>CAWBMI010000007.1:0-563165 GCA_963789875.1 uncultured Acidobacteriaceae bacterium | reverse complement strand
GGGCTGGAGCATGTTGCCTGCGGTTTGGCCCGGAGATAAGTTGGTTGTCGAAAAAGTTCGCCCCAATGAAGTACGCCAAGGAGACGTTGTAGTCGTGGGGCGCGACGGCAAGCTGTGCGCGCACCGAGTCGTCGATGCCGCGGGCGGTGAGGAAAATCCGCAGTGGATTACGCAGGGGGATGCGTTGCCAGCGTCGGATCGTCCTGTGCTGGCGCATGAATTGTTGGGGCGGGTTGCTTATCTGATGAGGGCAGGAAAGTGCGTCCTGGTGCCGAAGGAGCTGAGCGTGGTTCAGAGTCTGATCGCGAGGATCGTTCGGCGGTCGGTGCCTGTGGCGCGGGCTTTGGTTTATCTGCGCCGGATGCGTCAAGCGCCACAAGAGTTGGTCTAGCCACGCCAGGTTTAGCCATGCCCTCAGTCGTCACAGAAGTCGAGCGCTACACCTTGGTGATTACGATCGGTGGCATACCGGTGCGGGTGAACACGAGCGACGCGGCTTTTCTTGCGATGCTTGAGCGACGCTATGACGGATTCCTGGGAGCTGAGGACGCGTGCGAGGAGCATGAATTCGACATAGAGCTGACTCCGCCTGCAATCGGCAGCACTCCGGCTGAGGTCAGGGTCACTTACCGGTCGGGGCGGTGGTTGCTGACGCGCGGGGATTTTCGGGCGGAGTGGGAGCCGGCGGCGCGGCGCGGTGTGATTCAGCAGAGTGCGAATCCATATTCGATCGACGCCGTGCTGCGAATCGTGCACACGCTGGTGCTGGCTCGGCAGGGTGGGTTTCTCATGCACTCCGCCAGCGCTATTCGAAATGGAAAGGCGTTCTTGTTTGCCGGAGTTTCGGGCGCGGGGAAGACTACGATCTCGAGGCTTGCGCCTGCGGATGCGACTTTGCTTACGGATGAAATTTCGTACGTTCGAAAACAAAGTGACGGATACGTAGCTTACGGCACACCTTTTACCGGCGAACTCGCAAAGCTGGGAGAGAATACTTCGGCGTCGCTGACCGCGCTTTATCTGCTGGCACAGGGGCCAGAGAATCGCATCGACGCTGTAAATGCGGCCGAGGCTGGGCGCGAGCTGCTGGCACACATGCTTTTCTTCGCTGAGGATCCGGAGATGGTTCATCAAGTATTTCAGGCGGCATGCGATTTTGTCGGCCGCGTTCCGGTTTACCGGCTCACTTTTGTGCCGGACGCGCGCGTGTGGGAGCTGATTGGTTGAGTAAATAAGCTTGAGTAAATAAGCTTGAGTAAATCAATATGAATAAGAAAATCTACGTGGCGCGCAGTCCACGCATTGCGGCACGCATGCTGGGCGAAGAGATGCTGGTGATGTCGGCGCGGGAGTCGACGCTGTTTACCCTGAACCCGACCGCAACCATTTTGTGGAAGGCGGCCGATGGAGCGACACCGCTTGACGAGATCGTGGAGCGGCGCATCTGTTCGGAGTTCGAAGTGAATCCGGAAGAGGCTCTGCGCGATGCCGAGGCGCTAGCCGACGATTTGGCCAAGCATGGCATCCTGCTGCTTTCGGAGCAACCGATTTTGGACGCAGGCTCGCTGGTTCAGCAGCCGCCCCAGCCGGAGGTCGTGCAAAGATGAGTGTCCTCTTGCAGGAGATGAGCGAACGGGCATTGCGTTTGGGTGTCCCCTTGAGCGTGCAACTCGACATTACCTACCGCTGCAATGAGCAGTGCGTTCACTGCTATCTCGATCACGACGATCATGGCGAGATGACGACCGTCGAAATCAAGCGGCTGCTGGGAGAGATGGCGGAAGCCGGAGTTTTCATCCTGACGCTGAGCGGCGGCGAGATTTTCATGCGCAAGGATTTTTTCGAGATTCTGGAATGCGCACGCGCGCTTACCTTCTGCGTCAAGCTCAAAACCAATGCCGTGCTGATCCGCGAGGCGCAAGCGGCGCGGCTGCGCGAGCTCGGAGTGCAGTCGGTGCAGATCAGCATTTATTCGCACCGGCCAGAAGTGCATGATGCAATCACCAAAGTTCCAGGCTCGCTGCGCCGGTCGATCAACGCCATTCGGTTTCTCAAATCGCAAGGCCTTCGAGTGATTCTCGCCAATGTTTTGATGTCGAATAACATGCAGGATCATCATGGAGTGCGCGCGCTGGCCGAAGAACTCGGTGCAGATTACACGCTCGACCCGACGATCACTCCGATGATGGATGGCGATCGATCCATCCTGAAGTTGAATGCGGGAGAGTCCGCGCTGCGAGAACTGTTTCGCGATGAATATTACGTAGGCGATGCCGAAGAATTTTGCGCGGTGCCGCCTCCCGTCGATGAAAACAGCATGGCCGCTATGCCTTGCAGCGCGGGCCACACGGCGTGCTACGTTTCTCCGTATGGCGAGTTTTATCCGTGCGCGCAGTTTCCTTTGTCTTGCGGGAACGTGCGGCAGCAGAGCTTCCTCGATATCTGGCGCAACTCTCCGCAATTGAAGGAAGTTCGTGCGATCCGGTTGCGCGATCTCTCGAGTTGTTCGCAATGCGCGCATGGCTCGACTTGCACTCGCTGCCCAGGATTGGCTTTCTCGGAGGGCAACATGCGAGGGCCGTCGACCTTGGATTGCGAGAAATCGTACGCGAGGACTGGTATTCCGTCCAAGAATTTGCTGGCGCAGAAAGATAAGCGTTCTACTGAGCGGCTGGTGCAAATTCAAATCGTGCCGGCGATCACCGGCAGCCGACTATCCGCGATCGGCAGCGCCCCATCCGCTGCTTAGTCCGGCTGCGGACCACCAGAGAACTGTTGTATCCAGGAACTTCGCCTGGGCAATTTCCGTATACACTCCCGTTGTTGACCTGTTGTAGCGCGGCTTTTGTCTGCTGCGACTTTCTTGCCAGGAGAAACTATGGGTTCATGCCGGAGGTTTTGCTGGGGATTTCTCGTGTTGAGCTTCATCGCGGGCGGCATTTTGAATGCGCAAACGCCCGCTTCTGGAACCCAGGCCCAGACGGCACTGCCATCGGTGATTGAGGTTCCGCCGGAGGCGCAGCCTTCACCGAACTTCAAAGCAGAAGCCGCAACCAATGCTTATCTGGCCGAGATTCCCGCCGATGCGCGAGCGCGCTCTGACGCCTACTTCGAAGGCGGCTATTGGATGATTCTTTGGGATTTCATTTATGCCGTGGTCATCCTGCTTCTGCTGCTGAATCTGGGCTGGTCGGCGGCGATGCGCGATTTCGCTGAGCGGGTCACGCGCTTCAAGCCGGTGCATACCGTCGTTTATTTGACCCAATATCTGCTGGTCACATTCATTCTAGGTTTTCCTCTGACCGTCTACGAAGATTATTTCCGCGAACATAAATACGGGCTGGCGACGCAGACCTTCGGCCCGTGGATGGTCGATCAAGTAAAGGATTTCGGCGTGAATCTTGTGCTGCTTGGCGTTTTGGCAGTGGTGCTTTTTGGCATCGTTCGTCGATTGCAGCGCACGTGGTGGATTTGGGGGGCGGTGGTCAGCACTTGCTTTTTGATCCTGGTTGTGCTGATCGCACCGGTTTATCTTGTCCCGATCTTCAATAAAGTCACGCGACTGGACGATCCGAAAGTCACGCAACCGATCTTGAGGCTGGCCCGCGCTAACGGAATTCCGGTGCACGATGTATTCGAGATTGATGCCTCGCGGCAGACTACGCGTATGAGCGCCAATGTGAGCGGCTTCGGCAAGACGATGCGCATCACCCTCAATGACAACTTGTTGCGGCGCGGTTCGCCGGAAGAGATTCAGGCGGTGATGGGCCACGAGATGGGGCACTACGTTCTGCACCATATCTATAAAGAGATTTTCTTTTTCGGTGTCATGATTGCGATTGCGTTTGCGCTGTTGCAGTGGGCGCTCAACTTGTCTCTGCAGCATAGGGGAGAGAAGTGGAGGATTCGTGGCATCGGCGATACCGCTGTGCTGCCGCTCGTGGTTTTGCTGGGATCGATCTTCGTTTTTGTCCTGACGCCGATAATCAACACGCACGAACGCATCACTGAGGGCGAGGCCGATATGTACGGGCTGAACGCGAGCCGGCAGCCGGATGGCTTCGCGCAGGCTGCCATTCATCTGGCGGAGTATCGGAAGATGAATCCGGGGCCGGTGGAAGAATTTATTTTCTTTGATCATCCCAGCGGCCGCAACCGGATTCATGCGGCGATGCGCTGGAAGGCGGAAAATCTCGCGCTGGTGCAGTGGCAGGCTGGCCGGGAAGCGGTGGCCGGTTCGCTTGCCAACAAATAAGTGGCGGAGCAGAATGGCGCTCCAAAGTGGGAGTCACTCGATTGACGGACCGCAGACCTGCGAGCGCCGGTCGGTCCCCGCCCGTACAAGACCATTCGTAACGAGGATGGCGTTGCGAATGCAAATAAAATTTGCATAGCTGTTGATTTTGATTCCCAAGTAAGTAAGAAGGAGTCCGATGGGCTGGAAATACAGGTTTGTTCTGAGCTTCGCGGCGATATGTTTATCCTGCATGGTCGTTTGCGCGCAGGACGACCCGTCTCTGGGCGATCTGGCGCGGCAGCAGCGGCAGCAGAAGGAACAGAAGTCTGCATCCGGCAAGGATGCCAAGCCTAAGGTCATTACCAACGAAGAGGTGCCATCGCATCCGGCCATGGCAGTGGCTGCGGCGAAGGGTGCCGGTCCAGTTTCGGCGAGGGCTTCTTCCGACGAGTCCAAACTGCCGGCTTCACAGTGGAAGTCGCAGATCCTGGCACAGAAAAATCAGATCGAAGCACTGCAACGGCAGGTCGACGAACTGAGCGAGTCCATCCGCTTCGCGCCGGCCAACTGCGCCTCTGGCTGCGTGGGATGGAACGAACGGCAGCGCGAAAAACAACAGCGAGTTGAGCGGATGCAGCAACAACTGGACGAACAAAAGAGGCGGCTGGAGGATATGCAGGACTCCGCGCGCAAACAGGGCTACGGCAGCTCGGTGTATGACCCGTAGATAGCGCGGCGCAGCCAATCCGAAAGAAAAATGCCGCCACCGCGCAAGGCTGTGGCGGCTCTGCTTTGTGCGGTTGCTTCAACCCGAGAAGCGCCGATTATTTAGTCTTCTTTGTTTCCGCGTAAGGGTTGGCATATTTCAGCACGGTCGATAGATCGATGCCGCGAATAATGCCGGCTGAGTGGTAGAACAATCCCCAGGAGTCGATCGTCGACATATCGGGGAAGATGCAGGCGTCGAGAACTTCGTCGGTGGTGCGAAGCTCCACCCAGCCGCCGCCGGCGGCGTTGACTCCGCCAAACAGGTCTGTGCCGCCCAGTTGAGTGCAGTAGTAGGAGGCCGGACTGCCGCCACCCCCGCCGCCATAAGCGACCTCCGCGTAATACGCTAGCGCTGCCAGCGTGGGCTTTGTGGTGAAAAGGGTTTCGATGGCGACGTGAATCCGCGAGCCATCGGAGGATAAAGTGTATTGGCAAAATTCGCGGCTGCCTTCGAGCGGCAGCCAGGAGCCGATGGGACCGTTGGTGTTATAGACCGGGATACGCGATTCCAACTGGCCGCCGGTGCTGGTGCAGTACGCTTCCGGTGGAGTAACGGTCGAAGGAGTTCCAGTCTTCGCTTTCGTGGCTTGAGCGGCAGCTAGGGTCGCCGAACCACACAGGATTAGAGCAGCTACGATTGCCATCACGTCTCGGGTAGTCCGCATAAGTGTTTTTCCCCTGGGATTCTTAGAATTCAAAGTCTTAGTAACGCGCTGAAGGTCTGAAAGTCTACCATGGGATTCAACGGCTGAGGCAAATTGTTTTGCCGGGAGCCTTGGCTAAAGGCCGCGCCGGGCAGGTGTTTCGGTGAGTTGCAGCTGCTTGAATCGCATGAAGCAGGACGAGTTCATGCCGTTGATCGGAATCAGCTGCGAATTTCCTGGGTTTCATCTTCCATCCGGGTAGGCAGCCGTGCGAAATTAGAGCATGGCCCTCGTCATTCGTCCTTCGCGCATTCATTCCGCAGGTGTGTTTACGAACGCTCCCATTCGCAAAGGCGCCCGATTGGTAGAGTACGTTGGCCCGCGCATCAGCCCCGAAAAGGCGGACCGGCTGTATGAGGGCGCGCCGCGAACTTATCTCTACGGCATGGAAGACGGCAAGAGTGTGATCGATGGGGAAGGAATCGGCGCTTACCTGAACCACTCCTGCGATCCCAATTGCGAGATCGACGAAGTTAAGAATCGAGTGTGGATTTTTGCCATTCGCGATATTGCCGCCGGGGAGGAGTTGCTCTGGGATTACAACCTCTACGATGATGAGGATCCCGCGCCTTGCCACTGCGGCTCGCCGAAGTGCCGGGGGACGATGTATTCGCGGGAGTGGATGGCTAAGCTGCGGCGGCGGGCTAAAGCCCGCGAAGAGAGGGCTGCGAGGAAAAAAGCTTTGGCGTGAGAGCGGGCGTAGCGTGGAGAGACTTTACGTTTTCTCAAACGCAAAGGCTGTCTACGGTTTTTCAGCAGCCTGACGGTCTTTGCAGTAGGGCGGTTCGGGATCGGGGTCAGTTTTTCGATTGCCCTTAAAGCAAGCGTCGTCGATCCAGGATTCGGTGTAGCGAGTTTTGACGTTGGACGGAATTCGGTCCTCGTCTAGTTCGGTGAAGGCAAAGTCGATGGTGCCGTCGGAATAAACTCTGGCCAAAAGGTAACCGTAGACGTATGTCCTGGACTTGGTGAGATCGGCTGCCGGAGGCAGCGGGTAGCGCTGCGCTCCCGCAGTGCCAATGATCCAGCCCGGCAGTATGCCTTCTTTGCGCCAGCGACTGGTGTTGAAAATATCTTTCATGTAGTAGTGGGAGTGGCTGGCGAGCACATAGATTTTCTTGCCTTTGTTCTGCAGAGGGAGGAGCCGTCGGTAGACCCTTTCTCCACTCTGGGTTCCATCCGTTGATTCGTTCATACTGTGATCGCAGGTGATGCTCCAGGGCAAGGCCTTGTGCATGCCTACGACTACGGTCGTGATGTTCTTGTCATCCTCATCTTTCTTGACCACGCTTTCGAACCAATCGAGCTGAGGCTTTTCGAATTCTTCCTTGGAGGCGTTGTCCAGGTAAATGAAATCGACTCCCGACTTGATCCAGTGGTAATAGGTTGTGGCTTCCAAACGCGCGCATTCCTCGCTCTTTTGCGTTGATTCTTTCAGGGCGGTTGATTGGCCGGGGGCTTTGGGGTTCGCGTTCTTTTGGCCCCCCGCGGGCTGAGAGCTGGGCGGGGAATTGTGAGCGTCCTGCAACTCGGGCTTGTTCAGAAAACGGGCGAAGGTTTTCGCGAACTCGCAACGATTCTTGGGAGGAATGGTTTCGTGATTTCCGATTCCGAGGTAAAACGGCATGGGAATATTTTCGAATGGGGCGATCTGGTTGGCGGCGAAGTCGTCCCAGGCTTTGTTTTCGTAGTCGATGATAGTGAGGTGTGTGCCTCTGGAGGCCTGCACCATGTCCTGATCGAAATCGTAGATGGCTCGCAGATCGCCGAGGTGCCAGTAGAAGGCAGCGCCATCCTGGCTGGCCCCGGCGGCGATTGCGGGCATGACGACGTCGCCGCAATTGCGCGAATCGCCGGAGACGACGAAGCGCCAGGATTCTCCGGGCCGGTCGGCGAAGGGCTGGCCGGGTGTACGGGATGCCGCGGAGCCGACGCTTGTGGGTTTGCTCTTGCAAAGGCAACCGCAACTCATGGCTAGAGCGAGAAGCCAGACCGCCAGGTTGCAGGCCCCTACTTTCAGCAGAGTTCTGGTCACGTTGTTCCTCCCAGAAGTGGGGTGAAGGAGGTTACCCGGGGACTGAATCTAGAGCAACAAGCGTGCTCGGCAAATGCCACCAGCGGGCAAGTGCCTGAGATTGGATTGGGACGTTGGCCTGTAATGCCGGTAACTTACCGGTTAGCAGGCATTGTGTCGTTTCTGGCGCGAAGATTCAAGAGAAAAGATTTCCGCAACCATTTACGCGGCGGCTTTAAGGGCAGCGTCTTCAAAACATTTTCGCTATCGACGGCCCAGTCCTTTGCCGGTTCCGCTCGCTTCGCTCGCGAGACAGCCGAGGCGGCTGTCTCCGCATGCTCCCCGCGGGCCGGTTTTGCAAATCCGTGCTACACCCCTGCGCCTACGGGTTCGCGAATCGTGATCCTCTCGTCCGCATCCTCACGCTCGGCAGTATGGGTCTTAGCAACCAACATGTAAATAGATGGCACCACGAACAAGGTGAAGACCGTTCCGATGATCATGCCGCTGACCAGCATGATACCGATGCTGTTTCGAGCTCCGGCGCCCGGGCCTCTGGCCAGGACCAGCGGGAAGTGGCCGAAGACCGTGGCGGCGGTCGTCATCAGGATCGGGCGCAATCGGGTATTGGCTGCGCCGATGATGGCCTCAAGCTTGCTGAGCCCGGTTTCCTGCAAGTGGTTGGCGAACTCCACAATCAGAATCCCGTTTTTGGCGATCAGTCCGACCAGTGTTATCAGACCTACCTCGCTGTAGATGTTCAGGGTAGTGAAACCCAGGAACGAGAACATCAGCGCGCCGGCCAGCGCCAATGGTACCGACCCGGCGAGAATGATAAAGGGATCGCGGAAGCTCTCGAACTGCGCAGCTAAGACCAGGTAGATCAGGATCGCCGAAAGCAAGAACGTGCCCAGGAATTTGCTGCCTTCCACCCGCAGCTGCCGCGATTCGCCGGCGTAGTCCACGGTGAAGCCTTGCGGCAGGATTAGTTTGGCCTGATCTTCCAGGAACGTGAGCGCTTTGTCGAGCGGCACGTTCGGCGGGATCACGCCCTGAATGCGCACGGCATTCAACTGTTGGAATTTATTCAGAGAGCGGGGTTCGGTAGTGGTCTTCAGCGTAGCAAAAGTAGAGAGGGGCACGAGCTTGTCGGCTGATCCCTTTACATAAATGTGCGAGAGCTGCTCGGGGGTCAGGCGTTCTGCGCGCTGCACTTGCGGAATTACTTTGTAGCTGCGGCCCTGAATGCTGAAACGGTTGACGTAATTTCCTCCCAGCATGGTGGAGAGATCCTGGCCAGCCTGGCTCAAGTCCACGCCTTGTGAGCGTAGCTTGTCGCGGTCGAAAACGACCTCGGTCTGTGGCTGGTCGAACTTCACGTCGGTGTCGGCATAGATGAACATGCCGCTGGCCATTGCTTTCTGCACGAGTTTTTCCGCGAGCTGGCTAACTTGCTCGGGCTCCGCTGCCGAAGCGATCACGAAATCCACGGGGAAGTTGCCACCGCCGGGCAAGGGCGGCGGCGTCAATGGAATCACGCGGATGCCGGCAATTTTATTTAGCTTGCTTGCGGATTCAACCAGCAATTGCTGCGTAGTCTTCTTACGCTGGCTCCAGGGTTTGACGACCATGCCTCCGAACCCACCGCCTGGATTCGTAATCTGAAAAAGGCTGTCACTTTCAGGGAACGAATGGTAGACGTCGTAGACCTCGTTGGTAAAGAGGTTGGTCTGATCGAGCGTGGCGTTGGCCGAGGCTTGAATCACGCCGAAAACCACTCCCTGATCTTCCGACGGAGCGAGTTCATGCGGAGAGAACATGTAGAACGGAACGATGAGCGCGGCGACAACCAACCACACGGTCAGCACAACCGGACGATAATGCAGCGTACCGGTCAGGAGCCGGGTGTAGATATTGCGTACCCATTCGAAACGGCGATTCACGATGCCCGCGAATCCGCGGTGCGCATCGCCTTCCCGCAGCAACTTCGAACCCATCATGGGCGAGAGTGTGAGGGCGACGATACCAGAGACGGTAACCGCACCTGCCAGCGTGAAGGCGAACTCGCGGAAGAGCGATCCGGTCAGACCGCCTTGAATGCCGATCGGCGCGTAGACTGCCGCTAGCGTAATCGTCATCGAGATGATCGGGCCGACCAGTTCGCGGGCTGCGTCCTGGGCCGCGCGGAAGGGCAACTTGCCCATCGCCAAGTGGCGTTCAATGTTTTCCACCATTACGATGGCGTCGTCAACGACCAGGCCTACGGAAAGCACAATCGCTAGCAGCGTCAGCAGGTTGATGGTAAAACCCGCAACCAGCATCAGGAAGACCGCGCCGATCAGCGAGACGGGAATCGCGACGATCGGAATCAGCACTGAACGGAACGATCCCAGGAACAGGAAGATCACAACGACCACGATCAGAAGCGTTTCGACGAGCGTGTGCAGCACTTCGTTGATCGCGTCTTGGATATAGGCGGTGGAGTCGTAGGGAATGCCCACCGTCATTCCGGCCGGTAACTGCGCCTGAATGGCGGGAAGCTGCTTGCGCACATCTTTGATGACGTCCAGCGAATTGGCCGTGGGAAGAACCCAGATTCCCATGAAGGTAGCGGTTTCGCCGTTGAAGCGGACATCCTGATCGTAGTTTTCCGCACCAAGTTGGATGTCGGCGATTTCGCCGAGGCGAACCACTACACCATTCGATTGCTTGATGACCATTTGCTTGAAGTCTTCGGACGTGCGCAGATCGGTGTTGGCGATCAGGTTCACGGAAACCATGGAACCCTTGGTACTGCCGAGCGCCGAGAGATAGTTGTTCTTGGAAAGAACGTCGCGCACGTCGGAGGGCGAAACCCCGCGCGCCGCCATCTGGTCGGGCTTGAGCCAGACCCGCATGGCGAAGGTGCGATTTCCGAGAATGTCGGCGCGCTGTACGCCGCTTACCGCGCTCAGCTTAGGCTGCACTACGCGGGTCAGATAGTCGGTAATCTGGTTTTCGTCAAGGTCCTTGGAGGCGAAGCCGATGTACATCGCAGCGAATTGCTGATCCGCGGTTTGCAGATCGATTACCGGCACCTGCGACTCCGGCGGCAGGTCGTTCTTCACCTGGTTGACCTTGGCTTGAATCTGAGTGAGGGCCGCATTGGTGTCGAAATTCAGCTTCAGGTGGACGATGATCGTGCTCAAACCCTGGGCACTGTTCGACTCCATGTAGTCGATGCCGTCGGCGCTGGCGATCACGCGCTCCAAAGGCGTGGTAATGAAGCCTCGCACCAGGTCGGCGTTGGCACCGACATATACCGTGGTGATTTGAACGATGGAGATATCGCTGCGCGGGTACTGCCGGACGCTGAGCGAGCGAACCGCATTGAGGCCTGCGATCAGAATGACGAGGTTCACCACCATCGCCAACACCGGACGTCTTACGAATAAATCAGTGAACTTCATTCGTTACTCCTCGACCTGATAGCTGAACTGGCTCTCTTGCCCTAATTCGAGTAACTAACTCTCTTCCGGATGCGGGTTCGGGCTATCGGACGGCTTTACCGCGTTGTTGACGACGACGGGCGCAGCGTTGCGCAGCCGAAAGGACCCGGCGCTGACAACTTCGTCCCCGGCATTCAGTCCGGAGATGACTGCGACCAAATCGCCGCGGCTGCCCTCGATCTTGACGATCTGCTGGCGCACCCCGCGATAACTTTTCCCGGTCTTCTCATCTTTAATGTCAGTTACCACAAAGACCGAATCGCCATAGGGTGCGTAGTTGATGGCGGATGCCGGCAAAGGAATGACGTCGCGAGACTGCCCCAGCGGAAACTCAACTTGCACGTACATGCCGGGGCGTAGCTTCCCTCCAGGATTAGCCAGCGTGGCTTGGATCTGGATATTGCGAGTCTGTTCGTTGATGACGGAATCGAGCGCCGTAATCTTGCCGCTGAAACCGATGCCGGGAAGGTCCTGGTTGGTGACGCGCACGCTATGGCCAATTGTCATCTTCGGGGTGTCTTGTTGAGGTACGCCGAAGTTCACGTAGATCGGATTGACGGACTGGAGGGAAACAATCGACTGTCCGGCCGCCAGATATTGGCCGAGGCTGATTTGGCGGAGTCCGAGAATTCCAGTGAATGGGGCACGAATCGTCTTGCGGGCGATGGAGGATTTGACCTCGTTGACTTGCGCTTCCGTGGCTTTCTGCTGGGAGGCCGAATTGTCATAGTCCGACTTGGAAATGACGCCCGCCTTGGACAGTTCCGCCGCGCGGCCATATTGAATGCGGGCCAAGTCACGCTGGGCTTCTATATTGGCAAGCTGCGCCGTTTCCTGGCGAATATCGAGTTCGACCAGAATGTCTCCCTCGTGAACGGCCTGACCGGATTCGAAATGAATCTTATCGACGGTCCCGGGAAGATCGGCGCTAACGGTAACTCCCTGGATCGCTGCCGCGGTTCCGATCACGGACAAAGTTGTTGGCCAGGTCTCCTGCTTGGCGACCACTGTAGTCACGGACGTGGGCGGCATCTGGAAGCTGGCTCCAGCCGCTATAGCAGATTCGACCTGACGGTATTTCACGAAACCGAGCCCACCAATCAGGGCTGCCATCAGCAACAACACGATGAACAATCTTTTCGCCATACATTCTCCGCACAGAAGTAGCAAAACTGGGGACTCCCAGAGCTGAAAACCAGCGTCCCCAGCAATATTGTAAACATTTTGATCAAGAGACCGGGCGAAAGGATTCAGGTACATACGCCAGTTTCTTGAGCGCTCCATCATGAAGAGATTTGCACCAGCCTTAACCTCTGGCTCGTTTGGCCAGCCAAAGCTAATTTGTCTTCCAATTCTTAGAAGTTGGCCTGACTCCAGCGGCCTTTTCGCGCTCGCTCATTGATTAGACGAACGAGGCCCGCATAAATCGACTTCACTTTCAAGAAAATTTAGGGTCTGGGTCCAGGCTGGGGTAAGCCGGACAGCGGCACCAGAATTGGCTCCGCAATCTGCTAGATTATCCGTTATGCCATCGGTGCTGAAGCAATCGGCCCGCAGCTTTGCCAGCGATAACAATGCCGGGGTCCATCCTGAGATTCTCGAAGCCATCAGCCGCGCCAACCAAGGCCATGTGGTGGCCTACGGCGACGATGCTTATACGCGCTCGGCGGTGAAGAAGTTTGAAGAACACTTTGGGCCGGATATCGCGGTCTTCTTTACTTTCAATGGTACCGGGGCGAATGTGCTTTCTCTGCAGGCTTTAACCCGGCCCTTTCATTCGATTTTGTGCAGTGGCTTTGCCCATATTAATAGTGATGAGTGCGGTGCGCCGGAGAAGCATACCGGCTGCAAGTTGATTGCGCTTCCGCAACAGGATGGAAAGATTACGGTCGAATCCGTCCGCCACGCTTACCACGGCATCGGTGATGAGCATCACTCGCAACCGCGGGTGATCTCGATTACGCAATCCACAGAGATGGGGACGGTTTACCAGCCGGAAGAGATCCAAGCACTGGCGCGATTTGCGCATGAACACGATATGTTTCTGCACGTAGATGGAGCGCGCATTGCCAACGCCGCTGCATCGCTGGGGCAGACTCTTCGCGAGGCAACCCGCGATTTGGGCGTGGACGTGCTTTCTTTTGGCGGCACCAAGAATGGCATTCTGGGCGGCGAAGCGGTGGTCTTCTTTCGGCCCGACCTTGGCGACAACTTTCTTTACCTGCGCAAGCAGGGAATGCAACTGGCGTCAAAAATGCGCTTCATAGCCGCGCAATTCGAAGCCCTGCTCACTAACGATCTGTGGCGGCGCAGCGCCGAACATGCCAACCACATGGCGCGCCTGCTCGAAAAAGAAGTAGGCCGGATTCCCGGAGTGAAGGTGGTGTGGAAGGTTGAAGCCAACGGCGTCTTCGCGCAGGTTCTACGCCACGCTATCGAAAAAATAAAGCAGCAGTATTTCTTCTATATGTGGATGGAGGAAGAGTGCATTGTGCGCTGGATGTGTTCCTTTGACACTACCGAAGAGGATGTCCGCGACTTTGCCAAGGTCGTGGCCGAAGCGGTCCGGGAGTGACCGAAGTGGCTCGAAATACGCTTAAGGGTTGCTTTTTGCCTCGCCTTTTACTAAATTGGCGTTTCCCTCGCTGCATAATGCTTTAGACCGTGATAGTTCGAGACGTTTTGCTTGACACATTTTCGCTCGATCCCAGGGTCCAGGAGTTTCCATGAACCGCATGTGGTTCGGCATCGTTGCCCTCATCGTCTCCGCGGCCACCTTGTTCAGCCTTGGTTGCGGCTACAATCAACATTTGGAATCGATTCAAGTGATGCCCAACCCTGTCGTCTTTGAGGGGGTTGGAGCCCAGGTGCAGTTCACGGCGATAGGCACTTATATTCATCCCCCGCAGACGAAAGACATTACAAAGGAAGTGCAATGGCGGATCGATATCAGCTTCCTGGCGACAATTAATTCGGAGGGCGTGGCAGTTGCGAGCAGCACCTGCGGCGCGGGGAACGTTATCGCGAGCGTTTACAGCGACCCTAGCAATCCGAGCAGCGGTACGGTAGTCGTGGGCACGGCGGCCATTTCGGGAGTTGACCAGGGTACTGCTAAGTGCATGCAATAGGTCTGCGCGCCGAATTGACTAGTCTTTTTCTTCCAACAACTCACCCAGCGTAGGTTTGCGCTTATCCTGCTTCTTGTTTTTGTGGGGGACCACTTTCGCAGCCGGGGGTGCGCCCATACGCTCCCGAGCCAACTCTTTCACTGCCTGCACCGCTTGAAACCGTTTTACTTTTTTCTTGCGTGCCATTTTTCAGAGTACCCAGCCTTCATCTTGCCATAGCTTTGTCCGCGGTAAAACTGTAATAATCGTTCTGGGGCGGCTGGGTTTCAGCCACCTCTTAACGACGGAACTCTTATGGAAGAACGCGATTTTTTCGACGAACGCATGGAAAAGAAGGCGGCGACTTTGAACTGTCCGCACTGCCACCAACCGGCTGAGTACGAAGTCACCTGGGTGGTGCGCACCAAGAAGCGCCACCTTCCGGGTGGACGCGCTGACGATCGCGACCGGGCCCGCTTTGCCAAGGCCCGCTCTTATATGCTGCGCAAGGACGACCTGATGGCCTGCAAGAATATGCGCTGCCGCAAGAGATTTGAAATCTCCGGCGTGCAGTCGGTGGTCTTTACCGAGTAAGCCGGGCGTTCTTTAGCAACCAGGTAGTTAGCAATTGGCGATTGGTATTTGGCCTTGCAGGCGCTTCGTATGGCCAAGTGCTAATTGCCAATTGCTCGTTTATACTGACAAGTTTGCTTGTGGCTCGTAGAAGCGGCAGGAGCAAGGAGTCATAGTTTGAAGATCCTGGTTTGCATGAAGCAGGTGCCGCAGAAGGATGCACCGCTGAAGTTAAACGAAAGCGCCGCCTGGATTCGCGAAGACGTTTCCTACGAAGTGAACGAGCCAGATGCCTACGCGCTCGAAGAAGCTCTCCGCCAGAAAGAAAAACACACGGGAGAAGTCGTGGTGATCACGTCCGGTCCGGCGCGTTCCCAGCAAGTGTTGCGCGAAGCCCTGGCTAAAGGGGCGGACCGAGCGATCCATCTTGAGGATAATGCTTTCGTGGGCCTCGATGCTTTCAATACGGCGAAAGCCTTCGCGGTGGCGATCAAAGACGAGAAATTCGATTTGATCTTCACAGGCCTGCAGTCGGACGATTACGGCTACGCGCAGACCGGTGTAATCCTGGCCGAGTTGCTGGGCTGGCCGCACGCCACCATCATCATGCAGATTGAAAAAACGGAAGGCGGTATTAAGGTGAAGCGCGAGCTCGAAGCTGGATATTTTCAGTTCGTCGATATGCCGCTGCCTGCGCTGCTGACGATTCAATCCGGCATCAATAAACTGCGCTACGCGACGCTGATCGGGATCAAGCAGGCCAAGAATAAACCTCTGCGGAAAGTGCCGCTGGCCGAGGTGCAATCGGCCATTGGCGATAATCTGCAGAAGATCGAACGCCTTTACCTTCCGCAGAAAACGAAGAAGACCGAGCACATCGAAGGCTCGCCAGCCG
Source organism: uncultured Acidobacteriaceae bacterium (assembly GCA_963789875.1). Classification (GTDB taxonomy): domain Bacteria; phylum Acidobacteriota; class Terriglobia; order Terriglobales; family Acidobacteriaceae; genus Sulfotelmatobacter. Next base: position 547,379 of record CAWBMI010000007.1, on the reverse strand, counting down.
AAATCGCCAAGAAGTTGGTGGATAAACTGCGGAACGAATTGCGCGTGCTGTAAATGATCGTGTGGGTTGAGCCATGTGGATTAGGCGAATCTCGGATTATTTTCCATGAGGATTTCGTAACGTGACACTTTTATCCCAATCACGATCCTCCCAGAGTTGGAGTGCGGCTGGCTATGCGGCCAACGCTCACTTCGTGCCTGCACTCGGGCAGCCTGTGTTGGATTTACTCCAGCCGCAGCCGGGTGAGCGCATTCTTGATTTGGGTTGCGGAGATGGGATACTCACTGAAAAACTGGCCGCGCTCGGCGCCAAGGTCGTCGGCGTCGACAGTTCTCCGGATATGATTGCCGCAGCGCGCCGGCGCGGGATCGATGCGAAAATGATGGACGCCAGATCGCTGGCGTTTGAGAACGAATTCGACGCGGTTTTTTCTAATGCCGCGCTGCATTGGGTGAAGGACGATCCGGACGCGCCAATCGCCGGCGCATTCCGGGCGCTGGTCACGGGAGGAAGGTTCGTTGGGGAAATGGGCGGCCACGGTTGCGTCGGCGCAATTGCCGTTGCGCTGATGGTCGCGCTTGAGCGCCGGGGCATTCCGAATGCCTCGGCGTGGATTCCGTGGTATTTCCCGACTGTCGACGAATACGAAACGCGTCTGCGGCGGGCCGGGTTTGTGCCCCGGAATGTGCAATTAATCCCGCGTCCCACGCCGCTGCCAACCGGAATGCGCGGGTGGTTAGAGACATTCGCTAATCCGTTTTGCGCGGCGCTGCCGCAGAACGAGCGCGACGATTTTCTTGACGAAGTCACGGCTCGGCTAAAGCCTGTTCTGTGCGATTCTCAGGGGCGCTGGACTGCAGACTACATGCGCCTTCGCTTTGCTGCTATCAAGACGTGAGCCACGGAGCAAATCTCGTCGTAATGCCGTCAACCGCAGGCTCAACGAACGTTGGGCATCGTCCCCCAAGGACGGCCCCAGAATGCAAACTTGAGGAATTAAATGGCTGACACCATTCTCGTAGTCGTCGAACAACGCGAAGGCAAACTCAACCGCGTCTCGTGGGAGACCATCACCGCCGGCCAGGCGATAGCCGCGGCCACTGGATGGACTCTAGAGGCTACCGTCGTTGGAGGGGGTGCTTCCACCCTCGCTGCGGAAGTCGCCACGAAAAAAGTATCCAAGGTATATGCCGTCGAATCGGCGAAACTCGAACCCTACACGGCGGATGCTTTCGCGGCGGCGCTGAAGCAGTTTCTAGGCACGACCCAGCCCAAGCTTGTGCTGATGCCGCACACTTACCAGGTGCGCGATTTCGTCCCCAAGCTGGCCACGGCGATGGGGCGAACCGTGATCAGCGATTGCATCGGCTTCAGGCATGAGAATGGCAAGCTGGTTTTTACTCGACAGATGTTTCAAGGAAAATTCGCGGCCGATGTGACCTTTGCGAGCGACGCGCCCTGGTTCGCGACCTTTCAGAACGGAGCCTTTCGCGGAGATAAAGCCGAAGTCGGAACGAGCCCGGCGCCGGTGGAAACCGTAAACGTCGAAATCGCCGGAGGAGTGATTCGAAATAAACCGCAAGACGTTTTCAAGGAAGCCAAGCAGGCGGTTGATCTCACGCAAGCCGAAATTATAGTGTCGGTAGGGCGCGGCATCAAAGAGCAGAAAAACATTGAACTCGCGAAGCAGTTGGCGGAGGTTCTCGGCGGCGATCTAGCAGCCTCGCGCCCCATCTGCGACAACGGCTGGCTTCCCATGGACCGGCAGATCGGTTCGTCCGGGCAAACTGTTGCGCCCAAACTTTATCTCGCTCTCGGCATCAGCGGCGCAATTCAGCACATCGTAGGCATGAAAGGCTCGCGCACGATCATTGCAGTGAACAAAGATTCCGAAGCCCCAATCTTCGAGATCGCGGACTTCGCGATTGTGGGAAATCTTTTCGATATCGTCCCGCCGCTGATTGAAGAAGTGAAGAAGGCGAAGGCGGGAGGCTGAAGGTAAGCTATGGTTCTGTCGATTGAATCTTAAGCGAGACTATGCGTCCTTTTCCGATTTCCGAATTCAGGGCGAAGTGCTCCGAACTCATCGACCACGTCCATAGGACGAAGCGATCATTGCTCATCACGCGTCGAGGAGTTCCTCTGGCAAAACTGATTCCAGCAGACCCGCGTCCACGTCGATTTGTTTTGGCATGAAAGGAACCGCCGAGACTGTCGGCGATATCGTTTTGCCTGTCATTGAGTAACATGGCGGACGCGTACCTCGACTGATCTGACGGTTTTAGCTGATGGGAGGTTTACAATATTTGCATGGACATGGTTCTCACTGCTATTTACGAAGAGGTTCCGGAAGCCGAGGGTGGCGGCTACGTCGCGTATACCGAAGAGCTTCCCGGCGCTATTTCCGAAGGTGACACTCTTGAAGAGGCACGTGAAAATTTGCGCGATGCTATTGAGCAGCTACTCGAAGCTAACCGCCAGATGACTGCCGCTTCGAAACTCGGAAAGAAAGTCACCCGCGAGACGATAGCCGTATCGCTCGGTCGGCTGTAAATGTCTCTCTGTATCTGCTTCCCTCGCGGTTAATATCTCCTCAACAGTTCCTGCACATAAAGGGTTGCAAAGGTTGGCTTCTCGCATTTGCCTGCCGGTCACCATAGTTGTCGATTTATGCACCGGTTTTCCACAACAACGCCTCGCATCCACAAGCGGGCTTATGGCATGGTCTGTTCTGTTGAGCGAACAGACCTAATTCGTCACTTGGAAGCGAACGGCTGTGTATTCGTACGTGAAGGCGGCAGCCATAGCGTCTACTCAAATCCGGCGGCCCAGCGCACCAGTACGGTTCCGCGACATCGCGAAGTCAAGAATCCCACCGCGATACGCATCTGCAAACAGCTTGGCGTACCCGATCCGCTTCGCTGAAATCGGGCAAAGCGTTTATCATATTCAGTCGTTTCCAAATGCTGATCTGCCGCAAACCGATCGAAGGCGTGGAACGCCCGCAGATGCCCGCCGACATTGTCATCGTCGGAGGTGGGCCCGCCGGCATGGCCTGCGCTCTGCGCCTTTCGCAACTCATTGACGCGCACAATGCGAAAAATCCCGAATCGCAGTTGAGCAAAGAAAACATCTACGTCCTCGAAAAGGCCCGCGAGGTCGGCCAGCACTGCCTCTCCGGAGCGCTGCTCGATCCGCGATCCATGCGCGAACTGCTTCCTGGATTCGAGAAGGAAGCTCCGCTTGATGCTGAAGTCAATAAAGAAGCGGTTTACTTTCTCACTGAAAAGAGCAAGTTCAAGCTGCCCGTCACTCCTCCGCCGCTGCGCGATCACGGTAACTACGTCATCTCTCTGAACCGCTTCGTGAAGTGGCTCGGCGGCAAGGTAGAAGAGACCGGAATCACTATCTTCACCGGATTCGCCGGCTCGGAGTTGCTTTTCGATGGGGAGCGGGTCACTGGCGTCCGCACCGACGATAAAGGCGTGGACAAAGAGGGGCAACAAAAATCGAACTTCGAACCAGGGTACGACCTGAATGCGAAAGTTGTGATTCTCGCTGAGGGCCCGCGAGGATCGTTAACTAAGCAACTCGTAAACAAATTCGATCTCGCTCGAGATTCGAACCCGCAGACGTATGGTGTAGGAGTGAAAGAGCTGTGGGATGTTCCCGCCGGCCGCATCGCAGCGGGTGAAGTGATTTACACCATGGGCTGGCCGCTGACCACGAAAGAATACGGCGGCGCGTGGATTTACGGCGGCAAAGACAACGTTGTTTCCCTCGGCTTTGTCACCGGCCTTGATTATCCCGACCCGCGCCTCGATCCGCAGCGCGTTTTGCAGGAGTTCAAGAAACATCCACTAGTCGCGAAACTTCTGGACGGCGGCAAGATGATTCGCTACGGCGCGAAGTCGATGCCATACGGCGGCTGGTGGGCGATTCCTCCGGTGGCCGGGAACGGATGGATGATCCTCGGCGACTCCGCCGGCTTCCTGAACTCGGCGCGCCTTAAGGGAATTCATCTCGCCATCAAGAGCGGCATGCTGGCGGCGGAAACAGCTTTCGAGGCGCTAAAGAAAGACGATTCGTCGGCGGCGATGCTGAGCCAGTATCAGAAAAAAGTCGAATCCAGTTGGATCAAGGACGAACTCTGGAAGGTGCGCAACATGCACCAGGGATTCGAGCATGGATTCTATGCCGGCATGTTGCATACCGCTTTGCAGATGGTGACCGGCGGGCGGGGAGTGCGCAACCGCTATCCCGCGAAGGCCGGCTACGAGAACATGCGCAAGCTTAGCGAACTCCTTGCCAATGGAGGCGCTGAAGCCCATCTGCTTGGTCCGGCGAAAGGCGACGGCAAGCTCACCTTCGACAAGCTCACCGATCTCTATCACTCCGGTACGAAGCATGAGGAAGACCAGCCCTCACATCTGGTAATTGACGACACCAACATTTGCAATACTCGTTGCGTGAAAGAATTCGGCAGTCCCTGCCAGAATTTCTGTCCCGCCAATGTTTACGAAATGCTGGACGACCCGAGCCAGCCGAACGGCAAGCGCATCAGCCTGAACCCGTCGAATTGCGTGCACTGCAAGACCTGCGACATCGCCGACCCCTACCAGATCATCACCTGGGTGCCTCCGGAAGGTGGCGGCGGGCCGAATTACGATGGGATGTGAAGTCCGCGGAACACGACTCCAAATGTGAAGGCGGCGGACACGGCTTCCCAAACGGGCATCGCTCGACAGCGTATGCGGCATCGGTCACTCTCTCTTCGATGTTCCGCGCGCCGTTGGAGTCAGTGTGGAAATTCAATTTCAATGCGATCTGGCCGACTACCGCGAGGCCCTCGACTTTCGACTGAAGAGAACCGTCGGCTATTACCTATTGCTGGCCCTTGGCACGGTGAGTGTGCTGGTCGGCACGTTTGTGGCTTATAAGGTTGACTTTGGCGGCGGCTTGATCATGCAGCTTGTGGGAATAATCTGGCTGGCCTGGCCCGTGCTAATCCGCCCCTTGTGGCTAGACCGCTCGTCACGTCGTCCCTTCCATCATCACCATCGAGAGCAGTTCCCTCTTCAAAACCTGGGCCAACGCTCGCGCCTGTTGGGCCAGATCGCCCAGAGATTCGGCGTGCCCATCTACGAAGTGGAAGCCGAGATTGCGAAGAGCGGCTTCCCGATCCGCGCCGCGGACGTGCTTGTGAGCTTCGACATGAGGGCGTTCGTATGAACGTCAACACGATTCTCGGCATCGGTTCGGTGGTTGGCATTGCGCTGCTGGGGCTCTGCGTGTTTTGCGAGTGGGGCTACAACCGCGGCTATCGCGACGGCCGCCGCGAAGCGGATAAATGGTGGAGCAGCACGTCGACCAGGAGCGCAAACAAATCTGGAGAGAAGACCGGTGACGGCCTTCTGGGCGATCTGGCTGCTGTTCGGCGCCGCGGCGGCGGTCGTGTTTGATTTCATCGAAATGCGCAAAGCTGTGCCCTATGCCCGCTTCCCTAGCGACATCAGTCTGTGCGCGGTCCGCATCAGCGTTGCGGTGATCACGCTGCTCTGCGCACCAGTCATTCTGGCTGAGTTGCTCCGCCGCAAGCTGGTTCGGGCGGCTATCGGTACAAAGTTTTTTGCGGGGAAAAACTCAACCTCGCGAAAAAGGGCTTAGAGCAGCGAGACCGCTATATCGCCAGCTCCTGGGCCTTTTTAAGGTGTAAACTCAGCGAATCGAAGGAGTCCGATCTATGCGAAAAATACTCTTGCTGCTGGTTGTTTCCTTGGTTAACTGCGCGGGCCTGAGCTGGGCCGACGCGGGTGGCGGTTGCCAGCCAGGCGACCCGATCTGTGAGCTATGCAAGCTCGATGGATTATGTGGCCTCGGCTGCAATCAGGGCCAACAGTTCTGTTTCACGAAGCAGGTCGATTGCCTTCCTCCGACGTACACCCACTGTGTAACCATGTGTTTCGGCAGCGGGAGTTGTGGCTCGCAAAATGGTGGTCTCGCAGAATCACCCGTTGGAAACTGTCGCAAGGGAGTGACGATAGGCAAGATGGGCGAAGAACTGTATAGCCTCTATCCGTGGCTGCGGTACGGCGAGGAGCAACTCAACTCCGAGGGAAATATCGGCTCCATAATTGCCAAGGAAGGGAACGCTAGATTTCATCAAATGCTCCGCATCGCAGTCGAGCAGAGGCAAAGTGGCAAGTTGGCTGATTCCGGGTTCGGAAACGCATTCGATGCCGATACAAAGACTCACTACATGATCGAGTGGGAATTTGACACGAACATCCGAACCACGAAAATCAACTTCTACCTGGAGAAAGGGACGCCCCATGAGTACAAGGCGTTTAAAGCATTGAACCCGGTGCCCTTGGAAACGCTGGAGGTCACGCCGACCGCTTGGACCTGGACAGCGGCCAACGGCAGAATCGACTCAGGAAGGATTCGTTAGCGAGGACGACCTTCTGAGACCTTGCGGCAAGCGCGGGCGGAGCGCCATAATCGCTTCGCTCGCCGAGCCGTAAGGAGCACGCCAGCCATGGATTTCGCCGCGCAAAAGCTGAGTCTCAGAGGCAAGAAAGTTACCTTCCAGTTTCGCACGCGAGAAGATGCTCTCGGCTTTTTCCGCATCGTGAAAGATGCCGGCGAGCTACGAGTGCAGCTCTCACTGAGCACCAGCGTGCCGGACGGTGCCAGCGAGCATCGAAAGACTCCCACACCTCGGTAACTTCGCAAATCCCCTGAGCGCGGTCTAATCTCAGACTCGAAATCCTCATACCCGGTCGAACTCCGGCGCTTTTGAAAACTCCTTCCTTTCGGGGGAGAAGTGCGCCTCGAAACACCCTTCAAAACAATCCCATCATGGCAGCCACAGATTTAGTTCCCTGTTTTTATACGGGGCAGGACTTTCGCTGGGAGAAACCCGCCGAACTCCGCCCTCGCGCCGAATGCCACAGCATCAAGAAGCTGAAACTCGGCCGCTTCGACCAGGACGGCAAAATCTTCCTCTTCTTCAAATCGATCGTGACAAGTGCGAAAAGAGCGTGGGATGGCCCACTCGGCATCGGCAACCTGATTCCGTTCGCGCGCCTGAAGAACGAAGGCGACAAACTGCACTACGAGACGCCGATGGCTGGCGACAAGACGGCTTTTGCGCGATCGCGCCGGCGCGAGATCTCGGTTTCTCACCGCGCCCTGTTTTCCCGACCAGGAATGCAGTGGGCGAACTACGTGCACGTTCCGCTGATACGCCGGGATTTTCGCAAACACCCGAATTTTTCGGTTCCGCAAGTCCTCAAAGTAAATGACGACGGCCTGTACTGTGTGAGTGATATCGCAGAGGGTTCAGCAAAATGGTCGGCTTTCACTAAATTCCAGGAAACACGCAATCTTTTCATGCTTCAGATGGGTGCCAGGATGTTTCGCGTTATCCCGAAACGAGCCCTATCGACGCCTGAGATCGACGAGCTACGCGAACTGCTGCGCCGGAGGCTTTCCGGCGAGTAGGGAAAAAACTATGGGCGGAACACTTAGTTTCAGATCGAGATGGCGGCTTGGGATCCTTTTGTGGTTGTGTTCTTCAGCCCTGGCGCAGCAGTCCGCGACGCCGACTCAACCTGCCATCCCTTCTACTGGCTTCGCAGGACTTGATGAGTATCGAGCTCGCCGCATTGCTATCTTCTTCGATGACTTCGGCCAACTTGCGCGCTACCGCGATGCGAGTGCGGCACTCAAGCCGCCTGCGCCCGCCGAAAACCGGGTGGTTTTCTTCGGCGACTCCATCACTGACATCTGGCATCTCGATGAATATTTTCCCGGCAAGCCTTACATCAATCGCGGCATCGGAGGCCAGACCACGCCGCAGATGCTGGTGCGCTTCCGCCAGGATGTGCTTGACCTTCGCCCGAAGATCGTGATCATTCTGGCGGGGACCAACGACATCGCCGGTAATACCGGGCCGATGCGGCTGGAAGATATCGAAGCCAATTACTCTACGCTTGCGGAATTGGCGCGCGCACACAACATCAAGGTGATTTACTCGTCTGTGCTGCCGGTGCATAACTACACGCCGAAGTCACTGGATTTTTTTGCCCAGCGCTCGCCGGAGAAAATTCTTACGCTCAACGGTTGGTTAAAAGAGTATTGCGCCGCTTCGTCCAATGGCTGCACCTATCTTGATTATTTCAGCGCCATGGTTGATGACAAGGGTTTGTTGAAGAAAGATCTCGCGGAGGATGGCCTGCACCCGAATGACGCCGGGTATAAGATCATGGCTGTGCTGGCTGAGGCCGCTATTAAGAAGCAAACCGGCGCAAAAGATTGAACCTCTCTGGACGTGGCGGGAGTCCTATAGGGTGTGGTCGGGTCCGGCCCGCTGATGGCGAACGACTAGCAGTGACTCCTTGCCTCTTCATGACAAATTCGGCCGTGCGATCACCGACCTGCGGATCTCCATCACCGACCGCTGCAACTATAAGTGCGTCTACTGCCGCACCGGCAATGAGGGCGCGCTCTACGGAGAGTTGCCTTTTGCGGATTACCTGCGGATGGCGCGCATTCTGGTGGGGATGGGCGTCACCAAGGTTCGGTTAACCGGGGGCGAGCCTTTGCTGCGCAAAGGTGTGATCGAGTTTGTGCGGGAGTTGTCGCAACTACGCCCTCAGGGGCTAAAGGCCCGCGAAGATTTCTTTGAGCACGGCGAGCCGCTTGATATCGCGCTCACTACGAACGGGCATCTGCTGGCGGAGATGGCGCAGCCGCTAAAAGCCGCGGGCCTTAGCCGCGTTACCGTCTCGATGGACGCCGTTGATCCCGACCGCTTCGCGCGCATCACCCGCGTCGCCAACGGATACGACAATGTGCTCTCTGGCATTCGCGCCGCACGGCGCGCCGGACTGTGGCCGCTGAAAGTGAACTGCGTGCTGATGCGCGGCTTCAACGAAGATCAAATTATTCCTTTCGGCATGTTCGCTCGCGAAGAAGGCGTGACCGTGCGCTTCATCGAATTCATGCCGCTGGAAGAAGAGCGTACGTGGGCTCCGTCGACGGTGGTTACGCTCGATGAAATTCTGGCGCGGATGGCAGAGTACCGTCCGCTGGTCGAGATCCCGCACGGTCGCTCGGAGACCGCCCGCCGCTACCGCTTCGACGACGGCGTCGGCGAAATCGGCATCATCGCGCCGGTCTCGCATCCCTTCTGCGGACATTGCAGCCGTATTCGTATTACCAGCGACGGCAAAATCCGTACTTGTCTCTTCTCGGTGTGGGACCACGATCTGCACGCGCAGATGCGCCGCGGCGCCAGCGACGAAGAGTTGGAAGAGTTCATCCGCGGCGTAATCCAGAAAAAAGAGGCGCGGCACCACATCGGCGAGCCGGACTTCGTGCCGGCGTCGAGGACTATGGTGCATATCGGGGGGTAGGCGTCAAGATGGAAAGACTCGTCGGGAAGGGAAATAGGGAAGGGCGCGAGTTCACTCGTGCCAATTAAACCGCACGAGTTGAACCGGCTTCAGCCGCTGAGGTTCGCTCGTCAAGTTTGAACCCTGGGAAGGCTGAGCAGTAGCGATACTCGTGCGGTTCCACAACCAATCCCCGTTTCGCCGGATTCTGATGGATGTAATCGCGATGACTCCGAAAATCTTCCGCATCGCGAATGCGATGATCCGTAAATCCGCCAAACTTCGCTTCGTCTAAACTCCACCCCAAAGGCATGCGAATACCCACCTTTGATTAACTGGATTGCATGCTCCAGCGTTACATCGGGCCCCGGAGTTAAGAGCAAGTGCACATGCTCGGGCATCAAGACAAAAGCATGCAGCAGGAATTTTCTCTGCCTTCTACACCCATACAAAGTTTTCAAGAATAGCCTGACATATGGCTCAACGACGAACAGTTTTCGACGTTGCCACGTCAGGAATGTCACAAAATAAGTTCCCGGCGGGGACATCATTCGAGTCGGCTTCACGAGCAAACCTCAGCGGCTGAAGCCGCATCTGCGTCCAGCCTACTGCGGCACGAGTAGAACTCGTGCCCTTCCCGGTCAAAAAATCTCGGCGGTCGTTTCCTTTTGGGAATTCCAGCCTCTAGAGCGCGGCCATCGCGACCTAACAAATCCGGCAGGGCATTCTGCGACGTTTTCAATAAACGGCCTTTGGCTCTTAACCCGCCCAACGAATAAAATGGTTAGGAGTGAGAAGGAGATTGATAGACATGAGTTCACAAGTCGATCAGTGTGTTGACCTGTTGCAAAAGTATCCCTCCACTGGATCGGTCTCAAACCCTTGGACAGACTGGGACCGTAGGTTCGACACGGATAAGCACGCACCGCGCCATAGGTCGAATCATCTGCGAGCTTATCTCAACGCACGGCTGAATACGGCAGAGGCCCTGTCGATCGCCGAAGCACCCAGCTTTCAGGGGGCCAAGTCTTCAGGAATCCCAATGACATGTGAGCGAACACTCCTAGGCCTTCGTCGAGTTTCCTGTGCCGATGTACTCGACGAGACAATCAAGCGCCAGCGAACGAGTCGCCCCCCGAAACCTCAAGTGAGGCGGTTCAGCGGTGGGGTTTTGCGAACCGACTGCGGGTTACGTCTGGGGTCAGATGGCTGATCGACCCGGACTATCGAAGAAAATTGTGTTGTGGAATGTTTTTGCATTTCACCCATACGAAGACACGGACACATTAACTAATCGAAGGCCCCAAGACCCTGAAATCCGCAATAGTCAAAACGTACTGGAGGCATTTCTCCGGCTTTTTCCAGGCCGACCTCGACATAGACTTTGGTGTGCCCGGCACCCGGCGAATGGAGGGGCCATGGAATTTCGTAAGGATTTTGATAAATTCTTGAAGGGAGTTGGCCTCTTGACCTGATTGCGAACAAATGAGATTGACCTGCAACTGCATCGTCACCTTAATCCTAAGCCTCGTCTTTCTCCAGACTGATCTGGAGGCGCAAGCCACCTACCTCGGCTTCGACCGCAACACATACCCCGGCGACGCCAACCTGAAAACGCTGCACCAGACTTTCTCCTACACCGGCTACTGGCTCAACCATCCCCCCGGCGAAAAAACCAACACTTGGGCCGGCCACCGCGCCGCCGTCGAAGCCGCTGGCTTCGGCTTTCTCTTGCTCTTCAACGGACGGCTCTATGCTGAGCTCAAATCGGCCGAACTGAAAACCGTGGCCAACGCGACGCGCCTCGGCCGATCTGACGCGCAGGCCGCCGTCTCCGCCGCGCGGCGCGAAGGCTTTCCTGCGAGAACCATCATCTTTCTCGATCAGGAGCAAGGCGGCCGCATGCTTCCTGAGCAGAAGGCTTACATCTACGGCTGGGTTGACGGCGTTACGTCCACCGGATTCCGCGCGGGCGTCTACTGTTCCGGCATTCCTGCCGCGGACGATGGCAATGTTGTGACTGCCGACGATATACGCACGAACGCCGGCGCTCGCGATATTACATATTGGGCTACAAACGACGCCTGTCCACCTGCGCCTGGATGTGTAGTTCCCAGGCGTGCCGCGAATCCTGCGCAGAGTGGCGTGGGCTTCGCCGAGGTCTGGCAGTATGCGCAGTCTCCGCGGAGCAAAGACGTTGCCGGCCGGTGCACGGGCTACAACGGTGACGGCAATTGTTATGCTCCAGCCTTCGCCCCCGGGCAAAGGGTTTACTTAGATTTGAACTCAGCGACAAGTCCGGACCCTTCCCACGGCAGAACTCGCCAAAATTAAGAACACTTAAGAACTAAGCCGACGCTTGCGCTTGCGGCGTTCTGCGTGCACAATATCAGCCGGAGTCTGGATTGGCCGCTCGAAAGTTGTAACCAGCGGCCGGTTCTGGGCATCCAACGAATTGTACGAGCTAGAAGTGGCTTCAACATCCCCGCAGGCTGGGCGCCGAGTCGCAAGTCCGAGACAACGCGCAGCGAGCCGGCTGGAGCCGCTGGAAGCTTTCAACAACCCCGTTCCAACGCGAGCCGGCAAGGCAGTTTTGTCTGCGCGTTTTGGAGCTGAAAGCGAGACAACATGGCCACCGCTGTCGCTGTTTGCAGTCTGGAGAACTATCTCGTTCTCCCCGACCATACTGTGGATGAACGCATTGGTGCGGCTCGCAGAGCTTTAGGCCGCGATCTGGTTATTCTTGGGCACCACTACCAGCGCGATGAAGTGATCCGCTTCGCCGATTTTCGCGGCGATTCTTACAAGCTCTCGCAGGAAGCCGCGAATGCCGCGGGAAAATATATTGTCTTTTGCGGCGTGCATTTTATGGCCGAGAGCGCCGATGTTCTTGCCCGGCCGGGGCAGATCGTGATCCTCCCCGACTTGAATGCTGGATGCTCGATGGCCGACATGGCCGACATCGAGCAGGTCGAAGATTGTTGGGAGCAACTGGCGCGCGCGGGACTCGCTTCCGGCCTCGATGACACCGCCGATGGCGTTACGCCCATCACCTACATCAACTCGACTGCCGCGATCAAAGCTTTTTGCGGCGAGCGCGGAGGCGTAGTCTGCACATCTTCAAACGCCGCCGGAGCGATGCAGTGGGGACTGAAGAAAAAGTCCAAACTGCTCTTCCTACCCGATCAGCACCTTGGCCGCAATACAGGGCACGCGCTCGGTATTCCGCTCAATGAGATGGTGGTCTGGGATCCTTATTTGATTAATGGAGGCTTGACTCTCGACCGACTGCGCTCCGCGAAAATAATTCTATGGAAAGGGCATTGCTCGGTTCACCAGCGATTCTTGCCTGAACATGTCGACAATGTTCGCGCCAAGTATCCCGGCATACAGGTGATCGTGCATCCGGAATGCCGCCTGGAAGTCTGTCAGAAAGCGGATGCAGTTGGATCGACCGAGAAGCTATTGAAGATTGTTCGCGAAGCGCCTGCCGGCGCGGCTTTTGCCGTGGGAACCGAAATTCACCTGGTCAACCGCATGGGAAAAGAGTTTGCCGCGGAGGACAAGAAAGTAATCACGCTTGACGAATCAGGCTGCCTCTGCACCACCATGTTCCGCATTTCGCCGCAGCATTTATGTTGGGCGCTGGAGAATCTGGTGGAAGGCAACGTGGTCAACCAGATCAAAGTGAAGGACGACGTAAAGCGTTGGGCGCGCGTGGCGCTGGATCGGATGCTGGAGATTCAGTAGCGCGCCGTTGGTGGCGCTTCGTTGGTCGTTAGTCGTTGGCAAGAGCGTTCGAGAACTACGATTTGTTAGACTGTACCGGCTTCCTAACAGACCATTTCTGGAGAATTCATTCTCATGCCGCGAACTCTCTTTCTCTTTGCCGTTGCCTTGCTCCTTAGTCTTACTGCTGCCGCGCAAGATACCTGGCAGCTTGATCCGCCGCACTCTTCGGCGCAGTTCTCGGTGCGCCATTTAGGAGTTTCCACGGTCCGCGGCGCTTTCACCAAGGTGAGCGGCGCCGTGGTCTACGATGCCGCCAATCTCGCCAAGAGCTCCATTCAGGTCACCATCGACGCCGCATCCGTCGATACTCGCGTTGACATGCGCGACAACGATCTGCGCAGCCCCAACTATCTCGACGTGAAGAAATATCCCAGCATCGTTTTTCAATCGAAGCACGTGGAAGCCGCTGGGGCGGGCAAGCTGAAGGTGACCGGAGACCTTACCATTCACGGCGTGACGAAAGAAGTCGTTCTCGACGTGGATGGACCCTCTGCTCCGATGAAAGATCCGTGGGGCAATCAGCGCATGGGAGCTTCGGCTGCCACCAAGATCAATCGTCAGGATTTCGGCGTGGCCGGCGCGCCCGGCATGGTCGGGGACGATATTACCATCACGCTCGATGTCGAGATGATTAAGCAGGTACCGAAATAGAGGCCGAGCAGCGATTAGGACTTGGCAGTTAGCACTTCGCAATGCGCAACAACTATTTGTCATTCCGTGCGAAGCGAGGAATCCTGGTTTTTGCCGGCGGCGAGGGAACCAGGGTCTCTCGTTTCACTCCGGATGACAAGTTTTTTTTACCTCCTAAATGCTAATCGCCAACTGCTAACTGCCCTCGCGCCGCCTGCGCTACAATAGGAGCAACCCCAATGTCTGACCGAACTTTTACCCTCGACGAAGCTCAGTCTCTTGTGCCGGTACTTGAATCGCTTCTGCGCACCGCCATCGCCGGCAAGAAGTTGATGGAAGAGGTTGAAGGCGAATTACAAGCGCTCGGACACCGCATTTTTCTGAACGGCGGCACCCGCGTGGATGTGGTTCCGCTAGCACGGCGCAAAGCCGAGCGCGCCAAGGCTGAGCAGCGCGCCAAAGATGCACTTGCGGAAATCGACTCGATCGGTGTGCAGGTAAAAGATCTCGATATCGGACTGCTCGATTTTCCCTGCGAAGTTGACGGCCGCATCGTGCTGCTCTGCTGGAAGATGGGCGAGACTTCGATCACGCACTGGCACAGCCCGGAAGAGGGATTCGCCGGCCGCAAGCCTATCGACGAACGCATCACGCGGGCGAAGAGAGCGAATTAATCCCAGTTCTCAGATAATCTAATCGCTAAAAGGTTGTCTGTCCTTCACATTGCAGCCAACTTTCCTGCCTGCAACATACTCCAAGCTGCGGGGTTTACACTGATTGACACTAGGATGAGCCCACGCTGTTTCAAGTTACCGAGCGTTGGTGATTTGAACCGAAGTTGAGCTTGAAGCCTGGGCGCGAGCTGCCCTCTGTCGACGCAAGCCCGCCGGGCACTGAGGAGACACAATGAGACTGCACCACGCAGTTCGCTTTCTGATATTCGGACTTCTGCTGCTGGTTCTTCCGGCAGCTCTTCCCTCCACATCTTCAGCGCAAATCGGGATCGGTATTTCTGTGCGCATTGGTCCGCCGGCGCTGCCGGTTTATGAGATGCCGCTCTGTCCCGGTGAAGGTTATCTGTGGACTCCCGGCTACTGGGCCTGGGATGACGACGACGGCTACTACTGGGTGCCCGGAACCTGGGTAGAGGCGCCGCAACCTGGCTATCTATGGACGCCCGGCTATTGGGGTTGGAACGATGGCGTTTACGCGTGGAACGGCGGCTACTGGGGTTCAGAGGTCGGATTTTACGGCGGCATTAACTACGGATTCGGCTACTATGGCGCGGGTTTTGGCGGCGGCGAGTGGCGCGGCGGCTCGTTCTTCTACAACACCGCCGTGATGCGCGTGAATACGGTGAACATCACCAACGTCTACGTCAACAAAACGGTCATCGTGAACAACGAAACCCATGTGGCCTTCAATGGAGGACAAGGAGGAGTGCAGGCGCGGCCTTCGGCGCGAGAAGAGGCTTATGCAAGGCAGCCGCATACTGCGCCGGTCGCGGCGCAGGTGCAACACGTGCAAGAGGCGCGGAAGAATCCGGAGATGTTTGCCTCGAAGAATAACGGGCGTCCGGCAATCGCAGCCACGGCTAAGCCCGGCGAATTCCACGGGAGTGGCGTAGTAGCGGCGAAGGCAGCGGGCGCGCCTTATCATGCGCCGAAGATGTCTCCCAAGGAAGCTCGTGCGAGCGTGCCTGCGGGGAATCATGCTGCCGAGAGCCGTCCCGCGGCGAAGACGCCGGCTGCGAGCCATCCCGCAGAGAACCGGGCAGCGAGTCGCCCGGCTGCTCCTGCGAACAAGGGAGCAGCGGCGCGGCCGGAGAATAACCGTGCTGCCACGAAGCCGGCTCCAGCTAAGCCTGCGGCAAGAAGTACTCCAGCAAAACCTGCGGCGGAGAAGCCGGCACCGGAGAGGAAGGCCGCAGCGAAACCGTCTGCTCCGAGTGAGCGTGCGGCAGAGCCCAGGAAAGAAGCTCCGGCGTCTCACTCAGCAGCAAAGGAATCGCGCCCTGCAAGCACGCCGCATCCGGCTGCGAAGGCGAGCGCTCCAGCGCCGCGAGAAGCCGCACCGAAGAGAGAACCTGCGCCTAAACCTGCGGCCGCACCTAAACCCGCTGCTCCCAAACCGGAACCAAAGGCAGCTGCAGCAAGACCTGCAGCCCCCAGGCCCGCCCCCAAGCCAGCAGCGGCACCAAAGCCAGCGCCCGCACCGAGGCCGGCACCCAAGCCTGCGCCGGCACCTGCACCAAAGCCAGCGCCCGCACCGAGGCCGGCACCCAAGCCTGCGCCGGCACCTAAACCGGCGCCAGCACCAAAGCCAGCGCCCAAGCCAAACGAGCCGAAAGAGCACAAGGGATGAGCTTTCTGGCAAGTTTTTTATCTGAGAACATGGCCGGAGCTGATTTCAGCTCCGGCTTTTTTACTTGCGGAGAGAATTAAAAAGAGAGTTTGTTGTGGGGAAAGCCGCGCCCTTCAACGTCGCTCAGGGCGGGCTCCGGCTATCCGCGGAGCGCCGCTCCGCAGATTTTGCCGGCAACGCTATTTTCCCTGCAAGCTTAGGGATTGGCGGGCGTTCCTAGTTGGAACAGAGGCGTTAGCCGCGCTGGTTCGAGAATGGCACGGAAGTACAGTTACGCGCTCCATCCTTAAATTTTCTCTGCTACAATTTTTGCAATTGCGTTTGCGCGGGAATCGTATTCTTAAGGGAAATTGATCCGGTCAGAGAGATGGAGCGCGCGCCTAAGGAGTTCCGAACACCTATGTCATCCACAAAGCACAAACTCCGCCTCGCCGGCGCTTTTGCCGCGCTGCTCACCCTTGGTTTAGCCATAAGCTGCAAGGGTTTTTTTCAGAACCCTACGATTTCTTCGATCACTATCAACCCTTCGAGCCCTTCGGTGAGCCAGGGCAGCTCGGTGCAATTAAATGCTTCGGGAACCGACACGCAGGGGAACTCTTATACTCTGACCGGCAGCACAAGTTGCACGGGAACCACCGTGTGCTGGTCGAGCTCCGATCCGACTACCGCGACCATCACCAGTGGCGGGCTCCTGAAGGGGATCACGGTGGGCAGCGCCACGATCACGGCAAATTCCGGTACTGCCAGCGCCACAGCCAGCGCCACCGTAACCTTGGGAGATGTCACGGCGTTGACAGTTACCCCTGGCAGTACGAGCCTAGCCGTAAGCTCAACCGCGACTAACTGCTTCACTGCCAAGGCAACGCTCTCAACCGGAGGCACGGAACCAGACGTTACTGCGACCGCAACCTGGTTTTCGACCAACACAACTCTGGTTACCGTGCAAAACGGCGAAGACCCGATGTGTCCGCAGTCTTCGACCGGTACAGGCCAAACCACGGTCTACGCCCAGTACACCAGCGGCAACAACATCATTACTTCTAACCTCGTCACGGTGACTGTCACCGCCCCGTAGCCGTTGCAACCCGCTGCTGACTCCGCTGCACGTTTCTTGTCGGGCGCCCCACTAGCTAGCGGGCCGGCCCTGCGGTCTCGAATGCGATGTTAGTGTTATTCGGGTTTGGAAGGCTCGAAGTGCTAATCACCGTGGTGGTTTCACACGAAGAGCTGGGAGTCCAGATTGGGCACGTCATGTCCAATTGGAGGTGCCGGCATCAGTGCCCATGTAATTCCCATTTGGACTAAATCCGTTGAAGCCCGGAACGTCGCCACGGTTGCCCTCGAAGGTCATGCTCCCATAGTTGACAAGGTCGGTATACACGCCGTTAAGCGTTGGCCGTTCGACGACCCATTCCATGCTATTTCCCGATAAAGTTGTGCCGGAGGGGGCACTGAATCCGAGGCCAGCGACCGCCCCAGTCGTCTCGTTCCAGAGCCAGAAATTCCCGTGCGGCGAAGAGGTCGTATACCAGACTTCCACCTCAATGAAGTTGCCTGGGCTGACCGTGGGGGAGCTTATTTTCGTTTGGAGATAGGGGTACCATTCGTACCACGCGTAGTCGGAATTGCCGCAGTTCGTCTCGGTGCCCGCTTGCATCACGTCGTTGGAGCCATAGCCATCGAAGCCCACCCACTCTGCGGCGTAGAAGTGTGCAGAACCGCAGCTAAAACCCGGCGGCGGCGAAACTGAGGGAACGGTCCACTCACCGAAAACGTAACTGTCATTCACTGAATAAAATGTGCCTGGTTTCTGAGTGATGGCATAGCCGCTCCAATTTTCGCTGGTCGCAGCGATTGCACTGCCTACCGCCCCACCCGTCTTTACTTGTCTTGCCGGGCCGAGGGAGATGTCGGTTGGGACAAGTTGTGGAATTACGCGCGTTGCCGTTACCATCCTTGTCCATCGATTGTAGTCTGCGGCCATGCCCGCCCCGGGTCGAGGTGGAAATCCCCACTCTTGGAGTTCCGCGTCGGATGCAGTGAGCGAGTTGAAGTTTGAAGGCGGAACGTCATAGACGAACCCTGGTGTTGCGATGTTCCGGGGGTCGGTGACCCAATGTCCGTGAGCAGAATTTTGTGCGAGCGCTGTGGGCGAGGTCAAGAGCGCACCCGTAAGTAGTAGGAACGGAATAACGAATCTTTGCAGCATCGAACACTCCCGTCTAAGTTGAATTAGGCAACGGCCAAACGCTAATCGCGCACCCCGACTCAATATGTTAGGGCTGCGTAGCGATTAACCCTTGTATCAGAGACGGCGGCGACCACAGGTCAGTACATTCGATTTGTTCGGGTTTCGTAACGTGAGGGGAGATAACCGCTTCCCAGCATGCACCACGAGCCGCTCATCTTTTTCGGAAAGGCGCAAGGGAAAGAAGAAAATAGGTAATAATAAGTTATTGGGATCGCTAACTGTGCCCTTAGAGGTGATACATGATCCGTCTAACCTTGCCCAGGTCTGCGCCGGCCACCCTGGCCCGGCTAGCGGTGGCATCCTGCGTCGTGGTTTGTTGCTTGGCACCAGCCCAGACCTACGTTCCCAACCAGGAAGTCCATATCGACGGCTTGCCTTTGCTGAAGGCACGCTCCAAGGACGCCTCAGATGTGCTGGCAGCCTCCGTGGAGACTGTTTTCCGGGACCCGCAGGTTTGCTGTGGCAAAAAATCCGCGCTGGAAGATCTTGTCCAGTCCGCGGATCCACTCTCTCTTAAGCACGTTGGCGACAAGCTCCAGGGTGGGCACCTGCTGGGTGATGGCCGCTCCATCGTAGTCACAGCGGAATATGTGCCTGCATCTTCGGTCAATTCCGCCCGGGTGATCGCCTCAATTCGTAGCGGGCACGCTCCCATCATGGTGTGGAACTCGCACATATACATCATCTACGGAGCGGTTTTCGATGAAACCCTTGATTCTCCCGCCTTCGGCGCTCGCATGGATGCGATCCGTAAGTTCCTACTCTTGGACACCCGCTTCTCCGAAGGGCGCCGAGAGGTTTCCTTCAATCGGTTAACCGATGACTGGGGGAAAGTGCAGGGCTTATTGATGCTGGGCATCGCCCCGAGATAGTTGCGCCCTCCGCCTTTCGCTTCGTCGAAGCCCAGTCTGCCTAAGTGTCGGACGGCACCTACTGGACGAATTTATATACCGATCCGTCGTCGTTCGTTCCTCCGGACATCGTCGTTCCATAAAAATTCAGATCTGTGCCCTGCGTTAGTCCTCCCGGATTGAGTGCGTCATATCCGCCAAAGCTGTAAAGGACGGTGACCGCACCCGTGGGCGTCATCTCATATAATTCGCCGTCACCATTTGTCCCGCCGTGGAGTGTTACTCCGTAGAAGTTTCCGTTCTTAGCTTGCAGTAGCGTTCCTGGCTGTACGTTATATCCATTAAAGCTGTAGAGGATCGTCAGCGTTCCCGACGTCGTCAGCCTGTACACCTCTCCGTCGCCGTAAGCCCCGCCGTAGGCGGTTGTTCCGTAGAGGTTGCCGTCCGTGCCCTGCACCAACGTTCCGGGATAGGCTCCATCGCCTTCGCTAAAACCGTGGACCGTCGTCAGCGTGCCGGTCGATGTCATCTTGAATACGGTGCCGTACCCGCCTGGGCCGTTTTCATAAGTTGTTCCGTAGAAGTTTCCGTCCGTTGCTTGCAATACTCCCGATTTAGGGAACTTGCCATCGCTCACGTCGAAGCTGTGCAGTAGCGTGAGCGTACCCGTTGGTGTTATCCTAAAGACCTCCCCGTCTCCATTCGCTCCGCCGTCAACAGTGGTTCCGTAGAAGTTTCCGTCCGTAGCTTGTTTCAGCTTTCCCGGATCCTCACCATCGTTCAGGTCAAAGCTGAGCAGTGTCGTCAGCACGCCCGCGGGTGTCATTTTGAATACCGTGCCGTCCCCGTGGGCCCCGCCGGCGGCAGCCGTTCCGTAGAAGTTCCCGTCCGTTCCCTGCGTCACCCCGGAATTCGGCTGGGAACCGTCGGTCGCGTCAAAGCTATGGAGTATTGTCAACGTACCGGTGGGCGTCATCTCAAATATCTCACCCTCCCCGTCGGCTCCGCCGTTGACCGTAGTTCCATAGAAATTCCCGTTCGTTGCCTGTTTCAACCCGGATGGATGGAGGCCGTTGGTCACATCGAAGCTAACGAGCGTGGTAAATGTCTGCGCATGCAAGCTGGCGCTTGCCATCGCGAGTAGCAAGAAGGTCAGGACAGCTCCTTGCAGCGTGGAAAACTCCGACTTGTGATGCAGTAGAGAAGCCGCAAAAGCGCGTTTCGTTTTCATCGAAAACTCCCCAAAGGACTCAGCGTCGAACTACTGGAACCGTGATCTTAGTCGCAACGGAGAGGTATACGCACAAAAACGGAGTTCGTTACGAAATCGTAAATCGTCTATCCGCGGGGTTCGGAACTGCCAGCACGGTCGGGTTTGGCTTACGCCGCGGGGCGAAACTTCAATTTCGCCGCAGGCCACTGATTAATTTTCACCCTGCCTCCCTCGCCATAGGCGTAGCTGCGATGGCAGCTCCACGCCCATCGTTCGGGCTCCTGGCGGGTGGCCTATTTCTGAGGACCAGCAGGAATGGGTGCTCCATTTCCCGCTTCCGTTGCGAGAAGTGGGTTGCCCTGCTTGCTGGAAACGCCTCTCACATCCCCAGCAACTCCACTCCTTGATTCCCCGCTGCGGCGCGGAGTTGCCGGTCCAGCGTAGCCAGGGGCAAGCGACGGCGCACGGCCAATTCCAGATAGGCCGAATCGTAAAGCGTCAAGCGATGCTTCTCCGCCAAGCGCAGGGTAGTGCTCCAAGCCTGCCGGTCGGTTTCAAAATCGATTTGAATGGGGAGAAGAGCAAGATCGGCCAGCGCGCCATCGCGGAACTCCACTACGTGCCGCCCTCGGCGCGCATCTATCTCCAGAGCATTCGCGACTTCCAGCCGCCAGAGTGAAGGAACCCACGCTCCCCGGTCGCGAATCAGTTCAAACACCTCTCTTACAGCGTCGGTGGTCTCATCCTCCCAGAGCCGCGCCAAGGTCGCCGAGCTGTCAAGAACTAGGCTCATCTCCGCCGCCCTAAGAAAGAGCGTGACGCCTGGAAAACTCGCGGGTTATTCATCTGCGCCCCTCATCGCGGAGCGCTTTGACTTCCTTCCAATCGAACTTGCCGGTGCCTAAGCGGCGCGCCCGCTCCCGGATGCGATCCAGGGCAGCCTGGGCCTGCTCTCGATCTATGCGAACGTCATTGGGCACTAACCGAGCGACAGGCTTGCCGTGGCGCGTGATCACGATCTCCTCGCCGCTCTCGACTGCGTCGAGCAAGGCTCCGAGCTTGTTCTTGGCTTCAAAGGCACCGACTTGCTTCATTTGCATCCTCAATTAAGCTAGCTTGATCTAGATTATCACGGAGTTTCCGCTACCTTCTCGTTGTGATATATTGAATACAAGCATTCGAGGTATCTCCGTGGCGACATCGATCCGACTTTCCGCGAAGGCTGCGCAGCGCCTCGACTTCCTTGCAGCTCAAACCGGGCGCACCAAGGCCTTTTATCTCAGGCAGATGATCGAGAGCGGCTTGGACGATCTGGAGGATTACTATCTAGCAGCCGACGTTCTTGAACGTGTGCGCAAGGGACAAGAAGAAGTTCACTCCAGTGCTCAAGTGAGAACCGACCTTGGCCTGGACAGTTAATTACACGCAGACAGCCAAGAGACAGCTCAAGAAACCGGATAAGCCGATTACAGGACGCATTTTGGATTTCCTCGATGGACGCGTTGCCAAGCACCAAGATCCGCGCACACTGGGCAAATCACTCACGGGTCCCCTTGGGATGCTCTGGCGCTATCGGGTGGGGGATTATCGGGTAATCTGCGAAATCCAAAACCAAGCCGTGACTATCCTCGTGATCCAAATCGGGCATCGCCGAGAAGTTTACCGGTGACAGAAGGCTATTCATTCCACGGCCACTCGTAAGTTGTCCAGCCAGCTCTCCGCAGGTGATCATCGTCCAGTCAGGCCGCAAATCAGGCGACCGACCAACGACCAACGACTAACGACCGAATCCTATGTCAGACATTCGCTGCATCGGCATTGCCACTGGAGGCGGGGACGCGCCCGGCCTCAACGCCGTGATTCGCGCCGCCACCAAGGCGGCGATCCTGAAATACAAATGGAAGGTGATCGGCATCCCCGATGGCTTTGACGGGCTGATCTGGCCGGAAAAATCCTTCGAGCTTACGCTGAAGGAGGTGAGCGGTATTCTGCCCCGCGGCGGCACGATTCTCGGGACGACCAACCGCGGCGATCCCTTTCACTATAAGAGCGTCGAGAACGGCAAGGAAGTTGTGCGCGATATCTCGGACCAGGTGATTGCCAACGCCGCTAAGCTAGGCATCGACGCCATCATCACAATTGGAGGCGACGGCTCGCAGAAAATTGGACACCAACTTTTTCTCAGGGGACTCAAGATCGTGGGCGTCCCCAAGACGATCGACAATGATCTCTCCGCCACGCAGGTTACGTTCGGCTTCGACACTGCGCTGCATACTGTGACTGACGCCATCGACAAGATTCACACGACCGCCGCGTCACATCATCGCGTGATGGTGGTCGAAGTGATGGGGCGCGACTGCGGTTGGATCGCGCTTGAGGCCGGCCTGGCCGGCGGGGCGCATGTGATTCTTATCCCCGAGATTCCTTTTACCGTCCGACACGTTTGCCGCTACATTGCCGAACGCGAAAAAGTCGGCAAGGATTTCACAATCGTGGTGGTGGCCGAGGGTGTGAAGCTGCCTCCAGAGTTAAAAGAGAACCGGCGCAATAGCTCGATTGGCACTTTGATCGGCGGCGCCATTGAGCGCGGATCGAAGAAAGAAGTGCGCATTAGTGTGTTGGGGCATATTCAGCGCGGCGGCTCTCCAACTCCGTTTGACCGCATCCTGGCCACGCGCTTCGGCGTGGCTGCGGTCGATCTGATCGCTGCCGGAGGCTTCGGCATGATGGTGGCGTTGCAGGGCGACTCGATCGTCTCGGTCGATGTGGCCCATGCCATCGGGCACCTGAAGTCCGTCGATCCCATCGGGGAGTTGGTGCGCGCGGCGCGGGCGATCGGGATTGGATTCGGGGATTGAGAGAATCTTTCAGCCGCCGGACGTCAGCCGTCGGACCTCAGACGTCAGCTCACACTTCACAGAACAACTTGGATTTCTAACGCAAGAGCTAAAGCCCAAAACCCAAAAGCTAACAATTGAGGGCTGACAGCTAATCCTTCATCATGCTGTCGATCAGCACGTAGAGCTGGCTGCTGTCTTTCATTTCCACGTAAGGCCGCTGCAGATTGCGGCTGCTGACCACGTATACGGTGGGCGTATGTTCGAGTTTGATGGCGCGGCCCACGTCGCGATCGGCATTCACTTCAGCGGCGAACTTGCCTTGGGGGTCGACCACGAAAGGGAAGTCGACTTTGTGCGCGGCCGCGAACTTTTCGGCGTAGCTGCGCAGGGTTTGCGGATTGATTTCCAACTGGTTGGCGAAAATATAATCGCGGAAATCGTTGCCCAGCGATTTCGAGCTGGCGTCGAAGTAGCGAGCCATCACCGCCGCATCATACGACCAGTTGTGCATGGGCAGCGGAAAGTCGTGGCGAATCAGGGGAATCTTGTAGGTCTTCGAGGCCTGCTCGAGGATTGGCGCCACCCGGCGGCACTGCGGGCACTGAAGATCCTCAAAGACGACTATGGCGACCGAAGAGCCCTTCGGAGGACGGAGCGCCGGATTCAGTGAGTCGGCGGCTGCCGCGCACAATGCGGCAGAGAACACCGCCACTAAGAGCAGGAAAGATCGATTCTTCAATATGTTTTTCATCGCTGATCTAAATAATGGTAACCGAAGCGGCAGGGATCTGTCAGGGTAACGAGGGTACCTCGGCGAAGCACGATCGGATTGTTCGCGACCGGAGATAAAGCAAAAGTCCGACGGAGATCACGAGGCCTATACCACCACGAAGGAAATCGCCGCGGAGGCAATTGACCAGATCTCCCAAAGCTTGAACGGCAAGAATGGCTACGCCCAGTCGCCATCCCCATAGCCGGCGCCGAATCCAGCCCAGCCCAGCTACTAGCATGACTGCGCCGAGCATCACGAAGGCGACACCGACGAGTCTTCCGAGAGGCGCGAGTTGATTGTAGGCGTTGGGGTTGAGAACCCAAATCCGATCGAGAACGGTGCCGCGGCAGATCAGAGTCGCACCGGCAAGTGAAGCGATACCTGCAGCAAGAAAAAGAAAGATGCCGAACGCTTTGAATCCGCGGCGGGTTTCTCCCGAAACATTCTTAGCCGGGCCACAGGCGGAGAAATACTGCATTTGCCGACTATAGACCCAAACATTGTGGCGAAGTCGATATACAGGAGTGCATTTTCCGTAAACTTTGGTGCCGGAAAAACGCTTTCGCAACGCGCTATAGTGGAATCTGGGCCTGTTGAGGTGAGCCCTGCGAAGTGAACCCGGCAAAGATCCTAAAATCGGACCGTCCAGCACATCTTTGCCGCACCCATCGGTGCCGATCTGCGAAGGCCCTGGTTTTTGCCATTGGCTGTTTGGCTTTTTTTGCCGCCTGCAATCGTCACGGGCATCGCGTCCTGGAAGTGAATTACGTTTCAGCGGTGCAGGCCACCTTGCGCGATCAGGTGGCAACTGTCTACGTGCGCTTGGGCACGGTGAAAAATGGAGAGCGCGTGGAGGTGCTGGAGCGCGAGAAACGCTTTTCGCGCGTCCGCACTTCCAGCGGTCTCGAAGGATGGATCGAACAGCGTTACCTGGTTGACCAGGCCATCTACGACGGATTGCAGAAGTTGACGCAAGAAAATCAGAACGACCCCGTGCAAGCTCCGGGCGTGCTGCGCAACGACACGAATCTGCATCTCACCCCGGGCCGGGAGACAGAGCATTTGTATCAACTGTCGGCCGGGGCGAAGGTTTCCCTGCTCAAGCGGGCCACGGCAGACAAAAATGCAGGGCCCGCGAAAACAGTATCCGTAAAATCGGCCGCCGAGAAAACGTCAGCCGGGAAAAACGTCCCCACGCCCGTGCTGGAGGATTGGTGGCTGGTGCGTGACGCGCAAGGGCGCGTGGGCTGGGTGCTGTCGCGCATGGTAGACGTTGACGTTCCGCTCGATATCGCGCAATACGCCGAGGGCCAGCGCTTCGTTGCTTTTTTCGTGCTGAATCATGTGCAGGATGACAAGATTCCGGACGCGACCAAAGCCGGCGCCGACAAAGACGGCGATAAGGATAAGGCCGCAATCGATAAATTCGCGACCGATAAATTCGCAACCAAAGACAAAAGCGTCGCGCAGTTTCTCTGCGTCATGACTGAACCGCACGACGGCTTGCCCTACGACTTCGATCAGATTCGCGTTTTCACCTGGAATATCAGGAAGCACCGCTACGAGACCGCTTACCGCGAGCATGGGTTGAAAGGAGAGTTGCCTGTAACGGTGTCCAGCGAAACCTTCGATAAGGAAGGCACGTTGCCGGTCTTCATCCTGCGAGTGAAAGACGATAGCGGCGCGATCAGCGAGCGAAAGTACAAGCTGAATACGCCGATCGTGCGGCGCGTATTGGCGGCGGGAGAGCAGAAGCAAGAGACCAAGGCCGTAAGCCGCCGCCGGCGGCATTAAAGATCTCGAGTGGAGCCGGCTTTCGTTGATCTCCGGCTATTTTATTTTTATGGAAGCCGCTCCGAGGACCTCCCGGCTTTTTCTCTGCTGCACGAACGCAGACACATGCAGGTTTTCCGAATTCCATCGAGAATCGAATTTCACCAGTACATCTTTGGTGAAGGTGTCGGAGCCGTTTGCACCGGCGACTCCAATCTTCTGCAAAGAGCGCAGGGTTGCAACATGATTTAGAACGTGCCCTGCGTTCTCCCCTCGTTCCACGGAAGAATGCAATCCGTCCTCGGTCACCGCCAGCCAAACCTCGGCCAAATCGCCTTTTGTGTCAGTCTTTCCAACCGTGACGGTAAAGTGTTGCTTGCCGTCGGCGTTCGGCTTTTCGGGAGTAATCGAGACTTCTGTTTTCTGGCTGTGCGCCGCTTTTGCAATTTCGGTCAAAGCTTCCTGTCGATTATTGCCTACGAACTGGCTGGTCCCGTTTACCACTAGTTCAGGTGTGTAAGCTCCATTGCCGAAGAAGACTCCATACTCGGATTGCCGCCGGGTCCATTCCGCCGACGAGTAGGGATCGACCCATCCATCGTGATTCCAGT
Organism: uncultured Acidobacteriaceae bacterium; assembly: GCA_963789875.1. Classification (GTDB taxonomy): domain Bacteria; phylum Acidobacteriota; class Terriglobia; order Terriglobales; family Acidobacteriaceae; genus Sulfotelmatobacter. The sequence goes on along the minus strand of CAWBMI010000007.1, from coordinate 520,881 downwards.
AGTCGACGTGCTCTTCAAGCGCGATAATCTCCGCTCCCGCCACGGGTTGCTGCGCCAGCAACTTCTGCAGCAAGGCATCTGCGGGAGGACACGAAGAGCAGCCCTCCGAGGTGAAGAGTTCAACCAGGACGGGCTTGAGGTTCGTATCCACGCCAGAAGGTTGCGCTTGCGAAGCGCTAGCCAGGACCGCACACAAGAGCGTCAGCATTGGAGCTAATTTAAATGCCGCTGCAGCGAGATTCGTCATCTTTGTCATTTCTCGAACCTTCATTGAACTCTAGTTTTGATGTTCGGACTAGCGGGAAGTTACGGGGTAGTTATTTGTCGGGATGGCCGGCCTCGGCTGTCGTCGAACCGAAGACCCCGGTCTGGTATCGCGAGATTGCCAACAAGAGAACCGGAGCTTCGCTCCGAGACAGCCGAGGGCTGCCGTCCCCACATCTTGCGGCAAACAGTCAGACGATGCTTAATAGAACTTAGCAGTAGAAATCGGCGATGCTGGCGACGACCCGGCGCTGCTCGGCTTCGGTGAGTTCCGGAAACATCGGCAACGCCAGCACTTCTTTGGCGGCGCGCTCGGCTCCGGGCAGATCCCCCTCGCGATATCCCAGATAAGCGAAACACGGCTGCAGGTGCAGCGGGATGGGATAGTAAATTTCGCTTCCGATTTTGCGGGCGGTGAGAAACTCCCGCAGTTCGTCGCGGCGGTAGGCACGCACTACGTATTGATGGAAGACATGATGCGCGCGCTGGTCCGTATAAGGTGAGTGAATCGGCAAATCGTCGGGGACGTCGATCGAAATACTTGCGGTTTTCGTGGAGGACAGCTTCGTTTTAGTCAAGCCGGCTTCGACGAACAGCTGATCGTAGCGGGCAGCGCGGTCGCGGCGAGCTTGGTTCCAGCCTTCCACATACTTCAGCTTCAGGTGCAGGATTGCGGCCTGAATAGCATCGAGGCGGCTGTTCCATCCGAACTCTTCGTGAACGTAGCGTCGGGGGCTGCCGTGATTGCGCAGGCGGCGGAGATGCTCGGCCCTAGCCGAATCGTTCGTTGTAACCAGGCCGGCGTCTCCGTAGGCGCTGAGATTTTTGGTGGGATAAAAACTGAAGGCGGCGCACGTGCCCATCGACCCGGCTTTTCGCTCGCCCCAGCGCGCGCCGATAGCCTGGGCCGCATCTTCGATCAGAATTAAATGGAATTCCTCGGCCAGGCGCTGCAGCGCGTCCATGTCGGCACATTGACCATAGAGGTGAATTGGAAGCACGGCGCTGAGCTTGTCGCGCTTGCACTGCTGCAGGAAGCGCTCTACCTGGGTGGGATCGAGGTTAAAGGTCTGCGGGTCGATGTCGACGAAAACCGGCTGCGCGCCGGCCCGGACCACAGCGCTCGCCGAGGCAAAGAAGCTAAAGGGCGAGGTGAGAACCCGATCGCCGGGTTGAACTCCGGCCGCAGTCAGAGCGAGCCAGAGGGCGTCGGTGCCGGAGGCGCATCCCACGGCTTCGCGGGTACCGCAGAAATCGGCAATTTCGCGCTCGAAAGCTTCGACCTCGGCTCCCAGAATATATTGCTGAGAGGCACAAACCCGCCCCACGGCTGCCAGAACTTCCGGTCGCAGGCGCTCGTACTGGCGGCTCAGATCGAGCATGGGTACTGAATCGAGGGACTGGGCTTGGGCACTCGCCGCCGATTTCCGCTCAACGGGTTCGAGCTTAGAGCGTATTGCAGTCACGGGAACCGATATTGTAGCAGGGAACCGCAGGGGCGGAGGACCTCTAGAACCGGGTCTGCTTTAGTAAAAGGCACCGCAGGCCAGAACCCGTATTTGGTCACGGATATTGCACGGTCGGCGTCAGTAACCCAACCGCTGAAACCTACCAATTCTCATAAGCACTTCCGTAAAGACATGTAAATTTCTCGGCCTCACACAGTACTTACCCTGTATGTTTATGACAAATCAGCATGTTATGTTGCGACTGTTTTGGTACGCCAGTTGCTTTGGTTGGGCTGAGCGATAAAGCCACACGTTCAGGTCCGCGTGGTGGCATTCAACGCAGGATTGGTTTCCGTTCTAAAGAAATGCTTGGGAGGGTCTCTTCATGAAGCAGCATGCATTCCGCTTTAGCGTCGTTCTTCTCGCCTTGGGTCTGGCGATCAGTTTGGCTTTGACGATCCCGGCGAACGCCGACAACCTGTACGCCAAGATTCGCGGAACGGTCGTCGACCCCTCCGGAGCCGTGGTCCCGGGCGCTAAAATAAACGCGACCAACGTAGCCACAGGTCTTGGTTATGACGTCAGCTCTGACAAGAGCGGTTTGTTTGAGTTCCTGCAGTTGCCTATCGGCGACTACTCGGTTAAGATCGAGAAATCCGGCTTCAAGTCGTTCACAGAAGGCCACATTCACCTGGATCTCGACCAGGTTTTCACCCTGAAAGCGGAAATGCAGCTGGGCTCTGTGAGTGACAGTATTACGGTCGAAGCCAATGCCGCCCAGGTTGAGAGCACCGACATGCAGCTCACCGCTGTGATCAGCGGAAATCAGATCGTCGATATCCCGCTGAACGGACGCAACTGGACTCAGTTGATGCAGCTTCAGCCGGGCGTGCAGGCGTCATCCGACCGCTTCGGTGCAGGCGATTACTCCACAAACGGCTCGACAACCCAGCAGAATGCCTTTTTGATCAACGGCACCGATTCGAATGACAGCTCGCTGAACACTCCGCTGGTGATTCCCAGTCCGGATTCGATCGGCGAAGTCAGCATGGTCAGCAGCACGATCAACCCCGAATACGGCCGCAACTCCGGCTCGATCATCAACGCCGCCATCAAGAACGGCACCAATCAGTTCCATGGGTCGGCCTTCGAGTTTTATCGCGATACGTTCCTCGATGCCCCGTCTTGGTTCGAATTCAATCCCACGACGAACAAATCGTCTCCCACTCCTTTCCACCTGAACGAGTATGGTGGCACGGTCGGCGGACCGATCATCAAGGACCATGCCTTTTTCTTTTTCTCGTATCAAGGCCTGCATGAGAGGACGCCGGATGCGGGCGCATCCTCTTCGGTACCGGTTTACACTCCACAGGAGCGCACCGGGAATTTTTCTGATCTCGGGCAGCTTTACAATGTTCAAACTAATCCACTGCCGGCAGGGTCGCCCTGCAGTTATACCAGCGGTCCCTTCGGCGGGAGTCCGCTGCCGTTTGCCATCGGCACCGAGGCTGCCGGAACGCCGTGGTGCGTGGCCTTCCCGAGCGGGATTATTCCGACCACAGCTCTAAATCCGCTGGCACTAAAACTGATGAATCAATTTGTTCCGCTGCCGAATGCCGGCCGTAACTATAATTTCAATCCCACTACGACTGAGACCAGCAATCAGTACCTTTATCGCGTCGACGACCGGCTGAGAGCGCAAGATAACATCTGGTTCTATGGCCTCTATCAGAACACCCCATCTGTAGATACCATACCGTTTACCGGTACAACCTTGCCGGGTTTGCCCGAAAACGCCAAACGGCACTATCAGGAATACACCGCCGACTATACCCACACCTTTTCGCCGACAACTTTGAACGAGATTCGCTTCTCCTATTTGCGCTTTAATTTCGTTGCGGTCAACCCAGTCAACCCGATCAATCCTCAGGCTTACGGATTTACCGGCATCAACCCGCAGAATGCCGCGATAGCCTCGCTTCCTGTGTTGAACGTCAATAATCTTTTCGAGCTCGGATTCAGTTCAAACGGGCCTCAACCGCGTATCCAGAACACGTATCAGGTATCGGATAATTTCAGCAAGGTTTGGGGGCACCACACCTTCAAAGCCGGCTTCAGCGGGGAAGGCCTTCAGATCAACAATCCGTTCTATAGCAACTTGAGCGGCAATTATCAGTTTAGAGGCGCTGGACCATTCTCGACCTCCGCTTCGGGAGCGGACTTCCTGCTGGGTCTTCCGGACAGCTACTCTCAGGGCAGCGGTTCCATCATCCGCGGACGCGCTCGCGAATACTATGCATACGTCCAGGATCAGTGGCAGGTAAGGCCAAGCTTGACGTTGACGATAGGAACCGGCTATGACGTCGAAACGCCCTGGAGAAACTTGTACGCGAACGGAGAAATCACGGGCGCGTGGCGGCCTGGCCAGCAATCTACGATCTTACCGACCGCCCCAGTTGGTTTCGTCTACCCTGGCGATGCGGGTATCAACCAGTACGGTGGCGTGAACGTTCCGTACAAGGATTTTGCCCCGCGCGCCGGCTTTGCCTGGAGTCCGGGAGGCTCGCACAACTGGAGCGTTCGCGGCGGCATTGGGATCTATTACAACCGCTCGGAAGAGGAACTAACGCTGCAGACCCTTCTCAATCCTCCGTTCGCGCTGGGCACCATCGGCGCCAACTCCATCAGTTCGCCGAACCTTGTGAATCCGTTTACCACCGTCAACACAGCTCCGGTCGGTGGCTTTGCTTCGGGCTTCAAGACGAACCCATTCCCATTCATTCCGCCAGCAAAGGGAGCAAAGGTCGATTTCACTCCGTTCGCTCCTCTCGGCTTCGACTGGGTTTCGGAAAAGCCCAACTTCACCACCCCGAGGGCGACCAACTTTAACCTGAACGTCCAACGGCAGGTCGGAAAGTCAACCATTGTCTCCATTGGTTACGTGGGAAGCATCGGCCGCCACGAGGAGGGTGCTTATAACGCCAACATGGCCGGTACCTTAATCGGAACCAACCCGCAGGCGGCCGCATCGGGCTGTGCCCCGTTAGGCCTGGGCCTGTTACTCAATTTTTGCCCCCAGACACCTGTAACCTTTAACCCGAACACCTTTGTGTATACGAACGGAAAGCCGGTGCCTGGCACAACTCCCTACAACCTTAATCTGTACGGCCAACCGGGTATTGAAGCCACCGATTACAACTCGAACTACAACTCGCTGCAGGTGGAAGTGAACCGGCACTTCAGCAATGGTCTACAATTCCAGGTCGCTTACACGTGGTCCCGGAACTTTGACGAGACTTCGAACTTTGAAGGAAGTTCTTTTAACTTCCCCGGACTGGATCCTTATGACCCCAGATATACCTATGGTCCTTCCCAGAACGATGCGCCGCAGCGCCTCGTAGTCAGCTACAAGTACACGCTGCCCTTCTATAAGCTCTCGGGGCACCGTTTCAGAAGGCTAACCGATGACTGGAACATAGTGGGCATCTACACGCTTCAGAGCGGATTCCCAATTCCAGTATTTGACCTCGGCGGCCATTCGCTCACTTGTAACGATAATGGATTCTCTTTCTTCACTTGTCCGGATCGTCCTGACCAGGTGGCAGCGGTGAAGAAGGTGAATCCGCGCACCTACCAGACTACTGCCAATGGTGGCGCCGGAAACGCGGGTAACTACTGGTTCACGAACGGCTCATCGGCTTTCACAGTGGGCGCGCCCGGCAGCGGATTCGGAACTGCCAACCGTAACCCGATCTATGGCCCTGGCATCAACTACGGCGACATGGCGATTGAAAAGGACATTCGCATCGACGAAAGCAAGTCCGTCGAATTGCGCTTGGAGACCTTTAACACTTTCAACCATGCTAATTTTGCCAATCCCGGCGGTGGGAATAACGGATCTAGCCAAGACGCCTCCTTCCTAAGCACTCCGACCTTCGGGGAGATCTTCAGCGTTCGTTCTCTAACCACCAACGGCGACGGTCGAGTCGTGCAGTTGGGGGCCAAGATTTACTTCTAACTGGCCGAAGCTAGACGAAAGAGGCATCCCGCAAGGGGTGCCTCTTTATTTTGCTCCTAGATTACTTTTGGGCCCTCTGCATGGCTCTAAGCTTGTAGCTCCTCGCTTTTGGGTTTAGGCAGAGCCAACAGCTAATAGCCTGTATCTTCCTCACCTTCCAAACATTGGATAGTGGCTGGCCGCGCCCATGAAGAACAGCATCACGATCGACAGAAATGCATTTGCGCGTGAGGCCAGCAGCGCCTGCCGCGCCATTCCTTTGGCTTTGTCGGGCATAGGAGTGCCGTTGGTGGCGTTGTCGCGCGTCCATTGAATCAGGCGCTTCTGGATGCGCCAGATCACTCCCCAGACGTTGAGCAGCATGACCCAGCCGATGCCGCCGCCGATGCCGATCGCCAGCAGTCGATTGCTCTCCCAGCCATGGCTGTTCAGGCTTAAAAATAGCCAGGCCGCCGCTGCGACCACCACGGCATAGACCACGCCGATGAATGCGCCTTTATCGAAAATCCCTTTGCCCGGGATCAGGACGGCATAAAGAATTCCCCAAACGATAGTCCAGATCAGAAAGAAACTTCCCATGACTGCTCCGACCGAGTCGCCGCCGTTGCGCGCATCTGCGCCCACAATGTTTCCAAAATAGGCGAGGCCTGCGAGCACCGTGAGCGCCGCAGACATGCGGAACCACCACAGAGCCCGCGTCATCAGCGCAGGCATTACTTTTCCCCTGGTGGGGGTGTCGAGCTCCTTCATCAGCGGGACGTTCACCAAATTGAAGAAGTAGAGCAGGCCGATCCAGGTGATACCGGCAAGGAAGTGGGTCCAGCGGACCAACATGAGAAAGTTAGTGTTGAAATCCTGAGGGATGTGGATCTGCGGTGCGAATAGAACGGGTGCGAGAAAAGACACCAGAACAGCGCTTACCATGACGCCTCCGTGAGATTACGGCTGAGTGCTCAAGCGGGGATTGTACACAATAGGACGGCTGAGTATCTCGGAGAGAGATTGGCCACCGAAAGGGAGATTTTCACAAACATATTGGCACATGAGGAAAGTCGGCAAGATATCAAGCGCGATGCTGGCTAAAGCGCCCGGTGCTCCCGAGCCCGACGACCGCTCCGGCAAGGTTGGCTCCGTCTCTTTTGCGCAATAGATTTACAATTTTGCTGCCCGCTGAAAGGAATCGCGCTGCGGCGACTTGAAGGTTTGCATTTCGACCGCCACCTCGCATCGGTTCTGTACCCTCAGGAAAATTCGTGGTAAAGTTCCGACGGAGGTCGCTGCGATGTATCTCCGGCTTGCGTTTTGGACTGGGGCGATGGCCTACATCTCCTTCCTATTTGCCCGCTTTGACTTCGGCGCCGGTACTCCGTCGCCGGGTGTCATGTTCACGGCAACATTCTTCGGGGCCGTGGTAGGTTTGGCCCTCGCGGGCATGTTCGCCAACCGAGTTAAACGTAAAGCACTGCTGCGATGAGCTGCTTATATTGCCCTCACGTCGCATAATTCCGAACAGCAAGAGGATGGAAACGCACTCCCACAGCATGTGCCACTAGCGCAGTGACGCAAAGATATAGAATTTGAGCGCGTGAGGACAGGGTCTGCAAAACCGTTATGCGGGAGTTCGATTTTCACCCGGCCTCCAATTTGATCTGATAGTTTCTTGAGCGTCAGTCCGGCGAGGCGAGCTTCTCTATTGTCGCTTCGAAGCAAGCCTCCACCGGCCGTCGGATTCTTAACTCAGGCTGCCTTGACAACGTTGGCAGCCTGCGGGCCTTTCTTCCCCTCCGCGATTTCGAAATCAATCTGGTCGCCTTCTTGCAAACTCTTGAAGCCTTCGGTCGTGATCGCGGTATAGTGAACAAAAACGTCGGGACCATCCTCGCGACCGATAAACCCATAACCTTTGGCGTTGTTAAACCATTTTACGGTGCCTTTAATACGTTCCATGGTGCCTCCGATCGCACTTGTGGAATAGCGGACAGCCATCCGGACCTACCGTACGCTGCGGGTCATGCGGTTGGAATCAGGCAAAGACCGCACAAGTGTACGCTAGCGGACAAATGTGAGTACTAAAATGACATATAAAGTTTCGTCTCGCAAGCCCTATAATCATTGAGGCGACGCGACAAGGGCGAGGTCTTACAGGTCGAAAACACGATACACGGACGACTTCGCTTGTGCCTGCAACAGGGAAATGGCCACGTTATGAACAGGCACTCCTGCCGGGGTGCGGCCATCAGTTTTGCCATGATGGGCGTGACCGTGCACTACGAGGTCGGCGCCGTGGCGATCTACGACTTCAGCCAGACGTGAGGTTCCCAAAAATGGAAAAATCTCGGTGGCCTCGCCCTGAACCGTCTCGGGGATAGGCGAATAGTGCAGCACGACGACGCGCTTCGCGGTGCGCAGTTGCGACATGGCGCGTTCAAGCTTGAGCGCCTCGTCAATAGACGCCTGCACGAATTGTTTGATTTCGCGTTCTCCGAAGGCTGTTAGCATGCCGCGCCCGAAGCCCCCGACAAAGCCCTTGGTTCCTGCGAATCCCACGCCGTCTCTTTCGTATGCCGTGCCGTCCAGCAGTTTGATTCCCGCGTTTGTAATCAGGCGGCAGAGTTCTTCTTCCTTGCCACTTTCAAAATCATGATTGCCTAACACGACGATGGTTGGAATCCTCAGGCGGACCAGTGCGTTCAGCAGCGGCTCCATCTCCTGCGGTTGTCCGTAATTTGTGAGATCGCCGGCCAGAACAAGGACATCAGCCTCATCCCGAACACACTCAAACTGATCTTGGAGCTTGGCGTAGCTTTGAGGATTGAAATGCAAGTCGGCGGTAGCTGCGATTCTCATGCAAGTTTCCTCATGAAGCGCGCCGCACAGCGGCGCGCGGTGGCCTGCGGCCGTTCCGGCTGTGCTCGATTTTTTCCAGACGGCTTTGTCTTTTCTCCTGCAGAAGATTGGGCAATCGCCACTCGTTCACGTCGATGGCGAACATGTTGTCTCCACCAGGCTGCCTCTAAATTTGGCCTCCGAGTTTGGCATTGCCACCTCGCGCTCCAGACGTTGCAGCAACTCGCGCCATACGGACGAAGGCACGTAACGAGTTTGGGCCGGGTAGACATAGCGGAAGAGCAAGAGCGACCACAAAAGCATCTCCCAGTGCTCGCCCATCAACAGCAATTCGCGATTCCAGTCGAACGATGGATATGTTCCATAGAGTACGTGAGCAATGTCAGCTCCGTCGAAGCGTTCCCGCCGGGCAACAAAGATCTTCGAGGCGACCAGTTCTTCGGGAGAGAGCACACGAGTCTTTATACCGAGCACGACTGCAGGACTGGCCCGCTCGATCCAGGAATCCTCGACGCTCAAAACCCCATTGCTCATGCCAGTGATCAAATCAACAAAAAACTTTCCTTTGCGCGCTTTGGCCAGCCACACCGGATCGCAGACGTCGCAGACGAAACCGCGCTGACGAAGATAAGGCACGACTTTGAGGCCGGTGCGGGCGGTCATGAACAAATCGAGATCTTTGGTGACGCGGCAAATCCCGGTGTGCTGGCGTAGCGCAAATGCCCCCGATACGGCATAGGGAATGTTGTTGTCCTCGAGTGCAGTGAGCACTTCACGGAACAGCGCAGCCTGTTCTTCAGGCATCGCCGTCGGCATGGAAGAGGAGACGGGCAGGGTATCGACGTGTTTGGGTGCCGGCACGGAGCTTGGATGTGCTTCCCGCGCTTGCGGTTGGTGCGCGCGGTTGCAATGGAAACCTAAAGAGGGTTAGGCGAACCTAATTCAGCGTCGAGGAGGAGGGATCGCTGAGTGCGATTAGCTTGCCGGTGGGATATTCCGCTTCCGTGAGAGGAATTTCGGGCTCCGGATTAACGATGGTTAGCACTTGCCCGCTGAGAATTCCTCGAATCCGCAAGCGATCGGCTTCGACCGAGAGGACCCGGTAGCGCTCGTCAAAAATCGAGTTGCCTGCATTTTCCATATGAGCATTAGATGCGCGATTCGACCGAAAGACTTACTTCGACCCTACATAAAAGCGAAAGACTCCCGGATTGGGAACTGATGGCCAGGAAACTGCCCGTCGGCCAGAATCGCATTCTTCTGAAGAATGCCATCGAATTACCACAATCGATGCTGCCAGGACTATTACTTGGTTCAAATTAATGCAGTTCGAAAGCAACGTGCGATTGCTTCTGTCTCGAAAGGTTCTTCGCCTGTCTTCCCGCGGCAGGCAACCCTGTCAGCGACCCTTGCTGCTCTAGTGGTCCAGCGGAAACGGTTGTCAAGTCGACGTCGTAGTCGAGCCAGAACAATTGTCCGCCGCTGGCCTGATAGATGACCATGTCGAAGTTGGGCCCGGGCGAGGCGTCGATTACTGTTGAAAGCGAATCTTTAGCCGTTAGCATCGTGTACCGTCCGGGATTTTTTGCGTCCGCCAAGGGAGTTCCCACAAACGTATCTCCGGAACTGGTCGCGTCGGGTGTTCCGAGAGAAAAGAAGGGATCGCTAACCAGGCCGGTGAGGCTAAGGGCTCCGTTCGCGAACAAAGTCCCCTGAGCGACCAGGTCGAACTCGCAGCCGCAGCCCATGTTATCGAAGTTCTGCCATTCAGCGGCGTAGTTGCCAGCAAAATCGGCGGTCGCGGTGGCCGCATCGGTTCGAGGAATTATTACTCCGTCAGCGCCAGGAAGAGGGATGCCCAATGTTTGTCCGGAGTCCAGATCGACGACCAGGGCGCCACCTCCCCCGGTCGTGTTATTCGGATCTTCCAGATTCAAAGTTGGATCCGTCATGTAAATGCCGAGCGCGGTGACATCGCCAAGCCCTGGGTAGTTGCCGCTGATCGTGTTGAACGTCAGGCTGCCATATCCGTTGCTACCGATGGAATAGGTGCCCGCGATTTTGGAAGCCGGCGGCGAAGTAAGAAGGCCATTGACCGGTTCATTGTCGTCCCCAACGCCCGAGAAGTTAGCGGGCGAGGACGATGTGCCGCTGGTAGTGAACTGGGCCACCGCGCCGAACTGGGCAAGAACGTTGCCCGAAATGGCAAGCACGGATGGTCCGAGAGACGCGTTGCTGAAAGTTACCGCGCCTTGCCCGAAGGCGGAGCCAGACGCAGAATCGGCGGACCCAGATGAAGATGTGGCGGCAGAGTCTACGTCAATGAGGCGGATCGCTTCCGGCCCAACCACGTAGTAGTTCAGAGAAACGAGGACGTTTGAGATTTTAACTCCGCTGATTCTGCCACGCCCAAAGGAATCGGCAACCGAAATCGTTCCGCTGAAAGCCTTCCCTATCGTCACTCCCGTATTATCCGCATCATTCACATCGATAATGCCATTTGTAAGGCTGCTCCCACTGATGGCGAAGACGCCGCCGAAAGCGAACGGCGCACCGGCCAAGTCAGATCCGGAAAGAGCGAAGGCATACGGCCCACTGAGCTTGCTCGGCAGGTTTTGCAAGTCCATGCTGCCGCTGGAAGTCGCGAAGCCATCGAATTCCATAATGAGCGCATGCTTGGAGTTAACAAACTGCACCCCGAACACTTCGGTGCCGGTTGTGCCCAAACTAGTGTTATTCGTATTCAGTGTGAGAGTCGCCTGACCGGGAGAGGCGCCAGAGGGAAACGTCAGCGTTCCTCCGGTGATCTGATCGCCGCTTGGTTCGGGAGAGGTTAGGCCTAAGCTGCCGTCGTTGTAGTCTTGCTCGCCCGCGAGGACCTTGCCAGTGGGGTCGACAGCTATCGACCCTGCGAGGGCATAATAACCTCCGTTCACATCTTCCCCGCTCATCGAGAACGCATAAGAGGTCGCTGGGATATTGGTGAGAGCGAAAGTCACCGGGGATGAGGCCCCTGAAACAGTCGCCGTTACGCTAAAAGCGCCTCCCACCATATTCGCGGAAAACGTCGAAGACGTGGCCACCCCAGCGCTGTTTGTAACGTCAGTTTCCGTGGCCGTTCCGTTAGCGAAAGTGCCGCTCGCGCCCGATGCTGGAGCCGTGAACTTTACCTTCTCCCCAGCCGTCCCGATTCCCGCAGTGGTTACGGTCGCCGTTAGCGGCGCTCCAAACTGTTTGCCGCTCGGTGCGCTTTGTGATGAACCGCCAGTCACCGTGATCCCCACGACCTGAGGTGAATATGTGGGCGGAGTCGAGCGCGAACTGCTACTGCCGCCACAACCGAGCAGCGAACCGAGAAGCAGGCAAATGAACGCGAAAACGACCGCGCACGCTTTACGATTCATAGTGACTTTTCCTTTCGGCGTGATGCGGACAGGATGGATTTGGCCAGCAAACGATCCCGTCAGGCTGGACTAAAGCAGGAGCATAGCAGTCATATATTAAGAACAGATGAATGTCTGAGTCTTTGATGCAATTCATCCAGCAAATCGTCATGCTCGATTGTCTAAATTAGCTCTGTTAAAAGCGGATCCTTGAAACTCCTCGTGGTCGAAGACGAGCCTCACATGTTCGAACGTCTGCGGCGCGGGTCGACCGATGAAGGGCGTGAAGTCGTGTGTGGCGAAGGATGAGAACTGGTGCGGGAATACGATTTCGACACGATCGTGCTGGAGGTCATGCTTCACCGTTGGCGGAGTGCGACTTTCGGCTTCCAACATACGTGTGAAATTCACGGAACATTCATCTGCCGGTAACGTTCGCGTAATGCCAGACAGGCTACCCTTTACGTTTCTCGCGCTCGAATCGAACAAAAAGCAACACCGTGAATCTCGGCAGCGTCATCGCGTTCCACCGGACATCTTCAGGGGACGCATGATCGGTTGAAAGCGTCCAAAGGGGTTACAGCCATGCAGCGCAGAATCGTATTCTTACTGTTTTTGTCTTGCCTCCTCAACGGATGTGGCGGCAGCAGCAAGAAACCCATCTCGTCCGGATCGCTCTCCGGCAACTGGGAAATGATCCTTAACAAGAGCAACAACCCCCTGTTAAACAAGACGCAATCTGGTTCCCTGGTGCAGAATGGCGACGCAGTGATGGGCAGCGTGATCTTTACCGACATTCCTTGTTCAGGGATTGGAAGTGTCAGCGGAACGGTCAGCGGAGCGAATATCTCAATGGTAGTAGACCCGACTGGGGTCTCGGTGAATCTTTCCGGTACGATTGCTGCTGGCCAGACTTCCATGAGCGGGAATTACAACATACTCTCAACTGGATGCGCCGCTTCGCAATCCGCTCCCGTGTCAGGTACATGGACCGCAAACCTGGTTTCGCCGCTGAACGGGAACATCGCGGGAACGATTACATCAACTGCGAAGCACGTCACCTACTCCGTCGCCGGGAAGATTAGCCAAGCAGCAAACACGGGTACGAGCAGTACGCCGCTCGCCGGAAGTCTCACCGCCACGGGCTACTGCTTCAACTCGGCCAACATTGTGGGATCGATCAGTGGAACTTCCGCGGTTTTGGATTTAGTGAATACCGACGGCACTGAAATCGGAGAGATTTACGGGTCAACCTCGCTCGATGGAACCTCAATGACCGGCACTTACCACATGATTGCCCAGGGCTCCGCAGGCACCCCACCTTGTGTCGACGGTGATAACGGAACCGTGAGTCTTACTCTGTAAATTTGCCATATTGCCATAGCGAAATTTTCCGCTCCGGCATTCCATCTGAGTTCAGTTGCCGTCCGCACTGCGCTGCCGCTATGTCCCCGTTCCAGAAACCGTGACGGTTTGCGGACTCGCTCCGCCGTTGTCGGTAATGCTGAGGGTCGCGGACGCTGCGCCCGAGGCCGAGGGTGTGAAGAGAACGTTAATGGTGCACTTAGTCAGGGGCAGCACAATGTTCTCGCATCCATTGATTGCGGAGAATTCCGAGGCGTCGGCGCCAGAAATTGCAATCTGCGAAATAATCAGGTTGTTGGTGGGGCTAAGATTAGTCAGGGTGATCGGGGTAGGAGCGCTCGCAACTCCTGCCGGTTGATTGCCGAAAGTGATGTTGGTTTCCGAAAGTGTGATCACGCTGCCAGGTGTGGGCAAGTAAATCACAGCATCTCCGGTCATTCCCTGCGCGAAATCACTGGAGGGAACCAAAAAACCAGAGGGCAAAGTTCCCAGTGTAGTGAAGCTGGCGGCAATCAGCGGGTTGATCTTGGCTATCCAGTTCTGGTTGCCATCGACCAGTACGCCGTAATCCTTTTTATCGACCACGCTGGCAAAGTTCGTGATCGCGTTGGGATCGCTGCTGTTGAGGAACGGATTCCCATCAGGAGTAGCCGGCATGGGGGCAAATCCATACTGATCGTTGAGAGAGAAATTGAGAGGGTCGGCCGCCCACAGCTCGAAGCCAAAACAGATTCCCCCAGGCTGGCCCAGGAAAAGGATAGGAGAGATATTAGAGGGGCTGACATTTACGGTGAGCCCAAGCGAGGTCATGCTCAGGTTAACCGACTGCCCGCTCGCACCGGTGCATGTGCCCACGCCCGGCACTAACGCAAACGGTGGATTTTGCGTCGTCGTCAAATTCAGCAGGGCTTGGTCGTTGGCCGCGGCATCGACCACCACCGCAACATCGCTGAGCAGATCAATCGCCGACGAGTTGGGGGTGGTTAGTCCCAAAGCTGTATTGCTCGTGACCGTGCCCGTGGTCAGGTTCAGAAATTGAACTTCGCCGCCAACCGCTGCGGGACTTATGAGATATGGATCTGCCGCGGTCGGATTGAGCGAGAAGCTTGGCGCCGGCAAGGCGGAGGTGAATGGCAAAGCTGTAAACGTTCCGGCCGCCAGATCCATCGAGTAGTAGCCCTGCGCAGTACTCAGCAGAAGCAAGTTGGTTGACGGATCCACGACCGCTGCGCAAATCATGCAGGTAATTTTTGGCACCTGCGTTCCTGCTCCGTAGAAAGTCACGGTTTTCGTAACCGGCGAAGTGAAGGTCGCGGTCACGGTGTTGTTAGTTGCATCGTTGGGATCGTTGCTGGCGTCGATGATCTGCACGTTGGGGGATGTATAGCTGATTACGGCAACCAAATTACTGGATTGGCTTGCAACCGTGGCATTCGGCACAAATCCGCCTGGCATGGGCACAGAAGCCATCAGCGCCACGGGTACGGGAAGCACGCTCGAGGACTGATCCGCATCCAAATTCACTTCCTGCACCACATACACACCCTGCACCAGGCTGACAGAGCGAGGCACATAAGCTGCGTCCACGAAAGACTTGCCGGACAGAACCGGCAAAATTCCAATTGTGTTGGAGGAATATCCATTGGTATTCACGATGAGCTCGAACTCCCCAACAACCGAACCCAGCGTAGCGGTGACAACGCCGAATCCCAGGGACAAGCCGCTGACCATACCCGAGGAGCTTACTGCGACAGTACCAACGGGCGTACCCCCGCCCGCGGGTGGAGTGAGAGAAACGCTCCACTTCACCTGCGACGTCAAGTCCTGTTGGGCGCCATCTCCATACGTGCCGATCGCCGAGAGCTGACGGCTCCCAGACAGCGGAAGCAAGGCAGTCGAAGGACTGATTGTGATAATCTGCAATCCCCCATTCGGACTGGGGTTCGCGTTCACCGCCGGGCCGCCACTGCTACAGCCTTGCAGTAAGGCAACTACGGCCGCAATGACAGCGAACGTTAATATTTTTCGAAGCTTTCCTGGTTTCGACTTGAGAGGATTTCTTCCTGCGGTCTGCATCCACTCTCCTGAAATTTATCGACTATCACAATGTTTGCCAGCGAAGCGCTATTGCTGCGATGATTTGGGCTTGGACGAAGAACCCGCCTTGCCTGCGGCCTGGTATTGCGGCAGGGTGGAACCGGGGCTTGTCTTCTGCTTCACCCAGTCCAGCCCTCGGCCCCCGGAGATGTCGCTGTACAGCGCCTTATTATCGTCGTAGCGAATTACATGCGCATTCGAGGGGGCGACCGCTTCAATCTTTTGCCGAGTCTCTTCGGGGTTTGTCGTGTCCGACTTCACATCCCGCAATCTTATTTTCTGCGTCTTCAATTCGGGAAGCCACTTTACCGGATCCAGAGGCGCTACACCAGCCAGAAACTCCGGCTTCAGATAATCAGGGCGCTCTTTTTCCGGAATCAGCTTCGACTTCGCAATCCAATCCGGCCAATCTCCCCAGGGATCGATCAAATCGAGGGTCTTGATTCTCGGGTCTGCTGCTGCTGCCAGGATGGCAATGCTTGCGCCCGAGCCTTCGCCGAACATTCCCACATGGTCCATATCCATGTCGCCGCGACGGTCAAGGTAATTGAGAATCATCTGCACGTCGTGCGCAGAGATGGCCAGCGATTCTTTCAGGTCCCTGACGAACCACTCTTTCATGGGCACATCATGATAGCGTTGGCCGGTAAGAGGGCCCACGAAGCCGATCCCGGCAAATCCATTCCTGACCAACTCCCTCTGAAAAGTTCGGTTCTGATAACGATCACCCTCGGTAGGATAGGTATAGAGGTAAAGAATTACCGGCGGTTTTTTTAGGCCGGGGGGCTTCATAATGTAAAGATCGATGGGATCGCCCGGTCGCCACATCACGCGAATTAATTGCAACTCAACGTTCGCATCGTAATTGTCGTTTTGTTCCACGAACGCCTCTACTGGCTTCAAGTTGGATCCCTCCAACGACGGCGTGGAGAAATCTTCATTAAACTTTGCTTCCGGCGTCGCAGCTTTTGAAGTCTTTAAAGGGTCGGTGAGCGACATAATATCTTCGCCGGGCTTTTCCGGCGGAGGCGTCGCACCTTGACTTTGCGCCCACATCGTTCCCGTTGCCAGCGCTATCGCCGCCGCCAACACAACTTGCCACCATTTATTTCCGATTCCCAACATCTGCTGCGTCCTATTCATGAAATTGTCTTCCTGCTTCCAGCCACTTCAGCCTACCCCAAGATGTAAAATCGAGGCAGACTGCTCTACAAGCCAGTCTGCCTCGTGGTTATTCATCAACTGCATAACAGCTCAAAGCGACTAGTTAGCGCTTCTTGCCAATCACGCCGTTATCGCCACCCAAGGTTCCGCTACCAGTCGGAGCGATGTAGGCTGCGAACTGGTGGCCGGTCCCGATCGTCCCGGTGTAGCCGGTGACGTACAGAATGGTTGCCGTCGGAGCGATGCAGGTGGAAACGGTTACCGCTTGTCCGTCGACCGTTGTGTACGCGGTCTCCAGGTCTGCCGGTATGCCCGCCGTGTGTCCGGCTTGAATAGACGAGAAGCCGAATGCGCGGCCCGCCGTCTTGCTAACCTTGGTGGCGTGAGCCGTATGGCAGGCTCCAATGGTTACGGCTGCGGTGGTCACCGTGCTGTAATCCCAGCCGATGATCACGCCGCCCATGTCGCCGCCCACCTCATACTCGCCACCCAGGCTGTTGCCGCTCGGGGTGGTGTAGTTTTCGGTGGCGGTGGCAGGGCCGTTGCACTCTTGCTGAGCGAGTGTTCCGGTGTAGCTGCAGGTTTTGCCCGACTGGGTGAAGTGGGAGTGATAAACAGTCAGGCCGTCAGTAGGGCCGGAGGTGGTGCTGAAGGGAACGAAGTCAGCCACGCCAACGGTAGGATCATCAACGGTATTCTGCGCCGCCTGCGCCAGGTGAGCCGGTCCGTACGGATCGGACTCGCCAGCCAGGTCGGTGGGCGTGAGCCAGCGATAAATCGACCACGCTCCGTAGGAACCGTCACGAAGGTGGGGATAGGAAATACCATTCGTCCAGTAGGTATTCACAAGGCATGGGCCGGGGCAGTTCGGCAGGTTTTGATTGGCCTCTCCAGTGTAGACGCCGGGCGCGAAGCCGAGCGGATCTACGCCGTCGATGGTCAGGTACTGGTAGTGTGTGGGATTCGCGGATCCACCAAACTTGCCAGCGTTGACGAAGCCGTAGAAGATGTAGCCGAGTCCGTAGGGAGTACCGAGCACGCCCGCGGTGGAGGAGCCGACAACTTCGCCGGTGCCGATGGCGCGCGAACGCGTGCCGCCGCTTGCGCAAGGCAGTGCCGAAAGCGGGTTATTGCCGCCGGAGTTTCCGCCGACGCCTTTTTCCTGCGAGTCAGAGGTATTGCCGGTGGTGCGGAACAGGCTGAATTCAGTGGTGTTCATGGTTCCGGAGAGCGGCTCTCGCAAGAAGAGCGCGAGATTCTCGGTGGTGGTGGCGGCCGGGCTGAAAGCAGCATTGACCGTGTCGCAATCGGTCGTGCCGTCGAATAACTTAGCCAGAGCGTAGCCGCTGCCAGCCGTGCCCATGCCGTTAATGCCGCTAACCACGTTGGTCAGACCGGCGCCGGCGGTGCCATTGTTGTTGTAGATGAAGACAATCGGCGCCGCGCCGATCGGAGTGGTCACATAGCTACGAATCGCCTCGTGGGTGATGGGATCCGTGCCTGTCACAGCGAATTTTACCGGGGTTGCCTTGGTGCCGGTTCCCTCGGAAGTGAGAATCGAGGCGCCAACGTTCGTGGTCGAGTTGTACCCTAGCCCGGTGAGGGTGGCGTTCAGAGCGGCCATGGCGCGCGTGGTCGCGTAGAGAGCATCTTCAGGACGGATGTCGGTGAGGCCGGCGTTGATGTGAACGTCCTTGATGCCGCTCTGGTCGGTACCGATAGCAGCCGAGACGCTGCTGGCGGTGATGAGCGAAACATCAGCTTTGTTGTCGGGCCAGAGGTTGCTGCTTCCGACGGTGAACAGGTTGCCAGCGGCCTGCGGAATGACTTCTACTGCATCGCCGGAACCACCGTTGGTCGGGATGTTCTGTGCCAGGAACGTGCGCACTCCGACGGTGGAGTCGACGCTTACGTCGGTCCAGATGTCGCTGACGCTGGTGTTGCCGGTCGTGTCAGAGCAAGCAGCGACCCAGACGATCCAGATGTTGCCGGGCTCGATCGGAATAGCTACAGTGCCGCGGTTGTCGATAACATTAGCGGCGTTCTTGGCCGACCAGTGGTAAGTGCACGCGCTGGTGGCAGTAGCAACGGCTTCGGCCATCTGGTCAGCCGCAATACCCGCCTGAGTGAACTGGGCTGAAGAGCCAGCTCCAACAAAGTGGCAATTGGCCGCGCCGGTGAAACAAGGGGGTGTGCCCGTTCCAGCTGCATGAGCGGAGGGGACCGCACCAACGATCGCGGTAACGACAAGGGCCGCGAACAGAATCTTAAATCGTGTCATTTGCTTCTTCTCCTGAAAGATGGTTGGAAATCGTGGAAGTGCCGCTGGGAGCCATAACGATGCCGCACTCATACCATCCACGCGGCAGAACATGGAGCCCATTGAAGGGTTAATGAGACATGCGATCAATTTGGAGTTGACTTGCCACCGCGACAGGTGGTTTCAGTCGCCTGCAACTATGGAGGAGCCGTATTACGCAGGCGTGACTCAATTGTTAAATTTGTGAGAATTTTCCAGACTACATTGTGGAAACTGTGGCTGCCCCGCAAGGACATTGGGAGCTCGGAGATTGTATCTTTGCGTCCAAAAATAATGCTGAATCGCGAATGGCAGCGAACCTTTAAAGCGGAGCGTTAAAGAATCGAGCTTTGGGCGCCAATACAAAACCGGGGTAGAGTCCCCGCAGCATAAGTCGCGCCAGTTGGCGCGAGGGTCGCACTCCCCGCATTGTCAACCGCGCGGAAAGCCCCGCCTTGATTGCGGTTGCAAACGCAGTCAAGGCAGAACTGTAACCTGAATTTAATCATTCTGTCATGCCCCCGTAACAACTCCCGTGTAAGTGTGGTGGACTCAATTGGTTTCCTGCGGCGCGTGCGGCCCAAGGTAGTTTGACGCAGTCCCAAATCGCAGGCCAGCTCAATACGAAAGTTTGCCCGGAGGGATTTCGAAATCGTGAGATTTCCGCGGATCGGTATCTATATGTTGATCACGCTCGGCGGAATTGCCACGGGCTCGGCGGCGCTGCGGGCTGCCGATAGCAGGCTCGCTGGCGCAGCGGCTACGGCGGCGGAGCAAAGCGCATCGGCGCCAACCGAGCCGGCGCAGGCGCAAAGCAGCAATCCGTGGTGGTATGTTGAGCCGCCCATCCCTCCGGCTCCGGCCGGCGCCACGGGTGTCGCCGTCCAAACCACGGAGCAGATCAAAGCCACCGTGGTTAATAAAGGAGGTACGACTGCCACGATCAGCGGCACGGTGGCCGACCCCACCGGCGCAGTTCTGGCCGACGCCACCGTAACCGTCAGCAATTCTGCCGGAGTCAAACTCAGCGCTACTAGCAACGCCCAGGGAGTTTACACGGTGACCGGACTGCCCCCGGGCACCTACGATATCTCGATCTCCGCCCCGAAGTTCAAGGCGTTTCAAACTTTAGGACTCACCTTGGCTGCGGGGGACACTCTTCCTCTGGATGCCGCATTGGAAGCGGCCGGTGAGAAGACCGAAGTCAATGTGGAGGCCAGCAGCGCGGGCCGAGTCGAAACCGAAAACGCCGAGGTTTCCGGCACCATCACGCAGAAAGAGGTAGCCACCTTCGGATTGAATGGCCGCAACTTCACCCAGCTGATCACATTGACGCCCGGCGTAAGTAACCAGACCGGTCAGGATGAAGCCAAAGTTGGTGTCCAGGGCAGCGTGAAATACAGCGTCAACGGCGGGCGCGTCGAGTACAACTCGTTCGAGGTAGATGGCAGCGACGTTCTGAATGCCGGCTTAAGCGGAGCCGAAAGCACGCTGGTGGTTTACCCAAGTCTCGATGCCATTCAGGAAGTGAAGGTCCTGACCTCGAATTACGGCGCGCAATATGGCCGCACCGCGTCGGGCACCGTGCAGGTGACGACAAAAACCGGCGGCAATCAATTTCACGGGGACTTGTATGAATATTTCCGCAACGAAGCGATGAACGCGCGGAATTACTTCGACCAGACTTCCAGTGCGCCGCTCTACCGCAGAAACGATTTCGGCGGTACCATCGGCGGGCCAGTGTGGATCCCCGGAGTTTATAACCAGAAAAAAGACAAGACCTTTTTCTTCTTTTCGGAAGAAGCACGCATCGAAAAGTCGCCCAACGAGTTGCGCTCCGACTTCAATCATGCCGCACCCACGCTGGGGGAACGGCAAGGAGACTTCAGCGACGTCTGTCCCAATCCTAACGATCCAGAGGACGCGAAGAAGCTGACTTTCGAACCAACCCTCAATACCTACGACTTTCAAACTGCGCAATTTCCCGATTGTCCCACGGTACCCTTTACGGGAAATCCGCCCGGCGTGGGTCAGCTGTTTTCAACCGTCCTTCCCAACGGATCGATCGTCTACAACAACATCGCCAGCCCGACGGACACCCCCCACGCGGCCAATCCAGGGCTCGATCCGAATGCCGTGGCTATTTTGAACCAGAATCTTGTCCCTTTGCCCAACTCTTATTTCGGATGCAACTCGAGCCTGGTTGGGCAGGTCAACCACACCACCGGCCAGCTCATAGAGCCCTGCTACGATGCGGTAATCTCCGAGCCCACGCACTGGCGCGAAGAGCTTTTCCGGATCGATCACAATTTTAATGCCCGAGTGCACCTTGCCTTCCGGTTCGTTCACGATTCCTGGGATACAGTCACCCCGACGCCGAACTGGGGCACAGTGACCAACACTTTTCCGACGGTGCAGAACAAGTTCGTGGGGCCTGGAATCGACATGGTGGTGCGTCTTACCGAGACCATAACCCCATCTTTGCTGAATGAGACTGTCTTTAGTTACACGAACTCTCACATCACTCTGAGCAACGTGAATGGCCCGGGCGGAGCGAATTATCAGCGCCCGGCCGGACTGGGCAATCCCGACGATCTGATGCAGTCGCTCGGTCCAACTGATACCGCTTGCACTGCGCCGATCCCCCCCGCCGTGGCCCAATGCCCCATGGGCTTCATATTCAACAATGGTTTCGGAGGCAAGGTTCCGGGACTGGTGCTTGGGGGCAATAATCAGGCGTACGGTGGAGGCGGCTTCACCGTCGATCCTTCGTACACTCCGTGGGAGCACACCAATCCCACATTCAACATTCGGGACGATGTCAGCAAGGTGCTGGGGAAGCATACTCTGCAGTTTGGAGTGCAATACGTAATCGCCCAGAAGAATGAGACCAATGGAGCTTTAGGCGCGGCCACGGGCGATACCCAAGGACTATTAGCCGTGAGCAACGTAAACAGTGGCACCACCAATACCGGGAACGCCTTTGCCAACTTTCTTTACAACGACGGCTTGAGCTTTGTCACTGGGGGTGGCAATGCGCTGCAGAGCTACACCCAGGACAGCTCCCAGCAGCGCTACTACAATCGTTACCAAATTGTTGAGCCGTTCGTGCAAGACGACTGGAAGGTGACTCCGCGTTTAACCTTGAACCTGGGTGTGCGTTTCAGTTTATTTGGCGCCTACCACGAGAAATATCTGCAGGCGTATAACTGGGAGCCTCAAGCGTTCAGCCAGACGCTTGCTGCCCAGGTGAAAGTGGATCCTTACACCGGCCAGTTGATCAATTTGCCCAGCATCCGTCCGATCCAGCTAAACCTGGGTAATCTGGATCCCCGGATCGTCAACGGAATCGTGCAGTGCGGACGTCAATGGTGTGCCCCAGGGTTGCATCAACAACCATCGATTCAACCCCGCTCCCCGAGTTGGATTTGCCTGGGACCCCAAGGGTGATGGAAAGACCTCAATTCGCGCCGGCTACGGCATCTTTTTCGAGCTCGGCACCAGCGACGAAGCCAATACCGGATCGCTGGAAGGCAGTGCTCCGAATATCCTCAGCATTACTCAGCCCTTTCCGCAGGGCTACGCTTGCATTGGAAACTACGGCCCCTCATGCAACCCCGAACAGGACCCGAATCTGGTCTCTTTGCCAGGGGCATACCCCATCAACGTGACGTCTGTTCCGGCCAACACTCGATACTCTTACTCGCAGCAGTGGAGTCTAGGCGTGCAGCGCGAGCTTCCCGGGAGTTTCGTAGCAACAATATCGTATGTCGGCAGCAAGGGAACGCATCTTACTGCAGAGCGGCAACTCAACCAACTGGAGCCAGTGTCGCCCGCCTTAAACCCATTTGCGATTCATGAGCCGATCATCACGGCGAGTCTCGCCGGGACCAATGACTGCGCCAATTTAAATATTCCCCCTTTCGGCATCAACCACCCGGCTTTCGCCTTGCAGAACGGCGCGACCGTTAGTTATCCGAATCCAGCCGCCACCAATCTGGCGATTGCGTGCCAGGGAGAGTCCTCGTCGTTAATTGCGATTACCAACGCTTTTCGTCCCTACCCTGGGCTGGGAGAAATTTTCTCTCTCCAGAATGTGGCGGACTCTTCCTACCACGGCTTCCAGACTACAATCCGGCGCACCCGCGGTCCGCTGACCGCAGGTGTGGCTTACACATTCAGCCACTCCATTGATGACTCCTCCGATCGCACCGATCCCACGTTTGTGAATTCCCTCAGCTTGGCGTCCAACAAGGCGAGTTCCAATTACGATCAGCGCCATCTTGTGAATGTGAGTTATGTATACACTCTGCCGAATATGAGCCGCGCCATGCAACGGTGGACCGCCGGTCTCCCCGACGAACCCACAGGCGACGGCCAGGAAAAGCCTGCATCCGGCGAGCCCTCGCGACTTTTGCGATGGGTAGGCGATGGCTGGCAATGGTCGGGAATCACGACCTACCAGTCGGGTACTCCCTTTAGCGTAATTAATGTGGGCGGCAGTAGCGGAATCGGCGTTTCGGATAATGCCGGCGTGGCCAACGGATACAGTACGGCGAACGGAACCCCTGCTTTCTCCTATCCAGATGTGATATCCGATCCAGGTCCCGCAGCGTTCAAAACCAATGCCGGAAGTTTTGGTCCACTTCTAGGGAATCCCAATGAATTCGTCGCGCCCCGCGGGCTGACTTTTGGAGATGCCGGTCGCAATTTTTTCAATAATCCGAGCCGGCTGAATTTTGATATGTCGCTTTTGAAGCACTTCGCGATTCGCGAAGGCAGCGAAGTAGAGTTTCGCGCGGAAGCGTTCAATATTTTTAACCACACTCAGTTTCGCATCTATGACGCCAATTTCGGCAACGGCGGTAATAACGAGGTCAGTTGCTACGGCGGCTCGAACTACACCGCCGGGGCATACTTTCCAGGTGGAACCGATTGCCTTACCGGAAGTTCGTTTCTTCACCCGGTAGATGCGCATCGCCCACGCACCTTGCAACTGGCTCTGAAATATACCTTCTAACGGAGTGCCGCAGCTTCCCTGGGCGAGTCGGGCCCTATGCGGAATCACTCAGCGCACCGAAATGCCAACGACACACTAAACCTTTCGGGCGATGGGAGTTTCCCGCGCGGATAAAACGCCAGCTAGCTCTCGTTTGGTTATGCCACCACCCCAGGTCTCTTACTGGAAGGCAAACGAGACAGAGGTTGTATCTTTAATTGTGGTACCGCTCCCGACATTCAACGCGGGACATGGGCCGACCGTGGATGTGGCAGTGGCCTGCCCTAGAACCAGAGAGCCGTTGTTTAGCAACGGACCGTTGGGGGTTGCCGACACCTGCGCGGGCGCGGATGGTGAACCTAGCACCCCAATTTCTATGCCGTCGTAACCGAAGACCGAGAGGATTACATTTTGTCCGCTGATAGTTCCGTTTACCGAAACTGTGCTGAAGCAGGGATACCCAACCGCGGAGATGGTGCCGGTAACCGTTGCGTTGCTGGCTCCGATGTTCGGGGTTTGCGTCATCGAGCCCGATACTACAATCGGGGCAGCTGGGCTGACACCGGTTAGCTCGGCCATATAGCCGGAACCGGAAAGCGTCCCCGTGAAGTTTCCGTTCAGCGGGGGGATCAGAAAGGCATTCCATGTCCCCACGAAGGGCGCTGTGAAGCAAGCGCCGCCCTGAGCCTGATAGTCACCTGACATCGACTCGTAGTCCGATGAGATGGTTCCCGTGAAGTTGAAGACGGTTCCTCCAGGGCTGATGGAGAAAGTTATATTTTGTCCGTTTGCACTCCCCATTACCTGCGAAACGCCTCCACAATTTACGGTTCCACTCGAATTGATTATGTCAGGACCTGAGACGCTCCCCGACAAGGCGTTGTTGGACTCTTGCAGAAAGCCGGAAACTGAGAGCTTGGTCGCGGGGGTAGGTTCCTCCTGAAATAAAACCAACTGCCAGTTGCCGGTAAGAGGACCGATAATGCCGCTCGGAGGATCGTTTTTCGACGAACCGGTCGAGCTTCCCCCGCCGCAAGCGGTGACGGTCACCAAGAAAAACGCCAGCGCTGTTGTGACTAAAACTCTCACATACCTCCCGAAAAAGCCGCCATTCAATTATTCGAGTCAGGCGCAGTCTGCATAGAACGTAGCGCGTTTTTCTCGTTTCTGGTTTGGTCGAGTAGTTTAGCTCTTCGCTTGTGACGCGCTTGTTACTGGGAGGTTAAAAATGGATGAATTCAGATCTGGAGCACGCCGCGATAAGTCAGCCGGATCGGCAATCCTCACTATTTTTTTAACCTAAGATTCATCTAGCCCGTTGCGCGACAGCCCTATAATCCTCGCCTCTCGTATTCCCAGAGGTAATAGCATGTCAAGGTGGTTGTTGATACTGGTTTTAGCGGTTTGCGCTCTACTCGCTAGCTGCGGAGGTGGAAATTCGACTCCCAGTTCGACCTCGCCGGTCGGCGGCACCAGTGGTGCAGCGGTTCTGGATTCCATTCAGATCAACCCCAGTTCCGCGAGCATCGCGCAGGGCACAACCCAGGCGTTCACCGCGACCGGCAACTACTCCGACGGAAGTAAGAAAGATTTGACATCCACGGCGCAGTGGTATTGCCTGATTCCAACACTGGCGGCGGTCAGCAGCACTTCCCCAACCCAAGGTTTAGCGACGGCGTTATCCCCCGGCACAGTGCTCATATCCGCCAGGTCGGGAAGTATCTCCAATAGCGCACCGTTAACCGTTACATCGGCGACGGTGACTTCTTTGACGGTTACACCGGCTACGGCCACGATCGGATTCGAGAATCAACAGCAGTTCACTGCCATCGCTACCTTCAACGACATGACCACCCAGGACGTAACCAGCCAGGCGACATGGGGATCTCCTCCTCCATCCATCACCGCCACTGGGCTGGCGATTGGAAACGCTTTAGGCACCTTTAACATCAGGCCCACATTTAACAATGTGCCGCCGGAAACGCCCGCGCAGCTTACCGTGGACCTCTCAAACTTGGTCTCGATTGCCATCCTGCCTGCCAATCCTTCCATCGCGAAACGCACCCAGTTACAGCTCTCCGTTGTGGGCACATTCAGCGACGGCAGCACGCGCGATGTCACCAGTCTGGTCAACAGTTGGCTGGCTTCCGATTATTCGGTCACGACAGACTTTGGCTTCAACCCAGCTCTTTTCACGGGCGTGACTCCGGGATCGACAACCATAACCGCTTCTCTTGGATCGGCGTCCCTTGGCACTTTCACCGCTACTACCAACCTGACTGTAACTCCAGCCACATTGCTTTCGCTCACACTGTATCCAGTGGATGCATCGATCGCTTCTACCACCAAATTGGACCTGACGGGAATAGGACTCTTTAGCGATTCGAGTTCGCAGGATTTGACCAGCGGTCTAACCTGGATGGCTGGCGACCCTTCGATCGCCACTGTGAATGGTCTGGGTGTGGTTACGGGCGTATCTGCGGGACCGGCCACGGTAAGCGCTAATACTTCTTTCGCGCTCGGCTTTCTTACCGCTTCCGTTCCGCTCAATGTCACGTCGGCGACATTGAGTTCGATTGCGCTGACCCCCGCGACTGCGTTTCTGCCACCGGGAGGGACTCTCCCCTATTCCGCGATTGGCACATATAGCGATGGTTCCACCCAGGACGTGACTAGTTTAGTGGGCTGGTCATCTTCCAACTTCACGTCTTCCGCCACCATGACAGATGTGGCCACAATCGAGCTTGGACTGGCGACGGCGCAGGGAGTGGGGAACACCACCATCAGCGCCAAGCTGGGAAGCGTTACCGGGACTGCCGAACTGATGGTCGTTTCTCCCCAACAGATTTCGCTTGCGATTACTCCGGCGACCGCGCAGATTGCCGCGGGTACTTTGACCCAGCTCACAGCCACAGGAACATACGTCGACGGCACCACGCAAGACTTCACAAAGGTGGTGGATTGGTCATCTTCGACGCCGAGTGCAGCCACGGTCGGTTATCAAACCGGGCTGGTCTCCGGTATCACGGCTGGCAAGTCACCAGTTACCATCACAGCCACCCTGGGACCTGATTCCAGCAGCACGCAGCTGACGGTGACCGATGCAACGATAACCTCAATCACAATTACCCCGGCGAGTCCGAGCGTCGCGGTTGGTGCGACGCAGCAGCTTACCGCGATGGGTAAATTTAGCGATGGCAGCACTCAGACTTTACTGAACGCTGTGTGGAGTTCGTCAAACCCGGCTGTCGCTGCAGTCAATGCCTTGGGGTTGGTCGTTAGCGCAGGGCCCGGTACCGCGACGATAACGGCGCAACTCGAGGGCGTAAGCGGAACGACCAATATAACGGTCCCATAAGAAATCGGCCTGCCTTTGATAAGCTCAATCCGTAAGCTCCCGTTCCCATCGAATGCTTCCTCGCCGGAAATCTCTCCTGAGTGCCGCTCGGATTCTAGTGCCCATGATTGGTCTTGCTTTGCGCAGCATGTCGGCGCAATCTGGCCCATCGACTCAGGCACAGGTTGCCGAATACGTGCTGACGGAAATGCAGCGGCAGCATATTCCGGGCGTCGCCCTGCTGGTCTCGCGCGGCGGCGAGATTGTGCAAGCCGAAGGATTCGGCTTGGCAAATGTCGAACTGCAAGTTCCAGTAAGGCCAGAGACCATTTTTCAATCGGGATCGGTCGGAAAGCAATTCACTGCCACCGCCGTGATGATGCTGGTCGAGGAGGGGAAGATCGGACTCGACGATCCGCTCACAAAATATTTGGTGCGAGCTCCTTCTACTTGGAGGGAAGTGACGGTGCGGGGGTTGCTGAGCCATACTGCCGGCTTCGGCGACTACCCTGAGAAATTTGATTTTCGTAAAGATTGGACGGAGGACGAACTGCTGAAGCTGGTTGAAAGCATTCCTCTGGCCCACCCGCCGGGCACGAAATGGGAGTACAGCAATCTGGGGTATCTGACATTAGGAATTCTGATCCATCGCGTGACCGGGGAATTCTACGGAGACTTTCTGCGGCAAAGAATTTTTCAGCCGCTCGAAATGTCGACCACTCGAATTATCAGCGAAGCTGATATCGTTCCGAATCGCGCCGCTGGTTACCGGTTGGTGAAGGGCGAACTGAAAAATCAGGAGTGGGTTGCCCCTATGGTGAACACCACGGCCGATGGCAGTTTGTATTTTTCCATTCTGGACCTGGCCAAGTGGGATGCGGCGCTCTACACCGACAAACTGCTAAAGCGTTCGAGCTTCGAGCAGATGTGGACTCCCGCAAAGTTAAAAAATGGGCAACCAAATGAAGACGGGTACGGCTTCGGCTGGTTTATCGGCGAGCGGCATGGACATCGCGAAATCAGCCACGACGGGGCCTGGCAAGGATTTGAGACTTCCATCGCGCGCTATGTCGATGATCGGCTAAGCGTGGTCGTGTTGACAAATTTGGCAGGGGCTAAGCCGGATGTGATCGCAAATCACGTTGCCGATCTGTATCTGACAGCGGTGAAGAATACGAGCGGGAAGAACTGATTTTCAAAAGCATGTTTATTCGGCGATCTCTAGCCGGCGACGCGGCGCGGCTCAAGCTGCATGAGCATTCCGTATTTCGGACGGAGTGTGATCAACGGTTGCGGCTCGACGCGATGTCCTGGAACCAATTTCAATTTCCACTTTTGTGCGAGCGTGGCCAGAATTAGCACGCCCTCCATCCATGCGAAAGACTCTCCAATGCACTGCCGCGCGCCCGCCCCGAAGGGGAAATAGGTGAACTTTGCGCGGCGCGCTTTCGCTTCGGGAGAGAAGCGCTCGGGATCGAAATGCAGCGGATCCGGAAAATAGCGCGGATCGCGGTGCATGACGAACTGGCTGGTTAGCAGCGTGGTTCGCGCCGGAAGAAAAAAATCACCGAGCTGAAAGTCGTTCAGCGCGTAACGCCCCATGGCCCACGCCGGAGGATACAGCCGCAGCGACTCTGCCAATACCATTTCCGTGTAACGCAAACGAGGGACATCGTCGATTGTGGGCAGTCTTCCCTGCAGAACTTCATCCACCTCATTGTGGAAGCGTAGTTCACCCACCGGATTCTCGGAGAGCAAATACCAGGTCCATCCCAGCGCATTGGCCACAGTCTCGTATCCTGCTAGAAAAATCGTTATGACCTGATCGCGTAAGAATTGGCGAGACCCAGAGTCATTTCCCGTCGAGGCGGCCAGCATCAGATCGAGCAAGCTGCCGCGATCCTGCCCGCTGCGCTGGTGCGCATCGATCATGCGGTAGACCACGGCATCGATGCGCCGTCGCGCCTTCACAAATGCAGCCAGCCCCGGTGGTCGCAGATGCACCAGCACTTCCGCCGCCGGCAGCATGACCAGAAAATTGTAGAGGCCCATGATGCGGTTGATGGCGGCCGCGAGCTCGTAAACTTCATCGCACAAATCTGTCGCGAAGAGTGTGCGCGCCACCACCTTCAGCGTGAGGTGCATCATGTCCGCCGCTACATCGCGCGTCTTCGTTTCGGCACTCTCCCACGCATTGCGCGTTCGCTCAGCTTCTTCCACGATGGTGCGAGCATACTCGCCGATGCGCTGCCGATGAAATGCCGGTTGCGCGGTCTGCCGTTGCGAGCGGTGTTCAGCGCCTTCACTGGTGATCATGCCGCTGCCGAGCAGCATCTTGCTGCGCTGCACCGTGCGCTCTTTGATGAAATTGTCGTTCTGCACCACCAGTATTTCGCGAATGTAATCCGGATGATTCACAAACACGATGTGGTGTGGGCCGATCTTGTAATGGGCGATATCGCCATAGGTCTCGGCAAGGTGCTGGAAGAGGAAAATTGGATTCGCAGGACGAAACTTCCGCAACGCGTACCACAGCATGTTGCGCTGAAAGCCAGGCGGAAAGCGGTATTGTGATCGTCCGCTAGCGGGCTCGCGGACGGGCTGCTGGACGGCGGAACTCATATTTCCAGTCTATCGCGATTTGGGCGCCGCATTTCGAGGTCGCTTGGCGATCGCGAAGATCGCGAAGAAATACTGTACCCGCGCGAAGCCGTATTCACCGGATTCGTCCCTTCCCAGATCCTTTATGGCTTCCGCTTCTGATCGAGAGCAGCCAGAACCTCTTCGCTGTGGCGGGCGGGATCGACGCCGATATAAGTCTTAACGATCTTCCCGCTAGGGTCGATCAGGAATGTATTCCGCGCCGCGAACTTTACCAATCCCAGGTTCGTCAGCGAGCCGTAGTCCCGGCTCACTTTGCCTTCGCGATCAGCGAGTAGTTTGAAATTCAGTCCTTCTTTAGCACAGAACTTTTTATGCGAGTTCACGCTGTCGACGCTCACGCCGAGCACCACCGCATTACGCTCGGTATATTTCGACTGGTCGGCCTGAAAGTTGTGGGCTTCGCGAGTGCAGCCCGGAGTCTGATCCTTGGGATAAAAATAAAGCACAACCCAGCGGCCGCGGAGATCCTTCAAGCTCACGAGATTACCTTCCTGCGAGGGCAGGGTAAAGTCCGGAGCGATGCTCCCGGCTGTGGGAGCCGGTGAGTGGGAGCCGGAGATGAGTCGCGGCAGCAATAATATAAGGATCACAACCACTAACCCAAGCAGCAGCATCCTCAGCATTGATAGCCTCCCGAATCAAGCGGGCCAGAATTCAGCGTGGCCAATCTGGCGTCACTTCGGTCCATGTCAAGCCGACTCTTGACATTGTAGACTTTGGGGTATAGGCCTTCGTCCAGCAAATTTCCTCATAATTCAATATCATGGAATATTCAGCATCGCTCAACGGAGAGATCAGACGTGGCTCAGACGGAAACTGACGGACAGGAAGTATTAGAAACGCGCGAGTGGGTCGACTCGCTGGACTACGTGCTCTCCAGCGGAGGCCCGGTGCGCGCCGGGCGTTTGCTGCAGCAATTGGCGCTGCACGCGCGCCGCGCGGCCGGAGTGAATCTTCCTTTCTCGGCGACTACTCCCTATCAGAACACGATCGCAGCTCCGCAACAGGCGCCGTTTCCCGGCAGTCAGGAGATGGAGCGCCGCATCAAGAGCCTGGTGCGCTGGAACGCGCTGGCCATGGTGGTACGCGCCAACAAAATTCAGGAGGGCATCGGCGGGCATATTTCTACGTTTGCCTCGGCTGCGACTCTTTACGAAGTCGCCTTTAATCATTTCTTCAAAGCGCAAACGGAAAGTGGCGACCGCGATTTCGTTTATTTTCAGGGGCACGCCGCGCCGGGAATTTATGCGCGGGCTTATCTTGAAGGGCGCATTCCCAAAGAAAAGCTGGAGAACTTTCGCCGTGAACTGAAGCCGGGCGGCGGCCTGAGTTCGTATCCTCACCCGTGGTTGATGCCCGATTTTTGGGAATTTCCCACGGTTTCGATGGGGCTGGGTCCCATCCAGGCGATCTATCATGCGCGCTTCATTCGCTATCTCGAAAATCGCGGCTTGAAAGAATCCACCGGCGGCAAGGTTTGGGCGTTTCTCGGCGACGGCGAGATGGATGAGCCGGAAGCTCTGGGATCGATTACGCTGGCTTCGCGCGAGAATCTCGATAACCTGATCTTCGTGGTGAATTGCAACCTGCAGCGCCTCGACGGCCCGGTTCGCGGCAACGGAAAGATCATTCAGGAACTCGAGGCTATCTTCCGCGGTGCGGGATGGAATGTAATCAAAGTGATCTGGGGATCGGACTGGGATAGCCTGATTCGCGCGGACCGCGATGGCGTTCTAGTACGGCGCCTCGGAGAAATCAGCGACGGGCAATACCAGAAATATTTCGTCGAGAGCGGCGCATACTTCCGGCAAAACCTGTTCGGCACCGACCCGCGCCTGCTCAAAATGGTTGAGCATCTTTCCGACGAGCAGTTGGCGCGTATGCGACTGGGCGGGCACGATCCCATCAAAGTACATGCGGCCTACCGCGCCGCCGTCGATCACGTTGGCGCCCCGACGATTATCCTGGCCAAGACCATCAAAGGCTACGGACTGGGCGAAGCCGGCGAAGGCAAGAACATTACCCACCAGCAGAAGAAGCTGAATGAAGATGAGCTCGAACTCTTCCGTTCGCGCTTCGGAATTCCCATCCCCGACGACGAGTTGCACAATGCTCCGTTCTACCGGCCCTCTGACGACAGCGCTGAAATCAAATACATGCAGGCGCGCAGGCAACAGCTCGGCGGATACATGCCGCAGCGCAAAAATCGTGCCACGCCGCTGAAGCCCGTTCCTGATTCTTATTTTGAAGAATTCTTCAAAGGTACCGATGGCCGCGAAGCCTCGACCACCATGGTTTTTGTGAGGCTCCTGGGCAAATTATTGCGGGACCCGGAAGTAGGCAAGCTGATCGTGCCGATTATTCCTGATGAAGCTCGAACCTTTGGCATGGAAGCTCTGTTCCGCCAGGTGGGAATCTACTCCAGCGTAGGTCAACTTTATGAGCCGGTCGATATGGATACGCTCCTTTATTACAAAGAGGTGAAGAACGGGCAGATACTCGAGGAGGGAATCACTGAAGCGGGCTCGATGTGTTCGTTCATCGCCGCTGGTACCGCATACGCCAATCACGGTATCAACACCATCCCGTTCTTTATTTATTACTCAATGTTCGGGCTACAGCGTATCGGCGATCTGATTTGGGCGGCGGCCGATATGCGCTGCCGCGGATTTCTGGTCGGCGGTACGGCGGGACGAACCACTCTTGCAGGCGAGGGGCTGCAGCATCAGGACGGCCACAGCCACGTGCTTGCGCTGCCGGTTCCCAATCTGCTGGCTTACGATCCCGCATTCGCTTACGAAATCGCCATCATTATTCAGGATGGCATCAAGCGCATGTACGTGAATCAGGAGTCGATCTTCTACTACCTTACCGTTACCAACGAGCCGCTGCCCATGCCGGAGATGCCGAAAGAGGGCAACGTTCGCGAAGGCGTGTTGCGTGGACTCTATCGCTTCAAGACAGCCGACGCGCCGGATGCGAAGCTGCGCGCGCAATTGCTGGGTAGCGGGACCATCATGTATGAAGTGCTGAAGGCGCAAACCATACTGCGGGAAAAATATAACGTTGCCGCCGATGTGTGGAGCGTGACCAGCTATAAAGAACTTTATCGCGACGCCAACGATTGCGAGCGCTGGAACATGCTGCATCCCGGCGAGGCGGCGAAAATTCCTTACGTCACGCGGACTCTCAAAGATGCGCCCGGCCCTTTTATCGCTGCATCTGACTATATGAAGGTGCTGCCGGAATCTCTGGCGAAGTGGGTGCCGGGGCAATTAGTTTCGCTTGGCACTGACGGGTTTGGCCGCAGCGAGAATCGGGTGGCCTTGCGCGATTTCTTTGAAGTGGATGCCAAGCACATTGTGCTCGCCACGCTCGGGGCGCTGGCGCGCGAAAACAAGATCAGCCTGGATGTCGTGAAGCAGGCGATTCGTGACCTGGGGATTAATTCGGAGAAGGCAAACCCGGCTATAAGTTGACTCGAGTCGGGTGTGCAGGAAGGGAATTGGTTTTGAAAGGGCACGGCTTCAGCCGTGCCGCCGGATGCAACGAGAGAAGCAGGGGCTTTAGCCCCTGTGGTTATTAAAATCTGATCGCGCGTGCGTCGACAAGAATAGGAATGGAATCGGTGATTGAATTTAAACTCCCCGCGTTGGGCGAGAACATTGAACAGGGCGATCTTGTTCGTTTGCTGGTCGCCCCAGGCTCGACGATTAGCGAGGGCCAGGCCGTGATGGAACTGGAAACCGACAAGGCCGTGGTCGAGGTGCCCTCGTCGGTCAGCGGAACCATTCACGAGATTCTGGTCAAAGAAGGAGACAAGATCAAGGTCGGGCAGGTGATTTTTACCGCGAATAGCAACGGCAAGCCGGCCCGTTCCGAAACCTCCGCGGAAGCCAAGACGCCGGCTCGAAGCGCCGCCGCCGCCGCCCCGCAAGGTTCTTCGAGCGATCATTCTTCGTCCGATCTTCCCTCTAACGAGCGGGCTTTCGCAGAAACGCCTAAGGCCTCTGCACCATCGCAACCGTCATCTTCATCGCCGGACTTGAGACGGTCTTCGCCCCCAACTCCTGCGGCGGCCGAGTCGGTCAACGAATTTCGCCTGCAGGAACTTGGAGAAAATATTTCTCAAGGCGATCTGGTGCGCCTCATGATTGCCCCCGGCGCGAAAGTTTCCGAAGGACAACCCGTCATGGAGCTCGAAACCGACAAGGCCGTGGTCGAGGTTCCTTCCACCGTCAGCGGTGTCGTCCATGAAGTCAAGGTCAAGGAAGGCGAGAAGATCAAGGTCGGGCAAGTTATCTTCACATTGCAGGGTGGGGCGGCGCAGCAGGAGGCGGTTCGTCCTCCGAGTCGCCCCGTGGAGCACGTCTCCGGGCAGCACGGCGCTCGACTTGCATTTCAAGCCGCGATTCGCGCGGAAGGCAAGACCGAAGAACAGGCACTGCCTCCCGACCAGCCGATGCCGCGGCCCGCCGCTTTCTCTATGCCGGTGCAACTGGGTAAGGTCGCCGGAACCGACAATCGGCCGGCGGTCCCCGCGGCTCCGCACACACGCCGTCTGGCGCGCGAGATTGGCATCGACATTTATGAGGTAAAGGGCACCGGCCCAGGCGGACGCATCAGCGAAAACGACGTGAAAGCCCACGCTAAGGTGGTCTTGGCTGCCGCAGCCACCGCCGTACAGGCGCCGGCCCGCGCTGGACACTTTGTCGCACCCAAGTTGCCGGATTTTGCCAAGTGGGGGAAAATCGAACGCGTTTCTATGCGTGGAGTTCGCCGCAAGACCGCCGAACATCTTGCCGAATCCTGGAACACGATTCCACACGTTACCCAGCATGACCGCGCCGACATCACGGAACTCGAGCAGTTGCGGGCGCGCTTCGCTCCCAAGGCCGAGCAGGCTGGCGGCAAGATGACCGTGACCGCCATCGCTCTCAAGGTCTGCGCTGCGGCGTTGAAGGTCTTTCCGCAGTTCAACGCCACCATTGACATGGAAAAAGAGGAGATCATTTACAAGCAATACATCTCCATCGGCGTGGCGGCCGATACCGATCGCGGATTGCTGGTCCCCGTGATCCGCGACGTGGACAAAAAAAATATTGTCGAGCTGGCGGTCGAGTTGTCCCAGCTTTCGCAGAAGGCGCGCGATAAGAAAATTACCCTCGCCGATATGGAAGGCGGCACTTTTACTATCACCAACCTCGGCGGCATCGGAGGCACCGCGTTTACTCCCATCGTCAATCATCCTGAGGTTGCGATCCTGGGTCTCTCGCGTTCGCGCATAGAGCCGGAGTGGATCGGCGGAAAGTTCGAGCCGCGGCTGATCCTGCCCGCTCTCGCTGTCGTACGATCATCGGCTGATCGATGGCGCCGACGCCGCGCGTTTTCTGCGCTGGGTCGCGGAGGCCTTCGAGCAACCCTTCCTGTTATCCGTGCAGGGATAGGCAAGCCCGACCGACGCAAGAAATCTCAAAAGAAAATACCTTGATGAACGACACTTCTAGCCAGACCTCGAACGAAACTCACGAAGCAGCCAAGAAATTGCATGTTGCTGTCGTCGGCGGTGGCCCGGGCGGCTACGCCGCCGCATTTCTGGCCGCCGATCTCGGCCTGCAAGTTACCCTGATCGATCCGGAAGCGAACCCCGGCGGCGTTTGCCTTTACCGCGGCTGCATTCCGTCGAAGGCGCTGCTGCATGTCGCCAAGCTGATTGAAGAATCACAGCAGGCCAAGAACTGGGGGGTCGAATTTCCTCCCGCAAAAGTCGATCTGGTGCGCTTGCGCTCGTGGAAAGAAGGAATCGTCAAAAAGCTCACCGGCGGCCTCGGACTGCTTTCGAAGCAACGACACGTCGAGTACATTCAGGGCCGCGCCGCGTTTGAAAATTCCACCACGCTGCGCGTAACCAAAGCCGATGCCACCGAGACGACTCTCAACTTTGACCGCATCATTCTTGCTACCGGTTCGCGGCCGTCCATTATTCCGGCCTTTAAAGTCGATTCGTCGCGGCTGATGGATTCGACAGGAGCGCTCAATCTGGAAGATATTCCCGGCACGCTACTGGTTGTTGGCGGAGGATATATCGGCCTCGAACTCGGCTCGGTTTATGCGGCGTTGGGCACGCGCGTTACCGTGGTTGAAATGTTGTCCGGCCTGCTTCCCGGCGCCGATCGCGATTTAGTACTTCCCCTCCACAAACGTCTCGAAAAAATGTTCGACACGATCCTGTTGAACACCACCGTTGCCTCCCTCAAAGAAGAAGGTTCAGGAATTCGAGCCACATTCGAAGGCGCGTCCATTCAAGAGAACAATCGCGAGAAAGTTTTCGATCGCGTACTGGTTTCGGTGGGACGCAAGCCAAATTCTGAAATCGTCGGCCTCGATCGCACGCAAGTGCACGTCAACGCGCGCGGTTTTATCGAAGTCAACAAGCAGTTGCAGACTGCCGACCCTTCGATCTACGCCATCGGCGACGTCGTCGGCGAACCGATGCTGGCGCACAAAGCGATGCATGAAGGGCGCGTTGCTGCAGAAGCCATCGCAGGGCACAAAGTCGCCTTCGACCCCGCTGCGATTCCTGCCGTGGTCTTCACCGATCCGGAAGTTGCGTGGTGCGGCCTCACCGAAACGCAGGCGGAAAACGAAAAGCGCGAGATCAAGGTGGCGAAGTTTCCCTGGGCGGCCTCCGGCCGCGCCGTCACCCTTGACCGTCCCGAGGGCATGACCAAGCTGGTTGTCGATCCGCGCACCGAGCGCATTCTCGGAGTTGGCATCGTAGGAGTCGGCGCTGGTGAACTGATAGCCGAGGGTGTCCTCGCCGTTGAAATGGCCGCGTTGGCGAGCGATGTGGCTATGACCATCCATCCTCACCCGACGCTGTCAGAAACTTTGATGAACTCTGCCGAAGTTTTCTACGGCACCAGCACCGACATATACCGACCCAAGCGTGGATAATAGGGGGAAGAAACCCATGTCCACTTTCTCCAAAGCAATACATTTTTTGGCGCTCACTTTTACGGCGTGTTTAGCGCTGTCATTCAGTTCGCCGGCGCAAATCCCTCTTCCATCGTCTCCGAGCAGTCCTTCAAAGCCTTCCGACCAACTAGGCCGCGATACTCCTTACGGCGCAATTTACGGATTTCTTCAAGCCGCACAGTCGGGCGATAACAGCATCGCAGCGCAGTATCTGCAGATGAGCGCCGCACGCCGCCAGTCCGAAGGCGCAACCCTGGCGATGGAACTGAATGTGGCAATGAACCGGGCGTTTACAGGCAACCTGCGGCCTAGCCGGCAACCGGAAGGCACGCCGCAGGAAGATGTCGCGCCCGGCCGTCAGAATTTGGGCACCATGTCCTCTGGCGACGTGGAAGTTCAACTCGAACTGGTGCGAGTTACCGACCCGAACGCAGGCAAGATCTGGCTGATTTCTCCCGACACTTTGGCCAAAGTTCCCGAACTCTATGATCAAGTCGAAGCCCGCCAGGTAGAAACGCGATTGCCAAAGTGGGTGGTAAAGCATCAGTTGGCGGGGATGCCGCTATGGCAATGGTTCGCGCTGCTTTTGCTGATTCCGGTGGCAGTTGCGGCGGCTTGGTTGATTTTAGTTGTGGCGCAGACTCCACTGCACTGGTGGGCGCGGAGACACGGCCAATCCGATCTTGATTTTCGTTCCGTCTCCGGCCCGGCATGGCTGCTGGTGGGCACGATTGTGCACACGATTTTCGCGGCCTTTCTGCGCATGCCCTTGCTGCAACGCCACTACTACACCCAGGTGACGACGGTTGCGGGCATCATCGGCGCCAACTGGATTTTGTGGCGGGTAGTGCGTTGGTTTTTGCGGCGCGTGCGTAGCCGAGCTCTGGCCCGCGGACAAAGTGGCACGGGTTCGCTGATGCTCCTCGGCGAACGCCTGATCAAGGCGTTCATTTTCGTGATGGCGCTGTTTTTTGTCCTCGGCGTGCTGGGTTTCAACCTGACTACTGCGCTGGCCGGGGTTGGCATCGGAACCCTTGCGGTGGGTTTCGGCGCGCAGCAGACCATTGCGAATTTATTCGGTGGGGTTTCGGTTTTAGGCGATGAAGTGATTCGAGTGGGAGACCTTTGCAAGTTCGGTGATCGCACCGGAACGGTCGAAGATATCGGACTCCGCTCCACGCGTGTGCGCACCGAAGAGCGTACACTGCTCGCCATTCCCAATGGCACGGTCGCGACCATCAACGTCGAGAATCTCAGCCGCCGCGACAAGATACTCTTTAAGACCGTACTCGGCCTTCATCTAGAAACTACGCCCGATCAACTCCGGGCCGTGCTCACCGAAATGCGCCGGGTTTTGGAGGCCCATCCTAGAGTTGAAAAGAAAACCCTTCATGTCTGGCTTACTGATCTCACGCCGTCGGCTATCAACATAGAACTTGTCTGCTACGTAATGACGCAGGATTACAACGAATTCGCCGGGGTACGTGAGGATTTGCTGCTGCATATCATGAACTTCGTGGAAGAATCAGGAACCAAGATTGCCTCGCCATCTCAAACACTCTACCTGAGCGGCGACACGCCTTTGAAAGGCAAGCGAAGCGATGCTGCGGCCAAGACTGCGAACGACGTGAAGGGAAGCAGCTAAGACTTCGTTCTCCAGCGCTGCGTTAACCAAACAAGAAAGCGATGTGTCGGAAAATAAACAGCGCCGGGGACAACGATCAGATATCCCAGAACGTACAGCCATCCCGGCACGATGCGCTGTTCGCGAAAAAAAGGCCCGCGGGCCCAGTTCACGTCAAATTGCGGCCGCCACAAATAGTTGATCGGAATCACAATCCACGCGGTTAACGTCTGCAACTTCCATCCTCGCGGATCGTAGCCTAACCGCCAAATCGCCCACAATAGCAGTGGCGGCGTAACGATGTGAAACAGACTGAGCAGGCGGACGGCCAGCGGAATCTGCGGGTCGAACATATACTCCGTCCCTCCGATCAAGTGATGTCCAGCGACGGCAGCGCCTGCCAAATCAATTGTGAAGAGCGTCTGGAATAAGAGCAATCCCGTGGCTTGCCAGGAGAATATCAGAGGGCTTTCAAGCCAAAGGCCGAGAGTAATAAGAAGGTTGCCGAGATCACAAAAGAAGAGAAAGTTTTGCAGGCCATATTGCCGCCAATAAACGGGAATCCATACGATCACGTAGGCTGTCCAAAGCACCTTTGTCCATAGTGGGATCCGCATGCACGCGTATTGTATCCGTCACCAGGTGCGCACAAAACGGAAAGCGCCAAAAGCTCACCTTGACAAGCCCAAACACGCTTTGCGGTGAGTACCACCGTAACTTGATGAGGCTTACGGGTGTACCTACGATGACTCTAATATGGGTTACCAAGCACTCTTATTCTGCCCCGACGAAAGAACGGCTCGCACCGTAACCCAGGTCCTCAGCGAACTGGATTTCGCCGTGATTGCCTGCGCCGAGCCTTTTGCAGCGGTGAAGAAGTTGATGGGCGAGCATTTCGACGCCGTGGTCGTCGATTGCGATAACGAACAGAACGCCACGCTCCTGTTCAAGAGCGCGCGCAACGCCACCAACAACCAGTCGTCGCTCGCAGTCGCCGTCGTCGAAGGGCAGGCGGGAGTGGCCAAGGCCTTCCGCATGGGCGCAAACCTGGTTCTTACCAAGCCCATCAATGTTGAGCAGGCCAAAGGCACGTTGAGAGTGGCCCGCGGACTTCTGCGCAAGGGAGAAGCGGCCAAAGCCGGGACACCAACGGTCGCAAAGCCGGCTTCTGGCGCGCCTGAAAGTTTTGCGCCGGAAGCTTCCAAGGTTACGGCTCCGCGGCCAAGCTCAGTGCCGCTTGCCGCTGCCGCTTCGTCTTCGAATAAGCAACCGCAAACGAGAGTCGTTTCTGCCCCGGCGATGATCGGAGCCCGCACTGAGCCTGTTCTCGCGGAGTCCGGCGACCATTCGCCTGCGGCGGCAAAATCTTCAGTAGAAGCGGCCAAGACCGCACCCGCGATCAAACCACTCGCTCCGGTCGAGATCGAACCAGAAACTGGAGCGTTGGGAAGCCCTTCCGGGCCTGCCGTTAAGACTTCAGCAAACACCGAAACTTTGGCGCAGCCCTCAACTTTCGGCTTCGCCCCAAAGGCTTCTGGTTCGATGGCGGCAAGCGCGGCCGCGCCCGCTCGCGCAGTGGAGGCGGTTGCGCCGACGGTAGAGAAACCGGCTGCGCCTATTGTAGAACCACTCAAAGAGGCTGCGGACAGTGAGGATGTTGAAGCCAGCGGCAAGCTAATCGAGGAGCCTCCGGCTCTCTTTTCGTTGATTGGCGACAAGAAAGACAGCGAGAAAAACCCCGCCAGAAGTGCTGGTGGCAAGATGGGGCTTCTGATTGGAACGGCCGTGATACTGGTTGCGGCGGCAGTCTATTTGGTTTCCACACAAACCGGCGGTGCGATCGCCTCGCCCGGCTGGCTGAACACAATCAAATCTCTGGTTTCGAAGCCCGCGCCGGCAGCGACTCCAGTGCCGGCAGCAACTCCGGCTCCGCGGCCCGCGCCTGCTCCGACTTCGGCCCAACCGGCCGCTTCGCCTGTCCCGCAGCTGCCTGATTTTGCTAAACCTTCTTCCGCTATACCCGGCGGCATATCCAATTCCGCTGTATCCAGCAAAGCTGTCGAGCAGGATGCGCGATCACGGCCGAGCCCGACCTTTGCCGGCGTTAAGCCGCCCAAAACTTTTGAACCAACTGCAATGGCCAGCAAACCGCTAGCGACCGCAACTCCGCAGCCAATCTTAGTCAAGCATGCGAACGAGGATGGTAGAGCCGCGATAAACGACGCTCCCCCACTCAGCATGGCAGCGATTGCTCCCGCAGGAAATGGCGGCTCTCTGCCCGATCTGGCCGGAGGAGGGGTCGCTCCCACCCCCGTGCTGCAAACGGTGGGCGTTTCCCAGGGAGTATCACGAGGGCTGGTACTGAAGAAAGTGCAGCCTAAATATCCAGCGACCGCGCTGCAGATGCGCATCGAAGGATCCGTAGAGTTGCAAGCGACGATCGCCAAAAATGGCGACATTTCCGGACTCAAGGTTCTCAAGGGAGATCCGCAGCTGGCGCGTGCTGCTTCCGAGGCTGTCAAGCAGTGGAAGTACAAGCCGTATCTGCTCAACGGAGAGCCGGTTGAGATTCAAACCCAGATCACGGTCGACTTCAAACTGCCTCGCTAAAGCTGCCATATCTGAGTTCTTGATCTCGCCGGACACAATTACACAGCCTGAGAAGAATTCTTTTTCTTAAGAACCAGCCTCCTGATACCATCGACAGCGCTTACGTGTGTGAATTCGCCGGGAGGTGCTGCGATGATTTCCGCCTTGCTACTCTGTGCAATGCTGCTCCAGGCCAGCCCACAAACGGCGCTGAAGCCGCTAATCGACAATGACCGCGTTACCGTCTTGGAAGTGAAAGGTCCAGCCGCCACGCAGCCAGCGGATGCGATCGTGGTCTCGTCATCTGGCGACGCAGAGTTCGTAGCTAAGGGCGCGACGCCGAAGATTACCGGCGAAAGATTGATCGTGATCGATCTCAAGGACCATCCACCGGATCCGATTCCCAATACAACTGGCTATCCGTTGGCATTTCCGCGAACCGGCTCTAAGAAACTTTTCGAGAACGAACGCGTTCTTGTGTGGGATTTCACCTGGACGCCGGGCGTGGCCACTCCGATGCACTTCCACGACAAAGATGCCGTAATCGTCATGCTCGAGGACGGCGACCTGCAGTCGACCACTGCGGACGGACACGTCGATCTCTATCCCTACAAGCCCGGCACGGTAAGGTTCGGCCCACGCGGGCGCATTCACACCGAAACTCTGGTTCGCGGAACGCAGCGCGCCATCGTCACTGAACTGAAGTAAGCCAGAACTAGATTTATTTTCAAAAGGCGCGGAGCCAAAGGATAATCCTGAGCGGAGATTTATCCTGGTTTGCCCACCCCCTGCCTGGCCCGTGCACGGGCTACTTTCTTCCTTACTTCACTCCCTTTGCCCATTGCAGCTTGCACCATATAGCCCGAGCGAGTCAGCCCGGCTGCTTCCGCTAGGGCATCGATCCTCGCGATCTGACTTTCCCTCGCCGTGATATTCACGCGGACGGTCGCATCGAAAGGAGCAACGTTGACCAGAAACGCAACGGCACCTCGCCGATCCGCGTCGGCTGCAATGTCGTCGACCCTCGAAGGCTCCGGCAAGGGATCTCCATCTTCGATCATGCCCTGAATATGCAACGCCAACGCTTCCGCCGCCATCCGGCTGGCTTCATCCAGGGTTCTTCCGGCAGTGACGCATCCCGGAAAATCCGGGAAGCTCACGCCGTAATCGGAATCGCGATCCTTGTGCAGATAAGCGATATATTCCATCCTGCCTCCGTTTCTAAAGGATCACCTGAGTCTGATCCTGGCCTGTTTCTCGATACTCTTGAGAGTACCCAGGGGGATATCCCGGTTCGGATGTGGCACAGTCACCCTTCCGTTTTTCGCCGGGTGTTTGAATTGCTTGTGACTTCCAACCTGGTTTACCTCATACCAGCCGTCTTTCTTCAAGACCTTAATCCCATCCCGAATCCCATCCCGGCTGTGCATGTTCTATCAAGCTCTTTCAATGATACACACGCAATGATACACACGTTATACACACTAATCAAGCGGGCGTTTTCAAGCCGTTTTCTTTCTGGCGTAGAACTTTCGCACCTTGGTGCGATTCCCGCAAACCTTCATACTGCACCAGCGGCGGTGGTGATTCTTGCTGGTGTCGAGAAAGAACCACTGGCAGGTTGGTGCGGAACAGGCGCGCACCATAGCCAAATCGTTCGACGCCAGCAGATCTGCGGCTGCTCGTGCGATGGGCCAGAGCACTGCATCATACGAAGACTTCAGATCGTCAAAGCGCCACTGGTATCGTTCCTTCTGACGCACCAGTTGCGAGTGTAGCGCTGCCTCGCGAACGTAGGAATTCAACGTGGCGAGTGCGTCCGCATAGGGTTTCCGGCGCTCGATCACCGCTGAAAAAATGGCATACATAGCCTCGCGCAATTCCACCGCGCGCAAGATTGCGTCTTCCCCTTGGGCCGCCCTCACGTTCAACTTGCCCACAAGATATTTGGCATCGCTTGCCTTCAGAATGCCTGACTCTTCTGCGAAACGCGCGAGGTCCGTGAAAGATCGGATCAACTCTTTGGGTTCAGCGGTGGGTCGATTGTCCAGTGTGTTGATGAAGTCGAGACAAACACTTCCCCCGATCAAATCGAAGGGTGGACAGTTCTCGAGTTTAGATTCTGCCATGCGTTGAAACCGCTATAAAATCCTGTGTCCCATTGTATAACCACCAAAACTGCATTGACAAGTTATGCAGGCTTGTTTATGATCCTTTGCATAACCGTCTAAATATTGTTTAGCGGTTAAGAAATTTGAGAAGAGGCCAACGCGATGCAAACCCGCCACCGCGGCCAGATTATGGCGATGATTCGCAGCGGTAAGTTAACTAATATTGGAGGCAGGCCCGTGATCACTCCCGACCCCCGCAAACTCGTGCCATCCCACCAGCGCAGCTACGCCATCAAATTGGGACTCGCGTTTGTGGCGATCTATGTCATCTGGGGGTCGACTTACCTCGCGATTCGTTACGCAGTGGAGACAATTCCGCCGCTGGTGGCGGCCGGGGTCAGGCACGCGACCGCTGGCGCGATCATGCTGGCTTGGGCATGGCTGCGCGGCTTTCGTCCGACGCGGCAGCAGTGGCTTGCAGGATCAGTCTTAGGAGCATTCTTCTTTTTGATCGGGCATGGATCGCTGCACTGGGCTGAGCAGTATGTAGGATCGGGCCTGGCAGCGCTACTGATTGCAACCGAGCCCATGTTCATTCTGGTGCTTGGATGGATGATGGGCCAGCAGAAGATCAGCCCTCTGAGTGCTGCGGGCCTAGCCTTGGGGGTCGTGGGCGTGGCTATGCTTACGGGTGCGGAACTCACCGTGAAAGGGTCGAGCTTGGTGGGCTTGCTGGCCGTGCTTGCGGGATCGTTATCGTGGTCCATCGGAGTGGTGATCTCGCCCCGGCTGAAGTTGCCTTCGGATGCGCTGGGGCGGACAGCGCTACCCACGCTCTGCGGCGCGGCCATGCTGCTCATCGCAGCCGGAGTCTCCGGTGAGTTCCAGCAGACTCAGTGGGCCAGCATCTCGTTGGGATCTGTGTTTGGGCTGGGTTATCTCATCACCTTTGGATCGGTGATTGCCTTTACTTCCTATACCTGGCTGCTGCAGCGGGTGGCGCCGGCGCTAGTGGCGACGCACACATATGCCAATCCTGTGGTGGCGGTGCTTCTGGGATGGCTGCTGGCACGCGAGCCGCTTTCGATGCGCCTTGTGCTGGCTTCAGTGGCAATTCTCGGAGCGATCGTGCTCATCCGGCGGGGCGAGCATGCGCCGCGGACTAAGATCGAGGGCGCGGTGCCGAAATCCAAGGAGATCCGGCTCTCTAGGGATTCGACATTGGCCTAACACGCACACAGAATCAAAATTCGAAGAAGAGGAAGCAGGCCGAACACCCATAGAAGAAAGCTGGTTCTCGCGGACTGAACGCGTCACAAATCTGCATGTGTTAGGGCGAGCCTTGGCAATCTCGCATTTTTTCTTTGTGGTTGCCCCAAGAGAGTAAGCCCGCCTGAAGCCGACAGTACATATTGTCGGGTACACTGTTTTGCAACGGAGGCCAACCGTTGAATACGAGACTGCAAAACAGGGAAGACTCTCAGACTGCTTCGGTCCACGCAGAACTGCTGCGAGAGT
Source organism: uncultured Acidobacteriaceae bacterium (assembly GCA_963789875.1). GTDB lineage: Bacteria > Acidobacteriota > Terriglobia > Terriglobales > Acidobacteriaceae > Sulfotelmatobacter. The sequence continues at coordinate 476,176 of CAWBMI010000007.1, read as the reverse complement.
TGCAGGACTTTGCTCTTACCGCTCGTGACGCAAAGTCGCTGATGGAGCACATCTCGCAGCATCTCCACGAGAAGATGACGCGCTACAATTGGGTCGGGTTTTATCTGGTCGATCCAGCCGCGCCGGACATTCTCGTGGTCGGGTCTTTCGTGGGCAGCTTCACACCCAATTCCCGCATCCCGCTTAACACTGGACTCTGCGGCGCCGCTGCGACCACTGGACAGACTGTAGTGGTGGATGACGTCTCCAAAGACCCGCGTTATCTGGCGGGATCGCCCCTGGTAAAGAGCGAAATCGTTGTTCCCATCTTTGTAAAGAATACGCTCGCGGGGGAACTCGATATCGAAAGTTATTTTACAAGCGCGTTTACCGAACCGGAGAAGGCCTTCGTCGAAGCCTGCGCCGGGCTGGTCGGAAGGTATCTGGAAAAGAGATAGTCGGGCCGGAGATCGTTAGAGAAAAGCTCTTCCTGAATTTCGGCCAAGGGTCGTATGAGGGCTTCAAATAAATGCTTCTCCTTTTGCTTCAGCGATATCGAAACTTTCCTCCTTGGGCAACGGCACAATCCGAAGTTTGTAACTGTCGAAGCGGGCGATGGCAAACTGCGCGAAGTAAATCGTGAAGCAGCGCTCATCGAGCGGTGGCAGGCCAACGCGCTCGCCCTGCAACACCTCACTGAGAAACACCTCGTGCTTCTTCCAGCGGATCTGGCCCTGATGATGCACGCTGCGCACCAGCATCGTCGCTGGATACTCCGGCTCCGGCACCCGCGCCGGGTAGGGGCGCGGCGACGGTTCATACAGCAGCGCCGGAGTCTGCATCCCCAGCGCTCCAGTAAACCTCACACATCTCCGTGGTCGTCCGCTCATCCTGTTCATACTCCAAGACAACCGTACCTTCTCTCCATCACACTGCCCGCTTTCCAAGGCATGCCGTTCTTTTACACGCCTTCGCAAATCGATTACAGTGTCAGGAATCCGCCCGGTCTGTTTTGTCAGGGATGCGCCCGGTCCGTACCAGTTTGCGGGTACTCCCCACCCCCCTAAATATCTAGAATCATGGGGTTAGCGCGGAATTCCCCCGCAAAATACCTTTTTCAAAGAACTTAGAGGTCAAAATCTAGAGAACGCAGGCGTTGCGGGCGGGCCGCTCAGGCTCGCCGCACCACGCCTGCTTCGACCATGATCGCGCGATTGTGGTGGCGGGGACAAGGTTGAATGTCACATCAGGTCGGTGGAAAACTTTCGAGTGGGGCGTCCGCGGCACAGGGTCTCAAACCGAGCAGTCCGGATCGTGAGCGCTATGGCCTGATAGCGTCAGTTGACAATGACTACTTCCGGTTTGCTCGCCACTCGGGCGCAATGATCGGGGTTGTCAGCCTTCTCTTCGTCCTTGCCTGTCTGTATTAACTGTGGTTAACTAAATAGAATAATCGCTGGTTAATAGATCAAGCAGAAGGACATTGCCGGTTCTTGGGGCAAATGAGTGGGGGCATTCATGGCGCGGGCGTTTCACGTTCCTCTTTTTGTGTTGACCCTGGTGTGCCTTCTTCCGGCGAAAGCCCTGGCACAAGGGGAAACCACCAGTGCCATCGTTGGCCAAGTGCGAGACACAACCGGCGCGGTTGTGCCGGGGGCCACTGTGACGATCACCAGTCCCGAGAGCGGCCTGGTGCGCAGTGCCCGGACCGATGACGCGGGACGATTCGACTTTCCACAGTTAAAGCCGGGCACCTATTCGGTTTTGGCGGAAGCACAAGGCTTCGAACCGGGGCACAATAACAACGTCATTTCGGGCCTGGGCCAGAGACAAAGCGTAGATTTCACGCTCAAGGTGGCGCGGTCCACTGAGGCGGTTGAGGTAAGCAGCGAAGCCCCAATCATCAATCCGGAAAACGCCAACACTTCCACAACCCTAAATGCGCCGGCACTGGAGGACTTGCCGAATCCTGGAGGCGACCTTACCTACCCTCTGCAATTCGCGCCTGGCGCCCTGATCAATACGGCGGGGAGCAGTAACGATTTTGTCGGCGGCAGCAACGGGTACGGCAACGTGGAGTTCAATGGCCTCCCCGCTCTCTCCAACGGCTACATTGTGGATGGGTTGGAGACGAACGACCCGCTCACCAATCTCAATAGCGGTCTCTCAACCAACCTCGTATTGGGATTGAATTCGATTTCGGAAGTGACCGTCAACACACTCTCCTATTCCGTGGACCAAGGACGGTATGGGGCATCGCAAGTCGACTACGTCACCAAGTCCGGGACCAATCAGTTTCACGGGAACCTCTATGAGCTGTGGAATGGATCGCTACTGAGCGCAGCGGACTACTTCACCAATGCAACTCCGGGGAACCACAAGCCCAGATCGACCGTCAATCATTTTGGCGGAAGTCTCGGGGGGCCGATTGCGCACGACAAGCTTTTCTTCTTCTTCGACAGCGAATGGGTACGGATCGCACTGCCCATCGTCACACCCACGCTTGTTCCCAGCCCGGCATTCCAACAATTCGTATTGCAGCAGCTTCCGTCTGCGTCGGTCCCCTTCTATCAGCAGATGTTTTCGCTGTATGGAAACACTACCGGCACACCGACCGCGATACTTGGCTGCCCGCTTGGCGCCGCCGGGGATGGTTGTGCCACCCGGCAGAGTGTATCGCACTCCAGCGACGATCACGAACAGGTGCAGACCGTCCGCATCGACTACAACATCAACCCGAGAGACACCGCGTGGTTTCGCTTTCAGTCGGACACCGGTCTGCAAGCCGCATGGACAGACCCTATAAACCCGCTGTTCGATGCCTTTTCCCCCCAGCCTCTCTATTCTTTCGCGGCCGGACACACGCACGTCTTCTCGCAGAACCTGGTGAACTATTTCAATCCCGCACTTTCCTGGTATGAAAGCCTGTTCGGGCCAAACAACCTGCAGCGGACACTTTCGGCGTTTCCGATTGTGTTGCAGGGCACCGGAGCCAACCCCTTTACGCCCATCGGAGGCCTCGACAACACCTGGATTCAAGGGCGGCGTGCATCCCGGTTTTTCATCAACGACAACCTCGCCTGGAGCCGTGGCGCTCATGAGCTGCGGTTCGGAACCAATACTCGTATCTTCCGGCTGAACGACTACGACTTCCGGGAAGGCACGGTTCCCACGGTGACCTACGCGAATTTGCAACAATTCATAAACGGAGTAGCGAATACCGCGTCGGAAGCGTTCCCTTCAAACACCAATGAACCCTTCAACTTTCTCAATCTCGATGTCTACGCGCAAGACACCTGGAAAGTGACTCGCACCCTGACTTGGACGTTCGGTCTACGCGACACCTTCAACTCGAATCCGCTGAATCCTCATGATCAGGTCGCCCGCCTTCGCGGCTCCTTCAGTTCGATCTCGCATGATGTCAATCAACCGCTGAACGAGGCCATCCAGACTCATCTCGGCAATCTGTTTTCGTCTACACCGGTGGCCATTCTGCAACCGAGAACCGCGATTGCGTGGCAGTTCGAGCCAAAATCCGTGCTTCGGACAGGCTTTGGAATTTTCAGCGACATCTTGCCGGGCGCGGTGGCCGACCTGATAGGCACGAACCCTCCCTACGACAAGACGTTTCAGGGAGGAGTGCTTGGCAGCGTGGGCGGCACAGCCATCGCGCCTGGGGCGGCCAACAGTGCAGTCGACGCGACCATTGCAGCAAATCAGATTTTTACCTCTGGATTTCCCAAGGGACAGCTTTCGTGCGCATCTCCACGGTCAGTTCCCGCAAGTTGTCTTCCACCGGTCGCGATCACGGCCGTCCCGGAAGGCGAACTCCACGCGCCCTACTTCATGGAATGGAGCCTGGGCATGGAACATCAATTCGGAACGACGGCTAGTGTGCACGCGCAGTACGTTGGCACGCGAGCTGTGAATCAACCGTACTCAAGCCAAGTCAACGGCTACCAAACCGTGTGTCGGGGCTGTTTTGCGCCGTTTCCGTACCTGCAGCCGACTGATCCGCGATTCGGCGCGGTGACGCAGTTCTCCACCGGCGCGAACAGCCACTACAACGGTCTTCAACTGACCGCGATGAAACGACTCGGCCATGGCTTACAAGGACAGGTCAACTACACTTGGAGCCGTTGCACGGATACGGTGTCGAACGGGGGATTCCTTTCGTTTTCCGCGGGCGGGATTCTTTCGCCTCTGCCGGGAGATCTGGCCCGCGACTATGGTCCTTGCGACTATGACATCCGACACAATCTCAACGCGCAATATGTTTATCAGCTGCCGCTAAAAGTGCGCAGTCATTCCCTGGGTTACGCGCTCAACGGCTGGCAGATTTCTGGAACTGCGTTTTGGCACAGCGGAGTTCCGTTCTCGGTGCTGAGCACGCCTTATTCAGCAAATGGAAACGGAATCGTGCAGGGCAGCGGACCACAGTTTGCCAGCGCCGTTCCGGGCGTTCCGCTGTACCAGCATCATCGGATTCCGGGCGTTACTCAGTCGGGAACGATTCAGTGGCTCAATCCGGACGCATTTGTATCGGCGGTCGATCCGAGCACAGGACAGTGTTCTGGGGGCGACAGCGCGCAGAATTGCCAATTTGGAAATCTCGGCCGTAACGCCTTGCGCGGTCCTCATTTTCTTTGGAGTGACTTCTACCTGACAAAATCGTTTCCCTTAAGCGAGCATGTGAAGCTGCGGTTTGAGGGCCAGTTCTTTAATGTTTTCAACCATCCGAATTTTGCCCTGCCAAACATGGTTCAGGCCGGCATTCCTGGAAATCCTTCCACGCAGCGCGGATTCGGTGCGCTCACCTCCACGACCTCTCCGCCGACCGGCTTGCTGGGGGTCGGGCTGGGTGGCGACAGTAGTCCACGCATGATCGCCTTCCAGGCGCGTGTGGAGTTCTGAGCGGATGCAGGGTGATTCCGAATGGTTGGTCGGCAAACCGAAAGCTATCCGGAGCCATCTCGATTGACGAAATATCGCGATTACGCTCAGTGAGCGGGGCCCGAGCTCGCGAGTGTGAAGTCTCTCGATCCTTTGGGATTCGCTCGGGGGAGATCCCTTGTCCCGCTGGTGACAACGCAGGACTTCGGGATGACTTCGCTTGAATGGGCGAGCCGACTTCTGCAAACTCCACCATTTACCCGCGCGGTGGCGGGGCGCGGGGGCTGGATTGCCGTGTTATCGTAGGATTTCATGAAGTCCTCGCGTCAGGATTTGTTGCGTCTGCTCGCCTCCAAGTCTTTCCGGCTGGGCGAGTTCAAGCTGTCTTCCGGGGGCAAGAGTGATTACTACATCGACTGCCGAACCACGACTTTGGACGCAAACGGGGCGCGGTTGACGGGCGAAGTCTTTTGGGATGAGATTCGTAAACAGGAGTGGCAAGCGAAGGCCATCGGCGGGCTCACCATGGGGGCCGACCCGATTGTGGTGGCGGTCGCAGTGGTTAGCGGTCAACTGGACGGCTTTCTGGTGCGCAAGGCGGAAAAGCAGCACGGCACCGGGCGCCGGATCGAAGGATTTCAGGGTAAAGGTGCGCGGGTTGTGATCGTCGACGATGTGTGTACGACCGGGTCCTCCACGGTGCAGGCGATTGAGGCGGCCCGCGAATTTGGATTCGAAGTTGCCGGCGTGATGTGTTTGGTGGAGCGGGAAGAGGCAAAAGGCCGGGTGAATGTAGAGAAGGCGGCGGCTCCGGCGGCATTTATTTCGATTTTTACCGCGAGCGAAGTTCGGGCAGAACATATTTTGCAGAATGACGAGACCGACGCCCAGCATCTTTGCGGTTTCTGCGGCATGCGAAGTTTGTGGAAGGCCGGCAGTAACAAACAATCCTCGCAGCCTCTGCGCCGCGCATAAGATGTGATGAAGCGCTCAAAGACCATCGACTAACGACCAACGACGGACCTATGATTCAGACTTTGGAATGGACTGAAGCCGGGGTACGCTTTATCGACCAGACGAAGCTGCCCGCGGAAGAGACATATATAACCTGCACGACTTACCAGCAGGTTGCGGACGTAATCCGCAATATGGTGGTGCGCGGTGCGCCTGCGATTGGCGTAGCTGCCGCTATGGGAATTGCGCTTGGAGCGAAGCACTCCAAGGCCGAGAGCGCGGGAGAACTTAAGCGCGAACTTGACGAGATCTGCGATTTGATGGGCAAGACTCGGCCGACTGCGGTCAATTTGTTCTGGGCCATCCAGCGCATGCAGGAGAAGTTCGAGCGCATCCGCATTCGGCCCATTGCGCAAATCAAGCAGGAGCTCATCGAAGAATCTCGGCGCATGCACGCGGAAGACATCGCAGCGAATCAGGCTATGGGACGCCACGGAGCCACGCTTATGCCGAGCGCTGGCGGTGTGCTGACGCACTGCAATGCCGGGGCCTTGGCCACGGCTGGATATGGAACTGCGCTGGGAGTAATTCGCGCCGCTGTGGAGCAGGGCAAAAAGATTCACGTGTTTGCCGATGAGACGCGGCCGTTCCTGCAAGGCTCGCGGCTTACGGCGTGGGAGTTGATGAAAGACGGGATTCCGACGACGGTGATCTCCGACAATATGGCAGGGGCCATGATGAAGCAAGGCAAGATCGGAGCGATCGTGGTGGGCGCCGATCGCATTGCGGCCAACGGCGATGTCGCCAACAAGATCGGTACTTACACGGTTGCAATTCTGGCCAAGGAGCACGGCATTCCGTTCTATGTCGCCGCGCCGCTTTCTACCATCGATTTCGCGTGTGCCGACGGCAGCGGGATTCCGATTGAGCAGCGCAATCCAAGGGAAATTACCCACTTCGCGGGCCGGCAAATCGTGCCGGAAGGTGTGTCGATCGAAAATCCGGCGTTCGATGTGACCCCGGCGAAGTATGTGACGGCCATTATCACGGAGCGCGGCGTGGCGCGAGCGCCTTATGGGGATTCGTTATCGAAACTCGCGAATGGTGAAGCTGCGGTCGCGGTTTAATCCTTTTAGGGGTGACGCCTGTCACAGCGCCCAAGGCGGAGTTCCTAATACATTTTTCTAAGGTGCATCCAAACAGTTATTAGTCCCTCGCTGAGAGGCACAGCAAACGACCGCTGGGCTAGCAGGTAGAAGTGTTTTTTCCCGATATGGTTCGAACGTGCCATGTGAACTGGCCGCTGATGTGAGAATATGAGCCTTCTACGGTCCGGCCGCAAATTGCTTACAGACCGGGCATGATGTACCTAAGCAGGGGTGGGGTGCATCTAAGGGAATAGGGTGGCAAGAGAAGACACGTTGCTGCGGGTTGAGGGTTTGAAGAAGGTTTTTCGATCCGGCGAATCGGACCTGGTGCTCTTTGAAAATCTATCGTTTGAGGTAAAGCACGGCGAAATGCTAGCCATCGTCGGCGAGTCGGGAGCGGGCAAGAGTACCTTGTTGCACATAGTCAGCGCTCTTGATCGGGCTTCGGCGGGTGACGTATACTGCGCGCAATTGCAACTGAATACTTTGTCGGCGGACGAAGCGGCGGAGTTTCGCAATCGCGAGGCGGGATTCGTCTGGCAATTTCACTATCTGCTGCCGGAGTTTACTGCGGCCGAGAATGTCGCCATGCCGCTGCTGTTGCGAGGGCAAACCTGGGCGAAAGCCGAGCCGGAAGCTTTACGCTGGCTGCGCGAGGTTGGGCTCGAAGCCCGGGCGCATCACCGGTCGGGAGAGCTTTCCGGCGGGGAGCAACAGCGAGTGGCGCTGGCACGGGCGCTCATCACAGGGCCGAGACTATTATTGGCGGATGAGCCGACCGGGGATCTCGATGGACAGACGGCAGAAGCGGTCTTCGAATTGATCGCGAGATTACATCGCGAGCACCAGCTCACCTCCTTAATTGCCACGCACAACCTGGCGTTTGCACGGCGCTGTCACCGCGTATTGCGGCTGCGACGTGGGCGGGTGGAAGAGATTAGACCGGAGTCGTTGCAAGCCTAGCGGCAGTGGCGGAAGAACAAGATCAGGTGGAAGAGCAAGATAAGTAAGACAAAGTGCAAGAATTTTGGACTATCGGTAGCCGCAGGAAAGCGACAGAGGTTCCTTCGGTAACATTAGCGCGGCGTTTCGGTGCTTGGGTTTGGTGGCCGTTTGATTGCATAATAAGGTAGTGACGGGAAACCAGATGCAAGGCGGAAACATGACGGGGTCGGGGTTTCGGTAGGGGTCGGGCGGGACTAGCGCCTTCTCGGCCGGAAGGGTTCAGGGGGAAGGGCAATATGTTTGAACGTTATACGGAGAAAGCCAGGCGCGTCATATTTTTTGCGCGCTACGAAGCCAGCCAGTTCGGGTCTCCTTATATAGAGACGGAGCACCTGCTGCTGGGACTGCTGCGCGAAGACAAAGCCCTGACCAATCGATTTCTGCGTTCGCACGCCTCGGTGGAATCGATTCGCAAGCAGATCGAGGGGCACACCACCATCCGCGAAAAAGTTTCTACCTCGGTGGATCTTCCGTTAAGCAATGAGTGCAAGCGAGTACTGGCTTATGCCGCCGAAGAGGCGGAGCGCCTTTCGCACCGGCACATCGGAACGGAACATTTGCTTTTGGGTTTACTGAGGGAAGAGAAGTGCTTCGCGGCGGAAATTCTGCATGAGCGGGGATTGCGGCTCTCAGCGATTCGCGAAGAGTTGGCGCGGACCAGCCAGGAAAAAGCGCAGCCCCAGCGGCAGCGCGAATCTTCGCTGCTAAGCGAGTTCTCGCGCGACCTTACCCAAGCTGCGATGGATAGCCAGCTTGACCCACTGGTTGGACGAGACGGCGAACTTGAACGCGTGATTCAGATTCTTTGCCGGCGCACCAAGAACAATCCAGTTTTGATCGGTGAGCCGGGCGTGGGGAAAACGGCTATCGTGGAAGGCTTGGCGCAGCGCATTGCCGATGGTGAGGTTCCATCATTTTTAGCCGACAAGAGAATCCTGGCGCTTGATCTTTCTTTGATCGTCGCCGGAACGAAATATCGCGGACAGTTCGAAGAGCGGCTGAAGACCATCATGAAGGAGTTGATGGAGTCGCAAAACTCCGTGATCTTCATTGATGAATTGCATACTCTTGTCGGCGCGGGTTCAGCGGAAGGTTCGCTCGACGCAGCAAATATCTTGAAACCGGCATTGTCACGCGGCGAGATTCAGTGCATCGGAGCAACCACTCCTGGCGAATACCGGAAGTCGATTGAGAAAGACCGTTCGCTGGAGCGGCGCTTCCAGGCGGTGAAAGTTCCGCCTCCGAATGAGGCTGACGCGATAAAGATTCTATTCGGCATCAAGGACCGGTACGAGAAATTCCACGCGGTAACTTACACCGACGACGCTATCAACTTCGCGGTGTCGCATTCGAATCGCTATATTCCCGACCGATTTTTGCCGGACAAGGCGATCGACCTGGTCGACGAAGCTGGGGCGCGCGTAAAGCTGCGCCAGACTTCGCAGCCCGAGGAAATTACCGAGGTTCAGAAGCGGATCAAATTCATCGTGCACCGCATGGAAAATGCGATCGCGAATCATGAGTTTGAGAAGGCGCGTTTCTACTCCGACGAAGAGCGTAAAGAGCGCGAAAATCTGCGCGCTCTGCGCGAGAAATATCATCTCGACGAATCTTCTACCGGCGTCGTTGGCCGCGAAGACATCGAGGACGTGGTTTCGCGCTGGACCGGCGTTCCCATCACTTCGATCAAAGAAGAAGAAACGCAAAAACTTCTTCGCATCGAAGAAGAGCTGCATAAGCGCATCATTTCTCAGGATAAATCGATCAGCGCGCTGGCCCGGGCGATCCGGCGCTCTCGCGCTGGATTGAAGAGCCCGAACCGGCCGATCGGTTCGTTCCTGTTCCTTGGCCCAACCGGCGTCGGCAAGACCGAAGTCGCGCGCACGCTGGCGCAGTTTATGTTCGGAACCGAGAAGGCTCTGGTGCGCTTCGATATGTCGGAGTTCATGGAGAAGCATTCGGTCTCGAAGCTGATTGGTTCGCCTCCGGGTTATGTGGGCTACGAAGAGGGTGGTCAACTTACCGAGCGCGTGAAGCGCGCGCCGTATTCCGTGGTGCTGCTGGATGAAATCGAGAAGGCGCATCCGGATGTGTTCAACATCCTGTTGCAGGTTTTTGAAGACGGCCAGCTTACCGACGGTCTGGGCAACACGGTCGACTTCAAGAACACCATCTTGATCATGACCTCGAACATCGGCGCTCGGCACTTGCAGAAGCGCGAAGGCTTCGGCTTCCAATCGACCAAGGACGAAATGGTTTCAAACAAGGTTGAGGAACTGGTGAAGGGCGAAGTAAAGCGCACCTTCAACCCGGAATTCCTGAACCGGTTGGACGAGATCATCCTGTTCCTGGCTTTGAGCGAGGCGGATCTGATCCAGATTCTGGAGTTAATGATCAACCAGCTGAATACCAATCTGGCGCAGAAGGCGATCACAGTCTCTGTCGCCGACGAAGCTAAGAAGTGGATCCTGAACCAGACGCTCACCGACCGCACCTATGGTGCGCGACCGCTGCGGCGGGCTCTGCAGAAGTATATTGAAGACCCGCTCTCGGAGGCGCTGATTCAGGGCACGATCACGACGCGTCCGGCATTTATTGAGGTCTTCCTCGAAGACAACAAACTCTTCTACCGTCCGGTAGACGCCGAGAAGACTGAGGGCGTGCTGCTGTACGAGAACAGCTAGCTTTTAGGTCCAGACTATCGGCCGCCAGCTTAAGAAGCTGGCGGCTTTCTTTTCGTTGCCGACCCGCAATCGCGTAGGGGCGGACGCATTCGTCCGCCCCGCGAGCGAAGCGAGCGCAGAAGTCAACTGCGCCCATTGCGACGCAGGCGGTTTTTCTTCTCCGCAAGTAGCGCTCGCAAGAGCCCACTGCGCCTACGCTGACACCCCGGACGAATGCGTCCGGGGCTACGTGTTTTGCGGCGGATTCGTATTTTTCGACGGCGACATCCGCATTGCCGCTGCTGGCAGGCCAGATCTTTGCCAGGCCCAGCGATACTCGCGCCAATTGCTGGCTAAGCCTCGGCGCACCGGATTGTGCAGAATATAATTCACCTTCGAATCCAGTCCCTCCGACGATCGCAGCACATGGTCGAATGATTCCTCCTGCCAGACCGGCCCGTGCCGCGCCAGGCGCTGATTGATTGAGCGAGCAGATGCTCCTTTGATGCTTCTCATGATGTCGATCAGAGAAAAAGTCTCGCGCCGCTTCTCGTCGACAAGTGGCGTGAGGATCAAATGCACATGGTCTGGCATTACGACCGCGACATACAGTTCGTATTTGCCGCGATGGTCTCGGCAGCAGGACGAAAGGGTGATATCGCGAGCCAAGGACGGCAGCTTCCACCGGAGCTTCGTGACGAATGTGATGAAATGCGGTTTATAGTCCCGCTGCAAATGAGGAAGATGGCGTCGGTAGGATTGCACCCCAGGATTCTGACACCCTCGTATGCGACACACCAGAGGAATGTGGAAGGCCTGTGCAAACATTCCCACTTCAGGAATCGCGTGGCGAGCGCGTCGCAGAAGCCCAATGCGTCGACGCCGACACCCCGGACGAATGCGTCCGGGGCTACGTGGTCGGGGATTTTCCTATCTCCCTGGTTGATCTTCGGAAAAAACTGTGATTATTTGCGCAACACTTCTGCGGGTTCAGGGTTACAATCCGCTAATCGATAGGGCGTGCGAACCGAGGAGGATGTATGAAGCGCAGTTTGGTACACGCAAGTCTTGCCCTAACCCTCTTAGCTTTGTCTGCCGGAGCCAGCGCGCGGGTGGTCGTTCTGCCTGCCGGCACTCTCTTGCAATGCACCCTCAATGAACCCAACTTCTCCTCGGCAACGGCGGAGATTGGAGATCCCGTTCTCTGCCACCTGCGCGGGGTTTCCGAGTTCGGCGAGCAGGCGTTTCCACGTGGGAGCTATCTGGTAGGGCATCTGGAAGCTGCCAAAGATCCCGGGCATTTCGTCGGCAAGGGTTACCTCAAACTGCAATTTGATCGCATCGGATTGCCCGGCGGCGACTTGCCGCTCGAAGCCAAGGTAATCGCAACCCGTAATTACAAAGTGGATAAGCAGGGCAAAATCGACGGTACCGGACACGCAAAGCGAGACGTCGTCGAATGGATGCTACCGCCGCTCTGGCCCTGGAAGGTGATCATGCTTCCGGCGCGGGGTCCTCGTCCGGCGCTGAAGGGTGAGACCGTGCTCAGCTTGCGTCTGATGGATGACGTCGAATTGCCGCAGGTGGCCTCGGCCGTTATCCCGGGACGGCGTTCTCTGGCCAGGCCTCAGAACCAGTCGTTCGAAGAATCCGAGAATACGCCAAGGCTCTCGATCCAAGGCAGCGTGGTGACGGCGCGAGCCGAGGTTTCGGCGTCTGTCGACATTCCGCGGGCATCGTACGCCAGCTTCACTTCGTCCGATGTCACCAAGAACGCGCTTCCGGGTGCTAGTGGGCCAGTATTCGTCCTTAAGACGGGCATGCTCTTGGCGGTGGGAGACTACCAATATCAAGACGGCCGCCTCACTTACACTCTGGCGAATGGCGGGGGCGGAGTGGTCTTGATGGACGATGTCGACTGGACGACAACTACGCATGTGAATGCCCAGCACGGCCTGCGAATGACCCTGCACGGCGGCCACATCACTACGCTGACGGCGACGGCAGGCTTCTAGCGGCCCTGACCTTTGACGCTGGCACTTGAGGAGCAGTCGAGCGCTGAATTAGGCTTCCTCTTGGTGGGTATCGTGATCCCGAGGCCCCGTACTTTACCGGCGGGGCCAGGGATTTCTTGTACACGCAGAGGGCGGTAGCGGCTAATTGCTACGGCTTGCTCCAATCCTCGATTCTCAGCCCCTTCACCCTCCGGAAGACGCGATCATTGGTGACCAAGATGGTCTCCGCTGCCAGAGCTTGAGCGGCGATCATGAGGTCGAGGTTGCCCATCGGTTCGCCTTGCTCTTCGAGCACGGCCCGAAGACGTGCATAGCTCCGCGCCGCCGCTGAGTCCCAAGCCAGTACCTCGACGCGCAGCAGAAATTCCTCGACCGCGATTCCGAGCTTTGCCGCCTGCGGCAGCCCGGCGACACCGAACCGTAGTTCTGCTTCCGTGACCACGGAGATTCCAACCTCGCTGACGGGGACGCTTACAAGCCGCTCCCGGACCTGGGGAAAGTTTCCTTTGATGACGTAGCTCGCGATGTTGGTGTCGAGGAGAAAACGGACGGGCACTTAGAATAACCGGCGCTTCTGAGGCGCGGCGTCTTTGCGGTCTGCGAGGAAGTCTTCCGGGACCTCGATGGTCTTCATCAGATCGAAGAAATCCTTCCAGGATTCCGGACGGCGGGAGAGAATGACATCGCCTGACGCCGGATCGCGGCGCACATCGACCTCCGATCCCTCGAAACGGAACTCCGCAGGCAAACGAACGGCTTGGCTTCGCCCGTTGAGGAAAAGTTTAGCGGTCTTCGACATAGTATATATCATGGTATATATTCATCTGCGGGTTGTCAATTTTGTGGTTTGCCGCACACGGGGGCCAAAAAAGACATGGCTGGAGGAAGTCCTCACAGAGGGCAACGAGTTCTTTTGCGACCAATTCTGGTCTGCAAGAATCTGAATACGCGGCTCACTCGTTCAGGGAGTACCCATGCACAAGGTCAACATTGCCGAGAAGTTCGCCAAGATCGACGAATTCTGGAAACCTCACGTGAGTGCCGAACTCAACGGCCAGATGGTCAAGTTCGTGAAGTTTATCGGCGAGTTCGTCTTCCATCATCACGACAACGAAGATGAGATGTTTCTTGTAGTGAAGGGCCGCTTCCGCATGGAATTCCGCGAGCGCATCGAGTGGATCGAAGAGGGCGAGTTTATCGTTGTGCCCCGCGGCGTCGAGCATCGTCCGGTCGCAGACCAAGAATGTTGGGTTGTCCTCTTCGAACCGGCTTCTACCCTCAATACCGGCAACCTTGTCAACGAGCGAACTGTAGCTCAACTGCAGCGGGTGTGACGCCGAAATCAAGTGGTGGGTGAGATTCATCCTGTAATATAGAAAAGACTTGTCTTACATCATGGAACTCACTGTTTACTCTTCCGCTTGGTGTCCCGATTGCCGTGAGGCTAAGCGCTTTCTGGCTAAGTACAATATTCCCTACAAAGAGGTCGATATCGAGACTCCCGGCGCGGCCGAGGAGATCGTCAAGCGCACCGGCAAACGCGCGATCCCTCAATTTGTAATCGATGGCGAGTGGGTGCAGCCCTATGTGCCGGGTAAAGGATTTCTCTATGAGGAGATGGCCAAACGTTTGGGAGTGGGAAAGCCTTAGTCTCGCCGGGCAAGCCCAGGGCTAAAGGCCTTTTATTAAGCCTTCCTAATCGCAGCGCGGGAAGCGCTGCTTCACCGAAATTTGCAACCGCGGCACCCACCCACATTAGGCCGCCTAGACCGAACCGCCATTCTCCCTGCACTTTCGATACCTCTGGACATCATCTTCCGTACCGTGGAAAAGCCTTGCCGGACGCGGGAAGATGACCTTTCCCCCAGCTTTCAGCGAGAGCGCTTACGCCTTGGTCAAAAACAAGGCGACAGGGTTATCTATTCATGTCTGAACCGGAAGCTTCACGGGGACCAAACGAGGTCAGCGAAAGCTGGCAGCAGTTTGTGCAGGCGTTGCTCGCGGCCGCAGTGCTGATCGGCGCCGTGGCCATGTTCCGCTATTATGCCCCCGCCACGGCCCACGGGCAGCAACCTGACGAGCTGCGCCAACAGGTGCACCAACTCACACAGCAGGTCGCTGAGCTCGAGAGAGAGCAGGCGATGCCGGCGCTTGTGCTCGCCCGCTACCGTAATTCCATCGGCTACATCTACGGCGTGTTCCAGGTAGGATTCCCCAATCAGCCAGCGTCGATTCGCGCGCGCGTCTCGGGCACGGGATTTCTAGTGGGCGAAGGACTTCTCGCGACCAATCGTCACGTAGCCGAACCATGGTATGGCGATAGCGAAGCGGAAGGATTAATTCAGCGGGGAGCCACGGCTCGCCTCGAAAGTCTGGTAGTGTTTTTTCCTGGTTCGCCAATGCCTGTGAGCCTGACGCCAGACAAGGTTTCTTCCACGGACGACCTGGCCGTGCTGAAGATCGAAGATAAAGATGCGGTGCGTGGACTTGCGGTGCTGCCTCTGGCGAAATCCAGTGCGGCGCCCGGAGAGCTCGTGACCGTGATTGGATATCCCATGGGAATTGCAGGCATGGTGGCCAAGTCGCCTAGCGGAATTTACCAGCGCTTGGCCTACCGGCATAACGATATTACTGCGGCCAGCGAATTGGCGGCGCTCTCGCTGATTC
Organism: uncultured Acidobacteriaceae bacterium; assembly: GCA_963789875.1. Taxonomy (GTDB): domain Bacteria; phylum Acidobacteriota; class Terriglobia; order Terriglobales; family Acidobacteriaceae; genus Sulfotelmatobacter. Next base: position 460,852 of record CAWBMI010000007.1, on the reverse strand, counting down.
GCCCTTCGACCACGTGCGGACATCTGGGCGATGTGGTGGGCACCAAACTGATCTATGATGCGCCTACAGCGCACGGCGGTAGCGGTGGGCCGGTGTTCAACTCCAACGCGGAAGTGATTGGAGTGAATTCGGCCTACATCGACGGCTTCTCGGGGGGCACGCTGGGAGTTTCTGCGGATGCGTTACGGCCGCTGCTGGTGGAGCCGGGGAAAAAACCATAACAGGCTGAGCTTATGGCTGCCGCAGCTTTGCGCCTTTGTGCAGACGTTGGTCGCCGGAGGCAGAAGCATCTCCGGACACGGCATAAGCCACAGCAGCTCCGATGAGAGATGGAACGATGAAGGCATGTCCGCCCGTTGCTTCTGCCACAAATACAACGGCGGCCAGCGGCGTCTTATAGCCTGCCGAGAGAAACGACGCCATGCCCACCGCCGCGTAAAGCTCAGGAACCGGACTGCTCACAATCCATTGCGCGAAAGCGGTTCCAAGGCTGCCCCCTACCAGAAATAACGGCACGAACATCGCGCTTACTCCACCCGCAGCCAGAGTAAAAAGAGTGGCAGCGAGCTTCAGGACACTAAAGACAAAGAGCTGCGAAGTGCTGTGCGGCTGGCCCAGAACTTCTCCGACGGCCTCGTAGTTCGGCCCAATCGGCACAAGATTCCCTGGATAGAGATGTAAGAAAAGAAGTCCGCAGAGGGCTGTCAGCAAGCCGCCAATTGCGAGCTTCAGCCAATGCGGTGCTGACCACTTCACAAAAAAGGTTCGCGCCCTGCGGAAGGTGATCACAAACACCATCGCAATCCATCCTATGAGAAACCCGAGGAGCGCGCTCCAGTAGAGATCGCGACGAGTGAATCCGGCGGAGCTGGCAAAGTTGAAGAGCGGCGCCGCACCCAAAAAAGAGCTGAGCGTTACGAAGGAGACTACCGATGCGATCAGCGATGGCACCAGGGCTTCGTGCGCCAGATCGTCACGATACGGCATCTCCAGCGCGAACACGATTCCGGTAAGCGGAGCGCGAAAAACGGCGGACATGCCCGCGGCCGCGCCGCAGATCAGCATGATGCGGCGGTCTCGATCCTCGATTCGAATGCGAAGGTGAAGGTGCAGCGCCCGCAATCTGGTCCAGACCCACGACCCAATCGCCGCTCCGCCGTAAATGCTGGGACCTTCCAAAGCCGCGCTGCCGCCAAATCCTACTGTGGTGATAGCCGCCAGGAGCTTGGGCACGAACGATCGCATATCGACCTCGCCCTCATGCTCATGGTAAGAACGAATGATTTCTTCGGTGGAATGCTCATTTGGATCCGGAGTCAGAAACTGCATGATAAGGCCGGTCACGATGAAGGCCAGAACGAGTCCAGGTACGATCGACCAGTGATGGCGCAGGTAGTAGCCGAGAACCGGAGGCCACAACTTGTCCAGAATGATGACGACGACTCCCGTGATTAGCAAGCCAGTGATCAGTCCAATTACTGGAGCAATGATGAGCCACTTGCGCAGATCGCGAGCATAGACCTGAGCAAGGTCTTCGCGAATCAGAGAAGTATATTTGTGGAGCACTGGATGTGCGGCGAGTCGACGGAAATTTCGTTTTGTTTTTCCGGGGCTTTGGTCCGTTGATTTTCCGCGGCTTGTGATGTTCATAACTGTTTCTTCGAGGGTGCGGCAGGATGGGAGCTGGAGACCTCAGTACCTTCGCGCATGATGCGGCGCAGAGCGGCCACTAGTTCCGGTCCGGCCGAGCGCAGTTCGTCGTGGTGGTGAAGAGCGAGTTCTCCGAGAATCTTTTCGCCTTTCGGGGTCAGCGCGAGCAGGACTTCGCGGCGATCATTCTGGGCACGAGTGCGGTGAACGAAGCCTCCGGCCTCTAGGCGATTCACCAATTCCACCGCGCTGTTGTGGCGGATTTGCATGCGCTGCGCCAATTCGCTGATACGCGGCCGGACTCCGGCGGGCATGCCCTTGATGGAAAGCATCAGTTGATACTGTCCGCGTTCCAGCCCTGCTTGCTTGACCACCTGCTCGCTGAAATGAAGGAAGCGGCGAATCTGATAGCGGAACTCCGCCAGCGCCTGGTAATCCGACAAGGTCAATTTTTTCATGCGGCTGATTGTATCTTCCCAGTACCCAGTACCTAGTACCTAGTAAAGTCAGGATCGGCACCGGTTGATTTTCCGGCGCGCGGTACTGGGTACTAACTGCCCCAGTATATCGTAAGACGATAGATTTGCTGCCGTCGGCGCTGGTCTCTTCGTCTCCATCCGTTTAGAATCCTCTGTCCTGGTTTCAACGCTGCCGACAGGAGCCATTTCACTTTGATTTCACGCTACACACGCCCGGAGATGGGCAGCATTTGGAGCGACGAAAACCGCTTTCGCACCTGGCTTGCAGTGGAGGTCGCGGCCAGCGAAACTTTAGCCGAAGCCGGTATGGTGCCCAAAGAGGCTGCCCATGCCATCCGCGAGCGCGCCGACTTCCGCGTCGAGCGCATCCACGAGATCGAAGCGGAAGTCCGCCACGATGTGATCGCCTTTACGACCGCCGTCGCTGAAATCGTGGGTCCGCATGCGCGCTGGTTTCATTACGGATTGACCTCCAACGATGTCGTCGACACGGCGCAGGCTTTGTTGATCAAGCAAGCGTCGGCGCTAATCGGGCAAGATCTGCAACGTTTAGCTGACGTGCTCGAGCGCCGCGCCTGGGAATTCAAAGACACGCCGATGGTGGGGCGCACGCACGGCGTCCATGCCGAGCCGATCACCTTCGGTTTTAAGTTGGCTAACTGGTATTCGGAGACGCAACGCAACATCGCGCGCTTTGCCGCTGCAGCCGAAGACATGCGCGTCGGAAAGTTCTCGGGCGCGGTCGGCATCTTCGCGCATCTGACGCCGGAACTTGAAGAGAAGATTTGCTCCCGTCTGGGGTTGAAGGCGGCGGCGATTTCGTCGCAGGTAATTCAGCGGGACCGTCACGCCAATTATTTGGCGACGCTGGCGGTGATCGCCTCAACCTTGGACAAGATTGCTACTGAGATTCGCCATCTGCAGCGTACCGAAGTGCGCGAGGCCGAGGAATTCTTCAGCGAAAAGCAGAAGGGTTCCTCCGCCATGCCGCATAAGCGTAATCCAGTCACCGCCGAACAGATCAGCGGACTGGCGCGGGTCGTACGCGGAAATGCACAAGCGGGATTTGAAAATGTTGCCTTGTGGCACGAGCGCGACATCTCGCATTCTTCGGCGGAGCGCGTGATCCTGCCCGATTCGACCACGCTGGTCGACTACCTGCTGAACAAAACCTCCAATCTGGTGGAGACGATGTTCGTATATCCCGAACGCATGCGGATCAACCTGGAAAGCACGCATGGATTGATTTTCAGCGGGCAATTGCTGCTCGACCTGGTGGAGCACGGGGTTTCGCGCGAAGACGCTTACCGCATCGTGCAGGGGCATGCCATGCGCGCCTGGAAGGAGGGGTTGGACTTTCACGAGTTGGTGCTGGCCGACAAGGAAATCACCGGCAAGGTTCCGCGTAAGCAGATTGAATTTGCTTTCGATCTTTCGCGCCAGCTGAAAAATGTGAACAAGATTTTCGCACGCGTTTTTAGAAATATTGCCGGCAGCGAGGCGAACTCCGGCGCGCGAATTAAGAAAGTGCGAGCCGGAAAGCGCCGCGCCTGAGCCAGTCCCGGGGTGGCTCAGGTTACTTCTTTTTCGTGGGCAGATATTTTTTCTCGATCGAGGCTACGACCACGTAGTTTGGATCGACCATTTCATTGAGATGAATCTTCGCTACCTTCGACAGCAACTCATACGCATCCAACTCTGACAATCCATAGTCTTTGTGGATCCAGTGCACGAGTTCGGTGAAGGCTATGCGGAGTGCATCGTCCAGCGGGCGATAGGCGCCGACGGTCATGATGGCGTCATCGTTTTCGAACTGCGGCCACGCGATAGTGCGGCCTTTAATCACGCTGAGTTGCACGCGAGCTCTGAGAGGAACTTCAATCGCTGTGCCGGCAATTTCGCCATCACCCATGGCGGCGTGACCGTCGCCGATGTAGAACAGGCCTCCCTTAACATTTACCGGGAAATAAACGGTGTTGCCCACGCTGGCCTCGGGGGAATCCATGTTACCGCCGAACTCCGCCGGAACCACGGAACTGCGGGCTTCTCCGTTAGCGGGCGCGACTCCGATGCAGCCGAAGAATGGATGCAGCGGAATCTTTACCGAGAAATCGGAATCGAGCGCCTTGAACAGAGCCGTGTTGGCGGCGTGATCGATGTGATAAAACCAGACGCGCTCGGGTAGCGGCGGATGCAGCATCGGCGTGTAGGTGGTCTCGTTGAGAGCTCCGAAGCCCGGGGCGAAGGCGCCAACGCCAGTGTCACCATCCACCTGCAGATCAAGAATTTTGACGGCAAGCGTGTCCCCGGGCTCGGCGCCTTCGACAAAGAATGGACCGGCCAGGGGATTATCGCCTTTCGACATACTCAAGGTATCGCCGGGCTTTTTTAGCGCATTGCCGAAACAGTCGAGCGTATTAGTATCAAGAATGTCGTCCGATTTCAGGCGCGCCACCGGCTCTGCGCTGGCGAAGAGATATTTCACATTCTCGATGGTCGTGCGGTAGTGGACGATGTTGCCGGTCTGCCCATGAAGCGTTGCGCAGGTCGATAGCGCAACGCCCAGCAGAGTCAAAGCTATTCTCATATTCATCCTCTCAGCCTTCCTGCGAAATCTTTGAATCACGATTTGCCCGCGCGCCTTGCAACTCGGAACTTCTTATCTCTAGAGCGCGCCGCCGGAATTGCAGGAGTTTGACCATGATTACCGCGCCTCACCTTCAAACCGAATTCGGAAAGAATATGCATACTTTCCAGGGGCTTGTATGGGAACGTAAATGTGCAAAGCATCGGCTTGCTGCCGGAACTGTAGCTTGGCCTCGTTGCCGAGCAGAACCACAGACGCGACCTTCTGGCTACCGACAGAATTACCCAGCGTATGGATGCAAGCCTCTCCACCGGATGGCCACGCCAACTCAATGGCAAACAGAGCACTGTCCTTGGTAGTGAAACGGAAATCCTCCGCTGTGTAAGTCGCGGTATCGGTGTCGTGAAAGGAACCAGCGGCGACATGAGTAGGTCCCTCGCCGTAAATTCTCCAGGGGCGAGTACCGTAGATAGCCTCGCCATTTACCGTGAGCCATGAGCCCACCTCGCGAAGCACCCGCTGCACTTCGTCGGGAATAGTGCCGTCTGCACGGGGCCCTATATTCAGCAGTAGATTGCCATTCTTGCTCACGATATCGATGAGTTGATGAATTACGAATTCCGGCGACTTGAAGGTATCGTCTTTTATATAGCCCCACGATTTCTCGCTGATCGAAGTATCGGTTTGCCAGTGCAGGGGTCGGATGTCGCCGAGTTGTCCGCGTTCGAGATCGAGAACGGCGGAGTGCTCTTGAATGGCGAAATCTTTGTAGTTGATAACTCCGACGTGGTCGCCGTACTGAAGGGAGGCATTGTAATAGTAGGCGGCGAACCGAGTGACATTGGCGCGCAGAAAGGGCTGGCCGATCCACCAGTCGAAATACATTATGTCCGGATGATATTTTTCGACGATCTCGGAAGCCCGGGCAAGCCAGTCGTCCGCCCAGGCGGAAGACACATAGGTGAAATCGTTGGAGACGGGCGTGCCGCCCTCTGCTTGCAGCCAGATGTGCGCGGGGCCGTAGAATGCGGCGTACTGCGGATCGTTGATGTCGGAAGAGATTGTCCGCCCAACGCCCAGAAAGAAATTGTGCTCCGCGCGGTGGGAAGAAGCTCCAAAGTGCAGACCCTCGGCGCGCACCGCCTTGGCGAGATCGCCGACAATGTCGCGCCGCGGACCCATCTTGGCGGCAGTCCAGTCGCTCAGACCGCTGTCATACATGGCAAAGCCATCATGGTGTTCGGCCACGGGCACAACATACTTGATGCCAGCGTCTTTGAAGAGCCGGGCCCATGCTGCCGGATCGAAGCGCTCAGCCTTGAACATCGGGATGAAGTCTTTGTATCCGAACTTATCGGGAGGTCCGTAAGTTGCCAAGTGATGTTTGTACTCATCGCTGCCTATACGATACATATTCCTTGGGTACCACTCGTTGCCGAAGGCAGGAACGGAATACACTCCCCAGTGAATGAAGACGCCGAACTTGGCATCTTGATACCACTCGGGAACTTCGTATTTCTCGAGCGATTGCCAATCGGGACGAAATGGCCCTTGATGGACGGCATGATCGACCTCGTTGAGTATCGCGGTTCCAACGCCGTCGTACTTAGAATTGGCCTTCTTCCAGATTTGGTCGATCGCAGATGGTTCTTGGGAGGCCGTGGGAGCGGTAGGCGAATCTATTCTCTGCGCCTGCAGCGCTGATTGAAGCAGCACAAATGCTCCGATTGCGACACTAGTAACAGCAATCTTATGAACCGACGGGGCATGGGTCAGTAAGAACATAGGGTTGGTAACCCTTTTCTTGATGTGATTGCGATCCGAAAGTGACATGTCCGCCCGAGTCGTTAGCTGCTCGATTTTACTAAGCTGTGGGTCACATTTCTCACTCGCTTAATTCAATCAGTTTACAATGGCGGGGTTCGATGCAGCTCTTTCGATGCGTTTTGCCCTTGTAAAGAGGAAGAGAAACAGAAGAAGCGTCATGCTGATTCATCCAGATCGCCTTTTTCCCGTCGAGCCTGCGGTACGAGAAATCGCGCGCACGCTGTATGAGCAAGTGCGTACTTTGCCTCTCGTCAGCCCGCACGGGCATACCCAGGCGTCATGGTTCGCAAGCAATGAGGCCTTCCCTGATCCAGCTAAACTTTTCGTACAGCCCGATCACTACATCTATCGAATGCTATACAGTCAGGGAATTTCGATGGAGGATCTCGAGATCGGGCGGCCTGAGCTAAAAAATCCACGTAAAGTCTGGCATATTTTTGCTAGTCATTATTATCTATTTCGCGGAACGCCCACGCGCATGTGGCTGGATTTTGCCTTCCAGGAATTATTTGGGTTAAAGCAGCGTCTGTCAGAAGAAACCGCCGATCTGTACTTCGACACGATTTCGGAGAAACTGCGTACCCCGGAGTTCCTGCCGCGCGCGCTTTACGGGCGCTTCAATCTGGAAGTGTTGGCGACTACAGATTCACCTCTTGATTCACTGGCTGATCACAAGGCGATTCGGGAGTCGAACTGGAAGGCGAGAATTCTGCCAACGTTTCGGCCGGATTCAGTGGTCGATCCAGAGTTCGCGGGATTCGTCTCGAACATTGAAAAACTTGGTGAAATCACTGGTGAAGACACGTCGGCCTGGTCCGGGTATTTGAAGGCTCTGCGGACAACTCGCGCTCGCTTCCACGAACTTGGATGTACGGCTACTGATCATGGGCACCCTACCGCTCGAACCGCAAATCTGTCCGCGACGGAAGGAGCAGAACTCTATGACCGGGTGCTTGGGGGCAAAGCAGATGACGTGCAACAAGAACTCTTCCGCGCGCAGATGCTGACGGAAATGGCGCGCATGAGTCTTGATGATGGTTTGGTCATGCAGATTCATCCCGGCAGCGCACGCAATCACAATCGCAAGCTCTACGAAAAATACGGGCGTGATGTGGGCGCCGATATTCCAAGACCAACGAATTATGTGGATGCGTTACGGCCGCTGCTCGATCAGTTCGGCAACGAGCCGGGGCTAACGATCATTCTTTTTACGCTGGACGAATCGACCTACAGCCGCGAGTTGGCGCCGCTCGCCGGACACTATCCTTGCCTGCGGCTGGGACCGCCGTGGTGGTTTTACGATAGTCCCCAAGGCATGATGCGCTTTCGCGAACAAGTGACCGAGACAGCCGGTTTTTACAATACGGTTGGATTCAACGATGACACGCGTGCGTTTCTCTCGATTCCAGCGCGGCACGACATGGCGCGGCGCGTGGACTGTGCTTTTCTGGCGAAGCTTGTAGCCGAACATCGGCTCGAAGAAGAAGAAGCTTTGGAAGTAGCGCACGATCTGGCTTACCGGTTGGTAAAAAAAACATACAAGTTGTAGATCTTTGCGAGTGGCGAACTGAAAATGAGCTTACGCAGCGGCACGGAGGACGACGCGCCCCCGAATGCAGATTCGACATCATCTTCCGATTCATCCTCTGGCTCAACTCTGGCCTCGGCCTCCGGTCCTCGGCTTGGGCGCGTGCGCTGGACGGTCTGCGCCATGTTATTTGTCGCTACCTCCATCAACTATATGGATCGGCAGGTGATCGCGATCCTCAAGCCCACGCTCGAACATAGCATCGGCTTGACCGAAGTGAATTACGGCTACATCGTAAATGCGTTTCAGGTTGCCTACGCGTTTGGTCTGCTGGCTGCCGGACGGCTGATCGACCGGCTCGGCACGCGCATTGGCTACATGCTGGTGATGGCCGTGTGGAGTTTTGCCGCGATGGGGCACGCTCTGGCAAGCACGGCGCTGGAGTTTGGGTGCGCGCGTTTTTTTCTTGGTCTCGGAGAGTCCGGAAATTTTCCCGCCGCCATCAAAACCGTGGCGGAGTGGTTTCCTCGGGACGAACGATCGCTGGCTACAGGAATTTTCAACTCGGGCGCGAATTTGGGAGCCGTTCTCGCTCCGCTGCTTGTGCCCTGGGTAACCTTGCGCTACGGCTGGCACGCGGCTTTTCTGAGCACGGGAGCTTTCAGCGCGCTGTGGATTTTGTGGTGGCTGCGAAATTACCGAAAGCCCGGCGAGCATCCAACCCTGACCAACAAGGAGTTGCGGCACATTTATCAGGAGGCTGCAGCTGAGATGGGGCCGTCCGTGCCCTGGCGACGGTTATTGCGTTGCCGGCAGACATGGGGATTTTCAATCGCGAAATTTCTTACCGATCCGATCTGGTGGTTTTATCTCTTCTGGCTACCCTCTTACTTCAGTTCGAAATTTAACCTGGACCTTTCGCACCTCGGCCTGCCACTGATTGTCATTTACAACGTGTCGGCGCTGGGGAGCATCGGCGGCGGCTGGTTGCCGGCGCTTTTTCGGCGCATCGGGTTATCCCGCACTTCGGCCCGACTTGCGGCGATGTTCTTCTGCGCTTGCCTGGTCGTGCCTATTTTCGGTGCGGGCAAGCTCACGTCAGAGTGGGCTGCCATAACCTTGCTGAGCGTCGCAGCGGGGGCGCATCAGGGTTGGTCCGCGAATCTGTTTACTACGTCATCCGACATGTTCCCGCATCGTGCGGTCGGAGCCGTGGTCGGCATTGGAGGCATGGCGGGCTCAATCGGTGGCGCGATCTTTGCCTTTTGTGCGGGACATGTGTTGGAGTTAACGCATAGCTATGCCATTTTATTTGGCGTGGCATCGACCGCATACCTTCTGGCATTGCTTGTTCTTTATCTATTTGCACCAGGATTAAAGCGAGTGAACTTTGCCGCTTGACTACCGCGGAGGAATAATCAGAGCGATAACCTGGCCCCGTTTTTGGGGGACGGAATTGAGACTACTGTTGAACCACATTATAAGGAATACGATTTGGCGTCTCTCTCGTGAGACACGGGGGCATTTGGTTTGTTCGATCGCAGACAATTGCTGAACGTAGCAGCGCGAAGCGCGCTTCTGGCGGGAGTTCCCAGGGCAGGGGCACAGGCAGCTCAGAGATCTCCTGGCGAGGCAACGGCGCAGGATTACGTGCTCAACGTGAAGCGCTTTGGTGCGAAGGGAGATGGCGAAACCATCGACAGCCCTGCGATCAATCACGCCATCGATGCGGCTGCTGCGGCTGGCGGAGGTACGGTTTATTTTCCGCCGGGCGTTTATGCCAGTTACTCGATCCATCTCAAGAGCCAAGTCTCAATTCATCTGGATCAAGGCGCGACCATTCTTGCAGCCTCAACACCGCTGGATGGTACGAGCAGCGGAGGCTATGACGCCGCCGAAGCGCAGAATCCCGCGTGGAATGACTTCCAGGACTACGGGCACAATCATTGGCACAACAGCTTGATCTGGGGCGAGGGCATTCACGACTTTTCGATTCTCGGTCCCGGCTTGATTTGGGGCAAAGGGCTGAGTCGCGGTCACTCTGACGACTCGGACTTGCCCGACACGAAGAAGCCGGGCGTGGGGAATAAAGCCATTGCGCTCAAGAATTGCCACAACGTTATCTTGCGCGATTTCTCGATTCTGCAGGGAGGGTGGTTTGGAATCTTGGCCACTGGAGTCGACAACTTCACCGTCGACAATCTGAAGATCGATACCAACCGTGACGGAATCGATATCGACTGCTGCCGCAATGTGCGGGTATCGAACTGCACTGTAAATTCGCCGGTCGATGATGCCATCTGCCCGAAGAGTTCGTATGCGCTGGGTTACGCGAGGCCCACGGAGAATCTCACCATTACGAATTGCTTTGTGACCGGCGGGTATGAGATCGGCTCTTTACTGGACGGCACGTGGAGGAAGATTCCGGTGAGCGCTCACCCGAGTCCGACCGGGCGAATCAAACTGGGAACGGAGTCGAACGGCGGATTCAAGAACATTACGATCTCAAACTGCGTCTTCGAAAATTCGCGCGGCTTCGCTTTGGAAACAGTCGACGGCGCAATCTGTGAGGACATCACTTTCGTCGGGATCACGATGCGGGGGTGCGTGAACTCTCCAATTTTTCTGCGGCTCGGGGCGCGCATGCGCGGACCTAAGGACAGCACCGTAGGCAAGATCAAGCGCGTGCTCATTAGCAACGTCACGAGTTCTGATGCGGCTCAGTTGCCCTCGATTATCAGTGGCGTGCCTGGACATCTGATCGAAGATATTAAGATCAGCGATGTTTATTTGCATCAAGTAGGTGGCGGCGATTCGTCGATGGCTGCGATCGAACCTCCTGAGAAGGAGAAGGATTATCCCGAGCCGACCATGTTCGGAGCGCTTCCCGCTAGTGGATTCTTCATCAGGCATGTGAAGAACCTGGAAATGAGCAATATTGAGATCGCTACCGAGAGTCCCGATCAAAGGCCGGCATTTGCGTTGGTGGATGTAGCGGGAGCAGATCTCTTCCGCGTGCGCGTTCCCAGGCCGGCTGCGGGACCGACATTTTCCCTTCGGCAGGTTTCAGATTTTCGCGTCTTCGGCAGCCAGTTTGTCCCCGACAAGAGTTTTTCCCATGCTGATGACAAACTTCTATAGCAATTAGCTGCGCCGATTTCTTGCGACGCTTTCTAATTCTCACGCGCCTGCGCCGGCTGCTCTTGCAAGTGCAGCGGTGCGTGGAACATTCGCACTTAACTCTTGCATCATTCCGAAGCAGATGCAGTAGCTGCGGTAGATAGCATACATCACCAAAAATACCGATAGCGGAGCTTGCCATCCGAACCGGTGACTGGCCTGCATTACCATCGAGGTCACGCCAGCGCTTACTACATAGTAAGGAAGTGACAGATGGACGATGCTGAACCAGACGGTGTGGAGAGATGCGCCCTCAGCCAGCTTGATGATGCCCGCCACCGGAAGCGTCTGTCCCAGGAAGAAAGCTGCGGTTGCCAACGTCAGCACCAGGGGGCCAGAGGTCCAACTCTTTCCCGCAGCGTGCCAGGCCAGATTGGCCAGGCTAGAAGCGAAAGCCATCATGCAGACGTTGAACAACATTTGTTCCGGTTTGAATTTGCTCGGGGACGTCGGCCAGCATTGCACTAAGGTGGAGATGCACGCAATCGAGACGGCTTCCAGCGCGCTCAGATTTACCACCGCCAACAGGAGGAACGGCAGGTTGACGGACATGTTGCCATTAATCCCCGGCAACTTGACCTTCATTCGCGAGGTCACTGCCGCTAAAGCTAATACAGCCAGTGCATAGTAGCTGTGAAAGCTATGGCTGGCGTAGCTTGTGTAAATCGTCAGGCTGACTGCCGCCACTACCATCCCGCCGATGAAGATTTGAACTCGCCGTGTATGCATCGTCTTTCTCCTTTCTTCGATTCACACAGCGAAATTAATTTTCCCCAATGATCATCGAAAAGGCCGCGTCCGGGCTGGTTACAGCCGTACCCCAGAGCACGCTCTCGGCCAGATCCGTGGTCGAGCCCCATACCACGCTAAAGCCGCTCATGGTGCTGGTACCCCAAACTACTGAACTGCCCCAGACAACGGAACTGCCGGAGACGTTTGTGCCCCAAACCACCGACGTTCCCCAGACCACTGATGATCCCCAGACCACCGAACTGCTGGCTACGGCAGAGCTGCCGTTCTTTAGAGAGACTTTGTGGGTTGTGGAGCTATAGGAAGCGGAAGGGGACAAAGCCGAGCCGACCGTCGACGGCGCCAGACTGTTGTCCTCGAGGGCTTCCTCAACGTCCAAGTATCCAGCTCCCACCGTAAACAGATCGTAGTAGGACGTATAGGTCTGCCCGGTCGCCGGATCGGTAGCCACGGTTGAAGTGGGAAATGCCTTGTAAGCGGTCTTCATCAGCCGCGCCTTCACCTGATCCGGAGTGAGCGAGGGATTCGCCTGCAGCAGCAACGCTACCGCGCCGGCCGCGGCTGGAGTCGCCATGCTCGTACCGCTAAGAATGAAATAGTCGTTGGAATATCCCGGCACCATATTGCTGGGAAACATGGTTTGCAGTGTGCTGCCCTGATCGGCTAGAGAAGCTACCAAATTGCCCGGAGCAACGAGATCGGGCTTTACCACGTGGTCATAGGTGGTCGGACCTTTTGAACTGTAGCTTGCAATTTGGTCGTCGGTACGCGTCATCGTGCCCATGCTCTTCATGGCGCCCACCGTGATCACGTAGGGATCGTTGCCGGGAGCCGCGACCGTGCCGTATCCATTGCTGCCACCCACGCTGATCCGGCCATAATTTCCAGCGGCTACAACTACTACAATGCCCGCCTTCCAGGCCGATTCCACCGCCTGGCAAAGAGGATCCTGCGCGTAAGGCACATAGACTCCTCGGCCCAGCGAAAGGTTGATGACTTGTATGTTGTAAGTGCTCTTCAGGGCGATGGCTTGCTGAATCGCAGCGATCACGCTGCTATCGCTGCCGTTGCCGTACTGGTCCAGCACCCGAAGATCGATCAAGTTTACGTTGGTCGCTACCCCGCCAAAAAGGCCGCCCGATTTATAGCCGTTGCCCCCAACGATTCCGGCAACGTGGGTTCCGTGACCATACGTGTCATAGACCTGCGGGCCCCACCACCCTATACTTTCGCTCGTGCCGGTGAAATCCTGATGATAGAGCACGCGGTTAAAGCTGCCGTTCGCGCTCCACCAGTCAACGTGATTGGGATTGATTCCGCTGTCGATCACGGCAACGCCGATACCTGATCCGTCGTATCCCGCGCTCCAGGCAGCGCTTACGTTCATGGCAGCATCGGTGTAATCGTCCATCCCTTTCACGGGATGATCCACGTTCACGGAGGCAATCTCCGGGTCTGCTTCCAACGCAGGCAGGGAGCGGACGGGAACGGTCAGGGCAAGTCCCTTGACCAAGCCCAGCCTGTGATTCAAACGGCCGCCAAGGCGTTGGGCTCGAGCTTCATGCGCCGCCCCAGGAGCCTGGTTGTACTGCACGATCACCTTTACCGTCTCATTTGCGTCTGGGGTGCCCCGCTGTGCTCGCGCCACCGCTGAGGCGAGCTCCGGGGCAAACTTGCCTTGCGGAATGCGGTTCGCTTCCCAATCCTGGGCTGAAACCCCACTGGCCAGTAGCAAAACCAGAAGCGTGCTCAGACGTTTTCCCCACGTAGCGCTATGGCGCTCGCCGGGAGTCGTTTTTCTTGCTTTACGCGTGTACTGCATACGTTTAGCCCTCGTATGACGCAGGATCAGACTCGCTTACTTCATTGCACGGTCGAGGCCATGTCTTGCGTCTCGTAAGTTGTTGATACCAGGTAGGACTAAAGACTATAGGCCGGCGGACATTGGGCCATGTTGGCCTTTCCCCGGGTCAGCGGGACAATTTGTCCCTTTCAGACGCTCACACCATCCCGCTTGGCTTGACGGGTAGAACTATGATTTCAACGAGGAAACATAGAAAAATGTTGGAAAGGTGACTTCAACAGCGCGGAGTTTCTGGTGGCTGGGTTTAGCACATACTTACTGCATGAGATCCCAGCCGTCCTGCTGCATCTTGCGGTTGACCCATTGCTGAAGCTTCGCCATAGTCGGCGCTGGTATACCTGTTAACCGGATTCCAGCGAGACCGCCGCTCTCCGACCAGGCGATGCAGCCCTGGGCTTCGATGGGGATGTCGTCGTCGGGAAGGATAAAGCTCGCCTGCAGCACTCCTTCCCACTTGGCTGCTCGGTTCAGACCCTCCACCCCAATACCGCTGGCACTAAGATTCACCGCATTCAGTTGTATTGCCTCGCCGCTTGAGTTCTTCAGGGAGAACGGAAACTGAACTTTTACCCGGTACGTTTTTTGCTGCTCCACGCCCAGCGCACCCAGACCCGGAGGCTTTTCGCCGACGGGACCGTTGATTTGATACTCGCGCAGCTTGCGGCTCAAAGTCCGGCGCGAAATCCCTAGTTGCCCTGCCGCCTGCGCGCGATGGCCTCCGGTTCTCTCCAGAGCTTTTCGGATCATCTGTTCTTCCATGGCTTCGAGGTCGGTCCCGTTGGCGGGAGCTACTGCATATTCGTGAGAGCCGGCCATGGTTGTCGCGAGCGGCGCGAGCTCTGTATGCTGAGCAATCTCGGTGGCCACTTCCTCGACGCCGATTTTTTCCGTAGCAGATTCCACGGTGAGCTTCGCAATTACATTGCGAAGTTCGCGAACGTTCCCCATCCATGAATGCGCCTGCAGTTTTCTCAGAGCCTCCTCGCTGAAGTTCTTGCCTGGAGCCTTGAGGTTCAAGAAATGCCGGGCCAGCACGGCGATGTCGTCTGGGCGCTCGCGCAGAGGCGGAACGCGCAGGTGGAATTGGCTGATGCGATGAAACAAGTCTTTGCGGAAGCGCCCTTCTTTTACTGCGACTTCGAGATTCTGATTGGTGGCGGCGACCACGCGCACATCCACTTTCACCTGCCGATTGCCTCCGAGCCGGTAGTAGGCCTTGCCGTCGAGAACGCGCAGGAGCTTGACCTGAATGTGAGCCGGCAGTTCGCCGATTTCGTCGAGAAAGAGCGTGCCTTTATCCGCCATTTCGAACAGGCCGGGCTTACAGGCGTCGGCCCCACTGAAGGCGCCCTTCTCGTAACCGAAGAGTTCGCTCTCGACCAGATGCTCGGGAAGCGCGGCGCAGTTGATCTCTACAAACGGCAGCTTACTCCGGAAGGAAGACTTGTGAATGGTATGCGCTACCATTTCTTTGCCGGTGCCCGTTTCTCCGGTGATAAGAACGGTTTCGGCATGTGGGGCAATGCGATCGACCAGGCCCATGAATTTGTGCATCAGCAGGCTGGCGATGATAAAGCGAGTTCCACCAAGCTCGCGTTCTACGACCACGGCCCGGGCCGCTCCGCCAGAGGGTTCTGGAGTCTGCACGGGGTTCGTTACCAAGGCTGCAGCCTCGGTCTTGGCGTGCACTGGATCGAAGGACAGGATCACGAAGCCAGCCGTTTCTGAATCACTTCCGTGGAGCGGCGTGATTGAAACCAGGACATTGATCGTCGCCCCGGATTTAGTTCGCTGCGAAACGTGGCTCTGGGAGCGTTCGTTAATAAGCTTGCGATTCAAGGGGCCAGCTGGGCCATCACCGAATTCCACGCTAAGCAAAGCTACATTCTTGCCGATGAGTTCAGCGATGGTGTAACCATAGAGTCGCTGAGTCCAGGGATTGCAACTCGTGATCGTGCCTTTGAGGTCGGTGGTGATAATGCTGGCCGGAAGCTGATCGAGGATTGCCGCAGGAAATACTGGCCAATCCGCAATGAAGCAGGATGGGCTCTGCTCACCCGGACCAGGAAAAGCCCGGACTCCCGACTTGATTGATTCAGTTGACTTTGCCAAGGTTTCGTCGGCCCTCGGAACTTGAGCAGCGTCCATCCTTTCGACGACTTACGTCGGATTGGGCGGCAGTCCAGTCTCGCGCTTTAGCCTTGCGCGAGATCTGGTCTGCAAATTGTCGCTTGCGTCGGCGCGCAGGACCAGCCTTGTCTTGCAAATCCGGAACGAAGGTAACTTCTCTCGACATCGAATCCTCCTCGAAAATGCTCGGCAACACCGCGGGCGGTGACACCAACGTAACTCGAGTCACTCCTTATGGTAATTAGACGGGTGTAATTCTGGACCCTAATATCAAAAGATTAATGTCTGACAGGGCGAAAATATTCGTCGCGGCTATGGTGTGTCTCGGCGCCGCGGTGCTGGGGTTTGCGCTCCTGCACTGGGAGAGCGCCAGCCTGGTCCGCTTTTGCTGCTATGCCCTGATCGCGGTCATGGCTTCGGTGCTGAAGGTGCGTTTGCCGGGCATTGACGGCACGATGTCGGTGAATTTTCTTTTCATTCTCCTCGGCATCATGGAACTGAGTCTGCCCGAGACTCTTGTTATTGGCTGCGCCGCGGGGCTAGTGCAGTGCCTCTGGACAGCGCAGCAGCGGCCCGACCCGGTCAAAATCGCTTTTAACGTAAGCATGCTGGCCAATGCCGCGGCCATCTCCTACGTCAGCTATCACCGTTTCGTATCGTGGCTCGGAGACATTCGGCCGACGGCCTTGATGATTGCCGCGCTTATATATTTCGTGGCTAACACCCTTCCGGTTTCAATCATTATCGGGATTACGGAGAACAAGTCTTTTCGCCACATCTGGTCCAACTGTTATTTCTGGTCTTTTCCCTACTACCTGGTGGGAGCGGCGGTGGTCGGACTGGTGAGCTTTGTGAATCGCCGCGTCGGCTGGCAGACGTCGCTGCTCATCCTCCCGATAATTTATTGGGTTTACCGCTCTTACCGGCTCTATCTCGATCGTTTGGAGGACGAGAAGAAACGCGTAGAAATCGAGAAGCAGCACGTGGAGCAGGTAGCGTCGCTAAACTTGCGTACCATCGAAGCGCTGGCTCTGGCCATTGAAGCCAAGGACAATAACACCCACGATCATCTGCATCGCGTGCGCACTTATGCCGTCGAAATCGGCAAAGAACTGGGGCTTGGAGAAGACGAACTGGAAGCGCTCCGTGCGGCCGCGCTGCTGCATGACATCGGTAAGCTCGCCATACCGGAGCACATCATTAATAAGCCTGGGCGGCTGACTCCGGAAGAATTTGAAAAGATGAAAATTCACCCCATCGTGGGCGCCGAGATCCTGGAGCGCGTGGCCTTTCCGTATCCGGTCGTGCCGGTGGTGCGCTCGCACCACGAAAAGTGGGACGGCTCGGGATATCCAGATGGCCTGAAGGGAGAGGAAATCAGCATCGGTGCGCGTGTTCTGGCCGTCGTCGATTGCCTCGACGCTCTCTCCACCGACCGGCAATATCGCAACGCGTTACCGCTGGATGAAGCCATGGCCAAGGTTGTCAGTATGTCCGGCACCTCCTTCGATCCCGCGATTGTGCAGATTCTACAACGTCGTTATATCGAACTGGAACGCCTGGCGCAGACCAAGCCGGACGACAAAATTCGACTAAGCCTCACCTCTACAAACCTCCACGTAGAGCGGGGACACGGGCCGGCTGCCGGATTTGAAAGCTCCGAACCTGCGGATGGGCCAAGCGACAGAGCTTTCCTCTCTTCGATCGCATCCGCCCGGCAAGAAGCTCAGACCTTGTTTGAACTCAGTCAGGACTTGGGAAATTCTCTGAGCCTGGTCGAAACTCTTTCGGTTCTATCCATACGGTTGCGCAAGCTGGTTCCATACGACTCCATGGCCATCTTTGTCTGCAAGAACGGGCGCCTGTTGCCGGAGTTCGTAAGTGGAGAAGATTTTCGCGCTCTCTCTTCGCTGAGCATTCCGGTGGGCAAAGGCTTGGTCGGGTGGGTTGCGGAAACGCGCAAGCCCATCATCAACGGCAATCCAGAGGTGGATTCAGCCTATGCCGGGACGGTAGAAACTCAAGTACTGCGCTCCGCATTAGCGGTTCCTGTGGAGGGTCTCAACGGAGTAGTCGGAGTTCTGGCGATGTACCGGAGGGAGCGCGATTCTTTCAACGCCGATCACCTGCGAATTCTTCTCGCCGTCAGTTCGAAGTTGGGTCTTGCCATCGAGAATGCTCTCAAATACCAGCAAGCCGAAAGCTCCGCGACCACCGATTATCTCACTGGCTTGCCCAACGCGCGCTCTCTCTTCCTCCACCTGAGTCAGGAGCTTTCGCGCTGCCAGCGCAAAGGCGCTTCGGCGGCCGTTATGGTCTGCGATCTCGACGGCTTCAAACAGGTCAACGATCGTTACGGGCATTTGGAAGGGGACAAGGTTCTGCGCGAGTTGGGCGCGAAACTCAAAGAAGCATGCCGCGGTTACGATTACGTCGCGCGCATGGGTGGAGACGAATTCGTATTGGTGGTTCCTGGCCTTAATCAGGAAGCAGCTCTGATCAAGGCCCAGTCCTTGCACGAACTCGCGGCCGCCATCGGGCAAAGGATCTGCGGCCAGGATCTGCTTGGCTTGAGCGTAGGCACCGCTTTTTGTCCCGAGGATGGTAACGACGCGGAACACTTGTTGGCGGAGGCGGACCGCCGCATGTACTCGGTCAAGCAAACCCACCGTGACAAGAACACCGACCCCCAGGGTGCGCCATTCGAATTTTCCCAGCGCCGTGAGCCCGAAACCCAGGATGTCTAGCATGCTTGCGACTCGAATCGCACGACACCTGTTAACTATTGCAGCCGTTGTGCTCCTAGGTGCATTCTTGTCGGCTGCATTGGTGCGTTCTGCTCCCGGCTTTGATGTCGATGAACAACAACTAGATACTCGGCTCAATGCATCGAGCATGAGCGCGCTCCGCGAGGCTCACAGTCAGGAGCACAGCCTCTTTCGTTTCTATTTGAGCTATCTCGGTCACTGTATGCGGGGAGATCTTGGCATTTCGCGTTCGCTGAGCCAGCCCGTGCGCGGGCTGTTGCGCGATCGTACCCCGATCACGGTTCGGATGGTCGTTACTGGATTAGCGCTGGGTTGGCTGCTCGCTCTCGCTTTAAGCCTGACCACGGCGTTAGCGCGAACCACCGCCTACGACGTCGCCACTCTCATCGCAAGCGGAATATTCTTATGTTTGCCGGCGGCTGCTTTGGCTCTGCTCTCGGTCCTTCTGAATTCGCCCGGCTATCTCGGGATTGCCCTTGTCGTCTTTCCAAAGGTATTTCGTTATATGCGCAATCTTCTGGCCAAGGCTTACTCGCTACCTCACATCTGCACGGCGCGAGCTAAAGGGTTAAGCGAGCTGCGCATTCTTGGTTTTCATGTGCTGCCCGTGATCGCTCCAGAACTTCTCGCACTGGCTGGAGTTTCAGTGAGCGTTGCGGTGGGGGCCGCGATTCCCATCGAAACTCTTTGCGGCATTGCGGGGGTCGGCCAGTTGGCCTGGCAAGCCGCCGTCGGCCGTGATCTTCCCCTGCTGGTTAACATCACCGTTCTGGTTACGCTGGTTACCTTGTCGGCAAACTTCGGCGCAGATGTAATAAGTCATATCTTGAGGTCCGAGGGAGCCTGACCGTGGTCCGCAGCCTGTCGTGTGCATTCCTGCTGATCGTCGCGCTGTTTGCTCTCTTCGCCGGACAGTTGGCGCCCGCAAACTATGCGACACAGTTTCGCGAAATGCCGAACTCGCCGCCGTCCCGGCAACATCCGCTTGGCACCGACGACATCGGACGGGATCGTTTTTCCCGCTTGCTCTATGGCACGAGGATTTCTCTTTTGCTGGCTCCGGCCGCCGCGCTGCTATCCACAATTCTCGCGGCTCTGATTGGCGGTCTGGCTGGCTATCTGGGAGGAATGTGGGCGCGCTGCGCAATGGGATTTGTGGACCTTTTCCTGTCCCTTCCATGGTTGTTTCTTTTGATCATGGTGCGAGGATTGTTGCCGCTGGATGTCTCGCCGTTCGTGTCCGTGCTGGTTACTTTTCTTCTGTTGGCCGTGCTAGGCTGGGCTGCCTCTGCCAGAATTCTCTGCGCCGGAGCCGCGAACCTTAGTCAATCGGGATTTCTTTTACAAGCGCGAGCTTCGGGGCTGAGCGGCATCCGTCTTTTTGCCGTGCATGTCTTGCCTAACCTGAAACCGATTCTGCTGGCGCAGTTTTGGATTTCGATCCCGGTCTTCATCCTGAGCGAGGCCAACCTCGGCATGCTCGGCCTGGGTGTGGCCGAGCCCATGCCTTCATGGGGCAGTCTTCTGCGCGAGATGGAAGGCATGTTGTCGTTCACCGAAGCTCCATGGAAACTAGCGCCTTTGGTTTTGTTGATTCTGGTGGTGAGTTGCTTCGAACTGGCGCTCACTAAGCGGGAGTTTGCAACATGATGCGTATGCAAAATCGAAGATTTCTGATCCTATTTGTTCTTCTTCTCGTTGCGGGCCTCTCCGCAGCTGAGACCGAATTGCGATTCTGTCTTCGCACCGAACCCAAGAGTTTCAACCCTTTATTAACTGCAAATGACGCCGAGGAGACTATCCGCTATCTGACCGGTGGCGTGCTGGTGCGGGTAAACCGCCAAAACCAGCAACTGGAGCCGGAACTGGCTGAATCGTGGAAAATCTCTTCCGATGGCCGACAGATTACTTTCAAACTGCGAAGCGGAATCGCTTTCTCTGACGGCACGGACTTCTCTGCCAGGGATGTCGCATACACCATGCAACAACTTATGGATCCCGCGCTGCATTCTCCGGTTGGCGATGCGTTCCGCTCGGGCTCCGGGACTGTGACTACAAAAATTCTTGCTCCCGATCGGGTAAGCCTCACTTTTCCGGCGCCGGTCGCTGGCGTAGATCGTCTATTCGATCAAGTCGCCATTCTCTCTTCCAAGTCTCCGAAGAAGGAATCTGCTGCCCTTGGTGCCTTCTACGTCGCCGACTACAAGCCCGGCGCCAGCGTCCTATTGAAACGCAACCCCAATTATTGGAAGAAGGATGCGCTAGGCCATCCGTTACCTCATCTTGACGCTATTCGCCTCGATATTCAGTCGAACCGCGACATCGAACTGCTGCACTTCCGCCGCGGGGAAGTGGACCTTATCAATTCTCTCGACAGCGAGTACTTCGACCGGTTATCAGCGGTTTCACCTGCGCTTGTGCACGATGCCGGGCCATCGCTCGATGCCGAGGAGATGTGGTTCAACCAGGTGGCGCGCGCGCCCATTCCGGCGTACAAACTTAGTTGGTTTCGCTCGTCAAACTTCCGCCGCGCCATCGCCCAATCGATTAATTACGACGACCTGAGCCGGGTCGTATTCAAGGGTCACGCGCAGCCCGCGGCTGGGCCAGTGTCTCCCGCAAATAAGTTCTGGTTCAACGAGAAGCTGAAACCATATCCGTACGATCCCGAAGGCGCGCTGAAATTATTGGCGCTGGATGGACTCCATTTGCAGAACGCAGTCTTGAAAGATAAAGACGGCAACGCCGTGGAGTTTTCCATCATCACCAATGCAGGCAACGCATACCGCGAGCGCATGGCAGTCCTGATTCAGCAGGATCTTCAGAAGATTGGTATCAAGGTGAGCGTTGCCACGATGGATTTCCCATCGCTGATCGAACGCATCACCCAGAGTTTCAATTATGATGCCGCGATCCTAGGGCTCACCAACATCGACCTCGATCCGAATGGGCAAATGAATGTATGGCTGAGTTCTTCGGAGAATCATCAGTGGAATCCATCGGAAAAATCTCCAGAAACCGCATGGGAAGCCGAGATCGACCGGTTGATGCGCACCCAGGCATCGACGATCGATCCGCGCAAACGAAAAGAAAGCTTCGACCGAGTGCAGGCGATTGTGATGGAGCAAGCGCCGTTCATTTATCTGGTGAACAAAAACGCATTGTCGGCGATCTCAGCTTCGGTGCGGGGCGCCAGTCCGGTGATCCTTCGGCCGCAAACTTACTGGAATGCCGATCAGATGTCCGTCGGCGCCGGAGGCCGATGACTCCGAGTTCGACCACCGCTTCAAACCTTCTACTCTCAGCCCGAATTTCAGTCGCGTATCGAGATAAGCCGCCGGCGCTTCGCAACGTCGAACTCGAAATGCGGCGCGGAGAAATTCTTGGTCTGGTCGGGCAAAGCGGATCGGGCAAGAGCACGCTGGCTCTGGCGATTCTCGGCTTGCTCGGAGACAAAGGCGCAACCGTCGACGGCCGTCTCGATTTTCAAGGACGCGATCTCTTGAAGATGAAAGAACGCGAGCTGAGAGAGCTGCGCGGTCGCTCTCTGGGACTGGTTCTGCAAAGTCCGCTTTCTTCGCTGAACCCTGCTCTCAAGATCCGCACCCAATTGCGCGAGGCGTGGCGGGCTCATGCCCACGGCACGCGCGAAGAATGTGATGCGGCGATTCGCGCGGCGCTCTCCAGCGCGAGCCTGCCTGCGGATGAAGAGTTTCTGCGCCGGCATCCCGCGCAACTCAGTGTGGGGCAGGCGCAGCGCGTGTTGATCGCTATGACGATCATTCATCGTCCCGCGCTGCTGGTCGCCGATGAAGCTACGAGCGCTCTCGATGTGATTACGCAAGCGGAAATTCTCGCTTTGTTTGCGCGGCTCAATCGGGAGACCGGAATGGCCATCCTCTATATCTCCCACGACCTGCCGTCGGTGGCGGGAATGTGCCATCGCATCGCGATTTTGCACGAAGCTGAAATTGTCGAATGTGGTCCTGCAGAGCGCATCTTTACCGCGCCCGAACATCCTTATACTCGCAAGTTGATTGCGGCTTTACCTTCGAGGTTGGGATTTCACTTGCAAGAGTCAACTGCGGCCGCTTCAGGGCGTTAGTTAGCGCCGTCTAACTGAGCACTCCACTTTGCTCGCGCGCTACGGGGCTATGGGGGATCGTGAGTTCGACGAGTGTCCCCGGATGGGTGTTGCTGAAGCGTAGTTCGCCCCCGAATTCCCGGACGCGTTGTTTCATGCCTCCAATGCCTACTCCTAAACTATCCGGTTGCTGGGCGGCAATCTGATCGTCGATGCCTTTGCCATCGTCCTGCACCGCAACCACCATCTTGTCCTCCGTTTGAGTCAGGGTGATTCGTACTTTACGTGCTTCCGAATGGCGAAAAACATTCGTAAGCGCCTCCTGAACGATTCGGAAGGTCGCCGTTTCGACCTCGGGTGTGAGCCGGGGGAAATCGGGAGGCTCGACACTAAACGATGTCTCGATGCCGCTGCGCTTGGTCAACCCCTCCAAATACCAGGAAAGCGCCGACCTCAGCCCAACTTCGTCGAGCAAGGGAGGATGCAAGAGATGGGACATGGTCCGCACTTGCTGAATCGCGTGATCGAGAATTCCGCTCGCCTCAAGCCACGCTTTCTCTTTCGGCTGAGCGGATTTATCGAATAGCACTCTATCCAGCACCATCTTGGCGACCGCCAATTCTTGCCCCAGTCCGTCGTGCAAATCGCGCGCGAGGCGTCGTCGTTCTTCATCCTGCGCTGTGATAAGCCGAGTGGAGAGACGGCGCAACTCCCTGGTTCGTCGATCCACCATCTTTTCCAGTTGCGCAGCGTTGTCGCGAATCGATTGTTCCAGTAGCTTGCTGTCGTGAATATCGGAGCACGTGCCATACCATTTGCCAATCTTTCCATCATCGCGAATCGGAACGGCGCGGGCCCGGAACCAGCGATAAGCTCCATCTTTCGACCGGAGACGATACTCCGCTTCGTAGTTGGTTTCCGATTCCACACTGCGCATCCACTCGGTCATTGCCCGCTGATTATCGTCGGGATGCACGTAGTCGAGCCACCCAAATCCGTTTGCGGAACCTTTGGAAGCGCCGGTGAAATCATAGAATCGATCGCTAATGTAATCCCGGGAGCCATCGGCGCGACGGCTGAAAATAATGTCTGGGGCGGTGCGGATGATCGCATCCAGCTCGAGATTCTTCTCCACAACTTCCGTGTTGACTTTCTGAAGCAGTTCCGCTTTAGCGGCCAACTCCTCGGTGCGCTCCAGCACACGTTGCTCCAGTTCGCGATTCAGGCTCTCCAGTTGCCGCGTCTTGCGATGCAAGTCTGCGAACACTCTTACCTTGGCACGGAGCAGTTCCTGCACTACGGGCACGGAAATATAATCCACCGCTCCGTGCTCGTATCCTTTGAGTTGATCAACATCGGTGAGATGCACGGCCGAAATAAAAATGATGGCCGTGCGCTGGAAGCGCGGATGCTGGCGAATCATCGAAGCCAGCTGAAAGCCATCAAGCTCCGGCATGCTCACATCCATCAGCACGATGGCCACATCGGTCTTCAGCAAAACCTCAAGAGCTTCAGTGGCGGAAGTGGCTTTGATCAGGTTTTCGTCCAGCGGTGCCAGCATGACTTCATAACTGAGCAGCTTGCCGGGCTGGTCATCCACCATGAGGATGTCGACTTTTTCCTGTGCGCCCATCACCTCTCCACGACCGCTCTTAAAAAACCAGAATTCGCGCGCCGGACTATCACCGGTGAAGCCACATGCGCAGCGATGACAGCAATTGCTCAGTGTTCACGGGCTTCGCCAGGTACTCGCTGGCTCCGGCCTCCAGGCATTTTTCACGATCGCCCTTCATCGCTTTGGCAGTAAGCGCGATGATCGGCAAGCGGCGGAACAAAGAGTTCTGGCGAATCACCTGCATGGTTTCGTAGCCATCCATCTCGGGCATCATGATGTCCATGAGCACGATGGCGACGTCCGGGGTAGATTCCAGCTTGGCGATGGCTTCGCGGCCGGTCCCGGCGGTGATCACGCTCATACCGCGGCGCTCGATCACGCTGCTGAGCGCAAAGATGTTGCGCACATCGTCGTCCACCACCAGCACTTTCTTCCCCATCAGCGCATCGTCGGAGCGGTGCAACCGGTCCAGCATTCGTTGCTTTTCTACCGGAAGATCGGAGACCACGCGATGCAGAAACAATGCAGTCTCATCCAGCAAACGTTCCGGCGATTCCACTCCCTTCACCACCACGCTGCGTGCCAGCGAGTGGAGGCGCGCATCTTCTTCCGGAGACAGTTCTTTTCCGGTGAAGACTACAACCGGCAAATCGGCGGCGGCAGGAAAATCCCCGAAGCGTTCCAGCACGTCGAAGCCTGATATGTCGGGCAAGCGCAAATCGAGCACCACGCAATCGAACTGCTCTTTGCTGACTGCCTCAATCGCCTCTTCGCCCGTGGAAACGACGGTGACATCGATGTCGTCATAACCGAGCAACTCGCGAATACTGAGTTGCTCGCCGGGGTTGTCCTCCACCACCAGCAGGCGCCTGCGTCGTGGGGCCGAGAATTGTTTGATCCGATCCAGCGCCGATTCCAGGCCCTCCGACGTAGTTGGCTTGGTCACAAAAGCGAACGCGCCGCGAGCCAAGCCGTGATTGCGATCTTCGTCGAGCGTTAACATTTGAACCGGAATGTGCCGCGTGGCCGGGTCTTGCTTCAAGTGATTCAGCACTGTCCATCCCAGCATATCGGGCAAGAATACGTCCAGGGATACAGCAGTGGGATGATATTCCTGCGCTAACTGCAGCGCTTCCGCACCCCGGTTCGCGACCAGCACTTTGAAACCTTTGTCGCGCGAGAGGTCGCATAACACACGCGCGTAATGTGGATCGTCTTCCACGATCAGCAGCACGGCGTCGTCGGGCTGCAGATTTTCCCGGTCGTCAGGGATCTTTTCAATGGGATGTTCCACCACCGATAATTGCGCTGCAGAGACCGCCGAGGGTGACTTGCGCTCCATTGTAGGAGCGCTGGACACCGACGGGCCAACGTAGGTCTGCGGCAGGTAGAGCGTGAACGTACTGCCTTTGCCGGTAGCGCTGCGCAGTTGAATTTCTCCGCCCAGCAGGCTGGCCAACTCGCGGCTGATTGCCAGCCCCAGGCCGGTTCCGCCGTATTTGCGGCTCGTGCCCGCATCGGCCTGCTGAAAGGCTTCGAAGATAATGCGTTGCTTTTCCTGCGGAATGCCGATGCCAGTGTCGGAAACTTCGAAGGCTACAACCGACGCGGCGTTGCCAAGAATGGGGTGATCCTCGCTCCAGCCGCTCCTCGCCGGCGAAACCGACAAGCGCACGCCCCCGATTTCCGTAAACTTAAACGCATTCGATAGCAGGTTCTTCAATACCTGCTGCAACCGTTTTGAATCGGTGACAACGCTGCGCGCCAGATGTGGATCGGCAATTACCTCGAAAGTGAGGCGGCGGTTCTCCGCCTCGTGGCGGAAGGGGCGGCCAATCGCATCCAATATGCTGGCGAAGAACACCTCCTCCGCTTCCACCGAAACGGTTCCAGACTCGATCTTCGACAGGTCGAGAATATCGGTAATCAGGTTCAACAAGTCAGTGCCCGCGCCGTGGATGGTCCGGGCAAACTCGACCTGCTTTGCGGTGAGGTTGCCGTCCGGGTTATCGGTAAGTTGCTGGCCGAGAACCAGGATGCTGTTCAGCGGCGTGCGCAACTCGTGCGACATATTCGCCAGGAACTCTGACTTGTACTTCGAGGTCAAAGCCAGTTCCTTGGCTTTGCCTTCGAGAGCTCCGCGGGCTTGCTCGATTTCCTGATTCTTGCGCTCGACCTCAACGTTCTGTTCTGCGAGTTGCTGCGCTTTTTGGGCGAGCTGTTCGTTGGTCTGCTGCAATTCTTTCTGCTGTACTTGCAGTTCGGTGGCCAGCTGCTGCGATTGCTTTAACAGGCCTTCGGTCTGCATCGTGGCTTCGATACTGTTCAGCACGATGCCGATGCTGGCCGTGAGCTGCTCAAGAAATGCGAGTTGCAAAGTCGTAAAACTGCTGAGAGATGCGAGCTCGATCACGGCCTTGACGCGATCTTCGAACAACACGGGAAGCACGATTACATTCCGCGGAACCGCTTCGAACAACCCGGATCGAATCGAAATTGTGTTGGGCGGCAATTCCGAGATGAGCATGCGCCGTTTTTCCGCCGCGCATTGTCCCACTAATCCTTCGCCGATCTTCAAGCGCCGCAAATGTCCGTCTTCTCCGTCGCCGGCAAATGCGGAGAGGAGCATCATCTCCGTTGATTCTTCTCCTCCCATCTGATAGATGACGCCTTGTTGCGCGCTGACCAGCGGCGCAAGTTCCGACAGGAGCATTCGTCCCACTGTCGTCAGATCCCGTTGCCCCTGCAACATGCCGGTAAACCGCGCCAGGTTCGTCTTGAGCCAGTCCTGTTCGGTGTTGCGATCGGTGGTGAGCCGGAGGTTATCGATCATCGTGTTCAGGTTGTCTTTCAGGTCGGCGACTTCCCCGCTGGCCTCCACCTGAATCGAACGCGTGAGATCGCCTTTAGTGACTGCCGTTGCAACTTCGGCGATGGCGCGCACTTGATTGGTTAAATTGTCCGCGAGCAGGTTTACGTTTCCGGTCAGATCCTTCCACGTGCCGGCCGCGCCCGGGACATTGGCCTGTCCGCCGAGCCGGCCTTCCACTCCGACTTCGCGAGCGACCGTTGTCACCTGGTCGGCGAAGGTAGCGAGCGTGTCGGTCATGTTGTTGATGGTTTCCGCGAGCGCGGCAACTTCGCCCTTCGCGTTTACAGTGAGCTTTTGAGTGAGCTCGCCATTGGCGACCGCAGTCACCACTTTGACGATTCCGCGAACTTGCTCGGTGAGGTTGGCGGCCATTACGTTCACGTTGTCGGTCAGATCTTTCCACGTTCCGGCGACCCCCGGAACCTGCGCCTGCCCGCCCAGCTTGCCTTCCGTACCGACTTCGCGGGCCACACGGGTTACTTCGGCGGCGAAGGCGTTAAGCTGATCCACCATGGTGTTGATCGTGTTCTTGAGCTCTAGAATTTCGCCTTTCACATCGACGGTGATCTTGCGCGACAAATCTCCACGAGCCACCGCCGTGGTTACTTCAGCGATGTTGCGCACCTGACCGGTAAGATTTCCGGCCATGGCGTTCACCGAATCCGTAAGATCCTTCCACGTGCCGGCGACGCCAGATACGTTCGCTTGACCTCCGAGCCGCCCTTCGCTGCCTACTTCGCGAGCCACGCGAGTTACTTCGGCGGCGAACGAGCGCAGTTGCTCGACCATCGTGTTCAAAGTTTCTTTGAGCTGCAGAATTTCGCCGCGCACGTCCACCGTGATTTTCTTTGAGAGATCCCCGTTCGCGATGGCAGTTGCGACCTCAGCGATATTTCGCACCTGGCCGGTGAGATTGCTGGCCATGAAGTTGACGTTGTCAGTGAGATCTTTCCATGTACCTGCGACGCCGGGCACTTGCGCCTGCCCGCCCAGCTTGCCGTCGGTGCCCACTTCGCGCGCAACGCGTGTAACCTCTCCCGCGAAGGCGTTCAACTGATCCACCATCGTGTTGATAGTGTTTTTCAGTTCGAGAATCTCACCTTTCACGTCTACGGTGATCTTGCGCGATAAATCGCCGCGGGCCACGGCCGTCGTGACTTCGGCGATGTTGCGCACCTGGCCAGTAAGGTTTCCGGCCATGGAGTTCACCGAGTCCGTGAGATCTTTCCATGTGCCGGCGACGCCAGGGACGTTCGCTTGGCCGCCCAGTCGGCCTTCGGTACCGACTTCGCGGGCCACACGGGTCACTTCGCCGGCGAAAGCATTCAGCTGATCGACCATCGTGTTGATGGTTTCTTTCAGCAACAGAATTTCGCCGCTGACGTTCACGGTGATCTTCTTCGACAAGTCACCACTTGCGATAGCAGTCGCGACCTCGGCGATGTTACGAACCTGTCCAGTCAAATTGCTGGCCATCGAGTTGACTGAATCCGTGAGATCTTTCCACGTGCCGCCGACTCCAGGAACCTGTGCCTGGCCGCCGAGTTTTCCGTCGGTGCCGACTTCGCGAGCCACGCGCGTCACTTCCGACGCGAACGATCGCAACTGATCCACCATGGTGTTGATAGTGTCTTTGAGTTCGAGAATTTCTCCTCTCACGTCAACAGTGATTTTTCGCGACAAATCGCCGCGAGCCACTGCGGTCGCCACTTCTGCGATGTTTCGCACCTGGCCGGTAAGATTGCTGGCCATGAAGTTGACGTTGTCAGTGAGATCTTTCCACGTGCCGGCCACGCCGGGCACTTGAGCCTGTCCGCCGAGCTTGCCTTCAGTGCCCACTTCGCGGGCCACGCGCGTAACTTCTCCGGCGAAGGCGTTGAGCTGATCCACCATCGTGTTGATGGTGTTCTTGAGTTCAAGAATCTCACCCTTGACGTCCACCGTGATCTTGCGCGATAAATCGCCGCGAGCCACGGCCGTAGTCACTTCAGCGATGTTGCGGACCTGGCCAGTAAGATTGCCGGCCATTGAGTTCACCGAGTCGGTAAGATCCTTCCACGTCCCGGCCACTCCCGGCACGTTCGCCTGGCCTCCCAACCGCCCTTCGGTACCGACTTCGCGGGCCACGCGCGTTACTTCGCCGGCGAAGCGGTTGAGCTGATCCACCATGGTGTTGAGAGTCTCTTTGAGCTGCAAAATTTCGCCGCGCACATCCACCGTAATCTTGCGCGACAAATCGCCGGTCGCAATTGCCGTCGCCACTTCCGCAATGTTTCGCACCTGGCCGGTGAGGTTGCTGGCCATGAAGTTGACGTTATCGGTAAGATCTTTCCAGGTTCCGCCGACCCCGGGCACTTGCGCCTGGCCACCCAGCTTGCCTTCGGTTCCCACTTCGCGCGCCACCCGCGTAACTTCTCCGGCAAATGCATTGAGCTGATCCACCATCGTGTTGATGGTGTCTTTGAGCTCAAGAATTTCGCCTTTCACGTCGACCGTGATTTTGCGTGACAAGTCACCACGGGCTACGGCTGTGGTCACCTCGGCGATGTTTCGAACCTGAGCCGTCAAATTGCCGGCCATGGCGTTTACAGAATCCGTAAGATCCTTCCAGGTTCCTGCCACGCCTACCACAACCGCCTGTCCGCCCAGCTTGCCGTCGGTTCCAACTTCACGAGCCACGCGTGTGACTTCAGAGGCGAACGATCGCAATTGATCCACCATCGTATTGATGGCTTCTTTGAGCTGAAGAATTTCGCCGCGTACATCGACAGTGATTTTGCGGGATAGATCGCCGCTGGCTACAGCAGTTGCGACCTCAGCAATGTTACGCACCTGGCCAGTTAGATTGCTGGCCATCGAGTTCACCGAGTCGGTGAGATCCTTCCACGTGCCGGCCACGCCCGGCACCTGCGCCTGGCCGCCCAGCTTGCCATCAGTTCCGACCTCGCGGGCCACGCGGGTCACCTCAGCGGTGAAAACGCTGAGTTGCTGAATCATGGTGTTAACAATGTTGGCGGAGCGCAAGAACTCGCCTTCCAGTGGACGCCCGTCCACGTCCAGTCGCACCGTCTGAGTTAGATTGCCTTGCGCCACGGCCGCGATCGCTCGCGTAACCCCCTCGGTCGGGCGGAGCAAATCCTCCACCAACGTGTTAACCGAAACCTCCATGTCCCCCCACGCGCCTTTGGATTCGTGAAAGCGCGCGCGCTCCCGTGTCCGGCCTTCTTTGCCAACCACCTGTCCAACCCGTTTCAGCTCCTGCGCCATCTGCTGGTTAGCCGCGACGATTGAGTTGAATGTATCAGCAACTTTTCCTGCCAGTCCGGTCCAGGCCACTGGCAGGCGTGCGGAAAAATCTCCATCCCGCATCGCTTGCAGACAGGCGAGAATCACGCTGAGATCAGCTGCGGCCGGCTCACCCACAAAACCGGAATTCCCATTGCCATTGTTTTTTTGGATTTCAGGCGCGGCGCCCTCGGCCACTGCAACGGCCGGCTCCTGACTGCGCTTCTTCATCGTCCTCTCCTATTTGTAGCGAGGGATTCCTCTGTAGCTCGCCAAATAAGCCGGCGTCAACCAAAGCAGCGCTCTCACGTAAACGAGCGCTCCGAACTTTCGTAGGCCTGTTCTATTGGGAAACATGCAACGCAGACAGTCGCCGCAAGGCTTTTCTATATCAGGAAAGTCGGCCTGCAGCCCTCAGGTATTTACTGTAGAAGCCCGTAACTTTCGTGTTTTCGGCGAGATGCCTAGCAAATAGTTTCGCCGCGCCATTCGACCTTTCAATTCGGCGAAGCATTGTTTTCTGGAGCTTGTGGGTTGCTGCCGCTGGCCTTGCCGGCTGGACCGTTTGGTTCTGGAGACACCGGCCCTGGATTCGCCTGGCGATTGCGGCAAGGGTCCCCACCACCGTGATGATGTCTATCCGCGCGATCTTCGGCCCGAGCCTGCTGGCATGCCTGTAATGCGCTCCGCTGATCGGAAGTGATCAGCGCCTCTGATTTCCGTCTGGCTTGCTCGCGAATTTCGCTGGCTTGTTGCCGCCTTTGTTGGGGATTCAGCCAAGAATTTTCGCAAACTGCGTTCACCCGGGAATGAGCCTCGCGCTCCAGGTCGCGCCGCTGCTCCATTATCGAGCGGTCAATGCCAGCCTGTCTCCAGCATGGTTCCTGATGGGTACGTGGCCGCGGCGCGGGTGAAACGGGCGGAGTGCTCTGCGCGGCTGTCATGAGCACTCCAGAGAAAATGAGAAAAGCAAGAGTTGTGAGGCAAGAAATGCTTCGCATCGGACTGGCCCCCTCCCGCTGGCAGGCATTCACGCGGAAGTGTAATCTGACTTCCGCAAATATAGAAATATAGAAGGGAGAAAGGTTTTACTGTCTAAGATAGAGCGATCAGCCGCAGATGCGATGACCGCTTGAGCGGGAAATGCTACAATCAAAAATTGCCTCAGCAAGCCGGTTCCCACCCGGGCGCGTAGCTCAATTGGCAGAGCAACTGACTCTTAATCAGTAGGTTGTAGGTTCGATTCCTACCGCGCTCACCACTGCACCATCTTGTGCCGATCGTTGTTTACGGCTGCGCCGCAAGTGCGGCCCTAACTCTCGCAGCCGCCAGGCCACCTTGTGGTCAAGTACACTTATTCTCTCCGGCCACCACATACGACTATGGCTTGGCGTCGAGGAGGCATCGGAACCTTGAACTACGGAGCTTTATTTCGATCCGCATTGGTGGCGCTACTCAGAAACAAGATGCGCAGCATTCTTACGGTTCTGGGCATCACCATCGGGATTGCCGCCGTGATCTGTGTCGTCGCGATTGGCAAAGCGGGGCAGGCGCGAGTTCAACAACAGTTGAATAATCTCGGTGACAACTTCGTTTGGATAGAAGCTGGCGGACGCTCTGTGAACGGCGTGCGCACGGGAACGCATGACACCAAGACTTTGGTCATGGCCGACGAGGTCGCGATTAAGAACCAGATCTCTCTAATCAAGAGCGTTTCGCCAAATGTGGACGACCCGGTCCAGGTCATCTACGGCAATCAGAACTGGCACACTTCCTATCGCGGAGTTTCGCCTGAATATTTCGACATAAAACGATGGTACGTCGACCAGGGCGCCATATTCTCACAGGACGACACCGATCGAGCGGCCGACGTCTGCGCGATTGGACGAACGGTTCGGGAACAACTGTTCGGCGTCGAAGATCCGGTGGGAAAAGTCATCCGCGTTAGTGGCCTTCCCTGCAAAGTTGTGGCCACGCTTCAGCCCAAGGGTCTCTCTCTCTCCGGCCAAGACCAGGACGACACCATCATCTTGCCCTACACCACGGCTCAAAAGAAGATCAAAGGGATCACCTGGCTGGACGACATTCTGTGTTCGGCGGTCTCGCCGGAAGCCGTGAAAATGGCGGGACAGGAAGCCACCGCTGTTCTGCGCGATCGGCACCACCTGCGCCCCGAGGAGGAGGATGACTTCAACATTCGAAATCCTGAGGACATCATTCAGGCCCAGCTCGATGCCAGCAAGACGCTAACCATTCTGTTGATTGCAATCGCATCGGTTTCCCTGATCGTGGGCGGCATTGGCATCATGAACGTAATGCTGGTTTCCGTGACCGAGCGCACGCGTGAGATCGGAGTCCGCGTAGCGGTGGGGGCTACCGAAGCCGCCATCCAGCTTCAGTTCCTAGGAGAGTCGATCATGCTCAGCCTCGTGGGAGGCGCTGCGGGGGTGCTTTTTGGAGTCTTCGGGTCCTATCTAGTCGGGCAAACCCTGGGCTGGCCCATCGAGATGTCTGCGGAAGCGGTCGTTGTAGCCGCCATGTTCTCGATCGCTGTGGGGGTGTTCTTTGGATATTATCCAGCGCGCAAGGCTTCCCGACTCGATCCCATCGAAGCGCTGCGCTACGAATGAAAGTTTATTGACTATCGGGACCGGGAATAAATGACCAAACGCAAGTGGCTCATCATAGTGGCTGTTGTGAGCGTGGCTGGATTGTTCGTCGCTCTGGGGTTGAATCGTGACGCACAAGCGCAGCATTTTACCGCGAAGGTGGAACGCGGTGACATTCATGACGTTGTGGAGGCCACTGGAACCATCAACTCGGTGATCACCGTCCAGGTGGGATCGCAGGTGTCCGGGTCCATCGCGAAACTCAACGCTGATTTCAACTCGCGCGTACACAAGGGAGAGATAGTCGCCCTCATCGATCCTGCTCTGTTCAAAGGCGCTCTGCTGCAGGCAACCGCGGATTTGAAGAACTCCGAAGCCAATCTAGCCGCGGCCCGAGCTAATCTGGAAAAAGCAAAGTCCGCGTTGGTGCAGACTAAGGCTGACTATGATCGTGCCGTCGGCTTGACCAAAGATGGGGTCATGAGCCAGTCGCAATTGGACCTGGCCAAATCAAACTACGACGCGGCCAAGGCATCGGTGGATGCCGCCGCCGCCAATATCACGCAAGCCGAGGCGCAAATTAGCCTCAAAGAGGCGGCCGTCGCCGTGGCCCAAACCAATCTCGATTATACCGTGATTCGCTCTCCCATCGACGGCACCGTGGTGGCTCGAAATGTGGATGTGGGGCAAACTGTAGCGGCATCTCTGCAAGCCCCAACCATTTTTACCATCGCGCAGGATCTCACCAAAATGTGGGTGTACGCCAAGACGGACGAATCCGACGTAGACAATATCAAGGTGGGCAAGACAGTTACCTTTAAAGTGGACGCCCTCCCCAAGCAAACCTTTCAGGGAGTGGTCAGCCAGATCCGCATGAACCCCACGACCGTGCAAAGCGTCGTGACCTACGACACCATCATCGAATTTGCCAATCCCGAGTTAAAGCTCTTCCCAGGCATGACGGCCTATGTAACTATTCCGGTGGCGACTGCGCGAAACGTTTTGAAACTTCCCAACACTGCTTTGCGATACAAACCTCCGATGGCACCCGAGGATATTTTGGCCCTGTATAAGCGCTATGGCATCGAGGGATTTTCGGGCGACGATCGCTCTGCCGCTGGCGCCGAGGCTGGCACCGGCGCCCAGAATCTGCCCCGCGCACCCAAAACCGAAACTGCTGTGGTTTGGAAACTTCATCCCGATAAAACCATAGAACCGGTGACGGTTTCTCTTAGCATTACCGACCATGCTTACACGGAGCTGAGCGTAGTTCTCCAAGGTGAGCTGAAAGAAGGGGACGACGTGATCATTCGATCAATCGTGACGAAAGGGTCGACTCTCGGAGGCCTGCGTAAATAAGAATCCTTGATGGAAACCTTGCCTGCTGACGCCCAATTCACAGCCACAGGAGCCGCCTCCCTGGCGAGCGCGGTCATTCGCGTCGAAGAGGCGCACAAGTATTACGAACTGGGCGAGACGCGAGTGCACGCGCTGCGGGGCGTAAGCATCGAAATTCACCGCGCCGAATTCGTTGCGATCATGGGCGCGAGCGGCAGCGGCAAATCTACTTTCATGAACACCCTGGGCTGCCTCGACCGTCTCAGCTCCGGGCGCTACTTGCTGGAAGGCATCGATGTTTCCAAACACGACAAGAAGGCTCTGGCGCTGATTCGCAACCAGAAGATTGGGTTTGTTTTCCAGGGCTTCAATCTACTCGCTCGAACCACGGCGCTTGAAAACACGGAACTACCAACGCTGTATGCGAAGATTGACAAGACAGAGCGCCGAAAACGCGCCACCGATGCTCTGACCATGGTAGGCCTCACATCGCGCGCGCAGCATTTCCCGTCCCAAATGTCCGGAGGGCAACAACAAAGGGTCGCGATTGCCCGAGCCCTGGTGAATCGCCCTTCGATCCTACTGGCAGACGAACCCACTGGCAATCTCGACAGCCGTACCTCAGTCGAGATCATGGAGATCTTCCAGAACCTGAACGACCAAGGACTGACGATTGTTCTTGTGACACATGAGCACGACATCGCGCAATTTGCCAAACGGGTGCTCGTCTTCCGGGACGGAAGAATCCGCAAAGATGATCCGGTTCTTACTCGGCCTCGCGCGAGTGAAGCGTTGAAGACATTGCCAGCCCTTGAGGATTAATTTTCGCCCTCGACGAAATCATGGGTCCGCCTCAGAGAGTCCCCGCCGTGACCAATTGGGTCTGGGAACCGAGGCCGTCGATGCCCAAGTGAATCTTGTTGGCGGCCACGAGATACTTAGGCGGTTTTTGTCCAAGCCCAACCCCGGGCGGAGTGCCCGTAGAAATAACATCACCGGGCTGCAGGCTCATAAAGCGGCTCAGATAGCTGATCAGCCACGCCACGCCGAAGACCATGGTGCGCGTCGATCCCCGCTGATAGAAGTGGCCGTCGATCTCAAGCCAGATGTTGAGCGCCTGTGGGTCGGGAATTTCATCGGGAGTCACCAGCCACGGCCCAATGGGCCCAAAGGTATCGGCGCTTTTGCCTTTGACCCATTGCCCAGTCCCTTCGAGTTGAAAGGCACGCTCCGAAAGATCGTTGACGACGCAGTATCCGGCTACGTGGCTGAGTGCGTCGTTCTCGCCGACGTATTTGGCGGACTTACCGATGATGACGCCGAGTTCGACCTCCCAATCGGTTTTCTTCGATCCGCGGGGCATCACGACGTTGTCGTTCGGGCCCATGATGGAAGAAGTTGCCTTCATAAAAATCACCGGCTCGGCGGGCATGACCATTCCAGCCTCGGCCGCATGATCGGAGTAGTTGAGTCCAATGCAGACAAACTTGCCGACACCTCCGACACAGGCTCCAATCCGGGATTCGCGAGGGACGACGGGAAGGGAAGTAGGATCGACCTTGCGGATCTTTTCGAGAGCATTGTTCGCGAGCGTAGTCGCAGAGATATCAGGGACGACTGCCGAGAGGTCCCGAATCTCGCCATCGGCTGAGAGCATTCCGGGTTTTTCCTGGCCAAACGGGCCATAGCGAAGTAGCTTCATGATGCTCCTTGAATT
The DNA here is from genome assembly GCA_963789875.1 of uncultured Acidobacteriaceae bacterium. GTDB lineage: Bacteria > Acidobacteriota > Terriglobia > Terriglobales > Acidobacteriaceae > Sulfotelmatobacter. The sequence goes on along the minus strand of CAWBMI010000007.1, from coordinate 424,569 downwards.
TTGTTTTTCATGCGAGTTGTCAGAGAGTCCAGCCACCGTCGATTACCAGCGCCTGACCGGTGGTAAACGAGGACTCATCCGAAGCCAGATACAGCGCCAGTTCAGCGATCTCCTCGGGTCGGCCGAACCTGCCCATCGACTGGCGCGCAAGAAAAACAGCACGGGCGTTTTCTACATCGCCATGGGCCGCGATTCGTTCCTCCAGAGATGGCGTTTCCACGGTGCCAGGGCAGATCGCATTGCAGCGAATGCCCTTGGCCACAGTATCGGCCGCGATCGCTTTGGTGAGTCCGATCACAGCTGCCTTGGTAGTACCGTACGCAAAACGACTGGGCGCTCCTTTGATGCTCGACGCAGCTGACGACATGTTCACGATGCTGCCTTTTCCGGCCTCGATCATCGCCGGCAGAAACGCGCGGCAGGTGCGGTACATGGAAGAGACATTCAGATCGAACGAAAAGTCCCAATCCTTTTGCGAGCAGGCGAAGATATCTCCCTGATGCACGTAGCCCGCACAGTTGAAAAGCACATCCACGCGGCCGATCTTTGCGGCAAGCGCGTTTACAGCGCCCGTGTCGCGAACATCAAGCAAACTTACTTGCATGCCGGGCCGTTCCGTTTTCAGCGAGGCCAGAGCAACTTGATCAATATCCGTGGCCCAGACAATCGCGCCCTCGGATTCAAATTTAAGCGCCGAGGCTCGACCGATGCCCTGGCCCGCAGCCGTGACGAGGGCGACCTTGTCAGCCAGTCTTCCTTTAGACAGTCTTTCAGCCATCGTCTTCGGAGTTCCTTTGCGACAAACTCGATTATCTTACCGCTGCGCGGGAGTCGGCGTGGTTACAGCGAAACGCCGCGCTTCCAGGGAATGAAATCTTCCTGAAGCCTCTCCTCGGCCTTCGTGTGCGCAACTCCGCTGGCGAAGCGAATCACTTGCTCGAGAATCGAATTGCCCATTTCTGCAATGGTTGCGTCTCCGGAGATTACGCCCCCAGTATCGATGTCGATGATGTCGTGCATGCGGCGCGCTAACTCGGAGTTCGTTGCCAGCTTCACCACCGGGGCGATCGGATTCCCCGTAGGCGTGCCAAGGCCAGTAGTAAATAAAACAATACTCGCACCCGCGCCGACCTGCGCGGTAACTGCCTCCACGTCGTTGCCCGGCGTACACAGAAGATTCAATCCGGCGGCCGTGGCATATTCCGGATAATCGAGCACATCGCAAACAGGAGCCGCGCCTCCCTTGCGGGCGGCGCCCGCCGACTTCATTGCGTCGGTGATCAACCCATCTTTAATGTTGCCGGGCGAGGGATTCGCATCAAAGCCCGAGTCAACGGCCTCCGCCCGCGCCGCATAGGCTCGCATCAAAGCGGCAAATTTTTCAGCCGCGCTCTCTGTCGTACAGCGGTCGATCAGATTCTGTTCAACTCCGCACAACTCGGGGAATTCCGACAAAATCGTCTTGCCACCGAGAGCTGCGATCATGTCGGAAACCTGGCCGATCGCGGGATTTGCAGTGATCCCGGAAAACCCATCGGAGCCGCCGCACTTGAGCCCGGTCGTCAAGGCGGAAAGCTGAGCAGGCTTGCGCTCCAGCCGATTAGCTTCGATGAGCCTGAGAAATGTCTGCCGGATCGCCTGCGACAGCATCGCGGATTCAAGTTGGCTCTGTTGTTGATCGAATATCAGCAACGGTTTGGTCGAACGCGGATTGCGCTTGCGCAACTCCCCTTGCAGAATCTCGACCTGCGCGTGTTGGCAGCCCAGGCTCAATACCGTGGCGCCGGCCACATTGGGATGATGAATGTAACCAGCCAGTAGACCGCATAATGTTTGCGCGTCTTGCCGGGTGCCGCCGCAACCCATCTCATGCGTGAGAAAGCGGACTCCATCAAGATTCGGGAAGAGTTTCGACGACTCTGTCCCGTCATGATTTTCGGTGAACTGGTGGCTTTGAATTTCGTCAACTCTACCCTCGCGATAGAGGCGTGCCAGATTGGCGACGTAGCGGCTATAAGGTTGCGGGGGCGCGATGCCCAGCTCTTTCTCGAAAGCTTCGCGTAGCGCGAAGATATTTCGATTCTCACAAAACACCAGCGGAATTACCAGCCAGTAATTGCGCGTACCAACTTGACCATCGTCGCGGTAATAGCCCTGAAACGTGCGATTTGTCCATGGCGTGATGTCGGGAGGCTCCCACGCTGGTGCCGCCCTTCTTGAGCCAAAGCCTGAGCTTTCGTGGCGCATATTCGAAGTCGTCAAAGTCTCGCCGATTGCAATCGTGCGCGTCGCTTCTCCCACGACAACTCCATACATGACGATCCGATCACCGGGAAAAAAATCGCGAAGCGCGAATTTGTGCTTGGCTGGTACGGGTGTTTTAAGCGTGTAACGCTGACCAGCCAGAGTGATCGATTCGCCGGCTTGAATGTCGGCGAGCGCGACCGCCAGGGTATCCTCGAAGGCCACTCTCATAGCCTTGCGCTCGAATTGTTTGAGTTCGGCCAAGAGGAAATTATTGCTGCAAAACCCGCTCCAGGCGCCTAATTCGGAGCACCGGCAATGGGGAGCCAGATCTGAAATCGGGTGTCACCGGGTTTGGAATCAACCTGAATATTTCCTTTATGCTTTCTCACGATACGCTGGACCGTGTCCAGGCCGAGGCCGGTGCCTTCGCCAACTCCTTTGGTAGTAAAAAAAGGTTCGAAGATGTGAGGCTGCACCTCTTCTGGAATTCCGGGGCCGTCGTCGGCGATCTCAACCACGACGCAACCATCTTGAAGGTGAGTGCGGACGCGAAGCCGGCCTCTTCCATGCATGGCGTCAATAGCGTTGTCGATGATGTTGGTCCACACCTGGTTGAGTTCGCTGCCGAAGGAATTCACGAGAAGTGGGACTTTCTGGTAATCGCGCTCGACCTCCACGCCCTGTTTCAGCTTGTGATTCAAAATGGTAAGGGTGGTTTCCAGGCTCCGCACGACGTCAACGTTCTGCACCGGAGCCTGGTCCATGTGCGTATATTCCTTAATCGCGCCCACAAGGTCCGATATGCGTGAGGTTGCGCTCTCGATTTCGTGCAACAGAGTCGCAATCTCAACCGACGCGGCGATCCGGACCAAAGCGGCGCGGGCAGCTCCGGGATCGAGTTTCGCGAACAATGATTCGACCACCTCCGGCTGGATGTTGCGCCGGGCCAGGCCCGCCGCGAGCAACCACAAGTCGCTCTGCCCATGGCTGCGTAACAGGGAATCAATTTGATCTTCCAGATCGTTGATAGTCAGCGCATCGGGAGGGATCACATCCTTCTGGGTGAACAAAGTTTCCAGATTTTCAATCTCTGCCTTCTGTGCCGGCGTAAGATCGCGCTTTCCCAGATCGACGCTCGCGTCCCTGATTTTCTTTATCGTGTCGCGCAACTGGCTGGTGGCGCGTTTCGCCGCCGACGCTGGATTGTTGAGTTCATGCGCGAGGCCCGCCGAAAGTTTGCCCAACGACGCCAGGCGGTCGCGCTGTTGTTCAAGGCGAGTCGTCTCGCGAATGCGGTCGGACATCAAGCCCACGAGGCGCTGCGTGAGCACGGGCATTTTCTGTATAAGTTCGGGAAATAACGACGCCGGAAATTTCAAAGCGCGGCTCTCAGTCTCGGCCCTCCCGCTTACAGGAGACTGCTTCATTCTGGAAAACGGCAGAACTCCGGTCACATCGCCAGGCTCGAGATTAAAGACGAAAGTCTCGCCCGCCCGTTCGACCCGTCCTTGAAGGCTTCCCTCAAGAATCACATACATGAAATCGGCCGGATCACCCACGCGCGCATAGACGTCACCGGCTTTCAGATTCATCTCCTGCGATTGGCTGATGAACCAATCCAGCTGATCGTCAGGCAAATCGGCAAATTCAGTCACGCGGCGTAGTTCGGATTTTTCGACCATTTACACCTTGCTTAGATATTGATGAATGAACTGCACTGCCACCGATCCCTCACCGACTCCGGAAGCTACGCGCTTAATAGAGCCGTGACGAACATCGCCCACAGCAAAGATGCCTGGAACGTTGGTCTCGAGAAGGAAAGGATCACGCTCGAGGGTCCAGCCTTTGGGGTGTTGCCCGTCACGAATCAGGTCGGGACCAGTCAGTAGAAAACCGCGACCGTCGCGTTCGACCACGTTCGCCAGCCACTCGGTGCGCGGCAACGCTCCGATAAAAATAAACATCGCGCTCGCCGGCACGCGCTCAATCTTATTGCTGTCGGAACAAAGCACGGAGATTTCTTCCAGATGCGTGTCGCCATGAGCTTCGGCGATGCTGGCGCGAGTCCACAACTGGATGTTCGGCGTGTCTTTGATCTGGTCGATCAGATACTGCGACATGGTGCTCGAGAGCGATTCGCCGCGCACCAGAATGAAGACGCGCTCAGCGTACTTCGCGAAATTCATCGCGGCCTGGCCCGCCGAGTTCGCGCCGCCGACGACATATACGATTTCACCTTTACAGGAGAGCGCTTCTGTCGCGCCGCCCCCGTAATAGATCCCGGCGCCCTGCAACCGAGCTATGCCCGGAGCTTCCAGCCGTCGCCATTGCACTCCGGTTGCAACCATCAGCGCGTGGCAGGAGATCTCGCTGTCGTCCGAAAGTTTGATTATCCGGTATGGTCCTTCAGTTCGCACGCCAACAACTTCTTGGGGCGAGAGGATTTCCACTCCGAAGCGCTGAGCCTGAACCACGGCGCGTCGAGCCAGATCGGCGCCGCTGAGTCCGGTGGGAAATCCGAGATAATTCTCGATACGCGAACTCATGCCAGCCTGACCGCCGGGAGCCTCGCGCTCGATCATTACAGTATGCAGACCTTCGGAAGCTCCATAGACTGCGGCGGCCAGACCGGCCGGACCTCCGCCGACAATCGCTAAATCGTAGAAACTGGTCTGAGCGCGCGTCCGCAGCCCGACCTTATTCGCAACATCCGCGGGAACGCCTTCGAGAAGTTTCGTCCCGTCAGGAAACAGCACCACTGGAATATTTGCCGCCTCCGGCCCCAGCGCTTCGAGCAAGCGTTTAGTCTCTGGATCGTTGGCGGAAAGCTCGACGTCAATCCACTGGTAAGGAACGTGGTTGCGCGCCAGAAAATCGCGCAGTTCGTAAGACCGCGGCGACCAACGCGTGCCCAGTAGCCGGATGCCCTGAAACGTCGGACGAAACGACGCCTGCCAGTCGTCGAGCAAGTCATCAAGCTGCGGGTAAAGATGTTCGGTGGGAGGATCCCAGGGTTTCAGAAAAAAATAATTGATGCTGGCGTGGTTGATGGCGCTGATCGCAGCATTGGTGTCGGCATACGCAGTGAGTAAAGCGCGCTTCGCAGCCGGATAGATCGCCATTGCCTCCTGCAGGAAAGCGACGCCATCCATGCGCGGCATGCGCTGGTCGGCCAGCAGCAGGGCCACGCTGTCGTTGCGCACCTTCAACTGCTTCAGCAGATCGAGCGCGCCTTCGGGAGAATCGCTCCCGATCACTCGGTATTCGGCGCCGTATTGCGAGCGCAGGTCGCGCTCGATCGCCCGCAACACATCCGAGTCGTCGTCTACGCTCAGCAAAATCGGTTTTGCCATGATCGGTTTCGATTTCGAACAGAAAGATGATTACGCCTGCCGCGCTGGTTCTGAGTCCCTTAGATATTGAATCTGCCTATGGTCGCGCAATTCCAGCAATTCAGCAACCTGCCGCCCCACCCCACTCGCACCAGAAATGCCAAGTTTCCTAACTTGCCTGCGCCAAACCAGCCAATTCCCGTATGGAGTTTTTGTCAATCTGCAGACCGGCTGCGGCCACATTCTCTTCGAGATGTTCGACCTTCGAAGTTCCCGGGATCGGCAACATAACTGGAGAACGAGCCAGCAGCCATGCCAAAGCCACCTGAGATGGCGTAGCTTTCAATCGCGCCGCCACATGACCGATCGGGCTGTCTGCCCCGGATACTTTTCCCGCCGCCAGCGGAAACCATGGAATGAAGCCCAGGTTCTCCTTCTCGCAATATTCCAGAACACCTTCTGAGCCGCGGTCGGCAATGCTGTAACGGTTCTGCACGCTGACGATCGGAACAATCTTTCGCGCCTGCTGAATTTGCTTCACGCTCACTTCCGATAATCCGATGTGCCGGATTTTTCCTTGCCTCTGCAAGTCTTGCAGCATACCAAGTTGATCTTCCGCCGGAACCTTGGGATCGATGCGATGCAACTGATAGAGATCGATGCGCTCCAGTCGCAGGCGGCGCAGGCTGCCTTCGCAAGCCGCGCGCAGGTGTTCCGGCTTTCCATTCTCAACCCAGCGGTTCGGCCCCGGCCGGTCGAAGCCGCCTTTGGTCGCGATCACCACGCCCTTGGGATAAGGATGCAGAGCCTCCGCGATAATTTCTTCGCTCACGTTAGGACCGTACGAATCTGCGGTGTCGATAAAGTTCACTCCCAACTCAACCGCACGCCGTAAAACGCGCACGGCTTCAGACCGATCAGCCGGTCCGCCCCAAACTCCATCTCCGGTGATGCGCATGGCGCCGAATCCAAAGCGAGTGACCCGAAGATCGTTTCCGAGCGAGAATTCCCCAGCCTTCGCGGCGAGAGCGTTAGGCGACTGTGTTGCGGATTTCTTACTCAGCATATATTTCCCCTCTAATAAGAAATGAAAGTTGAAGCAGCGGCGAAGGTCCTCTTTGGATGGAATGAAACCTGCCAAGGATGCAGGAAACGGCAGAGGCGACAAGTGTCGCGCTTTCGAGAATCCTTGCCTATCGTTAACCATCCGCGTTTTTCCACGCAATCCGCATTCGAGGTCTTTTCAAGTCCTCAATTTTGGCAGCTGCGAGTACCACTATCGAGGTAGGATCTGCAATTCCGCGATCGGCGCATGGTGTTTCGAATCCGTTTAGATGACTACGGGAGGGCTCACCAAGATTTAGAAAGACTCCGATTACAAAAATTTATGATCAACCATGTTGAATCGGAGAGATATTTCTGCTAGAAAAGTGTTCTCTACGAAACCAGCATTCGCCGCCGCGCGCGGCAAGTGCTCGATCAGCTCGAGCGCGAAGATCGCATCGGCATCGTCATGTTGGGACGCCCCTATCACCACGATCCCGGCTTGAATCACGAGATCCTCGAAGAATTCCAGAAGCTTGGTTATCCAGTTTTCTCGCAAAATACTCTGCCGCTCGATGAAGACATGTTAGAACGTCTCTTCGGCGAGGAAGTCCGCGCCGGCGCAATCACCAGCCCGCTCGACATCACGGACGCCTGGAAGAATTCCTACTCCTGCAGCACCAATCACAAAGTGTGGGCCGCGAAGTTCACCGCGCGGCACCCGAACCTGGTCGCTCTCGAAATTTCCAGCTTCAAGTGCGGCCACGATGCTCCCATCTACGGAGTGATCGAAGGCATCATCGAGCAGTCGGGCACGCCCTACTTCTGCTTCAAAGATCTCGACGAGAACAAGCCTTCCGGCTCGATCAGGATCAGAATTGAAACCATCGACTATTTCCTGCGCCGTTATCGCGAGGAAGTAATTCGCAAACGCAAAGCCGGGCAAGATATCGAGGCGCAGTTGGCCGAGATGGAAGCCCAGTTGCGAGGCGACAGCCTCGGCGGTTTTGAAGGCGCCCAAGTTGGCCAGGAAAGTTGGGAACGAGTAGCCCAGGGCATGGCTGCGGACTAGATTACGTTCAAGTCTCCTCAGCCGAGTGGCTTGCAAGCATTCGGAAACACATGAGGTGAGAGTATGAAAAACGCCAGAGCAAGATTGGCGCTAGCTATGTTTGCGCTCGCGCTTGTGGGCTCAGAAATGCTCTTCTTAATGGTTGCTGCTCGCCCCGTACAGGCGAGTGCCTTCCTGTTCAGTTCTGGCTCAGGTTACACGGCGATTTTCAGTGGACAGTGCTTCCATTGTTTGATCAATCCCCCGTCCGCATATTGCAGCTGCAGCGCGCCAGGAAAGTGCGCAACGGCGGCAACGGTTTGTGGAAATTGTGACTTACTATGCGGCGGAACTGTGCTGGCTTGTAATGGCAAATGTCCGGGTTGCAATCTGCCATTTAATTGTCCCCCGGCGAAAGGAAGCACGAGAAGCACCAGCACGCCGACAGTGGGTGGCGCCAAAGTCGTGGCAATTCAGCCAACATACTCCAAATGGATCAGGAGCCAGTCCCTCCTGGACGGCCTCTCGGCAGCATCGCCTCTAATGACGCAACTTGTACTACATATGCGAGACGCCGAGGAACAGTGGGGCTGCAGCTATCTTACGGGATGGGTCGTGGACCCCGGCGATTCTAAGCACGTGCAGTCGAAGTTAATTATCGACACGGACGAGTTTGGAACAACCACTTTTTCGATTATCAATCGATCCACTGATCGAGATGAAATCTTGACAGTCCAGCCCGCTGGAAATACGTGGCAGCTACGGACCACTCCATCCTACTTATCAAATTCACCCCTGCCCGGGCTGACGGTTGCCAGCGGCCTTCTGGATGAGGGCGCCCAAAGCGGCGGTGCCTTGACAGTCGACAACCACAAGGTCGTGCCGATAGAACCAGCATACTCGAAATGGATCAGGAGCCGACCCCTTCTCGAGGGGGTGTCGGCTGCCTCGCCTTTAATGAGGCAGTTGGTGTTGCATATGCAGGATGCTAAGGACCAGTGGGGTATGAGCTACAGTACTGGATGGGTGGTGGACCCTGACGATCCCAAGCACTTGCAGTCGAAAGCGATCATCCACTCGAACGAGTTCGGAATTACTACCTTCACGGTTGTCAACCGGTTAAATGACCGAGACGAGATTTTGACCGTACATCCCGCTAAGAACATGTGGCAGCTTCGTTCGGCGCCGTCCTACGCTCCAGCCACTCCGCAGTCCTTATTGGTAGTGGCAAGGGGGCAGCTTGGATGAAAGATAAATCCTTGAACTACATTTGCCGAAAAGTCGGCACGGCACCCGTTAGTTTAAACCTCGAATGCGGTTGGGGCGGCGGACCCGGCATGAGTCATCGTGCTGCCGCAGTTGCTGCTTTATTATTTGGTAGCGTCGGTTCCGCCCTTAAATCTCGATAATCCTTATATTCGATCGAAAGCACGGCCACGCCGCCGAGCCTGATTGCGCTCTCTGTGTGGTTTTCAGCGGGAAGCCAGAAGTCATTTACCTTCGTGTAACGATGTTCAATATCGGTTTTCTTGATCCAAAAAGACGGGTTCTTACCCGGCTCTCCTTTTATCCGCACCACTGCGAAATCCTTTGCGTCCACCCAGATTTGTCCGCGATACAGAAACTTATTTTTGGTTTTCGGAACAAGGTTCAGAATGTATCGTCCGCTATCGGCCGCGCCATCGTAACCGGCTAATGTGAAAGAGTAGTTTTCCGTTGTAAGCGCGGTGTGCCGGCGGTTGTCATCGGTGGCCGCTTCGAGTTCGCCTTCGATCAATTTACTGAAAACACGCTCGATGATGAGCTTCGACCCGGTCTGCGAAACAATCTTGAACTGCTTGGAATTTGGCGCGTGGTAAGTCATTTCGACCACCATCTCAGCATCGCGGTTGCTGGGGAAGCCTCGATATTGCATGCGGTAGATCCGGGTCGCCTCATATTGGTTCAGGGCCGCCGCCCGCTCCGCATTTCGTTCCTCCAGTTTCATGACTATCTCATCGACCGGAAGGGTAGGCGCCGCTTGCGCTGGGGATTGGCTCAGAGCGGCGACATTCCAAACTAACAGCACCGCGGCCGTCATATAAGTTCGAGATACATTCGGCATAGTTCGCCCCAGATAGATAGATCGCCCGGCTCTAAAGACTAATATTCAGTTTATCCGAGAAAGGTTGCTAATAACTCGCGTGCGAAGCGGTTTTCTAAGCCGCGTTCCAAAAAAGGCGGCGGTATAATCTGTCTCTTCCATATGCGAGTTTCGTTTGCCTTGGGGATGGTATGTGTGCTGCATGCGATGCTGCTGGCGCAGACCGCTGCCCGGCCCAGTAAAAGCGCTCTTCCCCAAGAGTCAAGGGAACTCGCTCCTGCCGCCGCAGTTCCCGCGTTTGAAGATGTCGCCCAAAAAGCCGGCCTAACGGTGCCGCACATTTCTTCTCCCGACAAAAAATACATCGTCGAGTCGATGAGCGGAGGCGTCGGCCTTATCGATTGCGATAACGACGGCAAACTCGACATCATCACCGTGAACGGCTCGACCGTGCAGCGCTACCGCGATGGCGGAGACCCGTTGATCACGCTCTATCATCAGGACGCTGGCTCCACTACCACCAACGTAAAGTTCACCGACATCACGAAATCCGCCGGCCTCACGCGCAAAGGCTGGGGCATGGGCGTCGCCGTCGCCGATTACGATAACGATGGCCTCCAGGATATTTACGTCACCGGCTACGGCGGCAACGCGCTCTATCACAACCTGGGCGACTGCAAATTCGAAGATGTGACCGACAAAGCTGGAGTTCGCGCCGGCGGCTTCAGTACTGGCGCGGCGTGGGCCGATTACGATCGCGACGGCCACGTCGATCTCTTCGTCTCACGTTATGTTCACGTCGATATCGACAACCTGCCGCAGTTCGGCAACGATCCCCGCTTCTGCCGCTTCAAGACAGTGCTCGTGCAGTGCGGCCCCTGGGGCATGCCCGGCGAATCCGATCTGCTCTTTCACAACAAGGGCGATGGCACCTTCGAAGAAGTGTCGAAGAAGGCCGGCGTCGACGACCCTCATCATTATTACGGCCTCGGCGCAACCTGGGGAGATTACGACAACGACGGCTGGCCCGATCTTTACGTAGCCAACGACGCCGGACCAAATTTTCTCTATCGCAACAAGCACGACGGAACTTTCGAAGATGTCGGCCTGCTCGCTGGAGTCGCGGTCAGCGGCGACGGCATGGAGCAGGGTTCGATGGGCGTCGACTGGGGAGACTATCTTCACGAAGGCCGCCTGTCGATGATCGTTACGAATTTCTTCGAGCAGGGGTCGACTCTCTATCACAATCTGGGCAAGGGCGATTTCGCCGATGTGAGCGTGCGCGGCAGGCTGATGAAGCCCACTTATCCTCTCGTAAGTTGGGGCACTGCATTTTTCGATATGGATAACGACGGCTGGCTCGATTTATTTATCGCCAGCGGCCACGTCTATCCGCAGGTCGATACCATTCCCGGGGGCACGCCCTACCGTCAGCCCATGCTGTTATTCCGCAATTACCGCGACGGAACCTTCGACGACGTTTCGCAAGCGCTGGCAAGCATGCCTCCGCAATCCAGGCGGGGCGCGGCTTTTGGCGACATCAACAACGATGGCAATGTCGATATCGTAGTCCTGAACGTAGGCGAACCCCTAACGCTTCTGCTGAATCACAACGCCAGCGCAAATCACCGCGTGCTATTCAAACTGGTAGGGACGAAAAGCAACAAGGCCGCAATCGGCGCGCGGGTGACGGTGAAGGCCGGCACGCTCGTGCAATTCAGCGAAGTGCGCGGCGGCGCCAGCTATCTCTCGCAAAATGATTTGCGATTGCACTTCGGGCTAGGGGCGAACGAAAAGATGAGCGAAGTAGATATTCGCTGGCCGAATGGCGAAACGGAAATTCTGCGAGATGTCCCGGCGGATTTTATTTACACGATAGTAGAAGGAACGGCAATTCAGGGGAAGGTAGCACTGCCGCCCGTGCAGGCGCGCTGACCCGGGTGCCCCATTTCTCGCGGTGAGAAGTGGGGCTTTCCCCGACACCCTTCCGACCTCACGCTAAATTTCCTCGCGGCGCCGGTTCCCTGAAGGATGACATCGCGTTTACTATCTCCGACCCAATCTGCGTGCTGAAGGGTGCCGAAGAACCTAGGCGGTTGGAGTGTACCTTCGCCTTGTATTCGCCAGCAGTCTGTGTTAGCTTTGCCCTTGTCGGGGCGGATGAGCCGGGGCCGTGCATAGGACCTATATAGCTAGTCTTGTACCCGCAAGGTGCGAACATCTGCCCGTTCATCCGTTATGGAGGGAGGAAGTATGAAGGTGCTATGCGTGATTTGTGCCTCATTGGGTTTGGCCCTGTTGCCAGGCTTGATAGCTGCCCAGAACATTCCTCCGACACCTCTCACGCAGACAACTCCCACCAGCGCGCCCGAACCCGCCGAGAGGCAGGTCAGAAAGACGGTCACGTTCATTACTCTGATCTGCTTGAGGGGCAACACCCTGGTTCGGGCCCAAGGCACCGGCTTCTTCGTTGCAATGTCGGACAGCCGATTGCCAACCGTTTCGTTCGTGTATCTCCTGACTAACCGGCACGTAGCGATGTGCTGGGACGAGCAGAACAACCCCATGCCTGTGCGGTCGGTAACCATCCGCCTTAACTTGAAGGATGGATCCTCGAAGGAGTTTAGCTCCGTTGGGAACCTGCCGTGGATCTTGCCGAAGGACGACTCCGTGGACCTCGCCTTGGTCCCGATGGCCCCTGACGTCAATCTCTACGACTACCGCGCTATCCCCGATTCCATTTTCGCGACGGAGGACGTTATCAAGAAGGAATCCATTTCAGAGGGACTCAAGATAGTCTTCAGCGGGTTCTTCTACCAAGTTCCGGGCCTGAAGCACATGGAGCCGATTCTGAGGGAGGGGATCGTGGCAATGATGCCAGACGAAGAGCTTCAGACGACCACCGGAAAAGCCGGCAGGGTCTATCTTGGAAAAGTCCACGCGTTTCACGGCAACAGCGGATCCCCGGTATTTGTCGATCTTGGGGGAATTCGGGGAAATAGCCTCAAGAGCGGAAATGACTATCGCCTGCTGGGGATGGTCAGTGGGGGATACGGCGAGGGCGAACAGAACAATCTCGTTCTAGAGACCCCGCTTGCGAGCAAACCCGGGAACAGCGGGATCGCGATGATAGTACCCGCATCCGAGGTTAGGGTCCTGCTTGACGATCCGCGAGTCGTCACAAAGCGGGACGCGGAGGTTACGCGCCGAGAGCAGAGTTTGAAAAAGTAACTTCTAGAAGCTAGGCAGGAACCCCAGCAACAATGTTCTTATAAACCGCCTCAGTAATCCCCAACTGCGCCCGCCCGCGCTCCCCCAAATCCGCCACGGTCCCGCGCCCCACAAAATCAACCTCGAAATTATCCGCAGGAAAATCCGGCGGAGTCTTTCCCGCGAGAAACGACACCGCCTGCCTCTCAAGATAAGCGTTGTTCTTCGCGCAGCCCGGCGCCGAAGGGATGTACATCACGTTGCTGTAGCCCGTTCCCCGGTGTTCGTTTTCGACGGCGTGAACCACGTCGCAATGCCAGAAAACAGTATCTCCGGGTTCCATCACCGGGATCGACGATACCGCTTTCAGCAGCGGGCTGTGATACTGCTCGTTCACCGAAAGCGCGCGTCCCGGCTCGGCGCCGCACAGGCTGTCTTCTGGCACATCGTTTCCTGAAGCGCCCGCAGCAAAACATAAACCATCGCCTCGGCAATCGGAATCAGTTGCAAAGTTCCATCGCCCGGGCCCTGGCGCGTGAGCGCGGTCCATCCTTGAAACGTGCGAAACATCGAGCACACCGCCGGCGAATCCACCTCGCGCACCTCCGGACGATACGCCGCATCGAACGCGCTGTACTTCCGCCAGTCGCCGGCGAACACGCTGCGATACACCTTGCGGAAATTATCGTCGAGCCAACGCTCCACCGACCCTCCATCCACGTGCGGCGAAAGCCCAAGCGACGCCGACCCCGGCGGCCGCCGCCGAATGCGATCGGCATAAGCCAGAGCCTCATTGGGATTGATGTGCCGCACTCCATCGCTCTCCGCCCGCCACAAATTATTCAGGAACACGCGCACGTTGGTCAGCGCCTCCGACTGCCGCGCCTCCACCTGCGGACGCGACCAGTAGATTCCATAAATCTGCGGCTTGGCCGACGAAAGCGTGCCAAAGTATTTGTCCTCAGCTCGATTAGCCAGCTTCGCGTCCAGGTCATTTCTGTCGACGTAAGCCTCGATCTCTTCGTCCCAGCCAGTGGCGACCACCCTGCCGAATGTCCCGCGCACCACGCAAGCTCCGCGCGCCCGCACCTTCGCCGTCATTTCTGCGGGCACTTTCCCCGCCGCAACATCGGCGTATTGGACGATAGGAACAACGTCCTTCCCAGATTCGCGCTCGCTCACGATCTCTTCCACGCGAAGCTGCATCGCGGCCTCGACCTCGCGAAATACTTCTTTGTATTCCGGCAACGCCTCGCGAAGTTTTTGTTTCGTAGTTCGGATCGCTTCTGGAAGATTCTCGATAACTAAACCCGGCATTGGGATGCTCCTTTGAGCGGTCTCACGAGGACCGAGGCCCGCTCCGCACGCGACGCCGCAATTCTAGCCTATCTCGAGCAACGTAGGGTTTGAAACCTTAGCCGGTCTGATAACAAATGAAGCGATTAAACCGGCCTGGGGAAAATTGCGAGTTAAGGCAATTCCAGGTCAAGTGCGTAGATCTCGTCGGTACTCAAGTCGCGAACGAACAGCGCCGAACCGTCGGGAGCGAGGCCGCTCCAGGCGCCGACCAGTGGAACGCTAAACCTGCGCAGATCCTTTAAATCGGCGACGGGCTCCGAACGAGTTTGACCCACCGCAACGCGCCGGTAGGTCGGGCGATCGGTAGAAATGGTGTCAAAGTAAAGGTAGCTCCCTTCTCTCGACCAGTTAGGAAACCCGACCGCCTCGGCTTCATTGATCCAATCCGACCACTTCCCTGTCTTGAAGTCGAAGAGCATCAGCTTCTTGGAATCCTCGGGGAGCGCGGCGAGGTAGCGGCCATCGGAGGACCAGCGCGGGCTGAACAGGCCCTCCGAGCCAGGTATGACGGAGACCTGGTGGGTGACGATGTCCACGATCTGGATTTCCAATTTTTCGCTGCTCCCGGTGAAGCTGATGCGGCCAATGGCGATTCGTTTCCCGTCAGCCGACCACGCCGGATCAACTTGGTTGCGCGCTTCCGGCAGCAGTTCCCGAGGCGTTCCACCTTGAGCGGAGACCAGGAAGATCCTCAGCGGTTTGCCTGGCTCCGAGGCCACGAACGCGATTTGCGTGCCATCCGGAGACCAGCGGGGAAGATTCGCCGCCATCGGGAGGAAGGTGAGTTGCAACGGGTCGCTGCCATCCACGCGGCTACGCCAGAGCGAATAGTCGGGATAGGACACATAAGTTGCCCACTTGCCGTCCCGCGAAAAGTCCAGTTCCCCAGCCGAGATGCCGGAGAGGAACTGTACGAACTGATGGGATCGAGCGTCGTAGCGGACCAGTTCGCCCCGGCCCTGCCGGCCAGCCATAAACAGTTTCTTGCCATCCGGACTCGGCGCCAGGTCGCCAAACGACAGCGGCCCCGTAGTCAGCTGGAAGGGCGTGGATGATTGCCTTTGAAAGATGCCGGCAGATTCGCGCAGGGCCCAGAGATTGGACCCGGCGGGTGTGGAGTCGAGGAAGAAGAAGTAGCGGCTGTCGGGACTCCAGGTCCCACAGCATTCGCTCGGCAACGCGTGCCAGTTCGGCAATAGGGGATGAAGGCCGGTGCCGTCGGCGCGCATTTCCCATAGCGAGGTCGAGCGTCCGTCGGGAGAAGAAATCGTCAGTCCGAGGCGAGCGCCATCGGGTGAAAAGCGAAGATCGGAGGGAATACCAGAGACGGTGATTAGCTTGCGTGCGTCCGTTCCATCCCCATTGGCCAAATACAGATCGGAGCCTTTCGCAAACGCCAGCTTGCGGCCGTCGGGCGACCAGCCGCCGGCGTGACCCACAACATCGGCCAGACGGCGGGGAGCTCCGGATGGAAGAGGCAGAGCCCAGAACAGGGCTTCCGTCTCCGTGCCATTGAGGCTGGCCACCAGGAGTTGGGTATGATCTGGCGAGATGTCGGCTAAGGCAACGCTCGTGAAGGGATTTGGAATGGCCGAAGTCTGTCCGCCAGCGCTCGATGCCTGCACCAGCACCCCACTCGCTCCGCTTGTCTCCGTAAGGTAGAGCCGCGAACCATCCGTCAGCACCTGTTGTTTCGGTATGCCGTCATGTGTGATCTGGGTGGTCGCGAGGACCTTCGGTGGTGAAAGCGGGGAACGCAGCCAGGCGACCGCCCCGCCAACCGCGATGATCGCAATCAACACCGCCGCAATCCAGATCCAGCGCGATGTGCTGACCTCATCCGGCACACTCGCAGCCGTCATCTTTCCCGACGTCGTGTCCCGCTTCAGCCGTTTCAGGTCCGCGCGCAACTCCGCCGCGCTCTGATAGCGGACTTCGCGGTCCTTCTCCAGAGCTTTGTTGGTGATCCGTTCGAGTTCCGCAGGAAGTTCAGGATTGAGGCGCAGCGGTGACGGGGGCGTGTTATTGAGGATCGAGTTGAACAAAGCGGCGGTAGTATCACCCCGAAAAGCCAGCGTGCCGGTGGCCATCTCGTAGAGAACCGTGCCCAACGAGAACAGGTCCGTGCGCGCGTCAAGGTCTTTGCCGAGTGCCTGCTCCGGGGACATGTAAGCCGCCGTTCCCAGAGCGCTGCCGGGACTAGTCAGATGCTCTTCGCTGAAGGTGGCGGTCGCTCCGGATTTTGAGCTGGTCACCGGGCTGATCTTCGCCAGCCCGAAGTCGAGAATTTTTGCGTGCTTGCGGTCGGTCACGAAGAGGTTTGCGGGCTTGATGTCGCGATGAACGATACCCTTCGCGTGCGCGGCATCAAGGGCGTCGGCGATCTCAATCGCCAACTCCACCAGGGGTTCGGTCTCGAGCGGCCGTCCCACGATGGTTTCCCGCAGAGTCCGGCCCTCCAAAAACTCCATCACAATAAATAGGCGTCCCTCGAATTCACCGATCTCGTGGATCGTGCAGATGTTGGGATGATTCAGGGCGGAAGCGGCGCGGGCTTCGCGGCGGAAACGCTCCAGCGCCTGCGGATCCTGGGCGACATCGTCCGGCAGGAATTTCAGCGCTACAAAGCGCCCTAGTTGAGTGTCCTCCGCCTTGTAAACCACACCCATTCCACCGCCGCCTAATTTTTCGATAATGCGGTAGTGCGAGATGGTCTGGCCGATCATCAGAAGACGCCTGGCTTTCGGGTCGCCTCATCTTACGGACGCAGCATTAGCGAGTCAACGCAGGACAAATCCCCGGGGAAGGTCGCCATCCCTTGCGCTTTTTGCAAAGGAAGGAATTGCGGAAAGTTCGTTATGCCCGGCCACCTACTTCTTCAGCCACCCCTCCATTTCCATCCAATCGGCGAAGCGGTCAATCCAATGATCGGTAGGAAGGTTGTGTTGGCGTGCACCGAAGCCGTGGCCGCCCTTTGCGTAAAGATGCATTTCCGCCGACTTCTGCACGGCGGTCCACTTCTCGTAAAGGCCAATGCTGACCGGCACAAGGCCAAACGAATCATCGGTAGCGGCGGCAATGAATATCGGTGGCGCATCCGCCGGTACCACGGCATCCTTGAAGTCTTCCCCGCCCGCATAAATCGGAGCGACAAACGCAGGCCGTCCCTCCGGCTTGTAATGGAAGGCAACGTGGGCCGTGACCGCCCCGCCAGCCGAGAATCCGATAACGCCCACGCGGTCCGGCGACACACCAAATTCCGCCGCGTGCTGCCGCACATAGGTAACGGCCGCCAAACCATCGGCGTCGGCCAGCGGAACGATCCTCCCCAACAGTTCATGAAATTTCGGCCCGTCCCCCACCATCGCAACAAATTCCTGGACGCCGTCCTCGCCAGTGTGCGCGATGCGATACTTCAACACAAACGCGGTCACGCCTCTCGCCACCATGTACTTGGCAACATCGTTCCCCTCGCTATCAATGGAGAGCGCCATAAAACCGCCGCCCGGGCAGATCACGAGCGCAGTGCCGTTTTTCAACTCCGGAGCAGGCTTGAACACGGTCAGGCTGGGCTTAGTCACATTGGTGACAACTTCCGTGTTCCAGATTTTGGAGAAGTATTCTTTCTCCGCATAACTCTCCTGCACAGATCCCGCCGGCGGAGCGGAGTAAAGAGGAATGACATCCTGCGCGGCGGCGAGGCTTGCGAGGAACACGATCATGCAAAGAGTTCGGTTCAGGAGGTTTTTCATAGCCGCGTAGTTTAGCAGAGGTTTGCTAGCAGAGGTTTGCCCGTGTCCCGGCGCCCCCAGCGCAACAAAAAGCGGTGCCCCATTTCTCGCGTTCTTTCGAGAAGTGGGCGAAGGGCGGGTTTACGCCCCTCGAAGCGCCCATCTCCGCACTCCTTTACAGTCGCAAACTTCAAAGGTGCATACGTGGAGGTCTGTACCTCTGCTAGACTTTTCGCAAATGCCGGAAGCTGCGCAACGCCGCAATACCGCGCTATGGCGGGGACTCTTGCTCGCCTTGTGTGCGCTCGGCTGCAACGCGGCATTTTTTATCAATGCTCCGTTGCAGAGAATATTTCCCTGGCTGAGCCTTTCGTTGGCGGTGGCCGCCGCGATACTTCTCGCGATTGGGCTGAAGCGAGCATTGAGCAGGCGGATCGTCCATCGCGGCAAGGTTGTCAGCGTTGCGTTCAGTGGAATTGCCTTGCTAGTAGCCGCTTTCGCCGTGCTCACTTTCTTCGCCGCGCGCAAGCTGCCCAGTGCCGATGCTGCGCCGCAAGTCGGGCAGAAGGTTCCTGACTTTGCTCTCCCCGATACTTCGGGTAAGACAGTGTCTCTCGATCAGCTTCTGGCAGCGTTCCCGGCGCCTGCCGCTTCTGCGGTAGCATATTCTCAGACATCGCCGGAGACCTCACCCTTGTCCCGGCTTCGACCTCCCAAGGCCGCGCTGCTGATTTTCTATCGTGGCTACTGGTGACCTTTCTGCAACCTCGAGTTACGAGGCGTGCAAAAGCGACTGCCGGACTTCGAGGCAGCAGGAATACTCCCGATAGCAATCAGCGTCGATCAGCCGGATGTTTCGCGCCACCTCGCGGAAAAATCCGGCTATACCTTCCCCATTCTTTCCGATCCCGATGCCGCCGTGATTCGGCGCTATCACATTCTCCACCAGGCGGGCGGCCCGGCTCAGCAAGACATCGCGCGCCCAGCCGAGTTTCTCGTCGACTCCTCCAAAATCGTCCGCTGGTGCAACTTCACGGAAGACATTCGCGTCCGCGCGCGCGCCGATGAAATGCTAGCAGCGGCCAGGCAACTGCCTTAGGCAAACCTGCTTAGGCAAACCTGGAAACCTGGGCCCGCTTTTCCCTCGTCCGGAAATGGGCCACCCAATCCTCTTGGCGGCTGGCGCCCGACTCCCCGCTTTCATTGACTTGCCCGATTCAGCGACGTACCATTCGCCCAATGATCGGGCAGGACATCTCGCACTACCACATCGTCGGGAAACTCGGTGGCGGCGGAATGGGCGTGGTCTATAAGGCTGAGGATATCAAGCTCGGCCGTTTTGTCGCTTTGAAGTTCCTTCCCGACGAACTAGCCAACGATCCGCAGGTTTTGAGCCGTTTTCAGCGCGAAGCCAAAGCTGCGTCCTCTCTGAACCACCCGAACATCTGCACCATCTACGAAATCGACCAGGCCAACGGTCGAGCTTTCATATCTATGGAACTGCTCGAAGGGCAAACTCTCCGACACGCGATCAAGGGGAAGGCTTTGGATGTCAATGGGGTAGTCGATTGGGCAATCCAGATTGCCGAGGCGTTGTGCGCAGCACACGCCAAGGGCATCGTCCATCGAGACATTAAGCCCGAAAACATCTTCGTGATGACCGGCGGGCAAGTCAAGATTCTTGATTTCGGGCTAGCCAAGATCTTGTTCAAGCCGGAGGGCTTTGACATGGGCGCCCCGACCATTGACTTCGAGGAGCATCTCACCAGCCCCGGGAGCGCGCTGGGAACCGTCGCCTATATGTCGCCGGAGCAGGTTCGAGGAACGGAACTTGATACTCGCACCGACCTGTTTTCCTTTGGAGTGGTTCTTTATGAGATGACGACGGGAGTGTTGCCTTTCCGAGGTGAAAGTACGGGAGCAGTGTTTGATGCGATTCTGAACCGGGTCGCAGCGCCAGCGGTGCGCTTCAACGCCGAAATGCCGGCAGAACTGGAACGGATCATCAATCGGGCGTTAGAGAAAGACAGAAGCCTGCGCTACCAACACGCTTCGGAGATGCGGGCAGAACTGCAAAGGCTGAAGCGCAACGCGTATTCCAGCCGCCCGGAATTTCAGCAATTGCCCCCCCACTCGAAAGGGCTGGGAACGCGGGCATGGTTCGGAATTGGCGTGTTCGCTCTGATCGCCTTGCTAATGCTAATGATCGGCCTATATCTGCGGTCGCGGAAAACAAAAGCAGTGATCGACTCCATCGCGGTCCTGCCTTTCGGCAATGTAGGAGCCGACCCGAATACTGAATATCTGACCGACGGAATAACCGCAAGTCTCATCGACAACCTCTCGCAACTGCCCAGGCTTACCGTAATGTCCCGCAATTCGGTTCTCCGCTATCGGGGGCGAGAAATAGATGCGCAGGCCGCCGGCCGTCAGCTCAAGGTGCAAGCGGTTCTGGCTGGCCGCATAGTCCAGCGAGGTGATGATCTCTCCATCGAAGCTGAGCTCGTGAACGTGGCAGACAACAGCCACATCTGGGGTGCGTCGTACAATCGAAAGCTGCCCGACCTGCTTGCGATCCAGCAGGAAATCACCAAGGATATCTCTGACAAGCTCCGCCGAAAGCTAAGCGGAGAAGATGAGAGACAACTCGCCAAACGCCTGACCACCAATCCTGAGGCTTACCAGCTTTATCTCAAGGGGCGTTACTTTGCGGAAAAGCTCACCCAGGAAGGAGTCAACCAGGGAATCGAATACTTTCATCAGGCCATCGACCTCGATCCGAACTATGCGCTGGCGTACGAGGGACTGTCATATGCGTATTACACGGGCAATGATTTGTTCTTAACCCCGCAGGAATCCATGCCTAAGGCGAGGGAAGCGGCAAGAAAGGCACTACAACTAGATGACACGCTTGCAGAGGCTCACGCTGACATGGGAATGGTTCTCTTCTGGTATGACTATGACTGGAACGCGGCGGAGGTGGAACTCAGGCGTGCCATCGAGCTTAAGCCTAACTCTGCTGACGCTCATGCCTATTACGGTTGGGAATTAACTCTTGTCGGACGCGTTGACGAGGGCATCGCGGAGAGTAAACGAGCCGTGGAGCTCGATCCACTTTCCGTCGAGGTGAATGAAACGGCAGGGCAGAATCTTTACTATGCCCGTCAGTATGATCAGGCCATTGACCGACTCAGCAAGACCCTCGAAATGGACCCGGATTATTGGGTTGCCCGCATGTATTTGGCAACGGCTTATGAAGCTAAGGGAGACTTTGCCGGCGCTGTCGCAGAGTGTACGAAAGCCCGTGACACCGAGCCCTTAATACCCTGGCCACTGGCGGAACTCGGCCACGCCTACGCGCTTGCGGACAGGAAAGGCGACGCCGAGCATGTTCTCAAAGAGCTTGAAAGCTGGTCGAAACGGAGTTACGTGCCTGCGTACAACTTGGCCGAAGTTTATGTCGGTTTGGGCGACAAGGAGAAAGCTCTTGCACTGCTCGAAAAGGCTTACGCAGATCGATCCATGGCCCTAACCTTCGTCGCCGCAGACCCGGAATTCGACAGCCTCCGCTCCGCGCCCCGCTTTAGGGATCTGGCGCGACACATGGGTCTTTCCAGAGCGACCTCGCCGGGCCAGAAATCAGCCGGGTCGAACAATTGAGTCTTGCTTTAGGGATGGGTTCCTGGATCGTGACTGCTGGATCGTGCACTGCTGCCCCATTCCACTCTGTGGCTCTCTTCCTAAGCGGCTAGGACAGGGATTTTGACGTTGCGCCTTTTCGCACTCTCGGCGAAAGCGTGGGAGTGAGTGCCTCCATTTTCCTGAATCACAATAGATGTATATGCATCTATTGTGATATGAATAAAGCACCCACGATCTCTCTTCCCTGTCTGTGCGCGAGTTTCCGTCGCGCCACGCGCGCGCTTACCCAGCATTACGACGCGGCTCTCCGCCCGCTGGGTCTCAGAGGCACGCAATTCACCCTTCTGCAAGCCTTGTCCTTAACTGGAGATGTTTCCCAGGGCACGCTGGGTGAGATTCTTGCCATCGATAGCACCACACTCACTCGCACGCTCTCGATCATGGTGCGCCGGGGCTGGATTGTCAGCCGATCCGGCGACGACCGCCGGGAGCGGTGGCTCTCGCTGAGCGACGCGGGAAGAGCCGAATTCAAGCGCGCGCGTCCCCACTGGGAAAGAGTCCAGCAGGAGCTGCGAGCGCAACTCGGAAACAAGCGCTGGAACGAACTTTTCAACTTAGCCAACGAAGTGACCTCAACGGTCACGCCATAACCAGATTCACTAAGAGCAGATTCGCCAAAAGGAGATCCGTCATGTCCAAATACGCCAAAATCAGTATAGGGTTGCTGGTAACCTGGTTCGCCTTCTCGCTGTTCTCGTCCGCATTGCACCTCTACAGCAATGCTCCCAACACACCACCGATTGCGCTCGGCATCGCGGTAGTCACGCCCATCGCAATATTCTTGATTTGGTTTGCATCCTCGCCCGGATTCCGGCAGTTCGTTCTTTCGTTGAGCCCGTTCACTCTCACCCTGGTGCAAACCTTGCGCACCGCCGGCATTGTCTTCCTGGCCCTCGGCGCCTATAAGATTCTGCCCGCGTACTTCGCCTGGTCCGCCGGATGGGGCGATATCGCTATCGGCGTGACCGCGCCCTTCGCGGCTCTCCAGCTCGCCAACTCCGCGCATCGCAAAGGCTTCATCTTCTGGCAGGTTCTGGGGATCACCGACCTCGTCAATGCCCTAGCCATGGGAACGCTCGCCGGGATCATCGATCCTCACGGAATACCGACCGCACCCATGACCGTGCTTCCCATGAGCTACATTCCCACGTTTGCCGTGCCAGTGTTTCTGATCCTGCACATCATCTGCATCGCCCAGGCGCGCCGCTGGCCCACAAAAGATTTTGCCGCAACCGGCAATCGCTTTCGAACGGCGGCGCTACAAGGGCAGGAATGATCGACAATCGACGAAGGCGTGGGTGGGCGCGCAGCCGGGTGGCCCATCCTAGCCGCGTTCTCAGCTAATGTCGTGGCACTGACCATAAGCGGCTAGGGTGGGGATTTTGACTTGTGTCTGGCTTATAAACTTCGCTCTGGGATAAGAACTGTGGCGACGTCCCAGCGAGGGAGACAAACAAAACGACCCACTCACGTCAGCCCCGGAGGGGGCGGCATATGTTAGCCCCGGACGTAAGTCCGGGGTAAGGCCGAGAAACAGCAACCGAGTCCCGCACAGGGACGACACCAACTACCAATCCTGGGTCCTACTCGATCCTCATCTCCCTCTGAATCTGCTCCAGCGAAGCGCCCTTAGTCTCCGGAACCATCGTCTTCACCCAGATCAGCTGCAGCACCATCATGAAGCAAAAGAACGAGAAGACGTACCCGATCGGAAACGCGGATACCATCTTTGGAAAGAACGTAGTGAGCAACGCGGCAAAGACCCAATGCGTGCCGCAGCCAAGGCTTTGGCCCTCGGCGCGATGGCGGTTGGGGAATATCTCAGAGATGAAAACCCAGATCACCGCTCCCTGGCCGATCGCGTGCGCGGCGATGAAGGCGAAGATGCAAACCGGCACGATCAAATAGTGACCGGTAAAGAAAGCCCACGCCACCAGGCCCAGCGAAGTGATGTAGCCGACCGAGCCGATATAAAGAAGAGTGCGCCGCCCCAGTCGGTCAATCAGCCACAGTCCGACAAAAGTGAAAATCAAATTGGTGATGCCGATGCCGATCGACTGCAGCAGCGCCGCCTTCGCGCCCAGGCCGGTGAGTTCGAAGATGCGCGGAGCGAAGTACAAAATCGCATTGATGCCCGACATTTGATTGAAGAAGGCAATCAGGATGGCAAGCAGAATCGGTTTGCGAAGACGCTTCGTCCAGAAATGCCCCGACGACCCTGCTTGTTCCGATGCAGTCGCCGCCATAATGTCATCGGCCTCGGCCGCGATCTGCGTCTTCGGAGCCTCGGGTTCGATCCGTTGCAGAACTTCGAGAGCGGCCGCGCGGTCGCCCTTGCGGCTGAGCAACCAGCGTGGACTTTCGGGAAGGGTAAAACAACCCGCGGCATAGATCAGCGACGGAAACGCCGCCACGCCCAGCATCCATCGCCACGCATTCTCGCCGATGCCCGCGAGCATCGCATTCGAAACGTAAGCGACCAGGATGCCAAACACAATATTGAACTGGAACATGCCCGCAAGCAGGCCACGATGCTTAGGAGGTGCGATCTCAGAGATGTACATCGGCGCCACGACGGTCGAAATACCAATACCCAGTCCGCCGACAATGCGCGCGAGAATGAATACCGTGACATTCGTCGCCAGACCCGAGCCCACGGCTCCGACGAGATAAAGAATGCCAATCCACAGCAGCGTTGCTTTTCGTCCGTAGCGGTCGGCGGGCCACGCGCCGACCAGCGCGCCGACCACGGTGCCGTAGAGTGCGGAAGCCATGGCGATGCCATGCAACCCTGGGCTCAGTCCCCACAGCGCCTGAATTGTTTTTTCCGCACCGGAAATTACAACGGTATCGAAGCCAAATAGAAATCCCGCGAGCGCGGAAGTAAGCGACCAGAAGAAGATGCGACCATTCATAGTTGAGTAGCGCCGTCAGACCTCAGGCGTCAGACCTCGGGCAGACCTCGGACTTCAGGTTTGCATCTTATACCCTGTGCCCAAGCTTGTGTGGCTGAAGCCGGAAGCCCGAGGTACGACGTCCCGCTAAGTGCGAGGTCCCGCCTCCAGCGGATATCCCTTCTCCCGCCAGTCGCGAATGCCGCCATCCATCGAGATGACATTCGTATAACCCATCTTCTGCAGATTGTCGGCGGCCAGCGCCGAGCGGAACCCGCCGCCACAATAAAGCACAATCTCGGTGGTCAGGTCGGGCACGCGGGCTTCGATGTCGCGTTCGATAATGCCCTTACCCAGATGAATCGCGCCCGGCAAATGGTCTTTGGAGAACTCACTCTCTTCACGCACGTCCACGAGAGTGAACTTCTCGCTGCCATCGATTTTCTTTTTCACCGCATCAACGTTCGTCTCGCGCACGCGCGTCTTGGCTTCATTCACAATCTTCAAGAATCGTGGCGGATGTTGTTGAGCCATGAGGACTCCTTTATGCAGTCAGTCGACGGTGATTATCCTAACAAGTGGCCGCTCATTCTGCACCGAGGACTCGCGCTTTCTCGGTTAGCATGAAAGGGTGAAGAAGAAGGAAGCCAGCCGCAGAATTGGCTTGGCGCGGGCCTTATCCAAGCTGGGCTACTGTTCCCGCTCGCGGGCGTCTGAGTTGATTTGCGCAGGCCGCGTGCGCTTGAATGAAAAAGTTCTCCGCGATCCCGAGGCACCGGTTTCAGAGACCGATGACGAAATCGCCGTCGATGATAAGCGCGTTGAACGACGGAATAAGCTCTACCTGATGATGAACATGCCGCGCGGCATAATTACGACGGCGTCGGACGAGCGAGGTCGCGACACGGTGTACACACTGCTGAGTAACAAAGGATCGTTGCCCTGGGTCTCACCCATCGGACGCCTCGACAAAGCCAGTGAAGGACTGTTGTTACTAACCAATGATTCCGAGTGGGGCGCGCGAATTGCCGCACCGGAAACGCATTTGGACAAAACCTACCACGTTCAGATCGGCACAGTAGCCGATGCAAATTTCGCTCAGGAGCTGACTCAAGGCGTAAAGTCAAAAGAAGGGGAATTGCTCAGAGCTAAGCAAACTCGCCTTCTGCGCGCGGGTCAAAAGAACTGTTGGCTGGAAATCGTTCTCGATGAAGGCAGGAACCGACAGATTCGGCGGATGATGGAGGGCCTCGACGTCACAGTGTTGCGATTGATACGCGTTGCCATCGGCGGTCTGCAATTAGGCAATCTCGCCAAAGGCGAATACCGGGCTCTCTCCGCTGATGAAAAGCGCACGCTCGATCGCGCCATGCGAAGGTCTTCATGAGCGACTTAACTTTTCTTTCTGTCGTGGAAATGACCACGCAAATCCGGCAAAAAAAAATCTCCCCCGTCGAACTCATCGAAGCGCACCTGGCGAAGATCGACTGGCTGAATCCACGGTTGAACGCGTTTGTTCAGATCGACGCAGAAGGGGCGCGACAGGCGGCTCGCGACGCGGAGATCGCAATCTCTAAAGCAAAGCCGCTGGTCCCTTTGCGCGGTGTTCCGATCAGCATCAAGAGTTCCATCAATGTGGCGGGGATGCGTTGCGAGGCTGGAAGCCGCTTGCGCGCTGGATTCGTAGCCACGCAAGACGCGCCTCTGGTCGCACGTTTGCGTGCAGCGGGAGCAATCATTCTCGGCATGACCAATACGCCTGAACTGCTGATGGCATGGGAAACCGACAACCTGCTTTACGGCCGCACCAATAATCCGTGGAATCTGCAGCGCACGCCGGGCGGTTCAAGCGGCGGCGAAGCCGCGGCCATTGCCAGCGGAATGTCGGCAGGCGGCGTGGGCAGCGATGGTGGAGGCTCCATCCGCGTGCCCGCGCATTTCACCGGCATCTGCGGCCTCAAGCCAACTCCCGGCCGGATTCCATCAACTGGACATTTCCCCTCCTCGGCCGGACCATTTGCCTCGATCGGGGTGGTGGGGCCCATGGCGCGAACCGTGCCCGATTTGAAAGTTCTGTTCGAAGTGATGCAGGGCCCTGACGATGGCGATACTTGTGCCGCGCCGGTGCCTCTGCGCTGGCCGAGCACGGATGATCTTAAGAAATTGAGGGTCGGCTATTTTGAGGACGACGGCCGCACCCCAGTTACTCCGGAAACCCGTATCGCGATTGTCACAGCCGCAAATGCCTTGCGCAGCGCCGGGTTTAAAGTGGAACCCTTCAGGCCGCAGGGACTGGAGGAAGCGCGGCAGTTGTGGTGGAAGTTTTTTGTGACTGCAGGTGGAATGCTGTTGCGTCCCATGTTCAAAGGGCGAGAGTCGGATCTTAGCCCGATCTTGAAAGAGTTTCTTGAATGGGCGGCGTCAAAGCCGGAGCATACTGGACGAACTCTGCTTGACGCCTGGATTCGGCGCGACGCCGCCCGCGTACAATTCCTCGCACAAATGCAACGGTATCCAATCCTGTTATGCCCGGCTGCGGCGGTTCCGGCATTTCGGCATGGTGAGCGCAGTTGGCAGGTCGATGGAAAAACCGTCGACTATCTTGATGCCTGGAGCTATACGGAATTTTTCAATCTCCTGGGTACCCCGGCCGTAGTCGTTCCTGTGGACCTTTCGCCCGAGGGCCTGCCGATTGGCGTACAGATCGTTGGCAGGCCATGGGAAGAAGAACAGGTGCTCGCAGTCGCCGCGGCCCTTGAAAAAGAAATAGACAGTCCATCCCGGTTCTCAAGAATGCCGCCGATGGCAGTAGAGCGCGGCTGAAGCCGTCGCGGTAGTAGTTTTATATTATTTCTTCGCCGCGAATATGTGAGTATCTTGGGTCGCACGGCGATTTCGGCGGCTGTGGGCTGGAATCCGCTGCCTTAGCTGTCAATCGTCCCGATGCCAAGAACGGCTTCATCCAAAGGTTTTGTCGGCCAAACACTGTCGTGGCTGCTGCCATTTCTGGTGGTCTCCGCCGCCTACCTTTACACTTTTCCGCAACCTAATATTTTTTACGCCGTGGTTGTTTTGCTGCACGCCTCGGGCGGAGTGATCACTGCGATTCTGTTGCTCGTCGCACTTTTCCGTCTCCTGCGCAATGGAAGTTTTCTTGCGCGCGCAGGATGGCTGCTGCTGGCGGCTGGTGCGGTTTTTGGGCTGATTCTCATCAAGACCGGCGCGCCCCGCACGGAATGGAAATGGCTTTACTTCCACATCCTCCTCTCTCTTTTTGCCGCCGGCCTGCTGCTCGCCGACCAACTCGGAAGACGGGGATGGCTGAACAAGAGTCTCTCGCTATCCGCCATTCGCGTAGCCACCTGCTTGATCGCCATTGCAGTCCTCGGCTACGGAGCGCGCTATGTGCGTGAAAGTTGGCAAACGAAAGCCCGCATTCAAAATCCTCTCATGCCACCCGCCAACATGAATGGCGAAGGCGATGGCTCCAGCGGAATGTTCTTCCCCAGTTCGGCGCAGGTGTACGGCAAGCAGAAAATCCCTAGCAAGTTTTTCATGGAGTCCGACTCCTGCAAGCGCTGTCACGAAGATATTTACAACCAGTGGTTCAGCTCTGCGCATCACTTTTCTTCGTTCAACAATCAGTGGTACCGCAAATCGATCGAGTACATGCAGGATACGGTGGGTACTCAGCCTTCGAAGTGGTGTGGTGGATGCCACGATCCCGCCGTTCTCTACAGTGGCCTCATGGATACGCCCATCAAGCAGATCGTCCATCGACCCGAATCGCAGGCCGGGCTGGGTTGCATGATGTGCCACTCCATTGCCGACGTGAAGAGCACGATGGGCCAGGCGGATTTTTATCTCGAGTATCCCAAGTTGCACGAACTCGCGGCCACCGAAAATCCTGTGGCACGCGCTCTACACGATTTCCTGATCCGGCTGAATCCAGAGCCTCATCGCCGCGTTTTTCTCAAGCCATTCATGAAAACGCAAACGGCCGAGTTCTGTTCGTCGTGCCACAAAGTTCATCTTGACGTGCCGGTGAATCACTATCGCTGGTTTCGCGGCTTCAACGAGTACGACAATTGGCAAGCCAGCGGAGTTTCCGGTCAAGGCGCTCGTTCGTTCTACTATCCGCCCAAGCCGCAGCAGTGTGCTGATTGCCACATGCCGGCCGAGCCTTCGCACGACGCAGGCAACATCAACGGTTTCGTGCATTCGCATCGTTTTCCGGGGGCGAACACCGCGCTGCCGACCGCAAATGAAGACGAGCCTCAACTCAAACTCACCGAATCTTTCTTGAAGAGCGGCGCCCTCACGGTGGATATCTTCGCGCTCTCACCGGCGCAAGAGCCGTTGAAAACTGGAGCGGCAACGCAGTCGGAGATTTCGACGACCTTCGCTGTCGGCGAAGAAGCGGAAACGAGAATTACTCAAGGCGAAGATACGAAGGCAGAAGTTGCTCCGGTCACTGCTCCGTTGAACCGGGTGCAGCCGCCTCTGCGGCGCGGAGACACTGTGCGCGTGGACGTAGTTGTTCGCACCAAAAAAGTCGGCCACTTCTTCCCAGGCGGAACGGTCGATGCCTACGACACCTGGTTAGAGCTGAAGGGCACGGACGACAAGGGGCAGACAATTTTTTGGAGTGGTATGGTCGAGGACGATGGCAAAGGTCCGGTTGAAAAAGGCGCGCACTTTTATCGCTCGCTGCAAATCGACGCCCACGGAAACCCCATTAACAAACGCAATGCCTGGGCCACGCGATCGGTAGTTTACGTGCGTCTGATTCCTCCCGGCGCGGCCGACACCGTGCACTTCCGCATGCACATTCCCGAGAGCGCGGGCAATAAGATCACATTGCATGCCCGTCTGTGTTACAGGAAGTTCTCCTGGTACGGCACGCACGAAGCTTTTGACGGCCAGCCTGATCCGGCATCGCCGAACTCGGTTGCTCCTGACTACGACGATCGTCCGACAGTGTTCACGGCGTCGCTGAGTGGGGTTTCGGCCAAGCGGGAACAGATTCCCGATCTGCCGATCGTTACGGTGGCGGAAAATGAAGTGACTTTGCCCGTCGTCGCGCATAACGCGCCGGCGTTTGAGCCGCAAACTATCACACGCAAAGACGAATGGCAGCGCTGGAACGACTACGGCATCGGACTGTTCTTGCAGGGAGACCTTAAAGCCGCAGCTGCGGCCTTTCAGAAGGTAATCGACGCCGATCCGAGCAATCCCGATGGCTGGGTCAACATCGGCCGTTGTGCCGTGCAGGAAGGCGACATGCAGCGAGCCCGCTCTGTACTCGATAAGGCGCTCGCCTTGTCTCCGAAGCTCGCGCGAGCGAACTACTTCTACGCGCGGGTGTTGCGTTCGGAGGGGAACTACGACGGTTCAGTCGAGCGGCTGAATATCGTTCTCAGTCAATATCCGCGAGATCGCGTCGCCCTGAACGATCTGGGCAGAGTTTTATTTTTGCAGCGAAAATACGCGGAGGCAGTGAAGACTTTGCAATCGGTCCTGGCGATCGACCCCGAAGATCTGCAGGCGCACTATAACTTAATGCTATGTTATAGCGGACTCGGCAACGACAAACTCGCAAAAGAGCATCAGGCTCGCTACATGCGATTCAAGGCCGACGAGTCTTCACAGGCGATCACGGGACCGTATCGACAGTTGCATCCGGAAGACAACAACGAGCGGCAGGCGGTGCACGAACATGTCTCTGTGCCCCTGCCGGCGCTTGGGCTAAAGCACGTCGGGAGTTCCGCCGCAGCGGTCCAATCAGGCAAACGCAGTCGAACCCCTTCCGTGGCGTCCGCAGGGGCTTCGCAATGAACCGTTCTTTTTTTCCCGTCGTCCGTGCATCTCTTCCTGGGTGGTTGGGCATTCTTCTTCTAGCAGCGCCCAGTCCGGCCCAGCAGGTTCACTTCCGCGATGTCACTGCGCAATCCGGAATTCACTTCACCCACAACAACGGAGCTTTCGGAAAAAAGTGGCTGCCCGAAACCATGGGCCCAGGCTGCGCTTTCATTGACTACGACAACGACGGCTATCCTGATATTTTATTAGTGAATGGTGAAGACTGGCCCGGGCACCCGCACTCCGGAGCAACGACCCCAAAGCTATACCACAACAACCGCAATGGAACCTTTACCGACGTTACCCGGCAAGCTGGCCTCGCCGTCCCCATGTTCGGATTGGGAGTTGCGGTAGGCGACTACGACAATGATGGCTTCGACGATCTCTTCATCACCGCGCTTGGGCAAAGCCATCTCTTTCACAACAACGGCAACGGGACGTTCACCGAAGTGACTAAGGCCGCCGGCCTGTGGGGACCGAATGAGTTCTCGACCAGCGCGGCCTGGGTGGATTACGACCGCGATGGCAAACTTGACCTGGTGATCGCGAACTACGTGCAATGGAGCGAGCAGGGCGATCTCTACTGCACGCTCGATGGCGCTCACAAATCTTATTGCACGCCGGAGTCGTACAAAGGTACGTCGGTTAGGTTGTGGCACAACCTCGGTGGCGGAAAGTTCGAAGATGCCACGCAGAAAGCCGGACTCGGAGATCCTACTTCGAAAAGCCTCGGCATCACCGTTCTCGATTACAACGCCGACGGCTGGCCCGATATTCTGATTGCCAACGACACCCAGCCCAATAAACTTTATCTGAATAAGAAAGATGGTACGTTCGAAGAGCGCGGCGTTCCTTCTGGTATTGCTTTCAGTGAAGATGGGGTCGCGCGTGCCGGCATGGGCGTCGATGCAGCAGACTATGACCGCAGCGGCCATCCCAGCGTGATCATCAGCAATTTTGCTAACCAAATGATGTCGCTGTATCACAACGAGGGCAACGGCTTGTTCGTGGACGAGGCTCCGCAATCCGAGGTGGGCCGCGACACGCTGGTCACCCTGGGCTTCGGATGTTTCTTCTTTGATTACGATAACGACGGCTGGCCCGATATATTTGTCGCCGATGGCCACATCGAAGATGCAATCGAGCGCGTGCAGAAACGCGTGAGCTATGCCGAGCCCTCACATTTGTTTCGCAACTTGGGCGGAGGCAAGTTCCAGGAGGTGACGGCTCAGATGGGGCAGACTTTTGCGGCGCCGAGAGTGGCGCGGGGTGCAGCTTACGCCGATATTGACAACGACGGCTTCCTCGATGTGCTGGTGATGACCAACGCCGGGCCGGCGATGTTGTTCCATAACGAGGGCGGAACAAATCACAGTATCCGCTTCAAGTTGGTAGGAACAAAATCGAATCGTGACGGGATTGGCGCGGTCGTGCGTCTCGCATCGGATGGCAACCGAGACCGCCAATGGAAGATGCTGCGCTCCGGATCAAGCTATCTTTCGCAGAGTGAACTGGTGTTGACATTCGGATTAGGCCAGCAGACGAAAGCCGACTCGGTCGAGATTCAATGGCCCAGCGGCCAGGTCGACAAACTTTCGAACCTGAATGCCGGGCAGAGCGTTACGGTTGAAGAAGGGAAGGGAATCGTGTCGGCACGGCCCTACACTCCGCAGAAGCTGTCGAAGTAAATGATTTACGCTGTGTCCCTCCGTGGCCTCTGTGTTTAAATCTCTGACTAGATGACCCCCAGAATCTCAGCAACTCTAGCCAGCCTGCTCGCCGCCGCATTCGGCTTATTCGCGACCGCGCCGCAAACTCAAACGAAAAGCAATCCAGTAGAGGCCGCACGGATCAATAATCTCGGCGTGGCTTACATGAACCAGCAGCTTTTTGAGAAGGGACTCAAGAACTTTCAGCAGGCGGCGGAACTCGATCCCAAGCTCACGATCGCGCGCCTGAATCAAGGCGTCGCTTTCCTGAACTTGCAGAAGATTGATGACGCCAAGTCTGCGCTGGAAGATGCGATAAAGCGGGATCCCAAGACTCCCAATGCTTGGTACAACCTCGGCCTCCTAGCCAAGAATACCGGCGAAGCGCAAGCCGCGATTGATGCCTTCAAGCACGTGATTGAAATCGATGCGAACGACGCCGACACCTGGTATTTCCTGGGCGCGTCTTGCGTGCAAGCGAAACAATTTCCTCAGGCCATCGACGCATTTCAGCACGCGCTGCAGCTCAACCCTCTGCACGCCTCGGCCGAGTTCGGTCTGTCGCGCGCCTACCAGCAATCGGGCGACGTCGACAAGGCTCGCGAGCACCTGAAGAAATTTCAATACATCACACAAAAGAAAATCGGTGCCCCGATCAGCCTAGCCTACGGCGAGCAGGGCCAGTATTCACGTGCAGTCGAATCGCCGTCAGCGATGTTGAAAGTGCCGCCGCAGATCAAGGTGCAGTTTGTGGATGTGACGGGCGTCGTTGGACTGACGCCGCGGATTCCACCATCGCGCAGCAATGGTTTGGATTCCGGTCTCGCTCCGGGCGCTTGCTTCATCGACTACGATAACGACGGCCGTCCGGATATTTTCCTGCCCAACAACGGCAGAGATGGAGGCATGTCTCTTTACCGCAATCTGGGAGGAGGCAAGTTCGAAGACGTTACCGTTCGTGCGGGTCTTGACCCTCAGCTACACGGCATCGGTTGCGCTGTAGGCGATTATGACAACGATGGGTATGCAGATTTGGCGGTGAGTTTAGATGGACGTCTGCTCCTGTTGCATAACGAAAAAAACGGACTGTTCAAGAGCGAGGCCGGGACTGGTGGGATCAAGAGCGGAGTGCGAGACGGTGGCCTCACCTTCATAGACTACGACCACGACGGCGACCTGGATCTTTTCATCACTGGCAATACCGACAAACCTGGGTCGTTTTCCAGACGCCTAACCGGCGCGAATGCGATGTGGCGTAACAACGGTGACCGTACATTTACCGATGTGACCGAATCTCTTGCGCTGAACGGCGAAACCCCAAACATTTCCGCTGTTGGTACCGACTACAACAATGACCGCGCCGTCGATATTGTCACAACAGGGATGGGTAACGGAGCTTCCGGCGCAAGGTCGAATACTTACATGGGAACCCTGGTTTACGAGAACCCGCGCGAAGGAGCGTTTATCCGACGTGAACTTTGGTCTTCGCCCGTGCCGTCGCAAACCGCGGGCGTTGCCGTTCTCGATTTCGATCATGACGGCTGGATGGACTTGGCTTTCACTCACCTGGACACCCCCGCCCTCACGCTGTGGCGCAGCAGCCACGGCAAAGGCTTCGATCGGATCGAGCTTCCCGAAACCGACTGGGCTCGGGCATTCGGCATTGCCGCCTTCGACTACGACAACGACGGCTGGGTCGATCTAGTCGCTGTCGGCGAAACCAAAGAGGGCAAGGGCGAAGTGCGCCTGTTTCGTAATCTCGGGCCAGACGGCTTTAAAGACGTGACCGCCGACGTTGGTCTCGACAAAATTCAACTCAAGGAGCCGCGTGCCATTATTACCGGCGACTACGATGGCGATGGCGCTACCGATCTGCTGATCACGCAGAATCATGGTCCGGCGGTGCTGCTGCGCAATGAAAGAGACGGCGGCAATCAGAATCACTGGCTGCGGCTTTCGCTTAAGGGATTGAACGACAACAAGAGCGCCATCGGCACCAAGGTGGAAGTATTCGCCGGCGGCAACCGGCAGAAGTTCGAGATTGCCGGTTCGAATGGATACCTGGGGCAGAACTCCACCGACATCGTGGTCGGCCTCGGCGATGCGAAAGAGGCCGACATCGTGCGCATGTTGTGGCCCAGCGGCGTTTTGCAGGATGAAATCAATGTTGCAGGCGACCGGCAGCAGAATTTCCTGGAGATCGATCGCCGCGGAAGCTCGTGTCCGACTTTGTTTGCGTGGAATGGCGAGCGTTACGAACTCGTCGGCGACATGCTCGGCGCCGGAGTTGTCGGCCATTGGGTCGGGCCCGGCCAGCGCGATGTCCCGCGTCCGGTCGAGTACATCAAGATTGATCGCGGAATGATTCGCGAGAAAGACGAGTCCAAAGAGACCGCAAGCCTCGGACCTCGGACCTCGGACGTTGGCGCCAACTCCGCGGCTGAGGTCCGACGTCCGAAGTCTGCGGTCGGTCTTCTGAGTTTCCGTTTTATGGAGCCTCTAGAAGAGGCCGTGTATCTCGATCGCGTGCGCTTGCTGGCGGTTGATCATCCGGCCGGTCTCGAGGTTTATCCCAACGAGTATTTCGCTTCAAACCCGCCTTATCCTGAATTCAAGGTTGTGGTGAGCGATAGCAAAGATGCTCGTCCCCCGGCGGGCGCGTGGGATGAGCATGGGCACGATGTATTGCCCGATCTGCTGGCGCATCGTTACATCGGCGATTTTGCGCTGACGCAATTTCAAGGTTTTGCCAAGCCGCACGCCCTGACGCTCGATCTTGGGGAAGCCTACCGTGGCGGACCATTGTGGCTGCTGCTGCATGGCGAGGTCGAATATTTTTCTGCGAACAGCATGTACGCGGCCTCGCAGGCCGGGGTGCGCGCGATCTCCCCTTACGTCGAAGCGCTGGTTGGAAATGGAAAAGGCGCGAACAGCAAGTGGGTGCGCGTAGTCGATGATATGGGCTTTCCGGCCGGCGGTCCGCGCACCATGACTGCCGACCTCAGCGGCAAGCTGCCTTTGGGCACGCGGAAGATTTGTATCACCACCAATCTGCAGATTTATTGGGACGGCATTCTGGTCGATCGGACCGCACAGAATGGAGTCCACAGCAGCAAGGGTGGGACGCGCCCGCGGCAGCCGCCAGAGCCTGCCCTGAGCTTGTCGAAGGGATGCCGGCGCTACGGTGCTGACGACGCTTGTGTATCGACGGTTCCTCTGGTCCGTGCCGAT
This sequence comes from uncultured Acidobacteriaceae bacterium, assembly GCA_963789875.1. Taxonomy (GTDB): domain Bacteria; phylum Acidobacteriota; class Terriglobia; order Terriglobales; family Acidobacteriaceae; genus Sulfotelmatobacter. The sequence goes on along the minus strand of CAWBMI010000007.1, from coordinate 389,114 downwards.
CTCGGCTTCCACGGATTTCCTTTGAAGATTGAAGGCAAGCCGCCCGGAAACGTGCAGTACGTCTACGAGAAAGTCAGCGCTACAGGGCCCTACACGCGCCCGGCGGGGACTTACACACGCTATGGCGACGTGTTGCCTCTTCTCACTGCGCTTGACGATGAGTTGGCGGTCTTTGGATCGGGCGACGAGGTTCGTCTCGACTTCGATCCTTCACAGCTACCGGAGTTGCCTAAGGGCTGGGTGCGCGATTATTTCTTCGCGGCGGATGGCTACGAAAAAGACATGGACTTCTACGCCGCTGAAGGGAATTATGTCGCTCCGCTGCCGTTCCTGAAAATGGGGGACTATCCCTATCCGGCGGACAAATCGTTTCCGCTCGACGATGCGCACCTGAACTATCTTCTGGAATACAACACGCGCCAGATGTCAGGAAATGAGTCGCGTGGATACTCGTTCGACTATGGGTCCGCGAAGTAACATATTGTGTGGATCGGGCACGCATTTAGGACTTCAACGCAGCCATGGCAGGAGAAAGCTTATGCTCGGCTCCATTAATATTGTTGCCTTTGTTCCGATCAAAGATTCTGAAAAAGCGAGAACCTTCTACGAAGGTGTACTCGGACTTCGTTTCGTGAAAGACGACGGCTTCGCGCTGGTGATGGACGCCAACGGAATCATGGTGCGGGTGGCTAAGGTACCCGACTTCAAGCCGGCTCAGTTTACGATTCTGGGCTGGGAGGTTCCGGATATCGAAAAAATAGCGACTGCGCTACAGGGAAAAGGCGTGCACTTCGAGCGCTTCGGATTTTTCGAGCAGGACAAGTTAGGAATTTGGACTGCGCCGACGGGAGACAAGGTGGCGTGGTTCAAAGACCCCGACGGGAATATTCTGTCGGTGTCACAGCATGTGTGAAGGAATCTGAGCTGATGGCAGAGGCCATGTGGCGACATTCGCCTCGGCTGCCACGCCGAGCGAAGCGAGGTGGATCTGTCGCGCTGCCGGTTTCGAAGTCTCGAATTATTTATACCGAATCGATCTTCTTCGCGGACTTGGCAGCCGTTCCGGAAATCGAAAGTGGATGGTCATTCTCGCAGACCACGACTGGGTCGGCGCGTAGAACGAATTCGAGCATTTCGGTTTCCGACATCTGGCTGTTATCCAGCACATGCCAGCGCGTGCGCGATTGGCAATTGGCTTCGCCACACTCCAGTTCTGTCACCCAGAAATCGAGATTGCTTTGCTCCGCCAATGGATTGGTGAAGGGCGCCCACTGCACGTCACGCTTCTCATAAATGTACCAGTGATCGCAGTCGCGGCAAATCATCCGAAGTTGCCACCCCGCCTGCGGCCAGTCGGGTGGATTCTCGCCAGTTTTAGGCGGCTTGGGATATGGCAGCCGAATGCGCACAGCACTAGGGGTCGGACAGTCGGGATTCTTGCATCGCACAACCGGCTGCAAATACATGATTTTCTTTCACCCAGTTCGAAGTATCAGTTCTGCATTCTGGCTTAAGATGTGGACTCTGCGCAAGCCCTCGGGTCGCACGAAAGGCCTTTAACGCGTGTGGCTGCACCTCTCGAGCCTTCGGTTGCCGATATTCTTCTGAATTTAATAGGGTCTTTGCGACTTCGCCGTGCTTGACTGAGAGCGGGTTGCGGCAATCCTTTACCGAGCAACGTGTGGCTTACATCCATTGACCCACTGGCCCGCATCTCTGTAATCTTGCAGCAGAAAATTTGTGTTCAAATCTTAACGGCTTAAATCGGCACGGTGAAGCCCGATCGGAATCCGACCTGAAGGAATACTCATGAAGCGTGTCCCAATCCTGCTGCTGCTGGCGATGCTGGTAAACGGTTGTGGCAGCGGCAGACCAACGGCGCAAAGTGCGACTGGCGGACTCTGGCAGGCGCAACTCTCCAACGGAATTGGCAACTCCTCGGGATTCAGCTTTAACACTCAGTTCACAGTGGGGAGCAACGGAGATCTGAGCATCTCGAACTTTGAATTCCTCAACGACAACCCAAACTCGTGTTTCCCCATCAATGGAGGAACCATCAGTGGGAACATGTTGTTGACCCAAAATATGGCTACCAACGGAGTCACGGGCAGCATGACATTCACGGTCACGTCATCGAGTAACCAACTGACTCTCACAGGAAGCGTGACCGGAACAATTGTTGGGACGACTTTATCCGCTGGCACGGCCTCAGGTATGTGGACGCTGACAGGGACTGGAGCATGCTCTGACGCAAGCGGGCCTTACACAATGAATCAATCGTCCTGAGCTAGCAAATCTGCAACTCTAAGCAGAGACCGGCCGCTTTTAGAACCAGTCGCTCCGGTAAGCCACCCACCAGGCGATGAAAAGAATTGGAATCGTGGCAGCCACGCCCCACCACAGCGGGAGCATAAAATCCGCAAGCAGCCCCAGCAGGGCGAAGACCATCCAAAAGATTTTCTTCTGCATGTGCAATTGTAGACTGGCCGACACTCCGCTTCCGGTTCCGGGCTGCCGGCCAATATGATCACGCCTCTTCCCAGAAGCCAGAAAACAGAAGCCGTCTCCGCGTCTCGGATGCGCTTTCTAACATTCACACAGTGCGGTAGAGTGTGAGCCATGAAGCGCACACTGCAACAGATCGCTGAGGCCATTGGGGCCCGGCTGCAGGGGGATGGAGATGTCCAGGTCGAGGGAGTGGCGAGCCTGGCTTCGGCCTCGCAGAGCGAATTAGTGTTTGTGGAAGACGAGAAATATCTTGTGCGAGCGCTGCAGTCGGGCGCGGGTGCGGTGATTGCCGGGGAATTTGCCGCAGCGCCCTCGGGCAAACCGCTTTTAATTTGCCGGCATCCCAAGCTGAGCTTCGCGCGAGCAGCGCGCTTCTTGCAGGGTGGCGATGCGGAGCGGGGGCGTTCTCTCGTCCATGCCAGTGCTCTAGTCCATCCCTCTGCCCGCATTTCGCAGGGCGCAGTGTTGGAAGAGTATGTAGTGATCGCAGAGCACGCGGAAATCGGGGAAGACACGCGAATCGGCGCAGGCTGCGTGATCGGACGCGGGGCAAAGGTGGGCCGCGAGTGCCGGATTTATCCGCGCGTGATGATCTATCCGGGAACGACGCTCGGCGATCGCGTGACGGTGCACGCGGGCGCGGTTCTGGGTAGCGACGGTTTCGGATATGTGCGCGATCCGGAGAGCGGCGGCTATGAAAAATTTCCGCAAGTCGGCACGCTGGTGATCGAGGATGATGTCGAGATCGGCGCCAACACCACCATCGACCGCGGCGCTCTCGACGAAACTCGCATCGGCCGAGGCTCGAAGATCGACAACCTGGTGCACATTGGCCACAATTGCAAGATTGGACAGAACGTGGTGATCGCGGCGCAGACCGGACTTTCGGGCAGCATCGTGATTGAAAACGATGTTGTGCTAGGCGGACAAGTTGGCATTGGCGAACATGCGCGCATCGAAGAAGGCGTAATGCTGGGCGGGCAGGGAGGCGTGCTCCCCAGCAAAGTTCTGCGCGGAAAGGGCGTGGCTTTCTGGGGAACGCCGGCGCAACCAGTGCGGCAATACTTGAAGCAGTTGGCTGCCCTGGCAAAGTTATCGAAGAGAGAAAAGAAGTAAAGCGTCTCCCGGCGTCCGGCTTTCGGAATGCGTGGTCCCCGAGCGCCGGAAGCCAGTAGCCGGAAGCCGAGATCAGGAAACCGCGATTATGGCCATCGTAATAATTGGCGGACATTCCCGCAGCGTGGGCAAGACCAGCGTGGCCGCCGGGCTGATTGCCGCCTTGCGCGAGTTCGACTGGACCGCGGTGAAGATCACGCAATACGGCCACGGAGTTTGCTCCGCCAACGGCGCGCCCTGCGACTGCGCCACCGCCGATCACGCCTGGGCGATTTCCGACGAGAAAGATCGCAGCGGCGAATCGGACACTTCGCGTTATCTGCTGGCCGGAGCGGCGCGAGCGTTGTGGGTACGCACCGAGCAGGGTCGCCTCGCCGAAGCGATGCCGGCTCTGCGCAAACGGCTGCAGAATTCGCCGCATGTAATCATCGAATCGAACAGCGTGCTGAAGTTCCTCAGGCCGGATTTGTATTTGACTGTGCTCGACCCGGATACGGCAGACTTCAAAACTTCAGCGCGCGAATTTCTAGACCGGGCGACGGCTGTAATCCTTCACGATAATTCGACGAACGGAAATTCGTCATGGCAGAGTGTTTCCCTAAAACCCGTGGCCGACCGCCCGATCTTCCGAATCAGTCCTCCGCCTTATGTGACGCCCGAGATCAGCGAATTCGTAAGAGCTCGTCTAGAAAATCGCTGACAAAAGAGGGATAAGAAAACAAATTAAAAATGTGGGGACAGCCGCCCTCGGCTGTCCGCCTCGCGCAGCGAGGCGTAAGCCAAGACGAACCAAGCGACAACGAAGAGCGATGTACTGAGAACTGGGGACTGGATACCGGGTACTGGGTACAAGCCACTGGCCACTGGCAACTGATTTGTTATTCTTGCCCGTGCGGCAAATTCATCCCACTGCTTGGCTTCTGGTTCTCCTCTCAACGGTTCTGCAAGTCCTGATCTTCCCTCTTCCAGGCCTCTATGTTCTCTCGTGGATCGCCTTTGCCCCTCTAATCGTAGCCATATTGCGCGCGCGTCCTGCTGGGGAACTCGAAGTCGACGGCTCCATCAATCTGCAAGTGGCGAAACCGTGGCAGGGATTTATGCTCGGCTATCTGTCGGGAATTCTGTGGTACGCCGGAACCTGCTACTGGATTTACGACACCATGCATCAATACGGAGGCCTCAACGCGCCTCTGGCTGCGCTCGCGCTTTTTCTTTTTTGCCTTTATCTCGGCTTGTATCACGGCCTCTTCGGTTTGCTACTGAGTTTGGTCGCCGGGCCTGGCCGTGATAATCGCCGCGGCCTGCTGGCCGCGCCTTTTCTGTGGGTCGCGGTGGAACTGGCGAGGTTTCACGTTACGGGCTTCCCCTGGAATCTGCTCGGCACCGCGCAGGTGGAGAATATTTCCCTGAGCCGTATCACCACGTGGACCGGCGTCTACGGAGTTTCCTTCGAGATCATGCTGGTGAATGTGGCGGTGGCCGCGGCCTTTCTGGTGCCAAGAAAAAAACGCAGCACGCTGCTGATTGCCTCGCTCGCCGCCGCCGCCGTTCTTCAGGCGGGCAGGCTGGTCGACGCTCCTGCTCTGTGGGCCGATCATAATGCGCTGTTGGTGCAGGAAAATATTCCAGTCGATGAGAACTGGACAAGGCCCACATTCGAGCGCACGCTGCGGGAACTGGTCGACCTCACCGCGAGTTCATCTCTTAATCGCGATAAAGCCGCCGGCAAACTGGATTTGATTGTGTGGCCCGAATCACCCGCACCTTTCTTCACCAGCGATCCGTTATTCCGTGAGCCCATGAGCCTGATGGCACGGCAAACTCAGAGTTGGGTCGTGACGGGCGCTATCGGCAGCACGCCCGCTGCTCAGAGTCGATCGGCGTCATCTCAGGTTTTCAACTCAGCGGCTTTAGTGAGCCCCTCCGGTGAATGGACTGCGCGTTACGACAAAGTGCATCTCGTTCCCTTCGGCGAATACTTGCCGTTCCCCAGTCTCTTCGCCTTTGCCGGCGGCCTCACGAAAGAAGTTGGACAATTTACGCCGGGAGCATCGCGCGCGCCATTGGACGCGGGCGGCACACGACTTGGAGTTTTTATCTGCTACGAGTCGGTTTTCCCCGGGGAAGTGCGCGAGTTCGCGAATCAAGGTGCGCAGGTTTTCATCAACATCTCCAACGACGGCTGGTACGGCGACAGCGGCGCTTACGCTCAGCATTTGAATCAGACGCGCATGCGCGCGGTCGAAAACGATCGCTGGATTCTGAGTGCGACCGACACGGGAGTAACCGCCTCGATCGATTCTTACGGCCGAATCGTGGCGCGCCTTCCGCGCAAGGAGCGCGGCGCGCTGGTCGCACCCTATGCTCTCACTTCCGTAACCACCTTCTACACGCGGCACGGCGATTGGTTCGCGTGGTTGTGTGCGATAATTTCAGCAGGAGCGCTGCTTGCGCGCATCACGCTTCAAACCAAACCAGGCAAGAAGGCAGAAACATCCTCATGAATCAAGAGTTCGAGCAGGAATACGGATTGCTGAGCAAGAAGTCGCGTGAACTCCGGGAGTATCTTTGACGCGGACAAGCTCCGTCCGCAACTAAACGAAATAGAAAAGCAGGCCGCGGACCCGAATCTGTGGTCGAATCCGCAGCGGTCGCAGCAGGTCATGCGCGAGAAAAAGCGCCTGGAACACATGCTGGCCACCGACGCCGATCTCAAGCGCCGCAGCGAAGACATTGCCGCCTACTTTGAACTCGCCAAGGAAGGCGAGAATGTCGACGCGGAATTGCGCCGCGAAATCGACTCGTTACGCACGCTCGTCGATAAACTCGAGACCGAGACGCTCCTCTCGGGAGACAACGACCAGCTGAACGCGATCGTGACCATTCACCCCGGCGCGGGCGGAACGGAATCGCAGGATTGGGCCGACATGCTGCTGCGCATGTATCTGCGCTGGGCCGAGCGCCAGGGCTTCGAAACCATTCTTTACGATTACCAACCGGGCGAAGAAGCCGGTCTTAAATCTGCTACGTTCGCGGTGAATGGCGAATATGCCTTCGGATTATTAAGCAGCGAAATCGGTGTGCATCGCCTGGTGCGAATCTCTCCGTTCGATCAGGCGAAGCGCCGGCATACGTCGTTCGCCAGCGTTTATGTTTCTCCGGAAATCGACGACAGCATTGAGGTCATCATCAAGCCTGAGGACATTCGCACTGACACTTACCGCTCCAGCGGCAAAGGCGGGCAGCACGTGAACACCACCGATTCTGCAGTGCGCATCACGCACCTTGCTACGGGGCTGGTTGCGAGCTGCCAGAATGAGCGCTCGCAGCACAAGAATCGCGAGCGCGCCATGAGCATGTTGCGCTCCAAGCTTTACGAATTCGAGATGGAGAAAAAACGCGCGGCCTCGAAGAAGATCGAAGACTCGAAGCTCGACAACGACTTCGGCTCGCAAATCCGCTCCTACGTCCTGCAACCCTACCGCATGATCAAAGATCATCGCACCAAGACCGAGGTCGGCGATGTAGACCGCGTGCTTGATGGCGATTTGCAACCCTTCATCCGGGCGTATCTTCTGGCCCGGAGAGCGGAGAAAGCGGCGTAGTGGGCCCAAACGCGGTGATGGCAAGGGCGGTGAAAAAGGGAACGGCGAAAGTGGCAACGGCGAAATCGGCGGTGAAACTTGGCCCCAGATTTCTGCGCGCATTTTCTTTTGCTGCCGAAAAGCATGCGGGGCAAACGCGCAAGGCCTCGACAATTCCCTACATCGCGCATTTGATGGGAGTCACGTCGCTCGTGCTCGAATTTGGCGGTGACGAAGATATGGCGATTGCGGCGCTCCTGCATGATGTGGTGGAGGACTGCGGCGGCGCGCCCATGCTAAAAGAAGTGCAGAAAAAATTCGGGCCGCGAGTCGCGAAGATTGTAGACGGCTGCACCGATTCCGATACTGAGCCCAAACCCCCGTGGCGCGAGCGCAAAGAATTTTATCTCCGGCATCTGAAAACGGCCGATGCGGAAACCAGGCTGGTTTCCGCTGCCGACAAGTTAAATAACGTCCGCTCCATTCTCTCCGACTACCGCGAAGTCGGAGAGTCCATATGGGCGCGCTTCAACGGCGGACGCGAGGGCACGCTTTGGTACTATCGGGCTTTGCTGGCAGAATTCTCGAGACGCAAAAGTAACCGGTTGGTTCGCGAGTTTGAACTTGCAGTAGGCGAGCTTGAGGCTTGCGTAAAGCCGGCCTCTTCCGCTCCACGGAGGTGAATTCATGCCCCGCCAAATCGATCTAATTCGCGCCTCCAAGCTGCCCTCGAACATGATGCAGTTTGCTGCCCGGGGAGCGCTCTCCGTGCCTGCCGGGGAGAGTATCGAAATCCTTGTCCATCTCGCCAAGCACAACAAAGTTTTCGGCGATCTGGCTCGCATGACTCTGGCGGGATGGGATGAGAAATCGTCTCTGGCCGCAGCCTCAAATCCCGATACTCCTCGCGAAGTGCTCGACTATCTGATTTCGCCGGAGAATATCCGCCCCAAGCTTCTTCCCGCGCTCGTGGAAAATTCTTCGATTCCGGATGCTGTCCTGGCAAAGTTTGCCATTTCTGCATCGCAAGAGTCGATCACGATCATGCTCCAGAGCAACCGAGTGCAAGGAGCTGCGGCGATTCTGAACAACCTTAGGTCGAATCCTTACCTGAAAGCCGAAAACGCGGATACGATTGCGAACCTGCTCGACCAGGGTAAGTCGGCGGCACCAGTCCCCGTTTCTGCCGCAGCGTCGCCTGCTGTCGCCGCAGCTGCTGAGATCCAGGCTGGCGCGGCGCTCTCGCTAGCGGACCAAGAGGATGCTACAGCACAATTGCCTGGCGACCATGCGGCCGATGACGTCCCCGACGAGGCGGTGGTTGCTTACATGGCCGAACACGCCCCGGAGATCGACGCGGAGAAAGACAAGCCTTTCCAGCCCGTGGGCGGCATCGTCGATTTATTGGGGTCCGATTATTTTCCAGTTTCTGAAAATAAAGAGATGGCACCGGCAGCGACGGCCGCCCCAGCCACCACGGTCTCCGCAGGGACTTCGGCAGTTGCGGCTTCTAAGCCCGCGATTGCTCAGCTCAACAAGAATCTGCCCGTCAAGCGGGACAACTCGGTGCAGAAAATCAACCGCCTGGATGTGAAGGGCCGCATCCAGTTGGCGATGAAAGGCAACAAAGAAGAGCGCTCGATTTTGATTCGCGACGGCACCAAGGTGGTTGCGCTGGCAGTGCTCGACGCTCCCAAACTCTCCGATGGAGAGGTGGAAAAATTTGCGTTGCAGAAAAATGTTCTGGAGGCGGTACTGCGGCAGATTCCGCTGAAGCGCCGCTTCATGAAAAACTACATCGTCGTGCGTAATCTGGTTGCGAACCCGCGCACTCCGCTTGATTTGGGCTTGGGACTGATGAAACATCTTCTGCCCCAGGATCTGAAAAACATCTCGGGCAACAAGGAAATTTCTGAAACCGTGCGCAAGCTCGCCTTGAAAATGTACAAGCAGAAGCTCGACGCAGCAGCCAAGAAATAAATCGTATGGTTTCCCCGCCTCAGACCGATCTTATCGGCGACCTCCTCAAACACTCCCGAACCATCGCTGTTGTAGGGCTTTCGAACGATCCGCTGCGTCCCAGCCACGGAGTTACGGCTTACATGCAGGGCGAGGGCTATCGCATCATCGCGGTGAATCCCCACATCCAATCCTGTCTCGGCGAGAAAGCTTACGCATCGTTGTTGGCAGTGCCGCAGAGTGAGGCGAAAGAAATCGACATCGTAAACATCTTCCGCCGGCCGGACTTTGTGGAAGAGATCGTTGATCAAGCCATTCAGTTGAAGATTCCGGCAGTCTGGATGCAGGAAGATGTGATCCACCAAAAAGCTGCAGAGAAGGCGCGTGAGGCTGGAATTTTCGTTGTCATGGACCGCTGCATTCTGAAGGAACATCGAATGCGCTTCCGCTGACTGCATCACACCGCCGCCGGGGGCTCACGCTGCAAGCTCTTATAGTCCGGCGCCAACAAAGACCACGGTGGCATCGTCGTTGAGAGCTACGCCCTCAGTGAATGCCCGCACGTCGTCGACGATGCTGACTGCAGAAGCTTTGCGATCTGCGACGTGCCGAGCCAGACGCTCCAATCCGTATTCTTCTTCTTCGACATTTGCTGCTTCCGTAATGCCGTCGCTATAAAAAACGAGTCGCGAACCTGGAGAAAGCGCCACGGTCGTTTCTGAATAGTCGCCGCCACACATTAAGCCCAGGGGAAGCCCGCGCTCGGTGTCGAGGAAGTGCGCACCGTCGTCGTCGAGCAGGAGCGGATGCAAATGGCCTGCATTGGCGAACGATATGCTGCGAGTTGCGGGATCAAGCACCGCGTAGACCATGGTGACAAATTTTCCCGCCGGGAAATCGCTTACCAGCAAGTTGTTGAGCTGGGTCAAAACTTCGCCGGGGGTCGAGCACGCTTCGGCCAGAGACCGCAACATACCGCGCGTAGCCGACATCAGCAGAGCTGCGGCGGTACCCTTTCCCGAAACGTCGGCCAATACCAATCCCCAACGACCCTCCGGGAAAGGGATGAAGTCGTACCAATCTCCGCCGACGGCGCCCGCAGGAATGCTGAGGCCAGATACCGCGAAGCCCGGCACGTACGGCGAAATTTTCGGCAGAAGCGCTTGCTGAATAGTTCGAGCTTCCTGAGCTTCGCGGTTCATCGCTTCGCGCTGCGCCCGTTCCGACTTGAAGCGCCTAGCGTTGTAGATTGCCACTGCGATGTGATCGCAAAGCGCCTGCAGGATTCTCAGTTGCGGCCGGGGGAAGGCGTCCAGATCAGGATGGGACGCGCTGAAGACTCCGACCAGATGCTCGCCGACAAGAAGCGGAATCGCGACTTCTGAATTTGTCGAGAGCTCACACGCAACGTAGTACTGATCTTTGTGGACGTCCGGCGCATAGCGGAGCTGTCCGGTCGAAGCCACGTAACCGACCATGCCTTCCTTACCGATCTTCAACCGAAAGCCCTTGCTGTGTATGGAGCAGCCATTCACGCCACCGAGCACCATTTCCCCATGAGCTTCGTCATGAAGATAGACGCTGGTCTCCAGAAGGCCGAAGGACTGCGCCACGTCATTCACTATATTGTCGATGAGCAGATCGAGATCGAGGATCGAACTGATCTTCTGCGCCGCCTTCTGTACCTTTTGCAGGCCTTCAATCTGCTCGTCAAGTTGAGGACGAACCCGAGCGACGTCGTCGAACGCATTGGCAGAAAGCGTGGACATTTGCGACAACCTAAAAGAATTCTCAGTCCTTTTGGATGCTGGGCGGGAGCGCTAAGACTCTGTCTTTTGGCGGGCTGGACTAACATCTGAAGGGCGAGGCCGCAGTTTTCTGATCTCCTCCATCCGCTCGCGAATGCGCTTTTCGATCCCTTCATTGGTGGGCTTGTAGTACTCGCGATCCCGAAGATTATCCGGCAGGCACTGCATATTCGCCACTTTGCCTTCGAGTTCGTGAGCGTATTGATAATTCTTGCCGTAGCCTAGCCCTTTCATGAGGCCGGTCGGAGCATTGCGCAGATGGAGGGGGACAGCCTCAGCGGCCGTCTGTTCGACATCCCGCTGCACCGCGCCATAAGCCGCGTAAAGCGCATTGGATTTCGGCGCGACCGAGAGATAAACGACTGCCTGTGCGAGAGCGAGATTGCCCTCCGGCATGCCCATGAAATCCACCGCATCGCGCGCCGCCATGCAGAGTGAAAGCGCATTGGGATCGGCGAGACCGATATCTTCCACAGCCATGCGGACCACGCGCCGCGCCACGTAGAGCGGATCTTCGCCGGCTTCAAGCATGCGCCCCAGCCAATACAACGCCGCATCGGGATCGCTGTTGCGCACCGATTTATGCAGAGCTGAAATCAGGTTGTAATGCTCTTCACCAGTCTTGTCGTAAAGCAAGATGCGTTTCTGCAACGCGTCGCGAACAATGTCGTCAGTGATTTCCGGAGACATGGGTGCCCCACTCTTGCCCTGAGCGGAGTCGAAGGGTCTCGCGTCTTCTACGAGAAGTGGGATCTGCGCAAGTCCGGCGGCAACTTCCAAAACGTTGTAGCCGCTGCGGGCGTCGCCGCTGGTGTAGCTAGCGATTTTTTTCAGCACGTCATCAGAGGCGCGCACCTTCATCGCACCGAGACCGCGCTCTTCGTCGACGAGGGCGCGCTTTAACAAAAGAACGATCTGCTCCTCCGTCAGCGGCTGCAGAACATAAACGCGGCAGCGCGAAAGCAGCGCGGAATTGATTTCGAATGAGGGATTCTCGGTGGTGGCTCCGATCAGCCGTATGTTTCCCTTCTCTACGTGCGGCAAAAAAGCATCCTGCTGCGCTTTGTTGAACCGATGGATTTCGTCGATGAAAACAATCGTGCGTGTGCCGTATTGACGAGCCCGTTCGGCATCGGCCATAACCTGCTTGATCTCTTTGATCCCGGCCAGCACAGCGGAGAATTCGATGAACTCCGCTTTCGTCATGCTCGCAATGATCTTCGCCAGCGTGGTCTTGCCGGTGCCGGGAGGTCCCCAAAAGATCATCGAGCCGGTGTCGTCGCGCTCCACCTGCGTGCGCAGCGGCTTGCTGGGGCCAATCAGATGTTCCTGCCCGACGTATTCCTCCAACGTGCGCGGACGCATACGGTCTGCCAGCGGCCGCGTACGGTCGGTCGCAGGATCGGCGCTCGGAATAGGCTGAAAAAGTCCCATAATCGAAGCTCTTAGCCCTTAGCTGAGAGCCAAGAGCTAAAAGCTAACGGCGGCTTTTCTTTGCCGCGCCGCCTCGTACAATAGGATGCTTGCCGCTATGCCCGCATTCAGCGATTCCACTTGCGGATTGTGCGGAATCGCGATGGATTCGTCCATCATCGCCATGATGTCGCGCGACAGACCTGAACCTTCGTTTCCCAAAAAAATCGCCGCTGGAGTTCTTAAGTCCGCCAGATCCAGCGGAGTGCCCTTGTGCGAAGAAGTTGCGATCAGGCGGATATTCTGCGCCTTCAGCTTTGTGATCGTTTCGTCCAGCTGGCCTGCGGGGGCCTTTTCCTGTTTGGTCCGGTGAACGCTCGATCGATAAACGATGGGCAAGCGAAACACCGAACCCGCCGACGCGCGTACGACTTTCGAGTTTAACGGGCTCACTGTGCCTTCCCCCAGGATGATGCCAGCAGTGCCAAAGGCCTCCGCCGAACGCAGAATCGTGCCCAGATTGCCGGGGTCCTGCAGGCCAGCCAGCACAACGATTGGACCGACCTGCAAGCGCTCGAGAACGTCGTCCAGCGAAAATGCCTTCAGCCGCACCAGCGCCGCCACGCCCTGCGGAGACTCCGTCGCGACCACGCTGTCGAATAACTTATCCGGCAGCAAAAGAGTGTCCACCTGTGCGCCCAGTTGCGGCAGCAGGCGCTCGGCGCGGTCTTGCGTTGACTCACGAAAGAACACCGCACTGAAGCGCAAGCCGCTGCGAATTGCTTCTTCCAAAATGCGCAGGCCTTCGATGGCGCACTCTCCGCCTTCGGTAAGCTCCGCACGCGAAAAGGCAATCCGCAGTTGCTTTACCAAAGGATTGTGGCGGCCTTCGATACGCCGCAGCCGATGCTGCACGTCGGCGGTTTCTGAGGATCGTTTCATGAGTCCGATTTTGGCGCGAAGGTGCAGTTCATTTGTGTCTGATGATACGCTGCGTCGCTATTTTGCAGTTGGTTGCCGTATTATGATAGCTTCCGCAATCTAAACTGAACAAAGTCTGATGTGAATGGGAAGGGAGCCGTGCGCGCCGAAATCCTGAAAATAAGTAGCGATACGCCCGAAATCTCGCTGATCAAGTATGCCGCCGATCAGATTCGTGCGGGCGAGGTGCTGGGTATGCCGACCGATACTTTCTACGGTCTGGCCGCCGATCCCTTCAACCTGCGCGCGGTCGACCGCGTATATGACATCAAGACGCGCTCGCGCCACAAACCTTTGTCGCTGCTGATCGAGAGCGAAGATCACGCCGAGGAGCTGGCCAAAGATCTGCCCGAGGAGTTCTACGCCCTCGCGCGCAAGTATTGGCCAGGTCCGCTGACCATCATCGTGAAAGCCGGGTCGCGCCTGCCGCTCAAAGTGACCGCCAACACCGGCAACGTAGCGCTGCGCGTGCCCAATGCAAAGATTCCGCTGGCGGTGGTGACGGCCGCGGCGATTCCGATCACTGCCACGTCGGCCAATCTCAGCGGCGCCTCGGAGTGCACCAGCGCCGAGCAGGTGCGCGATCAACTGGAAGGCCGAATCAGCATTATCGTCGACGGCGGTACCTCTCCGCGCGACATCGCCTCCACCATCATCGACCTCACGGATGAAATGGCGCGCTGGCGAGTCATTCGCGAAGGCGCCATCCCAGCCGATGAGATTTCCACTTTCTTCGCCAAAGGATGAACGACGATTCACCCCCGCGCCATTCCCAGCTCCGCTGGTTCCTGCGGGGGATGGCCGCGGCCGCGATTGCTGTAGCCGCATTTCTTCTGGCGGTTAGCGTTCGCATCGTCCACACCGCCTCCCGAGACGAAGCCCGGCCCGCCGACGCTATTGTGGTCTTCGGCGCGGCGGAGTATTCGGGACGTCCATCTCCGGTGCTGCGCGCTCGGCTTGATCACGGCTTCGAACTCTATCAGCGTGGTGTTGCTCCGGTGCTAATTGTCACCGGCGGCGCTGGGGCCGACCCCAGCTTCAGCGAAGGTGGCGTGGGCCACGACTACCTCATGCACCGCGGAGTTCCCGAGCGCAACCTGATCGCAGAGACCCAGGGGCGCGACACTGCCGAGTCGGCCGTGCGCGTGGCCGTAATCATGCATACCAACGGCCTGAACAATTGCGTCGCCGTCAGCGACGCCTACCACGTCTTCCGCATAAGGAAATTGCTGGAGCATGAAGGCATTCGCCCGGTGTACGTTTCCCCGCGCCTGGATTCCCGTCCACACAGCGTAGTGCAGCGCGCTTACTCGGTAATGCGTGAAGCCAGCAGCTATCTGCTCTGGAGGCTGGGGATGAGCTAGCGGCGGACCTCGTACCCCGGACCTCAGACTTTAGAACGCGGAAATAAGTATTCTCGAGGTCGGGCCGACGGCTGAGGTCCGAGGTCGAGGTCCGAGTTCGACGTCCGATTTCCCCTACCAGCCGTTCCTCTCGCGCAGTGCCGTGACATGGGCCACGTGATGGCGGCCGTGCCAGGCGTACAGCGCCAAATTCTTTTCCAGTGTCACCGAGCCGAGTTCCGGATGTCGGAAAGTTCGTTTCCAGTCTTCGGGTTGGAGCGACCGCAGCAATCGAGTCCAGCGATCGTGCAACGAATCCATCAGCGCGAGCGAAACCTCCACAGGAGTCGCTTGAGTATCCGCTAGTTGCGCCCAGCGGTCTTCGGCGTAAGGCTTGATAGTCGGATCGTCTTCGGTGAGAGCAAGCTTGAAACGGACGTAGGCATTGAGATGGCTGTCCGGAACATGGTGCGCGACCTGGCGCACGGTCCAGCCATCGGGACGATAAGGCGTGTCGAGTTGTTTTTCCGAAAGTCCCTTTACAGCGGCTCGCAGAGTCGCGGGAGCCTGTGCAATATCCTCAAGACAAATCTGCTTCTGTTCTTCGGTGAGCGGGTCTGAATAACTAAACTTCCCAACGGGATAGCGCAGGTCGGTCATCGTATTCTCCGGGTCGAGCGAGTCATCTGTTTTCGGTGACTCCTTGAGATGGTACACTATCGATAGACGGATATATGCTTATATGACTAAGAGTACACCCTCCGAGTCCGAGCCCGAAACGACCCGCCTAACCATAACCTGGTCGAAACAGGCAGACCACGCCTTACGGACATTTCTTGGATCTCGTGGGATGAAGAAAGGCGACCTCTCCAAGTTCATCGAGGAGGCTGTCCGCTGGAGTATCTTCCACCAAACCGTCCGCGAAGCTCGCGTAGCCTTTGCCGACGTTTCCCCGAACGAACTCCAGAAGATGATTGACGAGACCGTCGAAGACGTTCGCGCGCAACACTATCGGAAGCGCGCCCAGCGCCGTTGACGTTGATGCGCATCATTCTCGACACCAATATTCTGCTCTCCGCGCTGTTGTCTCCCCTGGGGCCACCGGCTCAGTTGCTTAGCGCTTGGGAGCGGAAAACCTTCGTGCTGGTGACCTGCGATGCACTGGTGGCAGAACTCCGGGACGTCACCAGCCGGCCTTTCTTTCGGACGAGACTTCGCCCCAGCGAAACGGAGTTACTTGCCGCTGGCCTGCGCGAATTCTCGTTATTTTGTCGAGACCTGCCCTTGGTTGCAGCGCCCGATCCCAAAGATGGTTACCTGTTGGCGCTGGCCGAGGCTCGTCAGGCTGAGTTCCTGGTCACTGGCGACAAAGAACTCCTTTCTCTCAAGCGTCACAAGTCCACACAGATAGTTACTGCCGCCGCGATGGTGAGGGCGCTAAGGGCCCGCAGTACCGATGACTGATCTTCCGGGCGTTCTTCTCGAAGCGGGCACCATCATCGTTAACTACTACTCCTAGGGCTTAGTTTTGCTCCACCCCATTCCCTCCGGCTTCGCACTTCGGTTCCCCGCGCCCTAAGATTTGTGCATCCAACGTTGGTTTGTAGGCTAAACTGCCAATTCTGGGCAGGTTAAGCCGTTGGTGGCACGATTCGGGCGGAGCCGTTGCGCCTTGGCATTCGAGGAACTATGGCAGCGTCAGTCTGGTCAGGACATCTAACTTTCGGCCTCATCTCTATGCCGGTGCGTCTATTCTCCGGCGCGCGCAGCAGCGGCATCTCCTTCAACATGCTCCATCGCCCCGATAAAGTGCGGGTGAAGCAGCAATATATTTGTCCCGCGGAGAACGTTGTCGTCGATCGCAGCGACATCGTGAAGGGCTACGAGTTTCGCAAGGACGAATACATCGTCATCGAACCGGAAGAGATTAAGAAGATCGAGCCGCAGACCGCCAAGACCATGGAGATTCTGGAATTCGTAAAGGCCGGCGATGTCGACCCAGTGTATTTCGAATCGTCCTATTACATGATGCCGGAAGAGGCAGGGCGGCGTCCTTATGCGCTCCTGACCAAGGCGCTCGAAGAAAGCGAGTACGTCGCCATCGCCAAGATCACCATGCACAACCGGGAGTACACGGTTTTCTTGCGGCCGCACGAAGGCGGACTCATGCTGCACACCATGTACTACGCCGAAGAGGTAAAGAAAGTGGAAGGCTTCGGTGCGCCCGATGTGGAGTTGAAAGAAGCGGAAGTAAAAGTGGCGCATCAGCTCATCGAGGCGCTCGCCGATGAATGGAATCCCGAGAAATACAAAGATACCTTTCAGGAAAATCTGAAGAAGCTAATCGAGACCAAGCTCGAAGGCGGGGAAGTAGCAGCAGTGGAAAAACCGAAGAAGCTGGCTCCGGTGGTCGACTTGATGGCGGCACTGAAGCAGAGCCTCGCGCAAATGGAAGGCAAGAAAAAGCCCGCAGCTACTGCCAAGACGGAAGCTCCGGCGGCGGCTGCGGGTGGAAAGTCGCGTCGAGGAAGATAAAGCGGCTTCCGCACTCCGGCTTCCGGCCTTTACCTCCGACTAGCCTCTAAGACAATTGCCGGCGTCCAACTCGCCCCGTAATCCGTGCATCCCAAAAGCCAGCAGACTAAACCCGGAAGCCGCGTCCCACTGTTGTAGCAACATGAATTTGTCACCCTAACGGCAACATGAAAATGTCACCCTGGCGAAGCCAGGGTGTGTTGCAGGCGGGTGTCGCCGTAGTAAAGCGAGATACGCCCGTCGAGCGCCTGATAGACATGGACTTTGGCTCCGGCGAAGCTGAAGCGTTGGCCTTGCTGGGGGATCTGGAAGCGCTGACCGTCCCACTGCACGATGTTGTCGTTGCTGACCACGCGCGGATGAACGAAGCAGCAGATGCGGTCGAGATTTTCCGGAGCCGGACGCCAAGCGGTTTGCATTTCACGCGGACGGCGGGCGAAGCGGCGGTTGTAGTCGGCGAGGAAAAGGCGCAGCACGGCATTGGCGGAGTCCAGATCGCAGGCTTGAGCCAGACGAAGCTCGCTGCACAAGCGATCCTGGAGCACGCCCCAGAGGCGTTCGACGCGGCCTTTGGCTTGCGGGCTGCGGGCGGCGATGAAGGTGATGCCGAGATGATCGAGAGCGCGGCCGAACTGGGTGGGCTGGCGTTTGCCGGCGAGTTCTTCTTCGACGGTCCAGAAGTCATCGTTGCGCACGAAGATACCGCTGTGATCGCCGTAGAAGGCCAGCGGAGTGCCGTGGCGGCGCAGCAGTTGGCGCAACAGGGTGAGATAACCGAGCGCGGTTTCGGAAGGAAAGAACTGAGCCGCGAGGATTTTACCGGTGGCATCGTCCTGCAGGCCGAGCGCGGTGAGGCGCGGGCCGCGGCCTTCGAGCCAGTCGTGAGGCGAGCCGTCGAGTTGCACCAGTTCGCCTTCGCGGGCGGAGCGCAGCCGGCGCTGGCGATGCGCGGGAGCGCGGCGTTTTCTGGGCGAACCGATGCCGGCTTGACGCAAAACACGGCGCAGAGTTTCACGGCTCAGGGCGAAGCCCTCGACCTCGCAAAGTTTTTCGCAGAGATGGTGATCGTTGAATCCGGCATAGGTGGTGCGGGCCAGATGAACGATGTGTTGGCGAACCCGGGTAGGCAGGCGGCGCGGGCTGGGCCGTCCGCGGTTGGCGTGCGCCAGAGCCGCCTCCCCGTGCTCGCGCATACGTTTCTTAAGACGCCTGACCTGACGGATGCTAAGCGAGAGCAGTGCGGCGGCTCTGGCGCACGCCATGTCTCCCTTAACACAACTGGAAATTACGCTCACTCGTTGCAGTTCCTTCTGACTCAACGCGAATGTCCTTCCTCTCATGGGGTGACATTTTCACGTTGCCGTTAGGGGGTGACAGAATTATGGAGCTAAAACAGGAAGCCGCGTCCCACTAGCGCGCTTCGCAGCCAGCCGTTAGAATGTTGAATTCCTCGCAATCGTACTGACAGAACTTCCAGGGAGTAGAGATGAGTTTTCGCGTAGTCCGATTGGTGGCTGGGTTGCTTCCAATTTTGTTTTGGGTCGCCTGTGGGCAGGTTTACCGTCCCGTGGTGATTCCATGCTCGGAGGGCGGAATTCCAGGTTGCCCCAACGAACCCCCTGCTATCCCCGCGAATTTTCATGCGGTGTTTGGCATCAGCACCAATGTGCCGAACTATCCCGGCGGAGCGATGCAGATCGATGTCGGGGGCGATACTGTCATCGGCGAGACGCCGACTTCCGAACCCCAGGAGCCCAATCTCGGGGTCAATCCCACGCACCTCGCCATTCTGCCGAACCGTTCAACAGTTTTTGTGCCCAGCGCCGGTAGCGTGCAGGCTGGCGGCGTCGACGTAGTGTCATCGTTCTTTCCAGCAACCCAGTCCTCAACCACAACCGGCCTGGGAGCGGTGGCCACCATCCCTTTGCCCACTGGGTCGCTGCCTGTTTTCGTGAATACCGCAGAAAACGGCTTCGTGTATGTGGCCAACTACGGCACGAATTCCGTAAGCCAGATCAATACGAACACCAACGCAGTGGTAAACACGGCCACAGTGGGAGTGAACCCCGTTGCCCTCGCCGAAGCCGCGATTCCTGGCGGCGACAAGATCTACGTGGCCAATCAGGGCAGCAATACTGTAAGCAGCCTTAATTCAGTTGATCTTTCTCTAAACACCGTGACTGGATTTACGGGAATGACGCCGGTATGGGTTGTTGCGCGCAGTGACGGACAGAAGGTTTACGTGCTGACCGAAGGCGACGGTCAATTGGTTACGATTGATACGGCGACAGACACGGTCGCCGGCAGTCTTCCGGTCGGTGCCGGAGCCAACTTTATTTTTTACGATTCGAACTTGAACCGGCTCTATGTGACGAACCCGATTACGAAGATGGTGCACGTGTTCTCCGACATCGGAGGCGCGAACGACACTCCAACCCAGCTAGCAGCGATTTCTTTTGCGGCCGGTTCAAGCCAGTGTCCATCGGGATGTATTCCCGCCTCGGTTACAGCATTGCCGGATGGCAGCAGGTTTTACGTAGCGAGTTACCAGGTCGCCGCTTCGTGCCCCGATAGTTTCGTTGGCGCAGCGTCGTCTTGCGTGATACCCGGCCTTACTATTTTCAACGCCAACAATTTTGCGCTGCAATATCCAGCGGCGCCGACTTTGACGTTGCTCACCGACCCTCCGTTCTCGGCTAACACTGCCGCGAATCGGTATCAATACGCGGTTCGGCCGGTGGCTTCTTGCTCGACTGCGGCCCTGTACCCGGTGCTATACTCGCCGACACTCACACGCTTTCGCGTCTTTACTGTGGCTTCGGCCGACAGCAGCCGCGTCTACGTGAGCATGTGCGATGCTGGCGCCGTCGCCGTAGTCAACACCACCGGCAACAATATCAACAACCCGCAGAGTGGAACCCCAGCGGATGTAGTAGTCACCGACCTGCTCGCGGCCTTCAGCGGGCCGACGCAAGCAACCGGCGAACCGCCGCCGCAGAATCCGATTTTCTTGCTGACGGGGCAATAAGAATCAGGAAATCGGCCTAACGCCTGTCATCCTGAGCGGAGCCGCTTTTCAGGCGGAGCGAAGGATCTCAATCTTATCTGCCACAGCGCGCAAGCCCGGCCTACGTCGAGCGCGGTAGCCGAAGGATCCCTGCCAGATGCGCGGCACTCGAAATGCTTAAAGGCGTTCTCCGTGAGGGTCGAGCGCGAGGTTAGAACTCACGACTATAGATATTTCAATTGCGCTGCCGAACTAGCTTTGCGTTACGACTTCGCATTGCGCTTCGCGCGCAGCGTAATGCGAGTCGACATACTCGTCGAGTATCCCAATGAACTCAGCCACAATGCGATCGCCCTTCAGCGTGGTGAACAGGCGTCCATCCACGTAGACAGGAGCCTTCGGCTCCTCGAACGTTCCGGGTAGCGAGATGCCGATATTGGCGTGCTTCGATTCGCCCGGACCGTTAACCACGCAGCCCATCACGGCGAGCTTCATCTCTTCCACGCCGATGTAGCGGCCCTTCCAACCCGGCATCTGCTCACGCAAATAGGTCTGAATCTGCTGGGCCATCTCCTGGAAGAAAGTGCTGGTCGTGCGTCCGCAGCCCGGGCAGGCGGTTACCTGTGGAGTAAAGCTGCGAATTCCCATCGATTGCAGAATCTGCTGTGCCACGCGAACTTCTTCGGTGCGATCGCCTCCGGGCGCAGGCGTGAGCGAAACCCGAATCGTATCGCCGATGCCTTCCTGCAGCAGCACGCCCATAGCGGCGCTTGAGGCGACCACGCCCTTTGCTCCCATGCCGGCTTCGGTGAGTCCGAGATGGAGCGGGTAGTCGCAACGTGCGGCGAGGGCGCGGTACACATCGATCAAATCCTGCACGCCGCTAACTTTTGCGCTCAAAATAATTTGATCTGGACGCAAGCCAAACTTCTGCGCTAGGTCGGCCGAGTTGAGCGCGCTCACCACCATCGCGTCCATGGTCACTTCGCGGGCGTCTTTCGGTTCGGGGAGCAGCGAGTTTTCGTCCATCATCTTGGTCAGAAGAACCTGATCGAGCGAGCCCCAATTCACGCCGATGCGCACCGGCTTCTGGTACTTGACCGCGACCTCAATCATGGTGCGGAAATTCGAGTCGCCCGTGCGTCCAATGCTGGCGTTGCCGGGATTGATGCGGTACTTGGCCAGGTCGCGCGCGCACTCGGGATACTTCGTAAGCAGCACGTGCCCGTTGTAGTGAAAGTCACCGATGATCGGCACGCGCAGGCCAAGCTTATCGAGCTGCTCAACAATATGCGGAACAGCAGCAGCAGCCTCTTCATTGTTGACGGTAACGCGCACCAACTCCGAGCCGGCGCGAGCCAGCGCGGCACACTGCTGCACGGTCGAAGGGATATCGGCCGTATCGGTGTTTGTCATCGACTGCACCGCGATAGGTGCATCCGAGCCGACGCGCACATTGCCAACGATAGCGGTAACGGTCTTTCTGCGGGGAACGATAGACATGGAACCACTATTTTAGCATTTCACGGCGGCGGCGCTATTCAGTTCTTTTTCGCTGTTGTCATCCTGAGCGCAGCCGTTTTTCAGGCGGAGCGAAGGATCTCCAGCTGAACCGGCCTCGCGCGTGAGCCATTGCACCATCCGTTTCACTTACCCATTTAACCTGGGCGCACCTTCTGGTACCCTGCAAGACCTATGCGCCTCTACTCGACATTATTCTTCTTAATCGTAACCGCGACCTTCGTCGTCGGCCAGAATACTCAACCCGCCACCGACCGCCTCGCCGCGCAAAATGCTCTTTTCGACGAGCAGTATGAAGCCGATCTGCGCACCTTTCCGGAACGAGCCACCGCTTATGGCGACTATCGTTATAACGACCGGCTCAACGACTACTCGCTCGACGGCGTCAAGCAGCACCACCAGAATGACGAAAGCCTCCTGACGCGCCTTCGGGCGATCCCGACCGACGGTTTCTCCGATCAGGATCAACTCTCGCACGATCTCATGGCGCGAATCCTGACGCAGCGCGCTGCCGACTACGATCTCAAAGAATATGAGATGCCGATCAACACCCAGGGTGGTCCGCATACGAATTTGGCCGATCTGCCGCTCGCGGTGCCGCTCGATTCGGTGAAGCACTACGAAGATTACATCTCGCGCCTGCGGCAGATTCCGCGCGCCCTTAGCCAGACCGCCGATGTTCTGCGCGCCGGAGTGAAAGACAAACTGGTGATGGTGCGTTTTCTGGCAGAAAAGATTCCCGCGCAGTGTGATGGCATTGTCGCTGCCGATCCGTTCTTGCAGCCCACAAAGAAATTTCCGGCGAGTATTTCCGCGGACGATCAGAAACGCCTGACCCAGGAAATTACCGCCGCCGTCAACACTGACGTTCTTCCCGCCTACAAAACATTTGCCGCCTTCATTCGCACCGAGTATGCGCCGAACGGCCGCACCACCTTATCGATCACCTCTTTGCCAGACGGGGAAAAGCGCTACGCCAACGATATATACGGGCGCACCACCACACACATGTCGCCCGACCAGATTCACCAGCTCGGCCTGCGCGAGATGGAGCGGATTGAAAACGAAATGACTGCGATCGCTAAGAAAGAAGGATTCGCCGATCTCGCATCGTTTCGCGCCTCGTTGAAGACGAATCCGAAATACATCCCCACTTCCTCCGAGCAGATTCTCGACGATTTCCGCCGGTACATCGCGCAGATGCAGCCGAAGCTTCCAGAACTCTTCACCCTGCTTCCGAAGTCGCCGGTCACGGTAGAAGCGATCCCGGAATTTCAGGCGTCGGCAATGACCCACTACATGACCGGCACGCCTGATGGCAAGCGCCCGGGGCGCGTCGTCGTCGCCACTTCGGACCTCGCTCATCGGTCGCTGATCGAGGACGAGGCCATCGCCTACCACGAAGGCATCCCCGGACATCACATGCAGCTTTCCGTGCAGCAGCAACTGCAGGGCTTGCCCAGGTTCCGCCTGCACAGCCTTGGCTTCAACGCCTATATCGAAGGCTGGGCTTTGTATGCCGAGCAACTCGGCAAAGAAGTTGGCTTCTATCAGGATCCGGTTTCGGATTATGGACGACTGTCGTCGGAACTGTTTCGCGCCGTGCGTCTAGTGGTCGATACAGGCATCCACTCCAAGGGGTGGTCGCGCGATCAGGTTGTCGAATTCTTTCGCAAGTCCGGCGCGGTGGATGAACCTACCCTTCAATCTGAGACCGACCGTTACATCTCATGGCCGGCGCAGGCCCTCAGCTACAAGCTCGGCCAGTTGAAATTTCGCGAACTGCGCGAGCGGGCGAAAACGGAGTTAGGACCGAAGTTCGATATCCGCAAATTTCACGACGAGATGCTCGATGGAGGAACGCTCCCGTTGGATATGCTTGAGGCGCGGACCGAGAAGTGGATTGCCGAACAGAAAGGGAAGTAAGCAATGAACCTTGTTATCCTGAGAACCCTTCTCATCCTGAGCGAAGAAGTTGCTTCACGAAGTGAAGCAACTCCGAAGTCGAAGGATCCCTGAGAGCGGCACCTCACTCGCCTTGGTTCGGCTCCGCCATCAGTCTGCCACGTTGCGGACTGATGGCAGGCTCCCGGCTAGATCCAGAGCTGCCCACTGCTCCACGGACGAGGGGAGAACGGCTGTGTCGGCATTTGCAATGGATCGGACCACGATGAGTGTTTCTGAGCCTATGCGTACGCCTCCGACGACAGCGGTCACTGTCTTTCGGGGGGCACAATAGCCATGGGAAGATTCACTTTGACATGCCAGGACGGAGACTAAAGGCCCCCGCTTCTTAACGCCGCGGGAAACAATTTCTCTGCTATACTCGCGTGCGGAAACCGTCAGCCCTTCAGGTTCCTTCGCAGCCAGTCCCTCCTCTGGCACGATGACGAAATGGCGCCGGGCGCGCCAAACCGCCGATCAGTAATCACTGATGCTAGTCCGTCTGAAACGCTAAACGACGGCATTCGCGAAAGGAAGGAAGGGCATCTTGCGCAAAATATACGCGTCGGTCTTTGCATCGCATTTAAACCGGGCTGAACCTCTTCGACACTCGCCGTTCCGCGCGATTTGCATTGGCTTGCTGGCTGCTCTTTTGATACAGGCTACGCCGTCGCCAGCGATTACGCTGCTGGCAACCGTGACGGTGGGCCATGGTCCAGGTCCAGTGGCGGTGATTCCCTCTACCCACCTCGTGTATGTCGTTAACCAGAGCGCGAATTCCGTTTCAGTTGTGGACTCCCAGCAGTTGAAAGTCAAGAAGGTAATCGCAGTGGGCAGCGCCCCCATGGCCATCGCGGTCAACCCGGTGGCGAACATGGTGTACGTGGCGAACTCGGGTTCCGGGACGGTCAGTGCCATCGCGGGTACCAAAGCCGCAGTCACCTGGAGTGTCGGTGGCACACCTCTCGCCTTGGTTGTGGATTCCGCGCTGAATAAGCTCTTTGTCGTCGACTCATCCCTGAATCGAGTAACCGTCCTCGATTCGACGAAAGGAACACTGCTCGCCACGCTTTCCACCAGCGCCCAACCCACGGCGATCACGCTCAACATCGCGACCCACAGTGTATTCGTAGCCTGCACCGGCTCTTCGGGATCGGTTGTGGTAATCGACGGGACCAACAATGTGATTTTGGCTACGGTGGGATCGATTCCTTCGGGTGTGACTTCGATTTCGGTGGACCCGGAAACGAATATTGTGGTGTTAGCAAGTCCCACAGCGCCCTCTGCCAGCGCGATTGCGGTGATCGACGCCGGGAATGGCTATACGGTGGAAGCTATACCAGGAGACATCGGCGCGAAACCGACCGCGACAGCCTATGACGCGGGTGGACTTTTCTTTATCGCCGACAATGGCGATGGCAACATTTACTTTGCCGGCGGCGATGGCCAGTTCACACTGGGCAATGACTATCAGACCCATTTCTCGCTGTTCACTTCGCTGGCCGTAAACCCAACGACGAATCAAATGGGGGCCCTAAGCACGGCCAATACGGTCTATCTCATCGATCTGCTGAATCCGCTCTTCCCCAGCGTCTATCACGAACTGACCACCGGCAACATGCCCGCAGGAATAGCCTTCGATCCCCTCACCAGCAGGTTCTTCGTCAGCAACTCCGGCGACAATACAATGAGTGTGTTCGACGTCAGTCCGCATTCGATAGTTCCAGCGTATGAAGGAAATTTCGCCAACAGCGACATCGATCGAAATTTCCTGGACATTAATCCCGCCACTGGAACCGTTTACACCTTGCGCCTCGGTAATTTGTACGCCATCAACGAAGCAAAAGCCGCAGCAGGCTCGACTGGACTAGGCGGCAACTCCGCCGGCGTCACAGCCATACCAGTGGGCAGTGTGTATTGCACTGCGGTAGCAGCGAATCCAGCTACCAATAAGATTTATGTTGGCGACAATGTTGGACTGTTCTACTCGGTCAACGGTGCGACCAACATCGCCAAGACGCTGAGCATTATTCCCTCCACAGCCAGCATAGAGAGCATCGCGGTCAACTCGGCGTCCGACCAGATTCTTGCTTGGGACCAGGTTAGCAACGATCTTTTCGTGCTCGACAGCGCCACCGATACTCTGCTCAAGACCATTCCGCTGGGTGGCACGCAACAGAGCGGATTCGTGGTTGCCGATCCCGCCAAGGACCTGGCGTATGTTGCGGCCGGGCTTTCTTTGTCTGTTGTTGACCCTACCGCTGGAACCGTGCTGTCGACCATCCCGCTGAAAGGAGCGTCTCAGGCGGTTGCTTTCAACGCTGCGGCCGGTCGCTTGTACGTGGCGACTAACAGCGGCGATCTTCTCGTGATCGATACGAATCTACGGTCTCTGATTGTGGACTTCAAACCCGCATTTCCGCCCACGTCGGTAGGAGTGGATCCTCTAACGGGAAATTATTACGTGGCCGCCGACGATGGCGGAACCGGCACTGAGCATGTCTATATTTACAACGGCACAACCAACGCTTTGATTCTGGATCTGCCGAGCACGACTTACCCCGAACTCGCACGCGCCAGCGACATCAAGGTCAATCCCCTGACGAATACAGTCTATGTCGGGAAAGACGATCAAGCCTCTACGGGAATTGGCGCGATCGACGGGCTGACCAATGTAGTCTCCACGGTCACCCCCAATACTTTCGATCTTGCCGCCCATGTGCTGGGAGTGGATCTCGGTTTTTCCGCGCTGGCGGGAGCCGGCTACAGTTACACCAGCTTGTGGTTGACGACATCTGACACTACGGGCGTGCAGTCAGTCCCAATCGCAGTCACGATCCAAGGGATCAAAGACACCTCGACAATCGCCACCAAGCCGCTCTTCCGAACACATAATCCTCAACCAGGATTCAATGTCTCCGCGACCAGCAATTTTTCCGCAAATGCAGCTGCGCTTGTACCAAAGCATGGCTTCTATCAGGTAGATGGATGGCAGGGTGCCTGGACGCCGATCAATCTGACCGCAACAGCCGGTGCCGTGACATCGAAGGCAAAGGTGAAACTCCCAGCCCTGTCGACTGGCCAGCACATTCTCTACGTTTATGCGAGCACCGGAGATGTCTCCACTGTCCAAGACAGCAACACCGGACCGAACTCAGCAGCGATCAGTCCTATCGGTTTCGTCGTATTCACCGTGGAGAAATGAAACCTAAGACCTAGGACCGCCCCGCAGATCCAGACCTTGAAACCAATCATCCGGGAAAATAAGTTAGGAGTCGCGGAGCGACTCCTTTTTGCGAAGCTTTTCCAAACTACTCAGCCGCCGGTGATTACGGCAGCCGATCCATTAGCCCAGGCAAAGTTTTCATCAGGTCGTTGTAGATAACCATTACCGCGAAGAGCACCAGGAACACAAACGCGGCCTGATAAACGCGCTCTTTTATCCGCAAGCTTACGTCGCGGCGCATGAGCCCTTCGATCAGCAGGAACAGGATCACGCCACCATCGAGGATGGGAATCGGCAGCAGGTTGAAGATGCCGAGGTTCAGACTGATCCCAGCAGTCAACTCCATCAGGGGCGTCCAGCCTTTTTGCTGCGCGGCATAGCCCGCGTCCTGCGCGATTCCGATGGGGCCAGATACGGCTTTCAAAGAAACTTTTCGTTGCGCAATCTTTTTAGCCAACTCCAGAATCAGCAACGAATATTTCTTATTAGTTTCAAGGGACAAACCGAGCGCCTGAGTGAACGGTAACGTTGTAACCTTGGTCTCGCTCTTATTGAGGAAGCCGAGGCGGTAGCGCTGTTCTTTCGGATCTTCAGTTTTAGCAAGTACCGGAGTCAGATGAAAATTCTGCGTCTCTCCGCCACGCTGCACGGTGAGATCGACGGGTTTGTCTTTGGTTTGCTGCAGGCGCTCGATCATCGCTTCGATCGAGACCAGCGGCTGTCCATCCATGGCTACGATGCGGTCGTTTTCCTTCAAGCCGGCATTAGCCGCAGGCGTGCCCGCCTCAAGCTGGCCCACGATTACCGGTTCTTCCGGATACCAGCCAGCCGAACCGACTTCCGAAGTGGTCACAGCCTGCGGAACGATCGTCTTCTGGAAAGTCTCAGCGCCGCGTTGGATGGTAACAGTCAGCGGCTGGTTCGGACTCAGCCAAACCCGCGGCTGCAGCTGCTCCCAGGTAGGATTCTGAATCCCGTCAACCTTCACAATACGGTCCCCGGGCTGCAAGCCGGCCTTCGCCGCAGGTGAATCATGCTTCACGCCTTCAATCACTGCCGGCTTATCGAGAAACACCGGATACTCGTAGTGCACCATGTACACCGTGGTGAGTAAA
This sequence comes from uncultured Acidobacteriaceae bacterium, assembly GCA_963789875.1. GTDB lineage: Bacteria > Acidobacteriota > Terriglobia > Terriglobales > Acidobacteriaceae > Sulfotelmatobacter. Next base: position 361,054 of record CAWBMI010000007.1, on the reverse strand, counting down.
AAAATCGCCAGCAGAATATTCATCGTCGGGCCGGCAATGGCAATCAGGAAGCGGTGCCAGCGCGAGTGCGACATGAATTCGGAGGGATCGCCGGTGCGCTCGTCCATGGGATTCTCGCCGGCCATCTTCACATAACCGCCCAGCGGAATGGCGTTGATGCGGTAGTCGGTTTCGCCTTTGCGGAAGCCCACCAGCCGCTTCCCGAATCCGATGGCGAACTGCTCCACGCGAACGCCCAGAAGCTTGGCCACGGCATAGTGGCCGAACTCGTGGATGAGAATCATGAACCCGAGAACAACCGCGACCGCCACCACCGAGATTATGAAATCAGACATATAAGAAGTACGGAAGCCACTCCCCTGTTAGATTAACTCTGTTAGATTAACTCTGTTTACTCTTCTTCACCAATTACAACTCACCTACACCGCCGATGTCGCCTGGGGCTGCATATTTTTCCTGGTCATTCCCAAAACCAGCCGTTGCGCGAAGCGCCGCGCCTCAGCGTCCGCCTCCAGCACTTCGGCGATGGAACTCAGCTTCCCAGAATTAGATGCCGAAACGGTCTTTTCGATGATCCTGGGAATATCCTCGAAGCCAATGCCGCCCTCGAGAAACGCCGCCACGGCAACTTCATCGCTCGCGTTCAGAGCCACTGTCTTGGCTCCGCCCGCCTCCGCCGCCTCGTAAGCCAGCCGCAGACAAGGAAATTTACTCATGTCAGGCGGGCTGAAGTCCAGATGACGCAAGTCGCGGACCGCAAAGCGTAGATCCGATTGAATTCGCTCAGGATACGTCAAGGCGTACAAAATCGGCAGCCGCATATCGGTCACAGAAACCTGAGCAAGTATGCTGCCATCGTTAAACTCCACTAACGAATGAATCGTCGACTGCGGATGGACAATCACTTCCACTTTCGCTGGAGGCATGTGAAACAATCTGCATGCCTCAATCACCTCGAAGCCCTTGTTCATCAACGTCGCCGAATCGATTGTGATGCGCTTGCCCATCCTCCAGGTGGGATGATTCAGCGCCTGTTCGACGGTAATGGAGCTGAACTCGGAGCGCGGCGTATTCAGAAAAGGTCCGCCCGAAGCGGTAAGCCAGATCCGCTCCACTTCCTCCATGCGCCCGCCGCGCAGGCACTGGTGCACCGCATTGTGCTCGCTGTCGATAGGCAGGAGCGGCTTGCCCTGACGGCGAGCTTCGGCGGTGATCAGTTCCCCGGCGGCGACCAGGCATTCCTTGTTGGCCACGCCCACAGTCTTGCCGGCCTTAACCGCCTCGTAAGTAGCCTCAAGTCCAGCCACGCCCACGATCGCGCTCACCACAAAATCAACGTCTGAATGGGTCGCAACCTGAACTGTGCCGGCCACTCCATGCACCACTTCGACGTTACTCAGCCCAGCCTGTTTCAGACGCGAGCGGAGCAAGTCCGCATCGGCCTCGGCAGCCATCGAAATCACTCGCGGCTGCCACCGCCGCGCCTGCTCAAATGCTTCGTCCAGATTGCGGCCAGCGGCCAGCGCCACGATCTCAAACCGGTCAGGATAAGCTTTCGCAACGCTAAGCGTGCTACGGCCAATCGAGCCGGTCGATCCCAGGATCGCAATATGTTTCATGCTGGCGAAATTCTCAAACGAAGTTTCCGGGTCTTTGCGAGCGACTTCCGAGCGAAGCCTCCATTTTACGCGCTTCTCGCTAGTCTGTTGGGGAGGGAGGCACGAAGTTACTGCAGGACGCGCCAAGCCGCATAGTACCACAGCACCGGAGCCGCAAAAAGCAGCGCGTCGATGCGGTCCAGCATGCCACCGTGGCCAGGAAGAATCGTCCCGGAATCCTTCGCCCCGGCTCCGCGCTTGATCAACGATTCCACCAGATCGCCCAGTTGAGCCGCAAGGTTCAAAACAATCGTCAGCAGAATAATCGGCCACAGCTCTGGCTTTTCCAAACCGAAAAGCCCATCGCGCCGCTGAATCAATCCCAGGCGCAACAGAAAAGAGCTAATCTGCAATGAATAAGTAAACAGCAGGCTTCCGACGATCAGGCTCGCCGCCAGCGACGCCGCCGCACCCTCCCAGGTTTTCTTGGGACTGATACGCGGCGCCATCAGGTGCCGCCCCAGCGACTTGCCCACGAAGTAGGCGAGAATGTCTCCCGCCCAAACCACCAGTAGCAAATACAGCAGCCAGAACGCGCCCGCCCACTGCTCACGAAGCTGCACCAGCATTGCCATCGGCAGCGCAATGTAGACAAAAGCAAACGACGAAGCCGCCGCCGCCGGATACGCGCCGCTCATCTGCACCCGCCGCATCGCGATCGTCAGAAAAATAAACGGAGCCAGCCCCGCAGCTCCCGCGGCCACCAGCACAAACTTCAAAGCGTAAACCTGCGGGGTCTCGCCGCTGGCACTCCCCGCCAGCAGCAGAAAAAACAATCCGACAAAAATGTAAGTGGGCCACCGCAACGGCGAAACGCTGTAAGACTCGGTGAGCTTAAGAAATTCCTGGACGGTAACCAGCGCTACCCCTGCCGCTACCAAAGCCACCAGCGGCACCGGCGCGCGCAGAATCAGCAACAGCACAATCGGGATCAGGACGACCGCAGTCGCGATGCGCTTGAGCAAGAAAGTTATTCACCCTAGAGTGACTCACTCTAAAAAGTCTTGTCATTCCGAACCGGGCCGAAGGCCCAGTGAGGAACCTGCTGTCGCTAATGCGAACTGTTTTGAAAGGGCGTGGCTTCAAGCCGCGCCGTAAAAGCCTTCTCAACGGAACTGGGCTTCAGCCCCTGAAGGCACCGGCGGGCCTTACTTCTTAACCTTCCCCGCCTCACCATGCCCACGCGCCTCGCCATGGTTCAACCCAGCATGATTCAGTCCGCCATAGCGCCGCTCCCGCTTCTGATACTCCGCAATGCCCTCGAACAACTGCAAGCCGCGAAAATCCGGCCACAACGTTGGAGTCACATAAATCTCCGCATAAGCCAGCTGCCACAATAAAAAGTTGCTAAGCCGCATCTCGCCCGAAGTTCGCACCACCAGGTCCGGGTCCGGCAAGTCACGCGTGTAAAGATGCTCCGCCACCGTGTCTTCGTCAATCCGCAAATGCTCCAGCCCGCCATTCTGCGAAGCCGCATTCACCATCGATCGAAACGCATCCACCAATTCGCTGCGCGCGCTGTAGTTGAGCGCCAGAGTCAGCACCGTGCCGCTATTCTCGGACGTGCTGTGCCTCGCCCATGCCATGCGCTCCTGCACATCTTCGGGAAGTTCGTGCTGCCGGCCAATATATTCCAGGCGAATATTATTCTTATTCAGCGTGGAGACTTCGGCCTTTAGATAGCGGCTGAGCAGCCGCATCAGAAAATCGACTTCGCTCTTCGGACGCTTCTTCCAATTCTCCTCCGAAAACGCATACAGCGTGAGCGCCGGAATGCCGATGCGCGAAGCGGTCTCAACGGTCGAGCGCACCGCCGCCACTCCGGCACGATGCCCGGCCACGCGCGGCAAATGGCGCCGCTTGGCCCAGCGCCCGTTGCCGTCCATGATAATCGCGATGTGTCGTGGGAGCCGCTCTGGATCAAGCTGCCGGTAGACTTCCGTTTCCTTGCGATCCAGCCCGGCAGGAACCTTTGCCTGCAAGGGCCTATCCCCTTCCGAACGTTGACGCTACCACAGTGGGGAAGCCCGTTGCAATCACAGGAAGGTGTGCAACAAATGTTCGTGTGGAACCAGTTCATATCTGGGATTATCGGCCGTGTGGGGGCAATGCCCGTGTGGATCGGGCGCTCCTGCCCGCTGCTTTTGACGTTGACTCTGATCTCGCGCCCGGTTCTAGATTGTCATTCCGACCGCAGCCGGAGGGTCAGCGACGGTGGAGCGGAGGAACCTGCTGTCCCTGCCGGCGCAACCGTGGAAGAGCGGCGCTTCAGCGCCGCGTAAAGCGTCAAGATCAGTGCGGGCTTCAGCCCCCCCGAGGGACGCGGATGCTCGCTGCCGCCGAGCGCGGACCTTGTTCGCGAGTCGGTGGAACCCTTCATCCACCCGCCGAAACTCCTACTCCGACATCCGTTCCTTGGCATCGGCTCTGAGCCGAATGAAGGCCTCGACTAGCTTGTGCATCGCGGACTTGGACTGGGCGCAGGTTTCGCCATCACCTCAACCATAGAGCAGATGCGCAGCATTCCGTGCAACTCGCTTGGCATTTTCCGAGCAACGGCGTAAAGTCGAAAGCCGACCACGGGCAGACACAGTACCACTCCATTCGGCTGCGGCAAATGTCTGATCCATTGCCACAATTCGAAGCGTCGCTAAGCAAATACTTTCGCGTCGAAGATCACTTTGCCCTCGTACAGTCGATCTCCCACGATACCCCTGAAGCCGAACTGCGCTCTCGATTCGACACCGACCTCTACGTCACTGCGCGGGCACGGTATCTCATCGTAAAAGACAAGGTCGTCCAAAGGGACAAGCTGATCGATTTTATCCACGAAGAGGGAAAGTTCACCGAGCGCGTCAAGATGGTCATGTACTTCCTCTTTGCAGGCTGCGCAAGTTGATGGACCTCCAGTGCAAAACCGATCTAGCATCCGCCTATAAGACCGGGCAGCACATCGCCCGCATCCTCAGTGAGGACTGGTGCACGCGGGAGCTCTACTGCGCCGGCTGCGACTCGACGAGGCTCACGAGGTCGAAAAATAATACACCGTCGCTTGACTTTACCTGTCCGCGCTGTAAGCAACTATACGAGTTGAAGGCACTCAGGAAATGGTGTCCGCGAAAAATCGTCGACGCAGGGTATGACGCGATGCTAAGAGCAATCAAGAACGATAGGACACCAAACCTGCTGGTTCTCCACTACTCCGCCAGCTGGTCGGTTCAAAATCTCATGCTGATCCCGCGCACTTTCTTCGTAGAGAGCGCGATTGAAAAACGAAAACCGCTTAGCCCAAGGGCAAGGCGAGCAGGTTGGGTGGGATGTAACATCCTCCTGGACAGGATACCCCCAGACGGAAAGATATCGATGATTTCCGATGGCCTCTGCCAGCCCGAGAGTCAGGTTCGAGGGGAAGTTGCGCGCATCCGCGGGCTGGCGGAAATACCGCCGCAGATGAGAGGCTGGACGCTGGACGTACTAACGATAATTCGCCGCCTGGGGAAAATGGGCTTCAGCCTGCAGGATGTGTACAGGTATGAATCCGATCTGCAGCTAGCACATCCCGACAATCGGAACATTCGCCCTAAAATCCGGCAGCAGCTTCAGGTGCTGCGTGACCTTGGCCTCCTGAGATTCATACGCCCGGGGACTTACGAATTACAGCCCTAGCGGTCCATTTCCGACAGCTAAAACGAAGGGAAAATGAACGTAATTGGAAACTTTTCGCTAAAGCCGACATGCGCCGGCCAGAACCGCCGATAATCAGCTAAGATCGCCGCTGGGGGCGGCCCTACCATGACCTGGGACGAAACGGTTTGCTTAGCTTGCAACGAAATAAATATCCTCAAGACTCCTGCAGAGATGGCAATACGCTCATGCGACGACTGCCAGCGTACGGGAACCCTGATGCTTATCTCGGAATATAACAAGCTCCCGGTCGGAGATTTATCAAAGGTGCGGGGGCAGGCACGCGCGGTTTTGCGCCCCAAGTAAAATGGGCCCCCTGCACGTTCCGCGCATCTTGAAATGAGATCGCCCGGCGACGGACGCTGGGTCACGCCACACAGATTGGTATTCGGGCTCCGCAAGAACAATGCTCGCACACTAAAGCCGGGCCGCACGCAGGTCAACTACCTTTCTAGCCGGAAGAGAGAACACTCTCGAAAGCCTGACGAACAATATGCGATTGTCGAGGCCTGCAGTCCAGGTCCCTACCTTGAACTCTTCGCCCGCGGCGAAAGAGACGGGTGGGCCAGCTGGGGAAATCAGGCGGACTGCTCCTATGAGCCCACTTGGAAGACCTATTCAAATCACTCACGCAGCGGCCCGCTGTTTCCGCTTCTCGTAGGTGCAGACTAGAAGATGCGCTCATCGGCTACACGTCTTCCGTCGATGACGGCGGCGTTGCTCGCCTCAAGAGTTTCCACACCATTCGTGTGACATCTGACCTTGTGCCGCCCACCCAACTTGCGCGATCATGGGCGAGGCCGTGACGACTGGGACAACCCGAAAAATCGTCGCGTCCCTAAGTCCTTTGTTTACGGATTTTGGTAGCTAAGCTCTTTGAAAGACGTATTTTGCGGGGAATTTTCTGCTGGCCCCGGTGATTCGACTCTGAGGGCGTGAGCAGAAGTTTACCCCTAAGTCTCGCTAACCGAGATCGCTACGGCGGGCCTAAACCGGCTAGACTGCGCCTCGCTCAAAGGTTCCGACCGAATTCGCCTGATCATGGGTGAAGCCGTGACGGCTGGGACAACCCGGAACGTAGCGTCCCTAACCCGTTGTATTCAGGGACCTTGGCAGCTAAGCTCTTTGAAAGACGTACTTTGCGAGGGATTTTCTGTTAACCCGATGATTCGACTCTGGTGCGTGCAGGGGGAGGACCCTTTGCAATCTTGGTAATCGAGACCGCGATGGCCGAGGCTCACCGGAACATAAGAGTATTTCCAGGAGAAATGCACCGCGCGGGCGAAGCGCCCGCGCCACACAAGATAGATACTACTTCGACTCTTCTGGCACGATCTTCAGTTCCAGTTTCTCGGTATGCCGCAGCACGGTTAGCGCGCAGCTCACGCCTACGCGAACGTCGGTTAGCACGCGGTGCAAGTCGTCGACTCCGGCGATTGGACGGCCTTCGAGCGCTACGATCACATCGCCTTCGCGCACGCCCGCGCGCTGCGCTGGACTCTTCTCTTCCACTGATAAAACCAGCGCGCCCGATTCTTTCGACAGATCGTAGAAGCGCACCACGCGGCGAAGCACCGGAACGGTTTGCCCCGAGACTCCAATGTAGCTGCGGCGAATGCGGCCATCGCGCAGCAGGCGGCTGGCCACGAACTTCGCCGTGTTGATGCCGATGGCGAAGCAGATTCCTTGCGCCGGCAGAATGGTCGCGGTGTTCACGCCGATTACGCGCCCGGCGGAATCGACCAGCGGTCCGCCAGAGTTGCCGGGGTTGAGCGCGGCGTCGGTCTGAACGACGTCGTCGATGAGCCGTCCGGAGTACGAGCGCAGCGAACGTCCAAGCGCGCTCACCACTCCCGCCGTCACCGTGGATTGAAAGCCATAAGGCGCGCCGATCGCCACCACGAGTTGTCCCACACGCAGTTGCTGCGAATCGCCGAGCGCAGCGGCGATGAGGCCAGGCTCATCCACGCGTGGCTTCTCGATGCGAATCACGGCGAGGTCGCTGGCCGGGTCGTCGCCGATTGCGGTCGCCGGCATGCGGCGGCCGTCAGTCAGAGTGACCTCGATGCGGCGCGCGTCATGCACTACGTGGCTGTTGGTGAGGATCAGGCCATCGGGCGTGAAGACGAAGCCCGAGCCTCCGCCGCGGCGTTCGCGCGGCTCGCCTGCGCGCGTGCGGGCTGCGGCTTGATGCACTTCGATGTTCACTACTGACGGGCTCACTCGGGCTACTGCGCCCGTTACGGCGCGGGAATAAGCATCGAGCAGCACCTCGTCGGTGAATTCAGGATTCGCGATGGTCGCGGATTCTGGCGGCAGGTGATCTTGTAATCCACTTGCTTCCGGCGTGTTAAGAAATATTGCGGATGATTCGAAATCGCTTTCGATTCTTTCCAAGCTCATGGTGGATAGATGTTGGTCGATCTATTCAGGATTCTTTCGGGGCCTGCCTCGCTGCGGGGTTTCGTCATCCTGGCTGGGGCTTTGCAAGGTCATTTGTCCCACTTTTCGGGATGACGTCAAGGTTACGTTTTATGCTTCAGAGGGATGCAAAAACGTTCTAGACGGATGATTCGGTCGCGGCTACAATAGTGACTGGCATCCTCGACGATGCTGACAGGCTCTATCCGGCAAGCCGGAGGGGCACTGGAGGACACGATGAGCATTACCCCGATGGGCGGTCGTTTCCCTGACGAGAGCCGCCGCAAGATCACTACTTCCTACCTGCGCGAACAAAAACTCCGACATGAGCCTGTCACTTGCCTGACTGCCTACGACTACGCTACGGCGCGACTGGTGGATGAAGCTGGGATTGAAATGGTGCTGGTGGGCGACTCGCTCGCGCAGACGATGCTTGGCTATGAAAACACGCTCTCGGTTACGGTCGACGAGATGCTGCATCACGTCAAAGCGGCGCGGCGTGGTGTGAAACATGCGCTGTTGCTGGCTGACATGCCTTACGGGTCCTATCAGGTCGATGCCGACGAAGCGCTGCGAAACGCCACGCGCTTTGTTAAAGAGGGAGGCGCAGAAGTGGTGAAGATCGAGGGCGGCGAGAAGCGTGCCGACCTGATTCGGCGGATTATCGATGCGGAGATTCCGGTGGCTGGGCATATTGGGCTGACGCCGCAGTCGGTGAATGTGATGGGCGGCTACAAGGTGCAGGGCAAAGATCTGAGCGGCATCGAGCAGCTTATGCGCGACGCTGTGGCACTGGATCGGGCGGGAGTGGCCTGCCTGGTGCTGGAAGGGATTCCGCGCGAAGTGGCGGCGATGATTACGGCGGAGGTGAGCACGCCGACGATTGGTATTGGCGCGGGTCCAGAGTGCGATGGCCAGGTACTGGTGATTCACGATCTTCTTAATTTGACGTTTGCGCCGCCTGCGAAATTCGCTCGCCGGTTCGGCGATGCAGGCGCTTTAATCTCGAAAGCGGTGCGGGAATTTCGCGCGGATGTGAAATCGCTTCAATATCCTTCGGATGAGGAGTCTTATCACCTTCCGAAGGAGACGAAGGTCGGGTTAGAAACCGTGCTGGCGCGAAAGCGGGCTATGCAACGATAGACTTGGCGGTGGTCTGCGGGGAATGTCTGCGTGAGACGGTTGTGCTTTTCGCGAAATTGATTACATAGTGCTAGGCTAATGATTGAAGGAGGCGGATATGACTGTTGCCGCATTTTTCTTCTTTCCCATCTTCGGTTTCGGTTTTGTGATGTACTTTCTGCCCGCGATTATTGCCTTCGCGCGGAGCAAACGCGACACCGGCTCAATCCTTCTGCTAAATTTCTTTTTGGGATGGACGATGATCGGGTGGGTGGTGGCATTGGTCTGGGCAGTGAAGACGGACGTTCCGCTGATAGTGAGGTAATTCGGCCCACCGCCACTGCCACCAGCAGGTTCCTCGCGAGCTTGCGCCCATTCGGAATGAAAACAAAGATTGAAAATCTGCCACACCATTGAGGAAATGCGGGCCGCTTGCCGTGATATCCGAAACGGCGGCGGGAGGCTGGGATTTGTACCTACCATGGGCGCGCTGCATGAAGGGCACTTGTCGCTCGTGAGTGCGGCCAAGGCCGCGTGTGATTTTGTGGCGGTATCCATCTTTGTGAATCCTACGCAATTCGGGCCTACCGAGGATCTCGAAAAATATCCACGAAGCTTTGAGCGTGACTGCGATCTCCTTGCGAAAGAGGGAGTGGAGTTGCTGTTCGCGCCCGTGGTGGGAGAGATGTATCCGGCTGGAGGTGTGACTTGGGTTACCGTGGACGAACTCAGCGACCGGCTCGATGGGCGCTCGCGGCCCGGGCATTTTCGCGGTGTGACAACCGTGGTGGCGAAGCTGTTTCACGTAGTTGAACCGGATGCGGCTTTCTTGGGGCAGAAGGATGCGGCACAGGTGGCGATTATTCGCCGCATGGTGCGCGATTTGAATTTTCCTCTGCAGATTGTCGCGTGCCCCATTGTGCGGGAGCCGGATGGGCTGGCGATGAGTTCGCGCAACGCGTATCTTGATCCGCAACAGAGACGGCAGGCGCTGATTTTATATCGCGCGCTGCTGCGGGTGAAGGGATCATGGGAGGCGGGTGAGCGGGAGGTGTCTAAGCTGCTCGCGGCAGGGCGATCTGAATTTTCGAAAGAAGATTCGGTGCGGTTGGACTATTTTGAGATATTAGACGCAAACAGCCTTGATCCGGTTGAACTGGCGGATGAGAGTGCGCTGGTGGCGGTAGCAGCATTCGTGGGGACGACGCGGCTGATTGATAATTTGGTGTTGGAAAAGTCGAGATAGTTGGGAACCGTTGGCCGCAAAAAGCTCACCGCAGGCGCTGAAACCCGAATATACGTAGAACGTTAACGGCACGACTGAAGTCGTGCCCTTCCCGGTGAGTGAGACCGGCGAAGTTAGAGTGGTACCGGCCGGAAGCAGATTCCTCGCCGGGCTTTCAGCCCGACTCGGAATGAGGTGCTGGTGCTAATGACAAAAGTCCGTGTTAGGGATGCGGGACTGCGGCGGAGGTGGTCAGTGGCGATAGGCGTTGCTGAACCAGATTTTCGATTTGCGACCAGAGGCGGGGGTCGCATTCGCTTTGCATGTGGCCGGGGGTAAGAACGTGCGCCCACCAGGACGCTTCCGGGCACTGAATGGGATCTTTCTTATAGTCCATGCGGAAATTTCCGAGGATCTCCGTCTTTGACGGATCAGCGGCCACTATTTGTTTCCGACCGTGAATGACGCCCTGGGTCTGATAGAAATTTACGGCTTCTTCGACATTGCCGGGGATCACTGCGTCGTTTTGCCAGGCCTTGGCGACACTATCTACCTGCACCGTGAGCAAAACCGGCACGCCTTGCCGTTGCAAGTCGCGAGCCAGTGAAACAGCTGCTGCTGCGCCCCAACTATGGCCGAAAAGAATGATGCGCGCCCGGGACTTTTCTGTGTCGGAGAGAGTGCCGTCGTGATCGGTATCAAGGAGGTGGAATACCGCTTTGTACGCGAGCTTTCGATGGCGGTTTTCGAAGACACGAATGTAAGTGTCCTGCGTGACCGTGGAACGTATTCGCTGCGCCAATTGAACCGGACCGTGGTGGGAGTTGTCGTGGGCGACGAAGCCGCCTACGAATCCGATGACGATGTTGGATGCCGACTGAGACTCTTCTTGGGCCGGGTCCTGACGTAAAGGAGTACTGATCGGTTGTGCGAAGGCCGGCAAGGTCGCGATTAGCATCGTGAGCATGGCGACTGCACCGCGCAATGGGCCAGAAGAGAGCAACGGATTCCTGCTTACTTAAGATGAGGGTCTGATGGAGAGGATGCGGAGAAAAGTGTCCCGCTCATTGGTGTCGGGTAAATAGCTTGAGCAGAGCCGCTTTTGGCGCATCGACCCGTCCGACAGTTTACACCGGTTTATCCACGTGGGCGATCAAACTTAAGGCTCCAGGGCACGTGTTTTCTTACCGGAGACAAAAGGGTTGCCTGCGAGGAAGTAGCGCAGACGCTGGTCGGCGGCTTTGGTGATCCCGATACGGGGAGAGAGCTGAATATTAGTAGTGCGAAAGCTATCCTCTCCGATCCACAAACTGGAGTGAGGCGAAGTTAGATCGCATCCATTGTCGCGAGCGCGGGTGATGGCGAAGGCTTGTGCCAGACGTCCTGGGCCGCTGGTGAGTTTCGATAAATCGGTGGGCTTTTGCAAGTCTATTTTTCGCGCTCGCGCCATTTGCTCGATGCCGAAGAGAGGTTCGAGGGCGCGGAACAGGACCGATCCGGCCTTGCCCTCGGGCTCACAAGATACATTCAGGCAGTAGTGATTGCCATAGATGAAATAGACGTAGGCATGGCCGGGTGGGCCAAAGAGAACGGAGGTACGGGCGGTGTTGCCAGCGGCGGCGTGGGCGGCGGGATCGGTTTCTCCGAGGTAGGCTTCAACTTCCACGATGCGGCCGAGAAGAGGAATTTTTCCGTTCCGCACGAGCACTTTACCAAGGAGCTCGCGGGCAACGCGCCGAGGCTTGCTTGCGAAGAAAGCGCGGGCGAGCGGGATGGGAAGCTCGGGTTGGGCGCGAGCGAGCAAGGCTTCAGTCTTTTGATTGCAAATAGTAAATGTTTAGCGCGAAACGCGCACGGCGATTCATAGCAAGTTGGGGCCGCCTCAGCGGTCGGGGCAGCGGGCGAGGACGCCCGCTGGACAGCCGCCGGGACGGCAGCGCTACTATCGCGCCGCCACTTGGTCCTTACGCTGCGCCTTTGGTGGGATCTTTAAGATAGGCCAACACCTCTACGGCGTGGCCTTCTGGTTTTACTTTGGGGAAGATGTGCTGGATTTTGCCGTCGGGGCCGATCACGAAAGTGGTGCGGGCGATTCCCATGACTTTTTTCCCGTACATGTTTTTTTCCTGAAGCACGCCAAAGGCATTGGCGACTTTCTTGTCGGCGTCGGCTAACAGGGAAAAGGGAAGGGTGAATTTATCCTGAAACTTCTTTTGCGCCTTGGGTGTGTCGGGAGAGATGCCAAGTAACACAGCGCCGGTTTTCTGCATCTGCTTGTAGGTATCGCGAAATGCACAAGCTTCGACGGTGCATCCTGGAGTGTCGGCGCGAGGATAGAAGTAGAGCACGACAACTTTGCCGCGGAGACTCTTCAGGGAGATTTCTTTTTCGTTCTCATCCTGCAAAGTGAACTCGGGAGCCTTATCATTGACATTGAGATTCATGGTTGCCTCATTTCAAGAGAAGTTAGATAAGAACGTAGCGCAACGGCTAAAGCCGACGCCGATTTTGGGTCATCGTGTTTGGCGGCGCGGCTTCAAGCCGCTGGCGTTCAAGACATGGCGCCCGAGACAGCTTTGGAGCAGCCGGTTAAGGCCGCGGCTTTTGAAAACCATCTTCCAGTCCGTTTACGAAAGCTCTAGAGAATTCTTATATCGCAGATTATGGTTCGGCGCCATGTTCGCAGTGTTGGCCGGGCTTTTGGGGTTGGCCGCCCCGCACTGCGTAGCGCAGGATAAGCCCCAGTTGAAGCGGCCGCACGACACTATCGATGAGAAACCTGCCCAACCCAAAAAGAAGAACGTCAAAGGGCCGCGGGCGATTGGGGTTTTGCAATTGACAAGCGCCGGCAAAGGAACGCTGATCCCGATCGCAATTTTGATCGACGGCAGATTCTTCGATGCAGGGGCGTATAAAGCGGACCCGGTGCCGATGGCGTTGGAATCCGGAACGGTCTACGAGGCCGAGCAGGCGGGCGATTCGCAGGGTCTATTCACAGTGATTGGTGCGCTGCACAGCAAGAGCCCAGGAAGTGCGAATCCGTGGATGGGAACGGGTTCTTTTTTGCCTCACGGAAGCGAAGGTGCAAAGACGACGCACAAAGCGGAAGACGTTCCGGTGGGGCTGGATAGCAGCGATGAAGCTCCACCGCGTCTGACGAAGAAAAACGTCGCGCCCGCGAATTCGCCTCCGACTGGTGCCGCGGAGACTCCCGCTTCTCCAGTCCCGACGGGTACGTCGTCTGGCCAAAGTACGCCGAAGTCGTCATCTCCGACATCGGCAGATGTGCCTTCTGACAAATCAACGGCCCCAGACAAGACTGCTAGCGCGAGTACAGGAACGAAGACGCCGGAGGGCGGAAGTTCAAAGGATTCAAGTCAGAGCCCGGCAGATTCGCCGGGAGAGTATTATCGACCGGCCCTTCGAAGGGGAAAACCTACGCAGTCAGCGCCAGACGAGGAGTCCATGGCGAAGTCGAGCGCGGCGAAGGGGAGTAAAGCCGAATCTGCGGGGGAAGCAAAAACAAGCGGCGGCGAGACTGCGCAACTGGTTCCTGCGATTTCCGATGCGAGTGGGCCGGATCCGCGATCCTATAAATTCTTCTGGAAGATAGGAGAAGAAGAAGAGAAGCGCAATCTGATGCTGGCTTTGGCGGCCCGTGAGGTTCGAGCGTACGTCGCGCAGGAGGCGAAGAATCAGATTCCTGCCAAGCCTGCCGCCGCGAAACCTGCGGGGCGCAAAACTGCGGCTAAGCCGGTGGATCCTGTCTTCGAAAAGCTGCAGTTTCATGCCTATGATGTGTGGGTGAACAATCAGCCGGTGATGATCTTGACGGCAGAGGCGCACTTTCCTACCACAGCCGGAGCGGCAATGGCGCCACAGACGTACAACGTTACGCTGGTTGCGCGTACCGACATCTACGGCGATCTGCGGAAACTTTATTCGGGAGTGACTGACAAGTTTCATCTGGATGTTACGCCGGAGTTGGATTTCGTCGACGCGGTGGATGCCGACGGGGATGGGCGTGGGGAATTGTTGTTTCACGAGACCTCCGACGCCGGAAGTGGCTATGTGATATACCGCGCGACCGCGGATAAGCTTTGGAAGATGTTCGACAGCTTGAACGCTATGTAGGGGAAACGATTTCGGGCGGACCGGGCGGCCGGAGGCGGGTTGATTTTGTCGGATGCCCGCGGTGCACACGGAAGGTGCAGTCTTTCAAGGCCTGAGCTTCGAAGCCTGCTTTAGTCTTAGGTTTCGATACCCACGTGACAGACCCGGCCGACGATATAGTCGGAGGCTGACTTACCCTCGTCCATGGTTACTACTTCAACGGGATAGGCTTGGTTCTGGGGGCGCAGAATCAGGTTCTTGCCCGCTGTTTCCACATACTTTACTGTACAACTCTCATCTTTAAGTACGGCGTACATGTTGAACTCGCCTTTGCGATAGGGTTTCAGGGAGTTATAATGGCGGTCGATGAGAAGCGCGGCACCGGGCAGGAGCCGCGGGTACATACTCATGCCCTCGCGGGCGTCGACCTTGATGAGCACGAAACGCTCCCATTGCTCGCGATCGCCTTCGGTCTCGGCTTTTAATTTCTTGAGAAAACTTTTCTTGAATTTTAGGATTTCCTTGACATTCATGCTGGTCACGAGGGGTTGGGTAGCGGCGACGCTGGCGTCAACGACGAGGACATTCTGAAACTCGTCGTTGCTGGGCGGCATAATCGAGGCGCGCTTGTTGACCTCGGAGGGATCGAGCAGATCGAGCACGGAGAGATGCTGCACGGCAAGGACGCGGTCCATGCCCTCGAGACTCAAGCCCCGTTTACGATTCAGGAAATTTGAGATATGAGCCTGTTTGAAGCCGGTCTGTTCCGCCAGACGAAGGCCGGTAAGGTCGCCTTCCTCGATGCGCTCCCAGAGGGCCTCCCGAAGATTTTCTTGCAGCACCCTGAATTTCATAGCTGGAAGTATAGCACGCGAGGTATAGCAATGCGCTAATTCGAGAAGATTTGCACAGCCTATTGGGTATAACAACCTTGACCGAGATTATGTACTTCACTCAAGTTGTGCGAGTACAATTCTCCGCAGTCAAGGAGTCGCTACTTGACTAGCGGAGGTTTAGGATGTTTTGGGACATCGCGATTGTGGTTGGCATAGGATTTACGCAAGTGGCCTTAACGTCGTATGGACATCACGTGTCGATTAACGAAGCACGGTTGCGAAACGCGATCGTTATCGCAATTGTCGGAGCGGCTGGTATCGGCCTGACTGTTTCGGGAGCGATTCGCAGTGGCACTTCACAGCAAAGATTAGAAGCTGATATAGCCGAACTGAAAAAAGGACAGCAGACAGTCGAACGCTCTGTATTACTGAGATAAAGAGCACACAACCAACCGTGACGTCACCCTTGACGATTAATTCGGCACAATCTATTAGCTGTTTCGCAGGTTCATCCAGAGAAGGTTGAATCCGAACATCATGAAACGGTCCATGGTGTTCTAAATCGACGAACAATCGGATTGGTTCTTCGGGGATCCCTATCCGGCTGAATATTTTCTTTGGTAACGACTGGAATAGCTTTCGCAGACAGCTGTAAGGGGATTGGCCACATCTGGTACGTGATGACAGTGGTAGCGCTCTAAGAGTTCCTACCGGCACGAAGATCAGCGTGTCGAGTTCAACCGATAAAGAGTCCAAAGCGACTGTTTACATCCTCCATCTGGGACGGCAGGATTACTCTATGGACTTTGTGATTCATAAAACGAGTCGCAGCGTTGGCACGCTTCCACCGGGGTTCGAGTTATCACCGTCGCGAGAGGTTCTGCAAGTATTGTCGTACACGTTCGATGTGGATATGAAATTCACATGGAAGGGGGATCATTCGGTTTCTGATCCATACGTCGCATGGGCTGATGGGCTATTCGCTGGGTTGCATAAAAGGCTTGTTATTCCACCTGATGCGAATATGCATTAAGTTAGGCGGCTTTCGTAAGGTCCTTGTATTCGAGGTTGTCAGATCGCAGCATTTGTATGAGAGTATCGCGGAAGAGGTACTGATTCTTCCGGTTGTTAAAGCGCCACGTCATCTCTTGCAGGTAGGCGGGGAGATGTTTTACAGAGACCTTATGCCACGCACCAACTACACCGCGCTTGAACAGAGAGAAGGCCGATTCGATTGCATTTGTGGTCACAGTCAAGCCGCCTTCGTACCGCACGTATTCATCGGCACTGTGATTCACGCGCTTGTGCTTCGCTTTGTGAAAAGCCGTCGTGGTGAAATTGTAGAGTTTGGATTCATCGGTCATGATGACATCGACCGTCTTGTCAACGTTGCGAGCAATGATCTCGTTAATTTTGTCTTGGTTAAGGTTCGCTTGCAGAGATGAAATGGAGATGACCGCCGCGCTCACGGATGCCGACCACTGGCGCGTGCTTCTTCCACTTGTCCGCGTTCTTTGTGTGGCCGCCGATGTACATCTCATCGACCTCGACCGTGCCCTTGAGTTTGTGCTCGGCCTCTTCCATTGCCTTGCGGATTCTGTGGCAGAGATACCACGACGTTTTGTAAGAGCCGCCAATCATGCGCATGATCTGATTTGCGGAAAAAAGAGATATGAGAGTAAAATATGATGACTGAGCAAATCGGCAGCTATAGGATCGCGATATCGTATAACTTATCTTAGTGTTCTCCGGGGGATCAGGCCGTAATGCCGAGTGAGGATCGCTATAGCGAAGAAAAGAACTTTGTTGAATTCCGCCGGAAGGTGCGCGGAGCCGAGGTTCTTTCCGCAGCCATGGAACAGTTGTTGAAGTCTTTAAACTTCAGCGGTCGAGTCAGCGTGGTGGTGCAGAATGGAAGGGTTTTGAAGTCGGGATATGAGGAGGGATTTTTTCGGCAGCCGCAACTCCATTCCGTCGTGCGAGATCGTACAGCGCTCGAACTCGAACCATAGAACCCGCTCTCGCGCAGTGAAGGTTTTGCCGAGACGCGAACGCAAATTAGTTCAGCAATTTGGACTAACAATTAAATAGCCAAGCAGGCCATCGTAAGAGAAACGAGCCCTGCGTTCGGGAGCCGCTTCGGGCGGAGACCGGCGCAGGGCTTTTTGTCTGCGAGGGGGACCGCTGCAGGCCAAACCCAGGAGGAAGCGATGAGTTGGACGAAAGGGAAGATTAGCTCGGAGAAGGTCGAGATGATGAGCGAGTTGAGCTTCGAGCTGAAATATTGCGAGCGCTGCGGTGGTCTATGGCTGCGTCCGTCAGGGGGAGGCCAAACCTACTGCGTGGCTTGTGGGCGGGCGATGGCTGAACTACCCGCACCTTCGATGAAACCAGGAACGGCGAGGATGTCTCGGAGTTTGCGATGGGGCACTAATGAAGGCGGGGTAGAAAATTGGGAAGGGAATGCAGATGTGGACGAGGCGGGAGGTGTGGCGTGAGCAATCCTGTGCAATGCAATTTGGCAGCAAGGGAGAGGGAGAGCGTGGCGATAGGTTCCCAAGCGTTCCGGCCTAAGCAGTGTGCGGGAAAATCCGCGTCCGTCTGCGTCGCCCCATGGGAAGGATTGCCGAGGCACAACTTTCCGCAAGGCAATTCCGGCGGTGAAAAAGAGGAACAAGAACTCGCGCTGCAGAGCTATTGGGATCAAGATCCGGATTTGTGGATGTATCGGAGAAAGACAACAGCTTTGTTGAGGCGATATATGCGGTGGTCATTGGAGGCAGGGAGGTTGCCTTCCCTGCTTGGACGGGAGTTATTTCGGGCAAAGAGTTCGGTACACGTCGTGGTTACTTTTGAAGACCGGGTGATTTTTATCCATGATATGGAGCGTTGCTTAGAGCGGCTAGCGAACTTTGATCGGGAGATCATCGCGCGGGTGGTGCTGCAGGAGCACGAACAATGGCAGGCCGCAAAGCTATTGCACTGTACGCGCAAAACGATCGCCCGCAGGTTACCGGAAGTGCTTGATGAATTGAGTGAGGCGATGCTGAAAGCAAGATTGCTCACGCCGCTGCCGGAAGTACCGGCGGAGACGTTGTGAGTAACGGGGTGGTTGCGGTGAACGCGGCCCTGCTCCAAGCGGGGTCCTGCCTCGAAGTCGGGGTGCCCGTGGTGCTGGGAGTGGGCAGCGCACTTCTTGCTTTTCGTAAGCTGCAATGCGTGCGTGTGCGCGGGCAGAACCTTTGGCTGCTGGTATTGGTGCTTTCCTTTGTCATGTGCGCTTATGGATTGGGTTTACTTTTGGAATTGGCAGCAGGTGTGTGACGGTTCGCAATTTTCGGCTCCAGCGGTTCTTGGGGAGGGAAGGCCTGGCAAAAAAGGCTGTTAAGAGGGAGGTGACTGCGATTCCTGCTCAAGTGATTGAAAATGTGATTGAAATAAATCTGGACTCTATGTCTCTTTTGGACTACGCTGCATGATATAATGAGATTATAAGTTATAGGACAAAGCAATAGTTGGCTCCAGCGCGCCGGTCACGGCGCGCTTTCCTTTTTGATTGCCCGGGCTAGCGTGGTTAAGAATAAATCAGCTGGGAGCGCTGCAAAAAGCTTGTCAAGAGGGGGATGAGGGGCAATTTTAGTCAAGTCGTTGAAAATGCAGCCAAAATAAACTCGGACTCTATGTCCCTTTTGCTGTATGCAGTATGCTATACTAAAATCATAGAGTAAATGTTAAAGCAATAGCTAGAAAGGCGCGCAACTAAGCGCGCCTTTCGCGTTTTCCGACTCAGAGATTCCATTTCTATGGGTCATAGCGGAGTGAGTGGGATCGTAAGGACAAAGTTTGCAGTCGCTCTATCTCGAGAACTCGTGCGATTGTGGGAATCCAGCATGACGACTGAGAGTTTTGAGGAGGCGACGGTGAGTAAGAAGAAGGCCAAGGGCAAGGATCCGGTGAAATCGGCGAAGAGGGACAAGCCGAATGTTGTGAGGAAAACGGAAAAGGGTGATAAGCCGATCACGACAAAGACGACCAATACGGTGGAGGTTCGGGAAAATATAAGGAACTTGGTGGAAAATTCCGCGGTAGAGATTGCGACGGGGGTGATCCAGAAGGCCAGAGATGGGCAACTGGCGGCGGCGAAGTATCTGTTTGAAGTCGCCGGACTGCATCCGTTGACGGAGGAGACGGCAGGGAAGCCGGAAGAAGATTCTGTGGCGCATCGTCTTTGGAAGCGGATCGGGGTGCAGGTCGAGACGGGGAATGGCGTGCCAAATACCGCTACCGTGGATGCGACACACGCAGCGGAAAAGGTGGACGCCAGCTTGGAAGAGGCGGACAAGGTTGCCAGCCAGAAGCAGAGTTTTCTTGGAACTAGAG
The DNA here is from genome assembly GCA_963789875.1 of uncultured Acidobacteriaceae bacterium. GTDB lineage: Bacteria > Acidobacteriota > Terriglobia > Terriglobales > Acidobacteriaceae > Sulfotelmatobacter. Next base: position 341,615 of record CAWBMI010000007.1, on the reverse strand, counting down.
GTGAGTAGGAGTCTACGCTCGCGGAAGGTGGGTTGCTGCGATTTGATCGAATAACTTCAGGCAGATCTCTGGTCTGCCGTTGACAAGGCGAGACTTCGGTATGACTCCGAAGGGATCAGATCGTTTCGAAATGCATTACTATCCGTTGTTCCAGCTGGCGTAGAGGTGAGGAGAATGCCGTAGAATGAAGCGGAGTTTCGGCACAAGAGATATGGAACAGCCGGCGGCGTTGTGCGTAAGTCCAGGGCCGACGCTCCCGGGTCTTAGGTACGGTCTGAAACTGAGAGCGAATAAGGAAGTTCGCTCCGTAGGGCGCAGGGTGGGGATGGACATAACATGGTTGACCGACCGAATCGCGGTCGGGGGTGGAATCTGGACGGCAGAAAATATGGCGGCCGTGTCGCGCGCGGGGATTACGCACATCATCGACATGCAGATCGAGTTCGATGATACGTCGCTGGCGAAGCCGCATGAAATCAAAGTCTGCTGGAATCCGATCGATGATGATTTTGAAGCGAAGCCGGCTGAGGTGTTTGCCAGGGGAGTTGCGTTTGGGCTGGCGGCGTTAGATGACGCGCAGGCGAAGCTGTTTGTCCATTGTGCTGCTGGCGTGCACCGGGCACCGATGATGGCGTTGGCATTGTTGGGTGTACTGGGTTGGACGCTGGAGGATGGTATGGACTTGATTGAGACGCGACGGCCGGCGGCGGATTTCGCTGATGTTTATGTGCGGAGCGTGGAGAGGTATCTACAGGGATTGTAAGTTTATTCCGATGGCGGGGGAGCGGGTGGGTCGCCCGCTCGACAGCTGGCGGGACGCTGGCGCTACCGTCGGCTAGAGGCGCCGGCGCTACGGTTCACAGATCGGAGGAAATATGATCGAGTCATGCCGCCCCTGGAGGCGGATTTTTTATTTGGTGGTGGCTTTGGGGATCGGGGCTGGAGGAGGATTGGCGCCGAATGTAGTAGCTTCTACAAGGAAAATGACAAAGACAGGGGTGGCGGCGGCTGCAGTTCCGCAGAGCGGGCCGGCTTTGACTAACGTGATTGATACGGTTTATCGGGCGGATGGGAGCACATCTCAGGGCGTCCTAGTAATTACATGGCCGGCGTTTGTGGCGGCGAGTGGGACTGCGGTGGCGGCTGGGGCTCTGGATGTGACGCTGGGAACAAACGGTGCTCTGGATGTTGGTCTGGCACCGAATGCTGGGGCGACTCCTGCGGGAAGCTACTACACGGTGGTCTATCAGCTTGGCCCGGGGGAAGTGCGAAGCGAGTACTGGCTGGTGCCTACCAGTTCTCCCGCGACTCTGGCGCAAGTGCGAACGACTCCGGGTTCGGGTACGGCGGCCCAACCGGTATCGCTGCAATACGTGAACACAGCACTGGCGGGAAAGGCGAATGACAATGCGGTAGTCCACCTGGCTGGGGCGGAGACGGTGACGGGGGCGAAGAGTTTTTCGGTGCCTCCGAATGTGCCCACCCCGGTGGGGACCGGCGACGTGGCTAATAAGTCTTATGTGGACTCGTCGATCGCCACGGTGGGAGCCGGGAACTTTGTGCCCGTCGCGGGCGGAGCGATGACTGGACCATTGAGTCTTAGCGGAAATCCAGCGGCCCCTCTGCAAGCGGCGCCGAAGCAATATGTGGACACGACGGCGGCGGCGAAAGCTAATCTGGTGACGGGATTGGTTCCGACGAATGAGTTGGGGAGCGGAACGGCTACTGCAACGAACTGTTTGCTGGGAAATGGAAGCTGGGGGGCTTGCGGATCCAGCGCGAACGCGACGGAGATCCAGAGCGTGCCTGTGGCTACGAGCTCCCCGACGAACGGGCAGGTGCTGACGTATTCGGGAACGTCTGGACAATATGCGCCTTCGACGCCGAGTGGAGGCGTGGGAAGCGTTTCACTGACACCGGCTGCCAGCCAGAGCATTGCGCAGCCTCTGGGAACGCAGTTTAGTGCAAACAATTTGAGCGGCATCCGTTATGTGACGGCGGCTGACAACTGGAGCGCGAGTCCGAGCGGGAGCTTGACGGCAGGCACGTCGGCGGTTGTGACATTGGCACCTTGTCCCCTGGGCATCGATACGACAGGGAACTCAATGTACTACGTGTATTTGAATGGTCAGGGCACGCCGGAAGCGGTGATGGTCACGGGAGGAAGTTGCACTCCGGCGGCTAGTTCGGGAACGATAGCGTTCACCCCAAAGAATGCGCACGCAGCGGGATATGCGATAAGCAGTGCGACGAGCGGGATTCAGGAGGCGATCAACGATGCTTGTGGACTGCCGAGCGGAAGTGGTGGAAATCCGAATGCGCGGGTGGTACTTCCGCCGACGGGAGCAACTGCAAATGCATTGCCGGTGTACGGGACGATCTTTGCGCATTGTAGCCGGACTCTGATCGAAGGGAACGGAACGCAGCTGGCATGCTCGACGCGAGATCGATGCGCGGTGCTCGGGGATCTGGTGAGTTCGAATCACTATTCCGGGGTAACGTGGCGCGGTGTGAACTTGAGTTCGGACATTAATGCCGATGGATGCCAGGTGACGAGTACGCAGCGTCAGTCGAATGTAGTGACTATCACGGTGGCTTCGGGTTGCAGCACAATTCAGACTGGGGATGTGGTTAACATTAATTTCACCGACAATGCGGGTTATTGGGGAAGTCACGGGCCTGTGGCGGTTTCCGGCACTTCAATCACATACAGCCAGACGGGCGGAAATGTGGCGTTAGCCACGACGCCGGGTACGATCGCAATTCAAAACGCGGCGATTGAAGACAACGCTTTGCCGGGCACGATAGAGCAGATCCAGATCAATGCGTCGGCGGGAGGCAAGTTTAACCAAGGTTTGGTGATCGACAATGATCAGGCGGCGACCATTCGCAACACAGATTACGGCGGAGGTTTGTTGTGCACGGCGAATCACTGTGGTTCTTACGTTTATTCCGCGGGAACGAGTGCGTCGACTCCAGTGATTTGGGTTGATAAGGCAAATTGGAGCTTTCAGTGTGCTGGCAACGGTATCACCGACTACGCGAATAATGGAGTGAAAATCACGGACAGCGTGGTTCAGGGCTTCGGGATGTGGGGAATCAACTCGCAGACATTGCTGGGGAGTTTTGGGGGAACTGAGTCGGAAAACGTCTACATGGAAGAAGGTGGGGGGCCGTGCGTGCATCCCTATGAAGGGAGTTACTTCAGCGCGGCGGGATTTATCTGGTTTGGCAATGTGCAGCCACTCAGGGTGGAGGGCGGAGAGCAGCCAGGGGCGCACATCCCTCAATTCGCTAATACGGGGACCACCCAATACAACTACTATGTGGTCGCCAATGACACGAACGGGAGCAGCACGGTGCACAGCTTCCCGCTGATCGCGGGGTTTGCTCTAACCAACGGGACGGGAACGATCAGTGGGCAATTCCCGCGCATTCCGCCGCAAACTCCGGGAGATACGGTGACTTATGACATTCTGCGGATGCAGCCGTCAACGGGCCTAGCCAGCAATGTCCCGAGTTTTCCGGTGAAGGGCGCGTGCACGGGAGGTAGTACCACAGCCTGTGGGAGTGTGATTACAGCGCAGGCGCAATGTTCGGGGTTAGTGTGCACATTCACGGATACGTCGTCGGCCAATACTTCGAGTTACTCCATTAATAGCATTACGTGGCTTCCGGTGCTGCCTTTCTGGCCTGGAGGAATCGTGATTACGGGAAGCGGAGGAGCGGGGTCAACCACGCCCGTGCTTACGACCAGCGAACCGGGAGCGGTGGTCTCGGTGAATGGCGACAACTTCCCCGCAGTGCTGGTGCGCGGGCAGTGTGGCTACGCGGACAATGCGGGAACGTCCGGGGGAGTGTGGAAACAGTGCTTCGAATACGGGACGAACAGTTCGGGGTTCGGAAGCGTTCTTTTCAACGATGTGGGCGCGCCGCCGGGAGTCAAGGGCAAGTTCAACTTTCAGGCTCAAACTATCGGGGGAGTAAGCGCGCATCATTTGTTCACACTGGTGGATTCCGCTCCGACGACAACTTTGGCGACCATCGGTTTCCGTCCGCTAAGTAATGCCAACGATACATATATCGGACTGGATGCGTCCACAAATTTGGGCAGCGCGCAACTGGCATTTGGCGCTCCCGTGTCGATCTCCAATTACATTGGCAACAGCGGAGACAACAGCAGCTATCTGGAAAGGTTGACGGCGGGGGCTAAGACTTTCAACGTGCCAGTGAACGTCAATGGAAACCTGACCGTGACGGGAACCTGTACCGGGTGCGGATCGGGAGCGGTGAATAGTGGAACTTCGACGCAGTTGGCAGTTTATCCGGCAAATGGAGCTGCCGTCAGCGGAGACAGCCGGTTCACCGATAGCGGGTCGACGCTGAGCTACACCGGCAGCAATGGGATTTCTGCGACGGCAGGAGCCTTCAGCGGAAATGTGACGGTGAGTGGGCAACTGCTGGTGGCGGGGCCGTGGATCGTGAGTTCTCCGATTCCGGGTACAGCAATGGCGGCTTCGGCTGCGGGAACGTCGGCGCTGGGAATCTCGAACGATGGAAACTTCTACATATCGGCAAATTCGGGGACGCCACAGAAGGTGGCGACGACCGGGACAAGTTCGTTCTTCTCGAATCTTTTTCAGGAGGATGCGAATGATCTGGGCGAGTTCAACGGTCTGACGGCGCAAAACCTGCACGTTTACTCGAGCTATACGAATAGCTCTAGCTGGCAGAGGACATCGGTTGGATACGACGCGACCGATAATTACGCGGTGCTGCGGAGCGAGAGTTCCACATCCGGAGGCGCGCCTGGGTTGGGATTTTGGATCAACAACGGATTGAAGTGGGTGGTCGATGCGAGCGGCAACTTCAAGCCATGGACGGATCAGAGTTACAACATCGGTTCATTTACCGCTACGGGAAGCGGCAGTGGATTGAGACCAGGAACGGTTTATGTAGCGGGAAACGCGACGAGCAATAGCGGGTTTGAGTTGGGCAAGTTCGCGAATGAGAGTTACGAAATTTGCAACGACGCTACGACCGGCACGACCTTAAACCAATTGGCGGTTCTTACCATTGGTGGTTGTGCTGCGAAGCCGGGGAGTGCGCTGACCAGCGGCGCGATCGGGATTGTGATTGCGAGTGCGGGAACATCTGGGGTGGCAACCCTGGCGCGGGCTGGCTCCGTTTTCTGCAGCTTCGATGCGAACCCTACAGTAATAGGCGATTACGTTGTGGCTTCGCCGACGGCGAACGGCGGATTGTTTTCGTTGTGTCGTGACGCTGGGGCGACGCGACCGACGGGGACGCAGATCCTGGGGCGCGTGCTGCAGGCCAGTGCAGGTAGTTCCACAGTGCAGATGTTCCTGGACATGCCGGGATCCAATGTGAGCAGCAGCGGGGCGGGGACGGGAAGCTGCACGAACCAAGCGGTGACCGCGGTGTTGAATGGCGGTCCTACGTGCACGACGATGACTTCGGCCTACGTGGATTCATCGATTGCGCCGGTGGCATCGCCGGCTCTGACCGGTACGCCGACGGCGCCTACGGCGACGGCGGGTGACAATTCGACGAAGATTGCGACCACAGCCTATGTGCGGTCGGAAGAATACATGGCATGGTCTTGCGCGGTGGCGGGCACAACGGCGACCACCCAGTACTGCAATTGGACGCTACCAGCGGGAATAACTGTGACAGGTTTTGATTTGGCCGCAAGCACAGCGGCTGCAGGTTGCACGACGTTCCCAGTCCTGCAGATTTGGGACGGCACCGCGAGCGCCGAAGTGGGAACCTACTCGACTGCCTTCGCTTCGGGCACAAACTTCTACTCGCAGGTCACGGGAAACACGAACGTCGCTTCGGGTCACCAATTGCGATTCAAGATCACCACAGCAGCGGCCGGTTGCACGACCAATGCGGCCGGAGTCGTGGCCACCATCACTTATCAGATGCAGAATTAGGTCGGTGCAACACTGACTGGGACGCGAAGTGTGCCGCGCCCGGCCGCCTATCTGTTTCCCACCGCCAGCGTTGCGCAGCCGTCAAGATAGTGCTTTTTCGCACGAAGGATTCTTTTTCGATAGGAGGCATCGGTATGAGTAGCAGGATCAATCCCGAAGCAGTGGAACCGTTTACTACACAATCATTGGAGCTGAGCGACCGCAATCCGATGGTCACCAACCCTGTAGGCGCAGGCGATGGAGGCCCGGAGCCAAGGCCGGCAGCTTCAGAGAGCCGAGTTACACAGCCCGGAAAGGCCCCTTCCGCCGACGCGGGTTTATTCGATTACAACTCCGGTCGCATTGCCAACGGCGTGGAGAACTGGGCGGAACGAGAGAGCTGACTTTGACCGATCATTCGAGATAGGCCATCGCCTGCCCGCGATGGCCTTTTTGTTTAAAAGCAAAAGCATATCTCCAAGGACGCGGCGTGAAGAGGCGGACAGCGCTGATAGAGGCTACTGGGATACAAGCATTAGCCGGAGAGGAGCAGGTAGTGCGAAGAATTCTTTTCATCATGTTCGTTACCTGGGCCAGCATGGCTTCGGCTACGACCTATTACGTGAGTTCGAGTACGGGGAGTGATTCGAACGGCGGCAACTCCCCATCTGCCGCTTGGCAAACGATTGCGAATGTCAATGGGCAGACGTTTCAGCCGGGAGATACGGTTTTATTCAAGCGGGGGGATGTTTGGAATGAGAGTCTGGCGCCGCCTTCTTCGGGCAGTTCAGGAAATCCGATTACGTTTGACGCCTATGGCACGGGGGCAGCGCCGAATTTGACGGGTTACTATGCGCTGCCTGCTACAGCCTGGGTGTTGGTTACGGGCAATGCTTGGAAGGCACCGGTCCCGGCGACTTTCACGACGATCAACTTTTGTTTGTTTGGATCGATCTGGGGGCAGAAGGTTGGAGCGTCGACGGCGAACCTGACGGCGCAGTGGGACTTTTACCTGGCTAATGGCTATATATATGTTTTTGCAACCTCGAATCCGACTACGTACTACAACGAACCGATCGTACCCATGGCACTGAGCAATGTGCCGGTGATTAACGTGAATGGGAAGTCGTGGCTGACGTTTCAGCATTTTCTGGTGAACTGGTTCGATGATTACGGGGTGTATGTGCAGGGGGCCAGCGATCATCTGGTGTTTGCGAACATGGAAGCGGATGCGATGATTCCGCAAGGAACGCAGCCTCTGGGTTTCTACGTGAATGAGAGTGTGCCGGGGCCGGGGGACATAAAAATCTATAACTCGGAGGCCCATCTCAATTACGACGCTTTTCGGTTCGATGGGGCAGCAACGGCGATCACGATGGTGAACGACAAGGCCTATGGCAACCGTGATGGGGCACTGGTCGATAATACTTCCGCTGTTTCCTATTCATACTGTCATTTCTATGCTTCGAGCCTGGCAGTGGCTGGATCCACGGACGTGGAGTGGACTAGCGGTAGTGGGCCGACGGCAGGAGCGGGGAACGTGGGGGCGGATACTCCGCCGGCGGTGCAGGTGTATCAAAGGTACCCGGCTGAAATGACTCTGACGGTGGACGATTCGGGGATGACAGCAGGTGCTGATACTTATTATGCGTCGCAGGTGCTTCCGGTTGCGGATGCGGCGGGAGTGCCGGTGGGAGCGGCGATTACCGTTGGATATCCGCTGTGAGAATCTCCGATGAAGGGACACGGAATATGGGACCCAGCGAAAGGGAATTGGTGCTGAAGGCAATCGACATTGAGTTCCAACGAGAAGTTCTGGACAAATTGGTTCGGTTGGAAACAAAGATGGACGGTCTGGTCGGAAATGGCCAACCAGGGCGCGTGAAGATTCTAGAAGACAAAATCGCAGTCCTGGAGCGGAATGATCTTCGCAATAGCGTACACAATCGGGTAGTAAACGGGGCGATCAGCGCCGGGGTGAGTGTAGCGATCGCACTGCACAAACACTGGTTGAAGTAACAGCTGGACAACCGATGCTGCAAAGCCAGATTGCTCACGCTATGAATGAACACATTAAGCGTTACATCAAAAAGGGGAAACAATGACTACGATACCGAGCACCACAATCATAACCAATCTGAAGACAGCAACCGCGGCTACCGCAAACACTCTGAAAAACGGGAATGCAGCGGGAATCGACTTGCCCGGGATGTTGGCGCTGGCGCTGACCAAGGCGAACGAACTCAAAGTTTGCCTGACGCTGATTGCCAAGTCGACAGACGGAGCCGACCCGAATCTGACGGCGCTCAACGATATATTGGCCAGTCTCACTTAAGATCTTTCAGCGTTCGATCCGCTTATGGGCGTGGACTCGCCCAATCGACAGACGGAAATCTACAGACAAAGATTGCTTCGCGGAGGAAGCTTATGGATTTTCTATCTCAATTGCTGCGAGGGATCGCATTCGTTCCCGCGCTTGTGAACGGAATCGAGGGACTTTTCGGCGCCAAGCCAGGGGCCGATAAGAAAGATGCTGCCATGTCGTTTCTGCAGAATGCGCTTTCCATGACCGATGCCGTGGCTGCACGGGAAATCATCAATCCGGAGAAATTTAAGAACGGAATTTCTCTGATTATTGATGGCACAGTGCAATGCTTAAATGCTTCCACATGGTGCAAGCAACCGCAGACCCCAGCCAACCCGCCAACGCCGTAAAGCGCCTTACCCTACCTCTTCGTTCCAACCTTCCAGAGTCTTTTTTACCAGAGCCATAAACTGGTCGGCTACGGCGCCGTCGATGAGGCGGTGGTCGTAGCCGAGCGTAAGGTGAACCACCGAGCGGATGGCGATGGAGTCATTACCTTCTTCGTCCGTAATCACAAGGGGCTGCTTCGTAATGCCGCCCACACCCATGATCGCGGAATTTGGCTGATTGATGATGGGCAAACCAAATACGGCGCCGAATTGGCCGGGGTTGGTCACGGTGAAGGTTGAACCCTCGACATCGTCCGGCTTGAGTTTCTTGCTACGGGCGCGCTCGCCAAGGTCGGTGATGCCGCGCTGCAATCCGAGAAAGTTGAGATCGCCGGCATTTTTCAGAACGGGGACGATGAGTCCCCAATCTAGGGCCACAGCAATGCCAACGTTGATCTGGCGGTGATACCGGATGCTGTCGCCCTCGATTGAAGCGTTGATTATGGGCCATTTCTGCACGGCGATAATTGCAGCTCGGACGAAGAATGGCATGAATGTAAGACGGACGCCGTGACGCTGTTCGAATGCGTTTTTGTGTTTTGCGCGCAAAGTAACGATCCGGGTGAAATCCACTTCGTACATGCAGTGCACGTGCGCGCTGGTGCGACGCGACTCAATCATGCGCTGGGCAATGATTTTGCGCATGTTGGTCAAGGGGGTCAAGTCGCCCGGAACCGCTGCGGGAGCAGGTGGCGCAGCAGGACGCGATGCTGGCGGTGCTGACGCGGGGTTGGGCGCGGCTGCAATAGTTGCCGTCTCCTCGACTGGAGCCGCCGATCGGCCCTCGATGAAGGAGAGGATGTCCTGCTTAGTAATGCGCCCGCCCAACCCCGTGCCGGAAACTTGTGAGAGGTTCACACCGTGCTCGCGGGCAATTTTCCGCACGAGAGGGGACGAGCGAGCTTCTTCCTCCTCAGACTCTTTCGCCGGAGCGCTGGCTGTTGGAACGGTATGTTTCTTGGCGTCTATTTTCGCTGGCTGCTCTGGAGCTACGGCTTCTGTTGGGGCGACCTTGTTAGGAGAAGTAGCTTCACCATCGGCTGCAATGGTACCGACGATTGTGTTCACGCCAACCGTGGTTCCCTCCGAAACTCGGATTTCCTGCAAGATACCAGCGGCGGGAGCAGGAATTTCTGCGTCAACCTTATCCGTTGAGATCTCGAACAGAGGCTCGTCGCGTTGTACTTTGTCGCCAGGCTTCTTCAGCCATTTCGTGATGGTGCCCTCGACTATGGATTCGCCCATCTGGGGCATGATGATGTCAGTCGGCATGATTTCCTTCCGCGTAGCCACGAATCGCAATCGCAGCCCAACGCAACCAAATATTATAGCGGGTACGAGAGTTGAGATTCAGAACGACAGATCGCAAGCATTAGTGCTATTTTGTGAGCCCACTCTGATTCCGAGCAAATGCCGTTAGCGAAACGGTTACTTTTAAGCTCTTTCGGCTTGCGTCACTTGCTCTCTTCGCCACTTGGTGCCGCCGCACCGAAATTCTTCTTCCAATAGTCCTGAACCGTAGGCGGTAGTTTTTGCAAGTGCGACAGCAGGCTGGTGATCTTCCATATGTCCTGTTCGCTCAATGTCTTGTCCCAGGCCGGCATAGCGGTATAGCGCACGCCTGTGCGGATGGTGTAGAAGATGTGCCACTCCGGATCGTCTGGCGGATCGGAGATGAGATTCGGCGCGGGAGGATAGAAAGAGTTCGCGAGCGAAGCCGGCTTGCGATCGAAATCTCCGTGGCATAACGCGCAGTTCATCGTGTAGAGCTTCATGCCGTCCTCAAAATTTTGATCGCTGGGCGACAGCGGGTCGGTGACGCGGGGAGCGTGTCGCTCCATGGATGCGTCGACGGCCGCGTTCGCCAGATGACGTTCCCAATGCGGCGGTGCCAGGTTGGCGGCGGTAGGAATAAAGCCGAGCGTGGCGAGGCCAAGCCCTCCGAGGATGACTGCCAGAAGAGCTACGATGAAACCAAGAATGAACTTACCCATGAAGTCCTCCGGAACGAACTATTGTGGCAGAAGCTGCGGCTGGGCGCTAGTTTGCGGGTAAGTTTCGCTTCTGTGGGCGGGATAGCCGGCAGCCGTCTCCACAGAATTTCGTAATCGCTTTTTCGGGATCAGTACGCTTTCAGTCGCCGCGCCTCCCGCACAATGTCGCTTAACTTTGGCAGGTAATGCTCTTCCTGAGGTGGCGAGAATGGAATTGCGGAATCGAGACCTGCAATGCGGACGATGGGGCCGTCGAGATCGTCGAAGGCTTCTTCATTAATGATGGCGGCGACTTCGCCGGCGAGGCCTCCGGTGCGGGAGTGCTCGTGCAGAATGATGACCTTGTTCGTCTTCTTCACGGTTTGCGCGATGGCTTCGCGGTCGAGCGGCGAGACGGTGCGCAGGTCGAGGATTTCGATATCGATATTTTCTTTGGCGAGGATCTCAGCGGCTTCGAGCGCGGAGTGCACCATTGCAGCATAAGTAATGACGCTGAGGTCGCGGCCTTCGCGGACGATGTTCGCTTTGCCAATGGGGACAACGTAATCTTCGGCGGGGACCTCGCCCTTGATGCGGCGATAAAGATATTTGTGCTCGAAGAAGATGCAGGGATTGTTGTCGCGGATGGCGGCTTTGATCAGGCCTTTGGCATCGTAAGGCGTGGCCGGACAGATGACCTTGAGCCCGGGATTGTGGACGAACCACATCTCGGGATTCTGCGAGTGGAAGGGGCCGCCGTGAACGTATCCGCCGCTGGGGCCGCGCAGCACCAACGGGGCGGGGGCGCCCCAGAGGTAATGCGTTTTCGCGACCATGTTGCTGATCTGGTTGAAGGCGCAGCCGATGAAGTCCATGAACTGGAATTCGGCGACCGGACGCATGCCGGTGAGCGACGCCCCAAAAGCCGCGCCCACAATGGCGGACTCGGCGATGGGCGTGTCGATGACGCGCTCGGGGCCGAAGCGGTCGATGAAACCGTCAGTGACTTTAAAAGCCCCGCCGTAAATGCCGATGTCTTCGCCGAGGCAGAAGACAGAGGGGTCGCGGTCCATTTCTTCCCAGATTCCCTGGCGGATGGCTTCGAGGTAGGTGAGTTGCATAAGGTTAGTCAAGCTTTTCTTGCAACGGATTTACACGGATTGTCACGGATAAAGCTATTTCCATTCCTGCCGAAGATCTAGCTGTGAGATCAACCATGTCCGTTACTGACGCGCGACGGAACTTCGGCAAGTTGCTTGATCGCGTCGAGCGTGGTGAACGGATTCATATTGCTCGGCGTGGCAAACCGTTTGTGGCCTTTATTCCCATCTCAGATTTCCGGCTCTTGGCACGAGCTAAACTGAAGCACCCAAAGATGGCCTCAACATAGGTACCCGGGGCATCAGTTCGACTTGCTTTCCGAGCGCTCGCTCACGAGGAGGCGTTCCTCATGGCTCTCAATTCCGAAGATATCCCCAAACGTTCGAGCGAACAGCGGACTTTTCCGGAACTCCGAATACATCGGTGAATTCAGATAGTCGCCCTTGTGTGGTTCGCTCGCTGCAGCGATTTTCTTCATGAGCTTTGCCGCAGCATCAAACCTCTCCAAGAGAACGTGCTCAGCGAGCTTAAAAGCATCTCCGGCCGCAGTCCAATCCTGGCTGGCCAAAATCTCGGCGCACTTGCTTTTGTCCCCGCTCAGTCGGTAGGCAAGCGCACGATTGACTAGGAATTTAAGGCGATACCACTCCGTTGCGTGTCGCTTCGCCAAAGTAGTGTCGGCAAAGTCGAGCAAAATCTTCGCGAGGTCGTATTCTCCGTCCACTAGTAAGTCATCTGCGAGGAATAGCAGTTGATCGTCGGCCTCCTCTGACTCTTTCGGAGCGATCTTACGCCATAGGACCTGAGCCAGCTTGACGCCTATTTCAAACAAAACTCGGTGGGCCTTTCGGAAATAATTTTGGCTGACGACTAAGACAGCGCCGGGTTTGACCTCCGGCCCAAGAACAACCCCTTCTGCCTTGCAGTTGGTCAAATATTGCGAAGAAACGACGCCGTCAGCATGCACAAATAAGTTTCTGCGCTCCGTGATCTCGACGAAGTCTGCCCATGAGGGCAGGTCCCTCCTTAGCTGGATCTCGAACTTCTTCTCGAGCCATTCGAACTGTTCGGTGTGAGATTTTCTGAGGAGTGTCTCAATCTCTTTCTCGATTACATACTCCCGGGCGTCGTCAAGCGAATCGAACTCGACCAACTGAGCGAACGTGAGGGCTCTTTCCGATGATTTGAGAGTTTCGGGTCGGAACCTGAAAAGCACTCCGACTAGTCCGCCTAGGAGTGCATCGTAGCGGCTCACCAAAGCGACGAGAAAACTCTGCGGAACGACATGCTGAGCTGCGTGTATTCTTTCCAGCCGCCTCTCAATTGCTCCAAACTGATGACAGTGTTCGTGTGAACGCATTTTCACTCGTTTCTTGCCATCGTGATCCGTAACCTCGCCGTGTTTCTCAACATAGGCGTCGTACTCTTTGTGCGCGTCCTTATGGACTGGAACTAGGCTGTCCATTGCGGTTTCGACGGTCGTGGCAAGGCTGTCGATCGCGCTAATGAACTTGCCGACTTCGCGCGCTATCCCTACTGCGGTCGGTTTCGATTTGGGCGTTTCGTTCATATGGAACCTTCTATTTCAAATGCACGGCCGCTTCTGTCTGCCTAAACCCGCCGGTCCCCTTCTTCACTTTCGGCATCCCATATTTCGGTTTGATCTCGTGGCAGCCGTCTTCACAGAAGACGCCCCCTTCCGCTGATTCAGGCGTCGGCATCGGCGAGTTCACGGCGATCTCGCGTTCGGCTTCGATGACGCGTTCGACTTCTGAAATCAATTCCGCATTCTCTTTCGCACTCAGCCACTTCTTTTCTTTCACCAGATAATTTTCAAACCGCGCGATCGGGTCGCGTTTTTTCCAGAAGTCGAACATTGGCTTGGGCACGTAGGCGGCGGCGTCGTGGATGGCGTGGCCTTTCATGCGCATCATTTTGGCTTCGATCATGGTGGGGCCTTCGCCGCGGTGGGCGCGCTCGACGGCGTCGCGGGCTGCGTCATAAATCTGGCAGGCGTCGGTGCCGTCGACGATCACGCCGGGGATGCCGTATCCGATGGCGCGCTCGGCGAGGTCTTTGCATCGGTACTGCATTTCCGACGGCGTGGAGTAGGCCCACTCGTTACTCTCGACAAACAGCACGAGGCCGAGGTTCTGCACGGCGGCGAAGTTGATGCCTTCGTAGGTGACGCCGGTGGACTGGCCTCCGTCGCCGATGTAGGTCATGACGGCGACGTTGCGGCCTTGCAGGCGCGCACCCAGCGCCACACCGGAGAGCACGGGAATTAAATCGCCGAGCATGGAGATGGGCGAAACCATGTTGCGCTTCTCGATGTCGCCGAAGTGCGAGGTGCCATCGCGGCCGTGCGTGGGCGAATCGGCTTTGGCCATGTATTGCATCATGGTGTCGCTGGCGCGGAAGCCGCGCACCAGCAGTGAGCCCTGGTTGCGGATCATGGGCGCGAACCAGTCGTCCTTGTCGAGCGCGTAGGCGGAGGCGCAGGAGCAGGCTTCCTGGCCAAGCCCGAAATAAACTCCGCCAACCACCTTGCCCTGCTTGTAGAGATTTTCGAGCGCGGTCTCCATTTTGCGGTTGAGCAGCATGTAGCGGTAGATCTCGATGGTCTGTTTTTTGTCGAGATATTTGGAGTCGCGGATCGGCGGGACTGGAGCGTTGAGGTTGCCGGTGACTTCGTAGCGGACGTGCTCGACGCCGTCTTTGTCTTTCTCTACGGACTGGCGGACGGAGAGATCGGGATGTTCGAGGCGAGTGTCGGGGATGGAGTAGGTGCGGAGATCGGCGGCGTCGGATTTGGGTTGCGATGCACCGTTGTGCCGACGACTTCCGTTCCTACTGTGCTTGGAGTTCTTTTTCTTGATCGCCATGAGAGACCGCGTTGGACGTGCCAGAGTTAATGCTATCGCAGAGTGGCGGATTGGGCTAGCATCCGGCCTAAACCGGGAACAATCCCTGAGAAGCAGGCAACCGTCTGGTCCGCGTCTTTGATAAAGTAAACCGCTGGATTAGCGGCGTCCCAGATGCTCACAACCTTAGCCATCTCGAACTACCGGTCCCTTCGCGAGTTGGTAGTTCCGCTGCACCGTCTTAACGTTATCACCGGCGCAAATGGCAGCGGCAAGTCGAGTCTCTACAAATCGCTGCGGCTGCTCGCCGACACGGCGCAGGGGCGTGTCGTCACATCATTGGCGCGCGAAGGCGGATTGCAGTCGACGCTGTGGGCGGGACCGGAATCGATTTCACGGGCCGTACGAAGGGGTGACTATCCAGTTGAGGGCACAAGAAGGAAACATCCTGTAAGTTTGCGAATGGGCTTTGCCAGCGACGAATTCGGCTATCTAATCGACCTGGGCCTGCCACCTCCGGGCAAGTCAGCGTTCAGTCTTGATCCTGAGATCAAGCAGGAATGCATTTGGCATGGGCCGACGCCGCGACCTATGACGATGCTTGTGGATCGGCAGGGGCCGCTAGTGCGAATTCGCTCTGAGGACGGACGCTGGGGTCCAGTGACAGATCACCTCTCAAGCTTTGAAAGCATGATGACTCACATTTCCGACCCGAGAAATGCCCCCGAGGTGCTGGCATTGCGCGAATCAATTCGCGCGTGGCGGTTTTACGATCACTTTCGAACGGATGCGGACGCTCCAGCACGATGCCCTCAGATCGGCACCCACACTCCAATTCTCGGCAACGACGGAGACGACCTGGCTGCGGCTATTCAGACTATTCGTGAGATTGGAGACGACGATGCGCTCAATGCTGCCGTCGAAGATGCATTCCCTGGAAGTCGCCTAGGCGTTTCAAGCAGCGAGGGGCGATTTGCGCTGACGATGTCCCAGCATGGTTTGTTGCGCTCCCTGGACACTGCCGAGCTATCCGACGGTACGTTGAGGTATCTTCTCTGGATTGCCGCTCTCTTGTCCCCAAGGCCGCCAGCGCTGATGGTTTTGAACGAACCGGAAACGAGTTTGCACCCGGACCTAATAAACGCCCTTGCGCGCCTGATCGGAAAGGCTACGGAGCGCTCGCAATTAATCGTTGTAACGCATCAAGCGTCACTGATTGCGGCGCTCAAGGAACAGTCTGGCTGCCACTCGATACTGCTCGAAAAAACGTTTGGGGAAACCACTGTCGCTGGATCTGACAGTCTAAATATCCCTCGCTGGCAGTGGTCCTCGCGCTAAGTAACGAGGTCTACGCCCAGGTGGCGTCCTCTTCGTCGTGAAGTTCGCGGAGTTCAGCAGGGGGCTTCATCGGAACGCCAATGGCGCGACCGAGCAGCGAGTCGAGAGTATCAACCCATAACATCTGGCTTGAAAACACCGTGCCAAAGTTTCTGGAGATGGATTCGGCTACCGCGTTCAGCTCGAGCGGTTTGCCGAGTTCCTGCTGCATCGACGTGACCGCCTTTGCCGTGATGCCGCAGGGGATGATCAGGTTGAAGTAGCTGAGGTCGGTGTTTACGTTGAGGGCGAAGCCGTGCGAGGTGACGAAGCGGGAGATGTGGATGCCGATGGCGGCGAGTTTGGCTTCGGGTCCGTGGTCGGAGGGACTCGCTTCGCTTCGCTGGACAGCCGAGGCGGCTGTCCCCACATGAGCATCGTGGCCTTCCACAACATGAATGTCGTTGGTTCCGACATCCGTCCAGACTCCCGTTAGGCCCGGTACTCGCTTCGTTGGGATGGCGAAGTCGGCGCAGGTGCGGATCAGGACTTCTTCCAGGCGGCGGACGAATTCGATGACACCCAGAGTCTTGCGCTTGCCGTCGGGCGTGGCGAAGCTTCGCAGGTCGAAGATGGGATAGCCAACGATCTGGCCGGGGCCGTGGAAGGTGACATCGCCGCCGCGGTCGCATTCGAAGAGCTCGACGCCGCGCTGGGCCAGGAGTTCAGGCGAGGCAATTAGGTTGGCGGCTTTCGCGTTGCGGCCCAGCGTGATGACTGCAGAGTGCTCAAGCACAAGGAGGACGTCGCCGATCTTTTCTTCTTTTCGCAGCGCGACGAGTTGCTGTTGCAGGCGCAGGCCGGTCGCGTAGTCGACGGTGCCGAGTTGAATGAGAGAGATCAAACCGAAACCATTTCACCACCGAGACACAGGGAAACCCTTCTCATTCTTGTCTTTCTCCGTGGCTCAGTGCCTCCGTGGTAGGTTTCACGCATTGATCGCAATCCCATACACGCTGTTAGCCGCGTCCAGCATTGCTTCCGACAGAGTGGGATGCGAGTGAATCGTCCACATCAAGTCTTCCACAGTGGCTTCGAGTTCCATAGCGACGACCGCTTCAGCGATCAACTCCGTCGCCAGTGGGCCGATGATGTGCACTCCGAGAATCTCGCCGTAGTCGGCGTCGGAAATTATCTTGACGAAACCTTCATGCTGGCCAACGATCGAGGCGCGCGAGTTCGCAGTGAAAGGGAATTTCCCAATCTTCAAGTTGTAGCCCGCCTCGCGCGCTTTGGTTTCAGTTAGCCCCACGCTGCCAATCTCGGGATGACAATACGTCGCGCCTGGAATGTGTTCAGGATTAATCGGCTTGCCCGGCTTGCCCGCGATCTTAGCCACAGCGACCAGCGCTTCCATGGCCCCGACATGGGCAAGTTGTGGCGAACCCAGCACGATGTCGCCAATGGCGTAAACTCCCGGCTCCGCAGTCTGCATCCACGAATCGGTTTTGATAAACTCCCGGTCCGGCTTGATCTTCGTGCGCTCCAAGCCAATGTTTTCCGTGCGCGGCTTGCGGCCCACGGCGATCAAAATTTTCTCGGCTTCAATCTTCTGCTGCTTGCCATCCACGCTTATCGTGACTGCAATCCCAGTTTTCGTGTTGCTGATATTTTCAACTCTTGCGCTGGTATGAAAGTTAATGCCACGTTTGCGATAAACGCGAGCCAGTTCCTTCGACACATCTTCATCTTCCACCGGAACCAGCCGCGGCAGCATCTCTAGAATCGTTACCTCTGCGTCGAACGATCGATAGATCGAAGCGAACTCCACTCCTACCGCGCCGGCCCCAACGATGACAAGTGATTTCGGGATCTCCTTCAGACTAAGAACTTCGATGTTGGTAAGAATGCGATCATTAGCTTGAAGTCCCGGTAGCATGCGAGCTTCAGAGCCGGTTGCCAGAATCACGTTCTTCGTTTTCAGGCGACTGGTCTTGCCCTCGTTCGTAACTTCAACCGTGAGCACGCCGTCTTGCGCTGGCCCGGTCAACTTCCCGTAACCTTTCACGTGCTCGACTTTGTTCTTCTTCACCAGGAAATCGAGTCCCTTGGTGTGCTTCGCAACGATCTTGGATTTACGCTCCTGAATCGCGGCCCAGTTCAGCTTGCGTGTATCCACGCCGTCGATGCCGAATTCTTTGGCTTCTTTCAAATGATCCCAAAGCTCGGCATTGAAGAGCAACGCCTTGGTCGGAATGCAGCCCACGTGCAGACAGGTCCCGCCGAGCACAGTTTCTTTTTCGATCAGCGCGGTTCTCAGGCCGTATTGTCCCGCGCGAAAGGCAGCTGTATATCCAGCGGGACCGCTGCCGATGATGGCCACGTCATAAATAGTTTCTGGCAATGGAATCGTCCTCAGTAAGAAGAGATGATCAATGGCAAACGAATGATTCTAGAACAGAGATGAGCGGCGGCCAAACGCCACCGGGGCTAAATCGCTAAAAAGTTAAAGGCCGCTCCCAAAAGCGGCCCTCAGCAAACCCAAATTTATTCTAACCGGCCCACTGCTCTTCAATTGCTCTCGTTGCTGGCTCTCTTCCACGAAATCAACTCGCCGATGGTCGAACTGGTGCTCGACACCGGTTGCTTGTAGGCCTCAACTTCAGAGCGCGAGGCCTCTTCGCCCACTGCGCGAATGCTGAGTCCGACCTTTTTGTCTTCCGGGCTCATCTTGATGATCTTAAAGTCGTGCTCCACGCCCGGCTCAAGATGCAAAGGCTGGCCATTTCCATCCACAGCTTCAGACTTATGGCACAAGCCCTCAACTCCCTCGGCGATTTCAACGAACGCCCCGAAAGCAGCGACCCGCAGCACTTTGCCGTGGATCACGTCGCCCACATGATGCGTCTCGAAGAACGTTTCCCAGATATCGGGCTGCAGTTGCTTCACGCCCAGAGAGAGCCGCCGCTTATCGGGCTCAATCGCCAGCACAATAGCTTTCACGCGATCACCCTTCTTCAAAATCTCCGAAGGATGTTTCACCCGCTTCGTCCAACTCAAATTACTGACGTGTACCAGCCCATCGATACCGTCTTCAATTTCGATGAACGCACCGAAGTCGGTGAGGTTCCGCACCCGGCCCTCAACGGTCATACCCACAGGATATTTATCATGCAGCGCATCCCACGGATTCGCCGCCAGTTGCCGCATCCCGAGCGAAATTCGCCGCTCTGTGGGATTCACATTCAACACCACACACTCCACTTGATCGCCCACGTTTACGAGCTTCGACGGATGCTTCATCCGCTTCGACCAGGTCATCTCACTAACGTGTACCAGGCCTTCGATGCCCTGCTCGAGTTCCACGAAAGCGCCGTAGTCGGTCACGCTAATCACCCGGCCCGAAACATGCGCACCAACCGGATAGCGATGTTCCGCATCCAGCCAGGGATCCGGCGTCAGCTGTTTAAATCCCAGCGATACCCGCTGCTTCTCTTTGTCGTACTTCAGAACCTTTACCTGAATCTGATCGCCAACGTTCACCAGGTCGCGCGGATGCGTAAGCCTTCCCCACGACATATCGGTGATGTGCAGCAACCCGTCCAAGCCGCCCAAATCAACGAAGGCGCCGTACTCGGTAAGGTTTTTCACCACTCCAGTCAGAACCGACCCCTCTTCCAGGTGTTCCAGCGTTTTGCTGCGCTTTTCGTTCTGTTCGCCTTCCAGCAATTCCTTGCGCGAGACCACGATGTTGCCGCGCTTCTTATTTAGCTTGATTACGGTGACTTCGAGCGTTTGCCCCTTCATCCCATCAAGATTGCGAATGGGCCGCAGATCCACCTGCGATCCCGGCAGAAATGCGCGCACTCCCAAAATATCGACCGTGAGCCCACCCTTGGTTCGCTCAATCACCACTGCCTGAATCGGCCGCTTCTCGTGATGAGCTTTCTCCACTTCATCCCAGGCATGCAGGCGCGCCGCTTTTTGGTGCGATAGGTTGACGTAACCTTCTTCCGTCTGGCCCTTCTCCCGCATCACTTCAATTTCGTCGCCCGGCTTCACCTTCGGCTTGCCTTCGTGGTCCAAAACCTCCGAAAGCGGCAGCATGCCTTCCGACTTGGTCCCGATGTCCACGACCACGTGCGTCGAAGTCAACTTCAGCACTGTGCCTTTGATCACGCGGTCTTCACCCACGGCCTCTTCGGTCTCTGTGGTGAAGTTCTCCAGCGCCGAGGCGAAATCCTCGTTGGCGGGCTTTTCTTCCGCAACTGAAGACGCGTGCTGACCACCCTCTTTATTAGAAAAAGAAGACGAAGTAGCTGCCGCACTCGTCTCAGTGTGACTTTCAATCGCTCTCGATTCAGTCGAAAGCTGATCGGAAAAATTGTGCTCGTTGACCGTCGGTTCTGTTTCGGTTGCGACGGCGCTGTTGGATCCGGAGTTGTGGGCGGTGGTATTGTCGAACAAGGTTAAGCCTCTCTGCTGAAACCTCGCACATCCGTGCGGGGAGGATACGGGTCCTGCGGACTGCTGGCGTGAGTCGTTGGTTGTGGTGGGCTCACCCTGGCGAGTGAGCTTGGACAATCCCAGCTGCCGGACGTTTACAGAAACCCGCGTCCAAAGGGAACTCTTCGACTATAGCAACGCCTCGCAAACAGTGTCAAACTCAAATGTTCACGCATGTTACGCCAGTGTTGCAACGGCATTAGCAGTGACTCACGAAAGCGCAAAAGAATGTGTGGGGACGGCCCCTTCGGCCGTCCAGCGAGCGCAGCGAACTGCGTTCGCGGTTTCACCCCGCTCCAACATCTGCTAACCTGCCTTTGCAATGGATTACCTCTGGACCCCTTGGCGCTACGCCTATGTCAGCAGCAAAGAACGCCCCACATGCGTTTTCTGCGACGCCGCGAAATCGACCGACGATGCCAAATCGCTGATCGTTTACCGCGGCAAGCATTGCTTCATCATCCTCAACGCGTATCCCTATACCCCCGGCCACGTGATGGTAGTCCCCTACGAGCACCTCGACGAGTTGCAGAAGCTGCCGACCGAAGACGCCAACGAAATGATCCAACTCTCACAGCGTATGGAAACTCTCCTGCGCGAACTCTACACCCCCGACGGAGTCAACCTAGGCATGAATATCGGCAAAGCCGCCGGCGCCGGCATCGCCGGGCACATCCACATGCACGTCCTCCCGCGCTGGGTTGCGGATGCGAACTTCGTTTCCGTGGTGTGCGAGACGCGCATCCTGCCGGAGACGCTGGATGAGACGTGGAAGCGGATGACAGCGGCGCTGGGGAAATAAAGCACCGGGTCTTAGCCTGCTGGTGCTTGGAGGATATAGACGTAAATCAGCTCTGGTTGGCCGTTCTCTCCAGTTCGGTGCTTAGCGGTATCGTGGGGGCCGTCGTCGGTGGGATTTTCAGCCTTCGTGGCAAGCGAAATGAGTATGTCAACGATTACTACAAAACGATAATTAGACGCCGAGTCGTAGCTTACGAGAAAGTCGAGCTCCTGATAGTGAACCTGAAAGCCGCGGTGGTCGCTCCGGACGACACCAGGCCCTATCATCTCTTATTTGCCTCCGAGAAAGATGATGATTGGAAGCGAGCTTTATTGTTGGTCTTCGAAGCACTGAACGAAGGACTGTGGCTGACCCAAGAAATGTTCAACAAGGTCAGAGATCCAAGCTACATCCTATTCCAATTCGAGAAACCTGACAGTGTGATTGAGTACGGGAGGAGACTCTACAAGGACCTCGAAACGCAACGCGACGAGCTAGAACGGCTGCTCGCTAAAGATATGCTTCAACTGCATGATGTTCCACGGTTTCTAAAACAAAAGAACAGGCCCGACCCGGGCTTCCATCCTGTGCAGCTTGGAAACAGATAGTGCTCACAGGCCTTCCCTTATTTTAATGCTCCGCCTTTCAGCAATTCCTCCAAATCTTTCTCGCCAACCACCGTCACACGCAGTTCCTTCGCCTTCTCCAACTTCGACCCAGCATCCGCTCCCGCCACCACATAGTCCGTCTTTTTGCTCACCGACCCCGTGACCTTCCCACCCGCGCCCTCAATCATCTTCTTCGCTTCATCTCGGGTGAGATGCGCCAAAGTTCCAGTCAACACAAATGTCTTTCCCGCTAGCTTCGTCCCACGCTCTTTCTTCTTGCCTGTTAACGTAAGCCCCGCATCGCGCAGCCGCTCCACCAATTTGCGATTCGCCGCGATACTGAAAAACTCCACAATGCTCTCCGCGATCCGCGGGCCAACCTCATTCACATTCTGCAACTCTTCAACGCCAGCGCTCTCCAGCGCTTCCATCGACCCAAAATGCTCAGCCAGAAACTGCGCAGTACGCTCCCCAACCATTCGAATGCCGAGCCCGTAAATCACGCGCTCCAGCGGCAGTTTCTTGGAATTCTCGATCTCATCCAGAATATTCTGCGCCGATTTGTCGGCGAACCGCTCGAGGCTGAGCAAGTCTTTCTTAGTTAATGCATAAATATCAGCCACGTTCCGTACCAATCCGCGCTCAATCAGTTGGTTTACGAGCGACTCGCCCATGCCATCGATGTTCATGACGCCGCGCGAGGCAAAGTGCAGAATCGTGCCCAGCAGCTTCGCCGGACAATTCGCATTCACGCAGCGATAGTCGACCTCGCCTTCAGTCCGCACCACCTTCGTCCCGCACACCGGACAGTTCTCCGGCATCTCAAACGTTCTTAATTCTCTCGGCCGCGGATGATCTTTGTCGTCAATCACCTTCGCAACCTTAGGAATTACATCTCCACCTCGCTCAACCTGCACCCAGTCGCCAATCTCCAAGCCCAGCCGCTCGATCTCATCCATGTTGTGCAGCGTGGCATTTCGCACCGTGGTCCCGCCGATCAGCACCGGAGCCAGCATCGCCACCGGCGTAAGCTTTCCCGTGCGCCCCACCTGCACCCGAATGTCTTCCAGCTTCGTGATCCCCGCCCGCGCCGCATACTTATAGGCAATTGCCCATCGCGGCGCTTTTCCCGTGAAACCCAATTCGTCCTGGAGACCCGTTCGATCCACCTTCACCACAATGCCGTCAATCTCATACTCCAGCGATTCGCGCTTCCCCTCCCACTCCTGAATGAAAGCCCAAACTTCCTCCATGGTGTGAACCAGTCTGCGCTTCGGATTGACCTTGAATCCTGCGTCGACCAGCGCATCGAGAGTTTTCCAGTGGCGATCGAAATATGTACGCCCGTTCTCGAGCAAGATATAAGGGAAGAAGTCCATACGGCGTTCCGCCGTAACATTTGCATCCAACTGCCGCACGGTACCCGCAGTGAAATTGCGGGGATTGGCAAATGTCGCCAGTCCCTTGCGCTCTCGTTCCTCATTCACTTTCTTGAAGGCCGCTGTCGGCATTAGCAACTCCCCGCGCACTTCGAAATCCTTAGGGATGCCGGCCTTCTTAAGTTTCTCCTTCGGAATCAAAAGAGGCACCGACCGCACAGTGCGGACATTGAGCGTGACATCCTCGCCCACAGTGCCATCGCCACGCGTAACCCCGCGCACCAGTTTTCCATCTTCATAGATCAGCGCCAGCGACATCCCATCCAGCTTCAGCTCGCAAACATAATCCACATCCGTGCGGCCGCTAAGTTCATGCACGCGCCGCTCCCAGTTGCGCAGCTCTTCTTCGTTGTAGGTGTTGTCGAGCGACAACATGGGAGAAGAGTGGGGCACTTTGACGAAGCCCTCGCGGGGCTTTCCACCCACGCGCTGCGTGGGCGAATCCGGCGTAATCAACCCCGGATGCGCCGCCTCCAGATCCTTCAACTGCCGCATCACCTTGTCGAATTCGGCGTCGCTGATCTCCGGTCGATCCAGAACGTAATACAGATATTCGTGGTGTCGAATCTTCTCGCGAAGCGTTTCAATCTTTTTTTCGAGGTCTTTGCTGGCAACAGTCATCGCCAAAGATTATAAGTGGGAAAGAACCATGTGGTGACAGCCGCCTCGGCTGTCCAGCGAAGCGCAGCGAGCACATCATGCGAATCCTCGAAACCCCACGCCTGGCTTTGCGCGAGTTCCTTCCTGAAGATGTAGATGCCCTATCTGTGATCTTGTCCGATCCCGAAACCATGCGCTTTTATGTCAAGCCGTTTGACCGCAACGGAGTCGAAGAATGGATCGCCCGCAACCGCCAGCGTTACGTCAAAGACGGACACGGCTTATGGGCGGTGATTCTCAAAGCAAATGGCGAGTTAATTGGAGATTGCGGCCTTGTTCTTCAGGAAGTAGATGGCGCGAATGAAATCGAAATTGGGTATCACGTGCGCCGCGATCATTGGGGACAGGGCGTGGCCACGGAGGCCGCCCGCGCCTGCCGCGACTTCGGCTTCGCCAGGTTCCCAGTCGAACGCCTGATCTCGCTCATTCGCCCGGAGAATACCCCTTCGCGCCGAGTCGCGGAAAAGAATGGCATGACGGTGTGGAAAGAAGTGACTAGAGTTGGTCTGCCGCACCTCGTCTATTCGCTTCAAAGAGATCATCTAGGCAAGTCTTAAACGCAAGAACCAGCTCTCAAAGAAAAACGGGGCCGGCGAAAACCGGCCCCGCGAATCCCAGCAATCACCTATACTAGATCTTCCAGCTTTAGTTCCTGCTTTCCGCCCTTCCATGAAGCTTCAAACTGTTTCTGGACGAATCCCGCGTCGTATTCGCGTTTCTGCTGCAGCAACGCCTGGCGCAACCCGAACAGCGAACGCGGATTTCGCGGGTTACGATCGAGATCAGCGCGAAACACGCCTTCCGCACCCGTCGCGTCTCCGTTCATCAGCATCGCTGCGCCCAGCGATTCGCGCACGGGGAAGAACCAGTCCGGCGGTTCGCCATATTTCAGCGTGTCCTGAATAGCGACCGCTGCTTGCAGCACCTTGATCGCGCCGGCGTTATCTTTCTTCGCCAGTGCGAGTTTTGCTCCCAGAGTATCCTCCGCGATTTTCAAAATGTCTTTAGTTTTGTTATTGATCGGCATCTGAAAAATGAGGTCAGGCGACGTCGCCGCCTCTGTCTCGGAAAGAAATTTGTACTCAACTTCGGCCTCTTGGATTTTGCCCTTCCCCGCGAAAGCCATGCCGCGAGCGTAATGCCAGAATACGGTCGTTGTCTTCATCGCAGAGTCGGGTTGCGGAGTCCTCAAGATGTCGTCCCAGCGATGAAAACGAATGTCCACCGCCAAGGGCACAGTCATGAAGCCCTCGAGCGGTGGCATGGCTTTTACGCCAGGACCAACGTGCGCCGCCAGCATCTCCGCATTCTTTTTTGATTCAGCGTAATTCCCATTCATCGCCGCGCACATAGCGATGAAGTGGAGGTTGTGGCTGTAATACATCATGGGATAAATTCCGTGCACACCTGTCGCTTTCAAGTAGGCGCGGTCGACCTCAGCGGCTTGCTCGTTGGTCTTCACCGCAGCTTCGTAATCGCCGGTGCGAATGTAAACGTGCGCCGGCATGTGAACGATATGTCCCGCGGAAGGCGCGAGCGCGGCGAGTTTATTGGCCCCCGCCAAGGCTCGTTCCGGGTTTGCCGAAGCTTCCACCGCGTGAATGTAATAGTGAATCGCCCCCAAATGATTCGGATCGCGCTTCAGCACCGACTCTAATGTAGCCGCAATTTCGTCCGTGCCGGCTTCCGGTGTGCCATCAATGTGCCACAAGCCCCAAGGATGTAAATTCATCCCGGCCTCGGCATAGAGCGTGGCTGCATCCAGATCGTCAGGGAACGCGCGCACCACCTCGCGCATAGAATCCCGATAATCGACGGCGGCCTTCTTCAAATCGGAATTTGGATCCGCAGGAAAGCGCTTAGCGAGAGCCCCGATATAAGCCTGATCGCTGGTCGATGCGCCGCCAGCGAGTTCCACGGCTTTCTGCACTGCGTCGTGGGCCCGCTTGTAACGCTCGGGATCGGCTGGATCGTTATAGTTCGGACCGATTGCCTCGGCGACGCCCCAGTACGCCATCGCCAGCTTCGGATCAAGCTCCGCGGCCTGTTGAAATGACCGCGCGGCCTCGTCATGGTTGAAGGCATAAATAAAACGCAAACCTTGATCAAAGAATTCCTGAGCCTGCGCATTGTGGGTTGAAACCGGATGATGCGCATCACCGATTCCCTCGACCAGAGTAACCGGCCGCTCTTTATCATGATCATGCATCGTATGGTCCTGGGCTGACGCGCCCAGGCAAAGAAGTACTCCACAGAGAACCTGCGCCAGAGTCTTCATCTGGTCAATCCTCCCGATTTGTAATTTCTGGAGGGCGGTCGAAGGAGAGTAACAGGGGACACGCCCTTCCCAAGCAGCCACAGCTTATTCCAAACTCTGCCCGCTTGCAAAGTGTGTTTGAAAAAACCTCTCAAGGTACAATCCATCTTCGACCAGCCTATGCGCAAGGCAGCTCTGCTCTTCAATCCCGATTCCGGCGGCAGCCGCAAGCGTCAATCTGAGCTGGAGTCAGTCCTCGCTGTTCTGCGTAACGCTGGAATTGAAGCCGATCTAATCTTCACCAACTCGCGCGGCCATGCTAAGGAAAAAGCGCGCGAAGCGGTTCTCGCCGGTTGCGACACGATCTTCGCCTGCGGCGGAGACGGAACCATTCATAACGTCATCCAGGTGCTGGCGGACACTCCGGTTGCGCTGGCTGTTTTGCCCATGGGCACCGCGAACGCGCTGGCTCATGATCTAGGTTTGCCCATGAAGCCAATCGCGGCAGCCAACGCAGTTCTTCACGGTGCTCCCCGCCGCGTGGCACTCGGGCGCATTCACTATCACGATCTCGAAGGCAATCCAGGGGATCGTTACTTCATCATTGCCGCGGGCGCTGGCGTCGACGCTCATCTCTTCTACAAGCTCGATCGCGGCACCAAGCATCGCCTTGGCATGGCTGCCTATTACGCCAAAGCGTGGCATCTTTGGTTTACGTATCCCATGACGCGTTTTCAGGTCGATTACGCCGAGGCCGGAGAGAACAATTCCGAGCCCGATAATCTCCCCCGCGCCGAAGTCACGGAAATGATGAGCGTTCGCATCCTCAACTTCGGAGGCGTGCTTCAAGAACTGGCTCCCGGCGCGTCTTTAGACCGCGACGACATGCGCCTCGTCCTCTGCCGCACCGCTAGCCGATTTGCTTATCTCTCTTATGTGACTCGAGGCCTCCTGCGCGGCACCTGGAAGGTTCCAGGAATTGATCTTGTGCACGCACGCAAGGCGACCTGCCAATATCTTCTACCGGCGAGGACCGGTTCGCATCCCCAAATTTATGTAGAAGCCGACGGCGAACTTCTGGGTACTCTCCCCGCCGAGATCACGATCGTGCCCGACGCTCTTACATTGCTGGCACCCGCGCGATGAGATGAGCGGGTGGCGACCGCCGCCCCGCCTCTCCTCCAAGCGAGACGAGGCGCCTCGGCAACCGATCCTATGGTGGCCGCCACTAGCATTTCCCGACCCGCCGAAATAGAATCCGTCCAGACCTTGGAACCAGTCACTCACTTCCTGACCGGCGCCTGCCTGGGGCGGGCCGGACTCAATCGCAAGACCGCGTTCGCCACGCTCACGCTTACCCTGGCTGCCGAAGCGCCCGATCTCGACGTGCTCGGCCGCTTCCGCGGTCCCGCTTTTGCCTTCGCGCATCATCGCGGCTTTACTCACTCTTTCGTCGGCATTATCCTGACGGCCGCGATCGTGGTCGGCTTCGTATATCTGGTCTGGCGCATGCGTGGACGCAAATCGAACGACTCCAACTTGCCCCCGCGCTGGGGACTACTCTTCCTCTATGCCTGCATCGCCGGCCTGAGCCACATCCTGCTCGACTTCACCAACAACTACGGAGTACGCCCCTTCTGGCCGTTCTCCGAAAGATGGTACTCGTGGGACATCGTCTTTATCTTCGAACCGGTAATGTTCGTATTCCTGCTGCTCGGCCTGATCGTCCCTTCTTTTTTCGGATTGATCGATAAAGAAATCGGAGCTCGTCAACGTGGGCCCAGAGGCCGCCTCGCCGCCACCCTGGCCGTGATCGCGGTCGCGCTTCTGTGGGGAGTGCGCGACTACGAACACCGCCGCGCAGTGAACGCCCTGGCCGCACGCACTTACGACGGCGCTGACCCTCTGCGCGCCTCTGCCTTCCCGACGATGCTCACCCCATTCCGTTGGTATGGTGTAGTTGAGACCCCCGCCTTCTTCGCTCTAGCTCCGGTTAATTCGTTGGGCCCGGAAGTCGATCCCGAAGGCAAATTGCGCATTCTTTACAAGCCGGAAGAAACTCCGATCTCGCTGGCAGCTAAGCGCTCTTATCTCGGACGCGTTTATCTCGATTGGGCGCAATATCCGCTTACAGAAACAGAAACCGTAGACGGCCCCGATCCCGGACACATCGTCCACTTTCAGGATCTCCGCTTCGTCCAGTTGCCTCGCCTGCTAAGCCGCGGCAGCGACACACGGAGAGCGCTGGGCGCCGGCGTCAAACTCGATCGCAATCTCCGCGTGATCGGCGACGTTTACGGCACAGGCGAAAATCAAGTGATAGTCCCAGAGCCGAACTAGCGACGCTTTTAGAAACGAGAGATGAAAATCTGGGGACAGCCGCCTCGGCCGTCTAGCCAAGCGCAGCGGGGCGATCAACTCTCCCTTGACGTATCCTCTTCCCCGCGCCGAGAATAATAACTGGCTTATCTGAGGTGCCCATGCTGGCTTATATATTCGTCCTATTAGCCGTCGCGGTACGGTTCGTGCCCTTTTCTGGCCCGTTGAATTTCATTCCCCACGCTTGGCACTTCACTCCGGTAGCCGCCTCGTTGCTATTCTTCGGAGCCCGCGCCTCCCGCCGCCAAATGTGGGTGCCGCTGGTGCTTTTTGCCGCCGCTGATGTTGTCCTCACCAAGCTCATCTATTCCTACCCGCTGACTTGGGATCACCTCGTCACCTGGGCTTGGTATGCGGCGATCCTGTGGCTTGGAACCAACCTCCGCGAGAAGTCCGGCCCGGTTCGCGTGATCAGCGCAGCTCTTGCTAGTTCTGTTTCATTCTTCTTGATCAGCAATTTTGCCGCCTGGGCGGCTTGGCCCGATATGTATCCCCGCAGCTTCAACGGCCTGATCATGTCCTACGCCGCCGGTCTTCCATTCTTCCGTGGCACGGTTGAAAGCGACCTGTTCTTCTCCATCGCAATGTTCGGCACGCCAGTCTTCCTCCATGCGCTTTCCGGATGGTTGAACCCGGCGGCGAGCGGCCACGCAGCCTCCGGATGGTAATAAGTGATTCGTCGATCCGGTGATGGGCCACCAAAGCCTGTGGGGCCTCAAATTACCCAATTACCCGATCACCAAATTACTCAATCTTCTTGCCTCACATCCGAAACTTCTTCCCGTCTCGTAACTCTAACTAGGGGGAAAGCGCAGAGCGCCTCCGGGAGGAAGGGTGATGGCTAAGACTTCGTTGCGGTTCATAGCGATTCTTGCGGTGTTGGCCGGAGCGGTGGCGTGCCAAGCTGGCAGTGCTGCGCCAGTACCTGCTCCTGTTGCCGATGAGACTAAAGCTGCCGGATCGAGGAAGCAAACGGCGGTCGTTGCCGGCGGATGTTTCTGGGGCATCCAGGCGGTATTTCAGCACGTAAAAGGCGTAATCAGTGCGACCTCGGGATACTCCGGGGGTACAGTGATGAATCCCGACTACGAGACCGTGAGCAGCGGCAGCACCGGCCATGCCGAGTCGGTAAAGATTGTCTACGATCCCTCGAAAGTCACGTACGGGGAATTGCTGCGCGTCTTCTTTTCCGTAGCGCTGGACCCCACGGAACTAAATCGGCAGGGCCCCGACGAAGGTACGCAATACCGTTCGGTGATCTTCTACAGCAACGACGATCAAAAGAAGATTGCGCAAGCCTACATCGCACAGCTCGATCAGGCCAAAGTTTTCCCGCGTCGGATTGCGACTCAGGTCGTTCCTCTGCAGGCCTTTTACGAGGCCGAAGGCTACCACCAGAATTACTTCACATTGCATCCGAACAACCCCTACATCGTGTATAACGATGCTCCGAAGGTGGCGAATCTGCAGCGCGAATTTCCCGATCTCTATAGTGCAAAGTGAAAGCCGATCCATCGTGTCCAGATCAGCACAGCAGGTTTTAACTGAGAACCCGGAACCGGGAACTGAGAACCGGCGAAGGAAAGGAATTATGTTCGAAACCAATCGTGGAGAAGAAGTCAATAACAGTCGCCGTCTATTCCTGATCGGAAGCGCTGTAGCCCTCGGGGGCGCGGCGCTATGGTCGTGGCGCAAGCCGGTCGTGATTGAGGCCGCAGCGAAAAGCGAGCCGGGAGAAGTCACAGTCGTGCAATTTTCCGCCGACGGCAACCGCCTGGCGAAGGTGAAAATTGCGAAAGTAGTAAAGACTGACGAGGAATGGCGCAAGCAGTTGCCCTCTGGCGTCTTCGACATCACGCGCCACGCCGACACCGAGTTTGCATACAGCGGCAAGTATTGGAATCTGCACGACACCGGCATTTATCGCTGCATCTGCTGCGACAATGCTCTGTTCAGCTCTGCCACAAAGTTCGACTCAGGCACAGGTTGGCCCAGCTTTTGGGAACCGATCGCTAAAGAAAATGTGCGGGAAATCTCCGATACCACTATCGGCATGGTCCGCACCGCGGTTTCCTGTACCGAGTGCGACGCTCACCTTGGCCACGTTTTCGATGACGGCCCTCGACCGACGGGCTTGCGCTACTGCATGAATTCAGCTTCTCTGCGCTTCGTGAAAACGGCGTAGGTGCGTGCGTACAATGGGGCATGAGTTCAACGCCCATCTTTCGCCAGCCGACTCCGGTTGAAAGGCTTTTTAACAGCATCTACGGATCGCTCGTGGGGATCGGCCTAGGCTTTTCTTACAACTATCTTCTTCAAGTCCGCGGACGCAAAAGCGGAAAACTTTATTCCACTCCCATCAACCGCCTCGAATGGAACGGCAAGCGATATCTGGTCGCGCCGCGCGGACACACGCAATGGGTCCGCAACGCTGAAGCCGCCGGTGAGGTTCTGCTCAAGAAGGGAAGCAAGCAGCAACAATTCCGCCTGCGAGCTTTGGGCGAAACCGAAAAACTAGAGATCCTGAAGGCATATCTCGATACTTTCAAGCGCGAGGTGCAAGGCTACTTTCCTATTCCTGCTGGCTCGCCGATAGAGGCCTTCGCAGCGATTGCCGCTAACTATCCTGCGTTTGAATTGCTGCCAGTCGGTTTCGGCCCCGCCTCGTCGGTTCCACAACAACACTAGAAAAAATGGAGGCTCAGGCTGTTGCCTGTCCTCCATTCTTCGTGACTCAACCCTCGCGGGAACTCGTTCGAGGGGCAAGGTGGGTAAGGGTCATTTTGAATCGCCGTCTTTATCAACATCGCCCGTGCTCTTCAAGCTGACAGTATCCGAAGGGAGCGGTGTGCTCTTCTGCGTCTTCTGAGGCTTGGGGGCGGCGGTCTGACTCGCGGCGTTTGCTTGACTCACGTTTGCGCTGCTTACGGAACTGATCATGGAAGTTGGATCGGCTCGATACCGGAGAAACTTTATCTCGCAATCCAACAGAAATCCTCGGTAATGGTTACCGCGGATAACGCTGCGATGGAAGCATCGCGGCCAGACGCCAAACGATGGCCCAGACGGACCTCCCTCTCCGTCTCTCCATCCTCAGCCGCATCAACGGATTGAACTATCGAGACTCCAGCACGTGCCCCGAGGTCGATCAGTAACGAGTGGCAAAAGTAAGCGCAACCGCATTTTCCGGCGAATATTCTCCTGCTACTTCAGTCTCCGCGGGCGATTTTGGAATTTCACGCCCAACCTCGTTTCCTGCCTCCCAAATCTGCGAGAGAAAGTAGCGCTCACTGTAGCGGTTAAAAATCAACTTCACGGAACTCGATACCCGTCTGGATTCCACCGAGTTGGTTGCGATGCTGGTCAGCACCTGCCCGTTCCGGTTGCGCAGTAACGTCGTATTCGAAAGCAACGGGGCAAGCGAGTATTCTCCAGCCGAAAACCGTTGCAATCCTATATTGAAATCGAAAGGAATGTTCACTCTGATGTTGCGGGACTCTGATTGCGCGTGGCCCAGGCCTGACGCCAGTAGCACGAACAAAACCAACATTGTATGCTGCAAAATGTAGCCCTGCCTTTTCATGTAATTCTCCTCCGCGACGAACCAGCACCAATGCCAGTCGCCTGTTGAATTGCGAGAAAGTTAGAGGAACTCTAAAGTCGCTCGATATAGGAATTGATTCTGCGCGACAGTGTCCGCCAATGTTTACTGTTGAGCATTTTTCGATTGCTGTTGCGGTGGTGGAAATTCTTGAGTGGACGGTTTCGCGACTATGCTTTGCTGCTCGAAATAAAGGGGCTTCTGTACATGGAAGGTGGGATCGGCGTAGCGCAGGAAAACTTTAGCTGACGGCTGCAACTTCAGGAATATCTAATACAATCGAGCACACGGGGCTGGTTCCCAACTACTCGAGGACCCGGTCTTCGCGCCTCGATTGCGCCCACCGCGAGGCCGCCTGCACGAAGGCGTTGACCACCGGATGGGGCTGCCTTTTGCTGGAAGACAGTTGCGGCTGGAAAAGCGTGGCAATAAAGAACCGGTGAGCCGGGGATTCGATAGCGCGAACTTCTCCTTGCGTCCCGCGCGCCACCACCGGAAAGCCGGCCTCCATCGCGCACCACTCGTATTCCGGATTGGCCTCGAAATTGCAGAAAAACTCTTCGCTCACAATTTCCTTATCTTTTCCGTAAAAAGACTGCAGGTACGAGCCCGGCCTGAGGCGGATCTCTGGCACTGCGCCGGATAACTTAGGGGCATCACCCACTCGTCCGCTCACCGCGCAGGCCACTGGATAGATCACGATGTTCTTCGACCCGGAATTGTTTTCTGCGCTATCGGCGTCGGCAATTCCCACTACGTTGCGGGCAAACTCGATCAATGCGTATTGAAATCCCGCGCAAGTACCAAGAAAAGGCCAATCGCAGCGGCGCGCGAACTCAATGCCCTTGAGCATACCTTCAAAACTTTTGTAAGGGCTGCCGGGCGCGGCCCAAAGACCGTCGAAGCTTTCGAGAAGTTTATCCGCGCCGTTGGCGATCGTGTTTGTGGGAATCCACTCTGACACAACTTCCAGGTTCAGCTTTCCTGCAGAGTGCTGCAGGGAATCGGGAGTAGCGTGGTGGGACCGGAACTCCGGATTGAAGTCGCCCAGGATTCCGATACGAACGGCATTACTCACGTCAGCATTGTACTAGACGTCAAGGCGCCTGAGATTCGGTTCTGGTTATTCAGTATTCCAGCCCTTAACTTCCACGACGGGCTTTGCCGTGCCCAGTTCGCTGCTGTGATAGGTCGCAGTTACTTCGCGCTTCTCGCCGGGTAACAGAGAGATGTAGTTGTCTTCCCAGAGGACTGGAAGAATCTCCTCGTCGCCTCCTTCGCGTTTGACCTTCAGCCGAATAAAGAACGCGAGGGCCTTCCCTGGATTTTCCAAAGAGACATGCGTGACGGCTTCTTTGCCCCGAATATCAGTGTGATCTGTAACGCTAAGCTTTACCTTTGGAAGTTGTGCCAGAGCCGAGTAGTCAGCGAAAGAGCTGGTCGGGGTCCTGAACCAGTTTGATTTCTTCCAGTTCAGCGTTTCTGGTTTCGTTGAAAGCCAATAGAAGTTTGAACCCACGAGTTTGCCGCCGGAATCCGTCAGCCGCAAAACCAGGAAGTATACGGGACTAAGCCCCTGCAGTTCTGGCAGAGCGAATACCTTGGCCGTGCTGTCAGCGGGCGCATCCACCGGGTCCTCGTGAGAGAATTTCTCACTCATGTCCAGGTTGTAAATGTTCGTGCTCACCTTCAGGCCTTTGACGTCTTCATATTGGCTGCTGACTACCCAGATGGAGCGATCGTCATATCCGTATACCGGGTGCAGCGCTTCCATGGCCCGCTTAGCCCCAAAGTAGCCGCCGCCCGGGCGCAAGTAATAATCGTACAAGTGCCAGATCATTGACGGCCATGCGTTGTTCAGCATCCACTGAATCACGCCCGTCGACTCATACTTATTCCGGCTGTATGCCTCGTACATGGCGCGCACTCCCTCGTAAGTCTGCAATTGTGACTTGAGGGCGAAGTCCTCCACGCTGCCCGATTTTCCGTAACGCCGACCAAGCGCATCGCTGAATACGTGAATATCTTTAAAGCTTCCGCCGCCGGCGTGGAAATTCCAGACTTCATCGATCGGCCAGAGATGATCCTCGCCCACCATGTCACGAATGCTTTCGAGCGGCGGAACCGCCGGTCCCATGCTGGTTTCAGTGTTGAAGCCGTAGGCTCCTCCGCAACCGCCGGGATTGCACTCTTTTCGCTGAGGCGCGCCTCGCGCCGTGTCATCTTCCCAATAGCTCGGAGCCACATACTCATATGGCCCAGTCATCTTGACTCCGCTAGCTCCGCTCACCTGCGTAGATTTGCCAGTCGCCGAGGAAACCACCGGATTCGGCCACAGTAGCTGTTTCTCCACCTCAAGATACATTTGCTCCACCTTCGGCGGAGGATGATGATCGCTGCCATTCAACCACATCACCAGGCTGGGATGGCCACGCAGGCGATAAATCTGATCCCGCAGAGATTCCTTCGCGATCCTATAATCCTCGGGCTTCCAGTGCTGCCACTGCTCCCAGAAATCGCAGCAGCACCAGCCCGCCATCACCAGGATTCCCTCCCGGTCGGCGAGATCGAAAAACTCTTCGTTTTCAAGTTTGCCTTCCAGGCGAATCGTGTTCAGGCCCATGTCGCGGACATAACGAAATTGATCCTGCAAACGCTGTGAGTCTTCGCGAACCATCATGTCGGAGGACCAGCCGCCGCCGCGAATCAAAATATTCTTGCCGTTCACATGAAATTGGCGTCCGCCCGTGGCATTGATCTCCGAAGTAATTTCGCGGATGCCGAACTCGGAATGAGAACGGTCGCTGACGGCACCAGCGCTTTCGAATGTCAGGTCGAGCCAATAGAGATGCGGCTCACCCATTTGCGCCGGCCACCACAGTTGGGGGTGAGCAACGGTAAGTTGCTCAAACCGGTCAGGAGTGAGAGTCACGTCTTTCGTTTCATTAGAGCTGATTTCTACTTCAAGCTCGAGTTGCCGTACTTCGAGCTTGCTGCGGACAATGTTAGTGATCTGTGCTCTCAGCACGCCCTTCACAGGATGATTGGCAGCATTCTTTAGCTGCGCAGTCACGGTAAGCTGCGCAGAGTCGTTGGCCGGCGAATTGAGTTTCGACACAACGGTGGGATAGCGCAGAGCCACAGGTCCGCTTGCCGTGAGGTAGACTTCGCGCCACAGTCCCATATTCTTATCGGGAGGTGCCGGGTTCCAGTCGACGAAGGTGATGGCCAGATCTCTTTCCGTCGGAGCGAACACTTGCACCGCGACCACATTCTCGCCACCGACCCTAACCGCTTTGGTCACGTTGAATTCGTACGTGCGCCAGGCTCCAGCCACTTCGTTAGAGTTGGCAATCTGCTTTCCATTGAGCCACACATTGGCGCGGTAGTTAATTCCTTTGAAATTCAGCCACACGGTTTTTCCGGCGCAGGAGGCAGGCGCTGTGAACTGCCTGCGATACCACCAAGACACCGCATAAGGGCTGTCGCTCGCCATGCGGACGTTAGAGAAATTAGCGCCGATGCGGTAAGTCACACCTGGAAGCTGTCGTAAGTTCGTCGCGAAGAAAGGATCAGGCAGAGTTTTATCGTTTACCAAGGCCGCGACCACAGTGGTCGGAACTGTGGTTTCGTGCCACCCCCGAGGAACGAAGCTGGCGGTTGAAATGATCTCACCTTCATCGGCAACTTTGGCCGAGGACTGCAGATTCCAGTGCTCGCGAAGCGCGAGTCTCTCTGTGGCCTCATTCGCTGTGTTCTTGACCCCAGGTTCCGAAAGCTGAGCGGCCGCCGTTAAGTTCGGGCAGAGCCAGAAGAAGATCGCCAGGGCTGCTGGCAGACAGGAGGTTGAGCGCTTCATTGTTCTCCGTGTTCTCCGTTCGCGTTTGCCGGGAATCTGTCTATCGAGACGACGTGATTGACGCCATCCGATGGCTTAAGAGAAATAGCATTTTTATTGATACGTTTCAATAGACGCATTTGCAGCATTTTTGGCAAAAGCGGAGCACGCCGGCTTCCCTCGTGTGCGCCAATCACAATCTGGGTAGTGGGCTACTTTCAGTTTGAGACGGAAAAGTAGCCCGCTACCACAATCTGCACATCGATCATCGTTCCTTCATTAGTTTATAATCAAGAATTCCGCTCATCGCGCCTGGAGTGACAATTCATCATGATTCGATTTCTGCAGACTGAAGGACCCTTCAAGAAAATTGTACTCAGCGGCTTGCTCCTGCTGATTTGCGCGGCCATGGTCATTGCCTTTATTCCGGGCGACCTCGGCGCCGGTCTTACGGGCGCACCCGGCAAAGGAGTGGTAGCCAAAGTGAGCGGCGAGGATATCACCGCCGAGCAGGTACGCGAAGCCGCGCGGCAAATGTTGCAACAGCAGGGCGCGAACCTGGGTCCTAACGCGTCAGTCCTCCTGCCTTTCTTCGCCCAGCGCGCCGCCGACCAACTCATCGACCGCCAGGCGCTGCTGAGCGAAGCCCAACATTTGGGTTTGAAGGCCAGCCCGCAGGAAGTGAAAGACGAATTGCAGCACGGCCGCTACTCCGCCTATTTCTTTCCCGGCGGAAACTTCGTCGGAGAAGCTGAATATGAAGGCATGCTGCAACGCGCCAACCTTACTCCTGCCACTTTCGAAGACAGCGTAGCCAAAGAACTTCTGATCAGCAAGCTGCAGGCTCTAATCACCGGCGGCGCCTCCGTGAGCGATGCTGCCATCCGCAAAGAATTCGACAAGCAGAACACGAAGGTGAAGTTCGAATACGCCCTTCTGAAACAAGACGACATCAAAAAAGGCCTGCATCCAACTAGCGAAGAGTTGAAGGCCTTCTACGACGGCCATCAGAAAAACTACGCGAACTCGATCCCCGAGAAGCGCAAAGTGAAGTACGCTGCGATCGATACGGGAAAGATTCAGGACAGAGTCCAGATCAGCCAGGACGATCTGCAGGCTTATTACAATCAGCATCGTGATCAGTACCGCGTAGCCGAGCAAGTCAAGGTCAGCCACATCCTGATCAAGACGCCGCTTCCTGGGCAAGATGGCAAGATCGATGAAAAAGGCGTAGCCGACGCCCAGCATCGCGCCGAAGATTTGCTCAAGCAGTTGAAGAGCGGAGCGAACTTCGAAGACTTGGCCAGGAAAAATTCTGAAGACCCTGGCAGCGCCAAGCAGGGCGGTTCGCTCGGTTGGATCGGCAAAGGCCGTACCGTTCCCGAGTTCGAAAAAGCAGCATTTTCGCTGCCTAAAGGGCAGATCAGCGATTTGGTGAAGAGCAGCTACGGCTTCCACATCATCCGCGTCGACGATAAGCAGGATGCGCACATGAAGACCCTCGATGAAGTCAAAGCTGAAATCGAGCCGATCCTTAAGCAGCAAAAAGCGCAGCAGTTGGCGCAGAAGCAAGCCGAAGATTTGCTGCAAGCTGCCAAAGCGCAAGGCTTAGACGCTGCCGCAGCAGCAAAAGGCGTTTCCGTCGTCACTTCAGACTTTTTCGGCCGCAAAGATCTCGTCCCCGGGTTGGGGCCCGCACCTCAGTTCATGGATGCCGTGTTCACCGCGTCAGAAAAGTCGCCGCCGGAGTTGGCTTCCACATCTCAAGGCGTTGCCGTGTTTCAACTGCTGGCGGTGAAGCCGCAGTCGACGCCCACCTTCGAAGAAATTCGCAGCAAAGTCGAGCAAGAATTTTTGAACGAGCGCTCTAACATTCTCCTTACTCAGAAAACACAAGAACTTTCCGATCGCGCCAAGACTGAGCACGATCTGAAGAAAGCCGCCAAAGAATTGGGCGCAGAAATCAAAACCAGCGACTTCGTTTCGCCCGATGGCCAGGTCCCCGATATCGGCTCGATGACCGGGCAAGCTTCGGTTGCCTTCACCTTGAAGCCCGGAGACATCAGTGGACCCGTCAACAGCGGGAGCGACGGCGCAGTCCTTCAGATGCTCGAGGTGCAGGCGCCTTCCGACACCGACTTCGCGGCCAAGCGCGACCAGATTCGCGATACGCTCCTGCAAGGCAAAGAACAGGAACTGTTCGGATTGTTCGTTACGAACCTGCGCGATCAGATGCAGAAAGCCGGCAAGATTAAGATCAACCAGGATGAATTGAAGACGCTGACCCGCTCCGGAAGCGAATCGGGAATCTAGGGTGGGTGATTAAGTTTCATGCCCTTCCCCCGCGCCGCAGGCATCCTGTTACATCCCACGTCGTTGCCGTCGCGTGGCGGCATCGGTGACTTCGGCCCCGCCGCTTACCAGTTCGTTGACTCGCTCGCTGCCGCCCGCCAATCGCTGTGGCAAGTCTTGCCCCTCGGTCCCCTCGGCTATGGCAACTCGCCATACTCCTCCACTTCGGCCTTTGCCGGAAATCCGCTGCTCATCAGTCTGGAGCGCCTTGCCCATCACGGTTGGATCGATACCAACAAGCTTTCTAAGCTGGCCTCCGACCGAGGTCCGGTCGAATACAACCAGGTATTTGCTAAAAAATTACCGCTTCTATTCGAGGCAGGGCGCAATTTTCTAACGAATGCCTCGCCCGGCGCGCGAGCGCGTTTCACTCGCTTTTGCGCCGAGAACGCCTGGTGGCTGGACGACTTCGTTCTCTTTGACGCGTTGCGCTCCCAACAAAAGTTAGCGCGATGGAAAGACTGGCCTGAGGAACTGGCCTGCCGCGAGCCTGATGCCCTCGAAAAAGCTCGTAGAGATTTGGCCGTCGACTTGCAAATCCGCAGCGCGTTGCAGTTTGCCTTCTACGAACAGTGGCAGGCCCTTCGCCGTTATTGCGCTGAGCGCTCGATTCGCATCGTCGGCGACGTTGCCATCTTCGTCAACTACGACAGCGCCGATGTCTGGATGCACCGCGATCATTATCGTCTTAACGACCAGTTCGAGCCTGAAGTCGTCTCGGGTGTGCCTCCCGATTTCTTCAGCAAAACCGGCCAGCGCTGGGGCAATCCCCTTTATCGCTGGGACGTAATGAAAGCGCAAGGCTATGACTGGTGGGTGCGGCGGCTGCGCTGGGCCACTTGGAACTGCGACTACATCCGCCTCGACCATTTTCGGGGCTTTGACCAGTTCTGGGAGATTCCGGCAAGTGATCCCACCGCCATCAACGGCCGCTGGGTCGATGGTCCAAGAGACGATTTGTTTCACCAGCTTCGCGAAGCCCTCGGCGGCCTGCCCTTCTTTGCCGAGGATCTGGGCTACATCACTCCTGAGGTGCACGCCCTGCGCGAGCGCCTGCAGATTCCCGGCATCGCCGTGCTGCAATTCGGTTTCAGCGATGAGGGCGCTCACATGTACTTGCCGCATCGCGCCGCCGGCAAGGTGATCTATACCGGAACCCACGATAACGAAACCACCGTAGGCTGGTTTCACTCAGGAGCCACCGAGCAGGAATGCCGCAACGCCGAATGCTATTTCGGACGCCCTGACGACGGCATCCACTGGGCATTCATACGCGCCGCTCAAACTTCAGCCGCAGACTTTGCCATCACACCCCTGCAGGATATTCTGGGCTTGGGCAATGAAGCGCGCATGAACACTCCCAGCCAGCACGATGGCAACTGGCAGTGGCGTGCAGCTCCCGGCCAGTTTACTTCTGAGTTAGCCGCCAAACTGGCACATCTCGCCGAAGTCGCGGACCGCCTTCCTCAGCCCATAGCCGTCCCGCCGGAGGATGACTTCGCCGCTTAACTCGCTTTCCGCAGCAAGTAATTATTGCGTGTGTTGGGACAGTCATGCTGCCAATAACGCACCATTTGCAAGCCGGCGGCCTCGGCCATAGCGACGAACTCTTCCGCAGTTGCATAGAACGAGATGGCGGCGCCGTCCCTGATGACAGGATCTCTTCTCGTAAGACTCCAATAGGTCATTCTTCGCAACATCCCAAACCATGTTCTGAACCCGTAAGTCTGGTAGAGATAAGATAGCGCCTCGCGCCGTGTGTTAAATCTCGGGTCCGGCGCAGGGTTTTCGACGAAAGGGATCTCCCCCACGAGAATGCGCGCGCCGGGTTTTGCAATCCTATAGATCTCGCGCAGGCTGTCCGGAATTTTCTCTCGGGGAACTATCAACAGCACGTTGTTGCACACCACCACCGAAGCGCAGGCATCGCCGAGAGGCAGATGATCCGTAAGCCCTTGTTTCACTTGCAACCCAGTCGGGCGTAGCAGGGCGACCTCTTCGTCGGTCGCCAGCAGGCCCAGTGCGCTGTTCACGCCAATTCGTTCGGCCATCGCTAACAGAGTGCCGTCCCCACAACCAATATCGACAAGATCGTCAGCCGGTTGCAAAGCCACAACCTCAACGATGCGCTCGTAAATCCGCTGCGTAATATCCTGTTTATTTCGCCCGCGCAACGCCAGGTCCTGCAGGTTCTTAACCCGTCCTGCAGTCTCGCGGCAGTACTCCACGTAATCGTCAGAGTAAGAAAGGTTCGCGCGCGCCTTCATCGTTGCGATTCTAACCGAGCCGGCCGAACCCGCCTGTGAAAAACAACACCCCGCGTATCTCTCGCCTTCCCGTCTTTGCTTGGATCGTGTATAGAAGTTACGGAGAGTTTTTATTTGAGCGAAGCCATCATTCAAGCCCGCGCCATTGAGAAGTCCTATCCTCAATCCGATGGGACGCGAATTCAGGTGGTCGGGCTCACGGACTTTAGCATCGAGCCCGGGAAAATAGTCGCGCTTCTCGGCGCTTCGGGCTGCGGCAAGTCCACATTGCTGCGGATTCTCAGTGGCCTTTCGCAACCCTCATCGGGAGCGATTTTCTGGCATGGCAAGCCCCTGGGCGCGGAGTCGCCGAACGTCGCTATCGTCTTCCAGAGCTTTGCCCTGTTTCCGTGGCTCACGGTCCTGGAAAACGTCGAAGCGCCGCTCGAGGCGCGCGGTGTAGCCGCCGTCGAACGCCGCAAGCGAGCTCTGCGCACGCTCGACACTGTAGGTCTCGACGGCTTCGAGACGGCCTACCCAAAGGAGCTTTCCGGCGGCATGAAGCAGCGCGTCGGTTTCGCCCGGGCCTTGGTGGTCGAGCCGGAAGTGCTCTTCATGGACGAACCGTTTTCCGCTCTCGACGTGCTCACCGCGGAAAATCTGCGAGGCGAACTGCTCGAGCTTTGGCTCAACAAGAAAATGCCCACCAGCGCGATCTTCATTGTGACCCACAACATTGAAGAGGCGGTGATCCTCGCCGATCGTATCGTGGTGCTGGGCAGAAACCCAGCGCGCATCCGTGCCGATTTTAACGTTCGCCTTCCGCAGCCCCGTGATCGCAAGTCTCCCCGCTTTGTGGAGCTCGTGGATTACATCTACAAGGTGATGACCGAGCCCGATGTCGAGCACGCCCTGCCCGATCCCGAGAGCACAGGAGAAATTGTTGTGCCTCTCGGAGGACTTAAGAGCAAAGGTCCGGTTCGTACGAGCAAATATCAGATTCTCCCGCATGCCCGCGTTGGCGGAGTTGCCGGTCTCATCGAACTGCTGCACGATCGCGGCGGACGAGAAGATCTTTTCCGCCTTAGCGAAGACCTGGTGATGAACGTCGAAGACCTGCTTCCCATTCTCGAGGCCTGCCAGTTGCTCGGGTTCGGCTGGTTGAAAGAAGGCGACGTTCAACTCTCGCAGGCCGGGGTCAGTTTCGCCGATGCCGATATTCAAACTCGCAAGGTTTTGTTTCGCCAGGCCGCGCTCGAAAATGTGACCATACTCAAGCAGATCGACAGTATCCTCAAGCGCAAGTCGGATCATTCCATCAACGACGAATTTTTCCACGATATTTTGGACGAGCACTTTTCCGAGGACGAAGTACAGCGCCAGTTCGATACTGCGATGAATTGGGGACGGTACGCGGAGATCTTCGATTACGATCGCGAGAGCGGACGGCTTACCCAAACCGAGGCGCCACAAATCGAGACCGTGCCAATCGAAATCGCGCAGGCCGCTGCGCTCAAGCAAAACCCAGAGCCAGCGCGTGCAATCGACGGCGCCGATCCTGCTTCCTCGTCGAAAGCCTGATCGGTGCTCGAATGGATGGGAAATAGCCGGCATGAAGAAGAGCATTACCTGGCGCGGCTTCTCGGCCTATCAACTGTGGTCACAGTTGCCGCGACTCGAAACCTCGAACCTGCCCGATGTCGTCATGTTCGGGGCGGGCATCGCGCTCTTGTACAGCGTGATTACCGTGGGTCGCACCTGGTTTGGCCCCTTCACTCCGGCGGTCGAAATCTCGCGCAGCCTGAGCTCACTGCCCGCCTACGCGGGTTATTCCTTACTGCGCATCACGATCGCCTACTTGCTGAGTCTCGCGTTTACCCTGGTGTACGGTTACGTGGCCGCGTACAACCCGCGCGCCGAGCGTTTCATGATCCCCCTGCTCGACGTTCTGCAGTCCATCCCCGTGCTCAGCTTTCTTCCTGGAGTGATGCTGGCCATGGTCGCGCTGTTCCCCGGACGTCAGCTCGGCGTCGAGCTAGGCGCGATCTTGCTCATCTTTACCGGCCAGGTCTGGAACATGGCCTTCAGCTTTTATTCTTCGCTCAAGAGCATTCCGAAAGATATGCGCGAAGCCGCGACGATCTACCGCTTCAGTTGGTGGCAACGCTTCACGCAAATGGAGTTGCCCTTCTCGGCCATCGGTCTGGTGTGGAATTCGATGATGTCAGTTGCGGGAGGCTGGTTCGCGCTGATGGTCTGCGAAATGTTTGTCCTCGGGCCCCGCGATTTTCGTTTGCCCGGCCTCGGCTCCTACCTGCAAACCGCCGCCAGCGCCGGAGACACGACCTCGATCCTATGGGGCATCGCCACCATGGTGGCGGTGATCGTGTTGCTCGATCAATTTATTTGGCGACCGGTTATTGCCTGGGCCGAAAAATTCAAAGTCGAG
Organism: uncultured Acidobacteriaceae bacterium; assembly: GCA_963789875.1. Lineage (GTDB taxonomy): Bacteria > Acidobacteriota > Terriglobia > Terriglobales > Acidobacteriaceae > Sulfotelmatobacter. The sequence continues at coordinate 298,551 of CAWBMI010000007.1, read as the reverse complement.
CAGGTGGAAAGCACCGACGCTCCGCGCTCCTGGGTACTCAATCTTGTGCAGCACTCTACGGGTCTGGCCGAGCTTCGTCAGAAAACCTTGCGGCCTCTAAGTGAGAATCTGCTTTTGTATTTTGCTAATAAACATACAGAAGAGGTTCCGCAGCATGATGAGCCAGCCCCGTGGCGAGAATGGCTGCTTCGCATTGTGGCAGTGGTGGTGCTGCTAGGCATTGGCTACGCTGTGGTTCGCGTCGCCATCATTGTGAGCGGCGTCGGAAAAACTGAATTGCACGAAGCCGCTCTCGGCCTGGGAGCAACTTTCCTGCGCGTGAATCTCGCGCTGCTGATTGGGGCGCTATGGACCATTCCCGCCGGGGTTGCGATTGGCTTCAATCCCCGACTGGCACGCATCGCCCAGCCGCTGGCCCAAATCGCGGCATCGGTCCCCGCCACGGCGCTTCTGCCTGTAATCCTTCTGGTGCTGATCAGAATCGGCGGCGGACTCGGCCTCGCATCCATCGTGGTCTTGCTACTGGGTACGCAATGGTATGTCTTATTCAACGTGATCGCGGGCGCGATGGCCATCCCAACCGACTTGAAAGAGTGTTGCTCGGTTTTCAAAATGCGCGGCATCGAGCGCTGGAAAAAATTAATCCTCCCCGGAATTTTTCCTTATCTAGTCACCGGACTGGTTACTGCCTCCGGAGGCGCATGGAATGCCAGCATCGTAGCCGAATACTTTCATTTCAAAGGCCACATCTACACCACGACGGGACTAGGCGCTACCATCAGCCAGGCCACAGACAGCGGCGATTTCCACCTTCTCTTGGTCGCCACCATGATGATGGCAGCCACCGTAGTAACCATCAACCGCTTGGTCTGGCGCAGGCTCTATGGCCTCGCCGAGACGCGCTTCCGCCTGGAAACGTAACGATATTAACCGGCGATCAGCGGCCAGTTTTCTTAGAACCGACCACCGGCCACTGCTTTTTCTGGTTACTTTCGAGTTTCCCTTAACGCGATATTTCATCAGCTTTTAACCTCTTCTTCACGCCTCTGCAAACTGCTTGCGCTATTCCTTTAACATGCCTTCAAACCAATTCCACGACGATAAGACGCGGGAAGAACTGTTGCCGCACATCGCCGGAGTTCCCGCGATTTCAGCGATGACCGGGAAGTTTTTTCGCTCAGGCAAAATGCGCGAGTTGTATCAGCGCCTGCAACAATCTCCCGAAGGCTTAGGACTCGAGAACCTCCTGGCCGCAATGCGTGTGGAACAGCGCGTAGTCGCGGCAGACACGACGCGAATCCCGGCAACGGGTCCGGTAGTGGTCGTGGCTAACCATCCCTTCGGCATGCTGAATGGCGCCATGTTGGCAACTCTGCTCACTCGCGCTCGCCCGGACGTAAAGGTCATCACGACTTTTCCCCTGGGAGACGTTCCCGAACTATCTCGCCACTGCATCGTGATAGATTCCCTACCCGGCAACAACGGCGATGCCAACTACGCAGGAGCAAATCGCCACGCTCTCGCCGAGGCGAAAGACTGGTTGCAGTCCGGGGGAATGCTGGCGCTTTTTCCGGCGGCCGAAGTCTCCCAGTGGCAATTTCCCCAGGCAGCAATCTCAGATCCGCACTGGAGTCACACTGCGGTACATCTGATTCGGCAAACAGGAGCGGCCGCGCTCCCGGTTTATTTCTGTGGCCGGAACAGCATGAGCTTTCACCTCTTCGGCATGATTCATCCGCGCCTGCGATCCGCTTTCCTGCTGCAGGAGTTCTTGCAGCACGAGGGTCGCAACGTGGAGATACGCGTGGGCAGCGAAATTTCCAGCGATGGCATCGCAAGCATCGCTGACGATCAGGAAGCCACCGACTATTTACGCTGGCGAACTTACCTGTTGGCGCGCCGCCGCCGCGCAGAAACCTCGTGGCCCGTTGCCGCTCGTTCGAAGCTCTCGGTTAACGTACGGCAGACGGTTGCGTCCCCCGAACCGCAGGAATTGCTGGCGGAGGAATTAAGTCAGCTTCCCGAACATCGCTGCGTAGCGCACAGCGGAGAACTGGCTGTATATCTGGTCAAAGCGAGCGAAACGCCCCGTCTTCTGCAGGAAGTAGGACGCATGCGCGAAATAACCTTTCGCCGCGCTCGCGAAGGCACCGGCAAACCCCGTGATCTCGACCGCTTCGACCGATACTATTGGCATCTGCTGCTCTGGCATCGCTCGAAGCAAGAGCTTATTGGCGGCTACCGCGTCGGCAACACCTCTGAGATCCTCGCCGAACGCGGCGTGCGCGGCCTCTACACCAGCACGCTCTTTCGCTATGATCCGCAGGTTTTCGAGAAGATTGGCCCGACACTTGAACTGGGACGTTCTTTTGTAAGGCCGGAATATCAGCGCCAGTACGCGCCGCTTTTGCTGTTGTGGAAGGGAATCGCGCACTTGCTAGTGGCGCATCCCGAGACTCCAATACTGTTTGGCGCGGTCAGCATCAGCAACGGATACAATAAGACTTCGCGGGAGATGATCTATCGTTTCTTCGAAGCTCGCATGCGTGAAGAACAATCTGGCGGCTCGATCGACCCGAAAATGATCGAACCAGGAATGATCGAACCGCGCCGCCCCTTTCGTCCAGCGTGGTTGCGGCCCTGGGATTGCCGAGCCATGAGCCACGTTCTCCGCGACCTCGAAGAACTCTCCGAACCCATTACCGACGTTGAAGCCGACGGGAAAGGCTTGCCGATCCTACTTCGGCAGTACGCGAAAATCGGCGGCAAGCTCCTGGGCTTCAACGTCGACCGCAAATTTTCCAATGTGCTCGATGGACTAGTAATGGTCGACCTTCGCCGGACAGAAATCACAGTCCTCGAGCGGTTCATGGGAAAAGACGGAGCCGAAAAGTTTCGCCGCTACCACGGCTTGCAATCTTAAACTTAACCGCAGCCCACTACCCTCGCGCTTTCAGCCGCGTTGCCTCGCTGATTAGAATGCAGGATTTTTCGGCCTCGCTGAGGGCGGCTTGCAGTCTTATTCCGAGATCTGCGAGTTCGTCCACAGTCATTAACCGTTGCAAGTGCTCGAAGAGTTGCCGTTCCTCTTTGCGAATGTGCGCAGAAAGCTTGCCCGCAAAAGCGACCATCCTTTCTACTGACATGCTCCGCATTGCCGCCTCGGAAAAGCATTCGCGCAACGCTGTATGTTCGGCTCGCAGCTCTTCGACCAGCGGAATCAATTCCCCGAACCGAAGGGCAGCCGGGAAAAGCACCGACTCTTCGGCTGAAAAGTGAAAGTCGATCTCCTGGCGAAAATGCTGATCGATCTCCCCCTGCCAGGCGTCGAGATCTTTTTCCGGGATCGGCTGCGCCCGATCAATTCGCACGCATAAAGCCAGTGCCCGCTGATGCTGGTGAGACAGCGGAATTAAACTTTTATCGCGCAGCATGATAGGAGATAGTCTCGATGCGGGCTTCGCAACTCAAGGCAAAACGCTGACCGGCTCCGAACTTTCCGGGCTCGCAGCACGCACCGTAAGCCAGTCCGTACGAACCCGCTCCCACTCCTGAATCAGCATGCCGTTAGCTTCAAAAAAACTACGGATCCGGAACCGCTCCCATCCGGCGACCTCTTCCAGAATGGGCGCCAGCACCGCGAGTGCGCTGGTGCTAAGCACGGTCCGCTTCGCGATCTGTGAAACGTGGCGCGACTCCGAAACCGCAATCGTCAGGCCATCGCGCGCGTTCACGTGCAGCATCACATGCACATCGGAGCTGCCGTCCCCGGTATAAATCACATGATCAGGTCCCGTTACGTGCTGTGTAAGCAACTGGTCGAGCACAAACACCTTGCCATAACCTGCAGTGGCTCGCACCAACGTATCGATCTCGCCCGAAGCTTTGTAGCGAAACTCCGTCCCGAAAATATGATCCTGCGGCACCACTCCCTCAAGAGCGGAATAAATCACCTCAACGGGCGCGGCTGACAGAATATAAAAATCGAACGAATACCCATCAATACCTGTTTCCAAAAGCTGATAGAGAAGCTGAATATTTTCCTTCAGCCGAATCCGCTTACCGACTTCGTAGAGATGTTCCTTGCGTACCTTCGCTTTGAACTCGGGGTCGTGCAGCAGTAAATACGCGAGCTCTGCTCCCTGCTGCACCAGGTTGATCTTCGCCATGCCCTTGGCTTTGCGCTCGAACTCTTCCGTTGAAATACCGACCAGCTCCGCCAGAACGTAGCCAGAGTCGTTGAACGTGAGCGTCTGATCGAAGTCGCTTGCAAAAATGTAATGCTTGAAAGGTTTCTCTGCCATGGCCATTAGATTGAATTAAGAGTTCCCAGGGCACATTGAAAGATTTGATAGCGATTATAGGCCCTTCCGGTTAACCCGTTGTTAACGAAAGGCAAAATAATTCGTGCACTCCGGCGCGGAACGCCAGCCCGTGCCTTTACTAAATTCGCCGACACGTCCAGAATAGAAGGTCGGCCCGGCACGTTTTCGCGGTAACTTTTTCGCCATCGCGAAGGCAGCGGCAAAGGCTCATCGCCTTCCGGAAACTGACCAAAATTACAGGAGCCCTCATGCTTGCATCTGGTGAACTGATCCGCTCGATGAATTATGTGGAAGACATTACGACCACTCTGCGCCGCATCTGCATCTCGATTCCCGCCATGAACGTCGAGGAACGCAAGCGTCTGGCCGACAGTTTGCGCACCGCGGGTGTCGCGTTGAATGACGCCATTAAAGATCTGGAGAAAGAGAAAGTGATGGCTCAGTAGTGGCAACCGTGAAGACCGTCGCGGTGATCGGCGCCGGCATTATGGGCCAGGGCATCGCGCATGCCGCCGCTATCGGCGGTTACCGCACGATCCTCGAAGACCTGCTTCCTGCCGCCTTGCGCCGTGCCGAAAGCGAGATTCGTGCCAATCTCGACAAAGCCGTAGAGTTAGGAAAAGTACAAGCCCCGGACGCTGACGCCGCCTTCCGCCGCCTCGAATATGCCGACTCTGTAGAGGACGCGGCCCGCGAAGCCGATCTCGTGATTGAAGCCGTTCCCGAAGAGATGGAGTCGAAGATCGAGATCTTTACTCTGCTCGACAAAATTTGCCGCCCCACAACCATCCTGGCGTCGAACACCTCTTCCCTCAGTATCACTGAAATTGCCAGCGTCACCTATCGTGCGAGGAAATGTGTGGGGATGCACTTCTTCAACCCCGTGCACAAGATGAAGCTGCTCGAAGTCGTGCGTGCCTTGGAAACGGACGATGACACGTTGGCCACTGCCGTTGAAGTGGGACGACGCATGGGAAAAGAAGTGGTCGTAATCAAAGAATCGCCTGGGTTTATCACTAGCCGGATCAACGCCATGATCGGCAACGAAGCTTTTTACATGCTGCAGGAGGGCGTTGCTTCAGCCGCCGACATTGACAAAGCCCTGAAGCTCGGCCTCAACCATCCCATGGGACCGTTTGAGTTGGTCGATCTGGTAGGCCTCGATACGCGGCTGAATATTCTCGAGTATCTGCACAAGACTCTGGGTGATAAATATCGCCCCGCCCCACTGCTGGTTCAATACGTCAAAGCGGGACGCCTCGGGCGCAAGTCCGGCCGCGGGGTGTATCAGTATCCAGAGGCGGGTGCCGCGACGTCAGTTTCAGTGGACGAGCGGCGTGTAGCCGCGAAGGAGCGATAATAACCGCGAGGACCGGAAATAGCGCCATAATATCAACGCGCATTTGTAGATTGTTGGGCTCCAAAATTAAGCCCTGCCAGCGTTTCCGCTTTTTCTTTTTTAATTCCCTTGCTCGCAATAAAAACGTGAAAGCTCTCGCCCATACCCGCGGGAGTGACTAGGTGTTTGAGCTGTAGCGCAACCTTGATGCGCTCTTGCGGCAGGCGGCATTCTTCAAAGGCGTCGCCAAACTGGCTGGCTTCGCCAATACCCATCAAAAATTGCGATTGCGTGAGAAGCTTGTGCGTTTGCAGGCCATTCTTTTCAGCGGCGGCAGCAAGCGCTGTGAAATTCACGTCAGCCGTAATATCTTGCTCGCCGGGAGCTTCATAAGGACTAGCGCTGACCGAGTGCTGCCGAATCGCTTTGAGCGTCCCCCGATGCCGGCCCGCGAGTTGCTCTTCGCGCGTGTACCCGTAGTCGATGGCGACCATGAATCCGCGCCGAACGCTTCCGGCGATGCGATCCATGAACACTTGCGCGGCCAGAGGCACCTCAACGCGTTCGCCCCCTTCGGGATGGATTGAGTATCGATCGAGAAATTCCAACTCCTCCGGCGAAGGTTGCGCCCAGGTTTCGACAAATCGGCCTTCGCGTACGTCGACGCGCAGGGAACCGGCGGCGCTGACAATTTCAACCGGCAGCGCGTCGAAGAATTCATTGGCGAAAATAATTACGGGAGTATCGTGAACCGAAGCTGTGTTCGAATCATGTGAATACAAATCGCGAAACTCAGCTTTTCCGCTGTCGAAGTACAGTGCCAGCGTCCCTTCAATTCGCCGCCGCAGTGCCAAAGAACTCTCGATCAGAACGTACCGTAAAACATGAAAGTAATCCGGAAACTTTTTCTCCGACCAGCCCAGTACATCTTGCGCAAACAAACCACGGCCCGGCCCGAGTTCCACCACTTCCAAGGAGTCGGGAGAACCCAGCACTCGCCACATCTCATCGAACTGCAGCGCCAGTAGCCGTCCGAAAACGGCGTGTACATCGCTCGACGTGTAAAAATCGCCCGCCTTCCCAAACTGCTCGGCGGTCCGCGCGTAGTAACCAAGCTTCGGATCATAAAGGCAGTGATCCATATATCGGGAGAATGCAATCGGGCCGCGCTCCCGAATTTCTTGCTCAATTTTCTGCCGAAGCGGGCTCACAATTCTTTCCGGCGCCGGTCGGCGCGGTCCTGCGGCGTGCGGATGAGCATCTCCACGAAGTAATCGTGCAGCCCATCATAAAGCTGCCGCTGAAAGCTCCATTCGAACTGGGGGTGATCAAGATCGCGCGGATGCAACTCAAGATAATAGGTGTGCACCGGAATAGATCCGTCTTTGAACTGAATGATAAGCTCCACCCCCTCGCCCTTGGCGCGTGCACCAAAGTTCAGGAGCGGGTGCTCGTAAAGCCGAAGTTGGGCGAGCACTCGTTCAAGGCGCGAAGTGGCAGTGTCGGGCATCCGAGGATTGTAAAGCACCCGACATTTAGTTCATCAAGCGAGGCAGGTTTTGCCACCGCCGCCACTGTTACTCGTACCGCAAAGCCTCGATCGGATTCAGCATGGCAGCCTTAATCGCGGGCAGCATGCCGCTGATAATCCCCACGAAGCCGAGAATCGCCGTCGACCACATCAGCGTAGCCGAGTCGATATAGAGATGGATGTCGCCCTCGCTCGCATTTTCCTCAAACGCACTCCACAGAGTCAGCGAGCCCACGCTCCACGAAACCAGATAGGCCAGCGCCACCCCTAGAAGACCGCCCAGAGCCGTGATCACCAGCGCCTCCGTAAGAAACTGGAACAGTATGTGCCAGCGATGCGCTCCCAAAGCTTTCTCCACGCCGATTTCGCGCGTGCGCTGCGTCACCGAAACCAGCATGATGTTCATCAGCCCCACGCCGCCGATGCCCAGCGTAAGCAAGCCAATGAAGCCCAGCAGGATCTTAATCCCCGTACTGATCACTTGCAGGTCCAGCAAATCCGCGAAGACGTCAAAAACAAAAATAGCCCGATGGTCCTTTGGATCGAAGTTGTGATGAAAGGCCATCGAGTCGCGCACCGCTTTGACGACCTTGGCGTGATCGCCCTCATATTCCATCACCACTGCGTTCAGGTAATAAGTCTTCGCGAGATCGTTCATGGCGCTGAACGGGATATAAACATGCGCATTAATGTTATCGTCGCCGTTGATCACCTGATGCTTCAGCACACCAATGACCTGGTAAGAAATGCCATCGAGCCGCACGTTTTCGCCCAGCACACTCTGCCCCGAGAAAAGTTTCTTCCTCACGTCGGACCCAATGACCGCTACCCGCGTGTGAGTAAAATCGTCCGCTTCGCTGAAAAAGCTTCCTTCATCCGTATCCATCCGCCGCATCCGCCCATAGGATGCACAAACGCCGCTCACACCATAGGTCGCGCTCCGCGTGCTGTACGCCACCAGCGTCTGCTTGGCGACCTCGGGCGAAACATGTTTGAGCAAGGGCACTTCATTGCGAATGTAGTCAAGATCGTTCACTGTTAACTTAACCTCGGTGCCGGCCTTGGTCCCTCCAGCCTGCAGTTCGGTCCGTCCGGGGAAAATAAAAACCAGATTTGTGCCAAACGACCGGAATGCCGCCCAAACCCCGCGCTCGAAGCCCGACCCATAAGCCAGGAGGATCACCACCGTAGCGATTCCCCAAGCCATTCCAAGCATGGTCAGCAAGCTACGGCTGCGATTGTGGCGGAGCGCATTAAAAGCTTGTCGGCACAAGTCCGTAATCATAGTCGCTCCAAAATCCGTACTCTGTGAACCTGTGTGTCCTCGTGGGAGATGTTGACCTTGCGTTTCCCGTTACTCCTGCCGCAAAGCCTCCACGGGCTCCATCAAAGCGGCCTTGCGCGCAGGGTAAAGCCCAGCGGAAATGCCAGCCAACGCCAACGACACAATCGCCACCAGCGCCGACGCAGGAATGATTCTCGGCGTGTCAAAACCTTCAGGAGACGGCAGCAGCGCCAGCAACGTAACAAAACCGGTAACCAAGGCCAGCCCGATCCCGCCACTGAAAGCGGTAAGAAAAGCTCCTTCCACAAAAAACTGCATAAGAATATTCCGATGAGTCGCACCCAGAGCTTTCCGTAGTCCAATTTCTTTGGTGCGCTCACTCACCGACACCAGCATGATGTTGATGATCCCGATTGCTCCTAGTCCCAGCGTGACCACACCGACGACGCCCAGAAACCAATCCATCGCTTCAAAGATTCTCGCCACGCGCTGCATATTCTCGACGGTGTCCCAATCCTCGAACGCATCTTCCAGCTTCGGATCGAATCCGTGCCGGCCTGCGATGATCTCGTGAATTTCATTCTTAGCCTCGGCATGCAGGTCCCTGCGAATGGGCTGATAGTTGATAAAAGAAATGGCGTCTTCGGAATTCGCCTTGGTCAGGCGAAACAAATTCCGCATAGTTTCAACAGGAATGAAAATGCGCGAGTTGGTTCCGTTGTTGCCATCGCGCCCAACTTTTTCCACGACTCCGATCACATCGAAGCTGATCCCGTTCAAGAGAATCGTCGAGCCCACAGCCGGCCGCCCAGGAAACATATTCTTCAGCAGCTCCCAGCCCACAACCGCGACCCGCCGCCGCTCGGCATTGTCCTGTTCGTTGAACCAGCGTCCCGGATTGATGGGCACATTGCGAATCTGGTTGTAATCTGACGCCACGCCAAAAACCTGGCCGTTCGTAGTACCGTAGTCGCTGACCGCGCGAATGTCTTCACGATTCAGCACCGGCGAAACCGCACCGACCAGCTTGGCCTGCTGGCGCACTGCCAAAGCATCCGCGTATGTAAAGTAATAAGTCTGCCCGGATTGCGTGCTGCCCGGCACCGCGGGGATGCGCCCAGGAAACATGAACATGATGTTCTGTCCTAAATTCGCCAGCTGTCTTTCTTGTCCGCTGCGAAAGCCTTCTCCCAGCCCAACCAGCAGCAACAGAGATCCGACTCCCCAGGCGATTCCGAACATGGTGAGAAATGAGCGCAGCTTATGCGCCCACAGAGTGGCGAGTGATTGCCGGACGATCTCGACAAGGATTCGCATGCTTTCACCGTCCCCACGCATCCGGGCGATGCGTGGGGACAACGTTCAGGCGAGGGGTCTCAATCCCGCCCAACGATCTGCTTAGTAATACGCAGCCGGGCTATGCGAAGTTCCCTGCTGCAAGTAGGTTCTTAGACCTTGGTGTGGGGAAAAAGTGAGCTTGGCAGGAATAGAAATTGCAGCGTGAGCATACCTTGTTAAACCCTTATCAGAACTCGAAATATCCACCAGACTGCTGCGATCGAGGCGGACCCTCAGTCCCGGTCGCCGGAAGCAGGCTCAATACTCCGCTCAAGCTTTCCCACGCTGCCTGGTTCAGCGCGGGGTCGGAACCCACGAGATCGCGAATCATATCCCATGCCGCCATATTTAAAGCTCCCTCTGGCGGCGGCCCCATGGCGAGCGAGACCGCGCATTGCGGGCAGAACGATATCCGATGCGCGGTCGACTTCTGCCGCGGCTTGATCCCCACCGTCTGCGTAAACATATAGAGCGCGACCGATTTGCTTCCGGCTCCAATCTCGCGATTACAGCGCAGGCAATGCATGATGTCCAAGGAACGCTCCCGGCTTCAATCAAAGGCGACTCTCGAAGACTGAATTTTGGCTTCTAGCGCTCTGGAGAGGCAAGTATGCAGAAGGATTCCTGCGACTTCTCCTCGAAGTCGTCCTGGCCTGGAACCAAGCTGTACTCTATCCAGAAGCCCATCGCCTCGTGCAACCTGTTGCGATGAGCAGGAATTCGGGATCTCCATTCGGCGCCATCGGATCACAACCAGCCACAGTTTCGCAGACGGGAAAATTCCTTCGACTAGCCCACCTTCGCATACTACGGAATTGCGAACAGGTGGCCGCGGTCTGCTATCGCGTCCGGGGCGGCGACATCGAATTGCTATTGGTTAGAACCCGCGGCAGCAGACGCTGGACCTTTCCCAAAGGCAGCGCCGAACCAGGGCTAACTCTCGCCCAGGCTGCCGCTCTCGAGGCCTTCGAAGAAGCGGGGGTTCATGGCCGGATCGAAGAAGCTGCCTTTGCGCGATACTTTCGTCGCAAGCGACGTCGCGACGCCCTGGCTAGAACTGCGGGAAAAAAGATTGCCGTGAATGCTCACCTTTGCGAGGTCTTGAGGCTGCACTCTCCAAAAGAGCCCAACCGCAATCGCACCTGGTTTTCAGTCGAGGACGCACGCCGTTGCCTCCGCGAGGGACGCGAAAGTGAAGACGGAGCTGAGTTTGCCCGCGTCGTCGACCGGGCCGCGGCCCGCATCCGGCAATCGCGCAGCGCATTAGCCGTGTCGTCCCCCCGCTCGCATGATCAGCGATCGCGAAGCGATGCGCCAATAGACCCGCTGCAAAAAGTGCGCTTCGAGGCTTTTCACGAAGCTGGCGTAGCGCCCCACGTCTCGAGATTAGTGCGTCGCCTGAGTGGCGACGCGCCGCAATCGATCGTAACTGCTCCGCGTCGCAAGTTCTTAGAATGCGAGATTCTGCCCTTCAACACGCGTGGGAAGAAAACCAAGGCCCTCGGAGCCGGCACGAAGAGCTGAGTCGCGGTTGAGCCTAGTGAGTCGCCGCTGCATCGCCCGAATACCTTGAACACCTATTCCTTGTTCTTAGGCCGCTCAAAAGCCTTCGCCAGATATTTCCGCGCCTCTTCCAGCGCGCCGAAAGTATCGTCATTAGTCTGAATGGCTTGCCGGTATTCGTTAATCGCGCGCTCGCGCTGCCCCGTGATATCGAAAATCTTCCCCAGTTGGATGTGGCTCCAAACCTCAGTCCAGCGCGGCTCGCCGTTACCATTGATTGCGGAGCGGTAAGAGTTCGCCGAAGACTGATAGTTCCTCTGCAGAAAGAAAATTTCCGCGATGCGGTAGTGCGCCAGTGAGCTGTTCTTATTCTGATCAAGCGCCTTGTTGAACTCGGCGAGCGCACCCGCGAGATCGCCTTGCTGCTGCAGCGCCTGCCCGCGCAGAATCGAAGATCGCAGCTTCACATCCGATGAATTTGTTAGCACCCGATGCTCCGGATCCACTGCGATCCTCCGCGGCCGCCCGAAAGTCTCCACCGTAAAAGGCGAATTCGTTCCGACCACTTCAATCTTCTTGTCTTCGGTTTTTCCGTCTGTGTCGATGCGCAAATCCACAGGCATGCGGAAAAGATCAAGATCCTGCGAAATTTCTCCGGTGACGCGAAAGCCCTTATTACTACCCAGCCGGTACGTTGTGTACTTCACTTTAAATTCCGGTGCACCGGTAGAATCCAGCCACTGCGAGAAAAACCAAGTGAGTTGCTCCCCGTAGTTTTTCTCCGCAATCGCCCTAAAATCGTCCATGGTCGCCGCTTTTCCGCTGTAGGTCTCGGCGAATTCCCGCATCGTCTTGAGATACTTATCTTCGCCCAGCACCCACCGAAGCATATGCAGGATCATCGCGCCCTTGTCGGTCACCAGAGACTGAAACTCCGTCGAGAAAGGGTCGAGCTTGCTCGCACTCGATAGCGGCACCGTATCGTAGGCCAGCGCTCCCACCGACATATCTTTAATCGCTTCCTCCAGACCGGCCGCCCCCGCAGCATTCTCTACATACATCGCCTCGGAGTATCGCGAGAATCCGTCGATCAGCCACCAATCGTCCTTCGACGCTGGACTCACGGAAGCTCCCCACCACTGGTGTGCAACGGCATTGGCCAGCAGTCGGTAGTTAGTCTTCTCAGTAATCGACGGTCCTGCGAGCGCAGCAATCTCCGGCGCCCAAGCGTAAGGGACCGTATCCCCAGGCAATTCCACCACACTCAGTTTCTGGCTCAGCGGAGTTCCGTACAACGTAATGAAATAAGTGAACTCCTGCACCGCGGTCGTCGTGTACTCGGGAGCGAGCTTCTCGTGATCGGGCTTGAAATAAACGTGCAGATCGAGCCCGGCTTCGTCGCTTTTATATTGCTGAAAAATTCCGGCGACGATAGTGCCCGGGAAGCTCGGCTTGTCATAAACAAATTTAAACGTCTTTGTGGGCAGCCCGTTGGTATTCGGCTTCGCGGAAGCCGGGTTATCCGTCACCGTCTCCTTGCCGCTCCCAATCACCCGCATGTGCGCCGGAACCGTCACGCTGATGTTCGCGGTAAAGCGATTAAGGCCATAACCGCTCACCGGAAACCAGCGCCCCGCGTACAGCAGATAACTGGTGTCATCGCCGATATAGGCCAGTTTCAGCCCCGGAACCGGACTATCGTCGGCGCTCTCGATATTTCCTTCGTATTCAAAAGTAAGATTTGTAGAGGCGCCCTTCGCCAGCCCCGCCGGCAGCGGCACGCGCACCGTCGAATCCTGCGTCACCCGCTCCGCCGAGAGCGGCTGGTTCTTCTCATCCAGCACACGCGTGACCCGCAAGCCATTATGCAACTCGAAGATGGCCGTGTTCAGATCCTGCAGTGCAGTGAATTTGACTTTAGCCTTCGCGGATATCTGATGCAGATGGGGCGTGAGCTCTGCCTCGATCTGGTAATCGTCCACGTGCAGGTGGACCTTCTCCGCAGCCCACGAGGGCATCACGGCGACAATGAACAGCAACAGGACAGAGAAAATCGCGAAGACGCCGTGGCCGCGCCGAAGGGAAATCTGCATTCAGGAGAATCTCCAGGGAACGGGCTAACCATTCCCTATGATGAAGATTCTCACCTAAAAGATGCTGAGGCACAAGAAGAGCCCAGCCAAAGTGTTGCAGTAATCGTATTACTCGATATCATTCTTGAGCGAGATAGTAGCTCCGCCGTCCCGGTGGCTGTCCAGGGGCGTCTCGCCCCGGCGTCTAAGGCGAGGACGCCCCAGGCGCACTCCGCACCGAAGTCGGCGCCACTTCTTTACCCGTGTCCTGTGCATGAGGCGTCAGTTTCCTCAGAAAGAACTCCTGGATCACATTGCCAACAGCGCCAAAGCCCGTGCCAATGGCGGCATTCTCGAAAGTCAATGCTGCGCCGTTGCGATTCTCCGCGGGATAGTAAAGATTCGACAGGCCCCCGGCGGCCAGCCCTCCGATGATGCCCGAATAATTCGCCTGCCAGTGCCCGTTGTCGCCTTTGCAGATCACCGCATTCGCCACGGCATAAAAAAATCGCGAACTCTTGCTGCCACTCCCCTTCCAGAAGTATCGCGGATCCTGTTTCAACAGCGAAGGCAGTATCGCGCCTCCGATATACGTCCCTGAGATAAAGTCGCCATAGGCCGCGCCGAAGCGCCTGGCGTACCCCGTCATGCCTTGACCGTATCCGCTGAAGGCGTTGTCGGATTGCTCGATCCCCGCAATTCCACCAGTAATAAGCAAGTTGACTGGATTTGTCGTTGTCTTCCACGCCAGCTGAAATTTAAGCCGCGGCGTCAGCGGCGCAGCCTGCGGAACGTAGCTCACGTAATAATTCGGAATCACGCCGAAGAGCTTCTGCTGCTCCTCAACTTTTACTTGTTCTTCCGCAATCAAGTCGGAAGGCAGCGTCACCTCAACGTCAACATCGGCGCGCGCCACCGCGAGTGCGATCTGCGGGATTACGTAGTCATCTCCAGCCTGCACCACCCCCGACATCTCTTGATCCGCAAACCCGGCTGCCGCGAAGGCCAGATGAAATGCCCCCGGTATCACGCCTGCGAAAGCAAAGCGTCCGTTATTATCAGAAATAGCGACTGTTTTCGGGACGTTTTTCTCTAAGCCCGGCTGCGACAAAGTGATTCTCACGTTTGCCACCAGCGCCCCGGATTGATCCACCACCGTGCCGCTAATGCTAGCCGCTTGCGGCGGAGCAGGCTCCGACTCGAGGGTGGGGCCTTCAAAACTTGGACTGGAAGCAACCGGACCTTGCGCCCGACCCTGTCCCGCGAGATTGCTCGGCGCAGCAATGGCCGCCAGAAAGAATCCGAAAAAAATAACCGCCATCGTCCATGCCGCACGCCTCGCGCGTTCCCTCCGAGTATTCCGCCAACCCTTCAAAACGAATAATCCTTCCGGCTCTGCTTTTCGTTTCTGCAAAGCAGGTTCCTGCCGATCCCTTCAGCCTACTCAAAGGCGGCCCTTCTACCAAGTTACTTTATGTCTGATGCGCGAAACGGAATTCAAGCAACCTGTTCGCTTGCGAGTGGAGATTTTGAGTGAGATAGCGATTTTGCACCAGTGAGCAGGACATAGGACTTTTCGTCTTTCACGTCTGTCCCCGGTCGACCAGAGGTGGCAAGTCATATTTTCTGTACGACTGAACGGAGCATCCACGAGAGTTGGGAGTGGAGCGAAGGGGAACAGTCTTGCTCTTCGTGGCTAAGCTATTGACGCAAGAAGCACCTTATTGGTGCTGTCCTTCGCGGTCGGCTGCGGGAGCGGATCAAGCAACAACAGTGCGATGCTTCGTGTTGTGAATGGATCGGCAGGCTCGGTCAGTTTCAACCTGAATGGCAAGAGCTTCATCCCAACCTGAGCGTGTTTACAGCGAGCGGCCCAACGGCAGTATCCGCAGGAAAAGGCAACATTAACGTGGAGGACAGCAACATCACGGCACCGATCGAGTTGCTGGCTGGCACGCAGACAACGGCAATCTATTTCGGAACCCCGCCTTTCATGGATGACATGTATATCATGACCGACGATACGACGTCGGCCGGACCGAATGCTAAGTTGCGCATAGTTGATGCAGCCCAGAACGACCTCCCTGGAGTCGATGTATACGTCCAAGCGCCGGCAAGCGTACCGAGTGGCAATCCGTTTGCTACCGGTCTCCATGCGACCTTGACCGATGTGACAACGTACCAGCAGATCCCGCCCGGGTCTTATGAAGTGTACTTCTCGCAAACCGGGACGAAGTCGGTCGTCTATCACACGGCGGCCTTCACTCTGGCAGGGGGACAAAACCGAACCGTGGTGCTGTTCAACAACTACCCGGTAGACTCGCTGCAGTACACATCCATGACGCTAGCCGATTTGAATTAACGGGCGGCTCAAAGCCTTGGAGGCTAAGTCAAGCCACAACTGCCTCTGCATAATTTCCGGGTACCGGGCGCAGAGTCGCTGACAATTTTTCCGAGCACGCTAGGCCGGGCAACTGTAATCTACGAACGGATGTTTGGCACGGCCTGCAGAATTCATTCACGACCGCCTCACCATCGACCAGATAATTGCCGCAGCGCGGTCCGCCGGCGATTGGGGATTCTCGCAGGCGTCCTCTTCACTGCGATCCCGCGCCCTCAGCAGGTCCTTCACTTGGGCCAGTCCTGCCAACATGCGCTCGCGCGCAGGTCCGTCAGCCAGAATTTCTCGCAACCGCACCACGATGTTCCTTGCGGTGAAGTCCCCCTGCACCAACTCCGGCACAACTTCCTCCCCGGCTATCAGATTAACCATGGCGAAGCGCGGAACTTTCACCCGCGGCTTGCCCAGCAGATAAGTCAGCGCCGAGACGCGGTAGACCATCACGAAGGGCGTGCGCATCATGGCGGCTTCTACGGTAGCCGTCCCGCTGGCGATGATTCCCGCTCGCGAATGCCACAACGCCGGCAGGGATTCAGGCACCAGCGTGACGCCTCGCCCCGCCGTCCCTTCGTCGATCACGCTCAGCAGGAAGCCTCGATCCAGCGTAGGTGCAACCGGCAATAGAAACTCATAGGCGCCGCCCAGTAGAGCCGCAACTTCGAGAATGGTCGGCAAGTTCATCCGCACTTCCTTGACACGGCTGCCTGGCATCAAAGTGATCCAATGTTTGGCGGGGTCAAGATCAAACAGTGTGGCGTATTCCTGGCGCGACATCACCGGCTCCGGCAAGTCAGACAATGGATGGCCGACAAAAGTAGCGTTCACTCCGCGGTCGCAATAAAACTTTTCTTCAAAGGGAAAAATGACCAGCGCCTTATCGACGTACTTGCGCAACAACCGCACCCGCCCCTGCCGCCACGCCCAGAATTGCGGTGCCACGTAATACACCACCGGAATGCCGCGCTTCTTCATCTGCCGTGCCACCCGCCAGTTAAACGCGGGTGAATCGATCACGACGGCAAAGTCGGGTTTGCGCTTATCCGCCTCAGCGATCAGACGCTGATACAGGCCATAGATCTTAGGCAGATGGCTAAGAATTTCCGTGATACCCACGACCGAGAGGTCTTTGGCGTCGACCACGTTATCGCACCCCGCAGCCCGCATGCGCTCCCCGCCCACCCCAAAGAATTCAAGAGCGGTTGGAGAAGGCGAAGGAAGTTGGGTGGGCTGAGATGAACATGCAGGGACAGTCGCCTCGGCTGTCCTGCGAGCGGAGCGAGCGCTAGCTACATTGGCAGCCCGCCGCAGAGCCTCAATAAGCTGCGCCCCATACATCTCCCCCGAAGCTTCGCCCGCCGATATCAGAATCCGCAAGAATGCATTGTAAGGCCAGAGGACGCTTGGTCGAGCGACTCGGTATACCCCACCTCGGTTTGAAAGGGCGCAGCTTCAAGCCACGCGTGAGTGACGCAAAATCGGCGAGCGTCGGCTTAAAGCAGCTGTGGACATGGCCAGACATCTAGTCATCTGCGCTGCTCGTGACCTCGGCGCTCTCAGGCGAGGCAGGTCCGGCCGCCCCGCCGATTTCCTGATCTTTATATTGCAGCTGATAAAGCTTGAAGTAAATCCCGCGCTGCGCCAGCAGTTGCTGATGCGTTCCCATCTCCCGCACCTGGCCCTTGTGCATGACGATGATCTTATCGGCGCGCTGCACCGTCGACAGTCGATGAGCAATGATCAGCGAGGTCCGTCCCTCGACCATGCGGCTAAGCGCGTCGCGCACGCGGAATTCGGTTTCGGTATCAACGCTCGAAGTAGCTTCGTCGAGAATCAGAATCTTCGGCTCATGCGCCAAAGCACGCGCGAATGAGATCAGTTGCTTCTGCCCCGTCGAAAGCGTAGATCCGCGCTCGCGCACTTCTTCCTCAAAGCCCTTGGGCAATGCGCGTATAAAGTCGGCCAGGTTCACATCAACCGCAGCCTTCTCAACATCAGCGTCCTGAATGCGCATTGTGCCCAGCCGGATGTTTCCGCCGATGGTTCCGCTGAACAGAAATGGATCTTGCAACACCACGCCAAAGCGGCTGCGCAGGTCACCGAGATCCATCTCCTTAACGTCGACTCCGTCGATCCGCACCGCGCCTTGCTGCACATCGTAAAAGCGCAGCAGCAGCGAGATCAGAGTAGTCTTGCCAGCGCCCGTGTGGCCAACGATCGCCACGGTTTCTCCAGGTTCGATAACAAAGCTCACATCGCGCAGCACCCAATCAGCGGTGCCGGTCCTCTCCTCAGTTGTGTCGCGCGATTCCTGCGGCGCCTCGTGATACGCGAACCAAACATGATCAAACTCGATGCGCCCCGCACCCTCCGGACGCCTGATCACGGCCGGCGAGACCACCTGCACCGGTGTATCCAGAAGTTTGAAGATGCGTTCGCTCGCTGCCATCGCCGATTGCAGGATATTGTATTTCTCGCTGAAATCCATGATCGGTCGGAAGAAGCGCTGCGCATACATGATGAACGCCACCAGCACGCCCAGCGAAGCGACCGTAGGCACGAGCCGGAACGATACCAGCGTTCTCCAATTGAACCTGAGCGCCACGCTGGTCACGGAGATGTGCCGCATCACGTCCCCGCCGCCGAACCAGATCACGCAAGCAATCGCAACGGCGGACAGAACCTCGACCACGGGATAGTAGACCGAATACGCCATGATCGCGTCTTTATACGCTTCCATGTGATCGCGATTGATTTCCGAGAAGCGTTTGTAAGCCTTACGCTCGCGATTGAAGAGTTGCAGCACCACCATCCCGCTGACGTGCTCCTGAAGATAGGAGTTGATGCGGGCAATTGCAACGCGAATTCGCCGGTAGGAATCGCGCACACGGTCGCGGAAAATTCGCGTCGCGATCACGATAAACGGCAGCACAGCAAAGGTAATCAGTGCCAGCTTCCAGTTCATGCACAACATCACGCCCAGAATCCCGCACAGCACAAACATGTCTTCGAAAATGGAAACCACGCCCGAGGTGAACATGTCGTTCAGCTGATCGACATCCGTAGTCACACGCGTGACCAGGCGGCCGACCGGGTTCTTGTCGAAGAAGGCAACATGCAACTTCTGCAGGTGGCGGAATATCTGCCGCCGCAGATCGAACATTACTTTCTGCCCCGTCCACTGCATGAAGTATGTCTGCAGAAAGTCGAGCACAAAGCCCAAAACCAGCAGCCCCACGTAAATCAATGCAATTTGCGCGATCCCCGTTGTGGCGCGCGGGCTTAGCCAACTCCAGATCCCCGCCCCGTTTCCCCGCGCGGGAGCAAGATATCGGTCAATCGCAACCTTAGTGAGATATGGGCCGAGTATATCTGCGAAAGATTTCAGCAGAATCGAAAGCAGCGCGATCGTTACCTGCCAGCTATATGGGCGCAGATACTTCAGCAGCCGCAGCATCAGCCGGCTGTCGTAAGCTTTGCCTAATACTTCTTCTTCTTGGGCCATCAGATTTCTGAGAATTGAGGTAACCGCGCTGCTAACAGGTTACCTCAATATAGATGGCCCAAGCCGATACGAAGATGGAAAGCTTTGCCGCGCCGGTGAACGGATGCCAGATGGGATAATGAAAGAGCATGCCCCTCGGCATCTACATCTCGGTCCCGTTCTGCCGCACAAAATGCAGCTACTGCAACTTTGCGTCTGACGTCTTCTCGCGCGCGGTTTTCGAGCGTTACGTGGATCGCCTATGTGCGGATGTCCAAAACTCAAAACAAATTGCCGCCGATATGCAGGGACGTTTCGAGCCTGCAGTGGATTCTATCTACCTCGGCGGCGGGACGCCGACGGTGCTAGAAGCCGCACAACTGGAACGAATCTTCGCGACCGTGCAACGTCAATTCGATGTGCATCCCTCCGCCGAGGTCACAGTCGAGTGTGCTCCGGGCACACTGACCGGTGCAGTAATTGAGAGCCTGCAGCGGTGTGGCGTGAATCGCGCCAGCCTTGGTGTGCAATCCTTTGTGGATCATGAAGCTGCCGCCGTCGGCCGTCTGCATAAACGCACCATTATTCTTGAAGAAATCGCCCGCTTGCGGGCAGCGGGAATAACCAATATCAATATCGACCTCATTGCCGGCCTCCCTCACCAAACGGCGCAAAGCTGGGAGTTTTCTCTTGCGGAAACGATCGCGACCGGAGTGCCACACGTGAGCATCTACATGCTCGAGGTGGATGAAGACTCCCGCCTGGGGAGCGAACTTCTAGCCGGCGGCGCACGTTATCACGCGCACGACGTGCCCGATGAAGATACGATTGCAGATTTCTATCTGGCCGCGACCGAGCGCCTGCAATCGCCGGGCGTTGAGCAATACGAGATTTCGAACTTCGCTCGTCCTGGCTTCGAGTCGCAACACAATTTGAAATACTGGACCCGCCGGCCCTACCTGGGCTTCGGTGTTGACGCGCACTCAATGCTGCTAACGGATGCGGAAGCGGGCGATGGCGAAGCGCGATGCACGAAACCACTGTACCTTAGAGACGTAGCTTGCTACGTCTCTTCGGGCGGCAATCAGAACGATCAGCCAGGGAAAATTCGTCGCGTAATCGATCGGGAAGGGCACGACTTCAGTCGCGCCGATAAACCGCGAAAAAGAGAACCGGGCTTTAGCCCAGGTGTTGACGACACGGAAGCGGTACGATTCGCGACCCCGGACTCTCTCGAGCAATACATGGCCGGAGCCAATTTACAACGAACTGCTGTCTCTCGCGAGGCCGCCTGGGAAGAGAATTTCTTCCTCGGCCTCCGGCTGACTCGGGGCATCAGCTTAATCGAACTCGCGGCGGAATTTGGCACATCTGCCACAAAGCACGCCCATGCGATCGCGACCGAACTGATCGAAGATGGTCTCTTGGAATTGCGCGAGGCTCGCATCCGCCTGACGCCCCGCGGACGCTTATTATCCAACGAGGTTTTTCAAAGATTCGTTTTGGCGGAGAAATTAGCCCGCTGAGGGCGAGAAGTCTTCAAAGTCTGCCTTCGGCCAAACCATACGGTCGGTTGGGCCGCGGCCCCTTACATGCGAAATCTTCAATGCTGGCGCGCCTTTTCGTATCCACCGTCGAACCTCTCCGAGGTAACTTTTCGCTCCTCCGCGGCTATGTTCTAATCGGAAAATCCGCGTGTGATTGTCTTGCGGCGAATTAGCGTTGCAGTGTCTGGAGGAATTGTTGGACTTTCAACTCAGTGACGAGCAACAGCAACTAAAGAAAAGCGTCCGCGAGTTCGCCGAGCGCGAGATTGCGCCCAACGTCATGAAGTGGGACGAAGCCTCCGAGTTTCCTCTCGCAACCATCAAAGAACTAGGCAAGCTTGGCCTATTAGGAACCGTGTTTCCATCCGAATACAGTGGCGCTGGTATGGGCTACGTGGAATATGTCATCGCTATCGAAGAGTTATCTCGCGTTGATGGCTCGGTGGGCATCATTGTCGCGGCTCACACTTCGCTCTGCTCCAATCACATCTTTCTGGCCGGCTGTGAGGCCCAAAAAAAGAAGTACGTCAGCAAACTGGCAACGGGAGAGTTTATCGGCGCCTGGGGCTTGACTGAGCCTTCCTCCGGATCGGACGCGGGCAGCGCCCGCATGACCGCCAAGCGCCGCGGCAACAACTGGGTTCTCAACGGCACGAAAACTTTCTGCACCAACGGCCACTATGCCGATGTGATCGTCGTGATCGCGGTCACTGACCGCGCCGCCAACACGCACGGCCTTTCCGCCTTCATTGTTGGAAAAGATACCAAGGGTTTCCGCCCCGGCAAGAAAGAGAACAAGCTGGGTCTACGCGCCAGCGACACGGCCGAGATGATCTTTGAAGATTGCGTGATTCCGGCGGAGAACTTGCTGGGCAAAGAAGGCGATGGCTTTATCGATGCCATGCGCGTCCTCGATGGCGGCCGCATTTCAATCGCAGCGTTATCGCTGGGCATGGCGCAGGGCGCCTACGAGGCCGCGTTGAACTATGCCAAAGAACGCCGCCAGTTCGGCAAAGCCATCGGGGAGTTTCAGGCGATCCAGTGGAAACTTGCCGACATGGCCACGGAAATCGACGCAGCCCGCCTGCTTACCATGCGTGCCGCATCGATGAAAGACGCGGGCATGAAGACCACGCAGGAATCGTCCATGGCCAAGCTTTTCGCCAGCGAGGTAGCGGTAAGATGCGCCAACGAAGGTGTGCAGATTCACGGCGGCTACGGCTTCATCAAAGACTATCCCGCCGAAAAGTATTACCGCGACGTAAAGCTCTGCACCATCGGCGAGGGCACCAGCGAGATTCAGCGGCTGGTGATCGCGCGGCAGTTGCTGAAAGAATAATCACGTAGGGGCGGACGCATTCGTCCGCCCCGCGAGCGCAGCGAGCGTCGGGAAAAGCTGAGCGCAGTTCCGCGCAGAGTTCGGCATGGATCGGTGCGACCTCGGACGGATGCGTCCGGGGCTACGTGTTTTGCGTCCTTCCTTGGTTTCGGTTTCCCCGGCGCTCCTTTACACTGTTTGTTTGAAGCCTGACCTCGAGCAGTTAATATTCCAACTCCGCGCAGGCGACATCCGCGCCCTGGCCCGCGCGATCTCGACCGTCGAGAATCGCGCTCCCGGATGGTCCGAGCTACTGAAGGCATTATTCCCGCATAGCGGCAAAGCGCGCGTGCTCGGCCTGACAGGTCCGCCAGGAGCGGGGAAGAGCACCCTGGTCGATCAACTGGCTCGCTTCTACCGCAAACAAAATCGCACCGTCGGCATTATCGCCGTCGACCCCACCAGTCCCTACACCGGCGGAGCGATTCTCGGCGACCGCATTCGCATGCAAGAGCACTTCGCCGATCCCGGAATTTATATTCGCAGCATGGCAACGCGCGGCTCGCTCGGCGGGTTGGCGCGAACCACCGCAGACGTCACCACCGTGCTCGATGCGGCAGGCCGTGACTTAATCATGATCGAGACCGTTGGCGTGGGTCAGGATGAAATCGACATCGTACGGCTCGCGGATATCACGATTGTGATCCTGGTCCCGGGCATGGGCGACGATGTGCAAACCATCAAGGCCGGCATCATGGAGATCGCCGACATCTTCGTAATCAACAAAAGCGACCGCGATGGCGCGGAAAACGTAGAGCGGGAGATCCGCACACTCCAGTCGCTCGCCGTGCGCCACGACGGCTGGACGCCTCCGATCGTAAAAACGATTGCCACCGAAGGGAAAGGGATCGAAGAACTCGCCGACGCGGTATCGACCTATGAGACGTATCTGCAAAAAGAAGACTTGGCGTTACGCAAGAGCGTCGATAACTGGCAGGAGCGATTGCTCGAAATGCTGCGAGATGTTCTGCTGGAGAAATCGCGCGCGCAGCTAGGCAACGGCAAACTGGCGCGGTTGGCGGCGGAAGTAGCCGAGCACAAACGCGACCCTTATACTTTGGTGGAGGAAATCGCTGCCGGCGTGGGAAAACGCTAGCAAGGCTCTGACGGGAAAAATTGATGGTTCAAATCGATCATCTCGGGATCGCTGTAAAGTCGCTGGCGGCGGCGAAAGCGATTTACGAAAAACTCGGCCTGAAAATGTCTCCCGAAGAAACGGTAGAGCAGGAACAAGTGCGGGTGGTCATGATCCCCGTTGGCGAAAGCCGGCTGGAATTGCTGGAGGCGACATCGGAAAGCTCCACCATCGCGAAATTCATCACTAAGCGCGGCGAAGGTCTGCATCATGTTTGTCTCAAGGTTCCAGACTTGCCTGCGGCAGTCGAACGGCTGAAGAAAGACGGTGTGCGTCTGGTTTCGGAAGAAATCAAGATTGGCGCCGGGGGCCACAGATACGTTTTCCTGCATCCTTCGAGCGCCGGCGGGGTGCTGCTGGAATTGGTCGAGGGCTAAATCAAGCCGGCCACGGATCACGCGGATTCTCGCAGACTGTAATCACTTTTCATGCTGATTCTCGCCATCGATACCTCCGGCAGGCAAGGCAGCATTGCGCTGGTGCGCGCGGGCGAGAAAGCAACCCACCCTGGCGAGTTTGAGACCATCGAAGTTGTTCCGCTCAGTGGCGGCACTTTTTCCGCGCAACTCGTTCCGCAAATCGCGACGCTGCTTTCCTCGCACGGATTCACCAAGAGCGACATCGGCGCCTTTGCCGTCGCTTCGGGACCGGGATCATTTACCGGGCTGCGCATCGGACTCGCCGCAGTAAAGGCGCTGGCTGAAGTGCTAAAAAAGCCGATCTTGCCGGTGTCGCTGCTGGAACTCTGCGTCTTCATCAGCGGCGCCCGGGGTAAGGTTATGGCCGCCCTCGATGCGGGCCGAAGCGATGTTTACGCAGGAGAGTACGAAATCCCGAACCCCGGCGGCGAAGTTCCCAGAGAATACCTCTTGACACGCAGCGAGTTTTTTTCGCGGGCGAGAGGATGGACGGTTGTAACTCCGGATTCGGTTCTTGCAGAGGCGGCCGTCGCTGAGGGGCTTAGAGTTTCGGTACTGGCGCCGATCTCCGCTGCAGCAGTTGCGGCCATGGGGTGGGTGGGCTTGCAAGCCGGCAAAACTGTGACGCCGGAGCAACTGGAAGCCAACTATATCCGCCGCACCGACGCCGAAATGCTGGAGAGAATCAGCCAGTGAACGACGGAAGCCCAGCCGGCCTGTTTTTCCGCCCGGCTAGTCCCGCCGATGTCGCTGCCATGAGGCAACTCGAGCGTCAGACTCCCTCCGCCGCACATTGGCCCCGTCAGCGCTACGAGAGCATTTTTGCCGGTATCTGGGATCAGACGCAGATCAGGCGCTTCGCATGGGTGGTTGAGCATGAACGCGACGCAGCTAGGTCAAAAATCTCTACCGAAGTGTCAGAGCAACTTCTAGGTTTCCTGGTCGCTCACCAAGTCGATCGCGAGTGGGAACTGGAAAACATTGTCGTTGCCCAAGCGCTCTGGCGCACAGGCATAGGCGCCCGTCTGCTGGAAGAGTTCATCGCCCATGTGCGCCTTCAGCACGGCACCAGCATTCTTCTGGAAGTCCGCGAATTCAATCAGGTCGCGCAGGCCTTGTATACCAAAATTGGCTTCGTCGAGGTCGGATTACGCAAAAACTACTACAGCAATCCCTCAGAAAGTGCCGTTATTTATCAGCTCATTCTGCGCCAGGAACCGTAGGAACCTTACATGTTTCTCACAACGAGACTGCACCAATAATTTGGCATTGAACTGATTTTGGGGCTGTGGTAGGTTGAAGCCATAAATCCCGGTTTGGAGGTCTGCGGATGCTGACTTCGAAGGATGCTCTACTGACTACCCACGATGAATTTCGGAAGTTGGCCCAGGAGCATATGCAATATTCCACTCGACTTGATTCTCTCACCCAGAAGCGGTATCTCAGCGAAGACGAAAAACTAGAGGAAGTTCGGCTCAAGAAACTGAAGCTGCGCCTCAAAGATCAGATGCAATCGATCGAACGCCAGTATCAGCAGCAGTACGGCACTCACGTAGCATAATCTTCTTGGCCATCTCAACAGCGGCCTCGCCGCTAGAGCAGTTTTGTACCTATCCGACGGCGCTCATGAGCGCCTTTCTTTATCTGTACTTACGATTTGCGCCTCCCATTTTCTTATCGAGCCCGCGCGACTCCAGCTCGCCTCTGCTCTATAATTACCTCCATCTCTTATGGTTCGCGATGGCTACTTTTACGCACTCGGTCTGCTGTTAGCTGGCATTGCCGTCGGCTGGTTGCTTCAGCCCGCTTGGGCCTTGCTGCCACTGCTACTGGCGGCGTTCTTTCTTTGGTTCTTTCGCGACCCGGAACGGCCCATTCCGAACGAAGTGGGCGCGGTTGTATCTCCCGGAGATGGCAAGGTGACGGATGTCTCAACGGTGACCGCGCACGGAGAAAAAAAACTCCGCATCAGCATCTTCCTGAGCGTTTTTGATGTGCATGTCAATCGCTCGCCGATCGCGGGAGTGGTGCGCGATGTGCGCTACCAGCGTGGCAAGTTTTTGAATGCCATGAATCAGACGTCGGCGGAGTTGAATGAGCAAAATATTGTCAGCCTCGAAGGCGACAACCAAGTGGTTGTCTTCAAGCAGATTGCCGGCTTGCTGGCGCGAAGAATTGTTTTTACTCCGAAAGTAGGCGATCGTTTAAAGCGGGGCCAGCGCGTCGGCCTTATCAAGTTCGGCTCGCGTGTGGATGTTTTGCTTGATGCCACAGCCACCATGCAAGTGAAGGTAGGCGACCGGGTTCGCGGCGGGGCCAGCGTGCTGGCGTACTTGCGACCCCAGAATTCGACGAAGAGCGCCGCCGAGGAAGTTACGCAATCAGGTCTAGCGAGTTACTCGATCCAGGAAGGGACCCGCTGATGAGCTCTTCAATCCAAAGCCGCCGTGAGGGCGACCGCCATCCACGGCGCATGCGTAAAGGCATGTACATTCTGCCCTCGCTTTTCACGGTGGGCAATATGGCTGCGGGCTTTTACGCCATCCTGGAAGTTGTGCATGCCAATACCGCAACCTTTTGGCACCTCGATAATGCTGCTAAAGCCATCGGATTTGCTGTTTTATTCGACGGCCTCGATGGCCGCGTAGCGCGCATGACCGGCACCAGCAGCGACTTCGGCAAAGAACTCGATTCTTTAGCCGACGTGATCACCTTCGGAGTGGCTCCGGCGATGCTCGCCTGGACTTGGGGATTTCATCTGATGCCTGCGGTCGCGCTCAGCGAATGGAACTTCGAATGGAACATCAAGCTTACCCAACTGGGCGCGATCTTCTGCTTTCTGTTTCTGATCGCCGGAGCGAGCCGGCTGGCGCGTTTCAATATCACCACGAACCCCCAGCCTTCCAATCCAGGTCGTCCGGGCAAGAAGTATTTTGTTGGCATGCCAATTCCAGCCGGCGCTGGAGTGCTGGCCGCGGTAGTACATTTTCGCAGAGGCGAACCGATTGAATCCTGGTATTCGGCAATAACCTGGCTCGCGCTAGTCGCGGCAGTCGGCTACCTGATGGTGAGCACGTGGCGTTTCTACAGCTTCAAAGACATCGATTTCCGCTCCCGCCATCCTTTCCGGCTCATCATTCTTCTTGCCGCGCTGGTTGCTTTGATCTGGTTCTTTTCGCAGAAAGTTCTGTTCGCGGTTGCTCTACTTTACACGTTCTCGGGAGTTTTCTGGCGCTTGCAGTGGATCTTCCGCCGCCGCAGCCAGCCTCCACCGCCGCCTTACCAGGAGGCTTCGCAGACCTCATGAGCAGCACTTCCAAGATTGCCGGCTTGTCCCCCGCATCCTCTTCCCGCGGGCTGTTGTTCCGCGCGGCCATCGTAGGAGCCGGCACGCTGAAAGGCAAAGAACTCGCGGAGATGCTCAACGAGCGAAATTTTCCCGCCGTTGACATCCGCCTGCTCGACGATGACGAATCAATCGGCCAGTTGGAGGCCACCGGTGATGAAATCAACTTCATCCAGAGCGTGCGGACGGAACAATTTACGAATGTCGACTTCACGTTTTTTGCGGCCGACGCAGGGTGCACCCGCCAGAACTGGAAGCGTGCCCGCGATGCCGGCAGTGCGATCATTGATCTTTCCGGCGCCCTGGAAGAGGAACCTGCAGCCACAGTGCGCTCGGTGTGGATTGAGCGCGAGCGCGCAGAATTCTGGCAGCCGGAACTGCAGCCGGCTCCTTGCGTGGTGGCCCATCCCGCGGCTGTGACTTTGGCCCTCTTGCTCTTGCGCGCGCGAAAAGCCGGCGCCATTCGCAGCGCGGCGACGACGATTTTCCAGCCCGCATCCGAGCAGGGACAGAAAGGCATGGACGAGCTGCACCAGCAAACCGTCAATCTACTATCGTTCCAGCCCTTGCCCAAAGACATATTCGATGCGCAGGTGGCATTCAACATGTTGGCTCATTACGGTTCGAAATCACAGTTGTCTCTCGACTCCCTGGAGTCGCGGATACGGCGCCACTATCTGAAGATCGCCGGAGCCGATGCTCCGCAACCCGCGCTGCTGGCTTTACAGGCGCCAGTCTTTCACGGCCTCGCTGTAGGAATATTTCTGCAGATGGATCATCGCATCGATCAGGAGCAGCTTTCGCAAGCTCTGGCCGGGGATCACGTTACTCTTGCCGGCGAGGAAGAAGATTCGCAGCCGAGCAATGTCAATACGGCGGGTCAAGGCAATATTCTGGTCTCTCTCAAAGCCGAACCCGAGCAGCCCAACGGAATCTGGATCTGGGCAGCCGCGGATAATCTGCGCGTCGCGGCGATTACCGCGGTGGAATGCGCCGAGAGCATGATCGCAACCCGGCCCACGGGAAAAATCCAATGAGGTTTGGAGCGGGGAAGACTGGGCTGGCGCGATTCGGATTCGCCGCCTGGCTTACGCTCCTGGTGACGACGGGATGCGGCTATCACACAGCCGGACACGCCGTGCAGCTTCCCGAAAACGTCAAAACCATAGCGGTCCCGGCCTTCACCAATACCACCAACACTTATCACATTGAGCAAATGCTCACTGCGTCGGTGGTGCGTGAGTTCACGACGCGCACTCACTATCACATCCTCAACGATCCCGGCGAAGCCGCTGATGCCACGCTGCGCGGCACTGTGCTATCTACTTCGGCTTCTCCGCTTACTTACAACTCAACCACCGGGCAGGCTGCCAGCGTCCTGGTAGTGGTGAGTATGAAGGTGTCTCTGATTGATCGCGAAGGCAAGGTTCTGTATCAGAATCCGTCGTACTTGTTTCGCGAGCAGTATGAAGTCTCGCAAGATCTGGCCAGTTTCTTCGAGGAGGACACTCCAGCCTTCCGCAGGCTTTCGCAAGACTTCGCCCGCACCCTCGTGTCTAACATTCTGGAGGGCTTCTAGATGTTAGAGTTTCAAAAGGTCGTTAGTCGCTGGCCGTTAGTAGTTGGCCGCGTCTGCGTGAACTCAGGTTTGGTCAACGACTAACGACCGACGACGCAACACTTGTCATTCGGAAGACGCGGTCCAATGCCGGCCAACGACCAACGACTAACGACCAACGACCAACGCCGGAATTTCTAATGCGCGCTTTCGCCCAAGCCGATCGATTTGTCAGCGAACTCGAGTCGCGCAAGCTGCGTCCCGCCTACGTGTTTGTCGGGGACGAAGCTTTCTTCCGCAAGCGCTTCCGCGACGCGATTCTCGAGCATCTGGTCCCGACCGACCTGCGCGACTTCAGCATCTTCGACTTCGACCTCGCCGATAACGATCTAGCCGAGGTTCTCGACCGTGCCCGCACGCCTTCGCTGATGGCGCCATTTCAAGTGTTTTTCGTGCGCGGCGTGAAAAACCTATTCGGCCGCGGCTCGAACTCGAATGAAGAAAAGCTCGCCGCGATTGAAGCCTACTGCAAGAATCCGAATCCGGACGCGATGATCATCTTCATCGCCGACCACATCAGCATTCCCGCCGACGTCCGTCGCATGGAGATGCAGGATAAAGAGCGCTACCAGCGCATCCGCGAGACCATGGGCCCCTACTGCGGCATCGTTGAACTGGCGCGCGTAGAAGAGGGCGAAGCCGTGCGCTGGATCTCCGAGTACTGCGCCAGCCGCAGCGTGCCCGTGAAAATCGATCCCGATGGAGCCCGCGAACTGGTCGATGCTCTCGGCGGCGACATGATGATGATCTCCAACGAACTGGAGAAGCTCATGCTCTACGTCGGCGCCCGCAATCACATCACGCTAGGCGACGTAGAAACCATGGTGCTCGCGGCCAAGCAGCGGTCGTTATATGAACTCACCGACGCGATCTCATCGAAAGACCGCGTGCGCGCCCTCGAAGTGCTGGATGCGATCCTCTCTTCCGGCGAAGGCGAAGAAGCATCCATCGGCCACATCTACATGCTCGCGAAAACCTTTCGCCAGATGCTGGTGATTCTCGAACGCAACGTGCGCGACCAGCGCATGCTGTGGGCCGCGCTCTGGCAGGGCTTCCGCGTGCCTCCCTTCGCCGCCGATGACATCATCAGGCAGGCCCGCCGCTACAAATCTCGCCGCGAGTTAACGAGGTCGATTCGCCTCGTCGCCAAGGCCGATCTAGCCCTGCGCTCGAATCCCGTAAGCAAGCGCATGGTGCTGGAGCGTCTAGTGATCGATCTCACCACCGAGCCGAAAGTCGAAGCTCCGGGATGGATGCAGGAGCAGTTGCCGGTTTGAAGGGAGCGGCTCTTAGCTCTTGGCTTTCTAATGCGTCCAAGTCCGACCGGTCAACCGACGCTATCCAGGACCGATAAAAAAATAACAGGCTTTTGCGGCTAAAATCTCTGGAATCAGCGAGTTGCACTTTGCTGTCCTCACTAAACGCTCGCTAAAATATGGGAAACAAACGACTTGCCCGCAAAGTATTACGTTCAAAGCACTTAGCCTCATGGACCTTGCGTAAGTGCCTCAGAATCAGCGACCGGCTCCTAAAATATTGCATTGGCTGCAGTTAGCTAATTGCTATTCATATTTCAAAGACCTGATACTTAGAGAGATAGGATTACAGCTTTGAAGATCGAAGTCAAGGAAGATTCTGGGGCGGGTTGGTGGGCCAGAGTATGTTGTAGCAACATGAATTTGTCACCCTAACGGCAACATGAAAATGTCACCCTGGCGAAGCCAGGGTGTGTTGCAGGCGGGTGTCGCCGTAGTAAAGCGAGATACGCCCGTCGAGCGCCTGATAGACATGGACTTTGGCTCCGGCGAAGCTGAAGCGTTGGCCTTGCTGGGGGATCTGGAAGCGCTGACCGTCCCACTGCACGATGTTGTCGTTGCTGACCACGCGCTGGTGAACGAAGCAGCAGATGCGGTCGAGATTTTCCGGAGCCGGACGCCAAGCGGTTTGCATTTCACGCGGACGGCGGGCGAAGCGGCGGTTGTAGTCGGCGAGGAAAAGGCGCAGCACGGCATTGGCGGAGTGCAGATCGCAGGCTTGAGCCAGACGAAGCTCGCTGCACAAGCGATCCTGGAGCACGCCCCAGAGGCGTTCGACGCGGCCTTTGGCTTGGGGGCTGCGGGCGGCGATGAAGGTGATGCCGAGATGATCGAGGGCGCGGCCGAACTGGGTGGGCTGGCGTTTGCCGGCGAGTTCTTCTTCGACGGTCCAGAAGTCATCGTTGCGCACGAAGATACCGCTGTGATCGCCGTAGAAGGCCAGCGGAGTGCCGTGGCGGCGCAGCAGTTGGCGCAACAGGGTGAGATAACCGAGCGCGGTTTCGGAAGGAAAGAACTGAGCCGCGAGGATTTTACCGGTGGCATCGTCCTGCAGGCCGAGCGCGGTGAGGCGCGGGCCGCGGCCTTCGAGCCAGTCGTGAGGCGAGCCGTCGAGTTGCACCAGTTCGCCTTCGCGGGCGGAGCGCAGCCGGCGCTGGCGATGCGCGGGAGCGCGGCGTTTTCTGGGCGATCCCAGACCGGCCTGACGCAAAACACGGCGCAGAGTTTCACGGCTCAGGGCGAAGCCCTCGAGCTCGCAAAGTTTTTCGCAGAGATGGTGATCGTTGAATCCGGCATAGGTGGTGCGGGCCAGATGAACGATGTGTTGGCGAACCCGGGTAGGCAGGCGGCGCGGGCTGGGCCGTCCGCGGTTGGCGTGCGCCAGAGCCGCCTCCCCGTGCTCGCGCATACGTTTCTTAAGACGCCTGACCTGACGGATGCTAAGCGAGAGCAGTGCGGCGGCTCTGGCGCACGCCATGTCTCCCTTAACACAACTGGAAATTACGCTCACTCGTTGCAGTTCCTTCTGACTCAACGCGAATGTCCTTCCTCTCATGGGGTGACATTTTCACGTTGCCGTTAGGGGGTGACAGAATTATGGAGCTAAAACATTGGTGGGCCAGAGTATTGTGTTTCTTCAGTTCGGAGTGAAACAATGGCGATCTTCAGCGCCTTGGCCACCTTTCGAACGGAAGGGTGGGGCAGCCGACCTCCCGTTTCACGCTGCCGATTCAAACTGGATACCGGGACGCGCCGTCGGTCTCCGAATTCAGGGGCGCAGTTTACTTGCTCCCGCCGCTTTTGGGTCTGGCTGCGCCTTTGGAGCGAGCGTAAGCAGTTAGTTTGGGTTTGAGTTTCCCCCCGCAACCGGGGCACGCCTGAGGCAGAAGCGTAAACAACCGCTTGCATTTCGGGCACCACATTCGATTGCCACCCACACGCGAATCTTACATCGTCTGGTTCAAGATTGAGTATGGCGGAAGCCGGAGAGCGCCCACATCAGGGACCAGCCCAGGATGAGTACGGCGGCCGGTATTCCTACCGCGACTCCCGTCGCTTGCAGCATTTTCGTCCAGGGCCGAGCTGGCGTTAACGGTAAGCCCGCTTTCTCGTAGAGGCGGTCGGATAACTGGTCGTCCTTAAGATCCTTATACTCCGTATACTGCGCCCGAAACTTCGGCATTTCGTACCAGCAGAGCCCGTCCTTTTCCTTTGAGTAGTCAGACGATTCTACTCCGCGAGCCCCCGAGCAATCGACCGGGACCGTCAGGGCCCAGCCCCACTTGTTCGCCGTTGAGGCCTTCTTGAATTCTTCTCGGATGCCGCTTGTGGATGTGATGCCGACAGCGATCACGAACAGACACATAAAGACAATCCAGAGCCGGAGCCGCCCGCGTCGTAGATTAATTCTCAAATGCCAATCCTCTCGACCTAGCGCCCGCTCTGCAGTCTTCCGTCCGATCCTCGCGCCGTTGGTCGGCGAGCTGCGGTTCCCAGGCGGATCGCCGGAACTCAGTGGATAGCGAGCGTTTCAGAAGGTTTAAATGCGTCGGCCTCTGGGTTGCTCGCCTCGATCAACTCGGTGAGTCGGGGGTCGTCCGGAGAAACCTGAACAGCGGAAGGGTCAGGTTCCGGCTCCGCCCAGCCAAACGAGTCTCGAGGTTCGTCTTTTCGATAGATGAGAACTCTCTCGTCCACGACACAGGCGTCTACCATATGTCCTCCTTCCCTCAATGATACCAGCGCTCGGTCAATGGAAAAGGCGGGCGCGTGGCCGCTGAATCTCGGCGGCTTGAGTGGGGGCTGGCTCACCTTTTGATCTGCCACGAAATCGATCGCCACGCCTTTGGCTGGGTTTGCCAAAGGTGGGCACCACGGACCTCGACTCCGCATTCATTCGGGAGCCCCGTCGGCCCGGAATTCCACTAATGGCTGAGGTGCTTGCAGGCCGAGCCCTCTACGGTCGTCCGTGGTGGGGCAGCCCGCTAGCTCTCGAAAACCCCTTCCTCCAGAAGAGCTTTCCGCACGGCGATAACCTGGGCGTCATTAACGCGCAACAGCGCGACGGTCGCCCGACCCGTCGAGGAACGTGCTTCTAATCGGGGACCATCCCAGACAAAGTGCTCCGTCCAGATATCGCGCCGGGGATGGAATAGGCGAACGATTTCGCCGTTGTGCGGATCAACTCCAGCAATGTTCGGCCCCTTGAACCGGTTGCAGCGGATGCAGGCAAGGGCAAGGTTATCAAGCACGGTCGCTCCACCGTGCTGCACCGCGATAATGTGATCTATCTGGAATGGCGCGGGATGCAACGCTGACGGCAATCGGCAATATTCGCAACGCCCGTGAGCCCTTTGCCAAACTTGCCGGATGAGATCTGCGCTTAATTGTCTCCGGCTACTGCGCCGGACGCTTCAGGGCGCGGCGCCCTTTGGACTGCATCACAGCCAGAAGGTTTCCGACGTGGATATAGCTGTCAAGCTCGGCCTGCTCTTCGTTGGATAGCTTGCCCTCTCGAGCCAGTGCCGATAGCTTATTCATGCGCGCAGTGTCGTGCTCACTAAAGCGAATCGATAGCAAGTATTCGGCTGCGCCGCGGGGCAACTCCTCCTGCCCGATTTCGATCAGACGGGCAAGAATCGCAGCTTCAGTATTGGCCCCGCTAGTATGAGAACTCATCTTTTTCCGCCCAACCCAATTGTGACACCAGAGGGCAACGATGTCATGCAGAACTTTCAGGCCGCAAAATGCAACGGCAGACCTGAGGCGGGCCTGCCGATCGAAGCAAAAAGCAGATTCCTCACCGCTTCGCGGTTCGGAATGACAAGCCTACTTTATCTGACGCGGTTCGGGCAGACAGACCTACTTCATCGCGGTAACGCGCTTGCCCAGCCGCGACTTATAGCGCGCCGCGGTATTCCCGTGCAGCGTGCCCTTCTGAATGGCTTTGTCCAGTGCGGAGACTGTTTCGCGATAAGTTTTTTCGGCGGTTGTTTTGTCGCCCTTTTCAATGGTCTCGCGCAGGGTGCGCAGCGCGGTGCGCAGGCGGGAGGTGTTGGCGCGATTGGTGGCGGTGCGCTTCGTGGTCTGACGGGCGCGTTTAAGCGCCGAAAAATGATCTGCCATGTCTGTTCGGGTACCTTTGTGTGTCCAGCAAGATATTCGGCGCGTACCGAATTCCCTATTATAGGGGAGCAGATCTCGACCGGTCAAACCCATCGCGTGGCCCCTGACTCCCGACCGGCTGACTCTTGAGATTACTGGCGTAGGCCAATCCTCCAGCCGGCCGCAACCGGACAGTCCGCCGCTGTGCTACCTTACTAACTTTCACCACGAGAGCTCATGAGACCATTGTCTGCTTCACTCCTTGCCGCCATTGTGTTGTGTTCAAGCTTCCCCACGACAGTCAGCGGAGGCGCGCCTGAGACTCCTACTCCCGCGGTTCGCATCTTCGGCTTTCGAGACTCCACTGCCCAGAATTCCGCTGAGGCCCGCTTCCTGGCCGTGCCCGACCCCAAACTCGCGGAAGCCCACTTGCGCACGCTAACCCAGGCCCCGCACATGGCGGGCACGTCAGAGGACAAAGCCACCGCCGACTACGTCGCGCAGAAATTTCACGGCGCGGGACTCGACACCGAGATCGTCGAGTACAAAGCGTGGTTCAACTATCCCGTGGAAATCAGCGTCGACATTACCGCTCCTGCAGGAGTCGAAATGCACGGTCCCACGCGCGAGCACGTCGATGGCGATCCTTATGACGAAGATCCCCGCGTCGTCATGCCTTTCAATGGCATGTCTCCCTCGGGAGATGTCGAGGCCGACGTCATCTACGCCAACTACGGCACGCCCGATGATTTCGAAAAGCTCGAGAAATTGAAAGTCGATGTACATGGCAAGATCGTGCTGGTGCGCTACGGCCAGAATTTCCGGGGCGTCAAGGAGTTCGTTGCCCAGGAACATGGCGCTGCGGGAGTAATTATTTACTCCGATCCCTTCGACGATGGCTGGCGGCGCGGCGATAAATATCCTGCCGGCCCTTGGCGCCCAGACACTGGTGTGCAGCGTGGCTCGGTTGGCTATATGTTTGAGTTTCCCGGCGATCCTACTACGCCAGGAATTGCCTCGTTGCCTTCTTTGCCGGAAACCAAGCGCATTTCGGCGGAGCGCTCGGCGCAAATGCCGAAGATCCCCGTCACGCCGCTCTCGTATCACGATGCCTGGCCGATTCTAAAAAACCTCGCTGGGCCAGACTCTCCCCGCGAATGGCAAGGTTCATTACCCTTCACGTATCACGTTGGTCCGGGTCCGGTACGGGTGAAGATGCATCTTAAGCAAGATTATCAATTCCGCACGCTCTGGGACGTGATCGGTCGTGTGCGCGGCAGTGAGTTGCCTGGCGAATGGGTGGTCGCGGGCAATCATCGCGACGCCTGGGTGTATGGCGCGGTCGATCCTAACAGCGGTACCGCTGCCATGCTCGAAAGCGTTCACGGTGTTGGTGAACTACTGAAGTCGGGATGGAAGCCGAAGCGCACCATGATTTTCTGCAGTTGGGATGGCGAAGAAGAAGGCCTCATGGGTTCCACCGAGTGGGCCGAGCAGCATGAGTCCGAGTTAGTCAATGCCCCCGCATATTTCAATATGGATGTCGCGGTCTCAGGCCCGAAATTTGGGGCATCGGCCGTGCCCAGCTTGAAGCAGTTCTTGCGCGACATTGCCAAGGCCGTGCCCAGTCCGAAGGGCGGCACAGTTTACGAAACGTGGCAAAAGGCCGATCAGCCGGGCGCTGCGTCAACGCAGTCTCCTACCGAAGCCATTGGCGATTCCCGCCGCACGCCGGCCGCGTCGGCGCAGAGCGATGTGCTGGTCGGCGACTTGGGCAGCGGTTCCGATTACAGCTCCTTTCAGCAACATCTGGGCGTGCCTTCGACCGATGTCACCTCCAGCGGGCCCTACGGTGTCTATCACTCGGCGTTCGACAATTTTGCCTGGTTCAAGAAATTTGGCGATCCGGATTTTGTCTACGAGCAGGAGATGGCTCGGATTTTTGGCTTGGAATTATTGCGCATGGCCGATGCCGACGTTCTACCTTATGACTACGAGGAATACGGCAAAGAAGTTGCCGATTACCTCCAGGCGGCCCAAAAACGAGCGGAGAACAAGTTCGGAGACCACGCTCTCGACTTCGGTGCGGTAACCGCTGCCGCAAAACATTTTCGGGAAGCGGGGGCAAAGATTTTGTCGAAGCAGAAAAATCCTCCACGCGATCCGATGCGGATGAACCAGGTGCTGCGCGCCGCCGAGCGCTCTCTATTAGTCCCCGAGGGATTGCCGCATCGCCCTTGGTTCCGCCATGCCATCTACGCCCCGGGGGAATACACGGGTTATGCCGCGGTAGTAATTCCGGGAGTGAATGAAGCTCTCGATAAAGGGGACGCAGAACGGGCGCGCCAGCAATTGGCGGTTCTGGCGGCCACGCTCGACCGCGCGGCCAAGACTCTGGAAGGTTATCACTAGATTGACTAGTCATCTGACTAGTCTTATAGTAGAGCAGAGGTGAACATGAGTTCCTGGCAGCTGCAGGACGCTAAGGCGCGGTTCAGCGAGTTTCTTGACGCCGCACTAACTAAGGGGCCGCAAGTCGTGACGCGGCGAGGGGTCGAGGCGGCGGTTCTGGTGCCGATTGACGAGTGGAGGCGAATTCAGCAGTCGAGGCATCCGAATATTAAGGAATTGCTCCTTGGTCCCGGTCCTCGCTTTGACCTTCCTGTTCCGAAGCGACGCAAGTGGAAGCGGCGCCCGCCTATCGACTTCATTAGCCCGGGCTTCCGGTGACTCGTTACCTGCTCGATACCAACGTCGTTTCCGAACTACGCAAGAGAGTGCCTCACGGGGCGGTTGTCGCGTGGCTCGAGACCTTGCGCGTCGAGCAGATTCTAGTTTCAGCGGCAACGATGGGGGAGTTGCAAACCGGCGTTGAGTTGACGCGTCTCCAAAACCCCGAAAAGGCTCGCGAGATTGAGTCTTGGTGGACCTCGGTCGAGATGTCCTTTGCTTTTGTGCCGATGGACGCGGCTTGTTTCAAAGAATGGTCGCGGCTGATGGCCGGGAAGCAGGATGCTCTGCGAGACGATGCTATGATCGCTGCCACCGCGCGAATTCACGGGCTAACCGTGGCGACGCGAAATGAAAAAGATTTCAAACACCTCGGAGTAGAAGTTATCAATCCGTTCAAATTCCACTAACTTATGAACGCCACCCACGCTCTCGGACAATTCCTGCGCACGCTGCCGCACTCGGCCGCGGCCACGTTTCTGGCGCTGTTTCCAATTGTCGACCCATTCGGCGGTATCCCGATTTTTTTCACGATGACTTCTTCCTGGACGGCCAAGGACCGCCGGTGGACCG
This sequence comes from uncultured Acidobacteriaceae bacterium, assembly GCA_963789875.1. GTDB lineage: Bacteria > Acidobacteriota > Terriglobia > Terriglobales > Acidobacteriaceae > Sulfotelmatobacter. The sequence goes on along the minus strand of CAWBMI010000007.1, from coordinate 261,110 downwards.
CCGTCAAGACAGGCATTTGGGTCTTTGTTATTCTGGTAACGTTTCTATTCTTTGGCCGCTTCGTGCTGAGTTTCTTTGGCATCTCGTTGCCTGTACTCAAAATTGCTGGGGGCTTGATCGTAGCTAACACCGCCTGGGCCATGGTTACTTCTCACGCGCGCATCACGCCAGAAGAAAGTCACGAAGCCGAGGATAAGGAAGACATTTCCCTGACCCCACTCGCGATGCCGCTGATGTCCGGCCCTGGAGCGATCGGAGTTGTGATGGCGCTCGCAGCACACGTAGATAGTGCAGCTTCATATCTCGGAATGGTCATAGGGATTGCGGGAGTGGCACTCTCCGTGTTGCTTTTCTTTTGGCTGGGCGGTCCGCTCGTGCGTAGGCTTGGGCCTAGCGCCGTCGGAGCCATCAATAAAATCTTCGGCTTTCTGATTCTTGCCATCGCCGTTCAATTGGTGTGGGATGGCATTGCCGATTTCAAGAGCTAAGTTGATCGTGTGGCACGGGCGCCCCCGCCTCGACTGCCGAAGACGAATTGCGATTTGAAGCGGCGCAACTCCCTCATGCCTCCCACTTGCGCACCATATCCGCATGGCTCTGACTTGCCTTTGCCCATCTTGGAACAGGCCCGAACCACTGACTTGCAGACGGCCCAAGAACAGCAACGAGCCGGTAACCCTCCTCGGCTGAGTTATCGAACAGGATAGTGTGGTCGGCGCGTTGTATGGCTGTCGGAAGATTCCCGAAGCTTCGCCTGTAGCGCCGGCGGACATCGCTCTCCGGGACATCATGGCCACCCGCGAGAACTCGATTTCTGATTCGAGCCAGGTTGATCTCAACATTCTCCGTCCCGATGTAGACGAGCAAGACCTCGAAACCACGGATTCGCGCATCAACCATCATCTGCAAGTAATGTTTTCCAGCCAGAGTCGTCTCCACGGCGAAGCTCTCGCGTCGGCTGATGTGTTCCTTTGCGGATTTTAGGACGCGCCGTGCCGCTGCAATCGGGAAGGTAGATGGCATTCTGGATCGCAGCGTTCTAGCGATGCTGTCAGGATCAAGAAGCGGTATCTCTCGAAAGAATCTTTCGTCTGAAGTCAGAGTCGTCTTGCCGGAACCGTTTGCTCCAGCCACAAGAGTAAGTCTGGGTTGAGTCACTGCCAGCGCGAAGAAGACTGTGCAGGATCGTGCTTCCGTTGCCGCTCTGCAAGAATTTCCTGCAGCCGTTTTCGATCTGCGGCCACCCGTGCGCGGGCGGTTTCGGCCATCTTCTGCGCGAGTTCGATCCAGTTCACGGCCATGCCCTAGGATACTCCTATCACGGTCTCGGTTCTCGGTACTTTTGACAAAGAGGCGATTCCACTTATCACAAAGGAAGCGAGATGCGGAGGGCCCGTCCGCTGCCCAAAAGGATGGGATTTCCACGACTTGAACACTATTTCATAGTCGCAGTAACATCCAAATATGAGCGAGGCACTACGAATCCCGTCCAAAGGCGAAGCAAGGTGGGAATTCATAGAACGAAGTGTGGCCGTGCTCGAACGAATGTTGGCCCTGGGTTCAACCGTAGTGTACGACCAGATTTTGCATGAGCTAGTGAGTGGCCTTCCTCGGCAGTGCGATGCGGTAGTTTGGTACGGGGTGCATCCGAGGCGAACGCTCGCGGCTATTGTGGAGGTCCAGGATCGCAACGACAAAGTAGGGCTCCAAGACTTTGAGGCATGGTGTACTAAACGCGAGAGTCTCGGCGCACAGCGTCTAATCTGCGTGTCCTGCGAAGGCTATACGAAAGATGTGGAAATCTCTGCGAAGAGTAAGGGGGACGTAATAAGCCTGATGACGCTCTGTGAACAGGATCAACGACCGCCCTTCCTCGCAACTACTGGAGTTACTTCGCATATGCAAATTCTGCATTATCGGGATGCGAAGGTAGCCTACCATGAAAAAATGCCACCAAGGGCAGGGACCGTTGAGGAGAAAATGTTTGAGTTTCCCGAAGGCGGCAATAAAGTCTCCTTGGAAGACCTAGCATCCTTTGCTTTGAGGAGGGGGTTGGCGAGGGATGTGCAGAGTCATCGCGTGGACGATAAGTTCTACGATCTCAAGTACCGCTTAGAGTTTTGCGCCGCAGGCCAGCCTCTTTTATTCAAAGAAAATAGTGAAACGTATTCTGTTTGGGAAGTTCAGGTCACCGATCGAATGGAAGAGGTAAGTCAAAGTCTCGACACCACTCCGTTGGCCTACGAGCAGAAGAACATAGATGGCGCATTGGCCTATGTCTTATTTGGTAAAGGCTCTTATCAGGGCAAGGACTTCTATACCCAGCAGCCCTTCAAAGTATTGTCGGACGGCAGGATTCAACCCGGTCCTCCAACGATGAGCAAAATGGAGGGTCTCAAGAAGGGAGAAATATTCGCGGAGTTCCTTGTGTCCGTCCCAATTGACGCACTTGCGAGACAAACTCAGAAGTGAGTAAGCAAAACCTACTTAATCGCCTTTCCACCAACTCCGAATAATCCTTCTTCTCGATCCCAAGCAGAATTTCGGGTCATCCAGTACTATTTCTCTTTGACCTTCTCCGACAATTCGCGAAATTCTTTGGATAGCTTGTGGCTTGCCTTTATTTGCACCTGCGCAAGCTGTCGAGAGTTCTCAGTCGTCAGGATCGGCACCAAGGCCTCCAGTTCCGTCGCGACTTCGCGAGCGTGATCGGACTCTTTCAACATCAAATGTTCAAATTTCCGGACTGCCTCGTGGTGATCCATAGACCTCGCTTTTCGCTAGCTTTCAATTCGTGATGTTTGGCCCGGACGAATGCGTCCGGGGCTACATGATTCGTCGTGATTGCTACTTCAGCGTTACCAGCCGCTCCACCAGCTCCGAATAATCTTTCTTCTCGATCCCGTGTACCTGCCTGTTGTACTCGTCCACCTTCGACGAATAATTCATCGAGCAGAATTTCGGGCCGCACATGGAGCAGAAGGCCGCCTCTTTGTAGAAGTCGTCGGGCAGGGTTTCGTCGTGCATGGAGCGAGCGGTCTCGGGGTCGAGCGACAGCGCGAACTGCTTCTCCCAGTCGAATTTGTAGCGGGCGTAGCTGAGGGCGTCGTCGCGGTCGCGGGCGCCGGGGCGTCCGCGGGCGATGTCGGCGGCGTGAGCGGAAATCTTGTAGGCGATGATTCCGTCCTTCACGTCTTTTTCGTTCGGCAAGCCAAGGTGCTCTTTCGGCGTGACGTAGCAGAGCATGGCCGCCCCATACCATCCAATCATGGCCGCGCCGATGGCCGAAGTAATGTGGTCGTAGCCGGGAGCAATATCGGTGACCAGCGGCCCCAGCGTGTAGAACGGAGCCTCATAGCAAAGCTCAACTTCCTTCTCGACCTGCTCCTTGATCTTGTCCATGGAGACGTGGCCGGGGCCTTCGATCATCACCTGCACGTCGTGCTGCCAAGCCATCTTCGTGAGCTCGCCGAGAGTTTTCAGTTCGGAGAATTGGGCTTCATCGCTGGCATCGGCGACACAACCGGGACGCAGACCATCACCGAGCGAAAAGCTGATGTCATATTTCTTGAAAATCTTGCAGATATCGTCGAAGCATTCGTAGAGGAAATTCTGTTTGTGGTTATAGGCCATCCACTGCGCCAGGATTGCGCCGCCGCGGCTTACGATGCCGGTAATGCGCTTCGAAATCATCGGCAGATACTGGATCAGCACGCCGGCGTGAATCGTCATGTAATCTACGCCCTGCGCGGCCTGCTCTTCGATCACTTCGAGCATGACGCTGGCGTTCAGGTCTTCCACGCGCTTTACTCGCGCGATGGCTTCGTAAATTGGCACCGTGCCGATCGGCACAGGAGAGTGGCGCAGAATCGCATCGCGAATTTCGTGAATGTTGCCGCCGGTGGAGAGATCCATCACCGTGTCGGCGCCGTAGTGCACAGCGGTGTGCAGTTTCTTCAACTCTTCTTTAATTTCCGAAGTCACGGCTGAATTGCCGATGTTGGCGTTGATCTTGCACAGCGAGGCGACGCCGATCGCCATCGGCTCCAGTTCCGGATGATTGATATTCGCGGGAATAATCATGCGACCGCGCGCCACTTCGTCGCGCACTAGTTCAGCTGCAATCTTTTCGCGGTGGGCCACGTAGCCCATCTCTTCGGTGATCACTCCCTGGCGGGCATAGTGCATCTGCGAAAAGTTGCCGTCAGTATTTTCGCGCTTGCGCAGGGCCAGCCATTCCGCACGTGGCTTGGGGACGCTGTAATCGTTGTTGCCATTACCGGAGTTGCCATTGGTCGAGGTCATTCGCAGAGCCAGCTTTCCTGAGGGATTCTATTGGCACAGATTATAAAGGACCCACAGGAAGAATGGTATGCGGAGCGAAGATTGAGAAAGATGCGCCGCCATCTTTACGACCGCGCATCTTCACGACAACGCAGCTGCAATCGCACTATTGCATCTGCTGTTCCAAAAGCATCTCGCATTTCATCGAAGTGCAGCCGCCGGGTCCCTGCGCGCGAATGTTGCCGATCCCGTTCTTAATGTGAATCGCTGTCATTGCCGAGGGATACACCCACCACAATTTTCGTATGACATTATCTCCCCGAAGCCAGGAGTGTGGCTTTTTGAGTTCGTAGGCAACAAGCAATTCCGACGCGTACACGCCCGCGTATTGCGCCACAAGATGCCGGTTGGGGGTGACGTGCGTCACCCAAGGAGCTCCCGCGGCGAACTCGTTATCTAATACCAGCTTGCGGGAAGTGAAACGCACAGCTTCGGAGCCTCCCAGCGCGCCCATGATGGCCACGAATTTCTTATCGATGACCCGTTGCGGCGTCGGCGCCTCAGGCAGAGTCGCGGGCTTCGAAACTGCAGGCGTGAACGCGGCTGGTGATGAGACTCCTGAAGAGGAAATCCCCTCGCGCACTTCGCCGGGCAATTCGGGCAGGTGATTTTGGGCCACGGCGCGAATCCCAGGATTGACCGCCATGAGGAATGTGAGAACGAGCAAGCGCATACTCGGCAATTGAAAATCTCCTTCAGATAGTCGTCGCGAGGTCTGCGGGGCAGGTGGAGGAGTTCTGCCGATCTGGTTGGGGGCTCGTGATGGAATCTATGCCTGCTGGAGCAAACCTCGCGCCAATTGCGGACGACAGCTTTTCAATGAGATAGAAGCGATTTTCTCGGATGGGAGCGCTTCGATGCAGCGTCGAGTGCAAACGCTTCTACTAATTAATCTCTCATTTTTCTCCAACTTTCCCCCCGACTAAGGCGCGCTTGTTCGTGGAAGTGCGGAGGGCTTAGAATGCCGGGAGTCCGCGCCATCGAAACGTTGGGTTCAGGAGATCGCGTCTATGCGCTGTGTTTTGCGGTACGTCTTTGTGTCCTTCGTTTTAATCGCCGCCGTGAGTTTGACGTTTGCTCAGCCACCTTCTACACCCAAGCCTGCAGCCGGATTCAGCATCGATAACATCGACGCCACGCTTGACCCCTGCGTGGACTTCTATCAATACGCTTGCGGCAATTGGCTCAAGAACTCAGAGATTCCGCGCGACCAGTCGGATTGGGGAAGTTTTACGGAGCTTGAGGAGCGCAATCTCGACGTCGAGCACAGCATTCTCGAGAAGGCGAAGGCGGGCGGGGCGAGCCGCAATGCCGTCGATCAGAAAATCGGCGACCTCTACGGCTCCTGCATGGACGAAAAAGCCGTCGACGCAAAAGGTATTCGCCCCCTCCAACTGGAGCTTGATCGCATCGCAGCGGTCAAAGATAAGGAAGCGCTGATCGCCGAGATCGCGCACTTGCACCTGATCGGTCCCAACCCGCTATTCCGTTTCTATGCTCAGTCCGATTTGCACAAAGCCGATCAAGTCATCGCCTACATCGATCAGGGCGGCCTGACGTTACCCGATCGCGAATACTACCTCAAGGATGATGCCGACAAAGTCGAGAAGCGGCAATTCCTGGTCGATTACGCTACGCAACTCTTCACATTGGCGGGCCAGCCCCCGCAGCAGGCGGCCCATTCAGCGGAAACTGTTCTGGCCATCGAAACCCTGCTGGCGGCGGACTCCATGGACCGCACCAAGCGCCGCGACCCGAAAAACCGCGATCATAAGATGACGCGCGCCGAAGCCAGTGCACTCGGGCCCGACTTCTACCTGAACCAATACTTCGTCGCCATGGGCGCCTCTAACTTCACCGAACTCAACGTAACGAATCCTGATTTTTTCAAACAGGTCAACGGCGTTCTCGAAACCGAACCGCTGGAGGCTTTGAAAACCTACGTGAGTTGGCACGTTTTAAATACTGCGGCTCCGTGGCTTTCACAACCCTTCGTAGAAGCCAACTTCAAGCTTCGCCAGAAGCTCTCAGGGCAGGAAGAAATTCAGGCCCGCTGGAAGCGTTGTGTCGAGCTTACAGATAACGAGCTAGGTGAGGCCCTGGGGCAGCGGTATGTAGAAGCGACCTTCCCGCCGGAAGCCAGACAGCGCATGTTCAAGATGGTGGACGCTCTCGAGAAGTCGTTGGGCGAAGACATTCACAATCTTCCCTGGATGAGCGACGAGACCAAGCAGCAGGCCAAGGTGAAGCTGGAGGCCATTCGTAATAAGATCGGCCATCCAGAGTTGTTCCGCGATTACAGTGCGGTGGTCATCAAATCGGACGACTTGCTCGGCAATATCTTTCGCGCCAACCAATTCGAGTCGAAGCGTCAGATCGCCAAGATCGATAAGCCGCTTGACCGAAAAGAATGGCGCATGACTCCTCCCACGGTAAACGCCTACTACAGCGGCAACTTCAACGAGATCGTTTTTCCAGCGGGCATTCTGCAGCCTCCGTTCTTCGACAAGAGCATGGACGATGCCATCAACTTTGGCGGCATCGGTCTGGTCATTGGGCATGAACTCACTCACGGCTTCGACGATCAAGGACGCAAGTTCGATCCTCAAGGCAACTTCCGCGATTGGTGGACCGCTGACGATGGCAAAGAGTTCGAGAAGCGCGTGAGTTGTGTTGCCAACGAGTATTCCAACTTCGTGGCCGTCGACGATCAGAAGCTTAACGGCCGCCTCACCCTGGGTGAGAACACGGCTGACAACGGCGGCGCTCGAATCGCTTTAGCGGCGCTCGAACGAATGATCGCCGACGACAAGACCGGAAAGGAAGCGCAGAAGATCGACGGCTACACGCCCGAGCAGCGCTTCTTTCTTGGGTTCGCGCGCGTATGGTGCGAGAAGCGGCGCCCCGAGTCGCTGCGCAACAGCGTACTCACCAATCCTCACTCGCCGGGCAAATATCGCGTGGATGGCACAGTGCAGAATATGCCGGAGTTTCAGAAAGCCTGGGGATGCAAAGCCGGCCAGCCCATGGTCGCGGAGAACGCGTGTCATGTCTGGTAGTCGCGGTATCCAGAAAGGTGCCTTCTCTTGTCTCTCTAGGAGAAAACCGGCCTTGAAGTGGCTCCGGCGTTCGCCTCGTTTTCTGACGGTTTTGATCGTCGCGTTACTCTACTGCGAGTCTGCCTCAGCGCTGGAAGCCATCCCAGGACCGAGAGCCGGACAGGAAATGGTCGAGGCCCCGCGTCTGACTCTCACTGGAAGCAATCCCAAGCCACAGGATGCCGCAAAGTCGATTCTCGCTGCCTTTGACAAATACGAAGTGGTCGGAATGGGCGCGGCGCATGGCAATAAAGACCTCGACGATTTCATTCTCAGGCTCATCCGAAACCCTGAGCTTCCGGGCAAGATCAACGATATTGTCGTGGAATGTGGCAATTCGTTGTACCAGCCTATCCTCGACCGCTTCATTGCAGGCGACGATGTCTCGCTGGACCAGGCACGGCAGGTCTGGCGCAACACGACGCAGCCCATGTGCAGTGTGTCGGCGTTTTATGAGGAACTTTTTCCGTTGGTCCGAAGAATCAATCAGAGACTTCCGCCGGCGAAGAAGTTTCGCATGCTGGCCGGCGACCCTCCGATTGACTGGAGCAAGGTGAAAACCCGGGCCGAGGCATGGGGAACCTTGAAGCGCGACCTCGCAGAGCCAGCAACTCTCTGGCAATTCATGGAGCGCGACACCTCCATTGCTTCCGTGATGGAGAAGGAAGTGCTTTCAAAGCACCGCAATGCGCTCATGCTCTTTGGCACAGGGCACCTTTACCATAATCAGGCTGCACCGAAGTCGCATTCAGCGGTGGAAATGTATGAGACGAACTATCCGGGAGTGACCCTGGTGATCGCCGACCACACGGGCTTTGGCAGCTACTCTCCCATGGAGAAGTACAACGACGAGTTCGAATCGCGGATGGCTGCGTGGCCGATCCCGTCGCTGGTCGAAAACATGGCCGGCACATGGCTGGCAGCTTTGCTGGACAAGACTCACACGCTTGGGGGTATGTTGGTGATGTTCCGGGTCGGAAAGGATGGCAAGCGAACCGAGACTCCTGTGGACTCCGGCGGCGTTCCGTTCTCAAAAATGGCGGACGCTTATCTCTATCTTGGCCCGAGGGATTTGTTGTTGAAAGACCCACACCCGGCCGAGGTCTTCCTCGACAAAGACTACATGGCCGAAATGAAAAGAAGATCAGCCATCATGGGACCCGGACCCGTGACCGATCAGGCCGATCCCGAAAAAATCTCGGACCGCGATTACAACCCTTTCTTCTATGACCCGAACGAAATGCAGAAGATGATGGGCTTCCAAAAGATGATGCCCCTCGGATCGCCACCCGAGCCCCCGAAGTAAGTCGTCGCCGCGCGCTTCATCTCATAGGCGGGGTCACCGATGCCGCAAATTTCTAAGAAAGATCCAGGTGAGGCTCAGGCGAGCAGATTGAGCGCGGTTTTCTGAACTTGATCTGCGGTTTTCAGAGTGCTGAGGCTGAGCTGCAGTAGAACCTGCGCCGAGTTCAGAGCGACGACCCCGCTGGCCAGATCGGCGGTATCGAGGTTGGCGCCGTTCGGAGACGCTCCTGCGCTTGCCAAGCTGGTAGCGGCCGCGTCGAGTTGAACCTGCGCTTGCTCGACTCCCCGTAGAGCGATCGAAGATAGGTCCATACTGGGTTTATCGGCAGGAAGCCTCTGGGCTTTACTTTTCAACGTTCAAAGGCACTCATAAAAAAGGCCCGGCATTTTGCCGGGCGTTCATTTCCTGAGAAGAAGTTTCTAGTAATTGGCAGCCTGCACGATCAAGTGATCGACGATGCGGTGGGCTTCGTCGATGTGATGCAGAGCTCGATTCCGCAGCCCGCGAACAGAAGGGTCATCCTCTTCCCGCGCGATATCGTTGTGAGCTTTATCCAAAAGTTCCATGGCTCGATGAAAGCGTCCGGCGCGGTCCATGCGCGCATCGACCGGAGGATGCTCGCTCAAGTTCTTGCCGTCATCAATCGCAGCGCGCTTGATTTCGTCGATCGCTTTGTCGATTTCTTCAATGGCATGCTCTTCTTCTTTATCCATGTGATGAGTCGGGGCCAGGTTCTCGAGATGAGCGCGCGCGTGGCGCAGGTCGGTCAGGGAGTGCAAGTAAGCCGGATGCCTTCCCGGCTCGTCGGCAAAAGTAACAGCAGTGCAGAGAGCGACAAGAAATACGATGGCGGCGCAATGTCGTGCAGTCTTCATGATCTCCTCGAAGGCCTTTCGGCAGAATGAATTTTCGAATAGTGAAAACACAACCAGCGGTTTTTAAACTCGCCAAATTCTACCGGGCTGCCAGAGGCAGCCGGAAGTTACCGTAGTACAAGGGGGGATGCATACTACTGTCTCTATTACCGCAGATATAATTTGTTATTTCCCAGTCCCTGACGAGATGATGACAAGAAGATGACGTCGAAATGACTTCTTGCTGACGTGTTGGTGACAACGCCTCCGCGTTCGACCCTTAAGCTCGACTTACCTCAAGCGAGGTCCCCTGCGAATTAAATAACCGATTCGACCGCGAGATTTTAGCGGTCAGGCCGAGGCACACCCTCGTCCGTTAAGATCCGGCGACTGCAAAAGTCAGAGGAGAGAAAAATGAGCAAATTGTTTATCTGCATACTGGCCATCGCCATGGGAGTAGGAACTACGGAACTGCTCTCGAATAACCAACGCGCAACCACCCCTGGGGCCAACGCAGAAGCTGGATTGGCCGCTGACGGGGCCTTCCGCGACGGCATGTATCTGGGCAGACTCGCCGCCCAACAGGGCCAGTCGCAGCGTCCTGCCGTCGGGCGCTGGTCCACCGATAAGGATCGTTCCATGTTCACGGCCGGATATCGGCGCGGATACACCGAGTCTCTCGCCGGCCTGCAGACCAAACCACTGCGGTCGATCGAGTAAAGCTTTCGCCTGAGCCGAGGCGCACAAGTTCTTGCAACCGGGAATTCTGAATCGAGGTGAACTCATAATGAACGCGAAAAACATTGCCTTTGCATTTACTCTCTCCCTATCGCTCTGGCTCGCGCTGGCGATCGGCGTGAACGAAGTGAGGGCCGGCGGCCCTTCCCCGTCTCCAACGACAACCGGCGCTACGCACGTGAAGGGCATCGTGCGATTCGAAGGAATAGTCCCCAAGACCACGCCCATCAGCATGTCTGCCGATCCCAGTTGCGCCAAGCAACATGCGTCTCCCGTATTTGCTCAGGAGGTCATGGCGGATTCGAAAGGCGATCTGCAGAACGTCATCGTTTTTGTGTCGGAAGGCCTGGGCGACCGGACTTTTGATGCGCCCACGCAGCCGGTAGTCGTGGAGCAGAAGGGCTGTATGTACATGCCGCATGTGCTCGCGGTACGCGCCAACCAGCCGCTGCATGTGGTGAATGACGATCCCACATCGCACAACATTCATCCCACGCCTGCCAACAATCGCGAATGGAACAAGGCCGAGCCGCCGGGATCGAGCGTGGACGAATCGTTTGCACGCGAAGAGATCGCCATTCCGGTCAAATGCAACCTGCATCCGTGGATGCACGGTTACATCGCGGTGTTTAAGCATCCGTTCTTCGCAGTGACTGGCAAGGATGGCGCATTCGACTTGAGCAGTCTGCAGCCGGGCACCTACACGATTAAAGCGTGGCACGAAAAGCTGGGCACCTCGACGCAAACAATTACGATTGGGGCTAACGAAACGAAAGAGATCAGTTTCGTCTTCAAAGCGATGTAGGGAGCGTCAGTGTTTGTCCGGAATCTTGAATCCTTTGCGCCGTTGTTCGCTGTAGCGGTGCAGCGCGTCGAGGATGATGGGGTAGGCTTCACCCGCAGGGCGTATCTCATCGACCTCGACGGCCTTGCCTTCGAGCTGTTTGTAATCCTGGAAAAAACGCCGCAGCATAATCAGGCGGTGCGGTGGCATCTCCGCGGCCTCGTGGTAAGGGCTGAACTCAGGATCTTCGGTGGCGATTGCGATGACTTTATGATCCGGCTTGCCCGCGTCGATCATGGTCATCAGCCCAATCGCGCGCGCATGAATAATCGTCAGCGGAACCACCGTTTCCTGGCACAGCACGAGGACATCGAGCGGATCGTCGTCCTCGGCGAGCGTCTGCGGGATGAAGCCATAGTTCGCTGGATAGTACACGGCCGAGTAGAGCACGCGATCCAGTTTGATCAGGCCGCTGGCTTTGTCTAGCTCATACTTCACGCTCGATCCGAATGGAATCTCAATGACGCAGTCAAATTCCTGCGGCAGCTTGTCGCCGGGAGTTACGTCATGCCAGGGATGGATCATACTTTCATTCTAGCGGAGGGCGTTGGCTGCTGGCTTTCAGCTCTCAGGCTTCGGGTTCTCCTTCTCAAGACCACCCTAAGTTGTGGATTTCTCGACGAAAATAAAGTTTGGTGAGGATCTTGCGATGAGAGCGTTTTGGTCTCTGGGGCGGATCTCGCGTGAAATTTTTTTGTGCTGATGCCGCCGAAAGGCCTTCCTGGCGCGGGTTTCGCGAGGCGGATTTTGCAAAATATGATTTTCAAAGAACTTAGATACAAAAATTTAGAAAACAAACGACTTAGGTCGGCTGGATTCGATCTCTTTGGACCGTCACTGCCTCGACCATGATTACGCACCTTCGATCATTGGCGCAAGGTCGGATGTCACACTTAGGCTGCGGAAAATTCTTGAGCCGGGGTTGTTCCGTGGTCGCGGTCCCACACCTTCGCGGGGAACGCAAAAGGATCCGTCTGGGTAGCATGTCCCTTGAACATGAGCCTGGAGTCAAGGCTCATGGCTTACCCGTCTTGGTTAGGCCGCCTTCCCGGATTTGGGGACGGCGACGGGATACGCTTTCTTGACCGACGAATCGGATTCGAATTTCGCGGCGAATGCCGGATCTGTGAGGCATTTCAAGATGGCGGACCTCAATATCTGCTCGGTCGCCAGATACCGCCTCACTACCTCATCGTCTTTCTTCAGTACGAGAGGCTGCTGCATCCCCCCACCCGGGACTTTGAGCGACGCCCAAGGATCGCGCCCATGCGAGATGTTGGATCGATGCTCCCAAACCGCGCGCGCATCCGCTCGGGTGAAAGCAATGTCAAGCTCATTGGCCAGCTGCGCCGTCCGACTTATGAATTGTGTTCCCGTGCTTGTTCGGTCACCGGGAATCCTGACATGGACGAGCGAATCCATACCTGATGCAACAAGTAAAGTTTTGACTTCGGAATTCTGAAGTACTGGTACGCGGCATGTTGCACGCTCCAGTGTGCGCGGCCGCAACTCGGTCCGGCAATTTGTCGATGTCCGCGTTTTCAAACACGACTCTTAATCGTCTTCGCATTCAGATTTGACGATCAGCCAATTACGCATGTCCGGAAGTGTGAACGTCATATTCCTCCGCCTGATGCCGCGGCACGGGCCCGGCCTCGCTCGCTTGAACTCTCCATTCCCGCCGGAATATCAGCACCGCGGTGCTGCCGAAGCCAATCGAGGTCGGATGCACTAGCTGAGTTATATGTAACGAATTTCGAGATGTACCTGTATCCGTCCCAGCTGGTGACCGTCCCTATTTCTGGAGGCCCCATTTCGTAATCGGAGCGCAATATCGTGTAGAGTCTGCCCGTATTCCTCTGACGATGCGCCGCTTCGTAAGTTTCGCCGGGCCGGTTCGCAGGCTTTGTAGACGACGTTCTTCGGCAATTTGTCTGGCATGCGGCATAGCCAGAGGCGGTCGGCAATCTGAACGAGCTCCCGGCACTTGACGCCCCCGGGGACATCGGCACTAATGCCATTCGTCGAATGCAAGAGCTCATGCACGTAGCTCTCTCTACCCGGCCGCGAGAATCGTTGCAGTTGCTGCTCGAAGAACCGTTTCAGGGCTGCTCGAGGGCGTCTTCATAGGCATTTGTCGTCAATCGCTCAATTGACGCCCCGCCATCTTTCAATTTTGGCTTACGCTAGTCCTCCTTCAAATCGCCGGGGGCTGGCCCAGCCGCACCCTGACACGACACGAGGTGGGGCACCCTTTTCTTACCCAGTTTCTGCCACCTCCTCCGGTTTGAGGGGGTAGACCAACACGTCCCGGCCGCCCGATACTTTGCAAAAGGCGTCCGCGCGAGTTCCCCTCGCACAGCTCCTTCGTCGGGAATCGCTCGCGTTTGCGCACGACTCCGCTTCCTCAGGATGACAACGCGCGTCAAGGCGGTCGGGTTTGAGTGCCCTCCCTTCGAGCCATTACCGGTCGGGCGACACACTCATGCGGAGGCGGCTGGCGACTGCGCGACCACTTACAAATGCGGGAATGAACTTCCATCCTTTGGCCGCATAGGCCAGATCTTTATCCGTGCTCCCTATGGGTTCGGCAGACCAAACCTTTCCCGTTGCATCGATCACCAGCTCGATCATCTGCTCCGATCGTGCTAACGGCGGCGGAATGCCGACGGGAGGCGGACGCCGAAGCAAAATAGCTTCAGGGCGCGTATCGACGAAAGGGAAGTGGCCTTCGCTTCCTTGGGGCCGGTCCGTTACGGCGTCAAAGATGTATGCGCGTTTCTTGAAATGGGTCCGGGACCCTCGCCGCTGAAACAGAGTCGACCTGAGAGCGGATGCCGCGAGCACGGGCATTCAAGATGGCTGCGCGAATTCGATCGAAATCTTCCGCGGGCCACATGTCGGCGAGGGCGTGCCAGGCTTCTTGCTCGCGACCGCTGTAGAGATAAGACCACACAATTTCCAGGACTTTTATTTTTGTGACCCGTAGGGCGTGTACTCGATCCGGGGCCAAAGACGAAGCGAGCGCTAGCCTGCCATTAGAGCTTTGAAAGTCCTTTAAATCTTGAGCGCTGAGCTCCGTTCGCACCGCGGCGATCTGCTCGTCGAAGTGAGATTGGAACTCGGCACTTACATCGATGAGCCGGCTACGCTCGAACCGGAGCACGATGGTCGGAGCAAACTCGAATTCGCCCGGGAGGAAACCTTCGAAGCCATTTATGGCGCTGACATCACCGGTCCATATTTCAGTCTTGCCATTTAAGTCGGTATCCGCGGCGCTGAAGAAGTCACCGCCCGTGATTGTGCGCAGCAATTTTGGAGACTGTTTCAGGGAATAGATGAGGTATGTCATGTCCCAGCCGGCTGCGGACTTCTTTACCTGGAAGGCAACCACGGGCGTTCCCAAACCCAAATCTGCGCCCAGCACATCGATGTCAACTTGTGAGGCTTCTGCTGCAACTGGCAAGGTCCCACCATTCCAGGCGATGTTTCCACTGCAGAATCGCTTCGCCAATGCGCCGCTCTTTGCGGCACCCACAGTCACGTTTACGCCACTCGCGAACTTTGTTTCGAACCTGCCAGATCCATCCTCGCAAACTACGTACCGTGTTTGTGCCGAACAAGGATGAAAGGAGAGAAAGAATCCCAACGATAGAAGGGCGTTAGCCCGCTGGGCGCACTGACGAAGTATTCCGATATTGTACAACCGTGACATTCGAGGGGCGGTCGCGTTGGCTGTTCCCGCTGCTGAAGGCCCTTCTAACTATATATAGAAAGTGGATCTGGCTCACCGTTTTTGCACAGACTGATCGCGAATTGGAGAGATGTCATTCATTTGAAGTACAATGACTGGAGGAGCTTTTTCCGTGCCCGCAAACGCCCTAGTCCAAACCCGCATCGATCCTGTCGTGAAAGACCGCGCGGCGGCGGTACTTGAAGAGTTGGGAATCACTGTCTCTGAAGCGGTGCGCATTCTGCTAACTCGAACCGCCAACGAAGGCGCGCTTCCCTTCACCCTCACCGCCGATGCCGACGTGCACGATGCCTGGTTCCGTGCCAAGGTTCAGCAAGCCCTGAACGATCGCCGCCCCGCCGTCGCCCACAAGAAAGTCGAGGCTCACTTCTCCCGCAGACGACGAGCCGCCCAGCGCAAAGCGCGATAGTCATCAATGCGCAAAATGCGGCTGGAGTGGTCGAGTTTCGCCCAAAGCGATCGCGATGCAATCTTCGATTACATCGAGTCCGACAGTCCAAGAGCCGCAATCGCCGTGGACGAGCGAATCCGATTGCAGGTCGAGACCTTGGCTCAGTTCCCGGAGAGCGGGCGCCCTGGCCGTGTGGCGGGAACGCGGGAATTGGTAATTTACGCACACCCTACATCGCGGCCTATCGCATATCAGGCAAAACTATTCGGATTCTTCGCGTGCTGCACGGTGCACAACCGTGGCCCGGGGACTTATCCGACCCGCATTGAGTTTCACAGTTCTTGAGCGACGGGCCCTTTCTCATCGAACTATGTGTTCCGATCCTCACCCTCGCGGCCAATGCTTGGCCAGGGGCGGGTCGGCCAAACCTGTGGCAGGCTGTGCTAATTGCTTCTGAACCAGCGCCGCGGGTGCGGTTGGTACGGGTACGGAGGCGGGGCCAGCATTGGAGCCGTCGCCGTACAAGTTGGACACGTTCAGTCCCAGGGGCGGCGCGGCCGCGTCGCGTTTGGTGAGCGGTGAGCCTAGGTTGAAGTACAAATTCAGGGTTGCAATCACCGAGGTGTGGTCGAAAGGCATACCTGAGCTGGGCTGATTGGGAGTGAAGTTTGGCGGGCGGAAGGCACTCTGCGATTGCTGCGACGGAACCGCCCACGGAGAAATTACCAACGCGGGCACGCGCGGCCCGAAGAGCTGAGAGGGAAACGGCTTATAAGGCGGAGGCTGAATGGGCACTACAGGAGGCAGGTCGGGGACTCCAGGATCGGTGGCGGCGGGTGGCACGACGTGATCGTAGCAACCACCGTGCTCATCGTAAATGACGATGAGCATGATCTGCCGATTGGTCCAGTAGCTGCTGGCGCGGATTGCATTGTAGACATTGGCCAGCAGAATTTCTCCGAAGATCATGTCAGTCGGAGGATGATTGTCGTTCTCGACGAGATTCAGAGCTTGATAGTTTTTGTAACGTGGCTCGATGAAGGCATATCTGGGCAGCGTGCCGTTGGCGACGTCCTGAATAAAAGTGGGAGTGATGGGCGGGCCGATCGAATTGTTGTCGAAGTTGCAGATCAGTGCGGGGTTGGCAGAGTTTGCTTTTAATGCGTAGTCGTTCAGAAGAGCGGCCAAGGGAGCGTCGTGGAAGTAAATCTTCCAGTTGGCGGGCGACGGAGCTCCACCGCGATCAAGCAACTGAAAGGTCGAGGGGTAATTGGGGACGGTGCCGTGCAGGCCATATTGAACGTCATCGACGTATCCGCCGGCGGTGGCGGAATGGAGGAACATGCGGTTGGGATAGGTTTGCGTGGGACAGGAACCGAACCAGGAATCGCTGACCGCAAAGTTCTGGGCCAAAGCGGAGGTTACGGGCAACTGCGGAGATGCTCCGGCGGTAATGAAGTAATTCATGATGTCCTGCGGCTGCGCACCCACTCGGGGCAGTTCGTTGTAGGGGAAATAAGCCCGGATGTCGGGATATTGCGTCGGCGTCGCCATGTAATCCAGCACGAAGCCGCTCAGAGACTGCGAGCCGGTTCCGCCGGTGTTTCCCCATATCTGCAAATTCATGTCTTCGAAGGTCTCGCCAGGATCCACCGGAGGCATCAGCGTCGTGGAGGGGTTGTTCGCGATGGTATAGCGGTTGCCGGCGGAATCAAGATTGAACTCGTTTCCTGTCAGGCCTTCAAAACTTGAGCTGTAGGGATACAGCTTGCCCAGCACGTTATCGAAGGAACGGTTCTCCAGCATGAGGACCACGAAGTTCGTGATGGGTGGCAGGGATGCCATGAGAACTCCTTGTTGCAGCGTTCTAGTTGCGGGGCCCGGGAACCGAGGATCGAAGGTATACTGCGAAATCAAAGAAATAGCAAAGTGTTTCTCTACAATTTGGGCGAGCTCGGAATCTTGATTCTCTACTGCGGGAAGATTAGAGTCTTAAGAGCACGATTCCTGTGGGTGATTTATGTCCAGCCAAGCCAAAACCTATCTGAAGTTCGGTGGAGCAACAATCTTAATTCTGTTTCTACTCGGCTACCTTGCCTACACCGGAGTGCAGGATAGCAAGAGCTACTACGTCACCATCAGCGAACTGCACAAGATGGGTAACGGCGCTTACACCAAGCGCCTGCGCGTAGCGGGAAATGTGCAGCCCGGGTCGATCAAGCGCACCGGAACTCATGTTCAGTTTGTGTTGATGGAGCAGGATCAGTTGCTCTCGGTGGATTACACCGGCACCGAAGCACCCCCCGATACTTTCAAGGACGACTCGCAGGCGCTGGCCGATGGCAGCTTCGGCCGCGACGGAGTTTTTCATGCCAAGGCCTTGCAAGCCAAGTGCGCTTCGAAGTACGCGCCGAAGCAACCCGGCAATCAGATGCAAGCCGAACCGACCAAGAGTGTGACGCAGGCGCAGCCTGCTACGGGCCCTGGGATCACGAACTAGACTAATCAAAACGGGAGGCTCGCAGCCGGAGTGAAAAGCTTCAAGCCCTCTTGAGACAAGAATCGAGTCATTCACGACTACGGGTACGAAGGTTCACGAAGTAAAATCCAGACAATAACCGCCTTCGAGTTTCGTTTTGGTCATTTGCCAGACCAAGCTGCGGATCGGCGAGTACAAGCGGTTGACTCGCCATCAAAACCCGTGTTAGCTTTCCATCGCGAGCCCCTTCAATAGCGTTTCAGATAGTGTCCCCAGGGAAAACTTAACCAACTGTTCGATGGCAAAAGCACCTATGCCTATGGCCTTTGTCCCCGATGAATGAACTAAAAAAGGAAATGGAGAAGTTATGAATCTGTACAGGAACGCCTTGCCCGCCGTGCTGCTGGCTTTCTTAACCAGCGCAAGCCTCAACCTGTTCGCCGCCAACACCACCGTGGGTTCTTGTCCCGGCCCCGGATTTCACTACGGAACAATTGGACTGGCCCTCGCGCACACCTCTTCGGGAGGAACAGTGAGCGTTTGTCCCGGCACCTATGCCGAACAGGTCCTCATCAATCAGCCCGTCACGCTGAAGGGGGTGGCTGGCTCTGGTACCGACGCAGCCGTGATCGTGCCTCCGACCGGCGGCATTGTGGCGAATGGCACCGACATTTTCGGCAATCCGGTGGCGGCGCAAGTCTTCGTATCGAACCCAGGCGGCAGTGTTACGATTTCGCACCTCACCGTAGATGGCACCGGCAACAACTTGGCCGGTTGCGTGGCGACTACGCTCGAAGGCATCTACTTTCAAAACGCTTCCGGAACGATCACGGATAACGTCGTCAAAAATCAATATCAAAGCGATTACGCCGATTATGGCGGGTGCCAGAACGGCCTCGCCATCAATGTGGAAAGTCTAACCAGCGCCTACACCGTTTCGGTTTCTTACAATTCGGTGCGCGCATACCAGAAAAACGGAATCACCGCGACCGGAGCGGCCACAGGTCCAGGGGCGCCGGGACCGGCTGTCACCATGCTGGACAACTACATTGTCGGCCTGGGGGCCACCGCGATGAACTGGCAGGGAGTTTACCTGGGCCACGGAACTGCGGCTGAAAATGGAATTCAATTTGGTTTCGGAGCCAGCGGATCCATCTCCGGAAACACCGTAAATGACAACATCTGGGGACAGGACACCAGCACGGATACTGGAGATGCGGCCAGCGGCATCCTGATCTATGCCTCGTCTGGGGTTACGGTATTGAGCAACTACGTTGGTAGCGCGCAGTTCGGGATCGTCGCCGTGACCGATTCGACTTACGGGCCGGCGGACAACACCACCATTACCAACAACAAAGTCACCGGAACCCAGATCTTCGACGGCATCGATTTGTGCAGCAGTTCGAATACGGTGCGGTCCAATAACATTTACGGCAGCGCCGAATCGGGCGTTCACATGGATGATACCTGCGGCTCCGGCAACAGCAACACCGTAACCGGGAACACGATCAACGAAGCTTGTGCCGGAGTTCTGTTGGGTTCAGGCACGGGCAACACATCGTCACCCAACACGTACCTTAACGTAGTGAACACCACCCTGGGTGGCGATGTTTGCCCTGTCAGCGTGGGCTCAGATGCGAAGGCCGCTGGCTCGAAAACCCGGCAGCTCCGGCCTTCGCCTTTCAAGCCCGGCAGGAAATAAACGAATCGCCGTGGAATCTTCGAGCTGTAGGGTTCTTGTGGCTCGGAAATCCTCGAACGGTGCGGTGCCCCATTTCTCGCGTTCTTTGCGGGAAGTGGGGCTTTTGATTGTTCTCTCGAATCCTCGCCTTCCCCGCTTTGCAAATCTCCGGCAAATTGCATAGATTCGCTATCGCGGCCATCCAACATTGCGACCTGTGACTAACCCCAACATCTCGCCGGCTTCTCTAATTAGCGTTAGCGATGTAGTCAAGCAGTTCGGCCGCTTTGCCGCGCTGCGCGGCGTGACCGCCGAATTCGCCGGTGGCCGCTTTTATGCGATTCTCGGCGACAATGGGGCAGGGAAGACTACGCTGCTGCGCATGCTGGCGGGTTTGGCGCAGCCAACGCGGGGGAAGATTTCGATCTTCGGCGCGGAGCCGCACGCAGCCTGCCGCGAGATCGGCTATATGGCTCATCCCTCGCTGCTTTACGACGAGTTGAGCGGTCTCGAAAATCTGCGCTACTTCGCCCGCCTCTACAACATTGCGGAAGATACACGCTGCGGGGAAGTGATTCGTTCGGTGGGTCTCGACCCGGGGCTGTCGCGTCCGGTCGGAAAGTACTCGCAGGGCATGCGGCAGCGCATGTCGCTGGCGCGGGCGATTCTGCACGACCCGAAAATTCTGCTGCTCGATGAACCCTTCTCGAACGTCGACGTGCACTCGGCGCGGGAGATGGTGGGCTTGCTCAAGGGCATGCGCGAGGCCGGTAAGACTATTTTTGTGGTCACGCATCAGGCTGCGCTGCTGGATGGCGTGGCCGACGAATTTGTCTGGATGCAGGCGGGCAAGATTGTCGAGCGCACTTCTCACCTCTTGCCGGCGGAGGCGCTGTGAGTTCACTGCGCTCCGTTTCTCCGCGCGCCGTTTCTCGTCGTTCCATCACCTTCGCCACGCTGACCAAAGACATCCGCCTGGAGTGGCGCTCGCGGGACGCGATCAACTCCATGCTGTTCTTCTCTCTGCTGGTGGTCGTGATCTTCAGCTTCTCGTTCGACCCCAACGCAGAAGAGTCGCGGCAGATTGCCGGAGGATTGATCTGGGTAGCATTCCTGTTCGCTGCGGTAGTCGCGCTGAATCAGACCTGGGCTCGCGAACTCCGCAACCAGGTGCTCGATGCTTACCGCGTGTCTCCCGCTCCCGCGGCTGCTTTGTTTCTGGCGAAGGCCCTGGGAAATTTTCTGCTGGTAAGTTTGCTCGAAGCTCTGATGGTGCCGCTCTTCGTGGTTTTTTATAACCTGCGCGCTCTGGGCCCGGCCTGGCAGTTGATTCCGGTCGCCCTGCTCGGGACCTGGGCGCTGGTGGTGAATGGAACATTTTTCGCGGCCATGTCGATCCGCACCCGCAGCCGCGAAATCATGCTGCCGCTGCTGCTGTTTCCCATCTCCATCCCGGCGGTGCAGGCGATGGTGGAGGCTACGCGCATCCTGCTCGCCGGCGACGGCTCGGCGCGCTTCTGGATCGTGTTGCTTCTCACCTACGATGTGGTGTTTACTACTGCTTGTCTGGCTTTGTTCGAGACGATTCTGCAGGCGGAATGAAACGGCTTTTTCCCATTCTCGCGGTGCTTACGGCGCTACTGCTGGCTTATGGCACGTATCAGGCTTTGGTGGTCGCTCCCACCGAACGCACCATGGGCGACGTGCAGCGCATCTTTTATTATCACGTCCCTTCGGCCTGGACCGGGTTCTGCCTGTTCTTTACCAACCTGATCGCATCCATCGTTTATCTGATCAGAAAAAATCCCAAGGCCGACGCGCTGGCCGTCTCGTCCGCCGAAGTGGGGGTGGTGTTCTGCACCATCGTTCTGGTCACAGGGCCGTTGTGGGCGCGGCCGGTGTGGGGCATCTGGTGGACCTGGGATGTGCGCCTCACCAGCACCTTGGTCCTGTGGCTGATTTATGTGAGCTATCTGGTCCTGCGCCGGTTTTCCGATAGCGCGCAAACTCCGGTGCTGGCGGCGGTGCTGGCCATCTTCGGCGCGTTGGATGTGCCGCTGGTTTATTTCTCGATCTGGTTCTTTCGGACGCAGCATCCGCAACCGGTGATTGGCGGCGGCGGTTCGCTCGACCCGCGCATGTTGCACATCTTTCTGCTGAACTTGTTTACCTTCTCTTGTTTCGGAGCGATGGTGTGCTGGTGGCGCTATCGCCTGGAGTGTTTGCAGCATGAAGTGGATGAAGCTGAGGCTCTGGAATCTTTATTGGAGCCGGCGGCGGAATCCCGACTCACAAGACCGAGAGTGGCCGCTGGGGGCTCACGATGAACTCAGTAAAGTTTCTCTGGGCTGCTTATATCGCCACTTGGGTGATTCACGGCCTCTATCTGGGAAGCATCGTGCGCCGCTACCGGCGCCTGCGGGAGCGGATGAAAGATTTGAAGGGAAAGTAAGGGCTTCGGGCTCGGCAAGGCCAATCAGCCAAAAGAAGAGATGAATAGCGCTTTAACCGCGCCGGCGGATCCCGCTAGAGGCGGCTTGGCCGAAGGCCCGTAAGCTGAAGCCGGGTTTTCAATTGGCAGCTTTCCACTCTTGCTGCAGCGCGCTGAAAAAATCTGGATTTCCGTTGGAGCGCAGGAATTCGTACTCTTCGATGGTAGCGGCGGTTCCGATGCGCATGGAGGGCAGCGGCGACTCCACGCGAATCACGCGCGCGGTGAAGCGCACGCGAACAGCGTCGGTGAGGGTGATGTGAGGCGGAAAGGTCAGTGTAACTTCGCAGCGCGTTCCCGCAGCTACCGGCCGGTCGAGATAAAAGAAGACGCCGCGTGCGCTCACGTTCTGGGTCTCGGTCTGGAATTCGTTCCCCTGACCATTCTCCTGCCCGCTTTCAAGTTTAAGGCGGACCACGGCCGGCAGGCGCATATCGAAGCGCCTCATCATTCGCCGCTCCTGAGAGCCCGTTGGCATCGGCTGCCTGTTTGCTGAAAGCATTCTTCTCCAGAGATGCTATAACTGCCGCGGAGTTTCTCTCCTCAGAATCCGGTTCGTCCGAAAATTCGGCGTTACCGGATCGACGCCCGTTGCGAAAAGCCTCCTCCGGCGCCACTGGGGAGGGACTCCTGCCATCTTGTCTGCATTTGCAGAAGGTTGCAAGAGCAAAAAGACTGTGGAACTTATTCGGTAAATGCTTCAACGCGCTTGCGAAAGGCGTGATTACAGGCTCGGTGATGCAGTTTCCCGGGATGTTGCTGCAATCAGGCGGCCAGAGTTTCTAATGCGGTTTCGACCGTGTGATCTGCGAAATCCCAGCGAATCGGCACGTCTTGCCAAAGAGCCAACGCTCACCGCGACAGGCTCATGCAACCGTCTGCGGAAGTCGCCTAAACGACCCGCCATGCAATTCGTTTCATTCCACTTTCGTGCCACGCTCCGGCATCTTTCCCCTCCGCCCGGCGCATCTGATGAATCGCAGAGCCTGCGCCGTGGCGATGCGTCCCTTGACTTGGCTGGCGCTCAGATGTTTAAGTAGGAGTTTATTTTCCGCCAGTTCTAATGACAGATCAGCAGCGGGCGGTTTCGCCGGCGCCGGGCAAGTACTGACTTGTTGCGGTTGTTCTCTCTCCAAAAAAGTCCGGTTCACTCGGAGGATATGCGTAATGGGAAATGGCCGTTGGTCGGGAAAAGGTGCGGAAAAAAGCGCGGGAAAGAGCGCGGCAACAAGTGAGCATAGAAATGCCGCAGTCCGCCAGTTCTTACTACCCGGCGCGCTACTTATGCTGATCATTGCCGGATACTTCTTCCTCCGATCCGACCTCGGGCGCGACGCCCGGCATGGCGATGCGAACAGCCGCATGGCCCAACTTCCAGCCTCGCCGCTGGTCGGTTTCTCAGCTGGGAATTATGCTTCCCAACCTTCCTCAGGGGCGAAGCTCAATGCAGGTTCCATCCTCGGTCAACTGCCACTGATCTTCGAAGCCAACCAAGGCCAGGCCGGTCCCGCAGTGAAATTTATGGCGCGGGGCGCAGGGTACAGTCTTTTTCTGGACGGATCCGGCGCCACGCTCGCACTGCGAATTGCACAATCGGCGCATTTCAAATCAGCTAGCGAAGCTCTGCGCATGACGCTGGTTGGCGCCAATAAGTCGGCCGCCGTCGCCGGAACTAAGCCGCTGCCTGGCAAAAGTAATTACTTCATCGGCAATGATCCCAAGGAGTGGCATACCGATGTTTCGCAGTTCGCTGCTGTCCAATACGCTAATGTCTATCCGGGAATCGATTTGGTTTTCTACGGCAACCAGGGACATCTGGAGTATGACTTCAAAGTCGCTCCCGGTGCCGATCCCGAGCAGGCGGAACTGCAATTCGACGGCGCGACGAAGCTGGAGCTTCACAACGGCGACTTAATTCTCGCGGGCAGCAACGGCGATGTGAGTTTGAAAGCTCCTCGCATATACCAGTCAGCCGGAGGCCATCAGCAGGCAGTTGAAGGCCGCTTCGTTTTGCGCGCTGCCAATCGTGTCGGCTTCGAAATCGGGGCCTATGATCGCAGCCGCGAACTGGTGATCGACCCGCTGCTCGAGTTCTCTACATACTTCGGAGGCAGCGGCTCGGAGACTTCGCCTTCGGTTGCCGTCGATACCTCCGGCAACATCTATCTCGTCGGCTCGACGGCGGGATCGCCGGAGACCTCTTTTCCTAACGGAGCGACCGTGGGGAATCCCGTCCAGACGCTGATTCCCTCCACGCTCTCTCTGACTACGACGAGCCCCAACCACATCTTTATTACCAAGATCAATCCCACCAGCACGCCCTTAGTGGTGTACGAGACTTTTCTGGGCGGCAACGGCTCTGACACCAGTGTCGGCATCGGCGTCGATCCCGGAGACAACGTTTTCGTCGTCGGCAACACCACATCCACGAATTTCCCTACCGTGGCCGCCAACCGTTACCAGGGTGGTCCTGAAGCTGGCAGCGCCGGAACCTCCCACGTTTTCGTCAGCGAACTCAGCGGCCTTGATCCCACCGGCGCCACGCTCGCTTACTCCACATATCTCTCCGGCAACGGCACCGACACCGCTAGCGGCATGACCATCGATTCCAACGGCGACGTCTTCCTCACCGGCACCACCACTTCCAGCGACGTGGCCTCGCTGGCCACGCAAGACGCTTTTCCCGCGACCTTCTTGCCCGCGCCGTTTCAACAGTCGCCGCGGGCCGGCATCCAGTTTTTTGTTACCGAAGTGAATACCAAAGTTCCCGGGGTTGCCAGCATCGCCTATTCCACCTACTTTGGCGGAGCCACGCCCGCCAGCCCTGTCGCCGTCGGAGGTGGCATCGCGGTTGACGCAACCGGCAACATTTATTTCAGCGGCACCACAAACTTTTTTAACAGCGGCGAAAGCGCGCTCGGGAGCGGCGGCGGCCAGGAAACCGATTTCCCCATCGTCAACGCCTATCAACCCTGCCTGGATACGCCTCCGCCCGTTACTCTTACTTACCCGCTGCAGTGCACTGCGCCGACCACCACGCCGTATCCTACCGACGCTTTTATCGCCAAGCTGAATCCCGCGAACGCCCAGACCGGAGCCACGCAGTTACTTTTCTCCAGTTATCTCGGCGGTTCGAATGCCGATTCCAGTACGGGCATTACACTCGACTCTTCCAATATCTACATCACCGGTACCACCAACTCGAGTGACTTCGTGCTACCCACCGGCGGCGGAGCGTTTCAGGAGTGCCTCAATACTCCGGTGAACCCAACTACGGGGATTTGCCCCACCCCTACGACATTTACGGATGCCTACGTGGCGCGCTTCAGCAATCCCACGGAGACCCCGAGCGGAAGTGGGGGCACAACCACCACGGCTACTGCCGTCAGCCTAACCTATTTCTCCTACCTAGGCGGAAGCGGGAACGACAGCGGACAGGCAATCGCGGTGGACACGGCCAGCGGCGCCCTGATTACCGGGTCGACGAGTTCGACCGACTTTCCCGTCACGTCCTCGAACACCATCCAGGGCACGTACGGTGGCAGTGGCGACGCGTTCTTCGCTCACATCTACACGGCGACCGTGAGCGGAAACAACACGGTCGCATCGTTTGCCAGCTACTTCGGGGGCTCCGGTGCGGATCGCGGCACCGGCATCGCCATCGATGCCAACAGCAACATCTACTTCGCCGGCGACACGACTTCGCCGTTTCCCACTTTGCAGACTCGCAACCCAGTGCAGGCTACTCTCAACGGGCCCAGCGATGCCTTTGTGGTAAAGCTCGGTACAGCCGCGGACTTGTGCATCAGCTGCGTTACGCCAATTATTTCTCCGCCAAACAGCGTTGGATGGGTCGGTAACGCAGTCACAATGACTTTCCAGGTGAGTAATAACGGGCCAGATTTGGCCACCAATGTGATTGTGTCCGGAATCAACGCGCCCTTCACCACTGCCACCGTGGGCTCGGGAACCTGCAGTGCGCCCAGCAACAATTCAATCGCTTGCACTATACCGTCCCTGCAAGCCGGCGCAACTGTGCAGGTTGTTTTCACCGTGACTCCGACTCAAGCCACTTCTTACGCTGCACAGGTGAGCGTGTCTTCGTTGAATAACACCGATCCCAACACGAGTAACGACACAACTACGGTTTCGTTTGTCGCCCATAATTTTTCCATCAGCGTTGCGCCCTCAAGCCAGACCGTGACGGCAGGGAATACAGCTGTTTACACCGTGTCCGTAACTCCAGGGGAAGGAGTTTTTGGCGCCGCAATTTCTCTTACCTGCGGCTCCGCACCGGTAGGGGCGACCTGCAACTTCTCCTCAAGTTCTGTCACTCCCAATAACTCTTCGGCTTCCGCCGCACTCAATCTCACCACCACAGCGCGTCCGATTAATACTGCTAGTTCGCCCCGGCGAATTCCGTTTTACGCTTTCTGGCTGGTGCTGCCGGGAATAGCTCTCGTTGGAATAGGTGCGCGCGGCCAGCGCGGGCGCAGGCGGCTGGTGAGTTGGCTTGCGCTGCTGTTGTTGTCATTGACTGCGTTAGTGATGCTGCCTGCTTGCAGCACCAACAGAACTCCGCCCACGGTAAGCGGGACGCCTTCAGGAAACTACACGCTGACGGTGACGGCCACGTCGGGGACGTTCAGCCAGAGTGCATCTTTCGGGCTGACGGTGCAATAGCCCCGAACGCATTCGTCCGTGGGCGCACCATTACCAATTGAATGCGGGCGGACGAATGCGTCCGCCGCCACGCATTCCGAATTCCTGTGCTAACGGCACTCCTAAAAAGTCGTGCCCTTCCCGACCCGATCTACGCTCCTGCCGAAAGCCTGTGGTGGCTCCCAGCCTCGGCAATGCCATACTGCCGAATCTTGTAAAGCAGAGCTTTATAGCTGATCTGCAGCAGGGCCGCGGCTTGCTTGCGATTCCAGTTTGTCTGCTCCAGGGCCTGCCGGATAGCCTCGCCCTCGGCCTCGTCCTTGGCGCTGCGAGCTAGTGACTTCAACCCACCGGACTCCCCACTCTTCGTGGCGGAAGCAAGTTGTGCCCCGCCCGTGCCATCGTTGCGCGGCTGCAACTCCGCGACGGCAAGATTCGCGTCTCCGAGAATCAAGTAGCGTTTCAGAAAATTATTCAGCTCGCGCAAATTTCCCGGCCACGGGTGCGTCTGGCAAGCCTCCAGCATTTGCGGAGAGAGCGGAAGCTGGGGCCGCGCATAGCGCTCGGCCATGCGCGTCATAAAATGTTTGAGCAGGATGGGAATCTCTTCCTTGCGCTCACGCAAAGGCGGCAGTTGCAATGTGAAAGCATTCAGCCGGTAGTAAAGATCCTCGCGCAATCGCTTCGCGGCCAAAGCCTGCGGAATGTCGATGTTGGTGGCGGCCAGAATGCGAACATCCACCTTAATCACCGACCGGCTGCCCAGCCGCGAAAAACTCTGGTCCTGCAACACGTGCAGCAGTTTGGCCTGCAGCACGGGAGGCATCTCTCCGATTTCATCCAGCAGAATCGTTCCCCGGTTGCACAACTCAAACTTGCCGGGCTTGGCGTGCGTCGCTCCGGTAAACGCGCCGGGCTCATAGCCGAATAACTCACTCTCGAGCAAGTCGGCAGGAACTGCCGCGCAATTCACTTTCAAGAAGGTGCGGTGCGCTCGCGGCGACAGTTTGTGAATCAGCCGCGCCAGCACTTCCTTGCCGGTTCCGCTTTCTCCCAGGAGCAATACTGGAATATCAACATTTGCCACCAGTGCCGCCTGGGAGCGTATCTTGCGCATCGCCGCGCTGGCTGCGATAAAGAACGTATCCTCGCCAACCTCTTCAACTTCTCCGCCGCCCACCGGCCCTTTGCCCTGGCCCAGGCATTGATCGATCACCGCATCCAGTTCCGCTTTCTGAAAGGGCTTGGTGAGATAGTCGTGCGCACCCAACTTCATCGCCTGCACAACCTTCTTGGTATCGTTGACGCAGGAGAGCATCACGACCTTGACCCCGGGCCGCTTCTGCCGAAGCTGCTCCAGCGTTTCCAGTCCGTCAATTCCCGGCATCAGCACGTCGAGCAAAACCAGATCCGGCTCCATGCCTTTGTCTACAATGTGCAGCGCCTCTTCGCCGGTTGACGCCGTCGCGACTGAGTAGTCATCCACCTCGAGCAGCGTGCGAATATAGCGCAGCATCGCCGGTTCGTCATCGACCAGGAGGATCTTAGCGCTATCGTTCATCGACTCTTTCCTTTTCCGGGGGAGGTTGGAATCGGTTTGAAGGGAATGAGAAACGAGAATTTGCAGCCGGCCCCAGGATCGCTCTCCACCCAGATTTTGCCGCCCATGCCGTTCACGAGGCGGCGTACGATCGCGAGCCCCAAGCCCATGCCTTCCTGGCTCTCGTTGCCCGGCAGGCGAAAGAAGTCATCGAAAACTTCCAATTGAAATTCCGGCGGAATCCCCGGCCCCGTATCCGACACGCTTACTTTCACCGAATTCGGCTGCGTCGTATCTTGCCGCCGTCTCTCGCCCGCCGCTGCCGCCTGTGCCGCCGCACGCCGCTCCCACATGTAAGGCTCGGCGTGCAGCCACACTGTTCCACCTTGCGGAATAAACTTGAAGGAATTCTCCAGCAGGTTCGAAATCACCCGCTCCAGCTTCGGAGTATCGAAAGGAAACATCGGCAACTTGTCGTTGGCCAGAAAGTAAAGGGCCAGTCCTTTTTCCTGAAAGCGCGTCGACCACAAGCGGCACACATCCGATAAGCACTCGTTAATATTCCCTACGGCGAACTGCATCTTCAAGCCGCCGGTTTCGAGTGCGCTGTAAGTCAGAAAATCCTGAATGAAGGTCTGCAGCCGCTTCCCGCTCGACTGCATATCCTGAAGTATCTCCAGCTGCCGCGCATTCAGCGAGCCCAGCTTCTCGCTCTGCAGCAATTCGACGTACCCGTTCATGATGGCCAACGGGGTCTTCAAATCGTGGGCAGCCGAGGCCAGCGCATTTGTGGTCCGCTGAAATCTCCCCCGAAGTTCGGAATAGGCCTGCAGAAGGTCAGCCGGATTGGCGATGTCTTCCCCTGGAACCAAGTCCGTGGGTATCTCCTTTTTCGCCTCACCCTGCGCCGAAACACACATATTCTTCTGCACGGTAGCCATAAGGCATGGTTAGGTCTTACACAGAGAGGGAGGAGGCATTCCCGCGGTTCGGCTAAGAATGCATACTAAAATGCTATGCCAGCTTACTTTTCAAGTCAACGAAAAATGAAACCTGATTACCCAAGTGTAGCAAAACCTTGCACTCCGGACTGCTTTATTCGCGTTCCCGCCCAACCGTCACGACTCCGAACTGGCCAGGACAACGTTGTAGAGTCTAGCGGGTGTGGCCGTGCCTTCAACGGCAACGCCGGTTGTCAACCGGGTTCTTCCCGTTTTTGCCCGGAGTTCCTGGTCACTCTTTCCCGTAGCTCAGGATTTGGCCCCTAAGATGCTTGAAATCTTAGGCTAAGGCGTCCAAATGGCAGTCGAAATGGAAGAGGTGCCGGTGCGCGCTAAGATTCCAGTGGCCGAACGTCGGCAGTGGCAACGGCTGCCTTTGGCGATTCCTGTCTTCGTAAGAAGCCGAGCCGGCCTCGACAAAGAATTCCTGGAGTTCGCCACGGCCCTCAACGTCTCTGCTGGCGGCATGCTGGTCGCGGTGCGCCGTGCTCTGCCGTACTCTTCGCAGGTTTCGCTAGAGATTCCCAGTGCCCCCCTCGCCGCCATGACTCTGTTCCCCAAGGTGGCTCGCAGCGTTCGCGCCAAGGTCCTGCGCACCGAGCATGCCGAGGGCTTCTATCTGCTCGGCCTTAAGTTCTCGAAGCCTTTGGTCGCGTCTCAGGGTGCATCCAATTCCCATAGCCCCGTCAAGGTCTCGCGAAGAAAGCTCGCTTCTGTAGTGTGAAAAGTTTTTCTCTTTCCCGACTGCTTTGCTCGGCTGCAGTCGCCGCCCTCAGCCGAATGGTTACCCTTCGCCGCTGGTGTACTCTTTAGTAAGTTGCGCTTCATCAACGAGATAGGCTAGCCTAGCAGCATAGAAGCCCTTGTCCGGCGGGTTTGGCGCTCCGGATGCACGAAAGTCTTTAACCCTCCCACTCAAGCTCGCTAAAGATTCTATGAGCACATCGAATCCAGTCAGTTCGCTTGTCCAGCCCATTGGCGAGATGCCGCCCGAAAGTATAATCTTCGGCGGCACGGAGTCGATGCGGGCCCTTCGCGAACGCATGGCTAAGATCGCAGCCGCGAACGTCCCCGTGCTGATTCAAGGAGAAAGCGGCACCGGCAAAGACATAATCGCGCGCATGATCCACGCCGCATCGCCCTGGAAGACCGGGCCGTGGGTCAAGGTAAATTGCCCGGCGATTCCCGGCACGCTGCTCGAAAGCGAGCTCTTCGGCTACGAAAAAGGAGCCTTCACCGGCGCCTTCGGCATGAAGCCCGGCCGCGTCGAGATGGCGCATCGCGGCACGCTGTTCCTGGACGAGATCTCCGAGCTCGACATGAGCCTGCAGTCGAAGCTGCTGCAACTTCTGCAGGACGGCCAATTCTGCCGCATCGGCGCGCAGGAAGATAAGAAAGTTGAAGTGCGCGTGGTCTGCGCCACCAATCGCAAGCTGGAAGATGAAATCGCCAACGGCACTTTCCGCGCCGATCTTTTTTATCGCATCAACGTCGTGAATCTGCACATGCCGCCGCTGCGCGAGCGCGCCGCCGACGTTCCCGGCTTAGTTAGCTACTTTCTAGAATCGTATAACCGTAAATTCAACGCCCGCGCCAAAGCGCTATCCGCCGAGTTGATGACCGCGCTGCAGAAATATCACTGGCCCGGCAACATCCGTGAGCTCGAAAATCTGATCAAGCGCTACGTGATTCTGGGCAACGAAGAAGCCATCTCTGGCGATCTGCGTCCCCATGAGCCCGATTTCTTCAGCGCGGATATCTCGGTCGATGGTCCAATCTCGCTGAAGAAGATCACGCGCCAGGCTGTGCATGAACTGGAACGCAAAATCATCCTGAAAGTTTTGCAGCACCACCACTGGAACCGCAAGCAAACCGCCCGCGCCTTGAACATCAGCTACCGTGCCCTGCTCTACAAAATCCGCGACGCCGGCCTACCCAGCAACCGCGCTCCGCGCCCTAAGGCCGAAGACGACGAAACCAAAAGCGTAGCCGCCGACTAACCCGCTTTTTCGGCGAAGCCAATTTTTTTGTTGCGCCCGCGCAGAATCTCTTGTAAGGTGCTACCTCACATCGGGCCGAGTCCAGGGAATCCATCTACTGGAGACTACGGAATGTCACACGACTCCGCTCGCCGCTCAGTTCTTATCCTCTGCGCTCTTTAGACCTTCGTTTTCGTCTCAGGCCCCGACGCTCAGCAGATCAAGGTACTCGCGCCGCATAGGCCGGTCCAGCCAACGATCACTCCCCGGCCCAACTGGCCCGTCCCTGTGAAGACACCCCGCTCCATGGTTGGCGGCCTCTGGATGATCGACGCGAACTTCAAGTCCACAATTTACATAAAGAATGGCGTGAAAAATGCCGCAGTTACGGTGTCGCCGATTCTCCACCTGAGTAACGGCAAGAGCTTCACGCTGCCTGACGTGAATCTCGATCCGTCGGGGACAGCCGTTGTGAACGTTGGCGACGCGCTCGCCCGGCAAGGCATCGCCTCCTGGGCGACTCTATCGGGTTACGCGGAAATAAAATACACATGGGCGTGGGATCCTCTCTGCGTGACGATTCAGGATGTCGATACAACTCACAGCCTGATTTTCACCTACACCCTGCGACCATCGTCCCCTGACCCTCGGGCAGTGACCGCCGGGTCACAGACCCAGCAGAGTCAAACGCTGGAGGGAATGTGGTGGAAACAAGAGAGCAACGTTGCAGGTTTCGTCGCTCTTTCCAACTTGCTTACGCAGCCGGTCAGCGCCAAAATAGTGACCAGCGACGATAAAGGTACGCCGCTTTTGCAGCACACGGTCACGGTATCGCCGCATGGAACCAAGATTGTGCAACTAAAAGAGCTCAACTCCACGCTTGCTTCCTCAGGAGGCGTAACTGTCACTGTTGCGGGGTCTGTGGATGATCTGCTGATCAACGGCGGTTTGGAAGACCCTGCCACGGGCTACTCCGCGAACATGCGATTTACCTATCCCCGCCGGCATCCGGCACAACCGCCCTCCGAAGGCTTCGCGGAACTCGGGCTCATGACCGGCGCTGCTGATCCTATGATGTCGTTTCCTGCGGGAACCACGTTCACACCCTATTCAGTTATCCGCAACGTCGGCGATCAGCCAATTCAAATTACGCCCACTCTCTGGTGGATGGAGGCCGGCGCCGCACGCTCAGCCCAGCTTCCCCAGTGGGCAGTGCCGCCACACGCAACCCAAAGTCTTCCGCTACTCTCGCTGATGTCTCAGACCGCGCTCAAAAATTTCAACGGAAGCTTTAATCTCATCCTCGCCTCCGACGCGCCGCCCGGATCGTTCCTGATGGCCAGCGGCAGCGTCGATCAAAGCAACACTTACGTCTTCGAGGTGATTCCTCAAGGCCTTGGCGAGAGCATTGCGAAATCGCTTTCCTACTGGAGCACGGCGAACGGCGACGACACCATGGTCACGCTGTGGAATCCGGCCGATGAAGCCCAGAATCTCGTCTTCACGTTATTCTTCGCCGGTGGCTCCTACCGCTATCCCGTGCCGCTCGGCCCTAGAGCTACGCGCACCTTCAACGTTTCGGAAATCATCCAAAACCAGCTTCCCGACGAGAACGGCAACACCATTCCAGCAGGAGTGCACGAAGGCAGCGCGGAGATTGCGGGCATTCAGGCCGAGCAGGAGCATATTCTGGTCGCCATGGCCGCCGGAACGTACAACGTCCGCAAGGCGACCTGCGCTGGAAATTGCATCCGCTGCGACGGCTACACTGGGGTTGACGAATTCGATCTCATCGAACTGCTAGGGGCCGGGCAGACGACGAGCGCGACATACTCTCTGCTCAACAGTAGCGGCAGCTATGTGAACTTTAGCGGCTCCTCTGCCTGGAGAAGCAGCAGTTCAAGTATTGCCACCGCGACTACCCCAGGAACCGTGAAAGGAATCACTCCTGGGGCGTTCACTGCCTACGCAACCACCGGTCAAGAACCGGAGTTTGACCCATTTGACTGTCCCACCGGCGACTACCAAAACTGCCCCACGGAAGAGTTTACGGGCAGCGGGCCGAGCAGAGTGACGCCGACGGTGACCTTTTCGCCGATTTCCTCTGTCTCAGTCGGGCAGGTCGCCACAACAAACGCCACGGTTTCACCCACATCGAACACAGTTCCTATTTCGCTGTCGATCACCAGCCCGGCTGCCACGGTTAGCCCAACGGGGACCTTTACGAAGACCACCGCCGTCGTTGTCAAAGGGATGTCGGTCGGCACGGCCACAATCACAGCGACGGTTTCAAATCCCGACGGCGGAAATCCTACTCCGGTCGGCTCAACTTCCTTCCCGGTTGTCACCCCGGTGCCAACCAGCCTGACGGTAATCTCGTCGCAGATTATATCGAATACATGGCTACCGGGCTGCCTCGCCACATATTTTGGCATCGCGATCCAAATAAACTACCAGGTGCTAGACCAAAACGGCGCCAATCTCGCCTCAGCTAATATGGAGCCTCAGGAGGAAATTCTGAATGAGGTAATCAACGGTACTCCGATTGGCAGCCCTGACCCAACATGGGTCGACATCTGGAACCCGAACTACCCGGGAAGCACCCAGTTCACGAATGCAAGCGGACAATTTCTCGATGCGCCATTTGGAGCATGCACGCTCAGCCCATTTGTCGATACCTTTACGCAGCCAATCTCGATGCTTATGAACGGAACGAACTACACGGTCAGAACAAACAACTGGACGTTTACCTCGACGGCAGGGGGCCACGGCAGCGTCACCAACGGATCAGATGTTACCCAGTCCAAATAGGGTCAGGGCCCAGCTTGGCTGGAATTGGAGGATAGAATGATCAAGGCGGCTTTGCGTTTGCTCACGGCCTTGTTGTTGTTGGCCGCGTCCGTATATGGGCAGTCTATGGCGGATCCTTATTCTCTCAACTTGGTTAGCTCGGAGCTGAAGATGAACAGCGCAGGTCATAGGATAGTGCGCAGCTGGGCTCAGAAGAGACTTGTCCTGCTAGGGGATGGCGTTTCCGTTGCCCTCCTCAAGCTTCTTGACGACTCCGACCTCAGGAATCCTCAAAGGGTCAGAGAAATGCTGCCGATTATCAGAGACGCGTTCTCGCAGCCGAATTCGATTGCGATTGAGGCCGACAAAAAGCCAACGGTGACCATTTTCTTGCTCAACTATATTCGGCTGAACATTTCGGATTTGCAGGTCCAATCAGACATCCGGAGGACGATGGACTTTATTGAGAAAGGGGCCGAGGAGTGACCCTTCGAGGGAAACCAGGGACAGACGGGACGTTGACCTAATTTTGCTGCCGAGAAATGGGGGTCAGTCCCGTCTGTATGAATGCATAAGTGAAATGAAGAAGGGTTCTGCGAGCGGCTACGATGCTGAGGCCGGCGAGGAAAGCGCCGACTCAGAAAGCTCACTCGGAGAACCCTATGAATGCCCTTCACTATATCGGATTCGACGTACACAAGAAAACCATCAGTTTCTGTGTCAAGACCGCCGCGGGCGAGATCGTGGAAGAAGGCGTCGTGCCGGCGCGACGTGCGGAATTGCGGCGATGGGCCTCGGCGCGGCCGCAACCCTGGCGGGGAGCGATGGAAGCGACCTTGTTCAGCGGCTGGATCTACGACACGCTGAAGCCCTATGGCGAGCAGTTGGAGATGGCGCATCCGGCCAAAATGAAAGCCATCAGCGCGGGCAAGAAGAAGAGCGACAGCATCGACGCTCGCACCATTGCCGACCTGGTGCGTTGCAATCTGTTGCCCGCTTGCTATGTGGCGGCTCCGCGCATCCGCGAGTTGCGGCGCCTGTTGCGCTACCGCAGCCTGGTGGTGAGCGAAGCGGTGCGCATGAAGAACAAAATGGCCGGACTACTCATGGAGACCGGCGCCCTCTACGTGAAGGAGAAGTTACACCGCAAGAAATACTTCGCCAGCCTGCTGGAAGAACTCGAAGAGGTGCCGGAATCGGTGATCGACCTGCTGCGCTTGAGCCGCGGTGCGCTGGAGATGTTCGAGAGCACTCAGAAGCGTCTGGTCCGCGAGTTGCTCGCCGATCCCGAGCTGACGCAACGCGTGGAACGGTTGATGACCATTCCCGCCGTCGGAGAAATTACCGCTCTGACCTGGGCCCTGGAGGTGGGCGATCCGCAGCGCTTCCACTCCGGCTCCGACGCCATGAGTTACTGCGGACTGACCGCCGCCTTGAAGTCCTCGGCGGGCAAGCAGCAACGCGGACCGATCTCCAAACAGCGCAACCGCTGGCTGCAAACCACGCTCATCGAAGCGGCCAAGCTGGCCCCGCGATGGAATCCGCAACTGGCCGCGCTGCATGCCCGCGAGTTGGAGCGCGGACATCGCAACCGCGCCACCCTGGCCGTGGCCCGCAAACTCGTCACCTATCTGCTGGCCGTCGACAAAAGCGGCCAGGCCTCCCAATCGCGCGTGCCGTTGGAAGGGCCAACACAAAAGGCTGCCTAAGAAGGAAAAATCTTGAACTCAGCGGCGATCCACCGGCCGTTCCTCGCCAACTCGGGGACTGGGCAGAGGAGTTGCCACTCCCGATGCTCCTTACCGTCTGTATCGAGGCCGGCCGGTCAACCCTAACTCATACTTCGTGGACCGGGCTCGCCCCCGTTTCCCGCAAATGGATGTCTGGCCAAGCTGCCGCTTTGGTCGCTAACCAGGATCGCACGCCGTTCGCCAACTTTTCCGCCCCGCTTCCGCTTCGAGACTCCACTCTTCCAAGCGTCAGGAGACCTCCGTCTCCTCTTGACTTTTACTTATCATGGATGTCCCCGGTTTTGGTTCCCAGGCCGAGCAGGAGCATATTCTGGTCGCCATGGCCGCCGGCACTTACAACGTCCGCAAGGCGACATGCGCTGGACAGTGCATCACTTGTAACGGTTATCTTGGCGTTGACGAATTCGATTTCCTGGACGGAAGCATACCGGTTGGCTCCGCGACCACGGTGACGTACTCCTTGCTGAACAACAGCGGCACGTATGTGAACGTCAGCAACTCCTCCACCTGGAGAAGCAGCAATGCGGGAATCGCCACCGTGAATGCTCCCGGAACCGCGGCGGGCGTGACTTCGGGCTCATTCACCGCTTACGCGACCACCGGACAGGAGCCGGAATACGACAAGTTCGACTGCCCAACCGGCGACACCGCTCCATGTCCCGAGGAGCAATTCACGGGCAACGGCCCGGGCATAGTAGTGCCGAAGCCGACAGTAACTTTTTCGCCCATTTCCTCTGTCCTAGTCGGGCAGACCGCCACAACAACCGCGACGGTTTCACCCACATCGAACGCACTTCCTATTTCACTCTCAATCACGAGCCCCGCCGCCATAGTCAGCCCAACGGGAACCTTTACGAAGACCACCGCCGTCGTTGTCAAGGGGATGTCGGTCGGCACGGCCACAATCACAGCAACGATTTCAAATCCCGATGGTGGAAATCCAACTACGGTCGGGTCGACTTCATTCCAGGTCATCGCTTCGCAGGTGCCAACATCAGCCACTATCATCGACAACGTTAAAACAACTTATTCCAATCAAACATGGACGTCATGTGATGGGACTCAATCTGCCAATAATCGATATGGGTATCAACGTTGTGTAACGTACCAAGTTAACGACCAACACGGTAATGCGATAGAAGCAGTCCTTGCCGTTCAGG
Source organism: uncultured Acidobacteriaceae bacterium (assembly GCA_963789875.1). Taxonomy (GTDB): domain Bacteria; phylum Acidobacteriota; class Terriglobia; order Terriglobales; family Acidobacteriaceae; genus Sulfotelmatobacter. The sequence continues at coordinate 224,247 of CAWBMI010000007.1, read as the reverse complement.
AAACAGTGACAACCATCTCTCAGAATATCAACTCGAACATGAGTAATGGAAACTCCTCCACAAATACAGCGGGACAATTCCTCGATGGCCTTGCGCTTTTATCAACTTCTGCCTTACCAAGTAATGCATGCTCAATTGTTAAGCAAAGTTTTACTGTAACGGGTAATTCTTCTCCGATTCGCGTTAATTGTATCCAATATGGGCCGAGCGATGTCACAGTCACCGATGTGACCCCTAATCCAGCTAGCTGTAGCGTACCGACATATCAATGCAATTAGAGAGGGTGCAATGCACTTCCAACGGGTTTTCCTTTTGCTCATTATCGCAGCATTCAATGCGTCCGTTTTAACTTCGGGACAAGTTTTAGACAAAACAACTATTGCCTCAAACAGAAAAGTCGGCGCCTGCCACATTGAACAGTTTGCTGTATATCACGCCCTTGCTGAGGTCGCGCAGAAAACAAGTACGCCGATCGGCATTGACACAATCCAGCCGTCGAAGGAAAAAACTGTAACACTCGATTTTCCTGGAGGCACCTTGGCTGACCTCTTGAATATGTTTGTTTCTCAAAACCCGGATTATCGGTGGTCAGAGGCAGACAGTGGTGTAATCCACGTTTCTCGGGTCAGCGGCCACGTGCCGCTGCTCGATGTCATGATGCAGTACCCCGGTGCGAACCAAACAACAAGAGAGGAAATATGGAACGCTATTGGAACTCAACCAGAAATTGCCGCATGGATGAACTCTTCCCACTGCTCTCGCCAGGAATTTTTTCAAGGAAACGAGTTCAGAAACAACAATAACCGGATTTCCATCCCGGCGGGGACCCTCAGTTTAACTCAGCTGTTGGATTATGTGGCGGTCAAATCAGGAGAGAATTACTGGGCGGTACTAGAGTCGCCAATTGGTGCGCCATGTCGAATCAGCCTCATACTTTGGTAGGGGCGGGTCGCCCATCCTTTAAACACATAAGGCTCTACAGCTATGGGAGGAGATGGGAGGCTGGCCCACCTTTGGAGCGTCACCAAAGAGGCTGCCCCATCCTTTCGCGCTCTTGGCGACACGGTGGGAACCACGGTCGTGAGCGAGAGTAGTCGGGCTATGACAGGCTATTCCTACTGGAACACGGCGAACGGCGACGACACCATGGTCACGCTGTGGAATCCGGCCGATGAAGCCCAGAATCTCGTCTTCACATTATTCTTCGCTGGCGGCTCCTATCGCTATCCCGTGCCGCTCGGCCCCAGAGCAACGCGCACCTTTAACGTTTCGGAAATCATCCAAAGCCAGCTTCCCGACGAGAACGGCAACACCATTCCAGCAGGAGTGCACGAGGGCAGCGCGGAGATTGCGGGCGTCCAAGCCGAGCAGGAGCATATTCTGGTCGCCATGGCCGCCGGCACTTACAACGTCCGCAAGGCGACATGCGCTGGACAGTGCATCCAGTGCAGCGGCTACACTAGCGTTAATGAATTCGATCTCATCTCACTGCTAGGGGCCGGGCAGACAACGAGCGCGACATACTCTCTGCTCAACAGTAGCGGCAGCTATGTGAACTTTAGCGGCTCCTCTGCCTGGAGAAGCAGCAGTTCAAGTATTGCCACCGCGACTACCCCAGGAACCGTGAAAGGAATCACTCCTGGGGCGTTCACTGCCTACGCAACCACCGGTCAAGAACCGGAGTTTGACCCATTTGACTGTCCCACCGGCGACTACCAAAACTGCCCCACGGAAGAGTTTACGGGCAGCGGGCCGAGCAGAGTGACGCCGAAACCAACGATAAGTAGCTTAGATCCGAATCCCATCATGATTGGGACCAGTCCTCCCAATGGTCAGCTCACTATTAACGGTTCAAATTTCGGAACGTCGCCCATTGTCAATCTTCCCGCTGGCGTTACCTCGACCGGGCAGGGTTCGACAGACACACAAATTATCCTGACGGGCGTGAGCGTCGCGCTAACCGCTGCTGTGGGAAACAATAACGTCACAGTATCGGTAAATGGCGCAACCAGCAGCCCTGCGTCTCTGACGGTGGACGGGCCGTATCAGATGGTCGTGCAGAGCGATGTCACGGGACCGTGCTCGGGGTGCGCGACAACGGTGCAGAGGAACATCACGTATCAGATTCGCAATTTCAGCGGAGAAAATGCGGGGACGACATCGATCTGCGAAACGCCGACATATTCAGGCTGGAACTGCAGTCAGGCGCAAAATATTCAATATGCGCAGTGTAGTGCGCCCGAGTCCACGAACGGCACAGGCGTTTTCACAGACGACTGGAGCCTAAACTCTGACGGCTACACCCCAGCCGGGTGCGGCCTCAACGTGCTGGATCACTGGGACTGGGCTGCTCATAGCCCAGTGCAAGATCTCGGCACATTGACGGGCTACTTACACACCAACGCGGTTTCAATCGATGGGGTCGTGAGCCCTAACAAGATTCCGGCCGGCACAGTGATCCCCTTTTGAGGAGGGCCGATGAAGAGCCGATTTGCCTTACTAGCAATCCCGTTTGTGATCCTCGTCCTAGCGTCGTATTCCGCTGGCCAGCTGGCCGGGTCCATACGCGGGACCGTCATCGATGAAAAAGGGCTACCCGTGTCGGTGGCCCAGGTGCGCGTGGATCCCATGGACGGTCGCCCGAGAGCCGACGTCGTGCGTCTCGTGGAAACGGACAAGGGTGGAGCTTTCTCGATGGATAATCTCGATCTCATACGCTACAAGGTATTCGCCATGAAAGAGGCCGCAGGATACCCAAATACGGCCTTTGGCTTTTACAGCAACCACATATTTCCGACCGTTACGTTAACCCCGGGCGCACCGAAGGCGGAGATCACGCTCAAGGTCGGCCCGCCAAGTGGAGTAATGTCGGGCTCCGTTACCGACGCTGTAACTGGCACCCCTGTTCTCGCCGGTTTTCTGCTCAGGAGGATTTCGGACCCCGGCAATTGGATATCCCTGTCCCAGAAAGCTGACTATCGGGTATTGGTGCCTCCCGGAGTGGAAGTCTCTGTCGAGGTGTCCGCCCCGGGCTACAAGACCTGGTACTACGGCGGATCCGCTGATCCCATGAAGAGGAACCCGATCCGGCTGGATTCACGGGAGGAACTGAAGCTCGACATTCGGCTTGAGCCGGAAGGAAAGTCCGAGAAGCAGAAATGAGGGGCAGAGCTTCGCCGGATCGCGGCGCCGTGTGCGCACCGCCCAATCCCGGTAGGCTACTACGAAGAGGGGGCTGGACCAGCTTTGATTTCGTGCGCGGTATCGCCACATCGGCTGCCCCAGCTTCGCGTCGGTTGCAAAGCTGGGCACCACGGACCTTGATCCCGTGATTATTCAACGAGAGGATAGATCGAAGGATCGGTTCCGGCTCGCCCATCGCGTGGGATCGGAAATCGCCTACGTCTTCGAGGTGATTCCTCAGGGCATCGGCGAGAGCATCTCGAAATCACTATCCTACTGGAGCACGGCGAACGGCGACGACACCATGGTCACGCTGTGGAATCCGGCCGATGAAGCCCAGACTCTCGTTTTCACATTATTCTTCGCCGGCGGCTCCTATCGCTACCCTGTGCCGCTCGGACCCAGAGCCACGCGCACCTTCAACGTTTCGGAAATCATCCAAAATCAGCCTCCCGACGAGAACGGCAATACCATTCCAGCAGGAGTGCACGAGGGCAGCGCGGAGATTGCGGGCATCCAAGCCGAGCAGGAGCATATTCTAGTCGCCATGGCCGCCGGAACGTACAAGTCCGCAAGGCGACCTGCGCTGGACAGTGCATCCAGTGCAGCGGCTACACTAGCGTTAATGAATTCGATCTCATCGTACTGCTAGGGGCCGGGCAGACGACGAGCGCGACATACTCTCTGCTAAACAATAGTGGCAACTACGTGAACTTTAGCAGCTCCTCTACCTGGAGAAGCAGCAGTTCGAGCATTGCCACCGCGAATACCCCAGGAACCGTGAAAGGAATCACTCCGGGGACGTTCACGGCCTACGCCACTACCGGCTACGAGCCGGAGTTTGACCCATATGTCTGTCCCACCGGTGACGGCGGCGTCAACTGCCCCACGGAACAGTTTACGGGCAGCGGCCAGGGCAGAGTAGTGCCGCCACCTACAATTACCAATGTCACGCCCGACTGGGGCAACGTGGGCACCGCACCCACTGTGACGGTTAGTGGGAAGGGGTTCGGTGTCTCAGGAACGATAAATGCCTTGACCGGAATTACAATAACATACGGCGTGCCTAGGAACGACACGACGATCGCAGCGGTATTTACTATCGCAAGTGGCGCGCCACTCGGGACCCAACAAATTGTCGTAACTACCAGCAACTCCCTTGGTGACGGTCCAAACAAGCAAAGTAATCCCTGGAACTTTCAGGTGACACCGGCGTCGGCTGTCCCTGCGAATTTTCAACAGACCAATGCCGAAGACGAGCAAGACGGGTACATCAGAGTAACGTACACATGGGGCTCAAGTACGGGCAACCTAGCTGATTTGAGCGCATGCCAGGTGCGGGAGTACGTAACATACCCGACGTCCGGCAACAGCGGGTGCCCAGCGCCCAACACGGGGCAGATGTGCTATTGGCCACCCAGCCCACCCTGGCCCCCCACTAGCCAGCCCGGGACCGGGTACGTCAACCCCACTCCGGTGCCCGGTCCCGCTACCGCCGGTGGTGTGTTTGACTCCAATACAGTTCAGAACTATAACTTCGTTAAGCCTTACTCGAATAACTCCTTCCCGGCAACTCAAATAGAGCAGTACTCTTGCAACAGCGGCACCTGGGTTCAGTTTGGTGGTCCGTTCACGATAACCCGCCAGGTAACGCAGAACCCACAGGGCCAATGGGTGTATAGCATTTCGAAGACCGGTGTCTCGTTTTCGTCTACGTACGTGCTTCCCTGACCAAAGGAGCTAGCGATGAAATACGCACGAAGGGTGAGGACTTCAGCAAGGATTGCATGCATATGTTTCTTCGCTTGCGGGTCCATTTTGTCCAGCGGATCAGCAAAGCCAGAAAACCCTATTTCGATTGAACTCGAAAAGCCAGTTATTTCTCAGGAAGAGCCTGTGCTTATCACAATACGCGTGGAGAATAAAGGCTCGGAAAGGCTCGATCTGGATTTGGGCGGAGATGGCAAGGACAACTTGGTCGTCTCGGTAACCAGCCCCGACGGAATCCGACACGAAGGGAAGCGCGCGCAGCCAAGAGGAAGAACCACCTTCTTCGGGAATGTTAACTTGGGAACGGGCGAACGCTACTCCGAAACAATTGTGCTAAGTGAATGGTTCAGCTTCGATCAGATTGGGGGGTACGAAATCGAAATTCGAATGAAGTCTCCTCTCAAAATCGGAGAGCGTTCCGCTTCGGTAGGGCGCTTTCTACTGGCTCTTGCGGTCACGCCTAAGGATTCGCGGGTCCTGTTGTTGTCCTGCGAGAACCTACTTTCGCGCATCCGTGCCGAGGGCTTGGCTCAGGACGCTCTGGCGTCTGTTGCAGCGCTGAGTATGGTACGCGACCCCATCGTTGTGCCTCTTTGGGGACAGCTTTTGACGAGTCCCGCCTTTGGCCGGACGGCAGCCTCAAGGTTGGCAGAAATCGGAAATAAGAATGCTGTTGAGGTCCTGACGGCTGCTCTGCACTCAACTGATGCCGAGACGCAGTCGCTAGCGAGGGCCGCCCTATTCTCGATCGTTAGCCAAACACCGGACCCGTCAGTTAGGGCAGACGCCCAGGACGCTCTGGGCCGATGAACGCCCCGTCGCCCTATGCTCGAACGACTGGCACTGTGATGAGATCGATGATAACGCACTCGGGTCGCACTGATCTTCGTCTGCTTGCCGCTCCCAGCAGCGTACGCTGCGCCTCCGCACGGGTCTGGGGACTCGGTTGCCACGGGACGAGACGACTTCACGGAGGTCATAACGAGATGAGAACTCTAGTTACGATTTTAATGGCCCTGCTGCCGCTGGCATGCTCGCTTAACGCCCAATCGGATCCAGCCGACCCGGATTCGCTCAACATCGTCAGCGTCGAGCTAAAAATGAACTCGGGCGGCAGACGAGTTGTGCATGGTTGGAGCCAGAAGCGCTTGGTGCAACTTGGGGACCGCGTGTCGATTGCTCTGCTGAAGATTTTGGACGATACAGACCTAAGAAATCCAGTAACCGTGAGGGGCCTCCTTCCGATAATACGCAGTTCGTTCTCGGCCCCTGAGCTCGTGGCTATCGAATCCGACAAGAAGCCGAGGGTCACACTGCTACTCCTTGAGCACCTCGAACAAAATACAGACGACGCGGAGCTGCGGCAGGAGATACAGCAGACCGCTGAATTCGCCAAGGCGAAGACGACAAAAACAGAGTGACTGGAGCGCGCCGTTCGCAGGACTTTCGGGGGCTGGCGCACCTTTGGAGCGCCACCAAAGAGGCTGCCCCATCCTTTCGCGCTCTTGGCGACACGGTGGGAACCACGGTCGTGAGCGAGAGTAGTGGGGCTATGACAGGCTATTCCTACTGGAGCACGGCGAACGGCGATGACACCATGGTCACGCTGTGGAATCCGGCCGATGAAGCCCAGAATCTCGTCTTCACGTTATTCTTCGCCGGTGGCTCCTACCGCTATCCCGTGCCGCTCGGCCCTAGAGCTACGCGCACCTTCAACGTTTCGGAAATCATCCAAAACCAGCTTCCCGACGAGAACGGCAACACCATTCCAGCAGGAGTGCACGAAGGCAGCGCGGAGATTGCGGGCATTCAAGCCGAGCAGGAGCATATTCTGGTCGCCATGGCCGCCGGCACTTACAACGTCCGCAAGGCGACATGCGCTGGACAGTGCATCCAGTGCAGCGGCTACACTAGCGTTAATGAATTCGATCTCATCTCACTGCTAGGGGCCGGGCAGACAACGAGCGCGACATACTCTCTGCTAAACAATAGCGGCAACTACGTGAACGTTAGCAGCTCCTCTACCTGGAGAAGCAGCAGCGCGAGCATTGCCACCGCTAGTATCCCAGGAACCGTGAAAGGAATCACTCCTGGGGCGTTCACTGCCTACGCAACCACCGGTCAAGAACCGGAGTTTGACCCATTTGACTGTCCCACCGGCGACTACCAAAACTGCCCTACGACGGATTTTCAAGGCAGCGGCCCGAGCACGGTGGGTGTGGTGGTCACGATTTATGCCTCCAGCTGCTTTAATCCAGATCCAAACACCGGTCTGGTTGACCTGACGGCCGGCTGGGCCTCTCCGAAGAACCCGCTTGTTTGCGGCCTAGCTGACACCGGTCCCTCGCTACCAAGCGGCGGGGCATGCAAACCAAACTACAGTGGCATAAAGAATTGTTACCTGCTTTACAACAGCGCGACCAACTTTTGCACGAGCTATTGTCCTGGGTCCACCAGACTGGAGAATAGCGACTGCACTAAGTTCCTCGATTTCTTTCCAGTTGTGCAGGTGTCGGTGGAGGGTAAATGCCCATGATCGCAAGTCGGTTCAACAAGAACCAACTAGTTCCATATCCTAGGGAAAAGAATGCCCATATTGACGTGTACTCAGTCGGCGATCCAGGCAACAGGGCTGATTCGTCGCTGCGGGCTCGCGATCTTCAGGCGGGGCTGGTCTCCTTGGTTATCCTCGCTTTTGCTTGCGCGGCAGTCACTTTTGCGCAGCGCCTTCAATCCGATTCGAACCAGTTCTTGGTCATCCTACACGAGAGCCAGACTGACATCAGTCCCAGGGGAAGGAGTGTTAGTAACTGCGCGCTGATCTTTCCTGACGGGCGCTTTCATGTCGAACGCAGGGTCCAACAGCTACCGGGTTCCACCGCTGCCCTAAAGATTTTCGATTCTTCTCTCGACTCAGCCCAGCTGCAGCATCTAAAAACGGCGCTCGACAGCGAAGGAATCCGTCGGCTACCGCCGTATGAGCAGCCAATACTCCCGATGGGAGTGCCTTGGTCCTACGGATTTAACGCGAGGATTACCCGTCCGACAGGCGTGCAGAACGTCGGATACTGGTCGTGGCGGGAGGGGGTACCCACGGCATCGCCTAACTCGAGTCCCGAGAATGTCAAGAAAGGGTGGCGGCTCTCGGAGACCGAGCTAAGACCGCTTGTGGACTGGCTCCGCAGCATCGAGCATCTGAAGCCGGTTCCGTCCGAGGTAAGATCCGACACCTTGTGCACAGATGGGGACAACGGTGGGAAGCAATGATCCGCCAGCGCTACGGCGGAATTTACGGGCTAGCATGTCGAGACGAATTTTATTAGTTGCTGCTGCGCTGGCTCTACTCTTATTCGGGCATGGGGCATTGGGAATCCCTCTCGCCCCAACCAAGTGGAACTCCGCCGCGCAGCAAGGTATCCGCGACGCCAAGCTCGGCGCGCCCGTGGTAGCGCGAGCGTTAGCCATCGTCCATACCTGCATGTACGACGCCTGGGCAGCCTATGACGAGCGCGCGGTCGGCACTCAGCTAGCGGGCGCGCTCCGCCGTCCCGCATCCGAGCGTACGCTTGCCAACAAAGAGAAAGCCATCAGCTATGCCGCCTATCGCGCACTAGTAGACGTGCTTCCCGTCGACACCAATTCGGTCTACATCCCGCTGATGAAGCAACTCGGCTACGATTCCAGCGACGACTCCACCGACATTGAGACGCCTACTGGCATCGGCAACGTGGCCTGCGCCGCCGTTCTCGAATATCGCCATCACGATAAATCCAACCAGTTAGGCGATCTCGCGCAAGGCCCCTACTCCGATTGGACCGGCTACGCTCCCATAAACGCTCCCAGCCCCGTTCCGGCGCGGGCCGCGCCCCCTGATCCAAATCACTGGCAGCCGCTCACCTACGTCACCTCCACCGGCGACCTGATAACGCAGCGCTTCGTCGGCGCGCAATGGTCGCAAGTAACTTCATTCGCGCTGACCAGCGGAGACGAATTCCGTCCGCTGATCAGCGGCTTCGGCCCCGCAATTTACGGATCGAAGGAGTATCAGGAGCAGGCCGAAGAACTCGTAGCCATCAGCGCGGGTCTTACCGACAAGCAAAAGATGATCGCCGAATACTGGAACGACGGCCCCAACAGCGAGCAGCCACCCGGACATTGGGCACTGTTGGCTCAATGGATCTCCGAGCGCGATCATCACTCGCTGGATGACGACGTGAAGATGTTCTTCGTCCTCAGCAATGCCATCTTTGACGCTGGTATTGCCGCGTGGGACGCGAAACGCGCCTACGATTCGGTTCGCCCCGTGACGGCCATCCCATTTCTATTTCGCGGCAAGACCATCCGCACCTGGGGTGGTCCGGGTAAGGGCACAGTAGAGATGGACGGCTCGCAGTGGCTTCCGTATCAGAAGGCAACTTTCCCCACGCCTCCGTTTCCGGACTACGTCTCCGGCCACAGCACGTACAGCGCCGCCGCCGCGAGAATTCTCGAACTCTGGACGGGCAGCGATCATTTCGGCGACTCGGTCACTCTTGCGGCAGGCAGCTCAAGGATCGAGCCGGGGATCACGCCGGAAAATCCCGTCACCCTACGTTGGGACACCTTTACTAATGCCGCAAACGAAGCGGGAATGTCGCGCCGCTACGGCGGCATCCACTTCCGCGCCGCCGACTTTGCCGGCCGGCTGCTCGGGCGTGTAGTCGCCTTCAATGCGTGGCAAAAGGCACAAAGCTACTTCGAGGGAAATAGCAATGCGGCGAGCGTATCGGTGGCAGTTTTCAAGCGGTCGGAATAAGCGTACGTTTTTTCACTGTGCGAATGTGACATCTAACCTTGCCCGCTCGATTCCAATCAGCGATGATTATCCAGGACGTGACGGTCCGATTCAAAGCAAGCCGTCCCGCCCTAACTCCTGTGTTCGACGTATTTTGATACTTAACTTCTTTGAAAAAGGTATTTTGCGGGGAATTCCATTGCTAACCCGATGATTCTAATCGGAGGGTAGGGATGGGGTAGTGGGGTATACCAAATTTCGAGCCGCGACGGCTCAACCCAGAGCCGCCCAAGGACGGTCGCCCGAAATTTATTCACGCGCCCGAGCTACCCACGCAGCTCCGACAGCGCTTTGCGCGCGTCGTCGAAGTTGGGACTGATCTTTAGCGCCCGCTCCAGTTGCTGACGCGCCAGTTTCGGCTGGTTTGCTTTCTCGTAGGCGAGGCCGAGGTGGTAGTGCACCGTGGGATCTTCGGCTGCGCCTGACTTTTCGCTGAGCCGCAGCGACTCCTGAAACATATCAATCGATGACTGATAGACGCCCTTCTGAAAATAGGCCCAGCCCAGAGTATCGGCCGCATTCGAAGAATTGGGCATACCGCGCCGCGCCGTCTGCGCCATCGATAAAGCCACATCCACGTTGCCGCCCTGCTGCAGGATCACGTAGGCTAGATTATTCGAGGCCAGCGGATCGTCGGGCTTGATGGACAGCGCCTTCTGATACATATCACGGGCCTGCGTCCAACTGCTTTGCGATTCGTAGAGTTCGCCAGCCAGAATGTAGAAAGAAATATCGCCGGGATGATCTTTGATCGACTGCTGGTAAGTAGCGAGAGCCTGGCTCGCCGAGCCTTGCGCCGCCTGCACCTGCCCGAGTTTCAGCAGGGCGTCGGAATTATTGTGGTCGAGGTCAATGGCTTTGCGAAAGGCGGTTTCGGCCCCGCTCAAATCGCTTTTCTGAAACAGCGCGCCGCCTAACAGATCGTAAAACCCGCTGCTGTTCGGCGACTTGGCAATCTGCGCGCGCGCTGCAGCGATGGCTTGGTCAGGCTGCTTCTGCGCGAGATAAGTATTCATAACGCCCTGCAGACCGTCGCTCGATGCGGGATCTTTTTCCAGCGCCTTCTGGTACGAAGCGAGGGCTTCGGAGTATTGCCTCTGCAGCAGATGCAGATTGCCCGTCTGCACATAAGGCACTGCGCTCGCCGGAGCCAGTTCGGCGATCTTTCGCAGATCCTGCTCGGCGTCGGAGTAGCGCTTGCGATTCATCTCCGCCACAGCACGCAGCAGGTAGCCATCGGGCGATTGGGGAGCGTTGGCGATGATCTGCTGCCCGCTTTGAGTAAGAGCATCGTAGTCGCCGCGCCGCATTTCGAGGGAGGCGAGAGCGAGTTGGGCGTCGTTGAGATTCGGGCTCAGGCGGACTGCGTCGCGCCACTCCGCCTCAGCGCGCGAATCATTGTGCTGCGCATCGAAAGCTTTGCCGAGCCAATAGTGAGCCACGCCGTTGTCGGCGTCGTTTCTTAGCGCGGCTTGAAGCGAGTCAATCGCTCCGCTGGCATCATTACGATGAATTTGAATCTGGGCGCGATAAATGAGCGCGTCAGTGTCATGCGGATTTGCTTTCAGCATCTCGTCGTTCAGCCTGCTGGCCTCGTCCAGGCGCTCTTTCAGGATGAGGATCTGAATGTAATTTCTCTTCACTTTCAAATCTTTGGGATGGTCTTTATAAAGCGAGGCGTACTCGGTCGTAGCTTTATCCAGCTCGCCTTCGGCGAAGTAGAAATCGCCGAGCATGCTGTAGCCTTGGGAGTCGTCGGGCAAATCCTTCTTTGTTTGCTGCAGAAAAGGTTCAACGTCGGACTTCCGGCCTTCTACCATCAGAAGGCGAGCGTAAGCGGCGCGCGGAGCGGGATCCTTGGGATCGACGTCGATGGCATGTTTGAACTGCTGCTCGGCCTCGGGCAGATGATTGTGCGCAAAGTAAAAGCCTCCCAAGGCTAGTTGGGCGTTCATGTCTTTGGGTCCGAGCGCAGCGGCCTTCTTGAAATTGGCCTCGGCCTGATCGGGCAAGTTGGCGCGGGTTTCGAGAACGGCCATGTTCAGATAAGACTCGGAGCGCCCGGGATCCGCATTGATGGCCCTCTGCATCGCCTGCATGGCCGAACCGAGGTTGTCCTGCGAGTTGTAGTAATTGGCCCAGGCCTCGTAAGTCGTGGGATTGTTGGGCTGCTTGGCTTGAAGTATGTCGAGGTGAATCTGAGCCTGCTTCAGATCGCGGGACGCAATCAGCAGGTTCGCAAGATCGACGTGAGCGGGATAAGTATCGGGTGCGAGATCTACGGTGCGCGAAAGCTCGTTGAAGGCGTGGTTATAATCCTGCAGTTTGAGATAAGTCTCGCCCAGTTGATAGTGCGCCTCGGCGAAGCGGGGATCGAGTTGAATCGCGTTGGAATATTGGATCGCCGCCTCGCGGAATTTGCCTTGATCACGGTAACGGTTGCCGCTCTCCAGATATTTTTGTTTGCGCACGTTGGGATCGCGCGAGCAGCCGGTAAATACCGAAGCGATCAGAAATCCGATCAAAAAAACGCGGAGCATGGCAGAGCGGCTCATGTCTTCTCCCAAGAATATACGCGCAAGAAATAATGCGCGAAGGCGCGGCCAGTAAGGACCTGCAGCCACATAACAAGGTACTGCAAGCGAGGGGGTATTGGAAAGTTAACGCTAGTCTGCGAGGCCGGTGAGCGCGATTTCCTGCGTGCTGCCGCCGCCATCGTCTTCGGCGCCTAAGCGGGCAGAATGCGGGCCAGTCAGCTTCGGACTGAAGGTAACCGCAATCTTGCAACTCGCGCTTGCATCCAGTGAGGGAGGGCAATTGTTGGTTTCTAAGAAGGCATCGCCGTCAAGGCCGGTCGTAAAGATGAGTTTAATGCTTAACGCGCTCGAGCCATGATTGGTCAGGGTTGCCGTTTGCGGCGGGCTGGTTGTGCCCACCTTCTGCGCCGGGAAATTCAGGGCGTTCGGGGAGAGCGTGACCACGGTTCCAGCGCCGGTGAGTTCGATGATTTGCTGCTTCGCCGATGCGCTGTCGATGAGGGTAACGCTTCCGAGCACGCCCCCAATCTGCTTCGGCTGGAACATCACAGAAATCCCACAGCTCGCGCCAGCGGCGACGCTCGATCCACAGTTGTTGGTAGCTTCGAATTGGCCTTGGACGGACATCGAGGAGATCGACAGCGCGGTCGCGCCGGTGTTGGTGAGGGTGACGGTTTGAGATGCGCTGACTGTGTTAAGGAGTTGGGGAGGGAATTGCAGTTGGTTGGTGGGCGAGAAGTTCGCCACGCCCGTGTTGAGCAGGAGTATCACGTCATCCGGCCCGTAGTCGGGGATGATGAGGTCGGGCTTTCCGTCGCCGTTGAAATCGCCCGCAGCCAGAATGAACGTATTTTTTCCGGCCGGATAGTAGACCGCCGGTTGGAGGGTGCCGTCGCCGTTGCCTAAAAGCACGTCGGCGCCGGGTGTCGAGAAAAATTGTGCGACGGCGACGTCGGGCTTGCCATCTCCGTTAAAATCCGCCACAGTCACTCCGTATGCATCTGTAGCCGCATAGCCCACCTGCGGCTGGAAAGTACCGTCACCATTTCCCAGGAGGACGGAGAGCGAGTTACCGCTCGGGACCACTAAGTCCAGGAACCCGTTCCCTCGGAGATCGGAGACCGCGATCCATGTCGGATAGAGAGCGTCAAAGGTTCCGCCCGCCGAAAAAGTGCCGTCGCCGTTGCCCAGCAGAATTTCCAGATTCTTGTCGTAGCCGTAGCCGCCGACCGCGACGTCAAGCTTGCCGTCGCGATTGAAGTCCCCGACACCAATCGGGCCAACATATAACGTTGGACTGCTGATCGGCGGCTCCTGAAACGTGCCATCGCCATTCCCGATAAGTACGCTAACGAATGCGCAAGCCCCGGAGGCATAGTTCACGAGCAGATCCGGTTTTTTGTCGCCGTTGAAGTCGCCGACATAGATGTCGTACGGAGTGTCGCAGCCAGTGGTGTATTTGATCGGAGCACGAAAGGTCCCATCGCCGTTTCCAATCAAGACGAAAAGGCCATTTAAGTCTGTCACAGCCAAGTCGAGTATGCCGTCGTTATTCAGATCCCCGAGAGCTATGGAGATTGCGCCAGTTCCGACCCGGTAGGTAATCGGAGGTTGAAAGGTTCCGTCGCCATTTCCCAGAACGACCTGGACACGGTCGTCCGCGGTTGCGAAATCAAGCTTGCCGTCGCGGTTGAAATCGCCGACTACGATGGAGGTTCTGGTGCCCGAAGCTCGGGTGGTGGAACGCGTTTCGAACTGAGCCAGGGCCGTACCGCCGAAGCCGGCGCAGATCAACGCGGCTACTACCGCGCGAGAAAGCTTCGAGCTGGGCATGTGGTCTCCGTCAGTTGTGCGCGACCACGTGACATTACCATTCTTCGCGACGACATTCTAGAGCTTTTGGTTAATTGTGGAGCGGGTCCGCTTTGCGGTTGCTGCGCTTCCAATACAAATATCCCGGCACGCCGACTAGCACGATGGCAGTGCCCCAGAAAGCTTCGGTGGGGCGGGTGATGATCGTGTTCAGTGTCCAGGCTGCGCCGACCAGCACGTAGATCGCGGGCAGCCATGGGTATCCCGTGCAGCGGTAGGGACGCGGAAGCTCGGGACGCTTCCAGCGCAGCAGAAACATTCCGATCACGGTCAGCGTGTAAGAGAGCACCATGCCGTAGATCACGTAGGTGTAGAGCTGATCGTAGCGTCCGCTGAGGGTGAGCAGCGCGGCCCAGATGCCTTGTCCGATGAGGCTGAAGGCGGGCGTGCGCCACTTGGGATGGATGACGGCCATGCGCTTGAAGAAGACGCCATCCTGCGCCATGGCTAGATAGACACGCGCGCCGGCGAGCGTGCAGGTGGCGGCCGCGCTGAAGCAGGAAACCGCGATCAGCAGCGAGAGCCAGCCCGCCGCCTGCGGTGAAAACAGCGTGGCTGCAGCGGCGTGAGCAATGGTTTCGTGTTGCGCGATTTGGGTGAGCGGCAGGGCGTACAGGTACGTCATGTTCATGGCCATGTATATCGTGCCGACTACGAGCACGCCCAGCACCATGGCCAGCGGCACGTTGCGGCGCGGATTTTTCACTTCGCCGGAGACCCAGGTGATGTAGACCCATCCGTCGTAGGCCCAGAAGACGGCGATGAGCGCCACGCCCATCACGGAGATCAGTTGAGTGGGATGAAGTCCCATGGTGAGGCCGACGCCGTGCGATTGGAAGTGCGACCAGTCGCCTTTGCCGATGGCGAAGCCGAGTACGACGAAGGCCGCCATCGCGGCGAACTTCGTCCACGTGGAAAGATTCTGCAGCAGCGTGCCCCAGCGCAGGCCGACGACATTCACGTAGGTAACGAGTGCGATAAGAAACAGAGCGAATATTTGCGCGCGCGTGATGGTGATGCCGGCGACCGAGAGGACGATATGCGCTTCGGCGACGACAGGGAAGACGTGTCCCGTGTAGGCGGCCGCAGCCACGGTGAGCGCGGCGATGCTGCCTCCGTTGGCCACGGCGAAGAGCATCCAGCCGTAGAGGAACGCTGTGAGATCGCCGTAAGCCTCGCGCAGATAAATGTACTGGCCGCCGGATTCCGGGAACATCGAACCGAGCTCAGCAAAAGCGACGCAGCCGAAGAGTGAAATGACGCCGCCAATAACCCATACCAGCAGAAACAGCATGGGCTGCGGCAGCGGGCCGGCGATGTCTTTGGCTGTGAGAAAAATCGAAGATCCGATGATGCCGCTGACCAGCAGCAGCACGGAATCGAGCAGGCTGAGTCCGCGCACGAGAGTTGGTGAATCGGCTTCCGGCTTCCGGCGCACGGAGTCAGCTTCTGAGTTCGCCAAAGCTGGGGCCGGGTTCATTATCCGATTCCCAGTTCGTCGGGAGATTCGAGTGGCGTGCCGCAGCCGCGGCAGATCACGGCCGAGCAGTCTCCGCAGGTCAGAGGGTCATTCACTTCTTTGGCGCAGTTCGGGCAGTAGAGTGAGGCGGAGTCAGGCTGTGGAGCATTCGCTGGGCGCGTCTCCATTAGGAGGGAAACTGTAGCATAGTGGCGACGCCGGCGTCTTTGAAACCGGTAAAGTTATCGTAGGGCGTCCTCCGGCTCTGGGCGAGCCTTGGGCGCGGCGCGAAGGAATTTCATCAACCCCGCTCCCGAAGATTTTCCCGCGCGGACTTTGAAGAATTCCGCTGCAGTCTGAACTACTCCAACTTTTTCTGCAACCGCAACGCTGATCCACTGGTTGAGGGAAACGCCGTCCTCTTTGGCGAGCCGCTGCGCAGCCTTCTTGATGGAGAGCGGAAGCTTCAACGGGTAGGTAGCCTTACTCATTTCTCACCTTCTTCAATAGGTCTGTTACGGCCGAACCGCAGTGCCGCCCAGGCTCCGAGAGATTAGGCGATTGAGTTGAACGTCGGTACCGTGAAATGGAAGACATTCTCGCCGCCGCCGCAAGAAGCATAATTCGAGGCCAATGATAAGAACCCGCCCCTTATGTTATCGAATGGCGAACAGATTCCTGAAAAGCGATCGTGGTAGGCATAAAGCGAAGCGACTATCCCAATGCTATCCAAACTGTCCCTACTAGCCAGACCCAGCAAGCTGTGCTCCTTAGCGCGAACCGATTTACAAGCAGCCCCAGTATCAGTCCCGGCCGCCACAGCAAGGGGTTTGCAACGCCTTCCACATTAAAGGCTGACTGTATTCCAAGAGAGTTGTTGAAAATGACAACGGCGCTTAGGAACTCCACGAACACAAGTATCGGGCTGATCACCATTGCCACCGAGGCGTGAAGTAAAAAGCTTGCGAGCGCGGATACCAATCCGGCGGGTGTCTTTTCCTCAAGACTACGGCTGATCGTAAGTGACGGGATTTTCCCGGCGTCGCTCACAAACGGTTCCTAGATGAGAATTGTACGCCCCAGAACAACGATATTTCAGAGGAGCTATAACCTAACGGTAGATAACAGGCGACAACACTCACCTCCGCGATAGAATCTCCTGATGCCAGAAAAATCCCTCACTCCCGACGAAAAACTGCAACAGGAATTCAACCGCTGGGCCGCGGCCGGCGAAGGGTCGAAGATGGAGCAGCACCATCTCGACATTACAGCGAAGACGATTCGCAGGATGAACCTGCGCCCCGCCGAGCGCGTGCTCGACCTTGGTTGCGGCTCGGGGTGGGCTACGAGGCTGCTGGCGCGGCTGGTCGGCGAAGGCCCGGATGGATTCGGGCAGGTAGTTGGCCTCGACGTTTCCGACGAGATGATCCGCGAGGCGCGTGCCGCATCGAAAGACTTCGACAACGTGCTCTATGTATGGGGATCAGCTCAGCAGATTCCGTGGGAAGAAAACTTTTTCGACAAAGTGCTGTCGGTTGAGTCGTTCTATTACTACGCCGATCAGGATCGCGCGCTGATGGAGTTGTTTCGCGTGATGGCGCCGCGGGGAAGGTTGTTCATCCTCATCAATCTGTACAAGGACAACGAATACTCGCTGCAGTGGGTGGATAAGCTGAAGGTGCCGGTGCATGTGCGCTCTCAGCAGGAATATGTGGAGCTGCTGAAGAAACATGCATTCGAGAATGTCGAAGCGGTCCGAGTTCCCGACGACACGCCCACGCCCGACGACTACAAGACTAAGTCGTTCAATAGCCTGGAGGATCTGCGGGCTTTCAAGCGCAAGGGCGCGTTGTTGTTGATGGCGTCGAAGCCCGATCTGCGGACGCCGGCTCCGGGGTATGCGATTTATTGAAAACTGCCGGGAACGATTTCAGCCAGCGCCTAAAGGCGAACTTCATGTGACGCTCTCTGGTATGCCCGAAGGCATACCCTGATACGAATCCTCTCATGGAGAAGCCGTCAAATTTCGCTGTCGTCATCGTCGTCTTTGTCGCGATGGTTCAGGTCTTTCACCGGACTTAGCGCGCGGCCGTCGGAGGCGTGGTGAATTTCGATGTGGCCATTCACGTTCTGCAGTTCGATGTGCGGACCGCCGCTGCCCAACTGTCCACGTAGATCATGACCTACGAAGCGGTGGTGGTTCACGTGCATGCCGAAGTCATTGTCGATCCCGCCGGAGATCGTGCTGGCTTCGATCTCGGCTTTGGAGTCGGAAGGGATCGTCAACGAGACCGAGCCGTTCACGGATTTCAATTCCACGGAGGAGTTGGGAAGCTGATCGAACCTGGCTTCGAGGTGGCCGTTAATGGTGGAGAGTTCGGCGCGGCCAGAAAGATTGTGAGCCTTCAAGCGGCCGTTGATGCAGGAGGCGTGAACCTCGCCGCTTGCTCCGTTCAGATCGAGCGAGCCGTTGATCAACTTGATTTCGTCCAGATGCGCGCCGCGCGGGACCGTGATCGTGTATTCGACGCCCGCGGGATTATGGTTCGATCCCCAATTGAAGGTCAGATCGTGATCGCGATACTTCGTGCGAATCGAAATTTCGTCTTTCCCGGCATCGATCTCAATGCGTGCGTCGTCAAGGCGCTCTTTCGAGCCGGCAAACTTGACCGCATCCACTTTTACTTCATTCCGGTCCCAGGTGGAGATGTGTACATCCCCGTTAATGTTGTCGAGCTCTACGCGGCCTTCGGGAGTGAGGGCATAAGTCTGGTGAAAATCTTCGGTATATGCGCTGCGGTCGGAAGCGTGAGCTCCCAAAGCCAGCACAAATAGGGCGAAAATCGTTCCGAGAAAAGCTCCCAGCCGGGCGGGCAATTGGCGTTGACGGTTCATAGAGTTCCTCCGGTTCGTCAGGTTAGACGTTGCGGCGCGAGATTAGTGAGGTAGCGACCAAAACGGAAAGGGCCCGTCCTCGTATTCGATATACGAAAGTTACCTCGGTGATGTTCCCTTCGATAAGCCACTGAAAGACAATCACATAAAAGGCTTGAGTGGAGTGTTTGTGCTGTATTTGTGGAAAGAAGCAGGTCTCCGGCAGTGGCGGAGCGCTACCTCGTCTGAGCGGGCCGGGCTTTTCCTTCTATACCAGCTTTCATACCTCATGCTCCTGAGCGTCATGGCCCAACTGACGGTCGCTCAGTCTCCCGATGCGGAGAAACCAATTCCCATCCTCAGCGGGACCGCTGGCACTTTCTCGTTCGTCACTGCAGGCCAACAGCAGCTTAACGCCCAAATCAATCCGGTTGTTTTGGTGCCGCTGGGTGATCGCTGGCTGGTGGAATCGCGGGCAGAGTTCCAGGGATCGTTTCAGCGGCCTCCAGAGGGTGGCCCTTACGGCGGGCCGCTGAGCAAGAACCTCGATTATCTCGAGGCCGACTACATTGCCAACCCGTACGTCACGGTTACTCTGGGAAGGTTTCTGACGCCGTTTGGAATCTTCAATGAGCGCTTGTATCCCATCTGGATTCGCAGCCTGCAGCAGGATCCATTGATCCTTCCGCTCTCTTCCGAATCAAGTGATGGCGCCATGCTGCGTGGAGGCTTTCCAGCCAACGCCCGCGCCAACCTGACCTATGCAGTCTATGTTTCGGCGGTGAACACGGTGCACAATAACCTGCAATCGGAGCGCAATACCGGCGGGCGCATGAGTTTATTTTTCCCGGGTCCGAGAGTAGAAATCGGCGCATCCTTTCAGAAGCTGTTGCAGGACACCCGCACCAATGCCTTTGGATTTCACTTTGCGTGGCTGGCTACGCGGCTTCCGCTCAATGTGCACTCTGAGTACGCGCGGTCGAACCAGGGAAGCGGATACTGGATCGACGGCGCCTACCGGTTGAGCCAACTCCATTTCTGGCAGAAGGCCATGCGCCGCACAGAGATCGCGGGGAGAGCGGAACAGTTCTTCAGTGGCTCGATCACTTCAGACGAGGCCCTTGCCCTTGGACTGCAGCCCGCAAACACTCGCGAGGGCGAATTCGGATTGAACTACTACCTGCAGGATGGGCTGAAGGTTGTCGGTAGCTACGGCCGGCAATTTAGTTCGGCAGGGAATCTCAATCTGTGGACTGTGGGAATTGCTTACCGGTTCCTGATTCCGTTGGGCCGGGTGGGACCATGAAAACCAGAATTGCAATTCTCGTCTGTGCGTGCGCTCTCGGTTTGGTCGGGGCCTCGTTGTGCGGTATATCTGTGGCTCATGCCGAAGGGCCTTCCGGCAGAAAGGCTGCAGCCAGTTCCACTTCTCCTGTCGCACCCATCCGCGATGCGGACGCCATGCGCGTCCTGGGCGAGCAGCGTTATCGCGCCAACTGTGGCCGTTGTCATGCTGCGCCGCGGAAGTTCGCCCCACGTATGATGGCGACGGTCCTGCGGCACATGCGCGTGCGGGCGACCATCACTGACGAAGATATGCGGCTGGTGCTCTTCTACATGTCGCAGTAACCCGTATTGTAACGCCCCTGAAGATAACTGATGACAACATCACCCAGGTTCCGTCGTACCCTTGTGGCAATCGCTGCAAGCATGGTGGTGACCGCAGTGTCTGGCGCTGGCGCGCAGGAACGTACCGCGCAGAGCGTGGCTCAGCCTCACGTTATCGAGTTGCTGGCCGACAGCGACAGCCGTTACAAGATTCAAGGAGAACGCGCGCCTGAGATCACCATGAAGGCTGGGGAACAGGTGGTTCTGCGAGTGACGGCCCGCCGGGGCAAAACCTGGAACCGGGATGGATCGATTCATGGCTTCAGCGTGCTGCGAGCCAAGGATCGAACCAAGGTAGAGGGGTGGGATCTGCTATTTAAGCCGGGCAAGCAGGAATTCCAACTCACTGCTCCGGCCGAGCCCGGCGAATACGTGGTGGTCTGCACTGTGATTTGCAGCGACGATCACGAAGGCATGCACATGAAGTTGACCGTGCTGCCCTGAGACGAAGGCGAAGGAGTGGGCTATGAATCGAGCAGCGATTTGGTGCGCGGCGGGAATTCTGGCGGCGGCAACTGCGGCCTATGGCCAGGCCGCGCGAGTCTTTCATGGCGAGGTTTCCGATAGCCAGTGCGCGTTGAATGTTCACTCGCTCACGCGTTCTCATCAGGAGATGCTCAAGTCGAAGTCCATGGGCGGAACTTCGAGTACCTGTTCTATGTACTGTATTGAGCATCTGGGCGGCTATCTGGTTCTGTCTTCTGGCCTAAACGGTACGGACGTCTTCCGCCTCGATCGCTCCGACCTGGTGCACGGTTTCGAGGGACAGAAGGTGAAACTCACCGGCGTTCTGGACGCGAAGACCAAGCAGATCCATGTGATCAAGATTGAGCTGGCAAACTCGAAGTAGGTGCTGCACCGCTATTTCTGCGAGCTTCGGTAAACAAATAAACAGCGAGAATCGTGATCTCAGGCTCAATGGGATGCCTGTAGCGCGGCCCGGGAAAGACCACATAGTAGATCGCAGGATACAAGAGAATCAGCCAGAACAGGAGCCACGCGCCGGGTTTGCGCTGCCGCAGGGCGCGCCCCAGCCCCCAGATCATCAAGACGGACGAGGCAAGGAAAAGCGAGTTCTTGGATTGGTCCAGCCACCAGTTTTGTCCAGTGCGCGGCGAACCGGCCCAGTAGTAGATGAATCGCTTTACGCAGAGCAGAGCGAAGCGGGCGTAGTCCGCTTTTATATACGCCCACGCCTGTTGCTTGCGCATTTCGATGTAGGGCAATTCCCCCATGGCGACGTACTGTCGCATCGCGTAGACATCTTGCGTGGGATGCAAGTACTGCATCCAGGTGCCGTCGGCGCCGTTGCCGTTGCCCAGGCGCAATTCCGCGCCAAAGTTATCGCGGATGAAGATGAACTTGCCGAAGGTTTGATGGTTGCGCACTGTCCACGGCGCGATGCAGGCGATAAGAATCGTGGAAGCCAGCGCCACTTCGGCCAGCGATGGCTTGCCACGCTTGGCGCGGTGATACCAGGCCCACAGTCCAGAGACGGGCAAGAACGCGAGCAGCACTGTGCTGTTGAGTGCAGCGACGCCCCAGAGCAGCCCGAACCAGAGCCACGGCTTCATGCCATTACGGTCTTCGAGAGTGAGCGTCAGCCAAAAAATAACCGCCAGCAATAACGCCGACAAGCTGGTTTCCCAAACCCAGCGCGTGCACCAGAACATTACGTTAGGCAGGAGGGCCCAGGCCCAAGCCGAACCGACGGCGACCTTCACGGAGAAAATCCGGCGGGCAATCAGAAAAATCGGAATGCAGGTCAGCGCCGAAAAGATGCTGTTGAGAGTGAGCAGGACGAAGGCAGAGGCTCGCGAGTAAATGCCGAAAACTTCGAACACGCCCGCGGTGAGATACGGATAAAGTGGGGGTTCCCAGGCGGTTGGACCGGTTAGCGCGTCGAAGGGATTGCTGAAGCCGTGCCCGGAGGCGATGGACGCGGCGATGCGGCCCATCTCCCAGCCGAAGCCGAAGTTGTTGTCTGAACTCTTGAACTTGTAGGTATGGCCAACGACGATCCAGCCCACGCGCAAAAAGAGCGCGATCGCGAACATCCAGAACCGCGACGCGCGAATGCGAAGCCACGCATCACGAAGCCTCGTTAAGATGCGCGTCGTTGAGGTGCACTGTTGGTCTGCGACCGGGCTAGGTTTCGAATCCATGGGTGAATCTATTTGTAACTGACCGAGAGTGAGGCAGCAACCCAGCGGCAATGCGAGGCGATCTGCTTTTCCGGCGCGCCTGGCCTATAATGTACCGGTCAAGGACAACCCATGGGCTGGCTGCAGAACAAGTTCGAAAAGAATTTCATGATCAGCACGGTGGACTATGTCTTCAACTGGGCGCGCAAGTCCGCAGTGTGGCCGATGACCTTCGGCCTGGCGTGCTGCGCGATTGAGATGATTGCGTCGTCCACGTCGCGCTTCGATATCGCGCGCTTTGGCTCGGAGGTCTTCCGTCCCAGCCCGCGCCAGAGTGATTTGATGATCGTTGCCGGCACCGTGACGTTGAAGATGGCGCCAGTGGTGAAGCGCATCTACGATCAGATGCCCGACCCGAAGTGGGTGATCTCGATGGGCGCGTGCTCATCGGTAGGCGGGCCGTTCAATACATATGCCGTGTTGCAGGGCGTCGACAAGATCGTGCCCACGGATGTTTATGTGACGGGTTGCCCGCCGCGGCCGGAGAACCTTTTCTACGCGCTGTTGAAATTGCAGGACAAGATCGATACCATGACCCTGGCCAGGAAGCCCACCGAAGTTCGCCTCGATCCTAACATGATGGAGAACTTCAAGCGCCAGGTCATGATCGCGCAAACGCTGCAGCCGAAGTAGCCGTCAGCAAGCTAAGAGCCAAGCAAGACTCGTGTCGGGACGGGCGCCTTCGCCCGGCGAGCGAAAGCGAGGTAGTTTTTCCCAGAGGATTCCGATCGAAGAATTCGAAGACGAATGCCAAACTGCACCAAGATCACCGTGCAATCCGAACTCCCACTCATTGACGAAGCCAAAGAATTTCCCTGCGGCTCCAAGACCATCTGCATTGCCAACGTGAGCGGCACCTACAGCGCTATGGACAACGTTTGCCTGCACCGCGGCGGCCCGCTGGGGCAGGGAATGATCGAAGGCGGCAAGGTTGTGTGCCCGTGGCACGGCTGGGCGTGGGATCCAAAGACCGGCGCCGCCGAACTAGATCCGACCATGAAGGTGGCTGTGCATCCACTGAAGATTCAGAACGGCGACGTGCTGATTGAAATCTAAACCGGCGTAATTTCTACTTGTTGCCAATCTCGCCCACCGGTTTCGATAAATCTCATCCTTCGTAAAATATTTTGTCCCTTCCGTCGTCTTCATAGAGCAGGGCATTGAATCGTGAGGACTCATGGCGCTTCTACAGCGAGCGACTCGCTTCGTTTGGATCGGAGTCATTCTTCTGGCTCTGATCGGCGTTGCAGCCGCAACCCGCCGAAGCCTGGTCTTGTTCTGGCCTGAAACGTTCGCCGGCAGATATCCGCCTGCTGCGGCCTTAGATATAGGATTTGCCCGGCACATGGCGTTGACCCTCGCGCACATCATTCCGGGTGCGCTATTTCTCGTGCTCGCGCTGCTCCAGTTTGTTCCCAGTATCCGATCCAGGCATCTGGAAGTTCATCGTTGGCTGGGAAGAATTCTGGTCGTCGCAGGGCTGGTGATTGGAGTTTCAGCGCTGGTGATGAGCTTCACGATGAATATTGGCGGGCTGAATGAAACCGCGGCGACCACATTGTTCGCCGCTCTGTTCTTGTTTTGCCTGCTCAAGGCATACCGCCACATCCGCAGCAAAGAAGTGACCCAGCATCGCGAGTGGATGATTCGCGCTTTTGCTATTGCCTTGGGCGTAGCCACGACCCGGCCGATTGTGGGCATGTTTTTTGCTTTCCGCAAGCTCTCGCCGCGCGAATTCTTCGGAATTGCGTTTTGGCTGGGTTTTACGATCACATTTTTCGCAGGGGAAGCCTGGATTGATTACACCCGGCATCGCCCGCTGGAAGTCCGCGCAGCTGAATCGATTCGCGGGCGCAGGTAGCGCGTTTGCGAGGTCAGCTCACCCGAGATAATGCAAGAATTTTCCCGGCTGATTCTCATACCCCGGAAAAACTTCCTTCAAATTCTGATTTCCCATGTGCCGCGTCACGGCCTCGCCAATGACCTGGCGGAAATCCGTAGTCAGCGCGAGGTCGCGGCCCTCATAAAGCTGCGACTGATCGAGGCCCGGCCAGCGTCCGTAGACCTTGCCGCCTTTCACGGGCCCACCTAATACGAACATCACGTTGGCGTGACCGTGGTCGGTGCCGCGATTGCCGTTTTCGCGCGCAGTGCGGCCGAATTCGGACATCGTCACAACCACCGTGTCTTCGCCAAGATCGCCGAGGTCGATCCAGAAGGCCGCCAGCGATTGCGAGAAGTCGCGCAGCACGTTGGCAAGCTGGCCGTCGACGGAACCCTCGTTCACGTGATGGTCCCAGCCGCCGATATCGGCAAACGCCACCTGCACGCCGAGATTCGACTTGATCAGTTGCGCGAGCTGCCGGAGGCTGTCGCCGAAACGTCCTTTGGGATAATCGGCACCGGGCGCGGGCGTGTACTTCGCCGGGTCGGCCGACTTGAGCATCTTGACCGCGTCAAACGTTTCTTCGCCGGTGCCGTGCAGCACGGTATCGAGCGAGTGGCTGTACATCGCTTCGAACGCGGTCGCCGCCGGAGAAGGTTTTGGATTGCGGCCTCCGACTGAGAAATCGTCGATGTTATTCATCGCGATTGCAGGCTCAAGTCCACTGAGAATGCGGGGAATCGACGGTCCCATGGCCATCGCTTGAAACGGAGATCGTTGTGCCTGCTGCGGCAGTGGCAAATTGCGCAGCGAGCGGTTGAGCCATCCATCTTCGGTCGCTTTCAGCCCCGGAGTTCCGGCCTCCATAAAATCCTGCGCATCAAAGTGCGAGCGAGTTGGGTCAGGTGATCCTGCTGCATGAACAATCGCGAGTTGGCGCTTCTTCCAAAGCTGCTCGAAGGGCGCGAGCGAAGGGTGTAGCCCAAAGAACCCGTCGAGATCGATCACCGCCTTGCGCTGAATATTGATGCTCGGCCGCATGGCGTAATACTGCGGCTCGGCGTGCGGCACTACAATATTCAAGCCATCGGCAGCGCCCCGCTGAAAAATCACGACGAGACGCTTCGTGCGCGTTCCGGCTTGAACAGCGCCCCATGCGGCACGAGTCAGAAAACTGGGCACCGCCGCTGTGCCTACGACAGCAAGCGCGCTATTGCGAAGAAATACGCGACGAGTGATCGACATAAAAACCGCCTTTGGCTCTTAGCTCGTTCCAAACCGAAAACGCCAAAGTCCGTGCCAAATGCCGGGCTCATGGGATTCAAGCTAAAAGCCAAGAGCCAATGGCCAAGAGCTATCTTCTCTGAAATTCTGGCGAACCCAACAGCAAACCCGCAATCGTATTTACTTCCGAAGAACGAGCTGCTTCATCCGGCTTGCGTCCGCCGGACTTGTTTTCCTGTTTCTGCGGCGTGCCGTTCTTCGTGGCTGCCTCGATCTGCGCAACGATCGAATCATGCGTTTGTTTCGAGACGTCGCCCTCGAGCAAGCTGCCTTCAAGCACTGACAGCGTCGAGTTCGAATCGGACGATGGCGGCGTGCTCGCAGCTAATTGGGCTGCATCCAGTTTCACGCCCCTCACTTTGCCGTTAGTCAGGGCCAACGCGAAATTCATGCGGTTCAGCAGCGCAGAAGAACTCACCCAAGTCTCCGCTTTCATCGAATATCCGGTCGGAGGCTGCGCGGCGTAAAGGGGCATGCCCATATTGCCAAGTTGCCGCGTGAGGGGCAACGCGTCGTCGACTTCGGCGCCGGTGGCGCGCACCGCTGATGCGACAAATTCAAGTGGCGTCTTTACCTTGGTGCGATAAGTTGCGTCATCCCAAAACTCCGGCGAGTGAAAGCAGGTAAGCAAGACTTCTCGAATGTCGCCTTTTTTCTTCAGGAATGTTTTCGCCATGCGATCCACCAACGCTGGCGGCGGATCGTCGGAAACGAATCTTTCCGCAAGTTTGAGCGAAATAAAGTGCGCCGTCTGCGGACTTGTGGCCAGCCGGTGTAGCACTTCCAGTCCCTCGCCTTCGCCCTTCGGCTTGATTTTCTTTCCCAGAACAAATTTCGGACCAGGCTCATGCATGCGCGGATCGTACTTGAAGCCGCCGCCTTCGACCGGTTTTTCGATAGTCCATCCGGTAAACACTTTCGCCACTTCCGTGACATCGCGCTGCGAGTAGCCGCCGTTCACGCTCAGCGTATGCAGTTCGAGCAATTCGCGCCCGTAATTTTCGTTTAGTCCCAGATTGCGTTTCTTCTGGCCGGGCCGAGGATAGTATCGCCCCTTCGGATGTTGCGGCAAGCCCAGACCCTGCGGCGAGGTCGGGCCTACGCTGAGCCAATTGTCGAGATAAAACAACATAGCCGGACTCTTCGCCGTTGCAACCAGTAAGTCTTCAAATTTTCCTAGGGTGTGCGGTCGAATCACATCGCGCTCGTAACCGGTGACCATGAAGTGATCGATCCCTTTATCGACGTAAACGTTGAAGTGGTTAAACCAGAAATCGGTCATCACCTCTTCGAACTGGCGCTCGCTGTAGACCGCCCGCAGAAGCTTGGCCTGCGCCATTTCGCCGACGACTACGCCCTGCGGATTATTCAGCGCAAGCAGAGTTTCTTTTTGCCGCGGATTCAACCCTTCGAGTAAATTATGTCCTTTGCCGCCGCGCAAAGAGTCAGCCACCTCCAGTTGTTCCGGCAACTGCATGCTCAGTATTTTCTTAAATCGTTGATCAGGAGGAAGGTCTGGAAGTTGTTGGATTTCCTGCTGCTTATCCTGTTCCGTTTTGAGGTCCGCATACAGTTTTTCCTCGCGCAGGCGCGCCTGCTCGGCTTCTTCCGGTGTTGGCAGGGTGCTCGAATGCACCGAGGCAGACATCATATTTTCGTCCTCAGCACCGCTGCCCTTTTCTTTTTCTTTCTCTGCGGAGACAGCCTCAGTGTTGGCCGGGCCATCATTGCCGGAATCACTCTTATTCATCCCTTCGCTCGCTGCGCTCATAGCGGGAGCGGCCGTCGAGCTCTGCGAGTTTCCATCCCCGCCCACTGGTTTCTGGCCTATTTCTTTTTTCTCTTTTCGTTCCTGATGGCGCTCGATCTGCACCTGATAAATCATGCGTCGCGCCGGATCGGACGGTATGGGTCGCCTGCCGTTCATTACCTGATTGAGTTCCTGGCCATCGGGAAAGTCCTCCGCCAGTTCCTTCGTGTTCATGTGCAGCGTGCGGAATGGCTCCAGGCGCGCCTCGAGAGCATGATCATCGATTTTCTCGGGATGCAGTTGCATGTCGATCCATTGCTCCACACCCATGGCCGCGACTTGCCGCACATCGCCGGGACGCGGACCGAAGGTCAGGCGATTCAAGGCATGCAGGGCGCGCCGCTGCTCGGCCGCAGGGGAAGTGCTTTCCTTATCCTTATCTTTATCTTTCTTTCTGGCCAACAGCGGCTGAACAAGACAGGCTAGAGCAAAAGCTAGAAACAGCAGAATGGCAGACCCGTCCCGCACAGGCTTGATGCGAAGAAAATGGCGACGGCCGACTTCCATGAAAACTCCCCACCGGTAGGGCAACATGCTCTCCTATTATCAACCCGAAGCGGCAGAAAATGTTGCTGCCGCGATGGTTACCGGAGGGTAATCAGTTAGCCTGACTAGGTCAAATAGACTTTGCCGCGGGAGACCTTGTGTTGCAGGGTTGCGGCCAGTTGGTCGACATCGCTGGGAGCGATATTCACCGGCAAATGGTCGGCCAGGAGCGGGGTTCGGCTGCTGCCGACTGCGTCGCGCCGCACCTGGATGAGAAATGCCTGCACTACGTTGGGGTCGTACTTTTGCGGCGACATGCGCACCAGATCACTCAGTGCACTGCCCAGCGAAAGCGATTCCCGATAAGGGCGCGTGCTGGTCATGGCGTCGAAGGTATCCGCTAGGGCCATAATGCGCACCGGCACGGGCAAGTCGTCGCCACGAAGCCCGTCGGGATAACCCGAGCCGTCGCTGCGTTCGTGATGCCAGCGCACCGACTCGTGAATCTTCGGCCAGGGAAACTTCACGCTGCTGACGATCTGGTGACCGACCACCGTGTGGTCTGCCATCTCGCGGAACTCCTCGGGATCAAGCGCGCCCGGCTTGCTGAACAGGCGGCGATCGACCGCGACCTTGCCGATGTCGTGCAGATATCCCGCGCTGCGCAGCGCCGCTATTTCGCCGGGCTCGGCGCCCATGGCTTCGCCGATCGCTGCCGCGTAGCGGCCCACGCGCAGAGAGTGCCCATGAATATTCACATGCTTCACGTCAATCGCGGTAGCGAACGCTTCGAGCGCCGTATCATAAAAACCGTGCAGAGAAGCCATCAGGCGCAGATTCTCGGTGACGCGCTGCGCCAGCGTCTGCGTCAGCGCATGGTTCTGCACCGCCAGCCCAATGTAGCTGCACAGCAGATCCATGGCATCGAGTTCTGTGGCTTCATAGGGCGCGTCCGCCGGACGCCGACCCAGAGCCACGACTCCAGCCAACTTGCCCGCCGCTTTGAGGGGCGCGAGGCACTTGAAAAGTTCCGGAGCCACGTTGCCGTTGGAGCTGAGAAAAATCGAGTACGTGGAAGAGTTCAGCACGATCGGCCCGCGCGCCGCGCCGAGAGCATGCGCGTGTTTCGGCAGAAGTGGAATGAATGCCGGTTCGGGCAGCATGGCAAAGCCTTCGGCTGCCACCGAGGTCAGCATGGTAGGCTTTTCGTTGTAAACGAAAAGCGCGCCCTCTCGCGCGCCTGCGGCCTCCATTACGGCGGAGAGCATGCGGCGCGACGTTTCCGAGAACTCGCGCTCCGCCGTAAGCTCCGGCCCCAGTTCGGAGAGAGCCTCCACGGTGCGCAACAACCGGCGAAAATTGTTGGTTTCGACAGCCACTGTAGCTGCGAAATCGCTGAGCAGCTTGAGCGTAACATGCAGGAACACGCACCGCGACTGCATGTTGTTGGTTAGTTTGGTGCTGCGCGGCCTGGTTTGAAGGGGCGCGGCCTGAAGCCGCGCCGTAAGTATCGCGGCCTTGAATGAACTGCCGCCCCGGGGTACGCCGCTAGAAATGTTCGCGCAATTCAGCAAAGCTGCCGACGATGAGCAGGCGCTGCGGCGGTGGAGCGGGGTTCACTTCATCATGTTCGAGAATCCAGGTGTTGCCGTGTGGCACGAAGACCGCATGCAAGCCCACGGCCAGCGCGGGATTGATATCCGACTTAGGGCTGTTACCAATCATCCAGGTGGAGGCGCGCTGCAGCGAATGCTTTTCGATCAGCGTTTCGTACGCCGCGCAATCTTTTTCGGCAACGATCTCGGTTGCGGAGAAATACTTCTTTAACTGTGAACGCTCAATCTTTCCGGTCTGCTCGGCAACTGCGCCTTTGGTCATTAAGATGAGGCGATGCCGGCCAGAAAGATGCTGCAGCATGGGCAAAACATCAGGCAGGAGTTCGATGGGATGATCCGCGATCGTATGCGCGAAGCTGTGAATCTGCGCATCCATTTCGGGCGTCACAGGCTGGGCGCTGAGCCGCTCAAAGGTATTTACCAATGCGTGCGCAAAGCTATGCAGGCCGTAGCCGTGGGTCACGATGCATTCGCGCTCCACGTCGTTGAGAACTTCGCGAACCTGCTCGGGAGAAAATTCATTGTGGTTGAGAAATGAAATAAATTGAGCGATCGCCCGCTCAAAATAAATATTGTTCTCCCAGAGCGTGTCGTCGGCGTCGATGAGAAGGGTTTGGGGAACCAAGCTCTTAGCTTTTAGCCTTTAGCTCAAACCCCACGTTCGAGGGCAGCTCGGCTTAACACATAAAGATTTGAACACATCACGCAGCAAAAACAAAAGGGTCCAAGCTAAAAGCTAAGAGCCAATAGCTAAAAGCTTCCCTACACCCAATCCACGCGCGCCACCGGGCCGATGATTCCGGCTGTATGCCCCTTATCCAGCAGCCGCACCACAGCTTCGCGGCCTTCTGGGCCGTAATCGAGCGTGCGCTCATTCACATACATGCCGACGAATCGGTCGGCTGTTTGCGCGTCGAGATCGCGGGCGAACTGCATGGCATAAGACAAAGCCTCTTCGCGATGATCGAGCGCGTATTGAATGCTATCGCGCAACGCGCCGCTGACCGCGCTGATCAACTGTGGTCCCAGCTCCCGGCGGATGGCATTGCCTCCCAGCGGCAAAGGCAGACCGGTCATCTTCTGCCACCAGCGGCCGAGGTCGACGATGCGATGCAGGCCGGCCTTGTCATAAGTTAATTGGCCTTCATGAATGATGAGTCCAGCTTCGAATTTGCCCTCAAGCACTTGCGGAATAATCTGATCGAAGGGGACCACTTCGGTCTCGACCCCTGGAGCAAAAAGCCGCAGGGCGAGATACGCGGTAGTAAGCGTGCCAGGAATCGCGATGCGTTTGTCTTTGATTTCTGTCTGCGAGAAGGGCCTCGGCGAAACGATCATAGGGCCATAACCCTCGCCCACGCTGCCCCCACAAGACATAAGCGCGTACAGATCCTGAATATAGGGATATGCATGAAACGAAATCGCAGTCACATCGTAGACGCCTTCTCGCGCCTTCTGATTGAGCGTCTCGATATCGCAGAGCGTGTGCGTAAAACGCAGCCCGGGGACGCGCACTTTGCAAGTGGCCAAACCGTAAAACATGAAGGCGTCGTCGGAATCCGGGCTGTGAGCAATACTGATCTCGCGCACCTGCGAAGATTGATTGCCGGCGGGCTGCACTTCTTGTTCCGAAATCACCGTCATCTTTGCCCCCAAAAAATTACTGCTGAGTTCCCGGACGTTGCGCCCGCGAGCGAAGTTGCGACTGCGCGGCAATGCCGGCAGCCATCATCACCTTAATTACCTCGGCAAAGAGAAACCAATACAGTCCCCACCGGAACGCTTGGGCTACCGAATGGGTTAGCACCGCAAGCCAACTCAGGCCCGAGATAAAAAGTACGACCTCGGCGAAAAACCCGCTTAGGGCAGCGCGAGCAAAACTCTTACGTCCATGTTCCATCACATATCCAGCTAACCATGCCACGAGCGGGTAAGCCAGCAGAAATCCACCGGTGGGTCCGAGCAATTGCGCGATGCCTCCGAGGCCCATCGGACTAAATACCGGCATTCCAATTGCACCTTCCGCGAGGTAGAGTGCGAGCGCTGCAAATCCGCGCCGGCTGCCGAGCAGCAACCCGACCAGCAGCACGCCAAAATTCTGAACGGTCAAGGGCACGGGCGTAAACGGCAAAGGGATTGTGATGCGCGCGCACAATGCCACAAACAAACTGGCACCCACCACGACAGCGACTTGCCGAACTGCTTCAGGAGCGCGCGCCTGTTCGGCGCCCAATGTTTGTATTGCTAGTTTTGCCATGGAAGAATCTCCCATTGTTAGAAGCCGATCGTCCGCCGCGATGCAGACTTCTTTAATCCAGATTTACCTAAATCAGCTTTATCCCAGCCAGGATTCAAGGTTCGATGCTGCCTGACTCGCGTTCGCGGTCTGCCTTGCTGGAACCTTCCCGCAAGCGTTGCGCCTCGCGCAGATTGCGCCGCAATCGCAGATACAAGGCGATTGCAACGCACACTACCACCAGTGTGCTCACGCCCAGGATCAGGAACCACCAGATCATCCGCACAGCCGAGTAGAATACCAGATGATATCGCGGCGAGGCCGAAAGTTAGAGAGGTAAATGCTACTGCAGAGTCAGCCTGAGCTAGCTGGCTTTGGCCGCGGCCCTCTTCTCCCGCATCATTGCCACGCGCTTCAGCGTGAACTTTAGCCGCTCACGCCCGAATTTCGATCCGGTGATGACCCTCTCGATGTTTTCAAACATGTGCGGATCGCCGATTGTTTCCCGCAACTCTTTGAGAAAAGGATGAACCTTGGCGAAGATGAGGAACATTTCGCCGCTCACTGCCGGCTGGATAAATAACTCCTCACTTAAAGCGCCGTGCAGCACGAACGACGCGGCCATACTCCAGTACCCACCTACCTGGCGCAGCCAGTTGTTTTCTTGCGAACCCATGGCTCCAACAACTTTCATGACATCGTCGACGCTCTGCGGCCAGAATTCGCCGATCCACCAGTTTCGCGCCTTGCGCATTTCCGGCTCGCGGCGCAGATCGTAGAGTTGCATAATCAGTTGAGCATCAGCAGCAGTTGCTTTCTTGGGCATGGAACACCTCAGAGTAGATTGAGTAATTGCGGAATTTAGTAATTGAGTAATTGAGAAACTTAGTGCTTTAGAAATAGTTGAGACTTTCTCAATTACCTAATCGACTTCTAGGCGCTTGTAGTCGCCGCGGCCTCGACCGGAGCTGCCCGCTCGTATTCGCACTCTTTATTTGGGCAAGCGATCACCGGGCCCGCCTTCAAATTCTTTTCGACCAGGTATTCACTGCCGCAGCTCGGGCACTTCTCCGCGATCGGCTTATGCGCAGAAGTGAACTTGCACTTGGGATAGTTTCCGCACCCATAGAACGTGTTGCCTTTGCGGGCGCGTTTCTCCACCAGATCTCCATCTTTGCACTCGGGACACTTCACGCCGATGTAATTCTGCTTTACGTACTTGCATTCCGGATATCCACTGCACGCCGTGAACTCACCGAAGCGCCCGTGCCGGATCATCATATTGCGCCCGCACTTCGGGCACACCTCATCGAGCGGAATGTCGGGGACTTTCTTGCCCTGGTCGAGGCGCCGCGTAGTCTTGCAATCGGGATAGCCGGTGCAAGCCATGAACTGCCCGAAGCGCCCGCGCTTCAACACCATCACCCGACCGCAGTTCTCGCAGTATTCTTCCTGAGTCGTTTCCTGAACATCGGCCGAGTCTAGATCCGGCAGGTTGATCGGATTTTCCTTCGTAAACTTGCAAGTGTTTGGATCCTCTTTGTCGTAAGTGCTGCAGGCGTAGAACGATCCGTGCTTGCCCCACTTGATCACCAGCGGCGCGCCACAGTTCTCGCACTTCTCGTCCGTGGGCTTCTCCATCCGCTTGATGTTCTCCATATGCTTTTCGGCATATTTCAGGTCTTTCGTGAACTTCTTGTAGAACTCGGCGAGCGTGTCCGTCCACTTCTCTTTGCCTTCTTCGATTTCGTCGAGTTCTTCTTCCAGTCGCGCGGTATAGGCCACGTCGAAAATATCGCGGAAGTTTTCCACAAGCAGATCGGTGACGACCAGACCAATCTCGGTCGGCGTGAATTTTCCTCCGAGCTTCTGCACGTACTGCCGCTCCTGAATGGTCGAGAGAATCGCCGAATAGGTTGATGGACGCCCGATTCCGCGCTCTTCCAGCTCTTTTACCAGCGAAGCTTCGTTGTAACGGGGAGGCGGTTCGGTGAAATGTTGCTCCGGCTTCAATTCTTTCAGAGTCAGCTTCCGCCCCGCTTCGAGCGCCGGCAACTTGTGCTTAAGTTCTTCGTCTTCTTCGTCCTTGCCTTCTTTGGACTCTTCGTAAACTCTGAGGAAGCCGTCGAACTTGAGCACCGATCCCGTCACACGGAACCAGAATGTCTCGCTCTTGCTCTTGGCGTCGATATCAACCGTGGTCTGGTCGAAGACGGCGGGCATGATCTGGGAGGCCACAAAACGCTGCCAAATCAGCTTGTAGACCTTGAATTCGTCTTCTTTTAGATACTGCTTGACCTGATCAGGATGCCGCATCGCCGAAGTCGGCCGAATGGCTTCGTGCGCTGCCTGCGCTTCTTTCTTCTCCTTATATGTGTTGGGAGTTTCCGGCAGGTAGGCCGCTCCATATTCTTTCCCAACATATTCGCGGACTTCCTGAATCGCCTCGGGCGCAACCCGAGTGGAGTCGGTACGCATATAGGTGATCAAGCCGACCAATCCTTCTTCACCCAACTCAATGCCTTCATACAGCCGCTGCGCGATCATCATGGTGCGCTTCACGCTGAAGCGCAGCTTGCGCGAGGAATCTTGTTGCAGCTTGCTGGTCGTGAATGGAGGCGCGGCATTCCGGCGGCGCTCTTTCTTGTCAACTGTCCGAACCAGCCAGTCGGCGTGCTCCAGGGCTGCGCGAATCTTTTCGGCATCCTCGCCGTTCGTTACTTCGATCTTCTCTTCGCCTTTGCCCACAAACCGGGCGTCGAACGACGGAGGCTTGTTCGCCGCCAAATGGGCATCGATGGTCCAGTATTCTTTTTTCTCGAACGCTTTGATCTCGCGTTCGCGCTCGACAATCAAGCGCAGCGCAACCGTCTGCACCCGTCCAGCAGACAGACCGCGACGAACTTTATCCCACAGCAACGGCGAAACCTGATAACCCACCAGGCGGTCGAGCACGCGTCGAGCCTGCTGCGCGTCCACCAGGTGTTGGTCGATCGCTCGCGGATGCTCGAATGCCGCCTGCACGGCTCGTTTGGTAATTTCGTTGAAGGTGACGCGTTGAATGCGTGGAGGTCCTTCCTCTTCGCCCTTCTTCTTTTTCTTGGCTTTTTTCCCGTGCGTGCCGTTGCCGTCGAGTTCACCCGCCAGATGCGAGGCAATGGCTTCGCCTTCGCGGTCCGGGTCAGGCGCGAGATAGATCGCATCCATCCCGGCGGCCATCTTCTTCAGTTTGGCGAGCACCTTTTCTTTTCCGGGGATGACGACGTAATCTGTCGCGAAGTCGTCGTCGGTGTCGACTCCGAGCGTGCTTTTGGGCAAATCTTTTACGTGGCCGAGCGAAGCCTCGACAGAGAAACCCTTCCCCAGATATTTCTGAATGGTTTTCGCCTTCGCTGGCGATTCGACAATGACTAAACTCTTTACCACTAGTTCCTCGGTTCTTTAGGAATTCGTCTCGAAGCTAGCACGAATGGGACGATGGCAACAAGTTACGAGTGAAAGCTCTTAGCTCTTAGGCTTTTGGCTCTTGGCTCAAAACTACGCCGCCGCGATATTTCTGATCTTGCCCGAGAGTGCCGAAAGCATCTTCATAATCCGCAGCGCTGCGCCCAGTTCGACGTAATCCTCAGCTTTAAGCAAGCCTAAATCTCGC
Organism: uncultured Acidobacteriaceae bacterium; assembly: GCA_963789875.1. Taxonomy (GTDB): domain Bacteria; phylum Acidobacteriota; class Terriglobia; order Terriglobales; family Acidobacteriaceae; genus Sulfotelmatobacter. The sequence goes on along the minus strand of CAWBMI010000007.1, from coordinate 188,877 downwards.
GCCAATAGAAGATAAGAAAGCTCGACGCCCGACCCCATTGCAATTTGAACGTAACGCGCCATCGCACCATCCGACCGCCCGCCACAGCCTTCCGCCAAGTTTGCGCCAATCGAGGACGATGCTCGCCGCACCTGACTGGTGAGCCCAAACCGTTCTTCTCTCGGAAACACCTGTGTGGTCTTGTAGACCGCAAGTGTTAGCTTATGGGCTTCGTCCCAAACCCTGAGATCCCTGTAATTTCTCACGGAGGCGACTCCTTCTAGGGTTGCTCGAGCCAAAAGCCAAAAGCCAAAAGCCAAGAGCTAAAAACTCTTCACAAAATTCTTTCCAGGCATCTGCCTTACCTTGCCGGTCAACTCCAACTCGAACAACGCGGCAAAAATTTCTGAAGACGACATTTCTGTCTCCAATTTCTCCACCAACTCATCGATGTGTGTGGCTTCGTCAGCTTTCAGCAGGCTCAGGATTCGCTTTTCGTGCGGTGGAAGCCCTTCGTCCGGGAATAGAGATGCGGAAGACGCGCCGCCGGATTCAGGCGATGGGGTTGGCGTGAGCGCGAGCTTCACTTCCGCCGGCAGATCTTCCCACACATCTTCCCAGGTCGCTACGAGCTTTGCGCCCTGCTTAATCAGCGTGTTCGGGCCCCAGGAATTCTTGTTCGTGACGTTTCCCGGCACGGCGAAAACGTCTCGATTTTGCTCGAGCGCGCAGCGCGCTGTAATCCGAGTCCCGGAATATTCAGCGGCTTCCACAACCAAAACTCCAACCGACATTCCACTCAGAATTCGGTTGCGAATGGGAAAATTCTGAGGAAAAGCCGCGGTCCCCAGCGGAAACTCTGAGATCAGCGCGCCCCTCAGCGCGAGAATCTGCTCCGACAAGCGCGAATTTTCTTTCGGATAAATCACGTCAACCCCGGTGCCGAAAACTGCCACTGTCTTGCCTTTGGCCGTGATCGCACCGCGATGACTCGCAGTATCAACCCCGCGCGCCATTCCGCTGATGATCACCAAACCTTGAGCTGCGAGATCGCATGCCAACCGCTCCGCCATTCCCGACCCGTAGGGCGTTGGATGGCGGGTGCCCACCATGGCAATCCCCGGCTGTGTCAGCACTTCGGGATTGCCGCGAACATACAGCACCAGCGGCGGATCATAGATCTCTTTTAGTCGCGCAGGGTAGCAAGGATCTTCGACAGAGAGCACCGTCACTCCCGCTCCGACCGCGCGCGCAATTTCTTCGCGCGCCGACTCGGCTGACTTCCCGGTCGCGAGCGACTGCGCCGACACGGCCTGAATTCCTGTACTTTCTAATTCAGTCAGCGACGCCTGAAGCACAGCTTCCGCGCTGCCGAAATGTTCCACCAGTTTCCGCGCCTTGGTCGGCCCCAGGCCGGGCGTCATGGAAATGGCAAGCCATTCCAGAATATGAGTTGCGGGCACGGCTACGGCATTAGGCACGGTGGTACTCCAGTCTTTTTATCGGGAGACTGGCGGAATGTAGCTACGTCCACAAAGCCATGTCAAGGCTAGTCATCACAAGCGCCTGTCAAAAACTCTCTGCTAAAATCAAAACAGGAATGAGACGTCTGCGCATCTCTGCGATTTCCTATCTCAACACCGCCCCCCTGATGTGGGATTTCGACCACGCCGGGGCGGGCCGCGACTTCGATATTTCTTATACTCTGCCCTCGACTTGTGCACAGAACCTCGCCGCCGGCAGCGCCGATATCGGTATTATCCCTGCCGCCGCTTACGCGCAAATCCCTGGCCTGATGGTATTGCCGGGCGTGGCTATCGCCTCCCGCGGGGCCGTGCGCTCGATCTTATTAGTAAGCCGAGTGCCAATTGATCAAGTTCGTACCGTCGCGCTTGATACTTCGTCGATGACTTCGGTGGCGCTGACCAAAGTTCTATTTGAAAAGTGGCTGGGCGGAGGCAGGGAATTCGCTATCATGCCGCCGAATATCGATAAAATGCTCGCCGCGCACGACGCCGGGTTATTGATTGGAGACCCCGCTCTACAGATCGACCGCTCGCGTTACTACACACTCGATCTCGCCGAGGAGTGGATCCGCCACACTGGCAAGTCCTTTGTATTCGCGTTCTGGGCGGTGCGCGAAGCGGCTCTGAGCGAGGCCGCGCCCACACCAGATCTGGCGGAGGCGTTTCAACGCTCTCGAGATCACGGTCTGGAAGCGGCCAGCCTTGACCGGATCGCTCGCGAGTGGGCGCCTCGCCTCGGTCTAAGCGAGTTCGAGGTGCGCTCCTATCTCACCGAGAGTATTTATTACCACCTGGACGCCGCTTGCCTTGAGGGATTACATCTTTTCTATCGATATGCGGACGAAATCGGCGTTCTGCCGAATGTGCCCGAGATGCGTTTTCTGAACGCTACTAGCGCGGCAGTCGTCTGACTCGTCCAAGCCCACGGCAAACTCTTCGAACGTAATCTCATTCATTAATTATGGCGTAAGAATTCAACGTCTCTCTTGTAAACTCCTCTAACCCGAATGCCTTTCCACCTCGATCCTCTGCTTGCGGTTCCCATCTGGCAACGGCTTCGCCGCCTGGGTGGGCCGGGGCTGGTTTTGTTGGGGATTGCCGACAACTCCGTAATCCCGCTCACCGGCAGCATGGATGTCCTCACCATCTGGCTCGCCGCCCGCCATCGCGAGCCTTGGCCTTATTATGCTTTCATGGCGACCGTTGGCGCCGTGATCGGCGGCTATATTACCTACGCCATCGCGCGCAAGGGCGGCAAAGAAACCATGGAGCGCAAGCTCTCGAAGAAAAGAGCGCGGCAGGTTTCGCGGGCATTTGAACGCTGGGGATTTTTCGCGGTCGCTATTCCAGCCCTGTTGCCTCCTCCGTTTCCTTTTGTGCCGTTCCTGGTAGCAGCGGGGGCGGGACAGTACCCTCCCAAGAAATTCCTGGGAGCCTTAACCCTGGGACGTGGCGTTCGCTACTCCATCGGCGCTGGTCTGGGATACTTCTACGGCCGACACGTCCTGCGTTTCTTCAATCGATACTACAAACCGGCATTAGCTATTCTGATCGGTCTGGCGGTGATAGGCGCGGTCCTGTCCCTCATTCAGTATCTTCGCATGAGGAAGAAGTAGTGACGAGCCAGTGCGAACAATAGGTCTCCATTTTGCCCTAGGTCGCACCCTCCGTTAGAATCAAGGAAGCATGACGCTCACCAAGTCCCAAGCCCTGGAGATGTTCCACTCCGACGATCTGATCGGCATCGGCATGGAGGCCGACGCCGTCCGCCGCGCCAAGCATCCCGAGGGCGTGGTTACCTACATCATCGACCGCAATATTAATTACACGAATTTCTGTACCGAGTACTGCACCTTCTGCGCTTTCTATCGCCCGCTCAAGGGACCTGCCGCGAAAGAGGGCTATATCCTGGAGTTCGATACCATCTATGAAAAGATTCGCGAGACCGTCGAACTTGGGGGCACCGGCGTGCTGATGCAAGGCGGCTTGCATCCCGACCTTAAGATCGACTGGCACGAGAAGATGCTGCGCGGAATCAAAGAGCGCTTTCCGCAAGTGCATCTGCACTGCTACTCAGCTTCCGAGATCATCGCCATTGCCGAGTACAGCAGCCTCAGCATTCGCGACACGATTTTGCGCCTGCGCGATGCCGGCCTCGATTCCATCCCCGGCGGCGGCGCAGAAATTCTCGACGACGAAGTCCGGTACAAAATCGCCCGCCTCAAATGCCTGACTGACGACTGGATCAACGTTCACCGCACGACTCACCAGATCGGCATGCGCACCACCGCGACCATGATGTTCGGCGTAGGTGAGAATTACGAAAACCGCATCAACCATCTGCAAACGCTCTACGATCTGCAGGAAGAAACCGGCGGCTTTACCGCCTTCATCCCGTGGAGCTTTCAGCCCCACAATACCGCCCTCGGTGGCCGCCACTGGGACGAAGCCACCGCCGTCGAATACCTCAAAGTCCTAGCCATCTCGCGCCTCTATCTCTCGAATATCCTCAACGTGCAATCGAGCTGGGTAACGCAAGGACTAAAAGTCTGCCAGATGGGCCTCCGCTTCGGCGGCAACGATGTAGGCTCGGTGATGCTGGAAGAAAACGTAGTGAGAGCCGCCGGCGTAACCAACTGCACCACGGAAGAAGAGCTACGAAGGATTATTCGCGATGCGGGATTCCGTCCAGCGCAGAGAGATACGCTGTATCGGCAGTACTTCCTGAACTAGAAACCATTTTTCATGCGCTCGGCCCCCTTTTTCTCAGCTGGGCGATGGGGGCGTTGAAAACGGGCGATACGAGCGCGGTCGTAGGGAGGTTCGAACCTCGTAATGAAAAGGCGGGCGCCCCGCAGGACAGGTCCCCCCTATTTGAGCAGCTTGACGACGAACGCCTGCCACGCCTCGTATATGCCATATGAGACCAGAAAGATAAGGCTCACCGTTCCGCCGATCTCCCCTGTCGCAATGCGAACATTCGTCAAGATCTCTAGAAAACGCTTCAAGGGTCTACCTCAGTACCCAGACTGCTCTTTAGCAAAACCGGAATTCGTTTGCCGGAAGTCTGATGTTTGCTTCTTGCGACCAACGACCTCCGCAGGAAATCTCATCCCAAGTATTTGAAAGGTAATCCCAGCCTATTGCACAAAATCCGGAGGTGGGCGGTCCCATTCTTGTAGTCCTTATGCGATTCCATGTAAAAGCCACGGAACTCAACGGGCTTGACAAAGGGCCTTCCGCTCGGATGGACAGGATCGAGAGCGATCAAATATCGTTGGCCGCTTGTCTTCAGGGGTACAACCGATTTCAGCTTTGAGCTGTGCCTCTCAACAAACAATTTCAACGCCTGTCCATAAAGTTCGCGCACTGAAGCAGCCTCAATCTTGTTATCCCCAATTTGCACTGTCGTTCCGCGTTCACGCGGCGCTCGCGAAAGAGGCGGAAGATTCCTATCAAGCGAGGATGGGAGTCGAGTTTCAAATTTCCTGTGCGGGTCTTCACCTGCCAACGCCGATTCGTTTCGGTCAAGGAGGCGCCGAAGAACATCTTCCGGTTCTCGGTCGACAAATGGCTCCGCCAACTTCTTCAGGCGCTCGAATACTTCGTCCGAGACCGTGATCTGATGGGCCATTTCCTACTTTTATCCTAATATCCTAGACTAAAACCTAAACCATTTTATTATGGTTTAGCGGTTGTGTCAATGCGCTTTTCTGCCTCCGAACCACTGACGCGATGAGGCGCGCTAAGCTGGGAAGGTAGGTTGGTAGAAATATTTAACAGGCCGCCATCCCGAGACCCTTAGGCCTGGGAGCGTGCAGTCCGCGCTAAAATACCCCAAGCGAGGTATCCATGCCCCAAGTAACGCCGCAGGTCTCCGAACTTCTCGAAAAGGTGCTGGCGCTTTCCGCGCAGGAGCGTGGCCTTATCATCGACCGCCTGATCGAGAGCCTCGACGATGAGCCAGCCGAAGAGGGTGTCGAAAATTCTTGGTCCGACGAGATCCAGCGCCGTGTCGATGATATTCGCCTCGGTCGCGTTGAAATGATTCCTGGCGAGGAAGTTCATCGACGCCTGTTGGCGCGGCTGTCAAATGTCAAGAAGTAAGCCGTATCGCCTGCATCCTCTCGCCTGGATGGAAATTGAAGGCGGAGACGATTGGTATCAACAACGCAGTCCCCAAGCGAGCACGGAGTTCGTGATCGAAGTTATTTACGCGATAGAAAGCATCTGCAAATCTCCCGGCCGCTGGCCCGAACACCTTCACGGAACCCAGCGCTTCGTCCTCGATCGCTTCCCGTTCTCAATCGTCTACCTCGATAGGGGAGAATTCATAAACATCGTAGCCGTGGCCCACAGCAAACGAAAACCGGGATATTGGAAGCAGAGGCTTTAGAATTGTTCTCGCGCGCGGCATGGGAAAAATGCAAAAGGCCCTTATCGTCGAGGCCGTTCGCGAGAACCGATAAATCGGCTCCGCTGCTATTTCAAACTTAGCTTCATTTCCTTACTTTTGCCGAAGCTAAGCGTCAGCAAGCGCTCGCCGTCCTTGGGGAAGTCGGCGCTCAAGCTGTCAGACGCGTCATAGTTTTCGGCGACCGACTGCACATGCACGCGCAGTTGGTGCGCGCCAGGCGTAACGTAAATGCTCTGCGATTGAGTGGTTCCGGCGTGTCCGAAGGGACCAAACTTCTTCTTGGCGCCTTCCAGTCTCTCGCGCAACACCGGCTCGTCATCCACCCAGACGGTCAAGTCGGCGCTGGCGAACTTATGCTCCACCGAGATCTGTAACGCCGCCGAGCGAGGCTTGGTAGCCGAAACGGCTTCCGGAATGGCGACAGTTGGCGTGGTCAAGACTGCTTGTGCCACAGAAGGCTTTCTTGCAACCCTCGCACTCTTCGGCAGCGGTGTCAAAACTGCATCCTTTTTCGAGGGCTCACGTTCGTGTTGTGGAGGGAGCGCTTGCGGAGTCGAAGCGGTGCCGGGGGCCAGAGCCTGCGCCATCGCCGGCACGTTGCGCGGAGGCGGCAGCTTCGCTATTCTCGAATCGTTCTTGTAGCTTTGCAACAGAGCGAAAGCGACGATCGTCAGCATACATGCGATCAGCCAAAGGACACGGGTGCGCCAGATCTGCCGCATCTGCCAATTGGGTTTCACGAGACTCTGCTGCAGGGAATTGCGGCGTATGCCGGAAGCGCTGGGATCGGATGCAGTGCCCGGCACGGCCGCAGAATCAGGCACCGGCTCTCCGCCTCGAGTTCCCACCGGCTTTCCTTCGAGAACATTCCTTATATCAGCGGCCATTTCCATTCCGCGCTGGTAGCGTTTCGCCGGATCTTTGGCCAGCGCTCGCATCACAACCTTGTTGATACTCGCGGGCAAATCAAAATTCAAGGCTGTGGCGGAAACCGGTTCATGATGCACGACTTTGAAGGAGACCGTAAAAACGCTGTTGCCCTGGAAAGGCCGATGCCCGGTGAGCAACGTGTAAAGGATCACTCCCAGCGAAAAAAGATCCGAACGGCCATCAACCGGATCGCCATTCAATTGTTCGGGCGACATGAATGCCGGCGTCCCCAGAATCTGGCCGCAGCTGGTCAGTTCGCTGAGATTCAGCTTGGCCACGCCGAAGTCAGCGATTTTTGCATGGCCGTCTTCGGTCAGCAGAATATTCGAAGGCTTAAGATCGCGATGAATCACGCCTGCGCTATGCGCGCAGTCCAGGGCTTCTGCTATTTCCCTGACAAGGCCCAAAGCAGTTTCAAGAGAAAGTTTGCTCGCCTGCTCCAGCGACTTGCCCTTAACGTATTCCATGACGATATAGGGGGTCTGCGTCTCAGGTTCTTCGCCGACGTCGAAAATCGTCACTATTCCGGGGTGGGAGACTCGCCCGGCGGCTTCGGCTTCACGCCGGAAACGCTCCCGATACTCGCGCTGGACTTCGGCCGTTTGCCCGGTCAGCGAGACGCTTTTGATGGCGACGATGCGGCCGATCTGCGGGTCGCGCGCGCGATACACTACCCCCATCGCGCCTCGACCCAGTTGGTCGAGAACTTCATATCGGCCGAACCCCTTTACTTCTTTTGCCGAGACCGCCATCTGCTTCTAGCATATAGATAGTCCAGGGAAATACTTACTTGCCAACCCGCCATTGGGTTACCGGAGTAAGTAATCAGAAAAACCCCTAGTTGCCGCCTGTTTTGTGGAAGAGGGGCCCACGGAGTATCCTTTGCAATCATGAAATTGCAACGAACCATGCTTTTCCTGGCTGCCATGATGATGAGTTATTCGGCTGTTCGCGCCGCAGAAACGCCGGCGAGTTCGCTATTAATATTGGCCAAACGCGACGGCATTCTGCAGATTGTCGATCCCTCGAATTTGCAGGTAATTGCGCGCATTCCTGTCGGCAATGACCCGCACGAAGTGATTGCATCCAGTGATGGCAAGACCGCCTACGTTTCGAACTACGGTTCCGGGGACTACCACACGCTTGCCGTGGTGGATTTGCTTCACCAGAGCGCATTGACGCCGGTCGATCTCGGGGCTCTGCGCGGTCCGCATGGATTGGCTTTCGTGGGCGGAAAAGTGTTTTTCACGGCCGAGGCCGCTAAGGCCGTCGGCAGCTACGATCCCGCCGCCAATCGCATCGATTGGATACTGGGCACCGGTCAAAACCGAACCCATATGATCTACGTTTCGCCCGACATGAAGTGGATCGCCACCACGAATGTCAGTTCCGGCACGGTCAGCCTGATCGAGAAAACCGTGGTAAGTTCGGGGCCGGGCGCCCCGCGTCAAGATTGGAATGAGACGGTAATTCGTGTTGGCAACGGATCCGAAGGTTTTGATGTTACCCCGGACGGGAAAGAGATTTGGGTAGCAAATGCGCAAGACGGAACCGTGTCGATCTTCGATTTTGCCGGCAAACAAGTGACGCAAACTTTGGCCGCAAATGTAGGCGGCGCAAACCGCCTTAAATTTACACCAGATGGAAAACTTGCGTTTATCTCTTCACTTCGAAGTCCCGACGTCACGGTGATCGACACTGCGACGCGCAAAACCGTAAAGCGGATCCCGGTTGGAAGCGGTGCAGCCGGCATTCAGATGCAACCTGATGGCGCTCGTGCTTTTGTTGCGTGTTCTCCCGATGGTTATGTTGCGGTTATCGACTTGCCTGCCATGGAAGTGGTTGGTCATATTCCGGCTGGTCACGATCCCGATGGCTTGGCTTGGGCGACGCGACATTAACAAGTCGTCCATTTTCTTCGCCAATCATTCTCCCCACTGAAACTTTTACACTGCTTTGGCCTGCTCAACATTTTAAACTTCCGCTTTGGCCGATCTGCCGCCTCTTCAATTTTGGGAACGGCCAGTCTACGGCGATGAAAACACTGCACTTTGACCTTTCCACAGACCGGGGGGACCTTGGCACGGCAATTGCAATCGACAGTAGGTCCCAGACACTTTGGAGGTGACGAATGTCCGCTGCCGGTGATCGGGAATTTCTTCGCTTGCTTCAGAAAGATATCGATTATTATGCCCAGGCTCTCGAGCGCTTTGAAAATATGATTCCGCGCGTGAGTTCGACTCTGCAGGATCAGTGGAGACTGCAGGCTCAGGCACGCAGAAACTTTGCTTTGGAACTGGATATTCTGCTGGAAAAGGCTCAATTCGCTGCCGGCGTTCTGGTGACCGGAAATTCTCGCCCTTCGGATTCGGCATCGCAATAAGCGGGTTTATCGCCGCAATTTCGAAACTAAACGTTTCGTATCTATATTTAGCGCTCTTCTGAACGGGTTAGATTAAGACTACCCTAGAGATACCCCCAGGGATGCGATAGAATAGAGGTTTCCGTCGCGCCTCTTGCCGCCCTCTGATCACATATTGTCTTCGCTGCTGGCCACGTGGGCCTCGCCTAAGGGCATTGGGCCCTATCTCCGCCAGCATCTCCTGGATAAAACTTTCCAGGGTCTCTATCACACCGACGCATTCGACCGCGCGCTTCTCGTTCCCTATTTCATCGTTCTTATCCTACTTGCGGCCTACGGGATGCACCGCTACGTTCTCGTATATCTCTATTACAAGCACAAGAAAAACCGCACCACGGATCCAGCGGAGTACTTCGAGGATTTGCCGCGGATCACGGTACAACTACCCATCTTCAACGAGCAGTATGTTGTTGACAGGCTGCTAGAGTCCATCTGCAAACTGAAATATCCTCGCGAGAAGCTGGATATTCAGGTGCTCGACGACTCCACCGACGAAACCGTTGAAGTCGCGCGCAACCTGGTCGAGCGCTACGCCGCGCTGGGCAATCCCATCAGCTACCATCACCGTACCAATCGCGCAGGCTATAAAGCAGGGGCGCTGGCCGAAGGCTTGAAAACCGCGAAGGGAGAATTTGTCGCCATCTTCGACGCGGACTTCATCCCGCCGGAAGATTTCCTGCTCCGTACCATCCATCACTTCACCGATCCGAAGATCGGCATGGTGCAAACGCGCTGGACCCACATCAATCGCAATTATTCTTTTCTTACGCAGGTGGAAGCGATTCTTCTCGACGGCCACTTCGTCCTCGAGCACTCCGGCCGCGCCCGCAGCGGAGTCTTCTTCAACTTCAACGGCACCGCCGGAGTCTGGCGCCGTGCCGCCATCGACGAGGCTGGCGGCTGGCAGCACGACACGCTCACCGAAGATACCGATCTCTCCTACCGCGCTCAGCTCAAAGGATGGAAGTTTATTTACCTGCAGGATGTCGAGTGCCCTGCAGAATTACCGGTCGAGATGACTGCGTTCAAAACGCAACAGGCCCGCTGGGCCAAAGGCCTGATTCAGACTGGAAAGAAAATTCTGCCGCGCGTGATGCGTAGCGACGCTCCGCTCCATACCAAGATCGAAGCCTGGTACCACTTGACGGCAAATCTCAGTTATCCGCTGATGATCGTGCTCTCGGTGCTGATGTTGCCGGCCATGATCATCCGCTTCTATCAGGGGTGGTTTCAGATGCTGTTCATCGACCTTCCCCTCTTCATGGCCTCGACGTTTTCCATATCGAGTTTTTATCTCGTCTCGCAACGGGAACTTTTCCCGAAGAGCTGGCCGCGCGCGTTTTTATATCTGCCTTTCCTGATGGCGCTCGGCATCGGGTTGACCATTACCAACACCAAGGCCGTCATCGAAGCGCTTATCGGCAAGGAGAGCGCCTTCGCGCGCACTCCCAAATACCGCGTGGAATCGAAGAAAGACAAGGTAGGAAGCACCAAATATCGTAAGCGGCTGGGCTGGATACCGTGGCTCGAACTCGCCATCGGCACTTACTTCGCACTTACAGTTTTCTACGCCGCCGAAAATGAGAACTACGTTACTATTCCATTCCTGTTGCTTTTCGTAGTGGGATATTGGTACACCGGGCTGATGTCCCTTCTACAAGGCCGGTTCTCCGGGGTGGCGCTGAGCGCCGACTCTCACACCAAGCCGTTCCCCGTGGGCGTCTAATATTTTGCTCCACGAAATTCTTGAAAAACCTGTTGTCATTCTGAGCGAAGCGAGGAACATACGTCTTCGATCGCGCGCTGCTATGCGTGCGTTTGAAGAGCTATTCGCCGCTCGCTTGCTTTCCTTCGTCGGCCCGCTCAGTTACAATCCCCTCGCGAATGGGTTTCGTCGGCTCCGTCATAAACTCGGCACCGCGAATCTGGTTCGAAGGAGGGCTCGATGCTTTGCTTCCGTAAACTGTCTTCCATTCTTGCTCTGGCATTTCTTCTCTCTGTGCTTCTCAGTTGCGGCTCCGCACATGATTCCGGCGAGTACTTCGTATTCGTCGCGGCCAATCTGCAGGTTCCCTATTGGCAGGCCGCGGGCGCCGGGTTCAAAAAAGCTGCCGGGCAATTCAAAGTCCGCGCCGACTTTATCGGCCCCGCCACCTACGATCCCAAAGCCGAGAGCGATGCTCTCGATCAGGCGTTGCAGCAAAAAGCCACCGGCATTCTAGTCGGTGTTACCGACCCCAGCGCGCTCAAATCCGGCATCGACAAAGCGATCGCCGCTGGAATCCCTGTCATAACCGTCGATTCCGACGCCCCCGCGAGCAAGCGGCTTTTATTCATCGGTACGAATAATTATCAGGTTGGAATCACCGGAGGTCTGCGCCTGGCGCAGGAGTTGAAGGGCAAAGGCAACGTCGTGGTATTTACCATGCCCGATCAACACAACATGCAGGACCGTCTTCGCGGCTATCGTGACGCGCTCGCCCGCACGCCCGATGTTCAGATCACCCGCGTGGTAGATATCCAGGGCGACCCGCGCATCGCCTTCGATACCACCACTCAAATCATCGGCAAAGAAAAAGATAAAGTCGATGCCTTTGTCTGTCTTGAAGCGCAGTCGGGAAAGGAAGTTGCCGGCGTTCTCGGCAGCTATCACATTCAGGGAAAAATCGTGATGGCCATGGATACCGATCCCGAAACGCTAAAATGGATTCAAGACGGCGGCATCGCCGCCACCATCGCGCAGAAACCTTACACAATGGCGTTCGTCGGACTGCAGATGCTCGACAATTTGTATCATCACAAACCGCCTGCGCTCAACGCCGACTGGTCGAAAGACAGTTTTGCGCCCATCCCTTCTTTCGTGGACACCGGCTCTGCTCTCATCGACAAGAGCAATGTAGACTCGTATCTGCAGGAAAAACAGAGCGCGACCGGCGCGCAGAAGTAGCCCAGGAGTCTCTTAGAGGATGCGAGAGCAGCACTCTTATTTTCGTTCCGCGATTTGTGCGTTCAGCATCGGCTTGTTTCTTTTTGCCGCGGTCCAGTTGAGCTTCGCGCTCGATCGTCAACCTAACTCCGATTACCACGTTCGCCGCGCAGCCCTGGCGAAAAGAGTTGGCAGCCTGATCGTTCTCTTCGCTCCCCTGGCGAGCGATGGGCCGAACGATCTTTATGGCTTCCGTCAGGAAGACAACTTCTACTATCTCTCGGGGCTAAGCGTGCCCGGCGCGGCACTGTTAATCGCGCCGCCAATCGACGCCGAGGCCAAAACTCACGCCTCTGCCCGCGCTTACACCGAAATTCTTTTTCTTCCTACGCGCAACCTGACTCAGGAAAAATGGACCGGACCCAGGCTAGGCCCAGAGAATTCGGAAGCGCCGAAACTCACCGGCTTTGATCGTGTAGATGACATGTCCAAGTTGCCGGAAGAAGCGACGAAGCTGATCTCCGGCCCGCGTCCCGTCATTTACACCGACGTCGCCATGCCAGACCAGGCTTCCGCCAGCGCCGCGCCGATGGCGTTTCTGAAAAACGTAAATTCGTTCATGAAATTTCAGGATGTCAAGCCGATGATTGCGGAACTGCGCACCTACAAAGATGCCGGCGAGGTCACGTTGATTCGCAAAGCGGTCGACGCCTCGGTGGCCGCGCACTTCGCCGCCTTCGCCGCCATAAAGCCCAATGTGAACGAGCGCGAAATTTCCGCGCTCATGCAATACGAATGGGGCAAGCGCGGCTGCGAGCGCCCCGCCTACGCTCCCATCGTGGGCTCGGGATATTTTTCGACTGTGCTGCACTATTCCGACGACAACGAAGTCATGAAGTCCGGTGACGTGGTCGTCATCGACGCCGCCGGCGAATATTCCATGTACGCCTCCGACATCACCCGCACGTTCCCGGTCAACGGACACTTCACCGCCCGCCAGCGCGAGATCTACGACATCGTTCTCGGCGCGCAACAGGCCGCCGAAGCCGCGTTCAAGTCGGGCAAATCCACCATGAAGCGCGAAGTCGAAGGCTCGCTCTACAAAGTCGCCTATGATTACATCAACTCTCACGGCAAAGACCTTCACGGCGATCCGCTGGGAAAATACTTTATCCACGGCCTGGGGCATCACGTAGGCCTCAACGTCCACGATGCCAGCGATCCCGAAGCCCCGCTGGGGCCGGGTCAAGTCTTCACGATTGAGCCAGGAATTTATATTCCAGAAGAAAATCTCGGCGTGCGAATCGAAGACGATTACTGGGTCGACCCAAACGGCAAGCTGGTTAAGCTAAGCGGATCGCTGCCTTCGAAAGCGGAAGAGGTGGAAACATTAATGGCGGGCGCGGAGAAATGAGAAAGGCGCCGGATTGCTGGACCAGAAAAACGTTCTAGGATAGATGCCTCGCTCGCTGTTAGAATATACGTATAGGGAAGGGGTATCCCATGCCGGATCCACAGCAACAACAGCCGTCTCAGCCTCCACAGCGAAGTCCTGCCAGTCCTCCGCTTCCGCAAAATCAGCCGTTCAAGAAGGGCGGATAGCAGAACGCGAGTAACGCGATAGCCGCGAGTTCGACAAAAAGCGCGACCGACATCGACCAAAAGGCACGGTTGAGCGCACGAATTTTTGTAGCGTTTAGACCGTGGTTATGGTTGATTCTTCCATTTGCCAGTTCGATGTTCAGGTCGGTTATTCTCTCGAGGCGCTCATCATCGGATTGACCCAGGCTGGCCAGCGATTTTGCGTACGTCTCGGGTAGGTCGTCGAGCAAATAGACCTTCGGTCGTAAACAGCCGACGCAGAATATCCAGGAGACCGCGACTCCGGCCATTACCGGCAACTGGGCTAGTTTTGCGGTCGTGGAGGCCCTATCCGCTGTGAGGATGGTCGCCGCTATCGTTCCGAGAAACGTCAAGACCAGTGCCACGATGCTAGCTTTCACGTCTAACGTGTCGCTTAATTCCAGCTCAAAGCGATCACGTTCTCTTGTCTTGTCGCCAATGAAATCGTTCGTGGTCATCCCTGGACCTGGTGGTCATCTATCGAGAGCCAGCAATGCCTCTACGAAATATATTCCCGGATGTACTCGTCCTGCGTGTGCGCCAGCGCTTGCAGGTCCCCATCGAATATAACTTTGCCGTCGCGCAGAATCAAGAAGCTCATCGGCACTTCGCAGTGCTGTCCGGGAGGCAGCTCCACCATGCCATTGGTTTTCCTGTCCCACTGATGCGTGGCCATGGTGAATGCATCCTGCAACCGGTGCGTCACTAGAAGCGCGCTGGTCTTATTGACATCGCGCTGCTTCACGATCAACTCAATGATGGTATTGGAGGTCACGGGGTCGAGGCCCCCGGTTGGCGAATCGTAAAGCAACACTTCCGGCTGCGTAATCAGCGCGCGGGCAATAGCCACGCGCCGCCGCATACCACCCGAGAGTTCCGAAGGATAGAGAGGCAGCGTCTGTTCAAGCTCCACGAAACGTAATACTTCGCGCACCCTGCGATCGATGTCGTCATCGTAAATGCCGTGCTCTTCGGTCAGCCGGTAGGCTACGTTCTCGGCCACGGTTAGAGAATCGAAGAGCGCGCTCTCCTGAAAAATCATCCCAATCTTGCTGCGCAACTCGAATAGATCTTCTTCCCGCATCTGAGTGACGTCCTGCCCTAGCGCGATAATCCGTCCGGAATCGGGTTTGATCAACCCCATCGCGAGTTTAAGGATCAGGCTTTTTCCCGAGCCCGCCACGCCGAACAGCGCCTTGGTTTCGCCGGGCGCCAGTCGAAATGAAATCCCGCGCAGCACATGATTTTCGCCGAATGACATGGCGACATCCTCAAACACGATGACGGATGCCGATTCGTCTTTTGGGGGCAGCGCAGCGGAAACCAGCGGCAAGGTGGGTGCGGACATAAAATTAATTGTAGGAGAGCGTGGCCATCAGGAATCGCGTGATAATCAAATCGAACATCAGGATCAGCACCGAAGCAGCGACCACCGCCTGCGTAGTGGCGCGACCCACTCCCTGCGTTCCTCCCCGCGCGTTCATTCCGTAGAAGCATCCTATGGTGGCGATAATAAATCCGAAGAGCACCGGCTTGATCAGTCCCATGAACACATCTTGAAAGACCAGCGTCTCCCAGGCATTGGCCCAATACTGCCGGGCATCGAGGCGTAGCAGCAGCTTTGCTATGAACAAGCCTCCAGTCAGGCCTACGAGGTCCGAAACGATGGTCAAGAAAAAAAGCATGAAGACAGAAGCGGTGACGCGCGGCGTGACCAACTTCTTCATAGGATCGGTGCCCAGAGCGCGCATGGCGTCGATCTGTTCGGTTACCACCATCGAGCCTAATTCACTGGCCATGCCGGAAGAGTTGCGTCCCGCCACCATCAGGCTGGTCAGTACCGGTCCCAGTTCGCGCACCATCGAGGTCGAGACCAATTGTCCCACTAGCGTGATAGAACCGAAACGCTCCAGAGTGTTTGAGGCTTGCAGCGCCAAAACCGCCCCGGTGAAAAAGCCAGTGAGCACGACGATCGGCAGCGAGCCCACGCCGATGGTATCGGCCTGCTGCACCATGTCGGCGAAATACAACGGCTTGCGAAACAGGTTGGCGACGGCCTGTCCGCAGAACAAAACGTAGTCCTGAACCGTCAGAACTTTCTCTTTAGCGAGATCGGTAGGCGAAATGAGTTCCATGCGGACGAAAGCCTGGCGGTTGAATCACTAGGCTTTTCGGAACTATAGCAGAGAACGCGGTGGCTGTTCAGGCATTGGCAATAAGCGGGAATTTCAGACAGGTCAAAAGCGCTGGCGCAGCGAGCCGGAGTGCCGCTACCCCCGCGACTTCTTCTTGATCTCAATATTTAGCCTGCGGATTTTCTGGTTCAGCGTCGAGAGCGGAACCTTGAAGTGTTCGGCAGCTTCGGTCTGATTCCAGTTGCAGCGCTCCAGCATATCGATGATCACGCGCCGCTCGACGTCTTCGACGATTTCAAAGAGCGACGCATCCGAGGGCGAGTCATGCAGGGTGAACGACGAGCCTCGGCCCAGCAGATTATCGGGCAGTAAATCGATACCGATTTCCATGCCCGAGGAAAGCACCACGGCGCGCTCGATCACGTTTTCCAGTTCCCGCACATTGCCAGGCCAGCCATAGGACATCAGCGGGCGTAGCGCCTCAGGCATGACGCGGCGCGCCGGACGATCGTTTTCTTCCGCATATTTTTTCAGAAAGAATTCAACCAGCAGGGGAATATCTTCGCGACGCTGGCGCAGTGGAGGAAGTTCGATCGTGATGACGTTTAGCCGGTAAAACAAATCTTCGCGGAAGCGCCCTTCGCGCACCGCCTGCCGTAAGTCGACGTTGGTGGCGGCGATGATGCGCACATCGACTTGAACCTCCTGGACACCGCCCAGATGCATAAAACGGCGATCCTGCAGCACCCGCAAAATCTTTGCCTGGGTGTCGAGGCCCATGGTCGCAATCTCGTCGAGAAAAAGCGTGCCTCGATCCGCCATCTCGAACAACCCTTTCTTCGAGGCGATAGCGCTGGTGAACGCGCCTTTCACGTGGCCAAAGAGAGTTGACTCCAATAAGTCTGTCGGCATGGATCCCGTATTCACCGGGACGAATGGCCTGTCGCGCCGCGGCGAATTCAGATGCAAGGCCTTGGCAATAACTTCCTTACCCGTTCCACTTTCGCCCTGCAGGAGCACGGTGGAGCGGCTGTTCGCGACCTGCGCCACCAGGTCAAAGATTTTAAGCATCGGCTCACTCTTGCCGACGATATTCTCAAAGTTATAGCGCTGCTTCAGAGCCCGCTTGAGTTGAACATTTTCTTCCGCAGCCCGCCGCCATCCCACAGATGCGCGGACGTCGGCGAGAAGCTTTTCATTGTCCCAAGGCTTCTGGATGAAATTCGCAGCCCCGGCCTGCATCGCCCGCACGGCATTCTCCACCGTGCCGTAGGCCGTGATCATAATCACGGGCAGCCCGGTTTCGTGCGAGCGAATCTCGGCCAGGATTTCCATGCCATCGCGCCCGGGCAAAGCGAGATCGAGCAGAATTAAATCGAAGGGATGCTCGCCAATACGTTGCAGCCCTGCCTCTCCATCGGGCGCCGTTTCGACCGCAAAGCCCTCCATCTCGAGCAACGTCTGCAACGACTCACGAATCTCGGCCTCATCATCGATAATGAGCACTGCGCCCGCAAGCCCGTGATTCCCGCTCATCAGCGTATTCGCAATGGCGGCCGCGTCAGACATACCCCGCCTCGGACGTGCTCTGTCGAACGCCTAAGTTTCTATGCATGCACGGTTTTCCTGCTCAGGGGAAAGTCCAAGGTAAAGGTCGTGCCCGCTCCGGGGCTGCTCTCTACGCGAATCTTTCCCGCATGTTCCTGAATGATTCCATATGTGACGGCCAAGCCGAGTCCAGTACCGCGGCTCTGGCCTTCCCGCGGCGAAGTCTTAGTGGTGAAGAACGGATCGTAAATACGCTGAATGTGCTCCGGTGCAATGCCCGATCCCGTATCTGAGACACACACGCTAACGCTGTCTCCATTTAGAGTCACTACGCGCAGCTTACCGCCGCCCGGCATCGCATCTTTAGCATTGAGAAACAGATTCAGGAACACCTGCTGCAATCTCCCGGGATTGCCTTGAATCGTCGGCAACTTGGGCTCGGGCGCGTTCTCCACTTCGACCCTCGCCACTTTGAACTGGTGTTCGAGCAGAGCCAAAGTATCGGCGATCACTTTGTTCACATCCACATCGCCAACCTCGCTGCCGCTGGTGCGCGAAAAATTAAGCAGATTGTTTACGATCTCCGAGGCACGGAAGGTCTGCCGCGTGATCTTCTCCAGCAATCCGGATTTCTGCGGATCTCCCTGCAATTGCTTGCTGAGCATCTGCGTGTAGGAAGAGATCACGGCCAGCGGTGTATTCACCTCGTGCGCCACGCCGGCGGCCAGCAATCCGATAGACGAAAGCTTGTCGGCCTGCGAAAGCTGGGTTTCGAGATCGACGCGCTCGGTAATGTCATCCATAATCAGCAACCGGCCGATCACTTCGAACTTGCGCGTGACCAGTGGCGCCAGAGCCACATTCAGGGTGCGCACCTCGCCGGCAGGCGTCTTCAGGCGGAACTTATACAGATTGCGAATGCCCGGCTCCTGCCGCATGCGGTCGTACTCTTCGACAAACTCCGGCGGGAAAATCGCTTTCAACGACTGCGTCAAAGTCTGCCAGCGCGGCAGCGCATACATCACTTCCATCTGCGCATTCCAGCTCTCGATGCGGTCCTCCATGTCGAGCGCCATCACTCCCACGTTGATCGATTCCACGATGTTCTCGTTGAAATCTTTGAGCCGCTCGTATTCAGCCGCCTTTTTCTGCAGCGAGGCGTAGAGTTGTCCATTCTGAATCGCGATTCCGAGATAACCGCCCAGGGTTTCAAGCAACTCCATGTCTTCGCTGGAGAGGAAGTCTCCCTGCGCCGTCTTACCCAAACCGACCACCGCAACCGTCTTCTGCTGCGCGTGGCAGGGAATGTAGTAATTCAGATCGAGACGCGCAATCGCCGCCTGTCCGCTAGGAGTTTCGCGTGGCACAAGGTGAGTATTTTCGAAGAAAAGATGACCGCCGGGTTCCGGCCGGGGAGCGGTTAGGAAAGAGAGATCTACATTCCCCGGAGCGCCCAAGCCGAAAGATTTCACCAGCGCAAATTGCTCGGCATCGCTGCCCGCCAAAAAGATCGCCATGCGATCGACGCCCAAAGTATGGGAAAGCCGGTCCATCAGTGACGAGAGCATGGCGCTCAGATCGGTCTCCGAACTCAACTCGCGGCCAAACTCGAGCAACGTGCGGCGATAGTCATAACGCGTGCGATAAAAAAACTGATCGACGCGGTCCTGAATCCACCTGCGTACAGGATCGAACAGCAGCGCTGTAACCACCACAGCCAGAATCAGGCCGATGGGGCCGCTGCCGGGTTGCCGCATGTGCACCAGTTCGGCCACGCCCGCCACCAACCCGAAATAAAGGCCGATCACGATCGCCGCCGCCAACGTATAAACCACTCCGCGCTTGAAGATCAGGTCCACATCCATCAGCCGATAGCGGAAGATGGCATATCCGAACGTAAGCGGAAGCAGCGCCAGCGACAGCGCCGAAACTTTCATGGCCGCACCCGGCATCGAACCCATCAAATACGGCAGAACATAAAAGATCGTGTAAGGAATGATCGCCAGGATGGTGCCGCGTGTCACCCACTTCAACTGCTGCCGCAGAATCGTGGTGCTCGCGAGCCGGTAGCTGTACCACAGCAAGGTAGCCGCAGCCACAAAGAACAGAGAGCCGTAAGACATCTCCATGCGGTCGAGATTCCAACGCAGCCGCTCGCTGGCCTGCAGCGACCGCATCGCGATCACATGAGTCGCCAGTAGGATTGCCCCCGGCACGTAAACCAGCGCCAAGAGCCAGGGGTGCCTGCGCACCGTGAGGCGTTTCTCCGGGAATGTGAGAACGAAGTGCAGAAACAGCGCCGGCTGTAGCACTCCCGCGGCGATGTTACCCCAATAGATAGTCCAGTCGAAATCGTTGAGCTTGCCGGTGTACTTAAACGAGTACGCTATGAACGAAACCAGGCAGAAAATATAAAAGTGGGTCGAGCCAGGAGCAGTCCAGCGCCGCAGTAAAACGTACAACCCGATGCCCAGATAGATCAGCGCAATTAGCCGCAGCCAGTTGTTTAGAGAACGCTCGGCCGGAACCAGGATCACACTGGAATCAAGCGCCACCGACTGTCGTTGCAACGAGTAGGCCGCCTTCGACCAGACGCCAGTCCGGTAGAGCTGCCGCTCGAGCCCAGACATGTTCTGCACTTCCTGGCCGTTGATCGCAATTAATTGGTCGCCGGGCTTGATTCCGCTTTTGGCACCCGGTCCGCCGGCTTCGACGCGATCGGCAGTGAGGCGTCCTCCGTGCTCCACCCACCACACGCCGTCGTCGGGAACGGCAAACTTCAATTCAGAATCGAAGTTGAATCCCGCGAAGACGACGGCAGCCACCGTCAGCAGGAACAACAACACCGCGACCGACCGTACTTGGCTATCCCGATTCATGGGCTGGAGCGGCACCCCCACGGGTGGGCTGGCGAGCCGCGAGTCAACCTCTGCCAACGTCTCACTCTTAATAAGCAACTTCGCTGCCATGTCATTTCCATTTACGGGAATACTAAGTGCCATGATTAAAGCAACTTCCGAGATTATAGATGGATTCCTGAAGGGCAACTACGCCTTTTTGGAGCTTTCTGTGGAATTACGTATCCAGCTGGGTCCGAAGAAGTCAGTCAAAACCGGAGGTTCTAAGATGGGGGGTCCAGGGATCGAGGCGGCGGTCGAGAAGCGACCACCAGGTTAGTTCAAAACTTGCGGGCCATTTATTCGTTAAAAACACATCTGGCTCGGCGGGCGATCTACCCGTCGCCACTGCTGCCGCCGCGAAGAACGTGAGATTGCGGGGAAAGTCCTGGTAGGATTGCCTCCGCAGTGCACGCCCTTCGCGAGAAAATCTAAGCTTTACCACCAGTCTAACTGGGCCAGGCTGCCATGGGCTGCGCCTGCGTCGGCCCCAAGCTGGTTCGAATTACGTTCAGCAGTTCCTCATTGTCGGCGGGCTTCTGGAAGAATGCTGTCGCTCCCGCTCGCAAAGCTCGTTGTTCATTGGCCTGCGGATCACGCGCGCTGAGAACGATAACCGGAATGCCGGAGAGCACGTCGATCTTCTGCAACCGGTCAAGCACCACGAACCCATCTCCAACCGGCAGCCCCAGATCCAGAATAATCAGGGCTGGCCGCTCTTTCTGTGCGGTTGCGATCGCCGAATAGCCGTCGGCAGCGTAGCTGACTTCATAGTTGTTGGCCCGCAGGCGTAGGCGCAGAGCTTTCACCAGATCGGGATCATCGTCGACTACAAGAATTTTTGTCAGTGACATGTTTATTCTCCTTAAGTTTTTGTGCTTGCTCGATTGTTAATGCTTAGAAGTTAATTCGAAGTTCGCTCGCTTTTCCCGGCGTGCAAGTGCTTTCGTTCCATGCTGCTCATAACCATGTGGGTTACGACGTCGGCCAGACTGTGAACCTGATGCTCCAGGGAGTCGTCTGGCCCCGCTGCCGGCAACTCGATAGCGGCCGCCATGATCTTGAGGCCGCATTTGGCCTTAAGTTCGGGCACACGTTCCAATTGTTCGCAAATGCGTGTGGTCATCACCTTGGACCGCTCCAGGTCGGTTGCGGCCAGTATGAAAAAAGTCTCAGCCGCTCCCGATGTGCCGATCGGAGGCAGAACCAGATCTTTGTCGAGATAGACGCAACGCCGCAGAGTTTCAAGAGCCTGTTGCCAGGCTTCCTTCCAATTACCGCGTTGCGGACTGGAAAGCGGTGTGAGTTCAACCCGCACCAGAACGAATGCCTGGCGCAGGCGATCCTGGTAGACAGCAGTCGGCGTCAGCAGCTTGGCCAGGGAATAAATTGGAAGGGTAAAGCTGAACGTCGTGCCTTGGCCGGGTTCGCTGGCCACCCAGATGCGTCCCCCATGGAGGCGCACGATTTCCCGGCAGATAAACAGACCGAGACCCAAACCGGTGCGATTGTTGTCGACCGCTTCCGGATCCTGATAGAGGCGTTCAAAGATCAAACTCTTGGCTTCGGGGCCGATGCCGCGACCAGTATCGGTGACCGAAATGTAAACATTGCCAGGATCGGCATCCACCATGCTTGCCTGCACCATAATGGAGCCCTCTGCCGGCGTGAACTTGATGGCGTTTTCCACGAGGTTGATGAGCACTTCGAGCACGCGATCGGGATCGGCGTAAACCAGCGGCAATCTCTGGTCGACTCCGATTTCAAGGCCAATCTTTTTTTCGTCGGCGGTCGGGCGCATCATGGCGACGCTCTGCTGCACGATTTCGCCCAGCGCGATGCAGCGCAATTCGATGCTCATCTTCCCGCTCTCGGCGCGAGTGGCTTCCAGCAAGTCGCGGATCATCGCGTGCAGCTGATTCACGCTCTTCAAAATTGTTTTTAGATGGTCGGCCTGGTCCGGCAGCATGGGGCCGGCCAATCCATCCACCAGAAGACTCACGAACTGATGAATGCAGGTCAGAGGCGTGCGCAACTCGTGCGACACGTGCGACAGGAACTGGTTCTTGAACTCCAGTTCTTTCTTCTGGGTGATTTCCAGCGCGCGCAGCAGGCCCTGGCGCTCCACTGCGTAGCGGATGGCTCTCTCCAGTTGCTTCCCGGTGAGATTGTTTTTGATTAAATAGTCCTGCACGCCCTGATGAACCGCTTTGGTAGCCAGTTCCTGATCGTCCAATCCGGAGAGCACCACCACCGGGACGTGGGGCGAGTGCTCAATGACGCGCCGAAACGTCTCCGAACCATGGCTGTCGGGCAGATTCAAGTCTAGAAGCACGACCCCCGGAGGATTGCTGGTCATCGACGCGAGGCCATCGGAGAGGCGGTTGGCGCACTGTACGGTCACCCCATTGTGCGCTTCCATCAGGCGCAGACGAACCAAGTCCATGTCTCCCGGATTGTCTTCGATCACCAGTACGTTCATGCTTGGACTCATTCACTCTCCTCGGGGCGGCGGGAGAACCACACCGAACCAGAATTCTTCGATCAACTTGATCGTGGAAAAAAAATCGTTCAGATTTCCCGGCTTGCTGATGTAACAGTTGGCGCCGAGTTCATAGCTGCGGGCAATGTCCCGGCCCAGCCGCGAAGTGCTGAAGACCACCACCGCAATCCCTCGCAACTCCGGATCTGTCTTCATCGCCGCCAACACCGCTTTTCCGTCTTTCTTCGGCAGATTCAAATCCAGCAGAACCAGTCCGGGCCGCATCGCGTTCTGATATTTTTCGCTGTGGTTCAGAAAAGCCATCGCTTCTTCGCCATCCCCTACGCTGCTGATCTGTGTGTGGCGCTTGCTTCCAGCCAGGGCTTCGCGGCTTAGGACGATATCGGCCGGGTTGTCATCGACGATCAGCAATTGAGGATTCGAACTCATATTTGCGCTGGCGCTTCCTCTTTGTGGCTGGCGGCAAATTCGTTCACGGCCATATCTTCTCCAAGCGGAATATCGTCATCCTTCACAGGAATCGTTAATTTGAAGGCCGAGCCGGAACCGGTGGGCGATTCGGCCGCGGTTTCCACCCAGATCTTGCCTCCGTAGCGTTCGATAATCTTCTTGCATATGGCCAGGCCGATGCCATTGCCGGGATATTCTGTGCGGGCATGCAAGCGCTGAAAGACGACAAAAATATTGTCCGCATGTTCGGCAGCGATGCCGATTCCGTTATCGCGTACGGTGAACTGCCAATTCGCTCCTACCCTTTGGCAGTGAACCGAGACCACCGGTGCATCTTTCCCGCGGAACTTGATCGCGTTCGCAATCAGATTCTGGAAAACTTGCGTCAACAGCGTGCGGTCGCCCCAGACCACCGGCAACTTGCTATGCGTAACCGTTGCGCCGCATTCCTGAATGCTCGAAGCCAAAGTCTGCAAAACCTCTTCGATCACCGCATCGCAATCGACCTTTGCGGCCGTGACTTCCTTCCGCCCCACGCGGGAAAAGGCCAGCAAATCCTGAATCAAAACCTGCATCCGCGTCGCACCTTCGCTGGCGTATCCGATAAACTTGTCCGCATCCTCATCCAATTTGCCGCGATAGCGTTCGCCCAAAAGTTGCGTGTAGGCCGTCACCATGCGCAGCGGCTCCTGCAAGTCATGCGACGCCACATAAGCGAACTGCTCCAGGTCCGCGTTCGAGCGCGCTAGTTCATCTACTTTGTGCGCTAAGTCTTCCTCCACCTGTTGACGCAGATGCCTCTCCTGCCGTTCCTGCAAGGCCCGCCGAATCGACTCCGGCAGCCGAGCCAGCGTATCTTTCAGCACGTAATCCGTAGCTCCGCGCTTGATGCACTCGACCGCGGTCACGTCTCCCAGCGCGCCCGAAACCAGAATCAGCGGCACGTCCAGGCCTTCCCGCCGCAGCACGTTCACTGCTTCCATGCCCTTCCAGTTCGGCAGGTTGTAGTCCGCCAGCACGATTTCCGGGCTGTGCGTATGCAGCGCCAGCTTGAACGTAGCTTCGTCCTGCACCACCAGCGCGCTCACCTCGAAATCCTGCCGCAAGGCCCGCAATATGAGTTGTGCGTCGAGATGGTTATCTTCCACCAGCAAGGCGCGCAATTTGGCTTTATGCTTGGCGGTGTCCGCCGCTTCCAGCTTAGTTCCCGCACTGCTCATTTCACCTTCTCGGCCGCAGCGTTCTGATTCACGTGAGTTACCGGAGGCTGGTTCACCACCACCCAGTACATTCCCAGCAGCTTCACCACCTTGCGGAACTCGTCGAAGGCCACCGGCTTCTGCAGGTAGCTGTTCACTCCCAGGTTGTAACTCATGACCCGGTCCCGCTCCTCTTTCGAGGAAGTCATCATCACCACCGGTATGGTTCTGGTCCGTTCGTCGTTCTTAATCTCCTTGAGCACTTGCATGCCATCAACTTTTGGCAGCTTCAGATCGAGCATTACGATCTTCGGCGGATGCTCGAAGGAACGCTCCGCATGGGGACCCCGGCAGAACAAGAAATCCAACGCCTCCTCCCCATCCCGTGCCACAAAAATGCTATTGGCAAGATGCTCCGCACGCAAGGCATGCAGAGCCAAGTCCACGTCCTCCTGACTATCATCGACCAAAAGAATATCTACTTGAGTTGAGTTCATTCTCCGGCTCCTGCCGCGGTGGCGGCTTTATCCCCTATTTCTTTTGCATCGAGTGTTTTACCCATTTCTCGGCGCGCGCTCTTAGTCCCTTCTAACGTGACGAAAAACGCTGCTCCTTTATCCAGTTCCGCCTCCGCCCACACCCGCCCTCCGTGCTTGTGAATAATGCGCTGCACGGTGGCCAGTCCCACTCCGGTGCCTTCGAAATCCTCAGCCCGATGTAAGCGCTGGAAAACGCCGAAGAGCTTATCGGTGTACTTCATGTTGAAGCCCACTCCGTTATCGCGAACTTGAATTACCGTCTGCCCGTTTTCCTCCTGCTGGCTGATCTCGATGACGGCCCGTTCTCGAGGCCGGGTGAACTTCAGCGCATTCGCGATCAGGTTTTGAAAAACCTGCTTGATCAGAACCGGATCGCACTGCACCGAAGGCAACTCCGCGATCTTCCAGGTGACTGACCTGTCTTGAACCTCCGGCTGTAGCAAAGAGACGACCTCCTCAATCAGCGAATTCAGCGGCGTGAGGTGAAGGTTGAGGGCGTGGCGGCCTACGCGCGCTAGATTTAAGAGCTCATCCACCAGCCTGCCCATGCGCCGCGTGCCCTCTTCAATGCGCTGCAGATGTCGCGCCGCCTCGGGGTCCATGGTGGCGCCAAAATCCTCCAGCAATATCTTGGAGAAGCCGCCAATATGGCGCAGCGGGGCGCGCAGATCGTGAGAAACCGAGTAAGAGAAGGCCTCTAACTCCCGGTTGGCAGTTGCTAGTTCTTCCGTGCGTTCTAACACGCGCGCCTCGAGTTCTTCATTGAGCTTGCGGATTTCCCGTTCATCGATTTTCCTCTGGCTGATGTCGCGGAACGCCACCACCCCGCCCCGGAACGATCCATCCGCGCTTTTTAAGGGACTGCCGCTAATCTCGATCCAGACCCCTTGCTCCCGTTCCGAGTTGCGTACGAACATCTCGGCCATGCTGACCTCACCGCGAAGGGCGCGCGTCAGCGGGTTTTGTTCAACGGGGAAAGGAGTGATGGTGTCGGGCATGTAAACGCCGTAATGCGAGTTCCACTCTCCGGGAGGCACGTCTTCCGCGCCCATGCCGACGATCTTCGTAGAGGCCGGGTTCCAGATGATGAATTTCCCCGTCTCGTCGGCGGCGACCAGCCCCTCCTGCATGCTGTCCAGAACCGATTGCAGCATCAGCGTCTGGCTTTCCAGCGCCTGCTGCGAACTCATCAACTCCCTGGATTGCCGTGAGAGTTCGTCAGCCTGCTCGCTCAGGCGCTGTTCCGCCTGCTTGCGCGCCGTGATGTCGACGTTCGCTTCCAGGACCCGCAGCGGGTTTCCCTTGGCATCGCGATGCAACACCCAGAGACTGGAAACCGCGATGCGGGTTTGGTCGCGCTTGAGGTGTACGAGTTCACCCTCCCAAGAACCTGAGCTGCGCAGCTTCTCTTCGATCTGAGCCAGCGGTTCGGGAAACTCTGTTTGCAGCAATTCGTGAGAAAGCCGGCCGGCCGCCTCTTCCTTACTGAACCCGTACAAGTTTTCCGCCCCGCGATTCCAGAGCACGACGCGGCCCTGCATGTCGCGTACCAGCACCTGCGCCAAGTCGAGCACCTGAGCCTGCTCGCGCAAAGCCTCCTCTATTCGTTTCCGCCCTGTCACGTCCTGCACGATGCCAAACATTCGCGTCGCCTTGCCAGACGCATCCTGGTTCTGGTCGCCGCACGCCCAGATCCAATGAATGTCCCCGTTCGGCCAAACGATTCTGCATTCAAACTCCGATTTTTCCCCTTGTGCCACGCTCCTCTGAAACGTCTCCCGGACGCGTTCCCGATCCTCGGGATGGACGTGGCGAAGGAAGATATCGAAGCTCCATTCTTCCAGCGGCGAGGCATATCCGAAAATCTGGTCGTGCAGCGAAGACCGATTGGCCTGCAGCGTAGTCAAGTCGAGATCCCAATCGCCGACTCTCGCGGTTTCCAGCGCAAACTCTCTTCGGGTGTCACTCTGGCGCAAGGCGTCTTGTGCACGCTTGCGCTCGGTGGTGTCGCGGGCAATTGTTGAAGCGCCAACGACCGCGCCTGTCCCGTCCCGAATCGGCGAGATGGTTACGGAAACGTCGATTCTTGTGCCGTCCTTCCGAACGCGAACGGTTTCAAAGTGCTCGATGCTTTCCCCGCGCCGGATCTGCGCCAGAATGTCAAGCTCCTCCTTGACGCGCTCCTGCGGAAACAGCATCAGCATTGGTTTGCCCACAGCTTCAGATGACGAATAGCCGAACACTTTCTCAGCCCCGCGATTCCAGGCGTTGATGGTCCCGTTCAAGTCCTTGCTGATAATGGCATCTTCGGAGGAGTCGACCACCGCAGCCAGGCGTTCGCGCACTTCGTCCACCCGCTTGCGCTCGGTGATATCCGCGCGGATCGCCATGTACTGCCTCGGTTTGCCGTAGGCGTCGAGGAAGGGCACGACGGTGGTATCCACCCAGTAAATCGAACCATCCTTAGCGCGATTGCAAATCTCGGCCCGCCACACCTTCCCGTGAGCGACCGTACCGTACATCTGCTGAAAAAACTCTTTGGGATGGTGGCCCGAGTTGAGGATGCGATGGTTCTGGCCCAGCAATTCGTCCCGCGAGTATTTGCTGATGGCGCAAAACTTATCGTTGACGTAGGTGATGGTGCCCTGAACGTCGGTAGTGGCCACGATGGCATGCTGATCGAGAGCGAACTTCTGATCGGCCAGCTCCTTAAGCGCGACTTTGCTGGTGGCGAGACTCTCCTGCAGTGCCTCTTCGGCGCGCTTGCGTTCGGTGATGTCGGCGCGGATGGCGACATACTGTCGCGGTTTGCCGTCCTCGCCGGCAAACGGGACAATGGTCGTATCTACCCAGTAAATCCAGCCGTCCTTGGCGCGGTTGCAGATTTCGCCGCGCCATACCTGCCCGTTGGCGATGCTGTGGTACATCTGCTGGAAAAACTCTTTGGGATGGTGACCGGAGTTGAGGATGCGATGGTTCTGCCCCAGCAATTCTTCGCGCGAATATTTGCTGATGGCGCAGAACTTGTCGTTGACGTAGGTGATCGTGCCCTGAACGTCCGTCGTGGCCACGATGGCGTGCTGGTCCAGGGCGTATTTCTGATCAGCCACTTCCTTAAGCGCTTCCTCGCTCGTGGCAAGACTCTCTTGCACTGCCTGCTCCGCCCGCTTGCGCTCGGTGACATCCGCGCGGATCGCCATGTACTGCCGCGGTTTTCCGCTGGCATCCAGGAACGGAACGACGGTTGTATCCACCCAGTAAATCGAGCCGTCCTTGGCGCGGTTGCAGATCTCGCCTCGCCACACTTCACCGTTGGCGATGGTGTGGTACATCTGCTGGAAGAACTCCGTGGCATGATGGCCGGAGTTGAGAATGCGATGGTTCTGCCCCAGCAACTCTTCGCGCGAATACTTGCTGATGGCGCAAAACTTGTCGTTGACGTAGGTAATGGTCCCCTGAACGTCGGTGGTGGCGACGATGGCGTGCTGGTCCAGGGCGAACTTCTGGTCAGCCAGATCCTTACCTACCAGCTCTCTTGCCCCCTCGGCTCGCTTCCGCTCGGCGATCTCGGCCTCCAGCGCCGCTGTGCGCTGGGCCACGCGCTCTTCCAACTCGGCGTTCAGAGTGTTGATCTGCATCTGGGCATGCGAGCTGATGTCAATCTCGCGGTTTACCGCAAGCCGCGCTAGTCCCCACAAGCCCACCCCGAGAAAAGCGCCCGCAATGGCAATCACCTTGGTTAGCCACTGTCCCCCCTGGGCTCTTTGATTGCGCTCGATTAATAACCGCGACTCCTCGGCGTACATCTGTTGAGTGGTGGTGCGCACCTCATCGAGGAGCCTCTCGATCTCTAAAGCGTCTCCGCCGCCCGGATATACCTGCGTTTTCTGGCGTTGGGCAATGATGTTGGCCGCGAATTCGAGCGCCGTATTCACTTGGGGCCGGAGCACGTCCAACCGCCGCTGCTGGCTCACATTGTCCGCCGTAAGCAGGCGCAGCGTGCCTTCATCTCCCGCAATGTTCTCGCGAGCTTTCTGGTAGTTGGCGAGTAGCGGCTCTTGCCCGCTCAAAGCAAATGCCCGGGCGCTAGTTTCCGCCTCGATCACATGTCTGGTTGTGCGCTGAACCGTCTCCATCACTTCGTGAGTGTGAGACACCCAATACTCGTCCTGCTCCGCCCGCCGTGCGCCACGCCAGGACGAGACCCCCGATGAGATTGTCACGAGCACGGCTACGATGAACCCGACAGTGACCCTGCGCCGAAACGGGGCTTCAGTCTGCGCGTCGAACCGCTTGCGTTGTGTGATTTCCTGTTCAAGCTTTCGATTCTGCTCCTGCAACCGCATTCGACCGGGCAGCGAGACAACTTTCGGTACCAGCGGCACGAGCATCGCCGCCGTTACCACCGATATCGCCGCCGTTGCTGCCTTAATAACGCCCGCCAGCAAGTAACTGCCATGCCACACGTTCCAGATCTCCATCACGTGGGTCGTGCCGCAAGCCAGGATGAATCCTCCGAACATCCAGAAAATGCGGTTGAAGGGTAGATCTCGATTTTTTCGAATGAAATAAATCAGGATTAGGGGAATGGCGTAGTAAGAGAATGCAATCAGCCCATCGGAGACGACGTGCAGCCAGACGGTTCCCGGATCCCACATGTAGCAGTAACCGTGGGGCATGAAGTCAGCGGACGCGGCTCCGACAGTTCCAGCGGTTTTGCCGGCCAGCCAAAGCGAAGCCGTGACCAAAGGGATGGAGATCCCAAGTTTAGCCAGACGAGATGCAGTAGAACGCTTCACCGGGCCAAGGGCTCCAGTTTGCTTTCCTGAAAAACGGGATGAAGAAAGGCGCAGCAACCCCAACCGCCGCGCGGCTTCTCTTATCTAGCTATCGGCTGTCCGGCGGCGGGCTTTAAACCCCGAGGACGTGCGGCCAGGCGGTAGCCGCCCCCCAAAGCCGGAACCCGCCACGACTAAAGGCCGACGATAGCGCGCCGATATCGCTTAAGAGGAGACATGAGGCGAGCCTTCCTGGCATCGATAGCTGTGCTAAGCGCGATATCGGCCGTTGGGGGCGATATCAATGGAAAGGTCGAGGCATGGCCTGGGCACGCCTCTTCTCCACAGGCGCGGGCCGTCGTATGGCTGGCAGGGGCGCGATCCCAAGTTCCAATTCGGAGCCAGCCCGTTATGGCACAGCACGACGGCCAGTTCATGCCGGCTTTTCTCGTGGTAGTTGTGGGCCAGACCGTGAGCATGCCAAACCTGGATGAGGTGGCGCACAACGTCTACTCTCTCTCCGACACAAAGCCCTTCGACCTGGGATATTACGCGCAGGGAGATTTCAAGACGGTTACGTTTGATCGGCCCGGGCTGGTGGATGTGCGTTGCCTGCTCCACCGTGCTATGCGCGCTGAAATCCTGGTGGTGCCGACGCCATACTATGCAAGAGTTGCGGCGGACGGAAGCTTCCACATTCGCAACGCGCCGGGCGGAATGTTCACCCTCGTGTTTTGGGGCGAGGGAATGGCATCCTCCGAAGCAAGAATTACCGTCCCGAGCGGCGGAAAAGCGACTGACGTGAGCATTCCCCTGACCGGCTCACCCTAGAATTTGATGACAGCCAACATATTCACTCCGCTCGGGGCCGCATTAGCTCTGGTGCTCACAGCTTCCTCGGTTGGGCAATTTGGGAGTGGGCAATCCGGGGTTGGGCAAACCGGGATTCCAGCGCCGGGCCTTACGATTGCGGTGCTCGACGGCATGGCGCACTTGCCGGGCGGCCTTGCGGCTTTGCCAGCGCCACCAATACCGCCGGGGAATCCCCAAACCGCTGCCAGGATCGAACTGGGCCGGAAGTTGTTTCTGGACGAGCGACTCTCTGGGAGCCGTTCGATGAGCTGTGCTACCTGTCACGATTCCAATAAGGGCTATAGCGACGATCGAGCCCTGGCTGTTGGAGTGCGCGGCGTTACCCTCAGGCGACGAACGCCCAGCTTGCTGAACGCTGCCTATAATCGCGGTCAGTTCTGGGATGGCCGGGCAAAATCCCTTGAAGAACAGGCTCTTGTTCCCTTACTAGCCGAGAACGAGATGGGTGTGCCGGGACGTAAGGCGCTGCTCGCCAGGCTGCAAAAAATTCCCGAATACCGCCGCGAATTTCGTGAGGCCTTCGGCCACGAAATCAATCTGCCTGACATGGCGCGATCTCTGGCTGCCTTTGAGCGTACCCTTGTCACTCCTGACTCCGCTTTTGACCGCTACGAGCAGGGCGACAAGCGAGCGCTAACCGACCAGCAGAAGCGAGGGCTTATCCTGTTCATCGGGAGGGCGGCGTGCAGCCAGTGTCACAACGGCCCGAACTTCACCGACAACAAGTATCATCGCCTCGGGTTGCTTCCCGGTCAGCGCGCGGATTCGGACTGGGGGCGTTTCACCATCACCCACGACCCCGCGGACCGCTGCGCGTTTAAGACTCCAAGCCTTCGCAGCGTTTCAGGGCAATCGCATTTCATGCATGACGGTTCGCTGACGGGCCTGGAGCGAGTCATTGAGTTTTACGACGACGGCGGCGGTGAGGGGCCCAAATCGAAGTTGCTCTTCAAGCTCGATCTGACGGGTGCAGAAAAAGCGGACCTGTTAGCTTTTCTGAAATCTCTTGCCGGGACTATGCCGCCTGCAATCGGCACGGCTGGCGAACAATAAAGGCGCGTTTTGTCCCGATGCGTGCTCCGTTGAGCCCGCGAACCACACTAGTTTCCTCTTCAGCCAGCTTTCCGTTCTTTGTTCGTGTCTTCCTCGGAAATGTCGCCTTCGTCCCATTCGAACGAGAGCGTGCGCGCGGTCGTCTCAACCGGCTCCAGCTCCGGAATATCATCAGCCACCGAAGCCCCTAAGTCAGCAAACTTCCGCGCCGAGACCAGCACCCGGCTCTCGAGTGAGCCCACAGCTTTGTTGTACGACTCGACCGCCCGGTCGAGCCCAGTACCGACGGCGGCGATGTGGGTAGCTAGCAGCCGCAGCCGTTCGTGCAGCTCTTTGCCCAGTTCGCTTATCTCTTGCGCGTTGCGAGCCAGCTTGTCTTGATTCCAGCCGTAAGCTACCGCCTTCAGCAAAGCAATCAGCGTAGTCGGCGACGCGGGAATCACGCGGTTCAGCACTCCGTGCTCAATCAATCCGGAATCCTGCTCCAGCGCCGCGCTGAAGAAGGTCTCGCCGGGAAGAAACATGACAACGAACTCAGGAGTGGCATCGAACTGCTCCCAGTATTTCTTGCCGCTGAGGGTATTCATGTGATCGCGCACCTGCCGTGCATGGTTGGCCAGACAAGCCCGCCGTGCTTCTTCATCTGTGGTTTCAAAAGCATCGAGAAAGGCCTGCAGCGGCGTCTTGGCATCGACCACAACATGCTTGCCGCCAGGAAGCTTGACTACAAGATCAGGCCGTAGGCGGCCCGTCTCGGTGTTCACGGTTTCCTGCTCGGCAAAATCGCAGTAAGAGAGCATGCCGGCAATCTCAACCACGCGCCGCAACTGGATCTCGCCCCACCGCCCGCGCACGTTCGGAGTGCGCAAGGCCCGCACCAGATTGCCGGTCTCCGACTGCAGCTCTTTCTGCGTCGTGATCAGCGATTGCACCTGCGTATGCAGAGCGGAATAGGCTTTGCCCCGCTCCACCTCGATCTGCTGAATCTGGGCATCCACTTTAATCAAGGACTCGCGCACCGGCGCAACCATTTCGGCGACAGCTTTCTGCCGGCTCTCCAGATCGCCGCGCGCCTCGCTCTGAAAGCGCTCCAGGCTCTCTTTAGCCAGCACCAGAAACGACAGGTTATTGCTCTTTAATGCATCGGAGGCCATCGCCTTAAATGCGTTACGCAATTCTTCACTAGCCCGGGTGATGAGTTCGATCTTTTCGTTGCTGGTCTTCCGTTCCGATTCGAGCGCCGATTCCAACCGGGCTTTGGCGGCTACTACGTCCGTATGGGCCTGCTGAAGCCGCGCCAGATCGGCGTTTTGGGCCGCTAATTGCTTTTCCATCAATGATAAGCGCGCACTAAGCCCGGCCGTGCGCGAGCGCAGCGCGAGCCAGGCAATCAAGCTGCCAAACAATAGGCCGATGAACCCTACGACACCTGGTCCCATAGCGAAGGTAACTTCTCCCGCTGGATTTCCGCTTCTAGCGTAGCACCAGCGGCAAGTTTGAGCCCGAGTTTGAACCTCTCCCAGGGTCGAGTCGCGTTAGGCACAAGCCATGCCAGGCGTCTTAAAAGCGGTCGACAACGGAGTGGCAAGAAGAGTCATGATGACCCTTCTTCTGGTCGTGGGCGCGGCTTCGACTCCGCGGCCATCGGGAGCGCTGGCTTCGTCGGAAGAGAATCCCGCGGCTGAGGGACAGGCCGCGCAGGGCGCAACCCGAGCCGCTGCTGCGCCAGCCACTTTGAAGCCCGTCGCCGCAAACGCGGCCGATATTCCGTTCAGTGATTACGATTCCGAGGCGGAGCAGGTATTGCTACAGTTGGCGAATCAATCGCGCAGGCAGGCCGGCGCGCCTCAACTCACGCTGGATGCTGGTCTCACTCAGGCGGCGCGCAAGCATGCGGAGGCAATGTTTGCCGCGCGGCAGCTTTCTCATCAGTTTGAGGGCGAGCCCTCCCTGCCGCAGCGCTTAGCCAGTGCAACCCTCACGCAACTTGATCGGGAGGCGGAGAACGTCGCCCTCGACTTCGACCCCGAACACGGACACGAGCATCTTATGCAATCGCCACCCCACCGCGCCAACCTGCTCAACGCCGCTTACAACGTGGTGGGATTAGGCGTGATTCGCAGCGGAGACCGGCTTTACATCGTGCAGGATTTCGGCCACGCCCTCCCCAACTATTCCATGGCCGAAGTGAAGGAGCAGATCGCGGCAGCGCTGGCACAGGCGCGGATGCAAGCCCGCCAGCCCGCGCTAGCGCGCCGCGATCTGCAGAATTCCGATGATGCCGCCTGCTCCATGGCACAAGCTGATCGGCTCGGCACCACCCCCATTCAACAACTCGCGCAACGTTACACCGTTCTCACCTACACCAGCCTGCACCCGGAAGCTCTCCCCCTGAATGGCATTCAGGCGATTGCCAGCCGCAACCTACGCAGCTTCTCCGTAGGCGTCTGCTACGCGCGCACCGCGACTTATCCCACGGGTGTGTATTGGGTGGTGCTAGCGCTGGATTGATGGTTGATCGCGGCGTCGCGAACCTTTCATGGACTACGGAAGGTGCCGACTATGTGGAACTTTCCTATCGGTGCTCGGCCTTCGGTCTGGGCGTCGTCATCGCGGAACAGGGCGGATCGGGCGGCCGGAATTGCGAGAACGATTCCAAACCTATCACCCCGCAAACCCAGCAATTGAATCATCCAGCCAACTCCGAGCTAGAGTTAGGCGTCGCTAACTTCCACCACGACGATCCCATCTCGATTGTGGTCACACTCACATCCTTTTCCCACGGCGCAGCTTTTCCGGCCGGCCGAAAGTCGATCACGATTAGCGTTGCTCCCTTCAACCCATTTCCCAAGGGAATTCCGTCGTCTACAGCGAATATTTCACTCACCTATTCGGGCGGTCCCAAGGATTCTTATGAACAAGGAGTTTCGCTCACCTTAACTTGGACGGACACACTCAGCCGCGACTCCTGCGTGAATCTACTTCTCGTACAGGATCGCGGCAATGGTTTGCAGTACGCTGGGCGCGTATCGCCGGAATGCGTCCGGCCCGCAGCCGCTGGAACTTACACCTGGACGATCCCCGGCAGATATTCTGGGTCGGGCTTTCGCGTCTATGCTGCGGCGCCGGGAGTGCAGTCTAGCGGCATAGGTCCAGTGTTCAGTATTGTCAAGACCGGAACGAACCCAAAGAACTAGGCCGGGTTTGCACTATACGCGAACTGCCTGATTTTCTATGATGCCGAGAAGAAAACCCGCGGATTATGCGAGTCCGCCATAGGGCCTGCGATTCCTGAGGTTGTGACGGTAGCCGTCTCGAGCTACGCGTGAACCTGTTCGAGTCGTTTTAGCGTAGGCAACGATTTGATGGACTTGCCCGATTTCTGTTGAGCGAGCCGGATTTCATACAAGCTCTGCAGATTCAGCCAGAACTCCGCGGTCGTTCCGAAAAAATGCGCCAGGCGCAACGCTGTGTCGCCGGTGATCGCGCGCCTTCCATTCAGTATTTCAGTGATGCGATTCGTGGGAACCTCAAGTTGCCGCGCCAATTCGGCTGCACTCATTCCAAGCTCACGAAGCTCCTCCGCCAAGTGCTCGCCGGGATGAACTACAGTGATTGGCATGGTCTCCCCCTAATGATAGTCAACGATTTCCACGTTCGAAGGACCCGGTTCGCCCTTTGTCCATTCGAAACATATCCGCCATTGGTCATTGATGCGGACGCTATATTGCCCTTTCCTCTCGCCCTTCATGGCTTCGAAACGGTTACCGGGCAATACAGCTAAGTCCCGGAGAGTGACGGCCGCTTCCAACCGATCCAACTTTAGACGCGCCGGGCGCTCGACGCCGGAGAAAGCTTTGATCCTCTTTCCCAGCGCGAAATCTCTGGTCCGCTTATCGCGGTAGCTGACGATCATCTGCAAGTATAGGTAAAAATATGCATTACGTAAAGCATAATGACGCTTGCCTTGGCGGGATTGCGCGCTACTTCACCGGCACGCTGTAGTGCGACGCTACGACTTGCCATTTCCCGCCATTTTTCATCCAAACGTCCGTCAGACGGTCGTGATATTCATAGCTCTTTCCTCTGGAATCGCCTTTTTCGTGATAGGCGCCGGTTACGATCGCGACATTCCCATGCATGCGAACTCTAAGATCCGACATCTCCGCCACTTCCACGTGGACGGAAGGCTCGGCGCTGTGGCTGATGTATCCAGTTTTGCCGTAAGTGCTGCCATCCTCGATGGTGATGACAAAATCCTCGGCTAGCAGCGAATCGAGAATCGCAACCTGGCGCTGCTTATAGGATTCGGTCCACTTCAATTCCAGAGAACGGATAGTAGCGGCAGCATCAGGTTTTTCCTGGGCGGAAACACGGAGCACGATTCCAAGTGAGCAGAAGAGCAAGAGAGAAGCCGCGCGGAGGTTCATACTATGGTTTCGCACAATTCGACAGGCGCGTACAAGTTCCTTCCGAGAGGCGCTTGCGGAGGCGGTCCGGCGGGATGCCTGTGCTAACCTTGGCCTTGCCCTCCGTCTGCGGTTCCGCGTATGGAATCCTCGGCTCCAGTTCGTTCACTCCAGAGTAGCTCGAACGTCCGCATCGGCACGGCGGGCTGGTCTTACAAAGACTGGGACGGCATCTTCTATCCTCCTGGCCTGCAGCGCCGCAAGCAGCATCCGCTGGAATATCTGGCGCGCTTCTTCGATACCACCGAGATCAACACGTCGTTTTACGGGCCGCTGAAGCCGGAACTGGCCAAGCTCTGGTGCAAGAAAGTCGCGAGCGTCAACAAGGATTTTCTGTTCACCGCGAAGCTCTATCGCGCTTTCACGCACTCGCCCATCGCAGTGATGGAGCCCACTTCGGCCGCTACGATCCGTCCTACCGACGAAGATGAAGCGCGCACCCGCGAAGGCTTGGACGCTATTGCTAACGAAGGATTGCTGGGCGCGCTGCTCATACAATTTCCCGTTTCGTTCAAGAATACTTCGCTCAACCGCGAGTATCTGGAGCGCTTGCTGCGGCAGTTCATCGAATATCCGCGCGTGGTCGAAGTGCGCCACTCCAGTTGGAACGATGCGGCGACTCTCGACGCATTCGCACAGCAGAATGTCGGCTTCTGCAACATCGACCAGCCGCTGCTTGGTAAATCGCTTGCTCCTAC
Source organism: uncultured Acidobacteriaceae bacterium (assembly GCA_963789875.1). Taxonomy (GTDB): domain Bacteria; phylum Acidobacteriota; class Terriglobia; order Terriglobales; family Acidobacteriaceae; genus Sulfotelmatobacter. The sequence goes on along the minus strand of CAWBMI010000007.1, from coordinate 151,912 downwards.
CGAACACGTAACTTCAACCATCGGTTACGTGCGGCTGCATGGACGCAACTACGAACACTGGTTTGCCGATCAAGCTTCCGAATCCGACAATCGCAATGACCGCTACAACTATCTCTACAACCAGCGAGAGCTTGCAGGCTGGAAGGTAAGAATCGAAAGCGTAGCCGAACGCGCGCAGGCGACCTACGTGATCACCAACAATCATTTCGAAAGCAAAGCAGGAGTGAACGCGCTGGAGCTGAAAGCGATGATCAGCGGAAAAAGAGTGCTGGCTCCGCCCGCACTGATCGGGAAGTATCCCGAACTTAGAAGCATTGCCGATGCCGCCGAAGATTCCGCCGTAAGAAATCCCACGCCGTTATTCCCCTAAGCTGTCATGCCGGGAAGCTGCCATGCTGAGCTCTGTGGGATCGTCCAAAGAATACTCCCACGCGGTCGAAGCATCCCTGCTGGCGTTCGCGAGCTGGGGCGGCTGGGGATTTCAACTTTTTATCGTCGGCGATCCCGGCCCGCGAAAGACCGAGACACTTTGGTGTAGCTGCCAGACTCCTCCTGCAAGAACAAAATCCTACCTACTATGCATTGACGGACTTTACATACCGTGTCATACTCGTACATGTGAATATGACTGAGAAACCAGAAACAGTATGGTTTACGACGAAGGGGCAGGTGGTCATCCCGCTTCGCCTGCGGAAACAATTCGACATTGAGGACGGGACCAAGGCCGTGGTCCAAGCCACGCCGGAGGGAATCCTCCTCAAACCTATGACCGCCGCGCTCATAAAACGCGGGCGCGGTATCCTCAAGCGCACGCCGGGGGGCAAGCCGCTCACCGAGGACTGGGCTGAGCACAAGAAGCAGGAAGGCGCACTCGAGGAGCGCCATGCTCGCTAAGGTGCTCGACAGCTTCGCGCTCATCGCCTACTTCCGCGACGAGCCGGGCGCGGAGATGATGGAAGATATGCTCATCTCCGCCGGCAAGAAGGACAGCCCGTTGCTCATGACCGATGTGAACTACGCCGAGGTGAAGTACTCCATCGTGAAGAAGGACGGCGCGCAGGCGTGGGCGGAAGCCGCGAAGGTCCTTCAGGGCCTGCCGATTGATTTTCACTCCACGACCCGCGCGCTGGCCGACACCGCGGCCGATTTCAAGGCGCGTTTCAAATTGAGTTTGGCAGATGCCTTCGCCGCCGCACTGGCAAAGGAAAGGAGGACCGAACTCGTCACCGGCGACCCGGAATTCAGGCCGCTCGAAAAGGAAATCAAAATTCACTGGCTGAAATAAGCGCAGTTTAGGAAAACCATGGCCCACGAAGAATTGTTTACCGACTTGTTGAAGGCCGAGCGCGAGGAAGTGGAACGAGAGACGCCATAGAGAAACCGTCGAGCAACAGTTTGCCGAGGAATCGGAATCCATCGAACTGTTTGAAAAACTCGTGGCCCAAAACCCCGCACTGGCCGAAATTCTCGGTATGGGTCTAAAAATTAAAGTTCCCAGGCCCGGTGATCAGCCGACTCCAAAATTTGACGGCCAGCGATTTCCGACATTTCTAAAACTCGAAGACGCGCACGAAAATGGTGAGTTCATTAAGAAGTGCCCGCAGAACTCATACTGCCGAGTGATTCTGCTGACCGACGCGGAAAACGACTATCTCATCCGTTTTGACTCGCTCGGAAACAAGCCGGCTGAATTAGAACAGACCTGATTCAACAGTTTTTTTCGGGGAGCCTGATTCATCCTCTCCACAGGCCCATGTGACGTCTGACCTTGCGCACAGCCCTGGCCTCGTTCCATCATTACCCAGCAAGGTAGTAGATCGAGCAATAGCGAAAAGGACAATCCTAGCCGAAAATCGACCCCTAAGTCCTGTGGTGGCTAGATTTTTGCCTCAAAGTTCTTTGTTCGATGAATTTTGCAGGCCAAAACATGCCCAACTCGATGATTCCAAAACACCGAGGGGGAGTGGAGTAGGGTGACAAAAAGGTAAACTTACAGCCCCGAGAGCGAGGGGCACCGCGGAAGGCGAGGGCCAGTCTCGAACTTAATTTTGTTCGCTAAATTCGCGCGAGTGAAAAACGGAAGATTCCAAAGCAGTAGAAAGGATATCCGCGAAGGTTGATCGCGAAAGGAAGCCAACGACCAACGACCAACGGCCAACGACTAACGGCCAGCGACTAGCGCGCCGCGGCGGCGTGGTCGGTCATGCGGCGTTTGTTGTAGCGGAGGGCGACGTTCATGAAAACGTTGCCGAGAGAGGTTTCGAAGCAGATCATCAGCGCTTCTACGTCTTCGCTGCTTTTGTCGCCTTCTTCTGAAGTTAGCAGCAGCGGAGGATGCACGCGGAAGTGAAAGCCCTGGTCATTCAAGGCGCACACGGCGTTGCCAACAACCTGGTTGGCGAGTTCGAAGATGGTTTCTTTGATCAGTTCGTCGGACTCGGGCAACTCCGCGCCGGCGTAGTGGCTGGCAACGCGCACGGCGGTTTGTGGCTCGAGATCCAGGATAATGCGGCCTTCGATATCGCCCGAGAGCGCTACCATGCCCGCAAGCCCTTTGCGGCGATAGCCCTCTTCCTCCATCGAGAGGTGGCCGATCTTCGTGGCGCAATGCAAACCTTGCGACAAAACCGCGTCGGCCGAATTGATGAAAGGCTGAATCAGCTCCATCCTCATGCTTAGACTCCGGCTGCGGCTGCGTTTGCTACCGCGCCATCTTCTCCCAGCACGTACTTGATGACCTCGTACAGGACTTCCGGCTTGACCGGCTTCTGCACGAAATGGCGAGCCCCGCGTTGCAATGCGGCCACAATGTTTTCCTGATAGCCCACGGACGAGACCATGACGACGCGGGCTTCGGGATGCGCCTGCACGATTTTTTCCGCGGCTTCGATGCCCTCCATTTGCGGCATCGTAATATCCATCAAGACTATGTCGGGATGAGTGCGATCGTATTCGCTGATCGCGGTCAATCCGTCACCGGCCTCGGCCGCAACCTGCCCGCCGAAGCTTTCGACCATGCGAGCCAGGTTCTTGCGCGCGAACACGGAATCGTCCACGATCAAGTAACGGACCGGCTGGCCGTCCTTACTCCGTTTCACCGATGCAAACTGCTCCATAACAACCTCCGTCTAGATTTCATCACGCCTTTAAGCCGCAGACCAGATGACTCAGGTCACCGGTCCCAGAGCTCTGCCTAACGTCCGGCGCGGACAGCACTACCGATTCGGTCCCCCTCCGGGTGGTTCTGACTGCGGCTACAAAGCACTTGCAACGTAGATGGAAGCACGTCCAGAGCCACGACCCGCTTGGCAAATCCGCGTTCGATGGCGACTTTGGGCATGCCGTAAACCACGCAGGATTCTTCGCTCTGCGCAATGGTCATTCCACCGGCTTTCTTGATTGCGCCCAGGCCCTGCGCCCCGTCGTCACCCATCCCGGTCATGATCACGCCGACGCCGACTGGGCCAAACTGCTCGGCTACGCTGTGGAACAGAACGTCAACGCTTGGGCGGTGGCCGTTGACGCGCTCCTCGTCATTGAGCACGACGACGTCTCCCATGGCCAGACGCTTCACCTTCATGTGCCGGTTGCCGGGGCAGATCAGCACCCGCCCGCTCTGCAGCGCATCCCCCGACTGGGCCTGCTTCACACGCAGCGAACAGAGTTCGTCGAGGCGTCGCGCGAACATCTCGGTGAAGTTCTCGGGCATATGTTGCACGATCAAAATGGACCCGGGAAAATCCGGCGGCAGTTGAGGAAGGATGAATTCGAGGGCCTGCGGTCCTCCGGTGGAGATGCCGATAGCCACAGTGCGGCTGGGCGCGGGCATGGCTTTCGAAGATCTGGTTTTTTCGCTTCCTGAACTACCGGACAATCTACCCGGGCGGACGATCTTGCCGATGGCAGCGGTCTTGATTTTGCCGATCAACTCGCGCGCCGTTTCTGCCATTTGGACGGCGTCTTGTGGTTTGGCGACGAAATCGAAGGCACCCAGGCCGAGCGCTCTCAGAGTGATGGACGCTCCCTCGGTGCTATGCGAACTGACCACGATCACCGGCACGGGATGGCGGCGCATGATTTCTTTCAAGGTGTCGATGCCGTCCATCCCCGGCATCTGCAAATCGAGCGTAACTACGGTGGGCCGTAACTCCTCGATCTTTTTGAGGCAGAAATTTCCATCCATCGCGGTGCCCACGACTTCGATGGAAGGGTCGGCTTCGAGCATCTGGGGAATCAGCTTGCGCATCAAGGCGGAATCGTCGACCACCAGTACGCGTATCTTGTTCGAGGTCATACTCATGTCCGCGTTCAGGCTCATGCCTTGCCTCCGCTGGCGCTCACGGCAAAGCGCGCGCGATCAGCCTGGTTCATCAAAACGCCGAAACTGGCTAAACCCGGCTCCTGAGGGCGGGAACGCGCGTGGTGCTCTACCACTGCGGGCAGGTTGAGAATCAGCACAACTTTTCCATCGCCCAGGATCGAAGCGCCATTCACCAGATCGGTGGAGAAGGTCTGGCTGTCCAGAGCCTTGATGACCAACTCTTCCTCGCCTTCCAAAGCGTCGACGATCAGGCCGTATTTTTTTTCCCTGACCGTGATGACCAGTACAAACAGCTTGTCCATCCGACGTTCATCCGCTGCGGCAGGACGTCCGAGACGCAGCAGTGGCAGCACCTGATTGCGCAGTTGAAGCACTTCGTAGTTGTCGACCTGGTGTACGTCGGCTTCCGTGCTGCGAGCGATTTGACTCACGGCATTCAGCGGGATGGCATAGAGGCGACCCTCCACCCAGAACATTAAAGCCTTGATGATGGCGAGGGTTAACGGCAGCTTTAGCCGAAAAGTTGTCCCGTGGCCGAGCCGAGTTTCGATTTGAATGGTGGCTTTCAGACGGTGGAGAACGGTTTGCACCACGTCCATACCAACTCCCCGTCCGGAGACTTCGGTGACGACGACCGCAGTACTGAACCCGGGCCGGAAGATGAATTCGAGCGCCTGAGCCTCGGTAAGGCGCGCGGCTTCTTCCGCGGTGACCATGCCTAAGGCAATAGCCTTGGCGAGAATCTTGGATGCGTCGATGCCCCGGCCGTCATCAGCGATCTCGACCACGACCTGATTACCCTGATGAAAAGCATGCAAGCGGATAGTTCCTCGCGGTGGCTTGCCCAACTTGACGCGTTCTTCGCCTGCTTCAATGCCGTGACTGATGGCGTTGCGCAGAAGATGGGTGAGAGGCTCGGCGATGGCGTCGAGGATTCCCTTGTCCAGATCGGTTTCTTGTCCAGACAGTTCAAGATCGACTTCGCGCCCGCACTGGCGTGCCACGTCGCGTGCGATGCGCGGAAATCTCCGGAATAGTTGTTCGACCGGCACCATGCGAATCTTCATTACCGCGCGCTGCAGATCATTCAATACCCGCGACTGAAAGGCCATGGCGTCGGCGAACTTGCCCCGCAGCATTTCCTTCGGATAGCGCTTGCCAAATTCGCCGAGCGTTTGCTGCAGCATCGACTTGCCGATAATGAGTTCTCCGACCAGGTTCAGAACGTTGTCGATGCGTCCGGCGTCGACCCGCAATATGTTCTCCATTAGGGATTGGGCAGCGGTTTCCGGCGATGTAGAAGGGCCTTCAGCTCGAACGGGCGCTTCGGGCGGCGAGCTGTTAACCGCTGTTGCGGGCGCGTTCGTCTGGACGAGGACATTCGCTGGAAGCTTGGGCGCGGTAGCCGCCTCCACCAAAGTCACGCTGACCTCGTCGACGATGGTGGGAATCTGGCATTTGGCGGCAATCTCTTCCTTCGATTGTTGGCTGCCAAACATAATCTCGAGCAGGCGGGAAGCGGTGGGAGATTTCGGGTCGGGGCGGACCGCTATCACCTGGCCCAGCCCGCTTATGGCATTCTGAACCAACTGCCGCGCCGCTATGGGCATGCTGCAGTGAGGGTCAATCTTTACCACGACCTCGTAGAGCGCGAGACCGGAGGAATGCGCCTGGGCCAGAAGGAGTTTTTCCGCTGCCGTCCAGTGTTTTTCCTTGGCGATGCGCGCGGGTGCAGCGGATTTCCGCTTGCGCGATTTCCTCGCAGCGGGGGTCTCGCTGAGTTCGTCGATTTTCCGGCGCAGGCTCTCCGTGGCCGGCATCGGGCCGCCACCGTGATAAGAGGCTAGCATCGCGGTGAACACGTCGGCGGCAGCGAAAGCGATTTCGGACAGGGCGGTATGGCCTGCAGCGCTCTCCAGATTCAGGGCGTTTTCGAAGTGATGTGCCAGTTCGCTGAGTTCGCGCAGACCGCAGGCCGCAGAGTCGCCTTTCAGCGTGTGCACCGTCCGGCGGATGGAACGTACAACCTCCTCGTCGCCAGGAGTCTTTTCCAATTGCAGAGTTTCTTCATTCAGCGCCTGCAGCAGTTCCTGCGAGGTCTCGAAAAAAAGGTCCATCAACTCCGAGTTTCGGTCATCGGGAGGAAGGGTCACTCGCGCACCTCGATTCGCTGGTAGGCCGTGCCGCTGTCGCGATGCACCATCCTGAATTTATCGGTCAGCCCCAGCAAACTTTCGGCGTGGCCAACGAACAGATAGCCGCCCGGGTTCAGGCATCGGTAAAACTTATCGATCAGCCGTTTTTGCTCGGCTTCGTCGAAGTACATCATCACGTTGCGACAGAAGATCACGTCGTTGCGTTGCGGGAGATAGTCCGTCTTCAAATTATGAAAGTCGAAATGCACCATCTCTTTCAGCGCTTTCTTTACCGCGTAACGGTCGCCGATCTTGTCGAAGTAGCGCAGGCGGAAGGCGTAGTCCACCGTCGCCATCTGATGTTCGTTGTAGGCCCCCTCCTGCCCGATGCGCAGCACGGCGTAACTGATGTCGCTGGCCAGAATCTCGACCCGCCAGGGCGGCGGAATCAAAGGCTTGGGCAGCGCGATTTCGACCGGCAGCGGATTGCGCATGTAGTAATAAGCCAGTGTGTCGGCCGCCATCATGCCCAGGGTATAAGCCTCCTGCCCCGTGGAGCAGCCGGCGCTCCATACCCGCACCGAATATTCCCGGTGAGCTTGTTTGTATTTCAGCAATTCTTCCAGCACGTATTTCTGAAACAGGTCGAGCTGAGCTTTATGGCGGAAGAAACTGGTCTCGTTTACAGTCAGATTCTCAACCAGCTTGGTGAGTTCCGCTTTGCCCTCCTGGCTGATCAGCAGGCGGTAGTAGCCGTAGAAGGAATCGACCTGGCACTCGCGCAGGCGCCGCAACAGGCGGTCGCGCAGGAACGACACGCGGCGCTCATCGAAGTGCATGCCGCACTCCTGATACACCAGGGCCTGCAAGAGTCGAAGTTCCGCGTCCGTCAGGATAGGAGCAGTTGCCGCTCCGAGTGTACTCATGCTCTCTCTCGTTCTGCCGTTTGTCTTTCTGCTGTGCTCAGCGTGCTGTTGCTCCCTGTGCCTTGGTTTTGATCGACTTGCCGGTTGCGTTCTCCTGCAGCAGGCTGGCCGGGGCGAGCAACTTGTTCATATCGAGTAAAACAATCAGTCGCCCGCCGACCTTGCCCAGCCCGGTGACGCAATTCAGCCCGCCCTCCTGAAATGCAGGCGGCGGTGGCTCGACGTCGGTGGCGGGAATCTTCAGTACCTCGGTTGCCGAATCAACGATCAGTCCCGCCAGCTTGCCGGAGTGCTCGACGACCAGAATCCGGTTGTGCCTTTTCAGCGTGCTCTGTTTCTCTCCGAAGCGCTTTCGTAAATCCATGACGGAAACGATTTTGCCGCGAAGGTTGATCACTCCTTCCAGGTAGTCGGGTGCGTCAGGAACCGCGGTGATCTCCGGTACGCGAACAATCTCATGCAGCGAAGTGATGGGCACGCCATAAGTTTCCCGACCGATCTTGAAGCCCACGATATGCAGTTCGCTGCTCATGCCTGTTGACTGTGGCTAGTAACGGTTACCGGCCGCGGCCCGCCGCGCGTGTTGTGCCTTCTCTTCGGATATAGATAAGTGTGTGCTCGTGGTTTCATCCAGCGTGAAGCGATCCATAAAGTCGAGCAGGCCGCGGGACATCTTCGACATCTGCTCGGCCGAAGCCGCGAGTTCGGTGGACCCTGAAGTGGACTGCTGTACCAGTTCGCGCATGCGCTCCATGGCCTTGACCACAGCCTGCGCTCCCGAGGCTTGCTCTTCCACCGCGGAGTTGATTTCGTGAGTGATTTCATTCAGCCGGGTGGTAGCGCGCGCGATCTGCGCCGAGCCGTGCGATTGTTCGTTGGTGGCTGCGCCGATCTCCTGCGCGAACTTGTAGACCTCAGTGACTACGTTGGAGATCTTGCGTAACGCCGCGTTCAACTCTCCACCCAGATCGAGACCCTCGTTCACGATCCCGGTCGAGCGGTTCATGTTTTCCACCGCCTTACGCGCTTCTTTCTGAATGCTCTGGATGAGTTCGGAAATCTCTTTGGTGGATTGCGCCGATTTTTCTGCCAGCTTGCGCACTTCGTCGGCCACGACCGCGAAGCCCAGGCCGTGCTCGCCGGCGCGGGCGGCTTCGATGGCCGCGTTTAGAGCAAGTAAATTCGTTTGCTCAGCCAGATCGTCGATGACTTCGATGATTTTTCCAATATCGTCGGCGCGCTGTCCGAGGGCGCCGATAATTTCTCCGGAACTGGTGATCGTGACGTTGATGCGGTTCAGGCCGTCAGTGGCTTTCTCCATGGTAGAGATGCCGCTGTGCACTTCTTCCCGCGAGCGGTTCGAGATATCAAGCAAAACCTTAGCCGTATCCGCCACGCGCTGGATCGAAGCCACCATCTGGTCGATGGAAGCGGAAGTTTCGCTCACGCTGGAGGCTTGCACCTGCGTGCTCTTCACCATGTTCTGCACGTTCACACTCATCTCATGCATGGTGCTGGTGACTTCATCGATGGCCGAGGAAGACTGCAGGCCAACCTTGGCCGAATCGTCGGAGGCGTTGGCTACCTGACCGCTGGCGCTGGCGACCTGTGCCGAGGCATCGCGCACGCTGCGAACCAGGCGTCCCAGGCCGTCGACCATGCGGGCGAAAGCATTGCCCAGAGTGTCGTGGGGAGAGCGCGGCTTCACTTCCACCGTAAGATCGCCGCCGGCGATCGACTCCGAGACGCTCGCCATTTCCTTGAGATAGGCGACCATCTTGGCAAAAGTGCGGGCTAACTCTCCAATTTCATCGGCGCGATTGACGTCAATGCTGTGTTCGAGGTCGCCGGTTTCGCCGATTTGCTTCGAAACGTGCATCAGGTCGGTGAGAGGACCGGTGATGCCCTTGGCCGTGCTCAGAGCCACCAAGACCCCGAGGCCTAGAGCGAAAAGTGTGCTGACGACAGCGGCGAGGATGGTCCAGGTACCTGCCGTCTCGTCCGATTTGCGGCGGGCTTCGAGCAGCTTGCGATTTTCACCATCGGCGAGATCGAGAGCATCCGTGGAATTCTTGACCCACGAAGAAGCATCTTTCTGAAGATAGAAAATCTGCAATTCGGCGACAGTTGCGTTGCCCGAGTCGACGTCGCGGCGCTTGTCGATCAGCGGCTGCGCAAACTCTCGGCTCCAGGCATGTTCCAGCTGTTCAACTTTGGAGAGCGCCGAGCGCTCCTGCTCGGAATTGGCCAGCGAACTGCCCGTCTGTAGCCTGTCGTTCAAAGTGCGCAGGCCTTCATTCATGCGGTCCACTTCCCGCGTGTCGCCGCTAAGCAGATAGTTGCTCAGATACAGCCGGTTCTGCATCATTTGGAAGCGCACTTCGTTGGTGGTGTCGGCCAGATCGATCGCCGCCTTGGCCGCGGCTTTAGCCGCGTGTTCACGCTGCACTGCCAGAAGGTTGACCAGAAATAGCACCACAACCATGCTGAGCATGATTCCGAAGTTCACATACAGCTTCTTGCCGATTGTCATGCCATTTCCTCCCGGTTGCCGGGTGCTCCGCCTCGTCCGATCATTCTCGCCCACTCATTGATGACCTTCGAATTTGATATCCACCAGGCCCGAGCTTTCTATTGCCGCAGGCTCGAAGCGCCACTTTCTTACCGCATCCAGCGCGGCATTGACCAGCACTGGATGTCCTCCCAGCGCCTTCGCATCTTTCACCGTGCCATTCGGCGAGACCACGACCTGCACCTTCACGGTGCCGGTAATGTTCATTCTCCGCGCTAGTTCCGGGTAGGTCGGCTGCACCTTGCTCTTGGTATGGCGCGTATTCTCGATGGGAGCTTCACTCTTCGCTTCTTGGGCATAGAGAGTTTTCACGCCAATTGCCGCTGCGACCGCTAGCACTGCCAGTCCCATCGCCACCCGCCGTAAAGACACAGTTCCTCCCTCATCCTGACCTGGTAATGCCGGAGGAGCAACACCGGGGCCATGCCCCAAACCTTGGGGGAAACCGAAGTAACCTAGGGCATATATCGGCAAGGGAACGGTTTAGCTTGAAGTCTGCATAGGTTGGGAACGGAGCAGCGTATGGGCGCAGTCTCATAATTGGAGACCAGAAGTATCGTTTCTCATACTGAGATGGCCAGCGATCAACTTCCCTCGGGTTTCGATCTCGTTTCACACTTGGGCACCCCGCCGCCATTTCTCTTGACTCAAATTGAGATAAGGGAATAGTTTTCCATTAGATTCAATCACTTGTGAGAAGCCTAGGAATTTCATGTCTGCGGGTGGTGCAGCTCTGAACATCGCTGGAGGTAATTCGCCCCCACACGCCCCGGGCCGCACACTGCCGAGTTGGGACGAAGGCTTTCAGAAACTCCTGCTGCGTGTTGCAGCCAAGTCGGCGCAGCGCGCCGATAGCATTTCGTTGATTCAATTTTTTTGCCGTGCCACGCGCGAGTTTTTCGACGTAAGCGGAGTGTATTTCTGGAGGCGTCAGGCGGGCGAAGAACTGCTGGGCGAGCAAGCAGACGGCAAACTCGCCGAGCGTTTTATCGGCCTTCGCCTGCTGCCTTACCAGAGCGCCGTTACTGCCGACGCCGTGCGCAGCCGCCGCACCCTGTTTGTCAATCGCCTCGAGCCTGGCAGCTTTCCCCTGGCACAACAATTCGACGCTCGCTCTATGATGGCCGCGCCCCTCGTGGTGTTTGACGAAGTAGTCGGGGCGGTAACGTTCTTGCATGATTCCAAAGAAGAGTTCTTCGACGACGACATGGCCGCCAAGGCCACGATCCTCGCCGGACAATTAGGCAGTCTGGTGGAGGCGACGCGACTTGGCGAAGCCTCGCGCGAAGAGCACCGCCGCGCCGAAATCCTGGCCAAGGTCGCAACCGATCTGCACGGAAATGCCGACGTCGCCTCAGTGCTCGAAGCTCTGGCGGATCGTCTACGGATGTTGTTGCGCACGCGGTTGGTATCGATTCTTCTGCGTCGCGACGGCCCCTTCGAGCTGCGCGCGATATCGGCGGAGACTCCGCAGTTGGCCAACCTGGTGCGCGCCGGCCATGATCGCCAGACGATCCGCTTCGCTGGCGATATGGCGCAGCGCGCAGTCACCGCGGGAGAAGCAATCACTATTTCCATCAGCAGCGATCTGCATTCTCTGGGCACTCTGGTTTCTTCCGGAGTGTTGATTGCGGCGCCTTTCCGCACCTCGCGCACGCAGGGAGCTATTCTGGTTTATCCGCGGACCGAGTCCGGATTTACCGCTGAGGAAAAGTCCCTGGTGTCGGCTATCGCCGGATTCGGGGCGGTCGCCGTGGCTCACGCCGAACTCTGCGCCGTGGCGCAGGAGCAGGCCCGCGAACTCCACCAATTGCTCGACATATCCGCGGAACTCAGTTCCAGCGGCGATCTGGAACATTTTCTGCAGGCATTCGTGGCCCGCGCCGGGGATTTTCTCGGGTTCGGCCGCTCCTTCATCGCGTTGCTGGAGGATGGACAATTCCGCGTGCGCTACAAGGTCGCGCGCGGTGTGTCGGAGCGCGCGGACACGCTCTTCCCAGAAGGCATCGCTACCCGCGCTCTCCGCGCCAAAGAGGTCTTCTGGTCCGACGACCTCAACCAACTGGAGGGCGTTAACCAGGAGGTCATTGCCCAGTGCCAGGCCAAGCAACTGCTTACCGTTCCTCTATTGGCGGCCGATGGCCGGATTCTCGGCATGTTCGGCGTGCTCGATCGCCTCGATAAGACCGGCATTTCGCGCGAAGATATTCGCCGAGCCCAGGCCTTAGCTGCGCAGGTTTCGGTGGCGCTCGAAGTTGCTCATAATTTGCATCAATCGGAATTGAACCGCCGGCGCTCGGATATGCTGGTGCAATTGTCTCGGGAGATCGACGGCCTGCTGCACCTGCCGGATTTTGCCCGCAAGTTTGTCGCTCGCGCAGCGCAATTGCTGGCAGCACAAAGCGGCGCCTTCGCACTCTTCATCGGTGGACGTCTTCAATCAGTCTCTCTTTACCCGCAGTCGCCGCTCCACCACCGAAATCCCGATCGCGAAAGCGAAGTGCAACACTACGACCAAGCTGATCACGAGCCCTCTCCTCAAGACCGATCTAGCCACAACCATCCAGATCAAAATAATTTGAGATCCGAGATGGTGGCTTCTGGCTCGGTCGTTCAAGCTCCTGACGGCGGCGACGATCCGCTACTGCAGCGGCTTTTCGCTCGAGCCGCTTCGGAATTGCCCATGCAGGGAAGCGAGACAATTGTCTCCGGCGCTGCCGCTCAATTGCTCGGCGCTGAACTGGCTTCGACATTAGGCTGGAAGGACTGCATCGTGGCGCGCCTTTGTGCCGGCAAACAGGAGGTTTCGGGCCTGCTTTTTCTTTCTGGACGCGCTCACTCCTTAACCGCTGAAGATCGCGATCTGCTCGAAGCCATCGCCAGCCATGCCGCTTCGGCGCTCGAAAACGCCCGCCTGTTCAGTCGGGTCGATCAAGCCAACCGCCACTGGCTGGAAATTTTCGATGCCATTACCGACCTCATCGTCGTGCACGATGAGAACGACAAAGTTTTGCGCGTCAACCGCTCGCTGGCAACCATGATCGGAGTCGCGCCCAGCGCACTGATCGGCGTAAACATGCGCGCGCTGCTCGCCCTCACCACCGAAACCACTCTTTATTCCTGTCCCTTCTGCCGTTCCATGGGTGCGGACAGCGATGAGTTCGTTCATCCAGCTCTCGATCGCACTTATCTGGTTTCGACCTCGCGCGCGCATGGCCCGACTGGCGACGGGCAACAGACCATTCACGTGCTGAAAGACATCACCGACCGCCGCGAGGCCGAGCGCCGTTACCGTGAACTCTTCGACAATATTCAGGAAGGATTATTCTTCAGCACGCCGGAAGGCCGTTTTGTCGAAGTGAATGACGCTATGGTAGCGATGCTGGGATACTCCAGCCGCGAAGAGTTGCTGCAGGTCGATATTCCGACCCAGGTTTATTTCTCCCCGGAACAACGTCTGGCGCATGCTGCGGCCATGGAAAAAGACGGCCACCTGCGCAACTTCGAGGCTACACTTCGCCGCAAAGACGGCTCCCCGATCTACGTTCTCGTCAACGCATTCGGCATGTACGACCATATCGGGCGATTAATGCAAATCCGCGGGTTGATGCTCGATGTCACCGGCCTGCACACTTTTCAAACCGAGTTGCAGCGCGAGCGCGACTTCTCGGGCAAGATTCTCAGTAACACGCAGAGTTTTATTTTGGTCGCTGATACTGCGGGTCTAATCAGCTATGCCAACCGCCGCTGGCGCGAGGCTGGCTTCGAGCAACGCGAATTGCTGGGACGTCCGCTGCTGGAGTTGGCCGCCCCCGGCTACGTGCGTCCCCTCGCGGATGCGCTAAAGACAATCCTGCAGGGCGGCCAAGTTGATAATCTTGAACTGCAGATCATACGCGGCAACGGTAATGTTGGCCACTTCTCGGTAAATCTCAGCCCGATGCGAGACGAGCGCGAGAACGTCACCAGCATCGTCGTGGTCATGACTGACATTACCGATTCCTCCGAGCTGCGCGACAAGCTCGTGCATGCCGAGAAGTTGGCCGCGGTCGGACAGTTGGTCTCAGGCGTGGCTCACGAAGTAAATAATCCCTTAACCGCGATTCTCGGCTTCGCCGACCTGCTTCTCGACAATCCCGACCTTCCCGACAATGCGCGCAAAGATTTGCGCGTGATTCTGCAGGAAGCGCAGCGCACCAAGCAGATCGTGCAGAACCTGCTCAGCTTCGCCCGGCAGATGCCGCCGCAGCGCAACCCTGTGCAACTAAATTTGGTTCTGCGCCGCACCGTGCAACTGCGATCTTATGACTTCAACAGCCACGGCATCGACATCATCGAGCACCTGGACGAAGGCCTGCCTGACGTGATCGGCGATGCTCACCAGTTGCAGCAGGTCTTCCTGAACATTCTCAATAACGCTTACGACGCGGTGCACCAGATCGGCCGCCCGGCGCGCATCGAGATCATGACTACGAAAGCCGGCGACGCGGTTGAAGTTTCTTTCTGCGATAACGGCGCCGGCGTCTCTCACCCCGATCGCATCTTCGATCCCTTCTTCACCACCAAAGAGGTCGGCAAGGGAACCGGCCTTGGCCTCAGCATCTGCTACGGCATTGTGAAGGAGCACGGAGGCGAGATTCTCTGCCATAACAATCCGGACGGGCAGGGAGCTACCTTCATCGTCCGCTTTCCCGCAGCGCCCCACACTGCTTCGTTGGGTGTGGCCGCAGGAGTCGTGCAAAAATGACAACCACAGCCATTCAGCGATCCCTCTTGCCAGTTCTGCTCATCGAAGACGAGCCTTCCATCATGGCACTGGTGAGTGCCACGCTCGAGCGCAACGGCTATGAAGTGGTGTGCATCGAGAGCGGCGCCGAAGCCCTGCGCCTGCTGGAGAACGGCCAGTTTCTGGGCATAGTCTCCGACATGCGAACGCCCGGCGGCGTCGACGGCGCACAGGTGCACGCCTGGATCTCTTCGCACCGCCCAGACCTCGTGGACAAAATCGTGATTATTACTGGCGATTATGCCAACGAAGAGACTGTTACGACCCTGCGCAAAATCGGCGCGCTTTATCTGGAAAAGCCTTTTCGCGTGCAGGATCTAATCTCGGCTGTTGAGAAGACCATGGGGAAAGCCCGGTGAATCAAGCGCCCAACAAGCCCGCCCTGAAAACCGCTTTGACCGGGGAAGACCTTCGCATCCGCCTCCTGATCGTCGACGATGAAGAGAGCATCCGCAAACTCTGCATGACGGTCGGCGAAGATCTCGGTTTTGTTTGCCTCGAAGCCGAGAGCGGCGACGCCGCTCTCACTCTGCTCGAGCAGCAGCCCGTCCATATGGTGCTGAGCGACATGGTGATGCCGCACATGTCAGGGCTGAAATTTCTGGAGAAGGTCAAGAAGTCTATGCCCCGCACCGAAGTCGCGCTGATGACCGGTCACGGCTCCATCGAGACTGCGGTGCAATCGATGAAGCTCGGCGCTTACGACTACATTACGAAGCCATTCTTTCCCCTCGAAGACTTGCGGGCGTTTTTGCGGCGCATGGCGGAGAAGGTGCGTCTGGTCGAGGAAAACGAATTCCTGCGGCAGCGCATCGATTCCGAAACTGCGGTGCATGGCATCGTTGGTTCGTCGCCGAAAATTCAGGAAGTCTTGCGTGTGGCTTCACGGCTCAAAGATTCGCGCGCTTCCGTTCTCATCTACGGCGAGAGCGGCACCGGAAAAGAACTGGTCGCTCGCGCCATTCATTTCCGCGGCGCTTTCGCCAACCGTCCGTTCGTCGCCATCGATTGCGGATCGCTGGTTCCTACGCTGATCGAGAGCGAGCTTTTCGGCTACGAAAAAGGAGCCTTCACCGGAGCGCTGAAATCCAAGCCAGGACTCTTTCAAGCTGCCGATACCGGCACCGTTTTCCTGGATGAAATCGGCGAACTGCCGTTGGAGTTGCAGGCCAAACTGCTGCGCGTGCTGCAGGAAAAAGAAGTGCGTCCGGTGGGCAGCAATCAGCGCGTCAAAGTCGATGTGAGGGTCATCGCCGCAACCAACCGCGATCTCGAAGCCGCATACAAAAATAAAACATTCCGGGAAGATCTTTACTTCCGGCTCAATGTGGTTGCGGTACATGTTCCCGCCCTGCGCGAACGCCGCAGCGATATTCCCATGCTGGTGAACTGGTTCTGCGAACGCTACGCTCCGGGCTCGGAGTTGCGGGTGAGCAGCGCCGCGATGAAAGCATTGATGATCTACGACTGGCCCGGGAACGTACGCGAACTGGAAAACTGCATTGAGCGCGCAGTAGCTCTCGGCGATGGAAATCTTATCGACCTAAGCGATCTGCCGCCGTCGCTTGCGGGAGCGAACTTGCCGGGTTCACATCTTGCAGCAGAAGCCGTGCCTGGCTTGGTTTCCAGCTTGTCGGCGACCGCCGAAGTAAACTTGGGTTCAGGCGATGGCGCGGCAAGCAACGCACCGCCCTCGACCACAGATTTGGAAGATATCGAACGCGCCACGATTCAGCGCGTCTTCGAACAAGTAAAAGGCGACAAAGCCCTCGCCGGACGCATGCTCGGCATCAGCCGCGCCACACTCTACCGCAAACTCAAGCGCTACAACATCAGCGGCAGCGCAGCGTCCGGATCGTCGAGCCACACCCTGCAGTAAGCGACCAGGTCGCCTCAGTGGGGCGAAGGGTGCTTGCACTGGGTCGTCATGTGATTTTCAATCGACGCCGCCCCTGTCGGGCAGTTTACGTTGACCGTGCAACTGCTGTCCGGATCTTGCGCGTCGGCAACGCCTTCGGCGCCAGTGCAAAGCACCAGACCGGTAAGTTGGTATTGCGCGGTTTGCGACCCGCTCGTGATCTGATTATAGAATTGTTGCCCCTGCGCGGCGCTGTTGTTCGGACAGCCGTAGCCGCAGCCGCCTCCCATTACCGGCTGAGAGTCCGGGCGGGTGGGTGATAATCCGCTTATAGTGGGTAATCACCAGGGGGTGATCTTGGCCGGTCCGCGTAGGTTTTCGCGAGTCGTGGCTGTTGCCTTGTTCTGCGGGGCGGCCTTAAGCGGCGCATTGGCCCAACTCGAAACGCGGGCCGTTATTCCGACAGCGCTGGGCGGCCTCTCCCTTGCGGTGGGAGACTTTAACCGAGACGGCAAGCTGGATTTCGCGGTTGCCGACAACAACCTGCAGGTGTTCTTAGGGAATGGCGATGGAACTTTTCGGTTGCCCGTTAACTACCTTATCGGGACAGGGCCTATCTCCGTCGCGGCTGCGGATCTAAACGGCGACGGGAAGCTGGACTTGGCAGTGGCTGCTCTTAACGTCCTCTTCGTCGTCTTGGGAAACGGCGATGGGACTTTTCAGACTCCGGCTGCTTACACTACCGCCTGTATTCCCACTTTTGTCGCCACTGGAGACTTCGCCGGTGACAAGAAGCTAGGTCTGCTGGTGACCTACAGCTCGGGCAATTGCCCCTACGTCAGCATATTCCTAGGCAACGGTGACGGTACCTTCCAGCAGACCCCCATTAACACCTCGCCTTCATACTCGCCCGCTGCGACCGGGATTGGAGACTTCAATGGCGACGGCAAGCTGGACTTGGCTGTTGCCGAGCAGTTCGGGGCTATCAGCCAGGTGGAGATCCTAATGGGCAATGGAGACGGCACATTTTCATCGGGTGCATCTTACTCCGTCGGGCCGTCCCCTGTGTCGGTTGCGGTGACCGATTTCCGGAATAACGGGAAATTGGACTTGGCTGTTGCATGCCTGTCCGGCATTACCGCCGAGTTCCTGGGCAATGGCGACGGCACGTTCAAGCTGGCCTCAACCAGCCCTACTAGCGGCGCCCAATGGGTGACGATGGCTGACCTCAACGGGGACGGTAAGCCGGACCTGGCCGTGAGCGAACTTGGCAACCCCGGCGTGTCGGGTGTGGCCGTAATATTGAACAATGGGGACGGTACCTTCCAATCCCCAACGCACTATCCGGCGGGGAAGAACGATCCCTTCGTGGCGGCGGGCGACTTCAACGGCGATCACAAAACGGACCTGATCGTTGCCGACTACGCTAATAATGACGCGATCGTTCTCCTCAACGCCGGGGTTGTGAGCTTCTCGCCCATCACACCGGTTAACTATCCTTATCAGCTTATCGGCACAACCAGCCTCAAGCAGGCGGTGACCCTCACCAACACCGGCGCTACCACTCTGTCGATCTCCTCTATTACTGCGCATGGTCCCTTCAAAGAAAGCAATACCTGCGGCGCGAGCGTCGCGGCTGGCGCGAAGTGCACGATCAGCATGGCCTTTAAGCCAAAATCGATGGGGAACGTGAGCGGAACGGTTTCGATTGTCGACAGCGCATCCTCGAAGCCTCAGTTCATTGACCTCACCGGGGCGGGAACGGTGGTGGGCTTCTCGCCGAACACTCTGAATTTTGCGCCGCAGAAAGTGGGCACGACCAGCGCGCCGCAAACCGTGACCATGACCAATCATGGCACGGCGGCAGTCAGCGTGACGAAGATCTTCATCGGGGGCGAGAACTTCCGCGTATTTTCCCAGACCAACAGCTGTCCATCGTCGCTGAGTGCTGGCGCGAGTTGTGCGATTGCGGTAACGTTTTCCCCTACGAAAACGGGAAAGTTCAAAGCCACGGTCTCGGCCGATGACAGTGGAGGCGGCAGCCCCCAGTCGATGAACCTGGCGGGCACCGGCGACTAGAAATCCTCGAATCGCGGGGAGATCAAAGTCCCCGCCCGTCTCTGCAAAAAGCGCAGAGACGAAGACGGGGCAACCACTTTTTCATTATTCTCCCGGCGGTTTTTGCTGTTCTTTCTTCTTCCGCTCCTCTTCCTGCTTTTTCTCCGCTGGCGTCATCGGCTTCGCTGCCGGTTTCTGCGGCGGCGGGGCCGGTTTAGCCGCGGGCGGCGCGGGTCTTGGCGCGGGGGCCGGTCTCTCCACTGGCGCAGCCTTGGGCGCTGGTGCGGGTCTTGCCTCTGGCGCGGGTTTCGGAGCAGGAGCGGGCGCCTGCTTTGATGGTGGCGGCGTCCGTTCCTGCTGTCGCTCGTTCGGCGGAGGAGTCTGCGGGCGCGATGGCGGCGCAGGTGCAGGCTTCGCCGGCTCGGGTTTGGCCTCAGGCCGCGCAGGCGGTGCGGCTGCAGGCGCGCGATTCGGCTGAGCTGGTGCCGGCGCAGGTGCGCGACTGGGTTGAGCCGGTGCAGGCGCTGGAGGCTGCTTTGCAGGCGGCACGGGCTGAGCCGGCTTCGGTGCTGGCTGTCCAGGCTTCGCCGCGGGTTGACCGGATTTCGGAGCGTTGGCCCCGGGTCGCCCAGCGGGCGGCGGTCCTGCATGCGGTGTTGCTGGTTTTGCCGGAGGTGCTACTTTCACCGCCGGCCGCGCTGCTGCGGCCGGACGAAGCGACTTCACTTCACTCTTAGCTAGCGGCTGTCCCGGGTGGGCGGCCAACGCTTGCTGCTGTTTGGCAAACGGCACTGGCGGCGGCGGAGGTGTCTTCTTGGCCACAACTTGACGGCTGACTACTTTGGCCGGAGGTGCGGCGACGTGTCCGGCAGTTGCCGCGTGCGCGCCCATCACGGCTTCGCGCGTGGGAGCTACCGAAACTCGCGCCGCCATAGGTGCGGCGGCGATTTCGCGGGCGCTGACTTGTACTTGTGCTTTGGCCACGGGCTGCGCGCTGACGAACGCGTGTTGCGGCACCACCATCACCGCGCCTTGCACGTTGCGGTTCGCGTAGGTCACGTTCGTGATCGTAGTGGTGTTGTTGTTGACGATCGTTGTCCGGTAGACGTTGGTCACCTGCGTGACATTCACCGTCGTACTGCTCACATTTACCCGTGTCACGTAAGCCTCGCTGACGTGATACGACGGCACATAAACTTCCCGCGGACCGAGTGGAAACCATCCGACATTGCCGCCGAAACCTCCGGCTCCCGGGCCTCCGCCGATGAACACCACTAATGCGGGCGCGTAGACCGGTCGTACTTCAACCGGACCGGCGACCCAACCCCAGCGCCCGCCGACGCTCACCCAGCGGCCGTAGTGGAAGGGGGCGTAGCCCCAGGAGTTGTCGTCGACCCAGGTCCATCCCCAGGGATTGATCCAGGCCCAATGGCCCACGTGGTAAGGCGCCCAGCCGGCTTCAACGCGATTGGGGAACCACACGTGGCCGTAGGCGGGATCGTCGCGCCAGTCGCCGTTGTCGTCGAGGTCGTCGAAGCCGACGACGTCGTGCGAGAGGTAGCGCGCCGTGGGCGAGTAGTCATAGCGGTGATCGCGGGCGTAAGCCCAGGTGTCGAACTCGTCGGGTTCGTAGATCTGTTCCACATCGGCTTCGAGCTGGTCGGTGCCGCTGATGGTGCCGCGCTGTCCGCCGCGCAGTTCGTAGCTCTGGCCATCGCCGGTGGCAGTGCCAAGGCCTTCGCGCACGCTGATCGCGGTGTAGTCTCCGTCTTCACCGACCTCGATGCGGTACTTTCCGGGTTCAATGACGGTGAAGGCCTGATTGGGCGTGTCGATCTCGAAGGTTTCGTTTTCGCCGAGGCGACGAACCGTCACATTGATCGTGCCGGAAGTGACCTGTACCTGTACCGTGTTGTCGTCGAGGTTCAGGAACGAGAAGCTGGTGTCGGGACCGAGGCGAATCACGGCAGAGCCGAGCTGCACTTCGGCGCGGGCGCCTTCATCGGTCCAAAGCTGATCGCCAGTGGTTAACGGGCGGTTGGGAACGGCTTCAACCCATTCGGTTTCTCCGGCGGGCGCGAACGACACTGAGCCTTGCAGGTAGCCGAGGCGCGCGACGCGTCCTGGAGGGTCGTCGTCATCCTGAGCCTTCGCGCGTGTGGGCGCGGCGATGGTCGCGAGGGTTGTGGCGAGAACGACGGCGGCGAGCGCGAGTTTAGGCGCGCGCAGCCAGAAAGATTGCTTCGATGTGGTGATTGTCATAGATGCGTTATGTCTCCCAAGCTTTTCGGCGGATGTTATTCGAAACCCGAGTCTCGAAGTTATGTTGCGTGCTTTCGATGCTTCGACTGACAACGGAGGAGAGCTGCGAACAGGCGCAAGCGCTCAACCGTACAACGTCAGTTGTGATTATTTGGCGGATATAAGATAACAGGTCGGGAGGTGCGGGGGAATTGATTCTGGTTGTGAATATCGGAGGGCAAAAACGTGGTGCGGGTATCCTAGCTCCCCGTTCCAGTCAGGAGCACGCCTTGCGGGCTGCCGCCGCCGTTGTCGTTGATCTCGGCTGTCGCGGTTCTGGTTCCTTTTGCGCCCGGGGAGAAGGTGATTGTGACCTTGCAGCTTGCACCGGCGGCGATGCTGGTTCCACAGGTGTTGGTCTGGGCGTAGTCCAGCAAATTCCGCCCCACGTCGTGCAAGCTTGGCAGTCAGCCGGCCTGGACCAACCCCCCAGGCTATGTTGGACATCCGGTTAACAGCCTGCGGCAGTGGACCGGCGCTAGCTCCCAAACCCACAGCGCGTGTCAGGACACGGTGAACGGCACATCTTCGACAGCGGACGCCAACTGGCTGGCCATGAGCATTGCGAGCGGAGGAAGCAACCCCACGCCGGTGTTTAACTACCCCAACACGGTAACTACTGGCTGGCTATGCGCGACTACGACAGGGGCCAGCATGAACAACTCAAGCGCACAGGGCTGGATCTTCGACTCCCTAGTCACCGCCAAGAGCCCTTACTACTTCTACGCTGTCCAAAATTGCGATGGGTCGGAGGGAGTGGATGGGCCGGATGCGTACGTCCCGGCTATCCTCGTGGGGCAACAGCAAACGCCCGAGCCCGGATTCACCGCAATCATGAACGACATGACCAATTCTCAGCAAACGCAAACGGGTGTCTGTCAGAAATACCACTGAGGGGCCTGGGCTGGCCTAGCTTTGTTGTCCGGCCAGCCCGGATGATGGTCACTGCAAGACACGTCAAGACCAACCGCAACAGCGGGTTCCTCCGCTGCGCCGTCGCATTCGCTCCGGCTCCGGTCGGAATGACAAGGGGTAGGGTCGCATTCGCTCCGGCTCCGGTCGGAATGACAAGGGGTAGGGTCGCGTTCGCTCCGGCTTCGGTCGGGATGACAGAGTTTGTTTGCGGTCCCAGGAAGGCGTCCATGCAGCTGCGCATAGGCGCCTTGCTGGGATCGGCTGGACAGCCGAGGCGGCTGTCCCCACATCCCCACAGTCCGTACAGCGTCGGCGGCGCTTTGAGATTTTGTCTCAGGATGAGACTTGGGTCTCGGCGGTACCTCGGTTGTCGCATGCGTCACCCTCCTAAGCTCTTGAAAAATATCGCGCCTGAGTGCTAATCCCTTTGGTTGTGGGGTTGGTCGCGAGCGTGCTTCTGGTTTGGCATAACCGCGAGTTGGGGCTCCCTGAAGCTCTTCCTAACCGGGAAGAGGGGGAGCCTTACCGCACATTCGGTGCGGAACGGCAGAAGAGCGGATTCCTCCCTGCGCTTCCCTTTCCCTTCGGGAAACGGAAGCTTCGGTCGGAATGACAAGCTTTGGTTTAGAGGGAATGTTTGGCACACATGGCTACAGCTCCGGCGCGGGTGGTGCAGGCCAGTAAAGTGGCGGAGTTGGCGCGATTTTTTCCGGAGGCTACGCCGGTGCGGATTCCGGTACAGTGCACGCGTCTGGGTGGATCTGGTCACGGAGCGAGCGCCCGAGCATCGTCAGAGGGTTCGATCTGGCAGGACGCGGTTTCGCCTTCCAGCGCAGCGCCGGAAAACGCCTTGCAAGAAAGTACGGCCCAAGAAAGCACGGTGATTGAGTTTGGGACCGCACGCGAGGTTCTGTTTGCCTGCACACTGCGGGTGGAATTTGGCGACTGGCTGCGGGTGCGCAATCGCGACGGGTCGCTGGATACGGAAGTGGAAGTCGTGGCGGTGCAGTATCACCCGGAAAATACCATTGTCGCTGCACGTTTTGTAAAAGATGTTCCTAACTGGATCGTGAAATCATGACGCCATCTCCTCAAACAATCAGCGATCCGGCGGTTTTGTGGTCGAATGCCCGCCGGCTTTATCCCATTTACGCCGAACTGGCGCGCGAGTTTGTGATTGAAGCGCCGGCCGGCAACGAGTTCGACATTCACGGGCTCGAAAGTCGCGAAGAAGTGCCCAGTGCCGAGGCTGTGCGGCAGGCTGCGCAATGGCTGAATGCCATGGATGACCGCATCCAGGTGCATCAACTGAGGCAGTTTCTGCAGACTTGTTCGATCGTGGATCGCGCCGGGCTGGAAGTTTTGCTGCAACACTTCCTGGCCAAAAGCGAACGAAACGACGCGGTGCGGGACAAGATCGATTTTCTGCTGGTGCAATATTTCAGCCAGGACGCGCCCACCGAATTGGAGGACGATAAAGCTGACATTGCCTACGTGGCGCAGGGATTGAAGCCGGTTCTGGGTGAGGTGGAGCTGAAGACTCCAGTGTGGTTGAACTCGCTGGACCGCGTGCTGGAAGCGGCGCGGCGTTGCCGTTCGCTGGATGAATTGTTGCACGGCGGTGTGCTCGAGCAGGGCCGCAAGGCGAAGGCGCAGGCGGGAGACTTATTTTACCTTCCCATCGCGCTGGTCGCGTTTACGCGCTTTGGCTACCTGATGCGGCGCGCCTTCTTCCGGCTGATGCTGGCCGATCTGAATGAAATCCTCGACGGACTCACCGCGCTGGAAGAGCAGGGAGTTGAGATCATCGACTGCCAGCGGGCGCAGTTCTCGGCGCAGGAGCCGATCATTCGGTTGCGCATGATATGCCAGTCGTGGAAGGTGATGTTCCAGGCCGAGTATTCGTCGGGCCAGCCGTTGCGCATGCTGGTGGATTTGCGGGCTTCGGTGGATTTTGCGCTGGGCAAGAAAGTTAGCGCGCAAGACAGTAAGAAACAAGACAGCGCGAAAGAAGATACCGCCGAGACGGCTGCGCCAGTAGAGGCAATGTCTGTGCCAGCAAAGCCTGCGCCGGCCAAAGCCGCGGGCGCGCCTCGCGCTGCCGCCGCGGCTGCGGGCGCCGGAGGGGCGAAACCGGTGACCTCCGCGAAGCCTGGGCCTGCGGCTGAGGTCAAGGCAAAAGCGAAGTTCGCCGCAGCTGGCGATGAGGCTGCGGAATTCGACGTGGATGCTGCGCCCCCGGAGTGGAATCCGGACGCGGAGCCGCAATTCGGAAAGAAAAAATAAGAGCGGCACGGCTTCACGAAGAAAGCACAACCTTAACACCTGAATTCACGCGAAAGTTTAGGAAGAGGAAACTTGCACTTGGATCAACCGACGGTTCTGGTTATCTCCGATGACGCGGAGTTTTCGCGGAACATCACCGCGCGCTGGCAAATGGAATGCAGCGCGCCCACCTTCACCATGTTGAGCGGCAACCTGTGGCCGCGTTCCGTGGATAATTTCGAAGTCGCGATTGTTGGGCCGCTCCGCCGCGATGTTCTGGCGGTTGTGCTGGAGCCTTTGCATCTGACGCAGCAACCGCTGTTCTGCGTATGCCAGGATGCCGCAACCGCGGAGTTGGTGCGGGGACGCTGGCCGCGCACTACGGTGCTGCGCCACGATCAAGACTGGCTCGGTGCTCTGATACCGGCGGCGAGCGAAGCGGTGATGCGGGCGCGCGCCGAAGCCAGAGCGCGGGCCGCCGAACAGTCTTGCACGCGGCTGGAGCGGGAAGCCTCGCTCGGCCGCTACATGCTGGAGATGAGGCACGGACTAAATAATGCGCTGACCTCGTTACTGGGGAACTCCGATCTGCTGTTGCTCGAGCCAGTGGGTCTCTCGGGGCACACACGGGCGCAGATTGAAACCATGCGCAACATGACGTTGCGCATTCACGAAGTGATGCAGCGTTTTTCGTCGCTGGAAAAAGAAATGAATGTGGTGGCTCAGCAGGTGGAACGCGACTCGGTGAAAAGCCGCGCCGCGGTTGCGGCTGGTGTCTGAAACGATTCTTCCGGCCGCGAAGTGGCGGTCGGGCAAGCCCGGCGATATCCCCGGGCAAAGTAGTTCACCCTCCTCCGGGAATGTTGCCGTTATCGTTATCGTTATCTTGTCGATGGGCGCGGAGTTTTGACCGAGCCTGGGAAAAAGGCCCTATGCATAAGTTGATCGCGACCAGCACTATCCTGGAGCACGAGCTTTCGGAGTTGCGCCTGCTCATTGAGCGCCAGAGCGGAATCGTTCTGGATTGTCCCAACAGCGCTCTGGCGGCGCGTGTAGCCGATTTTATCGAGGCGCAAGATTTGCGGTCGTCGACGGTGCTACTGGAACGTCTACGGTCGGCCGAGCAAGATCCTGCCGGGCTGCCGGCGCTGCTCGAAGGCCTGCTGAATACGAATACAGGTTTCTTTCGCCATCCCGGAGCGCTGAATGCGCTGACGCGGCACGTGCTGCCGCAGTTGTTTGCGCGCAAGTCGACCGACGGGCCAAGTCCGCTGCGCATCTGGAGCGCGGGCTGCGCCACGGGAGAAGAGACTTACTCGATCGCAATGGCGGTCTGTGATGCGATCAATAGCGGAGGCACGGAAGGCAACGGTTCCAACAACGGCAATGGAAACGGGAAGTCTGCGGGGCGCACTGCGGGCATCGCGGATGCGATGCAGAACACGTCCGGCTCATCGAGCCTCGGAGCTGGAGTATCGATTCACATCGTAGGCAGCGACCTGCTGCCGCGTAACATCGAAGCCGCGGACCGAGGCGTTTATCCACAATCGGCTTTGGATGGGCTGCCGCCTGCCAGCATCCGAAATTACTTTTCCAAGATCAGCTCGCAGAATAATGCGCCAATAGTCGTAGATGACAACTCTGAGGATGACGTCCAGCCGGCATACGCAAAATATGGGTCCCGGGATGATAGGTACGAAAAAAACGGCGGGGCTCGCGGTGGTCTAAAGGTTGCTGCCGCGAATGGCGCCCATCTGCTGGCGAAGCCGCGGCTCCGCAGCCTCGTCACTTTTAACTGCATGAACCTGGCACGGCCCGGCTACATCGGGCGCTTCGATTGCATCTGCTGCATGGATGTGCTGCCGCACTTTTCGCGGGCGCAGCGACTGGCGTTGCTGGAGCGGCTGCATCTTTATCTTGAACCCGGCGGCTATCTATTTCTCAGTCAGACCGAAAAGCTTTCCGCCCCCAACCTGAACTTCCGCTCCGAAACCTTTGACGGATATACGTTCCATCGGAAGCCGCTGGCCGCCAGCGCGGCGTATGGACGATAGGAAACCACCCGCCCCATAAAATATCTAGCCAGATTGACTCAGGGCTTCTGAGGAACGGATTGACGATCTCGATCTCGTCCAACCCCCTGCCTGGTTTGAAAATCCTCGGTTAGCGAGTAACGGCAAGAGCAGGCTTGGGCTGCTGCGTTTGTCCAGTTTTGTCGATTAGATAGATATATGGAAGGCTATTACGGTTACCGCTGCCCGAAAGCGCTTCGGCGCGCTCCTCGACGCAGTCCAACACGAACCGGTACTCATTCGTCGGAGGAACCGTGACGCGTGGGTAGTCATATCTGCGGAGGAATACGGGCGGATCCACGGCCTTAAGAGCCCAAACCCAAACCTCCGCGATTCGTGATTGACGGAATCCGATTGACGGCGATAATAGGTTGATAGGAGGGGATGGATGTCCATGGATCGAAATGTTAGCTTGCCGTCGGAGGTCTGGTCTCGGATGAGCGAGGCGGCCCGCGCTGAGGGCAAATCGGTGGACGCCCTCCTTGAAGAAGCGGCACTTCGACTTCTCCAGGTTCGGGAACTGCGTTCTTTTGTGGCCGAAAACCGGGAACTTGCCGCGCAGCGTGGTTTGACCGAGGCCGACATCACGCGCCTGGTTGCCGAGACTCGTGAAGAACACTCAAGGCGATAAGTGCCCGCCCGCGTCACTCCGGACAGCAACATCCTCATATCGGCATTGGTTCTTCGGCGGGAATCCCCTTGATCTTTTGGAAGAGGCCCTCGACGGCAGGGTGTCTTTTTTCATCTCTGACGCAATCCTTCAGGAGACTCTGCGCGTGCTACGCGACAAGTTCGGTTTCTCCAAGGAGCGCCTCGCGCGTGCCAAACGCTACATCGATACTTGTACAAGTCGGGTCAGACCGACCGGCACGATAGACGCAGTTAAAGAAGACCCCGACGATAACCGGGTTCTGGAATGCGCGGAGGCGGCAGGGTGCGAATACATCGTGACTGGCGATCTCGATCTGCTGCGATTGGGCCTCTACGGAAAGATTCGCATTGTGACCGCCCGGTCTTTTCTTGAACGGCCTTCTGAGTGAACGAAGCCTAAACGCGGGCGTACAGAAGGGATCTTCAGGTAGCAACAGCAATCTCTGATTTCGTATCGTTTGCAAACGCTACTAGACCGCACCCACGCTCACAGAGATACGCCTGCACTGCGGAGAGCTTCATTCCCGTGTACCGGCCGGGTATGACGGCCTTGTTGCCCGATGACGGGGCAGGAGTTGCGATTACACCATCGCTTCGGGCTATCACGCGGGCGATGGTCCCGTCGAACTCATCGAGCAGAAGTTGCATGTGGCCGCGCTCTCTGAGAAGGATTGAAGTCGACTCTCTGTCCTTCGTTGCTTTCCCGTTAACCGGAGTGGAGTGCAGCGTCGACAGGTCGCGGTCAAACTGTTCGACTTCGATACCAACCGAGTCCCTTATTTGCTGCAGCGCGGAGAGCGCTTTATCAAAAATCATGTTCGTCGCGACCTCAACGGCAGGATAACTCGTTAGGCGCCGGACCGCGCATGCCTTGGTGCAAAGTCGAAAAAGGGGGTTCCCATTTCAGGAGGAATGGCGCTCTGGCGGTAATGCCGATGAAACCGCCTTGAGCTACGCGAACAGAAACTCCTTCGTCCTCAACTCCTTAATCGTATCCCGCAGCTTCGCCGCCTTCTCGAACTCGAAGCGTTTGGCGGCTTCGCGCATGTCGCTTTCTAGTTTCTCGACGTAGCCATCTAGTTCCAGCTGTGATTTGAATTCTGGGATGCCTTCGGATTCGCCTCCTGTTAGATCGGTGTAGTCGGCGGCAATGATTCCGGCCAACGTCATGTCTAACGGGCGGACAATCGATTCCGGAGTGATGCCGTTGGCTTCGTTGTAGGCGGTTTGGATGGCGCGGCGGCGCAGGGTCTCGTCGATCGCGCGTTTCATAGAGTCGGTCTTGCGGTCGGCGTAGAGGATGGCGCGGCCGTTCAAGTGGCGCGCGCAGCGGCCTATGGTTTGGATCAACGACCCCTGGGAGCGCAGAAAGCCTTCTTTGTCGGCGTCGAGAATGGCTACCAGCGAGACTTCCGGCAGGTCGAGGCCCTCGCGCAACAGATTGATGCCGATCAATACATCGAATTCGCCCTTGCGCAGGTCGCGCAGGATTTTTACTCGCTCCAGGGTTTCGATCTCTGAATGCATATAGCGGCACTTCACGCCTACCTCGGCGTAATACTCGGCCAGGTCTTCGGACATGCGCTTGGTCAGTGTTGTCACCAGAACGCGTTCGCCTTTCTCTACGCGCGCACGAATCTCATGAAGCAGGTCGTCGATCTGTCCTTTGACCGGACGGATTTCGACCTCGGGATCGATCAATCCGGTCGGGCGAATAATTTGCTCTACTACCACGCCCGCCGATTTGGTTAACTCATATGGGCCCGGCGTCGCCGAAACATAAACGAGTTGATTAGTACGGTGCTCGAATTCCTCGAACGTCAGCGGGCGATTATCGAGAGCTGAGGGCAGGCGGAAGCCATATTCGACCAGCGTTTCTTTGCGCGAACGGTCGCCGGCATGCATGCCGCGTAACTGCGGAATCGTCTGATGCGACTCGTCGATGAACATCAGAAAATCACGCGGGAAATAATCGAGTAGCGTAGGTGGGGGCTCGCCGGGCATCCGTCCGGTGAAGTGGCGGGAATAATTTTCGATGCCGTGGCAATAGCCCATGACCTTGATCATTTCAAGATCGAACTTAACGCGCTGATGCACGCGCTGCGACTCCACGATGCGGCCTTGCTTCTCCAGTTCTACTTCCCACCAGGCAAGTTCTTGTTTGATCGACTCTACGGCCGAGACGCGGGTTTCATCTTTCATCACATAATGCGTCTTGGGATAGATCGGCAGGCGCATGTATTTTTGCTTGACGGTGCCGAAGAGTGGATCGACTTGCGCCAGCGATTCGACCTGATCTCCCCAGAGTTCGATCCTGTAAGCCATGTCGTCGTAGGTGGGGAAGACCTCGATCACGTCGCCACGCACGCGAAAGGTTCCACGCTTGAATTCGCCGTTGGTACGCTCGTAGAGAATGTCGACCAGCTTGCGGGTGATGTCTTCGCGCGTAATCTTCTGGCCTTTTTCGAGGAAGAGCATCATGCCGTAGTAGGCTTCGGGCGAACCCAGGCCGTAGATGCAGCTTACTGACGCGACAATCAGAGCGTCGCGGCGTTCGAATAAAGATTTCGTCGCCGAGAGGCGCAGCTTGTCGAGTTCGTCGTTGATGGTGGCTTCTTTTTCAATGAAGAGATCGGCGGCTGGGACGTAGGCCTCGGGCTGGTAGTAGTCGTAGTAGGAAACGAAATATTCGACCGCGTTGTGGGGAAAGAAATTCTTGAATTCGTGATAGAGCTGCGCCGCCAGAGTTTTGTTATGCGCCATGACGAGCGCGGGGCGGTTGACCGCCTCGATGACCTTGGCCATGGTATAGGTCTTGCCGGAGCCGGTGACGCCGAGCAAAACCTGATGCTGCTCGCGGTCGTAGACGCCTCGCAGCAGCGATTCGATGGCACGGCCTTGGTCGCCTTGCGGCTTGTAATCGGAGACTAGTTTGAAGTCCATGGGAAAGTGCTTTCAGCCATTGGCTCTCAGCCATCAGCTTGAACCTTGTGCCGCAATAGTTCGGTGCTGAGGCCTACAGAGACCGATTTTGTCGACTGAGAATCTTTTTATTATAACGCGGATAAAAGGGTTAAATTCCGACCACAAGCGCGTCGCAATCCGCGCGAATGCGCGGCACGGAATGCCGTCATGGCTACAACTCGGCCAAGACGCGATGCACCAGATAGATGGAGATCGATCCTTCGCCTACGGCGGCGGCTACGCGTTTCACGTTGCCGGAACGGACGTCGCCTACGGCGAAGACTCCGGGCAGGCTGGTCTCGAAGATCTGAGGGGTGCGCGAGAGGGGCCAGCGAAAATCGTGCAAGGTGGGGTCGAGATCGCGTCCGGTGAGGATGAAGCCGTTTTGGTCGAGCACTACGCAGTTCTGCAGCCACGCGGTGTGAGGCGAGCCTCCAGCCATAATGAAGACGTGGCGGATTTTGTGCGAGCAGACTTCGTCCTTATTCTTATCTTTCCAGCTTACTTGCTCCAGTTGAGTGTCGCCTTCGAGAGCTACGATTTCGGTGCCGAAGTGCACGTCGATTTTAGGATTTTCTTCGATGCGCTGGATCAAGTAGCGCGACATGCTGCTGGAAAGCTGCGAGGAGCGCACCAGCATGTGAACTTTGCCGACGGTCTGAGAAAGAAAAACGGCGGCCTGGCCAGCCGAGTTGCCGCCGCCGACCACGATTACATCGTCGTCTCCGCAGAGCTGGGCTTCGATGTAGGTTGCGCCGTAATAAACTCCGAGGCCCTCGAACTTGGAGAGATTCTCGACGTCTGGCTTGTTGTAGCGGACTCCGCTGGCGATGACGACGGTGCGAGCGCGAATCACTTGGCCATTATCCATTACTAGTTCATAAGGCCGGCGTTCACACTTTAACTGTTTCACCTTGCAGGCGATCAGCATCTTGGCGCCGAACTTCTGCGCTTGAGCGGCGGCGCGGCCGGCGAGTTCCAGGCCGGAAATTCCCAAGGGAAAGCCGAGATAGTTTTCAATTTTCGAACTCGATCCTGCCTGGCCGCCGGGAGCTATGGCCTCGATCACCAGAACGTCGAGGCCCTCGGATGCACCGTAAACAGCGGCTGCCAGACCCGCGGGTCCGGCGCCAATCACGATGAGATCGCGCAACTCAGAGGGCTCGACGTTGGCGTTGAGACCTAGGCATTTCGCTAACTCCTGGATCGAGGGATTGCGCAGCACTGTCTTGTTGTTACAGATGACTACCGGAATCTGGTCCAGAGTGACGTGGAAGTGGTCGAGCAAATCCTGGTAGCTGGAGTCAGTATCCAGATCAACGTAAATGTGCGGATGTCCATTGCGGGTGAGGAACTCGCGTAGGCCCAGAGTCTGCGCGGAGTGGCGCGAGCCCAACAAGATCACGTTTCCCTGACCGCTTTTGATTAATTCGAGGCGGCGCAGGATAAAGGCGCGCATGAAGATTTCACTGAGCTCGGCATCTCTGGCAACGAGCGCGCGCAAATCGCCGGCGCTCATCTCCAAAAATTCGCCGGGGGAAGTGACGCGACCCCGGGCCAAGCTGCGGCGGCCCGAGATCATGTTAATTTCTCCGGTGAAGTTCCCCGGTCCGTGTCCTACAATCGGGCGTTCACCGCCGTGAACATCCGGTTGCAGGATTTCCATGCTGCCGGAGAGCAGAACAAAAAAAGGAATGTCGCTGTCGCCCGGCTCGAAGAGAATGTCGCCCGTGTTTACTTTGCGGACCTTACTTAAGGGGCGGATGCGTTCCACCTGTTCGGGAGTGAGAGTAGGGAAAGCCTCACCACGGTTATCGGCGACGAGAGGGGTTAGCTGGGCAGACATCGTTTCTCTCATTCAGGGTGCAATATGAGAGTTAGTAGATGATGCAGGTGAGGATTGGGTTCACGCAGATAACAGGCGGCGGGAAAATGCTACTTTGGTTGCACGCTTCCCACGTCCACAATTTTCGCAGTGGCGCGGAATTTCTTGTAGTCGTGGTAGGTCTGCTCCAGATTTACGTCGAAGTTCTTGAGCAGCGCGAGACGCACGTCGATCTTTGCGGTCAAGTGAAGAGGCAGCCAGACCTCGTCGTTCACCCGCGTCTGTTCCAGCGTAACGCGCGTTCCCTTGTGGAAGCGGGCAAGGAACAGTCCCCAGGAGATCGTGTCCAGACACTCCACATCCATTTTGGCCAGCTGCAGATCGTTCTTATCGATCCAGACGCGCCCGCGGAATTTCGAGAGGAACTTAGACTCTTTCATATGCGGCACGAAGCCCGGACGGGGCTCGCCATCGATTACCCAAACCTCGCGATTGCCCAGAAGTTCCGTTCCCACCAGCTTGAAATCGTAGGCGTCGGCGACCTCGCGCACGAACTTGCGGTCTTCTTCACGATCTTTATCTTGCTTTTCTTGCCGCTTTCTACGCTCGCCTTCCGATTCGTTTTTGCGCTTGTCGATGATCTTCTGAAGTTTCTCCTCTTCCTTGGCGGCATCTTTGGAATTGAGGGCCTTATCGTCCTTTTCGATCAGCCGCTGCACTTGCTCACCGTAAAGCTCCATCACCTCAAACGTCTTTACTTCTGTGGACTTGACGTTGCCTTTGCCATCGATGCGGTGCTCTTCGTCGCGCTCTACGTAGGTGTAGTCGCGCAGGCGCTTATCGTTTTCGATGTCCTTATCGGCGACGACGCGAAACAGCTGTTGCATCTCCTCCTGAGAGAGTTTGCCGCTCGCGTCGGGTTTCAGGTCGGGGGAACTCGCGGTCGTGGAATGTACCTGCCCGAATACGGGCAGAACGGTCAGGCCAATCGCGAACAGGGCAAAAGCGGCGAGACCCGGATTCTTCATGAAGACTCCTACGTCATTCGAAGGCGAGGAGTTCCCTCAAAGTGCAAAAACAGCATTGATGTCCCAGGAACCCAAATCGCAAATCTCACAATAGCTGAAAATCATTCTTACATCGTCCATTATCGCATTGGCGTGCACTACGCTCTTTATGGACATCGCCGTTTACTCATAAGTTCTACAGTGATTTCCGGATGTTCCAGATGGGATCTCCCGCCTAGACTTTGGGAGTTTCATACAAGATGGCCGTCCTCCCCCATTCCCGACGCCTACGGCGAGCGTGTCTGAAAATTGGCGCGCGGCGACATCATTTTCTCACGAGCTCATCGTACCGCACTTGTTTCAGCACTTTTCTTTCGACGCTGCGATGCGCGGCTCAGGAGGTTCACGTATGCGCCTGTTGAGTGTGCGGCTCATTGTATCTCTCATCATCGGTATCACGCTGGTGTCTCTGGGTTTCTCCTATTACGCGGTATTGCGGGAGAAGCGCGGCCTGCGCGGCGAGTTGCAGCGGCGCGCAGAAGTGCTGGGCGAGAGCGTTGCGGGCAATGTGGAGAAGGCATGGGAAAGTGGGTCGGATCGCGATCTGCAGAAGGTAGTGCAGCGCTTCGGAAATCGCGAGCATCTGCTCGGGGTCGCGGTTTATAACCGGCAGGGGAATGTCGTCGCTATAACGTCGGGACTGGGTGCACTGGTGCAATCGGCGCCACACGAGGTTACCCAGGCGATGGCGTTAGGACAGGAAGAGAGCTCGTTCCAACGACTAGGGAAAGAGCCGGCATATGTTTTTGCGGTACCTCTGCACCGTCACGACGAAACGGTGGGAGGGTTGGTAGTCGTTCACGACGCGGGATATATCCGGGCCCAAAATCTGCGGACGTGGCGCCAAGCCTTTATCGGCGTGCTGGTGCAGGTCTTCCTGATTGTTCTGATCACATTGCTGATTGTGCGTTGGAGCATTACCGGTCCAATCGCGCGAGCGGCACAGTGGATGAGGGCACTGCGAACGGGAAGAATTTCTTCGCGGCAGCAGATGCACGATCTCGATCTTTTTAAGCCGCTCGCTTGGGAAGTCGTCACACTGGCTGAGAGCCTTAGCCAAGCGCGCAACGCGGCAGAGAACGAGGCCCGCTTACGCGACGCGGCGCAATCGGTATGGACGGCTGATCGGCTGGCCGTGCAACTGCGGAGCCGGCTCGAAGATGGGCGGCTGTTTGTAGTTTCGAATCGCGAGCCTTACATGCACCAGCGGGCGGGGAAATCGATGGAGGTCGTGGTGCCGCCGAGCGGGTTAGTAACCGCCCTTGAACCAGTGTTGAGCGCCTGCGACGGCACATGGATCGCGCATGGCAGCGGAGACGCGGATCGAGAGATGGTGGATCGCCAGGACCGGCTGCGAGTGCCTCCGAGCGATCCCCGCTACACACTGCGCCGGGTCTGGCTGAGCAAAGAGGAAGAAGAAGGATACTACTACGGTTTTGCGAATGAGGGTTTGTGGCCCCTCTGCCATATAGCGCATACGCGGCCGCTTTTTCGCGCACAGGATTGGCAACACTATCAAGAGGTGAATCGCAAGTTTACGGCTGCGGTGCTCGAAGAGATCAAAGACACTCCGAAGCCGGTTGTGCTGGTGCAGGATTATCACTTTGCACTGATGCCTCGAATGATCAAAGAAAAAAGGCCTGACGCCCGGGTCGCCATTTTTTGGCACATACCGTGGCCGAATCCGGAAGCTTTTGGTATTTGCCCGTGGCAGCGGCAACTGGTGGATGGGTTGCTGGGCGCCGATCTCATCGGATTTCATATTCAGTCGCATTGCAATAATTTCTTGCAAACGGTGGACCGCGTGGTGGAGTCGCGCGTGGACTGGGAACACTTTTCCGTGAGCCGGCAGAATCACCGCACGATGGTGCGGCCGTTCCCGATTAGCGTTGACTTGACCGACGATGACGCGGTCACCAGCGATAGCTACCAGGACGATTACGCCGATCGTTCTGCTTTGCTGCGAAGCGTGGGTGTGGAGACGGAATTCGTGGGGATTGGCGTGGACCGGGTCGATTACACGAAGGGGATTCCGGAGCGCTTCCGGGCGATCGAGAGATTTCTGGAGAAGTATCCGCGATACCGAAACAAATTTACGTTTATCCAGATCGGAGCGCCGAGTCGCACCCACATCAAGCGCTACCAGGACTTGCTGGCGGAAGTGGAAGCGGAGGCTGAGAGGATCAACTGGAGATTCCAGAGCGGCAACTGGAAGCCGATTATTTCGCTGAAGCGGCAACATAGCCACGAAGAAATCCAACGCTACTACCGCGCGGCGGATATTTGTCTGGTGACGGCGCTGCACGATGGCATGAACCTGGTGGCAAAGGAATTCCTGGCGGCCCGGCGTGACCAGCGCGGCGTGTTGATCTTGAGCCAGTTCACGGGAGCAGCGCGGGAGCTGCGGGACGCCTTGCTGATCAACCCTTACGACGTCGATCAGACTGCCGAAGCGATTCGAGTCGCGCTGGAGATGGAGCCGGAAGAAAAACAAATGCGCATGCATCGCATGCGGAGGGTTGTGAGGGAGCAGAACATTTACCGCTGGGCTGGAAATCTGATTACTGAACTTTGCGAGTTGAGGCTCGATGTCGCGGAAAGGCCGCGAAAGAGGCTGCCCGCGACTGTGGCGGTTGCATGATTGGAAAAGCATTTCATTCCGAGCTGGAAGCACTGTTAAGCGCGGTGGCGCGAGCGCCGCGGTCGTTGCTGATGCTGGATTACGACGGGACCCTGGCGCCGTTTCGAAAGCAGAGGGAGCAGGCTTTTCCCTATGCCGGCGTCTCCGAGGTTCTGGAGAAAATCGCCCGGAACGGGCGAACGCGAGTTGTCATTATTTCCGGCAGAGATGCAGAGGAGATCGTTCCGTTGCTGAGAATAGAACCGCGGCTGGAGGTGTGGGGACTGCATGGCGCCCAGCGATTGAAGCCGAATGGTGCCGCTGAATTGCGTCAACTGGATCTGCACACCGGAAAAGCGTTGGCTGCAGCGGAAGAATGGTTGCGCTACCAGCGCCTGCAGCACGTGGGCGAATTCAAGAAAGGCAGCATCGCGGTGCACTGGCGGGGACTGGAAGAGTCCGAAAAAAGCGATATTCGAAAGCGGGCTCTGTTGGGTTGGACCGCTGTGGCCGAGCGTTCAAGTCTGGACTTGCTGCCATTCGATGGAGGCATTGAGATTCGCTCGTCTGCAGTGGACAAGGGCGACGCGGTTGGCAAGATCGCGAGCGAAATGGAAGCGGGAATCCCGGCGGCTTATCTGGGCGACGACATCACGGATGAGCCAGCCTTTGAAGCGATGAGTGGGCGAGGTCTGAGCATTCTAGTTCGTCCGCGGTGGCGCGAAACGGCTGCACGGCTTTGGCTGCAGCCGCCCGACGAAGTTCTTGATCTTCTGCGGCGCTGGCTGGACGCCTGCCAGAACCTCAGTGCATGAGGCAACGACAAAAATTTGGCGGTGAAGGCATGACAAGCGTAATGGCACCTACCCTTGCACGGACACCCGTGAAACCTTTTTATTTCAATACGTCCGCTCATCTGCTGCGGATTACGCGACAGAACGCGGATACTCTCGGGCAATTTCTTGATGCATTGCGGGAGTGTCCGGACGATTCTATTTTTCAGCATACATTTCAAACTCTCGAAGACCATCATTTCATTCGCGAAGGTTTCTCCAATGACTTTGCCCAGTGGGTCTTGACCGATTGCAATGAGCCCGGATTGGCTGAGGGCTTGGCCAGCGTGGACGTGCGCGAGTTCACTTCGGTCGGCGAGTTGCGGCAGCGATTTATCCAACTGGTCGAGGAGTTCTTGCAGCGGAATCCGGAGGCCGCGACGCGGAATGCGCGGGAAACGTTTTATTTCTGCGCCTCTGACAGCGTGGTGATCCCGACCAGTTTTGTGGGCCACACGCTGCAAGAATTCGCCGAAGGGCTGCGACGCGTGAGTGTGCATTGCATTCATCACCACTTTATAGAGGCGCGCCTCCGTTTGAAATTGATGTCAAACGATTTTTCGCAGTGGCTGCACGAGGATTTGGGTTTGACCGAGACCGCACGGCAGTTGAACCGCATTGATATCTATACATCCACGCTCGACGGCGTACGGGAGCAGATTATCCGCGTGGTTGAGCGGGCTCTGATCTAAAGAGACCATCAGAGAGCGAAATTATGGAACCAGTGAAGCAGGAAACATCTCCGACTTACGACTCACCGACCTTCGAAAACAGTTCTGCGCCGACCGCTGTTTCTTCGGCGGCGCCAGCGGTGCGGCCGGAGCGGCGCAAGTCGCCGCGCACCTGGCAGACGCCGCCGGCGCCGGTTCCGCCGCCGCACCTCGATGATTACAAGAATATTGTCGGCGTTGCGGACATCGATGAACTGAAGTTTCTGGCGCGCGAGTTGAAAGGCAAGACGGTGAAGATGGTCAACTCTACCGCGGTTGGTGGAGGAGTCGCCGAGATGCTGAACCAGTTGGTTCCCTTGTTGAACGAACTGGAAGTCAAGACGCAGTGGGATGTGATCACCGGGGGGAACGATTTTTTTGAGGTGACCAAGGCATTTCACAACGCGCTTCAGGGCAGCGATTACAAGCTGACGCAGCAGGCACGCGATATTTTTCTGATGCACAACGAGCAGAACCGGCAGCGGCTGCAATTTACGGAAGATGTGATCGTGATTCACGATCCGCAGCCGGCGGGGCTGGTGCGGGATCGCAAGCAATCTCCGCGCAAGTGGATATGGCGCTGCCACATTGATCTATCCAGCCCCAACCGCCAGGTGTGGGAGTTTCTACGGCCATTCGTCGAGCAATATGATGCGGCGATTTTCTCTTCGCAGGCATTTACACGGCAGCTTTCGATTCCGCAGTATTTGTTTTATCCCTGTATCGATCCTCTGTCGGAGAAGAATAAGGATCTGGACGACGCGTTCGTTCAGCGGGTGTGCGACGAGTTTGGCGTGGATCGTTCACGGCCCATCATCACGCAGGTTTCTCGTTTTGATCGCGCGAAAGATCCGGTGGGGGTGGTGCAGGCTTTCAAGCAGGCTCGACGCTACGCGGATTGCCAACTGGTGCTGGCCGGCGGCGGGGCCAGTGATGATCCCGAGGGCGCTGCGGTTCTGAAGGAAGTGAGAGAAGCGGCGGGCGACGATCCGGACATTATTATTCTGGATTTGCCCCCATGGTGCGCCCTGGAGATCAACGCGCTGCAGCGGGCTTCGACGATCATCGTGCAGAAATCGATTCGCGAAGGATTTGGATTGACCGTGACAGAGGCTCTGTGGAAGGGGAAACCCACGATCGCGGGCGCAGTGGGGGGCATTCCGAATCAGATCATTCACAAATTGACTGGTGCGCTCGTGCATTCCGTGGATGGATGCGCTTACCAGATGCGTTATCTTCTGACACACCCGGAATTCGCCGGGCAATTGGGCCGCAATGGCCACGAGCATGTGAAAGAGAATTTCTTGATGACGACGAATGTCCGGCGCTGGCTGTTGCTCATTCGGATTCTGCTGGGCGCGAATCAATAAGCGGGCGCTGGCGTTGAGCAATGAAGGAGTCGAGCTTGGCTCGACGGGCAGCCGAGGGCGGCTGTCCCTGCTAGAATTAGCGAACTGCACTATTCCACTGCGCCGGAATTCCTTTTCAGTCCTTTCTGTTTCTGCTAATGTTTCCAGTTCGTTTATCGCAGTTCCATGAAGCGGCTTGCCTGTGCCACGTGATCGATGTCACATCCGTTTCAGCGCATTTTGTGTAAGGTGTAAACATTTCGAGTTCCTTCCGACTCTATGCTGCGAGCAGCGCGCCTCGGAGCTTCGTTCTGAAGAAAGGCTGACGACGTGATTGTTGGAGTTCCCAAAGAAAGCTATCCCGGCGAGCGCCGCGTGGCGGTCGTGCCTGCGGTTGTGCCTGTGCTCGGGAAGGCTGGGTTCGAAGTTGTGGTCGAGTCGGGCGCCGGTGAAGGAGCCGGGTATCCGGATTCGGTTTACGCTGAAAAGGGAGCCAAGATTCTTTCCGATCGCGCTGCCGTGTTCGCGGCGGCCGACGTGATTGTGCAGGTATTGTGTTATGGCTCGAATGATGTGACCGGCAAGGCTGATCTGGCTTTGCTGCGGCGCAATCAAGTGCTGATCGGGTTTCTGCGGCCCTTCGGCTCTGCCGAGGTGATCCAGCAGATCGCGGACGCTGGCCTTACTACCTTCTCTGTGGAGTTGGTGCCGCGCACCACGCGCGCGCAAAGTATGGATGCGCTCTCATCCATGGGAACGATCTGTGGATACAAAGCGGTGCTGCTGGCGGCGGAGACATCGATCCGAATTTTCCCCATGATGACGACGGCGGCGGGGACGATTACGCCGGCGCGGGTGTTCGTAATCGGCGCGGGTGTCGCCGGTCTCCAGGCCATTTCTACGGCGCGCAGGCTGGGAGCAGTGGCGTCCGCTTACGATATGCGCGCGGCTTCGAAAGAGCAGGTGCAAAGCCTGGGCGGGCGCTTTGTAGAGTTGCCGATTGAGGCTAAGGATGCGCAGGACGCTCGGGGCTATGGAACTGCTCAGGACGAAAATTTCTACGCGCGGCAGCGCGAGTTGCTCACCCGTGTGGTGGCGGAGAGCGATGTCGTGATTACGGCCGCGGTGATTCCCGGCAAGAAATCTCCGGTGCTGATTACAGAGGAGATGGTGAAGGGGATGTCGCCAGGGTCGGTGATCGTCGATCTGGCTTCGGAGCGCGGCGGGAATTGCGAACTTACGCGCACCGGAGAAACTGTGAAAGCGCACGGTGTGACGATTATCGGTGCTATCAATCTGGCGAGCAGCGTGCCCTACCACTCCAGCCAGATGTATGCGCGCAATCTCAGCACGTTTCTCGCTTACATGATGAAAGAGGGCAAGCTGCAACTCAACATGCAGGATGAAATTATCCGTGAGACCATGGTGACGCGCGGCGGTGAGATTGTGAATGCGCGAGTGCGGGAGTTTTTTAAGATGCCGGCGTTGGCTGCGGTGGGGGGATAAGCAGATCGCGCAAGCTCCCGACGGCGTGGGCGCGGATTAACTGGGCTGCGGGAAGGGAAGAATCGACCTGGAAACCCAGCGCCTGAAGGCGCGACGAATGATCCAGACTTTACGCTATGCCTAAAGGCATACCCTGATACGAATCACGAGGGCTCCATGAGTTCGAATCTGATCGACTTGCTTTTTATCTTTATGCTGGCTTGCTTCATTGGTTTCGAAGTGATCCGGCATGTTTCGCCGCTGCTGCATACGCCGCTGATGTCGCTGACCAACGCACTGGATGCGATCGCCGTGGTGGGCGCAATTGTGCTGGTGGGCGAACGCAAGAGCACGTTTGCGACGGTTCTCGGCGTGATCGCCATTGTTGCCGCCACCAGCAACGTTGTGGGCGGATTTTTTATTACCGACCGCATGCTGAAAATGTTCAAGAGCAGCCGCCCGACTAAGCCGTAGCGCTTCTCACCTCTCGATTGGCACAAAAATGAACGAGTTTGCCGGTAGCCAGTACGCCATCGAAGTTATCTATCTCATCGCCAGCGCTCTTTTTATCTTCTCCCTGAAGTGGATGAGTTCGCCGGCGACCGCGCGGCACGGAATTTGGGCCGGTGAAATCGGCATGGTGCTCGCCATTGCCGGAACGCTGCTGCACCGCGGTATCGTCGATTGGAAGTGGATTGTGATCGCGCTGGTGCTCGGCAGTGGAATTGGCATTCCGCTCGGCATGGTGCAGATGACGGCGGTACCGCAACGAACCGCGCTTAGTCACGCCTTTGGGGCGCTGTGTGTCACTCTGGTGGGCACGGCGGAGTTTTATCTGCGCACGCCGGATGTTCCCAAATTCATGATGTCGGTGCTCTCCGCGGAAGTCATTCTTGGAGGGCTGACCTTTACCGGCAGTTTGATGGCAGCGGGAAAGTTGCAGGAGATTCTGCCGCAGCGCCCCATTACATATAAAGGACAGAATTTCGTTAACCTTTTGCTGTTCGCTGTCGCGGTCGGCAGTGCGATTTATCTGGTGCTGCATCCCGAGGCCAAGCAGTTCTTTCCACTGATCGTCGGGCTTTCGCTGATCTTCGGCGTGCTGCTAGTGATCCCAATCGGCGGGGCTGACATGCCCACCGTCATCTCGTTATTAAACGGCTATGCGGGATTGTCGGCTGCGGCGATGGGATTCGTGCTCAATAACAAGTTGCTGATTATTGCGGGCGCGCTCGACGGGTCTTCGGGATTGATTCTTTCGGTGATTATGTCGAAGGCGATGAACCGCTCGTTTACAAATGTTTTGTTCGGGGCCTTCGGGCAGGTGCAGGTTTCGGCAGGGGGCGGGCAGGAGGCCAAGCCGGTGCGCAGCGCGACTGCCGAGGAGGCTGCTGCGATTCTCTCTGCGGCGAATAAAGTTGTGATCGTTCCCGGCTACGGCATGGCGGTGGCGCAGGCGCAGCATAAGGTGCGCGAACTTTACGACATTCTCAGTAAGAAG
Organism: uncultured Acidobacteriaceae bacterium; assembly: GCA_963789875.1. Taxonomy (GTDB): domain Bacteria; phylum Acidobacteriota; class Terriglobia; order Terriglobales; family Acidobacteriaceae; genus Sulfotelmatobacter. Next base: position 110,698 of record CAWBMI010000007.1, on the reverse strand, counting down.
GGAGTGGACGTGCGCTTCGCCATTCATCCTGTGGCCGGACGCATGCCTGGTCACATGAACGTGCTGCTGGCCGAGGCCGACATTCCCTATGACCGGCTCATCGAGATGGATGAAATCAACGGCGACTTTCCGCAGACTGATGTTGCGCTGGTGATCGGAGCTAATGATGTGACGAATCCGGCGGCGCGGAACGATGCGTCGAGTCCGATCTACGGGATGCCGATTCTTGACGTCGACAAGGCCCACACTGTGATGGTGATCAAGCGCGGCATGAGCCCGGGTTTTGCCGGAATTGATAACCCGCTTTACTACCTCGATAACACTCTCATGCTGTTTGGAGATGCCAAGCAATTTGTGGGGGCCATTGTGCGGGAGTTGAGCGGGGGGCACTGAGGGTGGACTGCGGTTTCGGCTTCCGGAAGTTGATGTGCCGTTGTCCGACCGCTCAGAGTAAACTGGCATTAGGTAGAGCAATCCATATGGCTACTCCGAATGGCGTTATTGTTAGGGACCCCGAGGTGCTCGGGGGCACTCCTGTTTTTCGGGGCACGCGGGTGCCTTTTCAGGCGCTGCTGGACTACCTCGAAGGGGGCCAGACATTGGACGAATTCCTCGACGATTTTCCCACTGTAAGTCGTGCGGCGGCGGTCCATGCTTTGGAACACGCCAAGGCGCTTGTATTTAGCGAATTGTGATGAAGCTTCTGCTGGACGAATGTGTTCCCCGAAAATTAAAGAATTATCTTTCCGGCATCGAATGCCAAACTGTCCCGGAGGCGAGTCGCAGGAAAGAAGAACGGGGAACTGCTGTCTTTGGCGGAGAGCCAGCGCTTTGAGGTGTTTCTCACCATCGACAGAGGCATTGAGTTTGAGCAGAATCTGAACCTTCGAAATATCGCGGTGATTGTTATTCGTTCCAAGTCGAGTCGTCTTGAGGACTTACTTCCCTACACGCCAGAGATACTCAGGATGCTCAGTTCTATTCGTCCTGGCCAACTTATCGAAGTCGGTTAACGTACCCCACTCTTAGCATGAGTGTTACATTCTCTTACGTCCATGCGAATCCTGATCATCGCGAATATGTTTCTCCTTTTCGCATCTATTGCCTCAACCCAAACACAAACTCAGCTCAATCTCATGCCCATGCCTTTCAGCGTGCAGGTTGGCGCGGGACAACTGCCAATTGATTCAACTTTCTCAGTCTCGGTCACGGGCTCTCATGATGCATCGCTGAATCGGGGCGTCCAGGGATTTGTCGAACAACTCTCGCTTCAGACGGGGATGTCACTTAATGGAACAGCCACTGCCGGCGCTAATGCAACCTTGGTAATTCGTGCCGAGCGAGACCGCGCGAAGGTGCAGAGCGTTGGCGAAGATGAATCTTACGAATTAGTCGTAGCTGAGTCCGGGGCGAAGCTTACGGCGGCAAATCCGCTGGGCGTGCTGCATGGGCTGCAAACATTTTTGCAATTGCTGCAGACTACCAGTGCTGGCTTTGCCGTTCCTGTCGTGACAATTAAGGATGCGCCGCGCTTTGCCTGGCGCGGCTTGCTCATCGATGTGAGCCGGCATTTCATCCCATTGGACGTCCTCAAGCGCAACCTGGATGGGATGGCGGCGGTGAAGATAAACGTGCTGCACTGGCATCTTTCCGACGATCAGGGATTTCGCGTGGAGAGCAAGCGCTTTCCCAAACTCCATGAGATGGGGTCCGATGGGATGTATTACACGCAGGAGGAGATTCGCGAATTCATCAGCTATGCACACGATCGCGGTATCCGCGTGATACCTGAATTCGATATGCCCGGGCATAGCCGGTCGTGGTTTGTTGGATATCCGGAACTGGCGGGCGGGCCGGGACCTTACAAGATTGAGCCGGGAGCGCCTGCCGCGGCGATGGATCCTACGCGGGAGGAAACTTACAAGTTCCTGGACAAGTTTGTCGCGGAGATGGGCCGCTTGTTCCCGGATGCTTATTTTCACATTGGCGGCGACGAGGTTAACGGGAAGCAGTGGGACGCGAATGCAAAGATTCAGGCGTTTATTCACTCGCACGGGATGAAGAATGATCAGGATCTGCAGGCCTATTTTAACCGGCGGCTGCAGAAGATTCTGACCAAGCATCACAAAGTCATGGTGGGATGGGATGAGATTTTGCATCCGGATTTGCCGAAAACGATTGTGGTGCAGTCGTGGCGCGGGCAGGAATCGCTGGCGGCAGCGGCGGAGCAGGGGTATAGCGGGCTACTCTCATACGGTTACTATCTCGACCTGATGTGGCCGGCGGGGCGGCACTATGCCGTCGATCCGATGGCGGATGCGGCAGCGACGCTCAGTGCGGAAGAGAAAGGCCGCATTCTTGGCGGCGAGGCTTGCTTGTGGTCGGAATTCGTTTCGCCGGAAAATATCGATTCACGCTTGTGGCCACGGACCGCCGCGATTGCGGAACGATTATGGTCTCCGCAAGGAGTTACAGATGTGGAATCCATGTATGCGCGGCTGGGCCAAGTGAGTTGGCCCCTGCAATGGTTGGGTTTGACTCATCTGTCGGCTCGGAATTTGATGCTGCACCGCCTCGCGGGGGCGGACGATATTGCGGCGCTGCGTACTCTTGCCGACGCCGTAGAGCCGGTGAAGGATTACACACGCGCGGACAACATGCGAGGCAGGTGGAATTTTCGCGCCCCGCTTAATCGGTTGGTGGATGCCGTAAATCCGGAGAGCGAAGAGGCGCTCCGCTTTGACGTTTTGGTGAAAACGTACATTCAGAGCGGTTACAAAGACAACGCGGCTGAGGCGCAGATTCGAACAACCCTCACAGCCTGGCGCGATAACGATGCGAAGCTTGAGCCGTTACTACAGCAGTCTTTCCTGCTGAGTGAGATTGCTCCGATTTCTAAAGATCTGACTGTTCTTGGGGCCGCAGGGTTGCAGGCGCTGGATTATCTCGACCACTCGCAGTCGTCACCGGAGGCGTGGAGGAAGCAGCAACTTGCGGCGATCCAATCCGCGCAGGCGCAAAGAGCGGATCTGCTGATCATGGTTGCGGCTCCGGTGCAGCAGTTGGTCGAGGCCAGCGGAACTGGCGACGGCGGACGCTAAGAATGCAATGCCTGCCTCCTTGCAGGAGTATGATTGCCGCATGAACGATGTCCAGATGAAACTCTTCAAGACGCGGTTTGCGATGATCGCGGCGGTGCTCGTTCTTGCCGGCCTGGCCATGGGCTTGCATCGATTGATTCAGTAGTTGGACGCCGCAGCTTTGGTGGGAGCGGACCGGACGTCCGCTCGACGGCTGGAGAACACCGGCGCTACTTCCTGGCGTGATATTCTACTAACATCAGCTGCGCACCGTTTTGGCGGAAATTCCTCGCAGTTTCAGACGAAGATCCTTAGGCAATCATGCTTTCAGTCAGTAATGTTTCGATGCGCTACGGCGCCAAAATACTGTTTGACGAAGTCTCTGTGGCGTTTACGCCGGGCAAACGCTATGGCCTGACAGGGCCGAACGGCGCAGGTAAATCTACGTTCATGAAGTTGCTGAGCGGCGAACTCGACCCGCAAAAAGGCACGGTGGTGCGTCCGCGAAAGCTTGGAGTGTTGAGCCAGGATCAGTTTGCCTTCGACGCCTTCACCGCGATCGACACCGTGATCATGGGCAACAAACGGCTGTGGGCGGCCATGCAGGAACGCGATGCGATCTATTCGAAGGCCGACATGACCGACGAAGATGGCATGAAGCTGGGCGAGCTGGAAGGGATCGTCGGGGAAGAAGATGGTTACACAGCGGAGAGCGATGCCGCGATTTTGCTCGACGGCTTGGATATTCCGGAAGAAATCCACAGCCGGAAGATGAGCGAACTGCAGGGTGGACAGAAAGTCCGCGTGCTGCTGGCGCAGGCTTTGTTCGGGCATCCGCAAGCGTTGTTGCTGGACGAACCTACGAACAATCTGGATTTGGATTCGATCCACTGGCTCCAGGGATTTCTGAACGCTTACGACGGTGTGGTGATTGCGATCTCGCACGACCGGCATTTTCTCAACAGCATTTGCACGCACATTGCCGACATCGATTACGAAACCATCATTACTTATACGGGCTCGTACGACGATATGGTGATCGCGAAGACGCAGGTGCGTTCGCAGATCGAGTCGCAGAATGCGCAGCGGGAAAAGAAAATTTCTCAGTTGAACGAGTTCATCGCACGGTTCGCGGCCGGTACGCGCTCGAGCCAGGTGCAATCGCGGCGCAAAGAAGTAGAGCGGCTGCAGGTTACGGAGCTGGCGAGGTCGAATATTCAGCGCCCTTACATCAAGTTCGAGCAGAAGCGGCCTTCCGGCAAACACGTTCTTGAGATCGAGCACTTGGGCAAGTCTTACGACGATAAGCAGGTGATTCGAGATTTCACCTCCAGCGTTACTCGCGGAGAAAGAATCGCGCTGATGGGCCGCAACGGAGCAGGGAAGACCACCCTGGTGAATGCTCTGCTTGCGAATTCTCCGACTACGCCGGAGGCGGAGTTGCGCAAGACGAGCGGGTACGACGGTCCGTTTGTGAATTCGGGAAAAGTCGTTTGGGGTCATGAGGCGTCGATCGGATATTTCGCGCAGGATCATCGCAGCTTGATTGAAGGCGGCACGACTGTATTGGAGTGGCTGCATCAGTGGAATCCGGCGGCGGTGGGCGAAGAGATTCGCGGGTTGCTGGGGCAGATGCTTTTTGCACGCGAGGAAGCGACGAAATCCACGAGTGTTCTTTCTGGCGGCGAAGCGGCGCGGTTGCTCTTCTGCAAGCTCATGCTCCAGAAGCCGAACGTGCTGGTGCTGGATGAACCTACCAACCACTTGGATCTGGAAGCGATCAATGCACTCAATATTTCTTTGCAGCGCTATCATGGGACTGTGCTTCTTGTGACTCACGATCACGACTTGATCGACGAAGTCGCGACTCGCATCTGGCACTTTGAGAGCGATCGCAAGCTCACTGATTTCAAGGGGACTTACGAGGAGTATCAGGCGGCTGTGGCAGTGTAGGCGGGAAGCGGGTTCCCTTCGGCTCAGGGCAGGCTCTCGCTTCGCTCGAAATGACAAAATAAACATGTGCGGATAGCCGCCTCGGCTGTCCGTCGAGCGCAGCTTGACTGCACTATTTTTGTTGCATGTAAATCATCCAGGTTCTCCACAGATATTCACAAGCGTTTCCTGTTGCGTTTGCCTCCGCAAGTTGCGGATAATGGCTACTAGGTTGTTGCGCAGTGGACGCACTGCGCGAGGTTGAGCCGTCGATGTACAGCCGAGCTGATCTGCTTAGAATTCTTCGCCTTACGCCGCGCCAGTTGGCCAATTGGGAGCGTGCGGGGCTGATCGTCGCTTCCGCGGCGTATTCTTTTGCCGACCTGTTGAAAGTGAAGAAGGTTCGTGACTTGTGTGCGATGCGGGTCCGCCCTGCGGTAATCCGGCAATCGCTTGAAGCAATGCAGAAGCAGGCTGCGGGAATGCAGAATCCCCTGCTTGAGGCGGGCGCGTCTTCCACCAATAAACATCGGGTTGCGTTCCGTCATGAAGGCCGATTGCTCGAGCCAATCGCGGGACAGTTCGTGATGGACTTTGCCACGCGCGAGAAAGTTGTCACCAGCACGCCTATTCCTTCCTCCGAGAGTAATCCGCGCGAGGACGATGCCGCCGCGGTCTGGTTTGCCCGCGGCATTGCGCTCGAAGAAGATCCGGCGATGCAGAATGAAGCGCTGGTGGCTTATCAGAGAGTGCTCGAGTTTCAACCCAACCACGCCGCCGCGCATATCAACCTCGGCACGCTGCACTACAACCGGCAGGATTTCGTTTCGGCAGAAAAACACTATCGCGCGGCGCTGCAGGCCGATCCTCGATATGCGCTGGCTTACTTCGATCTGGGCAATGTTCTGGATGAGACCGGGCGCGTGCAGGAAGGCATTCAGACTTACAAGATGGCGATCCAACTCGCCCCGACCTATGCCGATGCGCATTACAACCTCGCGCTCGCCTTTGAAAAAACTCGCGAGCCGCGTAAGGCGCTCAAGCACTGGCAGGCCTATATCAAGCTCGATACGACTGGGCCCTGGTCGGTGCACGCCCGCAATCAGATCCACCGCATCCTGCAGGCGGACGGGCTGAAGCTGGTGCATTCGAAACGCGGTTAGGGGTTTCGTTCTCTCCTCTGCGACGTCATCCTGAGCGGAGCCGCTTCTCAGGCGGAGCGAAGGATCTCTCGCGTATTACGCGCTCGGCGATGAGGACTTCGACAGATGACTAGTAAAAGGATAAAGGGCGAAGGATGGCTAGAAGACGTGGCGAGGGCGCTCACGGATCTGGGTGGAGAGGCGCATCTTTCCTTGATTTATCCGAAGGTGTACGAATACAGAAAGGCGCGAGCCGCACCCATCGGAAAATATCAGGAGTGGGTGCGATATTACCTACAGCAAAATTCGCGCGGAAAGGGGCATAATGTATTCGCTCACGTGGCCCCCCGCTCGGGCCGCTGGCGACTGAAGTGACGGCCAAAAGATATGACGCACAAGCCCATAATTCATCACGTGTGCGGAAACAGAATCCCCGACGGGGATGAACGCGTAAAGGACGGCAGATCGGAGACAACCGGCGACGCGGTTTGTACCTGCTACCCCCACGGCGACTTCGCATCCAGACCCGAGCCGCCCCCAGACCTACATTGGCATGACAAACACGACAGGTAGCGGACTAATCTGAGCCAGAAAACAGGAAATCAGTTATCGGCTTCCATCCGGGCAGGGCGGCGCAGTGCTCCTTCCAAAAGGCGGCCGCCTGTTCTCTCGGCAGGCTAGCGAGATGTGTCACTACACGGGTTAGCAGCCGGAACTTCTTCCTCTCCGTTTCTTTCGCTCGTTGAGCACGTTGGACGTCCTCATCCTCGCGGTCGCGATTGCTCTGCAGGAAGTCAAAATATTTTCGCGTGGTTTCGTCCATCATGTCTTACCCTGCCGCCGGTAATTTTCCAATCGTATGCCACGCTAGGCCAGCGCGTCAAAGTTCAAGGTAGCCCCTGAGTCCATTACGGGCAACTCCTCTAATCAATCGGCTCTGGAATGCTAAACTAAACAGTTTGCATTCTCGCTTCTGAAGGTATTCTCATGCCTGAGACAATCCTGCAAGCTCCTGTGCCGACCCCGCTGACCACTTTCACCGAAGACGAGATCCTTTTCCGCGACAACATTCGCCAGTTTGCCGACGATAAAATCCGGCCGCTGGTGAAGGAGATGGATGAGAAGGGAATCTTCGACAAGGATCTCATCCACGAATTCTTCCAGCTGGGTCTGATGGGGATTGAAATCCCGGAGCAGTACGGCGGAGGCGGCGCTAAATTTTTTGAGGCGATTCTGGCCGTCGAAGAATTGTCGCGCGTGGATGCATCTGCGGGCGTGGTCGTGGATGTGCAAAACACTCTGGTCAACAATGCGCTTTTGCGCTGGGGCAGCGCGGAGCAGAAGAAGCGCTACCTGCCGAAGATGGCGGCGGACACGGTTGGGGCTTATGCGTTGAGCGAGGCCAGTTCGGGATCGGATGCGTTTGCGCTGCAGACGCGCGCTGAACTTAAGGGCAGCGACTATGTGCTGAACGGACGCAAGCTCTGGATTACGAACGGTAAGGAAGCTGGACTGTTTGTGCTGTTCGCGACGATTGATGCCGCGGCGGGTTATAAGGGCATCACGGCGTTTCTGGTGGAGAAGGATTTTCCGGGATTCAGCGTGGGCAAGAAAGAAGACAAGCTGGGGATTCGGGCTTCTTCGACGTGCGAGTTGATTCTGGAAGACTGTCATATTCCCAAAGAAAACGTCCTGGGCGAGCCGGGCAAGGGCTACAAGATTGCGATTGAAACTTTGAACGAAGGGCGCATCGGCATTGGTGCGCAGATGATCGGTGTGGCGCGCGGGGCCTGGGAGTTTGCGGCCAAGTATGCGCAGGAGCGCAAGCAATTTGGAAAGGCGCTCGCGGATTTTCAGGGGATCCAATTTCAGATTGCGCAGATGGCGACTGAAATCGAAGCGGCGCGTCTTATGGTTTACAACACGGCCCGTATGAAGGACGCTGGTGCGAACTTCGTGAAGGAGGCCGCGATGACCAAGCTCTTCGCTTCGCAAGTGGCCGAGCGGGTTACTTCGCTGGCTATCGAGATTTACGGTGGGTACGGCTTTACCAAGGATTATCCCGTCGAAAAGTATTGGCGCGATGCCAAGATTGGCAAGATCTACGAGGGGACTTCGAATATGCAGTTGGCTACTATCGCGAAGTTGCTGCTGAGTTCGAAATAGAAGTTCGAACTTCGCTCCTCAGACGACTCTTTCTCTGGCCGGGCAGGCAGAGGGCGGCGATCCACGCATTGTTGCTCTCCCAACATTCCTCAGGCGACATGTCTGTCAGTGATTAGGATCACGGGCGCGTGCTCATTATGTGCATCGAGTTGCACTTCCGGCCACGAACGGCCTCTTGGTAAGCCTCGCTAAATACCTTCATATCAATCGATTTCCGCCGTTCACGCCATTGGCGGGATAGCTGCTATTCATCCTGTGAAGTGCTGTTAGCAAAACGCCACTGAGGTGCAAGTTGACCGGACTCGATAACGCGGCGATAGAAATTGCACCTCCGAAAAAGCGGTGGAGTCTGCTGCCGCTGCTGGTGGTGCTCTTCCTCTTTTCGTATGGATTGATGACTCTGCTGATTGTGGAACAGGGACATACCATCCAATCGCAGCGCACCTTGATCATCGACTTGTTTCATGACAGCGCGACCCTAACCGCGATGCAGGGAAGAATTGTGCACGACAATCAAACGGCTCAAGCCGAGGCCAAGAAAAACGCGAAGCCTCAGTCGAATCAAACTCCGTCAACCCAGGCTCAATCGAACCAAACTCCGTCGACCCAGGCAACACCCCAACATAGTTCCAAACAGCGCGCGGGTAAGACTGCGAAGCCTAACATGCAGCTTCCGGCAAAGCCGGCTTCGGATTTATTAGACCGGCGTCGCGCGTTGAGCACGATTTGAAAAATTGTTGAGAACACAAAGTAAAAAGAAGAAGTTTAAGAAAACAGGTTTGAACGTCCCAGGTTAAGAAAGTAGTTGGCCGGTGTTTAGAACCGGCCGTTTTGCAACGATGAAGGCTCTGACCCTAGCCTTGTTGTTTAGTATGACGGTGGCGAAGCCATCGCAGCCGGTGCGGCGTCCCTCCGGCCAAGTCGAACGGCCAGCCAAGAACGGACGCTGGTACTTTGCCGCCAACGGCCACGCTGTTTATTGCTACGGACCGGTGATGACCCTGCCTCAGGCTAACGGCGATATTCAGAAGGTTGCGACTTTCTGCCGCGACGGCCAGGCGGTGGTTCCGCTGAAAGATTAGCTCCTTTCCCGCCTTCACTTCCTCGAATTAACTCTTGCATTCCACCCGCGCAGTTATCCTCTTGTAAACTGATCTCACATGCCGGAACTTCCTGAAGTTGAAACGATTGCTCGTGGCTTGGCCAAACGCGTTACCGGGGATGTGATTGAGTCCGTGTGGCTGGGCGAGAAGCCGGAGCCGTTGAAATCCTCTGCTGCAGAAATCGCAGCCGTGCTGGAGCGTAGTCGCATAGCCGCGGTGCGGCGAGTGGGAAAGCATATAGTTTTCGATCTCGAGCGCAATGGTACGCGGAGCGTTCCCGCGAATCGCGAAAAATCAAAAGTCCCGCGCGGGATACCTGCTGCCACGCTCCGGCGGTCCTCTTCTCCTCTGCCGGCAAAGGCGGACAAGAGTGCAGGCCCCACACCAGGCACTTCCGCACAAACTGCTGCCTCACGAGCGGATTCCACTCCCGCGCAATGGATCGTGCACCTGGGGATGACTGGGCGTTTGCAGGTTTGCGAGCCGCGCGATGAAGTGCTCAAGCACACGCATGCGATCGCAAAACTGGCTTCCGGAAGGGAGTTGCGCTTTGTCGATCCCCGGCGCTTCGGGCGCTTGAGCGTGGTCGATGGCAGCTTGTTCGATGCCGGCGGAGTGGAGCCGCTGGAAGCCGATCTCGACCGCTTTCTCACTTTGTTTCGTCGCCGCAAGACTCCCATCAAGAGCGCGTTGCTGAACCAGAAACTCCTGCGCGGCATCGGGAACATCTATGCGGATGAGGCTTTGTTCCGCGCCGGAATTCGTCCGCGGCGGCGAGTTTCTACGATCACGCGCGAGCAGTTGGCAAAGCTGCTCGCCGCGGTGCAGCAGGTCCTTAAAGAGGCCATCGCCCTTGGCGGCTCGTCGATCTCAGATTACGTCAACGCGGATGGCGAAGAAGGATTTTTCCAATTGCAGCATCGCGTTTACGGACGGGAGGGGGACCCCTGCCTGGTTTGTAAGACGACGATCAAACGGGTTGTGATAGGTGGGCGCAGCAGTCACTATTGTCCGAAGTGCCAGAAATAGATCAAAGTCAAACGCTTGAAACACTGAGTGCAGAGGGGTTCACAGCAAGGCTCCGGTGCTGACGATTTCCGTCCAGGGCCAAAAAACACCGCTTGATAGTGACGCTTGATAGATAGGTCAAGAGCGGAATTGTGGCGGATGCTTCGAGCGCATTTAAGCGCTATTTGCCTTTAGTGGGTTTGCGGACGGTCCGCAACTCGTTCTGGCTACTATCCGGCTTGCACTTATGTACGTTAAACTGCTCCTGGATGGCGGACTGTGCGTTCCCTCTTTCAGGTTCTCCGATGAACTGCGCGCCGCAGCTATCGCAGATTCCGAGCACCGGAGTGTTTCTCACTCGTTTGACGATCCGAAGGTTGCGTTTCTGCATGATTGCAGTCTAGCTCATCTGGCAGGGAGGCAATAGAGCGGTGGAAACAAACCGCACCGCTGCCAGTTCTGGTGTCTTGCGGTGATCGCGCCATCCTTCTGATAATCTTCTCAGCCATGCCTGATTTTTCTATTGGAGTGGATCTCGGCGGGACCAATCTGCGGATCGCTGCGGTCGGTGGCAGGGGCGAACTCTTAGAACGAATTTCTCTCGTCACTAGACTCGACTTGGGGCGTGATCACGTAATTCAGGAAATGTGCGAGGCAATTCAGCTTCTCTCGAGTAAATTCAGCGCGCACGGAAGCTTTCTAGGGGTTGGGATCGGCATTCCCGGGATTATGGATTTCGAGAGCGGAACGCTGCGCAAGGCGGCCAATCTTGCGGGCTGGGAGAATTATCCGGTGCGCGCGGAAATTGAGCGCCGACTGAAGACGCGGGTGGTGCTTGATAACGACGGGCGCGTTGCGGCGCTGGGCGAGCACTGGCTGGGCGCGGGCCGGGGCTTGGACGATATGGCTATCCTCACGCTCGGCACTGGCATTGGCGGTGGCATGGTGCTCGGCGGGAAAATCTGGCACGGCGTAAATGGCATGGCCGGAGAGTTTGGCCATGTGACCATCGAACCTGAGGGCGAGCCTTGCGGTTGCGGCAATCGCGGATGCGCCGAGCGGTACGCATCTGCGAGCGCGATCGTGCGCATGGCGCGCGAAGTAATGAACAGCGGTGAGTCGCCCGCGCTGGCTCAGGCAGAGGCCTCTGATGCAGAGTTTGGCGCAAAGGCAATCTATGATTTGGCGATCGGTGGCAACTCGGAGGCTCGTCGCATTTTCGAGACGGTGGGTCGCGCCCTGGGGATTCTCCTGGCAGATTTGGTGAATGTGTTGAACCTTGAAATGTATGTCCTCGGTGGTGGCGTTGCGAAGGCATGGGACGCATTTGCGCCTCGCATGTTCGAAGAGCTGCGACAGAGGTCGGTGGTTTACTCGGCAAACGCGCCGGCTGAAGCTTTAGGAGATATTTCTGCAGACACGGACGCCGCAATTCCAACCAAGAATCACGCCGAGCGAAAAACCATCATCACTCAGGCGCGTTTGGGAAGCGATGCTGGGCTTTACGGAGCGGCACATCTGCCTGGGCTGGGGGCATGATCAGACGGTAGGGCTGTGACTGTCGAGCTGTGCGAAGTTGCAAAGAGATATTTTCAAATGTTCCGCGCGCCGGCGTGTTCAAGAATAGAACTGCTTTCGCCGCAAATTTCAAAAATTAATGGCAACAAACCGCTGGCGGCATCGGCTTTGGAGATGAAAGCGTCTACCATTTTCAGGGCGCTCTTCGGGATGCCTTCGTCACTGGAGAGCATGACGATCGGCATTTCAGGATGGCTGCGCTTGAGTGCGGCGGCAACATCGTCTCCGCTCATTTCGGGCATGTTGTAGTCGATGATCGCCGCTGCGGCGGCGAACCCGCCTAAAATTTGCAAGCCGCGTCGAGCTGAGGTGGCGGTGAGCACGTCGAAGCCGCGCCGCTCGAGCAAGGCGCGATGATAGGCCAGAGCGCCTTCGTCGTCGTCGATGCAGAGAATCGTTTTGTGCTGGGGAAAATTAGACATTGTGTTAGTCCTGTTACACTCATCGACCATATCCCGCACGGCGAGCGTTCAAATCCATCAAGGTTATGACCAAGTTCATGATGAAGCCCGAACTGGGCTGCGTCGACGTAAACGGGAACGCGGCTCGAGGAGCGACTGGAGGAATATTCCCGAATCTTTTCGACGGCCAGAAAACGCCGGCAAGGTCATAGGCGCATCGTTGTGAATTGAAACAGCATCACATAACGGGATTCAAAATCAATGCAAGCCGCCATCCTTCGAAGCGCAACTCCTGCCCCGCGCACTCTTAATCTCGAAGACGCTCCGAAGCCCGCGCCCGGAAGCGGTGAAATCCTGCTTCGGGTGCGAGCTTGCGGTGTGTGCCGAACCGACCTGCACATTGTCGATGGGGAGTTGCCGCCGCAGAAGGACGCGCTGGTTCCGGGCCACCAGATCGTCGGAGATGTTGTGGATGGCACCGGCGCGGAGTTCCCTGTGGGCACGCGAGTTGGAGTGTCGTGGATCGGCGGGGTGGATGGAACTTGTCCTTACTGCCGTCGCGGAGATGAGAATCTATGCGATCGGCCCATCTTCACCGGATACACCGTCGATGGTGGCTATGCAGAGTATGCGGTGGCGCGGCGTGACTTTGTCTTCAAGCTACCCGCCGAACTCGACGACCTGCATGCCGCGCCACTGCTGTGCGCCGGCATTATCGGCTTTCGCAGCCTGCACGTGGCTGGTGTGCAGCGCGGCGAACGCGTTGGACTCTTCGGATTTGGGGCATCGGCGCACCTGGCCGTTGCGGTTCTGCACTCTTGGGATTGCGAAGTGTATGTCTCGACTCGCGGCGCGTCGCATCGCAAGCTGGCGGCCTCGCTGGGCGCGAAATGGGTGGGCGGCGAAAACGACAAACCGCCGGTCGAGCTTGACCGTGCCGTCACATTTGCTCCCAGCGGCGACGTAGTTATCGCGGCGCTCGGCAGTCTGAGAAAAGGCGGCATTGTGGCAATCAATGCCATCCATCTGGACCGCATGCCGGAGTTCGACTATGACCGGCTGCTCTGGGGCGAGCGGCAGATTCGCAGCGTGGCTAATATGACCCGAGCGGATGCTCGCGATTTTCTGAAGATCGCTGCGGATATCAAGCTGGAGCCGAAGGTTACCGTGTTCTCTCTGCAACAGGCGAATGACGCGCTGGCAGCCGTCAGGAATGATGCGATTGATGGGGCTGCAGTTATTGTTCCGTGATGCTCAGAGAAATTTCCTGCCCGCTGTTCGCTGTGTGATATTCCGTCCAGAATGGATTGCAAAGAAGTAATTGGTCGGGGCGATAGGATTTGAACCTACGACCCCCTGCGCCCAAGGCAGGTGCGCTACCAGGCTGCGCTACGCCCCGACATGACTGCTGATATCGATTCTAAGTAGTTTCCGCGTTTATTACCACCCCGCGCGTCGGCCAGGTGGCATGTACCGCAACCTCGGTTGTAGGGCGCGGGCCTTGACCAACGCGAAGCGGGATCGTGTCATCCCCACGGGCTTACGGCGAGTCCGAACCGGGCTGAAGTCGGGTCCACTAATGTTTCATTTTATACAGCCGATTAGAGCGAGGGCACGGCAGTCACCCTCGACCAAAGCGGTGCGCACTGCCCTCCTTCACCTCCTTCGCCGCCGTCAACTACGCAACGACTCAGCAGCTGATCCGATAGGGGAGACTGAAAATAGAATAAATTCGTGAGCGACAACGGCCCTCAAAATCACGGGCGAAACTAGGACCAACTGTGGATGAAGCTCTTGCACAAAATGTTTTTCCTTACAAACTCTTTCACCGAAAGCTTCAACGAAACATCGTGAGATGATAATCGTTCTATGAAAATCGCTGGGCACAGAGGCGAAACTACCATTAATGCCGTAATTCTCGACTACGGCGAAGTACTTTGTCATCGCCCGTCGCGGGCGGAGTTTCATCGGCTGGCGAATGCTTTCGGCGCCGATAGCAGCTCGTTTCCCGCGTTGTGGGAAAAGAATCGAGGAGCCTTCGACCGCGGCGACATGACCTCGGTGGCCTACTGGAGCGCGCTCGCCGAGGAGACCGGCACTTCGCTTACTGCCGAGCAGTTGGGGGAAATTTCCAAGTGGGACGTGGAGATGTGGGGCCATGTGAATCCGCATATGGTGGCCTGGCTAAGAGAGTTGCGTGCGGCCGGAATCAAGACCGCGCTGCTTTCCAATATTCATCCGGCGATGATTTCTTATTTGCGGGAGAATTTCGACTGGCTGGAGCTGTTTGACTTCAAAACGTTCTCCGCCGAAGTTCGCCTGATCAAGCCCGAGCCGGCGATCTATGATCACACGCTTCGCGGCCTTGCCGCCGCGCCCCACGAAACTCTATTTGTGGATGATCGTGAGGTGAACGTTGAGGCCGCCCGGGTGCTTGGCATTCGCGCGGTTCGCTTTCGGTCGGTGCAACAGCTTCGCCAGGATTTGCAAGCGGTTGGTTTTCCTGTCTTACCCGTGGCTCGGGAATGAATCTACTGGCGTTGAAGAACAATCAATTCCGCCTCGTCGGGCGGCAGAGCGACAGATAAATTCACATTGCCTTTTATGCCAGACTCCTCCTCGACCAAATCGAGATTCTGAGCCTTGCTGATGCGGTAACGTTGCATCTGGAATTTTGCTTTGCCCCACGGCAAATGGTTGATGGTCAGAATGTAGCCGGCGTTGTCACGGTAGACAACGTCGGTCCGAGGCGGAAGAAACTTTACTTTGGAAAAATCTGGCAACCCGCCGCCTGTCTTCGTCAACTCCGGCGGCATTTCCATCACGTGCGGCTTGAAGCCCTCTGGAATCCTATAGTTGCTGATTAATATTTGAACCGTGTTGCCGTCGGTCGAGCGGCCTGCGAGTGCCGAAAAGCCGAAGGTATCTGTGCCTTCCACCGAAAGCCGCTGCGGTGTGTCATGCATCCTGCCCATCGCCTGGAATGCATACGCAATCTTGAAAGGTTTCCCGTCCGAATTGAAGAGTCCCATCCAGGCGGCGTCGCCGCGATAGAATTGCGCGTGGTCGATGGGGGCATCCTGAAAATAACTGAACACGGCGGCAATGTACGCTGCGTTGTCTTCACCCTGAAGCGTGGCTTTCTCGGCGTCAGTAAAATCTGCGCTCAGATTCCATTCGGAGAGAATGCTCTCGGCTTTTGGGAAGCCGTGATTATCCAGAATGCCGCGAATTTGCTGGGCAATTCGCACCGCATCGAAGGGATCGGCAGAGCCGTCGGCATAAGTATGCCAGGAATAAAAATCGAGAGGCACTTTATGCGCGGCGCAGTAATCGATAAAACCTTCGCGGTAGCCTCCATCGTCGTAAGGGAAGGCTTTGCCGTCGCCACCAACCTTGAGCGCCGGATCGACTGACTTCAAGGCTCGCGCGGTTTTCTCGTATAAAAAATAAAATTGCTCAGGGGTGCCGGACCAGAACAGTCCATCAGGCTCATTCCAGAATTCCCAGTAGCGAATTGTGTAGTGGAGACCATTTGCCCAACCCTGGTTGTAGTGCATGGCGATGTGCCTCACGACGTTGGCAAATTTGTCGAAGTCGGCCGGTGGATTGATGTTTGCGCCCCAACTGCGGCCGATGCGGTAATAGATTTCCGCGCCGGTGGCGCGAATCGCGGCCAGCACTTTGTCGGTGGGAGCGAAGTTGTAGCTCGCCGCTTTCTCCGCATCGGCACTCCAGTCGGGGAAGATGATGCTGGCATTACCCGCTTTCACAACGCCGGCGCGCTGTGAGGAGTCCGGAATCAGCCAGGTAAGGAGCCCGTTATCCACGGTGAATTGGGAATCTATTTCAGTCGGGCCCATGAAATCGTGAGTGCGAACCTGGTTGATGCGTAGGTTTTTATATTGTTGAACCAGGTTTGGCAGTCCAGCCATGAGCGGGCTGGGCGGGCCGTTCACTCCCTGGAAAGAGCGGATCTCGCCGATCACGTTACCGGCATCCACCTGTAATCTCCGAAACCCAGCAGTGGTCACGTTTTGTGCGAACCCGCCCGGGCAGAACAAAATAGCGAAGAGGCAATAACGTAAAAAAATCTTCATCAGTGTGACTCCTAACGGTGCTTAATCGTAACCGCCGTTGGTCACGAGTTGGTCATGCCTTCCTCTTCTTCTGCAACAGCGCCAGCAGCGGACGATCGAGCTTGTGGCCCTGCCAGTCTTCGAATTTTGTTCCCGAACGTTCCGTGTCGACCACGCCAAAGGGGCCGCGGAAATTCCACAAAGCCCAGCCGGAATTCAATTCGTCCAAAACGTCGAGCGTATCATTAAACCAAGCCAACACCACATCGGGCGGAGTGTGTTTGTAACAACCCATTTCACCGAAGTGAATGGGAGTGCCCTCGGCTGCCAGGCCGGCCCAGGGATGGAAGTCTTTTTCGAGCTTCCGGCGGTCACAAACGATGTTCCCTTTATCGTCCTTGAGCGGCCATGTAGGCTGAGGTTCGGACCCGCTGAGAATACCGCGCACCCACTCGCACTGATGATGCGTGACTTGAACTGGATTGTAGGTGTGGCAGCTTTGCAACATGCCCGTGCCGCAGAGATCCGGGATCGGCGCACCGCCTCCCGGATAACCATCGGTTACAACCAGGCGCTGTGGATCGCGCGCGTGAATCGCGTCCGCGGCAGCCTGGGCCACACGCGTGTAGTCCTTAGCGTGACGTTGTAGAAACTCGGGTTTGAACAGGTCCGCCGTTTTGACCGGACCATGTTGCTGGAGTTCCGCCATTTCAGCCGCGTTCGGTAGAGGTACCGGTTCGTTTACCAGGTTGAAGGTGAGTCGTTGGCTGGGAATGCCCTTGTAACGATCGGCGAAGAAGGTCCACTGATGAACGAAAGCGTCGAGAGTGTGCGCATCGCTGAAGACGCTGGTTTTTTCCTTGGTGACCGCAATGCCCGTAAGCTTTTCGTCCATCGTGTCGAGAATGCACAGTCCGGGTGCCCGGTGCAGACAAATGTTCACGTGAATTCCGTATTGCTCGCCCAGTCGAATGGCCCGGTCGATCGGCTCGATCTTTTTTTCGTCGATGGTGAGGAGATCGGGAGCAGTCCAGAAACGGTAATCCATTGGCAGCCGCACCCAGTTGAAGCCCCAGTCGCGAATCCAGCGGAAGTCATTTTCGAGAAACATCCCGTCGTTCTTGTAGGGGAAATATTTCATCCAGTCGGGATCGGTGGAGAAATACTCGAGCAGATTAAAACCGTACCAGCGCGGATTTTTTGCGGGTGTGCCCCGTTCGGAGAATGCCACACCTGCAAATGCGGTTGGAAGAATCGCGGCTGAAACAACCACAGCCGCGGATTTCAAAAGACCGCGGCGCGTGAAAGGATTGCAGCGAGGCTTCGAGGTTTCTATCTCCGGTCGGATATTTTTCTGATTCGCCATCGACCCTCCATGTAACGTTGCGGCGTTTTACTTCGGCATGACTGGCGCTGTTTCCGTCCACAACTTCGTGATCTCTTCCAGAGAGCGGCCCTTAGTTTCCGGAACCAGCCAGCCTACGAGAATAATGGTTAACAGCGCCCCGGCGCTGAAGCACCAGAAGGTTCCATCGGACCCCAGATTGTTTTGCATTAGGGGAAAGAGTTGATTGCCCGCGTAGCCGACCAACCAGAGGGCGGTGGTGGCGATGGACATGCCGCGCCCCCGAACTTTCGTGGGATAAATTTCCGAGATGATCACCCAGCATGCCACGCCATTGCCAAACGCGTGACCCGCGACAAAGCTCATCACAAAAATCAACACCGCGAGGCCGCTGCCCTGGACGTGATAGAACCAGCCGACGAGTGCGAACGAAACGAATTGTACAGCGGTTCCGGCCAGGATTAGAGTCTTGCGCCCGGCGCGGTCGACCAGCCAGAGCGCGAAGAGCGTAAAAACAAGATTGATCAAGCTCACCAGTACGGAGTGAAAAAAAGCATCGTTGGTGGCCGTTCCGGCTGCACGAAAAATTTCCGGCAGAAAAGAAAAGAGCGGAGTGATTCCGCTGATTTGCTGCAGCCCGGCCAGCATGATGCCTAATAGAAGAGGGCGGCGGAAGGTGGTAAAGAGTTCCGAGATGTGTCCCTCTTCAGCCGCCAGCGAATTTTCGATGGCAAGCGCTTCAGGCTGAGCGGCGTCGGGGCCGTTGATCTTTGCCAGCACGGCGACCGCTTGATCGCGACGGCCCATTTTCATGAGCCACCGCGGACTTTCGACCGCGGGCAAAATCATAATGCCGAAGAGAATCGCGGGCACGATACCTGCTAGGAACATCCAACGCCACCCGGTGGAGATGTTCCAGGCTTCGCTGCCCATGCGCTGGATCAGCATATTGACGAAGACGGCAGCCAGAATTCCAACTACGATGCCGAGCTGGTAAAGCGTGACGCAGCGGCCGCGAACGCGGGTAGGAGCAATCTCGGCAATGTAGTTGGGCGAAATCACAGAGGCTGCTCCAATGCCCAAGCCGCCGATCAGGCGCCAGAAAACAAATTCATGGAGGCTGGCCGCGAAGAGCATTCCTACGGACGAAAGCGCGAAGCACAGTGCGCAAAGTGCCAGGCCTTTTTTCTTGCCCAGATAGTCGGCGACGGTTCCGGCCACAGCGCAACCGGCGATGCAGCCGACCAGCGCGCATCCCGCGGCCCAACCGATACCGGCGGCATCCAACTCGAACCGGCGGCTTAGGTAGCCAATCGCGCCGCTGATCACGATGTTGTCGTATCCGAAGAGCAGGCCGCCGAGCGTGGAGACGCTGGCTGCAATGATCAGAGGAGTCCGCGAATGCGCTGCAGCGGAGGCTGCAATCAGCTTAGTCGTCTGCATGGACCGTAGGCGCGAGGTCCGCCACAGGTGATTGCGAAGATGCGAGCATCGCTTTCGCCGCAAGAATGAAGCCGATGGTGTGCGCCATGCCCGCATGCCACGGGGCAGAGCACGTCATCTGCGGCGTGTGATCGGGAATTACAACTCCGTCGAAATGATTGCGGTGAAGGATGGCGAGAATGCGAAGCATGTCTACATCACCCTCATCGATGAAAGTTTCGCGATAGTGTGGAACCTTCCCAACCACGTTGCGGAGATGAATGTAAGCGATCTTGCCTTGCCGGCTGTATTGATCGACGGCGTCGTAAATATTCCCGTTGGTCATTTCGGCGAGAGTGCCCACGCAGAGTTCGAGTGCGTTATTTGCGCTGGGGGCAAGATCGATCAGTCGTTGATACATCGCAGGCTGATAGACCAAACGCGGCTGGCGGCGCATGGTGGGCATGGGAGGGTCGTCAGGATGCGCGGCAAGTTGCACGCCTGCCTGCTCCGCCACGGGAATCACGTCTTCCAGAAATCTCTGCAGGCGGCTCCACAGTTCTTCGTGCGAAATGGATGCCAGCGTACCGGCTGGCGCGTGGGGATCGTAGATCATATTCCAGATCATCCCATTCGGGATGGGCGCGTCATCGGCGGGACCGTCCATCCCTAAAGTGACGGCAGAGCCGCGACCCAACGGCGCTGTCACCCGGCCGCACACCCCCGCCAGGCTGAAGTTGTAGCCCAGGACCGGAATGCCCGCTTCTCCGATACGGCGAATGATGGTCTTCACTTTTCCGATCTGCTGCGGGCGCTGGGGGCCATCGAGCAGAATGTCGTGCCAGTGCGCGGGATCGAGATTCTCGATTGCCGCGAGCACGAGCCCGGCGTCTTCGATTCCGGCTCGCAGAGCCTTGAGTTCTTCGACGGTCCAGAGCTGATTGGGATCGCCGGCGACTCCCCATGCTTCATACTTCTCGCCGCTGGGCTGATTATTCCGGGGATTCGATGACCCTTGATTGAAATAATCGACGAGATGAACCACGACGTGGGTGCAGCCGGCCTGGCGCGCGAAGTCGTAATAATCGCGCGTGAGCATGTGACGATAGAGGCCGAGGCCGATCTTCATAGACGATTTCCGATGCCCGCGCCGTAGTCGGGGCTGAGAATTTGTCCGTTGATTTCGGCGGCGAGCGGCGAGCAAAGAAAAACAAAGGCGTCGGCGATCGACTGCGGACTGTTCCTTCTTCCTAAAGAAACGCGCAGAACGAATTCGCGGTACGCCGGATCTTCATCGAATACCTTTAGCGAGCTTCCGGCAGCGACGTTGCCCGGCGAAACAACATTTACTCGAATGCCGGTGAGCGCGTATTCGAGCGCGAGGCTGCGGGCGAAAGTTTCCAGCGCGGCCTTGGCCGAGGCGTAGGCGGAGATTTGCGTGTGCGGCATGCGCGCTACATAAGAAGATGTGAAGATCAGGTGGCCGGCAATTTTTCGCCGCATCCAGGCGGCGAGTACCGCGCGGGCCAGATACGTTTGGGCGAAGTAATTGAAGCGGAAGATGCGCTCAAAGTCGGCCTCCGATGTGCCGGCGAAGGGATGCAGTCCGCAGCCGCCGGCGTGGCCGATAACCGTATCCATCTCGGGGAACTTTTCGAAAGCCGCATTTACTACACTGTCTACTTGTTTGGAATCGGTGATGTCGGCGGGAAAATATAAAAAGGACGATGGAGAGATTTTCCACTCGCTCAGCGCTCGCTCGGCTTCATCTTTCGTCTTGATGTCGGTGAGGGCCAGCGTCGCGCCACTGGCAGCGAGCCTTTTCACCATATGCTCGGCGATCGCGCCCAGAGCTCCGGTGATCAGGATCGTTTTGCCAGTGAGATCAATGCCGATCATAATTCGCGACTCGTGTTGTTAATCACTCGATTGTCGTTGTTCATTCTTTGCCGCTCATTCTTTGTCCTACATCCTCGAAAGCACTTCGTGGCCTGATTCTGTGACGAGCACGCCATCCTCGATGCGCGCACCCCCGCCGCGTTCCGGCACATATACACCGGGTTCGATCGTGACTATCATGCCCGGTTGCAGTAGCGCGGATTCGCCGGGAAGAATCAGAAAGCCGGGATCATGATAGCGAAAGCCTACGTGATGGCCGGTGTGGTGGGTGAAGAACGCGCCCAGCCCCTGGGCGGTTATCTTATCTCTGGCCAACGCATCAATATGTCCGGCGGGAACCCCGGGGGCGATGGCATCCACCGCAGTTCGCTGGGCTTCTATGGCTAGCGCGAGGATCGGCTCAACCGCGGGGCCCGGCGTGCCGACGGCTGCAGTCCGCGTGAGGTCGCTCCAATAACCGTTAACGCACGTAGCCAGTTCAATTAAAACCAGGTCGCCATTTTGCAGGCGACGGCCAGTGGATCGATTGAATCGGCCCGCATGAGCGCTGTTGGGGCCGGATTGCACCATAGCCCAGCCGCGCGAATGAAATATGCCATGGCGGCCGATCTGGCAGTAAATTGCGGACTCCACAGCAGCGGCAACTTCGGCCTCCGAGATTCCTGGCTGCAAATTCGCAGAGAAAGCTTGCAGACCAACATTCGCAACCCGATTCGCCAAGCGGATGGCATCGATTTCTTCCGAAGTCTTTCGTAGGTAGAGTTCCGCAAAAGCGGCTTGGCAGTGCATGGCGGGCTTTGCCGCGAGCGCCGAGAGTTGCTGCGCAAAACCTTCTGGCATGGGAATTTGTTCGGCGGCTTGGATGGGCAGAGATGTTCTGGCGGCACTTGAATTCATCCCAACCTGTTCGGGCTTGATCTTTGCTTTGCCAAGTTCATCGCCGATCGCCGACACTAACGCCGAATAAGGATCGCTGCATTTCAGATCGCCCCAGGGATATTCTTGAACGCGCACGCCGGCGGGCACGTGGTCTCTGGGTTCGATCTGCGGAACGAAAAGTACAGGCTCGGCGTCGGCGAAATAAATCAGCAACGACGCTCCCCAGAACGGAAAATAGCCGCAGAGCATGAGGAGTTCGTCGGGGCGCCACGCGATCCAGGCTTGCAGATGATGCCCCAGAAGAAATTCGCGGATTTGTTCTGCGCGAGACGGTGTTGCACCAACCAAGTTGTCAGTCACGAGGTCCGCATCCAGAAAAGAATAGCAATTCAGTTACATGATGCCGTACTTCTCGAAGGCTTCTACCGCGCTGCTGCCTTGTTCAATGGCTTTTCTGACCAGCTTTTCGCCACGGGCTTTTTCCAGCGCGCGGGTGAAGATTTCGGTTTCGGCCGCGGCGGGAACCAGCAAGACTCCATCGATATCGCCGAAGATAATTTCTCCCGGCCGGACGCGCACCCCGCCAATCTCAATCGGGATGCGGAAGTCGACCACTTTGTAGCGCGGCGCAGAATCTTGTCCATAGGAGCCGAAGCCGAAAGTCGGAAAACCCATATTCAAAATCGCTTTGGTGTCTCTCACATAACCATTCAACACCGCGCCGCGGCTGCCCAGTTTTCGGGCGCGCGTGCTCATGAGTTCGCCCCAGAGCGCGTTTCGCGGCGAGGATCCGGTGTTGACATAGATCTCGTTGCTGCGCAGGTCGTCAAGCGCTTCGAGCATGAGGCCGAAGGATTTTTCCATCAATTTGTTGGCGCTACCGGCAATTTTTTCGGCGAACACGTCGACGGCGAGAACCGGCATGGCGCGTCCGATCACCACCATATCCTGGCGGAGCGGCTGAATCTGCGGCGGAAGGAATTGATGTTGCAATTCCATTTTGTCCATCACATCGCCGACCACACAGGTGAAAAGCTCGCGCAGCACGATGGCGAAGAGTTCGTCGTCGGAGTTCCAAAGTTTTGCGCTCAAGCGCGCGCTCCTTCTCTTGCACGAGCCGCTTTGATTTTTTCTACGAACTGGCGCGCCAGATTTGTGATGGATGCGAAGTCGCCAGTTTTGGCTCCGGCGGTCAAGTTGCCTCCGACGCCGACGGCTACCGCACCGGCACGAATCCATTCGGCTACGTTTTCCAGCGTGACCCCGCCGGTCGGCATCAACGATGCTTGCGGTAAAGGTCCTTTCACCGCTTTCACGAATGCGGGTCCGAGAATCTCTCCGGGAAAAACTTTCACGATGTCAGCGCCGCACTCCATAGCTGCGACCACTTCGGCGATGGTTCCAGCACCGGGCATGTACGGGATCTGGTAGCGATTGCAGAGACGCGCTGTCTCGGAATTGAGCGCAGGACTCACAACGAACTGAGCGCCGGAGAGAATCGCTATGCGCGCGGTCTCCGGATCGAGGACCGTGCCGGCTCCCAGCAGGATTTTGCTCGAGAATTTCCTGGCCAGATGCTCGATGACGCCGCTCGCTCCGGGAACAGTAAATGTGATTTCGAGCGCAGCGACTTCGCCCAGGCCGCAGGCCTCGGCAATATGAGCGGCTTGCTCGGGGCTCTCCGCCCTGATCACCGCGACCAATCCGCCGGCCACAATTTTCTCTAAGACTTTCATTTTCGGGATCGACATAGGTCCGATATAAGGTATCACTCGAAGAACGGCTCACCCTTGCGCGCGTACTTCCGTGCGATTTCTTCATTCAGTTTCACACCGAGTCCCGGCTTCTCCGAAAGATGAATAAAACCGTTCTCAATCACCGGGCCGGGAGAACCCTCCACGAGATCATTCCAGAAAGGCACGTCGGAAGCGTGAAATTCGAGCGCCAGAAAATTCGGGATGGCCGCGCAAAAATGAGCCGACGCCAGAGTTCCGACCGGGCTGCTGATGTTGTGCGGCGCAACCGGCATAGTATGCGCATCGGCGAATTGCGCGATGCTTTGGGCGATACTCAGCCCGCCAACTTTCTGCAGATCGGGGGTCACCACGCTTAACGCATGCTGCGCGATAATTTCCTCGAAACCTTCGAAAAGAAAAAGATTTTCTCCGGTCGCAATAGGGACGCGAACTTTCGAACTTACTTCCTTTAACGCTGCGGTATTGCTGGGTGGGACCGGGTCTTCCAGCCAGAGCAGGCGAAAAGGCTCGAGTTCGCGCGCAATTTTCACGACATCGCTGGCGTTGTAGCGCCAGTGGCAGTCAACTGCAATATCGGTATCGTGGCCCACTGCGTCGTGCACCGCTCCGAT
The DNA here is from genome assembly GCA_963789875.1 of uncultured Acidobacteriaceae bacterium. Lineage (GTDB taxonomy): Bacteria > Acidobacteriota > Terriglobia > Terriglobales > Acidobacteriaceae > Sulfotelmatobacter. The sequence goes on along the minus strand of CAWBMI010000007.1, from coordinate 86,296 downwards.
CAGACTTACCATGTGGTCGATGGCGCGATTGCTCAACACGCGGTTGTGCGGATCGGAACCTTCGGTACCGGGCACGTCCAGATCGAACTTCAGGGCGGTGAAGCCTTGCGCCCTTTTCTTAAGCGCCTGGCGGCGGTAGTCTTCGGGCGAGGCCGGTGCTTCGTCGGCGCTTCCGCCGTAATAATCCCGGCCCGCATGGGCTTGAGCTTTTGCGTCCCACGAGGCGGTGCGAGAGCGCAAGACTTCATCAAGGCTTTCGAGCGCCTCGCCGCCGTGGCAATCGGCATAGACACGGACGCGATCGCGAAACTTTCCTCCCAGCAGGCGATAGATCGGGACGTTCAGCCACTGGCCGAGCACATCCCAGAGCGCCGCCTCAATGCCGCTGATCGCGTTATAGATGATGCCCGCTACCGAACCTGCACCCGAAGTGGCTAGCTGCATTTTGCGGAAGAGTCGTTGAATGTCGCGCGCGTCTTCGCCCAGCAACAACGGCTCCAGCGAGCGCAGAATCGAGGTAAGCCCCGGAGCGAAAAAGCATTCTCCGAGGCCGGTTATCGACTCGTCGGTTTCAACGCGGACGAAAGTCCAATCGAAATTTCCTTCTACCACTGCGGTTTTGAGGCGGGTGATCTTCAACGGTTTACGTTCTCGGTCAGGCCGAAAAAACAAAGTAACACAAAGCAGTTGCTGCGAGAGCTTCCGGACCAGTGTAAACTTTGCCAGCACAATCATGGAAACGAAGACCACTGTAACGTTTGGAGAAATCATGCTGCGCCTGGCCCCGCCGGGCTTTGAGCGCTTCCTGCAGAGTCCGCTCTTCGCGGCGACATTTGGTGGCGGTGAGGCCAATGTTGCCGTGGCTCTCGCCGGCTTTGGCTTGCCTGCGGCGTTCGTCACCGTTCTTCCCGAGAAAAACGCTATCGCGGATGCGGCGATTGGGGAGTTGCGGCGCTTCGGTGTCGATAGTTCCGGGATAGTCCGCGGCAAAGGGCGCATGGGAATTTACTTTGTAGAAGCCGGTGCCAATCAGCGTCCCTCGAAAGTTATTTATGATCGCGAATTTAGCGCAATAGCTCTAGCCAAACCAGGTGATATCCATTGGAATGGAGTTTTCGAAAAGGCCGGCTGGTTTCATATCACCGGAATTACTCCCGCGATCAGCGCGAGTGCGGCCGATCTTGCGCTGGAGTCCGTACGACGCGCGCGAGAGACAGGGATTACAGTTTCCTGCGATTTGAATTACCGCAAGAATCTTTGGAAATGGGGAAGGCCCCCCGCTGTGGTGATGACAGAACTGATGAAGTCTGTCGATGTCGCCATCGCCAATGAGGAAGATGTGCAGATGGCATTGGGCATCAAGGCCGATGTGGACGTGCATTCCGGACAACTGGATCGAGAGCAATACGAAAAACTTTCCGCGAAAGTGTTGGCTGAGTTTCCCAACTTAAAAGCTATCGCCATTACTTTGCGGGAGTCGAGGAGCGCTTCGCATAACGGCTGGTCCGCTTGTCTGAACGATCGTGAGCGCTTTATCTTGAGCCGGGCTTACGAGATTACTCATATCGTCGACCGGGTAGGCACGGGAGACAGCTTCGCCGCCGGGCTGATTTACGGCTTGCAGAAGCTTGCCACGCACGCCGATGCGCTTGAATTTGCCGTCGCTGCGAGTTGCCTGAAACATTCCATTTCCGGAGATTTTCACCGGTGCAGCGTGGGGGAAGTCGAAGCTCTGCTCAAGGGCGGGGGATCGGGAAGAGTGCAAAGATAGAAAGGAAAGTGGAGTTCACGCAGGAATGAGCGGTCGCGGACACCTGCTCGACCGCCCGCGAGACCCTTCGACTCCGCTCAGGGCAAAGCTTCCGCGTTACTTTGTTAACCTCCCGCCCGTGCCAACTGCAGAAGCACGATATAATTTTCCCACGGATATGCCGAGCCTGCGGTATGCGTTAGTCGCCTACGTTAAGAGTCCAGTGGGAGAGTTCGTGGAAAAGCTCCGCCGGGAGCTGCATCCTGACTTGCCTTACCTGGCAGCCCATCTCACATTGTTGCCACCGCGCCCTCTGCAGGGGGCGGAACAGTCTGCGCTGCAGGTGCTGGCTGAAATTTGCGGTCGAACCGAGCCCTTTGAAGTTACTCTCGACGACATGGAATCGTTCGTTCCGACTACGGCCACGGTTTACATCCGCGTGGGACAAGGCGCGTCACGGTTGCAGCAGTTGCATGATCAGTTGAACACCCAGACGCTCTCTTTTTGCGAAGAGTGGCCTTACGTTCCCCATCTCACCATTGGCAAAATGCCAACCGAAACAGCGGCAGAAAAGGCTTTGGAAATTGCCCGCGAACGCTGGCGCGCCTACACTGGCACTCGGCGAATCCTGCTCGACCGGCTCACGTTTGTGCGTGAGGATGCGCCCAATTGCTGGGTCGATCTGGCTCCGGTTCCGCTCGGCGGCAGCCTGGTTTCGCCGTAACTTTCTTCCGATTACCTGCCCGGTTACGTTACCCCTTCCCGGCGTACATGGCCCCTGGTACATTTCCCTCCCGTGCATTGCGGAGCGATGGAGCGCACTGTAAACCAAAGACAGGGAAATGTGCTGAATCCCGCGCCGGTAGCCACTTCAGCCCGGCCCATTTCAGCCGGAGGAATGCAGCATGCAGATCGGGGTCTACGGTTCGGGTTACTTGGGGACGGTGATTTCGGCGTGCTTGGCGGATTTTGGAACGCCAGTTTCGTGCTGTCATCCTGACCGAACCCGCATGGTTGAGATGGCGCAGGGCAATATTCCTTTCCACGAGAAGAACCTGAAAGAGATCATCCGGCGCAACGTACGGGCGGGACGCCTGGCGTATTCCACTGACATCGAGTCTTTTGCGCGCAAGACGCAAGTAATTTTTTTGGCCGAAGATACTCCGGACAACCTGGCCGATGTGGCAATGCGCATCGCCAAGCTGTCGCCGAAGCCTCCGATCTTGACGATTGTTACTCCGGTGTCGGTGGGCACAGCTTCGGCGATCGAGAAAAATTTGAAGGACGCGGGCTTGCAGGGAACCATCGTTTCGCAGCCCATGTTTTTTACCGATGGGTGTGCCGTGGAAGATTTCAACTGGCCGGACCGGCTGATTCTGGGATCGACTTCCAACGACGCGGTGCAGATTCTCAAACAGATCTTTCATCCGCTGGTGATGCGCGGAGTCCCGGTGATTGTGACCAACCAGGCTACCGCCGAACTGGTGCGGGAAGCGGCCACTGCATTCGTCGCGACCAAGATTTCTTTCATCAACGAGGTTGCAACGTTGTGCGAGCGCGTAGGCGCCGACGCGGTGAATCTGGCGCTGGCTCTCGGACTGGATAAGAAAATCGCTCCCCGCTGCCTGCAGCCAGGAGCAGGTATGGGTGGCGTGTTTGCGGAATCCGACATGGATTCCCTGGCGGAGTTGGCGCAGTCGAATGGGGTCTCTTTGAAAGTGCTGGGTGCCGCTCGCGATGTGAATCATACGCTTGCCGATCGCCTCCTCGACAAAATTGCGCTCGTGCTGAATTCGGTGGAGAACAAAGACGTAGGAATTCTCGGGCTGGCTTTTAAGCCGAATACGAATTCGGTGGCGGGATCGTCGGCAATGCGTTTGGCGGAGACTCTGGTGGCGAAAGGCGCGCGTGTCCGGGCCTATGATCCGGTGGCGCTCGCGGATGCCAAGGTGCGGCTGAACGGTTCGGTGCGCTATTGCGAGTCGGCTTACACCGCCGCCGAAGGCATGGACGCGCTGGTTGTGGGCACGGGCTGGCCGGAATTCCGCGCCCTCGATTTTGACCGAATCAAGCATTTGCTCAAGACGCCGATCATTGTAGATACCAAGAACTTGCTGGATGCTTCGCGGCTGCGGGCTATGGGATTTGAGTACGTGGGCGTGGGACGCGGGTAATCTTTCGCCGGGTAATCTTTCACGAAGACGACGCTGCGATTTGCGGTCGACTGGACTGTGACTTAGGAACTTGTGAACGACGAAACTTGCACGTCCGCGCCGCAGCCCGAGACTTCCACGCCATCGTCCCGTCTTTCTCTTTTTATTAGTGGAGCGCTTGATAGCGTTTCATTCGCGCTGTTCTGCCTCTCCTTCTCCGACCTAAGAGACGCGCTCGGGGCCGTCTGGTACCGCTTCTCAGGCGAGTAGATCGCTCTCAAATCCGCACCGGAGGAAAGATCTTGCGCAGTTAGCAGATATCTTCACGCTGATGCCCGCGTCATTTTGGAATTCTCTGAATTTGTCTTGACCGCTGCAGTGTCTCGCGGTAAATTTCGGTTACTCGGAGATCCAAGCTCTGAGTAGGCGCTTTCCCGTTGGTGAGTCGCGCATTCCGCAGCGCGATTTTCTCCCAGGGTCAAATCATTTGGAGAAGGAGTGCTCCATGCTGAGCAAGAGGAGTTCTATTGTATCGATGTTTGTTCTCGCGATTCTCACCTTGGCCGCGTTTATGGCCGGTAAGAACGCCGCCGCCGAGGACGACAAGGTGCTGCACAACTTCCAAGCCAATGACATCGACGGATTTGCACCTTATGCCGGCCTGATCGCCGATGCTGCAGGCAATCTCTACGGAACAACCTGGGCCGGCGGTGCGTACAACGGCGGTACGGCGTTCGAGTTGTCACCGAAAGCGGGCGGAGGATGGACCGAGACCGTACTCCACTCCTTCGGCGGCACGAGCACTGACGGCTCCTTTCCGTCCGGCGGCCTGGTCTTCGATGACGCCGGCAATCTCTACGGTGTGACTGGGATGGGAAGTTATTACCTTAGCGGCATCGTGTACAAGTTGTCCCCTAACGCTGGAGGCAAGTGGAGGGAGACGGTGCTGCATGTATTCGGCTACGCCTTCGATGGTGCCAAGCCGAGCGGCAGCCTGGTTTTCGATACTTCCGGCAATCTTTATGGCACGACTCTATCCGGAGGCACTGGCAATTGCCCGACCTGCGGGACTGTGTTCGAGTTGTCGCCGGTGGCGGGCGGAGGCTGGACCGAAAATGTGATTTATAACTTCCACAGCTTGCAGGGGTATGGGCCCAACGGTAGCCTGATCCTGGATGCTTCTGGAAACCTCTACGGCCTCACATTTTTTGGCGGAATAGGCACCGGCAACGGATCGGCGTTCGAGTTAGTGCAAACTCAGCCTGGAGTCTGGAAGAAAAAAATCCTGCACTCGTTCGGTAACGTCAGTACGGACGGTCAAGAACCTGTCGGTGGCCTGGTGGCCGACTCTGCCGGCAATCTCTACGGCGTGCTTTCCGTTGGGGGGAGTTCGACGACTTGCGGCGACAATGGCTGCGGGGCGGTATTCGAGTTGAGTCTCAAGAGCGATGGGAATTGGGGCGAGAGAATTCTGCACACCTTTGCGAACAACGCGGTGGACGGGTGGCAACCCTATGCGGGCCTGGTTTTGAACGCCTCCGGTAATCTTTACGGCATCACGCAGTACGGCGGCAGTGGCGGGACTTGCCTTAACGGTTGTGGCACTGTTTTTGAGTTGGCGCCGAAGGACGGCAGTTGGTCCGAAAAAGTTCTGCATGACTTCAGCGATAGCGACGGGGACGGGTATCTGCCCCAGGCAAGTTTGCTTGTCGGTCCGGCGGGAAACTTATACGGGGCTGCTCTCGGCGGCGGCGCGGACAACTCCGGGGTAGTGTTCGAGCTCAAACCCTAGCTCATCTAATCTCGACCGAACGGGCGTGTAGGATAAACTTCGTTAGTGACTTAATTTACTTTCAGCCACTCCCGAAACTCCCGTCCTTTTTCAGTCGACAAAACTCCGGTGAGCTAATGGCGGATCAGTAATGAGGCGTCCGCTCTTCTCCGGTCTTCACGCGGCACCGCTTTTCAGAACTGGATGACGTCCACCTCGCTGCTATAGGTGGGCGAAGTTCCCCACTTCTGCCCGGGCTGGTTATAAGTCAGGAACTGTAGGGAACCTCCGGCTTCGATGTAAACGGGCGAAACACAGCTCGCGGGCACCCCCGACGGCCCTCCCACAATCGACGCCGCGCAAGGTACCGAAGTCTCGTTGTTCCAAGAAACCAACAAGCCTTCGCTCACGAGATCGTTCGTCGGGCGTTCCGCAATATTCGTAGCCAGCAGAATATTCGCTCCGAGGCTGCCCGCAACGAAGACGGTTTTCAGCTTGGGATCGGTGGCATTGGTCCAGTCCAGGAGGTTATATTCGTAGTCGGTGAGAGGTCCCGCACCCAGCGCCGGACTGCCAAACTGCACCGCTCGAAGACTGTAGCTGCAGCCCGCGGTCAGAGTGGTGAACGACCCGTTGCCGCCACCATATCCAGTCGAAATCTGTGAACCTGCGCCAGCGATCATGCCTGCCCAACCAGCCGATAACTGCCATTTGCAGCTGCTGGAAGCTACAACGGAGAACAGCCAAGGGTAGCCGGGGAAGGAGAATTCGTAGCCGCCATTGGAGCCGATGATGGAGTAATTGAGTGGCTCCTTGACTCCGCCCTGGGCCTGAGTTCCTGTTGGCCAGAAGCCGAATCCGAAAGCAAAGAGATTGTAGAAACCGGAATATGTTCCATCCGTTTCGAGAGTGGCTGCAGTGTTGGCCTGGTTGCGGATCAGATTGCAGCCATTGGGCAGTCCATTGACTGCCGGGTAGGTGAAGCTGCGGAGTTGGCCATTCTCGTCGGTCCAGCGCAGGATGGCGTTGGGGACGCTGCTCTGCACATCGCCGACCGCCACGCAGATCAAATAGCTCGCGTTTACCGTCGGCGCGGTGATGACAGCCGTGGCCGGCAGGAGCGATGTTTCGTTGAGGAAATCCTTGCCAATTTCGGTGAGGGAAGCGTGGGCCACTGTCCACGGCGCTAAAAGCAAGAGGAGTGCGACAGTCCTCTCGATCATCCGAATCTCCTGAACCTTCCACACTAGGTTCGGGACGCGCCGGAGTCATGGTTGTTCGTCACACGAGAGCGAGATCTTATAGTGGAAAAATCGGATTTGGGACGGCCGCAGAGTCACTCTGCGTACAGACGCGTACTAAGAAAGACAACCCCGAAGATCGGTTGCTATAATCAGCATGGTGGTGGGAATAGCTCAACTGGCAGAGCACCGGACTGTGGCTCCGACGGTTGCGGGTTCGATTCCCGTTTCCCACCCCAGATTTGTTTCGCCCGCTCGATCAACGTCCTGCTGCGTGCCCCCTTGTCTTGGGCTTTGAAACAATCTCGCTATCGTTGGCTTTTTCGGACTGCGACCGCAACACGTCATCCCAGAATAAATTTTCGGGGTTGATGGCGGTGAGCCCGATCTCACCGGCGTCGACGGTATTTGCCTCCCCTGCCCACGCCACCAGAAATTCTTCCTGCCGGTTGCCGCGAACGAGGGAGACTTTGTCCCCCACCTGAAGCTGTCCCCGCATGCCCTTCAGCAATGCTCCGCGCCCGCTGATGTTGATGGTGGCCACATTCTGGTCGATGGGCGGGTCAGTCGCGATAAGCCGGACGGTTAACGCGACCTCGATACGCTTTTCGCGGCGCTCGATTTTGAATTGCACCATCAACTGGCTTAATTCGGTCGCAATGTTGGATAACTCCTGGGCCGCTCTTTGCGACTCCTGCGCCTTGGCCGAAGTGCCATCGGCGGCCTGGGCTACACCCCCGATGTTTTCTGAGATGTTGCTGGCTCCGTTGGCCGCTTCGCTGGCGTTACGCGTCATCTCGTTGGTGGTCGCGCTCTGTTCTTCGACCGCGGCGGCGATGGTCGCCGAAATATCGTTGATCTGATTAATGACGCCGCTGATGGTGCCAATCGCTTTAACGGCGTCCTGAGTGTCCTCTTGAATCGCGCTAATTTTGTGGCTGATGTCTTCGGTAGCCTTGGCAGTTTGTTTGGCCAGTTCTTTGACTTCGTTAGCCACTACGGCGAAGCCTTTGCCAGCTTCGCCGGCGCGGGCGGCTTCGATGGTGGCGTTCAGGGCGAGCAAGTTGGTTTTCTGCGCAATGGAAGTGATGACCTTGATGACGACGCCGATCTCGGCGCTGGACTGGCCTAATTTCGCAACGGTGGTATTGGCCGCCTGGGCAGTTCTCACCGCGGTGGAAGCCACTCTGGCGGCGTCGTTGGCATTCGCCGCGATGCTCTGAATGGTCGAAGTCATCTCCCCGGCGCCGGTCGAAAGGCTCTGCACATTCTGGCTCACTTGATGAGTGGAACGTGAGACGGCATTCGCCTGCACCGCAGTCTCCCCGGAGTTGGTAGTGATTTGCTGGCTGGCTTCCAGCACTTGTTGACTGGCTTTCGCCAGCTTTTGAGTATGAGCGGCCACTCCGCGCAGCAGTTCCTGGAGTTTATCCATGAATAGATTGAACAGACGGCTGACTTCTCCCAGTTCGTCGTCGCCGAACGTCCCGGAAACCTCCAGGCGCTTGGTCACGTCCCCTTCGCCCTGCGCGATGTCTCGAATCATGTGAGTTATGCGATCAAGGGATTGGGTGATGGTCCGCGTCAAAGCCCAACCGCCTGCGAGGAGGAACATGAACGAAAAGCCAAAGATGGTGAACATGGCGCGGGTGGCGCGAGCGCCTTTCTTGCCCGAACTTAACTCGGCTTCTTTCGCGCTGCTTTCGAGTTGATCGGCGCTCGCTTGCATCTTTTGCTGCAAACCGGTGTAGAGTTCGAGGGTTTTTCCGGCTAAGGCTACCGCCGCGGAAGGGTCCTTCACGATGGTTGCAGAGAGCGAATCGCCCGCACTTTGATAATCACTTACCAGGCGCAATTCTCCGTCCAGAGTGGCCTGAAGAGTGGGCGCCATCGCCGCCGCACGGGCGGCAGTGGCGCGTTCGAGCACCAATTTGGAGTGTGCCGTCCAGTTGGCAATGGCGTCCCTCTGATCCTGGCCCTTTTTCGTGCAGATGGCATAGACATCCTCCCGGCTCATGTCGTTGTACATGCCGGCTTCGATGTGATTGCGGATTGCCATCCCGATGGCGGCGACCTGAGTGGTCGTCTTCTGGACCGCGGTTATACCCCAGTAGCCGGCGGCGCTCACGCAGGCAAGGAAGATGACTCCGGTCACTGACAATCCAAACAATCGTCGCTTGATAGTCCATTTCATTCTTAATACCTCGAATCGCCGGCAAGCCGAATGGGAAGCGTTGAGTTCGTGCTGGTAGTACTACCGGGGGCCAAGAATGTCTCTCAGTTGTCCTATCGGCTAGAGGAGGGAATGCAATAGTGCTGCGTGCGGTTTTCCCGTTTTGGAACGAGAATTGACAACCTGAGTTTTCCTTCATTTGATTTCGTTGACCAGTACACCCGCCGGGTCTAGAATCCGCAACAACTGCCGACTCGTGCGCGGTCGCGCTCGCGCGGCTGATGGATGAGTATGGACCCGCAGGTTCTCAGCGCTCATTTACCGCGACTTATGCTCCTGAAGTCGTTGTAGCTGGAGGAGCTTCATGAAGAGTTCGGCGCGAAAGCCAGGCAAATCAAGCCGCAAACTTGCAACCGGCGGAAATCTTAAGCGCTTCCCCGGATCGTTCCCCATAGTGGCCATCGGGGCCTCAGCGGGCGGCCTGGAAGCCTTCTCCGAATTGCTCCATCATCTGCCCGAAAAAAGCGGCATGGCCTACGTGTTGGTGCAGCATCTCGATCCTAAGCATGAGAGCGGACTGAGGGAGATTCTCGCCCGCACCACTAAGATTCCAGTGACGGAAGTGGCGCAGGGCACGGTGGTGCAACCGGATCACGTGTACGTGATTCCGGCCAACACCAACATGAGCATCAAGGGCGGCGTGCTGCACTTGACCGAGCGCGTACTGGTGCACGGGCAGCACATGCCCATCGACCATTTTTTCCGCGCGCTGGCGGCAGAGGCCGGCCAGCGCGGCATTGGCGTCGTCTTGTCGGGCACCGCGTCGGATGGCACCGAAGGCTGCCGCGCTATCAAGGCCGCTGGCGGCCTTACCTTCGCCCAGGATGAAGAGTCGGCGAAGTATGACAGCATGCCCCGCAGCGCCATCAACTCCGGCAGCATCGATTTCATCCTCAATCCCAGAAATATTGCGCGCGAGTTGGGCGGCATTAGCCAGCATCCTTATGTGGCCCGGGTTCTATCGGCTAACAATGAATTCAAGGGCATGGTCGGGGCCGATCTGGATGCACTTTTTGCCCTGCTGCGGGAAGCGACCAGCGTGGACTTCACCAACTACAAGCACACCACGCTGCAGCGGCGCATCAAGCGGCGTATGGTCGTTCACAAGATCGAAAAGCTGCGGGATTACATCCGCTACATCGGCAAGAAGCCGGAGGAATTAGACGAGCTTTATCGCGATCTGCTGATCCACGTTACCGGCTTTTTCCGCGAGCCCGAGGCCTTTACGGCTCTGCGCAAGCATGTCTATCCCCGTGTCTTCGAAGGCCGCAAGCCAGATAATCCCATCCGCGTCTGGGTGCCGGGATGTTCCACGGGCGAAGAGGCTTACTCCATCGCCATCACCCTGCTGGAATATCTCTGGTCCCATACCCGGAACATTTCCCAGGCGGCAACCAGCATCCAGATTTTTGCCACCGATATCAGCGAGGGCGCCCTCGAACGCGCCCGCACCGGCATTTACACCGAAGCGGCGGTGGCTGAGATCTCGCCGGAGCGCCTTAAGCGCTTTTTCGTGCGCCAGGATGGCGGCTACCAGGTCAACAAGTCGGTGCGCGACATGTGCATCTTTGCCCGGCAGAACCTGGTCAAGGATCCTCCCTTCTCGAATCTCGATCTGGTTAGCTGCCGCAACGTCCTCATTTATCTGGGTCCGATCTTGCAGAGGCGGGTGATCCCGACCCTGCACTACTCCCTGAAGCCCGGCGGCTATCTGGTGCTGGGCGAAGCGGAAGGCCTGGGAGGCTTTGGCGATCACTTCGCCCTGGTCGAAAAAAAGGACAAAATTTATCAGAAGCGACAGACCACGGCGCGCCTGGCAACCTATTTTGCAGGCTCCGATTATTCTCCGCGCAGACTCGAGGACGCCAAGGTGGGAAGGCACCTGCCGCCTCCTTTCACCGTAGAGAATGAAGTGGAGCTATTGCTGATCAATCGCTATGTGCCGGCCAGCATCGTGGTCAACGACCAGATGGATATCGTGCAATTTCAGGGCAAGACCGGAGCCTATCTGGAACCCGCGGCCGGGCACCCCAACTTCAACCTGTCGAAGATGGCGCGCGAAGGCTTGTTGGTGGATTTACGCGCAGCTCTGAGCGCCGCCAAAAAAAACAGGGCGCCGGTCCGGAAAGAAGGGGTGCAGATTCGTTCCGACAGCGGACCTCGCGAAGTGAACCTGGAAGTGCTTCCCCTCCTCGGCACCGCCTCCCAGGAAAGCTACTACGTGGTCGTGTTCCAGGAGAATATTCCGGTGCGGGCGACCCTGGGCAAGGCCGGCGCAAAAGGGAAGAAGCCAGACCCGGTCACGGCGCGCGAGAACGAGTCACTGAAGCGCGAGATCGCGCAGTTGAAGCAGCAACTGAGAACCCTCATCGAAGACCATGAAAATACCATGGAAGAGTTCAAGTCGGTGAACGAGGAGGTATTGTCGGCCAACGAAGAACTGCAAAGCACGAATGAAGAGATGGAGACGGCGAAGGAAGAGCTGCAATCCACCAACGAGGAACTCACTACCCTGAATGAGGAGATGCAGAACCGCAACGCCGAGTTGAGTTCGGCGAATAACGATTTGCTCAACCTGCTGGGGCAGGTGGATATTCCTGTGGTGATGGTGAGCAACGACTTGCGCATTCGCCGCTTCAGCCCCCCGGCGCACAAGATTCTGAATCTGATGCCTAACGATGTTGGCCGGCGGCTGGGACAGATCAGGCCGAATCTCGATTTACAGGATCTGGAGCCCATTGTCCACGACGTCATCGAACGCGAACTCCCGCAGCAGCGAGAAGTTCGTACCAAAGAAGGAGTCTGGCACGTGCTGCACGTGCGGCCTTACGAAACTTGGGACCACAAGATTGAGGGGGCGGTTATCAGCCTGCAGAATGTGGACGCTCTCAAGCGCGCGGTCGACCGGACTCGCGAATATGCGGATGCGGTGGTCGAGAACGCCAGGGTGCCGACCCTGGTGCTGGATGGAAACCTGCGCATCACGGTGGCCAATCCCGCTTTCTATCGGGTATTTGGCGTGGCGGCGAATGAGACCGAAAATCAGTTGATCTACGACGTAGGCAAAGGTCAGTGGAACGTCCCGCAGTTGCGTAAATTGCTGGAGGAGATTGTCCCGCGCAATTCGCGAGTAGACGATTTCGAAATAAAGCAGCAGGTTCCGCAACTGGGGGAGCGCGACCTCATATTAAACGCCCGACGGGTGGAATTGCAGAAAGGCCATCCCTTTATCTTGCTGGCAATCGAGGATGTCACGGAAAGCCGCAAGTGCGGCGCCGCCTGAACAGTAGAGCCGCTTGATGAGTAACGCCGGCATCCTTGCCGGCTGTCCCGAGAGCCCGCCCCGAGCTTTGCCGAGGGGTCGTCTTCGCCCTCGGCGCGTCGGGCGTGGCGCCCGGCAATTTACGACGCTAGCACCTCGCAAGATTGATAGCAAAGACGGTCAACTCAAGGTAGAATCCACCTTCTGATCGGATCGTATGCGGCGATTCTTCCATCCTTTTCGAAATGCGGAGCGTGGCCTTGGCCCACTCGAGCAGCGTCTGCTTGAGGCCTTGTGGGCGCGCGGCACTGCGACCGTGCGTGAGCTACTAGATCACGGTTATAACGATCTGGCCTACACCACGATCATGACTACTCTGGACCGCCTTTACAAGAAAAACATCTTGCTGCGCTCCTCCGAAGGCAGGGCCTTCCGCTATGCTCCGCGCTTCACCCGCGATGAACTCCAGCGTCAAGTGGCCGCACATGCTTTCCGCCAGTTGCTGGATGCCAGTCCGGCATCGTCGTTGCCGCTTTCTTTTCTCGTGGAAATTCTGGGGGAGCGCGACGCCCAGTTGCTCGACGATCTGCACAAACTGGTGGCGCGCAAGCGTCGCGAATTAATTCAACGCGAAGCCGCTCAACACGGCCCCGATCCGGAGGCGAAAAAATAATGTTCGCCGTGCGCGGAGTCGCCACCTCTTTCTCGATTTTCATAATCTTATACGTCGCTCTGTCAGCGACGGTCTGCTGCGTGTGGCGCTGCATATGGTCTCGTGTTGAGCGTTATGCTGAGCGCCGCCAAGCGCTGCGCACTGCGGATATTCTCTTCGCTCTGCGCCTCGCTCCCTTTGTGGTTGCCTCGGCAGTCACTCTGTTCTTTGCCGTGCCTTCCTTTTTGTTGCTCGAGCCGCGCGCCGGTAACGAACCCGTAGGATTTGTGGCTTGGCTGCTCGGTTTCTGCGGCGTGGCTGTGCTGGCCGCGGGGATTGGGAAGGCCGGTGCATCTTGGGCGACGGCTTCGCGAACAATTGCGCGGTGGTCCCGCGAGGCGAGCGCGGCCGATTCCGCTGCGATGGATTCCTTTCCAATCGACTCGTCTCCGATTGACTCTCGAATCTCGGTTTCGGTGCTGCGGGCGTCGGCAGACGCGCCTCCCCTGACTGCAGCCGGCATTCTGCGTCCCAGCGTGTGGTTGTCGGCTGCGGCCGAGTTTGTGCTCAGCGAGAAAGAATTGCGTTCGGCGCTTCGCCATGAAGCGGTGCATGTGCGCCGTTGCGATAACTTGCGCAAACTGCTTCTACGTATGCTGACCTTTCCGGGCATGGCGGAACTGGAGAACGTCTGGCGCGAAGCCAGTGAAATGGCTGCCGACGACGCTGCCGTTTCCAGTGCCGCGGAAGCTCTCGATCTGGCGGCAGCGGTAATCAAGTTGTCACGGCTGGCGCCACTTCGGCCGCCTGCGGAACTCACCACCGCGCTGGTTCACAGCTCGGCGGAGTCCGTGAATGCGCGCGTGGAACGCCTGATTGCATGGCCGGAGCGCCAGCATGCCCCGGGCAAACAACTTTCTTTGCCCTATGCGTTGTTCGCCAGTATCGCGGTCGCGGCTACTCTGGCTGTCTCATACAGCGAGTTGCTGGTGCGCCTGCATGCCGCGACGGAGTGGCTGGTGCGGTAGTTGTTTCTCCTTCCTCCGAACCATCCCTCGCTGCAGTGATAACCTTAGATAATGCCTCGCGATCCTGCCGTTGGTCCTCCACTTCCTACTCGATCCTCGAAGGCCACCGTCTTTGCCGCCGTTATCTTGGGAGTGCTGCTAGGCGCACTGTCGATTGGCGCCATTGCGTCTTTGATGTTGGCGAGGGATTCCGGACGATCTTTGCTGAGCCATATGTGGTCGGCAATGACTGGCAGAACTCTTCATATCGATGTCAGCCAGCCCACCGTGGTCGAACGTATTCAGCGCCTGCAGCGGCTCGAAACCGTGGTCTACACCATGGACAAGCTGGTCACGGGCGCCAAAGAAAACGCGATCCTGCCGGATTTTCTGGCCGGAGATCGGCTGTTAATGATGGTGCACGGGGAAGTCGTCGCCGGGATCGATTTTTCGAGTCTGAAGCCGGGCGATGTCAGAGTAGAGAGCAAGAATATTCGCTTGCATCTTCCCGCGGCGCAGGTGTTCACCACCCGTCTAGACAGCGCGAAGACACGCGTCTACTCCAGGCAAACCGGGCTACTGGTACCGACGGATCCGAATCTCGAAACCCAAGTGAGGCAGGAGGCGGAACGAGAGTTGCAAGAAGCCGCCCTAGCGGATGGAATTTTGCGCACCGCGCAGCAGAATGCAACCTCGACGATCACTAGTCTTCTGCAGGGTTTGGGTTTCGAAAAAATCGATTTCGACTAACCGGTATCCGATGGCCGGAAGTGATAGCCTAGACGCACTCTAGATCGCCGTACCGCTTACCTTCTAGGAGAGATTCCATGCGATTGATAGTCTTCTGCCTTTTTGCGTCGGCAATATTACCGTCATTATCCCAGGCACAAGGTCCGGTTTTCACCATCACCCCTGAAGAAAGCGACGTTAAGTTTTTCGTAAAGGCTTCCGTGGCCATCGACGGCAAGTTTAACAAGTGGGAGGCAACGCTGACCTTTCCCTCCACGGACGTCACTTCAGGTGTACTCGACATCAAAATTTATGCTGACTCCGTCGATACCGGAAGCGGCATGAAAGACAACAAATTAAAGGGTAAAGACTTCTTCAACGCCAGCGAAGATCCCTACATCACATTTCATTCTACCCAGATTGTGCAGACCAGTCCCAACACCTTTGAAGTGCAGGGGACTTTTACTATTCGAGGTGTCTCCAAGCCCGAGACCCTGAACCTCACGCTTACCGGCAAGGGCACAGGCGAGGGCCGCATTAAAGGCACAATGGCCTTCGACCGTAAGGACTACGGGATGAACAAAGGAATTCCGTTCGTCAAGATCGGCGACCGCGTCGAGGTATCGGTTGCCCTTCAGGCCCATAAGGTTAGCGGGCCTCCGCTTGTCTACGAGGAATAGCAAGTTAGCGATTAGATGCGCTGATCTCCACGCTTGCGTTCGTTGACGCAAAATTGTCACGCTCCCGCGACTAGCCGCCGAATGAATTCTTTCGTTGAGAATGGGTAGATGGCCGCCCATGGCTGGCGACAGATCGCCGGTTCAATCATTGACGTGGTCTTTAGATTTACATACGTGGGCGAGTTCTAGAAATTCACCCTCACTCCGATCTGCGCCGCGAAGGGGATGCCCAGGTGGTGCCCGGCCCGAAGAAAATCTCCTAAAGCCTCACGCGTATTTCAAGCTGCTTAGCTCGCTAAGAGTCACTGAGCGTAATCGCCTGATTACAGCAGTCACTTTTCGATTCCCCGTGGCAGCGCAATAATTATTCATCTCTGCTAATCATCGAGGCGGCACTGATGAATCTTGACCCACCATACGCGCTCTGGTCTATCTGTCACCAGACTTCAACACTTTGGCACTGGTTGATTTACGCGCTCTGCGCTCTTTGCTTGTATGCGGGATTTTGCGTTGTGTCCACGATCTCGCGTGTTCGCTCGTCATCTGATGTGGCCGGAAGCGGAAGTTGACGAATTTCTTATGGATTATCTGGTTTGCGCGAAAAGCCGCCATTGCAAGCTGGAGCTATCCGCGGACCGAGGAGGATCGCGATATAAAATTCTTCTACAACCTTAAGCTTGTTCAAAGTCCATCGTCCAATTTGTTTCCCAACTGATGCCGCCGTCTTTGGACATGGCCTGTTCCCACCTCGGGGTCTTCGTATCTGTTCGCAACCAAAGGAACCGAACCCGAATAGGTGTTTCGCGGAGCACATCATTTGCGTAAAAAGATCCTACGCCGTTCTCAAACCGCCCGATCACAGGCGCGTCCAGCGCATGCGGGTCACCTGAGGACAACCACCAGATCGCCCATGACTTGCAGGCGGGGTCATAAGAACGCAGCGCAATTGCTCGATAGGTTCGGCTGGGAAACTCCAAGACATTGTCCTCGACATTGCCATTGCCACCCAACAGGGTTCGCATATTCGCTGTTCCGTCAAACTCCTCCCACTCTTCGCAATTCGACAGGCGTTCCTTTAGGCGCCGATGCTTCACCCGCCATGAACCGATTTCAAAATCAAAGTCCGTTGAGACAACGATTGCATCATTCATGTCTGCTCTTCCCGGTTATTTTACACTCGATGGTGGACTTCGGTGCACACCGCGACGAACTGGCTCGCACAAACGCCACTTACAAATAATGTTGCGTCCCCCTTCGCACCAGCGCCAGAGACAATCGTTGCTCCGACGGGTTTTTCCAAGTCTCCGTACTCGAAAGGCTTCCCGCTTTCCGGGTTGAAGCACCTGGAGTTGGTGAAACATCGCCATTACACTCATTGGCCCGGCGACGAGGCTTTTAAGTGTAATCGCCTCATCTCAGCAGTTGAGAATCGTGGTTGACGCTCGGACCAAGCAGACGGATAATGGAGCGCCTGCGAAAGGATTTTATGCACTCTTCCCGGCGCCGCAAAGTCACCAACCTTCCCGATTCAACCACCCGAAAACTTAACACGTATGCTCTTGCCGCAAGTGCGGCGGGGGTTGGCGTGTTGGCGCTAACGCAGCCTGTAGAGGCCGAGATCGTTTACACGCCAGCGCATCACGTGATCAATGCCAACCAAACTTACCGGCTCGATCTCAATCAGGATGGGACTGCCGATTTTGAGCTGAAGAACGTTTTCAATACGTTCAGTGGAAATTCCGCAGGGTACCTGCAGATCCTGCCGGGCAGGGATGCGAACGAGGTCTGGGCAGCAGCACACGCACCGGGTTGCGGGACTGAAATTTTTTGTGCGGCCGCACTACGGAAGGGCGATAGCATAGGGCCAAAAGGAGCGTTCCAGCTGGACTTCCCCGGTGGGGAACGCATGGTGGCAAGTGACATTGTTAGTAGTCACTCCGGTTCTTGGCTTAACGTGACCCGCTATCTCGGCCTGAAATTTGTCATTGCAGGCCAGACCCACTACGGCTGGGCACGACTAACGGTAAGTACTCAACGATTCATGGTTACCGCGACTCTCACCGGCTACGCCTACGAAACCATCCCCGGCAAACCAATCATCGCAGGCGCGACCACGGGACCAGAGGAGGCCGAATCATCTGCACCTGCAAGCACGCCTAGTTCCGAGCTTAGTTCCGAAGCGACGACTCTTAGCGTATTGGCGCTTGGAGCGCCTGGGTTGTCGATCTGGAGACGGGAGGAGTCTATGGTTGCGGACCCGAGAGCAACTGACTCTTACGAGACGAATCGTTGGCGATCACGGTAAACGGACCATCTTGGCCTGCGTGAACGGCTTCCCGTGCCATGGTGCATGCAATCCAACGCCCTGCAGCGCATCTCCGTTTGCTATTCTCAGCAACCTGCCTTTTTTCTTACCAACCGCGCAGGCGCACAACACATGGATGCAACTGATGCGCCGCCGAGGTCCGGCTTGCGACGCCGAGACAAAGCGTATTTCATCTCAGCTGCTAAGACTCTAAGACGGCGGACGAACAGCTCAATAAGATTTACATCCGCATCGGAGAGGTATTGTCCGCAAGCGAGCAAAAAGCCCTGCAGGCAGCACAACGCTTATGGCTGAAGTTTTGCGACGCAAATTGTTCAGCGGAAAGAAAGTCGAGCAAAACCGGATTTCGCGTTTTACGCTGTATCGCCCCGGCGGGTGGCGAAAAAATCACCATTACGCTCGCTGAGGGGATTTTTAGATTTGCCTCCGTGGCGACCTCTAAAAACTCACCCTCACGCCGATCTGTGCTGCGAAAGGAGTGCCCACGGTAGAGCCGGGTCCAAAGAAATCTCCCAGGGCTCCTGAGGGTACCAGCAGCTGTTTGAAGCCGGAGATCGGCGCGAAGGTCGTGCACGCCGGAGGGTTCTGGCAAATGGCGGTGGCGTTCGCCAGATTGTTCACCGGATTCGGCAGCGCCGAGATGTCAGTCACATAGTTCGCACCGGGATTGTTGCGATTGAAAAGGTTGAAAAATTCGGCGAAGGGAACGATTGACCAGCGATCCGCAAATTTGAAAGGCCGGCTGACGCGAAGATCTGCCTGAATGAACGGAGTGCCGCGGAACTGGTCCAGCGTGGTTTCGACGCCATTGACTACGGCCCGGGTTTCTACTGGAGTTGTGAGCGTGAAGGGGCGTCCGCTTTCGCCTTGCGTGATGGTCGAGAGTTCGAAGCCGCCGGGCACGTATACGGTTCCGGCGAGCACGAAGCGATGGGTGACGTCCTCGCCGGAGGGGCCGTAGTCGCCGGGTCCAAAGGGACGCAGCGGATCGCAAACGCCGTTCACATAGTCAAAGAGTTCGCCGAGCAGGCATCCCCAGGTCTGCGCTTTCGAAAGTGTGTAGTTCGCCGTCAGGTTGAAGCGGCGGTTGACGTTGCCCTGCAAATGCACCATGAGCGCGTTGTAGCTGGAGCGATTGTCGGACTTGAAAAGATTCAGGTCGGGGACTACGGCGGCCTGATCGCTCGCATAGTTCGGATCCGAGGCCGGAACCAGCGGCGTAAAAAGATTGGTGCCGCCGGTGAAAGTGTAGCCGCGATAGCCGTGATTGCCTTGTTCGTGAGTGTAGTCCGCGCTTAAAGTCCAGGGCTCGTTGAAGGCATGTTGAACGCCGCCGGTGACGTGGATCGCGTAGGGAGTCTGATAGTGGCCGTCGATCAGATTTCCAGCGCCGCCGAAAGCGTCGCCGGGAATGCAGCCCGGGCCCGCGGTTGAGGGCGGAGTGCCACCGGCGATGCTGCACGATCCGGGAGCGACGGCGTTGGTTGAGTTGACGCCCTGAAAAGCCGTCGCCCATCCATTCTGCGCCAGATCGTTGTAGAACATGCCAAAACCCGCGCGCAACACGGTATTGCCCTTCTTGCCGGGCGAGTAAGCGACCCCGACGCGGGGTCCGAATTGACTGCGGTCGTCATGCGGAACAGTCACCGGAATCTGCAGGGCCTGCAAAGTGACGAAGGTAGCATTCTCGGCCTGGCTGCGCCCCGAACCTGTAAAGAGGCCATACGTCGTTTGCCAGCGAAGCCCGTAATTCACGGTAAGGTGGCGGCCGGCGCGCCAGGAATCCTGGGCGTAGAACGCGAGCCGTTGCACGCTTTGCGAAAAACTGCCGTCGCTGGCGGGAGTGGTGGACGCTCCCGCGGCGTAGTCGGCGGCGAACTGCGCCGGATGGTTCAGATAAAAACTGGGATCGTTAGGAAATGTGTAGAGCGCTTCCTGATTTCCGGGGAATGATCCGCTGAGCACCGGTTCGTGAATGAAGTTGATGCCGAATTCGAAGGCGTGGTCGCCGGTGGCATGACTCACGTCATAACGAAACTGATATTTCTCCTGGTTGCGCAGGTTCGGGAAGAGCGTGATCGGCGTGGCGAACTGATTGTCGCCGAAAGTCTCGAAGCCGGAGACAGTCAACGATGTGGCGCTAAACGGAAATGCCAGCGCGAAACCCAGAGTCGAGTTGCGAGTCTGCGTAAGATGAAGTTCGCTGGCATCGAACACGAACCCGCCCAGCCACTTCGGATTAAAAGTGTAAGTGTTGCTGATGACGGTGTTCCAGTAATTGTTATGCGTGGTCAATCCGGTGGAGGGCAGCGTGGCCTGCTGCACCAGCGCGTTGCGCGTGAGGTAGCTGTCTTCCGAAGTGCGCAGAAACCATTGCGACTTCGACGACTGCGACCAGTCGAAGCGCAGCGAACCCAGATAGTCGCGGAAGGGAATCGGCACGCTGGCGGGAACAGAAATTGAAGCGACACCGGGAATCAAGCCCTCCGAGGCTAGGGTGGATAACGCATCGAACTCGGCAGTGCTCGTCGGACTGTAGGCGATGCTGGCGTTTTCATGAACATACTCAAACGACGAAAACATCCAGACTTTGTCCTTCACCAGCGGCCCGCCGATGGTCCCAATATAATTCTGGCGCGAGAAAGGCTGTTTGGGATTGTTCGTGCAACCATCCGAATTGCAGGTACGCGCCGGATTCTCAATCGGAAAACGCGCGTTGAGATCGGCTGCGCGTTCGTAGAAAGCGCCGCCGCCGTGCCACGCGTTCGTTCCGCGCTTCGTGGTGATAACGACGGAGCCGGCCGTGGTGCCTCCGGTATCTGCATCTTCCTGCGCCGTACGGACGGCGAATTCCTGAATTACATCGGGAGAAAAATTCTGCAGAAAGCCGCCGATCCAATCGTCGGAGTTGTCGCCGCCGTCGACCGAGAGCTCGTTATTCAGGCCGGAGCTTCCTCCCGTTGAGACCGCAGTGATGCGCGCCTTCGTGGGATCGGAGGGTTCGACTGGTTCAGTCCCCGGGAACCAGATAAGCGATGTTGGCGAAGCTGCGCGCGGCCAGCGGCAGGGTCTGAAGGTCATGACTGGAGATTACGCCCTGATGAACCGCGCTGGCGAGGTCGATGGGCTGCGTGGTCACGGAGGACGGTTCGCCCTGAACCTCGACGCTCTGCGGCGGCGCTGACGGGTGCAGGGTAACGGTGATGTCGCGGACGGTCGCAACCGCGATAATTACATCCGCCTCGGCCGGGGCGAAGCCCGCGGCATTCACCGTGACGCGGTAGTTGCCGGGAAGTAGATCATCGAGACGAAATTCGCCGCGGTCTTCGCTGGCGGTCTCGCGTTGCGAAGCCGAACCGGATGACCGCGCCACGATCTTGGCCGCGGCAATGCGAGCGCCGGTGGCGTCCTGCACCGTCCCGCGCAGCGATCCACGCGAGTTCTGGGCATGAAGGGCTGCGGCGAACAGAATGGCGAACAGCGTGTGAACGAGTACGGTCTGGCGCGAAAATATCTTCATGTCCGGACAAAAGCGAGATTAGACTTGCGGCGCGAGCTACTACCAGAGATCGTAGGATAGGGTGTGAAAGCCATCGGCTTGGATTCTTAGCGACAGGTCAGCTTCCGGCTTGCCCCTCAGTCGGGCGCAATTCCACGACGTGTCGGTACAGCGGCTGTCGCAGGTAACTTCTACGAGTATGCGACTCACCGGGGGTTAGCCGCCCGTGGTGTGAGTCTCAATGCGAAGGCGAACTATCAGAGTGATACGATCAGGTTGCGCCGCCATGAAAGGAGATGTGCGATGAGCTCAAATTCGGTTAGGACAATGCTTGCGACAATAGCTGGGATGCTCGTTGCGGTTTGCGTCTTTCAAACTCTATCAGCATCATCCAGTTCCGCAGCCGCGCCCCGGGCGGTTGCAAAGCCTTTCCTCCTCGAAAAAGATGAGGGTGAGCGCCGGATTTGGCGTGAACCTCCTCCTGGCGACTTCATCCTCAAGGTCAGCCCAAAAAACAACGGCTCCCAGCACCTTGTTATGGGTACCGAGGACATTCATCCGGGGGACGAATTTCCGATGCACAAGCACGTCGAGCAGGATGAGATTTTGTATATCGTGAAGGGGACCGTTCACGCTCATGTGGGAGACCTGGAACGTGATGTGCACGCAGGAGGAACTGTTTTCATTCCCGCGCTTACCTGGGTTAACGTGAAGAATGCGGGAACCGACACCGCCAGCGTGGTCTTCGTGTTTTCAGCGCCCGGCTTTGAGAATTACATGCGCTGCGACTCTGTACTGCCAAACGAAAAAGTGATGCCTCTCTCGCAAGAGCAAATGAAAGCGTGCGAGCACGAAGGCCATGTCATTTACAAAGATTAGAAGAGAACCCCAAAAAGTGAAGTAAAGCCGCCGGCTCGAAGGCTTGGCCCTGGCCGCTTTGTAGTCACGATAAACGCGCTACCGTCAGAAGTCACCGGTTTTGTCCTCGCCATTCGAGCCGCCACGCCAGACAGCTCCCGGCTGGTCGGCTACTGGGAAACTGACGCACCCGAATTCGACCACGTGGGTACGAAAAAGCTGAAAACTACCTTAATCCGACCAATGCGCCGGCTTCCGATCCCAACGATGCTTCCTTAGTTCGGTGAGTAACGCCGAATCCAGCGGACCGGCGTCACTGGCGGCGATGTTCTGCCGCACATGTTGCGGATCGCGCATGCCGGCGATGGTCGTGCTCACCGCCGGATGCGAGAGAATAAAGCGCAGAGACATTTCCGGCAACGTCATGCCTTCGGGCAAGATCTTCTTCAGTTCGTCAACGCGCCGCACCGTGGTTGCGAGATTCTCGGGGCCGAAGTAGCCCGATCGCCAATCGCTTTTCGGGAAGCGGGTTTCAAGCGTCATTTTGCCGCCGAGGCTGCCTTCGTCGAGCGGCACGCGCGCGATCACGCCCACGTTCAGTTCCTGGCAGAGTGGAAATAATCTGTCTTCCGGCGCCTGGTCGAAAATGTTGTAGATCACCTGCACCGCGTCGACTAGCCCGGTGTGCAGCGCTTTCAGGCCGTTCTCCGGCTCCCAGCGATTCAAGCTCAGGCCGAAGTGCCGAATCCAGCCCCCGTCTTTCAGCTTCTCCACCGTGGAGCGAAACTCCGGCTCATCGCTCCAACTATCATCCCAGACGTGGAATTGCAGCAGGTCAATCGAATCAACTCGCAGTTGTTTGCGGATCAGGTCGGCATACTTGAGCACGTGCTGCGAAGAAAAAACGTCGCTGTATTTGTAGGAGGGCAGCGCGGGCCATTTGCCGTTGGCAGGAGGAATCTTCGAGGCGGCATAAAGCCGCTTGCCAGAATTGCGCTCCATGGTTTCGCCGAGCAGGCCGTCGCTCCTGCCCTCGCCGTAGGCCCAGGCAGTGTCGAAAAAGTTGCAACCAGAGTCGACCGACAGTTGCAGAGAGTCGAGTGATTGCTGGTCGTCGGAGCCGCTCCAGCCGCTCATTCCCCAGAGTCCATAGGCGATGTCGCTAACTTCAAAACCAGTGCGGCCAAGCTTGCGGTATTTCATGAGTGCTTCCCTCGGATAAGTTGGTGATGAGACCGTGGCAATGTTGGGACATCCTAGCAGTTTTGCCGGACCTGGAAAGGCCGCTCGCAATTCGCGTGGCAGAGCAACCGTGCCTGCCATATTTGCGCCCTGCGTCGCCACTCACGGCTGGTTGTAGTAGCCGGTCCGGGTGCGTGCGCTTTGGCCGGCCTTGTCGACGGTGACTTTCAGCGAGTGATATTCGTTGGCCTGATCGGCGCGCTTGGGAGTGAAGGATAGAACGTAAAATGAAGTCGCGTCGGCAGCGCACTGCGCCAGAGCGGCGGTGAGGTCGTTGGTCGAGTTAATGACAAGGCCTCCGCTCTGCACCGCCAGCACCTGCAAACCCAGATTGCCGGGAAGGGCATGCGACAAAGACTTCACTCCTTTGACAAAGTCCTCATAATATTTTGACCTCACGAAGTCGTTTAAGCCGAGCGGGTCAATGGCATAGAGCGTGACCCGCGCCTGCCTCAGTTCGTCCGAGGCAGTCACGATCATGTTAAAAAAATGCTCCTGGTCTTTGTCGGAAAGATGAATGCTTGGAGTCGAAAGCAAAGGCCATCCGGGACTAATCCAGATCATCAGCTTTCTGCCCGAACGCGGCGACTCGTACGCGGCCAGGGAGTGAATCGTCTGCAGCGACTTCTGAAAGCGCTCCTCGGCGCCGTAGAGACCCATTGAGCGGTTGATGGTGCGCAGGCCAGTTTCGTATTCCTCGAATTGAGTGGCAAGGGTGTTGCCGTCCCGAGTGGAGGTTTTCTGTATCTCCATTCCTTTGTCAGAGAAAACCATCATCGACGTGGGCACCGGCAGCTTGCCGCCATTCTGTAAAAGAAATTTCTTGACCTGATCTCGTTCGTTGGCGACGGTATTAAAGCCTGCGTTGATGGCGTCGATGACCAGCACGACCTCGACGCCCGGATCGGCAGACGCCACCGAATCCACAGCTTGAAAAGAAAGAATCTCATGCGGCTGCTTATCGTCGAGAAGTGTGAAGTCTTGCTTCTCGAGGCCACGAACCGGAGCGCCATATTTGTCAGTAACGTCTACATCCAGAAATATCTGCTTGACCGGATTGACCCCTGCTGGTGCGCTCGGCTCGGCGGGCCGGGGTTGTAGGTTCGGCGAGCTGTCTTGTGCGGATGCCGCTGGGAGCGACACAGCCAGCAATGCAATAACCAGACGAGAGCATCTCATGGAACTCACCTCCCTCGGAAGCAGCGGATACTGACCGATCCTCGCCTACTGCTTCCACCGATTCTCGATCTTCGGAGGATGCTGCAAAGTCTGCATCACGACGCAATACTGTTCAGTTTTCGCCTGCAGCGCGCTGAGCTGTTCGGGAGTTGCCGCCGGGGCGCGAATATCGAAGATGACTCGGATGTTTTCGAATCCGACAGGAGCTTCTTTTGAAATTCCTAAAGTGCCTCGCAGATCAAGATCACCCTCGACCGTGACATCGATACCCTCGATTGGTATCCCCATCGCGGCAGCGACCATCTGGCAGGTGATCTGGGCGCACGCGGCTAGGGCGCCCAGGAGCAAATCTCCCGAGCACGCGCCGGTACCCGCTCCGCCCACCCCCTGATGAGCTTGCGCGCTATAGATGGCGCGGCCCAGGTCTACCGAGCAGGCGATGGGTGCCTCCGTCTGGCTGCCCCGCGCTGTGAGCGTGATTCTAGAACTCGACGGCTCCTGCCGGTAGCGGTCTTTCAACGGACGCTGCAACGATCGAATATCCATGAGTCCCCTTTAAAATCTGGGATATTATAACCCCATCCTCTATTAGTGCTGCCGAGGGGTTTGGGGTGGCGGCGATTTAACTTTCAAATTGCGTTTACGCAGCACATAGCATTCTGCTCGTGCTGCGATCGCTCGAGGTCCATGAGCTCTCCTCACACAATCGGTTCCCACGGGTCGACGTTATCGCCGGGTAGCCGCTTCGGTGGCTACGAAATTCTTCAGCGCCTGGGCGCCGGCGGCATGGGGGAAGTTTATCGGGCCCGCGACCCCCGCCTCGAGCGAGAGCTCGCCATCAAAACCCTGTCGCAAGAACTCTGTGCCCATCCGGAGGCCCTGTCGCGCTTCGAGCGCGAAGCCCGCTCGGCGTGCTCCCTCAATCACCCGAACGTCGTCACCATTTATGAACTCGGTCAGGTCGACGGCAAGCGCTACATCGCCATGGAATTGGTGCTGGGGGAAACGGTGCGTGCACTGCTCGCCTCTGGCCCCATTCCATTTCGCAAGGCGGTCGCCATCGCTGCCCAGGTTGCCGATGGACTCGCCAAAGCGCACGAGTTGGGCATCGTGCATCGCGATCTGAAGCCCGAGAACCTCATGCTTTCGACCGACGGCACGGCCAAGGTGCTCGACTTCGGCTTGGCCAAGCTGCTCCGGCCCGGTCCCGCCGATAGTGCAAACTCGACCACCACCATCACCGAACATGGCACGGTCATGGGCACCGTCGGTTACATGTCGCCCGAGCAGGCGATCGGGAACGAAGTTGATTTTCGCTCCGACCAGTTTTCTTTCGGATCGGTGTTATACGAGATGGTCACAGGATCTCCGGCGTTCCGCAAGAACACTCATGCCGAAACCATGGCCGCGATTCTTCGCGACGAGCCGGAGCGCCTGGGCGCAAAAATGCTGCAGGCGCCCGCTCCCTTTGTCTGGATCGTCGAGCGCTGTTTAGCTAAAGACCCCCAACAGCGCTATGGCTCGACCAGAGACCTGGCCCGTGACCTCGCCGCCGTGCGTGATCGCGTGGCCGATGTGCCGGCTCGCGAAGCGGCAACTCGCCCTCACAATCTTCCGGTGCCGCGCACCGCGTTCATTGGGCGGGAGCGCGAAGAAGAAGGTCTGCGCCAGCTCTTGAGCCGTGCCGATGTCCGCCTCGTTACCCTAACCGGTCCGGGAGGCATCGGAAAGTCGCGGCTGGCCTTGCAGGTAGCTGGCGAAATCGCCGAGCAGTTTCCCGGCGGCGTTTGCTTCGTCGCCCTCTCGGCGGTGAGCGAGCCGGGGTTAATTGCATCTGCAATCGCGCAAGCAGTGGGCGTTCGCGAGGGCGGGAACCAGTCGCCGCAGGAAAGATTGAAAGAATATGTAAGCTCTCTCGATCGGCCCATGCTGCTTTTGCTCGATAACTTCGAGCACCTCGTCTCGGCAGCTCCGATGATTGCTCAGTTGCTCACCCAGGGTCCGAAGCTGAAAGCCGTGGTCACCAGCCAGGCGCCACTGCACGTTTACGGAGAACATGAATTTCCCGTGCCTCCGCTGGCGCTGCCGGATTTGAAATCCATTCCGCCGCTTGAAGTGCTTGCGCATCTGCCCGCGATTGCGCTTTTTGTAGAGCGTGCCAAAGCCGTTAAGCGCGACTTCGCGCTGACTAAGGAAAACGCCGCGACCGTCGCCGCGATCTGTGCTCGCCTCGACGGCCTGCCTCTCGCGCTCGAACTGGCGGCGGCGCGAATCAAATTGCTTTCGCCCTCCGCCATGCTCGCTCGTCTGGAAAGCCGGCTGAATCTCTTGACCGGCGGCGCGCGCGATCTCCCCTCCCGGCAACAAACTCTGCGCAGCACCGTCGACTGGAGTCACGGTCTGCTCAACACCGCCGAGCAGACCCTCTTCCGCAGGCTTGCCACCTTCACCGTCGGTTGCACCCTTGAAGGCGTGGAAGCGGTTTGTGACACCAAAGGCGATCTCGGGCTCGACGTGCTCGACGGCATGGCTTCCATGGTGGATAAGAGCCTGGCGCAGCAGGTGGAGCAGCCGGATGCGGAAGCGCGCTTCTTTAGCCTTTCCACCATCCGCGAATATGCTCTCGAACGCCTCGCCGAAAGCCACGACGAAGCTGCCACGCGCCGCGCCCATGCCGCTTATTACCTCGTGCTCGCCGAGGAAGGCGCCGACGAGGTGGCCGCGCACCCCCAGTGGCTCGACCGTTTTGAGGTCGAACACGACAACTTCCGCACCGCGCTCGATTATCTGATCAAGACTGCTGACGCGGAATGGGCTCTGCGCCTCGGGGCTGCGCTGTTTCCTTTCTGGGAGACACGGGAGCATCTCCGGGAGGGCCGCGACGCAATCGCCCGCCTGCTCGCCTTGGAGGGAGCCGCGACTCGTCCCAAGCTGCGGGCTCGGCTGCTGTTTGCGGCTGCTGTGTTGACCAGCGAACAGGGCGACTCCGCTGCCGCCCGGCAACTCTTCGAAGACAGTCTCGAGACCTGCGTCGAGCTGAACGATAACCGGGGCGTGGCCGTCGCTCTGAATGCCTTGGGCCTGAACGCTCGTGATCACGGTGAACTCGTCCACGCATCCATGCTCTTCGAACGTTGTGTTGCGATCTGGAAGGACCTCGGCGATTCCGCTGACATCGGGCGCACGCTCAGCAATCTCGCCGGAGTCATGAAGCTGCAGGGGGAACACGCGCGCGCCTCGTTGCTCTACGAAGAATGTCTCACCATGTTTCGAAAAGCGGGAGATGGCTCCGGCGTGGCCTGGACGCTGAATTGTCTCGGTGACGTCGCCCGTGAAAAAAACGACTTCTCTGCCGCCCGTGCGTATTGCGAACAGAGCCTGGCCGCCTTTCGACAGCTGCGCGACGGCTGGGGAGTCGCAAGCGCGCTCCTGGACTTAGCCAATCTCAACTGCGATCAGGGAAACAATGGCGAGGCGCGACGACTCTACGGCGAAAGCATTCGAGAGTTTCAGGAGCTCGGCCACAAGCGCGGCGTGGCGAGAGTTCTGGAATGTCTTGCCGCCAGCGCCGCAGCGCAATCGATGGCCGGGCAGGCGCTGCATCTGGCCGGAGCCGCCGCCTCGCTTCGGCAGCGTTTGGGAGCGCCCCTCACGTCTGCCGAGCAACCCAGGCTCGAGAAGGCTTTGGAATTTGCACGCCGAACTTTGGGTAATGCGGCTGGTCTGAAGGCGTGGATGGAAGGTTGGGAGATGCCAGTCGCGCAAGCTATTCAGGAAGCGCTGCATTGCCATCCCAATGCAGTCGCGGAGCCAACCGTCCGGACTTGAGGGCCCATTTAAGCCCGGATTTAAGCATAGTCCTGCTCGCGGTTAACCGGCGGTGGCAGGATCGATCATGCGGCGCACGGCTGAGATGCGATTCGCCGGAAAACCCCCGCGGCGCGCGTGCTCGCGCACTGTTTCCTCGTCCGGCGCCAGATAAACGCAATACACTTTGTCGCCGGTAACGTAGGAGTGCAACCACTTGATCCCCGGTCCCATCTCTTTCAGCACTCCGACCGATTTTTTGGCGACCGCCTGTAACTCTGAATCCGAAAGATTCCCCGCGCCCGGGATTTCCCGCTCAATTACGTATTCCGGCATGGCATGTGCACCTCAGCAATCCGTAATGTTAGCAGATTCGTGGCCTCAAAATGCACTCAATACGGGGGCAAAACGATTCTCGTCCGTGGATTGATTCCCTCCCCCCAATCGCTGTAGGTCGAACCCCTGTAACGAATTTGAACGGAACCGCACTATTCCATCAGCAATCGAGGCCGAACAACGAGGGACAAATGTCCCCGCCGTTAACCTCTCGCAAATCTCAAGGAGCATAATGATGCGGACACACAAATTGGTTTCTCTTTTCCTCGCGCTTTCACTCGCGGGCGTCGAACCGGTTTTTTCGCAAGCCCAGAAACAAGTTCAACCTCTCACCGCTCGCAACCTGATCAGCCTTTTAAAGAGTTCGGGAACCGCCTCTGCCAGCCCTGCAACCAGCGAAGGCGTGGTCAAAGGTCTCGCTAAAACCAAGATCTACCAATTTTCTTCGGCCGACTACCCCGGCGCCACTTACTCTACGGTCTTCGATAAGAATGCGACGACAACAGTGGGCGCCTTCGAGTTTTCCAGCTTATCCCAGGCGTTCACCTTGAAGGGCCAATCTTACGCGATTCTCACCGTCCCGGGCTCCATCGCTGCCCTGATCGGAGGCATCAACACCAGCGGCGAGATGGTCGGCGGCTACGGCGATTTGTCGAATAACGTGCACGCCTTCATTGACAACGCCGGTGTCTTCACCACCTTCGACTTCCCCGGCGGAAGCACCACGATCGCCCTGGAGGTTAACGATTCGGGCGAAATCGTGGGCCAGTATGAGGATGCCGCCAGCAACCAGCATGGCTTTCTCAACAATGGAGGAGTCTTCACTCAGATCGACTTTCCCGGCTCAACCTCAGGCACCACCGCCTCCGGCATCAACACCTCCGGCGAGATTGTCGGCAGTTGGCATGACTCGACCAGCGTGCAGCACGGTTTCTCGCTCAGCAATGGTGTTTTCACAAGTATCGACTTTCCTCTCGCCATGAGCACCGAAGCATGGGGCATCAACGATGACGGGGAAATCTCGGGTTCATTTGTGGACACCAGTAGCGTCGTCCACGGCTTTATCTTCACCGGCACTGCCTGGAGTGAAGTTGACGTTGCTGGCGCATCTGGAACCCAGTTGACTCAGATCAAAAACAACCATAACGTTTCCGGCGCGTATTCAGACACGAAGACCGAGACTCACGGCCTCATCGGCCACTAGTCGGGCTAAAACGTACATCGGGTTAAGCCTGGGGCTGGCGCATCCTCGCCGCACGCCAGCCCAAACTGATGCTGCCCCAGCTTTGCTGATTTTGCAAGGCTGGGCACCACAGACCTCGCTCCCACGTTCCTCCGTAATGTTCACCAGGTAGGAACGGTGCGCCCAGAACAATCCAAGGTCGAGACTCGCCAATATTTCTTCTGGGGTGCCGCAGTGGGAGTGCCCTTCCATGCCCGTAGCGCGCGGGCAAAATCTTCTTCAAATTCGAAGAGGCGCGTGGTGGAATTTACACCGATTCTAAATTGAGACAAGAGTGGGGGGACGGTCGGGATAATTCGACTCTGCGGGATCGCCCTGCGGACGATCGGGTGTGCCGGTCTGAGTACATGTCCTATTTCCTGACGTATTGCAACGCGCTCCTCGGTTTGAAGAATCAAGGAGTTGTGCGGGGTAACCTGGGGATGTAACGAACGGCACGTTGCAGCGACCGACAGCACCTTCTAATGTCCCGATCAGCATGAACCTTAAATCTGCACCTCCCCGCCCGAAATCGCACCGTCCCGACCTGGCTACTAACGCAACCGCCGGCCGCAGCCTGATCGCAAAACGCCGGAGCAATCGCATGGCGCTTCACGCTTCCGTCGGGCTATCCGGAGAAGACCGGCAGAAACGTTCCTTTACCACGCCAGCCAAGGCCACGAAATTGAATAAGCACGGTGCTGCCGTGCAACTCAGTCGTGAGCTTCTGGTGGGCTCGGTCGTCTCCGTAAATAACAAGCAGGGCACCAAACTCTCGGCCCGCGTAGTTGCGCTGTTGGCGGCAATGGAGGGTGTTTCCACGTACGCAATCGAGTTTGTCGAGCGTGACGAACGGGCGGAAACCTTCTGGGGAATTACCTTCCCGCCGAACACCTCGCACGCCTAACCTGCAAACGTGGCACCGGTGACAACCCCACAAAGCCCAGTCATCGCGTCCGCTCGGAATAGGTTTACCGAGCAAGAATTCTGACTGGCCCGGAGCAGGGCTCTGCACTCGTTGAGATAGCGGCAACAACGTCTTTCAGATTCTGGGCAATGCCACGTGGCTGCGGCCGGCAAACGGCTGCTTAACCATTTCTGTGAACTTCTTGCCAAAACGCACTCGCACTACCCAGAACACGAGCAGTCCCAGCGGAAGCAAGCCCAGCACCATCAGAACTATCGACCCGCGCCACCGGACCGGAAATACCTGCTGCTGTCCTATAAAAAACGATCCCGAAGCGATGAACAAACCGAAGCTCATCCGCCACGCATGTCGCCCGATCCGTTGCGCCCCGGTCATTCTGCCTCGCGCCAGCATCCGCGCATCGCCCACCGCCGCTAGCACTACCACCGATCCTAGAAACAACGACATGGCCGCCGGCACTCCGTTCATCATCCGGTTCGGCCTGTGCAGCGCCCCGACTCCCAGTGGCCACAAGTAGGCCGCGAATCCCAGCGCTGCCATTAGGGCCACCCAATCGAATGCTCCCGTTCGCCCGTCCTTGTGCCGCCCGGTGAACCATGCTGTCGTGACCATGTACATCGCTAACAGCCCCGCGATGATGTTGGGCGGTTCCGCCCGCATGTACGCAATGATCGCTCCGCTCGCCCCGAGGCAAAGCATGCCGCCCACGAATACCTGCCCGGCCGCGCGATGCCACCGCCCCCCTTTGCGCACCGCCATCGCGACGGTTCCCGCTAACAGCCCCACACTCCCGCCGCAGATATGAATAATCAACAAAGGCGAGAGTCGCATGCTGGCTTCTTCCTTCCGGCCAGGAGTCTTGGCCGCTGCACATTCATACGAGCCTGGCACCCTCGCCGTTCCAACTAAATTCACTGGCAGCCACCGAATGGTGGGGTCACTTCAGAGTACTAACTGGAAGTAACTTCGTCTCGGAAGGAAACTGGTCTTACAACGTCTTGGGGAAAATTCTTCACGACAGGCCATTACGCTCGCTATCGCGCTGTCTCTCTTGGTCGCCCAAAAAACAAGACGTAGCCGTCAGGATCGCAAATCTCGAAGCCGCGCAGACCATCGTGGGTATCCTTAAGCGGTTCGCTGAACGATGCGCCCTCATCGGCAAATTCGCTGGCCAGCGCATCGGGGTCCGCCGCATAGACGAAGGCATCCCACCGCAGATGGGGATGCCGCTTGGCGTTCGGCAGCGGCACCACATCTTTCTCGGACTTGATGAAGATCTGCGCTCCGTCGCGGCCAACGATGGCGAAAAAAGGTTTCTGCTCCGGCTCCCGGAATCTCGTCTCAAAGCCAAGCTTGTCGCGGTAAAAAGCGATGGTGTGCTCGACGTTGCTGACGATGAAACACGGTGAAATTGCCGCAGTCGTTGCTCGTGTCATAAGCGTGGATTTCCTGCGCTAGAG
Organism: uncultured Acidobacteriaceae bacterium; assembly: GCA_963789875.1. Lineage (GTDB taxonomy): Bacteria > Acidobacteriota > Terriglobia > Terriglobales > Acidobacteriaceae > Sulfotelmatobacter. Next base: position 53,961 of record CAWBMI010000007.1, on the reverse strand, counting down.
AAAGCCCTCATCGTTCTCTTCAGGAGGAGCCTGAAACAGAGGAGCCCGAAAATCTTCCCACTCCCGCCTCAAACGCTTAACAACCTTCACCGCATGATCTCAAACACGACGCCCTGGTTTAGGCTTCCATCTTCGTTGGTTGTGCCAGTGGGAACTGGCCCGGCCCTACTCTAACACCACACAGGATGCCCCACCGAACAGCAGACTTCACGGGTGGGCTGCCGCGCATTCTCCCTGCACGTTCATGGGTCTCAGACAAATCGTCGCGGCGCGGTTATTTCGTTCCAATGCCGACAAACCCGCACCTCTACTACAGCCCTAGAGACTCCCACTTTATTGTGTGACAGCGAGGGCAAAACGTTGTACCTTGCCATTCCGGCACACCACCTCCGGCCCAATAATTCCGCCCGTCATTGTGACATCTGACCTTGCCTTCCACAGCCCGATTCCGGAATCATTCTTAAAGCTATGATCAAACTAATATAAATAGCTCGATAAGCTGCAACTCTTGTGTTTTACGGATTTTGACCTCTAACTGCTTTGAGCGGCGGATTTTGCGGAGAATTTCCTGCTAACTCGCTCCCAACAGACGGGCGCTCAGGTAGGGGGCTGGATCTTGATCCGGCGGTTCATCACAAGCTCAGAGACAAGGGGCGGAGAAAGCAACTATGGGTCTCGAAAATGTTCCACGGTGCCGGCATATCAAGATAAATGGAGTGCAATGCGGCTCGCCCGCCTTGCGGCGTCACAGATATTGCTTCTTCCACAATCGCATGCTAGACGGCAAGAAGAGGTTCGCCGAGAAGCATCTCAAGCCGCGCCCTCTGTTTTCAATGTGCCTGCTGGAGGACGCCAATGCAGTGCAGGTGGCCCTCATGCAGGTCCTGCAGTTGCTGGGCAGCGGGCAAATGGAGCCCAAAACCGCCGGGCTGATGCTCTACGGCCTGCAGACCGCGAGCTCCAACCTGCGCCATACGAACTTCGAAGCCTCATTTCCGACCGATGTCGTGATCGATCGCGACACCGTCGATCGGACCTGCATCAAAGGCCCACAGTGGTTCAAAGAAGACTTCGACGGTGAGGCCGAGGACGAGCCCGAACCAGAGGCCGAGGAGAGCCTCGAAGCCGAGGGCGAAAATGAAAGCGAACAGGCAGCCAAGGACGAAGAAGAACTAGTGGCGGCTGAAACCGTCGATGAAAAACGCCGGAAGCTAAGGAAGCAGTTGGCATCCGAGGAGGCCAGGACGCAGGTGCAGGGCCTCGTACGGAACTGGCTCTTGGAGGCGGCAACCGGCGGTGCCGAAGCCAAGCCGGGCTAGCCAGTGAGAAGCCTCATCCGTCATGCCGCACGCTGAATCTACTGGCGGTGCGCAGATGCTCCCGCGGCGATTTCGCGCAGAGCGCTGACGAAGCCTTCGGCCGCGTCGGGATCTGCCAGGGCTTCGAGATGCACAGTGGCGGAGAATTGCGGCGACTCAGGCCGGAAGCGCACCTGGAGAATATCCTGGCGGCGCGCCGACATCAGCGCGTTCAATTCTGCGGTCGGATCTTTCTTCCAGTGCGTGCGCGTGGTCAGGATTACGGGGCCGGGCTCGTAGAACTCCCATTCCCGCTCGTCATTCTTGACCTTGCGCGACGAGATGCCGCGATTGTGCGCGCTCCAGCGGTGGCGCACCACCTCGAGATGAAAGCTCGGCGAGCCGCCCAGATCGGCCTCGAAAGTGAGCGTTTCTTTCTGGTGCTGCCAACAACTCACCAGCCATTGAATCGGCAGAGCTCGCGGCCGGAAGCTTACCGTAACACGGGCGTTTTCAAACCACCGCGAAGGGAAGTGGAGACGGGCTTGCAGCTGGGAGCTGCCCATCCATCCCATCCAGTGCGATTCGAGCACGCGGCCCTTGCCCGCACAAGCGGTCTGCACCCAGCGCAGCGCGGCGGCGCCTTTTTTTCGATTGTAGCTGGAAAACACGAAGTACCACAGCGCCAGCACGGCGACTGAACCGGCCACGTCGATAAGCAGAAGGCGTCCCACAACGCTTTCTCGGATACTGCTTCCTTTGATGTCCATGGTACGACCGAGGTTGCGGCGAAGCAAGGGGACAATTGAGCCCGACGCGCCGTTGCGGGCTGCATCGGGAAAATTGCTGTGGAAAACCCGCTTGATAAGGTCTTAGCCGGATTCGGGAAGTCGGCATTCCCATCCGGCAGTGGCACTCTGCCGCTACAATGGCGAAGTGTCCTTCACCGTCCGGGAGTTCCATCCTTCGGAATTCGAGGCTTTATGGCGTATTGACCAGAGCTGCTTTCCGCCGGGGATCTCGTATTCCCGCGTGGAACTTAAAACCTATATGCGGCGGCGCTCCAGCTTTACGCTGGTGGCTGTAGAGACTGCCGGAGCTGCGCTGACCAATCCCAAAGCAGTAAAAGGAAAAAAAGCTTCCTCCCCAATGGCCACTGTGGCGGAGAATTCCATTGCAGGATTTATTGTGGCAGAAGGCAGCAGCCGTGACTCTGGTCATATTATTACGATTGATGTCATCGCGCTGCGGCGCGGCGCTGGGGTCGGTTCGTTGCTGCTGGAGGCCGCCGAAGAGCGCTTGCGCAGAGCCGATTGCCGTGCCGTTCAACTCGAGACCGCCGTGGATAATATTTCCGCCCTGTCTTTTTACAAACGCCACGGCTATCAGGTGATCGAAACCTTCCCTCGCTATTACGCGAATGGGGTGGATGCGCTGATCCTGAAGAAAGATCTGGAGAAAGTAGTGAAGAAAGGTCTGCCCGGAAAGCGGTGAGAAAAACCACCTTCTAGAAATCTCCATCGCGTCACAAGAACGCCCCGCCACTTCCTGCCCACGACCTCCTGAGCGGCACAGTACTTTCATGAAAGTCTTTTAATCGGCCATTGGCAAAGTTCTTGCTCGTGGAAGATTGCGCTGCGAAATCTCCAGCGGGCCGGCTGTTTCCGCGCTGCGTTCGGTTCAGCGTGCGGTCTTGATGAAGTTGTGGCAGGCGGTCGAAAAATCTGTGAGGCAAGAATTGAAAGGAAGCGTATGCGCGGCTTTGGCCGGTTATTGTTGAGCGGTTGGCTCTCGGCGGTCTTGTTGGGAGTTTTCATTTATTCCGCGGCGGCACAGGATGCGGGCACTTCAGCATCGCCAGGATCGGCAGCGGAAGGCGGTGGAGCGTCCGCTCCGGTGCCGATGCCGAGCACATTCGATGAAGTGATCGACCGGGTGGTGGAGCGGGAACATCAGTTGCTGGCGCAGATGCGCAATCTGCGGCCCATGGTCGAGACCTACCTGCAGAATTTGAAATCCGATGCCAACGGCAACGTGTCTCCGATCGCTGACCAGTATTTACTGGGGCGCCTCGATATGAGCGATGGCCCGCAGAATGTTTCCTTCACCGGGCAGCCGGGTTTTGGCAGGGGAAAGTTGATGAGCAAACTGGTGGGAGGAATTTATTCGCTGCATCTGGAGCCCCAGGGCTTTACCCAGATGATCATTCCTGACACGGAATTCTATAAAAAGTATTACAAGTTCAATTTTGTACGGCGCGAATTTCTGGGCGAGGTACGTTGCCTGGCGATTGATGTTCAGCCCAAGCCGGACGCGCCCCCGGGTCGTTTCGAGGGGCGAATCTGGGTAGAGGACCAAGCCTATACCATCATTCGTTTCAACGGCACCTACTCGCGGGCGCAATTAAACAAGTTCTACTTTCATTTTGACAGTTGGAGGTTGAATCTGCGGCCGGGAGTGTGGCTGCCCGCTTATATTTATAGCGAAGAATCGGACATGGAGACCAGCAGCGGGAAAGTGCACTTGAAAGCCCAGACCCGGCTGTGGGGCTATGATCTGCGTGCGCTGGCCAGGAATCGCAACGAAGAGTTTGCCCAGATTATGGTCGATCCGCAGGAACCGGTGAGAGATCAGAGTGCGGTTGCGTCCGATCCGACGCCTGTGGTCGCAGAGCGTATGTGGGAGCGCCAGGCGGAAGATAATGTGGTGGAACGTTTGCAGAATGTCGGTTTGCTGGCCCCGCCGGGCGATGTCGACAAAGTATTGCAAACGGTGGTCAACAATCTGATCGCCTCGAATAACCTGGAACTGCAAACCGACGTGCATTGCCGGGTTCTGCTGACTGCGCCGCTGGAGTCATTCACGGTCGGGCACACGATCGTTGTGAGCCGCGGGTTGCTGGATGTGCTGCCCGGCGAAGCTTCGCTCGCCATGGTTCTGGCGCATGAACTCAGCCACATCGTGCTGGGGCATCACTTCGACGCCAAGCTGGCTTTCAACGACCGCATGTTTTTCCCCGATGAAGATTCGTTCAAACGCCTGGAGTTCAAAAGCCGTCCGGGCGACGAAGCGGCGGCGGATATAAAGGCTTTGGAGCTGTTGAAAAATTCTCCCTACAAAGAGAAGCTGGCCAGCGTGGGATTGTTTCTAAGAGCGCTGCAGGAGAGCGCTCCCGAATTACCCAACCTGATTCGCGCTCATATGGGAGATGCAATGGCTGCTCCGAAGAGCATTCGCATGGCGGCGTTGCTGCCTTCGGCGCCGCAGCTGGATCCGCAGCGCATCGATCAGATCGCCGCGCTGCCGTTGGGCGGGCGTATCAAGCTCGATCCCTGGACCGACCAGGTGGAACTGGAAAAGTCCCGGCCCGTGCCTTTGGCGCTGGCGAGCGAAAAGATGCCGTTCGAGATCACGCCGTTTTTTCCTTATGTGACCCGCATGACGCATGAAAGTGCGGACAAGGTCGCGAATGGTGGCTCGCCAACGAAGTAGAGAAAAATAAGACATCTCGTGTGAAGTGGGGGTAATACTTAGGGCAGCGCCAAGAAACCATTTGCGCTGCCCTGCTTTTTCCAGCTACCTTGCCAGTGTGAAGTCTGCTGGCAAAGTTGCGATTCAAGGAGAGCTTGGGTCTTTCAGCCACGAGGCGGCTGAGCGCATGCTGCCGCGCTCGATTGTCGTACCTTGCGCACGATCCGCGGAGGTATTCGATCGACTCGAAAGCGGGGCGGTGGGCGCAGCCGTTATTCCGATCGAGAACTCCTTGGCTGGGACGGTGGCCGAGCACGCCGATTTGTTAGTGGCGCGCGATGTTTTTATTCAGGGCGAATTGCGGCTGCGCATCGTGCACAACTTGATTGCCGCGCCTGGAATCAAACTCGGAGCGCTGCGCAAGGCGATGTCCCATCCGGTGGCGCTTGATCAGTGCCGCGACTTCTTTCGGAGCAACCCTCAGATTGAAGCTGTACCTTTTTACGATACTGCGGGGAGTGTTAAACATGCTGTTGCTCATCATCTTCCCGATGCAGGCGGCATCGCGGGACGGCATGCGGCTCGGGAATATTCGGGGAGGATCCTCAAGGCTGGGATTGAAGATGACAAACGGAATTTCACACGCTTCTTGCTGATTCGCAAGTTGACTCCCCATAGAAAACGTAGCCTTGGTTCGGCGTCGGCATACTTGCATCTCATTCCGCGTGGCGCCGATAAGACTTCGATTGCGTTCAAGGTTAGGAACCTTCCTGGAGTCTTGTTCAAGTCGCTCAGCGTCTTTGCCCTGCGCGACATCAGCCTGAGCAAGATCGAGTCGCGCCCCATGCGCGGGCGGCCCTGGGAGTATGTCTTCTACGTCGACTTTCTGCGCGGCGACGATGAGGCTGCACGGAATGCCTTGCGGCATCTCGGGGAAGTGGCCGAGTTTGTTAAGGTGTTGGGGATTTATCCGGCGGCGTGAGCGCATACCGTTTTCGATTTCATCCTCGGAATGGATTTCCGGGCTACGTCCGGGTTCCAAACCGGTGTCAGGGATGCACCCCGGCCTGTAGCGTGCCAGGATACCTCCCCCCACCCCCCACCCCCCACTCCCCACTCCCCACTCCTCCCCCGTGTGGAATCATCGAGTTAGCAGGAAATTCCCCGCAAAATATGTTTTTCAAAGAACTTAGCTATCAAAAGGTATAAATATATCTGGCTGACCAAGGGGTCGGAATTCGAGACGGTCTTTTTCAAGGACGGGAAGTCAGGGGCCAAATATCAGGCCCTTGAAATGGCAACCCCGTTTTTAGGGGGGTCTGCATTTATCTGCATTTTTGAGTAGCGCTGGGTAGCGCATGGGCGTTACACTGGTAGCGATACACGTAAGTGTACTGAACCTTCGTGCTGGCACCGGAAGTCGCAGAATGACCTTGTTGCTGTACAACGACCGTTCGTGCCGTCGATAACAGACTCATCGGTGATACAACGAAGTTTAAATTTCAATTAGCAGGATTTGAAACAGGAACGCTGGCCGCCGATGAAGCTAGCGGCCAGCGTGTTAAAGCCAGACCAGTACCAGTGTGAGGTCACCAATCTGGACGGTGACAACAATGATGCGTATACAACGTCGCCTCACTGTTGGCCCCCTTTCCTCTAGGTCAGATTATTGAGTAGTTACGAGCTACTCAACGGACCTAGAAAAGCGGGACAGGAGAATCACCCATGTACCTCGAATTGTAGCAGACTCCCAAAATGGTTCAGGCGAACAAAAAGGCGAACCCAGAGTGGGACAGGTTCACTGACGCCATGAAGCACATTGTCAGAGTGCCCCACTGCGAAATAAAAGCGCACTTGGATAAGGAAAAAGAGGCGAAAAAGCTCAAGCGGACGCGGAAATCGCGCTACGCTGCTTTCCGCGCCGTGAATAATAGCGATTAAAGGGGCCGTTCCCCGGTCTTGCCTGTCAGTTCAGCGTAGGTCAATCTTTTCCCGATAATCTGAGTCAGAGCCAAACTGAAGCGGTCCGCATCGGTCATGGGATTATCTTTGCTGCCGCGATGGTTGTAGCGAAACACTTGCTCATCGACGTAGCGCTCCAAATGAAACGGCTCAACACAAACATAGGTGCCTTTCAATCCGCGCTTCAGCAGGCTCCAAAAGTTTTCCAGCCCGTTCGTGTGGACGCGGCCTTTGACGTACTCTTTCGTGTGATCTACCACGTCATGCACGAAGCGGTAGCGCAGTTGATCGTAGGCAGTGCAGCTATCGGAGTAGACGGTCGTGCCGTACTTCACGTTTTTCAGAACTTCGTCCTGCAAGGTCTTGCGCGAAATGTCCGGCATGACCTTAGCGCGGACCTGCCGCAAATCGCGGTCCAGAATGCCTTGGATGATGGCCTTGCCGGTGACACCGCCACGACCGCCGCCTTCGGCGGCGAAACGGGCGCGGCGAGCTTTGTGCATATTGCCGACCTTGCCGCCGATAAAGCTTTCGTCAACCTCAACCTCTTTGCCTTCGCCGCCCAACTTGCCGGGGTTGATGAAGCCGTGTTTCTTTAGAGCCACGCGGATGCGATGCAGCATGAACCAAGCTGATTTTTGCGTGACACCCAAAGCGCGATGCAGTTCCCAGCTAGAGATGCCGTTCTTATCGTTAACCAGCATCCATACGGCGGGTAGCCACTTCTCTAGAGGCAGCGGGGAATCCTCGAAAACCGTGCCGACTTTTAGGGAGAACTTGGGCCTTGGATGGTTTCCGTAGCACTTGTAAACGCGGGCCTTCGCTAGGAAGGTGACGTTCTCAGATTCGCATCTTGGGCAGCGGACCTTGCCATCCGGCCAACGCATAGCGACCATGAACTGACGGCAGTTTTCAAAGTCTGTAAAGTATTGAATTGCTTCCTGTAACGTCCGTGGCGTTTCCATGCAGTAAATATCGCATAGAAACGACGGTCAGTCAAGTATATTCGTACCTATCAAAATCCGTGAAGCAAAGGACTTCGAGCGCGAGGGCTTGCTGTGTACCCGACCGTCACCGCCTCGACCATCATCGTCGATTTCGAAATGCTGGGGCAAGGTCAGATATCACATGGGTAACGTGGAAAAAGGCTAGGCTCGCGCGGGCGAATACCGTTGGCACGCCAAATAGTGAGCCTCGCCCTCGACTAAGCTTAGCTTCAGTGCCTCTTCACGCAGGCGCCGGTTCCAAGTGTCATATCGTTGAGAACCGCCTTATACCCGACGGTTTGGCCGGTGTACGCTGGCGGTGTCCCCGACAGCGCACCCTCGACGCTCGGGCAATTCGTCACTGCGTTTACCGTCAGGGAGTTTCCGGCCTGTGACTGGCTGGTGAACTGCTGATAAAAGAGCTGTCCCTGAGGCGAAGAATTATTCTCCGGCACTCCTGAGTCGGTGAACTCGCACAGCCATGCCGACATCGCAGTATTTGGATAGTTGAAGGTCGGTTGTTGCGAGCTAGTGAAATCGACGACGCTCATCTTGAGCCAACTTGTGTTGTAGGTAGTTGTCGTCTGCCCGCCGCATGCGGGGCCGGTGTTACCGCTCCACATGTTCACGCTGTCTTCGTTGCCGTTGACGTACTCGAGTTCCGATCCCGGTGGGTCCTGCGCTGGGTTCCATCCCATGCACCCGGTCTGGCCCGGCGCTACGCACATCAGTGTGTAATTATTGTTAGGCACCTCGCAGCCCTGCTCGATGTCGCCGAAAACGGGGCCCGCGATGAGGACAACTTTGTCGAGGTAGCCCTGTGTGGCTGTAGTTGTCGCTGCGCCCGCGTTATACCAGGCTAGCGAGTATGCGACGGCCCCGGAGCCAGCGCTCAAGCCCTGGGCGCACATGCCCCCGTTTCCTCCCCAGATACTGGGAGTTCCATTCCTCACCCAGTTCAGAAAGCTTGCTGGGCGGCAGGCAGCGTTGCGGATGTTCGTCCCTGTACTTGTCCGGTGTACTCCCACGCCGTTTGCCACGCGACCTGCACGATTTGGTACCCGGCACCCACGTACAACTGCACCAGCGTCTTTTCGTCCTGCGAGACGCTGGCTGTCGTGCCGCCACTGCCGGTAAGCATCACGATTGTCCCCTTCACCGGCCCGCTTGGCGTTGCAACACCGTAAGTGAGGGGGCGATCAACATCGCCCGAGCAAGCTGTGAGGGTGGCCGAGTAGCACGCCATGTTGACGTTGGTGGCGAACTTAAGGGCTGCTGGGCAAGAGGGCAGGAGCGTGGAATTTGACACCGTCCCGAGGCTGGGTACCATCTGCGCAGGTGAGGTAGGCGCACATGCGAGCAGCACTAGAACCAATACGACGAGAGAGGCGGCAGACGTTTCTCTGAGCATCATTAACATTTTCCTCGTTTGTTGGCCCTCCCAGGGAAGGGGGCAACCCTAAGCGTGAAGGGCCAGGCAGTCAAGTTAATAATGCAGGAAAATGGAAGGCTCCTTTTCGTCGTCATTCCCTGCGACGCGCGCGGAAATCTTAGAGATTGGAACGCATTCCGTGCTTCGCTTCTGGCGGCATCTGGCTGCGGAGGTTCTGTTGTGACCGTTCGAAGGAAAATCGTTTGCATGGCCTTCGTCTGCGCGGCGTTTTTTTGCTCTTCGGCGACGGCTCAGTTCGAGACACGCGCCAGTTACCCGCTGGGGCCGCTATCTGGGTCCCCTCTTCCAGTCTCGCTCGCGGTGGGAGACTTCAACAACGACGGCATGCTGGACGTGGCCACTGCGAATTACCTTCCTTCCGGCAGCGTGAATATTCTGTTAGGCAATGGCGACGGCACCTTTCGTGCCGGCCCGGTCTATGCGGTCGCAGTACAGCCGTTCTCCATTGCTGCCGCCGACCTTCGGCATAAGGGGGTACTCGACCTGGTAGTGGGAGATTCTCTCACCAATGATGTTTATGTGATGCTGGGCAAAGGGGACGGAACGTTTCAAGCGGCGGTTCCGTATCCGACGAGCGGCAATTCCTACGCTGTCAGCACCGGGGATTTCAACGGCGACGGCACGCTCGACATCATCGCCTTGGCCGCTTCAGCCGACGTTTGCAACTGCATCGAGGTGCTTCCTGGAAATGGCGACGGAACCTTTGGGCAGGCGATTATCACGCCTCTACCTTACGGAAGCAGTAGCTTTGCGTTTGCCACCGGGTACTTCAACCAAGGTGGCAAGCTGGACGTGGCGGTACCCGGGATATCTGCCTCTGCTGAAGTCAGCATTCTTCTAGGCAACGGCGATGGCACATTTACACCAGACGGATTTTACCCTGTCTTGTCGGAGCCGGAATCGGTCGTGGTGGGTGACTTCAATGGTGACAATAACGCCGACCTTGCGGTGGGCAATCTGTATGAGGGGATCAGCGTGCTCCTCGGAAAGGGAGACGGCACCTTCCGGAAGGCTGTGAATCATCGTTCTCCGGCGCCTATATCGGTTATTGCAGTGGATCTCGATGGCGATGGCAAGCTGGATCTCGCCGCCGCGGACGTATCCGAAGGGGCTGGCTCTGCGGGGGTCAACGTGTTGAAGGGGAACGGCGACGGCACCTTTCAGCCCCGAGTGTTCTATCCGGCCGGGGTCGATATAGTCTCCGTGGCTGCCGGCGATTTCAACGGCGACCACCAGCCGGATCTTGTGGTGGCGGAGAACAGGTACGGCGAGATCATCACCCTGCTCAACACCGGCGTCACCAGTTTCTCGCCTACAACGCCGATAAGATTCCCGGCGCAATTGCTCAACACTACGAGCGCCGCTCAAAGCGTGACCCTCACCAACACCGGCGCGGCAGCGCTTACGATTTCGTCGGTTACGGTTCGCGCTCCGTTCTCAAGCACGAACACTTGCGGCAAAAGCCTGGCTGTCGGGGCAAGCTGCGATTTCAGCGTTACGCTGAAACCCACGGCCATGGGCGCGGCGAACGGCCTGCTGAACATCGTCGATAGCGCGTCGTCGAAGCCGCAGGTGATCGAGTTAATCGGCGCGGGCACGGTAGTCGAGTTGACGCCGCCGACCTTGAATTTTCCCAATCAAAAAGTCGACACGCAGAGCCCCCCCATGACGTTGACCGTGACGAACACGGCAAACACCGCACTCACCTTCACTAAAATCTCCCTCGGTCATGAGGATGTTCAGGTCTTCACCGAAAGCAACGACTGCAGAGTGAAGCTTGGGCCGGGCGCAAGCTGCACCCTAACCATAACGTTTCGCCCGGCCAAGGCCGGGGCTCACCATGGCATCGTCAACCTCGTCGACAACGGAGGCGGGGGCGAGCAGATCGTGAACCTTTTCGGCACGGCGGATTAAGGTTCGGGGAAATCCTCATCGTCGAGTGCTCGCGATGCCGGGAAGATTTTTCCGCGGTCGACGACTGCGTTGGCCGTTTTATTCCTAGTACATAACGCCGGCGCGTGGCGCAACATCCGCGGGGGCGGGACGCCCCCACGACAGCCGCCGGGACGGCGGCGCTACGGTTGTCCGCGTTAGCCCCGGTACCTTGGGCATCATGTGCGGACACTCGAAATGCCGATAGAATGCAACAGCTTCCGGGTCCGGCTGGGAGAGGGGCCTTGAAACCTTTCCTAGCGAATGACATCTAAGCTTGAGTGAGTTACACTCAAGGAGAGCCAATGAATCAGGAACCGCTTTCCGAGCAGGTTGCTAAGCCTCGAGAAACAAATGAGGTACGGGCATTGCCCGTACTGCCAGTGCGGGATACAGTTCTTTTCCCCCACGCCGTTCTACCCCTTACCGTAGGCCGGGAGAGTTCGGTGCAGTTGATCAACTCACTCGGAGAAGACAAGACCATAGTAGTTGTGGCGCAGCGCGAGGCGCGCGTCGACAATCCGCAAGCCAGCGATCTTTATACCGTCGGTACATCCGCGGTCGTCCACAAAGTAGTAAAGATGCCCAACCAGAGCCTGTTTGTTTTTGCCGAGGGCCTGGAGCGGGTGCGTCTGGGGGAGTTCACACAGTTGACGCCGTTTATGCGCGCGCGCGTGTCTACGATTCCCGAGGCGATTCCGCCGGACAGCTCTGAAATCGAAGCGCTGCAGCGCAATGTGCTGACGCTGTTTCAGCAGATCGTCGCCGGATCACCCACGCTTTCAGACGAACTTTCCACTGTGGCCATGAACATTGACGAGCCGGGCCGCCTGGTGGATTTCATAGCATCATCGTTGCCGTCGCTCTCGACGCCCGACAAGCAGGACACGCTGGAGACGCTCGATATCCGCGTGCGGCTGGAGAAGATCAATCAGCATCTCGCCAAAGAGCTTGAAGTGCAGCAGTTGCGCAACAAGATTCAAAGCGAAGTGCAGGACCGGGTGCAGCAGACGCAACGCGAGTATTACTTGCGCGAGCAGATGAAGGCCATTCAGAAAGAATTGGGTGAGCAGGATGAGGGCGCGCGCGACGTTGACGATTTGAAAAAGAAGATCGACGAAGCGGGCATGCCCGACGAAGTGAAGAAGGAAGCGCTCAAGGAATTGGGGCGACTGGCGCGCATGTCTCCCATGGCCGCCGACTATTCACTAACGCGCAACTACGTCGAGTGGCTGGCAGTATTGCCATGGGCGAAGACTTCGGGACAGGAGATCGAGATTCCGAAGGCCAAAGAAATTTTGGATACGGATCACTACGATCTAGAAAAAGTTAAGGATCGTATTCTCGATTATCTTTCTGTGCGGCGTCTGAAGCCGAACATGAAGGGTCCGATCTTGTGCTTCGTTGGACCTCCGGGCGTCGGTAAGACTTCTTTGGGTAAGTCGATCGCTCGTGCTTTGGGCCGTAAATTTGTCCGGCTTTCGCTAGGCGGTGTGCACGATGAGGCGGAAATCCGCGGCCATCGACGCACTTACATCGGCGCTTTGCCGGGGCAGATTATTCAGGGCATCCGGCGGGCAGAAACCAAAGATCCGGTCTTCATGCTCGACGAAATCGACAAAGTTGGGCGCGATTTCCGCGGCGATCCCGCTTCAGCTTTGCTGGAAGCGCTTGATCCGGAGCAGAACTCGACGTTCAGAGATAACTATCTCGACGTAACTTTCGACCTGTCGAAGGTGCTCTTCATCACGACCGCGAACATGCTCGACCCGATTGCCGAGCCTTTGCGCGATCGCATGGAGATTATCGAACTGCAGGGCTATAGCGAAGAAGAGAAGCTGCACATTGCTCGCCGGTATTTGGTTCCGCGGCAAGTGGAAGAAAACGGAATTACAGCCGAGCAGATCGAATTTCCGGACGAAGCTTTGCGCTATGTGATTCGTCACTACACGCGCGAGGCGGGCGTGCGCAGCCTGGAGCGGACTATCGGCACCATCTGCCGCAAGCAAGCGCGGCGGCTGGCCGAGGGCAAGAGCGAGAAGCTTGTGGTCACGCAGGAGATCATTCAGGAATTCCTGGGCGGCATCAAGATTCGCACCGAAGGCGAGATTGAAGAGCGCACGGAACGGCCGGGTGTTGCGGTGGGCCTGGCATGGACGCCGTCCGGCGGAGACGTGCTCTTCGTGGAAGCCAATGCCATGAAGGGCAAAGGTGGATTCACCATGACCGGCCAGATTGGCCAGGTAATGCAGGAATCCATGCAAGCCGCGCTGACGTGGGTGCGCTCGAATGCCGCGAAGTTAGGCATCGCCGAGGGGTTTTTCGCCGATCACGACATTCACATGCACGTGCCGGCGGGGGCGATTCCGAAAGACGGTCCTTCGGCGGGCGTGACCATGGCGACGACGCTGGTGTCGTTGTTATCGGGGCATCGCATCCGCCCGCTGCTGGCGATGACGGGCGAGATCACTCTGAGCGGCAACGTGTTGCCGGTCGGCGGCATTAAGGAAAAAGTGCTGGCCGCGAAACGTGCTGGTGTTACGGACGTGATTTTGCCGGCGGAAAACAAGATGAACGTTGAGGAAGACTTGACCAAGGAGCAATTGGACAATCTCAAAGTTCATTATGTGAAGACGATCGATGAGGCGCTGCGGGTGTCGCTGCCTGCAGTGGCCGAGTCGGCGGCTGCCAAGATTCTCACGCCGAAGCCGAACGAGGCCGCTCTGGATTATCGACCGGAGATTGCGGTTAAGGTCCCCGAGGCAGCGCAGGATAAGGTGTTGACCACGCGAGCGTAAAGAGGCGATGATCAGGGTTCAGTTGCCAGCTTCCGACAGGGAGCTGGCATTTTTATTGCTCGACTGTAAGCACTACTTTCCCGTCATTTTGAGCGGAGTTGCCGTTCGGGAGGCGAACTGCAAGGCAGTTGCAAAGATCACTTGCGCTTGATTCTGCACGAACTCATTAGACAGTTTCCAGGACACCGCGCAGCACCGGGGAATGGCTGGACAGGTCTATCGCGCTGTACTGGTGGAAGAGTCCCCGTCGGCTAGGTCAGGGCAGGCTTTTGACTGCGCTGAGGATGACAGGTCGCTTTTCGATTCGAGCGGACCATGCAACCTTATGTTTCGCCGTCTTCCGTAGTGGTCTCTTCCCCAACGGCGGGGCCGGGTTTCAGAGATTCGACCAATGATCCCGTTATTAGCAGCACGAGGTTCTTTTCGTAGGAAGCGAGGTTCTTTACAGCGGAGCGAGTGAGAGCCATGGAAACTCCCCAGTTTGCGGCCAAGAGCAGAAAAATGAGGCCGAAAAACGAGAAGGAGCATTCCCGGAGCTTAACGATGAGCAGAAATGCGGTCGCCGGACCCAACAGCGCCAGCGCACAGGCGGAATTGATATGAAACTCATACCAGCAAAAATAGCTTTCCCATAAGTAGTTTAGATTGGTGAGCTTTACCCTCGGCAGGTAGTAATACTCCAGCGCGGGGCGGTCGAAGGTCTGAGCCGGGATAAACGGCGGCGCAAACGTGTTGAAATACTGGCGGGATTCCGAGCACAAAGTCTCGGAAAGTTTGGTCCGCAACACCGCATAAATGGTTTGCTCCAGCATGGCTTCACTGCGCCGGCGCATGCGTGGGTTAAGAATCTTCCAACTAAAGGTATTCAGAAAAAAACCGAGGATCATGCTTACAGGGATGAGTGCAGCCGTAACCGGTGTGATCCAATCTTTAGGGATAGCGGCGGTGAGAAATCCCCCCTCAGGCCGCCACACCGCCCACACACCCTCGAGCGCCAGAATGAGCGCGGCGGTGAGGATGACTCCGGGCAGGATGGTCTTGATAATTTTGCCGAAGGAGAATGCGCTGAACATTCAACACCTGCTTCTGGTTTTCTCAGCGTCCCGCCATCAGTTCGGCTCCTGGGGCCACGCCTACAACGATCTTCTTCGCCAGATTGATAAAGTCCTCAACTCGCTGCGGTGACTTGGAGCCGTCGGAAAATTCCACACCGCTGTTGACATCCACGGCAAAAGGCTGCACCACATCAATGGCTGCCACGATATTTTCAGGCTTGAGGCCACCGGCGAGGATCACTGGCTTATCAATCGTCTTTACGATATGGGCGCTGATCGTCCAGTCGTGGGTGTGACCTGTGCCGCCGATTCGGGTCGCGGTGCGGGAATCCAACAGAACAGCGTCTGCCTGCTCGGCGGCAGCCACCGCTCGAGTTACAGCGCTATCGTCCACAACATTGACCGCCTTGATGATCCGCACGTTGGGAATCATACGCCGCAGTTCGGGGATCTGCGCCAAGGAAAAGTCTCCGTGCAGTTGCACGATGTTGCAGCCGCTTTGCTGACAAGTTTGAGCCACCCAAGCTAAATCCACCTTGTGAGTGACCAGAACGGAGGAGACAAAAGGAGGGACCTCGGCGATGATGCGGCGGGCGGTGCGCAAATCGACTTCATCGTCAGTCGGATAATTAAGTCCGACCAGGAATCCCAAGGCGTCGGCGCCGGCAAACACGGCCATGCGCGCCTCATCCAGGTTGCGGATTCCACAAATCTTCACTCGTATTGGCCGCATTTTCCCGCCCAACGCACCCAGAGCAACATTATCATATTCAGCTGCCGGAGCCTACCCGTCCCAGGAGACCGGCGGATTGAGTGGCCCGTGGGCCGCGAGCTACGCAGCCAGAGTTCATTCTCCTTGCGCAGCGCAAGCTCTCCAACTCGCGTTAGACTGGCCCTATGCAGGTGCGGGTTCTATTTTTCGGAGTGTTGAAAGACCTTGCAGGGAAGTCCAGTGAGCGGATTGAGGTGCTCGACGGGGCTTCGGTCGAGGCGGTGCTAGCGTACTATGTCGCACGCATTCCGCGGATGAAAGAATCTCTGGCTTCGCTGGCTGTGGCGGTGAATCAGCAGTATGCCGGAGCGGAGACTTTGTTGAAATCTGATGACGAAGTTGCGCTGCTGCCTCCGGTGAGCGGAGGGTCGAGTTCTGCTGTGCGTTCGGCATCCATTGTCCGCGAGCCGATCGATGCTCAGAGTATCGTGAACGGCATCAAACGCGGCGAGGATGGGACTGTCGTGGTATTTGAGGGAGTGGTTCGGAACCAGACGCGCGGGCGCAAGACGCTTTATCTCGATTACGAGGCCTATGAAGAGATGGCGCTGCAGCAGATGGAAGGGCTGGCGGAGCAGGCGCTGCAGAAATTTCAGGTTCGCGACGTTGCGCTGGTGCACCGGCTGGGGCGGCTGGAGATTGGCGAGACCAGCGTACTGATCGTGGTGGCGTCGGCGCACCGTGCCGCTGCGTTTGAGGCCTGCCGTTGGCTGATCGACACGCTCAAGCGGACTGTGCCGATCTGGAAGAAAGAATATTTTGCAGATGGCGCGGTATGGGCCGACGGCGAGCCTTTTCCTGCAGAAATTACTCGCGCTCAAGGCAGCCCGTCAGAAGGCGGCGCATCTAAGTGAGCGGCTGCCATGCTAAGACGCCTCGTTGCGCTAGTCTGGACCCTTCGGCGTGGCTCGGGTCAGGCAGCCGGGGCGGCTATCCCCACATACAATGGGGACGTATACTTCTTTTGCCGAATGAGAAAATTTCTTCCCCTGATTCTGCTGCTGGTGGCGTGCGCCGCTTACGCACAGCAGCCCCCTTCCCAAAAGCAATCGCCTTCACCAGAAACCACACTGAAGGTCGACGTGAAGCTGGTGAACGTGTACGTCACGGTCGCCGACCCACGCGGCGCGCCGGTAGGCGGTCTTAAGAAGGAAAACTTTACTTTGGCGGAGGACGGGCGCGACCAGATTATCTCGGTGTTCGATAAAGAATCGGCGCTGCCACTTTCGATTGCCCTGGCCATTGACACCAGCCTGAGCACCCGCCACGATTTGCCGCTCGAACAGGCTTCGGCGAAGCGTTTTGCCCGCACGATTCTGCGGCCGATTGACGCACTGTCCGTTTTCGGCTTTAACGAGAGCGTAGTGCAGTCCACTTCTTACACATCCGATCTGAAGCGCATCGACGAGGGCATTGACCACATTCGGCTGGGTGCGGCGACGGCGCTCTTTGACGCGATTTATCTGACCTCGCGCTCGCTCGACCGCCGCCAGGGACGCAAGGTGCTCGTGCTGATCACTGACGGAGGCGACACCATCAGCCGCAGCGACTACAAGGATGCTTTGCGCGCCGCGGAACAGGCCGAGAGCATTGTCTACAGCATCATCGTGGTGCCCATCGAGAACAGCGCGGGACGCGAAACCGGCGGCGAACATGCGCTGATTCAGATCTCGGAGGATACCGGCGGAAAATACTATTACGCGACTTCGATGGCTCAGCTTGATGATGCCTTCCGCCAGATCAGCGATGAACTTCGCACCCAGTATTTGCTGGCCTACTATCCGTCGCAGCGCTTGTCGAACTCGCAGTTTCGGCGCATTCAGGTGAAGGTTGCCGGGCCTGCCGATGCGCTGTCCTATCACGTGCGGCACCGGGCGGGTTATTACACGACGAAGTCAGATTTCTGAAGACAGCTTTCTTCAGAGAGCCTCACCGACAAGAAAGATAGTGCCTTTGTTTGATATTCTCGGAGCTTGCTCAAAATGCAGTGGTGCACAGGTTGGATAGGCAGGCGTTGATCCTGATCCTGCCGAAGCATATCGACTACCACAACCTGGTTGAACTGAAAGAGGTTCAGTGAATATCCCGAATCCTATTGCGAATTCTATTTCGAATCCTATTGCGAGTCCTATCGCGAATCCCAGGCACGCGAAATTGGCGGCAGACGGTTTGCTCTGCCTGGCTGCCCGACTCTTTTTTCTTGCCGTGGCTTTCCTGCTCGCCTCGAACTTGTCGTGGGCACAATCGACGGTGAGTGCGGGCAGCATTGTGGGTGTTGTGACCGATCCTTCCGGTGCGCCGGTGGTCGGCGCTAAGGTGGAGATCACGAGTAAAACCAGGGGCGTGATCGTACGGGTCGTTACGTCGTCTGCGGGAGTGTATTCCTCGGGAACGATTCAGCCCGGGGATTACAGAGTGCGAGTCGATGCCACGGGCTTCATTACGATCGATCAGGCTTTGCTGGTGCAGATTGGTACTACCGCCGATGGCGACGTGAAGATGCAGATTGGGCCCGAGGGTCCGCAGGTTGCGGTTCCGTTAGGCACGTCCGTCAACGTCGAACAAGCCACTGTGCAAGGTGTGCTGACAGAGGACTTGGTGGAGCGTCTTCCCGTCAATGGTCGAGACTTTATCGACCTCGCCCAGTTCGAGCCGGGAGTGCAGGTGCAGGATGGCGCAACATTCGATCCGTCTAAGAATGGCATCTCTTCCGTCTCGTTTCTGGGAAAGTTTGGTGCTTCGGGGCGAACGGTGGTGGATGGAGTCGACGTCAACGATGAGGTTGTCGGCGGGATGACGCAGAATATACCCGCGGGGGCGATTCAGGAATTTCAAGTCGCGCAGTCGATGCTCGATCTTTCTACGGGGCTCACTTCTTCCGGCGCGCTTAACGTTGCATCCCGCTCGGGCAGCAATGAGATTCATGGCGAGCTGTTTGGATTGTTCCGCGGCGATCAGGGCGCAGCGGCGCTGCCCGGTTCTCCTACACCTACCTTTCAGCGGGAGCAATTCGGCGGGCGCGCGGGCGGCGCGATTGTTAAGGACAAGATTTTCTGGTTCGCGAATGCCGAGCGTGCGACCCAGAATTTCAATGCGGCCGAGCCTTTTACCTATCCCTTCGACGGGCTGCATGCGACGCTCTCTGAGCCGTATCGCGAGTTCAACACCGATGAACGCCTGGACTGGAATATTCAGGAGAATATGCGCGCATTCTATCGCCTGAATTTTTTCGAGGAGAGCGATCAGCGCCCCGATAGCTCGGCGAGTTCTACGCAGCAATTCAGGAACACAGTCAACACCGAGACGCACACAGCTGGAATCGACTTTCATCGCTGGGGATACGCTCACAGTATCCGGGCCGAATATCTGAAGATGCGCAATAAGATCGACAATGCGACTAGTGTTCTCAGCGGCGTGGATAATCCTATCCCCGGCCTGGGAATCAACATTGGCGCTGGGGTTGGAGGCAATTGCGTATTCAGCGATGGTGGCAGCTATTGCGGCGGCCCAGGTTGGCTCTCGCCGCAGCAGACCGTGCAATCGAATAAAGAAATACGCTACGACGGCAGCCGCGTCCTGGGTGAGCACATCGTTCGCTTTGGGGGGGTATTCAATCGGATTGATGGCGGCCGCCTGGCGGCGTTCGCCACGTTCCCGCAGGTGGGCACGACGTCGGCGGGAACTTCGCCCGATCCGACTTCCTATGCGGCAGACTGGGTAAGCCTGGGGAATGGAATCGGGTCTTCCACTTCTAGATCGGCTTTCAATCTTTCAGGCGGAGGGCTCGGTCCTGACAATCGTTTCGAGCTTTACGTGGGTGATGTCTGGAAGATCACTCCGAAACTGACTCTTACGTATGGCATGCGCTACTTGCACGACAGTGGGTTGACCGATACAGGGCCGGGCAAGTTGCCGGTGTTGACGCAGTGGGGTCCGGCCTATGGCAATCGCATTCGCAACCCCAACCTGAATTTGGCGCCACAGATTGGTTTTGCCTGGGATGCGAATGGGACGGGCAAGACTGTGATTCGCGGAGGCGGCGGCCTGTTCTATGAAAACCCGCTGCTCAACAATCTTACGTTCAACAGTCCGCGGCTCAGCACGGGAGTTTTTGCCGACGCCCCGACAGTTTGTGAGGGAGGAATTGCAGATGTGTTCGCTTGGCCGACCAGCCTGGCTGGAGCGACGTCGATTGCCGGCGGAGCGGCGACGGTGGTGACCACGCCCACCGGCTTGCAGGCGAGGCCGACTTTTTGCGGGCAGACGATTTCAACCGCTGCGCCGTCAATCCTGGCTTTGAGCAGCGCTTACCGCGCGGCAACGGCCGGGGTTAGCGGTGCTCAGCCGAATACCAACTTTATCGGCAGTACGTTGACCGCGTTGAGTCCGAATTACGCGCTCTTCGATCCCAATTACCGCACGCCGCGCGCGTACCAGGTGAACTTCGGCGTGCAGCAGGAGATTCGCCCGGGCACGATCCTCAGCATCGATTACCTGCGCAACATCGGTGAACGTTACCTGATTGCGCAGGATGTAAATCATAGCGGCGCCGCGCGCAGCTTTAACGAAGCGAATGCTCTTAACGCGCGGGACGCTGCGCAGGTGGCGAACGGCTGCGTCCCGGGGCTGGCGCAGGTTACGTGCATGATTGCCAAGCTCGGCCAGGCGGGAGCGCAGGCGGCTTACTCCGCGGCGGGACTCGATTCGAACGTGCAAGCCGTGGGCGGCGGGCCTTGCACTTATTGCGCGTTTCCCGGGACGACTCAACTGGCTGGCAATCGCGGGGCGGTCGGCGGGCTTGACATGCTTTTTTCTCAGGGGCACTCGCTCTATAGCGGGTTGCAATTGAACTTGTCGCAGCGCATCAATAACCCGGTCCGCGGCGTGCGGGGTGCGAACTTCCAGGCTTCCTATGTGTATTCGAAGTTTATCAGCCAGAGCATGGACCAAAACCCGAGCTCCATCAATCTGGCGACGGACAACGATAATCCGCTGCGATTCACGGGACCGGATGGCTTGGACCGAAGGCATCAAGTTTCTTTCGGAGGAACTTTTGATCTTCCGTTTTCTGCGAAGCTCAGCATGATCGGACGCTTCTTTAGTCCCACAGCGCAGAATCTAGAACTGCCGGAACTGACGAACGGCGGCGAGATTTTCGCCACCGACTGGCTGGGAGCCGGGCTGGGCGTGGGCTCGCAACCGGAGCCGCTGCCGGGAACCAAGATCGGCCAGTTCCAGCGCGGGGCCACTGATATCGAAAGCCTGTACAAGGTGATTACGAACTACAACCATAACTATGCCGACAACTTCACGCCGGCGGGCGCATGCCTGGTGGCGAATAGTCAACCCGGCAATGCGCCTTTTTCGTGTCCTGGATTAATCTCGGGACCGGCTGTGTTTACGCCGGGAGATCTGCGGGCTCTGGGCTGGGTCTTGCCCACGCTGAATTCGGTTGGGCCGCACGCGGTTGGCATCCCATGGCTGAAGACGCTTGACCTGAAAGCGTCCTGGCCGATCAATGTTAAAGATCGGGTCACCATCGAGCCCAACGCGAGCATCTTTAACGTGCTGAATCTGGCGAATTATTTTCTGCCTGGCAACCTGCCCGGAGCTTCATTGATCCCCGGGCAGAATGGCGTGTTGGCGCCGAATGTGGTGGGAGGAGTGATTCAGGGGACAAGCCTGACGCCTTTTCGCGCCACCTACGGCTCGGGAACTTTCGCTTTGGGAACTCCGCGCCAATTTCAGTTTGGATTGCGAATTACGTTCTGAGGGCTGACGTCGGACCTCAGACTTCGGACCCTAAAAACCAAACTGCGGACGCTAAGGGTCCGAGGTCGGGCGTCTGAGGTCAGCGGTTAGTCCCGATGGTGCGTGTAGAATAGCCGCATGTCTTTCCGCCCGCAGGGAAATCCCAATGCTGCCAAACGGGGGCGTACTCCGCCCCGGGAAGAGACTTTTGAAGAAGCCAGCTTTCTCAAGGCTCTCGGCGAGAAGCAGAAGTTGGTGAGTGTCAAGCTGATGGATGGTCAGACGGTCAGCGGATGGATTGAATATTACGACAAAAACATGGTGCGGCTGACCCGCGAAGGCGCTCCCAATCTTTTCATTTTCAAACACGAAATTATGTACATCGCGGAAGACGGGGGCAGGAAGAAATAGGGCGGCTTCGGTAAGACGGGCTTCGGCCAGCCCGAAATTTTGTGGGTGCTCGTAGCCGTAGACCTGCATCGTCTTTTCCCGAAGCCCTAAAGCCGACACCCGATCTATGTCAAGCCAGAACAACTTCCTCCCAACGATGTCGGCGATTGCGCGCGAAGCCGGCGCTTTGCTGATGCCTTATTTTCATCAGCACCTGAAAATCGAGTACAAGGGCGAGGCCGATCTGGTCACGGCGGCGGACCGCGCGTCGGAAGCTTTGATCCGCGATCGGATCCAGCAGCAGTGGCCTACGCACGACGTGCTCGGCGAAGAGCTGGGGCTTAGCGATCAGGGCAGCGACTTTCGCTGGTACGTCGATCCGCTCGATGGCACTACCAACTTTGCCCACGGCTATCCGGTATTTTGCGTGTCGATCGCGCTCGAGCAGAGATTATCGGAGACGGCGGCCAAACGAATTGCTGCGGTGATTTATGATCCCACGCGCGACGAGCTATTTTCTGCGGAGCCAGGGAAGGGCGCGCAGCTTAACGGCGAGGCCATCCACGTTTCGAAAGTCGCGAACTTAAAGGAGTGCCTGCTGGCGACCGGCTTTCCCAGTCAGAAGCGGCATAAGAATCCCAATATTTACTTTTATCATCAGATCACGCTGCATACGCACGGAGTGCGGCGGGCGGGATCGGCGGCGCTCGATTTGTGCAACGTGGCTTGTGGTCGCTTCGATGGATTCTGGGAGTTCAATTTGAATCCGTGGGATACCGCGGCGGGCGTGTTGATCGTTGAGGAAGCCGGCGGCAAAGTCACACGCTTCGACGGCTCTCCGTTTGAAATTAATAGCCGTGAGACTGTGGCTTCGAACGGGTTGTTGCACGAAGCGCTGCAGGCTGAGTTTCGAGAGATTTTTGCCGGACGAAATATGGAGCCGCTGCCCGATCCGCGAGAGTACTCGCGGGGAATAAAGGCCTAACCGGAACAGGGCGGAAGAAGCTGGAGACACGGAGGTTGCGAATGCTCAAGGGATACAGGCTTAGGGGTTCAATTGTGATTCTCTTGCTGGGGTCTTCTTTCGTCTATGCCGGAACTGCTGGCTCTGCGCCTGCCGCTCCCGATGCGGCTTACCAGCAGGATTTCGAAAAGTGGAAGGCCGAGCAGATTGACGATCTGAAGAAGAACTGGGTTGCGCTCGCGGGCTTGTACTGGTTGAAGCCCGGCGCAAATACCTTCGGCAGCGATCAGGGGAATGCGATTGTTTTTCCTAAAGGACCTGCTCATGCCGGTGAGTTCGATCTTGAGGGTAAAGACGTCACCATCAAATTGCTGCCCGAAGCGAAGGCCACGCTGGCGGGCAAGGCGATTACTGAAGTGAAATTGGATTCCGATGTTTCCGGGCATGCTTCGAACATCGAACTGGGCAGCCTGCAGTTTCATGTGATTGTGCGTGGGGAACGCATCGGCATTCGCCTGAAAGATACCGATAGCGCGGCGGTGCGCAACTTTCACGGACTCATCTTTTATCCATTGGATATGAATTACCGCGTGACGGCGACGTGGGTACCATCTGATGGCAACAAGACTGTGGACGTACCGACTGTTTTAGGCGATGTGAGCCCGACGGCGGTCGTGGGCACGGTAGTTTTTAAGATTGATGGTCAGGAAGTGCGGCTCACCGATCTGCGGGGGGATCCGTCGAAGGGGCTGTTCTTTGTGTTCAACGACCTCACCGCCAAGAACGATACTTACCCTGGTGGTCGATTTCTGCAGACTGATCCTGTTGCCAATGGAAAAGTGGTAATTGATTTCAATCGCGCCTATAACCCGCCGTGCGCGGTGACGCCTTATGCCACGTGCCCGCTCGCGCCGAAGGAGAATCGGCTGGCGGTGGCGATTCCAGCCGGAGAGAAATTTGATAAAGCGGCGCACGCGCATCACTAACTAGCCACGGTCTACGATTAGTCGGTCCTTCGCCGCGTTACAATAGCAGGGGATTGGCCGCACTCTGCTTCCGGCTGTTCCTTAGACTTCTTGAGCTCTTACAGGCCTAACGTGATCAATTCTCTTCTGGAACGCAAAATCGAAAAGCGGCCGGACAAAGTCCGGCTGCAGGGACGCATTCTTTTTCTCACCGAAGACCCTGAACTCATCAAGCGTCAAATCGCCGGCGAAGATTTGCCCTGGGATACGAAAAATTCCGCAAATAATCCCAAGCTGCGCGACGACATCTCGACGGATGAGATTACTCCGGCGCATTACTGCTTTTACTTTGACGAGACGCTGGGCGAGATTCCCTATCTTGGTTTGAAGTGCGGCAGCGTCACTCCGATTGGGCGTGGCGATGTGAAGCGCGGCGGATTTGTGTGCGCGGTGAGCGGAAAACGGCGCGGTAAAGGGTCGAGCCGCGAGCAGTCGCCTTACGCTGAGATGTGTGCCGGCATTCGCGTGGTGATCGCGGAGAACATTGAGCGCATCTACAAGCAGAATTGCCAGAACCTGGGACTGCTGACTTCGACTGATTTTTTCATGATCGACAAGATTCGCGGCGGAGAAGAGATTGAGTTGAGCGAGTTCACCGCCGGCGAAGATGAGATTACGCGGCAGGTGATTGAGTATGGTGGGTTGTTTCCGTTTAATGTAGCGCGGATGCAGGGGAAAGTGTTCTTGCCGCCGATAAAGCATAAGTTCGAATATCTGGGATTGTCAGGGAATGTAAGACGCTATCGAACGCATCCCATGACCGTCGCCGAGAAAATCTTCTCGCGGCATATGCTGAACGAAAAAGGCGAGGTTGGCGTGCCCAGCGTCAAGCCTGGTGACACGGGCTTCGCTCGCGCCGATTTGCGCTTCAGCCATGAGTATGTCACGCCCATGGCCGCTATTTTTTTCGAGCGGTATGTCGGCAAAGAGGCGAAGGTAAATGATCCGACGAGCATTATCTTTTTCCGTGACCACCTGACGTTTCTCGATGAAGTGATCTCGGAGGAGAAAAAGAAACTTGGACTGCTCGACCTGGCTACGCAACTCAAACTCAAGCAGCAGGATTTTGCCGCCAAGCAGGGAATCAAGCTGCATGGAGAGTTGACCGACCGCAAAGGGTCGGAAGGTATCTGCCACTCGATCGTGCTGGAAAGCTATGCGCTGCCCGGGCAGTTGAATATTGGCTCTGATTCGCACACGCCGCACGTGGGAGCGATTGGCTGCGTGGCCTTCGGCATCGGTACCACCGATGTGTTCAATAGCTGGATCACCAAAGATGTGCGGGTGAAGGTGCCGGAGTCGGTGAAGATCGTGATTCGCGGCAGGAAACATGAAAATGTTACGGCTAAGGATTTCATCCTAAAGATTTTGAGCCTCGACTATGTGCGTAGCGGCAAGGCCCTGGCAAAGGTGATGGAATACGCGGGCGAGGCCATTGAAGAGCTCAGTGTGGATGAGCGCGCCACTATGACTAATATGGCGGCCGAGATTGGCGGGTTCACAGGCATTGTCGCACCGGATAAGAAGGCCGTCGACTTTTTAGTCGAGCGCCGCGGCATGGATCGCACTAAAGCCGAGGTCCTGATTGAAGGTTTGTATAGCGATAAAGATGCGCAATACGCGCATGTGATCGAACTCGATGCCGCCGAGATCACGCCGATGGTTGCGACTCCGGGCGATCCGGGCAATGGAAAATATGTTCGCGAACTGTACACGCCGGTTCCGGTCGAGATCGCCTACGGCGGCACCTGCACCGCGGGCAAGAACGAAGACATGGATATGTACGCTCTAGTTCTCGCCGATGCACTCAAGCGAGGCAAGCGCGTGGCCGAGTCGGTGAAGTTTTACATCCAGTTTGGATCGCAGGAGACGCGCGAGTACTGCCTGCGCAAAGGCTATCTCGATATTTTTCACAAGGCTGGGGCGCAGGTGATCGAGCCCAGTTGCGGAGCTTGCATCAATGCCGGGCCCGGAGTTTCGACGCGTCCCGATCAGGTGGTGATCAGCGCGCAGAACCGGAATTTCCCCGGGCGCAGCGGTCCGGGCCAGATGTATCTGGCATCTCCGTTGACTGTAGCGGCGAGCGCGGTCGCGGGATATATCGTCGAGTACGAACCAAGCCAGAGGCGGGAGTTGGTGGGAGCGTAGTAGTGCACGCCTAGATCTTCTTACCCCAGCACGGCTGGTGCTTGGTCAGAAAAGTCGACGGCTCGGATCCTTTGCCGGCGACCTTAAACGATCCGAAATCTCTGCACCAATCTTCTTCAGGAACTTCGGGATCGCTCGCGATCCATTCTTGCAGCAAACGAATGTCAGCGGCGGTGATTTCCCTGGCGCGCACTCGATCTTCCAGCTTGCTGCGCTTTCGATATTGGAAGGTTGCGCCGGTTGAGCCTTGGCATCAGTCCTCAAACTGCACAGCGAAAACTGAAGCCTCAATTCTCTTCCACTGGTTGTGAGTTTTTTTCTCGTCGGGCTCTGATTGAAATTTTTCTACCGCAAGCTCCAGATTCTTACCCCGCAGTTTAGGTTTCATTCGTAGCGATTTCTTGCGAGAGCTGTCGAGATTTAGGGAGGAAGCGGCGGGTTCTTGTTTCAGTTTGACTCTCGCCATAGAAGACTCCTTGTCGTTGATTCTACATCGTGTTAAGAGCCTTCACCAAGATATTGGATTCAGCGGGCCGGCCTCCAGTTTGCTCTTCGCCTTCCCTGCAAGTGGTTGAATTCAGGCGGGGTGGCCGAAATCAGCCATTGCAGCGTTTGCAACTTTTTCTCCGTATCCGAGTTCAAATAGATAGGCGCATCAGATTGAAGTATAAGATCTGAAGGCCGGCAGATCCGGTGATTGGCGGGGATCTGAACAAGGGGGATCACATGCGGTACTTAAAATATTTGGCTTTGGTGGGCGTTCTGATGCTGCCGCTGACTTATTCGCAAGCCCAGGTCGCGGTTGGCGTGGGGATTGGTGGACCGCCGGTTTGCTCGTACGGCTATTACGGATACGCGCCTTACGCCTGCGCGCCTTATGGTTACTACGGGTCTGACTGGTTTGCGGGCGGCGTGTTTATCGGCGCCGGTCCGTGGTACGGCTGGGGACGCCCGTGGGGTTGGGGTGGTTGGGGCCGCGGCGGTTGGGGTTATGGACGCGGGTGGGGCTATGGACGCGGCTACGGTTATGGACGCGGCTTTGCCGGCCGAGGCTTCTACGGCGGACGCGGCTTCGCGGGTGGACGTGGCTTTGCGCGCGGTTCGGCTGGGGGCTTTCATGGCGGCGGCGTAGCGCGCGGTGGCGGTGGTGGCTTCCACGGTGGTGGTGGAGGCGGATTTCACGGCGGCGGTGGTGGACGCGGCGGTGGCGGCCACCGGTAAATCGACGCAGTTCGTGGGTTAGGAATACGGCTGGCGGCGCGAGGCTGCCAGCCGTTTTTGTTTTCCTGAGGAGTAGCTTGGTGCCTCCGCTCGTGAACCTGACCGGAGAGACGCCTCGCTGCGGTCGGCGGGACGCCCGAGGCGGCCGTTCCCCACAAGAGCTGAAGCGGCCGTCCCTACGAGCACCGACGCGCCCATCCCCCATTTACTCGCTCAAACCGGACGCCGCAATAAGTTTGTACGGCAATGCTTATTTATTGTTAGAATGTCCGGTTTGCTGGGGCTGTCGCGGTAGTAAAATAGGTACACTGATTTTCTGAGGAGACTCTTACCCTTATGACTTACGTGATTGCGGAGCCTTGCATCAATACCAAAGACACGGCGTGCGTGGACGCGTGTCCGGTAGATTGCATTCATCCGAAAAAAGATGATCCCAAGTACGCCACCGAGGCACTGCTCTACATCGATCCGGTGGAGTGCATCGACTGCGGCGCTTGCGTGCCAGTGTGTCCGGTGTCCGCGATTTTCGCGCTCGACGATCTTCCAGAAAAATGGAATGAATTCACCGCGAAGAACGCCGAGTACTTTGGCCGCTAAACAGAGTTCAGGATCTCTGCATCAAAAAGGCGTGCTCTTCTGGACGAGGAGCACGCTTTTCGCTTGTGGGGATGAATTCTTCTTAGGTCTTGTTGAGAGTGAACGTGCCTTGGCCGACGCAGGCGGCGCTCCCGGTCACGGACCAGGTGCCGACAACGGTGTTGTTGGGACCGACTCCGCCTTGCAGTGTGAGCACATTCTGGCCGCCGGTGTCTTGTGCCGTGATTGACATTCCGAATGTTCCTGTAACATTTCCGCCGAAATTGCCGGCGAGAGAAAAGCTGCCTGTTTCGGTAGTCGGTCCGGTAAAGCAAGAACCGTTGCCGCTCGTGATTTTGAAGTGAGTAACGCTGATCGTGCTGCTGTTGCTTTCGGTAAGTGTGGTTGTGAAAGAGTAAGCGGTGGAGCCCGAGGCCGAATCTATCAGGCTGGCGCTCCAGTTTCCGTTCACGTTGGTGGAGCTATTGGAACTGTTGGAGTTGCCGCATCCCGGCAGTGTCACCCCGACTAACATAAGAACCATGACTCTGATCGTTTTGCGCACGTCCGCTCCCCTCCTGAAGAGAACTATTCAGCACCACAAACCCGGACTAGTAAGTAAAGTTGTGTGAGCCATATGAAAAAACGCGATTCGCAACCTACGGAATTCGCTGTATTGTTTGTCCGAGTCACTCCACATAGAGTGTCCTAGTAAGATTAAGTGGGCAGACCGGTCATGGGCTAGCGTTGCGGCGAGCGCAGCATTTCCGGCCCTCACGATTGCCGAAATGAGCGGGACGATCATGGGTTAGCGTTGCGATAGACGCAACATTCCGGCCCTCACGATCGTCCCTAGTTGTTTCCGAGCTTTGATTCTTTCCCTTCCTTGTTTCCCTCCGTAGTGTTTCCGTTTAACGCCCCGGTTTTGGCGGTCAATTACAATCGTCCCTGTTCCGAGGCCCTTGAACTGACATGGCACTGAAGGAATCAGAAGCGATCGTGCTGCGCACGTATCCGCTGCGTGAGGCCGATTTGCTGGTCACGTTATTTACCCGCGCGGAGGGAAAAGTACGCGGCGTCGCGCGATCGGCGAAGAAATCGAAGCGGCGTTTTGGCGGCGCGCTGGAACCGCTGACGCACGTGCGCGCATTTTATGATGTGCGCGAGCGACAGGATCTCGTTCGCCTGGACGCTTGCGAAGTGCTGGAATCGCCGATGGCGAGCGAGGTGAGTTACGCGCGGGCTACCGCGCTGGCGCACTTGGGCGAGTTGCTCGACGAACTGCTTCCTGATCGCGAAGCCAATGATGCAATCTTCCGGTTGACGCTTTCCGTGCTGCATATTTTAACCGGTGATGACATCTGGATGCCTGTTACGTACTTCGACTTGTGGCTGACGCGGTTGGTGGGCTTTCTGCCCGAGTTGACGGAGTGCATTGTCTGTGGCGGGGGCTTGAATGGAAGTCGGGCTTATTTTCACGCACTAGCCGATGGGCTGATGTGCGTGGACGATAAGCGACTGGCTTCATCGGAAATTTCAGGCGAGTCGCGCCTGCTGGCGGCGCAAATGTTTCGCAGGCCCGTGGAGGAGTTTATCGGCATGCCATGGCCGAAGGCTCAAGGGGCTGACCTAAGAAAATTTCTGATTCAGATTTTGCAGCGGCATATTGAGAAGAAGTTGGTGACGGCTGGCATGCTGGAGAAGGGCGGGTTTTAGCTCGGAGGTATAATGTTCAAGCGGCTTAAGGATAACGTCCGCCGCATCGGGAAACTATGCACACCGATCAAACACAAGAGCGTCAACAGGCCCACGCGTTGCTCGATATGTTGCCGGACGAAAAGCTGGCAGCGGTTCGCAGTTTGCTTGAAGTGATGGTGGAACCGCTGTCGCGTTCTT
Organism: uncultured Acidobacteriaceae bacterium; assembly: GCA_963789875.1. Taxonomy (GTDB): domain Bacteria; phylum Acidobacteriota; class Terriglobia; order Terriglobales; family Acidobacteriaceae; genus Sulfotelmatobacter. The sequence goes on along the minus strand of CAWBMI010000007.1, from coordinate 24,263 downwards.
TGGCCTCCGCCCCTGTCGAGGACGAAGAGATTACGGATGAAACAGCGGCTGCGATTGAGCGGTCACGCGCATCGCTCGCCCGCGGTGAAGGAGTTCCGCACGAAGAGATTCGCCGCGAATTTGGGCTTTAGCAAATGCACGCCGAGGTCGTCCGCATCGGCGTGGCTTGGGGAGCGGTTGGTCAATCTGATTTACGCTCGATTGATCGCGAGACGGCGGTGCAGATTCTCCACTGTATTGATCGTTACCTGGCCGACCGCAGTGGAGATGTAAAGAAACTCAAGCCGCCCCGCACGGGATTCCGGCTCCGATGCGGCGACTACCGTGTGTTTTTCGATAACAAGGCCGAAAATCTGATCGAAGTCACGGCGATCCGCCACCGGCGTGAGGCCTACCGATAGCGCGGTTTCAGGCTACAGGTTTCCCCCTTTCTGGGGCTCGTAGCTGACGGGCTGCAGCCCCATCCATTACAATCGACAATTGATCCGGGCTACTTCCCGACAACAGTGAATCCCTCGCAGCCCAATTCGCTGACGTTTCAGGAACTCATCTTGCGCTTGCAGGCGTTTTGGGCGGAGCGCGGGTGCGTCTTGCAGCAGCCTTATGACGTTGAAGTGGGCGCGGGCACAATGGCGCCGGAGACGTTTCTGCGCGTATTGGGTCCGAAGCCTTATAAGGTCGCGTATGTCCAGCCTTCGCGGCGTCCGGCGGACGGGCGCTATGGAGAGAATCCAAACCGGCTGTTCAAGCACATGCAGTTGCAGGTGATCCTGAAGCCTCCGCCGGAAAATGTGCAGGAGTTGTATCTGCAGTCGCTGGGTGCGATTGGCATCGACCTGCGGCAGCACGACATAAAGTTTGAAGAAGACAACTGGGAGGCGCCGACCCTGAGCGCGTGGGGCGTGGGCTGGCAGGTAATGCTCGATGGACTGGAGATCACGCAGTTCACTTACTTCCAGCAGTGCGGAGGAGTTGATTTATTCCCGATCTCCGCTGAGCTCACGTATGGACTGGAGCGGATCTGCGCATTTCTGCAGGATGTGGATTCGATTTACGACATCGTCTGGGCGCGCGATCCGGATACGAAGAACGAAGTGAAGTATGGAGACGTGCGGCTGGCGGATGAGTCGCAGTTTTCCGTTTACAACTTTGAGTTGGCGGATGTGGAGAAAACCTGGCAACACTTTGAGCTTTACGAGGCGGAATGTCAGGGGCTGATCGAAGGGTATGCAGCGCTCGGGAAAGATAAGACTGTCGACGCCGGAGACGCCCACTTCTCGCGCCCGGCGCAGAAGGCGCGGTTTCCTCTTCTTGGGGCCTACGATCTTTGCCTGAAGTGCTCGCATCTCTTCAACATACTCGATGCGCGGGGCGCGATTTCAGTAACTGAGCGGGTCGGCGTGATTGCGCGGGTGCGGGCGCTGGCGGTCGGAATAGCGAAGGCTTGGATCGATCAGCAAGCCAGCGAAGGCGCGGCGGAAAAAGCAGACGAGCCTGAGCCTGTTAACAAAGCGAAGAAGATGAAGGAGAAGCTGACGCCAGTAGGGTCTCAATAAGGCTTGTCGTGCTTACACGGGGCGAGACGCCCGCGGGGACAGCGGCGGGACCCGGCGCTACGATCTTAATATGCCAGATTTTCTGCTCGAAATCGGGTGCGAAGAGATTCCCGCGCGGATGATTGACGGGGCGTCGGCGGAGTTGCGCGAGCGGGTCTCGTCGTTGTTAAGCCGTGAACGCTTATCCGCGGGGGAGATTGTCCGTTTTGAGTCGCCGCGACGGCTGGCGGTAATGGTCGCAGGAATCGCTGCTTCACAACCTGACGTGACCGAGCAGGTGAACGGCCCTTCGGTGCATGTCGCTTATAAGGATGGTCAGCCGACTCCAGCGGCGCATGCTTTCGCCAAAAAAGCTGGGGCGAACGTCGCGCAACTCGAAAGAGTTACAACGCAGAAGGGCGAATATCTAGCGGCGAAGGTAACGAAGAAAGGCCGCAGCGCTTCTGAAATTCTCGCGGAGAAGCTGCCGAAAGAGATCTCGTCCATTTACTGGCCGAAGAACATGTACTGGCGAAAGCAGAATCAGCGCTTCGTGCGGCCGCTGCGCTGGTTGGTGGCGATGCTCGACGAGGAAACGATTCCGTTGCAGTTCGATGGAATCTGGGCGGGAAACGTTTCTCGCGGCCACCGGATTCTCTCCGATGGCGGCGTAACCATTGCGCGTGCCGGCCCTGCTTACGTCGAGGCGTTACGAGCTGCGAAAGTTCTCGGACGCGCGGAACGCGAACATCAGATCCGCAAAGCTCTTGATGCAGCTACACGGTCGATTCCCGGCGCACGCTGGCGCGAAGATAAATCTTTGCTCGACGCCGTGGTGAATCTCACCGAGTTTCCCTCCGCAATCCTGGGCGGGTTTGAGCCGCAATTTTTGGAATTGCCCGAGGAAGTACTGGTCACGGTGATGCGCGATCATCAAAAATATTTTGCGTTGGAAGATGAGAACAGGAAGCTGCTGCCTCACTTTCTTGCCGTGATCAATACAGATGGCGATCCACAGGGGCTGATTCGCCACGGCAACGAGCGGGTGCTGCGGGCTCGCTTTAACGACGCGCGCTTCTTCTGGCAGACGGACCAGAAACGCTCGCTGCTGGAGCGCCTGGAGTTGTTGCGCCAGGTCACCTTTCAGAAAGATCTCGGCACGTATTACGAGAAGACGAAACGCGTGCAGCGTTTGTGCAGTTGGCTGAGCGAGATCATCAAGCAAAGCGGCATGGCGGTGCGCGCCGGCGTGATTCATAAAGCGGCTTGTCTGGCCAAGGGCGATCTGACCAGTGAATTGGTGAAAGAGTTTACCGAACTGCAGGGCATTGTTGGCGGCTTGTATGCGCGGGCGCAGGAGCTTGATTCGTCGCTGCCGGCGGCGACGCGCTTCGCCATAGCGGATGCGGTCTACGACCATTACAAGCCGGAGTCGACTGAAGATGACGTACCGCGAACGATCGAAGGCGCTGTGCTTTCTCTCGGCGACAAGGCCGATACGGTTGCCGGAATGTTTGCCTTGGGGCTGGTGCCAAGCGGATCGAAGGATCCATTCGCTTTGCGGCGGCAGGCGAATGCGATCGTGAAAATCATTGACAAATATAAATTGCCTTTTCGATTGAGCGAGTTGATGCGCGATGCACGCGCCGGCTACCAGAAATCGGAGGCAGAGCGGAAGTTTGTCGATGATGAGAAGTTTCTGGAATCGATCGGCGTGTTCTTTCTCGAGCGCCTGGAGTTTTATCTCAAGGACGTTCTGGGATACTCTTATGACGTGGTGAAGGCCGTTCTGGCGGCGGAGTCTGACGATGTGCTGGATGTGCTGGCGCGGGCAGAAGCGGTGAAAGACGTTCTGCATCTGCCCGAGTTTGTCGCCATCGGCGCAGCCTGCAAACGCATGCGGAATATTCTGAGGCAGGCCGAAGAGAAGGGAATAACGTCCTCCGCGAAGTTCGAATATTTGCCGGATTCGTCTCAGGAAGAAAAAAACCTGGCAACCTATGTCGAGGTAAACGGCGGGAAAGTGGAAGCGCTTCGAAAGAAGAAAGATTACAGCGACGCGTTGATGCTGCTTTCTACTGCGCGTGAACCAGTAGATGCGTTCTTCGACAAAGTGATGGTGATGGTTGAAGATTCGAAAGTGCGGGCGAACCGGCTAGCTTTGCTGCGAACCTTATTGAAGGAATTTTCGACAATTGCGGATTTCTCGGAAATCGTGAGTGACGGGAAGAATTAAGTCCTTCGGAGGCTAAGGCTCGGATCAATTGAGCAGTCAGATCGCAGCGCCGAAAGCGCGGCGCCACCCGAAATCGACAACGTGCAGGTTTTGAATTTGCAATTCTGAATTTCTAATAAAAAGGAATAATCGTCATGGCGACCGTTACTCTTCCTGAAGCTGACGTGCAGCAAAACAAGAAGATCACAACCAAATACGTTTACTTTTTCGGCGGCGGCAAAGCCGATGGCCACGGCAAGATGAAAGACGATCTCGGCGGCAAGGGTGCCGGCCTGGCCGAGATGACCAACGCCGGACTGCCCGTCCCCCCGGGATTCACCATTCAAACCGAGGCTTGCCGCGAGTACATGCGCAGCGGTGGTGTCTCCAAAGAAGTCGATCGTCAGGTCGACGAGGCGCTGGATAAGCTCGAAGCACTGCAAGGGCCGAAGCTCGGAACCGGCGAAAACCCACTGTTAGTGAGCGTGCGCTCGGGCGCGAAATTTTCCATGCCGGGCATGATGGACACGATCCTCAATCTCGGTTTGAACGATAAGAGTGTGGAATCGCTAGCCAAACGCACCAACAATCCGCGCTTCGCCGCGGATTCTTATCGCCGGCTGATTCAAATGTTCGGAAACGTTGTGCTCGAGATTCCGAAGTCGGCGTTTGACGAAGTCTTTGACTCGAAGAAAAAGCAGAAGAAAGCCAAGCTCGATACCGAACTCGATGCCAAAGCGCTGAAGGAAGTGATCGAAGAATACAAGAAGGTCGTGAAGAAGCACACCCAGCGCGACTTTCCGCAGGATCCGCACGAGCAGTTGGTGATGGCGCGGGACGCTGTGTTTCGCTCCTGGCAGAATGATCGCGCCAAGCATTATCGGCGCATCAACAACATTGACGACCTGCTTGGCACGGCGGTGAACGTGCAAGCCATGGTCTACGGAAATCTCGGCGAGACCAGCGGCACGGGCGTTGGCTTCACGCGTAATCCCGCAACTGGCGCAAAGGAATTTTATGGCGAATTTCTGATGAACGCGCAGGGCGAAGACGTGGTTTCAGGCGTGCGCACTCCGGTTCACATCTTGGAGCTGCACAAAATCATGCCGGATGTTTACGACCAACTGCGCGACATCACCACGCGCCTCGAGAAGCACTACAAAGACATGCAGGATTTCGAGTTTACCATTCAAGATGGCAAGCTCTACATGCTGCAAACGCGGAATGGCAAGCGCACCGGGTTCGCGGCCGTGCGGGTTGCACTGCAGATGGTGGAAGAAGGATTGATCACCAAGGAAGATGCGATATTCCGTGTGGAACCGAATCAGCTGTATGACTTCCTGGTGCCGCGCCTCGATGAGAAAAGTACAAAAATAGAAGTGCTGGCCACCGGATTGCCTGCGTCGCCGGGTGCGGCGGTGGGGCAGATCGTTTTCACTGCGGAGGAGGCGGTGAAGAAAGCGGGTCACGGCGCAAAGAAAAATTCTGTCATCCTAGTGCGCTCCGAAACCACTCCAGAAGATATTCAGGGAATGGAAGTGGCTGCTGGCATTTTGACCTCCCGCGGCGGCATGACCAGCCACGCCGCTGTAGTCACGCGCGGCATGGGAAAGTGCTGCGTCGCGGGCGCCGGCGATATTCAAGTGGATGAGCGCGCCAAACAAATGCGAGTGAAGGGTCAGGTGTTCCGAGAGGGAGACTGGATCTCGCTCGACGGGACCACCGGCCGCGTGATCAAAGGAAAGTTGAATACCCTGGATGCGTCGTCCGACGATGCCGACCTTCAAAAGCTGTTGAGCTGGTCGGAGCCGTTCCGCAAAATCGGAGTGCGTGCGAACGCCGACATTCCACGGGATGCAATTCAGGCGAAGGCCTTCGGCGCCGAAGGCATCGGCTTATGCCGCACCGAGCACATGTTCTTCGCCGAAGACCGCATCCCGCATATGCGCGCTATGATCCTGGCGGACAATGAAAAAGATCGCCGCGCCGCGCTGAAAAAATTGCTGCCCATGCAGCGCGCCGACTTCATCGGTTTACTTAAGGCGATGGACGGTTTGCCGGTAACCATCCGCTTGCTCGACCCGCCGTTGCACGAATTCTTGCCCAAGCGCGAGAAGTTAATGGTCGACATCGCCAGCCTACCCAGCGCCGATACGAAACAAAAGAAAGCTCTGGTCGAAGAATATCGCGAGTATGGCGCGAAAGGCGCCGGTGACTTAAAAAAACTTCTCACCGGACTTCTTTCTCGCGTGGAAGACTTGCACGAGTTCAATCCCATGCTGGGCCATCGCGGATGCCGCCTGGGCATTACCTATCCTGAAATAACCGAGATGCAGGCTCGCGCTATTTTTGAAGCTGCGGTTGCGGTTGAGAAAGAGGGGATCAAGACGCACGCCGAGGTGATGATCCCGCTAATCGCCACAGTGAAAGAGATGGCCAACCAGGGAGCAATCGTTCGGCGGGTCGCCGAAGAAGTGTTCAGAGAGAAGGGCAAACACGTGCACTATCTCGTCGGCACCATGATCGAACTACCCCGCGCTTGCCTTGTAGCCGACGAAATCGCCAAAGAAGCCGAGTTCTTTTCGTTTGGCACCAACGATCTCACACAGACGACGTTTGGCTTCTCCCGTGATGATGTGAACAAGATTCTCCCGACCTATCTTTCGGAAGGGATCCTCAAGCAGGATCCGTTCGCTGCGATTGATCGTGACGGCGTGGGCGAACTGGTGCGGATCGGAATCGAACGCGGGCGGAAGACGCGTCCTAAGTTGGAAGTCGGCATCTGCGGCGAACATGGCGGCGATCCTTCATCAGTTGAGTTCTGCCATCAAGTAGGCATGGATTACGTTTCATGCTCGCCATTCCGTGTGCTGACCGCGCGCCTGGCGGCGGCGCAGGCGGGTGCCTCGGATACGCTTAAAGTTGAGGGCGGAAGAACAAAATAAGATTGGCTCAACGCAGCAGATGCGGGAGACGCTGAAACGCGGATAGCGGTTGATCCCGAACGTTCAGTGTCCTCTGCGGTAGTGGCTTGACCTTACTGCACTTTCTGCAGGCGCGCGATCAGCTTTTGGGCAAGGCTCTCTTCCGACTCCGACCAGAGCAGGCGAGCTTTAGTGCCGCTGTTCTGCTCCACATTCTTCGAGAATTCCACAAGCTTCGCTACGTTTTCGCGAATCTTGTCTCGAGTCTGCTCGCTCAGCGGGGTTTCCGGCTGCAAAAAGTATGAATCCGGTCCGAAGTCGACTTCAATGTGTCCTGTATGCTGGTAAGCGCCTTCGTCGAATTCTTCGCCTTGGACAATGAATTTTACGATCGCCGGTTCCAGCACCCATTTTTCGTTCGAGGCATCCGGAATCCACAAGTCCCAGTACGCTTCAAAGACGTAAGAATAGTCTTCGTGAACCAGCTCGGCGGCAATCAGCGTCGCCTCCCCGGGATCGATACCGGCGGGAAAGCGCCGCTCCAGCACGGTAGCTTCATTCCACGACACCGGATGCAGCGCAAAATAACTGATGCCGGGGCGCTGAGCCGAAAAAGGGAACTGTTGCAACACGGCAAAAGCGTGCGGCAACATTTCGGGACCAGAAAAATCAGAGAACCAAAGGCTTAGATAAAGTGGGTCGGACACGATAACCTCAGTATTTCGATCTTGCATCAAGCATATTAGATGATTCTAAATCGCGCTGGGATCGTAGGAGGTACGTTCGAAATAGGCCTGGTGCGGGTGAAGGCAAGCTGATTGGGATCAGGATGAGAAGTCTACCTGCGCATTTTGACAGGGTTGCGCCGGGTTGTTAGGATCAATGGTGCTCCGAAGCGCCCGCCTCACAACCGTCCCCGTCGTCTAGCCTGGCCTAGGACATCGCCCTTTCACGGCGGTAACACGGGTTCAAATCCCGTCGGGGACGCCAAACCTAATCAATGAGTTACCGGGATTTCCCCAGAAACTCGCGGTACAACGACGGTACAACTTGGTTTCGAGCGGATCATGCCGACTACCTTGCTTTGCGCCGCTCGCTTCTGCGGACTCAGGGCCTGTGTGTAGGTGTCCAACGTCATCTTTGCTGTTGAGTGCCGCAACAGCTCCTGTACCACCTTGACATCCTCCCCGTTGCCCTTGAGCAACGTAGAAAACGTGTGGCGAAATGTGTGCCACGACACCTTCTTGTTGATCCCCAGTTTTCGAGCTGAGGGTTGAATGTAGTCGCGCATTACCGCGCTCAGCCAGACTGGCTGTTTCCCGCGCTTGGCTCCAGCGCGGTTGGCATCGGTGGCCCATACATAATCGGACGGCTTCTTGTATGGGGTCACTTCATACCAGGACAACAGATCATGAGCTATATACTCGTCAATCGGCATCAGCTTTCTCGATGCCTCCGTTTTGACCGGGCCTACGTGCTGGTCAACTAGCGACCGAGTCACGCTTACATGGAGATTGTTGAAATCGAAATCCTCCCATTTCAGCCCGGCCAGTTCGCCGCGGCGTAGTCCCGACGGCATGTCGAGAAACACCATCGCCTTTTCCCGAATCCCCAATACCCCCAGCAGCAGATGCATCTCTTCAACTTCGAGAATGTCAGGTGTTCGCTCACGCTTTGAAGAAACACGAACACCAGAACCCTTGCCGGCACCTGCGATTGGATTGCGGTTAGTGAACTCCCACCGTATTGCATGATTGAAAACGCTGCCCATCGCGTCACGGATTTTTTCTCTCGTGCCACCCGCAAGAAGTTTGCGCCTGCCAAACTTGCTTGTGACAAGTGACTTAAGCCATTGCTCCACCGCAACGGTTTTGATAGCCCGGAGGTCGAGTTTCCCCCAATGAGGCAGCACCCAGCGATTCAGAACCAGCGTCTTCCGGTTGCGGGTCGAATATGCTTTGCCGTCCCGGCCGCAATCAGCAAGTTCATGAATTTTGTAGTGCTCCACAGCGTCAGTCATCGTGATCGACGTCAACTCTGTCGGGCCATCGGTGTTGATGTTTAGCCGCAGTCCAGCTAACAAATCCTGCAGCTTCTTACTGTATTCGGGATAGTCCTTGACTGGTCCGATGGTTTTCTTGCGCTCGCGTGAAATGCCGTCCGCGCCTTTGTGCAGCCAGCGAAACTGCCATCTTTCTACCCCATCTTTGCGGATTATTGTTTGGAGACACCCATTCTGATAACGCGCCAGCATTCATTTGCTCCTTGAATTCTGGCAGCGGTCGCAATCCGAATTTACCCCAACGGGCGTCGGGGAGTCTAGTTCACGGCGAATCTCATTTCCCGCAGTTCCTGGTAACCAACAGGCTGGGCCCCGCGCGGATCGAGATCCGGCGCAAAGGCATCTTGCACGCGATGGAAACGAATTCTAGATCCCTTTACTTACTTATCTGACGCTACACTCGGAGCCATGTTGCGACGCGCACCACTGCCTGCAATTACCTGCGACCGAAGCCAATCATCCAACTCCGAGAGATAAAAATGCCAGCGCTTCCGATCGGACCCGACCGGATGAGCCGGAAGTGACCCTTCACGAGCCTTACGGAGTACGGTTTTCGGGTGCATGTTGAGAAAGCGAGCAGCGTGTTGCTGACTGACAGGCGCCTCTCGAAGCGAGTGTGACAGTTCACTTGGGGCGATCAGATTGGGCTGGGCTGACATAAAGGCCTCTTCTCCACCGCTGCGGTCCGTCCGCTTCGTTGAGTTCGCGCGGACGGACCGCACTACAGACGTTCTTTCCGGTGAGTCCGCTTCTAATCCAGTTCAGGAATTCAGTCAAAACTGCGGGCGAATCCCATTTTTCCTGTTCCGTACCCATACAGTTGGGGCGGATTTGACCGAAATTTCATTCGGCATTAAGTTTCCGATGCTTGAGTGAGAAAATCCGTCTCGCAGTCAGGAGTCGCTCGTGTTTCCTTCGGTTGAAGACCTCAGTGAACGGCTGCGGGCCACCGGCTATATCGCCGATCCTGTCGCCATCACGACGGTTTATCTGGCAGCAGAACTGCATAAGCCGGTGTTGCTGGAAGGCCCTGCCGGCAGCGGGAAAACGCAACTGGCATATGCAGTTGCTGAAGCCGCAAGAACCGCCGTCGAACGCTTGCAATGCTATGAAGGCATCAATGAAGAAAAGGCCATCGGCAAGTTCGATGAAGCGCTGCAGAGGCTTTGCGTCGAACTTAAGTCCAAGTCTGACGGCATGGATTGGGAGTGCCTGCGCACAGAATTGCACGGCCAGCAATTTTTCAGCGCTGGTCCGCTGTTGCGCGCTCTCCAGTACGATAAGCCCTGTGTCTTGCTAATTGACGAGCTAGACAAGGTCGACCACGCGTTTGAAGCCACCTTGTTGGAACTCCTGAGTGTTTGGCAGCTGAGCATTCCGAAACTTGGAACGATTCGAGCCAGGAGTATTCCGTTCGTGGTATTGACCTCGAACGAAGAGAGGCGCATCGGCGATCCATTGCGCCGGCGCAGTTTTTATCTTCGGGTTGAACACCCAACTGCCGAACGAGAGGCAGAAATTGTTGCGCTAAGAACACCAGAATCCAGTCGCGAATTTCACTCAGGAATGGCTGGGCTCGCGAAGGCCTTGCGCGGCTGGAGCATGGAAAAACCACCGTCAGTCTCGGAAATTCTTGATCTGGCCCAGGCGCTCAAAGTTCTCGGGACGGAACAGATTACGGCAGAGATGAGGGACATTCTCCTGCCTTTGCTAGCCAAGACCGAAGCTGACCGACGAAAGCTGCTTCTGCGCGATGGATTTGCCAGCCTCATTTGCGACGCGCAGCAGTACAGTGCCGAGGCCTTGCGAGGGAATGCAGCATGAAATTGGTACTCATCGTGGCGGAAATGCTTTGCACGATCTCGATCGGCTGGGCGCAATCGAGTGGGGCACCAACACGAATTGAAGCTGAATACTACGTCACGGCCTACGCGCAACACTACCGAGTGCCCGTTGCGCTGGCGCGGGCTTTTGTCGTGCGCGAATCCAATTGGCAGCCCTGCGTGATCTCTCCCAAAGGCGCTGTGGGGCTAATGCAGTTGATGCCCGCGACTGCCAAGCGGTTGGGCGTGACCGACCGCTGCAATCTCGATCACAACGTCTCAGGTGGCGTGCGCTATCTCGCTTGGTTGATGCGACGGTTTCATAACGATCTCAGGCTCGTAGCTGCCGCTTATTACGTCGGTGAAGACACGATCGGCAGGCGAGGCCTTGCTTACCGAAATTTAGATGTCGTTACATACGTCCGAGCAATTAGAACAACTTACCTTCGCGAAGCGAGCATTGAATCAGCAAGTAAAAATACCACTGCGAAAAGAGATGTGAGATGAACAAATGTTTGAGTTTGGTGCATCTGATAACGATCTGTTTCCTGCCTTTCCACATGGCCTCGGCGCAAACCGAGTTGCCGCAGGCACGAATCGTGAACTTGAGTATTGACCCAGAACAGGTTGTGGTCTTGCACTTGCGGCCAGGATACGTCAGTTCGGTGCGAGTGCTGGAGGAAGTGAGCTCGGTCGTACTAGGCGATCCGGGGGCTTTTAAGGCCGACCACTCCGAAGCCGAGCCGCAGTTGGTGTTCTTCAAAGCAACCAGCGCAAAACCTGCGCAAACGAACGCCCTGATTACCACCAGAGGAGGCCATGAGATCTCGCTGAGCCTGGTGAGCCAAGGCAAGTCAGACCGTAGTGAGCCCGTGGACTATGTCCTCAACTGTGAGCGCCCGCGCAGCTTTCTGATTGCGTCGACTCATCCGGTGTTTGTGGTTGGCGAAACAAAAAACGTTGCTACAGAAAATCAGCCAACCAGCACTGCCCCAGAGAAGCCTGGCAGACAGGAGCAGGATTTGCTCAGGGCGGAACGGATTGAGAACCCACATTGGGAAGGCAAGCAACTGCAGGTTGCGGTGGGACAGGCGATAGAGAAAGAGCAACAGATGGCCGTGCCGTTCGCCGTTCTGAACTCTTCTGCACGGACCATTGAAGTACTGCCGCCGCAAATACAGCTTGCGGGGACATCGAAGGACAAGCATCGAAAGGCGATTAAGGCCGAGCCGGTTGCGATCAAAGACTACTGGATCACCTCGCGTAGACTCGCGCCCGGTGCCAGAGCCGACGGCATCGTTGTGTTCGAGCGCCCCACTTTCAAAGAATCCAGGGAACGGCTGTTGCTCGCGGTTGCCCAAGCGGAAGAGGTCGACCGTCCGGTCCTGGCGCCGATTGCGTTTGTGGCTCCGGTCTCGGGAGGTGCAAAGTGATTCATCCAAACGGAAACAGCGACAACGGCAACGCTGCAGTCATTCAGGAGCCAGTGGAAAATGAAGGTCGCAATAACGATCTGCCACTCCCTCCAGACGCAACCGTCCCATTGCCTGAGCTCGCAACTAGAGCAAAACAGAGAGCCCGGCAGCAGATCCAACAGAACCGCTTTGTCATCATCGGAGCCGGAGCGATCGTCACCGCGCTGCTGATCTTCGTTGCTACGTCTATGCCCCATCGGGGCGCGCCGCAGAAAGTGAAGAGTCGTGGCGCCACTGCTTCTGAAGACTTGGCCTTGGAGAGCGATACCGCGAGCAACGATAAAAGCCTATTTCCGATTACCGATTCTGGCCGGCCCGTCACAAAGGAAGGTCACGAAGGCTTCCTGAACGAGCGAGATCTACAACGAACTGCGACCAAGCCGGCAGCGGGGGCAAAGGTGGTGAGCGGAGCGGGAACGTTGGGATCGATACCGCCTTTCGGAGACCAGCAGCCCTGGCAAGCGCCACCCTATCAGCCGGGCTCGGGTGCCAGCGCCGAGACTCCAGACTTGGGTAAAGCAGAGCGCGAGGCCATGGAGAAGTCTTCGCTTGTCTACGTGCGAAGCGCCTCTGCCAGTTCGGCCAGTGCTCAGGCCCGCGAAATCTTCAATGATCCAGCATCGGAACTGGGATTGGGCCTTGCCACGGGTACGCGATTGCGTGCACGCCTGGAATCGGCGGCCAGCACGGCAGTGCGAACACCAGTCCTGGCGGTAATCGAGTACAACTATGAGCGGGACGGAGAAATTATCGTCCCCGCGGGAGCAAAAGCGGTTGGCCACATACGGAACGGAGATCGTTCAGGTTACGTTGACATCCAGTTCGATTCTCTGCTGATGCCGGATGGTGCAGTCATTCCCATCGAGGCAGCTGCGACGGGTTTGGACTTGCGGCCGCTCAAAGGAAAAGTTGAGGGCAAGAACACGGGAAAGAACGTCCTGGTCAGATCGCTGTCAGGAATCGGCCAAGCGGGCTCGATGTTGGTGGGACAAGGCAGTCTGAACCAGCCGCTGAGCGAGTCGGACCTAATGCGGGAGCGCGTCAGCAACAATGTCGGCGAGGCTGGAGATGAGGAGGTTTCCCGATTAGCGATCACCCAGCACATCGTGGTGACGATTTCGGCGGATACTCCGATCTACGTGGTCCTCGAGCAGACACCCAAGCCTAATCAGGGGCCCCTGCAACCAAGTGCGCGGAGCGTTCCAACATCCAACTCAGCCAATGCTGAGCAACTCCGTCAACTATTGCAGCTCCAGCAAGAGCTGAATCAAACGTCCACGACCAACCAACCAGCGCAGTAAACGAGTGGTTCTCAGCTATGAAGATTCGGCGGGAGCGTGTGTCGGCTGCGCCTGCCCAGGCGTGCTCCCCGCAACGCCATTATTGAGTGCAGCCTGGACATGTGGCGCAATGGCTATGGCTCGGAACACGCAGTTTGCCTCGCGTTAGGCTACAATGTCGGCAAAAGTTCAGATCAAGGTGTCGGCTATATGGCAAACCGAAACCTCTACCGGACAAATCAAAGGCTGCGTGCCCGGCCCGGGCTGCTGATCGTTCTTCTTGTCGTGCTTGGCACCGGTGGCGCGGTTTGGGGCCAAACGCAAAGCGCAGGCGCGGGCGACAGCCTTGCGGCTTGGGGAAAGATTGTTACCGTACTTCAGCATCCGCGCTGTCTGAACTGTCACCAGCCGAATTCTCCGCTGCAGGAAGATAGCCGCAGAATGCACATTCCGCATGTGGTTCGTGGCGTTGACAGCCACGGCGTTGGCCCTATGCGTTGCGGCAATTGCCACAACGACAGCAACAATCTCACTTCGCGGACTCCCGGGGCGCCGGGGTGGTCGCTGGCGCCGGTTTCCATGCTTTGGCAGGGGCTTTCGTCGGGAGATCTGTGCCGCAGGTTGAGAGATCCGGCGCGAAACGGAAAGCGCTCGCCCGAAGCTCTGGTGGAGCACATGAGATCACCTCTGGTTCTTTGGGGATGGAATCCTGGGCCGGGCCTTGAGCCGGTTCCAATTCCCCACCTAGAATTTATCAATCTCATGAAGGTTTGGGTGGCGGGCGGCACGTCGTGCCCAAAGTAGGCGCCAAAGGCCGAAGAGAAATTAGGAGAAGGGCATGATCACTCTGAACGTGAATGGCGAATCACACCAGCTCGACGTAAGCCCAGAGATGCCGTTGCTCTGGGCGATCCGCGACAAACTTAATCTGACTGGAACCAAATTTGGCTGCGGACACGCAATGTGTGGTGCCTGCGTGGTGCACCTCGACGGGGAAGCGGCGCGGTCCTGCTCGATCATGGTCGGCGAAGCCGCCGGGAAAAGGATTACCACCATCGAGGGCATTTCGGGTCCCGTGGCAGAAGCCGTGACCCACGCCTGGCAAAGCCTCGACGTGGTGCAGTGCGGCTACTGTCAATCGGGGCAGGTTATGTCTGCCATCGTGCTGCTGAATGAAAACAAGAATCCGACGGATGAGGACATCAACCTAGGCATGGAGGGCAACATCTGCCGCTGCGGCACTTACGTGCGCATCCGGCGCGCTATTCACCAAGCTGCCAAGACGTTGGCTTAGGAGATCGCTGCCATGCGAGTGAATCTTGCCACTCTTCCGTTCTTCGATTTTAGTCGGCGGGAATTTCTGAAAGGCGCGGCGGTAACAGCCGGCGCTTTCGTGCTGGGCGCCTACATCCCATTTTCGCGCGAGGCCTACGCCCAGGAGCAGGGCCCGGCCAAAGGCCCTTACGATCCCAATCTTTTTCTTAAGATCGAAACCGACAACTCGGTAACCCTGATCAGCAAGCATTTCGAAATGGGCCAAGGCGTGACAACCGGGCTGGCGACGCTGGTGGCGGAAGAGCTCGATGCGGATTGGTCTGCCATGCGCTTTGCATTCGCGCCCAATGACCCCGCCGTTTACAACAATCTGGTCTTCGGCCCGGTGATGGGGACCGGCGGAAGCACCTCGATGGCAGAATCCTGGGAGCAGGCACGCAAGGTGGGAGCGGCGGCGCGCATGATGTTTGTGGCGGCGGCGGCGGCGAAATGGAATGTGCCGGCGTCGGGAATCAAGGTTGAAACGGGCGTGATTAGTAATGGCTCTGGACATCGGGCAACGTTCGGTGAACTGGCCGCCGATGCGATGAAGACGCCGGTGCCCACAGAAATTGTCCTGAAGCAGTCGCAAAAATGGCACCTCATCGGTACGCGACTTCCCAGGCTGGATTCAAAGGGCAAAACCACGGGGATGGCGGTGTTTGCGGGAGATATTCGTCGTCCGGGGATGCTGACCGCGGTAGTAAGGCGGCCCGAGCAATTTGGAGCCAAGCCCGTATCGTTCGACGCTAGTGAGTCGAAGAAAATTGCGGGTGTGGTGGATGTGGTGCAGATTTCGCGGGGAGTCGCGGTGCTTGGCACTGATACCTGGGCAGCGATGCGCGGTTGCGATGCGCTCAAAGTCACTTGGGACGCCAGTGCAGCCGAGAAGCGCTCGACGTCTGAAATTCTGGCAGAGTACCGCCAGCTGGCCGGGCAGCCAGGACTCGTGGCACCGGGAAGGGGCGATGCGGCTGCGGGCATGGCGCGGGCGGCGAAGACGCTTGAAGCGGAGTTCACTCTACCCTATCTCGCGCATGCTCCTATGGAACCGTTGAATTGCACCCTCGAAGTTCACGACGCCGGCGCGGAGTTGTGGTCTGGGTGCCAGCTGCAGAGTATCGATCAGCTGGTGGCAGCGCAGGTGCTTGGCCTGAAACCCGGGCAGATCAAGATCCACACACTGCTCGGTGGCGGCAGCTTCGGCCGCCGTGGCAATCCCATGGCGGATTGGGTGGTCGAGGTCTCCGAGATCGCAAAGGCTATCAAAGGCCGCGCTCCGGTTCACCTTTTGTGGACTCGCGACGACGACATCAAGGGCGGCTTCTATCGGCCTCTGGTGTTGCACCGCGTGAAGGTGGGACTCGCGGCTAACGGCACGATCACCGCTTGGCAACACCGCGTGGTAGGTCAGTCCATCTTTATGGGTACGCCGTTCGAAAGAATGGCGGTCAAGAACGGGATTGACGCAAGCACGATCGAGGGCGTGATTGACACTTCCTACGAGCTCACGGATTTTGCGGTGGATGTGCACAATGCCAAATCGGCCGTGCCGGTGTTGTGGTGGCGGTCGGTGGGGCACAGCCATACCGGATACGTCATGGAGACGGTGATCGATGAGATCGCACAAGCCACGGGTAAAGACCCGGTGGCGTTGCGGCTGGAACTGCTGGCCAAGCAGCCGCGCGATGCCGCCGTGGTACGTCTTGCGGCTGAAAAGGCCGGCTGGAATCGACCCTTCCCTAGGGGACAGGGTCGGGGCCGGGGCTTCGCCTATCACCAGTCTTTCGGCACGCGGGTCGGCATGGTCGCCGAGGTTTCGCTCACGCCGGAAACCGTCAAGATCGAGCGCATCGTGGCCGCCGTGGATTGCGGCGTAGCCATCAATCCGGATGTGGTTACCGCCCAGATCGAAGGCGCGATCGGTTTTGCCCTTTCGATGGCGCTGCGCAACCAGGTGACCCTGCGCGAAGGAGTGGTCGAGCAGCGCAACTTCGACGACTACGAGCCCACCCGCATGCGCGAGATGCCGGAAGTTGAAGTACATATTGTCGGCTCCCAGGAATGGCCGTCAGGTATTGGCGAGCCCGGCGTGCCGCCGCTGGCGCCGGCCATTGGCAACGCCATCTTCGCGGCCACCGGAAAGCGGTTCCGCTCGTTGCCAATGGGGCTTAAGACGTTAGCTTGACTCGGAACGCCAGAGGTTAGACGATGCGTTTCTTGCGGGGTGCCCATTGTAAATTTCGCGCTTTGCGAAATTTAGGGTGGGATCTCCCGGGAACGCTCACGCTTTGTTCTCTCGCTCGATGAGTACTTGTAGCAGTCTTCGCAGCTCGACTTTTCCCTTTTGAGAGCCGGCCTCACCGCTCTCGAATTCAATCCAACAGAAACTGTGTGCGACCGAGGGAGCTCTTGGAAGCTCGATCAGGCGGATTTTACGATTCCCGAACTCACTCATCAGCAGACCACTCTTTACCGGCGACGCAACCTCAGGGTTCCGAGCGAGTGTTCAATGCCCTCGATTCACAAGTCGAGCTGCTCGAAGGTCTGTATGGCCCGAGTGATGCGAAACCATTCGCGGTCCTGGATACAAATGCTACGACTCTTCAACCGGGAATCTTTGCAAGGGCTTCGCGGGCAAGCTTTATGACCTCTCCCTGTTCGGCACCTCTGCTGCTGACATCACACACGCGAAGGCGTCCGCCGCAAACCGGCTTCGTTCAAACGGGATTGGAGGAGATCAATGGCAATCTCCTCGAAGCCGACTTCGGGACAACGTCGTCGGAGCCCGCCTGAAGACGTGAAAACGTAAACTTCCGGTCAGCTGTAAAGGGAGTGCCACGTAGCCATCAATGGCAAAAAGGCAGTCGATGCTTTTCGTTCGGGGGTGCGAACAGACTTTGGTTGACGGCGAAACGGCGAAGGCAGTCGAGATTCATCGGACAGGGTTCGTTTCCAGCCGCGATCAAAAGGTGAAGCCACGTTATACCATGGGGTGTGGACCTTCTACTAAATCCGCCGATCTTGCCGATGCTCGCGAAACGAGTAGACGAATTGCCTGCCGAGGGCAATTGGATTTTCGAGCCCAAGTGGGATGGTTTTCGCGCGCTGGTGTTTCGCGATGGAGATGAGATTCTCATCCAAAG
This sequence comes from uncultured Acidobacteriaceae bacterium, assembly GCA_963789875.1. Classification (GTDB taxonomy): domain Bacteria; phylum Acidobacteriota; class Terriglobia; order Terriglobales; family Acidobacteriaceae; genus Sulfotelmatobacter. Next base: position 6,489 of record CAWBMI010000007.1, on the reverse strand, counting down.
CCGCGACGAAAAACCACTCAATCGTTACTTTCCCGAGTTGCTGGAACCACTACGCGCTGCGTTGCCCGCACGTTGTGTGCTCGATGGAGAGATAGTAATCGTCAAAAATGATGGGCTTGATTTTGATGCGCTGCAATTACGTCTGCATCCAGCGGCATCGCGCGTAAAGCTTTTATCAGGGCAGATTCCAGCATCATTTGTATTCTTCGATCTGCTTTGCCTTGGAGATCGCGATCTCTGCGGTGAGGCATTTCAAACGCGGCGGCGCGAACTCGAATCATTGTTATCTTCGGCGGGACCGCCGATTCATCTCACCCCTGCAACCAGCGACCGAAGTATTGCCGCCGATTGGTTTCGCCGTTTTGAAGGCGCAGGGCTTGATGGTGTGATGGCCAAAGATCCTTTGGGAGCTTACGAGTCGAACAAACGCGCGATGCTCAAAGTGAAACATGAACGCGACTGCGATTGCGTGGTGGCTGGATTCCGCTGGCATAAGAAAGGCGAGCGCACAATGGTAGGCTCGCTACTGCTCGGTTTGTTCGACGATGCCGGCGCGCTGCAACACGTCGGAGTCTGTGCGAGTTTCAGCACGGTCAAACGAAAAGAGTTCGTGGAGTTACTCAAGCCTTATCGCAAGGATGCGCTGGTGAACCATCCGTGGAAGGCTTGGGCTGAGTCCGCGGTCGAGAATGATGAAGGTGTCAAACGAACGCCTGGCGGACAGAGTCGCTGGAGTCAAGGCAAGGATTTGTCGTGGGAACCTCTGCGGCCTGAATTAATTGCAGAAGTTGCTTACGATCACATGCAGGGAGATCGCTTCCGGCACATGGCGCAATTTCGCAGATGGCGGACCGACAAAAAGCCCATCGATTGTACCTATGCCCAGCTTGAAGTTGTTCCTCCTCAGGAACTGGCGGCACTTTTTCCGCGGGGAAGGTGAGTTTTACTCGGTTATCTTTTTCTTCTTCCAACGCTCGCGCCATTCACGGGTTGGGTCATCATCCGGCTCTGGAGTTTCCTGCGCCGGCCGTTGTTCTTCGGGAACATGACGCAGGTTGATGCGGACGCGGGTCCAGGTGGATGAGCGGCCTCGCATGGAATCGACCAGCACATCATCCACGGCAAGCAGACTTGCGATATTCGCATGTTTTGCCTTCCATTGCTCAAGGCCTGCCAGCGCTGCCGCTTTATCGGGCGAGTTCGCGACAGTAATCAACGGCATCTTCACGCGCGGCTTTTTTGTTGCTGTTTTCTTCGCGGCAGATTTCGCGCGGGAAGGCCTCACGCGCGCAGCCTCGCCTTCCATCTTGCGGAAGTGCGGAGGCCAGTGTGCATCGGCAATACCGGCGGCTTCATCTTTATCGGCTAAGTCCAGCAATGTTTCCAGCGAGCCCGAGGATGCATCCATGTCCGCGTGCGGATTGCCGATTTTCGCGAAGAGCTCGGGAACTGTGAAGATGGTAAAGTCTGCTGGATCGCAATCGGGTACTTCTTTCCAATCAAGAGGAGTCGAAACGCGAGCATCCGGGAGCGGGCGCACCGAATAGGCAGAGCATGTCGTGCGATCCTTCGCGTTCTGGTTGTAGTCAAGGAAGACGCCGTGACGCTCTTCCTTCCACCATTTCGAACTGGCCAGTGTGGGGGCGCGGCGCTCGACCGCTCGCGATAAGGCGACAGCCGCACGGCGAACTTGCGTGAACGTCCAACGCGGTTCGATGCGCACATTCACGTGCATGCCGCGCGAGCCGCTGGTTTTCGGCCAACCACGAAGGCCAACCTCATTGAGAAAACTCTGCACTTCAAGCGCGACGCGGCGAACATCGTCCCAACCGACGCCGGGAATCGGATCCAGATCGATGCGCAGTTCATCGGGATGATCGAGATCGCCGGAGCGCACCGGATGCGGGTGCAATTCGATGCAGCCAAGGTTCACAATCCAGGCAAGTCCGGCTGCATCATCGACCACAATTTCTTCGGCGGTACGGCCGGAAGGGAACGACAAAGTGACAGTCCGCAACCAGTCTGGACGCGTCTCCGGCGCGCGCTTTTGATAAAACGCTTCCGCCTCGGCGCCATTGACGAAACGTTTTAGAACGATCGGTCGATCCTGAATCCCTGCCAGCGCACCCGGAGCGACTGAGAGATAGTATTGGACAAGTTCCAGCTTGGTGACTTTTATTTGCGAAGAGAAGTATAACTTCTCCGGGTTCGTGATCTGGACTTCCTGCCCCCCGATCGACAGAATTTTGCTGGCCGATTCCTTTGCCACAAGACAAGGCTACCACCGATAATCGTTAGAATAATTATTAGAACCAGGCGACAGAAAACTCTGGCCATGAATCAATCATCATTCACTCCCACCATCGACGAATATCTTCGCAAGCGACTGATGCCGGTCGAAGGAGCGATCCCGCAACTGGCGGGCATCGATATGTATGGCAACTCCATTCCCGCGGGCACGGTTGGCGGCGACCTCTTCGAGTACATCAACTTTCAGCAGCGCTATAACATTGACAGCCGCATTGCCCGAGCGCTCAAACTGGCGAAGCTTTATCTCGACCCTTTGCCGGCTGGGCAGCTCGCGCGCAATATCGTGGATGACCATGTGTCGTGGCTGGAAAGCCGGCTGAATCAAGAGTCATCAACGCCGCTCGAATACAGAAAAGCGAAAAGCTCCGAGCAGCTGCGCATCGCGGAAGATCTTCTGGAGTTGAAGACCACGGCAGGCGTCTTGCTGGTGGATGCGCAAGGGCACGGCCTCATCTCCGCCAAAATTGCATCGACCGTCCACGATACGTTTCATGCATTAATGCTGGTGGAACTTGATCGCTATGGAAAAACTACGCCGGGGTTGTTTGAAAAGATCAATCTCCGGCTGGCGCAATCGGTCACCGCGCGCAACGCGCTCGGACGCAATCCCAAAGATAGTGCGCGCGAAATTGCGACCATGCTCTATGGCGAAATGCGTCCCGAAGGACTTTTTCGTTTCGTTAATTTTGGCCATCCGCCGCCGCTGGTGTTCTCAAACGAGTTCGGCAAGTTTATGGAGATATGCCAGGCCCGAATGGTGCAGTTTCCTCCACTAGGCCTGGAAATTCCCGAAGATCATCCAGACCGGAACAAATATTTCTCGATCAGCTTGCGAAAACGGCAGGTGAACTCCTCCGATGTGGCGGAGATTACGCTGATGAGTCCCGGCGATATACTGTTCCTCTATACCGACGGAGTCTACGACGGCAATGATGACGAGGAACGATCCCAGATCGAGCGCTTGATGCGCAATCACAAAGACCAGCCAGCCCGCGAAATTTGTAACGCGTTGCTTGACTATGCTGTCAAACGCGATGAACGCTTACGGCAAATCGGTGAAGCCGATGTCATTGACGACAAAACGGTATTCATCATCAAGCGCACCTCGCAGAAGTCATCACGGCTCGGGTAACCAGCGCCTGAACGCAGCCCTCCTTGCGAATATATGACCCATTCAAGCGCCAAGGGTCAGCTAAGCGTCCAGTGGCCTATGAAGCCGACGGCCAGCACGCACCATCGTACCGGATCTTTAAGCTATGGGAGGCTAATCCCTGAACGGGCTTGTGGAAAGCCTCAGCTGAGTTGTCCTGGGCAAGCGGTTGCCGGGCCCGGAGTTGAGCCTCAATGCAAAACACGGTGCCGCCGCAATAAGTGTCAGACGACCGGAGACCGACCTCGTGCCCGGCGGATCGTGGTCAAGTTTGGGCGGTCTCGGGAACCGAGAATTCGACTGACCCGAACCGCTTGATTCAGGTCCAATTCTGCTTGTGAGATGCACCAAACTCAAACATTTGTTCATCTCATAATTCCTTTGCTCCCGCGCGCACCTTTGACTCCACTCCGAACCCCAGCCTTTGAAATCAATAGGCGTCACAATGCTCTCGAAGATTCGAATCGCTATTCGACAAACTGCAGGCTCGCGGCACGGTTCTGGAAACAGTTGCAAACGGCCATCCTGATTTGCCCGAAATCTGAAATGCCCGTATGTTCTCGCCTGCGGAAATCAAACTCAAGCGCGATTCCGCCGCGATCGCAAAAGAGGAGCATATGAGATTGTCAGATTGGAGAAACACCCGCCTTCGCCTCGCTCTCGTCTATGTCCTGGCGATTTGTTCATTCCAGTTGTGTCCGCTGGTGTCTCATGCCCAAAACCTGGGAACGCAGCCTGCCACAGGGCAGGCTGTTCAGGGTCAAACTGCGGCCCAACCCGAAGGAACAGTCCTCAATCTCGTGAATTGGGTCGGCAATGTGATCTCTCCTGTTGGAGCGGCGCTGGCGGTGGTCATGGCAGTCGTCTCTTATTCCCAAGGACGCGGTGTCGCGCGATGGGCGGTAACAGCGGCCGGATTGCTGGTGATCTCCGGCCTCACTCGCCTGATCGAGTTCTGGATTCAGAACGGTACGGCGGGCGTGCAGTAAGAACGCTCACTGTGGAGTCGTTAGGCAATGACGCTGCCCCAAATCATCGTCGATCTGTTGACACTGCTATTCGACATGGCAGTTCCGGCCGCCATCTGCACGATGGTGCTGGCGGGAATCGCATTGCGGCAGGAAGGCGGCGTGAACTTCCAGGCCGGCGGCAGGTTCCAGAGATGGGCGCTCTGGTCGGTAATTCTTTTGACGCTTCCGCAGTTGCTCTCGTGGTTTGCGGCGCAGGGTATCGCCATGCCTGCGCAAGGCGGAGGCATCAGCAGTTCGTGGGTCGCGAGCTTGCAGACAAGCTTCAGCGGTTTTGTTTCGAACGTCGTGGTTGCCCGGTTGACTCCCGTGCTCGCCGCTTTCGGCGTGCTAAAGGCGGCGCTCGACGCGGCCGAGGGGAACAGCCCGCTCGGTTCGATCGTCTCCGCCATTTTTTTGCTGTCTGCATCCGGCACAGTCCAGCTTTTCCAGAGTTGGAACAGCGGGTCACAGTTCGCAACCACGGACATGCTGACCGCAGCCTGGAACTTTCTCGCCGGGACGATCCTGCCGGAAGCGGCAGGATTGGCGATAGTGGGAGCGATTTTCAATTATGCGCGCCATCGGCCATTCATGCCGCTGGTTGGATCCGGTCTTGCGTTCTTGAGTGTTTCTGCCATTTGGAAGCTGGTCCAGGCCATGGCCGGCTGATGAGGATTGGAGGTGATCCTGTGAATCTTTCAAACGGGTTGCTCAACCTGACGACCTGGCTGGGCAACGTCATCATGCCGACCATGGCAGGTTTGTTCGCAGCCGCCGCGATTTACCGCTTCAGCAAGGCGCACCCGTACTCACATCTCGGTTACGCAGCGCTGGCTTCTCTGATGTGCTCCGGGCTCTTGCGTGCCATGGAATCCTTCAGCAACCAAGCATCCTGGAACAACCCTGACCGCTACTGGATCTCAGTCCTGACACTCGTGAACTGGGTCGGGAACGTTCTGCTGCCACTGTACGGGGCCGGCCAGGTAGTGCTCGCGGCGGTGCACTTTGCGGGATTGCTGGAACGGATGACGATTGGCGAGGCCTGGGTAAGAAATCTTGTTGCTGCAATGTGTTGTTTCGGTTTGTCGGGCTTGTTGCGCTTAGGAGAATTCTGGATTCAACACGGCACGGCCGGAGTGCGCTAGGAAGGAGTTACGCGATGCCATTGCAGGTGACACCCGTGAACCGCAACCTACAGACGCGAGTGACGTTCATGCTGCTTGAGATGGAGGATCTCTTTATCGTGCTGGGCGCCGCGGCGATCATGAACGTCCTTGGCCATTTTGTGGGTGGTGAGATCGCTGGAATGCCCACGAATATCGTCCTCCAGTATGGCGTGCCGCTACTAATGGTGCCAGTGCTGATGGCCTTCAAGTATGGCAAGCCACGGGGCTACGCCCGCGATCTCGCTTTCTGGTACATGAAACCGCATGCCTACTGCGCGCTGGCACGCGACCGCGAAATCCGGTCTGCATATCTGAGGGAGGAATAGCAGTGCCTATTACGCTTGAACAACACGAGCGAAAACTCCACGACCCGGCATTGTGCGAACAACTTCCGGTCCGCGACTACCTGGACAACGTTGTGGTTCGCACCAATGGCGCCTTCGTCGCGGGCTACGAGTTGAAGGGATTGGCTTCCTACTTTGCGAGCGATGAAGGCCGAGACCGCGGCAAGTTGATGCTGGAGGCTCTCTTGCGCTCTCTGCCGGAACAGAGCATGAGAGTGCAGTTCCGCTATGAAGTAGTGGAGGATCTGGGAGACCTGCTTGAGCGTTATGCCGAAGCGCAGCAATCGGAACGGGCAGAGGTGATTGCACTCGATGAGCTGCGCGTCGATCGATGGCGAATGAAAGAGGAGAACGGCCACTACATGCGGCCTCTCTTACACGTGTACTTCATCTGGGATCCGGTCGTTCATCGCCGTATTGCCGGTAAACCGCTCAAGCCGACCGGCAAACCCTTCAGCTTATCGGCACGGAAGTGCATTGAGCGCAGCGCGCAGGAGCATCGACAGCTT
>CAWBMI010000006.1:0-1701445 GCA_963789875.1 uncultured Acidobacteriaceae bacterium | reverse complement strand
AAGTCTGATGGCGAACGTCGTAAGCAGATTGCCGACTATTTCCAGAACATCAGCCACTGTCTTGAGGGCATCGCGCAGGAGCTGTCGCAACGTAAGCTTCCTCATGCAAAATGCGCCGAGTTGCAGACGTATGCCGCAGAACTACCCGCCGCAATCAGCGATGAAATTGGGATGGAGAAGGCAGGCAATTTAGCGGGCCAGCTATCTGCTGCGGCGGGGATCAAGGGCACACTGCTTGAAGAGGCAGAACGCTCTCAAGAGCGAACGGATAAAATCTCGAAGATAGAGGAAGCAGCGGGCGTATTTAGAGCATTGGCCGTTTCAATCGCTGCCGCAGGCCCGATCTCTACTCCCCCCGGACAACGGAACCTCGGTTACCTTTGGCTCATCGGCGTGTTGGCGATAGTTGTGGTAGGAATTTATTTTTGGAGATTCCGAGCGGTTGGAGATAAGACGTGCAGCATCGTAAACTCCCCTGACCCACAGGCTTTTACCCCGAGTTCGGCGTCGGTGTCAATCGACAAAAGTTTCTCGCCACGAGACCCGCGTGGGATCATCGCCCCATCGATTTTCGCTGCGATAACGGTAACCATGTGTTTGACTTCACGATTACTTGGGATCTAAGTGTTGTGGGACAAGGCGCTCGAATTGAGACATGTGAGACGGCGCTCGCCACGACGCCGGGCACAAAGTATTATCTCATCGGAAAGTTCGGTCCCACTCCTCCGAATGGTGCGCCGGGCTTGGTGGTTCGAGCTTAGACCGCAGTAATCGCCCGGCTGTCCGCCCTCCTGCCTTTTCCCTGTCGTTGCCGTAGCCACCTTGTTGAGTAGTTTCTTAGAAATAATCCTATCTGCTAGCGTCCGAACACGTCATCAATCTTCCGCATGATTTCCTCTGCCCATTGAACTGACGCTGCTATCAGCTTGTCAGTCCGTGGGCTTCCCTGCGGCCCTCCGAATAGATCATCAGCGGTTTGCATGTGCAGGCTGGCAAGAATCGCCGCCATGATGCCGAGCACGCGTTTGCGGCCTTCATCCATGCCAAGAGATATTACACTCTTCGCTTTATATTCGCTATAATGGTGGGTTGAAATTGAGGCTTTCAAACGTGGCTCTTCGCTTCAAGAACCCTCCACCCGCGAATCCAGACGATTTCGAGCGATTATGTCTGAGACTGCTGAAGGCACATTGGAACCTTCCCACTCTTGAGCTGTATGGGCGACGCGGGGAGAGGCAGCGGAGTTGACATCATTGACATGAGCGGCGCTGAGGCGCTGCGTGCCGCGCAGTGCGAGTTCTATGACCAGAGCGGGACACTCCCTCCTGCTGAAATACACGCGGAAGTAGATGCTGCCAAAGAGTTCCCTCTTCCACTGGGCGTATACGCAATATGCACGACGGCGAGAGTCTCTACCCAGGCTCAGAACGCCATACTCTTGATAAACCAAGAGCACCGCCAGAAGGGCTTATTTGCCGTCGAACTTTTCACGTGGGATCGGCTGGACGAACTGCTTGAAGAGTTCACGACTATACGCGATCAGGTGTACGGGACTCTTAGCGGAGAAGTTGCGCGACAGGTTCAAAGCGGCCTATCGGAAATAAAACTCCAATTGACCGATCTTGGGACTCAAGTGGTATCGACAACTCAAGAGGCTGCGGATGGATAGCACCAGGAGATTGATGACGCACGCGATCTAGTTGGAAAGTGGTCAAGCACAGACGGCGAGACTCTTACTTCAGCGCCTTCGCACCAGAAAATGGGAACAGATGGGACCGCGTCATCGTTATCGTGTGCTTGCAAATATCGGTGCTGCTTACTTAGCTGAGCGGGATTTTCCGCAGGCAGCTCAGCTCTTTCTTGAGGCTGCGGCCTTCCAGCCCGAAGATTCTCAGGCCGCTGAGAACGAGGCACTCGCCTATTTCATCTCAATGCCCACTGATAAGGCGTTCGAGGCAATAACACATATTCGAGAAAGATTCCCGCACGCACCTCGAATAAACGCCTATTGGATTACGACCGCCGCACCTACGGAAACACGAACCCAAATCGAGCAGCGGTTAACCGCTGCCGACCTATCGACACCAGAAGTAATAACGGCGCTTGCGAGTCGCGCTCTCGCTGAATGTGAATTTGACGTAAGCGAGGAACTGGCGGCTCGGGCGATGGAGCAGCGGCCAGAATGGTCATTTCCCCAATTCTTGAGAGCACGTGCGTTGACGCTTCGCGTCATTGAGTCCGACTCTTTGTCACCCTCGGCCAAGATCAGGGAGTTCCGCGCTGTCTTAGACCCTCTCACAAAAGCGATTGATGCTGCCGCTAAAGAACATGACCCCACCACACAGACGCTCTGTCTTCTCGAACGATTCCAGATGCACTTGATTTTGAATGAGATGTCGGAAGCGGAGACCGATGTACTCAGTGCCAAGTTGCTTTCGCCCGACGATATAGCTGTAAAACGCGCTATCGCGGAATTAAGTCTGAGGAAAAATGATCCCGATAAGGCAATTTCAGAGCTGCGCGACATCAACGTTCAGGACCGCACCGATGTAGCTTTACTTCTTTCTGAGGCGCTCCGCAAGCGTGGCACGCAAGCTGATATCGCCGAGGCAATCGACCTTCTGAAAAAGCTGGTTGATTCTCCTAATAGGGCCGTACCTGGAGGTCGGGAGTACATGGCGAGTGCTCTACTACAGTTGCTTTCGCAATCACAACTGTGGAAAGAGTGCGAGCAAGTGTGCGATAGCTTGCTCGCTCGGGGTGCCAGTCCCGCACTTGTATCAGCTTTTAGGGCAAGGAACAAGCATTTACAAAACCTGTTGGACGATGCGAATCGTTTCGCGGAAGAGGCCGCCTCTCTCCTTTCGGACACCGCCCCACATGCCGAGGTGCATTGGGTCGCGCAAATACTCTCTGAACTCGGACGGCACGTCGAGGCGCTTCCGCTATGGCAACGCATTGCCTCCAGAACCGAGCTAACTGACTACACAAGAGGCCTCCTAGATTGTGCGCAGCGCCTCGGGAGAGACGACCTTATTCTTGACACCTGTTCTGCACTACGCGCAAGCGGTGTCTTTGATCGCGACCTCATCCTTTGCGAGGTGGGCACACTAGAGAAATACGATGTGAACGGAGCTATAGCGGCGCTCAACAATTATTTAGAAAAGCGTCCCGATGACAAGATTGTGAGGTTGCGGCTTTCAATTATCGGCACGAATTGGAATCGACCTGAGATTGTCGATGGACGCCCAAGCGTCATGCCAGCTGTGACTGAGGTGGATGTAATGAACGGACGGGCGGCAGTCCAGGCAATGAAATTGGGTGGTTATCCAGATGACGCTCTGGCCTATGCTTACGACCTATTGCGACTTCACTTTAGCGATTCAGAGGCCCACCGCGCATACACGTTCAATCTTCTCCCTTTTGAACCCCGCCCTACGGTGCCTGAGTTTGCGGAGGTCAAGGCGGGTTGCGCGGTGTGCTACGTGGAAGAGCACGAAACCCAAGAGACCTGGATGATCATAGAGGACGCGCCCAATCCCGACATTTCACGCCAGGAATACGGCCCCGACCATCCCCTGTCGCGGGGAATTATGGGTAAGAAGGTCGGGGAGAGGGTGATTTTGTCGGCCAGCAGCTTGGGGGAACGAGCAGCAACAATCCGAGCAATTACCAGCAAGTACGTGTTTCGTTTTCAGGACTCAATGCGGAATTGGCAGATTCGTTTTCCCGATGTCGGGGGACTTCAATCATTCAAGGCGGTGCGAACGAACAAAGAAGGTAAGGAGGAATTCGACCCCTCCCCAATGATCGCGTCGATTGAACAATTAGCGAGCAATCTTCAACGACTGAAGGAACTTTATATTTCTACACCGATGCCGATCCACATGCTTGCCGCCGCTCAGGGCAAGAGCACGATCCAGACTACTTTGTATTTGGCGCAACAAGACGACGTGGGAGTTCTCTGTTGCCTAGGAGCGGCGGACGAGCGGGGCAATGCTCTCGCTGCTCTAGATACGTCGGGCACGTGGATCATCGAGCCGTCGGCATTGGCGACAATTTTCCTTTTAGATTTAGAGGATGACCTCTCAAATTTGCCTCTGAACCTCGTGCTCTCCCAAGGAACAGTAGCCGACTTCGATGAGATGTTGCAGGAGGACATGCAGTACCACGGCGATGGGGCCGTTTTAGTCAAGCAGGGTGATCATGTTGCCTTTATCCCTCAAACGGCATCCGAACGAGAGGGGCGTATACAGTCGTTTACTAACCGTTTCAACAAGGTGAAGTCGGTCAGTACCGTCGTTGGATGCGTCGAATTAGCAAAGCTCGATGAGCACCGCCGAGATATCACCATCAAAGCGCTTGGAGAAGGTGGAGCTGAGAGTGTTATTTTGGCGGCGAAGCCTGGTCATTTGCTCTGGACGGATGATTGCCGTCTCGGGGGATTTGCAAGAACCGAGCATGGCGTCAAGTCAGCCTGGACTCAAGTCGTGCTTCAGTGGGCCGCGCAGCATGGCTACATCTCTGAACAAAAGTTCTTCAAGAGTTCTGCGCGGCTGATCGGATTCGGGTATTCATTTACTAGTCCAAGCGTTCCCGTTCTCATCGCGGCTGCCGAAATCGCTGATTGGGACCAATCCCGTTGGCCGTTGTCTCAGGCCCTCGATCAACTAGGAACCGAATCAATCCAACTTCGGGATGCAGCTTCATTGATCGTTTCGTTCTTGGAAAGAGTGTATCGGGAAAGCATCTTGAACGAACGAAGGCGAGCGATTACGCTAGCACTCATGGACAAACTCGGTAACCGCTTGGGAGGTCCTTCGATAGTTCAAGAGATCAAGAAAGCAGTGCCCATTGCATTTGGCCTCAACGCACTTGGCGCGGCTGCCGCCGTATCGACCATTGCTGCTTGGCTCAACAGTCGGACGATCCGTTCTATCGGTTGAGGGCCGCCCTGGAGAGTAGCCGGGCAAAAGATGACCTGCCGAGTTTCTTGGTTTTTTTGAATATATTCGCTTCGCTGATACCAGGACGATGCCGCGATGCCAGGCAAGGAAGTTATTCCTGTCAGGCAGTGATACCAGTGATACCGAAAACAGTGACGAATAGGCTTCCGGCAGCAACGCATGCAACGGCGGCTATCACGTGAAACATGTCGTAAGACATTGTAATAGCTTAGGTTAGTTGGCATGTGCTTAAAGCGCAGAAGGATAGCCGTTGGAGATAGATAGAATCCCACTCTCTCCGCCATTACCTTTTCAGTGAGTTTGAGTGCCATCCATACCGTAAGGCCCATTCAAGGAGCGGTATGCGATGCGATTTTGTTATCCCTCTACTCCGACAGCGAGCTTACGTGAGGCCAAGGAAGAGCCCGACTTTCACAAGTGCATTCGAGCTAAATCCTGCGTTCAATGCCACCAACCACGTCCAATTGTTTTCTGCGCGCCTTCCGCTTTTCTTAGAGAGATTGAGCGCCCGTCGTGGTGCCGATCGTGAGGATGTCCTGGCGATGACACTCTTCGAGAAATCTCCGTCGGTGGAATGCCGTGATGAACGAGACGGCAGCCGGCCATCCTGGAAATCCAAGCCACGCTTGTACTTGGTCGCTACAGACGAGAAGAGAATTTCCGCCGGATGTTCGAGAAGCGATGCCTAAACGCGCTGGATCCCAGTTTGTCGGAAGTGAAGGTGAGTCATGCTGTGTATCTCTCAAAGCCGGAGGCAGCGCTTATCTCAACGCCCGGCTGCGGAACAGTGAACAGTAGTTAGGGCGCTATCTGCAGCATTTGTATCATGCAGGCGGGCGACGCAGGCCGCCTGCTTCTTTCTCTGAGCGGCGATGGCGGAAAACTCGCATGCGCGAAGAATGAGTTGAATCCGGAAGGTGACTGACTAGCGCTCAATCGACAAACCGCAGTTTTGTTGGGATTTTCGGCTTATTTGTGTGGCAAATGTGTGCTTAGAGCGCCGCAGCTCAACGCGAAAAGACTTGGATTGGGCGATAGCGGTCAGTGCCTTGTCGTGCGACGGGTTCTGTATGCCCTCCGCGCGACTAGGGCATCGCTAGATCCACGGCTGCTGAGCTTATATCCGTTATCGCAGAATTGAAATCATCGAACGGTGCAGTTGTGGGCCGACTCGTCGACTTCGCATTACCAACCGGTCGCCAGAATAATCGGATTAGTGTTACCAGTATTTGACACCGTTTGTTGATGACACTGATTTATTGGTCGACACCTCCCTTTCAGACTCCAATTCACGTCTTTTCAGCAGGTAATTTCCCGATACGTTTGGTGGTCCGCTTGCATAAGTGAAGTGTCGCGAGACCAAAACAATAAGAAGAGAGGTTTTGATGGCAAGCCCAGCAAAAGACAGAAAGCCTGCGCCGCTACCAGCACCCAATAGCGACTTTTACGAACTCGTCGAAACACTGCCGGCTGAAGAGTTGGCGGTGGTCCAACAGGTGCGCACTTTCATGGAGACGAAGGTCGCACCCATCATCACCCACTACTGGGTCGAAGATGCTTTCCCATTCGAAATTTTACCTGCGGTGAAGGAACTCAACATTGGGGGCGTCGGCATGCAGGGTTACGGCTGCAGAGGCGGAAGTGTGCAACTGTTTGGCCTGGTCGCAATGGAGATGGCGCGCGTCGATTCCTCGATTGCGACATTCTTTGGGGTGCACAACGGTCTGGCAATGGGCTCGATCTACCTGGGCGGGTCGGAGGAACAAAAACAGAAATGGCTTCCTCCGATGGCGCGCTGGGAAACAATTGGCTGCTTCGGCCTGACTGAACCACTGGTTGGGTCAGGAACCTCCGGCGGAATGTTGACGACCGCCAAGCGGGATGGAGACACCTGGATCCTCAACGGTCAGAAGAAGTGGATCGGCAATGCACCGTGGTGCGACATATCCATTATTTGGGCGCGCGACCTAGCCGACAACCAGGTCAAGTCCTTCATCGTGGAGAACAAAACCACGCCTGGCTTCAAAGTCGAAAAGATTCAGAACAAGATTGCGCTCAAGGTGGTGCAGAACGGCCTGATCACCATGGAGAACTGCCGAATACCGGAAGCGAACCGGTTGCAGGAAGACAAGTCGTTCCGCGACACCGCCCGCGTTCTGAAGATGACGCGCTTCATGGTTGGCTGGGAGGCGACCGGATGCGCCATGGGCGCCTACGAGAACGCTCTCAAGTATTGTCAGGAACGCCTTCAGTTCGGAAAGCCCATCGCCTCATTCCAGATGGTGCAGGACCTGCTCGCAAGGATGATCGCTAACATCACGGCGTCGCAGTGCCTACTGGTCCGCATGGCTCAGTTGCAGGCGGAAGGCAAGCTGACGGATGCGCATGCCTCACTTGCCAAAGCGTTCACCACTTCCAAGTGCCGCGAAACCGTCGCGTGGGCGCGGGAGCTTTTGGGTGGTAATGGCATCGCCGCAGACTACAACGTAGGCCGCTTCTTTGCGGATGCGGAAGCTCTCTACTCCTACGAAGGCACCTTCCAGATACAGAACCTGATTCTCGGTAAAGCCATAACGGGCTTCAGCGCCTTTGTCTAGCGGAAATAGAAGTGAACTGCGGTTTCTTACTCAACCTGTCCGCCGAAAACTGACGTAATAGACGTAATAAAGGAGCGAAGGAAACTTATGGCTGCTAAGACATCCAAACCAGAAATCAAAAATACCGCAGCAAAGGCCACGACGGCCCGCTTGTTCTTCCTAAGTGCGAGCAGCGGTCAGGTGTTTTCCGCGAACCCTGACGGCTCCGACCTTAAGGTCATTGTGAGCGAGGGAAGGCGACTTCCCGACGGCCTCGTTGTGGATGCCGAGGCAGGTCACCTCTATTGGACCAACATGGGCAACCCCACCACCAATGACGGCTCCATCGAGCGCGCGAATCTTGACGGAAGCAGCGTCACCCACATTGTTCGTCCGGGTGACACTTTCACCCCCAAGCAGCTGCAGCTCGATGAGAAGAACAGAAAGCTTTACTGGTGCGATCGCGAGGGCATGCGGATCATGCGTGTGAACCTGGATGGTTCCAACATCGAAACGCTTATCGACACCAGCGAAGGCGATGCACGTCCGGGAAAAGACATCAAGAAATGGTGCGTTGGCATCGTGCTCGACGTCGAAGCCGGCAAATTTTATTGGACTCAGAAAGGTCCGGACAATGCCGGTGAGGGACGTATCTTTCGGGCCAATCTCGAAATTCCGAAGGGCCAGACTCCAGCGAACCGCAAAGATATCGAACTTCTGTACGAGAATCTGCCTGAACCGATCGACCTCGAACTTGACCTCGCGAACAGGTTGATCTACTGGACCGACCGAGGCGACCCGCCCCGCGGCAACACGGTGAATCGTGCGCCCATGGATCCGGCCCAGGGAAATGCCGAGAAAGAACCGGTGATTATTTTCGACCACTTGATGGAAGGAATCGGTATCGCCCTGGATCTGAAAGGCGGCCGGATGTTTCTCACCGACTTGGGTGGATCCGTTTATAGCGCGAATCTCGACGGGTCTAACAAGAAGACGGTGCTTGCGGCGGAAGGGAACCTGACCGGCATCGCCTATGCTGAGATTCCTGCCGCCTAGTGACGGACTCCACCATGGATCCTAACGATTACTAAGGAGAAGGGAATGAGCTCACTGGCTTCTGCTCTGAAACTCGATAACGTTGTCTACGACAAAAAGGGCCCGATCGCGTATGTGACGCTGAATCGGCCCAAGGTCATGAACGCGCTGAACAAGGCGACCATCACCGAGTTGCGCGCGGCGTTCGAGGACGCGCGTGACGATTCAGCCATTCGTGGCGTCATCCTCACGGGCGCGGGTGAGAAGGCGTTTGCTGCAGGCGCCGACATCGCGGAGATCGCCAACAACACCGCGGTGGAAGCCGAAGAAGCGACTCGCCGGGGACAGGCATTGACCGACCTCATCGAGAACCTTGGCAAGCCGGTCATCGCCGCGGTCAACGGTTTTGCACTGGGTGGCGGATGCGAGCTGGCCATGGCATGTGCTATCAGAATCGCTGCAGAGAGCGCAAAATTCGGTCAGCCAGAAGTGAAGCTCGGAGTTATGCCCGGATATGGAGGCACGCAGCGCATGCCTCGTCTAGTCGGAAGGGGTCGAGCACTCAAGCTCATCCTCTCCGGCGACATCATCGACGCCACTGAGGCTTATCGCATTGGCCTGGTGGACGAAATTGAGCCGGACTCTCACGTCATCGAGCGCGCCGAAACTGTCTTGAAAAAGATCATTGCGAACGCACCTCTTAGCGTGAAGTATGCGCTTGAGGCAGTTAACAAAGGGCTGGAGACGAGCGTGGCCGAAGGCTTGCTCATCGAAGCTTCGCTTTTCGCAGTTTGCGCCTCGACCAACGACAAGAAGGAAGGTACGTCGGCGTTTCTCGAGAAACGCGCGCCAAAGTTTCAAGGAAAGTAGGACTTCGCGCGCCACTTCGAAGTTTCAAATGACTGGCTGCCGTAACTGGCGATCGTGACGGAGGAAATAAAAATGGCAGAAGACAACATATTTTCTAGGTTGAAGGTTGTGGATTTGTCGAGCTTCATTGCCGGCCCTGGCGCTGCAACCATCTTGTCCGATTTCGGCGCAGACGTCGTCAAAGTTGAACCGCCCGAGGGGGAGATGTGGAGAATCGGGCAGAAGATCCCGCCCCAACCCAATTCGGACGTGCCGTATCCCTTCCAGTTGGCGAACCGAAACAAGCGTGGTGTTGCACTCAATCTGAAAGCTGCGAGCGCACAGCAGGTTCTTGAACGGTTAGCCAAGTGGGCTGACGTGTTCATCGTCAACACACCGCATTCCGCGCGCAAGAAATTAAAGCTTGAATATGACGATGTCACAAAATGGAATCCACGTTTGGTCTATGCCGATCTCACTGGCTTCGGCGAGAAGGGTCCGGACGCCGAACTGCCGGGATTCGATCTCACGGCCTACTGGGCGCGAAGTGGCTTGTTATACATGACGCGCGATGCTGGTGAGCCGCCGACCTGGCCAGTGTCAGGGAGCGGTGACAATGCAACTGGCGTATGCATTTACGCCGCGATTGCAACCGCGCTCTATCGTCGTGAACGCACCGGTAAAGGCTCCTACGTCACAACTTCGCTCCTCGCAGCGGGTGTCTGGTCGGCCAGCGTCTACATCCAGGCCGCTCTCTGTGGTGCGAATTTCTATGGGCTGCACGATCGAACGCATCCCGCAAATGCAGCTTTGAACACCTATCGCTCTTCCGACGGCACTTGGTTCGTCGTTGTAGCCACTCCCGACAAGGTCCCCGCGGTTCTGAAAGCGATGGGCCGCGAAGACATCCTAACGGATCCACGATTCTCGGATCCTGCCAAGCTCGCGCAGAACCGGCCGCAACTGACGGCAATCCTCGATGACATATTTAGCTCGCAGCCGATGGCGCATTGGTATGAGATCTTCAACGGCGTTCACGTCCCCTTCGGCGCCGTACGTGGGCCGCAGGAAGTTATGAACGATCCGCAATTACGTGCGAATGACATCGTCGTTCCGCTGGAAGGGGCAGGCGAGAAGCTGACCTCGACCATCAGCAGTCCGATTCAGGTGCACGGAGTTTCGAAAGTACCGGCAAGACGCGCGCCGCGAATCGGTGAACACAATGATGAAGTCCTGAAAGAGCTTGGTTTCACCACTGACGACATCGATGGCTTTCGGGCGAGCGGCACAATCCCAACCACGCGACGCGAATCGAGCGCGGCGGACTGAAACAAGTCGAGGAATAAATGGCTCAACCACGGATCATTATCGTCGGAGGAGGTTTTGGCGGCCTTGCCGCCGCCAAGGCTCTCAGGAAAACACCCGCGGAGGTGATCCTGATCGACCGCTCCAACCACCACTTGTTTCAGCCGCTGCTTTACCAGGTGGCAACAGCCGTGCTTACGCCTAGCCAGATTGCGACACCGATACGAAGTATTCTTCGCAATCATAAGAACGTCACAGTGATCATGGGAGAAGTGACTGGAGTGGAAAAAGAGCGAAAGCAAGTACTGTTCAGCGATGCAGATCGACAAGCAGTACCCCTAGCCTACGATTACCTGATCCTCGCTTCGGGCGCGACGCACAGCTACTTCGGTCATAACGAATTTGAGGAGTTTGCCCCGGGCATGAAAAGCGTGGCCGACGCCGTTTCGAGTCGAAACAAGATCCTGCAGTCATTCGAACAAGCGGAAGCCGAAGAAGATCCAATCCGCCATCGCGACCTGTTGACTTTCGTTCTGATCGGCGCGGGGCCCACAGGGGTAGAGATGGCCGGCGCCCTGGCAGTTCTGATTCGAAGTTCGCTCAAATCGGAATTCCGGCGGATCAATCCCGCCTCCGCGAGAATCGTGCTCGTCGACATGGCACCGCGAGTTTTGCCTCCGTTTTCAGAGGATCTCTCGGCAGCCGCGAAAAGACGGCTGGAGAAACTGGGCGTCGAGGTACGGCTCGGACATAGCGTGGATCGCATTGATGCCGATGGCATCGTGGTCGGCGGCGAACGGATCCCGAGCAGGACCGTAATCTGGACGGCGGGAGTTGCACCATCGCCCGCGGGCAAGTGGCTGAAAGTAGAAACCGACCGCGCCGGCCGCGTGCGTGTTCAAAACGATGTCACTGTGCCCGGACACCCGGAGATCTTTGTAGTCGGCGATACGGCGTCATTCGAAGAAAACGGCAAGCCGCTTGCGGGCGTTGCCCAGGTGGCCATGCAACAAGGTCATTATGCGGGCAAGGTTCTTCACACCCGCATAACCGGCAGCACGCCGCCCGGTCCGTTTAGTTACTTCGACAAAGGCACAATGGCGGTCGTCGGCAAAGGCTTTGCCGTCCTGCAAAGTCACAAGCTCCGAGTGAGCGGGTTCGGAGCGTGGCTCGCCTGGGCGTTCGTACACCTCCAGTTTCTGGCGACCTCGAGTCTTCGTTTGACCGTTTTCCTGCAATGGGTTTGGACATATTTCACCGGCCAAAGGGGTTCTCGACTCATCGTGAATCACCACGCGCCACAACCAGCGAAGGCTGCGCAAGATATCCCTAACAAGTCAGCAGTCGCTTAACTAAGGAATGGAGAGAATTCTTATGGCGAGAAAGCAGATACAAAACATAGCAATCGTGGGTACGGGTGTGATTGGCGCGAGTTGGGCGGCCTTGTACCTGGCACGTGGTCTCAACGTTGTTGCGACCGACCCAGCGCCGAATGCAGAAGCTAACCTCCGCCGTTTTATTGACGCTGCCTGGAAAGATCTGCAAGTGATCGGGCTCTCTCCGAACGCGTCACGCGAACATCTGCAGTTCACGACTGATATGAAGAAGGCGCTCTCCGACGCCGACCTCGTTCAGGAGAATGGCCCGGAACGGCAGGACTTCAAGATAAAGCTGTTCGCGGACATGGATGCTGCGACCCGGGAAGATTCGATCATCGCGTCCAGTTCATCCGGTCTGACGATGAGCGTGATGCAGTCGGCGTGCAAGCATCCCGAACGTTGCGTGACCGGCCACCCGTTTAATCCTCCTCACATTGTTCCGCTGGTCGAGGTGGTCGCAGGCGCGAAAACGTCACCCGAAACTGTCGAGCGGGCGATCTCCTTCTACACCTCGATCGGCAAGAAACCGATTCACGTGCGGAAGGAAGTGGTTGGCCACGTTGCGAATCGCCTGCAGGCGGCTCTCTATCGTGAAATCGTGTACCTGATCGAACAGGGTGTTTTGGATGTCGCTGATTCCGACGCCGCGGTGTGCTGGGGACCTGGATTACGTTGGGGTTTGATGGGACCGAATCTGCTGTTCCATCTCGGCGGCGGTCCAGGCGGAATTCAGCATTTCATGGAACAGTTCACGGGACCGTTGGCGGCGTGGTGGAAAGATCTCGGCACGATCACTGAGTTCACTCCCGAGGTGAAGCAAACCATAGTCAACGGCGTATTGAAGGAGGCTAATGGCCTTTCGATCCTAGAACTCGAACGGGAACGCGACTCCATGCTACTGGACTTGCTTGCGACCCGATCGAAAGCGGAAGGAGGCGTAAACGCCGAGCCAAATGCTGCGGCCGATTAAATCTGTTTCCCTCAGGTGAGACTCAGAGCGCTGAAAACGAGAACGAAGATGATCTATGTTCACTCTCTAGGCCGGGCAGTGCGCTTCTATCCCGGCCGAACTGCGCTTGCTCGTGACGGCCGACTCCTGACCTTCCGAGAACTCCATAGTCGCATTGAGGGTATCGCAGGAACGCTCACGAGCCACGGTTTTGGAGTGGGAGACCGCTTGGCTCTCTTGCTGCCGAACGGGCCCGACTACATTGAACTCGTCTATGCGTGCAGCATGCTCGGTGTGATCGCCGTTCCGCTGAACACCCGTCTGTCAACTAAAGAGATCGATGGGGTGCTCGAAGATGCGCGTCCGCATGGGATCGTGCGCCATTCCTCACTGGCGGTCCCCACAGTAAATTTGAGCTGGCAACAGGTGATCGACCAGGGCCCTCTGCTAATTAGCAGCGACCCTACTCCGAAAATCTTTTACGATCCCGAGGCCGTCTTGGGCCTCATCTACACGAGCGGCACGACCGGGCAGCCAAAAGGCGTCATGGTGACGCATGGAAATGTCCTCGCCGACATCCACAACTTCAACTACTGGATGCGCTACACCGAGGGCGGCACCTACTTGCACTCCGCTCCGATCTTCCATATCGCGGACTTTCCCAGCATGTTCGCGGCCCCGGCATTCGGCGCCAGCCAAATCACAATTCCGAAATTTAGCGCACAAACTTTCTGCGAGACGGTAGAACGCGAGCACGTGACGCACACCGTGCTCGTTCCCACGATGATCAATTTGCTCACACAATTCCCGGACGCGCGAAAGCATGACTTGAGCAGCCTGCAAGTGCTGGCGTATGGCGGCTCGCCTATGGCGCCGGAACTCGTTCATCGGACGCGGGAACTGCTGCCAAAGGTCAAGCTGATTCAGGTGTATGGGTTGAGTGAAACAGGCTTTCTCACGGGCTTGCAAGACCAGGAGCACACTGAAGACAAGCTCATGTCGTGCGGACGGCCCTGTCCCGGTGTGGATCTTCAGGTGACAGACACGTCGGGGAAACAAGTCGATCCGGGACAGGCAGGCGAATTGATCGCACGAGGCGCCAACGTTATGCGTGGCTATTGGAACAATTCTGAGGAAACCGCCCAAGCGTTTCGCGATAGCTTCTTTCGTACGGGAGATATCGGCCGTCAGGACAGTGATGGATATTTTTACATCCTCGACCGGCTCAAGGACATGATCGTTACCGGCGGTGAGAACGTTTATTCGGGAGAGGTGGAAGCAGTGCTCTACGGGCATCCCGCCATTCGTGAAGCAGCCGTTTTCGGCGTACCCGATCCGCAATGGGGCGAACTTGTAATGGCTTGTGCAGTTTTGAAGCCGGGAGCAACTCTTGCCGTCGACGAGCTCATTGCTTTCTGCCGGGAAAGCCTCGCAAGTTATAAACTTCCGAGGCGCGTCGAGTTTTCAGAAACGGATCTGCCCAAGAGCAGTTCGGGCAAAGTATTGAAAAAGACTCTGCGCGAGCGTTTCTGGATGCATCAGCAACGCGCTGTCAGCTAACGCAAACTGTCTTCACAGGAAGAAAGCGAAGTCAGCAACTCTGTCGTTCAAAACTGAGCATCTTCGCGTTGTATGGCTGTAGGAGCTAGACGAGCCCGTCTGTTCCCTCCTGATCGATCGGTCGCGAGATCCCCATCCTTCTCATCTTGGCCAGCAGGGTGGTTCGTTTCAGCCCCAGTCTCGCCGCTGCGCCGCGCAGTCCACCGACGATCCAGCCGGCCTGCGCAAGTGTTTCCAAAATCAACGCGCGATCTGAGTCTTCCAAGGTCGTCGATGACTGCGAAGTTCGAGTGTGATGCAGACTGGGGACCATGAGTTCCGTTTGGTTCTTGTGAAGTGGGTTTGCGAGCACACCGTCGCGCGAGAGGATCACCGCGCGTTCCACCAAGTTCTGTAACTCGCGAATGTTGCCAGGCCAGGAGTACGAGTGGAAGGCAGCCATGGTTTCTGGAGGAATGCGGTCAACTTGCTTCCCGATGCGGCGGCTACACATCTTCACGAAATGCACGACAAGCGCAGGAATGTCTTCCCGGCGCTCTCGCAGCGCCGGCAGTAGGACGGGAAAGACGTTCAGACGATAATACAGATCAGTGCGAAATTGCCCGCGAGAGACCATCTTGACGAGATTCCGATTGGTCGCAGCCACCAGTCGGACATCCACTTTGTGCGTGCGGCCGCTCCCTAAACGCTCGAATTCCTGCTCTTGCAACACACGGAGCAGCTTCGGTTGTAGCGCCGACGGGATGTCGCCTATTTCGTCCAGAAACAGCGTACCTTTGTCAGCCATTTCGAAGCGCCCGATCTTCTGCGCAATCGCGCCGGTGAAGGCGCCCTTTTCATGACCGAACAACTCGCTTTCCAGAAGATCCAAAGGAATTGCCACACAATTCAGCTTTATAAATGGGCGCCCGACGCGCTGACTGGCGTTGTGAATGGCATGCGCGATGAGTTCTTTTCCTGTGCCGGTTTCCCCCTCGATGAGGACAGTCGAATCCGTGGAAGCCACCTGGTTTACTTGTTCGAGAACAGATTCCAGGGCAGCGCTCTTGCCGATGATCCGCTCGAACCTTCGATCAGGTCGGTCTCCCACAGGGCACGTGACGGTTGCATACTCTGGCATTGGAAATCTCCTCTCATTCGATCCGAATCGTGGGCCGCGTCACATATCGAGTGCCGCGCGGACCGTTCTGAGCAACAGGTGATGGTCGAACGGTTTCGGAAGGAACTCGACCGCTCCCTCTCTCATCGCTTGAATCCGCATACTGGCATCTCCGTATGCCGTGATGAAGATGATCGGGACATCGCATTTCTCATCTTTCAGCCTGGTTTGCAATTCCAGACCTGACATCTTCGGCATAAGGATGTCAGTTATCAGGCACCCGGCTTGACGGTGCAAACCGGATTCGAGGAATTCTTCCGCGGATCCAAAGCACCGCGCCATGAGCCCAGCCGATTCGAATAAGTCCCCGAGCGAGTCACAAATCGCTGCATCGTCATCAATGATGGCGATCAGCTTGGACGTTTGGCCTTTGGCTTGATCCGTCCCGCCCATGCTGTCCGTTTACCGCAGCCGCAAAGGGGTGTAAATGGAACAGCAGCTATTTTTCGATAAAATAAGAGCTAAATGAGTTACGATATTGACTCTTAAGGAGATGTGCCGGAGGAATTTGGTGCCGCTCTCAACTTGATTTCGACAATTTCGGGTCGCACTGGTACAGTTTCTTACTCTAATTTTCTTATGTGCGGTTTCCATGTACGCCCTTCCCTCAGGCCGCGTCGTGTTCGGAGCCTTTGAGCTCGACCTCAGCACAGGCGAACTACGATCCATCGACGCGCCCGATCCTAACAATAAGGTCATCCTCAGAGAACAGGTGTTTCGGGTCCTGCGGATGCTCCTTGAACGCGAGGGCAAGATTGTTACCCGCGAGGAAATCAAGGTTAGGCTGTGGCAGAACGACACAATTGTGGATTTCGACCGTAGCATCAACGCGACGATCGGTACCCTTCGCCGCGCCTTAGGGGATTCCGCCGACGGCCCTCGGTATATCGAGACCTTGGCGCGGCGTGGCTATCGATTGATGCCGGCTATCGAACACCTGGAGTCGGTGCCGGAACCCGCTTTGGAGCAAGACCGTGAGAAGCCTGCCGTCGAGTTAAGCGAGAACCCGGCGAGAGTTCCGGAAAAAGTTCAGCAGCAAATGAAGCCTCACTGGTGGAAGGCAGCGGTCGCGCTTGCATCTGTTGCCATCCTGACGGGCGGCAGCTATATCTCTTGGCGGCATTTTCGGCCTGCGCCACTTCCCGGAAAGATCATGCTCGCCGTACTGCCGTTTGAGAATCTCACCGGCGATCCCAACAAGGAATATCTTGCAGACGGTCTGACTGAGGGAACGATTTCACAGTTGGGACGGCTCAACCCGGAACAGTTGGGTGTAATCGGACGAACGTCCGTCATGGGATACAAGCACAAGGACGTACGCCTGGACCAGATTGGACGTGACCTTTCCGTGCAGTATGTGCTGGAAAACAGCCTTCGCGAAAGCGGGGGTCACCTGCGCCTTACCGCTCAGCTGATTCAGGTAAAGGACCAAACTCACCTGTGGTCAGAAGATTACGACTATCCGATGAAAGACATTGTTAATGTCGAAGACGATGTAGCCAGGGCCGTGGCACGGGAAATTCAACTGCGTTTGAGTCTGCAACAACAAGGAGCGTTGGCGCGGCCGCGCCCAGTCAATCCGGAAGCCTTCGATGCCTACTTGCAGGGGTATTACTTCTATGAGCGGAGAACAGCCAAAGATGTGGACATCGCTGCGCGGTATTATGAACGCGCGACCCAACTTGATCCCAGTTACGCCTTGGCTTGGGTCGGGTTGTCTCGGGCACGGTACTGGCAGGCCAACGAGGGTCTTATTCCCATTGGAGAAGGTCAGCGGCTTGCGCGTGAAGCGGTTGAGCGAGCTTTAGCGCTGAACCCGAACTTGGCTGCGGCCCATTCCCAAATGGGGCGGATTAAACGACAGGTTGACTTCGATTTTGCAGGAGCGAACGCTTCCATCCAGCGGGCGCTTGCTCTCGAACCCGGAAGTCTCGAGATGGTAACGCAAGCGAGTGCCTCGGCAGCCATACTCGGTCGCTTTGACGAAGCTCTTCCATTGGCCCGCCGAGCCGTTGACTTGGATCCGCTCAATGGAGAGGGTTGGGAGATCCTTGGGGAGTGGGAATTTTTCAATGGGCAGTTTGACAAGGCCGCAGCAGATTGCAAGAAGGCCGTCGAACTGAAACCCCAGCGTTGGCTCTGCCATTACTACGCGAGCCAAATATATATTCTGGAGGGGCGACCTCGGGATGCCTGGCCTGAAATCGAGCTAGTACCCACTGATGACTTACGCGGGTTTCTATATCTGGTTGCGTACCACGCGCTGGGCCGGGAAAAAGAGTCGGACGCCGCATTGAGCGAGTATATTGACAAGTTCCACGCAGGTAGTGCGTACCAGATCGCCCAGGTTTATGCATTCCGGAACCAGCCCAACGAAGCGTTTGATTGGCTGGACCGAGCTTATGCCCAACGTGACGGCGGTCTGATGCTAACGAAAGTGGAGCCCCTACTGAAGAGCTTGCACAACGACCCGCGATTTGCCGCGCTCTTGAAGAAGCTCAACGTGCCGACCGCATAACGTTCGTTCCCAGTTCGTTATTTTGGGCCGAATCAAACCTAGAACCGGCTTATGAAGCGATGGAGACCGGCAAGCAACAATGGGCAAGAATTACAAAATGAGAGATGGCAGCCGGATCAACGGAAAAATACTCAGAGGGCCGAAACGCCTTTAGGCAAGCAAGGGCGATGACTCCGCGACCTGGATCGGTAGGGTGAAATGAAAAGTTGCGCCCCCTCCGCTGTTGGCGCTTGCCCACAACCGCCCGCCATGCGACTCCACAATGGAGCGGCTGATGGCCAACCCCATGCCGCTGCCCTGCGGCTTGGTGGTAAAGAAAGCAGAAAAGATCTGATCGATCTTCTCCGTTGGCAACCCCGCGCCCGTGTCACTGACCGAGAACTGCAGTTGACCATCCTGCCGTTGCGACCTCACTGTGAGCTCTCCGCCGGAGTTCTCCATGGCTTCGATGCCGTTTAGCACGAGATTCATGAACACTTGCTGCAGTTGCACACGATCCGCCTTGATTTTGGGCAGTTCGGCAGAAAGGTTGGTGCGCATGACAATTGAGAATCGCGTAGCCTCGCCTTTCAGCAGCGTGAGCATTTCCTGGATAATCCCGTTCACGTCGACCAGTTCACGTTGTGGAGGAGATTTCTTGTAGAACGAACGTATACGGTCGATGATCTCAGCCGCACGATTCCCATATTTATCGATTCTGGCGGCTGCCGCACGGGCCCGATCCAGATTGGGCGGTTCGTGCGCCAACCATTCGATGCAGCTGTTGGCGCTGGTAATGGCGGCAGCGATGGGCTGCTTGATCTCGTGTGCCAGTGACGCTGCCATTTCGCCCAAAGTACTCACACGATTGGTATGCGCCAGATCGGCTTCCAGTTGCCGAAGCCTTTCTCGCTCTTGCTCGGCAGATTTGAGCTCCGTGATGTCGGTCGAGCTGCCGACGAATTGCTCCAAATCTCCGGCATCGGAAAGGATGGGATGGCCAACAGTGCGGATCCACTTCACCTTTCCATTCGGTAGAAGAATACGGAACTCGTGATCGTAATCGGACTTCGCCACGATTGCCCGTTCGGTATTGCCCGCCCACTCAAGGCGATCCTCCGGATGGACGCGTTCGAGATACTCTTCCCAAGTTGGCGTTCCCTCGGCTGGATTGAAGCTGAAAATCCGGTAAAACTCCTCAGAGACCTCCACCGCGTTCCGATCAGGCACGCGCCAAGCCCAGCTGGCCGTATGGGTAAGCTTTTGCGCCTCGGTCAAATGCGCTTGCTGGCGTTCCAGTTCCTGAGTCAGCAGTTCTTGCTCGGTGACATCGACTGCGGTGCCAAGAAATCCCTTAAGGACTTCGCCTTCGACAACGGGAATGCCGACACAGCGAATGTAGCGTTGCTCTCCGTCCGGGCAAACAATTCGTTTTTTTACATCGCAGCCACGGCGTTCCGAAACCATTCTTCTGATGGTCTCAGCCATAAATTCTCGATCATGCGGGTGAAGGGTTGCCAGATACTGTTCTAATGTTGGGGCCCCCTTCTGCGGATCCAGCCCGTAAATCTTGAACAGCTCCTGAGACCAGTACTCAAAAAAACCAGAGGGGTTAAAAGCCCAACTTCCCATGCGGGCAAGGCGCTGCCCCTCAGCGAGGTAAAATTGGCTTTGTTGAAGCGCATCCTCGGCGCGTTTTCGCTCGGTTACATCGATCACGGTACCAACGAACTCGCCGAGATTGCCAGACAGGTCGAAGACCGCATCACCGACGACGTGAATGTCCCTGATCCCTTTTTCCGGATGCACGACGCGGTAGTCTAGTTCGAAATCTGCTTTGTCGCGGATGGCTTTCCCGAACCTTTCCCTGGCCGCCGCTTGATCGTCCGGATGAACTCGATGCAGGAATTCTTCGAATCTCGGCAGCGGGCCAGCGGGATCGAACCCCAAGATGCAATAGCACATCTCCGACCAGTACCGGATATCACCGGTCGTGGGGTTCCATGCCCAACTACCAGTTTGACTGAGTCTCTGGGCTTCCGCCAGATAGGCTTCACTTTCACGGAGCCTCTGTTCCGCGCGCCTGCGGTCAGTGATGTCCTGGACTGTACCGAACATTTGGCAGGCTCGCCCCGACGGGTCTTTCTTCACATCGCCCTGACTATGCACCGTGCGCACTTCGCCACTGGGACGGATGATTCGGTGTTCTACGTCTGTGCGCAATCCTCCGCGAACGGCCTCCTCGGCCACTCGGAACACAAATTCTAAATCTTCGGGATGGATCAATTTTCGTATTAGAGCTATGTCGATGGGGTACTCCTGCGGACGGAGTCCATAGGTGCGGTAGGTCTCGTCTGACCAGGTCACTCGATTCGACGTCAGGTCCCATTCCCAGTAGCCGACATGCGCAATCCGTTCGGCTTCTTCAAGTTTGGCTTTGCTTTCCGCCAGGTAAGCCTCGCTGCGCTTAATGTCGTCGTAAAGCTTTTGGAGCTGCTGGGCGGCGTAATTGAAAGCTCTGGCCAGACCCGCAAGTTCATCATTGCCCGTCAACTCGATCTGGTATCCAAATTCACCGCGCGCTAAAGACTGCGCCCCCGCATCCAGCTGTGCAAGAGGTCCGCTGATTCTGCTCGTGGCGTACCAGCCCAGCACTGCGGCCACAAGCAAGATGAGCAGGGCTGTTATAGGAAGCACCAGATAAAGCTGGCGCCGCGTCCGCTGAATGCCCTCCAGAGCCCGGGCACGCTCTTGCGCAACCTCCTGTTCGACGTCGGCCACCAACGATGAGCTTAATGAGATTAGAACCTGCTCTTGACCAGCCAATCGAAAGCGCACGGCTTGCCAGTCCGCCACTTTCACCAGTTCCAACAGAGTGTCAACTTGCAAGGGCAATGCCGCCTTCACGGTCTCGATCCTGATCAGAATCGTTGGGTCTTGGCCTGCATCCGGCGCAGAGGTGAGCGCCTGTTGAGCGTGAGTGACGTCTCTCAAGAAATTGTCGCGCAAGGCGGTGGCTCGGGCTGCAAATTCTTGAGCATTTTGGTCGCGCACCAAACCGGTCAATGTATCGCGGAAGGTCACGACATCCAGGTACACATGCGTGATAGCGAGGGACTTTTGATCCGTCTGGTAACGCGCGGCCTCCGTCTCGATCCGATCGAGCTGCAATACAGCGATGACGTCGCCAACCGTCATCAAGAGCACGATGACCGCGAAACACACTGTCAGAAGGGTTACGATCTTCCACTGCCCGAAACGAAAGTAATTCCGAGAACCCGTGCCTGTGACCGGCGCGGGAGTCGCGAAGTACCCAGTAGTGTCTTGTGCCATCCTTTCGCCTCAAATTCCGCCTAATGTCATATTAACCTCGCTTAGGCCGCCTGATCTGTGTGCGCATGAAGGCTCTACGCGCAAAACAGTCTGACCTCCCCTAGAGCCCGCTGCTTGCACCCGGGGCCGCTGCGTTCAGGCCAGTGATTTCCATTAATTCGGCCTGCAAATCGGCCAGGGCGGTGGCAGCAGGTTTTTCCCCTGCCAGCACTTCGTGAACGGCCATGAAGTATGCGCGCGAGAGGGCAGGATATCTCTTGCCCGTTTCCGTGGAGGGCCGCGAGACTCTATCCTGGCGATAGGTCCTTAGAATCGTTGAAAAATATGGATCTGCTAGAAGTCCAGGGTCGTTGTACAAGTCGGGTATTGTCGGTGACTTGCCAATCTTGAGACTTCGTTTGAGCTGAATATCGCGTCTGCATAAAAAACGAACCAGCATAGATGCCTCGCGGGCATGGAGCGAATGCCGGGAGATGGCGTAACCCCGGCCCCCTAAGGTCGCGGCGACCTTGGTCCGCCCTCCAGGGAGCGACGCTATGCCAAACTGGTCCTTGGTGAGCGACCCTTGGACCGGCCCCCCAGAGTTCGGAGGCGCCCAGTTGCGCATGAAAGCCGCCTGTCCTGCCCGCCAAATGTTGTACGCATCCCATTCTTTGTAAGAGACCACGCCGGGAGGTGATATAGTGCCCACCCAGCGTGAGGCTCTTTCCCATGCTCGGGCAGTGTCCGGGTTATTCACCGTGACCGCGTTATTCTCGATAATCGGTCCACCCCCCTCTGAAACATCCCATTCCAGAGCGTTGCAGCTAAGGGACTCAGACGATGCCCCCTCCCACACGAAACCCCAGAAGTCCTTTTGGCCCTTGGCCCGCTCGCCCGCTTGAATCCGTGTGGCCATAGTTTCGAGCTGTTGCCAGGTTCGTGGTGGAGTGTATCCGTAGTGCTTCAGCAGGTCCGCGCGGTAATACAGCAGGCCAACATCAATTAGGCAGGGCAGCGCGACCATCTTGCCATTCACAGTATTGTTTGCGATCAGCTCGGGGAAGTGCGTCGCGATCTCGGTTGCAGGCACGAGGTTTCTCAGGTCGAGTAGATTGTCGGCAAGAATTCCTGGCCAGATTACGTCGACTCCATAGACGTCTGGAATTTTTGCGCCACTTTCCAGAAAACGGCGCCACGCGTCCAATGGCTCCGCCCCCTCCGGTGCGGGGAGGAGCTTGACCCGGACTCCGGTCTCCTTTGTGAACTGCCTGAGTTCCTGGTCGCGCCAGTCCTGGAGGGCGTTATCCAGCCAGGTTTGATCAATTAGTACGAGAGTGATCTCAGCGGGCGGTTGAATTGCGCTCCGGCAAGCTTGTCCCGCAACAAGCAGGAAGGTGGCAAGACCGCTAAGGAATGACCTTCGCCCAACCTTCTGACGAAGCTCTGAAAATTCGGGACAGGAACAGTTCGCGGCCGATTCGTCGTCAGTATGGTCCATGATTCAGCCTCGACCTTGGTATCGAGATGTTGTCGTCTCCGGCCTCATGCTTGCAGGTGCTGAACAAACACTTTAAATGACCAATGCTGATTCCGTCACATGGCTTGGCAAGGCGAAATGAAAAATCGCCCCTCGTCCGTTATTGGAGGTGGCCCACAATCGCCCGCATGCGATTCGACGATGGAACGGCTGACGGCCAACCCCATCAACGAGACGTCGAGTCAAGTCGATTCTCGTGACGATTGAATGAGTCCACTGAATGCGCGCGTGACCTCCACGAGCTTTGCCGCTCAGGCGTGCTGTGCGATGTTGTCCCCCGACCATTGGGAGTGCAAAAGCGGTTCAATCGGAGTTCACTGCGGATGATATTCTGGCTTGCGCTTTGCGAAAAACGCCGTGAACGCTTCTTTCGCCTCGTCGGACCTTACTCGTTCGGCGAACACCTGGTTCTCCAATCTTACCGCTTGCTCCAGTTGCTCACGGAATGTCCCCTTCATGAGGCGCTTGCAAGCCTGCACTGCACCAGCGGGCTTCGTGGCCAGGGTTTGTGCCGTTTCTGTTGCGGTGGCTAATAGTTTCTGATCGGGGATAACGCTTGTGACTAATCCAAGCTCGGCGGCTCGCAGGGCGCCGAACGATTGTCCCAGCAGGATTAGTTCGGCCGCCCGGGTATATCCGAAACGCAATGTAAGCAAATAGCTGCTTCCAAATTCCGGCACGAGCCCCAAGTTCACAAATGGCAGTTGGAACCTCGCGCTCTCCCCCGCATACACAAAGTCGCAATGCGCCAACATGGTCGTTCCTCCCCCAATCGCGGCGCCTTGTACTGCGGCGACCAGCGGCTTCTGGAAATTCATCAGGGTATGGATCAATTGCGACTGCGGACTTTCGGCCGCTGCTGGAGGATTCTTCACGAAATCTTCGAGATCATTGCCTGCACAAAAAGAATCGCCCGCGCCATGCCAGAGCACAACACGTACCTGATCGTCTTTCGCTGCGTCCTCAAGAAACTCCGCCATCGTGATATACATGCTCGAAGTCATCGCGTTCTTCTTTGCGGGACGATTCAACTGAATGTTCAGGATAGTGCCGGAGCGTTCCGAGATAATGTCAGTCATAGCCGGTCTCCAGTGCGTGAATTTTCCTGCATCGTATCTTCGTTCAATAATTTCTCCCAGCCTGAGCCGCGCCCAAATGCCGCAGATGGATGCATGCAGGGAGTTTGATCTGACTCTGTCTCGAGCCTGTAGCGAACGAGTTGAGCTACAGTCACCATCGTCAAGCCATACTCATAACAGAACCTTGCTAGATCGGAACCGCGCGCCATACTGCCATCGCGGTTCATGATTTCGCAGATCACGGCGGCGTGGTGCAGCCCTGCCAATCGCGCGAGGTCAACAGACGCTTCTGTTTGTCCGCGTCTTTCGAGAACGCCATTGGGCCGAGAGCGTAGGGGAAACACATGACCAGGGCGCGCGAGGTCCTCGGGGCGAGTTTGGGGATCGACTGCAGCCAGGATGGTTTGCGCACGGTCGTATGATGAGATTCCGGTTGTTACACCCCTTCCCCGTGCATCAATCGAGACTGTAAACGCTGTACCAAGGTTCGCGGTGTTGTGGAGCACCATTGGCCCCAATTCCAGATGGTCAAGTCGCTCGGCCGCCATCGCGAGACAGATCAAACCCCGCGCGTGGGTAGCCATAAAGTTGATCGCTTCGGGAGTGACCATCTCTGCCGCGATCACGAGGTCACCTTCATTCTCACGATCCTCATCGTCGGCAATGACGATCATGCGCCCTGATCGCAACTCCATAAGCGACTTCTCGATCTCGGCGAACTTAACTGCTTGCGCAACAAGGCAGCGCTCACTAGTAACGGATACACGCGATACTTCCGACGAAATGAGTGGGCCTACCGCACTGAGCTGCTGACTAGACATAGGTGCTCCGATTGAGATCAATTTCTCCAATCGTTCACATAATCGTGAGCGAATGCCCCATCTTTTCCTTCTTGGTCCGCAAGTACGACACTGCATAAGGACTTGGCGGTGCTTCACAGGCGATCATTTCGATGACTTTGATTCCACCCACCGTCAGTGCTTTAAGTTTTTGCGGATTGTTTGACAGCAGACGGACCTGCCGGATCTTAAGTTCACGTAGGATGGCTGCGGCCAGACTGAAATCACGGCAGTCGGCGTCAAAACCCAGAGCTTCGTTGGCTTCGATCGTATCGAGACCATGGTCTTGCAAGGCATAGGCCTTAAGCTTTGCCATCAGCCCGATGCCGCGGCCCTCTTCATGTTCGTAGATCACCAGACCCGATCCCTCATCAGCAATGGCCGACATTGCGAGTTCCAATTGTCCTCGGCAATCACAACGCAGGGATCCGAGCACTTCTCCAGTCAAGCACTGAGAATGAATGCGTAGCAAAGGTGCTCGATTTTGCAGTTCGCCAAGCATCAGAAGGAGGGCGCTCTCAGTTTCCCCTTTGTCCACGTTCGCGCGCTCAAAGCCGATCAGGTCGAAGACGCCAAATATGGTAGGCAGACGGGTGGAGGCCACCCGAACGAGGCTGCTGTCCATTTTTCCGCCCCATGCTGATCGAAGGACGCAAGTCCGCTTCTTGGGCCTTTCAAGCGATTTGGAATTCATTGGACTAGGCCGCCAATCGCACGGATAGCCTCGCCATGGGCCTGCAAGTATCTAGCTGGGTTTGGAGGAGGAGCGCAGTCTCGTTTTTCGGGAGCTATTTCCGGGCCAAGATCGGCAAGCTTTGTCGGAAACTGCGGAAATACCGCTTCGGTCAGCGCGAGACCCTTTGCGGCCGAGGGCTTGACCGACTGCCGCGATGAATCCGTCAGCAGATTGTGATTATCGACATCAATGTGAACCTTCGGAGCGGTTGCCATTAGAGTCTGTCTCCAGCGCTCAATTGAAAATTTTGCGAACCATTTTCGATCACCCAACGAATACACTCTGTCACTTGCGGCAGGAATCACGTTTGGTCGTTTTGGTTTGCATTTCACATATCGAATCACATCGCAAGCACCGCGCAGGTTTACCTCCTCAAATCCTTCAACGTTCTTAGATCATCGACTACGTATGCCATGGAAGCCCGTACGCCTTTGCCACAACGGATAGGCGCCAAATCCGAGAGTTCTTCGCCTCTGCAGACCAGCAGCGTCAGAGAACCCTCTCCCGCCCATGCTTGTTCAAGCTTCACATCACGCGGGATGTTCTCGACCAACTCGTGAACTGCCGGCTGGTCCTGCCTATCAGCGGCAAGACGCGGGCAGTGGAGGAGATTGACGACAGGCTTCTGTTTCAGTAGTGCCATGTCGGTGACAGGTTCTCTCAGCGTAACAACCGCCTCGGCAAGTCTTTGTCCGGCAGATGTAAGGGATCCAGCGAACTTGGATCCGGGGCGAGGGCAGGCCCCGCCTTTCCTGTTGCGGCGTAATACCTGGTCTGAAAAACCTCGCCAAGACGCTTCGGATAACCCTGAGTCCAACCGCGAGCCAGCGCCGCATCGTTGTCCACGAAAATATATGGACAGTAAGCGGCCGGCTTGCCTTGGTATAAGGCATCGACGAGGATGAAAAACTCGCGGTACTGATAGCGGGCCGGGTCTAGATACTCTTCGTCGTTGCCGCTGAACTGCCAATCGTAGAAATAAGCGTTGGCGTGACCATTCGCGGAGCGATCGGGGTCGAGCCCGGAAGGCAACAGAGCTGCCAGGGCAGAGGGCTCCGACCAGAACTCAACACTCAGGAAGTCGGAAGAGTAGTGCCAGGGCGGAGCCGGATTCAGCGTCGATTTGCCTTTTGGAGTGAGCGGATAATTGAAGCCCTTAAGCATTTCAGATCTCCATATTTATTTTTTTGTTGGCGGAAGCCTGAACGAATTTGCACGTCATAAGACTGAGAGCGCTCGAGCAGAGCCGAAAGCTTGCGGGGCGTTCCAGCCTGCCACCCTTTGCTTAAGCAAGCTCAGTGCCATCGCGAAGTCCGCTACCTGAGCCGGCGCGGGGCATGAAAGCGGGGACTGAAAGCGCGATTTACGCGGCAATCGCCTTGGGATCGGCCTGGCCAATCGAGTGCGGACGGTAAACGGATACTGTCATTGACGGCGACAGGAAAGCCAGAGTCAATCGGATGAGCCGCCGTCCCCGATGTTCAGTGTGATCTTTAGCGCAAGGAGCCAAGTCTGTAACTCTAGTCACCCGCAACCGAAACGCGCTTGTCCGGTTGGGGCTCCGTTCCGTTCTTGCTCGAAGCCGCCTACGAGGTTTTCTCCGAAGCAGGATCAAACTTCATGAGCCCTGTGGCGGGAGATACAAAAACCAGCGAATTCGAAAAAGTTGCCACGTGACCGGTGTGTTTCCCGTTTTCTACGTCGAATTCTCTCAACTGGAATTGCAGCAGGCCCATGTCGATGACATCGCCGGTAACCCCTGAGACCTGCACTCGGTCGCCAATTCTGATTCCGCGTTTTCCAACCAAAAGAAGAGAGCCGAGCGTGGCAAGAATGACGTTTTCGAGTGCGAGCAAAAGTCCAGCGCTCAGAAGGCCAAAGTAGGTTGCGACCGACCTCAAGTCCGAGGCAAGCACGAACACTATGATGACCGTAACAGCGAACAGAGTCGTAAATTGGTGGCTCATGCTGATGAACCGCCGCCGATTTGGATCGTGAACATGCTGCAACGTGAACCGGCGTGAAAGCTGGCTAATTGCGACTAACAGAGCAATGATCGACAAAACGATCATCACGCGGATCAAAAGTTGTCTCCATGCCCGCCTGTATTGGCCGGCCACTGCAATTCGCCAGGGCAGAAGA
The DNA here is from genome assembly GCA_963789875.1 of uncultured Acidobacteriaceae bacterium. GTDB lineage: Bacteria > Acidobacteriota > Terriglobia > Terriglobales > Acidobacteriaceae > Sulfotelmatobacter. The sequence continues at coordinate 1,673,521 of CAWBMI010000006.1, read as the reverse complement.
TGAGACTTGTACTCCGCGAGCAAGACCTTTTGCTTATCGAGCGCTACGATGACCGGAGATAACTCCTTGAGATCGACGGTAACGGCATCGAGGTGCGACTTCTCTTCGCGCAACGATGGAAGATCGCTGGTCTGCGAATCGTTCATGGACAGATTCTGGATGAGGTGAATGATGAAACGGCCTAGCGGAATTCGCAGATTATTCGCGGATAGGGTCAAGTTATCGGTGAGTTGTATCTCTTCCTCAACCACGTGAAGCTTTTGCTTCATCGCTGAGACATCCGACACCAACCCGAGGATGCCGGCTTCACGGCCAGCCGTTCTTGAATTTGCCTCCTGCTGAGGCACCGTCGCCGATGACACTGACGCGCCCATCACTTCAGGTATCGATTGAGCGAGTTCGTCGATAGTGGAGCCCAAGTGTCCACTGTGGCCTTGTGCTTCACCGGGACTCTGGACAAACTCCACCAGGTCATTCAGGCCCCGTGCGACCGCGTCCAGGAGTTGCAACCGAGTTTGAGCGTCTTCCTCAGCGGCTTTCAATTTTCTGCGATCGATCCCCTTAGCATTGTTCAGCCTTTTGTCGAGGTTCTTGATCTCCTCTATCGCATGCTGGCTTAGTTGATCGTTTTGTTGTTTTAATTCGATGAAGTGCGCAAGATCTGCAGGAGGAGGGTCTGAGGAGGTAGGTCGGCCACGCAGGGAAGCGGCGCTCGTTTCCAGCATGGCATCCGCCTTGGCAAACTCGATCGAGAGCTTCACAATCTGCCGTTCGATCGCTTGATTATCATCGAGAAACATTAGGTCAGCCGGTTCTTGGGCAACTTGCCGTTCGGTGTACGCATGGCGATACCAGTTCACCGATTGGAGGAGGTAGCTAATGACTTCTGAGTTCGAGGGAAGCTGATATGTACTTGGCGGGGTGTCGGCGAAGAGTCCGCTGCTTATCGCAGCTGCGACGATCGTGCAACGGGCAGCTAACTGCGCACCTTGCTTCAAGGACCATCGTTGTGGATTGAGCGTCATCTAGCGTGTCACTTACTTTGACAGACACGTCATTGCTCGTGACGTTTCTCGAGACGTCAAAGCGACTATCGCTTTCCAAATCATACTGGTCGACGAAAGAACGGTGTCCACGCACTGTGCAAGCACTTGTTTTGCCAACCGTGGGGTCGTTCTTGTCCGCGCTCAAGCTGCCGGCAGGAGGAAAGCGAGATCCAACTGCTATTCATTACGGCCCACATTGTGGAAGGCCGCATGCAAGCACCCGGGGTGAATGCCACGGTCGCTAGTTTCAGGCTTGCGCGTTCAGATCCTGGAGACCGAGCTAGAAGTAAAAGTGACGCGGGTTGCAATTCCTTCAAGCATGAACCTCGAGATCTTAGTCGATCAAGTCGGAACGGATGCCGTGGTCCGGCTGACTGGGAAAATCGATGTCGACTCCTCGCCCGATCTCCGCGATCGCCTGCGGGCTCTTTTGTCGGAAGGAACATTACCCCATTCCATCATCGTCGACTTAGCCCGCGTCTCCTACGTTGAGACGTCCGGGATCGCCACCTTGATCGAAGCGCTGAGAATCGCCCGCCATCAGCAGATCAACTTCCGCTTGCAGGGGCTCAGCGGTGCCGTGCTCCGGCTATTCGAGGTCACCGGAGTACTGGCGCTGTTCGACACGGGCAATTCGGGACAAGAGGTGTCTTGATGACGAACGTTCTCGAACATGTCGGCGAAAGAACACTCGAACATCTCGACTACATCGGAAGTCTGAACATCCAGTGGTGGACTACGCTGCGAGCGATGGGGCAGTCACTTCCTTTTGTCGGGAATCGTTACCGCTGGAAGACCACCGTGAAGCAAATGCTGGAAATCGGCGTGGATGCGATGCCTATGGTGTCGTTGATGTCGATCTGCTCGGGATTCATTCTGGCCATGCAGGGGGCCTCGGAACTGCGCCGCTTTGGAGCTTTGCACTATGTCATTGAGTTGGTCGCGGTTGGCTTCACGCGCGAACTCGGGCCGCTGCTCACCGCGATTGCGGTGAGTGGGCGCTCCGGGTCGGCGTTCGCGGCTGAGATCGGAACGATGAAGGTGACTGAGGAACTCGATTCCCTCCGCGTCATGGCGCTCGAGCCAGTCGAGTTTGTCCTCGCGCCCAAGTATCTGGCCGCTTTGATTTCCGTTCCTTGCCTCAGCATCATTGCGAATCTCTTCGGCATATTGGCCGGCGGGCTGTTCATGTTCTTCAGTACTCGCCTGTCGCCACTGCTCTACGTCCACTATGTGTTCAACTTCCATCACTTTGCGCGACGTAATCACGGGACTCATCAAGAGCGTGGTGTTCGCAACCATCATCGCTCACGTCGGATGCCTGGAGGGATTTCGTGTTCACGGAGGCCCTGATTCTGTAGGTCGTTCCACTACCAGTGCGGTAGTGAAGTCGACTTTCCTCGTCATCGTAGCTGACGCAGTGTTTACCGCGATTTTTTATTTCACGGTGAAATCCTGATGCCCATCATTTCTGTCCGCGACCTTGTGGTTGAGTATGACGGCCGCCGCGTGCTGAATGGGCTGAATCTCGACATCGAGCACGGAGAAACGATGGTGCTGCTGGGTGGGAGCGGTTCCGGAAAAAGCACGTTGTTGCGCCAGATCATCGGGCTGGAGCGCCCTAAGTCGGGCAGCATCCACGTGAAGGGAACCGATATTACTCGTTGCTCAAAGTCCGAGCTCAAGAAAGTTCTCCGCTCGATTGGTGTGGCTTTCCAAAGTGCGGCGTTGTTCAATTCGTTGACCGTGGAAGAAAACATCGCCTTACCACTACGCGAACATACACGGCTCGCACCCTCAATCGTCGACCTGATGGTCTGGATGAAGCTGGCTGCGGTCGGTCTGGCCGACTTTGGCAAGTTGCTCCCTCAGGAACTCTCCGGCGGGATGAAGAAGCGTGCGGCCGTGGCGCGGGCGCTTGCGCTCGGCCCCGAGATTCTGGTGCTCGATGAGCCATCGGCCGGGCTTGATCCCATTGTCGCCGCCGAGCTCGATGAACTGATCTTGCTGGTCAAGGAAGCGCTGCAGATGACGGTCATCGTAGTTACCCACGAACTGCCGAGCGCATTCCGCATCGCAGACCGCATCGCCATGCTCTATCAGGGGTCATTTAGTTCAGTCGGCACGAAAGACGAGATCAAGGCGAGCCAGAATCCGCGCGTGCGGCAGTTTCTCGACCGGATACCCGAAAACATGGCGAAGATGCCCGGCGTTACGGCTTACTTCGAAAAATACATGCAGTCCGAGGAGGTCTACCCGTGACCACGGAAGCGAAAGTCGGCGCGTTCGTCCTGGGATGCTTCTCGGTCCTGGCATTCACGCTGATCTACCTGATCAACGCGCAGCTTGGCGGCCACATGGTTCCATACCAGACGTATCTCCGCTACGCCGGCGGCCTGGAACCAGGCGCGCAAGTGCTGTTTGGTGGAATCAACGTAGGAAAAATAAAAGCGGTGCGACCTTGGAGTTCTGACCCGACTAGGATCGAAATTCTGCTCGACGTGAAGGACAACACTCCGTTAAACGAAAAATCTGTAGCCAAACTGGGGCTGGTCAGCGTGATGAGCGGCGCGGCATTATCCATCACCACCGGCAGCAACGACGCGAAGCGGCTAGTCCCAGGGTCCACGATTCCATCGCAGGAGGCGGCGAGCCTCGACGAGATCGCCGGCAAGATGGTGGTCGTCGCCGACAATGCCAACGGATTGATCACCGAGGTCCGAGGCGAACTGAAAGAAATCGGCGGAAACGCCCGCACACTGCTCGCAAATCTGAATAACGTGACGGGACAAACCAATCAACGGAAGATACGAGACGTACTCAATAACGTCGACGCAATGATTGCGACGGAGCGGCCCAAAATTGACCGCCTTACCGATCAGTTGAATACGCTTAGCCAGCACGCCGATGAAACTGTCCAAAATGTGAACGGTACCGTCAGCGAGGTGCGCGAGCCCGTCCGGCAGGACCTGGCGGAGCTGCAGAATACTTTGCTCGAAGCCAAGCATTTGCTGGCTGACATGCAAGTGCTCGTAAAGGCAAATGATTTCAAGATTGACGACACAATCGAAAACATCAGGACAGCAACTGAAAACCTGGATGACTTGACCGAATCGGTGAAGCAGCGTCCGTGGAGCCTGATTCGGATCAAACAGCCCGAAGACAGGAAGGTGCCGAAATGACGCGATTCAGTGTAGGGGCAGGTGCCAGCGCCCGTTTCGGCGGGTCTCGCCGTCGGATGACTGTGAGAAGAACCATCACGACGATTGTCTTCTGTCTGGCGGCTTTCGTAATCCTGACCGGTTGTGGTGGAAGAGCGAGATACCCTAACTACTACACCCTCAACCTGCCTGCGCCGCCAGACCCACCTGCTCCGGAGAACGCACATGTCACGCTAGCGGTCCGTGAATTCCGCGCGCCCTCCTACCTGCGCCAGGGGGCGATTGTCTATAAAGCATCTCCGGAACAAATCGGGTTCTATGCCTACGATCGCTGGGCGGTGAACCCTCGTGATTTCGTCACCAACGCAATCATCGAACGACTCGGTGCCGACGGCGCTTTTGCCCGCGTGCAGGCTTATAACGGAAGCCGCGATGTCGACTATGTGCTCAGCGGGCGGCTGGAAAAGCTTGAGGAACTCGACTATCAGGGCAGCGTAAAAGTCGAGGTTGCAATCTACGCCGAAATGACCAGCCTTGCCACGGGAAAGACCGTTTGGAGTAACGCTGTTTCGGAGGTTGGAGACGTCGACAAGCACGATGTGCCAGCCGTGGTCTCGGCAATGAACCGCACGATGCAACGAGCGCTTGAAAAGTTGGTAACTCCGCTCTCCGCGGGCTGGGCGGCTAGTTCAACTGCCGTGCAGAAAGACTAGAGATCGAATGATCCGGCGTGTCAGTTGGTAGGGGACTGACGCGCGCGTTTGTATGCACTGGCTCACTCACTATCCATTCGGTTCCCACCTGGTTGACCCGCTGGCGTTAGCAGTCGTGGTTGTACTCAGCCTCGCTATACGCATCGGCACCCGCAGATTCATCTTCTGGCTTGCACAGAAACGCGACTCAGGCAAAAGTGAAAGGGAATATTGGCGGATACATGGAGAAGAATGAAAACGGGACTACCGCATGGAAGCAACCTAGCACCGGCGCTAACTAGTGAAAATCGAAGTCGAGGCCACGGCCGGAGTTTCCGCAATGCAAAAAGAAACTCCCAGCCGTAGGCTTAGCGGTTGGAGGTGCCTTCAAAAACGATGGCGCCTACGGATTAATCAGTGGCACTTGTATCAGCTGCACGTCGATCGCGAGACCCAGTCGCCAGTCGAGTTGATAGAACAACGCGGTTTCCCTGCCTGAAAGCACGTTGCGGAACGCAGGCATGTATTTCAATCGCAGCTGCATGATGGACTGTTCTACGTCAGCACGTTTGCGGATGTAATTTTCGGCTTGCTCGCCCGTCATGCTGCTGTAGTTGTCGGCATAATCACTCAGCAACGCAAGCTTCACGTCGTAGATTTTAGAGAGTTCCGCCGCGTATTGATCGTAGACAGGCCAGAACTTCTCGGCCTCAGCATCGCTCAACTCCATGTTCTCGGCGATGATCTGCTTCTTTTGGGACCTTACATCTTTGCGCAAGAGGTCAAGTAAGTCGTTGGAACCCGCTTCAGATGCGTACGTTTGGGGCCGAGGTCTTGACCGCGTCCTTTTTGGCCGATGTAGAATTCTGGGCTAAGACGGAACTTGCCGATTCGAGTATGACTAACATCAGAGTGATTACAAGAAGTTTCTTCTGGTTCATGGCTACCTTTCACGAATTGCGAAATTGAGTTGGAGGAGAATATTCCGCGCAGTCTCCACAGCAAGACTCTTCTGCAAGCACGGTTCCAATCGAGCGGCACCATCGACCGCCCAAACGGCGCAAGACTGTACTTGTCCCCTAGCCGTTCACCACTTTGACCGCGACTCAAGAAGAGCGCACTCCTCGCTCCTGGGTCCTGCGGCAAACGGTGTCAAGTGTCACGTGTCATGTGACATGGCCGTCAAAGAACTCAAGGGGTCCTCATCTCTTCCAAAACCACGCGAATTTGTTCTGATTGCGAGTACAAAGCGCGATTGCATCCTCTAATCGTCATCGTCGCGAATGGAACCGCAGTTGCTCCAAGCGAGTCATGAGAACTCAAGCGCTTCGAGATCTCTGCATGCTCAAGGAGCAACTTTAATGTCCACCTCGCCCGTGAACGCAGGAACCGCGGCGCCGATCGCGAAACCGCTGCCGCCCAAGACCGATACCGATGAGCCAGGTCCTCGCCGAGGTGCGAGGTGGCAGAACTACATCACGCCAATTTTCGTGGGACTTCTCGCTCTGGCCGTTCTGATCACCATCACGCGTAACTGGAATGCCTGGGAAGGCGGCAAGGTCGAACAAGTCACTGACGATGCCTACGTTCGCGGCGATCTTACTCCGCTCAGTACCAAGGTGCCGGGCATCGTGCGCGCAGTCGACGTGGCGGACTACCAGCAAGTCCATAAGGGCGATCTCCTCGTTGAATTGCAGGATGATGACTATCAGGCGCAGGTGGATCAGGCCAAAGCGGCGGTTGAGGCGGCACGTGCCGGCATTGAGGAGAATCTTCGCCAGCGCCAGTTGCAAGATACGCGCATAGCAAAAGCGCTGGCAGGCATTGATCAGGCAAAGGCGCAGATTGCAGCGGCCGAGGCGGGCAAGGACGCTGTGCAGGCTGAGTTGATTCGCGCCCGCTCAGAACGCAAACGTCAGGATGGGTTGTATCAGACTCACTCGACGACCGAGCAAAACCTGGAGGCCGCCGTCGCTGCTGACGGCAGTCTCTCGGCCCAGTTAGCCAGCCGTGACGCCGATCTTAATCAAGCGCAAACCATGCTTCGTAGCAGTGAACTTGCTGCCGAGGTCGAGCGCCGCAGCAAAGTCGTTCTCGAATCCCAGGGGACGCAACTTCAAGCCGACCTGCACGCCAAGCAAGCGAGTCTTGCTGCGGTTCAGGTGAACCTGGGCTACACCAAAATCTACGCTCCCGGCGATGGCACAGTCGGCGAACGGCAAGTTCGACCTGGGCAACTCGTCTCGCCCGGCACTCAGGTCATATCGTTTGTTGCTCTCACCAAGTGGGTGCAGGCGAACTATCGCGAGACCCAGTTGACCAACGTGAAAGTTGGAGACGCCGCCGAACTGCGGATCGACGAATATCCCGGACAGCTCATTCGCGGCAAAGTGATCGAGATCGCACCAGCCAGCGGATCGCAATTCGCTCTTTTGCCGCCCGACAATGCCACTGGCAATTTCACGAAAGTCGTGCAGCGTATCCCCGTCAAGATCGCGCTGGACGACCCGGCGGTCGCGGCGAGGCTGCGTCCCGGACTTTCCGTGGTAGCAACTGTCAGCACGAGAAGATAACCGGAAATATATGGCAGCCTCGACCATAACAATTCGCCCATCTCCGATCGAGATCGCGCATGGGGCCGCCGCGGCAATCCCGTCTGAAGTATCGACGCGTCCTCTTCTCGGCATCTTCGGAGTGGTCACTGGCGCTGGACTCGTCACTCTCGCGGGCCGCATGCTCAGTCTCGGCATCGCCGATTTGAAGGGGCACGTTGGCATAAGCTTCGACAATGGCGCCTGGCTCGACAGTGCTTTCAATGCGTCACTCATGTTCATCGGCCCGTTCACGGTCTACCTCGGAGGGCTGCTAGGCCCACGGCGCGTGCTACTGTCTGCCGCAGGACTTTTCACCGTAACCTCTCTCTTTCTCCCGCTCATCCATAGCTACAGTCTTCTCGTTGCTGCGCTTATTGTTGCCGGGCTGACCTCAGGCACTTTCTATCCGCTCACCTTGACGTTCGCCCTGCGCAACATTCCGTTGCGCTACCTTCCTTTCACGATCGCCCTCTACGCGACCTTTGTAGACGGAGCCGTGAATATCGCGCCTTCACTCTATGGTTGGTACCGAGACCATCTTTCTTGGCAGTGGATGTTTTGGGGCTCGGCGGTGATCGCGCCGGTGATGATGATATGTATCTACTTCGGCATCCCGCAGGCGCCGCCGCGCAAGAAGGGCGAGGCAGCACCGAGCTTCGCCGGGTTCCTTTACCTTAGCGCGGGATTGGCTCTGATTTTTGCCGCTCTTCAACAAGGCCAGCGGCTCGACTGGTGGCGCTCGGGGGTCTTCAACGCACTGTTCTGGTCCGGATCTTTTTTCCTCCTGTGTGCGCTGGTGCGCAGACTTAGCTCGCCTAATCCTCTCGTGGCGCTACCTTATCTGTTGCAGTGGAACACCATCTTGCTTGGCTGCCTGCTCTTCTGGTTCCGCTTTACGCTCTGTACAACCATCATCCTTATTCCACAGTCGCTGGCCATTCACGGTTTCGAGGCCGATCAGATCGGTCCCGCAATCATCTGGAGCGCTATTCCGCTTATTCCGATTGCTTTCATTGCCGCCCTCCTGCTCTTGCGCAAAGTCGATCCACGCTTGCTGTTCGCCGCGGGGCTTGCTTGTACGGCATTCGCTGCCTGGTTGTGCTCGCAGTACACCGCAGCATGGGCGGCGGAGAACTTCTACCGCACGGAATTGCTCGTCGGCGTCGGACAAGCTTTTGCTTTCATCGGGCTTGTCGGCTGCATCGTGCTGCAGGCAATCTTCGCGGGGGCTTTGGCAAAACCTGAGTGGGTCCTGACCTTTTCCGCCTTCTTTCACGTTGTTCGAATATTCGGCGGCACAGCGGGCGCCATTTACATGGGGCACTTCATCGCTCAGAGGGAGAAGCTGCACTCGAATCTCCTGGGACTTCACGTCAGCGGTGGCAACTGGATCACCGATCAGAACATTCGTGCCATGACGGCGGGCCTCTACGCCAAATCCTCCGGGATCGCCGCCGCAAGTGCGCGCGCGGTTGATCTGATTGGAGCCCGGCTGCGGCTCCAGGCATACAGCTTGAGCCTTATCGACGGATTTCTACTGATCGCCTGGAGTTGTTTTTGCGCCTTGATCCTCGTCGCTTTGCTGCGTAAATCACCTTTGAACTACGGCGATCTCAGCGCCATGCAGCAGATTCCCGGCGCCAGGAAGGGGTCGAATCAATGAAAAAAAATGCGGCACTGTTCGTGTTAGCAGCTACAGCTTGTTTCCGCCTGCATTGCGGCGGCCCAGGAAACAACCAATACTGCGCCTCCCGCCGCGCCACATGACACTGCAGGAAGCTGTTCAGTTGGCGCTCAAGCACAACCACGATATTCGCATCGCCGGCTATACGGTCGAGGAAAAACAGCACGCGAAGCAGGCCGCGAAGAGTGCGTATTTTCCATCGATACGGAATGACAGCAGCTTCATGCATGCGACCGACACGGAGTTGATTCAGATCAGGTCCGGTAGTCTCGGCATTGCCGGGGGAACGCCGATTCCGCCGGTAGACGCGATCATCAGCCAGGGCGGCAAAAACTTTATTACCAGCGGAACCCAGATCACCCAGCCGTTGACGAATCTGCTCAAGGTCAGACGGGAAAACGATCTGGCCCAGGCCGAGTTAAAAGCATCGCGTGAGAAGGCGCAGCTTACTCGAAACGACGTAGCGCTCGCAGTCCATCAGGTCTACTACCAGGTCCTGATTGCTCAGGCGCACCGTAGCGCCACCGAAGCGCGAATAAAGGCTTCCGAAGCCCTTCAAAGCGAGCGCGTCGAGCAAGTAAAATTCGGCAGCTCTCTGGAAGAAAACCTGATCGACAGCCGCGCCCAGCAGTTGCAAGCCAAGCAGGAGTTGCTGACGACCGACTTCCAGTTGACAGATCTGAAACTAAAACTCAACGACTTGATTGGCCTGCCACTGAACACTGCTCTGGATCTGGATCCGGGTGTTCCCGAATTTCAGGAGACTTGCCCTCGCAAAGATTGTGTTACGTGCCGCCATTGAGTCACATCCCGGAGTTCCTTGCCGCTCGCGCCGAGGTGCAAAAAGCTGAGGCGGCGATTCGTTTAGCCAAGACTGATATCTGGGTCCCCGATGTTGAGGCCTTTGCCCGTTACAGCTACCAGGAAAATGTCCCATTCCTGGCGCGCAACTTCGGAACGTTTGGGGTTCACTTCGGCTACGATCTGTTCGACGGTGGGCGTAAGCACGGCTTACTGCGCGAACATCAGGCGCAGTTGTCCCAAGCGAAGGAGAACCTGGCGAAGCTGACGGATGCGGTCGAGCTATCAGTCGAGACGGCGTACAACAAGCTGGAAAGAACGCAGCAGATGTTGAAGGTGTCGGAAGAAGTGCTGGCTCTGCGCACTGAGTCGAACCGTGTGCGTCAGCAGGAACTGATACGGGGAGCGGCGCTGAACTCGCAGGCGGATGCCGCGACGGCTCAGGAATACGATGCCAAGGCGCTCCTACTGCAGTCACAGATGGACTACTTGCAGGCCCATGACGAACTCTTGGATGCGATGGGCAGCGCGCCCTGAGTAAGTCAATTTTCATCGCACGTAGACGAAGCCGGATTCAAGTCTGGAAAGCAATCTTGAGGGCTTCATGAAACACGGGCGCTTCAGGACGCAATCGCAAACTGCGATGAGCCGACGCCATACCTCTCACTATCGAGAGTGCATCGCAGGATTTTGAGCAACAGCTGATGATCGAATGGTTTTGCGAGGAACTCGACTGCACCCTCTTTCATGGCTTGAGCCCGTATCTCGGCATCGTCAAACGCCGTAATAAAGATGATGGGAACGTTGCATTCCTCTTGTTTCAGCCTGGCCTGCAAGCTCCAGACCCGACATCTTCGGCATGCGGATGTCAACGATCAAGCACGCGGCCCTGAGAATGCAAATCGGATTCGAGGAACGCTTTTGCTGATCCGAAGCATTGTGCCTCAAATCCCCCCGACTCGATTAGGTCGCGCAGTGAGTCCTGCATCGACTCATTGTCATCGATGATGGCAATCAATTTGGACGTCTGGCCCCCGGCATGCCCGCGAATCCGAATATCGTTTGATCAATCACGCCTGTACTCACCTGTTTACTGCAAGGGCGAACGGGTGTAAATGGAACAGCGGTGACTTTGCGATGAAATCGGAGTGAAATCAGGAAGTCATTGATTCTTAATGAAGTAGCCGAGCGGCTTGGATCGGACTCTCAGGCTTTATTTCGACAATTCCGGGTCGCATTGGTACAGTTTCTTACTCTGTATTTTGTGTGCGGTTCCCATGTACACCCTTTCCTCAGGATGCGTTCGTTCGGAGCCTTTGAGCTCGACCTCAGCACTGGCGAACTGCGATCAATTGACGCGCCCGATCCTAACAATAAGGTTCTCCTCAGAGAACAAGTGTTTCAGGTTTTGCGGATGCTCCTTGAACGTGAGGGCAAGATTGTTACCCGCGAGGAAATCAAGGGAAGGCTGTGGCCGAACGATACGGTTGTGGATTTCGACCATAGCATCAATGCGACGATCAAGGCCCTTCGGCGTGCCTTAGGGGATTCTGCCGACAACCCTCGGTATATCGAGACCTTGGCGCGGCGTGGCTATCGATTGATGCCGACGATCGAATACCTGGAGTCAGCGCCGGGAATCGCAGCCGGAGAGGTCACCGCGGAGGCGCCCCTTCAATCAAGCTCGCTCACCGGGAAGAAGGTTTCGCATTACCGCGTGCTCGATGTCATCGGCGGCGGTGGCATGGGAATGGTTTTCAAAGCGGAGGATCTCAAACTGGGTCGGCTGGTAGCGTTGAAGTTTTTGCCAGAAGAGTTCGCCGGTGATGCGGTTGCCCTCAAGCGTTTTGAACGGGAAGCCCAAACCGCCTCGGCACTGAACCATCCCAATATCTGCACCATCTACGAAATCGAAGAGCATGAGGGACAGCCTTTTATTGCCATGGAGCTTCTGCAAGGAGACAACCTGCGTGATCACCTGTCTGCCTCGAGGCAAAAGCCGCTACCCCTACCGTGAAGTGTTAGAGATTTCGGCCCAAATTTGCGATGGCCTGCAGGCCGCGCATGACAAAGGAATCATTCACCGCGACATCAAGCCGGCCAATATCTTCCTGTGCAAGTCTGGCACGGTAAAAATACTGGACTTCGGATTGGCGAAGTTGGCTGGCAGTGATGTGGCCCTGGAGAGCGCGGAGGCAGCGAGCACTGCAGTACCCAAAACTTTTTCGACGGAGAGTCTGGAGAAAACGCTGACCCGCACAGGAACCACCGCGGGGACAGCAGGATACATGTCGCCGGAGCAGGTACGGCATGAGGAACTCGATACCCGAAGTGACCTGTTCTCGTTCGGATTAGTGGTTTATGAGATGGCTTGCGGCCAGCGGGCATTTACGGGGCAAACGCTCGCGGATCTTCACGACGCCATCCTGCATCAGCCTTCCGCTCCGGCCAGAGCCCGGAATCCGGTCCTGCCGCGCAGCCTTGATCTCGTGCTGGCAAAGGCGCTCGAGAAAGACCGTGATCGACGTTACCAATCAGCGACCGCAATGAAGGATGATCTCGCGCGGATCGCGCGGGAGGGCCATCCAGCAAGACGGTGGACGCGGCGGGCGTTGGCGGCGGGCGCGCTGCTCGTGGTTGGCGCGCTCAGTGTCTGGCGCTACGAAGTTTACCGCCATCGCATCACTCTCGCTCCCACCGACACAATCGTGCTGGCCGACGTCGACAACCGAACCAGCGACCCTGTTTTCGACGACGCTTTGAACACTGCATTGCGCTATGAAATGGAGCAGACGCCATACTTAAACCTGCTGGGATTGGATAAGACGTACGCCACCATAGGGCAACTGAAACTTGCGCCGACCACCAAGATCACGCCCGGAGATCGCACGCCAGATTTGTGGTAAGACCAACAGCAAGATGGTGATCTCCGATTCCATCGCCGACGCCGGTAACCGATATCACCTGGAGATGAGGGCACTCGACTGCGGCTCGGGAGCAACCTTGGCCGAGGAGCAGGACGACATCAGTAGCAGTAATGAAGTCAGTCCATGAGTTGGGAGCCACAGCAGTACGCCTTCGGCCAAGCTGGGAGAGCCTGCAGATTCGCTGGCGCGCTTCAATCAGCCGCTGGAAAAAGCGCTCAGCGCTTCGCTTGAGGCTCTGCAGGCCGCCACTAAGGGAACAAGCCCTACCTGGCCGGCGACGCTGAGGGAGCGCTTAAACTCTATCAGAGAGCAGTCGAACTGGATCCAAACCTTGCCCTGAGCTATGGGCGCATGGGCGCGGCCTACCTTTTCCTGGGTAACACTGAGTTGTCGGCGGCTTCCTACACGCGTGCGTACCAACTCCGCGACCGATTGACCGAGAAAGACCGGCTGAATAACGAAATCGACTATTACGGCCGGGTGACCGGCGACTGGGAGAAAGAATATTCTTCCGTGCTTCGTTTCTTAGAAATATTTCCTCGGGATGTGCTCGCTCATGCCAACCTCCGGGCCGCATTTGTGTATCTCGGCCAGCCCGACCGCGCCGCTGACGAAGCGGCTGAGACTGCACGGTTGCGGCCAAGCTCATATTATTTCGGCAGCGCGATACAGTCCATCCGGTTCGCGAGCAGATTCAATGAGGCAAAGTCATGGCTCGCCAAAGCGGACGCCCTTAAACTCGACAATTTACTAATCCGGCGGGAAAGACTTATTGTGGCATTTGCCACAGGCGACCGGGACAGCGTCGAGAAGATCCTCAAGGAGGAGGAGCGAGGCAGCTATCGAGAAGACTTCCTGCATGAACATTCCTTGATCGAGATTCAGCAGGGTCACTTTCACTCCGCCGAACGTCTGCGCCAGCAAGCTTTGGGGCCAGCCTCGAAGGCCAGCAACTCTAACTGGTGGGTGGTCCTCTCGGCCCTGGAGGATGCCGAAGTCGGAAAGGACCTGCAAGCTCGACGCTATGAAAGCAAGGCAGCTGGAAGCAAGCTAGATCGCAATAGCAAGATCGCCCTGGCGCTCGCGCTCGCGCGATCAGGACAAACAGCGGAAGCGGGTAGACTCGCAGACCAGATCAGCGCGGAAAGGCCCGAAGACACGCTCGTGCAGCATTACTTCATTCCCGCCATCCGGGCCGCGATCAAGCTGCGGCAACACGATCCGGCGGCAGCCATCGATCTGCTCGGCGGCACTGCCAGGTACGATCTGGCTTTTACGGGAGTGGTCGATTCAGTCTACCCCGCCTACATCCGCGGACTCGCATACCTAGGACTCGGGGATGGCCAAGCGGCCGCAGCTCAGTTCCAAAAGCTGATCGACAATCCCGGGTTTAGCGTGAGACATGTCATCGGTCCACTGGCCCGGCTCCAACTCGGCCGCGCGCAGAAGATGATGGGCGATGACGCATCCGCCCGTAAATCTTACGAAGAATTCCTTAGCGTTTGGAAAGACGCCGACCCCGATCTTCCCATTTATCGACAAGCCAAAGCCGAGTACGCCCAACTCCAAAAGCATAGACAACCGGATAACCGGAAGCGATAACTACGGCACCTTCGGCTTTATTTCTGCAATTCGAATCACATTGATGCAGTCTCTTACTCTATATTTTGTGTACGGTTCGCATGCACACCCTCCCCTCACAGCGCGTTCGATTCGGAACCTTTGAGCTCGACCTCAGCACTGGCGAACTACGATCAACTCAGGCGCCTGACCCTAACAATAAGGTCCTGCTCAGAGAACAGGTGTTTCGGGTTTTGCGGATGCTGGTGGAACGCGAGGGCAAGCTTGTTACCCGCGAGGAAATCAAGAGCAGGCTGTGGGCGAATGATACGGTCGTCGATTTTGATCAGAGCATCAATGCGACGATCAAGGCCCTACGCCGCGCGCTGGGGGATTCCGCCGACAACCCTCAGTACATCGAGACCCTGGGACGGCGTGGCTATCGATTGATGCTGACCATCGAATACCCTGGAGCCACCGCCGGGGATCGCACCCGCAGAGGCCGCCGGGGAGGTTCATCCAGCCAGAGGGTGGACGTGGTGGGTGTTGGCGACGGGCGCTGCTGCTCGCAGTTTCCGCGCTCAGTGTCTGGCGCTACGAAGTTTATCGCCATCGCATCACTCTTGCTCCCACCGACACAATCGTGCTGGCCGACGTCGAAAACCGAACTGGCGACGCTGTTTTCGACGATGCTTTGAACACTGCATTGCGCTATGAAATGGAGCAGACGCCATACTTAAACCTGCTGGGATTGGATAAAACGTACGCCGCCTTGGGGCAAATGAAACTTGCGCCGACCGCCAGGATCACCCCGGAGATCGCACGCCAGATTTGCAATAAGACCAACAGCAGGATGGTGATCGCTGATTCCATCGCCGACGCCGGCAACCGATATCGCCTGAAGATCCGGGCACTCGATTGCGGATCAGGAGCGACCTTGGTTGAGGAAGCGACCGACATTCGAGCTCGTAATCAGGTAGTCCATGAGTTGGGAGCGACGGCCGTGCGCCTTCGGAGGAAGCTCGGGGAACCGGCCGAATCGCTGGCCCGCTTCAATCAGCCTCTGGAAATAGCGACCAGCGCATCCCTAGAAGCACTCCAGACGGGCGCCGAGGGAACCAGGCTCTTCCTGGCTGGCAATCCGCGGGCATCGCTCCCCCTTTATCAGAGAGGAATCGAACTTGACCCTGATCTTGCGCTCACTCACGAAGGAATTGGCATGGCCAACGGAGTTCTTGGCCATTACGACCTCATGGCAGCTTCAGTTACCCGCGCCTACCAACTGCGCGATCGAATGACGGAAAAGAACAGGCTAAATGCCGAGTATCTCTATTACAGTAGCGTGACTGGAGAACTCGATAAATCCTACTCCGTTCTCCTTCGATCACTGGAGCTATTTCCTCGCGATGTATTCTTTCGTACCAATCTGGCACATACGCTGCGTAAACTCGGCCAGCCTAAGCGTGCGGCCGACCTCGAGGATGAGACGGCGCAGCAGGAGCCGAGTTCACTCTATTTTTCTTGGGCGGCCGAGTGGAACATAAACGCGAGTAGGTTCAATGAGGCGAGATCGTGGCTGGCTCAAGCGGAGGTCCTTAGATTTGACAGCCTCGACCTGACGATCGATAAGTTGCGATTGGCATTCATCGAAGGTGATCGGGACGCTCTCGAACGGATCTTCCATAGTGAAGCGACCGGCCCCAATCGAGTCGTCTTTTTGCGCGAGCAATTGAGATTTGAAGCACAGCGGGGTCGCTTTGATTCCGCACATCGGCTGCGCTTGCAGGTATCGAAGCTGTCTTCGGACGCGGAAGATATTTCCAGACCTCTTGTTTTGTCGGCCCTTCAGAACGCAGAAGTGGGCAGGGCAATCGAGGCGCACCAAATCCAAAATCACGCGCTTCAGGACAAATTGGAGCGCGGCCAAAGAATGATTTTGGCTCTTTCCCTCGCCCGGTCGGGGAGAACCGACGAAGCCAATCGGCTCGCAGACGAAGTCAGCCGGGAAGCGCCATGGGATACTCTTGTGCAGAAGTATCTCGTTCCCACAGTTCGCGCGGCGGTTATGTTGCAGAAGCACAACCCTCGCGCCGCCATCGATCTGCTCCGCGGGACCGTCCAGTACGATCTCGCATACACGCTGTCGTTTGACTATCTTTACCCGGCCTACATCCGTGGACTGGCCTACCTGGAGTTGGGCGACGACCGATCCGCAGCCGGCGAGTTCCAAAAACTCATCGACAATCCCGGCTTGTGCTGGAAATTTATAACCGGTCCACTGGCCCGGCTCCAACTCGGCCGCGCGCAGAAAATGATGGGCGACAACGCAGCCGCTCGCGGATCCTACAAAGAATTCCTAACGACTTGGAAAGATGCCGACCCCGATCTTCCCATCTATCGACAAGCCAAAGCCGAGTACGCCCGGCTCCAAAATCTAGGCAATCAAACCCGATGACTGCGATATCTCGGTCGGCAAGGTGAAGTGGAAGGTTGCATTTCGTCCGTCTTTGGCCGTTGCCCACAGCCGTCCACCATGCGACTCCACAATGGAGCGGCTGATGGCCAGCCCCATGCCGCTGCCTTGGGGCTTGGTGGTAAAGAAGGCGGAAAAGATCTGGTCAACATTTCCCGGCAGTCCCGGGCCTGTATCGCCGACCGAAAACAGCAGTTGAGAATCCTGCTGCTGCGACCTCACCGTAAGCTCCCCTCCCTCGTCTCGCATGGCTTCGATAGCATTGAGCATAAGGTTCATGAACACCTGCTGCAGTTGCACGCGGCCTGCCTTGATTTCAGGGAGTTCACCAGCTAGTTCGGATCGCACGGCGATGGAATATCGGACAGTCTCTCACCCTGCAGCAATGTCAATACTTCGCGGACAATTTCGTTCACGTCGATCAGTTCACTTTTTGGAGGAGACTTCCTATTGCAGCGACCGGATATGATTGATGATCTCAGCCGCTCGATTCCCATATGTATCGATTTTGGCTGCTGATGCACGGGCCCGGTCAAGGTTAGGAGGTTCGTGCGCCAGCCATTCGATTTAGCTGTTGGCACTGGTCATTGCGGCGGCGATCGGCTGTTTGATTTCGTGCGCCAACGACGCGGCCATCTCGCCCAACATGCTCACGCGATTCGTGGGCGTGAGCTCCGTCTCTAACTGACGCAGGCGCTCTTTTTCTTGTTCAAGCAGTTCCTGCTCCGTAACGTCTATTCCTGTCCCAGCGAACCTCTGGAAAATCTCCCCTTGAGTGACAGGAATACCTACACACCGTCCGTAACGAATCTCTCCATGTGGGCGCACAATCCGCTTCATGAAGTCGAATGTGCGATAGTCGCGAAGATGCCGTCGCGCACGCGCCAGGCAGTGTGGGCATACTGAGAAATCCGTCGGTCCAGATCGAGAGCGAGCGCACGAGGAAGCGCTACGAGCAACAAACTCGCCGAAACGGTCCCCAACACGAAAACGCGTCGTGCCCGCGGATGGTCTCGTTCACGCGTTCGGCTTAAATCAGAACATCTCCCTGTGCCTGGCCGAGAATATCTGCACCTTCCTCAGCGACAGGTCGTGAGATGCCTAGTCTTTTCATCTTCGCCAGCAGCGTGGTTCGCTTCAGTCCCAATTTGGCGGCTGCACCGCGGGGTCCGCCCACTATCCAGCCGGTCTGCTCCAGTGTCCCTACAACCAGAGCACGATCTGAGTCTTCCCAGTTCATCGACGATAATGAAGACTGTGCGTTGGAACTGAGAACAACGGCACTCGTTTGCCTCTTGTGCAGAGGATTCGGGAGCACGCCGTCACGCGAGAGGATAACCGCACGTTCAACCAAGTTTTGCAATTCCCGTATATTGCCAGGCCAGGAATGCCACTGGAATGCGGCCATCATTTCTGAAGGAATGCTATCGATTTGTTTCCCCATGCGGCGGCTGAAGATATTCACGAAATGCGTGACAAGCTCAGGAATGTCTTCCCGGCGCTCGCGCAACGCAGGCAACTGGACGGGGAAGACGTTCAGACGATAGTAGAGATCGCTGCGGAACTGACCTCTCGCTACCATCTTGCCCAGGTTCCGATTAGTTGCGGCGACGAGCCGAACATCCACCTTGTGGGTTCTACCGCTGCCGAGTCGCTCGAACTCCTGCTCCTGCAGCACACGCAGCAACTTCGGCTGCAGCGCAGGGGGAATATCGCCTACTTCGTCCAAGAATAGCGTGCCTTTGTCAGCCATTTCGAAGCGCCCGATCTTCTGCGCGATCGCGCCCGTGAAAGCGCCCTTTTCGTGGCCGAACAGTTCGCTTTCCAGAAGATCGAGAGGAATAGCGGCGCAATTCAGCTTGATAAATGCGCGACCATAGCGCTGACTTGCATTGTGAATGGCATGGGCGATGAGTTCCTTGCCGGTACCGGTTTCGCCTTCGATTAGGACAGTAGAATCCGTGGGAGCAACCTGCTCCACCTGGTCGAGAACGGACTCGAGGGCAGCGCTATTGCCTATGATCCGCTCGAACGTACGCTCGACCTGATCCGCCGCCCCAGCGCACGTCACTGTTGCACGATCTCCCACAGAAACCTCCACACTAGGACTCCACAGCCGACTGCGATAATCCGCGGTTGCTCACATCTCAAGAGCAGTGCGAACCCTTTTCAGCAACAGTCGATGATCGAACGGTTTTGCAAGGAACTCGACTGCCCCCTGTCTCATGGCTTGTATCCGCATCCTGGCGTCACCATGAGCGGTAATAAAAATGATGGGAACGTTGCATCCCTCTTCTTTCATCATGGCCTGCAACTCCAGACCCGACATCCTCGGCATGCGGATGTCAACGATCAGACACGCAGCCTTACCATGCAAATCGGATTTGAGGAACTCCTCTGCGGATCCGAAGCAGCGCGCCGCAAGCCCCGCCGCCTCCATAAGGTCGCGCAGTGAATCTTGCATGGCCTCATCGTCATCAATGATCGCAATCAATTCGGACTTTTGGTCCTCCGGCATGTCCTGAGAGTAGCGCCATTGCCAAACCTGGAGCAATCAAACTTTGGGCGGGAAAAACTATACTTTAGTACGTTAGACCGCTACGTTCGACGGATCGGCGATTCGATGCCGACAGGCGGGACTGAAGGGCATTAGAGGGCCTGAGCTTGTCCGCCATCCGGACCAGCTCAGGCAAGGATTTGGCCTGCATCTTTTTCATGACCTGGCTGCGATACATTTTGACGGTCGCTTCGCTGGCGCCGAGTTCCGCTGCAACCTGCTTGTTAAGCATCCCGGTGACGACCAGCTCCATTACCTCACGCTCGCGAGGGTTGAGTTTTTCACAACGATGCCGCAGTTCTGCTAACTCCAGCTCTTTCTCGCGCAGGATGCGAGCTCGAGAAAGCGATCGCTGGACCGCATCGAGGAGGTCCTGATGCCTGAATGGTTTGGTAAGAAACTCGACCGCTCCAGACTTCATGGCCTTGACCGACATCGGAACGTCTGCATGAGCCGTGAGAAAAATAATGGGGATACTTATTCTCCCTCGTTTCAGTTCGTGCTGAAGATCCAGGCCGCTGATACCGGGAAGCCTCACATCCAGAATCAGGCAACTGGGACCATCACCGCGCCCAGCCGCTAAGAACTCTTGTGCGGTTCCAAAAGACTGAGAGTGTAGGCCGACCGACTCCAGCAGCTCCTGAAGAGATTCACGCACGTCAGCATCATCATCGACAATGAATACCGTCGGTACGTCTTGCGTACTCATTCCCCGTGCCCCTATCAAACGGTGAAAACACATGTCACAAACTTCTGCTTGCAGTGCCGATCGTTGGCCATGTCGCATAGATTGTATCGGATGATGCGCCATGGACACTGCGAAAGCTGCTCGGCAGACTCGCTGATTGCTTTCGTCCGAGATATGGCCCAGACATCCCGGTTGCTGCTGGAGCTGGGACGAGGGTCGGCGCCGGCCTGCCGTTCAGCACCGCATCCACGTTGTCCAGGGCCAGCATGCCCATAGCTGTGCGGGTTTCGATCGTGGCGCTGCCGATATGCGGCAATAGAAATGTATTCTTTAGCGAAACATATTCCGGGTTAAGTTTTGGCTCGCCTTCAAATACGTCGAGTCCAGCAGCCGCGACCCGCCCGCTCTTAAGAGCAGCGATAAGGTCGTCGTCGACCACCAATCCTCCACGAGCCGTGTTCACCACGATGGCCCCGGGGGGCAGAAGGCTTATAGTTTTGGCGTTTAAGAAATGGCGGGTCTGAGGAGTCTCCGGGGCGTGCAGGCTCAAGAACTGGCTTGCGCGAAGCAGATCCGACGGATCCTGGTGGTAGACGGCATCGCCTGCGATTTCCGCGGGCAACTCCGAACCGTTGCAATAGTGAATCTTCATTCCGAATCCTCGCGCTCGACGCGCCATAGCTTGCCCCACGCGCCCCATTCCAAAAATGCCGAGGACTTTGCCACCGACTTGCCATCCCAAGAACATGTCGGGGCTCAAGGGCTGCTTCCACGCTCCGGTTCGAACCAGTTCCTGAGTTTGGTAAGCTCGACGCGAAGCCCCCAGCAAAAGCAACATGGCGATGTCGGCCGTTGCCTCGCTGTTTACACCTGGGGTATAGGCGACCGAGATTTTCCTGCGAGCGGCGGCTTCCAGATCGATATGTTCAAAACCCACCGAGAACGTGGCAACGATTTTTACCGTTGGCGAAACCTTCTGGAAAAACCCAGAGTCCAACCGGTCTGCCGGCGAGATAAACAGGGCGTCGGCTCCTTGGGCCGCGGAGAGCAGCTCCTTCTGACTGAAAGGAAGCTGGTTCGAGTTTCGCCGGGTGTTGTAATCGCGGTCGATACGGTCTTCAACTTCCTTCGGATAACGACTGGTTACCACCAAAATGGGTTTGGTCATGCTGAACATATCCTTATCTTTATTTTCATCGCTATCGTTGTGCTCAGACGATTCCCACGTTTCGCTCCATCTCCTTTATCACCGTATCCAGCCTGCCGCTGAGCACTTGCTTGGCGAAACTGAGGGTGAACCCTTTGACCGTGTGGAATGGTGAATGGGACGGCATGGCAAGCGCGAAGGGATCTACAACTGCATCGACAACGACGGGACCGTCCTTGTATGCGAGAGCTTCAGCCAGGGCTTCTCGAACGTCCTCGGGTTCCTCGATACGAATTCCTTTCGCGCCCATGGCCTCGGCAACTTTCGCAAAATTTGGATTCTTGAAGTTCACACCAAACGGAATAAAGCCGGCTTCCTGCTGTTCGATATGGACAAAGTCGAACTTCTCGTTGTTGAGAATAACCTGAACCACGGGAGTTCGTCGTTCTACCTGCGTCAGCAGATCGCCAAGTCCTCCCATTGTGAAGCCTCCATCCCCGCATAGTGCGATGCACTGTCTGCCGGGATAAGCCAGAGCACATCCGAACGCGTTCGGCGCAGCGTTGGCCATCGATGCCCACGAGAATGAGCCAAAGAGCCTGCGGTTTTTTCCACCATAGATATGTCTCGCCAGCCAGATGCAGGCCGTACCCGTGTCCGCAAAAAACATGGCGTCATCCGAAGCGAGTTCGCTGAGCGTCGCGGCCAGGAATTCAGGGCGTATCGGTTTGATCCCCGGCCCCTTTTCGACATAGTGCTGCAGCAGCTTGTGGAACGATTGCGTGTGCGCAAGCTGCTTCGCCAGGAAATCCCCATTCGTCTTTTCTTTCACGGCCGGAAGCAGGGCACTGACCGTCGATTTGATGTCGCCGACAAGACCGAGATCCAGCGCTGTACGGCGGCCGAGATGCTTCGGATTCTTGTCAATCTGAACCTTTTTTACATTGGAGCCGGGAAGAAATTCTGAGAACGGAAAATCCGTGCCCAGCATGAGCAACAGATCGGCTTCATTGATTGCGTTGTACGCCCCCCCATAACCGATCAGTCCGGTCATGCCAACGGCGTTAGGATTGTCATGCTCCAGCCATTGCTTCCCGCGGAAGGCATAGCCGACAGGGGCTTTCAACTTGCGCGCCAGTTCGATCACTTCATCGCGGCCTTCTCTGCAACCGTCCCCACCAAAGATCGCCACCGTTTTTGCTTCGTCGATCATCCTCACCAATTTTTCCAAGTCTGTCTCGGCAGGTCTTAGGATAGGTGGGGCTGCGATGGTGAAGTCCATGGGCTCGTCCGGAGCATCGGCCGACGCGACATCGCCAGGTATGGCCAGAACCGTGGGACCCTTGTCCAGAACAGCCGTGAGGATAGCGGTGCTGATTATTGCGCGGGCCTGCTCTGGATTAACCAGCCGTGCGGTGTAGAGAGAAGCCGCTTCGAAAAACTTGTACGGGTTCATTTCCTCGAGCGCAGATGTGTCAAGGATGCTCGACTCAACATCCCCGGCGATGGCGATGATGGGAGCTCCTTCTTTCCGTGCGTCCATCAATCCGTTGAATAAATGGACAACTCCAGGTCCCGCAGTTCCGCACACCACCACCGGGTTGCCCGTGAAATAAGCCTCCGCGACCGCAGCGAAAGCTCCATATTCCTCATGACGAACCTGAACAAACTCGATTGTGCCATTCCGGCGAAGTGCGTCCACTATGGGATTGAGAGCGTCTCCTACGATTCCATAACAGCGTTTGACACCCGCCTTCGCCAGCATCTCCCACAATACGTCCGCAACCTTTTTTGACATAGAAACCTTTCTCGATTCTTTGTGGATCTGGTATCGGTACCGCGCAACTCGCTCCCAGCGTTCAAGTCACGTCTCCGAGTCCGTGCAATTCCCCTGCCATGAAGTTAGCCGTCGCGAACTAGGAGCCGTCTGGATCGGGCTGAGCTTGGTTTCCGCGATTGCGTGGCAACGCAGATGACACTTGACGCAAGAGGCACGGAAATGACACGAGCGCTTCGACAGGCGACAGTCGCCGCAATTGATGTCTGGGATTTCGCAAGGGTTGGTCGGCATCGGGTTGCGATGCAGTAAATACGACTGTTTTCTCTTTTGGTAGCACGCGTGCTCTTGATTCAATCGAATTCCGGGCGGTAAGATTGCGGCGCGATTCGCAGTGAGGGTTAAGGAGGAATCGCGAAGTCTCGTGATGGCGCGCGTTGCGGAAGTGAAGAACGGAAGAAGAGAAATGTCGATGTTGCAAAAGAAATCCTCGACCTTGCGGCCCGCTGCGCAGACGATCCTTCTTCTGTTGTGGACTGCTATCGCGGTGTGGGCCAGTGAGCCAGCGACTTCGTCTTCTCACGGCACAAACATCTTCGCTCCCGCCTCGACCCCAGCCAAGTCAATCGCCGACTTATCAGTTTTTGTGCTTGTCATCACCGGAATCATTTTTGTCGTTGTTTTTGGCTTACTAACCTACTCCGTCGTTAAGTTCCGCGGGCGACCGATGGGTGCGGGCCGCGAGCCGGCTCAGGTCTACGGAAGCACGCAGATTGAGCTGGCCTGGACGATTATTCCAATTCTGATTGTCGTCGTTCTATTCCTGGCCACCGCGCGAGTAATCCATGCGATTCAGGATGCTCCGGAACCGGCTGGAGCTATAGAAATCACCGCGATCGGACATCAATACTGGTGGGAGTTTCGCTACCCGAAGTTGGGGATCGTTACCGCCAACGAACTGCACATCCCAGTGAGCGATCCCGGTCATCCGACACCAACGTTTCTGCAATTGCTCTCGGCCGACACCGACCATAGCTTTTGGGTGCCGGAGCTGGCTGGCAAGACCGACCTCATTCCGAACCACCCCAACAGAATGTGGATGGACCCGCAGCGCACCGGCATCTTCGTTGGCCAGTGTGCCCAGTACTGCGGAGTGCAGCACGCGAAAATGCTGCTTCGCGTGTCAGTAGATGGACCGGAGGATTTTGCCGCCTGGGTTCAAACGCAGCAGAAACCAGCTGTCGAAGATACAGGTGCGATCGCGGGCAGGCGAGTATTTGAACGTAATGCCTGCATGAACTGTCATTGGGTGAACGGAACGTCGGCAGACGGACGCTTTGGCCCTGACCTCACGCACTTGATGAGCCGCACTACGATTGCGGCCGGCGCGGCCGAAAACACCCACGACAATCTTCGTCTTTGGATTCAAGACCCGAGCGCAATCAAACCGGGTTCGTTGATGCCCGCCATGAAGCTGAGCGACTCAGATCTGGATGCGGTCGTGAGTTA
Source organism: uncultured Acidobacteriaceae bacterium (assembly GCA_963789875.1). Classification (GTDB taxonomy): domain Bacteria; phylum Acidobacteriota; class Terriglobia; order Terriglobales; family Acidobacteriaceae; genus Sulfotelmatobacter. Next base: position 1,648,905 of record CAWBMI010000006.1, on the reverse strand, counting down.
CATGGAAACGCTGCGCTAGAACGCTTGGAAAGTTAACTATGTCATCCAATGTGATCACCGTTCCCGTCGGCCAAAGCGAAGCCAGGCCTTGGGTAGACGAGCTTCATCTGTGGCTGACGACCGTCGATCACAAAAGGCTGGGGATTCTCTACATTGTCTCGGCTCTGTTGTTTCTCGTGATCGGTGGGGTCGAGGCGCTCATCATTCGCATTCAGCTGATCCATTCCCACAACAACTTCGTTTCTCCGCAAGTCTTCAACCAGATGTTCACCATGCATGGGACGACTATGATTTTCTTCGTGGCCATGCCAGTCCTGTTTGGATTTGCGAACTACTTGGTGCCGTTGATGATCGGTGCGCGCGATATGGCTTTTCCGCGCTTGAACGCCTTCAGCTTTTGGCTGTCGTTTCTGGGAGGGCTGCTTCTTTATTTCAGCTTTTTCGGTGGAAGCGGCTTGTATGGCGCAGGAAGCGCACCGGACGTGGGTTGGTGGTCGTACGCACCGTTGGGCGCGCGAGCCTTCTCGCCTGGACATAGTTCCGACTATTGGACTCTGGCGCTGCTCGTCTCCGGGTTTGGCAGCATCGGAACGGCCATCAACATCATCGCGACGATTCTATGCCTGCGATGCCCCGGTATGAAGCTCAATCGCATGCCGCTGCTGGTGTGGATGAATCTTGTGATGGCAGGAATGGTTCTGCTGGCGATTACGCCCTTATCGGCCGCTCAAATCATGCTGCTGATCGATCGCTATCTTGGCGGCCATTTTTTCGACACCCAGGCTGGCGGATCGGCGGTCCTCTGGATGCACTTCTTTTGGATCTTTGGACATCCGGAAGTCTACATCCTGATCATTCCGTGTTTTGCTTTCATGTCGGAAATCATTCCCGTCTTTTCGCGCAAACCGATTTTCGGGTATCCGGTGATGGTGGCTGCAACCGTATGCATCGCGTTCGTGAGCATGAGTGTTTGGGCACATCACATGTTCACGATCGGAATGAACTCCTACGCCAACAGCTTTTTCACCCTGACCACGATGGTGGTAGGCATTCCCACCGGAATCAAGATTTTCAACTGGATCGGCACGATGTGGGGCGGAAGGATTCAGTTAAAAACGGCGATGTTGTTCAGCATCGGATTTCTATTCCAATTCCTCATCGCCGGCCTGACCGGCATCATGATGGCCGCCTCGCCTTTCGATTGGCAGCTTAGCTTGTCCTATTTTGTAGTGGCGCACTTTCACTATGTTATCGTCGGCGGAATTCTGTTTGCCCTCTTCGGTGCGTTCTATTACTGGTATCCGAAGATGACCGGCCGGATGCTAAGCGAAAGCCTTGGCAAATGGCATTTCTGGCTCTTCCTGATCGGCTTTCACATGACCTTCGACGTGATGCATATCCCCGGACTGCTCGGGATGCCGCGCCGGATCTACACCTACGAACCAGGCCGTGGTTGGGACACTTTGAATCTCCTCATCACAATCGGCGCATTTATTCAGGCACTCGCGATTCTCGCGTTCGTTGCCAACCTCATCATTTCTTACTTCAAGGGAGCTCGGGCCGGTAACGATCCGTGGGACGCGTGGACGCTGGAGTGGTCGATCAGTTCACCTCCGCCTGCGTACAACTTTGCGATGATTCCGACGGTCGCGAGCCGCCGCCCCTTGTGGGATCTGAAGCATCCCGAAGATCCCGATAGCCGCTATGAGTGAAGGAAGCATATGAGCGCAGCGATAACCTCATTTCCGAATACAGCACCGGCGTGGTATTTGCCATCCCGCGGGAAGGTCGCGATGGCTGGCCTCATCATCGCTGAGTCCGCGATCTTCACAATCTTCGTGGTCGCTTATCTCTTTTATCTGGGGAAGAGCATCACCGGGCCGACGCCCTCAGAAGTGCTTGAGACGCCGATTTTCTACACGATCTGCTTGTTGTCGAGCAGCCTGACCATTCACCTGGCGGCGAAGTCGTTGGAGCGGGACTACACACGATTATTCCTCGGCTTGTGGCTGCTGACCATCGCGCTGGGTAGCTTGTTCCTCTACGGTACTGCGCAGGAATGGCGCCGACTGATTTACGAACATGGATTGACGATCTCGACCAACCTGTTTGGGACAACCTATTACTCGCTCGTCGGCTTGCACGCGTTCCACGTTACAGCAGGTCTGATCATGCTCTCGGTGGCTGCGATATTCGGATTTACCGGCCGTATCGGAGTGAGCCAGTCAGGTCGCGTCGCTGTGCTCTCGATGTACTGGCATTTCGTCGATGCAGTATGGGTTGTGGTTTTCACGGTAGTTTACGTTCTTGGACGCTGAGGCCCATATGCCAACACGATCCGCGACAGAACAATTGAACAGGAGTCTTCGTGCTCCGCGCGAGATCGAAGTCCCCGCGTCGACAGCGTGGCCGTTCCTTCTGGCGCTGGGTGTGGCGTTGCTGTTCGCGGGCCTGGTGACGAGCACGTCAGTAAGCCTTCTCGGCGCTCTGCTGTCGCTGGCAGGCTCTGTCGGCTGGTTCCGTGAAGTCTTTCCGCACGAGCGTGAAGAGGTCGTGCCGGTCGTTCAAGAAGATATTCGCTTAACAACTTCACGGCGAACTGTGGATCGACTCCCGATACTGCCGGATCAATTGCGTGTGTGGCTCCCTGTCCGTACGTATCCGATCTCGGCCGGTGTGAAAGGCGGTTTGGCGGGCAGCATCGCAATGGCGGCTTTGGCGTGTGCGTACGGGGTTCTGAAAGCCGGCAGCATTTGGTACCCCATCAACCTCCTTGCCGCAGTTGCATATCGAGAGTCCATAAGGCTCGTGCCTGCGCAGCTGAATTCATTTCATGCTGATGCTTTCGCGATAGCTTTTGTGCTGCACGGTCTTGTGTCCATCTTTGTTGGGTTGCTCTACGGTGCCATGCTGCCCATGTTCCCACGCCGCCCGATTGTGCTTGGCGGACTCATTGCCCCGGTGCTGTGGTCCGGGCTGCTGTACACAATGCTGGGACTGCTGAATCCACTGCTCGCGACCCACATTGACTGGCTGTGGTTCATGGCTTCACAAGTGGCTTTCGGAATCGTCGCGGGACTTGTGGTCGTGCGCCAGCCGAGCTTTCCTACTCGCGAGAATACTTCGTTTGCTTTGCGGGCAGGAATCGAGGCCCCCGGAACGATGCCACCACGGGAGAGCGGGGAGAAACGCTGATGGCGACGAAGTGGATCAGAAGCCTCTTTGCGCCTGCGCTCCTCCTCAGCTTGATGATGCTTGCTGCTTGCAACGCTCCAGATAGTGAACCGCGAACCGATCCAGAATCAGTTGCCCCGAGCCAGGTTTCGGACTTCGACACTCTCTACGCGCAGAACTGTTCTGGCTGCCACGGCGCGCAAGGCCGTGGAGGAGCGTCGATTGCACTCGCCAATCCCGTGTATCTGGCCATCGTCGATGAAACCACAGTGCGCAAGCTTGTTGCCGACGGCGTCCACGGAACATCGATGCCCGCATTCGCGCAGTCTGCCGGGGGCATGCTGACCGGGCAGCAGGTCGATGCGATTGCAAGTGGAATCTTTTCCAGTTGGGCGCGCAAACAGTTTCTCGATGGAGCCAACGCACCCTCATACGCAGCAAAAGCCGCCGGCAATGCCGATCAGGGTCAACTTGTGTTTGGAACCTATTGCGCATCCTGCCATGGTTCTGAAGGCAGGGGAACGCAGAAGGGAAGCGCCATCACAAACGATTCATTCCTGGCGCTGGTCAGCGATCAGGAACTGCGCACGATCGTGATCACGGGCAGGCCGGAATTAGGCGCACCCGACTGGCGCGGCAATGTCCCGGGACGTCCAATGACCGATGAGGAAATCACAGATGTAGTTGCGTGGCTGGCATCTCGGCGTGCTGAGAATCCGGGGCAGCCTTATTCCGCTTCAAATTACACGCAACACCCGAAGAAGTAACGGAGAAATTAAGATGTCGACGAACACTGTAACTACCCATCCCGCTGAGGCTAGCCTTTCGCGACGTGGATTTTTAATGAAACTGGGAATCCTGTTCAACGGATTCGCTGCGATCATATTGGCTCTGCCGGTTGCGGGTTTTCTTTTTTCCTCCATCACTCGTGGTCGCGGCAATGGCTATCTTTCGTGGGTGCGCCTGGGAGACGTTGGCAATTTTCCCGAGGGAGAGACGCGGATGGCTACTTTTCGCAATCCCCTGGTCATGCCAACCGATGGAAAGACCGTAGACACAGCTTGCTGGGTGCGCCGCATCACGGGCGACCAATTTCAGGTGTTTGCCATCAACTGTGCGCATCTCGGCTGCCCCGTTCGCTGGTTCCCCCAATCTGGTCTTTTTATGTGTCCGTGTCACGGAGGCGCGTACTACCGCGACGGCGCACGTGCCTCTGGGCCGCCCGAGCGCGGGCTTTTCGAATATCCGTACAAAGTCGAAAACGGAGTGCTCACGATTAACGCGGGACAGCTGCCAACCCCCGGTGACCCGGTAGCAAGTCTGTCTGCGGAGAAGCGACCATGCGCCTAATCAGAAAAATTGGCGAATGGTTCGACCACCGCCTGCAACTCGCAGCGCCGATTCGCGAGGCGGCCGGCCATCCTGTGCCGCGCAACACGTCGAGTTGGTTCTACGTGTTCGGAAGCGCCGCTCTCACCGTATTTCTTCTGCAACTGGTCACCGGAATTCTACTGGCGCTCATTTATGTGCCCTCGGCGGGCGAAGCATGGAACAGCCTGCAGGCCTTGAATCATCAGGTTGCGCTGGGCTGGTTCATCCGCGCCCTGCACGGATGGGGCTCCAACTTTATGGTCGCCATTGTTCTGATTCATATGGTGCAGGTGTTTCTCTTTGGAGCTCACAAATTTCCCCGCGAACTGACTTGGATCATCGGCGTCTTTCTTTTATTAATGACTCTTGGCATGGCATTTTCCGGTCAAGTCCTGCGCTTCGATCAGGATGCCTACTGGGGGCTGGGCATCGGAGCGTCGATCGCCAGCCGCGTTCCCATCATCGGTCCATTTGCCGTGAAGCTAATGCTAGGTGGCCCGATCATCGCGGGTTCAACTCTCTCCCGGTTTTTTGCTTTGCACGTATTCGTGATCCCCGGACTGCTGATCGGGTTCGTCTGCCTCCATGTCTTGATGGTGCTGAAGCTGGGCATCAATGAATGGCCGATGCCGGGACGCATCGTAAAGCGAGCGACCTATGAGGCTGAGTATCACACCTTGACTAAAAACGACGGCGAGCCTTTCGTTCCATATGCGATATGGAAGGACATGTTCTTTGCCGCGTTCATCATTCTTGCAGTCGCGGCATGCGCCTACTACTTCGGCCCGTTTGGTCCCACGGGGCAGCCCGATCCCACAATCATCCAGACTGCGCCCAAGCCCGATTATTTTTTTCTGTGGCTCTATGCGTTGCTTTCGCTTCTTCCTCCATCGCTCGAGACGCCGTTCCTTCTCATTTGCCCGCCTCTGGCCATTCTTGGTTTGATTCTTCTGCCGTTTCTTTCGGGAGAAGGAGAAAAAAGCTGGAAGCGCCGGCCGATTGCAGTGGTTACGGTGCTCTTGATCGCGATCACGCTCGGCACCTTTACTCGCATGGCCCAGTTCACGCCCTGGAGTCCGCACATGAACGCCTGGAGCGGCGATCCAGTGCCCGACCGCTACATTCATGGCACGACTGCACTCGAGCGGCAGGGTGCGCTGGTGTTTCAAGTCAAGCAGTGCCGCAACTGCCACTCTCTTGGCGACGCGGGTGGACAAAGGGGACCAGCCCTGGACAGCGTTGCCGTGCGGCTGACGCAGGACCAACTCATTCGGCAGGTCATTCAAGGGGGCGGCAACATGCCTGCTTATGGGAACAACTTGAGTCCGGCAGAGACCACCGCTCTCGTAGCTTTCCTCGAGACCTTGCACCCTACAGGACAAGGTCCGGCTCGCGATGCGTCAAGGGAAGTGGTGCTTGGCAACGGTCAACCGCAAACGTCCGGAACTCAACCATAGGCCGCCGATGATCTCGCACATTCATCTTCATCAAAGCGCGTCCGAGTCGTTGTGGATCTCTAGTGCCTTGGTGTTGGCCGCTGTTATCTATTTGTGGGGATGGTTCGGTGTTCGCAGCCAGGACCACGTCAATGTCACGGGCTGGCATGCCGGCAGCTTTGTATGCGGCCTTTTCTTCATCTGGACTGCAATGGCTTCACCACTGGCTGCACTCGATCATGAGTTGCTGACGGCGCACATGGTTCAACATCTTCTTCTCATGACGCTTGCGCCTCCTTTGATCTTGCTGGGCATGCCTCGAAAGCCACTGGCGCGCAGCCTCCTGCCGCGGTTCTTACAAGCGATCGGTCGTCCATTGCGATCAAAACCGATGCGGCAATTCGCAAGCGTGCTAACGCATCCGGCACTTTGCTGGTTTGCAGCGGCAGGCGCGTTAGTTGTCTGGCATATTCCTTCGGTGTTCATGCTCGGCCTGCGCTCGCCAGTTTTGCATGGCATTGAGCAAGCATCGTTTCTCGCAGCCGGACTTCTGTTCTGGTGGCCCGTCGTCCAGCCGCGGCCAAGCGTCGCGCAATGGCCAGAATCGTCCATACTCTTGTATCTGTTTCTGGCTACCTTGCCATGCGATATTCTCTCGGGATTCCTGGTGTTCTGTGATCGCGTGGTTTACCCGGTATTTTTGGCATCCCCCGGCTCTATCGGCTTTTCGGCCCTGGAAGACCAGCAATGCGCCGGTGCGTTGATGTGGACTTGCGTCACCGTCGTTTACTTAATCGCCGGGTCAGTCTTTACCGCTCGTTTACTCTCGCCCAATCGAGCGCCTCTCGGATCGGAAGAACTCGCGATTCCGTCAGTTGATTCGCGACACATTGCACTACGGCACACGGATTCGCACAGAATAGAGGCGGTCTGAAATGTCACACCAGTCTGCACTTACCGAGTTTTCTTCTGGCGCGGTGCACGATCGCCACTTCGGCAGATCCACGCTGCTCGCAGACTACTGGGCTCTCACCAAGCCAGAAGTCAATTTCCTCATTCTGATCACGACCGGTGTCGGCTTCTATCTAGGTTGCGGGAGCGAAGCACGCCCGTTGTCATTCCTGAGGCTATTCAACACTTTGCTTGGAACGTTGTTAGTCGCAAGTGGGACCGGTACATTAAACCAATACATCGAACGAGAGTTCGATGCACAAATGCGCCGAACCGCCCGGCGTCCAGCCGCCGCAGGCCGTCTCAAACCGTCCGCCGTCCTGGTTTTCGGAATTGCACTGGCGGCCGCAGGAAGCATGTATCTCGCCGCCGCAGTGAATCCGCTTGCCAGTGCGCTTGCGGTTCTAACGCTGCTCACCTATCTGTTCGTGTACACCCCGCTGAAACAAAAAACACCGTTGTGCGTTCTCGTCGGCGCCTTTCCCGGTGCCATGCCCCCGCTCATTGGTTGGGCCGCAGCCTCCGGGCAATTGAATGTCGAGGCAGGGATTCTCTACGCCATACTCTTTCTGTGGCAGTTTCCACATTTCATGGCAATCGCGTGGATGTATCGCGAAGACTACGACCGCGCAGGATATCTGGTCCTGCCGAAGGGTAATGTGAGAGTCCCTTTCGTGATTTTGTGGAACTCTATTCCCGCTCCTGGCTCTCGTCGCGATCAGCATCATGCAATCTCCGACACGGCGCGCGACGATTTTTTACTGCGCAACGGTTCTTCTGGGAGCTGGATTCGCGTACTTTGGATGGAGATTTGTGTTCGAGCGTTCTAGAGTTGCTGCACGCCGGCTACTGGCGGCCTCGATTGCCTATCTTCCACTGTTGTACGGATTAAGCGCAACCTTATGCAATCGGGCCAGATGATTCCAATGCTTTGACCTTCCTGTGTAAACGATCACCTGATTCTCGCTAATGTCGTAGGGGTGGCGCAGAACCGAATCCATACCGTCCAGACCGTAATCAGCCCAAATTAGGCTAATGAATGTTTCCTCTGTGACTGGTGTTCCAGATGTGATAGAACGTAACTGCTGGTGAGGACTTCGGGTTTCGGCGTTTCGTTAGACGCGCAGAGTCTGGACTTAACGCGCCTAGAAGATCCCACTCTCTCCGCCATATTTTCACCAAGTTGTGAACTAGGAAGTCACTGGAAATCGCCTCGTTTGCGATCACTGACGCCTCTGCTATATAGAGTATGCTATCACTTGACACGAAATGTTCTTCGCACCCCAGCTTCGCCGATCGCAGGAAGATGAGTGCACAAACGGGAGTTCGCATCACAAACACTGCTCGCGATGGATAAGAAAAATCGCAGTCTACCTAAAGCAGCAACAGGCATTCAGGGACTTGATGAAATAACCCGAGGCGGTTTCCCGCGCGGGCGTCCCACGCTCGTCTGCGGCAGCGCCGGAGCGGGCAAAACTCTGCTCGCGATGGAGTTTCTGGTCCGTGGGGCGACGGAATACAACGAGCCCGGCGTGTTCATGGCATTCGAGGAGACCGCCCCCGAGCTAACCCAAAACGTTCGCTCGCTGGGTTTTGACCTGGATGAACTGGCGAAAGAAAAAAAGCTGGTCATCGATTTCGTTCGCATCGAGCGCAGTGAGATTGACGAAACCGGTGATTACGATCTGGAAGGCCTGTTCATAAGGCTGGGCGCGGCCATCGATTCGATCGGCGCGAAGCGCGTGGTCCTCGACACAATCGAAAATTTATTTGCGGGGCTGCAAAATGAGGGCATCCTGCGAGCCGAGCTGCGCCGCCTCTTCCGATGGTTGAAAGACCGGGGCGTAAGCGCCGTTATCACCGCCGAACGGGGCGAGGGCGCGTTAACCCGGCACGGGCTGGAAGAATATGTTTCCGACTGTGTGATCCTGCTCGACCACCGGGTGACGGACCAGGTCTCCACGCGACGTCTACGTATCGTCAAATACCGGGGAACTGCTCACGGTACCAACGAATATCCCTTTCTGATCGACGAGGATGGCTTTAGTGTTCTGCCCGTTACATCTCTGGGACTGCTGCATCAAACGAGCGAGGAACGAATTTCGAGTGGTATTCCCCGCTTGGATACGATGTTGGGCGGCGAAGGATTTTATCGCGGCACCACAATTCTGGTTTCAGGCACAGCCGGGACCGGAAAAACCAGTCTGGCCGCGAGCTTTGTCAATGCCGCGTGCCGCCGGGGCGAGCGCTCCCTTTACTTCTCGTTCGAGGAATCCCCGGGCCAACTTATTCGCAATATGCGATCGATCGGCTTGAACCTGGAACAGTGGTCTAAGAAAAAGCTGCTCCAGTTTCACTCCAGCCGCGCTACGTTTTATGGACTGGAGATGCACCTGGCGATCATTCATAAAATTGTCCAAGAGTTCCAACCGCAGGTAGTGGTGCTCGACCCCGTGGGCAGCCTTATTCAGGCGGGGAACCTGCGCGACGCGCATACCATGATGATTCGCCTCATCGACTTCCTGAAGCAAAGGCAAATTACGGCTTTTCTCACCAACCTCACGTCCGGTGGCGAGGCGTTGGAGAGAACCGATGTTGAGATCTCTTCGATTGTCGACAGTTGGCTTTTAATGCGAGATATTGAGCTTAACGGCGAACGCAACCGCGCTTTGTACGTCCTGAAGTCTCGTGGGATGGCGCATTCCAACCAGTTGCGCGAGTTCCTCTTGACTCCCAAGGGCATTGATTTACTGGACGTGTACGTCGGGCCCGACGGGGTGCTTACGGGATCGTCTCGTCTATCACAGGAAGCGCGGGAAAAGGCCACTGCCTTGGCTCGCAAGCAGGAGGCCGAGCGCCGCGATCGCGACCGAATGCGGAGGCGCGAAGCGCTCGAAGCCCGTGTCGCTTCGCTTCGCAAGGAGTTTGAAGTCGAGGAGGCGGAGGCTGAAAACTTAACCTCAGAGGAGGTTTCGCGGGAAGAGTTCATTGCTGAGAATCGCCAGGCCATGTCACGCAGCCGCCAAGGTGATATGGTTGAGGATGGTGGCGTCGCACAAAGGCGGAGGGGGCTCGATGAAAAAGTCCGAAAAGGATGATGTGGATGAGGATAAGGACAAAGAGACCAGCCCGCTCAGCCTCCGAGAGATTGAAGAAACCAATGCGACCCCTGCGAACGACGTCTGGGAGCTTCGACTATATGTTGCGGGGCAGACGCCACGTTCCCTGACTGCCTTCGCCAATCTAAAGAGAATATGTGAAGATCATCTGGCAGGGCGCTACAATATTGAGGTCGTGGACCTGGTCAAACACCCGCAACTGGCGGCCGGGGACCAAATCCTGGCGATTCCCACACTAGTACGGAAGTTACCTCAACCGCTGCGCAAAATCGTGGGCGATCTTCGCGACACGGAACGCGCTTTGGTTGGTCTGCAGATCCGCCCCTCTGCCACGGAGAATAAAGGTGCAAATTAGAGAGTCTTGTTCCCGGTGAAGACATATGGACAACGAGATACTCGGAGTTGACCAGCGCAGGCAACTGATGGAAGAGGCCGAGGAGACCCTTCGCGCCATCCAGTACGGAGCTGTGGACGCGTTCGTTGTCGAAGAACCGGAGGGCCATCGAGTTTATACCCTGGAGGGTTCCGACCTTCCTTACAGCACCCTGGTTGAGAAAATGCAGCAGGGCGCGGCTATGCTCGACGCTCGGGGATGCATCATTTACTGCAATCTCAGCCTGGCGCAACTACTGTGTATGCCGCGAGAGAGCGTCATTGGTTGCCTGTTGCAAGATTTTCTTGCTCCAGAGGATCGGCCCGCGTATCAGAAGTTGCTGCTCGAGAATGACAGCGCCTCCAGGGAAGGAGAGATGCGTCTGCAACTCGCCGACGGAACTGCGATTTCCGCGAATTTCTCTTTCACTCTATTGTCACGAGACAAATCTGCGACCGGGGTTTTGGTCACCGACCTGACATCGCAGAAGCAGCAAATGGAGTTTGCCGCGAGTCTCCAGAATATGCAAGATGAAGAGCGCAGACGACTGGCGCGCGAGCTGCATGACAGCGTCGGCCAGATTCTTGCTGCTCTCGGCATGAACATCAGCGTGGTTCTGGCTCAGTCTCATAAGCTCGACTCAGCCGGAGCACGGGCCGTTGCGGAGAATGCTCATTTGGTGGAACAGGTCTCCCGGGAGATTCGTACCATTTCGCATCTGCTTCATCCTCCGCTCCTCGATATCGCCGGCCTCGCGTCTGCGCTTCGCTGGTATGTGGATGGCTTCTCCGAACGCAGCAATATTAAAGTGGATCTGGAAATCCCAGGCAATTTTGGCCGGCTACCCGATGAACTGGAGATTGCCATCTTTCGGATCGTCCAGGAATGTTTGACCAATATTCACCGTCATTCCGAGAGTGCGACAGCCGCAATCCGTCTCCGGCTGGAAGCTGACCACCTCACCGTTGAGGTTCAAGATAGAGGAAAGGGTATATCGCTGAAGAAGCAACACGAACTGATCGAATCGGGCCGCGGCGGTGTAGGGTTTGCTGGAATGCGAGAGCGGCTGAGACGGCTTGGGGGTTCTCTGGAGATAAGATCGAGCGAATCTGGAACCGTGGTCAGCGCGACTCTTAAAGTGGCATAAAAGGTGCACTGAGAAAGCGATTCTGCCCGGGTTGCTCACAAAACAATCTAAAAGCCTTCTAAAGGTCCCATTTTCGACCGAAACTGTACCTCCGCGCCAAAATAGTAGTAAGTGCCACTCACCGTACCAGCCCAAAGTTGCATCAGACGTGTGTGACATTAAACGCTAAGCGGTCGCCCGGGGCTCGCATTCTCGTCGTTGACGACAACGAGGTCATGCGTCGCGCACTGAGAAACCTTCTGGAGACTCAGGACGACTGGAAAGTTTGCGATGAGGCGTCCGACGGACGAGAAGCGGTTGCGAAATTCGATGAAAAAAAGTTTGATGTCATTGTGCTCGATTTTCAAATGCCGGGCATGAACGGACTGGACGCGGCAAAACAGATCACCTCGCGTTCGCCGAGTACACCCATTCTGATGGTGACCCTGCACTACTCGCCGCAGCTTGCCGAGGAAGCGCGAAAGAGCGGCATTCGCGGAATCTGTGCCAAGGCCGATATCGACTGTGTGGTGGAAGGCGTTACGACGATTCTCGATAACAAGCCATACTTCAAGAATACCTTTAAACAATCTTTCTTGGCTTGATGCGACCGCGGGCGGCGCTGCTAAATAAGTGTCCGGGACGCGGCGATTACCTTTCTATTAGCCTCTCACGTGCCCCGCAGGGCTGTTGACGCTTACGTTTACCGCTTTCCTGAAATCCCGCCGAACCTGTTCTTCGCTTTTCAGAACCCGGCTCAGTTCCTGAACGATCTGTAGAAGTTCGTCGGGATCCTTTGCGTCCAAAGCGGCACGGCACAGCTCTCTCCAGTTTTTGCGTTTGGCTTCAGCCATAGTCGGTTGTTCTGAACGCGGTTGCTGTAGCGGGCATCGACGTTGCAAGCATCCGAGGGTAACTTCAGCACAAGCAACAGCCTTCTCATCGTTAACGTTTGGTACTCTCAATGTGGCTGCCACGGCTAACCGCTCGCAGAGCCGAGATAATTGAAACAACGACGCTAGAAGCAACTAAGACTGGCAGAACTAGCAGGGATAGAGTGCCGACCGCTTCCACTGAATCTTTCCACATCTGTACTTCTCCCTCTCACCATACGTTTTCGCGAGGATCATGTGCCGCCATGACGATTGCAAAGCGTCCCACTTCGCGAAGTTAAAAGCGGAAGACAACTCCAGCAGAGGGTTCGGCGGTGTGAGTCCAACTATCGGTGTTGAGGGTTCTGATTCCAAAATCGGCATCTTTATAGACGTAGCCTCTGTACTCTGCGCGTAGTGACCAGTGTTTGGTCAACGTGTAATTAACGCCGCCGCCATACAGAAACGTTCCGACTGCCTGGGTGTCGGCGCCGGACACGAAACCGCCCGCATTGCCGGTAGGATGAAATATCAAGCTTCCGCCGCCGCCCAATACATAGGGATTAATCCTGCTGACCGAGAAGGGGAGATTTATTACCATGTCGGCGGTGGTTGTGTGGACGTCAGATTGAACTCGCGAAAAACCGCCCACAGAAACAAACCTCTGTGTATCCCGGTCGTAGCCGTAGTTGGCTTCGCCGGCAAGCCAGCGATTGAAGTGGTAGCGGTATCCGACTAGGACCCCGCCCGTATTGGTTGTGGTGCGGTTGATTCCTTGACCGCTAGAGTCGTTCGTAAAAAAGCCCGTGCCTTGAATGCTGATCTCAGACTTTAATTCCTGGGCAGGTGCTCCAAGAGTTAATAAAACAATAAAAGCCGCAAATATAATCGCGGTGCGTCGCATAGTTGACTTCCTCCAAATATTTGACTCTCTGTCAGGGTTTCGACACCGCCAAGCCGCGCGATGTGCGAATCTCTCGCGGGCAATTGAAGAGCAATTCAGGCACCAAGGCTGTGCTGACGTTGGCTTGGTCTGGAAGAGATTGAGCCGAAGCGAGTTGTTCAGAAAAAGAACGCGAGGAGGATGCCGTTTGTCAATCCAATTCCGCTGGAGATTTGACAGATGGCAATGACACGACATTTCTGGAAGCTTCCGGTCGATTCGTGACATCAGATGAAATATCTTGGCTTGCCGTTCGTCTTCCCATTAGTGATTGCCCGCTCCATGGGGGTAGGAAACTAAACTTCGTGGTCGACGCCGGGGGATGAGTGAGCACTTTTTCCGCAACCATCGCAGAGGAGTACACGCAACGCTACGAAGCGTTATTGCGTGCCACTAATGCGATCGGCACGTGCTGTGATTGCGATAGTGCTGCCGACATGCTTGTCCAGGCGCTGCGCGAAGTCGTCAGCTTTGATTATCTGCAACTGTTAACTTTTGAGAACGACACCGCGACAGTTGAATGGCATGTGCTTTATTCAAACGGTGCGCGGCAGAAGCTGCATTCGACAGATATCGTCGTGGCGGGATCGCCAATTGCCTGGGTGCACGACTCTCAGCAGCCTCTTGTTACCGCCGATTGGAGCACAGAGTCCAGGTTTCCCGAGCACGCTGAATTCCTCAACGAATTAAATATTACGGCTACGTGCATCTTGCCGCTGGCGAGAGGGGAACGACGCCTGGGTGTGTTGAGCGTGGGGATGTCGAACGGGTACGCCTATCCCGAAGACGAAGTCCGGTTTCTTGGTATAGTCGCGGACCAGATTGCGCTCGCGATCGATGCCGCGGTGAACTTTTATTTGTCCCGGCAGGCCGAGGAACGGTTGAAACTGATCCTTGAAGTTACCAATCAGGTCGTTTCGAAACTGAATTTTCAGGAGCTGTTGCAAGCCATTTCGGCCAGTGTGCGCCAGGTGATGCGCTGCGATGCGGCGGCAATTATGCTACCCACCCCCGACGGCGCGCATTTGCGCAAGCATGCTCTTGACTTCCCCGACAGCAGAGGATTGTTCACGGAAGATAATTTGATTCCCATCGAGGGCACGGAGCTGGGCAACACCTTTCGAAACGGAAGGCCCTGGGTGATGAACCGGCTAGAGGCACACGAAGTGTCGCCTGAATTTTACGCCAAGGCAGCCGGGGAAGGCATGAACTCATTCTGCCTGGTTGCTCTTGTGAGCCGGGATCGCTCGCTTGGCATTCTCTCCGTGGCAAGCCGGGAAGAGAACGCGTTCAGCAAAGAGGATGTATCGTTCCTGTCACAGGTGGCGCGGCAAGTGGCAATCGGCGTGGAGAATGCACTGGCATACGCTGAAATCGCCGATCTGAAAGACAAACTCGCTCAGGAAAAGCTCTATTTGGAAGACGAAATCCGTGGCGAGATGGATTTCGAGGGAATCGTCGGCCAGAGTTCGGCTCTGCGCCATGTGTTGCAACTTGTGGAAACCGTTGCTCCCAGCGACTCAACCGTATTGCTTCTCGGTGAAACCGGCACAGGAAAGGAACTGATCGCACGCGCCATTCATGAACGTAGCCGCCGTAAGGAGCGGACGTTTGTAAAACTCAACTGCGCCGCGATTCCGACTGGGCTGCTAGAGAGTGAGCTCTTTGGACATGAGCGTGGCGCTTTCACGGGAGCGATCGCGCAAAAAATCGGCCGCCTCGAACTGGCGGACCAAGGTTCGCTGTTCCTGGATGAGGTCGGAGACATTCCGATCGAGATCCAGCCCAAGCTCTTGCGAGCTTTGCAGGAACGTGAGTTTGAACGGCTGGGCAGCACCCGAACCAAGAAGGTCGACGTGCGGCTGGTAGCTGCTACGAATCGCGACCTCGAAAAAATGATGGAGAATCGCGAGTTCCGCAGTGATTTGTACTATCGGCTGAATGTGTTTCCCATCCGCATTCCCCCACTGCGCGAACGGCCGGAGGATATTCCTCTACTGGTCCGCTACTTCACTCAGAAATACGGTCGTTTGATGAACAAGGAGATCGACTCAATTCCCGCTTCGGCGATGAAGAAACTCTCGAGTTGGCATTGGCCGGGGAATATTCGCGAGCTGGAAAACTTCATCGAGCGCTCCGTGATCCTCACCCATGGCGCGGCGCTGCAAGCTCCGATCGCCGAACTGGGCAACAATGGCAGGGCAGCTCCCGTGGCTGGAACACGGGAAGCCAATCAACGCGACGAGATTGTCCGCATCTTGAAGACGACCAACGGGCGGGTAGCGGGCGACGACGGCGCCGCGGCGCGCATGGGCCTCAAGCGCACAACTCTGATCGCGCGCATGAAGAAGCTTGGTATTGACCCTCGAAGAGTCGCTCTCTGAACATCCAGAGCGGCGCATAGCTGCGATTCCGGCCCTCTCGAAAACGTAGGCCGTTTTTTCCAGCCTCGACAGCTGTCAATCCTGATTTTGACACTCTTTGACAGCATACCTCGTCGACTCTCCTGTCATCAATCATTTCAATACGTTGCAGACTTTCGGCTTTGGCAGGCGCGTTGCACTCTCAAAGACGTTGCCACGTCAGCATGTTAAAAATTTCCACAGCCGAGACGCAGTCGCAAAGGAGATTGGTGGTAGAAGGAACTCTCGTTGGACCATGGATCCCCGAGCTTCGCAGCGCCTGGAGAAACGCGAGCCGGCATCTGGAGGGACGGAAGCTGCGGATCGACTTGAGGAGCCTCACGGTCATAAGCCGCGAAGGAGAAGATGCAATCTTCGACCTGATGAAGCAGGGAGCGAAGTTCTCGTGTGGGGGTATTTACACAAAATATATGGTGAAGCGGCTGGCGCGGGAATGCCAAGACGAGCTACAGGCCGATAACCGAGCAGCGGTCGAGACAGCAAAAGCGGTACGGAGGCGAACATGCCCGAGGTGAAGCAAATGACGAGAGCCACGTTGTACACGAGCGGCGACGATTTCTGTCGAGTCTTTCAGGAAGATATGAACGGCCTATACCTGCTGTCGTTCCTGTTGACTGCGGATCAAAAGAAGGCCGAGCAGTGTTTTGTTTCCGGCTTTGAAGAGGCGGTCGAAGGCAGCCCGGTCTTCAAGGAATGGGCGCGCTCTTGGGCGCGGCGGGCAATCATCCAGAATGCGGTGCGAGTCATCAACCCGGAGGCGAAGATCGCGGAAGTCCCGAAGTTCGCTCCACTCACGAACAGCCACCAGGCCCTCATAACCGCGCAGCCCGCCGGAATTGTCGCCGTTCTAGCGCTTGAGCCGTTCGAGCGGTTCGTCTACGTGATGACGGTTCTTGAGCGCTATTCCGATCACGAGTGTTCGATTCTCCTAGGTTGCGCGCGGCGTGACGTGCCTGGCGCGCGCACCCGGGCTATGCTGCAACTTGGCGGCACCATGGCATCGCACTACCGTCAGCCTGCGGTTTCCGGCTCACAAGATTCGGTACTGCGGGAGCGTCGCAGTTCTCTATTGGAGGGACTGTTTAGCCAGAGGTTGGCAACTCCCGCATAAACACAGAGACCTGTCAGCACTCGGAAGCCAGGGACGGCTTCCTGAAGCTTTTCTTCATTGTGAACAGCGGTGCAATGGCAAGCGGGAAAGCCGGCCACAGGCAGTTGAGTTTCTCCCGCAGATCAGTGGGCCCCCGCGGCGGCTCGCGCGGCTTTTTGGGTCGAAGCCTGTTCGATCGCGCCTCCGAGATGGGAAGCGATGATTTCCATTACCTGCAGATCTTCCTTGCTAAATATTTCCTGGGCGCGGTAGAGAGCCAGTACCGCGCCCAATCCGGCGCTGCCTTCGAGCGGCACCGCCAGAGCGGAACGCAGCCTGCTGTATTGTGTCGGGTCGTTAAGATATCCCGGTTCTACGGACGGATTGCCGTTCAAGATGGGCTTGTGATTCTGCGCGACCCAACCAGACAAGCCTTCCCCAAACGGAATACGCAGAGAAGAGAAGAGGCGGCAGTTCTCGCCACTGACAAACTCCGGCACGAGAACATTTTTCTTGCGGAAGTAAACGGCCATGGAGTCGTGAGGCACAAGACGCTTAAGTCTGACTGAGAGCAGGGAAAGCGTGTCTTCGAGGCTGAGAGAATTGCCAGTCATGCTGGCAAATTCGGTGAGGCTCTGCGCCTCCTGGTGCGCTGCGGCCAGACGTCGCTGGAAATCCAAGATCACTGAGGTTGTTTGGACCTCTTCGGAAGAGTCGGCGAAACCGGCGTCGGGAGCGAGGCCGCGCTCCACCTTGACGTTCGTCGAAAGTTTCGGCGGAGCTTGCAAGGGCTGCTGCCGTGCGAGCTTTTCC
This sequence comes from uncultured Acidobacteriaceae bacterium, assembly GCA_963789875.1. Lineage (GTDB taxonomy): Bacteria > Acidobacteriota > Terriglobia > Terriglobales > Acidobacteriaceae > Sulfotelmatobacter. The sequence continues at coordinate 1,631,214 of CAWBMI010000006.1, read as the reverse complement.
CACTCAACGTAGCGATTCTGCAGTATGCCGACCACTCTTGGATCAAAGGCAGTGCCGGCGTCAGAGGCGACCTTGGCCATTGCCTCATCCAGCGGCAAAGCTTTGCGGTACTGGCGATCGGAGGCGAGTGCGTCGAGGCAATCCACGGCCGCTAGAATTCGAGCGCCGATCGGAATCGACTCTCCGGCCAATCCATTCGGATAGCCGCTGCCATCCCATTTTTCGTGATGGGCGCGAACAATGGGGACAACGGGATAGGGAAAGTCGACTTGTTCCAGAATCTCCGCTCCGACCGTCGGATGGATTTTCATCTTGTCGAATTCCTCCGGGGTCAGTTTGCCGGGCTTGGAGATAATGTGCTCCGGCACTGCCAGTTTGCCGATGTCGTGCAATACCGACGCGGCCCGCAGCGCTTCGGTGTCGTCTTCGCTCAAACCCAGTTCCCGTGCGAGTTCCATGGCGTAAACTCGGACACGTTGCAAGTGTTCCCCCGTGGTTTGATCTTTGGCCTCAATGGCCAGAGCCAGAGCTTCAATGGTTCGCAGATGAAGATTGGAAACTTTCTCCGCGTGCTGCTTTTCCGCTTCCAGTTTACCCAGGTAAAGGCAATAGGAACGATACATGAGGTAGACAGGCGGCAAAACCAGCAGTGAAGCCTGCCAGCCGATGCGCTGATTTACGAAGCTGACAAAGCCTGCAATGGCTGCGCCAACCAGGTAGTAGGGGAATAGCCAGAGATAGCTCTCACTCCAGACCTTGCGGATCGGTTTGTCTTCCGTCATCCCAATCACAGTAGCCATTGCGGCCGTTCCGAAGAGGAAGTGCGTGATGGCGGCGGCCAGAAGGGCCAGAGGGCTGAAACCTCGAACTTGCCCGTAAGGAATATGTAGGGAAATCAGTTGATATGCGCCATACGCCGCCGCGCCGCACACGGTTACCTGCGACAAATTGAAGACAAGCTGAATAAGTTTCAGCTGCCGAGTCGGCCTCCAGTAGAACTGGGCCATCGTTTTTAGTAGGCCGATAAGCAGTGTCTCCGGCAGACCCAGTTCGAGAATGCAGAGCAACGTCAACAGGAAATTCATCGACATCGTTCCTTCGACGCCGGGCAGGCTTACTTTGAAGGACGAGGCCAGCAGGGCAACAGCCAGGTAACACACAAACTTAACCGGATCCGGGGAGTGCCAGTGCAAAAATGCGAAGACGAAGCAGCCTAAGGCCGCCACCGCCATGCCGGCGATATACACGTGTGCGCCAATTTGTCGCGTCGAGGACATTGGAGGTTCCTTAGATTCTTGCTGAAGTTATGGACAATGTCCGTGCAAAACATGAGCGAGTGATTACCGTCGTGTTTGGCGCAAATGCGGGACAATTTGTCCCATCTTTCGGATCGAGGACAGAATGTCCCATCAAGACCGGAATTGGATTCTCTAAGTTATTGAATCGTAATGGTTTTCACTCGCCCGTTTTGGAACTCTGTCTGCAATAGATGGGGTGGAATCATTTGTGACGCTCGAAGGAGCGATCTTGAGCGTTGAGTGCGATAGAGGGAAACAATGAAGAGATTTCTGATTTTATTGCTGCTCGCGACTGTGACTGCAGCCTATGCCGACGACTCGAAAATATCGCCGGAACTGCGCAGTCATTCTTCGAATCAGCCTGTGCAAGTCATCGTTCAGTACGCGTCCGGAACGCAAGTGAGTTGCACGGGGCTGCTCGGTCTTGTTGATTGCCTGGTGAACGACGTTCTGAAACTCGGAGGCAAGATTCTGGGCGACTTGCCTCTGATCAACGGAATCGTCGCTGAGCTCGACGGCAACGGCATTCAGAGTCTTTCGACGCACTCGAATGTCGTGTACATCAGCGCCGACCGGCCACTATCGCCGTCGCTGAGCAATGCCGCCGTTGCAGTGAATGCACCATTCGCCTGGCAATCGAACTATACGGGGGCGGGAGTTAGCGTAGCGCTGATCGATAGCGGCGTCAGCAATCATCCAGATCTGTATCTCGGTATTCTTCCGCTGTCGCGAGTTGTGTATCAAAAGTCCTTCGTGCCGGGAAACTCGAATACCAACGATCAGTTTGGGCACGGCACTCACGTCGCTGGTCTTATCGCAGGAGATGGCCTCAGTTCAACCGGCCCTTTCTACAGCAAGACATTCAAGGGAATTGCCCCCAACGCCAGCCTCGTGAACTTGCGTGTGCTCGATGCGAACGGAGCGGGTACTGACAGCTCGGTGATCGCGGCCATCAGCCAGGCGATCTCTCTTAAGTCGCAGTACAACATTCGTGTGATCAATCTGTCTCTTGGACGCCCGGTGTATGAGAGCTACAAGCTCGATCCGTTGTGCCAGGCGGTAGAGCGGGCGTGGAAGAGTGGCATCGTAGTGGTCGTGGCAGCGGGCAATAACGGGCGCTACCAGCCCACCAATGGCTATGCAACCGTGACTTCGCCGGGCAACGATCCATACGTGCTCACCGTGGGCGCGATGAAACCCATGAGCACGCCCACGCGAGTCGACGACCTCATCGCCAGCTACAGTTCGAAGGGACCGACAGTGGTCGATGCCGTTGTGAAGCCGGATCTCGTAGCTCCCGGCAATTTGCTCACATCGCTTGAAGCGCCGAACTCGACGCTCTTTAGCGAGTTTCCGGGAAATCAGGTTCCGTATAGCTACTACGTCAAGGGAGGCAGCAGTGCAGTTTCTCCCACGTACTTCACGCTGAGTGGGACCAGCATGGCGACGGGAATCGTCAGCGGAGTCGTTGCCGACCTGCTGCAAAAAAGTCCCAACCTCACCCCCGACCAGGTTAAGGCCCGATTAATGCTGACGGCTTACAAGACCTTCCCTGAATTCAGCAGCACCACTGATCCAACGACGGGCATTACTTATACCGATCAATACGACGTCTTCACCATTGGCGCAGGCTACGTGGATCTCGCGGCCGCCTTGAGCAGCACCGCGGTGGCAAGAGGGACTGCGATGTCTCCGACAGCTACATTTAACGACAACACCGATCATGTGTATCTGTCCGACGATCCCTCGGCAGTCTGGAATACATCATCCACTTGGTCGAACGCGTCCGTCTGGGGATCTTCGCAGTTCGTGTCGGGTAAACCAGGAACGCTGGCTAGCTCTTCGACGTCGAGCAGCGGAGCGTTATCGGGAAGCGAGGCTTTGTGGGGCAGCGAAGCACTATGGGGCAGTGAGGCGCTATGGGGATCTGAGGCTCTTTGGGGTAGTGAAGCGTTATGGGGCAGTGAAGCACTGTGGGGCAGCAATGTCTCTGGAGGAGAAAACTAAACTTGTAGGCGGCGGGCAGCGGAGCCACAGGCTAGTAGGGCTTGTCCGCATCGGCTAGGTAGTCATCCGCGTATCGACCATGATGTGGTGTAGGCGAAAAGGCATCAGGCCCCGGAAATGCCAGGCCACGAGCCGGATTGAGTACGCGCTCGAAGACTGGGCAAGCGCCGTAGTCATCCCGGCTCCAGAGCTACAGTTTGGCCTTCCCTACCGATCCCTTAATTCAGAATCTTGAACTGCCCCTGAAACGCGGGGAATGCATTGCCGTAAATCGTTACGGTGTAAGTGCCCGCGGCATAGTTGCCGGCTTGCAAATTAAACAAATAGTCGTGGGTGCTGAAGTCCAGCACAAAGGCGTCAGTCTTCGAGAAAACGGTTTTCTGCGTCGGATTCCCGTGAGCGTCGGCCGTCATCACAACCACGATGCTGACCTCCGCGTCGGTGATCGGCTTGCCGGTGGCGATCGAGGTCAGGCGAATCGCGATCGGGATCGTCTGCCCGTGAGCATAGGTCTTGGGGAAGATAGGATGGATAATCTGGAACTTGGCCGCCCCTTGAGGATTGGTAGCGCCAAGACTCACGGCGACAAATTCCGAGAAGCCAGTAGTTTTCCCCCTCACCGTTGGATCAGAAAATCCACTGAATATGTTGGTCCAGTTATTTTGCCCGATGGGTGTGGTGAGATAGCCGGGATTGATAATGCCTTGCAGCGTAGTGAAACTTGTCTGAACCGCGATGGTGGGCTGGGCCTCGCTCGGACAAGTGATCGGGCTGCCGTTTTGCGAGCATGTCACCTCGTCGTCCACGCAGTTGCCGCCTGCACCCGAATAGACGACACACGTAGCGTTAGCGAATTGAGTGCCAGCTACCCGTAGCTGGAATTGCGCTTGTGTAAGCTGCACGGAGTTTACGGTCATATCGATGTTGGAGAAATTCGTGCCGGCGGGATATTGCACCTGGTAAGTGTTGGTTCCGAAGTTAAAAACATTCGGCTTGGTTGGGCTTAAAGGCTGAGTTATCTGTTCTGAGGTTGGTGCAGCTGCCGCGATTGCTACATCAATCGGGCCCGAACCGACCCCAACCGTCCCCGTAACTGTGTTGCTCGCGGTGGTAATTACGGAAACATTGTTGGCGCCCAGGTTGGTGACATATGCGGAAGATCCGTCTGAACTGAGCGCGACATGCACTGGGTTGCTGAAGCCTGCCACGGTGGCTATCACGCTGCTGGTTGCGGTGTCGACGATGGATACGGTATTGGAGGCACTATTCACGATATAAGCCAGGCTGCTGTCTGGAGTGAAGGCGGCGCCGAATGGACTCATCCCAACCGGGATCGTCGCTGTCACAGTATTCGTCGCGACGGAAATCACCGAAACCGTGTTGCTTCCAGCATTCTCGACGTATGCCAGGCTGCTATTAGGCGCGACCGCTACCCAGCGCGGACCGGAACCTACCGGAATGGTTTTGACTACCGTCGAACTACTCACCGCGATCACAGAAACGGAGTTGGATGCGGAGTTGGTCACGTAAGCGAACGTCCCATTCGAGGTGAGCGTCATCGCCACTCCGACGGGACTTTGCTGCACCGGCACGGTGGCTGAAACGGTTTGGCTGTCGGTATTGATGATCGAAACGCTATTGGACGATCCGTTCACCACGTAACGCTTCACTTCCGTCGGGAGTGAACGCCACACCAAAGGGCGACGATTGAACTGGAATCGTGGCCACGACGGCGTGCCGCTCGCGGCGTCGATCACAGACACGTTGTTGCCGTGATTGTTGCTGACGTAAACCTGCGTCTGTCCAGGAGAGACCGCCACTCCCCAGGGTCCGGAGCCAACGGTTATTGTATTTGCTACCGTCGACGTCGGAGTATTGATAACCGAGACGGTGTTGCTGTTAATGTTGGTCACATAGGCAAAGGGGCCTTCTGGGTGATGGCGAGTGTCTGCGACGGCGAAGTTGATCCGGAGAACATGTCGTCGCCAGTGTAAACAGCGGTGATCGAGTAGATTCCCACCGCCAGGCTGCTGGGGTTGTAATTAAATATGCCGACTCCGCCGCTCAGGTTAGCTGTCCCAATCTGGGTTGAACCGTTGAAGTAGGTGACAACTCCGGTGGGCGTGCCGATGCCCGAGACCGGTATAACTGTCGCCGTCATCACGATCGGCCCGGCTGAGCCCACAGTGACGCTCGGAGGTGTAAGAGTTAGGCTGGTAGTCGTAGGGGTGGTCCCGGCGCTGGTGACCATGAATGCTGAAGCTGCCGGTGGCCGTGTTGCCCTTCGAATCCACGACGTGGGCTGTGAAGGTGTAAGTCCCTGCCATGCGTCGGCGTACCTGTGATCGCGCCGCTGGAGGTGTTAAGCGTCAAGCCCGGGGGCAGTGCGCCGCTGGTGATCGAGAATGTATAGGGAGCGACTCCGCCGCTGGCCATTAGTGCAGAGGAGTAGGGAACGCCCACTTGCGCCGTGCCCGTGGGACCGCTCAGCGTGATCACCGGTGGCAGGCTGAACACAATGCCACCCAGCCGATTGCCGCCAAAGTTCGTCATTCCGTGCAGGTTCCCATCGCTGGCTTGTACCAATCCGCCCTCAGGGTAAGCGCCGTCAGTCAGGTCGAAGCTATACAGCGTGGTTAGCTGGCCAGCCGGCGTGATTTCCAGACGGTTCCGAATGCGCTGGGACCGCCACCTTCGGTAGTTCCATAGAAGTTCCCGTTGGCTTGTACCAACCCACCGACTGGACCAGCCCCATCCGTGCAACCTGGCTGAGGGCAGAACATGTACAGCGTGGTCAGCTGGCCCGCGGGCGTAATTTCGAAGACCGTACCTTCACCACTGGTCCCGCCCCCGAAGGTTGTTCCGTAGAGGTTTCCGTCCGTGCCTTGAATCACCCCCGAATAGGGGAGTGCACCGTCCGTGCAGCCGGGCTGGGAACAAAAGCTGTAGAGTGTGGTCAGCTGGCCCGCTGGCGTGATCTCAAAGACCGTGCCCGCTACGCTGGCTCCGCCCTCGGACGTCGTGCCGTAGAGGTTCCCATTGGAGGCTTGTACCAAGCCAGCAGCGTACGGGTGCGAACCGTCCGTGCAGTTGGGTTGCGAGCAGAAGCTGTACAGCGTCGTGAACTGGGCCGCTGCCGTGATTTCGAAGACCGTGCCCACGTTGCTAGCCCCTCCGGCCGTAGTCGTGCCGTAGAAGTTCCCGTTGCTGGCTTGCACCAGTGGGGCTTGACTGTAGTTGCCATCAACGCAACCCGGCTGGGAGCAGAAACTGTAAAGCGTAGTTAGCTGGCCCGCTGGAGTGATTTCGAATACGGTGCCCCCGCCGCCATTAGCTCCGCCATCCGACGTCGTGCCGTAGAAGTTCCCATTGTTGCCTTGCACCAGTCCGGCCAGGGGCTCAACGCCGTCGGTGCAGTTGGTTTGAGAACAAAATGTATACAGTCTCGTCAGCGTCCCGCCGGTGGTGACGCGGAACACAGTGCCCTCGTCCGGAGGCCCGCCATTTTCTGTAGTCCCGTAGAGGTTTCCGTCAGTGCCCTGAACAAAGGAAGTAAAGTAAGGGAAGGCGCCATTTGCTCCATCAAAATTTAGAAGATTTGCGAGCGGCTCGGCACCGGAGGTGTGAACCCCTGCGCGGGAAGCCGGCTTTATGCTGGCCGTGGTTGGCTGGAGGGGGGCGGAGACTCTCGGTCTGGCGCTGGGAACCCTAGCTAGCGCTGGCCCTACTTGGTTAACTGCGGCACCCTTCGCAGTCTGCAGATCGATTCCGCGGAACCCGAAGCTCGCATCCGCCATGCGAGAGATGTGCTGCTTTTCCTTAGTTGGGTTTAGCCCTAGCGGCAGGCTGAAAATTGTGCCGTTGTACTCGCTGCCTCCGTAGTTGGTCGCGCCGTACAGTATTCCGTTGCTGCTGCCTTCGACCAGTCCGCCAAAAGGGAAGGCACCATCACTCTTGACGAAAGTGTGCAGGGTAGTAAGTTGGCCTGCGAGCGTCATTCGAACACAGTTCCGAAACTGAAAACTCCGTTCAGCCCAGTCTCACCAGTGGTCGTTCCGTAGAGGTTTCCATCACTGGCCAGCAACAGCCCAGCGTATGGGCGAAAACCGTCCGCGCAACCCGATAAGGAGCAGAAGTTGTAAAGTGTGGTAAGCCGACCCGCTGGCGTAATTTCATAGACGGTTCCATATCCGCTGGTCCCACCAGCTTCGGTCGTTCCATAGAAGTTCCCATTGGCCTGCACCAGCCCCGCGAAAGGAGCAGCACCATCCGTGCAGCCCGGCTGAGAGCAAAACTTATAAAGCGTAGTCAGCTGGCCCGCGGGCGTGATTTCGAAGACCGTGCCTGTGCCGCTGGTCCCGCCGGCCAAGGTTGTACCGTAGAGGTTTCCGTTCGCGCCTTGAATCAGCCCCGCATAGGGCAGCTCGCCGTCCGCGCAGCCCGGTTGCGAGCAAAAGCTGTAGAGATTGGTCAGCCGGCCCCCTGGCGTCATTTCGAAGATCGTGCCCAGCCCACTGGCGCCGCCCAGTTGCGTCGTTCCATAGAAATTTCCTCTAACTTGCACCAGTCCAGCGATCGGAATGGCGCCTTCCGTCGGGCCTCCGGCAAAGCTGTGCAGTGTGGTTAGCTGGCCCGCCGCGTGATTTCGAAGATCGTGCCCTGGCCGAGAGCCCGCCCCAGTAAGTTGTCCCGACCATTCCCACCGGAATAGCCCGAGAAAGGATCTGCCCCGCTACGCAGTTGACGTGACACAAAAGTTATACAGCGTCGTCAAGTTCCCGCTGGCGGGCCTTGGATTACAGTGCCCTGGCGTAGGTCCCTCCTCGGCAAGTACGCCATAACCGTTTGCGCCACTGATGGCAATCGGATACCCATATAAGGGATTAGCCCCATCGGTGCTGCCCGCGAGATTTGCCAGCGTGGTGAAGGTTTGCGCCTGGGCCGATCCAGCCGCGAAGCCTCGAGTACAAACAGGATCGCTGAAGCCAGCGCAGCGGTTGCTGTTCGCCCGCGGGTTCCGCGAATCCAATTCTGGTTCTGCTTCGCGTTGCTCATAAGCCTCCTCGACTAAGCCCGGCGAATATGTTTCCCAGCTCGACTTATGCGAGTACCTGGAAGATTTTTCATGTCCGTCCCTCTACCCCAGACTTCTTGTTTTGTTTGTTACTGAAAACGGCCCGATGGAACGAATCATCTACCTCGAAATTTTGTATGAGGACGGAAATAACGTGCAAACGGAGGGGCCCCGCACACTTTGGCTCGGGAGTATGAGTGCCAAGTAAAGAAATGTCAAGATGAAAGAGTTTGCACTCTGTGCGCAAGAATTGAGGACGGTTCTAGAGCGCCGCCGCCTTGTTGGCGATCAGATTGAAGCCCTTATCTTTGGCATCTTTTTGCAATCGCTCGAGGGGAGCGCGCAAGGCTGTCGACTTTCCGGATTTCATTTCAAGTTCTTCGAGTACCAGGCGCGCCTCGAGTTGATCGCCGAGATAACTCGACTTCGTGGCCTTGACCAGCGCTTCCTTGAGGATAGTTTTGGCAGCGACTATTTTGTGGGAGGCTGCGTGGGCACGCGCGCTGGCCAACGCGAATGTCAACTGCACACTCAGATTCTGGCTCTTTGCGGCGATGGGAGCAGCTTTCGATACTTCCTTCAAAGCATCGTCATTCTTGCCTTCCGCCACGAGAGCATTAATGAGCACAGCTGCGGCAGTGGCTTGGTCGTCGCTTCTGTGAGCTTTTTGAAAATCGTCGCGTGCTTCAAGGGCGGGTTTCTCTGCCGCCTCGGGGTGGCCTTCCTCAAGGTCTAAGGCCGCGATTAAAACATCCGTGCCGGTGATCGTGTCTTTTTCTCCCAACTCTTTGCGGAGGGACAGAGCCTCTTCGAAATCCTTGCGGGCAGCGGCGAAATCGGCCGCCTTCAGTTCTACGCTTCCCAGCCCCGCGAGGGCATAAGCGGACATACTTTTATCTCCGGCGGTGTGGGCGAGTGCAAGTGCGTCGGCATAATTTTTGCGCGCACCGGCGAGATCGCCCAAGTGTTGCAATATGTCGCCCAGGTCGATCAGTTTGTCGCTGGAGGCGCTTGATTGTCCACCGGCGAGATCGAGGGCCACAGCCTGCTCGAGCGTTTTCTTAGCGCCAACGGAATCGCCCTGTGCATCGAGTACCGTAGCAATCCCGGTGAGTGACCCCGTAATTCCGTTTTGATCGTTGATCTCGCTGAAAAGCGTGCTGGCTTGTTCGTAGGTCTTCTTAGCTCCCGCCAGATTACCCGCATCCTTCATAACGCCGGCGATGTTAATCAGCGTCTGAGCGTAGTTGTTTTGGTCGCTGACCTCTCGGAAAATGGATCCGGCCTCTTCGTACATTTTGCGGGCTTGTTCGGCATTTCCCTGCTGACTGAAAACGAATGCCATGTTGTTAAGCGCGGAAGATTCCGCCCTGCGATTGCCCACCTCGCGCGCAATGGCAAGTTCATCGTTGAATTTGGCAAGAGCACCGGGATAGTCGCCGCGATCGACCAAGACTTGCCCAGTTACTTCGAGCGTGCTGGCGAAGCCGTAGCGATCGCCGACCGCTTGGTAAATACGGCCGCCTTCCTCGACCGCAGCCATGGCGGCGGTGGGATCGCCGAGGTTTTCGAGCGCGACACCCCGCAGGTAAAGAGCGCGGGCTAAAACCAGCCTTGCGTTCTGCGGTCTCGCGTTCTGTGCGGCGATGACGGCGGAAGCCTGCGACTGCTTAAAATCTCCCAGCGCGCGCGAGGCTTCGGCGGCAGCAAGATCGACACGCGCGTCGTCGCCCGCCGGCGGCGCAAGGCGGCGCAGTGAATCCACAGTTGCCAAGGCTTCTTTGCCTTTTCCTCCGCGCACCTGTGCCCGGGCGAGGAGTAGACCATATTCCAGGTTGTCAGGGAAAAATCCAAAGAGAGTGCGGTAGTTGTCGGCTGCGTTGCCCCACTCCTTCGATGTTTCGCGATAGCGCGCTTCGGTCAGCAAACGCTCCTCGCGAGAGAGCGATTTTGAGAGCTCGTAGGCACTCTTGGCAGAAAGGCGAGCCCTCTCGTCAAATCCGAGGAGAGTCCATGCGTCGGCCAAAGCAGAATGAGCTAGGGCGTGATTCGGGTCCGCGGCCACAGCTTTTTGAAGAAGATCCCGAGCGGCGATGGCATCACGGACTCGCAGCTTGGCAAGTCCTTCAGCGTAGAGTTTTGAGGCTTCTGGAGTAGAGGGCAAGGCCGCGCGGACGGCAGCCTGATCGCCCGGGTTGACCTGACCGACGCCGCATTTGTCTCGCAACTGGGCTCCGGCGCGGCTGACCAGATCGAACAAATTCGCCTCCTCGCCGGTCTCTTTTACGGAGAGCAAAGTTTCTCCGGCAGCCACGTCGAGCAAATGGAGATCGAGGCGCAGTTGGCCGCCGCTTAAGGCCACGTAGGAACCAAGCACGACTAGATCTGCGCCAAGAGTTTTTCCGACCTGAACCAAGTTCTGAGCGGCCAGGCTGTCGGAGTCCGGCAGCGAAAGATCAATTTTCATCTGCGCAACTTCGTCGCCGGTAATGGTGCGCAGTTTCTCGCCGGCGGCCAGTTCGGTGGTCAACATTTCAGGGAGAGCGGTGGAAAGCCATGCCGCCTCAGGGTGCGACGTGGAATTCTTAAAGTTCAGCACGGCTACCGTGCGGCGCCGGGCGGGCGCGGTAATTCCAACTTCTCGCGAAGGCGTATGGAGAAGATACAAATAGGTAAGGGATCCTATCGCGAGCAGGACGATCACACTCGCGAAAACCGCCGCTGGCATCACCCTATTTCGAGACGGCTTTTTAACTGGAGCGGTAACAGGAAGAGGATGAGCAGCCGCAACCGCAGCGGTGTGCGCCTGCGAAAGCGGCATGGTCAGGCGATCGAGGTCGACGCGCAACTCCCTCGCAGATTGATAGCGACGTTCGGGATCTTTGTCCAGGCATTTGAGAATCAACATCTCCATCCCCGGCGCGATCTTGGGATTCAGCGCGCTGGGAGGCTCCGGAGCTTTGTTGAGGATGGCATCGATCAAAAGAGGGACTTGAGTGGAGGCGAAGGGACGCCGCCCGGTCGACAATTCATAGAGCACAACGCCGGCCGACCAGATGTCAGAGCAGGGGCCGGTGACGTCTCCGCGCAATTGCTCGGGAGACATATAAGGAAGCGTGCCGGTCACTTGTTTGGTTTCGGAAATACTAGCCGTGATTCCCAAGTCGTTTTCTTGCCGAACAAACTGGGCGAGGCCGAAATCGAGAATCTTGAGCCGATTGTCCTGTGTTAGACGCAGGTTCGCAGGCTTGAGATCGCGGTGAATAACTCCATGTTCGTGAGCGCAGGCTAAGCCATCCGCCAGTTGAAATCCCAGACGCAGGATTTCTTTTTGTGGTAGAAAACCCGCCCCTAGCTTGGCATCGACGGCAATGCCGCCGACGTATTCCATTACCAGAAAATCCAGCCCCTCCTGGCTGCCGAATTCATAAACGGTGCCGATATTCGGATGATTCAATTTGGCGAGAGTCAGCGCCTCGCGGCGGAAGCGCTTTCTGGCAGCTTCGTCGGCGAGCATGCCGGGCGAAAGCACCTTGATGGCGACGTCGCGTTCGAGTTGTTCGTCGGAGGCGCGGAACACCACGCCCATTCCGCCGGCCCCAATTTGTTCGACGACGCGGTAGTGTCCAAGCACTTGACCGATCAATGGAGTCTGCGGCGGCATCAGGCCACGAATCTTAAACGCTGGAAAAATCGTGGTCAATGCTGATACGGAAATGCGCTTGATTGCTGCCGCGAAAATTCAGAGAAGAGGGTTATTGGCCGTCGTCGAAAGAATTGGTAATTTTTTGAAACGGTTCGCGAACCAGCTTCACTACTGAGTCAGACGAGAACGGCAGGTTGCCGAACCGGAGATGGATTCACGTAGCGCGCAAGGGATCGTTCCTGGCGGTGGTTCGCTAGAAATTCTTCTTCGTTCATTTCTGCCACTTTTCTCAGCGAAATTAGTAATTGCAGTTAGGGCTCTTCCTAATTCTAGTGCCGAGGAGTGTACGCGCATGCCAGTTACACCAACCTTTCCAGGCGTTTACATCGAAGAAATTCCCAGCGGAGTGCGGACCATCGTCGGGGTCGCGACCAACATCGCGGCTTTTGTTGGGCGGGCGCTCAGCGGCCCGGTGAACGAGCCGACGATCATCAACAGCTTTGCGGACTTTGACCGGCAGTTTGGCGGGCTGGCGATGGACTATCCCATGAGTTATGCGGTGAACGACTTCTATCAAAATGGAGGAAGTCAGGCGATCATTGTGCGCTTGTTCAGCGGCAAAGCGGCTGGGCAGACGGGAGTTGCGCAGATCGCCGTCGATTCTCTAAAGCTGGTGGCTTCAAGTCCCGGAACGTGGGGCAATTCTTTGACTGCGACGGCGGACGTAACCGGGATTACCGCGGACGTTGCCGGGCGCTACGGATTGCAGACTGCCGATCTCTTCAATCTCACAGTAACGGAAGTGATCAATGGCCGGACGGTGAGCCAGGAGAGATTTCTCAATCTTACGGTGAAGCCGGACGCCGGTCTTAGCGGCGCGGCGCGAGCGCAAAGGGTGGATCGGGTTCTGGAGCAGTCGTCGCAGCTAGTTGCGGTGCCGACGGATGCCAACGGGAATCCGATATTGCCGGCCGCTCCTCCGAAACCTACCGTCGTTGGAGCCGCCGCTGGAGCGGTTGCGCCGGCCGCCGGCGCAGGAGGAGCAGCGGCACCACCGGCCGGTGCAGGAGCCGCCGCTGGCGCCGCCGGTGGTGGAGCGGCGGGCGGAGCACCACCGGCTGCAGCCGGCGCAGGAGCAGCAGCAGCAGCAGCTCCCGCGGCTCCGGCGGGCCCTCCACAGGGCTCGGGTGGTGATGACGGGCAGGGTTTGCAAGATTCTGACTACCTGGCCACGCAAGTTCCGCCAATACCGAAGAGCGGAATCTTCGCTCTGGAGACGGCGGATTTATTCAATCTGTTATGTATCCCGCCCGACATCCGCAGTGGTGACACGTCGCCGAATGTCTATTCGGGAGCCATGGCGTACTGCCAAAAACGGCGTGCCATGTTGATCGTGGATTCGCCCGCCGCGTGGAGCGCGAACGCTGCTAACGCAGCGAACACCGCTCAGAACAAGTTCAGCAGTCCAGGCGTTGGAGATCTGAGCCTTACTGGCGATGCGGCCCGCAACGCCGCTCTTTATTTCCCGCGGGTCCTAGAATCGGACCCCCTCAGCCAGGGACAAATCGATACTTTCGTGCCCTGCGGGATCATCGCCGGTGTAATGGCGACAACCGATGTGTCGCGAGGCGTGTGGAAAGCTCCGGCAGGAATCGATGCCACCCTAAATGGAACCGCAGGCCTGGAAGTGAATCTCACCAACGACGAAAATGGCCAACTGAATCCTTTAGGCATAAATTGCCTGCGCAGCTTCCCGGTATACGGCCGTGTGGTTTGGGGAGCGCGCACGCTACGCGGTGCTGACCAGTTGGCCGACGATTACAAGTATGTTCCAGTCCGGCGACTCGCGCTGTTCCTGGAAGAGAGTTTGTACCGCGGGACGCAATGGGTGGTTTTCGAGCCCAACGACGAACCCCTCTGGTCGCAAATCCGATTGAATGTTGGGTCGTTTATGCACAACCTGTTCGTGCAGGGAGCTTTTCAAGGGCAAACTCCCAACGACGCGTATTTCGTGAATTGCGACAAGAACACCACGACGCAAAACGACATCAACCTGGGCATCGTCAACATTGTCGTGGGATTTGCTCCATTGAAGCCGGCGGAATTTGTGATTCTGCAAATTCAACAAATTGCGGGAAACATCCTGACATAAGTCCGAGGGAGGACGTCCATGGCTGAGTTTAGCGTCAATGCAACTCGTTTTGACCCCTACAAGAACTTCAAGTTCCGGGTGAAATGGGACGGCAAGTATGTGGCGGGCATAAGTAAAGTTGGCGGTCTGAAGAAGACGACGGAAGTGGTGAAGCATCGCGAAGGCGGCGACCCCAGCAGCAGCCGCAAGTCTCCGGGCCGCACCGAGTTCGATGCCATCACCATGGAACGAGGCGTCACCCACGACACCGAGTTCGAGAAGTGGGCGAACAAAGTTTGGGATTACGGCGCTGGATTAGGCAAGGAAGTTTCGTTGAAGGATTTTCGCAAAGATTTGTTGATCGAAGTCTACAACGAGGCGGGCCAGCTGGCTCTGACCTACAAAGTCTACCGTTCGTGGGTTTCGGAATTCCAGGCCATGCCCGACTTGGACGCCAATGCGAATGCGGTGGCCATTCAACATATCAAGTTAGAGAACGAAGGGTGGGAGCGCGACACTGCGGTGCCGGAGCCAACGGAGCCGACTTTCACAGTGCCGGCTAACTAAGAGGCTATTATGTCGCGACCATTCCCCGAGGCTCTGCTCTCCGCGTGGGAGCAGGGCCGGGCCGAACCTTCATCTATCGTTCGCTCTCTGGCGCTGCTTGACGCTAAGCCTTTCGGCGATGCGCCGGTCCCGCTGGCCGATCTGAGCATCGGCCAGCGGGATGCTTTACTGCTTCGGCTTCATGAAGAGGTCTTTGGCGATTCTTTCTTTGCGCTCGCTCTTTGTGAGGGATGTCAGGAACGAGTGGAGTTCTCCTTCCGCGGGTCGGAGCTGCCAAGTTCGGAGCCAGTTCAATACAGTGAACTGCACGTTTCGCGGAACCGGTATGAGGTCAAGTTCCGAATGCCTACCAGTCGCGATCTCCTGATGATGAGAGAGGGGCCGGACATCGCGGAACAACGCGCCCAGTTAATCGAGCGGATCGTGCTTTCGGCAGAGCAAAGCGGAGATGCCATCGCGGCGCGGGCGTTGCCGGAAGAAATTGTTTCGGCGATGGAGGAGACGATGCAGACCGCAGACGCGAGATCGGAAGTGAGTCTGCGATTGCGGTGTGAATCCTGTGGCCATGAATGGAGTGCGTGGTTTGATGCCGGTAGTTTCCTCTGGAAAAAAGTTGACGCCTGGGCGCTTCGCCTGCTGCAGGAAGTGCATGTGCTGGCGAGAGCTTATGGCTGGAGTGAGAGAGACATCATCAACATGACTGCCTGGCGGCGGCATGCATACCTGGAGATGCTGGGCACATGAGCGGATACCTCACCCGGTTGCTGCGACACACCTTCGATCCCTTGGCAGCAAAGGTTGAACCGCGTTTAAATACTTTGTTCTCGCCGCCGGGAAAAAGTTCGGCTTGGCCCCCGCAGAAAGTTGAGGTCGACTCTGTCGAATCGACTCCCGTGAATAAGAGTCGGAACGATTCCGAAAATGCTGCGGCCGGCGTTTCGGTGCCTGCCGCGCGGCGCTCGGTGAACGCCCCTCTTGTGACCACGGCGCCTGTACGGTTGCATTCGCCTCTCCCTCCCGCATTAGCTCCTCGTTCATCAGGAAACGTAATCCATGGGGAAAATAAAAACGAGGATGGAACGTACTTTAAGGGAGCACTTGCACCGTCGCATGGCGTCAGAGAAGTGCGGGAAGCGCTTGATTCCGAGCAATCGCTCCCCGAACAAGGCGAGAGCGAGAGCAGTGTCTCGTCTCCGGCAGCGAGGACGCAGCAAGAGAAAAGCAAAATCACTGCGCGGGCAGCGCCGCCTGATAGCTCCCAAATGAAAATTGCCAGTTTCGATCGAGAAGGTAATGAATCTTTCAGACAGGAATCGCGGCCGTTCCGGTTCGATCGAGGATTTCTGGTCCCTGCTGCGCCACCTACGGCTGAACGGAGCGAGCGCGTCCGACGACAACTTGGTGTGAGTGCAAGCTTACTAAGCGGTGATGGGAAAGCGACTTCACCTAAAGGCGAAAAATACAAAGTCCTTCGGGCGGCTCCACTACGAGCGTCGGAACGGAGCGAAGCCGCGGGAGTGCACTCTGGGTTGGAGTACGCACCGTCCTCGACAGGGAGTAGTTCTGCGGAATTTAATTTCGAGCATCCGCCACTTTCCCTGTTTCCCGCTCAGTTTCGTGAACGGGGAAGACGCGGGCCTGAGGCAAGCTCGTCAGCCGAGCCTATCATCGAGGTCACGATCGGGCGCATCGAGGTAAGAGGCGCCGCATCGCCGGAGCCGCAGCGTGGATCATCGCAACCTTCGCGAGGGCCGAACCTTGAGGAGTATCTCCGGCGCCGGTCAGGACGGAGCCGCGAATGAGCAACGCGCTGGCGATTGCGGCGGTGACGGCCACCCTGCGCAACTTGCTTCAGGCTGGTTTAGCCACCGATCCCGACTTGAATGACATTACCGTAACCATGCAGCCGCTGGATCGCGCGCGCGCAAACGGAACGAACGCGAATCAGTTGAACGTGTTCCTTTACCACGTTCTGCCTAGCGGCGCCTGGCGCAACATGGACATGCCCGGCCGAGTGCGATCCGGGGAAACGGGGAACTTTCCTCTCGGATTAAACCTGTACTACCTGCTGACAGCTTTTGGCAAAGAGAACGACACTACTCGACCTTTCAGCCATCAAATTATGGGACGCGCGCTGAGCATCCTGAGTGATCATCCTTTGCTCGGGGCGCAGGAAATCCAAAACGCGTTGCCCGGAAATGATCTTTGGAATCAGGTGGAACGCGTGCGCTTTACCCTGCAGCCTTTTTCGGTCGAAGAAATTGCCAAGCTTTGGACCGGCTTTCAGACCCAGTACCGGCTCTCGATGGCTTTTGAGGCCGCTGTGGTGCTGATCGAAAGTACTCGCCCCGTAGTCACGCCTCTACCGGTGTTAACGCGAGGGCCGCAGGATAGCGGAATCGTGGCACAAGCCAATTTGCTGCCGCCATTTCCAACGTTGACGGAAATCCAACTGCCGAAGGGTCAGGTCACGGCAAAGTTGGGAGACTCGATAACGTTACTCGGACACAACTTGAGCGGCACCAATGTCCAAGTACAGTTCACACCCGCAAGGCTCGCTGCGCCACAACCTGTCGCGGTCGCCCCAGGTGCAACTGACAGTCAGATCACGGTCACGATTCCCAATACCCCCGCGAACTGGCCGGCGGGTGTTTACAGCGTACAGATCAGCGTAACCCAGGCCCCCGATACTTTCATGACGAACGCTTTACCGCTGGCGATCGCTCCCCAAGTGACGAGCAAGCTTCCAATGACGGTGAAGCGGCCGGCGAAGATTAAAGTGACGTGCGCACCAACCGTGCAGCCTTCACAGCAAGTCTTTCTTCTTTTGGGAACGCAGGAACTGGCGGCCGATGCTTTTGCGGCGGCGACCAGCCAACTCACTTTCGCCTCCGATACCGCCACAGCCGGCGCTTACCTGGTTCGATTAAGAGTTGACGGAGTGGACTCCCAATTGGTCGATCACAGCAAAACGCCACCGGTTTTCGATGCCAGCCAAAAGGTAACCATCACGTGACCAACGCGAATCTGTGGCTGGATGCAAATTCGCGCTATCTATCCGCAGCGATGGTGTGGTTGCGCCTGTTGTTGGAGCAACGAACTGAAGCGCTTGCCGCTAGGGGTCGCGCGCAGACCGATGAGCCTGAGATTTCCTCGAAGGGACAAGCGCTCGAGTCGGCCTGGCAAGAATTAACGCGCATCGAGTCTGAAATGTCCTCCCCTCCGGCCCTGGCTTTGTTAAGCGATAGACTGGAGCTCTCGAATTTCGAGGCTAAGGTCTTGCTGCTGTGCGCGGCGGCGGAGTTTGACCCCGGCATCGGTGCCCTGTACGCACGCTCTCAGGAAGATCACGGAACTGCCTACGCCACTTTCGCCTTGGGACTTTCGATCTTTGATGATCCGGCCTGGGACGCACTGTCTCCGCAGCGTCCGCTGCGTTACTGGAAGCTTATCGAGATCCATCAACCCGGATCGCAATCGCTCACCACCAGTCCGCTGCGCGCCGATGAGCGAATCGTCAACTTTATCAAAGGATTGAACTATCTTGACGACCGGCTCACTCCCTTTCTCGTTCCTGTCGAACTTCCCGCAGACGGTGGAGAGCTGCCAAGGTCGCAAGAAGAAATGACAGCGCGGATCGTCGCGTACTGGCCGCAGGAAAGTCTTACTGGCTCAGTTCCGCTGGTTCAGTTGGTGGGCATCGACGGGGCCAGCAAGCAAATTGTCGCGGCGCAAGCGGCGGCTGCAATCGGGCGGCGCCTCTACCGGCTCTCGGCGGAGGCTCTGCCCCAGCAATCTGGCGATCTGGAGATGCTGATCCGGCTGTGGCAACGCGAGAGTGCTCTGTTGCCACTTGGTTTGTATGTGGATGCGCAGGATAACGACACCACGCCCTCCAGCGCTTCGGCCGCCGGACTGCGCCGGTTCCTGTCACGATCGGAAGGCGTCGTCATGGTCGCGCTTCGAGAGGCGTGGGCATCGGTGGGCAGGGAATCGCGCACCATCGACGTGGCCAAGCCCTCTGTGGATGAACAGCGAGAGGAATGGAGCAGGGTGATTGGAAGCGACGATGGTAATGCCTCTCTGCTCGCGGGGCAATTCAATCTCAATTTCCCGGATATTCGCCAACTAACCCTTAGCGTTAGTTCCGAGAATTCGGGAAGGTCGATGACTGATCGACTGTGGGATGCGTGCCGCATGCGCGTTCGTCCCTTGCTCGACTCGCTGGCGCAGCGCCTCGAACTCAAAGCGACCTGGAACGACATTGTCTTGCCGGCGCAGGAACTGGATCTGCTGCAGCAGATTGCAGGACAGGTAAAACAGCGCACCAAGGTCTACGCTGATTGGGGGTTCGCCGAGAAAATGAATCGCGGCCTCGGCATCACTGCCTTGTTTGCCGGCGAGAGCGGCACAGGCAAGACTCTGGCTGCAGAGGTGCTGGCCAACGACCTGCGCCTCAATCTCTATCGCATCGATCTTTCTGCGGTGGTGAGCAAGTACATTGGCGAGACCGAAAAAAATCTTCGTCGCCTGTTTGACGCCGCGGAGGATGGCGGCGCCATCCTGTTCTTCGACGAAGCCGACGCACTGTTCGGCAAGCGCAGCGAGGTCAAGGATAGTCATGACCGTTATGCCAACATCGAAGTGAATTATCTGCTGCAGCGCATGGAGGCCTATCGCGGATTGGCCATACTGGCCACCAACATGCGCAGCGCTCTCGACATAGCCTTCACCCGGAGGCTGCGTTTCATTGTGACGTTTCCTTTTCCCACCGCCGCCGATCGCAGCCGCATGTGGCAGAGGGCTTTCCCGGCCAAGGTACCGCTGGGTGATCTTGACTATGCGCGTTTGGCGCAAGTGAACCTAACCGGCGGCTCCATTCACAACGTGGCTATCAACGCAGCTTTTCAGGCGGCTCAAAGGGATCAACCCGTGGGCATGCGCGCTGTGCTCGCTTCTATTCGCAACGAATTGATCAAGATGGATCGTCCCATCAACGAGGCAGAGTTTCGCTGGCACGAGCCCAGAGGAGTTGTGGCATGAACATCCGTTTGCACATTGAGCGACTGGTGCTGGACGGCTTTGAGCTGCAGCGCAGAGACGGGAAAGCCGTAAAATCCGCCGTGAAAAACGAACTTCAACAATTGCTCGGCGGCGAAGGCCTGCGGCATGAGTTGCAACAAGGTGGAGCGCTTCCGCAAGTAAGAGCAGACACCTTGCGAGTAGGAGTCAAACCTTCCCCCCGGCAACTGGGAACTCAGATCGCCCGATCGGTTTACGGAGGAATCGGAAGAGCGAAATGAGCGAACGCTCCATCGCGCCAACCCAGCAAGCGGCCGCTCCGCCGGCCTTGCAAGCGCCCAGCGGCTTGCTCCAACGGCAATGCGCCTGCGGGAAGCACACGATGGGAGGAGTGTGCGAGGAGTGTGCAAAAAGCAATCAGAAAATACAGCGGCAAGCGGGTGGCGGCCGCACTCCTGCGACCGCGCCTCCGATTGTGTACGACGTGCTGCGATCTCCAGGCCAGCGGCTGGATGGAACTACCCGCAATTTTATGGAGTCGCGGCTCGGCCAGGATTTCACTGCAGTACGAGTACACACGGGTGATGCTGCTGCCAGCTCTGCGCGCGCAACGGGCGCACTAGCCTACACGGTCGGACAGCATGTCGTTTTTGGAGCAGACCGTTACAAACCGCGGACTGTGGCGGGGGCGCGGCTTCTGGCGCATGAACTGGTCCACGTCGCGCAGCAAGCAACGAGTACGGCACTGCGGGGCGACTTGACCATTGGTCCAGCCGACAGCGCAGAAGAAACCGAAGCCCGCAGTATTGCCGACACTGCCGTTCTTAAAGGATCGCCAAAGCAACCCGCCATTAAACAGCCTACGGCACAGCTTAATCGCGACGTCGAAGGGGCCACCGCCGGGCACGCCGCTGGCGCCGCCAGCGAATCTCCCGAACAGCAAAGCATGGCGTCATTGCGGCGGATCCACAAGCTTTTGAGTACCAGTCTCTTCGACTGGGCCGTGACGGACAAGGATGCGCGGGATGCGCTTCAGATCTTGCGCGGACTAGGGCCAGAAGCATTATTCGATGCCGCAACCAAAATGATGGTGAGCGGAGATTGGAAAAAACTGGAAGAGGAGCTTCCAGCGGTAGATCGCCTGGGCCTTAGCTATTTCACGGCGGTGCCTCTAAATCCGAACGTCGGCTATATCATGCCCGGCGACACCATAAAGCTAGAGTTCTCAGGTGGAAAAGCCGAGGAAGAAATGGGTGCGGAGTACCAGGTGTCGAGTGCGGGCACTCTATCGGTTCCCCACCTTGCAAAGCCGGTCGTCGTCAAGGAGTTGTTTCCCGAGGCGGGGGCGAACGCGATCGCCACTGCGTATATGGATTCGATCTATTGGGATATCAAAATCACTATCACTCCCACGAAACGCGGTCACTATTACTCGGCCTTCGGGCAGCCCGCCAACCCGAGATCGTTCCGCTCGACGGTGAGCGCCAGATCGAACGCGGAAGTTGCTCGAAACCGAAAAATAAAGCAGTTTACCGATTACATTAAAACCGCCGGGGATGACCCGCACACCAAGAACGTACTCGGCTACTACTACGGCGAGCTTTACAAGAATCTCGACGCCTACGAAACTCCCGAACAATTGTGGCAATGGTCGCGGGGGCAGGCATCCAAGCCTGCGCCTGTCTCACCCGCGGAACCTTTTCTGTCGCTGATGCGATCGATGAGGGCTCGCGTCGAGATTTCACCGCCCGCGGAGCAGAAGCGGCTGAGCACCGCACTGGATCGCTATATGGGCTGGCTCGACAAACATCTGAGCGATCCGAATCTCGGCAAGTATGACCCCGTCAGTATTTGGTCGCGAGCCTACCTCAACGCGATATCCCAGGATGTGAAGGATCTCGTGGCAGAGCATAAGCGCCAAGAGCTGGAACGGGCTGACGAGCAAAACTGGAAAAAAGCGGCCGCAAAATTCGATGATGCCCTGAGGTTGATGATGAAGAGGGTGTGGGCAGTTGCGCCGCCGCGCAGTATCAACATCCCGGGCGAGCAGCTTTCAGAAGAAAACGATCGGGTGAAGGTTAGTTATCTAGTCCAACCGAGTGACGCGGAAAAAATCATTCGCGACAAGATCGCCACGGAATTTATGGACGATCTTGTGGAGCGCATGGTGAAACCAGGATTTACCAGCACAACGGCAACCGAAGACTTCGTCAATTGGTTAAACGACCATCGCGAAGAAAATATGGCGTTGCTGCTAACCCAGGCGCACCCGGACGTCGAGAAATTTGAGGACCAAGTTGATATTCCGGGTTGGCAAACCGCGGTTGAAACGGCAGTAGGTTTTATTCCGATCGTAGGCAACATCGTAGCCGGTGCCGAAGTTATCGCTGGGGAAGACATGTTTGGTCATCCGCTTACGACGACCGAGCGCGCCATCCTCGGAGCAGCTATCTTGCTGCCGGCGGCAGCCAAAGTTTTCAAAGTAGCGAAGGCAGGGGTCACCGTTGCGACCATAGCGAGAGACTATCGACTTACCGAACCCGAGGCCCGCGCCCTCTTCCGGGCTACCGCGGATATCAAGCCGGGATCGTTTGGAGCGCGGCTATTGGGCGATGCCGCTGCCAATGTAAAGGCTGGCCGTCCGGTAAGAGATCCGGAGACCCTAAAGAAGCTGGATCGATTGTTGCGCGATATGGGAATGACCGAGAAAGAGACCGCTCGCGCTCTTTCCCGGCCCGGCACGGCATTGTCGGGCGTCGAAGCGCAGATCGAAGAAGCGGTGGAAAGGGATATCAAGTCTCTGGGCAGTATGGATGCCGCTTCCGAGAAGGTGTTGAGAGAGAATCCGGAATTGCGGCGTGCGCTCGTGGCTAATCCTCTGGCCGCAGATGCTCTCAAGCTATGTAAGTCCCCATGTCTGCCCAAGTTTGCCACCGGAGCGCAAGTCCGTCGTTTGAACAAACTACTTGCTGACTTCAAACAGGCCGACGTGAAGTTTGACCTCTCAAAGGTGAAGGAATACCTGCATGCGCAGCCAGATCAGGTCAGCCTCGGCGAAGCAATCGACCAGCTAGAGGAAGGCTTCGTCGATCGCATGGGACGGCGCGCGCAGGGAGCGGATGAATGGTGGGTCGATGACGCGAGAAAGCTGGAGGAAGAAATTGGTGTCCGGGAACGAAAGCCCCAGGACGCTCGCATGTCGGAGGCGGCGGAAGGCCGGAAGTTTGACGAAGAGCGGAAGCCGAGTTATCCGAATAATGAAGTGGGCATAAAAGACAAAGGAGGCGTTCGCCGACGGCTGGATAGCTACGACAAGGTTAAAGGCGAAATCGTATCCAGGAAAAGCCTGGCTTCGACCAACGGGCAAATCGCCCTCGCCGACGAGTTCACCATGATTGATTACTTCCAGGAGTTTTCATTGAAGTATCCCAACGGTGCGACCGTCGCTGATGGCCCCTTGAAGGGACAGATAGTAAGAGGCAAGTACATTTTGGAGGTCAAGGAACAGAAGTATCCAATTCCAGACAGAGTCATGGCCGAAGCCAAGAACCGACATATCACGATCCGCGATGACAAGGGAAAGATCTACTAAGGCGCTAAAGAAACGCAAAGGCCGCTCAGGTCACTATGGGTATAGCCGGCGGAAGAATGTGAAGAAACAGCAAACAAGACGGCCGCTTCAGGTCAGCCAGCGGGGACAACTCCAGGCTGCGGGAATTCTGCAGCGCAAGTGTGCCTGCGGACAGTTCACTGGTGGTGGGACGTGCGAGGGCTGTAAAAGGTCAGAGGGGATGTTGCAGAGACACCCCCCTTCTGCATCGGGAGCTAGTGCCGCGGCAACGATTGGCGCGAGCCAGCCGGCGGTCACAACGAGTCAGTCTTCTGCTGAGCCAGGGCCGGCGACCGTCGACGTTTTGAATCGGGCTGCGGCTGAAAGCGGCCGTTCAATTCACGAGCCGTTGCGTAGCCGCCTTGGAGAGCAGTTCGGGCAAGACTTTACGCAGGTACGAGTACATAGCGGGCCAGCTTCGGCGGACGCCGCCCAACGGGTCGGCGCGCGCGCCTATACCCTCGGCACCGATATTCACCTGAGCCGGGAGGCGCGCGGTCTGTCGGGCCGAGATTTGGATCAACTGCTCGCGCACGAGGCGGTGCATACGGTTCAGCAAGGTGGACACGCGGTCACACCTCATGCCGCGCTTACCGTCAGCCATCCTGCGGATGCGGCCGAGCAGGAGGCCGAGCGACTTGCTGAGTCGATCACTTCTGGGGCCGCCACACAGAAGCCGTCCCGATCTCTCGCATTGCGAGACCGCATGCGAGCCTCCATGCCCGGCCAAGTGGGGCGGTCCGTTTCACCACATATTCAGCGCGACCTGGTTGGTAAACATCCGACCCGTGAGGGGGAGTTTGACCTGGACATGAAGACTCAGTCGGACCCAACCAAAGACGTCGGAATGGGGGGAACGATTAAGTTCAGAGCGAACGACAAGGGTCCGGATTCCGGCAGTATTCGCCTCCTGCAAGTAGCAAAGACGGTGGATATGGCGACCGGCAAGGATTCTGTGTGGACTGGCGGGGAGGCCCGGCGCATGCAGGCGATGACTAAGGCGAGCCCTGGGGTCGAGCCAGGTTTTTTCGTTGACCAACTCTATGGCGAGCTAAAACCAAGAACGAAGAAGGCGGATAAGCGGGCTTCCCCTTATTACATTGATACCGGGCATTTAGATAAAGCGACTAACAAGGACGGCAGTAAGAAAGGCAAGGTGATTACCGAGGCGTCGTTGTTCGACACTCCCGAATCTTCCTCCAACATGCGGTTCTCCTTTGAGACAGTTGCCAAGGCCTCGGACACAGGCCACGTTTACGGAACAATTATGTGGGGTTTTGACATTACGGATGTCGCGAAGGGAAAAGTCGAACATGAACGAGCGGTTGGTCGGAATTTAACCTTGTTATCGACGGACAAAGCAATAGAAAAATTTGATCAGGTATTCAAGAACCCGGGCGCGCCGACCGCGCCATAGCGAGATGAATTATAAGCACCGCCAATGCAAAGGAATCAAGATGACCGCGCAAACTTTAGTTTCGATAGAGAACGCACCATCCTCCACGAAATCCTCCTTGGATCTGGCGCAGTTAGAGAGGCAAGTAGAGCGTGGTTACTTATTCGCGCAATCGGCTTTGGGCGAGAACGCTGTTCGCCTTGGCGAAGTTGAGGTCATGGTGCATGGGTTGATCGATACCTTGCTGGCGAAGGGCATTGCGGGTGAAGCCGAAATCCTCGCGGCAGCGCAGAAAGTTCGTTCTGAGTTGATCGAGAGGAATGAATTGAACGGCGCCCGGACTACGGTGCGATTAGAAACTCCGGAAGAGAACCTTCAGCCTGCCGTCGAGGTAGATTGCCGGCCCCGCCTTCATATTTGCCAGGCCGTCTGTTGCAAGTTGGATTTCGCCCTGAGCATCCCGGAGGTGGAATCGGGGAAAGTGAAGTGGGATTTGGGAAGGCCATATTTCATCCGGCACGACAGTCACGGCGCTTGCGTTCACCTCGATTCTCAATCTGGCGGTTGTCGCATCTATGAGGATCGTCCGAGCGTTTGCCGAGGATATAGCTGCGCCTCCGATCGACGCATTTGGAATGATTTCGAGAAGATGGAGCTCAATCAGGGTTGGATCGACGCCAATGTTTCACGGGGTACCGAGCCGCGCATGATACGCGCGCTGATGCACGGCGAGAACTGCCTGACCAACGCCGTTCCTTCGGGGGATGAGGCGAAACAAGGAACGGGCCATGTCTAGTTTTCCGGGTTCTCCGCAGCTGCTGAAGGGCGGCATCGTGCTGCTGGACCCGGATACGGGGCAACCGGTGCAGGTAATCGTCCTGCAGTACAACCCGGATACTCTGACGCGCTCGTTGCAGGCGCAGGGTATTGGACCGGAGCCGGGAGACCGCCTGGAGGCCTTGCGGCTGAAAGCGCCGCCCATCGAAACCATCAAGCTGGAGGCCGAAATCGACGCAACCGATCAGATGGAGAAAGCGGATCCGACCACTGCGCAACTTGGAATTTACCCGCAACTGGCGGTGCTCGAGACCATTGTTTATCCGACCAGCCAGCAACTGCAGGCCAACGACAGCCAGTCGCAGATGGGAACGCTCGAGATCGCTCCTATGGAGGCGCCGCTGGCTTTATTCGTCTGGAGCCAGATACGCGTGCTTCCGGTTCGGATCACTGATTTCAGCATCACCGAAGAAGCCTTTGACGCGAATCTGAATCCGATTCGTGCCAAGGTGAGCCTGGGGATGCGAGTGCTCACCGTCAATGATTTGGGCTTTGCTCATAAAGGCGGAAATCTGTTCATGACTTATCTGCAGCAAAAAGAACAACTGGCGGCCAGAAATCCGAGAGGAACTCTTGGCGCGCTGGGCTTGAAAGGAATTCCATGAGTACTATTCCGACTCCATCGGTAACCGCGATGCAGTTTCCGGCGACCAGCCGTTACAACGGCATTGCGACGGCGACGCTCGAAACCGCGGACGGCACGACGATCATTTATTTGGAACGGCGGTTTGTTCCTTCGGCCGACAACTTCGCTTTGTTGCAGTTGCACTCCGTGACGCAGGCCGAGAGGCTCGACAACATTGCCGCGCAATATATGGGCGATCCTACCGCATTCTGGCGAATTTGCGACGCCAATAATGCCATGCGGCCCGACGAATTGACCGAGACGCTGGGCAGACAGTTGCGCATCACTTTACCCGCGGGGATACCGTTGCCGACCAATGCTTAGAGGATTCTACTTAACGTTATTAATGGGGCCCATGGTGGCCTTACCCGTGCCCCAGCCAGTCATTGACGCCCTGACCAGCGCCCAGATAACCACGACCGCCGGCTCTGCCAGCGGCTTTCAGTTGACCTTTGCGCTCAGCAAGAAGTCCATCTTAAACACGATATTGCTGCCCGCCGGTGCCTTCGACCCGGGCATACGCGTCATTCTTATGGCCACTGTGAACGGCCTCCCCACGGTTTTGATGGACGGAATCATTACGCAACACACGGTGACGCCGAGCAACGATCCGGGGCAATCGACACTCACCGTGACGGGCGAGGATCTGACGCTGCTCATGAGTCTCTCGGACGTCCAGGTTCCATATCCTGCCTTGGGCACCGCCGAAATCATCAATGTCATCCTCCTGAGTTACATGATCTACGGAATTATTCCCGCCGTAATCCCGCCCATCGAACTCGACTTCGAGAGTCCGTTGGAGTCGTGGGACTCACAAGCCACAACCGACCTGGATTACATCAACGAGATTGCCCGCGAGGCTGGCTATGTTTTCTACATCGATCCCGGACCTCTACCGGGGGCCAATGTGGCTTACTTCGGGCCGGAGATTCGTGTCGGCATTCCCCAGTCCGCGCTGAACGTAAATATGGATGCTGAAACAAACGTGGAATCGTTGAGTTTCACCTTCGATGGCATGGCGCGGGAGCAGCCGGTCATCACAATCCTGGATCCGATTACGGGGAAAATTCCGATTCAAATCCCCATTCCAGATGTGAGTTTATTGCGCCCTCCGTTGGCGCTGAGACCGGCGGTTGCGATGCGGACTAAGAAGCTGGATGACGTGGCCAATCTTGATCCGGTTCGCGCGGCTTTACTGGGCCTCGCGAAGTCCGCCAAGCCCGATGCCATCACTGGCTCCGGGCAACTCGATGTTCTGCGTTATGGCCAGCCCCTGAAGGCGCGACAGTTGGTGGGCGTGCGCGGAGCCGGCACAGCCTATGACGGCTTGTATTACGTATCCAGCGTCACCCACAACATCAAGCGAGGGGAGTACAAGCAAAGTTTTAGCCTGGGGCGTGAAGGCCTTATTTCGCTAACGCCTAGAGTGCTGCCATGAGCGAAAGCAAGAAAAAGAAATTTTACGGGAAGTATCGCGGCACTGTGTTCAACAACAACGACCTTGAATTCAAAGGTCGGATTCAGGCTATGGTCCCCGATGTTCTCGGAGCGGTGCCGACGACGTGGGCAACTCCGTGCGTTCCCATCACAGGGTTGGCCGGGGTGCAGAGTGGAATCTACGTGGTTCCCGCCGAAGGAGCGAGCGTCTGGATCGAGTTTGAACATGGAGATCAGGACTTTCCCATCTGGAGTGGATGCTTTTGGGGATCGCAGGCTGAGATTCCGGTGGTCGCACTGGCGGGCGCGCCGGCGACGCCTCATATCGTCATGCAAACCATTGGGCAGAATTTGGTATGGATCGGAGGCGATCCGGTGAGCGGCATCACGCTGTGTTGCGGGCCGGTGGCCAACGTCGCCAGTCCCCGGATTATGATCTCGCCCACGGGAATTGTGATGGCAGACGGCAAGGGCGGCAGTGTCGCGATTGCGGCGGGAACGGTCACCGTGAATATGGGAGCGCTCATCGTTAAGTAATAGTTAAGTAATTAAGCGCAACAAGGGGAAGGAAGGATCGATATGCCCGGCTTCGTGGTTCATCTGAACGCTCAAGTCAAATGCGCGCACGTCGGCTTGGCAACGCCCATGTCCACGATTCCGAATGTGCTTGTGATGGGGCAGCCTGTGGTCACGCTACCTGTTCCTTACGTAATTGCGGGTTGCGCGCTGCCTCCGCCGCCGGCCGCGAATGGGCCATGCGTGTCGGGTCAGTGGCTGATGGGAGCGCAGCGCGTCTTCTCCCACGGCGTGCCGCTAGTTTTGCAGGATGCGCAATCGATTTGCGCTCCCTCGGGCACGCCCATGTTGATTGTGAGCACTCAAACTCGGGTTTTTGGGATGTGAGTATGAACATCAACTTTCCATTCCAGTTCGACAAGACGGGTGCGACGGCGACCGCGGCCACGCCGAAGCATATCCAGGACATGATCGAAGAACTTCTCTTCACTAGTCCAGGCGAGCGAGTGAACCTGCCGGATTTTGGCAGTGGTCTGATGCAGTTGGTGTTTGCTCCCAACTCTGCGGAGTTAGCCGCGGCCCTGCAGTTCACGTTGCAAGCCTCTCTGCAACGATGGTTGGGAGACTTGGTTCAGGTTCAGACGTTACAGGTGACTTGCGAAGATTCGACCTTAACCATCGATCTCCAGTACATGCTGCAAAAGACGAATCAGAGTGCGACAGTGCAGTTCACGCGGACGGTATAGAAGATGACGGCGCAGATGATGGGAACATGCCTCGACTTGACGCGGCGCGCAGATGTGCGCAGCCACGGAAAGAACGGCATCGACTACGTGGATGTGAGCGAAGATAAGCCCACTCTGACTGTCTATTTTCTGCGTCGCGCGCCCCAAGGCCTGGAAACCGGAAATGTTCTTATTGAGTCGGGAGCCCAGGCCGGGAAAATTCGCGTGCTCGAAGTAAGGTTATGTTCTACCGATGATCCAGAGCAGGACGATTCCATGCTTGTACTGCTCGACCGGCGAGGAGATCACTCTACCTACACTCTGCGCATTGTCGAGACCGATAAAGAGGGAAATCCCACGAACGTGCCGCTGGGCGATTTTGATTCGCGCTTTTCACAACTGAACTTTCGCTTCGATGCGGCCGCCATCAGCGATATCGATTGTAAGCAGCAGCAGGTGTGCCTTGCGCCGCGAGTACCCGGCCCGGACATTAACTATCTGGCTAAAGACTATTCGAGCTTCCTCCAGCTTATCTACGACCGGCTGGCCGTCATGATGCCGCAGTGGCAGGAGCAGCACGAGCCGGACGAAGGCGTCGCGCTGGTGGAAATTCTTGCCTACGTGGCTGACTATCTCAGCTACTACCAGGATGCGGTCGCAACTGAGGCTTATTTGAGTACGGCGCGCCAGCGGATTTCGGTGCGCCGTCATGTGCGGCTTCTCGATTATGCGATGCACGAGGGCTGCAACGCTCGGGCCTGGCTCACTTTAAGTACCAGCGAGAAGTTTACGGGCCTGGACCCCACCAGCATTAATTTTCTCGCTTTGTATGAAGGTGCGGTTGCGTCTGGAACCTTGCTTCCGGATTTCAGCAAGACCGCGGCTCTAGGTTCCTATCTTATATTCGAGCCAACTGCCACTGAATCGATTGACTTATACCCGGTGCACAACGCGATCCACTTTTACACATGGGGCAATCAGCAATGCTGTCTGCCGGTAGGGACAACATCGGCCACACTGCTGGACAGCTGGGAGGCCGCTCCTACACCGGTACAACCCGCGGCAGAAAAAGCGAGAGCGGGACGCGGCAAGAAAGCCTCAGCGTCTGCAACAGCTCCGACCGCCGCTGATCCCGCCAAAGCGGTCGTCCTGCAGACACGAAGTCTCCATCTAAAACCCGGCGACGTTTTGTTGTTGAAGGAAATCGTTGGCCCCGGGACTGGATCGGCCGATGATGCCGATCCCGCTCACCAGCAGTTTGTCCGATTGACGAAAGTGACGGTTGCCTCCGATTCTCTTTACGATCCACCTATACCCGTCATCGAAATCGAATGGGAGCCGGGAGACGCTCTCACGTTTCCGCTCGGCCTATCCTGCATAGGCCCAGCCTCGTCGGGCTGCCAACTTCTCACCAATGTGAGCATTGCCTTCGGCAACGTTGCCATGGTTGACCAAGGTTCATGGGTCAGCGGCGAGAACCTGGGCACGGTTCCATTGGCCGCTTCGTCGCCAAAGTGCGCTCGTGTCAATCATCCAGCTGACATTCAGATTTCGGCGGGACCCTTCCAGCCTACGCTCAAGAATGCGAACGTTACTTTCCGGCAGCCGCCGAATGCAGCGCTCAGTGCGAGCGCTTCCTTGAACCAAGATCCGCGCGCGGCTCTGCCTCAGATTGAGTTGAAGAGCATCCTTCCCCTTCCCGATGGATCGGGGCCGCTGTTCAGTCCGGCGGAATATCTCAACCCGCAACTGCTGGCGGCGAGAATTGCAAATCCTATTGACGATGCTTCGCGCTGGGTGGTCGAACGATTCTCGCGGCAAACGATCTCGTTGCTGCAGGGATTTGACCCGGGCCAGCCCATGAATCCAAAGCTGGCCGAAGCTCTGGCGCAAGAGATGCAACCGTTGATTCGCGATTGGATTCCCCAACCGGATCTGCTGAACAGTGAGGCCGACTATTGCCACTATGTTGTGGAAGTCGACGATTTCTGTGTTGCGCATCTTCGCTTTGGTGACGGCCAGTTAGGGCGCGCTGTTGAAGCCGGAGAGACATTTTTTGCCGATTACCGCGTCGGCAATGGGCCAGCTGGGAACATTGGCGCCGGAACTATCCAGCAGTTTGTGTTTGTGAATGAGACGGTGGCTGGACTTGGCGTGGCTGTTTCGAATCCTCAGGCTGCCCAGGGCGGCATCGCTCCGGAGTCCATTGACGAAGTGAAGCTGTTCGCCCCCGGGACTTTTCTCACCACACTGGAGCGAGCCATCACCGCCGACGACTATGCCACCATCGCCGAGCGCAACCCCAAGGTCCAGCGGGCTGCGGCGACGCTGCTTTGGACTGGAACCCGCTACGAGGCGCATGTGGCTATCGACCCGCTGGGAACCGAAGCGGTCGATGAAAATTTATTGCAGGAAATTAAAGAATATTTGTATCGATTTCGCCGTATTGGTCACGATCTAGTTGTAGTTCCGGCGCAATATGTGCCACTCGACCTGGCCATGACGATAAACGTTCTTCCCGATTACATTTCCGGACACGTTCGCTCCGCGTTGCTGGATGCGTTTAGCGATAAGGTTCTGGCCGATGGAAGCCTGGGCTTTTTCCATCCGGACAGTTTGAGTTTTGGAGACAACATTTATCTGAGCCAGTTGATCGCCACCGCGCAAGCTGTGACCGGTGTGGCCAGTGTAACTGTGACACTGTTGCAGCGGCTCTACACTCAACCCAATGGCGAGCTTCAACAGGGGCTGCTGGCGATAGGTCCGCTCGAAGTGGCGCAATTGGATAACAATCCAGCGGCTCCAGAACGGGGAAAACTCGTTCTCACGCTCCAAGGTGGCCTATGAAGCCCATCTGCGGCTGCTGCCAAGGCGTCTCCGCGCAAACTCCGCTGGACCTCACGAATCGTCCCGGCCTGAATGCGCTCGCCTATCGCGTCGGGACCTACGCCTCGTTCTTCGAAACCATGAAGGCGCGGCTTTCAAGCACGGATTTTGCTGTGGAAGGAGTCTTCCCATTGGCCGGATTGACGGCGCGGGATTCGAGCGACCCCGCGATCGCCTTGCTTGATGCGTGGGCTGTTGTGGCCGACGTGCTTACTTTCTATCAGGAGCGCATTGCTAACGAAGGCTACCTTCGAACGGCCATCGGACAGCAGTCCGTGATTAATCTTGCTGGGCTCGTGGGGTATGCATTGCGGCCGGGAGTCTCGGCGAGCGTTTTTCTTGCCTATACGCTTGATCCGGATGCACAGACTACGATCCCTGCGGGCAGTCGCGTCCAGACTATACCTGCGCAAGGAGATCTGCCTCAATCCTTTGAAACTTCCGAAGACCTGGATGCACAGGGAACCTGGAATAATCTTGCGCCTCGAGTGAACCGGCCGCAGGTGATTATGTCGGACAGTTCCCAAGTCTACGTGACCGGAGTAGGGGCGAATCTTCAGGCGAACGATCCAGTCTTAGTCGTGGCCAGCCCGCCGCAACTGCGCCGAGTGGCGTCGATCGTAGCGGACGGTGCACAAAACCGAACCTTAGTGCTGCTGTCACCGCTGAGTTTGCCTTCCACACCGACAGCGAACGTTGTTACTCCGCCCGTGTTGGATTCCTTTGGCAGCGCGGTCCACCTGGCGGAATCGCTGGCTGCGCCGCCAGCCAGCCATCCCGCAAATTCTAATCAGTTGCCGCGCAGTGTGGCCAAGACCTTTCAACCGGACACCGACACCACGCCCGCGCTGTTGGAGGCATTCAACCCTCAACTCCGTAACCTCTATGCGGGATTAAGCGAAGCAACTGTCACGCCGCCGCTGACCGGCGAATTTCACGCCCTGCGCGTGCAAGCCGCGCCTTTCGGCAACAACGCTCCACTGCGGCCTATCACCAACGCGCAAGGGATTGTTGTCGCGACGGAGGAGTGGCCGTTGGTCGGCAGCATGTCGATCCGAATCACTCTGTCAAACCGCTCCGAAGGTGAAATTGAAAAAGTGGGCGGAATTGGTCGCCTCCTCGACGTGTCCACCGGAGAAGGCCCTACTGCCCTGGTACAAATATCCGCCAACAATATTTCCAGCCGGGGGATTGTTCCCATAAAGAGCGGCGCCGCCCCCTTTAAAACGAAGATCGGCACCTGGGAGCTTGAAGTGACAACGGGTCAGTCGCTGGACGTGACCTTTACGGTCGCCGGGCACTCTTACAAAATTCAGTTGAGCCGCGACGGCAAATCAATGGATGTGACGGTCGACGGAATACAGCCGGCAATCGAGGTGCCACTGGGGGAATCGACTGTCAGTCAGACCGTGGGTCGGCGGACTTTGATTTCGTCGGTTGACGGCATTCTTATCGATGATGAGATCGCGGTTGCTTCCACTGACACCGCTGCGAAAACGCTCAACCTGGATGCGATCTACGACAAGATAATTCCCGGAAGCTGGGTCGCTATTGAACGCCTGGGAAAACCAACGCCACTCGTTACGACCGTCGTGCAAGCCAACCGAGTCTCGTTGACGAACTATGGAATGACAGCCCGCGTTACTCAGTTGACGCTGAACGATGCGTGGCTCGATCCGAAGACTGATTTGATGCTCGACGTGGCTCGCAATACGACGGTCTCTGCGCAAAGCGAACAACTCGATCTGGCTCAGGAGCCGATGACTGAGAACGTGGCAGGTCAGCAGATCGAACTCGGAGATTTATACGGAGGTTTGAAGTCGGGGCGCTGGTTGATTGTTCAGGGCGAGCGGGCCGATATCGACGGCGTCACCGGCGCGGAACTGGTGATGCTCGACAACGTGCAACAAGGAGTGCAGCAGGTTCCTGCCACCGACAGCGTACCGGCTCACGATCTCCCAGGTGATACCACGCATTCCTTTCTGCAGCTATCGAATCCTTTGAGTTACAAGTACAAGCGCGAGACCACCTCGGTGAGCGCAAATGTAGTGCATGCAACGCACGGCCAGAGCCGGAGCGAGATTCTCGGCAGCGGCGACGGAGCGCAAGAGCTGCAACAATTCAGCCTGCACTCAGGGCCGCTGACTTATGTCTCGGCTCCCAACTCGGCGGGAGCGCAAAGCACGCTCTCGGTGAAGGTGAACGGCGTGCCGTGGCGGGAGGTCGATACTCTGGCGACGGCTGGCCCAAACGACCGCGTTTATATTTCGCAGGCCGACGCCGCAGGAAAGCGCACCGTGACATTTGGCACGGGAAAGAATGGAATGCGCCTGCCTACCGGCGCTTCGAACGTAGTCGCGAAGTACCGCTCGGGAATTGGCACCAGCGGAGATGCCAGCGCAAGTCAGGTGAGTTTGCTGGCCAGCCGGCCTTTGGCAGTGAAGGCCGTAATCAATCCGATCCCGGCAAGCGGTGGTTCCGATGGCGACACGACCAATCAGGCCCGCCAGAATGCTCCTATCGCAGTGGCTTCGTTGGATCGTTTGGTTTCGGTCTCCGACTACGGAGATTTCGCCCGCACCTTCGCGGGAATCGGAAAGGCGAGTTCGCAATCTCTCTCCGATGGTCATCGCCAAATTGTATTCGTGACGATCGCTGGCACTGAAGGAGCGACGGTTGATGAGAACTCAGATCTTTACCTGAATCTGGTGCAGGCCTTTCAGGATCTCGGCGATCCGCAGCTGCCCATCGAAGTGGAAAACTGCGAATTCATGTTGCTGGTCATTAGTGCGCAAGTCAGCGTCTTGCCCGGCTACGATTTCGACCAGGTAGCGCCTCAGATCAGAACGACTCTGCTCGATACGTTTAGTTTTGATAATCAGAATCTAGCGCAATCGATTGCGCTCAGCCAGGTCGTGTCTGCGATCCAGAATGTGAGCGGAGTTCAGTATGTGACAGTTGTAGTTTTCGATAGCATCAGCCAGAGCGACACCGCGTCCGCCGCCGCTCTGCAAGCGAAGCTTAACGAACTTGCCAGCGCTCAGTCTCCCAAGGCAAGTATTCAAGTTCCCCCGGCGCAACTGGATCTCTCGACCGGTGTCATCCAGCCCGCGGGGTTGGCATTTCTCAGCGCAGATATTCCGGACACACTTATTCTGACGGAGGCCACGCTATGAGCCAGCCCGCGATGAACGTGGACCGTCTTTATAACTTGCTTCCCGTGGTCTATCGCCAACGCGACGCGGAACGCGGCCGGCCTTTGCAGATGTTACTGCGGGTGATCGCCGAGCAGGTGAATGTGGTCGAGAGCGATATCGCTCACCTTTACGAAAACTGGTTCATCGAGACCTGCGACGATTGGGTGGTCCCTTACATCGGGGACTTGATCGGATATCACCCGGTGCGCTCAGCGGGCGAGGAATCGGACGGAATCTCGGTGGCAGAAGAAAACATTCTCACACCGCGGCGCGAGGTTGCCAACACCGTCAACTACCGCCGGCGCAAAGGAACGCTCTCTCTGTTGAATGAACTCGCCCTGGCCGTCGCCGGATGGCCGGCGCTCGCGGTGGAGTTCAATCGTTATCTGGGAATCAGTCAAGGCCTTGAGCATCTGCGCGAAAAACGCGGACACACTTTGGATCTGCGCGATGTGTTTGATCTCGATCTGCTCGATAGCGCTTTTGACCGCGCCAGCCATATTGTGGACGTTCGCAGTCCTAATTCGCCCGATTCTCCGGGCCTATACAACGTCGCTTCGCTGGCTCTTTTTGTCTGGAGACTGCGCGTCTACAAGGCAAGCCATACGTTAGCCTATTGCACCGAGGAGGATGGAGACCATTGCTACACCTTCAGCATCCTGGGGAATGACGTAGCGCTCTACACCAATACCTCGGAGAGTGCTGCCGCCGGGTCCTTCCCTACTGAGCTGAGTTTCCCAATTCCCATCACTAGAAGAGCGCTTGCCGAGACAGAGCATGGCGATAACCGCGCCTCCCAAAAATATTACGGAGAAGGCAAGAGTCTGTCTATCTGGGCTTCCGGCTGGGCAGACGTCGATCCTAAGGTCCCTATACCTCGAACAAAAATAATCCCAGCGAATTTGTCGGACTGGAGATATCGGCCTAGGCCAGGCTTTGTTGCGGTGGATCCTGAACTTGGCCGGATCGCTTTTCCTCCTACGCAGCTTCCCGAAGGAGATGTTTGGAGTTCCTATTGTTACGCCTTCAGCTCGGAGATTGGAGGCGGCGAGTATGACCGCGCAATCGTCGTTTCGCCGGGACATCCGAGAATTTACTACGTGGGTGCGGGAAAGGACTTTGCCAAGATTCGCGACGCCTACGAAAAATTGCGGCAGGAGAAGCCGGCGTTTGCGATTATCGAAGTTGGCGATAGCGCCGTCTATGAAGAAGAGCTTCACATTGAGCTGGAGAAAAATCAAAGTTTGGAATTGCGAGCTGCGGATGGCTGTCGTCCGATACTTTATGTGGCCGATTGGCGCGCCAGTCGGCCCGATGCGATCAGCATTATGGGCGCTTCCGGGAGTTCCTTCACGCTCGACGGTGTTTTGGTGACGGGACGCGGAATCGAAGTCAAGGGCCGGTTGGATGAGTTCATTCTTCGCCACTGCACTCTGGTTCCGGGATGGGCGTTGCATCCCGACTGCAAGCCGCGGCGCGCCAATGAGCCCAGTCTGGTGGTCTCGGGCAGATACACGCACATTCGAATCGAGCACAGCATTCTTGGGCCAATTCAGATAGTGGTCGACGCCGATGATGTCGACCCTTCTCCCTTGGAAATTACGGACAGCATTATCGACGCTACGCGCTTAGAAGCCACGGCTATAAGCGCGCCGGATCGCGAGATTGCCTGGGCCGCGATGACTCTGCGGCGCTCGACAATGCTCGGCGAAATTCACGCGCACTCAGTGATCCTGGCCGAGAACAGCATCTTTCTTAGCCCTCTTCGAGTTGGGCGGCGGCAAGCCGGATGTCTGCGCTTCTGTTACGTGCCATCCGGATCGCGCACTCCGCGCCGATTTCATTGCCAGCCAGACACGGTGGAGCAGGCGCTGAAAGAGCAATCCCGGAACGAACATCTGCCGCCAGAAGAGCTGAGTGCACTGTTTCGCGCGGAACGCCTACGAGTCGAGCCTACGTTCCTAAGCACACACTACGGATACCCGAATTACTTCCGACTCTCCGATGGCTGCGCAGGGGAGATCAAAACCGGCGCCGATGATCGTTCCGAGATGGGAGTTTTTCACGATCTTTACCAGCCACAGAGAGAGGCGAACCTGCGCGCGCGACTTGCTGACTTCACTCCCGCTGGTATTGACGCTGGAATTTTATTTGCTAGCTAGAGGCTGCTGGGAAAGGTTTTCAAGCCAGCCTCCGAACTGAGAAGGAGCCACGAATGAAAGGCGATTTCACTCGCGACAGTTTCGACCCGGCAAAACATTTTACCCGCGTGATGATGCAGCAAGGACGTGTGCAGCTGGATGCCGACTGGAACGAACAAGTAGCCATCTTCTCGGAATCCTGGCGAAAGTTTGTCTCCGACATCTTGGGCCACCATGCGGGCCCGGAGCGTGATTGCGGTTTTGGCATCCTTGCCACCGGCGATTTCCCTCTTCCGCCTGAAGTGATGAAGCCGCAAGAGCAGGAGCGTCTGCAAAAAAAGCTGCAAGGCGCAGGGGACTTCTTGATTGGCGGAGGCCACTATTACGTGGATGGCCTGCGTTGTACCAACCTGGAGCATGTCACCTACCTCAGCCAACCTGGGTTGCCATCTGCGCCGGAACTCGGTGAGGGCCGTTGTCCACACCTGATCTACCTTGATGTATGGGAGCGCCATATCAGCGACGCTGAAGACGACAGCATTCGCGAAGTCGCCCTCCTCGGCGCAAGCACCTGCTCGCGCGCCAAGTTAGTTTGGCAAGTGCGCTGCCATGAGCTTCGCGCGGAAGATAAACAGGAGCAAAAAAAAGTTGATGCCGCCTGGGTCGAGGAAGAATGGGAAAACTTGGCCCACCAGTGGCAGGGCCATCGTGGGCATATGCGCGCCCGCGCGGCGCGGGGGGCAGAGAACCCTTCGCTCGAGCCAACTTTAGTTCCACCTTCCGCCGGCTATCGTGGAGTGTCAAACCAACTCTATCGCGTGGAAATTCACCACGGCGGCGCGGTTGGTGGCGGAAATGTTCCTACCTTCAAATTCTCGAGCGAGAACGGTTCGGTAATTCTCCGGGTCGCGGGCGTCGCCGGAGCTGTGGTAAGTGTCGATAATTTCGGCCGCAACGCAACTCCGAGTGTGGCTGTCGGCGACTATGTGGAGTTGGTGGATGACGACTACGTTCTGCAGAACCGGGCTGAACCTCTGTTGCAAATCGAAAAAATAGATATCGGCAAGAGACAGGTGACATTGAAGGGTGCACCTGCGTCCACGGTGGGACAAAATCCAGACAAGCATCCTCTCCTCCGTCGCTGGGACCAAAAACCGGGCGACCCCAACAAAGGCGGCCTCGAACTGGTGGAAGGTGCGGCTGTGATCAAAGAGGACGAGGGCAAATTCTGGCTGACCCTGGAGAACGGAATACAAGTCCAGTTTCGAAAATCGGATGAGCCAGCCCACTACCGGACCGGCGACTATTGGCTGATCCCAGCCCGCGTAGCGACCGGTAACGTCGTTTGGCCAGTGCGCGGAGGCAATCCGGAAGCCCTCGGCCCGCACGGCGTGCAACATCACTACGCTCCCTTGGCAATTGTTCAGTTCAAGAAAGATACACTCGAAACCCTAAACGATTTACGTCGCCAGTTTCAGTTGCAAACGCATCACTAGCCCAAATGGGGGCGGGATTTATTGGAGAGAACATGGTATCGAGAGTGGCTTCGCTAGCTTTGGCAACGTTACTCGCCATCGTTATAGCGCCAAAGTCCGCACGGGTTCAGGAATTAAGTGTGGCCGCTGGCGCTCCGGCAAGCCAGAGTGAAGGACCAGCGAAGCAGCAGCCCGACTCTTCTGATCAAACTCCTGATACCAACACCCCAGCTTCACCGACGGCGGAACCAGCCTCGAAAACCGGAGCGCCGGTTGCCGCTAGGGGCGACGGTCAAGATCAGAAGGCCAACGACAGCGAACAGACCCGTCAGAAAAAGGATGCGAACAAGCCAGTCAGAACTGTTCTTGC
The DNA here is from genome assembly GCA_963789875.1 of uncultured Acidobacteriaceae bacterium. Taxonomy (GTDB): domain Bacteria; phylum Acidobacteriota; class Terriglobia; order Terriglobales; family Acidobacteriaceae; genus Sulfotelmatobacter. Next base: position 1,592,254 of record CAWBMI010000006.1, on the reverse strand, counting down.
TAAGAGACGGATCCAGAACATTGCGGAGGAGACTTTAGAAAATCTCGATTCCGCCTTTGACTCCGCGCAGAAATCAGAAAGACTCGCCGACGCCTCGCCGGATAAGAGACTTGAAGATTGCATCGCCCGCAGAGATCAGCTGCGACAGAAGGCAAGTGTGGCGAAGGAAGATGCCGCGTGGGCTGACGTAGCTTCGGGCGCTGCCGCAGTTCTGAGCGACACGCTGAAACTGATGGAGGCGAATCTCGATAGCGCCGCAAGCGCCGTCCCGGCGAGGGGCGGTCAGTCGACTCTGAACCCCGCCGTGTCACCTCCGTCACAGGGCCGAGATTCGCTGTTGCTGTCCCCCACTCTGCCTCTTTATGTCGCCGGCTTGTCGTTGGTTGTTTCGGTGGTCGCTCTGGGCGGAGGATGGCTGCTTGTTCGTCGCGAGATCAATAGGGTCTTAACCGAAGCTGGGCTTCTATAGCGGAATGGAATTAGAGATAAGTGATCGTAGTCAGGAGGCGTGCTCCAATGGCGTACAAGAAAAGTGAAAGGCGAGCAAACGCCCTTCATCCGCAGTGCGTCACCATCATTGTCGATGACAGCGGCAGCATGGCGGAAGAGGGTAAGTGTCAGCAGGCGACCGAAGCGATTCAGGACATGGTCACCACTATGCAATCGCTGAATCTGGGATCGCATTCGTACCGCTATCTGTTAAACATCTGCAAATTTGGCGACGCTGTGACCGAGCTGGCCGTGGCCAAAAGCCCGGCTGAGGTCGATGTGGACAAACTGGTCTTCGATGGCGGCTCGGGGGGAACCGAGATGTTGCCGGCCCTGCAGTGGGCGGAATCGGCCTTGAAAAAATCGCTCGTGCGCTGCCGCAGCATTCCCAATTTCCAGGAGGATCTGGCACCGAATCCGATTTGCGTTTTTATGAGCGATGGTGAGTGCACAGGCGACGACCCGGCACGGGCCGCCAAAGCTCTGCGTGCAATAGCAGTCAAGAACGGGGAGGTGGATGTGCTTGCCGTGGGCGTCGGCATGCTCGACGAACACTTTGAAGTGATGAAGTCGATTGCGTCGAATCCCGAATACGCAGTGCGCATAAGTTCGGAAGGAGTTGCGGACTTCCTTGGAGAGGTCGCCGGTACCGCCCTCGAAAGCGGGAACGTCGCGGACCTGGCCGCTAAAGCCAAGGCGCGTTGAGACAACGATGCTAGCAACAGCCAAAAGTCGGCACGCCTTAAGCGTTCGCGAAAGGCAATTCGTGATCGGTCCTCCACAGGACAATGATGATGTGCTGCAGCTTTTTTCGCTGCTGCTTGAAAGGGCCGATACGCAAGCGAGAGCAGGGAAGCGTTTCGGAATTCCCTTCGCGGCGTTCTTAAAACTCTGCAATTGCAACCGCACATCATCTGATGATCTTGCTCAGCTTAGCCGTTCGGCTTCGTTGAGCAACTGCGACGGCTTCGATAAAAGTTGGCCGCTCGCGTTCCGGAAGTCAGACTCGGGTAGTGCCGCTGGAGCGCATGTGTCCAGCTCTGAGAATCAACCCGCAATGTTCGTCGACCTGTTGCAGTTTGCGCTCGATTCGGCTCCGCGGTTTAATTTGCAGGGATCGCAGGTTTGCCGGCTCTTGGCCGCCGTGGGTCAGACTTTGGAAGCCAGGAACAGCTGCTTCAGGCAACGAAATCGGAGCATGGCAGATCGGCACCGAAGCGCCGCACAAAAGCGGGTCGCGTCGACTCTCGCTGTAGCGCCAGAATCCGCGCCAGTCCCTCGGGCCCCAGAGCAACCCAGCCACATCGGCGTGACTCACCAGTTTCCTTGGCAAATCGATTTTCGCGCAAAGGAAGAGCAGGCCGCCTGTTTTAACTTGGACGGGATCACCTTATGGCATGCCAGTTACATTGGTCCGCGTTCAGCTGAAAAAATGGAAAATCAGGATGCGACTTTTGCCCTGACTGCGCCGGAGTTGTCCTCCCCTCCTTATTTAGTCTTTGCCCTGGCTGACGGAGTTACGACTTCTTTGGGTTCGCGCCTGGCGGCTACCTCAATCGTTCGACGGTTTTGCAAGCAGCTGTTGCAGCAGATGAACAAAGCCGAACGGCTCACAGGCAGCGACCTTATTCATGCCGCAGAAGAAACTCAAGTCAAATTGGAAGAATTGGCCAGGGCGCTTTTGCAGGACGTAGATTCACATGGCTTTGAGGCCATGCTGGGATCCGAGCTCACGCGAAAAGTGGCCACACGCGTCTTGCAGAACACGCTGGAGCCGAGAGTGGCCGCCATGCCCGCAGCTTTGAACGCCACCTTGATCGGCGGAGTGGCCCAACCCAACGGGAGTCCGGGCAATTTTGAGGTTGACTTGCTTCGCATCGGGGATGGCTCCGTCGAGCACATCAACGCTCAAGGCGAAATTACTTCAGTGCTGGACACGGATCCCGAGACGATGAAGATTTCGGAAGCCCTCGGTCCTGGCCCCCAGTCGCGCGCGCTCTTCGATAAGGCTAGCACCCCTCCCCGAATCACCACTGTGACCTTGGGACCGGGCGAAATTCTTCTTGTCTCTAGTGATGGTCTTCAGCGCGGCCACACGCTGCCGATTTCCAGGAAGTTGTCGGAATTGCTGGGGGAGGAATTTTGGAAAAAAGCGCGCGCGGAAGACGCGGACACGGCTCTGCAAATACTCCACCGCGCTTGCAGTTCGGCCGACGAGCGGTTCTTGCAAGATGCCAAGCAAACCCTGTTCGCCGACAACGTCTCACTGATTCTGATCCGTTCGGAAGGAGGACCTCATGAGCAAAATGCAAGTGCGCCAGGAAGCCCGCGCTCTGCAGGGATCCAATATCCAGTGCAGTAATCGGACGCTGCACATCTCCGGCGGATCCTCGCGGGCCGAATTCGAAAGTGGCAGCGAGGGCCTGGTTCACATGGCTACGGATGAGAGCACGGGTGAAAAATTCCGTATCAAATGTTTTTGGGAGCCCGATGAGAGGCGCAAACGAAGGTCGGAGAAACTTGTGCAACTGAAATTGGCCACTCTCGCAAAACCAAGAGCTGATGCGCTGGGAGGCGCACCGTTTGGAATGCTGCCGGCGTTAGGTACTTACACACCGTTCGCCGTGGTCATGAAGAACGTACGCGGGTGGAACTGGCGCAACCTGAAGGAGCGAGCGGAAAGGGAATCGCGGGAATCGCAGTATCCGCCGAGTTGGTGGCCACCCCCCACCATACGCGCAACCTGGGGGTACGGTCTGGCCACTGCCGTGATGATGATGGAACAGCAAGGATTCATTCACGCCGATCTTTCACCCGGAAATGTCGTGGTCAATGATGGCTTTCACAGAACTCCGGAGTTAGAAGCTCCCGCGCCCGCTGACTTCCGAGACGAAGAAGCCGGAGACATGGCTCTGGTTGATTTTGATCGCTATGTCCATCTTCCCGGTGATTTGCCGGAACCGGGGCAAGGTTCTTCTGGCTACGCGGCTCCAGAAATCTGGCAGAAGCAGGTTCCCTCACTAGGCAGCGACCGCTTAGCGCTCGCGATATTAGTCCAGGAGTTTCTGGTCATGGGCGAATCTGACCTCAGCCGAGTCGAATCCTTCGACTGGTCTTACAACCAGGAGACTCAGCATTTCGAGTGGGCTCCTTCTGGCACGATCCCAACTTCCTGCGACCATTGGGATGTGCATCCTTTGTTCGACCGGAAATATACGGCTATAGCGCAATTAACGCGTGATGCTCTGGCTGCTTCCAGCCCCGTCGACCGTCCCAGCCCCGAGGCTTGGCGACGCGTTTTGCTCGAAATTGTAGGAGCGCCCGCTGGTGATTCTGTGGCACAGCGTCATGGCCTGCTCATTGAAGCCGATCCCATCAAGTCGAGCGACCTGCGGGTTGCGTTCGCCGCATCGAAAGACTCTCTCGACCTCTCAAACACCGGCTTCGGCATACGCGCGAGTCTGCAGCGGGATGCCAACGGTTCCATCTTTGTGGTCGTCAATAAAGATGCGACGCTTAACGTCAAATTGCCCGACAACAAAAAATGGACCCAATACTCCGCCGGCCAGCGGATCAAAGTCGGAATCGGGATGATTTTGTTCGATAAGAACGGAAAAAGCAACGCTCGTCTGGTTCGTCCCAAATGAGCCGTTGCAAGTGTTCGGTCCGGCCGATTTCGGACGGAGGCGCCATTTACATTAGCGGGATAGAAATGCTGCCGGTTTTGAATTTAGCCGGCCACTGAGAAAACTTTATGGCAATATGTGCGAAATGCGGCGAGGAGAACCCACCCGGCAGAATCTTTTGCAAGAAGTGCGGCAACAAGATTCAGCAAAGCGCACCAACGGACCTCACCGACCCCGACGTCCTGCAGGAGAAAATCAAAGAGCTGGAAGCAAAACTGCTTGCACGACAGCAGGAAATCAACAAGCTGAATGATGATCTGACTTCGGTGACCAATGAGAAGAACGTGTTCGAGAAGAATCATCCCCAGCTGACCATCATCCTGCATCAACTGGAAGAAAAGGACCGCGCACTGCAAGAGGCTATCAGAGAAGTCGACAGACTTCGCAAACTCCTGCCGCTACCGGTGCCGCCCCCGGCACCTTCGAAAGCGCACCTGGTACTGCAATCTCATCCGATTCCGGATCCGGCTTTATGCATAAGCTTCGAGGATCAGCAGCCGTCGCTCGATTTGTCGACCACCGGCTTTCGCATTCGAGCAAACCTGGAGCGCCGCTCAGACGGTTCCGTAGGTCTGGTGATTCATCCCGGAGCAACAATCAACGTCAAGATGCCCGGGGAGATTCGTTGGCGCCGGCTGAACAACAGCGTACATGTGGACACTCAACCCGGGATGGTTCTATTTGATCCCAAGGGGGCCGCGAATGCCCGACTCGAAATCACCAGTTGAGCGCGAGATTTGTTCATCGAGCCATGGTGCGATAAGCATTGTGAATAATCGGCCGGCAAGGGAGTGGTCTTAAATGCCGATCCGCCCAGAGGATTTCGATGCTTCCCCGACGCCGCGAGCCGCACCCATAGCTCCAGCTTCCCTCGACATCCGTGTGCCCCACGACCAGCGTTGGTTTAAAGACCTTTCTCAGCGGCAAGTCACCTGGCTATTACTCGCAGTGTCGACGATTGCGCTGGCACTCTTTGCTGCGGAGAAGCCTCTGGCTCGGTTGCTTCACGATTTGGTTCACCCTGCGCCTCCAGCTATTGTCGTGCCGGAAGAAGCGCCGCACGCGAAAGATGTTCCTCCTCCACTCCTGCCGCCGCCGGAGGCGACTCCTCCCGGGCATGACCAGCTGACAGAGACGACATCTGCGGGCGAGCATCCCCTGGAGATTCGCCCGCCGACTGAGACCGCGAAACCGCCGCAGAGAAAAGTAAAAAAGTACTCGCCTCAGACTACGCCTCAGCCCGATGATCAAGCCCAAAAAGCGAAGCAGGAACTCGAACGGCAACAGGCAGAACTGGCGGCTCAACAGAAGCAATTATCCGAAGCGCAAGCAGCGCTGGAGGAGCAGAGACGGTCCGCTCTAGTGAATCCACTCCCACCGTCCAATGAGCCGCTGGGGCTGAATGATGTGGAGATATACGTCAAACTGATGTCGCCCATGAGCACGCAGACTTCCAGTGTGGGAGATGGGATTTCAGCTCAGGTTCTTACCGCTCCTTACACGGGCGCAATTATCCAAGGCCGCATCGCCTCGCTAAAAACGGATAGGAATGGCAAGAAGGTGGAGATGACTTTTCAGTTCGAGTCCATGACATTCCACAATGCGACATACCGCATTCAAGCGGACCTGAAAGAGTTCAGCAATTCTCGCGGCACCGGTAATGCGGATGAGCAAGGCCGAATAATGGGGAAAACTTCCAAAAAGAAAAACGTGAAAGTCGCAGGGTCCAGCAAGGCGGGGGTTTTCGGCACGGTAATGAGTGGGGCCAAAGACGCCGCCCTAGGCACTAGTAGCACCAAAGAAGTACTCTTCATAATCAAACTTACTGCCAATGCTCCGGAAATGAGTTTAGCCCCTGGCTCTCTGCTCACATTGCGGGTCTCCGACAACATTCCGCACAAGGACTAATGCCAGGGAGCCGCGCAGATCGTTCCGGTAAAGGAGCACATAAAATGCGCCCACATTCTGGCAAGTGACGGAGGCGCATTGTGACGACTCAATTCAAGACACAGCAGGTCTGTTGCGCCAATCCAGAATCAGCCATGATTTATTCGCGCGGGTGGCCAGGACAAATTCGGCGTCGCGACTTTGGTTTGGAGCTAGGAGTGCTTAGAAAGGCGTCTATCTGTAGGGACGAGGTGATTTGATCTGGACGAAAACGGAGCCCTGAATCGGCATCGACGGAGGCGGTCTATGGGCAATGCGGCCAAGTTGCCGTTGCCGCTCTTCTCATGATTCGTTTCTCAAACCTGGGAAGGCGCCGGCGCTGGGCGGCCGGCATATTGCACTTTAGATGGCTGAGCGGTTGTTCCTGAAGACGAGCGATTTGACGATTCTGTCAGCTCCCGCAGCCATTGAAACGAGGAAGGTGTCAGCTCTTCTTCTGAATAGCGCCAACGCCAATTCCCGCCGGCGCGGCCGGGTACATTCATGCGAGCCTCTGCGCCGAGGTTGAGCAAGTCCTGCAAAGGGGCTATGGCAAGTGCCGCCATCGACGACCACGCCACACGCATTAATTCCGGGGCGGCTTCACCTGTCTCTCCTGGAGCACGCTTGAGATATCCCCAAAAAGTCTGGCGTTGGTATTCCGGCAATTCCTCGTACCATTCCCGCGTTGGGGCGTTGTCGTGCGTGCCGGTATACGCGACCGTGTTGTGAACGAAGTTCTCAGGCAGGTAAGGGTTGTCGGAATGCCCGTCGAAAGCAAACTGCAAGACCCGCGTTCCCGCCAGCTGAAATTGATCGCGAAGCGCCGATACGTCGGGAGTGATGATGCCGAGATCTTCGGCGATGAACGGAAGGCGGCCCAACTCCTGCTGAACAACTCGAAAAAAATCCGCCCCGGGCCCCGGTGCCCATTCACCAGACTGAGCCGTATTCGCGCCCGCCGGAATATACCATGCGGCCGCAAAGCCGCGAAAGTGGTCGAAACGAATGGCATCGACGTGAGCCAGCAGAGCGCGCAGCCGGTCAATCGCCCAGCGGTAGCCGGTTGAGCGCAGCGCATCCCAGTTGTAGACGGGATTTCCCCACAGTTGCCCTTGCACACTGAAATAATCGGGAGGAACGCCGGCAACAAAGCGCAGCCGCCGATGCTCGTCGAGCAGGAATAATTCCGGGTTCGCCCAGACATCGCTCGAATCCGGAGAGACAAAAAATGGCAGATCGCCGATCAGTTGAACGCCCTTCGAGTGCGCGTGCTGCTTGAGCTGGTCACTCTGGCGGAATAATAGAAACTGCGCAAAGCGCACTTGATCAATTTGCCTCGCCAATTCCCGGCGCGCGCTGCTAAGGGCTTCTTGCTCGCGGCGAATTAGCTCTGTGGGCCACTCGAGATAGTAGACTCCCTGGTATTTCTCTTTCAGCGCGCGGAATAGCGCGTAATCCTCCAGCCAATGTTCCTGTTGGGCACAGAACTCGTCGTATGCTGGCCGCAGATCGCTGCGTTCGCCGGCTTTGAAATTTGTCCACGCTGTTTCCAGAAGCCGCTCTTTGAAGGGAATCACGCCATCGTAGTCGACCACATCCGCGGCAAAATTACAGTTACAATCCGCCGCCTTAAGCAGTCCGTCGGCGATGAGACAAGCTGGGCTGATCAGCATCGCGTTCCCTGCGAAGGAAGACACCTCCTGATATGGAGAATTCCCGTAACCGGTCGGGCCCATCGGCAGCGCTTGCCACCAACTCTGGCCCGCGTCATGGAGGCGGTCGATCCACGAGAATGCCGACGAGCCAAAATCGCCAATGCCGTACGGTGAGGGCAGGGAAGTGACGTGCAGTAATAAGCCGGAAGTTCGGTAGTCGGGTGGAAAAGGAGGAACAGTCATAGACCGCCGCTACCGCTCATTACCGCGCTCCAGAATCCAGCGCCCTGTTCACCATTTCGTGCGCTTCGCTTACGATGGCTTGCAGATGCGACTCGCTTTTGAAACTCTCCGCGTAAATCTTGTAGATGTTCTCGGTGCCAGAGGGCCGGGCCGCGAACCACCCGCTTTCAGCCACGACTTTCAGTCCCCCGATCGGAGCCTGATTGCCCGGTGCTCGGGTGAGTTTCGCTGTGATCGTTTCTCCCGCAAGATTCGAATCCTTAACGGCATCCGGTGAGAGTGCTGAGAGCTTTGTTTTTTGCGCGGGACTGGCAGGGGCGTCGATGCGCGTGTAATAAGGTGTACCGAATTCTGCTGTCAGTTCGCGGTAATGCTCGCCGGAATCTTTGCCCGTGCACGCCATGATCTCCGCGGCTAGCAGATCCATGATTAGCCCATCTTTGTCTGTGGTCCAGACGCTGCCGTCGCGGCGAAGAAAACTCGCTCCCGCGCTCTCTTCTCCGCCGAAACAGCATGAGCCGTCAATGAGCCCCGGCACAAACCATTTGAAGCCGACGGGCACCTCAAGTAATTCACGGCCCAGCTTTCTTACGACTCGGTCGATCATGCTGCTGCTCACCAGCGTTTTTCCCACCGCGATTGTTTGGCGCCACTGTGGGCGATGCGCGAGCAGATATTGGATCGCCACGGCTAGATAGTGGTTCGGATTCATGAGCCCGGCAGAGGGAGTCACGATTCCGTGGCGATCGGAGTCGGGATCGTTGGCGAAAGCTACCTGATATTGATCTTTCAAGCCCACAAGCCTGGCCATGGCGTAGGGACTGGAGCAATCCATGCGAATTTTGCCGTCATGATCCACCGTCATGAAAGAAAAGGTGGGATCGATGACGGGATTGACAACGTTGACGTCAAGCCCGTAAATCGAATTGATCGGCTCCCAGTAATAGCGCGAGGCTCCGCCGAGTGGATCGACGCCGAGTTTGAGGTGTGCGCCGCGAATGGCGTCGATATCCACAACATTCTTGAGATCGCGAACATAAGGTAGAACGAAATCTGCCTGGTGCGTCCTCGCGGATCGAATAGCTTTTTCGAACGGAACGCGCGGGACGCCTGCATTCTGAGCGCGCAATAAATCATTCGCCCGGTCCTGGACCCAGCGGGTGACGTCGGTATCGGCGGGGCCGCCGTTGGGCGGGTTGTACTTGAAGCCGCCATCCTCCGGAGGATTGTGCGAAGGCGTGACAACAATGCCGTCGGCGAAATGTTCTTTGCGATTTTGGTTGTAAACCAGAATGGCTCGCGAGATGACCGGGGTCGGAGTTACCGCGTCATTCTCTTGAATAATGGTCTCGACTCCATTCGCCGCAAGCACTTCTAAAGCGGTGCGCTGCGCCGGTGCGGAAACCGCGTGAGTGTCTTTGCCCATGTAAAGTGGGCCGTCGATTCCCTGCGTTCTGCGGTAGTCGCAAATCGCCTGTGTGATCGCAAGGATGTGGGCTTCCGTAAAGGAGCCGTTAAGCGGGGAGCCGCGATGTCCGCTGGTGCCGAAGGCCACCAGTTGGCTGGGATCACTGAGATCGGGCCGGCGCTCAAAGTAATCTCTCTCCAGGCGCACCACATCGATCAGCATCGCTTTAGGCGCTGGCTTTCCGGCTAGCGGCGATATAGTCGGTTCGCCGGCTAAAGCCGCTGTGGGGGTGGTCTCTACGGTATTGGACATGGTTCCGCCTTCCAGATTTCCGACGCGTATTCGGCGATTGTGCGATCGCTGGAGAATTTCCCCGAGCTGCCTACATTCAGGATAGCCTTACGTGCCCATTCATGAGAATCAGCGTACAAGTCTCCCAGGCGATCCTGAGCCTGACAATACGAAGTCAGATCGGCCAGATTCATGTAGTGGTCTCCGGACAGAAGTAGCGTATCGCGCAGCGGGGCGAATATGCCAGGCTCATCGCGGCTGAAATGGTCGGAAAAAATCAGATCGAGAGCGGCACGTGTTTCGGGCTCGTGCTCATAATGCCAGTTCGGGTTGTACCAGGCACGGCTGTTTTCCACTTGTTCCACGGTTAGTCCAAAGAGGAAGAAGTTTTCTTCTCCGGCTTCCTCTGCCATTTCAATGGTTGCGCCGTCGTGCGTCCCGACGGTTAAAGCTCCGTTCATCATGAACTTCATGTTACTGGTTCCGCTGGCTTCATACCCGGCAGTCGAGATCTGATTCGAAACATCGCTGGCCGGAATCAGCCGCTCCGCGAGCGTCACGTTGTACTCCGGGAGAAAAATTACTTTGATGCGCCCACGAACCGCCGGTTCACCATCAATCGTCGCTGCTAGATTGTTGATGAATTTTATGATGAGCTTGGCCAGAAGATAAGCTGGTGCCGCTTTGCCGGCGAAGAAAAATGTGCGCGGCACCATCTTCATGTCGGGGTTTTTCCGCAGCCGGTTATAAACGACGATGATCCGCAGTGCATTCAGCAGTTGCCGCTTGTATTCGTGAATGCGCTTAATCTGACAGTCGAAGATCGTATCCGGATCGACGATCTGCCCCGACGACGATTTCAGCCAGTCAGCGAAACGCACTTTGGCATCGCGCTTGGCGGCGAGGAATGCTTCGCGAAAACTGGAATCGTTAGCCAAAGACTTGAGTTTCTTGAGCTGGCTAAGATCCGTGATCCACTGGTCACCGATACCCAGCGTGATCGCGCTCGATAGCTCGGGGTTCGCCTCCAGAATCCACCGTCGGGGCGTCACTCCATTGGTTTTGTTGCTGAAGCGATCCGGGAACATTTCGGCGAGATCTTTGACGGTTATGGTTCGTAACAGCTGGGAGTGAATCGCAGCCACACCGTTGGTGCTGTGCGAGCCCACAATCGCCAGGTTAGCCATGCGAATTTTACGCGCACTTCCCTCCTCCACGAGACTGATGCGTTCGACGCGGCCTTCATCTCCTGGAAAGCGACGCCGCACATCGTCGAGAAGCCGGCGGTTTGCTTCGTAGATAATTTCCAACTGCCTCGGAAGAAGGGCTTCGAACCAAGCCACCGGCCACTTTTCAAGCGCTTCAGGCAAGAGAGTGTGATTTGTGTAGCCTAGCGTTCTCGTGGTCAGGTCCCAGGCCTGATCCCAACCGAGGTGCGCATCATCGAGCAGAATGCGCATCAGTTCGGCAACCGCCATGGAAGGATGCGTGTCATTAAGTTGAATTGCGGCCTTCTCGGGCAGCTTGTTCCAATCCGTGTTGTGGCGCAAGAAGCGGCGCACGAGGTCGGCAAGCGAACACGCAACCAGGAAATATTCCTGCAGAAATCGCAGCTCCTGGCCGGCAGTCGTAGAGTCGTCTGGGTAGAGCACGCGAGTAAGCGATTCTGCTTGCAGAGTCTCACCCAGGGCGCCTATGAAGTCGCCCGTCCCGAATTGCTCAAAATCAAAGTAGTCGGGAGCCGCTGCAGCCCAGAGCCGAAGAGTGTTAATCGTCTTGCCTCCGTAACCGACCACCGGACGATCAAAGGGTATTCCGAACAGGGTTGAGGGACGATTCCGAATGACCTCATAATGTCCGTCGCGCAGTTTAAAGGTGGCGTTGAGCTTGATTTCTACTTTTTCGTGGGCGCGGCAGATCTCCCAGGGATCGCCATCACGTAGCCAGTTGTCCGGGTCTTCGCGCTGCCATCCATTCACGAACGACTGCCGAAACATGCCGTACTCGTAACGGAGGCCGTAACCGGTGGCGGGCAACTGCATGGTCGCCATCGAGTCAAGGAAGCACGCCGCGAGCCGGCCCAGGCCGCCGTTGCCGAGGCCCGCATCCGGTTCCTGCTCGATCAAATCCAACCAATCGATTCCTTTTTCTTTCACCGCTTGCGTTACCACAGGATCGAGTAAGAGATTGGTCATATTGTTGGCCAAGTTGCGGCCGATGAGAAATTCCATGGAAAGGTAATAGATACGCTTGGCGTTCTGTTGCTCATAGGTACTCTTCGTGAGCACCCAGCGTGAAGCCAGAACGTCACGCACCGAAGACGAGAATGCCTCAAAGCGTTCGCGGGCGCTCGCTACTCTCGGGTCGATAGCCCGGTCAAAGACCAAATGTCTCTCATACAGTGCGTCTTCCGATCCGGCCAGCGGGATGGGGTCAGGCATGTAACGCCTAAGAGCATCTAGAGTGTCAGGCGTTTTCGACGCCAAGGAAACTACTTTCGCGGGGTCGGGGCGAAGTGCACTTCGAGTACTCATTTAGAAATCCTCGCAGTCAATCCTCGTAGTCAATCATAGTAGTGTGAGTTAAGAATCTGGACGTTAACAGTCGGTAAATGCGTTTCTTCTGAACTGTCATCTGGCTCAAGTGCCTACGTGATGATCGTCATTCCAAAGCGCGATCACAGGCCGGGAGAGATTGTGTTCGTAGCTCGGCGCGCTCAGGCTCGCCGGGCTCAGCAGAAAATACTTGCCTCCGATTCCGGCTCCAAGCCCAAGCCAACGGGCAGTCAGAACACGAATGAAATGTCCGCTGGAAAAGAGTAAGACGTCGCCGCTGGCAGCGCGAATACGGTTGACCACACGGTCCGCCCTCAGGCCGATCTGCTCCGGCGATTCGCCTCCAGGACAGCCGTCGCGAAACAAGTCCCAGCCGGGGCGCTCTCGAAGGATTTCGGCGGTGGCGAGCCCTTCATACTTGCCGTAATTCCATTCGACGAGGTCGGGATCGATTTCGGCTCCGGCTCCAAAGCCAGAAAGCTGGCAGGTTCGAGCCGCGCGCTGCAGGGGGCTGGTAAATACCTTGGCAAACTTCATGCCTCGCAAGCGTTCGCCCAGCCGCTTGGCGTTGCGCTCGCCATCCGAAGTCAATGGCAGGTCGGTGAGACCGGTGTGCTGGCCGGTGAAAGTCCAAGCGGTGTTGCCATGCCGTGCCATATAGACCTTCGGAAGTGCTTCACTCATGCTGGCAGTTTCCTCTCAGCTTAAACAATGCGATATGACTTCCAAAGCAACACATGACAAGAGATTGGCAAATGACGGGCGACGGTGGCTTCCAAAGTCCGATTGCCGGTTTCATTTGGATCGCTTGGCATCCGACGCCGGCTTTTGGCTAATGATCGGCACCTCCAGCGACTGACCCAGCATATCGCTGTAGGTAATTGTCTTTTTTCCTACCCGCACCAGCATTTCGCGCCCGGCAGCATATTTCACCGTGTTCATGCCGAGCGGAGGCGTGTACAGCACGAGATAAATGGTGTCGCCGACCTTCAGGGAAACGTCATAGCTGGTGACACCAGAGTCATTGACGCCGGCAGTCTGATGGGTTTTAACGTCCATTATCGTCGCGACTTGATACTTCGATGTGGACTGGCAAAATGCCGAACATACCAGTAAACAAATAACCATCACCGACACTCTGCACATGACTTGCTCCTACCGTTGAATTGGTTATTTCTGGCAGCGGTTACGTATCCATTTGGGCTCGTACAGCAGGCGGATTCAGTAGATATAGGATGCAACCGCGATACCAAAGATGCGCGCGACGGAAATTTCGCAAGGAAGCAGCTTTCGCTGCTTGGCCTTGCACTTGCAACGCCTTCAGAGAGGTCGCAGACCTACGCGAGACGTGCCCCAGTGCTGCGGGGCAATGGTGGAATTCCAATGCGGTGGTGAGTGCCGTAGAAATTGGCAGGCGGAATGGGAGTGGGTCAACTGCCTGACCGGACCTTCTTCAGTCTCAAACGCTCTAGAGCGTTCAGCGAGAGGTTAAGATAGCTTGGTGCGTTCTTGTTGAGAAGGACTTCCTGGTTCATGGCCGCAATCTCGGAAGTAGCTGAACTTGACCGTCGATTCGGAATTCCCGGGGTCGCCACGGTGGGCGAAGGCAATAGCGCCCTGCCGCGAGTGCAGGTCACTGGGCCCAAGGCCAATGGCGAAATGTATTTCCATGGCGCGCAAGTGATTTCCTGGAAGCCAGCAGGTTACGGGGAAGTGCTCTTTCTGAGCTCGAAGTCGCGTTGGCAGGAAGGTCAGGCGATCCGCGGCGGCATCCCGATCTGCTTTCCCTGGTTCCGCGGAAAAGCGGATGATCCCAACGCTCCTGCGCACGGGGTCGTGCGCACCAAGACGTGGCGACTGGAGTCGATTGCTGAAAACGATGGCGGAGTCGCCGTGAGCATGTATACCGACAGCGACGAACAAACGCGGCGCTGGTGGGCCGGAGACTTTCGCCTGTTGCATCGGGTCGTGTTCGGTCCTGAGCTGAGTCTGGAACTTACTTGCGTGAACACAGGGACAACACCTCTACGCTTCGAGGAGGCTTTGCACACTTACAATCGCGTTGCGGATGTCGGAAGCGTTCGTGTGCAGGGCTTGAATTCCGTTCGCTTTCTGGATAATACGAAGTCGAACCTGGAAGAGATGCAGCAGGGTGACGCGACCATCGCCGCCCCGACCGACAATGCCTATCTGAAAAGCGCGAGCGACGTTGACCTCTTAGACGAGCAAATGTGCCGTCGCATTCGGCTGCGGAAAACGAATTCGCTGAGCACCGTCGTTTGGAATCCATATCGGGAGGGAGCCGTGGCTCTGCGCGACCTGGGCGACGGTGAGTGGGAACAGTTTCTCTGTGTCGAGGCGAGCAACATTCTGGGCGCCGCAATCGATCTAGCTCCGGGGCAGGAGCACAAAATGACCGCCGTTCTCAGCGTGTCCGAGCTCTAGGCTGGGTCAGCAGAGGATCGACCTCACCCTCATCCCATGGGCCGCATCGATGTTCTCCGGTAGGGCCGGCTATGCCGCCGGACATGCTGAGTTCATCTGTGGAGCGGCGCGTCCCGTAGTTTGTTTTCGTCGCGGGCCTATCGCATGTTTTAGCCGCCGCCGGAGTTCGGCCCGGCCGCGGGAGAGTTGTGCCTTCACCGTTCCTTGCGGCACGCCGAGCGCCGCTGCGGCCTTTCCTATACTGAGATCATCGCGCACGCGCAGCTTTAGAGCGCTTTGTTGATATGGCGGAAGGCTGCGTGTCGTCTTGCGGATAAGGTCGCTCAACTCGCGCCGCGCAAGAGTCTGCTCCGGGCTAGGCCGCGGATCTACAAGCAACTCCGAAGCGGTCGCTAGGCCGTCCCCTGGATTCTCGTCAAGTGACACCGCCCTGTGTCGAATGCGCCGCCGTATCTGCATTCGCACGGAGTTAACCACGATTGTCATGAGCCACGTCGACAACTGGGCGCGCCCGTCGAACTGTTCTATGTGTTGGAAGGCCGACAACATTGCGTCTTGCACCGCATCCTCAGCGTCCTCGCGATTTCGTAGGTTACGCCTCGCCATTCGCAGAAATTTTGGCAAGGCGCGTGACACAACGGCGTTGAACTCCTTGTGACGTTTTAGGCTTTGTTCCCGAGCAATTTGCGAGCGCAACTCATTGAACGGCAGAACGTTCGATCCGTGCAGTGCGGCGGTCAGTGTGGGCATGGCGCTATGGTCCCCGTTTGGTGCAGTCAAATTCACACGAGCTCTCGCTCCGTATTAGCATTTTTCGGGCCAACGGCGGGAAGAGGATAAGGACTGACCCATCGGGCTGTGAGTAAAAAAGGTTTACAAGTCCAGCGACAAGAATCCCATCTGTGTGAGCCGGGAGACATTTATCACGCGTTACGCATCCAGTGCGATACGCCATTTTGTCCCAGCTAACACAATCCGATTCTTAGTGAGCCGCGCCTTGTCATGTGACAGCTAATTGTCACTGTCAGCCAGAAGTCCTGAGAGGCCTGCAAATCTGATGGACGGCTTGGTACTGGTCGGGAGCATCGTCTTCGCGCAAGAAAGGATAGGAGAAGCAATGCTGGTCGCCGTTGGGCACCAGCGACTTCAAGACCGGTTCATTCGCCGCGATGTCAGCCTCAAACTCCCCGACCGAGTGTGCAGTTCGGCCTTTAATTCTTCTCTCGAACTAAAACAACAACCGATCTCGGAGCAACGACGTAGCTTGCCGATCCGAGAGCAACACCACCTCCCGAGAAATCTCCGGGGCTTGGTACTGCGGTGTCCACGATCCGCCACCACTCCTGTGCCGTTCCTTCTTGAACTTCGAACTCGAGTTTCTCCCAGTAGGCATTGACCATCACGTAGAGATCATCGTCGTCCTGTGAAGCACCGTGCAAACAAAATGCCAGACTGCGGGAGTCGTGGGACAAGTCGGCCATTGCACCGCTTCCATACCAAGCCACGTCTTCCCGCCAGAACCGGCTGCGGCTAATGGACGGATGATTGTTTCGAAACGCGATCATGCTCTTGAAGAAGCGAAACATGTCCTGATTTGCTCTAAGCTGGCTCCAGTCCAGCCACCCGGTTGGATTGTCCTGGTTGTAGGGATTATTGTTGCCAAACTGTGTGTTGAGGAATTCATCTCCCGCACGAAACATTGGAGTTCCGTTCGATAGCATCAGCAAACAACAGAAGTTTTTCACCTGCTGGCGTCGGAGGGCCATTACTTCAGCGGACACCCCGTCGTCGCCTTCATGCCCACAGTTCCAACTGTAGTTGTCGTCGGTTCCATCCTGATTGTTGAGGCCGTTCGCCCAGTTGCGCTTCTGGTTGTAGGCGACAAGATCGTACAGCGTAAAGCCGTCGTGCGAATTTACATAGTTCACGCTCTGATAGGCGTGATAGGCGTCGGCGCGGCTGTCGGGGAAAAAATCATCGCTGCCGTAGATACGGCGCATCAGGTCGGGAACCATTCCCGCGTCGCCTTTCACAAAACGGCGAAGATCATCGCGAAAGCGCCCGTTCCATTGCAGCCACGTTATGCCCGGAAAGCTGCGGCCGAGCTGGTATGCGCCGGTATCCCATGGCTCTGCGATCAACCGTAACTTCCCCAATTCCGGGTCGGCGGCAATTTGGCTGAAGATGGGAGCATCAACCCAGTTCAGGGAGCCATCCGTATTGCGACTGAAAACCGACGCGAGATCGAAGCGAAAGCCATCGACGTGCATTTCTTGCTTCCAGTACCGCAGACTGTCCATCACCATCTGGCGAACATGTGCCTGGCCGAAATTCAAAGTGTTGCCCGCGCCGGAATAATTTGCATAGGGACTTGCCGGGTCGCCCGTCAGCATGTAGTAACCGGCAACGTCGAAACCCTTGTAGCTATAGATCGGTCCCTTGTGGTCACCCTCGGAGGTGTGGTTGTAAACGACGTCAAGGACGACGGCAAGGTCCGCTTCGTGAAATGCCTTCACCATGTTCTTGAATTCAATATGCTGCTCATCGTCATCGCGAGCACTAGCGTATTGGGCGTTAGGCGCGAAGAAGTTCAGGGGCATGTATCCCCAATAATCGCCTTCCTGTGGATCGCGCTGGAAAACCGGCATCAACTCAACCACCGTAATCCCGAGATCCTTCAAGTATGGAATTTTTTCCACTAAACCTGCGTAGGTCCCCGCACGCGAGCCATCGACTCCCGAGTTGGCACTTTTGGTGAAGCCCCTCACATGAAGTTCATAAATCACCGCGTCCGATTCGTGGTGCGGTGACGCGTCGCCGTGCCAATCGAAGAAATGACGGTGAGCTGTGAGCACGCCCAGTGGCGCGTGGCCGGCATTCGATCCTTCATGCATGGCCAATTGGCGATCGAAAGCGGGAGGAAAAAAGACGGCCCGCGCATAGGGATCGAGCAAAACCTTCTGCGAGTCAAAGCTGTGTATGTAGGGAACACCCTGCCCCGACACCGAATATCCGTAATAATTACAACCGCTGATCTCGCTGGCGGGGATACGGCAGTGCCAAACCCGTCCTGACTTGTTACGGAGAAAGTCGAAACGATACTCCAGCATTGGGTTGACCAGATCGCCCGAAGAGTAAAACAAAAGCGTGACGCTGTCGGCTGGCTCGGCGTGCACTGCGAAGTTGAACGCCTGTTCCTCCTCGATCCAAGTGACGCCGAGGGGCAAAGGAATGCCTTCACTCTGCTCCCACGTAGCACGCTCTGCGCGCGGCACCACCACGGCCCGAGTTGTGCGTCCGGGTTTGGCGCCAGTCACCGACGCTCCGATGGGATCGTTCACTTTGGCTCCTTCAGAGTACGGCAGTTTGTCATCCGCCAATTGTGCCGCAGACAACTTGTCTATCGCAAAATATATCTCGCCTAACGCTTTACTCCAAACCACTTCGCATGGGCTTCATCCCTCGCGGGAACCAGGTTTCAGGTCCGGCTGAGCGGAGTCCAACTCGAAGCCCAAAAGCGAACCGTATGCCACAACTTAGAAAAGGAGACAACCACGCTAAATCTGAGTGATATTTAAGGGGAACAAAAGCCTATCTGGGGAATCTAACCCGTGGGATACATTCTTACTAGAACGCCCGGCCAAGTTGGTGGCCGATAGCTCTTCGAAAAAGGGAGGATGAGCATGGCAACTCAAGTACAATTGGCAAAAAAGCGGGTCAACGCCTCAGCATGGAAGGCGCTCGCAACCCACTACAAAACCGTTTCTAAGATGCATTTGCGCGAGCTCTTTGCCGACGATCCGAAGCGCGGCCAACGTTTGGCGTTGGAATCGGTGGGGCTGTATTTGGACTATTCCAAGAACCGAGTCACCGATGAAACTCTCAGGTTGCTTCTTCAGCTTGCAGAAGAGTCCGGCCTGCGTGGAAGAATCGATGCTATGTTCAGCGGCGAAAAGATCAACATCACCGAGAACCGCGCAGTCTTGCATGTAGCCCTGCGTGCTCCGAAGGGTTCGTCCATTCTCGTCGACGGAAAAAATGTTGTTCCCGAGGTCCATGCCGTGCTGGACAAGATGGCTGCGTTTTCCGACCGCGTGCGCAGTGGCGCATGGCAAGGCCACACGGGGAAGCGCATTCGAAATGTTGTAAACATCGGCATCGGCGGCTCCGATCTCGGGCCGGTAATGGCTTATGAAGCGCTTCGGCGTTACAGCGAGCGCTCCATGAACTTCCGTTTCGTTTCGAACGTCGATGGCACCGATTTCGCGGAAGCGGTCAGAGATCTCGATCCCTCGGAATCCCTCTTCATAGTATCTTCAAAGACTTTCACTACCCTCGAGACCATGACCAACGCCCACTCGGCTCGTAAGTGGTTACTCGCGGGATTGGGAGGCGACGAGAGTTCTATCGCCAAGCATTTTGTCGCGGTTTCCACCAACGCAGCCGAGGTGGCAAGGTTCGGTATCGATACCGCCAACATGTTCGAATTCTGGGACTGGGTCGGCGGGCGCTACTCAATGGATTCGGCGATCGGACTCTCAACCACGGTCGCCATCGGTCCCGACAATTTCCGCGCCATGCTCGATGGCTTTCACCAGATGGATGAACATTTTCGAACTGCGCCCTTCGAAGCCAACCTGCCTGTTCTAATGGGCCTTCTTGGTATTTGGTACAACGATTTCTTTGGAGCCCAAACCGTCGCCGTTCTGCCCTACGAGCAATACCTCAAGCGCTTTCCTGCCTATCTCCAGCAGTTGACGATGGAGAGCAATGGGAAGCATGTCACGCTCGCGGGCAAGCCGGTGGCGCGCGATACCGCCCCCATCTACTGGGGCGAGCCGGGAACCAACGGCCAGCACTCTTTTTATCAGCTGATCCATCAGGGCACGCGCCTGATTCCGTGCGACTTCATCGCCTTCGCCAAACCGCTGAATGAACTCGGCCGCCATCACGACATTTTACTGGCCAACGTTTTCGCGCAGGCCGAAGCTCTCGCCTTTGGCAAGACGCCCGAGCAAGTGAAGGCTGAAGGCACGCCAGATTGGCTGGTGCCGCATCGGGTGTTTGAAGGCAACCGTCCATCGAACACGATTCTGGCCGAGCGTCTCACGCCCGAAGTCCTTGGCAAACTGGTTGCTCTCTACGAGCACGCCGTCTTCACGCAAGGAGTTCTGTGGAATATTGATTCCTTCGACCAGTGGGGCGTCGAGCTTGGCAAAGTTCTTGCGCAGCGAATCATCCCAGAACTCGAAAACAATCCCGAGCCCGCGCTCAATCACGACAGCTCGACTAACACTTTGATTCACCGCTATCGCCAGATGAGAGAGTCCCAATCGTAGGAAGGCAAAACTCATGCAATTGGAACGATCGACTGGGAAGAATGGGTGCCAACAGGGTGCGGCGTCTGCATCACCGATGCCCTCTGAATTCGGCTGGCGTTTGGAAACACTGTCAAGAAAACCTGAGCCTTAAGGAGACATTAATGACGAATTCCCACTCGGACGCGCTCGTTTTTTTCGGAGCGACCGGCGACTTGGCGTACAAAAAGATTTTTCCGGCGCTGCAGGCAATGGTGAAGCGAGGCCATCTGAATGTCCCGGTCGTCGGCGTAGCCAAAGCCGGATGGAACCTCGATCAGCTGCGCGCCCGCGCCCACGACAGCCTGGAGAAACATGGCGGCATCGACCCCGCGGCCTTCGACAAGTTGGTCGGTCTTCTGCGATACGTCGACGGCGATTACCAAGACCCTGCCACCTTCGCCGCTGTGCGCAAAGAGCTAAGAGATGCGGAACATCCGGCGCACTATCTGGCGATACCTCCCGTTCTCTTCGAAACCGTTGTCGAGCAGCTCGAGAAATCGACCTGCGCCCGAGGTGGCGGGGTAATCGTTGAAAAACCTTTCGGACACGATCTTGCCTCGGCGCAGAAGCTCAACCGGGTTCTGCTTAGTGTTTTCGATGAAGCCGATGTCTTTCGCATCGACCACTATCTCGGCAAGTTGGCCGTCAACAATCTGCTTGCCTTCCGCTTCGCCAACACCTTCGTAGAGGCCTTTTGGAACAGGAACTACATCGAGAGTGTCGAAATAACCATGGCGGAGGATTTCGGAATACAGGGCCGGGGCGCTTTTTACGATCAGACCGGAGCCATCCGCGACGTGGTGCAGAATCATTTATTTCAGGTGCTGTCGAACCTGGCGATGGAGCCACCAGCCGGCTTTGATAGCGAGTCGATTCGCGACGAGAAAGTGAAAGTGCTGAAGGCGATGCCGCCCATCGAGGGGAAGAACCTGGTGCGCGGCCAGTTCCGAGGCTATCGGGAGGAAAACGGAGTTGCCAAAGACTCCCAAACAGAAACTTTCGCGGCCCTGAAAGTGGAGGTCAATTCGTGGCGCTGGAAGGGAGTTCCTTTCTACATCCGCGCCGGCAAGTGTTTGCCGACCACCTCTACTGAAGTGTTCGGCAAATTTCGCAAGCCTCCTTCGATTCTTCCAGACAGCATTCTGGTCGAAAATCATTTGCGGCTGCGGTTGAGTCCGGAAGTGACGATCGCGATGGGAATGATGTCGCTGGCTCCGGGAGCACAAGGACTCTCGCTGCAAACCGGCGAAATGGTTGCCACTCACTCTCCTCTCGCGGACGAGATGGATGCTTATGAGCGTGTGCTGGGCGCGGCGATGGCCGGAGATAGCACTCTGTTCGCCCGCGAAGACTACGTCGAAGAAGCATGGCGCATCGTGGAACCGGTATTGAAAAATAAAACACCAATCTATCAATACGCGCCCAACAGCTGGGGTCCCGAGGAAGTCGACCGCGTGAGCCCACAAGGTGGTTGGCACAATCCAGCTGGCAAAGAAACATTTGCGGTGGCAAGCGAGGCCGCCTGAGGACAAAAGAAGTCCGCGGAGATTTGGAAGGCCATGGCTAGTCCGGCCGGCATTTATAGGGAAATCGATACATCGCGTGCTTGTTTCGTCACAAATGTCTCTCCGGATTAATATCAAATCTCTTTGGAGAGATCGTTAAGTTGGTGCGCCAGCTTTCCAACCTTCTTTTCAAAAGAGTCGAGACCGCGGCTGGAGTCGGACCGAAGACGGGACATTCCCACTGAGGTATGAATCTCTCGGGCGGCGGTGGCGCGAACAATACTCACAACATTGCTGGAGTTGATGCCGCCACACGGCATGATTCGAATGCGACCCCGCGCTGCCTGCACCAGTCTGCTCAAAATCAACAGCGCATCCGTGGCACGTGCCTTGCCTCCCGAAGTCAGGATGCGTAAAGCGCCCGTTCGAATCACATCTTCCAACGCCGCAAGTCGATTCTTTGCCTGATCGAACGCGCGATGAAAGGTGACGGGCAAAGGACGCGCCGAGTCCACCAGCATTTTCGTGTTTTCTACATCAACGCGATTATTTTCGTCGAGAATGCCCAGAACCAGGCCGTCCACTCCGATCTTCTTGGCCGCCTCGATGTCGTCCCTCATACTCTCAATTTCAAGCTTGGAATAAAGGAAATTGCCGGCGCGAGGACGAATCAAGATGTGGATCGGCAGGGTCAGGTGACGGCGAGCGGTCTGCATCAATCCCACGCTGGGCGTAATTCCTCCCGACGATAAGTCGCTGCAGAGTTCGATGCGGTTCGCGCCTCTGCGCTCGGCCGCCACGGCGTGCTCCACCGACTCGACACAGATTTCAAGGACAAAATGACCGCGCATGATTTAAGAACCCTAGATACTTGGACACTGCCGGCTGTGAGACCACATGGGCCATACAGGGGCGGTTTCCCGGATTAAGGGACTGCAACTCGGCTACGATCTCGGGATTGTTAATCAGCAAGGCTAGAACATCCTTCGACCCGGAAGCACACCCTTGGGCATCGCAGCGCTGACTGTATACATCGGCTCGTTCACTACCTGGCTCAAGCGCAAATTCATGGCCACGCTGCACAGCAGGTAGGCGTGGACGTCGGAGAATCCCCATCGCTCCATCAGGAAATCGATCATGCGAGAAGTTGCCGCACGGCCTGCGGCGATTGCGTCTAGTGCGGATTCCACTATGATCCACGCCTCGGCGTCTTTAGCCTGCGAGCCGTGAGACTCGATCATCGGCCCGGCAAGCGGCTTCTGATTATGAATGTGAAATCGCAGAGTCACGTCGGCGGGACATTCGATTCCGTTGAGGCAGACCTCGCCGTCGCCCTGCGCGGCGTGCGGATCGCCCGCCGAAAACAACGCGCCCGCATTGAACACGGGCAGATAAAGCGTGGCTCCAGTACAAAGTTCTCGCACGTCTATGTTTCCGCCGAAAATTCCTGGAGGGCGCGTTCGGAATTCGCCTCCTTCGGCGGAAGCAACTCCCATAACGCCGCAAAATGGCCTCAGCGGAACGACTGCCGGCGCGAGTGAGCGGCTGACTTCGCCGTCGAGTTTCCAGTGAAACAAGAAAGCCTCGCGAAAACGATCTTTGAGCAAGCCGAGGCCGCTGATCACGCTCGACCAGCCCCAGCCTTGGTGCGCAACTTCCAGCACATCCACTTGGAGAACGTCCCCGGGTGCGGAGCCGTCTACGAATATAGGACCGGTCAGCGCGTGAATGCGGTCGCGATCAATCTTTAGAAAATCGGCCAGCGTCATTCCTGGTCGCACCTGCGCGCCACTCGAATCGACGCATTCAAAACGCACTGTGTCGCCGGGTGCGATTGTCAACCGCGGAGCAAGTGCGCGGTTCCAGCGGGAGTGTGTCGGCTCAGCCGAGAGAGAGTGGGTTGACACGCTACTCCGCAGTTCGAGTCTCTTTGTGAAATGCTTTCTGGATGAGAGTGTAACGGGCGGCTCCGATCAAGCCCGCGTCGTCATTTACGACGATCTTGACCGGCATGTTCTTGAGAATCGTTTCCATGCGCCCCTTGTCCAAGAACGACTCCAGGAACACGGGGTCCTTCATCTTGGGCACGATCTTGGCGGCAATGCTGCCTCCGATGAAAATTCCTCCAGTGGACATAAAGTTCAGGGCACAGTTTCCAGTCTGTGCTCCGAATACACTGACGAAGATCGACAAAGCCTGATCACAGATAGCGGCTTTCCCCTCCAATGCCATTTGCGAGATCAGGGCCGGCGGATCGGGTGCGGAGTCTATTTGCGTGTGCAGCCACTCCGGCTCTTCGGCTTTATGTGTGTCACGCAGAAAGTCGTAGATGTTCTTGATTCCTGGGCCGGAAAGAACTCGCTCGCAACTAATGCGGCCGTATTTCTTCTGCAGGTAGGAGAGTAATTCCATTTCTATGTCGTTTCGCGGCGCCAAGTCGGCGTGCCCGCCTTCGCAGGCGAAAGGATGATGCCGAAAGCCATCCCAATACATGCCGGCCACGCCAAGGCCAGTTTTGGCCGAGATGACGGCACGGTTGCCCTCGGCATCTTCCGATCCTTCACTCAGCGTGATGAAGTCTTTCGAGTCCAGACCATCGATCCCGTAAGCGAAAGCCTCGAGATCGTTCAGTAGTCCAACCGAATTCAATCTGAGTTGCTTCGCCACCTCTCGCGCATCGATCACCCAGGGCAGGTTGGAAATCTTGCTTCGTCCCGCGCGCACCGGACCCGCGACGCCGAGGCAAGCGCTGTGTACGGGAATGCCTCCAGTTTTTACGAAGTCGGCTAGAATGCCCGCTAACCCATCGTGCTGCAGGCTTACGTAATTCTTTTCCACGGCGCATTGCAGCCGGCTGCCTTCGGTTTCGAAAGCGGCCAGCCGGACGCGCGTGGCTCCGATCTCTCCCACAAGAATCATCGTTTAGTAAGAATCATGGTTCGATTCTCCTCCACTGTCGTCCGCCAAGTTGCAACAGTTGATCGGCTTCCACCGGACCCCAACTTCCCGACGCATAATTTGGAAACTTGCGCGGCGGCAAGGCCCGCCAAACGTCCAACACCGGATCGACTACTCTCCAGCCCGCTTCCACCATGTCGGCGCGCTGAAACAAAGTCGCGTCTCCGATCATGCAGTCATACAACAATACTTCGTAACCGGTGTAGGCGTCGGCCCCGAAGTATTTGGAATATTCAAAACTCATGTCGACCGATCCCACCCGCAGTAGAGGCCCCGGAATCTTGGCCCCGAAGCTCAGCGAAATTCCTTCCACGGGCTGGATCTGGATGACCAGGGTGTTGGTGTGCAGGGTGCGAAAAGGCGCATTGCGAAACAATTCGAACGGCATGCGTTTGAATTGGATGGCAATCTCGGTGTGGCGCCGCGCCATGCGCTTCCCGGTACGCAGATAGAAAGGCACTCCAGCCCAACGCCAATTATCGATGTTCAGCTTCAGGGCCACGAATGTCTCCGTCCGCGATTCTGCGGCGACACCCGGCTCCGTGCGATATCCTGCGACTTGTTCTTCGCCAAGTACTCCGGCGCCGTATTGGCCGCGCACGCAGTTCTGCAAAACGTCGTCCGATTTTAGCGGCTGAACCGAGTGCAAAACTTTAGCCTGCTCGTTACGTACGGCGTCCGCCTGAAACGATACGGGCGATTCCATCGTGGTCAAGCTCAGCAGTTGCATCACGTGGTTGGGAACCATGTCGCGTAACGTGCCTGCCGTGTCGAAATATCCACCGCGCTGCTCCACGCCCACCGTTTCAGCGTTGGTGATCTGCACATGATCGATGTAGCGCCGGTTCCAGATGGGCTCGAAGATGGCATTGTCGAAGCGGAAGACCATGATGTTCTGCACCGTCTCTTTACCCAGGTAATGATCAATGCGATAGATCTGATCTTCCTGCAATACGCTTTTGATATCGCGGTTCAACGCCTGAGCCGAATCGAGGTCCTGTCCAAATGGTTTTTCGATGACCACCCGCCGCCAGCGTCCATTCTCTTGCCGCGAAAGCCCTGCTGCTCCTAACTGCTGCACGATCTGCGAAAAAAACTTGGGTGCCGTCGCCAGATAAAAAAGATAGTTGCCCTCGGTGTTCAACTCGCTGTCTATCGCGGCAAGCCGGTCGCGGAGTTTGGTAAACGTATTTGGATCCGCAAAGTCGCCGCGCTCGTAGAACAGGCGCTTCCGGAACCACTCCAAGGCCGTTGCAGAGTCAGTTCCGTCAGGGAGGAAACTAGTAACCTGGCTCCGAAAATCTTCCAGGCTTAACTCGTTGACCGAAACCCCGATCACAGCGAAGTTCTCAGGCAGCAGCTTTGCCTTGCCCAAATTGAAGAGCGCAGGCGCCAGTTTACGCTTGGTCAAATCCCCACCCGCGCCGAACAATACAAACACGCAAGCGCCCGCTGCTTTCTCACCTTGCGCGAGCTCATTCTCCAGATTGGGTTGGGTGGTCGCGCCCATCTCGCACCTTTCGGTCTATGTCGCCAATGGTAAATGAGCGGCGCCCGCTCTTTCTAGGGAATAGTGCCGCAGTCGTAGGCCGCAGACCGCTTTGGCACAGACTGCCTTCTGCGCCGCTTCAAATAAAAGTTGACCCGCTTTCACCAGCAGCTTAAGATGCCGAATCGCCCGCAGGTAACGGGCAATCTCCCCTGGCGCGGGCGATCTGCGTCGCGACGAAGTTGCATTATCGGAACGCCGTTCATGGCGACTCAAAGGTCCGAATTCACCCTTCCCGTGGCCGAATTTGCCGCGGCCTTGTTGGCGCGAGCCGAAGTGCGTCCCCGCGCCCAGGTAACGGCTGAGCAGGTGGCGCAACTTCTGCCCGGGATCGCGGTCGTGGTGTACATGATCGACGACCTGGATAATCCGGCCTGGACCCGGAAGGCGATCGCCGGGGACGTGAAGGTGGGTGGCCCGCTCGAATTCACTGCTGGCACTCTCGGCGGTGTGGCGGAAAACAAGATTTTAATGGTCTTCGAGGGCCCCCAGCTACAGCGAGAAGACTACGCTCACCTCGATATCCGCCGGACAGTTACCGCTCTCGCTTACGTTCCTCTCTTTGTGGATGAGGTTCTCTTCGGCGCCATTGAACTGGTGAGCTACGAACAGGCGTTTCCCGAGGCGATCCTGGAAGCGCTTCAGCAGGTTGCTGACCTCGCTGCACCCGCGCTGGCCGCGGCTCAATCGTATGAAACCGAACGCAACGCAAGTTTGCATTCTATCAGCCGCGTCACCCAGATGTACGACTTGGAAAAGGTCTTCAACTCAACCCTGGAGATGGATGAGTTGCTCGGCATCATCGCCAAGAAATTTCAGGAGGTGATGGGCGTTCAGGCGGTCAACCTGTGGATGGTCAACAACGACGCGCTCGAACTGATGCGGTCCGAGGGTTTCGACCCTACGGTTGCCATTGGCCAAGTGCAAAAACCCGGCGAAGGTGTTGCCGGAGACATCTCGGACAACGGCGAACCCGTATTGATCGATGATGCCGGCGATGAGCGTCTACGGAAACGCAACTCGGCGAATGCTGATGCGCCAATTTTTTCACTAGTTGCCGCTCCGCTGATGGAACACGAGAGCCTGGTAGGTGTAATCGAAGCAGTCAATCGGCTGGACGGCGCGCCCTTCGACGACGACGACCAGTTTCTACTCGCCAATATCTGCGAGACCGCCAGCAACGCTCTGCACAATGCCAGCCTCCTGCTCGCGGAGCGCAAGGTCGAGATTCTGCAAACGCTGGTGCAAGTCAGCGCCGAGATTACTTCCACCCTTAATCTGGATCGAGTTCTACAAGCGGTGGTGAATCATACTCAGGCCATCATCGCTTTTGAACGCGCCGCCATCGCTCTCGAGCAGCGCGGTGCGCTGCAATTGAAAGCCGTCTCGGGCATGACGCAGATCAATCATGCCGATCCGGCCATCTCTGCCTTGAAGGAAATGCTGGAGTGGGCGTCGATCTCGAACCAGGAAATCCACATCACGCAGCGCGGCGACAAGATTAATGATCCACGCCACGAAACCCAGGCCAAGTTTGCCGCGTACTTTGCGGCTTCGGGGATGCGCGCGTTTTACGTGATGCCGCTCATCGATGATCAGGGACGCCTCGGTGTCCTGTCGTTTGAAAGCAGCGACCCGGATTTTCTTAGCGTGGCGCATCTGGAGATGATCAAGGTCCTGGCGGGGCAGGCTACCGTTGCACTGCGCAACGCTTCGCTTTACCGGGAAGTTCCGTTTATTAATCTTCTAGAACCGTTGCTGCAAAGAAAAAAGCGCTTCCTGGCAATGGAGAAACGCCGGCGCTGGTCGATGATCGCGCTGGCTATTGCCGCCGGACTTTTTCTGATTTTTTGTCCACTCCCCATGCGGGTAATCGGTGACGCGACCGTAGCATCGGCTCGCTCGGCCCAGATCGAGGCTGGAGTCGATGGAGTGGTGAAGAACGTTTACGTCAAGGAAGGCGATCATGTTCGGAAGGGCACGGTGCTGGCGGACCTTGAAGTCTGGAACTACCGAGCCGACCTGGCAGCGGCTCAGGCTAAATACGACGAGGCGCGGACCACGATGAATCGCGCTCTCGCCGCGAATGACGGAACGCTCGCTGGGAACGAACGCACAAAAGTCGAATACCTCCAGGCCGAACTCGCGCGCGCTGGCGAACGCCTCGATCGTACTACGCTGCGAGCTCCTTTCGATGGCATCGTGACCACGCCACAAATACAGAACTCCGTAGGCCGACGCCTGCAGCGCAGTGATGTTTTTGCGGAAATAATTCAAATCTCGGATGTGTTGGTGGACGTCGGCGTCCCGGAAGAAGATGTCACGCTGATTCGCGACGGAGAGGCGGCATCGCTCAAGCTGGAGAGTTATCCGTTGCAGATTTTTCGCGGGAGCGTGACCGTGGTTAGCCCGCGTAGCCAAGTAGAGTCGGACCAGCAGGTGTTCGTCGCGCGCGTGAATGTTTCGAATGCTGAGGGCAAGATTCGTCCCGGGATGCAGGGTCACGGCAAGATTTCAGTGGGCTGGCATCCCGCGGGCTATGTGTGGTTTCGCGGCTTCGGCATGTGGCTTTGGGCCAAGTTATGGACATGGTTCGGATGGTGAAACTAACGCGCGCGGTGTCTTTCGCAGTTGCGGTTCGATCCGGGGGCCTCATGCGGAGTTCTAGTTTGCGGAGTTCATTTCTTAGCTTAGGGCTGCTGGCAATACTTGCGGTGAATTTGTTGTTGCTCGCGTGTAGCTCGAATGCGATTCCCGCCGATGCGGCCGTTGCGAGCAAGCCAGCGGCTGAGGCCGCCACCCAACCTCAGACTCCAGTCGCTGACTACATCGCCTCCGGACCGATCGTTGTGGAAAATCAAATCGAGTTGGCGGCCCAGCGCGATGGCGTAGTCGCGGAAGTTTTTGTGGAGGCCGGAGCATCTGTAAAAAAAGGTCAACTCCTTGCCCGCCTTGACGATCGCCAACTTACTGCCGATAAAGATGCTGCCGCTGCTAAAGCGCGAAGCACTGACGCCGACCTCAAAAACTGGGAAGCCAGCGCGAAGGTGGCGCTGGCCCAGCGCGATCGCGCCGAACAATTGTGGACGGCAAACGTTATCGCCAAGTCCGAAGAAGAGAAGGCCAAGTATCAATACGATGCCACTGAGTTTGAAGTGCAGCGCCAGCGCGAAGACCTGAAATACGCGCAGGAGACTCTGCGCTCGCTAGAGCTTGAACTGGAAAAAACCAGAATTACCGCGCCGTTCGACGGCGTTGTAGCTCGACGCTATCTGCGCCTCGGTCAACAGGTCGCCAAGAACGATCACCTGTTTTGGATATCGGCGGTCGCGCCCTTACGAGTGAAATTTTCTCTTCCCGAATCTTATCTCGGCCACGTGCGCAGGGGCACAGAGCTTGTGGTCACAACTTCCGCATCTCCGGGAGAGCAACACGCCGCCAGGGTCCTGCTCGTGGCCCCCGTTGTCGACCCGGCCAGCGATACCATCGACATCACCGCGGAATTGGAAGGACCGTCCCCTTCTTTGCGCCCGGGAATGACCGCTAACATCCGCCTGCGGAATCCGCAATGAATCTCGCCGAAGTTCTCAACGTTGCGCTGCCGGAACTTCCCGCGCGCCGCGGCAAATCCTTCCCAAAAGTTCATCCCAACCTGATCGCACGCGAGCAGGTTGAAGGCGGCGTGCCCACCATGGTTGCCATGGTTTCCGGCGGAAGCTTCGTTATGAGGTTTAATCCCGAGCAGTGGAAGCTGGTGAATCTCTTCAACGGAGAACGTTCATACCACGACGTAGTAGACCTTTTCAAACAAGAAACCGGAATCGCATTCGGAGAGGAAGAAGTGCGGGAGTTCGCCGAATCGCTTGAGGAAGGCGGCATCTGGTATCGCACGGCCGAACTGACCACCGCGAGTCAAAAACTAGCGGACGAACGCCGCCGCCGTGCCAGCAAGAAAATCGATCTCTCGCTGATGACTTTTTCCACCTGGGATCCGGACCGGTATCTCACCCGTCTACACAACCGCCTTCGCTTCGTTTTCTCAAAATGGTTCACTCTGCTGACCCTGGCCATGTTCTCTATCATGGTGCTCATCTTCATCGGCGGCTGGAGCGAGATTTGGCGCGACACCTTGCGCTATTACACTTTCACCGACAAAAGTGCCGGCGACCTCGCTGAATTCTGGCTGCTGTTTTGCGGCCTCGGCTTTTTTCATGAGTGCGCGCACGGGCTTACCTGCAAGCACTTTGGCGGAGCGGTGCATCGCATGGGCTTCATGCTGGTTTATCTTTCTCCGGCATTCTTTTGCGATGTCGGCGAAGTCTACGTTTACGGAGGCAAGTGGCCGCGCGTGGCTGCCATCATCGCCGGAATCTGGACCGAGCTCATGTTCTGTTCAGTGGCAAGCATAGTCTGGTGGGGAACTCCACCCGGCAGCCCGGTGCACGACTTTGCGTACAAGATCATGCTGATCACCGGCGTCGCCGTCGTTCTCATGAACTTGAACCCGCTGATCAAGCTGGATGGCTACTACCTTTTTGGTGAGCTGATCGGAATACCCACGATCAAGGAGAGTTCAACCGAATTTCTTTCCAGCTGGACGAAGCGCAATCTGTTCAAGCTGAGTGTTGAGGTTCCATACTTGCGTCCGAGACGGCGGTGGTTATACGTCAGCTATGCGTTGATTTCGGGTTTGTACAGTTACGTTGTTCTGTTCGCCGTCGTGCGCCTGGCCTACAACATTTTTTCGCGTTTCAGCCCGCAGTGGGCTTTCCTGCCGGCTTTCCTGCTGGCTTTGCTGATTTTGAAAGCGCGTCTTCGCTCTTCTGTGCGATTTATGAAAGATTTCTATCTGGATAAACAGCAGATCCTTCGCAGTTGGTGGAACCGGCCCTACAAGCCGGTCGCCGGGGTGATTCTGCTGATCGCAGTCTTTGCTCCGGTCTGGCGCGAAAGCGTGAGCGGGCGCTTCATCCTCGAACCGGCGCAGCGCGCCGTTACTCGTGCTTTGGTTCCCGGGCAGATTACGCAAGTGCTTGCCGAGGAAGGCATGCCAGTCACGGCTGGTTCTACCTTATTTGTCATGACCAACCGCGAACTTGAGGCGGAAACTCAGAACGCCCAAGCCAGCCTTGGCGCGGCCGACGCTAACGCGCGACAAGCGCAACTTAGCTATACGGACATTGGAAGCGCGCGTTCGGAGCTTGCATCCCGGACCGGACGTTACCGCTCCCTTTCTCAACAGGTTGCTGAGTTACGCGTAGCGAGTCCGATTTCAGGCGTGGTGGTCACTCCTAACCTAAAGGACCGCGTAGGTTCTTTTGTTCAGGATGGTGAGTTGTTGGCCGAAGTCGATGACTCGACAACTCTGCAGGCGCGAATCTTTCTGCCCGAGTTCCGTATCCAGCGCGTGCGGGCGGGGGCTCCAGTTTCGTTGCTGCTGCGGTCAGTATTCCAGCCTGTGCGGGGCCGGGTGAACTCTATCGCTCCTGCTTCATCTGAAATGCCTCGTGGGCTGATACCAGAAGAAAAGTACAAGGGCATCGCGCAGCCTGCGTATTATGTGGCCACGGTGTTGCTTTCGAATTCTGATGGGAAAATGCGCTTTGGAATGTCGGGGGACGCGAAAGTCGAGATTCGCAGGCAAAGTGCGGTAGGATTCGTCTGGGAAACAATCCGAGAGTTTTTGCAGCGAAAAATCTGGTGAAGTGGGGAAGTCGGCAGTCAGCGGCGTGGATTCAGCTTATAGCCAAGAAAAAGGGCTCGACCTCCCCCCGGAGCGAGCCCTTCTTACACCGTCCACCTGCTTGCTTTGGTGGTTTAGCGAATTCCCTTTGCCAGCGTACCCTTGGCTAGCGTGCCCTTCGCTAGAGTTCCTTTTGCCAACGTACCCTTAGCTAGCGTGCCCTTCGCCAGAGTGCCCTTGGCTAGCGTGCCCTTTGCCAATGTACCCTTGGCTAGCGTGCCTTTTGCCAACGTACCCTTGGCCAGAGTGCCCTTCGCCAACGTGCCCTTGGCCAGGCTGACGCTGGAGACGACTGGGGTGGTGGAGGCAACGTTGGTGGCAATGATGGCCTTCTTGGCCGCTGTCATGTTACCGATCAAGGATTTCTTCTGAATCGACATTTTATTTTTCTCCGCCCGGCTGATTTTGTTTCGCTACGTCCTCGGTTTTGTGTATAGCAGATGCAATGCCAAACTCAGGCAGCTCCCTCCAGCCTCAAAGGGGCCCATATTTATCAGATACTTAGAAAGCCGGTTCGATTTGAGTTGGATTGGCAAACGATCCCGTGGACTCGGCCGAGGATTAATAATTAATCCATCGAGCATTAATATTTAATCAGCACGCGATTTTCGATGAATTTTTAGTCTTTCCCCAGACGGTATTTGCGGCACAGGTAGTGCATTTTCTGTTTGTCGATCTGGAGCAGGCGCGCCGCCCCTATTTTGCTGCCCTCCGAGCGGCGCAGCGCCGCCGTCAGATAGGCGACTTCAATCTTTGCAATCTCCTCATCGAAACTTACCCCTGCCCCGGGAATCAGCATCGATTCCTGGCTGGCCGTGCTGCTGTAGAGCAGCCTCTGCGGAAGGTGCTGGACCTTCACCACCGGCCCGTCCACCATCAGCACCAGGCGCTGCACGAGGTTCTGCAACTCGCGCACGTTGCCCGGCCAGGTATCCTCTTCCAGAATCTGAATCACTTCCGGCTCCAGGCGCTTCAGCGGAACGTTATTGGCGCTGCAATAAGCGCGCAGGAAATGATCGAGCAGAAGCGGAATATCCCCGGCACGGTCACGTAGCGCGGGCAGGGCGATTGGCACTACATTGATGCGGTAATAAAGGTCCTCGCGGAAGCGTCCGGCCCGAACCATTTCTTCCAGGCCTTCGTTGGTCGCCGCGATCAGGCGAAAATCGATCTTCTTGGCGCTTTGGCCGCCGATCCGCGTCACGGACCGGTCTTCGAGCACCCGCAGCAACTTGGACTGCAGGGCCAAACCCAGCGTTGCGATCTCATCTAGAAATAGGGTTCCAGTATGCGCCAATTCAATGTGGCCGGCCCGGGCAGAGCGCGCATCGGTAAAGGCCCCCTTTTCGTGCCCGAACAGTTCGGTCTCAATCAGATTCTCGGGCAGAGCCGCGCAGTTGATGCTGATAAAAGGCTTCTCGGCCCGCGGCCCCATAGCCACGATTGCCCGCGCCACCAATTCCTTCCCGGTTCCACTCTCTCCCCGGATCAAAACCGTGCTCGTACTATCGGCGACCCGCTTAATGGCTTCGTACACGCGGCGCATAGGTTCACTGCCGCCGATCAGGTCGCAAAATGACTCTCGTTCGGATTGAACGGCTTGCTGCTGCCGGCACTCGATCTCGAGCGCCCGCTTCTCCAGCGCACGGCGTAGAACGCTAGCTACTTCTTCGAAGTTGATGGGCGCGACGAAATATTCATCGACCGTGGCCGCAACTGCCTGCAGGCGCAAATTCCGGCTATTGGATCGCGTCAGCCCCACCAGCACCAGGTCTGGCGCCAGAGCTCGCAGTTCGCCCAGGGCGGTGATTCCGTCTTTGCTGCTCTCTCCCACCGTATCGAGGTCGAGCAGGATGGCATCCAGAGGCGCTTTGGCGCTCGGTCGTTTGGTGAGCAACGCCGCCAGTTCGTCCCAGGTCTGCAGCACAAGAAGCTCATGTTCACCCGCGAGATGGGTCTCGGCCTCGGGACGCACCCGCTCGTCGGTAGTGACGACAACTACGGCAAATCGGTCCGCTTCGTTGCGGGCAGCTGCCATTCGCATGACTCCTCTCTACTCCTCCCTTGCGGCAACGATTATGTCAAAAAGTTCAACCCTTCTGGATGAAATATTTACCTTTCGGCGATCTTCTTTTGTCTACGAAAGCCCTGGTGACTGGAAGCTTCCCGAGAGCTCGACTTGCAAAACAGCCGTAGTTCCCGTAACTTGGGACGCTCGGCATCTCAATCCGATTCACCCCCGGCTGTTGCGGGTTTTGGTGGAGGACAGTTTGGACATCAGTGTCCGTAGGCGTTCGGAAGTGCAAATCGTTCAGCTCCGGGGACCCCTCAGAATGGGGCCGGCGGTGGACGGGTTGCGCGAAACCATGGAAGAAGCGTTGGCCGCCGGAGACACTCGCCTGGTTCTCAACCTCGCTGAAGTATCGATGATTGACTCCAGCGGGATCGGTTTGCTGGTGCGGTTTCTGGCCTCGGCCAAGCAGCGGGGGGGCAACATCAAACTGGTGCAACCCAATAAATTCGCGGTGCAGACCTTGAAGCTGGTGGGAGTTATCAACCTATTCCAAATCTTCGACACCGACGATGCGGCGGTGGAGTCTTTTGCCGTCTAAATCGAAATCACTTTTCGCCGGATTCGAGAACGAAATGAGCCTGAATGTCCAGTGACACTAGCGGTGGTCCGGAAAATCCGCTCCTTTCTGAGTTGCTCGACCGCACGCTGCCGGCGAATTCTGAGGCCATCGCCGAAGTCGTCGACGCCATCTCGGAAACGCTGACCCGTTTGGAGGTTCCGGAGCAAAAGCGCTTTGAGGTTGCGCTTGCGGTTCAGGAGGCCTTGGCCAACGCGGTGGTTCATGGCTGTGGAAACGATCCCTCGAAACAGGTCCGATGCCGGGTGAACACCGATCCTCGCGGCCGCATCGTGATCACCGTTACCGACCCCGGACCAGGATTCAACCTTGATAGATTGCCCGATCCCAAGCATAGCGAAAACCTGCACGCCGATCACGGACGAGGTGTATACCTAATTCGGCAACTCATGGACGAAGTGCACTTCGAAAAAAAAGGTAATGAGATCAAGATGTGGAAGTATTAGTGAAGCCTCGGTAGCCGAACCTTAAGGAAGGGAAGTCAGCGTAATATCGTCGGTCTTCACGGTCTTGTTTGTTCTCCTCGATCCCAATGGTAGGATTTCGGCGCGCTCGCGATCGTTGCCACCGATCGCTCTTAATCCACATGATAATCCACATGAGCGGCCAGCCAGACCTGTTCATCGAGTCCTTTGCAATGTGTTAGATTGAAATTAAGGCGGGCGCGTAGCTCAGTTGGTAGAGCAATGCCCTTTTAAGGCATGGGTCGAAGGTTCGAGCCCTTCCGCGCTCACCAGTAACTTTACCATGCAAAAACCTGCTTCCGAACGGACAACACCATCCGGTGTGAAGAGCGCCGCCAAAGCGATCACGTTCGAACAATATGCGATCATCGAGGCCGAAGCCGGCAAAGGGGATTTCACCCGAATATCTCCGTCTTCCATCTCTTCAGTGATCAGATCGTTGATCATTTGAATTCTCGCATTCGAAGATCGCACGTAATATATGACTCCGATTGTCGTGACAATGCTGAGAATATTCCAAAGCGCAAACACGACGATTCCGGGTTTTAGGTCTGGACGCCCAGCGCCGACCGTTTTCTCGAATACCCACCCCAATCCCGCGCCGTTCAATGTCAAGAATACCGTGTACCAAGTGAAGTAAATCTGGGAGACAGACCTATTCCACTCGTTGAGCTCTTTCTGCTCGTTCAGAAGTAACGCTTGTAAAGAATCAGGCAACATAGCTTGAAAACCTGCGCCGCGATACGTTGCGGATCCAAAAGCGGAAATAATTGGCGGAGAGGGTGGGATTTGAACCCACGATACCCGTTAAGGTATGTCCGCTTTCGAGGCGGATCGTTTCAACCACTCACGCACCTCTCCGGAAGGCGGTTGCTGCAGTCAGCCAACAGCAGGTTCCTCCCCTTCGCTTCGATCGGGGTCAGAATGACAAAACCTTGTGCTGATGACGATTGAGCACCGACCATCGACCTAAGACCAACGACGGTTCTCACGTCGGCTCTTAAAGAACGTCTGCAGCAACTCGGCGCTGCGGCTCGCCAGAACTCCGCTGCGAACTTCTACGCGATGGTTAAGATGTGGAGTATCCAGCAGTTGCATGAGCGACCGCACCGCGCCTGCTTTGGGATCGTCCGCGCCGTAGACCAGGCGTTTGATGCGCGCGTGCACCAGAGCTCCGGCACACATCGCGCACGGTTCAATTGTAGCAAACAGCTCGCAGTCTCCGAGGCGATGGTTACCGAGGCTTGCGCCGGCCTCGCGCAGCGCGACCATCTCCGCGTGGGCCGTAGGATCGTTGTCGCCGATATTCCGGTTCCATCCGCGAGCCACGATTTTTCCGTTGCACGTTACGACCGCGCCCACCGGAACTTCGCCTGCTTCCAGCGCTCGTTGCGCAGCCCGCAGGGCTTCCTCCATCCATAATTCGTCTAGATCGGGCGTAGTGGCTTTCCTTTTGCAGAACTGAGCGTCTTCATTGTAGCGGCCTGGCAAACGATTATGCTTCCCAACTGCACCATGCTGGGGCATAATGGGCCGCCGAAAGGAGGACTTTATGGCAAAACAAATTCTGCTGGCCGGAGTTTTAGGCGGAATCGCTCTCTTCGCGTGGGGTGGCCTTGCCCACGACGTTCTCGGTTTAGGGTCGGTCGGCATTCAGACCCTGCCGCAACAGCAACCGGTAATGGACGCCCTCAAAACTGCGTCGCCGCAGTCCGGTTTTTACTACTTCCCCCAGGCCGATGCTTCGGGCAGAGTCGCCCCTGAAAAAGCTGGAGGTCCGGCCGGAATCCTGATCTATCAATCCACTGGCGCGGGCAAGCCGCTCACCGGTCAGTTGATCAATGAAGGCATTCTCAATATTGTTCTGGCGCTGTTCGCCGCGTGGCTGCTTTCGCTGGCCTCGGGACTCAGCAGCTATATCGCAAGAGTCGGCTTCGTGACCCTGCTTGGTGTGCCGGTCGCTTTCATGAGCAATGTCGAGAGCTGGAACTGGTACGGCTACCCGCTCAATTACACCGCGGCGACAGTCCTCGAAAATCTGATCGGCTTTTTGGTGGTGGGGTTGGTGGCAGCGGCATTCGTTAAGCCCGCAAAGCAGGGGATCTCGGCGGTGCCCGCGAGAGCGGCCTAGAAATTCGACAGGGTAATTACATCAAGCTCAGCACCGACCGGACCGCCTCAGGCACAACCGCGCGCACCAACGCCGGCAGCAGAATCATTACCACCGGATAGGCGGCTGCAATCAGCGGCAAGGCCAGCATAAAGCGCATCGACGGAGTCAGTTTGGCGAGAAGATCGCGCATAAAATCCTCCTGGTCCAGATACGGTGGGCGCCTCGGAAAAGTTCCCGTGCTAGCAGTACCCAGTACCCAGTACCTAGTGCCCAGAAGCTGGGCCGAGAGCTGGGTACGATTTGAGTCACGCGGTTTTACTGGGTACTAGTTACTAGGTACTGGATGATTGGCTAGCTGGCCACCGGCAACTGGCTAGTGTTATGCTTACCCCGAGATGGCGATGCCGAGCCTGCTTCGCAAAATTTTCCTGGTCGATCTTCTGCAGGGGTTGAAGGTCACCTTCCGCTATCAGAATCCCAAGGAAATTTATACTGAGCAATATCCTATGGAGCGGCCGCAGGTGGCTGAACGATACCGCGGCGCGCCGCGTTTAAACGTCAACCCTGATACCGACGAGACCATGTGCATCGCCTGCGATCTGTGCGCGGTGGCATGCCCGGAAAATCTGATCGTGGTTTCAAGCGAGCGCAACGAGCAAACCCGCCGCAAAGAACTCACCAACTTCACTTATGACCTGAGCCGCTGCATGTTCTGCGGCCTCTGCGAAGACGCCTGTCCCGTCGACGCTCTCGAACTCACGCAGGATTTCGAACTGGCCAGCTACACCCGCCAAGGCTGGATCTGGGATCGCACGACTCTGGAAAAAGGCCCGCAGCCCACTCTTTATAAAAAATAGCTTCTCAACGGTTAGTCTTTGTCATTCCGAATCCGGGCCGAAGGCCAGGTGAGGAACCTGCTTTTCTTTCCCCCCGGCGTCTCCGGATGACACGAAATTGCCGAGACGGACTTGGCGTCGGGCCCAGCCGCAACTACATCTTCGCATCCGCGGTCTTACCGCATCCTCCGGATAGCGGTTCGTCCGAATGGGCGTTAGCGTGGGTTCAACACGCGAGAAGGTCGAAATCGAGGACAAATATCTATGAACTCTCCGAGAAAATTCGTATTCGTGATGGTGCTTTTAGGTTGCTCAGCATGGGCAGTGGCGCAAGCCGGAGCGGGCGGTGCCGGAGGTGCTGGCGGAAGCGGTTCGGCAGGCTCCGCGGGTAGTTCAGCCGGACAAGGTGCGACCCCCGGCGCGGGCACGGCGGGAAATCCCTCCACCGGCGGTACCAACCCGCAGACCACTCCGCAGACTCCGGGAGCGGGCAGCGGGTCTTCAGGCAGCACCACCAATCCGGGCAGCACAACTCCCGGCACATCGAATCCAAACAACCCGAACCCAAACGCTACGAACCCGGGATCGAGCAGTTCAAATCCGGGCACTGTTCAGCCGACAAATCCCCCGACCGGCGACAGCGTAGCGCCTCCGACTGGCACCACCACTCCGCCGCCAACCGGCAGTACGACTCCGGGCAGCGGTAATTCGAGCAGCAATCCAAACTCGAATAATCCGGGAGGCACTTCTCCAAACACGCCTCCACCTACGGGAACCCAGCCGCCGCCGCGATAGATCGCCGGAGTGCCATTTAGGTTTCTCACTTGCAGCGGGCTCAAGTATCGGGCCCGCTTTTTTTTGGCCGAGCTTCTCACCCTCGATTTAGTCAGAAAGCCTTCCCAGTTGTGATTTCATGGAACCGACTTCGAGGCGGGACTATTCTCCGCTTCCGACTTCCGAGGCTGCCAGTCTTTTTTCTGGCAAGAAATAAAGAGCGGGGACAAAAACGAAGATTGCAAACGAAGCGTAAACGGAAACATATGCCAGTGGCACAGACAGCACATAAAGCGCCCAGGACCAGCCATTCTTGCGCTGGATGCCCTGGTGATATTCGACCATCGAAGGGTCGTGGCGGCTCTGCCGGACCAGTTCAGCGCGAAGAAAATAAAATCCAGTTGAGCATAGCGCCAAGTCGAGACCGTAAAGTGCCACGGCCAGCGGCGCGCGATAGTTCTTGCCGAGAAATTCCGTGACAAAGGGAACCAGCGACATCCAGAAGAGCAGGTTCATGTTCGACCACATGAGCCGCGCCGTCACCGAATGCACGGCGTGAATCAGGTGATGATGGTTTACCCACATGATTGCAGCGATCAGGAAACTAAGGCCGTAAGCGACAAACGTGGGAAACACCTTTACAAGCGCGTGCAGCGTAGGCTCTGCTGGAACGCGCAACTCCAGCACCATAATCGTGATGATGATCGCGATCACGCCATCGCTGAAGGCTTCGAGCCGGCCCGTGGTCATCTCGCGAAGTGACATTGAGTTGCAATCTACCATAGAGGCGCGGAGAGTAGAGAAGACAAAGCGAGGCGGTAGTTTTCTCTGTGTCTCTGTGTCTCTGTGGGGAAAGGCCTTGGGTCCTCTTTAAAAGGCCGGCTGCTGTTGGGTCATGCAGTGCATAGTGCCGAGTCCCCAGACCAGGTCTCCGGAATAGATCGGCACAACTTCCCGCGAGGGAAAAAGAGTTGCCAGCGTGTTCAACGCGATGCGGTCGTTGGGATCGTTGAAAACCGGCACGAGCACGATGCCGTTGGCGATGTAGAAGTTCGCGTAGCTCGCCGGCAAGCGTCGCTTCTCGAAGACGACCGGTCCGGGCATCGGGATATCAACTACGGTCAATTTCTTGCCGGCCTGATCGCGCGCAGCGCGTAGCCTTCGAAGATTTTCGCTGAGGGGCTTGTGATTCACGTCTCTGCGATTGGTTTCTACCATCGTGATCACCGTGTCAGGGGCGACGAAGCGGGTAAGGTCGTCCACGTGGCCGTGGGTGTCGTCCCCGAAAATACCGCTCCCCAGCCAGATCACATTCGGCGCGCCCAGATATTCGGTGAAGATCTTTTCGTAGTCTTTGCGTGATATGCCCGGATTACGTTGCTGAACTTTGCTGAGCAGGCATTCTTCGGTGGTGAGAAGAGAGCCGCGGCCGTTGACGTCGATCGAGCCGCCTTCGAGCACGGCGCGATCGCCACGATGAAGTGGACGAATCTCTTGAGCCGCTGCGGTGTTCGCCATGAGGCTGCCGATTTTTTCGTCAAGCCTCCAATTGGAATATTTTGCCCAGGCGTTGAAGCGGAACTTTATGGCGTGGCCGCCCTCAGGGGCTAAAGCCCCGCTCCTTCTTGGGCGTTTATCGGCATGACTAAAGTCGTGCCCTTCCCGATCTTCCTGGTCCGCCGGGGCGAAGCCCGACTCTTGGCCCGTAACAAAGATGCATCCCGAGTCGCGCATCCAGCCGCGATTCGTGAGCCAGCGATGAAAGCGCACATTCTTTAAAGGCGCATCGGCATGCAGCAGCAACTTGCGTGCCCGCTTTTCAGCCACCGCATCGTTGACGATCAGTTCCACTCTCTCGTGCCGCGCCAGATTGCGGACAATCTCCGTATAAACCCACGGAATCGGTTCGAATTTCCCGGGCCAATCGCCTTGGTGGTGAGGCCACGCCAGCCATGTGGCGGCATGCGGCTCCCACTCTGCGGGCATGCGATAGCGGCGGGTCGACGGGGAAGCAGTTAAAGTATTACTTGAATGATCGGCTCGGGGCATGAAGGTAGTTTATTGCAAGGGATGATAAATCGCGCATTTGAATCGGAGACTTAACATTGATCTTGACGAGCCGATTCTCGCTCAATGAGTGTAATCGCGAAGTTACGCCGATCAAGTTCCTGCACGCATAATCCGAGGTTGTGGCTCTGGTCGGACGTTACGCCAACCAAGGTCTGGGACCTCCCTTGCGGGCAGCAGGTACAATCTTTCAGATTCGTTGAGAATGCTAACGCAAACAGTGGAGGCCGTCATGCTGCGCCTTTCTGCTCTCTGTTTGATCGTGGTGACGATGACCACGGTCCGAATGTCAGCGCAAGTGTACCCATACCGAGACGGAACTCCCGGTGTGACGGGATACCGCTCGGAAGTGATGGCCGAAGTTATGATTCAGGAAAGCGAGTTCGTTCGTCTGGCCGAGGCTATTCCGGCCGATAAATACACATGGCGACCCTCACCGGATGCGCGTACGATCGCCGAAGTTTTTCTGCACGCGAGCGCGGCCAATTACAACCTTTACAAACTCGTCGGCACTCCGACTCCGGCTGGGGTCGACACGAAGACGCTGGAGCAATCCACCACCGACAAAGCGAAGGTCATAGCCATTCTCAAGGCTTCCTACGCCCACGCCAAGGCGGCTATCTGTTCCATGCCCGACACGGACCTGGAAAAGACTCTCGATTGGAACGGAGGGAAGATTACCGAACGGGGCGTTTTGCTCTACATCGTTCAGCACATCGGGCAGCACCTCGGTCAGCAGATCGCCTACGCCCGCTCTATAGGTGTCGTCCCGCCGTGGACACTGGACCCGCCCCGGAAGAATTAGTTTCAAATCGATTGGCGACTGTCAACTGGGGTAATCCGCGAGAGCGCTCACTGAGTAGATTTTACTGCCCATCCAACAGTCGGCTGGAAATCGGCGCGTAGGCGTCGATGCGGCGGTCGCGCAGGAAGGGCCAGTTGCGGCGGATTTCTTCCAGAGCCTTCAAGTCCACGTCGCCGATCAGGATTTCTTCGCGATCATGGGACGCCTCGGCGAGCACGCGCCCGAAGGGATCGCAGAAGAACGAAGCTCCCCAGAATTCAAGCCCTTTGCCGGGAGTGGCGTTACCGCGAATGTTGCCGGTTTCAAAGCCGACTCGATTGACGACCGCAACGTAGACTCCGTTGGCAATGGCATGCGCGCGCTGAATGGTGCGCCAGGCATCGTGCTGCGCCACTCCGAACTCAGCCTTCTCGGAAGGATGCCAGCCGATCGCCGTCGGATAAAACAGAACCGGCGCGCCCTGCAACGCAGTCAGCCGCGCGCCCTCGGGAAACCATTGATCCCAGCAGACGAGCGTCCCCATACGTCCCAGGCTTGTTTCGGGCGCGCGAAATCCCAGAT
The DNA here is from genome assembly GCA_963789875.1 of uncultured Acidobacteriaceae bacterium. Lineage (GTDB taxonomy): Bacteria > Acidobacteriota > Terriglobia > Terriglobales > Acidobacteriaceae > Sulfotelmatobacter. The sequence continues at coordinate 1,550,167 of CAWBMI010000006.1, read as the reverse complement.
CGCCGGGGGTGAAATAAAATTTCTCGTAATAAAGCGGATCGTCGGGGATATGCATCTTCCGGTAAAGCCCGCGCAGCGATCCATCGGAATCGAAGACTGCAGCCGTGTTGTGATAAACCCCGGCCGCGCGCTTTTCAAACAGCGATGCAATCAGCACGATGTGGTGGTGACGCGCTGCGGCGGCCAATTTTTCGCTGCTAGCTCCAGGAATCGGTTCGGCCAGATCGAACAGTGCATGATCCTCGCGCTGGCAAAAGTACTGCGTCTGAAAAAGCTCGGGCAGGCAAACGACCTGCGCGCCGCGGCCTGCGGCGTCGCCGATTCGCTCCAGAGCTTTGGCGAGATTCTGCTCCGGCTCCGGCCCGCATGACATCTGCACCAGCGCTACGCGAAATTTATCAGGCGGCAATTTCCTTCCCTCGCGAACAATATAGTATCAGCAGGCTGTCGGCCGTCAGCTGTCAGGTATCTGCCATCAGCAAAAGCATGTGTAATGCAGAGTGCCCTACGAATGAGGCCGAAGAGACAATAAATTAACAAACGGCTGCCGCAATCTAGACTAGAATGTTGCCCGTTCCGAGGAGGCTCCCATGAAACGCTCGCTCCCGGCCGCTTCATCACACTGCATCTTTTCCCCGGCAATACAGCAACGGCTCAACCACTATGCCCTCGCGGCCAGCGCCGCAGGAGTAAGCGTGTTGGCGTTAGCGCAAACGTCTGCTGCTGAGGTTGTCTTTACCAAGACACACGTGGTCATTGGACAAAACGGCGTATACAACCTTGATCTCAACCACGATGGGGCCGTCGACTTCCTTATCCAAGAGTTGGATGATGGAGGCTTTTCTTCTTCGAACGCGTTACTTGCAGATCCAGCCTTGGGCAATGGCGTTCTGGGCTTCCGCAACAATGCCTCGGCGCTGCAGCTAGGAGCGTCGATCGGGCCCAGTCAGAAATTCGTGGCTGGCGCGTACAACGGCGAAGCCATGGTGACGATCACTCACTCCACCACCGGCGGCACCAGCCATGTGCGGGGTAAATGGGTGAACGTGAAAGACGGCTATCTGGGATTGAAGTTCGAAATCCATGGCCAAACCCATTACGGTTGGGCGCGACTCAGTGTAACGCGGCACAATTTCCACATCACTGCCGTATTAACCGGTTACGCCTATGAAACCATCCTCAATCAATCCATAACTGCCGGCCAGACCAGTGACAGCGCAGATGCCGTCGGTGCCCACCAACCATTGTCGCTCGGCGCCTTGGCGCTCGGGGCCCAAAGCTTGACGGCAGGGAGGCAGAAATGAAAACGATTTTGATTTCAAAGTCGAACTTACGGCCGGTATTTAGAAAATTGTCCTCGGCCACTTTGATCGTTTTCATGGTGCTTGTGGTTTGTGCAGTGCCGGAGATGCAGGCGCAGACCTTTAACGTCCTCTACAAGTTTAAGGGTGGGGGCGATGGCCGGGAGCCCAACTCAAGCGTGGTCCTCGATCCGACGGGAAACCTCTATAGCGTGACTCGATACGGTGGCTCCTTCAATTACGGAACCGTCTTTGAAGTGACCTCGGCCAGCCAGGAAAGCGTGCTGCACAGCTTCCTGGGTAGCGATGGTTCCTACCCTGCGTGGGGATTGCTGCGCGATGGTGCCGGGAATTTTTATGGTACGACGAGTTACGGCGGCATGGCCGAAGGAGGCCACTGCATTCACGGCTGCGGAACCGTCTTTAAACTAGAGCCGTCGGGTAAGGAAACTGTTCTCTACGCTTTTGCCGGCGGTACAGACGGAAGCTATCCCGAATCTAAATTGGTCGCGGGCGGAGGCAATCTCTACGGCACTACGGCCTTTGGCGGCAAGACGTCGTGTCCCTTGGGATGCGGGGTGGTGTTCAAGCTGAACCAGTCGGAAAAGGAAACCGTCTTGTACGATTTCGCTAATCGCACGGACGGAGACTTTCCCGTAGGTCTGGTGATAGATGGAGCCGGCAACCTCTACGGCACAACCTACGACGGCGGCACCTTCGGTTATGGGGCCATATTTGTGTTGAACCCCGCCGGTAAGTTGACTGTGGTTTACAGCTTTACCGGCGGCGCCGATAGCGGAGACCCCGCCGGCCTGATTCGCGACGCCGCTGGCAACCTCTACGGAACTACCTATGCAGTAGGAATTGGACTGCAAGGCTTCGGCACCGTATACAAGCTCGATACCTCGGGCAAACTCACCACGCTTTATACCTTCAGCGGCGGCACCGATGGCCAGTATCCCGGCGGGCTGGTGCTGGACGCGAAGGGCAATCTCTACGGCACCGCACTCGGCGGCGGTGCCGGCACGGGATGCTACTACGGCGGTTGCGGAACCATCTTCAAGCTGGACACCGAAAACAACTTCACGGTTCTCCACAGCTTTACCGGAGCCGATGGCGAATTGCCCAACGGCCTGGCCATCGACGGAGCCGGAAACCTTTACGGAACGACCGAAGGCGGGGGCATCGATAAAAGCGTGTGTGCTTATTACAAAGGTTGTGGAACGGTGTTCAAGCTAACGCCGTAATGCATACCAAGCGGGGCGAAGTCGCTGGCGAAGCGGGGGTGACTCGGACTAGACGGGAAGAATGGCCTCTTCCGTGATCGTCGGAAGCACTTCGACGCTGAAGTTTACGGACCGGGCGATGAAGCACAAGTGATGAGCGTCGCTATGCAGGGCGGAAGCTTTCAATTTGTCGGCTCCAGCAGTGACCTTGACGGCGGGCCGCAGCACCACTTGCTTGAACTCTCCCGAACTGTCGGCGTTCTGCTGCATCACTCCAGACGCGGCATCCTGATACTCAACCACGACGATGTGGTTTACGGCGCACAGATGCAGGTACGAGAGCATGTGGCAGGAGGAGAGACTAGCGACCAGAAGTTCCTCCGGGTTATAGCGCGAAGGATCGCCGCGAAAAGTTGGATCGCTGGACCCTTGAATCGGCGTCTTGCCCTTGCCGGTGATGGTATGGTCCCGGCGATAAGCACTGTATCTCTTCGTGCCTTCGCCGCTGTTTCCAGTCCAATCCACTAGGACTTCGTAGGTATGTTGTTTCATCGGAGTTTCGTCCTCCCGCTCTTCGAAAGATATTTCAACGGCTGCGTAGCGCTTGTTCGCGCGCCCATGCCTCCGAGACCGCGCGTCCCTTCCCCATGTCGTCGACGATGAGAATAAGCTGGTTTTGGTGATCGCTGTAGAGCGTTTCAATATTGACGCCAGCCTCGACCATGCGGCGCGAAATCTCCCCGAGTTGGCCCGGCTCGGCTTGGTCCAGTCGCTGGACGAGGACCTCACGCTCTTCGAGAACCTGAATTCCAACGGTGTCGAGCGCGGCACGGGCTGCGGAGCCATCTTCGAACAGGAAGTGGGCCATGCCGCGGCCATTCACGACCCAAGCGCCTCCGCCTTCGATACTTACCCTCGCGCGGCCGAGCGCGGCTCCCATCTCGGCCAGGGCGCCGGGCCGGTTCTCGAGCACAATCGTTAGATCCTTCATAGCCTTTCCCCGTCCGATTAAGGGTAGCGCAAGCTTCGCAGCTATGCTTAAATATATATCGAAGTATGGTTGTGATCTCCATCACTCGCATTGCAGGCCTCATCGGCGAAGGTGGGCGCATCCGGATGCTCACCGTTCTCCTCGACGGCAACGGCCACTCCGCCGGGGAGTTGGCGATTGCGGCTGGGGTGTCGCCTCAAACCGCGAGCTCTCATCTCGCCAAACTTCTCGACGGCCAACTCGTCATTTCTGAACGCATAGGCCGGCAAAGATTTTTCCGGCTGAGCAATTCCACCGTGGCCAGGGCGATCGAGTCTTTGGGATCTCTCGCTCCGGCAACAGCAATTGCCGCCGTTCCTGAACTGCGGTTCGCTCGTACCTGCTATGACCACCTTGGCGGTGTGCTGGCGATTGCTTTGCGAAACCAACTTCTGGAGAAAGGCGCGCTGCGTCATCGGAAAGACGCTTTTGTATTGACGAGAGAAGGGGAGCGCTTCCTGTTCCGCCTTCAGATCGATGCCAGTGGATTGCGTAAGCTGCGGCGCTCGTTTGCGCACAAATGTCTAGACTGGACTGAACGTCACCATCACATTGGCGGCGCGCTTGGAGCGGCCTTACTCTCCCGTTTTATAGAGATGAAATGGCTGGTTCGAATGCGACAGACACGCGCGGTCCGCCTGACACACCACGGAGAACTTGGCTTCGAACAGGTCTTCGGCATCCAGCATCGGGTACTGCGGACTTTGCCTCCAGGGCGTGCATCGCTTCACGCCGTTCCTGTAAAGTAATTGGTCGGGAAGTTTGCTTGCGTGGAGGCTTCATGTTGAAACAAGGCAATCATAGCGGCGGGCCTGCGGGAAAAGCGAATAATAAAGCCGCGCACGGCGGCGAGGGTAAAGATCGCCATCTGCATAATCCCATTGAAGACAAGCTCATCCCGCTGCAGCCGCTCGACCTGGCGAATGTGAAATCGATTGACGATCTGGTGCGCGCCATGGCGAAAACCGCCTTCACCGGACGCCAGCTCGGCGAGGCCGCCGATGTGCTCGAAACCATGGCCCGAGATGAAGAATGTTTTGTGGTAATGACGCTTTCCGGCGCCATGACCGTCGCCAAGCAGGGATTGATTGTGACTGAGTTGATCGATCGCGGCATCGTCAACGCCGTAGTCTCAACCGGCGCGCTGATGGCCCATGGACTCGTCGAAGCGACGGGCCGCGCCCATTTCCGCTACAACCCCGAAGTCAGCGACGAAGAACTGTACGAACAAGGCTATAACCGGGTCTACGACACGCTTGAGCCCGAGCAGAATCTCGACGACGTGGAAGAAGTGATGTCAGCCGTGCTCGAAGGCTGGGACCACAACGAGGTGATGTGCTCTTACAAGCTCAATCACGCCATTGGAGCCTATCTCGCGAAGCATTCCGGCGAGCAGCGCGGCATTCTGAAGTCGGCGCACGCCATGGGCGTCCCGGTATTCGTGCCGGCTTTCAGCGATTCCGAGATGGGCCTCGACACCGCGCTGAACAACCGTCTGCGCGAATCGACGGGACGGCACAAGATAAGATTCGATCCTTTCGAAGATCTCGAGCACTTCGCGGCCACGTTGCTGCGGCAAAAGAAGCTCGGCATCCTGACCATCGGCGGCGGCGTGCCCCGCAACTGGTCGCAGCAGTTCGGCCCTTTCTGCGAGTTGCGGCACCGGCGCCTGGGCGAGAACGTTCCGCTAAAGCGTTATCACTACGGCCTGCGCATCTGTCCCGAGCCGGTCTTCTGGGGAGGATTGTCCGGCAGTCCTTACAGCGAAGCGGTGTCGTGGGGCAAGTTCGTGCCTCCGGCGGAAGGCGGCAGATTTGGAGAAGTATTTGTAGACGCCACGGTAGGCCTGCCGCTAATCGTTGCGGCGGTGTTGGAGCGGCTGGATAAAAAGGGAAGCAGAGCCCACAAACCGAAACGCGCCGCAGCCAGGAAGTAGCTTTATAGCGCAGTGCAGAAGAACCGTAACGCCGGCTGTCGAGGGTGCGTCCCGCCTCTCTCGGCTAGTTGCCGCAGGCCTCCGGGGAAGAGCACTCGTTCCCGGAAAATGATACGGGGTTCTCGCTTCTGTCCGGTCCGTCCGAAGACGAGGTTTCCGTCCGCGTCCTGCGGTATAGCGGCGCCAGAATACTGTTCTCCAAAACCTGAGATTCCGCCTCTATCCAATCTTGTAAAGCTTGTCCGTCGCCCTGCCCGCGCTGGTCGTAGAGATGCTGCGCGTGCAACCGGATCTTTCTCTCCAACAATTCCGTCATCAATGCCTGCTGCTTTTTTCTACGAATATCGTGGTCCACTGCTACTCCTCGAGCTTAAATAAGCTATTTATCTTCAGTTCTATGATAAGGGAGGGCTGTTAACGGAAGGTTACATTCGGCAGACGTTAGGGGTTACTTAAGTACAATCACACTGCGTTAGATGCCGGACCCAGACCTGCCGTTGCAACAATGATCTAAGTGATTGATTATAAAGCTTGCACTGGATCTTACTCATTAGTCGGATCGGAGAGGGCACCGCTTCCAGCGTACCGACTCGGGCCAGCAAAGACGTGGGCTTTAGCCCTTGAGGGGGTGGCAGCTGGTCCGCTCGAAGTAAGGATGATGTGTTAGAGTAAGGAATTGAGTTATGCAGAAGCAAGCCAAAATCACGAGTAAGGGCCAGATTACGATCCCTGTCGAAGTGCGAAAAATTCTAGGCGTCCGCGCCGGTGATAAGTTGCTCTTCGAGAACGACGAGGCTGGTGTTCATGTCCGCCCGGTGCGCAGCCGAAGTACGTTCTCCAGGTATCGTGGAATCGGCAATCCGGGCATCGGCTCGGGCAGGAAAGGCATTGGCCGCTGGCTACGAGAGATGCGCGGGGAATAACGCCTACCCCGGCGGGTAAGAGTGAATGACCACAGCCATCGACACGAACGTGATCGTCGCCTTGTGGGATGAAGACCTTGAGCTTAGTCTCGCCGCGGAGACGGCGCTCGAAACCGCGTTTCGGCGTGGAGGCCTAGTCGTCGCAGCTCCGGTATTTGCTGAACTCATCGCTGCTCCTGAACGCTCTGAACCCTTCGTGAGTTCTCTACTTGAAGAAAACGGAATTGTAGTCGACTGGAACTTTGATGAAGCGATCTGGAGGGCCGCCGGTCGAGCCTTCCAAGCCTATGCTGAGCGGCGTCGGCAACAGCGCGATCGGGGTGCACGTCGCATTCTTGCCGACTTTCTGATCGGAGCCCACGCCCAAATCCGCGGCTACCGCCTGCTTTCTCTCGACGATCGGCTTTATAGGGCGGCGTTCCCGACGCTGAAAATAGAAACCGTCTAGCCCACACGACTGGAGTTGGGTCCTCGCCGTAACCTGCTGCGCTGGTCGGACGCCCTCGGCGGCTCTGCCCACATCCGGATTCCGCGTTAATCGAAGATCAGCACGGCGGAAGCAATCACGGTAGTCCACAACCCGCGCTTATCCCCCACGGCGGACTGCGTCACGTTCGCGGTGCGGACGATTTTATTAGAGAGCCGGTAGATCTGCTTCTTCTCGTCCCAGGAGCGGTCGGGATCGAACTCCACGTTCAACGTGGTGGCGAGCATTTCGGCGGCTAGCTCTTCGGCGTATTCGCCGGCGGCGTCTTCGGTCTCGCCGAAGGAGTGATGTTCGCTGAGATATCCGTAGGTATTTTTGTCGGCGGGAATTGCCACGCCGATCGACGAGGCCAGCAAGCGGTGTGCTTCGTGCGTAGAATTCTCGGCCACTACTGCAAAGACGACTTCACCGGGGCTTAGATATTTCACTCCCTCTTTGCGAGCCAGCATCTTGCAATTGGGCGGGAAGATGGAAGAGACCCGCACTAGGTTTTGCGCCGCGATGCCGGCGTCGCGCAGGGCCAATTCGAATGAGGTTAAACGCTCGCGATGTTTTCCGACTCCCTTGGTGAAGAACATGCGCTTGGGAACCATGTCTTTGCCCAACTCTGTCGCCTCCGGCCATAAGAAATTGAGTGGAGAAAACACAATCTAACACAATCATTTGTAAAGGAAGTGTGAATTTCACTAGGGGAACCACATACGAAAAAACGCGGAAAGAGAAAAGGCGGGAATCCGCTGGCACAGATTCCCGCCGCCATGCCCGGTTCCAATATGGGGGAGGGCCACCGGGCAAATCGGCTTACTTTACCACAGAGAACTCTAAGTTCAACCCCTCATTCTGTGGATTTCCCGTTTTGCGAACAACATTTCGGGAATCGATTCCCCTAACCGGAAAACCCCAGTGCACGAAACCGTGCGCGCACCCGGCTTGCTGCTCTTACTTAGCGGCGGCCTTAGCGGCGACCGAGCTTACCTGAATGGTATCGCCGTCCAGGACGCCAGTAACCGTGGCATTCTTGCCGGCTTGCTGGTCGAGAGTGGCCAGAGCCGTCTTATCGTCAGTCTGCAAGGTATAAATTTTGTCGCCCACTACCAACGCATACTTGGACCCATGGCCAACGCAGGCCCGAGTACAGGATGCGGCAGTCTCACCTTCCATATGCTTTCTTCCGCACATGGCATCGCCAACTTCTCCGGTGAAAGTCTGCTTGTGCGCTGCCAGCGCGTAAACATTGGACAAAGAAGCTGCAGAGAGGACAAACACGGCCAAAACAGCAAACCAACAAACCCGACGATCCATTCCGTATCTCCTTGCGTGTAACGCCGCTTCTCTAATTCTATCTTCACCGCAAGGCCTTGGCCATATATTGCAGATCGACGTCGACAATTTTTTCCCGAGAAATAGCGGTGACGTGACTGGAAACCTCCCAATCGACATTGGCGGGAAGGAGCTTTCTCGCCTGCGGCAGATACCGTTCCAGGTAGGAGGCATCGTAAACATCTCCGGCACGAATCTTCCAGGCGGCGCGCAGCCGCGCCTCCAGATTATTGTCGATGCCGCGAAAGGCCAGCTCCCCCATGCGATAAACCGGGCCCTCACTCACTTCCAGCAGGTAGGTCGCGGTGCTCGCGGCATTATCCAGTTGCGCATTGACTTTGATGGTGGTGGTCACGAAGCCGCGCTCGCCATAGAGTTCCTGGACTTTTTTCATGTCCGCGTCCAGTCGCACAGTGTCGGCGGGCTGGCCAACCTTAGCTCGAATGAGCGGCTGCAAGATGTCCGCGGAAATTTCTTTGTTCCCAGACCAACTCCAGCCCGCGACCTTGTACTGAGCCCCTGGCGTTACCGCCAGCTCGATATCTACAATCGTCTGGTTATCCTTGCCGTCGATCGATTCGGCTGCGCTCGACTTTAAAGCCTCCGGTTTCACCACCTTCGGTTGCGGTGGGGAACACTGAGCTTTCAGATACCCGCGCTCGTGATAAATCGGAAGCACAGAGTGCTCGATAAAGCCCATCAATAATCCGCGCGAATATTCGCGGTCCGCAAGCTTTTCCGCAGCAGCGGTGAGCGGTTGCAGTTCCGCCGGCGCAACTCCGTTGAACTCAACCTGACGAATGCGAATGCTGACATTCGAGACGCTGTAGTCAATCGATGCCAGGCGATCGGTTTTGTCGGCCGTGCGCAGGTACTCCACATGGCCGGGAATGTTATTTTCCACCAGCACAGCCTGCAAGACGTCAGAAACTTGATCTGGCAGCCGGCCTGTGGAGGGCAATTCGCCGGTGAACAGCGGAACACGCTCATGGATTTTCTCAAACAGTTCCTTGTCGGAAAACCATACGAAGTCCGCAAAATGTGCCGGAACAAATTTGTCGGCATCTGCCACCCGAAAAACCAACTTTGTCCCCGCCGATGAGTAGGAATAGCTAAATGAGATGTCGCTGAAAGCACCCGTCTCGCCCAGTTGCCGAGTCGCCTTGCGGAAATCTTCCTCGACCACGGTTGCTCCGACCGGCAATCCAGAAGCAGCCGCGATCGCTTCCGAGGTAAAGCGATGACTTCCGGTCACTCTTACCTCGATGAGCTTCGAGGATGCCATTGCCGGACCTTTTGCGGTGTTTGGTGCTTGAACATGAGCCAGGGCGGCCAGGCCATGGGTCCCGGTGATGGCCAATACAAGACATAATACGAAGAAGTGACCGCAGGTCAATAAGGGTGAAGAGGCGAAGAACTGACCACAGAGAAGCGGGACCTGAGAACTGTTTCTAGGAGTCTTCATCTACTTCATGCCGGAAGCCAGCGCGCTGCTCGACTTGCGTTTTACAGCAATATCGATGAAAGCAAGCGCGGCCCGGCTCAGCGCCTTGTCCTTGCGGAAGACCAGAGCGAGATCGCGCCGCAGTTGAGCATCGGCCATGGGAATAGCGGTCAGAAATCCAGCGCGAACGTCTTCTTGCACATTGGAGCGAGAAATGAATCCCACCCCCACGCCCGCCGCCACGAAGCGTTTCAGCAATTCGCTCGAATCCAGTTCCATGCTGTAATTCGGTTTTAACCTTTGCTCCCGAAACAAATCATCCAGCGCATCCCGCGTGTGCCCGGCCTTGGGCACCACCAAGGGATACTTGGCTAACTCTCCGACCGAAGCTGATTTCATCTTGCCCAGGGGATGGTTCGGCGGCGCAATAATTACCAACTCATCCTGATGGATGAGAACCACGCTCAGACGGTTGTCCTTCACCGGCAGCGAGACCACTCCGAAGTCCACTGAATTGTCTGTTACCGACTCCAGAACATTGGCGTAGTCGGCGCGTTTGATGTTCACCGAAACGCCCGGATAGCGTTGTTTGAATTCAGCGAACACCTCGGGAAGAATGTGCAGGCAGGTACCTTCGTTAGCGCCCACTGTGATCGCGCCGCGGGGAACATGTTCCATCTCAGCTAGCGAACTGAGCATGGCATTGCGAGCTTCCAAAGCCTCTTGCGCATACCTCTGAAAAGCCTTGCCCGCCGCGGTAAGGCAGACCTTGCCGCCGGAACGGTCAAACAGTTTGGCGCCGACTTCATCTTCCACGGCGCGAATCTGCGAAGAGATCGCCGGCTGCGTGCGGAAACGCTTCTCCGCTGCCCGCGAGAAGGAGGCATGACGAGCTACTTCCAGAAACGTTTGCAGTTGGTCGAAGTCCATAAGACAGTTGCTTGTTGGCTAGTGGCCAGTTGCCCGCTTAACCCAACACGTGCACAGGCCATTGATCGCTGCTCTTCTTTTATCCGGACGATTGTAGCAGCGCAACCGATCACTATTATGCTCACGCAAGGAATGAAAAGGCAGGCGAAGGGTGAAACTAACTGTTCGAAGAATCTTAGCGCGAGGAAGCGTGGTGACCAGCGAAGGTCAGACGGTGCTGTTCAGGGACGCATGCTTGGAGGCCTGTTTCACCATTCTGTCGACCAGTTTCATGGCTCGAATCGACTCCGATGGCCGCGCCGCCTCCTGGTCCGTGATTGCAATCAGGCCTTCTTCGATGGAATCGAGGGCTGAATAGGAGCGCTCCAGAACGATGAGCAGATACTTCTGGGCGATTGGGCGATCCGCCGGATGAATTAGATCCCACCAACGGCGAATTGATTCCTGTACTTCCGCTTCGTTTTTTTCGCCCACAACGAGGCTGTCGATCAGCCGGTAGACCTTGCTCTTAACGGCGTGGTAAGAGACTGAAACTTCCTGAGGCATGGTTTCTGTACTTGGAACCGAGGTACCTCAAGCAATCCATCAGCCAAACCTAGGTGCTTGCAGCGTAAGCATTTCGCTCGGTGAATTCCAAAATCAATTCAACGAATGGAATAAATACGGACTCCGAATATGAATTCTGGAAGACCGATCCCGAGATCCGAACATACGTCTCCCTCCGAGTTTTCGCCGCAGCCTTTTGCGCACTGACCCGACCGCTTGCACCAGCAGGTTACAATGTTCCGCTCCCATTAGCCTTGGCTTGCTCAACATTTCGCGCCCTGCCGTGGGAGAACGGAAAAATGAGATGCGACCTTGCAAATCTCATCTCCGCAGCAGCCATGAATCCCGGAGGTTGAATGAAATCGCTTACTTGTTTGTTGTTCTTTTTCGCAGTACTCTCCCTCGCTTGCTCGGCGCAGAACTCCGAACCGGTCAGTTCACCGCCAACTGATGACGCGCCCCAGCGCATGTTTTTTCCCCGCGACATGTTTTGGGGCTGGGCGCAATTCGATCTTGCGCCTCCGCACAACGAAATCGATCCCAACCTCTGCGCCGGCAATGCTGGGCAATACGGCGGCGTCAACGCGCCCTGCAGCCTGTTTGCGCGCTACATGCTCTCGGGCATGCTCGAAGTGCGGCCCTTCGGCGAGGGACAATTCCGCCGCTTCATGCTCTTCGGCGCGCCGTCGTTTCTATTTGGCAAGACGATTCCCAAAACGCTCTACACCTGGTCGCCGGATGCCATCGGCGTCGAACACTCGTGGGGAATCGGAATCTACATTGCTAAGGGATTTGAGCTTCGCGTGACTCAGCATTTTCTCTTCGATCGCTTGGGCGCGCGCGACACCAACCTGGGGACAGCCGATCTCGGCAACAATGGTCCATGGGGCCGCTACGCGACAGTCGGCGTTCGCAAATATTTTGGCACCAGGCGCTGGTAGTTGCTCGCCGATGCACCGCCGCACCGGCGTTCAGCGTTCAGCATTGAGCACTCAGCATTTAAGTCTCGAAGAGAGTTTTGTTATTCCGAGCGAAGCAAGGAACCTGCTGTCCGCAGCAGCGCCAAGAAGCCAGTCGCTGAATACTGATACTAAAGCCTGCGGAGAATAACTTGCCGCTTCCATCGAGCGATTCCATATAATGAAGGGTTTTGTAACTCTTCGGATCCAACTCTATAGATATACGGAGGCTGACAAATGGCTGGCTCTTATAACGGTGTGGCTATACCCAAAGATGGAAAACAGATCGGCTATGCAGCAGGCAAGTACGAGGTACCGGATAGCCCAATCATTCCCTTCATCGAAGGCGATGGAACTGGCCGCGATATCTGGAAGGCGTCGCGGCGAGTCTTCGACGCGGCGGTAGAAAAAGCTTACCAAGGCAAGCGCCGCATCGTGTGGTACGAAGTTTTCGCCGGAGAAAAAGCCAAAGCCAAGTTCGATACCTGGCTGCCCGATGACACCGTGGCCGCGATTCGCGAGTTTCGTGTCGCGATCAAAGGCCCGCTGACTACGCCCGTCGGCGGCGGCATTCGCTCGCTGAACGTTGCCCTGCGGCAGATTCTCGATCTCTATGGTTGCGTGCGCCCGGTCAAGTACTACCAGGGCGTGCCCTCGCCGGTGAAACATCCCGAGCGCATGGACGTGGTCATCTTCCGCGAGAATACCGAAGACGTCTACATCGGCATCGAGTGGGAAGAGGGAACTGCGGAGTGCGCGAAGCTCATCGAGTTCCTCAATAAAGACATGCTGAAGGGCGGCAAGAAGCAAATTCGCCTCGATTCCGGCGTCGGCATCAAGCCCATCTCGGTGACCGGAACCAAGCGCCTGGTGCGAATGGCGATCCGTCACGCGCTCGAGACCGGACGTAAGAGCGTAACGCTCGTGCACAAGGGCAACATCCAGAAATTTACCGAAGGCGCCTTTCGCAAGTGGGGATACGAACTCGCTACGGAAGAATTTCGCGACAAAGTTGTCACCGAGCGCGAGAGCTGGATTGTCGATAACAAAGATAAGAATCCCAGCTTGACGGTTGCGCAGAACGCGGAACTGGTCGAGCCCGGCATGGAGTTCGCTCCGCCCGCCTTTTGTAAGGCGGTGGAACAGGAAGTGAAAGAGGTGCTCGACCGGATTTATTCGACTCACGGCAACGGTCAGTGGAAGAAAAAAATAATGATCAACGACCGCATTGCCGATTCTATCTTTCAGCAGATCGTTACTCGCCCTGAGGAGTATTCCGTGCTGGCTACACCCAACTTGAATGGCGACTATATTTCGGACGCTGCCGCCGCCCAGGTCGGCGGTCTGGGCATCGCTCCCGGAGCAAATATCGGCGACGGCTACGCCATCTTCGAGGCCACGCACGGCACCGCTCCAAAGTATGCCGATAAAGATGTGATCAATCCCGGCTCGGTTGTGCTCTCCGGTGTAATGCTGTTTCGCTTCCTGGGATGGAACGAAGCCGCCGATCTCATCGAGCACGGCCTGGAAAAAACGATCCTCCTGAAAAAAGTGACGTACGATTTCGAGCGCCTCATGGAAGGCGCTACAAAAGTAAAGACGAGCCAGTTCGCCGACACGATCATTGAGAACATGGGCGCGGCTGTGCTGGTGTAGGGCATTCAGCGATTGAGTGATCGGCCCATCGGGCGATTCCCAGCGGTTGGCGAGTGCCGCGGGTTTTGACTTTCAATCGCAAAATCACCTGATCGCCCAATCACTCAATCATTCTTGAAAGGATTCATACCATGCGCAAGAAAGTAACCATTGTAGGCTCTGGGAACGTAGGCGCGACCGCGGCTCACTGGATCGCCTCGAAAGAACTGGCTGACGTTGTGCTCATCGACATCATCGAGGGCGTCCCGCAGGGCAAAGGCCTCGACCTGCTCGAAGCCATGCCCATCGAGAAGCGCGACTCCTACATTACCGGCACCAACGACTACAAAGACACCGCGAATTCCGATATCGTCGTCATCACCGCCGGAATTCCGCGCAAGCCCGGCATGAGCCGCGATGACCTGCTGAACACCAATTACAACATCATGAAGGCGGTGGTCGGCGAGGTGATCAAGTATTCGCCGAACTGCATTCTGATTATCGTTTCGAACCCGCTCGATGCCATGGCCCAGGCCGCGTACAAACTCAGCGGTTTTCCCCGGGAGCGCGTTGTCGGGATGGCCGGAGTGCTCGATTCCGCTCGCTTCCGCGCCTTTATCGCCGATGAACTGAAAGTCAGCGTCGAGAACGTGACCGCATTCGTTCTCGGCGGCCACGGCGACACCATGGTTCCCCTGCCGCGCTATTCAACGGTTGCGGGGATTCCGATCACCGAGTTGATTGAGAAGACGCGCCTCGAAGCTCTGGTGCAGCGCACGCGTGACGGCGGTGCCGAGATCGTCAAGTATCTGAAAACCGGCTCGGCTTACTACGCACCATCGGCCGCAGCCACAGAGATGGTAGAGGCTATCTTGAAAGACAAGAAAAAGATTCTCCCCTGCGCCGCCTACTTGCAGGGCGAATACGGAATCAACGGCCTCTACGTCGGTGTGCCGGTGAAGCTGGGCGCAAAAGGTATCGAGCAGATCATCGAAATCAAGCTGACTGCGGAGGAGAAAGCCGGACTGGATAAGAGCGCCGCGGCGGTGAAGGAATTGTGTGGGGTAATTGGGGTGTAGTCGGCTAACCCTTCGCAGAAGTTGCACCTCGGAAGATCTCAAGTATCTGTGTCGGCCCTTCGGACTCCTTTTCTTGCGACAAATATCCTGTGCTCTGAGGGCCGAAAATGCACTGCGTCGCTTGCAGCAGGACGGCGTTCTTGGTTGGTGCGTCTTCGGCCACCTTGGCGAAAGCCTCAAACGTGCTAAGCGCATTTTGACGGTGTTTGTCGACGACATAATTGTGTCGATGAGCGCGATAGATGCGGCCTGCCCACAGAACAGCCGAGAATAGGATCGAAAACATAATCAATTTCGCGATTGCCAACTGAATCGTGAGCGCGGTATTGGTCGGAGCACCAGATGGAGGAGCGGCGGAGACCGCCGCTTGCAGGATACCGAGCGTTCTATTGTAGTTCAGCCATCCTACCGTCCCCGTCGCTAATGCCAAGAGCACAGTCGCGATTAGCCAAGCTCTGGCCATCCTTTTGTGCTCGTTAGCTTCTAACCTAAAAAAGGTCTCGTGTTGGACTATCCCCGCTTGTTGGGCAGCCTGCTTCGCTTTATCCAACGTGTCGCGTATCTCTTTCTCAACCGAATTTCTATACGATTTAGATTGCTCCTGCTGATCCTCGAAAAACGCCTTAAGCTTTTCCACAGAAACCTTGGCTTCCGCCTCGTACTCCTCAACACTTTCTCGTTGGCCTAACGGCAACACCCCAGCGACGGCTTCGAACAGCCGGTCGAAGATTGGGTTGAGCCCGTCTACAAGAGCGTCTCGCTCTCTAGCCGGCTGGCTGGCCCGCTGCGGAGAAAAGCTCCTGATCTTGTGAAATTGGTTGAATACCTCGGTCACTCTGTCTTTCAATGCATCAATCTTTGCCTCGCTCGCGAGCGTAAGGTCCGCGGACAAAACCTTCCGCAGCACACCAAGGGTCCTCTCGAACGTCGGCCTCGCATCCTCGAATCCGAGTTCCGCCCCAAGCTTGCTCGTCTGAACCAAATCCTCTACGTTTGTCGCTAGCAACGGTTCGATAGCTGCCGCGAGCTCTTCGGTCGGCGAGAGAACCTTGTGCATCAGACCCCCAGTCAAGTCCCCGCGCTGGGTAGTCTACACCCCTTTTGACTGCTACCTTGTTTGACGTCATGCCCTGGCTTCGACAGGCGGAATGTAAGTGTGACGCGACATTCGTCGGATGCCATTTGACCATAGTCATTGACCATGGTATAAACTGTGAATGAAGGAAGTCGCCATCTCCGTATTCAAAGCCAAGTGCCTCGGCCTCCTCGAAGAGGTTCGCAAAACCCGCCAGCCGATTCGCGTGACCCGCTTCGGCAAGCCGGTGGCGGAAATCGTCCCGCCGTCTCCGCAGAAGTCCAATGGGAGCTGGCTCGGCTGCATGGCCGGCACTGCAGAAATCCTGGGCGATATTGTGGGCCCTACCGGCAGTCTTGAGGACTGGAAAGCCTGGCGCGATTGAAGCTGCTTCTCGATACACACATCTGGGTTTGGAGTTCTTCGCAACCCCACCGCCTTTCCACACGTGTAACCCGAGAACTGGACAACCCGGAAAATGAGACTTGGCTGTCAGCGGTTAGTGTCTGGGAGCTTCGACTCCTTCATGACAAGGGCCGAGTACGGCTCATTCCGGATGCGGTCAGCTGGATCGACGACAATCTTGCTCGGCTGAGGATTCGTGAGGCTCCGCTCACATTTGAAGTAGCTCTTGCGGTATCTTCCTTGAACCTTCCGCACAACGATCCAGCAGATGGTTTTATCGCAGCGACGGCAAAGATCTTCGGCCTCACTCTGGTGACCGCCGACGAAGAACTTGCGCAGTTGAAAGGTATTGCCGTGCTCCGGAACCGCTGAGCGGTAGCGAAGAGCCGCCGCACTTTCTCTACTTATCCCTCTGCGCCATAAACTCATCCCGGCACTGCTTCGCGGCCGCAATCAACTCCGAAAATTCCGGCGTGGCTCGGAGCTTCGCCCACGCTGGATCTTTCTGCAAGCCGACGTAGGGGCAAAAGTGACGATCGATGGAATTCTTCACCATCTTTAGGGCCAGTTCCTTTTGCCCACACAAGAGGATGTCGGGTGCGACCGCATATTCTGGTTCTGAGTCGGCATCGGCCATAAGTTTGGCTGCCGCGTCGCGAGTCAAAGCGGCTGTCTTCGGGCTCGAAGAATCCTCCAAACACGCAATCATCTGCTGGTTGTCTATTCTTCGCGCCAACTCCAAGGCCTGCGGCAATCTTCCCTCCTGGATATCATGCCGCATGAGGTTACCGTCAGACCACCTCGACCCAGAATCAAGTTGAAGAAATACCAATCCTCGCCCATAGTCGCCCAATTGATTGAAAGTTAAGACGCACGAACGAAAGCCATAATTTCCCGGGTCAAGCGACAAAGCGGTGTCGCACTCGTGCCCCGACTCCTCAAGGGCCCCACCGTAACGGAGAACGTAGGCCATCGCGAAGTGGAGATATCCATTTTCCGGATGCTGCGCCAGCAGAGCTTTCCCTCTTTGATAGGCCTTGACTAACTCCCCGCGCTCCGTTTGCATAAGCATGAGTTCAGCAGCGGGACCAATGTAGTTCGCGTCGAGGCCCAGGGCACGTTCAAAGGCACTGTCCGCGCGCTGTAACGCCGCCGCCCCGCCGTCCGAATATTCCCCATCGTAATGGTAGCGAATTCCCAGCGCGTCCCACGCGGGCGCGTAGGTTGGGTCAAGTCCCACGGAGCGCTCCAACATGGCAATGGCATCTTTGTTCGGCAGCGGGTCGTGCGGCAAAGAGACGCTGCGAAGATAAAGATCGTAGGCCTCTTCGTTCTTCGGACGCGTGGATCCCTGCGCCGAATCGCTTCCCGCGCCGAGCGCGGGAACCAGTCCCTGCCGAACTTTGCTAGTGATCTCGCTGCGCATGGCAATCATGTCGGGTGCGGCCACGGTCATCGTGTCGCGCCACAAGGTGCGATTGTTCGCCACGTCGATGGCTTCCAGCGTGATCTGCAGCTGCGAGCCCTCCTTCAGAAAATGCCCAGTGACCACGTCGGTCACGTGCATGGCCTTGCCGGCCTCCTGCAGGTCAAGCGTGGGCGAGTCGTACTTGCTCGTGGTAGCGAAAGGACGGATGGTCAATGCCGGGACGTAACTGAGCGAGGTTGCGATTTCATCGGCGAGGGCAAGGCGCAGGAAATCGAGGTCTTTCTCGGCGCCAAGATTCTGCAAGGGAAGAACAGCCAGGGTTTTCTGCGTGGTTGCAGCCGTCGTGCCCTCGCTTCGATGTCTGGTGAACCAAAGCACGGCCGCCAAGGCGACGATAACGATACCAACGGCCGCCGGGGCGAATTTTACATAAGGTTTCTTAGGTGAGGTAACCGAGGCAGCGACCGGCGCCCCAACCGCCGCACTGCTCGCAGAACCGGCGCTACGCGAGGGGGCGTTCGCCGCCACCGCAGCGCTGGCAGAATCTCCAGCTTGCGAGATTGGCAGCGGCATTCGCCCTGAATCCGTGTCCCGCTTGAGCCGCTGCAAATCGCTGCGCATCTCTGAGGCGTGCTGGTAGCGCAGGTTCGTGTCTTTCTCCAAAGCCTTGTTAATGATGTCTTCCAGCCGGGCGGGAACAAGATGATTCAATCGCACCACAGGCACAGGCGCGCGGTTCATAATGGCTTCGCAAATCACCGCCGAACTTTCGCCGTGAAAGGGAACGTCGCCTGTAGCCATCTCATAGAGCACCGCGCCAAACGAAAAAAGATCGCTGCGGGCATCAAGATCGCGTCCGCGCACCTGCTCCGGCGACATATAGGCGACTGTGCCCACCATCGTCCCCGGACTGGTAAGGTGGGCCTCGTCCAGAGTTTGCATGTTGTCAGCTGGGGCCTGTGCGCCTTTGCCCGCTCCAACTTTCGCCAACCCAAAATCGAGAATCTTGGCGTGCCCGCGCTTGGTGACGAAGATGTTTGCCGGCTTGATGTCGCGGTGCACGATGCCTTCGGTGTGGGCCGCGTCGAGCGCATCTGCGATTTCGATCGCCAGGTTGACGAGCGCGTCATTTTCCATGGGCCGTGCGCCGATGGCATGCTTGAGGGTCATGCCATCCAGAAATTCCATGGCGATGAAAGCACGGCCCTCGTGTTCATCGATTTCGTAGATCGTGCAGATGTTGGGGTGATTCAGTGCGGAAGCAGCCTGCGCCTCGCGTTGGAAGCGAGCCAGAGCCTGCGGATCTTTGGCGACGTCATCCGGCAGAAATTTCAAGGCGACGAAGCGGCGCAGTTTAAGGTCTTCTGCCTTATAAACCACGCCCATGCCGCCGCCGCCCAGTTTCTCAACTGTCCGGTAGTGGGAGATGACTTGCTCGATCACAAGGGAGAATCCTACGGAAGCGAGTCGAGCAAGTCAACGAAACCGCGGCCCGGGCAGATTACACCTGCTCGATCGTCACCTTCTTCACCACCACATCTTTAGCCGGACGATCCTGGCGGTTGCGCGGGACTGCAGAAATCTTCTTGACCACGTCCTGCCCCTCCAGCACTTCGCCAAAAACGGTGTGCTTGCCGGTGAGCCAGGTAGTAGGCGCGACCGTGATAAAGAACTGGGATCCATTCGTGTTTGGGCCGGCATTCGCCATCGCCAATTTCCCCGGCGCGTCGAGCTTGTGGGGCGAGCCCTTGGTCTCGTCCTCGAACTGATACCCTGGCCCGCCCATGCCCGTGCCCTGAGGGTCTCCACCCTGAATCATGAAGTCGGGAATCACCCGATGAAAAATCGTGCCGTCATACAGGCGATCTTTTGATTTCGTGTGCGTCGAGGGATGCGTCCACTCGCGCTTGCCCTCGGCTAGTTCCACAAAGTTGGCGACCGTCTTAGGCGCATCCTTTTCGAAAAGGCGGCAGACAATATTTCCTTCGCTAGTTTCAAACGTTGCATAGAGTCCAGGTTGTCGAGTCATGAATTCCTTTCAGTATCTATGAATAAACAAAAGTCGAGTTCTAGTTCGAACCTTCCGCGGGCTTGTTCGCGACTGGCTTCCTAACCGCGGGCTTAGCCGCCGCACCCTCGGTAACAATCTTGATATGAACAATCTTCACCGGCCGGAAGGGACGGTCATTCTGTGGGTCGGTGGCCATGCGCGCGATCTCTCTAACCAAGGCGACGCTTGCATCATCACACTGGCCGAAAAGCGTGTAGTTCCCGTCTAGATGCGGCTGTGCCGCTTCGGTGATGAAGAACTGCGAGCCATTGGTATTAGGACCGGCGTTAGCATACGCCAGACGTCCCGGGCGGTCGAAGCGCAACTCGGTGGAAATCTCGTTCTTGAACTTGTAGCCAGGATCGCCCGTTCCATCTCCGGCTGGGTCGCCGCCCTGAATCATGAAGCCGGGAATCACACGATGAAAAATCGTGCCATCGTAGAGCGGCACGCCATGCTTGGTGACTCCTTTCACCGTCTTCCAATCCTTTGTTCCGGCGGCGAGACCGATGAAGTTTTCAACTCCGATCGGCGCTTTGTCGGGAAAGAGAGTACAGGTCAAAGTGCCCACTGTAGTCTCTATGATCGCCGTGGGCTGACCGGTCCCGGCACGATGCACCGGTGGCTTAGCGGCAGGCGCGGCCTGAGCTTTCGACTGCGCCGACATGGCGAGCGTACATGCAACTAACAGGAGAATAGCTGTAAGAGTTTTGCCCATGACTGCTCCTGGTGCCTGCCGATTGCGACTCTGGCATTCACCGCAACGTTGCATTGTACAGATATGCAAGCACGCTAGGGAAGTGCGAGGGGTACCGGGACATCAATGTGGGAACGGCCGCCTCGGTCGAGCGCCGCTTCTCTCAGTGGCCGGGAGTCGTTTAGCGTTGAGATTGCGGCTGCGCCTGCATTTCGCGGCTCACAGCTTCAACCTGCCGAAAAACCCGCAGCGAATTCCCGCCGAGAATCTTCTTGACATCGTCGGCGCTGTACCCGCGATCAAGCAAGGCCTGGGTAATCTTCGGCAGATCAGCCGCCGAGTCGATGCCCTGGGGCGTCGCTCCGCTCACGCCATCAAAATCCGAGCCGAGGCCCACGTGATCCACTCCGGCAACTTTGGCAATGTGATCCATGTGATCGATGAGTGACTTCAGCGGTGGCCGCGGAATCTTCGCCATCCACTCGCGCTCGATGTGGTCGACATCGATATAAGTCACTGGCTTCCCCTGCGCCTTCAGCGAATCCGTATATTTCTGCAGCGCGGCGGCCTGATCCTTCGCCTGCGCTTCCATGGCTTTGCGAAAACCCTCATCTACGAAGGCAGAAAAAAAGTTCACCTGCACCACGCCGCCGTTCTTTGCCACCGCGCGCAGCATGTCATCCGTCATATTGCGAGGATGGTTTACCAGTTCGCGGGCCGACGAGTGCGAAGCGATCACCGGAGCCTTCGTGGTTGCGATCGTGTCCCAGAAAGTTTTGTCGGCGACGTGAGAAATGTCCACGATCATTCCCAGCCGGTTCATCTCCAGCACGACTTGCTTGCCGAAATCGGTGAGTCCGTTGTGGTGCTGCACCTTCGCATCAGTAATGTCGCCTGAAGAATCGGCCCACTCGTTCGTATTCGACCACGAGAGCGTCATGTAGCGCACGCCAAGCCGGTAATAGTCGCGCAGCAGGTGCATATCGTTCTCAATCGAATGTCCGCCCTCGATGCCCATAAGCGCTGCCAGTTTGTGCTCTTTGTGCGCGCGCTCGATGTCGGCAACAGAAAATGCCATTGTCATGCGGTCAGGATGCCGAGCCGCCTGCTCATACACCGAGTCGATCAGATCGAAAGTATGCTTGGCGAAGTGACCTTGATTCGTATCCGGATCGACCCAGATCGAAAAGAACTCTGCGCCCAGATTGCCGCGGCGAACTTTGTCGAGGCTGATGTGGCCGATGTCATTGGGATCGGTCGAACCGATGTCGAATCCCTCGTCAAGAAAGCGCTGGGGCGTGTCGGCGTGAGTGTCAACGATAATGGCAGATTCTTCGATCGCACGTGCGCGGGGGCTGATCGCAGAATCCGCGGGGTTCGAGGATTGTGGCGACGCCGATGCGACGGCAACAAGCAATAACAACAAGAGAATTCGCAAGCGAGTCATAAAGGGATGGTCACGTCAAGACGGCAGCAAGGGGACGATTCTACAGGCAGAGGCCGCGGGAAAGAAAGGAAAGAATCATGCGGGAGATAGAGGAGAAAAAAAAGAAAAGAATTATGTAGGGACAGCCGACCTCAGCTAGCTTGCGCTGAGCGAAGCCGAAGGGTCGAGCGAAGCTCGACTGCTTGCCAGTCCCGCAAGCGCCTGTTCCACGTACATACCGAGCGGTTGGCTAGTGTCGATCAAAATCTTCGGCATGCTGATACTCTCGAAGCGCGCCTTCACCTCCAGATAAAGCTGAAAGTTACGATTGCCCGCAGGATGGCTTCCAGCCGCGACCTGCGCCTCAAGCCGCCGACGTACGATTTCATCGGGGCAAACGCATTCGATAATTCTCCAGTCCTGGTGCAGAACTTCGGCGACGCGAATTACGTTTTCGATCTGGTAGCGTCGCGAAAAAGTGCGGCCATCGAGAAACAGAATCCGCGATCCATCTTGCTCCAACAAAAAACCAGCGGTTTCCAGCATTACCTGCAAACAGAAGTCATCCTGCGGCGTGGAATATTTGATTTCGTCGGCGGCGAACAGCGCTTGCCGAACCTCATCTTTATTGAGCACGCGCCCGCCCGTGCGGGCCGCAAGCTCCTGAGCAAGCGAACTCTTGCCGGTGCCGGGAAGCCCAGCCATCAGAACAATCATCCGTTCATTAAACAACACTTCCGGTGAATCGCACACGGCATCAGCTTCATCCATTCGTCTGAGCTGCTAAATGTGAAAGGAAGGCGGGCATGCCGCTGGTTCGAATTGCTCTACGCGAAGGCAAGAGCGAAGAATACAAAAGAGCTTTAGCCGACGGAGTTCATCGCGCCATCGTCGAAGGCGCTGAGGTCCCCGCGCAGGATCGCTTCCAGATTATTACCGAACATTCGGCGGGTGGCCTGATCTATGATCCGACTTATCTCGGCATCAACCGAAACAACGATCTTGTGATTGTGCAGATCACGCTCTCCACCGGCCGCAAGCTCGCGCAGAAGCGCAAACTCTACAAACGCATGGCGGAGATTCTGGCGGAGAAACCGGGCCTTGCTCCGCAGAATCTCTTCGTCAATCTGGTGGAAGTTGCCTGGGAGAACTGGTCATTCGGCAACGGTGATGCACAATATACGTTGTGATTAGTTACTCGGCGCGACGTCGGCGGTTGTTACCGCGGGTTCCGCGCGTTCCATGGGGACGATTTCCTGAGTCTCGCGCCAGTCGGCGTAATGCCCCGAAACCATAATGTGGAAGACCCACTGGTGGCGCTCTTCCTCAGGCTCAACCAGGCCGAGAGCCTTCATGTAGAAGAGGTACTGCTCCATCCACTTGATCTGTTCCTTGGTCATGCCACGACGCTGCAGGTCGACCGTGAGCCCGGCCAGGTGTGACGAGGCGGTATCGCCTTCAGCCGGGGCGGCGTTGCGATTGTGGCGGCGAAGCTTTTTCTGCCCCTTTACCGTGCGCACAGCCGAGTTCACTTGAATCTGCTCATGAAAGCGATGATAGTACGCCTGCGCGATATCCTGAACGAAGTCGCGGGTCCAGGGACGGCAAAAGCGCCGCGAAGGATCCAACCGCGGATCGAAGCGCAAAGTTTCTCCGGCAATGATTTCCTGCAGCGCGCCGCTGGCCTTCAGGGCTTCCAGTTCGTCGTCATCCTGAATGCGCGGCAACTCCATGCGGTCGACTTCGGCATTTTGCAATAACAAAGACTCATGCGACGGGCGGAACATCGGGTTCCACAGCGTCCAGTGCAGCCAGTGATGCTTGGCATGGGGATGCGAATGTTTGTGCAGAGCGGTGGCCGCGTTCGCCGCGAAGGGCGCGCTGCACAGGCTGGCCAGGAGTCCGAGATGAATAAGGTGACGAGGTAGCGATGAGCGCAAGAGTTATTCTCGTAATCTGTTGCAGTATGCAACCTGCAACTGTTGGGACATTCTAAGCCAAGCTGTCAAGCGGTCCAACGATTCTTTTCAATTCCTTGTGTTACTGCTGTGCCATACGGGGAATCTTCCCGCCCTGGTTACCACCTGATTACTTATCGTTTCCGCGGCGCGCTTCGTCCTTGATAGAAGCATGTGAAACGCCATCCTTCCAGAGCGATTAATCGGCGCTCATGTACCATGGGGCCAGTTACTTAGCCTAGGTTAAATACAGGATCGCTTTACATTGTTGTGGTGGGAGTGACAAAAATCAGCAACGGAAAAGGTCAACCAGCGGGAGTAACCGGAGAACGTTACTCGGTGAAACCCTGTGCCTTCTGTGTTTCAGGTTTTTGCCTGTGAATTCAGCGCCGGAAAAGATCTCCGATGGCCTGCCTCATGACATCGCCCCCAACCTCGGAGATCGCCTTGGTCAGCGGAATATCCTTAGGGCAGACTTCCACACAGTTCTGCGCGTAACCGCATTCCTGAATGCCGCCGTCGCCCATCAACGCCGCCAGTCGCTCGCGTTTCAAAGCCGATCCCGTAGGATGCGCGTTGAACAGCCGCACCTGCGCGATGGTAGCCGCGCCGACGAAGCCGGTCTCTTCATTGAACTGCGGGCAAGCCTCCATGCAGCAGCAGCAGGAAATGCAGCGCGAGAAGGGATAAGCCTGCTCCTGCTCCTCGGGCGGGATGCGCGGCCCAGGACCGAGATCGTAGGTGCCATCGATGGGAACCCAGGCCTTCACCGCTTTGAGATTTTCGAAGATTACGTTGCGGTCGGTGGCGAGATCGCGCACAACTGGGAACTTCGAGAATGGTTCAAGTTTGACCGGCTGCTCAAGATTGTCGATCAAAGCTGAGCAAGCCATACGCGCGCGCCCGTTGATGAGCATGGCGCACGAGCCGCAAACTTCCTCCAGGCAATTCGAATCGTAAGTGATGGGAGTAGTAGTTTTGCCCTCGCGCGTAACAGGGTTGGCGGCGATCTCCATCAGCGAGGAGATCACGTTCATTCCCGGATGGTGGGCGAGCTCGAACTCTTCCCAGTAGGACTCGGAAGTCGGATTGTTCTGGCGCTTGATTTTTATGAGTACGGATTTATTAGCCATTAGGCCCTAACTCATTTCGTTCGTCTTCATTTCGTTTGTCATCCTTCGCTTCGCTCAGGGTGACACTGATCTTCTCGTTTTGCTCGATCATCCGCTAGGTCACTTCACCGCGTCGTACTTCCTCGGCCGCGGCGGAATCAGCGACGTATCCACCGGCTCGAACTCGAACTTCGGCTCATCCGCATCCGGGGCAAAATATGCCTTCGTCGTCTTCAACCAATTCTTGTCGTCGCGTTCGGGGAAGTCCGGCTTGTAATGCGCTCCGCGCGATTCGTCGCGCAAGCGCGCTCCCTGCGCCACAACCCGCGCCAGTTGCAGCATGTTGTAGAGCTGGCGGGTGAAGATCACGCTGGTATTCGCCCACTGCGTGCGGTCGCTCAGGTTCACTTTGCCAAGGCGTTCGAGCAACTCGACTATCTTCGCATCCGTCTGCTGCAGATTTTTGTTGTAGCGGATGACCGTGCAATCCTTCGTCATCAACTCGCCCAACTCCCGCCACAGCCGGAACGGATTCTCTGTGCCCTCGTTATTCATCAGCAGGGCATTATTCTCTTCCTGTTTCTTGCGTTCCGTCTCGAAGCATCCGTTGCCGTCAGGGAGCGCCTGGAGACCGCGCGCATACTTCACCGCATTCGGCCCCGCGATGCCTCCGCCATAAATGCACGACACCAGCGAGTTCGCGCCCAGCCGGTTCGCGCCATGATACTGATACTCGCACTCACCCGCCGCATAGACGCCAGGAACGTTCGTCGCCTGCTTGAAATCTACCCACAGACCGCCCATGGTGTAATGCATGCCCGGAAAAATCTTCATGGGCGTGTCGCGCGGGTCGTCGCCCACAAACTTCTCGTAGATTTCGAGAATGCCTTCGAGCTTGCGGTCGAGAATCTTGCGGTCGATGTGCGTGAGGTCGAGGTAGACCATCGGCTTGCCATCGATGCCGAGGTTATGTTCGAACACAACTTTGAAAATTGCCCGCGTAGCAATATCGCGCGGAACCAGGTTGCCGTACTTGGGATACCACTCTTCCAGAAAATACCAGCGGTCTTTTTCTGGGATCGACTTCGGATCTCTTTTATCCCCCGCGGTCCTCGGAACCCACACGCGTCCGCCTTCGCCCCGCGCCGATTCCGACATCAGGCGCAGCTTGTCTTCCCCGGGAATGCAAGTGGGATGCACCTGTATGAATTCGCCATTCGCGTAATAGCATCCCTGCTGATAAAGCGCCGACTGCGCCGACCCGGTGCATACCACCGAGTTTGTTGACTTCCCGAAGAGAGCACCGTTGCCGCCGGTCGCGATGATGATGGCATCGGCAGGGAAGGTTCGCACTTCCATGCTGCGTAAATCGATGGCGCAAATGCCGCGGCAGACGCGGTTTCCGTCGAGCACCGCCGAGAGAAACTCCCAGTGCTCGTATTTCTTTACTTTCCCCTCGGATTCATAGCGCCGTACCTGCTCATCGAGGGCATAAAGAAGTTGCTGGCCCGTGGTCGCTCCGGCGAATGCGGTGCGATTAAATAAAGTGCCGCCGAAGCGGCGAAAATCGAGCAGGCCCTCGGGAGTGCGGTTGAAGGGCACGCCCATGCGGTCGAGTAGATCGATAATGCCCGGCGCGGCCTCGCACATATCTTTGACGGGAGGCTGATTGGCGAGAAAATCTCCGCCGTAAACCGTGTCGTCGAAGTGTTGCCAGGTCGAATCGCCCTCGCCCTTGAGATTCTTGGCCGCGTTGATGCCGCCCTGCGCGCACACCGAGTGCGAGCGTTTCACCGGCACAATCGAGAACAGATCGACGTTCGCGCCCATCTCGGCAATCTTGATTACTGCCGAAAGTCCGGCGAGGCCACCGCCGATCACGATAATTTTCGGAGCTGCTGCCATCTCTACCTCACCGGCTTTCCGTAAACTGCTGCGGGAGGGGTTTGCATGGCCGTGGAGCCCGGTTCAGGCAATTGTTGAGGACGCGACCGGAACGAATAGAAACTGGCGAAGCCCACCCCGCTCATCAGCACAAACAAGGCCAGGCACACCACCAGGAATCGCTGCCGCGCCTTTTCGCCCGACGTGATTCCCCACTTCGCAGCGAACAACCAGATTCCATAAGCAAAATGCCACGAAGCGCACACCAGTCCGACGATGTAAAACGCGAACAGCAGCGGATTCATCAGTTCCGCCTGCACCTTTCCAAACGAAGCGTTGGGATACGCATGCAGATCGACGCCGCTGAAGCGCATCGTATAGGTGTGCCAAACGATGTAGAAAAAAACGATGCCGCCGGTCCAGCGCTGCACCGTGTACATCCAATTGCCGGTCCAGGGATATTCGGCCGCGTTTCCATCACCCCGGTACCAGATATAAAAACCGTAAAGCGCGTGAAAGAGGATTGGTAGCCAAATTCCAAATAGCTCAAGAAAGAAGACCAGCGGCAGGCCACCGAGGAAGCTCACCTGCTTTGCGTAAGCGTCGGGGCCGCTGATCGCGGTGGCGTTCGAAACCAGAATGTGTTCGAGCAGAAATGCGCCCACGGGAACGATCCCTGAGAGCGAATGCAATCGCCGCAACCAGAATGAAGTTCCTTGACCTGCGCGGAGAGGAGCGACTCCTGAGCGAACCCTGGGAGTCGCAGGACTTGCAGTAGCCAAAACGAAACCTTCCTTATGACTTCTGATATGAAAAAATAACCTTTTATTATGTTGTTCTCAGGGAGGGGAAGTCAAGGCGACCATTGAGATTCAATGTACTGTAGACGCGGAAGAAAGCTTAGCGAGAAAAGCTGATTCCTTCCTCCTGTCTGCGATGATCTCTATCATTTGGATTTGCTGCACCAATCCAGAAGCCGACTGAAAGCTGCCCCTCGGTGACTGTATTTGGACTTCTCTTCGGCGCTCAGTTCGGCGAATGTTTTCTGAATCTGCGGAAAATAAAATAGCGGATCATAACCAAACCCATTCGATCCGCGCGGGGCATCGAGAATAACACCCTCGGCCGTGCCACGAAAGGTAGCCAAAGTCTTGCCGTCTCGCGCAGCCGCCAGCACGCAGACAAAGCGTCCTGTTCGCGCAGTCGGCGGAACGTCGCGCAGTTCGCGCAACACTCGAGCATTGTTGGCAGCGTCGCCCGTGTTCGCGTCCGCCTCGTGCGGCTCTTTATTCTGCAACTCCGGCGCGGCGTAGCGCGCAGAGTGCACGCCCGGAGCGCCGTGCAGTGCGTCGATCTCCAACCCGGAATCGTCAGCGACCACAACCTCGCCGGGAACATGCTTGCAGTAGGCTTCGGCTTTTTTGCGAGCGTTGGCCTCAAATGTGAGCCCATCCTCGACCACCGCGGGCAGGGAAGAGAAGTTGGGGATGCCGGCAATCTCCACTCGGTGCCGCGAAGCCGCACCGGCAAAGTCACGCAGCTTTCCGGCGTTCGAAGTAGCAATCAGAATCCGTCGCATAAGAATCGCCGGCCCCGCACACGAGCGCCGTCGTCCCGGCCGCTGTCGCGGAGGGGTCCAGCTTCCGCTGCCGGAGCCACAACAAAACTATTCAGCTCCAACGGTAGAAGATTGTCTCCAGAGAATCAGCCAGAACAAAAACGCAAGCGCCGAGATCCAAAGCCCAATTCTACGGTCCCACGTGCGCACAAAAGTGACCTGCACGACATTCGCGCCCGCCAGCACCGGTACGAGCATCTGTCCCGTTCCGTCACGCAGGCTGGTCGTCACCTCATGTCCATTCACCTCGACGCGCCAGGCCGGATAACGAAAAAGGCGCAGCTCGAGATTGTCCGCGGCCGACATCTCCGCAGAAAAAACTTTCAGTTCCGGCGTCCACTTCGCCACGCGAATCGCAGCCTGCGCCGGACCCTCAACCGTCACCAGCCGCGCATTTTTATCCACATTGTACGGATCGGCGCTCACCGGCACGTATTCGTCGACGCCCTCGTATCCTGCGCCATTCGTTACGTTGTCCTCCATCTCCCGCAGGTCCGCGGCATTGTCCCACCAAGGCGGTTGAAAGTGACGCCCGGCTAAAAACAGAACGCATAGCAGTGCCAGATAGATTGCCACGCGCGCTCTCCATCGCTTCACGCCGAGCGCGATTAGGAAACTGAAGGGCACTCCCAGGCAAAGCAGCCAGCGCCAGGGAAACTGTATGTAGGCCAACTTCGGCAGCACGTTCCAAAGTGGCAGCGTGATCGGCAGCATCAGCGCCGCGGAAACCGCGCCCCATAACACCAGCGAAATCCAAAGTTCGCTATGTCGATCCCGCCACCGACGCGCGGCCCACGCCGCAACCAAGGTCAGCAGCGTCTCCGCCACGGCCATGGACGAAACCAAATAGTTGAAAACGTTGTGATCGGCATCCGTGGTTCGGGTGAAAAGAAAACTATCCACCGGCCGCAATCCCACGGAGACGGCCTGGGCAATGGTCACAAATTTTTGTTCGTAGATCGCCGGAAGCAGATAAAATGCCGCGAGTCCAGCCCCTAGCACCACGGCACTGCCGCCCGTCAGAAAAATCCGCGCCGACCGCCGCTCCCACGCAATCACAACCATGAGCAGAGCGAGCGAATAATGGATCATCACCGCCGAAGGCGCATTCACCAACCAGGCTGCCGCCAGCAGAATGCCCAGTGACACAATTGCACGCCGGCCTTTCCCATGGCCGCGCAACAGAAGCAGCAACAGCAATGGCAAGACACAACTGGCCAGCAATTCGGCGTAAGCGCTCCGCCAGTAAACGATGAGGACGTGGTACGGATTCACCGCATACAACACCGCCGCAAACGCTGCGTCGTTCCGGTCAAGCCACTCCCGCGCCAGCAGAAACATCGACGTGCCTGCCGCGACCAGCACAACCCAAATGTAGATAGGAGGTACCATTCTCCAGGGAAAGACAGCGCTCAACCCCGCGCCCAAAGTCCACGACGCCGGAGGATAAAATACAAACCTTGGCTCTCCATATCCAAACTGCGCCAGCCCTGCCCAGCGAGGATAAAGAATCCCCTGCTTCCACTGCGAAAACACTTCGAGCCAGGTGTAGAGATGAAATTCGAAATCGTGGCCCGAGGGCAAACCGCGAAAATAGAATGGAACTTCCAGCGCGCTCACTGCCGCTGCAATCGCGATCAGCGGAGTCCCCAGCAAGCTGCTACGTTTCGGCACGGCTCCTCGTGCTGCACGATCCGCTCGTCCGGCTGATGTCCCAGCCAGATCAACTCGTTCAGATTTTATCGATGTCCCCAGCCGTCCCCCAAAGCCTTGCCAAGACCCATGCCTTCAATGGCGTATATATTCGCATAAGCCCCGGAACTATGCACAACACCCGGCACTCGCTGTTGTTATCCCGTGAGGAGCGAGGGATCCTGGGTTTAGTCGGCACCATTGGTGATGCTGTGGCAACCGGGACCGCAAGCCATGCGACCGGCGTGTGCTCGACTGTGTAAAAACCTATCCTGATTTAACCAAGATTTAATATGGCTGAAACCGCAACGCAATACGCAGCTACTAACGTACCTCCCATTGGGGTGGATCAGACCACGGAGAGTGCAAGGGCCTGGGCCAGAGACGGGGTCCAGGTTCTTGGCCTCCGGCTAGGGCTTTCCAAAAAGCTTAGCAGCATCGGGGAAAGCCACCACCTCCAGCCTCTCGCGGCTCCGCTACACTCAACTCTCACTGCCCCTTCTTAGTGTCTGCTTTAGTGACCTTCCGGAAGTCCCGCCGATCCAGCGCCGCGAGAGGCCATTTTCTACCCGGAGGGACAGTCGTACCTCTTACGGCCACAGCCCATGCCGGTTTCAGATTCGTCAAATGGACCGAACGTCGCCAGCTCCAGCAGTGCCTCGACCAGCATCACCATGACGGCGCCGCAGAGCGTAACCGCCAACTTCTCGCTCAGTCCCGGTAACTCCGTAAATGATTTTTCGATTTCGGCTAATCCAACAGCCTGACCATCGCGAGCTCTCTGTGTGGACTTTGGGTTTGAGGCGTGAACAAAAAAACCTCTCCCCGGTTATCGGGGAGAGGGCCTTTGCCAAGGGAACGTGTTTTTAGTCGTCCGAGTCAGTGGTGGTTGGAGCGGGTTTGTTGAACTCGCTCGCAGGCCGAACCGTCTTCTCGCCCGGGTAGGGCCGCGTAAATCCCGTCGACATGTACCAGTTCAGATGGTTGACAGTCTCCGGGTCTTCGGAGTCGGGCTTGGTCAGTTTGCCGGCGAAGATCTGCGCCTTCTTCTGCAGCCAAGATGCCCGCAGAGCTTTGGCTTTAGGGCTGCTCGTTCTGTCCTCCGCGCTGGCTGTGACGCCCTCGGTCAGCGGGACCTGGTTCGCCACGTGCGTCCACGGCTGGAAGTTCTCCAGGGGCGGGTTGTTGGTGAAATCCGTCCTCATCGGCGACGCCGTGAGGTCGAACTGGTTCATGGGCGGCAGACCGAGGATTTGCTCGATTGTCCGCGTCATGTTGACCTGCGTGTAGTAGGTGCTGTCGGTGGCTCCGTATTGCACGGCGTAGGGGCTGACG
Source organism: uncultured Acidobacteriaceae bacterium (assembly GCA_963789875.1). GTDB lineage: Bacteria > Acidobacteriota > Terriglobia > Terriglobales > Acidobacteriaceae > Sulfotelmatobacter. Next base: position 1,518,670 of record CAWBMI010000006.1, on the reverse strand, counting down.
ATGTAGCCAGGGCTGCGGTGACCGTCAACGTGGTCGACGCCGTTCTGTGCATCGTCTTCCTCGATGAAGATCGCCGAACTCGACCAGATGTTGCTATGGCTGATGTAGTCGATAATGCGCCCAACGGCCAAATCGTTATCGGCCTCCTCGGCGATCGGGACCGGCGGCCCGCCGGTGTGGTCGCACATGATCCACAGCATACTCAACGCGGGCACCGTGTTGTTCGCGACGTCGTTGTTGAAATCCTGCAACCACAGATCGACCCGGAACTGGTCGGGGATGCCCAGATCGAACTGCGGGAAGTTCTTGATGAGGTGTTGATACACGGCCGGGATGGAGGACTCTGCCTGGACCGTGTTCTGGTAGTAGAGCGTCTTCTCGCCCTTAGTCCCCGGAGGTCCGCAATCGGGCCCTCCCTCGAAGCACTGCGAGTCTGCGTAAAATTGGCTCCAGCTCGGTTCGCTGGTCGACCCGCCCGGCTGCAGGAAGGTATCGTTCTCCACGTATTCGCCGTAGAGCTTTACCGGCAGACCCGCCGCCGAGGCCTCCGAGAACACGAAGCCCTTTTTCTGATAGGCCAATGCATCGCCGGCATTCCCGCCGGGATAGCTTCGAACCCAGTCCGGTGACTGCACGTCATCGGCGTAAGGGGCCATGCCTTCGGTGATCCACTGGTGACCGTCAGCCGACTGGCGGCTCGGGTCGTAGAAATTATCCAGGAGAGGGAAGCGCGTTACCAGCGCGTGCACGTTCGGCGTGACCGGAGTGCCCCCAGCTGCGGAGCCGTCGCCGAACACTGCCAACGAGGGGTCGCCATTGCCGGCGTTTACGTCGCCCAGCACCTGATCGTAGGTGCGGTTTTCACGGACGATCACGAACACGTGCTTGATCAACGATGGAGAGCCGATCCTCTCCGGGATTGCGACCGGCTTGGCATGCGGGTTGCCACCGGAGGCGGACTCGATGTTTTGCGTCCGATTCCAATGGTTGTACTCGAAAACGTCGGTCGTCATCGTCGCCAGCGTCGCGCTATTCGGTACGGGGACGATGCTGACGGTGCCATTGTCCTGGTGAGTGTTGTAATCGCACACGCCGTAGTCGCACTCGAACGAATTACGGGTGCCGATGCCCTTGTCGTTGGCGACGAGGAGTACGTTGCTGGCCGCGTCCAACGCGACCGAACTGGGTGCATAGGCGACCGGAATCATACCCTCGACGGGCTTCTGCACGCCGGCGGCAAGATTGACCACCGCGACCGCGTTGGCGTTATAAAGTGCTACGTAGGCAATGCCGTTCTTGGCATCGACCGCGATCGAGTTCGGCGCGGCGCCATATGCCGCTTCGCCCGCTCCGGGCACTCCGATTGGCAGCCCCAGCGAGATCGTCCGCTCCACCACATTCGTGGCCGTGTTGATAAGCGAGATGTTGTCGCTATAAGTATTGGCGACCAACAGGTTCCCCTGGTAGAAAGCCATCCCGGTTGGGTGCAGACCGCCGGTCGAGATGGTAGCTGTGACCGTCATCGTGGAAAGATCAACGACAGAAATGGTACCTGTAACCGTGGCGCCAACCACCGGGTCAGCGACGATTTCAGTACCCGCGGACCAGATCTGGAAGTCCGCAGCCGTAGCGGCCCGGCCACCTTCGTTGCTCACGTAGGCGGTCGTGCCCGCTTTGTTGATCACAATGCTGTGGGGGGCGTTGCCGACTCGAATCTGCGTCCCTTGCTGGTTCGTGACCAGGTTGATCTGGGTGAGCGTATCGTTCTGGTTCAGCAGGGCGTAGGCGCTCTGGCCATCTTGTGAGAGGGCGACGCCGCCGGGATAAGAAGTGTAGGGAGTATAGAACGTGCCGCAGGGCACGGCATAAGAGCCTGGAGGGCTGTTCGGAAAACAGGCGATAAAGGAATCGACTGGTTGCAACGGCGGCACGCTGATCTGAGCGTCGTCTGATAGCAAGCCTTGTGCGTTGACCTTGGCGATGGTGACATTGCTGCTGTCCTGGCTGAACACCAGGTACTGTCCATCCGCTGAATAGGTGATGCCGCCGTAGCTGCCGCTCGAATCGGTCCCGAACGTGGCATAGTTCTGCAGGACGACGCCGGTGCTGGTGTCGAAGACCTCGACGGCTCCGTTGCCATTGCCCACATATGTACCTAAGGTGAGCACGGCGGCGGTGTGAGTCTTGGTGTTGGGGTTCAGCGCGACCGCTTTGGCGCGGACCTGGATTCCGAGGTTCACTTGTTTGCCGGCGGGGTTGATGACTTGGCCACTGCTGACCACCCACGAGCCGTTCGCCTGCGGGCCGGCTACGTACGTCGGATAGTACAGCTCGGCCTGAGCAGCGGCGAGCGCGGGGAAGCTCAAACCCGCCGCCATTAGTCCGGCGAGCGGACGCAGACGGCTGGATCGCGACTTTTTTCGAGAATTATTTCGCACCTTATTTCGAGACATATACCGTTTTCCTCCTTGAGTTTGTTTCAAAAAAGCAAATGGGATTGGCCGCGGGACCTCGGTGTAGAACTACGGGCAGCGAACATATTCGCGAACCTAACAGACGAGTTGTGACGGCTGTATGAAGACTGTGTGAAATTTCCGTTACATCAGCAGAACTTCTTCTCGCAGATGGAATAATGAAACGCCTTCGGAGAAAAACTCATGTCCAGCACTCCCGAGTCCCGTGTGACATTCAGAATTTCCGATTACCTCAACCCGCAACTCAATACGTACGCGCAGGTGGCAAGCGCAGCCGGAGTGAGTGTGCTGGCGCTGGCCGGAGCCTCCGAGGCGAAAGTGGTCTATACGGAAACGTATCAGGTAACGCATACAGGTTTTCCCCTATACATTGATCTCAATCACGACGGCGTCAGGGATTTTCTGCTGCGCACGAATTTCTACCGGGGCAGCTCGGGCTTGGAGGTGGGGCTCTATGCATCCGGATACCGCAACGCTGACAACGTGGTCGCTGGCAGACGTTTTAGCGACAGCGGCTATTTTCTTTCAGCTGCCTCCGCTTTGCCCGCCGGCGCACGCATCGGACCAAAAGGCAATTTCTCCGTCCGTTTTCCATTTATGGCTGTCGAACTTTTCCAGAAAGATGTCGGCAGCCAAAATTCCGACCTGGGTCCGTGGGCCGGCAAGGGTAAGGGTGTCACGAATAAATATTTGGGATTAAAGTTCGTCGTTGACGGCGAAGTTCACTACGGCTGGGCAAGACTCAGCGTCACGCTCGGGCACCATCGGCAAAATAACGATGTGAGCGGCACTCTGACTGGATACGCCTACGAGACCGTCCCCGACAAGCCGATCATCGCAGGCCAAACCACTGGCCCGGATGTGATTACAGTGCAGCCCGAAACCTTAGGCGGCTTAGCCGTCGGAAGAAAATAGCCTTTCGTCTCAAGTGTTCCAAAATCACCCGTTGTCAAGATGTGAAAACTCCAGACTACTACGCATTGGCCCTGCTCCTCGCAGGGTATTGAGAAACAAAAATAGGCTGCCCTCAACTGGAGTCATACTCGCACCCGGCACCTCAATTATGCGACCCAGGGGTTCAGGACCGGCACTTGCGTGCTTGTGAAGTCGCTGACGTTGCGTGAAACGATAGTGAGATTGTGCTGAAGGGCGGTCGCTGCCAGCAAACCGTCGATGGCCGAGAGAGGCCTTCCCTTACGTTCGGCCTCGGCAGTGAGCCAGCCCCAGCGATCGGCAACCGCATTATCGATTGCAAGAATTCTTCCCGAAAATCGAACTTGCAGATCCGATTCCAGCCAACTCTCGATATAGCTTCGGCGCTTGCTCTGAGGAAGGGTGGCCGCTTCCTTGCGAATTTCCCCCAGCGTGAGGACGCTTAGGTAGAGCAGGCTCTCATCCGCTAACCTCATCCAATCGATCACGCGAGGTTCCGGCCTGGAGCGGATCAACTCCGAGATGCAATTCGTATCCAGTAGAAACCCGCTCATAGATCGATGTCGCGGGCCGGGCTGCGATCTCGCTTCAGGTCAAGTTCCAGGCCCTAAAACAAGCCCCGAACGCAACGTCAAAGTCTTTAAGAATGGCCGAAACAAAGCCGTGCGAATTCCTCGTGAGTTTGAGTTTCCTGGCGAGGAGGCCATCATGCGGAAGGAAGGCGACCGGCTCGTCATCGAGCCCGTTCCCACGAAGTCTCTACTCGCTCTATTGGCGAAGCTTGCGCCGTTGCCGGAGGATTTTTCCCCCATCCTTGATGTTCCGCCTGACGCGGTCGAGCTTTAATGCGCTATCTTCTCGATACCAACATCGTTTCTGATCTCGTCCGCAACCCGCAGGGTAAAGTGGCAAGGCACGTTCGCAAGGTTGGCGAAAAGCATGTCTGTACCAGCATCATCGTCGCTGCGGAGTTGCGTTATGGAGCCGAGAAGAAAGGCTCGCCGCGGCTCTCATCCCAATTAAAGGCGGTACTTGGAGTGCTGGAAGTCTTGCCCTTCGAGGCTCCCGCGGACACGAGCTACGAATCGCTACGTACTCGTCTGGAGCACGCGGGCACACCGATCGGCGGCAATGACCTGCTGATTGCGGCTCAGGCGCTCGCTCTTGGTTACGTGATCGTCACTGATAACGAAAGAGAATTCTCGCGGGTCGAGGGACTGCGATTGCAAAATTGGCTGCGCTCCACGGAATAGGAATGCGGACAAATGGGACAGTCCGATGGCCGGGTGCCCATTTCTCGCGTTCTTTGCGAGAAGTGGGGCTTTTGGCCTGGTATCCTCTCCTGACTACTGTTCTCCTGTTGTTGCGACCGTAACGCTGAAATCCTTCGAGAGGGCTACCGGCCCTGGCGCGGAGGGCCACTTGCTAGAATCAGCGACAACCAACGAAACTATCACTTCACCATTTGAAGGAACTAGGGATTGGGCCTGTTGATGCTTGACCTGCCAAATCAAAACTCTCGACGCGCCCGTCCAAGCTCGGCTTGGGCGGGGATTCCACCCTTCCACAAACGGCCTGTGACATCTAACCTTGTCCACAACCCATCATCTGCGCAATGATGGTCGAGGCCGTGACGGTCGGCACAAGCCAACTCATCGCGCCCTGAAATATTGGTTACAAGAACCTTAGTACATAAGTTCTTTGAAAAACGTATTTTGCGGCTAATTTTTTCCTATCACGATGATTCGATTCAGAGTCGAGAGGTAGGGAGGTGTACCGCGATTCCAGGGCACTGCTCGAAAACGATACATCCAAAGCTCAAGGCGCAACCGCGCTTCAAACTTATTTTGGGCCAGAATCCACCCACTCACGAACGGTTGTTCGCCCCTCCAGTTCGGACCCGCCATGACTCTGCTAAACGTCGACCAGCGCGCGCAGTGGCCCCAGCCAGGGTTCGTAGCGTCGCCAGCGCGCGACGGAGGTGCCATAGATTCGCTGCCGCGTCTGCCACTTGCTGGGAGTCTTCACCGCCCGCGGATTCGATTCTGGGCGTAGACATGCGTCGTTCCACGCCAGGCCGCAGGCCGCGATGATCCGCCGGATGACTGGTTCCGGTGCGCTGGTCAGGTCTTCGTAGTCGACTTCGATGAAGCGATCCGCCGGCAGCACCTTCCGCCAATGCTCGATGAGCCGCTGGTAGTCGCGGAAATACGTGACCAGTTCGGCGCCTCCGGTCGGAAACGCCAGCGTCGGATGGAAATGAGTTTGATGGATCGACAGTGCCGTGTCGACCGCATTGCGGCGGCAATGGATGATGGTCGCGCGCGGGAATGCCACATGGATCAGCCCGGCCCAAAGAAAGTTAAACGGCATCTTGTCGGTCACGCGCGCTGCCTTCGGCGCGATCGCGCGCAGCACGCCGAGATAATCTGCCTGCGCTCCGGCCAGGAACTCTGCAATGACGAAAGGTCTCTCGTTGCCGGCCGCGCCGTTCCCGATCAGGCAAGAGAGGTGCCACTCCGCCCCGCGTTCATTCCAGAAATTCAGCTCGCCGCCGCCCGCGACCTCAGGATGCATGGAGACAATCTGCTCGACCAGAGTTGTGCCGGAGCGCGGCATGCCAAGGATCAGCACCGGCGTCGCGTCGTCACTCCCGAGTTCGCGCGCACGCGCAATTAATTCCGGTGTGCAGAGGGCAATCACTCGGTCGATCAAGGTGGAAAATGCAGCCGAGTCGAACGACGCAGCGCTGCGGCGCACCGTGTCTGCGGCGTCGAAATGCTGCATCGCCAAGCTGTACTCGCCAAGATCCTCTGCCGCCTTGCCAATGGCGAGGTGAACCCGCTGGCGTTGCGCAGCTTCCAGCCTTGGCGTAGCCAAGGCGGCTTGCATCGCTTGGATCAGACCGTCGTCATCACTCGTGACCGCACGGCACCGAACCAGATCGTAATAGCTTCCCGCCAGCATTGGCGCGATGGCGACCGCGCGTTCGAAACATGCGCGGGCCTCGTCGAAGCGGCCGAACTCGGAGAGCAGATTGCCGAGCAATTCATACGCCATCGCATTCGTCGGATCGGCCACCAGCGTCTCTCGCAATACCTGTTCGCCTTCGGCATTGCGATCCTCAATCAGCAGCGCCCGCGCCTTGCCCAGGCGGCCGAAATTAGTCCTGCCTCCGCTCGCTGAGGCGCGGTGGAAACAGCCGATTGCCTCCTCGTGATGGCCCAGTATGTAGACCAGAGCGCCGGCGCGGAACCACGCCTCACTCAAGGATGGCAGCAGCTTCGTGGCACGGTCGTACGCAGCGATTGCCCCGCCGATGTTGCCCTGCATCTCCAAGGCAATTCCCAAGCGAAAATGTGCATCGGTGTAACGCGGGTTGCTGGCGACTGCCCGCTGCAATGCCGTAATCGCATCCGGCACGCGGCCAACCTCGAGGCAGGCGAGGCCTAGATCATGCTGGATGGCGGGGTTGTCCGGTTCGAGCAGCGCCGCATCGCGCAACGGCGCAATCGCATCGGCTGGTCGCCCGGCCCTGAGAAACTTAGTAGCCAGCGCAAGCAGAGGCGTTACCTGCTGGGGCGTGGCCGCGTGTGGAGACTGGGACATAGTTCGAACCTAGCGTGGAATTTGTAGTATGGCCATCGGAATCGCCAGTGCGAATTGCCACCATCTTCCGGTGTTCCAATCGTTCGACAATACTCTGGCAATCATCCGCAGCGGATGTTGTTGGTGCCGATCACTTCCAGCACAGACAAAAGATGGGTAAGGCCGAGCAGTTGGCGAATGGATTTGCCGACGTTGTAAAGTTGCAAGGTGCAGCCGGCAGATTTTGCCGAAACATAGAGCCGGACCACGGTTCCGAGGCCGGTGCTATCCATGTGAGTTAGATCGGTGAAGTCGAGCACGATTCGCTTGGAGGTCGGAATCAGTTGGCTGACCTCAAGGTAGAGGCGATTATTGACGCCCGTCACGAGGCGGCCGCCGCAGCAGACCACAGCTTCGTCGCCGCTTCGGGTTACGGTAAGCGTCAGCAGATCTGCCACGGCTTGGTCTGGCATAAGAATATTTCCTCTAGGAAAGTGTCGAACGAGCGGGGAAAAAAGCTACCGCGCGATTGTACACATTGAGGCCGCCGGTGGAACAGGGTATCGGAGGCTCAGGGAGTAAACGAATGGTGCGAGGCCGAGTTGAATTGGCCTTGTTACTACCTTTACATCGCTCTCTTTTTAGAACCTCGGCGCTTGAGGTAAACTTTCCTTGTTTCCTTGTATACGGGAATTATGCTGGCTAAAAAGACCATCAAGAATCAGATCACGCTTCCCAAGGCGGTGGTCACTCGTTTCAGCGGAGCGGACTACTTCGACATGAGCACGGATGGGGAGTGCATCGTCCCGCGTCCACTGCAAAGGAGCCGTGCCGGGGAAGTGCGCGCGCGGCTGGCCCAGCTTGGGGTTAAAGACAAAGATGTGACGACTGCAGTGCGATGGGCGCGCAAGAAGGCGTGAATCGGCGCGTAGTCTTTGACACCAACACAGTTATCTCGCCTCTTTTATTTGCGGGTGGGTGCCTGGCGTGGCTGCGCCAGCATTGGCGCGACGGTGCTTGTGTTCCGCTGATCTCTCGTGCCGCCGCGACGGAACTCGTGCGAGTTCTCCGCTACCCGAAATTCGGCCTTTCAATGGACGATGGACGAGAGTTGCTGGCGGAATATCTTCCATATTCTCAAGTGGTCGAACCCAGAGAAAGATGTGCGGTTGTCTCCCGTGATGCCGGTGACCAGGCCTTTCTAGAACTTGCCCAAAGCGGCAGAGCTGACATGGTGGTGAGCGGCGATCGGGACCTGCTCAGGCTGGCTGAGAGCCACCGTTTTTGATGGAAACTCCCGAAGCTTATCGCAGAGCAATGCCCGAGCTATCAGAGATCCGTTTGATCATCCGGCTCTCAGAAACAACGCTCCCAGCGGCGGCAGCGTGAGTACCAGGGAGTAGGGGCGGCCGTGGTGCTCTTTTTTTTGCGCATTCACACCACCGGCATTCCCCATGTTGGTGCCGAAGTAATCTGCGCCGTCACTGTTCAGCAGTTCGCGCCAGTAGCCTGCCGTGGGAACGCCTACGCGATAGCCTTCGCGCGGGATGGGAGTGAAGTTGCACACGATCAAAACTGTGTCGTGCGGAGATTCGCTTTTGCGCAGCAGGGAAATCGTGCTGGTCTGACTGTCGTTGCAGTCGACCCACTCGAAGCCCTCAGGGCTATTGTCGAACACGTGCAGGGCTGGTTGCTCGCGGTAAAGTCGATTCAACTGTGCAACCCAATTTTGCATGCCGCTGTGAACGGGATATCGCAGCACGTCCCACTCCAAGCTCGTATCGTGGCCCCACTCGCGCACCTGGCCGAATTCGTCTCCCATAAAAAGCAGCTTCTTGCCGGGCTGAGCGTACATGTAAGCAAACAAGAGGCGCAGGTTGGCGAAGCGTTGCCACTCGTCTCCGGGCATCTTGCCAATCAGCGATCCTTTGCCGTGAACCACCTCATCGTGCGAGAGCGGCAGCACAAAATTTTCCTGGAAGGAATACAGCATGCGGAAAGTGAGCTTGCTGTGATGGTATTTGCGGTGAATGGGATCTTGCTTAAAGTATTCGAGCGTGTCGTGCATCCAGCCCATGTCCCACTTCAAGCCGAAGCCAAGGCCGCCGAGATAATCCGGGCGCGAAACCATGGGCCAGGAAGTTGACTCTTCCGCGGTGGTCTGGATATCGGGATGTTCGGTGTAGGCTTCGCGATTGAAGCGGCGAAGGAAGTCGATGGCTTCGATATTTTCGCGGCCGCCGTACTTGTTGGGAATCCATTCTCCAGCCTTGCGGGAGTAGTCGAGGTAAAGCATGGAGGCGACCGCATCTACGCGCAGGCCGTCGATGTGGTATTTGTCGAGCCAGAACATGGCGCTGGACATCAGAAAACTGCGAACTTCGGTGCGCCCGTAATTAAAGATGTGCGTTTTCCAGTCGGGATGAAAGCCCTGGCGCGAATCGGCGTGCTCGTAGAGATGCGTGCCGTCGAAGTATGCCAGGCCGTGCGCATCGGAAGGGAAGTGCGAAGGCACCCAGTCGAGAATCACGGCGATGCCGTGCTGGTGCAGGTAGTCGACCAGATACATGAAATCCTGCGGCGTCCCGTAGCGCGAGGTAGGCGCGAAGTAGCCGGTGGTCTGGTAGCCCCACGAGCCGTAGAAAGGATGCTCCATCACGGGCAGAAATTCCACGTGAGTGAAGCCCATGCGGCCGACGTATTCGGCGAGGCGAGGCGCAGTCTCGCGATAGGTGAGCGGTCGATTGTTTTCCTCAGGAACCCGCATCCAGGAGCCGAGGTGAACTTCGTAAACAGATTGCGGAGCGCGCAGGGAATTGGCGGCAGCGCGCCGCTCCATCCACTCGCGGTCGTTCCACTGGTAGTCGAGTTCCCAAACCACGCTGGCGGTCCGCGGAGGTTTTTCGTGCAAAAGGCCAAGGGGATCGGCTTTGTCGATGTGATAGTTCTGACGGCGCGACTCGATGTGAAATTTGTAAAGTGCGCCTTTGGTCACGCCCGGGACGAACCCTTCCCAAATGCCGGAAGCGCCCCGAGGCTTTAACAGATGGTTGTGTGCTCCCCAGTCATTGAAGCTGCCGATCACCGAAACTAGTTGGGCATTCGGCGCCCAGACGCTGAACATTACGCCGGCTTGTCCCTCGCGCGAAACTTCTTTCGAGGCTTTTTTCGATTCTTCTTTCGAAACCAGGTGTGCGCCCATGGTTTCGTAGAGACGATAATTGCTGCCTTCGTTGAACAGGTAGAGATCCTGATCAGAGAGGAGGGTGGGGCGGTTGGAGGGGGATGTGGGGCTGTCCGGCATCGTGTGAATCATTAGTGTACGCTAAGGCGAATCGGCTTCCCCACTCCATTGATGAGCAATCGGATAAACAGTGGCGCCATCCGGAACATATCTACCGCGCTGAAGAACCGGCCTGGGAGGTCTCGCGGGTCACGCTAAGTCGCCGCCTTCCGTGCCTAAGACAGCGCGAAACTCCATGCTAGACTTAGCTTTCCGTTCATGCCCGCCCTCCGTCTCATTCTTCTCTGGCATCAGCACCAGCCTTTTTATAAGGATCTGGTTACTGGCGAATATCGTTTACCCTGGGTGCGGCTGCATGCCCTTAAAGATTATTACGGCATGGTGAAGCTGCTGGATGAGTTTCCCAATGTCCACCAGAACTTTAATCTGGTGCCGTCGTTAATGATTCAGATTCAGGAGTATGTGGCGGGAACGGCGCAGGATCCATTCTTGAAAGTGGCAGCCAAGCCAGCCAAAGATCTCACGCAGGACGAGCGCCGCTTCGCCCTGCAGTATTTGTTTCAGGCCAACCCGGGCAATGTGATCGGCCGCTATCCGCGTTATCGCGAGCTTTATGAGCGTTACGGCGAACATGGTTATTCGCCCGATCGCGCGGAGAAGTACTTTCAGCACGGTGACTTCACCGATTTGCAGGTGCTGTCGCAAATCGCGTGGTTCGACGAATTCTTTCTCGAAGATAAAGACGTTGCCGCGCTGATCGGGAAAGAGCGTAACTACTCCCTCGACGATCAGAGTTTTGTGATCGAGAAAGAGAGGGAGTTGCTGGGCAAGGTTCTTCCGGCGTACGCGGCAGCGGCCAAGAAAGGTTCGATCGAGATTTCGGCCACGCCTTTCTATCATCCCATCTTGCCGCTGGTTGGCGATAGCAATGCCGGAGCGGTTTCGTCGCCCGGCCTGCCCTTGCCGCAGAATCGCTTTCAGCATCCCGAAGATGCACGCGAGCAGATCGTGCGCGCCCTCGATCTTCACCAGAAAGTTTTTGGCATACGGCCGGAGGGTATGTGGCCCTCGGAGGGCAGCGTCTCCGAAGAAACTCTGAGCATCGCGCACAGTCTCGGCATCAAGTGGGTGGCCACCGACGAAGGTGTGCTAGGCCGTAGCACCGGCGTAGATTTTCATCGCGATGGCAACGGCCGATTGCCCGGCCACCTCGCCGACCGGCTCTACAACGTTTACCGCTATGAGAACGGTCCGACCTCGATGTATATGGTGTTTCGCGACCACACCATCTCAGACCTGATCGGCTTTGTCTATTCGGGGATGAATCCCGCGGATGCGGCGCGGCACCTGCTCGGCAATATTAAAGATGCAGCCCAGCCCGTGCTGGCGCAGGGTCGCGATGCCGTGGTGTCGGTGATTCTCGACGGAGAAAATGCCTGGGAATACTATCCGAAATCGGGGCGTGAATTCCTGCGGCGTTTCTACGATGCGTTGCAGAACGAAGCCGGGCTCGAAGCGGTTACGGTCTCGGAGGCAATTACCCGCCGGCACAACGTTTCGCCTTTGCCGTCGCTCGTCCCCGGCTCGTGGATCAATGCGAATTTTAATGTGTGGATCGGCGCCCCTGAAGACAATCGCGCCTGGGATTATCTGCACCACGCCCGCGAATTCTATGCGCAGCATTCCGCCCAGGCCACCGAGGCCCAACGCAAGCTGGCCTACGAAGAAATTCTGATTGCCGAGGGCAGCGATTGGAACTGGTGGTATGGGCCGGAACATCATTCGGCCAACGATCGCGATTTCGACGAACTCTACCGCAAACATCTTTCGAATGTTTATCAGGCGCTGGAAGCGATTCCGCCCGACTACCTCTCGCAGCCCATCACGGCGGGCGAGGTGCGGCCTGCGTTTACACCGCAGACTGCCTACATTCATCCTCACATTACTGGCGATATGATTCGCTATTTTGAATGGCTGGGTGCGGCTATTTTTACCGCCGACCAGCGCGCTGGAGCGATGCACGGAAAACAATTCCTGCTGGATTCCGTCTACGCTGGAATTGACAACGACTTTGTTTACGGGCGCCTGGATTTTGCCGGGCCGCTTCCGGAGATGGAAAGTGATCTGGTGGTCAACTTCGAATCGTGGGCGAGCGGAGAAGCGCGTCCGCGGCGGACTCTGCGACTTAATGCCAAAGTGATCGACGGCAAACTGAAGGATTGGAACGTCGAAGGCGCGGACGAAGCGCTGGCGGCCGCAAGAAAGAATAAACAGCCGGTGACTGCGGGCAATGACTGCGAGAACCCCAAGTTAGTGCTCCATCGCAACTTTGAATTTCGGTTGCCGCTGAGTTGGCTGCTAGCCAAGCCGGGCTCGGCTGCGAGCTCGGAGGTCAGCGCCGCGGCCGGAAAGCCTAAAGATAGCGCCTTGGCCATTCCGCCGACAAGCCGGTTGCGGCTGCGCTTCAGCCTTTGGCAAAATCGCCTGCCCGCCGACGCCTTGCCAATCGAGGGATGGATTGAGTTGCACTTAGTCAGCGAAGCCGAGTTGAGCGCAGGGATGTAGAGGCATAAGAAAGCCGGAGGCGTGCGCCTCCGGCGGGGAAACCAGCAAGAATCTCTACTGTCCAGCGCTAGCTACCGCCGAAGCCATCGCCAACGGCCGGTTGATCTCCAGCGTGAGTTCGGTGCCAGCGGGCAGCGTGGCGGAGCGGTGTTTGCTCAGCCAGTGCGCTCCCGTGGAGCCTGCGCCTATGGCTCCGCCGATCAAGATTCCCGGAGGGCCTCCGACCAGGCCGCCGATCAGCATTCCGCCGGCCGTGCCTCCGCCGGTTTCGATCTCATCGCGGCGGTCATGTCCCGTACCCTTAAATTCGCCTTCCTGATTTACATCCGTGCCGGGGATATTGGTATCGACTAAAGTGGCGTCGAGAAAGAAACGTTCGCCGGTGGGGAGGATCAAAGCTTCCGGCAGAATCGCAATCGTGGGCTTACCCGCGATGCGGCGAGGCTCGCTGACTCTGGTGACGCGGCCTTCCACCGTGGTTCCCGCAGGTATCACGGAGTTGCCTTTGATCGTTACAGCCTGCGACAGGCGTCCGCGAAACGGGTCGCCCGGCTTATTGCTGAAGGTCGCGAGAGTCGTTTCCAGTCTGACCATCAGCGCCGTCCCTGCCGGAACGGGTGCAGCATTCTGCGCCGCAGCCAGCACCGCCATCAGCAGAGTGCAAAATAAAATCGCGATCTTTTTTATGCTCATGACTCCTCCTCCAACTTTCAACCCCAAAGTCTTTCGCTTGTTGCTTTGACTTTAGACCACGTGAGGGGCAGCGAACAATATGCGAGCTGGTTCGAGGAACCAGCCGAGGTAAGAGTGATGCGATCGTTTCGTCCATTTGCGGCGCGGCTGGTCAAGATCCTCTGAAAACAGGGACTCAAGCGAAAGAGCCGGAGCGCTTGGCTCCGGCTCTCCTAATCGCACGGGGTGAGTTAATTCAGCGCGATCTAATTCAGGGCTATCAAAACGTTTTCGCTCGGGTTCGGCTGGCCGCTGGCAATCCGGAGTTCCTTCTCCAGATCCTTTTCCTCTCGCGAGGTCGGAATCACCAAACCAGTCTTGTCACCGCTCCAGATCTCTGCCAGGAAGTACTGGCCCGCGAGATGGTGGAAGACCAGCTTGGAGGCGCCTTCGGTCGTAGACTTGGCCAGGACTACCGACATCGCGCCCTCGCTGGTGTCGCTGTTCTGAATCCTGGCGCCCAAGCTGTTGCTCATGGCGGTGACTTTGTAGGTCCCGGCCGGTAGCTGCTTCGAGCCCATCTTGAACGAGAAGGGCACATTGGCTTTGGAAGTGGTTTGAGCGCTTGCCGCGACGGTCATCATTCCCGACATCACCACCAGCGACAGGATCCCGATAAGGTTGCGTTTCATGACATCCTCCTTGGGGGCTCCTTGCAGTGGAACCCAGACTGAATTTTTGTCCCTCAAGCTCTTTTGCTTTATCGCTTGCTTGCGGTGACGCTTTGTATATTGCACTGCTCATGCCAAAGTGCCACCAGGGTCCAGGCTTTCCGTTTGTTCTTGATTTGCAACAACATAGGTGCGGAGTCTGCTAGTCGGCATGGTCAGTGAGCAGCTACGCGGTAGTTGAACGGCTCCGCTCAGGTAGCCTTTCGGCTACCGGAGAGGCAGAAGTAGATTTCGCATCAATTCGGGGATGCGTCCACCGCGCTTTCGACTACACTGAACCGGCGGAGGGCGACATTGAACAACCCGAGACTGCTGGCGATTTCAGGCCTTCAGAAAGAGGCGGTCACGCTAGTCAAGGAGCGCCCGCTGATCTTGGGACGAGATCCCTCAAACGAGATTGAGGTCAGCGATCCCGCGGTTTCGCGAAAGCATTGCGCGGTCAGCGAAATCTCCGACGGAATTTTCGAAATCTCCGACCTCGATAGCCACAACGGCACGTTGGTCAACCAGGCCAGGATTAACCGTAAAATCCTGCACCACGGCGATCGGATATCCATAGGGCATAGCGAGTTTATCTTCCTCATTGGGCCTGAGGACGAAGCGACGCTGCTGAAACCGTTTCGGGAAGGCAGCGCCAACGCAACATTAACGACCATGCCTCTCAATCGCAAGGGCATGCCCACCAATGATGCCTGGATCGGCCGTATGGCGGGCGATCTGGCCGCGCTCTTCAAGATTGCGAATGTCATCAATTCCACGCGCGACGCGCAAGCCCTGCAGTGGGATTTGCTGGCGCTGATCTGCGAAGTCATTCCGGCCGAGCGGGGAACTATCGTTCTTCAGGGGACTCAGGACGAAGAACCGGATTCCCCCACCTCTTGGAATCGAAAAGGTGAGACAGGCCAGCCGCTCGTTCTGCGCGACGAGCTTGTGCGCCAGGCGATGTGGGAGCGCTGCGCTGTAGCCTCGGCTGACACGGAAGAGATTGCCGGCGAGCACGTGCTTTGCGTGCCGCTGGTGGCCGTGGAGAAAACTCTGGGAGTAATTTATCTGACTGCCCCAGCCTCTTGCGCACCCTTCGGCGAAAATCACATTTACTTCGTCAGTTCGGTTTCGCGTATCGCCGCGGTCACGCTGGAGAATCTCTTAAAGCTGGATTCCCTGCGCGCCGAAAACCAACGGCTGCGAGCGGCCGTGGTTGCGGCCGAAGGTTCGCTCATCGGCGAAAGCAAGGCGATGAATCGCGTCACTGAATTCATTGCTCGTGTGGCGCAAGGTGATTCTACTGTGCTCATTCGCGGCGAGAGCGGAACCGGCAAGGAACTCGTTGCCCGCGCCATTCATGCCGGCAGCCTGCGCGCAGGCGAGCCGTTCATTGCCATTAATTGTGCCGCGATTCCTGAGGCACTGCTCGAGAGCGAACTCTTCGGCCACGAGAAGGGAGCGTTTACCGGCGCCGCAGGCCTGCGCAAGGGCAAGCTGGAAGCCGCGGAAGACGGAACCGTCTTTCTGGACGAAATCGGAGAGATGGCTCCGCTCCTGCAATCCAAGTTATTGCGCGTCCTCCAGCAGCGCGAATTCGAGCGCCTCGGCGGCAATCGCCTGCTGCCGTTTAACGCGCGCGTATTGGCGGCGACTAATAAGAATCTCGAGCAGGCGATTAAGAGTGGAGAGTTCCGTGCCGACCTGTATTACCGGCTCAATGTGGTTTCGGTGGCTCTGCCGGCGCTGCGCGAACATCGTGAAGATATCCCTCCCTTGGCCCTCTACTTTGCCAACAAGTATGCCGCGAAGTGTAAGCGCAGCTTCAAAGGTATCGAGGCCGAGGCGCGATCTTTGCTGATGCAATATAGTTGGCCGGGCAATGTTCGCGAATTAGAGAATGCCATCGAACACGCCATCGTGCTCGGGCTTACCGACGAAATTCTCCCCGAAGACTTGCCCAGTACGCTGCTGGAGGAGCGATCTTCGGAATTACCCGCTGCGCGCTATCACAACACGCTCAATGAAACGAAAAAGCAACTCGTCCTCTCAGCGCTCGATGAGGCAAAGGGCAGCCCTATCGAAGCCGCCCGCATTTTGGGAATTCATCCCAAGTACTTGCATCGCTTGATCCGCAATCTTAATTTGAAGTCGGAAGGGAAGAGGATGTTGTAGCGCTTTAACCTTCCCGTAATTCGCCGTCCGTTATAATCGGGAGTTTTCCTAATACTTCATGGCCAAGACATACGCGGGCACCGGCTATCTCACCGGCCGTCGTTTGACCTTTAACTCAGGCGGGCCGAGGCATGCGGTCCGAGTGGATGACGATTCTCGCACCACATACTCAATTTCAGCGAAGGATGGTAAACGCGGCATGACAAATATTGGAGCAATCATCGGGCGCGAAGTTCTCGACTCGCGCGGCAATCCTACGGTAGAAGCGGAAGTGCAATTGGCAAGCGGTGTGATCGGACGGGCCATCGTCCCGAGCGGGGCTTCGACCGGAGAGCACGAAGCCGTGGAGCTGCGCGATGGCGACGATACGCGTTTCCTCGGTAAGGGAGTGCTAAGGGCCGTAGAAAACGTCAACGGCGAGATCGCTGATGCGCTGGGCAATTGGGACGCCTCCGACCAGCGCGGCCTCGACCGGAAGATGATCGAACTCGATGGCACCGAGACCAAAGGGCGATTGGGCGCAAACGCAATTCTTGCGGTCTCGATGGCTGCGGCGCGTGCTGCGGCGCAAGAGTATGGCCTGCCGCTGTATCGTTACCTTGGCGGTGCGGGCGCGAACACTTTGCCCACGCCGATGATGAACATTCTCAACGGCGGCGCACATGCCGATAACAACGTCGACTTTCAGGAATTCATGGTGATGCCTGTGGGCGCGCCTTCGTTTTCAGAGGCGCTGCGTTGGGGAGTAGAAGTATTTCATACGCTTAAGGGAGTGCTGAAAAAGCGCGGCTACAACACCGCGGTCGGCGATGAAGGCGGATTCGCGCCTTCGGTGAAGTCGAACGTCGAGGGTATTGAGGTTGTGCTGGAGGCGATTCAGCAGGCCGGTTACAAGCCGGGAGAAGAAATCGCGATAGCGCTCGATCCCGCGGCCAGCGAGTTTTATCAGGATGGCAAGTATGTTTTCAAGAAGTCGGATAAATCGGCCAAGAGTTCCGACGACATGGTTCGCTTCTGGTCGAAGTGGGCGAATGATTATCCCATCGTCTCGCTCGAAGATGGGCTCTCGGAAGAAGACTGGGAGGGCTGGCAGAATCTCACCAAAGAACTCGGCGGCAAGATTCAACTCGTGGGCGACGATCTGTTTGTCACCAACGTACAGTTTCTGCAAGAGGGAATCGACAAGGGCGTAGCCAACTCGATTCTGATCAAGGTGAATCAGATCGGAACGGTCAGCGAAACCCTCGACGCCATCGACCTCGCGCGCCGCAACGGTTACACGTCGGTGATCTCTCATCGCTCGGGCGAAACCGAAGATACGTTCATCGCCGATCTTGCCGTGGCGACTGGGAGCGGGCCAAATTAAGACCGGCTCCGCCTCGCGCACCGACCGCATCGCGAAATACAACCAGTTGCTCCGTATCGAATCAGAGTTGGGAGATGCGGCAAGGTTCTTGGGATTAAAGGCCTTAAACTACAAAGGCTGAACGATCTGGCCCACCGAAGGAGATCGACATGAAGTTGTTTATTCGAGCGGTTCTTTGTCTCGCACTCGTGGCTCCGGTCTGTGCCACGGCACAGCAGTCCAGTGCTTCCGACGTCGCTGATAAGGCCGACATCTTGAAGTTCCTCGACCTGATACCTGCGAAAGCGCAGATGGCGCTGGCGTTGGACGGAATGACAAAGCAGATTCGCCTCGGCGCCGAGCAGGGATTCAAAGAGAAAGTGCCGGACGCAACTCCGGCGCAATTGGCCAAGGTCGACCAGTTGTTTGACGGTTTCTTTAAATCCTTTCCGGTTGAAGAGATGGAAGAGGCGGTCATCCCGGTTTATCAGAAGCATCTGACCAAAGCCGATCTGGCGGCCATCATAGCTTTCTATTCGTCACCTGCAGGACAGAAGGTCCTGAATGAAATGCCCGCGATCATGTCCGAGTCGATGCAGGTGGGCGGAGAGATCGGCCGCAAAATGTTTTCCACCAAGTCGCAGGAGTTCGATCAGAAGCTGGCCGAGTTAGTGGAAGCGTCAAGGAAGCAGTGATGTGAGTCGATAGGTTGACTTAGTCCACGACTTAGTCTACCCTCCGGTAATGGAAGTCAACATCCACGAGGCCAAGACCCACTTCTCCCGCTTGCTCCAACGCGTCGCCTTGGGAGAGGAAGTAATAATCGCCAAGGCGGGGACTCCGGTGGCTAAGCTAGTGCCGATCAAGGGGAAAAAACAAGAGTTTAAATTTGGTTCGGCCAAAGGCGAATTTGTGGTTCCGGAAGATTTCAACGAACCTGATCCTGAGCTCGAAGAACTCTTCTATAAGCCCCTCCCTGAATGAAGGTTATTCTCGATACAAATACTTTTCTTTGGGGTTTGAGCGCCCCTGAGAAGCTCTCACTTGCGGCACGGAACATAATTGCATCGTCCGAAAGGTACTTGAGCGTTGCAAGCATTTGGGAGGTTCTGATCAAGGTGCGGACCGGAAAGCTTCCTTTCCCAGTTCCCGCAGGTAATTATCTCACTGCGAAGATGTCTGCCAACGGCGTGAGTGTACTCTCCATCAAACTCGAACATGTACTTGAAATTGAGAAATTGCAACTCCATCACCGCGATCCATTCGACCGCATTCTCATCGCGCAGAGTTTGGAAGAAGGCTGGCCCATCATCACTGCTGACCCGATGTTCAAGAAATATCCTATTCGCGTAATCTGGTAAGTTCATCTGTCCTCTGTTCAAACTTCATACAAGGGAGCGTTCTCAAGAATGTCGCGTCCCAAACCTCTCATCCTGATCATCCTAGACGGCTGGGGATACCGTGCCGAAACCAAAGCGAATGCCATCGCGCTAGCGCGCAAGCCCACATACGACCGGCTGCTGCGCGAATACCCCAATACGCTGATTCACACTAGCGGGCCGTTTGTCGGCCTGCCCGAGGGGCAGATGGGCAACAGCGAGGTGGGACATCTCAACATTGGCGCCGGGCGCATTGTCCACATGGACATCACGCGCATCGACCTGATGATTCAGAATGGCGAGTTCTTCTCGCATCCCGTGCTGCTGGCGGCGATGAAGCATGCTCGCGAAGGCGAGCGCAGGCTGCATCTATTCGGTTTGGTATCTGACGGCGGGGTGCATTCGCAGCAGGCTCATCTGTATGCGCTGCTGAAAATGGCAAAGCAGAATCAGGTGGATCGCGTATTCGTTCACGCTTTCATGGATGGCCGCGATACTTTGCCCACGAACGGCGCCGGCTATCTGGAGCAACTGCAGCAGAAGATGCGCGAGTACAACTCCGGCAAGATCGCCGCGGTAAACGGCCGTTATTACGCGATGGATCGCGACCGGCGCTGGGAGCGCATTGCCAAGGCCTACGATGCGATGGTGTTTGGGGACGGCGAAGGCGGCAAGTGCGGGGATCCAGTGCAGGGCATGAAAGATTCTTACAACAAAGGTGTGACGGATGAATTTGTCATGCCTTTTGTCTGCACCGACAAAACGGGCGAGCCGCTGGCGATGATTCGCGATGACGACGCCTGCATCTGCTTCAATTTCCGCGCCGATCGCGTGCGGCAGATTACGCGAGCGCTCGCGCGCAACAGCGGGTTGAACGGCCAGGGCGGCGGCGACCTTCCAGGAGCGACTGATCTCGACGCTACGATCCCGCGCGATCGAGTTCCAAAGAATCTGCATTACGTCTGCATGACGCAGTACGACAAGAATTTCAGCCTGCCGGTAGTGATTCCCGCAGAGTCGATGGCGAACATTTTGGCCAACGTGATGGGCGGCCTCAACCTCCGAAACTTGCGCGTGGCCGAGACGGAAAAGTATGCGCACGTTACTTATTTTTTTAACGGCGGTGTGGAGCAACCCTTTCCCGGCGAAGAGCGGGTCATGGTGCAGTCTCCCAAGGTCGCAACCTATGATTTAAAACCTGAGATGAGCGCGGCCGGCATCGCCGACGCCGTCATAAAAGCAACGGAAGACGGAACCTTCGACGTGATGATCGTCAACTTCGCCAACGCCGACATGGTTGGTCACTCGGGAAAGATTGAGCCCACGGTGAAGGCCGTCGAAACCGTCGACGCCTGCCTGGGCCGCATCGAAGCCGCTGTGCGCGCCAAAGGCGGCGCGATCTTAATCACTGCCGATCACGGCAACGCCGAGATGATGATCGATCCGGTCAGCGGTGGGCCGCACACGGCCCACACCACAAACCCGGTGCCGTTCATCGTGGTCGCAGAAGACGCGAAGAAGTACACGCTCAAGCCCAACGGCTCGCTGCGCGATATTTCGCCGACCATGCTGGGCATTCTCGGGATCGACGAGCCCAAGGAGATGACTGGCACGGATCTGCGCACATTTCTACAGAAGAAGTAAAATCTCTAAGAGCACATCCGACGGCGGAATCTCAATCGATTTGCGCATTGTTTCCGCCTTGGTTAACAGGTTGACCTCGACGTAAGCAGGCGGCGCCTTTTCCGCTAGCATCGTATCGGACTTGACCCGATTCATCGGAACAGAATGCTTTCATCTCCGAATCGGTTTCAACGGGGGTGGCGGTCACCTGAAACTTTAAGGCTGGGCTGCCATTGCATCCAGCGAGCGCGAAGTGATATCCATTCGATTCTTCAGCTGCCAAACCTGGATCGTTGCGGGCAACTTCTGGGAGCGTTGGCGGCTGATCCGGGCCGCTAGGCGCGAGCCCGTCTCCCTTAAGAAGTTCGCCGAGAGTACATGTGTAGCCGCGATCCGGATGCTTGGACGCGTAGTCCAATTCGGCCGAAGCAATAACGTTCACCCGGGCTGATGCCAGGTTTTCCCTGCTCTCGTCCTCTTTCCTGCGCAGTCCCTTCAAATAATCCGGATCCGTGAGCGGAACGTGCGCGGCCAGGGTTAGTTCACTCAGCCGCCAGACTTCTTTTTCCTGGGTCATTGTGAAAATCAAGCGGGGAATCGCAGGCAAGAAGGTGGGCTCTCCATTTCGATAGATATGAATCGAAAGTTCAATCTCATCATTCTCGCCCGTAAAATTATCGTGCTCGACAATGAGTTCGGTCTTTTCTTTTTCGCTACCCTCCGTCTGCAACACCAGCAGAGTCGGGCCTACATCAAATGTTTCGACTTTGCCTCCCGCAGTCATTTGCTGCCCGATGGTCGATATCTTTTGAACAACCGAGGTTTCCGGGGTGTCGCTTTTTCGCGTCAAGGCCTGACGCGCGACCTCGGGTAGATGTTTCGCGAAAGCCTCAGGGTCTTTTCCCCTGAACATTTCGATAAGGGCCTGACGAGCGGTTTGAGGTGGCGGGGAGGGGACTGGGGGCTGCACTTGCGCTGAAACGATAACGGCAAACGCAACGAATAGAAGCAAGACGTGGCGCATAATTCTCTCCGCCAGATCGACATGCGTACAGTCCATCTTACGCTCTAAGACTCCAGGGGCCGCGCTGAAGTTCCTCACTCAGGCTTCATGCTACAGTTTTTACTACGGCGTGGAGTCCGACCGAGTTCCATGGAACCGCAACTCATTCTGATCCATCTGGTGCTGAAGCTGGGCGTGGCCGCCGCTGTCTCCAGCAGCCTGGTTCGTTCCAAGGAATTCAAGTCGCTGCTGTTTCGCGAAGAGCGCAACCTTCGGCAAAAGATCTATCTCGTCTTGTGCATTGCGCTGCCTATCACCATCGGCGTTTGGATTCGGTTTTCCGTTCCTAGCTTTCTGGCGGGCGACTTGAGCTTCGAGACCGCACTTCTGTTGGGCGTGATTGGTGGCCGCTGGGCTGGAGTTCTCGGAGGCATGCTCATGGCCTTCCCCGCGCTGCTCCACGGGGAGTGGGCCGCGCTCCCGTTCGGCGTTCTCTGCGGTTTTGTCGCCGGGCAACTTCGCACCATGGCGATCGATAAAGACGACATATGGTCGTTCTCCCCATTCATCGACCTCAGCATCTATCGCCTCATCCGCCGCAACCTGCCTACGCCGCGCTTATTTGACTGGCAGATCATGTTTTTCGTGACTATCGTCCTGCTGCGCTTTGTGCAGACCGAACTGGCTCGATATTTACCCCGTTCAATCTTCAGCCTTGAAAGGCTCGACAACTTCTGGGTGTGGGGAGCGATCTATGCTGCTTCGGTGATTGCCATCGGAATTGAGCTGAAGATTTTCAACAGCGTACGCATTCAGATCAAGCTGGAAGAGCAGGAGCGTTTGCTTTTGCACGCCCGCATGGAGGCGCTGCAGAACCAAATCAATCCTCATTTTCTTTTTAATACGCTGAATTCGATTTCATCCCTGGTGCGCTTCGATCCGGAGAAAGCCCGCGAGGTTATTTCCAAACTCGCCACCATCCTGCGGCGGTTGCTCAACAGCGCCGACTCTTTTGTGCCGCTGCGCGAAGAAGTGGAGTTCATCGACAACTATCTTGATATTGAGGTTGTGCGCTTCGGGCACGACAAACTGCGCGTGGTGAAGGAACTCGCTGCCGCGTCCCTTGATGTGATGGTTCCCAGCATGCTGTTGCAGCCGCTGGTCGAGAATTCGATCAAGCACGGACTTTCTTCCAAGGTCGAAGGCGGCAGTATTTATCTGCGAAGCCGCCTATCCGACACGGGATTGGTGATCGAAGTAGAGGATGACGGAGTCGGCATGGGCGCCGCGCAGATGGTGGAGTTCGGCAGCCCACGCGGCTCCGGCATCGGCATGGCGAATGTTTCGGAACGACTGCAGGTGTTATACGGCGACACCGCACGCATGACCATCGACAGCCGCGAAGGAAAGGGAACCCTGGTCCGGATCCGCCTGCCGCTGCTGCAGTCCATGGGCGCGGTTCCGGAGAGCTTTTACGAAGAGCGCGCGAGCACGCGACGATAAAACTCTTCGTACTGCGGCACAATCATGCTGGAGCAGAAACGCGCTTTAGCCACGGCACGCGCCGACTTCGCCATCACCTGCAGCCGGCTATCATCGCTCAAAAGTTCGATGGCATAACGCGCCATGGTTTCCACATCGCCGACATCGGCCAGATAACCGCTCACTCCGTGTTCGATCACCTCCGGCACTCCGCCGGTGCGGGTAGCGATGGGGACAACTTCACACGCCATTCCTTCAAGGGCCGCCAGCCCAAAGGATTCCAATTCACTGGGCATCAGCATGATGTCGGCGACTCCTATCTTTTCTTGCACCTGGTCTTGCTTGCCCAGAAAAAGAACGTCCTCGTGAATTCCTTTTTGCACGGCCAGCCATTCTGCGACGGAGCGATCGGGTCCGTCGCCGATCAGCAACAACTTTGACGGAATCTTCTTGTGCACACGGTCGAAGATCTCAATCACATCGGTGAGCCGTTTAACCGGACGAAAATTGGAGAGGTGTACCAGTAGCCGTTCTCCGTTGGCCGCATACTCGGTGCGAAGTTCTGCCGCATTCTTCGGCCGGCAATAAACGTCGCAATTCACCGAGTTGTATATGACTTCGATTTCTTTCTTCACGTCGAAGACCCGCATGGTGCGATCTCGCAGGTAGTTGGAGATGGCGGTCACGCCATCACTCTGGTCGATCGAGTAACGCGTGATGGGCAGATACGATCGGTCGAGCCCTACCAGGGTGATGTCGGTGCCGTGCAGCGTGGTGACGAAGGGCAAACGCCTGCCCCGGGGGCCTTCGGCCATCATTTGGCGGGCGAGCAAAGCACTCACCGAGTGAGGAATCGCGTAGTGCACGTGCAGAAGATCGAGATCATAGAGTTGCGAAACCTCCGCCATCCGGGTCGCCAGCGCCAAATCATAAGGAGGATAGTCGAACAGCGGGTAACGCGAGACCTCGACCTCGTGATAGTGAATATTGGGCTCGGCTCCGCGCAGCCGGATAGGCTGCGCGTAAGAAATAAAATGAATTTCGTGGCCCCGCTGGGCGAGTTCGAGGCCCAGTTCCGTGGCCACAACCCCGCTACCGCCGTAGGTGGGATAACAGGTGATCCCGATCTTCATTCGCTTGGCCGGCCCTTCCCTTATGGATAAGTCCTGTAATTCGATGGCAGGAATAGAAAGAGGATGCAGATTGTGCGGTGCGAGTTGGGCTCGTGCGAATGAATTCTGAGCAAGCCGAAGGCTGGAAGCGAGCTTAGCCTTCTGAGGCGGCGTGCCCCTGCGCGGAAAGGCCTGGGTCTTGTTTGTCGAGATAGGCCTGAAAGCGTTTCTTGGAATCCTCCGTCAAGCCGGTAAATTCAATGCCCATACCCACCCCGGGGTCACGGGTGCGGACGACGGCCGAGCTCGAGATGTGCTCCTCATCGATCCAGAACTCCAGCCGCAGCGAGGTGGTCACAGGTAAAGGCATGGCGGTTTCAACATAACATCCGTTGCCGCTGATGTCTGTGGCATTCACGCGCATCGGCGTATTCACACGCTCATCGCGGAATTCGAGGGGGAAAGATATTTTATGCCGCTGAAATCTTCTGCGATTGTCAGGAGCAGGCGACGGCTGGTTAGATCGCACTTCGGCGGGCAGCTTGGCCAGCCAGGGAGCTTCCTGATCGGCCACCAACTTAACTCCCACCTGTATTTTCTTGATGCCGCCGGCATCGATAATCCAGATTACTTTGCACCGGGCTTTCTTGGCTTCGTATTGAACGCCGATAACGTCGCCAACTTTTAATTCCTGTTCGAGGCCGCAGATGCAGGCTCCGGTGAGGCTGACATTCTGCGCGACCGCATTCTGGTGGAAGGGTTGGTCGTTGGCCCCCATGCCCCACACACGTATGCGCAGGTCCAAAGTCGCGCGCGGTGCTGCTCCGGGGGCAGGCATAGGAGACCTCCGAGCTTCAGAGTTGTAAGCTCAATCTTAGGCAATCATAATCTGTGAAAGTCTTTTCGCACTGTTACCGAAGTAATTCAATTCTAACCATGTCTACAATCGGCGCGATGACGCAGAGAATCATCTCCCGTTGATCTTTATTCCGGGAGATGGCAGTTCCCGGTAGGAGATCAATTCAATGCCAGAGTTCGACAACAACTCGCGCACCTCTGGCATGGTAAGCACGCGCAACTCAGTTTCGCGCGATTCGCGCAGACGAGTGTTGGCCAATTTCAAGTCGGCATCGTTGTAGCCCGGGTGACAAACGAATTCCCACGTGCCGTCGGGAATGATCGCGGCCATGCTACGGAATAGTTGTTCGTCAAGTGCTCCGGTCACGACCACGCCGAGCGTGCCGTCCGGTGTACTAAAGCCTTCTTTGCTTACCGCGCGATGGAACTTGCCGGCGAGGGCACGTAGGACTCTTACTTCGGCATAGCGCGCCCAGAGGCTGGGGTGCGCCAGTAAGTCTGCCGACTTGAGTGGCCGGCGCGGGCCGAAGGGGTTGCGAATAGCTTGCACGCCGCAGGCGCGCGCCGCTCGCAGCAGAGGCCGCAGCACTGCCGGGAACAGGTGGGTATGCTTGTGCGTGTCTACGTGAGAGACAACAATTCCGGCAGATTGGATTTTTTGAATCTGCGCTGTGGCTTCCGCTTCGATGGCGGCTGCATCAATTTTGCCGGCTAAGGCTCGCACGGCAAAAGACTTGAGCCCGTTTCGAAATTCGTGAGCGTGATTGCGAGTTGTGGTAAGAGTGGGCAGCCTTTCGCAATTAAGAACCGGTTCGCCGTCGATGAGCACGACGTGGCAGCCGATGGCGAGAGTGGGGGTGGTCCTGGCCAGCTTTACCGCGTCTTCAAATGCGCGCCCGTTCGCCATCAGCGTAGAAGAGGTGACGATGCCGCGAGTGTGGGCTTCGACAATGGCGCGATTCACACCCGCAGTAAAGCCGAAATCATCCGCGTTGACGATCAAACGCCGCACTGCGCCAGTCTAGCAGGGCTTTCGGATAACATTGGCCTCGCTTGCTGTTTGAAACCCCTCTTGAGTGTTCGTGGTCGGATAATCGACTGAAGTAAAGAAAAGAAGAGAGGAGCGGCGATAAATCTTAAGCCTTCGCGTTCTTGTGCACGTCGACCGTGCTCCAGGTCTTGTCGGCTGCGTGGCAAAGATTTTCGAGCGGGCAGTCCACGCACTTGGGTTTCCGAGCGACGCAGAGCCTACGCCCGTGCCAGATAAGTTGGTGAGCGAACAATATCCACTTCTCACGCGGGATGATCTGCATTAAATCCTGCTCGATTTTCTGCGGACCGCTGTTTGTGGTGAGCTCGAGCCGTCGCGAAATGCGGTGCACATGGGTATCGACCACTACGCCTTCCGCAATCTTGAACCATGATCCCAGTACAACGTTGGCAGTCTTGCGAGCCACGCCGGGCAATGTAAGCAGGTCGTTCATATTCGACGGCACCTGACCGCCAAAGTCGGCGACGATTTTTTTCGCGGCCCCGATCACCGATTTCGATTTATTGCGGAAGAATCCGGTGGAGCGTACATCAGGCTCCAGTTGCTCAGGCGTGAGCGCGGCAAAGGCCTCGACGGTCGGATATTTGCGAAAGAGCTCGGGCGTTACGCGGTTCACATTCACGTCGGTCGATTGGGCCGAGAGAATGGTTGCGACCAGCAGTTCCCATGCGCTGGTATGGGTAAGGGCGCAGGTGACGTCGGGATACAGTTCATCAAGGCGTTTCAGGATTTCCAGGATTCGCTCTGGTGCGAGAGGATTGTAGCGACGAGCGCCGCCTGTCCGGGCCGCCGTCTTAGAAGGCAATCGAGTTGTCCGGCGCGGCCCCGAAGATTTGTCTTCCATCTTTAAGGGGCGTGCGGGAGCGATTCGCTTCGGAATTCGTCCTTGTCTAGGCTGCCTGGGTGTAATTCCTCGTGCCATATAGGAATCATCTTAGCAAACTAGGGCACACCGAGCCTCTAGCCGAGATACCCAACATATAGGTGAACCTAGTAGGTGAAGCCGCGTCTCGAATCTCTTTGACATCTTTTACGTTGGGGGGGATACTCTGGCAAAAAGGAAGCTATAACATCGGTACACCGAGGTGGTAAATGAAGAAATTCTGGCTCATCCCCGTGGTTGCTCTGACCTTTTCCCCATTTAGGAGCGCAGCCGACATCACACAGCAGCCGACTTGTGCCCCCGTCTATGAGACTTGCAGTTACAACAGTGGCTGCTTGAGTTGCCACGCATCCGCGTATATAACATACCAGTGTCAGGACGGTTCCAGGTACACCGTTGCGGGCGGCTGCTGCTACTGCACCTAAGTGCACCCGTTTCTGTTTGTCCCGGTCCGCCGTACGGATTTAGACGTAGGAGGCTTCTATGAAATCCGCTCTGTCTTGCTTGATTGCTACAAGCACACTCAGTGCAACATTGTGCTTCGCACAATTTACTCCCGTGGTTGCAAAGCAACGAACGGTCCAGGACGTGCTCGACGAAAATGGAAAAGTCTTAATGCATGAGGAGGCTTTGGAAACCTACCTTCGAAACTCCAAGGGGGCGACGCTGACCCAGACCTATTCTGTTCTGGACGGCAAGCCCATGCTGGAGTCGGGGCGACTTTTTGATTTTGATCGCCACAAAGAATACGTCCTCGAGTACCGGAGGAGCCAGGCAATCCCGCATTTGGACCTGCCACAGAAACCAGGTCCCGACTTCTTGCGAAATGCCAAGGGCTCGCTCGGCGAGGAAACGATCAACGGCATCCAATGTGTGATCGATCCTATGTACCAGCTAACGGAAGACGGTACGAGGCGACAGATTGGCAAAGTGTGGAATTCACGGGAACTCGGCCTCAGCATTAGGCAGGATTCCATCCTGGAGCCGTCTGGATCGCCACGGATTCACGAAGTCGTTGAACTTTATGACATCTCTTTCGTCGAGCCCGACCCAAACGAATTTGATCTTGACAAGAATTTTTCTGTTCTGGAAAAGAAATCGGCGCAGGCTTGCGCCAAGCCCAGCGCTACCTCTGCGCTTCCGGACCCAGTCAAGTGAGGCGAGGCCTGCTCGCCACACTCAAGGCGTGACTCGGATCAATCAGCGCGTAGTCCCTCAGTAACCACGGAGGGAATTGACGCGCACTGTTCGCCCCGGTAGTCTTGAATCAATCCACATCATTTAGAGAACAACGGTGGCCGTGAATTCCATCCAACTCGGACAGGTCTGGCGCAGCGATGCCGACGGCCAGGATTATCTCGTCACCAAGGTTTACAGCGAAGTGTTCACGCAATATGCGATGCTGCGCCCTGCCGGCATCACCGCTCCCGACGCTCCCACCGTACGCCTCAAAGTAACCAAGACTCCGCAAGGCGCGGCGCTGCCCGGCTACACGTTTACCCAGGACGGCTCTTTCTAAGCGAAACCGACTAGCCGCAAACCGAAAGCACACCAAATTCCGATAAACTGATTCAGATAACATACTCAGTCGTCGGCACAACGAGACCCTCGGTTTTAACTGAGAACCGAGAACTGAGAACTGCTTTTTATCCATGACTGAAAAACTTCTGGCAGTAATTTTTGTTTTCATTAATTCCGTGGTCAGCAGCACAGGCTATGCCGGCGTCGCCCTGCTCATGGCAATCGAGTCGGCTTGCATTCCATTGCCTTCGGAATTGATCATGCCCTTCGCCGGCTATCTAGCTTTTACCGGCAAATTCAAACTGCTGTGGCTGGCCACGGCCGGCGCGATTGGTTGCAACCTCGGTTCGCTGGTGGCCTACGAGATTGGTTGTTACGGCGGGCGCCCGTTGGTCGAGCGTTACGGGCGCTGGATTCTAATGGGCAAGCGCGAACTCGACTGGGCAGAGAAGTTCTTCCAGCGTTGGGGATACCTGGCGGTATTTTTCGGGCGTCTGCTGCCGGTGGTCCGTACTTTTATCGCGCTGCCGGCTGGGGTGGCGCGCATGCCTCGTGGACGTTTTCATCTTTACACATTCCTAGGATCGTGGCCCTGGTGCCTGGGCCTCGCCTATCTCGGCATGAAGCTGGGCGAGAACTGGCGCGAGCTGGGAAAATATTTTCACAAATTCGACGCGGTGATCGGCGTGATGCTCTTGGCGGGAATCGCGTGGTTCGTTTGGAGCCACTGGCAGCACCGCATGAGGACAGAGGGCTGAGAGACTCAACCGGCCCGACGCACAGCTACTCTTGTTTGACCAGCTGCGAAGCCACGATTTGCCACCTGCCCGCGCGCTTCGCTACCACATCCATGTAAACGTAGTTGACGGGAAATCGTCGCCCGCCTTGCTCAACATCGTCTTCTTCCGAGCCGTGCACGATAGCCGTATCTTCGCTTAACAGGCGAATGCGGCGGCCGGTCGAGATCATCGAAACATAACGAATCGTTCCGCTCTTAAGATCGTTCAACACTTCTTCTCGGGTGTGCGCCGTGCCCGATTCGTCGTATTGCACATAGTCATCGGCGAAGATGCGCGAGAGTTCGACAACGTCGCCGCCGATCAGAGCGCGATCGCCATTTTCGAAAAGCTGCAGGATTTCCTGCTCGTCACTCAGCACCCCTGCCTCCTTCGCTGAAGAAACGCGGCAAGGCAGCGTCTCCACACTGTTTTTTGTTAGTGTACTAGCTGACAACGCTAGGAGGATTCTGTGACTCGAATGTTCCGCCTTTTTGCCTCGCTCCTCTTCTTGGCCATAATGCTGCCAAGCCTTTCCCGCGCGCAGTCCCCCGCAACTCCCGATCGGCCCTTCGTGGTTGAGTATTACTACAAAACCAAGTGGGGACATGCCGAAGAGTTTTTGAAGCTCTTCAAGAAAAATCACTATCCCGTGTTGCGAAAAGAAATGGAGATGGGACGGATCGCAAAAGTCTGGATGGACCAGCCCCGTTACCACACCACCGAAGACGGCCGCTGGGACTTCCGCGTGACCATCGTCTTCAAGAACGCGACCGCGGCCAATGAGCCCTTCGACGAGGCCGCGCTGCAGAAGCAGATGTATCCCGATCAGGAGACGTTCCAACACGAAGAGCAGCGCCGCTTCGAAATTCTAGATGCGCACTGGGATTTGCCGGTGAAGACTGTCGATCTGGAACCGAAACCCTGAGAACCTTTAACACTGAGGACGCAGGGGAACACCGGGTAAGGCTAGATCAACGTCGCGAAGCTTTTCCCTGTGATCCTCTGTGACCCCTGTTGAACGCTTACCTCTTTCGGCAAAAGATGTTAAAAGATGATGACAATCGTGCGGGAAATCCTTTATGACCCCCATTGAAATTTGGAATTAGACAGCGCGCGCCAACCTACCATACTCTTGAACATGGACTCTTTAATATCAGTTGAGGACTCACATGTAGATTTGCTGCACGACATTGGCGTTCGGCTAGCAACGGCCGACGGTTTGCACGAAGTGCTCGGCCGCGTGGTCGACTTTGCAACTGCGTTAGTGAAGTGCGATTCCTGCCTGGTGTATGTGCTCGAGGGCGACGATCTCGTTCTGCGAGCCTCGAAAAATCAGCATCCCGAAGTGGTCGATAACCTGAAACTGCGCGTCGGGCAAGGCATTACCGGCTGGGTGGCAGAGCACCGAGAGCCGGTTGCGGTTTCCGAAAAGGCGGCCCAGGATCCGCGTTTTCAATTCTTCCACGAATTGCCCGAGGACCACTATGAAGCATTTTTGTCGGTGCCGTTGATGTGCCGCGGGCGCGTCGTGGGCGTCATCAACCTGCAGCATCGGCAACCGCACGTGCACCGATCGCGTGAAATTCGTCTGATCTCAACCGTTGGATTTCTGGTGGGAGCCGAGATTGAGATGGCGCGACTTGAAGATGCCAACTCGAACCTCTGGGAACAATTGCAAACTCGCAAAGTGGTCGAGCGCGCCAAAGGGATTCTACAACGCGATCTTGGGCTGAGCGAAGAGCAAGCTTACCTCACCCTGCAACGGCAGAGCCGCCAGACGCGCAAGGCGATGAAGGACATTGCCGCAGCGATTGTTCTCAGCGACGAAGTAAAATCCAACGTGCAACCGGCAAAACTGACCTAGCGCCAGGGACGCCATTGAGCCGCCAAGCGGCGCAAGAATGCAGCCCTGAGCTTGCCGAAGGGGCGCACGCCGTGGAAATGAAATACGAAGAGAATCAGCCCCGGAGAGGCGCTCATCGGAGCGCACTGGCCGGGATGGTTTTTCGGAGCCTAAGATTATCTCAATAACGAACCCCTGGAGTTCAGATCTAGCGATCTGCTCCAGGGGTTCTTTGCTGCGCGAAGCCTAGCGAGCTGCGGAAGCAGTCGTGGTTGCGACCGCTTGCGCCACTTCACGAGTTTCGGCTGGCACCGCGAAGTGCAGCGTCATTCCGAATAACGGAAGCTGCATGCTTTGCACGAAGCTCCCAGTGGGGCGAGAAACAACGACGATCTCACTTGTGTCCGTCGTCTTTGACATGCCAGCTTCGGTGACGAGCAGCATGAAGCCGGCTCCGT
The DNA here is from genome assembly GCA_963789875.1 of uncultured Acidobacteriaceae bacterium. GTDB lineage: Bacteria > Acidobacteriota > Terriglobia > Terriglobales > Acidobacteriaceae > Sulfotelmatobacter. The sequence continues at coordinate 1,486,969 of CAWBMI010000006.1, read as the reverse complement.
TCCCACCCAGTTTGCGCAGGGTAAGCATCTCAGCCGGACCACTGGCTTCGATCGAGAACTTATAGCTTCCCGCGGGCACGACAGCGTTCTGCCAGTGCACCTCATGCGTCAGAGTGAAAGTTCCAGCCGCCTCCTGGGCCGAAGCCAGGCTGGGCGCGAAGTTCAAGGCACTCAGGGTTAATGCGGTAACATAGGCGAACTTGCGAATCGATTTCATTGGAATCTCCTGTTCTTTATTAGTCTGAAGAGGCACACTTCCGGCGCAAAGCCGAATGGCGTGGACTCAGATTGAGTGGAGAAACAACGGGGTCAGGAGAATTGCACGACCGCGGCAGGGCTGTCACGCAAACATCAGCTTCGCGAAACCGGCTGCAGAGCTGGTTTTCGAAGTAGTTTCACTATGAAGGATGCCCGCGCTGGAGTCCAACGCAAAATATTTCTCAGCCGTATGCAGAATGCGCCCAAGCTTATGTGAAGACAGCCGCCTCAGCCTGCCCTTGAGCGAAGCGGAAGGGACTGTCCCGCGAAGGCGAATCCGAGCAGCGCAGAGTCGAGTCGCACCCCGAACCTATATTCCGCTTGATGACTACCTTGCCCCGTTGAACTCATTTTCTCCACGTTCAACCCCGAGCGTTTGCCAAACTCCCGCGCCTTACGAGAACATACAAGGTTTGCATATCCCTATCGATTCGTACTGAGGAAGCGGCCAACTTATGGCGACACGGAATAAGTCTGCAAAAACGCCGGTGGCGAAAGCGCCCCGCATAGAAATGAAGAGCAACGCAAAAGCGCGCAGTACTTCGCAGCCCAACGGCACGATCGAGCCGGCGAAAGGAAAGCTCGGCGTAATGATCCCGGGCATGGGCGCGGTGGCGACTACGTTCGTCGCGGGCGTCGAAGCGATTCGCAAAGGGCTGGCGAAACCGATCGGCTCGCTCACGCAGATGGGAACTGTGCGCCTGGGCAAGCGCACCGATGGTCGATCCCCGAAGATCAAGGAGTTTGTGCCACTCGCCGGACTCGACGACCTCGTCTTCACCGGCTGGGACATCTTCGAAGACAACATGTATGAAGCCGCCTCCAATGCGGGAGTTCTCGATCAGCGCCTGCTCTACCAGTTGAAGCCATTTCTCTCGACGGTGACTCCGCGCGCGGCGGTATTCGATCACAATTATGTAAAGAAGATCGATGGCCCCAACGTGAAGAAGGGCAAGACGAAAATGGATCTCGCCGAGCAGTTGCGCGACGATATCCGCGACTTCAAAAAGACCAGCGGTGCCAGCCGCCTGATCACCATGTGGTGCGGTTCAACCGAATCTTTTATCGAAGCCGGCGAGGCGCACCAGTCGGTGAAGTCATTCGAAAAAGCTCTGCGCGAAAACGACGAGATGATCGCGCCCTCGATGGTCTACGCCTACGCCTCGTTGATGGAGGGCGTTCCCTTTGCCAATGGCGCCCCGAACCTGACCGTCGATTTGCCGGTGATGCTCGAACTCTCGCGGCAGAATGAAGCGCCAGTCTGCGGCAAAGATTTCAAGACCGGGCAAACGCTGATGAAAACCATTCTCGCTCCCGGTTTCAAGGCGCGCATGCTTGGCCTGAATGGATGGTTCTCCACCAATATTCTCGGTAACCGCGACGGCGAGGTGCTTGACGATCCCGGGTCTTTCAAAACCAAGGAAGAATCGAAGCTCTCAGTACTCGAGCACATTCTGCAGCCCGATCTTTATCCCGAACTCTACGGCGACATGTATCACAAAGTTCGCATCAACTATTACCCGCCGCGCGGCGACAATAAAGAAGGATGGGACAACATCGATATCTTCGGATGGCTGGGATACCCCATGCAGATCAAAGTCGACTTCCTCTGCCGTGACTCGATTCTAGCGGCCCCGATCGTGTTGGACCTGGTGCTGCTGATGGACTTGGCCAAGCGTTGCTCCGAATTGCGCGGCCTGGGAATCCAGGAGTGGTTAAGCTTTTACTTCAAGTCCCCGATGACGGTGCCGGGGCTCTACCCGGAGCACGATCTTTTTATTCAGCTCATGAAGCTGAAGAACACTCTGCGGCATTTGAAGGGTGAGGAACTGATCACGCACTTGGGTCTGGAGTATTACGACTGAGGGTGGGGAGCGGACTGTCGGATTTTCTTCCTACCAGACTGTCTTTATCAGCGGGCTTTTACGGATTTTCTCGTCGTGCGTGATCAGAGTCATGCCTTCGGCGCGGGCGGTGCCGCCGATGATTCGATCGGCGGGGTCGTGGGAGTAGTCGTCGGGAAACAGTACGCCGAGGGCGCAGATTTCGGGGGTGATCGGACGCACCGCAACTTCCTCCAGGAATATCCGAATTGAGGCTTCCACAGTACCGAAGGCTCGCACTCGCCCCCGAGTCAGGAGGGAGGCAATTTCCCAAATGGTGATTGCGGAGATCGCAAGACCTCCGCTATGTCGCGCTCTGCGAATGGCTGATGCCGCGGCTCGCGAAAGCTTCTTGGAGTCGTCCACCGCCCAAACCAGAGCGTGTGTGTCGATAAGAATCAAAATGCGGACTCCCATGCCTCCGGGGGATCTGAATCGAGGTCGCCGACAATCTCAATGACTCCTTTGAGCCTGCCGATGAATGGACGGTTTTCCTTGCCCGCAGGTACCAGCTTCGCTACAGGCTTCCCTCGCTTGGTAATGACTATGGTTTCGCGAGTGCTGCTAACATTGTCCATCAGGGTGAGGCAACGAGCTTTGAATTCCGCTGCAGAAATCGTTCTCATGACCAACACCTCTTAGACATGGTCATTATAACATGGTCACCGGTACTCAGGTCAGCTTCTTCTCCCGCCTGTACTCGTCAAACTTCTCCAAAAACCGGTCAATTTCTTTCTTCCGCAAATAATACGGTGTCGAGAGCCGCAGCTTATTGGGGTCGCCTCCACGGATGCGAATCTTGTGCGTCTTCCACAACCAGTTTTCCAAATCCATGCGCGCGATGGGCGGCACGTTGACGCTCACGATGCCGCAGCGCAGCGCCGGATCGGGGGACGTCCACGACTCAGCCCCACGCTTTTTCATTTCCTCGAGAATGTAGTCAGCCAGAGCGCGATGGCGGCGCTCGATACGGTCGATGCCGATTTCATTCGCCAACTTGAGAGATGCACGCAGTCCCCACAGCGCCGGCACGTTCGAGCTGCCGATGCGCTGAAAACGTTCGGCGCGAATCTTGGTTTCATCCCAGCCTTCAGTCGCGATCGTGTTCCACAAGCGATCGATCACCTCGTCGCGCACATAGAGAAAGCCGGAGCCTTTCGGTGCCTGCAGCCATTTGTGCGGGCTCGATGAGTACATATCGCAGCCCAGGTCGTGAATGTTGAGCCGCATCATTCCGATCACATGCGCGCCATCTACGGCGGAGAGAATTCCTTTTGAGCGCGCGAGCGCACTTAACTCTTTCGCCGGCAGGACGACGCCAGAGAACGTAGTGATGTGGCTGAAGAAAATGACGCGCGTGCGCGGCGTGATTGCATCGCTGAACAGATTGAGAACCTGCGCGGCGTCCTTCACCGGCCGCGGCAGCGTGACCCTCTTTACTACAATGCCGTAACGCTTGGCCTTCAGGTTCCACGGATGCTCGCCGCCGGGATGCTCCTGATCGGTCATCAGCACTTCGTCGCCCGGCTTCAAGTCGAGGCCATTGGCGATGTAGCTGTTCGCTTCCGTAGCATTGCGCAGGAGTGCAATCTCATCGCGATGGCAGCCGACGAACTCAGCCAGCGGATCGCGAAAGTCGTTCCACGCGGCATACCCCCAGATGGGATAGTCCTCGGGATCCTGCTGATCCATCTTTTCCGTAGTTGAGTAACCGTCGAAGACGGCTCGCAGCACCGGCGCCGGGCTGGAGCCGACGGTGCCGTTGTTCAGATAAATTTCGTCTTCGGGGATGAGAAATTGCTTGCGCAGTTCGGCCCAATAAGCATCTTCGTTCTTGTCAAACAGCGAGCGATCGGGAAGCGGCGGGATTTTTTCCAACTGCGCGAACAAATTTCCACGCAACGACAACGCGGTGGAAGAGAAGGCAAATCCCGCGGCGGCCGCGCTAAGAAAGTGACGGCGATCGAGCATAAAATCTCCCTGATAAATGCCTGGCGAATACCCGCCTGAACCCTCACCGAACGGCATATCGGCATTGGAAGAGTGAGAGCAATACTTCTCAGCCTCATTTGTTTTGAAAGGGCGCGGCTTTAAGCCGCGCCTTAAGTCGCCCCAAAAATAATCCAGGCTTTAGCCTCTGACGGGGAGCATCCCCCAAAAAGTTGCCCTGGTCTCGCCGAAAGCTTCGAGACCAGGGTCGAACGCTACTGATCGCTATTGTCCAGCCGGTTTTTCGGCGGTCTTGGCGGCTGGCTTCTTCGACTCCGCCATCCCCGCTTTCGGCTTCCAGAAGTCCGGGTCAGACTTGATCCATGCTTCGGAGGGGTAGCTCATGCGCGGATTGAACACGAAGAGATTGGTCTCACTCGACTCGATCGCGGCGGCTGTGAGTTCGGAGAGCTTCTCCATGCCTTTCTCGCCCAGGTTTTCGGAGAAAGTCTTCAGGGTGACGAAGTTGTGGTCGATCTCGGAAGCGGACTTCATCGGGTTAAATAGGATGTAGGTGTTATCTTCCAAGCCGTAAACGACCTGATACATCACCCAGTGGCACTCGGTAAGTTTTTCGCATCCTTTTTGATAGAGCTTAACCAGCGCTTCCCAGTCATGGTCATGTCCTTCGCGAACGTGAAAACGGGAAATCTCAAAGTAACGCATGTGCGCGATGTCGACCTCGAGGCGAAGACTTTGATCGGGCCGGAGAACCAGTGCAGCCTGGTCCGTCGCGGCCAGCAGGTCGCCATCCGCCATGTTGGCGCGATCTAACGCGGCAGACAGCGCTACATTCTTCTCTGTGGCCTGAATGTCTTTCTCCCACGCTTCGAACGACTCATAGCCGGTAAGGAAAAGCGAGCGCGGCTTCCCGGAGACCGAGTCCACGGCCAGGTAGTGTGTCGGCCACTTGGCCTTGCTCATAGCCTGCACAAAAGCCGACTCGGTTTTCTCATGCGCGGTGCCGTTGCGACCCGGCTTGGTCCATTCGCGCGTGATGCCCAGAACCTTGGGCGGCGTCATATCCGGCTTGTCTTGCGCCACAGCGACCCCGAAACTTAACCACAAAAATGTTCCCAACAGCAGCCCCATAACTTTCTTCATTGGGAATCTCCTTGATTGATTTGAAAAGACTTGGATTGAAAAGCAGCCACATTCTACGCGCAATTTCGCTTTTGGCAATGTCTCAACACGCTTGTTTGATCCCCATCGGGGCATCGCTCCAGATTGGGGCGGAGGGATACATGGCTTTAGTTTGGAGTCGCGAAGCGACGGGATTCATTAGCCCAGCACGTAAGTGCTGGGACCGCGGGAGTAGACGCAATCGAGTCGCGTCGGCGACGACACCTCTCTAAGACCGCCAGCCCGCGGTTTCTCGGTCTTCGCAGCTTTCCAATTAGCCCCGGATAACCCGACCCCACTCCCCAGCGTCTAACCGAATGGCCATGATTTGGGAGGGGTGTCTTCCCATCGGGAGTATAATCTCGCTAAGAGTAGGTGGCCGCAGAGGAGTTCCCATGAAATTCCGTTGGTTCGCAATCGCGGTGGCAATGGCGGCGTTCGGTGTGTCTTGGACGCAGGCGCAGACACAAGATCCCAGCCAGACGAATCCCAGTCAGACCCCGACTTCCACTCAACCCCAGACGCCTTCGCAAACACCTACGCACGATCCCGACGCAGGTCAGCCCAAAGCGGCCGATGTTCAGAATGCGCCGAAACAAGCGCCGGCCAATCTTCCCACTCAAGATGACAGCCAAATTAAGCACGACGGCACCAAGACTGATGTGGATGCTGTAGGAAACCGCAACGTCGGCTGCGGTCGCGGCGTGGGCAATTGGTATACGGTCGAAGGTCAGGTTGCGCGCGGGCGCGTCTACGCTCAACAGATCGAGTCGCAGATCAAACTGGTGAACGATCCCGTGGTCACCGAATACGTGAACCGCATCGGCCAGAACCTAGTGCGGAATTCCGACGCGCAAGTGCCATTTACCATTAAGGTAATTGATTCCGATGTGGTCAACGCCATGGCTCTCCCCGGCGGATTCTTCTACGTGAATTCCGGCCTGATCCTGGCCGCCGACGAAGAAGCCGAGATGGCTGGGGTCATGGCCCACGAAATCGCGCACGTCGCGGCCTGCCACTACGGCCGCGAAATGACCCGCGCCAACCTTCTGCAGATGGCATCGATCCCCTTCATCTTTATGGGCGGCGCCATCGGCTATGCCGGATACGAAGCGGCAGGCCTCGCGATTCCCATGACGTTCCTGAAATTCTCCCGCGGCTTCGAAGCTGAAGCGGATTACCTCGGCGTGGAATACATGTACCGTGCCGGCTACGATCCCTCGGCCTTCGTCTCCTTCTTCGAAAAGATTCAGGCCATGGAGAAGAAAAAGCCGGGAACTCTCTCGAAAGCCTTCGACACGCACCCGCAGACTCCGGACCGCATCGAGAAAACGCAGGACGAAATTCGCAAGATCCTGCCGTCGAAGCCCCAGTATGTCGTAACCACGTCGGAATTCGACGAGGTGAAATCGCGGCTGGCGTCGATCGAAAATCGCCATAAGGTGCTCGATCAGAAAGATGCCAACAAACCCAGCCTACGGCGCACTTCGACAAGCAGCAGCGATGGCAATGCCGGCGACACCAAGAGCGATGATGATCGCCCAACCCTGAAGCGCCGGGATGATTCCTCGAATTAAATTTGATTCAACGCGACACAGATCACAACCAGCAGCCTGAGGGGCTGCCGGTTCACTTTTGTTTCCGCATACGGGCGATCTCGCTGCGAATGCTGCCCGCAGGAAAAGCTTGTGATCTCGGTCACAGCGCCAGGTTGCCGAACCGAAATAGCCTGAGCTACCCTAGTTAGTTGGCCGAAGCTACAGGAGCCAGAACTCCATGCCAGAGAACACCGTCACCATCACCGACAACCGCACCGGCAAGAGCTACAAGCTGCCCGTCGAGAACGGCACCATCCGCGCCATGGATTTGCGGCAGATCAAAACTGACCCGGACGATTTCGGTCTGATGACCTACGACCCCGCCTTCATGAATACCGCCTCATGCCGCAGCAGCATCACCTATATTGATGGCGATCGCGGCATCCTGCGCTATCGCGGATATCCCATCGAAGTGCTGGCCGAGCGCTGCACCTTTCTGGAAGTCGCCTACCTTCTCCTCTTCGGAGAATTGCCTACCAAGACCGAACTCAAAAACTGGATCCACGAAATCACGCACCACACCATGCTCCACGAGACCACCAAGAAATTCATGGAGGGTTTTCGCTACAACTCCCATCCCATGGTGATGTTTGTGAGTTCGGTGGCGGCGCTCTCCAGCGTCTACCCCGAGGCGCGGCAGGTACACGACCCGGAAAACCGGCTGCTGCAGATCAAGCGCCTCATCGGAAAAGTTCCCTCGATCGCAGGCATGTCATACCGGCACACGGTGGGATTTCCTTACGTCTATCCCGACAACGACCTGAGCTATACCGAAAATTTCATGAACATGTTGTGGAAGATGGTTGAGCCGAAGTATGCGGCCAATCCGGTAATGTCTCGCGCTTTGGATATTCTCTTTATTCTGCATGCCGATCACGAGCAGAACTGCGGCACCAACGCCATGCGATCTGTGGGCAGCGCCCAGACCGATCCTTATCTCGCCACGGCTTCGGCGGCTTCGGCTCTGGCCGGGCCCTTGCACGGGGGCGCCAACGAAGAAGTCATCAAGATGCTCGATGAAATCGGCACCAAAGATAAAGTGCCCGCCTACATCAAGCAGGTAAAAGACGGGAAGGGCAAGCTGATGGGCTTCGGGCATCGCGTCTACAAGAATTACGATCCCCGGGCCAAGATCATCAAGTGGACCGCCGAGCAGGTCTTCCAGGTTACAGGACGCAACGCCAAGCTTGATATCGCACTGGAGCTCGAGCGCATCGCCCTCGAAGACGAATACTTCGTGAAGCGCAAGCTTTATCCCAATGTAGATTTTTACTCGGGGATCATGTACCAGGCGATGGGCTTCCCGCCGGAAATGTTCACCGTGCTGTTCGCCATCCCTCGCACGGCAGGCTGGCTGGCGCAGTGGCAGGAGTTGGTTACCGATCCCGAACAGAAAATCGCCCGTCCTCGACAGATCTACACCGGCTATGAAGAGCGGGCCTTCGTTCCCATGGAGGATCGTGTCGCCACACCGGTGCCCGTCCGCTGAGTCAGGGATCTGGGTCACGGAAGCAGACAATCGCCGGAAACTGCGCCAAGGAGTTGAAAGCGGGGAGGGGAACTGCCAACTCACTGCGTCGAATCTTTTGCTTTACGCCACTTGCTTCGGAGCCAAGGACGCCACGTACTCGCGCTTCTCCGCAGGCGAAGTGATCACTTTCATCTCCTGCCAGTCGTAAGGAAACTCTCTTCCGCAATCCAGGCACGCCACATAGGTGCCGGTGAGAGCCCCCGCTTGAGGCCGGCTTCCCGACCCTCGCAAAGTCACCGGAAAACTGTATCGGGAGTGCCGGCAACCGAAAATCGCATCAATCAGTTTTGTCATCATTAAAGCACCTTCCACAGCTGGGGATACCGCTCTCGAGTCCTTTCCTGAGGGCCTCTCCCCTTGAGTGCTAAGTCAAGCCTACACTGAATTACTTAGATTCTTCTAAGGGAAATTTGGTTTCGCATTCTTTCGTGCGAGTAAAGTTCAATTTGGGATTGCATTCCCGCCAACTCACTCTGCGATCGATGCTTGCGTCGAAAAAGTTAGGAACGAAATCTTCCAAGCAATGATTCCTAGTCAATATTAGGGGCGTTACCCACGCTCAGATGTGACAAATCAATCCCAAATGCACGTCGCATCGCTCTTTCGAGGTAGGAAGAGAGGCAATGCCATCAAGGGTGCGGTTGTGGGCTGCCATCCAGAGCGCCGCCGAAGGATCCGTCTGTGCGCACGCAACTCGAGGCCTGGCGAGAAATTCTCACGGCGCATTTCTGCGCGCGAACTCCGCTTCACTGACTGGGGGGGATCACAGGAGAGATACAGTTTCCACAAGGTTACACAGGCGTCAGCAAAGATTAAGAAAGGTTAAGCGCCTTCCTGATCGTCCCGCGTTCGTTCTGAATTTTATCCTGCAACAACGTGATCGCATAAATCAGTTGCTCAGGACGCGGCGGACACCCCGGCACATAAATGTCGACCGGGATCACCTGATTCACGCTCTGCACCAGCGCATAATTATTGAATACGCCGCCGGAAGTAGCGCACGCGCCCATCGAAATCACCCACTTCGGCTCCGGCATCTGCTCCCACAATAACCGGATCACCGGCGCCATCTTATTCGAAACCCGCCCCGCAATAATCATGAGATCGCTCTGCCGCGGCGACGGACGAAACACCTCCGCGCCAAAGCGCGCAATATCAAAGCGCGAAGCGCCCATCGACATCATCTCGATGGCGCAACAAGCTAGGCCGAACGTCATCGGCCAGATCGAACCCTTCCGCATCCAATTTACCGCCGAATCAAGCGTGGTGAGTACAACGCCTTCCGGAGTAGGGTTGCCGTAGGTCAGATCCTTGACGACTCTCTTGCCGTCTTCCGAATCAACATAAGGGCCGAAATTAAGTTCGGTGGGCATAGATCTATTCTAAACCAGACGGAGCGCCTCTGTAGATTGCTCCCGAGTAGCGCCAGCATCCTGCAGGCTGTCGCGAGATCGTCCTCGCCCTCGCCACGGACCGCAGTTGTAATTCGCAGACGCGTTCTATTCACGGCGCATTCCCTGCGCCTCCCGGCATTGAATCGAACGTTGTGGAAACTCCCACCCCGTCGCCAATATCCCAAGGCGATAGTGGATCGGAAATGAACAGCCACGAGTCAAGTACTGACTAGACTTTCAACTTCCGCAATCTAGGTGTTGCCCTGTATGGAGGATTCTTGCCTGACTGCTTACGCTGGCATGGAGTGTAAACGAAAGCGTAAAAGCCCCGAATGCTGGGGCGATCTTTATTCAGGATGGTGTTGAATGAATCCGCTTACCCAAAAATTCTCCGAGAAATTAACCGAGAAATTAACGAAACGAACTGCAGTCTTACTAGTTTTACTAAGCGTCTTCGCCCTCTCGGGCGCGATGTTAGCTCAAGATCAGCCCGCCAGTGGCTCGATGTACCCCGATAATCCGCACCCGGCGCAGGCCCCGGCTCCCGACCAGGACGCCGCCCCTCAGCAGATGAACCAGAACACCGGACAGAACGACATGCCGGTCTTCCGCGTCCAGGTTTACGCGCGCACCACCAAGGCCGTGAACTATCGCAACCGCGGCGGCTCAACCGAAGTTGACCTTCGCGGCACTGAACTCATGCCCGATGTCGAAGGGAAGGCTAAAGTCGAAGGCAAAGCCGGACGCCTCGCCATCAACGTCGAACTCAAACATCTTTCTCCCGCCAACCGCTTCGGCGGACAGTTCCTCACTTACGTCCTCTGGGCCATCACTCCCGAAGGCCGCGCCGTAAATCTCGGCGAAGTTCTTCCCGGTGACAACGGCAAAGACAAACTTGATGTCACCACCGACCTCCAGGCTTTCGGCATGATCATCACCGCGGAACCGTACTTTGCGGTAACTCATCCCAGCAACAAGATCGTTGCGGAAAATATCGTAAAGCGAGGCACTAAGGGATTTGAAGAGCCGATCGATACAAAGTTCGATGTGCTCGAAGGCCAGCAATACACTATCGACGTCCCCGCCGACCAGCTTCCCTCAAGCGTAGCCAGCATTAAAGTTCCGCTCGATCTACTCGAAGCGCGCAACGCGGTCGTGATCGCCAAGGCCGCCGGAGCTCAGCAGTACGCTGCCGACAGCCTTACCAAAGCCGAAGACATGCTGCAGCGCGCCGAAGATTACTACCAGCGCAAGCAAGGACGCACTCCCATCGGCACCGCCGCTCGCGGCGCCGTGCAGATGGCCGAAGATGCGCGCGTGTTGACTCTGCGCCGTAAAGAGCAAGCTAAGATCGACGCCGACCGCCGCGCCCACGAAGAAGCGGAGGCTCAGGCCAAAGCCGATGCCAGCTTAGCCCAGCAGCAAGCCGCCCAAGCGCAAGCCCAATCCGATGAAGACGCTCGCCGCCGCGCTGATGCCGAGGCAGCACAAGCCGAGGCGCAACGCCAGCAGGCCGCAGCTCTAGCTCAGCAACAAGCCGCGCAGGCGCAAGCCGCAGCCGCTCAGGCCGCTGCCGTGCAAGCCGACCAGCAGCGCCAGGAAGCTGTCCGCCAGAAAGAGCAGATGCGCGCGCGTCTGCTGGCTCAGTTGAATCAGGTTCTGCAAACCCGCGACAGCGCCCGTGGACTCATCGTCAGCATGCCCGACGTGCTCTTCGACTTCAACAAGTACACGCTGAAGCCCGAAGCGCGCGAGCGCCTGGCCAAGGTCTCCGGCATAGTGCTCGCGTACCCCGATCTCAAGCTGCAGATCGAAGGCTACACCGACTCCATCGGCAGCGATGAATACAACCAGACGCTCTCCGACAAGCGCGCCGAAGCCGTGCGCGATTACCTCGTAAGTCAGGGAGTCAACATGAACAACGTAGCCGCACGCGGCCTGGGCAAAGCCGATCCCGTAGCGGACAACACCACCGCCTCCGGCCGCCAGCTAAATCGCCGCGTGGAAATGATAGTCTCCGGCGACGTAATCGGCAGCCTGACGGGCCCGGCAGATCAAGGTCAGGTACCGGCAAACTCTCAGTAGTACCGAGTACCTAGTACCGAGTACCCCGCACGAATTTGTCATCCTGAGCGAAGCGAGCCATTGGCAAAGCCAATGGCTCGCGCAGTCGAAGGACCCCTGCCCGCCGGTAGAACCAATGGCCTCGCAAGGGATTTCCGTAATCGCGCGTCCCACTTCTGCTCTGGGTGCCCCATCCTAGTCGCGCCTTTTGCGACTAGGGTGGGGATTTTGACTTCGTGCCCGCCGGTCAGATCGCAAACAGATTCACAGATCGAATCCGATCTGCCAGATGTTTTTCTGAAGGAAATCCAGGCCGTCCGCGTTCGGAATGTCCAGGCGCAGTCATTCTGGGACAGGACTAGCTTCAACGCTGGCTTACTCCCCTCAATGCCACCTCCAAGAACCTCTGCCCCTTTGTTGTGATCGCGGTGACGATAAATTCTCGGCTCGCCGAGTCTAGAGTTGTCACATCGTCCACCTGGACCAAGCCGAGCCGCACCAGACTCCTAATTGCGGACTCGTCTGGCTGTTTTCCGCGCGATGCGAGAATAAGCGCCTCTGGATCGTTCATAGTCAAACCTCCTCTTCTCGAATGCTAGACTCGCGCGCCCGCGTCTCGATGCTCACGTTCGTAACTTGTGGGGCAACTCTGTGGAGTAGTAACAAACACTGTTGAGGTGTGCCATGAAAACATTTGGGATCTTGTTGGTGCTGGCCGCGCCGCTGATGTGTGCTCAGTCGCCCACGGCGCCGGAACAACTGACTCCGGTTCCGCCGAAGCCGTCGTGCGTAATTATTCTCAGGAATGGAGCGTGCGCCGACCTGTGGAGAAATTACAACCAAGCCGTCGCGCAGCGGCTCGGTGAACAAATCAAAATTTATGCGAAGCGTCAGGCTGAGTTAGCTTCAGCGCCTTTGCAGCAACAGGTCGCCGATCTCACGAAGTTGAGCACTGACCAGCAGAATCAGATCAAGACTCTGCAGGGACAGATACAGGCCGACTCTACCGCCTCGCTCCAAGAGAAATCCCCTGCCCATCGGGACGGTTTGGAATACGGGAGCGGGATCGGAGCGGGAATCACATCGCTTGTTGTCGGGCTGATCTTCGGCTTCCGCAATTTCAGCCTCACCAAGAAACCGCAGGAGCGCGCTGCGTCGGCATGAAAGTGCAGCCGCCTTTTCTCGTACCCGACGGGCTTTCAGAGATCAAGGACGAACTCCCTTTGATTATGAAGATGATCGCCCGCACTGCCCGGTGGGTTCATCCTGACACATTCAAAGCCCTCCCCATCTGGTGTCCTGATACAGCACGAGGGCACCTCCGGTACGACTCTACGTGGTCGCACGTCCTTGTAAATGGCCGAGGAGTACAGAAGAGGGAAGCCAACGTCCGAGCGGCGGCAGCGCTGGTGGAGGCGCTCGGGGTTGGTAGGCCGAGACCGAGAAATTGGACGGTTTGTCACATCTGGGGCTACGACGACGAAACGTTCGCAGGCCCAGGCAATGTGGTAAGAAACCCGCGCTACTACTCCTGCATCGGAAACATGATTTGGTTGCCGACGCCGTTGAAGGGCTCTACCGATGCGGTTCCTGAAATTAAAGAATGTCTTCGGTTCTGCGCTTTTCACTTGTACGGATGGGCTTGCGAGCACGATGATTTCAGAAACCACGCAGAACGCATCCGCTCTTGTGACGTGCCCCAGGGCTACCCGGAGGATTGGCCGACCGTGAAACGCCTTGTAAACCCGCCCGGCACCGCACCTTACAGCGAGCGGGTCAAATCTTCTATCCAAAGGCGGAAGGCCAGAATACGACGGCAATTGGAGGACAAGACGCTTGAGCACTATAACCACGCTGCCGTTCACGACGTTTTGACGTTCTGGAATGTGGACGTGAGTCGGGCATCTTCCCAACAATCCTCCGGTCGGCTGCAGAAGGATTTTGCCTGCGGATATACCCGATGATCGCGGCGAAGTCGGCTGCCGCTTCGGGAGCCCAACGAACCGTCGTCAAGGTCTGAGGATGCGCTCGATTTGCCGGCCCACTTCCTCATGCGAGACAAACTTGCCATCGTCCAGAGAGGCACGGCCCTTTTGCACTTCCTGCCTGAACCATTCGTCATGGCTCACGTAGTCCGCCACGAGCTCCTGCACTACCTGATTGGCAGCCTTACCCGCTTCGGAAGCGATTTGGGCAAGTCTTGCCTCGAGCTCGGGGGGCTAGGGAAATTTCCATACGAGTTATTGTAAGCGGGGATGGCCGAATCTCCAATCTCAGATTCCGCTACGGTGCAATTAGTCTAGCCTGTGACATCTGCCCTTGCGGTCCACAGGCTCATTTCGAAATCATTACGGAAGCTGTGTCAACTGATTACAACCCGGCACAAAGCCCGTAACTCCTTTGTTTACGGATTTTGATACGTAACTCTTTTAGAAGACGTATTTTGCAAGCACTTTTTGCTAACTCGATGATTCCATTACGAGCTGGAGAGGGGGGTGGTACACCCCGCCAAGATGAATACAGGCGCTCCGACCGCTCAGAGTATGTGCTCGAACGGCGTCGAAGCTCCTAAGTCGGTGTCCAAAGCAACGTTGAAGGCAGCGGAAAGAGCCTGCCCTGAGCCTGTCGAAGGGAGTGCCTGCTCGGCACGGGACGGCACCAAAAGCGCGCAGTCATAAGGCCTTCTCCTTCTTGACTCCGGCCTGCCGGTTGGCGCATGATGCGCGGTGCTCGTAGGAGGGGCTTGGCCTGCGGCAATCGTTGTCTCGACGATCGGGAGGCTCCCATGGCTACGGAAGCGCGTTTGGAAAACAAGGCTCGCAGTTTTGGACAGAACATTGAAAGCGACCTGGCGTCGCGCTTTCTGCGGGTGGTGGAGGTTGCGGCCATCGCCTCGGCGCGCACCATGGGCCAGGGCGAACGCAAGCTCTCCGATCAGGTGGCGACCGAGGCCATGCGGCATTCCATGGAATCGATCCCCATGCGCGGGACGATTGTGATCGGCGAGGGCGAGCGCGACGAAGCGCCCATGCTCTACATCGGCGAAAAAGTTGGCGCCGAATTTACTGACGGCCGCGAAGTGCCCGAGGTCGATATCGCCGTCGATCCGCTCGAGGGCACCAACCTCTGCGCGACCGGCGCGCCGGGCTCGATCACCGTGCTGGCGGCCTCGGAGCGAGGAGGCCTGCTGAACGCTCCCGACTGCTACATGGAAAAAATTGTGGTCGGGCCGTCGTGCAAGAACGCGGTCGAGCTGGACGCTCCCGTGGCCGACAACTTGAAGAACATCGCAAAGAGATTAGAGCGCGATGTGGAAGATCTCGTCGTAATCGTGCTCGACCGTCCGCGGCACGAGCGGCTGATTGCCGATATTCGCGCCGCAGGAGCGCGCATCCGGCTGATTGGCGACGGCGATCTTTCGGCCGGCATCGCAGCGGCTGTGATTGGAACTGGCGTGCACGCGGTCATGGGCTCGGGCGGCGCTCCCGAGGGCGTGATTACGGCTGCCGCGATCCGCTGCCTCAATGGCTACATGCTCGGCCGCCTGGTGGTGAAGCCCGAGCAGGAAGAGCGCCTGGCGAAGATGGGAGTGAAAGACAAAAATCGCATCTACGAAGCCGAGGACCTCGCTCCCGGCAAACAACTCATCTTCGCCGCCACCGGCGTGACCGACGGCGCACTGTTAAAAGGAGTCCGCTTCTTCGGCGAAGGCACCCGAACGTCATCGGTGATTCTCACCCACCAGACGAGCAAGGTGCGCTTCATCGAGAGCATTCATCTCGAGAAGGGGCCGGATGTGAAGGTGCGGTTCGCGTAAGGCTCGCTACTTCAGGTACTCCGAATCCTTCTTCAGATCCTCCGGGATATTGGGGAATGGTGGAAAGTCCTGCGAGTATCCCTTGAGCAAGCTCGTCGTAACTTCGGCGCGGTGCGTGCCGTCGTGAATGGCGATCTTGTGCGGATTACCTTTTGAGTAGCCCTCCCACAGCGAAACGCCGGCGTAGGCGCCGTCTTTGCGCAGCACGTAGTAAATCATGTCGACGAAGCGTAGCTTGTTCATGTCGCTGTTGTAGTTGCGGACGATGCGCTTGAGCGCGTCCATGCCGGCCTCGTGCGGGGTCATGCCGTGGCGCATGTTCTCAACGATGGTGTGCGCGCCTGCGACTTTAATGTTTTCTTCGCCGCTGCCGGTCGCGCCTGCGGAGCCCACGTCCTGATCGGTGTAGCAGCCGGCTCCGATGATGGGCGAGTCGCCGACGCGGCCGGGAAGTTTGTAGGCTAGTCCGCTGGTGGTAGTGCAGCCGGAAATTTCTCCTTTGTCATTTAGCGCGGAGCAGTGGATCGTGCCGGTTGGCGGGAAGATAACTTTGCGCACGGCTGCGAGTTGATGCTCGGGCTCGATGCCTAGCTCGGCTGCTTTCGCTTGCAGATTCTGGATATGCTCTAGCCAAAGTTGCGATTGCGGCTTGCTTGAGTCTGGTGGCTGCCAGTGCGGATCGGCCAATCCTGGTCCCCACCAATCGCCGTTGGAGTGGAATTCTTTCCACAGCAGCCAGATTTTGCGGGAGTGTTCGGTCAACAGATTCTCGCGCGGGAAGCCCAGCGCAACCGCGAAGCGCTCGGCGCCTTCGCCCACCAGCATGACGTGGCCGGTGTGCTGCATCACGGCCTTCGAAACCAACGACACATTCTTGATGTTGCGCACGCCGCCGACGGAGCCGGCGCGGCGCGTGGGTCCGTGCATGCAGCAGGCATCGAGCTCGACGACTCCTTCTTCGTTGGGAATTCCGCCGAGGCCAACGCTGGTGTCGTGGGGATCATCTTCCGGACCTTTGACTACGCGCAGAGCGGTGTCGAGCGTGTCGCCTCCGGCTTTGAGGAAAGCGAATGCGTCTTCGAGATAGTTGAAGCCGTTGT
Source organism: uncultured Acidobacteriaceae bacterium (assembly GCA_963789875.1). Taxonomy (GTDB): domain Bacteria; phylum Acidobacteriota; class Terriglobia; order Terriglobales; family Acidobacteriaceae; genus Sulfotelmatobacter. The sequence continues at coordinate 1,470,213 of CAWBMI010000006.1, read as the reverse complement.
TCGCGCAGATGATGATGGGGCGCTTGGATTGCGCCGCCGGCTCTTGCAGCGTGGAGTCTTCGGCTGCGGATCGCGCTTTTACACCGGCGGCGACTGCTCCTAGAACCGACGTTTTTACGAAATCACGGCGCGAGAAAGTCATTAGTGCCTCCTGCTAAATGGAAAGCGGGAAGCATAACACGCTGTGAGCGGAGATTCCGAGTTTCGTGACTGGTCAGACCGCGTTTACAAAAAATTTAGGGGTCCAATCCGATTAATTATCTGGAATCAATCACTTACGTGGACTCGATTCGAGCCGAATCCGGCTAAAGTGTTAATTCTAGGCAACTTGTCCGTAAAATATTACAGGCAAAGGAGTTAGGTGAATGCCAATGGCGTAGGTCCTTTAGAATCAGTGCATCTATTTCTGTCGGGACTGAAAACTGGCCGGACTTCGGGACGGACTTAGCCAACGCTCTATTCAGTTTTCAATGAACTGTTCCTACTGCCTATGCTGGGGCAATGATGAAGGAATTTGAAATCGTGCGCAAGGTTAGATGTCACAATGGGGCTGCGGATACGCGTTCGGTCAGACTCGGACCTAGTGGCGCACGGATACTTCACCCGGGAAGGGACGATTCTCCATTGACGTGCGAAGCCGATTCGCCGGAATGAATGTTTCTGGCGGAATTGGGAGAGTCTTGACGAATGCCATTGGAACGAGCTTTTCCGTTACCAATAATTAGTGAATTCGGAAGCGGTCAAGGCCGTTTCGATCCATGGCAGCTTCGGAAAAGCTCAATAGGGCGTCTATGGTGCTCGCGAGATTAGGAGATCAGAATTCCGATGGATTGCTCTGTCCGCGAGGAAAGCAGGTTCCTCACCGGTCTTGGCGCCCGGTTTGGAATGACAGGAGTTGGGGATAAAAGAGGCGCGCGTGCAGCGTGTTAATTACTTTCCAGGGCTGAGGCCGCTGTTCATTCTCAGAGTCGTCTTTGCGGCGCGACTGAACGAGGCTGCGGAAAAAGCCGATTCAAGTATCCCAGCGGCTAAAGCCGTTCTTGAAATCAAAGTCCTTGACGCAGCGCTTGAAGCGCTGCTCCACCCAAAACCAGAGTTTTTCCGCACCCTCTGGAAGTCGCGCCCTTCTCGACCTTGTCTGGCGTGGGAGATCAAAATCCCAAGGGACAGGCGTCGTGGAATCCCACTTCTCGCAAAGAACGCGAGAAATGGGGCACCCGTCATCGTTTTGAGATCGACGGTCAAATCCCAAGGGACAAGCGGAGGAAAGCAGGTTCCTCGGCCGGTCTTGGCGCCCGGTTTGGAATGACAGGAGTTGGGCATAAAAGAGGCGCGCGTGCAGCGTGCAATTACGTTCTAGGCTAAGGCCACTGCTGGGGAAAAAGGTATTTGCAGCAGCCTAGAAGCGTCCCGCAGGCGCTGAAGCGCGAATACATTTCAACCGACTTAGCGGCACGAATGAATTCGGCAACTTGAGAACGCGATAGATCGTTCCAGAATCCGTGTTCATTGGCGGATGTGCGACTTGGAAATGAATCGGCTACTAAAGTATGGCGTGGAGCAATGGCAGACCGGGAAGATCAGGCGCAAAAAGAAGCTAGACCCTTTGCTGTTGCGCGAAGGGCTTGAAGTTATCAAAAGCGTCAGCTTCCCAGTACAGACTATTACGGCTGGGTTTATGAATGGAAACCTAGTTTGGTTTAGGACGGATGGACTGCGAAATCTGCAAAGCAACGTCAGTCCTGGATTTTTCGTTATAGGGAGCGGCTCAACGTATGCCATGAATCATTTAACGTGGCGCAGGCAGACGCCTGACGATCGACTTCCCAGTTCTCTACTGCACGTATACGAAGCGATGAGACGGGCGAGGCGAGATCGCGCGGTCGGGCCACCTGCCGATTACATGATTATGTGGAAGGATGGTCGCGTTGAACGGTTTCCGGCTGAATCAGCAGCACTAAAGGCATGGGCAAAGCACTACAAACGGCGTGACAGCACTGCCTCACTCGATACATCCATGCCAGTAAAAGTTGAGATAGATCACCTGTTCCGATCCCATGAACTCAGAACCGTGCCGACTTCTATGCGGCAGCAACCGAATCAGCAGTAAAAAGATATCAGCTTCTCAAAGGTCAAGACTGGCGCGGTAATCATATGACGCAGAGTGTCGATAAACAGATCGGAATTCTTGCGGCGATTGAACCGGAAAGTCATTTCGTCCAGATAAGCCGCGAGATGCTTTGCGGAGATGCGATGCCACGTTCCGATGATGCCGCGCTTGAGCAGCGAGAACGCGGATTCAACGGTGTTCGTATGAATCTCGCCGTCAACGTAAATCTTCGCTTTGTGCTTAATCGTCTTGTGCCGATCTGCGAATGGCAGTCTCTTTGAAAGCTGTGGGGTAAGTGTTCAATTCATCTGTGACGATGACTTCTACATCCTCGCTAACGTTCTCCCGAACGTACTTCGCCAGCGTTCCGGCTTTCACGTCTTGAGCGTGGAAGAACCGCAGATCGCCGCCGCGTTGCCGAATGCCCACAACGATCTGTTTGTTGGAGTCTCCGTACCCGGCCTTGCTATATGTGTGCTGCTTCCCGCCCAGATAGGTTTCATCCACTTCGACAGTACCGCTCATCATGGGCCGATCAATTTCTTGCATGGCAGCACGAATCCTGTGGCAGAGATACCATGCGGTCTTGTAGGAGCCTTTGTGCTGGCCCCAGAGAGTGCGCTTGAGTTGCATGGCGCTCATTCCCTTTTTCGCCTCGCAAAGCAACAGCACAGCCGTAAACCATATCGGCAAAGGCAAGTGGGAATCGTTGAAGATCGTGCCAGCGGTGACGGAGAACTGATAGCGGCATTCCGTACACTCGAATTGCTGCCGTGCTTTGAGCCAGACGACGATAGTAGTCTTGCACCGTGGGCATTCAGCACCGTTAGGCCAGCGGAGTTTGGTGAGAATTTCGCGGCATCGTTCGTCGGTAGAGAACATCGTTTGAATATCTAGGAGAGTCATGGCAGAACCTCGTAAGAAAAAACGGCACTCGACAGGCAGGCCGCTCGAAAATGTGTCCCTTCAGAAGCTCGTAAAGACCGTGAAGTGGGACATACAGGAAAAGCTCGGAAATTTGGAAGAAGCGGCGGGTATTGAGTCCCCAACAAAGACTCGCAAGACATTAAAGGGTAAGCAGTTAACTTAATCACAGGAGGATATTATCAAGGCGCTTTATCGGTGTCAAGTGAATAATCGTGAATGAATTCGTGCCCTTCCCGATCCTGCTCGAACTTGAGTTTCTCCTCAGCGGCTAAGAGCCGTTCCTTAAATCAAGCCCTTAACGCAGCGCCTGAAGCGCTGCGCCAGCCAAAGGCCTAACGCCGCTTGAAGCGCGGCTCTTCCACGGTTGCGCTTAATGGCGTGGGGGCCTTCGATTCAAAGGCAAAACCAAAGTCAAAGGCAGCGGACAGGAGTGTCCGCTCCACACGAGCAACAGGCGGATCGAGCAGCGCTCGATGGACAACCCCTTCGACTTTGCACGGGGCAGGCTTAGGCGGCTGTCCCCACATAAAACTTAGCCGCTGGCCAGACCGCGGTAGCGGCCTACCAATCTGCCGGGCGTTTGGTTCACGCGAGCTGCGTGCATGGGAGGCGCAGTCGTTGCGGCCTCGGTGCGATAGCGCAGCAGTGCGGCGATGTTGCCGACCTGGTCGAACTCGGCATCGTCCTTGACATAGAAGAGCTCGACGTCGCGGCGAATGACCCAGGGTAGGATTGCTTCGGCAACGTCGACTACTTTGCGGGTCTCGCGTCCGCAGACCGGACAGAAGCTGACCAGATGTGCATCGAGATGGCCGCAGCCGGCGCACTCGACCGCTTGCGCGGTGTAGTTTTCTCCGATGAGAAGAGTCTGCACTTCGCCCCGCTCCAGCGAACGCAGAACGCGGCGCAATCCGGTGGCACCGCGGCCGTTGCCGCGGGCCTGACTGATGACATCGCTCACTGTGTCGCGGCAGCGTTGCAGTTGCGAGCGAGCGAAAATTCCCTCGGCGTGCGAACGGATTTCCTCGCGGCTTACGTGCGCCACTTCGGCCGAGAAGCGGCCCAGCAGTTTCTGCGCAACGTAGGAATGTAGCTGGGGCTCGAATTGTGGCCAATGCGTATCCTGGCAGCCGAGAATCCAATTTTCGAACAAGCCTTTGTCCAACGCTTCCTTGATCACCTCGGCTATGAACTTGAAGTGGTGGCGGGCCTCGTCGGCGACACGACGCTCGGCGTGGCCGGCGTCGTAGCCGGCAAAGCCATCGCTACGGCCGCGGCGGGTGAGGGGATGAAAGAAGCCCTCGCGCTCGGTGAGTTCGCCGAGGCGAAGATCGAACAGGCGAGCACGATGGCGATCGACCAGCACGATGCCCAGGCAGGGGAAAGCTCCCAGCAAGTGCGCCAGAGGCTTCAAGTGGAAATGACGATCGACGAGAAGTTGAGTGCTGCTGAGTTGCGCGGGTAAGTCGTATTCTCGCCAGAAGTTTTGTGCCGAGCAGGCGAAGACGGCTTTGGCGTGAGTGCCGTTGCCGCGCACGCCGAGCAGATTCTGGGAAAGTCGCAGGATGCGGTCGAGATCGGCGCGGGCGGATTCACACTTGCCATTATTATCGAGCGTACGCAGGGCTTCGCGCGCCAAGTCCTTGGTAAGAATCGATTCTTCTTTGTGAGCTTTGTTGCGTGGCTGGGCGGGTTGAAAGTAGAAACTGAGAGCGCAGGCGCGCTGATCTTCGAATTGAGCTAATTCACGAACTTGTTCACGAGTAATCATAGGCATTAGAAGTCCTTCTTCGATGAAATGAAATTTATGCGGTGCCGGTAGATGTAAAACGCCCCTTAAATTCACGGGCGAGGCCGGGCGACTTGCGTAAGTGGGCACGAGCGGCGGAGATAGAGTGGAGGACGTTTTCGTGGGAAACGCCGGTGATGGCAGAGATCTCGCCGACGCCGAAGCCCTCAATGGCATGCAGAATGAAAGCTTCACGGTGAGCGGAGGCAATATCGCGCAGGGACGAAGCGATCAGGCGGACCAATTCATCGGAGCCGACAATTTCCTCGGGAGTCGATATGCGATCATCAGCAATGATGTTTTCTTCGGTGATGGCTTCATCGGGCTGATGGAATTGCAGTTGGGGCTCATCGCTGGCTTTCACATTTGGCCGGCGAGCGGATTCTTCGAGATGGATGGCTGCGCCGTTACTGTCGTCGGCGCGAGAGAGTTGATCGAGCGCATTCAGGGCGAGGCGATAGAGCCAGGGTTCGAGTGCGAGGCGCTCGGGCTTCTCCGGGCCGTTGCCGAGAGCGGCGGCGATGGTTTCGTCGATCACTTCCTCTTTGCTGACGGAGTCTGGTGTGAGCTGATCCGAGGTTTCGCGGAAATAGATCTCGCGTTCCACAAAACGCTCCAGGCGCGCTAGATTTACGTTCACATAGGAGCGCACGTCATCGGCTGAAACCTGCGGGGGGAAGACCGCTGCGAGAGTTTTTTCGAAGGGCACAGAAGGGCGGCGGCGGTCCGAGGTCTCCTTCTGGCGGCGGGTCCACTTGTGCGAGGAGCGCAGCAGGTCTTTATGTTTGTTGACCTGCTGAAGCAGATCTTCAAAGGCGCTTTTGACTGCAGCCGCGGCGGTCGTGGCCTTCTCTTCCACCGCCATCTGCCCTGAGGGCAGGCGCAGATTCAGCGATACGCTGGTGCCTTCGCGTGGCGAAATTTCTTCGACCACACCCTTCAGATGAACCAGTTCGGGACGGAAAACCTGCAAGCGCTTACGAAGTTTTTCGATTTGATGCTGGATATCTTTTTCTACGGCAGGAGTTTTGTGCAGCCGGTAACTGATGTGAACGTTCATGAGCACCTCGGGTCTGCCGACGAAGGACGCAAACCAGTGCTTTCTTGAGCCTATTGTACACCTGCTGGAAGTATGCAAAGAGTGGAAATAAAAAAGTTAATGCAGAAAAAATGTTTCTGGGAATGCGTGCGCCGGCGAATTATGTGAAAACCATTATCTGTGAAGTGCTATGAGGTTTGCAAACGGGACAGTAAGGGCTGTCGCCACGTGAACATTACCCAGGCAGACCCGGAAGGCCGAGGAAACCCTTTCGGGTCCGCTGGGTGGGCGGCAGAGCTGCGGGAGTGCCCTACTCCATGACGTTCGTATCCAGATTGCCGGTGCTTTGGGTCACTGGTAAGTGAAAGTTAATTCGTCCAGATAAACGGTGTAAGGCGATTGCTTATTGTTTCCATCCATCTGGTAGTTGATGGTCACGCCATACCAGCCCGGAGCCGAACCCGGATTGTAGGTCCAGTTCAAGTTGCTGGTGACTCCATTCAACGTAATTGACTGATATAGGAGTTGATTGCTGGAGGTGCGTTCGACTTGAATGGTTAGGTGATTCCAAGCATTGTTGATGGGATTACAGGCGATGCCGGTGGGAACCCAGTGGGAGTTTATGTTATCCCAGACATCCCATTCGTTGCCGCCGGCGACGCGGCACTCGTGGCCCCAGATAAAGCCTAAGCCGTCAAAGAACTGATTGAGATCGAATTCCACGGCCTGCGCGAGTTGGAGGTTTGATCCCCAGAAATAGACGTCGTAGGTGAAGTTGTGCAGAGAAGGAACCAGAGTGTGATTGTTGTCGGGTAGACCCTGCGAGGAATCGACGCCGATCAGGTGATTGTTAAATAAGACATCCCAGTAAGGACCGGTCCCACCGATGTTGAATTGCGTGGCGTCTCCGGACATGGAAGGCGACTTGATGCCCTGGCCCATCCACCAGGTGATCTGGGGGCCGCAGGGATTGCAGTCGATGAAGTCGGGCGGGCCCTGACCCGCAGCAGCCCAGCCGCCGCTGGCCTGAAGGTTGGTAAAGGACTTGCCGCCTCCGTTGCCCACGGTAATGGTCACTGGGGTGGTTGCAGCGCCGCCGCATTTATCCCATTCCTGGACAACTGCGTTGTACTTTCCCGGGTTCAGGGGCAGGTTGTAATTCATGCTGGCACCTTGCACCACATAGGCCAGTTGGGAAGGGGCGGTGTATATGCCCATGGAGGCGACACCCTGGGCGCAGGTGGTAGAGGCAGTGGCGGTGAAGTTTACCGGCGAACCCACGGTGGCGTTGTTGGCGGGCGACGTCACGGAGACGCCAGATTGACCGGTGACCGTGATATTGATGGGAGTGGAGGAGGCTCCGCCGCAATTATCCCACTCTTCGACCACGGTGTTGTAAGTGCCGGCATTGAGGGTGAGATTGGTATTCAGGCTGGCGCCGTTTTGCACATAAGCCAGGACGCCGGGAGCGGTGTAAATACCCATGGAGCCGACTCCCTTCGAGCAAGAACTGGTGGTGGCAGTGGCGGCGTAGTGCACCGAGCCTTCGAGGGTTGCGCCATTCGCGGGAGAAGTGACGGTGACTCCGGCGGATGCGGCGGATACGCAAATAGCTAGAAGGCAAGCGAATACTCCTGCGGATTTAGTCCAGACAGAGACATACTTCAGCATGCGATAGTTCTCCAACGAGTTTTGATTGGCTTCCGACTTGCAGAACTGCAGTGCTGCCATCCTGGCGCAAGCGGGCGCTAGGAGAATTCCAACCGAAGTGGCGTTCCAAGATAAGGGCCGCCAAAAAAACAAAAGGGGCGATTTCCTGGAAATCAATTGGTAAAGGTTTTATCGAACATACCAGAAACACTGTATTTCCCCCAAGGCAAAAAATGTAGAGACTGCACTCGAAGGTTGTAGTCCGGTCCGAATTTAAATCCGCTCCTTGGCCCACAAGGCTGAGGAGCGGAGGGCCTCGGCTCGCAGGAAGAGAGCAACCAAATCCGACGCTGCACATACTAAGTTTTGCCTATAGAGGAAAATAGGAGTGAACGAAAGACTGCCATGAGCACAACCGCCAGCGCCACTCTCCCTGCCACCGTCGAGAAAATTATCAAATCTCCGCACCCGACCATTCCGGAGAAAGCGCAGATTTCTATCGAAGGGGCGGATCATCTATACAAAGAGATCCGCATCGAAAACACGCTTACGGATGAAAATGGGAAGACCGTAGCGCTAAAGCCAGGCTCCGAGATTGAGGTGACGATCGAGGCGCCTCTTGAAGCCACGACGGAAAAGAGTGGCACGACTTTGAAGGATAACCAGAACGGCACACACAGCCCGACGATCTAGTAACGCTGCCGAGAATTCGTAGCGTAGAATCGCCATCTGCGTGCGCGAATACTTTTTGAGTAGACTTGAAGGCAGAAGCAAGGTCCGCCGGTATTTCACCGGGAGGAGCCTACTTGTGCTGTGGCTGCCGCTTCTTCTGACGACTTCCTGCTTCGGCGGTACTCGCAACTACTTCATCGCTGCGGAAGATGTAACGTGGGATTACGCTCCCAGCGGGCGAGATCTGATTCACGGGGGAATCATTCCCAGGCCGTGGACCTCGCAGACGCGCTGGCCGAAGACGCGGTACATCGAATACACCGACTCCACATTTTCCACGCGCAAGCCGCAGGCTGAGTGGCTCGGCATTCTCGGGCCGGTCATTCGAGCCGAGGTGGGCGACGCAATCGTCGTCGAGTTCGTGAATCGAAGCCAGGTTGCTCATAGCATCCATCCCCACGGCCTGCGCTATGACAAAGACAACGAAGGGTCGATGTATCTGCCGGCGGGGCGTGGGGCAGCGATTGCACCGGGCGGTCGCTTTACTTATCACTGGCTGGCCGATGGCGACAGCGGTCCGGGGCCGGGAGAACTGAGTTCGAAAGTCTGGTGGTATCACGGGCACACCGATGAGTCGAAAGAGACCAATGCCGGGTTGCTCGGCCCTATCGTCATTACTGCGAGGGGGAAGGCTAGGGCGGATGGCGGACCCAAAGATGTGGATCGGGAGTTTGTGGCTCTGTTCATGATGTTCGACGAGCTTAAGGGCAAGAACGCCGGCCAATTCCACAGCATTAACGGATACATCTACGGCAATTTACCCGGGCTGGTGATGAAGCAGGGGGAGAAGGTTCGCTGGTATCTGCTCGGCATGGGTAGCGAGCAAGATCTGCACACTCCGCACTGGCACGGCAAGACGGTGAGGGGTAAATCCGGGACCACGGATGTGATCGAATTGCTGCCCGGAAGCATGGTGACCGTCGATATGCGAGCGGACAATCCGGGGACTTGGCTTTTTCACTGTCACGTGGCCGACCACATGGAGGCCGGCATGATGGCGACGTATACGATTTACCAGCCCTTTACGCGGCCTTGCCCGCTTAAATTCGTTAGCGGTGACTTCTGGAATACGACTGGCAAGTTTTCGCTTACGGTAGAAAATGTCAGCGGCAAAGCGATTAAGAACTTCAGCTTGGAAGCGGAGCATTTTCTCTCGCCGCAGTACCTGCACCGTCCTTTTTCTGGCGGACATTGGAGTTCGGGAGATACGATCCCGCCCGGTGGGCAGACGACTTTGGAGATGAAGGATTATTCCGCCGCACTGGAGCAGGCGGTTCTGGGCTGGGTATTTCTTCCCAGTTCCGTGACTTTTGTGGACGGCAGCGTGTGGAAGCCTGAAGGCGAGGGCGAGTGTTTTGGCGTGTTCTGGCGAGAGAAAGATCAGCGGAAGTTAGAGGTGTTGCCTCCGGTGCAGAGGGAGATGAACTTGGATTAGGCCCTGAGTGGCTTCGTGAGGTGGTTGAGCAATATTAGGCCGAGCGCTTCGCAGCGCCTGAAGGCGCGAATGAAAACACCGATCCCTGCGGTACGCCTGAAGGCGTACCCTGATACGAAACATGAGTTTCTTGCAGCCTTTGAAATCGCGTATGTTACGGCGGGCTGAGCGACGTTCCTAATCCGGTGGCATCTGCTTTTGCAAAGAACTGTAAAACCAGTGGTGTTTTTGGCGCCGATCATCCAATCTAGGCTCATTGCTGGCTTATGAAGCCGCAATGGGTCATACTGCATTTGCGACCTGAGTCTTGTTCCATTCCGTTGGAGATGTGTTCATGGCTGGCAAGCGGTTTCGTGAGTTCAATTCATTTTGCGCCGTAATTTTGGCGGCTGGAGCGCTGACCCACCCGTGCGGTTTAGTGGCACAGCGCGGTGGTGCCGGACGCAGCATCGGCAGTGGCAGCGAGGTTGTGGGTGGGCTGGATAACCTGGGAAAGCCGAGCGGAGTCTCGGTGAGAGACGATCTGAAAGACTTTCATGACGCGCTGGCGGTGCAGGCCAGCAGTGAACAGATTGTCGAGTTTGGCGCCTTGCAGAAGAGCACTGCCGCAGCGCGGGCGTCTTTGCAAAGTCTGGCGAACGATCCGCAGGGGGATAAGAAGAGCGCCTCCCAAGTTCATCCGGACGAGGCCTTTCTTCAAGCTTTAGAAGCCGCACACAATGGCACGAAGAAATTTCTGGACGGGCTTTCGGAGCGGCAGAAGATCGGCTTGAAAGAGATGGTCAGGCGGGTGACGAAGGCGAACTCTGACTTGGCGGAGAGCAGCCGTGATATCCACCCCACGGCCGACACGAGGGTGACGTCGTCGCTTCTGCAAAATATCGACCATGTGCTCGCGAATTTGCAGAACGAGCAGCTTGGCTTGGGCGACGAAATGGGAATTGGCGATCGCAACGGCTTGGCCAGTGTTTTCAACTTGCCTGCAGTGAAGAACTCAGTGCCGCTGGCGAACCAGGCAGTCATGATCTCAACATCCGGCATGGTTTCTCAGGGCGCGGCGTCTGATGGATCGAGTTCGCCGGCGCAGATGTTCCATGTCGAATTAACGGCTGATTTTTCAGAGCTGCAAGAAAACATGACGGCCGTTATGCGAGGACAACTCGATCGCGCGGAGCGTTGTGGGGAAAGGGTTGCGATTCAGAAGGCAACGCTCGCTCCCCTGGCCCCGGAAAGCATAGCGGTGGCGCAACTACATTATGAACGCTGGTCGTGCTTCGGCAGAGATGCGAACGAAATCGCGGAGGGATTTGGCACGATGGAAGTCGAGTTAACTCCGGCCGCGGGAGAAGACGGCGAATTGCGATTGCTGGCGAAAGTAAGGCGCGTCGATGCTACGGGACTAGTGGGCGAACTGCTGCGCTCCGGCTCTCTAGGCGACGAAGTACGCGACAAAATCAGCGAAACTGTGCTCTCGGCCGCGCGCCAAGCAGGAGACTTTAACGCGATGCTTCCGTCTGCGGCGAAGGGTCACGCGAAGTTGCAGCGGGCTCAGTTTCAGGCCGTCGGCTCGGGGAGATTAATAGTTGTATTCGACGGGGAGATTCGGGTGTCGAATGAAGCCGCGGTCGCACTCGCAGAGGAATTGAAGGCCGGCGAGGCGAGGAGCGGCGCCGCTGCGCACGCAACTCCGGAGCAAACCGTGTCACGCTGAGTTTACTGCAGGTTCCACCGGTAAAGACTGTCTGATACTCTGGCTCAACTCTGTACTTGCGGGGACGCGCCGACCTTTTGCGAAAACTCCTTTTCATCATGGTGTTGGTGCCGCTGCTGGGAGGCTTTGCCTGGTGGTATTTTCGCGAGCAGGCCTTGCCGAACTACGGTCCCGCCTACCGGGAATACGCCTACGTAAGCAATGGCAAAAGTAATACGGTCAGCGTGATCGATCTGCGTACGTTTGAGCTGGCCAAGACGATTCCTGTGGGCACATCTCCTACCGGCATCGCAGCCAATAGTAAGAAGAATGAAATCTACGTGGTGAATTCGGGGTCGAACAATGTCAGCGTGATCGATGCGGGCAAGAATGCCGTAGTCGCGACGATCGGAGTGCACGGCCGGCCCTACTTCATCGATGTGTCGGAAGATGGCAAGCGCGCTTATGTCGCGAACTCGGGATCGGCTAGCGTTTCGGTGATCGATCTGGGTAAGCGGGTGCTGGTGGGCAATATTCCGGTGGGCTTGGGAGCGGGATTGGCGCGGGTTTCTCCCGATGGCGCGACGGTGGTGGTGTCGAATCGCAACGACAATACGGTTTCGCTGATTGATTCCGCGCGGCTGCGGGTGCGAGAGACCTTACCGGTTTGTGTGCATCCGGAAGACATCGCGATCCTGCCGGATTCGAGCAAAGCGTTTGTGGCGTGCTCGGGATCGTCGCAGGTTGCCTCCATTGCGCTGGCGGCGGGCGCTAAAGGAAACAACGGTGGCTCAAATGGCGATCGGGTGCTGGCATTGCTTGATGTGGGGAAGACTCCGGTGAGCATTGCGCTCAAACCCGATGGCGGTGAGTTGATGGTTTGCGATTTCGATTCCGATAGCATTTCAATTGTCGAGACTGGGAATGATGAAGTGGGAAGCAGTGCGGTATTGGGGCAGCATCCGGCGCACGCGGTGATTTCGCGCGATAACTCGCGATTATACGTGAGTAATTTTGGGTCGGATAGCGTGGCCGTGTACGACATCGATTTGGGTCGCCGGATTGCTACTTTGGAAGTGGGTAGCCATCCGGACGGGCTCGCGCTCTCTCAGGATCAGAGATATCTGCTCGTTCTGGATACGCAGGCGGGCGATGTTACCGTGATCCAGAGGCGGGTTCCGCGGAAGCTGGAGCCGACGGAGTATTCCTTGCTCACCATGATTCCAGTCGGGCTGCAGCCGAACGGAATCGTGGTGAAATCGTTTATGGTGGGGCCGAAAGGCAGTTCTCAGTTCTCAGTTCCCAGTTCTCAGTAAAAATCCCAAAAATCAGTTTGTACCCGCGTTGGCGACCCACCTGAGAGCCAACTTACGAGACCCTGGCGCTACGCGGTTACTGGTTTGGCGCAGAATTTATCTAGCGCTGTTTTTAGATCGGCGGCGATGGCAGGGGCTTCGCGCGATTCGATGTCGCGGCGCGGCATCATGTAGACGAGTTGGCCGTCTCGCAGAATCGCGATCGAGGGCGAAGATGGTGGTTGTCCGGTGAAATAGCTGCGGGCACGCGCAGTGGCTTCTGTGTCCTGTCCCGCGAACACGGTGAAAGCTCTATCGGGATGGGTGGCTTTTTCCAGCGCCAAACGAACCGCGGGACGCATACGACCGGCGGCACATCCGCATATCGAATTCACGATCACCAGTGCCGTGCCGCGCTGGACTTTCAAAGCCTGATCGACAGACTCGGCGGTTCGTAGTTCTTCAATTCCCAGCCGGGTCAACTCTTCACGCATCGGGATTACCATGATTTCTGGGTACATTTCGCAGGGCTCCTCTAACTCCAAATCAGTTACTTACGAATCAGTCGGGCTTCTGAAGTCTAAGACAATACCGTCAGAATTCCAGATTCTTTATTTTAACTTAGAAAACGAAATGGAAGTGCCCTTCATCCAAACAGCTTGTTATCGTTATCGATGCGGTGCAGCTCATTTACTCACGATCAGCCGCACCTGATTGACCATCAGGACTTTAGGGTATTGCTGGCCATCGTGAGGAAATTTATGGTGGAGGCGAGAGGTGGTGCCGCTGTGGTGCGAATTCTAGTGGTTGATGACAATCCGGCAGTGCGGCACTATCTGCGGGCGCTTTTGGAGCAGCAGAGCACCTGGCAGGTCTGCGATGAAGCGCGAACCGGACGGGAAGCGATCGAGAGGGTGAAAAATAATCCTCCGGATCTAATTTTGCTCGATTTTCAGATGCCTGACTTGAATGGGCTGGCTGTGGCGCGCGAAGTTTCGGAGATTTTTCCTGAAATTCCGATTCTAATGGTGACCATTCATCTCTCGACTCAACTGGCAGACGAAGCTCGCAAAGTGGGAATTCGAGGAGCCTGCGCGAAAGCGGATGTCGGCTCGATCGTAGAAGCGGTGGACTCGCTGTTGCATGCGGGTACATATTTTCCGAAATTGCAATCATCTGCAGCTGGCGATTAAGCTGTCGCATACAGTATTCCCTGTATTCGAGAGGCGGTAGTAAGGTGGTAGCTTCACCTAAGAATTCAGACTAAACCGCTCAAAAGGGATATGGTTAGACGAAGCGCCTGGAAGTGGAAGTTAGACTTGGAGCAAGACCAGATTGAAATGTAGCCACCCATACACCGGCTGTAGCAGGTGGGCATGAGGCTGCCTCAGGGGTTGGAAACTGTTATGGCAGTCCGCATCTTGCTGGTGGACGATCATCCCATCGTGCGACAGGGTCTGAGAACTCTTTTGGAAGGCCGCTCGGGGTGGGAAGTTGTCGGGGAGGCCTCCGATGGATTGGAAGCGGTAGATAAGGTCATCAGTTTGAAACCGGATGTTGTGGTGCTGGATGTCACCATGCCGCGGATGAACGGATTGGAAGCCTGCCGTGCCATTCGCCAGAAAACTTCCGCTCTGGAAGTTTTGTTTGTCACACAGCATGATTCTCCGCAGATGATGCGCGAGGCTCTGGAAGCTGGAGCCAGGGGGTATGTGGTGAAATCGAATGCGGCCCGGGACTTATTGAAAGCAGTGGAGGCGGTGAGCCGGCATCAACAGTTTACGGCGTTGGCGCAGAACGACGCGTCGTCTTCCAACTAATTTCCTGGATTTTCTTTTTTGAGAGGCTTACTTTAAAAAGCTGGGTTTTGGAAGTAAGGTTCAATCTCTCGGGGTGTTGATTGCAAGGAGGATCTGCCATGAAGCTTCGCATTCTGTTAGCGGATGATCACGAGATCGTACGACGTGGGTTGTGCGCTCTGCTCCAGAAACACGAGGGTTGGGAGGTGTGCGGGGAAGCCTCTGATGGTCGGGAAGCGATCGAAATGGCAAAGCAACTGAAGCCCGATGTCATCATCGTCGATATCGGCATGCCCTTCCTCAACGGGTTGGATACCACTCGGCAGTTGCTGCAGCACGATCCGCAATTCAAGGTGATTGTGCTGACCATTACTGACTCTGATCAGGTGATTCGCGAGGCGTTGGACGCGGGCGCGCGGGGATTCGTCTTAAAGTCGGACGCGGCACGCGATCTGGTTTCCGCCGTGGAAGCTCTGCAAAGCAAGCGCATGTTCTTTACTCCGCGAGTGAATGATCTTGTCCTCGCAGGATTTCTTGACAAGGGACATGCCATTTCGCGCAACGAGCCGCCCGATCTGCCGACTTTGACGGCGCGCGAAAGGGAAGTGACTCAGTTGCTGGCGGAAGGGAAGAGCTCGAAAGAAGTTGCGACTCTGCTGAACCTCAGCACAAAAACCGTGGAGACTCACCGCAGCAACATTATGCGGAAGTTGAACCTGCATTCGATTCGAGATCTGGTGGTGTATGCCATCAAGAACAACATTATTCAGATCGAGATGCCGCCACAGTTTAACGTTACGCCGGCCAGTCCGGTGGCTTAACAGCCAGACGGTTGGCTGACGCTAAAAGTGGTTCAGCGGGAGATCCTTCGCTACGCCTGAAGAACGGCTACGCTCAGGATGACAAACCCTACTCCTTTTATCCGAGGTCGCCAAGAGTATCCGCGAACGACGCGCAGGAGACCGCTGTCCCCCACTCATGCCGATTTCCCTCGATTTTGTTAACGCGCTTTAGTTAGCGCTGTCGGGGACGATTCCGGCGAAAAATATCCCTCACGCGTGCGCACCGTTAGTTGCCCGTATCCTGGGGCGTGGGCTTCGACTTTGATCGACTGATACGAAGGCTTGGAGCCCTGTTTCGTCGGCTTGTAGGCGATGCGGTACTGAGAGCGAATATCGTGCGCTATGGTTCGCGTGACGTTATCGACCTGGTCGAGCGTTGCCGGGAAGTAGGCCGCCCCGCCGGTGGAGTGCGCGAGCTGTTGCAGCGCGTCACGTCCGTTCTCCTGTAATCCACTACCTAGCAAGCCGACGGCGTAGACGGTGGGGCCGTTGATCTGTTGCAGGCGATGCGAGGCTTCCTGCAGCGTCTCTGTACTCATGTTGTCCTGTCCGTCGGTGAGAACTAGTAGAACTCTTTTCTGCACGCGCGGATCGTTCTCCAGATGAACGGCCGACGCGACGATGGCGTCGTATAGCGCCGTGCTCCCTCTGGATGAAACCTGGTGCAACGCGGCTTCCAGCAGGTTCAGGTTAGAGGTAAAATCCTGGTCGAGATAAGGCTTATCGCTAAAATTAACGACGAAGACTTCATCCTGAGGATTGCTGGCGCGGATGAGATTTACTACAGCCTGGTTTACTTTGTCCCGTTTGTCGCGCATCGAACCTGAGTTGTCGACCACGATGCCGATCGCGACCGGAACATCTTCAGTGTGGAATGAGGTAATGGTTTGCGGCAGACCTTCTTCAACGACTGAGAACGCGCTGCGATTCAAGCCAGTAACCGGACGGCGCTGGTCGTCGAAGACGCTGGCGTGAAGCACGACCTCTTCTACTTGCTTCTTGAAGACGAAGGTATTGCCCTGGTCATTGGCAGGGGCTTCCTGGGCTTGGGGCTGCGCTGGATCTTGCGGGGCGGCTGCGGCGGGCTGCGAAGCGGCGCCGGCCGACGGAGCTGTATTCTGAGGAGGCGCCGATTGCTGGGCCGGGCTGCCATTGACTGCCGAAGCGGGTGCGGTGGTTGAGGGCGGGCTTTGAGCGAATCCGAGTGCTGCCAACAATACCAGTTGAGACACAATCGAGATGAAACATCGTGCAGAAGCGGCGCATAGAGCGGCAGAGCGCATGGCAAAACCTCCGCTCTTTGGATGCCATATTGATGGTGAGAGTAGGCCAAGAGAACGAAAGTCCAGTGTTGCCTACATTTTCTGCAACCACCTTGAGGCTTCAGGCACCTATAAATACCACACACGCTGAGTTTCCGAAGAAAGGCCGTATCGGCAACACTCGTCGTTCTGCAGTCATTCTGCAGGGAGGGTAAAGCTGTGAGCGGGCTTCGAATCCTTATCGCGGACGACCACGAGGTAGCCCGGCGGGGCATTCGCTCGCTGCTTGAGGACCACGACGGCTGGGAGGTCTGCGGCGAGGCGAAAGACGGTCGCGAAGCGGTCGACTTCGCCACCCAGTTGCAGCCCGATATCCTCTTACTCGACATTGGTATGCCTAATCTGAACGGCTTGGATGCGGCACGGCAGATTCTAGCGGCCTCGCCGGATGCTCGCATCCTAATCCTGACCATTCACGACGCGGAGCAGGTCGTGAGGGAAGTGCTGGCGGCGGGGGCGCGTGGATTTGTGTTGAAATCGGATGCCGGCCGCGACCTGATCTCTGCCGTGGAGGCTTTGCAGAACCGACGAACTTTCTTTACCCCGAAAGTGGCGCAGATGATGCTCGACGGTTATTTGCGCCCGCACGAAGAGAGTGAGAGCTCGGCTCAGACGGTGCTCACGCCGCGCGAGCGCGAGGTGCTGCAACTGGTCGCCGAAGGTAAGAGCACCAAGGAAGTGGCGACCGTTCTTAAGCTCAGCGTCAAGACGGCGGAGACTCACCGTACCAACCTGATGCGCAAACTTAATTTGCATTCCGTAGCTGATCTCACTCTCTACGCCGTGCGCAATGGCATCGTTCATATCTATTGAGCTGTGGTGACGTGACGGCGAAAATTCAGAAAGCTAGAGTTCGATCGATCCTCGAATAGGGACTTCACCGGATACCTGCCGCATGGCTCCCCGCTTAGACTCACAATCGTAGTCAGCGGAAAGATTGAGAGTTATCAGGAGGGCGACCGATGCTCTGGACGATAGCCGTTGTGCTGTTCATCCTTTGGCTTCTGGGTTTAGTCAGCTCATACACGCTGGGAGGATATATCCATATCCTGCTCGTTCTGGCAGTTGTGGCGATCTTAATCCGGCTGATCCAGGGCCGAAGTCCGGTGGTCTAGTAAGGAACATTAACTACCAACGCTAATCGGAGGAAATGGGAATGAATAAGGATCAGGTGGAAGGCAAGATTAAGGACGTTGCGGGCCGAGTCGAGCGGCAAGCCGGGGAGTGGGCCGGTGATAGCGAGACGCAAGCCAAGGGAACCATGAAGCAGGCCGAGGGCAAAGTGCAGAACGCCTGGGGCGATGTGAAGGACGCCGCCAAGAAAGCAACGGACCGTGCCGGAGAGAAAGCTCACGAAACGTCCGATGCGGCGATCGAAACCGGAGAAGAAGAAAAAGACGAGATTCGGGCGCGCCGCCGGGCCAGCTAGCTTTATATGGCATTTTTGCACTCTCGCTGTTCACCTACCAAAACAGACCGCTAAAACGTGAGGCCTCATCAGTTGAGGCCTCACCCGCCCTTTGCGGCCAGCCAAGGTGCAAACGCGAGATAGTTTCAATGATTTGACGAACGAAAAATTCCTGCCAGTGATCTTTGGGGATGGAACCACTCCCCGGCGGGAGACGTAGCGAGTTACGTCGCTACCCTAAGGCTCTACAGGTTCTATACCTTCCACAGTTGCGCCAGAGCCCGGGCGGCATCGGCTACGGCGCGCTTCTCTGCGCTGTCTCTGGACACTCCCAAAAACCCCTTGCGCTGAAAAATGGGGGTGCGATAGCGGTGCTTTTTGGCCGCGAGATCGGCCTGGTGAATGTCGCAAACGGCAGCTTCGAAAACCTGCCGCAGGGCTTCGGGCGAAGGCTGAGCTTCAAGACGATGTTCGGTGAGTCTGTATGGCATGGGAGCCTCTTAACTTTCTCCAATGCTTGCACTTTAGAATGAGCGCCCGCAGTCAACAATACTGTTCAGCCCCGATTGGCTGTAGGCGCTTCCCCTATTTTTGCCGGCTCAGAGAAGTAAGCTAGAGCGCAGAAAACTCATGTTGAGGAAACCGAAAGTTTATTAGAAAACAGAAAGTCCCGGCGTCACGGCCGGGACTTTCGGGCAATCATCGCTGTCGAAGTAAACTAGGAAGCGCGACGCTGACGATCGCGGTTCTGGTTATCTTCTTCGTTCTCGTTCTGACCGGTGGTGCCCTTCTTCGAAGGATTCTGGGAAGGGTTCTGGCCGGACTGACCAGTTTGACCGCTGTGCTGGCCGGGTTGACCGGACTGCTGACCGGACTGGCCGCCCTGCTGACCTTGTCCGTATTGCCCACCTTGCTGACCCTTTTTCTCCATATCGTCTGCCATGAAATATTCCTCCTGAAACGCTAGCGTTCGGCGTTTTTTGAATTGATCGTATCTGAAAGTTAGTTGCTGCAAAGGATTGCAAGGTTGGGGCGATTCGGGAGCGCGAGGTTGCGCATCGAATGCGATAGTTGTCTCTGTTAGTATCTAGTTGGTATCGCCGCTCCGCTCTGCGAATCTAAAATCCGCGATCTCAATAATCGAAGATGTCGGTAGACCTTTCATCCGAATCCAGCAGCGATGAGATACGACGCTACGGCCTGGCGATCGTGGCGGCGGTCGTGGCGTTACTTCTGCGTGGCCTTCTTGCCCCTCTGCTCGGCGAAAATAATCCGTATCACACGGTTTGGGCCGCAGTGGTTTTCTCGGCTTGGTATTGTGGGCTCGGTCCCTCCATCATCTGTACGCTGATCGGGGTTTTCGGAGTCTGGTTTTGGTTCTTGCCTCCTGGCGGGTCTTTTAAACTCGACGATCCCAAGACCTCGATCTCTGGGATGGTAGGCTTTATTTTCTTCTCCGCGCTGATTATTGCATTAGGCGAGACCAACCGGCGCTCTCTTGCGAGACGAAAACGGGCCGAAGAAGAGCTGCGAATTGCGCACGACGAACTGGAGCACAAGGTTACAGAGCGCACCGCCGATTTGAATCTTTCTAAGGAAAGCCTCGGCGAACTTTCCAGCCGGCTGCAGCAGATGCGCGACGAAGAGCGCCGCCGAATTGCGCGCGAGTTGCACGACAGTGTCGGTCAGCTGTTGGCTGCGCTCAGCATGAACATCGCGGTGGTGCGGCGGCAGTCAGACCGGCTGGACGAAGCCGGCGCTCGTGCAATCTCTGAGAATGCCGCAATGGTTGATCAGATCAGCCGGGAGATCCGAACCATTTCTCATCTGTTGCATCCGCCGTTGCTTGAAGTGGCGGGGCTGGCTTCAGCGCTGCGCTGGTATGTGGACGGATTCTCGGAACGCAGCCAGATCAAGGTTGACCTCAGGATGCCGGAAGACTTTGCCCGCCTGCCCGACGAGATGGAGATTGCGATTTTCCGCATGGTGCAGGAGTGCCTCACCAACGTGCATCGCCACTCCGGCAGCATGGCTGCTGAAATTCGGGTGTACCAGGATGCGCAGCGCCTGCTGATCGAAGTGCAGGATCGAGGCAAAGGCATACCTGCGGTGAAGCAGCAGGAACTGAATTCGGTGGGGCACAGTGGCGTGGGATTTCGCGGTATGCGGGAGCGCTTGCGGCAGTTGGGCGGGACTTTGCGGATTCAATCGGACGGGGAGGGAACGGTGGTGGTTGCGATGTTACCGCTGCCGGCGCCGGAAACCTTGGGGGAGCCGTCAGCGGCGCAGACAGGCGGAGACGGGATCGTTACTTCGCGGGGTTCGTGAAGGGCTTCGCCTGCGACGAATCAGGACGATTCTATTGTGATCGCCTTCATCGCCACTTATCCACCGGCGGCTTCAGGATTCGGCGGCCCGCAACCAGATCGCGCTTCCAGGCCTTGGCTTCTTCCGGCGAAAGGTTAGACCTACGCAGAGCGGCGGTTAGCTTGCGCACTGAACCTGCTGTCTTTTTCTCCGGAACTAGCCGCGCCACCGGAGAACCGTTCTTGAGCAGAACAAATGTCACATTCTGATAGTGGACGCGATTCACGCACTCGGCGAAGTTGCGGGAGGCCTCGGTGACCGAGATGGGAGTCTCTTTCATGAAATCAGATTATCAGATTATACGTATTATGTGTATTGATTAAGAGAGCAGCTTTTGTGGGAGTGGACCAGCAGAAAATTAGCCAGTACTCTCGCCAGGATCACTTGTCAGCGGCTGGGTGAAGTTTCGGAATACGACTCGATACGTGCCCGAACCTGGTCGATGTTTAATATGAAATCGAATCTGATCGTCGCCCACTCTTCGAGGGGCCTACTGTCTTTCTCAGCGGCATAGAATCGCCATTTCCGGACCGCATGAACTGCAGAGTCGGCTAGCAGCGGATCTCCTTCGAGCAACTTCACGTCCTTGACCCGGCCATCCGCCCCGACCTCTACATTTACCCTCACGGCTCCCTCGGTCTTTCGTTTAAGCGCTTGTTTCGGATATCGTGGGAGGCGAGAGTTGGGGTCCTGAGTCATTACTCTAGCGTGGAGGAATGTTGGAGCGCGTGCGGGTGCAGCCACATCTGCCATCGCCAGTTCGGCTTTGTCCGGGTTGTAGACGAAGTTGAAACGGAGGACAAGGAGGTTTCCCACGAACGCCTGAGGAAAAGGAGGAAACGGATCAGAACCTGTAACTCCCGCCCATGCGGCCCTGTCCAGCGCTCTTTCCCCACTTGGGCTCACTAGCTTCATGCTGGCTACTTTTCCATCCGTCCTGATCGCAAACTGAATGGCAACCTTACCTTTCTTCATTTGCTCAGATTGGGGGAGGGCTGCGTACCAATGGTCGCGAACAGCGGGCAGGATCTCTTCGCGGACATAAGGGCCAACATCCACGCCGTGGGTGTCGCTGAGAACTTCGACCGGTCCGTACTGCCCCTTCGTTGGTTCAAGGGTTTGAGTAGCTGTTCCGGTCTGCTCGGTCGCTACGGATGGGACCTGCGAGGGCGACTGCTTCACGGCGATTTGACCCGCGGAATCCCTTTTGACATTCAGTCCCGGGGCGTTATCTTGGTCGGCTTGGGACCATGCAATTGCTGCAACGATAACGATCAATGCAGTGCGGATGCAGAAAGAGAAGATTCTTGACATAAGACTTTCCCGAAGAATGAGCTCTACTTCGCTCCAACCGTTTCCCTGACTCCAATCTCGGGCACGGTTCTTCCCACCACGGCGGCGATCTGGCGCACCTGGCTCATCAGTTCATCGAACTGATCGGGGAAGAGCGACTGCGGACCATCGGAGAGCGCCTCGTCGGGCTTGTTGTGAACTTCGACCATTAGTCCATCGGATCCTACGGCTACTGCCGCGCGCGATAGCGGCGTTACCTTATTTCGTTTACCCGTTCCGTGGCTGGGATCGACAAAAATCGGCAGATGACTCAAGCGCTGCACCGCCGGGATTATGCTCAGGTCGAGCGTATTGCGAGTGTGATCGGCGAAGGTGCGAACGCCGCGCTCGCACAGGGCTACGTTGTAATTGCCTTCACTCAAAACGTATTCAGCAGCCATTAGGAATTCTTCGAGAGTCGCCGACATGCCGCGCTTCAACAGCACCGGCTTCTTGGCCCGTCCAGCGCGCTTCAGCAAGGAGAAATTCTGCATGTTACGGGCACCGATCTGAACCATGTCGGCATACTCCTCGACCAGATCAAGCGATTCGTTATCAATGGCTTCCGTGATAATCCTCATGCCATACTGCTGGCGAATTTCCGCCATGATTTTCAGGCCTTCTTCACCTAATCCTTGAAAGGAGTAGGGCGAAGTGCGAGGTTTGTAAGCGCCTCCCCGAAAGAACTGTGCGCCGGCGCGATGCACGCGCTCGGCTACGGCAAAGGCCTGCTCTCGACTTTCGATGGCGCAGGGTCCGGCGACGATGGCGAGGCCGCGCCCGCCGATTGTGGCCGAGCTGCCCGGAAAGCTGATGACAGTGTTGTCTTCTTTGAGGTCGCGGCTGACAAGTTTGTAAGGTTTCGAGACCTTGATGACTTCTTGCACGCCTGGCATTTCTTCCAGCGTGCCCGGCTCGACCTCGCCCTTGTTTCCGGTAACGCCGATGGCGGTACGCTGCGCGCCCGGCATCGAATGTGCCCGGTAGCCGAGCGCCTCGATCTTTTGGCAAACCGAACGCACCTGCTCTTCGGTAGCCTGGGCCTTCATTACGACTAACATAAGTTCACCTGTAGGAGCCTAATGCAGGGGCATGTGGGGACAACCGCCCTTAAGTCTATCGTTCCCTGCGTCGGGCGGCAAACCGCTGTAATGTCTGTTCGCAAATCAAAACAGTTTCTGTGGCGCTTTATACTGGTCTTATGCCTCGTTCCATTGCCCGCGAACAGGATATCCTGGCTCGCCCGGCACCTAAACGACCGCCCCGCTTGACTTCGCGCCGTATCGGAATTCATACCTCGACTGCCGGAGGAATTCACAGTGCCGCTGAACGGGCTTACCGCCTGGGTTGCAATACGCTGCAGGTCTTCTCTTCCAGCCCGCGGCAGTGGGCGCCGTACGAGCTGAGCTATCCGTTATGTGAGCAGATGCTCGATCTGAGGGCGCGTTATGATCTCAAGCCGCTCGTCATTCATACGAATTATCTGGTGAATCTGGCCAGTACGAATCCGTTGTTCCTCAAGAAATCGATTGAAGCCTTCCGCGGAGAGATCGAGCGAGCGCTGGCCATGTGCGCGGATTATCTTGTGCTGCATCCGGGCTCGTTCCGCGGAGCCGATCGCGAAGCTGGATTGCTGCAGACTGCCGCTGCCATTGCGGCCGCTAGTCAGGGCCTCGATCTTGCGAAAGGCGGATTGACGATCCTGATCGAAAACACGGCCGGCGCCGAATTTTCTCTGGGAGGAAGCTTCGAGCAAGTTGCAGAGGTGATTGATCGCCTGCGCGACATCGTGCCTGTTGGCGCCTGCGTCGATACCTGCCATACGCACGTCGCCGGCTATGACATCGTCAGCGTTGACGGACTTTATCAAACGCTGACTCATCTCGATGCAACTGTCGGCCTGAATAACGTGCGCGTGTGGCACTGCAACGACGCCAAGGCCCCGCGCGGATCGAAGCTCGACCGCCATCAGCAGATCGGGAAGGGAACCATTGGGAAAGAGCCCTTCCGAATTCTGCTTAACGATCTTCGCCTAGCCCACGCTGCCTTTATTGCGGAAACTCCTATCGAGAAACCTGGGGACGACCGGCGGAATATCCTGGCACTTAAGAAGTTAGTCGCCTGATCCGAGGTCGTTTGTTCGCGGCCGGCACTGATGTATGCTGGGCGGCGAATGATCCGCATCTTGATCTGGCTGCTGAGCCAGCCCATGTTTTGGGCGGTGCTCGGAGTGACGCTGGGACCTTATTGTTTCTGGCGCGGCTTTGTTCTGCTGCAGCGCAAGCGGCTGATCATGGATACGCCGCGATCGAGCATTCGGGCGGCGGCGCTGGGCCGCGTCGAACTGAGCGGGCGGGCGATCGGTCCTTATACGGTGGTCGCGCCCTTGAGCCATGCCGATTGTCTTTACTACCGGCTGGTGATCGAATCGAATCCGCAGGGCGATCTTAATAAGGCGATGCGGGAGGTGTGCGCGCCTTTTTTTCTCGAAGACGGCACTGGTACGGTAATGATTTTTCCGCAAGGCGCGGAGCTTCAATTTCCGGCGACCAGCGATCGTTCGGAATACAGCAAGCTGGCCTTCGCCAGCAGCAGGTATTCGGAAGGCAAACCGGAGTTCGCGCAAGAGTATGCGATCAAGCCCGGAGACGCGATTTTTGTCCTCGGCAGGCTGCTGGAAAATCCCTGGGCGAAGAAGGATCCGATTGCGGAATGTACCGATTTGTCGCGTATCGGGCCCGGCTTTGTGGGCAGGGCGGAGGCCGATCTGATACGCCGCGAAGCTTATCCTTACCTCGACGGAACGTTGCCAGCGGGCGCGGACACGGCTGCTGCGGAGGAATTCGACTTGCATCCCCCCGTGATTTTGATGAAGGATGACGGGCTCTTTGTAATCTCGACGGATAGTCAGAAAGAGGTCGTGGCCAAGCTGCATTTGAAGTCGATGCTCTACATTTGGGGAGGACCGGTGGCGGCTGTGTGGGGGCTTTGGGAGATTCTGAAGCGTGCTGCATTTTTGGGACTTCATTAGTGCCGACGTGTTAAACTTGTTAAACATATGCTCGGTATTCGCCTTGAACCCGAACTCGAACGCAAGTTGGAGTCTTTGGCCAAAGAGACTGGACGCAGCAAGAGTTACTACGCGCGTGAAGCGATACGCCAATATCTGGAAGACCGCGAAGACTACTTGAAGGGTATTGCGGCACTGGAGCGCCGCGAGCCGACAATTACGCTCGATGAACTGGAGCGGCGTCTTGGCTTGGCGGATTGAAGTTACTCGCTCAGCAGCCAGGCACATCGAGAAGCTCGACCGCGCGGCCCAGAAGTCGATCCAGCGTTTCTTGCGCGAGCGGCTAATTGAGGCTAAGGATCCCCGCCAATGGGGCAGACCGCTGCACGGCGAAAAGCGTGGATTGTGGCGTTACCGAGTCGCCGATTATCGCTTGATCTGCGATATTCAGGATGAAAAGATCACAGTTTTGGTGCTAGAAGTAGGACACCGCAAAGACGTATATCGGTGAAGATCATCCGATCTACGTACAAGATTCCCTTGCCTCATTGTAAAATCTAGGCTTTACTCAAAGCTCCCTGATTCCTTATGCCCCAGCAAGACAAAGTGCAGGAAGAGACTATCGCTGTAACAGCCGCGCGGCCCATTGGCCAGCGCGGCGACCATAGCCGCGATCATTCTGAATCCGGGCGCGATCCTGAGCGTGACGATACCCGCTACGAGCCGCAGCGTGTGGAAGCCAAGTGGTCAGAGCGCTGGGCGAGCGAGCCGGAGCTTTACGCAGCCGAACCGCACACCACAAAGAAGAAGTATTACGTTCTTGAAATGCTGCCGTATCCTTCCGGCGTGCTGCACATGGGGCACGTGCGGAATTACGCGATCGGCGACGCACTGGCCCGCTACATGTGGATGAATGGATACAACGTGCTTCATCCCATGGGCTGGGATTCGTTTGGCTTGCCTGCGGAGAACGCCGCGATTCAGAACCGGACTCCGCCGCGCCAGTGGACGCTCGGCAACATCGCGAAGATGAAGGTGCAGATGAACCGCCTTGGCTTCGCCTACGATTGGTCGCGCGAAGTCACTACCTGCCTGCCCGATTACTATCGCTGGAACCAGTGGTTTTTTGTGAAGCTTTTCGAGAAGGGCTTGGCCTATCGCAAGAAAAGCAAAGTGAACTGGTGTCCACAATGCGCGACCGTGCTGGCCAATGAGCAGGTTCTAGGTAATGGCTGCTGCTGGCGCCACGAAGATACGCCGGTCGAGCAGCGCGAACTCGAGCAGTGGTTCTTGCGCATCACAAACTATGCCGAGGAATTGTTGCGCGATCTCGACAAGCTCGAAGGTTGGCCGGAAAAAGTCCGCACCATGCAGCGCAACTGGATCGGCCGCAGCGAAGGCACGCTGGTCGATTTCAAGCTCGATTACTCTCAGCCGCACACCGGCTTTGGTCCGGCGGGAGCGGATATCCCGGTGTTCACTACGCGAGTCGATACGATCTATGGCGCGACTTCCGTAGTGCTCGCCCCCGAGCATCCTATCGTGGCGGATCTCGCTGCGGGGCATCCGGAGTTGCGCGCCAAGGTCGATCAACTCATCGCCGAGCAGCGCAAGGCGAAAGAAGTGGGAGACATCGGGGAGATCGAAAAGCACGGAGTCGCCACTGGCCGTTACGCGATCAATCCTTTCAACGGCGAGAAGATTCCGGTCTGGGTGGCGAATTACATTCTCATGGATTACGGCACGGGAGCGATTATGAGCGTGCCCGCGCACGACGAGCGCGATTACGAGTTCGCCAAGAAATACAAACTTGAAATCCGGCTGGTGATTCTTCCCATTTCGAACGATCCAGAAGAAACCGTGACCGAGCCGCCGCTTCCGTTTGTTGGCCACGACGGCATGCTTATCAACTCCGGCCCTTACAGCGGCATGGATTGCGCCGATGCGATCAAGAAGATGTCCGCATTCGCGGAGCAGAACGGCTTTGGCAAGGCCATGGTCACCTATCGCTTAAAAGACTGGGGAATCTCGCGCCAGCGCTACTGGGGCACTCCGATTCCCATGCTTTATTGCGAGAAGGACGGAATCGTCGCGGTGCCGGAAAAGGATTTGCCGGTGATTTTGCCGGAGAACGTCGAGATCACTCTTGCCGGCGGATCGCCGCTCAGCAAATTGCCCGAGTTCGTCAATACAACTTGCCCCAAGTGCGGTGGCCCGGCCCGGCGTGAGACCGATACCATGGACACCTTCGTCGATTCGTCCTGGTATTTCTATCGCTATACCGACGCGCACAACGACCGTGCTCCCTTCGATTCGAAGATCGCGCAATACTGGTTTCCGATCGATCAATATATCGGCGGGGTGGAGCACGCGATTCTGCACCTGATCTACTCGCGTTTTTGGACGAAGTTCATGCGGGATATGGGACTCATCACGAACGATGAGCCGGTCGATCATCAATTCTCGCAGGGCATGGTGATCAAAGACGGCGCGAAGATGTCGAAGAGTTTGGGAAACGTCGTGAGTCCGGACGAAATGGTCGCGCGTTATGGGGCAGATGCCGCGCGCTTGTACAGCCTTTTCGCCGCTCCGCCGGAGCGCGACATGGACTGGCAGGATTCCGGTATCGAAGGCATCCAAAGATTCCTAGGCCGGGTCTACCGCTTCGTTTTAAGAAACTCGGCAGCCTCTGCAGAAACCTCGCACACGACGTCTCTCTCGCCCGAAGAGCGCAAGGTCCAGCGCAAGCTTCACCAAACCATCAAGCGTGTGACCGACGAAATGCAGGGCCGCTGGCACTTCAACACCTGCATCTCCGCCATCATGGAATTGACAAACGCGCTTTACGCGCACGAGGCCGATGGAATTTCGTCTCCTTTGTTTGCCGAGGCGCAGCGCAGCCTTGTTTTATTGCTGGCGCCATTCGCGCCGTTCCTCGCTCATGAGCTCTGGGAGATGCTGGGCGAGAAGGGAAGCTTGCTGAGAGCGCCATGGCCGAAGTACGATGCGGCGCTGGCGAAAGAAGAAGAGCTCGAAATCCCTGTGCAGATTAACGGAAAACTCCGCAGCGTTGTTGTTGTGCCAAGCGCCGCCTCGGAAGATTTTGTCGTCGAAAAGGCGCTCGCTGACGAGAAAGTGAAGTCAGCGATCGTCGGCAAGCAGATCGTGAAGAAGATCTTCGTTCCCGGCAAGATGCTGAACTTCATCGTTCGCTGAGACGTCGGGGACACACCCGCAATTGTCTTGCTAACGGCTTTTCTGCCACGAAGGACCGCGGCGACGGGATTCGACACTAGCCGCGGTTGAGTTATCCTGAGCATTGATGTCCCGTGTCTCTCCCACCCTCGAAGGCTTCCGCGCAACGTTTCGCGTGCCATCACTGACCTTCGCCGAGATCGCCTGGCGTTGGGCTATCGGTGCGACTGCTTGCGCTCTCGCGCTGTATTCCTTCTTCGAATATCTGAATACGCTGCCTGTTACTCGTACCGATGCAACTCTCCTATCGACGGGGCAACCGGCTCTTATTGGGCGTGCCATCGCGCACATTTTTGGCGGGAGCTTGAACCGCGCTGTGGTCGCGGTGTTGCTCGGGGCGCTCGCGCTGTCGTTTCTGTGGCTCATGGCTGCTACGCTGGGCCGCAATGCCACGGTCCGCGAACTGATCGAGCACTTTCGCGACAAGGTTGGTGAAGACATTTTAGATTCTTCTGGAACGAGACGAGCGCCTTTGCGTACCCTCGCGGCCATCAACTTCTTGCGCGTTGCCTTGGGGCTGGCCGTAATTCTCGCTCTCGTGGGCGCGGCGCTTCTTGCTAGTTTCGTTTCTTCGCGCGTGCATCCCCGGCCGGGGCTGGTTTTTCTTCTTTTCGTGGCGCTGGCGGGTTTTGTCGGCGTCGCGGGCTGGGGGCTGAACTGGCTGCTGTCGGTCGCCAGCATATTTGCCGTTCGCGACGGCGAAGATGCTCTGGGTGCAATTTCCAGCGCGGTAACTTTCTCGCGCGAGCATGCTGGAGCCGTCGGAGCTGTGAGCACGTGGACTGGGATTGCCCACTTCGTCGCATTCAGCGTCGCCACAACCGCGGTTGGGTTGCCTCTGGCTTTTATTCAGATTGCTCCGTGGCGCGGGGTCGTCGCCGTGATGACGGTGATGACTCTGGTTTACTTTGCGGTGGCGAACTGGCTGTATATGGCGCGTCTCGCCGGTTACGTCTGCATTGCGGAAATGCCTGTGCTTCAACCCGCTAATGCGCCACAGATGGCGCCTCCGACTGACCAGCAATTTGCGCTGAAGGTTCCTCTGCAAACCACTGTTGACCGCGACGAGCCCATTCTCAGCGATCTGCCGAATCTTGGCCTTACGTAGGGACCTAAATTGAAACGTCGCCGACAGCGTCTTTGCAACATGGTCCTTTACAGCGGCCAAGCGATTTGAGAAACTCATAAGTGGAAACCGAATCCCGACTTACTCAGTCCATCGTCATCCTTGACTTCGGCGCGCAGTATACGCAACTCATCGCGCGCCGTATCCGCGAACAAAACGTTTTTTCTGTGGTGCTGCCTTGCACAGCGTCGCTTGATGAGGTTAGGGGCTGCACTCCCGTGGGCATCGTGCTTTCGGGCGCGCCGTGGTCGGTGTATGACAAAGACGCGCCGCCCGCCGACCCGCGCCTGTTCGAACTGGGCCTGCCCGTGCTCGGCATCTGCTATGGATTGCAGTTCATGGTGCACACGCTTGGCGGCAAGGTGCGCCCTGCCGACAAGCGCGAGTACGGGCATGCGGAAATCGAGGTGGTTGCCGAATCTGTTCTTTTCCAAGGTCTGGCGAAGCGCCAACCTGTGTGGATGTCGCACGGTGACGAAGCTTTGCAGTTGCCCCCGGGATTTGAACTGGTTGCGAAAACTTCGAACGCGGTCGCTGGGATACAGAATGTGGCGAAGAAGTGGTTTGCGGTGCAGTTCCACCCTGAGGTACATCACACCCGCCACGGTACCGAAATTCTGCGTAATTTTATATTTAAGATCTGCGGCGCAAAGCCCACGTGGACTCCGCAGCACTTCATCGACTCGACGATCGAACAAGTGAAGAGACAGGTCGGCACCGGGCGAGCAATTTGCGCGCTCTCAGGTGGGGTCGACTCTTCGGTGGCGGCCGTTCTGGTGGACCGCGCGTTGCGCGATAAGAAAGGCAAGGCGCGCCTTACTTGCATCTTCGTGAACAACGGCGTGCTGCGCAAGAATGAATTCGAAAAGGTGCAGAAGACGCTGCACGACAAGCTGGGTCTGCGTCTTGATGCGGTCGATGCTACGGCACGCTTTCTGGGCAAACTGAAAGGCGTGAGCGATCCGGAAAAGAAGCGCAAGATTATCGGCAACGAATTTATTAAGGTGTTCGAAAAAGAGGCGCGCCGCATCGAGAAAGGAGAGGGCAAGGTGAAGTGGCTGGTGCAGGGAACGCTCTATCCCGACGTGATCGAGTCGCGCTCGGTGCGGGGACCGTCGCAGGTGATCAAGTCGCATCACAACGTGGGCGGGTTGCCGGAAAAGATGAAGCTCAAGCTGATCGAGCCGCTGAAAGATTTGTTTAAAGATGAAGTGCGGAAGATCGGCCGCGATCTCGGTATGCCGGAGGAAATCCTGCAACGTCAGCCTTTCCCGGGTCCGGGTCTTGCGGTGCGCGTGCTGGGCGAAGTCACCGCCGCACGTCTCGCCCTGTTGCGCGAGTGCGACGATATCGTCGTCAACGAGATCAAGAATGCAGGTCTCTATACGAAAGTCTGGCAGTCGTTTGCCGTGCTTCTGCCGGTAATGTCGGTCGGGGTAATGGGCGACGCGCGAACTTACGCTTACACTTGCGCGGTCCGCGCGGTGAGTTCGGAAGATGGCATGACCGCCGACTGGGTTGCGCTGCCGCACGAAGTGCTGAAGACTATCTCCACGCGAATTGTGAATGAAGTGAAAGGCGTGAACCGCGTCGTGTACGACATTACTTCGAAGCCACCGGGGACGATTGAGTGGGAGTAGAAGCTTTTAGCTTTTGGCTTCTAGCTAAAGTGCTTCGGGATTCAGAAAGTCATCCTTCATCGCCGGCGGATAGTTTCCATGGCTTTAGGCCCAAGAATGTTGTCTTCGTTATTCGGCGCGCACTATCTTCAGACCCAGGTTTTCGAACACATCGAAATCGCGATCACGATGGAGAAGTGCATGGCCGAACTGTAAACAGAAAGTGGCGATCCAACAGTCGATGGTCTTACGAATGGTGAATCCACGCCGACGCAAGGTGCGGTAATTGTCAGCCGCCGCGGTCGCAAGATCGGAGCCGCCAGCCGCAAACACCCGAAATTTCATGAGGTCGTTGCGTACTCGTTTGAAACTGCCATCGTCGCGGATGCCTTGCAAGACTTCGCATAGGATCAGATCGGTCAAACCCAACCGATCCCGATCCATAGCCCGATCCAGCCATGCCGTCTCGTTGTTGGCGACACCGCGTAAATAGTCGACCCAGACGGTCGTATCGACAATCACCATGCGCCCTACTCTTGCGCGCGACTGCGCCGGGACCGATTGAGGTCGCCCTGCCAATCGACCTTACCTTTCAGGCGTCGAATAGAAGTCTGGGCATGGGTCTCGACTAATAGGCGCAAAGCCGCTTCGACGGTCGCCTTCTTGGTTCGAGCGTTACTGTGCCGCATGGCACGGCGCATCAAATGATCGTCGATGTCGATATTGGTCCGCACAAATCCTTGCCTCTGATGTGTAAAAATATCATATTTGTGTGTATACGGCAAATGTGCCGACTGTAAGCCGGTTGGCCTAGACATCGCGATGGACGGTATCCGTGGCGAACGCCGGCAGGCAGACGGCAATGTATTCTGCACCGCCTTCGTTGGGGGTGGAGTAACGGATCCATTCACCGGCGTGAGCGATTATGGCTTGCCCGGCGGTAACATCCATCGATCCGTTCTCGTGTTCCACATGTAGCGTGCCTTGTAAGACAATCGTGAATTCGTCGAAGGCGGGAGTCTGACCAGGCTCGAGCCATCCGGCGGGGCTGCGCATGTGGGCCACGCTGGCGGATTCGGTTTTGGAGTTGACCCGCCCGATGTATTCGTCGATGAGTTTGGGTTTGTTACCGGCGGATTGGATGCGCGTGGGTTGCGGGATTAGCGTGGGCATGGTGTCGGCTCCGGTTTCGAATGCGAATCTATTAAAACACGGGAGCATCGATGTCAGCTTCGTTTACAATCCTCGTCTATGTTTTATCGATCAGATAATCGTTCTCCCGACCAACTGCGGCCGGTGTTGATTACTCCGGATTTCATTACTACGGCGGAAGGCTCGGTACTTATCGAGGTGGGGAATACGCGAGTGATTTGTACTGCGTCGATCGAAGAAGCGGTGCCGGCTTTTATGCGCAACTCGGGCAAGGGCTGGATCTCGAGTGAGTACGCGATGATTCCACGGGCTACGCTGACGCGAACATCGCGCGAGGTGGTGAAGGGAAGGCCGAGCGGGCGCACGCATGAAATCCAGCGGCTGATTGGACGGTCGCTGCGCGCAGTGACCGACCTGGCGCGACTGGGCGAGCGCACGATCTGGATCGATTGCGACGTAATTCAGGCGGATGGCGGAACACGCACGGCTTCGATCACAGGAGCGTTCGTGGCTCTGGGGTTAGCGCTGGAAAAATTAGTGCAGGCTGGAACCTTGACGTCAGTACCTTTGAGAGATTTTGTGGGAGCGGTGAGCGTGGGCATTGTCGATGGAGAAATTCTGCTTGACCTTTGCTACGAAGAAGATTCGCGCGCCGATGTTGACATGAACTTCGTAATGACGGCGGGTCACAAGATGGTGGAAGTGCAGGCCACCGCGGAGCGGCAAGCGTTCGACGAAACGCAGTTTGCAAAGATGCTGGTATTTGCGCGGTCGGGCGTGCAGGCGCTGATTGCCAAGCAACAGGCGGTGTTGAGCGGTCTGACATTGAGGCAGTGAGGAACTTGGTATGCCTGATTATCAACTTCTGACTCAGGACGAACTGCTAAACCTCGCCCAACAGAAGGATCAACTAACCGCCGAAGCCCGCCTGGAGCTGGAATCAGAGATCAGCAGAAGACAGATAGGAGCGGCCGAAGTATCTGGGTATGCACGGGAAACTGCCGCTGGAGAGAGGATAGAGGACCGCCGAAAAAAACGATCTAGAGCTTTCTACGAAGGCAGAAACAAGAGGTTTCTCGGTAAAAGCAATCGTAAGGTCGATCCTGCCCGAAGGATCGAGAACTTCGACACGACCTTGTGGGTCATCTTTTGGATTCCGATCTTTCCCCTCGGTTCCTATCGCATCAGGCGGTGCTATCAAGGCTGGTGGAATCCGTGCCGATCACGCAGAGTTCATGTCCTGGAGACTGGGGCGCGTGACTGGAATCAGATTTTCGCTACTTGGCTAAAGACGAGTGCAATCATCCTTGCGCTCGGCGCCGGAATATACGCCGCGCGCAATTTTCATTCGTAAGAGACCATAGAGAGTGCGCCTACGCGATCGACACCGTCTTTATATTCATGAACTCTCGAATGCCATTGGCGGCCAGTTCGCGGCCGTGGCCGGATTGCTTCACGCCGCCGAAGGGGATGCGCGGGTCGGAGGCTACCATTTTGTTAATGAAGACCATACCGGATTCCAGTTCGTTGATGAAGCGCTCGCGTTCGGCGTCGTCTTTGGTCCAGGCACTGGCGCCAAGGCCGAAGCGGCTGTCGTTGGCGAGGCGGATGGCCTCGTCGATGTTCTTTACGCGGAACAGGGAAGCGACGGGTCCGAAAAATTCCTCACGATAGGCTGGAGATTCTTTGGGAATGTCGGTCAAGACCGTCGGTGCGTAGTAGTTGCCGGGCTGCTTCAGAGCGTGACCGCCGGTCAATAGCTTCGCTCCGGCTTGCACCGACTTCTGCACGTCGGCATCGAGAGAGGTGACAGCGTCGGCCGTGGCGAGCGGCCCTAATTCTGTTTTTTCGTCGAAGGGATCGCCAATGCGGAGATTCTTCATCCGTTCGACAAACTTGCGTTCGAATTCGGAGGCGATCGAATCGGCGACGATGAAGCGCTT
This sequence comes from uncultured Acidobacteriaceae bacterium, assembly GCA_963789875.1. Lineage (GTDB taxonomy): Bacteria > Acidobacteriota > Terriglobia > Terriglobales > Acidobacteriaceae > Sulfotelmatobacter. The sequence continues at coordinate 1,436,371 of CAWBMI010000006.1, read as the reverse complement.
GGCGGCGATGCAGGATTGGCCATTGTTGATCACGCGAGCTTCGACCGCGGTGGCAATGGCTGCATCCAGATCGGCGCTGGGCATGACGATAAAAGGATCGCTGCCTCCGAGTTCGAGCACGACTTTCTTAATGCGCTTGGCCGCGGCGATGCCCACCTGAATGCCGGCCTGCTCGCTTCCAGTGAGCGTGGCCGCTACGACGCGCGGGTCGTTGAGAATGCGATCGACCTGCTGCGAGCCGATGAGGAGGGTTTGAAATGAGCCGGCGGGAAATCCGGCTTCGAGAAAAATCTCTTCAATCGCCAACGCACACTGAGGAACGTTTGAGGCGTGCTTTAACAAACCGACATTGCCAGCCATTAGCGCGGGAGCGGCGAAGCGAAACACCTGCCAGAAAGGGAAGTTCCAGGGCATCACGGCGAGAATCGGGCCAATGGGACGATAGCGGATAAAGCTTTTCTTTGCTCCGGATGGCGCGCCGGTGTCAATGACTTCGTCGGTAAGAAACTTTTCCGCGTTTTCCGCGTAATAGCGGCAGCCCGAGGCAGATTTCATGGCTTCAGCCACAGCAGCTTTGTAGGGCTTACCCATTTCAAGGGTCATCAGATGAGCGAATTTCGCCTTGTCGCGTTCCAGAATCCCGGCTGCCTTCAGCATGCGCCGAGCGCGCTCGGCGAAAGACGTCTTGCCTTCGGCGCGGAAGGCCGTGACTGCGAGTTGCAATTTCTGTTCGATCTCAGCTTCAGCGAAAGGCTGGAAGGTCTTAACGACTTCGCCAGTGGCGGGATTAACGGTTGCAATAGGCATAATGAATCGTTCCTTTGCGAGCTTTGCTGACTTATGGATGAATCACGGATGGTTAAAGGATTCTAGAGCGCCGGTTTTGATTTGGGACCGCGCGGACCGCGCGAACAGCTTCTCCAAGCCGACCGGTCATACCACTATACCATCCATCGCTCAGAGTCCTCGCCAAAGCGGCGACGGGCACAAGGCCCACTAGCTCCCTCTCCCAAGGCTGTTTGAGTCGAAGGAAGTCGGGTGCGTTCGGCAAGCGCAAACTTTTGAACAGCGCGGATCGTCGCTTCTCAACGCAAGGCTGCTAGGCGCCAAAACGAGGCTTCCTTTGTCGGAGTCGCACTCCTTTGGAAAACCCCCGCACTACCCTTGTCGGGCGAGTCCATCGTGTTGACCTCGCTTCGCTCTCAACCTTAGAATCAGAGAGTCAGCACAAACCGGATTGAAGCGAAAAGCAACTGCCCCCTCGTTCAACGGCAGGACACCTGCCTCTGGAGCAGGTTATCGGGGTTCGAATCCCTGGGGGGCAGCCAGATAATCTCAAGTATTTACCCTGTTTTCCTGATGTCATCCCTTCTAGCTTAGGTGTTCTAGCGAGATCCGTGTCCTGATGGACGCCAAGAGCTGCCTGCGGTGCGTGGCGGCCTCGTCACCATCGGCCGCCTAACATTGGGGATCGATATTCTGGTTCCTCCGGCGCGCAAATCCTAGAGTACGCAGGAAGCGGGACGATCGTATGCCCTCCTCAAGTGGTTCTATCCTAGGCAGACGATGGGAAGTGAATTCCTATATCCCAAAGCAAGAAAAGAAGGAACGAGCTCAAGACAGGGAACAGACCATCGCCGCCGACAAGCCGACCGTATCGAACTCAGAGACCGCCGGAGCTGGCAACTAAGCATCAGCCCAGCATCGCTCGTCAGGGCCCGGTTTTCCAAGACCCGGCCCGCGAGCGAAGCTGCTTCTCCAAGGTCTCCGGCGGGACTCAATGACAAGGACGGTGAAGTCGATGTTTGCGTTGGCCGCTGTCACAATAATTGCTGGGCAGCTTGAAACCGTGCATCGTGCTGCACGCCAACCGAAAAATCAGGGACTGCCGCTCCTGTTCAATTCGGAGCCTGCGCGAGTCCTGCTGCGGGTCTGCGGGAACTGACACTCCGACCACACTCACTGGCCCTGGTATAGCTATGTTGCGCCCCTATCCTGGTGGATCGCCCGGGACGTGCGCAAAGGTCTGGAACGGATGGATTGGTCCGAGTGGGAAACTTATTCGCGGTGGCATAGGCGCGACAAATTGGAATCGATCTGCGGACTCATATCGACAGGCAGAATGCCGCGGCTGTACAGCTCAATGCGTCCGGATGCGAGACTTGGCGAAACGGAAAAGGAAGAAGTGTGGTCGCGTGTGAAGGGAAAGACACTCAAGGAAAAAGACGCTTGGCGCAAGATAGCTGCAGGCTTGCAATGGCGTGAGTCAGGTCTAGCTCCGAGTCACCCTGTTACTGCGTGCGAGGAAGTAGGCTCGATACCAGCCACCTCCTCCATCCGCCGTAGCACCGCGGAGAAATCCTTTTCGTCTTTATTCCCCGTCAATTCTTCGGAGTTCACATAAAAGGCCGCTTCGGTCGCAGGCATCGAGACATGCTCTTTTGCCGCCGCCTTCAGAATCAAATCAAAGTCTTTGTTCATCAGGCGCAGGGGGAATTGCGGGCTGTAATCGTTGACCGCTACTCTCGCCAGCTTTCCTACATGAGCCGGCGCGATCACGGCTGTCTTGGACAAGACTTCGAGCAACCTTTCCCGATCCAGGCCGGATTTCTCCCCAAGCGCCACAGCCTCGGCGATCGCCTGCATGCCCACGCCCAACAGCGTGTTGACCACCAACTTCATCGCCGTTCCCGATCCAGAGTCGCCCAGGAGAAAGTACTGCTTTGCGATGGCCTGGAAGATAGGCTTAGCGGCACGAAAGAGTTCGCGATTGCCGCCGGCCAGTAACGTCAGAATGCCTTGCTCGGCCGCAGGAGTGCTGCCAGAGATGGCGACGTCCATCACTTCGATGCCCCGCCGGGCGCCAAGGTTATGGAGTTCGCGTGAGGTCTCCGGGGAGATCGTGCTCATTTCAAGCACCACGGTCCCTGGCCGTGAGACGGCGAAGACTCCCTCTGCTCCTGCATACACGCTGCGAGCAGCCTCATCGTTGGTCAGGCAGGAGAGAACCACATCGACCGCGGTTGCCAGTTCCTGAATGTTCTTCGCGGCGAAACCTCGTTTTCCTGCGGCGGCTTCCGCTTTCGCCGGATTTATGTCGTAGGCAACGAGCACGTATCCGTGTTCAAGCAGGCGTTGCGCGATCCTGCTTCCCATGTTGCCCAGGCCGATGAATCCGAGTTTTGCTTGATCTGGAGTAAGAAGTTTCATAGGTTCCTCCTTATATTGCTGAAGCATCGTGCAACAATCACAACCACCTGGAGACGAAACACTCTCGACCCATATGAACGTCAACTGTCAGCACTGACGACAAGCGCCGATGCAGATTTCATCGGCGGGAACCTACCAATTCGGAAACCTCGGAAAGCTCCTCGAATTCTCCTTCAGTCAGGCGCAGCGAAGCCGCTGCAATATTCTGCTCGAGGTGTTCAACCGAGGAGGTCCCAGGGATGGGCAGCATGATCGCAGCTCGCCGCAACAGCCAAGCCAGCGCGATCTGTGTGGGGCCCACACCGTGCCCTTCCGCGATCCGGTTCAGCACACCGCCCGCAACTTTGCCAGCTCCGAGTGGGTACCATGGGATGAAAGCGAGTCCATTCCGCTGGCAATATTCCACAACGAAGTCCCATTCGCGGTCGGCAAAGCTGTAACGATTCTGTACGGAGACGATCGGGACGATTTTGCGGGCCCGTTCGATGTGCTCCCGAGTGACGTTGGACAAGCCGATCAAACGAATCTTTCCCTCGCTTCGCAGCTGAGCCAGCGTTTCCACCGAAGCATCGAAGGACACGACGGGGTCGGGAATGTGGAGTTGATAAACGTCGATGCGGTCTAGCCGAAGCCTCTTCAGGCTGCCCTCAACCGCTTTCCGAAGGTGAGCGGGGGTCGCATCGTGAGTCCACTGATCGGGACCGGGACGATTCCAACCGCCCTTGGTCGCAATCACCAGACTGGCTGGGTAAGGAAACAACGCCTCGGCAATCAGCTCCTCGCTTACATAGGGTCCGTAAGAATCGGCGGTGTCGATGAAATTGATGCCGAGTTCGACCGCGCGCCGCAGAACCGCCAGAGCGCCTTTTCGATCCTTTGGCGGGCCCCAAATACCTTCACCAGTAAGGCGCATCGCTCCAAAGCCGAGACGGTTGACAGAAAGTTCGCCGCCCAGCGAAATCTCTCCCGCCGAGTTTGCCGAAATGTTTTTCGTTTTCACGATTGGCCCCCGTTATTCTGGTTGAACTGCTTCACTGTGTTCTCTGCGGAACCGCCCGCTGCTGCGCCAGAACTCTTAAGCGACTTCAGGTAAGTTACGAGCTGCCATCGTTGCCTTTCCGATAAAGAACTCCACGACGGCATCCCCTTGTCGGTAGCTCCGGTTGTGATAAACCAGAAGACTTCTCCGTCCGGCGCCGATTGCGTGGGTCCTTGCGCCACCGCGGGCATGGGTCCGTTTCCTTGCCCGGCACTCCCGTGACAAGAACCGCAGTTCGTTGCGTAGAGCCTCGCCCCCGCTGTGGCTGCCGTTTGCTGTCCTGCATAAGGGTTCTTCAGTTGAACGCTCGACGGAGGCGCGTTGTGAAACTTCGCATCCTGGGCCGCCAGCCGCAAAGCCGGAGACATAGACTGAATGAAACATATCGCTGCAATGACAAAAAGAGATGAAGTATTTGCTTTCAAGCCTTACCTCCACTGACTCTTGCTTATTTTCCAGTTCCAGCCTGTACCGCGAAGCTAGGAACGAGCATTAGCCTCTCCAGAAGAGAAGCACCTTCGTTGCCAATCTGGGCTGCGTATACTTGCAACGAAATGCTTGGCGAAGCCTGACCACGGTGACAGCGTTTGAACACTTGTGTCGAAATAGGGACACCGTTGGCAGACACAAAGCTCTCGCCACGTTGCGAAGGCAAATGCATGCCCGTCTTGCCACTCAATGGCGGCTGTGCAACGTGGCAAGCAGAATGCTTTCCAGAGGAAAGGGGACGCAAATGATAAAGCTCAAGGTAAATGGGATAGACCGCAGCTTCAATGGCGATCCCGACATGCCCGTGCTTTGGTATGTCCGTGACATCCTGGGGCTGACGGGAACAAAGTTTGGGTGCGGCATCGCCTTGTGCGGCGCATGCACGATGCATAAGAATGGCGAAGCGATACGGTCGTGCATCACACCGATGAGCGCGGCGGCCAATAGCGAGATTCGCACCATAGAGGATCTTGGAGCGAACAGGCTGCATCCGGTTCAAGAAGCCTGGATGCAGGTGAATGTTCCGCAGTGCGGATACTGTCAGTCGGGACAGATCATGCAGGCCGTGTCTCTCTTGAAAAGCATTCCCCACCCCACAGACCAGCAAATCGACGACGCCATGGCAGGGAACATCTGCCGCTGCGGGACCTACCAACGGATTCGCCAGGCGATCAAACTAGCAGCGGAGAAGACCGCATGAACCAAATCGAGAACGTGAGCCGGCGGCGGTTCCTCAAGGGAGTTTTTGGGACGGGAGCACTCATCCTCTCCGTTCGCTACATTCCGCCACTGTGGGCGCAGAGCCAGTCGACAGATGGTCAAACCGGTGCGGACCGGGCGACCCTTCATCCCAATATTTTTGTCGGAATTCAGCAGGATGGAACTGTCTATATTGTGGCGCACCGGTCGGAGATGGGAACGGTGATCCGCACATCTCTACCTCTCGTCGTGGCGGACGAACTTGACGCCGATTGGAAGCGTGTGAAAATCGATCAGGCGATTGGCGATAAGCGCTATGGAGATCAAAACACGGATGGTTCGCAATCGGTCAGGCGTTTCTATAACACTATGCGCGAGTGCGGTGCGGCAGCACGCTGGATGTTGATCCAGGCGGCGGCACAACACTGGAATGTTTCCGCGTCGGAGTGTTCCACCCAGTTGCATGAAGTGGTTCACAAAGCAACGGGTCGGCGGGCGGGGTACGGTGAACTCGCGACGGAAGCCGGTCGTCTTCCGGCGCCTAGGAAAGAACAGCTTCAGTTGAAACGCCCCTCTGAGTGGCGGTATATCGGGAAGGGAATGACGAGCGTTGACCTGGAAAACCTCTGCACGGGCAAGGCGATGTATGGTATGGATGCTCGCGTGGAGGGCATGGTCTATGCGTCGATCGAACATCCTCCGGTTTATGGCGGAAAAATAAAAAGTCTTGACGATCAGGAAGCGTTGAAAGTTGCAGGGGTCCATCAGACCATCAGTATCGATCCCTTTAAACCCCCGGCGGCCTTTCAGCCTTTGGGCGGCGTTGCAGTGATTGCGGACAATACCTGGGCTGCATTCCAGGGGCGCAAGAAACTGAAGATTACATGGGACAACGGGCCGAACGAATCCTACGACTCGGTTGAATACAAGAAGGATTTACAAAAGACAGCGCACAAAGCGGGGAAGCTTATCCGCAGTGTGGGCGACTCAGACAAAGCGTTCCCAACGGCCAATGTGCTTGAAGCCGATTATTACGTCCCGCTACTGTCGCACGTGCCCATGGAGCCCATGGTGGCCCTGGCGGAATTTAAGGACGGGAAAGTCACGGCTTGGGCGCCCACGCAAAATCCTCAAGCGGTGCAAGCGATCGTCTCCTCGGAACTTGGCATTGCGAAGGAAGACGTGATTTGCCACGTCACACTGTTGGGGGGCGGCTTCGGAAGGAAATCGAAGCCTGACTATGTTGCCGAGGCCGCGGTCTTATCCAAAAAACTCGGCCGTCCGGTAAAAGTTGTATGGACCCGGGAAGATGACGTCAAATTTGATTACTACAACGCCGTGGCTGCCATGTATATGAAGGCGGCCTGTGATGCCAAGGGGAAGCCCACGGCTTGGCTGCAGAGATCGGTCTTTCCGCCGATTACCTCCATCTTCGATGTGAACGCAGTCTATGGAGATCCGCCCCACTTGGCCCAGGGTTGGACAGATCTTCCCTACGATTTGCCCAGCATTCGCATCGAAAACGGTCCGGCGCAGGCGCATGTCAGGATAGGATGGCTGCGATCGGTGGCCAACATCTATCATGCCTTCGCCATCCAATGTTTCACCGATGAATTGGCCCATCGCGCCAAACGCGATCCCGTGGAGTATATGCTCGACCTGATCGGGCCACCGCGCACTTTGGATTTCACCAACGTGGACTATCCCAATTATGGTGCCGATTACAAAACCTATCCCTGGGAAACGGGACGCTTGCGGAACGTTATCGAAATGGTTGCCGCCAAATCTGGTTGGGCCAGGAAGAAGAGCGCAAAGGGCCATGGGTTTGGATTCGCCGCGCATCGGAGCTTTTTGACTTATGTGGCCACGGTAGTTGAGGTAGAGGTGACGGACGACGGCGAGATTAGCATCCCTCGGGTTGACACAGCCCTGGATGCGGGCGTCGTCGTTAATCCCGAGGCGGTGGGCGCACAATTTGAAGGCGCAGTCGTGTTCGGTACAAGCATTGTTCGCACCGGAGAGATCACTGCCAAGAACGGAGTAATCCAGCAATCCAATTTCAATGATTATCCCGTAGCCCGAATCAACGAAGTCCCGGCTCAGACGAATGTTTACATTACGGAAAGCTCCGCCCCGCCGGCTGGCGTCGGAGAGCCCGGCGTGCCCCCCTTTGTCGCAGCATTTTGCAATGCGATTTTCGCTGCAACGGGCAAGCGGGTCCGCGACTTGCCGCTCTCAAGCAACAGTCTGTTCGCATAAGATTGCGGAGCACCACCACGGAGGATTTTCATATGACGCTCAATGAGTATCACTCCAATCAATCTTGCTCGGATCGTTCCCAGTCGCGTGTGCAAGAAAAAGCCACTGGGAGTCACGATTCCGGTTTCAGCCGAAGAGAGTTTCTAGGGATGAGTGCAGCATCGGTGTTGATGGCAGGAACGCTGAACGGGTCCGCGGATACGGACCGCAAGAACGGAATTCCTTATCGACCCTTGGGCCGAACCGGTGAGAAGGTCTCGCTGGTTGGGCTCGGTGGGTATCACCTGGCACGACAGAGCGATGTGGAAGAGAGCATTCGCATCATTCGCACAGGACTCGATGAAGGAATTAATTTTCTCGACAACTGCTGGGACTACAACGGAGGAGAGAGTGAAATTCGAATGGGCAAGGGACTGCGGGACGGCTATCGCGCGAAGGCTTTCCTGATGACGAAGATCGATGGCCGAACCAAGACTGCTGCAACCTCCCAACTCAACGAATCGCTGCGAAGGTTGCAGACCGACCGAGTTGATCTGCTCCAGTTCCACGAAGTGATTCGAGATTCCGATCCGGACCGCATTTTCGCTCAGGGCGGCGCCTTGGAAGCTGTGCTCGAAGCTCAGAAAGCTGGCAAGGTTCGTTTTATCGGTTTTACCGGCCACAAGAGTCCAGGCATTCATCTGAATATGCTAGCTACGGCCTCAAAGCACGGGTTCAAGTTCGATGCCGTGCAGATGCCCCTTAATGTGATGGATGCTCACTTCAACAGTTTCGAAAAGAAAGTTCTCCCGGTTTTGACCGAAAACGGGATTGGGGTGCTCGGCATGAAACCCATGGGTGACCACTTCATCCTTGAAAGCAAGACTGCTACAGCAACCGAGTGTCTCTATTACCCGATGAATCTCCCGACCAGCGTTGTTATCACCGGTTGCGATTCAATGCCGATCCTGCAGCAAGCTCTCAACGCCGCCCGCAGTTTTCAGCCGATGGATTCTTCGCAGGTTGCCGCTCTTCTAGCAAAAACCTCAAAGGCAGCGGAGACTGGCCAATTCGAGCGTTACAAGACCAGTCACCAGTTTGACGGCACGTACGCCAATCCACAGTGGCTTGGTTAGCACGTACGACCTGGAATTTAGACAGGAACTCTACAATGGCAGCCAGCCCGGTCGCTCGGCGCATGGTCCGTGACATCCTGGCTGGGTGTGAAACCGGGCCTGGAAATTCCCAGCTTCTGCATCTTGTGGATCAACGTTGTGCGCTTCAGGCCAAGTCTGGCGGCCGCGCCCTTCGGGCCGCCGATGACCCATCGAACGTCCTCTAGCGTTCGCCGAATCAAAGAGCGCTCGGACTCTCTAAGCGTGGTTGCAACCGTCGAGACGATAGCAGGTTGAGCTCCTGTCGAGGGCAAAGGATTGGGGAGTATGCCATCGTCGGAAAGGATCACGGCGCGTTCGATCAGGTTCTGTAGCTCGCGGATATTGCCCGGCCACAGGTACGACATGAGCGCAGACATAGTTGTAGGAGGAATGTGTTCGATCCGACGATTCATCCGGCGGCCATAAATCTCGACGAAGTGGGCGACGAGATCCGGAATGTCTTCGCGGCGTTCGCGCAAAGGCGGCAACTGGACCGGAAATACGTTCAGACGGTAGTAGAGATCACTGCGAAAGTCTCCTCGGTTCGCCATCTCCATCAGATTGCGATTAGTGGCAGCCACCAGCCGAACGTCCACCTGATGAGTGCGAGTGCTGCCCAGGCGCTCGAACTCCTGTTCCTGCAGAACGCGCAGCAGCTTAGGCTGCAACGCCGGAGGAATATCTCCTACTTCATCGAGGAAAAGCGTGCCTTTGTCGGCTAGTTCGAAGCGGCCAATCTTTTGGGCGATAGCACCGGTGAACGCGCCCTTCTCATGGCCAAAAAGTTCACTCTCCAGCAGATCCAGCGGGATGGCCGCGCAATTCAGCCTTACGAAGGGCCGTCCGCACCGCGAACTAAGGTTATGAATCGCATGCGCAATCAGTTCCTTGCCTGTGCCCGTTTCCCCCTGAATAAGAACTGTCGAATCGGTGGGAGCAACCCGTTCAACCTGTTCGAGCACCGATTCCAGAGCCGGACTACTGCCGATGACCTGCTCAAATCTGCGCTCATAAGATACTTGATCAACACCCACAACCCTTTGGATTGCTCCCACAGAGAACCTCCCCAATCGCCACCCGCTGCCCATTGGCCCTAATTCTCCAAAGCCGCGCGAACGCTGTCGAGCAGCACCTCATCGTCAAACGGTTTGGCCAGGAACTCCACCGCTCCTGCTCTTAGCGCTTGCATCCGCATTTTTGTGTCGCCATGTGCCGTGATGAAGATGGTCGGAATTTTGCAATGCTCGGCGTTCAGTCTCGCCTGCAGCTCCAGACCGGACATTCCCGGCATACGGATATCCGCGATCAGGCAGGCAGTCTCTTCCTGCTGGCCCGACTTCAGGAACTCTTCCGCTGAGACAAACGCTTTTGATGGCAGTCCGACAGATTTCAGCATGCCTTGCAGCGCGCTACGCATCAACTCATCATCATCGACAATCGCTACCATTTTTGTCTTCCTCTCCGTAGCCATGTCTCACGGTATCCTGCCGCGGGGAACAGCGCAATCACACCTTGGGAAGCGGGCAATCATACTTTTGTATGAGGCCTGTACTAGGGGCTTGTCTGCTGTGCAGGCCCGGAGTCACTCGTGGAGGTCAACCCGGGTAGGAAGAGTGAGGTGAAAGCTTGCGCCGTGCGGACGGTTGTCGTCAGCCCACAGGTGGCCTCCATGCGATTCCACGATCGAGCGGCTGATACGAAGCCCCATGCCGGTGCCATGAGTTTTAGTGGTGAAGAACGCGTTGAAGATTTGGTCGGCCTGTTGCTGCGGCGGGATCCCCACGCCCGTATCGGTGACTGAGATCGCAAGCTGCTCGTTCTCCTCGGGTTGTGAGTTGATGGTGAGCTCGCGCGGCCCTTTCACATCTCTCATCGCTTCAATACTGTTCAGCATGAGATTCATCAGGACCTGCTGCAACTGCACGCGATCGCCCATCACATGGGGGAGATCTGCGGCCAAGCCTGTGCGGATCGATATGGAGTACCGCGCCGCTTCACCGCGCAACAGCCCGACCATTTCCCGAATGACTTCGTTTACGTCCACCAACTGCCGTTGCGGCGTACCTTTCTTAAAGAGACGGCGGACATGGCTGATGATTTCCGCTGCGCGCGTAGTGTCTTTAATAGTTCTCGACGCGGCCTCGCGCGCTTCTTGCAGATTGGGCGGATCGCGCATCAGCCATCGCAAACAGGTACTGGCGTCGGTGACCGCGGCGGCGATCGGCTGATTTATTTCGTGCGAAAGGGAAGCGGTTAACTCCCCCAGGGTGGTCACCCGGCTAACGCGCGCGAGATCCGAGGTCGCCTGGCGCAAAGCTTCCTCGGCGCGATTCCGGGAATCCTCGACGCGCCGCTTTATTTCAATCAGCGCCGCAATAAGTAAAGTTGCTACTAGGAAGACTGCAAATCGGAAGAAGACTGCCGGTTCGACGGCTGGCGCGAACGTCCTGCGCAGAAACAGGGATGCAAAGGCCAAAGCGGAGAGGCCGATCGATAAGAGCCCCGGTCCTAATCCTCCGAACAGACTGCTCACTGCAACAGCAAGAAGGAAACATGACGCGGGCGCATCAATAGGCCATGCCACCGCCAGCGCGACTCCGCAAGAAACCGTCGCCAGACCGTAACGTTGAAGTTTAGAGAGCGCTTTCATTCGCGACGGCCGGGCGGAAGCTCAAGCTTCGCCGCCATTCTCACTAATTCCGCCAGCGATTCAGCCGCCATTTTCCGCATTACATGCCCGCGTTGGATCTTCACAGTGACTTCACTGGTTCCGAGCTCAGAAGCTACTTGCTTGTTGAGCATTCCCGAAACCACCAGGCTCATGACCTCGCGCTCGCGCGCGGTCAGCGACTCGTAGCGCTTTTGCAACTCGGCAAGCTCACTGTGCTGTCGGCGCGCTATCCGGTCGCGCTCCAAAGCCTGGTAAATGGCATCCAGAAGGTCCTGATCGCGAAAAGGCTTGGTAAGGAACTCCACAGCGCCGGATTTCATGGCCCGCACCGACATTGGAATATCTCCGTGGCCGGTGATAAAGATGATGGGAATCCGGATGCCCGCATCCTCCAATTCCCGCTGAAAGTCCAGACCGCTGACACCAGGAAGTCGCACGTCCAGAATAAGGCAACTCGGTCCGTCCGGCCGCTTTCTGTGCAGGAACCCTTGCGGCGTGCCAAATGTCTCGGAACGCAAACCAATCGATTTCAGCATGCCTTGTATCGAGGCACGTACAAGGTCATCGTCATCGACTACAAAAACGGTGGGAGCGTCACCGGCTTTCATTTAAGCGTCTCGAAACCCGATTCCGGGAGATTGGCTCGATGGTGCAGCAGCCGGCGAGGTCGAGACAGGCAGACCCGCTCTCGCCGATATGTTGACCACATAGCTGTCGATCAGAAAGATGATAGCGCAGTAACGACAGTCCCAGATGATTAGCGACGGGTTAGAGTGGCCCTGCGGTAACCCCTGACGGTAAACATAAATACTCGTATGCCCCCATTTTTGACGCCACCTTCTGGAGCAGCAATTGCACGTCCTTTTCCAGTATCAGGCTTGCTCGACTGGGGGCAACATAGACCCAAGGCCGACCTGAAGCGCAATCACGATTATCGGATGTCGAAATATCGACACCCGTATAAGCCTCTCGACGCCCCGGGGAACTGATAGCGTAGTCGCGACTTGAGGAATCGAAGTACCAATGAGGGTTGCCAAATGACAGCTCAAAGCAAAAGCTCCCGAATCCTGTTCATCAGTGTGCATATCTTTCTTGCGGTCCAGAGCTTGGCCCAGACCGTTTCCGCGCCGGAACCGCCCCGCGTCAGGGCAAAGAATCATGTCGTATCTCTGACACTTGAAGCGGTGAACGAAAACGGCCGGGACGCTTTCGCTTTCAACGGCAAGACGGTCGCTCCCGTTATCCGAGCTTCCCCGGGTGACGTCCTAAAAATCACTTACCTCAACAAGCTTCCCTCCAAGTCTACGGAGTCCTGCGCGATCAATCCTTGCATGGACATGACGAACCTTCATTTTCATGGCCTTAGCGTTTCGCCGGACGCACCGCAAGACGACGTGCTGACAATGCTGGCCAAGCCCGGCCAGGTGTTGCACTACGCGGTACCGATTCCGCGCGATCATCCGCCCGGGTTGTACTGGTACCACACTCATCCGCATGGCGAGAGTCACCGGCAGGTGCTGGACGGAATGTCAGGAGCCATCGTCATCGAGGGAATGGAGCGTTATGTCCCCGAGGTAGGGCGCCTGCGGGAGCGGGTGCTTGTTGCGCGAGGCCGCTCGATCAAGCATGATCGAAACGCTGCCACACTGATGGGCGACGTTGAAATCCCAGCCAAGGGATGCGGGGGAGAAAACGAGACAGTGGAGGAAGTGTTTACTGTGAACGGCGTGCTTCGACCCCGCATCGAGATCGCGCCCGGAGAACGGCAGTTTTGGCGCGTCGTAAACGCTTCTGCGGATCGTTATCTGGACCTTCAACTGGACGGTGAGCCTCTCGAAATCGTGGCGCTCGACGGAATGCCGCTTGCATACCGCGATCCCAAATATCCGAGGGAAGTCACGGATCATTTATTGGTCGCACCCGCGGGCCGGCTGGAGGCAATCGTGACCGGTCCACCTCCTGGCACACATAGGATGCTGCGTACACTTTGTGTGAATACGGGTCCGGCTGGAGATCCGAATCCGGGGATGGTGCTGGCGGATCTGATACTTCCCAGCTCGGAGACCGCGCCGAAGCAAGCGCATGTGATCGACGACCGTCCGCCCGCCTACAAGCCAATCGATGTGGAGCCGTTGAAGAAGACACCACCGGATTTCGTTGTGACCTTTACAGAAGATCAGAACGGCTTCTACATCAACGGACAGAAGTATGCGGTGGATGCGCCTCCGATGACAACTGCACGAGTCGGGATGTATCAGCATTGGCGTATTGTCAACCTGACCGCCGAACTGCATCCGTTCCACATTCACCAGACTCACTTCCTGGCCTATGCGGAAAACGGCGTCCCTGTCGCGCATCCTGCGTGGCTGGACACCGTGAATGTTCCCTTTGCTGGCTCCGTGGATGTCATCCTGGACTTTACCGATCCTGTCATCAAGGGCATGTCGGTATTTCACTGCCATCTGCTAAATCACGAGGACAAGGGGATGATGGCCAAGATCCTGTTTAAGTAGTCAGTGTGCATGGCGGGCTCAATCGCACACCCTGCTTGTTGGCAATGAACAATATGAGCACCACACCGGAATGCATTTCCAGTTGCAAGGTACAAGCAGAGTGTGCAAAGTAGATTTCAAAGCGGAAGCAGGAGGATTTGTTTGAAGAACGCAACAAAGTTGTGAGCCATGGCATCACAGCGGCATGGCAAATCGCCAAGAGCAACGCTCGCCTCCGCAGTCCCGCCTCTCTGGAATCGCCAACACCACTGCGAAGGCGGCTTGCTCCTTGTGTCCTTGTGAGCCCGAGCAAGGCTGTTCAGGTTCGCGTCGCCACGCGGCCAAAGAGGATCCAATGTCCCGCTGAGGAACCAGGTGTGCTTCGTTGAAGCCCGAAAGCTGTCGAAATGCGGACAGCTTGTCAGCCGCGGGTCAGCTACCTGACCTTCATAGGGCGATCCCCAGCCATCCAGTCGGCCATTTTGCAGAAAACACGCGCTAAATCGTAAGGCGTTGGATTGGAACACGACGTGCGTCATGCTCTCTCGTCAGGAGTCAAGAACGTGCGAGAGGCGCAGGCATATACCGGAAGCGTACCGCTCGTCGAAGTCGGTAATGGCGACAGCGCAGACGGAGAAATGATCCAGGCTTTCTCGCGGCGTCGAGCGTCGTTCCTCAGAAGCGCATATCGTTTTCTCGGAAATGCAGCGGATGCAGAGGACGCGGTTCAGGAGGCACTCCTCTCCGCCATCAAGCATATCGACCAGTTCCGGGGCGAAGCGCAGGTTTCCACTTGGCTAACGGCAATTGTTTCGAACTCTGCGCGCATGCAATTACGCCGGCGAACGCGCCATATCCATGTGTCTCTGGATCAACCTGTCGGCGAGGAGAAGGAACACTGCATGGCAGATCAATTTGCGGACTGCCGACCGAGCCCTGAGGATGAGTGCCGAAACTCGGAACTGCGCGCGCGCCTGAAAGATCTGGTTACCCAACTCCCGCCTTCATTACGAAGGACATTCGAGCTGCGCGACTTGGAAGGCCTATCCACGAACGAAACAGCGCAAATTCTCGGCGTGGCGGATGGAACAGTGAAAGCCCAATTGGCACGGGCGCGCACGAAGCTGAAGAGATTGATGCGAAGGGCAGTGGACCCAAAACCTCGTTCCCGCCGGATCGGCAACTTTCTGCCAAGCATGCACGAGAAATAGGCTCATTCAGGAAGAGATTCTATGTGGATTGTTCGACTAGCGTTGCGCCGCCCTTACACCTTTGTGGTGTTGTCCATACTGATTGTAATCATGGGTGGGCTGGCGACTGTTCGCACTCCAACCGACATTTTTCCGAATATTGATATTCCTGTCGTCAGCATTATCTGGAACTATAACGGTCTCATCCCTGAGGACATGAACAATCGCATCGTGAGTGTTACCGAGCGAGCTCTTACCACTACGGTTGATAATATCGAGCACATCGAATCGCAGTCTCTGTATGGGATTGCCGTTGTTAAGGTGTTTCTACAGCCGACTGCGAACATTCAACAAGGCATTGCGCAGATTACGGCTATTTCTCAGACCCAACTTAGGCAATTGCCTGCCGGAACAACTCCCCCCCTCATACTTGCCTACAGCGCATCGAGTGTGCCGGTACTGCAATTGGCGCTGTCGGGGCAAAATCTATCGGAGCAACAGCTAAACGACTACGGTTTGAACTTCATTCGCACCCAGCTCATCACGGTGCCTGGCGCGTCGGTCCCCTATCCCTATGGCGGCAAACAACGTCAGGTGCAAGTGGATCTCAACACGACCGCCCTGCAGTCGAAGGGTCTCTCCGCGCTCGATGTGGTCAATGCGATCAGCCTGCAAAATCTAATCCTGCCTACGGGAACGGCCAAGATCGGGTCGAAGGAATACGACGTCTCCATTCCGAATGCGGCCCCGCAGACAATTGCGGACCTCAACCGTATTCCAATTAAAACGATTGGTAGTACGACCATTTACATGAAAGATGTCGCATGGGTACGCGACGGTTTCCCGCCGCAAACCAACGTTGTGAAAGTCAATGGGCAGCGCTCCGTATTGCTGACGATCCAAAAGGCGGGAAACGCATCAACGCTGGACGTGATCGCGGGCATCAAGTCCCTTTTGCCTCAAATAGCGACGACGGTTCCGCCCCAACTGCAGATAACACCTTTGGCTGATCAGTCGATCTTTGTTCGTGGCGCGATCAGCGGAGTGGTCAGGGAAACATTGATCGCCGCGTGCCTCACAGCCTTCATGATACTTACATTTCTTGGCAGTTGGCGAAGCACCATCATTATCGCGACCTCCATCCCTCTGGCAATCCTGACCTCGATCATTGCGTTCAGTGCGATCGGCCAAACGATCAACATCATGACGCTTGGGGGACTCGCTCTGGCGGTCGGCATTCTGGTCGACGACGCTACAGTCGAGGTTGAGAACATCAATCGCAACCGCGAGGCGGAGCCAGAAAAGAGTCTCGACGAGGTTGTCCTCGATAGTGCGTCGCAAATCGCGACGCCGGCGTTCGTTTCTACGCTTTCGATCTGCATCGTGTTTGCTCCGATGTTCTTGCTTTCGGGCGTGGCGAGGTATTTGTTTGTGCCTCTGGCCGAGGCAGTAGTATTCGCTATGCTGGCCTCATATTTTCTTTCGCGAACCATTGTTCCGACCATGGCGAAGTATTTGTTGGGTGGAGACAAACATGAGTCCGGAGATGCGCCAAGCCGCAACCCGCTGGTGCGACTGCAGAAGCGCTTTGAGGCAGCGTTTGAGAGATTTCGGCGGAGCTATCGCGGATTGTTGGAACTCTGTCTCCATCACCGGACGGCGTTCCTGATTGCGTTCTTCGCCGTTTGTCTTGGATCCTTGGCGATTTTGATTCCCTGGCTGGGCCGGGATTTCTTCCCCTCCGTTGACAGCGGTACTTTCAAGCTTCATATGCGTGCTCCCACCGGAATGCGCATTGAAGAAACCGCCAACCTTTGCGATCTGGTGGAGCGGGCAATTCGGCAGGAGATTCCGGCGGGCGAAGTTCAGAGTGTCATCGACAATATTGGGCTGCCCTATAGCGGCATCAATCTCTCCTACAGCAATTCGGCGCCAGTTGGCACGTCGGATGCCGATATTCTTGTAACGCTGTCGGCTAACCATCATCCCACCGACGACTACATTCACCAACTCAGGCTCACGCTTCCGAAAGAGTTTCCTGGGGTTACCTTCGCTTTTTTGCCGGCTGACATGGTCGGCCAGATTCTGAATTTTGGCTTGCCTGCCCCGATCGACGTCCAGGTTGTCGGAAACGATTTGGAAGGGAACCACATCTACGCAGACAACTTGCTCGCGAAAATGAGATACGTTTCTGGCGCGACTGATCTGCGGATTCAGCAGCCCTTCGACGAGCCGTATTTCCGCATGAGAGTTGAACGCACCAAGGCCGAACAGTTGGGTTTTACGGCGCACGACATTGCCCAGAATCTTCTCGTCTCACTGAGTGGAAGCTTCCAAACCTCACCTACGTTTTGGGTCGACCCGAAAAACCGGGTCAGCTATCAGATCGCGACGCAGACGCCGCAATATCGCGCGGATACCCTGCAGGATCTGGAGAACGTTCCCATCACAGGCACGGACCCCAACGCTCCTCCGTCGCTCATGGCCAGTCTGGTGTCCACCCAGCGCGGGGCTGGAATGGCTGTGGTTTCCGACTACAACGTCGCACCGGTTATAGATATCTTTGGTTCTGTCGCGGGTCGCGATCTTGGGGGCGTCGCCGACGACATCAACAAAATCATCGACGCGACGCGGCAACAATTGCCACGCGGATCGCGAGTTGTTGTCCGCGGGCAGGTTCAGACCATGCGTGCTTCCTACATCGGCTTGTTGAGCGGACTGGCGTTCTCAATCGTCCTTGTCTACTTGCTGATCGTAGTCAACTTTCAATCCTGGCTGGATCCTTTCATCATGATTTCCGCCCTGCCCGCGGCACTCGCTGGGATTGCATGGTTCCTGTTCATCACGCACACGACTCTGAGCGTGCCCGCGCTGATGGGAGCCATCATGTGCATGGGAGTCGCAACCTCGAACAGCATCCTGGTGGTGAGTTTTGCCACAGAAAAAATGGGGGAAGGAATGGATTCGATTGGTGCCGCATTGGAAGCGGGCTTTACTCGTTTTCGCCCTGTGCTCATGACCGCGTTGGCCATGATCATCGGGATGGTGCCCATGGCTCTCGGGCTGGGCGACGGCGGCGAACAGAACGCTCCTCTGGGCCGGGCTGTCATCGGCGGCCTGCTTTTCGCTACGGTTTCGACCCTGTTTTTTGTCCCGGCATTTTTCAGCGTTCTGCAAGGCTCGCGCCGGCACTCAGCAGTAGAAAAAGGACATTCGTTATGAATCCCTGTGGGGTACTTAGGCTGTCTCAACCAGAAGATAGACGACAAATCGACGGTCAAACCTCTTCCGGACATGTGGAAGCGGAGCCGCGTTCGTACAAGCCTTGGTTGGGGCTGGGGATCGCCCTCATCGTGGTTGCCGCACTCTTGGCATCGGGCATCTGGTCCCGCCTCAGGGCGCGTGCAGCACTGAACAAGGAGACGGCTCAATCGGCGCTGATGGCGGTATCGGTGGTGTCGCCAAAACGAACTACGCCCGCCGATGAAATCATTCTGCCCGGAAATGTCCAGCCCTACATTACTTCACCCATCTACGCCCGCACGAATGGTTATCTAAAGAGATGGTACTTCGATATTGGCGCGCACGTGAAACAGGGGCAACTCCTTGCTGTCATTGAGACGCCCGAAGTTGATCAGCAACTCCAGCAAGCCCGCAGCAACCTGTTAACCGCACAAGCGAATCTCGAGCTTGCTTCGATCACCAAAACCCGCTATCAGGGACTGTTGAAAAGCAATGCCGTATCCCAACAAGATGTGGACAATGCGGTTGGCACCTACAACGCGAATGCAGCTATCGTTGAAGCCGACAAGGCTGCCGTGGAGCAGTATTCGGCGCTGGTCTCTTTCGAGAAGGTCTATGCGCCCTTCGATGGCGTGATCACCGCGCGCAACACCGATATCGGCGACCTCATTAATTCTGGGAGCAGTTCGGCGCCGAAAACTGATCTTTTTCACATCGCTCAACCGGGGAAGTTGCGCGTCTATGTGAATGTGCCCGAGGAATACTCGCGAAGGATCACTCTGGGCATGGCGGCGGATCTGAGCCTTGCTGAATTTCCCGACCGCAAATTTCAAGGGAAAGTGGTACGCACTGCCGATGACATCAATGTCACAACTCGCACCTTGCTGATTGAAATCGATGTAGACAATCCTACCGGCACGCTGCTCACTGGTTCCTATGCCGAAGTCCACTTGGCGGTCCCGGCGCAGACCTCCTCCATTTTAATTCCCGTCAATACGCTGCTATTCCGCACCGAAGGGTTACGCGTAGGAGTTGTGAAAGACGGTAAGGTCGTGCTGACCTCTGTCACTCCCGGGCACGACTTCGGCGACCAGATGGAGATTGTTTCCGGTCTCAAAGTGGATGATCAGGTCATCATCAACCCACCGGACTCGATCGTTTCCGAACAGGAAGTCCAAATTGTTCAGGCAACGTTGCCGGGAGACCGCAAGTGAAGCTACCTCGCAAACTGATTTTCGGGAGTTGCAAGCAATCGGCCGCAGGTGTTCTGCTGGCGATAGCAGCGGCGCAGTTGAGCGGATGCGTGGTTGGCCCAAAGTACCATACGCCGACGGTAGAGGCGCCTCCCGCATACAAAGAGGTGGGAGACTGGAAGCCCGCCCAACCAAACGACCAGAATCTTGGCGGCGAATGGTGGAGGATATTTCAAGATCCTCAGCTCGATGCACTGGAACTGCAGGTCAACGTATCGAACCAGAATCTAAAAGCGGCATCGGCGCAGTTCCAGCAGGCACGCGCAGCTCTGCGCTACTATCGGGCTGACTATTATCCAACCGTAACAGTCGGGCCCTCAGCCAGTCGTACGCTCGTTTCCGCGAACAGTCCTACGAGTTCAATTCTGCACGGCACAACCTACAACGATATTGTGCTCCCATTCGATGTTTCCTATCAGGCTGACGTTTGGGGGCGAGTGCGAAAAACCGTAGAGTCCTATCGCGAGCAGGCGCAAGCGAGTGCGGCAGACCTGGCAACTGTGAATCTGAGCATGCATGCGGACCTAGCCGTCGATTATTTTCAAGCCCGCAGTCTGGATGCCGAAGAACAGCTCCTGAGCTCTACCGTCAAGGACTACGAGCAAGCCCTGGAATTAAATGAAAACCGTTTCCAGGGAGGAATTGCTTCGGAAGTGGACGTCGAGCAGGCGAAAACGATACTTCAGACTACACGGGCACAAGCCGTAGATGTAGGTGTGGCGCGGGCGCAGTACGAACACGCGGTAGCAATTCTTGTGGGGAAGCCTCCTGCAGAGTTCAGTCTTCCCCCGCTGCCTCTCACCGCGCCGCCTCCGCACATTCCAATCAGCCTACCCTCGGAATTGCTGGAAAGGCGGCCGGACATTGCCGCTTCAGAAAGGCGTGTAGCATCTGCCAATGCCCAAATTGGTGTCGCGAAATCGGCGTACTACCCCACGATCAATCTGGGCGCCTCGGGTGGATTTGAAAGCTCTGCCATCACTACACTCCTTCAAGGGCCGAGCAGTCTGTGGTCGATTGGACTGTCTGCAGTGGGTACGGTCTTCGATGTGGGAAGACGGCGTGCTCTTACCGACCAGGCGCGCGCGGCTTACGACTATCAAGTCGCTTCCTATCGTGAGAACGTGCTCACCGGATTCCAGCAGGTCGAAGACAATCTGGCCGCGGTCAGAATTCTGGAACACGAGGCGCAGGTCCAGGATCAAGCCGTGAAAGCGGCTCAACGCTCGCTGGATCTTTCGGTGATTCGCTACAAAGGTGGCGTCACTAGTTATCTCGAAGTGATTACCGCCCAGAGTGCCGCGCTCTCGGACGAAGTAACGGCGGTCAATATTTTGGGACGACGAATGGCGAACACGGTCTTGCTGATTCAGGCTCTGGGCGGCGGATGGGACCGATCGACTCTTCCGGAAAGACCTGAATGCTGCGGCAAACTGGTAAGCGACAATACCCATCGTTAGGTTTTGCAAGCGGAAAACACAATGGAATTCGCGAACGCGCGTCGTAGCGAGCGCAGTTCCAGTCTTAGCAATCTGGTATGTGGTCGCAGGACATGTAGTCATGGAGACTGAACCCAGGGTCGGTGGATCGCAAAGCACGGTAGACGTGCACGTTCAATGGTGCATGTGGAAGGTCTGATGATGGGGATGGATCGGCAGAGCCGCCTCGTGTAGTTCTGGCTGTGGACAGTTTTTCCGGCCGCATCGAACAAGGTAGCAACGATGGATAATATTCGAGCGTAGCGCACGCCCGACGAGAGCGCGAGACGGATGTTTCCAGAGCCCCGGGAAAGCTGGCCGTCGCGGCAGAGAACCCAAGCCATGTGCTGCCTGCGGCGAAACATTTGAGCGCAGCTCTATATCTTGTTGCCCGGCGCACAGCGCTCGTCTGGCTTTACTCGGGCTTCGGAATAAAAATCGGCGGATGGTGAAAATAATGCACCTCACAATGCACCGCTGATTCCAAGTATGCCGCCAAATGCGCTATCCAGCCAGTGCCGGGCTTCTTGAGGCAGGCCTTCAGGCAAGCAGAGTTCCCCCGAGTGTCTGTTGCAATTCCGGTTTGAGAGTAAGTTCAATCAACTTTCGAAATGGCGCTATCGCCTCGTCGAACCAGCCTTCTGCTGCTAGTAGCTCGGCGAAATATTCGTCGGTGTGCCAGTTGCCGGGGTAACTTGCATCCGCCTCCCAATAGTGTCTCCATGCCTTTGTGTAATCTCCATGAGTCATAGCTAACACTCCAATTGAAATTCCAGCCATGCGTAAGATCGCATGTGCTTGGCCGTCAAGTGGTCTCTGCACGCGATTGGGCTGACTAAGCGTGCAGATAATGTTTATGCAGTGCGCTTGTGTTTAAATCTAGGGCTCTTATACAAGGCGTAGTTTAGATAGTGCCAAAGCACAAGCTAACTTGAGGAGTACTTGCGGCCGCTGGCTAGGAAACTGATCAGAGCAGCTCTTTCTGCCTGGCATCCAATCGAGATATTAGTCATTGACATTGCCCGGAGACAGGAATATTTTTGCGGTCATTCGGCGTGGCGACCCAAAGGTAGAACCGATCTACGTGGGCGCGCCGGTGACTTACGCCAGCCGCATGGGCCCCTGAAAGTTACTCTAAGTCTTATAAAGGGAGGATACCGTGCCCGATACGAGCAGCAATCGTTGCAATGCAACCAAGATCCTGCAAACGTGCGCACTGCTGTCGCTCCTGCTCATGAGTTGTTCCACTAAGCCGGAGTCCAAATCCGGGGAAGTTCTTGATGAAGCCCGCCGCGCCAATCGGAGCGCTGCGTCCATGCCAGCCGCTCCGCTGAATGCCGACGATTCGGATTACTTTCATGATATGGACGGCGGAATTCCGCTGAATGTGGATGAAGTGCGAGGTCGCAATACGTGGGTCGTATGGACTGGCGGTAATGATCGCTTCTGGGACTTAATCTCGAATACCAGCTATGGCGCGCTGGATTTTCTGAAGACTCTGTCGTCTTACCACGGCGCGCAGTACAAAGGCCCGCAGTATGGCCGGCATAATCGGTGGGAATATCTGGGATTGGTTAACGAGCCTTGCTTTGAAGAAGCAACGGGTCCCGATCCTGAGCGCTGGGGGTTATGGCTGGATAAGCGGCGGACTGGACCAGACTGCCCTGCCGACCCATTTGAAGACGAGCGGAACTATCCCGGCATCGCGCTCGGCTCGCGTGGCAAGACGCTGGCCGGCAAGAAATTTCCCGTCGGCTCTTATTATGGTTACGCGACCGGTATTGTAGGTCTGCGACTTTTCCCTAATCCCGACTTCGATGAAGCCGCCGCGCAGAAGTGGGGGGACGGCAAGGCCTACTACGATGATCCCAAGTTTTATGCAAACAAAAAGCTTATTAAGCCCTATCGGGTAGGGATGTCATGCGCCTTCTGTCACGTGGGGCCGAATCCCGTAAAACCTCCAGCTGACCCGGATAATCCCAAGTGGGAAAACATTAGTTCGAACGTGGGCGCGCAGTACTTCTGGATCGACCGAATTTTCGACTGGAACGCCGATCAGAGTAATTTTGTGTTTCAACTGTTCCATACCTCCCGGCCCGGCACGCTCGATACTTCGCTGGTCTCCACTGACAACATCAACAATCCGCGCGCTATGAATGCGGTCTACGATCTGGGGCCTCGTCTGGAACACGCCAAACGCTGGGGTAAGGAAACTCTGGCTGGCGGAGGCCTGAATAACAGGCAATTCAATGAGTTCGTGAAGAGTGGGCCGTTGACCGAGTTTTACCAGGCGCCTGATACGGTCTGGACGCCCCGAGTACTTAAGGATGGCGCTGACTCCGTGGGCGCTCTCGGAGCTCTCAACCGCGTCTACCTCAACATCGGCCTCTTCAGTGAAGAGTGGTTGCTCCATTTCAATGCGTTAATTGGAGGCAAGCGCACGACACCCATAGAGATTGCGGTGGCTCGGAAGAATTCAGCGTATTGGGAAGCGACGGAGCAGCAAACCGTCGACATGGCTCTTTTTTTTCTGAAGAGCACCGCGCCGCATAAGCTCAAAGAAGCTCCCGGAGGCGAGGCTTATCTCAGCAAGAACAAAGCAGAACTAGCCCGGGGCAAAATCGTATTTGCGGAACGCTGCGCCCGCTGCCACTCGAGCAAGATCCCAGAACCGGCCGAGGGCGTGGACCCTGGCGGCTGCTCTGGGGCCAACTATCTCGACTGCTGGAACAAATATTGGGCCTGGACCAAGACCGACGAGTTTAAGAAAAAGATGCGAGACATGGTCCTCAAAGATGACTTCATCGAGGGCAATTTTCTCTCCACCGAGTTGCGCGTGCCTGTGACTTTATTGCAGACCAATGCCTGTAGCCCGCTGGCGACGAACGCCATCGCAGGTAACATCTGGGATAACTTCTCCTCGCAGACTTATAAGACTCTTCCGTCAGTAGGGACAATAAAAATCCACCAACCTTACACCGGGGAGGAGAGAAGTTACGTGATGCCAGGAGGAGGACGAGGCTTTACCAGGCCGGCTTCACTTATAAGCCTGTGGTCAACCGCGCCCTTTCTGCTGAACAACAGTGTCGGCAAGTTTGAGGCGAAGCCCTCGGTGGAAGCCCGCATGGGCTCTTTTCAAGATTCGATCGAGAAGATGCTTTGGCCCGAAAAACGAGATAAAGATGACTTACTCGGCGACAAAATTCCGGGGCTTATCGACCGTACTACCGAAACCAGCTATCTGCGAGTTGCTTCCGGCTTTCTGCCGGATGCCCTGCAGCCGCTGCAGGGATTCTGGAGACGCTGGTTCCCGTGGCTGTTTGGTTCCGGCTACGACGGCATCGAGATTGGACCCATCCCCAAAGGCACGCCGGTTGGCTTGCTGGCCAATGTGAATCTGCTCTCCGAAGATCCAGATCCAGTGAAGCGGTTGGAGCATGATACCCAAGTGGTCGAGCTTCTTGTCAAGGTGAAGCATGATCTGGAATCGTTGCCCAAAAACGCTACCGACGCACAAGCGGAACAGTCGTTTAAGAATCTGGTCGAACCTTTGCTGTCGTTCAGCAAGTGCCCCGATCTTGAAGTCAACCGCGGCCATTATTTTGGCACAGACAAATTCGCCGAAGAACCGGGTCTAAGCGATGACGACAAGCGGGCGCTGATTGAGTTTCTCAAGACCTTCTAGCTAGGCGGAGGAAAGCATGAAGGGCGACTTCGATTATGTCATTGTCGGTTCCGGCGCAGGCGGAGGCCCTTTAGCGGCGAATCTCGCGCGTGCGGGCTTCACTGTACTGTTGCTGGAAGCTGGGGGAGACCCATGCGCCGAGAGCGATATGGGGCGTTACATGTACGAGGTGCCGATTTTTAACGGACTCTGCACCGAGTACAAGGATTGCTCCTGGGACTATTTTGTGCGGCACTATGCTGACACCGCTCAGCAAAAACTCGATACGAAGTTTGTGGAAGAGAAGGATGGCATCTGGTATCCGCGCGCAGGCACGCTCGGCGGGTGCACTGCTCACAACGCGATGATCACGGTGGTTCCGCAGGACCAGGATTGGGACTACATCGCGGACATCACCCACGACGACAGCTGGCGCGGGAAGAAGATGAGAGGTTACTTCGAGCGCCTGGAAAACTGCCGTTATGTTGCCCGGCCGGGCACGCTCGCCTACGACGCCGGCGGAGTCGTATCTTCGATCACCGAATTTTTCGAAGGCCGCGAAGATTGGCGAGACTGGCATCACGGTCACGGATTCAAGGGGTGGCTTTCGACCAGTGAGGCCGATCCTCGCCTGGCGCTTACCGATCGCGAAGTGATCGACCTGCTTTTGAATGGAGTTCTTGAAGTACTTCGCGATCATGTGGGAGATGCTGTTTTGAGGGTAGAGACGCGGCTGGACCCAAACGATGCGCGCAATTGCGCCGAGAGTCCTGAAGGCCTTTGCTTCACTCCGCTGGCGGTAGCCGACGGCAAAAGAAATGGGCCACGAGAGTATTTGTTGCGGACGAAGCAAGAGTATCCCGAAAATCTGACCATCCAGCTGGGAGCGCTAACGACGCGAGTTTTATTCGAGGGGAAGCGAGCCGTCGGTGTGGAATTCCTGGAGGGACGCCATTTGTACAAAGCCGATCCCCAGGCAAACGGTCGGAATGCTGCGGGACCACAGCAGCAAGTCCGTGCGAAGCGCGAGGTGATTCTAGCGGCAGGCGCCTTTAACAGCCCACAGCTTCTGATGCTTTCTGGCGTTGGACCGCGAGCGCATTTGGAGAAATTCGGCATCCCCGTCGTCGCGGATCTTCCCGGAGTCGGCGAAAACCTGCAGGATCGCTATGAAGTCGGTGTGGTCTCCAGGCTGCGCCGTCCGTTCACGCTGTTGCAGGGCGCAAACTTCGCGCCTCCCGCCGAGAACGGTCCCGCTGATCCGTTCTTCGCGGAATGGGAGCAAGGCAAGGGATTGTATGCCTCGAACGGCACGCTGGTTGGGATAATCAAGCGTTCAACCAAAGACAAGATCGAGCCCGACCTCTACATCTTCGGACTCCCGGCGACCTTCAAGGGCTATGTGCCGGGATACTCCGCGCAGTCTGAGCGATACCGCGATCGTTTTACCTGGGCCGTTCTTAAAGCGCACACGAACAATACAGCCGGACGTGTGACTGTGCGTTCGAGCGATCCTCGCGACATGCCGGAGATTGACTTCCATTATTTCGGGGAGGGGAATGACGCTCGACAAGAAGATTTGGAAGCAGTTGTGAAGGGAGTGGAGTTCGTGCGCGACATGAATCAACATCTCGGAAGTCTCCTTGAAGAGGAGGAGTGGCCGGGAAAACTCGTCGACACGCCGGAGAAGTTGCGAACATTCATTCAAAACGAGGCTTGGGGGCATCACGCTTCGTGCACCAACAAAATTGGAGCCGATGACGATCCGCTTGCCGTCCTGGATAGCCGTTTCCGCGTGCGCAAGACCGAGGGATTGCGGGTAGTGGATGCCTCAGTGTTTCCGCGAATTCCAGGTTACTTCATCGTTTCCGCCGTATACATGATCAGCGAAAAAGCCTTCGACGTTATTTCCGAGGATGCTCAAAGGTTGCACTCGTGAAACCGAACCCGAATGCCGTGGGCATCGAGGAGGTGGTCCTTGCTGAACTCAAGGATATCTCCGAGCGCCGGGGCGAAGCCCCTGGCCCGCTGAATGGACCGTGGGAAGACGAATGTCACTGTAAGAAACTCTTCGGAATTTGCTTATCGGGCGGCGGAATTCGCAGCGCCACTTTCGCACTCGGCGTGCTGCAAGGGCTCACCGAGAAAGGGCTGCTGCCTGTTGTCGATTATCTTTCCACAGTTTCCGGCGGAGGCTACATCGGATCGTGGCTGCAAGGGATTCTTCATCGCGACCCTGCCCATGGTTATGAAAAACTCACACGAGATGTTCCCGCGGACCCCAGCGACGATCCGATTTTCTTCCTGCGCAAGTACAGCAACTATCTCGCGCCTCGGGTCGGGCTGTCGCTCGATGCCATTGTCATCCCGGTTATCTGGCTGCGAAATACCTTACTGAACCAGACGATTATCGTAGCTGCTTTTGCTGCGCTGTTTCTGTTGCTGTCTTTGCCTGGATCTGGAATCTATGCCCTGGCTAGGTTCGATAACCTCTGCTTTTCGAGGGCAGCGATTGCAAGCGCCGGTCTGCTGGGAGCATTTGCAGTTGTGTGGATTGGTCAAACCCTCCGGAAGATTACCAAACGCGAGTTCTCCCCGTCACAGGAAAAAGCCGATAGTCCCGGCAAAGGGACGGAGTCGGTAAGCAATTTTGTAGTCTTGCCCCTGGCGTGCGGGGTTCTGTGTCTTCTGGTCGCACTGATTTCATGGCCGCAAGCCACAGAGTCTTTGCACTCGGCTTTATTTGATAGCGGCAAGGTCGCTTTTCTGGATCGCGTGAAATTAGTTCTATTTCCCTGGGGATTGCTCGGGCTGATCCTATGGGCGCTTCTCACTCTTCTGCAGTGGCGCGGCGGTTTTGTTCAGTGTTTTCGACGAAGCAGCCGCTGGCCGAAATGGGTTGCTTGGCTCCACTTGATGTGGATGCCGCTGGTCAGCGCGCTGTTCATGTGGGCGCTCTTCATCGCGGTGAGCATTCACCTCGGTTCCCACAAACTGATTTCGATGCATCGCTCGGAATACACCATTACAGTGGGGCCGCCACTCTATCTGCTGGTCTTGCATCTAGGGATTGCCCTGCAAATCGGGCTGATGGGGCGCGACTTTCCAGACTCTACTCGGGAATGGTTGGCTCGTTCCGGAGCTCTGACTCTGTCGGTCGCTGCGATATGGGCAGGATTATTTGCAGTCGCCGTCTTCGCGCCTTTTGGGTTGGCGAAGTTGTGGTTGAACAGCGGGACTGGCCTAGTCTCCGCAGCTGGAGCGTGGGTACTCAGCACTCTGATGAGTGTTTTGGCGGGCAAGAGCGTGAAGACGAAAGGAGTGGAGGAAGGTGCGCCCAGTCACAGCGTCGTGATTGACTATGTGGCGCGCTATGGTCCGTTTATTGCGATTGCAGGCTTTCTGGTATTGATCGCTTCGGCCGTGCAAGTGTTGCTCCGACATACTCTCTGGCGCGAGCCTGGTTCATACCTGGGTAGGTTCGTCGGTAGTTATTGGCATTCGTTCCCAAAGTCGCCAGATTCCTTCAAATTCCCATTAGCGGTTTTCGCGACTGCCGTCGCCATTTTTGTCGTGCTCTCCCTGCGCCTGGATATCAACGAATTCTCGCTGCACCATTTCTATAAGAATCGGCTGGTGCGTTGCTATATGGGTGCCAGCGCGGGTGCTGATCGCAGACCCGATCCGTTTACTGGCTTCGATCCTAAGGATGACGTACTTTTGGACAGCCTGAAATGTGTAGGCCCGCCTGAGATCCGAGCGCCATACCCGATTCTCAACGCCACTCTCACGGTGACTGAGGGTTCCGAGCTGGCCACGCAGGAACGCAAAGCGGTCCCGTGGATGTTCACACCGCGCTTCTCAGGTTTCATACCTCCTCCTTCCAAGGCCAATAAGTCAGCTAAGGAGCTCTCCGAAAAAGGTTATGTTCCAAGTCACGAAATTCTCGGTGGAGGGGTTCACATTGGCACCGCGATGGGCATTTCCGGAGCCGCGCTGAATCCTAATGGCGGATTCCACACTGCGCCTCAGACTGCGTTTCTTCTGACTTTGTTTAATGTGCGGTTGGGATGGTGGATTGGTAATCCCCGCAACTTGACGGCTTACCGGCGCCCCGGTCCACTCTTCGCGCTGTGGTGGCTCATCCGCGAGCTCTTTGGGTTTTCGGACGAACGCTCGAAATATCTGAATCTCTCGGACGGTGGAAACTTTGAGAATCTCGGACTTTATGAACTGGTGCGCCGGCGTTCTCACTTCGTGATCGCAGTAGATGCCGAGGAAGACCCCGACTACAAATTCGGTTCGCTGGGCGGCGCAGTGCGAAAGTGCCGCGCCGATTTCGGAGTGGAGATCGAAATCGATCCCACGCCCATTCGGCCAAAAGGTGGACCAAGCCATGCTCATTGCGTCGTTGGTCGAATTCACTATCCTGAGCCCGACTCACCCCCGGGCTGGCTTTTATACGTCAAGGCCAGCCTTACCGGCGATGAACCGGCCGACGTTCAGCAGTATTATCGCAGCGCTCCGCAGTTTCCCCAGCAGTCTACGCTGAATCAATTTTTTTCCGAGTCGGAGTTCGAGAGCTATCGCCGCCTTGGCCTGCACATTCTGCGTTCTGTGATCGATCGTGACGAACAGCAAGACCTGGAGGAGTTATTCTTACGCCTCTCAGTGCGCTGGGAAGTGGCACCGCCTGCGTCGTCCGCGTCTTTCGTTCATCACGCTGAAGCTTATGCGAGCTTAATGCGAGTGTTAGCGAAATCTCCGGAATTACAGACCCTTGACGCGGGCATCATCAAAGATTTTCCCGACGCGGCGCGCGCGGATGAGGGGAAGCGGCAAGCGTTCTTCTTTTACCTTGATTTGCTCCAGTTCATGGAAAATGTCTTCTTTGACCTGAGCTTTCACAGTGCGGATGCATGGGATCATCCTGCCAACGAGGGCTGGAAGACCTTGTTCGAATACTGGGCCGCGCAGGAGACGCTGAAGACGGTGTGGAACGCACAGAAGCAGAGCTACAGTGCATCTTTCCGAAACTTCTTCGATGATCTCGGCCGCAGTGATGTAACCCCTGGTGGGAGCCGGAGAATTTAATCGTTTGCGGGTGGAGCGATGGAATCGCAGCACTTTGGAACGGAAGAAGTCACGGACGCGGACCGCGCTTACGCGGGATCGCGCTTCTCCGAGGTGCGCGAGGCGATTTGGGCTAACCCGTATACGGGAGGCGGGCCGCGCGATGTTCAGATTGGCTTGCCGGTCTATGAGGTTACCCTGCTGAGCGTATTGCGAGGCATTCTGTCGGGCAAGCATTATTTCTTTCGTCAGGCCACCGAAAGGGCTGTCGATTCTCATGCGGATTTGCGTTGGGGTTCCGACGGAAAAGGTTTTCGGCGTTTACTTCATCCCAATGGAGTATGTCTAACGGGTCGCTGGGAAATCATAGAAGAAACAGACTATTCAGGATATTTTCACCGCGGAAGCAAAGCCTTAGTCGTCGCGCGTTATTCCACCTGTTGCACCGAGACGCGTCGAGGACATAGGCGTTCGTTAGCCATGGTCGGCAAACTATTTCCCACAACCGATCCGGAGCATAAGGAACCTCTTCAGACGGCAAGCTTCATTACGCAGCAGGACATTGCGGGGGAAAGCACGGATTACATAAATGACGCCGAGTTGCGCAACGCCCCCGACGTCCATGCCTGGCGTCGGGGCAGTGGAGTGCCGATTTTGCTGGTTACCGGCGCCGTCTTTCAGTCAGTAGATCGGGAGCCTTCGAATCGGCAACTCTACGAAATCGCCGAACTCGGCAAGGCGCAGACAGAGCCCACGCGCAGCCCCGAATTTATGCGCCTCCTGGTGTCGCCAGAGCAGCCCAGGATCGAGGGCGCAGGATTGGACTTTCGTGAGGAAGTCATAGCGCACATATTCGACCGCGGAGACTCTCTGCCGAAACGCACGCTCGCTTTTGATATCGAAGTAACTGACGAGGGTTCCACGCGCGGTCCAGCATTCTGGCTGAGACGCACCTTCAACAACTGGCGCCGCATCGGCCGGCTGACTTTCGATGATGCGGTGGTCTCGTATAACGGTGATTTTGTAATCCACTTTCATCATCCTTCCTGGCGCGCCAATCGCAACGATCCTTCGACGGCCACGCGGGTAAACGGACGAAAGGTGCGTTGAGAGGGAAATAACATGGCGATCAGACTTGCAATAACCGTGGCAGGAGCCGTCTCCCTGGGTTCGTATGAGGCTGGCGTTCTTTACGAGGTTCTCGATGCGCTCGCGCAACACAATGCCGGTCTCGCAGACGACCAAAAGATTCTGGTGGATGTTCTCACCGGAGCGTCCGCGGGCGGGATGAGCGCGACCGTGCTAGCCCAAAAGCTCATGTTCGAAGCCGATTCTCTGACCGATCCTTACAACAATGCGCTCTATCGGGCCTGGGTGCAGGATATCGATATTAAAGGACTGCTTGCGCTGCAACATGGAGAAGATCCCTCGCATTCGCTGCTCTCGTCGGATCTGGTAGAGACTCTTTCTGCTAAGTATTTGAGCCAGCGGTATTCTACCCATATTCCTCCGACCCCGGTCCGGCATCCCGCGGCGGCGAGTGCCATCGGTTTTGGTCTGGCTTTGTCAAACCTGAATGGAGTCGATTACTGCTACCCGGTCAAGCCCACTGGAACTTTCACCTACACACGTTTTGAGGATCAGCTACGCGCCAAAGTGGATGCCACTTCGGACGCACTCGAGTTTTGGGAACCTTTGCGCAATGCCGCTGTCTCGTGTGGGGCCTTTCCTTTTGCCTTCAGAGTAAAAGATCTGGTGCGACATAAGAGCGAATACGACTCGCCCAACGTCGTATTTACCTTGCCTTTCGAGACATTTGCTTACACGGACGGGGGAGTATTTCAGAATGAGCCGCTGGGATTGGCCAAAAATCTTGTCGACGAGATCGATCAACACATAGATAACGATTCTCGCTTTTACCTGTTCATCGCTCCGCATGTAAAAGCATCAATCGCGCACTCTGACTTCAACGAAAGCAGTGCCAACTTCAAAGCCACAGCTTTAAGGTTGGTCAATGCGGTTTACGGTCAAGCCGAATTTCAGGACTGGATTCAAGCAGAGCAAGTAAACCAAAGCATCGATCTCTTCAATCAAAGAGCGGTCGGGCTAAAGAATGTCATCGAGGGGAATAAGGTTCAGCCCGCAGTGCTGAAGGATGCGGCAGCTAGTCTGCTACCGTTGCTCTTCGCGGGGAGGCCGCAGGGCGCAGAAACTATAGACGAAGCGCGACTGCGCCTGGAAAAACAATTCAGCAAGGAATATGGCGATCTAAAAACGTCTAAAGGAGAGGATGTCGCCAATACCTGGATCGACTCCATTCTCACCCTGGAAACTGCAGCAGATCTCGGCGAACGGGACGAGATGGTGATTTACGGCATCACGGCCACGCCCGCCGAATTGGCGGGCTCGCAACTGGAGTCGTTTGTGGGTTTTTTCGAACAGGAGTACCGAGATCACGATTACGACACTGGCCGGACTAAAGCGCGCGACTTCCTCCAAAATCAAAGCGGCGTTCTGGGCACGAAAAATAACTTGCCAACTATCAATTACCTCCCCAAGCCAATACACTCGATCAACCATGACCTGGACGGCTTACTGGTCAAGGATGTCCCGGGCGATATACGCGAGTCGGTGAAGAACAGGTTAGGCGATCGTGCCAATGTCCTGCTCCAAGAACTGAATGTCGACTGGGCGGTGCGGGAAGCAATCAAGCTGGCCGTAGTCGACCCGCAGCTTAAAAAGTTGTTGGACCTGTGACGGATCAAATCCGAGCAAATCCTGAATTCTTCCTAAGGGGTCTCGAATTTATTCCTGGGTTCGGGAGATTCCCCTCCAGTAAGTTAAATGTGAGACACTTCCGCTTTGCGGCCTTCTGCAAGTGTTGTGCTGGGCGATGTGGCCTTAGCCTTTGATGAGGAGCTACGCCGTGCTGCGCTTGCATGTCGCGTGGTGAGTCATAGGAAATGACTGTCGCATGAAGATTGCCGCTACGAACGAAAGCGAACGCGTCCAGCGCCACGCGGAGAAGTATGCCGCTTACCTTGAGACGCCCGAGGGCCGGGTGCGCTCCGACTTGGCCTTTGGAAACTTGGAGGATTTTATTCCCCGGTCCCGGGCCGAGAGGCCGCTGTGTGCTCTTGACGTCGGATGCGGCACAGGAGCGACGGCCGTTCGCCTGGCGCGGATGGGAATGCAAGTTGCGCTGCTGGATTTGTCTCCGGCGATGCTGGAGATTGCGAAACGGACAGCACAGGATGCAGGGGTTAAGGACAAGGTCGTGGTGCAACTTGGGGACGCTATTCGGTTGGAAAATCTGTTTTCCACCGCATCGTTCGATGTAATTTTGTGCCATAACGTGCTGGAGTATCTTGACGATCCCATCGCTGTATTGCGGCGCGCGCTCGCGCGCCTTGCGGGATTCGTCCGCGATACTTTCAGTTCTGGTGCGGAACCGGGCCGGCGAAGTGTTTAAGGCCGCTATCAAGGAAGGCGATTTAGTGGTTGCGGAGAATAACCTCACGGCGGAGTGGGGGCAGGAGTCCTTGTTCGGAGGCAGGGTGCGACTATTTAACTCAGATGGCCTGCAAGCCATGTTGAAAGCGGCGTCGCTGAAGCCGATTGCCGAGCGGGGTGTGCGCGTTCTCGCCGACTACTTACCGCCGAGGATTTCTCGCAGCGCCGAGTACGGGCGCATTCTTGAACTGGAGCGCAAACTGGGCAGCCAGCCTGAATATGCCGCGGTCGCCCGCTACACACAATGCTTCGCTCGTTTGGCTTGATGGTGGAGGGAGAATGATCCCATGAATAAGGTCGCGAGCGAAACTTCCTCGATCCCATCTGCCCGTAGCGCGTCCGGCGCCACGATCTCGCTTGGGCTCGGGCTCACCAACGAGTGCAATCTTTCCTGCGCTTTCTGCTATCGGGATCCTGCTCGCACGGATCGCTTGTCGCTGGATCAAGTAAAGCGCGTCGTGGAACGACTGCCTGTGGGTGCGGTGAACCTGGGCACGGGCGAGAATGGCATGCATCCAGACTTTAGGGCAATTCTCGATTACTTGCGAACCCAACCCATCAAACTCACCATGACGTCCAATGGTCACAGCGTTGCGGTTTTGCAAGATGACGAACTGCGCGCCTTTCATGACATAGAGTTTTCTCTCGATTATCCGACCCAAGCCGAGCAGGATGCACAGCGCGGCCCTGGCAATTGGAAACTGATCGAGCAGCAGGCGGTGCGTTGCGTAAGGCTCGACGTGCCTGTAACCATCATCGCGGTGATGATGAAGGCGAACTATCTGCGTCTGGCGGAGGTCGCGCGAGTCGCAAAAAAATTTTGTGCTCCCTTGCGCGTGAACGTGTACCAGGCGGTGCGATCCGACGTCTATGCGTTGTCCTATGAAGAGTATTGGGAGGGGTTCAGGCGGCTCTTTGCGGAAACGGAGGTGATTGCCGTTGGCGAGCCGCTGGTGCGAGCGATGGCGGGCCTGCCGCCGCTGCCCGGAGGATGCGGCGTAAGCACAGTGAGAGTTACGCCTCGCGGCACCACGCAGCCCTGCGTTTATTGGCCAGGAGCCGGGGAGCCGCTTTCGGATCTGATCACGATGGGGCTCGACATTCTAGGCTCCGCCCCGTTCGAACAATCCCGCACCCTTCCCGAAGCTTGCCAGCCCTGCGAGTTTCGAGAATCATGCCATGGCGGCTGTGCCGGACGCCGACGCCTCCAGGGCGCGCTGTTAGAACCTGACTGTTATTGCCCGATCATTCGCGGGGAACGGCCGGTTCTGCCGATCCGCATGGCTGCCTCCCGCGATCTGCCCAAGCTGGGCAGTTCCTGCACTACAGTCGTTATTGCTCGAATGGACCATAGCGCCGCTCCCAGCAGTGGGAGCCCGCCATAAGCAAAGCGGAATGGACGACCATCATGCCCGCCGAGCCGAGGGCGAGGAACAGAACGCCCCCGGGACAGCCGCCAACGATGCCGGCGCTACTCTGACATCGGCGATTTTACTGCGCTTTCATCCAGGTATCCGAGCCCGTTACCTTGACGGCAACATCGGAAAGGAATATGTGCAGTGGCTTGCCATCGGCAGTGCCGCGGTGCTCGGTTGAGATCAGCAGCGGACCTGCCTTTTTGTAGCCTGTCCAGGTCGCTTTGACCAGGCTCGGCTTTCTGTCCCCGCCATGCTGGAACACAAGGTACTCGACGCGGTTGTCTTTGCCAACGTAAAGGTTCCAAGTGTCGCCCGGGGTGTAACCGCCGAGTTCTGATCCATACTTCACCGAGACCAGCGTCGCTGACCCGGCTCCCGCCGGCAGTTTCTTCATACCTTCATCGGTCACAGTGGCGCTGGTGTCCCAGTAAGCATGTAACGGGAACAGGAGCCAATAATTGTCGTTGGTGAAACCGGCATCAGTTTGCTTCTTCGTGTCGTCGTTGATCGCGGAGCGCATGTAGGTAACCTTCACCGGCTTGCCGTCTTTATCCTTTCCTTCAAAAGTGACCTTGCCGGTCTTCGGCTCCCACTCCCAGGCACGGGAGGCTTTGAAGAGCCCGGTGACTTCCCCGTTCCAGGTGTAGCGGATCGCTTCGATTTGCCCATACGAATCCAGGCCATAGGTCTTGGCAATCTGTTCGAGAATCGGCGGGCGCGTCTGCGCCCAGGAGGTTGAAGCAAGGACCAGCACTGCAAAAGCCAACAGAGATTTGATGGTTATACGGCTCGCACTAGTCATGGAGTTTGCTCCTCGTTGAATTTGGAACGATGTTGACTTGGATGACGCGCAAAGGCTTCCGGATACAGATGCCGGGAATTAGGGTGCGTAATGGGTGAAGACGTAGTCGCGATCTTTGGCGGGCACGTGGCAGGCGAAGCAGGCCTCGTGCAGCGCTTTGTTGCCCGGTTTTCCATCCTTAAAGTCGCCGAATCCCCAGCCGCCCGTGGCGGCGTACTTCTTTAAGTCCTTCACCATAAACTGAACATTCACTTCCGACCCGACAACGAAAGATTGAGCCCCGGGGAAGGTGCCAGCCAGCACTTTGTTGTTGACTCCAGACGGCACACGAGTCCAGTGAATCGCCGCAATGATGGTACCGTCCGGGAACGGGACTCTCCCCTCCTTGAAGGCCTTGATCGCTATGTCGTTGCCGAATTGAGCGCGCAACCGGTCGGTCTTGCCTGGTACCAGAAGTTGGGCCATGGCGATCAGTTTCCAATCGCGGTATCCGTCCGGAATTGTGACGCCGTAGATCGGGGAGGCCTCCTCATCGGCGTACCCGGATGCAGGGGCCGTGAAGGCGACGATACCGGCCAACGTTGCCGCTGCAACTAATCGGAAAACGATCCGTTTCATAATTGGTCCTCCTTGTTCCTGAACGAGCGCTACGATCGCGAGGGCATCTCAACGAACGTCGGGACAACCCGATCGCTTCTCCTCTTTATTCGGGCTTCCCCCGCGAAACTACTCCCCGAGGTGCCCCGTTCAAAACCACTCACGCTGCGCCCTTCTCTTGTGCCTCGCGGTTCCGCGCTTCGATGGCGTTGACGGAGTTTTTAAACGCCTTCTCCAAAACGCCCTTGCCGATGGTTCCGACGACGAAGCCGAGCAGCCATCCCTTGAGGTTCTTGCCTTCGCGTACGACGACCACGTCAATGTCGGTCGTGCCGTTGGGATTACGCTTAAAGTTGTAGGTGTGGCCGGACGCGCCTCCCCAGGTGTTGGAGTCGGTCGTCGTGAGGACGACGTGGTTAGGATCGGACCAGTCGTAGTGCAGGCGTTCCCAGATGCCGCTCGATCCTTCAGTGACGTCGGCATTCGACTGGCTGCGGTGATGCACCTTGAGGTTCTCGTCGG
Source organism: uncultured Acidobacteriaceae bacterium (assembly GCA_963789875.1). Classification (GTDB taxonomy): domain Bacteria; phylum Acidobacteriota; class Terriglobia; order Terriglobales; family Acidobacteriaceae; genus Sulfotelmatobacter. Next base: position 1,399,623 of record CAWBMI010000006.1, on the reverse strand, counting down.
CGCTGTTGCCGAAGAGCTTCGCCCGGCCAGGCCCGAAGTCGGTGAGCCCGGCGATGTACTGCTCCGGCGTCAAGGTAGTCGTCATATGGAGATAGATCGTAGACATGAGTTCTCCTTTCGGTCAGTGGGCGACGAGTTGCTGGCCGCCATCGATATCGTAAGTCGCTCCGGTGAGGGCTGTGTTGGTCATGATGTGTACGGCGAGCGCAGCCACGTCCTCTGGTCCGACAACGCGCCGGATGGGAAGCGTATCACGCAGCTGCTTGCGTCGGTTTTCGAGTTGATCGCCGAGCAATTCTGCCGACAACGGTGTGTCCACAAAACCGGCAGCGATGAGGTTGACTCTCACCGGCGCGATCTCGAGCGCTAAACTCTTCGTCAGGGCCGGAAGCGCGGCGGTGAGGGCCGAGATAAGGGCAAATCCTTTCGTGGTGCCGCGGCCGCCGGTGCCTCCCATGAAGAGTAAAGTCCCTCCCGGTCGAACCTTATTTCTGGCGTTCCGAGCTACCTGTAACGGGAGCAACAGGTGAGCCTCGATGTCGCGGCGCGCCTTGTCGAAATCAAGCTCGGCCAGCGGTGCGTAGTAGGGACCGGGACCGGTTACCAACACGTGGTCCACCGCTGTCGGCAGATCGTCGAAGAAGCTCTCGAGAAGCCTAAAGTCGGTGGCATCGAACGCCGCCACGCTTAGCGCATTCAATTCGTGCGCGGCACGCTGCAGGCGCTCGGGATTTCGGCCAGTGAGGATCACTCTGGCTCCCTCGGCGCTTGCTCGTCGGGCAGTTTCGATCCCGATGCCGGCACTACCGCCGATCACGACAACCGTCTGGCCGAGAAGTTCCGGCGCACGCTGGATCGAAGAGGTGGCGGTTGCGGCGTACATAATCCCTCCATTAGCTATCTAAATTATTTTGACCTAAATCGAAATCAATTTTCTGTTTTCTGTCCTTTTGCGACCGACCGTGCGACCGAGTCGAAACAGGAGAGCTTCGACTATCGAAGCTCTCCTGCTGCCTTGTAAACAGTCAGCTAGCTTTGGCTAGAGGCGCATCCGACTTCGCCACGGCTGGCCGCAATGATCGGAAGCCGACGCGAATCTCCTCTGAAAGAAGTTGAGGCTGCTCAAATGCCGCGAAGTGGCCGCCTTTCGGGAGCCTATTGTAATGAATAAGCTTGGGATACGCCTGCTCGGTCCAGCTTCGTGGGGCAGGATAGAGTTCGTCAGGGAAGACGCTCACGGCAACTGGGATGTTGACGCCTTTGGCATTGAAATACCCGCCATAGCCAAAATACTCCCAATAGAGGCGCGCGCCGGACATGAACGTATTCGTCAACCACGCAACGGTGATGTTGTCGAGAACATCGTCACGCGTGAGGCCTTCGGATTTCCCCTCAAAGACGCGGGTAATCAACTCGTAGCTGCGCGCGTCATGATCGAGGAAGTAAGCCGCCAGGCCGACCGGCGAATCTGCGATTCCGTAAAGCGTCTGAGGCCGCAGCCCCATCTGGTATCCGTAGGCTATGCCCTTTTGATAGACGAACTGCAAACGCTCGTAAGCGATCTTCTCATCGGCTGACAGGTCCGCAGGCGCCGGCGCCCCGGAAGCAGCCGCCTTGTCAATTTCGGCTGGAAAGATGCCAGGCATGTTGCTGTGAATGCCGAGCAGTTCCGGAGGCGCATCCACGCCCATTTTATCGACGATGACTGCGCCCCAATCGCCGCCTTGCGCCACGAATTGCGTGTATCCAAGGCGCTTCATCAACACCACCCAGGCGCGCGCGATGTGGGCAACATCCCAACCGGTGGTGGTCGGTTTGCCCGAGTATCCGTAGCCCGGCATTGACGGGATCACAACATCGAAAGCATCGAATGCGCTGCCGCCATGCGCCGTGGGATTGGTCAGTGGATCGATGATCTTCATCTGTTCGATGATGGAGCCGGGCCAACCGTGCGTAACGATGAGCGGCAGCGCATTTTCGTGTTTTGAACGAACGTGAATGAAATGAATGTCCAGCCCATCGATTTCGGTGATGAACTGCGGCAGGGCGTTCAGTTTTGCTTCGATCTTGCGCCAATCGTAGTCTGTTCCCCAATAGCGTGCGAGCGCCTCCATTGTCGCCAACTGCACGCCTTGCGTCGCATCCGCTACTGTTTCTCGTTCCGGCCATTTTGTCGCCTTGATGCGCCTGCGTAATTCGGTCAATTCGGTTTCCGGTGCATTCACATGAAACGGACGAATTGCACCCTTGTCAGCGGTCCGCTTGCTGCCTTCCTGTGTAGAGACTGGTTGGGTCATGTTGTGCTCCTCTTAGTAATTTTTGTAACGTGCAAAGAGAGTCCGATGCAGCCACGGTTCCGGCCGCAGCTGCGTCAGACTGACGACGATTGAAACCAGGCATTTCTAGACGCCTTAGTGGCCATCTCCCCCAGAACACCGCTTTCAGCTACCTTCCCGGCGCCTGGTTGCGCGGCACTGCTTCGGGCCTGCGCGATGGATTCGGACGCACCAGCGGAATCAAAACAGAAGTGGAAAAGTGAAACAATTGGACGATGGTATTGGCGATACCTTGGTATTAGCTGTCGAAGGGCTGGGAAGCGCTCTCGGCTGATCGTGTGATTCGGGGTAAGAGCATAATGGCAGCGGCCATCCCGACAGATCCGTATTCCAGCAGCATAATCCAGTCAGGAAGCAGCCACGGACGGCCGAGCGCGCGCAAATGCCAGACGTAGTAAGTGGGGATGATGCTGACCGTCCAGATGAGGAGCGGCACGGTCGAGGCCGACCGCATAAAAGGCAGCAGCCAGAGCAAGTACCACGGATATACGACCGGTGCACAAAGAAGCGACGCCGCCATGGGCCAGGCAAATGCATCGGGAGAAAATGCCGAGGCCTTGCGTCTCACCCAGATTGCGGTAAGAAAGCCGACGAGCCCTGCTATGCCGACTGCTACCTGGGGGGGCGCCACGCGTGCGAGCGTTGCAAATATCGGATCGTTAAACCAGAAACTTCGCATGTAAGTGCCCAGTGAGCCGAGCGGAATCCGACCCTGGTTGAGGAAAGGTACGTACATAAGTCCGACCACAACTGCCGCCAGAGCGCCGTCGCGTATGCGAAGCCGCTTCCAGTAGAGTGGCAGAAGTACGATCGGCAGCAATTTGACTGCAACAGCCAGCCCGAATGCCAGGGCTGCAAGCGCACGCCATCGTCGCCCCAGCGCTGCCATGGACACTAGCAAAAGCGCCGCGCCGACGATATCGATGTGACCGCTTCCCGCCACTTCCGTTGCCAGCAGGGGATTCCAGGCAAAAGCCAGAACCCAGTGTGCTCCTTGCCCAGTGCTGCGAAAGATATCGAGCAAAAGCAGAACAATCGCGAAATCGCAAACTACGAATGCCACTTTCAGCGTAAAAATGGATTCATGAATCGCGGTTATCCCGCGGAAGAAAAGTTCTGCGCCCGCCGGATAAGGAGTGGCTAACTCTGGATGGTTCAGCGTCCGCGTCTCGGGTGTGTGCAGCTCAGCCAGGGCAGGGTCGCTGGGAACGGCAATATAAGGGTTATAGCCGAGCCGCTGCACGCGGCCATCCCAAAGATAGCGATGAATGTCATCATCGGAACCGGGCAATGTCAGTAAAAATGGAAGATGCCACAGGGCAGCCAGCGCCAGCCCGACGAGGATGACACCGCGCGGAAATCTCGGCCTCGCGAAGAATTCACGCATGGCAAGGAGATACGCGATTCCGGCAATTCCAAGAAAGATTAGGAATGACGGTTCGCCCCGGCCGCTGAGCTTGCGGGAGCAGAGGGTTAACGCTATAAGAATTATGACACCGAACCCATAAACCCTCCCCGATGGCGTGAGCCTCACAATTCTTCCTTAGCAACGCGTAACCGTGTCGAGGCCTGCGCCCACTGTTCTAGCCAGGCCGCCGTTCGTGGTGCCCTGGCAGGAGCAAGCGGCAGATCGGCGGCCAACCGATCCAAATCGTTTTCCACATCGATGTCATAGAAGGGATCCATGGGGGCAACCGAGAGGTGCAGTCCGCTAGCGCGGGCCAGCAGGGCTTCCAGTGCGCTCTGAGTGCTCATGACATTGCCATCGAAAAGCGCTGGATGGGCAGTCTTGGCACCGACGAGATAATAACCGCCATCATCCGTTGGACCCACAACCACGTCGTGCCTGGTGAGCTGCTCAAAGGCGGTTACAAGAACCGAGGCCGGCAGATGAGGGCTATCGCTGTTGAAAGCAACCACGCGTCGCTGGCCAGGCGCTGCGAAGTGGGCAAACACCGAGGTGAGACCGGCCGCAAGGCCCTCTCCTTTCTGTCCTACGACAGGCACCTCACCGTGGGTAAAATGTGTTAGTTCGTCGATATCCGAAGCGGGGCACATGATGGCAACGTCCACATTTTCCAGCGATCGTGCTAATACCAAGGTGTCGTCCAGGAGGCAGCAATAAAGCTCGGTGACCGCTTCCAATGGAAGTCTGTGCGCTAAACGGGTCTTCACCCCGCCAAGTCTGGGGGCTTTTGCCATGACAACCAGCGTGCAGCTGCTGTCAGGCGGATGGCTTATATTTCCGTTCGAGGATTCCATAAAAGAGTGGTACGCAAGACTCAGGCCGGCCGCGGCATTCCAGCTCTTCGATGCCGAAAATAATAACGCACGATGAGAGAGATGATGAACCAAGCTGCCCCAATAGTGCCTTTTAGTGTGCCGCTGATCTTCGATTTCCCAATGCGCGGGTAATAGCTCACCGGCACCTCGACGATGCGAAATCCGCCGAGCGTTGCCTTCAGAATTATTTCAACCGCCCAGCCGTACGTCTCCTCTTGCAACTCAAGCTGGCGAAGGACATCGGCTTGCCCGGCACGGAACGGTCCGAGATCGCTTATCCGTAGACCGTACAAAAGCCTGATCATTGTCGCCGCCAGGCGGTTGCCAAACGCAGAATGCCAAGGCAACGCCCCGCGAATGCTCTGCTCGCCGAGGCGCGATCCCAGTGTGATATCGGCATGGCCGTCAATAATAGGCGCCAGCAGAAGCGGCAGTTCAGCCGGCCGGTCGCTGTAATCGCCGTCGAGGAAGACGACGATATCGGGCGCGCTCGCATTCGAGAGCCCGGTCAAACAGGCGCGACCGTATCCCCGGCGAGGCTCGTGGAGCACGCGGGCTCCCATCTTCGCAGCGATCTCCGGCGTCCCGTCGGTTGAATTGCTATCGACAACCAGGACCTCAGTGACAATGCCGGCTGGGAGATCGGCCAGGACGCGCCCGATCGATTGCGCTTCGTTGTGTGTAGGAATGATGACCGACACGCGCACTTGATCCTGATTCACGAAATCACGCTCAGGTCACCACCATGGGGAGGACGGCGAGCGCTGCGCCAACAAGGCATCGACGCCCCACGCCCGACCGGCCCGCCCCACCGCCAGCGCAAGCGACGCCATCACCGGAACCAGCAGCTCCCAAATCCACGACGTGCCCCACTCCGAGATCCAAAGGCTACCCAGGTAAAGAAACGCCACAAACGCAGCTGGGCGCGTCAGCAGACCGATGACCAGAAGAATCCCGAGACCGATCTCAGTCACAGCCTGCATCGGAGCCGCCATTGCCGCGTGACTCGCTGCCAAACCCATGACCGCCTTCCACGCGGCTGGCGAATGACTCGACTTTATGTAAAAGTTGATCAGGCCCGCGTAGCCTGCCGGAGTGTAGAACCCCTTTCCTTTATTTTCGAAGAAGACCCACACCAGCATTGCGCCGATAGTGACACGAACTATTGCCAGTCCATTTGCCGCGCGGAGTTGGTGGGCTAAATTCTGCGTAAGGTTTGCGTTCGTCGTCATGGTGAACCTCGCACTCAATAATGCCGTGCCAGTTTGCGTCGGGAACAGAGAAGAGGACATCTTAAGCGGTTTTTCTGGTTCTCGCCAGTAGATGCCTAAGAGTCACATTGGGTTACAAGAGAACGCAAGGCGTGCCGCTAAGATATTTTTTCGCTCAGTGAGAAGTCAAAATCCCTATCTCTTCGACGGTTTTGGCATTCAGATACCGGCGTACCAGGCGTAGCCTCCTTCCGGAGACGCGGAGCCGAGCCCCTTCCCGAAACCTTTGAGACTGTCGGTTACCGTCAGATGAGTGATGTACTTCACGCTCTTATAACCAAGCTGCCGCGCGACCCGCAGGCGCAGCGGCCCGCCGTTGCCCACCGGCAACTCGCCGCCATTCATTCCGTAGGTCAGGAAAGTCTGGGGATGCAAGGCGTCGGCCATATCGATACTCTCCCACCAATCGGGATCAATCGAGAAATAGACTATGTATCGAGCTTGCGGCTGAACTCCCACGATTTCCAGAACACGGGAGAGGGGCACGCCGATCCACTCGGCGATATATGACCAGCCCTCTTCACACTGCACCATAGTGATTTGGCTGCGCGAGGGATAACTCTTAAGCTGGTCGAGGGAAAACGAGCCCGGCCGTGCGATCAGACCGTTGACGGAGAGCCGCCAGTCAGCAAATTGTCCGGATTGAAGGCGCTTGAACTCTTCACTGAAAGGCGGGGTTTCGTTCGGGAACGGTGGCTGGGAAATCTGGCTGCGAGAAAACTCACGGGCTAACGAATGCCGGGTGAGCAATCGCTGCGAAGCATAGGTAAGAGTTTCGCCGAGGCCGTAGATTCCGCCGTGGTCGGGCGGGACAAGGCCATATCTTTGGGCAAGGCGCGCGGCGACACCTAAGCCCAATGCGCCTGCCGCGGCCGCAATACCGGTTGTGATTACTTTGCGGCGCGACAACTCCGCGCGTGAAGCTTCGATGCGTGCAGGTAGGACGCGTGTGGGTTCGGAAGAACGCTCGCTCATGTGCGCTCCATATTTATATTTATATCGGCGCGACTTATAACCACGCGGCCCGTGATCATTGCTCGCATGCGGCTTCTGAATCCGGCGAACCAAACCATCCCAACATGGACCAGCAGAAAGAGCACGAGGGCCAAGGACACCAAGAAATGAAGTGTGCGCGCGGACTGCTGGCCGCCGAGCACGTTAACGGCTGCCGGAACCGCGGAAACAAAAGCCGGTGACATCGCCAGCCCGGTCCAGATGACCAAGGGGAACAGAACGAAGATTACGAACAGGTATGAGAACCGCTGAAGCAAGTTGTACGACCAGGCTTCTGCTTCACTTGGCCGCTTGAAGCGCAGATGGTCCACGATTGCAAGTGAGAACGCTCGCACTGAAAGATCAGCCTTACCTGGAAGCAAGCTCTTCCGCAAATATCCATTCATCGAAATAGAAATCACATAGAGTAAACCGGTAAAGACTAATACCCACGCAGATTGGAAGTGGAGATACCGGCTCCAGCCATTCTGATCCGGCATCTGGTAGCCGTAGCCGGTCGGAACCAACGTTCTCGAAGCTGGGATCGGCAGTTTGAACAGTGTTGGCGTCAAATCGTTACCAGTTTCGCCCCAATAGAAACGGGGGTGCGAGACGACGATTTCCGCTCCGCTGACGAGCAGGGCAAGAAAGCACAGCGCCGTGATCCAGTGAGTGACGCGAACGAGGGCAGAGTGACGTGGAGTCACCGTCGTGGTCGGGACGGCTGAGGCAGCACTTGGAAGGCAAACCGAGTCGCTCACACCGGGAATCGTATCATGGGCGGTAACATCAAGAGCACTGGTTGACAGGCACTGAAAATTGAACGTCTCTACCGGGCCGTTGCCCACAGCTTTCCGGTCTGCTCTCCTTTTTAGAATTCCAACCTGAGACCGAACTGCAATCTGCGCGGCGTGTATCCTTGGGCTGTCGAGTTGACAATGCCAAAGGTGGGATCGCCGAGATCCCAAAAAGTGTTCGGCGGCGCGAAGCGGGGATGATTGAAAGCGTTGAACATGTCCGCGCGCAGTTGTATTTTCACGGATTCCCGCGGTTCGAATTCCTTGTATAAGCTGAAATCAAAATTGTGAATGCCGTTGGTGCGGAGGCCGGAAAAGTAGCGGGGGGCGTCGCCGGGAATCTGGTCACCCGGGTCGGCGAAACAGTTGATATTCACCTCCGGGATCTGCTTGACCGCGGCATTGTTGTAGCTGGTATGCGTGCTGCCACCGCAGAGAACGTTGGGGCGCTGGTTGCCATCGGTCAACCGAGGGGAAGCCATGGCGATGGAGAGTGGCTGGCCGGTCTGTTCCGTGACTAATGTCGATATAGACCAGCCGCCGATGGCGGCGTCGACAAAACGATTCATCTCACCGCCGATCCACTTGTCGCGGCCGACCGGCAACTCCACGATGATGGCCGCCGCCAGCCGCTGGGGAGTATCGTTGGCGCTGATTCCGTGCTCGGCGTTCAGACGGTCCAGTTGCTGCGGATTCCCATTGTTGAGTGTGCCGACGAACGCATTCGCGCCCACCGAGGAGTCATCCGTCAGCTTCGACCAGGTATAACTTCCTTCGAAGCTTATGTAATGCGACGTACGTTTCTGAAAGCGAACCTGCATCGAGTTGTACCAAGAGCTGGCTTCGAGCACGGGCAGCCCTTCAAAGTCGCCATCGAATTGGGGGAAGGGCCGCAGCAGATTCGCCAGCGGAAGAGTCGGATTGCCGTAGTTGGAGTTGGGCTCGTTGAAAATCGCTGGGCCGGCATTGTAAAGGCAGTGCATCCCGCCGAACAACGTACAGAACGGATTGGTCACGCCGTTCTGCAGATAATTGCTGACGCAACTGTCGGCTTCGCACAGGGGGTCTATAGCGTGCTGCTGGGCCGAAATCTTAGCTAGCAAGCTCGACGAGATGAAATCTCGATTGCGCGTGCTGGCATAGCCTCCCCATGGAAGATGGATGCTGCGGTTGGCGGAGTAGTCGACGCCAATCACGATCCGGCTCGGCAACAGCCGTTGGATGCCGAGGTTCCATTGATAGATATCCGCGTTCCGGGCTGCAGTTGTACCCAGATCGTTTCCGTCTCCGTAGCCCCATTCCGCGAGGGCGCCGTACTGTTTGCCCTGGGGGCCGGTTAAGCCGGTGGGAAAGGGATTTTCCAGGGTTGCGAACTGATGATCAAAGTTGTCCGTTGTAGAAAATATGGTCGCGCTTTTGCGAAACGCGGTTCCGGGATATTGAAAGTTCGTTGCTACGCTCATGCCGTAGTAAATACCGGCGCCGCCGCGAATCACCGTATCGGGATTCAACTGGTAGGCAAATCCCAGCCGCGGTCCAATGTTATTCCGATATGCTGGGACACTTCTCCTGCCGGAGGTCGGGAACTCGGTAATCCCGTTCAAAGCTACCGTGCCCAGGTCCGGCGTCAGGCCATCGCTCACCTGGCCACCGCTGCTCAGGTCGATCGACTTGCCGCTGCTGCCGGTGAAGTCGCTGAACTCAATCCGGTTGTCGCGCTCGGTATAAGGCGTACTCCATTCATAGCGCAAGCCCAGGTTGAGAGTGAGCTTCGAGTTCACCTTCCAGTCGTCCTGAAAGTAGAAGCCGGTTTCCTTCGACTTGTTTGCAACCGCGGGATAGATGTTGATTGTATTAACGCCGTTATTCCCACCATTAATATTGTCGGCGTAACCGAACAAAAGGCTGGCAAAGGGATTGCCCGTTGAGTTCCCATTAATATCTGTGTTGCTGTCAGGAAATGGCGACGTCACATAATCTGTGAAGTTCAACAGTCCGGTGGGGTAGGGTGGCTGAAAAAAGTTGTTGAAGAAAATCCGCTGTTCGCCGCCGATCTTCATCAAGTGCGATCCCTTGGAGATGACTAACTGCGATGAATAGCTGTAAAGCGTGTGGGCGAAAGTCGTGTTGATACAACACTGGTCGTAAAGGCTGCTCCAGGGCGACGCGCCGGTGATTTGAATCGTCGGCATACGATCGATGCCGCTGCCGTTGGCCTCGAGGATCGTGGGCAACCCGGCGGTTGTCAGGCTAGGTATGCTCGTGGTCTGAGGTTGCTTGGCTCGGTCGATGGCAAAGTGGCTGGTCCAAATCGTCCTGGGATTCACGGTCCAGGTATATTCCAGCGCGGCATTCTGCACGGTGAGCGGAGCATTTGCGATCCCTCCGTTATCCCCGGTGCCATCGCCTCCGTCGCCGAGGCCGAGCGGAGTTGTGGGATTGCTGTGCAAGCGGCTGTAGCGGCCGTTGATGCGATGCTTGTCTGAAATCTGGTGGTCGAGTTTGAAATCGAACTGATACTGCGGGCTGTGAGAGAGTGTGTTTTCGCGGAAGTTGTTGAACTCGCCGGGCAGATTCGGTTTGGGGTACTGATTGATGATTGCCTGGCCAATCTTGTCGATCTCACCCTTGGGAATTACGTTTCCCGGGACTGGACTTCTCATCGAGCAATCAGGAGAGCAGTTGATCGGGTCGTAAATGGGATTGATCGATCCCGAGAAATCACCGCCTCGCTCGTTGGAAGTACCGAACGAACCATCGGTAGGCACGCTGCCCACGATGTTAATAGCTTCGTTGTCTCGAACCTTCTCCAGATCGAAAAAGAAAAACGTGCGATTCTTTCGGATCGGCCCACCCACAGAGAAGCCATACTGATCGCGCGCGTGCAATGGCTTTAGACCAGGCTCGGGGTTAAAGAAATCGCGGGCATCGGTGCCCGAGCGCTGAAAGAACCACCAACCGCTGCCGTGAAAGGCGTTGGTTCCGCTGCGTAAGACCATATTTACTACAGTGCCGCCGTTGTTACCGAACTCCGCGGAAAAACTATTGTTCTGAACTTTGAACTCTTGAATAATCTCGACTGACGGCTCGTAATAGACGTTGCTGGTGGCGCCTTCGCCCTGCTCAGGTGCGCTGATCAATGCGCCGTCGATGCGTACGTCCGCGGTCGCATTGCGCTGGCCGTTGGAAACAAAGTTGGTTCCCGCGGGATAGTTATCTTGCGTTCCGGCCCCGGCAACTTCCGTCACGCCTCCCGACAGAAATGTGAGGCCGAAGAAGCTGCGGTTTAACAGGGGAAGATCTTTTACATACTCGTTGGTGATGTCAGTGCCCAGCGTCGCACTTTCGGTATCGAGCAGCGGGGCGGCCATCGTGACCACCACTTTCTCGCTCACTCCTGCCGGGCTCATGCTGAAATTGAGCGTAGCTTCCTGATCGACGGCCAGTACGACGTCCGTTTTTTCTTCCGGCCGAAAGCCTGCTAGCTGGACTTTTACCGAATAGGTGGATGGCCGCAGGCCCGTGAAATAGTATTCCCCCTTTTCATCGGTGTGGGAGACGCTGGAGATATTGGTTCCGGAGTCAGTGATAGTGACGCTCACTGCGCGAATCAGAGCTCCCGAGGAATCGGTGACCGTACCGCGAAGCTGTGCGCGGTAGCTGCCCTGCGCAGCCGCGAAGATCACAACGCAACAGAAGAAACATGCAACTAGAAAATACTGCAAAAGCCGTTCTGTCTGTCTCATCGGGAGCCTCCGTTTTGCGCGGGGAGAGCCTTTTGCACTCGTGGTTCATACCAGAACACTCCGCCTTTTTCGATCGGGGGCATTTTGAAAGTGATACCCCCGCCTACGACAGTCCCAGTTAATATTTGCGCTTCTCCGAGAAAGGGAAGATAGAATCCCTGGCCCTGGATCCCGTTAGACGCCGCGTCAGATACCGTAACCTCAACTCCGGTCTGCGGCGTCTGTACCGGATTCACTCCGCCCTGAAGCCCGGCGAAGTTCGCGAAGAACACGTGCGTCTTTCCATCCACGCTGGCGATTGATGTGGCAATCATGGGCGAAGCTTTCACGTGAATCGGAGCGTCATTTTTTAGGCTTCGGAGAAATTCATGCTCAAGATCGGGCATGGATTCGGGCACGCTTTTTTGTAGAGCCGCGTAGTAATGCTTTCCGGGGCATTTATCAAAGCCGATGACATTTGCCGCTGCGCCCAACTGCGTGGCATCTTCCCCTGTAACCACCAGCGTCTTGCCGCTATCCACATATTTTCGAGCCCATGCCTTTTCATCCATGTTCATCATTCGCACATCGGGAAGAATCAAGGTGCGTCCGTGAAAATCCGCCAGCGTGCGAGGAGTGACCACCTGAAACTCCAAATGCTCTTGCATGAGAAGAATCAGAATTCCGCGGTAGGAAGGAATGAACTCGTCGGCGTAATAATTCCGGGTCTCAGGGGAAAAATAAACCCCGATTGGAGCGATCGGCGCGCGCGGCTGGTAAAAAGTGTTTTCGTGAGCTTTGATCCAGGAGAAAATCCGCTTCCGCATCGCCTCATCATTCGAGCCTGCCATCGAATGTCCCGGAGCGTCCCAGAAGTTTGATCCGGTCATGATTTGCGAGACGGCCAGATTCTGCATTGCCTCGCGCTTGTCGACTTTCTTATCCCCATCCCATGAGTAATTCAGAATCCACGTCGCCCTACCCTGCGCGAAGGCGCGGAACGAGTGCATTCCCACCTGATAGTTGAACCAATCCAGCGGCGTTCGCGATGACGCCATGTGGTCGCCTTCGCCAAATTCATATTCGTGGGCGATGGCATCAACCACTCCGTATAAGCTGTAAACATCGGCTCCAACGCGCACCGACTCTTTCTCGATGCCGGGATAAATTTCAGGAATTGTCTTGATCGCCGGATTCACGCTCTTCGCATTCTTGTCGATCTCCTGCATGAAATCGGTGAAGGTTCGAATTCTGAAGTCCACCCACTTGCGAAAATTGGCGTCCGAAAAGTCTCCCAGCTTGAGATCTTTCTTTGCATCCAGCCCGGTCTCTTTTCGAAAGGCCGCAACGGTATAGTCATCGAAACTGGCCCAGGTATCTTCCCAGCCGTCAAAGTGCGTCATCCAGTAAGGGATATCGACGTAAATTCCGTCGATACCCGTGCCCGCAATCTGGCGCACGCGTTCCATGTAAGTCTTGCGCCAATCCGGTGCGTAGGGACTGACCCACACATCTTCATCGCCTTTGCTGATCCAGAAAGCGCTGCCATCGCCAAAGATGGCAGGCTCTCCAGTGATTTTGCGCTGCAGCCAGTCCGGATGTTCCTTAGCCAAGGTGTGTGGAGTCTTGTCGGCGTTGGCCGTAATGCATTCGGTTCCGGCAATGTAGACGAAGGCGTAATTGCCTGCGGCGTGCGCTTTCTCGGCGACTTCGTGGATCGCCTTCAGCTTCGCCTCCGGGTTCACAAAACTTTCGTAGCGGCCCTCAATGTCGTTATCGACTTCGATGCCGAATACGCCATCCTCTTGCGCGTCCCGGACGATCCGCCCAGAGTTATCGCTTTGCAGTCCGTACGCCCCGATACGAACGTAATTGGTCCAGTTCTGTTTTGCCGAATCGGAGCCAGCCCGCAGCCACGGAAGCAGGAGCAAGGTCACCACGATCGCAGGGGCTCTATTTCGTATCATTGCGGTTAATAACTTTTACTTTCGTTCATCGGGCGTGTCAAGCGTAGAATTCGAATGCTAAAACAGTAGATTCGTTGCCACGCGGCGGGCAAATCCTGGAGACTTGGCCACACTGAAAATGGCTGGTATCCAAATCACCCTGATTCGATTCACCCCGCCGATTAGTTCTTTTGAACAGGTGCGGCTCCGCGAAACTGCGCGAACATGCGCTCCGCATTCTTGTGGTAGATTTTTTCGAGTACCGTATCCGGCAACTCCATGCCATAAATCTCCCACCGTCCCTGACCCGGATATCCCCAATAGTCGAAGGATTCATCGCTGGTCTCCAGCCAGCGAAAATGATTACGGTACATGGCTTCCTCCATGCCATTGTCGGTGCCAAACATGATCCGGTCCTGATACTTAATAAAGAAATCTCGCGCGCGGCGGGGCTGGCGGCCGAGTTCAGCCTCACGCGCACCGAACTCGACCATCACGTTGGGAAGCGTGTCCAGTAAGTGAGAAACGTAATCCAGATTCTCCGGCCAGTTCGCCATGTGGAGCGCGACGAAGGTTGTGTGCGGATGCTTGGCGAACATGCGGTCGCGAGCCGCCAAGAGTTCCTCCTTGCTGGGAAACTGCGGGCCGTAAAAACTCCAGTCGGGGTGCTCAGTCAGCTCTTCATACCGTTCATTCGTATTGTCCACTGGATGAAAGAAGGCTTCGGGATCGCTAACGTGAATGGAAACGGGAATGCCGAGCCGCCCGCATTCCTCCCAGATGGGGTCGAGGCGTGGGTCGTCGATGGTGATCAGCTTTCCCGACTTGTCGCGGACGGTCAGCCCCAGGTCTTTTAGCTGCTTCAAACCGCGTGCCCCGCGCGCAACTGCGTCGTCGAGTTGCGCCACCGTCTCCTTGCTGAAGTTCGGATCGTCGATCTTGCTCCAGTCGATCTGGCTAAAGACGATGAAGCGCCCCGGATACGGCTTCACCATCTCATCGATGACCGCTTGCAATTTCTCGCCCCACATGCCGGTCAGAATTACCACCGTCTTTACGTTGGTGTTGTTCATTATTTCCACCACGCGCTCGGGCGGCATGTGATCGTCGATGCGCATAGCATCGTTCTGGTGATTGTGAACATCGATCACGTAGTACTTAGCCTTTTCCACGTTATGCACCGGCGTATGCAGCATCGGGACGGGGTGGAAGTCCCTGAGCAGCAGCGTTTTGTTGTCATCAGCTCCTGCGGCGGACTTGTAACCGATATTCCCTTGGGGCTGGTCGTGCTGCTGCGATGCGCTCTGCGCCACGGAATGAGTCACGAGCGCCAAAAACAAGCACGAAAATAAAGTAGGCTTAATAAGCATAAAGTTTCGCCTCCCGGCGGGTACGAATTCACTGGACAATGTTGGTAGTGGGTAAGTAAAGCCCTGCGCTTTCGAATTGATTCTTTATTCTTCGTATGCTTATATTTCACGACGCTCGGGAAAGCAAGTTGGGATATTCATCCCTCGATCGGACCCACTCACAATAGGGTAAGAACTGTATGCGTAGAACGGAACTGCCCTATCGGCGTGACGGAGGTTCCATAATAAAATCGTTTGTCGTTGGGTTCACTTCAAGAGCGGAATTTCTGCGTCCAACCAGGAAATCAAGATCTATGCCGGCGTTGCGCATCCTTATCGTTGATGACCATGAAGTGGTGAGAAGAGGTTTGCAAAAACTGCTGGCCTCGCGCTCGGACTGGTCCGTGTGCGGCGAAGCCGAAGACGGTGTGGAAGCAGTAGAAAAGGCCAAGTCGCTGCGGCCCGATGTTGTGCTGATGGATATTTCCATGCCTCGCATGGATGGACTGGAAGCCACACGCATCTTGCGCCGGGAGCTTCCCAAAGCCAAGGTAGTGATCGTCAGCCATAACGACCCCGTGCTAGTGCGACGTCAAGCGGAGGAAGTGGACGCGGCAGGTTTTGTGGCAAAGAGCGATCTTGCCAAGAGCTTGCTGCAGACCGTTGACCGCGTGACTAGCGGCCAGTCTAGACCCGCCCCCGTAAATGGTGGCCAACAAATCTCGGCGGTCCCCGTTTGGCTATCCGAGGGTGGCTCTCTGGGACAATTGATTCGCGAACACGATTGGTCGCAAACTCCTCTGGGTCCGATCGAAGGCTGGCCGCAAAGCCTGAAGACTTCCGTCAGCCTGATTCTCAACTCGCAACACCCGATGTGGATCGGCTGGGGCGAGGACGCTACCTTTCTTTATAACGACGCTTACATTCAGGTCTTGAGTTTGGCCAAACATCCGTGGGCTTTGGGAAGGCCGGCGGCGGAAGTGTGGGCTGAGATCTGGAATATCTGCGGCCCTTTGGCTGACAAAGTTTTTGAGGAGGGCAAAGCCTCCTTCGTCGATGACGTGCGGCTGTTCATGAACCGTGGCGGATTTATCGAGGAGACTTATTACTCGTTTTCATATAGTCCGATTCGCGACGAGTCAGGAAAAGTTGCGGGATTATTTTGTCCATCGACCGAAGTTACGGCGAAGGTTGTGAATGCGCGGCGCTTGCTCACTTTATCCGAACTTTCAGCCAGCGCTCTGATGCAGAAGACTACCGAGGGGGTCTGCGCCTCGGTCGTTTCTACCTTGGCGAAAAATCCAGATGACATCCCATTCGCCGTTCTGTATCTGATCGACGGCGAAAACAAAAGAGCGAAGCTGGAACAGGTGTGCGGTGTTCCTAAAGACATCGAGAACCTTACACCGCAAAATGTTGACCTGAGTACTGAAAATTCGCAGCAGGTTTTATTGCCGCTCGCTGAAGTGCACAAGACCGGCCAGCCCAGAGTGGTTTCCGTAAAGGAAGTTCCGGACTTGCCTTTGGGGCCTGCGCTGCAACGGGTTTCGCAGGCCATGGTTCTGCCGGTGGCGTCTATCGGTGAGGAGCGCACGCTGGGCATCTTAATTGCAGGAGTTAACCCTACCAGCCGGCTCGCCGCCGAGTACCGAACTTTCTACGGGTTATTGGCGAGCCAAATCGCTACCGGCATTCAGAATGCCCGCGCGGTTGAAGAAGAAAGGAAACGGATTGAGGCGCTGGCCGAAATTGATCGGGCTAAGACGGCTTTCTTCAGCAATGTCAGTCATGAATTCCGCACTCCGCTCACTTTGATGCTGGGGCCTGTGGAGGACCTGTTGGCGCGCAGCCACACCGATCTGCCTCCCGCAGCCAAGGCGCAACTTGAACTGGTGAACCGCAACGGCACCCGGCTGCTGCGGCTGGTGAATACGCTGCTGGATTTCTCGCGCATCGAAGCCGGCCGTATGCAGGCGATTTATCAACGCACGGACCTTTCAGCCTTCACCGTGGAACTCGCCAGCGTGTTTCGTTCAGCCACGGAGAAAGCCGGGCTGCAACTCGATCTGGATTGCCGAAAGATCGGGGAGCCGGTGTTTGTCGACCGTGGCATGTGGGAGAAGATTGTCCTCAACCTGATCTCGAACGCTTTCAAGTTTACCTTCGAGGGAAGCATCGCCGTTAACTTGACGAAGGCAGGGGACAAGGTGGAATTGCGGGTTCGCGATACCGGCGTCGGCATCGCCGCTGCGGAGATTCCGCGGCTGTTTGATCGTTTTCATCGCATTGAGAACACGCGCAGCCGTACCCACGAAGGCAGCGGCATAGGACTGGCGCTGGTGCACGAATTAGTTAAGCTTCACGGCGGAGCGGTGCAAGTGGAAAGCGTTCTTGGAGAAGGCAGCACATTCATAGTCAGCCTGCCGCTGGGAAGGGCACATTTGCCCGCCGACCGCATTGGCGGAAGCCGCACGCTGGCGACAACGGCTGTGGGCGCTGCGCCGTTCGTAGAAGAAGCGCTGCGCTGGCTTCCGGAGGCCGAATTCGACGAGCCTGCCGAAATTCTTCCTTCCCACGAGTTGCTTCCGATTCCTTGTCCCCCGATTGCAGCGGCTGAGGGCATAGGCGAAAAGCGTCCTCAGATCGTTGTCGCGGATGACAATTCTGATATGAGGCAATATCTGGTCCGGTTGTTGTCGGAACGCTATGAGGTGAGGGCGGCCTGCGACGGAAAAGCTGCTTTGGAAGCCGTGCGGGAGCGGACGCCGGAGCTGATTCTTTCCGACGTGATGATGCCGAACCTTGATGGATTTGGCTTGCTGCAGGAATTGCGCACCGATCCGGAGACTAGAACGATTCCAATCATTCTGCTCTCTGCACGAGCAGGCGAGGAAGCGCGCGTCGAAGGCATGGAGCAAGGCGCCGATGACTATCTGATCAAACCCTTCAGTGCTCGCGAACTGCTCGCACGTGTGCAAACCCATTTGCAGATGGCGCGGGTGCGAAAAGAATCGGAAAAGGCGCTGCGCCAGCGCACCGAACAGTTCGAAACGCTGTTGAATGAGGCGCCACTCGGGGTTTACGTGGTGGATGCCGACTTCCGCCTGCGCGAGATGAATCCCACAGCGCGGAACATGTTTGGCATTCCGAATTCGCGTGGTGGGGATTTTGAGACTTTCATTCGCTCGCGCTGGCCAGAAGATCGTGCGAATGAAATCGTGCAGCGCTTTCGTCGTACGCTTGAGACCGGGGAGCCTCATTTCATTCCCGAGCAGGTTAAGCAACTCGATAGTGGGGAATGCACGATCTACGAGTGGCAGATTAATCGCATTCCCCTGCCGGACGGCCGTTACGGCGTGGTTTGCTACTTCCGCGACATTACCCGCCAGGTGCGGGCGCGCGAGACGATTGCAGAGTCCGAACGGAGATTGCGGCTGGCTCAAAAAGCTGGGCACTCGGGCACCTGGGAACTGAATGTCGCGACCGACCAGCTCTTTTCATCGCCAGAGTTGCACGAAGTATTCGGGCTGAACCCTCAGAGCGCTATAAGCGATCCTGAGCGGTGGCGGCGCATGCTGCATCCCGAAGACATGCCGCGAGTGGATCAGGCGATGGAGCACGCCATCGCAAGTCGAGGTGAATTCCACGTGGAGTTTCGTATCCATCGCCCGGATGGCGCCGAGCGCTGGCTCGAATCCACGGCACAGATTTTTTATGATGCCGGCAAGAAGCCAACACGCGTCATCGGGGTAAGTACAGATATCACCGAACGCAAGCAGTCGGAGGAGTTACAGCGGCGGCAACGTGAGCGTTTCGAACTGGTTGCCGAAGGGGTTCAAGTGGGCTTCTGGTTCTGCGATCTTCCTTTCGACAAATTGATTTGGGACGACCGCGTGAAGGAGCATTTTTGGCTACCTCCGGAAGCCGAGGTTACGATCGGCACGTTCTATGAACGTCTCCATCCCGACGACCGCGAGCGAACGCGGCAAGCCATCGCGGAAAGCAACGCAAATAATGGCCCCTATGATATTGAATATCGCACGGTGGCCCCCGACGGGCAGGAGAAATGGATTCGTGCGATGGGCCGAACGTTCTACGATGCCTTGGGTCAGCCCACGCGCTTTGACGGCCTGACCCTCGACATCACGGAGCGCAAACGCATCGAAGAGCGCGAGCGGCAGGCGGCCGCAGAGGCCGTCGCAGCTACGGCGAAATTCCGCGCGGTCTTCGAGCAAACCCCGGTCTTCGCCGGAATCGTGAGCCTCGACGGCAAAGTCCTGGACGCTAATCAGTTATGCTTGCAGGCTTGCGGTTACCATCCCGAAGACGTTCTCGGCAAGTATTTCTGGGAGACGCCATGGTGGCGAAAATCCGAGAAAACGCAGGCAAAGATCCACACCTCCACCTTGCAGGCCGCGCAAGGTGCTCCTTACCGTGAAACTTTGACCTATCATTGGGCGGACGGCACGGAGCGCTTGGTTGATTTCGCCTGTCATCCCATAGTGGACGGTGAGGGCAAGATTTTATTTCTCCACCCCACAGGAGTCGACATCACCGACCTGAAGCACGCCGAAGACAACTTCCGCACTCTTGCAGAAACACTGGACGCTGAGGTGCGCGCCCGCACTCAGGAACTCGAGTACCGTAATCTTCAGGTCGTGGAGCAGTCTGAGCAACTTCGGGATCTTTCGATGCGCTTGTTGCAAGCCCAGGACGAGGAACGCCGGCGCGTCGCCCGCGAACTTCACGACAGCGCTGGACAGTTACTGGCGGCGCTCTCCATGAATATTTCGCGCTTGGCGCAACAGGCGCAGCAAGATAGCCTGCCTCACGCCAAAGAAGCTAAGGATAGTGAACAATTGGTGCAGCAACTGACTCAGGAAATCCGCACCATGTCTTATCTGCTGCACCCGCCCCTATTGGATGAAACCGGATTAGCGCAAGCCGTAGGCTGGTATATCCAGGGTTTGGCGCAACGCAGCGGCTTGGAAATCTCCTTCGACATTCCCGAAAACTTCGGACGGCTTTCCCGGGAAATGGAGTTGGTGATGTTTCGCATCGTCCAGGAGTGCCTGACCAACATTCATCGCCATAGCGGCAGTAAGAGCGCTCGCATTCGCATGGCTCGCGCGGAAGGCAGTATTTCTCTTGAGGTGGAGGATGAAGGGAAGGGAATTTCCTCGCAAAGACTTTCGCAGTTGCAATCGCAGGGCTCCGGCGTTGGCATTCGCGGCATGCGAGAACGGGTACGCCAGTTTGATGGGCACATGGATATTCAATCGAACGATTCGGGAACGAAAATCAGGTTCACCTTCCCCGTGAACGAAAACAGTACTTCAAAAGGCGGCAGCATGGTGCCGCAAGCTCAAACCATTCAATAAGACAAATGCGTATCCTTGTAGTCGACGATCACGAATCTGTGCGAAGGGCTGTCGTGGACCTTCTGTCTTCGCGAACAGGTTTCGAAGTATGCGGAGAGGCGGAAGAAGGGTCCGAGGCACTTCAAAAGGTACAAGACTTGCTGCCGGACATCATCCTGTTGGACATAAGCATGCCGGGATTAGATGGATTGGAAGTTGCGCGCCTTCTTCGCCAGAGAGTACCGACTGCCAAAATCGTGGTGATGAGCCAGAACGATCCGGCACTTCTGCTGCCAGGGGCTCTCGCAGCGGGCGCGCACGGCTGTGTCGATAAAGGCCGTCTATTTGGCGAACTGTTTCCCATGCTCGAGCGAATTATGGAGAATTTTGACAAATCTGGTGATGATCGCGAAGGCGACAACCGTCGAATGGCAAGCTAGCATAGCGTTCCCGGTCAACTTCCTACGTAGCGCGCGTACAGGCTTCGCGCCACACCAGTGTCGGTAGTCCCTTTTACGATGGCTCTCCCATCCGGGAAGAGAGTCATTTCATAGGGCTCGCGCCAGAACTTCAAAACGAATTCGTTGTGCCGAACCTTGCCATGGGTCTCCAGGCGGCGTTGCATCTCGGCAAAATCAATGGGGCGGGCGCGCTCATGAATCTGCACCGAGTTTCGTCCGCACATGGTGATGTGGGGACGTCCTTCGCCCGCCAGGTGCACGAACTCGCGGTCGCCGCAAACCCGGCAGCCCGGTCGCGGCTTTGCTGCGGAAATTTCGGCTTGCTCATTTCTCCACACGTCGTAAGACCAGAGCGTCGTGCGCAAATGGTGGGCCGCATCCCCACCGACGAGCAATTTCACCGCCTCTGTGGCGGCGATAGAGGCGACAAGATTTACCGCGGTATTCAGTATTCCCGAAGTCTCGCAGGTCTCCACCATGCCCTGCGGGTTGTCCGGAAAGATGCACGCGAGGCACGCCGTCTTTCCCGGCACTACATTCATTGTCGCCGCATAACTGCCGACCGCCCCCGCGTAAATCCAACGTTTCTGAGTTTTTATCGCGTAATCATTCATCAGATACCGAGTCTCAAAATTATCGGTGCCGTCGAGGATTACATCCGCATCTTCAAGCAACACTTCAACATTAGAAGGAGTCACGTCTTCTACCCGCGACTCCAGGGTGATCGCAGAATTAAAGGCTGCAATCCTTCGCGCTGCCGCAATCGCTTTGGGCAATGAGTCGGCAGCATCCTGTTCCTCGAACAGTGACTGCCGTTGCAGATTGCTGGCCTCCACATAGTCGCGATCGATGATGCGCAAATGTCCAACGCCGGCGCGAGCGAGTAAGGACGCAAGCGCCGATCCAGTCGCTCCGCAACCCACGATGGCGACGCGACCCTCTGCCAGACGGCGCTGCCCTTTCTGTCCAATATCGCGGAAAAGAATCTGCCGCGAATAGCGTTCTTCCAGCCTCGACTCCGCGATGTGGGGCTCTATTTTCTTCTTTTCCAAGTCCGTTTCCTGCTTCTGCCTCAAAGCGGTCAACCGTCCTAATCTATAAACCCTTTATTATAGGTGGTTGGGCCTGCCGGGCGCCTGAAGGAGAGCCAAAGACGAATTGTGATGGGTCACAGGTCGGGAGGATGGGTGTGCAAGCAACACGGCAATCCGATCGCCCATCGAACTTGTATAACCATAACTGCCGCAGGCATTACTTTGGCAAGGATACTTTCTGCTGAGACGGTACACGTCACTCCTAATCCTGATGATTATGTCGCTCCGCGCTAACGGCGGCGTGGTATCACCTGTGTCCGCCTCAACGTCGGCTGTGTCTTCCTCGAAGGTGCAAGAGTCAAATCCTCTTTCGAGTCTCTCGTCGATGTCCGAATTTGCCGGCCGCAACGTGAAAACGATCGAACTTCCGGGAGTCGCCGGTCCTGAGCACCTGCTGCAGATGCTGCCGCAAAAATCCGGACAGCCTCTCGACCGCGACCTGGTCCGGGAGAGCATCCGCCTTCTGTTCGCGACCCGCCGCTTTGCCGACATACAAGCTGAAGTCAGGGCTTCCGGCGCCGACGTGGTGCTCACCTTTGGGACTTCGCCAAACTTTTTTGTCGGCGCCGTCGAAGTCGAAGGCGCCCCCGGCCACCCCAACAGCAATCAGGTGCTAAACGCTTCGAAATTTCAGTTGGGGGAACTTTATACCCATGAAAGACTCAGCCACGCCTTGGAGAATATTCGCCAGGCCATGCAGGAAAACGGATATTACCGCGCGCGCGTCACCGCCGAAAGCACTTTCAATGCAGCCACCCAACAGGCCAATGTGCTCTTCCATGTCTCAGCGGCAGCTCCCGCGCACATCGGCGCTGTCAACCTGAGCGGCCACTCTGCTCTCTCAGAAGTCCAACTCCAGGATTTCGCCGCCATGCATCCGGGCGACCGCGTAACCGCCGCCCGCGTCACAAATTCTCTGCAACGGCTGCGCAAGAAATTCCAAAAGCAGCAGCGTGTGCTGGCTCAGGTCTCCATCGCCGCTCAGACTTATCATCCCGAATCCAACTCCGTCGATTACACGTTTCTTATCGATCCCGGTCCCGTCGTCATTATTTACACACAGGGGTTTCATGTCAGCCGCAGCGTGCTGAAGAAAGAGATCCCAGTCTATGAGGAGAATGCAATCGACGACGACCTCTTGAATGAAGGCAGGCGTAATCTCTTGGACTATCTCCAGGCCCGAGGTCTTTTTGATGCCACGGTGGACTTTCAAAAAGAGACCGCCGCCGATGCTTTGCGTGTGATCTACCGCATCGATCCCGGCCCGGTCCACAACCTGCAGCTAATCGATATAGCGGGCAACAGATATTTTTCCCGGAAAACGATTCTCTCCCGGCTGCAGATTCAAGCCGCCAGCACGTTTTCCCACGGACGCTATAGCGGATCGCTGCTCAAGAATGATGTGGCCAGTCTCCAGGCGCTTTATATTGCGAACGGTTTCCGCGACGTTAACATTCAGACCAAGGTCGACGACAATTATCACGGCAGCGATAACCGGTTAGCTGTGCACCTGCAAATCGACGAGGGGCTGCAGACCCTAGTCGGAAAATTTGAGATTACCGGCAATCACTCGATTAAAAGCGATGTCCTCAGCGAACTGGAAACCGAACCCGGCCAGCCCTACTCCGATCAAAAGTTGGCGAGTGATCGGGAGAAAATCCTGAACCGTTACTTCAATCAGGGGTTTTCCAACGCCACGCTCGACATTCAGGCCAAACCCTCCGCTTCTCAGCCCGGGCGTGAGGATGTCTCCTATGTTATCCAGGAAGGCGAGCAGTTTTTCGTTAGCCAGGTAATGATCAACGGACTGGATCATACTCGCGAATATGTGGTGCAGCGCGAAGTGCAGGTTTCGGCTGGCCAGCCCCTCAGCCAGCAGGATTTGCTCGACACCCAGAGTAAACTTTACGATCTCGGCATCTTCAGCCAAGTCGATACCGCGGTGCAAAATCCCGAGGGCTCCGATTCGCAGAAGAATGTCGTCATTCAAATCGAGGAGGCAAAGCGCTACACCTTCACCTACGATGCCGGCCTTGAATTTGAAACTGGTTTGCCGTCGGGAACCAGCAACCCCGCCGGTTCTACGGGCGTGAGCCCGCGCGTAGGTCTGAATATCACCCGCCTCAATGTGGACGGCCGTGATCAGACTCTCACCTTTCAGTCCCATGTAGGGCGTTTGCAGCAGCGCGGCCTGCTCAGCTACGAGATCCCAAAGCTATTCAACAACGGCCGCCTCAAAATCTTTTACACCGCCTTTTATAACAACAGTCTCGATGTCTCGACCTTCACCTCGCAGAGGCTGGAAGGCAAAATCGATCTTCGACAGCAGATCGGCAACGTCACTCCGAATTACTCCACCTCCATTACCTATCGCTTCGACTACCGGCGCGTGAAGGCCAGCAATTTTGCCTCCGACTTTTCCCCCGCAGCCTTCAGCTTGTTTTCGCTGCCGGCGCGCGTGGGCGGTCCAGGTTTTACATTTATCCGCGACAAGCGCGACAATCCGCTCGAAAGCACGAAAGGTCAGTACTTCACCCTGGACGGTTTCGGGGCCTCGCATTACGTTGGTTCACAGGCCGATTATGGACGTGCTCTTGCCCAGGATTCGACCTACTATGCCTTTGGGCCGGCGAAGCATAAATTGGTCTTTGCCCGCTCTACAACCCTCGGCCTGGAGCAGGTTTACAACGGAACCCGCGTCCTGCCGCCTGGAGCATGCATTCTGACGAACTTGACCACATCGTGCAATCAGGACATCACGGTCATCCCGCTACCCGAGGTCTTTTTCGCCGGCGGCGGCAACTCTCACCGCGGTTTCGGGTTGAATCAGGCAGGACCTCGCGACCCCGATTCCGGATTCCCCGTTGGCGGCACTGCGCTTTTCGTCAATAGTGAAGAATTGCGCTTTCCGGCTGTGACCTTACCCTATCTCGGAGAAGGCTTTGGTATAGCGGTGTTTCACGACATGGGTAATGTTTTTACCGCAGAGCACGATATGCTTAAGGGGCTACTACGATGGCACCAGCCGGATCCTGCGCAGTGTCTACAAGCCAACGGAGTGCCCATTTCAACGTGTATGACGCAGTTCAATAACAGCGGCTACGACTACACCTCGCACGCCATGGGCTTGGGGTTGCGCTACAAGACCCCGATCGGCCCTTTACGCTTTGATTTCGGCTACAATGTGAATCCGACTTACTACTTCCAAGGCTTCGTTGATCCGACGACCAAGCAGTTGACGGGCAACTTTTTTACTCAGCGCCTGCGTCCTTTCAACGTTTTTTTCAGCATCGGTCAGCCCTTCTAATGGCCGGGCAGAGGGCAGAATAAGGATGAGAAACAGCCGTACCAATCTCGCCGTCGCGCTCGCCTTCGCAGCGTTGACGCTCCTCCTCGTCTGCGCGCCCGACCCTGCCTCCGCGGAGGTCATCGATCGCATCGTCGCCACGGTTAATGGCCGCGTAATTCTCCAGAGTGATTGGGATGAAGCGCTCTGCTACGAGGCCCTTCTCACCAACCGCACCGTGTCCCAGTTTAGCGACGACGATCGCCGCGCCGTTCTCGATCGCCTGATCGACCAGGAACTGCTGCGGGAGCAGATGAAGTCGGCTGACTTCCGCCACGCCACTGACACCGAAGTTGCCGTGCGTGTAGCCGATGCTCGGAAGCAGTATCCTCAAGCCGTTTCTGACGATGCCTGGCAGGCACTCCTGGCAGGCTATCACCTCACGGAAAAAGATCTGCTCGCGCATGTGCAGCAGCAAATCGACGTGATGCGACTCGTCGATGCCAGGCTTCGCCCAGCAGTGCAGATCGATTCCAAGTCGATCGAAGCGTACTACCGCGATCAGTTCGTACCTAAGCTGAAGCAGGCCGGCGCCTCCGAGGTTCCGTTGGCGGAGGTATCGAGCAAGATCCGGGAGTTGCTCACACAAGAAAAAGTCAGTGAACTTCTGATCTCCTGGTTGCAGACCCTGCGTTCCGAGAGTCAAGTGCATCTCCCTGGTGTCTCGCCTTCATCGAGCGATAGTGACCCGGGAGTTCGCACGCAGTGACAGAAGCCAAAAACTCCGTCGTGCCCGTTCGGCGTTGGTGGAAGTATCTGTTCATCGGCGTTGGCGCTGCCTCTGTAGCGGCACTTGCGCTCTTTCTCTACATCAATACCGATTCTTTCCAGGCCATGGTGCGCCGCCGGCTGGTCGCGGAGGTCGAGCGCATCACCGGCGGCCGCGCAGAGATTGGCAGCTTTCACACCACGCCTTTTCGTCTGCAGGTTGATGTCCGAAACCTCACGGTTCATGGCCGCGAAGCGGCGACCGATATTCCGCTCGCCCACGCCGATCGGATCGTCGCCCGCTTGAAGATCACTTCTCTGTTGCGTTCGGAGCTGGCTTTTAACGAACTCATCCTCGAGCAACCTGCAGTGCACGTGATTTTTTACCCCGACGGCAGCACTAACTTTCCGCAGCGAAAAGTAACCAGCGCGCAAGCCTCGATTGAGCAGCTTTTCGCTCTTTCCATCGATCGCTTCGACATCCGACACGGCCGCATAGTTTGGGACGATCAACTTATCCCTCTCGATTTGTCGGCCCGCGACACTTCGCTGCAGATGGATTATTCCTACCTGCGCCGGCGCTACGACGGCCGCCTCCTGCTGGGTTTTGTCGATAGCAAGCTACTGGACTACAAGCCTTTTGCGTGGATGACTGTGCTCGAATTCAGCCTGGGAAGCGACTCCGCCGATATCACTTCACTGCGCTGGAACTCCGGCCACTCTCATCTGTCGGGCAGCGGCCAGGTCAATGATTTTCGCCATCCTCACGTGAAGGGTTCGTACTACGCCGACCTTGATCTCGCGGAAGCGGCCGCCGTCGCCCGCCGCCACGATCTGCGCGACGGCGCCCTTGAACTAAAAGGCGAAGGTGAGTGGTCGCTCGATCAATTCGCGTCCAACGGGTTGCTTACACTTCGCGATCTCGGCTGGCACGACGATCAGATTTCTATTTCGAAGGCATCCATCAGTAGCGGGTATACAGTCAGCGATCAGCAACTCAAGCTCTCCAAGATGCAAGGGAAGATTTTCGGCGGCAGCTTCACCGGGGATGGGGAGTGGAATCAGTGGCTGGCGCCCGAGCAGCACCTTTCGGCCGCCGCCAGGAAAACCCTGGAAACCGCCACGATTTCCGCCGCTCCGCAGCCAAAATCGCTGAAAGTTCCGATTCAAAAGTTCACAGGCAAGCCCGCCGGAGTTCAAAGCGCGCTTATCCAGCTTCGTTTGCGCGATCTCTCTGCGGAGGAAATCGCGGTGGCCCTGAATGTGCCCGCGCATCCCCTGCAAATTCTTCATCCTGCCGGATCGGCGTCTGGCACAATCGAGACACGCTGGAAGGGAACTCGCCGCGATGGCGAAATCCAGTTTGCCCTCGAGGTAACTCCTCCCGCGCATCCCGTTAACGGACAACGGCCGCTCAGCGGCCGTACCAACGGTGTCTATCACGCGGCCACCAACACGCTTGAACTCCCACAATTCAATTTGACGACGCCGACCAGCCACGTTCAGGCCTCGGGTGCTCTGTCGGCTGCCTCGGCGCTTCGCCTGTCGGTTTCCACAACAAGTCTTGCGGATTGGCTGCCGTTACTCTCCGTAGTCCGCGGGCCCGCGCTGTTTCCCGTAGTTCTGAACGGTCGCGCGACTTTTACCGGCAATCTGAGTGGCTCCTTCGTTTCTCCTCAACTCGCGGGTAACGTGAACGTCGAGGATTTTGACGTCAATATTCCCGCGACTGCCAACACTCGCGCGCTTCAGACCCATTGGGATGCTCTCGCCGCTGCACTCCAGGCCTCGTTCGACGCGATCACTCTGCGCGATGCCACCTTGCGCCGCGACGACACTTCCGCCGAATTCAATGCCTCTGCGACTTTGCTGCACGGCCACTTTACCGGCGATAGCAATTTCACCCTCCGCGCTAACCTGCACAATGCCGAGGTTGCCGAATTGCAAGCCCTTGCGGGATACAACTATCCCGTCTCCGGCAAAACCGATCTTTTCATCGAGGCCTCAGGAAAATTGTCCGATCCCCAAGGCGAAGGCCAGATCCATTTGAATCACGGTTCTCTTTACGGCGAAGCGATTGAGCAACTCGATTCCAACTTCCGCATTGGGCATGGAGAGATCGCTTTCGATGAATTGCGTGTTTTTCACGATGACTCCGTCGCCACGGGAAGCGGCGCCTACAATCCTTCAACCCACGCCTTCCGTCTTGATCTCGCCGGAAATAACTTCGACCTTTCCCGTCTGCGCCAACTTTATTCCCATCGCGTTGAGGTCGAAGGACGCGCCAATTTCATTCTCAAAGGTTCCGGCACCCCCGACGCACCAGCGCTCACTGCCGATCTCCACATTCAGAACCTAACCCTCGACCGCGAACTTGCCGGGGACCTCGACCTGCACGGCGTTACACAAGGCAAGGCGCTGCGCCTCACTGGCGATTCACATCTCCAGCGGGGTTCTGTGCTGGTTAGCGGTACGGTTCAACTCCGCGACGACTATCCCGCTAAGCTTTCTTTTCAAATGGATCAACTCGATCTCGACTCGCTCTGGCTGGCTTATTTTCGCGGCAAACTTACAGGCCATTCCGCCGTTGCCGGCACCGTGGATTTCGCTGGCCCTCTTCTTCACCCTGCGCGGTGGACGCTAGCTGGCAATCTGAGCGCACTCTCGTTGGACGTTGAGCATGTGAAGCTTCATAGTCAGGATCCCGTTCGTTTTTCGATCGCGCAGCAGTCGCTTAACATTGGGCAACTCCATCTGCTGGGGGAGGGAACTGATCTTAACGCGCATGGCTCCGTGCAACTCGCCGACGCCGACGTTCTCGATCTCACAGCCGACGGCCGGCTCGACCTCAGCCTGCTCTCCACCTTCGATCCCGACTTCACGTCTTCCGGTTTGCTTATCATGAACATGACCGTCGGCGGAACTTGGTCAGAGCCTCTGCCGCAGGGCAGCCTGCGGGTGGCGAATGCCGCGATCTCCTATGCCGGATTACCCAGCGGACTGAACGAACTCAACGGCGCGCTACTTTTTACCCGCGACCTGGTTCACATTCAAAACCTGACCGCGCACGCTGGAGGCGGTACGCTCGACTTAAAAGGCGACGCCACTTACTTCAGCCAGCAACTCAACTTCAATCTATCGGTCGCGGGGAGGGACGTACGCCTGCGTTATCCGCCGGGAGTCAGTTCCACCGCAGACGCGCAATTGCACTGGGTCGGGACTCGCTATTCATCCACACTTTCGGGCGACATCTCGATCAATAAGATGGCGGTCACACCCGGTTTCGACTTTGGCTCGTATCTGGATCGCACTCGGCAGTTGGTAGCCATCACCACTCCCAATTCGCCGCTGAACAATATCAAGCTCGACGTGCATATTCAGACCACGCCCGAACTGCAGATGCGAACCGCGGTTGCGCGTCTTTCTGGCGATGCCGATCTGCGCTTGCGCGGTTCCGCCGCCCGCCCCGCTCTGCTCGGCCGAGTCGATATCCTCGAAGGCCGAGCCACCTTCCACGGAATTCACTTCACCCTCGAACGCGGCGATATTACCTTCGCCAATCCTGTTGCCATCGAGCCACAACTCAATTTGCAGGCTTCGAGCCACGTTCGTAATTACGATCTCAACATCACGGTAACCGGCACGCCCGATCACGGCCTCAATGTGAATTATCGTTCGGAACCGCCGCTGCCGAAGTCGGACATTATCGCCCTGCTCGCTCTTGGGCGTACCAACGACGAATCCGCGACCCTGCAGGAGCAATCCGGCCAGAGCGCATTCTCGGACCAGGCCAGTGCACTCATCCTCAACCAGGCCCTGAATGATACGGCTACCAGCCGCTTCCAGCGCCTGTTCGGCGCCAGCAATATAAAGATCGATCCGCAGGGACTCACCACCGAAACCAATCCCATCAGCAACGGCCCGCAGATTACGATTGAGCAGCAATTCGCCAACAACGTCTCGCTCACCTACTCGACCAACGTGTCGCAGAGTTCGGAGCAGATTATTCAGGGGCAGTACTATATCAACCGGAATCTTTCCCTCGTCGGCACGCGCGATCAGAACGGCGTGGTCAGCTTCGATCTGCAAATCCGCCGCCGCAAGAAGTAAATGCGGCTACCGGCTTCCGCTCTTCGGCTCCCGGACCCGCCGGGAGCTGATTTTCGAAGCCTCAACTGTTTAAGCTCCGGAAGCCGGAAGCCGGGTTTCCAATGACTGACTTCACCGCAACCCGCCAGCACATGGTCGATTCCCAACTGCGCTCCCGCGGTATCACAGACACTCACGTTCTCGACGCCATGCTGCGCGTGCCCCGCCATGAATTCGTTCCGGCGAATTTGCGAGCGCAGGCCTACGAAGATCATCCGCTTCCTATCGGCGAGGGCCAGACCATCTCCCAGCCCTACATCGTCGCCAGCATGCTGGAATCGCTGCAGCTAACCCGTCAGGAGATGGTGCTCGAGGTCGGAACCGGCTCCGGATACGCCACCGCGCTACTCGCTGAACTTACGGCGCAAGTCTTCTCTATCGAGCGCCATGAGTCTCTGGCATCGAACGCTCGCAGAGTCTTGTCCGCGCTTGGTTACAGCAACGCCCATGTTTTTGCTGGCGACGGAACGCTCGGCCTGCCAGAGCATTCGCCTTTCGACGCCATTCTGGTCTCCGCCGCCGCTCTTGACGTTCCGCCCGCTCTGCTCGTCCAACTTCGCGAGGGTGGACGCCTCATCATTCCCATCGGCCTTCCCGAGTCGCAGCAACTCCAATTGGTCCGCAAGATCAACGGCCAGCCCGTAGTTTCCTTGCGCGAGTTGGTTCGCTTCGTGCCCTTGATTCAGAACACCGAAATCAACCGATAGCGAAAAAAAATCATAGTGTAACCAAGTTGGTTCGTTGTCTCCGTCGTGGTGGAACTTCCGCTTGACCCCGCAACGAAAGAGAAGTTCACTGAGAAGCTACCCTCTAACACATAACAATCCGGCAAGTGTCGGCGGGTGCGAGTGGTTTTATGAGATTGTTTCAGTAAAAGATCGGTGTTTCTGAGATCGCTCCAGCGAAGATGGTCCAAGAGAAGATCAGAAGATTTCCGAGAACGCAAAATGGTCTGCGTGCCGTGGCCGAGCACGCCCCTCACGCCGAGGCGTTAGCGGCATCTTGGCTGGAGTTCGTACGGCCAATGGCACAACGGATCTATGCCTTGCGCCGCCGCGTCGCGACGGTTACGGTTGGGGTGCTCGCCGGCCTGTTGTTTGTTCACGTAATGTTCGGCGCCAACGGCATGATCGTTTATAAGCAGAAGCGAACGGAGTTTGAGTCATTGCGCCGCCGCGTCGTCCAGGAACAGAAGGAGAACGACCTCTACACTCAGCACATTCAAGCGCTGAAGACGGACGAAAAGGCCATCGAGAAGGAAGCCCGCGAGCAGTTGCGCTACGCGCGTCCCGGGGAGTACGTTTACGTTCCATCCGAGCCGGCGCATGCGCCGGCCAATCACTCCGCAAAAAACTAGTCAGGGTGCCAATCACGCGTCCGTTCCCGAATCGCAACTCGCAAACTTCGCTGAAGCTTCGGGGTTGTGACATTGGGCACGTTTCCCTGTGATATAGTGCGTGACGTTAGTCGATGATTGGCGGGGCTTGCGATTGAGCGTTGGTCTGCGATGCCTGCCATCGCTTGCGGCTTCAGCCGCTATCTAAAAGGAGAAAACCGGCATGAGAAAAGTTTTAGTCCTCTTCCTAGCGATCTGTTTTGTATT
This sequence comes from uncultured Acidobacteriaceae bacterium, assembly GCA_963789875.1. Taxonomy (GTDB): domain Bacteria; phylum Acidobacteriota; class Terriglobia; order Terriglobales; family Acidobacteriaceae; genus Sulfotelmatobacter. The sequence goes on along the minus strand of CAWBMI010000006.1, from coordinate 1,368,202 downwards.
TGCCCTTACAGCGTTGGCCTTTGACGATATGGGGAAGGCTACAACCGTCAACGGATGGGTGAGCGACGATAAATGCGGCGCCAAGGGCGCCAATGATAAGGCTGAGGCCTGCACCAAGAAATGCCTGGCCGCCGGTTCAAAGATGGTGATCGTCACAGATAAGGATCAGAAAATTCTGATGGTCGAGAACCCCGATTCGCTCAAGGATCATGTGGGTCATCACATTGCCGTCACCGGACACCTGATGGGAGACAGCATCCACGTGGACAGCGCGAAGATGATGTGAGAGTTTTTCTCAGTTAACGAAGGGCGGCCGCGGCCGCCCTTTTATTTTTAGCTTGCCCGATTTCTCTCTTATGAGCCAACCAACCCGCGTTGCGCTCGGTGACCGGGCCCGAGATCCGGTCCTACACAAAGAAGCTACCTGACTACCCCTTCCAGCGGCGAGCTGGCCGTGGCGTAGAGTCTCTTCGGCATCCGCCCCGACAAATAAGCTTGCCGTCCAGCTAGAACTCCGTGGCGCATCGCTTCCGCCATCAAGACGGGATCCTGCGCGTTAGCGATGCCGGAGTTCATCAAAACAGCATCCGCGCCAAGTTCCATGGCAATGGCGGCATCAGAAGCTGTGCCCACGCCCGCATCTACAATCAGCGGCACTCCGGTAATCATCTCGCGCAATATCCGGATGTGCGCCTGATTCTGAATGCCCATGCCGCTGCCGATCGGCGCGCCCAGAGGCATGACCGCGGACGCTCCGGCATCAATCAGCCGCTTAGCGAAGACGATGTCGTCGGAGGTATAGGGCAGAACCGTGAAGCCTTCCTTCACGAGAATCCGAGTAGCTTCGAGCGTGGCCTGCACATCGGGATAGAGTGTAGCCTGATCGCCGATGACTTCGAGTTTCACCCAGTCCGAGATGCCAACTTCGCGGCCCAGGCGTGCGGCGCGGATGGCTTCGTCCGCGGTATAGCAGCCGGCGGTGTTGGGCAGCAGAAAATATTTCTTGGGTTCGATGTAGTCGAGCAAAGACTCTTTGCCGCGATCGAGATTGACGCGGCGCACCGCGACGGTAACCATGTCGGCACCGCTGGCCTCGAGAGCGCGTGCGGTTTCCTGAAAAGACTTATATTTTCCCGTGCCGACGATCAGGCGCGAGCGGAAAGAGCGTCCGGCGATTATGAGTGGGTCGTTCATGGGAATATTGTAATGAAAACCAGCGCGCAACGGGGACAGTCGCGTTGTTGAGATGTAGTTTGCTACATTTCCGGATGCAAGAGGAACATGAATGAATGTTTTGGAGTTCAGTTTGGTGGTCTGGTTCGGTTCGCTGCTGGCAGGCTTTCTGGGCGCACTTACAGGACTGGGCGGCGGCGTGGTGCTGGTTCCCATGCTGACCGTGCTGCTGGGAGTCGACATCCGCTATGCCATCGGCGCATCGCTGGTTTCGGTGATCGCCACTTCTTCCGGAGCAGCGGCCGCTTACGTGAAAGAAGGCTTCTCCAACATTCGCATAGGAATGTTTTTGGAAATCGCAACCACGCTGGGCGCGCTGGCCGGTGCCACAGTGGCCACACATGTCTCCAGCGCGGCGATCGCAACTGTTTTTGGTGCCGTGCTGATTGGTTCGGCCTACGTTTCGCGCAAGCCGCGATCGAAAGAAGAGCGCGAGGTTCCGCCGGACACGTTCGCTACCAAGCTGCGCTTAAATGGAAGGTTCCCCGAGGCCGGGGCAATCCGTGAATATAACGTTCAGAACGTCCCCGCAGGTTGGGGGCTGATGTTTGTCGCAGGAGCATTGTCGGGATTGCTCGGCATCGGCTCGGGCGCAATGAAAGTTCTCGCTATGGATCGGGCGATGAAGATTCCTTTCAAAGTCTCGACCACTACCAGCAATTTCATGATCGGTGTAACCGCCGCCGCCAGTGCCGGGATTTATTTCGCCCGCGGGTATATAGATCCAGGTCTAGCTATGCCGGTGATGCTGGGCGTTCTCGGCGGCTCTTTTCTGGGAACCCGCGTTCTGGTAAAGGCCGAAACCAGGTGGCTGCGCCGCGTATTCGCTCTGGTAATCGTAGTTCTGGGAATTGAGATGCTCTACAAAGGTCTCTCAGGGAAAATCTGAAATGAGTGAAAACCTGAGTTGGAACGATAAGAAGATGGAGACGCTGATCGGCGGATTGCTGCGCGCAGGCGTGCTGTCCTCCGCACTTATCGTGTTTGTTGGTGCAATCATTTTCCTGGTCGGAAACGCCCACTCCCCGGCCAACTATCGCGATTTTCACGGCGAGCCTCAGGATCTGCGTACGGTCGGGGGAGTATTGCGGGATGTAATCGAGCTACGTGGTGAAGGGATCATCCAACTGGGATTATTGTGGCTCATAGCCACTCCCGTAGTGCGCGTTGCTTTTTCCATCTTCGGATTTTTCGAAGAGGGCGATCGCCTGTACGCGAGCGTAGCGGGAATTGTGCTTTTAATCTTGCTCTACAGTCTCGTGTTTTCTTAAAGCGTCGTGCTGTTCGCTTCCGCCCGTGCATAGAGTTCGTCGATCTGGCGACGATATCGCTCTTCAACAACGCGGCGGCGCAATTTCATCGTCGGAGTCAGCGCGCCATTGTCGGCGGAAAATTCGTCAGCGACCAACAGGACTTTCTTCAACTTTTCGAATCTTGCCAGATTCCGGTTCACGTTTTCCACAATCTTCTCGTAGAGTTGCTGCACCTTCGCATTCGCGATCAACTCGGTCCGCGACGAAAACGTAACATTGTTGTCGCGGGCCCATTCTTCCAGCAACGCGAAATTCGGAGACACGATCGCGAAGGCGAATTTTCGCCGGTCGCCGACAATGGCCGCAGTGCCGATCATAGGGTTGAGCTTGAGCGAGTTTTCGATAGGCTGCGGCGCGATAAATTTGCCGCCGGAGGTCTTGATCAATTCCTTTTTGCGGTCGGTGACTGAAAGATATCCCTCGGCGTCGAGGTGGCCGATGTCCCCCGTCTTGAACCAACCGTCCTGAAAGGCATTCGCAGTTTCCTCCGGGCGGTTCCAATAGCCTTTAAAAACAGAAGGTCCACGCACCAGAATTTCGCCGTCCTCGGCAATGCGAACCTCGAGATTGGGAAGGATTTTTCCGACGGTGCCGATGCGATGATTGACAGGCGTGTTGACCGCGATCACAGGAGAGGTTTCGGTAAGTCCGTAGCCTTCATGAATGCGAATGCCAACGTTGGCGAACCATTCGGCGAGCTCGCGCCCCAGAGGTGCTCCGCCGGAGATGAAGGTGTCCACGCGGCCGCCAAGTCCCGTGCGAATTTTCGAAAACACAATTTTGTTGGCAACTCTCCAGAGCGACGAAGTAGGGGTTTGCCCGGCAAGAATTGCCGGTTTGTTGGCGCGGCCGACCGAAAGAGCCCAGCGGTAGATCGCGCGTTTGGGAAAGCCGCGCGCCGTGACCTCAGTCTTCGCATAAATCTTTTCGTAGACTCTAGGCACCGAGACACACAACGTTGGCCGCACTTCCAGAAAAGTCCGAGAAAGATGTTCCATGAAGGGACAGTAGGCCAACATTACACCGTGATACAGCAGAGCAAGATCCACATGGCGCGCCGTAACGTGCGAGAGCGGAAGAAATGAAATACTGATCGAGCCTGGGTGCACGTCGAAGCCTAAGAGCGAGCAGGCAATGTTCGACGCCATGTTGCCGTGCGTGAGCATTGCGCCTTTCGAGGTTCCGGTGGTGCCCGACGTGTAAATGATGGTGGCGAGATCATCGGGCTGAATCGAACGGGCGAAGGCCTCGGTTTGCGCGTCGAGTTTCTCTGCGCCTCGCGTCATGAACTGATCCATGCGCTCGCAGTCTGCAGGCAAATCGGCTTCGACGCGATCCATCACTACAATCTTCTTGACCTTGGTCTCGTGTCGAATTCCTTCGACCTTCCGCAGTTGCAGTTCGGTAGAGACAAAGATGACGGTGGCTCCGGAGTCGCGCAGAGTATAGGCAGTTTGTTCCGGCGTCAGCGTCGAATAAACCGGAACGGTAACCGCACCGAGCAGCAGAATGGCAAAGTCGGCGATCGTCCACTCCGGGCGATTCTCGCTGAGGATGGCCACGCGGTCGCCTTTATGAACGCCCAATTCCTGGAGGGCGCGAACGGTCGCGGCAACCTTGTGGCGTAAATCCGAGGAAGAAATTGCCTCCCATTTCCCCGCCACTTGATGCAGCATTAAGCGATCGAGCGTACGCTCGGCGGTGGCGAAGAAAATGTCATTCAGAGTGCTAAGGCTCATCGCGGGGGTGATCGGTCTCTGAACAGCAATGTACTGTGTTAGGGTCGCGTTCGGCAATGCGAAAGCGTGCAATCAAGTCGTCATTGTTGTCCTTCTGGCCTCTAAACAGCGATAAGAATGACATTTCGCAAGGCTCCTTGCTATGATCCCGCAGGGGGATCGCAATGCGCAAGAGATCGAAAAGTGGATTGATAGCATCGTTGCTGGCAGGGGCGTTGGCCGTGGCAAGTGTTACTACTATGCTGGCTCAAGGCGCAGACTCGCAGGCATCGTCCATGCCCAGGGTCGGCGAGATGGCGCCGGATTTTACTCTGAAATATTTCGACGGCAATAGTCTGAAAGACGTGTCCCTGAGCCAGTACCGCGGTAAGAAAAACGTCGTCATGGCGTTTTTCATTTTTGCTTTTACCGGGGGTTGAACCCAGCAAATGAAAGCTCTCCAGCAAGATCTGAAAAGGCTGGAAGCGACCGATACCCAGGTTCTGGGTGTGAGCATGGATAGCGCATTCGCCAACAAAGCATTCTCCGACCAAATAGGAGTTACATTTCCTCTGCTGAGCGATTGGGGCGGCGAGGTTACGCACAAGTACGGACTCTACGTGGATAAGTACAAGGCGGCGCGCCGGGTGAACTTTCTCATCGGCAAAGATGGAAGGATTCTCGAAGAGCAAGTAGACAAAGATGCGATCGATCCCACAAAAATCGTCGATACTTGCGAGCGTCCAAAGTTGAAAAACTGAGGCCTGAAATCAGGTAGCCGGGAGTTCGAAGGAAAACACCGAACCACGGCCGAGCTGACTGGTCACGCTGACTGAACCGTTGTGGGCTTCCACGATGGCTTTCGCGATGGCCAGTCCCATACCTGTGCCCTGCACGCTGTAACGTTGGTCGCGGCCGCGGTAAAACTTGTCGAAGACCAGCGATTGCTCAAAGTCGTCGATGCCGGGGCCGTGATCGGTGACGCTGGTGACCACGCGGTCTCCCTTCTGCTCGGCAGTGATGGCGATGGGTGCAGTCGGCGGCGAGTACTTCGCCGCGTTCTCCAGCAATTGCTTCAGTACCTCGGCGATGCGGTCGGAATCCGCCAGCACCCTTGGTAGTGAATCGGGCACGCGAATTTCCACCGGATGCTGCCCGATAAATGTCCTGCACTCTTGCAAAGCAGTCTCGATCACGCCGGAGATGTCGATCTGCGCGATGCGTAACTCCACCTTATGGGCGTCCAGTTGCGCCATCTCGGTGGCTTCGCCCACAAGGCGGTCGAGACGGTCGGTTTCTTCGTTAATAACGGTGAGTAGCTCTCTGCGCTGCGAATCGTCGAGATTGTAATCCGAGAGCAGTCCTGTGACCGCGGCTTTGATTCCGGTGAGCGGCGTACGCAGCTCGTGAGTCACGGAATCGAGCAGCACGGCGCGCAGATTTTCGCTCTGGTGCGCGGCCTCGGTCTGAGAAAGTTTTTCCATAGCCCCAGCGCGCTCAATGGCGATGCCGATCATGCTGCCCAAGGCTTCGAGGGTCGCGCGGGAGAGCGTAGGGCCGGCGATACCAACGGCTCCGGTGGTCCGCGTGCCCAGATGAAGCGGAGCCAGAGAAATGCTGCGCGTGGCGTCGATCACCGGTTCGCCGCGCGAACTTACCATTTGCAGATCCTGCAGTGTGAGCAAGGTTGCTTCAGGGTCGGTGCGATAAATCTGTTGCGAACTCAGCAGATAAACAGCCGCGGCTTTACCTCCGAAACCTTCGCACACATAGAGCGGGATGGCATTCAACAACTCGGCCACATTGTCGGTCGCGAGCAAGCGTTGGCTGAAACTGTAGAGCCGCTCCACATCGCGGCGGCGCTGATGGGCATCTGCAGTTTGGCGGCGGGCGCGGTCGGCGAGTTCGCTGGCGATTCCGGCGGTCACCAGAAAAGCAAATAGAGCCACCCAGTTCTGCGGATCGGCGACGGTGAAAGTTCCAATCGGCGGAAGAAAATAATAATTGAAAGCGAGCGTCGCCAGCACCGCAAGAAATACCGAGAATCGAAAGCCCCAGTAAGCCGCGACCAACAACACCATTACCAGGAACGTCAATGCCACGGTGGTGGGATTTACATGGACTATGCGCCGGTAAACTTGTGCTACAAGTTCTGCAGCTGCCAGGCAAGCGACATAGCGGAACACGTGCTGGGACCACCGAGCTTTCACGGGCACGATTGTAACGGAAGCGAAGGCAAAGAGCCTTTTTCACCACTGAGGCACAGAGTCGCAGAGAGAGTCCGTGGCTCGCTTTTCTTGCCTTCTCTCTGTCTCCGTGCTTCCGTGGCGAAAAAGGTTGACTCTCAGCCGCGGAAATCGAATTCGACATTTCCAGCCCCACCGTGGAGAATAACGGCGATGGCCAAGACTCCCGAAGAATGGTTGGCGGAGATTGACACTGCAAAGCGCCCCGCGGTGTTCAAGCTTTTTCTTGGCTACGCCCCGGGCGTCGGCAAGACGTACGCCATGCTAAGTGAGGGCGTGCGGCGCGCGAGTCGTGGTGAAGAAGTTGTGATCGGCGTGGTGGAAACTCACGGGCGCAAGCCGATCGTGGAACTATCTTCGCGGCTGGAGACAGTTCCACGTCGCAAGCTGGATTACAAGGCCACCATCTTCGAAGAAATGGACGTCGACGCTATTCTGGCGCGCAAGCCGCATGTAGTGCTGGTGGATGAGCTGGCCCACACCAACATTGAGGGTAGCAAGCACGCCAAGCGGTACGAAGACGTCTTCGAGTTGCTCGATGCCGGCATCGATGTTCTTTCCACGTTGAACGTGCAGCACATAGAGAGCCTGGCGCCGACTATTCGCGGCCTGACCGGCGTGCAAGTGCGGGAAACCGTGCCGGACTGGGTGATCCGCCGTGCGGGCGAAATTGTGATGGCCGACCTCACGCCGCAAGCGTTGCAAACTCGCATGAAGCGCGGGGATATTTATCCGCTGGAGCGCGTAGAGCGGGCACTGGCAAACTTTTTCCGCAACACGAACCTTGTTGCATTACGAGAGTTAGCTCTGCGGCAAGTCACCCAGGCGGTTGACCGCACACTAGCAGAATTGAAGACCGAAGATGGCCACCTTCTTCAAGTGCGTGAGCGAATTGCCGTGTGCATCAGTTCGAATCCAGCGGCGCAGTATTTGATCGCGCGCGGGGCTCGCATGGCGCAGGCGCTGGATGGCGATCTGTTCGTACTCTATGTCGACACTGGCGCCGATGAGAACGACGAGAACCAGCGCACTCTGGCCGACAATATTCGCTTTGCGGAAAGCGTGGGAGCCAAGGTTGTAAAGACCGAGGGCAAAGTGGTAGCCGAAAAAGTTGCCGAATTCGTACGCGAACATCATGTTACACAGGTGGTATTCGGCCGCTCCGCCACCAAGGGCTGGAAAAGATACTTTTATCTTTCCGCGATTCACAAGTTCCTTCGCGACACACCCGCAGTCGATGTGCACATCGTGACTCAGGAGATGCGGTGAGCGCCGATCATCGCAATTTTACAAAAACAAGATGACGAACGAGCATCGAAGAATCCTCGTGGTCGATGACGAACCGCAAATCACGCGCGTACTGCGCACCACGCTATCCGCGCAAGGCTACGACATCCGCGTAGCCAACGACGGCGAGATGGCGCTGGAGTTGATGAAGAACTGGTCGCCCCACGTCGTCGTGACCGACCTCGCCATGCCCAATCTCGACGGAGTGGGTCTGTGCCGCCAAATCCGGCTGGTATCGCAAGTGCCGATCATCGTGCTCTCGGTGCGGGACCAAGATCGCACCAAGGTCGAAGCCCTCGACGCCGGCGCCGATGACTACGTGACCAAGCCCTTCAATATGAGCGAACTGTTGGCGCGAATCCGGGCGCAGTTGCGGCGTACTCCGGCCACCGAGGAGCATCCCAGCGCGATTACGGCAGGAGACTTTTCCATCAATCTCGACGCGCGCTCCGTCAAAGTAGTGGGGCACGAAGTTCATCTCACGCCCAAGGAATTCGACTTGCTGGTTTTTCTGGCTCAACGTCCGGGGAAGGTGGTCACGCACCGGGCCCTGCTGGGTGCGATCTGGGGAGCTGCCAGCACCGAACAGCCAGAATACCTTCGTGTTTTCGTAGGACAATTGCGCAAGAAGATTGAGACCGATCCTTCCTCTCCAAAATATCTGCTGACCGAACCTTGGGTGGGTTACCGCTTCGAACCGGGCTCCTAACTGCGGTGTATCGCGGACCTTCCGCTCCTTACAAACATTTTACGAAGCCTTTACTGGTAATTGTTGCGATTGCGTATCTCATAGTGCAGGCGGCATTCGGTTCTTCAAGTCGAATGGCAAGCCGACGTTAATGGAGGCAAATCGTATGTGGGTTCGAGAAATAGCGCCGGAGCGTTTAGCGGAACTGTTTCATCACTATCACCAAGCTCTGACAGCGGAACCGTCGCGCAACCGGAGCGAAATATCAAGCTCATGGAACGAGATCCCCCCGCAAGAAAAAAACAGGTTAGTCGCCGCGGCGCGCTTGGCGATTCTGGAGCTGGATTCTCCGAAAAACAAGGCGATGAAATCACGACCATACTTTGCCCAGCCGGGCGATGCCGAATGGGGTTGCTAAGCCGGACGGTCGACTTTGTGACCACTAGCGCGGTTGTTTGAATGTCCTTACGAAATCCTTAGGAATTCCTTAAACCACTCTTACCCCCGCAGTGCTCGACTGTAGGGTGGACCGACCCGCGACACAGCCGTACTTAGGAGCGTCGCGACGTGGGTATCGCTGCTTCGGGACCAAAAGGATTTTCTGATGCAAGATGCAATCTTTCTGGCGCTGACGATTTTGTTTTTCGCTGTTTCAGTGGCGTACGTTCGTTTTTGCGAGCGAATTCGGTGAGGATGCTGGAAGGCGAGGTTGCTAGAAACGATGAGTGCTGAGCCGATCATCATGCTGATCATCTGCGTAGCCTTGGCGGTGTATCTCGTCTATGCCATGTTGCGTCCGGAGAAATTCTGATGACGGCCAACGGATGGTTGCAGATTTTCGTTCTACTGCTCGCGGTGTGGCTGATGACCAAGCCGCTCGGTAGTTTTATGGCCCGGGTGTTCGGCCGCGAACGGACTTGGCTCGACCCTGTTTTGCGGCCGGTCGAACGAATTCTCTATCGACTCACGGGCGTGGACGAAAACCACGAAATGGATTGGAAGGAGTACGCCCTGGCGCTGCTCCTATTCAGCGGCGTCTCCATGATTCTGCTGTACGCGCTCGAGCGCGTGCAGCAATGGGCGTGGCTGCCGTGGAATCCACAAAAGCTCGCGGGTGTTCCTCCAGCCCTCGCTTTCAATACTGCGGCTTCGTTCACCACCAACACCAACTGGCAGAACTACGTCCCCGAAACCACCATGAGCTATTTCACGCAGATGGTGGGCCTGACATATCACAACTGGGTTTCTGCGGCAGCGGGTATGGCGTTGGCTGTCGCTTTCATTCGCGGAATCTCGCGCCGCGAGCAGAAGAGCATCGGCAATTTTTGGGTCGACCTGGTTCGCGGTACTCTCTGGGTTTTGGCGCCACTCTGTCTGGTCGGCGCGCTGCTGCTGGTTTCGCAAGGCGTAGTGCAGAATCTCAAACCCTATGACATGGTGCAATTGGTCGATCCGTATCAGACCCCGCAACTGGGCTCGGATGGAAAGCCAGTAACCGGGCCAGACGGCAAACCCGTCATGCAGACGGTGAGTCAGCAGGTAATCGCGCAGGGTCCGACGGCTTCCCAGGAAATAATCAAGGAACTTGGAACCAACGGCGGCGGTTTTTTCAATGCCAACAGCGCGCATCCCTTTGAGAATCCCACGCCCTTTACCAATTTTCTCGAGATATTCTTCATCCTCGCGATTCCTTCCTCGTTCACTTTCACGTTGGGGAAAATGACCGGCTCGCCTCGGCATGGCTGGGCTGTCTGGAGCGCGATGGTCTTATTATTTCTCGCAGGGGTAACGACGTCGTACTGGGCGGAGGCGCGGGGCAATCCGCTTTTGGCGGCTGCTGCGCAGCCTAGCTCCCAGCATTCCGCCTCAACTGCTTCTGCCGCGCCCAACCTCGAAGGCAAAGAAGTCCGCTTCGGCGTGGCTAACTCTGCGCTTTTTGCAACCGCGACCACCGGCACCAGTTGTGGCGCGGTCAACTCCCAGCATGATTCCTTCACGCCACTCGGCGGCATGGTTCCCTTGATTAACCTCATGCTCGGCGAAGTCATCTTCGGAGGCGTGGGCGCGGGCATGTACGGAATGCTGGTGTTCGTGATTCTCTCGGTTTTTATAGCGGGCTTAATGGTGGGACGCACACCGGAGTATCTGGGAAAAAAAATCGAAGCCTACGACGTGAAGATGGCGATGCTGGTGATTTTGATTTTCCCGCTAACCATTCTAGTGTTCGCGGCGATTTCGGTTTTATATAGCTTCGGCACTTCCGCCATGGCTAATGCTGGGCCGCACGGATTCAGCGAGATTCTTTATGCCTTTACCTCGGCCGTGGCCAATAATGGTTCGGCCTTCGGCGGTCTCAGCGGCAACACTCCCTGGTACAACACATCGCTGGGCGTGGCCATGCTGCTCGGGCGTTTCATGATGGTTCTGCCCATGCTCGCGATCGCCGGCAACCTGGCCGGCAAGAAGCAGACTCCGGCCACGCTCGGAACATTTCCTGTGACCGGGCCGTTGTTCACAGTTCTGCTGATCGGTGTGGTAGTGATTGTCGGCGCTCTCACATTTTTCCCGGCGCTCAGTCTCGGCCCGATTCTCGAGCACCTGCAGATGCAGGCAGGAAAAACATTCTAAGCATCGTTATCCGATAACTCGCAAAACAAATATGGTGAGCAAGAAATCAAAACGCAGCTTGTGGGATGTGAAAATCGTGCGTCGCGCCGCGCTCGATTCGCTAGTGAAGTTGCATCCCGTAACCATGATGCGCAACCCCGTCATGTTCGTGGTGGAAGTGGGCAGCGTGGTAACCACGATATTGCTCATTCTGGAGCGCATGCAGGGCCGGCCCGGTTTCGGCTTCAATCTGCAAATTACGCTGTGGCTGTGGTTCACCGTTTTGTTCGCCAACTTTGCCGAAGCGATGGCCGAGGGGCGTGGCAAGGCGCAGGCAGATGCGCTGCGTCGCGCCAAGGCCGAAACCATGGCCAACCGCCTGCTTCCCGACGGCAAAACCGAGACCGTTCCCGGATCGAAATTGCGATCTGGAGATTTGGTCCTGGTCGAGGCCGGTGAATTTATTCCCGGCGATGGTGAGATTATCGAAGGGGTGGCCTCGGTCGATGAATCGGCAATTACGGGTGAATCCGCCCCGGTTATTCGTGAAGCCGGTGGCGATCGGTCGGCCGTCACCGGAGGAACGCGCGTGCTCTCCGACTGGGTGAAGATCAAAATCACCTCCAACCCCGGCGAAACCTTTCTCGATCGCATGATTGCGCTGGTCGAAGGCGCTGAACGGCAGAAAACCCCCAACGAAATTGCGCTGAACATTCTGCTCGCCGGCTTGACGATTGTATTTCTGCTGGCGGTGGTCACGCTCCAACCTTTTGCGATTTATGCCGGCGCGCCACAGACTGTGTTCGTGCTGGTCTCTTTGTTGGTCTGCCTGATTCCAACTACCATCGGGGGATTGCTTTCCGCCATCGGCATCGCGGGCATGGATCGACTGGTGCAGCACAATGTTCTCGCCATGTCAGGACGCGCGGTTGAAGCTGCCGGCGACGTAAATACGTTGCTCCTGGATAAAACCGGAACCATTACCCTGGGCAACCGCGAGGCTACCGAATTTATAACGGCGCCGGGCGTGACCGAGGCCATGCTCGCGGATTCCGCGCAACTCTCCTCCCTTGCCGATGAAACTCCAGAGGGCCGCTCGATTGTGGTTCTGGCCAAAGAAAAGTACGGACTGCGCGGCCGCGAGATGAGCACCCACGACGCTGAATTTATTCCCTTCAGCGCGACCACTCGCATGTCCGGTGTGAATCTGGATGGCCGCCACATCCGCAAAGGCGCCACCGATGCCATCGCCAGGTATGTTGAAGAAAAAGGTGGAGTGCTCCCTGCCGAAGTGCGCGCTGCAGTGGAGACGATCTCGCGCTCTGGGGGTACTCCGCTGATCGTCGCCGAAAATGGCCGCGCTCTGGGCGTGATTCAACTCAAAGACATTGTGAAGGGCGGCATGCGGCAGCGTTTCGATCAGCTCCGTGCCATGGGCATCAAGACGGTGATGATCACCGGCGATAATCCCTTAACCGCCGCGGCGATCGCAACCGAGGCCGGAGTAGATGACTTCCTCGCGCAAGCAACGCCGAAAGACAAACTCGATCTCATCCGCCGCGAGCAAGCTCAGGGCAAGTTGGTGGCCATGACCGGCGATGGCACCAATGATGCTCCCGCTCTCGCACAGGCCGACGTCGGCGTCGCCATGAATACGGGCACGCAAGCTGCGAAGGAAGCCGGCAACATGGTGGACCTGGATTCGAATCCCACCAAGCTCATCGAGATCGTGGCGATCGGCAAGCAGTTGCTGATGACCCGCGGCGCACTTACCACCTTTTCGATTGCCAACGACGTAGCAAAATATTTTGCGATCATCCCTGCAATGTTTGCGGGGACTTTTCCCGTTCTGCAAGCGCTGAACGTGATGCACCTGGCCACTCCGCAGTCGGCGATTTTATCGGCGGTTATTTTTAACGCTCTGATCATCGTGGCTCTGATTCCCCTGGCGTTGCGCGGCGTGAAATACGTTCCGCAGGGCGCTGCCATCCTGCTGCGCCGCAATCTGCTGGTCTATGGCTTGGGGGGAGTGATCGTGCCCTTTATTGGAATCAAGCTGATCGACCTGCTCATTGTGCGGGCGGGGTTGGCTTAGAGGCAGTCTTATGAAAAAGAATCTGATTACTTCCGTCCTCATGACACTGGTGACTACAGTATTGTTTGGCCTGCTTTTTCCGCTACTCATTACAGGATTGGCCCAGGTTTTATTTCCCAAGCAAGCGAATGGAGAACTCCTGACGCGAAGCGGCCACCGAGTCGGCTCGCGCCTGATTGGCCAATCATTCTCTTCAGCGGGGTATTTTCACTCGCGTCCCTCCAGCGCCGGAACTGGCTACGACGCCGGCAACTCCGGGGGCTCGAATCTGGGGCCCACGAACCAATCTCTCATCGCGCGCGTGCAGGGAGATGCCGATCGCCTGCAGGCGGAAAATCCCGGGGTTCTAGTTCCAATGGACCTGCTCACCACTTCGGGCTCGGGTCTCGATCCCCACATTTCGCCCGAGGCGGCGGAATTTCAGGTTCCTCGCATCGCCAAAGAGCGGGGGCTAAACCCGGATACGATTCGCGAAGCTATCCGCCAGCACACCGAATCGCGGCAATTTGGATTTCTCGGGGAGCCTCGCGTCAACGTTTTGGAGCTAAATCTCACCCTGGACGAAATCTCACCGAAGGCCGTCACTCGCTGAAGTACCCCACGGAAGTAATCTGTTTTAGCGCCTCCTATCAGCCTAATCTGACTGAGAAAAACCGTAGAAAACAAGGCAATCGCGATCGTGTTTGTGCGATCACGATACAGGGCAGGAGGTACTTCCTGCTTCTTTCGGGGGAGCGCTATGAAAGACTATAAGCGCGGTTTGAACGTGGCAGTTATCGCGGGCTTGGCACTCATACTGCAAGCGCCGCTCAGAGCAAAGGCGCAGGACGCGCCCGCGGGGCAGGGTCCACAAGAGGCGCAAGTGGCATCGGATTCGCAGGATGCGAATGTGCAGGATCCTCCGAGCCGAGTCGCTAGGCTGAGTTATACGGAGGGATCGGTAGCCTTTCAGCCCAGCGGCGAGAACGACTGGGTTGGCGCGGTGCCCAACCGGCCGTTGGCGCCGGGCGACAATCTGTGGGCCGACAAGAATTCGCGCGCCGAAGTACACATTGGATCGACCGCGCTCCGCCTCGGCCCGCAAACTGGAATTACTTTGCTCGACGTGAGCGACCGGGCGGCGCAGATTCGCTTGGCACAAGGGTCGTTGTTTGTGAAGGTGCGGCACGCAGACCGCAACGATTCCTATGAGGTCGATGCGCCGAATGTGGTGTTCACTATCCTGCAGCCGGGCGATTACCGCATCGATGTGAATCCCGACGGCAATCGCACGGATGTGACCGTGTTGCGAGGACGCGGCGAGGTTACGGGCGCGGGATCGTCCTACATGGTCGGAGCGAATCAGCACGCCTCGTTTACTGGCACCGGCAACGTCACCGATCAACTGGCTTATGACGCCGGGGAGGTTCCAGCCGACGATGCCTTCGACAGTTGGGCGCTTCAGCGCGACCAGAATGAAGATCGCTTCGATTCCGCCAACTATGTTTCCTCCGATATGACCGGCTACGAAGACCTCGCCCAGTATGGCGATTGGAACTACGTCGAGGGCTACGGCATGGTTTGGAGTCCGAGGCTGCTGGCGGCGGGATGGGCTCCCTATCGCTTTGGACATTGGATTTGGGTTGGACCCTGGGGCTGGACCTGGATGGCGGATGAACCTTGGGGCTTCGCGCCATTTCACTACGGCCGCTGGGCGTTCGCGGGAAACGGCTGGGTCTGGGTTCCGGGGCCGAGATCGGCGCGACCGGCCTATACACCAGCCCTGGTGGGTTGGGTTGGGGGATCTCCCGGGTTTCGTTTCTCGGGCGGCGTCGGGGTGGGATGGTTCCCGCTGGCTCCCGGAGAAGTGTTTGTTCCGGGTTATCGAGTCAGCCGAGCTTACGTGAATCGAGTGAACGTCACGAACACCACAGTGAATGTCACAAAAGTCACCGGTGTCTACAACTCGGTAGTCGTCAACCGAAACGCGAGCGCCATCACATACGTGAACCGCACTGTGAATGGTGGCGTGACCGTAGTCTCGCGCGAAACTTTTGTCAACGCACGGCCCGTCGCGCGAAATGTTGTGTCGGTCCCGGCAGGAGAAAGAGCAGCCGCGTCAGTGTCGAACACTGCTGTCGAACCGCAGCGGAGCAGTGTGATGGGCGCAGGCAAGTTAGCCGCAAACCGCCCGCCGGCGGCGGTTATGACCCGCCCGGTAGTAGCGCTGAGGACGCCGGCCCCGATGCCACGCTCGTTTGCACAGGGACAAGCTGCGGGGCAATCGAACCAGCCATCTTCATTCGGACAACCATCGACTCAACAATCCTTGGTCCGCCAAGTACCGCCAGGGCGACCAGTGCAGGTGCCCGCAGCGCATCAGCCGCTGACGCAGGACGGCCTCCATTCAGTTTCGATGTCGAGTGAGGGAAATCCAACCAAGCCACTGCCGCGGGTGTGGGAGGAGCAAGGCACCCCGGAGCCAGAGCGGAATACACAGTCCCAACCTGAGAGCCGTAATGCTCAGTCTTCGAATTCGCGCGCATCCCAACAAGCCCAGCGCGGTTCTGCGGCGCAGAGGTCACACCCATCCTCCGCCAAGCCGGTGGCTTCGGCGCAGAGGACCGAACCGCGGGAGCCGGAGCAGAAGTCGAGCTGGCTGCCTAAGTCCTCCTCTACATCTACCACGCAGCAAAAACCACAGAGCTCGCATCCGTCTGCGTCAAGCCCGCCGCCTAAGAAATAACAGAGGTTGACGCGAGGCCGCAGCCTGCGGTTTGATAGGACTCGCACGCGATGCGATCTGTCAGCCGCCTAGTGAAAATCAAGAACAGTGAGACGACTCTAGCGCCGGGCAGTCTGGGAACTCACCAGATCCCGGCCTTCGTGTCTTGGGCGGCCAGCCTATGACGGAACAGAAGCGTCCGGTAATGAACTGGATGGATGTGCTCTGGCTGCTGTTTCTGGCTGGGCTGGCCGTGCTGCCGCCGGTGGCAGAGGTTCACAAACAGCTCACTCTGCTGGCCATCGGAGTCGTACAACTCAGCGAGTCCTGGCTTCTGGCGCGCGCTCCGCGGCGCGGTGCGGCGTATGTCGTTCTGCTCAAGATTGCGCTGGCCACGCTCTTGATCGACCACACCGGCGAATTAAGCATCAATAGCAGCTACTGGCCTATCTATTTTCTGCCCGCGGTGACGGCTGCGGAATACTTCAGTCCGCTCGCTACTCTCTTGTGGACGGCTCTGGCGTCCGCTGCGTACTGTTCCTATCTCTATCCGGCGTTGCAGGAATACGAGATCACACGGGAAAGCTACGGCCTGCTTGCCATCCGCATTCTTTTCTTTTTTCTGGCCGCGATGGTGGTGAACCGCTTCGTCGTAGAAAACCGGCGCCAGATCAAACGCTATCAGGAGCTGGCAGAAACGCTGGCCGAAACCAATCGCCGGTTGGAGCAGGCGCAGGCCGAAGCCCGGCGCTCCGAGCGCTTGGCCGCGCTGGGACAGATGTCCGCCGGCCTCGCCCACGAGATTCGCAATCCGCTGGGAGTGATCAAGGGATCGGCAGAGATGCTTCATCAGAAATTAGGCGAGGCCAACCCGCTCGCCAGCGAACTTGCGGGTTATATTTCGAGCGAGACCAACCGCCTGAGTTCTCTGGTGACGCGCTTTCTGGATTTTGCCCGGCCGCTGCACGCGGAATTAATTCCTCAAGAAATTACTCCGGTGCTGGAGTTGGCTTTGCACGCCGTTTCTGTAACTCAACAAAATGGCACGGTTCAGGTGGAACGAAACTACGAACAGAACTTACCGATGGTTCCCTTGGATGAAGGCTTGGCCGAGCAGGCCTTCGTGAATCTGATCCAGAATGCTTATGATGCCATGGGCAGTGCCGGAGGAACCCTACGGCTAACGGCGGCAAAGGCACAGTCTGCAAATCGCGAGGGAGTTGAGGTACGCATCGAAGATACGGGACCAGGCATTCCCGCCGAACTTCGCGAGCAGATCTTCAATCCTTTTGTCACCACTAAGAAAACTGGTGTGGGTCTCGGGCTGTCGATCGTCTCGACCATTATCGACGGCCATCACGGGACGATTCGCGTCGAAGGCGAAGCGCACAACGAAGGTCGTCCCGGGGCGCGCTTCGTGATTTTTTTCCCGGCGAGCGATGAAGCTGCAGCGAATCTCGCATCTTAGAAAAAGGAAGCTGCGAGAATGAACCGCCTTTAAGTATGCCAACGATCTTAATCGTCGAAGATGAAGCCAAGATGCGGCGTCTCCTCGAATTAAACCTCGGAGAGGACGGTTTCAGCACCCTCTCCGCCGGAGATGCCGAAGCTGGGCTGAAACTGCTGCGCGAGACCGCGATCGATCTGGTGGTGACAGATCTAAAGCTCCCCGGGATGAACGGCCTGGAATTTCTGCAGACGATCAAGCGCCAGAGCGCCGCGATCCCCGTGGTCGTGATGACGGCCTTCGGAACGGTGGAAACCGCTGTCGAAGCGATGAAAGCTGGGGCCAGCGACTATGTGCTGAAGCCATTTTCGCTGAATGAGATGCGCATGGTAATTCGCAAGGAACTGGACGTCCATGCATTGCGTGAAGAAAACCGCTCGCTGCGCGAAGCCCTCGGCAAACGTTATGCACATCCAAATGTAGTGGCGCGCAGCCCGAAGATGCAGGAAGTCCTCGCCACGGTTGAGCGCGTTGCGCCCACGAACGCCACGGTGCTGCTGGGCGGCGAAAGTGGAGTCGGCAAGGATCTGATCGCGCGCGCGATCCATGAGAAGTCGCGGCGAGCCGCGGGTCCGTTTATCAAGATCAACAGCACTGCAATTCCCGAGAACTTGCTGGAGAGCGAACTGTTTGGTTATGAGAAAGGCGCGTTCACAGGAGCAGCGGCGAGCAAGCCGGGCAAGTTTGAGTTGGCCGACAAGGGAACCTTGTTTCTAGACGAAATCGGCGATGTCCCGCCGGTCACCCAGGTGAAGCTCCTGCGTGTTCTGCAGGAGCGCGAATTCGAGCGCCTCGGCGGCACTCGCACCATAAAAGTCGATGTGCGGCTGATCGCGGCCACAAATCGCGATCTGCGTGAGGCGCTTGAGCAGGGAACTTTTCGTGAAGATCTTTACTACCGCTTGAATGTAGTCCCCATCGATATTGCGCCGCTGCGCCAGCGCAAAGAAGACATCCCCGATCTGGTGAATCTTTTTATCTCGCGCTTCGCCGGAGACTCCGGCAAGCCCGTCGACAGTATTACGCCAGAGGCGATGCAGATCTTAGTGAACTATCACTGGCCGGGAAACGTGCGCGAGTTGCAAAACATCATCGAGCGGGCCTGTGCGCTGGCGAAAGGCACGGTGATCGCGCCGTCCGACATTCATCTCGACCTTCGTCCAGCTAAAGCTATAAACGGAGCGAGCGGTTTTCTTCCTGAGGGTATGACGCTCGAACATTGGGAAGACGAAATGATTCGCGAGTCGCTACGGCGGGCAAATGGAAATAAGAGTCAGGCAGCGCGGCTGCTAGGGTTATCACGCAACGCGCTGCGCTATCGGCTGTCGAAGATCGGGATTGCGGATGAGGGAGAGAAGGAAGGTTGAATCGAGATCCTATTTGGGGTTTGTTTTGCGTCGAATTAGGCGAAACGGCTGGACTGCTAAGACAGCGCCAACGCCAAGGCCGAACTCCGGCTGAAATTCACCGCCTTGGCTCAAGACGGCCACCAGCTTCCCGTCGCGGCTTTTGAGGCCATCATTTGCGGCACTCTTTGTCTCTGAAAAAAAAGAAGTTATGGCAGATATGCGAGGGCCGGTCTTTGGCATCGCAGTTGCTTTGTAGATGACGCATCAGTCTGCAAAGTTTGGTCTTGGAGCCCAGAAGGAGATCGTTCCTTGAGAGGTACGTATGAAAAACAAATTCTTATCAAGCATTGCCATTCTAACTTTGTCATTGATAGGCATGTTCTCAGTCGGCGTATATGCCCAAACAACCGAGGAAGGCCCCGGTCCCTCCGAACAACCGAGCGCGCCGATGGAAGTGGGCACACCGCAACCACCACGGCCTCCACAAGCTGGACGGCCATCTCAGCCCGGCGCGCCGCCACCTGGGCCGCCAACGCCTGGCCAACCCCGAGCTGGACAACCGCCGCAGATGGGAGAAGAACCTGAGTCTGGTGGCCCATCCGGCGAGGGCCCGGCAAAGATTAATAAAGGCGTGGGCCGCGTCAGCATGATCCACGGCGAGGTATCCACGCAGCGCGGTGATTCGGGTACATGGTCAGCTGCGATCTTGAATCAGCCCGTAGTCAACGGCGACAAAGTTTCTACCGGTGCTAGCTCCCGCGCCGAAGTCGAGCTGGACTACGCCAATATTCTTCGGCTCGGTGCGAGTTCACAGGCTACCGTCGGAAACTTTACTAATCAGTTCATCCAGATTCAAGTGGCGCAGGGTCTTATCAACTACTCAGTCTTCGGCGAGAGCGAAGCCGAACCGGAGATCGATACCCCGAACGTTGCCGTGCATCCCGCGCATCAGGATGGCGTCTTACGCATCGAAGTGCGACCCGATGGCGACAGCATCATCATCGTGCGCAAGGGGCAGGCACAAATCTCAACGCCGCAGGGTATTGCCGATCTTAAAGCGGGTGACATGGCGACCGTTCGCGGCGCCGCCGCCGATGCGAAATACAAAATCACTCCCGCCCCTGAGCGCGACGATTGGGACCGTTTCAACGTTGATCGCGACCGCATGATTCACGTCGCGAATTCCTGGCAACATACGAATAAGTATTACGTTGGATCGGAAGACCTGGACTCCAATGGCCAATGGGAAGATGCCCCCGACTATGGCCAAGTCTGGGTGCCAAACGAACCCGAGGGCTGGGCACCATACCGCGATGGCAACTGGGTTTGGGAGCCTTCCTACGGCTGGACATGGGTTGGTTACGAGCCTTGGGGTTGGGCGCCGTATCACTACGGCCGCTGGATGTGGTACGGCGGCGCATGGGCTTGGTGGCCGGGGCCGCTGTGGGGCGGGGGCTTCTACCGTCCCTTCTGGGCGCCCGCATATGTATCGTTCTTCGGATTCGGAGGTGGTTGGGGCTTCGGCTTTGGCTGGGGCGGTTGGGGCGGCTTCGGCTGGCTACCAATCGGGCCTTGTGACCGCTTCTTTCCTTGGTGGGGTGGATACCGCGGACGCTTCGGCGTTGTGGGCTTCAGTCGATTCGGAACTCTGAACCGCTACGGGGGAATCGCTCCGCTGCACGGCGGCACTCGTTTCTCAAACGTGGCGCACGTCAACGATCCGCACATTGGAGGCGCGCTCTCGACCGTCGGCGCGGGCAAATTCGGAGCCGGCAGAATCACGGCGGTGGCTGCCAGCCATGAGCAGTTGAGCGGCGCTCGCATGATGACCGGCAATATGCCTGTCGTTCCGACGCGCGCCAGTCTGTCAGCAAGTGGAAGGGCTGCCGCACCATCAACAATTCGGAGTACTTCATCCGAGCATTTCGCCGGCACGCAGAGCGCCTCGCGACCCGAGTCTTTCCAGCAGCAGACGGCGCATCTGCAGCAGTCCATGCAGCAGAGCCACTTCGCCCCGGTAACGGCCGGAAGGTCCATTGCGAGCAGCGCGGCAGAATCGCGGGGCGCGACCAATGCGGCGGCGGCCAGGTCAAGCGCGGGCACGGCTGCTTCCAGCAGAGAGCAGAATAATTCCGTGCGCACTGCGGAAAGCGGCACCGCTGAAAATAGGAGCGCCGAGAACCGGGCAGGCGAATCCAGCAGCGAGTGGAAGTCTTTTACCCCGCAGTCGCACACGGCGGAATCTACGGCCCGCAATGCGAATAGCTCTCAAACCGCCGGTCGAGCCGGGAACGGCAGCTACTGGAATCGCACCTCTCCCAATTCAGGCTACTCTCGCGGGTCAGGCGCCAGCAGCTACCAGCGTGGCGGCGGCAGTTACACGCGTCCACAACTCAACATGCGCCAGCCCATCGCGCAGCCGCGCTCCAGCGGCGGATATGGAGGATACGGTGGCAGCCGCGGCGGTTACAGCGGTGGCACGCATAGCGCGCCGAGTGGCGGCGGTGGTCATCCCTCAGGCGGCGGAGGTAGCGGCCACGCGGGCGGCGGCGGAGGCCACCACTAAGCCACGGTCACCATTTCAGACGACGAGTGTTGTGTGCGAAGTGAAGGTCAGAGGCGGAAAGGGCGTGCTAAACGGTACGCCCCTTCTCATGGTGCGATGGCGCCCCTTCGGGCCGGGTGCCCCATTTCTCGCGTTCTTTGCGAGAAGTGGGGATTTTCGCCGACACCCTCCTAACCCTCAACACCAGCGCTCAGTCGAATTTTTTCCTCCCACCAGGTCCAGTCGTTGATCCGAACCAATCCCGCTTCTCCGTACGCATAGGAGCGGTAGCTACTCCACCGCCAATCCTCCGGACTCGCCACCAGTCCGCGCACCACCGGATTGCGATGCATGTACTTCACCTTCTCAGCCTCTTTCTGCTGGCCCCACAGATTGAAATCGTAAAAACGACCCCGCCAGAAACGTCCCAAGAATTCCCCCGCGAGGGCTAGCCTCCGGGAGACGCTCAGCTTCACGGCCTGAATGGTCTTCGAGGGATCGCCAATGAAGGGTTCTGAGATCAGTAGATGTACATGTTCGGGCATGACCACGTATCCGATCACAGCAAAACGATAGCGGACCCGCATCAGTTCGAGGACTGTAAGCACCAGGTCGCGGCGCGCGGGATTACCCAGCAGCGGCTTGCGTCGGTAGCAACTCCAGGTGATGAAATGGAAGCTTCCCGTGCCGTAATAACGCTTCACCCCCCAGGGCATGGGGAAACCCTAGGCACCAATGCGAGGTCATGTCTGTGACGAACGAACATTCGCTGGGCTTATCCTAAGCTCAAGTCAAAAACCCCACTTCTCGCAAAGAACGCCAGAAATGGGGCACCCGGCTAGTGGCCCGGATTTTTCTGGCAAGCGTACTGCGGCGTGAGCCTTCATCTTTCCCATCGGAATACCCCTCCTCATGGCGTTTTCTCTCGCCCACGGAGTCGGAAGTATAGCTGAAAAACCTAACCGGGGCAGTGGAAAAGAGAATCACACTGAAAAAGGCGACGAAAGGGGACCTCAGACGGGCCTTTGCCTGCTCGAACAAATAACGTAAGAGAACGACGTTTTTCGGTGGTAATGTCTGCCTCTGGGCCTTTCATCGCGGGCCCCGCCACTGGCCCATTTCAGCGGGAGGTCGAAGCTGAAGCTAAGGAGAAGACCTTGACTCACAGTCGTCCCAACGCGTCGCGAACGATTGCGCTGATGGTCGGTCTGATTGCACTCGCCATCCCAGCCCTCGCACAGTTTGAGTCGAGGGGAAGTTTTCCCGTTTCACGGCCATGGGACTCGCTTGCAGTAGCAGATTTCAACTAGGATGGAAAACTGGATGCGGCGACCATAACTATCACGGGCGAGGTCGCCGTACTCCTAGGGCGGGGCGACGGGACCTTTCAGCCGGCTGTGTACTATACCGTCAATAGTGTATTCGAGTCTCTGCGCTCGATAGTAGCCGCCGACTTTAACGGGGATGGCAATACTGATCTTGCGGTGGCGGATAACCTTGACGGCTACATCATTATCTTGATGGGCAATGGGGATGGGACGTTCCAAACGCCGAGCATAGTGCAGATGGGCGGCGCTTATCCTAGTTTGGTGCTGGTCGGCGATTTCAACAATGATCACATTCCGGACCTGATCACGGTGGACAGCGGCGGCGGCTGCGCGTGTATCAGTGTGCTGTTGGGTAACGGCGACGGGACGTTCCAAACGCCGGTCACCACCGTATTGAGCATTGGCCCTACCTCAATTGCCATAGGAGACCTTAACGGCGACGGGAAACTGGATGTCGCCTCGGTCGGCGCCAACGGAGTCAGTGAAATGACGATCCTGCTGGGCAATGGAGACGGGACTTTTCAGACCGGTGCCAGCTACCCGCTCGACGGCGATCTCATCTCGGTCGCAGTGGCTGACTTTACGAAGAAGGGCAAGTTAGATATAGCCGTCTCGATTGTCCTTGGCGGCGTGGGTATTCTTCTGGGCAACGGCGACGGCACTTTCCAAGCCCCCGTGAGCTACCCCGCCGAATTTCCTGGTTCGATCCAGGTTGCTGATTTCAATGGGGACGGCAACCCGGATATCGCTGTTGTAGATGGTTTCTGCGGCGGTTATGGCTCGTGCTCTCTGGGCGTGTTATTAGGCAACGGCGATGGCACTTTCCAGCCTGTCGTGAACTATCCATCAGGAAAGGGAGACGCGTCGGTAGCGGTGGGAGATTTCAACGGTGACCACAAGCCAGATCTAGCCGTGGTCGAAAGCCTCGGAAACGCCGTGGGCGTTCTGCTCAACACCGGCGTCGTCAGCTTCACCCCCACGACGTCGCTCGTATTTCCCCGGCAACTCGTTGGCACTGTCAGCACCGCTCAAACCGTTACGCTGACCAACTCGGGCGCCACTGCACTATCGATAAAATCCAAGTCTGTGACCGGCCCATTCCAATTGAGCACCTCCTGCGGCGGCAGCGTTGCCCCGGCAGCCAGTTGCGATCTTACCGTCAGCTTCCAGCCGACTGCGGCGGGCGCGGCGACGGGATTAATCTCTATTCGCGACAGCGCATCGTCGAAGCCGCAAGTGATCGAACTGAATGGCATGGCAACCGTGATCGGCATTTCACCGGCGCAGCTGACCTTCCCTGCGCAGAAAGTCGGCACCAGCAGCACACCACAGGCCGTAACCGTAACCAACACGGGCAGCACGGCGGTAAGCGTAAGCAGCGTAGCGATCGCGGGCAGGAATTATCACGATTATTCCGAGACCAACACTTGCGGTACCCAGATCGATGCCGGGGCAACCTGCAAGGTCACGGTTACCTTCACCCCGGGCGCGAAAGGAACACGCGACGCTCTGGTCAACGTGAACGACAACGGCGGCGGGAGCCCTCAGGGTGTACTCCTCACTGGCACGGGGACTTAAGCGCCGGCGCAATTGTCTGTTCAGATCATCTGGTAGTCGTCCTGAGACAGCTCTATCTCGCTGGCATCACCTACACAGGTGGAGTGGGGGGCTGGCACAGCAATGCCCCAACACGACACCGGCTGCCCCACCCGTGGCCGTTTCACGGGTGGGCTGCCGCGAAGTGTCCCTGAAAGGTTCGTGCTACAAGGGACCCCTTCCGCCCAAAGCATTTCCACAACCCCAGGTGACATCTAACCTTGCCCATAGCCCATCACTTGCGCAATTATGGTCGAGGCCGTAACGGTTGGCACAAGCCAATTCGCCGCGCCCCGAAGTCGTCAATTTTAAAGACCATAGTACCTAAGCTCTTTGACATAAGGACCTTGCGGGGCATTTCCCGCTAACACGATGATTCCAGATATTTTGGAAAAAGGGGAGGAGTGGGTACATGTCTTCCGGTTGGGTGTCACTGGTCACTGACCACTGGTCACTGGCCACTGCGCTTTTTGGCACCTCCTGTCACGGAGCGCAAGCCTACGGTCGCGAATACGCCGGGCTATCCGGGTCGGGCCGATCATAATCGCGCCCATACTTATTCTTGTGAGCAAGTTCAAGATCTGACTCGGCGAGGCTGAAGGTTCCAAGAAATGTGTCGCTGGGCGTAACCGTAATTTCCCTTTCCGCGGCGTGCAGCGCCTCCGGCGAAACCGACGGATGGAAGACGTGCAACTGATAGCGGCCCGGCACCACCTCCGAGATCGCAAGTTCTCCGTGCGGGTCCGAAATCCCGTAATAAGGCGTGTTCAGCGCGACCACCACCGCGCTCATCTGTGCATGAATATTACAGAAGATAAAAGAAATTCCGGGCTTGTCGAACCGCACGAAACGAGTCGTCCCACTCTCATAGAGTCCAAGATCGAATCGTTTGCCATCGAAGAGCGAAAAGACATTGTGAAAGAAAGGATCGTGGTTGGGAAACTCAACCTTGCCTCCCGCCGGTATCACCACTAGCGACGGTTGAAAGCTCTTATCTTTCTGCACAAGCTTAGGAATCTGCGAAACCTGTTGCATCAGTGGAGCGACCGGCGCCGTATTTCCCAAGGGCGTGAGCCACACCACAAGCTTCGAAGCGTCGTGCAGCCGATGACCGTTTCTCGTGAGCTGTACTTTACCCTCGAGTTCAACTGCCTGGGCTGAAGCCGCAATGCAGAGCAACAACGGCGCTCCCAACACGATCCGATATTTGGCAAACCTCTTCATCTTTGGATTAAGACCTCTAAAACAAAACTCCCATGGCAAGATTCACCTGGTTGGTCACGCTGCTGCCGCTATAAATGGGGAAAGAGCGCAGCCGTCGAAACTCGGCGGAGAGCAGCAAATCGGATTTTGGTCGATACACCAAATTCCCCAGCACGCCGCGATTGCGCCCCAGAATCGCGCCGAAATTGTTGGCGTCGACGGCAAAGCCGCGGATGTCATTGGCAAACGCATCGTCCTCCGCGAACACTCCATTGAACTCCAGCTTGGGTGTAAGTTGCAGTTTGATTTGGCTCCATCCGCCGGCAGAATCGAGTCCGCGAATCGGTGTGTATGTCTTGGTGGGATCTCCACCATACAGCCCGGCGCGTCCGATGCCCGCCCCCAGGCCTCCAATTCCGCGTCCGCGATAGAATTCGCCGGTAAGCGTCAATCGCCGCACAATCGGAATCTGCCAATCCGTCATCCCCGCCCAGCCGTCCACATAGCGACCCCAAGACCAATTTTGGCGGCCATAGTATCCCGCCACCGCCAACGTCAGCGGATGGTCCGAGATGTGCTTCGACCAAGCCGCGCGCGCCGCATAGGCCGGCTGCCCCGATTGTTCTCCCGCTTGTGCGTAGCGATAAAAAGGATCGGAAGGCGGCTCCCAATCGAGATTGTCCAGAATCCCTGCCTGCACCGTAAGACTTTGGTCGGATCTCACATCGAAACGATGTTCCACCCGCAGCTGTGGCGTCCAGCCCCAGAGATTTCCCGCGTAAGCGAAAGCAGGCGTGGCCAGCGACGCAAAAGAAGTGGGAGAGAGTGGAGAGATGAAAAGCGAATCCTGTCCGGCGACGACCGAAGTGTGCTCCCAGTCGAATCGCAAGCTGGCAGTCTGCATGCGCACGATGCCAAAGTTGACCCCATTCGGAGTCGACGGGAAGCCGCCGGCAAAATCGAAGCGCACATCGGCTGAGGTCTTGGCTCCAGCCAAGGTTGGGCCGAAAATCTCCAGGCCAATTTCGCTCTGGCGCAACGTGGCGCCCAGCGTGGCCTGCGATGTTCCGGCGGGCGTGGGCACGGCGTAATTCGGCAGGTCGAGATTGTCAGCGGTTCCCACGTTTCGGAAAGCGTTCATTAAGACAATTCCGGAAAGCCGGGCGCGATACTTGCCTGCCGTCTCCACCTTCGTCTGATATTGCTCATCGATCTTCGAACCCAGCAATTGCGTAGACTCTTCGAGCCTCTGCACCCGGCTTCCAAGATCGGCTGCAGCGGCGGGGATCTGCTCCTCCGGCCCGAGGGCTGTCGCAGTTGCGGAATTTCCCGCGACCCGGGTTTGCGCAGTTGGAGAGGATGTTGGGTTTGGATTCGCTGCCGTCGCCAGCGGCAGTAGAAGTTTGCGAGTGTCTTGCAACTCCTGCCGCAACTCCTGCATTTCGGCACGCGATTGCGCGTTCTCAGTCCGCATCTGCTCGACGAGCGCGCGTAACTCCCGCACCTGCGAATCCAGGCCGCCCGCAACGGCGCTTTCCTGCGCAACGCTGCAAACCGATAAAAGGATGCAAACGGCCGCCGCTGTCGCGCTCGAACGAATCGCAAAAGCTCGAAGAACAAAAGCCGGTAATGCAAAAGTCTTTAGCGTCTTCACACATCCTCCTGCTGGCATGCGGAATAGTTCTCAATATGAATACGATCGTTTGCCTAGGGATCCGAGTGTCGAATTGAGCCTTCGTTGGCAGCAGCGCTATTCACGCGCAGCACCGGACGGCCCGGCAATTCGTTTGCGTTCTGCTGAGAAAGGTCTCGGGGAGCACGCGCGGGGATAGTTACGCGGAAGACCGTGTGCGCGTCCGCGGTGCGCTCCACCGAAACCTCACCGCCGTGATCCTGCACAATCTTCTGTACTACGGTCAGCCCGAGTCCCGTGCCATTTTCTTTTCCATAACTGACAAAGGGATGAAAGAGCTTGTCCTGGATCGCCGCCGCGATGCCCGGCCCATTGTCGGAAACCGAGATCGTCAGCGACGAGCCCGTGCGGCTGACCAATACCTCCACTCGCCCTGCCTTGCTGGGCGCGGCCTCACAAGCGTTCAGCAAAAGATTGTAGAGCGCGCGCTCCAGTTTGCGGGGATCGAACCAGGCGGAACTCTGGCCATTTACGTGAACCTCGATCAGTGTTCCCTGATGGCGTGGATGCAAGCGGACGGCCTGCACGGCGCGCTGCACAGTGTCTCCGATGCCGGCATACGTTGCGTTCATCGATTCGCGAGTGCGGGCAAACTCCAGCAGCGAGTCGATGAGATCCGTCATCTGATTCACGCCGGTTCTGACTTCCTGATAGAGTTCTTCCCGCTGCGCCGCAGTCAGGCGGCCGTCGCAAAGAAATTCGGAGTTAGCCACGATGGCCGCAAGGGAATGCCGCAGGTCATGCGAAATCGAACTGGCCATGCGCCCGATAGTCGCTAACTGTTCCGATTCCAGCAAGGCCTGTTGCGTTTTCAGCAGGCTCGCACGCATGCGATCAAAGGCGGAAGTCAACTCGGCAACTTCGTCTCCACCGCGCGGATCGAGCGGATGATGAAAGTCTCCGTGCTCCAGCGCGCGCACGCCTTCCACAAGGCTGGCGAGCGGCCGGGTGAAGGTGTGAGAAATTAGAAAAACCAATCCGCTCCCCACCACAACCGCAGCGAAACCCAGCAGTAACAGCAAGCGGTTGAGTTTGTCGAGAAACTTGGCGGCTTGGTCGTAGGATCCCAGAACCGTGAGACGTACCGGCGTTTCTTGCTGGCCGGACAGATCCAACGACGTCGCCAGAAAATGTTCATTGCCCACTTCCACATCGCGAGGGGTGCCTTGCGCGGATCGCACGGCAAACTCGCGGACACCTGCGCTCGCCGATTGCAGCGGTGTCAGGGTGCTGGCCACGATTTCATTGCCGTAGGAGAACGCGACCTGACTAGCCGAGACTTCGCTGACTTCGCGCGCGAGTCTGTCATCGATCTCATAGCCGATAATCAGAAAGCCAAGCAATGGGCCTTCGGTCTTAGAGCCGAAGTAAATCGGCTGCACGAAAGTTTGATAGAGACGGTGGGCGCCGAACCACCAGTGGCTGGAGTCTTCCTCGTTCAATGAGCGCTGGAAGAATATCTGCGCTGCCTCGCGGGTAAAGCCCGATGATTTTGTGTGCAGAGCGACAACCTTCCCGTCGCGGTTGGCCAGCACAAGAAGATCACTGCCGGTCAACGGCCACACATCCTGAGATGCGTCCTGGATGGTGGCGGGATCGGGTGCCGTCATGATCGAGCGAATGATGGGAAGGTATGCCACCAGCTCCGCCGAGCGAGTGTGTACGACCTCGCGATCATGCTGGAAATTTTGAAAGGTGGTTACCGAGTTTCCCAGATTCTGGACGATGCCTTCGCGAACGTTATTCTCCACGCTGCGCCGCACCACCAGCAGGCTGGTTACGGTAAGGCCCGCGGTGATCAGCAGCATGGAGAGTAGAAAGCGCGTGCGCAGCCGGGTTCGCGGCACCAGTGCGATAGCGGACTGCTGAAAGATTTGCGATGCGGATTCGGGTGAGGGGTCCAAGAGATTTCAGCGCACGAATTTATAACCCATTCCGTGCGCAGTGCGGAAGTGTACCGGACTTGCCGGGTCTCTTTCCAGCTTCTGCCGAAGCTTCAAAATATGATTGTCCACGGTGCGCGTCGAGGGATAATTCTGATATCCCCAAACTTCGTTCAACAGTTCGTCCCGGCTGATTACGCGGTCGGCATTTTGCACCAGAAATTGCAGCGTCTTGAATTCCTGCGCCGTCAAGACGATAACTTTCCCGTCGCGCTGCACTTCCATTTTCTTGAAGTCTACCGAGATACCGTCAAAACTTACCACGCTTACGCTGGCCGTTCTCGCGGTGTGACGCAGCGCCGCGCGTACCCGAGCCAGCAATTCGCGCGGGCTGAAAGGCTTGGTGACGTAGTCGTCGGCGCCGAGTTCAAGAAGCAATACTTTGTCCGATACATCGCTGGTTGCGCTGAGAACTACAATCGGCAACGTCGGCGCCTGGGCTTTGACCGCCTTACACAAATCACCGCCCGAGAGTTGCGGCAGCCGCAGATCGAGAATAATGACCGCCGGGGGAACTGCCTGAAAGCTCTCCAGCGCCGATTTCCCGTCTCCCCGCACCTCAACCGTATAACCTTCGGTCTCGAACAGGCGTTTCAAGGCCTTCTGCACAGCAGGGTCGTCCTCCACTACGAGAACTCTACCCATCGGTCGTGCTGAGTTTGTCGGATCAGCCATTCTTGATGTGCTCAACGCTGTTGCAATTCCACCCATGGAAGTACTCCTCGCTTAGATCGGGGCAGGATTGGGAAGTGGCAAAGTGCAGCACTCGCTCCCTCAACTAAGGGAAGCTTACAACGATTCCAACCCATTTTCGGCGCACCAGCAGTGGTTTGACAAATATTTTACAATTGCTCGCCTGCAGTGAACGGCCTAGCGGCAGGTGGCTTGCAGTGCGAAGGGCGTCGCTCGATCCGGATTGCACTTACTTACAACGCGCCGCGGGAGATAACGTAAAATACATCTCTTGCCGGTGTCCTCTGAATTCGATGCGTTGCGAGTGGTTCTGGTAGACGCCCGCAATCCCCTCAACATTGGCGCCGCCGCCCGGGCAATGAGCAACTTCGGCTTTCATCGCCTGCGAGTGGTCAACCCTTACGAGAAAGCATTCCGCGAGGCCCGCTCCGCAGTCGGCGCCGTGTTGGTAATGGAGCAGGCAGAAGAGTTCGCTACCGTAGCTGAGGCAGTTGCCGATTGTTCCTTGGTCGTAGGAACCACGTCGATTGGCCCGCGCGATCTGCAGCATACCGTGCAACGATTGGAGGCCGGAGCTGCCGCCATTCGCGGGCATCATAGCTCAGGCTCGTGCGCGCTGCTCTTCGGCTCGGAAAAATATGGTCTGTCGAATGAGGATATGAGCCATTGTCATTGGCTGCTGCACATTCCGACGCGCGAAGAACATCTCTCGATGAATCTGGGGCAGGCGGTTGCGATTTGCCTGTACGAACTCATTCGCGATCCCAGCGCGCAGTTGCAACCGGAGAAGGGAACTCTCGCTTCGTCCGCCGAGATCGAGCGCGTGATCGATACCTTGCTTGAGGCTCTGCGGGCCAGCGGCTATCCCAAGCTGAATACTTCTGCGACATTTCATTCGGCGGTTCGACGCTTCGTGCGGCGGCTTCACCTGTACACGGGCGACGCCGAGTTCCTCCTCGGCATGTTGAGGCAGATGCTCTGGAAAATGAATCGTGACAAGAACGAGAGCTGAAGCGCTGTTTCGGCGCTGACTTCAAGGGGTGCTTCAGCGATTGATTTCCTTCGGAAATACTTCGGTCGCGCTTCTTCCAAACTGGAAGCGCAGAAGCCACTCGCTGTCTTTTTTTTGGCCCCCGACTTCGGGAGGGCTGAATGTCCAGCGGCGAGCCGCGCTCAAGGCCTGGCCGGCAAAATATCTGCTGGGACCGGCAGAAGTCAGTTTCGCCTGCGTAACTTTTCCCGAAGCGTCGACTGCAACCTGCACGCTAACTTTAATTTTTCCGGTAATCGTACTTCGCGCGCTTCGCGAAACGTCGGGTAAGACCTGCTGCAGCACCTCACCTTTGACGACCGCATTTGGCGCCGCCGTGGTCGCAGCCGGAGCAGTCGAACTTGTTGTCGGCTCGGCCGGAGCGGGACGAGTTTCCGTCGCCGACGTCTCGGGCTGGCGGCCCATAAACTTGCTGGCCACGAGCGCGAGAATCACGACGATCACAGCCACGATCATCACCGGCACTGCAATCCTGCGCTTCTGATGCACTTCCCGCGCCGTCTCGTTCAGCGCATAAGCTTCGGCGGGCTTCTTTTGCGGAGCGATATGGCTGGGAGCAGGTTGACTTCGAAGAAGATTGAGCATCTCGCTCGCGCTGCAACGCTGAGTTGGGTCGGCAGACAAGCAACGGCGGGCAATCTCGCGGAATGGTTCGGGCAGGGTTTCGGCTACGTTTAACTCACGATGATCCTGGTTCAATTCCGGTTCGTGCTGCGTCAATACCGAAACCAGAGTCATTCCTAACGACCACATATCGGCTGCTGGCGACAATCCCGTAGTAAATACCTCCGGTGCGTCGTACCCGCTCGGTTCGCTGGGAAAGCGCGGCTCGCCGGACTTGCTGAGCCCGTCGGCGGAGAGCTCGAGGCGCTCGTTCGCGGCCATGATGTTGGACGGCTTCATACGTCCGTGAACGAATCCGGATTCGTGCAAGAAGGCCAGCGCCTCGGCCGTGGGCGGTAGCATTTGCGCGGCTTCCTCTGGCGCGAGCGCACGCAGCGGAAGAATCTGAGCCAGGTTCTCGTCGGCGTATTCCATGACGAGATAAAGAATTGGAGTGTCGTCGATGCGGCACTGGCCGCCGCCGACGAGCTGCATCAAGTTGGGATGGGAAAGTTTCGCGGCTATTTCCCAGCGGGCGAGTTGCGCGTCGGCATCGAGTATGTCGGCCGGAATGAGTTTGATGGCTGCTCTTTGCGAATCCCTGCCGGGCGAGTCCGGGCTGGCGCGCTCGGTAAGAAAAACGGCGCTATGATCGGAGCCTCCGAGCCATTGGCGCAGAGGAAATTTCTCATCGACGAGACGGCCTTCCCAGTTCTTCCAGAGTTCGATGGGGGTGGTCTGGGACACAAGAGTATTCTATTCCAGCAGGCGCCTGAGGAATCCCGAATTGGGACACAATGGTTGCTATTGGGTATACCATGGGGGATACCGCCGGTTTAGAATTAGCGAGTTACAAGGAAAATGAGAAGTGATCCTTCAGCTGCAATAAGTTACGACCAAGATGCAGATTCTAAAGAGATTCGATGGATGCGGCTGATTGTCAAAGAACTTGGCCCAAGCCCACAGGATAGATCGGCAGGCAATGTGCGGCAAGACCACGAAAGTAGACTGGCAGTTGCGCTCACGGTCAGCGCGGCGGGCTGACGCCCGCCGGACAGCCGCCGGGACGGCGGCGCTACGAAAATCCGAAGCCGTGTTGTATGTGGCTGCGCTTTGCGACTCATCTCATTCATTATTCATTAGCGTCCGGTGTAGAGCTGAAAGGGAGCCCAGTAGAACGGCTTGCGGAAAACGTCGTTCGAATGGAGCAGGGAAAGTTTAGCCTGGCGTAGCGCGGCTTCGGGCGGCTGGCCTTGTTGCAGGCCAGCGTAGAGTTGGTCCATCAGGCGAGCGGTCGAGGCATCGCTTACTTCCCATAGTGCGCCGATCACGTTGTGAGCGCCG
Source organism: uncultured Acidobacteriaceae bacterium (assembly GCA_963789875.1). GTDB lineage: Bacteria > Acidobacteriota > Terriglobia > Terriglobales > Acidobacteriaceae > Sulfotelmatobacter. The sequence continues at coordinate 1,335,456 of CAWBMI010000006.1, read as the reverse complement.
GCGCGCAGAAAAGCCCATGACAATCCCACCAGGCCTTCGCCGGAGTAGGCTTGCGTTCCTGCGCCGTTGCAGGACGAGATGGTGACCAGATCGGCGTGCAGCGGATGTTGGGTGATGTCGCGTGCGTAGAGTTTGAAGGAATCGGGCTCGGCGGAAGCGGGAGACAGTACGATGGCGGAATCGAGCGGTGTGAGCTTGCTCGCGGTAGCGTGGGCGACGAAGTGAATGAAGGAGAATTGGCCGGGGTCACTGGACATGTAGGCGGCGGGGGTGGCGCGATCACGCGCAAAAATTTGTTCGGTTGTGTCGGGGAAATGTTTGCCGACGTTTTCGAGTTCCAGCGCAGCGTTGGGCAGCGGCGCGTATTCGTGCGACGTGACCGCGTCGCCGATCAGCAAGAGTTTTGATGGGCCGGTTTTTGCGAGGTTGGTTTTGTTTCGCCCCGTTGGGGCTTGGTCACATACCGCGACGGACCCAAGGCTTGCGCCGTGGGCTGCATTCTCTCGCCGCTTTGCGTCTGTCTCATCGTTGTTTTTATCTTCCCCTCTCTGGTCGCACTTTGAGGCACGCCCGAGAATCGTTTCCGGGGTTCTCGATGCCGAGAGAACTCTTAGCGAGCTGGCGCCTAAAATCGTGGCGTCTTCGATCCAGTAGTGCGGTTTTGGTTCGGGGACCAGAAGCGTTTCGAAATTGAGGTTGTCGAGGCTGCCATCGGTGATCAGGATTACGCGCGAATCGGGCGCGATCAGCTTGCTGGCGGGCTTTACCAGCATTTCGTAGAGATGGATGCCATCCTGATTCTGGGTTTGGAGCACGTCCTGCCAGCCCACCAGCAGAGCGCGGCGATAGCGATCGACGGCGGCATCGATTTCTGCGGCCTTAGGCAGCGGATAGCGCGTTGTGCTCTTCGGTGTGATCGCCCACAGATAAGACCGCTCCTGCCCTACCCAGTAAAACAAAATCGTGGCATGGGCCTGCCGCGCCACTTGCGTGGCATTCAGTGTGTCGGGAGCCGAGGCCGATTTTGCCTGCGTCACGCCCAGACCTTCCGCCAAAGTGCGGGCGCGGCTGTAATCCGCTAACTGCAGCGCTTGCGAATCTTTTCCCTGCGCGAGCAGAAAGTGAATGTAGTCGTCGTAAAGATGCGCAGCATTGGCCATGAAAGGCAACTTGAATTCTTCATGCTGCAGCGAGGACCGCGCTTGTTCGATGGTTGAGAGCGCGGCGCGATATTGTTTATCGGCCGCGGCGAGTTGATGTTGTTGTTCGTAGAGCCGCGCCAGATCGTTCTGCGCCCCCCAGCGCAGAGCAAGATCGCTCTTGGGGTCGTTTACAACTTCGCGGAGTGTTTTCTCTGCCTCTTCTTGATTTCCTCGGGCAGTGGCAATCCGGCCTTCCACTAGAAGCAGGTAAAGCTCGGATAGGCGGTCGTCTCTGTTCTTATCATGTATCTTTTCGAGTGCTTGTTCGCTGTAACGCTGCGCTTCGTCTAAATGGTTGGTTTGCACGGAGACGAAGGCGAGCTCGGTTAAGGCATCGGTAACCTGCTGCGAGTTCTCATTGGTTTGAGCCAAAGCCAAGGATTGGCGGTAGTAATCTCCCGCGAGCGAGTACTGATTTAGCTCATCGTATACGAGGCCAATATTGTTCAGCCACTGGATTTGGTGATATACGGCCGCGAGATCGGTTGCCGTTTTCTCTGCCTCTTTGTACATCGCGAGCGCTCTATCGAGGGCGCCCAATTTGTAGTAATCCGAAGCCTGGTTGCCGAGCGCTGCTGCGGCGAGCCGACGATCATGGAGAGCCTCGGCCGTTCGATACGCATCATTCAACCAATCGATCGATTCGTCGTAATGATCTTGCTGCTCGGCTATAGCGCCAAGGTTCAGGAGGTCAGTCATTTCAAGATGCGCGTCGTGTTTTTGCCGGGCGAATCGCAAACTTTGTCGAAAAAACCGCTCGGCGCCGGGCAGGTCCTTCTGCCGCATTCTTAGAACTCCGCGGGCTCTCGTAATTTCCCCTGCCAGAGAGGATCCCGATGATGCGGACAGCTCGTCGGCGGCATTTAGGCACAGGGCAGCATCTCCAAAGCGGCCAAGGGGAATGTATGCGCTCCCTCGTAGTATTTGTTGTTTGATTGCAAGATCGCTGCGGGCGAGTTGTGGCGGTAGGCTCGCGCTGAGAAGCGACAGAACACCCTCACGATTGCCCTGCATCACCAGAATCTCTGCGCGTAGAAGGCGAAACCTCCATGCCCATTGCTGGTCGCCGCCGGAAAAACGCTGGTAAGCGATGCTCGCTTCAGTCTCGGCACGGGGAAGATCGCCGAGCAGAAATGCTTGCTGCGCATGGTCGAACATCTTCTGCGGATCAGGTGTCTCGCTGCATCCGATAGCCCAGAGAAGCACCAAAGGCAGAACGCAAACCCACAGCTTGAGCATCTGGTCTCTTGGCCCCGACATCGCGCCCTCGTGCCGCCCGCTGGTATTGAGGAAGGTTTCGGTCTAGACAGGAAAACTGCCTGACTGAAGCGGGTTCAGTCAGGCAGTCTATAGAGCGAGGGTCGATGGGTCAACAGCTAGCTGGGCGGAATCGTGCCCCCGTTTGCCCCGGAAATCGGGCCGGCGTAGTGGCCGTGAACAGGGCCTTTCAGTTCGACGCGCAACGCTGACAGATGGTAGGACTGGGCATTCAGCAGCAGTTCTCCCAGAAACACCCTGCCAAGCCCCGGCACCTCAAAGACGTTGGCAAACGGCCTGCCCGGGAATTCTCCGTCAGTCTCTTTGACCACTGAGGCGACGACGCTTCCTCCCTTGCCGGACCGTACGATCTCCGAGTTGTAGCGTTCCTTGATCCAGTCGGGTACTGTTCTATCTTTTACCCAACTCGGCAGATTGTTCCCGTCGTTCATGCGTCCGTATTGCTCGGCGACCCGAGCAAGGAATCGCTGATCGTCGATGCTGGCCTGAGCCGGATAGCTACGGCCGTTGCCCTGATCGCAAACATCTAAATCGAGCGTCAGGTCGACGGGATCGCCCGCGATTTTGAAATTCTCAAATGATGTTCCCTGAAAAGTTACGCTCGGGTAATTTCCTACCAATGGATGCTCGGTTGAAATTTTCGCGACGAGCCGGTCGGCCGTGATTACGTCGAGTAGATTCAGTCCTTCTACAACTGAGGTTACCGTCGTGATCCATCCTCTGCCTTCCTCCTCACTCAAATGGCCCGAGACTTCAGTGAAGGCCGATTTGCATGAGACAACGCCCGCAAGCTGGAAGCTGTCGGCGCGAGCCGACGCGTGGCCTCCCGCCGAAGGCAGAGAGAGTGGCGCCTGTACGGGAATAATCTGCCGGGCCGGGTGAGTCAGATAACCGCCGAGCGCACTGGCGTCGGCGTGGAAGTAGTGAACTCTCTCAATTGCTGCCGATTGTCGGTTTGCGCCATAAATTTTGGCAAAGCGCAACCGTGACGGCTCTGCGTTCGCGCGCTCGGGCTTGGTCAACGACCAGACGCCCGCGATTGCTCCGGCCGTCATAGTGGCGGTTTGGCTGAGAAAGTCACGTCGGCCGACGTGACCGCCGGGACTCTCTGTGACCTCTGATTTTTGGTTGGCGTGGTTGAGGTTGGTTAGCGCGACTTCGGCTGACGAGCCTGAAGTTGTTGCTTTCTTGTCTTTCACGGGAACGATCTCCTTCTCCCGCCCTTAAAATGTGGCGCGATCCTAATGGAGACTCTTTCCCCTGTCAACAAGATAATCGTCAAACTTCAGGCCCGTGTGCGGACCAGGGCTTTCTTCCGGTCGCGAGTTCTATCGCAATGTGGAAGTGGTTAGCCCGGCGGCTCTGTGACGCCGTTTGCCCCGGAAATCGGGCCCCCGCAGGTTCCATTACCGTGCTTGCCATTCAGTTCAAGGCGAACCATGGTCAGGTTGTAGGAGCGGTCGTCTACCAGCAACTCTCCCAGGAACAAGCGGCCAATGCTGGGCAACTCGATCGCATTGAGAAAGGGCCTGCCAGGAAATTCTCCGCTGATCGACTGCACAATCGTGGATAGAACTGTGCTTCTCTCGCCATTCTGCGCAGGATTCCAGGTGTAGCGTTGCGCGATCCAACTGGGGATGGTTCGGTCCGTTACCCAATCGGGCAAGTTGGCGGGGTCATTCATGGACGCATATTGGTCGGCGACGGTAGTCAGAAAATCCAAGTCGTCGAGGCAGGACTCGGAGGGGTAGCCGTCGACATCCTCATCATCGGCCTGGTCACAAATGTCCAGGTCGAGCGTGACGTCGACTGGAGAGCCTTCAATGGTGAGGTTTTCGAAGGAGGTGCCGGCGAAATTTACGGTGGGATAGTCGCCCTCCAGGGGATGCTCGGTCTGAATTTGAGCGACGAGCTTGTCCGCGGCCACGACTCCGGCCACGTTCAAACCTAAGAGCGTGGCGGTGACTTTGGTTAACCAACCGCCTGTTACTGAACTGACCTCGCCCGAAACCTCGGTGGAGGCAGAGTCGAAGGAAAATAGAGTACTGCCCGAGTGACTGATGATGAAAGTTGGCGCGCTCGCCGATCCGTAGCCGCCGGAAGGAGCGAGCGACAACGAAGCTTGCGGGGGAATATTTCGCGCGACTGGACTGGTGTAAGAACCGCCATAGGCGCAGGCATTGGCGTGGTAGTAGTGAACTCGGCTGGTACGTTCGGGTAACGGATCTCGAAAATCTGGAACTCGGCTAGTTGCCATCTATTTTTCTCCTTGAATTAGGGTTCAGGATTTACGCCCTTGGCAAACTGCAAATCAAACGAATACCGCACTTCGGAAACTTTTTCACCCTTGGGATTTAAAGCTACTACAACCACCTCGTACTGCCCGGCTTTGCTGACTCCCGGTGCCCAGAGCGGAAGAGAGTTGCGGGCAGCTTCGGCGGAGACCGCGAGGGACCACTCTACACCTCCGGCGGGGTTTTGCAAGTCAATCCGGTAGGAAGACACGCCATCGCCATTTTGGGACGGAATGTCGAGAGGCAGCAAAAATGGTTCTCCGGGACGTAACGTTAGTGCGGGCGCGTTCGAGCCGCGCGTGGCTGAACCCAACAGCGGCGCGCCGGTAAGAATCCGCGGCGCATTATTTTGAGCTATCGCATTCTTTAATGCCGGATAGGTGATGAAATTCTGATATCCAATCACCAGCAACAGCGCGGCGAAGGCGGGGACGGCCAAAGCCGGACGCAACCACGCGAACCATCCCGGCCGCGACTGGACTCGAGTTGGCAGCGGAGCTGGCGCGGGAGTTGCCAGCGCGGCTTTGCTCTGCTCCAGGAAGACTGAAGCGGCGCGCACGTCCATGGCACACTCGTGACAGTCAAAGAGGTGCTCTTCGAAACGCTCCCGCATATCCGGAGGGAGTTCGTCGAGCAAGTATTTTTCTGTTGCCATCAGGCTGGCCGCCTCACTGTGATCCATCCGGGGGGATTCTCCTTATCACTCTAGATAGTGATCCATCGAAGCGAAACGTTACAACCATGTGAAGCAGGCTCTACTCCTGCCCCAGCTCTCTCGCCATCCTCTTTAAATACAGAGACTTGAACGATTTCTTGGCGCGGTGCAACAAAACCCGCAGGTACTCGCGATCGACGCCCAAATCAAGGCAGACTTCATCTTTATCGCGTTCTTCGAGGAAGATTTCTTTGATCAGGCGCCGATCTTTTTCCGGGAGTTCGTCGAGAATGTGACGGACTTCGCTTTGCATTTCGCGATTTGCGATCACGTCGACGACACTGAGGGCGGGGTCTGGGATGTTGGCCTGAATTTCCTCGGCATCGGCGGGCGGCGCTTGTGAGTCGGAGCGATAGTACTCGAGCAGAACATTGTTGCAGACGGAGTTGACGAAGGCTCCGAGGCGCTCAGGTTGGCGCACGCCATTGTCTTTACGGAGCGCGGCGAGTACCCGGGCAAAAGTCTCCTGGCGAGCGTCTTCCACCTCGGCGCGGGAACGCAGGCGCTTGCTCAATTTCAAGCGGATAAGCTCGCTGAAATAAGAGACGAAATGCTCCTGTGTCCGGAAGTCTCCGGAACGCAACTGCTCCAGATACAGGCTATCGAAGGCGTGGAATTGCACTTAGACGCTCCGCGGAAGTGCCCTCATTAAGTGGCAGCTATCTTACCCAAATCCAAGACGCGCGTACAGTGCGGGTTCTGACCAACCGTTCGAGGCCGGGAGAGCATCTGAATGCGCAGATCGGCAAGCAAAAGATTGGCCGATAGAAGATCGACGGACAGTACATGGAACGGGGGTGAACATCCCGGCCGAGCACGGAAAAGTTTAACGCCAGATTAAATGCGTGTAACGTTTTCGTCGATCTCGTCACTATTCCATTGTTAGTCAGACTCGCGGGAGTGGAGTCAGCCCTGGCTTGAATTTGTGCGAGCCAGTTTTCTCCCGAGTCAAGAATCCCGAGGGAAGAGCCTTACCGCCGGGGGGAAGGGTGGGGTGATTCCGGCGATTGGAGCCTGAAAACCGTCAGGCTCCGTCGCCCTTCGGGAGTCGATTCTCATCCTCACTTCGCTTTCGAGGAATCCATCCGCGTAATCTGGGGAGCGAGTTGTTATGATTCAGTATCGCCATGCCACGTGCTTCCCTCGCCGCTGCAAACGGAGTCGCTGAAACCTTCGCTTCCGAAAATGCGAAGGGGTTGCCTGCGTCGGTCGACGATAGAGGTCTCATCCAGATCGTAGACTCTGCCCTGGCCGATGCCACACGGCGAAGCGGCCAATGGCTGGTCTGCCGCGCCGGCTGCACATCCTGCTGCGTGGGGGCGTTTCCCATCAATCAACTGGATGCAGCGCGCTTGCGGCGCGGATTGGCAGAACTCGCCGCCCGCGATCCTGAGCGTGCCGAAAGTATCCGGGAACGAGCTAAAGATGCTGTGAAACGGCTGTCGCAAGAGTTTCCTGGCAACCCGGCGACCGGCATCTTGGATGAAAGCGATGAAGCCGCGCGACAATTCTCTGGGTTTGCCAACGACGAGCCCTGTCCGGTGCTCGATCCCGTGACCGGCAAGTGCGAACTCTACGAATCGCGTCCCATGACTTGCAGGGTGTTCGGGCCGCCCGTTCGTTCGGAAGATGGTCTTGGAGTTTGCGAACTATGTTTTCAGGGCGCTTCGGACAAAGAAATCGCAGCCTGCGAAATGAAGCCGGACCCCGACGACCTGGAATCAGAGCTGCTGAAAAGCCTGGAAGATACCACCGGAGTTCGGGGAGAAACAATTATCGCCTTCTGTCTCGCTCGGTGAACCGAGTCTCTTCGACGCGGATTATTCCGACGGGCGGTATTTGTCCTTCGCAGTCAATCGTGCGTCAAGTCGAGGCTCGAACCTCTCGCTTGGGATCACAAGGAATAAAAGACTGTGCAATAAATTGCGCGCGGTAGCGAGAGTGACTATCTCCAACGGTGCGAGTCTCGCGCGGGGCGTATAGTAAACTGTTTTGCCTGCGGAATACTGTGGTTCTGCGCTGACTTCCGAGTTACCTCATGAGTGAACCTCTCACCAGGAAAGTACTGCTGATCGGCTGGGACGCCGCCGATTGGAAGATCATCAATCCGCTGCTCGACCAGGGTTTGATGCCCACACTCGACGATTTCGTGAATCATGGAGTGATTGGCAATCTGGCGACGCTGCGTCCCATTCTTTCCCCGATGCTTTGGAATTCAATCGCCACTGGCAAGCGGCCCGACAAGCACGGCATTCTCGGATTCATGGAGCCCGATCCACAGACCGGCGGCGTGCGGCCGGTCACGAGCACTTCGCGCAAAGTAAAAGCGATTTGGAATATTCTGACGCAGCGCGGATATAAGACTCACGTGCTCGGCTGGTTCGCAGGCCATCCGGCCGAGCCGATCAACGGCGTTTCGGTCTCCGATCTTTTTCCGTATGCTGTTGGACCACTGGATAAGCCTTGGCCTTTGCCCCCGGGCGCGGTGCATCCAGAACGGTTGCGCGATCAGTTTGCCTCTCTGCGCATGCATCCGGCTGAGGTGAGCGAAGCTGCTATTCTTCCCTGGATTCCGCGCGCCGCGGAGATCGACCAGGAAAAAGATAAGGGCCTGCAATCGTTCGCAAAAATTCTCTCGGAAAATTGCTCCATTCACAACGCCGCGACCTGGATTCTGCAAAACGAGCCCTGGGATTTTCTCGCCGTGTATTACAACGGCATCGACCACTTCTGCCACGGCTTCATGAACTATCACCCGCCGCGCATGGAAGGAATTCCTGAGGCCAGGTACGAGATATATAAAGATGTAGTAAATGGCGCCTATCGCTTTCACGACATGATGCTGCAGACGCTGCTCGATCTGGCCGGGCCGGAGACGACCGTCATTCTGGTTTCCGATCACGGTTTTCATTCCGATCATCTGCGGCCGCGCGGCATTCCCATGGAGCCCGCCGGGCCCGCAGTGCAGCACCGGCAATTCGGTATCGTTTGCATGAAGGGCGATCACATCAAACAGGATGAAAGAATTTACGGCGCGACTCTGCTCGATGTGACGCCAACGATTCTGACTCTCTTCGGATTGCCGGTTGGCGAAGATATGGACGGCCGCGTGTTGGTGCAGGCCTTCGACAAGCCGCCGCAAGTTACGCGCATCCCCAGTTGGGAAAGCGAGGCGGGTGAGTGCGGAATGCATCCTGCCGATCTGCGCATGGACCCTGCCGCGGCGCAAGCCGTGCTGCAGCAATTCGTCGCGCTGGGTTATATTCAGCCGCTCAATGAGGATCAGGAGAAGGCTGTCGCTACCGCGGTCCGCGAGCAGCAGTACAACCTGGCGCGCGCTTATCTGGATTCGCGGCGTTACAGCGAAGCGCTGGCGATCTTCGAAGAACTCACGGTGAAGTGGCCGGATGAAGCAAGATTCATGCAGCATCTTGCGCAGTGCTACCTGGCGCTGAGTCGGCGAGGTGAGGCCAAGGACTTGCTGCAAAAGCTCTTGGTACTCAAGCCGAAAGTCCGTCCTCGACAGAAGCCGCCACAAGCGGAAGGCGGGGCGGCGGACGCTCTTCCGGAGCCAGAAGCGAAAGCGCCAGCGGAGCCGGAGGCCCTTACTCCGGCAGAGACAGTTGCTGCCGAGGAGAACCCAACGCCGCGTCCCTGGGCCGATCTGCTCATGGGCATCATTCATTTCGAAGAAGGGGATATGGATTCCGCGCTGGAGAGTTTGCTGAAAGCCGAGAGCGCCGATCCGCACCTTCCCGATCTGCATTTGCGCATCGGCGAAACTTACCTACGCCAGAAGCGTACCGATGACGCCGACCGCGCCTTTCAGCATGCGTTAGAAATCGATGGCGACAGTCCCGAGGCGCATTTGGGATTGGCCGTCGTGCGCCTGCGCCAGCGCAGAAATGAAGAGGCCGCAGAACAAGCGTTGCTCGCGGTGGGGCTACAACATTTTCTTCCGCTGGGACATTTTTATCTTGGTGTTGCTCTGGCGCGCCTCGGCCATCGCGATCGTTCGGCGCTCGCTTTTGAGACCGCGCTCAGCATGCTTCCTGGATTGATGGCGGCGCATCGCTGGCTGGCCGCACTCTACACGCATCCTGGAGGCGATCTCGAAAAAGCCACGCGCCACCGCGAAATATTTCTGCGCATGCGGCGCCAGCGGCAGAATAAGGTTCAGGCTCCCGCTTGATCACGATTGTTTCCGGGCTGCCGCGCTCCGGCACTTCGCTCATGATGCAGATGCTGGCCGCCGGCGGCGTGCCCATTCTCTCCGATGGCGAGCGCGTAGCCGACGCCGATAATCCCCGCGGCTACTGCGAGTGGGAGCGCATCAAGCTTCTTCCAAAAGATCCCACTTGTGTCGCCGAAGCCGAAGGCAAAGCGGTGAAGGTGATCTCGCAGCTTCTTTTCGCGCTGCCCGCAGGGCGCGAGTATCGCATCATCTTTATGGAGCGCCCGCTCGAGGAAGTAGTGGCCTCGCAAGCCGAGATGATTCGCCGCCGCGGAACTGCAGGAGCCGCGCTCCCGCAAGCCGCGCTGATCGCGGGTCTGCGCGCGCATTTGAATCAGGTGAACGCGTGGCTGGCACAAAGGCGCGAACTTCTAATCCATCGTCAGGAATATCACCACGTGCTGCGCGAACCGTTGGGGGCTGCCGAGAATGTGCAGAGCTTTCTCGGGATTGCGTTAGATGTCGACGCGATGGCGCGGCAGGTGGACCCATCGCTCTACCGCAACCGCGCCTAACCTAGGCCGCGGACGAACTCTAGGCCGGGCAGGTTTGGGAAGGGCACAAGTTGCGTTTCCTTTACTGCAATGCCTCTCCCCTATTTGCAAATTACCGGGAATCATGGAGTTTGCAGGTTTTTGTCCGCAAATACCGTCTTTTAAAACAGTTAAGAGGTTAGTTCTTTTTAATCATGCATTTGCTCGCTTTAGGTCGCCGGCATGGAGGTCGCTCTTTGATCTTGGCTCCTTGTCCCACGACAATGATGAAATGATTTGGCTGTGGATGGCAAGGTCGGATGTCACACCTAATGGTGGATGTGCTCTTCGCCAGGAAAGCTGCTGAAGAACCAACCTCCGCCGCCCAAAGCGAACCGCAGAAGAAATTCGCGCGCCCTCAGAGGCTCACCTCAGGCGCTGAAAGCGCGGACTCATTTTGGACGACTTAGCGGCACGAGTGGAACTCGTGCCCTTCCCGAATACCTTCCAAACGGGGTTTTCCCGCAACCTCTAAAGCCGAAGGTAATTCTATTAGCTCTACGGCGCGGCTGAAAAGCCGTGCCCTTTCAAAACAGGGACTCCTCAACACTCTCGTGCTGGGCTAATGAATGACGTCGCTTCGCGACTCCTAAGCTTGCCTACGGCGGAACCATCTGCACTGATAACCAACTCAATACCTGCCTCTAATCCCGATTGTTTCAGGCGAACGCCTGCCGTAGTCTCAATTTGAGCAGAGCCTCTGAAACATTCGCATTATGAAATGTTTTAGAAAGTTACAAGGAGATTCGGATTTGCCCAGCGAACTTGCAGATCAAGTATTTATTCGCTCGAAGACGGTGGTTTCGCGCCGCGTTGCGGGAGAAACTTTGATTGTCCCCATACGCGGCAAAGTTGGAGACCTGGCCTCGATCTACAGCTTCAACCAGACCGGCTCGCTGATCTGGCAGTCGCTTGAGACTCCCAAGGGCCTTGCGGATTTAATCGCCGCGCTTGAGCGGGAGTACGACGTAGCTTCCGAGCAGGCTCGGCAAGATGTAACTCAGTTCTTGCAGGATACGCTTGCGGTGGGATTGGTTGAGGTGAGCGTGGCGGTGGATTACGCGGCGATGGATTCAGTTGGGCGCGCGCAGAGCGAATTGCAGGCTGCGGGTTCGCACTGAGCGGAGCTCGATAAGTCGCGATAAACGGATCGCAATGGAAACGATCCGATTAATCGCAATTTGGCTTACGCTTTAGGCCAGTTAAGCGGGAGATCCTTCGCTCCGCCTGAAAAACGGCTACGCTCAGGATGACACCGCACTGTAAGAGTACAAGCTGCACTACTACCGACAGATTCGGGGGCTAATGGAGCAACTTACTTACGGAGCGTTCAGCGCCGACCTGCACGAGAAGCAGGCGGGACAGCGCGTGCCCATGCAGGTTTCGATTGAGGTCACGCGGCGTTGTCCGCTGGAGTGCCAGCACTGCTACAACAATCTCCCGATGGGCGATCAGGATGCTCGCAGCCGCGAGATGACCACGGAAGAGCACTTCCGCATGCTCGATGAGTTGGTCGACATGGGCTGCTTCTGGCTGCTCTACACCGGCGGCGAAATTTTTGCCCGCAAAGATTTTCTCGAAATCTACACCTACGCCAAGAAAAAAGGTTTCCTGATCACCCTCTTCACCAACGGCACGCTCATCACAGAAAAGATTGCAGACTATTTGCTGGAGTGGCCGCCGTTTGCCATTGAGATCACTTTGTACGGGCGCACTCGCGAGACATACGAAGCGTTGACGCAGATTCCTGGGTCGTATGATCGCTGCCTGCGCGGGATCAAATTGCTGCGCGAGCGGGGATTGCCGCTGGCCTTGAAAACTGTGGCTACTAGCGTCAATAAGCATGAAGTCCTCTCCATGCGACGATTCGCGGAGGAAGAGTTGGGTGTCGAATTCAAGTTCGACGCGCAGATTAATCCGCGTATCGATTGTTCGCAGAGCCCCTTGGCGGTACGGCTTACGCCGGAGGAAGTCGTCGCCCTCGACATGAATGCCCCGAAAGGCGTTAGCGAATATCGTCGGCTGGCGAAGAGTGACCTTGAGAGTCCACCCAGTATCGCGAGAGCCGACACGGTCTATTCTTGCGGCGGGGGGATGAATTCTTTCGCTATCAATGCCTACGGAGAGATGGGCATTTGCGTCATCTCGCAACAGGAGACGTTCGATGTTCGCCCGGCCGGTCTCGAGTATGCGTGGAAGAATTCTCTGCATGAGTTACGGGCTCGCAAACGCCAGCAGGCGACTAAGTGCACGCAGTGCCGAATCCGTTCGCTCTGCGGTATGTGTCCTGCCAACGGCGAAATGGAAAACGGCGACAAAGAGAGCCCCGTCGAGTTTCTATGCCATGTAGCGCATCTGCGGGCGGCGACAATCGGAGTCGAGGTTCCAGAACATGGGGAGTGTGAATTCTGCGTCAAGGGCAGTCGCCACGACGAAGTTATCGATTCTGCGCGACGCATTCAGGCCCGGGAAATTGACGTGGAAGCTTGGGTGGGTCCACAAGTCGTTCTTCCAATTTTGAATAACACGAACGTGTCTGCTGGCGGTTGCGGGGGCTGCGGTAATCATTAAATGTTCTAAAGGCGGAGCAACTGGAGGCTGGATGGATCTCGATCTGAAAAAGGCCGAAAGCAAGAAAACATATTCGTCGCCGCAGCTGACGACGATCAGCCTGCGGCCGGAAGAGGCGGTTCTTGGAGCTTGCAAGATCTCGGGTCAAAGCATGCCAGGCAGCACTTGCGGAGTTTTGGGGTTTTGCCCGAATGCCGGATCATGATAGCCACTCCCGAAATCCGAGGCGTAGCGGCGGCGTCTAGCCCGCGAAGGCGCTTCCCCGATGTGCATCGTAGTTCGTTTTCCGTCGGCAGTGTGTTGGTAGAGATCGCGGGACCGCTTAGCGCCGACGTCGGTTTGACGGTGCCACTGGAGCCGTTTCGCGTCGAGAGAGGTGACTTCGACGTCGAGAATGGTGACTTCGACATTGAAGTGGGAATCGAATGGCTTCCCAGGCTTCAGCCGTGCTCTGGTCGAAGCCTCTTCGACTCCGGTTCGATCTGGCGATTGAGCGGGGATGCGACGGGATTCCAATTTGATTTCAACGCCCCTTTCTTTGGGAAGATCCCATACAAGAGACTCGAAATTGACGGCTCATTTCGCCGTGCGATTGTGCAAATGAGCCGGGAGTCGTTTGCGGAGTGTCCCTATGCGCCGCAGCCCCTCGAATATCCCCTGGACGAGCTCCTGATCATGCACCGCCTGACCCAGGAGCGCGCCATCGAACTGCACGGCGTCGGAATTGTTGGCCCGGATAGCGCTAGCAATTTATTCGTCGGGCATTCGGGGGCGGGGAAGAGTACTACGGCGCGGCTTTGGACTGCGCTGCACAAAGTCGAGATCCTCAGCGACGACCGCATCATCGTGCGCGAAAGTCCGGCTCGCGAACTGCGGCCCGGAGACGATCCCAGGCAGATCTTTATGTACGGCACGCCTTGGCATGGTGAGGGGTGTTTTGCTTTGCCGCAGCGCGCGCCGCTGGGTCGGATTTTTGTTTTGGAGCACGGCCACGGCAATGTGCTCACTCGGCTGAGTCGCAGCCAGATGGTGGCGGAGTTGTTTGCCCGCGCTTTTGTGCCCTTTCATCGTCATGAGTATGTGGATTCGGCGTTGAGCTTTCTCGAGTGCGTGGCGGATTCGGTGCCTTGTTACCGGTTTTCGTTTGAGCCGGATGAGCGCGCGGTGGACAAGATTCTGCAATGCAATGAGTAGCCGTGCGCCGCGACTCCCTCAGGGGCTAAAGCCTATTCTGATTTGTCCCAACTTACGCGGCCCTGAAGGGCCGCTCTTCCACGGTGCTCCAGGCCGCGGCATTCCACGCTTCGGTATTCCAGGTTACGGTATTGTTCCTTGCGGTGTCCCACTCACGACTGCTGCACGCAAGGTTTTTCCAGGCGACGCTATTTCACGCCACCTTCCTCGATTTCTTTATGACTAGCCTCGAATCTGACACCGCGCAGTTCGAGGCGATCTGCCGCGAGCTGCTTTCGCGCGGGCTGGGCGTGCGTTTTGAGGCGCGGGGAGCGAGCATGTCTCCCAGCATACGTGACGGGGAGATTGTCCATGTTACCGGCGTAATCGTGAGCAAATTACGAAAGGACGATATTGTCTTAGTGAAATCTAACGATGGCTTCCGGGTCCATCGGTTAGTGGCGGTGGACTATCTCAACGATCTTTTCATCACGCGCGGAGATTGCGGGCAGCAAGACGACCCCCCCGTGCGCGGCGATCAGATTCTGGGATGGGCTGTGGCCAAAGAAGTAAAACTAGGACAAAAAATGGTGCGGGCAAAATTCAAAGGAATCGGCGGTAAATTGTTGCGATGCGCGGCGCGAGGACAGTACGTGGCCGGCAAGCTGCTCAAGAGCGTCGTGCGTTCCCGCTCGACCGCCAAAGCCGGAACTTCACTCGGCATTCTATTTTTATTTCTATCTGCTGCGACTTTGCTGAACGCGCAGGTTACCTTCGACCGGACGGGAAACTTGGCCGGCAATTCATACTGTACTGGCAACGGGACATGTTCATTCACCTGGCAACACCAGGTGGGTGCCTCGGGCAACATTCTTGTAGTTACCGCTTCGCTGAATATCAAGAATTCCCCATCTTCGTCGGTTAGCGGCATCACTTATGACGGCATCGCTTTGACGTTCCAAGGGGCCCACAACGATGCCCAGAGCATTATGCGAACCGAGATTTGGACCCTGCTGGCGCCAACGACAGGGGCCAACAAAAATATTGTGATGGCCGTTAATAATCCGGCTGCAGCCACCATTGGCGTGATGGCCGGCTCTGCGTCGTTTGACGGAGTGGACCAGACGGTGCCGGTGGGCCGGTATGTTGCCAATGATGGAGGCAACAACGCCAATACCGGTTTCTCAATGCTCGACGTCCAAAGCGTGGTGAAGGGCATGGTAGTGGATGCGCTGGCGACCGGCGGGCAGACCATCACGATCCCAGCTCCGGAGAGCAGCATCTACACGCAACAATCCAACAACCAGACTTCAGCTACAAACGTTTATGGGGCGGCGGCTTATGAAGCCGGTGCGCCGAGCATTCCCATGGCGGAGACCTTCACGATTAACGGCGGCCAGATCCCTAACTGGTCGGAGAGCGCAATCTCGCTCAATCCCAGCCAGGCTGATATTGGCGTGAGCACAACCGTCACGCCGGTGGCGCCGGGCACCAACTCGGTCTATAACATCACGGTCTACGATAACGGGCCGTCCGCGGCGGCAGCCGTCAAACTGGTGGACACGCTGGGAACTGGGACTACGTATGTCTCCTACACGGCGAGTGCCGGCGTGTCGTGCACTGACGCCGGGGCAACGGTGACCTGCACGGTTGGCACATTGGCTCCGAATGCCACGGCGACGGTGGCACTCAGGGTGAGCACCACGGCGGCGGGATTTTATCCCAACACCGCGGTAGTGTCGGATTCCGGGACGCCGCCGGATTACAACCAGGGGAACAATACCTATGTTGCGGTGGCGCCGGTGCAGACCGTGGTGTGTGCCACAAGCAATTTGACTGTGGGCCGAACCCTAAGTGGCGTGATCAACACATATTATCCAGGCTCAGCGACTGTGGCCGAAGGCGCGACATCGATTCCTGTCGGCACGGCTACGGGGGCTGCAGCAACCATTGCCAACGGAACTGAGCTTCTGGTGATGCAGGTGCAAAACGCAAGCATCAGCGACGCCAACAACGTTGGCTATGGCAACGGGTTCACCGGGCAGGGATTCACGGCGGTGAACAAGAGCGGTAACTACGAGTTCGTGACGGCGACCGGGCCGATCAGTGGCGGATCCATTCCAATTAATGGAGCCGGGCCAGGGGGCGGGCTGATTTTTACCTACACCAGCTTGGCCTGGAGCGCCACGGCAGGCGCCAGTACGTATCAGGTGGTGGTGGTGCCTCAATACAGCTCCGCGACGCTCGGCTCGGGACTGACAGCGCTGGCGTGGAACGGCTCGACCGGCGGCATTCTGGCGATGGACGTGGCGGGAACTCTGACACTTGGCGGCGCTACCGTAATGATGGATGGGAAGGGATTTCGCGGGGCGGCAGGCCTGTCGCTGAAGGGAGAGAATGGCGCTGCAACTACCGACTACGAATTTGCGGCACCAGCAATTTATACCGTACCTGCTCTAAACAATTTAGCCACTACCACCGGAGCCGATGGCTCCAAGGGAGAAGGAATCGCAGGGACGCCGTTGTGGGTGCAGAATGGCACGACGCCGTTGAATACCACTTCGGGCTATCCCAGCGGGACAGCCGGAACGGATGGAAGCATGGGGCGCGGCGCGCCGGGAAATGCGGGAGGCGGAGCAACCGATGGCGCGCCGACCGCTGGCGGTCAGAACAATGACAATGCCGGCGGTGGTGGCGGCGGCAACGGCGGCGCGGGAGGTTTTGGCGGAAATACCTATGGCAACAACCTCAGTACTGGAGGTGAGGGCGGCGTAGCTTTTCCGGTCACGGTGAACCGCTTTGCCATGGGCGGCGGCGGTGGTGCCGGGAGCAATAATTACTACCAGGATTCACAGGACTCCAGCGGCGGGGCCGGCGGAGGAATGATTTTTATTCGCGCGAATTTGCTGACCGGAAGTGCGACGCTCACAGCCAATGGGATCGGCGCGTATACAGGGACATCGTCGAACGCGGGCGGTGGCGGCGGAGCCGGTGGCACCATCGTTGTGGTTACCGCCAACGGCGGGGAGACCGGGCTGACGCTGCAAGCCAATGGAGGGTCCGGCGGCGGCAATGAGGGATGCACCGCGTGCGGCACGCAAACCTTCCTGCAGGGCCGAATTGGCCCTGGCGCCGGCGGCGGCGGCGGAGCTGTGTATACAAGCAGCGTGAGCGGCGTGCCGGCGATTAGTTTGGCTGGTGGTGCGAACGGATTGACGCAGGACACAACTTCCACGCCGATCCCCTATGGCGCGACCTCTGGGGGAGCCGGCGTCAGCGTGACCAATGTAGCGCTCGCTCAACTCACCGGACTTCAGTCGACGGCGCTGTGCACTCCCGACGTGACGTTGGCCAAGAGCCATGTCGGCAACTTTACCCGCGGGCTAACCGCCACTTATACGATTCCAGTCTCGAACATCAGCCCTTATGGCCCCACTAGCGGTACGGTTACGGTGAACGATACTCTGCCTCTGGGTCTGATTCCAACTAGCGCCAGCGGCACCGGATGGTCTTGCGGGATTGCCTCCCAGACCATAAGTTGTGTTGATTCGACCGTCCTTCCGGGAAATAGTAGCTATCCATCCATTATAGTAACGGCCAACGTAGCGCCGACCGCGCCTTCTACTGTAACGAATACGGCATTGGTCGGCGGCGGGGGAGAGATCAATCTTTCGAACGACAGCGCAACCGACGTAGCTATCGTTGTTTCCGTTGCCGATCTGAGTGTGACTAATACCGCGTCACCGGATCCGGTCGCTGCCGGAAACAATATTACCTATACGCAGGTTGTCACGAACAATGGCCCGAGCGCGGCCGACAATGCCGCTTTAGTCGAGACCATCCCGACAAACACCACCTTCGTTTCGCTCGCGGCCCCGGCGGGCTGGGTCTGCACTACGCCTCCCGTGGGCGGCACCGGCAACATAGTGTGTACCGACCTGAGTATGCCGGGCGGGAGCGCTGCGACCTTCTCGCTGATCGTTAAAGTGAACACGGGCGTGGCGAGCGGCACAGTGATCACCGATACAGCTACTGTAAGTTCGTCGGTGTTCGATCCAAATTCGCTAAACAATACTGCCAGCGCAACCACCGTGGTAGGAAGTACTTCGCAGGCGGAGATGACGGTAACTAACTCCGCCTCTCCTAATCCCGTTGTCGCGGGCAGTAACATCACCTACACTCAGTTAGTCACCAATACCGGATCCGTGGCCGCTACTGGCCCTGCCAGCTTCAGTGAGCCGACGCCGACCGGCACGGTGCTGGTTTCCGTCACAGCACCCGCCGGCTGGACCTGCACGTCCCCACCAGTAAGTTGCACAAACCCGAGCGTAGCGTCCGGTACGACGGGGACATTTACCGCGGTCTATACGGTCAATGCCGGCACGGCGAGCGGAACGGTGATCACCGACACGGCAACCGTGAACGCGACGAACCAGGCTTTCGGCGCCAACTCGGCCACCGCCACTGACGTGGTGGCGTCTTCCTCTTCGCAAGCGGACCTCGCCTTGAACACAGTTGCAACTCCGGCCACAGTTTGGTCCGGCAATGACATTACTTATACGCAAGCCATCACTAATAACGGTCCCGCAGCTGCCTCAGCGGTCAGCTTTAGCGAGATTATTCCAACTAACACGACGTTTGTTTCTGTCTCTGCCCCGGTAGGTTGGTCTTGCACGAACGGCGCTTCGGTAGTCTGTACCGATCCCAGCCTAGCTTCGGGCGCATCGTCTGACATTATTGTGGTTGTAAATGTAGCTGGGACAGTAACCGCGACCACGATAACCGCGAACTCTACGATCTCGTCGACTACCAGCGATCCTAACTCGGCAAATAACAGCACGAATGTCGTCACTAATGTCGGACAGGTTTGCGACCTAGGCGTGACTAATAGTGGCAGCCCCAATGTGATTCAGGCGAACAACAATATCACTTACACCCAGATTATAACCAACACGGGTCCGAGCAACTGCAGCACCGCGAGCTTGACCGAGGCGACGCCCTCGAATACGACGTTCGTATCCGTCTCAGTGGCGACGGCGGGCGGCGGGACGTGGACCTGTCCGAATGTCGCGCCGATCTCCTGTTCTAACCCAAGCGTACCGCCCGGTTCCACCGGAACCATCACGGCTGTCTATAAAGTACCCAACGGCACTGCGGCAGGAACCATCATCACAGATACTGCGACGGTGGCCACGACGAGTCACGATACAAATCTGAACAACAATACCGCTACGGTCACGATCGCAGTGGCAAGCGCCACCGAGGCCGACCTTAGCGTTAGTAACTCGGCCAGTCCCAATCCGGTGAACGCGGGACAGAACATCACTTATACCCAGACTATAACTAATAATGGTCCTGCGGCCGCGGGAGGAACTATTGTTACACTGGTCGATCAGGTTCCGGCCAATACCACGTATGTTTCGCAGACCGGGCCGGCGGGATGGACCTGTGGAACTTTCAGTGCACCATCCACTTACACCTGCAGTATTGCGACTCTAGCGGCCAACGCCAGCGCAACGATCACTTTTGTGGTAAGCGTAAACCCGACCACTTCCTCTGGCACAATCATTTCCGACACGGATTCGGTGAGCGCTACCCCCACGACCGATCCGAATCCTAACAACAATAACGCGACGGCCAGTGTAATCGTCGCGGACTCTGCAGACTTGTCGGTCACTAATAGTGCGAGTCCGGTCCCGGTGCAGGCGGGCAATAACATCAGCTACAACCAGGTTGTGACGAATGCGGGACCGAGCGTTGCCACCGGAGTAACTCTTACGGAGAATACTCCACCCAATACAACGTTCGTCCAGTTAACGCCGATCCCCACGGGTTGGTCTTGTACTCTACCGACAGCAGGAAACGCAGGAACCATCACTTGCACGAATCCGAGTTTCGCAGTTGGAAGTGCCAGCTTTCCGGTGGTGGTAAAGGTTACGGCTGGAACCGCACACGGCACAGCGATCAATGACACCGCGACCGTGAGCTCCACGACAACGGATCCAAACACGGCAAACAATACAGCCACGGCGGCGGATGTTGTGGCGCTTTCGAGCGATTCTGACCTGATCGCCACGAACTCCGCTGCGCCGACTTCCGTTGCGGCCGGAAGCAATGTTACGTATACCCAGAGCGTCACTAATAACGGGCCTGCGGCGGCAACTTCCGTGACCTTTACACAAACCACGCCACCGAATACAAACTTCCAATCCATCGCGGCTCCAGGTTGGACGTGTACTACTCCAGCGGTAGGCGCGGCTGGTACGATTACCTGTACCGATAGCAGCACCCTGGCGTTGAACGCGACCGCCAACTTTACTCTCGTGCTGCAAGTATCGGCCGGCACGGCTTCCGGCACGAACATAGCGGAAACAGCTACGGCAAATGCGAGCAATATTATTCCTAATCTCACAGCCAATACTGCTATCGCCACTGTTATCGTTGCCAATGCAAACAGCGCAGATATGGCGATTATCAAGACAGCCACGCCCAGTCCGACCGTGGCCGACGGCGATACCATCACCTATAGCCTGGCCGTAACTAATAACGGGCCCGCTACTGCGACCAGTGTGATTGTGATGGATCCGTTGCCGCCCGATGTTACTTGGCTCTCAGACTCCACCACTCAGGGGACCTGTTCCCAAGCCGGTGGAACTGTAACTTGTATGCTTGGTAGCATGGCGAAAGGCGCAACTGCCACCGTGACTATTCTCACCCTTGCCGGAGCGCCTGGTACCGCGACGAATACAGCTACTGTCTCTGATCCAAACGAGACTGATCCGAATCCGGCGAATAACACTTCCACGCAAACTGAGACCATCACGGCCGCAACCAGCATTCAGCTACAGTCTTTCTCGGCTCGAATAGTTGGTAGTAAGCAGGGCGAGGGTCGTGTGGCTTTGGTCTGGAAAACCGGCGGCGAAGCGCACAACCTGGGATTCAATATTTACCGGGAGCAGAACGGAGAGCGCGTCCAGTTAAATACTTCGTTGATCGCCGGTTCGGCGTTGCTAATGAGCGGGGCCCTGCCCAAGCATTCCGGCAAGACTTATTCCTGGAATGACCACTCTCCCAGCGCCAGTAACAGCTCTTACTGGCTGGAAGATGTGGACGTCAACGGTACGCGAACGCTGCACGGTCCGGTGGCAGCGCAAGCTGCGGCGATTTCTGGATCCCCGAATGACGCGCTTCCCTCGGCTGCGGTGACGCTGAGTCAGTTGAACCATGCACAACCTTCGGACGGAGTGAGCGATCTAAGCCATCCTGCAGAAAATGTTGTGCACGACATCCTATCGACGCCTACTCAACACCAACTGCAATTCCAGCTGGCGGCTAATTCCGCCATAAAGATTGCCGTAACGCACGAAGGTTGGTATCAGCTCACGCAAGCTGAACTGATAAAAGCCGGACTGGATCCGAGTGTCGACCCTGCTTATCTGCATCTTTATGCCGAAGCGATAGAGCAACCGGTACAGATCACAGGTGCATCGCCCGGTCCCGGGGGCTTTGGACCGCAGGCAGCGATTGGTTTTTATGGCACCGCAATCGATACCCCCTACACTGGCACTAGAGTCTACTGGCTCGCTAGCGGCGAGACGCCGGGCAGTCGCATTCCGCAATTACCCATCTCAAGTGGTTCGAATCAGCCTGCGACTGGCTTCCCATTTACCGTTGAACTTACGCCCCACACCACTTACTTCTCTGCGTTGATAACATCGAATGGCAACAATTTCTTTGGATCGCTGGTTACCACTACTCCACTCGATCAAACACTGCAAGTGTTCCATCTCGACCCGAGTGCCACCGTTCCGGCAAAGCTCGAAGTGAACTTACAAGGGGTAATTCTTGGTGTCCCTCACGACGTGTCTGTCGCTCTCAACGGCACGAGTCTGGGAAATCTGACTTACATGGGTGAGAGCATAGGCTCATTTAGGGTGACTGTGCCGGCTGGTCTCCTGCAGAGTGGAGCTAACACAGTGACATTGACGTCGGAAGGTGGAGAGTACGATATCAGCTTAATTCAATCAGTGCGCATCAAGTACCAACACTCTTATGTAGCGGATTCAGATCGCCTGATCTTTACGGGGAGGGCCGGTGATGAGTTGAAGGTGACGGGTTTCGCCGCTGCTCCCGCAATTGTCCTTGATATCACGGACCCCGCCAATCCCGTACAACTTACGCCTCTGGTTATTTCGAATGCAACGTCGGCGACGGGTGAATATGCACTAGAAGTGCAAGTACCCTGGACCACAACCAATCCAGCACTTCCAGCTCTCCATACGCTCTTTGCGTTAGGTGGCGACCGGATTGATTCGGTCGCGGGAATTCGCGCGAACCACCCCTCGCATTGGCACAGCCCCCAGCCGGGAAGCGAAATTGTGATGGTGACGCCGGAACAATTTGCAGGCGCTTTACAGCCGTTGAGTCTCGCTCACCAAGGGGCAGGTAAGTCGTCCGCCATCGTTTACATCAATGATCTATATGACGAGTTCAATTTTGGCGAGCACAGTCCTGGCGCGATTCGTGACTTTCTGCATACAGCGGTGAAAACATGGCATACAGCGCCGAAGTATCTTTTACTAAACGGTCGCGCATCGCTCGATCCGCGGAACTATCTTGGCTTCGGTCACCTTGACTTTGTGCCGACGAAGATTGTGCCTACGACTGCCCTAATGACCGCGTCCGATGACTGGTTCTCTGACTTTGCGGACAGTGGCATGCCGACCATCGCCACCGGACGTCTACCTGTAAGCACGACTGCAGAAGCCAGCTTAGTGGCAAACAAGATCGCCACTTATGAAGGCCAATCTACGAACGGTCCGTGGACTTCCCAAGCGCTAATGGTGGCAGACGTGAATGACACCGAGAATTTCTCGAAAGACAGCCTTTTGGTACAAGCGCAGCTACCCTCGACCTTGCAAGTGACAGATGTATTTACCAGCACCACGGGGATAGGTACAGCGCAGCAAGATATTCTTGCCGGCATCAACTCCGGCCAAGTGCTGGTGAATTATGCGGGGCATGGATCAGAAGACCAGTGGTCGGGAGATGACCTTTTCGATAACAACGCCGCGAACGCACTCACGAACGGGTCGTCGCTGCCCGTATTCCTCATCATGAACTGCCTCAACGGTTTCTTCCAGGATGTGTACGACGAACCCCTGGCGGTGACGCTAATGCTAGCACCGAACGGAGGAGCGGTAGGAGTTCTGGCTTCCAGCGGGCTAAACCAGGCTCCGCCACAGACGAACCTAGACCAGTTAGTGGTGCAAAACGCGATGAGCCCTGCTCAACCGGCCCTGGGAGAGGCTATTCTCAAAGCTAAGGCGGGCATTACAGACCTAGGGGTGCGTCGGACCTTCAATCTGCTGGGCGATCCGGCAATGCAGATCAAACAACCCAGTACGACTAGAGCTCACTAACCTGCGGTGAGGCTTGAGCCATAGTTTCCACAACGGCCGTCCTGCGCAGGGGCTCGGCGATCGCTTTCATTACTTTCTCGAAGCCGGCGAAGTCGAGCGACTGCGCCCCATCCGAGAGCGCACGCTCCGGACAAGGATGCACTTCGATAATCAGGCCATCGGCTCCTACTGCTACCGCGGCACGCGAAACCGCCGCGATCAGGCTCTGCTTGCCGGTTCCGTGGGAGGGATCGGCAATTACCGGAAGATGGGAAAGGTCGCGGGCCAGAGCTACGGCGGCGAGATCGAAAGTATTGCGCATCTCGGTCTCGAAAGTCTTGATGCCGCGTTCGCAGAGGACAACCTGGCTGTTGCCTCCAGAGAGCAAATACTCGGCCGCGAGCAGCCATTCTTTCACAGTCGCCGACGGACCGCGCTTCAGCAATATCGGCTTGTTTACCGTTGCTAATCGCCGTAGCAGAGCGAAGTTCTGCATGTTGCGCGCCCCGACCTGCAGCATATCCACGTGCTCGCACATGATATCGACGTCTTCGGTGCTCATTACTTCTGTGACCACAGGAAGACCAGACTGCTCGCGAGCCTGGCGCAGAATCTTCAGCGCCTCAATCCCTAATCCTTGAAAGTCATAAGGAGAAGTGCGCGGCTTATAAGCCCCACCGCGAAGCATATGGGCTCCGGCGCGCTTAACGGCGTGCGCCGTACTCAGAAGTTGATCTTCCGATTCCACCGAGCAGGGTCCGGCCATGATCACAACTCCTGGCCCGCCGATGTGCACGTTCCCCACCTTTACGATGGTCCTCTCCGGTTTAACCTGACGGCTGACCAACTTAAAGGGCTGGGCGATGGCCACCACGTTGTCGACTCCGGGCGCGACCTGCAGCGCTTCGATCTCGTGGCGGCGGCCGTTCCCCACGGCGGCGACGATGGTGCGCTCGACGCCGCGAGTAA
This sequence comes from uncultured Acidobacteriaceae bacterium, assembly GCA_963789875.1. Taxonomy (GTDB): domain Bacteria; phylum Acidobacteriota; class Terriglobia; order Terriglobales; family Acidobacteriaceae; genus Sulfotelmatobacter. The sequence continues at coordinate 1,311,086 of CAWBMI010000006.1, read as the reverse complement.
TGTGTGGCTGGTAGCCGGCCTCACGAATGCGCTCGATGATGTGCGCAATCTCCTGTTCGGTAGCTTTCTCGGACATGTTGACGATCATTGGCTGGCTCCCTGTGAATGGTATGTCTTGAAATGTTCGCGACAAACGAAAAGCCGCGATCTCGATCGCGGCTTTAAAGCTTGCTTGAATCTCGATGATCTTTGTTTAATGGACCATGCCTGACTCGTTCCACTCGCAAGCTTCGCCGCTGCCGCTACTCCGGCAAGCCCGGTAGTAGCGAAACGGCCCGCTAAACGAGGTCAATAGCTTCATGAATAAATTCTTCCGGCTCGTTATTGAATCGAACTTGCCGTTGCAGAAAACACATTATTTGCGTTGGATCCGATGAGCCGCACCGTGGCGACAACCAGAACCAGAATCACAGCCAGCATTACCGCATATTCCGCAATATCCTGGCCTTCTTCTTCGGACCACAGTTTGTGCATGAACTCAAACATAATCTCCCTCCCAAAGCAAGATGTAATCCCTGCAAGAGGGAAAACCTCATGATCGAAACATAATGCCGCAGCCAGCGAGCCTTGTCAAATACGAAGGGTTAGGCTCGAATGTCAGTATAGCCGAGAACTTTCATGTTCTTCATTTACGAGAGCGAAGAATGGAGATTAGCGAATTCCCGAAGTTCGTGAGTCGCGCGCGAGCGCGGGAGTCTCCGGCGATGCGGGAGGGATCAGTTGCTGAGCGGAGGCCTGCGTATAACGCAGGAGCGAGTCGGGAAGAATTCCAAGATAAATGGTGGCGGCGAGGCACGAGGCCAAAGCCAGTCCGAGAGTTAGCGGAACCCGGGTTATGGGAACGGCCCTGCGCGACTCGCGCATGTACATCATGACGATGATGCGCAAATAGTAATATGAGCCGATGCCGCTATTGAGCACGCCGATGATGGTGAGCCAAATCAGGCTCGCTTTTACGGTTGCGCTGAACACGTAGAACTTGGCGAAGAACCCACCAGTCATGGGAATGCCGATGAGCGAAAGCAAAAAAATAGTCAGCGTAGCGGCAAGCAGCGGGGAACTGCGGCCGAGGCCTTCGTAATCCTCAAGTGTCACGTAACGTTCGCCGGCATTCGCGAAGTGGCTTACCACGGCAAAGGCGCCGAGGTTCATGGCGGCGTAGGATGCGGTGTAAAACATGGCGGCTGAAGTCCCAAGCTTGGGAGCAGCGGCAAATGCGGCCAGCAAGTAACCTGCATGCGCGATAGAAGAATAAGCTAGCAGTCGTTTTACGTTGCTCTGCACCAGCGCGCTGATGTTGCCCAAAGTCATGGAGAGCGCGGCGGCCACCCAGATGAGCCAGAGTCCGCCGGGGACGTGAAACACAAAAATCACGCGCAACAAAACTGCGAATGCCGCGGCCTTGGGTGCGGTTGACATGAGGCCGACGATCGGCGCGGGTGCGCCTTCGTAGACGTCGGGCGTCCACACATGAAACGGAGCCGCGGCGACTTTAAAGCCCAAACCGACGAACATAAGTGCCACCGCCGCATACGCGAGCATCGGAAGCGGGCCGGCTTGCAGGGCTTTGCTGATCTGGTCGATGTTGGTCGAGCCTGTGGCGCCGAACATCAGCGCAACTCCGTAGAGAAAAAATGCGGTGGCGAAGGAACCCAGCAAGAAATATTTCAGGGACGCTTCCGCACTAGAGGCGTTGTTGCGTCGAAATCCCGTGAGCACATACGAAGAGATCGAGGAAATCTCAAGCGCGATAAAGATGAGAACCAGTTCGACCGCAGACGACATCAGTGCCATACCGACGGTACCGAAAAGAATTAGAGCGTAGTATTCACCGGCACGGATGTGCTGCACCGCCATGTATTCGTAAGAAGTAAGGATCACAATGGCGGCGATGGCTATGACAAGGAAGTGAAAGAAGACGCTGAAGCCGTCGATTTGCACCATACTCCAGAAGGCAAGGCCGGAGTACTGCGCCATGAGCCAGGTCGCCGCAAGCCCGGCCAGCGTGCCTAGAAAGGCGATTGTGCCTAGAATCTTCTGGCCCTGAGATTCCTCGAGCAGAGGCTCGAGCATCATCACAATCATGCCGAAGACGGAGAGGACGATCTCGGGCAGAATACGGATATAGTCTGCGGCTTGCGGCAGGGCCAGCGAATAGGCGGGGATGAGAGTAACAATCATTGTGATTGTCCCACCATCCTGCTGGCGACGCGCACGAAGGGAGTGAGCGCGGTCTGCACGGCAGGGTCAATTGCGCCCAGCCAGAGAATCGGCGCCACGCCCATGATCAGCGCGACGAGCGCGCAGGGCCATACCGCCATCTTTTCAAAGCCGGAAAGATCGGCGAGAGAATTGTTCACCGCAAGCGTGACTCTGCCGTAGAAGACACGTTGATACATCCAGAGGAGGTAGACCGCGCTCCAAATAATTCCGGTTGCGGCGAGGATGCCGTAGACGGGCTTATCCTGGAATGCGCCGCTCATTACGAGGAATTCGCCAATGAAGCCGTTTAAGAGAGGCAATCCGGCCGAGGCCAAGACAATCACGAGGTAGGACGCGGCATAGAGCGGCATGGGCGAGGCTAATCCGCCGAATTCGCTGATTTCGTAAGTGTGACGGCGCTCATGCATAATTCCCGCCAGCATGAACAAGCCTCCGGTCGAGATGCCATGCGCGAGCATCACAAACATCGCGCCGTTAAGTCCAGCCTGGGTAAAGCTGAAGATGCCGAGCACTACAAATCCCAAGTGGCTGACCGATGAGTACGCGATCAACTTCTTCATGTTGGGTTGAACCATGGCAACCAGTGCGCCATAGATGATGCCGATCAAAGCCAGCGCCATTACCCAGGGAGCGTTTCGTCGCGCTTGCTCAGGAAACAATCCCAGGTTGAAGCGCAGCAAGCCGTATGTTCCCATCTTGAGCAGAACGCCCGCCAGCAGTACGGAACCAGCCGTAGGCGCTTCGACGTGCGCGTCCGGCAGCCACGTGTGAAACGGAAAGAGCGGAACTTTAACCGCGAACGCGAGAAAGAATCCGAGAAACAGCCACTGTGCGGCGGCAGGGAATTGCGGAACCGCTCCGCTCATGAGCTGATCGCGAACCACGACAAAGTCGAAGCTGCCGGTATGCGCGTACAGCCAGAGGATCGCCGCGAGCATGAACACCGACCCGATCATCGTATACATGAAAAACTTCACCGCGGCATAGACTTTGCGCTCGTGGCCGAAGATTCCGATCAGCAGGGCCATCGGGATCAGCGTGGCTTCCCAGAAGAAGTAGAAGAGAAAGAGGTCGAGCGAGGTGAAGACGCCGATCAGCGCCGTCTCCATTATCAATAGCAGGATGAAGAATTCTTTTACCCGTTCGTGAATTGAGTTCCAGGAAATCAGCACGCACAAGGGCGTCAGAAAAGTGGTGAGGACGACGAGCCAAAGAGAAATTCCGTCCACGCCCATGTGGTAGTGAATGTTCGGAGTAGTAACCCAGGGCTTGTCGATCTCATATTGAAAGCCGGCCTGGGCGCGATGAAAATGGACGGGCAGATGCAACGACAATACAAACGTCAACAAAGAAACGACGAGAGCGAAAATGCGAATGTCGCGGTCGCGGCGCGGGGCCACCAGCAGCAGGAGGGCGCCGGCAAGCGGCGCGAAGGTTACCAGCGTGAGGATGGCGGTGCTGAAAAAGTCAGTGCTCATCGCACTCCCATCCAGATCATGAATGCGATCACCACCGCGGAGCCAGCCGCGATCCAACCCGCATAAGAGCGAATATTTCCCGATTGCATCTGGCGAGCCTCGTCGGAAACGTGACGCGCACCGTCGGCGGAATCGTTCACTGCGGCATCGATTACCTTTCGGTCAACATCCTGCCAGAGGATTTGCGTCGAGCCCTCGATCAGAGGCTTGACGAAGAGCGCGGCGTAAAGTTCGTCGACGTAGTACTTGTGCGACAAGGTTTGATAGGTCCCGGAGAACGACGAGGCAATCTTCTCGGGCAACTCCGGGTTGCGATGATAGAGCAACCACGCCAGTCCAAAGCCAAGAAACGCCACCGCTACGGAAATCCCGGTGAACATCAGTTCGGTCGAGGCTCCGGTCTTCGGCTCTGGGCCTTCGGTTTCCTGTTCGGGAGTGCCCTTTTCACCCATCGCGGTATTTTGTGCGGCGGGCGTAGTGACGTGAAAGACAGGTCCGAGAAACTTGTCGAACTGATTATTGCCGCCGAGGGAGCCGGGGACTCCAACATATCCGCCGATCACCGAAAGCACGGCTAGAATTACGAGCGGGATCAACATCACCTTCGGACTTTCGTGCACGCCGCCGTGACCATGGCCGGGGTGTGCATCATGCGCTGCATGATCATGAGCGGAGTCGGCCTCGCCGCGATACTCGCCAAAGAACGTCATAAACCATAGCCGGAACATGTAGAACGAAGTTAAGAACGCGGTGACTAGACCCACCAGCCAGTACGCCCAGCTTGCCTGATAAGCGCGCCACAGGATTTCGTCTTTGCTGAAGAATCCCGCAAGACCGGGAATTCCGGCGATGGCGAGGGTGCCGGCGGTCATGGTCCAGAAGGTCCAAGGAATTTTCGTACGCAGGCCGCCCATCTTGCGCATGTCCTGTTCGCCGCCGACCGAATGAATTACAGATCCGGCAGCAAGAAACAGCAGGCCCTTGAAAAACGCATGCGTCATCAGGTGAAAAATGCCGGCGGAAAATGCGCCCACACCGCAGGCAATAAACATGTAACCGAGCTGTGAGATCGTAGAGTAGGCGAGCACCTTCTTTATGTCGGTTTGGGCGATGCCGATGGTTGCGGCGAAGAAGGCGGTAAGCGTACCGATAATCGCGACCACAGTCAGCGCGATCGGTGCGCGCTCGAAGATCGCATGCGAACGGGAAACCATGTAGACGCCTGCAGTCACCATGGTCGCAGCGTGGATCAGCGCCGACACTGGAGTAGGGCCCTCCATGGCGTCCGGCAGCCACACATATAAAGGAATCTGCGCCGACTTGCCGCACGCACCCACCATCAGCAGAATGCCGACTGTTGTAAGCAATCCGACGCTAGCTGTCTCCGTGCCGAGCGGAGTGATGCTCTGAAACAGTTGCGCGAAGTTGAGCGAGCCGAAGTGTTTGATGAGCAAAAACAGCGCGATCAGGAAGCCGAAGTCGCCGATGCGGTTTACGATGAAGGCTTTCTTGCCGGCGGAAGCCGCCGAATCTTTGGTGAACCAGAAACCGATGAGCAGATACGAGGCCAGCCCCACGCCCTCCCAGCCGATAAACATCAGCAAATAATTTCCGGCGAGGATCAGGGTCAGCATGAAGAACATGAAAAGATTGAGATAGCTGAAAAAGCGGTAGTAGCCTGGATCCTCCCAAATGTAGCCAACCGAATAGATATGGATTAGAAATCCAACTCCAGTGACTATCAGCAACATGACCAGCGAAAGTTGATCGAGATAGAAAGCAAAGTCGGCGGTGAAATTGCCTGAGCGAATCCAGTGGGCGAAGAATTCCTGATAGGGAAGCGACAGGGAAGAGAAGCGCAGCGCGACCGAGAACGCCATGGCAAAAGCCGCGCCGCTAAAGAAAAGAGCAACGACGGTTACAGACTGGCGCGATGACCTCTTCCCGAAAAAACCATTGATCGCGGCGCCCGCCAGCGGCAGGATCGGGATCAGCCAGAGATTGAGGTTGGGATTCATAACTTGAGCAGATTCACCTGATCGACATTTAAAGTCTCGCGTGTGCGATAAACCGCGATGATGATGGCGAGTCCCACGGCCGCCTCGGCAGCGGCCACTACCATTACAAAGAAAACGAAAATCTGCCCGGCCAGCACGTGCCAGTGAGCGGCGAATGCGACAAACGAGAGATTCACTCCGTTCAGCATCAACTCGATCGACATGAAAATCGTGATAATGTTGCGCTTGATGAGAAATCCGACGACGCCGCAGGCAAAGAGAATTCCGCTCAGCAAGAGGTAATACGACAAGGGGACCATTAATCCACCTTCCCCGCCGGCGGCTTGCTGGCCAGCACCACCGCGCCCATGATGGCGATCAGAATCAATATGGATGTGACTTCGAAGGGCAGTAGAAAGTCATGAAAAAGAAGCTGAGCGATATCTTTGGGATGTCCGGGTAAAGCGCCGATCGCTACCGCCTCCGTTCCGGAGCGACGGAGAACGACCCACGACAGGAGCACGCCGCCGGTCAGAGTTCCGGGTACGCCCAACACGATCGCCACGCGACTACCCTTAGTCTCCTCTTCTTCGCCGGCATTCAGCAGCATGATCACGAAAACGAAGAGCACCATAACCGCACCGGCGTAAACGATCACCTGCACGGCGGCGACAAACTCAGCGCCCAGCAGCAAATATTCTCCAGCCAGCGCCGCCATCACGGCGATCAGCGAGAGCGCGCTGTTGATCGGATGCCGCTGCGCCAGCAGGTTCACCGCCCCGCCCACGCAAACCGCTCCGAAAGCCAGAAATAAAATGAGATGAAAATTCATGAATCAGTACCTAGATGCCAGTACCTAGTTGCCAGTAATGTCCTAAGCCAGTGTTTTACTGGCAACTGGGTACCAGGTACTGGCAACTTTTTTACCAGGCCACGCCGATCGCTGTCGCCACCAGATTCGCAATTGCCAGTGGGAGCAGAAACCGCCAGCCGAAGGCCATTAACTGGTCATAGCGGAAGCGCGGCAACGTGCCGCGCACCCATATATAAAGAAACAAGAAACAGAAAATCTTTGCCGCGAACCAGAATACCGGCAAGATCACTTGCAACGCGTCGGGACCGAAGAGCGGTCCGCGCCAGCCTCCGAAAAACAGCAGAGTGGCCACGCACGCCACCGTGATCATGTTGGTGTACTCGGCCATAAAGAACATGGCAAATTTCATGGCGCTGTATTCCGTGTGATATCCGGCGACCAGTTCGGTTTCTGCCTCCGGCAAGTCGAACGGAATGCGATTCGTTTCCGCGTAGGCGGCCATCAGGTAAATAAAAAAACCGATGAACTGCCAGTGAAAAATATTCCAGCGCGGGATAAATCCCCAGAAGTGTCCCGCTTGCGCATTGACGATGTCGCGCAGGCTGAAACTTCCCGACTGAATCAGCACTCCCACCAGCGAAAGCCCGAGCGCAATCTCGTAGCTGACCATCTGCGCGCTGGCTCGCAACCCGCCCAGCAGAGAATATTTATTGTTCGACGACCAGCCGGCGAGCGCGACACCGTAAACCCCCATCGAGGTCACGCCCAGAATCAGCAGCAAGCCGATGTTGACGTCGGTAATTTCAAGCGGGATGGTGTAGCCACCGACCGTGAACGAATTGCCGAATGGGATGACGGAGATCGACGTCAAAGCAAAGATCAGCGCCATCATCGGCGCGGCGATAAACAGCGGCTTGTAGACGTGCGGCGGCGTGAGGTCTTCTTTGAAAAGAAACTTCAGCCCGTCGGCCGCGGGTTGCAGTAGTCCGAATGGGCCGACCCGCGTGGGTCCCCAGCGATTCTGCATGTGGCCCACAACTTTGCGTTCGAGCCAAACCGTGTAGGCGACCGCCGTGAGCACGACGACCAGAATGATCAACGACTTGATCACCGACACAATGATGAAGAGGCCCAGTGGCAATGCTTACCTTTCTCTTTCTGACAATTCTGTTTCTAACAATGGATAGTGCAAAAGCGTTTCGAGATATTGAATTCAGTCGGCTGCAACCTCAGCGGGCTTGACCTCGTGACTTTCCATCACCGACTGCAAGGTACGCGAATAACGTCCCAGCGTTCCGGAGCTGAAAAGGGTGTCGTGCGCCGGAGCGATGGATTCGGCGTGATGCGCAACGCCAACTCCCGCTTGCTCAAGCGACGTGTGCTGGCTATTGCCGGCCAGCAGATTCATGCGCGATATATCGTATCCGGGAACCAGGCGCTGAATTTCGTCCAGAATAGCCATGGGATCGAAGGGACTCATCTTCGGCTCCAGGCCGTGAGCCTCGAGCCAGACGGCGTGGCGGTCGGCCTCGCCCGACTGCGCGCCGCGAGATTGACCCATATCGGCGCGCGTGCCGCCGCCGAAAGGTACGAGGTTGCGAACGTCAACGGACATCGCGTCGGCCATGCGAACGATCATTTCGAAGTCGCTCTTCGTACCCGTAACTTCACCGGCCTTCTTGACGAGTTGCAAATCGCCGCAGGTGTTGGTGAAGGTGCCGGATTTTTCGTAAGCATTCGCGGCGGGTAGGACTACGTCCGCCATTACGGCGGTTTCGGTCAGAAACATGTCCTGGACCACGACAAAACTTTTTGAGAAGGCAAAGGGATCGATGCTCAAACGGCCGATCGGATTCGATCCCACAACATAAAGAGCCTTCAGTGCGCCAGACTTTCCGGCTTCGACCATGGCTGGCAAATCAAGTCCGGCAGTCTGGGGAATCTCGCCCCATTCCTGATGGAACTGGCTGTTCCCGGCGACCGGGTGATACCCCGGCAACAGGTCGGGATACAAGCCCATGTCAGCCGCTCCGCGCGAGTTTGCATAATCGGCGAGGCAAATAAACTTGGCTCCGGAAATTGCGGAACCGAATTTCACCAGGCTGGTGAGATCGCCGCCTACGATTTCTGATCCGAAGATGACAATCAGATTTTGCTCGCTGCGGAGTTTATCGCGTAGAGCGATCCATGCATCCTTATTAGTTGATTCGCTGACCAGCGCATCGACGCTCGCGTCGGTACCTGCCAGGAAAGCCGCGACTTTGCCTTCGGCTCCGGAAGGAATCTGAGTAAAGTTCGTGGCCTGCCGCTGCAGCTTAATCGACTGGGAGTTGATCACATACAGCCGCGCGCGGTGCAGTCGCACATTGTTGCGAATTTGCCAGGCCAGCAGGGGATGCTGCTCGGTGGGATCGTTGCCAATCAGCAGAATCGCCGGAGCAGTAAAGACCTCGGCCATGCTGGCCGTGGCATCGGCTTTGCCGCGAAGCGCCGCTGCCAGGGCAGGGAAGTCGGCGGTGCGGTGGTGGTCAATATTATTTGTCTTCAAGACAACGCGGGCGAACTTCGAGAGCAGATAGGCTTCTTCGTTGGTGGTGCGGGTCGAGCCGACTACGCCGATCGCCGCTCCACCATCTCGATCGCGCACGTCGGCGAACTTTTTCCCTATCAGGACGAACGCCTCTTCCCAACTTGAAGGAGTCAGTTTGCCATTCTTGCGGATCAGCGGTTGCTTCAGCCGGTCTTCATGATTGGCGAAGTCGAAGGCGTAGCGGCCTTTGATGCAGAGAAAATCTCCGTTAGTGCCGCTCTTGTCGCGGTTGTCGCCGCGAACGATCTCCATGCCGGTATCGGCGCGGCGCACGCCCAGCGTGGTCTTGCAGCCATCGCCGCAGTGTGTGCAGATCGTGCCGACGTGCTTCATCTCCCACGGCCGCGTCTTGTAGCGATAGGCGCCGGAGGTGAGCGCGCCGACCGGACAAATGTCGATGCACATGCCGCACTCTTCGCATTCCAAGTGATCTTCTTTATTGGGAGCGATGATCGAACTTACGCCGCGATTCTGCACGCCCAGAGCCCATACGTCCATGCCCTCGCCGCAGACGCGCACGCAGCGGTAGCAGAGAATGCAGCGCGGCCGGTCGAAGAAGACCACGGGCGACCACTGCTGCTCTTCTTTATGATTCTTCGCCTCCATGAACTTGGATTCGGCGGCGCCGTAGGAAAAAGTCATGTCCTGCAATTCGCACTCGCCGCCGGCATCGCACACCGGGCAATCCAGAGGGTGATTTCCCAGCAGCATCTCGAGCATCGACTTGCGCGCCTGCTTGATCTCGTCGCTGTCCGAGGTAACAATCATGCCCTCGCTGATCACCGTCGTGCACGCGGTCTGCAGCTTGGGCATCTTCTCGATCTTGACCAGGCACATGCGGCATGCACCCTGGAGTGAAAGGTTGGGATAGTAACAAAACGACGGCACCTCGATGCCGACTGTTTTGCAGGCCTCGATGAGAAGCGTCCCCGCGGGTGCGGTTACCTTTTTGCCGTCTACTGTGAGAGTTACGTCAGCCATAAGAATTGAGTAATTGAGAAATTTAGTAATTGAGTAATTGAAAACTCCTACGCCGATTTCTTAGCTGTCTCCTTCGACGCCGTCAGAATCGCCGCCAGTTCCTTTGCTTCTCTCAGCAATGCAACAGTCATTTCCGACTTTATTATTCCGGATTCAATTAACAACTCTAGCCAAAGCACAGCCTCGTCTGCCTCTTCGGCCACGATCGCGATCCGGGCAATGAATTCCGCCTTCGATCGCGCCCGGCAAGCCGCTCGATAATTGGCGGCGACCGAGGTCCCACAGCGCAAAAGTTGCTTACCTAAAACCTGCGTATCTGTCCGATACGGCAGAGACCGAAATAAGCGAATCACTCGGAGAGCAAACGCTTTGGTTCGATCACGCAACTCCTCGGGCTTCGAACTCATCCCGTGACCTCAATTACACAATTACCAAATTCTCCAATTACCCAATCTACTCAGTTTGCCATCGCCGGCAGCTCTTCCTCCGCGCCCGCTTTTTCATACGGACAGGGCTTGCCGTCTAAGTGATCTTCAAATTCTTTTCTGAATTTCTTAACGAACGCAATGGTAGGCATCGCAGCCGCGTCGCCCAGCGGACAGAAAGTTCGACCCAGCATGTTTTCCGACAAGTACTGCATGTTGTCGATGTCTTTCATCATGCCGCCGCCGCGGTGGAAACGTGTCAGCGTTTTTTCCAGCCAGTCGGTGCCTTCGCGGCAGGGAATGCACCAGCCGCAGCTTTCGTGCTTATAAAATTTCATGGTCCGCAGCGCGAATTTTACGATGCACTGCGCGTCGTCGAGCACAACTACGCCGCCGGAACCTAACATGGAACCGGTCTTGGCGACGGAATCAAAATCCATCGCGACGTCGATCTCAGCGGCGGTGAGGCACGGGGTTGAAGATCCGCCGGGGACCACAGCTTTCAAGCTGCGCCCATTGGGAATGCCGCCGCCAACCTCGTAGATCATCTTCTTGAGGTTGTAGCCCATGGGCAGTTCGTACACGCCGGGCTTCGCGAGATTGCCGCTCAAGCAGAACAGGCGCGTACCACCGTTCTTGGGCGTGCCCAGCTTGGCGAACCAGTCGGCGCCGCCAAGCATAATGTGGGGAACGCTGGCTAAAGTTTCGGCATTATTGATGACCGTGGGACCGCCCCAAAGCCCGACCACGGCTGGGAACGGAGGCCGAATGCGGGGAATGCCGCGCTTGCCTTCGAGCGATTCCATCAGGGCCGATTCTTCTCCGACTTCGTAGGCGCCGGCGCCGCCGTGCCAGTAGATATCGAGGGTGCGTCCGCTGCCGAAAATATTCTTGCCGGCAAAACCCTTCGCGTACGCGTCGCGAATCGCCTTCTGCATGATGATCGATAGATATCGATATTCGCCGCGGATGTAGATGTACCCGCTCTGCGCGCCCACGGCTAGAGCCGCGATCATGACGCCTTCAATCACCGCGTGCGGATCATGCTCGAAGATCAGCCGATCTTTGCAGGTGCCGGGCTCGCTCTCGTCTCCATTGCAGAGGACATACTTGGGTTTGGCCGACTGCTTGGGTACAAACGACCACTTCATGCCAGTCGAGAAACCGGCACCGCCGCGGCCGCGCAAGCCGGAGTTCTTGACCTCGTTGATGATGGCGTCCGGCTCCATGGCGAGCGCCTTCTGCACGGCCTTGTAACCATCGAGCGCGATATAACGGTCGATGTCGGTCGCACCCTGGCCAAAGCGCCGGGAGACTACCTTTATTTCATCGGGATGGGAAACGAGAGATGCCATTGTGCGATTTTGCGATTGAGTCATTGTGCGATTGAAAAGCCGTTTACTTCCACGGCTGCTGGTTCCGTTTGCTTTTCAATCGCCCGATCACCCGATCACACAATCGCTAAATTTTCCTGTATCCCTCCAAAACCGCGTCCATCTTTTCCGTCGTCAGGTTCTCATGAAAATCGTAATTCACCTGCGCTGCGGGAGCCCAACTGCAGGCACCGATGCACTCAACTTCTTCGAGCGTGAACAGGCCGTCTGGCGTGGTTTGCTTATTGCCAACGCCTAGCTTCTTTGCGCAATGGCGCAGGATTTCTTCGCCGCCGCGCACCAGGCAACTGATATTGGTGCAAACCTGCACGTTGAACTTGCCGCGCGGCTTGGTAGTGAGCATGGAGTAGTAGCTGATTACGTTGCGAACCTCGAGTTCCGTGAGATCAAGCCTCGCGGCTAGTTCGGCGATTACTTCATCGGAGAGAAAACCGATTTCATCCTGCGCGTACAGAAGCGTAGGAACGAGGGCAGAACGCTTTGTGGGATAGTGAGGAACCATCTCGGCGAACCGCGCCTCGAATTGGTCAGAGAATTTCATTCTGGAGTTTCTGCCGCCCCTCCGGGGCTCGTTATTCCTATCCACACCTTCCCAGCGCTGGGCTATTATCGGACGCCCCTACCGGGCTTTGAAAATCAAAGTCGATGCCGTGGCCAACGACGAACGACCGACGACGAACGACATGCATCACCGATCTATTTCGCCTAAAACAATATCGATCGATCCGATGGCCGCTACCACATCGGCGATCAAGCCGCCTTCACACATCTTGGGCAGAGTCTGCAGGTTCGCCAGGCAGGCCGCGCGCATATGGACGCGGTACGGCTTTGCCGTGCCGTCGCTCACGATGTAATAGCCCATCTCGCCGCGGGGCGATTCAACCGCCTGATACACCTCGCCGGGGGGCACCGCAAAGCCCTCAGTAATAATCTTGAAGTGGTAGATAAGCGCTTCCATCTGCGTCTTCATTTTTTCGCGGTCGGGAAGCACGATTCCGGGGGCGTCGGCCTTGATCGGGCCTTCCGGCATACCGTCCAAAGCCTGTCTCACAATGTCGTTCGATTCCCGCAGTTCGGCTACACGGCACATGTAACGGGAGAAGACGTCGCCTTCCTGCGCCAGCGGAACCTTAAACTTGAATTTTTCATAGCTTGAGTAGGGCATGTCGCGGCGCAGGTCGATATCTACTCCACTCCCGCGCAGAGTCGGGCCGCTCGCCCCCAGCGCAATCGCATCTTCGGCGCTCAGTTTGGCTACACCTTGGGTCCGCATCATAAAGATGGGATTTCCCGTGAGCAGGTTTTCGTATTCATCCACCTTGCTCTGAAAAGTCGAGACGAACTTGCGAACTCGCGCGAAGAATCCCAGCGGCGGTTCGAGCGCGAGCCCTCCAATGCGAAAATAGGAAGTCATCATGCGCTGGCCGCTGATCGCCTCGAAGAGCTTCAGAATTTCTTCGCGCTCGCGAAAGCAATACAGAAAAACCGTCATCGCACCAATGTCGAGCGCATGCGTGCCCAGCCACACCAGATGGGAGTTGATGCGCGTCAGTTCGTTCATCAAAACCCGCATCCACTGCGCTTTCGGAGGGATTTCCAGCCCCAGCAGTTTCTCCACGGCCAGCACGTAGCAAAGATTGTTGGTCATGGGACACAGATAATCGATGCGGTCGGTGAGCGGCACAACCTGCTGGTAAAACTTGGCTTCGCAGGTTTTTTCAATGCCGGTGTGGAGAAAGCCGATATCGGGCATGATGCGCACGATGGTCTCGCCATCGATCTCGAGCAGCACGCGCAGCACTCCGTGAGTCGACGGATGCTGCGGGCCCATGTTCAGGATCATGGTGCGATCCTGACCGGGTTCGAGCACGGGAGTGGAGGAGAGGTGAGCCATGGCGAAGCCTAGCGGTAGCCCTCCACCGGATAATCTTTGCGCAGCGGGTGACCTTCCCAATCCTCGGGCATCAGAAGCCGCCGCAGGTAAGGGTGCCCGGTGAAGCGGATGCCGAACAGGTCGAATACTTCGCGCTCAAAATAGTTAGCCCCCGGCCAGAGCGAGGTCAGGGAATCGACCGACGGGGTGGCGCTATCGAGATGCACCTTGAGCCGTACGCGTTCTTTTCGCGGAATCGATAGCAGATGATAGATCACTTCAAAGCGCGGCTCGGCAGGATACCAATCCACGCAGGTCACGTCGGAAAGAAAATTGAAGGCGCAGCCCGGATCGTCGCGCAGCAGAGCGCAGGCCTCGCGAAGGTTCGCGCGGTCGACCGAAATCGTCATCTCTGCGCGGTCGTATTTGACCCCGGTAACCGATGCTGCATTCCATTCCAGCAGCCGCGACACGGCCGGATGGGTCTTCAACTGTTCAAGATCGGTAACTGCCGCAGGCCAGGGCATCAGCGCTGACCTCGCCGCGCGGCCGAGGGACCCCACTCCAATACGCCCTTTTTCAGAACGTAGAAATATCCCACGAGAACGATGCCGATGTAGACCAGCATCTCCCACAGGCCGAAGTGTTTGAGATCGCGCAGGATGATCGCCCAGGGATAAAGGAAGATGGCCTCAACGTCGAACAGGATGAACAGCATTGCCACAAGGTAAAACTGCACGGAAAAGCGGCCGCGGGCATCGCCTATAGGGGCCATTCCCGATTCGTAGGCCATCATCTTGGCGCGCGTCGGTTTGCGCTGTCCAATCAACCAGGAAAGCGAGATAATCGCAGTCGCGATGGCGCCCGCCAGCAGAATGTGGATCAGGAAGGGCAGGTAGCCAGCAAAATAATTGTCGGGCATAGGAGCGGGTATATATAATTCGCGACAACCATTAACTAAACATTCTAGATTAGGGGCTGGTGCGCGCGAGTGTCAAGGGAAGGGAAGCGTGATGGAGCAGATTTGGGAGAACTTTGATTTGGTAATTTTGTAATCGGGTAATCTGGTAATTGAAAACTGGGAAAATCGGCTCTAGCTGGCATCGCTAATCTTAAATTACTCAATTATAAAATTTTTAAATTACGAAATTCTTTATGATTTTCGGATTCAATACTGACGTTAAACACGGCGATACCATCTACCACGTGCAGAGCGAAGCGCGCGAGGGCGAAAAACTGCTGCAAACTCAGGTCTTCGTGCGCGGGAGATGCATTGGCAAGAAGGCGATTTCTTACGTCGGCTCGGCAGCGACGGCCGGTTTCGGCGATCCGCAAAAAGAGCAGCAACTGCGCGACCAGCATCGTCAGGTTCTGGAGTCGATTCGTGAAGGCAAGCTCGATAGCGTTTTGGATCGTGCCGAAACTGAGAGCTTGGCCGGAATCAAACAGCTTGATCTCGAGTGGATGAATGCCGGCTCAGTTCACGCACAGCGCAGCCTGACCATGCAGTTGCGCCTCACCGAGGCCGGTTCAGCCGTGCCCAGCGCGCGCCTTACGTTTCGCTTCGCCCGTCCCGACGCCGCTCCTTTTTATACACAGGCGCTCACCGATGCCGCTGGCCACGCGCAGATTTCGATTGAAGTCGAAGAATCGGCTTTGCCTGATTCGTCGGTAATGGTTCAGGCCAACCACGAAGGTCGCACGGTCACACGTAAATTCGCGCTGCGCAAGGCCGAGTAAGTCGTGCGGACCACTGGCGGCAAAACGCCTCGCTGCGCTCGGCTGAACGGCCGATCTGGCCGTTCGCACACTCTCTTCTTCTCCAAGACTTCGGACAATTTACATGAAACTTCAGATTAACGGAGAGGAACGCACTTTCCCCGAAGCGGCAGCAGCGCGCCACTTCACGCTCGCGGCCCTAATCGAGTCGCTGGAGATGAAACCGGACCGAGTCGCCGTGGAACTCAATCGCGATATCGTGGCTCGCGAGCGCTGGCCGGAGACTGATCTGAAGGAGGGCGACCGACTCGAAATCGTCCACTTTGTTGGCGGCGGTTGCTTCGTTTAGTCTCGTGCACTCTTCTAGTTACCCCTCGCCCACGCTTCTTCCTTGACTCCAACCAGCGCCCGCCTACAATGTTTGAAACATTCAGCTCGGGGATTGTTTCAAACAGGTTCTACAAAGAATGGATCGGGGAAAACGCCAGAGCGCTTTGCAACGCAAGAGGTGATCGCCCTCACAGGCGTAACCGCCCGCCAGTTGCAATGGTGGGACGAGCAGGGCGTAGTTCGTCCTGAGCACCAGGGCCATCGCCGTCTCTACACGATGCAAAACCTCTCTGAAATCGCGGTGATCAGCCAGTTGCGACGCAAAGGTTTTCCGCTGCAGCGCGTACGCAAGGTGATGCGCTTTCTGCAGCGCGAGTTCGGCAAAGGCTTGGCCGAAATCGTTGACCTGAGTTCCGACGTTCACCTGCTCACCGACGGCACTCATCTTTATCTGGAAACTTCGGAGCGCCAAATTGTCGATCTGCTGAAGAATTCCAGGCAACCGATTCTTGGTATTTGCCTCAGTGATGCGGTACGCCAAGTGCGCGCTGATGTCCTATCCAGAAAGGCGAGTACATCGGTAACGTCGCCGGTCGAGCGTCGCCGTGCTAGAAAGGTTTCTCAGGCTTAGGTTTCTTAATCTCACAGGAGGAATGCATGGTCGGAGAACTGGACTTGCTCAGCGAGTGGATCCCGGAACAGATGCAGCCTGGAACCGTCTTTGTGCTGGAGAACGCCGGCGAGATCGGTGAAAAAGAAGATCCCTACTGGGCCGTGCTCGCGTGCCCATCCTGCGGCATGCTGGGTCTGATCACGCGCCGCCAAATCAATGGCCTGATTCCTGTCATCTGTGGTTCGGAGCAATGCTCTGCGCAGTTTTTTATTCGCGAAGCGGAAGTCGTTGTGCGCAAACCGTTCTAAACAATTTAGTAATTGGGAAATTTAGTATTAAGTAATTGGAAATCATCGCCGCAGTAATTTCCCAATTACAAAAGCTCATAGAAAAGTTCCTGTCGCCGCTTTACTCCGTGCGCCCCCGTCCCCACAGTGGTTAAAGATTTTTGCTGTTCATCCCCACGGCCTGCCCCGCGCGTAACTCCACCGGAACCTGATCGACGATCTCTATACCAAATCCTTCCAGTGCCGCGACTTTCTTGGGACGATTCGTGAGCAAACGAATGCGCCGCAAATTCAGATCGGAAAGAATCTGGGCGCCGATTCCAATCTCGCGCTGCGTCTGGCGTTCGTTGTCGAGCAGAGCCGGCAATTTTCGCCCGCGATGAAAAGTCAGCGCCCCGCGCTCGCCAATCTTCTCCACAGAAAAACCTTGCGAAGTCTGGTGCAGATAAATCAGCGCGCCGCGTCCTTCCTCCGCAATCCGCCGCAGAGAGCCTTCGAGCGTGGCGTGGCATTCACATCCGGTTGAGCCGAAAACGTCTCCCATCAGGCAGTGAGCATGCATACGAACCAGCACGGGAGCGTCACTCTCTTCCGCGCTCGCACGAGGCGCTCCTCCTGCAGGCATTTCGCCTTTAATCAGGGCCACGTGCGACTCGCCGCCGTCCACTTCGCTCTCGTAAGCGATCAGCCGGAATTCCCCGAAACGCGTCTGTACCAGAGCTTCGCCAACGCGATGCACGTAGCGCTCATGCGCCATACGGTAACGGATCAACTCCGCCACTGTCAGCATCTTCATCTCATGTTCTTTGCAGAACGCGATGAGATCCGGAACCCGCGCCATGGTTCCGTCATCTTTCATAATTTCGCAAATAATGCCGGCTGGAATTAAACCCGCAAGGCGCGCCAGATCGACGGACGCTTCGGTTTGCCCGGCGCGTACCAGAACTCCGCCCTTGCGGGCGCGAAGAGGGAAGACGTGCCCCGGCCGCGCCAAGTCAGATGCTTGCGTTGCGGGATCGATCGCCACCTGAATCGTGCGGGATCGGTCGTATGCTGAGATGCCCGTAGTCACCCCCACACGAGCGTCGATCGCTTCGCAAAACGCGGTGCCGTACTGCGAGGTATTCTCCGCGCTCATGGGACCGAGCCGCAGGTGGTCGAGGCGCTCCTCGGTCATAGTCAGGCAGACTAAGCCGCGCCCATACTTGGCCATGAAGTTGATGGCCTCGGGGGTAACTTTCTCGGCTGCGAGAGTTAGGTCACCCTCGTTCTCGCGGTCCTCGTCGTCGACTACGACAACCATCCGCCCGGCACGGATTTCTTCGATCGCGAAGGGCACATCGATGAACGAATCAGCGCTCATGCATGAAGATTGTAGCAAAAGGTGATTATGAGTTGGTTAATAGTCTTGAGCAGCGCGAGTCACCTGGCGGGAGCCGACGTTCTGGCCGGAAGGGAAGCAGCGCCTTCCGGCGTTTGACAGGAATTCAACTTAGCACGTAATATAGTGCTGCACGTAATTACGTGCTATAAGCTTGAAGACGAATATCACACTTAAATTGGATAGCGATCTCCTCCGCGAAGCCCGAGTCCTAGCGGCGGAAGAAGACACTTCGATCAGCGCACTGCTGGCCGGGCGATTGGAGCAGATTGTGCGGGAGCGCAAGAGCTACCAGCGAGCGCGAAAGAGCGCCCTGGCTCGTCTGCGCCGCGGGACCGATCTGGGATGGAAGCCTTCAACCTCGCGCGATGAACTTCATGAGCGATAAAGAGAAGAGGGCCGGTAAATGTTTCGTCGATACCAACATTCTGATTTATGCCCACGATCGTTCTGCCGGCGCCAAGCATGGGCGCGCCCGCGACCTGCTCGATACATTGTGGGAGAGCGGGCAGGGCGTTTTGAGCACACAGGTATTGCAAGAACTTTGCGTCAATCTCCGGCGCAAAGTTGCGCGTCCTCTGGCGGCGGACGAAATCCGTCGGTTGGTGCGGGATTACATGAGCTGGGAAGTCGTAGTCAACACACCGGAAGCAGTGCTGCAGGCGCTCGAAATCGAAGTGCGTTACAAATGCTCGTTCTGGGATGCGCTCATCCTGCAAGCGGCCGAACAATCGGGCGCTGCGGTTCTGTATTCCGAAGATTTAGCGGCGCGGCAGAATTATGGAATGGTTCGGGTAGTCAATCCGTTGGTGCCATAATTACAGTTTGCCCAGGTACTCAATAACATCGGGCTCGGTCCAATCCACCGCGCCGATGAACTTCCGTCGCGTGATCCCATTACGGTCGATCACATAGGTCTCGGGAAATTTGAAGGTGCCATAGAGCGCGTTACTCTTTCCATCGCCGTCGCGAACCGAGAGCAGGTTCACGCCGTGATCGCGCAGGAATCGGTGGTAGTTGTTCTCATCGGCGTCGAGACTGACTGCTATCACGGTCACACCCTTGGACTTCATACGCTGCTGCATTTCGACCAGCGACGGCATCTCCTCGATGCACGGCGGACACCAGGTTGCCCAAAAATTCAGAACCACAACTTGGCCCTTGAATTGGCTGAGAGTAACCGAGCGATCGGAATCGCGCACGGTGAAATCCGGAGCCGCAGTCCCAATCCGTGACGGTCTCGATCCGCTGTAGCAGCCGTTAAGAGCCAGTAAAAGGCACCCAACGACCAGACAATACCTGAAGCTCGGGAAGGGCACTATTTTAAGCGTGCCGTCTGGGTTGGAGGAACTTGCCCGCCCTTCGGCGCTTGAGGTGAGACTTCTTACCAAGTCTAAAAAACGAATCTTCGCTCGCACCCCGCTATAATAATAGATTCGACGTATGACCGCGACCCGCACCATCCCCGCTGCGCCGCTGGTTTCCATCATCGTCCCGGCGCGCAACGAAGAAGCCGCGCTGGAGACTTGCCTCGATTCGCTCATCCGGCAAACGGGTGCAAATTTCGAGATCATCGTGGTCGACGACCACTCCACCGATCGCACTCGCGAAATCGCGAATTCATTTTCTCAGCAAAACCTCCGCACAATCGAAGCCGCCTCGTTGCCGCATGGCTGGACTGGAAAAAACAACGCACTCACCTCCGGATCCGCAATCGCCGGAGGTGAATGGTTGCTGTTCACCGATGCCGACACCATTCACGAACCGGGCTCTCTGACCCGGGCTGTGCGAGAAGCCGAGAACAAAGGCGCGGCGCTGCTCTCCTATTCGCCAAGGCAAATCGTAAAAAGCTTCTGGGAAAAAGCTGTGATGCCCGTAATCTTCGCCGAGCTAGCTTTTACCTTCCGCCCGTCCCGGGTGAGCGATCCCCGTTCGCCCGCAGCCGCGGCCAACGGCCAATATATTCTTATTACGCGCGAGGCCTACGATGCGGTGGGTGGACACGCCGCGCTTTCCGGCACCTTGCTGGAAGACGTAGCTCTGGCCCGCGCCGTAAAAAGCTCGGGCAGAAAAATATTCTTTCGTTATGCTGCCGACGCCGTAAGCACTCGCATGTACCGAAACTTCGCGCAACTTCGCGAAGGCTGGACCAAGAATCTGACATTATTATTTCCATCCTCGACCCGGCTCGCCACCGTACGGGCGCTGGAATTCGTCCTGATAGTGGCGAGCCTCGCCATTTCAATCGCGAATGCAGCGCGGGGCCGCTGGCAGCCGGCGTTAGCAGCGGCGATATTGGGACTCTTCCTGTATGCAACTTTCAGGGCAAGAATCCGCAAAGCCCACTTTGCCTGGGACGCAAACCTGATCGCATTTGTCGGCCTGCCACTATTCTCGTATCTGCTGCTGCGCTCAAAAAAGAAGCACGCAAAAGGCGCAGTAGAGTGGAAGGGAAGAACCTACTCGGGAAAAATCGATTTACTGGCAACCGGCCACTGACAACTGGCAACTGGTTTCTATGGTCTATCTAACCCGCAAAGCCGAATTCTCAGCCTCGCACTACTACCACAACCCGGCCTTCACTCCGGAGCAGAACCGCGCCCTCTTCGGCAAATGCAACAACCCCAACGGCCACGGCCACAACTATATGCTCGAAGTAACGGTGAAAGGAGAAGTCGATCCACGCTCGGGTTTTGTAGTCGATTTAAAGCAACTGAAAGAAGTCATGCACCGGGAAGTGCTCGACGCTATGGACCACCGCTTCTTAAACAAAGAAGTCCCGGAGTTCGCCACCAAAATTCCCACCACCGAGAACCTGGCCATAGCCATCTGGCAGCGCCTGGCCACCAAACTGCAAAGCGCGAAGCTGCACCGGGTGCGGGTTTACGAGACCCCAGATCTCTTCGTGGATTTCTACGGAGAAGCATAAGGAATTTGAACTAAAGAGATGTCGATTGTGACAATGCAGTGCAAAGCTGTACGCGCGTGGCTTGGATCGGTCTTGATTCTCGGCGCGATGTGCATGCCAACCGCCGCTCAAGAAACCAATCCGCCCCAGCTTCAGCAAGCTCAGATCGATGAAATTGGTCGCACGGTGAGCGCCTTCATGGCGAAACACAAGATACCGGGACTATCAATCGCCATTGTCGCCGAAGGCGAACTCGCGTGGTCCAACGGCTATGGCATGGCGGATGTTGAGAACTCCGTTCCCGCGAAAGCCACCACAGCTTACCGAACCGCGTCCATCGGCAAGACCATGACTGCAACTGCCGCCATGCAACTGGCGGAGAGCGGCAAGCTTGACTTGAATGCGGACATCCGCGATTACTGCCCCGCATTTCCTCCCAAGCAATGGAAGATCACCCCACTCAACCTGTTGAGCCACACCAGCGGCATACGGCACTACGGGGGACCCAGGGACAAGCAGGAGCAGAACAGTTCCGTTCATTATCCGTCGGTAGTTGAGGCGTTGACCCCTTTCAAAGACGATCCGCTGCTCTTTGAGCCAGGAACGAAGTATCTGTACAGCACCTATGGCTTTGACACGCTCGGCTGCGTCATTCAAGGTGCAGCCAAAGTTCCGTTCCTGACTTACATGAGCACACATGTTTGGGGCCCGTCCGGGATGAAGGCGACACGAGATGATGATCCATCAGCCATCATTCCGAATCGAGCGGCGAAGTACACGCTCGCGAGTGATGAACTGCGAAACGCCCCCATGATTGACATGAGCAACCGTCTTCCCGCCGGCGGATACATCACCACCGCCGTCGACCTGGCAAAATTCGCTCAGGCTGTCTTCGGAAACCGTCTGCTCAAGCCAGAGACGTTTCAGCGCATGATTACGCCGACGAGGCTTCCATCGGGCGAACCGGTTGGATACGGATTAGGATGGGGCGTGGAACTTGAGGCATGGCACGATGATACCTATGTGTTCCACGGGGGATCGAGCCCCGGAGAAAGCGGTTTCATCGTTCTCATGCCGCGTCACCGTTTTGCGGTCGCTTTTCTGGCGAACCTCGACGACGTTTCTGACCGGGAACTGCTCGCCGAGGACGTCACTAGAATTGTGCTCGACTTCGGCCCGCGAAAAGAGTGAGGGTTGCGCGACAATGGCCGTGATCGTTCTGGGTTTAGGATTTGTCCAATGAAAGCCCACCTGACCCGCCGCTACCTGTTTTCGGCCTCCCACCGGCTGCACAGCGAAGCCTTGTCCAAAGAAGAAAATCAGGCAACCTATGGCAAATGCAACAACCCCTATGGACACGGCCACAACTACACGGTCGAAGTGACGGTCAGTGGCCCGGTCGATGACCAGACAGGGATGGTCTGTAACCTAATCGATCTCGATGGCTTCATCGAAAGGGAAGTGCTGACCCGCTACGGCCACGAGAACTTGAATACGCTGCAAGAATTCGCCAAAGAGGTGCCCACTACGGAGAATCTGTGCATACGGATCTACGAAATAGTGCAGCGTGGCTTCCGCTCGGCGCATCTTGAGAAGGTAAGGCTGGAAGAAACGATGATGAATGCTTTCGAATACACCGGCTAATTTGCTTTCAGATTACGAAATTACAAAATCCCAATTATTAAATCGCTCATGAACCCAAAACCCACAATCGAACCAGCCACTCTGACCAGCGCCAGCTTCGAAGAACTCGTCCAGGAAGTCCTTGTCCGCCTGGGCGAAGATACCCAGCGCGAAGGCCTGCTGCAAACTCCTGAGCGCGTCCACAAATCGCTCGAGTTCCTGACTCGCGGCTATCACGAAGACGCAGACGCCTTATTGAAAGGCGCGCTTTTCACCGTCGACTACGATGAGATGGTGATCGTCAAAGATATCGAAATGTTCAGCCTTTGTGAGCATCACCTGCTGCCGTTCTTCGGCAAAGTTCACGTCGCCTACATTCCGAAGGGAAAAGTGATCGGCCTCAGCAAAGTTCCGCGCCTGATCGAACTCTTCTCCCGCCGCCTGCAGATTCAGGAGCGCCTAACCACCCAGATTGCCGAAACCATTCAACGCGTGATCGAACCGCAAGGCGTAGCCGTAGTGATCGAGGCCCGCCACCTGTGCATGATGATGCGCGGCGTAGAAAAGCAGCACTCGGCCGCCGTAACTTCTTCCATGCTGGGCTGCTTCCGCAACGAGCAGGAAACCCGGTCGGAATTCCTCTCGTTAATTCGCCAACGCCCCAACGGGATCTAATCGATTGGATTTTAAAGTTGTTATCCTGAGGAAGCCAAGACCTGCGCGCCAAGCGCGGGTTTTCGACGAAGGACGTCTGTACTAGCTTTTGAACTTTTGATTCGCCCTCGGACTAATTCGCACTTCGGTTTTACTCAAAACAAAATCTGAATTAAGATGGCGTCCGACCGAAAGCGGATCTCAGGAGGCATCCTCCAATGCGCAACTCCCACTTCGCACTCGCAGCATTATTGGCTGTGACAATCGCCGCCTTCCCAGCCCACGCGCAAGACGCGAAAAAAGAAGCCGCGGTAAAGCCCGCGGATAGTCCCTCGAAGGTCGTCCTCGACTCCTGGAACGACATCGGCCGCAAGCTCATTGCCATGGCCGAAGACTTTCCCGAGGACAAATATGATTTCAAGCCCACTCCCGCCCAGCGCAGCTTCGCCGAACAGCTTCTCCACGCCGCCAACGCAAATTATTTTTTTAGCGATCCGGCCATGAGCAAGCCGGCTCCCAAGGAAGAAGATCCCAAGCGCGCCGACTTCAAAACCAAGGCTGACATCGTGGCCTTCGTGAAGAAAGCCTTTGGCGACGGCGCGGCCGCTATCAAGGCGAAGGGCGATAAAGGCATGTCCGATCTGCTGGTCGACCCCTTCGCTCACCAGCAGGTTCGCGTGCTCGACATGGCCTATGGCTTGATCGAGCATTCCGGCGAACATTACGGACAACTGGTGGTCTACTACCGCGTCGCCGGCCTGGTTCCTCCGGAGTCGCGTCCGAAGAAATAGGCGTTTCAAAAAAGATGGTGTTAGTCAGCAGGGCTAATGCAAGATTTATTCTTGAAGCCTTTCGCGGCGCTGAAGCGCCGCCCATCCGCGGTAGGTGCGTGCACACAGCAGATTCCTCCCTGCGGTCGGAATGACAAAGCTGTAAGGGTGTGAGGGCAGGCAACCGTCACTGATAAGCATACGGATACCGGCGCACCCGCTCTGGAAACACCTTAATTAAAAGCATGCCGGCGATAAACCCGCCCACATGGGCCCAGAAGGCCACCCCGCCCATGTTTTGGTGTGCCGCATTCAGCGAAGTAGCCGTCCCGCTCAAGAAATTCAGTACGAACCAATATCCCAAGATTATCCAGGCTGGAACCCACAGCACGAACACAAAAAACCAGGTCAGCACCCGCGCCCGCGGATAAACGATAAAGTAGGCCCCCAGCACTCCGGCAATCGCGCCGCTGGCCCCAAGCGTAGGCACGCTCGAATGCGGAATTACCGCCACTTGCACACTCATCGCTGCCAACCCTACCAGCAGATAAAACACGAGGTACATGAAGTGGCCCAGGTAATCCTCAACGTTGTCGCCAAAAATAAATAGGAACCACATGTTGCCGATGACGTGCATCCACGAGCCGTGCAGAAACATCGAGGTGAAGAAGGGAAGCACCACCGCAAGCAGCGAATATCGCGGCGACCCCGCCAAAAGCGCCGCTACGTGCGAAGGCACCACTCCAAATTGATGAATCAGCAAATCCAGGCTCCGCGGGTCCAGCGCGGCCTCGCCTAGAAAAATCAACAGGTTCAGCCCAATCAGAAAGCTGTTTACCCAGGGAGTGCTATACCGAGGCTGGTCGTCGCGAAGAGGAAGCATAAGGAATCTGGTAGCTTAATGAATTGAGCGATTGTGTGATCGGGCGTTCGAGTGATTAAAAGCCTAAAGCGATGCGCTTTTCAATGATCCAATTACTCAATCACTCAATGGCACAATCCTAAATCCTCTCATGAATGGCGTCATCGTCGTTGACAAGCCCGCCGGATGGACCTCGCACGATGTGGTCAACCGCATGCGCCGCATCCTCAAGCAGCGTTCGGTAGGCCATCTCGGCACGCTCGATCCGCTGGCCACAGGTGTTCTTCCACTAGTCGTCGGGAATCTGACGCGTTTAGCTCAGTTCTACACAACCTCGGAAAAGAGCTACGAGGGGGTCATCCGCTTCGGCTTCGCCACCAACACCTACGATGCCGATGGCGAACCCACCGACAATCTTACCGGTAATCCCAGCCCGGTAGGCCTAACACTCGATTCTCTCCAGCCGTTAACCGCCGCATTTCTGGGTACAACCGAGCAGATTCCGCCCCCGTTCTCCGCCAAAAAAATTAACGGCGTTCCCGCCTACAAACTCGCCCGAAAAAAAGAGGAAGTCATCCTGAAGCCGGTGCAAATCGAAGTCAAGGAATTCGAAATCACGAGAGTAGATGGCGACCGCGCCCACTTTCGTGCCCGCGTAACCTCAGGCACCTATATGCGCTCGGTAGCCCACGATCTCGGCCAGCGCCTGGGTTGCGGCGCGCACCTGGAATCCCTGCGCCGCACCGCTGCTGCCGAATTCAACATCGCCCAGGCTCACACCCTCGAAGAGATCGAAAGCGTCGAGAATAAGCTCGAGAACAGAAATAAAGTCGAGAACAGAAAGAAATCCGCGATCGGGGAGAAGGCCGAAGCAGGAATAGAAACTTGTCATTTCGACCGGAGCCTCGCTCTCCCGAAGGGAAAGGGAAGCGAAGTGGAGAAACCTGCTGTTCTGCCGGAGAGCGGCAGTCCCCGGTGGGCCGACCACTCCCGCACTTCTCTATCACTAGAAAGCGCGCCAGAAAACGCTTCCACAATTGCTGCTCGATCGTATTCAGGAATCGAAGACCTCTTCGTTCACCCGCGCGAACTTCTCCCCCAATTCCCCTGCGTCACGGCCGACGAACCCACCGCTGCCCGCATCCGCAACGGACGCCCCATCAATCTCCCCGAACACTCTCGCGCCCGCCAGGTCAAAGTCTTCATAGGCCAGCGAGAATTGCTGGCGATAGCCACCCGCGTAGCCGGAACTCTATTCCATCCCAAAATAGTCTTCCCCGCAACTTAGACGCCCCGTCATAAACGCTTTGTCATCCTGAGCGCGTTCTTCGCGCGAAGGGCCTCTGCATTTGCCGGTCTCCCCTCGGGCAGACGATTTCGGTTCTAGACCCGTATAGTAAACTTAGGGCATTTCCCTGGGCCCAGCGCTAACTCCTGCTTAAAGATGAATTACTTTAGGCCCCATTACAGGGATCTTCGCTGGCCCATCCAAGAGGGCTCGTCGCCGGGCATGCGGCAGCCCCAGCTCGGTGCGCTGCACGCCGTTGCCGCACACTTCACCCGATTCGCCGACCCTGCGATTGTTACCATACCTATGGGCTCCGGCAAGACGGCGGTAATTTCTGCCGTGCCCTTCCTACTGCGAGGAGAACGGGTACTAGTCCTGACTCCAAGCCGAATGGTGAGAGAGCAGATTGCCGAGGAATTCGAAGGGCTGCTCGATCTTCGGCGGCTCGGTGTGATCGCCACTTCGGTCGCCGCCCCTACCGTTTACACCGTCGAGAGCCGAATTACAGACTTCCAAGAGTGGCAGAACCTCCGACCCTATGATGTGGTCGTCGGCACCCCTAACAGCATGAGTTTGGAAATCCAGGGAATCCCGCCGCCCCCGCTCAATTTCTTCGACGTCGTGCTCGTCGACGAGGCTCACCACGCCGCCGCAAGAAGCTGGAAAGGCCTGCTGGAGCAACTCGTCCTAGCCCGGCAAGTCATGTTCACCGCTACGCCTCCGGCGAGACCGCTTGGAACTCGCCGGAAGGCTCGCGTACGTTTATGAACTTCGGGACGCTTACAACGATGGCGTGTTCGGCCAGCTAGAATATGAACCCGTAGTTGCTCCAGATGGGGACGCTGACCTGGCAATAGCGAGGGCGGCCGCGGCGAGACTCAGGGGCGATCAGGCTGCAGGCTTGGCGCACGCCTTAGGCTCATCGCAGACGGCTTCGAGCGAAGTCTGACCTTCCGCTTGGGACCCGATCTTTTTCGAAGACGAGCAGCAGGAGGAGACGATTACCGGCGGGTCGGAGACGGACGACGCAGATGGCCTCGCGATATATCTGAACCACAACCTCCCGACTTTCTTTACCGCTGACTGCGGCTCATTTGAGGGCTGTAATTATTTTGATCCTCCCAATCCAAACGCCCCGCCTTTTGACCCGAGCCGAGTAGAGGCTCTTGACCCCGCTGAAAACGTGGACATTGAGCGCGAGTTCGGCACAGCAGCTCAAGGGAAGCGGTCCATCCATTCCTATATTCAAGACCGCCTTCTGGCGTCTGATGCCCCGATCATCCTTTACGATCACGGCACAGGCGAACTCGCCGACTTTGTTGTGTTTGAGACCCCTGCGGAAGAGGTACTCGTGTCGCTATTTCACTGCAAGGCTTCGTCCGCGCCGAGCGCCGGCGAGCGAGTAGAGGACTTGTACGAAGTATGCGGGCAGGCGATCAAGTCAGCAAGATGGATAGATCGGAGGCTCATGATTGAAGGTCTAGACAGGCGCGCCGCACGTGGTTCCGTCTTCTTAAGGGGGGCACTGGACGCATGCATCGGCCTCCTCAATGGCGACCGCCGCATCAGCCTTCAGATCGTGCTAGTGCAGCCCGGCTTGAGCAAGGCGCAAATCGGCGCGCGTTCTGGCCCCCTTTTAGGGGCGGTTGACGATTATGTGCGCGGCGGGAACTGCCACCGCATCCGGGTCATTGGATCACCCTAGCCCTTGGGGGGGCAAATTCGGAGACCGCTTTAACGTCCGATAACAGGTATTATGTAAAGTACGAGTGGTGCGGATCAGGAGATGGCTTCGACTGCGCCCGGCGGTGCGAACTTAAGAATTCTCCTGTCCAGCGTAGCGAGCTTCCCCCGGTGGTGAATCGCAAGGGCGACAAGGTAGGCGTCTGTGACCTGCTGGTGACCGATAAGAGCCGTCGACATCCGCACAACAGCCTCACGCAAACCTATCGAGTCGCTCCAGAAGTGATGACCCGGGAGTTCAACATTGGCGGTTAGCACCTGCAAGGCCTGCGAAGGCGTCAAAGCTCGCGGGGAGAACGCAGGATTCGATAGCACCCTCACCAGCGCCGCCTGGGTCATAGGACAGGTCGCCCAGTCGCGCTCGGCGTGGTGGCTAAACCAACGGCTGGCCCGGTCGTGAGCGGAATGTTCTGGCCACGCCAGTGCGATAAGAACATTCGCATCCAGCAGATAGCCCGCCACTTAGAGCTCATCCTCTAACAGACGGTGGACATCCTCGCTGCTGACCTTCTTCCCGCCTTTGGGCAACACAACGGTGCAGAAACCGTTGACCATTTCCATCTGCAAGGGAGCGCTCGCCCCCCTGCGGACCAGTTCCGAAGCAGCCTTGCCGAGGGCTAGCGAGCGGGTTTGCGAATATTGGCGGAGAATTTCCATGGCGTCATCATCGAGGTTCAGCGTAGTGCGCATGATGACGATATGATGTCACTACGCTTAAGGTGATGTCAAGAAAGAACAGTTAGCATCAAGGAGGGAAAAGACGGACTATAAGAAGTTACTGAAGTGAGCGGCGAATCGCCTTCAAATTACACAATTACCAAGTTACAAAATTACTCAATTCCTACATCTTGTACTTGCCCAGATCCTCGTCGTTCAGGCCTTCCAGCCACTTGCGCAACTCTTCGGCGGTAACCCGGTCCGACATATTCGCGGCCTGCTTCGAATTCTTCAGTACCGCTTCATCCACAAAGATCGGACAATCCACCCGCAGCGCCAGCGCCAGCGCATCCGACGGGCGCGAGTCGATGCTAACCACCTCGCCGCTCCGCTCCAGCCAGATCACCGCGTAAAACGTATCTTCGCGCAACTCCGTCACCACAACTTTATGGACCTGCGTCTCTAATCCAGTGAGCACATTCTTGATCAGATCGTGCGTCATCGGCCGCGGCGTGTTCACCTTCTCCATCTCCAGCGCAATCGCATTCGCCTCGTAAACCCCAACCCAGATCGGCAGCACGTTGTCCCCGGCCACATCCTTAAGAATCACAATCGGCATGTTACTGACTGGATCCATCAAAAGGCCGCGGATCGTCATCTCTACTTCCATCACAATTCTCCTTCGGATGCCTTCAACATACATGCTTCAAACGCGTGCGCCTTTCTCGTTTTCTTATACCACCAATTCGCCCAGGAGGCTGTTGGGAAAACTCGTGGTTGCTTTTACTTGGACGTAGCTTCCTATCGTGGGAGTGGACGTCTCGGGAGCGGTGAAGTTCAGGGTTTTGTTCTGCGAGGTGCGGCCGATCCACTGGCCGCGCGCCGCATTCTTGCCTTCAACCATTACTTCCGAGATTGTTCCTATGTATTTCTTGTAACGCTGCGTTTGGATTTCTTTCTGCCTGGTCATTAGCACTTCCAAGCGGCGCGATTTCTCTTCGTCGGGGATCGCGTCTTCGAGTGCCAGCGACGGTGTGTTCGGCCGCGGCGAATATTTAAAGGTGAAGATGGCGTCGTAGCCGACTTCCTCCATCAGAGCGAGAGTTTCGGAGAAATCTTCTTCGGTCTCGCCGGGAAAGCCGACGATCAGGTCGCTGGTGATGCTGATCTCGCGCTTCGCCGCTTTCATCCACGCGATGCGTTCGAGATATTGCTCGCGGGTGTAGAGGCGCTGCATGGCATTAAGGACGCGATCTGATCCGCTCTGGACTGGAAGATGCACGTGATCGCAGAGTGTGGGAACGGCGTCGATGGCCTCGACTATGTCTCGGCCGAAGTCTCTGGGATGCGACGTGGTGAAGCGCACTCTACGAATGCCGGGAATTTCTCCCACGGCTGCCAGTAATTCCGCGAAGCTTCGCTTTTTCCCGGAAAATCCGCCTGCCGGATCTTTGTATGAATTCACGTTCTGGCCTAGCAACTGAATTTCCGTGTAGCCGAGATCGGCCATCTGGCGAGCCTCTGCGAGCACCGATTCCGAAGTGCGGCTGCGCTCTTTGCCGCGCGTGTACGGGACCACGCAGTAGGCGCAGAACTTGTCGCAACCTTCGATGATGGTGATGTAACCGCGATGAGGATTAGTGCGGGCGGTGAACTCGGTCTCGAAACATTTGTCGGTTTCGCGATCGTCGAGTCCGGTGATGCGGACGAGGCTTTCGGCTTTCGAAGATCGGCTTCCGGCGTCCGGCTTTCGGCTGCCGGAGTTCCCTGCTTTGGGTTGGCTTTCTACCTGCGCGTTTTCCAATTGGATCAGCATCTGCGGCAGGTTGCGGTAGCTGGCTGATCCGCAGACCAGCGATACGTGCGGGGCGCGCTCGAAGATTTTTTCGCCTTCCTGTTGCGCCACGCAGCCCAGCACCCCGAACTTTTTGCCTTGCGAGAGGAGCTTCTTGTAGTCGGCGAGGCGATGGAATACTTTTTGCTCGGCTTTATCGCGGATGGAGCAGGTGTTGTAAAGAATCAAGTCAGCCTGCTCGACCGTTTCTACCTGGCGGTAGCCTTCGTGCACCAGCGTGCCAATGACTTTTTCGGAGTCATGCACATTCATCTGGCAGCCGAAGGTTTCGAGGTAGAAGGTCTTGTGCCCAGACATGGGCCTAGTATAACCCGTGTGGCGAGTTCGCTCGTGTGGGTCGGACACTCTTGTCCGACGCTTTTGGGTTGGGGTTGATTCTTGCTACGGATTCCTCAGAGTTTCCAGATTTTATCGTACGCAAGATCGGACAGAAGCTTGCCTCTCTTTTCCACTTCCTCCGGACCCCAGTCGGCGGCACCCTTGACCACCTCGTCAATCCAGACATTGGAATTCATCAAAATTGTCTTCTTGTCGGCAAACGGTTTGTTGTTCAAGTTACCGTTCAGGACCTTGGTTACGAAGAGCAGATTTCCGATACACCCCGTCTGCTCATCATCGAGTGTCGGCTTCTTGGGATTCTCGGAGCCCAGACCTTACACGCCTTGCTGTCTTCCGCTACCCCGAGCCTTATCCCCGAAATAATACAGAATATGCCTCCGCTCCGCTGTCTAAGCGCAAAGGGTCAAGGGCGTCGGACAAGAGTGTCCGACTCACATGGCAACTTCAGCCCCAACGGCAAGAGCAAGATCAACCGCAACGTCAAAAGCGTCGGCATCGCCCACGGCAACTTCCAGCCCCAACGGCAAGAGCAAGATCAACCGCAACGTCAAAAGCGTCGGACAAGAGTGTCCGACCCACATGGCAACTTCAACATCAACGGCAAGAGCAAGATCAACCGCAACGTCCAAGGCGTCGGACAGGAGTGTCCGACCCACACGGCAACTTCAAAGATCAACGGCAAGATCAACACCAAGGGCAAGCGCTACGGACAGTCGTGTCTATCCCACACTTGCAACTTCAAGATCAACGGCAAGATCAACTTCAACCGCAACGTCAAAAGCGTCGGACAGGAGTGTCCGACCCACACGAGTTGGATCACTTCCCCGCCGTTTGCTCGACCCAAAGCCACTTATACCCTTCCGGAGTTTGCGCTAGTCCTCTCCGCACGGGATTTTGCCGGAGGTATTCCAGCTTCTCTTCGAAACTTTCCTGCGAGCGCAGGACGTGGTCGAAGGACTCTTCTTGCCAGACTGGGCCGCTGGAGCCGTCGAGCTTGTTGACAGTTCGGGCTGATGTGCCTTTCAGATGCTTCAGGATTACGGGCAAAGAATATGGCCATCCCTTTTCATCTCGAAGCGGAGTTAACAGAAGGTGGACGTGATCTGGCATGACTACGGCGGCGTGGAGGTCGTAGCGTTTGCCATTGTCGTGCAGGCAGTGTTGGAGGATGGCGTCTCGGGCTTCCGAAGCTAAAGGTATGCGATTGCCTTTACAGAATGTGATGAAAATTGCTCTTCCTGTTTTTTGGTAGTGCGGAAGCATGCGGCGGTATTCGTATTTTCGGTCAAGTAAATGCTTGGCCATTTTCGGCTCACCGGCGAGAAATTCAAAAACAAGATCAAAAGCAAGGCAAAGGCAAGATCAACAGCAACGTCAAAAGCGTCGGACAGGAGTGTCCGACCCACACGAGCATCGCATTCCGCATACGTCTTGTCTGTGACTACTGAACTTAGCCGCGTTGGGGGCAGAGGGCGCAGCGGACTTCCAGATTCTTGCTGCGGCAGCGGTTGGGGTGGCCTTGGCGGAGGCGGACTTTCAGATGGGAATCGAGGAGGCACCAGGCTTCGCGGTATTTTTCGAACAAGGCGCGGGACTGGCGGCGGGTGTGGGGATAGAAGCGGACGTTCTTACGGCGTCCGATGGCCTGGATGGGGATGATGTACCAGATATTTTCGGGGACGATGTAGCCGACGAAGAAGTCGATTTCTTTGCTGGTGTAGACGCGGCCGTTGGCTCCGGTGGTTTTGACGCGGTAGCGGGTCTCGGCGTAGAGAGCGGCGGATTTTACCTGAACGCGGAGGAATCCGCGGTCGAGTTCGACAACGGAGTCGTAGCGGTCGCTGTCTCCCCAGGGGAGGCAGACGCTGAAGCCTAGATGAGTGGCGCGGGCTAAGAAGGCGGCTTCGGCGGCTTCTCCGCGACGCTTGCGGGTGGGCTCGGCTACGGCGTGGAGGGTTAGGGTACCGTTTTTCTTGGGCATAATTAAAAAGCGCAGCCTGTGGGCTGCGCTTGGTGTGCCCTTTTTTTAGTTTTTTAGGGGAGGGCTAGCTATATCCGATAAAACTATTATATCACGGTGCTAAGGGTAGAAGGGACATAGTCCGGATAAATATATCTTTAAGCGAATCAATGCGTTGGGCGAAAGGGCTCTAAGTCGGACGCTTGACAACATTTGATGGTACTGCCGGCAAAATGCATAGGTCCTTCGTTCGGAGTTCCCCGCCTAAGGGCGTGGAACTCCGCTGCCTCAGGATGACAAATGTCTAGCAGCCCACTTCCACAGACTTACAAGTACAAACTTACAACTTCAGGTGGCGGAGGCGGAGGGCATTGGTGATTACGGAGACGGAGCTGAAGCTCATGGCGGCGGCGGCGAAGATTGGGCTTAGCAGCAATCCGAAGAATGGATAGAGGACGCCGGCGGCGATGGGCACGCCGATGGCGTTGTAGATGAAGGCGAAGAAAAGATTCTGGCGAATGTTGCGCATGGTGGCGTGGCTCAGGGTGCGGGCGCGCAGGATTCCGGTGAGATCGCCTTTGACGAGCGTGATGCCTCCGCTTTCGATGGCGATGTCGGTGCCGGTGCCCATGGCGATGCCGACGTTGGCTTGAGCTAGCGCGGGAGCGTCGTTGATGCCGTCTCCGGCCATGGCTACGACTCTTCCCTGCCCTTGCAGCTTGCGGATGATTTGCAATTTTCTCTCGGGCAAAACTTCGGCTTCGAATTCATCGATGTCGAGGGTCTGGGCGATCGCCGCAGCGGTGGGGCGATTGTCGCCGGTTAACATCACGATGCGGATGCCTTGTGCTTTGAGCGCACGGAGCGTGCCGGGTGTCGAGGCTTTCACGCGATCGGCAACTCCCAGGTATCCTGCATACTTGCCATCTACGGATATGCAGAGTGTTGTGCCGCCAGGCTGGGCGAGCGCCCCGACAGCAGCTTGCTGCAGGGCCCCCACCATGGCCATAAGCGCAGCGTTGCCGACGGCAACTTTTTTCCCGCCGACGACGCCGATGATACCTTTGCCGGTAACGGAAGCAATTTCCCCCGGTTGGGAAAGATTTAGTCCTTTCTCAGCGGCCGCCTCGACGACCGCCGCAGCCAAAGGGTGTTCGCTGGCACGTTCCAAGCTGGCGGCCAAGCGAAGCAGTTCGGGCTCGTCGATAACCGATTGTGAATAGCTAAAGACTCGCGGCTTGCCTTCGGTAAGGGTTCCGGTTTTGTCGACGACGAGGGTGTCGACTTTTTCCAGGACCTCCAGGGCTTCGGCGTTCTTGATGAGCACGCCGGCGCGTGCGCCGCGGCCTACTCCGACCATGATGGCCATGGGGGTGGCAAGTCCCAAGGCGCAGGGGCAGGCGATGATGAGGACCGCGACTGCATTCACGAGAGCATGGGCGAGGCGCGGCTGTGGACCTAGCGCTAGCCACGCGACGAAGGTTATGGCTGCGATCGCTACCACCGCGGGGACGAACCAGTTCGCAACGCGATCGGCTAGGCGCTGGATGGGAGCGCGGCTGCGCTGCGCCTGTCCGACTAGCTGCACGATGCGGGCTAGTAGAGTATCGCTGCCCACGCGTTCGGCCCGCATTACGAACGAGCCGGTGCCGTTGATGGTTGCTCCGATCACTTTGCTGTGCGGAAGCTTCTCGACGGGTACGGATTCGCCGGTGATCATCGATTCGTCGATCGAGCTTTCGCCTTCGAGGATGATGCCATCCGCTGGAATTGTTTCGCCGGGACGGACGCGGAGACGATCTCCTGGATGCACTTGCTCGAGCGGAATATCTTTCTCGCTGCTGTCGGAGTCGAGGCGGCGCGCAGTTTTGGGGCTGAGGTCGAGCAGGGCACGAATAGCGGCGCTGGTACGGCTGCGGGCGCGGAGTTCCATGACCTGGCCGAGCAGTACTAGTGTCGTGATGGCGGCGGCAGCTTCGAAGTAGACGTCGGGATAACCTCCCATGCCGCGCAGAGATGGTGGGAAGATTTCAGGAACGATGGCGGCGATTACGCTGTATCCATAGGCCGCTCCCGTGCCCATGCCGATCAGGGTGAACATGTTGGGGCTGCGGTTGACGAGGGAGGTCCAGAAGCGCTGGAAGAATGGGAGTCCGCACCAGAGGACTACGGGAGTGGCGAGGGCGAATTCGATCCATGTGATTTTGGCGCCCGCGAGAAACATGAATGCGGCGGGGCGCAGCATGGTGGCCA
The DNA here is from genome assembly GCA_963789875.1 of uncultured Acidobacteriaceae bacterium. GTDB lineage: Bacteria > Acidobacteriota > Terriglobia > Terriglobales > Acidobacteriaceae > Sulfotelmatobacter. The sequence continues at coordinate 1,276,069 of CAWBMI010000006.1, read as the reverse complement.
TCGCGATGGTCAGGAGCGGGAGCGTGAGGATCGTGGCGATCCAGAAGCGGCGCGTCATGTCGCGGAGTTCGGGATTTTCTTCGGCGTCGGCAGTGACGGTGCTGGGTTCGAGCGCCATGCCGCAGATCGGGCAGGAACCTGGTTGCCGACGCACAATCTCGGGGTGCATGGGACAGGTGTATTCGGTGCGCGTGGCGGCGACCGGGATATCGGGCTCGAGGGCCATGCCGCAGGAGGGACAGGCTCCGGGCTTCGCGGCGCGGACCTCGGGGCACATGGGGCAGACGTAAGCGGGGGCGGGGGTCGTGCCGGGAAGCGGTGAGACTTGAATAATGCTCTCTGGAGCTTTTGCATGGCCTTGGGAAGAAGCCGGTAAGGCGCCGAGCATCACTAAACCTGCGGAACTTGCAGGGGGCTGAGGCCGCAGATATTTTTCCGGATCAGCTTTGAATTTCTGCACGCAGGAGGCGCAGCAAAAGTAGTAATTTTTTCCGCCATGACTGTGAGTGTGTCTAGCGGTGGCCACGTTTACGTTCATTCCGCAGACGGGGTCGCGTTCGAGTTGCGCGGTTCGTGGAGTAGACATTTCTTATGCGAACTGGTTTGGTGCTGCCAATTCTGACTCTTCGATGGACAATGCTTTATATTGGATTCAGACGCAGGCTGCCAGCGGCGTGATGGTTTTCCGAGTGAAAAGAATCCAGGGATCATTCTATGACTTATCTGGAAGTGGTTTTTCGTTACGGTGCGAGCCCGGGCGAAGCGGAATTAAGGGCCATCGACGGAATGCGCGAGGTTTATGGCGTGCGCCGGGTGCATTTCGAAGAGCGGGAGCGGACAGTCCGGGTGGAGTTCGACGCTTCGCGAATGAAGGCGGACTCTATCGCAAAACTTCTGCGGCAAGCGGGAGTTGATGTGCGGGAGCGGTTGGAGTTGGTGTAGGCCCCTAGGCTTGTTTGTATGGGCTTGCATCTGGAAACGTTGCTTGCACGTCTCCCCTTTGGCGAAGAGACGTAGCAAGCTACGCTGGTACGATGGGGTTTTTGGGGGGAGGCTTTTTCGACTTTTAATTGCAAGGGGCGTCCAAGAAAACCTCTGGCCGAAGTCGTCCTTGGAGCGCCCCGTTGCGCGCCACTTCGTCTGTCCAGACTGTTGCAAATCGTGTGCCATCGTTAAGTCCTTCTAATCACGGACAAAAGGTACCAACGGCTTTGTAGGAAATGCTCTGCAGCGCGAAAGATTTACTCCTTGATGCGCCGGGGAGGCGACAAGTGTGCCCTGATGAAAACCTGGGAGGCCTTGCCACTTCTCGGCGCGAGAGCGGGACGCTGGCGCTACTTTCCATTTTCGAAGCGCCGACGTAGCGGGATTTTGCGCCCTTCGAGATGCGCTATAATCTTGAGCTACCGCTACTCGCAGTTTAGAATCTGTTGGCAGGATCGCGCCCTTAGCTCAGCTGGATAGAGCGTCTGGCTACGAACCAGAAGGTCGGGAGTTCGAATCTCTCAGGGCGCACCATTCATTTTCAATCCTTATTACCCCTCAATTGCTCAGTTATTAAATCTTTCATTCATCCAGGACTCTTAGTCCGGTCTTATCGCCCGGTTGGTCCAGTCTTAGGGCGTCACGGCGCGCAGCCTGAAATTTCTTGCAGCATCCTGGGAAAGAGCGCTCTCTGCAGCGCCGAAGAACCCCGTCAGTTCTTCTCACTCCCGTCAACTTTTCTTGGGGAAAGCCCGCTCGAGGAAGAATTGCGTTCAGAGACAGTGTTTTCTGTGGTGCTCCTTTTTTCGCGGGGCGAGATATCTGCTAGTCTTGGGGAAACCCTGTTATTTAACTCAGCCGGTCAGGACGTTTGACTGGCAGAGCCAGTCCGGGAGTGGGTCGCGCGCCATGTCGAAGGTTATCGATCAGGAAGTTTCAGTCCTGTCTTCTTGCAAGCTCGGGTTAACTTACCTTACGGCCAATGACTGGTCGCTGGTAGCGGACAAGGCGAGCCGCGTTTATTTCAAGCGCGGGGAAATAATGGTGCACAAGGGCAGCAAGGCCAACGGAGTGTATCTCTTGCTGAAAGGAACGGCGCGAGTGCAGATCGCTTCGCGAGTGGTGCGGCCGGAAATCGGTCCCGGGGAGATCTGCGGTGAGATGTCGTTTCTCGAGGATGCTGCAGCCAGCGTAAACGTCGTGGCCAAGCAAGACCTGGAAGCTTATCATTTAGACCGTCCGACGCTCGATAGTTTGTTCGAGATCTTTCCTCACCTAGCATCACGCTTTTATCGTTCGTTAGCGATGAATCTGTCGCGCCGCTTGCGGGAATTGATCGGGCCGGATCAGGGCTAATCGGCAAGGAGTTCTTTCGAAACGATTAAAGGCGCCCAGAGACTCTTTCGAGCCGCAAGACGCCTGAACAGCCCTCCCCCAGAACTGCTCACCCGTGACGTTAGCAATAGCAGTGGGCGGTTGCGAATGCCACTTTGGTGCCATGGTGGTGGCACGAGGTGGCTAAAGACAATCCCCGGCAAGAAGGTTACGATTTATGGATTGCGGGGACCGAGCCGCAGCTCACCCAAAGCTGGGAGGGCGACGAGTCGATGCCGCCAGCTCGGACGCAAAAGGATCGCACAAGTGTGCATCCCTTTGCAGTTTTGTTCCGGAAAACTTTCCACAGCCACTCCTTAAGACCCTTAACCTCAATAGGATAACTATGCTCCCGTTTTGGCACGCTGGGTGCATCTACGTGTGCATTCAGAAGTGTGGGTTGTTTAGCTTAGGACTAATTAGGAGGCCAGTAAGCCTCCGCCGACAGGAACGGAGTTGTTTCCAGACAGGTTCAGGAGGGCACATATCATGAAGCGAATGTTCTTGCTGGCTTTGATTGCCTTGGCGCTGCCCATGGCTGCGTTCGCAGACATAGATTTCACCGATAGCGGTGGCAAACTTACAGCACTTAAGGGAAGCGACCCGACTCTGAGCTTAACCGGCTCCGAGTTAATTGCAGTCAATGGTTTGGGTGGGGCAGGACTGATTACCGGCGGACTGGGAAGCGTTAGCTTTACTACTGGCGCGATGACTCCCGGATCGAGCCTGCAGATGGGTGGCTCTTTCGCAGCGGGTGGTATTTTCACGATCACTGGGAACGGAGCTGACGGGATTCATAACGGAGTGATTTTCTCCGGGACGTTCACCAGCCCGGTGACCTGGACCAGATCACAGCTGGCCAATGGGGAATACAGCTATACGCTGATGGGGACCATCTCCGGCAAGATGTACACGGGGCAGATGGTATATGGTGCCGTGGTTGAATTGACAGTCAACAGCAGTCACAAGGGTGGCTGGTATAACGGCCTGGGTATTGCGAGTGGGGATATCAATCTCGCGCCGACGGCGGTTCCGGAGCCTGGAACCTTGGGGCTACTCGGAACCGGACTGCTGGGCCTGGCTGGCGTTCTGCATAAAAAGATGAGGACATGAGAAACTCCGCTTCTGAAGATCCGTTCTGTGAAGACCCCGCCGAGTGCGGGGTTTTTCATTGTTGCTGGGCTATTCCGCCATTACAGGGCTGACTCTTTCCCACTGATTCACCCCCGCCTTGCGCCGTGGGCTGCATTCTGTCGCTGCTGTGGGGCTAAACCGTGGCGTTTGGTTCACCGCTTGCGGAGAATTTAGTTCTCATACGCGCTGCCAGCTGCGCCGTTTCAAAGCCAGCGATCGGGGTTCCTCACCAGCGGGTCCATCACAATTCACAATTACCCCAGTAACCGGGCATTGGGGATTACCGTTGACGGTGGGAGGTGGGGTCCTTACATTCGACAGAGGGGGTGGTATGAAAGACATTCATGAAGTGCTGCGGCAGAAGCAGACCAAGTACGCCCAACTCGGAAAGCAGATTGAGATGCTCCAGCAAGCGGCGGAGAAGCTGCGGGAAGTGGCTCCCCTGCTGGCGGAAAATGATGATGAAGATAATGCTGTCCTGATGGAAGTCGATCAGCCCACGGGACACCCCGATGCTATGGCGGCCAAGGCGGGTGCACCAAATGCGGCCGGTTCAGGGCCAAAAGGAGCGCGGGCCACGGCGCCACGTTGGCCGTAATCTCGCCCCCATTTAGGCGAGGAAATTCGTCATGACCCTTCTGGCGTTGCTGGTTTCCGCAGACGATTCCGCATCCGAGATCCTGGGCCGGGTCCTACCGGCTTGCGGGATCGTGGCGGAGCGCGTTAGCGACGTCTCCACTGCGGTCTACCGCCTGCAGCAACAACGATTCGACGCTTTGGTGGTGGACTTCACCGAGCCCAAGGATGCGGTGGAGGTGCTGGAGGAAGCGCATCGGCTGAATTCCGCAAATCCACCGGTGACCGTGGCGCTGGTCTCTGGCATGGCGAAGGTACGCGGCATTCTGAGTTTGGGCGCGCATTTCGTTCTCTATAAACCCATCTTCGAAGAAAAAGCTAAGGCTGGCCTGCGGGCCGTTACCGCACTGCTGAAACGGGAGCGGCGGCGAGCTTACCGGGTTCCGGTGCAGGCTGCGGCGGAACTCACTTTGCCCGATGGGCGCAAAGCCGAGGGCATTCTTCTGGATCTCAGCGAGACGGGGATGGATGTGCTCACGGCCGAGCCGCAGACTCCGGGAGCGTTGCTGAGCGTCCGTTTCAAATTGCCCGATGAGAGCCTGGAAATTGAAGCTGGCGGGCAGGTGGCATGGGCAAATCCGAACGGGCAAACCGGAGTTCACTTCCTCGACTTGAACGACGAGATGAAGACTCAACTCGGGATGTGGCTGCACGCTGCGGCGGCGCGGGTGGGCGCGGGAGCTGAGGAGACGGTCCCGCACTGCAAGCTCACCGACCTGAGTCTGGGCGGTTGCTATGTTGAAACCGACTCGCCCTTTCCTGAGTATTCGCTGGTCGACCTTTGCCTGAGAACCGGCGAGCTGGCGATTCATACCGAGGGGATGGTGAGGGTGGCGCACCCGGGCTACGGCATGGGAGTGGAATTCCCTTCCCGCACGCAGGAACAGCGGGTGCAGGTCGAACATTTAATCAACTTTCTCCGTAGTACTCCTTCGACCATGGTCGAACTGAGTGTTGCTCCTCGTAGTCTGGCCGCGGATATTAGCCAATTCGAGCGCGAGCCCGGCTCCGCAGATAACGGGCCGGAGATACTCGAGGATCCGTTGCTGGAATTGCTGCGCCAGGGTGCTGAGATGCAGGAAGATGATTTTCTTGCAGAACTGCGCCGGCAACGTTCGGGTGAGCCTGTCACCAGCTAATAGCTGCCTGCGCAACGCCTCTTTTCTTCCGCCTCTTCGGCACTGATTCACTTCCCACGTCTTAGCCACGGCTTGCGTACCTTCGACTGGCTTAGGGCGAGCTGCGGGCTGCATTCTGGCACCGCTCCACCGCTGTACTTGGGTGGCATGCGCAGGGACAGGTACGACAAGACAGGCTTTGGGAATGTTTCTGGCTTCGCGAATTATTCAACACTTATTAAACAAAGAATCTGCGAATCTGGGGTATGATCGGGATATGCCATACATCTTGGAGCACCTTACCAGCCTTCGTCAGGAAATCACGGACTTACGGAACATGAACGCTCGCTTTGTGAAACGGGGCGAGGACAGCCAGATTGACCAGTCAGCCGTGGAGATGCGCGCCAACCGGCTGGCCGAGATCAAGAAAGAATTATCGAAGATGCTGAACCGCCCGGAAGATCCCGCAGTCTGGTGGGAAAAAGGGAGCGGACGGAATCGGGTGGCGTAAAGATCGAGCTTTGTTTTCTGGAGCGCGGCTTCGGGCTGCGCTCTTTTTGTTTTCGCTCACGCTAGTAGGGCGCTTGGTTCGCTGGCTGGACAGCCGAGGCGGCTGTCCCTACACCCTCTCAGCCGGTTGGAGCTAATACGGGCCTATGATTCCGGCTACGTGGCGAGAAGCGGGCGAGGGCACCCGCGCCACACTGACGTCGTTCAGAACTTCCAGATACTTCAGGCCGCTACCGGTGTTGAAAAGAACCACGGAGTCTTCGGGCGTGAAGAAGCCAGTGGATAGCAACTTCTGATAAGCCACCAGCGATGCAGCCCCCTCCGGAGCCGCGAAGATGCCTTCGACGCTGGCCCAGTGTCGCGCGCCGGCCAGAATTTCAGCGTCGGTCACTGCCAGGGCGAGACCTCCACTTTTTTTCAGAATGTCGAGAATCAGATAATCGGCGTAGGGTTTGGGCACGCGCAGACCAGCTGCTAACGTAGTCGCATTGGGCCACAATTCGGCGGAGGCGCGACCCTCATCCCATGCTTTAACGATGGGGGCGCATCCTGCAGACTGGACGCTAATCATGTGCGGGCGCTCCGGGCCGATGAAGCCCAGTTGCTGCATTTCTTCGAAGGCCTTCCACATGCCTAGCAGGCCCACGCCTCCGCCGGTGGGATAGATAATTCCGTCGGGGAGTTTCCATCCCAGTTGTTCAGCGACCTCGTAGCCCATGGTCTTCTTGCCTTCGACGCGGTAGGGCTCTTTGGTGGTGGAGACGTCGAACCAGCCATCGTTTTTCCAGGCCGCAGTTTCTTTTAGTTCGGCGACTTTGCGCGCGCAGTCGGAGATCAGGCCGTCGACCAGGGTGACGTGGGCGCCGTAGTAGTCGCATTCGACGCGGTTGGCCAGGGGAACATCTTTGGGCATGAAGATGTGGGCTTCGAGGGGGGCGGCGGCGGCGTAGGCGGCGAGGGCTCCGGCAGCGTTGCCGGCGGATGGGATCGCGAGCTTCTTCAGCCCGAAGTGGCGAGCCATGGTGACGGCAGCGGAAAGTCCGCGAGCTTTGAAGGAGCCGGTGGGGTTTAGGGCTTCGTCTTTGATGAAGACATTGGGATATTCGCGGCTGCGCAACATGGGAGTAAAACCTTCTCCGAGAGAGACGGGCGTGGCTTCGGGAAGGACGGCGTCGTAACGCCACATGGTGGGCGCGAGCGGAAGCAGCGACGCCGGAGAAAAAGTTTTCTTGATAGCGTCGAGATCGTAGCGCGCATACAAGACGCCGTCATCTTTTGAGCAGACGGTTTGAGGGCGATCGGCGGGATAATGCTCGCCGCAGCGGGTGCATTCGAGGTGGGTGAGGCGTGGCACGGTGAGAGTTTAGCAGGCGGGGGAAAAAAGAGGAGTTCTGCTTATGCGATCGCGCGGTTGACGAGTTAAGGCACAATCTCAAACACCGTGCCATAGCCGTAACGGCTGCCACCGGCAGACGTCGTTCCGAAGAGGTTCCCGGCGCTGTCGAGGAGTAAACCCTGCCGAGGTTCCGAACCGTCTTCAGCGCTCTCGAAGTAGTGAAGGATGGTTTCCTTCCAGGGTACGGTGCTTTGCGGGGTTAATCGGTAGACGGTCCCACAGAGAAATTGATTGCAGCCAATACCTCCCACGAAAGTTGTGCCATAAACATTCCCAGGTGGGTCCACTACCAACGTGCCTATGGGGGCGGAGCCGTCGTTCCCCGATAGGAACGAATAAATAGTTGCTTCGTTCCATTTCCCACTCGAGTTTCTGCTTAGCTGAAAAACTTGGCCGTAACCCGGCTCATTTGTTGTCCCGTACACGTTACCCTTCGAATCCAACGTCAGCCTGGAGTTGGGGCTGTAAATATTGAACGAAGTGTCGAAATTGAAAAGGACCGTCAGCTTCCATTGACCGGCTGCTTGCGACGTGAGTTCGTATATGGCTCCATTTCCCTTGTACCCGCCGACGCCATAAGATGCTGCGCCGTAGAGATTGCCCCTGCTATCGATGGTTGGGCCCGCCACCGGATAGCTGACTCCGTTGGGGGCGGGAAAGGTGTAAAGCACTTTCTCGTTCCAACTGCCGTCGGACTGCGGGCTCAGTTCGAAAACTTCCCCTTGGGAAGTTAGGTTCTGGCCTGCTGTGCCATACAAGTTGCCTGCGTTGTCGGAAGCGAGGTCAACGTTTGGATAACCCTCCTTACCGGAGCCGAAGTCATGAATTACGCTGTAAGACCACGTGCCGTTCGCCGCCCTCTTCAGTTCGAAGATCACCCCTACATCGGACAAACCATCCTGCACCCCAAAAAGATTTAGGTTCTTATCAATGACCATAGTCCCGCCAGGATTGAGGGCGACGAAACTACAACCGCGAAAGGAATAAAGGACCGTCTCCGTAAATTTGCCGCCCGAATCAGGAGAAAGCTCGAACACGGTTCCGCAATTTGCTACTCCGCCGCCATTGGTAGTGCCGTAGAGATTCCCTTCGCTATCGGCAACCAAACCTGAGAGGGGCTGCGAACCGTGAGTCTTATCAAAGCGGTAAATCACCCTTTCGGCAGCTTGGGCGAGGGCAAGGTTCAGCGCAACGGCCAGCACAACCGCGAGAGTACGAGCCACTCTGGACGAAGTCGTAATCGATGATTGGTTTGTCATTGGCCGATCTCCTCTCTGGTGCAACACCCAGCCTTTACCGAAAGCTATGGAAGAATCTCACTCCGCGACAGATTCAGCCCCATCGCACCGCTGGCGAGTATGCCCAAACTCGTCGGCAAACTTACATTTGAGCTCTCCTGCGGTGAGGCCCCGGTGTCCCCTGCGACAATCGGCTCGTTGGGAGTGCTTTCGTAGGCATAGCCATAAATGCTGGGATATTTCGTACCCCCCGCAAACGGAAACTTGACGCGCGCCCAGCCGTAATGGACTTGCCCGTTAATCAAGAACTTCAGGCCGACGTAGGCATACTCAACGTTTTGCCACGTGCCGGACTTTCGGTAAGCGCCGTTGAACGATTTGATCGACATGAAAAGACCGGAGCCAAACTTGGCTTGCGGTCCTATGGTCGCGTCTGCGGGAACCGCGGATGCGGTCGGCGGTCGATTCCCGCGCACCTCCTGGTTGCCGGCTAGCACGGGAATAACCTTCAAGTAATACTTGAATCGTGAAATGGTGCCAGAGGAATACCGCACAGCTGAGACCATGGCGAAACTGAAGTCTGGGTTGCCGTCATTGTTCAGGTCGAGGGTGGTGAGCGCCGGACCCTGGTTAACTTGCGCAACCGCGAAGGGCGTGTTGGATGGTGTGTAAATAATCTCGGCCTCGGAGGGTAGAGCCGATGAGAGCAATCCCGCGCTGGCGGCCGCCGCGTAGGCCAGAAGGCGACGTTCCAGTTGGTGCGCCAGTGGTGCGGTGAGTCTACCACCCGCCGGCCTTCGGGATTGCTGGGGGGACATAGAATTACCTCGTACCTGGAATTACCTCGTGCCGGGCTTGCCAACGATTGGGGGAGACTGCCGCGGACCTGCCTGTTATTGCCCATGTGGTGGGCAATGTCAAGCAATTCGTGAGTGCTGCATAGCTCCGCACCGGCCGGCGCAGGCGAGGACGCCCGCGGGACAGCCGCCGGGACGGGGCTACCTGCATGTGCTACTTCGAGCGCTTCAAGCGTTTTGTCGGCGGGACTGTGCCTTTCTCTGGACGCTCCTTCTCGATTGGGTCGGAGAGATTGTGCAGAGGTTTATCCTTCGCCGAGGACAACTGCGGCCCCGCTTCGGGTACGGTTAGTCCTTGCGCGGTGTTCATGGCTTCGTTGTAAGTTGATCCGGACTTTGCATCGGCTACAGCGAATACGCCGTGGGGCGTGCCGTTGCTGAACGCCGTCGCGATGTAATCGCCGACCATCAATCCATTCTGCGAATTGGGAAGCCACTTCAACATCATGGGGCCGGCCAGCTGCACGGCTGGGTTCCAGGTCTTGCCGCCGTTGTGCGACGAGATGTATCCCACGTAGAGATTGCAGGTCGCGGTCGTGCAATTGCTTTGCGAGTAGAAGTAATAGTGAATGGCAATATGCGACGCGCCGCCAGAGGTTGCAGGATCGACCCCGATGCCGGGAATGAAATGGTCGACCGTGCTGGTGGTGGCGTCGATGGGAATTCGCGCGACCTTTGACCAGTGAGTGCCGTCGGACGAATGGGTGAAGACCAGATCATTGGTCGAGCACTTGGAGCGGAAGCGGCAATCTTCCCACACGACGAAGACATTGCCTGCGCCGTCGACGGCCGCGCTGGGCAGCGGTCCGCTGCGAATGCCGCCGGCATCGATGTGGCTCTGGATATTCGCAACGGTCACCGGAGCCGACCAACTTGCACCTCCATTGGCGGAACTGAAGGCTGAGATGCCGGAGGTTTCGATAGGAACAACGACCGTGCCGTTGGGCTGGACCAGCGGTTGACCACCGATGCCGGTGGCGTTCTTTGCGGTCGCGGTGGCCGCGCCCCAGGTCAGGCCTCCATCGGTGGAGGTGTTCATGAAAATTTCGTCGCCGTTATTGGGGTCATCCCATTCGACGTAGCAATTTCCGTAGAACGGACTGGTGGACGTGCTGTCGCAGACGATCCAGTTTTTGTCAGAGCTGGCGACGTTGGGGCCGACGCTGACGGGATTGTCCCAGGTGAAGCCGCCGTCGCTCGACCGATTCACGACTACCGCCGGAGTGAAGTTCGAATTCGAGATAGGCAGGCTGGCGATCAACCACACGCTGTGCTTGGCGTCATAGGCCACGGCGGGATCGCTGGCGGCATCGTAGAGTCCGCCACCGTTTCCTTTGGTCAGGCCGGGAAGAAATCCGTGGGACCAGGTGCTGCCGCCGTCGCTGGAGGTAGCCCAGCCGATGGCGGTTCCGCCGCCGTTGACGATGCGTCCGGTCTGGAAGGCAGCGACCTGCGTGTCGCCATTCGAAAGCACATGCGGCTCAACTTCAGTGGCGTGCTGGCCGGGAGCGACTGTGAACGGATCGGAGCTGATCTGGATTAGCGTTGCCGGAGGATTTTGCGCTGGGGCGGTCGCCGCCGAAAAACCCAGGACTGCGAAAGTGACGAAGACGGACTGCAGGCTGCGGAAGCGAGGGAGGATGCGGTTCATCAGGATGGTCCTTTGATCCGGTAAATCCGGAAGATAGCCGGCGCAAAATTGTTCGTTGAAGGGCAGGGCTTTCGAGAACACTACTACGCTTGGTAGTGGTCGCCGTGGGTGAAGATAGCGCGGAAAGTTGTGGACTGTCAATGTGAAGCATTCTGCAACTTCCCGGTTCGCAAGCAGGTTCGCTTTATGGTCTGGTGGAGGGGTTGCGTACGAACGTGATCGCTACGTCGTCGCGATAAACCGGCTGCCAGACTGCGGTTTCGAGCAGGATGTTGGTGAGAGCCGATTCTTTGGGGACGAGCACGCAGCGAACATCTTGCTGAACGAGGAAGTCGCTCCAGCCCGGCTCGACGTGAATCATCTTCAAGTAAGACTTTAAGAATTGATCTCCGTAGAAATCGTGACGGTCGTCGATGACTACTTTCACTTGCGGATAGAGGCGGTAGATTAAGTATCCGCCCCAATAATCGGGAGCCAGGACCGTGCTTTGCCCCGGATGCGCCTGCAAATAATCTACGGCCGCGACGGGAAAGCGCCGGGCGCTGAAGTGAGCGTTCATGAGTTGCGACTTGCCGAGAACGCCGCCGTGAGCGGCAATCCAGCAAGAGAGCGCGATGGCCGCGACGGGCCAGAGATGGCCGGTGAGGCTGGATTCAATGGCCTGCATGCGCTGGAGAAAATCTGCGGCGGAAAAGCGGCGCACTATAGACAACACTCCCTCCGATAGCCAGGGCCCAGTGATCAGAATCAATAACAAAGACGCGATGGGAATATTCCGCGAGGCGTACAGGCCGGAATACACTGCAAATAAGATCAACAGGATCTGACTCGGCTTGATGCGTTGGCCGGCGGGGCCACGGCTTTTCGAGGCTATGCCTACCAGCGCCAGTAGTAATAAAACTGCGAAGCATTTCTGGGCGACGCCGTGAAAATTCGGCGATTGAAATTCATCGATGTGATCCATGAGGAAGCGATCTGTCAAATAGCGGTAAATGTGAATGTGCAAATGATAGCCGTAAGGATTGACCAAAGTCGCTGCCGCGGTCAGGATGCTGGTCAAAGTTAAAGCGCGAACGCGGCGTCTGGCACGGAGTTTCTGTAAGGCGTCGTCGAATCGATCCTCTTTCAAGGTGAGCCACTCCCACACCGCGCTGCACCAGTAGATCGCAAGCAATACAAAGCCAAGCAGAAATCCGCCGTGCAAGTTCACCCATACCATCATGGACAAAGGCAAGGGGCTGAGCAGCCCAAGGCGGCGAGATCCGGAGTAGGAAGGAGGGAAAGGAAAATAGCCGACGGCGGACTCTAGATACACGAACCATATCAACGTAAGCAGCCAACTGATTACGTGCGGGCGCGCCAGAAAATGAATCATCGAGGCTGAAGCCGCCAGCAAAATCAAAATTACCGCGACGATTACATTCGTGCCACGGCGCACGAGAAGGCCAAAAGTCCAGGCGAATGTGGCCGCGATGATCAACGCGGTGAACAGTACGACTGCGTTTAATCCTGCTCTGCTATCGAGGCCGCCGACGATCAGGTCGTAAAACCACTCCCAGGCAAACCACGACTTGCCGAACATGGTGGAGGAGAATGGATCGGCGTGAGGAACGGCGGCGTGGTCGGCCAGGATTAGCTGCCCGGTGCGGATGTGCCAGCCGATGCCAGCGTCATTCAGCAAGCGGACCGATAAGTCAGTGAAGGCGAGCAGGCCTAGCAAGGCGAGGAAAACCAGGTCGGCGGCAGAGGGCAGCAGCCAGCGAATCCCGCCGGAGGTGAGATTTTTCGGAGCAGACGTGGCTAAAAGTGCAGAACTTGTGGAACCAACGGCCATGGCGCGAATCTTATACAGTAGTGCGGGGAACCGCAATGACGACAGGCGCAGGCAATAGACAACGAGTGGTTATCGTGGGAGCGGGCTTTGGAGGCCTGAACGCCGCGCAAAAGCTGGCGCGCTCCCCGGCTCAGATCACGGTAATCGATCGACAAAATCATCACACTTTTCAGCCGCTGCTTTATCAAGTGGCGACGGCAGGCCTGTCGCCGGGAGAGATTGCTGCGCCGATTCGGTCGATTCTGAGCGGGCACAAAAACGTCGAAGTGCTGCTGGACGAGGTGACCGGCTTCGATCTTGAGCGCCGTATGGTACAGACCGCGGATCAAGAGATTGGCTACGATTTCTTGATCGTCGCAGCCGGCGCGAGCCACGCGTATTTCGGGCATGAGGAATGGGAGACGCTCGCGCCGGGACTGAAAACGGTGGAAGATGCTATTGAGATTCGACGGCGCGTGCTGCTGGCTTTTGAACTAGCCGAGCGCCGTGCCAATGCCGGCGGCGGAGTCGAGCCATTAAATTTTGTGGTGGTGGGCGGCGGGCCTACGGGAGTAGAGCTGGCAGGAACGCTGGCGGAGATTTGCGCGCATGCCCTGGCCAATGATTTTCGCTCGGTCGATCCGCGGCGGGCTCATATTCGCCTGATCGAAGGTGGGCCGGTGGTTCTTCCCGCCTATGCTGAAGATCTCTCGCGCAGCGCGCGCGAACAATTGCGGCGGCTGGGCGTAGAAGTAATCACGGGGAAGATGGTGACCAATATCGCTCCGGGCAGAATCGGCATGGGCGATACGGAACTTAAAGCGGACGTTATCTTGTGGGCGGCAGGTGTGGCGGCTTCGCCTCTTGGCAAGAAGCTGGGCGTGACCGTGGACCGCGCGGGCCGAGTGCTGGTGGAGAATGATCTCAGCGTTCCGGGACATCCGGAAGTCTTTGTGATCGGAGATCTCGCTGCCTTAAAAGACAAATCGGGCAAACTGCTTCCCGGAGTCGCGCCGGTGGCTATTCTTGAAGGCCGTTACGTGGGCAATCTCATTCGCCATGAAGTTGAAGCTGGCGGGCGGCGGACGCAAGCCGCGCCTCGCAAACCCTTTTACTATTTTGATAAGGGGAGTCTGGCGACGATTGGCCGGGCAGCGGCGGTGGCCCAGTTCGGCAAGATTCACATTTCCGGATTTCTTGCGTGGTTGACGTGGTTGTTTGTTCACATCTTCTTTTTAATTGGCTTCCAGAACCGCGTGCTGGTTTTTATCCAGTGGGCATGGTCCTACTTTACGTATGAGCGGGGAGCACGACTGATTACCGGCAGTACAGATTTGCCGGGATGGGCGGAAGCGCGGCTCGACAATTCTGCGGCGGCTTCCGAGAGCGAAAACAAAGCAGAAAAAATCTCTGCGTGACCCGCGATTTGAGCGAGAATACTCTTAGCTGGGATCGCGCTATGAAGAGCAGTCTGATATCCCGAACTCCCGTTCTCCTTCTCTTCGCGTTTGCGCTTGCGTTTTTCGTTTCTTCCAGTCTTCCTTGCGCATCGGCCGAAGTTCTCAAGATCACGGTCAACGACACGATTCAGCCGATTACCGAGGAATACATCGCACGCGCTATTGATGAAGCTCATCGACGCAACGATCAGGCTCTATTGATCGAGATTAATACGCCCGGCGGGCTCGTGGAGTCGACGCGGGAGATCATTGAGAAGATCACGGCGTCGCCAGTACCCGTGATTATTTACGTGACGCCGGGGGGCAGCCGCGCGGCTTCGGCGGGATTTTTTATTCTGGAATCGGCGGATATCGCCGCCATGGCCCCCGGCACAAATACTGGAGCCGCGCATCCGGTCACGCTCGGTGGCGGCAATGTGGACGAAGTAATGAAGCAGAAAATGGAAAACGATGCGGCCGCGCTGATGCGCTCGGTAGCGGCGCGTCGGGGACGCAACGTTGAAGTTGCGGAAAGCACGGTGCGGCAGTCCAAGTCGTTCACCGAGCAGGAGGCGCTTTCGCAGCACCTGATCGATTATGTGGCTTCGAGCGAAGACGAGCTTTTCCGGCAGATTGAGAGCAAGAGTTTCAAGCGTTTCAATGGGCAGGAAGTCACTCTGAAGGTCGTAGGCGCGCCGGTCGTGCCTTTCGGTATGACCTTGAAAGAGCACATTCTTGATTACCTGATGGACCCGAACATCGCTTTCATTGTGCTCGCCATCGGGGCACTGGCGCTCTATGCGGAGTTCAATCATCCCGGGGCGGTGGTTCCAGGAACGGTGGGGATCGTTTTTATTCTGGTCGCGGTGTTCGCGTTAAATTTGCTGCCCACGCGCTTTGCCGCGCTGGTGCTGATTCTGGGGGCATTCGCGCTCTTTGCCGCGGAAGCCAAGATTGCCAGCCACGGTGTGCTCACCGTCGGGGGCATCGCGCTCATCACGCTGGGCGGGTTGTTGCTGGTCGATTCGCCGCTCCCGGAGATGCGAGTGCATCTGCTGACGGCGCTCGGAGTCAGCATTCCGCTCGGGGCGATTACGGCTTTCCTGATGACGATTGCGTTGAGGGCGCGGCGGAACAAGGTCGTCACCGGTATGGAAGGCATGGTAGGAGCGACCGCAGTAACGCAGACTGCGCTTTCGCCGCGAGGCAAAGTTTTTGTGCATGGCGAATTATGGGATGCGGTCTCGTCTTCTAACCTGACCGCCGGGGAAGCAGTGATCGTGCGGCGGGTCGACGGCTTGGTTTTGCGCGTTGAGCCGTTGACTGTAACCACTGCGCCTACGACCGCTGTCTTTTAACGGGAGCGCGCACCAGCGCAATCAACTGCCCCTGTCCGAATTCCGCGCCCGTCCGAGTTGCCTGCGTTACAATCCGCGGTAGACGCATTGTTCGCCTCACGCGTGGAGGTACAGATGGAATTTCTCGGCGTCAGCATCGGATTCGTCACTATTATCGTTATTGTTTTTGTTTTGTATGCGCTCAGTTCGATCAAGATACTGGCCGAATATGAGCGCGGCGTAATCTTTCGGCTGGGGCACCTTTTGCCTGTTTCGAAAGGCCCCGGCGTGATCTTCGTCTTCAGCCCGATTGATCGCATGGTGCGGGTCTCGCTGCGCCAGGAAGCGCTGGAAGTACCTCCGCAAGACATCATCACGCGCGACAACGTAACGCTCAAGGTAAACGCGGTGATCTTTCTACGGGTGATCGACCCTAATAAGGCAGTGGTCGAAGTTTCCAACTACGTCTACCAGACATCGCAATTTGCGCAGACCACGCTGCGTTCAGTGTTGGGCGAGCAGGAACTCGACGAACTGCTAGCGCACCGCGAGAAAATTAATCTTCGCCTGCAAAGCATTCTCGACCAGCACACTTCCCCTTGGGGCGTGAAGGTGACGAATGTAGAAGTGAAGCAAGTTGACATGCCGGAGTCGATGCTGCGCGCCATGGCCAAGCAGGCCGAGGCGGAGCGCGAGAAGCGGTCGAAGATTATTCATGCCGAGGGCGAATTCTCGGCAGCTCAGCGACTGGTGGATGCGGCCCATCTTTTGGCTACTGAACCGGTGAGCGTGCAGCTTCGCTATCTGCAGACCCTGACGGAGATTGGGGTGGAGAAAAATACCACGGTTATTTTTCCGGTGCCGGTGGATTTCTTCTCAGGCTTGCAGAAGTTGCTGGGCTCGGGCGGAGGGGAAGCCCCGTCGCCTCCGGCGAAAGTGGCTTAGGAAGCGACGTTTAGGAGCGATTAACGAATCATGGCATCAACACAAGACACCGAAATCACTTTAGGTACGGCGAAGTTGCTGTCGTTGTTTTTCGGACTGGTGATCGTGTGTGCGGTTTTCTTCGCTTTGGGCTACACGCTGGGGCGAAAGACCGAGAGCGGTTTTCCAAGCGTGGCAGGAGCGGCTGGTCCGACCGGATCGAACGCCGTGAAACCGGCGGGCTCTGCAGGTGCATCATCGTCTGCGCCGATGACGTTCTACAAGGCGGTGGAGCAGAAGTCCGCAGATTCGCAGTTAACGCCAGCAGCGGGGGATGCGGCGCCGGGTGATTCCACGGGGGCTTCGGGAAATAGCTCCGCGAGCACAACTTCGGGCAAGCAAGAATCGCAATCGGCGAAGCTTCCCGATCCTATGGCCCCGATTCCCGGCACTGGCTATTTTGTGCAGGTGGCCGCAGTTACGAAACAGGACGATGCTGATGCGCTGGTGGATGCGCTAAAGAAAAAACAGTATCCCGCATTCGTAGCCGGCAATTCAGCCGCCGACAAATATTTTCGCGTGCAACTCGGGCCTTTTGGCGACATTAAAGAAGCGGAGACCGTGCGTACCCGCCTGATCAACGACGGCTACAATCCGATCCTCAAGAAGTAATCTCATCTCGACTATTTCGATTATTTTCTATGAAGGCGACTTCCCTGTTGAACCGCCGTGTGATTTTCAAGCTGCGCGGCATGGACCCGCTCGACTCTACCGTGCTGAAACAGGACGAAGGCGGGTACTGGATTCGCGGCGGAAGCCTGGCCGGCCAACTCGAGCCGGCGAACTGCTCACTGCCGGAGAACGACGTGCGCTACCTGGAATTCTCACGCGTGGAATGGGTGCGAGCGACGCGCAAGCGTGGATGAGGATTCGTACTGAAAGACTCAGTCGTCCCTCCCCGGGACTTGAGATGATTTGTCTCCTTTTCCCAGCGCTGAAGAGTGTCCATGAAAACTTCTCTTTCGCCCTTTTCGGGGCTGAGTGATTTCCCATTTGTTCACCCACGGCTGGCGCCGTGGGCTGCGTTCTTGCGCCGCCGCGCGGCTGAACCGAGGACCTTCCTTCCCCCGGACGGTGCAGGATTTGGCTGTCACGCAGGCCTTGAAGCGCTGGCCTACTATCGGACGCCCCCTCGAGGTGATTTCTGCGCTTCTCTCCATCGCATATATTGACAGGCGTCGATTTATGAATTATTCGTAGTCTCACGATGAGCACCCGCGTTTCCCTTGAATGCGCCCTGCCCGCCATTGTCGATCCGACGCGGCGGCTTATTTTGAGTGCGCTGAAGCCACGCGGCAAACTTTCTTCCAACGAAAACCCAGCGGGAAAAAAGGGATTGTGCGCGGGGGACATCGAAGCGCGCGTCCATCTCTCGCAATCGACCGTATCTCATCATATGGCGATTCTGACAAAAGCTGGTCTTGTCGAAGCGGTGAAGCAAGGGCAGTGGCGATGGTATCGCCGCAACGAGAGGGCGCTGCGGCAGTTGGTGAAGAGCTTGCGCGCGCAACTGTGACGGACGCTAGCCGGCGGAGGCTGCGGCTGCCTGCGCTTTCTGCAGCAGGCGCCGGGCGTGCGAAATTAGATCGCCGACTTCGAAGGGCTTGACCAGATACGGAATATCTTTTTCCTGCAGGAAAGCCCGCTCGGCGTCTTGTTCTATCCCATTCGAGAAGGTGAATAAGATGTGCCGCTCCATGTGGGGGCAGTTCTGCAGCAGCCAGTCATAGGCTTCTTTCGCGTTCCAATCGCCGGGCAATTTGCCGTTGATAATGAGAGCGTCAAAGGGCTCGGAGAGCAGGCGGATCCTTACTTCTTCACTTTTGCTTGCAGTGACTACCTCGGCCCCGGCTCCGGCGAGTACATCGCGCTCAAACTCGAGCACGGCTTCCTCTTCCTCGACCAGAAGTACCCGGCCCTGGATCGCGCCTTCGCGTCTGGGGGGAGCCTGGGTACTCAGCTCCGGAATGGCTTCGGCGGGAACGGCCATGGGCAAGCGAACTTCAACCACAGCGCCGGTCGAACCGCCCCCTTCGAGTGCGTTATGCGCGGTGATATCGCCTCCGTGTTCTTTCACGATGCCGTAGCAGATGCTGAGTCCGAGGCCGGTACCTTTGCCGACATTTTTTGTTGTATAAAAAGGATCGAAAATTCTCTTCGGGTCTTTTATTCCCGGGCCGTCGTCGGCGAATTGAGCGCAGACGTCGCCATGCTCGCAGTAGACGCGAATCCGGAGTTTTCCCGAGCGGCCGGTCTCGAGAATGGCATCAACCGCATTGTTGATGATGTTTAAAAATACCTGCTCGATCTGGTGCCCATCAGCGATGACCAAGGCTGGCTCCGGCCACAGGTCTTTTTCGACGGCAATGTGATTGACCTTGAGATCGTAGTCGCGGAGAGCGAGGGTCTCGTCCATCACTTTCCGGATATCGACTTCGTTGCGCTCCGGCTTGCGCTGGCGGGCAAAGGAGAGCAGGTTCTGTACAACACGGTGAGTGCGTTGCGCCTGCTTGAACATCTTGCTCACGTAATCCTGGGCGCGCTCGTTCAGGCCTTCGCTTTCGAGCAACTGGGCGTAGCCGAGAATTGCGGTGAGGGGATTATTTAATTCGTGCGCGACCCCGGCGATTAACTGGCCCACGGCCGACATTTTTTCGCTTTGCAGCAGCTGCTCCTGGGTCCGCCGCAAATCTTCGTAGGCTTTGCATGTCTCTTCGTATAAACGAACTTTCTCGATGGTAGTGGCTAACTGGCGGCTGATAGCGACCAGTAGATTTTCCTCGCCGGTGGAATACTCATGTTCGCCGAGGCTGCGCAGCCCCATAAGGCCGATAGGGTTTTCCTTGCCCCAGAACAGCATCCACATCCAAGAACCGTCGTGGCTGGAGCGGATGAAGTCGGCTACGGAACCGGTGAGATGCGGCAGATATTCGGCGGTGATCACTTCGGCGCGGGAGCGCGTGATCAGATCACCGAAACCTTCGGGGAAGCTGATTTCCGCGGGGCGGTGATGGCTGCGACTTCCCGGTCCCCAGGCGGCGCGGCGGCGGTAAGCGGGAGCGTCGGAATCCGATAGGTAGACGGCTCCACTCTCGGCCGCGAATAAAGAGACCACCTGGCGCAGCGTGAGGTTCAGGATTTCATCCAGATCGAAAGATTGAGTAGCGACTACCGCCATGGCATTGAGGGCATTGAGTTCGCGATTGCGGCGGCGCATTTCGTCTTCGGCGCGGCGCTTCTCGGTCACGTCTAAGACAAAACCCTGATAGCGTTCGATGTTGCCATTCGTGTCGCGGGTGGCAAAGCTGCTCTCGGCCACGAGCAGCAGGGTTCCATTCTTGCGCCGCATGGTTACTTCGAAATTGCGCACGTAATCCTGTTTCTCGATATGTTTGCGGAAGGCATCGCGCTGGCCGGCATCGACGCGAATGTTTTCGTCAAGGTTCAGAGCGAGTAGTTCTTCCCGCCGCTCATACCCCAATAGGCGCACGAAGGCGTCGTTGCAATCGAGCAGGCGGCCCTTGGGAGTGGCGACGTAAACACCTTCCTGCACTTGCTCGAAGAGGAGACGATATTTTTCTTCCGCGGAGCGGCGCTCGGTGATGTCACGGACGATGTGAATCGTTCCTTTGCGCACAGTTCCTTGCTCGACATAAGAAGACGTGGAGACCGCGGAGAAGCCGCCGAAACAGGGGTCGGGAGCCTCGCTAATCTCTTCGTTGCCGCGGGCGCAGTAGGGACAACCCGTCCACTCGCCCAGGCCGTGGGGCAGGACGGTATCGCAGGTGCTGCCAATCACATCGGCAGAGGATTGGCCCACGTTCTCGAGCAAAACCTGGTTCGCCTTAATGATGCGGAACTCGGCGTCGTGCGCGAGTATGATGTCGTGAACTGAATCGAAGGTATTTCTCCACTGCCGTTGGGAGCGCAGAGCTTGCTCCAGCAGGCGGAAATTCTCGACGGCTATTCCCAATTGGCGTCCGCAGGTCTGCAGGAATTCAATCTCTTCGGGAATCAGTTTGCGCTTGCTGGAGCGGCCGAGCAGGAGCAGGCCGACGGGATCTTTTTTGCCCAGCACCGGCAGCAGAATAATGTGACGAAGCTTTTCCGCTTTCAGCAGTGCTTTGTCTTCCGGATCCGTGTCATCCTTTATTTCGGTTTGCAATGCGCCTTGCTGCAGCAACTCCGAGATACTCTCTGAAAGTTCTACCGTGCCGGCCTGCCGGAGGAAATCCTGCGAAAGGCCGACCGCATGAGTTGCAATCAAGTGCCCACCCTCAATGAAACGGAACCACGCGGCTTTGCTCTTGGTTAGTTGACGGAGACTCTCGAGGACCTCGGGCAACATGCCACCTTGCTGTTGCGACTTGCACGACGCTCTCGGTAAGAGACTGGAGGACTCGCAGGCGGCGTGCCCGGGCGCGAGCGTCGGTGAATACAAGCTAGAAACATGCTTAGGCCCAGGGCGACGTCCGCGATGGAAAACACCGCGGGCGGCACCAAGCTATCGAGGGGCGGATAGCTCAGATGCTGCGCCATGAGGAAGGAAACCAGCATCCAGGGCCCGAGCTCGTGACGGCCCCGGCGCGCGCGCACCAGAGTAACCGACGCGGCCAGCATAATGATTTGATAAGAGAGTTCCAGAACACCGCGCAGGGCCGGCACATCGGACCAAAAGAAGGCGCGGGCAGCGGCAAAGCCTGCCAGAGCCAGCCCGACTGCAGCGAGCGGCCCTTGAGCGCTTTTCTTTCCCGTGAAACTAAAGATGGCACTGGCGAAGAGACTGATCGCGAGCACGAATGCGGCCTGCTCGACCGCAGAAACATAGCGTAGGGAAAGCAGCGCGGTGCCGTGAGTCCCGCTAAAGCGCGCAACCATCAAGAACGCCCAGCCGGCGCTCCAAAGAAGGAGGTAACGCTCGCGCACGGCGAACGATAACAACAGGGAGGCCGCGAAGACGATAAGGAGAGCCCATTCGGCGGGCTGGCATGCGGCAAGCGCGGGCTGCGCGACTGTGATCCAAATCATCCAGATGGTAGCGAGCATCGTAGGCTATGGGTTGGCAGATTGGCCGCGCCTTGCAGGCGCGACACTGCCAAGCTTCTGAATATCACGCTTTGGGGCGGAAGAGATGCGATTTCCGGACCTGGATGGTTACTTCCGGCACCTCACAGCAAGCGTAAAATCGCCGATAGTATCCGTAACTCACTATGCCCGACCGCATCCTCGTAGTAGACGACGAAGAGGCAATCCGCGAGATTGTCTGCGCCATACTCTCGACTGCCGGCTATAGCTGCAGGCAGGCTTGTTCGGGTATGGAAGCGTTGGCTCTGCTGAACTCCGGCGAACAATTCGAGCTCATGCTTTCCGATCTGATGATGGCGGACCTGGATGGCATCGGTTTACTGGAGCGCTCCAAGGAAAAGTTTCCGGACATGCCGATTGTGATGGTGACGGCGGTGCACGACATTTCGGTCGCGCTCAACGCCATCAGCAACGGGGCGTACGACTATCTGCTGAAGCCTTTCGAGCGGGAGCAGTTGCTAAAGGCGGTGGCCCGGGCGCTGGAGAATCGCCGACTGAAAATAGAAAACCGCAATTATCAAACTAATCTGGAAGCGCTCGTGAGGGCGCGCACGGACCAGTTGCAGGCCGCTTTTCGCGACCTGGAGCGCTCTTATGACATCACGCTGCAGGCTCTGGGCGATGCTCTGGATCTGAAAGATCGCGAGACTGAGGGGCACTCGCGGCGCGTGACCGCCTTTACCATGGCAATCGCGCGCGCCATGGGGTTGCCACCGGAGCAGGTGGACGTGATCGCCCGCGGCGCATTTCTGCATGACATCGGAAAGATGGCCATTCCCGACAAGATTCTGAACAAGCCCGGCAAGCTCGATCCTAATGAAGTAGCGATCATGCGCGAGCACTGCTATCACGGCTACCAGATGCTGAGAAAAATTCCTTTTCTGGTCGAGGCCTGCGACATTGTTTATTCGCACCAGGAGCACTTCGACGGCTCGGGGTATCCGCGAGGCCTAAGAGGTAACGAAATCCCGCTGGGGGCGCGCATATTCTCGGTTGCGGACACCCTCGACGCGATTATTTCCGATCGCCCCTATCGCCCCGCGCGATCGCTGCCCGAAGCGCGCAAGGAAATCAATGCTTGGACCGGCCGGCAGTTCGATCCGGAAGTGGTCGAAGTTTTCTTGAAGATGCCGGATGAAATCTTCGAAGAACTTCGGCGCGAGATCAATGCTCAGACTTACCCGCCGCCACCTCGGCCAACTCGCCCCGCGAGCGCAAAGGGCGCTTCGTAGCGGGCGATGGGAACACCCATGCATTAGGCTATTTCCTGCGGCTTAAACCCGATATCGGAACAACCCATTTATCGCAGGGCTTCAGCGCGCTGCGACCGCCACCCAAAACGAGCGGCAATATTCTTTTCTTCGCGCGTTCTCACTGGTAGCGTCTACTCTGCCGACCTACAATTGGCTGGGGCCGCCTCGATTCAGTCCAGCCTCACAGGGGAGATTTTATGAAGTCCGCAGCCAGCGTTTTCTTTCTATTGATCGTCTTTCTACTGATCCCGGCGACGAGTTCTCACTTATTCTCTCAGGAACATCCTTCGGTCACAGCTCAGTCGAACTCGGTGTATGTGGGAGCCGACGGTAAATTCGAAGCCGCACCTGACACCGCGCTGCTTCAATTCGACATTTCGGTGCAAGAAAATACCGCGCAAGCGGCCTACCAGCATGCCTCAAAAGATGCCGAGCAGGTGCGCGAAGTGTTGCGCGGCAATGGCGTCGAGCCCAAAACGGCGAATATTGGATTTCTTTCGGTGCAGCCGATGTACGACTATAAAAATTCCAAGCAGAAAGTCGTGGGCTACCGGGTGACCGCCAACGTCACGCTTAAGCTCAAGGATTTCGCGAAGGTTGGTCCCATCACGCAGCAGCTTGCCGATGCCAATGTGAGCGAGAGCCAGACGCTGAACTATACACTGGAGAATATGGACGATGCCAAGAACAAAGCCGTGGAAGACGCCTACCGGCGAGCGCGCAACTCGGCCGAGACGATTGCCCGGGCCAGCGGCCGCGCGTTGGGAGAGCTCTCGTATGCTTCAGTAGATACTTTCGAGAATCAGCGCGTCCCAGTACCGAGAATGGCTCGGGCCATGACGCCTATGGCGGCGACTGCGGCACCCACCGAGGAATTCACTCCGCAGAATGCGAGCGTGACTGCGCATGTGAATGCGCTCTTTAATTTGAAGTGAGAGTTCTCAGAAGCAGAAGCAGGAGTCTCCTATCGACGTCTCGCTTCGCGCGGCGGACAGGCGAGGCGGCTGTCGCCACATGACAAGGCTACGGGGTTGCTCTCGCAAATGCGATGCGGGTTGCGTCGACCGCTACTGGGCGCTGAATCTCCATCTCGATCGAAGTTCCCACATCGAGCTTCACATCACTGCCACGCTTCAACAGGACCCAGCCTACGGCTGCTGCCGCGCCGGCCGCAGCGCCGACGCGTGCTCCGTTCAAGCCGGAACTCAGACCGCCAGCGAGCGCCCCGCCCGATGCTCCATAGACCCCGCCCTTGGCCGCCTCTTCGATCTTCTTACCGGTGTCTTTGTCCTGCTGAATCGTGCCTTCCTCGTTTTTAACGGATTTGTTGTCGGCTCCCGGCGTATTCTCGACCGAACCGGGCAGCATCACGGTATAGCCGCTGGGATAAATCATCGAGGTAAAGTGCATCAGGATTTCGGCGCGGCCCTTCACGCGACCAGCGCGTTCGACATGCGAGATCGTGCCTTGGATATAGGAACCGGCGGGTATGATCACGCGATCGCCGATCACGAATGGAAATGCCGTCTCGGCATAAACCGCGTCGCCCTCGCGCGCATTCTTGGTGGAAATGGCCTGCTTAAGCGACAGAGGAATCTTCGTTCCTGCAGGGATGGTTAGCGCGTTGGGATCAGAGGGCGCCGCCGCGGGCGCTGTTGTAGCGGGCGGAGGGGAACTTGCCGCCCCTTTATCCGTCTGCGGCTTGTCGGTGTTTTGTCCGAAGCTAAAACTCGAAGCCAACAACACGATCCAGAATATGCGCATCGCAACCTCCGATAAGCTGGTTGAAAATGGGAGCGTGAATCGTTCCCTACATGCTATCAGGCGCTAGGATGCATCGAGCTTTCATCGGGGGTGCCCGATACTGCCTGAAAAAAAAGCCCGGCGCTTGCTACCGCTTATTGGTAGAGCAAATACTTTTCGCGCAGCTTCTGAAATTTCTCCAGGCTTTCCTGCCAATCCTGGGCGATGCGGCGTGGGTCTGTCCCGGCCAGCAGCGCATCAAACGCCGCTTGATTCACCAGCAATCCGGTGATGCGCTCGATTTTGAAGTCAGCCGGATAAAGTTTTGTTAACGCCGCGGCGAGTTCGATACCCAGCTCAGGCGAATCGAGCGCGTTGCGGTCAGTGAGAACTACATTCACTCCCTGGCATTCCTTTCCCTCGTAGATGCTCGCAGTCGGGGTAAAGGTCACAGGCACAAACCTCACACCTGCAATGCCGCGGGCATTTAGGTATGGGGCCAGTTCGCGGCTCTTGATCCAGGGCGCGCCGACCAACTCAAATGGAGTACCCGTACCGCGGCCTACGGAAACGTTCGTGCCCTCGATCAGCCCAACCCCCGGATACAACGCATTCTCGGTCACGCTGCGCAGGTTCGGAGACGGATTTACCCATACCAACCCCGTGGAATCGAACCAGTCACCGCGCTGCCAGCCTTCCATTGGCACGACGGTCAGCCTGGCATTGATGTTTTTCTGCGCGTTGAACATCTTCGCCAGTTCGCCCATGGTCATTCCGTGGCGCACAGGGATCATCCAATAATTGGCGAAGCTCTCGCGGCCCGCGTCCGATACCGGACCTTGCACGAACGACCCCGTGATCGGATTGGGCCGGTCGAGAACGATCAACTCGACGCTAGCCTTCGCCGCAGCTTCGAGAAAATATCCCAGCGTGGTTTCGTAGGTCCAGAAAGGCACGCCGGCGTCTTGCAAGTCGACCACTACCGCATCCAACTTGCTCATCACTTCGGCGGGCGGGCGGCGCTGCGCGTCTTTGACTCCATAAACTACGTAGACGGCCACCCCAGTGGCGGCGTCGGTTGCATTGCTGACGGCAGTCGTATCCAAGGTTCCAGCAGGCCCGTGCTCGGGGCTGAAGATGGCGTCGAGCGAAACTCCGGGAGCGTGTGCCAGCACATCGATGGTTCTGCGGCCATCGGCATCGACGCCGGTCTGATTGGTGAGAACTCCGATTTTCTTCTTGCGCCCGGCAATCTGCAGCACATCGAAGGCATGCTCTTCGAGCACGTCGATTCCGGTTTTAACGTTGCCATTGCGCGTGCTCATGCGGCGCGCGGCGGTTTGGGCCTCGTTGTAGCCGGTAATGCTCTGCCACCTCAGCGCCTCTTTTTCGGTGGGTGTCAGCGGCAACTCGGCGGCAACCGCAGTCGCAACTTTTGAGCGTAAGGCGATCGCGTTTCCGCCTCGGGGATGCACCGCATTAGTGAGCAGAATGATATATGTCCGAGTCGTGGGATCAATCCACAGCGAAGTTCCCGTGAAGCCGGTATGTCCGTAGCTCCCCACCGGGAACAGGTCGCCGCGATTTGACGAGAATGGCGAATCGATGTCCCAGCCAAAGCCGCGCAGCACTGGCGCGGACGGCGGCTGCTCGGGCCGCGTCATCTTTTCTACAGACAGCGGCGATAAGATTCCCCCTCCCCCATTCAGCAGCGCTTGGGCGAACTTTGCGAGATCATCCGCCGTTGAAAACAACCCAGCGTGTCCGGCCACTCCGCCCATCCGCCGCGCGGTTGGGTCATGCACCTCGCCGCGCAGCATGTGCTCGTGCTCGTCATATTGTGTAGGAGCAATCTTTTCAATCCAACCGGCCCGCCGCGCCAGTGGCGGCGCGAAGCGAGTATGCGTCATCTTCAACGGAGCGAAAATGTGCCGCTGCGAATAGTCCGCTAGCGTCTCACCCGAAATTTTCTCCACCAGCGCGCCCAGCACAACGAAATTAACGTCGCTATAGGAAAAGCGCGAGCCCGGCGGATATTCCGGTGCGTCGGAGAATGCCATGCGGAAGGCAGTCTCCTTCCCTTCCCAGGCCGTTTTCAGGTCAAGGTCTTCTTCGAGCCCGGAATAGTGCGTGAGCAATTGCCTGACGGTAATGTCCTGTTTCTCATGCTCGGCGAACTCCGGCAGATATTTCGCCACCGGATCATTCAGGCGAATTTTGCCCTGCTCCATCAACTGCATCACAGCCGGGGTAGTCGCGATCACCTTGGTCAAGGAGGCCAGGTCAAAAATTGTGTCCAGCGTCATGGGCTCGCGGCGCGGTTCCAGGGCGCGATTGCCATAGGCTTTGCGGCACACCACGTGGCCATCGTGGCCGACCAGCAGAACCGCCCCGGGGATGGTGCGCTCGCGAATCGCTTGCTCGATGATAGTGTCGACGTTTGCCAGATGAAGGGTTGCGGCGGGGTGGTTTGCCGCCGCCGACCAGCCAGGAATGACGGCGCAGATAAGCGCCAGCCCTAGAACTAAAACAGACAGCACCGGACGCAGACAGCTTTGCCCGGGCAGCCGCGAAATTGCTTTCGTCGAGAGGATGATATGACTGTACACAACGCGGAGGGATCACTCAAGAAACGGAAGTAAGGACGGACGGTGGGCTGAGTTCGCGCGTGCGGCCGAATGAACATGGCGAACTGCTCGCCGGACCGGGGGCGGCTATCCCCACAGACCAGGGCACTTTCGTCCCACAGGCAAGAATATTATTTCAATCCCAGCTGGCCATTGAAAAGCTGGATGACCCCATAGCACTCGCAGGCTGCTTCCTCAAGGCTTTTGCGGTTCAGGATTTCCACGTTGCCGCGCAAGTTCTTAATCAAGCCGGCGTTCTCCAGCGCGGCCGCCGCCAGACTAACGCTGGGACGGCCGGTGCCGAGCATCTGGGCCAGAAATTCGTGGGTTAATGGCAGCATCTGCGAATCCATGCGGTCCTGGCACATCAGCAACCAGCGCACCAGGCGCTGCGTGATCTCGTGCAGCCGGTTGCAGGCAGCTAATTGGGCGACCTGCATTCCGTGCATCAAAGCGAAGCGGTTAAGTTCGGAGCGCAGCGTCGGAGTGCGCGGAAGCACATCCTGGAACATCTGCGAGCGGACGCGCAATCCGCTTCCCGCCATTTGCATAATTGCGCGAAACGTCCCCCGTAGCAGGCCCACCGTGAGTGGCATACCGACCATGCCCTCTTTGCCCACGATGCCGACCTCTACGCTGCGGCCGTCGTTGCTGAGCGCCACCAGTGAGCACATGCCATCGTTCAGAAAATAGGTAAAGTCAATCCTTTCCGCCGGTTCGTGCAGGATCTCGTACTGCGGCATAGAGACTGGCTCAAGGTGCGGCCGGATCAGGTTGTACTCCTTGTCTGGGAGCGACAACAAGATCACATTACTCACCGCTTTGCCTGCAGCGTCGGAGCGCGAGCCCGGGTGCAGCGGAACCGGCTTCGCTAGCCGCGAGGGTTTCTTAACGATAGCGGGCTCCGGGAAAGTGACCATAACCAGTTGTTTGGATGCGGTCCGATTTTGCGCTTGCGTCAGGGAATCCCGTAGTTTCGACGGCAATCTCCTTCAGACCGGTAAGAATATTGGAGTACGACGGCGGGTACCGAGAGAACAGGTCGGTCGCTGGGAAGCCTTCGGGAAAACGCAAGGAACTGTCGCCCGCTTGGGCCTGAGAGAGTGGAAAGATGGCCTGCGACGGGCTGAGATTTTCCTTCAAAGTTTCGGCTCTTCCGGCGGAAGCGACGTGCGCTGACGTTCTAGCTTATGCAAATAACATGAGTCGTGAACGGGCCTGCCGGCCTCGTCCACTTTGGCGGATTCGAGTGCGACGGGTTGATTGCAGATCACGCAACTGACGGTCTTGCTGTCCATATTTTGCCGACTTTCAAGCAAAGGGCATAATCAGTTGGGATAATTCAGCGCTGCGGAAATAGATTCTAAGCCGAATTGAACAAGGCGTATGTATGGTATCGAACAGTGATTTAGAGATGGTTTTCGATATGGCAGCACGGATTCCCGTTGCACCGGCCTTGGCAAATGCTGACTTCGGCCCTTCCTTCGATCCGGGTATTCTTTCTGCATTCGCTGCGTTCCCTTCGACTAGTAAATCGGCCGAGGCGGACCGCCTTCGGTCAGGACAGTCTTTCGGTCGTTCTTTGGGCGGGGCCGGAACTTTGCAATCTGCCCGCTCGCATTCTCTTCGGTCCAGCGCTATACTGCTCCTCTCAGCCCGAACATGGACGCTCTTAAGCGCAGTAAGGAGACCTGCCATGACTTATAAAGCCGGAAGCCCTTTTGAAAGCATCGAGAGTGCCCACGAGTTCGTCGCCCTGCTGGCCGAAACTGTGCGGGAGGCGAAGGGAGATGTCGAAGCCGACGTTCAAAGGGAGTCCGCTTCAGAGTCGCCTCGGCGCCTGGACGCGCTGCGCACCACCCTCTACAGCATGGAAAAGCTTGAACAGCACATGAACCAGAGCCGCCGGATCCTGAACGATCTTCGTTCGCTGCGCCGGCTGCTGTTTGAAGAGCGGACCGTTAAACCAAAGCCGATTGCGGACTCGAAGGCATCAAGCCGCGAAGGGGCGAGGCTCCAGCCTTGAGGTCGTGTGGAACGGACACTCCTGTCCGTTGCAGTCGGTCCGTGTCTTTGACCTCGGACTAATTGCGCTGTCGTCGGGAAAGCCGTACCTTCCTAGTCAAAAACCAAAGCCGAGATCAACGTCAAAGGCAGCGGACAGGAGTGTCCGCTCCACACCGCCTGCTCTCACACGCGCGCGAAGTCGATAAAGCCGTGTTGCACGTCGGTGCGGATTAGCTTTACGCGCAGCCTGTCGCCTACATCTACCCCTTGCGCGCCCTGCGCCAGCAGTCCCTCGACGTGGGCCTGCAGCGCACGAACAAACGTTCCGCGCGGGGTTACGCCGGTGACGATTGCGTCGAACATGGCGCCGATGCGGTGCTGCATTGCGACCGCGGCCAGACGTTTCGACATCTCGCGCTCGACTTTACGCGCAGCGTTCTCTTTCAAGGTGCAATTGGCGGCGACGGCGGAGAGTTCGTCGTCCGAATAAGGGTTGGGTTGACCGGCGAGCACGGCCTTGATCAGGCGCTGGGTGACGATGTCGGGGAAGCGGCGGTTGGGCGCGGTGGAGTGGGTGTAGTCTTGCACGGCCAGGCCGAAATGCCCTGCGGAGGGCTCGCCGGGACGCTCGAGCACATACTCTCCCGGCCCGATGAGCTTGATCACGGCGAGTGAGACATCGGCAAAGTGATCGGGGTCGGCGGCCTTGCGCTTGAGGAGAAAGTCGTTGAGTGCTTTGGAATCGGGGTCGGCGGGAAGTTTCTCTCCGTGTTGGGCCGCGAGTTGCACAATGCGGTCCCAGCGCTCGGGAGTTTTCACGATGCGGCGCAGGGAGGAAACTTTCTCGAGCATGCGCGCGACCACGCCGTTGGCGGCGATCATGAAGTCTTCAATCAGGTCGGTGGCATGGTTTCTCACCTGCGGCGCGACGTCGATCACTCGCGCATTCAATAGAAGAGGGCGAACTTCGTCAGTCTGCAGGTTCAGCGCACCTTCTTCGTAGCGCTTGCTCCTGAGCTTTTGCGCTACGTCACTTTGCAGGTGCAGTTGGGCTTGCAGGTCGGCGGAAGCCGCTACCTTCGGCGGCGCTGCTCCGCCTTCGAGCCACGCGCCTATTGAGTTGTATTGCAGTTGGGCGTGGTTGCGAACCAGCGCCCGGTAGACATTGCCGGAACTCACGTGGCCGGCGGCGGCGACCACGAATTCGATGACCACACTGAGGCGGTCCTGATTTTCGAGCAGTGAAGACTTGCCGGTGGAAAGCTCTTCCGGGAGCATGGGGAAGTTGCGCACT
This sequence comes from uncultured Acidobacteriaceae bacterium, assembly GCA_963789875.1. GTDB lineage: Bacteria > Acidobacteriota > Terriglobia > Terriglobales > Acidobacteriaceae > Sulfotelmatobacter. Next base: position 1,245,589 of record CAWBMI010000006.1, on the reverse strand, counting down.
CCGGCGTAGACGGTGGTGGTTTCCCTGGCGGCATGCTGATCGATCGCACTCAGCTTGGCGACAAAGACGTCCACGTCGGCAATGCCCACGAGGATCTTTATTTCGCCGTTGGGCAACGGTTGGGCAACTTCTATCTGGTCGAGGTCGCGAGAGGTGTCGTTGTCGATCGAGGACCACAGCAGGTTGCGCAGATCGCGAATATCTTTTGTTATTGCGATGGCCGGCGGATTCGCCCGCAAGCTCTGGAGTTGCTGCTGGACTGGAGGCAAAAAGTCAGGGTTAAAGCCGTGCTCGCGCATGAGTTCGAGCGCGGCCGCTTGCAGATCAGGTTGAGTTTGGTTTGGCATGAAGTCTTAGTACCTAGTACCTAGAACTTAATGCGAATTTCGAGGGTGTGCGCATCTTCGATTCTGATTTTCTGGGTACTCGGTACTGGGTACTAGCTACTCTTACTCGGTGACCACGGCCTTCACCAGATTGCGGGGGCGATCGACGTCGTACCCCTTTTTCGTGGCCACGTGGTATGCAAAGAGTTGTAGAGGGATCACTTCAACGATGGGCAGCAGCAATTCAGGGGCGGCGGGGACATAGAAGACTTCGTCGGCAATACTTGCGATCTCGCGGTCGCCCTCGGTGGCCACGGTTACAAGTTGGCCGCGTCTCGATCGAACCTCTTTCATCACTTCGAGAGTGCGGCGGTAGCGGAGAAGCGAATCGGGATCGTTGTGATCACAAGTGGCCAGCACAACGACGGGAAGGTTTTCGTCGACAAGGGCATTGGGGCCGTGCTTGAGCTCTCCGGCGGGATAGCCTTCGGCATGCGCGTAGGAAATTTCCTTGAGCTTGAGCGCTCCCTCCCGCGCGATGGCGTAATGGACGCCGCGCCCCAGGTAGAGGAACTTTTCGGCGTGAAGATGTTTGCCGGCGAACTGCTCGGCAAGATCGTCCCAGGCGCGCAGATTTTTGTCGATGGCTTCGGGAAGTTGCAACAGGCGCTGTAGATACGAGCGCGTGACCTCGGAGGTCATGCGGCCGCGCTTGCGCGCGAGAAATAACGCCAGCAGATAGAGAATCGTGACTTGGGTAGTAAAGCTTTTCGTTGCCGGGACGGAGATTTCGGGGCCGGCTCCGGTGATGAGAGCCGCACTGGCTTCGCGCGGAATCGTCGCATTGGCGACGTTCGAAACTGCGATAGTTTTTACGCCGCGAGTGAGGGCCTCGCGTTGCGCGGCAATCGTATCGGCAGTCTCGCCCGATTGGGTGATCACCATGACGATGGGATCGACCGCGGCGTGTGTGGAGCGATAGCAGTACTCGCTGGCGTATTCCACGTCAACGGCAACGCCGGAGAGATCCTCGATCATGATCTCGCCCGCCAAACCGGCGTGGCGGCTCGATCCGCTAGCGGCGATAATCAGCTTCTCGAAGGTGAGCAAGGCGTTTTCGACGGCTAGAAGTTCGCCGGGGAAAAGGATGTCTTGCTTGCGATGCTGCTCGATGGTTTTCGCGATGGCCTGCGGCTGCTCGTAGATTTCGCGGCGCATGGCATGGGAGAAGCCAGCGGAGTTGGCGTTGATTGAAGGCATGATCGACTAGCGGCGAGAGTAAATCATTTGCCGCGCGCGGAGCAAACGGGCTGTTTCAGCGGCAATCCCCACGGGCCTCAGCTTCAGCCCCAATAACTTCGGTAACTGGTTTCGCGTTATCAGAGTGCCGTAAGCTATTCTTCGATGCCGGATGGATTTCAGCGCTGTCCTCGAACCAAGATGGTGTTACCTCTGCGGGTATGGACGCATGAGGGCGACAGTGAAGCTTTGCCCACGCAACTCGCTCACACTGTCGAAATCAGTCAACTCGGCTGCCGCCTGGGCGGGTTGCGTACCGAACTTTCTCCCGGCCAGACCATTACATTGCAGCGGGGACAGCACAAAGCTGCATTTCGGGTCATCTGGAGCAGGCAGCTGGGTGCCAACGAAAATCAGGCTGGAATCGAAGCGCTCGATTACGGAAAAGATATTTGGGCTGTCGAACTGCCGCCGTCACCTCTTCTTCCGAAGAAACCGGAGTCCGGCACAACACAGATCCCAGTTCAAGAGTCGATTCTCGTTGCGAAACGTCCTCGCTTACGCTGGGCCTTTGGCTTGCTCTTCGTCATCCTGGCTCTGGGGATGTCTTTCTATTACCTGATGTTCTACGGGTCCAGCGGACTGGCGCTTAGGCCGTCGGCTCCGGGCGTGCCCACCGCGCGGCAACTTGCCCGCCTTTCGCCGAAACCTCGTCTCACCGCGACTTCGCTCACAAAAGCCTGGGACGGCTCCGCGCCGCGTTTGCAAGTGGCGGAAGTCCCAACCGGACATATCGTCTATCCCGTGCCCCCAGATAGCGGTATTCGCGGCAAGGTTCGCCTGCAAATTCTCATCGCGGCCAACGGGCTGGTGAAGCAGATTCACGCGCTCAGCGGCCCGCAGGCCCTGGCCGAAGCGGCGGCCCATGCGGTGCGCCTGTGGCGTTACAGTTCGTTTCCTGGAAGCGCACCAAACGACCGGGAGACCAGCGTCACCGTAAGCTTCCTCGGCTCTGACGCGGTATTTCTGCAGTTCCCCTCGTCGAATCCTCAGGTGAGCGCGCAAGCGGGCAGAGTGGAGTAAGGCTCGAACGCCTCCCGTACTTCACTTATACGCGTAAATCCGCATCATTCCCCAGCCCGATGGTAGAATCCCGGCAATATGGAAACTCGCGACAGTGCCGTTGATTTGATGGTGGTGGGGATTCTTGTATAAATGGAATAGGCCCCGTAGCTCAGATGGATAGAGCATTCGTTTCCTAAACGAAGGGTCGCGTGTTCGACTCACGCCGGGGCCACCAGCTTCTGTTTCCCGTGATTCTCAGGTTTCAATCCCGCCGAAGGTTAGCCACTGAAGCGTACTTTCCCGCGAGCTTACTTTCCCGCGCTCGCGGCCATAGCTTTCAGTATTCGTTGATCGTATTCGGCGGCAAATCGTTCCGCTCGTCCTTGTCGACCCAGATCGTTAAAGGACTCTGAATCCGCGTCATCGATGCGGGTGCCACTGGTTCCGAGTGAGCCGCAACTGCGTTCGTCGACCGAGTAGACTTCCGCCGTGTAGCGCTGGGCGTACGGTAGGCCGTGGTCAGTGACGAGCAATTGAATTCCGTCATTGAGTTGGACTAAAAATTGATTCTTGCCGGTTGTGATCACATGAGTCGCCTGAACTCCTTTTACCGGAGTGGGTTAAGCGCCGGAAAGTTACTTTAGGTCGAACTTGGCATTGCTCCGGAAGCACCTCGCCGAATCGACGAGGCGGGCGGGACGCCCGCCTGGCAACCGCCGGGACGGCGGCGCTACCGTCGTGCGAGCCGCTAGTGGACCGGGGCTGGCTGCGGCGTCGCTTGTGGCGCCGTAGCCGGCGGGCTGGAGAAGTTTACTTTGGGCACTTCGCGCGATGCCGGAGTGGCTTCGAAGTAGGCCTCGTTGGGTTTGAATCCGGCGATGCCGGCGAAGAAGCTGTTGGGGAATTGCTGTACGTAGGTGTTGTAGTCCTTGAGCGTGTCGTTGTAGCGCTTGCGCTCGACGGCTATGCGATTCTCGGTGCCGGCGAGTTCGTCCTGCAGGCGCAAAAAATTTTCGTTCGACTTCAGTTGGGGATAATTCTCGACCACCACGAGCAGGCGGCCGAGAGCGCCATCGAGTTGGCCGTTGGCGGCAATCTTTTCTTGCGGCGTGCCGGCGGATAGCAGGGCGGAGCGGGCCTTGGCAATGTCGCCGAAGACTGTGACTTCCTGTTGCGCATAGCCCTTTACCGTTTCAACCAGGTTAGGGATCAGGTCGGCGCGGCGTTGCAGAACGATATCGACCTGCGACCAGGCGGCCTTGACGCTCTCGTTTTTTTGTACGAGAGTGTTTTTTACGCTCACGTATTGGCCGAAGGTGAAGAGTATAACCAGCAGCAGTATGGCGACGATCACGATGACTGCGATTAGGGCCTTGCTCATAAGAGTCTCCTGAGAACTGTAGCACCGATGGAGTTTAGGTGCTTTTCCTCCAGCTTTCCCCCAGTGGGTGAAGCCGAGCTTTTTTCTGGCACGTCCGGCGCGGCTCCGGAAGCCGCGCCCTTCAACAACAGAGCTTCTTTCAAGTACAACTCAAAGAGTTTCTCGACTGCCCGAGTCCAGCATTTTATCAACAGCGGCAGTCACCTGCTCAACAGCGGCCAGGTAACGTGAGAATACGTCGGGCAGCTTGAACTGTTTTCGCGCCACTTTGCCTTCTCTCACTTGAAGCACTTCAAGAATAGCGGAGGCATCGAACCCGAGCCGATTGGACAGAGCGACGACAGCTTCGTTCTTGCTGACCGGCGCATCCTGGCCCAGCACGATCAGGGCGTGGCGGAAGAGTGTGGCGAAAGACGAGACCGAGCGCAGAAGCAGCTCCCACAAACGTTTCTCGTCGTTCGCGGCCAGCAGCAGGTGTTGGCGCAGGAGCGCGAGTTTTTCTCTTAGTTCGTATTCCACCTGAACGCGATGCAGGTCGGGAGGGATCGCCAGGTTCTGGAAAACATCTTCGCCGAAAAGCATGCGGTGATGTTGTTTGATGTCCAGGAACTCGATAGTAAAGACATCCGTGGATCTTGTAATTTCATCCGGCGTCATAAACAGCGGGGCGGGTTGCTTGTGCGCGTTCCACCATTTCACGGCGGGAACCAGGGGCATCAGGGCAGCGAAAGAGCTGTCGCGGAGCACGCAGAATAAATTCAGATTGGAGTATTCGGGATGGAAATCTCCGGCGACCGAGGAGCCGAAAAGGATGACGCTCTCGAGGTTTGCTCCCGCAGCTTCGCGCAGCTTTTTTACAACTTCTACGATTCGTTTATCTGAAAGTATCTCGTCATTCATTGTGACCTCGCTGGTTACCAACTTCCGCCGGCGCCGCCGCCGCCGGTGCTGCCTCCGCCGAATCCGCCAAATCCACCACCGCCTCCGAATCCCCCGCCTCCACCTCCGAAACCGCCACCACGGCCGCCGCCGCCGAACATTCCGGAGAAGAGCATCCAGAAGAGAATGCCGCGCAGAGGAGTGAAGAGGACTATGAGAATCACTACAATCAGCAGGAGAATGCCGCCGGCTGAAATTCCTTTGCCCGGTCGATCCGCCGCTTCCGGTGGAGGCGAAGGCAATTCGGAGGTCCTGAGTTGGACTCCTGCATCCTGTGCGATTACGCTCGCGACGCGGGTGGTGACCAGTAAAAGCCCCTTGTTGTATTCGCCCGCTCGCATGAGCGGGACTGCCTCGCGCCTAAAACTACCGACCTTCCCATCCGGCAGAATCGGCTCCAAGCCGTAAGCAACTTCAATCCAGTCCTGACGATCGTTAATCGCGTACAAGATCAGAATTCCACGGTTGGTTGATTTGCTTCCGACCCCCCACTTCTGAAAGAGATCGACCGCATAAGTTCCAATATCAGCCCCGTCGACAGACTTAACGGTGACTACCGTAATCTGTGCGCGCGCTTTTTCGTCGATCTGGCGGCAGACGTCGTCCAGTTGAGCAATTGTGTTTTGATCGAGAACGTGGGCGAAGTCGTTGACGTAATCAGTGGCTTTAAGTTGGGCTATGGGCTCGGCGTGCGCGGCTAGAGTAAGCAGGGTTGCCAGTACGTACAGCCGCCATTTTGGAACCGCAGTCATCCGAGCAAAATTGTACAGGACGGACGATCGATAAGATCTCATGATCGCGGGCGGGACGCCCGCTGGACAGCCGCCGGGACAGCGGCGCTACTTTTCCCGCGTGAATACGTTTGCTCTGTCACCTCGCTTTGCTCGGCTGCACGGCTCTGTCGATTTAGCCGAGGAGGGCTGCAACTCGCTGCACCCATTCACATCTTCCGCATCCGGAGAATTTCACCAACCATAGGGAGCGCCACTGCATCAAAACTTCATGCAATCTTCACCTCTCCGCGTCTCATCTCTTTTCCTGCTGGCGTTGCTGTTCGCCGGCATCACGGCTTGTACTACGCGGGACAATCCTGACGAAATTCGGCGGCGCACTGCTGAGGCTACACAGACGATGCGGCAGGACACGAAGGCCGTGGTGGAAGGCGTAAGAGAGGGCTTGGGGCGCTCCGACAAGACTGTGAACATCAACCGGGCGTCGCGCGAGGACTTGTTGAGCCTGCCGGGTCTTACCGAGCGCGAAGCAGATCGGATCATCGCGGAGCGGCCGTACGATAGCGCTCGCGACCTGGTGAAGCGGCACGTGATTTCGGAAGCGGAGTACGAGAAGATTAGCAATCGCGTGGTGGCAGAGCGCTAGGCTCGTCTACTTGAGCAGAAGCTGTCGAGTTTCGCTCGACGGAGAGCCGAGGGCGGTTGTCCCCACATTTTTTCGTTTCCTTTTTGGCGTCTCTAGTATTCCCCTTGTATGACTTCTGGTGCGCTCCTGCGCTATCATCACAGGGATGCCAGCTTCGCAACATAATCATTCATTTCAGACGGATGATCCGCGGCTTACGCCGATTCACGGCAAAGTGTTGGCCGGAGAGCGGCTCAACGCCGACGATGCACTCGCCCTCTATCGCACCGGCGACATTCTGGGCGTCGGCTGGATGGCCAATCATGTGCGTGAACGGATGCACGGCGATAAGACTTATTTCAACGTAAATCGCCACATCAATCCGACGAACGTTTGCGTTGCAGCCTGCCGGTTGTGCGCTTTCGGCCGTAAGAAAGATTCACCCGGCGCTTATACGATGGCGCTGGAAGAGGCTTTCGAGACTGCCGCATCGGGCTATAGCGAGGCGGTAACGGAGTTTCACATTGTCGGCGGGTTGCATCCTGACCTGCCCTTTCAATACTTTCTCGATCTGTGCGCGGGGTTGAAGCAGCGCTTTCCGCAGGTGCATCTCAAGGCCTTTACGATGGTTGAGGTGGCGTATTTGTCGAAGCGGGCGAAGCTTTCGATCCGCGAGACCCTGGAACAACTCAAAGCCTCTGGCGTTGATTCCCTTCCCGGCGGCGGCGCCGAAATCTTTGCCGACCGGGTGCGGCACATCATTTGCGACCACAAGATCGACGGCGATCAATGGCTGGATACGGCTCGCCTGGCACACCAGATTGGATTGAAGTCGAACGCTACGATGCTTTACGGGCACGTCGAGAATGAGGAAGATCGTGTCGATCACCTGATGAAGCTGCGCGCCTTGCAGGATGAAACTGGCGGATTCCAGACGTTTATTCCGCTGGCGTTTCATCCCGACAACACGCCGCTGCAGCATCTGCCGAAGACCACCGGGATGGTGGACATCAAGCAGATTGCGGTCAGCCGGTTGGTGCTGGATAACTTTCCACACATCAAGTCTTATTGGCAGATGATGACGGCGAAGATCGCGCAAATTTCGTTGCGTTTTGGTGCCGACGATATGGACGGCACGGTGATCGAAGAGAAGATTTATCACGATGCCGGTGCGACGACTCCACAAGGCATGCGGCGCGAGGAGTTGGAGCGGCTGATTCGGGCCGCGGGACGGGAACCGATTGAGCGCGATACCTTGTACCGGCCGGTTACGCGGACGGAGACTTCGGTTACAGTCGCGGTGTGAGGGCAATCGGTGCCGCCGTAAGGGTCGAGGCCATGAAGATCCTTCCGAACTCGCTGATTTGGAGAGGACTTATAGTCGAGGGGGCGGCGGCCGTCTTCGGGATGCCGCGACGGTTTGACCTTGCATCGAGGCTCTCAGAGAGTTCGCACATCAGACTTGCTACGGCCTTCGCCCACCTCAGCGGCTGGAATTTGATTAGTAATTCGATCGATAGATGCCGAGGGAAGGTCGATGTCCTTGTCGGCCTCGACTTTTTTCAGACAGAGCCCACGCTGCTCCGCACCTGGCTGAAGAAGTCGTATCAGTCGAACAGATTCAACTGCAAAGTCGTGACCAAGCCAGGAGGCTCCCGCTGGACGTTTCATCCTAAGGTGTTAATTGTCGCGGGGCCAAAGCTAGAGGCCTTCGCCGTAATCGGATCGGGGAATCTTTCCGCCGGCGGCTTTCGGGACAACATCGAGTGCAGCCTGTTCACTGACGACCCGGGGATGGTTTCCGATATTTCGGAGTGGTTTGACCGAGTTGCCGAAGTCCACGCGGCTCGATTGGAGGAACCGATCATCAGGCAGTACGAGCCTCTTCACGAGAAATACCGGGTACGCTCAAGAAAGTTAATTCAGCAAACCTTCGACGATCTGGGGAAGATCGACAAGGAGGTTGAAGCGAAGCTTCGCCATTGGCACGAGGCAGTGTCGGATGCCCGGGCGTTCTTTAAGAGTGACAAATTTATCGAGGAGCGGAAGGAGTGCCAAGACGCAATACTCAGGATTCGCGCGTTTCTCAACTATCCGAGCTTCGAGTTCGATTACGACGGGCTAAGGAAATTCCTGAAAATCAAACAGTTTGGCAATCTCGCTACCCTTCTGATACATGAGAAGGAACTCCGCCGAGACATAAGTAAAATTGGCCAATCCTTTCGAGTTCTCATCCACGGCGGTCAAAGGGAGCCACCTCACTTCGAGGAGGTCTTTTCAGGTTCGAGCAAGGTCAAATTCATTGGCCTCAACGTGCTTACGAAGGTGCTTACAGCTCATGACGGGGAGAAATGGCCGGTTTACAACTCAAAGGTTGAGGGTGTCCTGAGGAAATATGGCTTCGAGACTCCGAGAGGCCTGACTGCAGCTCAGAAGTACATTGCCTACGCGACGCTGATGAGAGAGTTTGCCAAGGCGACTGGCGCCGGAAACGTTTACGCTCTCGATAGGTTCTTCCTGCATGCCTCCCGACGAGGCTGAGCGCCGCCCACCAACCGACTAGCCTACCCTGGCCTTCTTGCCGAGTCCCTCCCGTCCCAGCGCACGCCCGCTGCCATTCTCTGCGCTCGCCATGGCGTGCCTCAACAGCAAATTAACCCGCGTCTGGTACCCCCTGCCGTACCCCTTCAGCCAATCAATCACGTCTCCGTCAAGGCGTATAGTAACCGATCTTTTCGGCGGACGATAGAATTTGCCGATCTCCGCTTTACTCCAGTCAAGCACTTCCGGCATATCGGAAAGGTTAATATCCTCGTCTCTCATGGCCTTGATTGCGGCGATGTCTCTTTTTTGATCCTTGGTGAGCTTCCTCATAATTTTTTCTCTCCCTCGGGGTCGCGGCGCGAGCCGAAATGATGCGCATGACTTCCTCGTTATTCCCCTCGAAGCACGTATGAACGACAAACAGAACCGCGCCGGGGTTCAGTAACCCGAGAGTGATCCAGCGCTCCTCCTCGTTGGCGGACTCATCGCGTTGAGTAACGGAGTAGGGATCGTCAAATACCAAAACAGCGGTCTCGAAACTTACACGGTGCTTTAGGACGTTGCGCTGATTCTTGACGTCGTCCCATTCAAAACGCATCATCCCCGCTTGAAAGTAGTCTAAATCTCAATAATACAGGTGTCAATACATATGTACTTACATACTTCGCGCTCATTGAGGAACCCCGGCTCCCTATTCGTCACCGGTTTACTGAAAAAACTCGGTCATATCAGGAGCGGTTGTGGCGGCGCCGGGCAAGTCTGTCACACCTAAGCCTTCCATCATCAGCCTGAGCGTGCTCTCGTGCTGGTAGAGAGTGGTCGATTGATATCCCGATCTGACTTTGGAAGCTACGACCACCCAGGGCACGTGTCCGCCGCCATGGGTCGTGTCGGAATCTTCTGCCTCGTCGAAGGTGATGATGAGAAGCGAGTTCTGAAACGGCGAACTCGCTAGCAAAGGGCTGATATTGGTCGAGAGCCAGAGGTCGATGTTGGCAAGGGTTTGCGTGTCCGTGCAGGTAGCGAGTCCGGGCGGACAATTGTGGCCGTCGTCGTTGGCATCGGGAACGATGAAGGCATAATCGGGCAGGGCGTTGTTCGAAATGTCGGTGGCGAGTTGGGTGAAAGGCACGATGTTGGCGGCCTGAGTGGCGCTACCTTGAACATCCGAGAAGTAGACAAACGGGTCGTGACGCTGCAGGTAGGCGCCGTCATCGCCTCCCAGGTATCCAACCGACGGCAGCGCTTCCGCGTAGCACTTCCAGGTTTTTCCTGCCGCGGTGAGAGCACGGACCACGTTATCTTGCGTGACCACTCCGCTGTAGGAATCGCCCTCGCTTCCCGTGATGGCAGTCCCCTCCCCCACAGTCAGCATGAAATAGTTGGGCAAGGACGGATGGGCGTCGGCGTAATACTGAGTGGCCAAGCCGTTGGCAGAAGCCAGGCCGTTGAGATACGGCATGTTGGAGTTTCCAATCACGTCGCTGTAGCTGTGATTTTCCTCGATAACAGTGAAGACGTGTGCGAATTGCGGGACCGCGGCCGAGCCCGAACCGCCGCCACCACCGCTTCCTCCGGTACCGCCGCCGCCCCCACTTCCACCACTGCCTCCAGAACCGCCGGTGGTGGTGGCAGTACTGCTGCTTGCTCCGCCGCTCCCGCAGCCACATGGCGAAAGGAGGGCTGCGATCAAGAAGGTGATCATTAAGGAGTGTGGCTTCATAAGTTGCGCGCGACGGTTGGATGGCTGGGGCTAGAGGAGAGTTGCCGGAAAGTCGAGGGGCGAGAGCTCACGACCGTTGGAACAAGAAAAGGCCAGAGAAGGCGATTCCTTCTCCGGCCGGGATGCCGCGGGACTAAATCCTCAGAGTGGGAAAGGCCGCTACAGCTTTTCGAAGAACTCGCAACCAGAGCAGGAAATATAGATTCCGCCGGGGACGCCGCGCTCACGGTCCTTCATGCGCTTGACGATTCGGGTAGACTTGCCGCACTTGGGGCAGTCTGTGCTCTTGCTGGTGTCCATGACCTTTTTACGGTCGGCTGTTTTTGCAATTTTGGCGCCTATTGCCATGATTCGTTTCTCCTGATCTCTTCAATATGTGCGCAGCGATCCGCCTGAGTAAGCGGTCGGATTATTGTGAATGGGGTTTTCCCTGAAACTCAACTTGAAAAGACTGGAATCCATGCGGAAGATCGAAGCTGCGTTTCTATCTCTTCCAGCTCAATCATTTTACCGTAAGGTGGCGCGGGTTGTCCTGTTCGACTGGAGGCAGTGCCTTAAACACTGTGTTGCGGCGTTCCCGTCGCTATTTAAGAGAGCACCCGACGGAGGCAGCATGTTGTAGCAACATGAATTTGTCACCCTAACGGCAACATGAAAATGTCACCCTGGCGAAGCCAGGGTGTGTTGCAGGCGGGTGTCGCCGTAGTAAAGCGAGATACGCCCGTCGAGCGCCTGATAGACATGGACTTTGGCTCCGGCGAAGCTGAAGCGTTGGCCTTGCTGGGGGATCTGGAAGCGCTGACCGTCCCACTGCACGATGTTGTCGTTGCTGACCACGCGCTGGTGAACGAAGCAGCAGATGCGGTCGAGATTTTCCGGAGCCGGACGCCAAGCGGTTTGCATTTCACGCGGACGGCGGGCGAAGCGGCGGTTATAGTCGGCGAGGAAAAGGCGCAGCACGGCATTGGCGGAGTCCAGATCGCAGGCTTGAGCCAGACGAAGCTCGCTGCACAAGCGATCCTGGAGCACGCCCCAGAGGCGTTCGACGCGGCCTTTGGCTTGCGGGCTGCGGGCGGCGATGAAGGTGATGCCGAGATGATCGAGGGCGCGGCCGAACTGGGTGGGCTGGCGTTTGCCGGCGAGTTCTTCTTCGACGGTCCAGAAGTCATCGTTGCGCACGAAGATACCGCTGTGATCGCCGTAGAAGGCCAGCGGAGTGCCGTGGCGGCGCAGCAGTTGGCGCAACAGGGTGAGATAACCGAGCGCGGTTTCGGAAGGAAAGAACTGAGCCGCGAGGATTTTACCGGTGGCATCGTCCTGCAGGCCGAGCGCGGTGAGGCGCGGGCCGCGGCCTTCGAGCCAGTCGTGGGGCGAGCCGTCGAGTTGCACCAGTTCGCCTTCGCGGGCGGAGCGCAGCCGGCGCTGGCGATGCGCGGGAGCACGGCGTTTGCGGGGCGAACCGATGCCGGCTTGACGCAAAACACGGCGCAGAGTTTCACGGCTCAGGGCGAAGCCCTCGAGCTCGCAAAGTTTTTCGCAGAGATGGTGATCGTTGAATCCGGCATAGGTGGTGCGGGCCAGATGAACGATGTGTTGGCGAACCCGGGTAGGCAGGCGGCGCGGGCTGGGCCGTCCGCGGTTGGCGTGCGCCAGAGCCGCCGCACTGCTCTCGCTTAGCATCCGTCAGGTCGGCGTCTTAACGAAACGCTATGCGCGAGCAGGGAGGCGGCTCTGGCGCACGCCATGTCTCCCTTAACACAACTGGAAATTACGCTCACTCGTTGCAGTTCCTTCTGACTCAACGCGAATGTCCTTCCTCTCATGGGGTGACATTTTCACGTTGCCGTTAGGGGGTGACAGAATTATGGAGCTAAAACACCCGACGGAGGCAGCATTGACGGCCTTTGCCCGGCCTGCTACCGTCATATGTTTGCCCTTCTTGATAGTCTTCATTCTGCGGGCGGCAAACTTTCCTGAGAGTGTTTGCAAGGCTTTTTCACTTGATCGCAACGGAGATTCGTTATGCCTGCCATCAAATTTCGCGGCGTCGATTTCATTCAGTATGACTCGCTGCTGACTGAGGAAGAGCGACTGGTTCGCGACACGACGCGGCAGTTTATTGAAGACAACCTTGTACCCATTATCGAAGAGTGCAATCGCGCCGGGCGATTTCCACGCGAGTTGGTAAAGCCCATGGCCGATCTCGGTTTTTTCGGGGCGTCACTGAAGGGCTACGGCTGCGCCGGCATGGGCAACGTGGAATACGGGCTGATGACGCAGGAACTGGAGCGCGGCGACTCGGGCGTACGCAGCTTTGTCAGCGTACAGTCAGGACTCTGCATGTATCCGATCTACGAATTCGGCAGCGAAGAGCAAAAACAAACCTGGCTGCCACCCATGCAGAAGGGCGAGAAACTGGGATGCTTTGGGCTGACCGAACCTGACTTCGGTTCGAACCCAGGCGGCATGCGCACGCGTGCACGCAAGGTTGGGAATGAATATGTTCTGAACGGCGAGAAGATGTGGATTACCTCCGGCACGATCGCCGATGTCGCAATAATCTGGGCCAAGGTGGACAACGAAAACGACAAGATTCGCGGCTTTCTGGTGGAAACCGATCGCGCCGGATTCAAGGCCGACGACATTCATGGCAAGTGGTCGCTGCGCGCCTCGGTGACCTCGGGGCTTTCGCTGCAGGATGTTCACATCCCGGAATCGAATCTGTTGCCGAAGAGCGATGGGTTGAAGTCCCCGCTGATGTGTTTGAACCAGGCGCGTTATGGCATCGCGTGGGGAGCGATTGGGGCGGCGATGTCGTGTTACGACTGCGCTCTGCAGTATGCGATTTTGCGCAAGCAGTGGCGCGACCAGCCGATTGCATCGCATCAACTAGTACAGGACAAGCTCACGTGGATGATCAGCGAAATTACCAAGGCGCAGCTGCTGGCGCTGCAGGTGGGACGGCTCAAAGACGCGGGAAAAGTAGAACACCAGCACATTTCGATGGCGAAGAGAAACAATGTTTGGATGGCGCTGGAATGCGCCCGCCTCGCGCGCGACATCCTGGGAGCGAACGGCGTGGCCGACGATTATCCGATCATGCGGCACCTGATGAATCTGGAGTCGGTGAAGACTTATGAAGGCACGCACGACGTGCATTCGCTGATTATCGGGCAGAGCGTGACCGGGATTGACGCGTTCTAGGGACCGCGCTTTGGAGTTGTTCCGATTTCGTAACAACTTGAACGCCACTTACCGCAGGCGATTCAGGCGAAGGCGCGAGCCACACTTCGCACCTTTAGGCCTGCGGTGCAACGATATAGCGACGCGCAAATCGAGCAAAGCCCAACGCTTTGTTCCGAATTCGTAACAAATTTCATTTTGTTGCCTACAATTCTCTTTCTTAGGCTAGCCTTCCTGCCCAATTGAGGGACAGAGCCTTCCCCCGAAGGTTACGTTAATTCCACTCGAATCCCTTGGATGTGGGGCCAATTAAGGACAACTTAATCGCACGAATGCGGAGGTGTGACCCGTGTCGAGCACTATGCTAGAGCTGGCCATCAGCATGATTTTTCTGTATTTGATGCTGAGCGCCGCGTCATCTGCGATTCAGGAGATCATCGCGAATCTTTTTCGCTGGCGGGCGAAGACCCTCGAAAAGGGCATCGCAGGCTTGTTCAATGAGGATTTCAAGGACAAGCTATACCAGCTACCGCTTATCGAGAGCCTGTGTAGCCCTAACGCGCGGGGTCAGTTAAGCCACAGGCCTTCCTATATCCCTTCCGCTACGTTTGCCCTGGCGGTACTGGATCTAGCGCTTAAGAGCAATATCCCTTTGCCGGGGTCTCCCGCGCCCGCAGCGGCCGCTGCCGTTCCGGCGCCTGCGGGTAACGTTGTGCAACCAGCGGGAGCCGCAACCGCGCCGGCAAGTAGCCTTTCGGCTGAAAGTATTGCCAAAACCACGAAGCTCCTAAACTCTCTCTTGCTGGGCGCTCAGACAGTACAGGAGCAGAGAAAAAGGATTGAGGATTGGTTTAACGATTCCATGGACCGCGTTTCCGGCTGGTACAAGCGGACCTCCAACGCCTGGCTGTGGATTATCGGGACTGTATTGTGCTTAATCGTGAACGCGGATTCGATCTCGTTGCTTAAGGTATTTTGGAACGATCCGACCCTGCGAGCCGCCACTGTTGCCGCGGCAGACGAGCACGTAAAGAACGCGCCGAAGGAAGAGCGCACGCCCGCGACTCCCAACGCTTCCGGCTCGACCACGTCCGCTGGCGGAACGGCAACGGCCCAGACCGCAAACTCGAACGATACAACCTTTAAGCGCCTGAACGACGTGCGGCAAGAGTTGACCAAGCTCAATATTCCCTTGGGCTGGTGCTGGCAGGATGAGGGGCAATACAAACAGTGCTTTCCGTTCCCCAACGGCGGCGTGACCTTCACGGTTGTCGGCAAACCCGGCGGGGCTTCTTACAACTATTGGATCGTCTCGAATTATGCGGACAAGCCCAGCACGCTTGCAGGCCCGTTTTCCGCTGAAGGTGCGCCGGCGGCCCTCAGCGATACCGATTACGTGACGATCACCTGGCAGGCCGTGACGGGCGCTAAAACTTATGACATTCTCCGGCCTGGAAAGGGCGCACCCACGGGGGCTTGCAACTGCGCCGTTGCGAAGGGAGTGACAGGCACAACTGCTAATGACAAGTCTAAGGATCGCAAGGACCTCAAGGGATACACGCTCGCCACCCTCATAAAGGCCGAGGAGCGGCCCTTCAGCGAGCCGCGTATCACCGTCCGAAGCCCGGCACTAAGACCTACAAATACTGGTTTGCTTCCCATTTTCGGCGACGGACTAGGACGCCCCGTCGGACCATTTGCGGGCAAAACGTTGGATACCCCTAGCGCCGCCAGCGCAGTGACGGTCAGCTGGAAGGCCCAAAAAAATGCGACAAAATACGACGTTCTTCGCACCCCCGATGACAAGCTGCCCTCAGGGGAATGCCGGTGCGGAGTCAAGCTCCTTGTGCCCGTTGACGGTGATGGGCCTTTCACCGTTGCTGATAATTCGCCGTGGCTAGACCCTTACACCTATGGCACCGTACTGCGAACGCAGGATACTCCCCCGCCGGATTCCCGGTTGGTGGGAAGTGGTCCCATGTGGTGGCTGTTGAAGCTTTTAGGCCTGGCCTTAACCGCTCTCGCAATTTCCCAGGGCGGGCCGTTCTGGTTCGACCTGTTGCAGAAGGCTGTGAATTTAAGGCTGGCGGGGGATGCACCGAATGAGAAGCCGCCGGCTAAATAAAGCATGATTGGACGATGAATGGACGAGCGCGAGTTCCCCTCAACTTAAAAGGAGCAAATATGGCTTGTACACTGTCAACCTGCAATGGAGTAGACGCAGACTATCAGGGAGCTACGGGCGGCTCGTTCGAGATTGGCGTTGGCTCTACATCGGGGACCGCCACGCTGAACTACGCTCTCTACGCGGGCACAGCTTTAACCTCCGGCCCCTGGAAGTTCACCATTGTGTCAGGCGTCAAAGTCCTCACACTTGTCACTGAGAGTACGGTAATGGGCGACCGAATCTCCATAACAGAAGTCACGAACGGTTGTAACCAAGTCCTCGACGCGTTCACCTACACACCGTCGCTTGCACCTGAAGGGCTGGAGATTAAGGGCCTATGAAGAGAAAGCTGCTTTTTCTTTTCCTGTTCGCTTTTCTGGCGGCCTTGGCAGCTGCCCAAGATCCCTCGACCATATATGGCCGCTGTCACGACCCCGAGCTTTTTAAAACATCAAACCTCGCGGACACTGCAAACAACGCGAAGCTAAAGCTGGCTCTCGGCGTCAGTCGCCCGTGTAACCTGCCCTTGGTCCAAGGCTATATCCTTTCTCACCCTCCGCAGTTTTCGACGGCCCAGTTAGAGCAAATGGCCCAAAGTCTCCTTACCTATGTTCAACAGGCGCGTCAGGACAAGCAGGTCGGGGCCTCGGACAACTCCGTCGGCACCACTTCGCTAGTCACCAAAGGTGTCGGCGCTTTGGTGGGCGTCGCTCTAGTAGAGCGGTTCAATTCAACGAACCACGAGCGGCAATGTTGCCACGGTCACTATCAATTCCGCGCAGGCGGCAAACTTCCTAAGCGCCGGTGCTGTTAAGCCCTGCGCCGTGATCGAATCGGATTGCAGCTTTGGTCGAAAGCTTCTTAGCGGACTGACAGTCATGACGACATACGATGTCGCCCAAGCCAACACATCCTCTAATAGTATCGCCGCACAGGCTGCGCTTGCCAGCCTCGTAGGCGGCAACGAGCCGGCGTTCACCGGTGTTTCGGCGCGAGTAGACCTCCACGCGCGGAAGAAGAATGTCCAGCTGCCCGATTTAGCTAAAGCCTATCAGTCTTCGAGATATCTTTCAGTCACAAAAACTTACGCTTCCGCGTTTAACGAGCTGATAGCCTCTATCGAGTCCAACCCGGAGTACGAAAAGGCAATTGAGGGTGCTATCGCCGACCTCACGAACACGGCACTCAACGATACCGAACCCAAAGTAAACGAGATTCTGCAGAACTTGGAGATTGCAATCGCGAAGATCATCGACGAAAACGCCCCGAGCACAGCCGCCTTCAAGAGCTACGCGTCTGCGGAGAATGCCTATCATGGTGCTCGCGATACGGCCCTGCAAGCTGTGCTCAACAAGTGGACCCTATCCTTCCAATACGATTACAACCGTTTAGCCAGCCAGCCCGACCAATCGGACTTCAAGGCTATCTATAGCTATCGACGGGACGCTTGCAACGATAAGGTGCTGCAGGTGACTGCAAACGCCAGCGCCACCATATACGATAGCCTTTTGGGAAGTACGACATCGCGGTTTCGCAGTGCACAGGCGGCCTTCCAGCTCGACTACACAGCTACCTCTGCGGCGTCGAAAATACAGGCGGCCGCAAGTGGCGGGTACTATTTCCAGTACATGGTCGCCAAAAGCCTCTTGACGCTCCCGTCCACTGATCTTGCGCCGGGCACCTCCATTCCTTTACCTGGCAGTGCGTCAGAACTCCTGAATACGACCGGCCCGATCCATATTGGTCAGGGCAAGATCACCCTGAGCATGAAGAATTCTAATTTCAGCATCCCCCTAGCACTGACCTTCTCTAACCGCACCGATCTTATAAAAGCGTCGAAAGTAGGCGGGAATTTTGGAATTACCTATGACTTCAGTTCGCTCTTTGCTGCCCTAAAGAATTAGGAACGCGTCTCCTATGCCGTTGGCTTCTCCCGCGGCGGTTCTACCGCTGTGAACTCTTCCGCGAACCGCGCGCGTAATTTTCCAGCAACTTGTGAACTCGCTGCTGACCTGTAGAGCGCAGGATCAGCCCTGCGTGATGGTGCTTCCTGATTCTGATGTAAACTTCGGGTCGTTGTATCCCGACGTGTCGGGGCTTTCCTGACGAGCCAGTGACAGAATCACTCCGGCGTATTCTTCGCGAGTTGGGGGAAGCTTGTAGTTTCCATCGCCGCCGGCGATTTCTATGCGGGCCCACTCTCGCCACAGATTGATTCCCGTGGCGGCCTCGACCATTTCGTTGATGTAGGCTCCGCCTACTCGCGCGGCGCATTCGAGGAAATAGAAATTTCCGTCGGCGTGGGCTTGGATGAATTCGGCGTGGGCCACGCCGCGCACCAGGCCAAGGCCGCAATCAGGTCGCGGTTGATCTGGCGCAAGCATGCGTCTTCTGCGCTTTCGCGGGGCACCGTGAACGTTGTGAAAACTCCTCCGCCCTGGGCTACGTTCATCGGTGGCTTACCGTATTTGCTTACGTTCGAGAAAACTACTTCGTTTTCCGAGACTACCGAGTCTACGTGATAAACCTCGCCGGGAACGAATCTCTCCAGCAGATACGACGACTGCTTGTCTCCTAACTGATCAAGCAGGGGCCACAACTCTTCAGCGGCATTCAGTTTCTTGATGCCGATGGCGGAGGCTTCCTGGCGCGGCTTCAGCACCCAGGGGCCGGGGACGTGATCGAGGTAATAGCGGATGTCGTCGTGGTTGAAGACGGGGACAAAATCTGGAACGCGCACGCCGCGATCGAGGGCCTTCATGCGCATGGCAAGTTTGTCGCGGAAGTAGCGCATCGTGGTCAGGCCCATGCCTTCGACGCGCAGATGTTCGCGGAGCGTGGCGGCGGTCTCCATGTCGTACTCGTCGAGGGCGACGATGCGGTCGATCTTCTTGGTTCGCGCGAGGTGAGTTACGGCAGCGACGATGTCGTTTAAGGCGATGTCGTTGGGAAGGTAGAAGGTGTCGTCAAGGCTTTCGCGGGGCCAGTCGGCGTCGCGCAGTTTTTCAGCGGTGAGCAGGATGACAAGATGGCCCTGGCGTTTGCACTCGCGCATGAATTCCTGTCCCTTTTCGTAGGTCGTGATGCAGAGAAAGGTTAGGGGGCGCGAGTCGGGCATGGCTGAACAGGCAGCGAGGATAGCATGGGAGTGTATGGAGTGGGATGGAAATTTGCGATTGGGGAAAGGAGTGGTTTGAGTTGCCTCGGTCCCGCGAATCAGTGCCCTCCTCTGAACATCGCTGTGCTTGGATCGACGAGGCCGCTGTCCCCATTTGTTTTCCCGAGTCGTCCCGTACATCTTTCAGGTTTGGCTTCCCTAGTGGCTGCTAGAATCGAGGCCTATGAGTACGCTGCCCGCGACCAGCGCTCCCGTCTCCGCTCGGTATAGTTGGTGGAGTATCCTTCTGTGGCTGGTGCTGATCATTTTTCTGCTGATCGCCGGGCTTATCGCTTACGCCTACTTCGTTGCGCGTTCCGCGTTGCCTCAACTGGACGGGCATCTACGCGTCCAGGGCTTGTCGGCGGCGGTCACCGTGACTCGCGACGGGCATGGCGTTCCCACCATTCAAGCCGCTACTCCCGAAGATTTGTTTTTCGCCCAGGGCTACGTCACGGCGCAGGACCGGCTGTGGCAGATGGATGTGATGCGGCGCTTTGGCTCGGGTGAGTTGTCCGAGATATTAGGCAAAGGCACGTTGAAAATTGATCGCGAGCAGCGCATTCTGGGACTTCGGGCGGCGGCTCGGAAGTCATTGCAGATGGCGAGTGCGCGGGATCTTTCCTACCACGAGGCGTACGCGCGCGGAGTGAACGCTTACATCGACAGTCATACGCATAGTCTTCCCATTGAGTTTTACATCCTGCGATATCGCCCGAAGCCGTGGCAGACCGAAGATTCTCTGGTGATTGCCAACTCGATGGTGAAAGATCTGAACTACTACTCTTTCGGGGACACGCTGGCGCGGGAGAAAATCCTGGCAAAGGTGGGGCCGGAGCTGACGGCTGATCTGTATGTAAATCGATCGTGGCATGATCGTCCGCCGACCGTGATGAAAGAAGATGTGACCCAGCCGGATAATGCCAGCGATTCCGATGATGAGGATGATGACGATGGGCCCGACAACTCGGTCACGCAGCGAAACGGCGGAGCAGCGATCTGGACGCAGCACGCTCCTGAGGCCGTAAACGGATCGAACGACTGGGTAGTCTCGGGAGCGCATACCGTCACCGGCAAGCCGCTCTTGTCGGATGATATGCACCTCGGGCACCAGATGCCGAACCTGTGGTACGAGGCGCATTTGAAAGCCGGTTCTTTGGATGTGGCGGGAGTTACGCTTCCCGGTATGCCGAGTGTGATCGTTGGCCACAACCAGCGCATTGCCTGGGGATTTACGAATGTCGGACCGACAGTGACCGATGGGTTCATTGAGAACTTCAACGCGCAGGGTGCTTACCAAACGCCGCAGGGGTGGCAGCAGCCCGAGCATCGCAGCGAAGTGATTCATATCAAGGGCGAACCGGACGTGACGCTCAATGTGACGATCACGCGGCATGGGCCGATTATGACCGAACTGGTGCCGGGCGAAACCCGGCAGATTGCGCTGCGCTGGACGCTTTACGACGGGCTGCACATGCCGTTCTTC
This sequence comes from uncultured Acidobacteriaceae bacterium, assembly GCA_963789875.1. Taxonomy (GTDB): domain Bacteria; phylum Acidobacteriota; class Terriglobia; order Terriglobales; family Acidobacteriaceae; genus Sulfotelmatobacter. The sequence continues at coordinate 1,225,023 of CAWBMI010000006.1, read as the reverse complement.
GATGTGAATGCGGCGCAGAACTGGGAGGACTTTCGCAAGGCCTTCTCGCAACTCGATGCGCCGGGGCAGAACGTGGTGTATGCCGACGTTGATGGCAATATCGGTTACCAGGCGACGGGCAAGGTTCCGATTCGCCCCGCCGGCGACGGCAGTTTGCCGGTTAGCGGCGCCGACGATGCGCATGAGTGGATTGGCTATGTTCCGTTCGAGAAGCTGCCTAGCATTTACAACCCACCCTCGGGAGTGATCGGTACGGCGAATGGGCGCATCACGCCGGATGATTATCCGTATGCGATCAGTGCGGAGTGGGAGGCGCCGTGGCGCACGGAGCGCATTTATCACGTGCTGGAATCGGGGAGAAAGTTTGCCCCCTCCGACATGCTGGCGCTGGAAAATGATGTGCACTCGGAGAATGATTTGTTTGCGGCTGAGCGCTTTGTCTATGCAGTCGATCACGAGGCGAAGCCTTCGGCGCGGGCCAAGCAGGCCGCAGACCTGATGCGGAACTGGGATGGGCGCATGGAGGCGTCTTCGGCCGCGCCTACGATTGCGGTGCGTTCGGCGCGGGAGTTGACGCGGTTGTTGCTCGAGCCTCGACTGGGGGCGGCTCCGTCCGATGAAGCGCTGCAACAGTCGACTCTAAGCTGGAAGAGTTATGCCTGGGAGATGCGGTCGGTGTGGCTGCAGAATGTGATCTTGCATCAGCCCAAGCGCTGGCTGCCGGAGAAGTATCCGAACTACGATGAACTGTTGACCGCCGCCGTGGAATCTGCTGTGAACAATCCCGAGGCGCCAGTGGAGTTGGCTTCGTGGCATTGGGGGAAAGTGAATGCGCTTGATATTGAGCATCCGGTGCTGGGGAAGATTCCCCTGGTTGGGCGCTGGACAGCGCCCGGGGTCCACGAGCAATCGGGCAGCGGATATACGGTGAAGGCCGTGACCCGGCATCATGGGCCTTCGGAGCGCTTTACGGCGAACCTGGCCGATCTGGACCAATCCACTTTGAATACCGTGACCGGGCAGGGCGGGAACTTCTTGAGTCCCTACTATATGGATCAGTGGCAGGCCTGGTATCAGGGGTCGACCTTTGTGTTGCCTTTCAGTTCGGCGGCGGTGGAAGGTAGCCGGGCGCATCGGCTGGTGTTAGAGAGTGCGAGGTAGCCTCTCTCTTTCTTTCTTTCATTCACGCCTGATCTGGAGTGAAAAAAATTAACGGATCGATCCACTTAAATTATCTTGGAATCAGCTAGTTACGTTGACCCCGGTCCGCTGTGGTCCGCCTAAAATATTAATAACAGGCGGCTTAGCCGCAAAATATTACAAGCAAATGACTTAACTTGATGCTATTCGATTGTCAAAGAGCTAATGCGTATAGAGATAGGGTTGCAGGGGTGGGGGGTGGAGTCAAGGGAATTCGAGGACCTGGGGAGCGGGACAGGGTCCTGCGTATCTCCGCAGGAGAATCTCCGTGAGCCCACTTCTCGCACAGTGCGCGAGAAATGGGTCACCCGGCCCTTACTCAAGTCTGACGATCAACCGGGATAAATCGGGGACAGAGGGGATGTTCCCGATTTCTCGATGAACCGCTGGCGGCCAAAATGGGGGTCAGTCCCGTCTGTATGAATGCATAAGTGAAATGAAGAGGGGTTCTGCGAGCGGCTACGATGCTGAGGCCGGCGAGGAAAGCGCCGACTCAGAAAGCTCACTCGGAGAACCCTATGAATGCCCTTCACTATATCGGATTCGACGTACACAAGAAAACCATCAGTTTCTGTGTCAAGACCGCCGCGGGCGAGATCGTGGAAGAAGGCGTCGTGCCGGCGCGACGTGCGGAATTGCGGCGATGGGCCTCGGCGCGGCCGCAACCCTGGCGGGGAGCGATGGAAGCGACCTTGTTCAGCGGCTGGATCTACGACACGCTGAAGCCCTATGGCGAGCAGTTGGAGATGGCGCATCCGGCCAAAATGAAAGCCATCAGCGCGGGCAAGAAGAAGAGCGACAGCATCGACGCTCGCACCATTGCCGACCTGGTGCGTTGCAATCTGTTGCCCGCTTGCTATGTGGCGGCTCCGCGCATCCGCGAGTTGCGGCGCCTGTTGCGCTACCGCAGCCTGGTGGTGAGCGAAGCGGTGCGCATGAAGAACAAAATGGCCGGACTACTCATGGAGACCGGCGCCCTCTACGTGAAGGAGAAGTTACACCGCAAGAAATACTTCGCCAGCCTGCTGGAAGAACTCGAAGAGGTGCCGGAATCGGTGATCGACCTGCTGCGCTTGAGCCGCGGTGCGCTGGAGATGTTCGAGAGCACTCAGAAGCGTCTGGTCCGCGAGTTGCTCGCCGATCCCGAGCTGACGCAACGCGTGGAACGGTTGATGACCATTCCCGCCGTCGGAGAAATTACCGCTCTGACCTGGGCCCTGGAGGTGGGCGATCCGCAGCGCTTCCACTCCGGCTCCGACGCCATGAGTTACTGCGGACTGACCGCCGCCTTGAAGTCCTCGGCGGGCAAGCAGCAACGCGGACCGATCTCCAAACAGCGCAACCGCTGGCTGCAAACCACGCTCATCGAAGCGGCCAAGCTGGCCCCGCGATGGAATCCGCAACTGGCCGCGCTGCATGCCCGCGAGTTGGAGCGCGGACATCGCAACCGCGCCACCCTGGCCGTGGCCCGCAAACTCGTCACCTATCTGCTGGCCGTCGACAAAAGCGGCCAGGCCTCCCAATCGCGCGTGCCGTTGGAAGGGCCAACACAAAAGGCTGCCTAAGAAGGAAAAATCTTGAACTCAGCGGCGATCCACCGGCCGTTCCTCGCCAACTCGGGGACTGGGCAGAGGAGTTGCCACTCCCGATGCTCCTTACCGTCTGTATCGAGGCCGGCCGGTCAACCCTAACTCATACTTCGTGGACCGGGCTCGCCCCCGTTTCCCGCAAATGGATGTCTGGCCAAGCTGCCGCTTTGGTCGCTAACCAGGATCGCACGCCGTTCGCCAACTTTTCCGCCCCGCTTCCGCTTCGAGACTCCACTCTTCCAAGCGTCAGGAGACCTCCGTCTCCTCTTGACTTTTACTTATCATGGATGTCCCCGGTTTTGGTTCCCAGGCCGAGCAGGAGCATATTCTGGTCGCCATGGCCGCCGGCACTTACAACGTCCGCAAGGCGACATGCGCTGGACAGTGCATCACTTGTAACGGTTATCTTGGCGTTGACGAATTCGATTTCCTGGACGGAAGCATACCGGTTGGCTCCGCGACCACGGTGACGTACTCCTTGCTGAACAACAGCGGCACGTATGTGAACGTCAGCAACTCCTCCACCTGGAGAAGCAGCAATGCGGGAATCGCCACCGTGAATGCTCCCGGAACCGCGGCGGGCGTGACTTCGGGCTCATTCACCGCTTACGCGACCACCGGACAGGAGCCGGAATACGACAAGTTCGACTGCCCAACCGGCGACACCGCTCCATGTCCCGAGGAGCAATTCACGGGCAACGGCCCGGGCATAGTAGTGCCGAAGCCGACAGTAACTTTTTCGCCCATTTCCTCTGTCCTAGTCGGGCAGACCGCCACAACAACCGCCGACGGTTTCACCCACATCGAACGCACTTCCTATTTCACTCTCAATCACGAGCCCCGCCGCCATAGTCAGCCCAACGGGAACCTTTACGAAGACCACCGCCGTCGTTGTCAAGGGGATGTCGGTGGCACGGCCACAATCACAGCAACGATTTCAAATCCCGACGGTGGACAACCCATCACCGTAGGTTCAACATCTCTCCCGGTCATCCAACCCGTTCCGGTCAATTTCCACCTTACGAGCGCCGAAAACGCTGGCACCGGAGTATTGGGGATATTTAGATTTTATGCGTGGACGTCGAGCGATGGGAACCTTAACGACTTGTCAAACTGCTCAATGCGGGAAAATGTGACCTATCCCGGTAGCAGCAACCCCTACGTTCCTTCGAGCCCCCCGTGGGCCGGGGGCGGAGGAGGATCCACGTACCCAAACCCCTCGATTACAGCGCCTTCGTCAGCTACGGGCGGTACATCTGAAGACACCAACTACGTAAGCAACCTAAGTTTTGTTAAACCTTATGTAGCCAACTCCTTCACCGCCACGCAGTTCATTCAATACTCTTGTAGCGGAGGCTCGTGGACCACTATATACACAGATACGATTACGAGGTCCGTAGCGCAATCAGGCGGGAACTGGGTTGCAACGGTTTCAGCCAGCGACACGAGTGTAACATCTACATACACGCTGCCCTGAGCCGCGGGGCCAAAGTGAGTTATCGGAGGGACTGTGTTACAAGCGAAACGCCAACTTTCTCAAATCGTCGCTGTTGTCTCCCTGTTTCTCGGAGTTGGTGCCATTGCGCAGAGCTCCCCCCCACCAGACGAGGTGAACATCGCACTCGAGAAAAGCATTGTCACCGAGCATGAACCGGTCATCCTGGATATCAGATTTCAGAGTCCACCGTCGACAAGCCTGGACTTCGACCCAGGTTACGATTGGAGGAACGTCTGGGTGAAGGTTGTGGATCCAAGTGGCCACGCTTGGGAACGGTCCCCCGAGGTGCCGCAAGAAGGAATGAAGTTTAGCAACGCGGTTCACGTTGATCCGGGCACAGAAAGGACCATATCCGTCGTCGCGGACGAATGGTTTAGCTTTGGGGAGCAGGGTCTGTATCAAATAGACGTCGTTTTGCGGGGTTTCCCGTCGAGGGTCAGCGCCAAACTCTCGCTGCGCGTTGAGCCGAGAGATAACGACGCGCTTAAGGCCGCGTGCTCGGGACTGCTGGCCCGCGTCAATGGCTCGGAGTCCTTCGCAGGATCGCTGGTTGCGGCGAAGGCACTCTCAATCGTTAAAGATCCCGTGGCCATTCCCTACTTGGCTGAGGCAATGAAGAGGCGGGAATTTGTATCACTGATGATCGGCGCTCTTGCGCAATTGAAGACGAACGATGCTGTAGATGCATTGATCGAAGCCTCAAAATCAAGCGATCCGGAAACGAGGGGAATGGCACTATCGGCCCTTGCGAGTCTCCACCGAGTCAATGAACGCTAAGGCCGCGTCTTGAGCCGTCGCCCTTTCGCGAAGAGGGAGGCCAAAATCGCATGCGCATCTGGAATTTCGCAGTGCTGGGCGTGGTTTTGTTAGCGTGTGGCAGGTCCAACGCGCTGCGCGATCCGGCGTTGGATCCGAAGTGGAACTCCGCCACTCTCCAAGGCATCCGTGATGCCAAGCTCGGCGCTCCAATGGTCGCGCGGGCGCTAGCTATTGTCCACACCTGCATGTACGACGCTTGGGCAGCCTACGATGAGCGCGCGGTCGGCACTCAGCTGGGCGGCGCGCTCCGCCGTCCCGCGTCCGAGCGTACGTTAGCCAACAAAGAGAAAGCCATCAGCTATGCCGCCTATCGCGCACTAGTAGACGTGCTTCCCGTCGACACCAATTCGGTCTACATCCCGCTGATGAAGCAGCTCGGCTACGACCCGAACAACAACTCCACCGACATCGAGACGCCCACCGGAATCGGCAACGTGGCCTGCGCCGCCGTTCTCGAATACCGCCATCACGACAAAGCCAACCAGTTGGGCGATCTCGCGCAAGGCGCATACTCTGATTGGACTGGCTACGTTCCCGTAAACACTCCCAGCCCCGTCCCGGCGCGCGCCGCGCCGTCTGATCCCGATCACTGGCAGCCGCTCACGTACGTGAACTCCACCGGCGACCTGATGGCGCAACGCTTCGTCGGCGCGCAGTGGTGCGACGTAACACCATTCGCCATGTCCAAAGGAGACGAATTTCGTTCGCTGATTAGCGGCTTCGGCCCCGCGACTTACGGATCAAAGGAGTATCAGGAGCAAGCCGAAGAACTCGTCGCCATCAGCGCGGGTCTTACCGACAAACAGAAAATGATCGCCGAATACTGGAACGACGGCCCCAACAGCGAGCAGCCGCCCGGCCACTGGGCACTCTTCGCGCAGTGGGTTTCCGAGCGCAATCATCACTCGTTAGACGACGATGTGAAAATGTTTTTCGTCCTCAGTAACGCCATGTTCGACGCGGGCATCGCCGCATGGGACGCCAAACGCGCCTACGATTCGGTTCGCCCCGTGACGGCCATCCCATTTCTATTTCGCGGCAAGACCATCCGCACCTGGGGTGGTCCGGGTAAGGGCACAGTAGAGATGGACGGCTCGCAGTGGCTTCCGTATCAGAAGGCAACTTTCCCCACGCCTCCGTTTCCGGACTACGTCTCCGGCCACAGCACGTACAGCGCCGCCGCCGCGAGAATTCTCGAACTCTGGACGGGCAGCGATCATTTCGGCGACGAGGTCAAGCTTGCCGCGGGCAGCTCAAAGATCGAGTCGGGGGTCACGCCTGCAAATCCCGTCACCCTAGATTGGGACACCTTTACTAATGCCGCAAACGAAGCCGGAATGTCGCGCCGCACGGCGGCATCCACTTCCGCGCCGCCGACTTTGCCGGCCGGCTGCTCGGGCGTGTAGTCGCCTTCAATGCGTGGCAAAAGGCACAAAGCTACTTCGAGGGAAATAGCAATGCGGCGAGCGTATCGGTGGCAGTTTTCAAGCGGTCGGAATAAGCGTACGTTTTTTCACTGTGCGAATGTGACATCTAACCTTGCCCGCTCGATTCCAATCAGCGATGATTATCCAGGACGTGACGGTCCGATTCAAAGCAAGCCGTCCCGCCCTAACTCCTGTGTTCGACGTATTTTGATACTTAACTTCTTTGAAAAAGGTATTTTGCGGGGAATTCCATTGCTAACCCGATGATTCTAATCGGAGGGTAGGGATGGGGTAGTGGGGTATACCAAATTTCGAGCCGCGACGGCTCAACCCAGAGCCGCCCAAGGACGGTCGCCCGAAATTTATTCACGCGCCCGAGCTACCCACGCAGCTCCGACAGCGCTTTGCGCGCGTCGTCGAAGTTGGGACTGATCTTTAGCGCCCGCTCCAGTTGCTGACGCGCCAGTTTCGGCTGGTTTGCTTTCTCGTAGGCGAGGCCGAGGTGGTAGTGCACCGTGGGATCTTCGGCTGCGCCTGACTTTTCGCTGAGCCGCAGCGACTCCTGAAACATATCAATCGATGACTGATAGACGCCCTTCTGAAAATAGGCCCAGCCCAGAGTATCGGCCGCATTCGAAGAATTGGGCATACCGCGCCGCGCCGTCTGCGCCATCGATAAAGCCACATCCACGTTGCCGCCCTGCTGCAGGATCACGTAGGCTAGATTATTCGAGGCCAGCGGATCGTCGGGCTTGATGGACAGCGCCTTCTGATACATATCACGGGCCTGCGTCCAACTGCTTTGCGATTCGTAGAGTTCGCCAGCCAGTGAGGGAAACCAGGGACATCCATGATAAGTAAAAGTCAAGAGGAGACGGAGGTCTCCTGACGCTTGGAAGAGTGGAGTCTCGAAGCGGAAGCGGGGCGGAAAAGTTGGCGAACGGCGTGCGATCCTGGTTAGCGACCAAAGCGGCAGCTTGGCCAGACATCCATTTGCGGGAAACGGGGGCGAGCCCGGTCCACGAAGTATGAGTTAGGGTTGACCGGCCGGCCTCGATACAGACGGTAAGGAGCATCGGGAGTGGCAACTCCTCTGCCCAGTCCCCGAGTTGGCGAGGAACGGCCGGTGGATCGCCGCTGAGTTCAAGATTTTTCCTTCTTAGGCAGCCTTTTGTGTTGGCCCTTCCAACGGCACGCGCGATTGGAAGGCCTGGCCGCTTTTGTCGACGGCCAGCAGATAGGTGACGAGTTTGCGGGCCACGGCCAGGGTGGCGCGGTTGCGATGTCCGCGCTCCAACTCGCGGGCATGCAGCGCGGCCAGTTGCGGATTCCATCGCGGGGCCAGCTTGGCCGCTTCGATGAGCGTGGTTTGCAGCCAGCGGTTGCGCTGTTTGGAGATCGGTCCGCGTTGCTGCTTGCCCGCCGAGGACTTCAAGGCGGCGGTCAGTCCGCAGTAACTCATGGCGTCGGAGCCGGAGTGGAAGCGCTGCGGATCGCCCACCTCCAGGGCCCAGGTCAGAGCGGTAATTTCTCCGACGGCGGGAATGGTCATCAACCGTTCCACGCGTTGCGTCAGCTCGGGATCGGCGAGCAACTCGCGGACCAGACGCTTCTGAGTGCTCTCGAACATCTCCAGCGCACCGCGGCTCAAGCGCAGCAGGTCGATCACCGATTCCGGCACCTCTTCGAGTTCTTCCAGCAGGCTGGCGAAGTATTTCTTGCGGTGTAACTTCTCCTTCACGTAGAGGGCGCCGGTCTCCATGAGTAGTCCGGCCATTTTGTTCTTCATGCGCACCGCTTCGCTCACCACCAGGCTGCGGTAGCGCAACAGGCGCCGCAACTCGCGGATGCGCGGAGCCGCCACATAGCAAGCGGGCAACAGATTGCAACGCACCAGGTCGGCAATGGTGCGAGCGTCGATGCTGTCGCTCTTCTTCTTGCCCGCGCTGATGGCTTTCATTTTGGCCGGATGCGCCATCTCCAACTGCTCGCCATAGGGCTTCAGCGTGTCGTAGATCCAGCCGCTGAACAAGGTCGCTTCCATCGCTCCCCGCCAGGGTTGCGGCCGCGCCGAGGCCCATCGCCGCAATTCCGCACGTCGCGCCGGCACGACGCCTTCTTCCACGATCTCGCCCGCGGCGGTCTTGACACAGAAACTGATGGTTTTCTTGTGTACGTCGAATCCGATATAGTGAAGGGCATTCATAGGGTTCTCCGAGTGAGCTTTCTGAGTCGGCGCTTTCCTCGCCGGCCTCAGCATCGTAGCCGCTCGCAGAACCCCTCTTCATTTCACTTATGCATTCATACAGACGAGACTGGCCCCAATTCCTTGAATTCACTTTTCTAAAATCGGCTGGCCTTCCTTGCGAACGAAAAAAATCGATGACGCTGGCGGGAAACGGGTTCCTCGCGGACTTCGCCCGCTCGGAATGACAAAGAGTTGAGTGCCTTCAGAAGAAGTCGATGGCTTTTACGTCGATGATTTGGCCGGTGATGTTGATGATGCCGGTGGTGATGTAGCTGTTCAGGAGCAGGCTGTCGATGGTGGTGTCGTAGACGCGCAGGATGCCGCCTTCGGCTACGTATTCTACGTCGCGGGTAGTGAGGCTCTGGAATCCGGTGACGTCGCCGTTTACCGGCGGGATCACTACCGCTGAGTTCACGGTGTTGAAGATGGTTAGGCAGCCGCGGACTTCGCCGGTGGGTTCGTTGACGTTGCCGATGTTGGTGCAGGTGTGCGATCCGATGAAGAGTTGGCCGTTGTTGCTGAGGTCGATGCGGTTGTGATAGCCGTCGGTGATAACCGCGCCGCCCGTGACGGTCATGGTGGTGAGATCGACGATGTTGAGGCGTCCGCAGGTGGTGGCGGCAGTGGTTTGTCCGGCGCAGGACTGGTTGGTGGGAGAATTTCCGACTACGTACAGCGTTGAGCCGTTGATCAGGCCGATGGTCGCAGCCTCGACCGGACCCGGAGTTCCTAAAGTGAGGGCAGCGAGATTCAGAGCTTGCACGCTGGCTTTGGAGCCTCCGCATTCGGGGCCGCAGTTGAGCACATAGGCCGTGGTGCTGTCGGGAGTGAAGACGGCGTAGGCAGGGCGGTCGAAACCGGGCACCGTGGTCACGTATGGATTGCCGGTATTGACCAGCAGCGGAGAGACTACGGTGACTGCATCGGAGTCATTGGCGAAGACCAAAACCTTGGTTCCGTCGGGACTCGCGACCACAGTCTGCGCATTGGGGACGTTGATGGTGGCAGAGAGGCCGCCGGAGGTAAGGTTCAAAACCTCGACAGCTCCGAGAGGAGATCCATTGATGGGAGCGGTGGGCACGGCTGCATAACCGCTGCCGGTGGCAAGGGCAACCATGCTGGTGGTCGGGCCGGGTAACAGAATGCCTCCGGTAAGCGCCTGGGTTTTTGTGTTGACGACTTCAACGTTATTGGTGCTGGCGTCGAAGGCCAAGAGCGTTGTGCGGTTGGGATTGATGGCCATGAGGCCTGGAGAGGTGCCCGCCTGGATCTCACCGAATCGAGTGTCTAACTTACCGTTCACCACCACCAGGCCCGCGGCGGCCGCAGGACCGGAGACGCTTTGCGAAGCCAGGATGCGCGTGGTGAGCCTAGTCGTTCCACTACTGCTACACGCGACGAAACTGAAACTGGTGAGCCCAAGTGCGACCAACAAGAGAGCGGCATTCTTCAAACGTCGAGCTCCTAACTGCAGGAAAAACGGAGATTTAGGTGCGAAATAGCGGATTATAGCAGAGCCGCTCAGTCCAGTTTTATCCGGCGATGCCTTTCGTGAGCATCCGCGAGGCACGATCTTCATCTCATCCTATATCCTAAGAGTACTTTCTGAGAGTACTTCGACATCCTGTATTCTGAAACGATATGCCAGGTAATTTTCTTGCTCGAATCAAGCAGTCCCCCGCACTGTGCGACGGCGCGATGGGGACGTTGCTTTACGCTAAAGGCGTCTTCATTAACCGCTGTTACGACGAGCTGAATTTATCGCAACCTGACCTGATTCGGGGCGTCCATCACGAGTATCTGCAGGCGGGGGCCGATATTATTGAAACCAATACTTTCGGGGCCAACTCCTTTCGCCTGGCGCGCCATAGTTTGGCCGATAAGGGTCCGGAAATTAATCGTATCGGAGCGCGGCTGGCCCACGAGGCCGCTAAAAGTTTCGATGTGTGGGTGGCGGGATCGGTTGGCCCGCTCGGAACCAGAATTGAGCCTCTCGGGAAAACTTCGTTCGAAGAGGCGCGGCAGGCCTTTCGGGAGCAGATTGCAGCGCTGGTGGAAGGCGGCGTGGATCTGCTGATGTTTGAGACCTTCGGCTACCTTGAGGAACTTCATCAAGCGATGCTGGCGGCGCAGGATGTGGGAGCCAAGTTGCCGCTGATTGTGCAGGTGACGATTGATGAAGACGGCAACTGCCTGGACGGCTCCGATCCGCAGACTTTTACGCCTCGCCTGGAAGAGTGGGGCGCGGACGTAATTGGGTGCAACTGCAGCGTGGGACCGGTGGCCATGCTGGATGCCATTGAGCGGGTGCGAGCGGCGACGTCCCTGCCGCTGGCCGCGCAACCGAACGCAGGAATTCCGCGGTCGGTCGAAGGCAGAAACATCTATTTATGCTCGCCGGAGTATATGGCGAGTTATGCGCGCAAGTTTGTCGCCGCAGGCGTGCGAATCGTAGGCGGATGCTGCGGCACTACGCCGGATCATATCCGCGTAATGAAGTCGGCTTTGCGCGTAGGCGAGGCTCGGGGACGCGCCGCTACCACGCAGGTGGCCGCTAGCGCTGCTCCGACGGCGGTTCCGGCGCAGGCCTTGGCAGAGCGCTCGGCGTTGGGTGCGAAGCTGGCCCGCGGAGAATTTGTCACCATGGTCGAAGTGGTGCCTCCGAAGGGGACCGACATCAGTAAAGAGGTGGAGGGAACGCGATTTCTGAAGTCGGTGGGCGTGGATGCGGTAAATATTCCCGATAGCCCGCGGGCCTCGGCGCGCATGAGCAATCAGGCGCTGTCGCTGCTGGTGCAGCGGGATGCCGGGATCGACGCCATTCTGCACTATACCTGCAGGGATCGGAATGTTTTGTGCATTCAGAGTGATTTGCTGGGAGCGGCGGCGGTGGGCATCAAGAACCTGATCTGCATTACGGGCGATCCGCCGAAGATGGGGAATTATCCCGATGCGACGGCGGTGTTCGATGTGGATGCGATCGGGCTGGTAAATATTGTTCACAATCTGAATCGCGGATTGGATATCGGTGGGAACCCGATCGGAGCGGGCACGGGGTTTGTGATTGGAGTGGGTGCGAATCCGGGCCTCACCGATCTGGATGAGGAGATTCGAAGATTCGAGTACAAGGTGAAGGCCGGAGCGGAATATGCGGTGACGCAGCCGGTGTTTGATATACGGCTGCTGGAGAACTTTCTGCGGCGCATCGAGCATTGCCGGATTCCGGTGGTGGCGGGAATCTGGCCGCTGGTGAGCGCGCGCAACGCCGAGTTCATGAAGAACGAACTTCGAGTGTCGGTGCCGGATTCGATTCTGGAGCGCATGGCCCGAGCGCAGACGCCGGAAGCGGCGAGGGCCGAGGGAGTGGCGATTGCGCGCGAGATGCTGCTGGCGGTGCGGCATTCGGTGCAGGGAGCGCAGATAAGCGCGCCGCAGGGTCGCTATAATCTGGCCGTGGATGTGCTCGAGGCACTAGGAAGCAGCGGTTCCGCGACGGCATAATTTTCCCGTTGTGAGTGCATGAAGGGCTGCGTTCTTTAAGTTTTACAAAATAAGACTGGACATCGCGAGGAAATCGGAGCATTAAAGTAGAGAAGGAGCGAGACCGTTGGCCAAGTTTGAAGAGTGCCTTCAGCGACTGGAAAAGATCGTGCAAGAACTGGAGAAGGGGGACGTTCCACTGGAAACGTCTCTAACTCTGTTTGAGGAAGGAATGACTTTGTCCTCCGCGTGCCGCAAAGAGTTGGAGCAGGCCGAAGGCAAGGTGGAGATCTTGCTGAAGAAAAACGGGAAGCTTCAGGCCGAGCCGTTTGAGCCTTCGACGGAAAGAGCGTCTGCCAACCGGTAGGCGGCCAATCTGTGAAAGGCGTTTTGGTAATGTCTGTGGAGTAGTGGTTCCGAACCCTTCCCCGCAGCCCTAGTCCGCCGTTAAGTCGGTTCGGGAGGATCTATGGGCTCCAGCGTCGTTGTTCTTGAAGCCGACCCCAGGGTTGCCAAGTCTCTAGCCGGTAAGCTTTCCCCTCACTTTAATTCCGTGCTCTTGACGAACTCCGGGGCGGAGTTGCGCGACCGGGTCAGCAAGCATTCCCCGGAAGTGGTGATTCTTGACGTGGAATACTCGCGGCTCAGCGATGTTCGGAACCTGCGCCAGGATTTTCCAACGCTGCCGATCGTCTGTACTCACCGGGTGCCCGACGACGAGTTGTGGATCGCTGCCATGGATGCGGGGGCCAGCGATTTCTGTCCCGCCGATGACGCGCAGAATGTGGTGGCCTCGGCTCTGCGGAGTATGGCAATGGCTCACGGCGCCGCCTGAGGTTCATCAAGACTTTTGGTATAGCGAGGACGCGCAACGCGTCCTCGTTTTTCTTTAGCCCTCCGCACCTCATCGGCCACCTGTGCTTTTGTGGGACGCGCCTTGTTATACTCGCTGCGCAATGCTGCAGGAAACTCTTGAGCAAGGGCGGGCGCGCACCGATGCGGCTCTCGACCGTTTGATTCCATCGGAGAGCCGGCCTCCCGTATCCATTCACAAAGCGATGCGGCACAGCGTGTTTGCCGGCGGGAAGCGGTTGCGGCCCGTGTTGTGCATGGAGGCCGGGCGCATGATCGCCGGGTCATCATCTCTGCCCGCGAAGATCGAGGAACTAGGCGCAGCGCTGGAGATGCTGCATACCTATTCTTTGATCCACGACGATCTGCCGGCGCTGGATAACGATGATCTGCGGCGGGGTCGCCCTACTTGCCATAAGGTTTTCGGCGAAGCCATTGCCATTCTTGCCGGAGACGCGTTGCAGACGCAGGCTTATGAGGTGCTGGCGCGTCTGGAGTGCCCGGCGGAGGCGCGGGTGCGCATTATCGAAGAGATCGCGCGCGGAACGGGCACGGTGGATGGCATGATCGGCGGTCAGGTGGTCGACCTTGAAGCTGAACATACCCGGCCGACGGCGGAGATGCTGGAGTATATCCACCGAGCGAAAACCGCCGCGCTGATTACTGCGAGCCTGGTGAGTGGAGGGCTTTACGGCGGAGCGAACGACGACGAAGTGAGGCGGCTGCGGGCGTTCGGGCAAGCCGTTGGGTTAGCTTTTCAGATCGTGGATGACGTGCTGGACGTAACGCAGACCTCTGAGCAGCTGGGCAAGACTGCGGGCAAAGATACTGCAGCGCAGAAGGTAACGTATCCGGCGCTGTTCGGGATTGAAGAGTCGCTGCGCAAAGCGGATGCTCTCGTTTGCGCCGGTTTCAGAGAGTTAGACGGCTTCGGCGCTCGGGCCGAGACGCTGAAGGAATTGGCACGGTATTTGGTGGAGCGGAAGAAGTGAGCTGAGGCGAATTGAGTAATTGGGTAATTTAGGAATTGAGTAATTTCAAGCAGAGGGGCGACCACTCGTGGCGGGTACTCAATTACTGAATTCTCCAATTGCTAAATTGGGCGAGGGATGGCGCAGGGCGAGTGCATTGCCTGCGCCACCGCTCGCCGTAGGAAACATCGTTACGCGAACACGTTACGCCACTTCCCGGACAGCTGAGCTTTCTCCAGCCGCCTTATGCGGCTCTGGAGATTGCGCTGGCCAGCTTCAGGAACTTGGCTCTTCCTGCTACTGCCGGTCCCAGATACTGCGCTACCGGAATTACCGCCATGCCCACGAGAGTCGGTACGTTTGCTGGACTACTGACAGTAATCTGAAGTTGGCCGGCTCCGATGAACTGGTGACTGGTTGTGGTGGAACTGCTGCTGCTGCCGTAGAACGGCCACAGCCCGTAGCTCGAGTTTTTGTTCACGGCGGTCTGTTCGCTGGAAGAGAAGACGTAGGAACTGGTGACTACGACCTTCATGCCGGAAACCAGAATCAGGCTGCCGCAGAAGCGCTGCATGTTGCCACTCGGTCCGAAGGTCTTCGGCCAGGTGATTGCCGAGTTTGGATTCCAGGGCGCGGTGTTTTGGCTCGAGTAAGCCAGTCCAAGAGCTCCAGAATCGTACCAGGCGCCGGGCACGGCCGGGAGACTCAAGGCGTGGTCAAAGGAAACGTTCACGCTGACGGCTTGGGCTGCGAAGTTGGAGCTGATGGAACTGTTGCTGCTCGATTCGCTGCCGCCCCACCAGAGGAACGAATTGGAGGAGCTTTGCGAGGCCCAGGATTTGCTAACGTCAGTGTTCGATTGTACGTTCGCCGAAATGAGAGTTGCATTCGGCGCGTTGGCGAGTTGGATCACCAGCTGCGCGTAGCCGAGGCTCCAGTTCGGCGGAATTCCCTGGTTAACCCCGGGAATGTTCAGGTACGGCTGCAGTGAGAGTTGTGCGCGAAGGATGGGATCAAGGAGCATCGCGGAGAGATCCGAGGAGCCTTTGTCTGCGACTGCGGCGTAGCCGTGCGTTAATGCCCAGGTAAGAAATATGCTGGGCAGTTGAGTCACCGCGGGCAGCGGCACCAGTTGAGTGAGGTAAGTGTTCCAGGCAGTATTCGCAGCGGGCCCGATATCGCTGGCGAAGTTGATGGACACAGACGGTACCAGCGCACTCATTACCGCTGCATAGTCGCTGAAGAATTGATCTCCTCCGCTGCCGCTCTGGATCAGGGCAAGTGGGGGAATCTGGTTCATCCAGTTCCAGACCGTCGCGTCAGTGGTTTGCGGAGATGGAAAAGAAACCGCAGGCTGGATTAGCTGGAAGTTGTTGGCGTCGGTTAGCCCGAGCGCCTGCATCATAAAGTTGTAGAGACCGTTCTGCATTTCTGGAAACGACGTAGCCATTTTGTGCTCCTTTGCGGTGGGATTTGGCGTTCTCGATGCTGGTTTCTCTGCTAACGAGGGGCCCCGGATCTTGCCGGCAATGAGAGGCAGAACAATCTTAGTAACGAAAGAATCTTGGTAAACAAGAATGTGTTTGTCGTTACAATTTTTTACGGAAAGTTTCCCGAAATGGGCTTCTGACACGGCTGGTGCTTCAGCTAAAATGCGAAGCTCGCAAGTGTGGTAAAAGAGAATTACGGCGATGGAGTTCGCCATAACCGCCTGCGGTGGCTGTTGGTTCGAGGCTGATGACTCCTACAAAATCCAGCGATTTGTAGGGAGAACTCCATCGTGAAGGACTTTCTCGCTATTTCCATGGCCGCTATTCTCGGCGCCAACCTGCGCTACCTATTGAGCAGGCTCGCAGCCAGAGAATTTGGTTCCGCCTTTCCGTACGGAACGCTCTTCATCAACGTCGCGGGTAGCATCATAGTCGGCTTCTTTCTGGTCTGGACGACGGAGCGCGTGCTGGTGGATGCCCGCTGGCGGCTGCTGGTGGTGATTGGCTTCTGCGGCTCGTTTACTACTTTCTCCAGCTACGCCTTCGAAACCATGGCTTACTTCGAGCAGGGTCAGTGGGGATTAATGCTGGCCAACATTCTCGGTAACAACATACTGTGCCTTGGCGGAGCGCTGGCAGGAATGGCTTTGGCGAGGGCAGTGTAGCATGAGGGCAACGCCTGTTCTGGAAACTCCACGCCTGAGACTGCGTCCCTACAGTGAAGCTGACATTGCGGAACTGCTGCCGTTGATCGGTACGCGGGAAGTAGCAGCTACCACGCTTCGCATCTCGCATCCTTACACCGAGCAGGATGGGAAAGACTTTCTCGTCTTGCTGCGCGAACCCCACCGACATTGGCTGGCCATCACGCTGCGCGAGGATGGGCGGCAGATCGGTGGGATTGGACTCACTGTTGACGAACCGCACAAACATGCCGAACTGGGCTACTGGCTGGGGGTGGCGAGTTGGGGCAACGGTTACGCCACCGAGGCGGCGCGTGAGCTGCTCCGGTACGGCTTCGAAGATCTCAGGTTGCACCGTATCTTTGCTTCGCATTTCAAGCTCAATCCGGCATCAGGAACTATTTTGAGAAAGCTGGGAATGCGCTACGAAAGCTGCCAGCGCGAGCATTATGTGAAGTGGGATAAGTTCATTGATTCGGAGTTATACGGCATCTTGAGGCATGAATGGAAGGCCAGCGAGTAGAATGCCAAGTGCGATGGCAGTCCAAGTAACCATCTACCTGAACGACTCCGATCAGTGCCGACGCCGGCCGCTGCATGTGGAAATTCTCAATTACCTGCGCAAAGAAAACGTCTACGCCGCGACTGCGATTCACGCGGTTGCAGGATTTCTAGGGCGGCAGCGCGTGGAAACTTCGCGTCTGGTCGAGGCCGGCGGAAAGCTGCCTGTAATCATCGTTTTTGTGGATACCGATGAGCACGTAAGCCGCGTGCTGCCTACGCTGAAAGAGATGGCTGCGAATCGCCTGATCGTGCGCGAGAACGTGGTGCTGGAACAGGGCAATCTGGACTGATGACGGATATGCCCCGGCCTTCGCTCGATCTCGACATTCTCGCAATCGCTGCGCACCGCGACGATGTGGAACAGACTTGCGGCGGCACGTTGCTAAAAGCGGCGCAGCGCGGACAGCGGACCGGCATTCTCGACCTGACGCAGGGTGAGATGGGAACGCGGGGCAGCGCGGAAGATCGCGCGCGCGAGGCAGCGGCTGGCGCCAAGATTCTCGGCGTGAGTTGGCGCCGGGCGCTGGATATTCCTGACGGGCGCGTGGAAAATACCTGGGAGAATCGGCTGAAGGTGGCAAGCGTGATCCGCGAAACTCGGCCGAGGGTGGTGATCCTGCCTTACTGGAAGGGACGGCATCCGGATCACTACACTTGCTCTGTGCTAGGGTATGAGGCTTGCTTTCTGGCGGGGCTGGCGAAGCTAACTCTCGGCTCTCAGTTGCCGCCTTTCAACCCGCGGACGTCGGACCTCGGACCTCAGACCTCCGCCCCCGACAGCCGGCGGGAAACCGGCGCTACTGGGCTTGCGCCGCATCGTCCTTTCAAGATTCTTTACGCTACGCTTTATTACGATGTGCGGCCGACTTTTGTGGTTGATATCAGCGCACAATTCGAAGGCAAATTCGCTTCCATCCTGGCTTACACTTCGCAGTTCAGCGATCAGGAGGCTGGCAAGGACCTCTTCCCTGCTCACGACGAAATTCGTGCGCGCGTGGAATCGATGGCGCGCTTCTATGGAATGCTCGGCGGCGTGACTTACGCCGAACCTTTTCTGCAGAAGGAAGTGGGGCTTGTGGAGGACTTGCTGGCGATTCCGGTGAAGTCGATCTGAGTTCTTTCCATCGATCAGTTATTTTTCTCGATCACTCTTGATGCATTCCGCCCGCAGTGCTTGGAAGCGTTCGGCGTTGCCTGATTCAGCGGCCTGCCCGAACTTCGAACAGACTAGAAATGTCTTCGCGAACAGTGGATCTTTTCTGGCAGCCTCCTCTACTGGCGGAAAGAAGCGGGCGAAGTGGTGTTGGAGGAGGTGCTCAAGTAAACACGTGGCGACTGCAGCGCGAAGATCCTCGTCGGTGCTGCTGCCCCAGCGCGATATGAATGGCCAAATTGCGTCGGGTTCTTCCTTGATGAAATCTTCGATCTTTATTATCGCCTGCCACCTTGGATCGTCCCCCTCTTTAGGAGCGGCTTGCCCGGGCAGGTTCTTCTCAGCCCTCCTGATAGCCTCCCAAACGTCGGCCAGTGCGAGCTTTTCGGATTCTGCCTCATCGCTCACGCTGGATTCCTGTCAATCAGTTCGTGGAAAAGAGTTTTCCATGGCGAGAGTTTCATGATTCCTTGTTCAAGACCGCATGCACATAGTGCTCCTAGAGCTTAATTGCGACTGCCAGGCCATCGCGAATAGGCAGGATGGTCGTGTAGAAGTCCGGGGAATCGTAGAGCAGGCGATTGAACTCGAGAATCGCCTTGGTGCGTGACTCTTGGGGGTTTTTCTCCGCTACTCGTCCACTCCACAGAACGTTGTCGGTGATGAACAGGCCGCCTTTGCGCAACCGTTGCGGAACCAGGCGCAGGACGCGCGGGTAATCTTCTTTATCGACGTCATTGAAAATTACGTCGAATTGCTGCTTCTGCTCGGAGAGCACTTCGAGCGCATCGCCCGTGTGTAGAGTAATTTGCTTGGAAACGCCGGCACGGTCGAAGTATCCGCGGGCGCGCTCGGCGTTTTTCGCGTCGCCATCAGTGTAGGTCACGCGACCTTTGTCACCGACTGCGCGGGCCCACCAGATGGTCGAATATCCAATGGCGGAGCCAAGTTCGAAAACTGTATGGGCGTTGATCATCAGCGCCAGTTGCTGCAGAACGCGAGCCACTGCGGGGCCTACGATGGGGATGTTGTGCTTGGCCGCGTAGTCCTCCATCTCGGTGAGGACGGCATCTCGCTTGGGAAGCATGGCGTAGAGATAGTCATCGACCGGCCCGGCGGTGACCAGGTTGAAATGACGCCAGTTAGGTTTGGTTTCCTTCTTCGGCTTACTTTGGGGCACTTGTTTCCCTCGCAAATTGAATGGATGAGTAGAGAATAGCAAATCGGTTTGCTTATGATGCCAGGCTTGCTGTCTTCTGCGAATCCAAATTGGTGACGGTTTCGCCTGGTTTCATGGCAAAGATTTCGACGTCTGGAACTAGTTTCTGTAATTCAGCGGGCGTTCCCGTCAGCACGGGGAATGTGCCGAAGTGCATGGGAATGACGATTCGCGGTTTCAGGAGATTGCAGGCGTAGGCGGCCTCGCGCGGGCCCATCGTGAAGTGATCGCCGATGGGCAGCATTACGATTTCGGGCGCGTAGAGCTCGCGGATGATCCTCATATCGCCGAAGACGTTTGTGTCTCCGGCATGATAGATCTTCAGGCTATTGTCGAATTCGACGACGTAGCCGCAGGCCTCGCCGCCGTAGACTATCTGGTCGCCATCCTGAATGCCGCAGGAGTGATCGGCGTGCACCATGGTGACTTTGATGTCGCCAACCTTTTGCGTGCCGCCTTTGTTCATCATGGAGGTCTTCCTGGCGCCTTTTTTCTCCAGCCAGCCGCACATTTCGGGCATGCCGACGACTTGCGGATTGTGCTGCTTGATGACTTCGACGGCGTCTCCGATGTGGTCGCCGTGGCCGTGCGTGACCAGCAGCGTATCGACTCTCTTTACCTTTTTCTCGGACGCCGGGCACATCGGGTTGTTCATGATCCAGGGATCGATAATCACGGTCTGGCCTGAAGGCGTGACGATTCTGAAGGTCGCGTGTCCCAGCCAGGTAAGTTCAATGCCTTTGAGATTCATGGGAACTCCAATGGCTTGCCCCTCGCTTCGAGCCGGAGCGGGGACTCCAACAGGGGCAGCCACTTTAGTTTAATATGAAACGCCATGACAGAACTCAAGGTGCTGATTTCGCGGGACGTGATCGCGAAACGAGTGACGGAAATGGGGGCGGAGATTTCCCGTGACTTCGCGGGAGAGCCGGTAATCTTTGTGGGCGTGCTGAAGGGCTCGGCGATTTTCCTGGCGGACCTGGCACGACAGGTCACGCTCGATGCCACGTTCGATTTCATAGGCGTCTCGAGTTATGGCAACCGGCCGAGCCCCACCCAGGAGCTAAAGACCGGTTGGGACTCCACGGGCGAAGTGAAGCTGACGAAAGATGTGGATCAATCGATGCGCGACAAGAATGTGATTGTCGTGGAAGATATCCTTGATACGGGATTGACTCTGACATACCTGAAGAAGCTTCTACTGGCGCATCAGCCCAAAAAGCTGAAGATTGCCGCGCTGCTCGATAAGCCTTCGCGGCGCAAGCTACCGCTGTACGGCGATTACATCGGCTTTACCATTCCCGATGAATTTGTCGTGGGCTATGGCCTTGATTATGCCGAGCGCTATAGAAATCTGCCGGACGTTTGCGTGGTGCCGCGGGAGTGAATGTGCAGTACCCAGTACCGAGTACCGAGTACCCAGCAAAACAATCTGCGAAGCCGGTGACCGCGCATGCCGCTTCTGAAATGCCACGGTCTTGATACCAGGTACTGGGTACCAGGTACTAGCTGCGAAAGTACGGCTGCTATCATAGAAAAATAAATGGGGTCCGTTCTGAGCAAGCCCGAAAATCAGTTCTATGTTGAGCCGCTTCTGCTTGAAGTCGCGGATGTGATGTCGACTTCACTCGACCTGGATACGACTCTGCGCCGGGTCGCGGAGGTGGTGAGCAAAGTTATTGACTATGAAATCTTCGCGATTTTGCTGCTGAATGAGAAGACGCAGGAGCTGCGCTTCCGCTTTCAGGTGGGGTATCCGCCCGAGTTCGCCGAACGGGCTCGGGTGAAGGTGGGCGAAGGAGTCACCGGACTGGCAGCACAATCGCGGCAAGCCGTGCTGGTGGATGATGTCACCAAAGATCCGCAATATATTCCGGCCGTGCCCAATGTGCGCTCGGAGTTGGCCGTTCCTCTGACCGTGAAGAACCGCGTGATCGGCGTGATGGATCTGGAGGCACGGGGTTCAGGTTACTTCAACGAAGAGCACAAGCGGCTGTTGACGCTGTTGGCATCGCGAATCGCCAGCGGAATCGAAAACGCTCAGCTGTACACTCGGACCACACGCCAGGCGCGCATTCTGGTGCTGCTCAACGAAATTGCGCGCGAGTTGTCGTCGATTTTAAATTTGGATGAACTCTTGAGCCGTGTCGCGGAACTGCTGCGGCAGCTGATCGACTACCAGATGTTCAGCATTCTGTTGCTGGATTCTTCTGGCGAGAAACTGCAGCACCGATTTTCTTTACGCTTCCACGAGAATATCCATTTGAAACATGAAGTTCCGCTGGGACGCGGGCTGGTGGGGCATGCGGCGCAGAGCAAAGAGGCGATCCTGGTTCCGGATGTGAGCAAAGATCCGCGCTACGTCGAGGGCAACCCGGAGACGCGCTCGGAACTGGCGGTGCCGCTGATTTACAAAGATAAAGTCATCGGCGTGCTCGATCTGGAACACACGCGCCGAGGTTTTTTTACCGATGACCATCGGCGCACCATGATGACCCTGGCGGCGCAGGTTGCCATCGCCATCGAAAATGCGCGCCTGTACGAAGAAATCGCACGGCAGGAGAGGCGTCTGGAACGGGATCTGGCGCTGGCACGGGAGTTGCAGATGCGCCTGCTTCCGCAAACTCTGCCGAAGCAGGCTCATCTGGAAGTTGCTGCGAAATTTGTACCAGCACGGGCCATCGGCGGCGATCTTTATGATTTCATTCCCTACTCCCTTTCGCGGCTGGGAATTGCGATAGGCGACGTCAGTGGAAAAGGCGCGCCGGCCGCGATTTACGCGGCTCTGGTCAGCGGAATTCTGCGTTCGCACGCGCCGATCGAGCCCGGTCCCGCTGAGATGCTCAAAGCGGTGAATATGTCCTTGGCAGAGCGGCGCATTGAGGCGCAATTCGTATCGCTCATTTATGCGCTATGGGATGATGAACATCGAACCCTGCTGGTTTCCAATTCCGGTTTGCCTCGGCCGGTCTATGTGCATGACGGCAAGAATCAAGTGATCGAGGCCACGGGCTTGCCGCTCGGGCTTTTCGACGACGCTGATTACGATGAGTTTCGCTTCAAGATGAAGCCGGGAGATATGTTTGTATTTTTCAGCGACGGCATTCTTGATGCGCGCAATCGCAAGGGCGAACTCTTTGGCCGGGGACGGGTGGAGAAACTGATCGCGGGGTGTACCGCTAGTTCCGCAGATTGCGTGGTCGATACCCTATTTAAAGCAGCGGCCGAACACTCTGCCGGGGTCGAAGCCTTCGACGACCAGACTGTGCTCGCGATCAAGGTAAAGGATAGCGTGAAAGAGGGCGCGCCTGCTTCCTCCAGGCGAAAATGAAGGGGCATAGCGAACTCACGCAGTGGGAACGTCCGCCGGGGTTTTCGTTTCGCGAATCCCGAAAAAGCGCCCGCCCTGATAAGAATATTATCTTGCACTGTGAAGATATTCCTCTTACTCAGCTCGCCGAGCGCTATGGAACGCCTCTCTACGTTTACTCGGTGCGCGCGATACGCGACCGCTTGACGGCTTTTGACAAGGCTTTTCGCGGTGTTCCTCATACAATTTGTTACTCGGTTAAGGCCAATTCGAATGTAAATATTCTGCGGCTGCTGGCGCGCGACGGATGCGGCTTCGATGTTGTTTCGGGTGGAGAACTGGAACGAGTGATCATCGCCGACCGGCGCGCGGGGCGGAGAGTCGTATTCTCTGGTGTCGGAAAAACGCGCGACGAAATGATGGCGGCCTTGCGGGCCAGGATACTGCTCTTCAACGTCGAGAGTGCATCCGAACTGCGCGAGTTGGCGGCCTGCGCTGCTCGCCTGCATACAACGGCTCGCGTGGCGCTGCGAGTGAATCCCGACGTAGCGGCGGACACCCATCCGCACATTTCTACAGGATTAAGAAAGCATAAATTTGGCGTGCCGTTTAGCGCGGCGCGGGAACTCTACGATAAGGCAGCAAGTTCGAGCTACCTGAACGTCGCCGGGGTCAGCGTCCATATTGGCTCGCAGATTCGGGACGTGGCGCCGTTTGGCGAGGCGGTTTCGCGTGTCGCCGACCTGGTGCGCGACTTGCGCGCGGACGGACATACAATCGACTACGTTGACGTGGGCGGGGGGTTGGGTATCGCTTATCAGGACCTGGGAGGGGATTTCGCGAACTCCGTCGCGCGTTATGCGCGCGCAGTGACACAGCCTTTGCGCACTTTGAAAGTGCATTTGCTGCTGGAGCCGGGGCGGTCGATCGTGGGGCCGGCGGGCGCATTGCTTACATCGGTGATCTATCGAAAAGAAAACGATGGCAAGCGGTTTCTCATCGTGGACGCGGCGATGAACGACCTGATGCGACCTGCGCTGTATGCGGCTTATCACGAGATCGTTCCCGTGATTCGTGCGGATGGGCCGAGCGTAGCGAATAGAACAGAGATCCTAGATGTGGTGGGTCCAGTATGCGAGTCGGGAGATTTCTTTGCGAGGGATCGGGAGTTGCCGCGGGCGGAAGAGGCGGACTTGCTTGCAATCCTGGACGCCGGGGCTTATGGAATGGCGCTAGCCTCGAATTACAATACGCGTCCGCGGGCTGCGGAAGTCTTAGTTAGCAAAAAGTCTGTGAAGGTGATTCGGCGTCGGGAGAGAGTTCGAGAAATGTTGGCGGCGGAATTGTAGAACGGCTTAAAGGACTTACTAGCCGTTCCGCAGCGGCTTAAAGCCGCCAATCATCGGGCGTTCAGATCGCAGCGCTGAAAGCGCTGCGCCACCCAAAATCGGGTGTTCACTAGTGGGCTATCTCTCTCCCCACTTGAGTTTGGTGCGGAGGACTTTGAAGAAGTCGGTCTCGTTGCGGAAGAGGCAGACTTTGTGCTCGGACTTGCGGCAGACGACGCGGTCGCCATCCTGCAGATCGAGGCCGGGTTGGCCGTCCATGCTGAGATAGGCTAGTTCTTCGAAGCTGCGCAGCACGACTTCTACCCGGGCTGAATCAGGGACGACCAGGGGGCGGTGGGTTAGCATGTGAGGCGCGACCGGTGTGATCACAAAAGCGTTCACCGTCGGCATGAGCACGGGACCGCCGGCAGAGAGCGAATAGGCGGTCGAACCCGTGGGCGTGGCCACGATCATTCCGTCGGCGCGGTAGCTGGAGACAAAAACTTTGTCGACAAAAAGATCATAATTATTCAGCCGGGCAAGTGCGGTTTTGTTCACCACCACGTCATTGAAAGCCAGATAGCTTCCCAGGACCTGCTCGCCGCGCATCAGATCGCAATGCATCAGGACACGCTGTTGTACTGGGGCGTGGCCCTGCGCGATCTGATCGAGCATGGGAAAAAGCGACGATAGCGGGACGTCGGTCAGGAAGCCGAGCGAGCCCAGGTTCACGCCGAGCAGGGGTACGTCGATGGCGGCAGTGGCGCGGACCGCCGAGAGTAGAGTGCCGTCGCCTCCCAGAACCACTACGAGATCCA
The DNA here is from genome assembly GCA_963789875.1 of uncultured Acidobacteriaceae bacterium. Classification (GTDB taxonomy): domain Bacteria; phylum Acidobacteriota; class Terriglobia; order Terriglobales; family Acidobacteriaceae; genus Sulfotelmatobacter. The sequence continues at coordinate 1,200,374 of CAWBMI010000006.1, read as the reverse complement.
AAGGCTCCGAGGCCATTTGCGCGCGCGGCATCTGCTGCTGGCCATTGGAATACTTGGCAGTCTCGGGGTCAACGATGACGCGGTAACCGTGCAGTTGCAGCCAGGCCAGTAGTTCGGGAACGGTGCCCGCAACCTCTGCCCGTGCTGGACGCGACATGATCGCCGCCACTTTCGTGGGCGGAGAGTTAGACGAAGTTGCCATAAGGATAGAAAAGTCGAACGAAATGATTGTACAGAATTCGAATGGAGAAGCCCGATCCTCGTGCTGGGCGCTACGGGCAAAACAGCTTAAAACAGGGCGCGAAGAAGGAATTCGCGATTCCCTTCCGCGCCGAGGATCGGTGATTCGATGACATCTGTGCTGTGGCAATTAAGTTGGAGCAATTTATTCTTAACTTTTTCCACCGATGCCAAGTGCGCGGACTCGTCCCGGACGATGCCTCCTTTGCCTACAAACTCTCTTCCCGCCTCGAATTGCGGCTTGACTAGAACGATTATCTGCCGGCCCAGGCGCTCCTCGTGAGACTCGGGAAAAGCCGCGCTCACTACCGACGGTAGAACCAGGGTAGCTGAAATAAACGACACGTCCATGGCAACCACGTCAATGTTGCCGTCAAAACTCCCTCGGGTCAGGTAACGGGCGTTAGTTTTTTCCAGCAGTTGAACTCGAGTATCCTGGCGCAGTTTGAAATCCATCTGTGCGTAGCCGGTATCGATGGCAACCACGCGGCTTGCGCCGCGCTGCAGAAAGCAATCGGTGAAGCCGCCGGTGGAAGCGCCTACATCGAGGCAAAGTTTTCCTTGGACGTCGATCTGCCAATGTTCGAGCGCGCGCTCAAGTTTGAGACCGCCGCGGCTGACGTATTTCAGATCTTGGCCGAGCAGCCGGACCGGTGCGTCTGCGACAACTTGCGCCCCTGCTTTATCGATCTTCTGTTCATCAACTAAAACTTTGCCGGCTATGATCAGCGCTTGAGCGCGTTCGCGCGAAGCAGCAAGCCCGCGATCAACCAGCAATTTGTCGAGTCTGAGTTTCAAGATGGCTATCTCTGATTGCACCGATCCCGGCGAGTTGAGCTGACCATCTCACGTTCGACCCGAAGTCGCGATGCTGCTCGCACTCGCTCCGGTGCAAAATGCTGAAGCGTCTTTCTCTGCATGAGTTACAAAGATACTGCGCTGCTTTTCCACAGAATTTTCCACTCTGTTGTTGAAAACTTATCCGTAAGTACAGGCGACACCTTAGAAAAAAGGCCGCCTTCTCCCCAGAAGGCGGCCATCCTTAATAGCGTCGAACTCAATACTCAAGCAAGTTATTGCAGTGGCACTATCCCACAACTTCTTCTAACAGCTTTTGATCAATATCGAAATTGGAGTGCACGTTCTGCACGTCATCCTGATCTTCCAGCGCCTCCATGAGGCGGATCATGGTGTTGGCCGCCTGGCCTTCCAGTTTTATGTAGTTTTGCGGAATCATGGCCACGCTGGATGACGCTGGCTCAATGCCAGCTTTCTTCACGGCTTCGAGCACAGCTTCAAATGCAGAGGGTTCGGTGAGGATCTCCCAATTTTCGCCGTCATCGTTAAGATCTTCGCCGCCTGCTTCGAGAACGATATTCATCAAGTCGTCTTCTTTCGCGGCGCTCTTAGGAATCACAATGTCGCCCTTCTTGTGGAACATCCAGGAAACCGCGCCGGCCTCAGCCATGTTGCCGCCGTTCTTGCCGAAGCAGTGGCGAATCTCGCTGACGGTGCGGTTGCGGTTGTCGGTATTGATATCGAGCAGAACCGCGGCTCCGCCCGGGCCGTAGCCCTCAAGAGAAAATTCTTCGTAGGTGGCACCGGGCAGTTCGCCGGTGCCGCGCTGTATGGCGCGCTTGATGTTATCGGCAGGCATGTTCTCGGCCTTAGCGGCGACGATGGCGCCGCGCAGGCGCGGGTTGGAATCAGGATCGCCGCCGCCATTCTTCGCGGCAATGCTGATTTCCTTAATGAGGCGGGTAAAAATCTTTCCGCGCTTGGCGTCAAGCGCGCCCTTTTTGTGCTTGATTGTGGCCCACTTGGAATGGCCGGACATAGCTAGACCTCTTGTTTAACAGTAATTGACGCGCGATCTTGATGGAAACAGGATTCGCCCGAGGAAATCACTGGCTGCCCCGAACAAGATGCAGACGAAAAATTATAGCACGATGCTGAACCTCCCGAGCGGACAAGGGTCACGCCCGCAGTGTCCAGAATTGAACACTAATTTGATTGACGCCATAGACAACTTCTCTGTTGACTGGGTGGAAGTGCGCCCATAACATTCCACCGGGGAGTGCATGGCCGAGCGAGTCATAGGGCATTACCGGGTTCTGGAAAAGATAGGCTCGGGGGCCATGGGCGAGGTTTTTCGGGCGCGCGATGAACGGCTGGGCCGGGACGTCGCGCTCAAGTTAATTCGGCCGGCTTCCAACGAAAACCCCGATCACCTCCGGCGCTTCGAACTGGAAGCGCGCGCGGCCGCCTCACTCAATCATCCGAACATCGTCGCGATCTACGACGTCGGCTTCGACGAAGGGTCTCCTTACATCGTTTGCGAATTACTTGAGGGCACAACGCTGCGCAAGCGGCTGAAGGAAGGGATGCTGCCGGTTCGCCTTGCCGCCGACTACGCGCTGCAAATCGTACGCGGTCTGATCGCGGCGCATCAGCGGCGCATTGTTCATCGCGATCTGAAACCGGAAAATTTATTTGTTACCATGGACGGCCGCGTCAAAATTCTCGATTTCGGAGTGGCCAAACTGCAAACGGTGTCGGAAGAGGGCGAGCGCACGGTGGAGGAGTTGACCACGGTCACGAAGGTTGGTGCCGTGATCGGGACGGTCGCGTACATGTCGCCGGAGCAACTGCGAGCCAAATCTGTCGACCATCGCAGCGACATCTTTAGCGTGGGCGGAATTCTTTACGAAATGCTAACCGGCCAACGAGCGTTTGAAGGCGACACCGAGGTGGACACGATTACCGCAGTGCTGCGCGAGGACATCCCCGAGATCAATTTCGAAAAAGCTGGCGTCCCGATCTCCTACCAACAAATCGTGCGCCATTGTCTGGAGAAGGAACCGGAGAGCCGTTTTCAATCGGCGCGCGACTTGGCCTTCGCATTGGAAACTCTCACCGAGGAGCAAGCGGGCCCGCCGAGGCGTCGCGCGCTGCCGCGAACGAGGACTTTGCCCTGGGCTATAGCTGCTGGCGTTGTACTTCTGGCGGTAGTTGCGCTGCTGGCGGTGCCGTGGCGACAGAGCACTCCGGCGCCAACTTATCGTCGCCTCACTTTTGATCAGGGAACCATCTATTCTGCGCGCTTCGCACCTGACTATCGCTCGATCGTTTATGGTGCGGCGTGGAACGGTAAACCCCTGCAGTTATTCTCCACGGTGGCGGATTCCCTTCTGGCCCAGCCTCTGAACCTCGATGACACGAACCTGCTTTCAATTTCTCGCAGCGGCGAACTGGCCGTGGCTCTGCACGGCTCTCACGTAGCGCATTTGCAGACCGAAGGTGGCACGCTGGCGCGCGCTCCGCTGGCCGGCGGCTCTCCGCGGGAGGTACTCAACGACGTGGCCTGGGCGGATTGGGATCCGGACGGCGAACTGGCCGTGGCCCACCATACCGAGGGCCGTGATCGACTTGAGTACCCCATTGGTCATGCGATCTATGAAAGCGACGGATGGATCAGCCACATTCGTTTTTCTCCCCAAGCCGACAAGATTGCTTTTATAAATCACCCCGCGCTCTGGGACGATCGCGGCTCGCTTTGCGTGATCGACCTGGCTGGCCGCATGAATATATTGACGCAAGAGTGGGAGTCGGCCATGGGAGTGGCGTGGAGTCCTAGCGGAAAAGAGATATGGTTTACCGCTGTCGAACAAGGAGGGGATCAAAAGCTGCTTGCGGTTGGGATAGGCAAGAAGATTCGAACGATCCTGAAAGTTCCGGGCGGCCTGACTTTGCAGGATATCGCGCCGGACGGCCGCGTGCTGATCAGCACAGAGGCGGAAAACCTTGCCATGGTGACGGTGGCACGCGGCGGCAAACCGGTGGACCTTTCCTGGCACAACTGGAGCATCCCCAAGGATATTTCTCCTGACGGTCAATCGATTTTGTTCGAGGACGCCAGTGAAGTCGCCGGGCCGGAGTATGCGGTCGCGATACGCAAAATCGACGGCACTCCGCCCGTGCAATTAGGCGAAGGCAGCGCCGGCGGCCTTTCTCCGGACGGGAAGTGGGCGATCTCGATCATTACGGGCGGTCTCGGCCAACTGAAGCTGGTTCCTATCGGCCCCGGCCAACATCGAACCATTCCCACGCCCGGACTCAAATTAAATAACGGCAAGGCTCATTTTCTTGCAGACGGAAAGCGGATTGCAATCAATGCCAGCGAACCCGGGCACGGTGTTCGATGTTATCTCGTGGACGTGGAGGGAGGAAAAAAGCCCGTACCGATAACGCCGGAAGGAATTCCCGGCGGATTAGTTTCCCCGGACGGCCAATCGATTCTCGGCAAGGATCATGGTGTGTTTGGCGTGTATTCGGTGAACGGGGGTGCGCCACACGTTATCCCGCATTTGGAGGAGGGATTTAGTCCGTTGCAGTGGGTTGACAATGGCTCGGCTTTGCTTGGATTCATTGCCGCTGAAATTCCTGCCGTGGTTTACAAAGTAAACTTGGCTACGGGGCAGAAAACTTTCATTCAAGAGTTGCAGCCCGAGACCACAACCGCGGTGGTCAGCATTGCGCCAGTGATCTCGAATCGAGATGGCTCACGCTTTGCCTACAGCTACTACCAACTGTTTTCGGTTCTTTACCTGGCGTCGGGACTTCGTTAAACACAGACAAGAGTCAGCCGGATTATTGCAGCGAGCCGGAGAAATCCGCAGGCACGTAATGGAAGAAGATCGAGGTTGAAGTATAGCCAGGCGGCAAGGGGTCGCGATAATGCGGAACAGCGGTTCCGCGATAGATTAAACCGTCCCCTAAAGCTTGATATACGGCAACGGAACCTTCGGGAGTGTCGAGCCGAATGGGCCACGGAGTCGCGAGGATAGGTTCGGGAGAGAAATCCAGGCACAGGGTCACGCTGAACTCACATTGCGGCCGGTCAGTGTGCTTCGGCAAGGCGGCTCCGCTCAAATAAGACGCCAGGTAAACATAAGAGGGCTTCACTGCTTCTCCTACGACAGCGGCGACCGTGCTGGCGAGTTGATGATGGAAGAAGCCTGCCACGGGCTCGTTGTATGCCGCATATCGCCGCGAACTTTGTTCGTCGCCCAAGGAGATGGTTCCGCGCCGAATGGCATGGCGGTAGTAGCGGCGCAAGGCGGCGATGTGAAAAGGGTGGAGCAGGTTGCGCAGGGGCGCGTAATTTTTTTCTTGAAACAGGATCGAGGATTTCTGAACTGTTTTTGACCACTGCTCGAGACGCCGCTCAGTCTCGTGCAGTCGAAGCAGAATTCCAGCGTTTGCGAGCGTTCGGCGTGCTCTCGAAGGGATTGAGGAAGGTGCGGGTTCGTCACCACGAAAATGCGATAACTGCTCTTCCATCCGCGCCCCCAGCCAGAACGGCAGCGGGCCCCCCTTAACTTCGTCGCGCACCCAAGCGATGGGAAGTTGAAAGTTAAAACCGGCCAGCAAATCTGCTTTGGATTCCAATTCCGCCGGTACTTGGCCGGGAGGCAAGATCGAGCATTGTGGGTTGAGGAATAGAGGCTGCTCGTCCTCATGCGAAGCCGGCAAGTCGAGAGCCTCCCGCGGAATCAAATGCAGCGGCAGTTCATCGAGCAGACAGTGGAATTGCCCACGGGGCAGCATCGCGGTCTGGTTCTGCCGCGGTCCCGTCCCGAGAAGACTGGCGATCCAATCCAGCCACGCTGCGTCTTTTACGGGTGAAGCCATCCGTTTAAGGTGAAGCGACTATCCGCGAAAGAACGTGAGGAGCATGAAACTGGCGTAATTTCGTGCATGACTGAGCACGGAAAAAACACAATTTGGTTTTGCTGGGGCACGATTGTCTGGTAACTGCGGGCTTGGTAAGCGCCGGTTTGGCGGCTGCTGTGCGACTGACTGCCGTTGCGGGGCCTTTGACTATCGACAGCCGCATCATAGATGCGTAGTTCCCCACCTTCAAACGGGCTGGGATCGCGATGGAAAAAATAAACGAAGGTAAGTTGTCGGGAAGCAATTGTTGCTTGCGAATCATCGCTGTGCAGGCCGAAGAAATCTCCGTCATTGCTTGCCGTGATCTGTGCCTCGAAATGCGCGACGGGAAACTCTTCCATGCCAAGCTGCTCCAACACTGTGGGCAGGACGCCGCGAATTCGCTCCAGAATTATTTGCTCATGTTTGCTCAGGTCCATGAGCACCTGAGAACGGCGATGGCTGTAATCGACTATTCCTGGATCTCCGCTCGGCGAAATTACCTCGCTGTTCTGAAACGCTGATTCGTGCTGCAGCGTGTAAGCGACAAGTTCCTCGAGTTCCTGAGGAGCGAGAAACTCGTCTAGAACCAGGTACGGCGAGCCCACGGCTGTAGGCTCCAAAGTGGCCGTGCCTTCTCGGGATCTCGATTGCACCTCCAGTCGAGTACCTCCCGCTCGAAGATTTTGCGGCAGTTGAGATGAAGCGGGGGGCTGCGGAGAACGGTCGGGCGCTTGCGGTGGCGAGGGCGGTGTGCTGGTGGGCGGCTGCGGCGAGACCGGCACATCTGGCGTTCCTCCCGGAGGCTGCGGAGAAGGCAACGCCACCACCTTGGAAGAAATTGTCTTTTCTTCCGCTTCCCCTGGGATTGCGGTCCCAGCAAGAATCTGATCGACGATGCTCGCGCCCAGTAACGCGAAGGCACGTTGCGCCACAGTTTCTCCCACAGACCGAGTAATCGCTGTATTGACCGCGTTTTGGATTTCTAGATTATTTGGGGAAACCGCCCTGGCATTTTGCAGAAGACTGGTCAGCAACTCGCGCTCGCGGGGGCTTAAGATGCGGTCATCCTGCATTAACGTTTGAGAAAAAGCGTCCAGAATCTGCTTGGCCTTCATGGCACACACTCCTGCCTAACGTTGGTAGCACGTTTTAGTTCCGGTGGGGTTCGAACGGGGAAGCACTTCCGCGCCGACATTAGCAGGAAATGACCAATTTATCAAACGGATTTTTGCAAGCGCAGGATCATGTTTGCAGAGATAGTGACGCCGTTCTACCGGCTAGCCATTGCGCCCACCATGGAATGGAAAATCTTCATGCCATCGATGCCACCGAGTTCGGGTTCGGCAGAACGCTCGGGGTGAGGCATCATGCCAACCACGTTGCGCTCTGCGTTGCAGATGCCGGCGATATTATCCAGCGAGCCGTTGGGATTCGCAGCGAGCGAGGTCTCGCCAGTCGGCGTTGCGTAACGAAAAACAATGCGATTGTCGCGCTGCAATTCCTCCAGAGTTTGCGGATCGCAGAAGAAATTCCCTTCCATGTGGCCGATGGGGATGGTCAACACTTCGCCTTCTGTGCAGGCGTTGGTAAAAGGAGTAGACGCGTTTTCCACCCGCACTTGCACCGGCTTGCAAACATATTTCAGTCCGGTGTTGCGCATGAGAGCGCCGGGCAAGAGGCCCGCTTCGCAGAGAATCTGAAAGCCATTGCAAATTCCCAACACCAGGCCGCCCCTATCGGCAAATTTTCGCACCGATTCCATGACCGGCGAGAACTTCGCGATCGCGCCGGTGCGCAAGTAGTCGCCGAAGGCGAATCCGCCGGGAACGATAACGGCGTCGCAATTTTGCAGATCATGCGATTCATGCCAGAGGAATGTTACGGGCTGCCGGGCAACATGTTGGATGGTCCAGTAGGCGTCATGATCGCAGTTCGATCCCGGGAAGATGATAACCCCAAATTTCATCAGACCGTCCTTGCTGTGGATTTGAGGTCAGTTTAACAGATTGAGGAGTATCGGGTGATCGGGCGATTGAGTCATCGGGTGATTGAAGAGCTTCCATCGAGTGATCGGCGATCCGGCCATTGAGGAATTGTAAAAACGTAGAGTTAGAGAAGTTTGATGAATCAGCGGCCACAGGTTTTCCATTACCCGATGACTCAATCGCCCGATCACCTGATCTTCAGTGGCTTGCTGGCGCGGCTGCCTGGTCGCTTGACTCTATCCTCGGCCGGATGCCTTTGGCTTTGACAATTGCCCAGTGCCATTCTTGGTCCGGAAACAAGGCGAAATTCAGAGCCGTGCGAAAAATGGCGGTAGTGGAGGGTGCGGCCAATCCTTTCACTCGTAGCAGCACGGTCGAATCAGGCTGTTTTTGAGACTGGTCCTGCGTGCGTTCGGCGGAGCCCACTACAGCGGGAAGCATTCGCGCCTGGCCATAATAGGCGGCTCCTTCGTAAGAGGTTAAGGCCGCAGCACGGTTGACGATAGTGAGACCTATCACCAACTCTCGCAACTCCCAACCGGTTCCGTTATGCATCGACACTTGCAGCGAGTCCCCGTCGATGGTGGCGGGTCCGTTGAGCTTGGCTAGTTCGCTGCGAGGAAGATCGTCTAGGTCCAAGGGATCCGCAAGCAACGAGCTGGTCTTTGCCGTGAAAGAAAAACTGCAACTTACGTCGGGAGAAGAAACGTGGAAGGTCTTCGCACCTGGGTCGAGCGAGAACACCATGGAAGAGCCAGAGGCGCGCCGCTTGTCGGCTTCGTCCATCACCTTGGAGAGATTGTCATTATCGATCACTGCCTCGGGGGCTGGCTGCGGGGTGACAGCCTTTTTTCGTAGGTCGCGAGCAACATCGCCCAAGGGAGTTTCGCTGCCGTCGTCCTGGGCGGAGGTAAAGGGAGGCGCGGCGAGAGCAACCATCGCCATAAGAACCAGGGCCAATTTCAGACGGGCTGACGTAAACGAACTCACCGGCGCTCGGAGACTTTGGGGATTGCTGCCACAAAGCGGCAACACGGATGCCCACGGCCATGATCGAAACCCGGAACAACGTGGCGCGCAGCGATCCTGTTAAGAATTGTAGTGAGAGCAGAGGCGAAAGCGCAGATAACCTGCGGGAACGAAAGTGCTAGGACTTCCGAGGCAGAGCTAGAAACTGAGCGCGCGCTGACGAAATGGAAGCGCAACGGGACGCGCGCTCAGACCCTAGGTCCGGACAGAAACTTCAAGGTTCTACAGCAGACCGGAACAGCGCAATCGCGAAACCGGATCAACTACCGGCTGTCGCTTGAAAACCCACCGTGCCACCGCAAATCCCAGAGCCGCATAACAAAGATGCATGAGCTTCATCCCGCACCCCCATCCCTCGAATGCCATCAATTACAGGGGAGATCAGCATCACTATCGGCACGTTAACAGTGCAAGGCCATGCGGACAAGGCCCGTCCGTGCCATCTCGGTGGCACCGAAGTAATAGCTGGGAGTAACTCACTAGAGTTGGAGTGGACCGCTGACCTCGGACCGCGGACCGCTGACCGCGGACGTCCGCTAGATTTCGCAGGCAAAAGAAAAGTCACGACTTTGCCAGATTCTAAGCAAAGCACTCTAGCGAGCGTCGCTATTTTCGGTTTCGGCTGCGCGACCCGCGGGTGGGACCACGACCGTCGAAAGTGATCCCTCGGCAGTCAGCTTCTGGAACGCCGCCAGATCGCGGCGCTGCAGGTCATCCCACTGACCGAGCAATTCCCCGCTTTGCCGCTTAAGCTTTTCGAACTGGCGTTGCTCGGCCTCGGTGGGAGCGGTGTCCGCGTTGCCCGCGCCCAGGGCAAGAAACGCCAGCTTGGCGTCGATCTGCGGAGGATAGGCCAGCGAATCTTCGTTCGCGCTGATGGTGAGATTTACCAGCTGATTGCGCACGGCAACCAACTTCTTCTCCAGATCGTCGGCCGAAGACGCGATGTTTTTCGCGCTGGCGTTCTCCGGCAGGCGGCGTTTCAGTCCTGCCACCTGCGAGCGAACATCCTGAATCTGATTCACCGCGTCGTAAACGTGGTTGAGCTCCTCGTGAATCTGCATCAGCATGTTGAATTGCTGCGCGAGGTCGGCCGGGCTTACGTTGACGCGCGGATCCAATTTCAGTTCCAGAGGCGCAACCTGACTTTCACTTCCTACCGTCAGCCGCACTTGATACAGACCGGGCACAGCCACCGGGCCTTTGGCGCCGTTGCCATATTCCCAGAGGTAATATCCGGGAAGGCGATGCGCCTCTTCGTAGCGCAAATCCCAAACGAAGCGATTCAATCCCGCCTCGGGTTTGATTTCTTTCTCCGGCTTCTTGTCGTCAGGATCAGCGGGTTCGTCGAGGAGTTGCGCTTCGGTGCTGGAATACTTGCGAACGGTTTTTCCCGAGGCGTCGAGGATTTCGATTTTGGTTTCCGTGCCCGCCTTCGGAGCGTCTTTCAGATAGAAATACAATACAGCCCCAGCCGGTGGATTCTGTCCCACCCGCTTCGAGGGATGGCGTTCGCTTGTTGCGCCCGCCTGCATGCGATACGCGATTGCGGGAGTGTAAAGATGAACATCTTTCTTAGCAATCTCGTCGCTGAACTGGCGCAGCGGCGTGACATCATCCAGAACCCAGAAGGCGCGCCCGTGTGTAGCCACTACCAGATCATCGTTTTTGATAACGAGATCGTGGATTGGAGTCGTGGGCAAATTCAGTTTCAGCGAGCGCCAATCGGCGCCGTCGTTGAAAGAAACAAAGACGCCATTTTCCGTGGCTGCGTAGAGTAAGCCGCGCTTCTTGGGGTCTTCGCGCACGGCGCGTACGAATGCGTTATCGGGGATGCCATTGGTCAGCTTCGTCCAAGTCTTGCCGTAGTCGCTGGTTTTGTAGATGAAAGGGCGCAGGTCGTCGTTCTGATGGCGATCGATTGCGATGTAGGCGGTGCCGGCATCGTGCGGAGAGGCTTCGACCTGGCTTACGCGGCTCCATTCCGGCAAGTCTTTCGGCGTAACGTTGGCCCAGTTCTTCCCGCCGTCGCGGGTCAACTGGATCAAGCCGTCGTCGGTGCCCACCCATAGCAGACCTTTAGTGATCGGCGACTCTGCGAGGGCAAAGATGGTGTCGTAAAACTCCGTGCCAGTGCCGTCGAGCGTGATATCGCCGCCAGAGGCCTGCTGCTTACTCTTATCGTTCCGCGTTAAATCTGGACTGATCGCCTCCCAATGCACACCGCCGTCTGTAGTTTTGAAGAGGCGCTCGCCGCCGTGATAGAGGGTGTTCGGGTCGTGCGGAGAAATCATTACTGGAGCGGTCCACTGGAAGCGATGCTCCAGGTTAGCCGCACCGCGGCCGTCTGACATTTCGGGCTGCTCGGTGATCTCCTTGACCTGGCCGATGTGCTTGTCAAAGCGCGTGATGTTGCCCTGATAATCAGCGGCGTAAACGATGTTCGGGTCAGGTGGGTAAGGTGCGATGTAGCCCGCTTCGCCTCCGCCAACGTCATACCAGTCGGTGCGATCGATGCTCCCATCGTCGCTGCGGCTAAGGATGGCGACCGTGCCGCTGTCCTGTTGCGACCCGTAAACCCGATAAGGCGTGGCCGAGTCGGTGATGACGTGGTAGAACTGCGCGGTCGGCTGATTGTCTTCGCGCGTCCAACTCTTGCCGCCATCCAGAGTTACGGTGACACCGCCATCGTTCGAGGCAATCATGCGCCGCGTATCCTTGGGATCGATCCAGAGGCCGTGATTGTCGCCATGCGGAACTTTCACCTTGTTGAAGAGATGGCCGCCATCGGTGGATTTGAAAGTTTCGACATCCATCACGTAGACGATGTTTTCGTTTTGCGGATCGGCGACGATATGCATGTAATACCACGGCCGCTGCCACAGGCTGTGACTCGGGTTAACGAAGTCCCAGGTCTCGCCGCCGTCATCGGAGCGATACAAGCCGCCGTCGGGATTGCGCGCCTCGATCAGGGCGTAGATGCGATCGGAGTTGGCGGCCACGGCAATACCGATGCGTCCGAAGGGACCTTTGGGAAGACCGTGTTCTTCGATCCGCTTCCAAGTGGTACCGCCGTCGCCGGAGCGATAGAGACCGCTACCAGGGCCGCCGTCAGACAAGTTCCATGAGGTTCGACGCGCCTGCCAAAGCGCGGCAAAAATAATATTAGGATTGTGAGGATCGAAGGCTACGTCGATGCCTCCGGTGTTCTCGTCTTTGTAAAGAACTTTTTCCCAGCTCTTGCCCCCGTCCATTGTGCGGAAAATTCCGCGTTCCGTATTCGGTCCGTAAGGATGGCCGAGTGCAGCCACAAAAACAATGTCAGGATTATTCGGATTGATGATGACCTTGCCGATGGCGCGGGTGTCGTGTAGGCCGATGTTCTTCCAGGTCTTGCCGCCGTCGAGCGATTTGTAAACGCCGTCCCCCTGAGCGATGTTGCCGCGAATGCAGGCTTCGCCCGTGCCAACGTAAACGGTGTTGTGATCGGAGTTCGCCACCGCCAGGCTGCCAATATCCCCGCTTCCCTGCTTATCGAAGATCGGCGACCAAGTAATGGCGGCGTCGGTCGATTTCCACACTCCGCCGCCGGTGGCTCCGAAGTAATAAGTTGTGGGATCGCCGGGAATTCCGGCCGCAGTTAGCGAGCGGCCGCCGCGAAAAGGACCGATAAGGCGATATTCCATCCCCTTAAAAGGTTTCTCTTCCGGCTTGTCCGATTCCTTTACCTTGGTCGCAGAAGTCTCATCGGACGAAGCATCGGGCGAAGCATTGGGCGATTGCGCCGGCTGAGGCTGAACCGCTTTTGACTGCCGCCCGGGCTTGGTTTGCGCAACTACAGCGCTTTGCGCACAGATAATAAATACAACGAGGAAGAACGCAAACCACGCTCCTACCGAACCCGCAGCTGCGCTGATGCCAGATTTCGCTTGACCGGTCATTTTCGAATTGCCCCCAAACCTTAAGACGCACCGCGAAATAAATAGTGAACTGGTTGACGACTGAAAATCGATGACTCTTCCGGAAACCTACGCCGGATGCGCTGAAACTCACTTCTTTTCGAGCATCTTCCGGGCCGCACGGATTTCTTTCTCTTTGGCGGCGTCGACCTTGGGATAAGAAAGATTAAGCTCCTCCAAAGCCTCGACAATCGCCGCCGAAACTACCAGATGCGTGAACCATTTATTATCCGCCGGAACCACATACCACGGCGCATGTTTCGACGCGGTATGGCGAATCATTTCCTCATAGGCTTTCTGATAATCGTCCCAGAACTCGCGCTCATGGACGTCGGCTTCAGAGAACTTCCAATTCTTCACAGGTTCGTCCAGCCGAGCTAGAAAGCGCTTCTTCTGTTCTTTCTTTGAGAGATGCAGAAAAAACTTTCGAATCACCGTGCCACTCCGCGCCATGTGCCGTTCGAAGGAATGAATATCTTCAAAGCGCTCTTGCCAGATATCTTTCGTCTCCAGCGAAGGAGGCAGCTTTTCGTTCTCGAGCACCTCGGGGTGCACTCGGACCACCAGCACTTCTTCATAATAAGACCGGTTGAAAATGCCGATGTGCCCGCGCTCCGGCAGATGTTCGGTTGTGCGCCACAGGAAGTCATGCTGCAGTTCGGTGTCGGAGGGCGTTTTAAAGGAGTACACCTGGCAGCCCTCGGGATTCACGCCCGACATTACATGCTTGATCGTGCCGTCTTTGCCCGCGGCATCCATGGCCTGAAAGATCAGCAACAAGGCCCAGCGGTCTTGCGCGTAGAGCTTTGCCTGCAGATCTTCGGTGTGCGCGATGTATTTCTGCAGATGATCTGTCGCTTCTTCTTCCGAGCGCAAGTGGCCAGTGTCGGCGGGATCGAAATCCTTGAGGCGGAAATGCTTGCCATCCTCGATACGGTAGGCGTTCGATAGTTTGGCTATTTTCATTCGCGCTTTAGTTTTAATCCTTAGAAAGTTTACACCGATCTCACGAAGACGCGGGTGCAGGGCGGCAGGAGCGCCCACTTTTTGTCCTATCGAGCGCAGCGAGGGACCTTTGCTGATCTCGCACGCGGCAGAAACCGAGATTCCTCGCTGAGTGAGGAACGACGAATCGGGAGAGGCGGAAGGTTAACTCGTGCCGCTCACGAGCTTCGCCCGAAGCTCCGCTACGATTGCCGCGGGGGAGTGGTCCACCTCCACAATGAGCGCGTCTTCTGGTTCCTCCAAAGCTTCCAGTTGGCTGGTAAGCATTCGCTCCGTCATAAAGTGGCCGGTGCGAGCATGTAGTCGCTCGCACAGCAATTGCGGACTTCCCTTCAGATAAACGAACTTCACATTCGAGGAGATCCGCAATTCCTCGCGATACGCGCGCTTCAGAGCGGAACAAGCCAAGACAGCGTTCTTACGCGTTGCAATCCACTGGGCGCACATTGAGTGTAAGATGGCAAGCCATGGCGCGCGGTCGTCATCGGTCAGAGGAATCCCAGTGCGCATTTTTTCGATGTTCGATGCCGAGTGATAGTCGTCGGCGTCGGCAAACTGCCATCCCAGTTGCGTAGCCAGCAACTGCCCCACTGTGGTTTTTCCCGACCCCGAAACTCCCATCAACAGGATGACCACAGTTCCTCGCGCGGCTTCCGCGAAATTCTAGACGCTATGCATCTGGTGCCGGGAGGGGGAATCGAACCCCCACAGTCCTTTCGGACCTGCGGATTTTAAGTCCGCTGCGTCTGCCAATTTCGCCATCCCGGCTCGCGAATCATTCTAGCTCACTGAGATATTGGTGTAATTGACCGGGATTCTGGAGAGTTCGTAGACTTGGAGAGTGAGGTTCGATCGGGGAGAAGGCTGGATATGCGTCGGGGAGGCACCTGAAGGCGCAATTCACAGAGCATGAAGAACCGCATACCTGAAGGCATGCCCACGTACGAATCGGATGAAAGGTTAGATTCGAGTCCCTATTCCTCTATCCTTTTTAGAGAGCTAAACGCCCACTGCGGCACCGGCCGCGCCGCGCTGCTTGCGTAACTCCGCCAAGAAAGCTTCCTGTGAAAGTGTGCTTTGGGTTCGGAATAGGCCCAGCAGAGGATCGTTGGCCTCTCCGGATCCCGCGGCATCTGCCAGAGCGGGAGAAGCTTCCGTCTCCAGCCCTTCGGGCTCGACGAGCAACTCGGGGAGCATTTCCCGATTCTCGGAGAGCATCGCAAGGAATTTTTCGAGCAGCGTGCGATGTTCGGGCGTGCTTTGGGTGAATTCCACTCCCATGCCTTTGTCGGCGTGCATGACGCGAACCACGCCTTCGGCCTTCAACTCGAGATCGGCGGCACGCATCGAAAGTGTGACTCTGGTTGAAACCGGAAAAGGCGATGCGATTTCGAGGTAGCAGCCGCCGAGACTCAAGTCGCTCAACTGGCAGCGGACCGGCGGGTCGTCCTTCTCCGCGTCCGGAGAATTGCGGCTAAGCCACTCGCGCAACTGGCGTTCGACTTCAGGGGAGAGATCGACGAACCGCAATCCCACCTGCGTGTTCGACCCTTCCCAGGCAAACTCCGCAATCACTTTCAGTGCCGCAGCTGAACCAGGCAATGTAAAGGACAACTCCCAGCGGCCGGCGGGCTTGCTGCGCTTGGGCAAGCTGAGAGCCAATCCTCCTTCGCCCAAATCGGTGGTGTTGACTTTAAAGCGTGCGCCCGACTCAAGGCTTACCATTTCCAGGGGGATTTTTACCCCAACTCGTTCGTTGCGGCGGCGTTCCTTCTTCATGAGCGCTCGCGCAACCCGAAAACTTGATTTGGCACGCTCACTCGATACCGGCTTGTACAGGACGAAGTGCGCTCCCAAGTCAAAGGCCGAACGAACTCCGGCCGACGGATCCAGAATAGCCACCGCCACGGCTCGCTTGTTACAAGGAGCCGAACGCGCGTTGCGAAGAACATCGCCGGCGCCTGGACCGGCGCAATCTACGATAATGGCCTCAAAGCGCTCCCGGGTCAATTGCCGGACCGCGATCTCCCCGCTCGGGCAATGCTCGATGGCGATGTCGAGATCGCCCAACGTGCGGCGCACGACTCGTACGATCTTCTCATCCGAACAAAGCAGCAGTGCCCGTAACTTCATGGTCGAGATCGAAGTCCTTTCTTGGGCGGTACTAGCAATTGCCTGCAATCGCCGTCGACGCGAGCCGCCATCCAGCATAAAGCCCTGCCCTGACTAACTTTAGGCTCCGTAGTCTGTTCAATCAATACGACAGTGGGCAAAGGGGTTACGGCGGTAATCCGACTCCCGGCAACGAAGCAGCGCGGAGTGTAGCGATGGAGGTAGCTCCCGAAAATGTCGAAGGTGAAAGAGGTCAGATTGGGAATATCAAATGCTTACCCTGCAATCACTTGAATGTGATTCATTCAACCGTTGCAGCGACAACTTTATGATTGACTTTTAAAAACAATTGGCATAAGGTACTAGGTCTCCGATTAGCTTCTGGGATGGCTGGAATGCTTAGCGCGATTACAGTATTCAAGGCTAAGCTGTTTCAATGCATCCCTACAGCGTTCGGCGAATCTTTATAGATAGTGCAGTGGTTGAGGCTGATAGCGGTTTGCAGTCATCCCCCATTTGTAGGAAAGGCATGTTTCATGGCGAAGCGACGTGGAAATCCGAATTGGGGTAAGCCCGAACCGATAGGGCCGATTGTCCCTACCATTACCGAGTTTGAGCAGGTGGTGCGCGAGTACAAGCTCTCCCCGGATCAATATCTGCGGTCTACCCGGCTGCGGGAGTGGGCTCGGCGCAACAAGAATTCCAAGTACATACCGGAGCCTCTGCTCGAGGCGTGGGGGTTCGAGATCGAATCTACCTTGTAACCGAAACACAGGCTTGAATTTTCGGCAAATCAAAGCCGAGTCGCGAGGGGGTCGCTGGAGAGCGACCCTTTTGCTATTTTGGTATGCGCTCTGGGCTTTGGCTTAAACCGAAGGCTTGTCTATGCAGAACTGGCTGCAAATTCCGTTGCCAGAACTTTTTGCCCTGCTGGCTGCCATTGCCTTCGCTGCGGGACTGAACGTCTACGCGACTGTCGCGGCTCTCGGCCTGTTGGCGCGCTTTGGGCACCTTCCCCTACCGCCGTCGTTGCAGGTTCTGGAGAGCTGGCCGGTAATCGCGGCCAGCACTGCCCTCTTCGCCGTCGAATTTGTGGCCGACAAAATCCCGGCCTTCGACTTGGTTTGGAGCGCGCTGCATACCTTCGTCCGCGTTCCCGTAGCGGCTCTTCTCACCTTTGGGGCAACCAGCCAGCTAACGCCAGCGCACCAATTGCTGGCTACGGTGCTTGGAGCGGCCATAGCTTTAGCCGCCCACGGAGGCAAAACCGCCGTGCGCGCCGCGGTCACACCGTCGCCGGAGCCGTTCTCGAACATCACACTCAGTCTGGCCGAGGATGTACTGGCTATAACGCTAACCTGGCTGGCCACACGCCATCCCTACGTGGCCGGCACGACCGTCCTTTGCCTGGTAGCAGCGATCGTGTTGATGGCTCGAATCGTAATCCGGGCCTTGAGAGCGCTCTTCCGCGGCGCGCGAGAGGAAATCACGTAGCGTCCGGCGGGCCGCATCTGATTTTTGATTCCCCGCCATCGCTATTTTCGCCACAGTTTTAACCATACATTAATCAAAATTGCCTTGAATAACGGGATGCGAGCACTCTAAAATCATCGGCTTCCCGGAGGCCGATTGTGCGCACAAACTCATTCTGCTCAGTCTTAATCTCTCGCGAGAAACTTTTTCACACGACGCTAATTGCACTTCTTTGCGTGAGCTGCCCCTTGGCTTTTAGCCAGCAGACTCTTGGTTCTCTAAACGGCACGGTCACCGACAGCAGCGGCGCCGTCGTACAAGGCGTCGTCGTGAAAGCTCGCGCCTTAGCGACCAACCTGGAAGTGACGGCTACCACCCGGCCGGACGGCGCATTCAGCATCGCCGATCTGCCTATCGGAAACTATGGCATCACTTTCAGCAAAGATGGCTTCCAGACAGCGTCCTATCCGCAGATCATCGTACAAGGCAATCGCACCGCTACGGTGAATGCGAAGTTGAAGCCGGGCTCGATTTCTTCCACTGTAACGGTTACGGCAACACCGCTTTTGAATGAAACGGATACAACGACGGGTTATGTGCTGGACAGCCTGGTGATCGATAACACGCCGCTGGGAACCGGCAGCTTCACGCAGCTTGCCATTCTCAGCCCCGGAGTCAATGCCGACCTCCTGAACACAGCGGGGACTAACGCGGGCTTCGGAAACCAGAGCATCTGGGCCAACGGCCAGCGTGACTCGAGCAACAGCTTTTCCTTCAACGGCGTCAACGCCAATAATATTTTCAATGGAAAATCGTCCAGCCAACTTACCTCAGGGCGCGTGGCTGTCAACGTAGGAGAGGGAAGCAACAGCGAAACGGGAGAGATTCAGACCAGCACTTCGGTGTATGGGGCAATCGGCGAAGCGCTGCCCACGCCTCCGCCGGAAACGATTCAGGAACTGCACGTCAATTCCGCGATGTACGACGCCACGCAAGGCGCCAACAGCGGTGCTCACATCGAGTTGATAACCAAGTCCGGCACTAACACTTTGCACGGCGGAGTCTGGGAGTATCACCAAACCACAGGCTGGAACGCCGATCCCTGGTTCATTCACGCGGTCGGTCTGCCCACGCCGCCACTGCACCGCAATGTTTTTGGCGGAATGTTTGGCGGTCCTATCGAGAAGGACAAGTTATTCTTCTTCGCTTCTTATCAGGGACAGCGCGTAAGCGACGACTTATTAGGAACATCGCTGGTTGCCGTACCGCCCGGCTTGACCAGTGATCGCTCCGCCGGCACTCTCGCCTCACTGCTGAATACAGATTTCGGTGGGACACCGTGCGGAGGTGGAAACAGGCCCTGCACAGCGGCAGACATTAATCCGGTTGCCTTGAAGCTGATGAATGAACACGCTCCCGATGGCAGCTTATTCGTTCCCAATGCCGCGACCGGGACGGAGCTGGCCACCTTACAAAATCTCAGCGCGGACGCCATCATTCAAGGCCCGCCTTCCCGCTTCACTGCGGATCAGGTCATTGGAAACCTCGACTACAACTTCAGCGCTCAGGATCGCCTCGCGGGCAAGTACTATTATCAGCGCGATCCCAACACCAATCCCTTTGCCAGTAGTACACTCAACGGCTTTCCGCAAACTATGCACGCGGGCAGCCAAGTGCTTTCACTCGACAATACAACGATTCTGAACCCCAACTTAAGTTGGGAGCAGCGCTTTGGATTCATTCGCGAGGTGGCATATGCCGGCACCAGTCAGTTTCTCACTCCGGCGAGCGTAGGAATCAGCATCCCCAGCGACAACATGTTTCCTGCGATCAGCATCGGAAATGCCGACACTAATTTCGACGCGCTCAATGTTGGTCCCTCAAACTTTGCCAATGCAGGGATCTTTCAAAACAACTTCGGAGGCTCTACGAATCTTGGCTGGGTGCATCATCGCCACGCCGTGCAGGCAGGCTTTAACTTTGATTACACCTTGCTGAATGTGATTAACAAGGATTCCAGCGTAGCCCGCCTTAACTTTGCCGACTTTCCTGGCTTCATGACCGGGTCTCTCTGCAGCTTTCTCAATTCCTGCGGATTTGAAGGGTCGCCCTCGGAGTTGTTCTCCGGGGTTTCGAATCGTCATTTTCGTTCGAAACAGGCGGGATTGTATGTGCAGGACGATATTAAGCTCAAGCAAAATCTCACGCTCGACCTCGGACTGCGCTGGGATTGGGATGGACCGCTGGTCGAAGAAAACGGCCTGCTCGCGAATTTCTATCCGAAAGATTATCAATACAACGTAGCCTCAGACTCCTTCGGCAATGGCGGACAAGCCATCGGACTGGTGATCGCCGGAAACAACAAAGGCTTTGGAACGAAGGGAGTCAGCAATTCGACTCTTACCGGCCGACAATGGGGCTTCGCTCCCCGCATCGGGCTTGCATACACCCCAGCCTCCGCGAAAAACGTGGTAGTTCGCGCCGGCTTTGGAATGTATTACGACCGTGGCGAGTACTTTGCGGAGTTCTCCCAGCCTGCCGGCGGCGGCACCAGTGGCCCCTTCGGTGTCACCATGTCCGAGCCGTTCATCGTTCCCAACTACACCAACTACGATCCCAATAACCCGAACATCGCCAGTTTTGCCCTGCCCTTTGGAACGAATCCGCCCGCTCCTCCGCCGAACAATTTTTCCAAGGTGATTCAGCTCATTCCGAACGCCAGCCAATTGGTGGCGCAGACAACTCCATTCTGCACGGCCACGAACCAATTCGGATGCGGCGGCTTGTTCTTTTCCGGATACAATCCCACAAACAAACTACCCTACTCCGAAAACTGGACGCTCGATCTGCAATGGCAGCCCCGCAACACTCTGGTCCTCAGCCTGGGTTACGTAGGCAACCACGGCGTCCACGAGGTCATTCCGCTACCGTTTAATCAGGCCCAGATTGCGACGCCGCAACATGTGCTCCTGTCAGGCGGGCCCTTCCCTCAACATTATTCGTACGGCTGGCAAGTGCCGGGTGTAAGCGTGGAGAACACTCAGACCCTGGTTGCCGGTTTTAACGCCGGAAACTCGGCGCTCCGCGCTCCCTATATCGGCTACGATCCCAACTCGGTGTCCTATCAGGCAAGGGGCATTTCGAACTATAACGCACTGCAACTCGGCGTGAACAAGCGCATCAGTCACGGACTTCTAGTCACCGGCGCTTACACTTATTCGCATACCCTCGACGAGCAGAGCGGACTCGGTCTCTTCTTCACCGGGAATGACCCGAATAACTTGAAGTCAGCGTATGGCAACTCCGATTTCGATCGAACTCACGTTTTCACCGTGAGTTATCTTTATCAATTACCCACCTTCGCGAGCGCGAAAAGCTGGATGAATCAGGTGGTAAACGGATGGGGGCTGAATGGTATTACCGTACTCGAAAGCGGCCAGCCCTACAGCGTCAACGATTTTAGCGGAGGAGCGGCCAGCATCTATTGGGGCGGCGGTAACGACTATCTCACAAATCCAATCATTCCCGTCGGCGGGGCCGGAGCCACCGCTAAGAACGCGATCCTCCAGGGGACTACCGGCGTCAACGCGAATAAACCTGTACTGAACGCGGCGGCATTTGGTGTTCCCAGGCCGTTTGCGCCCGGACAAGGCGGAGTTCCGCCCTGCGACGCCACCACCGGGGCATGTGACTACTTCGAGACGCCTTACGCGAACGGGGGACGCAACATTTTTCGCGGGCCTTTCCAGAATCGATTCGACTTCGGGGTTTTCAAGAACTTCAAGCTTACCGAGCGTTTTGACCTGAGATATGACGCTCAATTCTTTAATATCTTTAATCATCCCAGCTTCGACGTCCCGAATAACAGCGTGCAGTTCGTCACAAACTTTGAAAATCCGCCAATTTATGGACCGGCCTCGTCTGGCAGCAGTGCTTGTGTCCCACTTCCTGTAGGCCCAAACACTACAGCGGGTCAAGGCGCATTCCTATGCCCGCCTAAGGGACATCTGGGGGTGATTCAGCACACCATCGGCAGCCCGCGCTTCATCCAGATGTCGCTGCATCTTACATTTTGAGGAGGGTTGATTTCGCAGGGATGTAGCCGCGACTGAGTTTTCGGTAACGTCTACACCTCGTTTTTTCTGAACAAGGGCGCGAGGCACTCGTACAACGCCCGGGTGGCGCGATAAAGGTCGGCCAGGCCTTCGCTTTCGAGGTTCAGCTCCAGGGATTGCAGGTCCATGGTCAATTCTTTGGACAGTTGGGTAGCGCGCTGCACCCGCACTTGGGAGAGCACGTCTAAAACTGAGTAGGGATCGCGGTGCTGCTGCTGCAACTCGCTCCACTGCTGAACAGCCCACGTGGTACGGCGAATGCTGTCGACGGCGGCACGGAATTCGCTGAGCACCCGGGGAGAACAGTTTCCTGCAATCACCAGCTTTTCCAACACCTGCAGCTCATCCGTAGCCGCGGCCAGCCGCTGCGCTATAGAACTCTCAGTTGCCGGACTCGGCCCAGATGCTCCCATTCGATTCCTCGTCGTCGGAATTCTAAAACCCCCAACTCCCTACTCATCGGCGATTCTGTTGGAAGGCTTGAACTTGCATCGGGAATACGGCGCGCCTGTTCCACCTGTAGCCGCGAATGCGGTAACCTTCGACTCCTCCACTCCGTAGGCCTATAGAGAAGGGCAAGAAGAATGCTCGTGCTGGAACATACATCGCCGGGACAATCGTTACCAGCAAAATTACCGCCGGAACAATCAGATGTCTTGCGGCAATTCGCGCGCGGCGACGTCGATGCGTTCGAGGCGCTGTTTCGCCGGCATCAGGCGGAGGTCTATAGCTGGATTGTGGTCATCGTGCGTGATCCCGGCCTCGCCGAAGATCTCACGGTTGAAACTTTCTGGCGCATTCATCGCGCTCATGCCCGCTTCGATCCCGCTCGCAGCTTCGAAGCCTGGGCGCGCCGCATCGCCACCAATGCAGCTCTCGATCATTTCAAGAGTGCGTCGCACTCCTTCGCCAAGCACACGGAGTCCTGGGACGCGGCCGATCCGCCGAAACACTTGCCGCACTTGACGCCCGGTAATCCCGGAATCAATCAGGAAGTGCGGATTAAAACTGCGCAAGCCTTCGGCCAGCTTCCCCCGAAGCTGCGGGTCGTTGCGACGCTCGCTCTGATCGAAGAACAGCCTTACAAAGAAATTGCCGAGACCCTGGGCATCTCGGTCGGAGCCGTAAAGCTGCGCGTCTTCCGCGCCCTGCGCCGGTTGCGAAAAGAACTCATGCAACAAGGAATCAAACCATGAATCATTCAGAAAAAGAACGGATCGCAAGACTCCTGAAGCAGTTGTTGCCAAGAGTTGAAGAAGACGACACGCAACTCGGACGCGATCTCTGGCCCGCGATGCTACGGCGCTTACAGCAACCCCCGGCGTCCAAGGCTTGGTTTGAGCAAGGCTGGTTCACTCAGATCTGGTTCAACGAGAAATGGTTCGATGGGGCTCTGGGCGCAGCCGTGATCGCATGGCTGGTATTTTTCCCGCCTGCGATTCCGCTGCTGCTTTATCACCTGTAAGAGGAGGACATCATGA
This sequence comes from uncultured Acidobacteriaceae bacterium, assembly GCA_963789875.1. Taxonomy (GTDB): domain Bacteria; phylum Acidobacteriota; class Terriglobia; order Terriglobales; family Acidobacteriaceae; genus Sulfotelmatobacter. The sequence goes on along the minus strand of CAWBMI010000006.1, from coordinate 1,177,257 downwards.
AAACGCATCCTTATCTTCGCGCTTATATGGCTGGGATCTTCGTCCCCACGCTGGGATTGTTGGCGGCATTGACCGTATTCATCCTGACTCGGCTGGTTTTTCAGGTACCGGTTCCGCTGGAACGCTCCTTGGTATTTCCCATGGCGCTAGCGCCGAACCTGTTCGGACTGTGGAACATCTTGTACGTTTGGTCTGGACGCCGTTGGCCGATCGGCTTTCACGGCGCGATCTTGCCTCTGGTCATGGCCCCGATGGGCGTGCTGGTGGGCACATTCGTCGGCATTCTTTCCTTTGGCGCACACAGCGTCACCTTTTTTCAGCAGATAACCGTTCCTTACTCCCACATTATCCCCGCGGTTGTCGGGCAGCTCTGCGCAATGATGGTGGTCTACTACCTGATGTGGAAATACTTTGTCGGCTCGCTCAACCGCGTGCTGGAAATCGCGTGAGCTGCGCAGAGTTGTGAGCAATAATCGAAAATTCCTTAGCCAATGGACTCTTGACCCCGTCCAAACTTCCGTGATTAGCTGACACCATCTAGTCCCGTAAGTCGGCCTGGAGCACGCGTCGTCTCTCGATTTCTGAGCTTTTCCCGAGGAGCTTTCTAATGAGGAAATCCCTATCTCTGTCTCTCCTGTTTGCAAGCGCAGCCATGATGGCGCAATCGAACCCTGTGCCCCTCATCTATCAGCCCTTATTCCCGGCCAGCGTCGTTCCGGGACATGCTGCATTTGTTCTTAAAGTTCGAGGGACAGGCTTTCAGTCTTCATCGGTGGTCAACTGGAATGGAAGGCCGCTCAAAACTAAGCTTATTTCGGCGAGTTTACTCGAGGCCGAAGTGCCTGCCGCTGCTGTAACCGCGCCAGCCACGGGATCGGTGACCGTGAAGAATCCGGGCACAATTGCCTCCAATGTCATTTATCTGCCGGTGCGAACGCCTTCGAAGACCGTAACGGTGGCCGCAGATTCCGCAGCCATCGAAGGCGGCCAGATCACGGTCGGAGATTTCAACAACGACAACCGGCCCGACGTAGGAGTCTCGCCGGTCAACTCTGGCGGGGCTCTCTCCGCTGACACATACTTAAGCCGGGGTGACGGCACTTTTAAGTTCATTCAGGGCATAGTTAGTTCCGAGAGCGGACCCGAGTACCTCTCGGGAAATATCAGCGCCGACTTCAATAACGACGGGAATCTCGATTTGGCCAACTGCGCTTCTAGCGGAGGTGCGAACGAGACTTGTGTCGTATTTCTCGGAGACGGAAAGGGCGGGTTTGCCAACCCAACCCCCAGCAACACTTACGCCGGCACTGGCATCGCCGTAGATATGGACCGCGACGGCACTCTGGACGCACTCACCACCTACTGGGATGGCTACGGTTCCTACATTTATTTCCAGCACGGCAACGGCGATGGAACTTTCGAGTTTGTGGGAAGTGACTTTGTAACGCTCAATTATTTCGTCGGCGGGATTCCGGTAGTGGGCGACTTCAACGGAGATGGCAAGCTGGACTTCGCGGCTGCCGGCTGGGAAAGTAACTACGTCGCTGTATTGCTGGGGAATGGCGACGGATCGTTCCAGACGGAAGTGGACTATCCGATTTCGTGCTCGAGCCTTTCTTCCGTAGTGGCGGATATAAACCGCGACGGCAAGCTCGACATCCTGAGCGCGTGTACCAATGGGACGGTTGCCGTGCTACTAGGCAATGGCGATGGAACTTTTGTAAACGGCACATCGAGCGCCCTGCCCTACAACTCTTATGCAAACCTCCAAATCGCAGATCTCAATGGCGATGGGAGACTCGACCTGGCTACGGTGACGGCGGACAATTCCGGCAATCAGACACTGAATATCGCGTTAGGAAACGGCGACGGAACCTTCCAAACTCCGATTGCCATTCCGGCGGGCCAGGTCACTTATCCCTCGGGCCTGCTTGCGATCGCTGACTTCAATCACGACGGTCTTCTCGACTTCGCGATCAGCGGTTCGATAAATCAGCCGTCGCAGAGTCAGATTTTGCTGCAGACTCCCAGCAAGTAAGGTCGGAAAGTTGAGTGAAGTGGTTCTCGCGCAATTGACGGGCTACGACGGTTTGATTGCCGATTTCGCAAATCACGCGCCGGTCCTACGGGCCGGCGTTCGTGCATGAAAAGAACCTTATGCTTTGCGGGTTCCTGTTACCTAGCGCGCAGAGGTGCTGTGCCTTTGAAAATATCCCAGCTTGTGGCGTTGCTCATCGCCCAGTGGTGCTTCGCGAGGCAGGATTTCTCGCAGGGCCCAGTCGATGCGGTTTACGGCATCCGAGATCACAAGGTTCAGCTTTTGATCCTTCGCCGCGTCTACCGATAGTGAAATAGGACTCAAAGCATTTCGGATGTGGTGATTCATCTCGGCAATCACCTGCATGCGGGCCATCATGAGGCGGTGGCGCTCTAGACTGACATGCACCAACTTCGCGGTCAGAAGGCTCACGATTAAGGCCGAAAAGCCCTCTGCCAAAAGTCGCTCCGGAGAGCGTCCAATGTCTGGCACCAAAATATAGTGCATCAACTCTGTCGCCAGAAAAGACACAACTCCCACTCCGAGCGCGGCGCCTACCGCGAATCGCCACGGACTCGAGCTCGTCCTGGAACCGTCCTGAGCTGTCGACATCTTGGTTACGTCAGTTGCGTCGCGGGAAATCGCTGTTTCCTTAGTCGAAGGCATGCTCATGTCTCACCCTTTTATGGATGACTGGAGCGGCCTTTTGGTTACCTGCCGACGATAGTTTTCGCGGCGCGGTATACTAAGAGTACATGTCGGTCATCAAAAATGTCGCTGCGATCGCGAAGGGCATGAGCATCACCTTCATGGAGATGTTCCAACCCACCACGGTCGAAAATTATCCCGATGGCAAAGGGCCGCTGCGCGGCGCCCGGATCGAAGCCCGCTTCCGCGGCGCGCACGTGCTGCAACGCGACGAAAACGGCCTCGAGAAGTGCGTCGCCTGCTTTCTCTGCGCCGCCAACTGTCCCTCGAACTGCATCTATATCGAGGCTGCCGACAACACCGCCGAAAATCGCGTGAGCGGCGCCGAGCGCTACGCCAAGGTTTACAACATCGACTACAACCGATGCATTTTCTGTGGTTATTGCGTCGAGGCTTGCCCCACCGACGCGATTACGCACGGTCACGGCTTTGAGTTGGCCACGTTTAACGCCAGCAACCTGGTCTACCGCAAGGAGCAAATGCTGGCCCCCCGGCCAGCACACATGGGAGCGAACGTGGTTTTCAATCAGGCCGACGTGGATGGGGGAGCTCCGGCGGAGATGGTGGCAGGGAGTTAGACTTCCAGGGCGATTTCAAAATGCAAATCACACGCCGGTCCTAAAGGCCGGCGTTCGTGTTAACGAAAGCAGTCGTTCGTTGTGAGCCTCGCGGGATGGGGCTTGACGCTAGCAACCAACGACTAACGACTAACGACGATATGCCTAATTTTCTCCAAACCGTGAAAGAGCGCGTGGTCGTCTACGACGGCGCCATGGGCACCAATATTCAGTCGCGCAATCCTACCCTGGACGATTACTGGGGCAAGGAAAATTGCAGCGAAGTGCTTGTTCTCAGCCGTCCCGACATCATTCGAGACATTCATGCGGATTTTTTCCGCGTCGGCTGCGACATCGTCGAGACCGATACATTTGGCGGGTCGCGCATTGTGCTCACCGAATTTGAGCTGGCCGACAAAGTTCACGAGATCAATGTGAAGGCGGCGCAACTGGCTCGAGAGGTGGCACAGCAATTCTCGACCAAAGATCGTCCGCGCTTTGTGGCCGGGTCGATGGGGCCAACCACGAAGCTGCCGTCGCTCGCGCACATCGGCTTCGAAGCGATGGCAGCGGCATATGAAGAGCAAGCCGCAGCGCTGATCGAAGGCGGAGTGGATCTCCTGCTGATCGAAACCTGCCAGGACTTACTGCAGGCCAAGATCGCGACCATCGGCGTGCTCGAAGCAATGCGCAAGAGCGGCAAACGCCTGCCCGTTGCAGTCCAAGTCACGCTGCAAGAGAGCGGCACCATGCTGCTCGGCACCGAGATTGGCGCAGCGCTCACGGCGCTGGAACCCTTCGATGTGGATATTCTTGGGCTGAATTGTGCCACCGGACCGAAAGAAATGAACGATGCGGTCCGCTATCTCGCGCTGAATTCAACGAAAGAAATTTCCATTCTGCCGAATGCGGGGCTTCCCTTCAACGAAGGTGGGCATGCGGTCTACAAGTTGACCCCGGGTGAACTGGCGGACTACCACAAGCACTTTGTACAGGACTACGGAGTGCGAATCGTGGGCGGATGCTGCGGCACGACCCCGGCGCACATGAAAGCAGTAGTCGATGCGGTAGCCGGAGTCGAGCCTGCGAAGCGCGACGCCAAACGCGTCGGAGCGGCCTCGAGCGCCTATACGACCGTCCCCCTTGACCTGGAGCCGAAGCCCCTAATCGTCGCCGAGGAAATGAATACTACGACTCGCGTCGAGCACTTTCGCAATCTGGTGCGCGGGAAAAAATACGACGACATTCTGGCCTTGGCGAAGAAGTTGGTGAACGACGGGTCGCACATGCTCGATCTATGTTGCGCGATCGTGGGCGAAGACGAAAAAGGCTACATCACCTCGATTCTGGAAAGAATTGCGACGCGAGTCCCTGCGCCGATTTTGGTCGACTCGACCGAGGCCGACGTTGTCGAAGAGGCGCTTAAGCGAATCCCTGGGCGAGCGATCATCAATTCGATCAATTTGGAAGACGGAGAGAAACGAACTTCGCTGGTTCTGCCGATGGCAAAGCGCTACGGGGCAGCAGTGATCGCGCTGACCATCGACGAAGACGGAATGGCATTGACTGCGGAGAAGAAAGCGGCGATCGCGCATCGCATTTACGATCTGGCCACGCAGAAGTATGGGCTGGATGGAACTGACTTAATTTTCGATGCGCTCACCTTGCCGATTTCAACCGGACAGGATGAATACCGCAGCGCGGGAATCGAAACGTTGAAGGCCGTCGAGCGGATTAAGAAAGAATTGCCCAACGTAAAGACGATTCTGGGCGTGAGCAATATTTCGTTTGGCCTGGATGCGTATCCTCGTCGCGTTTTGAATTCGGTCTTCATGCACGAAGCAGTCGGCCACAGCCTCGACCTGGCCATTGTGAACTACACCAAGATTTACCCGCTGTACAAGATCCCGCAGGAAGAAGTGGACCTGGCGCGCAAGCTGATTTTCCGCGACGAGTCGAACGGAGACCCGTTGCAGAAATACATGAATCACTTTGCCGGGCTGAAGGGCAAGCCCGCCGCTTCGACTACCGCGCATGTCGATACTCTCTCCATCGAGGACAAGCTGAAGTTTGCCATCATTAACGGTGAAAAATCCGTGGGCGAAGGCGCGCGCAAGAGGTCGTTGGAGGAATTACTGGAAGAAGCTCTGGGCTCTTACTCGGCCCTGGAGTTGATCAACACGGTTCTGCTCGATGGCATGAAGACGGTTGGTGATTTATTCGGCGCGCGCAAGATGCAGTTGCCTTCCGTGCTCGATTCGGCGGGGGTGATGAAGCAGGCCGTCGCTTATCTCGAACCGAAGATGGAGAAGAAAGCCGGAGGCTCACAGAAGGGCACGATAGTGTTGGCGACAGTGAAGGGCGACGTTCACGACATTGGAAAAAATCTGGTCGACATCATCCTCTCGAACAATGGCTTCAAGGTGGTGAATCTGGGGATCAAGCAGCCGGGAGACTCGATCATCAAAGCGGCGCAGGAGCACGGCGCTGACGCGATCGGGCTGAGCGGTTTGCTGGTGAAGTCGACGCTGGAGATGAAGTATGTGATCCAGGATCTGCAGCGGCAGAAGCTGGAGTTTCCGGTAATTTGCGGGGGCGCGGCTTTGACCCGCAAGTATGTCGAAGACGATTTGCGCCGCGAGTACGCGAACGCCGTGTTCTATGCAGAGGATGCCTTCGCCGGCCTGCATGTGATGGAAGACCTGGTTACCGAGGATGGCGGGCGCGAGGCGCGTTTGCGCGATGGACGCACCGTGAAGGAATACGCGAAGGCTGCGGCTGTTGATGAAGAGACCGGCCCGGTATTCTCTGAACGTAGCGTGGTTGTGAGCGATGCGCCCGAATATCCCAGAGCCGCCGTTCTGGGGTGTTCGAGTAAAGCACTACGATGTTCGCGACGTGTTTCCTTATATCAACGAGACCGCGCTATTCAAGAATCAGTGGCAGTTGAAAACGGCCTCACAGGCCGATTATGTGCGGCTGGTCGAAGACAAGTTTCGTCCCATCAAGAAAAAGCTGGAAGAGGAAGTGGCCAAGTCCGGCTTGTTTGAGCCGAAAGTGGTGTCGGGTTATTTTCCTTGCCAGAGTGATGGAAACGATGTGGTGATCTATCAAGTACCGAGTACCCAGTCCTCAGTACCCAGCGGCGATCCCACAGAATTGTTGCGATTCACTTTTCCGCGGCAGCGGGAGGGACGCCGGCTCTGTATTTCAGATTTCTTTGCCGCCAGGAATTCCGGAAAGATGGATGTGATTGGATTTTCTTTGGTGACCATCGGCTCTAAAGCTTCGGTCGAAACGCAGAAGCTATTTGAAGGCGCAGAGTATACGAAGTATCTGTATCTCCATGGGCTGAGCGTGGAAACGGCCGAAGCGCTGGCCGAACTGCATCACAAGACAATGCGCGAAGAGTTGGGGATTGCGGGTGAAGATGCGCCTGCCATTCGCGATCTGTTCCATCAGAAGTATCGCGGATCGAGGTATTCGTTCGGCTATCCGGCGTGCCCGAATCTCGAGGACCAGACGAAGCTTTTCACTTTGCTTAAGCCTGAAGAGAATGTGGGAGTGCGCCTGACTTCAGGATTTTTGCTCGAACCTGAGCAGAGCACGTCGGCGCTGGTCGTACATCATCCCGGAGCGAAATATTTTGTGGTGTAGGTTTATGCTGGCGCGTCGCCTTTTCTCACCAACTGACTTCTTATAAATCGCATCCTTTTATTTATTATTCGCAAACTACCGTCCGGTGAGTATCGTCTGTATTCGCGCAAGAAGGATGTGAAAACGGGGAAGCGCAAGAACCTTGGGACATTTTCTTCACGTGCAGCCGCGCAAAAGCATGAGCGTGCGGTGCAGTATTTCAAGCGAGGGTGAGTTGCTCGACCTTGCAGCAGCGGGCTGCGCCCGCCGGATGACCGGGGACGGCTGCACCCACCTGTAGCCGCACGTTCTCCGCGTTAGAATTTGGCAGCCAAACGCAGCGAATAACTTCGCGGCGGACCTATGGCATTGCCCGAGAATAGGCCGCCGAAGTCGATGATGTTCAGGCGGTTGTTGAGATTTTCCCCGTCTGCTTGAAAGTTAATAGCGAGCTTGTCCGTTTTGTAGAGTTCAGCGCCAAAGGTTGCATCGACTGCGAGCGTGGGTTTGATGCGACCGCTGTTGAGGTTGATGCGGTTCACAACCTCCGGGCCGTACTCTGCGAGCGCCTGCCGTTCGGTCCCCTCAAAATCGAAGGGCAGCCCGCTGCCATATTCTGAACCGGTTGCGATCCAAACGCGCGATGTCAGTTGGTAGCGAAGACGTGTCCGCGCGGTGTTGCGCTGATCCTGCGAATCGGGGAAGTGTCCCGTGAGCTGGGTGGTGGCGCTGACAGCGTCGTCGCCGACAAACAGTCCGCCAGTCACCGGGAACCACGCATTCCCCACTATGTAGGAATAGCTTAAAAAGCCGGAGAAGCGCTTCCAGTGCGGCAGTTCGAGCTTGCCCTCCGCTCCGTAGATGATTGCTTTGCGGAACGCAATGGGAAAGCTGACGGCCGTGCTGAGAATCTGATCGTCATCGGCATAGTTATTAACGTAACGGCGGAAGTAGTTAACGTCGAAGCGAAACTGACTGAAAAAACTCTTGCTGGCGCCGATCTCAACGTAATTGCCGTGGGAAGGTTCGACCGGCAAACGGAGGACGCTTGGGTTGAGCGATGCGACTTGTGAAGAACTCGACAACAGGATGTTCTCAAACGAGGGGGTCTGGAAGACCCGGTCGTAGGAGGCATGCACGATCAGGTTCGCTGCGGGAAAATAACGAGCCACGGAAAACCGGGGGCTGAAAGCGTTCTGATTGACGATGAGCTGATAGTGATCCCAGCGCAGGCCGGCGTTGATGGTCCAGTTGCCAAGGTGGATAAGATCCTGAACGAAAGCGGCCTGCTCCAGATCCGGGCGGCTGCCGGTGAAAGCGAAAGTGCCAGGGGTGCCGGGGGCGAATGGATCGTTGGGATCGCTCGGATTTATTGTGATGGTGTCGCTGAAGTGTTCGTGAAGAAACAGACTGTCGGATTCGATCCCGGCCTTCCACTCCTGATGCGAGTGGTGAATGGAAACGCTGCCGTTGAAATAACCTTCTTTGAAATCATTGTGCTGAAAGGCAGCGATAGGCCAGGCACCGTTGTTGGAGTTGAGATCGAGAGAGTTGTCGCGGACCATGCCGCGAAGATCGGCAAGAACATTGGGCGAGAAGATGTGTTCGTAAGAAACGATACCCATGGTTTCGAAATTGTCGGCAGTCTGCAGTTGAGGGATTGTGCCAGAGGGATCTTGCCCCTCGGGGAACTGCTGCAGCCGTTCGTTTGGGATTTCATAGCGCGAAAGTTCGTGGCGGACGCTGAGTGTAAGGTGATCTTTGGCAGTGAGATCTCGTTCAAAGCTCAGAGAGAAATCCGCAGTCGTGCCCCGATTGGTGTAGTTCTCCGGGACCACGGGATTCAGATAGTGAGCCGTCATGTTGCCGGAAGCGCTGGCGCCGAAGGTGTTCTTGCCCACCGTTTCCTGAAGGCGAGTGAAGGCGCCCGCAGTATCGAAACTTCCGCCGGAGAGAACCACGTCGCCGTGAACGCCGGGTTTTTGCTGCACGTCGGGAAGCGTATTGACTTCGACCACCCCGCCCATTTTGCGTCCATACTCGGCGGGAAATCCTGCGGTATAAATTGTCATTGAGTCAACGTCGTCGGCTTCGATCTCAGGCCCGAAGCTGGGTGAACGGTTGTCTGTGAGTGGAACGCCATCGACGACAAATTGCGTCTGGTATTCCGAGCCGCGAGGATGAAGCACAGCATTTCCTTCATACAGCCAGCCGGGCTGCGAGTTGATGAGATCGGGTAGCGATCTGCCAGGGAGCGAAGCCGGACGATCCGCGATAGTCTGCAGATTCAGATGATTGACCGCACCCGCCCGTTCAGGATCCAGCAGCGTCTTCTCGGCGGAGACCTGAACCGCCGTACTCAGAGCGGCGATGCCCAGCTTGATCATGTATTCAGTGGGAAGCGCGGAATGAATTTCAAGCAGACCGTCGTAAATGCCAAATCCCTCCTGGTGTACTTTAAGCCGGTAAAGACCATAGGGGAGATTGCGGACAATTACCTGGCCGGCATCATCAGAAGAAAAAGAACGGTGGAACTGGGTTGCGTCGCTGGAAAGTTCAGCTGCAGCTTTTACCGCAAGGCCGTCGGGGTCGAGGATTTTAAGACGCAGTTCGCCCGTGTTGCTTTGGGCGCTGAGGGGTAAAGCCAAAAGAAACGGAAGAGCGAGCAGAAGAATTCGGAAGTGGAGAAGTGAGCGCACGGAAACAATATTTATGCTACCAGTTCCAAGATGGGGGATTGGAGTTACGAAGGGAATGCGGGCAATCGAAAAGTTTTTACAAAAGGCTGACAAGTAAGCTTGGCCGATTTGGCAGTATGGATACGAAATCGGCGATGTGAATTGCCGATGCCCCTCGCCAGCCCACGGGCACGACGAGGGAATGAGGAAACCGGCGCTGTCACCGCAGGGGGTGGCGACGCCGGTTTTGTCTTTTGTCAACGATGTGGCAAGGAAACCTCGCTTCGCCCGATGAAGAGCAGAAAGATTGCGGCGCGCCATCTCGAACGGCGACGCGCCTACACTTATCCCTTCTTACTCGCTTACCAGACGCGACACGCATTCACCGGCATCATGGGCTGGCCAGATTTGCAGCCAAAGGCTTCGCCGAACTCGGGCATATTTTGCACCACGCCGTCGACGCGGAATTGCCGCGGAGAGTGAGGGTCGGTTTGAACCTGCATGCGAAGCTGTTCGGGACGAGTAGCGCCGCACCAGCTTTGCCCGTGCCCTAAGAAGAATTGTTGCAGCGGCGTGTAACCGTCATCTTGCTTCTTTTTTACGCCGATCATCTTGCGTTTGGCGTCGGCAAGAAACGCAATGTAAGCCAGACGCAGACCACCATTGTCGGCTGTATTTTCGCCCAGGGTTAATTTGCCATTTACTTTGGCATCATCGACTGCGACAAAATTGTTGTATTCCTTCACTTCGCAGTCGGCTCTTTCTTCAAACTTCTTGGCATCTTCGGGAGTCCACCAGTCGTCGAGGTTGCCGTTGGCGTCGAATTGGCGGCCCTGGTCGTCGAACCCATGAGTTAACTCGTGCCCCACGACGCCGCCAACATGGCCGTAGTTCTCGGCGTCGGTCGACTTGGGGTCGTAGAACGGAGGCTGCAGGATCGCGGCGGGAAAATTGATGTCGTTCATGCTGGGATCGTAATACGCATTTACCGTGGCCGGGCTCATGTGCCACTCGCCGCGGTCGACGGGCTGTCCGATCTTGGCGAGTTCACGGTTATTCTCAAATTCTACCGAGCGTTGCTGGTTGCCAAACGCGTCGCCGCGGACAATGGTCAGCTTCGAATAATCGCGCCAGTGATCGGGGTATCCGATCTTGTCGGCCACGGCGTGCAGTTTTTCTTTGGCTCGAACTTTGGTGGCGGCACTCATCCAGGCGAGTGTATCGATGTCCTGAGCCATGGCGGCTTCAATGTCATGCACCATCTGAACCGTAGCTTGTTTGCTGGATGGAGGGAATTGCTGGGCGACATACACTTCCCCGAGAGCCTCGCCCATCGCCCGATCGGTAGCCTGCACGCAACGCTTCCAGCGTGCACGCTGCTCCGGTTGCCCGCGCAACTTGTGGCTGGAGAAGTCAAAGATTTCGTCGTCGAAGGCCTGCGGCAGAACCAGGCCGCTGGTTGCGTGAATCAAATGCCAGCGCAAATAGGTTTTGATCGTATCGAGGTCAGTCGATACTAGTAGCGCGTTCAGACCTTTGAAAAACTCCGGATAGGCAACGTTGATCTCGGTGACCGCCGGAGCGCCGGTGGCTTTCAGGAAGCGCTGCCAGGCAAAGTCCGGCGCCAATGTGGAAAGCTGCGACACCGGCATGAGGTGATAAATCTTGTTCGGATCGCGCTGAGAGGTGATATCGAGGGAGACTTTCGCGAGAGCGGTTTCCAACTGCATGATCTGTTGCGCATCGGCGGCGGCCTTGGTTTCAGGCTCACCCATCAGCTTGAGTATGTTAGTGACGTGCTGAACGTACTGCGCGCGGGTTCTTTCGGCGACGTCGCCGGTGCGGAAGTAGAAATCGCGCTCAGGCAGGCCAAGCCCTCCCTGATCCACGACGGCAATCTGCTTGCGCGCATCTTTGAAGTCCTGCTGTTCACCGAAGTTGAGAAAGGCCGAATCGTTGATCAATTGATAGTGAGCGAGCAATTCCGGGAGCTGGTCTTTACTCTTCAGCGCGGCAATGCGGTCGAGTTCCGGCTGCAGGGGTTTCAGGCCGTCCTGATTAATCGCGTCGGTCGCCATGCAGGCGGCGTAGAAGTCTCCGGTCTTTTGCTCGTTGGCGGTGCGCTTGGAGCCTCCGCTTGCGGCGGCTTCAAGAATCGTATGCAGGGCGCTCTCAGTGTACTCAGCGATGATGGCACCCGCGCCGTAGCCCGAGCGATCTGGAGGAATCGGATGATACTTGTTGAAGTTGCCGCAGGCGTATTTAAAAAAATCTACGCACGGGTCGGCAGTGGTGTCGATGAGACGCGTGTCCAGGCCAGGGAGGCGCTGCGGGGGATTCGCGGGAGCGGTGGTTTGGGCAGTGAGCGAGGTGCAGAGAACCGAGACAACTATGAATGTCGTTGCTATTGATGTTGTGCTCCGGTCAGTCATGTTTTTCCCTTTATGTTTGGTCGTTCGTGGTGTTGCAGGGCGCGGGGAATAGTGTACTCCTAAGTAGCCACGGGGGATTACGCTCGCGACTGCGAGTCGGTAAGAAAAATGGGATGACTCGCCAATTACTTCCCTGCCAGTGGTTCAATGGACGGCAAGAGTTGGTTCCACTGACGACAGCCTCCCAAACTCCAAACGCAGCGAAGTCGCAAATCGAAGCCAGCGCGCACGATTTCTCGAGGGGCATCGGGAGTCAGGGCAATTCCAATGCTCTGTGACGGCCCGGCCCGGGCCGGAGTGATCCGGTATGATGGATGCGTTTCGACGGTCGAATTGCGGTCTCTAACAGTGATCATTCTCTGCGAACTGAGTCCAATTACCACGGCGCCAAGTTCCCCATCCTGCGGCGGAGGGGGAACTGAAGCGGGTACACCCGGAGCGGAGACCATCAAGTGATAGCTGAAATATGAAACTTTTCCAGATGTGAAATTGATGTAGACACTGAGGCCTTCGGCCCGAAATCCCAACCAACGCAAAACATCGGAGAGAGCAGCGTTTCCAGTTCTCCACAACAGCCGGCCGGGCAGGCCGATTCCTAAGAAACCGGCAAAACACTCGTCGGCATCGCAGCGAGGCGTGCCGTGAGGTCCCGTACCAGAGGGTTGTAACGCAGGCATTCGCCGCAGTGTCTCGGCCTTAGAGGTTTCGCCGAGCCGCAAGGTGGAGAGCGCGGTCACGACAGAGACAATTCGGCTCGCATCGATTGCAGCCTCAAGGCGCAACGCGATGGCCGCGACGAAAACAACGGCAAAGCATCCGAGATAAATGCCCTTAGCTCGGCGCGACGCCAACTTATTCCAAACTGTACCCACGGTACCCTTCCTTTGCCCGCGTTCCATTAGATACCGCTGAGTGCCGACTCTCAGCCTACGCCCGTAACTGTTGAAACCACGACCTTACTGTGAGGATTGTCCTGTCCCCGGCCGACGGGTGCACTGGCAGTTTCGGTAGTAAGTCGCGCCGGCCGCTTCCCTACGGTTCCTTCCGCTTCCTATTTTCGCAGAAGAATATCTGCGCCGACGAACGCGGCGAAGACTACCGAGATTACTCCGTTCATGGTGAAGAAAGCAGCGTTGAGACGGGAGAGATCATCGGACTTCACCAGCGAATGCTCATACAGCAGTAGCATCGTGACTGCGAGCACTCCGGCCCACGCGAGCTTGCCGAGTGCAAACGCCGGCAGCAGCGCAACCAGAAGCAAGAGCATGATGAGGTGGAAGAGCCGGGCGATCCAGAGGGCGCGGCGGACGCCGACGTGTCGCGGGATGGAGTGGAGGCCGGCGTCGCGGTCGAAGTCAAAATCCTGACAAGCATAGAGAATATCGAATCCGCCAACCCAGAACGTGACTGCCGCGGTGAGCAAGAGAATGCGGGGATCGAGGGAGCCGCGAACCGCGATCCATGCTGCGGCGGGCGCGATTCCGAGGGCGAATCCGAGCACTAAATGTGACCAGCGGGTGAAGCGCTTGGTGTACGAATAAAGCAGCAGAACGGCTAGGGCCACGGGCGAAAGCCCAAATGTCAGGCGATTCAGTTGGGACGCGGCGAGAATGAAGATGGCGCAGGAAACAATCACGAAAGTCGCGACAAATGTTAAAGACAAATGGCCAGCGGGCAGAGCCCGGGTGCGCGTGCGCGGATTCGCAGCGTCGATCGAAACATCGGCGAGGCGGTTGAAGGCCATGGCAGCGGAGCGGGCGGAGACCATGGCGACCACGATCCAGAGCAGTTGATGCGCCGAGGGCAGGCCGGAAGCGGCGAGCATAGCTCCGCAGAGCGCGAAAGGGAGAGCGAAGATGGAGTGCTCCCACTTGATCATTTCGAGAGTTACGCGAAGATCGCGAAAGACGGGCACAAGCAAATTGTAAAGCAGTTCGGGTCTCGGGTTCACTTGTCGAGCGTTGGGTCGATGTTAGAATGCGCCCTTGGAATTGCAAACTGTGGTGTCGAACCTATCGGGCGCAGTGCAAGAGTCAGCCTCGACGGACGCCCGGTGCATGCGAGTCCGCTGGCTGTTTCGCTTTGTGGCCGCCGGCCTGTGCGCCAGCCAGCTTTATGTAGGCCGCAACATTTTCGGGCCGGATGCCAGATCTTATCTGGAGATCGCTCGCGCCATTTTGCGCCACGACTGGGCAATGGCCACCAATGCGTATTGGGGACCGCTGTATTCATGGCTTCTGGCCGCGGCCCTGGCCATGGTGAAACCCACTCTGCGAGAAGAAATTCCTCTCGCTCACGCTTTGGCGTTTCCAATCTACCTGGCTTGTATGGCAGCGTTCGAGTTTTTCTGGTCTGCTATCTTAGATCTCCGGCAGACGACTGACGACAACTTCGACGATAGCAATCCAGCGATTCCAACCCTGCCAATGTGGGTCTTGGGATATTCGCTGTTCATCTGGCTGACGGCGGCATATCTCATCTTATTGATCAATCCCGACTTGTGCGTGACCGCGATTGCGCTGCTGGCGGCTGCGCTGTTGCTTCGGATGCAAATCGCGCAAAACGCAGGCTGGCGTCTTTTCTTCTGCTTTGGAATTTGTCTCGGCGTCGGCTATTTAGCGAAGGCCATTCTTTTTCCGATGGCGCTCGTGTTTTTGAGCACGATGATCTTGTCCTCCGGAGACGAAAGTCGGCGGAGGGTGGGATGCTTCGTGCTGGCTGCAATAGCTTTCTTGCTCATTGCGACTCCGGAGATCGCAGCGCTCTCCCGCGCTAAAGGCCGTTTTACATTTTCAGACTCCGCAAAGCTTAACCTGGCTTGGTTTAACTACGGTCTGCCCTATCGAAATTGGCAAGGCGAACCTGCGGGCAGCGGCACCCCGTCGCATCCCACGCGAATAATCTACGCGCATCCGGCAGTGTACGAATTTAACGGACCACTGCGAGCGAGCTATCCGCCGTGGTTCGATCCCTCCTATTGGAACGAGGGTTTGTCGCCTGCGTTTCAGCCGGGGAAAATTGCGAGGCACGTTGCTGGCGAGATGTTCGAACTTGGCTCGGAATTAATACAGCCCAGAGCGTGGCTGACGGGCATGCTCCTAATTTTTCTCGGCGCTGATTTTAAGAAAACTTTGAGAGGGATTCTTGTGTACTGGCCTCTCATCTTCATAAGCGCAGCAGCTTTTTCTCTCTATTGCCTGACCCGGATCGAAGGCCGCTTCCTGCCGCCTTGGGCAATTCTTTTGTGGGGATCGATTTTAGCGGGAGTGCGGCTGCGGAAGGCACTGCCGAAGTTATACGGTTGGCTCGCGGCTCTCGTGTCGCTCACACTAATCGGAGCCATGATTCATATGAACTATGCCGGATATGTCGCCGGCTTCCCTGCCGATGCCACTCCGGAATATCTGACGGCGGAAGGCTTGCAAAGGATGGGCTTAGGGCAGGGTGAAAACGTCGGCGCAATTGGTTTCGATAACGATGCACATTGGGCCTATCTGGCGCGCCTGAATGTCGTGGCTGAAATCAACACCGATGAGACTTGCCGCTTCTGGAGCGAATCCGCGGTAGTTCAGAATGAAATCTTGGGAAAATTTGCGCAGGCTGGCGCGCGGGTGGTGGTAGCGTTCGCCGGCGAGGGAATCGGTTCTTCCGGAGCGGACGCGAAGGAGTTGGCGCGTTGTACGCGTCCGAGTGCTGAATGGCGCCAGATTCCAGGCAGTCGGAACTACGCGCTTTTTCTCCAGCAATGACGTGCATTAATCTGATTGAGCGTTACCATGACCGACAAACGAATAGTCCTCACTACGATCGGGTCGGAGGAAGAAGCGCACAAGATGGCTCGCGGTCTGGTCGACCGCGGGCTTGCTGCGTGCGTGAATATAGTGCCAAAGATTATTTCCGTCTATCGCTGGCGAGGCAAGGTCGAAGAAGCGAGCGAGTGGCTTTTGATCATCAAGACTACTGCGGACGCTTTCGAAAGAGTGCACGATGCAATTGCCGAGCTCCACTCTTACGAAGTGCCTGAGTGTATCTGCCTCGCCATCGAGGATGGATCGGCTGACTACCTCGACTGGATTGGGGAGTCGGTTCGCGAGAAAGAGTAGCTACTCGAAAACGCGCTGTCTTGCATCTCGTTGTCGGCCGATGAGGCTTTCGAGCTGCGCTCGAAGGGACAGCCGAGGAGGGCTGTCCCCACATTAAGCTTGTTATCCGAAAGTGACTTATCCGCGACGATCCGGGCCAATCCGTGGCAAGCCAGTTCTAGATCGCCTTCAACCCTGTTTCCAGGTCGTCAAGGATATCTTCGACATCCTCGATCCCGACCGAGATGCGCACCATGCCGTCGGTGATGCCGATCGCTTTCCGGCCCTTCACTCCCAGGCCGGCGTGCGTCATGGTGGCGGGGTGCGAGATCAGGGTTTCGACTCCTCCCAAGGATTCTCCCAGGGAGCAGACGCGCAGTTTCTTTAGCATCTTGTTGGCATTCTTCAGCGATCCGGTTTCAAAAGTGATCATTGCGCCGAATCCTTTCATTTGCCGCTTCGCCAGCTGGTGCTGCGGATGGTCGGGCAGACCGGGATAGAGCACGCTGCCGATCTTTCTTTGCTTGGCTAGAAAATCCGCGACCAGGCGGCCGTTGCGATCATGAATCTCCATGCGAGCGGCCAGAGTCTTTACGCCGCGTAGAACCAGCCAGCACTCGAACGGAGACAGTATCGCGCCCGCTGCCTTCTGTAGAAAAGCCAGCTTCTCAGCCTGCTGCGGCTTACTGCAAACCACCACACCGCCGAGGCCGTCGCTGTGGCCGTTGAGAAATTTTGTGGTCGAATGCACTACCATGTCGGCGCCCAAGGCCAATGGCTGCTGAAAGTACGGGGACATGAAGGTGTTATCGACTACCAGCTCAACTTTGTGACGTCGGCAGATGCGGCTAATCGCAGTGAGATCGCTCAACCGCATCAGCGGATTGGTTGGCGTCTCGACATAGACCATCTTTGTATTCTTGCGGATCGCTCGCTCGACGTTTTCAGCGTCTGAAGTATCGACATAAGAAAACTCAAGACCGAAACCGGTCAGCACTTCGTTGAAGAGACGCGGCGTACCTCCATAAAGGTCGTTGCCACAGACCATGTGATCGCCGGATTTCAACATGCTGGCGATGGCGTTGATCGCCGCCATGCCGCTCGCAAATACCGGCGCGGCTATGCCGCTTTCAAGCGAAGCCAGGTTCTGCTCGAGCCGCGTGCGCGTGGGATTCGAGACACGCGAGTACTCGTAGCCCTTGTGCTCTCCAATGCCTTGTTGAACGTAGGTGGATGTGGGATAAATGGGAACTGTGACGGCCCCTGTGAGGGGATCGGGTTCCTGCCCATCATGAATGGCGCGCGTGGCAAAGCCCGCTTTTTCTTTTTTGCTCATGGATTCCTGTTCGATGAAGCAAGACTTGAATGGCTATTCTTGCGCAGAAAGGCGAAAGTACCAGTTAGATCCCGCCCTCAAAAATCTTTTTTGACAAATAGCGCTCAGCGGAATCGGGAATGATGGTCACTACGCGCTTCCCTGCTCCGAGGCGCCGGGCCACTTCCAGAGCCGCAAACACCGCTGCACCGCCGCTTGAGCCCGCGAGCACGCCTTCTTGCGCCGCTAGCCGCCTCACCATGTCGAAGGCATCTTCGTCGTTCACCTTGATCACTTCATCGCAGACCGCAGAATCATACGTCTCGGGGACGAAGTTGTTTCCAATCCCTTCCACTTTATGCGGGCCGGGCGCACCCCCGCCGAGCACCGACCCCTGGGTCGTCACAGCGAACGCCAGCACTCCGCGCAAGTGCTCTTTCATATACCTTGCAATGCCGGTGAATGTGCCGCAGGTGCCGCAGCCCAGAACGACCGCATCCAGCCTGCCATCCATTTGTTCGAAGATTTCTACGGCTGTGGTTTCGTAGTGGTAATCGGGATTGGCGGGATTCTCAAACTGGCCGGCCATGAATGCGTTGTCGTCGCTGGCCACCAGTTCTTTGGCGCGACGGATCGCGCCACGCATGCCCTCTTCGTCGGGAGTGCGCTCGACTTCCGCCCCCAGGGCGCGCATGATGATCACTTTCTCCTGCGAGAAGTTTTCCGGGACGAAAAGCTTGACCTTGTAACCGCGGTTGACTCCGATGAGCGCCAGGCCAATGCCCGTGTTCCCCGCCGTGGCCTCGACGATCGTTCCTCCGGGAACGAGTTTGCCGTCCTGTTCAGCGCGGCGGATGATTCCGATGGCGGCGCGATCCTTCACGCTGCCACCGGGATTCAGATATTCAAGTTTCGCAAAAACCTCCGCCGAACCCACCGGAAGCAGACGCTTTAATTGCAACATGGGAGTGCAGCCGACCAGCGCCGTAATGTCGTCGGCCACACGGAGATGGGATACCTCAGAGCTTTTGAGCACCACGCTACAGGGTAAGGGGAGAGTCTCGGAACCGTCAATACGGGCTGCGCGTCTATTGATGATTAAAGCGTTACCATCGTCATCTCACACTTCCGCGTAGATCATTTGGCCGCCGATGCCCGGGCTTGCGACCCTGCATAATATCCGCTCTTGGTTCTTACCGTCAGCTTGTTATGCCCTTTCGTCTTAGCCTCCACACGAATTGTACGAAAGCCGCCGCTGGCCCGGGGATTCGTAGGCCTGTAGCCGATGGTGTATTGATTTCGAATATCGTGCGCGACCTGCTTGCTGATCTCATCAACTTCGTCCAGGGTCTTGGGGAAATATGCGAGGCCGCCGGTGCGCTGCGCGATGATCTCGAGCGCGCGCCGGGCGCGCTTGGGATGCTCTTCTTCCCCGAGAACGCCGATCGCATAGACGGACGGCCCGTTTTCCACCTGCAACTGCTTGACCGCCTGCTCGAGCGTTTCGCGGCTGGCGTTGTCTTCGCCGTCGGTAACTACGAACAAAACTTTCCTCTCCAGCTTCGCGTTGTCTTTCAAGTGCGCAGCCGAAGCCACGATCGCTTCGTAAAGCGCGGTGCCCCCCTTGGCGTCAATTTTTTCGAGCGCCTCTTTTAATTTCAGCAAATCGTTGGTGAAGTCCTGATCGAGGTAATATTCGTCGTTGAAGTTGACGACGAAGACTTCGTCCTGCGGATTACTCGACCGCACCAGATTCAGCGCTGCCTGATTTACCTTGGCGCGCTTTTCCCGCATGGAACCGGAGTTGTCAATCAAAATTCCCATCGCCACAGGAATATCTTCATGCCGGAAAGAAACGATGCTTTGCGGCTTGCCGTCTTCAAAGACGGTAAAGGCACCTCGGTCCAAGTCGGTCACAATGTGATCTTTACCGTCGATCACCGTGGCATGGAGCACAACCTCGTCCACGTCTTTGCGGATGACGAAGGTTCCATCATCTTGATCTTGCTTCGCTGGAGGAGAAGGAGCTGTCGCTGGGGCCTGAGGAGGTGAGGCAGGGACTGCGACTGTAACGCCGGCCCAGAGCACAAGGCCTGTTAGAAGGAGGAAGAAACTCGCGGCCTGCTTGCTATTCGTTTTATTCTTCGGGCGCGTAATAACCGGTCCGGGCATACACTCGCAGGGGCGGCAATCCTTTCGGAGGCAGTAACTTCACCTTGATCTTACGCCATTTGCCGTCGCGCACAACTTTGCTGGGACGATACCCCAGCACATACTGGTTGCGCAGTTCGACTCCGATCTTGGTGGCCACATCGGCGAGATCGTTGGGATTTTCGACCGTAAAGGCGCGTCCACCGGTCAGTTCGGCGATTTCGCCCAGAAGTTGCGGCCCCAACCGCTCTTCCTCAGTGGGGAAATAGCGGTCGTAGATGCCGATGGCATATACCATTACATCCGCTTCCTTCACCAGAGCTTTGATCTCATTCTCGGTGTATCGGCTGTGGTTATCGCCGCCATCGGAGATGATCAGAAGCGCCTTCTTGGCGTAACGGGCCTGCCGCATCTTGGTCACGCCCATATAGATGGCATCCAGCAGAGCGGTGCGGCGGCGGGGCACGGCGTACATCAGTTTGCCCTGGATTTCGTCGACCGAACTGGTGAAATCGCTGACCTCCTCCGGTTCGTCGGAGAAGGTAATCATGAAGAATTCATCCTGCGGGTTTGCGGTCTTGAAAAACTCGCTGACCGCATCTTTTGCCCGGTCCATCTTGCTGCTCATGCTGCCGCTGGAGTCGAAGATCACGCCGAGGGAAACCGGGGCATCCTCGCTCGAGAAAGACTTGATCTCCTGCGGCAAGCTGCCTTCGAAAAGCTGGAAGTTCTGCCTCTCAAGGCCGGTTACGAGGCGATTCATAGGGTCGGTAATGGTTACCGGCACCAGCACCAGGTCCACGGCCACCTTAAGGGGACGCACGTGCGTATTCAGCGATGGCGAGATGACATTATCTTTCGCAACTTCTTCAGTTTTGGGTTTTTCCACTTCCCTTGGAGTTATGTGAACATCGTTCACACCCGTCTGGGCGAGGGCCGGGATCGGCCTGATACAAATGGTGCTGAGCGTTATCACTAAGATCCAAAGGACGGGTAGGACCGCGAGTCGGCTCAGCCGGGGCGGACTTAAGTTCCGGGGTCGAAGCCGCGAGAGAATCCACGCCAGGCCCGAGGAGAATGTTCGGCACCCATCCTGGAGGGGCATAATTACCTCAGTTGGCCGCGATAGTATCACAGCTTTCTCGCGACATCGCAGATTATTTGTCAAATATTGATGACAATCCGAAAACGGGCGGATCGTATTTTGCCGCTTTTCCAATTTAGGCCGCTCGGTCACGGGAATTCCAAGGCTGACTTGTTACAATCAGAAGTTTCCATGGCCCACATTCAGCCCTTTCGCGCGCTACGCTACAACCCTGAGCGGGTTGACGTCGCCCAGGTCGTAACCCAGCCTTACGACAAGATCGCGCCCGCGAGTCAAGAAAGCTATTACGCCGCCAGCCCGTACAACCTGGTGCGGATAATCCTTGGCCGAAAGGAGGAGAATGACCATCCGGCGAATAATGTATATTCCCGGGCGGCCGCATCCTTCCGAGAGTGGCGACAGAGGGAAGTTTTGCGGCAGGACCCGCTGCCCTCCCTCTACGGCTACTCGCAACACTTTCGCGTTCCGGGAGCAAGCACCGAACTAGAACGCCGCGGCTTCATTGCCCTGGGCCGCCTTGAGGATTATTCTTCCGGCATAGTTTTTCGGCACGAACAGACTCTGGCCAAGCCTAAAGCCGACCGCCTCGACCTGTTGCGCGCTACCCGAGCTCATTTTGGCCAGATCTTTATGCTCTATGAAGATTCGGGGCATGTCGATTCCCTGCTCGCATCTGAGACGCGGCCGGAAATCTCGGTCACGGATGAATATGGCGTCGTCCATACTCTGTGGCCGATAACCGATGCAAGGGTGATTGCCTCAATCCAGGCTGCCATGCTGGATAAGAAATTGATCATCGCCGATGGCCATCATCGCTACGAAACTGCGCTCAACTACCGGAACGAACGGCGCGCCGCGGCGGCTCCGCAGGCTGAACCGGGCACAGCCCCCTACGACTTCGTCATGATGACTTTCGTAAACATGAACAGCCCCGGCCTGCTGATTTTGCCCACGCATCGCGTAGTTCACAGCCTGCCGTCGTTTTCGGACGAGGAGTTCCGCAAAGCGGGCCGACCCTTCTTCGACATCGATGAGGTTGAACCTGAACTCGACGCGTCCAAGGCCACTGTGATTCTTCGCGAAGCCGGGCGGGCCGGAACTGCCATCCTCGCCGTTAGTGCTAAACGCGGCTTTCTGTTGCATCATCCCAATCCTGCCGCCGCTGCTGTTTTCGAGGGACTGTCGCTGAGCCAGCAAGCGCTCGACGTAGTGCAACTGCACAAGTGCTTACTGGAAAAAGTGTTGGGTCTTTCGGAAGAATCGATTCGCAACCAACAGAATATTTCTTATGTTCGTGAGGCGGCAGAGGCGGTAGCGCAAGCACGCGGCGGTAGCGCCAATGTAAGCTTTCTGATCAATCCTTGCCGCGTGAAGCACGTGCGTGATATTGCTTTCGCGGGCGAGGTGATGCCCCAGAAATCCACCGATTTTTATCCCAAGCTGCTGAGTGGGTTGACCATCTATGCGCTGGACTAGCAGCGCCACTGTCTTCTCGACTTCGCTCATCGGCCGCGCGGCGCTTTCGGCTTCGGCGCGGGAGGCACGGGGCAGCGCCCCTCGCCTATGCCTCTTCTGTTTTCTGCTGGCTGTCTCTTTCCTGTTTGCGACTTTACTTTCCGGTGCGGCTCCGGAGAAGCATCTCTCCATCTACTCAACTGCCGCGAACTATTCCCTCCCCGTCGTGCAGCGCGAGGGCCGCGATTACGTGGGCCTGCTCGAAGTGCTCGATCCCCTGGGAACGGTGAGCGCCAAATCCGAGCCGCCCCGCTGGCGGATTCACTACAACAGTATTCTCGGAGATTTTACCCAAGGCAGCAGCCGCGCCCGGATACAAGGTCGCGACGCCGATCTTGCCGGAAGATTCGTTCTCGAGAGCGGACGCGGGTTCGTCCCGTTGGCCTCACTGGCTTCGATCTTGCCTCGTTTTCTCGGAGGCCCCGTTGCCTTGCATGAGGAGTCCGGCCGTCTTTTCGTCGGGAGCGTGGCGACTCACTTCACGGCGTCTATCTCGCCCAATGACGCGTCCAGTCTAATCTTTCACTTCACATCTCCCGTTAATCCCAGCATCGCCAGCGAACCGGGCAAGCTGCGCATGACGTTTCTTCATGAGCCGATCACGGCGCCGGCCTCGCCAACACTTACTTTTGGCAGCAAGATCATTCCTTCCTCAACCTACACCGAGAGCAACGGCGCTGCGCAGATCACAGTGGACAGCACGGTTCCCCTCTTCGCCAGCTTCAGCAACGATGGCCGCACCGTGACGCTGACTCCCGCGAAGTCGCAGGCAGCGGCATCGCCCAGCTCTGCAATCGCGACTCCGAAGAACGCGATCGCATCCGCCCCTGCGCAGGGGAATGCCGCGCCCACGCCAACGATCCCAAGCCAGCAGCGAGCGGTGGCTCGCCGCTGTTTCGCCATCATCGACGCCAGCCACGGAGGCAACGATCGCGGCGAAGCACTCAGCAGCAGCCTGGCAGAAAAAGATGTCACGCTCTCGTTCGCCCGCAGCCTGCGCCAGGAACTGGAGAGCCGCGGCCTGACCACGCTGTTGTTGCGTGACTCCGATGCGAACCTGTCGCTCGACGATCGCGCTTTTTCTGCCAACAGCAGTCATGCCGCGATCTACATCGTTCTTCACGCCGCTTCCAGCGGACATGGAGTTCGTCTCTACACCGCCTTGTTGCCTTATGGCGAGGCCGAGGATCACGGCCCGTTTCGTTCTTGGATCACGGCGCAGTCGTCATCGGTTTCATTGAGCCAGGCCGCAGCAGCCAGCGTGGCTGACACATTGAAAAAAGTTCAGCTCCCGGTTCGCAGTCTCACTGCAGCGCTTCGCCCGTTGAATAATGTCATTACTGCGGCTCTCGCGGTCGAGGTGGCCCCGCCCGGCTCAGACGTCTCTGCCCTAAATTCCCCCGATTACCAGCAACTCGTGGCTGGCGCCGTAGCCAACGGAATTCTGGCCATCCGCCCGCAACTGGAAGCAGCCCCGTAAGATCGAGCCATCGAGTGATCGGGTCATGGGGCGATTTAAAATCTTGAGCCGGGATTAGTTTTTGATAGATTCGACGTGTAAGGTTTTCAATCGCTAAATCACCCGATCACAAGATCACCCGATCCTTCATGTTTCCCCGCCACTTATTTATCGCGGCATCGGTGCTGGTACTCGCCGCGCTCGGTACAGGCGTTTACGCCTGGCGCATGCGCGGCCGCGTCCTGGCCACCCCGGTAGCTTCGCTTGATACTCAACCAGTTGTCGCACCCGTGGCGGGACCGACGGAGCAGGTCACTCTGTTTGTCGCTTACGACGACGTTGGCGTTCTCCACGCGCAACCCGCTCGTATTCCGTTGCCCAGCGTGCGACAACAGCGAGCCGAGGCTTTACTTCACGCTCTGATCGCTCTCTATCTCGACAAATCTTCGCCGCATCCGCTGCCGCCCGGTTCGGACATTCGTAGCGTCTACCTGGTCGATCCTGGACTCGCTGTCATCGACGTGAATGCCGCCTTCGCCGATGGCCACCGCTCTGGCGTGCTCGCCGAGGAACTCACAGTGGCGTCTTTAATCCACACACTCTCGGCGAATATTCCAGGAATTCTTCGAGTGAAAATTCTGGTGGAAGGCAAACAGCGCGACACTCTCGCAGGACATGCGGATCTGTCGGACTTCTTCGAGGTTTCCGCGGTGAATCAACTGACTTCGCAGCTTCAATCCGTTCAATGACCGCGTGAATCTCAGGAACTCTCCGCATTTACCCGAGGAAAAAAGTGTGCTAGCTTCTGCGATAAAGCGGAAGGGGCGGGAGCAATCCCAAACAAGGAGAGGTTATGTCACGCAGATGTCTTCAGTTCTTACTTGTTCTATTCGTCCTCACCTTCGCCAACCACGCCAAGGCACAGCCGTATTTGATTGCCTTTGAGTGTCAAGCCACAACCGACGCGAACTACGCCGCTCTTCAGGCGAATCTTGCCAATGTGGACGGTTGTGTTCATTCGATTCCCTGGTCCTCGATTGAAACCCCGCAGGGCGTCTACGATTTCAAGGATGGCCTGTACAACAGCAAGTACTTCACACCCTATGTAGGCGCAAGCTGCGGTAAAAACCTGAGAACGCAGCATGCATGCTACATTGTCCCGGTTATATGGCTGGTTTCCGATGGCGGCAACAACACGTCTACGCCCGCATACGTGTATGGTTCCGCGTGGGCGATGACTCTAAACACTTCGCAACTTGATTATGCGTTCTGTGGGAATTACGAGGGAGACCAGACAGGCAACGGAATAGGCCATTCGGGAGATTCCACAACGTTCCCGGCGGTGTGGGAGCTGCCGTTCCAGAAGGCCAGCGAGAATTTCATTTCGCAGCTGGTCTCGTACCTGAAAAGCAACAAGACCGGGATCGAGCCGCAAATTCCGTACCTGCGCATCGGGTATGCGAGCGGAGGGGAGGCGTTTCCGACGTGCGAGACGCAATTGCAGACCATCGCCAAGGTGACTAGCGCGCAGGCACTGTTTGCCGATGACTGGGTGCCCGGCTACGACGCGGAGGCGCAGTATATTAAAGGTCTGACGCCGCCCCTGCAGATGGAGATGTCGGTGAATTGCGGCGGCCAACTCACATGGTGCCCGGACGATTCGCTGCACGAAGCGCAAGAACTCGAGAGCGAAGGTCTTGGGATTGGAAACCAGGGGCTGCAGCAGGGGGATTACGCGGCAATCCAGAACGGCACGGAAACCAGCAACGGCTGGTACGCCGACTACACGACCTACCCGAACACTTACTGGCGGGAAATGCAGACGCTTTCGCAGTCCTGCCCCACGGGCACGCCTCCCACCCGTTGCATGCAGAAAAATGGGACGACAACCGGATCGTTATCGGGCTAGGGGGGCATGTTTCAGGTGGTCAGTACCTATGCCATCTTGAATAGCTTCGAAGCCTATCTCGGAGATATTCTCTGTACGTACGATTCCAGCTACGTTGCTCCGTCAGGCACTCCTACTTACGCGGATTGCCAGAATGCGGGGTATCTGGCAGCATTCAAGGGATATTTCTGACGATGGGCTTTAGGCACCCCATCCTTCGCGAAAAAAGGGTGGGGTGCAAGTGAATCGTACTCTCTTAGCGGGGCTTAATCGGGCGGCCTACTCCGCCTTTTCTGCTACCCATCTCGAGATCGCAGTCACCAACTTTCGCGGAGCAAACCTCACTGACTCAGCAGTTAGCCAATTACGAAGCCCTGAAATTACTAGGGTCTTGTCCGCCATAAGCCCGCGATACCCATCGTGCGCAACTGTCTCCGCCTTCATCGCGCCAATCTTCTTGAAGAGGCGTGTATCCTCTATCCCCGCGCGCCTCTGGAAGTCGGTATCAGTCGCCCCAGGGCACAAGCAGTTGACCACCACGCCCGTCCCCGCCACTTCGTTGGCCAGCGCTTCCGTGAACGAAAGCACGTAAGCTTTGGTCGCGTAATACACCGCCATCAGCGGGCCCGGCTGAAAGGCGGCGGTAGAGGCTACGTTCATGATCTTGCCGCTGCGCCGCGCCAGCATTCCGGGCAGAAACAATCGCGTCAAATGCGTGAGTGCGGTGATATTCAGATGGATTTGTCCTAGAATGTCTACTTCCGCCATGGTCGCAAACTCCCCATAGGCACCGTAGCCGGCGTTGTTCACCAGAACGTCGACCACAACTCCTTCACTCTGCGTTTGATCGAAGAGGAGTTGCGGCGAAGCGGCATCGGCCAGGTGGAGAGGGATGGTATGAACCTTGATGCCGAACTGGCCCTGTAGCTCAGTACTGACCTGTTTCAACTTGTCTGCTCCGCGCGCGACGAGGACCAGGCTATAGCGGTCGCGGGCAAATAATTTCGCCAGTTCGTATCCGATGCCGCTGGATGCCCCGGTAATCAGTGCGGTTTTCGCTTTCATAAATTTCCCTGTGTGAATCCTAATTGCGGACGGCTTGTCGGTCACTCTAAACCACTGTGACGAAAACACGCGACTCACGGTAACGACCCTCGTTCATGCCGCGTATTCCTTCCGCCTACGCCGGGTTCCCTCCTGGAATCCGGTTCCCGGTCGACTCTTCAGTACGCCGGGTCGTTTTGAAGAAGCGAAAAGATAGCCGACCGGCTACAGAAAGACGGCTCGATTGCCGATAAAGCATATGGCGGTGATTCATGTCCGACCATTCCTCAAAAACTCTCAGGTTCAGCGGGCGTGGAATGTGCGCGCTAGGGATTCTGTTTTTCGTCTCAACTCTTCCCTTCCGTGCCTCAGCCCAAAGTTCTCTTGATCAAGTTCATATAACTGCGCGTCCCGAGGTCGAGGTTGCCAGTCCGGAACTTGCAGCCCGTGGCGGCTCATTGACCGCCGGCGCCATCATAAGAAAGGATGTTGACCTGGTCCTGGTGCCGGTTTCGGTCACCGATGACATGCAGCGGCTGGTTTTAGGTCTGAAATCGGACAATTTTGAGCTCTTTGAGAATAAGAAACCGCAGAGGATCCAGCACTTCTCAAGCGAAGACGCTCCGGTATCGCTCGGCATCATTGTCGATGCCAGTGGCAGCATGGCCAACAAGATGGATCGAGTGCGCGAGGCAGTGAGAGAGTTTTGCGCCTCTTCCAACTCCCAGGACGAACTCTTCATGATTACCTTCTCAGACGAACCTCGCCTGATGCAAGACTTCACAGATTCTCCGGAAGACATTGACGGCAAGCTGCTTTTCGCCAGACCAAGAGGGCGCACCGCATTACTGGATGCGATCTACATGGGGCTGAAGAAGATGCGGGAGGCGAAGTTCGGCAAGAAGGCTCTTTTAATCATCTCCGATGGCGGCGACAACCACAGCCGCTACACCGAGCAGGAGGTGAGATCGGCGGTCAAGGAGTCCGACGTGATGATCTATGCGATCGGAACCTTCGACCGTTACGTCCACACCGACGAAGAGAGATTAGGGCCGGAGTTGCTTTCAAACATCGCCGACAGCAGCGGGGGGCGTGCCTTTATTCTGGACAACATGGCCGAAATGCCTCTCCTTGCCCGCAGAATCGGCACGGAGCTGAGAACGCAGTATGTTCTCGGCTACCGCCCTGAAAATCCGGCGCATGACGGGAAGTGGCGGAAGATCAAGGTCAAGCTGAAGCGCCTTCCCAAAAAACTACCCTACATGGAAGCCAAGGCTCGAGCCGGATATTACGCCCGCAGCCGATAAGTTCGCTGTTCCCCGGTTGCGGAACTCGATAAAGTTATGCTCCAGCCAGCACCGGCTCGACTCCGTAGATCGAGTACCAGGAGGTCGCGGCCTTTAGCTTGCTGTTCACATTATTAATATTCTTTACGCCTTCAGTCTCCAGCCACTTGCGGAAGGCTGCTGCGCCCTGCTTGGCATAGATCGGAATGCCATCTTTCCAAGTAGCACGGCCGCAGAGCACACCGTTGAACTTCACTTTCGATTCTCCCGCTAGTTCCAGCGTCTCGCTGAACTCGGCGTTGCTCACGCCTGCGGAGAGATAAATAAACGGCTTGGTCGCGACATTCGCCGCGGTGTGGAAGAAATCGATGGCTTCTTTTTTCGTGTAGGCCTTCTGCCCGGCGAAGCACTGGACGCCTTCGACAAACTTCATGTTCACGGGAACTTCGACCTTCAGCACGTCGACGCCGTAGCGCTCTTTGGTAAATTCGCGCATGCTCTCGGTAACGATGTGCGGCTTTTTCTTAGCGTAGTCCAATCCTTTTTCGTCCGCACCTTCGTCGTACCCGACGAACTCGAGAAAGTACGGAATGTCGTTGGCGCGGCATTCGTCGCCGATACGCTCGACCCAGGCGTGCTTCTTGTCGTTCACATCCTTGGGATCGTGGGGAGAGTAGTAGAGCAGAATCTTGACGCAGTCCGCGCCCGCTTCCTTCAAGCGGCGCGCCGACCAGTGATCGAGAAGATCGCCGAGGCGTCCCGGTCCGGTTTTGTCATAGCCAGTCTTTTCATAAGCCAGCAGCAGTCCGGCATTCTTGGCGCGGCGCTTTGAGGCGGGCAGTCCCCACTCGGGATCGAGCAGGATGGCGCTGGCATGCGGCGTGAGCACTTCGGTGACGAGGGTTTTGAACTCTTCCATCATGGCGTCGCTGACTTCTCCGCCCTTTTCTTTGCCCAACGATTTCTGCAGCGAGCCGCGCTGATCCATGGCGGCCGCGGCAATCACGCCGTGCTCGTTCGATACATTCTTGAGTCCGGCAAGTTTTCCAGGGGTGAGCTTCATAGATTCCTCCAGTAGTGCATTAGGATGACGCAGACAGAAGATGGGTGCGTGAAACAGACAATTGTAAACCAAGGGCGAGGAATCGCAGTGGGAGAAGCTCACGCTCGCTACTCAGGTTCTTCCGGTCACGGTTCTTGGGGCCGACGAGAAATTCCGGTCGCGCCAAGCGCGAGAGCGCCCAGGGTCGATTGCTTCTTTGCTTCCGGCTGCAGCGGGACATTCGATTGGCTGGAAGGATTTACGCCCGAATCGTTTTGTCCCGTGTCTCCGGCGCGAATGGGTTTGTTTGGTTGCGTCTCGTAGGCGTAGCCACTTAGGAGCGCTTCGATACACTTCTTTTTATAACGGCTGAAGACCTCCAGCCGCACCCAGCCGTAGTGAGTTTCTCGACCAATGCGGAAGCGGATGCCGAGATAGCCCTGGGTAGTGTTGGTCCACCCTTCGCTGTAATACACTCCGAAATTCGTGGCATCGTAAACGACTTCAACCTTGGAAGCGAGTGGGCCAGACGATCCAATCTCCGAACCGTGGCGCATCTCCTTGGCCCAATCGGTCCCGGCTGGAGGATATGATGCCACCGCCGGCAGCGGGCTTTGCTTGCAACGAGTTTCCCGGGAACAAGCTGCCGCTCAAACTCCAGGGAATCTCGCGGATCGTCAGATCCGTAGCTCCGTCGTGATCGAAATCAATGAGCATGGTTCCGCTGCATCCGATGATTTCGTGGGCGGGAGTGTAGACGATTTGGGCTTCGGTGGGAGGCGCAAACGCCAGAACGCTCACCCCAGCCGCGCTGGCGATCAGCGCGTAACGCGAGAGATCGCGTTGCAGAGTTTTCGAGAGGTTTACGGTATTTCGTGACATCAGCACTCCTCTTGTGTTCCGAGTTTTCTATCGCGAACCGTCGTCGCGCCACACTGACAGGCCTTGGCTCCCAGCGCGAGAGCGCCTAGCGTCGATTTCTGGTTTGATTCCGGCTGCCCGTGGAACATAAGTTGGCTGGTTGGGCCGTCGCCTGAATCGTTTTGTCCGGTATCGCCGGCGCGAATCGGCGTGTTGGGCTGAGTTTCGTAGGCGTAACCTTTGAGTTTCACTTTGATTCGCCTCCACTCCAGCCCGACGTCCATCCGCGCCCAGCCGTAATGAATTTCTCCTCCGATTTGAAAACGAATGCCGAGATAGCGATTCGTCGCGCCGCCCCAGGAGCCGGAATAGTAGGTTCCCGCGGGATCGACAGCCCGAAACATAATCGCTCTGTCGTCGAACTGACTAGAGGGCCCGATACTGGCACCGCGCAGCAGGTCGGCTGCGAAATCAGCCTGGTAAGGGCTCCGGTCGATTCCGGCTCCGGCGCGGGCGACGGCCTTCACGGAGTTTCCCGGATAGTGATTGGTTCCGTAAGCCCACGGCCTGTCGACGATCGTGAGGTCGGTGACGCCGTCGTGATCGAGATCGATCGGGATGGTGCCATGGAATTGGATGGTCACGTCAGCGGGCGTGTAGACGATCTGTGCCTCGGCTGACGGGGCTAGCGACAAAGCACCAACTCCGGCTGCGCTGGCGGCTAGGGCGTAGCGAGAGAGATCGCGGTGCAGGGTTTTCGAGAGCTTTGCGGTCTTTCGCGGCATGAGCGCTCCTACGTTTAGCGTTCTGAGTTTTTCTATCGCGACCCGTCGTTGCGCCCGAGTGAAAATCCTGTGGCTCCCAGCGAGAGAGCGCCGAGGGTCGCAGGCGATAGCGCTGGCTTTGGGGTGGAAAGCATTTCACCTCGTGGACTTGCGTCGGCACCGTTCTCACCGAGTCCTCCGGTATTGCCGGCGATGATCGGTATATCCGGCTCAGTTTCGTAGGCGAAGCCGGTCAGCGTGGCTTCGATCCTTAAGTTATGGTTCCACTTCGTGCTCAGGCGCGCCCAGCCGTAGTGCAGCTTGCCGTGATTCTTGAAGGCTAAGCCGAGATAGCGGTCGGAAACGTTGAACCAGGAGCCATTACTGTAGCCAGAGTAACTGCCTACCGAGGCCATGACCTGGTTTGTGAAGCTGGGGTGCCCGGAGGGGCGGCTCACTCCGACCAAGGATCCGGGATGCATGGCCTCGGCCCAAGTCAAGAACTGACCGATCACAGCGTAGTTGCCGAATGCCGGTGCGACCGTGAGTTGCATGTTGAAGTGATGGAGGCGATTCACGATGGTAAAGTCGGTGAGGCCGTCATGGTTGAGATCGATGGCAAATGTTTCATTGGCGGCAATTTTGTGATTGATGGGTGTGTAGACTACTTCGGCTTCGGAGGGCTGCGCGAGAGCACTCACTCCGGTGGCGGCCAGCACGTAGAGCGGGAGTTGGCGGTGCAGGGACTCGGACAGGGGTGTTGCCTTTCGGGGGCGTGCGGCGGGTCGTGGCATGGAAGGCATTCCTTGGCGACGCGCTCGGATTATCCTTCGGGGGGGAAACGGCTGTCAATGGCGGGTTTCGGGGCAGTTTGAGTCCGAGCGGGTGGCCTTGGCGTCGTTTGCGGAATGGGTCGGGAGTGTCCTCGCTCGCGGCACGGCGGGCGTGACGCCCGCTGGACTGCCGCCGAGACGGCGGCGCTACTGTAGAGTCGCCTTACTCCGCTTCTTTCTTTTTCACGCGAACCACGGTGATTTTGGCGAAGCCTTCCTCGAAGCTCGGGGGCTTCAGTTTGGCGGCCATGCGGCGCATCACGTCGTCGGGGACTACGCGGTCGCGGCGCTGGTGGCGCTCGATGCAGACATCGAGGGGGACATCGAAGAAGATGGCGTGGACCTCGTACTGGTAATCTTTGCAGAGTTTGATCCAGTGCTGGCGCTCTTGCGGGGTAAGGTTGGTGGCGTCCACGTAATTCATCGGGCGGCGGGCGATCAGGCGCGCTTTCAGCATGGAGCGCAAGTTGGAGAAGACTAAATCCTGAAAGCGCTGCTCGCGAACGTCGTCGAAGAGCAGGGAGCGCATCATGTCGCTCGAAAGCGGCACCACGTTGTGGCGCTTGAACCAGGAACTTTTGCCGGAGCCGGGCAGTCCGATCGCCAGCACGACCACGCCTTTCGGCGGACGCGCTTGCGCCGCGGGAATTGCGGGAGCTTTCGGGGCTTCATTCGAGACTCCGGGAGTCTGAAGTTGCGCTGGCACGGGGTCAACAAATTCGGCTTCTCCGGGCTGGATTTCTTCCGCAGGTTCTTGGACTGAAGTGGATCCTTTCGCGACGGCAGGAGCGAAGGCTTGGGCAACGGCTTGCTCGCGGCCGCGGCCACCGCGTCCACGACCTCCGCGACGGCGGCGGCCTCGACTGGGAGCGGTGCGAGAAGTTGGGGACTGCGAGGAAGATGGGATCGCCGACGAGTCCGCATCAGAAGAAGATGCGTCCGGGGATTCTGGAAGTGAGGGTTCAGCAATCGCGGGTTGTTCTTCCGGCGCTTGCGCAGCCGGGCTTACGCGCGGCCTGCGCGCCGGTCGAGCTACGGCACGAGGTGCGACTTCCGGCGCTGGGGGCGCGGCTGAGTCGGCTTGGCTGCCTTCGGGGGCGGCGTCGAGCGTTTGCTCGGCATCGAAATATGCCGGCTGCAAAGGCGGAGGAGCGGGTTGGCCGGAGGCTTCGGCGGGCTTTTTGCGGCGCTGCATGCGCTCGCGCATCCATTTGCGCATGCAAGGCTTTTAACACAGATGCGAGGGCGGGATCAATCGGCGACGAACCGTGGCGAACCATGCCTGCCAGGATTAGGCCGAGTGTGGTCGGAGCGTTGTATGTATGTTTGGTACCGTCCGCTGAAGCGGACTCGCTCTCGTTTGTTCCCCTCCCTCGGCACTTCCGTGCCGGGGTTTCTCAGATCACCCCTTCGGGGCTGGAGCTCAAAGGTTCTCATCTTCAATCGCCGCCCGATCAATCCATCCATCGATCCGAGCATCCGATTACAATGACGCTATGCCCGTTCCTATCCCTTCGGCGATTCATGGTCAGAAATACGTCTCGCTTACGACTTTTCGTAAGAGCGGGCTGGGGGTTGCCACTCCGGTTTGGTTCGGCGAAGAAAACGGCTTGCTCTACGTGATGACGCGTAGCGACATGGGCAAGACCAAACGCATTCGCAATAATCCGCAGGTGAAAGTGGCTCCCTGTACTATGCGCGGAAAGGTAACTGGGGCCGAGTTCGCTGCCACGGCGCGCCTGTTGCCGCCGGAGCAGCACGCTCGCGCGCGGGCGACCATTGATCGAAAATATTTGTTGGCGCGATTGTCGTCTCCCTTTAGCAGGGCCGATGCGTTCCTGGAAATAAGCTTCCTTTAATCCGGCTGTCAAAAACCGGCGCACGGCGCACTGTGATGGATGTCCGACTCTCGAGTCAGGGACGCCGATCATTTACGCCGCTTCTGCATCCTGCTAACATCATTTGTTCGATTTCGTGACAGGTAGATTTCTGCTGTCCTGCTGACAAGCAATCATAAGAACGGAGAAATTATGGCAATCAAAGTTGGCATCAACGGCTTCGGCCGCATCGGCCGCAACGTGTTCCGAACTTCGCTGAACGATCCCGATCTGGAGTTCGTGGCGGTGAACGATCTTACCGATCCGAAAACGCTGGCGCATCTTCTGAAATACGATTCCGTCCTGGGCAATCTGCCCAATAAGGTTAGCGCCGGCCCAGACAGCATCACCATCGATGGCAAGACGATTAAGGTTTTCAAAGAGAGAGATCCAGGCGCGCTGCCTTGGGAATCGGTGGGCGCTCAGGTAGTGGTCGAATCGACCGGACATTTCACCGACGCCAACGATGCCAAGAAGCATATGCGCGGGTCGGTAAAAAAGGTAATCATCTCGGCTCCGGCAAAGAATGAGGACATCACCGTGGTTCTGGGCGTGAATCACGAGAAATATGATGGCGCGAAGCACAACATTATTTCGAATGCATCCTGCACCACGAATTGCCTGGCGCCCATCGCAAAGGTAATCAACGACGAGTTCAAGATCGTCAGCGGGACGATGACGACGATTCATTCCTACACTAACGATCAGGTCATTCTCGACTTTCCGCACAAGGATCTCCGCCGGGCACGGGCAGCCGCGATCAACATGATTCCGACCACAACCGGAGCGGCTAAGGCGTTGAAGCTGGTGATTCCCGAACTCGCCGGCAAGCTCGATGGATTCTCGATGCGGGTGCCCACGCCAAATGTTTCGGTGGTTGACCTGGTGGCGTGGGTGGAGAAGAAGACCACTAAAGAAGAATTGAATGCGACGCTGAAGAAGGCGTCCGAATCCGGGCCGCTGAAGGGCTACCTGGGTTACGAAGAGAACGAACTAGTGTCGTCCGATTACAAGGGCGACTCGCGTTCGTCGATCGTCGATGCTCCGCTGACCCTGGTGGTCGGCGGGAATTGCGTGAAGGTGATCTCCTGGTATGACAATGAATGGGGATACTCCTGCCGCGTGCGCGATTTGATTCATTACATCGCCAGCAAAGGTTTGTAGAGTAAGTTGTGGAATGCGCCGGCACTTTGCCGGCTTCGACTGGGCTGGCGAGGACGCCCGCCCGACAGCCGGCGGGACGCCGGCGCTACTTCGCTACCTTAAGGAAAAACCAGCCTCCCATGTCCAAGTTATCGATTCGTGATCTCCCACTCAACGGCAACCGAATTTTTATGCGTGTCGACTTCAATGTTCCGCTGGAGGATGGGCGGGTGATGGATGACACGCGCATCCGCGAAACGCTACCCTCGATCGAATACGCGCTGCGCCATGGGGCGCGACTGATTCTGGCCTCGCACCTGGGGCGGCCCAAGGGCAAACCGAATCCGAAGTTGAGCCTGAAGCCGGTGGCCGAGCGACTGCGCATGGTACTGGACAAAGAGTTGGCACGCGGCGAGAACGTGGGCTTTTGCCCTGACTGCGTTGGACCCGAGGCGGAAGAAGTTGCTACGCAATTGGAAAAAGGCCAGACGCTGCTGCTGGAGAATCTGCGCTTTCACGCCGAGGAAGAAGCCAACGACGAGAAATTCGCCAGGCAATTGGCGAACCTGGCTGAGTTCTATGTGAATGACGCGTTCGGCACGGCGCATCGCGCGCATGCCTCGACCGTGGGGATTACGAAGTTTGTCTCGAAGTCGGCGGCCGGATTGCTCATGGAGAAAGAACTCCAATATCTGGGGAAGGCACTCGAACATCCTGAGCAGCCATTCGTGGCCATTCTTGGCGGAGCCAAAGTCAGCGATAAGATTGGCGTGATCCGTAACCTGATGGGGAAAGTTGATTCGCTCATCGTCGGCGGCGGCATGGCCTATACGTTCCTGAAAGCTCAGGGACAGGAAATCGGTAAATCGCTGCTGGAGGCTGACAAAGTAGACTTGGCGCGGCAACTGCTGGAGGAAGCGAAGCAACGAAACATCAAGTTCCTGTTGCCGATCGATCACGTGGTGGCGATGAAGCCTGAGACTAACGCAGTTGTGCAGCAGATCGGCGAGGGGCAGCCTATTCCGACAGACCGCATGGCGCTGGATATCGGTCCGAAGACGATCGAGTTGTTCTCGGAGGAAATTTCGCGGGCTCGGACGATCGTTTGGAACGGGCCGATGGGCGTGTTTGAAATTCCAGGATTTTCGCGCGGGACTTTTTCCATTGCCCGGGCCGTGGCTGAAAATGCGGGTGCGATTTCAATTGCTGGCGGCGGCGACACGGTCGCGGCGGTGCGCGGCGCCGAAGTCGCGGACAAGATCACGCATATTTCCACCGGCGGCGGAGCATCGCTCGAATTTCTGGAAGGAAAGAAGATGCCGGGGGTCGAGGCGCTGACGGATAAGCGTTGAAAATCGGACGTCCGACCTCGGACCTCGGACGTCAACTCGCTGAGGTCTGCCGTCCGAAGTCCGCTTTTGGAAAGGATTCATGCCGCGAACCAAGGTGATTGCCGCTAATTGGAAGATGTACAAGACTCCGGAGCAAACCCGCGAGTTCTTTCGCGAGTTCTTACCGCTGGTTTCGGGCCATACCCGCGATGAGATCGTGGTTTGCGCTCCGGATATTGATTTGGCGGCTGCTGTGGAAGCGGCCGGAGGCTCGAATGTGGCCGTCGGGGCGCAGAATGTCCATTGGAAAGCTGAGGGCGCGTTTACCGGTGAGACTTCGTCTGGAATGCTGCTGGCGTTGGGCGTGACCCACGTGATTATCGGGCACTCGGAACGGCGGCAGTACTTTTGCGAGACCGACGACACTGTGAACCTGCGGCTGAAAGCGGCGCTGGAAGCGGGCCTTGCGCCGATCTGTTGCGTCGGCGAGGTGCTCGAAGAGCGCGAAGCAGGGGCGACCGACGACGTTTTGCGGCGGCAGTGTGTGCGGGCTTTTCATGCGATCTCGGCGAAGAAAGCCGCGAAGATGGTGGTCGCGTACGAGCCGGTTTGGGCGATTGGCACGGGGAAGACGGCTACTCCAGAGCTGGCGGCTGCGGCGCATGCCGTGATTCGCCGCGAGGCTACGGAGATATTCGGCGAAGAGTTCGCTGCCAAGTTGCGCATACTCTACGGCGGGTCGGTGAAGCCGGATTTGTGTACTGCTCTCATGGCGCAGGAAGAAATCGATGGCGCGCTGGTAGGCGGGGCTTCGCTGGACGCTAAGTCGTTTGCAGCGACTGTGAAGTACTTTGACGGGCCGTAGCTGTCGTTCCCGGCTGAGGTTGTCATTCAGGGGGACGGCAGCACGTTCGTCGCTGCAGCCTCGCTGTCGTCCCGGCTGCGCGGAGCGCGTAGCCGACTTCAGGCGCTCTGCACTTCCGGAAAGACGTACGAAAGACATCCTTTTTACGTCCTTTTGACACTAGGCCGGGCAGGCTCTGCTACCAATTTAGGGAGATTGCGACTCTTGGGCGCGGCTGGGGTTTGAGTGTTTGGGGTAAGTCGGCCTATGCAAGCATCCAAGAGCAAAGGCTTTGTGGGCGGGGAGGAATCCGCGAAGGGGCGGCGGAGCGTACCTCCGGAGATCGGTAGGAACTCTCTGATATTCTGGAACTCTATTATGGAGCGGGCAACCCCTAGTAACGGCGGGGAAACACTGCAAACGGTACAACAGAAACTACTTAAGCCGCATCCCAATAATTGCGGCCGGATAGGCAACTTGACCGAGCCACGACAGCAGAAAAGCACTGATATCGGCGAGGCTGAGGCCATTGAACGGGCTAAGCTTGGGGACGCGGAAGCGTTCCAGGTGCTCTATGACAAGCACAAACGGCGGGTGTATTCGCTGTGCCTGCGGATGACTGCAAACACAGCGGAGGCCGAGGACCTAGCCCAGGAAGCGTTTTTACAGCTTTACCGTAAGATCGCTACATTTCGCGGGGAATCGGCATTTTCGACCTGGCTGCATCGGCTTGCAGTGAACGTTGTCCTGATGCACCTGAGGAAGAAGAGCCTTCCCGTGGTTTCGCTGGAAGAGACGACCCAGGGCACGGAAGAGGATTCTCCGAGGAAGGATTTCGGGGCGGACGATGTGGCGCTATCCGGGTCGATCGATCGGTTGCAATTGCAGAGGGCAGTGCATGACCTGCCTCCGGGCTACCGGAAGATTTTTGTTTTGCACGACGTGGAAGGCTACGAACATAATGAAATCGCGGGCATCGTTGGGTGCTCGATCGGCAACAGTAAGTCGCAGTTACACAAGGCGCGCATGAAGTTGCGCGACCTGCTTAAGATGAATAGAGCCGAAAAGACCGGGAAATCTCGAGCAGGCTAGTGGCAAGTAGGAAATTAAGTTAAGAGCAATCGTAACCTTGGCAGGGGCGCAAGCAGTGCCGCAGTGAGTCGAAGCGCGGTAGACTTGGGGAGAGGTTTGGTATGAATTGCGTTGAGCTGCAGGAGAGCTTGGCGGAAGTAGAAGATGGTAGCAGTGCGCTGCAGAGAGCGCACCTGAGGGCGTGTCCAGCGTGCTCGGCCCTGGTCCGGGAGTTGGATCAAATCGTGGCGGCGGCGGTGGAGTTGCAAAGTGCCGACGAACCCAGCCCGCGAGTTTGGAATAACATCGAAATTGCGCTGCGAAACGAAGGGCTTATCCGGCCTCAGCGCCGGTCGCCACTTTCATCCTTCGGCATGCGTTGGGGACGTGTAGGATGGCTGCTGCCGACCACGGCTTTACTACTCCTGACTTTAGGTTTGTATCTGCGGCAACAATTCTTCCCTGCAGGGATCTCGCAACAAGCTACTACTTTTGATTCGGGCTCTCGATCTGGGCCTCACACTCCTGCAATCTTGCCGGCTAACACCGCTGGCCTGGCGGATGAAGATCTGCTGCAGGAGGTCGCGGCCAATGAGCCGGCGATGAGACCGCAGTATGAAGAGAGTTTGAGGACGGTGAATGCCTCCATTCAGGATTTGCAGGGTGCGGTGGATGAAAGCCCGAATGACGAGGAGGCGCGGCGCGCGCTGATGGACGCTTACCAGCAGAAATCCATGCTATTCGAAATGGCAATGGACCGATCGTTGCCCTGACCCTGAACTGGTTATTTAAACAGACCTTTACCAATGTGCGGCCATAACTGCGGAACTTGTTCGAGACTAGAGCGCGGGCGGGAGTAATCTTGGGAGCGTATATGGAAAGCAAACGCGCGGCGAAGCTGGTGGCGATTGGTGTAATCGTAGCCGGCGCACTGGTGGCCGAGAGTAGGAAAGAGTTCCACTTTACGGTGGGACCCAAAGCAGGTGTCTCGGTGATGAATCCTTACGGATCGATTTCGGTCCGGCCGTCGACCAACAATATGGTCGTCGTGAACGCAATTCTGCACTCCGACAAAGTTGAGGTCGATAACAATCAGAGTGGGAACCGGGTGGATATTCAGTCGCACCTGCTGGCGGGGGCCGACTCGGATTCGGGCCGCGTCGATTATGAAGTTCTGGTTCCCGCCGATGCTAGCGTTACACTGCATTCCAGCACCGGATCGCTGCGCGCCGAGAAGTTACATGGCGACGTTAGTTTGGAGGGCCCCGGAGCGCAGGTCGATGTCCGCGACGTCAACGATGCACACGTCCATGTGAAGACGATGAACGGCGCGGTGAATCTGGAAAACATTAAGAACGGACATGTCGAAATCGACTCCCTTAGCGGCGAAATTACCTTGAAGCAAGTGAACGGCCCGCTGGTGCAGGTGTTTTCGACCAGTGGCAGAATCAATTACATCGGCGATTTCGGCAACAGCGGAGAATACCGGCTTACCAGCCACAGCGGCGACATTGAAGCCACAATTCCCGAATGGACCTCGGCCGACGTGAGCGCGCGCTCTTCGCGCGGCGAGGTGCACGACGATATTCCCCTCCAGCCTAAAACTCACACCTGGTTCCCCATGGATAAGGGACGTGCCTTCGCAGGTACCATGGGTCGCGTAGCGGCCTCGTCCACGGTAGTGCTGCGAACCTTCAGTGGTAAAATTCACCTCAGAAAACGCTCCGAAAAACAATAAGAAAAACAAAAGCAAAGAGCAACGTGGATCGGCGCAAGCGGGCTGGTAAGAGCAGAGCCAAAGCCAGGGAAGTTGGTGCGCTTGGTCGCAAGCCTCTCCCGAGCGGCCCGAAGTTTAGGACGCGAGCCGTGGTGCTGATCGGGTTTATGGGCGCGGGCAAGAGTAGCGTGGGGCGCGCTCTCGCCGATCTGTTGGGCTGGAAGTTTGAAGATCTCGATGAGCGCATCGAGCGCCGCGAACTGCGGAGAGTGCATGAAATTTTTCGAGAGCTGGGAGAATCAGAATTTCGCCGCGCTGAGCACGAAGCTTTGCGGGAACTCGTGGGCGAGTTACGAAAGGGCGCCGCGAAGGTAGTCGCTCTCGGCGGCGGAGCTTTCGCACAGGAGCGCAATGCGGCGCTGATTACGAAGGAAGTTCCGACCGTGTTTCTGGATGCAAGTGTGGAGGAGTTGTGGCGACGTTGCCAACTTCAGGCCGAGCAGGTTGGATTGGAACGTCCGCTGATGAAGGCCTGGGAGAGTTTCGGCGAGCTTTACGACCAACGGCGCCCGCATTACTTGAAAGCGTCGTTACGGCAGAAAACCGGAGGCAAGATGGTCAAAGAAATTGCCGAGGAAGTGATGCAAGCTTTGGGACTGGAACGAGGACTTGGAAGGCGGGGAGATAAGAAGTGAAATTGAACGCATGGATTTTGAAGGAGCTGATTTTAAGAAAGTTTAAGCGTGCGAGTGCGATCCAATTGTGCGCCACAGCTTTGGTCTGCACGGTTGTAATGCAAGCCGCCGACAAGAAAGATAAACCAAACGCCGCGGACAAGTTGGTCGATTCGGGTTCATTCGGAGTCTTCATTCGCGGGCAGCGCGTTGTAACTGAGATTTTCAGCGTGCAGCAGGAGAACGGCACCAGCACGGTGAAGTCGCGGCTGGCGGAGGTTGGTTCGAATTCGAGTCAGTCTTCGCCGGGCCAAATTTCGGGTACTACCTCGTCGAGTGCCCCCTCCTCCGGGCAAAATTCGAGCCTGCAGACAACCAGTAGCGGCGAACTGGTGCGCTACGACTGGAGCGATGGCAGTGGTTCGCTGCTGGTCGTACCCAAGAACGACTTTTTGCTGGAGAAGATCACAACTTCGAACTCCAAGACGGCCGAACAACCGTTCCTCATGCCCAATACTTCGGCGATTCTGGACAACAATTTTTTCGTTCATCGCGAAGTGCTGATTTGGCGTTATCTGGCCTCCGATTGCAAGACCGAGAGCGGCGACCTAAAGTGCCAGCAGGCGCCGGCGGAATTTGGAGTGCTGGTGCCTCAGGATCACGCGTCGTTGCGGGTTAGGGTTGAGTTGGTAGGACGAGAGAAGCTCATGATTCGTGGCATTGAGCGCGACCTGATGCGGTTGAACCTGAAAGGCGAATCTTTCTCCTGGGCGCTTTGGGTAGATGAAAAAGACAAATTCAAGCTGGTGCGGGTGTTGATTGCCGACGATAATACAGAGGTGGTCCGGGATTAACAGATCGCTGCGAATTTGACTCTGAGTTGGCGGGAGTTGCCACTTGCCGGTGACGGATGGACGAACGGCGCGAGTTTTGGTCACGCTGCTGCTGTTTGCGCTGGGGTTAGGATTTCTTTATGTCGCGCGGCAGACCCTGATGGCGTTTCTCTTCGCCATCTTTTTTGCCTACCTGATGAGCCCGCTGGTTTCGAACCTCGAAAAAGTTCTGCACGGCCGCAGCCGCGCTATCGCGG
Source organism: uncultured Acidobacteriaceae bacterium (assembly GCA_963789875.1). Taxonomy (GTDB): domain Bacteria; phylum Acidobacteriota; class Terriglobia; order Terriglobales; family Acidobacteriaceae; genus Sulfotelmatobacter. Next base: position 1,136,116 of record CAWBMI010000006.1, on the reverse strand, counting down.
TGATCTATTTATTGCTGCTGGGCGTGATCGTGACGTTTTTCGTTTTTATGGGCCCGCGCATCGGACGCGAAAGCAGCCATCTGGTGCAGTCGCTGCCGGCTCTGGCGCAGTTGAGTTCGGGGCAGATCGTCGAACAACTGAAAGAAACGCATGGATGGAACGCCCGTATCGTCGATCTAGTGCGGGATTACCTGGCCAACCACAGCAATGAGATCGCGCAACTGGGAAAGAATGTAGGACTGCATGTGGCCGACGTGGCCAAACAGGCGTGGCTGCTGGTAGTGGTTCCGCTACTGTCGATTTTCTTTCTGAAAGATGGCGCATCGTTCAGTTCAATCTTGCTGTCGCTGGTGCAATCGCGGCCGCAGCGTGAACTCTTGCAGGGAGTCCTCAGCGATCTCAACCAAATGCTGGCGCATTTCATTCGGGCCCAGCTTATCCTGGCCGCTCTGACTCTGGTAGCGTACTCAGCCGTCCTCAGTTTGATGCGCGTACCCTATGCGCCCGTGTTGGGACCGTTGGGCGGCCTGCTGGAATTTGTTCCGGTCGTCGGGCCCTTGGCAGCGGGCGTGGTGATCGTAGGCGTGGCGCTGTTGAATGGCTACGCCCACTGGATCGGACTGATTGTGTTTCTTGGGTGTTGGCGGTTGATTCAGGACTATGTTTCTTCACCTCGCATCATGGGCCATAGCATGGAACTGCATCCTCTCGCGGCAATTTTCGGCGTAATGGCCGGCGGAGAGGTCGCGGGCATTCTAGGAATTTTTCTTTCCATCCCTGTGATGGCGAGCCTGCGAATTGTCTTCCGGCGCTGGCGGCTCTATGCGGAAAAGCGGAAGTTTGGACCGTTGAATGAGTATGCCCTGAATCAGATTGGGCGACCGAAGTGACAAGAAGTCTGCGGCAGTAAGGAATCGGCGGCTCGCGAATTGAGTCCGACAGTCTGATGGCCGACGTCGACGTCGGTGTAGAAGCTCATCGTAATCCGGATGACGCACCTGCTCCAGTTCCCTTCTCCGCGCGCACGTTGCGCAAAAATTCGGCGGCGGCTTCGGGCAGCACTGTATTGATGAACATGCCGGAGCCTAGCTCGAAGCCGGCCATGCGCGTCAAGCGCGGAATCACACTTACATACCAGTGAAAATGCCGGGCCCCGGCGTAGTCGGAGGGAGCGCTGCGAATCGTGTAGTTGAGGTCGGGATTTTCCAAACCGGAATGAATCTTGGCCAGCACTGTGCGCAAGACCCGGGCGAGGTCCGAGATTTCCGCGGCACTGATCCCGCCGAAGCTGGCCATGTGGCGAAGCGGGAAAATGTGGGTGGCGAAGGGAGTCGCCGAAGCAAACACTTCCATGGCGACGAAAGACTCACTTTTAAGGACGATGCGGGTCTGATCCTCGACTTCACGTTCGACCATGTGGCAGAACATGCATTCGCCGGCGTCGTCGTAGTGGCGGAGAGCTTCGTGAAGGCGGTGGCGCACCTGGCTGGGAATTACGGGGGTCGCGATCAATTGCGAGTGGGGATGCTGCATGCTGGCGCCGGCATCGGTGCCATGATTCTTAAAAATCGTGACATGGTTGATGCGATGGTCCGCGCTTAGCGAGTTGTAGCGCTCTTTGTAAACGCCAAGAATTTTTTCCACATGCGCATCTGGCATGAGGGCCATGCAGCGGGAGTGATCCGGGCTATCGATGATGACTTCGTGAAAGCCGAAGCCGACGACCCGGCGGCGCAGGTGCTGCAAGTTGCGGGTGGGTTGAGCCGAGCTATCGAGCGCGGCGAACTTGTTGGTAAAGACGCGCACCGCCCACGGCTCGTGGCTATCTTTCGGGAAGCGCAAAGTTTCGTTCGGCGTCTTAATCTCGTTGCCAGGGCAGAAGGGACAGCTTTCCAGGTAAGCTGGGACGTTTTGAGCTGGGCGGTGTGTGACCAATTCCTCAGGACGCTTGGCCCGTTCGGTTGCGATGATGACCCATTCCTTGGTGAAGAAGTTCTGGCGCAGCTCCGGCATGATGAACCTTCCCTTTCATCTATCGGCGGAAGCTGACGGGCGCTGGAGCCGCCGGTGCGCGAGCGGGGTTGCACGAAAGTGACTGTCGTTTCGGCACTTTGCGGCCCGGACCTCGACGTGGAGGCCTGTTGTAGAATCGAAAGTACCCTTTTATACGCAAAAAGTTGGTTGTCTAATCGGTTATCTAACTGGTCCGCAAACTATGAGCAGCAAACTTCCTGTTGGAATTCTGGGCGCCACCGGCGTTGTAGGGCAGAGGTTTATCCAGATGCTGGAGCGCCATCCGTGGTTTGAAGTGGCGTGGCTGGCGGCATCGGACCGCTCGGAGGGGAAACTCTACTCCGAGGCCGTGCGCTGGCGGTTGAAGACGCCGATTCCGGCGCGGGTCGCAGGCATGAAAGTATCGCAGGCCACTCCGGATGGCGCGCCGAAGATTATTTTCGCGGCCCTCGACGCGTCAATCGCCGCCGAGATGGAGCCGCGCTTTGCCGAAGCGGGCTGCGCTGTGGTATCGAACTCCAGTGCCCTACGTATGCAATCCGATGTGCCCCTGGTGATCCCTGAGGTTAATCCCGATCACATCCGGCTGATCGAGACGCAGGCGTGGCGCAAGAAATCTAGGGGCTACGTGGTGACCAATCCTAATTGCTCAGCGATTGGACTGGTGCTCGCACTGGCTCCGCTGCATCATCAGTTTGGTCTGGAAGCTGTCATGGCTGTGACCATGCAAGCGGTGAGTGGCGCGGGCTATCCAGGCGTCGCGTCGCTCGACATCTTGGGGAATGTCATTCCCTATATCCGCAATGAAGAAGAAAAAATGGAAGAGGAAACCGGCAAGCTACTGGGACAATTGAACGGAACCAAAGTGAATCCGGCGAGTTTTGCCATGAGTGCGCAGTGTAACCGCGTGGCGGTGGAGGACGGGCACACAGAGTCGATCTCTGTGCAATTGAAAACGAAGGCCACGGCCGAAGAAATTATTCTAGCTTGGAACAACTATCGCGGTGAACCGCAGGAGCTCAAGTTGCCGAGCGCGCCTGAGTTTCCTGTGCTGTACCTGGAGGCGGCTGACCGTCCGCAACCGCGCTTTGATGTTGACTTGGGAGCGGGCATGACAACCGCTGTGGGCCGTTTGCGTCCGTGCAAGGTGCTGGACTGGAAATTTACAGTGCTTTCGCACAATACCATCCGTGGAGCCGCAGGGGCGGCGGTTTTGAACGCCGAATTGCTGAGAGCTAAGGGCTACTTCGAATGACGCCGGATCCCGCCGGGCGCCTGCCTCTTTTCTGCCCCGACTTTCTTTTGAGGAAATCCCGCCGATGATTGTGATGAAATTCGGCGGCACTTCGGTGGAAGACGCCCGGGCCATCGAGCGCGTGGCCGCAATCGTAAAAGACCGGCTGTCACAAAGGCCTGTGGTGGTGGTCAGCGCCATGGCCAAGGTTACTGACACGCTGCTCACCATGGCTCGTGCAGCGGGGGAAGGAGAGCGGAAAGCTGCGCTCAAACTCTGCCGCTCGTTGCAGGAACGCCATTACAATACCGCCAGCGAGTTGCTAGGAACCGCGCTATTCAGCGACTTCCATTCGGAACTGGGCACGGAGTTCGAAGGACTCGATGAACTGCTGCGAGGGATTTCGGCCGTAGGCGAACTGACGCCGCGGACTACCGATCATGTTGCGGCCTTCGGGGAAATACTCTCGAGCAAGATTGTGGCGTCGGCCTTTGCGGCGCTTGGCCTGAACGGCGTGCACGTCGATTCGCGCGACATTCTGGTTACCGACAGCAACTACATGGAAGCCGTGCCCCAGATGGAAGAGACCAACGAACGGCTGATCGCGAAAGTGAAGCCGCTGCTGGATGCCGGGCAGGTGCCGGTGATGGGCGGCTTTATTGGCGCGAATCGAGCGGGCATCACGACCACGATTGGACGAGGCGGCTCCGATTTTTCGGCCGCGATTGTCGGCGCTGGGCTGGGCGCGGAGCGAATCGAAATCTGGACGGACGTCGATGGAATTCTTACCACCGACCCGCGGATTTGCCCGGAGGCGCATCGCATCAAAGTGATTAGCTTCGACGAGGCGGCCGAGTTGGCTTACTTTGGCGCTAAGGTGCTGCATCCGGCGACGGTATTGCCTGCGATCCAGAAGAATATTCCGGTCTTTGTTTTGAATTCGCGGAATCCTTCTTGCGAAGGGACCGAAGATTATTACCCACGCGCCGCAGGGCAAGAACATTTTCAAAGCCATTGCGGTGAAGAAGCGAATCACGATCATCGATGTGGCTGCGCCGCGTATGTTACTGGCTCACGGATTTCTGCGTTCGATCTTCGAAGCCTTTGACCGGCATAAAGTCTCGGTTGATGTGGTGTCCACATCGGAGGTGAGCGTTTCGCTCACGGTGGATTCGAATCAGGCGATCCCGGCGCTGGCCGCCGATCTCGCGAAACTTGCCGACGTGAAATATGAAGGCCGGAAAGCAATTATTTGCCTGGTGGGGGAAAGTCTGCGCGACAAGCCGGGCGTGGCCGCGCTGGTGTTTGGCAAGCTAGCGGACAAGAAAATTCGTATGATCTCGCAGGGCGCCTCGGAGATTAATTTGACTTTTGTGATTGAGGAAGATGAAGTAAATGAGGTGATCAAGCGGCTGCACGGGATTTTCTTTGCAGAACTGGACCCGGAAGTGTTCGCTTAGGGTGCGGAAAGAGGCAAGACTTTAAGCCGCAAAGGGCGCAAGGGCTACGCGAAGGCCGCTAGGGCTTCTTGGCGGGCTTTGCGGCATTTCTTCGCGATCTTTGCGGTTAAGTGCTCCGAATTGCCATGAACATTCTTCTTCTCGGCCGCGGAAAGACAGGATCGTTGGTGGCGGAGGTGGCCCGCGCCCGCGGCCATCAAGTTCGGGCGGTCGGTGCAGCAGAGAATCCCTCGTGCGCGGCACTCACTCCGGAGAGTTTGATCGAAATTGATGTCGTGATCGATTTCACCGTTCCTTCCTGCGTGCTTGGCCACATCGAAGCCTGCGTGAACGCCGGCAAGAGCATGGTGGTCGGAACGACCGGCTGGCATGGAGAAGCCGATCGCCTGCGGAAATTGGTCGAGGACCGCGGAACGGGCTTCATCTACGCGGCGAATTTCTCCGTGGGCGTGAATTTGTTTCTGGACGTGGCGCGCACTGCCGCTGCCGCTTTGCGGCATAATTATTCGGGACAGATTTTCGAGCGACATCACATTCACAAGAAAGATGCGCCCTCGGGGACGGCACTCGCAATTCAGCGAACGATTCGCGATGCCAGCGCGAAGAATGAAATTGTGGAGATCACTTCCTTCCGCGAGGGCGAAGTCGTCGGCATGCACGAGGTGATATTGGAATCGGCTGCCGATCGCATCTATCTCTGCCACGATGCGAAGTCCCGCGAGGGCTTCGCCGACGGCGCCATGCGGGCGGCTGAGTGGATCGCCGGCAAGAAGGGGTTCTACGACTTCAAAGACGTTTGGCGGGAGTTGTAGCTCTCGCCGTTCCCTCCTGAGCGCATTCGCGTTATCTTATTACCATGCAACTCCGCGGCTGCGGTACGGCGCTGGTTACACCATTCCATCAAGACGGTTCTGTGGACGAGGCTGCTTTGCGCAACCTGGTGGCGTGGCAGGTGGAATCCGGTATCGATTTTCTGGTTCCCTGCGGGACCACCGGCGAGACGCCAACGCTGACCCGCGATGAATGGCTGTATGTGATCTCCACCACGATCGAAGTAGCAGCGGGGCGTGTGCCGATTGTAGTAGGAGCGACTTCGAACTCCACGCAGGACGCGGTCGAGAAAGCCAAGGAAGTGGCCGCGCGGCCGGGCGTCGACGCCATTCTTACCGCTTCTCCTTATTACAACAAGCCAACGCAGGAGGGCCAGTACCGGCACTTCAAGGCGATTGCCGAAGCCGTGGGCGATAGACCCATCATTCTTTACAACGTACCCGGACGCACGGCTGCAAATCTGGAACCCGCAACGCTGGCGCGGCTAGCAGAGATTCCGAACATCGTCGGCGTGAAGGAAGCCAGCGGCAACATGACGCAGATCGCCGAGGCTATCGCATGCGTGCCCGAAAGTTTTCTTGTCTTCTCTGGCGACGATGCGGTGACCCTACCCGTGATTTCGCTCGGTGGAGTGGGCGTCATATCGGTGGCGTCGAACGAAATTCCGCATGAGATGGCCGCGATGACCCGGGCCGCGCTCGACAACGATTGGATCACAGCGCGCGGCATTCATCGGAAATATCTGGCCTTGATGCAAGCGAACTTTATTGAATCGAGCCCGCTGCCGGTAAAGGCGGTGTTGGCGATGATGGGCAAGATTGAAGAGAACTATCGCCTGCCGCTGCTGCCCATGCGCCGCGATATGCGCGCGAAGCTACAGAAAATCGTGATGGAAGTGGGGCTGATCGAAAAGCCGGCGTCCCCAGCACCGGATTTAGCAGAATTCTACATCTACGAAAATTGGGCGGCGGGGCCGCACAAGATTGTGCTGCACCGCGGGTCCTGTGGACAATGCAATCAGGGCAAGGGGCGTCCCGCGGGGCACGATGCAAATCACTCGCGCTGGCATGGTCCGTTTGCTACTTTGGCTCAGGGACGTGAAACCGCGCATGCCATGACCGGCGTGCTGATTCGCAGCGAGTGCAAGTGCGTATAGCGGACGTCGGACTGCGGACCGCGGACCTACATAGTTGGCCCCTGCTATTGTTTCCAGTTAGAGATCAGCAAACCCTCGCAAGGAAAACTAAAACCGGGGGAGGGGCCAAGGTCTGAGGTCGGTGGTCCGAAGTCCGATGCCTAACATGCAATCCCTTAAATCTTCCATCGAGCGACTCGCCGCGCTGGGCGAGGTGGAGCACAATCCGGATGCGCGTCCGGTATTTCTCGCATTCCGCGACGCGCTCACTCAGGGTAAGATCCGCGCGGCCGAAAAGATCGACGGGCGCTGGGTGGTGAATACCTGGGTGAAGCACGGCATCCTGCTGGGGTTTCGGCTGGGCGAACTCGCCGAAACGGGCTGCGCTGCGCTCACCTTCGTGGACAAGGATACGTTTCCTGCGCGGCAGTTTTCTGTGGCCGACCGGGTACGGGTTGTTCCGGGTGGATCGTCGGTGCGGTTGGGAGCCTATGTGGCGCAGTCAGTGATTTGCATGCCGCCGATGTTTATTAACGTGGGCGCATACGTGGATGAAGGGACGATGGTCGATTCGCACGCGCTGGTGGGTTCGTGCGCGCAAGTGGGCAAGCGCGTTCACTTGAGCGCGGCGGCGCAGATCGGCGGCGTTCTCGAACCGGTGAATGCCGCGCCCGTAATTATTGAGGACGATGTATTGGTCGGCGGCAATTGCGGAGTCTATGAAGGCACGCTGGTGCGGACGCGCGCTGTGCTAGGCGCAGGAACGATTTTGACGCGATCAACGCCGCTTTACGATTTGGTGCGCGACGAAATTTATCGTGCAACTACAGATGCCCCGCTTGAAGTTCCTGAGGGCGCTGTTGTCGTGCCGGGATCGCGTGCCGTGCGGAAGAGCTCGGCGGCGGAGTTGGGAATTTCCTTGTACACGCCCGTCATCGTCAAGTATCGCGACGAGAAGACCGATCGCGGGATCGAGCTGGAAGATTGGCTACGGTAGCGGCTGCCGGATTTGCCCCCGATGATTCGACCGACACAGAAGATTCCTCTCTCGCTCGCCGCGCTTAGGCGAGGCTTCGCCTGGGTTCGGAATGACAATTTTATAGTTTTGCATTTCATTCAACGTCCAGCTTCAGCTTGCCTGCAGTGGAAACAAGTTTGATCTGCGCTAGCTTCTGCACCACGGCATCGGCTTCGGTTAAAGCTGGCGCGGGATAGGTGCTGGTTAGACCGATCACTTTCATTCCGGCGGCGTGGGCGGCCCGGATTCCGGCGGGCGCGTCTTCGATCACCATGCACTCCTCCGGGTTTACGCCGAGGAGTTCGGCGCCTTTCAAATAAGGCTCCGGATGCGGCTTTCCGTTGATAACATCATCGGCCGTCACCATCGCGTTGGGAATCGGAATTCCGGCAAGACATAGACGCGCGGTCGCCAGAATCCTTGATCCAGAGGTCACTACTCCGCAACGGCCTTCGGGAATGCTGCGCACGAGGTCAACCGCACCGGGCATCACCTTGACACCATCGTGATCGGCAGCCTCGCGACTTTCTAGCTTCCGTACTTCGGCCTCCGCATCGAAATGAGGGGCGACGGTGCGCACAACTTCGATCGCGCGCACTCCGTGGGCGATGGCGATTACTTTCTCCTCGTCTATGCCGCGCTCGCGCGCCCAGATGCGCCACTGGCGGCCGACGGAGCCGGTGGAATCGACGAGAACTCCATCCAGATCGAAGAGAATTGCAGAGCAGATAAAAATAGGCATTTCTTTTTTTATCACACAGGTTCTATCACACAGGATTTGTGCAGCCATTGCTTATTGACTCTGTGCGGGAAGAATTGGCGTAGCTGGATGCATCAGGGCCTGCTGATTTTGTTGACGGAACTCCAGATGGCGTTGGCGGAAGTGAGCTTTGGCACGCTCTCCCCAAGCGCGCACGAACCAGTAGTTCAAAGTGGCGCCGATAGCGGAGCTGAGCAGGGGGATCATGCGTCCCGCCCACTTCTCGACAACCTCGGTACTGGCGCGTGCGGCGATACGCTGGATCACCCGAGGCACGAATTTATTGATGACTTCTTTCTCCAGCAGATCTCGGCTGATGTCGACTCCGGCGGCGCTGGCGGCGGCGATCCAGAGGTCGGCGATTTCGTTGTCGGTGCTGAATTGAAATCCATAGACCAGGCTCAGCTTCTGGATGGTGCGCATGGTAATGGCGGAGAGAATGCCGAGATCGGGCAAAATCGTGATCAGGCCGCCGAGGCCGAAGCCGGCTCCCTCGACAGAAGCGAGCTTCATTCCGCTGCGAATGATTTCGTCGGCAACCGCGTCGATCTCGCCGATCTCGAGCGAATACACGCCGTGATAGCCGCTGATGGGCATTCTGTAGGCGGTGCGAAGCTGCAGCAAAAATTTATCGGAATCCACCTGGACCGTGGAATAGGCGCGGGTCAAGCCTTTGACGAGAGTCTTCTCGACTCGACCGCGCAGCCAGGATTTGGATTCGGCATCGGCCATGATTCAGGATTAGCTCTCCCAACCTTAGCCCAGATATCGAAAGAAAGCCATCGGGCGAACGAGGGTTAGCCTTCCGTTCGTTGCGCAGCGCGGCGCGTGTGCTAGCATTGCTGTTACTCCAAACATTAATGCCAACAGGTAAATTGCAGATCATCCCTCTCGGGGGCCTCGGCGAGTTCGGTATGAACTGCATGGCTCTGCGCTGGGGAGACGACATTATTGTCGTCGACGCCGGCCTCATGTTCCCCGAAGCCGAGTTGCTCGGCGTGGACATTGTGGTTCCCGATATCTCCTATCTCATCGAGAACCGGCAGCGGGTGCGCGGGATTGTGCTCACGCATGGTCACGAAGATCACATTGGTGCGCTGCCGTGGATTCTCTCCGAACTCAAGGTACCGGTGTGGGGCACGGAATTCACGCTGGCCTATGTCGAGGACAAGCTTGACGAGCACGGATTGCTCGAAGACGCCGACTTGCGCGAGATGCGCGCCGGTGAGCGCTTCAAGGCCGGCATTTTTACGATTCACCCCATCCGAGTGACGCACAGCCTGGTTGATTGCGTTGCGCTGGCGATTCACACTCCGCTGGGCGTGGTGATTCATACCGGAGACTTCAAAGTCGATCCGACTCCCACGGACAATCATCTTTTCGATTTGCATTCCTTCGCGGAATACGGCAAGCAGGGCGTGCTGGCGCTATTTCAGGATTCCACCAACGTTGAGCGCAAGGGTTACACGCCCAGCGAGCGAGCGGTGCGGCGCAAGTTTGATGAAGTCTTCGCGCACACCAAGCGCCGGCTTTTTATTTCCTGCTTCTCGTCTTCGATTCACCGCATACGGTTGGCGGTAGAACTGGCTTATCAGCACGGACGCAAAGTGGCTTTTATCGGGCGCTCCATGAACAACTCCGCTGAGATCGCGGAGGATCTGGGCTATCTGGAAATCCCCGAAGGCCTCGTGATCAATCCCGGGGATATGAAGAATTTCGCCCCGGAAAAAGTATGCGTGATGATCAGCGGAACTCAAGGTGAGCCCATGTCGGCGCTTTCGCGCGCGGCAGTGGACAATCACAAGCACGCGAAGATTGAGAAGGGCGACACGGTGATGCTGTCGTCGCGCATCATTCCAGGAAACGAGAAGACGATCTATCGCATGATCGATCATTTGTTCCGGCGCGAGGCTTACGTGATTTACGAGGACGGCACCTCGCCTCCGGTGCACGTGAGCGGGCACGCCAGCCAGGATGAACTCAAGCTGATCATTAACCTGGTGAAGCCGAAGTATTTCATCCCGATTCACGGCGAATACCGGCAATTAAAGCTGCACGCGGAAATGGCGGGCGCCATGCACAGCTCGGTCGGCAAAGTCATGTTGATCGAGAGCGGCGACGTCCTCGAGATTGACGAACAGAACGCACGCAAGGCCGGGCGGGTGAATGTAGGCCGGGTCTGCATTGATTCGGGCTCGCGCACCGACGTGGTCGAAGATTTAATCATTAAAGACCGGCGGCACTTGAGCGAAGACGGCATCGTGCTGCCCATCATCGCTATTAATAAACTTACCGGCCGGGTCGAGACTGCTCCTGAGATCGTGACACGGGGATTTAACCCCGGGGACGACGGCTTGATAGATGGCGCGAAGCGCATCGTGGAAGACACCTTGGCGCATTCGAGCGAAGAAGAAAAAACCGATTACGGCGTGATCAAAGAAAAGATTCGCGCCGATTTGAAGAGATATATTTCGAGGGAGACGCAGAAGCGGCCGCTGATTATGCCGGTGATATTGGAGATTTAGCTCCAACCACACCATCGCGATGATCACTCTTGCTGAAATCAGAGAAGCACACGCTCGCTTGAATGGTATCGCTGTTCGTACTCGGCTTGTCGAATTCTCCGCTCCAGCACAGATCGATCATGGCCGCCAACTTTTTCTCAAGCCCGAAAATCAGCAGCCCATCGGCGCTTTCAAGCTGCGCGGGGCTTACAACAAGATCGCTTCCCTCTCGGAAGATGACCGCAAACGCGGAGTGATTACTTACTCGAGCGGCAATCACGCGCAGGGAGTTGCCTACGCGGCGCGCGCCCTGGGCGTGAAGGCCGTTATCGTGATGCCGGACAACGCTCCCCCCATCAAGCGCGAGGCTACGGCCGCGCTGGGCGCGGAGATAGTGATCGTGGGCCCGGGCAGCGCCGAGCGTCAACTGAAGGCAGAGGAACTCGCGGCACAGCATGGATATGTGATCGTGCCACCGTACAACGATGCGCAGATCATCGCCGGTCAGGGCACGATGGGGTTGGAAATTCTTGAAGACCTGCCTGAGGTGGAAACGGTGTTGGCGCCCGTCGGCGGCGGCGGTATGCTGAGCGGCATAGCTACCGCAATCAAGTTGAGCAGGCCCTCGATCAAAGTGATTGGTGTGGAACCCGAACTCGCAAGCGATGCGCAGGCCAGTCTGCGCGCCGGAAAGATTGTCGAGTTCCCTGCCGGCGAGGTGTCGCGCACGATCGCCGACGGGCTGCGCACGCAGAGTATCGGACCTATTAATTTCGAGCACATGCGCCGTTACGTCGACGACATTATCACCGTAAGCGAAGATGAAATTCGCGAAGCGGTTCGGCTTCTGGCGGCGAATCCGAATACTCTGGCTGAGCCCAGCGGCGCCGTGGCCGTGGCTGGATTCTTGTTCCACAGCGATCAACTTCCCGCGACAAGAGTTAACGTCGCTGTCATCAGTGGCGGGAATATCGATCCTAAAATGCTGGAGGAATTCCGCCTCGCAAAATCACTTTGAGCCTGCGGCGGCTTTTGCCCAGCGCCGGATTGCCACTACAGACCACACCGCCTCGACCGCTCCAAACGGCCACGCGCCTTGCAGGAAACCGTAAATCGAGCCCAGCATGCAGGCCCCGGCAAACGCCAGGATGAACCAGCGGCTGCGCGCTTCGAGCGCATAGAAGACGAGCATCGCGGTGACGGCGAAGAGGCCGAAGAGCGTCAGGCGAGTCATTTCCAAGTGCATAGACGGTTAGTCATCCTACCAGTTGTCGGCGCTCTCGGTTCTCATTACTCAGCGAGGACACTCAAGATCTGCTCACCTCGCTTGACCTCCCTCAACCGCGAGCACTAACCTCGAAATGCCATGACTTTACGATTTCGAAGTTCTGTAGCCACGATTGTCGCCGTCCTTACCATGGCTGCGATTATCCACTTTATGACAGTTCGCGCGCTGGCGCAGGCCCAGCGCGGCACGCTGGTGCACGACGAGATCCTGCACATTTCACCGGACGCATCGTCGGCCAAGCTCAGCGAAGTAGGACGCGGACGCGAGTTAATCATCCTCGAGACCAGCCGCGACTGGGTCCACGTGGAAGCCATTCTCCGAGCGCCGAGCCACGATGAGGGTGCGACCGAGGACGAGCAGGAAGGAAAGGCCGTCACTGCGTGGGTTCCCGCCAGGGCGCTGGTGACCAGCACAACGCCGGATGGCGATAAAGTTATCTTCGGCGAGGCGGCCGATTCCGAAGACCAGGCTAGCCGACGGCGCGGCCGGCGCGATGCCGCTCAGGATGCGCTACGGCTCTACTATCGCATTTACGATTTGATGCCAAATTCGCCACTCGCCGCGGAAGCGCTCTATCGCGCGGCAGATATTCGCTGGCAGGTGGAGCGATCCGACATTATGACCCGGCCTTCGGCGCGCGAACGCGAAAATTACATGCGTGGGCAGATGAATGAAGAATGGATGAAGCTCATCATCAAGAAATATCCCGGGACGAAGTGGGCTGATTTAGCTGCGTTTCGGCTGCTCGAAAATAAACTGTGCGGAGATTGGCAAGGCTTGGCAAAGTGTCCGGATAAGGAAGCTGACTTGTACGAGAACTTTGCCAAGGAGCACTCGCAGTCTTCTGCGGCGGCGCAGGCCTTGTATGAGGCTGCCTGGCGGCGTTCTGCACTGATCGAGATTTACAAGACCGAGCCCAACCAGAAGAAAGCCACGGAATCGAAAGACCGCGCCCTGGTTCTGACGCAGAGACTCATCAGCCAGTTTCCGCAAAGCGATTGGACGTTACGCACGCAGCGGCTGATGTTCTACATCCAGCAAGGCATTCCTACTTATGGAACCGCCGGCGAGTAATTCGCGTCGAATTCTTTCCAGTAACCTTGTCTCAAAGTTTTTCTGCGATACTGTTCCTTCTATTCGGAGGACGATTGAACGATTACTTATTGTCTCTTGTGCTGGGAATTGTAGAAGGCCTCACGGAATTTCTGCCGGTGAGTTCAACCGCGCATCTTCGCCTTTCCGAGGCGCTGCTGCACATCAGCTTATCGGATGGCTACTGGAAGATGTATTCCATCGTCATTCAACTAGGTGCGATCCTTTGCCTGCCGGTATATTTTCGCAGCCGGATCGCGACTTTTCTTTCCACGTTTCCCCGTGGCGAGCGCGGAGATCGAACTCCGCTTACGCATCCTCTGGGATTGGTGACTGTAGCTTTCGTCGTTACCGCGATTCCTTCGTTTCTGCTCACCAAAGTAATCGGCAAACATCTGGAGAGTCTGACCATCATCGGCTGGTCTTTGCTGATTGGCGGCGTGATCATGTGGATTGTCGATGCCATGAATTCTAAGTCTGAAGCTGCGGGGCCATCGGCCGGCGGAGGACGCATCCACACCTGGAAGATGGAGAGCATGAGCCTCGGCCAATCCGTCTGGATTGGTTTTTGCCAGATTTTCTCGGGAGTGTTTCCGGGCACTTCGCGTTCGATGTCGACGATTGCCGGAGGCCAGCTTGTTGGAATGTCGCGGGCTTCGGCCCTGGAATTTTCGTTCTTCCTGTCAATCCCGACGATGTTTGCAGCGACCGGATACACACTGTACAAGTCGCTGCGGGGCAAGGGCGAAAATCCTATTGGAGTTTCGCAGATCGATGCTCATGGATGGATCGTGCTGGCGATCGGCTTTGTGGTTTCTTACATCGTGGCTTATGCGTCGGTGGCCTGGTTCATTGCTTACGTGCGCAAGCATGGGTTCGTGCCCTTTGCCATCTACCGGCTGATTGTCGGGACGCTGGTACTGGCGTTTGCGGCGAGGCTGGCGGGCTAAAGCTGGTCGCTTCCGCAGCGCCTAGATCTGCTGATAGCAGAGGACGTCCTCAATTTCTTCGCTCAGTTCATCTACTGCTTTGTTGATGACTTCGAGATCGCGAGCCTCGATCTGTGCGTGCGCCGGATGGTGCAGGTACGGCGAAAGCTCGGTTTCGATAGATGCCGGGCGCGATTGCTTCGATCCTGCCATACGATTAATACCCCTTCTCTGCTAGAGAGTAGAACAGAGGCGGATGGCCCATTCAAGCCGTCTTTTGGCTTGAGTGGGGATGTTTACATGTCACAGACTTAGTCCGTCGAACAAAATAGACTGTCCTCATGCCCTGGGGACTCAGGCGCTTTCACCACAGCGGACAGAGCCATTTCGTCACTTTTTGCTGCTACCATCGCCGTCTTTTGCTTACCACCGACGCAAGCCGACGAATCTTCGAGTCAGCCTTGGAGCGGGTGCGACACAGTTTCAGGCTTCACGTTTACGGGTATGTAGTCATGCCGGAGCATGTACACCTCCTGCTGAGCGAACCCCAACAGGATACATCCAGCGATCAATATCCATTCAGCCCAAAAGACAGTTTGAATGGACCATCCGTGCTCAGCGAAACGCAACAGGATACCCTGGCCGATGCGCTGAAGTCGTTGAAGCAGGGAGTATCGCGGCGTTTAATTGGCGACGCGGAGCATTTCTGGCAAAAGAGGTATTACGATATGAACATTAGAAATTCCCCACAGTTTGTGGAGAAGTTGCGTTATATTCATCGCAATCCGGTGAAGGCTGGGTTGTGCGAACGCCCGGAGGAATGGGAGTGGAGCAGTTTTTGCCATTACGCAACCGGCTGTGAGGGAAGCGTCGAGATCGAGTCAGAGTGGACAGCACGGAAGCGCGAACGCAGCGCGGGAAGACTTAGTCCAGCCCTCGAACTGCCCCACTCAAGCCAAAAAACAGCTTGAGTGGGCCACCCGCCCCAACCTCGATATCAAGCCACTGGACCAGGACGAGCAATGAAAAACGAATTGGCGATGGCCTTATTTTCGCGCCGCCCCCTGACAGAGGGGACTGCCAGGGAGCAGATTGCCGCGCTCAGAGACTTTGGCGGTGGCTTGATGTGCCCGGATACCTGTAGCGAGTTCGAGCCGATCAAGACGGAGTTTGATCCAGCCGATATCAGTGGACCCATTCGATGGCTAGCAAAACCCCATGGCGAGTTTCTTTACAGGAAGGGCCATCCGGTATATATGAGTGGCGAAATGTGGAACAAAACTCACCCTTCAACTGCCCGCTTCCCGTCTCCGCTTTTTAGCAACTATTGGACGGGGCGGTTCGATGGCAACTGGGCGGCGCAAGTCGGGATCGACAGGGTCGAAGAGTTCGTATCGGAAATGTTCCGAGTGACGTGTTCCGACTTTGCTCTCCTTACGACGGAGATCGATCTGAAGGCTAAGAATTCCGACGCTTCGAGTTACAGCTACAAAGGCCTCGATCTCGCTCTTGGTGTCCCTGGGCTTTATTGGACGAATCTATTCAGTAGCGACTTAGCAAATTGGCTTGGGTTATCTGGGATTTCGGGGGAGCTTGCTCAATCTAGGAACATAGCAGGCAACGGGGTGCTGTTGAAGTTCGGGGATTCCCCAGAGCATTGTAGAGACGGTGAAATCCTTCAGAGGCAACGCGCGACAATCGACTGGCTTGGCCCTACTAAGTTCTTTGATATCCGTTCCTCGGGTCGCGCACTGGATACGCCCGATTGGGATAGGATGCCTCTTAGGAGCGCGGAACTGGCCGGTTAAAAATGAGAGGTCGGTTCATCCTCAATTCCTAATTGCAGACAGAAGATCAAGAACCAGCTATTTCTATGATGCCGAGAATCGCATCCCTCCGCACGATGGCCGACGTGCCGCAAGGCCAGACCGCGCCGACGCTGTGCTACGGCGCGGATTGTTACCCCTTCAGCGGCGATCCCCGGCCCGGTGGTTAGTGTTTGCCAGAACCCGAGTTTCCTGTTCACGGGTAAGGAGCCCCACACCGAGGACAACCTCGACTACTTCGGAGCGAGATATTACTCGGCGTGACCTGCTCCCCTGTTTCCGCACAAGTCCGAGTATGATTTCGGACGAAGGAAAGGGGAAGAGGTATGTCGAAGAGCAGGCACACGGAAGCGCAGATGATCGGGGCGCTGAAACAACTGGAAGCGGGACGTAAAGCGGAAGACGTAGCGAGAGAAGTGGGGGTGTCGAAGCACACGATCTACGCCTGGAAGGCGAAGTACGGTGGCATGGAGGTGAGCCAGGCGCAGGAGGCGAAGCAGTTGCGGGATGAGAACACGCGACTGCGGAAGCTGGTGGCGGATCTGAGTCTGGACAAAGATGCGCTGCAGTGGGTGATTGAAAAAAACGGGTGGAGCTCGCGGAGCTGAGGGCGACCGTCGAGCAGGTGCGCGAGAAGTATGCCTTCAGCCAGCGGCGAGCATGCGGGTTGATGACGATGGCGGTATCGAGCTATCGCTACCAGAGCGGGCGCTCGGATGAGCCGTTGCGGACGCGGCTGGTGGAGTTGGCGCGGTCCAAGCCGCGCTTTGGGTATCGGCGGCTGCATGTTTTGTTGGGCCGTTCGGGAGAGCATGTGAACCACAAGCGAGTGCATCGGGTGTATCGGGAGGCGGGGCTGATGATCCGGCGGAAGAAGCGGAAACACTGCGTGCGCGAGGGCAAGCCGCTGCTGGTGCGGACTGCGGCCAACCAGGAGTGGGCGCTGGATTTTGTGCACGATGCGGTGGCGTGTGGACGAACGATCCGGGTGCTGAGCGTGGTGGATGCCTACACGCGGGAGTGTTTGGCGTTGGAAGTAGACACGAGTTTTGCCAGCCGGAGAGTGACGCGCGTGCTGGACGGGATCGTTGCGGAGCGCGGACAACCGCAAGCCATTCGCTGCGACAACGGGCCGGAGCTGACCAGCCGGCATTTTCTGGCCTGGTGTGTGGAGAGAAAGATCGAGTTGCTGCACATTCAACCGGGCAAGCCGACGCAGAATGCGCGCGTGGAAAGTTTTCACGGACGGTTGCGGGATGAATGCCTGACGGTGAGCTGGTTTCAAAACTTGTTCGACGCGCGACGCAAGATCGCAGCGTGGAGAATCGAGTACAACGAAGAGCGTCCGCACAGCAGTTTGGGATACCAGACACCGAAGGAGTTCGCGACGGCGCAAGCGGCGGACTTCTACCTAGCTGAGCGAGGAGTAAGGGACTCAAACGCCGTCCCTTCCCCCTCGCGCTCCCCCATCCCGGCTCAAACCAAGGATGGAGTAGCTGAAAGCTGTCGTATTCTTACGTGAACGAAAGCAGGGGGCAGGTCACTAGCCCAGGCGGAACGTTTGGGGGCTCAGGACAACCTACGAACGATACTCCGGGCGAAGGAGGCGGGGGCTGTTCCGATGTTAACGACCAACACTGCGTTGATCAGTGCGTGACCAAAGCGATCAACAATCGGACGCGTCCTGACTACGACGGAGTAAATGGTTTTCCGGGTCGTAATAACGGTCAAAACTGTCAAAAGTGGGCCGATAATACGTTCCAGCATTGTGTGGAACAGTGCACAGGAAAGCCATGATGACCGAAACCCGAAAGAGGACTATTCTGTGGCAAGTGCTTAAGGCACTTTGGGTGCTTGCCTGTGTGGGGTTGCTTTCTCTTACGCTCATCTATCGGGGACCACAGTACCGAGATGCAGTCGAGAGTGAGTTTTTAGTCATGATGGGGCTTTCCTTCCCGTCCGGATGGCTTTTTCCCTTTATGCTGAAGCTGATGGAGATGCTGAAGCTCTTTGACGGCAGCCATGCGACCGAATTGCAGGAGATTTTCGTGACGTGGGTTCCGCTCTTTGTTCTGGGATACCTGCAGTGGTTCGTTGTTGTTCCAGCCGTTGCTAGATGGTGGCGACGCAGGTTTCCAAATCCCAATGCCAGCTACACCAGTTTCATACCTAAAGAGTGAGTGAGGGCGCTGGCCTCACCCGATGCGTTTCCATCTCTGGGTTGAGCCGCGACATGGAGCGAGAGGCGAGGGACGGTAGTCAGTCCCTTGCCTCTCGCTCAGGTGTATAGAAGGCGGCGGACCCGGCTTGGGCTTTCGTCCTGCATGGGTGCCCCGCCCAACCATTGCTTGGACGGGGATTTATGTTCATCTGTACACGCATTTTTGTGGGTGAGCAACTTACTGCTCTATATCGTTACTGACGATGGGCACTGTTAAACGTCGCGAGGGAACAGTTGCACCTTCATTCCCGAGGAGGCTTTGCTTCGCTCTGCTGCTTTCAGCAGCCTCGTTTGGTCAGTCCGGCCCTTATCCCCACAACGCGATAAGCTGTGAACGCTGCCACAGCGTTCCAACTCGATTTGGCGCCAGCGCGATGACGATTCAGCGAATGGGAGTGTACTTCGAGGGCAAGTTCATCCCATCCTCCGAGGGAGGAATTCATCATCGTAACGGAGAATCCGGTCAAAGCTTGGCGCCAGAGAAGAACATCACCGGCCAACGAATTGCGCTCAACCTCTTGGGAGATGGACTTGTCGGGGCCATCGACAGCAACGATATCGAACAGAGCGCCCAGCAACAGCGCCAGGCCAATCTGGGGATCGCGGGCGGAGTGGTCAGAGTTCCAGCTCTAGAATCAAGTGAATCACCCGCTAAAATGCAGGTAGGCCGCTTCGGCTGGAAGAGCCAGCACACCAGCTTGATCTCCTCCTGCGCCGATTCGTTGCGCAACGAACTCGGCATCCGCAACCGCCTCTACCCAGACGAGTATCCCACGCACGCGGCCAGCGACAGCCCCACACCCTTCGATACTCCAGACCCCAAGACAAACAAGACCGCACTGGAACGTCTGGTAGATGAAATCCGCCAAACAAGTCCGCCGGCCCGCGACGCCGACCTCGCCGCAAGTCCCGATGCACAGGCTGGAGGAAAGCTCTTCGTCCAGATCGGCTGTGCGATCTGCCACGTCTCGACCTACAAGACCGTAAAGCCAGGAACGCGCATCAACGGCGGTACCTACAAAGTCCCGAAGTCCCTGGGTAATCAGGTGATTCATCCCTACAGCGACTTCCTGCTGCACGATGTCGGCACCGGAGACGGCATCCCCCAAGCCGCCAAGCCCGAATACCTGGACCAATCCACGGCCAACAAATTCCGCACCGCCCCGCTGTGGGGCCTACGATTCCGCCAAGACCTAATGCACGATGGAAACTCCCCCGGCACCGAAGCAGCCATCGCCCATTTCTCGCAAAGCCCGCGAGAAAGGGATCCCAGTAGTCGCGCAGATTGCGGGAAGCCAACTGTACACTCCCGGCAAATTCCGCCATTGCCGATGCCTCCGCTTCTTGGCATAATGGTAAGGCTCTGGCCGATTTGCGCCACGGGACTAGTTTGTGTCCGGTGGGAAAACGGCCCACATGGGGTTTCTGGCAAGCATCTTTGTTCCCACGGGTAACCGGCGGCTGAATGAGCTGATCGGTTTCCTGCTGTGCATCTCTGCGCTCCTCCTCTTCCTCGCACTGGCTTCGTATTCGCCGCTTGATCCTTCGCTTAATAGCGCCTCGGTTTTGACTGGAAGCCACGCCGCCCGCAATTGGATCGGTGTGGTCGGCGCTTTTCTTTCGGATGTGACTCTGCAGTTCTTCGGCATCGGAGCATTTCTGCTGCCCGTGTTCCCTGCACTGCTGGGCATGCGCTGGTTTACTTCGCGAAAGATCCAGTCTCCGATCGCGAAGAGCCTCGGCGGAACCTGGCTGGTTATGTTTATTCCGGCGCTGCTGGCGCTGTTGCCGGGACATGCGCGCTGGCTGAATGTGATTCCGATTGAAGGCTTGCTGGGGCGGGTGATAGGGGATTTTCTCATCCATTTCTTGAACCTCACCGGTGCCTACATCGTGTGCGCCAGCGTGCTGGCGGTTGCTCTTTATCTCTCGACGGCCTTCTCGTTTTCGTCGATTCGACTGTGGGCGCCGACTCGCTTTGCTTTCGTGACGGCGCTATGGAATCGCTATCAAGATTGGCAGGAGGATCGGGCGAAGCGGCGGCAGCAGAAAGAATTGGAGAAGCGGCGGATTTCAAAGCCGGTGGTGAAGACACAATTGATTCCCTCGCGCCCGTCCGCCGCGGCGGAACCGACGGTGCACGCGCGGGTCGGAGCGGAGAATCGGCGCACCGGCATTGAGCGAACACTAGGGCCAGATATTGCGGAAGAAAACGTTGGCACTGGGGCGGCTATGGGAGGAATCCTGCCCGAGTCTTTGCCCGCATTAGAAGACGAAGTTGCTCCAGAAGTAACGCAACGCGCCGACAGCGACCACAAAGCCAAAACAACTTTGCCGCGAATTGCGGGCGGATACAAGCTGCCGCCTAGCAGTTTGCTGCAGCGCCCCGATGAACAGCAGGCTGTCGATGCCGACGAATTGAAATTGCTGGCACAGGTGCTCACGGAAAAGTATGCCGAGTTCGAGGTGCACGGACAGATAACACAAATCAATCCCGGACCTGTGGTCACTACGTTTGAGTTCAAGCCCGACGCCGGAATCAAGTACAGCCGCATCACGAATCTCACAGATGATCTCTGCCTCGCGCTGAAAGCGGAGAGCATTTTGATCGAGCGCATGGCGGGCAAATCGACTGTCGGCATTCAGGTGCCAAACCGCGAGCGCGAGATTATCTGGCTGCGCGAGAACATCGAGTCGCAGGAGTTCATGGGCTCGAAGTCGAAGCTGACGATGGCGCTGGGAAAAGACATCAACGGGCGCATCGTAGTGGCTGACCTCGCAGGCATGCCGCACCTGCTGATTGCAGGATCGACGGGCGCCGGCAAGAGCGTGGCGATTAATGCTTTCATCATGTCGATTCTGTATAAGTCGACTCCGGATCAGGTGCGGCTGATTCTGGTAGATCCGAAGCGGCTGGAGTTGGGCAACTACGAAGGCGTCCCGCATCTTTACACGCCGATTATTACCGAACCAAAGTTGGCGGCCAATGCGCTGCGCAACGCAGTACGCGAGATGGAGCGGCGGCTGAAGCTGCTTGCAGCCAAAGGCGTGCGCAACATCGATCAGTACAACCGGCTTTTCGACAGCGCAACACCGAGTTTGTTTGAAGAAGAATCCGACGACAAGCCGATTCCTTACATCGTGATCATCATCGATGAGCTTGCGGACTTGATGATGCTCGACTCGAGCAATGTAGAGGAGTCAATTACGCGACTGGCGCAGATGGCGCGCGCGGTGGGGATTCACCTGGTCTTGGCGACGCAGCGTCCGTCGGTAGATGTGATTACTGGACTGATCAAAGCAAATTTTCCGGCTCGAATTTCTTTCCGCGTCGCAACCAAAGTCGATTCCAGAACTATTCTCGATGCCAACGGCGCAGAAGCATTGTTGGGAAAGGGTGACATGCTGTATCTGCCCTCGGGATCGGCTCGAGTGCATCGGTTACACGCACCGCTGGTCACGGAAAAAGAAATCGCGGCAGTGGTTGAGTTCTGGAAGCAGCAAGGCTCGGCGGAATATCAGCAGCAATTTCTCGAGGTGCCGAAAGAAGAGCGCGAGCCTGGAAGCGGCGGAAGCGATGTTGAAGGATCATCCGAGGGCAGCGAGGACGATCCCCTCTATCAGGATGCGGTGAAACTGGTCATCGAGTTTGGAAAAGGCTCGACTTCCCTGCTGCAGCGTCGGCTACGTATTGGCTACGGTCGCGCCGCACATCTGATCGATCTCATGGAACAGGATGGAATTGTGGGCGCGGCTGATGGACCCAAACCGCGGGAAGTGTTAAAGCGTCCCGATTGGATTTCTGAGATTGAAGAGACGATGCGGTAACTGAACCTTCTATCAAAGCTTACGTGAGAAAGCTAACCGCCAACTTGCGACAACTCCCTTCCGATAGAGACGGAATCAGCTTTCCATCTGAAACGATCTTCCCCTGAAAGTCCCTATATTTCCTATGTTCGAAAACAGCTCGAATGGTAACCTATCCGGCGCAGTGGTCCACAGAATGACAAAGACTAAGCTTTAGGACTCCTTACTCAGCCGACTGAAGGAAGTTATCTCATGAAGACCCGCGGAATCGCCACAAAGCCGAGCAGAAAGAAGCGCGCACCCACCCCAGTTAGTACTCCATCTCAACAACCCTCGACTGGTTTTGCGAGTTACGACGATAAGAACTACGGCTATCTCAGGATTTTGGCTGATCCTGAACAACTCCGCATCGAGTATCATCCTGCCTCCGATTTTCCCAAACCAAGACGCCTGACGATTCGGCGACGGTTAAGCTATCGGACGGAACTTTGATTCACTACAACGCGCTTTCGTTAGCTGATACCGGTTGAGCTGAGAATTCTGAATTGCGATTCGCCGGATTGCATAAGATGTGCGCGAAGTGTGTTCATTTCGTTGAGCCATGCCTAAACGGAATTTACGGGTTATGAAGTGGCTGGGAACCACGCCGGCAATTGCAGTTTGCACAGCGTGCAATCGCGAATTCAGGGTTTCTCTCGAAGTGTTAAAAAGGGTGGGCGGAGCCGTGGAAGAGTTGAAACTGCAGTTCGCGCAGCATCAATGCGAGCCGAAGCAGCTTACCGAAAGCTAAAGCATCGATTGGGAACGCAGTCCGCGAATCGCCAATGCGGAGAGCGCGAGGACGGCCAGAATCATCGCCGCCCATAGAATCCCCATGTGGCGCTCAGACCAGGGGCGATCGTCCGGACGGCCCGCGAACTGAGGGTTACGCGCCCCTGGGCCCAGCTTTGCTTCGGCGGCCGCAGGGTCGAGATGGAAGAAGCGAGCGTAGTCGTAAACCGGCGGCGATAGCTTCTCGTCCTCATAGTAGAGCTTGAATGAACTCTTCCCTTGCGGATCAAAATAAATACGGCGTTCCCGGCAATCAGCGTTGGCAACACTGACGAAATGGCGAAACGCAACCTTCGCGTCTTCAAGTGGCATGGAACCACGCCATTAATAGGATCTGCGCTGCGGCGACCGCGCGCGACGATAGGCCGGCGCTGCTTCCGCGATCAGGCTTGACGTAGATTAGCGAGTTTCGGGTCTGCGCCAGGAGCGGAGATTTACCGCGTAGAGCGCGATGCAGAAGACGTTGGCCGGAATGAAGCCGAATTGCGCGGTGCGGAATCCGATCACGCAGACGACTGCGCTGTTGAGTCCGGCTAAAATCCATCCTTCCCAACAACGTTTGCCTATCAGGACGGTCGACGCAACGGTAAGAATGCAAGACAAGTAATCCAGACGAAACGGCACAGAAACCTCCTCCGACCATTGGAGTATGGCGCATGCGGGAGCGATTTTCTGTAATCTCCGGTACAACGCAGCGTAACGGAAGTCACTGTCCGAAAGTGCGGAGCGCGCGCCTCGGGTAAACTTTTGACGAGGTGAGGCGAAGATGAAAGTTGCGACTGAATATTTGAAATTTCACACCAAGACTCATCGAGCTTACGTGCACCTTACGCCCCAGGTGGAAGAGATCGTGCACAAAAGCGGAGTGAAAGAGGGGATGGTTTTGGTTTCAGCCATGCACATCACAGCGGGAATCTATGTCAACGACAATGAAAGAGGTCTAATCGAGGATATCGATCAATGGCTGGAGCACCTGGCTCCGTTTCGTAAGAACTACAAGCATCATGAGACCGGAGAAGACAACGGCGATTCGCACTTGAAGGCGTTGCTGATCCATCACGAGGTGATCGTACCCATTACGGCGGGTAAGCTCGACCTGGGAACGTGGCAGAGAATTTTTTATGCGGAGTTCGATGGGCAACGGGATAAACGCGTGATTGTGAAGGTTATGGGGGAGTAGAAAAGAGGAGTAGAAAAGAGGAGTAGAAAAGAGGAGTAGAAAAGACTGCTTCGCTCTAACTGCCGGTGCCTGTGAGCAGGACGCCCTGCGGGCTCCCGCCGCCGTTGTCGTTCACGTTCACCAGTGCGTCGCGCGTTCCTTTCGCGCCCGGGGTGAACGTAACTGTGATCTTGCAGGTTGCCCCTGCGTTGATCTGGGTACCGCAAGTGTTGGTCTCTGAATAGTCGTGGAGATTCCTGCCCGCAAGCGCTACGCTGGTTATGCTCACGGCTGCGCTGCCTGTATTGGTTACGGTTACCGCCTGTGGTTTGCTGCTGGTGCCGACTTTCTGCGGAGGGAAGGTTAGCTGTGCTGGTGAAATGCCGATGACCGTTCCCATGCCATTCAGCTCGATCACCTGCGGCTTCGAGGACGCGCTGTCGCGGAGGGAGACTAAGCCGGTTGCCGCGCCCGCCACGGTCGGCTGAAAGCTGACGGTAAGATCGCAACTGGCTGCCGGGGCGACGCTGCCGCCGCAGGAGGTGCTCAATTGGAACGGGCCGGTCACAGATTTGGATTTGATCGATAGTGCGGTGGCGCCCGAGTTGGTCAGCGTAACGGTTTGAGCGGCGCTGACAGTGCCGACGAGTTGTCGAGGAAATAGGAGCGGTGTCGTGGGCGTGAAGCTGACTACGCCGGTATTGAGAAGAACGCCTACATCGTTGCCCGTGAAATCAGGCACCGCGATATCAATCAGGTGGTCGCCGTTGAGATCCCCCACAGCGATGAACCCAACCGCTTGGCCAATAGCATAGGTTGTCGCTGGCTGAAAGGTGCCATCCCCGTTGCCGACGTATTCGCTGATTTCGGTTCCAAATGACCCACTTACTACGGCCAAGTCCTCCTTCCCATCCCCGCTAAAGTCGGCGGCATGAATGGACCCGGGGAAAATGCGGGATAGTATGCCGGCGGCTGAAAGGTGCCGTCGCCATCACCCATCAGGACGATGACCGCGCCGCCGAAGACGTCCGCCACAGCAAGATCGGCTTTGCCGTCTCCATTGAAATCGGCGCTGGTGACGGAGTTCAAACCGCTGCCCACGAGGTATGTCTCGCCCGTGGCGAAGGTGCCGTCACCATTACCCAGCAGAATGGTCACATCGCCTCCATTAACCGAAGCGACGTCGAGCTTTCGATCGTGATCGAAATACCCCAGTGCGATGGCGAAGGGTTTAAGGCTCGGCGTGGTATCGATCGGGGCCTGAAAGGTCCCGTCGCCGTTGCCCAGCATAACGCTGACGTAGGGTTCGTCGCAAATCAGCAAGTCAAGCTTTCCATCGTTATTGAAGTCTCCGACCAACACAAATGTCGGCTCTGTACCTGTGGTGGTGGCGTAGGGCACTGGCGACTGGAAGGTCCCGTCGCCGTTGCCTAACAGGATCTCGATGTTCTGATTCAGCTGGTTCGATACAGCTAAGTCGAGGTTGCCGTCGTGGTTGAAATCGGCGACCGCTATTGAATAGGCGGTGGTGGTTGGGTAGTAAACGGCGGGCTGAAACGTTCCATCGCCACGGCCGAGCAGGATAGCCACTTTTCCGCTTTCCCTGCTCGCAACGGCGATATCTAGCTTGCCGTCGTGGTTGAAGTCTCCTACGGCAACGGAGAGCCCCTCACCTAGGATGGGGGCTGTGCCCCGCGATTCGAACTGGGCCAGAGCGGGGAGCGCGGCGCGAAACAGGAACAGCGCAAGCATGCGCCACCGCCATGATTTTCCCCGAATGCGACCCCAAAGTGCACCCCCGATCTGCGGTTGAGGGCCGTCATCCGGCCTTCCGGCGGCCAAAATAGGCAGCAATCATACCACGGCTACGCCTCCCTCGGCCGACGTTTTTGCCGCTTAGTGGCGACGGTTCGGGAGCGATTGCGCAGTCGTTACACGAAATTGAACTTGACGAGTCCTGGCGCTGCCGCTACCATACCGGCTCAGCAGTGAGTCCAGCAGAACCTCTCAGGAGCACGGAATGAGCCGAAGATGCGCAGTCGTGTGTGTCATGGCGGTGGCGCTTTCCAGCCTAATATCAGCCAGCGGTCAGACGCAGCAACCATATCCCTGCCAGGTTCGGTCTCGTCGAATCCTATCAGTTGCACGGGAACAGGGGTCAACGGCCTACACAACATGAATACGTGCTATACGGGGACCATGACCTGCCCCAACGCGAAGGACATAGACTTTAACTTTGGATACCTGAACTCTGCGGGCGCACCGAACGGGACCATCGTGCTCCTGCCGGGTTCAGGGGGAACCAACGCAAACAACTATGACGAAGCCACCCTCGCCCAAGACTACGCCAGCAGCAGCTATAACTATCAGGTCGTGCAGCTACAGCGGGCCGGCAACGCACAATGGGAGGACGTGAATCAGGGGAACCCAAGTTCCGCTAACTGCCCCTCGTCCTCGCCCTGCACGCCGAATATCCTGGCCGCGTCAGCGCGTCCGGCAAGCTTCTTGGCGTACGTGTTCAACAACTACGTACTGCCGATTAGGACCCGAACGCAGAATCCGGCCCCAAGGGCCGGGATGTGCGTAGAGGGCTTCAGCGCTGGCTCCGCCGCCACAACGTATACGCTGGCTGACTGGGGCGGCGACAAATATCTGGACAAGGTGGAACTGCTGTCGGGTCCCGTACTTAACGACATCCAAGCTGGCTGCGTGCCGCAGAACACTCCTGTGTTAGTTCCTATCTGTTATGGGACACCCACCCCGCCCTTCTGCAAGCTTGGCTCGCAAAACTACTCCCAGGCGCCCTGGTCCGTCTCCCCAAACTATATCGAGGAAAACCTGAACAGCGTGCAAAAATGGACCGATACTTCGAGCTGCACATGCGGCGGCAGCAGCAACGGGGTAAGCTGTGATACCGGCGGCGGGGGCAACATCGGCTGGGCGAACATGAGCGTGTTGAACCCAAACAGCATCACCAGCTACCCGAACACCGTTGTGACGGGCTTTATATGCGCCACCACGACCGACGGAACCCAGAACAATTCCGCCCCGTTGGGTTGGACGTTCTTTGACAACCTAGTCAGCGCCAAAAACCTGAATCTTTATGCCGTCCAAAACTGCGTAAAATCGGAGGGCGTCTTCGCCCCAAGCATGCCACCAGTCCCAGGCGCATCGGTGCCGGCGATTATCGACCCGACCACCAATATGCCCGAAGCCGGTATGAAGGCGGTCGAGATGGACATGGCGAGCTCCCAGAGCCCAACCGGCGTCTGTCAAAATAATCACTGAGAAAACCCAATCCATGAGTGCTGACGAACTTCAAGAACTGAAAGAGAATGCGGAAAAAGCCAGGGAAGATAAGTCCCTGGCGGCCGTGTCGCTGACCATGGCGGTGCTGGCCGTCTTCGTGGCTGTAGTGTCGTTGCTGGGACATCGGGCGCACACCGAGGAGGTGGTGAAACGGGCGCTGGCGTCCGATCAGTGGGCCTATTACCAGGCGAAGAATATTCGCGAGCACGAGGATGTGCTGGTGAACGATCTGGGCGCGGTCGTTGCCAGCAAAGATGCCGGAGCGATGGATAAATTCCGCGACAAGTATGCGCAGGAGGCGGAGCGCTACAAAAGCGATAAAAAGGAAATTGAAGAGAAGGCGCGCGACCTGGAGCGCGAAGTGGAGTCGGAGGAGCACCGCGCCGATCGCTACGACCTGGCAGAAGTATTTCTGGAGATCGGCCTCGTGATCACCTCGATCACTCTCCTCTCGGGGCGGCGAATCTTCTGGTATTTGGGGATGGTGCTGGCGGTCTTGGGAGTGGTGGTGGCAATTACCGGGGCGCTCATCCACTGAGAGTCTCATTCTGCCGGCCGCGTTTGGGACGTCTCGATCGGAATGACTGGTGGCGCTACCTGAGAATTTGTAACTCGCGTTGTTGTTCGGCCGGGAGGTCTGGTTTTCCACAACTTATTTCTTGTGGTTGTGATCTACGACCTATCTCTCCACAGCCACCAGCTCTTAGAGTCAGCATATCGCGGACTCTACTTCGATGCTAAGCCACTGTGCCAATCCACAATGTTCGAAGCCCTTTCTTCACCTACGGGAGGGCAGGCTTTTTATGGTCGAGAGTAGTGGCTCATCGAATCTGGAAGGGTTTGCGGCGGCCGCTTCAAGGCACTCGCGAAAGCCGCCTCGGCTGGTGGAGCGTTATTGGCTCTGCGACCGGTGCGCGACAGGCTGGACCCTGATTCAGGATCGGAGTGGCGGAATTGCGCTGACTCCTCTGTCGCGAGCGCCAGTACACACGCCTATCCCAATACAAGCCTATCGGGGAGTGCTGTAGCAGCGCGAAAAATACTCCAAGATAGCTCGGCTCAGCGATGCGGGACAACGATGGCGCTCCTGTGGTCGAAAAACGGAGCGCCCACCCTAGCGCGCCGAGGTCGTTTTCTTCATCGACGTACTAGCCCTGCATCCGCAACTCTTACCGGCGCTAGTGGCGTGCACCGCATGCAGCGGCCCGCCCACGTATCCATAAGCGTAAACACTTCCGGCTCGACCTTTTCAATATAGACTGCTTTGGGACCACCCGGAACCGCGAGGTGCCCGGTCAGAACCGTCCGTTGGCTCGGGTTGCACATGATACGCAGGCAACCCCGCAGACGTCACGCCCGCCAGCGCACCGCGGTTTAGGCTGAGACTCTTCAGACCTGCGCCGTACTTCCCCACCACGGCCTGCCGCCGATCCTTGGCGACTTTCCGCATGCCCAGGTCCAAATTGAGGTAGGTGCGGAAAAGATGCTCTCATGCCCTCTGGGAACTGGTTTTGCGTTCGACAGCCGCGAATGCGAAGCATCCAGCGCCAGCTGCAACAGCAGCGGCGGGCAAATTTGTTCTGCTATAATTCAGCCGACCCTGCGAAAAGGTTTGCATCCGTGCGGAAGTGGTGGAACTGGCAGACACACCATCTTGAGGGGGTGGCGCCGAAAGGCGTGGGGGTTCAAATCCCCCCTTCCGCACCAATTCCAATGCTTTAGATTGAAACGTTTGATTCCTCTAAATCCTACCGAGCTTGCGCCTGCGAGTTCCTGAGTGGAAGTGGTCTCGAAGGTCGTCTCTAAACGCATCCGTGATCTAACCCCGCAGCTATTAAGAGACGCCTCCCGAGTCTTTTGTTCTGGACTGTCCGATGAACTTCAGAGTAAGGGCTTCCCAAATATCCCACTCAGATACTATTCTCGATGTCGGCTATGAATAAGAGAAGTTTCATCAAGCTCCTCGCGACTTCGATTGCATCTCCGTCGGTGATTCGAATGTTGGCCTGGGCAGGAGAAGAGAAGCTAAGAAATTGGGCGGGCAATCTCGAATACGGGACCGACCGCCTCTACACCTCGACCTCGGTCGAACAAGCGCAGCACTACGTGAAGACGGCGAAGAAGCTGAAAGTGTTGGGCACACGCCATTGCTTCAACAACATTGCTGACAGCAAGGACGAGTTTCTCTCACTGAAACCGATGGACAAAGTAATTGCCATCGATCCGGCTAAGCGCAGCGTCACGGTCGACGGGGGAATCACGTATGGACAATTGTGCCCATATCTAGACGGCCAGGGTTTTGCGCTTCATAATCTGGCATCGCTGCCCCACATCTCCGTGGCGGGGGCATGCAGCACGGCGACCCATGGCTCAGGCCAGAAGAATGGGAATCTGGCAACAGCGGCGTCGGGACTTGAAATGGTGACAGCGGACGGCGGAATTATAAATCTGTCGCGCGAAAAGGACAGAGATGAGTTTGCCGGGGCAGTGGTTGGGCTAGGGGCGCTCGGAGTTGTAACCAGGATCACGCTTGATATTCAGCCGACATTTGTCATGCGTCAGTATGTTTATGAAAACCTCCCTTTCAGCGAGTTAAAGGATCATTTTGATGCCATCGAATCGAGCGCATACAGCGTAAGCCTGTTTACCGACTGGCAAAAGCAGCGGGTCAACGAAGTCTGGATCAAGAGCCGCGTCGAAAAGGAACAGGAATTTCACGCCACCCCGGAGTTTTTCGGGGCCAAGTTGGCCACTCGCAACCTTCACCCGATTTCAGAACTGTCGCCCGAGAATTGCACCGAGCAGATGGGCGTGCCTGGCCCCTGGTATGAGCGCCTCCCGCACTTTCGCATGGGCTTTACGCCGAGCGCAGGAAAGGAACTCCAATCCGAATATTTTGTTCCGCGCCAGCATGCCGTCGAAGCAATTCAAGCGGTCGAACGCCTGCGCGATCAGGTGACTCCATCCTTGCTGATTTCTGAAATCCGCACAATTGCGGCCGACAATCTTTGGATGAGCCCTTGCTACCGTCAAGACTGCGTAACCATCCATTTCACCTGGAAACCAGACTGGCCTGCGGTAAGAAAACTGTTGCCCGTGATCGAAAAGGAACTGGCTCCGTTCGATGCGTTTCCGCATTGGGGCAAACTTTTTACTACCTCGCCGACAGAACTGAAGCGCATTCACAAAAAGTTGCCTGAGTTCGTCGAGCTCAGCCGGAAATTCGATCCGGCCGGCAAGTTCCGCAATCCATTCTTGAATCTGAATATTTTTGGCAGTTGAAACACGGAGCACCCGTTCCTTTTCCCCCATTGTCATCCTAGCGTAGCCGTTTTTCAGGCGTAGCGAAGAGCCTGCCCTGAGATGAAGTCGAAGGGATCTCCCGCTGAACCGCCATAGGGCGTCAGCCGAGTTGCACCACTACCCCACTTTTCCTCGCATGGACGCGCGCGGCGGCTCTCCCTATAATAAAAAGATTCAATCCAATGGAGAAACCAACCGGGTGCCGCTCGAACTGAAAGCTACCATTAATCTGCCTAAAACCGCCTTCCCCATGAAGGCCAACCTGCCCCAGAACGAGCCCAAGATTCTGGCTCGCTGGGAGCAAAGCGGAATCTACGAGCGCATCCGGCAGGCTCGCAAAGGCGCACCGACCTATATTTTGCACGACGGCCCGCCTTACACTAGCGGACCGATTCACATGGGAACGGCCCTGAATAAGTGCCTCAAAGATTTCATCGTTAAATCGAAAAACATGTCGGGCTTTGACGCGCCGTACGTTCCCGGGTGGGATTGCCACGGTCTGCCGATTGAGATCAAGGTCGATAAGGAATTGGGTGGCAAGAAGCTGCAGATGCGGCCGACCGACGTCCGCGCCGAGTGCCGCAAGTACGCGCAGAAGTTTCTGGATTTGCAGCGGCAGCAGTTTAAGCGCATCGGCGTGTTTGGACGCTTTGATCGGCCTTACGCGACCATGAATCCGCAGTACGAGTCGGTCGTGCTCTCCACTTTTTTTTCGTTCTACGAAAACGGTTTCGTCTACAAGGGCCTGCGCGCCGTTTACTGGTGCATGCACGATGAAACCGCGCTGGCTGAGGCCGAAGTTGAATATGAAAACCACACCAGCCCTACGGTTTGGGTAAAGTATGCTCTGCTGGATGATCCCGCGAAGATCGATCCCGCCCTCGCCGGAAAGAAAGTTTCGACGATCATCTGGACCACTACACCATGGACTTTGCCGGCGTCGATGGCGGTCGCGTTTCATCCAGCCGAAGAATATGTGGGGCTGGAGTCTGGCGGTGAAGTTTACATCGTAGCCTCGAAGCTGGCCAAGGAGGTGGCCGACAAGTGCAAACTGGCCGATCCGCGTGAACTGGCGCATTTTCCCGGACGCAAGATGGAGCGGCTGAACTTTCAGCATCCATTCCTCGATCGCAAGATTCTTGGGGTGCTCGCCGACTACGTGACCATGGATACCGGCACCGGCGTGGTGCATACCGCGCCTTCCCACGGAGCTGAGGACTTTGCCACCGGTGTGAAGTATGGACTCGACGCTACCAGCCATGTGGATGAAAAAGGTATTCTGCGCGATGGACTCCCGGAGTACACCGGCAAGCGTGTGTGGGAGGCGAATCAACCGATCATCGAACTGGTGCGCCAGCGCGGGGCGTTGCTGCACTCGGAAAAGACCGAGCACTCTTATCCGCACTGCTGGCGCTGCCATAATGCGGTGATTTTTCGTGCCACCGAGCAGTGGTTCATCGGGATGGAGACGCCGATGCCGGGCGGGAAGTCAAAGGACGACACTCTGCGTACGCGCACGCTCGAGGAAATCAAGCGCGTGAAGTGGGATCCGGCGTGGGGCGAAGAGCGGCTTTCGAACATGATCGCCACGCGGCCGGATTGGTGCATCTCGCGCCAGCGGGTGTGGGGCGTGCCGATTGCTGTGTTTCTTTGCCAGAGTTGTGGCAAGCCGCTCAATGATCCGGCGGTGAATCGTAAGGTGGTTGAGCTGTTTGCTGGATCCGGCGCTGATGCGTGGTATCTGCCCGAGGCCGGCGCGATTCTTTCGACACAAACGAAGTGTCCGCATTGCGGAAACGGCAGCTTCGAAAAAGAGACTGACATCTTCGACGTGTGGCTGGAGTCGGGGGCCAGCTATCTTGCGCTGGTTGCCGATGAGCCCTCGTATCCGTGGCCGTCCGATCTTTATCTGGAGGGCGGAGATCAGTATCGCGGCTGGTTTCAGTCGTCGCTTTTATGCGCCATCGGCACGCACGCGACGCCGCCATACAAAGGCGTGGTCACGCCGGGATGGACGCTCGACGAAAAAGGACAGGCCATGTCGAAGTCGCGAGGCAACGACGTGGATCCCGTAGACATTGCCGATCGACTGGGCGGCGAAGTGGTTCGCCTGTGGGTGGCGTCGGTCGATTTTCGCGAGGACGTAGTCGGCTCTGAAGCTCTGATGCTGCGCATCGCAGAAAACTATCGCAAGATTCGAAACACATTTCGCTATGTGCTCGGCAATCTTGGCGATTTCAGTCCGGAAGCAGATGCCGTTCCGTTTGAACAAATGGAAGCGCTCGATCAATACATGCTGCGGCAGACTTGCGAGTTCGCTTCCGACGTGCGCGGCGCGTACGACGAGTTTGCCTTCCACAAGATTTATCATCGGCTGAATCATTTCTGCATTGTCGACCTGAGCGCGTTCTATTTTGATGTGCTCAAAGACCGGTTATATATTTCAGCGCCGAGGTCGCAAGCACGTCGCAGCGCGCAAACCGCGATCTGGCGCATCGGCGAGGCGTTGGTTCGTCTGGTAGCACCAATCATGAGCTTCACTTCGGAAGAAGTCTGGGGTTATCTGCCGAAAACCACGGGGCGCGCCGAGAGCGTGCACCTGGCCTTGTTTCCTTCTGCAGCAGAAATTCTGGGCGACGCCGGCCAGGTCAAGGGCGGGTCGAATTCGGGGATGGAAAAAACCTCGGAAGATTGGCCTGCACTGCGGTCGGTGCGCGATGAAGTTCTCAAAGCGCTCGAAGAAGCTCGCAATAATAAGTTGATCGGAACCGGACTTGAGGCTCACGTGATTTTGTCTGCGCCTGATCCTCTTTACTCTGTGCTGTCTCGCCACTCAGAGCAACTCCGCTATCTCTTCATCGTTTCTCAGGTGACGCTTACCCAGGCCTCGGGCAATGGCACCGGAGGCGTGCATGTCGAGGTGAAAAAGGCAGACGGATTAAAGTGCGAGCGCTGCTGGAATTACTCGATCCGCGTCGGCGAGGATAAGAAATATCCGACGGTGTGTGAACGCTGCAGCGCAGTGTTGAAAGAACTGGACTTCTCTCGGTAGATCGAGCGCATTGTGAACTGGCGAAAGCTGCGAATCTTTGTGCTAACGGTGCTGGCCCTGAGTCTTATCCCGGCTACGCGCTACTACCAGATTGATAAGCCTCTCATAAAGTACCTGCAGGGCTCGCGGCATGTCGACCCTTTGTCCCTCCACTTGGCCGGCGAATTCGTCGAGAATAATCTCGGCACCGAGCAGGATGCTGATGGCTCGGTGACCGTGCGCATGATCGCCGAACAGTATTTTTTTATCCCACACTGCATTCTAGTGCCCGCAGGAGTTCCGGTGCATTTGCGCATAACCAGCGCGGACGCGGTCCACTCGCTCACTTTCGACGGCACGAACTATGCGGTGAAGGTTCTGCCGGGCACGATTAGCGAAGCTCAACTGCAATTTGCCCGCGCGGGCGATTACAAAATGCCATGCCGCGAATTCTGCGGAGCCGGGCACTATGCCATGCGCTCCGAGTTGAAAGTGGTCCCGCGTGAGCAGTTCCCTGCCCTCCAACCGGGAGAGAGGAGGAACTGTGTGGCGCAATAGGCGGCGCTTGCCGCTTGTCGCACTCGGCGCTCTTATCGCAGGTTCGCTCGTGTTGGCAAGCGATAGTCCTGGCGATCGAATTCCTTCATACCTCGAATGGAATTACGAAACTATCGCCAGGGCATCTTCTGGAGACGCTTTTCGCGGAATGCTCTTAGCCAAGCGCTGCGAGCATTGTCACGGTGCGGAGGGCCTCAGTCCTGTGGTTTCGACGCCCAACCTTGCCGGGATGGATAAGCTCTCGCTGTGGAAAGAGCTGGAAGATTTTCGCAGCCACAAACGTCACTCGCGCGTGATGGAACCGATCGTTGATTCGCTTTCTGCGCGCGACGTTGCCGACGTAACCGCTTACTATGCGAAGCTTCCGTTTTACGACGATCCGCAGGATAACCGCGCGTTCCCGCAGTCGCAGCCCAATCCTAGTCGTGCGAGCGTAGCATCCCGGCTGGTTTCGTTTGGCGACGGAGAACGCGGCATCCCTCCCTGCCAAGCCTGTCATGGGCCTGTGGCCTATCGCCCCGGAGCTCCATCGTTGATGACGCAGAATTCTGATTACGTTTTAGATCAGCTCGAAGCGTTCGCAAAAGGCACTCGCACCAATGACATTAACCTGCCAATGCGCACGGTCGCGACCTTGTTGACTGAGGACGAACGTAAAGCGTTGGCGGATTATTACGGCGCGGGATTGGGGTTGCAGCCGGGGAGTTCCAGATAAAGTGCGATTAGCATCTACAAAAACACCGGGCCCTCGGTCCCAATTCGAAAGGACAAGAGGTCTTGCCGAAGCCCGAAGCCCGTCAGCCGAAGCCACTCCTTAACGCAATTCCTCCATCGCCGCTTCGAGAGCTTCCGGGCCCGGACGCGTAATCGATTCCGGCAGCGTGGCCAGCGGCTGATCGACCATGTTCAGCATTTCAAGAAAGGTCGGCGCTTTCGTGTTTACGTAGAACAATCCGGTCAGCACTTCGCCTTTGTCGTGGGCTTCGCTCAGGCGAGTCATCGCTGCAATCCGGTTGGTCGGGTCGTAATTTTCTTCGAGCTTTCGCAGACGCAGGCTTGAGCCGTCGTGCATGGTCACGTTGACCGTCGTCCCCGGATCATACTCCACGGCGATCTCTTCGAAATGTGGAACGAAGCTTATCTCCTGCAAAGTTTCCTCGTGATCCTTCACATACTTGTACGACTTGGTCGAACCCTCGTGATCGTTAAACGTCACGCAGGGAGAAACCACATCAAGCATTACCGTCCCGTGGTGCGCGATGGCAGCTTTCAGCATCGCGCTTAGCTGGCGCTTGTCGCCAGAGAAGGAGCGGCCCACGAAGGTTGCGCCGAGTTCGATAGCCAAGCCGCACGTGTCGATTGGAGGCAGATCGTTGATCACACCCGATTTCAGCTTCGAGCCCAAGTCCGCCGTTGCTGAGAACTGGCCTTTGGTGAGGCCGTAAACGCCGTTGTCTTCGATGATGTAGATCAGCGGAAGATTGCGGCGCATGAGGTGCACGAACTGCCCAATCCCAATCGAAGCAGTGTCGCCGTCGCCGCTGACGCCGAGCGCGATCAGATTGCGATTGGCCAGCAGAGCTCCACTGGCTATCGAGGGCATACGTCCGTGCACCGAGTTGAAGCTGTGCGAACGATTCATGAAATACGCGGGACTCTTCGAGGAGCAGCCGATGCCGCTCAACTTGGCCACGCGCTCGGGCGGCACTCCCATGTCGTACATGGCTTCGATGATGCGCTCAGAGATGGCATTGTGGCCGCAACCTGCACAGAGCGTGGTCTTGCCGCCCTTGTAATCGAGAACGCTCAGCCCGATGCGATTGGTTTTCGGTTCCGGAGCCTTGAGATCAGTAGGCGTAGTCGCCATTTACTTACCCTCCTATTTACTTACCTTCCATGGTGCTGAGTTCGTCGGTGACGGAGCGAGCGTCAAGCGGCAGGCCATCGAGATGGCTGATGCTGCGCAGGTGCGTGATTAATTCTGGTTTGAGATCGAGTTTGAGCAGGCTAAGCATTTGCGCGTCGCGATTCTGCTCGACCACGTAGACCCGCTCGTGCTGCTCGATGAATTCATGCACTTCGCGCGTGAAAGGGTAAGCCTTTAAGCGAAGGTAGTCAGTTTCGATGGCATACTCGTTGCGCAACTGGTCGCGGCTTTCAATGATGCCCCAGTGCGAGGTGCCATAAGCGATGATTCCGATCTTCGCATTCGTGCCCTTCAGAATTTCCGGCCGCGGCACGAAAGAACGCGCAGTCTCAAATTTGCGATTGAGGCGCTCCATGTTGTTTTCGTAATCGTCGGGGCGCTCGCTGTAGTTGGATTTATCATTGTGACCGCTGCCGCGCGTGAAATAGGCAGCGGAGGGATGATCGGTTCCGGGTAGCGTACGATAGCCCACGCCGTCGCCATCTAGATCTTTGTAGCGGGCGAATCCTCCGAGTTTTTCCAGGTCTTTCTTATCCAGCACTTTGCCGCGTTTGATCGGCGTGGTCGGATACTGGAACGGATCGGACATCCAGTTGTTCATGCCGAGATCGAGATCCGACATGACAAAGACCAGCGTTTGAAATTGCTCGGCGAGATTAAATGCGTCGCCCGCCATGGTGAAACATTCGTCCACCGAGGACGGAATCAGCATGATGTGCTTGGTATCGCCGTGCGAGAGAAACGCGGTACTGAGAATATCGCCTTGCGAAGTGCGCGTTGGCAGGCCCGTTGAAGGCCCGACGCGCTGGATATCCCAGATGACTCCCGGAATTTCCGCATAGTAAGCCAGGCCGGCAAATTCTGACATCAGCGAGATGCCGGGGCCAGCGGTCGCAGTCATGCTGCGCGCGCCCGCCCAGCCCGCGCCAATCACCATGCCGATCGCCGCGAGTTCGTCTTCGGCTTGCACGATGGCGAAAGTGGCTTTCCCATCCGGACCGATGCGATAGTCCTTCATGTATTCGATCATCGTCTCGACCAGCGACGACGAAGGAGTGATGGGATACCACGTGACCACGGTACATCCGGCGAACATGCAGCCTAGCGCCGCCGCCGAGTTACCGTCAATAATGATCTTGCCCGCGGTCTTGTTCATGCGCTCGATGTAGAACGCACCGCGCTTCTGCAGGCTGGCCTTTGCGTACTCATAACCGGCTTGCGCGCCTGCAAGATTTAAGTTCGCCGCCTTCACTTTCTTAGCAAACTGCTTGCGCACCGCCTTCTCGACCTCGGCCATGTCAATTTCGAGCAGGTAGGCGACCACACCCACGTACACCATGTTCTTAACCAGCTTGCGCAGCTTGGGCTCAGGACAAACCGGAGCCACGAGTTTGTCGTAGGGAACGGAGTAGAAAATCAAATCGTTGCGCAGCTTGTCCAGACCGAGCGGCTGGTCATAAAGCACCGACGCACCAGCAGCGAGCGACATCACGTCGTCTTCGGCGGTTTCGGCATTCATCGCAATCAGGAAATCGATCTCCTTCTTGCGGCCGATGTAGCCATCTTTGTTGGCCCGAATGGTATACCAGGTGGGTAAGCCAGCGATGTTTGAGGGGAATAAGTTCTTGCCAGAAATCGGCACGCCCATCTGAAAAATAGCGCGCAATAAAACGGTATTCGAACTGTTCGAGCCCGAGCCATTCACGGTCGCGACCTGAATGCTCATGTCATTAACGATGCGCTTGCGCCCTAATTCGCCGCCGGTACCCTGGGGCGCAACATCCATAGTAGCCATCCAACACCTTCCTTTGATTGACCGACGGAGTGGGTCCGCCGGAACTCCCGCGGTTGGCAAGAGCAAAACATTACATTATACGGCGGCGTGACTCGGCAAGCACGGCAAATGTCGAGGAGGGTGTATTACTTTGGGAACAGCCGTAGACAGGCTCAGGGCAAGGGCTTTGGCGCGGGAAGACTTTCAAAAAACTGTGCGATGGAGCGGAACTTGCTATAGCGTGCCGCGAGCAATTCGTTGGTAGAAAGTTTTTTCAGTTCGGCCAGATGCTTCTGCAGGCTAACGTCGAGCAGTGCGGCAGCGGCTTCGTAATTGAGGTGGGCTCCGCCCTCGGGTTCGGGGACGATGCTGTCAATACAATTCAGCTCACTGAGATCGGTAGCGGTGATGCGCATGGCTTCCGCAGCTAATTCTTTCTTGGTGGCGTCGCGCCACATAATTGCCGCGCAACCCTCCGGAGAAATCACCGAGTAAATGGCATTCTCCATCATCAACACGCGGTCGGCGACGGCGATCGCAAGCGCGCCGCCGCTGCCTCCAACGCCAATCACCGTCGCGACGATCGGAACTTCGAGTCGAGCCATCTCCCGCAAGTTGTAGGCAATGGCCTCGGCCTGGCCGCGTTCTTCGGCGTGAATGCCCGGGTAGGCGCCGTCCGTATCAACCAGCGTAAAAATTGGCTTGCGAAATTTCTCCGCGACCTGCATGATGCGCAGCGCCTTGCGATAGCCCTCGGGATGCGGCGTGCCAAAGTTGCGATAGACACGCTGCTTCATGTCGCGGCCCTTTTGCGTGCCGACCACCAGAATTTCTTCGCCATGGAAGCGGGCCATGCCGCAGATGACGGCCGGATCGTCTCCAAATCCGCGGTCGCCGTGAATTTCGCTGAAGTCTGTGAAGAGCCGCTCGATGTAGTCGAGGGTCTGCGGACGCTGCGGATGCCGCGCCAGTTCCGTTTTTTGCCACGCGGTCTGCAACCCTTTCATTTCCTCCTTCAGCGTAGCAACGCGGCCGTGAAGCTGCGCGAGCTGGCGGTTCGTTTCTTCGCTGTGGTGCTGGCCGTTGCCATTGTTGCCCGCCGAGCCTTCGACCAGCGCGATCTGCAGCTTGACCTCGTCCAGTTCGTGTTGCGCGTTAGGGTTCGCTGCCATAAATAATGCGATCGCTTGCAGGCTCAGGGAAACTCGCTCGCGATCAACTGATTACACGCACACTACCCCGCCCGCAGAGTTGTTCGACGCGGGCGATGAAATTGCGATCCGGTAGCACATTATAACCCTCGGCCTCCATCACCACCATAAAATCGCCCGCTCGTTCCACGTCAAACAATACCCGGGCCTCGCCTTTGCGCTCTCGAAAAAGCGTGTGCAGATCATCGACCGTGGCACTACCCGCGCTTTCGAGCGGCACGCGAATGCGAATCGCTCGCGGCAGAGGCACTTTGGCATCTTCGAGCGGCATGACGTCGGCGGCGGTAATCTTCGGATTCGCACCCTCCTCAATTCTCACTCCCGCGCGAACCAGCACCGGGACCTCGAGTTTCACTTTCTCCTGTAGGCGTTTGTAGGCTTCCGGAAAGACGATCATGTCGATCGAGCCGGACATGTCTTCAAGAGTAGCTTGGGCGTAAAACTCTCCGCGCTTCGATTTTTGCACGCGCAGGTTGGCGATGATGCCGGCGGTGGCAATGGTTTCATCTTTGCCGGTCGAGTTCTTCATGGCAGAGATTTCCTCGATGCTCAGCGCCTGCAGGTCTTCGAGCTTGTCTTTGTATTTCTCCAGTGGATGTCCGGAGATGAAGAAGCCGAGGATTTCTTTCTCGGCTGCGAGTCGGGCCTGCTCATCCCAATCGGGGATGTTGGGCAGCTTGTCGTTATGCGCCTCGGAGTCTTCCTGCTGGAAAACGCCGAACAGGCCGTGCTGGCCTGATTCCGCGTCGCGCTGCGCCTTCTGCGCGCGCTCCATGGCGCGGTCGAGCACGGTCATTAATTGAGCGCGACGGCCGAGGGAGTCCATCGCTCCACTCTTGATCAGCGATTCGAGGACGCGCTTGTTGAGCAAGCGGAGATCGACATTTTCGCAAAACTCATAAATCGATCTGAATCGACCTAACTTCTTGCGTGCGCTTACGATCGACTCGATAGCGTTGCCGCCAACGTTTTTTACCGCGGCAAGGCCGAAGCGAATGGCTTCGCCGTGGGGGGTGAAGTTCGCGTCGGATACGTTGATGTCGGGCGCTTCGACCGCAATTCCCATCTCGCGGCATTCGTTGATGTACTTCACCACATCGTCGGTGCTGCCGGTGACCGAAGTCAGCAGCGCGGCCATGAACTCGACCGGATAGTGCGTTTTCAAATACGCGGTGTGATAGGCCAGCAGCGCGTAAGCAGCAGAGTGCGACTTATTGAAACCGTAGCCGGCGAACTGCGCCATCAAATCGAAAATCTTCTCGATTTTCTTCGGAGGAAATTTTCTTTGCGCCGCGCCTTCCACAAAACGCTCGCGCTGCTGCGCCATCTCTTCGGCTTTCTTCTTGCCCATGGCGCGTCGAAGAAGATCGGCTTCACCCAGCGAGTAGCCGGCCAGGCGGTTCGCGATCTGCATCACCTGTTCCTGATAGACAATCACGCCCAGCGTTTCTTGAAGAATCTCTTTCAGCTCCGGCAGCTCGTACTCGACTTTCTTGCGGCCGTGCTTGCGATCGACGAAATCGTCGATCATTCCGCCCTGGATCGGGCCGGGCCGGTAAAGCGCATTCAGCGCGGTCAGATCTTCAATGGAATTCGGCTGGTACTTGCGCAACACGTCGCGCATGCCGTGCGATTCGAACTGGAAAACACCAGAGGTCAATCCCTTGTGAAAGACTTTCTGATAGGTCTCAGCGTCTTCGAGCGGAACGTTCTCCAGCGTGATGGGAGTGCCGCGAGTTTGTTCGATGAGTTTCAAAGCGTCGGTAAGAATTGTCAGCGTGGTCAGCCCGAGGAAATCCATCTTGAGCAGGCCCATCTTTTCGATGGCGACCATGTCGAAGGCGGTCACTATTTCGTCGTTCTTGGTGCGATGCAGCGGGACTAATTCGGTAAGCGGGCGCGGCGAAATTACCACTCCGGCGGCGTGAACGCCGGAGTTGCGCACCATGCCCTCGAGTTTCTTTGCGGTCTGAATCAGTTCGCGAATCTGGCCATCTTTCTCCATCGCCTCACGCAGTTGACCGGAGTCTTCGATGGCCTGATCGAGCGTAATGTTGAGTTGCGTGGGAATCATCTTCGCGATGCGATCAACATCGCTGTAAGGAATATCCATGGCGCGGCCTACATCTTTAATCGCTGCCTTCGCGGCCATGGTGCCGAAGGTAATGATCTGCGCTACATTGTCGCGGCCGTATTTCTGCGTAACGTAGCTGATGACTTCGCCGCGCCGGTTCATGCAGAAATCGATGTCGATATCGGGCATCGAAACGCGCTCGGGATTCAGAAAGCGCTCGAAGAGCAATTCGTGCTGCAGGGGGTCGATATCGGTGATTCCGAGCGCGTAGGAAACCAGCGATCCCGCGGCCGATCCGCGTCCCGGGCCTACGGGAATGTCGTGCTCTTTGGCATAGCGGATGAAATCCCAGACGATCAGAAAATATCCGGGAAACTTCATCTGCTGGATGATCGCGAGTTCACGCTCCAGGCGCTGCTCGTAATCAGAAATCGGATGCTTTAATTTTCCTTGTTCATGCAACGGCTTCAGAGCGGCCATTCGCCGCGCGAAACCCTCGCGAGAAACATGCACAAAATAACTGTCGATGGTATAGCCGGCAGGAACCTCGAATTGCGGAAAGGGAGTGGCCACTTTTTCGAGCCGCAGGCTGCAGCGCTCGGCGATGTCGAGCGTTCGCGTCAGCACTTCGGGTGAATCCTTGAACACACGATACATTTCGTCGTGGCTCTTCAC
Organism: uncultured Acidobacteriaceae bacterium; assembly: GCA_963789875.1. Classification (GTDB taxonomy): domain Bacteria; phylum Acidobacteriota; class Terriglobia; order Terriglobales; family Acidobacteriaceae; genus Sulfotelmatobacter. The sequence goes on along the minus strand of CAWBMI010000006.1, from coordinate 1,094,146 downwards.
GAAGAACTGGTTGCCTTCGAACTTCATCCGCTGCGTGTCGTGGATCGACTTGCCAGTCTGAATGCAGAGCATCACGTCCTGCGCATGAGCATCGTCTTCGCAAAGGTAATGGCTGTCGTTAGTCGCGACGAGAGGCAGGCCGAGATCTTTTTCCAACTGGAAGAGCCCAGGATGGATACGATGCTCCATCGCCAAGCCTTGATCTTGAATTTCGAGATAGAAGTTTTCCTTACCGAAGATGTCGCAGAACGACCCCGCCGCAGCGCGCGCGGCTTCGTAATTCCCTTCCGTCAGGCGCTCGGCGACCTCGCCCTTTAAGCATCCCGACAGACCGATCAATCCACGCGAATGCTCTGCTAAGAATTTCTTGCTGACGCGCGGCTTGTAATAAAAACCATGAAGTGAAGCTTCGGAGGTGATCTTCACCAGGTTGCGATAACCCTCTTCGTTTTCGGCGAGAACCAGCAGATGGTTATAGGTGTCTCCATCGGGGGGAGTGCGCGCAATGTTGTGATCGTCTTTCTTGCAGACGTAAAGTTCGCAGCCCACGATCGGCTTCACGCCCGCCTGCTTCGCCGCATTGACGAAGTGAACCGCGCCAAAAATGTTGCCGTGGTCAGTCATGGCGACCGCCGGCATTCCCATCTCTTTTACACGCTGGCAGAGTTTTTCTACGTCACAGGCGCCATCGAGCAGAGAGTAATCGGTATGAAGATGCAAGTGGACGAATTGGGACATTGGGCTCGTTTCTATTTTACGTTGGCGTAATTGTAGCGGTAAACGGTGGCGGAGACGCGCCCAGTTATCCACGATCATCCACAGAGATTTCCGAGGAGGGCTTGCAGGCGGTTCTATTGACCTTCTTGCCCAGCGGGCAAGCGGAAGCTGACGCCGCGGTCTTCGTTGACCTTGGTCGTGGCTGGAATGTCGAGGTCGGAGAGAGGAATCTTTTCTGTACGCTGCGGCGCGAAGTTCCACAGAGTCTGGCCGACGATGGCGTAATTCTGTACTTCCTGTTTGTGCTGATCGCGGAAGATCAGGACAGTCGGCGAAACCGCTTCGGTCCGCTCTGGTTGGTGCGGCCGAGGCGCCGGCTGCGCAGAAGCATTCGGATCAGATTGCTGGCGCATTTGTTGCTCGGCGAGGCTTTGCTGGTTCATCTCTTCAGCTAAGCCGACCTGATCTTGCTGGTCCTGATCGTAAGAGGGACCTGAGTCCCCCCACCAATAAGGATCGTATCCGCCGTAGTACCCCCAAGGATATCCATAACCGCCGCGGCACGGGTAGCCTAAGCAGCGATTGCCATAGCCGTAGGTGCGAATTCTGAGGCCGGTGCCAGAGCGGCCATAGCGGCGGGTGCCGCGATTGACGGAGCCGCGAGCGTAGTTGCGTCCGGCGAGAGGCCGCCCAGAAAGAGAACGTCCCGAGAAAGATCGTCCGGAAAAAGACGGTCCGGAAAACGATCGTCCGGAAAACGAACGTGGCGCAGAAGAATGACCCGAAAATCCAGAACCGGCGTGCGCTCCGCCGAAAGCATGACCGCCGCCGCCAAAGCTGCCGTGGGATGCGAATCCGCCATGACCCCCGGCGGAAGCGTGACCCCCACCGCCGTGCTGCGCAAGAAGAGGTAAGGCCGTTAACAGAAGCACGAGCGCCGGGATGAGTAGCGGCCGATGCATGCCCTCATTATATGCCCGATTGGGATTCGAGCAACGGAGAAATTGGGCGTCTTCAGCGAGGAATTAGGACAATTGCTGGGCCCGCGCAGTCTATCGCTTCTTGGACTTCGTTTTGATAGCGGACTTCGTCTTATTAGTCGCGGGCTTCTTCTTTGTAGGCTTCTTGACCGGTCGTTTTGCAGCGGGTTTCGGCGTTTTCTTCGCAGCCTTTGCCGCAAGTTTCTCCTTCGCCGGAGGCTTTCCCTTTGTTGACGACTTCGCCTCAGCTACCGGAACGGGTAGAGGCACCGGCACCGCGGCGGGCGTTTCGACTTTGGCTTTACCCTTGCCTTTCCCTATCTCGCCTTTTTTCCCTGGCACTGCTGCAGTCGGAGCAACCGCCGCGGCCTTGGGTCCCCGCCCTCGTCTCGGCGGTGGCGGTGGTGGCGGTGGTGGGGGCGCAAACGGCTTCAGGAATTTCAACGTCTCGGTGTGTGAGCGCAGCTTCCCGTCAAGCAACAGCATGAAGACATCGCGAGCGATCTTCGGATATTCCGGCAGCTGCGGGGTGATCAGAAGCTCCGTCATCTCAGGCAGCGGAATGCGCTGCTGCACCTGCCGCCACTTGGTCAAATAGTTTTTGATCTTCTGGGCGACTGTCTGATGACGCGCCGTCACTGCCAGAAAAAGAACCATCTCCGGCCTCGCTGACGATAGAAGGTTCCACGTGCGCGAGGGCGTGGCCGCTTCTTTTCCAGTGAGCCGCTTGGCTAGATCCTTAGCGTGCTCTTCAATGTCGCGCCAAGCCTGGACTAAATCTTTTCGCGGAATCTGGCGCTGCAAGTCGGACACATCTTTATCGGAAAGATGCGCGGTGAGAAAGTGCATCACTGCCGCCGAAGGATCGACTGTGTAGCCGAGATCGACCATCTGCTGGCGGGTCTTCATCAACTGGGTCAGCCCGTTGACGTCGACCTTGGCTGTGGTCCAGTGCGGATGCAGCATCTTGAGCCAGTCTTCTTTTTCCAGCGCTCGAACCACGCTGAGCGGATCATCCTCGTGGGCCAGTTGCGCAATCTCGTGTCCAACGCTGCTGCGCGAGATGTGATCGATATACTTGTTTTCCTTAGCGGAGTCGTAGCGCTGCTGCGTTCGCTCCTCAAGCGGCCAGTGGAAGCGGGCGGCGAAACGGGCGGCTCGGATCAGCCGCGACGGATCTTCCACGAAAGAATAATTGTGCAGCACGCGCAGCAGCTTGGCTTCGACATCGGCCACGCCGTTGAACGGATCGAGCAGAAGTCCGCGCGAGCCTTCGTTGAGCGAGAGCGCCATGGCGTTGACGGTAAAATCGCGGCGGCGCAGATCGTCCTGAATGCTGGCTGGAGAAATCGTGGGCGCCTTCCCTACTTTCTCGTAGGTCTCGGTACGCGACATCGCGATCTCGGCGCGCACGTTCCCCGGCAGCACCAAAAATAGAGTACGAGTATCGTCCTCGTGGCCCGCAATCTGCGCGCCGGCGCGCTCGAAATCTTTTTGCAGTTTGAGGGAATTGCCCTGAACCGTGAAATCCAGGTCGCGGATGGTGAAACCGCTGATGATGTCGCGTATTGCGCCGCCGGTGAGGTAAAGGGTAATTCCCGCTGCGCGGGCTATGTCTTCCACCAGTTTGACGCCCTTCAGTTGATCCGGCGTCAACCGGATTTCCATCGTATAAATGTAATCAGCCATTCGTCTTCAAACGACCACGTTCCAACGACCCGGCGCAGGCGCAAGCTCTGGCTGCGCCCCAGTCAGGGCAGTATGCGTTCCAGCGGCCTTTTCCACAAGATTTCCACAGGATACCACGGCTCAAGCTGCCCGGTTCGGCTTTAGGCCTGACACAAGCCCATCAATACAAGAGACTTATATATGCTTGAGTGGGGCCAAGGCAACTTAAAGGAATAACACAACGTTTACGATTTGGCTACTGCCAACGTGGATTCCCGCGTTTTCTCGGGAATTGATGCGAGAATGGGCGGAGATCGAACGCGGACGTCGGACCTCGGCCTTTAGCCGGCAAGTCCGGGGCGGCGGGGGAATCTCCGCTCTGGGTGGTCTAGCGTGGCCGAACAAAGCCAAGCTTCTTCTGAAATCTATGGTCGAGGTCCGAAGTCCGCAGCCCCGACCTGACTCATGGCTTCTACACACAAAAAAGTGATCGTCCGAAAAATGGACCGGGATTCGGTCTCGGGTTACGTTTCGCCTGCGCAGTTCGTCAACGAAGGTAAGCTCGAATTGTTGAACACCGCCGGCAATGTAGTCGCTATGGACTTGCGCGAGATCAAGGGAGTTTATTTCGTGCGTGAGTTCGGTGATTCAGAGTCGCTCACGCGCAAGACTTTCACTTCCCGGCCGCGCTCGGAAGGTTTGTGGGTGCGACTGCGTTTTAGAGATAGCGAAATTCTCGAAGGCTTGATGCCGGCCGATCTCACGCAGAATCTCCCGGAGGGCTATCTCGTCAATCCCCCTGACCAGCGCTCGAATACGCAGCGTATCTTCGTGCCGCGCACCGCCCTTGAGTCGTTGACTGTTCTAGCCGTGATCGGCGCGCCACGCCGATCTCGTCGCGCCGCGGCCGACGATCAACGTCAAGTGCCCATGTTCGACGAGCAATAGTTACTAAGAGCAATAGTACGATAAGTCAATAGTAGTCATACTTTTAGCTGGGGTCATTCTTCCTCTGCGTAGCACACGATTGCGATTGATCTGTGCCACTAAGTGTGATTAACTCGCTAAACGGGCCAGCAGTGCGGTTCTACCACTAAACGCCCCCAAAAATTAACCGGGTGACTCATGCAGATGTCGGGTAACGTGTGGTTGTTGCGGGGTGCAGTCGCTTTCCTGTGGGTGGGCGTTTGGATTTGCGCCTTGAGCACTTCTGCTGCGGGCGCAACCGCGCCTCATTACATTGTGACAAACGACGACGTGACTTTCACCAACGGGGTCTCGTTTTACAGCCTGGGATCCGATGGAAATCTCACACTTGTACAGCAAGTGGTGACCGAATGGAACCGGGATTGGCGGAGGGTTTTTCGGCACGAACCGCCTCAGCCTGCTGAACAGCGCGAGTAATGAGTGCATTTACGCTGCTGACGCCTCTTCCGCAGATATTGCCGGAATTGATGTCACCACCTTGACTTCGACCAGCAATATTTTCGGCTCCACCACCGACGACGGCTCGGCCAACGGCATCGGCCTGGCCATGAATCAAAAGTATTTGTATGCCGGCTACACCACATCCAATACGATCGGTACGTTTAAGGTGCAACCCGGGTGCAGCCTGAAATTTGGAAACGATATCTCGGTGGCCGGTCTGCAAGGTGGAGCAATCGAGGGCATGGCTCTCCACGGAAACATAATGGTCGTGACCTATGGCGACGGCTCGATCGAATCCTTTAACGTTTCCGCAGGCACTCCGGTTTCGAACGGCGACTTACAGAATTCTACTGCCTTCCGCAAGTCACAAGGAGCAACCTATCCCACCAGCGTAGAAATCACGCAGGATGGTCACTTCGCAGTCTTCGGCGATACTTCTTCGTCGACGGTCGTTGAAGTCTCCGACATTTCTTCCGGCAAGCTGAGCCCGACCATCAGTATATACGCAGCAGGCTCCGATGAACTCCAGCAACATCCTGCTGAGCCCTGATGAGACTCTTCTCTACGTCGCCAACACTGAAGGGGATTCGATTACTGCTCTCTACTTTGATACCAGCACTGGCAAGCTCACTCCCGGCTGCACTTCCGGAAAGCTTCGCGGCTACAGCAGAGATTGGTCTTATCTAGCGTCTATGGCGCTGGAAAAAACTACCGGTACCGGCTGGGTGGTTTATGTGGCCGAGTTCGGTTCCTCCATCGCCATGGTCCACGTAAGTTCAGGTGGCGGAAAATGCACCTTAAAAGAAGCGCCCGCGTCGCCCATCACTGATCCCAACAGCACAGGCTTGCTCTCGATCGCGAGTTTTCCTCCGCGGTCATTTTAATTCGTGAAGGTTATTCACTGAGGAGTCTTTTTTATGCGTGCCGAGTTGAAAATTTTGCTGACAGTTCGTATCTCTGTGGCTTCCCTGTCCTGAAGTCTGCGGCTCAGTGTCCGGCCCGCCCCGCGCCCGGCAGCGTGGTCAAGGATGCTCTGAGCCTTACTTCGCAGAACGGAATTCTCAGTGCCAACTTCACCATGGGAACCTCGGTCGATGACGCTCGGATATACCCACTACTGCTACAAATATCAGCCTTCCGGCGGTCCAATTGCGGAGGCGCCAACGCTGCGGCTGAATCCTGGCGACCAGCTACAGTTGAATGTCACTGACGATATTGTGAGCGGAGGCGCGGACAGCATGAGTTCGATGATGGACATGTCCATGCCGGCCGGACGCCGGTCTGCGGCGATAGCGGCACGCCCACCATCAACTCGACCAACGTTCACTTCCACGGCTTGAACGTTCCTCCGATGTGCCATCAGGATGACGTACTCACCACCTGATTCAGCCAGGCTGCCCGGATTTCAATATGCCATGACGATTCCGACCACCGAGCCGCCGGGATTGTATTGGTACCATCCGCACGTGCACGGCTTCACCGAGTTTCAGGTGAACGGCGGCGCGGCGGGGGCCCTGATCGTCGAGGGCATGGATAAAGTTCGCCCCGAGGTCACCGGGCTTATCGAGCGCGTGTTCGTAGTTCGGCAGCAGTATCTGGTTCCCTGGGTGCCCGGTCCTTATCAACTGACGATTAACTACCAGATCGCTGGCGAGATTCAAGGCCCGTCTCCCATCATCCAGATGCAGACGGGGAAAAAAGAGTTCTGGCGAGTAGCCAATGCGACGCTGCAGGACTTCATGCCGTTGCAAGTATGGTTTAACGGCGTGCCGCAGACGCTCGAATTGGTTGCGCTTGACGGCTATCCTCTGGCCGCAGACGCGAATGGAAACCACGATTCTCGTTCCTCCCGCGGGCCGCGCGGAATTTATCGTGCCCGCACCTCCGGCCGGAACCAGCGCTCTTTTTCTCACACAATCCTACCCCACGGGACCGACCGGCAATCCTGATCTCGAACTCCTACTTGCGAAAGTCACGCTGAGCAATGCGGCGACAAGAAATGCCCCGACGGAAAATGCCGCGACGACCGAAGCAGCGACATCCACGGAAGCGCCCAAGGTCGCGGTCGACAACCTCAAATTCTCCGGATTGAACACCGTGACTCCAACGGCCACGCGCAACCTGTATTTCTCCGAGGAGTTCGGTGGAACTAACGGCCCGATTCAGTTCTACATCACGGTCGACGGTCAGAAGCCGAAGGTTTTTGAGGCGAATGAGAAGCCGGTCATTACCACCAACGTCGGCGCCGTGGAAGACTGGACGATCACAAACCGCGCCCTTGAAACCCACGCCTTCCACATCCATCAGATTCACTTCATGCTGCTAGAGGTTGATGGGAAGCCCGTCGCTCATCAGGATCTGCGTGACACCATTGAGATTCCCTACTGGAGCGGCTCCGGCCCTTACCATAGCGTAAAGGTACGCATGGATTTCCGCGACCCGACCACCGCCGGCACATTCGTGTTCCACTGCCACATCCTGCTGCACGAAGACCTGGGCATGATGCACAAGATCCAAGTCATGCCGTAAGCGTGGAGGGCCGAGTCAGCCGCGCGATCGGGTTCAGCCGCGAAGCGGCGCAAGAATGCAGCCCACGGCGTAAGAGTTGGGTAGGAGCAGACGCAGCGCATGCCCCAACGGGGCGAAAGAGCCTGCGGGGTGTTCGCGAGGGATTTTCTTTCGCTCCCTCCTGGGCTGATTCCTATACTTCCCCTCAACCCACAGCTTGCGCTGTGGGCTGCGCTCTAACGCCGTTTCGCGGCTGATCTTCTGCAACGGCACAAAGCACGAAGTCAAACCATGAAAGGTAAACATGCGAAACAAAATCCTACTAATCGCAGGCGGCGCACTCTTAGCAATCTCCGGCTATCTTTGGGGAAACAACAACGCCACCGTGGCCTACGCCGGAGGCCAGGCCCAGTCTGACTATGCCATGCCCATCCACGGCACCGTGCCGAAAACCTATGGACGCCTGGCCGCCGCCATCGCCGACCAGATCGGCACCGGCCTGATCTTCGAGGACAAAGACGGCACCATCCGCTTCGTCAGCATGACCGGCATGAAAGAAGGCGAACTCGCGCGCTACGACCAGACTCCCACCCACGGAGGCATTCCCAAATCGTATGGCCATCTGGTCGCGGCCGTGGTCGACCCGAAAGGCACCGGCCTGGTTTTCGAAGACAGCGCCGGCACGATTCGCTTCGTCACCATCACCGGCAAGAACGAGGCAGAGCTGGTCCGCAACTAAGGCACTCTCAATGCCTGCGTAAGAGCTGCCGATCGAGCCAAATCTCCCTGTCATTCCTCACCGGGCAGAATGCCCGGTGAGGAATCTACTGTCTGCCGACACAATTCCGCCTTCTGTGCCCCCCTCCAAAAGCCGCGCCCTTCTTTTGCCCATTTTTCCGCGCGCAGTGTACGATCTACTTTCGCAATGAAACTCTCCGCTATCGCTTCCGCTCTGAAGTTGCGCCTGGAAAATGCTTCGCCCGACATCGAAATCTCCGGCCTCAACGGCATCGAGCAAGCCGGACCCGGTGAACTGACCTTCATCTCCAATCCGAAATATGCCGCCCTGGCAAGATCCACAAAGGCTGCAGTTGTTATTGTTGCTGAAGACTTCCCCGCCATTTCGACAGGCATGCTGCGTGCCAAAGATCCTTATCTGGCTTTCGCTCAGGCGCTTGAGCTCTTCCATCGTCCCCTGCGATATGCTCCGGGAGTCCACGCCACAGCGGTCATTCATCCCACCTCGAAGATTGGACGCGACGCGCATATCGGACCCTATGTAGTGGTAGACGAAAATGTGACCATCGGCGCGAATGCCGCACTGCTGGCGCATGTGGTGATCTATCGCGGAGTGACGATCGGCGATAACTTTTTCGCCCACGCTCATGTAACGGTGCGTGAGAACTGCCGTATCGGCAACAACGTTTTGCTGCAGAACGGCGTTGTCATCGGAGCTGACGGCTTCGGTTTCGCTAAGACTGCCGACGGGCACTGGTACAAAATTCCTCAGCCAGCTCCCGTCGTGATTGAAGATGATGTCGAGGTGCAGGCGAATTCCTGCATCGACCGCGCCAGCGTGGGTGAAACTCGTATCGGCCGGGGCGTGAAGATCGATAATCTGGTGCAGGTCGGACACGCCTCACAGGTGGGCGAAGACGCTCTTCTGTGTTCGCAGGTGGGACTGGCTGGTTCCACGGAAATCGGTAGACGCGCCATCTTGACCGGGCAGGTCGGGGTGGTAGGACACTGCAAAATTGGCGACGACGCCATCGTCACGCCGCAAAGCGGCGTGGCCAACGACGTTCCGGCCAAAGCCCTGGTGAGCGGAGCGCCTGCAGTCGATCACAAACTTTGGCTGAAGTATTCCGCTGTGCTGCCCAAGTTGCCGGAGATGTTGCGCGCGTTGCGCACGCAGCGTCGGAAAAAGAAATGACTGTGGCGCGATCGCAAAGAGACGCTTACTTGTTAGCCGGGATTTCCTGGCGGCACTCTTCCGGCAAGCCGCTATCAATCACCGCCCGCACCTTCTCCATCAGACATTCGCGGCCGCCAAAATCTTTTGGCTCGATCGGTGGATGAAACATCACCGTGACTACCCCCGGCTTGATCGCGAATCGTCCCTTGGGCATGACGGCGTGCGTACCCAGAATCGTAATCGGCACCACCGGAACTCCACACTCCATGGCCAGATAAAAGGGTCCCTTCTTGAAGGGCAAGAGCTTGCCGTCGAACGATCTTTTGCCCTCGATGTAGATCGTCATGTTCAGGCCCTTTTGCACGACTTCTTTCGCGATCTTCACCGACTCGATGCCGGCATCGCGCTTGCCGCGATCTACAGGAACCAGCGATCCCATGCGCATGGAGCGACCGAGAATGGGGACGCGAAATAATTCTTTCTTCACCATCACCGAAGTTCGTCGTGGAATCAGTGGAACCGTAATCGGAGGATCGAGATTCGAAACGTGATTCGACATGAAAATATAAGTGCGAGCCGGATCGAGTTTGTCGAGGCCCACGGTTTCTACTCGCACTCCCGTGAGGAGCACGCCGTTCCAGGCGCCGATCATGAACATTCGATAAAGCAGGCGGATGTCGCCGGAAATGAAGGTCCAGGGAAAACCTATCAGCGCTGCAACCGGCAGGGCCAGCGCCCAGAAGACCAGCATCATGATGGTGCGAATCATTATTGATGTTGCCCCAAAACTTGTGGTACCTGAAGCCGCGAGTCACTGCTTATCATCATTTGCGTAGCGGTAGCGGAGATGTTAACGCGAAGTTGTCGTTGGCGTTTGGGCTTCGCCCTTGAGCCATGCCGCACGGCGCGCGCGCTGTTCGGCGGTGATGTTGTCCGCATCTTTGAGATCGTAGGATACTTCTTCGCGTATGCCCGCTTTCCACTTCAACTCGCGCTCGGAGCCGAGGCGGCCGCGAACCTTCACTGCCACGGTGTCGCCCGGCTGCAGCCCCACCATTGCTTGCGATGAATCCTGTCCCGGCGCGCTCCCGTTGATTCCCAAAATCGCGTCGCCCAACTGCAAGCCCGCCTTTTCCGCCTCGCTGCCCGCGGTCACGGAGGTTACATTCATAATCCCATCGAAGTTTCGCGAAGCCACAAAGCCGGCGTCGGCGGTCGTGCTTCTTCCTTCCACAATGCGCAAGCCCACGCTGCTGAAAAACTTGTTCCACGGGATCTCTTCCGTTCCCGCGACATACTCCTCAAAGAACCATCCCAGACTCGCATGACTCACAGCCTCGGCGGCTTCGCGCACGCTGTCGGAATCGCGAAAGTATTTTCCCTTCTTCGCGTAACTCTGATTCATCCATTGAAAGACTTCGCGCAACGACGCATGTCCGTGGCTAGCATCGCGCACGGCCAAATCCAGCATGATGCCCAGCAGCTCGCCTTTGTTGTAATAGGAGACGCTGCGCTCGGGGCTGCGATAGTAGGCGTCACCCTCAAGCCACGCATCAAGGCTCGACTCTTCGGCTGACTGTGTCGTGTGCGCTGGCCGTTGCTCGAGTTCCGCGATTGCCGACGAGATCAGCCGCTCGAAATCGCCCTCGTCTAGCAGTCCAGCACGGAGATTAATTATGTCGCCCGCAGTGCTGGTGCAGCCTTCGCTGAACCATAACGCGCGCGTGTAATTTTCTCTCGTGTAATCGACCGGCTCTAAGGTTTGGGGACGGATGCGCTTAACGTTCCAGAGGTGAAAGAATTCGTGAGCCGTTACCGAGGAGAGCATTCCCACAGATCCCGCCACCACATCGGCATTCATCGCGATCGCAGTCGAATAAGCATGTTCCATTCCTCCACCACCGGGCCCGTGAGGAAAGTGATAGAGAAACATGTAGCTTTGAAAGGGACGATCGTCCATCCAACTAGACGCAGCCGCGACAATCTTGCGCAGCATCGCGGTGAGATTTTCCATGCCGTAGTCCGCCGAGTCGGCGTCGACCACCACGCGATATTTCGCGCCGCCCTCATCGAAGTCGGCTTCCCGAAACATTCCGATCTCGACCGGAGAGTCTACCAGTTGGTCGTAAGTTTCGGCTGTAAATAAACCATCCGGCGTGGCGGCGAGGGGAGTAGCGACGCGCCATCCGTCGGGAATCTGATCGAAACGCACGACCATCGGCCCGTTCCGAGCGTCCACTGGATACATGAGAAGCTGAGCCAGGTTGAAGAATGCATGATGCGCATTCAATTCCGCGCCGAACGGCCCGGCAGAATCTATAAATATCTGATACTGCGCTACCGCCCCATCTTGCACGCCGGAAATTCGCCACCGGCTCGGATTGACCGCGCTCACAGGAAGTTGCCGCCCGGCGCGGTCTTTCGCCCGTACCCAGTTAACGTATTGCGCGAAGTCGCGTACCTGGTAGAGCGCATTCCACACTGGCATCTGCAACTCCCGCTCGGCCGAACCTTCGGCCAGAATGATCTGAACTTCCACCAGATGCTGCGCGGGATTCACCAAAGAAATTGTGTAACTGGTATTTGCATAGGCGGGCACCGCGAGCAAGCAGAGCAACAATGCTAGGAATAACCAGCGAAACCGATCCGAGGCCCGGTTGGCCGGCCTTCGAGGCACGATAAACACGGTTAAGCCTTGCCCACGGCGTTCGCGGAATTATTTTTCATGCTCTCTGCCATCCGGCGCAACCGCTGCGGCAACTTCTCGTAAATCCCTCCAAAGCCTCCGTTGGAAAGAATCGCCACCACGTCGCCGCTACGCAACTCCGGGCTGACCGCCTTTACGATTTCGTCTGCGTCTGCGATGAGGCGCGCGTGCGCACCGCGGCGCAGAATATCGCTGAGCAGTTCCGGCAAGCTCAGCCGCTCGTTCTCCGGCACGGCATCCGAACGGAAGACATTCGCGATCACGACTTCATCGGCGAGAGCTAGACCGGCGGCGAGATCGCTTTGCAGCACGCGCCGGCGAAGAGTATTCGAGCGCGGCTCCACTATCGCCCACAGCCGCGAGCTCGAATACCGCGCCCGTAGCGCCTTGAGCGTGCCCGCGATTGCCGTCGGATGATGTGCGAAGTCGTCAATAATCGTGATGCCGTTTACTTGCGCCTTTACTTCGAGTCGACGTTTGACGCTCTTGAAAGTCTTCAGCGCCGCCGCGATCTCTTCTTTCGAGATCCCACAAGCCGCGGCCATTGCAGCCGCCGCTGTGGCATTCCACACGTTGTATTCGCCGGCGAGTGGAAATTCTAAATCAGCCCAGGCCCGGCCTTGATGCAGCACCGTCCATAAAGTACGTTCCGCTTCCAATCGAAGATTTGAAATTCGCCAGTCAGCAGGCTCGCCCGCGCCATACCGTTCAACGGGACAGAAAGCTTTACTCAAACACCGCTCCAGGCTGGCACTCCCCGTCGCTTCGCCAGCGTCGCCATCGAAAGCGATAATTCGTCCGCGACGCGGGATCAGATTCACCAGACGCTTGAACGCAGTCTCGACCGCGTCGAGATCTTTATAAATGTCAGCGTGATCAAACTCCACCGAGGTCAAAATCACGGCGTCGGGAAAATAGTGCAGAAACTTCGGTCCCTTATCGAAGAAGGCGGTGTCATACTCATCGCCTTCGATAATGAAATGTTTGCCCTGGCCCAGGTGAAAGCTTGAGCCGAAATTTTCTGCGATGCCGCCGATCAGAAATGACGGCTGCAACCCCGCCGTGTGAAAGATCCAGGCGAGCATTGAGGTAGTCGTGGTCTTGCCATGCGTACCCGCGACCACCAGCACTTCCTTGCCGCGCAAAAATTCCTCGTGCAACAGTTGCGGAAGCGAACAGAACAGAATGCGCTGGTCGAGCACGTGCTCGAGTTCCGGATTTCCCCGCGAAATGGCGTTGCCAATCACAACCAGATCCGGCGCCGGTTGCAGATTGCCGGCGTCGAAGGGCTGCGCAACCGGGATGCCGAGCTCCGCTAAGAAATCCGACATAGGAGGATACGCCGCCGCATCCGAACCGCTCACACGAAAACCGCGCTGCCTCAGCATTCCAGCCAGCGAGGCCATCGCGGTTCCGCAAATACCAATCAGATGAATGTGCTTTTCACCCATACTTTTCTGCCCGTTTTCTGCGCCACCTTGAATGCCTTGAGGGCTCTTAGGACCTTATCACCGCCGTTTCGAGAATCTTCAAACTCACTCCCCCACTGCTTACAGCCAGCCCGGCGCGCACTCCGACCGGCAAAGTGATGTTTCCCGCGGTTACGTGGCCCGAAGGTATTCCATATGCCACCGGAACGCCCAGAGCGCCGACGATTCGCAAGACGACATCTTCCAGCCTATATCCTTGATTCGCATTCTGCACACAATCTCGCATCTCACCGAAGACAATTCCCCGAACTCCATTCAATTTTCCCGCGAGCTTCAACTGCATCAGCATGCGATCGATCTGGAAAGGCTTGGCGGCGACATCCTCGAGAAATAAGATCGTGCCCTCGGTCCGGATTTCATACGGCGTGCCGAGCGATGCGACCAGAATCGAGAGACAACCCCCGTAAAGAATGCCTTCGGCCGCTCCGCCGACCAGGCCCTCCACTCTGGAAGCGGCGCTGAACTGCGGTTCCCAGCCAGTCGCGCCGGCTAGCGCCGCCTGCCACGAAAGTGAATCTACTCCATTTTCGTGAGCCCAGTCTTTCGCCACCATCGGCCCGTGAAACGTCACCAATCCAGCGGCGTCGGAAAAATATGTTAGGAGCGCAGTCAGATCGCTGTAGCCCACGAAAATCTTAGGATGCGATTTTATTTTCTCCAGGTCCAGTTCAGGCAGCAGATAATTCGAACCGTAACCGCCACGCGCGCATATTATCGCCTTCACATCTTCATGCGCGAACATGTCCTCTAATTCTCTCGAGCGCCGTTGCACCGACCCCGCAAAGTAGAGGTCCTGATCAAAGATGGACTCGAAATAAAACGGCTGATAACCGGTTCGGCGCAGCCCTTCGCATCCGGCTTCCAAATCCGCGCGCTTGACGTTGCTGGCAGGCGCGACGATGCCAATCACGTCGCCCAGTTGAAGCGCTTGGGGTTTCACACGCGGAGTTGTCGATGAAGGCATGCGATCAAACGTCTAATTAAGAATCCGAGAAAAACTCTCCGCGGCATAGCAGGCGCGCCGTCCCGCGAAGAAACACCTGCTTGCCTTCCATGCGCACAGTTTGTGTGCCCCCGGGTGCATGCACGCGCACCGGCGATTCGGCCTTGCCCAGGGCGATTGCGGCCACCGCCGCGGCGCAGGAGCCCGTACCCGACGATTCCGTCTCACCAACCCCGCGTTCGAAGAAACGCACACTGACATCATGCCTGCCGTCGAGCGCAACCAGTTCAATGTTTATGCCCTGTTTAAACTCAGCCCTACTCTGGATGGCTGCCGCTTCCTGCTGCCAATTCTTGGGGAACTCGGGCATGAAAACAACGTAATGCGGATTGCCCATCGAAACCGGAATACCGCGCACTTTGCGCTCACTCATATTGATATTGATTTCGAGTTCCGCACTCACTTCAGCCTCGCCCATGTCGACCTCAAACTCGTATTCGCAGCCGTTGCGACCCGTCAATGCACAAGTCTTCAATCCAGCGCCGGTCAGGATGGCGATGTGCTCTTTCTCCTGCTCCGCGCAAATATAAGCCGCTACACAGCGCGTGCCGTTGCCGGAGATTTCCGCAAGTGAGCCATCGGCGTTACTAAGACGAATTTCAACATCGGCCGTCGGGTGGGGGTACATCCATTCAACTCCATCCGCTCCCACGCCCTCGTGACGGTTGCACAGACGTCGCGTAAGCTCCGCAATTTTCTCGGGAACCTGATCGGCATCGAGTGTCAAAGCGTCCATCACCGAAGACTCGACCAGCAGAAAATCATTACCGCAGGCGCTGGCCTTCACAAAAGGAATTACTCCCGGCAAGCTCACTCCAGTTCCACCGGGCCTAACGGAGTGACGCTTCCGAGGACAGGCGACGCCTTCAGTGCGAGCAGCAGGTTGCTCTGTTCACGGTTGCACCCCGACACATCGAATTGCAACCGGACGTGGTGGCCGGTATTACCGCTCAGCACGTTTTGCATCATGCGATGCTGCCGTTCCAGAATGCGGTTAACCTCTTGCGTGATAACTTCCACGCTTGCGCCAGTGACTTCGTAGCTATTCAACAGAGTTTTCAGATTAAAGGTGAGTTCCAGATGGCCGAGAGTGAACAGAGCGATCAGAACCAAGCCAGTGGAGAAAACAGCCGTCAGGTAGAGGCCGCCACCAGTGGCCATGCCCACCGATGCCACCACAAACAAAGTCGCAGCCGTGGTGAGACCTGTGGTCAAGCCGCGAGTGTGCAGGATAGATCCGGCACCGATGAATCCGATACCGGGGATAATCTGCGCCGCAACCCGAGTGTGATCCCCGAGGTGCTCGACCGCCAGCACGTCGGAAAGAACCGTGAACAAGGCCGCGCCGAAGCAGATGAACATATTTGTGCGCAGCCCAGCCGGCCGGTGTTTAAGTTCTCGCTCGAGGCCGATGATTCCGCCCAAGAGAGCGGCCAAAACAAGCCTGGCGAGCGACGACACAACCACGCCGCTGGCCACTTCCCGGTGCAGCAGGTCGCTGATGTGTTGCCAGTTCATAGTCTTAACACAGTAATCAGCGCTGATACGCCCGAGCGTCTCACTGGTTGATCGCTTCCGGGCGCGGCCACAACACAAGTAAAGATGGAGGGATTTTATCACCGCGATTGGGTGTCATTCGCCCTCCAGCGTTAACGCTCGTGATTACCTTGGATTAATCGGAAGGAGCAGAATGAGCGCTCAGTTGGCCTTGGCCTGCGGACGACACTGAAAAATAATGGCCGGCGGTTGCCCGCTGGTATGAAGTTCGACCAGCGCAGTCAGGTGATGATCTCTGGCAGCCATCCAGACCGGATCGCCCTCAAAGGCAATGGCATAATCCGCATGGGCAGCCGGATCGGCCAAAGCCCGCTCCCACAAGCCTTCAGAATCGGTCGGCCTCCTCCAAACGCGATGGTTCCCCTCATTGATGGTGCGCTTGAGATCAAAGCCGGCCTGTTCCAATGCTCCAACATGCTCACCGAGATACATCAACAGCGTGGAATTTGCGGGCAACAGTGCGATCCATGTAGCAACTTCTTTGTCCAAATGGATACGGCTGCTAATATTTGTGGCCGCTTCGCGGAGGCAGATTGGATCTGCACGCCAGATTGCGGCGTAACTTACAGCTGTAAACAACAAGGTTGCCAGTAGTGTAATTGCGGCGGCCCAACGCGGCCATGCGATTCTAATCTGCGGAATTCTCGCCAGTGCTTTCGCCAGGCAAGAAATTGCGAGCGGCACAGACACCGCGAATGCAGGAAGAAGTTGCAGTCCATAGCGGACGTTGTAGAGTGAACGCGGCCACCAGGCCGGCACAAAAATTGGAACGCTGCCGTAGGCAACCGACAAGGCGTAGAACGGCAGCGGCGCCCACAACAGCAACGCGATTCGCCTCCTTTTTTCGAGCGACGCCAAGAGACTCCCCAGCACAGCCAAAGCCAGCCACAGGCGACCCAACCACGTTGCCTCGCCGACATTGAGCTCCGCCGCTTTCAGAAAATAACAAGCGGCAGCAATCACGCTTCCCTTCGCCGGATTCACGGTCGCGGTCTTTTGCTCGATCGCCTTCGCGGAATAAGGCCCATTGGCAAATTCCAGAGGATTGCCGTAGACCGCGGCGTTGTATCCCAACCAAAGCGCGGGACCGGCAGCGGCAATCAAAGCAAACCTCAGGAGTTGCGTTCGCGACAATGAGAACGCTGCTGACATCGCTCCAACTTCACTCGCCGTGTGAAACCCGTAGCTCACCAGCGGAATCGCTAGCACCAGCACCACGGCGAGAAACCATCCGTCATAACGAGCCATGCAAGCCGCCGCCACGCAACCGCCGCATTTCCAGAGAGCCTTCTGCCCGCCCCGCGCGAACTCGGCGAAATACACAACTACCCAGATGAAGAAGGCCAAATAGAGTGCCTCGCCCATGGCGGTTGCCTGCAGGTAAATCAGATTCGGATTCGCTCCATAGATAACAGCGGCACCCCAAGCTTCGATCTGCGGGCCGCCGTTCGCTTCCCCTTCTGGGCTCACCATCCCGCGCACCAGTCGGAATATCCCCATGACTCCCAACACATATCCGACCATCGATGGGATAGAGCCGCCGGAGCCCGTCTGCCACATCTGCTTTGCAAGGATGAACGGCATGATCAGCAAGTGGGGCAGCGGCAACCACACCGTGCCCAACTGCAGCAGACCTGGCGTTTTCGAATCGAAGACGCGGCGCGCGATGTTGATATGTGCCACGGCGTCGCCGTAGAGCAGCACGTCTCCGTGCCGGTAGAAGAAGAGGAACGAGAAGAACGACACGAAAGCCGCCAGCCCGACCAGGCGCACAATCTCAATATCGGAGCGCGTCGCAGTTAACGGAGGAGATTGTTTCTTCATTCCAGGTGGGTGAGCTCGCGGAAAATCTGAAAGCGTTCGTCGATCTTTTCGCGGCTCAGCGATTGGAGCCGTTCTGTGCCGAAGCTCTCGACGGCAAACGATCCCATCACGCCGCCGTAGAAAAGGGCGCGCTTCAGAACTTCGCGGTTAAGTTCTTCCTGCGACGCCAGGTAGCCCATAAAGCCGCCGGCAAAGGAATCGCCTGCGCCCGTGGGATCCTTTACTTCATCGAGCGGCAACGTCGGAGCCCTAAAAGGATGACGCCCCAATCCAAACGCGCCTTCGCGAAAGAAGATGGTCGCGCCGTATTCGCCATGCTTGATTACCAGCGCCTGCGGACCCATGGCCAGCACTTTTTTCGCGGCGCGCGGCAGGTTCTTTTCCTCCGCCAGCATTTTGGTCTCGGTGTCGTTGATCAGCAGCACATCCACCAACTTCAGTGTCTCCGCAAGCTCCTTACGCGCGCCCTGGATCCAATAATTCATGGTGTCGCATCCAGTCAGCCGCACGCCTTTCATATTTTTCCGTACGTTGGCTTGCAACGTGGGCTGGATGTTCGCCAGAAAAAGAAACTGCGAGTCCTCGTATTCTTTTGGAATCTGAGGGCTGAACTTTTCAAAAACATTCAGATCCGTAAAATTCGTTTTGGCTTCGTTGAGGTTTTCGGCATAAGATCCTCCCCAGCGAAAGGTCTTGCCCTTAGCGCGCTCGATGCCGCGCGTATCCACCCCGCGCTTCTTGAGGACGTCTTCGTGCTCGGCGCCGAAGTCTTCGCCCACTACCGCGACTACGCGCACCGGCGTAAAGTAACTCGCGGCCAGCGAAAAGTACGTCGCCGCTCCGCCGAGAATTCCCTTTACGCTGCCCGAAGGCGACGTCACGTCATCAAACGCTACCGAGCCCACTACGACGATGCTCATCTGGATCCGCGATTCCTCTCTATCTGCTCGACTTTAACGACTGCTGCTTTTTACATACTTTCCGATAATTAACTTCAGCTTCTTTTTCGTAGCTGCTGGAATTGTTTTGCCGTCGGTCAAAATCGCGTGCGCCAACGCCGACCCGCATTTGCACGAGCGCTCTTTAGGCATCGCGGCGACGGTCTCGCGCACGACTTTGGCTGCATTCTCCGCGTTTTTTGAGAGCACTGAAAGAACCTGATCCACCGTGACCGAGTCATGATGCGGGTGCCAGCAATCGTAGTCTGTCACCATCGCTACTGTGACGTAACACAGCTCAGCTTCGCGCGCCAGCTTGGCTTCCTGCAGATTCGTCATGCCGATGACGTCCATGCCCAGCTCGCGATATACATTTGATTCCGCGCGAGTGGAAAACTGCGGCCCTTCCATGCACAAATAAGTTCCGCCGCGCTTACCGGTCACGCCGACCCGCTTACAGGCCGCCTCTACAACTCCAGCCAGTTCTCCGCATACGGGATCGGCCAAAGCGACGTGTGCCACTACTCCTCCGCCGAAAAATGTATCGATGCGATGGCGGGTACGATCGAAGAACTGATCCGGAATCACGAAATCCAGCGGCTTGTGTTCTTCCTTTAACGACCCCACCGCCGACACAGAAACGATTCTTTCCGCACCAAGCTGTTTGAAGCCATGAATATTCGCGCGAAAATTCAGCTCGCTGGGCGAGATGCGATGGCCACGCCCGTGGCGCGCAAGAAACGCTACCTTGCGCCCTTCGAGCATGCCGCAAATATAGGCGTCGGAAGGCGCGCCAAAAGGCGTCTTCACCTTGACCTCGCGTACCTTGCTTAACCCCGGCATGGCATACAAGCCGCTGCCGCCAATAATCCCAATCTCCGCTTGCACCAGAATCCTCCAAACCAACACTTATAAGACTCGACTAGATGAATCGACGACCCAATCCAGCCAAACCCGTGATTATACTAGACGCCCTGTGAACCTCCTGCGACCCAGCGGAGTGAGATTTTCGAGCGTCTACAATAGTCCTATGCGATTTTTGGCACTTGTGTTGATTCTTATACCTGCTGCCTTTGCGCAAAAACCATCAACGCCGAACCCCGACTCGCAGTCGGCCACCGTTCCTATCAGGCTGGATCACAACCGAATCATCGTCGATGTCCAGATCCCGCTTCCCGATGGCACAACCCAGCAGATTCTTACCTGGGTCGACAACGGAGACCCCGACCTCCATCTCTCGCCGCGCGTGGCCAGGCTCATGGGACTCAACGTCACCTGCAATGCCAACAACTGCTACGCTCCGCCGCCTCCGGATATCACGATTGGTGGCCTCAGGGTCCCCATGGCAGCGGTGAAACGGGCAATAGTTTCTGCGAAGCCCGCAGGAACGGCCTTCATTGCATCCGGGTTGTCGGCCGAGATCAACATCCCTTCCACCATCCTGCGCAACTACGACGTCCTCGTTGATTACCCGGCGCTCAAATTCACCATGGCTCCGCCCGGAGCTTTAAAATTCAACGGCGTGAAAGCAAAGGCGCTCGTGAATCCCGAGAACGGCCTCATCCAAATTCCCAGCAGGATTGAAAACAAGAAATACAATCTTGCCCTGGATGTCGGCGCTTCGATCAGCTTTCTAGATCCCGGCCTGTTCACAGCTCTAGCCGCCGCGCACCCAACCTGGCCGCACATGGCGGGCGCAGTGGGCCCAGCGAATATGTGGGGAGCCGATTCCGAACCAAGCTCAAAGCTGATGCGCGTGGACCGCGTCCAATACGGACCAATCTTTCTCACCAATGTGCCAGTGGTCGCCTGCCCCAAAGAGTGGATAGCGTTCTTCGAAAAGCGTGCCGGCGTTCCGACCGCCGGGTTACTCGGTGCGAACGCATTGATCAACTACCGCATCGGCCTCGATTACGCGCACTCAACCGTTTACTTCGAGATTGGCCGCACTTTCAATTTTCCCGATTTCGACGTCGTCGGCTTGACGCTTCGTCCCGAGGACGACGGGCGATTCTTGATCATCGGCGTAGCTCAATTCGATGGCCAACCTTCCGTGCCCGAGGGCGAGAACGGCGTTCAGGCGGGTGATTATCTCGTAGCGATCGATGGCATCCCGGTTAGGGGATCAACCTTGGGGCAAGTGTGGTCTCAGCTGGGAGGCACGCCGGGACAAGAACGGAACCTCGCCGTCGAGCGCGGCGAAAAAAAGTATACGGTGATAGCCACAGTCCAGCACTTCTTAGGGGAAGCGCCTGCCGAGGACTACTCGACTGGGAAGAGTAAAAAGAAGTGAAATCTTAACTCTTCACTTCCCCGCCCCGAAGACTTCCCGTTCGAGCGTCGCGGTCGTATCCGCGTCCAGGCTCTCGCTCACGAGCACGGTATCGCCCTGCTGGTCGATCACTATGGTGCCTTCCTCGGTGGTCCAAGCATGGCGGCCCTGGAGAGACTTCAATTTGCGTTCGGGATTCTGCGCCGACGATATTTCCGCCGAAACATTCTCGGAGGATGCGCTTCCGACGGAAATTTTTTCGGCCTCATCCGCTCTCTTGTAGCGCTTTTTCAAAGACTGCGCGTAAATCTCCGCAAATTCACCGGCGGTCTCTGCGCTCGACCAGCGCGATACGTAAAACAACCCCAGCGGCGGGTTCACCGCAGAGTGGGCACCGGGATCGGACTTTGGGAGCGACGCATAGTAGTAGCCGCCGCGCCATGCAGGATACAGCTGGTCCGACAACTCTTTGCCGGCGTATTGCTCAATCAGCACCGCGACATCGAACTCGCCCATGGCGCCAATGTCGAACTTTGTGTAGTTTTTGAAATCGCGCTTGAGATCGAGCATATGCATAGGCTCAATCCTCTCGGCGGCCATATAAGTTTCGGGCTGCATGATCTGCCGCGTGGTGTGTGGAGGATTGGCCAGCACACCGGCATAGGCCTTCTGCTTGCCGCCGCTCTGCATCAACTTCACGATGAACTTCATGCCGTAGCTGTAAGGGAAGGTCAGCGACTCGCGCAGAAAAATGGGAGCGTCTTTGAATACGGTGGAATCGTCGGTACCCGTCGACATCTGCGCTTCCATGGTTTCGACGAGATCGGGAGAATTCACAACCGACCGTCCTACGGGCGCGAGTTCGTACTCCAGCATCATGGCTTCAGCTTGCCCTTCGACCACGGCCTCTCGCGCGGTATCCATTTCATCGTTTTCGATGTCTGTGGGCGTCGGATTTTTTCTAATTTCACCCAGATCCCTTTCGCCCCGCCTCATCCATTTGTCGAGGCCGACATTCTGGTCCTGCAAGGCATGAGTCAACTCATGCGCCATCACCGGTTCCTGCTCTTCTATTGGAACCCAGTCGAGCAAATTTACCGTCTTGGTTTTAGGATCGTAGTAGCCGGCGATCTGCTCCCTTAGCAGGGCGACTAGCAGCTTCTCCAAATCGAAGTCGCGCGGCAGCAGCCCGAACTTCTTCAGCACCAACTCGGAGCGCCGCAACCTTTTTACGTCTTCGTCCTTCATGTGCTTGGTGAGGTAGGCCACCACTTCATCGCGGCTGGTGAGCCTGCGCTTGACTTCTTTCTTAATCGCCAACCCAGTGTGCTGGCTGTCAAAGGCGAGAATCTCATCGACCGAGTGAAAGAGCTCCTCCGCCTCGTGGGGCGTGATCTTGGTCTCTTCTTTGGGCTGAGGCTTGGCGGGCGTGGGATTTTTATCCGGCTGGGCTTGATCTTGGCCCTGAGTCTGGGATTGACTCTTCTGTTCAGGGGAAGGAGTCTGGCCGGCCTGATTCGGCGTCTGTGCCGAAGCGGCGCTCAACGCGATCGACCAAACGATCGCAAAAAGAAGAATCAAAAGCTTTCTATGTTGCACTCTAACGATATCCATTAGGAAAGAGTCTACCCTGTTCCACTATACTTTCCTCCGAGCCGACAAATGCCTAGACCCACGCCTGCAAATCTTTAGGTCTTCCGACGATCACGCCAATGACTACCTGAAGCGCGCCGATTCCATTCCTCACCGCCGAGAAGGTGAATCGACGCTTCTCGAATTTATTCCTGCGCGAGCGCACCGCATTCTTGATCTCGGCACCGGCGAGGGGCGGCTGCTGGCGTTAGTCAGAACTCGTCTGTCCTTTCGTGAAAACAAGGGGGCCGATCGCACGAAACTTGAAGCCGTGGCCCTCGATTTTTCTCCCGCCATGCTCGAGGCCTCCGACAAGCGCTTCGCGGGAGACCGCTCCGTCACCATCGTTGCTCATGATCTCGAGCACCCACTACCCGCCCTGGGCAAGTTCGATGCGGTCGTTTCCAGCTTCGCGATTCATCACCTTGTTCACAAGCGCAAGCGTGCACTCTACGCCGAGATCCACGGACTGCTCAACTCCGGCGGCGTATTCTGCAATCTCGAGCACGTGTCTTCGCCCACACCGCGCCTGCACAAAAACTTCCTGCAGATCATCGGTTACACCGTCGAAACGGAAGACCCGTCGAACAAGCTGTTAGATGTGGAGACCCAACTGCAATGGCTTCGCGAGCTTGGATTTGTCGATGTGGATTGTCACTGGAAGTGGCGGGAATTGGCTGTGCTGGTGGGGCGGACGCTATAAGCCGCACCATCCTAAGGTGTCATCCTGAGCCAGCAACTGGTTCGCGATGGCGAACCAGTTGCGGAGTCGAAGGACCCCTTGCAGATTGAGGCCACCGAAAGCTTGTCAGGGCGTTCTCACGTTACCGTCTGCCTCCCGTCGAGCCGTAGCAGAGACTAGGGTTCAGCGTCGGGTTCTTGCTCTTTGGCTGATTCATCAAAGCCCTGCCCTCCGCTGATCCGCGTCGGCAGTAGATACAAAACACCCCATGCCGCCATTCCGATCAAAGCCATCAACTTCGCGGTTCGAGGTTTGATGTGCAGCCGCTAACCATTAGAGCCTTCTCGGCCCAGATTTGCGCGGCGATGCCGAACGGGAAGGCCGCCCAGAATTCCCATTGCTTCAGGAGAGACTTGCAGACGATGACGAACAGACTCGACCATAAGACGGCATCGAAAACCGGCTCTGTCCAAGGATATCGAGCCTTGTAGCGCTCGGGCCACTCGTTAGCAACAACTACCACAACCAGGGCAGCCGAGATCATTTGCCAAATAACTTTCCGATCCTCTGCTTCGCTCTCGCGATGCTTTGCCATCACCGTTCCTACGCCATGCCTATTCTTTCCGCCACCCACTCCGCCGCTTCTCTCGTCCCAAGCGTCCCGCCGACATCCTGCGTAGTTTGTTTCTGCTGCACCGCCTGCAGCACCGCCGCCTCAATCTTCTCGGACTCTTGCGTCAGTCCCAGATGCGCCAGCATCATGGCCGCGGTGAGAATTGCGCCGAAAGGGTTGGCCAGATTCTTGCCGGCGATCGGCGGCGCCGAGCCGTGCACCGGCTCGAACATCGAAGTCTTGCCGGGATGAATATTGCCGCTGGCGGCCACTCCGAGGCCGCCCTGCAATCCGGCGGCGAGGTCGGTGATGATGTCGCCGAACATATTATTGGTTACGATCACGTCGAAGGACCTCGGACCGCGCACCATCTGCATGCACAACGCGTCCACATACATGTGTTGAGCTTCAATCTGCGGATGCTCGCCGCTTACTTCTTTGAACACGCGCTGCCATAAGCCTCCGGCATGAGTCATGGCGTTCGACTTGTCGCACATGAGCACACGCCGGCGCGGTGAGCTGTCCAGTTTTTTATGGCGCTCACAATACTGAAAGGCGTAACGAATGATGCGTTCCACGCCCTTGCGCGTGTTGATATCTTCCTGAATCGCAACTTCATCGGGCGTGCCGCGCTTGAAGACGCCTCCGGCATCGGTATAGACGCCTTCGGTGTTTTCTCGAATCACGACAAAATCCACGTCTTTAGGCTCGACGCCCTTCAAGGGACACAGCGCAGCGTCAAGCAGGCGCACCGGGCGGACATTGGCGTAGAGATCCATTTGGAAGCGCATGCCCAGCAGAATTTCTTTCGCATGAATGTTGGTCTTCACCCGCGGATCGCCGAAGGCCCCGACGAGGATGGCATCGAAATCACGCTCCAGCATGGCGAAGCCATCGGGAGGAACGGTCATGCCGTCGCGAAGATAACGATCGGCGCCCCAGTCGAATTCGCTGATTTCGACATCGGCGCCCGAGGCCGCAATGACTTTAAGGGCCTGCGGAATGACTTCCTGGCCAATTCCATCTCCGGGGATGACAGCAATGCGTTTCTTGGAAAGCGGGTGCGGGTCCACGGCAGAAACCTACCACAAGCCGATCGGAATGAGTAGGTGCTGATTGCCCGTTCCGATTCGCTTATAATCGTATATTCCATGGCTTACACCGCACTTCAGGACGCACTGCGCGCGCAGACGGGAGACCAGGCGCAACCGCTAGCTTTCGCAGACTACCGCGGAGCGACTACAGCAGCGCGCTTCACCGATCCCTGGGAGGAGCTGGCTGCTCTCCGCACCAGTTGCGGCGTCTATGACTTGGGCTTTCGCGCCCTGATTTCTGTGACCGGCAGCGACCGCCTGCGCTGGATGAATGGTATGGTCACGAACAACATTCGCGATCTGGCCAGTGGGACTGGGATTTACTCTTTCTTGTTAAATCCGCAGGGGCGCATTCTGGGCGACATGCACATATTCAACCGGGGCGGTTCTTTGTTTGTGGAAACCGATCGCAGCCAGGTAGAGAAGATTGTCGCTACGTTCGATCATTACATCATCATGGACGATGTTGAAATCGTGAACGAATCCGAGAAGTGGACTGCGCTTGGACTGGCGGGGCCGAAGGCACGGGCCACGCTGAATGCTGTTGGAATCGAAATTCCTGAACTGCGACCCTTGCAGATGATCACGCCACGATGCGAATGCGATTGCGGGTGTCTGGATTGCCTGGTGGTGCGCGGTGAAGATGCCAAGGGAGATGAGCAGCGGGAGACTTACGAAATCTGGCTGGCTCCCAAGGATGTTTACAAGACCTGGGAAGCGCTCGTGGCTGCCGGAGCGGCGCCGGTAGGAAACGAGGCTCTGGAGACGCAGCGCATTTTGGATGGCGTGCCGCTTTACGGTGTGGATATCCGCGAGCGCGACCTGCCGCAGGAGACCGAGCAGATGCGGGCGCTGAATTTCAACAAGGGCTGCTACGTCGGACAGGAGATTGTCGAACGCATTCGCTCGCGCGGCAACGTGCATCGCAAATTAACGGGATTTGCCTTGGAAAGTACCGGAGACGTTGTTGCTGGTGCAAAGATTTCGTCGGGCGAAAAAGAAGTGGGTGAGGTCACCAGCGTGACGTCGCTTGCCACACCCGGCGGCCAGCAGAGGGTCGCCCTGGGCTACATTCGACGAGAGGTCGGGGTTCCGGGGCGCGAAGTCACGATCGGCACGATGACTGCTCGAGTGATTCCATTGCCGATCGGTGGCGTTGCTCCGCCTCTCGCGGAGGATGTCGCTCTTCACAAAGTATAAGAAAACTTTTACCGCGAACGTAGCGGCGGTCGGGCAAGCACGCGAAGCATGGCTTCGCCAAAATTCTAGACAGAAGACCAAGATAAGGAAATCCTATGGCTGAGAAGAGACAGGAATCCGGATTCACCGTAACCGATCGCCGGTTATTCACCGAGGACGGAGAGTTGCGCAAGGACGTTCGCGAGGAAGCGGAGCCACCCAAGGCTTCTTCAGGTCCAGCGGCGAGCTCTGCTTCTGCTTCTTCAACCAGTTCTCCAACCGCGGCCAAGCCACCGGCAGCCGCCAGCAATTCCGTGACTTCATTCGCTGCGGGAGACGGCCCTGGGGCGCAAGATGTGCCCGTGCCTCCGACTGCGGCCGAGCAGCAGGCGCAGGCAGATGCGTACCGGGAATCGTCGAAGCAGCTTGATTCAAGGGTGGAGCTCAGCGGTCGTTCGGCCAAAGAATTCGAGATGACCTTCGAGCGCTTCCTGGCGTCGCTCTATATGACAGCGATGATGCAGTTGGGCCTGATGCATCAGCAGGGTGAGCAGCCGCGTGTGGATATCATTGGTGCGCGGCAAACGATCGACACGCTGTCGCTCATGGCTGAGAAAACCAAGGGCAACCTGACTCCGACCGAAGAAAACTTTCTGCAAAACAGCCTCTACGAAGTGCGCATGGCCTATGTGGAAGTGACCAACATGCTGTCGCGCCCACAGCAGCCAGGAGCGGCCACAGGAACCGGCGGACGTTAGCCGCAGAACCTCACACGGCAAGATCTAACAGGGCAAAACCCGGCATGAACATTCAAACATGAAGGCGACGCTTACGGTGCTCGGCAGCGGCACATCGATGGGCGTTCCCACGCTGGGTTGCGACTGCGCGGTATGCCGTTCGAGCGATCCTCGCGACCGGCGAACCCGGCCTTCCGTAATGCTCGAATATGCGAGCAAAGTTGTGCTCATCGACACCGCTCCCGATTTTTACGGGCAAGCCATACGCGAGTGCATTCGACGAGTCGACGCCGTCTTTTACACGCACACGCATGCCGACCATATTTTGGGCATCGATGACCTGCGGCCGTTCAGCTATGTCCACAAGCCCGCCAAGCTGCCTCTGTATGCGCGTCCCGATGCCGCCGCTTTTCTACGGCGCATGTTTAGCTACATCTTTGACGCGGACTACAAATTTGGCAGCTTGCCGCAATTGGAGTTGCGCCCCATTGACGGACCCGTCGAAATTTTCGGCGCCAGTTTTGAGCCGGTGCGATTGATTCACGGCGAGGCAGAGATTTACGGCTATCGTTTTGGATCGGCCGCGTATCTCACCGACCACAGCGAGATTCCGGAAGCCTCCTTTCATCAACTCGAAGGGCTGGATATTCTCTTTCTGGATGCCCTGCGACACAAGCCTCATCCCACGCATTCGACGGTAGAGAATTCCCTGCGCATCGTAGAGCGAGTGAAGGCGAAGCGGGCGTTCTTCACTCATATCTGTCACGATCTCGGGCATGAGGCTACTAATGCCACGCTGCCGGCTCACGTGCGCCTGGCCTATGACGGACTGAAGTTGGAGTTTGAAATCTGAAGTTCAGTGGCCAGTGATCAGTGCTCAGTAGCCAGTGAAGCCTCGATAACTATGGCTTTCTCTGACCGCTAACCACCGGCAACTAATCACTTCTCGCGCATCACTGCCATGCAGCTTTTTCACAAACTCGAAGACGTTCCCGCAGACTTTGGGCCCTCGCTCTTGAGCGTGGGCAATTTTGATGGGGTGCACCGGGCACACGCGCACGTGCTGGGCGAAATTGTGCGGCGGGCTCGCGCCACGGAGGCGAAGGCTGTAGCGGTGACGTTTGAGCCTCATCCGGCGCGGATTTTGCGGCCGGATTCCGATCTCAAGCTTCTGACTCCCGTACCTGAGAAATTGCGGCTACTCGAGAGCACGGGGATCGACGCTGTGCTCATGCTGCCCTTCGGCCGCGATCTTTCCCTGATGACTCCGCGCCAGTTCGCAGAACGCATCCTTCGCAAGAAGTTGCATGCGCGCGAAGTGCATGAAGGCTACAATTTTCGCTTCGGGCACAAGGCCGCAGGCGACGTGAACCTGCTGACGCAGTTGGGACAGGAGATGGGCTTCGAGGTGAAGGTATACACCGAACAAAAGCTGCGCGGAGAGCCGGTTTCAAGCAGCCACATTCGCAGGCTGCTGGGCGAAGGACGAGTGAGCCGGGCGC
This sequence comes from uncultured Acidobacteriaceae bacterium, assembly GCA_963789875.1. Taxonomy (GTDB): domain Bacteria; phylum Acidobacteriota; class Terriglobia; order Terriglobales; family Acidobacteriaceae; genus Sulfotelmatobacter. Next base: position 1,065,700 of record CAWBMI010000006.1, on the reverse strand, counting down.
GGCATTTGCTGGCGCGCCCCTTCTGCATTCTGGGCACGCCGGGGCGCGGCCGCGGTTACGGCTCGAAATACACCGTGCCCACGATCAACTTAGCGCGCTATGAAGAGTTCGTGCCCAAAGATGGGGTTTATATCACCTTCACTCGCGTGGGCGCGGAGAATTTTGATTCGGTGACGAACGTGGGTAATCGTCCGACATTTGGCACAGATTCCTTCGCCATCGAGACGCACCTGCTAAACTTTCATCCCATTGAACTGACCCCGGAGAGCGAAGTCGAGATTTGTTTCCTGGATCGCCTGAGGGATGAGATTAAGTTTCCGTCGGTCGAAGCATTGCGCGAGCAGATTGCGAAAGATGTGAAGAAGGCGCGAAGATTCTTTCACCTTCTGCGAGCCATGGCGCCGGAGCGGTCAAAGTAGCTCCCACCATGCTAGTGGGGCAAATAACCGGATTCCATGGGCAATTTGCCATCGACGCGCACGACTTTGATCGTGCCATCGACTGAGCGGACATCAACAACGCCGATGGCTCCGGGTGTGGATTGAACGCGCTTGAGCACGTCGGCATCGGAATCCTCAATCACGATGAAATCCTTGTGAGCGGCGATGAGAGCCTTCCACTCAGCCGCATTTGCTTTGATCAAACGCTCGACAGTTTCGTTTTCGCCGGCGGAGTTCGCGTGCAGTACCAGCACAATGTTCTTCCCGTCAGACCACTTCTTGACGTCAGAACGGAAAATTTTGGCAAGGTGCACGGCAGTGACGTTATCGGTAGCGTTCTCTTTGTTTACGACCACCGCCATGTGGTGTGCGAAACAAGGGGTCAGGGAGGCGAAAAAAAAACCAAGAACCGTGGCAATCCGCTTCAGTTTCATGGGCACACCTAGCTCGGCCTCGTAGTTTGAGGGTGATCCTGAAAGGCTAACCTAGAATCACAGCCGTCGACGTAAAAACATTATCAAAGCGCGTTGTGGGTATCCGAATATGAAACCCCACCCCGTTATGCCTTTTGACCGCAGGGCGCATCGAGCGGCAAAAGAGGCGACGCTTGCCGCAGACGCCGAGAAAGGGGCGCTGCGTCGTTGGACTGCAATCCTTCAGTCCTATCGGGAGGACTGAAAAATTCCTTAAGCGGAATTATTGCTGCTTCCAGGTGAGGTCGACACGCACAGGAATCTCGTTTTTTACCGGCAGGGTCAAGAGCGAAGGTGGATCGATCTTAAAATCGGTGAGGGTGGCGGGGATCGTTCCGGTAATGCGAATCTGATTGCCTTGCGTGGTGAGTTCGAATGGAACCCGCTTGAACTGCGCCGACTGGCCCGCAAACTGGATCTCCAGATCTGCCTGGAGTGTTGCGGAAGACGCGGCGGACTCCGGTAAGCGCGTGCGAACAGTGACCATGGGAAACTGCGCCCCGCGCGTGACCTGAATCATGTGCAGGTCGCGATTGCTATCGCCGGAATCGAACGACTTCACCGGGACGGCGATCAGAAAGTCGCACTGTCCTGCTTGGCAAATTCCTTTGCCCCGCACTTCATGGCTAACGCCTTCGCTTTGATGGAGAGGGTGAGAGACGTGATACGTGAGCGTGCCTTGCTGCAGTATCCATTGACGATCGGCCGCACGGACGAGATGCGGAAGCAGTAGAACGAAAAGAAGGGAAATTGATTTCTTCATAGGTGCCCAGGACTTAGATTCAAAATTTCACAGAAACGGAGAGCAGTGCGGCGCCGAAGGCTCCCGCGGTAACAATGGCAACCGGGCCGTGCGCCTGGGCAATGCCGTGAACTTTTTCGCCTTTGTTCTTCTGATCGAAGGCCATGATGCCAAGGATCGGCGTGGCTATCATGCCGGGGCCGTGAATCCATGCCATCGCCTTGTGAAAACGAATGGGGCCGCGGGTTTCGGTTCCGGGCACGCGCGGGGCCCGGATGGCATAGTAAGCCGTAATGCCATACAAGTCCCCCGTCAGTCCGCCCAGAGCGGTGTGCAGGTCGCGCGAGGCGCTGCTGGTGTTCTTGCCCCCGGCATTGAGCGAAGTAGCAACCGTGACAATCAGAGGAATCGTCGTAATCAAACCCATCCGCTGATGAATCTTCAGCATGTGAGTGCGCTTATCGAGCAGGGCCTGTTCTTTGGCGTTGGCTTGTACTTCGGAGGGCGAAAAACCCAAATCACCCAGAGAAGGTTCGGTCTTAGAACTAGAGGGAGCATTCGGAAGCTCGCCCGGGGGCGGTGACTGTGGCGGATTCTGTGAGGTATTTTGTGAGCCGCCTTGCAGCGGCGCACTTCGATCCGTGGGTGCCTGCGCTTTCTGCGCGTCCGAAGAATCGGGGTTGGGCGAGGTTTGCGCGAAGGACAGCGATGGAATCACGAACAGACCGATGTAGAGCGCGATGATTCTGGGGCGAATCATTTTCACGGCGATTCTAAACCTCCGTGTAAAAAGTTGGTAGGGAAATTGAACTGACAGTGAAACCTGGGATGCAGCCGATCCCATTCAGGGATGTCCTGCCTGAGCGGAAATCTGTTCATCTCCGCGACCAGAACGTTACTCCATAGGCTCAACCAGCACTCCGCGAGCCGGACGTTGCACAATTACGATCGCAGCCAGGACGAATAGAATTCCCACGGTCTGGATGAGGCGCAGAATTTCGCCTAAAAGCAGGGCTGCCAGCAGAATGGAGAAAACCGGCTCCAGGCAGCTGGCGATGATCGCGCGCGTAGGCTCGAGATACTGCAAGCCTAAAAAATAGAGCGAGAAGGCGCCCAGCACCGAAATCATCGAGAACACAAACAGGAAGAGCCACTGGGCCGGGGTATAGCGCGCGGCCACGATTTTCCAGGGAGGATTCACAAAGAGCCAGAAGAGCGCGGCTGCGGCGAGCGTCCACACCAGGACGCGCAAGCGATCGTAGCGGGCGAGAATGAGGTGTCCTGCGACGTTGTAAAAAGCGAAGGAGAACGAGGCCAGCAGCGCGGCGATCAAGCCGTAGGAATCGAAGCGAAGAGCTACCCCACTGTGCGCGCCGATGATTCCCATGACCAGCGCAATTCCGGTCACCGCGAGGCCTACCGCAACTATTTTTTGCAGCGAGAGCTTTTGCTGCCGGCGGACGACGACATAAATCAGCACCCACACCGGAGCAGTGTATTGCAGGATGATTGCGATCGCGACATTCGTCCTCTGGATGGCGACGTAATAAGAGTAATTCGATACCGCAACCCCCAGCGTGCCCAGAAGAAAGCACTGGGCAAGATCTCTCGTCGGCATTTTGAGACGCTGCCAGCCTCTCGATATCGTGAGAATAGGCAGCAGCACCAGCAGCGAGAATGTGGTTCGCGTTTGCGAAAGGATCAGAGGATCAATGGGACGAAACGCCGCGTCGAAAAATGGCAGTCGCCCGGTGAAGACCGCGCGGCCAAGCGCAGCGGATACTCCCCATAGAAATGCGGCCGAGGCAATAAAGAAATAGCCGCGCAGAGGATGCGGCGGCGGGGTTTTTCGAACTGTGGTCTGGATGTGAGCCCTCTTGCGATAACGAAAACAATTTGGTCGTCAGCTTTCGATCATCAGGCCGCCGAGAGAATCTGGTCAAGGCGGTCGGGATCGAAGCCTTCAATCACTTCCGCGCTTTTGGAAGTGAGAATTACCAGAGTGTTAGCGGTGCGGCTATGGTAGATTTCAAGTAACTCATTGCGCGCGCCAGCGTCTGAGCTCATGTCGTGCCCCTCGAAGGCACCACTTCCACATCGAGAAATATCCTTCAGCACTTCGCAATCGAGGCAGCCGGATTGAGTGAAGAGGAGAATTGCGCAAAGCCATTCCTCCTCAGTCTTTCGATTTCGGGTTGAAGAGAACCAGCGAATTCGCCAAGCCAATACCCAGGCATATGCCGATCGCGATCAGCATCACCATTTGAACCGCCCTTACCTGATCGGAGCCATTGGAACGCAAGAAGACGGAAAAACTCACGGCTGCGATGAACAATGGAAAGAAAACAAAACGCTTTTTCATTTTGCTCCTCGATTCGATTTGACCGGTTTCGCTTTACGCCTCGCCGTCTCCGTATTCGATCTCGGTACTGATCTTGGCCGTCTTCTCAAGCATCGCTGAGACCGAACAGTATTTGTCTTTCGAGAGCCGCACAGCGTCCTCCACGGCCTTGCGAGACACTTTACCACCGATGCGGTAGGTCAATCTGATTTCTGTGTAGACGGAGGGGGGCTCGGTGGCTCGTTCGGCTCGGGCGCGAACTTCGAGGCTGGTAAAAGGCTCTCGCTTTTTTTGCAGAATGGAAACTACGTCGTAGCCGGTGCAGCCGCAGAGCGCAATCAACACAAGCTCCATGGGCGAGGCGGCCGTGGTTTTGTCGCCATCCATCGCCACCGGATGGCCACTATCGGCAACGGCGTTGAAACGACGATTGTCAACCCAAGTGGCGCGTGCGTTGGTCATGAGATGTACCTTTTCAATCTTCTCGCTCTATCTTCTCGCTCTATCTTCGATTGTCAGTGGTGGGTTCGGGATGAATTAAAACGCGGAAAAGTTCAGGGGCGTCCTGCTTGAAGTGGATTTCGAGCTCCGTCTGAATGTCGTGGACGCGCGCGAGCGGCAGATCGTCGGATAGCGTGCAGTGACAAGAGACGTAGAGGCGTCCCCGAACTTTCTTGATTTGAATGTCATGCATATCGACTATTTCGGGAAACTGGGCGGCGGCTATTTTCAGCCGACGCTCCAGGTCGGCGTCGCGCACTAACTCATCGCCAGTCTCGATAGTGGCCGGCTCGCTTTCGATGTGCGTGAGGATGTCGGCGATCTCGGGGACTTCGTGGCGCATGTCGGCTTCAAGTTCCGTTACTAGATCGTGAGCGGTTTTTAATGTCATGCGCTCGTCGAGTTCAACGTGCTGCTCCACATGGAGCCGCCCGCTGAGATCCTGCACGCTAATATCATGAACATTGAGATTGTGGCGCGTTGCGACGGCGCGAATGCGATCGAAGATGTTCTCGGAGCGCTGAGCGCGAGGTAGGGGCTGAACCGTCACGTCGGCATCGGGAAGAATCGCACGCACGGCGGCGGTTACGGCTGAAACCAATTGCTCGGAGCGCTGAAAAGTAACGGTGCGGGCCAATCCGACAGCGAGATCGGCGAAGTAACGGTTGCCGGCTCGGCGAATGCGGACTCGGCCCACCTCGAGCACGCCATCGACATGCGAGACGGCGTCGATAATCTGGCCGCGAATGCCGGCGGGAGCGGCATCGAGCAAAGCGTCGATTGTGCGCCGCGCCAGCCGCCAGCTGACCGACACGATAACGCCGCCAACGAATAAAGCAGCAATCGGGTCGGCGAGCCGCAGCCACTCGATATGATAGAGGCGCCCTACGAGAATCAACACCAGGCCCAGCACAACCACGCCTGCAGACCAGATATCAGTTGAAAAATGAAGGGCGTCAGCTTCAAGAGCCTGGCTGTCGTACTTGGTAGCGATGCGGCCGAGCGCCTGCGAACGCCACCAGTCCACAGCCATCGAAATGAGCATCACCGCGAACGCCCAGACGGAGGGCTCGACCTCGACCCGGCGAAAGAAGAGCCTGACCACAGCTTCGTAGATAACCCAAGCGCAGGTCAGCAGTAGCAGTCCGGTTTCCACAAACGCGGAAAAATTCTCCACCTTGCCGTGGCCATATTGATGGTCGGCGTCGGCCGGTTTGTCGGAGACTCCAACGGAAAGATAGGTGAGCAACGCAGCGACCAGATCAAGCGCGGAATGCGCCGCTTCCGAGAGAATGCCAAGGCTGCCTGTGGTGACTCCAACTACAACTTTCCCGCTCGTAATCAAAAGCGCGGCAATCACCGAGCTTCCAGCGACCGCGCGCTTTTCAGCACGCATCGCATTAGGCGAAAAGAGGGCGGGCGTCCCCGACATCTTGGGATTATCGCCGCTAACGCGGAATTGCGCCAAGAGAATCCGTGCTCAGTTCAACGCCTTTGGTGTACCTCACGGAGTTCTGCGGGAAAGGGCCTCTATGCTACGATGCTAGGTTCGGGTTGTTCAACTTCCTGATCTACCAATCCTGGAGGAATCTTGTATGCGTAAGAGTTGGTTGCTGTGTGTATTTTTGGGGACCCTCGCCTGGGGACAGGCCCAGGCACCGATGACGCCGCCCCCACCCGCGGCTCAAGCTGGCGGCGCGGCGAGCCAGCCCGCAGCCCCGCCCCCCGAAGTGGCAGAGAGTGCCGTGGTGCTTACCATTAAAGGCGTCTGTCCCGCCACAACGACAACGACTTCCAAGGCCGGCGCCGCTAAAGCCCCCGCCAAGAAGCCCGCTGACTGCAAGACGGAGATCACTCGGGCGCAGTTCGAAAAGATCGCAGGCTCCCTTACCCCGAACGTGACTCCGCAGATTAAGCGTCAGCTGGAGCAGCAACTTCCGCGGTTTATGGCTATGTCGGAAGCGGCTAAGGCTAAGGGTCTGGATAAGAGTCCGCAATATCAGGAAACGCTCAAGATCGCAAAGATGCAGATCCTGACGCAGCAACTGCAACGCTCGCTTAACGAGGAGGCGGATAAAATTACGCCTGACCAGATTAAGACTTACTACGGGAAAAACCCCGAAGCTTACGAGCAGTTCTCCTTGGACCGGCTCTTCATTCCGCGCTACAAGACGGTCGAGGCCGAAGAAAAAGATGACTTTGAAGAAACCAAGGACAAAGATGACAAGGACAAAGAAAAAGACAAAGACAAGGGTAAGGACAAAGACGACGCGAAAGGCAAAGAGCCGGAAAAGCTGACCGAAGAGCAGCAGAAAGCCAAAGAAGCCGAAGAGCAGGCCAAACGCGAAAAGGGCGAGCAGGAGCTAAACAAACTCGCTGACTCGCTGCGGGAAAAGGCTGCTGCTGGGGAAGATTTTGCCAAGCTACAGAAAGAGGCGTTCGAAGCTTCCGGGACAAAGGTGGAAAATCCAACGGTAAACCTGCCCAAAGTTCGACGAACAGGCTTGCCTCCGGCCCATGCCGCGGTGTTTGACTTGAAGGTGGGCGAGGTATCTACGGTCATCAGCGACAATGGCGGCCACTATATCTACAAGGTGCAGAGCAAGCAGGTTCTGCCGCTGGATGAAGCCATAACCACCGAAATCCATAATAAGCTCAAGAGCGAGCGCCTGAAGGAAATGACGGACAAGTACACCAACTCCTTCCAGGCCATCCCCAACGAAGCATATTTTGGTGCGGCGATGCCTCCGGGACGTCCAGGCATGGGAGGTGCGCCTCCGCCGCATATGCGTCCGGGGATGCCGATGCCACCGCAGGGGCAGCCGCAAGGCGCGCCACCGGCGGGGAATCCTCCGGGCCAGGCTACTGCGCCAACTCCCGCACCACAGGCACCTTCGGCCAAACCCAACTGATGGCGGAGAAACCTGTCGTCGTAGTCACAGGCATCGCCGGGAACCTCGGTTCCCGGCTGCTCCCCCTCTTGGGAGAGTACTCTGTGATCGGGGTGGATTTGAATCCGCCCCAAACCGACTTGCCGCTGCAGTTCGAGCGCATGGATCTTGGCGAAGAATCCACCACGCGCGTCCTCTACGAAATGCTGCGCGACACCAAGCCGGCGTCGGTCGTGCATCTGGCCTTTGTCATCGATCCGGTACGCGCCGGCGTGCTTGACGTCGAACGGATGTGGCAGATCAACGTGGCGGGCACGGCTCGGGTGATGGAAGCGATCACCGAGGCCAACCGCTCGGTCGATGTTGGGATCAGGCAATTCATTTTTCCCAGCAGCGTCTCCGTCTATGGGCCGAGCCTGCCGGCTCCGGCAACCGAAGAATCTCCCCTGGCCGCGCACACACTGCCCTACGCCATCCATAAAAAGCAATGCGACGAGGTGGTGCAGCAGCGTTCCCCTGCCCTGCGCGGATGCAGCGTTTATATTCTGCGTCCGCACATTTTCGCGGGCGCCAGCGTGCAAAATTATTTGCTCGGTGCTTTTCGCGGAACCCCCAATGGAAAGAGCACGCGGGCCGAAAAGATGCGCAGCGCGGGCAAGCGCCTGCCCTGCATGCTGCCGCGTGGCCAGCAATATCTTGACAACAAAATTCAGTTCGTACATGTGGATGACATGGCCCGGCTGATCGCCTACATTCTGCACCGCGACCCCGAGGCGCAGCGGCTGACCATTCTGAATGTTGCCGGGCGCGGTGAGCCTCTTACCTTCGGCCGCTGCATTGAAATAGCGCAAGCCAAGCTCGTGCGCGTCCCGGGAAAGTTGGCAATGAGGCTGGTATTGGAATTTCTGTGGAAGCGGGAGGTCTCGGCGATTCCGCCAGAGGCGCTCCCCTATATGACCGGCGAGTACATCATGAATGTCGACCGGCTTCGCACGTTCCTGGGAGGCCAGTACGAGAACGTCTTGCGTTACACAATTGCCGAGGCCTTCGCCGACTGCTTCAAGACCGCAGAAAACTCCTCGCAAGCCGCAAGCGCGCCCTAGCGCATCTGCGACGTCGAATTCAACAACGCGGCACCCAAGCCCCAACCGCGCCATTTGATTCTGCAAGTGCCGGGGGGCACAGTCAATAACGGCATCCCGCGATTTCTCCCATTAGGATATTTCGACAGGCCAGGGAATAAATTGGCACCTGGCTGGTTTACTCTATGCGGGTGTCCGAAGAGCGCCTCAATGCGGCGTCGTTTGAAGAGCTGGCTTTGCCTCTGTTCGATCAGCTCTATAACTTCGCTCATTGGCTAAGTCAGGATAAAGCCGAGGCTGAGGATCTGGTGCAGGAGACTTATACCAAGGCGTTGCGGGGTTTTTCTTCGTTTCAACCCGGAACGAATTTTCGCGCCTGGATGTATCGCATTTTGCGCAATTCCTTTCTTAGTTCGCGGACCGGCTTAAAAGCCACCGTGATGCTCGACGATGAAGATGGCCAGAGTCTCCCAGCGGAGACACCGACGCCAGAGACTCTGCTGATTGAGCAATCTAACCGCGAGATGGTGCAGCAGGCACTGGAACATTTGCCGGTGCCATTTCGCGAGATCTTGCTCCTCTGCGAAGTCGAAGAGATGACGTATCAGGAGATCGCGGAAACGCTCGCGATTCCTATCGGCACGGTCATGTCGCGTCTATCTCGCGCGCGCAAAGCCCTCCGCGGCATCTTGCGTGAGAAACTTGAAAGGGGGCGGCATGGCATGTGAGCAGTGGGGCACAAAGCTGGATCGCTATCTCGATGGCGAACTCGCGCCTGCCGAGTCCGTTGGCTTGGGCTCTCACCTGCGCGAATGCGCGCAGTGTACCGCCGATGTGTTGGAGCGAGTCCAGATCAAGCGCTCGGTGCAGATGGCGGGCAAACGTTATGCACCGAGCGCCGAACTTCGCGAGCGGATCACAAAAACAGTTGCGGCGAAGTCGCCCTGGGCGTTCCGATGGCGGCGATTGCTTTTGATTCCCGCTCTTGTTCTGCTGCTAGCGGCAGTCTTTTTGAACGGGTACATGAGTCGGGACCGGCAGGCCCGCGCCAGCCTTTACGACGAGCTAGCGGACTTGCATGTGGGTGCTCTCGCCAGCTCGACGCCGGTGGATGTGGTCTCATCCGATCGCCATACAGTGAAGCCGTGGTTTCAGGGAAAAATCCCGTTTACGTTTAATGTCCCCGACTTGGCGGGATCAGACTTCACGCTGATCGGCGGTCGGGTTACCTATCTGGCGCAGATTCCAGGCGCGCACTTGATTTATCAAGTTCGCAAGCATGAGATTTCGGTCTTCATTTTTCTAAATCGCAATCGCGACCTGCGCGAGCTGCCCACGCGGGCTTTCAATGCCAGATCGTTCAACACCGAAACCTGGACGCAAAACGGTCTACGCTATTTTGTGGTTGGTGACGCGAATTCCGCCGATATTCAAGCGCTCAGCAAATTGTTGCGCGACGCTGGATAGCTTAATTGTGGGAGCAGCGCTTCAGCGCTGCGATGAGACCTAGCTTCCATTATTCAGCTTCCGCCGCCGCGCGGCGTTTCACTTCCTGCCCCGATACAACCCGGCGATCCCGAAAGTGTAAGGTGTCCAACTGGCCTCGCGGAAGCCGGCATTCCGCATACGCGCCAACATCTCATCCGGCTCCGGAAACCGTTCCACCGATGCGGGCAAGTAAGTATAAGGACCGCGCACGCCGGAGATCAGCGTGCCAACCCGTGGAAGAATCTGCCTGAAGTAAAAACGATAAAGACGTCCCATCGCGCCCTTTGGTTCACTGAAATCGAGGATGCCACATTCGCCCCCGGGCTGCAGCACCCGCGCGATCTCTCGCAAGCCGGCATCGTAGTCCGCGAGATTCCGAAAACCGAAGGCCGATGTAATCAGATTAAAGTGCCGATCAGGAAACGGAAGCCGCAGCGCATCGGCCTCGATCCATTGCGGCATCGCAGATTTTTCTCTTGCCGATGCCTTATCGAGAGATTTTGCACGAGCGCGCTTTAGCATCGCGTGAGAAAAATCGGCCCCCCATATTTGCGCACCGGAATTCCGCGCCCGCTTGCGAAGCGCGAAACTCATGTCTCCGGTACCGCAACACAGATCGAGCACAAGCGCGTCAGGCTGCGAGAGAATGGCCGAAAATGCGCGCGCCGTGCGCCGCCACCATAGGCGATCGACGTTGCACGACAGCACATGATTGAGCAGGTCGTAGCGCGGGGCGATCGAAGTGAACATCTCGCGGACAGCGTTCGCGGCGGAATGGGTGTCACTCGCTCCTTCCGGCGCGGCGCCAACGATCATTACTCTCGGAGCTTCATGCACTGGCTTTAGTTCCTTTCCCCCAAACCCAGCCACCGCGTGAGAGGCGGCGCAACTCTTCCACTGCGCCAATCACGACGTCGTCAGGCACGTCCGAGGCAATTTCGACTTTTCCAATCTCTCGCGGCAAAACAAAATGCACCGCTCCATTTTGCGTTTTTTTATCGGCCTGCAGTCGCGCGAGAATCTTGTGTGCGCTCACTTTGAGTTCAGGCAGCCGACCGAGACTCAGCACAGCATCAGCAATGCGGCCGGCGGTCACGCTGTCGGTTCGGCCGACCGTGAGCGCAATATTCGTTGCCGCGATGATTCCCCAGGCCACGGCTTCGCCATGAAGCAGGCTACGGTAGCCGGTTTCGGCCTCGAGCGCGTGCCCGATGGTATGGCCGAGGTTGAGCACGCGCCGTAAACCGCCTTCGTGCTCGTCGGCGGAAACCACTTCGGCTTTCAGTTTCACCGACTGCGCAATCAAACCTTCGAGTTCGATCGGATCGCGCTTCAAGATCTGCGCGCGCTTCTGCTCGAAACGCAGAAAAAGATCGAGATCGCCGATGATGCCGCACTTAAGCGCCTCGTACAAACCGGCGCGAAATTCGCGGTTCGGCAGTGTGTGCAGCACTTCAGGGTCAATCAAAACCACCCGCGGCTGGTGAAATGTCCCGAGCAAATTCTTTCCAGCCCCGAGGTTAACGCCAGTCTTGCCCCCAACTGAAGCGTCCACTTGAGCGAGAACGGTAGTCGGAATCTGCACCAGTTCGATGCCGCGCATATAAAGCGAGGCCAGCAGCCCCGTCACGTCACCGACCACGCCTCCGCCGAGGGCAACCAGCACGGCTTTGCGGTCGGCGCCCATGCGTGAAAGCTTTTCCGCCAGCGTTTCAATCGTTGCCAGCTTCTTGGCCGGTTCGCCGTCCGGCATCTGCAGCACCTGAGGCTTGAATCCAGCCGCGGTCATCGAGCGCAACAATTTCGCACCCCAGCGATTCCGCACCCGCGGTACGGTAATCACAAATGTCTTGCTCGACTGCGGCAGCAACTCCGCCAGTAGGCTCCCCGCGCGCGCCAGCAACCCGTTCTCGATGCGGGCCTGATACGGACGCGGCAGCACGTGGATGGTCACTTGCGCCATGGAATTCCATAATAGCCTATGGTCATTGCGCTTCAAAAAACCCTGGGTTTAATGGTCGCGGTTTTAATGCCCGCTTAATTCGCCGTTGCACCCGGAAGTGATACCATTTCCGATCAACGTTACGACATTATGAAGGGTCTTCCAGCCGAGACCGAGTTCGTAGTGATTGGCGCCGGTGTCGCCGGTCTGCGCGCCGCCATTGAACTCGCCGACGCTGGGCGAGTTCTTGTGCTTGCCAAGAAAGAAGTCACGAATTCCAACACGCAATATGCGCAAGGAGGTATTGCGGCGGCCCTCAGCGACGAAGATGAGGTCAGCTTGCACTTGCAAGATACGCTGATCGCCGGCGACGGCCTGTGCCTCCCGGAAGCGGTGAAAACGCTTGTGGAGGAAGGCCCTGGACGCATTGAAGAGCTGATCGCCTGGGGTACGCAATTCGATCGCAGCGGCACCAAGCTCGTTTTCGGCCGCGAAGGCGCTCACAGCCGCAACCGCATTCTGCACGCGCAAGGTGACTCCACTGGGCGTGAGATTCTGCGTGCGCTTTATGCCAAGGCGCAGACCCTAAAGAACATTTCCGTGCGCGAGTTCGAATTCTCCACCGGGTTGGAGGTAGAAGACGGCCTGGTCACCGGCATTTCGCTGATCAACGAAAAGGGATTGCTCGAAGGGATGGCATGTTCTTCAGTTCTTCTAGCCACGGGCGGCTTGGGACAACTCTATCGCAACACGACCAATCCCGAGGTCGCCACTGGAGACGGCGTGGCCATGGCATTTCGCGCCGGAGCCGAGGTCAGCGACATGGAGTTTATTCAATTCCATCCTACGGCGTTGTACTTGAAAAAAGCGCCGCGCTTCCTGCTCTCGGAGGCGCTGCGCGGCGAAGGCGCATTCCTGCGAAATATCGAGATGGATCGCTTCATGGCGAAGTACCATCCCCTCGCGGAGCTTGCGCCGCGCGATGTGGTGGCGCGCGCCATCATGCACGAGATGGAGGTCAGCCACGCCAAAGATCCATTCGTCTATCTCGACCTGACGCACCTCAGCGCGGCCAAGGTACAAAAACGCTTTCCGCGAATTTACGCCACCTGTCTCGAATACAACATCGACATTACCGAGGACTTGATTCCGATTCGCCCTGCGGCGCACTACTCGATGGGTGGAGTGCGCACCGATCTGTATGGCAAGACGAACGTGGCTGGACTCTACGCGGCGGGCGAAGCGGCTGCCACCGGTGTTCATGGGGCCAACCGGCTGGCCAGCAATTCCCTGCTTGAGGGCCTGGTGTATGGAGCGCGCGCGGGCCATGCGATGCGCGACGAACTGCAACATCCTCGTAGAGCGACAGCGGCGAAGAAAGCATCGTCACAGAACGGCCCGGTGGACGCAGGCATTGAAGAATTGATCGGACAAGTCCAGGACATCATGTGGAAAGATGCCGGCATCGTGCGCACCCGCAGGGGAATGCAGGAGGCGATCGTGAAGCTGGATGGGCTGGCCCCGAGAGTGGCGCACCCACGAACCCGGCGGGCATTCGAGGCGGCAAACCTGCATCTGGCTGGACTTTTGGTGGTTCGTTCCGCCCTGGCCCGCGAGGAAAGCCGCGGCGCACACTATCGCACGGATTATCCCGGCCATGACGATAAGAAATTTCTGAAGCATTCGGTGATCAAAGGCGAAGCTATCCGCTTTGAGTGAATGCTCGCGCCGCTCCCGACTAGGGGTCTCAGCCTACCGCAAAACTTCGAATACCACACCGTCACCGCAGCATAACGTCGTGCCGTAGAGATTGCCATCCGAACCGAGGACAACGCCAACCGGCTGCCCTCCGCCCGCGCCTCCGCTGAATCCGTAGAGCATGGTTTCGGTCCAGTCACCGGATGCCGGCGACAACTCAAATATCACGCCAAAGCCCGCTCCGCCGCCATTCGTCGAGCCATATAGATTGCCGGTCGTGTCGAAAACCAAAGATTCCACACCGTTGCCATCCACGCCGCTGAAGGTATATAGCACGGTCTCTTGCCAGCTACCATTGGAATTGCGAGCTAGCTGATAGACCACGCCGCACCCGCCGTAACAGTCCGTCTGATTCCCTCCAGCACCCGTGCCACCGTAAAGATTTCCGGCCGCGTCGGCGGTAAGACCATTGGGATATCCTCCGTCCGGGCCACCCGTAAATTGGTGCAAGACGGTTTCTTTCCAACCCTCGCCCGAAGGGTTCGAGAGTTCGAAAGTCACTCCCTTCCCGGATACACCGCCATGTGCAGTTGTGCCATACAGATTTCCGGTCGAGTCCAAGATCAAGTTGGAAACCGAACTGGCGCCGGGGCCCGAGCCGTCGTCACCGCCAGTGAACGCATGCAGCAGTGTTTCCTTCCATCCGCCACCGGGCTTTGGGCTCAGTTCGAAGACAATTCCATTGTTGTATGCGCCGCCTGTGAAAGTTGCTCCGTAAAGATTACCGGCGGCGTCGAACACGACGGGACCGCTTGCCTCGGCTCCATCGTTGCCGCCAGCAAAACTATGAAGAATTGTCTCCTTCCAGCCTCCGTTTGCGGTGGGCGACAGCTCATATACGTTTCCGTTGCCACCCGCTCCTCCCGAGTACGCGCCGAAGGTCATGCCATAAAGATTGCCCGCCGTATCGAAGACCAAACGGGAGTAGGGATGGGCGCCATCGCTGCCATTGAACGTGTGGAGCGTGCTCTGCTTCCAGTGCCCATCGGTAGCGCGCGTTAGTCTATAAACCTCGCCGCACCCACCATTACAGGCCGTGCTGCTGCCCCCGTAGAAGGTAGTTCCGTAAAGACTGCCGTCGGTGCCAAAAACCACTCCCCCGTAAGGAGTGTCGCCGTCGCTGATGTTAAACGTATGTAAGACATGTTCCGGGCCGGCTGCAGCGGCGCGCGGCGAATAAAACCAGGTAATCGCGATCACCAACAGGATTGCATTGACGAACAGCCTCAGTTCTTTGGGTCGCATGGGGACACTCCTCTGAGAACTAAACCAGCCTGGGGATGGCTTTGGAGTGGAACTATATCACAGAAAACAGCCCTCACGCGGCTTTTGGATAGATAAGCGAAGCCACTACCGAAACCGCTAGCACCGCTCCCACTACACCCAACGTCACCAGCGTCGGAACCGGAAAATAATCCGCGGTGATCATCTTCAATCCAAACAGGATCAATATCAGGGCCAGCCCGGTGTGAAGAAAGCGAAAGAGTTTCATCAGGCCGGAAACGGCAAAATACATCGAGCGCAGGCCAAGAATGGCGAACACGTTCGAGGTGTACACGATAAAGGCGTTCAGCGTGATGGCGAGCACTGCGGGAATGGAATCGACCGCGAACAGCAGATCAGTAGTTTCAATTACTGCTAGAACAACAAAGAGCGGCGTCGCATAGAGTCCTGGATTCCCTTTCCAACAGCGCACAAAGAACTTTCCTCCCGCATAGTCGTCCGTCACGGGTAACAGGCGGCGCAATGCCTTCACCGCGGGATTCTTCGAGGGATCGACCTGGTGCTCGCCTGCGAGTCCTAGCCTGATGCCGCTATAAATCAGCAGCGCCCCGAAGCCATAGAGAATCCAGTGGAAGCGATGAATGAGGCCAACCCCCGTGAGAATGAACAGGCCGCGCATCAGCATCGCGCCAAAAACTCCCCAGAAAAGCACGCGGTGTTGTTGCGCTTCAGGCACAGCAAAATATCGGAAGATGATGAGGAAGATAAACAGATTGTCCACACTCAGGGAAAGTTCGAGGACGTACCCGGTGACGAACTCAAGAGCGACCTGCCGCCCTTGCCAGAAAAAAACCCCCGCAGCAAAAGCCACGGCCAGGCCAATCCACAAAGCGCTCTCGACTAGCGCGTCGCGCGAGCGCAGTACCCGGCCGGGCCGGTGAAAGACAACCAGATCCAGCACCAGCATGCCGAGCGCGAAAACATTGAAGAGAATCCAGAAGTAGAGCAAGAGCTTCCAAATTACATTTGCGGGATTCCGAGCATCGCGTGATTAGAAACGAAATTGGGGAAAAGAGCAAAAGCCTTTTTGCTTGTCTCTGCCTTACTTCGGTGGCAGCGGGTTTATTTTGTCGAGGATGAAAATTGTTTCCAGGATCGTGCTGCCGACAATTTCCAGGCTCTTGGGGCTCAGCTTGTCCACTGTATCTTGCGTGGTGTGCCAGAAGACATCGTTGTAACCGTAGTCGAAGTCGATCAAGTCGGCCGAGGGCACGCCCCGTTTCACGAAAGGAATGTGATCGTCGCTTACTCCCGGCAGCGTGCGTGCAAAGAAATGCGATTGGTAGCCAAGGCGCGTCGCGGCCTCGTAAACCACATCTTCGAGCCAGACGGTTGAGTTCGTGTCGCGGTCAACGTTGAGGTCGGCGTCGCCAATCATGTCCGCAAGGATGAAAGCTCTGATCTTCTTCAGAGTTCCATCAGCTTCCCATTTTTCGGCAACGTGGCGAATGCCGTAAAGGCTGTCGTCGAGGAATGGCACCTCGGTATCGAGTTTCATCGCTTCTTCTGCATCGTCCCACACCAGCCAAACGCTGTAACCCTCGCGCTTCTTGCCGCGAAGCTGGTTGGCAAGTTCAAGCAGCAGCGCGCTGGAAGAGGCGCCATCGTTCGCGCCAATATACGAAGTATTTCGGAGCGGATAGTTCGTATCGTAATGGCTGGCGACGACGACGATGCCGTCTTTCTTGCCAGGAAACTTCGCGATCACATTGTGAACGGGAAATTTCCCCTCAGGCGTATCGGCGGTGAATACGTCGTCTCCACCTCGTCGCCTTTCAAGTGCGCATGAAGATAAGTTTCGACCTTCTTGTGATTTGCACTACCGATCGGCCGCGGGCCGAAGGCCACGATCTCCTTCACGTATTGCATGGCGCGATGGGAATCGAAGGCAGGAGGCGGACCGCTATCGGGCGGAAGTGAGATTTTGGTGGATCTCGATTCCTCGGTGGGGGCCGCAGCCGGAGTCTGCGCCGAGACTTCAGAAACTTCCTTCGCATGGTCGCAGGCCGTGAATGCTAGCGCTACAGCAATCGCGATCAAAAGCCGCAAGCATCGCAGCATGTTTGTCGCGACGCATCATCTTTACGCCGCCTTCTCCCGCGCCTTGCGCTGCTTGGGATGGACGAAATAGGCAATCCCGACGCTGAACACGTAAAGAAAAATCATCGGCGCGGCGAAGATGCACATATTCAAAATGTCGGGTGTCGGCGTCACTATGGCCGCGATCACGAAGATAATCAGGATGGCGTAACGAAAATTCTTCCACATAAATCCCGCAGTCACAATGCCCATCAGCGCAAGAAAGAAAATAAGAATCGGCATTTCGAAGATCAAGCCCATCCCAAGAATAATGCTCAAAAACAGTGAAGTATATTCGCCGATGGTGATCATGGGCTGAAACTGCCGGCCAAAGTGGATGAGAAACTCGAGCGCCCGCGGATAGACGATTTTATAACCGAAATATCCGCCGGTGATAAACAGGAAGATGGTCGAGACCATGAACGGCACTACATAGCGCTTCTCGTTGCGATACAAGCCAGGCGAGATGAACATCCATACCTGATAGAGCACAAACGGAGAGGTAAGAAAAAGACCGGCCAGCGCGGCAATCTTCAAGTAAAGGTTGAAGGGTTCGGTGGGGTTCAGGTAAACTAGTTTCTCCGACATGCCGTTCGCCCTGAGCACGTCCATGATGGGCCGCTGCATGACATCGTAGATCCTCTCCACCTTCCACCAACAGGCGAAGAATCCCACGCCCACGGCTGCTATCGAGTAAACCAGCCGCTTGCGTAGCTCCTCCAGATGATCGAGGAACCCCATAGTGGGCATGGATTCACTCCTGGACGCATCTGCGGAAGCACCTGCAGGCTCAAACATGAGAGTCCTGCGAGGCAGGCGCAGAGGTAAGATCATTTGCAGGAGCAGTCTCAGCAGAGATCACAGTCTCAGGATCGGCGGCGGCAGAAGAGGGCGATGTAGCAGAGGCTGGCGCCGAATCCACACTCGCTGCCGCAGTTGAAGATTCCGCAGTAGGCGCAGCTAGCGTGGCCGCTTCGAGCTGATGAGTGCTTGGCTGGCTCGGATTCTGGCTCAAACTGGCAACGGCACCCGCAGGAGCCTGAGTAGGTGGAACCATGCCCTGATTCTTCTCCGCACTCTTCTGCACTTCGAGATGCGCGATCTCGGCATCGATCTGCGACCGGAATTCATTGGAGGCGCGCCGCAACTCAGCCAGAAGCTTTCCCGCCTGGCGCGCAATCTCCGGCAACTTCTTCGGCCCAAAGACAATGAGGGCCAGTACAAACAAGAAGATAGTCTCGGAGAAACTCATGCCCCCATCATAATGCGGGAACGCAAAAAGCGGCAATGCGTCGCAATCACCGAATGGATCGCTGCCGTGGAAAACCCAAGCCGCACGGCTTTGAGGTAGAATCTCGCCCATGCACTACCTTCTCAAGACCGAGCCGACCGTTTATTCTTTTGCCAACTTGCAACGCGATCAGTCCACGATCTGGGATGGCGTCACCAATCCCGTGGCGCTGAAGAACCTGCGCGCCATGAAGCCGGGCGAGCACCTGATCATCTATCACACCGGCGAAGAAAAAAGCGCCGTGGGCTCGGCCACTGTGGTAGCGCTAGAGGCCCCGGATGCCAAGGACCCGCAGGTGAGAATCAAAGTTGGCAAGCCCTTGCCCCGCCCTGTGACTCTGGCCGAGATCAAAGCGAATAAGCTGTTCGCGGATTCACCTTTGGTGCGGCAGGGCCGGTTGAGCGTAGTTCCTCTAACTGAGGGACAATATAGCTTGCTTGTGAAACCGTGAGCCCACACCGCCCTCATTCTGAGCTGCCTCTACCCCGTGGGGGTCTTATTGCGGACCTCCGTTGCTCGGTTGGCTGGGAGGTTTAGCATTCTTGTCCTGGTAGCTTTGGTCCGCCAGCGACTTATCGGCGTAGCCCTGACGCGGCAGATCGTTGCGCGGCAAATCAAACCTTGAGTTTTCCGCTGCAGGCGTAGAGGAGTGATCAATCGGCTTCATCGCGACTACTTGATAGTGGCGCATCGTACGATCACCGTCGGGAATCCGCATGTCGAGTTTGTCCTTGGTGAGTTTGAATTCGCCTTCCTTGCCCACCGGAAGCAGCACAGGATGCTTATGATCTAAAGGGCGAACGTGATACTCCATGTCGTCGCTCCGCAATAAGTACTGCGGACAAAGTTTCTCCGAGGAATTCACGGCGGTCACGCCGACGGACGCAAAAACACTCCCCAAGCCCGTCATACCACGCTCTTTTGCGCCGCAAGGAACAGCCTCCATTTTCTCGATCATGACCCGGTCGGCCTGCTTTTTCTTATCGTGCGCCCACGCCGGAAACGCCAGTAGGAGCGCGAGCATTGCGCTGAAAACCATCTTCCCCTTCAGATGAATCGCCATCGAAAACCCCCTTCAGTTGTGCCCTGTCGCAAAATCGCGGAAACATTCAAAGCTGGAAGGGGCCGCGAAGGCGGCCCCGTCCGTGACCGGTAGAGCCCTATCGCGGCTTGGATTCACCCGCCATCTTGGAAGGGCCGTGGCTGTCGAATTGCTGGGCCGACTTCATGAATGTCTCCGGATTCTCGCTCAGTTCTTCGTGAACCTCCGGATGCGCTTTCAGATAGTCCTTCAACTCAGGATGGTTCTCGAGATACTCCTCATTGTTAGCTAACGAAGGATTCTTGGAGAGTTCGCCGGCGATCCCGCCGTGATTTTCCAGGAACCCGTTGAAGCTGGAGAGTTCGCCGCCGGTGACATCCCGATCATGGCGCGTACCGAAATCTTCGCGCCGGTCAAAGCGCTCTTCTTGATGCATGAACGCGTTCGGGTTTTCCTTATATTCTTCGCGCACTCCCGGATGCTCCGCTAAAAACTGCTGTAAGGCAGCGTGGCTTTGAACGAACTGTTTGTTGTCTACGAGTGAAGGATCTTTATGCAATCGTTCTGCGATCTCCGGATGAGCGTCCAGGAAACGGTCCATGTTCGCCAGCTCCCCTCGCGTTACGTCGTGGTCAAAGCGTTGGTCTTCGCGGCGGTCAAAACGCTCCTCATGATGCATGAAGGCATTTGGGTTTTCTTTATATTCCTCGCGCACTCCCGGATGGTCGGCCAGGAACTGCCGTAAAGCAGGATGGCTTTTGATGAAATCTTTGTCGTCTACCAGGGAGGGATTCTTGCGCAACTGTTCCGCGATCTCGGGATGGCTGTCCATGAAACGATCCATATTTGCTAGTTCGGTTCGCGTCCCGTCGCGATCACCAGCTTGGTCCTCGCGGCGATCGAAGCGCTGCTCCTGGTGCATGAATCCATTAGGATTCTGGCTGATCTCCTCGCGAATTTCCGGATGTTGCTGCAGATACTGCTGCAACTCGACATGTTTTTCGACAAACTCCTGGTTATTCACCAGTGATGGATCCTTGCGAAGTTGTTCAGCAACCTCAGGATGACTGTCTAAGAAACTATCGAAAGCTGCCAACTGACGTCGGGTGACATTGTCATCGCGATCCTGCGGTGCCGCATTTTGCGACTGTACCCGCAGAGGAGTGACAAATAGAACTCCGACAAAAGTCAACAATGCGAGCCAATGAACCGTGAAAAAATTATTTCGCTTCATAGAATCTCAGTGCCTCCTTGGATGAATCGAGTGTATGGTTCCTCTCCAATCGACCACGGGTATAGGAATGCAACATGGGGACCATTGCCCCGCTATATTGCATATGTCTTTTGTGTTAAGAAGCTTACGCGGAGCCTCTGAGACACAACTGGAGGTAGATGGGAATGAAATTTCTCCACTACGCGGGAAAATCGTTATACGGTCCCGACCCTAGACGCAAAATGTGCCGAAAACTTCAGCCTCGAACTTTCCACCCGCTTACAAAACTTTGCAAAACTCTCTCGCCGCTGTAGCAACCCGCCAAGCAGACTGAACGTTCTTACGCGCAGATGAGTTAGGATTCGATTGGAGACACTAGGATGAGTCTGCCTCGGCGACATGCCACTGGACGAGGAATAGTATCCGTCGCCTGCCTCGCAAGTTTCCTGTTTGCGGGCCATTTGCGGGGCCAGCAGAAAGACAACGAAACTCCTTCAAGAAACGCGCCGGCGAAAGACGTGCAGGAAAAAATCGACGTCGATGACATATCCCGCAGCTTCCTCGTGCATTTGCCGCAGGGTTATGACGCGCAAAAGCGCTATCCGGTAGTGATTCTTCTTCATGGTCAAAACCAGACCGCTGAAGACATGGCACAGCTCACTCTATTTAATCAACTGGCCGACAAAGATGGGGTCATTGCCGTATATCCCAACGCCACGCGCGGACGGTGGAATATTGGAGTGCGTGCGGAGCAGTCGTCGGCACTGGGGCCGAGGCCGGGTTCTGGTCGGCGCGGCGGTTGGGGCGGCGGCGGCGGTTATCCCGGTGGTGGCGGTTATCCTGGAGGAAGTGGCGGCGGTTACCCCGGCGGCAGACGGGGCGGGCAAAATCCCGAAGATACAGACACAAAGAACCGGTCCCAACCGGCCGATGATGTGGCTTTTCTGAATCAGATGCTGGATCAACTCGCCCTGAAATATTCCGTCGATTCGCACCGCATCTACGCCACGGGATTGGGCGACGGCGGATTTATGGCGATGCGCGTGGGCTGCAGCATGGCCGACCGCGTGGCGGCGATTGCTCCAGTGGCGGCCGATATGCCGAAAACGATGATCTGCCTGCCCTCGCGCCCTATTCCCGCGCTTTTCATCGATGGCACCGAAAACCCAATCGTTTCCTACAACGGGGGCAGCTACAAACCTGGACAATTCCACATTCTCTCCGCCGAAGAGAGCGTGAAAGCCTGGGCCCGCTTCGACCACTGCGAAGAAAAGCCGCAGCAAGGCAAACTGCCGTCATCAGACCCAAAGTGGAAAGAAACTAAAACATTTACATTTAATGGCTGCCACGATAATGCTCAAGTAATACTTTATGCGTTGAAAGATGGCGGCGACACCTGGCCCGGCGGTGAGCAATACATGATCGAAAAAGAAGTGGGCAAGGTCAGTAACGCGCTGAACGCCAACGAAGCCATTTGGAACTTCCTGAGCGCGAAGAAACTCCCTGAATCCAGCAACGCCGCAAAGTAGCTTCTCTCTTACTCCAGATTCGGATGCGCCCCGGGATAGAACTTCGCGATCATGCGTCCCGTCATTAATCCGCCTTCGTATTCTGGAATGATCACTTCGTCCGCGCCGGAGTTACGCATAGCCTGCGCGTAGCGCGATTGCCCAGCCCGCGTAATGATGCGCGCCTTCGGGTTAAGCGACTTCGCGGTCACTGTGATGTAGAGATTATCGGCGTCATTGTCAATCACAATGCAAACCCCGCGGGCGCGCTCGATGCCGGCCGATTGCAGGACATCATGCCTCTTCGCGTCTCCCTGGATCGCAAGCACTTTTTCTTTCAGTAGCTCGCGGCAGAGCCCTTCATTGGTCTCGATGAGCACAAATGGAATTTCAAGGCGATTCAATTGATCCACAACGGTACGTCCCACCTGACCGTAGCCGCAGATGATGAAGTGATCTCGCATTCTATCGATGCTGACGTCGTTTACCATAGTCCTCCACGCCTCCATCCCTTGCCGGTTGAAGATGGTAACGGCCACGCGCTCCGCCACCCACAACTGAAACGCAAACACCCCACCGTACACAAAGAGCGAGAAAAGCTTGGTCGAATTATGCACGCGCTTGGCATCGATGGCGTGCGGCTGAACCATCCAGAACAAAGCATCCTGCCAGCTGATCCACTCCAGGTGACGGTAGACCGTCACACACACCAGGCTGAATCCAGCGAATACAACCAGAGGCAGCCACAAGCGGCGCAGGAACAACAATATGATTCGGAGCATGGGGCGGAGATACTACAGGAAGTTTACCCGCAGAACGACGAGCATGCGCTTCGAATAAACGAATCTGGCGGATCGCTTTCCAAAATCAGCAACAGCGAAGGGAGAGAGGAAGACAGAGGAAAGATCAGATCAGATCACAGATTTACCCTGCGCTCCTCTGTGGTTACGATTTGCTGGTCGGCCGCACAAAAAATCCACCCTCCGTCAGGATCAGCGGAGGGTGAGCGGAACGCATTTAAGGCGACAGCCTCGAACACGCTCGGCAAACTTTAGTTGAACAAGTTCAGAGTGTTCGTAGCGTCATCCACGTAATAGAGGCCCTGACCCGCCACGGGCACCAGCCCGAACAACGCGCCATTTCCGGGAGGCGTGCCACTACTATCGAGCAGCTTCTTGCCGACCTGAATCCCGTTCGCCGTGGTCGTGACCAGAAAGCCGTTGGCGCCGTTCACGGTGAGGATATTGCCGCCTGCGGAAACTGCAAGACCAAGAGGATCAACCAGCGAACCGCCCTGCGTGACCGTTGCTCCAATGCCCGCAGAGGTAACCCGAAACACTGGATTCGGAATCGCGGCCACGCGGTTGCTGAGACTATCAGCCACGTAGAGCAAACCGGAGTTCGGGCTTAGACCCACGCCGGTAGGCCCAATCACCAATGCCGCGGGATCGGTCCGTTCCGGAAAGCCGGATCCGATCACGGTCATCGACTGCAAACTCGGCATGGAAGTATTCAGTCCATCCAACGTGAGGCGCACGACCGTCCCCCCATGGACTACGTTGCCTCCGGCGGCGACGGTGCCGTTCAGCACGTTGGTTACGAATAAGGTCGCGCTGCTTCCGGCATCGATCGCGGTCATATCCCACGGACCATTGATCAGCGAACCGTAAATGGTCTCGACAACATTCCCGCTGCTGTCGAGCACCAGGAGGCATCCTGCCTGCGCCGTATCTGACATTCCATCGGTGGTCGGCAGGCTACCCACAATCACCCATCCGCTGCGCAGCACGGACAAAGCTGTGGTCAAGCCGATGCCGCCTGGGCAGGGACCGGGTAACGTGTTGGCATCAATCTGCGCAAACAGGCTGACGGCCCCTTGCGGGGAAATCTGCACAATCGTCGTTCCAGTGCCTTGAAGGTTCGCACTGCTGTTGAAGTTGCTGACCAGAATGTCTCCCTCGACCAGAGCATTCTTGCTCTGAGGGACGCGCGCCATTCCATAAGGATTAATATCGCCGTTCGAGGGAACCGTGGAGGCAACCACGCTGATAGTTCCGGGATTAAGAAAATTCTCCTGGGCACCGGCACTGACACCGCAGGCTGCAACCAGAAAAATGAGGGTAAGGCAGTTTTTGACTTTGTCAAATAACTTCACAAGATCCTCCTGAGAGTACGACTTTGAGAGCGCCTGAAACGGCCTGCGAGAACCGCATCTGCGCGAGGATCAGTGTGAAATGTGACAAAGGCTAGATTGTCAGAGAATTGTCAAATTCCTGTCACTTCTAGGTCCTCCTCGGAAAAACTTAGGTCCCTAACGAATCAACTGTCGCAGCTCGCGACGTAAAATTTTTCCTGACGCCGTCTTGGGCACGACGTCCACAAAACGCACCTCCCGGGGCTGCTTGTAGCTGGTGAGGCGCTCCGCAACGAAGGCGCACAACTCGTCTTCCATCTTCTTACAAGTAACAAATCCGTCGCGCAACGCGATGAACGCCACCGGAATCTCACCCGCCGCCGCATCGGGACGCCCCACCACTCCGCACTCCCGTACCGCCGGATGTTCCAGCAAAACCGCCTCCACCTCCGCCGGCGCCACCGGGAAGCCTTTGTACTTGATCATTTCTTTGCGCCGATCGACCACGCGGTAAAATCCCTCGCGATCTCTTGTGACAATGTCTCCCGACCAGAACCAGCCGTCGCGCAAGGCCGCCGCCGTCGCATCCGGCTCCTTCCAATAACCCTTCATGAATTGCGGACCCCGCATCACCAACTCTCCCGGCTCGCCTTCTGCGACCTCGGGAGTGCTCCCCGCGGAAATCTCTGGATCTGCTTGCCCGATCACGCGGCACTCGGTCTGCGCCAGAGGATGTCCAATCGAATCCGGCCGGTACAATTCTGGCTCCAGATAACCAACATGCGTTACAGGCGAAGCCTCCGTCATGCCATATCCCTGGCACACCGGAATCCCGGTTAATT
The DNA here is from genome assembly GCA_963789875.1 of uncultured Acidobacteriaceae bacterium. Taxonomy (GTDB): domain Bacteria; phylum Acidobacteriota; class Terriglobia; order Terriglobales; family Acidobacteriaceae; genus Sulfotelmatobacter. The sequence goes on along the minus strand of CAWBMI010000006.1, from coordinate 1,040,649 downwards.
CGGTAAACCTTCGCGGTAGATCCGGCGCCAGAGGCGCGGCCCCCGACTTAACCCACTGCAGCTTGTGATGCTTTGGAAACTGCCCGGCCTCGGCCGCCTGGCATAGCGCATTCATCGCCGGAGGAACCAGCGGCATCATCGTGATCCCTTCTATCGTGAGCAGTTGGGTGAGCTGGGGAACGCCGAAGCGAGGCATCACTACCAGCGTCGCGCCCAGAATCAGCGCCGGGTTCAACATCACATTCAAACCGTAAATGTGATAGAGCGGCAGGAAGCAAAGAATAGTGTCATCGCAGCTTAGCGCAGTCGCATGCAGCCCCAACAGTTGATACACATTGGCGACCAGGTTGTGATGCGAAAGCATCACGCCTTTGGGCAGACCCGTGGTGCCGCTGGAGTAAGGCAGCGCCGCCAAAACATCTTTGCTGCCTCCATCGGGACGCGGCAGACTCGTGTTCACCGGATTCAACAAATCCGAAAACGCTTCGGCTCCGCTTCCCTGCTCTCGTGTGCAATACACTCGCCGCAAGTTCGGCAGGCCCGCAAGATTCATGCCTTCGATATAGGTTCGGTCGGTGATCAGCATCACCGCACCCGAATTCCCCAGCTGATAACAAACTTCGCGTTCGCGATAGGAAGGATTCAGCAGGGTAGGAATTCCAGCGGCCAGCGTGGTCGCATGATAAGCGGCGCAGAACTCCCACGAATTAGAGAGAAAGATGGCCAGTACTTCACCCGGCCGCAGACCGGCAGCAACCAGTCCGCGAGCCAGCGCTACTACAAACTCTCCGTATTCCGCATAGGTAAGGCGCCGTCCACAGGAGCTGTCCACGATCGCGATTTTTTCGGAATGCTTGCGGCAAGAAGCTAAGACAAGATCGTGCAGAAACAGCCCATCGGGATCGGCGAGAAGCTGCGTGCGCAACATGGCGGGATGATTGTAGCCGATACATCTCGGTCTTGGCGGAGGCAGGGCAAGACCGGCTAGAAGAGCATGGACGAGGGATAAATCGCTGTGATGCCGCTGTAGCGGGTGAAATCTGCCGCATTGAGGGTGAGAAGGCTTTCAACCGCATAGACCTTCATAATGGCGACCAATCGGGCGTCGTAAACTTTGACGCCTTGCACTTTACCGTCTTTAACGACCTCCTTCCACGCCGCATAAATCGCGGGGATGTCCGGCAGTAGAGTTAACAGCTTCTCAATGCTGCTCCCCTCCTGCAGCGCTTCCTCCTGCGAGAGCCTGAGCCCATTCAAACCGGCGGGACGCGTCGCCACGTTCCAGAATTCACCGATGTTTTGGGAACAGAAGAACACGGCGTCCTTCGGCGGATCAGCCTCGACACCGCTTGCGTGGCTTGGGAGCAAAGAGGGTGACTCGGTTGGGCGCTGCGGAGCAGAATATTCGTGTCAACCAGGACCCGCATCAGCAGTCGCAGCCTTCATACATTCCCTCGCGGCTAACCGCGTGGTCGGACAAGGGAGTTGTGGGCCGGTGGCTGGCTGACCAAGCCTCAAATGCCGCCGCTCGTTTCTCAACCGACAAGGAGTTCTTCCAAATCGGAAGCATAGCGCCCTCCACCAGGGAAACGAGAAATTCTTCCACAGTCATTCCGCAGGCTTGGGCCTGCGAAAACAATCCAGCCTCAAGTTCCGGCTTTAAATTGAGGGTTACGGTCATCGCCAGCCTTTTAGTTTGTTTACATTATGGAATCGGCATCAAGGAAGAACAACCAAGTTGCCCCCCGATTGACTTGCCCGATAGGGCAACGTACGATTTCTCTCCAGTGATTGGGCGGATAATTTCACGTTACCGCGTCATCGAAAAGCTCGGTGGCGGCGGCATGGGTGTGGTCTACAAAGCGGAAGACACGCGGCTGCATCGCTTCGTCGCACTGAAATTCTTGCCCGATTCCTTTGCCGAAGACCCTCAGCGCCTCTCTCGTTTTCAGCTCGAAGCCCAAGCAGCGTCCTCGCTGAACCATCCCAACATCTGCACTATTCACGATATCGGTGGTCAGGCCGGCGAAACTTTCATCGCCATGGAGTTCCTCGATGGCCTGCCACTTAAAAACCGCATCGCCGGGCGTCCTCTGGAAATCGGAGCCCTGCTCTCACTAGCCATCGAGATCGCCGATGCGCTCGACGCCGCCCACACCCACGGCATTATTCATCGTGACATCAATCCCAATAATATTTTTGTCACCAAACGCGGCAGCGCCAAGATTCTCGACTTTGGCCTGGCCAAGCTCACGCAGGGCGACGAACCCAGCGCCAGCGGCGAGACCTTTGGCGGCTTAACTTATTCGCCGAACGAGCCAGTTCGACCCGGCGCAGCCCTCGGAACCATCCCCTATATGTCGCCGGAGCAGGCTCTCGGCCAGCCGCTCGACCCTCGCACCGATCTTTTTTCTTTCGGCGTCGTCCTTTATGAGATGTCGACCGGCGTCCTGCCTTTTCAAGGCCAGACCACTGCCGCATTTTTCGATTCGCTCATTCACAGCGTCCCCGTATGGCCTCTGCGTTTTAATCCCGCAACTCCGCCGGAGCTGGAACGCATTATCATCAAGGCGCTCGAGAAAGATCCCAAGCATCGCTACCAGAGCGCGGCCGAGATGCGCGTCGATCTTCAGCGCCTGCGCCGCGAGATCGAAGCCGGACAAACGCGCTCCACAGGAACTGCCGCCAGACCCGCGGCGCCGGATTCCAAAGAAAGACTCCGGGCGCTATTCGCCACCGCTGCCGCAACCACCGAGCCGAAATCCAAAACAATCAACAGAACTTGGCTCACGGTCGCCCTCGTGTCAGCCGCCGCAATCCTCGCTCTTGTCTTCGCCATATTCCTGCGATCGCCCGAGCCTGCTCCGCTAGTCACGTCGTTGCTGCAGCTTACCAACGACGGCGCATCCAAGCGCTCGCTCGTCACCGATGGGACCCGCTTGTATTTTTCTGAACATCTGAGCGGCCACTCGGTACTCATGCAAACTTCCACCTCCGGCGGAGAAACCGCGCCTGTGCCCATCTCGCTGCCGAGCGCCGACATCTATGATTTTCATCCCGCGCGTTCTGAATTGTTGGTGAAAGGCATGGCCGAGGGTTCGGAGACGGAATGGCCGGTCTGGATTTTGCCGGTTCCGGCCGGATCGCTGCGTCCCGTCGGAAATATCGTAGCCCACGCCGCCACCTGGACGCCGGATGGCCAGCATATCGTTTTTGCACGGCAATCGACTCTATATCAATGCAATGCCGATGGTTCCGGCATTCGAGACCTCGTGAGCCTCCCGGGTGTTGCCTTCGCGCCGCGATTTTCTCCAGACGGCCATCGGCTGCGTTTTACCATTCGCGATACCGCACTGCGTACCTCATCGATCTGGGAAGTTTCGGCCGATGGCAAAGGCCTGCATCAAGTGCTGCCTGATTGGAACAAGCCAGCCCAGGAATCGAGTGAAGCCTGGACGCCTCAAGGCGATTACTTTCTCTTTGAGTCCACCCGCGACCACGCGCAGAACATTTGGGCTCTTCGCGAGCGCGCATCGTTTCTTCGCAAAGCTGCGACAGAACCTACGCAGCTCACAGTAGGACCACTGATGTTCAGTAATCCGACGCCGAGTTTGGATGGCAAGAAAGTTTTTGTACTCGGCCAGCAGCGCCGCTTCGACCTGATCCGCTTACAAGGCCGGTCGCAGCAGTTTTCGGTTGACCTTGCGGGAGTTTCGGCGGGCGAGGCGGATATTTTGCCCAGCGGCGACTCGATCGTTTACGTAGCCCATCCCGAACTCACACTGTGGCGGAGTAAGCCCGATGGCACTTCGCGCATCCAACTTACTTATGCGCCGATGCAGGCACACATGCCGCGCTGGTCGCTGGACGGAACCCAGATCGCCTTCATGGCCTCCAGTCCCGGAAAGCCGTGGAAGATTTTCGTAATCTCAGCAACAGGCGGCTACGCAAGGGAAATAACCGCGGGCGACCGCAATCAGGGCGATCCCACGTGGATGCCGAATAGCGATGCAATCCTTTTCGGCGGCATGCCGTGGCTCGAGTACGGTTCCGCTTCAGGCCCCAACATTCATCTGGCCGATTTGAAAACCGGGCAAATTTCGGATGTGCCCGGCTCGGAAAATCTTTTCAGTCCGCGCGCGTCGCCCGATGGACGCTACATTTCAGCGCTCTCCGCCGACTCGGCCCGGCTGATGCTGTACAACGTCGAAAAGAGAACCTGGTCCCAGCTAGCCCAGTCGCGCTTCGCCTTCGAGAACTGGTCGCGAGACGGCAAGTACCTCTACGCGGAAGACTACTCCGACAAAATCGACGACATGGTGCGGATCAGCGTCCCCGGCGGAAAAGTCGAACGACTCTTCAGCGTGAAAGAAATCCCCCGCGGCTTCGACCCTTGGGAGTTCTGGGTAGGCCTTGCTCCCGACAATTCCCCGCTGCTGATGCGTGACCGCAGCACGCAAGAAATCTATAGTTTGGATGTGCGCTTTCCGTAGCCTGGCCTGGGTTCGGGAAGGGCACGGCTTCAGTCGTGCCGTTAAATCCGCGCCAAAGGAAACGTCGCTTTGGCGCCCGAAGTACCTTCTGCACGTTCGTCAACTTTACCGGCACGGCCGAAGAAATGTCTCGGCAACGTTTCAACTCGCCAGCTTGCGCAGAAACTCACGCTCGTCCATGCGGTACTTGAAAGCCTTACGCCCGTCGATGAAGACGACGGGCACTTCATCATTGAACTGACGGCGCAATTCGCTGTCGCTATCTACATCCACTTCCTGCCAACTGAAACCGCCGCGGCGCGCCAGTTTGGCGAGGCTTTCCTTCACCACCTCGCACAGGTGACAGCCCCGGCGCGAATAGATCACGACTTGGCGGGACTCTGGCACGCCGCGATTTTAACCCCACTGCTCCACCGTCTGGCAAGAGAAAAGCAGGGTAAACGCTTTCTCACGATCAGCGCTTCCCGAGGCAGGAGTAGAATCCGAAAATGGTTTCACCCGATTACAAGCCCCTGCGGGGAAAGGCCTGCCTCATCACCGGCGCCGCGCGCCGCCTGGGACGCGCCTCCGCCCTCGCCCTCGCGCAGGCCGGCGCCGATGTCGCCATCACCTTTCGCGATTCTGCCCGCGACGCCCAGCGCACGGTCGTCGACCTGGCCAGCGTCGGCGTCCGCGCTTTTGCTCTGCACTGCGACATCACCGATGAAGCCAGCGTCAAATCCATGATGCAAGAGGCCGGACGCGAACTGGGCCGCATTGACATCCTGGTTAACAACGCCGCCAATTATGCCACGGTCGAGTTCGAGCGCCTCACCGTGCGTGAGTGGGACGCCATCTTCGCCTCCAACACTCGCGGACCTTTTCTGGTCTCGCGTGAAGCCTTGAAGTGGATGCGCCGCAAACGCACCGGCGCGCAGCGAGCAGAAAAGATCGAGGCAAAAATCATCCACATGGGCTCGCTCGGCGGCCTGCGCCCCTGGGCCACGCACGCTCACTACTGCTCCTCGAAAGCCGCCTTGCACATGCTGACGAAAGTCATGGCAAAAGCTTTAGCTCCCGAGATCGCCGTCAATGCCGTCGCTCCCGGCATGATTGATCTCGGCGAGAAATCCGCCGCCAGTTTTATGAGGCGAATGGCGAAACAGACTCCCATGCTGCGCAACGGGAGCGCCGAAGAAATTGCCGCCGCCGTACTGTTCTTCGCCACTGCACCGCAGTTCATTACCGGCCAGATTCTCGCCGTCGATGGCGGCTTGGGACTCTAGCAGGTCGCGGAAAAACTCTGATTCGTGCGAGATCGGGAAGGGTACGACGTTCAGTCGTGCCGTTAGTCGTCTAGAATGTGTCCGCGCTTCAGCGCCTGAGGTCAGCTTTCACCGGCGGTACTCTTTTGCAGGTTCCAAGGGCCAAGGTATAGTGGGGCGAATGAAGAAATCCACGAACGCATCTTCTCCAAGAACTCCCCTCCAGTCGTCGCCCAAAGTCGCCGTGGCAATCATGGCCGCCGGGAAAGGTACGCGCCTCAAATCGCAGCTACCGAAAGTTCTGCACGAAGTAGGCGGCAAGGCACTGCTGGCGCACGTTATCGCCGCCGCCACGCGTGTGGTTCCAGCCTCGGATGTTTTCGCCATCATTGGCCACGAGGCGGATCGCGTGCGCGCTGCCGTCGCCCACACCGGAGTCAATTTCGTGCCGCAGGCCGAGCAGCGCGGCACCGGCCATGCTCTGATGGTCGCTCGCAAAGCTCTCTCCGCCTATGACCATGTCATCGTTCTATCCGGCGACGCTCCGCAGATCACGCCGCAGACCATCGCGAAACTGCTGAACTTTCATCTCGACGAGCACGCCGCGATGACCTTGCTCAGCGCCGACCTGGAACCACCCACCGGCTACGGCCGTGTGATTCGTAAAGCCCCGAGTAGTGCCGAAGTGCAAGCCATCGTGGAAGAAAAATCCGCCAGCCCCGCGCAGAAAAAGATCCATGAGATCAACGCCGGATTTTATGCCTTCGCAGTACCGCAGTTGTTTCTGAATATCGAAAAACTCTCGACCGCAAATCCGCACGGCGAGTATTACCTTACCGACATGGCCGAAGTTCTGCGCACAGCCCGGCTGCGCGTGGTCGCCTGGAAGACTGAAAACTCCGCCGAAATTCTTGGCGCCAACACCCGCGCCGAACTCGCAATCATCGACGAACAGATTCGCATGTCGAAGTGCCGCCAGCTAATGGCCGAAGGCGTAACGATTTTCTATCCCGCCACCTGCGTCATCGATAGCGACGTCGAAATCGCCGCCGACACCGTCATCGAACCCTTCGTGCAAATCTTAGGCAAGTCGAAAATCGGCTCAGGCTGCCGCATTCGCTCCTACTCCGTGATTCGCGATTCCGAAATTGCCGATGACGTTCTGATTCGTCCCGGATGCATTCTCGATGACGCCCGTGTCGCCGCCGGAGCCCTGCTTGGCCCCTACTCTCATCTGCGCCCCGGCAGCGAGATCGGTGAGGGCGCGCACGTGGGCAACTTCGTCGAGACCAAGAAAATCAAGCTGGGCAAAGGCTCGAAGGCCAACCATCTCACCTATCTCGGTGACGCCGAGATCGGCGCAGGCGTGAACATCGGCGCAGGCACCATCACCTGCAACTACGATGGGGTAAACAAACACACCACCGTAATAGAAGACGGAGTCTTCATCGGCAGCGACAGCACTCTGGTAGCCCCCGTGCGCATAGGCAAAGGTGCATACGTGGGAGCAGCCTCCTGCATCACAGAAAATGTTCCCAAAGATGCACTCGCCATCGGCCGGGGCCGTCAGATTGTTAAGGAAGGTTGGGCCCGCGAAAAGCGCGCCGCAAGAAAATCATCCCCCGCCAAAGTGTCATCCTGAGAGAAGCGAAGGACCCGTGCACTTGCCTGCGCTAAGAACCGGCATGGTTTTCTAGTTCTTAATTTTCAGCGTTATTCCCACGAAAGAACAAAGCACCGAGGCCTGGGTTTTTCTCGGTGCCTCCGTGGCGTAAATGGTCCTTAGTGCGAAAGCGCAGCAAATAGTGGCGAATGCATCAGCGACTGGAACTGCGCGTCGCTATCCTTGAAGTGCACCATAAACTTCTGCCCGTCGGAATCGACCGTCGCCTTGTCCATCGCCGCTTTTTCAATCGCCGAGGCGCTAGTCTTCTTGTACATGATGGCAGCCTTCATCACCACCGATAGCGTGCCGGCGGTCACAGAATCCGAAGTGACCACCGTTAGATCGAAGTTCACGCCGCTGGTGAAATCCATCGTGTAGTAAGAACCGAGAATGCGTTTCTTCACCGTCTCGTAATCGGCGATTTTGGCGGCATCTCCCAGGGCCGAGCGGATCATATTCTGGGTGCCCATCTGGTCGAGGATGCTCCAGAACGGCGACGAGTCCACGCTCGACATCATGTCGGCAATGGTCGAATTCGTATCCACGTTCAGGATCTCCCCATTACGCGTATCGAGGCCGAGTTTCACAGCCGAGGGCTCTCCAAACAGCAGCGTACTATCGTCCAGAAAAGTCATCATGAAGCCGCCATCCATGGGATAGAGGCTCGCCATCTTATACTTCGTAGGCTTGATCTTCGCCAGCGTCAGCTTCTTCAGTACCAGCTTCATGTCGAACGGACCGCTGGCGATGCCAATGGTCTTGATTCCCTGCTTCGCGGTACGAAACGAGGGCAACGCCAGCGTGTCGATATCTTTGTCGGGATTGATGCCCACACCCTTCAGCGCGCCCTCGAACTGTTTAAGATTATCTTGCGAATCCATGAGTTGCACTTTTAAAGCGCTGGCGGTCGGCGAGTCTCTCAGGGCGCGATAATCCACGGAAATCAATTGTTGCAGATCGGCGGGAACCACGGCGCGCGCCGAGGAATTCAGCGGCATGGCCGACGCTGCGCCCACTGCAAGCAACAACAGAACTACAGAAACGAAAGTTTTCATAGCCTCTCAATCCTCACGAACATCTCCAAGCCCGAATTTCTCATAATCATGAGACTCATCATACGACTCCCATCGCTTGAACGAAAAATTGCCAGAGTCTTGCTAGTTTTGATGCGAATTCTGGCCTTCCCGTTAGCTGAGGCTCTTCTATTCATTCTAAGCCTGACGCCTCACCTCGGGCCAAATACGAAAGTGCTAGCCCGTGACCACTTTGGGACAGGCTGCGTACCTTCGTTCTCATAATTAGGTATTCACAGTGCCCAAGTGTATGTATCATGCCTTCGTACGCTACCGCACCCTCCTACGTCTTTTCTCGGACGCGAGAGAAATCGGTGTAACAGATTCTTTCCACACAAATCGCTGCCGAAGAAATCAGGGCCTTTCTGAAAATTCTCTTGTACAACCCCGACAATGGGGTCACGCGCAACTTCATGCCGCATCTCTGGATGTTTCTCTTGCAGTCCCTAACTCCTCCCGGCCATGAGGTGGTGCTGATCGATGGCAACGCTCACCCCATGGATGAATCCGGAATTGCACGTTATGTTGTCGAAGAAAAAATCGATCTGGTCGGGATCGGCGCCATGACTCGCATGATCGCCAAGGCCTATCGCATGGCCGACGCAGTCCGCGCGGCGGGCGTGCCCGTGGTGATGGGCGGCCCGCACGTCACCGAAATGGCGGATGAAGCCCTGGGCCGTGACGGCGGCACCCGCCATTGTGACGCCGTAGCTTTAGGCGAAGCCGACGACACCTGGCCGCAGATCGTGGCCGACGCCGCGCGCGGCGAATTAAAGGATGTTTACTCTCCGCTCGATGCCGCGGGCAAAGAGTTGAAACCCTCGCTCAAGCAATATCCCGTCATTCCCTGGGACACAATCGATCTCCAGCAATTCAATCTCGTCCCTCATGTGGCGAAACGATGGCTGCAGAAAATTGGCGCCGGCTGGGGAGAATTTCGCATCGTGCCGGTCGAATCCGGCCGCGGCTGCCCCTACGGCTGCGAGTTCTGCACCGTAACCGGATTCTTCGGCGACTCCATCCGCTTTCGCACCAACGAAAGCGTGGTCAATGAATTGCTGATGCTGAAAGCGCGTGCCCAACAAGAGCGCGGCCAGATCGCCGTTTTCTTTATCGACGACAATTTCGCCATCAATCTCAAGCGCACAAAATCTCTGCTGCGCGACGTCATCGCCGCTGGCGCTCAAGTACATTGGGTGGCGCAGATCAGCGCCAACCTGCTACGCGATCAAGAACTCGTAGACTTGATCGCCGCCTCGGGAGGCAAGTGGATTTTCATCGGCATGGAATCGATCGATCCCACCAACCTCAAAGACGTGAACAAAGGGTTCAACAAGCCCGAAGAATACGCAGCCGTGCTCGAGCGCCTCGCCCAACGCAATGTCTATGCCATCACCTCGTTCATCTTCGGCATGGATAACGACACCGTTGGCGTGGCCGAGCGCACCCTCGCGCAGGTTCGCACATGGCCGCCGGGCCTGCCCATCTTCGGCCTGCTCACTCCGCTCCCGGCAACTCCTCTGTATAAACGTCTCGAACTCGCCGGCAGACTCACCCGGCCCAAACATTGGCAGCAGTTCATTCCCTTCGCTATGGCTCACACACCGTTAAAGATGAGCATTGACGAGGCCCACACCGAGGTGAACTACGGCTGGTCGCACTCGTACGATTCCGAGGCTTTGGCGCATGCCGTCAATTCGCTCGACGATCAACCGCTCGGATATCGCGTCAACATTTTCCTGGCGCGTGTGTGCTTCCGCGGAATTTATTTCCCCATGCTAGGCCGCTTCGCCTGGTGGAAAGTAATCTCCGAAAATCGCGCGACGATCTTCAAACTCTTGCGCCAGGGCTTCGAGTCCTGGTGGAACTCGAAAACCAGACCCCAGCCCACGCCCGCCACCAGCGCCGGAGATTAGGACACGCTCTGCTCCGGCTTGAAAGGGCGCGGCTTCAGCCGCGCCGCACGCTTTTTCTATTAAGCAAACCGCCGTTCCTCGAATCAATCGTCGTCCGGATCGGTAGCCGGAGTCGTATCGCTCAAACACGCGCCATTGTCTGGCGGCGGCGTGATGGTTTTGAATGCAATCGGACTCTGCGTGAAATCAAACGAATCCGAGAAATCGGTCGCCACGGAGTCCGCATATCCCAAAGATGGCAAACTAAAAGTCTGCTCGATGAATTTCAGAATGCTGCCGAAGTCGTGAGTGGTATGCGAAATTGTGGCTGTTTTGGCATACGGCGAAACAACAATCATCGGCACGCGAAATCCATACTCATACGAATTCAAAATCTGCGGAGCGACGTGGTCGTACCAGCCTCCCCAATCGTCCCACGTAAGAAAGATTGCGGTGTTTGACCAGTATTGGCTATTGCCAATCGCATTCACCAACAGGCTGACCCACGAGGGCCCACACCCGTTGTTGCTCAATGCATGATCCGAATCTTTGCCATCGGGAATCACCCAGCTCACCTGCGCCAGTTGTCCGTCGGCGATATCGGCGAGAATCTGGGCATTGTTTTCACTTTGCTTTAGCACAACCTTGGGCGAGGCCCCGGTCCAATCGGCTCCCGTGCAAGCGGTCGCATTCGGCGGCGTGGCGTTTGGTCCGCACATATGTTGAATCGCGTTGGGCGCAGTCCAAATCGAGCCCGCAGAAGGCGCGTAATAGCGCCAGGAAATATTAGCGGCATCGAGCGAATCGGTAAGCGTGGGATGTTCGAAGCAAGGATAAATCGACGATATAACGCCGGCAGGATTGATCACGCTCACGGTTTCAAGAGGCGGAGCGGTGCAGCCGGTGTTATTGCCCGCGTCCGTAACGTCGCCCGGATTTTCCTCCACAAATAAATCGCTGCCCGCCGCCGGCGCCGACGTGCCCGAAATGATGAATTGGTGCGCAGGAAAGCTCGGCCCCTGGTTGGTCTGGAACATGCGATCGTTGAAAGTGTACTGCTCCGCGATCTGAAAATAAGGCGCAACGTCAGCGGGATTCACGTACATGAATTGCGGATTCGGCGGCGCACAATTGGTGACTCCCGCCGCGCACGAATAAGGAATAAGGTCGGCGCCGTCCATCTTTCCGCCGTCATACATGGAGAGAAAAGCATTATGGGCGTGGCTGAGATCGTAATTATCGGGATTCGTGCCCACCGTGCCGAGGTTAATTTGCCCGAGCGTGATTTTTTGCCCCACCGAGTTCATTCCATAATTCTGAATGTCAGCGCCGCGCTGAATCAGTACGGGATCCTGAAACAGATTGTCGGGCGTACGATTCTCCTGGAAGATGATGACGACGTGTTGAATCTTCGAGGCGGGCGTGGGGGTGGGGGGCGTCGGGCTTGGGCTGGCGACACTATTACCGCCGCCGCAGCCATTCAGGCTCAACACCGGAGCACCGGCCGCCACTAACAATATTGTGAACGATAGCAGTGCGGTTCGGTTCATGGTAGGAACACCTCTTGCGGGCCGGAGATGTGATGCTTCAGGCAGTAACCCGGTTGACGCAGCTATCACTCGCTCAAGGGCAAAACTATTTTGCGGTGGACGCGAGGAATTAGGCCTTTACCGCCTCCATTCTCTTCCGCACTTCCGCAGCAAATGCCTCATCCTTGAGCGACGCCAGATTGATCTCCACATTCGCCAGTGCCCCAGCAATCGCCGCGCCAGCCAGTGCCTCCGAGGTAGTCAAATCCGACTTCATATTTGGATTCGTAATCGGAACCAGGCTCTGCGCAATCCCTGCCACTTCCCGCGCTTTCTCCGCTACCCGAAGCGGAACGCCCGTGGCCAACTTAAGCGCAGCAGCGATCAGTCCCTCGCCATCAGGATCGGTCTTCGCCTGCTTGTAAGCTTTCATCACAGCGTCGTAAGCCTCGGCGTCGGCGTCGACCGCAGCCTTTAATTCTTCCCGCAACAGCGCCAGCCGCGCGATCGCTGCGCTCAACTGCGATTCATATTGCAGATACGCTTTCTTTCCGCGAGACATCGTTGCCACCATGGTCGCTAATCCCGCAGCCATCGCGCCCGCAGCCGCCGCCGCGCTTCCCCCGCCAGGCGTGGCCGTCGGGGCCGCCAGTTGTTCGACAAAAGGCTCGACACCCGCGCGCAGCCCTCCCACCGCCATCTTGCCGCCCATCACCGAGGCGAGCCGATTTTCCAGAATCAACGACGAATCGAAATTCTCCACTTGCAGAAACCACTCGGCCGCCTGCTCCAGCGCTTTTTTCGGAATTAGCCCCACGATCTCGCTCGACACCGGAACCACTCCGTGCCGCGCCGCCTCGCGCTTCACCATCTCGAACACGCGATGCACCGGAGTCTGCTCAAAATCCGTCAGATTCATCGAAACCTGCGCCTGCCCGCGCACCAGGAATCCCGCGCCCTTCACGAAGCGCATGCCACCGCTCGAAAATCGCACCGCCTTGGCAATTTTCTTCGCGATCTCGACGTCGGTCGTGTTCAGAAACACGTTATAAGCGATGAGAAACTTCCGTGCTCCCACCGCTGTCGCACCCGCAGTAGGATGAACTTTCGCCTCGCCAAAATCCGGCTTACGCGCCGCGTTGGTCGCGATCTCCGCACGGATTCCCTCAAACTGCCCGCGCCGAATGTATTCCAGATTCTGCCGCTCCGGAACAACCGCCGCCGCCTCATACAAATAAACCGGAATCTGAAAGCGCTTCCAGATCTCCTGCCCTACGTGCCGCGCCATCGCCACGCAATCTTCGATAGTCACTCCATCGATCGGAATAAACGGCACCACATCGGTCGCACCCATGCGTGGATGCGCCCCCTTGTGAACATTCAAGTCGATTAACTCCGCGGCCTTCCCCGCTCCGCGAATCGCCGCCTCCTGAATCGCCTCGCGCTCGCCCACCAGTGTGATCACGCTGCGGTTATGGTCCGCATCCATCTCGCGATCCAGCAGGTAAACTCCGTCGACCTTCATGGCGTCGACGATGGCGTCGACCTTGGCCATATCGCACCCCTCAGAAAAATTCGGCACACACTCGACTAACGTAGACATAGGCGAGAAGAATAGCTGGGCACGAAGGATGGAAGCAAGAGAAGGCGGCGGTGCTGGTCGTGTCCACAAGCGCTAAGGAAAACTCCCACAATTCAGTCAGTTCCAAAGCGAGGAAAGAGGAGGGAAAGTCGTGCTCGAAATAGTTCCATATGAACTCAGCGAGGCGTCCCGTCCTTACCGTCTGCAATGTGGCGTGGAGGCCGCGCGCTTATTGGAGGGGGAGCGTGGGAACAGCAGGATTAGCTGTTTTCGGCTCACCCGTTCAAAAACAAAGGCCTTATCGGAAAAACGACGTGGCCTTTTTCAACGCATTACTAACGCTCAGATGTCGAATCTTAGGAGTCTTGCCGCCATCCGATATTCAGCCATACGCTTATCCCGCTTGGCTTTTCTTTGTTCTCCGCTTAGATCGAAGGCACTGATAAACAAACAGAAAATGGCTACCAATATGGATACAAATATGGCTGCAAGTCGAGCGGCTTCCATGTAAGTCTCCGACGGAGAGTGTACACCTTCAAAGGCTCGGACGGGACACTCCAGCGTGGTACAGCCCAAAAACACAATCGACGCACTATTTAGGACACCACCGACGTCGCTCCCTGCTCTTGCCTCCCTCGGCACAACTGCCACAATCGCTTTGGCATTCCCCTGCAACTAAGATTAGAATTACCAAAATCCGTCGGGCACTTTATCTATGGCAGACGAGGTTAAGACGCCCCTTCCAGCAGTCCCTGCAGACGCTGCTGCAGATGCCCTGACGGGCACGACGGTCGGTCGCTTCGCCATCACCAGGAGGCTGGGCGCGGGCGGCATGGGGCAGGTTTACGGCGCGGAAGACACCACGCTGAAGCGCTTTGTCGCCATCAAGCGGATGGCCCCGCACGCCAAGTCCACAGATGTCGACCGCAAGCGTCTGCTCAAAGAAGCGCAGCGCTCCTCCGCCCTCAACCATCCCAATATCGGCTCTCTTTACGACGTAGTGGAGCATGGCGGCGAACTCTGGCTGGTCATGGAGTACGTCGAAGGCGAAACCCTGCGCGACCGCTTGCAGCGCCCGATCTCAACCGAAGAATTTTTCTCGATCGCGACCCAATGCTGCGAAGGACTGCAGGCAGCCCACGAAAAAGGCATCATTCACGGCGACATCAAGCCCGAGAACATCATGCTCGCCACCGGCGACCGGGTAAAGATTCTCGACTTCGGAGTCGCCCGCCGCGCATGGAACAGCAATCCTAACGAAGTCACCAAGAGCCTTGAGACCATGACCGCCTCCGGCGGCACGCCCGCCTACATGGCTCCCGAGGTCCTGCTGCAGCGCCCCGACGACGGCCGCTCCGATCTGTTCTCGATCGGACTTGTCTTCTACGAAATGCTTGGCGGCGAGCAGCCTTTCAAGACCAACAGTCTCGCCACCACCATCGCTCGCATCGTCCACGTCGATCCTCCTCCGCTGAAAGATGTTCCCGGACCGCTCGCTCGCGTCATCTCCCGAGCCATGGCCAAGGATCCCAATGCGCGCTACGCCAATGCCGCCGCGCTACTCGAAGATCTGCGTCGGGTTGAACGCGGAGGCAAGCCAAAGCGCGCGCCGTCCTCGCCGGGATATTTTCATCAGTATCGTCTTCTCGCTGCGCTGGCGCTGGTTCTCGTCGTCGTGGCTGCGCTCCTGGCCTATCGACCGCTGCGCCGGTTGTTCTCGCGATCTGTCGTTAACCATTCATCCTCCCAGAACCAAGCCGGAGCGCTGCCGCAAACCAAAATCCTAGCCGTGCTTCCCTTCGCCGCCGCCGATGGCAACGCCAAGCTCACCGCACTCGGAGAAGGTCTGGTAGAAAATCTCGCCGCCAAATTGAGCAAACTCACCGAGGACCGCGCCTTCGAGGTCGTCCCCATCCGCAACCTGCAGGATAAAAACGTCTCCACCCTTCCCGAAGCTGCCCACATGTTCGGGGCCAACCTCGGCCTGTCGCTCCGCCTTGAACCCCAGGGCGAGGAATTGCTCAAGATCACTTACTCTCTTCTCGACGCGCAGAACGGCTCCACTCTCGGAGGCGATTCACTGACCGTACCCGTCGCCGATGCATTCACGGTCGAACAAAACGTGACCGAGGGAACGGTCAAAGCTCTGCGCCTGCAGCTGCGCCCGGAAGAAGAAGCCGCGCTGAAATACCACGGCACCGACAACGCCGCAGGCTACCGCTACTATCTGCAGGCGCAAGGCTACCTGCTCGACCACAGCAAAATTGAAAACCTCGACAATGCCGGGCTCATGGCCCGTGAAGCACTGAAGCTTGATGCCAACTTCGGAATGGCCAAAGCCGTACTAGGCGAGAGTTTGTGGCTCAAGTACTCTGACGCGAAACAAAAGCAATGGATTGCCCCGGCACAGAGCGTCTGCAATGAAGCCGTGAAGCTCGGCAACGCGGGCGCAGCCGGACATGTTTGCCTGGGTAGCATCGACGACGGCACTGGTCGTTCCTCCGATGCCGCAGCCGAATTCCAACTTGCCCTGAGTCTCGAACCAACCAATGAAGAAGCCGCCCTTGGCTTAGGATTGGCGCTCGAGCACCAGGGCAAGATCGATGAAGCCGAAAAATCCTACCAGCAAGCCGTCCAAGCGCATCCCAATAGTCGCTCGAGCTACAACTCGTTCGGAACGTTCTATCGTCGACGCGAGGAATACGACAAAGCGCTGCAGATGTATGGCAAGGCCATCCAGATTGCCCCCGAGTGGTACGCGACCTACGTGAACGTCGGCTCCATCTACGACCAGAACGGGCAATACGAAAAAGCGATCGATCCGTTGAAGAAATCGATCTCTCTGCGGCCCAGCTATCAGGCATATGTCAACCTGGGGGCGGCATATTTCGGACTGAACAAGTTCGACGACGCCGCTGCTGCCTACCAGGAAGCAGCCAAACTCGATCCTCAGCAATACGTGGTTTGGGGAAATCTGGGCGATGCGCTTTCCTACTCGGGCAAGAAAGAGCAATCCGTGACCCCGCTGCGCAAGGCCGTTGAACTGGCGTCCGCAGATCTAAAGGTTAACCCCCGTGACCCGGATACGCTTAGTAGCTTGGCCAGCTATTACTCGTTACTCGGAGACCGCAAGAATGCTCTCCTCTATATCGGTCAGGCTTTGCAATACGGTCATAACGATAAAGACATATTAATGGACGCTGCCTCCGTATATAACCATTTGGGCGAAAGCAGCCTAGCCGTGGAATTTCTAGCCAAGATGGTGCAAGCGGGATATACTGCCGACAAAATTCGAACCTCGCACGAATTCGATAACCTGGCGAGTATGCCCGGCTATCAGCAGTTGATCAAGTCGAAGTGACTCCAGCGCGTCACGCTGCAGAGGGCTCAGCACGAACCAGACGGGGACCGCGACGCAGAAATGTCGCCCCAACAATCTAGAAAGGGACAGCAATGGCTCACGAAAAAGAAAAAGACAAACGAAAACAGATGGATATAAATCCGGTAAACGCGCCCTGGTGCCAAGACTTCGCAGCCGCGCCAGGCCAGCCAGTTAACTTCATCGGCGTCCCGGCAGGAGCCTCGATAAGCCAAGCCGGGGCAGTCTGGCCTTTCTGTAAGGCCGATGGAACCCCCTTGCCGACGCCGTGGAACTTCGCCTCCAACATACAAATCATCGTCTGCAGCAACATGACGCCGGGCGCGATCGTTCCATTCAACGCCAACCCGTGCGCTATCCAAGCGCCCAAAAACGTAACCATAAATTAGCACCTCCGGAAGCGGATGCCCCACTTCTCGCGTTTTTTTGCGAGAAGTGGGGATTTTTGTTCTCTTGGCGGGAACGCCAGTCTCTACTTCCAGAATCTCCCAAAGCCCAGCCGCACCTCAACCGTATTCAGCCCGGGATTGTAATTGCCCAGCCCTGCACTTGAGATGTGCAGATAGCGCACCTCCGCGCTCCAGTTATATTCCGCGCCGAGAATGTGCGTGCCCAAGGCCGCGCTGGGGGTGAAGTTCACATCGTTCGTATATGCCGGAACGCTGTTATTCGTGAACACGACTCCCCCGGTCAACTCAAAATAAGGAGAGAGCCGTCCATGGCGCTCGAAATTCCACTTTAGCCCCAGCGGATTGAATCCCACGCCGTAGGCAGTATTTGCCGGCTGAAAAACGAGATACACCGGCACGGCATCGACCGCGTACTCAAAGCATCCGCGCAAAATCGACGGCAGATGCGGCCCCGTAATTACCCACCCATAGCGCAGTCCCGCATCAAAGACTCCTGTGGACGAAGTGCCGCCCGGAACCGCATAGCCGCCCGCAGTCCATATTTGCACTTCATGCCCGCCTTCCTCCGGCCCCGGTTCGCTCTGTGCCCATCCTGCTGCAGTTAGAACAAATAAAAAAGAAAAGAGTGCGACTAGGCCCCGCCATTCATTTCGCATGATGAAGAGGTTGCCCGACCCTCGCCGATTTTGCAAGCGAGAGCCTTACCTGGCGAGCCGCTGTGTCCTCTTCGGTAAAGGTTTTGACCTACGACGACCCCGCCTGCAGGCCCTCGGCCTGACCGCGCACACTTTTCTAAAGATGGCCGAACTGATCGCCGGCCCCAGGCGGCAACTGCTGCAGGAAGATCTCGGATAATTCTCTTGCGAGTAGGCTTCGGCTCGCGTTTTCGGGCGCTGCTGTCTACCACGGAAGACGGTATACCCTATCCCCCTCCGCTAACGAAATCATCGTATTAGGGGAAAACCGTTTGCAAAATACGTCGCCTAAACGACTTAAGTCTCAAAGTATGTGGAACACAGGAGTTATAGATTGTTTTCTGCTCTAATGCCCTTAGATATAAATACTGCCTTGTTGGGACAAGAATGGACTGATTGTTGTTGCGGAGCAAGGTTGGATGTCACACGAGTCTGTGGATTGTCCTTGGCGCCTGGGATGGGGTTGTTTCAAGGGTGCGGGAAGCGGTGCGCTTAACATAGAAAGGGCCAGGCATCTGCGGACTATGCTTGTTGTTTCGCGTGGCTGTTGAGGAAGATCGAAATCCCAAGCGGGTTAGTGGCTGTGGGATACCACCTTTGGCAAAGAACGCCAAAGATGGGGCACCCGGCGACCGTTACTTCGACAACCCTAAGCGCTGGAGGAACCGTGCAAAACGGGGATCTTCCCGCAGGGGATCTGCTAACGGTTCGCTGCCCAAGTAAACCAGATACTCGCAGCGCTCTTCGTATGCTTTCTCCATCCACCGGAACGCGATATCTTTGTCGTTGAGTCCCGTATAGACCAATGCCACATACACACTTGGCACATATTTCTTCGCCGATACTGCTTTTAATTTCGCAATGACTTTGTTCGCGTTGTCCTTGTCGCCTGAAAGGGCATACTCATGGCCCATAAGGGCCAGAATTGCAGGGTCCTCTGGCGCAACCGCGAGGATTTTCTGGAAGGCCTTGCGCGCCTGTTCGTGCATTCCCTTTTGCTCATAGGCCCGGCCTATGTTCACCCACGCTATGGCATAACCAGGTTCCAGATCGAGCGACTTGTTGTTTTGCTCAATGGCGAGATCAAATTGCTTCGTCTGGTAATACGCCTCCCCCAGAGCGGAGGTCAGGATTGAGCGGCTCCAATTCCACCGCCCTTTTTCTCTCCGCTATGGCCTCATCCAGTTTGCCAGAGACGGTCAGATAATATGCGTAAAACTGGTGGGCTGTAGCGGAGTCGGGCCTTAATTCCAACGCCCTCTCGAATTCTTTCTGCGCCTCCGCGAAATGCCATTCGTACACGAGGTCGTAGTAGCCCAAAGAGACGTGGGCCTCGGCGAGCTTGTCGTCCATTTGCAAAGCCTTTCGAGCTGCCTCTCTGGCTTTGGGAAATGCCTCTCGTGGAGGGAGGACTGTGTAGGGCGCCGATCCTAAGAGTTCATAACAGTCCGCCAAACCGGCGTAAGGCGGAGCATAGGTCGGATCGACTTGGATGGATTGCTGGAACAGAGCAATCGCCCGGGCAAGACTCTCCGCTGTACGCTTGTTCCAGAAATACCGCCCTTTCAAGTAGTAGTCGTAGGCGTCACGGTTCACCTGACGAGCAGGTAGAGCCTCGGGAGGCAGTTGCTTCAAGACTTCTCCGGCGACAGCACCCGCGACTTCACTCTGGATGCGCAGCAAATCTTTGACATCGCCGTTGTAGCTGTCGTTGCCCCACACCACTGCCTGGTTACTCACCTGAGTTAACTGGACGGCGATCGCGATCTGGTCATTGAACCGGCGCGCACTGCCTTCAAGGATGTAATCGGCTCGAAAGTCTTTCCCCAAGCGTTCGGGCCCGAAACCGGCGTAGGCGGGAGTTAGACGGATTACGGCCATTCTGTCAGGATGGAGTTGCCCCATCCAGCTCACCATCTCTTCGGTGAATCCCGCGGAAATGTAATCCTGGGAAGGGTCGCCGCTCAGGTTCTTAAAAGGCTTGACGACCAAGACAATCTTCGCTTTGGGAGGCCACAATTTGTCTTGAATCAGAGGCCAGAACCAGCGGACCAGGCTCGCGGCCGCTAGCGCACCCAGCAAGAAAGTAACGACCAGAACGATCAGTCGCTTCAAACGGGGGGGCCGGTCAGGAGGTTTGCCGACGCCTCGGTCGGGATGAGTCCCGGCCAGACCCGAGATCGGCACCACCGCGTCTGTCGTGGGTTCGTCTTCTAACTCAGTCTGCCGGTTCCACCACGCGTCGAGCTCTGACCTAGGGGCATAAACACGCGGCAGTTCCTCGGTTGAATCGCCCCTCAGCCGTCGAACGGGAAGCCCTTTGCTCTTCTCCCAGCGTTGGACGGTACGCTCGGTCTTGCCCAGGTGATCCGCAATCGCCTTCCAGCCCTCGAGCAGATCGCGCCGGTCATCCGGTTCCGGTCTCGGTCGCAGACCTTCTGACGCCATTCAACAACTCCCTGTTGGAATTTTTCCCAGGGCAAGAACGCGTAACACTCTACCCTCCTTCCTTCACTTATTCAACGAACATCGCTGCGCCGGTTGATGCAAACGCAGTCCCCTATTCCCAAGCCCGCAGACTTTGATTGCAATTCCTCTGATGTCGGGCTTTGTCGCATGGGAAGCGAAGTGCAACCTGTACAGCACGAAGAAGGGTCTGAACGCTCTTCTTCGAGCGACATCATGCGACAACTGTCATGTGGCGCGCCATGTCGCTTGCATCCAGGGACTAACTCGTACACTCTGCACCGTGCCCCGGAAGAAAACTCATGGCAGCAAAGAGGAAAAGATGAGCGCATCCGAACATTTGCCATCGTTGCCGAGGTGTGCGCGGTTTTCGAATCCGGGAGGCAAATTCTGACTGACACTAAGGGAGAAAAAAATGTCGACCGCTAACGGATTCATGATTCCGCTCAACCAGAGCGATTGGACTAACTCCGGGCAGCGCATGAACTGGTGTGACCCCTCAAACGCATGGTATCTCAACGGAAACATCTTTCTGAAAACCTTGGCCGGCAACTTCACCGTGGCACCGCAGGTCAGCGAGGCGGTTACGATTCAGGTCGGGATCCAAGGCGTGATTGCACCACCTGGCACCAAAAATCTGGCTGCCCTCCAGAAGGTACAAGCCTGGGCGTGTTACCCGAGTCCCACGTCTGGCACGTCCGCAGCTTCGCTTGTCCTCCCGTCGATGCAGAGCTCCAACCCTACATGGACTGGCCAGCAGCCCATAGTGGGAGCCGATCCGGTCTCAAATCCGGGCGACTATCAGACTACCGATGGCTTAAGTTTCGCGTATTATTTGGCCTCTCTCAGCCCCACGTGGACTCCCACCTCGGGGGATCTAGTCCCACCCAACACAGCCGCCCATTGCTGCATTATTGCCAACAGCGCGGGAGTGTACGATGCACAATCGGACGGCAACAGCGGCTACCTCGGGTACGGGGCGGGCAGCCCTATTCCCAACAACGCCGAACTGGCATCGCTGATAAACATCTGCAATTTCCCATACCAGGGGCAGCTCAATATCGCGATTGTTCCTCTTCCCATCGGTCAAATACGGACAGGCAGTTCCCTCGTGCGGGAATTCGGCTTCCTAGCTGCCGGCTTACGCACCGACCGGCCCACGCAGGCCGTCTTGGAAGTCACCTCAGTTCGTCAGTTAGGCCAAGTAGACCCAGCCGTGTTGAGAGTGCTCAAGGCCGGGCCTCACCGTGATCTTTTTCTGCAGCCGGCGTCCTCCGGACTGAAGGGACTGCGTTTGAGCAAGAACAACTACGAATGCCAGGGGCACCTGGCCCGGCTTATCCTGGAGGCTGAAGAAATTGCTGAGGAGGTCATTGAGGCCCTGGAACATCCCTTCCGGCACACGAGCCGTTTGCGGCTCAAACTGCCTCCGAAGGGAGTTCAACCGATGCTGCTGAGGGTGGAGCTGGATGCCTCCCTTCCTCCTGGGAGCGTCCACACCTTCGACATCACTCAGACCGATAAAAGCGGCAAATGCGGTGGGATCAGAGTAGCCGCAATCGTGGTTCCCTAGGCCGTGGAGATTGCATGCGGGCCTCCCATCCTTCGCGTTCTTTAGGAAGGATGGGACCTCGCCATCACGGAGCCGGTTCGACGGTCAGCTTCAGCCCCACGGCTTTGGTGACGGCTACGAGCGTCGAGAGCCGAGGATTGCCCTTTGCCGAGAGCGCGCGATACAGGCTCTCGCGCTCGATGCCGGCGGCCTTGGCGACTTTCGCAATGCCTCCTCGCGCTTCGGCGATACGGCGCAAAGCGATCAGCAGCACGCCGGGTTCTTCGGTGTCTTCGAGGGCCACTTTGAGATATTCGACCGCAAAATTTGGATTCTCGCGCAGCTCGCGGATCATGTATTCGTCGTGCGATACGCTGGTTATATCTTTCTTCTTGGCTTTCATTGTATGCGCGTCCTCTCCCGGTAGTCGTTGAAATACCCACGTGCTCGATCAATGTCGGAGGCTTGCTTCCGCTTGTCTCCGCCGCAAAACAGCACTACACAAGCTCGACCGATCATGGCGTAATAGATTCGATAGCCCGGACCCCAATCGATGCGCAGTTCGAAAAGTCCACGCCCAAGCGATTTGTGGTCTCCGAAATTTCCTCTGGCAAGCCGGTCCATTCTGTCTGCGACTCTTGCCCTCGCATGGTCGTCCGGCAGCTCTTCCAGCCATTCTGCGAGCAGATCGACTCCAACTCTGCTCACGTAATGGAGGACTTCAATCACAAAGAGGCAGTAACTTATACGTTACAGCAAGACAGGTCTCCGCGCAACCCCTTGACAACTGCCCACTCATATCTTAGAATTAGCACTCAGTAGGCGAGACTGCTAGCAGCCCGCCGAAATCCAAACAATTCATAGGTTTACGTAACCTAACCTGTACTCAACCCCTGAAAGGAGTTGCAACCATGGCAAAATTTAGCCCACTGCATGATCGCATTCTGGTACGCCGCGTGGAAGAAGCTTCGACCACCCGAGGCGGAATCATCATCCCCGACAGCGCAAAAGATAAACCGCAAGAGGGCATCGTGGTCTCAACCGGCAAAGGCCGCACCAACGATGAAGGCAAAACCTTCCCTCTCGCCGTTCATGACGACGACCGCATTCTGTTCGGCAAGTACTCCGGCACCGAAATCAAGATTGATGGCGAAGACTTCATCATCATGAAGGAAGACGAAGTACTCGGCATCCTCACCGGCGCGGCTGCACCAAACAGCAGCAGCAAGAAGGAACTTGCCGGCGCAAGGAAGTAAGTGCGCGAGACCAAGGATCAAGATTCGAGAAATCGCGATCCTAAGCGCGGAAGCGTTGTCATCCTGAGCGCGCACTTTGCCCGAAGGATCTCAACCTTATCCGCACTCTCAGCTCACGCCCTAACTGAGAACTGAGAGCCAAAAACCAAGAACTTATTTAAGGAGAAAAAAAATGGCAAAGCAAATCGTACACGGCGAAGAGTCCCGGCAGGCCATCCTGCGCGGCGTGAATCTTCTGGCCGACGCAGTCAAAGTCACACTCGGCCCCAAGGGCCGCAACGTTGTAATTGAGAAGAAGTTCGGTTCGCCGACCATCACCAAAGACGGCGTTACCGTAGCCAAAGAAATCGAACTGAAGGACGGCCTCGAGAACATGGGCGCCCAGATGGTTCGCGAAGTAGCTTCGAAGACCTCGGACGTTGCCGGCGACGGCACCACCACCGCAACCGTTCTCGCGCAAGGCATCTTTCGTGAGGGCGTGAAGACTGTGGCTGCGGGCGCGAATCCGATGGCCCTGAAGCGCGGCATCGAGAAGGCTGTCTCACTCGTCTGCGGAGCTTTCGACAAGAAGACTGGCGAACGCGGCAAGGGCGAACTCGATAAGTTCTCGAAGCCCGTCAGCGGCGAGATGATTGCCCAGGTCGGCACCATCAGCGCCAACAATGATGAGACCATTGGACACATCATTGCCGAAGCGATGAAGAAGGTCGGCAAGGATGGCGTCATCACGGTCGAAGAGTCGAAGACTCTCGAGACGCAGTTGGAAGTGGTCGAGGGTATGCAGTTCGACCGCGGCTACCTCTCTCCTTACTTCGTCACCGATCCCGAGCGCATGGAAGTTGCCCTCGAGAACTGCTACATCCTGATCAACGAGAAGAAGATCAGCTCCATGAAAGATCTTCTCCCGCTGCTCGAGCAGATTGCCAAGAGCGGCAAGCCGCTGCTGATCATCGCCGAAGACGTTGAAGGCGAGGCGCTGGCAACTCTCGTCGTCAACAAACTGCGTGGAACGCTGCAAGTCGCGGCCGTCAAGGCTCCGGGCTTCGGCGATCGCCGCAAGGCAATGCTGCAGGATATCGCCATCCTCACCGGTGGCAAGGCGATCACTGAAGACCTCGGCATCAAGCTCGAGAACGTGCAGATCAGCGATCTCGGCCAGGTCAAGAAGCTCACCATCGACAAGGACAACACCACCCTGGTCGAAGGCAAGGGCAAGCACTCGGAGATCGAAGGCCGCGTAAAAGAAATTCGCAGCCAGATCGACAAGACCACCAGCGACTACGACCGCGAGAAGTTGCAGGAGCGGTTGGCCAAGCTGGTCGGTGGCGTAGCCGTGATCAAAGTCGGCGCCGCAACCGAAACCGAAATGAAGGAAAAGAAAGCCCGCGTGGAAGATGCCATGCATGCAACCCGCGCAGCCGTGGAAGAAGGCATTGTCCCCGGCGGCGGAGTGGCACTGGCACGCTGCGGCGCGGCTCTCGACAAGCTGAAGGTGGAGGATCCGGACGAGCAGATCGGTGTCAACATCGTGAAGCGCGCCCTGCAGGAGCCTTTGCGACAGATCGTCGAAAACGCCGGCCAGGAAGGCGCGGTCGTGCTTGGCAAGGTGCTCGACTCCAAGGACACCAACTTCGGCTTCAACGCCCTGACCGACGAATACGAAGACCTGGTCAAGGCAGGCGTGCTCGATCCCACAAAGGTGGTGCGCACCGCACTCACCAACGCCGGCTCGATTGCGTCCCTGATGCTGACCACCGAAGCCCTGATCGCGGAGATTCCGGAAAAGAAAGAAGCTCCCATGGGCGGCGGCGGCCACGGCGGCGGCGGAATGGAAGGCATGTACTAAGAGAGTGTTGTCATCCCTTCGGCAAGCTCAGGGCAGGCTATGAGCGCTGGTTTTGCGCGAAGGATCTCAGCCATCGATGAAGTAAAAGGCCCCGCTCGCAAGAGCGGGGCCTCTTTTATCCCGAGAGTTGCTGCGTTGGGCGAATCCTTCAATCCTGCTCAGGTCCACACGCACTCGCGAATGGACGAGCGCATGGAGGCTCAGGCAAAGATAATCGACGCCATGGGTCTGAACGAGGACTTTGCTCAACGGTTCATCCAGTAGGCGTGGGTGATCGACGGTGGGTGATTTTGCCAGTCTTTTGTCGCCAGACTTCCGCCAAGTGCTTTGAAATGTGGTGGCCAGGGACGGAGTTGAACCGCCGACGCCAGCCTTTTCAGGGCTGCGCTCTACCACCTGAGCTACCTGGCCACATTTCGAAAGCCGCTGCACTGCAGCGGATACGAGGCTCGTTCGCTTCACGCTGATGGTCGTAGGATTGCCAACAGAGATGAAACTGCACCGAGGTCAATCAATCAAAGGACCACATTCGGAACGTTGTTGATTATAGCAATGACGAGGAGTTCGCTCAAACGTTTCGAGGCCGTCGGACGCGAGAAGCATCTGGTCCGGACTGATTTACCCAGTACTCCAGATGGACCCATTCATGATCGTCGTCGCACACCGGTTCGCGCCGAACCAGTAGGGAATTTCGCGGTAGTCATGGACCGCGAACAGTGCCAAGTCCGCATCCTTTCCCGCTTCAATGCTGCCCTTACGCTGTGCCACTCGCAGCGCCCAGGCTCCATTGATGGTAGCCGCCACGATCGCTTCCGCCGGCGACATCTTCATATGCGTGCAGGCCAGCGACATCGCCATCGGCATGCTCAGCGTCGGCGAGGTGCCAGGATTGTAGTCCGTCGCCAGCGCCACGGGAACGCCCGCGTCAATGAACCTGCGCGCCGGCGGATAATCCTTTAGCCCCAGAAAATAGTTGGCTCCCGGAACCAGCGTAGCGATCGTGTCGTGCTTTGCCAGCGCGGCAATGTCGTCGTCATTCACGTGATCCATATGATCGAACGATGCCGGATCGAAACGCAAGAATGGCTTAAGCAAGGTCTCTCTAAGCTGGCACATGTGCCCGCGCACGCTCAGTCCATTTTCTCGCGCTGATTGAAATAACTTCTCAGTCTGCTCCGCGGTAAATGCTCCGTGATCGCAAAAGACGTCAACGAAGCGAGCCAGTTTCCGCTTTGCCACCCGCGGAATCATTTCCCGGCAGACGATCTCAACGTACTTCTCTGGACGCTCGCGGAATTCCGGTGGAACAACATGCGCACCAAGAAGAGTCGGAATCACCGTTCCCGGCCAGCTAGACGCAGCCTCGCGAATCGCCTCAAGGGATTTCAGTTCCGATTCCAGCGTCAGCCCGTAGCCTGATTTCGCTTCCACGGTCGTGGTACCGTGAGCCGCCATGCCTTGTAATGCGGCGAGAACTTTCGCCGTCAGAACCCGCTTCCCTGCCCGGCGTACACCTTCGAGGCTCGATCGAATGCCTCCACCAGCCTCCGCGATGGCTTCATAAGATGCACCCTCGATACGCTTCTCGAAGTCCACTAACCGCGGACTAACGAAAACCGGATGTGTATGAGAATCAACGAAGCCCGGCAAAACGACCTGGCCAGCGCAGTCAATTTCCAAAACCTTCTTGCGATTCTTCTTCAGCCACGGATCGCGCAGGGCATCTTTACTCGTGCCGACTGAGACAATCTTTCCGCCCACGCAGAGCACAGCCGCGTCTTCAATGATGCCGAGTTTTTTCAGCTTCGGCCCGCGGCGAGGTCCTTGCGTGCTCGATGAAGCCCGCAGCGTGAGAAGTTGGGCGATGTTGGTCAGCAGCAAACGCACAAGCAATGAATGAATCTTTCTTGTCTGGGCTCGAGCGATAGTAGCCGGTTAAGCCCGCTGGTTCAGAATGTCAGAAGCTTGTCGAGTGATCCAGCCTATAATACCGCGGGGTTCCTAACCTTGAACGAGTCCCGCAATCTCCTTGGTACCGGCCGCATGGCAAGGCCAGTTCCTCATATGCCGCCGTGGTTCCTCAACTGCGAGAGAGCACCTTGACCGCCCCTCGGACAGACGCCTCAACTCTCCAATCCCCGCTGCTCCGGCCCTACATGCCCGAACTCGATTCGGTGCGCGGTCTTGCCATCCTGCTGGTGTTGTTGTTTCACGGGATGGCTCCCCCAATACATAAGGGACTCGGGGCTGCCGGCAAAGTCATCCTTGCTGTTTCTCAGCAAGGATGGGTGGGCGTTAACCTGTTCTTCGTGCTCTCCGGATTTCTGATCACGGGCATCCTGATCGATGGTCGAGACCGCCAAGGGTTCGTCCGTCGCTTTTACTTTCGCCGGGCTCTGCGCATCCTGCCTGCGTTCTATGCGACTCTTCTCATTCTCGTCGCCGGCGGCTGGATTTCGTGGCGTTTTTTCCTGCTGAGCACTTTGTTTCTTGCCAACAGCACGTCTCTGTTCGGAGTACCTTTGCAATACGGCCCGCTCTGGTCGCTTGCGGTAGAGGAACACTTCTACATGCTGTGGCCGGCGATGGTCCGAAGATTGCCGCCGGTTCACCTCACGCTCTTGTTGACAACGATCTTTGCGATTACTCCGTTGTTGCGCGCTATCGCTTTCAAACTCAACGGTTCTCCGGCGGATTTCGTCGCCATCTACACCTGGCTTAATCTGGATGGTTTGGCGCTGGGCGCTCTCCTTGCAATCTGGCTGCGCCAGTCCTGGTTTCACCGCGACCAGTTGTCACACGTTGCGCTGGCACTGGTGCTGACCGGCAGCGGGTGGTTTGTGCTGGTGTTGAAACATCCGCTGGCCAAAGCGGCTTTTTCATCCAGCGCGTGCAATCTGGCCTCCGCTGGTTTCTTGTCCTGCATGCTGTTTATCGGAAGCAGCCCGTGGAAGTTCTGGGTTGACCGGCCCGTTCTCAAATTTCTTGGCTTCATCAGCTATGGTTTGTATTTGATCCATGTGCTGGCATTCAGGCTGGCGGAAATCCTGCTCTCGCGGCGGTTGCAAGCTCTGTCCTCCCGCGGGAATCCACTGTCTGCCATGCTCCTGCGCTTTCTAGCCGGCAGTGTTTTTGCCATTGCGGTTGCGTACTTATCGCGGCGCTCGTTGGAAGAGAAATTCCTGCGCATGGGTTTCGCTTCCAGACCTAAACGAAATGCCTGAATCCTAAGATAACTTCATATCCGGACGCATAGGTAGTTTCACGCCCGTTTTTTCGGCAAAGTCTTTCGCTTCTTCGTAGCCGGCGTCCGCATGCCGGATGATTCCCATGCCCGGATCGGTCGTCAGCACTCGCTCAATGCGCTTCGCCATTTCGTCGGTTCCGTCAGCGACAGTGACTTGCCCCGCGTGCAGCGAATAGCCAATGCCCACGCCCCCACCGTTGTGAATCGAAACCCACGACGCGCCAGCGGCCGTATTTAGCAAAGCATTGAGCAGCGGCCAGTCCGCCACAGCGTCCGAGCCATCCTTCATGCTCTCGGTTTCGCGAAATGGAGACGCCACCGATCCGCAGTCCAGATGATCGCGGCCGATTACGATCGGCGCTTTGATTTTGCCTTTCTTTACCAGATCGTTCATCGCCAGGCCGAATCGCGCGCGCTCGCCATATCCCAGCCAGCAGATGCGTGCCGGCAATCCCTGAAACTTGATGCGCTTGCGAGCCAGATCAATCCAGCGCCGCAGAATGCGATTCTCCGGAAACAATTCCAGGACGAGATCGTCCGTCACATGAATATCCGAGGCCTCACCCGACAACGCCACCCAGCGGAACGGCCCGCGTCCCTCGCAAAATAACGGTCGAATGTACGCCGGAACAAACCCGGGAAAATCGTAGGCATTCTTCACTCCGCGCTGAAAGGCGAACGTGCGAATGTTGTTGCCATAGTCGAACGTCACCGACCCCATCTTCTGCAGGCGCAGCATGCCTTCCACGTGCGCGGCGATCGCATCCAGCGATTTCTCCTGATAAGCCTTGGGATCTTTGTTTCTTAATTCGAAAGCCTCCGCCAAGGTCATGCCATTCGGCACATACCCATTCAGCGGATCGTGCGCAGAGGTCTGATCGGTGAGAATGTCGGGCACCACGCCACGCGCTGCCAACTCCGGAATCGCATCCGCGCAATTCCCCACCAGCCCGACCGAAACATTTTCTTTCTTGCGCACGGCGTCCTTCAGAATGCGCAGCGCTTCGTCAAGCGTCGTGGCCATGATGTCGCAGTAGCCCGTCTTCAGCCGCTTCTGGATGCGCTCGGGGTCGACGTCAATTCCTAAAAAAGCCGCGCCGGTCATGGTTGCGGCCAAAGGCTGAGCTCCGCCCATCCCGCCCATGCCGCCGGAGACAATCAGCTTGCCTGCGAGGTCTCCACCAAAATGTTTCTCTCCGGCTGCCGAAAAAGTTTCGAAAGTCCCCTGAACAATTCCCTGCGAGCCGATGTAAATCCACGAACCTGCCGTCATCTGCCCGTACATCATCAGTCCGGCGCGCTCCAGTTCGTTAAACTTCTCCCAGTTCGACCAATGCCCGACCAGATTCGAGTTGGCGATCAACACACGCGGCGCATGCTCGTGCGTCTTGAACACCCCCACCGGCTTACCCGACTGCACCAGCAAAGTCTCATCGTTCTCCAGACTCTTTAGCGTGCGGACGATGGCATGGTAGGCCTCCCAACTGCGCGCCGCTCGCCCGGTTCCGCCGTAAACCACAAGATCCTGCGGACGCTCTGCCACGTCGGCGTCCAGATTATTCATCAGCATGCGCATGGCAGCTTCCTGCTGCCAGCCTTTGCAAGTGATGGCGTTACCGCGCGGCGCACGGATGAGAGCAGGACTCTGACTAATTTCGGAATCGACCGGCATACTTAGATGGTAACTGCTGGAGAGCAAAGCATTCAAACCAGCTCGCCGAACGCATCGCTCGCCCGTTAGCCCCGAGGCTGCAAGTGAGCAATCGCGGCCACCAGAAAAATCAGTAGAGCCGTCAGGCTACACACGGTGCGCACAGCGTGCAGGCGAGCCCACAGCACAAGCAACTGGTGCGCTGTTTGTGAGCTTCGATCCAGCTCAGGATCGACCAGCTTCTCGTTCGTCGGCATCATGATAATCAGCGTAAATGCAACCACAGAGCCAATCAGTATTGTTCCCACCAGCCAGGCCAACTCACGGCTCAGCCACCAACTGCTGAACGCACACAGGCAGGCCACAATCGCGAGCGACGCCTGCATGCGGGTGGCGCGGCGGTAGCTCGGTATGAACTCAGCAACTGCCACCGCGGTCCCGCACTCCATGCGCGCCGGGTGTTCCACCAGATTGATATAAAGCGCCGCCCCCACGAACAACGCGGTACTGAACAGAGCCACAAACTCGAAGGCAAGATTCATGGCAGGTATGCTACCCCAAAGCGCACATCGTGCCAAAACGGTAGATCAGCCTTCCGAAAATTATGCTGCGCCAGCCAAGTTAATTTCCCGCCCACAGAGCGAATGTTAGAATTGCTTAACATTGCGCTGCGTTTGAAAGCTTCGCTAAAGTGGCGCTCGACGAACCTTTTCAGTAGAAAGCGCTGGGAAAAGCTGTTCCAACACTTTCACCGCGGGAGTTTGCATGCGCATCGCTGTCGTCGGTTCCGGATACGTAGGATTGGTTGCCGGAGCCTGCTTTGCCGACCTCGGCCATGAAGTCATCGTGGTGGATAATGATCAGCGCAAACTGGCTGCCCTCAAAGACGGCCAGATTCCCATCCACGAGAAGTTTCTGCCTGAACTTCTAAGCCGCCACCGCGGGCGTCTTCTGCAATTCTCCGACGATCTCGGCGAGGCCGTGCGCGCCAGTTCCGTCATCTTTGTGGCCGTGGGCACGCCGCCTACCGATCGCGGTGAGGCCGACTTATCTTATGTAGAGTCCGTGGCCCGCGAAATCACCGCCGGCATCAACGACTACAAAGTCATCGTTGAGAAGAGCACGGTGCCGGTCTATACCAGTGAGTGGGTCCGCCGCATTATTCTGCGTAGCGGCGCCGATCCCGCATCTTTCGATGTCGCCTCCAACCCTGAATTCCTGCGCGAAGGCACCGCCGTCACCGACTTTCTCTTCCCCGACCGCATCGTGATCGGATGCGACAACCAGCGCAGCGCCGGCCTGCTTCGCGAAGTGTATGAGCCGCTCACCAACGGCAGCTACTACCGGCGCCCCGAAGCTATCCCGCAGCCCGACCGCGCTTCCATTCCCGCGCCCATCATCGTCACCAGCACCAAGAGCGCGGAGTTGATCAAGCACGCCTCCAACGCTTTCCTGGCCATGAAAATATCCTTCATCAACGCCGTCGCCACCATTTGCGAATCGGTCGGCGCCGACGTCAATCAGGTTTGCCACGGCGTGGGCACCGACTCACGCATCGGATCCCGCTTCTTGAATCCCGGCATCGGCTACGGCGGCTCCTGCTTCCCCAAAGATGTGATGGCTTTCCGCGCCGTCGCCCGCGAATCCGGTTATGACTTCCGCCTGCTCGATGAGGTTATGCGCATCAACGAAGATCAGCGTGATCGCTTTCTCCGCAAAGTGCGCAGCGCTCTCTGGACTCTTCGGGGCAAACATCTCGGCGTCCTCGGCCTCGCCTTCAAAGGCG
The DNA here is from genome assembly GCA_963789875.1 of uncultured Acidobacteriaceae bacterium. Classification (GTDB taxonomy): domain Bacteria; phylum Acidobacteriota; class Terriglobia; order Terriglobales; family Acidobacteriaceae; genus Sulfotelmatobacter. The sequence goes on along the minus strand of CAWBMI010000006.1, from coordinate 1,008,879 downwards.
GCACCGACGACATTCGCGAGTCCCCCGCAATCTTCCTCGTACAGGCTCTGCTGCAGGAGGGTTGCAAGATCACTGCCTACGACCCTGCCGCCATGGAGCGCACTCAGGAGGTCATGAACTCCACCGTAAAGTTCGTCAACGCGTCCTACGAAGCTGCTCAAGGCGCCGATGCCCTGCTCATCCTCACGGAATGGGAAGAGTTCGCCAACCTCGATCTTGACCGCTTGAGCCGCGAGCTCAAATACCCCATCGTCATCGACGGCCGCAATCTCTACGATCCGGAGGTCATGGCGGCCCACGGCCTCACTTATTACAGCGTGGGACGCGCGGCGTCTTTCCCCGACGGCGTGCCCGCCGCAGCCGTGAGAAACGCCGCCAAGAAAGCATGAGTCGACAACGCGCTCTGGTCACCGGTGGCGCCGGATTCCTGGGCTCCCATCTTTGCGACGCTCTGCTCGCCGAAGGCTGGAGCGTGGTTGTAGTCGACAACCTGCTCACCGGCCGCCGATCAAATCTCTCTCACCTCACCAAGAATCCTGATTTCGAGTTTCAGGAAAAGAACATTTGCCAGCCCTTCGACGTCGGCCCAGTCGATTACGTCTTCCACTTCGCCAGCCCCGCCAGCCCCGTCGATTACTCCATCCACGGCATCGAAACCCTGCAAGTAGGGTCGCTCGGAACCTTTCACGCCCTCGACGTCGCCCGCAAATACGACGCCAAGTTTCTAGTCTCTTCAACCTCCGAGTGCTACGGCGATCCGCTGGAGCATCCGCAGAAAGAAACCTACTGGGGCAACGTGAATTCCATCGGACCGCGCTCGGTTTACGACGAAGCCAAGCGCTTCACCGAAGCCGTAACCATGGCCTACCACCGATACTACAAAGTAGATACGCGCATCGCCCGCATCTTCAACACCTACGGCCCGCGTATGCAGTTAAACGATGGACGCGTCGTCCCCAACTTCATGAAGCAGGCTCTGCGCGGCGAAGACCTCACCGTCTACGGCAACGGCAGCCAGACCCGCAGCTTCTGCTATGTCAGCGACGAAATCGATGGCTTCATCCGTTTAGCCGAATCGTCCGAGCATCTCCCGGTAAATATCGGAAACCCAAACGAATTCACCATCCAGGAGTGCGCCCAGCGAGTAATAAAGATTACGGGCTCGAAGAGCAAGATTCGCTATGAACCCCTGCCCCAGGACGATCCCAAGCAGCGCCGGCCCGACATCACCAAAGCCCGGCAGTTACTAGGTTGGGAGCCAAAGATCGATCTGGAAACCGGCCTGCGCATGTCGCTGGAGTATTTCCAAAAAGCAGTAGCCGAAGAACCGGCGACCACAAAGCCAACGCCGTAACAACCCGCAACCACTCAACGTTGTCATCCTGAGAAAGCGGAGTCGCACGCAAAGCGTGCGACTCCCAACGAAGGACCTGTGCAACTTGTTTGCGGTCATCTGCTCGGCCGGTTGCCGGGTGCCCCAGAGCCTGCCCTGAGCGGAGCCGCAAGGTCTCGCTGCTTCTGCGAGACCTGGGAGTGCGTCTGGCTCACGTTGCTTGGACCCGCCACCTCAAGCCCGCGCCGACCTTTTCGGCCTCCCGCCCATCTGCCCGTTGGCTCTGGCAGCAGCCCGCTTCGCTGCGCTCATGGACTTGCCTCCAACACGCCCTAGTCGCGAAGCCATCCATCGCCGTGATCCCAGAAATCCCTCCCATAGACTTGGCAAGTAAATATCCGCATCCAGCTTGGGAAAGTGAATCCCCAGCCCCGAAGGACTAATTTCGATTTCACCCAATTCTGAGGGCTTGGCCTTTTCCAATCCCTGCGCATCCTGCGGATCGAAACTCACATCGAGCTTCGAACTGAGATGAACTACGATGCGCCGGCTAGCCCGGTCATAGCGAGCCGATAGCGCCTTGGGCGCCGACGCCAGCACTCGCTCTCCGCGACGGTTCGCAAGTTCGATTTTGTCATATCCTGCCATGAATGCTCTCCCATGCTCGGCAAAGCGACTCTACATGCTCCGACAGAACTCGCTCGATATGCGAGATCTCTCGCCGCGGGAAACCGTAGTTCTCCCGAACTTCGGCCGGGCCGTTCGGGCAGTTCAAGTTGAATACAACCTCACAGCCTCTGCCCATCACATGCACGGGCCGATGATCGTTCGGATAAATCACGACGCGCAGTCCCTCAAATCTCAGAACTGTCGGCACAAAGAAATCCTATCATATCCCAAACGCTTGGGTTAAACCGATCGCACCAAGGCTCGGGATTGCGTTGTTATCCTGTCTCTAACGACGCTGGACGCTGTCAAGCGTCGTTAGAGACGGAATGACAAGGGGTGTGGGAGGATTTGACTCTACGAGGATTGCGTAGTGGCGGCCACGAAGTCGATGAGTTGCTGCACTCCGTGGCGATCATCATTGGTATTCAGGTGGAATAAGACTCCCATCCCATAGCCGGGATGCGAAGATTTCACCTGACCACTCAAGCGCAATTTCATTTGGTGGGTGCGCACGATGATTTCGATTGCGGTGCCGGCGGGAAAAGCCAGCGGCATTTCCAGGTAGCATCCGCCGGGACCGAGGTCGCTCAGGTGACAGTAATTCTTTACTGTGCTTCCCTTCTGGTAAACCTCGGCTCCGAGGCGGCAGGCATAGCGGGTTTGGCCGCGACGATTGCCGGGTTCGGAGCGTAGCCGCGCTCCGGCTTCGCCGTCGCGTCCGCGTTCTTCCTGTTTTTCGCTCGGACCGGCGGCAACCACAGAATCCTCAATAGGACGTATTGAATGTTCTACGGTCACCGATTCTGGCACTGGTTTCGGCAGATCGACCATGCTGCGCTCCAGCCACGCGCGCAGAACCCGCCGCGAAGCCTGCGGCACGTCCACAAACTGGATGCCGGCCCGACCATTCCAATCCTGCCAAACCACCTGCCCCGAAAGGCGAACACTGGCGGTTTGTCCGGGCAGTTGAAACTGAAAGTAGACTTTGCAGGTCGGCGGAACCTTCTTGCCGAAATTCACCGCCATGCCATCTTCTGCCAGGTCCACGAGAGTGGCTCGCGCCTGCTCTACTCCCACGTAATCGATGGTCGCGTGGGCGTGTACGGAAGCGCGAGTCTTGCGCCGTTTGTCCCGCTGCAGCACGCTCTGAGCCGCTCGCAGCGTGCTCACCGCGCGCTCATAAGAGACTGGCTTGTACAGCACGAAGTTGACGCCGAGAGAGAACATCTCGCGGATGCTCTCTTGTCCAGTTACAACTGCTACCGTCAAAGTCGAGTCATTCAAGCGGGCGGCATGGCTCTCATTCAGCAGTGGAAGCACGTCTGCCTGAGTTTCGCAGTCGATAATGATGATGTCGAAATGATCCTGCGCTAGCCGGAGGAATGCGCGCGCTGCGTCTTCGCAGAGCTCAGTGCGAATGTTCAGCTCTTCCAGAACGCCACTCAATACCTGCGCCGGGACCTTGTCCTTGCAAACTAATAGAGATGAGAGAGTCATACCTGCAAGCATCGTAGGATCACCTTGGTTCTCAGGACAAGTTACCGGAGTCATGACGATTGGGCGATCGGGTGATTGAGTGATCGAGCCATCGGGTCATGAAGACCTTGCTTTCATTGATTGAGGTGATCGAATATCGATAGCTTCGGTTTTCAATCACCCGATCACCCGATCACCCGATCACTCAATTGGGGCTAGTGACCAGAGTCACCTCCGACATTACAAAAGACCAACACTGGGGCGTTGCACCGTGGTGCTTTGACGCTCTGATCCCCCTTCCCTACGATGAAGACTGCCCGGGCCCCCGCCGAATTGACCCGGACGGGCAGGCTTCCCCGACAGCTTTCTCCACGAGATCTTATGGAATCGACCAAGCAGCGCGGCTTCTCGATGTTGGAATTAATGATCGTGATTGCGATCGGCTTCACCGTAACCGGCATAGCCGTGGTCACGCTGGTGCCAAGCATGACGCAGAACGATACCAACACCGCCTACGACAGTACGTTGATGGCATTGCGCAACTACCAGAATCTGTCGGTGACCAATCGCATTCGCTACATCGTGACCTTCACCAACCAGGTGGTGCCGGGCTACTGCAACCCGGCATGCGGGGTCATTACGATTCAGCAGTGGAACTACGCCGTGCCAGTCTCTCCCGCCCCGGTTGTAATCAATACGATTTACCTGCCGCACGACGTTTCCTTCCAGGCCGAGGTTGGCATTCCCACGTCGGCTGCAACGGTTCCAGATGGATTCGGCGCTGGCGCAGTGCCGATTGACTTCGATCAAGGTATGGGGCTGGGCAGCCAGAACTATGTGATGTTCATGCCAGATGGCTCTTCGCAAGACACGCTGGGCAATTGGAACAGCGGAGTGTTGTATCTCGGACAGGCGAACAATCTCTACAGTTCACGCTCGCTCACGGTGTTCGGCCCTACGGGCAGAATCCGCGGATGGCGGCTGTATTTACAGGGCGGCACGAATACTTGGGTGCAACAATGATGCGACGAAATCGAAAGAATCAAAAACCGAATCGCCAGCAGGGGTTCACCATGGTCGAGGTGATCATCGCGATGGTGATTATGACTATCAGCACGATTGGACTGATGGCGGTGTTCGGGGCGGCGGTGGGCGCGACGCAATCGGCGCAGGAAGACTTGATCGCGCGGCAAAAAGCGCTGGAGGCGATGGAGAGCATCTACACTGCGCGCAACACGCAGCAGGTCAGCTTCGCCCAGATCGCGAACACTCCGGGAGGAATGTTCTTACTCGGCCCACAGCAGCTCAAGCAAGCAGGCGCCGATGGACTTGTGGGTACGGGTGACGATGTCAACTATCCGGCGAACGGACCATGCCCGGGGGGAGCGGAGTGCTATGTGATGCCGGGTCCCGATGGAATTCTTGGAACCGCCGACGATGTTGGCATGAGCCTCTCGAACTTCACCCGCTCGATCACGATCAACAACGTTCTGGAAGCTGACGGCGTGACCATTAACCCGAACTTGAAACAGATTGTGGTCGTTGTTTCCTATACGAAGGCTGGATTGACGGTGCCGCGCAGCTACACGGTACAGGCTCTGATTTCGAGTTATCGCTGAGTGGCGAGGATATGAAGATGCAAGTTCGGAAAACAAACACGGGCTTTACGCTGGTCGAACTGCTGGTCTCGATGTCCCTGGGGCTCACTGTCATCTTCGCCATGGCCACATTGTTCAAGTCAGGAATGGCCTCCACATTTATTGTGGCGCAACGGGTTGAGACACAGCAGAACCTGCGCGCCGCCATGGAAATCATGGTGAAGGATATCAACATGGCGGGTGCTGGTTTGCCCACGGGCGGACTGCAACTGCCCACCGGTGCGGGATCATCCGCCGAGAGATACGGATGCGATCAGGGCGGCACTTGCTATGTCCCGGTGTTTACGTATCCGGCAAAATACATGAACGGAATCAATCCCGGGTTCAGCAACGGCGTACAAGGTAACGCAGTGGTGCCCGCCGCTCCCGGACTGATCAACGACAGCGTCACCGTGGTCTATTGCGATTACAACTTTCTGCTTTCCCCGAATTACAACGCGACTTTTCCACTTGGCGGCACGGCGGCCGCGACCGGCACGTCGATTAACGTCGCTCCCAACCCACTCATCGTCCCGGCTCCTCCCGCGATTACCTCTCCCGGAGGCATCGGAGTGGGGGACCTCATTCTGCTCAGCAATACTGGCGGCAACGCGGTGGGCGAGGTCACAAACGTGACCCCAACCGTCATCAGCTTCGCCGACCTCGATCCTCTGAACATGAACCAGAGCGGCGCCGCCACTAACAATATCAAGGCGCTCGCGGTGGCCTCACCTACGGCAGCTATTTATCGGCTCTTTGCCGTTACCTACTATCTCACCGTACCGATTAACGGCCAGCTTCCGCGCTTGATGCGGCAGGTCAATGGGCTCACGCCAGTGCCGGTCGCGGACAACATTATCAATCTCCAATTCTCCTACGACGACTACAACACCAATAACGGTGCGCTCGATGCCAACCAGGCCAATCCGATCGCAGCCGGAGATCAGCTGAACATGATCCAGAAAACCAACGTCGTGATCTACGGAGAAAGTTTGACGCTGAATGGAAACAAGTCGCAGAGCATGTACTTGGCGACGTCGGTAAGCGCCCGCAACATGGCCTTCCGCAATCGCTACAAGTGACTTCGCAAGGGCACAGCCAGGGAGACATAGATCGATGGGGACGAAAATGGAGAAGCTGAAATCCAAGTCGGAGCCGAGGTCGCAGGCGAGCTTGAATCCGCGATGGAAGAAAGATTCTCGCGGATTTACGCTGATTGCCGCGCTGTTGCTGATGATTTTGCTTTCGGGCTTGGCCGTAGGACTGCTCTATATGGTCAGCAACGAAGGCCGTGCCGGAGGCAATGGACTGGAAGATAACCTGGCTTATTACGCCGCGGAGTCGGGCATGGAAAAGCTCACGGCGGACTTGTCCTCTCTGTATCAGACCAGCGCCTCGCCCAGCAACGTACAGATTCAAAACCTGATCAATTTTCCGCCGACCACTGCCATGGTAGGGCAGGTCAATTACACCGAGACCATTACTTATACTCTAAACCCCGTAACCGGTCTTCCCCAATCAAGCTCCAACACTGTGAGTTCCGGCCCCGACCAGGGACTTTACGCCGAAATTATTCCCATGACGTTGCAGGTAAACGCGACCCGGCCGGGCGGCGCCTCTGTGAACATGACGCGCTCAGTGGAAGTTGCGCTGATTCCTGTATTTCAGTTTGGCGTGTTTTGCGGCTATGACTGCAGCTATTTCGCCGGCCCGAACTTTAGCTTTGGCGGACGCGTACATACGAATCTTAACCTGTTCCTCGCCTCCGGCGCAGAGTTGGTGTTCAACGACAAGATCGCGGCCTTTGGGCAACTGGTGACCGATGAACTGGAAAACGGCCACCTTACCTCAGCCGGATACGGCGGTACGGTATACGTTCCGAAGTGCGAGTGGGGGCTGCCTGCTCAACACCTTCCCGCCGCCCGGGCCAAACTGCACCGCTCTGTCGAATCGCGATTCCTGGAGATGCCAGCTGGAGCGGCGGTGTGCCCCCCAACTTCGGGGCCGCGAACCCACTTTTCACCGGCGCCGCCTTCAACGGGTACTTCGTAAATGGCACCACTGGGGCTACCAACCTTCAGCTACCCTTCGTGCAGAATAGTTGCACCAGCAATCCTCCGCCGTGCACCGACCCCATTCAGATCATACGTAAGCCATTGGCTGGCGAGCTCGCCACTACTACACTTGGACAGTCCCGCGAGTACAACAAAGCGCAGATTCGCGTCCTGATCGCGGACACATGCGCGGATCTGCACCCGGAGCGCCTTCCCTGCCCCCTCGATGCCAACGATATACAATTCGGCGCGTCATTTGCTGTGGCAGGTGTAGGAGCACAGACCTTCGGGGTCGCCACCGTAGGAGCAAACAATTGGCTCGCGCCTTTCAATTACCCGGCTTGGGCCTCGTACCCCCTGATGGGCCAAGTCACTAGACCGCCTCCGCCGCTTAACGGAGCTGGAGCCTGGATACGCATCGAGTATCTGAACAACGCAAGCCCGCAGGCATGGGTGGGAGTTACCCAGGAATGGCTGGGCCTGGGCTTCGGCCGCTCCAATAACGTCGAGCTGACCGGCCCCTTCGGGACCGCGGCCGGCGTACTGGGGGCTGGACCCTACGGCAGCACCACCGGATCGAATGCTCTGAATCCCAAGGCCATCCTCATCGTGGAGCAGCTCCGGGCGGCTGGGTTATCCCCCCTTCTTCCTGGTAGCTGGTATCCCATCAATTTCTATGACCCCCGTGAAGGCGAGATGCGCGACGCCACCAACGGATGCGCCGTCAACGGCATCATGAACGCGGTGGAACTTGACGTAGGAAACCTCGCGCTCTGGCTGAATGGCACGACTGGCGCTCAGCGGCAGGCTGGTGAACCTCACCAACCAGAACGGGTACGTGTTGTACTTCTCAGATCACCGCGGCATGCTCAACGATCCCAATCCTACAAATGCCGGGGCAACTCCGGCGGGAGTAATCAGCGGCATGGCTGGCCTGGAGGATGTCGTAAACTCGGGGCAACCTCTGGCTTCCACCACACCGGATGGAGTGCTGGAGCCTGCGGCGTATTACGGATATTCTCCCGAGGACACGGATCAAAATGGAAGGCTGGACAACTGGGGTGGGGTAAACATCGGGTATGGATTTGGAGTGAATACCAACACAGCACCGCCGAATCCGTACAAGACAACCGTGTGCAATACGATCGGCCAAGCCAATATGGTGAGTGGCGCGCGTCATGTTCTGAAATTGGTAGATGGCGGCATGAACGCAGCGACTGCGACGAGCTACCTGCCGGTGCGCTGGGATAATAATGGCGGCGGATTCACGGTCGTCTCAGAGAATCCGGTGTACGTACAGGGCAACTACAATACCGGCCCCACCGATCCTTTCTGGTTAACTGGCGGCGTTACTACTACCACTCCGCACTCGGCTGCAGCGGTGATCGCCGACGCGGTCTCGGTACTGTCAAATAACTGGAATGACCTTAATAGTCTGAATAACCCCACAGCGCTCGGAAGTCGTACCTCGACGCAGACTTATTTCCGGATGGCGGTCGCGGGTGGCAAGAACATACCGTTCCCGCAACCCGCATGGGGATCGCAGGACTTCGGAACCGACGGAGGATTGCACAACTTCCTGCGGCTGCTCGAATCATGGGGCGGTCAACCGCTTAACTATGACGGATCGCTGGTCAGCATGTACTATGCAGAGTATGGCACCGGTACATTTAAGTGCTGCACGGTGGTCTACGGTGCTCCGCCGCGCAACTTCTGGTTCGACACGTTATTCCTGAATCCGGCGAATTTGCCTCCGGGCACTCCGGACTTTCAGGATGTGGTGAACCTGAGCTATCACGAGAACTACACACCGCAGTAAATCAGTATTGCTCTTGGCGCGACGCGGAAGTGATGAGGACTTCGATCTAGTCGGGGTCCTCATCATCTTTTTATACTATTCCCCGGCGTCTGGCTTTGCCGTAGCATCGCCTGCCAATGGCCACTCGACTGTCGCGCTTAGTCTGGATCGGGTTCGTGCTCTGCGGCATCACCGCCGTGACCCTGTTTTTTATTCCTGTATTCATCATTCGCCCCTTCAGATACCAGGCTCCGCGTGCGCTTTGGGTGGCCATGGCACTGCGGCAGCGGGCGCCGGTGGGTACGCTACTGGCGGGCTTGGCTTGCTTACTCTTTGCATTTTTGTTGTGGAGCAGTGTCGGCGTTTGGCGCAAGGCTCTACTTGTGATTTGTATGTTTCTTGTCACGTTCTCGGCCGTGATGTCCCGGCTCAATCACTTTGAATGGATGTTTCATCCTATTCATGGCGCTCAGTTTCTGGCTCAGGGCGTGAGCAAGCTTGATCCTAAGGAAATGATTCTGGCGGTGCGCTTTGGCGAAGATTCGCGCGCTTATCCCATTAGCCAGATGGCTTATCACCACATCCTCAACGACGTGGTGGGAGGCGTGCCGGTAGCGGTGACTTATTGAACGCTATGTCACACCGGTCTGGTGTGGAAGCGAAGCATCGGCGGGCGAGTGTTGCATTTTTATCTGGCGGGGATCAACAATCAGAACTTTCTGATGCGCGATAAAGAAACGGGAAGCTGGTGGCAGCAGATCAGCGGGAAGGCTATATACGGCCCGCTGCAAGGCTCGGCGCTTGAACTCGTGCTCAGCGATGAATTAACGTTCGGTGAGTGGAGGAGTGAGGCGCCGGAGGGCAAGGTGCTGGCGCAGGTGGCGAAATATACGAAAGAATATGACAGCAACTGGGAGCCGGAGATCTTGAAGCTTCCCGTGGTCATCAGCTTTCCGGGTACTGAGTTGAAATCGCGCGACGTTGTCATCGGACTGACCATCGATGGAGTTGCGCGCGCCTATCCCTGGGAAACTTTTGTCAAGCAATCGCCGGTGCTGGATCGGGTTAAGGGAGAGCCGCTGCTGCTCGTGCTCGGTCCCGACGGCAAATCGTTTCGCGTTTTCATCAGCCGCATCGATGGACGAGATATAGAATTGTTTCTGCAAGCCAACTCCGATGCGCCGGGTGCGCAAAAGCCCTGGGCTCTGCTCGACACTGCGACTAACAGTGGCTGGAACTTCCAGGGCTGCGCCACTTCCGGGCCGGCACTGGGGAAGTGTCTCGAGCGCATCCCTGCGCTCAAGGATTATTGGTTCGATTGGCGCAACTATCACCCGGACACCACTATCTATAAACGCTGATCCAGAAACACGATCTATAAACGCCGGGGAATTTGAACTACACTCTTCGAGTGGTTGACGGCTAGCGCGGAATATCCCGCGAGAACGCCTGAAGGAGTTGTATCCGTGCCCGCAATTCGCGCCGTCTTTTGGGATGTGGGAGGAGTACTGCTTAGCAATGCCTGGGATCGCACCGAGCGGTCGGCTGCACTGGAGCATTTTCGTCTCGATGCGGAAGAATTTAACGCCCGGCACGAGATGGTGGTGTCGCCGTTTGAGCGCGGCCAGATTTCGCTGGATGAGTATTTGGATCGTACCGTGTTTTACCGCGAACGTCCATTCAGCCGCGAGGAGTTTCGCGAATACATGTTCTCGTTGTCGCAGCCGATGCCGGAGATTCTTGCCTTCGCGCGAACCCTGGCCGATTCCGGCAAGTACTTTATGGGGACCATCAACAACGAATCGCGCGAACTTAACTTGCAGCGCATTGAAGAGTTCGGACTGCGCAACATCTTTCGTCTATTTGTGAGTTCCTGCTTCGTCGGATTGCGGAAGCCGGAAAGCGGCATCTATACTCTCGCACTCGAGGTCACGCAGTTTGATGCACAGGAGTGCTGCTTCATCGACGACCGGTCGCTGAATTTGGAGTGCGCCGCCAAACTGGGCATGCATACGATCCAGATGCAAGACCTCGATCAGCTGAAATCTGACCTGGGAAGTCTGGGCGTGTCAGCATAATTCTTCCTACAGCGAATCCCCTACCTTCCTTAATTCCCAACCTCAGCGAGCCTCCAGCCTAGCTCTAGGGGCGGCTTGATGCCCTCTTCCTTCTGAGTCGGTTTACAGCCTACACCGGATGGAAGCGGGGCGTCCTCGACGCTAGATTTGCACTTGCAAGATCAAAATCAAACAGTTGCTCGCTGGCTTTTTCGAGCACGGAAGAGGTCTTTGTATGAAAACAATGCAAGCTCCGTTACGGAGATGTCTCTTGGCAGTGCTTACTGCGGGTCTGCTCGCAAGCAGCGCAGCATGGGCCGACGATAAGGACAAGGATCAATCAGATATCGACAAACGCCTGGACAATGCGGCGAAGGTTCTTGACGAAGTCATGGGCGTTCCCGACAAAGCGATCCCCGACAAGATTATGCGCGATGCGAAGTGCATCGCGGTGATTCCGTCAATGGTGAAAATCGCCGTGGGATTCGGCGGAAATCACGGTAAGGGCGTAGCCACCTGCCGCACGGCGAGCGGCCGGTGGAGCGCGCCGGCACCGATCACGATTACCGGTGGAAGCTGGGGTCTTCAGTTGGGTGGCCAGGCCGTGGATCTGATCATGATCGTGACCAATGACAACGGCATGGAACATTTACTGTCGAGCAAGTTCAAACTGGGAGCAGACGCTTCGGCCGCGGCTGGTCCGGTGGGACGCGATACCGCTGCCGATACGGATTGGAAGATGAAAGCCGAAGTGCTGACTTATTCCAGAGCACGAGGCCTCTTCGCCGGAATCGATCTGAATGGGTCTGCGCTCACGCAGGATAAGGACGAAACCCGGATTCTCTACGGGAAGTTTGTGCCGTTCGGCGATATTTTGACTGGGAAGGTGCATGCCGCACAAGGAAGCGGAACATTCCTGGCAGCTGTACGCAAGTATTCGGCTGAAGCTAAGGAACATGGCGAAGTGAAAACCAGCTCGGGCGATTCGCAGGCCGCAAATCGCTAAGCATTCATTTTCTTTTGGTCCGGCCGGTTGGGCCGGACCGAAGGAAAAGTTTTGTCAAACATCTCAGCTTAAAGGGAGGCTTTCATGTCGACGATTCTACTGATCGTGCTGGTGTTGTTGCTGGTTGGAGCGCTGCCGTCGTGGCCTTATAGCAGATCCTGGGGTTATTACCCGAGCGGCGGACTGGGCTTGGTAGTCGTGGTGTTGCTAGTGCTGGTACTAGTCGGGCGCATATGAATTTCATGATTCATCAGAGACCCGCTTCGCTGTTGAAGCGGGTCTTTTGTTAAGTATTCAAATGTTAAGTGTTCAAAGAGAGTACCGAATTCTCACTACGGTGCAGCATTGGTCTTCATACAGTGCGATGCCCGGTCTAAGTGGGTAAACCGGGCGTTGCTGGAACGCATCTTAAATTAGCCGGAACATCGGAATTAGCCGGAATATCGGCCTTCAGTAACAGGAAAGATCAGCACCAGCGAAGAAGGAGCGTCAATGCCGAACCAGGAAGGTCCACGCTACGCCACTCTAACTCCATCTTCCTCATCTACGGCTGTGCTTGAAACACTCTATGCAGGCCGCAGCGTCCCGGTGCGGCAACGCGAAGTCACGAGAGCGAGCACGCGACCGCTTTCCAGTAAGGATTTCGGTCCGGAAGCGATTTGGGGACAATACAACAATTATCGATCGAACGGCCTGACGGGCTCAGTCGTTTTTCACATCGTAGTGCTGGCCTTGATTCTGGGCGGTGCGACTTATGGTCCCAAGGTTGTGCCACAACCCAAACCTCATGAGACCGTGACACTGATCGCGCCATCGCCGGATTCGTATGCGTTGCCTGTGGCCAAAACAGTCGTGGCTGGCGGTGGTGGTGGCGGGGATCGCGATGCGCCGCCTGCCCCGAAGGGCAGGCTGCCGAAGCTGGCGATGCAACAGATTACGCCTCCGCAGATTGTGCTGCGAAATGATCATCCCAAGCTGGCGGTGGAACCTACGGTTGTAATTCCGCCGCAAGTTCACATGGCGGAAAATCATATGCCGACTTTGGGTAATCCTTCTGCAGCGATGCTGCCGTCGGCTCCGCCTTCTAATGGAACCGGCTCTGGCGGAGGCATCGGATCAGGCTCTGGTGGTGGAGTTGGCGTAGGTCATGGCGCCGGCGTTGGGGCGGGGAGTGGCGGCGGTATCGGTGGCGGAGTATTCAAGGTTGGCGGTGGAATTTCCGCTCCGGAGGCCGTTTCTACGCCGGATCCCGAATATACAGAAGAAGCACGCAACGCCAAGACTCAGGGAACTTGCGTGCTATGGATGATTGTCGATGACCAGGGGCGTCCGCGAGACATTAAAGTGGTGCGCGGCCTGGGCTTTGGGCTGGATGCCAAGGCGATTGAAGCAGTAAAGCAATGGCGCTTCCAACCGGCGATGAAAGACGGCAGGCCGGTGAACGTTCAAATTAGCGTGGAAGTGGGTTTCAAGCTCTATTAAGAGGTTTAATCTCTGATATGCCGTGCCCGGGTTGGTTTCCGGCACGGCATCTTGGCCGGATCGTTTCTCCGCGGATCCGGTTCTGAGAATTCAGTCGTCCCTCTCAAGACTTTCGCCCGCACATTCGAGTTCCACGCTCTGCGGGCTCGCTTCGCGGCTTATGACACTCCCGAGACAGCCAAGACAAGACGTAGCGAGTCAGGTCTCTACGGAATTGTTGGTGGCAACCCGGGTGAGAGAATAAAGTTGCGCTCAGGAAATAAATCAAAAGTCCTAAGCAATACGCACCAGAACCCCGGTACAGCAACTCTCGCAGTCAATTACAGGAGCATCCTGATGGGATGCTTCTGACGATGCCGCTACTCTCTTTTTGGAAGCTGAGTGCTACCGAACTCACGGGAAGCAAAATCATCAGCCCAGTTTACGAAGGAGACGACAGTGGCCACTTGCGTAATTTCCGCGACCGAAACCAACGTGATTCCGGTGATGGAGGAAGTCAGCCGGCCTGATTCTGAACGGACCCTCATTCAACGCGCGCAGCAAGGTGATGAGCAGGCTTTCGCCACGCTCTTTCAAATGCACAAGAAGCGTGTGTATTCGGTTTGCCTGCAAATGACCAAAGATGTGGCTGATGCGGAAGACTTGACGCAGGAAGCGTTCCTGCAGGTGTTTCGTACGGTGAACTCGTTCCGTGGCGACTCGGCTTTCTCCACCTGGCTTTATCGGGTTGCGGTGAACACCGTGCTGATGAAGCTGCGCCGCCGCAAGAAGCCGCAGATCGTTTCTCTCGATGAGCCGGTCTCGGCAGAGTCGCCGTCGCTCAAGCGTGACATCGGGAGCGCCGATCCGAGCCTTCACGGCGCGATCGACCGTATTGCGCTACGCCGCGCTCTGGAAGAACTGCCCGACGGATGTCGGCAGATTTTTGACCTTCACGAAGTTGAAGGATACCAGCATCACGAGATCGCCCAATTGCTGCAATGCTCGATCGGAAATTCGAAATCACAACTGCACAAAGCCAAGATGAAGATGCGGGATCTGCTCTTTCCGAAGCGGAGAGTGCTGCGCCGGCCGAAAACCAGCCACGCGGAAGTCATATAAGACAAATCGCTGCTCAAGCGATTACTCTGAACTTCCTCCGTCCCGCTACGCGACGGGGGGGCTAACCGGGGCAAGAGAGGATAAAGTCTGTGGGGTTGGGAGCCATTGTAGTAATTGGGACGGAGGATAGCATCTTCAGCCGGAGTCTCGGGCGTCCTGCGGATGATAGGGTAGAAGCGCCGGGTGAAGCTGCGCTTCTTGAACAGCCATTGGCATGCGTTGAGATCCTGGGTCGAACAGTCGCCGCACGCACGATCGAGCGACTGGTGCGTGCTGGCGTGGAAAGCGTCTACGTGGTCGTGGAGCAAGAAGTAGCTTGCCACTTGAGCTCGTTTCGCACCGCCTTCGAAAACGTTACGGTGCAGGTAGCGTCTGATACGACGGCGGCGGTTTCCCTAAAGCTCGGCGAATACGCGCAGAGCGGGATTGATCACTGCCTCCTGGCTTCCTCGGACACTTATGCGGAAACAGATTTGCTCGACCTCTTCTATTTTCATCGCGAATCCCAACATGCAGTAACCAGAGCCTTTGACCCGGAAGGACCATTGAGCCTATGGGTAGTAGATTGTGCTAAGGCGCAGAGATTTTCGGTGGAACGTCTTCTAGCGGAAAAGAAGAACGATGCAACTTCCTATTTTGCTCGGGGGTATGTGAATCGGCTCAGGAATCCGCGAGATCTTCGCCGCTTCGCAGCAGACTCGCTATGCGGACGCTGTGAGGCCCGGCCCTCGGGGAAAGAAATCAAACCCGGGGTTTGGGTCGACGAGGGAGCTGAGATACACCGACGCGCGCGCTTAGTCGCGCCGGTGTATTTAGGTCGAGGAGTAAAGGTGCGGGAAGGCACGCTGATCACGCGTTGCAGCGCAGTCGAAGCTGGCAGTCGCGTGGATAGCGGCAGCGTGATTGACGACACTTCGATCCTGGCTAACACCGAAATAGGCATTTGCCTGGATGTTTGCAACGCGATCGCGAACGGAAACCGGCTACTTAGTTTGAAGCGCAACTGCGTACTTGAGGTTCACGATGCCAACTTGTTGCGTTCTACTGTATTGGATCGGATATCGCCGTCAGGGTTGAGGATTCGTGGTCTGAAAGCTGAAACAGGAATCGCCGCAGCAGTAAAAAAGAGCGAGGCTGAAAAGAGCGTTCAACGCCAGCCGCCCGGCGGTTGGGTGCCAATTTTATCCAGGGAGTAGATGACATGTCGACCAAGGGGCCCGTAGTTGTGATGGAGTTGCCAGAACAATTAAGGCGAGCGGAGGCAGAGAAATTTCTTTGCGAGCTGCAGCCGCTATTAGGAAATGACCGTCCCAGCCTGGTGTTGGATTGCTCGAAGGTCCAGCATATGGACAGCGCCGGAGTCGACATGCTGCTGCATTGCCTGGAAGAGGCGATGAAGCGGGATGGCGATCTGAAGCTAGCCGCGGTATCGCCGGCGTCGGCTGTGCTGTTGGAACTGATGCGGGTGGATCGTCTGTTCGAGGTATTCGAGACAGCCGATCAGGCAGTGCGCAGCTTTCACGCACTTCCGGTCGACTCGAACCAAACAGTTCAACCTTGGTATGCGGCCGCGTCAGGCGCGAATGACCTGAAAGCGGCGAGCTAGTCATCTGGAGGCGGGCATGGAGCTGGCGAGAAAGTCAGTCGTTCGGGGGGCATGGAGCGGGATGTTATTGATGTTTGCTTTGGCTGCCGCTCCCGCGGCGCTGCCGCAAAGCGCGGCGCAAGCGCGGCAGACCACTAGTGCTGCTGAAGGTTCGGGGACGAACTTAACATCCAGTACGAAAGCGACGTCTGATGCTGAGGAACTCCCAGATAGTCCAGGCGCAAGTTCTTCTCATCTGCGATCGACAGATGCGCCACAGATCGCAACTGTACAACCAACGGACGTTCCAGAGCTGCCAGGGCCGGCGCAGGGAGATCAATCTCCGGCGGCGCCACAGCAGCCGACGCAACGGCCGGTGGGAACGGCTGCTGCCCCGAGCTTCACGACGAGCGGTGTGGCTGCATCGCAGCCATCTGGCGTGGCGATCGCGCCTGAAAAGCAGCGGCGAGTGCGCACGATCGTGATTCGCGTGGGAGCGATCATCGCAGCCGGCGTGGCAGTCGGAACTGTGGCTGGCCTCACGGAAGCAACTTCCAGCAAGCCTCCGGGCGCTCATTAATATGAAAATTGTGAGCTTTTCGGGCATCGATGGAGCTGGAAAAAGCACGCAAATTTTCGAACTGCAGACCTGGCTTCGCCAGTCAGGACTGAAGACCGCGCTGCTCACCTTCTGGGACGATGTGGTTGTCCTCTCGCGCTTTCGCGAGTTCATGAGTCACAACGCGTTCAAGGGAGACCGAGGAGTTGGGAGTCCGGAGAAACCGCTGCAGCGGCGCGATAAGAATGTGGACTCGGCGTCGGTTACGGCGATGCGCTTTGGCCTTTACTTGGCGGATGCAATCAATTTGGCTCTCACGGTCCGTCGACTTAGAAAGAGCGAAGTCGATGTGGTGATCTTTGATCGGTACATTTATGACGAACTGGCTAATCTGCCGCTGCAGAGCGGCTTGGCGCGCACTTTCGCGCGACTGATCCTGAGCCTGGTTCCCAAGCCCGACGCGGCTTATGTGGTCGATGCCGAACCGGAGACGGCATGGGCGCGAAAGCCTGAGTATCCTTTGGAATTCGTCTTCCGCAACCGCAAAGCTTATGTCACCTTGGCTCGGCTGGCCGGCACGGTAACAGTAATTGAACCGGGATCTGTTCAAAATACTGCAGCGCGCATCCGAAAAGAACTGATGCAAACGCTATCGGCACCAGAGAACAAACTCTCTAAGTCCCCGGCTTTTCTTTGAGTAGCGGCAATACGACCGCCAACATCTGCGTGGCCAGACTCATCCCACCAATGAGGACTTAATGAAAATCTGTCTGGTCACGACTTTCCCTCCAAGTCAGGGAGGGCTTAGCGAGTATGGACTTACTATTGCGGAGGAACTGAGGCGCAATCCTTTGCTAAGCCTGACCGTGCTCGCGGATCAGATCAATCCAGGCCAGCCGGAGTTGGACGGATTTTCGGTGGAGCGCTGCTGGGCTTTTGACGATCCTCTCAGCACGTTTCGAATTCTCAGCGCATTGCAGAGATTGAAGCCCGACGTGGTGTGGTTTAATTTGCTCTTCAGCACCTTCGGGCGCAATCCCCCGATCGCTTTCGCGGGCCTCCTAACGCCGCTTCTGGCACGGCTTAGCGGCCGCTACACGCACGTTACGCTGCACCACCTGATGGATACTGTCGATCTGAAGGACGCTGGAATCCGGTACCCGCGAATTTACCGTTTTGCCGGTGCAGTTGCTACGAGAATTCTTCTTCTGTCGAATTCAGTGTCGGTGCTCATGCCCGGTTACCGCAAGATATTGCAAGACAAATATGGCCGCGACAATATTCATCTGCGCTCGCATGGAATCCTGACGAGAAGGCCGGAGTATCCGGATTTTTCGAAGCGCGGTAATCCTGAGCACCGCATTCTTGCCTTCGGCAAGTGGGGAACTTATAAACGGCTGGAGCTGATGATCGAGGCCTTCAGCGCGCTGAATAAGATTCTACCTAACACCAGATTGGTGATCGGCGGCGGGAATCATCCTCAGGCTGCGGGCTACGTGGAAGCGATGAAGAAAGAGCACGCGTCGAATCCGGCTATTGAATTTACAGGCTATGTGCCGGAAGACGAACTGCCCGGCCTTTTTCAGAGCTCCTCGGCCGCTGTCATGCCTTACTCTTCCTCAACCGGATGCAGCGGGGTGGCCCATCTGGCTTGCGCTTATGGAGTGCCGATTATCTGTGCGGATCTGCCTGATTTTCGCCAGATGGCGAGAGGCGAAGAGCTTGCCATTGAGTTTTATAAACCCGGGAGCGCGGAGGACCTGGCGTACTGCCTGGTACGCTTTCTGAGCGACCCGAACCAACAGCAAGCTATGGCAGCGCAGAATTTTGCAGCGGCTTTGCGTATGACTATGCCGACAATTGTGCAGAAATATCTGCGCCACTTCGAACTTGAACAGCGTGCGGAGGCTCTGCGGCATGTCCGGAAATTCCGCAGGATCCCCAGTTGGGTGCCATCAAGAAAGCTGCTGATGCGGCGAATGACGCGTAATTCAGACGGATGGATTCACCGAACCGCTATCGCTCGGCCCCAGGCAAGTCTCCACGGGGGAGCAAGTTCGTTGCTCGATCGTATTAATGGCGATAGCGAGCCGTCTGCAAACGGAATTCCCATCAATGGGAACGGGGCACGTTTGGGAAGTGGATTGCATACTCCCGAGGGACCTAGTTTCCCCATCTCGACTTCCCCCGGAAGTCGCGACGATTTCCCTGAGGGACGAACAGACGGCGAACACGGTATCACTTAGTCATCACACTCAGGCACTACGCCTCGCCTCTACAGCTTTCCCGAGCCAACACCTCAGGCATGAACCTCATCATACACATGCCCTTGGTGCGATTTTAGCGGGGTGGGAGCATCGCCATGCAAGTGAGAACAAACAGGATCAGATTTTCCTTCGTCGGCATGATGGCCTTATCGGTGGCACTTTACGGTTGCCAGGGGCTCAAGACTTCCAGCACTCCCACGCCAACCCCAACGCCCACGCCTACTCCGACAACAGCGCCCAAAGCTACTCTGTCGGCATCTTCTCTAACCTTTGGCAACGAGGTGGTAAGCCAAAGTACCGCCGCAAGTACAGTAACTTTGACCAACACGGGCAATGCCGCCTTGACGATCAGTAGTATCGCGAGCACTGGACCGAACGGGAGCGATTTTAGCGAGAGCAATAATTGCGGAACTTCGCTGGCAGCAGGAGCCAAGTGTACTCTGAGCGTAACCTTCACTCCCGCAGCCGCGGGTGCGCTTACGGCTTCTCTTACCATAAGCGACAATGCAACGGGCAGTCCGCAATCGGTGAGCCTGACGGGGACTGGAGTTGCGGTTGCGACTTTGCAGAATTCCGTGCAACACATTATTTTCATGGCCCAGGAGAATCGCTCGTTCGATACTTACTTTGGCCAGCTTCCCGCTTATTGGAAGGCCAACGGATATCCGCAAACCGCGGACGGGATCCCTGCCAACGCATCGAATCCTAATTACGACTCCGCGACCAACAGCTGTGGCACCACGCCGGTTCCGGCATACCACATACAAACAGTATGCACTGACAACTTGACTCCTTCGTGGGATGAAAGCCACATCGACTGGAATTGCAGTAATCCAGTGTCGCCCACAGCAACCCTGGACGGATTCGTTTACAACGCAGGCAAGTTCGCCAGCGACTCGGGTTACGCCGACATCGCTGGACTTCGCGCGATGGGCTACTACGACTGGACCGATTTACCCTTCTACTATTTCATGGCATCTAACTTCGCCACATCGGACCGCTGGTTTTCTCCTGTGCTGGACCGAACACAACTGAATCGGATGTACTTGTTTGCGGCAACCTCCCACGGCTATGTTTACCCGCCGGGCACGGATGCGAACGATGCCACAGCCATCGATGTGCCAACTATCTTTGATGAGCTCCAGACAGCTGGTATTTCGTGGAAGATTTACGAGACGGACCCTGATAGCACTTACTTAACTCAGTTCGCAAAGTATGCGACTGGTCCGCTGCCGCCGAACGTAGTGCCCGCTAGCGAATTCCTCACCGACGCGCAGAATAATACTCTTCCACAGGTTTCACTGATCGAGGGCGGTTATGCTTCGGGCCGCGACGAACACCCTGACAATAATGTACAGACTGGCGCGGCCTACGTGCAGAGTTTGATTCAGCCATTTATGGCAAGTCCTTCGTGGAGCAGTTCGGTTTTTATTCTCACTTACGACGAAGCCGGCGGTCTCTACGATCACGTTCCGCCTGTGCCGATGCCCAATCCGGACGGTATAGCGCCGGTCGATTTGCAGCCGGGAGATATCTGCACGGCGTCGGGCGGTGCGAACTGTGACTTCAATTACACCGGCTTCCGGGTCCCGCTGATCGTGATATCGCCGTTCACGAAAAAGAATTACGTCTCGCACACGGTCGCAGACTACACGGCGATTCTTAAGTTCATTGAAACCAGATATAACGTGCCCGCGCTCACCCAGCGTGATACCGCGCAGATGGACATGACTGAATTTTTCGATTTTCAGAATCAGCCCTGGGCGACTCCTCCCAGCAATGTTCCGGCGCAAGTAACAACCGGTGTATGCAATGATTTAATGCTGCAGTAGAGCAGTCTTAAGCTATTGGAGGGCATGAGCGCTTCGACGGGCCAAGCTCTAGCATCTTGCGCTCACTCCATCGCCTCATGACACACTCTATATTTTACTTAGAGTCTACGGTGACACTGCGAGCTACATACCGCGAGCCGTCATACTTTGCAACGGCGGTTACGTTGCTTCCCGGCCGAAGGCTGTCGTTCAACTGGATTGAGGGATCCAGGTAAATCTCATAGGTCTTGTGATCTGTGGAAGAGTTCACAACCATAAGACCGACACTAAGATCGAGCGCGGCCACCTGCCCGCCGAAAGTAAAGTTGGAACCCGGTGCTGCCAGGACCGAAAGCTCACGCGCAAAGGGGTGACCATCCTTTTCAGAGCCGAATTGGACGGCAACCAGCGTTCCCTGTCCAAGATCGGCGACAGAGGCGGGGTGGCCGTCATCCACAATGTGAGTCTCGGAGGTCACGCGAATCCTGAGAGGCTCTGGAGATAGCAAGTCGCGGAGGACGAGTTCACCTTTGTCACTGCGATAACTCAACACAACTCCCTGGCTAGCACCGGCAGCGGCCCCAGTCTTAACCCGAATGTTGCGCGCGAACACCTGACTTCCGTCGAGAATTGTGTCAACGTACACGCGATCCCCCTTGCGGAGATCGGACGCCGCGACGGAGGTACCGTCTTGATAAATATGCGTGCGGGGATCGTAGGATATCTTCATTTTGCCCCCGCCAAATATTTGCACCACAAACTGATCCCGCACCCGATCCAGCTTGTCGATCGTTCCACCGATCAGAGAAGCGTTTTGAGGACGGAGCGCGGGCAGATCGGGGATGAGGCTGGCTGGATCGAGCGCCGGGCCTGGGTTTTCATCCGCATCGTCGATGGGTTTAGCGGTCGAAGGCACCAACGACGGAGAGTTGGCTGCGGGCTGAGAAGATGCGACAGCCTGATTCTGCGAAATTGCGCCTTGAGCGTCACGGGCGAGCAAGAGGCCGCCTGATATGACCTGCACCATGACAATCTGCACAAATCCCCTTCTACAAGACCCGAGGTAACCCATTTATGGTGCCTTTCTAGCCGCAGCCTTAAGAAAGTATTGGATGCCAATCTCGGGGCGTTGGTAGCCATAAAAGCAAAAACAACATGGCTTTGGAGGGCAAACGCCGGGCCGATCCTGGCATCTCACACTGGCTTCCGTGTGTCCAAGGTGGCGTTTAGAACGAAAGGCCTCGAATATGAATTGGAGATATGCTGCCGTCGCGTTAACTGTCTCGGTGATGGCTTGTGAAGGTTTCGCCTCCGCATCCGAAATCAAACTAACTCTGCCGAAGCATAGCCATCTGACAGCCGTGCAACGCCTGAATCGGGACGGGGTGGAAGCCATCCGCAAGCAAAATAACGAGAAGGCGGAGGCTTTTTTCTATAAGGCATATTTGCTTGATCCAGACGATCCTTTCACGCTCAACAATCTGGGGTATATTTCGGAGCTACGGGGGGACGTAGACCGCGCCCAGCGCTTTTACGCGCTGGCGAAACAGGAACCGAGTGAGGCTGTAATTGCAGTTGCCAGTTCGCCGCGTGTCAAGGGCCGTTCGATTAATCAAGCTGTAGCCGTTGAGGGCGCTTCTCTGCCGATCGATCACGATAACGTGGAGGCGGTACGCTTGCTTTCGCAGGGACGGGCTCCGGAAGTCGACCTGCTTCTGCAGACAGCGTTGAAGAGTGACCCAAACAATGTGTTCACACTGAACAACATGGGCGTAGCCAAGGAGATGGAAGGAGAGTCGCAGGAGGCGCTGAAATACTACGACAGGGCGGCTGGAGTTCCTTCCGACGCCGCAGCGGTAGTTACACAGAATAGGTCCTGGAGAGGCAGGCCGGTTATAGAAATGGCGGCGCAGAATGCCAGGAACTTGCGCAGTCGGCTGGAGACGCAGAAGAGCGTCGAGGTCCGGATGGCAGAACTAAGCCTCCGTGGGGTATCGGCTTTGAATCGGAATGATCTTCGGGCCGCAGATAGGGACTTCCGAGACGCTTACGCGCTCGATCCGAACAATCCATTTGCACTGAATAACATCGGCTATCTATCGGAAATGAATGGCGATCGTGAAACGGCGCAGTTCTTTTATGACAGGGCTCAAGCGGTTCCGGGTGCCAATGCCCCGGTTGGCTTAGCCACGCGACACTCCGCGGAAGGAACCAACTTGGCGCGGGTTGCGTCGGATAGCACCGCTAAGGTTGAGACGAAGGTCCTTGAGGAACGCGACGTGCGACGCAAACAAGGTGAACCCGTTCTTCTCCTACGACGCGATAACTCAGTCATAGCTGAGCCGTCAACGCCGCCGGCGAATCCTCCGTCCCATCCCTAAACCGCCTTCGCGATGCCACAACTTGACACTGCTACGGACGGACTACACACCTCGTTTTGACAGGCGGCCGATAGCGGATTCTGGGTCGTAGGAGAAATAGCGGACGAGGTTCGTGAAGTAGCGAAACAGTGTATTCACGTTGGTGTAATACCAGCAGCAACTTGTCATCTCCGGTGAGAATCCGCAGATGAACCGAAAGCGACCGAGTGCACGGAAGGATTGACTAACCAGCGCAGCGGCCATTCTATGATTGCCATCGAGGATCGTGAGGGGACTATTACGATCCAGTCCAATTAGCAATACCGTTGGATTGATCAAATCCTCTTGTACGGAATAACTCAGCAGCCGAAGCTTACCCATAAACTTGTCATTGGAAGGTTGTTCCAACTTAACGCGAATACGCTCGACCACGTCGGTGAGAAAGAAGCTACCCTGCGCAAAGCGCCGCCATTGAGCGCGCGGAAAGAAACGAATTCGGGCAAGATCCTCGGGGGCTAACTCAACCTCAAACCATTTCGTATCCGCCGGGAGCTCCCGCCACATGGCTCCGCGACGTAGAAACAGCAATGCCTGGCGCATCGCATTCTCGCGCGAACTGGTAAGATCCGGACGGCTGACCAGGTGCTCAAACTCCCGGCGATAGTCATCGAATTCAGGATGATGAAATTCGCTTCTAAGAAACTCCGCAATCACTTCCGCGTCGGTAAGTTCACGGGACACCTGCAGGTCACCATAGGTAAGAAGAGCTTTCGGGGTCAGTTGCCGCCGGAGTAGTGGAATCATCAATACGAATAGCAGCGCAATCATCAGCACTAACTGAACCAGAATTACCTGGCGAAGACTCTGATGGAGCGTATAGATGCCGAGAGCCATCGCCCCACTGAACGCCAGCTGAAGCCAACTGGTGTTGGCGATTTTGCGAGACATTTCGTAAGTGATGATTACCGAACTCAAGGAATACACTCCGGTAGAGATGGCATAGAGAATCAACAGCGAAGCCAGCGAACCGTAGTTCCCTACTTCAAATTGAGCGCCGAATAAAGTCTTCCACAGGAAACTTGGAACCATCCACATTCCGAATATTAGAATCGCCAGAATAAGAAAGACCAGCATTAATGAAGTAAAAAGAACAGGGCTGCTTTCGTGGTCGTCACCCCCGGCTCCGGCAGATACCGGAAACAT
Organism: uncultured Acidobacteriaceae bacterium; assembly: GCA_963789875.1. Classification (GTDB taxonomy): domain Bacteria; phylum Acidobacteriota; class Terriglobia; order Terriglobales; family Acidobacteriaceae; genus Sulfotelmatobacter. The sequence goes on along the minus strand of CAWBMI010000006.1, from coordinate 984,481 downwards.
GGTATTTACTACTGACCAGGCGCACATGTTCACCAAACGTCCTACTAGAGCTACTGCGGCGTAAAAGCCCGCTTGGGTTGGAGGAAAGAAATGCTTTACGAGAACGATGTCGAAATTATTGATAACGGTCTGGCCGGAAAAGAAAACGATCGCTTGCAATCCTTCGCGGAATGAAATGGACACTTCTCGAAGACCAGCTACGGTCAGGCCCGGGCTGGGACGGGCGGCGAAGTAGGAGACCACGACCGCCAATACGCTGGCGAGGACGGCTCCTTTGACTCCCAAGCCAATCTCGATCAGCAAGAATACTCCGCCAAGCCGCACCAACCCTTCGAGCATGAAATTGAGCGCGAGAGGACCGAAGGCGTGGACTCCCTGAATGTATCCGCGGCGAACTCCAAGCGGGATATAGAAGGCCGTGCCTAACGCCAGCAAAGAGATGAGGGACGAGTCCGGCAGATTCAGATAAGAAGCGAGTGGCCGCTTTAAGAGAAATAAAACCAAGCCAAGCGCGATCCCGGCGATCCAGGAACGCTCGTGCAAGCTAGCGAATACTCGGGCGCGACCTTCTGCAGACGAGCTTTTGGCCACATACTTTGCACACACCACCTGGAAGGATAGAGTGATGCCGGACATCAACATCAGGAGCGTGTAGACCGCGGTTGCGTGAGCAAACCCTGTGGGGCCAAGAAGGCGTGCGGTGACGACGTTGTAGACAAGGTTGGTGATTCCAACCAGCCCAGAGCCGGCGAGCAGCATGAGGCTGCCGCCGAGGAGTTGCGATTTTAAGGTTTTCTTTTCTGCCGGTCTGGTGTTAGAACCTGATAATTCAACACCATCCGTCTTCGTCTCGGTCATAGTCTCGATTCCAGGTCTCGATTCCAGGCTGGACTTACTAATGTTGGGCTAAAACAAAGTGAAATGCACAACCGGGAGCACAACTGTCCTGGAAGAGCCGGCAAAGTCGTAGAACGTTTGTTGTTGCACACCGAACGACAATCGGAACGGGTATCTGGATCGAGCTTCTCCGGTTATGTCTTTCGAGGCCGTCGAGGTACGCATGTAAGAAACCAGAAACTGGCTTTGAGCGTTGTCGTACTGGTGATAGCCTTCGCCGCGAGATAGTACGAAAGAACCCTGAATGTTCCATCGGGGAGTAGCACGAACCTCAAATCTTGCACCCGGCAGGAGCGCCTGGGCGAGGGCGTATTGCGTCTCCTGCACTCTCCACGAACGCAAGTCCTCAGCCAGAACCGCCGCGGTAACCCGGTTGCCGAATTTGTGTTGCAGTCCGATATAACTTGAGCTATTGAAATACTCTTCCACAAAAGGGTGAAATAGAAGATCGCGGACGGAGTAACCGGTGAGCAGAGACGTGCGCCCCCAGGGATGGCCGACAGTAAATTCAATGTCAGCCGAATCGTCGCGCGAATTCAGATTCTGATCCGTGAACGGACCCGCTTCATGAATGGCATATCCGTTGAAAGAGATCCAGTTGTAGAACGAAGTAGTAGAAATGTAGAGGAACTGGCGGAACAGATTCTGACTCATGTAGACGGGCGAGATCGTATCTCGCCGAACGGTGAATTGGAGTCCGCCGTTGAAAGCGATGCTGTTCGAACCAAACCGGAGAACGGGAGTGATCCCTCCATTGAAATAGGTATCATAGGTATTACGGTCTTGAATGACATTTTGGCTGGGAAACAGAAACCGGCCCGCCGTCATGCTCTCGCCCACAAAACCGGTGATAGCAGGCAGATCGCCGAGATGAATGCGGTAGTGCGAATCGGCTAAGCTTTGATAAGAATGCCGTGGAGGCGGAAGCAACGAAGGATTGGTGACGCGCAGAATTTTGGCGTCAAGAGTATAGACGTTGATATCTTCCAACGCGGGTGCGAATGAAGCTTCGGGAGTGAGACTTATGTTCGGAGTAAGTTGTCTGCCCTCTTCGCTGGCTAATTCGTCGCGCGCTACCACAGCCATTTGGACATCGGATTGCCCTGATACAGTGCTAGCTTGTGCGCCCGCGACAGTGCTCGCCTGAACGAACGAGGAGAGTGCGTGTACCGTGTCCTGCCGTTGGCGGTAGACATTGCCCTCGGCCATCATGTAATCGTAGTCATCCGCAAAGTCTTTAGCGGGGCCAAGACTGGCGAGCGAATCTGCGGCTTTTTGATTTTCGCCTTCGGCGAGATAGGTATTGGCCAGACCAATGGAAACTTCGCGAGGGTTCGCTCCAGCCAGGCGCGCTTTGTCAAAATAGGTTTCAGCAAGGTCGAAGTCATGCATCGCGAGAAAGATACTCGCCGCTCCAGTAATATCCTCTGGGGTTACGGGGGAAGAATCTACGCGCGACTCAGCGAACCCCAATGCGATCTGCCGACGAGCATCGTCGTAATGCCCCTGCCGCATGAACACCTGAGCTATAGCCAACCTCACTCCGATGCGATCTCCGTTGGGAGTATCGAGAGCGCGGGCAAAGCGCTTCATGGCAGCCTCCCGCTCTCCGAGAGTTAGCAGCGCATCTCCCGTATCCATCAAGATATCTACTTGATCGCTGCCATACTGCTCGGCCAGTTGGATGTCTTGCATGGTTTCGGGCCGGGCTCCTTGTTTGGCATGGATCTGCGCTCTTAGGGCGTAGACGGCGGGATCCTGCGGAGACAGCTTTTGCGCGGTGTCCAGGGCTACCAGAGATTGCTGAAAACGCCGCATGCGATAGAGCGTGTCGGCATAGGCTAACTGCGTCGGCAGGTCATTCGGTACTTCTTGAAGTGCGACGCGATACTCTGGCTCAGCACGGGAGTAGTCTTGCTCTTGCCGAAAGGCTTCCGCCCTCGCTAGGCGCCAGGCATGCGATTTACCTAGAAGTTTCTGGGTTGTGTTTAACTGCGAGAGCGCGGGCTTCGGCCTGTGCAACTGGAGATCGGCATAGGCCAAGCCGAGGTGCGCTTCGCCGTACTCAGGCTGCAACTGGAGTGCGGTCTGAAAATCTTTTGCCGCCTTGCTGCCCTCATGAAGATCATTGAGAACAAATCCCCGACTAACGTAACCGGTCGCCATCTTCGGGTCGCGTTCGAGGGCGCGGGTAAAATCGCTGACAGCCTCGCGAGGTTCCCCATTATGAGCATGAACATAACCGGCGATGAGAGCTAGATCTTTGTCGTCGGGAAGAATCGAGTCGTACTTTTTTACCAGAGCTAAAGCTTTATCGTAGCGCTGCAGATAGTAAAGGTCGTACGCGAGGTACACCACTCCTTCGCGGTCGTGAGGAAGCTTCTCCAGCACTGAGTAACCGAGCTTTGCCGATTCAGCATAGTCACCTCTGAGGGTGAGATAGCGCTCTCGTTCGCGAATTACCTGGGGGCTATTATTCACCTTGTCGTTCGAACGATCGAGCCAATGTTTGGCCAGGTCGGGATTGTGAGATTCGAGCGCCGCATTAGCGCCGCCTGCGATGATCATGGCATTGCTGGGCATGCGCTGGTAGGCGCTTTCGTAGTTCGCTTCAGCCGAGGGGAACTTTCTTTCGGCGGTATATAAATCTCCCAGCGCAAGATATGGCGCAAAATCTTTGGGATGGGCAGTTGCCGCACGCGTCAAATAACTCTCCGCGAGATTGGTATCACCCTTGTCGCGAGCGAGATACCCGAGAGATGAAAGAGCAGTTCGATTCTGAGGATCTATTTCGAGTACTCTTGCAAAGGTATCGCGCGCCGCATCTTTTTGACCCAGCTTCCATTGCAAGCTCCCGTAATTCAAGAGCGAGTTAACGTTGGAAGGAGCTAAAGCCAGTGCCTGCTGAATATCTCTGTTCGCAGCTTCGAGGTTGCCCGAGCCGGCCTCGATGGCAGCCCGTAAGCGCAACATTTCTGTTTGCGAAGACGCCGGGACATTTACTTTGCTGATTTCCGACATTGCCGCGTCCAGTTGCAACTTCGCATTCTGTTCGTTTTCCTGGCGTAAGTCGACTTCGTATAGATTGAGTCTCAACTCGATCGGATATAGCGGCCCCTCTGGAGCCCTCTGCGGCAAATTGCTCAAGGCCTGACTGTACTCGGAACTGGCATCGGAGAGCCTGTTGTCGGCTTCAGCGATTGCGCCAAGAATGGCATGGAGCCTGTAGTTCTTGCTGTCGATGCGCCTGGCACTTTCGACAAAGTTATTGGCAGCATCGGTTTGACCTAGAGCCACCAACGCCTGAGCGGCGCTGAGGTCTAGTCCGAGGTTTCCTTTCGACTTCTTTGCGAGGCGCGAGTAAAGGCCTGCGGCCTCTTGTTGCTGGCCAGCGAGCTGATAGGTATAAGCCAGCTCGGCTTCGGCGTCTGCATTCTTTGAGGGGACTGCTTTGAGAGTGGCGATCGCCTTCTCGTACTCGCCCTGATCGCGATATTGTCCGGCAACCGCTCGCAATACTTCGGGATCATTGGGCGCGCGGTTCCTGGCACGATTCAGAGAACGATTGGATTCTTCGGTCTGGCCGAGTCTTTGATAGGCGTGAGCAATCAGCAGATCAGTGTGAGGCGATGCCTGCAACATATCCGCGCGCTTGAGCAGTTCGAGAGCGCGAGTGGGATCGGAGTTGAGCACAAGTTCGCCCGCGAGTTGAAGACTGTTCGCATCTGATGGATTTGTCTCTACCACCTTCTGCAGAAGCTGTTCTGCTTCCGCAACGCGCCCCATCTTGGCGTAGGTTTGCGCCAGCCCCGCCATGCCCTTCACAGAGTGGGGCTGCAGCCGAAGTCCGCGAAGGTATGCATCTACCGAAGCAGGATAATGATCGGCCAGACGCGCCGCGTAGCCGAGCAGAAACCAGAGTTCAGCATTTTGAGGAGCGGACTTGGCGGCCCGCTCGGCGTAAGAGACGGCAGCGGTATAGTCGTTGCGCTTCAAGGCATCCTGTGCAGCCCGCGCCTGACGCGCCACATCGATGCTCGACCCCCACCCCAGATCCTGGGCGGGTGAGCTTGAAGTATCTTGGTTTGTCCCGTCAGTCTTTGTTGCCTCAGGAGCAGACGCGTTAGGTTTCGGGTTGTTCGGCCCAGGTGCGTTGCCTTGGCCATTGATGTCGTACGTCTGACCAAGGGCGAAACTGGCAACTAATATTATGCAAAAGCTCGCGAGCGGAAATCGGCTTTTCACGGCGTCACCACGTTATCCAATCTTCAGGTTTACCTCCCGCAGCACAACTCTGAAATGCGGTGCAAATCAGATGCCACTACTGATGCCAAGGCTGCCTACTCTAACCTGAAACCCTTGGTTCGTATCGAGAATCCAGTAAACCCTCTACGGGGTTTCCGAATCCAAGTTGTTCGCTCGGACACCTTTGGAGCGTGGAGCACCGCTTTGACTACAGTCCAAAGTTATTCTCGTCCAATTCCTCTCCTGGCGATTGTCCTTGTGGCCTTGGCCGTGCACGGCCCGTTGCTTCTGATGCAGCTTCCGGCAGGCTCTTTCGATGCGAATTTCCACATGTTTTTCGCCTCGCATTATGCCCATCATTGGTTCAATCCCTGGAACGAGAAATGGTTTGGAGGATTTTCTCAAACCACCTACCCGCCGCTCACTCATCAATGGATCGCGTTGCTGTCCAACGTGACCGGATTGAAGATGGGGTACATGCTGGTGCAATTAATTGCAGTGCTGCTTTTGCCGGTGGGAGTCTTTCGCTTCGCACGAATCTGGGTTGAGGATCGAGCAGCGAGTTACGCGGCGCTGGGCAGTGTTTTTCTCGGGGCTTTGGCTTTTCTCGTGTACCAAGCGGGGCAGCTAGCTACTGTGGCTTCGGCCGCTCTGTACTTAAACGCATTGCCGTATTTCTACGAATGGATGACGGAGGCCGCGAGCCGATCTCTTCTCAAAGGGGTTGTGATCAGTTTGTGCGCGGCCGCAGCCCATCACGTTACTTTGATATTCGGTGTGGTGTTGTTCGCCGGCCCTGTGCTTTGGGTCGCGTACGTCGACGCCAAGGACGAGCGTGTTTCTGGAACGGTCAGCGGAGTGATCTCGCGCGCTCTAGTGTTTGGTGCGATCGTAGGGGCGGGTGTCTGCATTGTCTTGCTGCCGTACTGGCTGGCAATCATTCAGCACCCGATCCACCAGATTCCGATCCCTCACGATAGCCGGGCGAATTTCCTGCTCAACTCAACTACAGCGATCAATTACTTCGTCATTCCTTACGGCGCTTTGATCCTGGCTTTGCCCTTCATCATAATTCGCGGTGCATCATCGCGGCGGTTGCGGCCATTGTTGATCGGGTTCTGGCTCACACTCATTTTCGGAATCGGTGGCACGACTCCCCTGCCCCGCTGGCTACTCGGGCGCGCTTATGAGATTTTGACCTTCGAGCGATTCACCTTTTGGGCAACTCTGATGGCAATGCCACTGGTGGGACTCCTGGCGATACAACTGCTTGATCGCTACCGAGCAAAGGCGGCAGTGGCACTCTCACTGGCGTCAGTGGCCACCATGGGCGCGGCACTGTGGTGGCTGAGCGCGAATCCTTTTCGCTCCACCGCGAGTGCGAATGTAGATCCTGTGATCGCCTTTCTGAATCGCGACGGCCACGACGCGTTCCGTTACATAACTCTCGGCTTTGGAAGTGAACTTGCCAAGGTGTCGACGTACACCAGTGCCGGCAGCGTCGATGGAGACTACAACTCAGCCCGTCTTCTGCCAGAGATGACCCACTACGGATCGGCGCAACTCACTAATGCCAAGTTCTATGGCTCGGCGGGCATGGCTTCGCTGCGAGCTATGCTCGAGCACGCGAACCGTTACGGATTGAAGTACATTTTTGTGCACGATCCTTATTACGAACCGCTGCTCACTTTCGCGGGATGGCGCAAGATCGAAACCTTCGACAACGGCAACATCACTGCCTGGTCGAAAGAGGACGTTCCGCCGGCTCATCGGATTGAGTCCGACGCGATTCCAGCGCCGTGGCAGGGCTTGTTATGGGGAATCTTGCCGATCGGAATCAGCTTGCTGGCGATTTTTCTTGAGCTCCTGTTGCCTGCGGTGCGTCGTGTTCCCAGCTCGGTTGGGATTCCAGTGCAGTCTGAACACGCGGTACAACACTATGTGGCTTGAGGCATAGCGATAACCATGAAATTTATTCTGCCCGTTGTTCTCATCGTCGCTACTGTTGGATTGATGGTGATAGCGCTGTTCGGCACCGGAAACGCGCATGGCACCGTCGGCATCGCTGCCGGCTCTGCCATGTACGGCCTCACGCCGAAGGCGAACACTCCCGAACAGGGGCTGACCAATTTCCTGCAGGATGTGCAGCGTCGCAATTGGGAGCGCGCGTTCTCGACTCTCTCTAAGACCAGCGACGTGGATGAGAGCTCTTTCATTCAGGACTGGATGGGTTCGAACGGAAGCCTGCGCGCTTTTTCCAATCTCGAAGGCTTTGAAGCGCGCCCCCTGCACATCACCAATGATGAAGCTCACTTGAGAGCACAGCTGCATTGGAGCACTCCGGTCGGGCCGATGGAAGACGTCCGTGATTTTCATCTCGTGAGAGAAGGTGACGTCTGGAGGCCCATTTGGCCAAAAGTCCAGCTAACCACGGTTCCGGCCCAAGTGATTCCGGTTACGTATCTGCGGTGGGATCTCGTTACCGGGAATTCTTCCGATGAGTGGGGGTCGAAGAATGTGGACGCGCCGCGCGTACGGATCATTTCGATGAACGCCGTGGATTCTGCCGAAGGCGCGGTAGTGATGGGAGAAGTGGTAAACGAAGACACAATTCCAGCGTTCGTAAACGTGAATGCGACACTCGTCGGTGAGTCGGGCGGCGCGATCGACGACGAGAACAGCTTCGATAAGATTGCGCACGTACTCTTGCCCAAACAGGTATCACCCTATCGCATCGACTTTCCGAATGTCGGCTTGAAGAACGTAAAGAATGTTCGCATGGACGTGAAAGCGGCTCTGGTTCCGGCTTCTGCCGACCCGGTGATTGGAGTGATGAACCAGAAAATCGACGCTGATGTTCAAGGAAAAAGCGTTCTGCACGGCGACCTACTCAATCAAAGCGGCCAGACCGTGAATATTCCCCACGTGATCGCCAGTTTCTACGATAGCAATGGCAAGGTGGTGTGGGTATCGGATGGTTATGTAGATCGTGCGCTGCTGCCGCAATCGTCGGAACCATTCGCAGTAGATCTTCCGAAGAGCGTTGCCGCCAGAGTGCAGAACTTTCACGTAGTCGTAAACCAATACAGTTTGGGTAAATCCTGAATGCCTCGCTTCCCGCTAACTCGCGCCTTTCTAGGAATGGCGGCAATTTGTGTAGTTGGAGCCCTCGTGCCTGACTCGTCTGCGCAGGAGATTCGCGTTCCGGGCACCCTCGTTGCCGGCGACGCCACGGCTATCTCAACTTCAGGAAGCGGCAAGGCAAGCCTCTATCTGATCGGTCCAGGAGTATCTCGCAAGAGTGAAGTCAATCTGGGAGAGGAGATCCCTATCGAAGCCGGAGAGTTGCGCGTTGCGGGAGAATATCTGGCACTGCTCTGTTCCGAAACCTGCCACGGCGGTAGTTTTTATGTCACGGCCGCGAAACCTGCCAGCCTGACGTTCCTGGTGCATCCCTCGCGAGCTCCTGTGGCAGCAAGTGACGCAGTGAGCGGAGTGGCACTGGCGTTTGACCAATTTCGAAACCTGGTGCTGACAACCCAAACGATTAGCGTTCAACTGAGCGCCGGAAACACTCCGCTATTCTCCAGGTCGATTCAAACTCAGAATGGCGAGGCGTGGTTTCGCACGACGTCGGGCAAATCGGCGGGCGCGCTGCAGGTAACGGCCTCCATGGGCGAGCTTTCCTCGCGGCGAGCAGTGCAGGAGGTAGCTTCGGATCCCTGCAATCTGCGGATTAAGGGAGAGCGCACGCGATCCGGAATTCTCGTGGAAACGGAGCCGGTGCATGACTGCGCGGGGAATGCCGTTCCAGACGGGACGATTGTAACATTCACGGCGAACGGTGCGGATGGAAAGAGCACAGTGGATGCTCCCATTAAGCAGGGAGTTGCGCGCGCACAAATCGAAGCCTCTGGAGCAGAAGTGATTTCGGTTGCATCCGGCGTAGTCATCGGAAACGAGCTACACATCGGAGGGCGGCCATGAGATGCGCTGCCAGCAGGTATATTGGTCGTTGTGCGGTACCGGTGCCGCCTGTGCTTGCTGCGTTTATTCTTCTTCTTACAAGTATTTCTTACGGCGCCGACACGGACAACACGACCCGAGCGGCAGTTCAAGTACAGTTGAACGCCAAGAATGCGGGCCCGCGGGCGGTTGAAGCACTAACAGAGCGTGGAATTCTTCGCGACTATCGCTTTGCATGGACGAGTATGGCCCAAGCTCTGGCATTCAACACTTCAGATCCGCTCGAAGGACCTTTCACCGGCCCGGCGAAACAGTGGCTCGAAGGAACGGTTGCCAGCCAGCAGAAAACCGGCCTCAGCCAGCGATACCTGGATCAGAATCACAAACTCGAAGCGGTATTTTATGCCCCAGAGGGTGATGTGATCGAACTACACGATACTGCCGAGTTTCAGCGGCAGGTGCTGGATGGAAACAGGACGATCCATGATGAGCACGCGGTTATTCACTATGTCGTGCTTATGACTCCCGGTGCGGACCGTTGGGTGATCCGTCAATTACAAGCAGTACGGCAATTTTGAGAAAAGTCGATTTTGCAGTCCGAGTGCAACATTCTGCACAGTCGCAGCCGCCTTCCAGCCGGTCCCGACGGCGATCTTCCCTGCCTGCCTACACCAACCCAGGTGTCCCGCATTCGCATCTTATCGATATCAATACGGTGCGAAGGCCAAAAGAATGGAGTGGGCACTTGTCGAAGGCGCTGCTGAGCTTAACGATTGGCTGTTTCGTGATGGCTGGCGGGTGTACGAGTCCAGGCGTTCACAATATTCTTCCGGCTAACGCGCAGGCTCCTGCAGCCTCTCCTAAGCTTCTCGCGGTCTACATGCCATGGTTCGGTGACCATACCCACATGGATGTGGGCTACTCCAGCCAGGACCCGGCTGTGCTTCGAAAACAGATTCAACAGGCGCGCAGAATGGGTATCTCCGCGTTTGTAGTCGACTGGTATGGAGAAAGCAATGCTTACTCAGACCACAATTTCGCGCTGATGCAAGAGGCTGCAAGCGAAAATCACTTTCAGTTGGCGCTGCTGTACAACGAGCCTGAGGATGCAGATGCGCAGGCGACAGATGCTGCTATAGGGGCGTTAGATAAAGCTTACAACGCTTACATCGGGCCCACCGCGAAATACCGCGATTCTTACCTGACCTACGAAGGCCGTCCGCTGATCTTCATCTTTCCCAAGAGCGGGCACATCGACTGGAATCGGATTCGCGAACATTGCGGCAACTGGGAAGCTGCGCCGCTATTCATTTACAAGGACCCGCCGCCGGCACAATTTGGCAGCGACTTTGCCGGATCGTATGCCTGGGTGCAGCCCGGCCCGGGAGGATGGGCGGCGAACGGCAGTAACTGGGGTGAACACTATCTCGAGAATTTTTACGCTACGATGAAGAACCAGCATCCCGAAAAGATCGTCATCGGAGGCGTTTGGCCGGGCTTTAACGATTCCTCGGCGAAGTGGGGACTTAATCGCCACATTGATATGAGGTGTGGAAAAACCTTCGACGACACTCTGAACTTCTATCATCGCTACTACGACAGCTCGGATCCGATCCCATTTCTTCTGATCGAAACCTGGAATGACTACGAAGAAGGAACTGCCATTGAGCACCTGAACACGGCGGCTTGCGGCGACCAGACTCACGACTCTAGCGCGGCCGGTCCGCGCTGAGTTCCGCTACTCGTAACTCCCGTGTAACAACCTCTCCCGCCGATTTTACATCCCATTCAGGTCGTAGAGTGCGGCGCGCAGAGCGTATGAATAGCGTCAAGAATTCGTCGCGGTGTCTTACGGTTTTGTCGGAACTCCTGCTTAGGGACGACGTCCGCAGGCCTTCAGATACCTCCGCGTGCGTAGCTCTGCAAGAATCCGGGTTATCTGAAACCGATTTCTTCGCTGCCCGGAACACGTGTGCCCGGGTTATCGGTATCGGCAACGCCGAGACTGTCGCCAACTTTGATGCGCAGGATTTCGGCGAGCTATGGGCGCTGGCCACCTCTCATCACGTAATTGTGCGCACATTCCCTGCTCTGCAAAGGACCTTAGAGACGGAGATGCGCGAGAGAGCGGAATGGATTGATCGCGCTCTGAACAGGGAGCAGGCGCGCATTGACTTAGCGGTCTCGTTCCTCGCTCCCATCTGTCAAGCTCTGGAAGACGTTGGCGATGTCATCGTGATCAAATCGCTTGATCACTGGCCAGATCTCGGCAGCGATCTCGATCTCTACACCAACGCCGAGGGAGCCGACGTAGTGGCCATTATGCGTGAGCGTTTCAAAGCGAAGTTGGCGGAACGCAGCTGGGGTGATCGTTTGGCGAATAAATGGAACTTCATCGTTCCCGGCCTGCCCGAGTTGGTTGAAGTACACGTGGCGCGACTGGGTCAGACCGGAGAGCAAATTGCCGTTACCAAATCTCTCGTCAAGAATTCACGGATGGTCGAGTTCGGCTCTCATACTTTTCGGGTGCCGGCGGCGGAAAATCAGATCATCATCAGCACCCTGCAGCGTATGTATCGTCATTTCTATCTTCGCGTGTGTGACGTTGTCGATACAGCACAGCTAATGGACTCAGGCGCAGTTGACTATCCTGCCCTGAAAGCGCTAGCACGGCCGGCGGGGGTATGGGATGGCTTGGCGACTTATTTGGTTCTCGTATCGGGTTATGTCGAGTCCTACCGCGGACAGGGCCTTCCGTTGCCCCCACTCGTAACCGAAGCGGCGCGCTTCGGCAGCGAATACTTACGCTTCGCGCGGGGCTTTCTGCGCGTCCCGATCTTTCCGCAGTGCGCCAATCTTTATGCTTCTGAGTGGAAAAGCCTTCTGCTCAACGGAGATTTGGCGAGTACGTTGCGCCTGAGCCTGCTTCCGGGCCTGGCCACGGCGGCGGCATTGGAGTTCAAAATCACCGGAACTGACAAAGGAATCTGGTAGCACATCTATTCGATAACGTATTGTGGCCTTTTATTTTGGCAACTAATTAAGTTGGGCATTTCGGCGTCGCGTAACAGGACAGTTCCAGGGAGAACCGATTTCGGAAGGTGACTCCCCCTGATCCTGGAGAATATGAGCTTGCGTGTCCTGCGACAAATCAACCGTGCTCAATGTAAAGCCCGTGGAGGTGGGTGCCGCGGAGGAGGGAGGCGCGGGAACGGAAGAATAGGCAGCGGCCGCGCTTGCCTGAGATAATTCGTCGGGGATGGGTGGTTGTTCTTCGGGGATAGCGATGGTCACGGGGTTTTCCCTTCCGTACAAATGAGAGATCGTCTGACTATCGGGAAGACATTAGTCAACTTTGGCGCCAGCAAACCGGGAAGACTTCCGAAAGAGGAAATGGTTAATCTGATTCGCTTTTGACGATGGCGAATGCCTCCAAGCCGACAGTAGATGCGCTTCTGGATGCGGCACGCACCACCCTGGCGGCGGTAGTCTCACTTCTCGTGGCGCGCATGCTCAAGCTTCCAGAGTTCTACTGGGCGCCGATTTCTGCCATCGTAATCATTCAGTCGACGCTCGATCCAATGGCCGTGGCGTGGCAGCGTTTTGCCGGGACGGCCCTGGGTGCGATAGTCGGCGCGCTGGTCGCCAGCTTTTTTTCTACCAATACGCTGGTTTACGCCGTTGCAATTTTCGGCTGCGGGGCGCTGTGCGCCCTGCTCCGGCTGCGCGGCGCTTACCGCTTTGCCGCCATCACCGTGAGCATCATTCTACTGATCGCACACGAAAAACCCGCGTGGATCGTCGCTTCGCACCGTTTCGTGGAAGTGTCCGTGGGGATCGCGATAGCGCTGGCGGTGGCCGAAGTCTGGCCGATGCGCTCGACTGTTTAGGCGGTTGGAATTGCAAAATCCAGTCTCAAGAAATCCAGCCCCCGCCTACAACAACATCTTCATGATAGAAAACCGCGGCTTGCCCCGGAGTGACGGCCCGCTGCGGTTGATCGAATGTGATCAGAACTTCGTCGGCGGAAGCCTTCTCCAGAACCGCCGGAGCGGGCTCGTGGCGATGGCGAATCTTCACCGAGACACGCATAGGCTCGCGCAGATCGGCGATAGAAATAAGGTTCACGCGGCGGGCGCGTAGCGTTCGCGAATAAAGATGTTCATCGCTGCCGACCACGACCTGCTTGTCGGCTCCGTTGATCTGGATCACATAGAGGGGCGACCCTGTGGCTACGCCCAGTCCCTTGCGCTGGCCGACGGTAAAGTTATGAATGCCGCTGTGCTCGCCGATTACGTCGCCGTTCGCAGTCACTAGTTCGCCGGCAGTGTCGGGCAAAGTCTCGCCACTCTCCGCGAGGTAAGCGTCGATGAAGCGCTTATAGTCACCGCCGGGGACAAAACAAATCTCCTGAGAGTCCGGCTTCTCCGCCAGAGCGAGACCTTGCTTGCGCGCAAGTTCCCGCACCTCGGGCTTGGTCATACCGCCGAGTGGAAATAGAGTGCGGCTGAGTTGCTCCTGGGTGAGGCCAAAGAGAAAATACGTTTGATCCTTGCTGCGATCAGCGGGACGCTTGAGCAGCCAGCGTCCGCGGGCATCGTCGTATTCCACGCGTGCGTAATGTCCTGTAGCCACGGAATCTGCACCGATCTGGCGGGCAACCACGAGCAACTGATCGAACTTGAGATGATTGTTACAGAGGCTGCACGGGATCGGTGTGCGCCCCGAGAGATACTCCGCGACGAACGGGCGTACGACGTCCCGCTCAAAGCGCTCTTCGTGATTGACCACGTAATACGGGATGCCGAGATGCTCGGCGACGCGGCGGGCATCGTAGACGTCATCGAGGGAACAGCAGCGTCCGGTGACCTGCTCGGGCATGCCCTCATGACCAGCCAGCCGGCGCTGATTCCAGAGCTGCATCGTCAGGCCGATCACGTTGTGTCCTTCAGCGCACAGCATGGCCGCGACGGTGGAGGAATCAACACCGCCCGACATGGCTACGGCAATGGTCTTGGAGCTCGACGTCATTGATCCTCGTGGATTTCGATTGTCTCAAGAATCTTTTCGTACTGGTTCGTTAACCGCAATGCTCCCGATGCTTCAGAAATCGTTCCACCCCCGGGCTCAAAGCGCAAAGTGTATCTGCTCGTATTGATAGCCTCAGAGTAGATGGATCGACGGCAAATTCCGTCTCCGACTTGCTCGCCCGAAATAACGCACTGCTCAGCCGCGACCCCAGAGATTTGATAATGCGAGGGTGCGCAGCTTAATTCAGGACCTTCGTCGTTGATCCCTCGCGGCCAGTGGGCGGCGCTTTCGCCAATCCGAGCCTGAATTGTAAAGCTTCCGTCGAAATTGTTCGCGCCAAACATCACGATCTTGTAATCCAGACTGGCCGGACTCATATCCCTGACATGCCAATTGGGAGGGTATCGCAACTTCAGGCCCAGCGTAGGAATTGAGTACTTTTCCCAGTCAGAGGTCACTGCTACGACCGGATTCTGCGGCGGTTCGGAAGCATTTACGGGAAGCGGCCCTGAAATCGTAATCCCGAAGCCGATACTGTCCCCAGCCCCCATAGAATAGTAACGACTTACATAAACCATCTTGTCATTCTTTCTAAAAATAGTGAACCGTCGGCTTGCCGGAATCATCGGCCGATCTGCAATCGCTCCAACCCTCGGCAAACAGCTTGCTCGAAATCTGGGCGAAAGGCGTATCCACGTCTCCGGGTTCCTCTCCAATGCCGCGTCCCTCGATCGAAATCCATCTATATAGCGATGGCTCCCTTTTACATGGGTCTTCGCAACTCGCGTACGCGCGACCGATGGAATATCCTTCCGACAATCCGTCAGGCGCAGTAGCTCTGAGCCACTCGTACTCTCTCGGGAGGCTCGTTTCGAGTAGGGCGATGCGACCAGACCGAAGAGCCGCAATTCGGCTTCGGTAGAAGTCGGCTAGATCTGCGCGTACCCCAGCGGGGTCACCGTGGTAGGGATTGGCATTGTATGAATTGCGGATCGTCAACCATTTTCGTTGACTCCGCACCAGTCCGTTTTTCTCGGAGGCGAGAGTCGACTGAATCCGCTTCCTGTAAACCGCAGCCATTTCCGTATCAAGTTTTGCCAACTCCTCATACTTGCAAATGGCCTCCTCCGCTGACAGCGCCCTTACCTTCGCACAATCGAAGCTAGTCGCGTAGAAGGGAGGACTCGACAGAGTGTGTTGCGAAGATGAATCGTTGATGAGCGCAAAAATGTTGACGTTCAAGAAAGCAAAAATAAATACCGCAAAGACTTTTGGAGCGGTAGACATATACGATCCTGCAACCTGCGCGCCTCTGTTCATCTACTAAACGTCGGACTCAGCTCCCGCAAGCGTGCCACCGTTTCCGGTACAAGCGCGAGAGCGAAATCGATATCCTCAGCAGTATTCTGCTTGCCTAGACTGAAGCGGATGCTGGCCCGCGCGCGGTCCGCTCGCAGCCCCATGGCGGTGAGTACATGGGAGGGCTCGATCGCTCCCGAGGAACAGGCTGCGCCGGTTGAAACGGCAAGACCTTTGAGATCGAGCGCGATCACCATCGCCTCGCCTTCAATGTGATCGAAATAAATATTCGTCGTGTTCGGAACCCGCGGAGCGCCGTCTCCGTTCACGCCGGCTTCCTCGACCTGCGCGAGAATTCCCTTCTGCAAGCGGTCGCGCAGCGCGGACATTTTCTTATCTTCGCCGCTCTCGAAACCTTGCATCGCTAGCTCCGCCGCCTTGCCTAGAGCCACGATTCCCGGTACGTTTTCGGTCCCGGCGCGACGCGAACGCTCGTGGCGTCCGCCGTAAAAAAGCGGCTGGAGATGAGTGCGTCGCCTAATGTAAAGCGCGCCTACGCCTTGCGGCGCGTGCATCTTGTGGCCGGAGATCGAAAGCGCGTGGCACGCGATCCGCTTCACATCAATTGGAACCTTGGCAGCGGCCTGCACCGCGTCCGTGTGAAAATTGACTTCGGCTTCAGCAGCGATCCTTCCGATTTCTTCGAGCGGCTGCAACGCTCCGGTTTCGTTGTTCGCCATCATGATCGAGATCAACTTCGTGTTGGGCCGCAGCGCGCGGCGCACATCATCCGGATTAACAAGACTTTGGCCATCGACCGGCACATAGGTGACTTCGCAGCCGACTTCCTCCTGATGCTTGCAGGCGTGGAGCACGGCATGATGCTCGATGCTCGAAGTAATAATGTGATCGCCCGCGCTGGTCAAGCCAGCAATCGCCAGATTGTCGGCCTCGGTTCCGCCACTGGTGAAGATAATCTCGGAGCTGCGGCAGCCGAGTAACGCGGCCACTGAATCGCGCGCTTGCTCCACCGCGGCTCGCGTCTCCTGCCCATGATGATGGATCGAGGAGGCGTTGCCAAAGCGCTCGCCGAAATACGGGCGCATCGCCTCCAGGACCTCCGGCATGACCGGCGTGGTGGCGTTATTGTCGAGGTAAACGCGGCGCATATAGGTGCTTCTATTCTACGCGAAGGATTGATGAGGAGCGGGCTTTGTCGCGCAAACTCAGCTACGGTGCTAGCGTTTGTCCATGGGCAGGTAGTGATTGGGATACTCCGGCCCCAGATACTCTGCGCGCGGACGAATGAGTCGGTTGTCGTCGAGTTGTTCGATGACATGCGCCGCCCAGCCGCTGATGCGGGAGACGGCGAAGACCGGCGTGAAGAGATCCTCATCGATACCGAGAACGTGGTAAGTGGAAGCAGAATAGAAGTCCACGTTGGCGTTCAGTTTTTTTCCCGCTTTCACGAAGCTCTCGATTTTCTCCGACATTTCATACCACTGCGGCTGGCCGCTGGACTTGCATAGATCGCGGGACATGGCGCGCAAGTGAGTGGCGCGAGGATCTTCCGTCTGATATACGCGGTGGCCGAAGCCGGGAATTTTTTTCTTTTGTAGGAGCATGTTGCGAACGTAAACAACAGGATCAACTTTTTCGCGCTCAATCGTTTCAAGGATACGAAACACGGCCTCATTCGCACCGCCGTGCAAAGGGCCTTTGAGTGCGCCGATGGCAGAGGTGATGGCCGAGTGCATATCTGACAATGTGGCAGCGGTCACGCGAGCGGCGAAAGTGGAAGCGTTAAGCTCATGATCGGCGTGAAGAATCAGCGCAATATCAAGCGCCCGCTCGGCCGTGGGGGTAGGCTTGACGCCATTCAACTGCAGCAGGAAATTGGCGGCGTGAGAGAGCGACCGGTCCGCCTCAACCGGCAGTTTGCCCTTGCGGATGCGATCATACGCGGCCACGATCATCGCAATCTGCGAGGTCAACCGAATCGCTTTACGAACATTTGCATCGTGATCGTTCTTCTTCTCATCGGCGTCGTAAAAAGCCAGCGCCGAAACCGCGGTGCGCAGAACGTCCATGGGTAGCGCCGTCTTTGGGGCCTTGCGAAGAAGTTCCAAGATCGCAGGATCGAGCTGACGCTCTTGCGCGAGACGCTCGTGCAACTCTTTTAATTCGCTGCGATTTGGCAAGCCTCCAAACCAGAGCAGGTAGCAGGTCTCTTCGAAGGTAGAGTGCTCGGCT
Source organism: uncultured Acidobacteriaceae bacterium (assembly GCA_963789875.1). Classification (GTDB taxonomy): domain Bacteria; phylum Acidobacteriota; class Terriglobia; order Terriglobales; family Acidobacteriaceae; genus Sulfotelmatobacter. The sequence continues at coordinate 966,790 of CAWBMI010000006.1, read as the reverse complement.
AGTTCATGAATATCGATGCCGCGATAGGCGAGGATGCCACGCTCGCCATCGATGTAACAAATGCTTGAGTTGGTGGCGACAATGCCTTCCAAGCCCTTAGTGGGAGGAGTGGTCGCGCTGGACATAGGTCTCTCGCTCAGTCAGATGTTGCCGAGCCGCGTGGGGGATGCGCCGGACTGCAACCTCCCCTTATACGCGAAAATCCGATAGCCTTCCAGCAGCGTTATGCAATGCTGGCGCGATCATGCAGGCCAGATGCCTAGCGCCGTCTTGCTCAAAATCTGCCGTTGGAGAGCATCGCCCAAAGGCAGCGCGCGAAATTCATCGAGGTTTTTCTTAATGTCGGGCACGCCCGGACCCGGCCAGTCTGTGCCGAAGAGAGTCTTGTGCGCGATTTCGTCGAGCCGGGGGAAATACTTGAGTAATGTTTTCGGCGGGATGCCGCTGATATCCAGATAGACGTTGGGATGACGGCGGATAAGGAAAAACGCAGTTTGCATCCACAGCGGGCGGCCGCCGTGCGCCAACAAAATCTTGAGCTTGGGAAAATCGACGGCCACATCGTCGACGTACATGGGGTCGCCATACTTATTACGCGCGCCGGGAAAGATTGAGGTGCCAGTGTGAAACATTACCGGAACGCCATTCGCCTCGGCGGCGCGGTAAATGATTTCCAGCTCCTTCACTCCGTTCAGATAGTCGTTGGGAAACAGAAGCTGATGCGGAGGATGAATCTTGATCATGCGGATTCCGAGGCGCAGAATCCGCTCCATGTCAGCCAATACATTGGTGGTGTGCCGAGGATGAAGGCTGCCGCAGGAGAGCAACCGCTTGGGATTTTCTTTAACGTAGTCGGCAATGAATTGATTCACGCCGTTCGTGAACCCGATTACTTCTGGCGCCACATAGTTGATAAGCACCGCGCGGTCGACTGCGCAGGCGTCGAGATAGCCAAGGAACGCTTTTGGCGAACGGCAGAATTCGGCGATCTGTTCGAAATTCGGCCGCTTCTGCTTCAGCAGTTCGAGCGCTTGCGACTTGAACATCTCCAGCGGCGAGATATGAACGTGGCAGTCGGTGATCATCTGGGTTGGGCTTTTCAGTATGTCGGGATGGTCGGGTCCACACGGCGCGACCAGGCGTCGATCCCGCCGCGCATGGACTGTGCTTTTTCGAATCCCTGCTGCCGCAGCCACGCGGTCACATTCAGCGAGCGAACACCATGATGGCAGACCACAACGATGTGATCTTCGGGATCGAGTTCCTGATGGGCGCGCGAGGGAACATCGCCCATGGGGACTAATTTTGCGCCCGCCATACTCGCGGTTTCAAATTCCCAGAGCTCGCGAACGTCGAGGAGAGTAAATTTCTCATTTTGATCGGCTTTGGCTTTTACTTCTTCGGGGTTGATCTCGTAGTCCATGATGGCCGCTACTTCCCTATCCACTTCGGTTCGCGCTTCTCGATGAAGGCGCGAATACCTTCCTGCGCGTCTGCCGTGCGCATCAACTCTTCCACGTAGATCTTCTCAGCTCGCGCCAGGCCCTTGTCGAAGTGCATGGCGTCCCAAGCGTAAATCGCTTTCTTCGTCACCGCCAGCGCTGCGTGGCTCAACTTGAGAAGTTGCTGCTCGGTTTGATTCACGGCGGAGTCTAATTCTTCGTCGGGAAACGCGCGAGTCGCCAGACCTATTTCGGCTGCTTCAGTTCCACTAATCGTTCGTCCAGTGAGTATGAGCTCTGCAGCGCGCTTCTGCCCCACCAGAGCGGCTAACGCCGTGCACGCGACCGGCGGATAACAAGCCAGCGTGATTTCCGGAAAGCCCCACCTAGCGGACGCCGTTGTATATACGAGATCGCAAACCAAAGCCAATTCCGCGCCGCCACCGAGGCAATTCCCTCGCACCACAGCGATTGTGACCTTCTTACTGGCAACGATATTCCGGACGACCGCGTGGAACTTCGCCAACATCTTTTCGACTTTGTCAGGGGTGTGTGCGGCAACATCCACGCCCGCCGAGAATGCTTTACCTGCGGAAGTGAGCGCAATCACCGAAATATCTGAGCGTGCTTCGATTCCGCTGAGAGCTTCCGCTAGCTCCTCCATCATCGGAATATCGATGACGTTGAGCGGGGGATGGTCCAGGACAATTCGCCCGATTGGCGGATCAATACTTACCTGCAGGCGGCCGAGTTTAGATTCTGAGAATGTTGACTGCATTCATTCCTCTTAACTTCCGCAGCGAAACTGAATTCACCCTACAGATTAATCGCCGACTTGCGGACTTCGCCAATGCTGGCCAGCGGATCGCGCGCTCCGACCTTCTCGGCGATCCATTTCTTTTCCGTGCCGATGATTTCGAGCAGCAACTTCTTGTCCTCTGCCGACGGCATGTATTCTTTCAAATGCTCCGCATAGACGCGACCGTCGAGCGCGTCACCGGTCTGCGCGTGGAATTTCTGTCCCGCCCAGCGACCGATCTCACGATTGAACTTAATATGTGGCGCGTAGAGCTTCGGCTGGCCCGGCTTCAAAGCGCCGTTAAAGCGTTCGATCAAACCGGCCACTTCATCGCGATATAGATTTCGGTTGTAGTCATTTAGATCGTCGAGATCGGGCGCTTTCTCGTTCTTCGGCTCGTCGTAGCGGCCTTTGACTCCCCACACGTATGCCCAGTGCGCAGATGAAGAATGATCAGTGCCGAATAAATCATAAGAGCTCGAAATCCACTTGTTGAGATATTTCTGAATCAGCCAGCCTGGAACGACTCCGGCTTCGACAATGCGGCGCAGGCCGTCGTTACCGGTGCCCATGTGGAAGGCCTCCTCGCGCAGCATGTAGGACATCGACCGCCCCAGCGGCGCGAAGGCGGAAAATTTCAACATCTGAAGCTGAAATTTTCCGTCGCGATCGACGAAGTCAGTGTAGGTGAAGAAGTCCATCCAGTTGTCGACGTCGACGTTAAACGCACCCAGCAGACGCTTGTTTTCAAAAGCGCGGCGCTCGAGCATTTTTTGCGCTTCGACTTTGCCCGAATATCCGAAGTGGTCGACTAGTAGAGCACACATCTGCCAGCCGTGACGCATTTCTTCGATCATGACGCGGGTGATGGCGCGTCGATCCCAGTCCGTGGGCGCATTTTCCAGCAGATTACGCTGTTGCTCGACACTGGCAAACTCGGTGTCGCCTTGATAGACGATCATGTTCATGAGCGCGTCGCGCATCTGCTGCGTGGGAATCTGACGCAGGTTCTCCCACTTGCGGCGGCCCTTGTAGTGGCCGAATTCGATGTCTTCCGTGTCGATCGCGCCATAGAGCGTGTCGAAGTGAAAGGCCTCGATGTCGGCAGTGTTGACGCCGATATCTTTGCGCCAGTCGTTGAACATGCCTTCCCAGTCGCTGAAGGTTCCGATTTTTGCTACTTTACCTGGCATGAATTCCCTTACCTCAGGGGCTAAAGCCCTCGTCGTTTTGGGTTTGGACAGCACGGCTTAAAGCCGCCCTTCCCGAACCTAGTTGTGTTGCTGAAATCGCGTCGCCTTCAAACGGAAGCCTGGTTTACGAGCCCGAACAATTACTTGGCCTTGAAAATTGCGGGCCGCTTCTCCACGTATGCGGCCAGGCCTTCTTTCGCGTCTTCGCTTTGAAAGAGTATCTGCTGATTCTCGCGTTCGACCGCGAGCGCGGACTCCATCGGAATTTCCCAGCCCGTCTGCACGGCGCGCTTGATGCGTCCAACGGCCTTGGCGGCTTTGTTCGGCGGACAGAACTGTTTGGCATACTCCATCATGTTTTCCATGAAGCCGTCACGCTCATAGATGTCGTTGATGATGCCGAGTTCCTGCGCCTCTTCAAAAGAAAACGTATTTCCGGTGACCATCAGTTCGATGGCCTTGCTCTTGCCGACGAGGCGAGAGAGGCGCTGCGTGCCGCCGGTGCCAGGAAGGACACCGAGATTTACTTCCGGCAGGCCGATTTTGCCCGCGTCTTTGCGCGCGATGCGAATATCGGCGGCCATCGCGATCTCCAGGCCGCCGCCAACGCAGTGGCCGTTGATGGCCGCGATCACCAGCTTGGGCGTGTGCTCTAGGCGCAGGAGCATTTCGTTGGCATGCAGGCAAAAATAATATTTGAAGGTGGGGTCGACGCTCGACAGCATTTTGATGTTCGCCCCGGCCGAGAAGAATTTGTCGCCGGCTCCAGTGAGCAAAATAACGTAGACGTCATTCTCCATGCGTGCGCGGAGAATGGCATCGTCAAGTTGCCGATTCATTTCGTAGGTATAGGTGTTCGCCGGTGGATCGCACATTTCAATGACGGCGACGCCGCCATCGGTGCGATAGTTTACAAGCTGCTTCGTGCTTTCGCCGGTCGCTGGCTGCATTGTGGTTGCCATGTTTGTAGCTCCTTATTTTCGTACCCTAATTCTCTTCTTTCGATATATCGTTTGTCATTTCGAACGAAGCATGTCTGTCACTCTGTGCGCTCATCTGTCGTCCCGACCAAAGCGAGGAATCATGGTGCCGCTGGGGATTGCCCCAGTCCTCGCTCTTCAGCCACTCTTGCGCAGCCGGCTGCTGCTGATCACGCCGCGCAGATAAATGTCGCCCATTTCGCGTGCCAGTTCGCCGGCATCCGCATCGACGCGCGGATTGTGCCAGGTGTAAATCCAGTTCATCATGCCGAATAGGCTGAGTACCGCGATCCGCGCGGAAAACTGCAATCCTCGCTCGAGCTTCAGCTCCTCCAGCAATCCAACGCAAATGCGATAATACTGCCGTTTGATGGCGGCGATTTCCGAGGCGAGGTCATTCTTCAGCGCTTGCGCTTCGTGCGAAAGCACCTTCATCGCCGATTGATTGGCAAGAAAATATTCCAGGTGATTCAGAATGAAAATGCGAATTCGCCGCTCGGGATCGGCAACACCTTCGAGCCTGGCTTTCAGCCGCTGCACGATGGTGGTGAAAGTTTCCTTCTGTATCAGAAAAAGCAGCCGCTCTTTGGATTCGAAGTAGTAATAAAGCCCGGCCAGAGACATGCCGCTGGCGCGCGAGAGGTCGCGCATCGAGGCACCTTCGTATCCTTTCTTGCAGAAGACTTCTGTTGCATGAGCGAGGATCTCCGATAGGCGCCGGTCGAAGCGTGTGCCGGAAGCGATCGCGGCTGATGGACGCCGCACCGCGATTCGGGATGTTGCGGACGAGCTCGCCATACACTCCCTAATTCGAACGTTCGTTCGAATGGAGTATAGCGTACTACGATTTAAAAGCCAATCCAGAACCATCGCGGGGAACACTACTTTTTGGCCGCGCCTGCAGCCGTGTAAGCCTTCTCGATCCATCGAAGCGCATCGTGCAGATCGGAGCTGGTGGAGAGTGCGAAAGTAAACCAATTGGTCTTTTGCATTTCCGTAGAACCAAGGCGCAAATCCTGTTGCAACTTCGTGAGCACTCGGGCTTGCGGGAACTCCAGCTTAAAAGCCAGAGAACTTGCAGTTTCGAAGCCGCGAGTCCGAGGCAGGAGCGCAAATATTTTCTTACGCCGGTAAAGAGCGGTAAAACCAAAGAATGCACAGAGGCTGACTTGAGGCCAGCTTTCGACCTCCTCGGCCAGAGCAGCCGACCAGACCATCATCTCCTCGGAAACCTTGGGCAAGGCGGGGCGAGAACGTTTCACGGATGCAGTCGCTTTGATTAATTTCTTATGTCCGCAAGGAGCCGCTCAACTTCTGACTTGACCTCGCCCGTGAGCGGGAGCAGCGGCAGGCGCGCCGGGCCGCCGAAGTAGCCATTTAAATCCATTCCGTACTTCACTCCTGGAATGCCGAGTTCAGCTACTACGCGTTGTGCTGCGATGGCGATACGCTCCTGCTTCAGGCGGGCCAACTCGGCGTCACCTTCCTTCCACGCCGCGTAGATTTCGTAACAGGCCGTGGGGGCGACACACGCAAAGGCCAGAATCGCACCGGCAGCGCCTGCTTCGAGCGAGGGATGCAGCCGATTCGCCGCGCCTACCAGGATCTGAAATCCAACTTCCTTTTGCCGTGTTTTCATTTTGCCCACTAGCGTGACTGCCGACGAAGATGGTTTGTTCGATGTCCCGGCCAGAGCTCCAACTTGAACCAGCCCTCCGTTCTCACCATTCGGGCCGCTCGATCCGGCCGTTACGGCGGCGAGCAAACGCGGCGTCACCGCCTCGAAGGTCTCAGTGACTGTCGCGCTGTGTTGAATGTGACGCGTACCTTCTACCATCTTGCGAACTTTTTCAACGTCGCCGCTCGATTCCTTGATTCCAACCAGGTTGGGATGCTCGGCCAGTTCAATTACGAGTTCGGCAGGCATATCGTACCCAGTCGCCTGCGGAAAATTGTAGATGATGACCGGGAGCGGCGAGCGGTCGGCAACAATGCGGTAGAACGCGAGAATATTGGCGGGCTGCATCTGCTTTTTGTAGTAATGCGGCGTGCGCACCATGGCGACATCATAGCCGAGTTCAGCCGCGTATTCGGTGAGCCGCAGAGTTTCGATGGCCGACTCGATCCCGGTGCCTGCGATCAGAACTTTGTTCGGCGCGGCGGTCTCGCCCGCAGTTTTCAGAACGTCGCGACGCTCCTGATCGGAGAGCAGTATGGCTTCTCCGGTCGAACCGAGCACAACAATGCCGGCGCAAGGAGTGCGCGAATAGCGCTCAACATTGCTTTCTAGCTTTTTGAAGTAAACGTTGCCGTCGGGATAAAAGGGCGTGGTGATGGGCGGGAAAATACCGTGCAGGAGCATGACTTATTTTACTCGCCAGGGGCTACGCGATCCGCCGCTGGTTCATTTCTTCCAGTGAGAATGCGCCCAATTGAGTCATTAGACTCAGCTGGTCCCAGTTATCCCAGGCTTCGACAATCTTGCCGTAGACAAAACGCTGCACACTCATGCCGGTGGCGACGACTTTCTTGCCGCTGGGAGCGATGCCCAGGAATGGACCGGTGTGAGTCATCGAGATGCTCCACCGTGCCATAGCCATGTCTCCCTGCTCGATGGTCTGATGGATCTCGACGTGAATGGCGCTAAACGCTGCGCGAAAGTTGTGCCAGAATTCTTTGAACGTGTCAGGCCCGACGATATCGGATCCGTCGTGGGTTTGTCCGTGGCCGACAGCATTTTTCGCGCAAAGCTCGTCGATAGTTTCTTCGCGGCCCTGGTTCCAGACTTCTTCGAACCAGCGACGGATTAGAGCACCATTGTCAGCCATGTTTGTAACTCCGGCAATCAGAACGTCAAGACGCTGGAATGCTAGCACGAACCGGGTTTTGAGGGAACGGCAGGTATCGTTACCTCCTGGGCGGAGTGAGCAGCGGGATGGCCTCACGCTTGTTGCGACGGTAGATGCGAAAATCGGCATCGTCCACCGTAACGACTGTGTGGCGGGGATATAGTTCGCTCATGCGAACCAGGCACAGGTCCGTCCCGTGCGGCGCGCTTTTTGGCGAAGCCGGTCAAGTAACTCTTGCGGGAGACGAATGGTAATTGTATTACCCATACGGAGAGGTTGTAACACAGAGATGCCCGGATACGAATCGGTCGTCACAAGCGGCCGCGGGCTAATCCCGAAGGCGCTCGCTCCGCGTGTAGTTGCTGCAGCGCGCGAATGTTCAACTCCCCCCGCTGCAATGCCGCAATTCCTTCAGCGGCAGCGCGCGCGGCCGAGAGAGTGGTGATGGTCGGAATGCGCGCCATAACTGCGGCGCGGCGAATGGCTTTCTCGTCGAACCAGGGCTCGGGTCCAGTGGGCGTGTTCACAATGAGATGAATGCGCTGGCCCTTGATGAAATCGACTACATTGGGGCGGCCTTCTTTTACTTTGTACACGCGCTCCACCCTCATGCCCGCGGCTTCGATCACATCGCCAGTGCCTGAAGTCGCTACGAGCTTGAAACCCATATCAACAAACTTGCGGGCAACGTCGGCGACGTGGGGCTTGTCGTGGTCGGTGACACTGATGAAGATAGTGCCCTGCACCGGCAGCTTTTGGCCTGCCGCTAGTTGTGCTTTGGCGAAGGCTTCGCCGAAGCTGTCGCCTACTCCCATCACCTCGCCGGTGGACCTCATCTCGGGCCCGAGAACGGTGTCGACGCCGGGAAATTTGTTCCAGGGAAAGACCGGGGACTTCACGTAGTAACAGCTTCCGGTATCGAGATCGGAGTGGCGATCGATATTTTCTGGAAGGAATTCGCGCAACTTGCGCCCCGTCATGAGGCGCGCCGCAATCTTTGCCAAGGGCACGCCGGTCGCTTTGGAAACATAAGGCACAGTGCGCGACGCGCGTGGATTCACCTCCAGCACATAGACCTTGGCGCCCTCGGCGCCATTGCCTGAACCGTCTGCTTGGCCGCGCGGAATGGCGAATTGAGTATTCATCAGCCCCACCACTTTCAGCGCCCGCGCCAGCTTGAAAGTGTAGTCGCGCATGCGGTTCATCAGGGACTGCGGAATATCGACGGCGGGCAGTACGCATGAAGAATCGCCGGAGTGAATGCCCGCCTCTTCGATATGCTGCATGATTCCGCCGATCACGACGTCTTCACCGTCGGAGAGCGCATCCACGTCGACTTCAATCGCGTCTTCGAGAAAGTGGTCGATGAGCACCGGACGATCGTGCGAGTACTCGACCGCCTCTTTCATGTAACGCACGACTGATTCTTCATCGTGGGCGATCACCATGGCGCGGCCACCGAGCACATAAGAAGGCCGCACTACGACGGGATAGCCGACACGCTTCGCGCCTTCGGTCGCTTCTTCGAGCGACATCGCCATCACGCCCGCCGCCTGCGGTATGTTGAGATCTTCCAGCAGCTTGCTGAAGTGCTTGCGATCTTCAGCAAGATCGACGGACTCGGGAGATGTGCCGATAATATTTACGCCCGCGGCCTTCAGCGGCAATGCCAAGTTCAGCGGCGTCTGTCCACCGAATTGTACGATCACGCCCACAGGGGCGCCTTTCGAAGTCTCATGCTGATAGATCGCGAGCACGTCTTCGAGAGTGAGCGGTTCGAAGTAGAGACGGTCGCTGGTGTCGTAGTCGGTGGAGACGGTCTCTGGATTGCAATTCACCATGATCGTCTCGTAACCGTCTTCGCGCAGCGCAAACGAGGCGTGACAACAGCAGTAATCGAATTCAATTCCCTGTCCGATGCGGTTCGGCCCGCTGCCTAAGATCATGACCTTCTTTTTGTCGGTCGGCGCGGCCTCATCTTCATCTTCGTAAGTCGAGTAAAGATACGGAGTGAAGCTTTCGAACTCGGCCGCGCAGGTGTCGACGCGCTTATAGACGGGCATTACGCCATGCCTCTTGCGTAGGTGCCGGATTTTTTCCTGGCTCTCCAGCCGCCATACACTCGCGAGGCGGCCGTCGGAGAAGCCCATGCGCTTGGCCTCGCGCAGCACCGCCGGAGGAACGGACTCGATCGGATGCTTCTCCAACTCCAGCTGCATGTCGTTAATTTCCTTGAGCTGGTAAAGAAACCACGGATCCATCGAAGTCATCTTCGCGATTTGCTTTACCGTGTGCCCCTGCCGCAGCGCGTAGCGCACATAGGCCAGCCGCTCGGGATGCGGCGTCACCAGCCGTTGCGTCAAAATCTTCGGTTCGATCTTGTCAGCCCCAACCTTCTTTCCTGTGTCAAGCGAGCGGATGCCCTTCATCAGGGCTTCCTTAAAGGTGCGTCCGATGGCCATCACCTCGCCGACGGATTTCATCTGTGGCCCCAACGTATCGTCCGCGCCGGGAAATTTTTCAAACTGCCATTTCGGAATCTTCACCACAACGTAATCGAGCGTCGGCTCGAAACACGCCGGCGTCTTACGCGTGATGTCGTTGGGAATTTCATCCAACGTATATCCCACAGCCAGTTTTGCGGCGATCTTCGCAATCGGAAATCCCGTAGCCTTCGACGCGAGCGCCGACGACCGCGACACGCGCGGGTTCATCTCGATCACCACCATGCGCCCGGTCTCAGGGTTCACGCCGAATTGAATATTCGATCCGCCGGTGTCGACGCCAATTTCGCGAATCACTGCAATCGACGCGTCGCGCATGGCCTGGTATTCGCGGTCGGTCAAAGTCTGCGCCGGCGCCACGGTGATCGAATCCCCGGTGTGTACACCCATGGGATCGAAGTTCTCAATCGAACAGATGATGATGACGTTGTCCTTGGTGTCGCGCATCACCTCAAGCTCGAATTCTTTCCAGCCCAGCACCGACTCTTCGATAAGAGCTTCGTGCACCGGCGAAAAATCGAGGCCGCGGGAGAGTACTTCGACCATCTCTTCGCGATTGTAGGCAATGCCGCCGCCCGAGCCGCCCAGCGTAAACGAAGGCCGCACGATCACCGGAAAGCCGATCTTCCCGGCAAACTCCAGCCCATCTTTGGTGTTGTTCACCAGCGCTGACTTGGGCACGTCGAGCCCGATGCGTCTGCATCGCGTCTTTGAAGAAGAGGCGGTCTTCCGCCTTCTTGATGGCCGCGACGTTGGCGCCGATCAGGATGACGTTGTATTTTTCCAGAACGCCGCCGTCGGAAAGTTCGATCGCCAGATTGAGCGCAGTCTGTCCGCCCACGGTCGGCAACACGGCGAAACCCGCGCCCGGCGCCATTTCCCGCTCGATGCGGATAATCTCTTCCAGATATTCAAGCGTGAGCGGTTCGATGTAGGTGCGGTCGGCAATCTCCGGGTCGGTCATGATGGTCGCCGGATTGGAGTTGGCCAGCACCACTTGATAGCCCTCAGACTTGAGCGCCTTGCAAGCCTGCGTGCCAGAGTAGTCAAACTCCGCCGACTGCCCGATGACGATGGGCCCGGAGCCGAGAATCAGGATTTTCGAGATGTCAGTGCGTTTGGGCATTTATGTTTCGATCTTCACGGGCTGAAAATATCATGGACCCTGGGTCCTTGTAAGCCGCCAAGCCGCAATCGCTCTCACGAAACCCCACGTCGGCAGCTCGTAGTTCGGATCGCGTCTTTGTTCACCCGAATGGGAACATCACCTTCCACCCTGTGGCAGGCTTGATCTGCATCAGGTGCGGCCTCTGCCGTTATGTGCAAGGCATAAAAACCCGGCGCAACGCCGGGAAATTCAAACCTCGACCTTGTGCATCGGTGAGTTCCTTTCCCATGTCTGCCTTTGCGCCCTTCAATACGATCTCAGCACCGACCCACGGGACCCTACCCCTGCCTTCCCCCAGCACGCCTGAAACTCTTTGAATCTCGGTGACCGGCCCGCCCGGCCATGTGAGTACGATTTCGGAGGTACCAGAACCATCGTCGAAAGTGTCGATCAGAGCAATCTCGCTGCTCACGCCCGAATGTGTTGCTTCCAAGCTGTAGTTCTCGAACGCGAGCTTAATTTCGGCTTTTCCGTTCTTATCAGTCACAGCCGATGCAGCAACTTCAGTGTGAGGAGGTTTCGGGATGAATTTCAAGGCGTGAATTTCCATTCCCGGCAGTGGCTTGCCCGCAGGATCATGAACGGAGACAACCAGATTCATGTTTACCTTGACGTGCGACTGCACCTTCACGCAGCCGCGGCTCGGGGTCGCAATTAACAGCGACGCGAGCGCAGCCACAACCAGCACTGGCCTGAAGTTCTTCACCCTTTCCACTCCTCCATCATCTTCGTAAATTCCTTGAACAGATAATGCGAGTCATGCGGACCCGGCGCGGCCTCGGGATGATACTGCACGCTGAACAGCGGCAGGTTGCGGTGCCGCAGGCCTTCAAGCGTGTCGTCGTTCAGATCGATGTGCGTCAACTCGACTTCGCTCTCCGGCAGCGAATCCGGATCGACCGCAAAGTTGTGGTTGTGCGCCGTGATCTCAATCTTCCCCGTCGCTAACTGCTTCACCGGATGATTCCCGCCGTGGTGTCCAAACTTCAGCTTGAAGGTTTTCCCGCCAAGCGCAATGCCTACCAGTTGATGTCCTAAGCAGATGCCAAAGATCGGCTGCCGTCCCATGAGACGCCGAATGGAATCGACGGCATACGTACACGGCTCGGGATCGCCCGGTCCATTCGACAGAAACACTCCATCCGGCTTCAGCGCCAGAACATCTTCCGCCAGCGTCTGCGCCGGGACCACCGTTACCCTGCATCCCTCACCTCGCAACTTCCGCAGAATGTTTTGTTTAATGCCAAAATCGTAAGCCACTACATGAAACCGTGCCGGCTCGTCCTTCACACCTACCTGAGCCACCGGCTCATGTGATCGCTCGCCAACCTCCCAAACGTATGGCCCCTTGGTGCTCACCACTTTCGCCAAGTCCATCCCGTCCATCTTCGGAATCGAGTTCGCCTTGGCGACCAGCTTTTCCGCGTCGGTCTCTAGCGTTGAAACCACGCCGCGCATTACGCCGTGATCGCGCAGATGCCGCACCAGCGCTCGCGTGTCGATATCGGAGAGCACGGGCACCTTGAACTGCTCAAGATATTCTTCAGCCACCTGCTGCGAACGCCAGTTCGAACTGACCTTCGAGAACTCACGCACGATCAGGCCTTCGATCCACGGCCGCGTGGCTTCGTTGTCTTCCTGATTGGTTCCGTAGTTGCCGATCTGAGGATTGGTCAGGACAACAATCTGCCCTGAATACGAAGGGTCGGTGAAAATTTCCTGGTAGCCGGTGATGGAAGTATTAAAAACGACTTCGCCGTAGCACTCGCCTTTGGCGCCGTAACCTTTGCCTCGGAAGACTCGCCCGTCTTCGAGTGCAAGGATAGCTTGCATTCTCGCTCCAGAGTGTGGATTTTTAGAATTTTAGCAGGGATGACGCGCTGGAGAAAGCACGAAGAGGGCTCGGGTGTGGAAAACTTCGAAGTGCTGGTACCCAGTACCTAGTACTTAGAATTGCGAGAACTCGATCATTTATCGTGGGCAGATGTTCGCTGGGTACTGGTACTCTTACCGCACCCTGCCCAGCTTATCCATCGGCCAGTAGCCAAACACCGCCTTGCCGTAGATGTAGCTTTGATTGACGGGACCGAAGTCGCGGCTGTCGTTTGACATCGAGCGGTGATCGCCCAGCACTAAGTAACAGTCTGGTGGAACCACCATCTCGGGATACGACCGCGAGTCGGCGTAGGCGGGTGGTACGTAATCTTCGCCCAGCGCTTCGCCGTTAACATAAACTTGGCCGCCGTCAATTCGCACGCGGTCTCCGGCGATGCCGATTACGCGCTTGATGTAGCTCTTCGAGGGATCCCGGGGATAGCGAAACACGACGATATCTCCACGAGAAATCGGCTCTAGGCGATAGACGAACTTGTTAACGAAGATGCGCTCCTGATCGGCGAGCGAGGGCATCATGCTCGTGCCTTCGACTTTTACCGGCTGGTAGATAAATACGATGATGAAGGCCGAGATCGCCAGCGAAAGAATCAGGTCGCGAAACCAGACAGCCAATGCTGGGCGCAGACGCGCTACCGGACTAGGGCGGGGTGGTTGCGGCTGGGCCGACGCAGGCGCGACGGAGTTCACTGTTTCGCTGCAGGGCGTGTCAGGCATGTAAATATCATTGTATACAGATCGCGCCTGCCGGTTCGAACTTGTGTCCGCCTCGCAGTCTCGGTGAAAATATAAAGAGGCAGGCATGTGCGAGGGGCCGAGGGTGAGGACGCCCCTTCGGCTAGTCAGGGCAGGCTCTCGGGACAGCCGGCAGGATGCCGGCGCTACTGATACAGCGATCCCTCGGCTCGCTGAAGAGCGCGGTCCTTCCGGATGACGCCATCCTTCCAGGTTAGCTTAAAGATAGCCTGCGAGCCGAAACCGAGTTAAAATAAGCGAGTCTAGGAGATTGCATGACGGTCATTCAATTGTTGCCGCGCAAGTCCTCATATCACGTTCTGAGCCTGATTTTTCTTGTATTGGTTACGCTGGCGACTTCAGCGCAGTGGGCTAGTTCGCAGGAAGAAGAGGGCGGTGGCATCCCCGCTTACAATGCTGGACCTCCGCCGAAGGGGACCAACCTGCCTCCCGTGCTCAGCAAAGATCAGTTGTGGGGCGCGGATGCCCAATATCCTTATCAGACTCATGCCTATGAGCTGGCCGCGAAAATTCCGGTCGTTCTGCACCAGCAGCCTTGCTACTGCTATTGCGACCGCATGGGTCACAACAGTTTGCATAGCTGCTATGAGAATGCCCACGGCGCACGCTGCGCTACTTGCCTGAAAGAGCTTTATTATTCCTACCAGCAGCATCAGAAAGGCAAGACTGCTGTACAAATTCGCGCGGGCATTATCAAGGGCGAGTGGAAGCAGATCGACCTGGCTTCAGCTGCGAGCATTAATTAGTCCTGCCCGAGCGAAGTCCTGAGTCTCGAGTCGCGAGCCTCAGCGAAACTTCAACCTCGTCGACTTTTCTCGGGACTCGGGGCTGGGTACTAGCTACTTGGGTACTCGAAGCCCCGAATTGCCCTATACCCGTCCTTTGAGTGATACTTGAGTCTAACCTGATCTAGTCTTAAGCTAAGGAGTCCTTATTCCAAGCACGGGAAAAATTCTGCACATGGCTCAGAAGGCGAATCCCAAGAAGGCAGCGATCGCGGAGGACCCGCGCGTCACCCAGGCTCTGCAGAACTACGAAGCTGGCCTTCGTGCCCTGCAGGAACATAAGTTCGAGAAAGCCAAGCCTTTGTTCCAGAAGGTTCTGTCGGGCGCGAGCAAGGAGCTTACCGACCGCGCGGCCATTCATCTCAGCATCTGCAACCAGCATCTCGAGCGCTCGGCGTCCACTCAATTCAAGAGTGTGGAGGAACACTATGACTATGCAGTTTCTCTCATGAACGTCGGAGACTACGTCACGGCGCGCGAGCATATCGACAAACTGCTGAAGCAGTCGCCCAAGACCGATTTTGTAATTTACGGCCTGGCTGCGCTCGATTGCCTGACCGGACACGTCGAAGACTCGCTCAAGCATCTGGATGAAGCGCTCCGCCTGAATGCCGCCCTCCGCTACCAGGCGCGCAATGACTCCGACTTCCACAATCTCGCAGAGGATCCGCGTTTCACGGAGTTGTTGTATCCGGATCCGGGCGCGGAACTTTCGCCGGAAACCTCTTTCCGCGATGATGATTCTTACTAGAGTTGTGAGCCGCGGCTGAGACCCCTCATGGAATCCCGCACTACCGAACTCTTGCCTTCGGAAAAGGAGAAGGCCGCGCGCGAGCGTGGCCTGCGCGTAGTGGCCATTGGCGGAGGCACCGGCTTATCTACTCTGCTTAAGGGACTCAAGCGCTTCGCTCTCACGCCGGCGGAGATCTGTGAAGCTCCAGCCGGTTCGCCGGTTATTTCTGATCTTTGCGCGGTAGTGACGGTCAGCGACGATGGTGGCTCCAGCGGCCGCTTGCGCAAAGAACTCAACATGCTGCCGCCCGGCGACATTCGCAATTGCATTGTCGCTTTAAGCGAAGATGAAGCGCTGCTCTCGCGATTATTTCAGCACCGCTTCGCGCAAGGCTCCGGCCTAGAAGGCCACAGTTTTGGAAATCTTTTTCTGGCTGCGCTCACCTCGATCACTAACGATTTCTCGGAGGCGGTGCGCCTTTCTTCTGAAATCCTGGTCACCCGCGGACATATCCATCCCGCCACCACTTCCAGCGTGGAGTTGGAAGCTCTGATGGAGGACGGCACGCGCGTACTCGGCGAGACCAAGATCACGGCCAGCAAAGGCCGCATCCAGGAATTATTCCTTGTGCCGGCCGACGTCGAACCTCAACCGCAAACTCTCGAAGCGATTGCCGACGCCGATATCATCAGCATTGGTCCGGGCTCACTCTTTACCAGCCTCATTCCCAATCTGCTGGTGCACGGCATTGCCGATGCGATTGTCGGCTCTTCGGCGACCAAGGTTTACATCTGCAATCTGATGACGCAGGCCAATGAGAGTCTCGGTCTTAGTGCGGCCGATCATATCCGTGCGCTCAACCGGCACGCCCATCAGCAGCTTTTTGACTACGCTCTGATCAATCGCACGCCAGTTTCAAATGAACTCAAAGCGAAGTATGCGCTCGAGGGTGCCTGCCAGATCGTCGCCGATCTTGATGCGATTGAGGCTCTCGGAGTTGTGCCGATTTTGGGAGACTACTTAGAAGAGGCTGGGGTCGCGCGTCACAATACTATTCGTGTCGCCAACGACTTGGTTCGGATTCCACCTCCTAGCGACCGTAAGAGGCGCACGACAATTGCAGAAGCCACGTCTTAATGCTTTGTTTCAGAGGAACCGACTTTTATCGCTTCCCCTCCTTCGCCACTCACCATAGAATGTGAATTGATGAAAGTGGCGACGACGGCGGCTAAAACGAAATTCGCATTGCGGACATTCGCTCCGCTCTTCTTAATTTGCGCGCTTCTCGGCTTAGGAGCGGCTCAGAAAGATACTGAAGCTACGGCAGCCCTGGATTTTCTGATTGTCAAAGAGGACAACGGCAAGCCGATCCGCAATGCGGCCGTAATCATGCACCCGGTCAGCCCGCACGGCAAGCAAGGCCGCGGCGACCTCGAACTGAAGACCGACTCCGAAGGCAAGGCCAGCTTTGACGGCGTTCCCTACGGCGGGCTTCGCGTTCAGATTCTAGCCGCGGGATTCCAGACCTTCGGGGAAGACTACGAGGTGACGCAGCCGAAGATGAGTTTCTCCATCCGGCTGAAACGCCCGCAAGGCCAGTATTCGATTTATCAGGATCATCCCGAGGAGAAAAAGCCGCCCGCACCCGATCCTAACGCCAAGCCCCAATAGTTAGCGTGGGCAGGCGTGGATGCCGGTTCGGGACTGGTTACCGAAGGTGACTAATCAGGCCCGGGTGAGTCTAATCCGGTGATATACTTCTTATATTCAGCGCGGTAGCAAGGGTGCCGACAACCCTTTAACGAAGGAAATCTAAGATGGCTCGTAGTTCTCGCCGATCACTCTTCTTGGTAGTTTTTTTTCTCCTGGCCTGCGGCTTTCTGGGAATTTTGTTCGCCCAGCGCACCGGGCAGCAAGCGTCGCTCACCAGCGACTCCGACGTCAAAGACAGCCTCAAGCAATTCACTGACGTCTACTCGGTGATCGAGAACAACTACGCCGAGCCGGTGAATCCCGATAAAGCCATCTATAACGGCGCGATCCCGGGCATGCTACACGCGCTCGATCCGCACTCGAATTTCTTTGATCCCAAGTCTTACGCGCTGATGCGCGAAGACCAGCGCGGCAAGTACTACGGCGTGGGTATGACCGTCGGGCCGCGCAATAACAAAGTCATCGTAATTTTTCCTTTCACCGGCACGCCCGCCTATAAGGCCGGCATTCACCCCGGCGATGTGATCATCGCGGTCGATGGCAAGTCCACTGAAAACATGAGCACCGGCGATGTCGCCGATATGCTCAAGGGGCCCAAGGGCACTACGGTGCATATCAGCATCTCGCGCGAAGGCGTGGAGAAGCCGATGGAGTTCACCCTGATCCGCGACGAGATTCCGCGCTATAGCGTTGACGTGCACTTCCTGATTCGTCCCGGCATTGGCTACATGCACGTGACCGGCTTCAACGAGACCACGGAAGAAGAAGTCTCGAAGGCGCTGGACGAATTTGGCGACCTTAAAGGATTGATCCTTGACCTGCGCGGAAATCCCGGCGGATTACTCAGTGAAGGCGTGGGCGTGGCTGACAAGTTCTTGAAGAAGGGCCAGGTCATCGTTTCGCACCACGGCCGCGCATCGGCTGAGAAGCGTTATGTGGCGCAACACGGCAACGGCGGCAAGGATTATCCTCTCGTGGTTTTGGTGAATCGCCTTACCGCTTCCGCCGCAGAAATTGTTTCGGGAGCGATTCAGGATCATGACCGCGGTTTGATCGTGGGTGAAGTTACCTTCGGCAAGGGCCTGGTTCAAACGGTATACCCGCTGTCGGAGAACACCGGCCTCGCGCTCACCACCGCTCACTACTACACGCCCAGCGGACGCCTGATTCAGCGCGACTACAGCAACATCTCGCTCTACGACTACTATTACAATCGCGAGCCCGACACCAGCAACAACGCGAATCGCGAAGTGAAACTCACCGACAGCGGACGCACGGTTTACGGCGGCGGCGGCATTAGTCCCGATGTAAAGATCGATCCGGTCAAGAGCAATCACTTTCAGGACACGCTGCTGCAGCACTATGCCTTCTTCAACTTCGCCAAGCGCTACGTGGTGAGTCATCATCCCTCGAAGAGCTTCGAAGTCGACGATGCTATCCTGGCGGATTTTCGCAAGTCGCTGGACGAGGCGAATATTCCTTATACTCAGGCCGATCTCGTCGACAACAACGACTGGCTGCACTCGAACATCAAGGCTGAAATCTTCGTCGACGCTTTCGGTCAGGATGAAGGCATGAAGGTGCGCGCGGAATCGGATCCCGAAGTAGTCAAGGGTTTGGATCTTCTGCCGCAGGCCAAGGCGTTGGCCGACAACGCCAAGCGGATCGTAGCCGAGCATAACGCCGGAGGGGCGTTTAACCGCTGAACTGGGTTCCGTCTTTCGACTCCCGGCGTCTGGCTTTTAGCCAACAGCGACAGTAGCGCCGGCGTCTCGCCGGCTGTCGAGCGGGCATCCCGCCCGCTCACTGGCCACTACCGGGATTCTCGAGAGTACCAAGGTTTCATTGACTTACCCCCACAGCTATGGGAAAATCCGCCCCAGCGGCGCTCTGGGCCTGATTTGAGCAAGCCGCACACCTTCCCCACACGACCCGAGTAATACGAGTCAGCAATAATGGAGCGTTTTCAACAGCCGGTTTCGCCTGGAGCAGTTTCAGCAGCGCTTTCGTTCGGCTTGGGGATGCCGCCGAGGTCGTGGCCGGATTGAAGGCGGTTCTGGCATTGGCAATTGCCTTGGCTCTCGCCGCCGGATGGACCGATTGGCGCAGCCGCCGCATTCCGAACTGGCTCACGGTGCCGGGGCTGTTCGTGGGAATTCTGGCCAACGTTCTGGCGCAGGGATGGCGTTCCGGGCTGAAGGCTTCCCTGCTGGGCGCGGGTTTGGGGTTGCTGCTGCTGTTGCCGTTTGTTCTATTGCGCAGCCTGGGCGCGGGCGATTGGAAGCTGGCCGGGGCGCTGGGTGCTTTTGTAGGTCCGCGAGCCTTGGTTGATATGCTGATGGGCTCGATTTTTCTGGCCGGAATCATGGCCTTGGGCCTGATAATTTACAAGCGGCGATTCAAGGAGACGCTGCGCAACATAGTCCGGCTGCTGGGTTCGATGTTGACGTTTCGCATGCCGGCAACGGAGGTTTCGCTGGATAATCCGCAGTCGCTGAAAGTCCCGTATGGAGTAGCATTGGCTTTGGCCACGGTGCTCTACGGGGTCTTCAACTGGAAGTTGTGGGGGGCGCACTAAGATGCTCAAATCGCGATGGGTTAAATGGATTCGCGCGGCGCGCGATACGCGCGGTACCGAGATTGCCGAGAGCGCCTTTGTGCTTCCCATGCTCTTCGTGGTTGTGATTGGGATCTTCTGGTTCGGGCAGGCGTTTCGCATCTACGGCACGCTGACGCAGGCGGCACGCACGGGCGCGCGGGCGGCCGTGGCTCCGGCTTGCGCGACGTGCGCGGCCACCACTCCTACGCAGAACGCCATTAACGCAGTTACGGCCACCATGACGGCCGCTCACCTTAATACCGCGCAGCTCAAGCCTTGGGGATCAACCTGGAATCCGCCCGCGCTGTGCTCTTGCGGGAGCACCAGTGCGGCCTGCGCCGGTGGCACTGCAGTCTCGTGCGACTCCAGCGTGTCCGGCAACAATGTTTGCGTCCAACCCAATGTGCAGTTGTCTTACACCACGATTTCCGGGGGTGCCGGTGTTTGTGGAACTTCCGTCAGTATGGGCTATCAATATCCCATTCACTTCACCTTGCCCTGTTGGCCATACCCGTGCACTCCGATCGACCTCAACAAGATCACTCTTGTCGGGCAGGCGCAGTTGCGCGAGGAGACGCAGTGATGCGGCCTCTTCAACTTCGGCCAGGCGCCTCGCTGCTTTGTAGACTTTTTGGCAACGACCGAGGCGCGCAAATTTTAGAATTTGCTCTGTCGCTGCCTCTGCTGATGCTATTCGTAGTCGGAATTTTTGACTTCAGCGGCGCACTTTCTCTCAAGCAGAAACTCACCAACGCGGCCCGCGACGCAGCCCGTGTGGCCGCCGCCGATCCGTTCAGCGACGTCGGCTCGGCAGCCTTGCCCGCTTCTGTCAGCGACGCCTGGCAGGCTGTGGATAATTTTTTGAAATCAGAAAACCTCAACGACTGCGGGCTCTCCGGAAATCCTCCGACAAAGGGCGCCGGCCTGACTTGGGCCTCGACCTCGACTGGTTCCTGTCCGGGCAGCGGAATCACGGTTACGATCAACCGCGGCTGCACCACTCAGATTGCCAGCATCGATACCTACGCAGTTAACACATGCGTAACGATTCAGTACGCCTACAAGTGGCGATTCACAAGCGTATCAAGAGTAGCGGGTGGATCGTTCATTCCGCCCGCCACTATCACGACGACGGCGACCGCTTATAACGAGAATTGAGTTTGGCGAGAACTGAGAATAAGAAGTAAGAAGTAAGAAGAAGGTCTAAAAAGCGAAGCATGAGACGATCGCTAATTGAACGCCCGCAAAGAGGCGACCCACAAAAGCATTTGGGGACGGCCGCCTCGGCCGTCCAGTCGAGCGCAGCGCGCCGTCCGCAGCAGGCACGCTGCGCGTGCCGGACGGCCGAGGGCAGCTGTCACCGCATAGGTCTTTCACAGACAGATCGTTCGGGAGAGCGCGGCGTCACCATCGCGTTGGTGGCGGTCGCGATGTTCAGCATTATTGCGATGGCCGGGCTGTCGATTGATATCGGCACGCTCTATGAAGCCAGCGCGGAAGCGCAGCGCGCCGCGGATGCGGGCGCGCTGGCAGCCGCCAGGGTTATATCAATTTCGGGAATCACTGGGGACTTAACTCCCCATCCGCCCACTGGACGGCCGTTTGCGGAAGCAACACTAGCCCCGCAAGTACAACTGCATTCGCAGTTGCGCAGTTGAACACCGTTGCAGGTAAGTCAAACGCAACGGGTACCGTCACCTATGGGGGCACCAGCGTACAGAACTGTGCGGCACAACCCATTTCTTTCGCCATCAACCCCACTGTAACCGTGCTTGTGCACGTGACGAACCTGCCCATATATTTTTCCAGGATTTGGGGTAGCTCAGGGCCGTAGCGTCAGCGCCACGGCAACTGCGGAAGTTTTTAATCCCTCGAATTCGGGGTCATACTCTGGACTGGCGTGGTGCCGGTTCAACCACGGTGCGTGAAACCATGGATCATTCCCAATACGACCCAGGCAATCCTGGTAGCGCCGAATCAATTTGTTTCACCAGCCGATGGTTCGATTCGGTAACCCCGGATTAGTCAGTCGGAGTGCGGCGGATGTGATTGGCGAGCAATTTGTAATCTGATACGCCGACTGCTCTCCCGGGCGCCGCCGACTGCAAATTCCCACTCGCTATCTGCTGGAGGCCACATCTACGACAATCCCCCGATTACATTCTACCATATTTGCCCGGAGCACTGGAGTAGTTCCCGCGTAATCCTCGGTAGCGCCGTTGCGGTTCCCTCAGCGGGGTCGTGGCCCTCGCGGCCGGCTATCAGTCGGCCATTGCAGGGTGCGACCAGACCACGGCTTACCGCGGGTGGCTATCTCCGACCGGACTCACAGGTCGACTGGACCGAGAACCCGTAAATCCCAAGCGCTTCGGCGGCATTCGGCGACGGCAGCAGAATGCCTAATTAATCAGACGAGTGGCGGACACGACAGATTGACACCGGCACCAGCGCAAGCCTGTCTCTCCTTTCTTGATCCAAGCGGGAGACGGCAATGCACTGGTTAAATCAGGCTCCGTACCTAGTGACGACATTATCACGAGCAGCAATTCCATTGTCACCTTACCGATCTACGACACCACCAGCGCAATCCTATCGGGTGGCCGATCAACCCATGATTACGGTCATCGGGTTCCTGCAAGTTTTCATTAAATGTAAAGCAGGTCGCACCCAGCACCGCGGGCAACATTAATGGTGACAGTGCTAAACGTGCCGGGTGCGGAGCAACAGCGCCTCGGGAAACCAGCCTATCTACGGCTCCTCACCCGTGCCAGTGCGCCTGATCACATCGCCGTAATCAAAATCACACTCGGAGAGAATCTACGTCTACCGATCCGGCGGCGTTGGCGGAGGCTGGGTTGGGTTGGGCGTTTCCTGAGGCGGCTGCGGCGGAGGCTGAGGCAGAACTTCGGGTTCGGTGGGCTCTTCGTCGGGCGGCGGCTGCGCGGGCCTGATCTGCGTGGGCGTCTGCGGTGGAGGCAGCGGCAGCAGCAGGCTGGAGCGCTGGCTCAAAATCACGCGGTCCAGAGCGCCGGGGTTGGTCGGCGAACTGATGATCAGGAAGTTGAATTTCGATCCGTTCAGCAGGTGAGCCAGAACTTCGGGCGCAGGCGCCGGGCCCAACTCCACTACCACCTGCTCCTGCTCCGAGCCGGCGGGAATGGCAATGTCGGCTCCAGTGCGCTGCTGCACGGCAAAAAGAATGTCAGACAAGCTCGCGCGCTCTGACTTGATCGAAAGCAGTCCACCTTGAAACGAAACCGCCAGTGGAGGCGGCGCGGGTGTGAGCACTGGCTTGGGAATCGGCACTGGCTGCGCCACATGAGCCGCATTCGTGAGATGAATCTTATTCGTCGCACCCGACTTGGTCGTCAATCCCAACGTCGCCGCGTGTGCGGCAGGTAATTGGGGCGCAGATCCGGAAGCGAGGGCGTTAGACAACTTAACCATCGGCGTCTTAACCACCGGCGTCGAATCCGCGGGGCTGGCATTCGAGACGGCAGACTCAGCGGCTGAAGCCGCTCCCACTTTCACAATCACAGATCTGCCATTGGGAAAAATCTGATATGGCTGTGGGCCGTTCAGGTCGAGCACTACGCGCGTAACCGGCGGCTTCGCGGCGAACAGGCTCACGCGCAGGCTCTTCACTTCTCCGCGCTTTACTGGCTGGTTGCGCAACTGCGCGCTCGGCACAGCGTTGGGGAAATCAACGACCAGGCGGTCGGGACTGGTCAGCACCTGAGTCTGCGGAACGGCGCGCTCGCTGGTCTGAATTTCGATCTCGACCAGCTTCGGGTTCTTCAAAACCTCTATTTGTCGAATCTGTATTTGCCTGGCCGGGATCTGGGCCGTGCTCACTGCAGGAAGTAGAAACGCTGCTGCTGCCGCCAGCAAGCTGGCAGTGCTTTGGATGGATTGCCGCATAAGAACTTTCGTCTGGATTGATTTGCCGCTAAGGCCGATTTTAACAGTCGAAGCGCAGCAAGACCCATACTAAAGGACTAAGACCTTTGTGAAAATGCCATTTAAGATTCCGGAGAAAGTGAGGGCACGCGGTGCCAGCGCCGGAGGGCGCAATCGACTTAGTGCAGCCACTATGGTATGCCTCGAAAGGCATACCCTGATACAAACCAAGAATTTTCGAGTGATACGAATCGCGGGTCTTGCAGCGGCGTCGCTAAGCTGCACGCGGTTTAACTGAGAACTGAGAACTGAGAACTGATTTCTTGCGTCGAGCCAGGACGACGAGTCCCACGAGGCCAGAGGCCACCATCATCCAGGTTCCTGGCTCAGGCACTACGCCGGAACCTCCGCCGTTGGTGCTACCGCAGCCGCCTTTTTTCTTTTTACCGCCCGTAGTTTTTTTCTTTTCGGGAGAGCAGAGATTCAACGGAAGTGGCGGAGGCGCAATCTGCAGCCAGCTTCCGCCGCTGAATGGAGTGTACAAACTCAGCGGTCCAGCCGGACCCGGCACCGGAGCTCCCGGACGATTGAGCAAAGCCGACTGAAATGGAACGGGTGGGCCTTGGATAGCAGTCCCGTCGCCGCGACGGGCTGGCTGATCGAATTTCTGCGGCGGCGGCTCGGCCGGAGCTGCGGCCTGTTGCGGCATTTCTTCGACACGGTTGGCGCAACGGGCGCGCGCGGTGATGCGGCCATCGGTGATAACTTTCTCTCCCTTGTGCAGGGTCAGCCGCTTGCGCGTCCAATAAACGTGATTGCCGATGCGGTAGGAGACATATACCGTCCGCGCCAGCACCAGGCGCACCACGCGCGCATTAGCATAATCAAAGCCGGCATAGTGCGCCGCTACGACTGGATCGTGCTCTGCGACCCACTTCAATTCTTTCGCGTCCTCGACTCCGCCCGGGACGACGGAATACGGGTAGACTGGGCGCGTCGGCTCGGCGGCCGAAAGCATCTGATTCAGATCCACCACGCGCTGGCGGCTTAACTCAGCCTGCTCCAAGCTCGGCGGCGCGGATTCTTTGGCACGAAATAACGACGGACTGAAATATTGCAAAGCGAGGACGGAAATACCTGCAGTGAAAATCGTCAGAAACGCTGCGGCAACCGCTCGCCGAATCATGCGATTGCGGCGATGCCGCCGGGTCCGGCGGCGGGTGACTACGACTTTAGGCGTTCCCGTTTTGGGATCGATCACCAACCCACTCCTGGCAGCGGCAGAGTCGTGCGGCGGCTAAAGACACCCCAGCGCGAGAACAGTGATGCAGTTTTAGTGCCATCAAAGCTGGGAAAGGAACCCCAGAAACTGCGGAGCATTCGGCTCATCCTAGCGCCGAATTCTACATCAGAGTGAACTGCTTTGCACATTATGTGTGGGAAACTTCCCTTGCTTGGAATGCCTTCCTTCCCCCGGACGCGGCACGCTGTTTGAGTTCATCCCTTAGTCGGTGGCCAGTTGCGGTAGTTCTACATTAGGAAACAATCCCTCGAAAGTGGCGTCTCGCCGCACGCCAGGGCCATTTTCAGCGCTCGACCCCGCTGCTACTCTCGCATTATTGCTGGAGTAAGCTTCGATGACCCGTCTCCGCTTTGCATCTTCGATTCTGATCCTTATCTTTGCGTTAGTTCTCGCGAGCTCCGCGTTTGCAACCTCCGTTTCCATGACTTACGAGGGCCACGGTTCGCAGCAGCATGCGGGATATCCTTACTACTTCTCGATCAACGGCAGCACGCAATACACGGCGCTGATCTGCGACAGCTACGACAACAGCATCCATCTGGGCGAGAGCTGGCAGGCGACGGTCACTCCGTTTCTGCAGGGCGTGGGACTCTTCGGTGCGACCACGTCGCTCGACTACAAAGCTGCGGGACTGATCTTCAAAAGCATTCTCGCCGGCACCACCCGCGACGGCGCCGGGCAGTGGGCGATCTGGGGATTGTTCTCAAAGAACGCGGCCAACAATAAAACCTTCATCACCAGCGGAGGCCAAATAGTCGAGCAGCAATATCTCGCGCTCGCCACTACGGCGAAGAACAGCGCCTTCCGAGGATTACTTCTCTACTCTCCGATCCCGGGCACCCAAACCGGCACGAAGGGCTTGCCGCAGGAATATATAGGATACACGCCCCCGGTCGCGGTTCCCGAGCCCAGCAGCCTGATGCTGATGGGCACCGGCCTGATTTTATTGGCCGGAATGCTTCGCCATAAGCTCGACAGAATGCAGATGGCAAAAGCACGGCCAGCGAAAATTTTCGTCTCCTGAACTTGGTCTCCTGAACCGGCAGCATCGGTAACGATGCTGCTGATATTCACCCGCGCTGCTAACCGGCAGCGCGGTTTTTTATTTTGCCGTTTGGGACAAGATTCGGGCTTAGGGTTTCACCTGAAATGCCTGGTTGCTATTGAGAACGCCGCCCGGAGTCGTCACTGAAACCACGCCGGTCGTCGCTCCGGCCGGGACCGTAGCGGTCAAATACGTATCAGACACTACGTTGAACGTCGCAGCGACGCCGTTAAATAAGACGGCGGTTGTTCCGGTGAAACCTTGACCAAGAATCTCAACTGTCTCACCGACTTTGCCGATGACGGGCAATAACCGAGCAAAAGGCGGAAGACCGAGGTCAAAGCTGTAAGCGACGCCTAAACCACTTGTCCCTCCGCCTTGCGCCAACCCGTAAATCTTGCCGTTGGTATGTTGCATGGGGGTTGCCGTCGGATTGCTTCCGGTGGCGGGATTGAAGTTGTAAAGGATGGAGTAGTCGCCTGCCAGCGTGATCTCGAAAATAGCGCCGTAGCCCGTGCTGCCGCCGTTCTCCGCGATCCCGTAAAGATTGCCGTCGCTCGCTTGGAGGAGCCCTGCATGCGGGTTAGCGCCGTCTTTTGGAAAGTTGGGGTCGGGAAAGTTGTGCAACGCCGTGACCGCTCCTTTCGGCGTTAGTTTAAATACAACGCCCTGTTTGTGATCACCCCCTACGTAGGTAGTCCCGTAGAAGTTGCCGTCGCTGGCCTGGATCAAGGGGGCATTTGCCGCGGGCACATGGGCGTCGAAGTTAAAGATGACGGTCACCATCCCGTCGGCCTTCATCCTAAACGCAATGCCGTCGCCCGACGTGCCTCCGCCCCCGGTGCCATAGAAGTCCCCATCTGTTGCCTGGAGAAGCGGACTAGAAGAATCGGAAAGCGAAGCCAGTACGGCGAAGGTACCCGACCCAATCCTGTAGGCAATGGTTGGGGTTGTTCCGTAGAAATTTCCATCGGCAGCTTGGATTAGCGGCAGCTCGGTTTGTTCTCCCAAACCGAGGTTGTAGAGAGTGGTCAGAGCTCCGTTCGCGCTAATCTTGAAAATTGTTCCTAAACTGTTGCTGCCTCCCTCTGATGTAGTGCCATAAAAATCTCCCTCCGTTCC
This sequence comes from uncultured Acidobacteriaceae bacterium, assembly GCA_963789875.1. Taxonomy (GTDB): domain Bacteria; phylum Acidobacteriota; class Terriglobia; order Terriglobales; family Acidobacteriaceae; genus Sulfotelmatobacter. Next base: position 940,006 of record CAWBMI010000006.1, on the reverse strand, counting down.
GAGCGTTAAGCCGCTCAAGGAACGATCACCGTCGGTTCCGTCGAAAGTGTGCAGCACTTTCGGAGCTCCCGCTGGCGTAAACCTAAACACAACTCCCGTGCCCTGCTTACTACTGGGCGCGGTCCCATACAGATTGCCGTCTCGTCCCTGAGCGAGAAGTTGGGGATATTGAGGCTCCGATCCGTGAATGCCGTCGAAGTTGAACAAAACGGTGTAGGTTTGCGCATGCGACGCCGCTATTGCGGCTGCAAAGAAGGCCGCGATACACGCGGCGTAAAACTTGCCAGACATATTGGTCGTCACTTGATCACCTCTGGTGCCGGATTGTCGGCCGAACTCCCGACCAGTCGCGGCGTTCAGCGCAATAGCTCGCCAATTGTCCTCCGATCGACCCCGAAAATCAACGGCTGCAAATCACTGCACAGTGACTTTCACTTTCGCGATCGAACGCCCATACTCATTCGTTCCAGCCAGCGTGTAAGTCGTCGTCGCGCTCGGAGTCACGAGCACAGAATTCCCGCGCACCGCTCCTACCTGCGGCGACACTACGTAGTAGGAAGCTCCGGTAACGCTCCAGCTTAAAGTCACTGGCTGCCCTGCCGAAACCATTGCGGGATTCGCCGTGAAGCTGCTGATCGTGGGCGCTGGCCCGGTCGGCACATTATTCGGCGTGTAAAGCGGATCGATCAGCACTACTTCAAAGGCCGAGGCCGAAACCTGCTTCAGCGTGCCGAGATCGTTGTTGTCCCAGCGATTGTCGGGATCGCCGCTGATGAACATCGAGCTGCCGTTGTCGGCCATGATCATGCCGTATTTTTTCAGCGCGGCCAGCACTACTTGCGCCTGCGGCGGATATGAAGAGATGTCATACGAAGCCTGCAGCCGCATGCGCATGCCCATGGGCGCCGCGTTTGGGTTGGTCGAGTTCCCTGCCCAATGCGATGCCGGAGGCGTGAAGGCCGTGGCGCTATTCTGCAAAGTGAAGCGCAGCGCGTGCTGAATCGCTCCGCTGGCGACTTCATCGTAGCGAGCCAGCCCCGCGAATACCGGCAGGCCGGCAGCGTCTGCCGAGGTCCAGGTGTAAGGTCGCTGCTCGTCGTTCAAAAGATCCCAAACCGCGCCCGAGGCCGCCTTCCAATTTCCGGTCTTTTGCGGATACGAACTGTACAACTCGTAGAGCCAGCAATTATCGCGATCGAGCACCAGCACGTGCCGGTCTCCGCTGCCGGGATTCGGATAGCCCTCGATGGGAGCGTTCTTCGGAACCGGCATCGGCCCCGGGTCGCTCTCGGAGCCGTAGGCGGTGTAGTTGATATTCACGAAAGGCGAGCCGCTCACGACAATATAAGGAATGCCGATGGTCTGTCCGGCATAGAGTCCAGCGCCGAAGTCGGGATGCAGCGGCGTGGAATCGCCGATGTAATTGATAATCTCGCTCGAGTTCGGATCGACCGGCGCAGCTGGAAATATCTTCATTCCACGCGTTGTCGGCGGGAAAAGGAATAAATCCGTTGAGGCTGGCACCGCGGCCCAGGCTCATGCCACTGCAGGATTGGCTCTGCGCGAATGGGACAGAGAAAACGCAAATTACAAAGAGTGTAATTAGAAGCTGGATTCGTCGCATGGCAACACCTCAGGAAGGAAATACGTTAAGCACAGATTAGCACGGGGAAAGTCGCTCATGGCGACTCGATGCCCTTTTGAGTTTTAGCGATGTTGCGAGGCTCTCAGCGCTTGGGCGCGGAGTGAAACGGATCGGCTTCGGCACCATCCCCGGAATCCTCCGGACTCGGGATATCCAGATTCACGACGATGGGTTCCTGACCGCTGCGCACGATCACGGCCTCGACCGGCTGATCTTTTCTCGCGTTGAGTTCTTGATGAGGAACGTAGGGCGGAACGTAAACGAAATCTCCCGGGCCGGCCTCATCGACGAATTCCAAATTATTTCCCCAGCGAAAACGCGCGCGGCCGCGCACCACATAGATCACGGTTTCGAGTTCGCCGTGATGATGGGGACCGGTCTTCGCGTTGGGATGAACCACGACCGTGCCTGCCCAAAGCTTTTGCGCGCCGACTCGCGCATAGGAGATGGCTTCGGCGCGATTCATTCCCGGCGTTTGCGGCGTGTTGGTATCAAGCTCGCCGCTGCGAATGATGCGCAGGCCATGGGCTTTCCAGTCCGGCTCCGAGTTTGATTTCGAGTCGCTCATGGCCTCGATTCCAGCCATGGTAAACGGGAAAGCCTATGCTGGCAAACGGGTTAGGTGAGCGATTACCCCGGTAACCACACCCCCCACGTTAGTGCCATTTTCAAGTTATGGCCTACCCGCTATTCTCCTTCTTGAGCAGACTTCGGGGGAGGGCTGCTCGACTTACGTCCCACGACCTTTTCGGTCTGGGGCGTTTTGTTTTGCAGCCAATACTCTTGAGGCCAAAGCCAGGCCCGCGCAGACGCGCTCCTTCTTTTTCGTATCGATAAGGGAGGGTTTCTTAACCAATCCTCATTGTTCGCCAGTCAAGTAAACATACTGCGGGGTGCCGGAAGCATCGGTCACGGTGAGAACGCCAGTAATTGGCGTGGAAGAGCACCAATGCACGGTGACGGTGCAGCTCGCTCCCGGAGCCAAGGTAGTACAGGTGTTGGTTTCGGAGAAAGGCTTGGTCACTCGCACGGATTTGATCGAGGTGGTCGAAGTCAGCGGATTGGTCACCGTCACCTGGCCGGAAGCGCAGGCAAACATGATGAGCAAGTTGGTGGAGAGCGTCACCAGAGCGCCGTCCCCGCTTACCACTGTAGATCGGCTCGAGGCTCCCTTCACCGTGAACTTTACCGCTCCCTTGCGCAATCCGCCCGTGGCTGGCTGGAAGCCCACAGTGGCCACGCAGTTCTGCCCCGCGAGCAGTTTCGGTGGGCAGTTGTGGGTCATGGGAAAATCCGGCAGCGATGAAACGACCGATGTTACTCCCATCGGCGCAGTACCAATATTGCTCAGCAACGTAGTCTGAGTCGGACTGCCATTACCGACTAATTCAGTGGGGAACGCCAAGCTGGGCGGCGTTACCGCGGAGACGGCTACATTCTTGGTTATCTGCTGAGTGATCACGGCGTGCGGCGAGGTCAGGTTGCCTATTCCAGTTCCCGCGGTACCGATAACAATCTGGTCGTCGTAGCTCATGTCGAAGAGTTGGTCGACGCGATTGTTGTTGGTGTCGGCGATGTAAATCAATCCCTTGGGATCTACGAAAATTCCCGACGGCCTCTCCACTCCGTCGATATAGCCGAGGAAGTTCACGTCGAGCGACACTTCATTTGCTCCCGAAATATTGTCAGCGCGAAATACCTGGCTCTGCAGCGAATCCGTGATATAGATTTTTCCTGACGAATCGACCGATACTCCATCCGGTGTCTCATAGTTCAGCGGAAACTGCCACACCGCCCAGTTCGTTCCCAGCATGTCGGAAAACTCCACGACGCGCGCATTCGCGCTATCCGCTACGTAAATGTTGCCCGAAGCATCTGTGGTTACCGCCGCGGGACTGCTGAACTGCCCCGTGCCATTGCCCAGTGTCCCCAGCGTGGTGAAGTTCGTGCCGGTAATGTCATCCATGCGCACGATGCGATTATTCCCTGCATCGGCGACATAAATCTTCCCGCTTGGATCCACCCAAATGCCTTCGGGATTGGAGAACTGTCCCGCACCCGCTCCGCAGGCACCGTAGGATGTCCAGTTCAATCCAGTCATGTTGTCCATGCGGACAATGCGGCAGTTGCCGCCATCGGAAACATAAATCTTTCCGGCCGCGTCCAGCCCTACACCATCCGGTGCAGAGAATTGATTCGTGCCCGATCCCAACTTTCCCAGGCTCGTCCAGTTCGAACCCAGAATATCGGCTGTCTGCACGATGCGATTGTTACCGGTATCGGCAATGTAGACCGGCTCATACTGCTGACTCAAATCAACTAGCCCAGTCGCAATCGACCCAGTCCCCAGGGGCGCGGTCAGGGTTGCCAGGGTTTCCATCACCGCACCCGCCACCGCCACGGTCTTCCCGCTAACCGTCTGCGACGCGGAAAAATTCGCGTAGAGCGCGTAGTTGTAATAGAAGGTCCGGTTGACTTCGCTCATGGTCTCTATGAAAAGCCCATAGGTGAAAGTACCGCCGCTGATGTTGACCGTCCCGTCGTTCGATTGCGCCGAGAAAGTGCCTCCAGTGCACGACCAGGTCTCGCTATCGCCTGTCTCCGAAACCACCGCCAGATTGCAACTCATGGAGACGGTGCCCGCCGGACTGCCAAGCGCGGTCCCGCTGATGGTCAAGGTTGTAGAGGTCTGTGTCACGGTGCCGCCGCTGTTGCTGTAGGAATACTGCGTCGCCGATAGCGTGGCCGTCGCTGCCAACACCACGACGCATGCCCAGAGTGTTTTCATGTTGTTCGCCCCAACTGAGTGAAACCAGGATGACGGCGCCGAGCGCCTTACCAGTGGCGAGATTATACCCCGGATTTTATTGCCGTCACGTTAAAACGGAAGATTGCGATGAGTGGAAAGGACAGGGCTATTAGGCCGTCGCGGAATAGTGTGCAAAAATCAATCCGATGTTGAACAACTGACATCGGAAAGAGTGCACGCTTTTGCACTGCACAGGCGAGATTCACCGCCAACGGTCACCGCAGGAACCTCTGCTGCCGGTGAACGATTTTCACTCTGGATCAGGAAAGCTCCGGAGGTATAATGCTCGGCATAACTTGCTTCTTAACAACCGACGTAAGAAATCAGTACTTTGAGGCACTAACTTATTTGGTCTCGAGTACTCTGTTCTTACTCTGACTTATGACCCTGAGCCCGAGGCGACAGAATATGACCACCGACTGCATGCAGATTTGTTCGTTCTTACCCTCGGCAACCGAGATTCTGTATGCACTGGGTTTGGGAAGCTCGGTTGCGGGTGTAACCTTCGAATGCGATTTCCCTCCTGAAGCGTCGGAAAAGCCCATAGTTGTCAACACTAACCTTGCCCACGATTTGACGTCTGCTGAAATCGACCGTGACGTCAGCCAGTATTCCTCACACGGCGATAGTCTCTATCGAATTGAAATCGAAAAGTTGGAGGCTATCAAGCCCGACCTTATTGTCACGCAAGAACTATGCGACGTGTGTGCCATTAGCACCTCGCATGTGGCGAAGGCTGTTCACCAGCTTTCCTCAAAGCCGCAGGTGCTTTCGCTGACGCCTCACACTCTCGGCGATGTCTTGGAAGACATTCTGCGCGTCGGCGAAGCTACTGGCCGGAATGCGGAGGCCCAGGAACTGGTGTCGTCCCTGCGGAAACGGATCTCGAAAGTTGGCGAGATGACGAAGACACAAAGACCCAAGGTAGTCTGCCTGGAATGGCTGACACCACCTTTCAACGGAGGTCACTGGATTCCGGAGATGATTGATTTGGCGGGCGGCGTCGATCCGCTTGGCAAGCTGGGAAAAGACAGTTACCGCATGGAGTGGGACGAAGTTTTGCGCGTTGACCCCCATGTAGTTCTCGTCATGCCTTGCGGTCACAACCTGGAAAGGTCCATCGCAGAATACCACGCGACACAGTTTCCCGAAAGATGGAAACAGGTTAAAGCTGTACGCAACCGTAGAGTGTATGCAGTGAATGCGAGCGCTTACTTCTCACGTCCGGGGCCACGATTGATTACCGGATTGGAGATTATGCACTCGCTGCTACAAGAAGAGCAACCGAGGGAACTTGTGGCGAGCAGTTGGGTCCGTTTGTAGCTGGCTATCCTAACTGCGGTTGTGCATCAACTCGACGCGGCGGGCGGCGCACTTATACGGTAGTGTGCTCGATTTCCCTCGAAGCTATCCACTTATAGTTAGCATTTGACCTTTCCATTCCGTAGGGGTATAAATCACAAGGTCTGGTATTTGGGAAGGCGGTTGGAATCCGCCACTGCCCCGCAACTGTATTCGCTGAGAACTGAACAACTACGCCACTAGAGAACGTTCTGGGAAGGCTGTTCAGATTCGACGAAGCGTAAGTCAGGAGACCGACCAGACTCTGACCCAAGCCGTATTCGACTTCGATGGGAGAGTCGGAGAGCGTTCTGACGAATTGTTTTAAAATCCGCGTCTGAAAGCTGGCTGTAGAATCCCGCTCGCATCAGGGCTACCACTTGCCCAGGTGAGCATGCCGGACAAATCTCGAAAAACGATTACGTTCGTGCTGGGCGGTGCGCGCAGCGGCAAGAGCCGATACCTTCAGGCTCTTGCAGCCGGTGTTTCACCGGTTGCGTTTGTTGCGACTGCCCAGCGGTCGGACGATGAGATGTTCGAGAAGATCGAACGGCACCGCGCTGATCGTCCCAAGGATTGGCGAACCATCGAAGAGCCGCTGGATGTCGACGGGGTCCTGGCGAAAGAAGGATCCTCTTATCAGATCGTGGTGATCGATTGCCTTACGTTGTACGCCGCAAATCTCCTCGATGCCGAACAAAGGGATACGGTCGCGGTTGAAGACCGCCTGGAGAGGTTCTACGCTACACTGCGCTCGGTGCCTTGTTCGGTCGCACTGGTATCGAATGAAGTGGGCAGCGGGATCGTGCCTTCCTTCCCCGAAGGACGCAAGTACCGCGACTTGCTGGGAGAGATCAATCAGCGAGTTGCGACTATCGCGGATAACGTGTTGCTCATGGTCGCCGGACTTCCTCTGGTACTCAAGGGAACTGCGGAGGTGCGCCCGTGAATGCCTTTGTGGTAGCCGGAACGGCCAGCGGCGTCGGCAAGACCACAGTTGCTCTCGCAATCGTTGCCGCACTGCGTTCGCAGGGCCTGACAGTACAGCCGTTCAAGTGCGGTCCAGACTTCATTGATGGCGGCCATCTCGCGGTTGCCGCGAGCCGCACTGTGCGCAATCTCGACACTTGGATGCTCGACCACGAAGCCAACCGCGAAATCTTCTCCCGTGCTTCGGCGGGATGCGATGTAGCAGTCGTCGAAGGAATGATGGGCCTTTTCGACGGCGTGACTGGAAGTTCGGAGGAAGGCAGCACAGCGGAAATTGCGAAAATGCTCGACCTCCCGATCGTTCTCGTCCTCGATGCCGGGAACAGCGCGCGCAGTATTGCAGCTGTGATTCGAGGTTTCGAAACCTTTGACACGGAGCTGCGTTTTGCGGGGATCGTACTAAACCGCGTGGGTGGCGAAGACCACTTCCGTATGCTGGAGTCGGCCATCCGTGGAGCGTCTGCAGTGCCGATTCTCGGCTGGCTACCCGTGGAGGCGAATGCAACAATCCCCGAACGGCACCTTGGGCTACACACAGCCGCGGAGGGAGTCGGCGCTAACTTCTCAAGACTTACACGATTGGGAAATCGTCTCGATCTCGATGGACTGCGGAAAATCACGATCTACAACGAACAGTTTGCCTCCCCGGGCCTTAGCAGCAATCGAGGTGGGTATGAAGGCATCCGCGTAGGTGTTGCGCGCGATCGAGCATTCTCATTTTATTACGAGGACAACCTCGATCTGCTGCGCGAAAGTGGAGCAGCGGTCGTGGATTTCAGTCCGATAACAGACTCGGCTCTGCCAGAGAATCTTCACGCTCTCTACTTCGGCGGAGGATACCCAGAGTTGTATGCCGCTGCTTTAAGTGGCAACCGCAGCCTACTCCAGGATATCCGTAATTTCGCGAACGCGAATAAGCCCATTTATGCCGAATGTGGCGGATTAATGTACCTGGCAGAAACACTCACGACGATTGAAGGACAGAGTTATCCCATGGCGGGTGTTCTTCCTGTCGCAGTTAAGATGACCAAAGCCTTGGTTCACTTCGGGTACGCCGATGTCGAGTTTGTCGATGATTCTCTGCTAGGGAAAAAAGGGACGCACGTTCGCGGACACAGTTTTCATTGCTCGCGCGTCGTCGCTCGCGAATCTTTATGTTATGCCTATCGTGTTCGCTATTCACTTTCGGGTCGAAGCGAGCAGGAAGGCTTCGTCCGGGGACGCACGCTGGGAACTTATATCCATCTGCATTTCCGATCAAATCCGTCTCTAGTCTCATTCTTCTTGCAACATGCCAGCTCTGCGCAGTTTGCGGTGGCGCGATGAAAATCCGACTGACGATTGCCATCATGCTCGCGTCACTCGCGCAACCCTGCTTTGCCAGCCGAACAGTAAAGGACGAACTGGGGCGCACCATGGAAGTCCCGGATCATCCTCATCGCGTAATCTGTCTGATTCCCAATGTGGTCGACATCGTGTATTCCATAGGTGCGGGCGCCGATGTCGTTGCCATTAGCGATTTTACAAAATACCCGAAAGAAGCTCTCGAAAAGCCGCGCATAGGCCTTCCGCTTAATCCCTCTGTGGAAGCCGTGGTCGCGATGCATCCGGACTTGGCACTCGGCTCCGGAGATCTGAATAGTTTGGAGTTCGTGAGCCACCTTCAGCGCCTGGGCATTCCGGTTTTCATGGTCGATCCGCATGGGATCGAAGGAATTTACGCGTCGATTCGCAGCCTGGGTCTAGTGCTAAACCGCCAAGCGGATGCAGACAACCTGGTCGCCCGCTTGCGCAAGCGCGTTGAGGCTGTCAAAGCTCGCGTCGCCACAGAGCCTAAAGTGCGAGTATTCATGGTGATCTGGTATGACCCGGTCATGACTATCGGCAAGCGTGCGTTTATCACCGAACTGATTGAGGCCGCGGGCGGCCGTTCCGTGACGAATGACATCGCGCAAGAGTGGCCGGAAGTGACTCTCGAGACGCTCGTAAGCCGCCAACCGGATGCACTCGTATTTCTCAAGGGAGCGCCAATAACGCTTGCGGAGCTAAAGGCACGTCCCGGCTGGGAGCACTTACGAGCAGTTCACGACGGCCACATCTTTTACACCGACGATCGGATTCAGTATCCGAGTCCAGTCGCCTTCGACGGATTGGAGGACTTAGCGAAACAATTTCATCCCTGAGTCGTGATCGCTTGCGCTCTACGACTCTTAAAACAACAACCAAACGGCAGAATGTTCGGGAAGCGCGGTGAGAATCCGCCACTACCCCGTAACTGTAAACGCTGAAAATTGGGCAGGCAGATGATTGCGGCCACTGGGGATTGAATCCTTGGGAAGGTTGCCCAGATTCATTAAGGCGTAAGTCAGGAGACCGGTTCCGCCGAAACCAATTTCCGAGGGGAAAGATGAAACGGTTCAGAAAAGAGCATCCGCGTGGCAGATTCAGCTGCCTGCTGTTGCTGACAGGTTTGTTCGCTCTGTCGGCGCGGGCCGCGAATGTTCGCGGCACTGTAACTGATTCGCTCGGCGCTGTCGTGGCAAGAGCACGAATTGAACTTGTTGCTGATCAGAAAGTTATGGCTTCGGTGACCGCAGACGGCGAAGGAAAGTATGAATTTCACAATGTTTCCGCAGGTCGCTACGACGTCCAGGCTAGCGCCGTCTCTTTTGACCTGACTGCTAGTAAACCGTTCTATGTTGGAGAAGACTCGAATGCCAATGTCGATGTGCTTCTCGCGATTGGCGTCGTGTCTCAAGCTGTTACGGTGACAGCCACCGGCACGCCGACGCCGGAGGCGCAAGTAGGAGCGTCTATTACTTTGCTTCCCCAAGACGAATCCGCCGATAAACTCGATGTCGAGGACGCCTTGCGGCTGGTACCAGGCGCGCAAATCACGCAGAGTGGACAGCGTGGCGGGCTTAGCGATTTATTTATGCGCGGCGGCAACAGCGATGCCAACAAGGTGATCGTCGATGGCGTCCCCGCCAACGATATCGGGGGGTTGGTAAACTTTGGCGTGCTGAGCTCCACTGGGATTGATCAGATCGAAGTATTGCGCGGCCCTAACAGTGCGCTGTACGGCTCCGATGCGCTTGCCGGTGTTGTAAGTCTCACCACGCCGCGCGGCATCACGCCTCTACCTCAGATCACTTACTCCGTCGATGGTGGAAATTTCGGGACCTATCGTCAAGAAGGAAGCTTGGGCGGGACCTACAGGCAATTCGATTATTTTTCTGATTTCGCGCGCTTCGATACCAGCAACGCTATACCTGACGATTCTTTTCACAACGGAACCTATGCGGGGAACTTCGGGTGGGATCTCGGACCGAACACCGAACTCCGAGCAACGGTTCGGCACCTTGCAACCGCCGTTGGGTCGCCAAGTGCGATTCAGCTATTCGGCATCCCCGATGCTGCTGGGCAGAAATACCAGCAACTCTTCATCGGCGCCACGTTCCAGCAGCAGACGAGCAAGCGCTGGCACAACATTTTGCGTTATGGCGCTCTGCGTTTGCGTTCGCAATATACCGATTACGCGCCGACAGGGATTCCTTACGACTCGCCGATTGTTGGACCAGAGTACATTGGCACGCCGGTCACATTGCGTGGAGCTAACGGATACACGGTAAGTGGTCAAGCGATTTTTCAGTACGTCCAGTCTTATCCGAATCGATACCTAACCAGCACGGATCGGGATTTTGCCTACGCTCAGACGGAATATGAAATTAAGCCGCAGCTGACGGCTCTGTTCGGGTTCCGCTATGAGGCGGAGCGCGGTTTCGATCAGCCGAGTTTCGGGCTTCCTCCCGCCGATCGCGGCAACTACAGTTACACCCTTCAACTGGCGGGAAATCTGGCCAACCGTTTTTACTACTCGGTGGGGAGCGGCATTGAGAAAAACGCGATCTTCGGAACAGCGGGCACGCCCCGGGCATCGCTCGCCTATTATCTGCTGCGCCCCGATACCTCCCGAGTTTTCAGCGGAACTAAGATCCGTGCCAATTTCGGTACGGGCATCAAGGAGCCAAGCATCTCGGATGCCGGGATGTCTCTGTTGAGCCTCCTTCAGACGCTCGGAAACGGGAACCAACTCATCGCGCAATACCACATTGCTCCGATCGGCGCTGAGCAATCCAGGACGTACGATGGAGGCATTGAGCAGAGTCTTTTCGATGGCCGCGCAAAACTGGCCGTGACTTATTTTCACAATGAGTTTACTCATCTGATCGAGTTTGTTCCCACCCAGGGGCTGATCGATCTCGGAGTGCCCCAGTCCATCGCCGACTCACTTCTCGGTGCGTCGCAATTCGGAGCGTCCGTGAACTCTCAAGCATTCCGAGCCCAGGGAGCTGAGGCAGAAGCCGAGTATCGCCTGGGACGAAGCCTTGTGGCTCGCGGCGGGTACACTTACTTGGACGCGGTGGTGCAACGTTCTTTCACCAGCGACGCGATCGGCCCAAGCTTCAACACCGCTTCGAACTTCTCGAGCCTACCGATCGGCGTTTTTTCGCCGTTGGTTGGATCTCGGCCCTTTCGACGCGCGCCGCACAGCGGCTACCTGGCCGTTACCTATCATCACTCGCGTTGGACGGCCTCACTAACCGGGACTTTCGTAGGCAAGCGAGATGACAGTGACTTTCTCTACGATAAAAATGGCGGGACCAACCTGCTCTTGCCAAATCGCGACCTCGACGCGGCCTATCAGAAGATTGACCTCGGCGCCAGCTATCAGATAACCCGCGTGGTCGGCGTTTACACCGATCTCCAGAATGTATTGAGCCAGCGCCATGACGAAGCTTTCGGTTACCCGGCGCTTCCCTTCACTTTTCGTTCAGGCATCCGGATCACGCTGGGAGGTGAGTCGTGGAAACTGAAATAGCTGACAAGATTGTGATTGGCTCATCGCCACCAATTAGTCGACGGATCGCATTCTCTGACCGTGCGCTGTTCGCGCCTATTCTCGGGTTCCTGCTTCTTCTTCTTACAGTCGTGATTGTGCTCTCCCTGGGCATGGGAGCAACTAAGATCGGGGTTCGCGACGTAGTTCACTCTTTGCTGAATTGGCATCACTCTCGGGACACGAACTCTGTAATTCTCATCGAAATTCGCTTGCCGCGGGTGCTGGCATCGGCATTGGTGGGAGCTGGACTCTCTGTAGCCGGACTTTTGTTTCAAGGACTGTTTCGAAATCCCATGGCAGACCCTTACGTGATCGGCACTTCGGGCGGAGCGGCTCTGGGCGCTGGAATCGGACTGTTCCTGCTCCCTGGTTTTTCTTTTCTAGGCTTCGGAGCAACTGCCCTGATGGCATTTGCCGGTTCGGTGGCGAGCATGGTGCTGGTCTATTGGTTGGCCCGCAGCGCTGGGCGCGTGCCCGTAGTGACCCTGCTACTCGCAGGCTTCGCCGTGAGCACCATGTTAAGTTATTCAACTTATTTCCTCGTAGTACTTGACGATAACTTCGGCCTGCGAACCCGAGTTCTCGCATCATGGCTTACGGGAGTCATTGCCGTGCCCAGGTGGAGTCAACTCGAGGTCACCGCCATCATGATTGGTTGCGGCCTGATTTTTTGCTTTCCCCTGGCGCGGCGTTTGAATACCTTGGCCCTCGGTGATGAGTACGCCCATCAAGTTGGCGTGCACGTGGAACAAACGCACTTAGCGATTATTCTTACCGGCTCACTTATAACCGCGGCCGCCGTGTCATTGGGAGGGGTGATCAGCTTCGTAGGACTGATCGTTCCCCACATGGCAAGACTTGTCCTGGGCCCAGACAATGTTCGACTTTTGCCGGCTGCCGCGATTACAGGATCGATCTTCTTGGTCTTGACAGATACTCTGGCCCGCACCGTACTTGCGCCTTCTGAAATTCCGGTCGGTCTTCTCACCGCATTTATCGGAGGTCCGTTTTTCCTCTACCTCTTGCGCCGGACCAGACGGGAGTATGCCTTGTGACTCCATTGCTTGAGTTTGCAGATGTGTCTTTCGGCTTCGGGCACCGTTCTGTTCTTGATGGTCTTAATTTCACGATAGAACAGGGAGAGTGCTCGGCGCTGATAGGTCCGAATGGCATCGGAAAGACAACTCTGCTGCGCCTGGCCGCTGGCATACTTGCGTGTTCGCGGGGCACTGTTTCGCTCGCAGGGAAACGCACAGACATGCTTCGACGAGTAGAAGTTGCGCGGCTGGTCGCGCTCGTTCCGCAACGATTCGAGGTACCGTTCGATTTCACCGTACAGCAGATCGTTGAGCAGGGGCGTACTCCTTATCTTGGCCTGTTCGCGGGCTTCAAATCTCGGGACCACCGGTCCGTCGACCGCGCTCTTGAGATGGCTGATGTCTCTTCGCTGCGCTTTCGCATCTTCAATGAACTGAGTGGAGGCGAACGTCAACGAGTCAAGATCGCTCTTGGATTTGCGCAGGAGCCCAAGTTGCTGCTGCTGGACGAGCCTACTCAAAGCCTCGATCTGGGCCGCAGGCTAGAACTGCTGGGGCTGATCAGGACTCTAAGCGAAAACGGAGTAACGATCTTGGCTGCGATGCATGATATTCAACTGATTGAAGGCACGTTCTCATCCGTGCTATTGCTCGAACCTGACGAAGAAATGCGTAAGGGTCCTCCGCGAGACATTCTGCAACCCGACATTCTGGAGAGGGCTTTCGATTGCCCGCCCCGACTCCATCCGAAGTTAGATGGAGACACTTGCTCTTTGCTGGAGAAGATATCATGACCACAAGCACCTCAGGCATGCTTGCAGAATGCATCGCTGAAATTGTTGCGCCCCACCCGAAATGGATAGGGCAGGCACGCACACGTCTCGATAGTCTGACCAAACCGCTGGGTAGTCTTGGCAGGCTCGAAGATATCGCCGCGCGATTGGTTGCCATGAGGAACGGGGACCATGCGTCGCCTCTGATTAAGGCCGCCTACGTGTTTGCGGCCGATCACGGCATCGTCGCTGAAGGAGTGAGTGCATATCCAAAGGAAGTCACTCGGCAGATGGTGCTTAACTTTCTGCAGGAAGGGGCTGCGATCAATGTGCTCGCAAGGCTGCACCATGCTGAGTTGGCAGTCGTTGACGTAGGTGTGGATGCAGATTTCGGCAGTCTGCCGTCTCTTCTACACCGCAAGGTTCGCGGGGGCACTCGGAACATGCTTCACGAGCCTGCTATGACCGAAGACGAAATGCTGGCAGCGTTACAGATAGGACTCGAACTTGCGACCAGAGCGCAAAAGAAGCGACAAACGCTGATCGCGGTCGGCGAAATGGGGATTGGAAACACGACTTCAGCGAGCGTGATCACCGCTGTCCTCACTGGACAACCTCCTGCCGCTGTCACCGGTAGCGGGACGGGACTGGATGCTTCTGCTCACGACCGCAAGGTAAGGATCGTCGAAGCCGTAATCGAAAAGCACTTTGGCCGACCGTCTCGGGCTTCTAACCCGCAACCTCTCGATGTTCTCCAGCGAGTTGGAGGACTAGAAATCGCCGCAGTGGTAGGATTCCTTCTGGGCGCGGCGCGACATCAGATTCCGGTTATTACCGATGGTTTTATCTCGACTGCAGGCGCGGCCTTGGCCTATGCTATCGAGCCATCTGTAAAGGAGTACCTTTTCGCTGGGCACCGTTCGCAAGAGCCTGGTCATCGTTTTCTGCTGGAGTATCTGGGGCTAGATCCTATTCTGACGCTTGACATGCGACTGGGCGAAGGCACCGGTGCGGTATTGGCGATGCCCATCATCGAATCCGCTTTGCGACTCTATACGGACATGGCAACCTTCGCTTCGGCAGCTATAAGTGGGGCTCAAGCATGAGGCGGTCGATGGAAGAGTTGCTCTTTGCTTTCCAGTTTCTTACCCGGCTTCCGATCTCGGGCATTCCCTACGGGCCCGATTCCTTAGCGCGTTCGGCAAAGTTCTTTCCGGTTGTCGGTCTAGTAGTCGGGTTGTGTGCTTCGCTCTTGCAGCGGATACTAATGCTCCATCTTAATCGGGCCCTGGTGGCTCTGTTGGTATTGACCTTTCTCGTACTCATAACAGGAGGGCTCCACGAAGACGCAGTGGCCGATGCGGTGGATGCTTTCGGTGGAGGCTGGAATCGAGAGCAGGTTCTGATAATCCTGAAGGATAGTCGGATCGGAAGCTTCGGAGCGTTGGCGCTCGTCATTACTATCCTGGCCAGATTTCTTCTTCTTTCAATTCTTCCACTGAATCGCTTTACCGCATTCGCAGTCTCCGCACACGTTCTATGTCGTTGGACAACTCTACCTTTGAGTTATTTCCTGCACTCTGCACGCGAAAGTGAAGGACAGGGTGCGAGAATTGCACAGAAGATCTCTTCTGCATCTTTGTTCATAGGCACCCTGCTGAGCTTTTCTATCGTTATCTATCTAATGCGGAGAGAGTTCTGGATTCCGTTGACCGCAGCAATCGTGATCACCTCCTTGAGCGGTCTCTATTACTTCCGCCGGATCGGCGGTGTAACCGGCGACTGCTTCGGAACGACGAATCAACTCACCGAGATAGCAATTTATTTCTGCGGAGTCTGGAACGCGTGACCAATCTTCTCTTAGTTCGGCATGCGGAAACGGAGATGGCGGGGCGGTTTTGTGGCCATTCCGATCCAGATCTCAATGAGCGTGGCCGTCAACAACTCGTAGGCATAGTGAATAGAATCTCAGAGTATGCCATCAGCCGAGTCTATACCAGCGACCTTCGACGTGCTCAACAAACTGCCGATGCGATTGCTAAACACGCTGGAGCAGAACTTAACGTTCGCGGCAGTTTACGGGAAATTCACTTTGGCCTCTGGGAAGGCCTCTCGTGGAACGAAATTGAAACGCGCGATCCGATTGAGGCGGCGCGGTGGATAAACGAATATCCCGATTCGACAGCACCCGGGGGGGAGTCATTTCAGCAATTTGAGTCGCGAGTGCGCACGGAGATTGCCTCTTTGTTAGAGGAAGCGAAGAAGTCCCCAATAGCAGTCGTGACACACGCTGGCTTTATACGAGTAGTGCTAACCAAAAGATGTGAGCTATCGGCACAACCAGCTTGGGATCGGACACGAAACTACGGATCTGTCGTGGAGATAGACACCAGTCATATCGACGCAGCAGGAGTTCAGGACCAATGTCCTACAGTTGACGGCATACACCAAGGAGTACGGACATGAGCATCGCAACAAAGCTGGGAGATGGCGGGCAAACTGGCCTTATAGGTGGACTTCGTGTTTCGAAGGCTGACTTGCGAGTTGAAGCTTACGGGTCGGTTGACGAATTGAATTCCGTGTTAGGCTTTGCGCGCAGCATTTGCGAAAGCACTGATATCCGTTCGTGGACGGAGTCGATCCAAAAGACACTGTTTCGGCTGGGTGCGGCTTTGGCCACGGCGCCGGGCGCTACCAAAAATCCGCCGATCATCACCAATGAGGATGTCGAAGTGCTCACAACTCTCGTCCACACTATCGAAGCTACCGAGGGAATTCTCTCCGACTGGTCGTTGCCGGGGGCGCACACCGAGGCTGCTGCCTTTGAGATGTCTCGCACAGTCTGTCGCCGTGCAGAACGGAATGTGGTCCGACTGGCCGAGAGCGGTGCTCGTGAGGATCCGCGGTTGCTCGCATACTTGAACCGTTTGTCAGACCTTCTATGGCTCTTTGGACGGTTGCTCGAACTTCGCGCTGGCGTCGATTCCCGACTACGCGATGACAAACACGCCGGTGCGCGTTGGTCGAGGGCTTGGTGATGTCCGAAAAAGAAAGGTTTACAACCGACGAGTTGCGGGGAGTCTACCGCGCAATTCTCGAGCGACGCGATGTCCGCTCTGGCTTTTTGCCGGAGCCATTGAGCGAGCAGGTTCTAGACCGACTCTTGGAGGCTGCCCATCATGCACCTTCCGTGGGCCTAATGCAGCCTTGGCGATTCATTCTTATTCGATCGATCGAAACCCGCAAAGCCATCCACGATATTTTTCTGCGATCGAATCAGTCGGCGCTCGACACATACAACGGAGACCAGGCGAAGAAATACGCCAGTCTGAAGCTCGAAGGTATTCTTGAGGCGCCTCAGAACCTCTGCATCGTCTGCGACCCCGAATGCGAGCGCGGACATCGACTCGGCCGCCAGTCAATGCCGGAAACTGCCCTTTACTCGGCGGTCTGCGCTGTCCAGAATCTCTGGCTGGCAGCTCGTGCGGAAGGGGTTGGTGTTGGCTGGGTAAGCATTCTCGACAAGGAAGCACTTCACCGAGTACTCAATATTCCGAGGAACATCGTCCCGATAGCTTACCTCTGTCTTGGATATGTAGACCGGTTCGCGAAGGAACCAGATCTCGAACGCGCCCGCTGGGAGCAGCGCATTCCTCTTGACGAGGTGCTCGGGTTCGAACAGTACGACGCACGATGGAGCGCTGCGGGGACGAAGACATAGCCATTCTTTGACTGAGCTTAGACGCGAGCTAGTTCGAGGCCATCATCGGCCCCAGTAATTCACACTCCTCTCCAACAATATATGTCTCTGCTCGTTACTGGAACACCCATGAGCTTTAGATAGAAGAAGAGTTGATATTTATGACTAATCAAATGTTCAAGATTTCCCAGCAGTAATGTTGCAAGCGTCTCACCCCGAGCAACAAACACCGAAGGGATTAACCGAGACAAATCGTTATCCGCGCAAAGATCAAAGGCACGCCCAATATGCGCCTCGTACTCCCGTATCCTACTGAGAGCGTCTTCCGGCTCACAAGCGTGATTTACCGGCAATGACCGCAATTCTGAGAAATCCATGAGTTGCTGCGGAAATGCGGCATGAAATACAGCACAGAAGCCTGCCATGCAATCCAGCAAGTGCCCCAGCAAATGGCCTACATCGGTCGAGCCATGCGGCAGTTTGGGATCCCAGGCAGCCTTGTCGGCTGGAAGCAACCGAATCAGATGCTCCGTACGCTCAATTTGTTCATTGAGCTTAAGCCGTGCCGATTCAACGATGGTTGTGGTCATGGCCGAAGTCGGGTCCGATATTCGCTCCGGAAATCCTGCGTATCAGGGTGTAATCGCGTGCGGCGGTGTGTAGATTTTGTGCGAACGTGCGCTTGTCTTTCTGCAATTGAAATCGTACTTGGCTTCCGGACATTCTTGGGCCATGGCGACGAGTTTGTTTCCGATCTCTTTCACATGTCGTGCATCTCATCTGTTCGAGAGCGCCCAAAGAGGGGAGATGGATTCTGCGATCGCCTCTGACCGCAAAGACTGGTTCCGACTGCGGCAAGCAGAGTGATCTCAATTATCGCAACCGAGGGCCGTTTCATCCTAACTCTCTCTTTTGGAAAGAAATCGGAACCGCGTCCTAGTCGAATTTGGCCCCTGCAATAGTGCGTTAAACAACCTTCCGTAACAGCTCCAGGGTGAGCTGGTTCAACCGAACGGGATCGGCAATCTCCGACCCTTCCGCCAAGAGTGCGAGAGAGAACAGGATTTCGATCGAGTCGACCACGGCTGGGTCTTCGCCATCGGCTGAAAACCGATCATACAAGCGGGTGATGATTGGATGCTCGGGATTTAGCTCCATGATACGGCGCTGTTTCGGACCACCCCCTTTTCCTTTTTGCAGCAGGCGTTCCAAGTGGGGACTATATTCGTGCTCTTCGGTGACCAGGCAGGCGGGAGAACCGACCAGACGCGTAGACAGACGGATTTGTTTGACATATCGATCTAACTTTTTCTGACCTGCTTGCAGAAAGTTGGCATACGTCTCTTCTTTAGTCTTAAGCTGCTCTTCAAGCAGCTTTTTCTCTTCCTCTGTTCCCAGCTGGACTTTACCCTTGGTCACCGATTTCATACGCTTCCCGTCGAACTCATGCAATTGCTGGACGAGCAATTCGTCGACCGGGTCGCTAAGGTAAAGCACCTCATAGCCTTTTTGCATGGGGGCTTCCAGATGCGGAGAGTTTTCAATGACTTTGCGCGTTTCGCCAGTCAAATACAGGATCTCACTTTGTTCGGGCTTCATCCTATCCACGTAAGCCTTGAGAGTAGTCAACTCATTAGGATCGTGCGACGACTCGAACAGTAGGAGAGGGAGCAGCCTTTCCTTGTTTTCATAATCGGAGCTTAGGCCTTCCTTCAGGGCCCTCCCAAACTGGCTCCAGAATTTCAGGTACTTTTCGGCTTCTTTTTCCCGCATTTCGGTGAGCGCGTCCAAAACTTTCCGCGTCAGCCACTTGCGAATCTGCGTGATGTGACGGTCTTGCTGAAGTCTCTGGCGGGAGATATTTAAGGGTAAGTCGCTGCAATCCACTACTCCTTTGATAAAGCGAAGATAGCCCGGCAGCAAGTCTTCACACGTCTCGAGCACCATGACCCGCTTCGCATAGAGCCTCAGGCCTGGTGCAGCCGCGCGGTAAAAAAGATCGTGGGGAGCCTGGGAGGGGATGAAGAGCAGGGCCTCATACTCGACGTTTCCCTCGGCTTTGAGAGGCATTACCTTGAGCGGCTCCGTCCAATCATTGGAGAGGTGTTTGTAGAAATCGTTGTAGTCGCTTTCGCTGACCTCAGAGCGGCCGCGGGTCCATATCGGCTTCATGGAGTTCAACGTCTTGGTTTCAATCTTGATCTCCTTCGCCGCTTCCTCCAATTCACCGGGTTCCTGACTAGGGCCTTCATAAATGACAGGGTAAGCGATGAAGTCAGAGTACTTATGAACAATCATTGCCAGCTTCCACCGGTCTGTGTAGTCTTCAATCCCATTTTCTACGTCTGGAACTTTGAGATGAAGAATGATATCCGTCCCGCAGCCTGCCCTTTCGGCCTCCACCAGGGTGTAAGCTCCGTCCCCGGCGGATTCCCAGCGAGTGGCAACGGTTTCGCCCGCACGCCGCGTGATGAGGCTCACCCTGTCCGCCACCATAAATGCGGAATAGAATCCAACTCCGAATTGGCCAATGAACTCCGCCACGGCTTCCGCCGACTGCGACTCTCTGATGCGCTTCCTTAATTCTTGAGTTCCAGATCGAGCGATGGTGCCGATATTGTCGATGAGTTCTTGGCGGCTCATGCCTATGCCGGTGTCGCTGATCGTCAAAGATCGACGCACCGCGTCCGGCTTGAGCCGAATCTCGAACTTATGATCCGCAGCAACCAGTCCGGGATTTGTTAATGATTCGAATCGCAGCCTGTCTAATGCGTCGGAAGCATTTGAAATGAGTTCCCTCAGGAATATCTCTCTTTGCGTGTAGAGAGAATGGATCATCAGGTGCAGCAGCTGCGTGGTTTCAGCTTGAAATCGAAATGACTCTACAACAGACGCAGTTGACATCTCTCGCTCCCTGAAAAACGTAGATTGAGTTATTGTCGAAGTTACTGGCAAGAACCAAAAGACAGTCTTGCTTCTTTTTTGTATTGTAATGAAGAGCAGAAGGCGAAGCTACTGGCCTATGTCGACCTAAGCAGCGGAAGGAGTCTCCTCAGCCGTGACAAAAACTGATTCATCTGCGCCAACCGGCGTTAACAATGGCCACCCTCGGCGCAGCACGTAGTCGAGCCATGCACCAGCCATCTGCGATGTGAGCACGGCCGCTACCACCAGGGTCGTGTAGAACTTCGGACTGATGATGCCGGCATCGAATGCCACGCTGGCCACGACAATTCCCGGCCCACCGCGCGCGTTGGTCGTGATCGCAAGATTGATCAGATCCAGCCCTCGGAAGCCTGCGATACGCCCAGCCAGCGATACGGAAAGAATCTTCACGGCACAACTTCCGAGGATAAAACCGGCCATCATCCAAAGCGACAATCCACGAACCAGGTCGAGCCTTAATCCCACGATTGCGAAATATACGGGAATGAAAAAGGCGAACGACACCTTACCGATCGCTTCCAGGGCCTCGGCGAACAATCGCCGTTTCGTATGGACTACCGCGAATCCGGCCAGAAACGCGGCAAAGACTAAGCTGACATCCAACGCCCCCGCAAGGACGCAATATGCGAGCAATACTGCAATCGCATAAGCGACGGGTGAGTGCTTCGCGAACACGTTGAAACGCGATTTATTAATTCGTTTTACGATCCGCGGAACAATCGTCAGTCCCAGCCCGAAGAATCCGATGGTGATGATCAGGTGGATCGACATTTGCCGCGGATCGAGCGCCGTTTTCCCGGCCGTCGCTGTGGCCGCGGCCAGCGCCAGCCACAGAACAATGTCTTCCAGCACGGCGACCCCGAGAACGAGGCCTGCAAATCGTGTGTGCAATATCTTAAGGTCGGCAAAGATCTTCGAAACCACCGGAACCGAGGTCACCGCGACCCCGATCGCGATAATGATGATCAGAGAGATGTGGTTGCTGTTTGGCCCCGCCAGCGCCGGCTGAACCAGCCACGGACCAAACCCTAGTGCAAGGGTGAATGGCAGGCCCGTACCGACGATCGCGAGCCAGCCCACGGCACGGCGTTCTTCACGACTGAACAACTGGCGGGCCTCGGCGCCAGACAAAAACATCAGCAACAGTAGTCCAAGCCAATAAACAAAATTTAAAACTTCTGCCTGGCGCTTCGTGGCCTCCATCAGCCCTGAAGCGAACCGCAACCGGCCGACCAGCGCCGGTCCCAGCACGATGCCGGCCAGAACTTCACCGACCACTCTTGGCTGGCGCAGTTTCACGAAAAAGTAGCCCAGCAACTGCGCTAGTCCGACGAGAAGTAGGAGCACGAAGAGAATCGAGGTCAGACCAGAATTTGACAAGGCTACTCCCTTGGCTTAGAACGTCTCAGATGCGGAAGCTGAACGGTCGGTTGGCATTTGATCGGAGAGAGCCCCGAGCACAGGGATCGGCAGCGACGCTCTCATTTGAGAAACTAAGGGCTCCTGCGCGGGACGTCCAAGTAGTGGCCGCTTCGGTCCCCGGGTTGTTTCATGTCGACTGCACAACATGATGCAAGGTGTTCAGGACATCGCGCCGAAAAAGATCAATAAAATCCGCGCGCACATCATGAATGAAGAAATGATCGCCGGGAAAAACTCTCTGATTGCACCCCGCAGAGGTCTGCTCCTCCCAAGCCCGCAGAGTGTCAACGGAAGCATCCGTATCATCGAGTCCGCCATATACCGTGATGGGGCATGAAAGAGGTTCCTCGGCATGATATTGATATGTATCGACCATCTCGAAATCCGCTCGAAACACTGGGAGCAACAGACTCCTTGATTCTGGAAGATCGAGCAATTCCTGGGGAGTGCCGTTAAGCCTTCGCACCTCCTCGATGAAGGCTTCTTCGGGAAGATTGAATCTGGGCACTTCCCTGCTAGCACCATTCGGAGCGCCACGGCCAGAAAGAAAGAGTCGCCGCGGCGCAGTAAAATGTCTCCGCCGAAGCTCTCTCGCCAGTTCAAAACTGATGAGCGCGCCCATGCTGTGCCCGAACAAAACATAGGGTGGTTGAGGCTCACTTGTGATGAGATCTGCAATGGTGTGGACGAGCAGATCGAGTCGGGTGAACATCGGCTCATCGATGCGCTTCCCTCTACCCGGAAGATGAACCAGGCACAGGTCGACATCAGGCAGGAAATAACGCTGCCAACCTCGAAATGCCTGAGCATTTCCTCCCGCGTACGGAAAGCAGAAGAGTCGAAGCGATGGCCTGAGAACGGAAAAATGAGATTCAAACCACAGCCGGCTCGAACCGTTCCCTGGCACAGCTGATAACTTTGAACGGGACACAATCATTTTATCGACAACACGCCTTATCGAAATATACTCGAGAATCGAGACGAAGCGGCTGTGTTGTGCTGCAGAACCGCCTCGCATACCTGCACTAGGTTTTGGCCACACGTCGCTGTGATCGCATCCATAGGAGGAGCGCGCACGGCCGACGCTTCGGACTAACTTGCCGCTTGCTCCTGCATTTTCTTTCGCAAACTGAGGGGGCGCATATCTGTCCATACTTCCTTGATGTATGCTAGGCACTCCGCCTTTGTTCCTCTCTTGCCTGCATCTTTCCATCCGAGAGCATTCTCTCGATGCGCCGGCCAGATTGAGTATTGTTCTTCGTGATTGACTACAACGTTGTAAATGGTCTTATCTTCCTGATCATCGGGCATTGTGTTTCTCCTTTATTTTTAATGGCGATTGGAACCGACATACAAACGTTTCTTAAACTCCGGGCGCGCGCGATAACATAAGCGCCTAACTAATGCCACGATTCTCGCTTAATCTTGGGCAATTTAATCTCTGTTCTTCTCAATGAACCACGGTATTGTAGCTTATCCGCAAGCTACTGTATCACCGAGTCAGCATGTTGTTCGGATATTGTTACAACCAGATATAGCCTGTTAGACGCCATCGAATAAGTGGCAATATACAAGTTACATTTTAGATAGTTGCCGAATTCGGTGATTGGTATGCCTCAGATTGTACTGATTGAGGAAAACATTCCCGGAGTAGCCTGTTTATTGTTTACCGCTTGCGCGTCTGGCAAGCCGCGCAGTTTAGCGCTGCTGAGAGCCATTGTTACAAAGTGTATTCACATACGTTAGGAGGACCGTGCGATGGATACGTTGATTCAGGACATTCGTTACGGACTGAGATCGTTGCGTAGGAACCCCGGTTTTACTACGGTTGCGGTCTTGACCCTGGCTTTGGGAATTGGAGCCAACACGGTTATTTTCAGCGTCATTAATTCTGTTTTATTGCATTCCCTGCCATTCCGTGACCCTGACAGCCTGGTAAAAGTGAGTTTAGACGATCCCGGGGTGGGTCTCGCAAATTTGTTATGCTCTGTTCCTGAATGGAAAGATCTCGAAACACGGCCCCGAGTTTTCGAGGACGTCGTTTTAGTGGGCGGCGGAAGTGTAAATCTAACTGGTTCTGAGGAACCGGAGCGTCTGGAATTTGTTAATGTGACGCCAAACTACTTCACGATGCTGGGAGCCAAGCCCCAGATAGGCAGATTATTTGGTCCTCAGGATTTCGCGTTAGGATTTGCCGAGGCAGCCGTGATCAGCGACGGATTATGGCGGCGTGCCTTTGGCAAAGATCCGAGTATTCTTGGAAGAAGAATCCGGCTTGACAATGATCTCTATACAATTGTCGGCGTTCTTTCTCCCGGATTTCGCCATCCGGGCAAAACCATAGCCTCGGACGTGGACGTATGGCTGACATCAGGCTTCAGCGCTGATCCAGCACCCCCGCCGGCGCGTAAAACAAAGGTGGCGTACGTACTTGCCCGACTGAAACCAGGTATTACACTCAAAGAGGCTCAAGCGAAACTGGACATCATGTCGGCCGACATAAGACGGGACTTTGCGTCGGATTACCCGCCGCGATCCCAATGGTCGGTTCTCATCGTTCCGCTGCAAGAATCTCTTGTGGGCAAGGTGCGCCCCATGCTGGCATTACTTATGGGAGCCGTGGTCCTGGTGATCCTTATCGCGTGCGCGAATATTGCCAATCTTCTTCTCGCCCGTGCATCCGGTAGACAGCGCGAGATATCCATGCGGTTGGCTCTGGGAGCCAGCCGACCGCGAATGATCCGCCAACTGCTCACCGAGTCGCTCGTCCTGTCTCTGATTGGTGGAGTGATAGGTATTCTAATGGCTGAAGTACTTCTGAATTTTGTAATTCGACTTGTTCCTTTCAATATTCCACGACAAAACGAAATCACCATTGACTGGATGGTCCTTGGATTTGCAGCGCTGGTTTCTCTGGTGACAGGCTTGGTATTTGGTCTCGCTCCCGCAATCCAATCCACCAAAGCCGCGGTGATTGGCGCTCTTCGAGAGGGCGCCCGAGGCTCTGGCTATAGCGCCAAGACCCACCGTTTGCGCGGTTTGCTGATTGTTTCCGAGATGGCCTTTACGATCGTTCTGATGATCGGAGCGGGCTTGCTGATGCGAACCTTCTGGAGGCTATTGCAGGCGGACCCCGGCTTCAATCCGGCCCATGTCGTAGTTGCCAGCATTTGGTTACCGGTGCCCAATAATGCGGACCTCGATCCCTATCGAGGCATTGCCCGGCAAGCTCCCTTTAACCGGGAAGTACTCAGAAGAACAGGCAGCATTGCCGGCATCGAGATGGCAGGAATCACTTCAGATTTACCCAGCACTTCCACCCCGGACCCTTCCGCCGCGAGCAATACGGACGTTGTTATTGACATGCCCGACTCTTCGCAGAAGCTCTCCGCAGAGGTAGTTCGAGTGAGCCCTGATTACTTCAGAAGTATTCAAACGCCTCTTGTACGCGGCCGCTTCTTGACTGATGACGACAAGGATGGCGGGCTTCCGGTTGCAATCATCGACGAGACTACCGCGCGGCGGTATTGGCCAAATCGTGACCCTATCGGAAGACACCTTAAACTGAGTCAGTATTTTTGGCAGGTGCCGTGGCTGACGGTAGTCGGCGTCATCAAAGACATGAAGCAGGATGGCCTCGATGTAAATGGTGTGCCTCATATTTATACGTCGGTTTTCCAGGATCGGGGCAGAACCCTGAACGTTGTATTGCGCACATCCCTTCCGCCATCCGCGCTGGAAGGGCAAATTCGCGGGGCAATTCGGTCGATTGACCCCGGTCTGCCCGTCTACAACGTTCGTTCCCTAGAGGAAGTCATGGCAAGATCCCTCGCCCAACGCCGCTTTTCGGCTGAGTTAGTGGGCGCCTTCGCGGTAATGGCGTTGCTGTTGGCTTGTATTGGAATCTATGGACTACTTGCATACCTGGTCGGACAACGCTCGCAAGAGATCGGCGTGCGCATCGCGCTGGGAGCCCAGCGAAGCAATATTCTCAAGCTGATCCTGGGCCAGGGTGGATTGCTCGCGGGCGTCGGCACCTGCGCCGGTCTGATCATGGCGGCCGCGACTGCGCCACTCATCTCCAGTGTGCTCTATGGAATTCGGATCATCGATCCAGTTGCATTCCTTGTGGTTCCCCTGATTTTGCTGCTGGTCTCTTTTACCGCCAGCTATTTTCCCGCGCGCCGGGCGACTAAGATAAATCCCATCGCAGCCCTGCGTGAAGGGTGATCGGGCCATTTTTGTTCAGGATCATCCCCACCAGAGGCGTGGCCACTGCGCCCCCCACCGACAAGTCGGAGCCCGTTACTTCAAGGTAAAGGGAGCCGACGCGGTCACATTCTCCCATTCGATGAGCAGTTTTCCTTTGGCGCCTCCAGCGCCCGACAGCGTAATCTTGAGGGTTTCGACCGGGGATGTCGGCTTGCCCATGGTAAGCGCAGCGCGGCCCAGTTCGGTGGCCGGATCATCGGTGGTGGCACCCTCGCGAATGCCGTCAGGCGAGACCCCGACGCCCCAGATGTGGCGGGTGCCGGCCATCAAGGTTTTGTTGACGATCAGCTTCCACTGGCCGTTGCCGAGGTCGGCGTATAAGGTGTAGTCACCCTTGGGAATGGCGAGGCCATTCAGGTCGAGGTCAGCGTCGGTGTGCAGAACAGTGGCGTAATCGGCGCCCAGACGCCACACGTTGCCATACGGCTCGAGCGTGCCCGCGCCGCCGAAAATGTGGCGACCTCTGACGGAGGGGGCGTGGTAATAGATCCAAATGTTCTTGCCGTTGATGGTGACGTTGCTTTCGGCGCCCGGGCTGAGGGTATTCTTGGTGGCCAGGTCTTCCTTCTTCACCTGGGCGACGGCCAGCATCAAGCCGCTTAACAAAAAAGCACTCAATAGGATTCGTTTCATTTCCGAGATCGCTCCTTTCTGCAGGGAGTATACAACGCGCGCCGCAACCGCTCCCGCAGGGTTTACAAGTGGAAACGGCGCCGGCCAATCGTTAGACGCTGATGCGGGTAGCGGATCAGTTACATCTGAACTGATCACACCGCGTTACTGTTCTGCGTCTTCCTTGGCGAGTGCATCTGCTCATGGCGCGCTCTCCGCGGGACCCTTAATTTCATAACCCTGTGGGGGTTCAGCACCCATCAGATAACGTACAAAGTAGTCCCAGCGCCGCCGCATAGGGTATGGGTCCCAAATGTAGTAGTGGTCGCGATTCGGCAACAGCAGCAGGTCAAAATCCCTGTTCGCCTTAATCAGCTCGTTCACTACGAGCAGAGTGTTGTAGGGCGGCACATTGTCATCCATAGTGCCATGTATCAGCAGCAGATGCCCTTTGAGATTCTTGGCAAAATTCTGAACGGCCTGCTCATCGTAGTTGCTGGTGCCGTCGGGTCTGCGCACCAACAAGCCCTGATACCTCTCGCCCCAGTCGTCTTCATATTCGCGAGTATCGTGGCTGCCGGACTCCGCAATACCGACCTTGAAGAAGTCGGGATAACGGAACATGGCGGCGGCAGTGGCGTATCCTCCGGACGAGTGTCCCCAGATACCGGCCCTGTCAAGGTCAATCCACGGAAATCGCTGGGCCAACTGCTTCATGCCCGCAACCTGATCGGGCAGCGTATTGTCGACCATGTTTCCGAAAAAGGTATCGCGAAATTTCTTTGAACGCAGCGGAGTCCCCATGCCTTCGATCTTCACCACGACAAACCCGAGCTCCGCCAGGCACTGTGCATCGCCGTGCGCCGCAGCGAATCCCCACTTGCCCATGGTAGCCGAAACGCTCCCCATTTGCGGACCGGGATAAATGTCGTTAACAATAGGATACTTTTCTGCAGCGTCGAAATTCGACGGCTTGAACATGAGACCGTAAATGTCCGTTACTCCATCACGCCCTTTCACGGAAAAAAGAACGGGAGGCTGCCATCCGTTGGCCAGCAATCGCGATATATCCGCTTTGGTGACGGTCGCGAGCAATTTGCCCGACGAGTCGCGCAAGACCGTAACCGGCGGCACATCAGGCTTGGAGTACGAATCGGTGAAAAACTTTCCTGAAGGCGCAAGCGTAACCGTATGGTCGCCATCTTCAGGCGTAAGCATTTTCAGATTTTTCCCGTCCAGGTCTATACGGTAAAGGTGCTGGAAATAAGGATTCTGACCCTGTTCCCTTCCCGCAGCCAGAAAATAAACAACTTGCTCTTTTTCATCCACTCGGTCAAGTTCTGTTACCACCCAATCACCGCTTGTAATCTGGTTCTTCAGTTTGCCAGTCGTGAAATCATAGAGATAGAGATGTCCCCAGTTGCTGCGCTCGGAAAACCAGATCACTTCGTTGGAGCTTGCCAGATATTGCCAGTTGGAGCGCCGCCAGCCGGATTCATATTGCGTGGCCACTTTCTCTTCCAACACATCCCGCACCTCGCCGGTAGAAGCATTGGCTACTCGCAGCGTAGCCTGCTTATGGTCGCGCGAGCTGGAGACGAATACCAGGCTCGACGCATCCGGGCTCCATTGCACGTCCGTCCAATCCCTGCATTTCACGTCATCACAAAGAGTTGTCCGGTGATGATCGGGAGGCATTTTCAAACGGATGACCTTGTGCGTGTCCAGGTCAACGATCACCCTTTCGATCATGGTCACCACCTGATCGCCGGGCAAAGGGTACTTCCAAGCTATCAGTTTCGGGTGGCCTACCTTGGTTTCGACCATGTACATTTCGCCCACATTGCGCTGGTCCTGCTGGAATGTGGCAATCTTTCCGGAGTCGGGCGACCACATGAGCACAGGAGCGTCGGTGCGGATCCAGCCGGCGTTGTCCGTTGCATACCCGTAATCTTTCACGCCATCGGTGGTAAGCTGCGTCTCTTTGCCCGTGTCTATATCCCGCACCCACAGGTTGTAGTCGCGGATAAATGCCGCGCGCTTCTTGTCTGGCGACAGCTCTGCGTCCTGAGGCACGTCGCCGGCGCTTAATTCGGTACAAGAATCGCCTTTAAAATTACACGTCCAGCGCTTGCCCTCGATTCCGAACAAGATCGCTTTTCCATCGGCTGAATATTCAAAGCGAGAAAAAGGCAGATGCCATTTGTCGTAGATCTTACCCGCTGCTTTGGAAAGAACCGATGCTACCTTGTCGTGATCAAAAGCTGGCTCCCGACTCTGTTTGACAGGATCAAACACCAGGAACTCATTCCCTTCCGCGGATGAATCGCGGTACCAGAACCGCCCATCAGGAAGCCATACGGGCTTGATGTTGTGTAAGACGAGCGGATCGGCGTTATAGTCCATAAATTGTTCTGCGCGCGCGTAGTCCGCGGCCGTCAAAGCCTTGTGCTGAGCAATGGCCCTACTGCAAAACAGAAAACACGCCACTGCGCATACGACTTTCAGTGGGTACAGCCATGAGGTGGCAGCTGTTTTTAACGGCATTGGCTTCCAGGTCCTTACCTTTAAGTAATTTCGAGATGAGATTGGGATTGAGCGTATCTGGCTGCCCTGTACCCAATAATCCCGGATCGGCACGAAGGCGTTGGACACAGGGTCCGCTTGTCCAGGCGCACAAGCACCATTCATTCAACTGGGCGAGCTTCGATGATGACGGCTAGTTCGATGATCTCCGGCTGGCCGGTGGCACAATTCCATTCATCCGCAGGTACTCGACCATCTGTCCATAATGGTCAAAAGCGTGGGCGTAGGCGAACTCGGCCCGGTAGAGCCGGAGCGAACTGCCGTTTCCGAGGGGCTGTAACATGTTCTGATCCGTCAATGTAGCGGCAGCCTTGCGAGCGAAGGCAAAAGAGTCTTTCAGGAACGTGATGATGCCGGCTTTAGTCTTCACGTTCTCTGGACCGTTCCCGTCATTGAAAACCTCCGGGGTCTTATCGCCAGTAACTGTCGCCCATAAGAAATAGTTTGAAGCGGCGATATGCTTAACTTGCTGGGCAAACGTACGCACGCCCTTGTATTCACTCCCGGGAACGTTCAAGCTCTCAGGAGAAAAGTTAAATTTATCTTCCGGCATGGCTTCGGCAGCGTCCACGATTTGCTTTTCGATAGAGTTGAGCTGGCTATCCACCATGGAAGCTATGGTGGGTTGCGCCGCTTGCGACTGGGCTGCGGCGCTGCCTTTAGCATTCTGCCCCAAGATGGCTAGGATGAAGATGGAACCAAGCAGCAGAAAGGTTCGTGTTCGCTTCATCGATGACTCTCCTTAATTGTGATTGGCGCTAAGCATTCTGAGAAAGCAGATCTCTTTAACCTTATTATATTAGCCGGTACCAGGAAGCTCAGGTGTGCAACGCCGGCGCAGTAAAGGCCGGGAAACCCTGAGCTAAAAAGCAATGCGCGCCGATACCTGGAGAATGCGCGGAGCATAGGTCTGGGTAACCCGCCCTAAGGTCCCAGAGTCCTGGGCATCGACGCCAAGCGTTTGGAACTCGGTGTGGTTGAAAACATTGAAGGCATCCAGGGCCAATCTGAGCTGTACGCGATCTCTGTAGAGAGGGGTAAGCTTCGTCAATGACAGGTCCAAATTTGTCCGTCCCGGCCCAGTAAAGCCGTTTCGTGGCGCTGTACCATAACCGCTGCTGACCGCCGCACTAAAGGAACTGGGATTAAAGAAAATGCCGGTAGCGTGCGAATCAATGTATTGGATCGGCGCAACCAGGTTTGCGTTAATCAGGTTTTGATCCCCCGCTCCTGAAGGTCCAGGGACCGTGTTCTGAGGGGTTAAACCATCGGTAACCGTGAAGGGAAACCCGGTGCGCCAACTGAGGATCGGATAGAGGCTCCAGCCTTGGACCAGGAGTTTGGGTCTCGCGTTGAACGGCAAGTCCCACGCCCCGCTGAAGGTCATCGCTTGGCGGAGATCGAAGTCCGACGAGGAGTAGAAGAGGTGGGGTTCGTAAAACGGGACGTGAGCATTGACATTCCTGAATCCCGAAGCCTCATCGTTGCTATGCGCGTAGGTATAGCCCAATGTGTAATAGATATGGCCCAAAACCGGGACTGCAGCCTCTTGCTGCCTTAGAGAAAGCTGCAGGGCGTTGTAGTTCGCGTTGGCAACATTCATGAACTCCGGCATAGAGCCGAAGCTGCCAGCGAAGTTGGCCGTGGCCGGCACGTCCCCCGGCATCTCGTTCAAGATGCGCTGTGGAATCGGATGGTTTAGCGTTGAAAGATCGAAAGGATTGATATCTTTCAGTCCCGTGAGTCCGTGCGAAGAGCTACCCACGTAAGCCATTTCGAAGATTATCTTGCGGACGAATTCATGCTCGATGCTCAAATTGTACTGATAGGTGTAGGGCGTGCGCAGGTGAGGGTCGAAAAGAAACACACCAGGTCCGCCGAAAGTACCGATGGTTTGCGCAAAATTCACACTGTGGCTGATGGGTAGCGAGAACGGATCGGGACTGCCAGTCGTGGTGAAAGGATCCGTGACCAGACCGAAGGGCGCAGGTGTTCCGCTAGGATCGTTGAAGCCGAGAAAAGCGGTGGGAGCGAAGGGAAATTGACCGTTGAACTGAAAGTTAGCTTCCCCCTTCAAGATGTCATAAAAAACGCCGAATCCTCCCCGGACACTGGTCTTGCCATCCTGGAAAGGCTGCCAGGCAACTCCGAAGCGAGGCGCGAAATTGGTCTTGTCGGGAAAGCTAGAGCCCGCGGGAGCCCCGGCATCGCCGGGGAATAGCAATCCCTTGGGCGCGCCAGGGTATACAGTAGACTGCTCGCCGGGAATTACGGAGAAAGTGCGCCCCTGGGTATCGGACTGTGGCGTGCTGTACTCGTAGCGCAATCCCAAGGTAAGCACAAGGTTATTGGCCGCGTGCCACTCGTCCTGGCCGAAGACATAGGTCGTTTTGGTGCGAATATCGGAGGGGGCGGCCGCGGCTTGGAAGTAAAAATCGGGGATGCCAACGAGAAAGTTAGCAAACGCGTCACCGGCGCCGAACGGGGTGGTGCCGTTAACAGTATTCACATAATCGAAGTTACCGTTGACGAAGAAATCAAAGGCCTCATTGTTCTGATAGGCTGAGAAGCTCGCCCCAAATTTCCAATTGTGCCGCCCGTGGCTCCAGGACAGTGTATCCGAGTAAGTGAAGGTATTGTTCTCGAGGTTGGTCGGGCCTTGGGGGCTGAAGCCTAAGCTCAAGCCCGGGAAGGTGATCAGCGGTGGATTGGACGGGCCTTCAGTAGTGTCAATGTTAGTGCCAAACGATGAGGCGCTCCCAA
This sequence comes from uncultured Acidobacteriaceae bacterium, assembly GCA_963789875.1. Lineage (GTDB taxonomy): Bacteria > Acidobacteriota > Terriglobia > Terriglobales > Acidobacteriaceae > Sulfotelmatobacter. The sequence goes on along the minus strand of CAWBMI010000006.1, from coordinate 908,207 downwards.
AGATTCGGCCCGGAATGCCTTGAGTGTTATCGAACCGCTGCGCGGTCACCCGGAACTCGTTGACCATCCGCGGAGATATGGTTCGAATGTAGGTGAGATTGAAGAATTCACTCAACGATGCACCCGAACTGGTGAATTCAGGACTCGCAGGCTGGTTAACTGGGCCGCTTCCGGGTATATTGGGCCCGCCGCCAGACGGATTGGGCCCAGAGACGGGATTTTTGTTACGCCCCAAGGTGACGGTCACCCGATCATTGGCGGTTACGTCCCAGTCAAACTTGCCGGTGAGTTCGTTATAGTTGTTCTGCGAGGGCTCCTGAAAGGTAACGCTTCCCGTCTGGGTTATGGGTATCAAGCCAGCCTTAATGTAAGCTCGAGCCACTGGATCGAATGCAGCAGGGCTGATGATTGCTTGCGCAGCCAAGCCAGGGTTGGGCTGAAAGAAGGGATTTGCCTGCAAGAAGGCGGTCACGGCGGACGCGTTCTGGGAAGCCGAGAAGTTTCCTTGGAGTTCTGCCGGCGTAAACGTGGTGCCTACCGAACTGGGTAAGGTCTGACTTTGCCGCTGTCCCTGATACGCAAGAAAGAAAAACAGTTTGTCCTGGACCATAGGACCGCCGACCGTACCGCCATACTGGTTGCGGTGAAGAATAGCCCGCGGCGCTCCAACTTCGTTGAGGTTGTAATTGTTCGCGTCGTAATCGGTGTTGCGGTTGTACTCGAAAGCCGTACCGTGCCAATCGTTGGTCCCCGACTTGGTTACTACGGACACGATCCCGCCAGCATTGCGACCATACTCGGCGCTAAAGTTGCTGGTCAAGACTCGAAATTCTTGGATGGCGTCGGGGTTTGGATTGTACACGACGGAATTGTCCAAGAGATCGTTGTTCAGGCCGCCATCGAGCAGGAAGGTGTTGGAATCGTTTCGTCCGCCCGAGATGCTGAAGGCCGTATTGGCACTGCCGTTTGTGGTGCTGTTGCCAGGATTGTCCGCAGCCAGGACACCAGGTTGCAATAGTGCCAGATCAAGAACATTGCGTCCATTCAGAGGCGCGTTCTCGATCTCACGGCCGGAAACCGTAGATCCCATAGTATGATTCACAGTCTCGACTGTCGCAGCCGTCCCTTTCACCGTTACCACTTCATTGTTGGCGCCGATCGGCAGCCTCACGTCGACTCTTAAGATTTGGTTAATCTCGAGCTTGTAGGATGTGGTCTCTATTGTCTTGAACCCTGCATGCTCTACCTTGACCATGTACCTGCCAATGGGAAGCTCGGGAACTTGGTATTGTCCTTGCTGATCCGTGATCGCTTTTTGGGCAACATCGGTGGCGATGTTGGTCACGGTCACATTAGCTCCGGGAACCACGGCGCCCTGGGGATCGGTCACGGTCCCAATGGTTCTGGCCCGCTCGCTTTGTCCCCAGAGTTGCAGACTCAATGTCAGTATCACCAAGACTATTCTTGACAGAATTGTCGCCCGCTGAGCGAATGTTTCACGCTTGTTCATGCGGTGCCTCTTCTCTCGGTTGTCGGAGGGATGAAACGCTGAAAATTGGACTACATCGAAAAGCAGGATGAATAAGGGAAACTTCAACACCGAATGACAGGATTACCCTTCACCACTACAAGGACCGCATTCATTCTAATTGCAAACGAGCTGGGATCTGGACCTGACGTCCAAGAAAAGTGCTTCCGGCTATCTCACTCGTAGCGAAGGGCCACGATCGGCTCCACGAGAAGCGCACGCCGGGCGGGGATATAACACGCCGCGCACGCGACCATCGTAAGCACGGTTGTGACGCCGATAAATATTACTGGATCGGCAGGCCGCACGCCATAAAGGAGGCCGGCCATCAAGTGCGCCACGATCAGCGCACCTACCAGTCCAACGGCAGCGCCCACAATCGCGAGGGTCAGGCCCTGACGCAGGACCATCTTCATGATCTTCCCTTGTTGCGCCCCCAGTGCGAAGTAGATGCCGATCTCGTGTGTACGCTCACTCACTGTGTACGAAATCACTCCATAAATGCCAATCGCGGCGAGAAGCAAAGCGGTCAGAGCAAACAAAGCAATCATTTCCATCGAGAATCGCCGCACAGCGAGAGAACCTGAGACGATTTGATTCAGTGTCTCAGCTCCGTAAACGGGGAGCTCGGGGTTCACCGACTGTACCAGCTCGCGAACTTGCCCAGGAATGGCAGATGTGTCCAGACGTCCGCGCAAAAAAATCGCCAAATGGTGTTCGTTCCTCTGGTACGCAGGGGCATATATGGTTGGAACTTTTGCGTTCTCCAGCGAATCTGTCCGCGCATCTGCGACAATGCCGACCACCGTGGTCCAAGAAGACGCCCTTGAAGAGAGCTTGACGTGTTTTTCCAAAGGATCTTCATTGGGCCAGTAAGTCTTGGCCATGGCCTCATTGATCACTGCCACCGGAGGCGCCGTTTCAGAGTCCAGGTCAGTGAATACGCGGCCACGCAGGAGCGTCATGCCCATCGAGTGAAAATATTCCGGCGTAACGCTGGCCGCGGGGACCACAGGAGCCTCATTATTGGTGGTCCCTATCCCGCGTCCTTCGAAAATTACACGAAGCACATATAGATCCCTTTGATCGTGATCCAAAGGAACCGCGGCCATATCTCCGATGGCAGCTTCTTCGACTCCGGGGAGGGTTTTACTACGACGAAGTATTTCTCGCAAAAACGGCGCCTCCTGGGCAGGAGTCCCATAGAGATTGGCCTTGGGGTCATTGGGATCAGGCAGCCTCGTCCGCACTATCATCGCGTTCTGCGGGTTGAATCCGAGCGGCACATTGAGCAAATCCCAGAAACTGTGCAGCAGAAGGGTCGCAGCAATCATCAACACCAAAGAAAGAGCGAACTCTGCGATCACCAGCAGGCGGCGCGTGCGCACCTGTCTGCCGGAACCGGTCGAGCTGCGCCCTTCCTGTTTGAGCACCTGAGTCAAGCCTGTCTTACCGACATGCAAAGCGGGGGCCAGGCCGAAAAACACACCCGTGAGAAGAGAAGCCCCGAGGGCAAAGAGCAAAACGTTCCAGCTAATGGATATCTCATTGAGCTGCGGCAGACTGTCCGGGACGAGTCGCAACAGAAATCCCTTGGAGAAGAAAAGAATTGCTAAACCCGCTGTTCCGCCAAGCAAGGAAAGAAGCAAACTCTCTGTCAGTAATTGGCGCGCCAACTGTCTCCGCGCGGCTCCGAGCGCCTGCCGAATGGCCATTTCGCGTCCTCTTGCGTTGGCACGCGCCAGCAGGAGATTGGAGACGTTCACGCAGCCAATCAACAGGACCAATCCAACTGCGCCAAACAAAAGTAGCACGGGACGGCGGAGATCACCGACCACGACGTCTTTGAGGGGCACTAATCGCACCGTCCATGCAGCTTGCGCCGGATAATCCTTGGGAAATTGCTTCTGCAAGGATGCGACCAGCACGTCTATCCGGTTCTGAGCCGCTGCAAGCGTGAGTCCAGGTTTAAGCCGCGCAATTGTTCCAGGCCAATGACTATCTCGCCGTGGAGGGTTTGCGTCTGGAGTGAATGGCAGACCGGCGAAGCCCCCGGCGAAAAAGACTTCCGCATTTCTCTCGCCCGGTGTTCGTCCGGGATTGTGAAAATTAGGTGGCATGACGCCAATGATCTGATACGGGTCGTTGTCGACGCGTATTGTTTTGCCCAGAACATGAGGATCACTCCCGAAGGCCCGTTTCCACAATCCGTCACTGATGACACTTTCGAGATTAAATCCAGGTGTTGCGTCGTTAGGATCGAACGTGCGACCCAACTGCGGTTTAACGCCTAACAGGGCGAAATAATTCGGCATAACAGCGATTCCTCGGACCTGAGTAGGCTGACCCGCGCCTGTAAGATTGTTTTGATCGAACGGACCCGGTGAAATCCATTGAAAAATACCGGAGCGCTGAAAATCCCAAAGCTCGGGGATTGAGATTCCGATATCCTGGCTGCCTACGCCAGGAAGGTCATCCTGGATGAATACGAGTTGGTCAGGCTGGGGGTATGGCAGCGGACGCAACAGCGCGGCATCCACTATGCTAAAGATGGCCGTCGTCGCCCCAATACCCAAAGCAATCGTCAGCACAGCGGTGATGGTAAATCCTGGAGAATTGCGCAGCATGCGCGACGCATAGCGAATGTCTCGCAGGAGATGGTCCCACCAGGGTCCCCCGCCGGATTGTTGGAGCCCTAAGTCCTTCGCCTTATGATTGTCTGCCTGCATAAATAAAGCTCCTCGCTACAGGATAATTCATTGTTCCAAAATTCATTTTCAAATTGTCATGCAGTTCAGCAGCCTTCCATGCGGCGGCTTCCTGCTGGGGATACAATTTTATCGGTACTTGCCGCCGGAGAAAACCCCTCTTCAAAAACAAATATATATGATACTCACTGTTCGAAATTCATTTTGCGCATCAATTCTTTAAACCGGGGGTCCTGGCGAAGAGGATCCATGACGGGATCAACTTTTAAACGATTTAACCAGCTGCTTCGCTGCCTGTAATCCTTTTCTATCAGGTTTATGGCGCGATCCTTGTCCCCCAAAGCCACATAAACTGCCGCTAAGCGATAGGGGACATGGTCACGTGCGGGATGGTGTTGAAAGCGCTCAAGAGTCTCCTTGAGGCCTGTCTTGTCTCCGGCCATGGCGTAGGCATAAGCGAGTCCCGCCAGCGAACCAGCATCGCCTCCCGCAGTGGCCAACTTCAGCTCCTCGATTCCCTTCTCAAATTGGCCTTGATGAATGTAGACGAACCCCAGGAAGAAGTGAGTGGGTAAGGCCTTGTCTTTATGCGCCGCCTGCAACCCTTGGGCAACCGCCGCATCGTCCTTGTGCTCCCAATAGAGGATCTGCATCATTGCCCGATTGGGGGAAGCGCTTTTTTCCTCCAACGTCTGCGCCAGTCTTATCTCTGCCTCGGCCTCCTCAAACCTACCCATGGTCCCCAAAAAAAGCCCATAGTAAACATGTCCCACTGCGGCGTTTGGGGTGAGTTCAATCACCCGCTTCATTTCTCTCTCGGCCTTAGGCCAGTCGTACTCGTTGTCCTGATAGATCCCGGCAAGCATCAGGTGCGCGTCGACCGAACTATCATCCAGCGCAACAGCCTTAAGCGCAACCGCCTCCTGCTCGCGATATACTTTGCCCGGCGCTAGGCTGCCTGGGGCAGAAAAGCTGGCCGCATCCAGTGCATCTGCCTGCCCGATGTATGCCAGGGTGAATTGAGGATCCTTCTTCGCAGCCTCGCGGAAAAGTTTCAGCGCCGTCTTGGCGTTCTCCACTGTTCCGCCCATCCAGGGTTTACCTTTGCTGAGACAGTCCAGCCCCTGGATATAGAGCGCATTAGCCTCAGGATTCTTTGAATAAATCTTCTGGTCGGCTCCTTTCGCCGAGTCGCTTCCATCCTCAATGAAAAAGATGGAGGACGCGAAAGCCGAATAAGCCAAACCTACCATCAGATAAAACAGTAAAAGAGATCGAATTCTCACACTTACCTCCGGATTTTCAGTTTGCTCAAACCGTCTGCACTACAGCCGGTACCTCGACGACGCTGCCGCAGTCCAGCCGAATCAGACGGTCTGCCACACCATAGAATCTGTCGTCATGACTAATCACCAAGACAGCCTTACCCTTAGCTTTCAATTGAGGCAAAAAACTATAGTAGAAGGCCCTCTTGAAGGACGGGTCCTGGTCGGCCGCCCACTCGTCAAAAACATAAACCGGACGATCCTCCATGTATGCCGTCAGTAACGCCAAACGTTTACGTTGGCCTTGAGACAGTTTCGTCGTCGACAAGATCCCATCTTTAATTTCGACAACATGATCCAGTTCAAGTTGAGCAAGATAGTCTTTAGCATGCTCGTCTAGCTGGGCGCTTTCCAAGCCCAGGAGACGATCAAAAAGATGAAAGTCAGCGAATACGGCAGAAAAATGCTGGCGATAGTGTTCCCGGTTTGCATCCGTGACCATTTCACCGTCCAGACGCACCTGGCCACTCGCGGGAGCATAGAGGCCGACCAGAAGTTTGGCCAGGGTCGTCTTACCACTGCCGTTGCCGCCTACAAGGAAGACGACCTCTCCGGGCACGAGGCTTAGATTTACAGGCCCGACAATGAAATCATGAATCTCCCCCGTCCGGTGGTAGGCAAAGGTGACGTTGCACAATTCCAGGCGGCTGAACTCATATTTGATGTCTTCCTGGAGGGCAAAATCTGATTCTTCGTGGAGAGCAGTCAAATTTCGCTCGAGGTCCTCAATCTTGTGGAGCGCAATCGCAGCACGCCTGTAATCGCGCTGAGTATCTCTGGTCAGGACACCTTGCAGAGTAGCCATCATGAATACAACAACCATGGTGTAGCTGACCCGGTCCTGGGCGTCGAGTTTGATCAAAGGTATAGCAAGCAAGAGCGCGCCGAGGAGTACGAAACCCGATGTCTGGGCCCAGGCTGTGGCTATAGTCGAGGCTGTCATGCTTGAGACATTGTGAGCACGAATCGCAGTCGTAGACGAATGGAGGACTTGGGAAAGAAAGGCCTTCCGGCGCCGCTGATGCAACTTGAGTTCTTTGGCGCCTCCTAGGAGCGAGTGCAGGTGTTGATAGAGACCGTCCGTAGCTTGGCGTGACAATCGTAGGGAGCTTGCGGCCTTGGATGCCGGGAAACGGTAGATCACCAGGCACACGACAATAAATCCAAACGCAGTTACAAGTACCATCCGCGAAAGCCAGCCCAGGTAGACCAAACCAGCGGCAAAAATTACCAAGTTGAGGCAGGCAGTAGGAAGAGTCAACAGCGCGTTGCCAAATACCCGGAGGTCTTGGGTCAAAACGGCGAACAACCGGTGCTCACCGTGGTCTTCGAGAAACCGCAAAGGCGCCGCAGCGATCATCCGTGGCAACCGCATTTGCAGCTCGAAGACCCCCTGTTGAGCCGCCCTCGAAATCAAAATATCGGCGAAGAAGCGGCTCAGCGGCAGCAGGAGGCAAAAGCCAACAAAGCTCCAGACGACAACATCTTTGGAAATCGGGCGTCCTTGCAGGACAATGCTCGCCAAGGCCAGCAGCACGATGCCACTGCATCCGCTCAGAATGGTTAACGCTATGGCGGCCGCAAACCGGCCCGGAGAATTACGCCAGAGAAATAACATGCACTTAATCATGGGTCATCCAATCAGGGTGGCTCGATCAGGATGCGAGTGGAACGCCGTCGTAAATTACCTTGCCGGATTCCAACTTGATCATGCGGTCTGCCACATCGAAGTAGTGATCATCATGGCAGATGATGAGGACGATTTTGCCTTTCGCCTTCAGGTCCGACAAAAGCTCACGGTAAAAGAAGTCCTTGAACTCGGGGTCCTGGTCGGCAGCCCACTCGTCGAATACATAAATCGGACGGTCCTCCAGAGTCGCTGTAAGCAAGGCGAGGCGTTTCCGCTGTCCTTGTGACAGTTGCGTTGTGGAAAGCACTCCATTCTCGATGGTGACCACACGATTCAGTTGGAGACGCGCCAAGCGTTCCCGCGCGTGCTCGTCGAGGTCAGGTTCTTCCAGACCCAACAAGCTTTCGAAAAGATAAAAGTCATAAAAGATGGCGGAGAAATGCTGGCGATAGAACTCTCGGTTTTCGTCTGTGATTGGCTGGCCATCCAGCAAAAGTTCCCCAGTCTCTGCGGGGTAGAGTCCGGTAATGATTTTGGCGAGAGTTGTCTTGCCACTGCCGTTTCCGCCTGCCACAACAACCAATTCGCCCGCTTTCAGATTGATATCTATGGGGCCAAGAGTAAAGGCTTCTTTCGCCTGCTTGCTGTGATAAGCATGGGTGATCGCTTTCAAGGTTAAGAGTTCGCACCTGAGGCCGACGTCTGTGGCAACGTCCTGTTGAAGTTCGAAAACCCCAGGGCTTTCAAGCTGCCGGGTCAGAGCATCCAGTCTTTGCAAGCCGATATCGGCTTGGCTGAGAGGCGGTGTTACATTCAGGATAAACTGCAGCGCGGAGGTGATATATAGCACGGTAATAATGCTGCCAGCCGGGACCGCAATGTCAGAATGACTACCGACGGACAAAAAAAGAATCAACCCAATGGCTGCGAAGACCAGCATCTGGCCGAGACTGTTGGCCATACCGTGGAAATTGAAAGCACTCAGTAAATGTTTGATCCGCGCTGCCGCAGGGCCCGGCAACACTTGATAAAGAAAAACGTAGCGCCGGCGAGAATGCAGTTTGAGTTCTTTCACGCCTTCAGTCAAATCCTTAAAATGGCCCCACAGGACATCCAGTTGCTGACGGGCCCCCTCCCAATGTTTTAGGCACAACCTGATTGGCAGGTGATAAACCAATAGACCCAGAACAAAGAAACTAAGAACCAATAGCAATATCCGCCATGACAGCCAGCCCAGGTAAATGAAGCCGCTGAGTGCAATCGCCGCATTCAGGCACAGTGGGGGTATTAGATGAAGAGCGTCCACGATTCCAGGGATATCCTCTGTAAGAGCAGTCATGAGCGGCTCGGATCCTAGAATTTCAAGATGACGCAATGCAGACCGAAGGATCCGGCGACTGAGCCGCATGCGAAGGTTAAACAGCTCCGCCTGGGCCAGACGCAGTAAGATCACTTCGGAGATGAAGCGGGTCAGCGGCAGGAACAAACATAGGGCAACAAGAACACATAGCAGCGTAAAGGCGGAATAGCGGCTGCCTCCCTTCAGCACGTTGCCGAAGAGCACCAGCAGAACCATGCTGCTGAGGCCGCTGATCACCCCAGCGGCTACCGCAACGACCAGTTTAGAACGTGCGTTACGCGCGAAAAATCGAATCACATTCATAAATTCCTGAAAACGTTTCCTGCTAGCGATGGGTTAGCATCATCCTTCGGGGTAACCCGTGATCATTCTTAGTTCTTGGTTGACGCATTCGCCACAAATGCGTTGACGCGCGAGGTCCGTGCGGGCGCGGCCGGTTCCAGCGACGAATCCCTCGACAGGCTGGCATCCTCCAGAGCATCTTCATCCAGGACAGCAACCCAATTCTCCGCTTCCGCAAGGATGGCCGCCTCAATCCGCTCCACCAGCTCCTCCAACGTGCCTTGATTGACCCGCCATCTTTCAAGAATGCCGGTGAGGCGGTCCGGCATGGTTCGAAGTTCGACAATCAGCGTGGCGTACCGTTCCAACTTGGTGCTCGCGCCCAGCACAAGGCTGAGGAAGGCGACGATAATGACCCATACGCAGTACACCTGATTGTGAGTGAAGGTTAAGACAACTGCAGCTAAAACCGAAAGGCTGGCCAGGACATATTCCATTCTCAGCCACTCGACCTGCATCTGGCTAAAGTCTTTGGATACCCTCCGAAACATATTGACATGGCCATCGACACGCTCCGCGATATACCCATCCGCATCGAGCGGCCCGAGAGGAGGCAACGGTTTCAGATCTGGTTCTACAATGTATTTCTCGATCGATTTTACTTTTTCAAAAATAGCATCCCGGCGCCGCAGGAGCGTGGCTTCGGGATTCCCTCGACGACCTGAATACGGACTACACGATGTCCGATAACGATACATCTCGCTCCTAAGCGATTCCCCAGCCGCTGCTGCGAGGACCCACGCCTGAGCCCGCTCCCTCTGAAGTCCTTTTGTCCTTACGACCAGCGCTAGAGCCAATGCCGCTGCTCCCGCATATCCAGCTAGTTGCGAAACTGCCAGATACGAGGTATGGATCTGTAACGCGACGGCTTCCAGAATTGCGCCAGCAAGAACCAATGCAGCCATCAACCTATAGCGAGTCCAATTGCCGTCCTTCACGCTGAGGGCCGTCGATGACCACCGCCGTTGATCCAATGCCACAGTTTCCAATATCGTCATACGATGCTCCTTTCCGGCTCGCCCGCCAGAACTCTCTGAGCTTCAATCGAGGGGACCGATGGCATTCTGGGTTCCAGTAGGATTTCCTTATCACCGAACAACCTTTCTGCTACGATTCCCTGTTCTTGACATGCCTTGATGAGCTTGTTTGACTCAACAATCGGGCGCGATTGATCCGTGTATTTGATGCTCATCATGTAGTTAAGCCACGGCTCCTGGCCCATGGCATATACGTAGGCGTCGCGGCAGCCGAGCGCGTTTACGATCTGCATTCCCTGTTCGCAATTCGAGCCCGACAAGCGGCGCGACGCATCCATGCCGCGGTCTATTTTTTGCGAGAGCAGCGGGCCGTAGAGCCAGGTAAGCGGCGCTCCGTCACACTCCATGCCAAGGAACAGTGCATCGACTTCTCCAATCTCCCGGCGCAGGTGCTGATACAGCCTAGGTTCGATGGTGCACGAGTCCGCCGCGAACAGCAGTGAATGTGGACCCATCTTCACCAGCCACGCGAGTTTCGTCCTGACGTTCAGATCGGCATGTTCTCCCATGAATGGGAGACCTGTGATGCAAACTTTGCCCGCCTGGACCTCTTGCATTTCGTTAATTTCGATTACATTTTTGAATCCACAATTTTCAAGCAGGAGCTTCAGTGAGGGATCCTGCAGGTGGCCGTCGCCGTTGCGCGGAACAAGGACAGTTCTAATCTTGTGGCGAAGCTGGAGCAGGGTTTCGAAAAGAATGTGGTCCGGATGGCCGTGCGTAATCAGCGCGTAATCAATCTGGTCGGGCAAATCGAGATATGTGAATCGCGAGATACTACTCTCATAGGTGTAACTCAGTACCGGATCAAGCAGCATGGAAACCCCCTGGGACTCGACAAGAATGCACGCGTGCCCAAAATAACGCCAGCGCACGCCGGGTCCGGTGTAGTTGCGATAGGGGGGTGGTGCTTGTTCGGTAAAGAAGCCACGAACCAGAGCTTCTCTTTCGAAAGGAACCCCTAGCAATTCCCGAATCTCCTCCCATGGCCGCGCTACTTTTTTCAATCCGAACAGATCATCCACGACTTCATCCGAGAAGCAAATGGGGAGATGGTAGCGATCTTGGGATTCGAACCGGGGCGTGCTCAAAATGAACGGCCGGTCATCGCTGCTGATGGTGGATAACATCAAGCTTTGCTGAGAGCGATCATAGAACTCACTGCGATACAGGAGCGACTCAAACAACCGGAAAGACGGCTGATTGTTCAGGTCATAGATGAGTTCCACATATCCACGAAGTATCTCCGGGACCTGGGGATAGAGGGGATGCAGGCTGTAGCCTTTGGCGCTTCCCCGCACTACTTCATCTAAAGCTTTCAGCGCCGCGGACAGTTTGATCAGGGGTGAACGGTCACGCTTGATACGGTCCCTCAGGGCCCGGACCTCATCGACTTGCTTGCCATCCAGGTCGACAAATGGCCCGCCCAACAATTTGGGATTTTTGGCTGCAGAGGCATGGGCCTGAGGGTTGCTGATATACGAGTCCATGATGGTGATGTGCCTCTCGGTGATATTCCTGGCTGCATTCGCGGGCGGAATCAGCTGCGGCCACGCATACCAATGATCGATTAGCGGTTCGACCTGAATATTCTGACGTAAGTATAACGGCTCCTTATTTAGCACGATCTCTCCTTGTCAATCGGAATTTGGAGTGCTCGCGAAATATTTCTACAAAAATGTCATCCTTCACGCGTGCTGCCTACTGCAACCCCAAATTGCAATTCGAGGTCGCCAACTTCACTCTTGCTTCATTGATTGCTGTTGTTGTCTTTATATGTTCGAGAAACATAGCTTCCAAGTGTTGATCGGGGCCAGCAATCGGCGGCTCATCTGGGAGTCTCGGATGATAAGGTGGGATCGTATCGAACCGCTTCACGGCTATTGGGTTCGCCAACAAAACCAGGCGAATACTTTGCCACAGAAAGCTTCGGCCTGCGCTCAGCCATAAGCAGCAGGTACTAGCCTGCGTAGGCACGGCCCCTAACTCCCTAGGGCCGCAACTTCCTGAGGCAAAGTGGTGATAAATGGCGATCTACCGGCAGTAGTCGCCAACCTCCTTAGAAATTAGCGACGCAAATTTTCGCGACCCTTGAGGCGCAAAATGCACCTCGTCGACAAAATCACTGCCTTCAAAATTCGCGATTCCAGGGTCTATATACTTCACCCCGATGGAGGCAGCGGCATCCTTCAGGGTTGTCTTTAATGCTTCCACCAAAGGCACCGCATCCCCTTCCTTAACCAAGGGCGAAAACAACTCGGGAGGGTCGGACCAGCGACTGTTGGATATCTGTCCTATGACAATCGTCTTTATGCCTCGTGCTTTATTGATGGCGGCAATGCTTTGCACGTGTTCAATAACAATAGATTCCAGGTGCTCATCTCTACCGGCGACCGGCGGCTTTCCGAGAATTTGCGGCCACCAAGGGACAGTGTCAAATCGTTTCTGTGCTACCTGGTTCACCAAAAAACCTAGGGGTGAGTATTGTGCAACGAAAAGATCGGGCTTACGTTGGGCCATAAGCAGAAGGTGATAGTCCGCATATGCGCTATCGAGGTGTTCGATATGGGCATTATTAACCACATCATTCCAGCCAGTATAGTAGATAGCACAGACCGGTTTTTTCTTTAAGCTGTCCTGATAAAAGGCAGTCTGTATCAGGTTTTCTACTGTGGTATGGCCAACTACGCCGAAATTAACAACAGTATATTTGTCGTCGAGGTCAGATTGTAGATGCTCAGCCCAGGTCTCACCTTGAGTCACCCTTTGGTCATAAGCAGTTGACCCCCCATAGACAAAAATTAGATCCCTAGATAAGTCACTCTTTGTCAGTTCCTTTCCTCTTGCGCCCAATGAATTGTGAACAAAGGTAAGCTCCTGACCCTGTACCGACGCCACATCTATACCAAAGGCCTTAGCTTGAGCGTAAAAACTGTGAAAGTTTATGCGGTGTGTGTAGTGCCAGTTCGGTCGCGGAACGTATTGCAGTAAGGGATGGTATATGAACGCGAAGGACTCATTCACGTCGCCTTCGGCTGTTCTAACGTTGTCTGGAAAGAGAGAAGGGTTGAGCGCCAACATCTGGCTTCCAAGTCCCAAGCCCAGCTCAATCGTGCACCAGACGAGAATCGCATAAGACAACATGCTGACCTTGCTGAAAGCAGCTGCGATGAGGAGCAGGCCAACGAGGTACAAAAAGAAATAAAATCGCGCTGTTCCGATATCCAGGTCGCCGCGCCAAAACAGGAATGCGCATGCCACGAATATTACGCCGAGCACACAAATGTTTAATAAGAATGGAATCGCTATGCGGAACTTAAACGGATGCCGCAATCCATAGAATTCCCTAATTTTAGTCCAGCTCATAGGTGTTTCTCTACAGCAGTCGTTCCTTAAGTCCATAGCACTCCTTGACTTCAGTCCAGCTCATACGCATCCTTGTAATCCGTTCTCGCCAGAGACTTCTGCTGGTCCGCTTTTTGCAAGATGCTGTTCCCGATCGCTAATAGATCGAGTTCCGTGCCCATAAAGCAGCGAAAAGCATCTTCGGGAGTGCAGACTATCGGTTCGCCGCGCACATTAAAAGATGTGTTCACCAGAACCGGGCAGCCCGTCAACTGCTTGAATTTGGAAATCAATCCGTAGTACCTGGGATTGGTTTCCTTATGCACGGTTTGAATCCGGGCGGAATAGTCAAGGTGCGTGACCGCAGGGATCTCAGACCGCAAGACATTCAGCTTGTCAACGCCGAAGAGCCTTTCTTGGTCTTCCGACACGGCGAACTGTTTTACCTGGACAACATCGGCAACTAAAAGCATGTATGGGCTGTCGCGGTCGAACTGGAACCAGGAAGACAGGTCTTCTCGCAATACGCTCGGCGCAAAGGGCCGAAATGACTCTCTATATTTCACTTTCAGGTTGAGCTGCTTTTGCATGGTTGGCGAGCGAGGGTCGGCGATGATGGAGCGACCGCCGAGAGCTCTAGGACCGAACTCCATCCGTCCTTGGTGCCAGCCGATCGCCTTTCCTTCCGCAAGTGCATGGGCTACGACGCAAATCAGCTCCTCCTCGGGTACCGTGCTGAAAACAGCCCCAAGCTTTGTCAATCGTTGTTCAACCTCGCACTGACAGAATTCGGGCCCGAGAAATGCTCCGTTCATCCTGTCGCCCGGTCTAACATCCCTTGGTTGATTGAGCATGAGGTGGTAGGCCGTGAGAGCCGCGCCCAGTGCACCGCCCGCGTCACCGGCTGCCGGTTGAATCCAGATGTCGTCGAAAATCCCCTCTCGCAAGAGTTTCCCATTGGCAACGCAGTTCAGCGCTACACCGCCGGCAAGGCATAGGTTCTTCTGCCGTGTTGTCCATTGGATATCCTTTGCGAGCCTGATGACGATGTCTTCTGTAACAGCCTGAATCGAAGCCGCAAGATCCATTTCCCGTTGTGTAAGCTCGCTCTCTGGATGTCTCGGTGGCCCGCCAAAGAGCGCATTGAAGCGGCCGTTGGTCATCGTCAGGCCGGTGCAGTAGTCAAAATACCTCATGTCGAGATGGAAGGACCCGTCCTCTTTGACATCAATGAGGTGCTTCCTAATCAGATCGGCGTAACGAGGTTCCCCGTAAGGCGCCAAGCCCATAACTTTGTACTCGGCTGAATTGACTTTGAAGCCGGTGTAGTAAGTAAAGGCCGAGTACAGCAGTCCAAGGGAATGGGGAAAGTGAATCTCTTTCCGAACCGACAATTGGTTATCGCTACCGGTAAACACTGAAGTGGTCGTCCACTCGCCAACCCCGTCCATGGTAAGAATGGCGGCTTCTTTGAAAGGTGATGGAAAGAACGCCGACGCGGCGTGGCTAAGATGGTGTTCGGAAAAGCACAAACGTTTTGCCCAGTCGGCCTCCTCCCCGAAACATTTTTTCAGATCATCAACGATCACCGCCTTCTGGAAAAGTTTGTCTTTCAGCCAAACCGGAAGCGATCTTGCAAAACTTCGAATTCCCTTTGGGGAAAATGCGAGATAGGTTTCGAACAGGCGTTCAAACTTTAGAAACGGTTTGTCATAGAAGACGACATAGTCAATATCCGCGGGTCGCAGACCGGCAGATCGGACGCAGTACTCCGCAGCCTTGGCAGGAAAGCCAGAGTCATGTTTCCTGCGGGTGAACCGTTCCTCCTGGGCAGCGGCGACAATATCACCGTCTGCGACCAGGCAGGCCGCAGAGTCGTGATAGAAAGCCGATAGGCCGAGGATATTCATCGCTCAGAAAATAGAATAGATGAACGGCGCGATCACAGAGGATTCCGCCACGATTAACAAAGTAACAATCAAAATCATGATGCCGATGATTGGAGTAATCCACATTTTCTTGCGAACCCGCAGAAAGGCCCAAAGCTCTTTGATGAACATGACCATGGTATTTACCTCCCTTGTTCTTTCAAGTTGTCATGCTTCCACCCGCCGCGTCATTGCACTCAAAACTGATTTTTGAATGACTGAGCTGTTACGGCAGGCGAGTCACGGTCAATCCAATAAGAGGTGATCGCGCGACGCTTTAATCGAAGTTCATCCCGGCCAAATAACCGGGTCAGAACGGAGACTGGAGTCAAAATGCCGAAGAAGATAATCCCCATAACAATCGGACTGGTGATCTTTCCGAGCCGCTTGCCTAAATAAAACCAAGCCTTATTCATGGGTCCAAGAATCTGAGGATTGGTGAGTGCGAGCAGGCCAAACGCGCTACCCGCCACGAGGCAACTTCCATAGGCAATCCAGTTCCAGTGTTTAGTGACTCCGCGTATCCCCAAAATGACGAAGGCAGCCGCGAACAGAAGGCCGAAGTTGCGCTCCGACGGAGGTTTTGGCGAAGCAATGATATTCATTGACGACCCTCTTTCGATCAAGCCCTCGGGAGAGACCCGCAATCGTCATTCAGACGCCTGCTGCCGCTCGCAGTATGTCTTCTTGCGTAAGGTTGGCATCCATCCGAAAGTTGCATGCCCCCCGTTTTGACTTTGTGATTTCGGACGAGGCAAGGCGGTGGGCAGCTTCAATACACGTTCTGAGACGGCAACTGTTGCAGATCAGGCAACGTTGAAGTCATGCCTGCTTTCCCAAGTTCCCCGGACGCTTATTCTCGCCGTTGTTCATTACGCCAGCCTCGTTCCCGCACTAATAGCATAGATCTGTTGCGGCTGTTCACCGGCTTTCAGCATGTATTCTTGCAAGAGCTGTGCGGTGATACGCACACCCGGTTGCCTCAGCATTGTGAAATGGTCTCCAGGAATCGAATGGAACTGGATGCCCCCGCCCGCCCATCTTGTCCACAGCCTGGAGAGGCGTTCCGGCGTCTCCGACGCGCGAAAGAATACAACCGGTTGTTGACTGTAATGGAGGGAATAGTTATTGACGGCGAGGAAGTTCCGGGCAAATACGTCCAACAACCCTGTCATTTCGGCGCGTGCCGTCATCGGTGTCAGAACGCCATAGCTGATGAGAGCATCTTGCACCATGTTCCATTGATCTCGCTCGGTCGAATGAGAGAATCGTTCTGCCAGCGGCGCCGGATCCCGACCAAGCAGCCGGCTCATATCCAGCGCAAAGCGGGCAAGCATGGATATATCGTCCTCTCTGTCATCAGCTTCCAGATACTGGGAAGGCGGAGTCGTGTCTACAAGTGCCAGAAGGCCTATCGTTTCGCCTTGCTCCACGATTTGTCGCGCCATTTCCCATGCAATTAATCCGCCCATAGACCAACCACCGAGCAGATAAGGACCGGCCGGCTGTACCCTGCGAATCTCCTGAATGTAGAGAGTGGCCATCTGCTCGATGCTCACGTCCGAAGCTTGGAACAGATTTGCGGGAGGTGACTGCAACCCGTAAAAAGGCTGCTCGTGACCGAGTTCCTGTGAAACTTCCCCATAGCTAATCACGTGCCCGCCAACCGCATGCACGCAGAAAAAAGGAAGCAACGAGCCGTGAGGTTGAATGTTAACCAGGACCGGCGACGACTGTGAGCGGTCAGGCTTGTTCACTGCAGCAATATGTTCGGCCATCCTGGCCACAGTCGGCGCCGTAAATAAGACGGTAAGAGGCATCTCTATCGCGAATGCTTGCCTGATGCGCGAGATTGCCTGAACCACCAGAAGAGAATGACCGCCGATCCTAAAAAAGTTGTCGTGAATTCCGACACGTTCCCGCCGTAACACCTCTTGCCACAGCCGGCATAGCGTTTCTTCCGTTGCGTTCCGCGCTCCCACATATTCTTCTTCCCGTATGTCCTTCTCGGGTTCTGGCAGACTCTTGCGATCAATCTTTCCATTGTGGCTTAACGGAATCTTTTCCAACCGCACATACGCCGTGGGCACCATGTACTCCGGCAGCTTGCCCACCAGGTGCTCCCGCAACTCGCTGATCTGCAGCCCCGCTCTCCCGCTCCCATGGCTGCCCTCCTCGCTTTCCCCCTCGGGCACCACATAGGCCACCAGCCGCTTTTCCCCACCCTCGTCCTCCCGCACTATAACCACGGCCTGACGTACGCTGTCATGCCCCTGCAGCGCCGCTTCGATCTCCCCCAGTTCAATGCGGAATCCGCGTATCTTTACTTGCTGGTCGAACCGGCCCAGATATTCCAGGTTCCCGTCCGCCCGCCAGCGCACCAGGTCGCCCGTCCGGTACAGTCGCTCTCCGCCTACCGTGTTCGTGCTCACGAACGGATCTGGCACAAAGCGCTCCGCTGTCAACTCCGGCCGGTTCAGATAGCCGCGTGCCACACCGGCCCCTCCGATGTATAGCTCTCCCATCACTCCCACGGGCACCGGCTGCATCTCGTCATCCACCACATACGCCTGCGTGTTCGCTATCGGCTTGCCGACGGTTACCCCCTCCGAACCATTAAGCTGTTTCAGGCACGACCAGATGGTGGTCTCAGTCGGCCCGTAGAGATTCCACACCGGGATGTCGTGGGCGACAAGTTTGGCCGCCAGGTCACGATTCAAGGCCTCGCCCCCACACAGAATCTTGAAGGCGGAACGGGGTCGCCAGCCATAAAGGAGCAGCATGCTCCATGTACTCGGCGTCGCCTGCATTATCGTGACCGAATGCTGGATCAACTTCTCATGAAGTTCATGGGCATTGCGGGCGGTCTCGCGGCTGAGGAGAAGAATCTGCCCTCCGTTAATGAGCGGCAGGTACAGTTCTAATCCAGCGATATCGAAGGACACGGTGGTCACGGCCGCCAGCACATCACTTCGCTCCATTCCCGGGGATCTTGTCATTGAATGCAAGAAGTTCGTCAGCGCTCGACGTGTGATCATCACGCCCTTGGGCCGGCCCGTCGAACCGGAGGTGTAGATCACATACGCTAGGTTCTCCGCCGAGCCGTTCCGCGGTAGATTCATCGCCGACAACTTTTCGATTGTCTCCCAGTCACGATCCAGGCATCGCACCTGCTGTGCTCCCGCGTCCACGATCTGTTGCTGTAGCCGTTCCCGAGTCAAAAACAGCGCTGGGCGGGAATCCTCCACCATGTACTTCAGCCTTTCTGCCGGATGGTCTGGATCGAGCGGAAGATAGGCGCCGCCTGCCTTCAAGATTCCCAGCAGCCCTACCAGCATCTCCACCGAGCGCTCCACAAAGATGCCCACCACAACATCGGGCCCAACGCCGAACTCCCGAAGATACCAGCCCAGCCGGTTGGCTCGTTCATTCAGATCCCGATAGCTGAGCCGCTCTTCGCCGTAGATCACCGCTACTGCCCCTGGACTCCGCCGCGCTTGTTCTTCAAACGATTCGATCAGGGTTTCTTCTGAAATCTCATTCTCGGTCCAGTTCCATTCCCGGATAACCTGTTTTCTCTCATTTGCGGTCAGGAGGGGCAGAGAGACAATGGATTGACTTGGATCGGCCACAATGCCGCTGAGCAACATCTGGTAATGATCGATCATCCGGGTAACGGACCACGCCTCAAACAGATCCGTGCTGTATTGCAATGATCCCGTCAGTTTTCCGAATCCATCTTCTCCCAGCTGTAGCAACAAATCGAACTTTGAGGTCCCGTTATCACCAACGTCGAAAAGCTCCAGCACCGCACTGCCCAGGCGCAAGTCCGAATTCGGCGCATTTTGCAGCGTGATCATGACCTGGAAGAATGGCGTGCTCCCGAGGTTCCGTTCCGGCGATAGAACCTCAACCAGCTTCTCGAAAGGAACATCCTGGTTGGCGTAGGCTTCCAGCGTCACCTCTTTTGTTCTCTGCAGCAGTTCGGTAAAGCTTGGCGCGCCGGAAAGGTTCCCTCGCAGCACAAGGGTGTTAATAAAAAAACCAATCAGTTTCTCTGTCTCACTGCTGCGACGTCCGGCGATCGGAGTTCCCACTGCAATATCGTCTTGGCCGCTATAACGGTAGAGCAGTGTCTGAAGTGCGGCCAGCAGAACCATAAATAAGGTAGCCCCTCGCTCTTCCGCCAACTTGTTCAGTCCTTGCGTTAGATTGCCATCCATCACAAATCTGCAGGTCGCCCCGCTTTGGCTTTGGGATATCGGCCGAGGCAAGTCGCTGGGCAGTTTCAACACACTGGTTCCCGCCAGTTGCTGCTTCCAATATGCAAGTTGAGGCTCCAGCAGTCCTCCTTCCAGACACTCCCGCTGCCACACGCTGTAATCTGCATACTGGATGGCCAGATCGGGCAAAGGCGAGGGCTGGGCGTCGCTGAAAGCTCTATAGAGAACCGATACTTCTTCGATTAGCACCCCCATGGACCAAGCATCCGAAATGATGTGGTGCATGGTGAACAGAAACACATGGTTCTCCGCGCCCAGCCGCAGCAGCTTTCCTCGGAACAGCGGCGCTTGTTTCAGATCAAACGGCTGTTGCGCCTCTTCCCGCGCCATTCGCACCGCTTCTGCTTCTCGTTTTTTTTCTCTGGCTATAGCGGTTAGGTCCAGCACGGGTAGTTGAACATTCACCCGCTCCTCGATCACCTGTTGCAGGTCGCCCCCTTCTGCTACAAAGCGGATCCGCAGCGTTTCGTGCCGGCGCGCAACCTCTTCCAACGCCTGCTTCAACACCTGCACTTCCAGCTTCCCCAAGATCCGCAAGGCGCTGTCGATGTTGTACGTTGCCTTCCCCGGAGTGAGTTGGTCAAGAAACCACAACCTTTGCTGGGCAAATGAGGCAGGAAAGAAAACTACTTCCTGTGCCGGCATTGGTTGGATATCAGATACTGATGTGGTCATGACTGCTCTTCCAAATTCCTCGGCCGTTTATTCAGTTCTGCAAAAGGATGAAAAGTTTGTGCTATTAAGCGACACCGCCTCCTGCGCCCCGAACATAGCAGCTTGCGGTTTCCCGTTTTGCACCATGCCCACAATTTCAATGTCTTGGCGGCTTCCTTGATCTCATATCGCTATACTCGGTACGGCGGTCATATCCACACCCTGTTCCAGTGGTTCTAACGGCCTGGCGTCTGAGCTTGCCAGGAACTCGGGCCTGCGATTTTCTGGAAAGTGGGGCACATTTTCCACGCTGTTATAGGTTATGAGAGACAAAACTCGACTTCGGGGTGAAATATTCGTGCCTGATCCGTGCACTAAATTGGAATGGAAAAACAAAACTGAACCGGCCGGACCTTTGGGAGCTACAGTACCGTAACGTGAAATCAATTCGGCGAGAACCTGCTCATCGATCGTGTATTTTAGTGTTGCCGTAAGGTTCGAAATCCAGGCTGGGCTTTTAGTGTACGCGTCGAGCATAAGAGCGTCGTTGTTTGGATCTCCGGCAAATGGCTCAATTACGCCTCCGCGATGTGAACCGGGAACTAGAAAGATTGGACCATTCAACTCCGTAACATCATCTAAGAAAATCACAACCGTAACCGCGTTCGGTTGTGCCATCCCGTCTCCTTCCCGCCAAAAGATGAAATCCTGGTGCCATTGCCACACGTCACCACTGAAGGCAGCTTTAACATTCAGCTTGAACTGATAGACATACAATTGACTACCAATGACATCTTCCGCAGGCTCAAGCAACCTGGAATCCCTGACTAGCCGTGAAAAAACCTCAGTCGTCGTGTGGCAACCATAAACAGACCGGACAGTGTGCCCATCTTTCTCGAGTACCCTGGCGGGGTTATCTTTCGCAAACAGGACAGGCAAGACCCGCTGCATTTCGCTGATTTCATTGGGAGCAAAAACCTCAGCAAGGAATAGATAGCCATTGTCTTGGTAAAATCGTTTTTGTTTTTCCGTTAAACGCATAAAGTCCTCCATCTTCTTGGTTGGTTCTGCACAAGGATCTGAAGAGCTTGCTATGGTGAGCGGCTCTCGATAGAACAATGAATTTGGGTGTTGGCGGCTGCTAGGCGGGTGCTTTAGGCAGCAGATAATTTCCTACTCGGAACCTTTATTTCATCCTCTCCCGATCGGCCCCACAGGCAATGGTGCGGCCTTGCGCACCATTCGTTTAATGTCGGGCAAAAGATGCGATGGCGCACCAGATACGCCGGCAACTTGCAAGGCCTGATCAATTACTTGGGCCAACTGGGAAATCGTTGGCGATTCGAACATTCGCCGTAGCGGGATTTCCACCTTGAAGCTTTCACGCATGCGAGCAGCAACCTGAGCGGCGCGAAGAGAATGCCCGCCGATTTTGAAAAAGTTATCCTGAATTCCCACCCGGCCCCTCTGTAAGACTTCCTGCCACAGACGGCAAAGAGTTTCTTCTGTTGGATTGCGGGGACCCGCATATGCCTGCTCAGATGTATCCAGATCGGGCTGTGGCAGGCTCTTGCGATCGATCTTCCCATTGCGGTTTAACGGCCATTTCTCCAACGCGACGAAAGCAGCGGGCACCATGTACTGAGGCAACCGCACTTTCAAGTACTCCTCCAGTTCATTTGCTTTAGGACTCTCCGCTCCGGCTCGCTTGATCACGTAAGCCACTAAGCACTTCGATCCGGGTTGGTCTTCTCGATCAAGCACGATAGACTGCGCCACATTGGGATGACTTTCCAGCGCCGACTCAATTTCGCCGAGCTCGATGCGGTATCCACGCAGCTTCACCTGATGGTCACTACGCCCTAAGAACTCCAGGTTCCCATCCGCGCGCCACCGTACCCGATCTCCGGTTCGATACGCCCGTTCCCCCGGAGTCTTAGCAAACGGGTTGGGTACAAATTTTTCCGCGGTTAATTCAGGCCGGTTGCCATATCCGCGAGCCAGCCCTGATCCTCCGATCAAGAGTTCGCCCACCACTCCGACTGGAACCGGAGCATCTCTTTCATCCAGCACATATACCTGTGTATTAGCCACTGGTCTGCCAATGGGAATCGCCTCTTTGCCCAGTAATTGGTCCGCAAAGGTGGACTGCACTGTGGTCTCGGTTGGTCCATAAAGATTCACAAAACGGATGGAGAATTTCTCATAAAAATGCTTCACCAGCTCCGCGCTCACCGCTTCTCCTCCGCAAAGAACCAGACGAACAGATTGCCAACCAAGCCGGGGAGATTGCAGCAGCACTTGCAACAATGCCGGCGGCAAGTCGATGCAGCTGATCGCCTCATCTTCCACGAATCGCGACAGATATTCGAGATCGCGCTCTCCAGCGGGTTTGGCTAATACGACTCTCGCCCCTGCTATCAGCGGGACAAAGATCTCCTCGGCCGAAACATCAAAGGTTAAAGATGTCTTCTGTGCAAACCGATCCGCGGCCGAAATATTGAACTCGCGCGCGGCCCAGCACATCTGATTGCAGAGAGCGCGATGTGTAACAACCACACCCTTGGGCTTTCCTGTCGAACCTGACGTATAGATGACGAACGCCGCGTTTTCCGGGAAGTTTAAGAGCGAGGGATCCTGGCAGCTTTCAACCTCTATCTTGTTCCAGTCGTCATTCAGATGAACAATCCGTGCAGCAGTCGCCGGAATCGATTGGGAGGTCTCGGTGTGAATCAGCAAAACCGTGACGTCCGCATCTTGCAAGACGTACGCAAGCCGCTCTTGGGGATGGTCTGGATCTAAGGGTACATAGATTCCGCCAGCCTTTAAAATGCCGAGCAGCCCCACGATCATTTCAAAGCTGCGCTGGACACATATCCCGACTCGCACTTCCGGCCCTACACCCAGCTTGCGCAGGCGGTGTGCTAGCTGGTTCGCTCGCTGGTTTAAATCCTCGAAGGTCAATAGCTGGTCTTCGTACTGCACGGCCGGCGCTTGCGGTGTTCTCCGCGCCTGTTCCTCGAATAATTCTTGAATGCACTCACTCCTGCCGTAGCTGACCTCCGTATCATTCCACTCAACCAATAATTGGCGGCGCTCTATCTCTTGCATTAATGTAAATTCATCGATCGCGCGGTCACTCTCGCTTGCCACAGCCTCCAACAATGTCTGGAAATGTTGAGCCATTCGGCCCATGGTCGCCTTTTCAAACAGGTCAGTGTTGTACTCCAGGGTTCCATACATCCCATCATCTGTCCCCGTGTTCTCGGCCAGAACCATTGTCAACTCGAATTTTGCGGTGCCGCTTTCGCTGTCCAAGGGCTGAAGCTTTGCAGCCCCCAGTTGCAGTTCCGCCCGGGGCGCATTTTGCAGGACGAGCATGACTTGGAACAGTGGTGTGCTGTCCAGATTCCGCTCAGGCGACAAGGCCTCAACCAGCTTCTCGAAAGGAACGTCCTGATTAGCATAGGCATCCAAGGTTACTTCTTTTGTCCTCTGGATCAACTGGCGAAAGCTGGAAGATCCTGAGAGGGTTACTCGCAACACCAGCGTGTTGATGAAATAGCCGATCAGCTTTTCTGTTTCTTCGCTGTTGCGGCCGGCAATGGGTGTTCCCACGGCTATATCGGTCTGCCCGCTGTAGCGGCAGAGCAGCGTCTGAAAGGCGGCGAGGACCACCATAAATAAGGTTGCGCCTTGTTCATCCGCCAATTTCCTCAGCCTTTGCGTGAGACTCCCGGGCAGCGCAAAATCATATAGAGCACCGCTCTGGCTCTGTGCTGTTGATCGAGGCCGGTCTGTTGGCAATGCCAACATGCTGGGTTCAGCCAGTTGCCGTCTCCAATAGGCCAGTTGTTGCTCCAGCACACCCCTTTCCAGCCATTCCCTTTGCCACACGGAGTAGTCAGCGTATTGAATGGGCAGTTCAGGCAAAGGCGAGGACCGCCCGGCACCGAATGCACCATAGAGGACTGATACCTCTTGAATTAATACGCCAGCTGACCAACCGTCAGAAATGATGTGGTGCATGTTAAGCAGAAGCACATGGTTCAGCTCATCCAACCGGAGCAGGTTGGCGCGAAACAGCGGCGCCTGTTGCAGGTTGAACGGTTGCATCGCCTCTTCCCGCGCCAGTCGCATCGCTTCTGCCTCTCGTCTCTGCTCCCCAGACACATGGGTTAAGTCTAGAACCGGCAGCTCAACATTCGCGTGCTCTTCGATAACCTGTTGCGGCTCGCCGCGAACCGAAACGAACCGGGTGCGCAGCGTTTCATGCCGGCGCACAATCTCCTGCACCGTTCTCTTCAATACCTCCACATCCAGTTTGCCCCGGATTCGTAATGCACTGGGCATGTTGTACGTTGCTTTCCCAGGGGTGAGCTGATCGATCAGCCACAAACTCTGCTGCGCGAACGAAGCAGGGAAAGAAACCTCTTCCTTCGCTCCAATCCGCTCCCCGGGCAATGAAGCGGCCTTACGCGCTACCCGTTTGAGGGCAGGCTGACGATGCGAGAAGGCTCCGTTTGATCCATTGCCATGCGCAGCCTGGTCAATTAACCCGGCTAACTGGGCGATGGTTGGCGCTTCGAACATCCGGCGTAACGGGATATCCGCATTCAAGGCCCCGCGTATGCGAGTGGTTACCTGAACAGCCAAAAGAGAATGACCGCCGATCCTAAAAAAGTTGTCGTGAATTCCGACACGTTCCCGCCGTAACACCTCTTGCCACAGCCGGCATAGCGTTTCTTCCGTTGCGTTCCGCGCTCCCACATATTCTTCTTCCCGTATGTCCTTCTCGGGTTCTGGCAGACTCTTGCGATCAATCTTTCCATTGTGGCTTAGCGGAATCCTTTCCAACCGCACATACGCCGTGGGCACCATGTACTCCGGCAGCTTGCCCACCAGGTGCTCCCGCAACTCGCTGATCTGCAGCCCCGCTCTCCCGCTCCCATGGCTGCCCTCCTCGCTTTCCCCCTCGGGCACCACATAGGCCACCAGCCGCTTTTCCCCACCCTCGTCCTCCCGCACTATAACCACGGCCTGACGTACGCTGTCATGTTCCTGCAGCGCCGCTTCGATCTCCCCCAGTTCAATACGCATTCCCCGTATCTTGACCTGATGATCGATCCGCCCCAAATATTCCAGGTTGCCATCTCCGCGCCAGCGCACCAGATCCCCCGTCCGATACAGCCGCTCTCCTTTCCTGCTGCTAAACCCATCGGGAACGAACCTCTCTGCCGTCAGATCACCTCCACCCCAATATCCTCTCGCCAGCCCAACTCCTCCGAGCAACAGCTCTCCCGGAACTCCCACTGCTACGGGCTCCATCCCCTTGTCCACCACATAGACCCGAATGTTTGCGATCGGCTTTCCTATCGGAACACTGGCACGGCTGTCCTCCGCCATGCACTTCCAGTTCGTCACATCGATCGCGACTTCGGTTGGACCATACAAGTTATGCAGCTCCGCCCAGGGCATAGCGGCCAGGCAGCGCCGGGCCAGCTCTGCAGGCAATGCCTCTCCGCTGCACATCACCCGCCGGATACTCTTGCATTGCTTCGTCCTCTCCCCGTCGAGAAACACCGCCAACATCGAGGGTACGAAGTGCAGCGTCGTAATCTGTTGCTGTTTAATCAGCGCCGCTAAATAATCCGGCTCCTGATGCCCTCCCGCCCGGGCAAGCACTAACTTCGCCCCCTCCATAAGTGGCCAGAAAAACTCCCACACCGAAACATCGAAGCTGTACGGCGTCTTCTGCAGAACCACATCCCTCGGTTCCAATCCGTATTCTTCCTGCATCCACAGCAACCGGTTCACCAGCCCGCCGTGGCTGTTCATCGCTCCCTTCGGCCTGCCTGTTGAGCCCGACGTATAGATAATGTAGGCCAGTTGCCCGGGCAGGACCGCCACATCCAGGTTGCCGGTTTCATACTCGGCAATCCGCCTGCCTTCCTCTGCTCCATCCAACTCCAGCACCGCACCAGAAAAACCAGGTACCCGCTCTCTCAAGTGGCTCTGCGTCAACAGAACTTTGACCTGCGCGCTTTCCACCATGTAGCTCAAGCGCTCCGATGGATAATCCGGATCCAGCGGCACATAAGCCGCTCCAGCCTTGAGCACTCCTAGCAAACCAACCACCATCTCGAGGCTCCGCTCCATCAGCAGACCGACGCGCGTCTCCGCGCCCACACCCAACTCCCGCAACTGACGTGCCCACTGGTTGGCTCGGTCATTTAAATCTCGATAAGATAATTGATGACCTTCATGCTCCACCGCTATTGCTTCTGGCGTTCTGGCAACCTGTTCTTCGACTAGGCCGGGCAAGCACTGTTTTCGCGGAAACTCTACATTCGTCCGGTTCCATTCCTCGATCACCTGCTGGCGTTCGTTGGAGGTCAAGAGCGGAAGCTCATCAATCGATTGGGTCGGTTTGTCGGCAACCCCGGTCAGCAATCTCTTGTAATGCTCGATTAACCGGCCAATGGTAGACGCCTCAAACAGGTCCGTACTGTATTGCAATGAACCCGTGAGCTTTCCGAATGGATCTTCTCCGAGTTGCAGCAAGAGATCGAACTTCGAGGTCCCGTTGTCAACGGTATTAAAAGGCTGGAGCATGGCGGCACCCAGTCGTAAGTCGGACTGGGGAGCATTTTGCAGAACGATCATGACTTGGAAAAATGGCGTGCTCCCTAGGTTGCGTTCCGGCGACAACACCTCAACCAGTTTCTCGAAAGGAACATCCTCGTGAGCGTAGGCTTCCAGTGTCACCTCTTTTGTTCTTTTCAGTAGCTCTATAAAACTTGGCCCACCAGAAAGGTCCCCTTGCAGGACCAGGGTATTGATAAAAAAGCCGATCAAGTTTTCCGTCTCACCACTGCTGCGCCCGGCGGTCGGCGTCCCAACCGCAAGATCGTCTTGTCCGCTATACCGATAGAGCAGCGTCTGAAAAGCGGCCAGCAGAACCATAAATAAGGTAGCGCCTTGCTTTTCCGCCAATTTCTTCAGCGCTTGCGTGAGATTCGCACCTATCGCAAACTCGCACGTTGCCCCGTTTTGGCTCTGTGAGGTTGGCCGAGGCCGGTCGGTGGGCAGCTTCAACACACTGGTTCCCGCCAGTCGCCGCTTCCAATAGGCCAGTTGCTCCTTCAGTACTCCTCCTTCCAGCCAATCGCTCTGCCACGCGGTGTAGTCTGCATACTGGATAGGCAGATCAGGCAGGGGCGAGGGCTGGCCGTCGCTGAAAGCTCTATAGAGAACCGATACTTCTTCGATTAGCACCCCCATGGACCAGGCATCCGAAATGATGTGGTGCATGGTGAACAGAAGCACATGGTTCCCCGCACCCAGCCGCAGCAGCTTTCCCCGGAACAGCGGCGCTTGTTGAAGATCGAACGGCTCTTGCGACTCTTCCTGCACTAGCCGCATCGCCTCTGCTTCTCGCTCCTCTTCTCCAGCTATGAACGTCAAGTCCAGCACAGGCAGTTGAACGCTGACCTGATCCTCGATGACTTGTTGCGGTACACCGCGAACCGTGACGAACCGGGTACGGAGCGTTTCGTGCCGCCGTACAATCTCGTCCACGGTCCTCTTGAGCACCTCCACATCCAGCTTGCCTCGAACCCGTAGCGCTCCGGGAAGGTTATAGGTTGCTCTGCCGGGGGTAAGTTGATCGATAAACCACAGGCTTTGCTGGGCAAACGAAGCAGGAAAGCACACCATTTCCTGTGCCCTTGGCTGGCTGAACTCAGAGATTGTCGGTGTCATGGAAACCTGCAAGACGCATTAGAAGAGTTCGAGGATAGAACACACTACACAGGTGAGGTTTTTGGAAGTCCTGATTTCGACCGTGCGATCAATCCACATCCACCAAAGCGGCCTTGCGCGCAACCCGTTTGATAGCCGGCCGACGCTGCGCGGGCACACCGTTAGATCCGTTGTTTTGGACCGTTTGATCAACGAACCCGGCTAATTGGGCAATGGTTGGCAACTCGAATATTCGTCGTAACGGAATATCAGCCATGAAGCATTCGCGCATGCGGGCGGCGACCCGCGCAGCTAGGAGAGAATGCCCGCCGCTCTTAAAAAAGTTGTCGTGAATTCCCACATGTTCCAGCCGCAAGACCTCTTGCCACAGCCGGCAAAGAGTTTCTTCCGTGGGATTGCGTGGGCCTACATATTCTTCCTTAAGACTATCCATGTCTGGTTGCGGCAAATTCTTGCGGTCGATCTTACCGTTGTGATTCAGCGGCAGCGCTTCCAACTGCACATAAGCGGTGGGCACCATGTATTCTGGCAACTTGCCTAGCAACTGCTCTCGCAACTCGCTGATCTGCAGCCCTACTCTGCCGCTCCCATTGTTGCTCTCCTCGCTCTCCCGCTCGGGAACCACGTAAGCCACCAAGCGCTTATCCCCCGTGTCGTCCTCCCGCGCTATCACCACCGCCTCGCGCACTCCTGCATGCTCTTGCAGGGCTGCTTCAATCTCGGCCAGCTCAATACGAAATCCGCGAATCTTGACCTGGTGATCCAGACGCCCTAGGAACTCCAGATTTCCATCCGGCAACCATCGCGCCACGTCTCCCGTGCGGTACATGCGCTCGCCTCCACGCACGCTGAACGGGTTCGGCACGAACCTCTCCGCCGTCAGATCCGGCCGGTTCAAATAACCCCGGGCCAGCCCCACGCCAGCCAGATACAGACCTCCTGGAATTGCAATGGGCGAAGGAGTGTAATTATCCTCGAGGACATATACCTGGTCATTCGCAATTGGCTTGCCGATGGGCGGCAACAGCGGCCACTCTCTGGAGTCAGCCTGCAAGCGGTAGGCGGTCACCACATGAGTTTCAGTTGGGCCGTACTCGTTATCGAGAATGGCTAGGGACAAGTGATCGAAGAAGCGTCGCAGCGCGGGGGTTACCTTGAGCTGCTCCGCAGTACTTATCACTTCACGCAAACTTGTGGATCCCCATTCAGCGTCACTGGCGACCTCAGCCAGTCCCTGCAAGGCGACAAAAGGCAGAAACAGCTTTTCAACTTTTCTCTCGCAGACCACCTTCCACAGTTCCGCAGGATCACGACGAGCGTCATTGTCGATTAGTACGAGAGAACCTCCGGAACATAGCGTCGCAAATATTGCGTAGAAGGAAAGATCGAAGGTTAACGGACTAAACTGCAGAGTACGTTTCGGCCCGGGACTCGACATCAATTGCCAGCACACCAGATTGCATAGCGGGCCCTGCGTCATCCCGACACCCTTGGGCCTGCCCGTAGAACCTGAAGTATAGAGCACGTAAGCCAAGTTCTCCGCATCCACATCCAATCCGTCCGGATTGGCATCGTTCTCTGGTAGAAGCTTTTCCAGATGGTATGGATCAACCCAAATCGCGTGACCTGTAAAGCCAGCGAACATATCCCGATGGCGTTCCTGAGTCAGCAGGAAATTGAGTTGAGCGTCCCGCATCATGTAGGCTAACCGTTCAGCAGGAAACTCCGGGTCAAGGGGCAAATAGGCTCCCCCCGCCTTCAGAACGCCCAACAACCCCATTACCATCTCTATACTCGAGTCGATGCACAAGCCGACTACCACATCCGGCCCTACCCCCAACTTCCTCAAATAATGCGCTATCTGATTGGCGTGCCGATTCAACTCGTCATAAGTGACGTGTCGGTATCCATCGATCACCGCGTCTGCCCATGGCGTCCTGGCAACCTGCTCTTCAAACAGCTCATGCAGGCACTTGTCCAGAGAGTAATGCGCCTCCGTTCGGTTCCATTCTTCGACCACCCGCTTCCTCTCGTCGTCCCTCAACAAGGGCAGCGAGGCAATGGGTCTCTCCGGATTATCCACAATGCCGCTGAGCAACATCTGGTAATGCTCGATCATCCGGCTTATGGAGGCCGCGTCAAACAGCTCCGTATAGTACGTAATGTAGCCTTCGAGTCCGGAATTGGTCTCTATTAGGCTCACCGAAATCTCGAATGGAGAAGCACCGTTATCTAGTTCAAGCGGCGTCATCTTCGCCGGCCCCAATTCAAGCGCCGTCCAAGGGACATTCTGGAGAACAAACAACACCTGGAACAGAGGCGATCTGGCCAGGTTCCGCTGGGGTAACAGCACCTCGACCAGCTTCTCAAAGGGCACATCCTGATGGGCAAACGACTCCAGGGTGGTTTCCTTGACTCGCCGCAATAATTCGATCGAATCGGGTTCGCCAGAGAGATCGGTCCGCAGAACCAACGTATTAATAAAGATACCGATTAACCCTTCGGTCTCGGTCCGCAAACGTCCCGCAATGGGCGCTCCCACCGCGATGTCGGATTGCCCGCTGTAACGCCCAAGCAGCGATTGAAAAGCCGCCATCAAAACCATAAAAAGAGTGGCGCCTTGTTTCCGGCTCAGGGTTCTCAACGATTCCGTGAGCTCTAAGGGGAACGCGAAACGCACGACGGCTCCGTCCGGGCGCTGGATGCTGGCCCGCGGCCGGTCGGTGGGAAGCGTCAACGGTTCTACCCCCGCGAGTTTTCGCTTCCAATACTCCAGTTGCTTTTCCAGCAGGGGCCCACTCAACAACTCGCGCTGCCACGCGCTGAAGTCGGCGTATTGAATATCCAGCTCGGGTAGGGGAGAAGGCTGGCCATTCGTAAAATTGCTGTAGATCGCCGAGACCTCACGCAGAAGCACAACCGTGGACCAGGAGTCCGCCACGATGTGGTGCATATTAAAGACCAGCACATAATCCTGGCTGGCCAGATGCAGTAGCTTCATTCGGAAGACCGGTCCGCGCGCCAGATCATAAGGATGTCGCGCATCGTCCCGCGCCTGTCTTTGTGCTTCCACCAAACGCTCTGCTTCCGGAAGATGACGCAGCTCCGTGACCGGCAGTTCCAAGGCTGGGCTCGAATCAATGATCTGTTGTAGCTCGCCATTCACGCTCACGAAGCGGGTGCGGAGCGATTCGTGCCGGCGCACGATCTCCCGCAGAGTTCTCTCCAACGCGTTCACATCCAGAGGGCCCTGGATCCTGACGGCCTGAGGCACGTTGTAGGCCGTATTCTCCGGTTCAAGTTGGTTGATGAACCACAAACGTTCTTGCGAATGAGACAACGCCAACTTCCCGTTGCGGTCCACCTTGCATATCGGCACTGCCTGCGCCTCTGATCCGATACGCGGCTCGGAGGGAGTGCCCGATCTCGCTGCCTCTACCTGCGCTCGAACCGCTTCGCCCAGCTTTTCAATCGTCGGCATTTCAAAGAGGGTACGAAGCGGAAGTGCAATGTGAAACCTCTCCTTGAGGCGGGAAACCACCTGGGTAGCCAGGAGGGAATGACCTCCAAGTTCCCAAAAATTATCGTAAGCGCCGATTGCTTTCAGGCCCAGCACGGACTGCCAAACTTCTGCGATTTGCCGTTCGATGTCATCACGCGGAGCGATGAAGGCGCTGGAAAGCTCGGGCCTGGAGTACAACTCCAGCGTCTCCATGGATACTGTATTTTCTCGTGCAGACACAATGGAGTTCGGCCGGCGTGGCGAAAGATCCAGCTCAACAGCGGAAACCAGGACGTGCGATCTTGGGACATCAAAATTGAGAATGCGGTCGAAGACCTCAACTGCCTCTTCGCTGGAAAGAGCTACCGCAAATCTCTGTTTGCGCAGATGCTCCAAATCCGGCGAGAGGTCAGCATTCCGGGCCGCTCCAATATCCTTCCATGTGTCCCAACCAATGGCCGTTGTCCGAGTGGAAAGCTTGAAGCTGTTGTTCAAACAGAAAGCATCGAGAAAAAGGTTTGCCGAGCAATTATCAACCTGCGCAAACTCACCTTGCACAGACGTGACCGAGGAGCAGGTGATGAAGAAATCAAGATCGTGGTCTCTAAAGATGCGCTCAAGAATGCGCGTGCCGCCTACCTTGGGTGCCAGCACACCTTCAATCTCTGCCGCAGTCTTGAATTGCATTAGTCCTCCGCCGGGCATTCCGGCAGCGTGAATCACTCCATGGATAGCGCCAAACTTTTGCGTGGCTTCGGCCACAACCTCCCGAATCTGACGCTCCTCGCATACATCAGCCTGCGCCACGAGAAGAGGTACATGAAGCTCTTCAAGACTGCGCAAAGTATTTATCTGCAAGCGCTTTGCAGTTGGTGTTGACTCGATCTCCGAGAGACGATCCCAGTCCTCACGGGAAGGAGCGGCGTTAACATCCACCAAAATTAATTTCGCTTTCGTTTTTCTGGCGAGATGCAACGCCAGTGTTAGACCTATTCCACCCAGACCACCGGTAATTAGGTAGACCCCGTTTTGTCGCAAACGGTCGCATTCGCCACTGGGGGGAAGCGGCGAAGGCTCTACGCATTGACTCCAGAATCGTCCCATGCGATAGGCCATCAAGGGTGATTGGGGCGGGTTGCCACAGCATTGAAATACCGCACTTGCAGTCTCTTGCTCCAGTGATCCAACATCAATTAGTGCGCAATGCAGATTCGAATATTCGAGCGGTATGGTCCGGCATGGTCCCAGTAGCATGGCTCTATCTGGGCTGGGGAAATCGTCTTGAGATACTTGTGCAACTCCATTGCTCACGACCCATATATTCTTTTGTTCGGCAGCGTTTGCCTCGCCGATGGTTTGGGCCAGAAAAAACAGACTATAAAAAACCTGCTGGGGATCCGACTCGAGGGACAGGCTCCAAAAGTGAATAAAATTGGCAGGGGCATATCCCGCAAACGAAGCAAACAGTTCGCTATAGTGACCGGGGTTAGCGGGATCTATACGAAATTCTTGGGCGCCCAACTGTTCAAAGGCGCTCGACTCCGGACCGGCCAACACTACGCTGACTTCGTGATTCGCCTTTCTTAATTTCTCCACGAAGTCCGATTCCATACCGCTGCCGCCGGAGAACACCATCCAGGTACTGGATAATTCGCGCTCCCTCCGTCCAGGGTTGCGCGATACGATTTGCTTCCAAGATGGCGCATAGAACCAGTTCGTAATGTCCGGCTCCTTTCGATGTGGTGCAGGATGCACTTCGCCGGAGGGCGCAGGCTCAACAAAATACCGCTGTCTCTCAAAAGGATACGTGGGTAACGAAATTCGGCGGGCCTCGCCTTTACGGTATTGGCTGTTCCAATTCACTTGTACGCCAACGGTCCACAACCTACCGAGGCTCGTGTAAAGCACACTAGTTTCCGGAGCGGTTTCGTGTGGATGCCTCATGGAAGAAATCACGGAAACAGATTTTTCTCTGACTTGGGCACGAGTCAGAGTGCTAAGAGTATGCCCCGGGCCCAGTTCAATCAGAGCAATTTCCGGCTGCTTCAATAACTCGGAGATTCCATCTGCAAATCTAACCGTGTGTCGAAGGTGCCGCACCCAGTACCCCGGATCAACAGCCTCCTCAGTTGTGATCCAAGTACCGGTGAGGTTCGAGATGAAAGGGACCTTGGGAGCATCGAGCTTGAGCCGTCCTAGGAAAGAACGCAACGGGTCGACAATGGCATCCACCATGGAACAATGTGCTGCGGTATCTATATGTAGACGCCGGTACTCTATTCCTCTTGACTCGAGAATTGACGTGGCTTGCTCGATTGCACCGATTCTGCCGGAGATGACACAGTTGTCCGCCCCATTGACGGCCGCAATTCCCACGTCCGCTAAATGAAGCGTCGCTACATCAGCCTCGCGCATCTGGACGCTAAGCATGGCCCCCGGAGGAAGACTTTCGAATAATTTTCCCCTTAACGCCACCAAAGCGAGCGCGTCTGACAAAGAAAACACACCAGCTAGACACGCGGCTGTATATTCGCCCAGACTGTGGCCAATCATGCTCTTGGGCTCGATGCCCCACGACTTGAATAGCTGGGCCATGGCGTATTCTGTCGTGAAAATGGCAGGCAAGCCCAGCGAGGGCCGCGCCAAGGCAGCAGCAGCCGATTCGGTTTGGCTGGGATCCGCATGAACCAGGCTTCGCAGGTCCTGTTTCACGACCGCCGTCAACAGTTCTACGCACTTGTCAAAGGTCTCGCGAAACACGCGCTCGTGTTGGTACAGTTCCCGACCCATGCCCGGAAACTGCGTCCCACCGCCTGGAAACATAAACACCACCGGACGATTCCGCACATCAGCCATTCCACTGGCTATTCCGTCGTCATGCGGATGCCTTAACCGCTCAATAGCCTCGGCAACCGTTTGGCACGTAACGGCGCGTCGATAAGGAAATGCTTTTCGGCCTACCTGGAGCGAATGTGCCACGTCGGAAAGTCGAAGATCGGGGTGGGCCTGAAGATGGTCCGCAACTCTGGCTGTGTGGGATTCCAGCGCGATCTGGCTCCGTGCAGAAAAAACCAGCAGATGATGCTTACGATCCGATGTCTGGTGGTCGAGATCAGGCGCTTCTTCCAAAACCACATGAACATTCGTCCCGCCGATGCCCAGGGAAGTCACACCCGCGCGCCTGGCGATTCCGTCCGCCGGCCATTCGCCGAGAGTGGTATTCACATAGAACGGACTCGCGTCGAAATTAGCTTTGGGATTGGGACTCTCGAAGTTTAAGCTGGGCACAAGTTTCTTGTGTTCCAGGGCTAACACTGTCTTGATTAATGCGGCGACTCCGGCGGCGGCATCCAGATGGCCAATATTGCTTTTGAGTGAACCAATAGCGCAGCGGGATTTTCTTCCGACGCCCGACCGATAAGCTTTCGATAAGGCCGTCACTTCGATGGGATCCCCCAGCACAGTGCCCGTGCCATGGGCCTCCACATAAGTAACGGTATCGGAGGGGACGCGGGCTACCGCCAGGGCGGCACGAATTACGTCAGCCTGCGCATCGACGCTGGGGGCGGTGAAGCCAATCTTGTTGGATCCGTCATTGTTGATTGCCGAGCCGCGAATAATTGCCTGGATGTTATCGCCGTCCTGAATGGCCTCAGAAAGGCGCTTCAACACGACAGCACCGCATCCGAATCCGATGATAGTGCCATTCGCTTTGGCATCAAAGGCCCTGCAGTGCCCGTCTGGAGACGTGATCCCGCCCTCCTCATACAGATAACCCTGTTTAAGAGGTACTCCAATGGAGACGCCTCCCGCTAAGGCAAGATCGCATTCGTATGTCAACAGGCTGCGACACGCCAGATGAACAGCCACCAGGGAACTGGAGCAGGCGCATTGAACACATACGCTCGGCCCCTTCAGATTCAGTTTGTAGGACACACGCGTAGACACGTAGTCCTTGTCGTTGCCGGAGACGATCTGCATGATATCCGAGGAGCCCAGGATTTCGGGATTAGCAAGCAGGTTCCTGATATAGGTGCTCATCGTGGAGCTGGCGTAGACTGCAACTGCTCCGGGATCGTCGGACGCATAGCCTGCATCTTCAATCGCCTCCCAGGCACACTCCAAAAACACGCGCTGCTGTGGATCAATCATTTGTGCCTCGCGTGGAGTGTAGCCAAAGAACTGGGAGTCGAAGAACTCGGGATCTTCCAAAATACCCAAGGCCTTTACATAGTTGGGCCGGCGCAACATTTCCGCATCAGCACCCGCGGATAAAAGTTCCTCCTCCGTAAAGAAAGATATACATTCTCTTCCTGCACACAAGTTCTCCCAAAATTGCTTCAAATTCCCGGCTTTAGGAAATCGGCCGGACTTGCCGACGACTGCGATGCTGGCAGCGTATTCTGGCTGACTGCTATTTATCTTCACTGCGACCTCCCTTTACAGCGGCGAAGGCTTGTAGCTGGCGATCCGCCCGCTCCTGTGCGACCAATTCAAGCGGAGCTTCGTCGTGGGATTGTTCAAGAAATTTGGCCAGCGTAGCGATGGTAGGGTAGGTGAACAGGTCAATTATCGTTACTTGGTCGTTAAAGCGGGCAGCAAGTTTTTCATGAATCACCACGAGCATAAGAGAATGGCCACCCAAATCGAAGAGATTATCGTCAATACCGATGTTGGTAAGTTGCAATTGCTCCCGCCAGATTTCGCCAATAAAGCGTTCGACTTCTGTGCTGGGCGCTTTATCGTTTTTCGAGCCGCCCAACTTCATGCCTTCGACCTTGGGCAGGCGCTTTCGGTCTATCTTCCCGCTCGTGGTCAGGGGCAATTCGGTGACTTCGACAATCGCGCCAGGCACCATGGCTTCCGGTAGTTTCTGCCGGATGTGCCTCTTGAGCTCGAAAGCATTGACCACCTGCCCCACACGAGGCGCCACGTAAGCGACCAGACTCTTGACTCCCTTCTCCTCATTGGCTACGACAACAGCTCGCTGCGCCCCGGGGTAACTTTGGATGATGTCCTCGATCTCTCCGAGTTCTATTCGATAGCCACTCAGCTTAATCTGGTTATCGATTCTTCCGAGGAACTCGATGTTGCCATCCGGCAGGTACCGGGCTAAGTCTCCGGTCCGATACAGCCGTTCTCCCGGATCAATGCTGAACGGATCAGGAACAAAACTTTGAGCCGTCAATCCCACCTGCCCCAAATAGCCACGCGACAATCCAGCTCCGCCGATATAGAGCTCTCCAGGCATTCCCAGAGGCACAGCCTCCATTAACCCATCCAGCACATGGACTCGCGTATTGGCAATCGGTTTCCCTATGGGAACGCGTGATCTGGCGTGATTTCTTTCGCAGGCCCAGAAGGTAACGTCCACCGCCGCCTCGGTAGGTCCATAAAGATTGTGCAACTCGCTCTCAAACCGGCTGAAGAACGCCGACTGCAAATCCGAAGACAGAACTTCCCCGCTGCAAAAGACGCGCCGCAGGCTTCCGCACTTCTCCGTGATCGTTGATTGCAGGAACATGTGCAGCGCTGAGGGCACGAAGTGCAGTGTGGTGATCGTCTTCTCTTCGATTAGCTTTGTCAGATACCCCGGATCAGGATTTCCCCCCGGTTTGGCCATCACCACTTCTGCCCCGACCATCAGGGGCCAGAGAAGCTCCCATAATGAGATGTCGAAGCAAATTGGCGCCTTGTGAAGGACTCGATCACCTTTCTGGAGTCCGAATCTCTCTTGCATCCAAAGCAGGCGGTTCAGAATCCCGCCGTGCGTGTTCATGGCTCCTTTAGGACTGCCAGAAGAACCGGAGGTGTAAATTACATAGGCCAGATTGGCTGCATCCAATGTTATGTGGAGATCGTCAGGATCTTCCTTGCTGATCTGAGGCCAATCAACGTCCACTTTCACAAGCGTTCCGCCGCCCAGCGGAAGCTCCTGGAGGAGTGTTTCCTGCGCCAGCGTCACGGGAGCTTTAGAGGCCATGACAATCTGGAGCAATCTTTCCTGCGGATACGACGGGTCCAAAGGGATGTAGACTCCGCCCGCTTTCAAAATTCCCAATAGCCCCGTTACCAACTCCAAGCTGCGCTCCATGCAGATGCCAACGGGGACTTCAGGGAGGACTCCAAGTCGGTGCAGGTAGCGTGCGATCTGGTTGGCTTGCGCATTCAGTTCGGCGTAAGTGAGATGGCCCTCTTCGCTGCTTACCGCAATTGCACCGGGCGTCTGACGCGCCTGTTCTTCAATAAGGTGCGTCACAAACTTCTCATGCTGATAGTTGGTCTCTGTCCGGTTCCATTCCTGCACTAACTGCTGGCGCTCAGAGGTGGACAGCAGGGGCAGCGACGCAATGGACTGTTCTGGATCAGCGCTGATGCCTCCCAGTAAGATCTTGAACTGTTCGATCCAGCGAGAGATGGTGGCGGGTTCAAACAAGTCAGTGCTGTACTTGATGTAACCCTGCATTCCTCCGAAGGTTTCCCACATATCAAAGTTGAGATCACATTCGGCAGCAACGATCTCTGCATCAAATCTTTCGAGCGTTGCGGAGCCCAATTCCAGCGCGGCGTAGGGCGCATTCTGGAGAGCGAACATCACTTGATACAGCGGGGACCGCGCCAAGTCCCGCTCCGGGGAGAGCACCTCTACCAGTTTTTCAAAAGGCACGTCCTGATGAGCGTAGGCTTCGAGTGTGACCTGCTTGACCCTCTGCAGCAATGTGGCAAAGCCCGGTGCACCTGACAAATCAGTTCTGAGCACCAGAGTGTTGACAAAGAAACCAATCAGGGATTCAGTCTCCGTACGACGTCGGCCGGCAATGGGCGTACCGGTTGCTATGTCCTGTTGACGGCTATAACGTGACATCAATGTTTGAAACGCCGCCAGCAAGGTCATATAAAGCGTTGTTCCAGATTTCAGGGATACCTCTTTGAGCCTTAGGGTCAGATCGAAAGATACGTCGAACCTTATAGTGCTGCCTCTCTGGGTCTGGAACTGAGGCCGGGTAAAGTCCGTAGGCAGGTCCAGGACTGATACTTCGGCCAGTTGGTGTTTCCAATAATTGAGTTGCTGCTCCAGCATTTCGCCGCTGACCCATTCCCGTTGCCACATGCTGTAGTCGGCATATTGGATTGGCAATTCAGCAAGTGGCGAAGTCTCGCCTGCGCTAAAAGCCTTGTACAGCGTGGAAACCTCTCGCACCAGGATGCTCAACGACCAACCATCCGACACGATATGGTGCATAGTTACGACCAGCACATGGTCCTGCTCAGTCAGCTTGAACAAGCATGCCCGGATGAGCGGTCCGTGCTGAAGATCAAACGGCTTTTGTATTTCGTCGCGCGCCAGTCTCCGGGCGGCCGCCTCCAGGTCCTCATCCTGTTTGGGGTTCACGTTAACGATGACAAGCGGCACATTCGCCGCATCCTCTATTACTTGTCTGGGCTCACCTTCCACAACCTCGATACGCGTGCGCAGAGACTCATGCCTGGACACGATCTGCTGCATTACGCGCTCCAACACAGCCAGATCCAAGGGCCCCCGTACTCGGACAGACGCCGGAAGGTTGTACGCCGAACCACCCGGCGCCATTCGGTCTATAAACCAGATCCGCTGCTGTGTGTACGACAGAGGAATCGCCTGATTGCGAGGTATGCGGGCCATGGCCGGATACTTTTCTGCGGGTTCCACTTGCTCGACCGCGGCCGCCAATTCTTGTATCGTGCGGCGCCGGAAGAGCTGGTCGATGGAAACGGCCACGCCCAAATCACGGGAGCGCGTCGCCATCTTAAGGCCGATCAGCGAATCGCCACCCAACTCAAAGAAATCATCTTGAATTCCGATGGGCGAGACTCCCAGCACTTCCGTCCAGATACGAACCAACAAGGTTTCTATAGCATTGGTCGGCAGCTCGACTGCGCGATCAAGATTGGGACGAGCATAGGTGCGCTGAGGTGCGTCTGCTGCTTCTTCCACTGGACCTGTTTTTTTTCGGGTCAGCCACGCCAGGTCTCTGGTGGAAATGACGGCCTGCGGTCCAGGTTTGGCGCGTAGCAACCGGCGCAGCACCTCAACCGCTTCATCCGGCGTGATTCCAGCAACAGCGCCTGTCGCGGTCGGTGAGATGGTGTTATCCGGATCCTCGCATGCATCCCAGTTGATGGACAGCATGAAACAGCGATTGCGGAAGAAGTTGCGCCGGGCCAGCGAGTCGAGAAAAGCGTTGGCTGCCGCATAGGCAGCTTGTTCCGCTTCGCCCACAACTGAGATCAAAGAGGAACAGAACACGATAAAATCCAGATTCTCTCCCGCAAATATTTCATCGAGCACAAGCGCGCCTGAGACCTTTGGCCTAAGGATGGCGCCGATTTGGTCGCGAGTCTGGGATGCGATCGGAACCGTCTCGGAGAAGCCCGCGGCATGGATCACTCCATCAATTCTGCCCCAACGCTCTCGCACCTGATGGCAAAGATCGAGCATTTGACCGGGGTGTGCAACATCGGCGTTCGAGACGAGGACCTTCGCCCCGCTGCGTTCCCAGGCACGCATGCGTTGTATCTGCTTGACAGCGGGATCGCCGGCGTGGGTTTCAGGCCAGACGTCCCAGTGCTCACGCAGTGGGAATGGGCGGCCGTCAACCAGTACAACAGCCGCATGAACTTCAGAGGCCAGCCATTCCGCAAGTCGAAACCCAACATCGTTCAGGCCGCCCGTAATCAGGTAGACGCCATCTTCACGAATCAACTCCGGCCCACTTGCTTCGAGAGGGACATGATCGAAAGTCTGAATCCAGCGTCGCGCCCCGCGGTAACTCACAATCTGCGGTTGATCTTCCGACTCCAACTCGCCGACCAACTGATCCAACAAAGAGCGCTCCGTCCAGGAACCCTCGGGCTGGACTTCAATGTCCACACTCCTAAAAGCAAATTGGGGCAGCTCCCATCGCATGGTCTTGCACAAACCTAGAAGAGTTGCCTTGGCTGGTGAAAGATCTTCATTGCCAGTGATCTCGTGCAAGCCACTCGAAACCACCATACATTGAATGGGTTCAATGCCTGAGTGTGCAGTTGCCGCCTGTACTAGATACAACGGACTACAGAACGCAAGTTCCAGATCGTCTTCCGTGGATCCCTTATGACCGACATTCCAAAGATGAAGGATCTTTTCCGGAAATTGCGCTTGCTCTTTTAGAACGGAGAATAGTGCATCGTAATCGGCGCGAACGGCGGGATGGATAGCGTAGGTCAGGCGATCAATCTTGCTAAATTCCTCGCCCGCGACAACGGTTACGACGTTGTACCGTTTTTGCCCGAGCCTCTCAGCAAGGTGTGCTGCTATTCCCGATGCCCCCGCAAACACTAAGACTGTGGTGTTCTCCGAAGCCAGGGCTTCTGAGTTCGAATGAATCCGAGCCGTTTCTTTCCAGCTTGGCAAATATAACCAGTCACCAATTTCTTTCCGGGAGGCGTCACTACGCGAGCGCCGCGAGGCCGATGCTTCTACCCAATAACGCTGGCGTTCGAATGGATACGTGGGCAGAGGAAGTCTCTTGCGTTTCTCTCCCGATGCAAATACATTCCAATCAACTCTTGCGCCCTGAAGCCACAGATTCCCCAAGACCATGAGCACATGTTTTACATCCGATTCATCATACGAATCCGGCAATGAGTTCAGCATCACAGGCAGGGCCGCTTTACCTACGGTCTGGCGTACCGCCGTGCTATTGCTGTGACCGGGCCCAACCTCGAGGGTCACGGGACCGCCTCCATCGCAGAGCTTCCGAATCCCACTGGCGAACTGAACCGTTCCGCGCAGTTGACGGCCCCAATATTCCGGATCGGTAGCCTGTTCCGCGGTGATCCAATCACCGGTAAGGTTCGAAAGATAGCGCGTTCGCGGAGCGTTCAGCCGAACATTTTGCACTTCGCGGATAAATTTCCCAACGATCGGTTCCATCATCGCGGAATGGAAGGCGTGCGACGATTGCAGGCGACGATGTACAACCTGCTGTTGCGCCAATTCTCTTTCGGCCAACTCCAAACAGTCGAGTGGGCCTGTCAACACGCAAGAGCCCGACCCATTGATCGCGGCCACTTCCAGCCCCGTCTTCAGGTAAGGCTGGATTTGCTCTTCTGAAGCCGCCACGGCGAGCATTCCACCGCGCGCGCAACTCTGCATCAGGCGTCCACGAACGGCGACGAGCTTCAGCGCATCCTCGAGAGAAAATACTCCCGCGAGGCAAGCAGCTACGTATTCCCCAACACTATGCCCGAGCATGCTTTCCGGCAGAATCCCCCACGACATCCACATCCGGGCCAGAGCATATTCAATGACAAACAGCGCCGGTTGCGTGGTTCGTGTTTCCCGCAGCTCCGCTTCAGCCCATTCATATTGTTCGGAGCTTGGGTAGAGAACACTGCGCAGATCCAACCGCAAACTTGGTTGGAGTAGGTCCGAGCATTGATCCACGAGATCACGGAAGAGCGGTTCGTGGGCATAAAGCTGTTTACCCATGTTGACATATTGCGATCCCTGGCCTGGAAATAGGAATGCCACCCGGCAACCTTCGCGGGAAACCGTCGATCCCGCCAGAGGCCTCGCGTGCCGGCCTTGCAGCATTTCGGTCGTATCCGCAACCCTTTCTGCCACCACAAAACAGCGATGAGCAAAGGCCGCGCGCCCCACTTGAAGAGTGTGCGCGATATCCGCCAGGTTGACTGAATTACTTTTCTTTAAGTAAGCCTCTAGGTTGTTGGCTGCAGCTTCCAGCGCCGTGGCTGTTTTCGCGGACAACAATACCAACTGCCACGGACGGCACGCAGATATGGATTCGTCGGCAGGAGCCTCTTCCAGAATGACATGTGCGTTGGTCCCACCGATTCCGAATGAACTTACTCCGGCCCGCCGGGGCATGGCTTCCGGGTTCCACTCTGCAAGCTTCGCATTCACATAAAACGGACTATGGTTGAAATCAATTCTTGGATTGGGTCTTTCGAAGTGCAGACTGGGAGGAATCGCTTTGTGTTCCAGCGCCAGCACCGTTTTGATTAAACCAGCAACTCCGGCAGCGGCATCGGTGTGGCCGATGTTAGATTTAACTGAACCGATCGCACAAAAGCCATTCTTCTCCGTGCCTGCGCTACGGTATGCTTGCGTAAGCGCAGAAACTTCAATCGGGTCGCCCAAGGAGGTTGCTGTCCCATGAGCTTCAAGGTAGGTGATCGTCTCTGGACTTACACCCGATTCCTTCAACGCCTCCAGAATTACTTTGCATTGACCGCTTATGCTCGGCGCGGTATAACCGACCTTGTCGCCACCATCATTGTTGATTGCCGAACCTTTGATCACAGCCCGAATGTGATCTCCATCGCGTAGTGCATCTTCCAGTCGCTTGATGACGACAATCCCTCCTCCGTTGCCCCTCACCGTGCCGTGGGCGCGCTCGTCAAACGCACGGCAGTGACCATCCGGAGAAGCGATTCCTCCCTCTTGAAAGATATCGCCGATGTTTTGCGGAGTTTGAATTGTGACTCCGCCGGCCATCGCCATGTCGCATTCGTCATTCAATAACGCGCGGCATGCCATGTGGACCGCGACTAGTGAGGTTGAACAGGCGGTCTGCACAGTCACGCTCGGTCCGGTCAGATCCAGCTTGTACGACGCCCGTGTAGCCAGAAAGTGATTGCCATTGGCAAACAAAATAGAAGTGGCATCGTCAGAGTAGCGGATATTCTCATCCGTTAATAAATTCAAGAAATAAGTATTTGCGCCGCTACCTGCATAGAGTCCGATTTTGCCTGGATAATTCTTGGAGGTATATCCAGCGTTCTCCAGAGCTTCCCATGCGCATTCCAGAAAAATCCGCTGCTGAGGATCGATCAGCTCCGCTTCGCGGGCACTAATGTCAAAAAATCTGGCGTCAAAAAGGTCGGGATCTGCCATCACGCCGGCGCGCTTAACGTAATTCGGAGAAGCAAGGAGTTTTTCCCCGACGCCGGCAGTTCGTAACTCTTCGTCGGAGAAATCGGCGATCGACTCAACCCCCGACTCCAGGTTATGCCAGAATTCTTCAATACTGCTGGCGCCCGGAAACCTGCAAACCATTCCTACAATCGCAAATCCCTTGGTGCCGCTTCCTGGCAGCGCTGTATTGACTGTCTCATCGGAGCCAGCCGGTTCCACCTTACGAGTGGTTCGTTCGGCCTGCAGACGCTCAGCGAGCGAGCTGATCGTCGGATATCGAAACAGATCGACGATTTGCAGGTTGGTGCCAAAAGCACTTTGCAGTGCCAGACGGACTTCGGGGATCAGCAGCGAGTGTCCGCCGACATCAAAAAACTTATCCTCAACTCCGACTTCGTCAATGTTTAGAACCTGCTTCCATATGCCCGCGATGATCCGTTCCGTATCGGCGAGCGGAACTTGTGCTGTGTCGGAGGACTTCACGGTGGATTTGACTCGAGGCAATGCCTTGCGGTCGATCTTGCCGCTGCCCGTAACAGGCATTACGGGGAGAAATACAAAGGC
Source organism: uncultured Acidobacteriaceae bacterium (assembly GCA_963789875.1). GTDB lineage: Bacteria > Acidobacteriota > Terriglobia > Terriglobales > Acidobacteriaceae > Sulfotelmatobacter. Next base: position 864,275 of record CAWBMI010000006.1, on the reverse strand, counting down.
ATTGGGTACCATGTAACTCGGCACATTGGCCGACAGATGCGTACGTAACGCCGACTCAAGGTGCTTGGGGTTCCAGTACACAGGCGCGGTTCGCGTTGAAGCATCAACTACTGCGCTCTCCCGCTCCATTCTCTCTGGCCGCAAGGCGTAGACCGTATATAGATTCGTAGCCGCCAGTAGCTCGTCCTGCTCCGCAGTTGCTGTATACCCACGCTCTTCCAATAGCCGCCGCATCCTCCCTAACCGGCCGTCTACATCGTGTACTTCGATTACCAACTGTCCGATCTTCGGCCAGTCCTGCTCTTCTATCCCCTCAAACACCTCCAGTTCGCTCTTTTCTACATCGATCTTCAACAGATCGATACGTTCAATCTTCTCGGCCGCTATCACCTCCGATACCGTCCGCAGCGCACATCGGAATTGCTCCGACTCCAGTCTTTCCTGGATCACGCTCTCCAGGGTGTCGTCGGACACTTCCGCTGTCTTCTGGTTCTTTATGAACCTCCTGATCGTCTGTTGCTCTTCGGCCAGATCGGCGTAGCGCCCCGAAATCACAGAGTTGTGTTTGAACCAGGTAAAGTCCGCGCTTCCGGCAGTACGCGAGAGACCGCAGTTGAACAGATGGATGTCGCCACCCGCCAGTAGAGAATTGATCCTTAAACTTTCAAAAACCGGAGGGATCGGCTCGAAAGCGTAAACCCGAGCCCCAGGCGCCTGCTGCAGTACAGACAAGGTAAAAAGACCAATATTGGCGCCCACATCGAACACACAGGCATCGTGGTCCAGAGTGATGCCATGCCGCAAGTAATTCTGTTGCTCGAAAATCTCCTGGTAGACAAAATCGGTCTCGCTCTTGTTTTGATGACTGATCACCATCCCGTTGGGCAACTGATAACCTGCGGCTTGGGGAAGTTCTCCGCTCCGCTCCATTCGCAAGAGTTGCGCCAGAGGATGCGCGCAGACTTTGTCCGGCACCAGATAAGCTACCAGTCGCTTATCTCCCGGCGTGTCTTCCCGGACTACCACCACCGTTTCGCGCACTCCTTCATGCTCCAACAACCGCGACTCAATCTCGCCCAGTTCAATCCGGAATCCTCGCAGCTTCACCTGATGATCGAGGCGCCCCAGAAATTCCAACTCCCCTTTTCCACGCCATCTCACGGCGTCGCCTGTCCGGTAAACCCTCTCACCCTCCGTCTGGCTGAAAGGATTGGGAATAAACTTCTCCGCAGTCAGATCCGGTCGTTTCAGATACCCGCGCGCCAATCCCGCTCCCCCGAGATACAGCTCTCCCTTCACCCCGACCGGCACCGGCTGGAGTTCTCGATCCAGAACGTATACCTGGGTATTCGCGATCGGCCCTCCGATGGGCACGAAAGCTCTGCTCGCATCGTCCTCGCAGGGCCAGTAGGTTACGTCGATAGACGCTTCAGTCGGGCCATACAGGTTATGCAACTCGGCCCCGAGCTTGTCATGAAATTTCTTCTGCAACTCCAGACTCAACGCTTCCCCGCTGCAAATTACCCGCTTCAATGTAGTGCAGTGTCCGACTGCTTCGCTTTCCAACCAGACACTCAACATCGACGGCACAAAATGTAAAGTTGTAATACTAGAACTCTGAATTGTCGCGCTCAGATAATCGGCGTCCTGATGCCCTCCCGGTCGCGCCATCACCAGCCGTGCCCCCGTCAGCAGCGGCCAAAAGAATTCCCACACCGAAACATCAAACGTAAAGGCGGTCTTCTGTAACACTCGGTCGGTTTCATCCAGGCTGTACTGCTGCTGCATCCATAGCAGCCGGTTGCACAGGCCCCCATGCACATTCATCGCACCTTTGGGCTGGCCCGTCGAACCCGAGGTGTAGATCACATAAACGAGATTTTCCAGACTTGCAGTGTTCTCGATGTTTGCGTCGCCCTCTGCGGCAATTTCGCCCCAGTCTTCATCCAGAGCAACCACCTTTCCACCATAGCCTTGAAATTGGGAACGAAGTTGGGCTTGGGTCAGCAGCACCGATACCTGTCCATCGCGTAGAACGTACGCCGCCCGCTCTGGGGGATAGGTTGGATCGAGCGGCAGATAGGCTCCGCCAGCTTTTAAAATGCCGAGTAATCCCACTACCATCTCGAAGCTGCGTTCCAGGCAGATTCCCACCCGTGCTTCTGCTCCCACTCCGTGCTTTTGCAAATAATGCCCCAGCTGGTTTGCCCGCCGGTTCAACTCCGCATAACTCATTTCCTGTTTCTCGTATTCCACGGCCACCGCTTCCGGCGTCCTCGCTGCTTGGTCGGCGAACATCTCGTGAATGCATTGCCATGGAACATCTACTTTGGTCTGGTTCCAGTCGAAGAGCAATTGGTGGCACTCGGTTTCGGTCAGTAGCGGCAACGTGGAAACGAGTTGCTTCGAGTCGCGCACCATCTCGCGCAGGACCTGGTTGTAGTGCCGCATCATCTGACGGATTGTCTCTGGTTCAAAAAGATCCGTACAGTACTCTACGAATCCGTGCAGACCTTGTGGGCTCTCCTCAATTACCAGGCTCAGGTCCAACTTCGCTCCCGTGGCGGCGGGAGGAAGCAGGCTCATCTCGATACCGGGCAACTCCATACTCTTCACGGAAGCGTTCTGCAACACCATGGCGACCTGAAATAGCGGATTACGGCTTAAGTCCCGTTGCGGCGCCAATGCGTCCACCAACTTCTCAAAAGGGACAGCTTGGTGCGTATAGGCCGCTAAACAGCTCTCGCGCGTTCGGCGAAGTACCTCTCCCACCTGCGGATAGCCGCTCAGATCAGCGCGGAACACCACTGTATTCACGAAAAACCCGATCAGCGCCTGCAACTGGGGATGGCTCCGATTGTCAATAGGTGAACCAATCGAGATGTCGTGCTGGCCACTGTAGCGCGCCACGAGAATCTGGAATCCCGCCAGCAGCGTCATGAAGAGCGTTACTCCATGCTCCTGGCTCAGCCCCTTTAGCTGCGGGTATATCTCGGCAGGAAGCTTCCATGGTTCCGTGGTTCCACGAAAACTTTGCACAGCTGGCCGCGCATGATCAGTCGGCAACTCCAAGAGCGAAAGGCCCTCCAGTTGTCGCTTCCAATATTCCAAACCTGCTGTGAGCCTTTCGACTTCCACCATCTGCCGTTGCCAAGCCGCGTAATCCGCATATTGAATGTCCAGGTCCGCGAGTGGCGACGGAATCCCTTTGCTATATGCCTCATATAAAGCGGCAAGTTCGTGCACCAGCACACCAACTGATCCTCCGTCGAAGACGATGTGATGGATAGTCACGAGTAATACGTGCTCCTGCTCGGCAGTTCGCAACAGCCGCGCGCGGAACAATCCTCCTTCCTGCAGAAAAAAAGGAGAAGCCGCCTCTATTGCGAGTTCACGACTTACCCGTTCCTCCAGTTTCATGCCGGAGGTGGAATCGCGCAGATCCAGTTCGTGCAACTCAAACCTCTCGTGCTCGCATATCTGCAGCTGTGGCTTTGCTCCCACCTGCACGAACCTGGCCCGCAATACTTCGTGCCTTCGCACTATTTCCTGGAAGCTCAGCCGCAGAGCCTCTTTATTTAAATCGCCTTTAAGTCGGACAGCTCCAGGCAGGTTATACGCGACGCCGCTCGAGCTATAACGATCAAGGAACCATAGATTTTCCTGTTGTGAAGAGGGGAGCAAGAGTCCCATTCCGCTGACCCTAACAATCGGCTGAAGGGCGAATGTTTGGGCCTGGTTCGCGAGGTTATCCACATAAGCGGCTAGATCCTTCAAGACCGGAAATTCAAAAATACTGCGCAGGTCAACCTCGCGGTGAAATATTTGCTGCAGGCGCGAAACCAACCTTGTCACCAGCAAGGAATGTCCACCCCGATCGAAGAAGTTGTCCTCTCGTCCGATGTTCGAAGCTCCCAGCAAGCAGGCCCAAACACCCGTGATTAATTCCTCAGTCGGAGTTAGAGATGGGGCGCTGGCTTCGTTGGTTTCTTCTAGGCTTTCTGGCTCCGGCAAGGCCTTCCGGTCTATCTTGCCGTTGGGCGTTCGCGGCATTTGTTGCAGGAACACCAATGTGCCGGGCACCATATACTCCGGCAAACGTTGACGTAAATAGCTGCGCAAGGTGGCGCTGTCTAATTGGTCTTCTTCGCCACGCCTCACTACATACCCAACCAATCTCTTGTCCCCAGGCGGTTCCTCTCGCGCTACTACTGCGGCCTGGGCCACAGCAGGGTGAGCAAGCAACGCCGTTTCAATCTCTCCCAACTCAATCCGGAAGCCTCGGATCTTGACCTGATGGTCGAGCCGCCCTAGAAATTCCAAGTTGCCGTCTTCGCGATAGCGAACAAGATCTCCCGTACGATACAAACGCTCGCCTCCGGTTCGACTGAACGGGTTAGGTCCGAACCTCTCAGCCGTAAGTTCCGGCCGGTTCAAATACCCTCGCGCCTGCCCTGCACCGCCAAGGTAAAGCTCCCCATTGACTCCAACTGGCGCCAGTTGCATATACCTATCGAGGACGTAAGCTTGCGTGTTGGAGAGTGGCCGCCCAATGGTGACTGCGCCATTCCCATCGCGCCTCATTTCTGCATGGGTGGAATAAGTTGTATCTTCGGTGGGACCGTACAGATTGCATACTCTTCCCGCTGCTTTACTTTCATAGATCGCATCCACTAACCCCCGCTGCAGCGCCTCGCCCGCCAGGTTCACTGTCCGCAATTCCGCTGGAATTGCCCCCATCCGCACCAACTCCGCCATCGCCGAAGGCACCGTGTTCAACAGTCGTACCCTCGACGCGTTGCGCAGGCTCGCTAATTGCAAGGCATTCTCCGCCATAACCACCGTCCCGCCCAAACTCAGCGGAACGAACATCTCAAAGGTTGAAAGATCGAAACAGATGGAGGTCGACGCTAATACTCCACTTAGTTCCTCTTCGGTAAATACCTCGCGCGCCCACCGGATCAAGGCAACCGCGCTGCCGTGCCGGATCGCCGTTCCTTTCGATCGGCCGGTGGAACCAGATGTGTAGATCACCCAAGCTAAATTCTCCGGATCCATCTTCACATCTGGATTTTCGGCGCTCTGACTTTCGATCTCTTCTCTTGCGGCTTCTAAATCCAACAACCGTCCAGCACAGTCTGCCATCTCCGCCATAAATCGGCGCTCGGTTAACACGACCAGTGCGTCCGCGTCCTGCAGCATAAAGCTCAGCCGTTCGGCGGGATAGGCAGGGTCCAACGGCACATAGGCTGCGCCCGACTTCAGGATGCCCATTAGAGCAACCACCATCTCCGAGCTCCGCCCCACGCAGACGCCAACTCTGACCTCCGGACCCACAGCCATCTTCGCCAAGTAATGGGCCAGCTGATTGGCATGCCGGTTCAACTCCTCGTAACTGAGTTGCCTGCCCTCATCTACCAGGGCCACAGCCTGCGGCGTCCTGGTGACCTGCTCTTCAAACAAATGCTGCACGCACTTATCTAACGGATACTTGGCCTCGGTACGGTTCCAGTCGACCAGCACTCGCTGTTTTTCGGTCTCACTTAGCATTTCGATCTCACTGATCCGCCTGTCGACCGAAACGACCATTTGTTCCAGCAGAATCCGATAGTGCTGCAGCATTCGCTGCACACGTTGTGCGTCGAATAATTCAGTTCTGTACTCGAGCGACAACTCCAACATTTCCGCATTTTCGCGTACAGCCAAGATCAGATCGAATTTTGACATCCCGGTTTCGAACACTTCGGCTGTTGCTTCAAGACCCTGCCACGAGACCGTCGGCAATGGAGCGTTCTGGAGCACAAACATGGTTTGAAACAGAGGAGTGCGGCCAAGGTTACGTGGCGAATCTAAAATCTCGACCAAACGCTCAAACGGAATGTCCTGATGAGCATATGCTTGCAACGAAACCTCGCGCACTTGCTGCAGTAATTGAGTTACAGACATGTCTCCAGCTACTGCCGTGCGAAACACGAGTGTGTTGACAAAAAATCCAATCAGCGTTTCAGCCTCTGGGCTGGTGCGGTTGGCAATCGGTGAACCGACGGTCATATCCGTCTGTCCGCTATAGCGGTGAAGCAGGATTTTGAAACCAGTCAACAGGGTCATGAATAGCGTGACTCCCTGCTGACGGCTGAGGGATCTCAACTGCTCGGCCAATATTTTGGGCACAAGCGCCTTCTCTGTGGCCCCCGAGAATGTTGGCTTGACCGAATGTGCCCGGTCAGTGGGCAGGTCTAAAGGCTCAACTCCCGCCAACTGAGTCTTCCAGTAGGCGGCTTGCTCTTCCAGGAGTTCGCCTTGCAACCATTGCCGCTGCCACTCTGCGAAGTCAGCATATTGCACGGACAAGGGCACCAATGGGGATGCAGCGTCCCGGCTGAACGCGCCATACAGTGCATTTAACTCTTCCAACATGATTCCGAGGGACCAGCCGTCGCACGCAATGTGGTGGAGAACCACCAATAAGACGTGGTCTTCGCCCCCCAGCTCGAGTAAACAAGCACGAATGACCGGTCCAGTACCAAGATCGAATGGCAGCGATGCCTTTTGTTGGACAAACTGCGGCATCTCGCTCTCAACCATCTGCACCACGGGCATGGGCAAATCTATCGCCACAGCTATGTTCTGTATCGCCGCACCATCTATTTCCGGAAAGCTAGTCCGCAGAACTTCGTGGCGTGCAACGATCTCCTGGAGGCTGGCATGTAAAGCTTCGATGTTTAACCGGCCCCGTAACCGTAATGTAACTGGCACGTTGTACAAACTTGATTCCGCCTCGTAGCGTGACAGAAACCACAAACGCTCCTGGCCAAATGACAATCGCGGATATTGTTCCCGAGGCACGGGCTGCAAAGGCGGAGTTGCTGTTCTAGCTGCCTTTTCTACTTGGAGTGCTAGTCCGGCGACCGTGGGATTCTGCAAAAGGCTGCGAAGCGGCAACTCCACCGCGAAGACCTGACGGATGCGCGACATCACTTGCGTTGCCAGCAGCGAGTGCCCGCCCAGGTCGAAAAAGTTTTCGTCTCGTCCTACTTGCTCGATCTTAAGCACTTTGGTCCAAATTGCCGCCACAATCTCTTCAGTTTTGCTTCGCGGTGCTCCTCCTATCACTTCGCTCCGCACCGGGTCAGGCAGCGCCTTTCGATCAATTTTGCCATTGGGGGTCTTCGGCAAACTCTCCAAGATCATGAATTGCGAAGGAACCATGTATCGAGGCAGGCACTCTGTCAAATAATCCCGCATTTGCTCTTCTTTGATTTCCTGCCCTGGTCTTGGCGCAGCGTAGGCGACCACCGATCTGTCGATCCCGTTTTCTCTTGTGACAACCGCGCTCTCCCACACCGCTGGGTGTCCGCTTAGAGAGGCCTCTATCTCGCCGAGCTCAATCCGATAACCGCGCACCTTCACTTGCTGGTCAGCACGTCCCAGATATTCCAATTGCCCGGCGTTGTTCCACCGCACCAAATCTCCAGTGCGGTACATGCGATCTCCCGCTCTTTTGCTATAGAGATCAGGCAGGAATCGTTCGGCCGTCAAGCCTTCTCGTCTCCAGTATCCGTACCCGACGCCTGCTCCAGCGATATACAGCTCGCCCACCACCCCAAGAGGTGCCAATTCCAGCTCTTGATCCATCACATAGAGCCGCGTATTGCCCACACCTGTTCCGATGGTTACCTTCTTTTGCGCTTCTACGGTTGTCCAACTGGAGTAAGTTGTTGTTTCTGTAGGTCCGTATAGGTTATTGATACGTTTAAGATTTCCTGTGCGCCACAAGTCCCGTACCAGCTCTTCCTTAAGCGCTTCGCCGGCCAGATTGACTGTCACCACACCATCCGGCAGCCGTCCCTGCCCGATCAATTTCGCTATAGCCGAGGGCACAGTGTTCACCAAACGTACGCGGTTCGAGACTCTTCCTTCCCGCAGGCCTTCCCACCATGCGAGCACATCGTCCGCCAGCACCACCGTTCCCCCGCAACTCAGGGTTGCCCACAATTCGAAAATCGAGAGGTCAAAGCAAATCGACGTCGCCGCCAGCACCCCGTCGAACTCTTCTTGGGTAAAGGTGTTCTTTGCCCACGCTACGAACGAATGCGCATTTCGATGGGACAGCATTACTCCTTTCGGCACCCCAGAGGATCCTGACGTATAGATCAGATAGGCCAGTTGCCGGCTGTCGGTTGATCCGTTGATTTCTTCCGTACTCTCCTGGTCGATCTGCTCTCGCGCCCGGTCCAAGCACAGAACTGCAGCGGCTGTCCCTCCGACGCTTTTTCTCACACTCTCTTCTGTAATCACGACTTTCGCGCCTGCGTCTTCCAGCATGAATCGCAAGCGCTCTTCAGGGTATTGGGGGTCGAGAGGCACATAGGCAGCCCTGGCTTTCCAAACACCGAGCATAGCCATTACCATTTCCGGTGAACGGCGCATGCAGACTCCCACTAGATCTTCGTCGCGTACCCCCATGCGGACAAGATATCGGGCCACCCGGTTAGCCCGGCCGTTTAATTCGGCATAGCTAAGTTCTGCCTCGCGATGGACAATCGCAGTCCTCGCGGGGCTAATCCTTGCCTGCTTCTCGATCAATTCATGCAGGCATTGTTTATGGTCATAATCGAACTCCGTCAGGTTGAGATCCTCCAATGTGACGCGCTCTCGGGCCGAAAGAATCGGCAATTGACTCACCGAAATCTCAGGGTTCGAGAGAATTCCTTCCAAGAGAATGGAGAAGCTCTCTGCCCAGCGGATAATAGTCACTTTGTCGAATAAGTCGCTGTTATACTCCCATGTTCCCACCAGTTCGTCCGGTCCCTCGCCGACTGTCAGCGTCAGGTCAAGCTGCGCTGTCTGCTGTTCGATGGCGACGGACTCCAACTGCAAGCCGCCTAAGGCTACCCGCGCTTGCGGCTGCCCTAATGCAAAGCGCACGAAATCGTCCGAATGCCTTCCGTAGGTTTGCTGAAAGACGAACATGCATTGAAAAAGAGGCGGCACAGCCGGGTCGCGAGCAATCCCTGCTTGCTCAACCATCAGCGGAAAGGGATACAGATCATGCGCAAAGGCTTTTCCAACCCGTCGGCGAACCTGAGACAAGAATTCGCTGAATGTCTGCCGTTGCTGAAAATCTGCCCGCAAAGGCAGGACGTTCACAAAGTAGCCTACGCTGTTCGCAAATTCCGCTCTTGATCGGCCCGCAACCGGGCACCCAACGATGATTTGCTCTTGTGAGGTCAGGCGATATAGCAAGATTTGGAACGCTGCCAGAAGCGTCGTAAAAAACGTTGTCTGTTGTTCAGCACCAAACTGTTTCAGTTTTTCCTTCAACCGGTCATCGAGGGCAAACGGGAGAGAAGAACCGTGAAATGTCCGTACTGGTGGACGAGCATGGTCTGCAGGCAGGCTGAGCGGCGGTAGCTCGCCTGACAACTCTACTTTCCAGTAATCCCGGAGTCGTTCTCCGTCTGAACCGAAAAGACTCTCCCGTTGCCATTCCACAAAGTCCGCATAACTATGTTCAAGCGGCGGAAGTTGTGGAGTTACTTGACAATGGTGGGCTTGATAGAGCTCTCCAACTTCATCCAATAGCAGAGTTAGAGACCAGTAGTCCGCCACAATGTGATGCACTGCAACGTGCAGCAGGTAATCGTTTTCCGATCTGGCATAGAGCGTAGTCCGGAACAACGGACCTTTTGTCAGGGAAAAAGGCAGATGGCTTTGCTCGACCAGTCTTATTTCCAATTCCGCTTGGCTCCAAGTGCGACAATCAACGCATTTGAAGCAGACCTCTGCCTTGTCCGCAACCTGCTGAACCGGCTCTCCTGCGATTTCCACAAAGGTCGTGCGCAGGCAGGGATGCCGGTCGACGAGCGACTGGAACGCCCCTCGGAGCGCGTCAACATCCAGGGCGGACGTGATCCTGATCGCTCGAGAAAGATTGTAAACGGCGCTTTCAGGCGCCATCTGATGCATAACCCAGAGGGCACGTTGACCATGAGAAAGCTGGTAGGTAGATGGCTGGCTCGCCGGTCTCCTGATCAACAGGGCGGAAGTCCCATTCACTCTTTTCTCAAGCTGAGCTAGGGTCAAACCGTCGAATAAGTCTGAACTCGTAATCTCAATACCGAAATGTACTTGAATGTTGTGGCAGAGCTCGACGGCAGCCAGTGAATTCAATCCATAACTCATCACTGGTTGGTGAACATCAACTTCGAATGGCTCGATCCCCGTTCGTCGCGTTAATTCTCCAATTATCCATGTCTCTACAGCACTTCTACTGTCCCAGTCAGGAGACGGCCTTGCGTGAACATCGTGCACGCGCGCCGTCGGCTCGCGCCAGTCTTTCAAGATGTCAAGACGCTGGTTGAAGAAATCTTTCTTGCAGGCATGCCGTTGCAGCTTGCCACTGGAGGTCTTGGGAATTGTGCCCGCCTGGATCAGAACGATCGCATGGGCAGTCAATTCGTGGACTTCAGCGATATTCCGGGCAATGAGTTGGATAGCCTTGTCCAACTCTTCATCTGAGCGAACGGCCGCCTCTTGCACAACTATCAGTTGTTCCTCTCCATCCTTTTCGATCGCAAATGCTGCTCCACATCCCGGCCGCAAAGCAGAATGGGCGGTTCCCATGGTTTCTTCAATATCTTGAGGGTAGTAATTGCGTCCGCGAATAATAATGAGGTCTTTCAAACGCCCGGTAACAAACAACTCTCCATCACGCAAAAACCCGAGGTCGCCGGTTCTCAGGAACGGTTCGTCAGTCCCGCCAGCGATATGCGCGTGGAATGTTTTTTCTGTTTCTTCCGGAAGATTCCAGTAACCGCAAGCGACACTCGGGCTCGAGACCCAAATCTCACCCACTTGATTGGCTGGAATTGGGCGGAGCGATTCCGGATCGACGATCATCACCGCATTGCCCCGCGCCGGTTCGCCGCAGCTAACGACCCGCGTGACGGCCCTCTCCTCGGATGGGTAGCGCACCTGATGATGCCCAAGAGCGTCGGTATCCAACTCCAGGATCAGTGGCTCTTTTTCGCCGGCTCGACCGGAAACGAGCAAGGTCCCTTCCGCTAATCCATAACAAGGCGTGAAGGCCTTTGCCTTGAAGCCGACCGGCCCGAATCGTTCTGCAAATCGCCTCATCGTCTGGGGGCGCACCGGCTCGGCTCCGTTGAAGGCCAGCTCCCAGCTGCTTAAATCCAGCGCCGCCAGTTCATCCTCTGTGATCTTGCGGACGCACAGGTCATAGGAGAAATTGGGACCGCCGCTGGTTGTCGCCCGATAGCGGGTTATAGCTTGCAACCAGCAGGATGGCTGCTGGAGAAAAGCCATCGGCGGCATCAAAATGCAACGGGCACCCACATAGATCGGCTGCAGCATGTTTCCGATCAAACCCATGTCGTGATAAAGCGGAAGCCAGCCGACAATCACGGACTTTTCATTTTGATGAAATGCCTCCTGAATCAGAGCTTCGTTCTCCATCAAATTGGAGTGACTTACCATTACCCCTTTTGGAGTCGCAGTTGAGCCGGAAGTGTATTGCAGGAAGGCGATGGAATCTCCAGTAACCTTCGGTGGTTTCCATTCTTGAGAGAGACCTGGATCTAAGTCGTCGGTCGGCAAGTAACGGAGAGAGCCAAGCTGAGAATCGCTATCTGCAAAGGGCCTGATTTTGGCGAGTGTGGGTCCAGTGGTCAGAACCGTACGGGCCTGCGAGTCGTGAATAACAGCCTTAAGCCGCAGCAAGTTGCGGTTTGATCGTGGAGGATAAACCGGTACTGCAATCGCCCCCGCATTCAGGCAACCCCAGAACGCAGCGATGAAATCAGGTCCGGGGGGATAAAGCAGCAGTACGGTCTGTCCTGTAGTATTGGCTGATTGCAAAAGCGCGGCAACGGTCCAAGCACGACTTGCCAATTCCTCATAGGTCCAATTGGCTTCCTCCTTTACGCCGTCTTTAAGAAAGGTTAAGACCAACTGGTCAGAATTGTGTTCAGCTCGCCAGAGAAGTAGCTCGTTTAGAGTGGACACTCCATTTGGTGCAGGCGAACGTATGACTGCACTATCCGCTCCGACAGAGAATATTGCCATGACTATTCTTCCCACTTTGAGGCTGCGATCTGAATCGAGTCAGTCGGATTCACACACTCTCCGGGAGTCGTAATGCGCCGGCACTCGATCCGATGAAATCCCGACAGAAGATTGCGTAGCTCCTCCTCGCTGGAAAGCATGTGGCGCGTATGGAACCTGGCGAAGTTTGTGCAATGCTCAAGCACGTGGGCCTTTGTCACCTCACCATGTCCACGCAAGTAATCGCCGTTAGTGGTTTCCAGCAATTGCCGTGCACGCCTGGTGTAACTTGCCCTCAACTCCGGGGTCGTTACGTCGCCTAACATAGCTACGGTGACGACAGAGCCGCCGGGCTTGAGCAATTCCTTCCATCTCTTGGTGATTAACGGCTTGTACTCTGCTCTGAGAACACTGAGAAACTCGTCGGTAACGATCAGATCAAACGGAGCCTCGCCGATATGTTCGGTAATGATGTTGGCGCATCTGGTCTTGATGGAGAAAAGGTGCCGGTCCGCATACCACTGGCACGATTTCAACGGAGTTCTACAGATGTCATAAACAACGATGTTGGGTGTGGTGCCAGCGATTTGCATCGCCTCGTGAAGCGAAGCCAACATTCCCCAGTCCGCGGCTGCAGAGATCAACACATTGGCGTGGGGTTTCTGTTTCAAGATGCCGCTCAACGTGTGGTTGTAAAAGTCACGATGCCAGTGCGGCACCGCTACCATGTCGAGCAATCGCAAGTATTGCCAGGTTCCGTGATACCACGCGCAGCTCTCCGGCTCCAGACTGTTCTCCTTTGCCCATTCTTCCATTCCACCCTTAGGCTTAGAACAGCACTCCGTCCGCGACCAAATCTCTGACAGCGGAGCTGATTCAACTAACAACTCGCGGGTCTGCGGATCAAGGGTTCGCGCATACCCGTTAAACGTGAGTGTTTCAACAGCTAGCTCAGTTTGAGGCACAGTTTTATCCTTTTGATAGGTATTGGGTTAAGTGGTTGCAATCATGGTGTTTGCCTGCGACTTAGGCGATTGTCACGAACCTGAGGAGTTTACTTTTGGGTATGCGACTGCATAGCTGGACACATTCGCAGCAAGGCTTGTTGCGCTTCCAACATGACAAATGACAACCTGGAAGATAAGAACGGATGGGCAAAGCGACTCTTCCCACGATTGTGATGTTTAGCTGCTACTTGAGAACGATCAGGCAACTTTTGCCACGTCTGCCCTCGCCACTTCCACATGGGCGCTATAAGCTACCGCTCGAAGAAGTATCTGCACCCGTTGGGTTCCGGGCATCTCCCGTTCGAATACGCCAACAAAGTTGCGTAGAATACCCGACTGGACCACCACTTCATCGCCGGGACTCAGTGGCCTCTCGTTGTGAACGGCGCCGTCCTTGCCCATGCGCGCACGAATCTCCCCGATCAATTCATCGCCAATTGGGGCCGGGATTCCGCCGAAGCTGACAATATAAGATACCCCTCGGGTATAGTGGATTTTGTGCAACATCTTGAGGCCTTCGAAGCGGGCAAATATATATCCAGGAAACAACTGCAAGTCGCGACGGCCGTCGTTGCCCTTTAGCCGCGGAGCTAACGTTGTTATTCCCCATGACGTTAGGTTCTCTACTGCGCGCTCCTCTTGGCGAGGCTTGGTGCGAATTGCATACCAGGATAGCAAGGGATTCTCTTTCAACAGGCGAAAAGCCGGCATAATTACTTCGGGCTATCAGGTCCCAACCCTAAAGGCGCAGCTACCGCACTAGGAGCACCTTTGCAGCGCATCCCAAAGCATGTTTCCGCTCAACACGCCCGTTATCAATAAACGGGAGACCTAGATACACCAACGACCAATCTAATTTGTGAGCCCGGAGCCGGCCATACTATATCGACTCTTGGCGTTAAGTAGCTTTTGAATTTTGTCACCGTCCAATAGCGTTTGCTTACCAATTTGCCGTGTCGCCAGCACGATTCGCGCAAAATGCTCAACCGCCTCCATCCTTTGATATGCCTCGCAGAGCGTCCTGCCATACGAAACCACGCCGTGGTTCGCCATTAGTATTGCGTTGTAATAAGGTATGAAGGGCATCAGGGATTCACTCAACTCAGAAGTGCCGGTAGTTCCGTAAGGTGCCAGGGGAACCGCACCGAGGGTCATCACAAGTTCTGAGCACAAGGGTTCATCCAGAGCGATTCCAGCACAAGCAAATGCTGTCGCGGTGCAAGGATGCGCGTGCACTACTGCTTTGATATCAGGACGAAGTTTGTAAATCGTCAGATGCATCTCAATCTCGCTTGACGCATCCCTGCTTCCCTTGAGCTTTACCCCAGCTTCATCGACGATCACCATGTCGTTCACGCGCATCATTGCCTTCCCGATCGCGGTTGGCGTGGCGAGGATCCGATGATCGTCCAGTCGGACCGATAAATTGCCATCCGTTGCAGCCACGAACGCCTCCTGGTGCAGCAATTTGCCAAAATACACTAACTGCTCGCCGCCATCCTTTTCTTTTGATCTGAGTCGCTCGCGCAGCTGCTTAAACAAAACCCACTCAAACCAGCTCTGACCTACTCGCCTCGGAAAGAAGCTTGTCGCTTGGCTTATACGTAGCATAACCAACTCACAGATTAAAGACTTAGACGAAGCCCTAGCTCGGACTCGATGTTGTCTCTGGATATGACGTCGTGGCGTGCGACACATCCCCTAACACCTAACTTGTCAAGATTGATACCTATTTCGAGTCAACATCGCATTCCGGATTCATTCTCGTCGTTCGGAGGTGATCCCCGAGATACGTATGCCTCGTTAGGCCATAATCCGTAACCGCCATAAGCTCCATGGTTTCGTCGGTTGCATTCTGAGTCTGGTGCATAGACCATCGAGGAACAAACACTGTATCTCCCGGCCCAACATCAACCGACAAGTCCCCGACCAATACGCGTCCCTTGCCTTTTACGACGGTAAGTAGAGACTCGTGTGCATGCCGATGATGTTCGGTGTTGCGGTGAGGTGCAATGTTTACCAAACGTACGTCAAAGACCTCAGCTCCAAAATCGACACGGTTAACTGAAAAATCGATGTTAAGATACTCTGCACGGTTGGAGTACAGTCCAGATAAGGCCACTCCATTTCCAGATCTAAGGTTGACGAAGTCCTTCGCGGTTGCGTTTTTCGCGATCAGCGAATGTTCTTTTCGTACGCGGTCGAGCAGGCCTTGTAGCCTTCTCTGAAGGACGAAGTCCAAAGCCTCATCCAGAAACTGACGCCGAATATTCAGGGCGCGGTCAATGGCTTTTCTACATTGGTCGAACCACCCTGGTTCATCCGAAAAAGAACGCATCAATTCCGTCAGAGTAATTGCATGCTCATCGTCACATTCCATGTGGATACGAAAAAACAACAATTGCTCTTCCGAAATACCGGACTTTAGTAGACCTTCGCAGAAATAACCGTAGAGACGGGATATAGCCCCCTCAGTTCCGAGCGACAAAAACGCCGAACCGGCCAGCGCCGAATGACTGCGGCAAAAGTCCAAATACTGATGAAAGAAATCATTCGCAAAGCTGTGATATTCAATTGCTTCGAGATCGACTTCCAGAGCATGGCGGAGAAAGCTGCGAAAGAGCTCCGCATGCCGCTTTTCAGGTTCTGCTCCGCCACCCTCTTCCCACAGATTCTCCGACAACCGCGACCGAAAATAATCACTTTCGCAGTTGGTCATCAGCGCAGTCAAATAGCGCGTGAAGTTTTTCGAATATCTGTAGTACTGACCGAAAATGTGCTTGAAATCTTCTTTCGTAAGCAGACCCGCCCGGCAGGCTCGAATGAGGCGGCAGTCCCATATAGGATGCTCCGCCTGAAAACGCTCCAGTTCTCTAAGTTCCGCGTCGGCGACCGCCGGTGCAGCCGCAGCTCTGGTGTTTTCGACTAGCAATGTCATGGTATCTCCTTACGTTCCGCTTCTAGTCCTTAGTGACCGGCACAACCAAAGCATGATCCAATGTGACTGCAGACATCGGCTGCAACCGCGCCCGCAGCCGGAAAACCCCTGTTAAGAGTCTGAAATCGCATCAGCCTGCTGTACCTCCTCGATGCGCTTAAGAAGATCCGTTACTCTGGGATTGGCAAGAAAGTCGAAAATAGACAAGTTGACGTTGAACTTATCTGCAATGCAGCCCAATGTTTCAGTGATCAGATAAGAGTGCCCACCAAGGTCAAAAAAGTTATCAACGATTCCGACCCGTTCCAACTTCAAGGCCTTCGCGAATATGACTGCTAGATCTCGTTCAGCCGGAGTTCGGGGTTCTTCTGGGCCTGCCTGCGTGCCCAGCGCAAGAATATCCATGCTCAACAATGCCTTACGATCCGTCTTTCCATTGGGACTTAACGGCATCTCTTCGAGAATGACCACATCGTTCGGCACCATGTACTCAGGCAACCGTTCTTTCAGGAAGAATCTCAATTGGCTGCCGGTTTGGTCGCGTGAACCTCCATGATGCCTGGGTACTACAAACGCGACCAGCCGCTGGTCTTTGTCGCTAAAGGTCTTGCTCAGCACCACCGCCTCTTTCACTTCCTTGTGTTGCCGCAGTGTCGATTCGATATCGCCCAAGTCGACACGGAATCCGCGCAATTTCACCTGGTTATCAACCCGCCCGATAAACTGAAGATTCCAATCGGGCGACAATCTCCCCAGATCGCCTGTCCGGTAGAGTCGACTTCTGGGCTCATTACTGAATGGGTTGGCTACGAACTTTTGTTCCGTCAATGTGCTGTCGTTGATGTAGCCGCAACCTACTCCGTCGCCTGCAATGCATATCTCCCCTGGAAGGCCGAAAGCCACAGGATTTAGGAACTCATCAAGCAAATAAACCTGTGTGTTAAAGATCGGTTTTCCTGCAGGAACAGAACTCTTCACGTATTTCTCATAGTCTTTCAAGATGTAGAACGTCGAGACGTCGCTGCACTCTGCGGCGCCATAGACGTTGGCGATTTCGGCACGGCACTCGCTAGACTCAGCCCATTCCCGTATCCGCGACGCAGAAATGGCCTCCCCTCCCAAAAATAACGTACGCAGAGAAGGTAGCTTAGAAAACCCGGATCGGGACTTTTCAACGAGAGGATAAAAAGTGCTGGGAGCGCAGTTCATCCGGGTAATGCCATGGTCAGCGATTGTCTGCATAATCAGGGCCGGATCGTAGTAACTTGACACTAAGAGGTGTAGCTGCGCCCCAGTAATCAGCGGCATAGCAATACTTCTCTGAGTAATATCGAAGCTGAATGAGCTAATTACCAGCACCTTGTCTGTCGCGTCGACATTAAATTCAGTGACGAACCAATGCATTAGATTTGTCCAGCCACCATGACAAACCGCCGCCGCCTTTGCCTTGCCTGTAGATCCTGATGTGAAGATGACGTAACACAGAGTTCTTACAGAGGCAGTAGCGGGTAGATTATCTCCGCTCTCGCTGGCGATCAGGGACCACTCACTGTCCAAGCAGATCTGCTTGATGTTATTCTGGGGCAACGTCGTCCGGAGGTCGTGGGTGGTCAGCAACACGCGCAGATCAACGTCCTCCATCATCGCGGCCAAACGTTTTTGCGGATAGTTCGGATCCAAAGGAACGTAGGCCGCCCCTGCCTTTAATGCACCCAGTATGCCGGTGATCATGTCTAGCGAACGGTTAATACAGATCCCCACAAGCTCTCCGGGGCCTATGTCCAGCTTGCGCAAATAGTTCGCTAATTGGTTCGCCTTTTGGTTCAATTCCTGGTATGTCAACTGCTGGGCGCCGCAAACCACGGCAATCGCACTGGGCGCCTCAGACACCCGCTGCTCAAACAGCTCATGCATACACTTGTCACGAGGGTAGTCGGCGTTCGTGTTGTTCCATGACACAATCGACTGGTCCTCACCATCGATGCCCACCACCTGCGGCTCAACACTCATCGATTGCATCTGCATCCCTCCTGATAAAGCCCTTCCTCACAGTCCCGGCTGTGCGGCGGCATGTATATCGGCATTGTGATAAGAGGCTGCTGCTATCTTCTTGTCTTCTATTTCGACGTTGCAAATGGCATCGCTCAGCTTGATATTTGCTCTTGTACTCAGCAGTTCCAGGGCTGACATAAGGCCTTCGGCAATCTTCTCGACCTGTGCCGCAGAATAGCGGCCGGTTGGGCAGCTAATCTCAAATGTGGTCCCATCTGTCCCGACCGTAAGTTTCAAGAGCAGATCTATCTGGTTATTTACTGCAGGGTAGTGCTCCAGGCGCCCAACCATGGTTGCTTTGGAAGCGCCAACCACGAGACAACCTGCTCTGAATGAAGGGCAGACACTGCCGAACTCTTTCATGCGCAGGGGATTCGTCAGAATGAAGAAGGCAAAAAGGCGGTGGAGACGCGCTTGCTCCAGCTTCTGATTAGAGGCATTTGCGAAGTCAGCAAAGCTTGAATCCGCAGAGGGGCGAAAAAGAACCGGAAAAGGTTCTTTGTCGTCCAAGGACGCAACGACGATCGCCTCGCCTTGGCCCGAGATACGAGCCAGCAAGGCGCCATAGCAGGTAAGCGCGACCTCCGCAAAGTCCCATTCGTAGGCCGAGTGAAGTTTTTCTGACAAGCGCCTGTCCACAAACCGGCTAACAGATGTCGAGCCTGCACTTTCGAATTTGCCTCCGATGGCTACACGGCTCGCATTTCCAAACTCGTCGATCCAAAACTTTTCGGCAGCGCGATACCTGGCGCCCGAAAACGGCTCAATCACGCTCATGTCCGGTTCCCCCGGGCGGTCAAACTGCGCGCTGACTTTGAAGTTTTCCAGCAGCGCCGGGGAGATTTGTTTTAGGTTTGGTTTCAGCAGTCTTTCCTTCGCAGCGGCTACAAAGAATTTGATGAATGTCCTCTGCCGCTCAATCGACATGCCTCGCTTTTCATTAGCATAGAAGGAGACCCAGTTATATCCGGGATCGGGCACCCAACTCACATTTTCCAAAGCCATGAACGATCGGACGACCAATTCGACCGCCGTTTCAGCATTCATCGTGTAATGTGACCAGCCGTAAGCCTTCCCTTTCAGCGCAAACTCGTCCCGCTTACGCCACACCGGAGTTGTGGCATCACAAAACCAGATTTGAATTCGGGTATAGTCGGGCTTAATCTCTTCAATGAAGTCGAGGGATTCGTTAAAGCTCTCGTACGTCTCACCCGGGAACCCGACCTGCACCGAGATCATTTGGCGCAGCCCATATTTCTTGAACCATGGCATGGTCCTGCGGAAATCCTCTTTGTGGGCGCTCTTGTCCATGTTCTTGAGAACGGTCTCGTTCGCTGATTCGAGACCCAAAAACACCCCCATGCAACCGGCTTCCTTCATTAACTGAATCGTTTCTTCATCTGTCTGATCGCAGCGGAAAAAACAGTGCCACTTAAAGCCATAATTCTTCCTGATCATCATGCGGAGCATGGCTTTAAACTGGTGCGGCGGCACATTCATCGTTGCATCAATGAAGAAAATGTGAGTGATCGCCCCGGTTGCCTTGATGGCGTCGAATTCCTGCTCAATCCTCTCGAGGCTCATGATCACGTAGCGCTCATTGCCGTGCTCCGGAAAAGAGCAAAACCCGCACGCATAGGGACATCCATCAGAAATACGGACGTTGGCCCACCCCGATTTCGCGAAGGCCTCGGCGAACAGGGAATAATCAATCATGTTCTCCGCAAGAGGGTTCTTTTCTCGCAGCCGCGGCGTAACCAGATAGTCATTGCCCTTTTTGTAGGCAAGGTTAGGAACCGTGCTGACATCGACATTATTTCTCAGAGCCTCGATCAGTTTGACAAGGGTCTGCTCGCCCTCACGGCTATAGCAATAAAAGTCCGCGTTCAGATATCGAAACAGAGGCCTCACGTACTCCGGTTCCCGCTCTTCAGCCTCCTTAGATATATACGGGCCGCCTACAATAATTTTGGCGTCACGTCTAACCTTACGGATAAAGGTTATAATCTCCCAGATGTTTTGCTCGAAGACGTACATGGTGCCCGTGAGAATTATGAGACGGTAACTATTGTTCTTAAGCTTTTCCCTGAGTTGCTGTTTTTCCCACTGAAATAAATTGATGTAATCGAATGTATATCCTCGCTTCGCGAGATAGCTTCCCAAATAGGTAATAGCAGTCCATACACAATCGCCGTTGTAAAAGTCTTTGTGATCTTTAGGCGCTAGACCATCGTTGTACAACTTGGTAAGGATGTCCATTGCCTGGTGCGGCTTGCCCTGATATCGAACACAATTAAGCTGCATATCTGTAAATGCGACATGATCCCGGCCGCCGGCAGTAGCCATGTTTTCAAGAATGTTGAAGTATTGCTGAAACTCCAGCTCGTTGTGTCCAACTAACAGGCAATCTAAGTCCGCCATTACTTTACCTCCGACTTATGTTGCGTTTGGCTCTGATCGCACTAACAACACACACGCTTACGCGCGCTTCAGCACCTTCGCGCACGGCATGTCGTCGCTCTATGTGGCGAGTTAACCTCTGAGCCCCTCGTTGATTGGTACGTATAACTCCAGATCAACAAACTTCTACACGGTCTGTGGCAAATTTACGAAAGTCGAACAGCGGATCTATTATGGTCCTTGCCACATTGATTCTTATTGGCGGCCTTCAGCGGCCACATGCACCCGTGAGCACGCGGCGCCCTGTCGTGCGTTACAAAATCCGAACAGGCTACTCTCTGTGTGCTTTTGTATCACCTACGCACACCGCCATACTCAGTTTGCAACTGGCAGACTACTCGTGAGGTTGTTACTTATTACTTGTCGGCAGCCTGCCACTTATACATGGATATTAGCCGGCTGCACAAACCCATTGACTGCACTATCGTGTTGGGCTATCTTAACGCGCATACGTCACGGAGAGTTGTATGGGTCAGGATGAGGATATTGCATTGCGCGTCGAGGTAGAAGATGAGGACACGCTTAGGTCTCGGTATGCTTCGCCCCGTTACTTGCCGGTCCTCGACCAGTTGGATAGAAGCCATCGTTTGTTTATTGCGCATGCTCCCATCGTCATTATTGCGAGCACACAAGCAGGCAACGGTATCGATGTCAGCCCGAGAGGCGATGCACCGGGCTTTGTGCGGGTGCTCGATGACCATACCCTGATCATTCCCGATCGCCAAGGCAACAACCGCCTGGACTCGATGACCAATCTCTTGGTCAACAATGAAATCGGCCTATTGTTTATGATTCCGGGGGTGCATGAATCGTTACGAATCAAGGGCACTGCTCGCATGAGTCGGGAGCCTGGGTATTTGACTGCAGCGGAAATACAGGGCAAGCAGCCGAATACCGTAATTGTGGTTACCGTGACGTGGGCCTTTATTCATTGTGGCAGGGCGCTCAATCGCTCTAAGGTATGGGAAAACGACTATCGCGTTACCGCGAGGGCCTGGCTGCTTGCCCGGGGCACACTGGAGAACAGCACAGCTATCGATATCGACCTGTATAATCCGCCCTCACCTCCAACTAGTGATCTGGGCACGGAGTAGCTTTAGTTTTCCGGCCGTACTGTTAGTCACATTTATTCGGAACGTTGACAACAATTACAGTTAATATGAACACGGTCAGCCACTCGCTATCGGGGTTGTGAGGGGAACATTTACGGTACAATATATACATATCAATGGACCAATGGACTGTCTGCGTGGAGGTAAGCGTGTTATGGGTGACCTTAAGCACTTTGTCTCAGGTTTGGCTTACAGTGTCGGACAACTTACACCTATCGACGCCCTCGCTGGCGTGGATGGGGTCAGCGTCGACTTAGTCAAGACTCTTAAATCACGCGGGCTGAGGCAGTTTTGCGAAGATAGTAGGACTATCCCTGAGATGTGCTTGGCAAGCGCTCTGCAAACACTCGAAGCGACACACTTAAGCCCTGCTCAGATCTATGCGGTTGTGTTCACAAGCTCCAATTCCGATGGTCTGGTGACCGATGATGATGAAACTGCACTTTTTGCTGCCCTCCATACCGCCGGATTTGTCAAGACGCGCATTATCGGCTTGACTTTGCAGGCCTGCAGCGCTTGTGGCGAAGCGTTTCAGATTGCACGCGACTTGAGCAATGATCCGGCGAGGAAGGCGCTCGTAATCGTCTTCGGGAAAAAACGATCGAACAGAGTCGGCCCTCAAGCCAATACAGTGTTCAGCGATGGAGCAGCATCTTGCATTGTTTCTGCAGAGAGCGGGCACTTCGAAATGTGCGCGAGTGAGAGCATGATTGATACTTACTTAGGCAGTATGGGACGCACAGGCAATGTTAATCAAACGTACGGCGGTTTGCTGGATCTGCGAGAACTCAGCAAACGAGTATGCGAGAAGTCCGGAGTACAGGCCAAAGCTATGCGAGCATTTTTCGGAACCAATGCCAGCTTGGAACATCTCAACTTCATGGCGCAGGCTGCCGGCGTGCCTCTGGACAAGGTTTATGATGATGATGTCGCCGAATATGGCCATTTGCATTCCTGCGACAACTTGATCAGCCTAAAAAACTACTCAACGAAACATACTCTAGCTCCGAACGACCACCTGATGCTTACCGGGTGGTCGTCGCATGTCGTGAGTGCATCTGTTTTGCGGTACGTCGGATAAACTGCCGCATTGAAGGCATCTGATATGGCAGAGGAAACAGTATACCTATCGGAGACGACGGCCGTGGCCGCGGGAAAGCCCTACATCTTGCGTTACTTTGACCGGCACGGATCGGGGCCCGTTATCCTCTATATTCATGGACTAGGTTGCTCGAAAGCCGACTTCGCGGAAATGACTGCGGCTTCCGTACTTCGGGACTTTCGCCTCCTCTCCGTAGACCATCCTGGCTGTGGAGAATCACCATACGATGAACAGTATCCGTTAAATATCGATGGCCTTGTGACTCTAATTGAGGCCTTTGTGGACAACCTGGGACTCGATGACTTTCTGCTCGTAGGCGGCAGTCTCGGCGGCTTGGTGGGGCTTTTATACGCAGAGCGACATCCCGACCGAACAGCTGGATTCGTAAATGTGGAAGGCAATCTAGCGCCTGAAGATTGCATGTTCAGTCGAAATGTAATTTCTCATCCTTACCTGCATTTCGAGCGCGTAATATTCCCTCAAATCAAAAGAGCCATCGCCGCCAGAAGAGGCAGGGGATTTGCACGGCATTTGGATGTGCTGGCGAAAGCTAGCCCACGGGCCTACTATGACTGCGCGTTCCAAACTGTCGAATACTCGGATGAAGGCAACCTGCTGCAACGCTTTATGGGTCTTCCGATCCCAAAATGCTTTATGTATGGTTCAGAGAACCGACACCTCTCTTACCTTCACCGACTCCGAGAGTCCGACTGCACGGTTGTCGAAATACCGAATGCCAACCATTTTTTGTTCTACGATGCGCCGAGTCATTACGCAGCAGCTCTGGCATCCTTTGCTCTTAGTTCTTGCTTTGTCCGGGGGCGACAATCGTCTGCTGCGGGCAATAGGATTGCGCCTCTTAACGGACTATAGCGGCGCGGATGTTGCGAATCTTTCGCTATAGCTTTTATTAGCTTGGTAGTTAAGCATCTCATGCAAACAACTTGACGCACACTTCTACGGCTAGATAGAGTATCGTTTGGTGAGTGAGTCAAGCCGGTTCGTGGACTACCACCTTGACCGATGATTCACTCTAGTCTCATGGCAGCTTCTTTCAAAGAGACGATGCAACCGATGACGGTGGACGATTTCGGTACTGCTGCAAATCGCCTCGCGGAACTCGGGCGCGTGTTGTACTCGCGCGGCTGGCTGTTAGCAACGAGCGGAAATTTAAGTATCGTCGTTAGCCGCGAACCCCTACAACTTGCAATCACTGCCAGCGGATTCCACAAGGGGCGTTTAACTAGCGACCAGTTTGTCTTGCTCGACGCTAATGGCGCGGTGCACGCAGGTTCTGGATCGCCCTCGGCTGAGTGGCGTCTCCACGTTGCGATCGTAAAGGCGACGGGCGCAGCGGCCGTTTTGCACACGCATTCTGTGTGGAGCACCACGCTTTCGCAGCTCCATTTTCGGGATGGCGGGATTACCATCAGCGGGTACGAAATGCTGAAAGCACTGGCTGGCGTAAGAAGCCATGAGCATCGCGAGTGGATCCCGATTGTTGACAATTCGCAAAACATGCTCGAATTGCAGCAGACAATGACGGACGCCCTTAGGCGCCATGCTGGCGTGCACGGAATACTGATCCGCGGACACGGACTCTACTCATGGGGCTGCGATCTGGAGGAAGCCAACCGACATCTGGAGGCGATTGAATTCCTCATGGAAGTAGTTGGTACGATTGCGTCGACGGAAGTCTCGCGCAAGCCTGAATTGGCAACTTAGACGGAGACAGTATGGCAGTCCTGAGAATTCCTGATGAACACTTGACGATTACCACGTCTGAATTGATTACCTTGCATTTGGCGCTAGTCGGAGTCGAATACGAGCGTTGGAAACCATCGCACTACGTGCCCCCGGAGGCCCCTGCAGAAGAGATTCTGGACGCTTACCGCGACGAGATCGAAACTCTTAAGCAACGAGGCGGGTATGTAACCGCTGATGTAATCGACGTCAAGCCGGACACGCCCGGGTTGGACGCGATGCTCGCTAAGTTCAGCTGCGAGCATTGGCACGATGAAGACGAGGTGCGGTTCACTATCGCTGGTCGGGGCGTTTTCTACTTTCATCCCCAGCAAGGGCGAGTGTTGGCGCTTGAGGTTGAGCCCGGCGATTTGATACGCGTACCTACTGGCACCTGGCACTGGTTCGATCTGTGCGCCGAGCGGCGTATTCGTGTCATCCGGCTTTTCCAAGACCCCGCAGGTTGGACGCCAAAGTACACCGATAGCAAAGTTGATCAGAATTATCAGCCGGCGTGCTTCGGGGCCGCATACCTGAAGCAATCTCTCCCTGCAGACTAATTCGAAATTGCCGCGCGCCGTTCTCTTAGACGTAGAGGGCACGACCACGCCCATTAGTTTTGTATACGATGTGCTCTTTCCCTATGCCCGCACCAACATGGGCGTGTTTTTGCGGGCCCACATTGGTAATCCCGAAGTGCAAACACAACTCCGCCTACTGCGAGAGGCGCATGGGGCAGAGTGGCAAAGTGACGCAGTACCCCCGGCTTGGAATGAGGAACGGAAGCTTGAGTCGGCCGAGCGATATGCTTTGTGGCTGATGGATCTGGACCGTAAGTCTACGGTCTTGAAGTGGCTGCAAGGACGTATCTGGACTGAAGGCTATAGCCGCAAAGAGCTACGCAGCGTAGTCTTCCCGGACGTCCCACCGGCACTTGAGCGCTGGCATCGCGCTGGAAGCACAGTTGCGATATTCTCTTCCGGCAGCGTCCTGGCGCAGAAAGATCTGTTTTCGCACACTGAAAGTGGCGACCTCACTAACTATATTGACCAATACTTCGACACCGCCGTCGGCGCAAAGCAACTTCCCCTAAGTTACGCGCATATCGCAGCGACACTAGGAGACGCTTCAGACAATATCCTCTTTGTCTCCGACGTAGTTGCGGAACTCGACGCAGCACTCGCGGCTGGCTACGAGACTCGTTTGTGTCTCCGACCCGGAAACCGACTCCAGCCCCATAATCATGAGCATCCGCTCATCCGAGGCTTTGATGATCTCAGCTGACTCCCCGTGGTCACAAATCTGGCGCCGCGCGGAACCACCCTGCACAGCTAACTGCAACCGCACTACTGCCAGTAGCTGTGGCTATAACTGGAATCTCCTACACACTATAGTTTGATCGCTGCCTTCGCCTGCCATAAGCTTTTGCGGCCGGGCGCGAGCGCCCACTTCGGGCAAGCCGTAGGAACGGTCCATTAACCAAAAGGCGACCTTGGACTGGGCCGCATAGGTAAGCTCAACATCGGCTCCAGTAAGGAACGGCCCAAATAGACTTACCGTGAGGCCCTGGGAATTCTGGACGGGAACAACCTCTCTTCCTGCGATTGTGATTTTCATTGGCCGCAAGCCCTGGTCGAAGCCCAGATCAATTCTAAGTGCATTTCTTTGCGACCGGATGCTCATCTTGATTCTGCGCACATTATCCACGATCTCATTTGCCTTGAATTCGGCGACAGGAGGTGCAAGATTGAGTACGGACGCAGGAGCGGACAAGACAGGCCGCTGCAATCCAGCGAGGTAGTCCGGCATTGGCTGCGGATGCTGGTTCGCGTCAGGAATGAACTGGGACGTCCAGCTGTCTGGCAAATGATCGTAACTAAGCCAAGCCGCCGCGTGCCGGTCCGAATTGAGACTGTAAACAATGTTGTCCTGCCGCGGATATTGAGCACTGGAGTGCGACTGCTTGACTCCTGTGATAACGCAGATTACAGCACCGCCTAATAGAAGTAAGACAATAACATGCGGCTTCTCACGCGGAAGTGCGACATTCAGAAGCGGAGTGCATATCACAAAGAATAAACCAATAATCAACCCCACTGCCGCCATGGTGATTATTTGCAGAGTGAGAAATATATAAAGCAGATACACAATCGGTGCGAACAGCAAAACGGCCACTGCCGTACCCGGAATGCACGCCCAGCTCAGCGCATTTGTCTTCGATCCCATATCCAGCGCCGCGATTGCGCAGAATCCCAGCGCCATAAATACAAGTGGCCAAAAGAGCAGATAACTCCCGGCGGGAAGTACCAACGCAATCGCCCAGCTCAGGACGCAAGTCATAATCAAAGAAGCAAAAGACAGCTCCTGAACAGAAAACCTTTTGCGAAGGACGGCAAGGGAAAGCACCCCAGCAGATCCACCGACTAAAGCCAACCCCACTAACAGCCAGGAATTGGCGGGCGAATCGCCCATGATAAAATGCCCTGCCAAAAGCCGTAACACTAGCCACCCCGCCGCTGACAGCGCCGCCGGAACAAACAGAAAGATGGAAAGTACGGCGAGTACGGCGAGTAGAACTTTCCTCAGGGTTAGCTTCTTTTTCCGGACGCTCAACAGAACGGCCAGTACGACCAGGATGGTCGTTACAATCTCGCCCGGTACAACCCAACTTTGCCTGTAAGCGATCATCTTTCCCCCAAACCAGTCGAAAAAGATGTCGTCGCCGGCATGTTGTCCAACTTGGGTCAGGTCCGTCTGGCCAAATTGCCTGGCCAAGCTAAAAGCATAGGATCCCTGATGCTGCAGAGATGCGGCACTAAGGCCTTCCGCTATATCAAGGCGCGAGTGGTAGGCTTCAAGATTCTCTCCGAAGGCAAAGTTCAAACCTGGAATTCTTTGCGCGCGGAAAACGGTAAAGTCCGTATCGTTTGGCAGCAATTTATAAAGGGCATAAAAAAGAGAAGAAGCGGTTGGACATGGCGCGGCCTTTGCCACTCCTTCGATTACTGAGCGGTTGTTTATGCCGGTTTCGAAAAGTAGCGACACCCCGCTATTACCCCGGGCTTCAAAGTTGAGGACAAGTCCTACGTCTTTCATCCACGGATGGGAACTTGCAAATGCCTCGGCACCCAGCAGCCCTGGTTCTTCGCCGTCGGTAAAAAGCACAATCAGATCGTTCTTCAGTGGAGGGCCGTTCCGCAGCGCGCGGATAGTTTCCAAAATAGCGGCTACCCCAGCACCGTCGTCAGCAGCGCCAGCTGCTCGATAGACCGAGTCATAGTGGGCCATTAGCACAATGGCACGAGAGCTTGCAGTTCCCGGAAGTCGCCCGATGACGTCACGAGTCTCGCCAACGCTGATATTTCTGCCTCCCTGGTATACGCCGATCGCAGAAAACACCTGCGGATTCAAGCCCAGCCCGGAAAGTTGCGCCATCAAATATTCTTTGACCGCGTTGTTTGCGTCTGACCCGATAGGGTGCGGTGTGCGCGCAATTACGCGCACATGAGCCATCGCTCGCTCTGCAGAAAACTCTCCGGGAGGCGCAGTTGCTGCAAGGGGGTTTGGTGGCTTCAACGCACCGACTGCCGCCGCTATCAGCAGGATGATTAAGAGCCAGGTTAACAGTGACAACAACAGCGATCCGGAGCGAATCTCAAAGCGAGGCACGACAGATTGAGATGCGATTGTACTTGGTTGTGTACTCATTCCGCGACACCTCATCAAGCTGTTAGTTGGCAGCTGATACAACGAGCCGATACATTATAGTTACATGCTGTACTAAGACACAATCATTATCGGTGTCAACATTACAAGCACTCTCTAACCGACGTTAATACACTACTCGTTAGTACAATAATCAAAGGTTGCGACAACTACAATATATGCGCTGTCGTCCAGAATGTGAGCGAGATGCTTTTATCGTTGATCATGCGTTTTTCTTAC
Source organism: uncultured Acidobacteriaceae bacterium (assembly GCA_963789875.1). Classification (GTDB taxonomy): domain Bacteria; phylum Acidobacteriota; class Terriglobia; order Terriglobales; family Acidobacteriaceae; genus Sulfotelmatobacter. The sequence goes on along the minus strand of CAWBMI010000006.1, from coordinate 835,850 downwards.
TAATGCCGCCAGTACCTGGTACACCCATAGATGGTGAGTTGTCCGGTTATGGACATATGACTCTATTTGCGGACACATTGTGATTTGAATAGAATTTCTCGAAAGTGTATCTGCAAGCTTCCGAACGGGATAGATCGCGGCACCGTAAGGCCTAACACGTGCAACGGCTGACCACAATGGACATCGTTCGGCCGGAATTTAAACTTCAGAAACGCCGTCGCAATGTTGCTCTAATAGCTATCGGCGGAGTCCTACTGATAGGTGTCGCCTTCGGCGTCTCACGTCTGAAGCCTGCTGCGCCCGGAGTAGAGCGGAGTACCGTGTGGACGGACACCGTGAAGCGCGGTTCCATGCTTCGCCAGGTTCGAGGTCTCGGCTCCCTGATTCCGAGCCAGGAGTTCATTCGTCAAATACCCGCGGAGACGGAGGCTACTGTGGTCCGCATTCGCATGCTTCCAGGTTCTCAGGTGCAGGCACAAACGATTTTACTGGAAATGAGCAACCCCCCGCTGGAGCAGGCTGCACTCGATGCCAAACTGCAATTGAGGGCCGCTGAAGCTGAGTACGAAAGCCGGCGAGTTAAGCTGCAGAGCGACTTGATGAACCAGAAAGCCGGTGCCGCAACAGTAAACGCAGACTACACCGGCGCTAAGCTGCAGGCTGATACAGACAAAGCTCTCTACGATCTCGGTGTGATCTCCGGACTCGCATATAAGACTTCGAGGAGTAAGGCTGACGAACTTACTACGCGAAACCACATCGAGGACGAACGACTGGACATCAATCAGAAGGCGATTGCGTCGCAACTTGCAGAACAGCAGGCCAAGGTGGACCAGAATCGCGCTCTTGCCGAGCTCAAGCAGAGGCAATTGGAGGCGCTAAAGGTTCGCGCCGGTATCGAGGGCGTACTTGTCGACTTGCCATTACAGGTGGGACAGCACGTCTTACCCGGGACGATGCTGGCGAAGGTCGTTCAACCAAACCATTTGATTGCGGCGCTGAAGATTCCTGAGACGCAGGCGCGCGACGTTCAGACCGGCCAACCGGCACTGGTCGACACGCACAACGGAACTGCTTCCGGCACTGTGATGCGCGTCGATCCTGGCGTTCAGAATGGAACCGTCACTGTGGATGTGAACCTTACAGGGGAGCTTCCGAAGGGAGCGCGGCCCGATCTGAGCGTTGACGGGACGATCGACTTGGAGCGTATCAACGATGCTTTGTACGTTGGCCGGCCAGCATTCGGTCAGGAGAACAGCACCATCAGTTTGTTCAAGCTTGATTCCGACGCCAAAGGGGCGGTTCGTGTTCCGGTGAAAGTCGGCCGCGCCTCGGTGAACTCGATTCAGATCCTGGAAGGATTGCGTGAAGGCGACATTGTCATTCTGTCTGATATGTCGCGCTCCGACAACACCGACCGCATTCGGCTTGAGTAAAGTCAACTATAGAGGCAGATGCCATGACCACAGCAGAACAACCGCTTATTCAGATCGAAAACCTCACGAAAATCTTCTACACCGATGAAGTTGAAACTCACGCCCTCTCCGGCATCCATTTGGTAATCCACAAAGGCGAATACGTGGCTATGTCGGGTCCGTCGGGATGCGGCAAGTCCACGCTGCTCTCCATCATTGGTCTGCTGGACACCCCCACCAGCGGCAGCTACAACCTTAATAACCAGCCAGTCGACAGCTTGGATTTTGCCCAACGCTCCCGCATTCGTAACCAGGAAATCGGATTCATCTTCCAGAGCTTCAATCTAATCGGCGACCTCACGGTCTACGAAAATGTCGAGTTGCCGCTTACCTACCGTCAAAAAATGCCGGCCGCCGAGCGCAAGAGGCGAGTCCTCGAATCATTGGAACGCGTGGATATGGCGCATCGCGTGAGTCACTACCCTGCCCAGCTTTCTGGCGGACAACAACAACGCGTCGCCGTAGCCCGCGCACTCGCCGGACATCCGGCGATCCTGCTGGCGGACGAACCGACCGGAAATCTCGACTCCCGCAATGGCGAGGCCGTGATGGACCTGTTGCAGAACCTGCATCACGATGGAGCCACCATTTGCATGGTGACGCACGATTCTCGTTTTGCCAAGCACGCGCAACGCGAAGTGCATCTCTTCGACGGCAAGGTGATCGCGGAAGAAGAACTGAGAAAACTCATGGCGGATGTGCACGCGTGAAGTTCCCTTTGCCGACCGCCCCACTACTCCTGCAGCGGTTGGGCTTGGCTTGGATCCTCATGAGCCTCACCGCGATTGCATTCGCTCAGACCGACGAATCTATTTCCTTCGATATACCGAAGTCGCACAACCCTTTCGACGCTTACTCGGCAAGCGAGGTGCCTGAACCGCGGCTGACAAACTCTTCTCTGCTGGGCCGGCTGATTCGCGACGGCAAGCTCTATTTATCCCTTAGCGACGCGATTCGGCTTGCCTTGGAAAACAACCTGGATCTGGCGATTGCGCGATATAACCTGCCCATTGCCAACATGGACGTTCTCCGGACAAAAGCCGGCGGAGTCTTTCGGGGCGTAAACACCGGCGTAGTACAGGGAACTCCAGGGGGCGGAGTCGGCGGCTTCGGCGCTGGAGCTCCCGGCGCGGGCGCTGGAGGCACCACCAGCGGCGCAGGCGGTGCGGGTGCTGGAGCATCCGGCCTGGTGCAGTCCACCTTGGGCACCGGGACCGCTATCGCTTCTTACGATCCCGTGATCACCGGCTCTGTGGGAGCCGAGCATCAGACTACCCCTCTCGCCAGCCTGGACATTTACGGCACCCCGTCGCTCCAGCTCAATACCGGACAAGCGAATGTTGGCTACTCGCAGGCACTTCCAACTGGCACCACCTTTTCCGTACAGTTCAACAACAACCGCCAGACGACGAACAGTCCTTTTATCAATTTGTCCCCTGCCCTAACTTCGATGTACCGTGTTTCTTTCCAGCAACAGTTGCTTGCCGGGTTTGGCCTCGGCCCCAATCTTCGCTATCTGCGGATTGCGAATAACAACAGAAGGATTTCTGATATTGGGTTCAAAGCCCAAGTCGTTAGTACAGTCACGCAGATCGAAAACATTTATTGGGACTTAGTGAATGCCTACGAACAGGCGAGAGTAAGTCAGAAGTCGCTGGCTTTCGCACAGCAGTCATTCGACACCGCAAAGAAACAACTCCAACTGGAGAGCATTCCCGCCATGGATCTCATGCGCGCCGAAGCCGAGGTTTCAAGGCGCGATCAGGACCTGACAGTAGCCCGAACTTCGCTACAGCTACAGGAATTGCTGGTTAAGAACGCTTTGACCAAGAGTTTGGACGATCCTGTGCTCGAAACTATGCCCGTCGTTCCTACGGACCGGACGGAATCCGCCGCGGTACCCATCACTCAGGGAGTGCAGGATCTAATCGCGCAGGCGCTGCACGACCGTGCTGAGCTCGCGCAGTCCGACATCGACCTAGTCAACCGCCAGATCAGCAACAAAGCCGCTAAGAACGCGCTATTGCCTTCGCTCTCCCTCGTAGGATTCTACGGAGGTTCAGGATTGGCTGGACCTCTAAATCCGGTTTATAACAATCCTGGATTTCCGAATACATCAACGGTTCCGATTGATTTCTCTGGCTCGCTCCAGAATACATTTAACAATTCCTCCCCCGATTACTATGTCGGGCTGAATCTCAACATTCCCCTCCGAAATCGCGTCGCCAAATCTGACCAATACCGCTCCGAACTGGAATATCGTCAAGCCGAGTTACGCCGCGAGCAACTGAGGAAGCAGATCCGGATAGAAGTTCGCAACGCTCAATACGCACTCGAACAAACTGCCGCTCGTGTCGATGCCGCCCGTAAAGCGCGAGACCTCGCCCAACGCACCTTCGAAATCACACAGCAGGAACAAACGCTAGGCGCAGGTTCGACTTTCCAGACCATGACCGCCCAACGCGATCTGGCTGTTAGCGAACTGGCTCTCGCCACGGCCATGACAGTCTACGAAAAGGCGAAAGTGGAACTTGACCGTGCCACCGGCAGTACTTTGGAACATAATGGAATCAAGATCGAGGATGCGATAGCAGGCACCGTCAGCAATCCCGGTCCCTAAGCCATGCCAACATCGGCCAAGCCGCGAGAAACCGGCATTTCACGAGTACCTGCGAAGAATTCCACTGCTCCGCGGATACTTGCGGCTGACGATCAGCCCGATATTCTCGAGGCTTTGGAACTCCTGCTCAAGCCTCAAGGTTATAGGGTAGATGGGATTCGATCTCCTGCGCTGGTAGGAGAAGCTTTAGCCAGCGCAGCATATGATGCAGCGCTCATCGATCTCAACTACACACGAGACACCACCTCTGGGGCCGAAGGACTCGATCTGCTTTCCCACATGGTCGCGATTGACGGTACTCTTCCGGTGATCGTTATGACGGCGTGGGGTAACGTGGAGCTTGCGGTTGAGGCAATGCGGCGGGGGGCGCGTGATTTCATCCAGAAACCCTGGGAAAATGAGCGTCTGCTTTCCATTTTGCGTACGCAGGTCGAACTCCATCGCCTTTTGCAACAGGCCGAACGATTAGCCGCGGAGAACCGACTACTGACCGCTCAGGGACGCCACGAATTCATCGCCACTGCGCCCTCCATGTCAGCCGTACTGGAAGCGATCGCGCGCATTGCCCCGTCGGACGCGAACGTGCTTATTACCGGCGAGCACGGCACCGGAAAAGAAGTTGCCGCTCATACCATCCATGCCCTTTCCCTGCGGGCTTCCCGCCCTATGATTGCAGTAAACACCGGCGGCTTGGCCGAAGGCGTTTTCGAAAGCGAATTGTTCGGGCACGTGAAAGGTGCCTTTACTGACGCTCGTACCGACCGCATGGGGCGCTTCGAACTGGCCGATGGGGGAACGATTTTCCTCGACGAAATCGGCAACCTGCCTCCACGCCAGCAGGCCAAGTTGCTGCGCGTCGTGGAGTCAGGGGAAATCGAACGAGTAGGTTCATCCCGAAGCAAGAGAATCGACGTCCGCCTGATCTCGGCCACAAATACCGACCTCCCGGCCGCATGCCGGGCGGGACAGTTTCGCGAGGATCTGCTCTTCCGCCTGAATACGGTAGAAATCCACTTGCCTCCGTTGCGCGAGCGTCGCGAGGACATTGCTGCGCTCGCCGTGCATTTTCTATCAAATTACGCTTCGCGCTATCGCCGGCCAGCGCATGGCCTCGATCCATTGGCCCTGCAGACCCTCAGGCAATACTCCTGGCCGGGCAACGTCCGGGAATTAGAGCACACCTTGGAGCGCGCAGTTCTGATGTGCCGTTCGGATCAAATTCAGCCCGCCGATCTGGGCTTGGGCGTGTCGCGCCCGCAGGCGCAGAATTTAGAGGAATTGAGTCTTGAGTCCGTAGAGACTATCCTAATTCGCAAAGCGCTGCAGCGCTTTCAGGGCAATGTGAGCCAGGCGGCGGAAGCGCTGGGCCTGAGCCGCGGCGCCTTGTACCGGCGGATGGAAAAGTATGGGCTCTAGCCCAGGCGCGATAAATTCCAGCAAACGCGACTCACAGGAACAGCAACGGTCTTCTTTCTCGGTCCGAATTATCCGACTCATCATATTACTGGCAGCCCCAGGGGTCCTCGTGAGTGGAATCTTGATTTGGCTGCAACCTTGGGCGTTGCAATTAAAGTGGTCGCTGCTCGTGGCCGAGGTTTTTCTAACTCTGCTCGTCGGTGCTGCTCTGCTCGACCACATTATTCGTCCCCTGCAAACCCTGGCCAATGTTGTAGGCGCTCTGCGCGAAGAGGATTATTCTTTTCGAGCGCGAGCGGCAGTTCCAAACGATGCTCTGGGTGAAGTCTCGCTCGAAGTGAACATGCTGGCTGATTTGCTCGCTCAACACCGCACTGGAGCCCTCGAGGCGACGGCTCTGTTGCAGCGCGTTGTAGAAGAGGTGGACGTTCCCATATTCGCTTTTGAGCCCGGGGATAGGCTGCGCCTTGTCAACTCTGCGGGAGAAAATCTCCTGCGACAGTCTTCCGCTAAATTGCTTGGCAAAACCGCCGCCGAACTGGAACTACAGAATGCTCTCACTTGCGAAAACGAGACTCTCGCCTCCCTACCCTTCACCGGCGATGGGCGCTGGCTCGTTCGAAGGAGTTCGTTTCGGCAGCAGGGTGTGCCGCATACGTTGCTCGTGCTTTCTGATGTCAGCCGCGCTCTGCGCCAGGAGGAACGGCGGACATGGCAAAACCTGATCCGGGTGATGGGTCACGAGTTGAACAATTCTCTCGCGCCCATCAAGTCCATCGCTGGTAGCCTGAACACGCGGCTTTCTACCATGGATGTTGAGCCCGATCTGCGCCAGGACTTTGAACGCGGCCTGAGTATTATCGAAACTCGGGCCGCCTCGTTAAACCGTTTTCTGCAAGCCTATCGTCAGTTGGCGCAGATGCCACCTCCGGTTTTGCAACAGTGTTCAATATCGGCTTTGGTAAAGCGTGTTGCTGCCCTGGAAACTCGCGTCCAGGTCACTGTAAATCCTGGGCCCGAAGCTAATTTGATGGTAGACCCCGATCAGATCGAGCAAATGCTCATTAACCTTTTGCGAAACGCGGCGGAAGCTGTACTTGAACCCCAGGTATCTGCAGAGAATTCGAACGGATCGCAGACTCGCCCCTCTGGCGAATTCGGCCCACAAGTAGTCTGCACATGGCAGGTGACAAATAAGGACCTGACTCTCACCATCGAGGACAGCGGGCCTGGATTGATGAATCCCAGCAATGTATTCGTTCCGTTCTATACCACGAAACCAAGCGGCAGCGGCATCGGTCTCTTACTCTCGCGTCAAATTTCCGAGGCTCATGGCGGATTCCTCGAACTAGCAAACCGATCGGGACATCGAGGTTGCGCGGTCAGAGTCATATTGCCCCGTGTAGTGCCTCAATAGCTGCTTCGCCACTTCTTTTCCGTCGGCCTGTTCAGTCGAGGCGCTGCACGGGGACTTTTCTCGGGACCTTCCGGACAGAAGATTCTTCCGGCCTGTTCCGGTTGCAAAATCGCAAACCACAACTTTGGGACGGCCTCAAAAACTTCTGGTCAAAGAGCCTTTCAACTTCAGTAATTTTGCAGCCGCTTCGAAGCGAGTATACTCATGAATCTACGGGGATTAAAATGCCTCCTGATTCGTGGCGGCGATCATTAACTGCTGCGCCAAACCTGTCGGCAGATACCATTGAGGCTACAGAGGCTGGTCATGCAAGATCTAAAAGGCAAGATCGGGTGACTCGCACAACTGAATCGGTGATTCGCACAACTAACAGTGGCCGGAATGCCGCCCGCGCCATTTAATTGACCGCTCGGGCAAGTCCGTCACCAGAAGTTTTCACCTGGAGTGAGGTTTTTTGGCTTGGCGCACACAATGACCCAGAACACCGTTCAGATCAAGCCAAGCTTGAATACTAGCCATGATGCCGGTCGCCGCCGATTCTGGTTGGCGATGTCGGGGTTTGTCATGGCTCTTGCGTTGCTGCCCTTTTCCTACAAAGTCGAACGTCGCCTGGAAACCATTGTTCACATTAAGGGCGGGGAATCCGAAAAAGTTGATCTGGAGCTGGCGCAGCGTTTCCAGTCTCCCTATGCCCACCGCCTGGTTCTGGTGATCACCGGTATCCCCGATCCGGATTCAGCCAAAGGCTCAGAGGCGTTGGGGCTCTTAACCAGTTCATTGCGTAGTGTGCCAGGAGTGTCGGGTGCCGTCTCGAGTCTGGATTGGCCAGACCCTCTGTTCACCGGAAACAATGGCGGGGCGTTGATCATCGTCGGGTTAGATCCGCACGATGAAAGTATCGAAGCCTTGATCCCAAAACTGCGGGCTAGAACAGACTCGCTTGAAGGTCAGCTTCGATCGCAATATCCCCACGTCAAATTGGAGATTACGGGTGAAACGCCACTGAATTTCGATCTTCGCAAGGTGAGCGCAGATGACGTCACCCATGCCGAGGAACGAGCGATGCCGGTGACCCTCTTGCTGCTGTTGCTGGCTTTCGGCAGTCTTGTGGCCGCGCTCTTGCCGCTGGGAGTTGGAGTACTCTCGATCTCGATGGCGATGGGTGCGGCTGCGCTCCTCGCGCATTATCTGCAGCTGTCGATTCTGGTGCAGAATCTGGCAACGATGCTCGGCCTTGGCTTGGGCATCGACTATGGATTGCTGATGGTGAGCCGGTTTCGCGAAGCGCTAGCCGAAGGATGTGACGCCGGCTGCGCTGCCGATATTGCTGCCAGGCAAGCGGGGCGGACACTGATAATCTCGGCCACGACGGTTGCAATCGGATTTTCAGCGCTGCTGACTGTGCCCATCAGCGAACTGCGCTCCATCGGCGTAGCTGGCCTGCTGGTAACCGTTTTGAGTGTCATGCTGTGTACATTCATTCTGCCTTGGGTGCTTGGTCTGCTAGGGCATCGCATCGATGCCGCTGGAGTGCGTCGTCCAGCCAGACAATTCAAAACGCGGGAGAGCCTCTGCGCGGCGAGCGAGCGGTGGGTGCGGTGGGGCACCATCGTAACCCGCCGGCCCCGGACGGCTCTGCTTATTGCCGGGATTCCCCTACTGATCCTTGCATTCCAGGCGCGGAGAATCTCTCCCGGGGTTCCTGACCGTCACTCGCTCCCGGCCGCAGCCGAGTCGGTGCAAGCACTGCACACGCTTCAGAAGATGGGCCGGTCAGGTATTGTTCAGTCCCTCCGGGTGATTTTGGAGTTGCCGCCGCAGACACCGCCGCTCTCGCCGGCTGGCTGGCTTGCCGCCACCCGATTGACACAGCGCTTCCAGAGCGATCCTAGAGCGGAAGAGGTGTTATCTCTTCCGACCCTCGCGGGAATGTCCGACACTGCGGGCGCTCTCGACGATGTCCCCGAGCCAATCCGCAAGAGTTTTCTTCGCAACGATGGCCAGGCTACCTTGATTGAGTTGCTGCCCACCTCCACTCTTACACCCAACCAACAGATACGATGGGTGCGAGAGGTGCGCTCCTCCGATGTCGCGGCGATAACCGGGGTGCCCGGCGCTGTGCTGCGCGTCGGTGGCGTTCCGGCCTTCGAAGCAGACTATGACTCGGTAGTAAAAGAGCGATTGCCAAGGGTGGTCCTGGGCGTCATATTGGGGAGCTTTTTGGCGCTCCTGATCGGATTACGTTGTCTATTTGCGGCTGTCAAAGCGATTCTGCTCAATCTGCTCTCCGTGGGTGCTTCATTCGGTGCGTTAGTTCTCGTTTTTCAGGAAGGCTACGGTGGAAAACTCTTTGGCCTCGACGGACCGACCGGCTCCGTCTACCCGATCGTGCCCATTCTCTCGTTTGCTATCGTCTTTGGATTGAGCATGGACTATGAAGTCTTCCTGGTCACCCGAGTCCTCGAAGAAAGGCGGCGCGGTCTATCCGAAAGATCAGCGGTGATCGAGGGCCTCGCGCGGACGGCTGGGCTCATCACCAGCGCCGCGGCAATTATGATCGCCGTCTTCACCGCATTCACCATGGGAAGCTTTCTGGTCGTCCAAATGCTGGGCTTTACCCTCGCCGTGGCGGTGCTCATCGACGCTACGGTTGTGCGGATGGTGGTCGGGCCGGCACTCTTGCAACTCGCCGGCGATTGGAATTGGTGGCCCTTTGGCTTACATGGGTGCCCAGCATTTTCTGAACAAACGACGTCTGAAAAGGGGCTCGTCCCATGACCGCAAGCACCGTGCATGCTCCAGTGACAACACAGATTAGGCAAGGGCCTCACTAAGCGGTGAGATTTATTTCACCTTCTCTTTTTGAGCGCTGGACTGGCCGATATTAAAGTCCTTACTCCCAAGCTTTGCGTTTGGTGAGCCGGCTTCGATTACAAGAATCGAAGAGCCGGGCTTGCCCTGCAGCTTTGCCTCCACTTGCGACGCGGACCAAGCGCCGCCGACCTGCCGCAGCCCGTAGTAAATGAATTCCTTCTGCACTCCCGATCCCCGAAGCGTCTTCACCACATGCACAGGGAACAGAATGCTGCGGTCAATCCACGATGTCACCGAACCATAGTAGGTCCGGTCTTCAGTGCCGGCAACGCTCTTAAGCACAAAGCAATCCCGAGCGCCGTATTTCTCCGCCGGCAGGAGCTCCTGATGCTTCCAGAAGAACTGGCTCTCTACCATGTCTTCATAGGAGAAATCTGTTCCCACGAGAGGGTCGTTCCAACGTTCGAATGGCACCACGCTGGCGGCCTTCTCGCCAGCAAGTACGGCCTCAATGGTTACGTGCCCACTCACGGTCATATGCAGAAGAACGCTCGTCTTCGCTGAGCCGGGCCCCGAGATCTCGCATAGCACGCGCAGACCATCGGGAAACCAGTGAGCCTTGGCGGCAAACTTGTAGCTGGTGCGCTTGCCGTCGCCTTCTACGCGTGTGAGCCTTCCGGTTACGCGGTAGTCCAATTTTTCAATGCGCTGGCGCGAACGAGTCAGCACAGTCTCCAGGTCGGAATTCGCCGCCAAGGCCGGCGATGGATGCCCCAGCGACAACAGCACCAGCAAAGCCACAGACACTTGAATCGCGCCAAAGCCACAAACCGCCCATCGGGCTTGTGGATACAGCCCAATCTTTCGGCTGCGAGAGAGCATTACGACGCGGCGCAGGAAGGTCATAGTTATTTATATAGCCAAAGTTGGCATTGCACTGAATCGCTCTTCCGTTAGGTAATCGTCAAGACGAGCGCGTCGCTGGTTCCACCGCTGCTACAGCCGACATCTCCCGAGTTCCCGCTGGGAGTGTTGACCGTCACGCTGGCGCTTCCGGGCGCGGAGATCAAAGCGGAAGTAATCGTGACCTGCAACTGGGTACTGCTTGTGACCACGGTGCTCAGCTTGGTTCCGTTGATGACGACAACGGAGGACGAAACAAACTTGGCGCCATACACATTGAGAACGAAACCCTGCTGCACTTCAGCCAGAGTGATCGTGGTGGCGGAAAGGGATCCAATGATCGGGGCTGGCCGAGCGCTTCCGCACAACGGATTGACCGCGTTGCAGGCCTGGAAGACCAGCGAGGCGAGCAGGAGCACACCGAGAGACCGCAAGAAGGCGCCGATTTGTTTCATAGGGGATCGTACCACCGGCCGGAGTAAATAAGAGTGGTTAACCAGTGGCGCCAGTTCGCCACTCGCTGGAGTGTGCGCAGAAGACTGGGGCGCGATTTCAAGATGGGGATCCTGCTGGAGCGCATTGGTCTGCTGTTCTCTTACGATGCGACAATCGCGAAGGATGATCACATGATCGTAGAAGCTGTCGGATTCGTAACTAGAAGTCAGGTTGTGGTCCATCACCACGTCATTCGGAGGCTATACCGGCCCAGTCATCGGTCCAGGTGGCGAAGCTATCCGAAGACCAGAGGCTGAGTACACGGGCAAGGTCGCCGGCCTGATCTTCGACCACTTCGGCGACTTCGAGGGCTTCGTGCACGAGACCGTCCGCAGCGAGCACACATTCCGCAGCCGCGAAAGGGCCATCGAGGAACTCGCTGAGCGCGCTTGGCACGAACGTTTGCGCGTCACGGTCCTGGCGGAATGCGCGGAATCCCACCGGCCACTATCAATCATTGTGCGCGAACCGCCCGTGCCGTTTCGGCACTAAACTGAGGGGACCCGACTTTTTTCTAGGCAATAAGTCGGCTTCGAGGAGACCACCGGAAGGATAAGGATCCGGAGGATCTCCTCGCAGCCCGTTTTCTGTAAAACTTCCTCTTTGCCGGCATTTCGGGCGTTACTATGTAACCTGGGTAGCTGCCCTTTCACGGCGGGAGTCAGCGGGATGACGCGACAGAAGTAACCTACGGAGACACGAGAAGATGGCAAAATACGCGATTCAAGCTGAGCGTGGTGCACCGCCGGGAGGAGCTTATTCCCAGGGATGGCGGGCCGGGGATTTCGTCTTCCTTAGCGGGACGGGTCCGATCGACCCGGTCCATGGCGGGCTGGTCGGGGACGGCATTGAGCAGCAGGCGGAGCAGACCATTGATAACATGGTTGCCATTCTCGAGGCGGACGGAGCTTCTCTTCGCGATGTGGTGAAGGTCCATGTGCACCTGAGCGATACGAGTTTGTTCGCCCGCTACAACGCGGTCTACGCGCGACGTTTTTCGCCGCCGTATCCGGCGCGCACGACAGTAGGCAGCGATCTTGGTCACACTCCAGGTATGCTGATCGAAATCGACTGCGTTGCGTACAGTGTGAAGAAGACGAGACCAGCGCCTGGGGCAAAGAAGAAGACAAAGAAGAAAGCGAGCCGCCGGAATAAGTAGAATTCCCGCCTGTCGCAATAGGCGGTCTCGCCTAAACTGGCTCGGTAGCCGCGAGACCCACTGAAGGCTCGACCAACTCTAACGTGGGCAGCAGCGGTGCTTCGCGCCCGCGCGCGGTAACTTTCTCTACGAATGTGATCTGGCCCTCCCGCACGAGAAGCGCGGAATCAAAGTTGTTCACCGTGGGGCAGACGTGGCGCGGCAGGAGATAGAGCGCTTCGCCTACCTGCGGACATGCGGTTTCGCGTTTCAATGCCATTGGCAGATGCTCTTCACTGGGCGCAAGAGGCGTGAGTTCCGAATGTCCGGCGACGACGCACGTGGGCACGCCAGCATCGGCCGAGACAGCTTTGTGACCCGCGTCGCAGGTAATGATTCCGTCGTGTGGCCGGCTGACCACACGTGTTAGTACCAGTGCCGCTGGCGCGTAGCCGTACTCAGCGGGGAGTTGTGCCAGACTTGTGGCATCGCAATAAACGATCGTTCCGGGCGAAACACGGTGGATGAACCCTGCGCCGTGAAAACCTTTATATGCGAGAGAGCAGGGGAAGGTCGGCGTCCCTGCGGTGACGACTTCTGGCACGTCCATCCCACTGTTCTGGATCGCCTTCACAAGTTTCAGCAAACAATCATAGCCAGCGTGCGCCGCTGTGGTCCGTTCGGGCTCGTCGAGCTCCCCGTACTGGCCGTCATAGTAGTGCAGGCCGCAGAATTTTAGCTCCGCTTCTTCAACAGCACGCACGAGCCGAAGTACTTTGTCGGCCTCGTCCTGTTCGACGCCTGTTCGATTCATGCCCGGATTTATGTCGACAAACACGTCGACTGAGCTGCCTCGCCACCGCCGCACCTGTTCTTCGTTCTCGACCAGGACGGATATCCGGACGTGCGGGAACTGCTTCGCTATTTCGAGCACGCGCCGTGCATTCGCTCCCACCACCGGGTAGGCGAGAAGGACGTCAGCGGCTCCGCTGTTGCAAGCTACTAGCAGTTCGAGCGTGGTTGCGCACTTGAAATTCCGCACACCCCGGTCGATCAGCATGCGAAGCGTGTAGGCCAGCTTGGCGGTCTTGATGTGCGGCCGCCAGCGATCCGGATTGCCTCCGAGCAGATGCAAAGTCCTCGCAATGTTTGACGCCACGATCTCCGGATAGACCACCAGCGCAGGAGTAAGGACGTCTTCCATGCCAGGCACGCGGTAACGTTCGTCCCAGGGAAACTCGCCCAGCATGAATTTATGCGCTGCCATCGCGGCTTCGATCATATCGCGCAAACCTGAATCGGCGCTATCGATCTTGCGCCATCGTTGACCATCTCCATGGCTGCTAGTACGCTCTGACTTCCGCGATGTTGGCTAATAATCCATCTCATGATTCCGAGCGAAGTGATTTGCTTCGTGGCCTGGGTCTAGGGTCGGCGATCGCCATCGTGATTGGCGACACGATCGGGACGGGGGTGTTTCTTGTAGCGAGCGACATGGCGCGCGCCGTGGGCTCCGCCACACTAGTGTTGGTCGCCTGGATCCTCGGCTTGCTCATCGTGCTCTTGGGCGCCTTCTGCTACGCCGAACTCGGTGCGGCTTTTCCTAAGGCCGGCGGGCCTTACGTCTACCTTGGCAGGGGGATCGGTCCTCTCTGGGGATTTCTTTTCGGCTGGATGAGTTCGTTTCTCGAGCGGCCAGTCGCTATGGCCACTCTGGCGGCGGGTTTCGTGCGGTTTCTGGGATTCTTGCTTCCCAGTGTGGCCACGCCTCTGTTCAGCAGTCACCTCGGGCGTTACGAATTCACATTCACGACGGCCCAGCCGATTGCGGCGTTGATCGTGGTGCTCGTGACAGCGGTCAATTATTTCAGTGTGCGGATGGGTGGCGCTATCCAGGTACTGCTGACGTCGCTCAAGATCGGCACAATCGTGGTCATTGTTGTCGGAGGTGTAGTGTCCGGCACAAAACACGTCGTATCGACTGCGCCGGCGGTAACATCGTTCAGCTGGGGTACGATTGGCGCCTTGCTGGCCGCGCTCGTTCCTGCGATGTGGGCCTACAACGGGTTTAACGATCTGGGCGATCTGGGGGAAGAGATCGTCGAGCCGCAAAAGAACATTCCCAGAGCCATTATCTTTGGGTTGCTCACTGTAGGTGGGCTGTATCTGATGGCGAATGTTGTGTACTTTCACGTATTGCCATTCGCACAGGTGGCGGCGTCTCAGCATGTTGCGTCGGACGTAGTGCAATCGTTGAGTGGCTCGCGCGGCGCAGCTTGGCTCACAGTCGCCATGGCCGTGTCGGCTCTGGGGGCGCTGCACGTCGTGGTCTTGACCGGTGCTCGCATCCCCTACGCTATGGCGCGCGACGGTTTGTTCTTCCGTTTCGCGGAGCGTCTTCATCCTTCCCTTCGTACGCCCACCGGCGCGTTAGTTTTCCTGGGCTCGATTGCCGCGCTGCTGGCGCTCACGGGGACGTTCGAGGAACTCTATTCACTGTTTGTCTTTGCAGTGTGGATCTTTTTCGGGTTAGTGGCGATTGCCCTGATACGTTTACGCCAAAGAGAGCCGAACCTCGTTCGGCCCTACCGCGCCTGGGGATATCCCTGGACGCCCCTCATTTTCTTGGCCGCCGCGATGGCTTTGACGGCCAACTTGTGGATGATCCGGCCCGTACGTTCCTCGCTGGGGTTGGGAGTGATTGTTCTCGGTATTCCGTTCTTTTACCGTTGGCGCAAACGGCCTCGTTCAGCTAGCAGGCTGTAACTGGTCGGGGAACGCTCATCGCTCATTGCTTCCCGGCCCCAGCAATGCGCGGCCGGGAAAAACACCTGGCGCGATTTTGCCTTCGTCGACAACAACGGTTCCACTTACCACCAAATAGTGAACGCCCACGCTCGGCTCCATCGGCTTGGCGAAGGTCGATCGGTCACTGATAGTCGCTGCGTCGAACACAACAATGTCGGCGTCAGAGCCCTCCTGCAGTCTGCCTTTTTGCCGTGCAGCGGGAGTAGAACGCTCGAGCATCTCCGCCGGCATGAGACTCATCTTTCGCAGCGCATCCATCAGCGTGATCGTTTGCTTTTCGCGCACATATTGGGCCAGCACGCGCGAGTAGGTTCCGGCATTGCGCGGATGGCCTTGCATGCCATCACTGGCGATCATCACCAGGGGGTTTGGAATCACTTTATCCACCATTTCCTGTGTATTGGAGAAGACCAATACCAACTGGGGCAGACCGGAGTTATGCAGCTCGTCAAAGCGCTCCTTGGTTAAATGCTCGCCAGTGTTTGGCAGTACGAGGTCGCTATAGTCAATGCCAAACTTATCGCGCCAGCCGGCGTTGAAGAGCGCCGAGTTAATGAACGTCATGCCCGCGGTGTAGGGATAGGCCTCGGTGGTGACATCGAGGCCGCGGGCGCGCGCTCCTTCTACCATGGCAAGACACTCCATGGCGTCGCGCGCGCAGGTGCTGTTGATGTGAACGATGTGCAGCGAAGCTCCTGTGATGGCGGCTGCCCCGATGACTTCACTGGTAGCCTCGATGGCCGAGCCGGGCTCGACGCGGCCCGCGCTGCGCATGTGCGTGTATACGGGAAGTCTCCGTTCAGCCGCGAGACGGAACATGTCTATCACTTCCAGCCGAGTCGCTCCCGGTGTGTACTGAATTCCCATCCCTACAGCCAGGCCACCGGCGTCCAACTCTGCACGCAAGCGTTGCCGCATAGCCTCGATCTGCTCGGGTGTGGCTGGCTGATCGGTGGCGGGGCCGCTCTTCGGCAGGATTTCACCGGGCGGCAGCGCCGCTCCGAATACCAGGGCCCGTGCCGCCACATGGCTGGCTGAGGTTCCATAGTGAATGAGCGACCGGCCTTCTTTCGCTTTGAGAAACTGAGCAACGTCGGGCACTCCGATTTCCAGTTCGAGCGCCGTGGTTACGCCATCGAGCGCTTTTACGCGCTGACTCTCCATCTCTTGGCCGTGCTGGTGAAGATCAATGAAGCCGGGAGCGACCACTAGTCCGTGGGCATGGATTACACGGCGTCCACTTAGCACCTCGGACGAGATGCGCACGATCTTTCCGTCATGGATGCCGACGTTGCGCAGGGCGTCGAGGCCTGTTTCGGGATCCATGACACGCCCACCTTCGAGCACCAGGTCGTACTGTTGTGCGCGCACGATCGTGTTTGATAACGCCAGAAAAAACAGAAAGAAGGTGAGCCTGCGCATGGTTGCTCCGTTGGACGGACGATCATAGCAGGAGGAACTCCTTTCGCAGCCTGCCTGCCCGGCGCGTGACGGGCAATCCGGAAGTTATCGGGGGCCAGAAGTCTTAGGCTGTATCTGGAGCGCCCGCTGCAGTACCGGTCGCGGTTGCGTGATCTCGGGCGGGCGCTCCAGATACAGCGACTTGAAGGAAGCCCCCGGTAATGTCTATGGGATTTGAATGGATCCGATCGGGTCCGGAGTACTTAGGAACCCGCTGTGCTGAGTAGGATTGACCGTTGCCGGGACTGGAACAAGGGGAGTAGCTTGCGCTGAGGTGGCGGGCAGAGGCTGAGAAGTTGGCTGACTGCGGCATTGCTCGCCCGATGAGACAAGAACTTTCTGTGGGTGCCGGAGCACGCTCAGAAGCCGAGGATGCGGATCGAGGTTCATGCTGCGCGCCGGTCGGGCTGAGGTGGAGAGCGGAGCAAGAGTTGCGCGGCAGAGAGCCGTTCGACGACGCGCATAGTTCCGCCGCAAGCCGGACAGTTCCAGAGCGAGCGAGGCTGGTCCAGGGAAGGCAATGGCGCTGGAGCGGGCGTGTCTTCCGAGCCATAAAGCAGTTGGAAACAGAGCGGCAGGAGGGTGGCGCGTTGCCGGTTAGCGAGAAATCCGAAGTTGCGAATGCGCATAAAGCCGCGCGGCAGCAAGTGCAGCAGGAAGCGGCGCATGAACTCATCGACAGTCAGAGTCATGATCCTCTTCTTGTTGCCGTGAGTGGAGTCGCGCCAGCGAAAGGTTACGTTGCCCTCGGAGAGAGCAACCAACCTGCTGTTGGAAATGGCGACGCGATGGGTGTAGGCACCGAGATATCGCAGCACATGTTCCGGTCCTCCGAAAGGCCGCTTGGAGTAGACGACCCAATCGTGACGGAACAGTAACCGCAGCCACGAGGCGAAGGCACGCGGTTCCGCGAGCGGTAAGAGATGTCCATGGAACTGGAGTGTGCCTGTCTGAAAGGCGGTCTTGAGTCCGGAGACAAACTTGCCGCGGAAGACACGGCTGAGCACTTTGACGGGAAGAAAGAAGGATCGGCGCGAGGAGATCCAGCGGGAGCGGTCAGGAGCGAGACCGCCGGCGGCCACCACACAGTGGACATGGGGATGATGTTGCAGTCGCTGGTCCCAAGTATGGAGCACGCTGAAGAAACCGATCTGTGCACCGAGGTGACGGGGATCGCGAGCGATCTCCAGCAAGGTCTGAGCGCTGGCGTGAAACAGTAGGTTGTAGATCAGCCGTTTATTCTGCAAGGCGAGCGGAGCCAGTTCCCGCGGCAGCGTGAAGACGACGTGCACGTAGCTGGTGGACAGCAACTCGCGTTCCCGCGCATGGAGCCAGCGCAGGCGAGCGTTGCCCTGACACTTGGGGCAGTGCCGGTTGCGGCACGAGTTGTAAGAGATGACGGAATGTCCGCAGTCCGAGCACTGATCGCGATGTCCACCCAGCGCGGCGGTTCGGCAGCGTGTGATGGCGAGCAACACCTTTTCGTGTTGGCCGTTGATCCACTTGCGACTGCGTTCAATGAAGGGCTGTCCTGCACAGCGAACGATGTCGGCCACCTCCAGAGGTGGCCGGTTCATGCGTTCTGCGTCTGTTCTCCTTCTCCGCGGATCGGGAGTGCATCCAGCGGACTGCCGGTAGCGCTGAGATGCCGCCGGGAGAGATGCAGATAGATCGTGGTTTCCTCCAGGTCGCGATGCCCCAACAGCATCTGGATGGTTCGCAAGTCGGCACCGGCTTCGAGCAGATGAGTGGCAAAGCAGTGGCGCAGAGTGTGGGGATGGATGCGCTTGTGCTCAAGACCGGCGCGTTCGGCGGCCTGCTGACAGGCGGTCCAGAGGACCTTGGTGGTAACAGGATAGTTTGCCGTATGCCATCGGTTGCCGGGGAACAGCCAGTCGGTGGGTTTGCGTTTCAGCCCGCGCCAGTAGACGCGCAGCGCATCGAGCAGCTTGGGGCTGAGCATGACATCACGGTCCTTGCGTCCCTTACCGCCCCGGATATGAATGACCATCCGTTGGCTGTCAATATCGCTGATCTTCAGGTGCGCCACTTCTGCGCGACGTGCGCCCGGGCTTATAGGAAGCGATTCCGACTGTCATTCCATCACTCGCCTCTCATATAGTTGACCGTCAAATCCGTGTACCAGCGCGTCCTTGCTTTATTGGAGCCCACCATGAGGAACCTTTGGGTTGGTGGCTAAAGCAAGTTATCGACTCGGACCGATGATTGAAGAAAAGTGGCGAATTCATTATATTTACGCCGCAACTTACCAGCATTTCTGAAATGTATTGGGCACTGATCAAGCGATATGCTTATGCCCGTTAGAACGAATCCGGGAATTGGTATCTCAGTCGTCTGAACTCAGGCAGACTCTTTTCGTTGCCGGGCGGCGTTCCCCCGACGGCACCATTGTGCCGCGATATTCAATTGTCCTCGCGTCGGCCGTTGATAATTTGGTCGAACCTTTCGCCGAAAGGCAGTGAAGTCGGGTTCGGAGCCGACAAGTTCCGCAATGCCTCCGTTGCTGCTTATTCTGTTTGCGTAGCCCGTGACGATACCCAAGAGCTATGGTTCCGAAACTGCGCCTCCCTTCTGCACAGACGCCGTTACCACAACAGCTTTAGGTCGAGTTCCACGTTCCGGGGACTATTGGAACCGGCGAGTTTGCTATAAGTGCCGAAATTCGGATCCGTGGGCGAAGTATCCCACTCTCCGGAATATGGCGTAGACACAGTACCGAACTGCGGGTGATTGAGCACATTGAAGGCATTGATTCGCAACTGCAGCTTAAACCGTTCGGTGATCTCGAAGAACTTCGATAAGTTAACATCGAACAGGTCGGTCGGTCTCGAACGTATGCCGGTGTATTCGAGGTTGGGAGTGATGCCGTACTGCGGTTGCAGGGTGAAGTTAAACTGGTTACAGCTTCCCGAATAAACATAGCCCGTGACAGGCTGCAGCGACCAGCCCCCGCTTGTGCCCTGGACCCATTGATTGGTGCAAGGTGAAAACCCGCGAGTGTAGATGGAGCTCTCTTTCTGCAAGGGAATTTTGGCGTAGCTACTCATGTCTACACCTTGAATCGTAATTGGCATGCCGGTGAGAAACGTATATGAACTGGCAATTTCCCAGCCGCCGATGACACCATCCACAGCCCGATTGCTATTTCCGAAGAAGGCATGTCCCCGGCCGACGGGCAAGTTATAGACAGCCGAAATCGACACCTTATGCGTCATATCCAGCGGATCAATAATTCTTTCCCTAAGACCATATCTCTGGTCGGCCCACGCCCCTGCATCCATAGTCTTCTGCCAGGTCCAGCCGGCGCGCAGAGTAAGGGAGTTATTCCACTTATGATTTACTGTCGTTTGCAGCGAGTTGTACCAGGACCGCCCATCATTCACGTTTTTGAAAATGTCGCCGAAGGCCGGCAGCGGACGAGTCAGTTGTCCATAGGAGATAGTGGGAGCGGCGTTTGAAAATGCGCTCGCAGCGCTAAAAGCGTTGATGTTAAAGAAGGGGCTAGGCACTAGATCGTTATTGCAGATCGTAGGGTCTCCCCCGAAGCCCTGATCGCACTGTTTCTGCCAGGCTGGGCTAATCTGGTTAATGTTGGTTCCGAAGCTTCCGTTAACGTCCTGCTGAGCCAGGTTGTAGGTTTTGCTCCCTACATAACTGATCTCCAATATGTCGTGACTGGAGAGTTGGCGCTGCACGCCAACCGAATACCCCCAGTAACTCTGCGACTTAAAGTTCGGATCGTAGAAGTTGGCGTTCTGCCCCAACGCTGTCAGCAATCCCAACGAAGACCCGCTGATCGGAGTCACGCCGTTAGGGAAAGGATTGCCGACATTGGCATTCGGGTTGGGAGTTTGGCTGTTGTTCAAGCTGGAAATATAAGCCGTATCGGCGGAGAAACCCACCAGACCATCCTGAATTAAGCTTGAATAAGTGAGCAAAGGCCCCGTGAGCATCTCTTCGAATCCGCCACGCAGCACGGTCTTCGGATCGAAAGCATATGCAAAACCGAATCGGGGCTGGAAGCCAAGCTTGCCCGTTTTGATCGCCCGCTGTGGATTGCCGTTCACACCGGCAAATGTAAATCCGCCTAAGATTGGTTCCCCGTTGGGGAGTAATGCGTGATTGATTTGCGAATTCACCGGATTCGTGGTCGTGGTATTGAATGCGTAGTTCTGCGCATTGTGGCGCACGACTGTATCGGGCGAGTAGTCGTATCGCAAACCCAGGTTCAGCGTCAGCTTGGAGTTTACCTTCCAATCATCCTGAATAAACGGAGCGTAGTAGTGCGCTGAGTAAGTGCGGTTGACGACGATGTTTGTATTCCCGCTGTCTGCATATCCCAGCAAAAACGACGCCAGGTCAAAACCTTGGAACGCCAACCCGCTGTTTTGGTAGTCTTGCTGGGTCCAGCCATTACCTACAGTAAAGTTAGGGGCTTGAAAGCCCTGTCCGCCGGGCACCCCGTTAAAACCCTCCATGCGATAACGAAAATCCATACCGACGTGGATCGTGTGTTTGCCTTTGACCCAGGTGAGACTGGGAAAGAGATTGAACGACGTCCCGGTCAATGTATTGGCGGGAAGAGTGGCTCCCAGGCTGGAAAATCCATTGGAACTGAAATTGAAATTTGGGAACAGGGTTCCAAAAGTTCCCAGCTGAGAAACCAAAGCAGGCGTCCAGCCGCCCCCGAAGACTGCCGGATTGAAACCTTGCCGCGTGTAGTGTTGTTCGGTTGCCGCATAACCCCCGCTGGCACGGACATCGAGGAGGAGGGTGGGGCTGAAAGTGTGAACCCAGTCCGGTTGGATGGACCAACCGCGGTTATCGCCGCCTTCTCCGGTTCCAGCAGGGCCCGGAAAGAAAGTACCGCCGAACAAGTTGGCAAACCCGTTGCGTTGCAGTGACAAGGTGCCGCGGAAGCTAAAGCGATCGGCTGTCGTAAAGTTGTGATCGAACTTTCCCAGGATGTTTCGCACTGTCGCATTGGAAGTCCAAGGTGCGAAATAGTTGCTGTTGTAAGGATTCGTTCCCGCAGGTGGGGTCACATTCGGCGCTGGAAAATAAGACAGAACCTTCAGCGCAGTCGCATTGAGGCAAGCTCCTCCCGTAGGGCCACGATTGCTGGATCCCACGCACAGAGGGACGGTGTTATTGGGAAAGGGATTGCGGTTGGTGGGTGTGCCGCTCAGAGGATCGTAGAGAACGATCGGCACGGGCGCGCCGGTCGGACCAAGTGCATACAGTTTGCTGAAGTCTCCGATCGAGGCGGGATCGGAGAAATTACAAGGTTGCCCGGTCGAGTTCCACGACGCGCAATCGGGAACCGAATCAGTGGAGGTTCCCGGAGTCTTTTGGTCCCGGTTATCGTATTGAATAAAGAAAAACGTTTTGTTTCTGCCGTCGTAAATATGGGGAATGACCACGGGCCCGTCGAGCGCAAACCCATAAAAATCCTCGGTACTCTGTGGCGCCGGGTTCGCGGCGGCATTTGGAGTATTGGCATAGTAGTCGGTAATCCAGGGATTCGCATTCAACCAGGAACGCCGCATGAACTCGTACACAGTGCCGTGCAGCGTATTCGTTCCAGTCTTTATGACGGTGTCAAAACCACCGCCGGATCCATTGCCATACCGCGCATCGTAAGCATTGGCAATAATCTTGAAATCTTGAACAGCCTCGATGGGCGCGTTGGTCACCGTCTGCGATAGCTGGGGCCCGCTGCCCGCCACGGAATCATTGGGCAGGCCGTCCAGCAGAGTAATCGCGCCGCCATACTGGCCTCCGTTCACTGACATTGTGAACCAGCCGCCGCCGAAATTCGCGGAGCCGTATTCTGTACCGGTCGTCGAGCCGTCGTTGACATCAAAGAAATTGACGCTCGTGCTTAGCGTTGCGGTCATGTTAACGTCGCGACCGTTGTTGGGGACCTCAGTGACCATTTTGCTCGAGAATGTCTCGTTGCGGCTTGCGTTGTCGGTGTCCACCAGTTCTTCATCGGCTTGCACTGTCACCGTCTGCTGGATCGAACCGACTTTCAGCATAAAGTCAACTGCAAGTGTGCTGTCCGCCTCCAACGAGATCTTCGCACGCGCCTGCTTTTCAAATCCTTGCATCTCCGCGGTCACGGAATATTGCCCCGCCTTCAGGTAGGGCACGGCGTAGTCCCCGGCTGCCGTCGTTTTGGTCTTAATATCCTGGTTGGTAAGTTCGTTGTGAACGGTGACGGTTGCCCCTGAAACGGCGGCGCCGCTGGCGTCTTTCACATGACCAGTGAATTCTTGCCCAAACAAGGTAGTCGAGAAAACCGCGACCAGCAAAATGCTCAATAAGGCGTAATTCAGTGATCTCATGCCCCAACCCCCCAAGGAACTTTCTGGAAAGCCTCGCCTCAAACCGCATTCATCATTGAAGCCATTGATCCAAGAAGCATATATCCAAGAAGTATTGATCCAACCAATCGCAGGCCCTTCCACCAGCTACGAACTGCAATCGTGGTCCACAGAATGCTTGTCTCGCTGCGCTTTTGACCCAGGCTTCATCAACTTTTCTGATAGCGCTTATCGGTCGAACCAATTACGGCTCCAAACGCTAGCACTCTAGCGTTTTACTTGTCAAGCTACTTTTAAGCACCGGCAACAGCATTTCATAAGCTCTCTGGACTCTCTGTTTGGCCGTCTGCATCCTGCCATCCAACTTGACATTTGCCAAAAGCTGTGTACGATTTGGTTCGTCCATTCGACATCTTATGAGACGTCGGGAATTTTTGAAGCTCACCGCCGGCGCTGCTTTTTCTGGGGCGCTCACGAAGAACAAACCGCTCCAAGCGATGCCCTTCCTCGATGGCAATGCAGCTACTGTCTTCCATGTTTCGCCCTCTGGAGACGACTCCAACTCCGGTACCGAGAAATCCCCTTTCGCGACTTTTTCCGGCGCGCAGCAGGCGGTGCGAAAGAACAGGAAGGCCGCTCCCATCAAGATTCTGGCGCACGAAGGCACATATTACTTGAACGCTCCGCTGCGCTTTGCCCCTCAGGATTCCGGCGGCGAGCGGGCGCCAATAATCTACGTGGCCGCTCCTGGCCAGCAGGTCACCATCAGTGGCGGGCGCCGCCTTGTTTGCGACTGGAAACCCTACAAAGATGGCAT
This sequence comes from uncultured Acidobacteriaceae bacterium, assembly GCA_963789875.1. Lineage (GTDB taxonomy): Bacteria > Acidobacteriota > Terriglobia > Terriglobales > Acidobacteriaceae > Sulfotelmatobacter. The sequence continues at coordinate 812,136 of CAWBMI010000006.1, read as the reverse complement.
CTTGATGGCAGAAGTTGCACAAGGGCTTGAGTTCACCCAGCTTTTCGTAAACGGCAAGCGTAAGATTCGCGCTCGCTATCCGAATTTTGATCCTTCCGATCCAGGCAAGTCGGGATATGTGCAGGCCGCCGCTTCGATTTCCGCCGGCACCCCGGATCCACACTCAGGGCCGAACGATGACATGACATTTTCCACACAGGCCCCGCGCGGTGTGCGTTTCGATCCCGCTACTTTTAGCAGGAAGAAATGGGCTCATCCGGAGGATGCGGAGATTCATATTTTCCAGGCGAGCTACTGGGGAAATTTGCAATGGAAGATTAAGGCAATTGACTTCGGCACTAATTCGATCTGGTTTGGAGATGGCGGGCAACAGATCGGCGCGAAATGGAGCACCCATCCAGCTGCCGTAAACGACAAATCGCGATTTTTTATTGAGAATGTATTTGAAGAGTTGGATGCGCCCGGCGAGTGGTTCCTCGATAAAAACAACGATAAGAACAAGAGCGTTCTCTATTACTATCCCGAACCGGGCGATGATCTGCGAACGGCCCTGATAGAAGTACCATTGCTCGAACACGCGATCGAATTCAACGGCACACAGACCGATCCCGTCGAGCACATCTCGCTCCGTGGGTTCCGTATTGCTCACACGCTGAGCACCTACCTTGAGAGCTATGAGGTTCCGTCGCTTAGCGATTGGTCGATTCATCGCGGCGGTGCGGTTTTCGCCGAAGGCACGCGCAACTGCTCGGTGGAAAATTGCTGGTTTGACGCGGTCGGTGGGAATGCGATTTTTGTCAATAACTTCAATCGCGAATTCAGCGTGAGCGGCTGCAAGTTTACCGAAACCGGCGACAGCGCCATCTGTTTCGTGGGCGATCTGGAAAAGACGAGTGGGACACAACGCGCTTTTCCGTACGAATGCAAGGCCGGCAATAATTTAGTCCATGATTGTGGCTTCTACGGAAAACAGGTGGCGGGCATTTACATCTCTCGTGCCAAGCGCATTACTGCCGCCCACAACCTGATTTACAACATGCCCAGAGCCGCCATCTGCATTGGCGACGGGACCTGGGGCGGCCATATCATCGAATATAACCAGACGCACGACACGGTCCGCGAAACCAGCGACCACGGCCCGTTCAACGCCTGGGGTCGTGATCGCGGCTGGGCACTGGCTCAATCCCACGGAACCTACACGGCGGATCGCAGTCTCGATGTTTGGGAGGCTCTCGTCGACGCCATGGAACCGGTAATTGTGCGTCACAACTTCTTCGATGAAAAGTCGGGATGGGGACTCGATCTCGATGATGGCGCGACAAACTACGAGATTTACAACAATATTTCCGTCGGCGGCGTGAGCATGAAGCTCCGCGAAGGCGCGTATCGAAAGGTTTACAACAACATTTGGTACTTGGCCAAGAGCGCGCCTTGCTTCCACGTCGGCAACAACTCCAACCACGATCAATATTTCAACAACATTACGGTAATGGATCCGGGAAGCATCCAGTGGCCCGAAGGCTGGCCGTGGTGGCCGCAAATGTTCTACTCGGTAATCGCTCCTCCGGCGGTCGGACCATGGTTTGAAAAGATCGACAACAACTGCTTCTATTGTTCCGGCGGAGAATTCCAAGCTGTGGTTGACCAACTGCGATCAGAAGGAGGCAAACGCAACCCTAAGCGCTACAACCTCGAGGAATGGAAGAGTCTGGGGTTCGATCAGCATTCTTTTTTTGGCGATCCACAATTTGTAGACGCCGGCAATCGCAATTTTCAGGTGCGCCCTCAATCCCACGCGCTGATAATTGGTTTCAAGAACTTCGAAATGGGCAAGTGGGGATTAACCGAACAATTTCCAAAATGGCTCTTATAACGACACTGCGAGGAACCATGAGAAGACTAAAGTTGACGATCTTGGTAGTTGCCGCACTTTCGCTTGGGGTGCTCTATGGCAAAACCTCAGACAGCCATGCGCAGCGCACAGGCATGGTTATTGGAGTTAAGGCAGATAAGATCAAGGCCTATGAAGCCTTGCACGCAGCATCGAACCCCGGTTTACGCGACCTGCTCAATAAATACCACATGCACGATTTCTCGATCTACATTCATCAACTCGACGATGGAAAGTACTACCTGTTTGGCTATTACGAGTACACGGGAACCGATTACAAAGGCGATATGGAAAAGCTCGCGGCTGAGCCCCGCAATCAACAATGGCTATCTGTAACCGCTCCAATGCAAGTTCCGCTAGCCGGGGAGCAAGCATGGGCAATGATGAAAGAGGTCTATCACAACGACTGAGATCATGGCGGTCACTTCTCCGTCGAGGTGAGGCTCACCTTGGTATCTGTGATGTGGTCCAGCATTTGACGGCGGGCTTCTTCAGGCTCCCGATTCTGGATGGCTTCGTAGATGCGCTTATGAAAAGTCAAGGGGCGATCGAGTGGCACACGTCGCGAGAGCTTCGACATGCTAGTCAGCAGGTTGCGGTGGATAACTCGAAACAGAAGGTGACAGATACGATTGCCGCTGGCACGAAAGATACATTCGTGAAACGCGACGTCCGCATCCAGCCTTTCCTCATTCGTCCGGCAATGCTCCATAGCGACAATTGCCTTTCTAAGTCCAATGAGATCCTCCGCTGTGGCCCTCTGGGCTGCACGGGCTGCAAGCTCCGGCTCAACGATCATGCGCGTCTCGAACAGTTCGTGATGAGAGAGATCGTCTAGTAGAATGAGAAAATCGAGAGGCTCTTTAAGTGTCAATTCGGCGCTTGCGCTCAAATAAGTGCCATCGCCCACTCTCTGGGTGAGGACGCCCATAATTTCAAGCACCTTCAGCGCCTGCCGCAACGAGGCGCGGTTTACGCCGAATTCCTTTGCCAGTTCACGTTCTGGAGGAAACTTTTCTCCCGGCGCAACCGCGCCGGTCGCGATAAGGCGCTTGATCTTCTCCAGTATCCTGGCGGTAAGCCGTGTATCAGTCTGTGCCTTGCGACGAATCCGGGGTGAGGTTGCCATATACACAAGAGGTTGCCATATACACAACATGATTCAAGCCAAAAAGCTTAACATGCAACTACGATCTGCGCTATGCTTGCGTACCTTCAATTTTAAAGCACCGCACCACATTGCGAGGCCTGTGTGCTTCGTCTGGAGGCATCTAGAGTTTGAATCGCCCATGCTGATACCTCATTTGCGCAAACGACCTAGTGGGTGATCGCTGCATTTAGTAATCCCACTGCTTGTTGCTCACCGGCCTTAGTAGTTTCTGCACTTCCTCGATCAGTCGTGGATCCGCTGGTTCCTGATGCCATTCCACATTGCGTCGCACAGCTTCGGGATTCGCCGAGCTAAAAAGGGTAGTCGGCAGAGTGGGATTCTGGCTGGCGAATTGCAGCGCGAGCTTCGCGATCGAACTGCCTTGCTGCTTACAGAAATCCGCAGCAGATTTAAAGACGGCTCGATCCTGAGCATTTGCGGGATGCCAATCTGCGGGGCCGCGGTCAGTCAGCAAAGCACTTCCGAAGGGGGACCCGTTAATGATTCCAATTCCCTTCCCGTCGGCGAGCGGCAGCAGTTCCAGCATCCGCGTGTCGTTCAAGCAGTAGTGGTTGTGCACCAAAGCCGCATCCACGTCGAGCGAAGAGAAAATTCTCTCCCACAGGTCCATCGGATAGATTCCGAAGCTTACCCCGCCAATCCGCCCTTCTCTCTTCAACTCTAGAACCGCATCATAACCTTCGGTGAGTGCCCACTCGGTATGTTTGCGCCCCTGATATTCGATGTCATGAATATGAATCAGATCAAAGTAGTCAACTCCGAGGCGTCCGGCGCTTTCCTCAATTGACTTGCGAATTCGAGAACGCGAGTAGTCGAGAGTATCTTCACCGTAACTACCAGGCTTTGTATACTTGCCGACCTTTGTCGAAAGATAGTACCGATCACGCGGAACTCCGAGTAACGCTTTTCCGAGAACCGCCTCAGCGAGCGTGCCGGCATATGCGGGCGCCACATCGAAGAAGTTGATTCCACATTCGAGGGCCGCATGGACGGCCTTAATGGCGCTAGCTTCGTCGACAGGATGAAACACTCCGCCCAGCGACGAAGCCCCAAAGCTCAGCCGAGATACTTTCATCCCGGTTTTCCCAAGAACGTTGTAATCCATGAAAGTTATTTCGCCAATTCCGGAATTGAGACTTACAATAACCGCCTGGATCCGCTGCTTGGTTGGATCGCGTGTTATCCGTCGGTATCTCGTACTTCTACGACCGCTTTCATCAGCCCGATTTTTGTCGGAAGATCTTTAAATCTTACGGGCACTTCATCAAGGTTGAGCCGGTCCGTGATCCATGGATCCGTATTAATTTTGTTCTCTTCCAGCATGCGAATGATCGGTTGAAACTGCCCGCAACTATTTCGGCTTGCATAAACCGCGACTTCGCGCCGGTGCAGTAAGGCATCATCAATTTTCACCGGATCTCGCGTCAACCCTACAAAAACCAGCCTTCCGCCCGGGGCTACATGATTCAAACTTTCTCCCATCACGACTGCATTCCCCGTGGCATCGAAGACGACATCGGCAACTCGGCCGTCGGGGCTAGCCAGGGATTCGATGCCCAGCCTCTGTACGAACTCTCTGCGCCAAGAGTTGATCTCTATGATTGTAACTTTTGCTCCAAGAGTGGCAGCAAACTGAGTTACCGCCAATCCGATGGGACCCGCTCCTATCACCAACGCTTCCTCGCCAGTCCGCAACCCACTCCTTTTTACAGCATGTGCCCCGATGCCCAGTGTCTCAACCAACGCCAACTGATCAAGTGAAAGTTCATCTGACTTGTGCAGGAGTTCGATAGGGACAGCCAGAAAGCCCTGCATCCCGCCATCGACATGCACGCCGATCAAACGAAGCCGTTCGCAGCAGTTCGTCCTTCCGGCTTTGCAGGTACGGCAATTTCCGCAACTCATGTACGGTTCAATGGCGCATCGGTCTCCGACTCGCAGGCCTCGTCCGTTCTCGGGGAGTTCCACGATTTCGCCGGCAAGCTCATGACCCAGAACGCGCGGATATGTATACACGGGGTGTCTGCCGGCAAGAGCGTGAAAGTCGCTTCCACAAACTCCCACACGCTGAACTCGCACCAGGGCCTCTCCCCTGGCAGGCACCGGGCGCGGCACCTTAAGGTCAACAAATTCGCCCGGAGCCTTCAGCAAGATTCTTCTCATAACGCAATCCTTCGAACCGCCGTCCTAGCAGAGACCTTGACGATTGGTCCAGCCATCATGCAGAAACGAATTGTATGAGTACATGTGTCTTTCGTCAAGCAACTTGCCGGCGACGCCAGTCCCTTGATATCAACATCACCGTGCCGAAGGCTACATACCTGAGACATCATGCCCGCTTTCCAGCTCGATTTTCTTGACATACCGATTTCCAAGGTGCTACAGTTCGCCCTCGCATTGGCCCATCCAAACGCCCGCACGCGTGCCCGGTGCTGCCAATGAAAATTCGCCATGCGGCCTACTCTAACCATTCCGCCCCTCGATATTGCAATCATTCTGTTGTATCTCTGCGGCATATTGACCATTGGCCTGCTCTCAGTGCGGCGAATCAAGGTCACTGGCAACGTTTTTTTCCTCGCGGGAAGGTCTCTCTCGTGGCCGATCGTTGGAGCTGCATTGTTTGCCTCAAACATTTCGACGATTCACTTGGTCGGACTTACTGCGTCCGGCTACAACGAGGGGTTAGTCTGGGGAAACTTCGAATGGATGGCGTCCTATACGCTCATCCTGTTGTCACTGGTCTTTGCGCCATTCTATTTTCGAACTCGCATTGCGACCTTGCCGGAATTCCTTGAGCGGCGGTATAGTCCCGCGTCGCGTTCATTTCTGGCTTTCATGGCGATTGTCGCAGCGGTCTTCATTCATATAGGAATCAGCCTGTACGCCGGTGCTGCGGTGTTCCAGCGATTTTTTGGGATTAACGTAGTTACCTCAATCGTGATCATTTCCACAGTCGTCGGGATCTACACCGTGCTTGGTGGCTTGCGAGCAGTAGTGATTACCGAAACCGTCAACACGGCGGTTCTGATTCTTGGAGCATTCTTGATTTTGGTTTTCGCGCTCGCCGCCTTGCCGAGCCACGGAATTCATTCCTTTGCGCAATTGCGGAGCGCAGCCAAGCCCGGGCAATTGTCTATGCTGCACGCGCACGACTCAGCCGGATTGAGTTGGTACGCCGTTCTGCTTGGATATCCCGTTCTCGGCATCTGGTATTGGTGCACCGATCAAACTATCGTCCAAAGAGTTCTGGGCGCGCGAAGTTCTGAGGACGCTCAATTAGGCCCACTGCTTGCAGGTTTTCTCAAAATCCTGCCCGTCTTTCTCTTGGTGCTGCCGGGCGTGATCGCTTATGTGCTGTTTCATAACATTATCGGCAGCGCGAGTAACCAGACATTGCCGGTGCTCATCGAGCAGTTAATTCCCACCGGCGTACGTGGATTAATTACGGCTGCGGTTTTAGCTGCGCTCATGAGCGCTGTTGCAGCTGCCCTGAATAGCATCGGGACACTGGTCGCGGTCGACATCGTGGCGCGAATGCGCCCCACTACCTCCGACCGCACCCAGGTGGCGATTGGCCGCATCAGTTCAGTGGTCGTCATGCTTCTCGCGATGGCCTGGTCCACCCAAGGCGGCAGATACTCAAGCATCTTTGAAGCGATCAACGCCATTGCAGCGGACCTGGCGCCGCCGATTACCGTAGTATTTTTGTGGGGAGTGTTGTGGCGTCGAGGCACTAAACAAGCGTCCCTCTACACCTTGATTTTCGGCTTCGCGCTCGGAGCGGTTGCGTTCATGCTGGACCTTCCGATTTTTGGTACGGAAAAAATCATTACCCATCGCTGGGGCATTCCTTTCATGATGCAGGCCTGGTGGATGTTTTGTATCTGCACCGTCGTTTATGTTGTGGTCACATTGCTGACGCCTGCGCCTGCCCCGGAATCAGTGGAAGGCCTGACATGGAGTCATCCGTTGGCTGCCCTTACGCAAGAAAAATTCGAGGGGCTGCGAGACCCGCGCTTGATTGCGGCAATCCTGGCAGTGACGGTTGCGATCTTGTACTACATCTTCCGCTAATATCTCCGGCCACAATGAAAATCGATACACACCAGCATTTCTGGAAATACAACACGCAAGATTATGTATGGATGTCGGAAGAAATGGATAGGCTCCGCAAGGACCATCTGCCGACGGACTTATTGCCGCTCATGACCGCTGCCGGTATTACTGGTACGGTCGCAGTTCAGGCACGCCAATGTCTCGAAGAGAGCACCTGGCTTTTGCAACTCGCGGATGAACACCCCTTTATTCAGGCAATTGTAGGCTGGGTAGATCTCAGCTCGGAGCGCGTTGTTGAACAGCTCGAGCGGCTTGCTCAGCATCCTAAGTTTCGCGGCGTCCGGCATGTCGTACACGACGAACCGGATGACAACTTCATGTTACGGGAGAGCTTCCTGAATGGGCTAAGCCAGCTGAAGCGATTCGGTCTAACCTATGACCTTTTGCTTTTTCCCCGCCATCTTCCGATCGCATGCGATGTCGTGAAGCGATTTCCGAATCAACTTTTCGTCCTCGACCACATCGCCAAGCCTCCTGTGAGAGCCAGAATAATAGAGCCCTGGGCTCGCGACCTTAAGCGCCTGGCAGGATTTGCCAATGTGTTTTGCAAAATTTCTGGACTCGTGACTGAGGCCAAATGGGACTCGTGGAAGGCGAAGGACTTCGATCCCTACCTCGATGTTGTGCTTGGCGCCTTTGGTCCGCATCGGCTGATGATTGGCTCGGATTGGCCGGTTTGCACTTTGGCGGCAGAATATAGGTCAGTGATTAAGGTGGAGACCGATTACATCGGGAGGCTTTCTGTCGACGAACAGCATGCGATTCTGGAACAGAACCCGATCGACTTTTATTCCATTCGCCGCTGACGCGCGCGTATTCAGCGGCACGGCCGCAAGCATTCACTGAAATTCTGTAATTCTGAAAGGTCAGTCATGAAACACGCAGTTTCGGTGACAGTCTGGCTTCTGACTTGGATTCCGACTCTTGTCTTTGCTCAAAGCAGCGGCCCAGTGGCAGAGTGGTCCTTCAACGAAACGACTGAGCAGGTCGCGCATGATTCGATCAGCGGAAGCGATGACGCCATCGTTGGGTTGTTCAAACATGTCCCGGGCGTTTCTGGGAACGGGTTGCGATTCGACGGAGAGACCACCGTAATCACTCGCGCTCACACAGGGGTTCCACAAACGAGCGCCGGCGTGACCGTGGATGCATGGGTTGCGATCAACACCTATCCGTGGAACTGGGTTCCGATCGTGGAGCAGCGACGGGAGGAACAAGCAGGTTACTTTTTTGGAATCGATTCTTTCGGCCACATCGGATTAAAAGTCGCCGTCGGCGGTCAATGGTGGTCGCTGGTTTCGAAATCTTCGCTCCCGCTCAAGAAGTGGTCTCACATCGCCGGAAGTTACGATCCCGCAAAAGGGATGGTTATCTATGTAAATGGGAAATCAGCGGGGAGTCTGCCGCTGCAAGGGGCTCTCATCCCTGCCGATCGCGAAGATTTAGTCATCGGCAGGGCTTGCGATCCTGTTCTTCCGGCGCAGTGGATCCATCCCAAGATTCCAGTTCGCTATTCATTCGACGGGATTCTCGATGAGTTGCGAATTTATGATCGCGGCCTGACGGCGGAGGAGGTCGCGAAAATATACGCTGAAGTTCACCACCCAAGTGCGGATGCGCTACCATGGCCGGTTCTGCCCTCCGGTCCGCCCGGAGTCGGACCCTTCGGCTCTTTCTACACCACACTGAATTATGACGAAATGTGGGATGAGCCGCGCCGTGTCGCGCCGGATTCCGACGTGGTAGTACGGTTCGACCAATCGCCAATCCGGATGGTGTTCTGGCAAGGCACCAACTATGGGGGCGATTGGGTCTCCGAAAATAATAAATGGTACACCGACGAGTTCCTTGAAACCGGTGGAAAGAAAGACTGCCCGGGCGGCGAAGATTGCGAGCCCATGTCAGACAAGGACAATCGGTATTCCCATGTCCGCATCATCGAAAACACCGATGCACGTGCGGTGGTTCACTGGCGATACGGGCTCTGCGAAGTCGTGAATTATGCGTGCGCCAACCCGGATCCGATTACCGGCTGGACCGATTGGGCTGACGAATACTTCACAATTTATCCGGACGGCGTAGCAGTTCGGAAACAGGTGCTGTGGACGTCAAACTTCAAGAACTGGCACGAATTCCAGGAAACCATTGTGATCAACGGCCCGGGGCAACGGCCCGAAGACAACATCCAACCGGACGCGCTGGTCATCGGCAATATGAAGGGCGAAACCGCCATCTACTCCTGGGAGAAAGGCGCGCCGACTAAGAATATGGAGAAGCCGGAGAACCCTAATATTCAGGTGGTGAATCTCAAGGCGAAATGGAAGCCGTTTCAGATCGTCTCGCCCGTTAATTCGTCCCTAAAGGCATATACCGGAGAACCGACCTACTCGATGTTTGAGTGGTGGAACCATTGGCCGGTGGCGCAAGTAAGATCCAGCGGCATTTCTGCGGTTGCGCCGGATCGACCGTCGCATTCATCGTTGTCCCACATCTACTGGGACCCTTATGCTCAGACTGCGAACTCGATGACGAAAATTCTGCTCCACGGAATGACTACGAAGTCGCCCGCCGACCTTGTCCCATTGGCGAAGTCCTGGCTCTCCCCTCCGAGCGCGGAGATTAGCGGGGCAGGATTTGCGAGCAAAGGTTACGATCCTACCCAGCGAGCATTCGTGATCGCCCGTGAATCGGCTTCGTCGATTCCGCGCCTGCGAGTTTTGCTCAAGGCGAGTTCTGACTCGCCACTAGTGAACCCCGCGTTTGTATTGCAGAACTGGGGTAACGCGGAACCAGGGCTAACTATTGATGGCAAATCGGTCGCGCGCGGGCCCAATTTCCGCTACGGGTTCGTGCCCCACCTCGAAGGTACGGATCTGATCGTGTGGCTGGCGATGGAATCTACCAAGCCAGCTCGATTGGAGTTTGCTCAAGCTAAGTAGCGATGCCGGGACTAACTTGTTTTAACTTCTATTCTCAGCACTTTGCCGTTTTCTTGCCCAGTGATTGGCTCGACCACCCTCAATTGACCTCCGGAATGGGGGTGGGCGATCCCCTGCGGGCATTTAAAGTCAGAAAGCGCTTGACACTTCAGAGGGGCGCTACTACTATCTGTTGCGGCAAGTGGTTGAACCAATCCTGTCTCTGCAAGAGCGCCTCGTCACCAGGAGGAATTAAGAATGAGCCTTACCAGGCGAGATCTGTTGACGGCCGGCTGCGCCCTTTCGGCGGGATCTTTGCTCGCAAATACTCCACTTCCATTGGTCAAAAGCGCGGCCGCGAAAAAGGCTGATCCGACGAAGAATTCCGGCGGATTTGAACCAACCTGGAATTCCCTAAGACGCTTGCCTTCGCCGCAATGGCTGAGAGACAGCAAGTTCGGGATCTATACACATTGGGGTCCCTATTCCGTGCACGGAGTGGGAAAAAATGTTACCTGGTACGCCAATAAGGTCTATTGGCAGCCGGATTCCCCTGAGAGAAAACATTGGGAAGAAACCTATGGCCCCATTGATAAGTTCGGCTATAAGGATTTGATTCCCAAATTCACCGCTGAAAAGTTTGATGCCGAAGAATGGGCGGAGCTGTTCAAGAGCGCCGGTGCGAAATTTGCCGGCCCCGTCGCCGAACACCACGATGGGTTCTCGATGTGGAATACGAAGTACTCGGAGTGGAACGCAGCCAAGATGGGCCCGAAGAAGGATATCGTCGGCGAGCTTGCGAACTCGGTCAAGCGCAACGGCATGAAGTTTGTCACCGCCTTCCATCACGCGGAAAACTGGTTCTATTTTCCAACTACCGACAAGCGTTTAGATAGTTCCGATCCTCGCAACTCGGGCCTATATGGTTTCATACACGAACCTTATGCGCTGCCTACCAAGGAATACCTGGACCGGTGGAAAGGCAAAATTGTCGAAGTCATCGACAACTACGATCCCGACATGATCTGGTTCGATTTTGGTTTGGAGTTGGTGCACGAGACCTATAAAGAGCAAATGCTGGCCTATTACTACAACAAGGCAGCCGAAAGAAAGAAAGATGTAGTCGTGACTTATAAGAAGCATAATCTCGTGCCCATGGTAGGTATCCTCGACTTGGAGTTAGGTCAAGAACGTGAATTAACTTATAACGATTGGATTACCGACTCGACTGTCGATAACCAGGGAGCCTGGGCATACTGCCCTGAAGCTGGTTTCAAGTCAGTGGATAACCTCGTTGATAACTTAGTCGATCGTGTAAGCAAAAACGGCTACTTACTTCTGAATGTTGGTCCCAAGCCCGACGGTACTATCCCTGACGAAGCAAAAGATCGTCTCCGCGGAATTGGACAGTGGCTGCAGATCAACGGCGAAGCCATCTACGGCACGACTCCGTGGCTTATTGCGGGGGAAGGAACGACGCAATTGGAAAAAGCCGGCTCATTCAACGAGAGCAACGACATGAAATTTACGGCCCAGGATATACGTTTCACCTCCAAGCCTGACTGTCTGTACGCCATTGCCCTCGACTGGCCAGGCGAAAAGGCAGTGATCAAGAGCCTCGCACCCAGAGGGCGAACCTGGGCGGGATTGTATCCCAGCGAAATTGTCTCGATCACCATGCTCGGAGATGGCAAAGACCTCAAGTGGGAGATGACAAAAGACGGGCTTGTAGTAGAGACGCCAAAAAGCAAACCCTGTGATTACGCCTTCACTTTCAAGATCAATCGCAAGAGTCCCGTTTGATTGAGTCCCGTCTAATTGATGACCGATGCAGTCCATGGAACCTATCGGTGCGACGAGAACCGGCAAATGTCGAATGTATTCTTATCGCGGACGACCTCGCCGGCGCTTGTGATACCGGGGTCCAGTTTGCCCGCTGCGGTCTGCCCTGCCGAGTGGAATTGAAACGCTCAAGGTACCTGACCAGGCCGATGCCGGATGTCTTGGCTTTTAACACCGGCAGTCGCAGTGATAGTGCCGCGCAGTGCCGGCAGAAAATCGAGGATCTGGCGACTGATTGCTCCCGCTTCCGGGCAAACGTAATCTTCAAGAAAATTGATTCAAAGCTACGCGGTAATGTGGCAGTAGAAATTGTCACGGCTATGCGGGCATTCAACTGTGTAGCCACGATTATCGCTCCCGCATTTCCGGCAATGCTTCGACATGTGTGCGACGGAGTACTTAGTTGGGTTGACTCTTCGGGTAGCGGACACATCGACATTGCCGGATTACTGGCACAGCAAGGAATCCCGCGCGAGAAATTCGTCCTTATGCAGTCGTCGAGCCGGGATGCGGCGAACAGGCTTAACGCGTACGTGCAGTCTGGCAAACAGTTCTTTATTGCGGATTGTGAGTCTCAAAACGATCTGCACTTGGCGGTGGCTGTCGGAACCGCAAGTTCGCAGCCGATTCTGTGGGCGGGATCGGCCGGCCTCGGGATCGCGCTCGCCGAGCATATGGCGAAAGCCGGAGTTCGGAGCTTTGTCTCCGACCGGATAGATGTATCCGCGCTCTTTGTTGTCGGCTCGACCCATCCTGCCAGCCTGCGCCAAAAGCAAGTCTTGCTCTCGGCGACGGATGCCGTCGAAGTGGCCCCCGAACCTGGAACCGTAGCCGTCGCTCGCCGCGCCATCCGCGAGGGGCGCATTCTAATCCTGAGCGTCAAACGCGGACTCAGTGAATTCTCTTTGCGCCGATTCTTCGTCAGCCTGAGCGATCTTAGCCTAGGCGCGCTCTTTGTTACCGGAGGAGATACCGCTGCCTTGGTTTGCAAAGCCGCCGGAGCGCGCTCGATCGATTTACGCGACGAAATAGGACCTGGGTTTCCTTGGGGCATGCTGGAAGGCGGTATGTTTAACGGCTTGGCAGTTGCGATCAAATCGGGCGGCTTTGGCAACGACGATGCTTTGCTCTGCTGTGCCGAGTTCTTCGCTCCTGCGCGGCGGGCATCCAGAGGATGACCGGTCCTCCCCAGCCGACCATCGCCGTAACGATTGGCGATCCCGCGGGAATCGGGCCAGAGGTTGTACTCAAAGCGCTGGCTTCGGATGAAATTCGGAACCTGGCGAATTGGGTCGTAGTCGGCGACCTGGTTGCACTCGAAAAAACCTCCCATACTTGCGGAATCAAAGTCGCAAGCCTGTGCGCGACCGTTCGTAGCTCGATGGCAATAAGAGACGCCGCGCATTACAACCTTGGAGAGTTGACCTCCACGTGCGGCGGAGCTGCGGTGGAGTATGTACGATGCGCGGTTCAAATGTGTCTGAACAATGAAGCGCAAGCGATGGTGACTGCGCCCCTCAACAAGGAAGCAGCCACATTGTCGGGCAAGAAGTTTTCCGGACACACCGAATACATTGCGGAGCTTTGCCGGGCTCCAGACTCCCGAATGATGCTCTCTAACGGAAAGCTCAGCGTGGTCCACGTGACGACTCATGTTTCCCTGCGAAACGCGATCGAGGCGTCGGCCGCAAGGATCCTACGAACCATAGAACTCGGCAACGAGGGAATGAAATTGCAGGGTTGTGAGCGTCCGCGAATTGCGATGTGTGGCCTCAACCCTCACGCCGGCGAGCACGGACTTTTCGGCGATGAAGAAGTCGCGACTATCGTCCCGGCGATTGAATCCGCTCGAGCTGCGGGAATGTTAATAGATGGACCGCACCCACCCGACTCCGTCTTCCTGCGCGCAGCCAGGGGCGAGTACGACCTGGTGATAGCGATGTACCACGACCAGGGCCACATCGCCATGAAGCTGATTGACTTTGAACACACCGTCAACGTGACGCTAGGTATTCCGATTATTCGCACTTCGGTGGATCACGGCACTGCGTTTGACATAGCGGGCAAAAATGCAGCTGACCCGCAGAACATGATTTCAGCAATGAAGATGAGCGTTACGATGGCAGCCAGAAGGTCAGCACAAGAAACGGTGGTTCCGAGCACTAAGAGATGAACATGGGACTACGCTGGCTGGACGCAATCGTGGTGGCGGTCTATGCGGTCGCGATGATCGCGATCGGTCTCCGCTTCGCGCGGCGCCAGACTACGACCGAAGCTTACTTTGTCGCGAAGCGCTCCGTTCCCGCCTGGGCTTTAAGCATGTCGCTGCTCGCCACCATCATTAGCGCCGTTACATTTATCGCTTACCCAGGATCGGGATACGAAGGAAACTGGTCCATGCTGGTACCTGGGGCTATGGTCGTGGTTGTGCTCGGCTTCGTCGGCGCCATCATCGTTCCGTTCTATCGGCGCGTGGTAAGAATGAGCGCGTATGAATACTTTGAGAAGCGGTTCGGCTATCCCGCACGCGCCTACTCTTCCGGCACTTTTGTGGTCGGGACGTTCTCCAAGATGGCATTTGTCGTTTACTTGCTGGCGCTGACCATCGCCAGCGTCACCGGATGGCGTCTGGAAATTGTCGTGGCCGGTGTCGCGCTCATCACCATTTTTTATACATTGCTGGGCGGATTGGATGCGGTCATCTGGGCGGATGTCGTGCAAGGCTTCGTCCTCTGGTTTGGAATCGTTGTATGTGTCGGGTATCTCTTCCTTCGGTCGCCCGGAGGCCCTTCAGCAGTCTTTGCCTTGGCTCGGGCAAACCACAAGTTCGCCCTGGGAAGTCCAGCATTGACATTTTCCAAGCCCACCATCATTGTGCTCTGCCTCTACGGTTTCTTCTGGTATCTCCAGAAATATGTTGCCGACCAAACCATGGTGCAGCGGTATCTGGCGGCCAAGAACAGCAAAGAAGCCTTGCGCGGCTTGATTGTCGGCGCCGCACTCTGCATTCCGGTGTGGATGCTCTTTATGTTGATGGGCACGCAGCTCTGGGCTTTTTATCGTTTGACCGGAGAGTTGCTGCCAGGTTACATCTCCAAGCCCGACCAGGTGTTCCCATATTTCATCAAGACCCATATCCCCGTAGGAATTGCCGGACTCTTCATCGCGGCGCTATTCGGCGCTGCAACAGCGACCTTATCCTCCGACCTGAATTGCATTTCGGTCGTGGTTGTGGAGGATTTTTACCGCAAACTGCGCCCGCAGGCCAACGATAAGCGGCGGCTGCTGGTAGCAAAATGTTTTGTCGCAATCTTTGGAGTACTTGCGGGTGTCTCCGCGATTCGCCTCGCGCACACCCAGGGAACTGCACTCTCGCTCTGGTACACAATTTCCGCGATCGTGGCCGGAGGTCTGGCAGGCTTGTTCTTGCTCGGGTTCTTGAGTACGCGCGCCAACCGCCAGGGCGCTTACGTCGGCATTGCGGCAAGCTTGATGTTCACAGCGTGGGCAACGCTGACGTTGAACGGCGGGAACATCGTGAACTTGGGGAGATATAACTTTCCGCTGCACGACTTCATGATCGGAGCTGTCGGGCACACTGTCTTGCTGGTAGTCGGCTACCTCACGAGCTTCTTTTTTCACAATGCCGGCAAGAACATCAACGTTGCAGACTTGACGCTTTGGGGCTGGCGGAAAGGCTCGGCGCGAAGGGATTTGGCTCCGACGTTAGCGAACGAAGCATGAACACGGATCGGTTCAAGGAGACAATGTGACTCGACTGCAACGGCTTGTGCAGGAAAAGAAGCCGGGACCTTTATTGGGAGCTGCCGCTTATTTTAACGATCCCATTTTTATTGAAATCTGCAGCTATCTTGGCTTTTCAGTGATGTGGATTGAAATGGAGCACTCCCATATCACTTTCGCGGACGCGGCAAACTTGTGCCGAATCTCGCAAGGGTGCGGGCTTCTCACCATGATTCGCATTCCAAACTCGAGCCGGGAAAACGTCTTGAAAGCCGCGGAATGCGCTCCTGACATCATCAACATTCCAATGGCAAACTCTTCTCATGAGCTTCATGAGCTCACGAGATATGCCCGGTTTGCGCCCAAGGGAGAGCGCGGTTTTTTTAGCGTCTCGCGAGCCGTGAAGTACGGAACAGTTTCGGACGTCCCTGCCGAACAGCGGAAGCTCAACGACGAACTCTGCCTTATGGGTCAGATCGAAACCGCTCAGGCGATCGCCAACCTGGAAGCAATTTGCCGCGTGCCCGGAGTAGATCTCTTTCTCGGCCCTTCAGATCTGGCTGCAAGTCTTGGAGTGCCGGGGCAGACTGGTCACCCGCGCGTACAGGAAGCCGGCGAGTTGGTGATTCAGACAGCGCACCAACATGGAAAACTTGTTGCCGTCGGCTCTATGCCATCGGACTACAAGCTTTGGGTCAAAGCCGGAGTCGATATCTTGTTCTGTACCAACGATACCTCCTGCCTCAGGATTGGAGCGCAGGTTGTGCTGCAACAGGCTCGTGAAGCCGTTGCCTTAATGAATGAGGGGACGCAAGGTACCCAATAGCCGCGCAGGATCGATGTCGTTCCTTCACGATCGTCAACGTTGTTCCGACACCTCACAGCGGAGCTGAAACCGAATGAAAAAAGTGAAGCTGAAAGGAACCAATCTCGAAGTTTCCCGGCTCTGCCTCGGAACCATGACCTTCGGCAAGCCCGTGGACCAACCTACTGCGGACCGGATGCTCGACGTCTGTCTTGATGCGGGAATCAATTTCGTCGATACCGCCAACATCTATCAGGCGGGACTTTCGGAGAGGATGCTGGGCGAAGCCATGCGCCGCAAGCGCGACCGGTTGATTGTGGCCACAAAAGTTCGCGGAAAAATGGGAGACGGCCCCGATGAAAGCGGGCTCTCCAGGATCGCTATATTCCGCGCGGTTGAGGATTGCTTGAAGCGCCTGCATACCGATTACATCGACCTCTGTTACCTGCATCAACCCGATTACGCAGTGCCCATCGAAGAAACCTTGAGCGCAACGGAAGAGCTTATCAAGCAGGGCAAGGTTCGATTTCTGGGCACGTCGAATTATTCCGGATGGCAGGTTTGCGAAATGCTGTGGGTCGCGAAAACAACCGGATATACTCCGGCCACCGTTTCCCAGCCGATGTATAACCTCCTGGCACGTGGAATCGAGCAGGAGTACCTGCCCATGGCAATGAAGTACGAGGTCGCGGTTATATCCTACAACCCGCTGGCCGGTGGACTTCTGACCGGCAAACACCTCGAGGCCTCGATTCCACCTGGCACTCGTTTTGACAACAACTCCATGTATCAGGACCGATACTGGCATTCCCGGAATTTCGTCGCCGTGGACAAACTGAAAAGGACCGCTGAGCGCGTGAGTCGATCCTTGATCGACGTCGCCTTCTGCTGGCTGCTGCATCACACGCCAACCGATTGTGTGCTCCTGGGGGCCAGCCGCATCGAGCAGCTCGAACAAAACCTCGCGGCCTGCGAAAAGGGTTCGCTTCCCCCTGAAGTCATTCAATCGTGCGATGAGGTTTGGGCAGAGTTGCGCAGTCCCGTCCCAATCTACAACCGGTAATTCGTATAACCGCGCGGCCATTAAGGTGGTGCGGCTCGACGAAGAGTGGATTAAGCAGAGCCACGCAGAAGGAACATCCAAAGGCGATAGCCGGAATTAGTCGAGGGGTTCAGCAGCGTCGAGCTGACACAGCCGGCGCAGAGCTGCGACAACAACCATGACTTCTGAAAAAGCAGCCCCTCTGATCAAAGGCGTGGAGCATGTCGCGATTGCCACTACGAACCCGCAGAAGCTTGCCGCTTGGTATATCGAACACCTCAACTTCGCGTCATTGCTCGACACCGGGACCACCGTGTACATCAAGTCGCCGAACTCCGTGATTTTGGAATTCGTGAAAGCCGACAACTTTACGCCAAAACCGCGGATTCGCGACGCCGGACTTCGGCACATTGCATTCGCCGTCGACAATTTGGAAGCCGCTCATGAGCAATTGAAATCAGCCGGAGTGGAGTTCGAAGCGGCTCCCGTCGAACTTCCCGGCATGCGCCTGTTCTTTTTTCGTGATCCCGAAGGTAACTGTCTGCACCTGGTTCAACGGGAGATCTCGTTGTCCGTCTTATAAAGGAATAAAGGAATAAACGAATAGTCGATGGCAAAACGGTTGAGCCTTGAACTTGTGAAAGGCTCAAAACCGCGGAGCCGGGATCCGGGGAAGCAATCGGCTACATTTCTCCCGCGGTGGTCTTTCAATTCGCCGCTCTCAGCTTTGCCTCCCTAGCTATTCAATACCGCAGTAGATCGAAGTTGGTGGCTGTGTTATTTCTTCCCTGCAATCGAGGCACCTTCCCTACTGGCCTGCTTGTTCCAGCCGTGGAAACGCGAGAGGTCACCCGCATTCCATGCCTCGCGCAGTCCAGGAGCACTCAGATCCCAGTCTGCGCGAATTTCACTCGTCACCGTGCGCAGATCATGCCAAAGATCGACGACCGACGGACGCCCCCAGAACCAGTAGCCGTTATAGATGCTGTGAATCACGAGGCCCGGCTTGAGCACGAGCGTATGCGGAATCATCGGGTTGTTGTCGGGGTCGGTGTACTCCTGGATGTCGAGGTCTTTCTGGACCGTTCGCTCGGGGTCCGAAAGGAAAGGCCACTGGGCTCCGACGGACGCACGGAATTCTTGAAGCGTATGGTGATTGTCGGTGGCGATCGTGGCGATCTGCGTGTACGCCACTGCGATCTTCGGGTAAAACGCGGCGAGTTCCAAATGCTGCTGGTGCTCCTTAGGGCAATAGTGGCCGCGCGCGAGCGTGAGGATCAGCGGATCGTCACCCTGTAGCACGCTGAGCTTACGCAATTCGCCCGTGTGATCGGGTAGTTCGTAGTCGGGGAAAACGCCTCCGGGCACAATATCAGAACGCATGATTGGACTCCTCCTATTCCTCTCAAAGATCTTCTCTTAAAGACCCTTAAAGGTCCAAAGTGACACCCGCGTTCGGCCGGGAACAGCAGACGAGCACGTTCCCGGGAGCGGGCCTCTCCAGTGGCTCAGGATTATAAGTAATCGATCCTGCAATCAGGCCGGTCATGCAGGTGTGACAGACTCCCGTCCGGCACGACCATCGGACTGGAACATCGCACGCTTCAGCCAGTTCAAGCAAGCTCGCGAATTTCTGATCCCAGGCGGCGGTAATCCCGCTGCGCGCGAATGAGACCGGGGGACCAGAGCCGGGCGCCCCTTGTGGCGGGTGAGGAGTGTGAACAACCTGCGCCATACCAGGGGTAATGCTCTCAAGCGCGCCAAAGATTTCCGTGTGCACATTGCCGGCGAGCACACCCCAGTTTCGCAGCCCATCGCGCATACTCTGTAAGAATGAAGTAGGACCGCACAGATAGAAGTCACTATTCGGCGACACTCCGATTTTCCCCAGCAAAGCTGTGTCAATGTGCCCGGGAGCATCGAAGTCTGCCCCGACCCGGTCAGTCGCGGCGGGCCTGCTGTAGACGATGTATCCTCGCCCGCGAGAAAGCTGTTTCAGCAACGAACGCGATTCTTCTGCAAAGGGATGGTCGACGCTATTGCGCGCTCCATAGACCCACCAGATTTCTTGTTGCGATCTTTCGGCAGCGAGAGCGTGCAGCATCGACATCACGGGCGTTGCGCCCACTCCAGCGCTCAGCAGAACCACGGGATTCTGGCCGCGACGCAAAGTAAAGCTTCCGCGCGGCGCACTCACATCCAATAGATCGCCTTCGCGCGCACGGTTGCACAGAAATGAACTTCCAATCCCATTCAATTCGCTCTTGACGCTGATGCGGAAATGATCGGCCGCCGGAAGATCAGACAACGAATAGCTGCGAAGAACCGGCGGCTTGCCCGGATCCGGATCAACGAGCAACCGCAAAACCACAAATTGACCTGCCTGGCATGGAGGAAGAGGCTGGCCATCGATCGGCGCCAGAACGAAGGAAGTTACTCTTTCACTCTCCTTATTAATACGCGCGACAAGCATTTGTCGAAATCCGGGCCAGGCTGGCGCTTGTTCCTCATTCGCCAGTCCCGGATTCCCCGCCGCAGTTTTGGAGCTCGAATCTTGTTCGAGCATTGCCTGGAACGAACCTTGCCAACCCTTGCTGAGTGCGGGAATCCGTAGCGCGCGTTGCAGTTGCTCGCTGGTTTGTCCTGGCAAATACAGAAGGGCGTCAACGTCGGCGACACTGAATCCCTCTGGACCGTCGGCGATTTTTACAATGTCATCGCCCGCCCCAACTTCTCCTTCTTGCAACACGCGAAAGTAGAATCCTGGTTTGTGATGCGCCACGAGCAGGGCTGGCATCCGAGGCTCGTTCATGCGGATGCCGACGCGGAAGCACGTCACGCGCGGCTGCGATACTTCAAATATCGCGCCACCGATGCGGTATCGATCACCGATGCAGACCTCGTTATCGGGAAGTCCCTCGACGGTGAAGTTTTCTCCGAACTGGCCGAAAATAAAATCGTTGCGGCTCAAAAAGCTCTCCCAGTAATGGTAAGAATCCATCTGGTAGACAAATACGGCGCGCTGCTCCCCGCCGTGACCAGCGAGATCGGCCTGCGCATCCCCTTCGATATCGAGCTTGCGCACCATTCGCCGTCCCGCAACCGGGGATTTCCAGACGGACGTTCGGACCGTTTTGCCGTTCCACGTCACGTCGCGCGGCAGGCCGACATTTACTGAAAGCAATCGGGGCATGAGTATCTCGTCGGGGTTCAGCGTGTGGCTAGCATCCTTTCGTTTTATGCCGCTGCAGCGGGCTCCAAACATTCTGGCAATGACTATCCGGCATCCTGTCTAGCAACAAGCTGCTAACTTGCCAGCCAGCCAGTAATCGACGCTGAACTTTCCCGGACCGGAGCAGATCAGCCAGATAAAGAAGAGCACGTAGAGGACTTCCGGAAGGTAGAGGAAATCGTCGAGCCAGTTAAGCGGCGAAAGTCCTTTCGGCAAAGTGGAAATCGCGCTGGTCAGGGTGGCGACAACCATATCGATTAATAAAGCCAGGCAGGCCGGGCTCGAAAGAAAGCCCACCGTCACCAAGGATCCGCAAACAAACTCGACACTCGCGACGAAATAAGCCGTCTGGCGGGGAAACGGGACTTTGGCCTGCACGAGCGTATCGTAAACAGGCTTCGTGCCGCCGGCGACAAACAATTTGTTTCCCCCGGAGATGGCGAAGAACAGCCCGATCGAAACGCGTACCAGCAGGATGGCATATTGTTCCCGATCACTGCTACCCTGCAGCGCAAACTCAACCAACCTTTTCCAATCCATCTCTTGTCCCTCCGTGGTCGAAACTAGCGGCATCCCTAGCGAGTTCTCGCGCTTCGATATTAGGAGCAATTGGCACTTAGAATTTGGCAAGTAGAATTCGGCAAGTAGTATTTGGTCACTAGCGTGTGCTAATTGCTAGTTGCTAACCGTTGTCCATCCGTTCGACCCATTGAGCGCGGAATGCGGGGGCCGCAAACGGATCCGCAAAGTACTGTGTTTCCCGCGCCACCTTGTCGCCCGTGAACTCCATGATGCTCACGGTGTAGCTCGGCTTGCCATCATACGTCAGGATAAGTTCGGTGACCCAAAGATCACCGCTGCCGATGATTCGCCGGACGGTAAACCGCTTTTTGCTTGGCTGACCAGAGCGTTGGCCCTGTATGTTGCGTCGACCTCGGGTTCGCTCGCCGGATTGCGGGTAGTCCAGCACCGCGTCCTCGTGATAGATGAGGTGCTCCATTTCAAAATCGTTGGCATCGGACGCCGCCCAATGCTGATCCAGTGCTGCGCGGATCCCTTGATCTCGCGCTCCGGAATCCTGCTCATTCTTTTGTTGGTCGCTCATTTTGAGCCCTCAATTCGACAAGAAGCTAAACGCTTTAGCGGAATCGGAGTCTACGACTCGTCAAGTGCCGCTGTTTCTTCGATTCCCTCCGGCGTCTACAGAGCGTCGAGTGCCTGGCTCCTGCGGGTCTCGACCCGCACAGCTCCATCTCTTAACGCCAATGTCATGTACGTGACGCATTTCCGGCACAACCGATAATCCGCAACTTGATGACCCTTCAGGTATGACGCTCCCGGTGATGTGAAAATCCGTCGCACTTCGAACTGAAAAACTTTCCCCTCACTCAGCCGCAGGCGCGAGGCATCGCACTGCGGATTGGCACATTTCGACATCATGTCCCGCCCTTTCCTGAATTTGAGCCGACATTCGTCTTGGCCCAGTCTCCGCTCCTACCGCCCCGCAAATCACTCATAGGCGTGCGGCCGGAACGATATTGAATTGTTTTGCGGCTACCAACGATGGGCCGGAGCGGCACAACCCGCTTGGAGTATCTCTTCGCTCACGTGGACTGCCTGAGCCGGGCTTCGCGACGCCTAGCCGATTGGCCAGTCTTGCCGAGGCCGCGACGGTGACCGCCCGCCAATTCCGGGTTGTCGATCGAGGTGGGCTATCCATTGATTCGGACTCGTATGATTCGGACTCGTATGATTCGGACTCGTCAAGCCACTCCTCCGCCGAGAGTTCGGCCTCTTCGGGACCAAACAGCTGGGTCACAGCGCGGATGAACGCAGACAACTCGCGCTCCGCCATGACCATTTCTGCGGCGTAATCCGAACTACTAAACTGTTCCTGGGAGTTCATAAAATCCTCTCTATCTATCTTTCTTTTCTCTACGGTCTGAGACGACAAACCCCAATCGGCCGAGGCGAACCTCGATCACCTTCGCCGGCACAACCAACGCAGAGGATAAGCCGGCGTCGATTCAACTAACACCTAGGCTGAGCGTGACGACTCCGATTGAACTCACTCGACGGGAGTGATCAGAACACAAGCATGGGAGATGAACAATTGGACGATAGTATCGTCGATACATTGGTATCGGTTAACTTTTAAGGTCACCCGTGGAGTGTGGGTTAACAGCGCTGGTGCGGCAGCGTCTTGTAATTACGCCTACCCTCAATCCACTAGGCCCAAATTCCCCGAGACGCTCAGCAGTTGCTCCTGGCGTCCAAGCTTCCGGTGTCCGACGATACAGCCAGCGTGAAATGGAAACTCGCTCCGCGAGGATGATTGTCCGTAGCCCAGAGCCGGCCGCCGTGGGCCTCAATAATCGTTCGGCTGATACGAAGCCCCATGCCGGTGCCGTGGGCCTTGGTCGTAAAAAAAGCGTTGAATATCTGGCCAGCTTGGCTCGAGGGAAGTCCGATGCCTGTGTCTGCGACCGATACCAGAAGCTGTTCATTGCTATCATTCTGGGTGCCGAGCGTGAGTTGACGTTGACCATCGACGGCCTTCATTGCGTCGATGCCGTTGATCATCAGGTTCATTAATACCTGCTGTAGCTGGATGCGGTCCGCCACAATGAGCGGTTGATCGGCTGCGAGCTTGGTCTGTACCGACACCGAGTGCTGGGTCGCCTCGTGGTGCAGAAGAATCTCCATCTCTCGAATCATCTCGTTGACATCGACGCGCTCCTTGGTCACAACGCCTTTTCTGAAAAACAGCCTGACTCGGTTGATGATTTCCGCTGCCCGGTTGGCATCACGAATGATCAATGAAGCCGCAGCCCGAGCGCCCTCGAGATCGGGCTGCTCGCGATCAAGCCGGCGCATGCAGGTAGAAGCGTTCGTGATGGCGCCGCTGATGGGTTGGTTAACTTCGTGCGCAAGGGAGGCACAGAGTTCGCCCATCGTAGTTACGCGATTCGCGTGTGCCAGATCTGCCTGCGCTTTACGTAATCCCTCTTCGGCGCGTTTCCGGTCCTCGATATCGATGCCGGTACCGTACCATTTGACTATCTCGCCATGGCCATCACGCAAAGGCACGTTCCGCACCAGCAACCACCGATAGTCTTGCTGTGCCGTCCACACACGCGCTTCAATCTCGACGGGTTCCCCTGCGGCCAATGCCGATCTCCAGGTAGCGACGTATCTAGTACGATCATCCGGATGAACGATCGATTGCCAACCCGATCCAAGCAAGGCCTCGATCGATAGGCCAGTGGATTCGAGCAAACGCTGGTTGATGAAGTCTACTGATCCATCCGGCAGGGTGCTCCACACATGAGCCGGAATTGTGTTGATTACTCGGCGCAGCCGGTCCTCGCTGCCTTGCAAGCTCTCATAGAGATCCTGCAATCTCCGCGCTGTATCGTTCGATACGCGTCCCAGTTGAGCAAGCTCATCTTCTCCCCGGACGGGCACTCGATGTTTGAACTCCCCTCGCGCCAACATCTTTGAACCTTCGACGAGTTGCTCAAGGGGCCGAGTAATGCTGCGCGTTATGGCCAGCCCCAAGGTTCCGGCAACAAATAAGGTGAGAAGGACCGTGGTCGGCACAACAATAAAAATCCAGTGCTGTACCTGATGGATGTTGGCTGCGGCTTGGGTATGTTCTGTCTTTACCTCGCGGTCGACTCTTTCCACCAAGGCAGAGGTAGTAAATTCGAGTGGCCGCAGCTGATTGGCTAGCCGCACTTGCAGGGCGTTCCAGTCATCCGCGCCAGCTAACTCGATCATCGAGGCGGTCTCCGATTGCAGGTTCGACTGGACCACCGCCAGGGTGGGGAGAATCGTCGGGTCAGAGGCGTTGTTGGAATGCACGGCCAATAGTGCGCTTTTGGCTCGTCGCATGTCTTCCGCAAAGGCCACACTCATCGCTTGGGTCTCTGCCTCCAGACGTTCCGGGTTTCTTGCGTTGGCAAGCGACTCAAGCGTATCGCGAAACTTCAACATATCAGAATGAACGCGTAAGACAGTTACCAACTCCTCGTCATATTCATCGAGTCGCGTTGCTTGCGCCTGGACAATGTGGAATTGCCAAAGAACGATTACGTCCCCGGCTAGCATCGAAACGATGATGAGCGCGAAGCACAGGACTAGTCGTGGACCAATGTTAAGTCGATGTCGATTCATTTCAGTGCGAACCTGCTCCCGGTTGCGCCTTGCCGTTCCCCATGATCCGAGCCAGGTCATTCTCGAGCGCAGCGGCCGCGACTGGGGCGGTGGACTCGTGGGTCAACACAGAATGCAGTGCGCGGCTATAGGCTTTGGAGACCGCCTCATAGTTCGTTCCGGCAACCGCCGACGGGCGCGAAACGATCTCACTCCCTCCCGCTTCCCCCGGTTTGTACCACCACGGATAGATTTCCCTGATCACCGGCGGAACTTCAAAGTACTCCACCTTTCGGCCCGGCTTTTCAGGACGAGCGGCCGTGAATTCTTCGTGCTTCCGAAGCAGGAACCGGATGAACTTGACGGCTTCGGCGCGGTGAACTGAAAAGCGCGATATGCCCAGAGCGTAGCCTCCTATGGTGGCGACTCGTGCGCTCTTTCCCGCCGGGACGCTGGTCACTCCCGCCTGGTCGCGGAACGGCTTATCTTGTGCAAATACCTCATACACGATGGCGTGGCTGAGCAGAAACGCAGCCTCGCCGGAAACCAAGAATTTATTTTCCGCGTCCGTAGCGGTGTACGAAACCACGCTTGGAGGGGAGATCGAACCTACCCAATGGGCAGCGCGCTCCCAACTCCGGATAACGTTTGCGTTGTTTACGCTGATTTTTCCGTCTGGCTCAATGACGTGGCCGCCTCCTTCCGCAGCCTGCCATTCCAATCCTTCCATGGTAAGTTGTTCGCTGTCGGTTGCGATCGCTCCGGCCCAGACGTACCCCCAAAAATCCTTCTTCCCTCTTGCGCGCTCTCCAGCCTGAATCACGGCGGCCATTTTCTCCAGCTCATCCCAGGTTCTGGGTGGCGTTTTGTAGTCGTACTTGGCGAGAAGGTCTGTCCGATAAATCAAAACCTGCACCCCAAGCGGCTGATTCGGCATTCCCAGAACCTTCCCCTTAAACATGTAGCTTTCGATGATGTCGCGATCCTCAGAGGAAATCTCCGAGGCGAAGTAAGGTTGCAGGTCGATAAGATAGTCACCCATTGCCCCCGTCCAGATCGTGTCAACACCATAGAGGTCAGGGGAGGGGGCACCGCTGCGCAGCAAGTCCATGGCCAGATCGAGTTTTGAGCCGTTGTCTTCTGGTGTCGGAAGATCGTTGACACGAATGCCTGTCTCTCGCGTGAATTCCTGCAGGTAGGCGTCTGGAATCATCCGATGGTCGCCAGGAACTCCTCGACCGTCAGAATCGAAATATGTGATGGTCACGGGCTGTGGGGGCTTACGGCAAGCGGAAAAAAGAAGCGCCGGCAGCAGGATTCCCGCCGTGACCAAAATTCGAAAGCGATGAGATGCAAAGCGGCGCCGTTCGGCGCAACACATTACAGGACTCATGGTTCTGATTCGGATGGATAGTGGAAGCAGTTTTCACCGCCATTGCAACGTTAGGAATAAGCGATAGGGCGCGCCCCTCGCACATATCGAAGTTCCCCGTTGTCACGGAGGAATGGTAGCAGAAACCGCGAGCGCACGTCCCCGCTCCCTCGTACGCCGCACATTTTTCGCGCCGGATGCGGCACGGGATATCCAGGGCGAAGCCAATACCAAAGTCCAATAGACGCCCTCCCCACGTGAGGCGCATTCTTACCTCATGGAATTGGGGCAGGGAGAGCGTGCTCTAGAGCGCCCGCTGGTCTCGGTCGTTGACGACGATGAGTCTGTGCGCGAATCGCTGCCCGACCTGCTTGGCGATTTCGGCTTTGCGGTGCGTGCATTTTCATCCGCGGAAGAATTCCTTGCGTCCGACTGCATCAGCCAGACCCGTTGCCTGATCCTGGACGTCGCCATGCCGGGAATGAGCGGCCCGGAGCTTCAGCGGGAACTGAAGCTTAGCCGGCGCGAGATTCCGATTGTCTTCATAACCGCTCAACGAGAAGAGACTGTTCGCCCGCAAGTACTCGAACAGGGCGCAATCGAGTGCCTGTTCAAGCCATTCAGCGACACGGCTCTGCTTGCGGCCGTTAGTTTGGCACTTCACCCAAAGTGAGTGATCCGCACTCTGTTGATTGTGGAGAATACAATGAATGCGACGTGCAAGTTTGCGAGTCCATTGGAGTCGCCGCGCATGGCAGTCTCAACATCCATCGTGTTCGTTCTTGACGACGATATTTCGGTTCGCGAGTCTCTGGAGCTTTTGATCCGCGACGAAGGCTGGCAGCCGCAGACATTCGCCTCTGCACAGGAATTCCTCGACCATCCGCGAGTCGCCGTTCCAAGCTGTCTCATTCTTGACATTTCTCTTCCAGGACTCAACGGCCTCGAACTGCAAAAGCGCATCGCTATGGACCGGAACGACATGCCGATCATTTTTATCACCGGCCATGGCGATGTGCCCAAGACAGTGCAAGCTATGAAGGCGGGCGCTGTCGAATTCCTGACGAAACCATTCAGCGACGAGGTATTGCTCAGTGCTATCCGTCAAGCCCTGGAACGCAGCCGAATTGTTCAGAACCGCGAGGCTGACATGCAAGTGCTCCGGGGGCGTCACGCTTCACTCACTCCTCGCGAGCGGCAGGTCATGGCTCTGGTGGTCTCTGGCCTGTTGAATAAACAGGTCGGCGGCGAACTCGATATCAGCGAGATCACGGTGAAAGCGCACCGCGGCAAGGTCATGGAAAAGATGAAAGCGGGTTCCCTCGCCGAGTTGGTGAAAATGGCCTCAACGCTGGGCGTTGCGCCGGCCGCTGGCTCCGATATTATGCCGAAGTCTTGATCAGGTGTCTCGCCCAACAACGCCAAAGTATGGATTGGACATAAAGGCGCAGAGTGGCGGGTATTTTATTCCACGGGGCTCAATACCAAGGTATCGTCAACACCAACGTCCCATTGTTTCGCGGGCCCGCGTCTGGTTGGATAGCGGCATCGCATTCGAATCGGAAATGCGAAACGGCAACTATTTAAAGAAAGGATGGCAACGATATGCCAGAAGCGACCTGGAAACCTCACGAGAAACATGGAAAGCTGACAACGCAGAGTGACTTGCCCGACAGCGTTTACGCGTTTCCGAAGCAGCGGAAAGAACCGCTGACTGACGCATCACATGTTCGTAACGCGGTCGCGCGGTTTGATCAAGTCCTCGACGTCTCCGATGCCGAACGTGCTTTGGCCTTCGCGAACATCGAGAAAGCTGCAAGCTACTACAGCGTCAACCTCGCGGAAACGTCATGGCACGATCTGGGACGCTCATCCTCCAAGAAATAAAAGAGGGGCTGTGTCGCGCGAGCGCCGAATGCAGAGCCCAGAGTCCACTATCTAATTTTTGAGAGCCCACGGTGTCGGCGACCGATTCCAGTTTGGTTCATCTAAAGTTTTGTCACTGTCTGTTCGCGCACCGCAAGAGGAGATGAAATATGAAAGCAGTCGTTGTCCACCAATATGGCGGTCCTGAAGTGCTCAAGTTCGAGGACTACCCTGACCCGGTTCCGGGTCCGGGAGAGGTGCTGGTGCGGGTCGCCGCCTCCAGCGTGAATCCGATCGACTACAAACGGCGTGCGGGATTAACGAAGGATTTTTATCCCCTCCAGTTCCCCGGCCTGATAGGAGTCGATGTTGCCGGGACTGTAGTCAAGCTTGGGCCGGGAGTGGAAGGCTTTTCCGTCGGCGACCAGGTGTTTGCCATGGCGGACAATACTTACGCCGAGCTTTGCGTTGTGAAAGCCGCGGTCCTCGCGAAAGTTCCCAAGGGGCTCGATTTGATCCAGGCGGCGGCGCTGCCACTGGTGACAGTAACCGGCAACCAGCTCCTTTCAGCTACGGGAATCAAAGCGGGACGGTTATGGTCGTAGGTGCTGTCGGAAATGTCGGGCGTTCGGCGGTATTCACCGCCAAGCAACTCGGGGCGACCGTGATCGCGGGGGTTTTGAAGAGGCAGATCGATGATGCAATGACTGTCGGCGCGGATCAGGTGGTCGCAACCGACGACGACACCGCGATTGTGAATCTTGCTCCGCTCGATGCGGTTGCGGATACGGTCGGGGGAAGAACCGCCGAGACCCTGATCGCGAAGGTCAAGCCAGGGGGAGTGTATTCGTCGGTGGTCGGGGCACCGCAAAACGCAGCGAAGTATCCCTCTGTAAAGGTGGTGCCAGTATTCTCGAAGTTCGACAGGAAAACGCTGGAGTTCATGGCCGAAGCGGTGCGCGATCGCAAGCTGGTAATCCCGATTAGCCAGAAACTGCCACTCAGTCAAGCAGCCGAGGCTCAAGCTGCGGCAGAAAAGGGTGGCGGCGGGAAGATCTTGCTGGTGGCTTGAACCGCTTTGCTGGGCATACTTTGCTGAACATGCACCGTCCAAAGGAAAAATCGACATGAAGAAAGATCACCGCGGCATTAATCCCGCTTCGAAGCCAAGCGGCGATGGGTGCGTAGAATGCCTGGCGTCGCCGAAAGCTTGGTGGTTTCATCTCCGCCGGTGTGCGGAGTGTGGGCACATCGGATGCTGCGACAGTTCTCCCAGCCAGCATGCATCTAAGCATGCGGCGGCGACAGGGCATCCGATCATTGCCAGCTTCGAGCCGGGCGAGGATTGGTTCTACGACTACGAGAAGCAGGATTACGTGCAGCCAAGGATTCTCAAAAGTGTGGAGTTGCTTCCGCCGCATTCGCATCCAAGAAGTCAGCCTGCTCCTGGACCAGCAGGAAAGGTGCCAGCCAATTGGGAATCGCTCCTGAACTAGCTTCGGCATTGATCCATACCATCGTCCAATAGACTCGTCGTCGCGCTTCTGCCAATCTTGGCTCGAACAATCACTCGCCCTGACTTCGAAAGGGGAACTTAATGGACGGCACAAATGGACCGAAACAAACCACGCGCGTCGCCGCGCCTCTCGCGTCGAACACGCCAGCGTCGAACACACCTGGGTCGAGCACACTAAGCGTGAACGTTTTTACCGCCCCGGGAAAGGCCATGGTCGGTGAGCGGCCAAAGCCCTTCGGCGAATCGCTCGGCTTTGATCCGATCACGTCGACTTTAATCTTCGGCGAGTACGACGCGGTCCTGGTGGACGCGATGTGCACGGTGGCTGAGGCCGAGGCTCTCGCGGCCTGGGTCGCTCTGCACAACCGCAACCTCGAGACCATCTATATAACGCACGCCCACTTCGACCACTTCTACGGTCTGAGCATTCTGCTCGACCGTTTCCCGGGCGCTCGGGCAATAGCAACGGCCGAGGCGCTGAACGCCATGCAGGTGTATCTCTCTCCTGCAGTGGAGCGGTTAGCCCGCCGGATGTTTCCCATGCAAGTGCCCACCAAACTGGTTGCACCTGAGCCCTATGAGCACGACACCTTCACTCTCGAGGGCCACGAATTGCGCATCATCAAGCAGGGCCGCACCGATAGTCCCGATTCCACGTCTTTGTATGTTCCATCAATCGGCCTTGTCGTCGCCGGCGACGTTGTCTATAACCAATGCCGCATGTACGTCGGCGACACCACCCCCGAGAGCAGAAAGAATTGGATCGCGGCGCTGGACCGGTTAGCCGCGCTCAATCCGACGATGGTTGTAGCCGGTCACAAGAAGCCTGGCGCGCCCGACTCTCCCTCGACCATCCAGGACACCAAGCGTTACCTCGAGGACTTCGACCGGCTGCAGAAAACTGCGAAGTCCGACCAGCAGCTGTTCGATCAGATGACGGAGCTATACCCGCATTGGGTAGCCAATCAGTCATGGCTGATGTTCGGATTCCCGGGGGCATAACCGGATCGGAGGATTCGATACTACTTCCATACGGCGCAGCAAATTGTGTCGACATCAAGGCTGTCGTCTACGACAGCAGGACGACGCCCGTGGTTTTCGCCGCGCGGCGCAATTGCTCGTCCAGCGAGGCCAGCGGCAGACCTTGCCGCAGGGCGAGGTCCAGGTAAGCGGCGTCGTATCCGGATAAAGACTGCTGACGCGCAACCGGCAGGATGTGGTCGAAGGCGCGGGGCGCGTCGATAGCGAGGACCGCGATGGGCAGGGCGGCGATCCTCTGCAGCAGGGCCGTGACCTGCGCCTGGACAATACGGTTACGGCGCTCTGCGATCAGCAATGCGTTGGCGACTTCCACCGGCCAAATGGCAGGAACCAGGGCTTCGGCGCCGGCCGAAAGCAGGTCCAGAACGCTCTCGGTGAACTTGCTGGCTTCGTCCTCAAAGCACCAGGCGACGGCCACGGACGCATCGAGCACGAAGCGTTTAGTAGCGGCGGCCTTCATCGATTAGCTCGCGTATGGAAAGTTTCCCAAGAATGGCCCCGCGGCGCAGCCGGCGGATGGAGGCGGCTAAAATGTGACCGTCTTCTTTCTGGCCGGAATCGGGTGGCGAAAGCTTGGCAACCGGGATTCCGCGCCTCGTGATCTGAATGGTTTCGCCTTTCGAGGCTCTCTGGAGCAGCTCATTGAGGTGAGTTTTGGCCTCGAACGCACCTACGCTTTTCATGCGAACATTCTCTCATAGACCAAACTAGTTGATCAACTAGTTTGGCTGACTTCGATCGGTTGCAGAAAATGGCGAAGTCCGAGCAAGACCTGATCGATCAGATGACCGAGCTGTACCCGCATTGGGTAGCCAATCAGTCGTGGTTTATGTTCGGATTCCCGTCGCCATAACTCCACGGGCAAAGTGGCGCAAGGAACGGGAGAAATGGGGCAACCGGCACGGTGGATTTAGGCTCAGGTCACGTAGTTTATTTGTAGCTTGAGTTCATTTGAGCCGACTAGCCCAATACTCAGGCCGTCTGCTGCCATGCGCGACGGCCCAAATAATGATCGTGCCTTCCTGGTCAGAATAAATAATGGAAAAAGGAAATCGCCAAAGAAGGAACCGTCGAGTCTTGCCTTCTCCCAACGGCCATCGTTCTGGACCGTCGCGGATCGTCGCGACCGCTCGACCTAGCTCGGCGACGAAGTCCCTTGCGGCCTTTGGGCTGCCCTTGCGATACCAAGCGACCGCGCTCTTGACATCCCCGCTTGCTCCTTGATGGTAGCGGACACTCTTAGCGCCCATTCAACATCGCCAACAACTCCTGATGCAGTTCTTCCCAAGGGACGGTCACCGCCTTGCCAGCTTGTAGATCTTGGATACGGCGCGCGACCTCTTCATCCCAAGCCGCTTGTACGGATCGATCGCTCTCTTCGAGGCTGTCGAGCAGGGTATTAGCCAATGCCGTGCGCTCGTCCACCGGGAGGGCAAGGGCGCGTTTCAGGAGATCGGAGACCTCTGGACTCATGGCCGTTATTTTACCCCGGTTTCGTCCCGCCGGCACCGCAAATCGCCGGTCACGGGCCGCAAGAACCGCAAAGCCGGCTCACCGCAACCTCAACACGCAGCCAGGGGAGAAATGGGACAACCGGCCATAACCGAATTGAAAGGACTGACACGAAGACCCGCTCAACCCTCCCAAGGGTTAAGGACACCGACGCCCGTACGCTCAAAGTCGGCTACGTTTCTGGTCGCGACGGTCAAACCATGCACCAGGGCCGTGGCTGCGATGAGGGCGTCACGATCGGAGCGAGGGTTCGGTACGTGAAGCGTCGCGCATCGCCGAGCGACATCGGTGTCAATCGCGAGGATGCGGCCTGAGAATGTGGGCAACACGTGAAGATCCATCCACGCGCGAAGGATCGCGCCTTGCTCTTTATCGCGCCTGTCGACGAGAAGAATTCCGATCTCCAATTCAAGTACCGAAATCACCGAGATGTAGAGACTCGCCGAGGGTACGCGTTCCGCCCATTTCCTGACGTTTGGATGCGTCTTCTTCGCTTTTCTTAATTCTGAAATCACATTGGTATCAAGGATGTACATCAGGTCAGGTCCGTCGGCTCGTGCAGGTTTCCCCGCAGACGAGGCGGCTCAAATTCAATCTCAGCGGCAGCTGGCATCGCCAATAAGTCCATAATGCTCTTCTGCCCTCCAGTAATCCTTTGATACTCCTCCATCGTGAGCAGTACATGGGACGGACGACCTCGATCCGTAATGAAAACGGGACCTCGCTTAGCGGCTCTCTTTGCCCTGCTTGTGTCCTGATTAAAGTCTCGACTCGACAGTTTTGTAATGGCCATGGTCTCCAGCCCTCAATGTAGCAACGTAGCTACGTTATACCAGAGAAACCCTTTATCAGCACCCCCAGTTCCCCCCAGTTTTCCCGTGTCGTTATTGGCGTTTTTCGATTCACGATTCGTGGATTTCATTGAGATTCTGACGGCACTGGGCAACAATGGCAACATGGAAACCGCACCTAAGCATTACGACGTTGACTGGGAGACCCAGTTCACTCGCGACAAACTGCAAACGTCGATACCAAATCGATTGCAGGAACTCTACGACATCATCACGAGTTGCAAGAGCAAGGAAGCGGCGGAGCCTTGGCTTGCTGATCTTGTAGTCAAGATTCTACTGAGTGTAAACAGGGTCTGCGGCGATCTTCTCAAAACCATCGATCAGGACAGTCTCTCGAGTGCAGCGTGGAATTCACGGAACTTGCTTGAACTGTGGGTCTGGCTGAAATATTGCGCGGCTTCGCGCGAGAACGCTCGTCGTTTTCATGAAGACGCCATAAGGGATATGCAGGGGCTTACGGATGCCCTTTCCAAGTTGCATGCGCTGCAAGGGATTCCTAATGAATTTGAAGCTTCTGCTCGTATGAAAATTGCGGAGGTTGTTCGGGACAAGCTCGGGCTGGATTCTCTGGACAGTGACTACACCCACGTGGCAGACGCTGCCAAAGCCGTTGGCTTAGGCGATTTCTTTGCGTCAAACAACAGGTTGCTATCGAAGTTCGCTCACCCGACGGCGGGCCTTGTGCTGGGAATTATGCACCAGTCGGAAACCCATCGAAACCTGCAAGCCACGCTTACCACTTCTGGACTTTACTTTGCTGGTCAATGCGTAATCGCATTGGAGGAAATCGTAAAAGCCATTCCTGTTGGATAGCCTAAGGGTGGGGCTCGGGGATAGATGGGACATTCCCCGGCTTCCGGGAAGAAAATTAGGTAAGCCTCCCGCCCGCCCCTGTATTCCCCTATAATTGTGACGTTTTGGTTGCCAAACCTTAGCCGTGATGCCCACAGGGAAACAACTCAGACCTAGCAACGAGCCCTGCTCTGAAAAGAGCCCCGGGCTCCTAACGCGTCCGTCGAAAAACTCTATTGGTTTGTTCCTATTCTTATTGCTTGCACCAGCAGTGCTTTCTCTCACCGGCCACGTACTAGTTGCGCGGTACCCCGATTTGCTCAGTGCGTGGGGTGTCTACCTTGACATGTTCTACATCTTTGCATTAGCAGCGTGGGCCAGGCTCAGCGTTACCACTTTCGCTAGTAGTTGGTTGCGGTCCCTCCCACGGTGGGTTCCTACGGTACTGTTTCTCCTCTATGGTGAAGCATCCTACCTCGTGTTTTTGATCACGATTGTGGGAGAGCCTTGGCCTCTGCGGGCACTATTGCTTTTCTTGGCGCTGACCCAAATGGTGTTTGTGGCCCTTAAGCCGTCGTACTCTGTCATTCTTCTAACAGCTGTTGCCTCGGCGTGTGTGTTTGTCGACGGCGCGGCAGATTGTTATTTGCGTGTACACTTCGATGAGATCCCCTTCACAATATTCAACCTCGTAGCGAATCTCGGCTTTTCCTTTTACTCGTTGGGTGTCACAATAGCGGCGATTTTGGTCTTGACCCGTAATCCATTGCATTGCCAATCCCGCAACCGCTCATTACGAGACGCAGCCGGACTAGCACTCCTTATGGTCATCTACCTTTACGCCCACCTTTATGGAAATGCTGCAATGTTTACCAACGGGGAAACCTTTTCCTACACAGATAAAGCAATTTCTTTGCAGTGGAAAAGAAATATGGCGCAGTATTTTCCTAACCTTCCCCAAAGGGTTTATTCGAACCTCGCACAAGGCTATCGAGAGGGTACCACGTCGTCATGAAAAGTACTTACTATTCCTCCCGGCATCCCGGTCTACGTTGCACCGACAGAGGCAGGCATAGGATATGCGTGGGCAGACTCTGATAAATGTCGGCTAATGAATAGAGGATTCACTCATATTGAAATCGAGAAGGTTGCCCCTCCAATGGGAACAAAACAGGGACAACCTATACAATCTTTACTTGTACTCTCAAGAACTTCAGCAACCACCTGGGGTTGAAAAGGGTGGCAGATATGGCCGAACGCCGAGCTATATTCCGCCAGACGCCCCTCAGCCGCAGCTCAATATATAATCTACCTCCCCAAATCCATTCCCTACACCTCGTCGGTCGAGTTCGATTCTGTGCACAATGAGCCTCTATTTTGCGATCACGCGCTCCCGGAGTACTGATCCTGCTGATTTCGTCCCCACGATATATGAAAACTATTTGCTTGGGATGAACAGCATCGAAATGTATCTCAAGCATTCGCAGAATTTCCTAGACGACAGCGTTCAAATCATAAGTACTGCGTGGATCATGAGTATCAGATTCGTTCATTGACTACCTGTATTTTAGCGTTGCCACATTGTCCACGACTGGCTATGGGGACATTACTGCCATTGATCAGGTGGTAGATGTAATGACAATTGTCGAAATCGTTTTGGGGTGGTTGTTACTATTGCTTTTTGGTTCGCTCTTGGTGTCCAGTCTGACAGCTCCGGAAACTAATAGTTTCTTACAATTGTCACGATTGGCGTGCAAAACTGGGACATACGGGTGGAGTGCATCCCTCGGCTACATTCCACTCCTCGGCCGTTCCCGAGGTTCTAGTTTTAAAGGAGAACAATATGACCACAAAGGAAAAATCTTAGTACTGGTATCGAGCGGTCACGGCTTGCCCTTGAAAGATGGCGGTGTTACAAGGGCGCTGGCTACTACCTCAACGAGCTGACGGTTCCGGTTCGCGCCCTGATGAAGGAGGGCTACGAAATCACCTTCGCTAACCCCAAAGGCAACACGCCGCAATTGGATGTCAATTCCGCGATAGCCCAGTTCTTCGGTGGCGACGAGGCTAAGCTTCAGGACTATCTGAAATTCAAGGACAGCCTGACCGGGCTCAAAAATCCAGCTCGTATCTCGGATGTCGTCGCATCGGGCCTGGATCAATATGACGCTGTTTTCGTCCCCGGCGGCCATGGTCCGATGGAGGATCTTCTCGATGATCCCGACGCTGGCACCGTGATGAGACACTTTCATAAAACGTCCAAGCCTACGGCGGTGCTCTGCCATGGCCCGATTTCACTTCTCTCGGCTCTTCCGAATTCGAAGGAGTTTGTCGCCGCGCTGGCCGCGGGCGATGCCGCTGGAGCCCACGCCAAGGCTCAAGGCTGGATCTATGCCGGATATAAGATGACCATCTTTTCGACAGCGGAAGAGCAGCAGCGCGAGCCGCTTGAGATTGGCGGCAAGGTTCTCTTTTACCCGGACTTCGCCTTGCAAACGGCGGGCGGTGACGTAAGCGTGCTCGCTCCATGGAGCAGCTACGTCCTTCAAGATCGCGAGTTGATCTCAGGTCAGAACCCGTTCTCTGATGAAGCGCTTCTGAAACTTCTTCTGCCGGCACTCGACGCGAAGAAGAAGTCGGTTTCAGCGGCATAAGAATCGGAGGGAAACCGGGACAGGCGGGAGGGTTACCAATGGCGGAGACGTTCGAAGCATACCGAACTCGAGTCCTAAGCTATCTTGGCGATGAGGAGCCCATCGGTGTCCAACGA
This sequence comes from uncultured Acidobacteriaceae bacterium, assembly GCA_963789875.1. Classification (GTDB taxonomy): domain Bacteria; phylum Acidobacteriota; class Terriglobia; order Terriglobales; family Acidobacteriaceae; genus Sulfotelmatobacter. The sequence continues at coordinate 775,497 of CAWBMI010000006.1, read as the reverse complement.
GCCACCCCATCGCAGCTCGATCGGCGTCTGCGCGATGTCGCGCCCGAGGAGTTGATCCGGCGTCCTGCACCTGAAAAGTGGTCAATCGCCGAGATCGTAGCGCACTTGGCGGACGCGGAGCTGGCGATGGGGTGGCGATTGCGAAACATGCTGGCGAATCCGGGCGTGGCCTTAACGTGGTGGGATCAGGCCGTATGGGCGGAGCGCTTGGGTTACGCGCAGCAAGATGCGAGCCTTTCGGCAGGGGTCTTTCGGGCGCTGCGCGAGAGCAACCTGCGACTGTTGGAGTCGGTCCCGCGCGCACGGTGGGTGGAGTGCTATGGGGTCCACGAGGTGCGCGGACGGCAAACGGTCGAGGAGTTCGTCCGCATGGAAGCGGCCCACGACTTGAACCATCTTCGCCAGATCGACCGCATCTTGGGTGGGTGTATGTAGTGTTAGCCGTTTGGCTGCCAACGCCTCGAATAAACCGGCGAAATAAACCGGCGACAGACGGAACTGACCCCATTGTTGGCCGAGAAGAATGGGGAACGTTCGGTCTGTTTCCGGTTTATTCCCTCCCCAGCTTTTGCCTCCCAAGTTTTTGTCCCGTGGTTTTTGTCACTACGTAGACTCAAGCATTAAGCTTGTGCCATGGCGTGGACGGCATTGAGCAGGACCGAATCTGAAATCATCAAAGAGGTTGTTGGGCGCTTTCTCCAAGGGAATGAATCATCTGCGCGTAAAGTATTGTCTCGAACCCATAGGTATACCCAGTTCTATCGGCTGACGGATTCCGGGATATTGAAGAATACGGCGTTGGGCGTCCCGACCACGGACGAAATGTATCTGCCGCGAGCGTTGGCGTTTCATTATTGCAATGAGCACATCGAAGATCGGGCGCGCAAGTGCGTTTCAGTTGTGTTCCAGACGTTGCAGAGCCTTCACGATACGCAGGCAGACAAGGCTCAGTTTATGTTCGACGATTTAGAAGCTGAAGCAGGCAAGATTTTCGCGCCTCCGCCCATGGCAGAGGCACTTAAATTGGGCCTTTACCTTGCGAACGACATGGGAATTTTGTCACTGTCGTCTCCCCCCTATTCCATCCAACCAGATTCTTTTCAGATTGCCGAAAGAATTGTTGAGGTTGAAACTTTTGATAAGGTTTGGGATGAGTATATTGCCTCCGCACTTGGCAGTCGTGAGGTCAAGCCAGAAGTAGCGGAGATTGTAGACTTAGCAGACCTTGATATTTCAGACGACTTACGAGGTTACCCACAGATGGTTAAACCCCCGCGCGTTGTGGCGGCTCAATGGTCCCACCAGCCAGCTATTCCCGCTAACTTGGCCCTCAAGAGGCTGCAAAAACTTTTGGGACAGATACCGGAAGTTCGCCAAAGTGGGCATCGCTCATCTGCGTTATCGACCTGGGAAGGCAATGTGAAGATTGTTCTTGGGGAGTTCTATGGAGAGAACTCAATACCGTACAAAACGTTCGCCGGCATCTGGTTTACTCCGGGTCAATACTACGACGGGCAACCCGAATCGGATTTTGTAAACAGGTACAACTCCGGCCTGGACGAGGCGAAGGGATTCCTAGAAGGCAGGATCAGCGACCTGAGCGAAACCCTCGAGTTGGACACACCTCGCGCTTTTCCGGCGAAGTCCGATTCGCGAAAGATTTTTGTCGTGCATGGTCACGATCACGGCAGAAAAGAGACTGTCGCGAGATTCCTTGAGAAGTTGGACCTTGAGCCGGTCATTCTGCATGAACATGCAGATCGCGGCAAAACCGTTATCGAGAAATTCGAGGCCCATGCCGCGGACGTGAGTTGCGCGGTAGTGATTCTCACGGGCGATGACGTTGGATATTCAAAATCAACTCCAGAAGAGAAGGAGTCGCGCGCCAGACAGAATGTCATTCTTGAACTCGGTTATTTTGTCGGAAAGTTGGGGAGGGACCACACGTTTGCGCTGGTTGAGAAGGCAATCACCTTGCCATCCGACATTCACGGCGTTGTCTATATCGAATTGGACGGCGGCCACTGGTCTCTGCTGCTTGCCAAAGAACTCAAGGCAGCGGGCCTCGATGTGGACTTGAATCGCGTGTTGTAGGAGGAGAAAAGCGGGGCGGGAGAAAACCGGGGGGGAGAAAACCGGGACAGACGGAACGTTCCCCATTTTTCCACCACCGGTTGCCGACATTTTTTCCAAAACCCTACTTTAGTGTTGGTCGATACGTTCGTCCAATGGACTCGTCGTCGCGCTTCTGGCTTAATAGGGGTACCGCTGATAAGAGCGATCGTGAACGCTAAAATCACCGCACCTCACATCAACAGCGGACAGCGTAACGAGATTGGAGCATCAATGAGCAGCGTACAAATCGATCAGAAGAGCTATGAGATGCCCCCGAAAGAAGGGATCAGCATCGCGCATTTTCTCACCGTCGCTGACGTCGAGCGATCGGCTCGCTACTACGAAAAGGTCTTCGGCGCTCGCATTCTGACCATGGGTGACGGCAACGCACCCCCGTACCTTCAACTGGCGAATATCTGGATGATTCTGAACGTTGGAGGCGGGCCGACCCCGGATAAGCCGACGGTAACGCTCAGCGTCCCCGACCCGAATCACATCAACAGCTTTATGAATTTCCGCGTCGCCGATATTCAGGCTTGCTATGAATTATGGAAAAGTCGAGGAGCCGAGTTCATCACAGGGCCGATCCCCAAGTACGGCGAGATACGCTGCTACATCCGCGATCCTGACGGCTATATCATCGAAGTCGGACAGAGCACCGATCAAGTCTACGGTTAACGCTCGGCCGGGACGGACGCGGATCTAATCTTTGAACATAACTTTGTAGCCTTTCCGGAGGACAACTTATGTCAGGCAACACAGCAGAAATCGCCATCGAAGCACCGACCAAGTCGAATCCTCTTGATGTCATCCCAGATGAAATACCATTCGATCTGCCCTATGGGCGTCCGATATCGCTGGATCAAGCCCAGGCGGTGATTCAAGCCGCTGTGGCTGAGGCGAAGAAGCGGAATTGGAAGATGAATATCGCAGTAGCCGATTCCGGTGGCAACTTAGTTGCCTTCCAGCGAATGGACGGCGCGATGCTCGCCTCCATTCAGATTGCGCAACACAAGGCGCGAGCCGCCGTTACCTTCCGGCGTCCAACGAAGGTCTTCGAAGATGGCATCAACCTTATGCATCTCAACTACCTGCTCGCCTTCGATGGAATCATTGCCTCTCGAGGCGGTATTCCATTGGTTGAAAGGGGGGCGACCGACCAAGGCGCGATTATCGGCGCAATTGGTTGTTCCGGAGGCACGGATTCCCAGGACGAAGTCGTCAGCCAGGCAGGCGCGGCAGTAATTAACAAACTCCCCGCGCGGATCAAATGATACGGCACGAGACTCGGGGACCTGTCCCCGTATTCGTCGCCGTATTCCCGCATTCCCGGCGGGCGTGTCGACTGTCGTCATCTCGGGCAGAGGGGGAGACCTCGCCGCAACACCACAATTCTGCGGCTCGGCGTCGACTCTGCAAATTCTCAAGAAAAAGCATTGAATCGTCCTTGACAAGAAAAGTTGTCAATGCTACCGTCTTCTCGTGCTCGACCTCCAAGTCATCGATGATCCGGCGGCAGCGACGGCGGCTTTGGAGCCCATGCGGGGTCGACTCCTCTCCGAGCTAATCGTGCCTGCCTCGGCGGCGACGTTGGCCATGCGGGTTGGCCTGACTCGGCAGAAAGTCAACTACTACCTGCACGGGCTGGAGGCGCACGGGCTAGTGCGGCTGGCCGAGGAACGCAAGTGGGGCGGACTGACCGAACGGCTGCTGGTGGCGACCGCCGCTTCCTACGTGGTTTCGCCGAGCGCCCTGGGTCCGCTGGCCACAGATCCGAATCGGGAAATCGACCGGCTCTCCGCTAGCTATCTCATCGCCCTGGGCTCGCGGGTCGTCCGCGAGGTGGGCGATCTCGTTCGCCGTGCGAAAGAGACAGGCAAACGCCTGGCGACCCTGGCGGTGGACACCGAGGTTCGCTTCCGGTCGGCGACGGACCGGGCGGCTTTCAGCAACGAACTCACCGAGGCCATCACGAAACTGGTTTCGAAGTATCACGATGAATCCGCCCCCGGCGGCCGCGCGCATCGCCTCGTAGTTGTGGCGCACCCTCTGCCCCAGAAATACCATCCCAAGGAGCCATCATGAGCGTAAAGAAAGAAGCCTCCGGACGCCGTTCAGTCCAGGTCGAAGTCGAGGTCCCCGGCACGCCGGAGGAAGTCTGGCAGGCCATCGCCACCGGGTCGGGTATTTCGTCCTGGTTCGTCCCGACTGAGTTCGAGGAGCGCGACGGGAAGCCGGTTGCGGTGAAGTTAAACTTCGGCCCGGGTATGGAATCCAGTTCCGTCGTAACCGCCTGGGATCCGCCGCGGAGGTTTGCCGCTGAGTCCCCGGGCTGGATGCCCGGCTCGCCGATTATCGCGGACGAGTGGAGCGTCGAAGCGCGCGGGGGTGGCGTCTGCGTCGTCCGCGTGGTTCATAGCCTCTTCGCCAGCACAGACGACTGGGACAACCAGCTGGAAGGCACCGAATCCGGCTGGCCTGGCTACTTCCGCATCCTGCGCATCTATCTCACACACTTCCGCGGCCAACGCTCCGCGATGATGCAGTGGATGGCCCCCGCCGCGGGAACCGAAGCGGAGGCCTGGCAAACGCTGACGGCTGCGCTGGGGCTGAAAGGTGTGAGCGCCGGGCAGCGTTGGACCGCCCCCGCGGGCGTCCCGGCGGACGTCTCAGGACTCGGCGGCGTGGTGGAGCACGTCAGCCAGAGTCCGTACAACGCCCTGCTGCGGCTCGACAAGCCGGCGCCGGGCACCGCCGCTCTTGGCGCCGTGAACTTCGGCGGCCAGAGCATGGTTACGCTGAGCTTCTACCTCTACGGCGATCAGGCGGCCGGGACCGTCGCCCGCGTGACACCGCTCTGGCAAGCCTGGATTCAAGACCGCTTCCCGACGCCGTCGGAGACGAGCAAGAGTGAAGAGTGAGAATGAAGATCGCATCGTCGTGGGAGTGCGCTCGCGTCGTTTCCCTCGCTGTCTGGTTCCCTCCCCGGTACTCGGTGAGGATCGGGGTGAGTTCATGATCTCTATGACGAACTCAGGTTGCAGCGCCACCTGGACATCACCCTACTGATCATTCTTTCCCTCGTGGCCGCCCTCATCTCGCGGTATCCTTTCGTCGCCGCTGCTCGCTCTCCTTTATTATTTCGGTCAAATCCGCAACCGGCCGTATCTCAACCGGTCCAAGTCCATACTTAAAGCCTGGAAGCTGTGAAACAAGTTGAACGGCGTGATTGAGGTCTCGCGCCTCAAGGATCTGAATGCCGCCGACCTGCTCCTTGGTTTCCGCATAGGGGCCGTCGGTCGTCGCGACTTTGCCGTTTTTCCAGTGCAGGGTTAACGCGGCCCCCGGAGGCTGAAGAGGCACTTCGGCAACAAGATGTCCGTTGGCGCGCAGATGGTCGTTGTACTCAAGGCAATCGTCGAGCGTTGCGTGTCGCTCGTCCTCGGTCATCCCTTCGAATTTTCCTGGCTCGATGTACCCCAAACAGATGTATTTCATCGATTCCTCCTTGTTTCCGGTGACTTCTTGTTTCCGGTGACTCAGAGCCCTAGCTCATTGTCCTGTTATCAGTTAGTCGTTCGGGAAATCGAAATCGAAAGCCACTCCATTTTTTAGCCTCGTCAGAGGAATCTGTGAGTCACTGATGTGTTCGAATGGCGCTACCACGACCCCTGCCCCACCCTTCGCCATTTTCGAAGGGTGGGTACCCCCCGCCGCGGAGCGTTTTTATTACTGGCGCATCTCAGCGGCCACGTCGTCGCCGAACTTCTTTTGGATCTCCTTTTGAGTCTCGGGATCGAAGTCGGTCATGTCAAACATCCGGCGCACTTCGACCATTTCGTTATCCTTTCCGGGGATGCGCGCGGCCCATTCCAGCGCCTCTTCGCGCGACTTCACCTGGATGATCCAGTAGCCCCCGACCACCTCCTTCGCTTCCGTAAACGGACCGTCCGTCACTTTCGATTTTCCGCCTTTGAAGGTCACGCGCGCGCTCATCGTCGCGGGCGGGGTCAGACCGTCGAGCGCCAGCAGCACGCCGGCTTTCCCTAGTTCCTCGTTGTACTTGCCCATTGCCTCCATATCTTTGAAGTCGGGTACCGTGCCAGGTTTTGCGTTTGCGTAGTCTTTCGGATACATGATCATCATGAAGCGCATTGGTGTTCTCCTTGTGTAGTGAATATTGTCCGGACACCCTATCAGGGCCGCTACTTTTATATAAGAGCCGCGGGTGTCCTGCCTTCACGATATAGTCGAACGGCGGGACTAGAATTCGACAAGTCGTCCAAGAAATTTTACCCGGCCACCTGCCCCGATACCCCCTCAACGGTGTGGGAGAAACTGAGCGGCGGCGCTCTACAACTGTGGCCTTGGCGGCTCGCCCCGGCCGGGGTAGAATCGGAGAAATCCATGAGCCCAAAGACTCTCCAGGAAGTTGAACGAGCGATCGGAGCTCTTACGCCGCAAGAGGTGCAGGAATTATACGTGTGGCTGGAGCAACACTTTCCGCAGCCTCTGGACGCTCGCCTTCTATCCGATATTTCGGCGGGGAGACTCGACACAGCGATTCAACGCGCTTTGGACGAAGAAAAGAACGGTCGCCTTCGGCCGCTTTAGCGCTCCGTGCAGCACCACGCCGCCACCGATTTCTGGCACGAATACCTTGCCCTGCCCGCGCGAAATACGCGCCCGCGCCGACCAACGTTTTTCACTGCTGAAAGCAGACCCGCGGCATCCTTCCTTGCAATTCAAGAAGGTGGGAGAGCGCCGCGGACAGGAAATATGGTCCGCTCGAATCACGTTAAGCTATCGCGCCCTGGCGATCAAACGTGAGGACGGGTATTTGTGGTTCTGGATTGGCGATCACAAAACCTATGACAGGCTGCTTTCATAGAAATCCCCGCCAAAAGCCCCACCCTTCGACCCGCTCAGGGCAGGCTTTCTCGCAAAGAACGCGAGAAATGCGGCACCCGGCGGTTCAGTGGTGTCCAATGGCATACAATTTTACTTGACCGATGGTGTCCAATGGAGTACAACAGAATTGTGCAGACGGTTGTCGAGACGCCTACCTATCTCGCAATTGCCAACAAGCTCTTTAGCGAGGCGGAGCGTGCGGACATCGTAGCATTGGTTGCGGCTGATCCAGAATGCGGAGACCTGATTCGTGGAACGGGCGGATTTCGAAAGGTCCGGGTCGCACGCCAGGGAATGGGGAAAAGCGGTGGGGCCAGGGTTGTGTATATCTGGCGCAACCAGAGATTTCCGGTTTTTCTTATTACGGTTTTTCCCAAGAATGAGAAAGAAAACCTGTCCATGGCAGAGCGCAACGCGCTGAGGACACGGGCCAATAGTATTTTCGAGGGCATTTTATAGACTCATGGGGAGATAGCATGAAGACGCAATTCGAGCAGATGATGGATGGCCTGAACGACGTTGAGGCTTTCCTGGCCGGGGAGCAAGAAGGATTCAAGGCACATGTGCCCCAGGAAGTTGACGTGAAAGCGATCCGAAATCGACTTGGCATGACACAAGCCAGATTCTCTAACACGTTCGGTTTCAGCCTGGACGCGATCAAGCACTGGGAGGGCGGGCGCAGGACCCCAGAAGCGCCGGCTCGCACCCTGCTCACCGTCATCGACAAAAATCCCGCCGCCGTGCTCACCGCACTGAATCCCGCCGCATTCGCTGCCGCGTGTTGGCTCTTCCAAACCCACAACCGTCCGCGTCAGGATCAATAGAAAGCGTCAAGCCTCTAATGGCGTTACAAAACGAAAGGCTTACTCTGCCAAGGGTGTGAAGAGAATCTCAAAGTAACGGGGAATTTGTGAACGTCTCGTCTGCCCCCAGGTTCCCCGAAATTGGTTCTCCCGTCTTAGGCCTGCCCTCTCGCAGCTTTCGGAGCCGCAGAACCGTCAGAAGTCCAAGCGAAAGGCTTACTGCAACACTAACCAACGAAATTATGATGGCAGCCCGGTGTGGTGGAACAGTGATCGAAATCATCCGATATCCCAATACCAAAGAGGCCGATACAGGTAGAACCACGCAAGAGAGAAACACAACAATCTTCGCGATTGAGCCGTCGTAAAAACCGACCCATGCTACGTTCCAGCCATCAGCTTCAGCTTCGATTTTGGATGCAAACTCATGCAAGTGCAGCCAAAGATATAGTTGAACAGAAATCAAGAGCAGCGCACCCCAGCGTGAAAGCTGGGAAATTGGGATCGCGAACCCGAGCAGCGAAACAGTTTTTTCGCCCTGTGCAAACTCTGCCTCCAGGATTTGAGTCAGGGCAGTCGCATAACGAGCACTGTCAGCAGTCGAACCTGCGATGACTAGGGCAGCAGCGACTACAATTAAAGCAAAGTGAACCGTCCGAAGATGCTCCACAAAATCCTTCGACCAGTGGACCGTTCCTTTGTTGGCGGGTGGCCCACATCTCCCGTCCGCGACGGCAGGTGGCCCGCCTTTAACGATTTTTGCGTGCACCATTCCCACTGAGGGTGCCCCATCCTTGCGTTTTTTGCAAGGGTGGGTGGAGATGCCGGGCGTGCTATTTGATTCTGTTGCGGCACGCGATCGAACCCAGTTGGGGCCAGCATTTCCGCTTGCTTCGCTCCGGCCCCTCTGTTAGTATCTGAATTGCCGTGACACCACGGCTAATTCCGGCACACGCCGATTTGAGGAAAACAAAATGAAAACTGCTATAACCCTCCGTGTAAGTGATTCCGACCACTGCAAACGCATCAAAGACCCGTTCGATTCCAACCTACACCACCTAGAAACTCTGCTCCCATTCAGCGAGGTCAACAAGCTCGTGAGCGGGAACGCCAATGTTCGTGCTCCGAAGGAGAGCAGCAAGCCCTTCAAAAGCATGATCGAAACTGTGGAGAAAAATCCAAAGGCTTTTCACATCAAGAACAGGGGAATCACATTCATCTGCGAAGGTTTCGATATTTCGCAGACACCCACTGGTGTTCGCAACCTGAACATCACCCTTGAAAAAGATGGTGATGAAGACTACATCGACACCGAAATTTCGGACGCCCGAAAAGTCGGCATCGCTGACGGCGGGCATACGTTCGCAGTCATCGACAACACGATGCGGCGAATTGAAGACCTGAAGGCCATTGAGGGCTGGACGGAGCCTTTCGTGCGTGTACGCTTCATCACCACGAAGGGAACCTATGTTGTTCCCGAAGAAATGGTCGAGGCTTTGAATACTTCGACTCAGGTCAAAGAGCACACGATGGACGAGTACAGGAATGAGTTCCAGCCCCTAAAGGACATCTTGACTGGTTCTGGCTTCGACATCAAACACATTTCCTTCCGGGAAAACGACGCGGGAAGCTGGGATGTCCGGGAAATCCTCCAGCGGCTCGGCTGCTTCCTGAAGGATAAGCAAAATCTCGGCCCCCAACTCTACAAGAGCAAGCAGAAAGCCCTAAAGCTGTACATCGACCCCAAGAGCCGCGAAGAATTCCTCGCACTCTCCGATGTAATGCTCGAAATCGCGTTTCTGCCTGAGTACATCGAAGCTCAGTTCTCCAGTAAGGAGAACATGAAGAACCGCAATCGCTTCGGTGGTCTGCGTGTGGTGAAGCCCCTGAAGGAAGATCACACGTACCCTGGCATAAACCTCAAGACCCGCCATCGTCTCGACCTTGCTGCAACGCTTCCTCTGGCTGGTGCCTTCCGTGAACTGTTGCAAACCGACCCGAAGACAGGGAAGCAGTTTTGGATTGTCGATTGGAAGGAAGCATTCAAACGGACGGCGGATGAACTCTACCGTGCGTTGACGAACAACCTTGCTACCGTGAGTCCAATCGCAAGTCTCGGTTCGGATGTGGCCTATTGGACTACCGCATCAAGCGTTATTCTCCGCGTCAAGTCGGAAATGCTTCAAGAACGTATATCGAAGCTAACCACCACTGCCTAACGAGCGGCGGTCGATTGCAACTCATGCGGAGCAAGATCATCTGCTCCGCATTTTTTTTGAACGCAGACGCTTTTTATTGCAACTGCCGAATCCGCTCCTGCAGGAATTGCCGCTCTGGTTCCTGTTGGGTCAGCGCCAGAGCTTTCTCATACTAAGCACGGGCCTCAGCTGTCCTGCCGAGCCTGCGGTACAGATGGGCACGGGCGGAGTGCGCGGAGAAGAGCCGGGGATAGACGGGGCCTCACAAATCTCCAATGCCAGCGTCGTCCCGATTCAGCACCACGGCCGGAAATTAAACGGCTGTGCTTTGTAATTGCCACCGCGACCTCAGACACTTCCCTCAGGGCCCGTGGTGCAACGGGTAGCACGGCTCTCTGTCAAAGTGCAGATGCGGGTTCGACCCCCGCCGGGTCCACACTCCCATTTCTGTGGAGGAGCCGTTCTGGGAGAAAATACAGAGATAATCTCCCCAAGTAACTTGACAGCATCCCTGTCATCACCCAATACTAAGAACTGACAGAGAGCCGTCACCACGTTTTATGGCCCCGCCAAGTCGGGGCCATTTCTTTCAGCTCGCAAATTTCTCGATGAGTTTTATTTCAATTCCTCGAGCCGCCTCGCGAGGAATTGCCACTCTGGTTCCTGTTGGGTCAGTGCCAGCGCCTTCTCATAAGAGGACGGGCCTCCGGGGGTGCGGCCAATCCGCTTCATTCCGTGCGAGCTGGTGTGAATGCAAGGGTAGCAGCGATGCCGATGGCGTGGCGCTTGTATAATCTTGTTATGCCCAAGCGCGTGATCCACATCTCGGAAGCGGAAGCGGCCAGCGACTTTGCCGGCGTCCTGGCGCGCGTGCGTGCCGGCGCCGAGATCGTCATTGACGGGCGGAAATCCGAGGGCCAGGATCCTATCGTGGTGGCGGTCCGGCCCTCCAAACCTGAGCCCGGACGGCTTCTCTCCGAGTCCATCGCGCTGGCCGAAGCACATGGTTCTACCGTGACGCTCGATGGAGCGCGCGCGTGATTTGAAACTGGATGTGCTGGAGGCCAGGAGCCACAAGCGATGAAGTCCTACAGTTATTCTGAGGCGCGAGGAAATTTTGCCACGGTGCTCGACGAGGCCGCGCGGGACGGGGCGGTCGAAATTCGACGCCGCGATGGGACCGTGTTCCGCATTCTGCCCCTGCGAACTGGCGCAGCCTCACCACTGGACGTGAAAGGTGTAAAGGTCAGATTGTCGGCCGGCGATCTAGCGGCCATCGTGCGCGAGGGCCGCGAGCGCGGATAGATCTTTGTCGATCTTTTAGAATAGTGAACGTAACGTCTCCCTTAAGAGAGCTCCAGAAACCGGGAATAAACGGAACGTTCACAAATTTACCGCCTCCGTCTCAAATATCCACAACGCAAATGTGACATCTGGCCTTGTGCCGCGCAATTAACTTATTTGATGATTCTCCCAGCACACGCCCTACAAGCCGCTGCTGATTCCCGGCCTAACTGCTTTGTTTCACGTAATTTGACTCTAAGTCCTTTGTATGACGATATTTGCGGATAAATTCGCGTAGCAGGCGGGTAGTCGGACCACCCGAATTCACGCTAACTCCATGATTCCACACGGGACGGCGCTGGGAAGGGAGGAAAAAGGGGTGGTGGGGGAGGTTGTAAGATCGAACGTCAACGGCTTCTGCCGGAAGACGGAAAATCGACAGCTATCCGAATTTTTATTTCAACTGCTGAATCCGCTCTTGCAGGAATTGCCGCTCTGGTTCCTGTTGGGTCAGGCCCAGCGCCTTCTCATAGGAAGCACGAGCCTCGGCTGTCCTGCCGAGCCTGCGGTACATATCTGCGCGGGCGGAGTGCGCCAGGTAATAATTGGCCAATTCGCCTTGTTTTCCGGACGAATCCCCCAATGCCGCGTCGATGTGCGCCAGACCGGCCTCTGGACCATCGCGCATGGCAAGGGCCACGGCACGATTGAGCTCGACAACCGGCGAAGGCTGAATTCGCAGCAACTGGTCGTAAAGCGCTACAATCTGCCGCCAGTCGGTCGCAGCGACCGATTCCGCCTCGGCATGAACGGCCGCAATCGCAGCCTGCAGTGTGTAAGAGCCGAAGCGGCGCGACTTCTGCTGGGACTTCAGGGCTTTCTCCAGCAATGCCACTCCCTCCGCGATCTGCTCCCGGTTCCAAAGCGAGCGGTCCTGATTCTCCAACAAAATCAGCTCTCCGGTCGGAGAGGTTCTCGCGGCGCGACGGGATTCCTGTAGCAACATCAGGGCAAGCAGCCCCGTTATTTCGGAACCCGTGACTTCCGCCTCTGGCCGCAGCTCACCCGAATGAAGTTCTACCAGCAACCGGCCCAGCCGAATCGCCTCGCCGGTGAGTTCGGCCCGCGTCACTTCCGCTCCTGCCGCAGCCGAATAACCTTCGTTAAAGACGAGATAGATGACCTGAAGCACCGCGTCCAGTCGCCCCGGCAATTCCTGCGGCGTCGGAACCTCATAGGGAATCCGTTCCTCTCGAATCTTTGCCTTGGCACGCACAATGCGCTGCGCCAGCGTACGCGGAGTCGTGAGGAACGCCTTCGCGATCTCCTCGGTGGTCAGCCCGCACACCTCACGCAAGGTGAGCGCAACCCGCGCGTCCGGCGCCAGCGATGGATGACAGCAGGTAAAAATCAGGCGCAGCCGGTCGTCTTCAAGAAAATCGTCATCACTGGATCTTTCCGCCGAACTCGATTGCGATTCGATATGGTGTACGAGCTCGTCTTGAGACGCATCAAATCTTGCCCGTCGACGCAGAGTATCAATGGCTTTGAAGCGGGCAGTCGAAATCAGCCATGGCCGCGGGTTGCCGGGTACTCCACCGCTCGGCCACAGGCTCAGCGCCGCCGCAAAGGCTTCGTGCATCGCCTCCTCGGCAAGATCAAAATCACCGAGCAAGCGGATCAGAGTGGCCAGGATTCGTCCCGAATCCAGGCGATAGAGGGAGTCGAGCAATTCGCGTATCTGCTCACTGGAAGGCTCGGACATGACACGCTCGGACATGAGGACGACCTTAACAAACCAGCGGCCTCGAATCAATTTGGGCGGGTAGCCAGCCCGAGATCATTGTGTCTGTGCCATCTATCGTTGAAGGAGCCCTCGAGAAAAAAACGCGAGCCGGTCAATCCTAGCCAGCAAACCAGCAAGGTGGGCCGTTACTCGTAATACGCCGGCAACTTTTTTTGCGCGTCGCTTTGGGGCTGATCATGGTTGATCCAGAGCTGTGCATGTTCCTTCGCGAGGATTGCCGCTATCTTGTCCATCGACTGGAGCGAGGCGTGCTTACTCCAATTGTTGTCGGGGACATAGCGATGTTCAAAGCTGGTCTGGAAATGCACAGCATCGCCACTAAGAATCACCGGCCCAGTTACAGGGAGCCTCACGAGCAAAGATTGGTGGCCGGGCGTGTGTCCGGGTGTGGAGAGCAGCAGGAGGCTTCCGTCGCCAAAGATATCGTAGTCGCCGTCGATGAGCTTTACCGGATGCTTCTTGTTAAAGGCGACGGTGTCTTGCCGGCTCCCAGCCCATTCATATTCGACTTTTTGCACCAACATTAGCGTGTTGGGAAACATTTCGATGTTCCCCGCGTGGTCCGGGTGGCTATGTGAGACGGCCATCATCTTGATGTCCGAGGGCTTCACGTGTATCTCTTCAAGCTGAGCCGCGAGCGTGATTGGTTTGCGCCAGGTCGGGCCGGTGCCGGGCCCCCATTCGTGAAACACCTCCTCATGATTCGGCAATTGCGCCACAGCATCGTCGATGCCCGTGTCCCACAGGAACCACCCTTGAGTGTGATGGATGAGGTAGCAGTGTCCGGGAAAGCCGACGGGCGTTCCGACGTTGACTCCGGGCGTCCAACGCGATTCGTCGGGGCCACTGCCATCGCCGCAATCGATCACATAGAGGCGGTCTACTCCGGACTTGACTTGCGGATTGGGGGCGGCGGAAATTCGCATGCCGGGGATAGCAGTCGCCAGCGCCACGACGGCACCTAAGAAGGTCCATTTAGCGTTCGCTTTCATGAAATCCTCCATTCGAAATCACTGTTCGAAAGCCGCAGTTCGGGAGGCGCGTGAGACGAAAATCCCCACTCAAGCCAAAAGCGGGCTTGAGTGGGCCACTTGTCCGCCTAGCTGTGGATTTGGCTCAGGTAATATCCGAGCCGATTTTCGGCATCCCCCGGCTTGTGGAAGCCGCGCGCCATCAGCGCCTTAATGCCCTCCTGGGCGGCAGGCCGACCGAGCGAACCGATGCACGCATCCCACCCGGCGCCGAGTTCGACGTCCGGTGGCAGGCTCGTGTTGACGAGGCGCTTGGTCTGAGCAATCGCCCATTTGTCGAACTTGGCGATCCGGGTCGCGAGCGCCTCTACGAACGCATCCAGATCGGCGTCAGGCAGGGCGCGATTAATGTAGCCATAGGCCTCAGCCTGGTCCGCTCGAAGGTCTTCCGAGCTCAAGAGCACCTCGAGGGCGCGGTTTCGTCCGATGAGACGGGGCAGCCGGGCCATGGGGCCACCGCCGGCGACCATCCCTACGCCCACCTCCCATTGCGAGATGATGGCCTTCTCGCGGCTGGCGAAACTCATGTCGCATGCCAGCGTGATCTCGCTGCCGTTGCCGGTCGCACGACCGCGGATAAGGGCGATAGAAGCGACTGGCAGACGGGTCAGGCGCGCGAGAAAGTCCGGCCAAGGCGGCAGGGCTGTAGGTCCCGCGGGCATTGAGGTCAGGTCCTCAAGCTTTGACGTGAAATCGGAGTGATTGAGAAAGTAATCGTCGACCGCGCTGTCGAAGACCACGACCCTGACCTGCTCGTCGGCCTCAAGCGCGCTGATGACTTCCTGGAACTGCTTGACCATTTCTGGACCCATCACGTTGATCGGCGGATTGTCAATGGTGACACGCCAATAGGCGGGCGACCGCCGGGCCACGTGAATCTGCGCGGGGTTCGTAGGTGCGTTCATCTGTGTGACTTTGGTGGGTGCGTTCATAGTTGCCATGAAATTCTCCTCCGTATTTGTAAGTCATCGTTATGGAAACCGTTCGATTAGAGCCGCCAATGTCCGTCAGTCGTTTGCAGTTCATTCGCCGCAGCAAATGCAGACGCGCCCAACGGCAATCTCAAGAACTCAGAGCTTCAATCCGAAATCAATCTCGCGGGCGACAAAAACCACCCGTCGAGGTATCTGGCGATTAAGCCAGAACAAAGTGGGCCGCGCAATTGGACGATAGTATCGCCCATACTTTCGTATCAACTGCAAGCGTCTTCATGCCTGAGCCATACGGCTTTTCTCTATCAGTCGCTTGACCTCTAAGCCTCAAGCATTCGACCGCGACGATACTGACGCAAGAAATCCCGTCCAATTAAGAGGAACCTGGAATTGCTTTCGATACTCATATAAAACATCAAGCGGAGGTTTGCTATGAGGAATCATGTTTATCGGCCTCAGTGGATTATCGCTCTAACGAGCATGGTCGTTGCCGGAATGTCGGTTGCAAGCGGCGCGAACTTACCTGGGTTCTTCGCGGCGCCACGGCCTGCTCTTGCGGGTCAGACGTTGTCTGTCTCGGGTGTTCCCGCGCTCCACGGTATTGTAGATTCAGCTCGTAATGCCGATCTTCGCTGGCCCGACTTTACTCCCTACAAAACCGAGGTCGCCAAACTTTACGATACGAACGGTTATTCTTTGCTGTGGATTCAGAACGGCCACGTCCGTCCCCAGGGGCTGGCTGTGATCGAGCTCTTACAAAATGCCAACGCCAAAGGACTCGACCCGGAAGATTACGATGGCTCGCGATGGCAGGGCCGCCTCCTCAAGCTGGGGCAAAAGCCCTCCGAACAGGACTTGGCCTCGTTCGATACCGCGCTTACGGTCTCGGCGATGCGCTACATCCGTTCCATCCACTGTGGCCGCGTCAACCCCAAGGAGTTCAAGTTTGAGCTCGACATGGGCGGAGAACAGCTTCCGCTGGCGGAATTCATTCAGGCCCAGGTGTTGAATGAAGGTGATCCAGCTGCCAAAATCCAGGACCTGGAGCCGCCCTTCCTGGGCTACCGGAAGCTGCTCGCGCTCCTGCCAGTATATGAAGGATACGCAAGGCAAGCTGACGAACCGAAGCTACCAACAGTCACAAAGACGGTGCGCCCTGGCCAACCCTACCCTGGCGTGGTCCGCCTGGGGTGGTTTCTTAAAACCATCGGCGACATTCCCGCAAGCGCCCAATTAGATCCGAATGCAACCATCTACGACGGTGCGCTCGTCGACGGCGTGAAGCATTACCAGGACAGACATGGGGAATCTCCCACCGGCAACCTTGACACGCGCACGGTCAATGAACTCAATACGCCTCCGTGGGTCCGCATCCGCCAGATAAAGTTGACGCTCGAACGATGGCGCTGGCTTCCGCATTCCTTCTCGCAGCCACCAGTGGTAGTGAATCTTCCCGAGTATCGCGTCCGCGCGATGAACCCGGACGGCACCGTCGCCTTCTATAAGAACGTCATCATCGGAAAAGCCTACGGCCACAAATCCCCGATCTTTGAGAAAGACATCCAATACGTGGTCTTCCGCCCTTACTGGGACGTGACTCCGAGCATTCAGCGGAATGAAATCGTGCCTCACATTCTGAAGGACGCGAATTACATCGCCAGGCATAATTTTGAAGTGGTCACACCCAAAGGCGAATTCGTCACCGACAATCAGGTAAGCTCGGAGGTTTTAGAAGGCATCAAATCGCTGCACCTGATGGTGCGGCAGAAACCCGGCGACACGAATTCTCTGGGTCTGGTGAAGATCATCTTCCCCAATCCAGATAACGTGTACCTGCATGGCACAGACGCCCCGGAACTGTTCACGCAGGACGTTCGCGATTTCAGCCACGGGTGCATTCGGGTGGAGAAGCCGGAGGAGCTTGTTGCCTGGGTGTTACGGAACAATCCCGGCTGGGATTTGCAGCGAGTAAAGGCCACGATGAACGGCGAGAAAAACAATCTTCAGGTGAACCTCGTCACGCGAATTCCGGTTCTGATCGTCTACGGCTCGGCTACAGTGAACGAGGAAAATCAGATTCGGTTTTTCGACGATATCTATGGTTATGACGCGGAACTCGACCGAGCGTTGGCCACAGAACATCCTTAAGTGTGCTGGCCTTTTGGACCGGCTTTAAGGCACCGATTCTGGTTTGAACCGCATCTAACTTGAGTGCACCCTCCCGCGTACAGTGAGATGAACGTTTTGCAAGGACGTGGGCCTTTTTCGGCGGCCCTGGGGAGAGTGAGTTGTAGGTTCTGCTCACCGCTGATGCTTTTTCTGCTGCTGGCGACACTCGGGCATACCACAGAATGGGCAGTTCCATCCCCCCACGAATACCGCCTCCGCTTCTTTCACACTCACACGGGCGAGCGCCTGGATGTCGTCTATCGTCGCGGTGATCAATACATCCCCGAAGCGCTAGATGAGTTCGACCATTTCCTGCGCGACCACCGTACCGGCGATGTGCGCCATTTCGATCCTCACCTCTTCGACCTGCTGCATGACCTGACCGCGTCCCTCGGCGATTCCGGTGGTGAAATCGATGTGATTTGTGGCTACCGCACTCCCTGGAGCAACGAATTCCTGCGCACGCGCAGCCCGCATACCGGCGTGGCGCAGCACAGCCTGCATATGCAGGCCGAAGCAATCGACATTCGCCTGCCCGGGATTCCGATCTCGGAGCTGCGTGACGCTGCCCTGCGCCTGCATCGCGGAGGAGTCGGATACTATCGCAGCTCGGACTTCGTGCACGTCGACGTAGGGCGTGTGCGCCATTGGTAGTTGATGCTTAGCGCTTCAATAAACGAGATCAATATTGACCTGGTGAGCCATCGCGCGCCGAGTGCCAGAACCTTAGGTGCGTTCGCTCACATCCTGTATCGCACATACTCCCGTATCAACCGCAGTGGCGAGGTCAGCCTGCAAATGAGAAACCCGATGTGAACTGTGCGTGTCGCTCGTGCGCTAAGAAGCCAGACGAGCCGGCTCATCTTACTGGAGAGCATTGGCAACTTTGTTCGGTCAACCCCTCCCCATACCTGATACGAAGGTATCGTCGATACTATAGTCCAATTGCTTTACTCTCCTTATCTCTGGCCTAATCGCAATCGTTCGAAACGCACGGACTGCAAGACTCTTTGTGGAGGAGAAGACACCATGCCTGAACTTGTGACGGAATGTGTGGCACAAAAACAAGAAGAACAGAAGGTAGAAAGACGTACCGCCGTAAAACGTATCGCCGGCTTCATTGTCGTTGCGACAGCCGTCGCGGTGCTCGCCGCCCTCGGCGCCGCGGCCCTTTTCGCGCAAAGCCAAAACGACGACAAGTACTTGCTGAAATCGCCGAGCGGAATCGCCTTCGCTGACTTTAGAGGATACGAGGATTGGTCGGTCGTCTCTTCTGCCCGCACCGAGGAAATACTCAAGGTCATCGTGGCCAATCCCACGATGATCAAGGCGTTCAAGTCCGGCATTCCCGGCAACGGCCAGCCTTTCCCGGAAGGCTCCCTGATCGTAAAGCTTCAGTGGAAGCTGAAGAAGAGCACAGAGGCGCCCTTCGTTGTGGAAGTGCCGGACGTCTTCTCCCAGGCCTTTGTCATGGAGAAGGAGAGCAAGAGGTTTTCAAAAAGCGGCGGCTGGGGATATGCGGTGTTCAACTACGAAGCCGGATCGGAGAAGTTCACGGCCGATCCCAAAAGCCTCTCCGACTGCGGATACGCGTGCCATACGCCAGTAAAGGCGAAGGATTACATCTTCCACCCGTACCAGAAGCGTTGAACCGCGCATGCCCCAACATTCAGGGCCCTGCGCTGCGTCATTTGATTGAGAAATGCACAAACGAACCCTGAGGAGAATGAACGTGACAATCTAATGGTTCCAACGGCCCAATTCGATAACCATTTGAGCAATTCGGAATCCGGGGAATACCGTGGCCTCATCGACAACTCTCAGTGAGCTCAACGCGGAGGCGCAGATCTGTGGTGCATAGACTTACTGCCCTTTCCGCGCTCGCGCCTCTCTCTCTAGAGGAATCGAAAACGAGAACGCAGCTGCCGAACCATTCCCGGCTGTCCTCGACGTGGCTGCAGTGCCGTCGAATGAGGAGACACGCGGAACGGTTCCGCCAATGAAAAACCAGATCGCCGGGCGCACAATAACAGTCGAGATTCGCGTTGCAGGCAAAGGCATCTCGCAATTCGACTCCAAAAAAGAAATGCCGGCCCGGGGGGTCGGCGTGCAATGCATGCAAGAGGGAGTTCGGCAACTACAGGGTAAGTTTGAGATTCAGTCAGGCGGCGGGAACTACAATCTTTGTAACTCTACCTGCGCGAGGCAGGCAAGACTCCGCTTGAGCAGACAAGAATTTCATCATTTATGGACTTATCCCGAAACCATGGCTGAGAAGTGCGGGTGATCCTGAACCGCCGCAACCGTAAACACTTTGCCGACGGCCCGGCACGTATCGAGCATATCGCTTTCCGAGAGCGTGGGATGTACGAGAAACATTAGACTGGTTTCGCCCAGTCTCTGTGCGGCTTCCCGCCGGATTCGAGGCCGCATTTCCGGCGGGAAAGCGCTCTCCAGATAGATTTCGCTGCAGCTCCCGCTGAAACAGGGAATCCCCTCAGCCGAAAGAGCGCCGATGATGCGATCCCGGGTCCACCCCTCCCGCAGTTTTTCCGGCCGCACAAAGGCATAATATTTGTAGTAAGAATGAGTAATCTCGGGTGCGGGAACAGCGATACGCAGGCCGGGAATGGCGGCAAAAGAGCGCATGAGGAGATCCGCATTCCGCCGGCGCATTTCGCCAAACCTGGGCAATTTTTTAAGAAGCACACGCCCCATGGCGGATTGCATCTCAGTCAGCCGCCAATTTGTACCGAGAGACTGATGGAGCCAGCGGAAGCCTTCTGAATTTTCGCGGTTGTAGACAGCTTCGTGGCTTTTGCCGTGATCTTTAAAGCTCCAGGCGCGCTGCCAAATCTCCTGGTTGTTAGTGGTCAGCATTCCTCCTTCTCCTCCGGTCGTCATGATTTTGTCCTGACAGAACGAGAACGCCGCCACATCGCCCAGCGACCCCACAGGATGGCCGCGATAGCTGGCTCCGTGCGACTGTGCGCAATCTTCAATTATTTTCACACGGCGTTGGCGTGCCAGATCGAGCAGGGGGAGCATATCGCAAGGCCAACCGGCGAGATGAACCGCGACAATGGCCTTGGTTTTCGGGGTCAGAAGCGGGTGAACCGTCGCCGCGCTCAGGTTTTGGCTCTCGATATCGACATCGGCGAAGATCGGAGTTGCACCCCGCATCATGGCGGAACTCGCCGACGCAACGAAAGTCCGGCTGGGCACGATCACCTCGTCGCCCGGGCCTATGCCGAGCGCATGCAATGCCAGTTCGAGCGCGACGGTGCCGTTGGCAACCGCAACCCCGTGCTTGCAGCCGGCGAAAGCTGCGAATTCCTTCTCGAACAGGCGGCCTTGCTGCCCGGTCCAGTAGTTGACCTTCCCCGATTTGAGGACCTCGATCGCAGCCTCGATTTCCTCGGAATCGAAGCTTGGCCATACTGGAAATGGATGGGTGCGGATGGGTGCGCCGCCATGGAGAGCGAGCGTCTGGCAAACCGTTTCAGCGCTCATCTGGGAGATCGGTGCCGAGTGAGAAGGGGACTACTGCCGGTGGGGAAGAGTTTGATGAATTCGCGCCGGCACACCGAAGGCGACCACACCGTCTGGTATGTCACGCACGACTACGGCGCCTGCACCGACAATTGCGCAGGAACCGATGTTCACGCCTGGAATGGCCGCGGCCCCAAGACAAAGATGGGAGAGGGGCCCGAGACGCGAAGCTCCGCCCATCGAAGCGTTGGGAGAAACGGCCGCGAAATCACCGATTTCGACATCGTGTTCGATTACAGAGGAGGTGTTCACGATAACGCCTCGGCCAATTCTTGCGTCGGCGTTGATGGCTGCCTGGGCCATCACAACCGTGCCACGACCGACACGTGCCGACCGGGAAACGGCGGCAGTTGGATGCACCGCTGTAATCAGTTCGGCGCCCCATTGCGCGCACTTCTCGAATAATCCGCGGCGAACAAAGTTATCTCCGATTCCTAAGGCTACGCCGACTTGCGTCCGCCCAGCTTGCTCCTGCAACCATGGCCCATCCCCCAGAACGGGGAGCCCGAGAACCATGTTGTTGCGGAGATCAGGGCGGTCGTCGATGAAACCGGCAAAGTCCGGATGGTGACAGGCCAGCAAGATGTCGCCAACAACCTTTCCGTGCCCACTAGCCCCGTAGACGAAGACTCGACGCATTGCCATGAACTGATTCATCCACTCCGTTTAAGGATTGCCAGTGAACTCCGTCATGGTGGCGTGGCCCCGGCGTGAAATCTGCTCGGGCCCGAAAAGCAATCGCACCGTCTTGCAAATAATCCTCGCATCGAGGACCAGGCTTCGATGGTTTACGTACCAGATGTCGAGGCGGAATCTTTCCGGCCAGTCCAGCGCGTTGCGGCCGTTGATCTGGGCCCAGCCGGTGATCCCTGGTCTCACCTCATGGCGCCTCGCCTGCTCCGAAGAATAGCGTTCCAGATAATCCAGCAGCAGCGGTCGGGGGCCCACCAGACTCATGTCTCCGATCAAGACATTCCAGAACTGCGGAAGCTCGTCCAGGCTGAACCTGCGAAGCACAACTCCGACTTTGGTTAATCGATCCGCGTCCGGCAGAAGTTGCACTTGCCCGTCCCTCCGGTCATCCATGGTGCGGAATTTGATCAGCGTGAAAGCCCTGCCCTCGCGGCCGGCCCGCCTCTGTTTGAAAAGTACCGGCAGCCCCATCGATCGCCAGATTAGTATGACAATCGCCGACATCGGCGCAGCTAAGAGAAGCAGAGCGATCGTCGAGACGACCATGTCGATCAACCGTTTGACCGCGAGGCTCACAAAGGCACCGGTTCGCTTCGACCTACCTGCCCTCGATCGAGTACCAGCACGGAAGCAGCAGGAACGCGAAGACCTCTTGCCTCCAGCAAAGACTGGTACTCCCTGCGGAGGTCCTCCCAGATATGTTTCGGCTGAAATTCGGCGAGAACTCGCTTTCGTGCGTTCGTGCCCATGGCAGCGAGCAGCATGCGATCATTGAACAATTTCGCGAGCGCTTCAGCCAGCGCGGCGCTATCGCCGACTCGGACTATAAAACCGGTTACGCCATCGATGACGCTATCGACCGCGCCGGTGGCGTCGGTGACGACGGCGGGCTTTCCCGCGGCGTTCGCCTCCAGCACAACGTTGGGGAAACCTTCGCGATGCGTGGGCAGCGCGAGCACGTCCATAAGGTGGTAATAGGGCGCGGGGTCGGTGACAAATCCCGAACAAATAATATTCGGGTCTACCAAAATTCTCGAGCGGATCCCCGGAGGCAGCTGGTCGCCTTCGTCGCCATCCCCGACCAGCAAAAGTCTTAGGTCGGGGAAGCGGATTCGCAGGAACGAGGCGGCTTCCAACAGCTCGGCAATTCCTTTATCTCGGGTAAAACGGCCCGCGAACCCGACGACGGGAGCGTCTCGAGGAATCCCAAGTTTCCCGCGCAGTTCAATGATCTGGCTGGCCTTGGCCTCGTCCCAATCGAATTGCGATGGTTCAACGCCATTCGAACTGCCCGAGGCCAAGACGCGACTCTTCTCCCGGTCGACCACGCCGAGGGCGACCGCTTGCCGGCGGAGACTACGACTTACGCAGAGAACGCGATGCGCGGAGAGACAGGCAATCCTTTCCGCCAGCAGCACAAAGCAACGCGATACTCCGGTCAGAGTCTCGCAGCGCAGCCCCCGGAGAGTGTAGACACGGCACGGCACTCCGGCAAAGTAGGCGGCCAAACCACCCAAGAAACCGGCTTTAGGGGTGCTCACGTTTGTAATGGCGGGACGCAGGCGGCGCATGATCCTCCACAACCGCCAAAGGGCCAGCAAATCTCTGAATGGCGAAATCTCCCGAGCCATCGGCACTGGAATCGTCGGCAAGCCGGAGGCGGCCGCAGAAGCGCACTCATCTCCAGGCGAAGAGATAACGGTGACGTTATAGCCGCGGTCGCGGAAGTGGTCCACCTGCCCTTGCAGGAAGCCCAGCCCCAGCGAAGATGTGACAACGTACACGATACGCGGCTGGTGCGAGGTGTCGGCAACTTCTATCAAGACGTGATATTTCTTACCGCCAGCCTACTGGTCCCTACTGTCCGGCGCTGTGCGCTTTTGCCAGGCCTTTCAGAACGCTGATGCTGGAATGCACCGCGGCGGGACTCTTCGAGTAGAGCCGGACCATAGCATGGTTGTTGAACATCTCTCCAGAAAAGTCTTCGACATCGGAGGCGTCCATCAGGGCCATGATTTCTCGAATACCTTCTTCTAATGTTTTCTCGCAGACAAAACCCAGGCGACTGTGAATCTTGTCGAAAGAAACCCGGTAGTCGCGCCGGTCTTCGTTTTCGACGTGTTCGACTTCGAGCGCGGGGATAATTCTCGCGATCTTCTCGGCCACTTCGCACAACCGGTGGTTCAGTTCGTAGGAGCCGACATTGAAGACTTCTCCAGAAATCAGCCCCAGAGAGTTGGTCTCGAGGCAGAGGAGAAAGGCGCGTGCAGCATCGTAAACGTGCATAAACGGACGCCACTGTTCGCCATTAAAAATCGTAATCTTTCCCGTACGAACCGCCCGGGCGGTGAGGAGATTGACGACCAGGTCGAAGCGGGGACGAGCTGAAACTCCAAAAAGGGTGGCCAAACGAAGGATCGTGGGGCAGAAATCAGCGCATTTGGCCGCCAGCAAAAGATTTTCGGAATCTACTTTCGTCTGAGCGTAAAACGAGATAGGCGCCACCTTGGCGCGTTCATCCATTAGGAACTCGGAGGCGCCATAGACGCTGCAGGTGGACGCCAGCAGAAAGCGCTCGATTCCATGGCCCCGGCCGATGTCGATCAGCATCCGAGTGGCGGCCCGATTGATTTCGGCCGCCAGCTGACGATTTTCTTCGCACGCTGGATCGCCAACAATGGCTGCCAGATCGATGACAGCATCCGATGCTCTCATGGCCTGAACTACCGTTTCGATATTGCGCATGTCACCGGCAATCAATTCGAAGTTCGCATGCTTCGCAAACGGCTTAAGAGACTCCTTGCCGAACAGCAGCGAGTCCAGAACCCGCACCCGATAGCCCCGCTGGAGAAGCAACGGGACGAGCGCGGATCCCAGATATCCAGCGCCGCCCACCACCAGCACGCGTTCCGGCCTCTTGGGGACATGCTTGTGCTCTACGCGATAGAAACCAAGAAAGGATTGTTTCGCCAGACGGCTGCCCCCGACGGTTACAAGCAAACACACCCAGCTCAGTAAAGCAACGCCGCGCGGAAATAGCACTCCGCGATAAAGGAAATAGTCCGCGAACACGAAGGCGATTACAAAAAGCGTTACTGCACGCAAAATCACCAGCGCTTTGTATCTCCTCAGGTACGCGCGAGTCCGAGTGTAAAAACCGTGCAATTGGAAAACCAGCAGAGCCATCACCGACCACAACAGAACGTAGCCCCGCACGAAATGCCGAAACTGGTGCGCCAGCACTACGGGTTGCTGAATCTTGAAGATTTCTACGTATAACCAGTACCAAAGCACAAAAGCCAGAATCAGCGAGACAATGACGGAGATCAGGTCGATGGACATGCGCAGGCCAGCATCTCTCCAGGGATACCTGCGTCCCTCGGTTTCCAATTCTTTGCAAACTTGTGACACCCAATTGGCCCTCACAGACAGTCCTTTCTCAGACGATATTCAGATTTGGTGGGTGCTAGACGGCAGACTTTGCCCGCTCGTAACCGCGCACGATGACCGACGCCGACACACAAGTTGTTGCAGAGATCGTTGTGGAACTTGCTCGATTGAGCTTTCTGCCCACTAGGCTGCGGTAACCGACGGCACAGGCGCGGGTTTGGCGTGGTATTGCTCCCACCAAGCCTGAAACATGAGCACATCCCAGAGGTGCAAGTGAAAGGCGCCCTTGCCTCCGAGAAACTCATTCCACATCTGGCGGATAGGACGAGGCGCAAGCAGTTCCTGCTCCCGCAAGATTCGTTCTGCGATAAGCTCCTCGGCCCACTCCCGAAGCGGACCGCGCAGCCACGATTCCAGGGGAACGCCGAAGCCAGTCTTGGCTCGGTCAACAAGGGACGCGGGAACGTACCGATAAAGCACCTGACGAAGAATTCGCTTCCCTGTTCGATTCTTGATTTTCATGATAAGGGGCAGGCGCCACACAAACTCGGCGATTCGATGATCCAGAAACGGAACGCGCGCCTCCAGGCTGACCGCCATGGTGGCTCGATCTATTTTGGTAAGGATATCGTCCGGCAGATAGGTTAAGGAATCGAGAAGAATCAGATGCTCGGTCGCAGACGCCATGCGGAGCCATGATTCTGGATTGCCATGAATGGCTGGCGGCTCTTGGGACCCGATTACGATCGAGTAGGGATCCAGCCAGTGCGAAGCTAGGAGACGATAAGCGCTCTGGATGTCCTTGGCCATCAGAGCGTCGGCCAGTTTGTGCGCCTTTTGCCCGGGAAGCCGTTGTTTGCGGTCGTTCGCGGTGAAAGCGGTGGAAATTCGGTACAACAGGTCCAACTGGGGCGGTTGCACTTTGTGAATCACGGCCGCCAGAGCGCGACGGACAGACCATGGAATCCACGTGATCGATCGCTCCAAATGCCTGCACCACAAATGCCGGTTGTAACCGCCAAAAATCTCGTCTCCGCCGTCCCCCGACAAACTGACCGTCACTTTTTGCCGGGTTAGCCGCGCCAACAGGAAAGTAGGAATCTGTGAAGAATCCGCGAATGGCTCGTCGTACGTTGTGGCAAGCAGGGGGATCACTTCCCGCGCATCCCCGGGGGTGATATAAAGCTCCGTGTGTTCGGTGCCCAGGTGTCGAGCTACGGAGCAGGCGTGGGTGGCTTCGTTATAATCGGCCTCTCCCAGTCCGATGGAAAACGATTTCACCGGACGGGAGCTAAGAGCCTGCATTAAAGCGGCTATAGTCGAAGAATCCACGCCTCCGGAAAGAAAAACGCCGATCGGCACATCGGCCACCATGCGGCGGCCGACCGCGTCACGGAGCAATAATTCGAGTTGCTCGGCTGCTTCGTCGATGTTGCCGCGGAAGGACTCGGACTGGCTCCTGACAACGACGTCCTGGAGAGACCAGTAAGCAGTCGGGCGGGCGGATTGGGGATCGTTCCCCCCACCGTGAGCACGCTGGCAGGAGGCAGTTTAAATACCCCCTGGTAAATGGAATGGGGAGCTGGGACGCAGCTATGACGGAGGTAGAGAGCGAGAGCGTTGCGATCGATCTCCTGCCGAAATCCCGGATGAGCTCGGAGTGCCTTAAGTTCGGAGCCAAACAGTAACGTGCGCCCTATCCACGCATAATACAACGGCTTCTCCCCAAAACGGTCGCGCCCCAGATGGAGCACCCTGGTTTCTCGGTCCCAGACCGCAAAGGCAAACATGCCATTCCAGCGCTGCAGAGAATCTTCGAGACCCCATGCTTCGAGACACGCGAGAAGGACCTCGGTATCGGAATGCCCCCGGAAAGATGGCGATGGGGCGGAACGTTGCAGTTCGCGTCGTAACTCTTCGAAGTTATAAATTTCACCGTTGTAGACCACCATATACCGACCGCTCAGAGATGACATCGGCTGATGTCCTGCCGGAGAAAGATCCACAATTGATAATCGGCGGTGAGCCAAGACGATTCCTGCTCTCTCCTCCGCCCAAACTCCTTCGTCATCCGGACCGCGATGGCGAAGACTGCTGGACATGAGGTTGGCCGTCGCTCGGAGCAACTGCTCCGAGCTTCTCGCGTCGAGTTCAAGAAATCCTGCAATTCCACACATTAGTTCCGCTTACCTCGCTGATCGATCGGGGTTCTGCAGTCCCGGTCCCAAAGGCCTGAAGAAGGTATTGTGCTTTCTGCCATTTCAAGCTATCCCAGTAGTTATCGGGCGACCCACTCCAAACCTATCTCGACTTGAATCCGATAGCGCACCAATAATTCTCGCGTTCATCGAATTGGATTCGCTCTAGACCGGCAGCTGTCATCATCGTCCGGATTTGCTGCGCTGTGAACCGCTTTTCCAGGCGCGTCGCAAAGCGGTCGAAAGCATCAGTTCTCATGGTGTAAAAACTCCGGTTTCGATAAACCGCTAAGGGAAACAATGTCACGCGAATACGGAATCGGTCCAACAACCAACTTAGGCGCGCGAGCGGAAGATAAACACACGCTGCTATCAGCTGTGAAACCAGATACTTCGCGCCGTAAGGCAGCCGTGAAACCACCCTTCGAGTAATATCGCTAACCCGCCAGATGCTGCGGAACCAGAGCGGCCTGTTGTCAAACGCGTAGTATAGATAAAGGAGCAATGGGGCGCCTGGCTTAAGCTTGGAAACGCATGCCCGGATGCCATCGAAGGTGTCGGGAACGTGATGCAGAACTCCTAGGGAATACCCGAAGTCCATCGTTTCAGGTTCGATTGGCATCCGGTCGACGGGGGTGTTGTGTAAGATACAGTTGGTTTGTTCTGACAAGTTCCGCCGAGCGACGGCTAGTGCCTCAGCGCTGGGGTCGATACAATGTAATAGTTTGACCCGCGGGGCGACCAGTTTGGCCCATCGGCCGCTGCCGCAGCCTAAATCAAAACCCACAGCTTGAGGGGGAAGCTGCCCCCACGGGAAAAGTCGGAAGTATCCCTCGAAGATCCGATGTAACTCATCCAATGGCAGCTCCCTTTGATCAAAGCGAGTCCATTCGAAGCCAAATCCTTCCACTGTTTTTGCATCAAGGTTCCTATTCGGCTCGTTGTTCACATAACCTGCGTGCGGCGCTCGCTTTTTCGGCAGATCGATTGTGTTGCGAGAAATGGCTTTGTAGGTTCTGTATTCACCGATGTGCCAGGTCAGGGTTCGAATCGGAGGGTTTCCGAATCGCCCCATCGACTCTGCCTCTCGACGCCAGGTGGCTGGGTCGCACTCGCTGGATATCCCTCCGAACTAATAAACATGAGCGCGTTCGTTTGGGCACCTGTCATGGTTGAGATTCCCAGCCGGCAGTAGATCCTTCGGGCTGGCCTTGTTAAGAACGGAATGCAGAAGTCCGTCCCAGAGCGCCATGGTGCCTTCTTCGCTGTATCGTTTTTCAGCATAAGCCTTGCCGGTTTGCCCTGCGCTTTTGCGGGCAGGCTCAGCCGACGAGTAGTACTGCAGCGCAGTCAGCCATTCCTCCGCCGTGGAGCATGACATGCAGACTCCGCTTTCGTTCATGGCCCGCCTATGCACGGGCGTCGCCGAGGCCACGACCGGGATTCCCAATCGCCAAAATAAAAGGAGGCGATTTTCCGGCTTCCCTGCGGCCAGAGGATCGTCAAGCGGAATCGGGATCAGGGCTAAATCGCAAGTGGTCGCAATGCTCGCGAAGGTTCGCTCACTCCACGCGTAAAGATAAATTTGCGGCCAGATTCGGCGCGCTTCCTCTACCGTGCTGCGGCGCATCCAGCGGCCTCCGAGGAAGCGGCCATATTCGAGGTCGGTGATGGCGTGGATCCGGAAGGGACGCGTGCGCTCGAGATCATGCAAGGCGCCCTTGATCTCGAGCAGGTGCCGAAGATTGCCGGGCTGGCCTTCCCAGACGAAATGAAAGACTTCTTCGGCGGCGTAGTCTGTTTTTTCGGCGCGCACAACGCTCGAGTGGAAATCAAGAATGCGATGCACGTTCGGACATAACGGAAGAATCTGTTCTCTTTGGCTTTCGGTGCTGCAGACGACCGCATCGGCGCGGCGGCACATGCTTTCGAGACCCCGCTTGTAGTTCAACAGCAGCCTGCGGTTGTGGCGGGTTGCGAATTTGGCCATACCCCGCAACAGACCCTTTGGGTCGTAATCGGGAATCGCCAGATAGGAGTCCACGAAATCGAAGATGACCTTGCCGCGCGCCTGGGGATATCGACTCCAGAGACTGATATCCGCCAGTTGGGTCAGTACCACGAGGTCGTAGGCCTCGTCGGGGCGCGCAATTTCGAAGCTAAAATTGCGTTTCGCCGCATAGTAACAAAATCGCCGCCGGTCTCCCGGCGCTGCTAGGGAGTTGCTGCAGGGCACGTAGCCGATGCGTAAATCTTGTAGAAAGTTCATGACTGCGTCTCGCACCAAGCGGGGAGTCGCGGAACTTTTTGCGGAACTTCCAGATGCTTGCGCCACCATGCGATGGTCTGAGCGATGCCGCTAGCGAGATCGTAATGGGGCGACCAGCCGACTTCCTCCTTCAATCTCTGAACGCCTGCCCAAATCCGGGGCGCTTCGCGGCTGGCGTCCCGTGCTCCCGAACGGAGCAACTCCGGGCGACCGATCTGCTCTGCGATCTGCTCCAGAACGGTTCGCACCGTCACCGGAATACCGGATGCGATATTGACCGCTCCTTCTACTTTGCTTTCGAGCAGAGCCAGGAAAGCCGCAGCCGCATCCTCTACATGCAGGAAATCCCGCACTTGCGTGCCTGCGGAGCAAAGAGCCGGCTCGCCTCGCAACAGCGACTGCACCACGTAAGCTACTAGGCGTGAGGGGTGCTCATGCGGTCCGTATAAATAGAAGATGCGTCCCCAAGCCGAGCTTAGATTAGTATTCCTCGACCAGGAGTGAAGCACTCTGTCGAGAGCATGCTTCGAGGTTCCATATAAAGTCGCGGGCAACAGGCTGGTGGTTTCCTGAAGGCATTGACCGGTGCTGCAGTCGTACTCGGCACAAGTGCCGGCTGCGACCATGCGCCGCCCGCCGCTGTCGGTGAAGGCATACAACATCTCAAGGCTGGCGCGAAGCCAATCGAGATTCTCTCGAGCTTTCCAAAATTCACCCGGCACCGCATACCAGGCGAGATGAAGCAGGCAGTCCGGCCGCAGTCGACGGATGAGCGCGCTGCCCTCGCCCGCTCCGAGCAAGTCACATTCGTGCCAAAGGACGCCTGGCAATTTCATGTTTGCGACTCGCCGGGAAACGGCGTGCACTTCATAACCCCGCGCGATCAACAGAGGCAGCGCGTGGCAGCCGATAAATCCACTGGCCCCGGTGATCAAAATTTTCCGCATATTCGGAATGAAAGTGTGTCGAAAAACGAGCCTACGTCTTCACCACGGAGCCGCTGACAAGATCTTCAACGCTTTCTTCAAGCGATGACGGGCTCGGGAAGAGGAATGATGAATTTTCCCCCTCTTTGCCGGTATTGGGCTTGCTGGCTGATGATCTCCTCGGCCAGGTTCCATGCCAGCAGGAGAACATAATCGGGCATTGCCGCCAGAATTTTCTCCGGAGCGGCTATCGGAATGAGGACGCCGGGCATAAGCCTTCCCTGCTTGTGCGGACTGCGGTCGGCGACGAAGTCGAGAACATCGGGACCGATGCCACAGTAGTTCAGCAGCACGGTGCCTTTGGCCGCGGCGCCGTAGGCGGCTATGCTTTTTCCTTCACCTTTCAGCTTCCGCAGGGTCTTCAGTAAAGAAATCTTAAGCACCTCAGCTCTGCAGCCAAAGCTGCGATAGAAGTCGGCCGTAGAGACCCCCCAGTCTTTTTCCTGCCGCAGCATTTTCTCCACCTGTGGGCGGCTGGACACGGCTGCCGCCGGAGCGACGAAAACGCGCAGCGAACCGCCATGAATGGCTAACCGCTCCACGTTGGCAACCATGAGCCCGTGACCCCGAAACAGGAGATCGAGCGTGGTCAGCGAGAAATAGCACAGGTGTTCGTGGTAAATGGTGTCAAACTCGCAACGGTCGATCATGTCTTTCACGTAGGGGACTTCGAGCACAGCGACTCCCGTGTCCTTGAGCACAAGGCGAATTCCCTCGGCCGCACCATTGAGGTCGGCCACATGGGCCAGGACATTGTTGCCGTGGAGCACATCGACTTGCTGCCCCTCGGTGCGCAGCCTCTGGGCCAAAGCGGAGCCGAAAAATTCACAGAGCGTAGGCACTCCCTTCTCCCGGATCGCAACCTCTGCCACGTTCGCCGCCGGCTCTATACCCAACACGGGGATACCCGCTCGCCGGTAAAACTGCAAAAGGTAGCCGTCATTACTGGCAATCTCCGTAACCAGACTGGCTCCGTCGAGATGGCGCTCGGAGATCATTCGCTGACTGATTTCGCGCGCATTGTTCACCACTGTTTCTGAATAAGAAGAGAAATACAGGTAGTCGCCAAACAGGACTTCGGGCGGAACTGTCTCGGTGATTTGCACCAACGAACAATCGCGGCAGAAGGCCATGTCCAGGGGATAGGTCTGCTCTAAAACTTCTTCCGCACGCAAGTAGGAGTTAGCCAAAGGCATGCGCCCCAGGGACAGAATTGGCTCGAGGTTCCGCTTCCCGCAGGAGCGGCACGCAAAGGAGCCGATGGCGGACGCCACGCCTTCCCCTGCCGGCAGATGGATACTGTCAGGCTGCAGGGCAGCGACAGGTGGAGTGTCAATGGGAGACATGGTTGAGCCTCGCTACGTTTTTGTCCTTTATGTTTTGCGCTTTATGTCTCGCGACTTTATGTCCAGGGACTTTTCGGCGAGCGCTGATCGCAATCAACGGTCGCCGGCGGCCGCCGTTGCTGCAGTGAGCTTGGGCAGCCGGCGCAGGCGAGCGTCGAGACGCCCCGCCTGCCGCAGTCGTCGCACATGGCGGATGCGTACGTAGCGGCCAGCTTCGATATCATCGGCGCACAAACCGGCGGTGCGATAGGCGTCGTAAAGTTCCTGGGCGCCTGTGCGGGCCGACCATTGCGGGCGGAAGCCGGGCAGGAGGCGGCGAATCTTGTCGCAATTGATGCGATAGCAGCGCTTATCCGGGCCGCCATCGGGGGCGTAATCGACATCACAGTGGGGCACGATCTCGGCAACTATTTCCGCCAGCTCCCGGATGCGGTAGTTCTCCTCCGTCAAGCCCACGTTGAAGGTCTGGTTGTGAATCGCTTCCCGCGGAGCTTCCAAGGCGGCTAAGGCGGCGGCCATCAGATCGCGGATATGAACGATGGGCCGCCAGGGCGTGCCATCGCTTTTGATGTGCACCCGGCCGGTGATGCAGGCCGAGGCGACTAAGTCGTTCAAAACGATGTCCAGTCGCAGCCGCGGAGACGCGCCGTAAGCGGTGGCGTTGCGCATGAATGTTGGACTGAATCCGCGGCCCGCCAGCAGAGAGATGTCGCGCTCCGCCCAGACCTTGGACTCGGCATAGGGAGTGACCGGGTGGAGCGAGGCAGTCTCGTCGTGAAACGCATCGCCACCAGAGCCGTAAATGCTGCACGAAGATGAGAGCACAAAGCGACCTACGCCGGCCGCCTTGGCCACCTCCGCCAGCCAAACCGAGGCGCGATGGTTGATCTCGTATGTGAGGTCGGCATCGAGATCGCCCAGCGGATCGTTTGACAGTGCGGCCAAGTGCACCACGGCATCGAAGCCCAGCAGCTCGTTCCGGGTGAGATCGCGGATATCTTTTTTTATCTCCGGAATGGGCGCGGCCGGTTCTCCAAAGTCGCAGCCGGCAAACAGATCGATATCGAGACCCGTCACTTCATGGCCGGCGGCGCGCAGCATGGAAACGCCCACCGCCCCGATATAGCCCTTGTGGCCGGTCAAAAGTACTTTCATTTATCTCCTCGTAAACTTACAAACTGGTGATCCGAAGTTTTGTGCAAAGATCCGCGGAAAGCTTTGCCATTCACGCAAACGGGCTGATGAACTCCCGAAACCCGGGCCAGCTCCGGTCCCGCTCGGAAACGATGGGGCTCTCGACCGGCCAGGGGATGTTTAGCTCCGGATCGTTCCACCGCAATCCTCCCGCCGCCTCGGGGACATAGGGCAGATCGATTTTGTAATCGACCACCGCATCACCGCGGGGAGTACAAAAACCGTGAGCCAAGCCCTGAGGAATGTAAATTGCAATTTGGTTTTCCGCCGTCAATTCAATGGAGTCCCATTGCCCGTAGGTAGACGAGCTTCGGCGAAGATCAACAAAAAAATCAAGGATGGATCCGGCCAGCACCCGGACCAGCTTCACCTCGCCGTGCGGCGGCCTTTGAAAATGCAGGCCGCGCACCACATTGCGTAACGAGTAGGACTGATTTTCCTGGGCCCACTCTGCACACAAGCCGTTCTTCGCGAAGATGGCTTCATCGAAGACGCGAAGAAAATATCCGCGCTCGTCCGAGTAAGGCTGCAGAATAATTTTGAACATGCCGGCGAACCTCAGTGTTTCGATTCGTATGCTGGGGTTCGCAGGTGCGGGCGAATTGCCGTCCAATTTTGGGTTGCCGCGACCGGGTAGCACTGCGGATTCGCTGGGGGCGAGAAATTCCGAATTCAATGCCAGACCTTCCATGGAGCCTGGCCCAAGTTCCATAAATCTTCCAGCTGATTTTTGTCGCGCAAGGTGTCCATGGGATGCCAGAACCCCGAGTGCGTATAAGCCGCGAGCTGGCCCTCACGGGCCAGACGCTCGAGGGGTTCGCGCTCCCAAACTGTGCCCTCGTCTTCGATATAGTCGATCACCGCAGGGGACAGCACGAAAAAGCCACCATTGATCGCGCCGCCGCCCTCGGGCTTTTCTTTGAAGCTGAGAACCCGGTTGCCATCTGTCACTAAGGCTCCAAAGCGGCCGGGGGGCTGCACCGAGGTGACCGTCGCCAATACTTTCTGTTGGCGGTGAAATTCGAGGAGGCAACGCAGATTAATATCGGCCAGACCGTCGCCGTATGTAAAGAAGAAATCTTCCTCGTCCAGATATTGACGCACCCGCTTCAAGCGGCCTCCAGTCATGGTTTCGTTGCCTGTGTCGACGAGCGTAACTCGCCACGGTTCGGCCCCATTCTGCAGCACTTCCATGCGATTCTTTGCAATGTCAAATGTTACGTCAGAGACATGCAGGAAGTAATTCGCGAAGTAACTCTTGATCATGTAGCCCATGTAGCCACAGCAGATCACAAAGTCGTGCACTCCGTTGGCGGAATAGATCTTCATCAGGTGCCAAAGAATGGGTTTGCCGCCGATTTCGATCATAGGCTTGGGACGCATGTGGCTTTCTTCGCTGATGCGGGTTCCCATTCCCCCGGCTAAAATCACCGCCTTCATCAACTCCCTCCCTCTGGGTTAGCCGCCCCTCCGGCAGCACCTTCCGTCAACCGGCTGTGACGCGATGCGCCACGGGACTCACCTTGGCGTATTTCCTTGCTCAAACTTCCGCAAAACAGCTCGATCCAGAGGCGCAGATAGGCTTCGACGGTCGCCTCGAGCTCATCGACTTCTTGCCGCGACACTGCCCAGAGACACCGCGTGATCGGTTCTATGAAAAGAGCAACGACCGCCACGATGCAGCCCCGAAGAAAGCCGAAATGTTTGAAGGCATACTGAATCCGGCTGCGCAGGGCAAAAAAGAGGCTCTCCGGTCGGACCTTGCGGTAGGTGCCGCCCCCTTTATGAACGGCTTGTGCGGAAGCAATATAAACGCTGCTATAGCCGAGCTGGTGCATCCGCAGCGACAAATCCAGATCTTCCCTGTAAACGAAGAAGCGCTCATCGTAGCCGCCCAGCTGTTCAAATACCGGTCGGCGCACCAGCATGAAGGCTCCGATCACCTGATCGACTGCGCGGGTTTCCAAATGATCCCACTCCTTCATCTGATGGCTGGAGAAGCGTGCTGGAAAAAGACGGTCCAAACCGAGCGCAATCGAAATCATTTGGCCAAACGTCGTGAAGCGAGCACACGACCGGCTCACTGCGCCCGCGCAATCTAGCAGTTGAATGCCCACTATACCCACGCCCACGTGCTCGGGCGCTTCAAGGTAGCGAATGGGCTTGTCGAGCGAGTCGGCAAATAGAGTGGAATCGGTGTTGAGAAACAGAATGTAGTCGGCCGTCCCGCCTTCGGCGGCGCGGTTGCACGACGCGCCATAGCCGGTGTGGGTTGAATTTCGAATGACTTCCAACGGCAGCGGTATTTTATCGAGTCCGGCGGCGGAGTGATCGGTCGAGGCGTCATCGACCACGCAGACCCGTCGGAGAACAAGCGCGGTTGTGTCCGCCTGAACGATAGAGGATAAACACTCGGCCAGTTCATTGCCCGAATTGCGGTTGACGAGAATGATGTCGAGGCTGGGTACCACGGGTGATTCTCAATTCTGTATACAGGTGAGTTATGCGCTTTCGGTGGGAGTCGACGAGTGACGGCAAGCTGCGATTCTTAGGCTGTGCGGCCTTGGCCCGGGAGGCGGCGGTGCATCTTGGGCCCAGTTCTGAAATACAGATATGCCAACAACAGGTACTTGGACGACGATCCTGCGGGCGCAAAATACTGATCCGAAAAAGCCATCACAGTCAACGGGAAGAGACCGAGAGCGAAGTAAAATATATATAGCCCGTCTCCCTGGACAGCCCTTAAATAACAGTAAGTGGAAGCTGCCCCGACCCCGGCAAACGCAAGAATAATCCCAACAATTCCGAAGTCCTTAAAAGGCGGTTGTGCAGCAGTGTATACATTCGATGGAAAGGGAACGTTCACTACCTCTTGAACCGGAGAAAGTTGCGGTCTACCGGTCAGGCGACGAGTCAGGTTTACGCCCTCCAGGAACGTGTTCTTGCCATACTCAAATGTCGGATCCGAACGAACCACTTGATCGAAGGCAGGTATTGCTCCGATAGCGTATTGGAAGAACGACTCTTCTACCGACCCAAGATTATCGGAAACAGAAGAGTCAAGGTCACCGCCCTTCCCCAGAATCACGGCGAAAATCGCGAACACCACGGCAAAAACGGCGGTTGCACCGGCAAGGGTTTTCCAACTCAGGCGGCGGCGCATGGCCGAAATGGCGAGTAGGGAAACAATCAACAGCAGGAAAGGAGTGCGGCCCGTACTGAACACGGCATAAACCCCCGAAAGGGCTAACGAGCAGTAGTATTGAACCCTCTCCGAGCAGTCCTTCCCAACTTCGATGGCGTAAAAAAACGTCGTTACAAAACTCAGGATCACAACATTTCCGAGAAGGCCGTACGGCGATACACCGGGATCTGAAGTTTCAGTTCTCAATCCCACCAGCCAGTTATCGACGCCCGACTGCTGGACAATCGCGTTGGCTCTGGCCAGCATCACGGGAAGCAGCGCCAGCGAGATCAACAGGAAAAGCACTCTTGCCCGCCGATGGTACGTCGATGTTCCTGGCCCCTGGACGCAAGGAGGATGCGATTGCCGGGAGTAAAGCAGCAGAGCCAGTTGTCCACCGCCTGTAAACGACAATACTACTGCCAAGAAAATCAACGCCGTTAGCGCGCTTATGGAATCGATGACGACTGGGCTGAAGCGATAGAGCGTTAGGACTCCAAGCCACAAGAGGCTGGCTAGAAACGGCGGATAGCGGTAGTCGCGGAAACTCACATAATTGCATGCGGTCAAAAGGACAAGCACAGCTAAGAGCACCATTACCATTGTCTGGATCGTCCGGACAGGACAACCGAACGGCGAATCAAGCAAATCGGGTCATCTTTCCCCGGATGCCGTCGACCACTCCGAGCAAAGAGTAGGAGATTTTGCGGAAACGCTGCTTTTCGAAGAAGCAGATCAGCACCATCGATTTCGCTCGCGACCAAAGTGTCGCCAGCACCCATGCTGGCTCACTGCCCAGGTACTCCCGTGCCAGGATGAGCATGTTCCGCGTCATGCAATACCGTCGCCATGGGCTGTGGTTGCTGGTTCCCGTCGGTCTCCAGGGCAAACGATGCTCCGTAACATTTCCGATGGAGTGTTGCATGATGGGTTTGTAGGTCATGGCGATGCGGAATCCGCGAGAGCGGGCGCGTAGACAGTATTCCAAATCCACACAGTCGGCAAAGAACTCCTCTCGAAACCCACCAATGTCACCCAAAACGCTCAGAGGAATCAGGCTGCCCGAGGCGATGACCACTTTCACCTCTCTGCCCGAAGCTTGACCACAGCCCTGCTCTTTGGCGGCCGATTTTCCACTCACTGAACTCGTGTAGTTCGACCCGATTGCCGCGAGGCGGTGCGGATCGGGAAATCCTTGATACACAGCCACGAGAACAGCCAACATGTCAGGGGCAACTATAGTGTCCTGATCAAGGGCCAGAATCCAGCGGTAGGCGTGTTGCGCGGCCCAGCGCGCACCCTCGTTGAGTGCGTGGGCGACTCCCTGGTTTCTGGGGTTGACGATGAGATGGACCCCGTGGTCGCGCTGCAATTGCCGGAACTGAGCGATACACGCTCCTTGGGACCCGTTGTCTACCAACACCATCTGGGCAACCTGCGATCTGACTTTCTCAATGCGTGACACAATCTCGGAGTCCGGATTCCAGGTCACCATTACGCCGCAGACGGTTTCCCGCGAAGGCATACTTGGGGCGGCATCGGAGGACGCTGCATGAAGAACTGCTGACGGTTGTGATGTCTGCCTCATTAGCGGTTAGAAGGTACACACTTCTTCAACGTAGCCGCGGCGCATCCAGTAGGGGTGCCTGCTGTGATGGGCGACGCCCCGCGTTTCTTTGATCAAAGACGCAACCGTGAACTCATTGGCCTCGTGATTGATTGATAGAAAAATATCCGCGCGAGCTTGAATCGCTGACCAATATTGTTGCGCGGCCACTTGGCCAATTTCGGTGAGTGAATCCGCATTCAGAACCACATCGTAGCGCTCCGATCCTTCGAGAAACGAACCGGGAGGCAGGATTTTTATTTGGCTGGTTGACGACCCGGACTCGCCAAAGAGGGAAATCTCGCGATCGCCAAGCACGCGACCGAGGAAGTTGCCTTGCGCCAGCGAGCTCACGGGAATGTCGATGATCGTGTAATCGGTGATGCCAAACTGCCGCGCATAGAGTGCAGTTCTTCCCAAGCCTCCTCCTATTTCGAGGACTTTCGGGTTTGCGATTCCCCTGACCAGTTGAGAGATCCGCCACGCTTGGTAGATGGCCTGGGGAACACGGTAGGATATGATGCCTCGGCAGCAAACGCTTCCGCACTCCAGGGGAAAAGGATTGGGGATGAGCAGCTGAAACTGGAACACACTCTCGATCTCGGATATGACTTCGTCAATATTGGGTCGGGTCGGACCGAACAGGTAGCATTCCGGATTATCAGTTGGCCTGGCGGCGATGCCTTCAGCGAGACAAATCAGCGCGTCCAGGGTTAATTTGGGCGCGTGCCCATCTTCGATCCGTTTGTTTCTATGCAGCGACTTTGCATTATTTTCGAAGCCATACATCAGGTCCGAGGTTGCGGGGTTGCGAAGAATCTCCTCGATTCTGCCCCGATCGTTGCCCATTATGGCTGCGTGGATATCCCCATGGCGATCGAAAATCGCCGACCACTGCCCGCTGGGAGCCTCGGTGCGAAGAGAATAACTTGCAACTAGACGCGCCATGAGGTTGGCGTCCTCTCCCACCGGTGGGTTATTAGAATGGGCGACAACTACATCCAAGGAATCCAGGCGACGATGGTAACGGTAAATAAATGTTGACGACATCAAGGCTCTACAAGCCAGTCCGTTCGTCACGTCGGCCAACCGCGGGAAATGGCGGAAGAGTGGTTTCTTTAGCGATCGTAGGAGTGGGAGATAGGTTGACATCAGGAAACACCCTCCGCGGCTCGGTCCGGTTGGGAATGGAGTTTCAAATCGTACTGCGCAGCCCACTTTGCACGATCGTCGAGTGCGTGCAAGTGACGCCCTAAGGGAGCGCCGAGACCACTGGCGAGCCGGTAAGCACCGTGGAGCGCTGTCGCTGGATGCGATACGCAAGAAGAACGAGCAGCAAGGCGTCAACGAACGCGCGCAGCGTCCACGCCGCGGCGGCTCCGGTCACACCATAGTTCTGGATGAACCAATAAAGTGCCGCCGCATAAAAAGGGAATTCCGCCAAAATCAGCTTCGCGGGAATATCGGGCCTGCCCAAGCCTTGAATAAGAGCGAACGGCAAAGCTTCGAAACTTAACGCCAGCGTGCCTACCAAAAGCACTTGAGCTACACGATAGCTGTGCATGGCGAAATCCGTTCCTAGCCAAAGAGAAAGACCGCGTCTCGCGGTCACGAGGAGGATGACCGTGAGCGGAGGCAGGATCGCGAGCAGGTACCGGTTAGCATGGCGGTAGAGAGCCGCCAAGCGATGGCGATCCTGAGTCGAAGACTGACTAAAAGCCGGAAACATCACCGCCGCAAGCGCGCTGGGCAGGATCAACAGCTTGGTCACTACTTCATACGAGGTGGCATAATAGGCCACAGCTGCGGCGGAGACTAGGGCGCCAATGACGAAACGGTCCATATAGAGCATCAGGGGGCCAACGAGGTTGCTCACCGTCATCCAGCCGCCAAAACAAAATAGCGGGCGCATATGCTCAGGACGGATGGCCAGTTCCCGCGCCAAGGCGGGCAGCACACGAAAGCAGAAGAGCAAGTGCACGACCCAACCGGCGGCTCTGCCGGCTGCCAGGACCAGGATGATCGGGAAGATATGGTTGGAAAAGGGCAGAACCAGCAAAGGCCCGATAAATGTGAACACGCCCATTGGAACGCGCAGGAGGTTGATAAGCCCAAACGCCTGCTGGGCTTCCAGGAAACCACGCAGGCCGGCGGTACTGATCACAATCGGGAGCGAAACGGCGAGCGCATAGAACGAGTAAAGGGCATCGCCTTGGACAACGGGTGGAATTTTCAATACCCCGTAAACTAGCCAGCGGGCGAGCAGAGCTAGCAGCGCCCCTCCCCCCAAGCCCAATATGATCATCATGGTCTCGCTGGTCCAAAACAGCTCCGGAATCTCCCGTTCTCGACCGTTGCCCAGTTTCTCCGACACCAGTTTTGTCAGAGCCCGGCTCAGGCCTAAATCGAACAGTCCCGCGTAGCCAATGAGCGCCCATGCCAGCGAGATCACGCCAAAGCGATCTTTGCCCAAGCGATCGATGAGAATGGGGATGGAAACGAAGGCAACCAGCAGCGGGACTCCGGTCCCCAAGGTATTCCACAGGACATTTCGCGCTATCAGGTGGCCGCTTACGAGGTGCAGATTCAAGTTAAGGCAGGGCGGCTCAGTCACTGCTCGCATGCCTTTCCCGCGAAGCCCCTGAGGAATCATGGTTTGGGTAATCGTGGCTTCGGGAATCGTGGTTTGGGTAATCGCGCTTTCAATCTGTCGATCGCCTCCCTCGCCAGGACCTTGCGCGGATCTTGCGGGTCAACAGCCCGCCACCTCGACAAACCAGCTACCCCGACAATACAGACCGAGAATGCCAAAAAAGTTCCTAATTGAATGATCAGCATCCGGGGAGGAAACGACTTTCTCTCCGGAATGCGGGCCCGGTCGAGCACCTTCACGCTGGGAGTTTCCTTTACTTCCTGAATCTTGGCCAGTTCGTATTGCTCGGTCAGCAACTCATAAACCGCTTCCTGGATTTTCGAGCGGCGGAAATAATCGGCGTACTTAACCCCCAGAATGGGCAGACTCCGCAGGGTGGGATAGGGCATATCATCGGACTCGCCCGCTTGGGGCGCGGTCGTTGGGGAATTCAACCTAGATCGCACAGCGGCAGAGTCGGCACCACCCTGCATCCGGGTCAACTGCTTGCGCAATTCCGCAACACGGCCGCTAAGAGACTGCACCCGTGCATTCTCGTCGGTATACATTTGGCGTAACCCCTGCAACTCAGATTCGGCGGCGATCAGCTGAGCAGCTACGTTGCCGGTCGCATCCAGCATGGCTTTTCCCATCTGCTGCATGTCGAGCGTGCTGTTATGGCTGGAGAACTGGGCCAAATCGCTCGAGGCCTGGTCGAGCTCCTGCTTGGCTACTTTCAACCGATCCTCCAAAAACACTCGCTGCCGGTGGGCAGAGGAGGTCGACGAATCTGTAACCAGCGTGTTCAGTTGATCGACATAGGCATTGGCCAGTGCGGCGGCTCGCGGCGGAGAAACATCGGTGACGCTGATGGTGATAATGCCGCTCTTGCGGTCTTCCGAGATCACGGTGCGTTCGTCCAGTTGGGCCCGCGCGTCCTGACTGAGCTTCAGGCCGTAGACTTTTTTGAGATCGAAGCGCTCGACCAGAGAGATTTGAGAGCTTTCGCTGCGCAGCATCCCTACAAACAAAGATCCGGTGCTCTTGAGGCCGAGCACATCTCCCGCCAGCGATCCCAGT
This sequence comes from uncultured Acidobacteriaceae bacterium, assembly GCA_963789875.1. Classification (GTDB taxonomy): domain Bacteria; phylum Acidobacteriota; class Terriglobia; order Terriglobales; family Acidobacteriaceae; genus Sulfotelmatobacter. The sequence continues at coordinate 734,117 of CAWBMI010000006.1, read as the reverse complement.
CCGCCGCCTTTGGCCAGAGCCGCAACCATGGCAATGCCCGAAGAGGAATCGGAATCCGGCGGCATTAATTGCGTGGTCGCGGTGTAGGAGGCTGGAATCAGGACGCTGAAGAAGCACGACAGCAGGAAGGCCGCCAGTGTGGTGAAGGCAATTCCGCGGCGGGCGTTCCAAAGCGTCCTTAATCGCTCAGTCTCCCCGGTCCGCCGATTCGCAGAAAGAGCATCGTGCTCGGCTTGCAGTTTCGGACGAAACTGCGGCGGTTCAGCTTGCGGTTTGAGTGGGGCCTGAATGGTGGGCATCACTGGAGGAAAATATGAGATTAGGAGAAACGCACACGCTGTCTAGTCTGCGGGACGATCTGGCCTGGTTGTCCAGTGCGGAGAAAACGTCAACTGGACAGACGCAGTTACATCTGACTTGGTCGTGGGCGACAAAACCGGGAACTGCCAGCCTTCATGCTGCAGGGAACCGGAGACGCTCCAATTACGCGAGAGCGGCACGGCGCTGCGCAGGGTAAAATTTTGCTGGCAGCCTCCTCTTAAGAATTTTTTGTTTACGCTCGCATCCCGGTACTCGGCCTGAATAAACGTGCGTGGAGAAAACCAGTAGGTGAGCCAGCCTTCTTCGCCACGACCTTGCCGCCCAATCCAACTGCCGATAATACCGCCAGTGTTCGTATAGCCCGACCGATAACGAACATCGAAGTAAAACGCCCCCGGGCCGAAATGGGATGGCCAGTTCAGATCTGTGGTAATGCCTTCGAGACGTAAATCCACCCTGTGCATTTTGGGCAGCCGCGAGAGGTACAACCCCGGGTTAATGGCTGGGCGGGTCGAGCCCAGTGGAGTGTATTCGTCGATCACCATGGAGTCGAGGTACACTTCCAGCCCGTCGCTCAGGCCGGGAACGTGGTAATTGAAGTTGAACTCCGAGAGCCGCTTGGCGGGATTGTTGAGAGCATTGGCGCGATGCGAATAAAACGTTCGCAGGAAATTTCTCCACGTAAAGGGATTGCCCTCGCCACCGAACTGCGCCGTGAAGCCGAAGCCGAATTCCAGATTGTTCGTGGGATGGAAGCTTAGGCTGGCACCGTGAACGAAAGGTTGAGAAGTGAGGTTCGGGCCGTACAGCGTTGGTGACTCCTCCCAGTGTTGCCCGGACAAGCGTCCCAGAAAAAATTGTGAGCGCGCTGGGCCCAGCACATAAGAAAGAAGGGGGATTCGGTAAGGCGTGACCGAGTCGATGCGAAGCATGGACATCGGCTCAGCGTTGTTGCTGAACAGAAACGGTCCGGCCTGGCTCGGGCCAAGCCAAAGGCTCTGCGGGCCGAAGGAAATTTGAATGTCGTTGAAGGTCAGCCCAATCGAGCTTTCAAGCAGGCGGAGGCGGTTCATGGTCGCGCTCCCATTCGCCAGCGGCAGCGTGCCATCGGCCGCGGCGGTGGCGGCGAGAACGCTGGGCGCATCGGATAACACCGCGGGCGCATGCTGGAACTCGCCCTGCACCGAGATCGAAAGCGGACCAACTACGGCATGGCTGGTGAAACCATCCATGGCGTTGAATCCCTCGCCGTAGGGGCGGCCGTAGTTATTAATAATGGTCTGCCCAAAGTGGTATCCGTCTCGCAGCGGCGTGCCGGAAATTGCGGTAAAGCCCGCATAGATGGAATCCAAGCTCGCGCCCAGGTTTTCAGCGCCGTTCCATCGGCTGCTCTCGGCGCCGAATTCCTCGAGCAGCGCCGCATACAATCGGTTGGCTTCATTCTGATTCCCATCAGCCTTATTATTGTGCGGTGTCTCGTCGCCAAGCTTCTCGCCCGCTTCCTCTAGCAAGCGCGCACATTCCATGCGCGTCCAGGGACGTATGCCAAGAAAAGCAGTCCGCACATATCCCAGAGTGGCCAGACGTTCGATTGCCTGATAGACCCAGCTCGACAGTGGAACGTAAGGGGATCCCATGTTGGCAGGCGAGTTGTTACGGCCTTCGCCGTCATAGGAAGACGCGTCCCAGCCCGGCCCGCCTCGTTGTGGATCATGATGAGTGTCGTAAGCCTCACGGCCCAGATACCAGCCGAGCACACTGCCGACGAGGACGTCGGAAGCAAAGTGATCGCGTCCGGTAACCCGGGCCATGCTGATCGCGGAGGCCGCGCCATAAGCCAGAACTTCGGTCATCGCCCCGGGATACTCGTGAGCCAGTAGGCTGGCCACCGACCAGGCGACCGCGGTATGTTCCGAGGGAAAGGAATTTCCTCCCTGCCAAAATTTTCCTTTGCCATTGCCCTGAGTGGGCCGCTGTCGTCCGCTGAACAGCTTCAGGGCAGAGGCCACCGCCAGACTATCGAGCGCCGCTTCTCCGCTCAGAATGCCGGTTTCCTGGGCGTGGCTATCATGCCCCAGACCGCCCCAGAAGATAAATGCCCCCGCCAATTGCTACCAGCGAAGCCACGCCAACGTTTGAGAAGGTCTGGCTATGGTTGATGAAGTTTGCGCCGCTCGGCAACTTCGCTTCGATCGACCTGTCGCTGCCAATCATCAGGGAGGTAGTTGCGGCGAAAGGGACGAACCAGTTGATGTCGGCTGCTCTGGGATGAAAGGGCCGGGTCCAAAACGCCTTTTGGTCGGCGAGGACGTCAGGCACGAGTTTCTTCTCGATCATGAAGTGTGACGAACTCGAAGGCGCATCGTGTAGCGCAACTTTTTCTGGCGCATCGGCCGACTCGGTTTTCATTTGCTTCTCGGCCGGTAGCTCTTGTGCCCAACTCATGACCGAAGCCAGAGTTAATACCATCAGCCAAACGATCATCTTGTATCGAATCCGCCACACTGTAGAAAGAAGTAGAAAGAAAATGAGATTAGAAACTAACTGCGACCCGGGCGGCGATGGCGAGAGACGAGACGACCTGAACGCTGTCGATCACATTCTTCCAGGCCTGGCTGCCGGCGAGCAGTTTCTCAGGAACCACGACGGTGTCACCGCGTCGCAAGGTTGTGCTCAAAGTGTTGCCTTCCCACAGCGATCGGCTTTCTCCGCGCCCCACGATGGAGCCATTAGCGCGGATGATATAGATATCTTTCTTGTTTGCCATTTCGGTGGGACCACCAGCCTGGCGAAGATAGCTGCGCGCGTTCATTCCCGGCAGATAGGTCAATGCGGCGGAGTTGTATACCTGTCCGGTAACGACCACGAAGTTCGGCTTTTTCGGAATAGTGAGCATATCCCCGGAGCGCAACTCAATGTCGTTCACCGTGTTCTCCCACTTCTCGATGCGATCCGAGATGCTGATGACGAGCCGTCCGCTGGCAGGTTGCCTGCGCAGAGTCGCGAGCAGCTGATCCTGCTGGGCGCTAACGCTGGCCAGCAGCGCCGCTTGATCGGTGGCCGAGGCCCCCACCGGAAATTTGGTGTTCTGCCCCGCCATCTCCACTTGCTGAATCAGCTGCAGCTTGCTCTTCTCCGCAATCTGACGCACCTGCACGCGCTCGAGTACCGCCCCTTCGGGATAGGCCATCGGCCGGAATCCGCCAGCCCGTTTCAGCAAAGTGCTGAGCTTTTCTCCCTCTTCGATTCCGTAGGTGCCGGGATAGAGGACTTCGCCTTTGACGATCATTGATGTCCCAACATCTTTCCATCCCGAGAGCTGACGAATGGTGAGGACATCATTGGCTTTCAGCGAAAAATCTGCGACATGGTCGCCGGCCAGGGCTTTGGCGATCGCCAGCGTGGCGTGTTGAATCCGAACCTGTTCTCCATTCTCGACGACATAGCTGGTGATATCGGCTTCGCTGGTGACCGCGCTGCGCTTGAAACCGCCCGCCATGCGAACCAGGCCGGACGCGGTCATTCCGTCGCTGAGCGGATACTCCCCCGGCCGCAGAACTTCGCCGTAAATCGACACTTTTGGTGCGTCGATTTCGTAGCGGCCGAAGATGCGGATAGTGTCAAAGGGTTCGAGCACAATCGGATCTTCTCCACCCAGCACCTCACCCAGCTTGAAATCGATTACCTTGGGTCGATAGTCCGGCGGGGTGAGCCGGACAATTTCGGCATGCTCGGCAGGTTCAGGAAGAAGATCCTGATAAGAACGCAGAACTTCCGCGATCTCCATGCCGGCGTGATAGGAATATTTCCCCGGACGAAAGACGTGGCCTTGCAGATAAATCGTGCTGTCGCTGTAAGGAAGGATCGGAGAAACCGTCACTCGATCGCCATCCTGCACCGGGAAGTCTCCCAGTGCCTGGCGCAGGACCGCGGGATTTACATCCGCTCCGTCAGGAACATTCACGCTGAGCATGACTCGCTTTTCGTGGGCTTCGATGCGCTCCACTTTAATCTGGCGCAAAGCCGCCGAAACCAGTACGCCGCCGGCAAGGTCGAGTACTTCCCCCAATCCCTTCTCGTGGCGCAATTCATAGATCGCAGGGCGCTTCACCATTCCGGCCACAGTAATCTGCGCGCCGCTCGGAGGCACCAGGATGCTGTCTCCCGGTTGCAGGCGATCAAGATCAAGAAGCATGCCCTTCAAGATCAAGTCGTAGAGATCAATCTCTCCTACAAGTTGATTGCCACGAAAGTGCCGGAGAATTCTCAGCGATCCCTGCGGAGTTGGCCCCTTGGCGGCAAACAAGGCATTTAACGGCGTAGACAAAGAGCTGAGATCATAAGCGCCCGGCTGGGCAACATCGCCGACCACGTACACCCGCACGGTTCTAAGCCGGGTAAGAGAGATATCGATGCGGGCGTTCTTGAATTGTCCGCTCAGCGCTTGCTGAATCATCTGCTGGGCGGCGGTTACAGTCTGCCCCGCAACCATCACTCCCCCGGCTTCGGGCAACGCAATCTCGCCGCCACGGTCGACCGTCACTTTGAATCTTTGCGAGACGCTCCCCCACAGGTTGATGAATAGACCATCGCCGGGGCCAAGAATGTAGTCGGGACCGGCGGGCATGTCCATGGGCAGAAGATCGGTGTTGCCGGTGCCATGAATGAAAATGCTGGCGCCAAAGCGTTGCAGCCTCGCCTCCTGGCCGGGAAACTGGCGGTACAAGTCCTTGGTCGACGGAAGGCCGGGGTAAGGATTTTTCAGGCTGCTGGTGGCCGGTTGATTTTGATCTCGCGGGGGCGGACGATTCTCCGGCCACCGCTCTCGCGGCACGGGTTGTCCCCTGGAATTGACTGCGTCCTGATCCTGCCGGTTTAAGCGTTCACGATTCTCAGGACCCGGGAACTGTTGGTTGTCAGAACTGGCTGACTCGCGGTCCTGGGGATTCAATGAGGCGCGCGAATTCGCCCCATTCCACTCCCGATCGTCAGGATTGTTGAAATCGCGGTGGTTGGAATTGTTAGATTCATTGTCTGAGCTGCCGAGTCTACGAGCGCGCCGGTCCCCGCCCTCGTCATTATATTTCTCGTCACGATTCTCCTGATCGTTACTGCTCCCATCACTTGCATTCTGTCGCTGTATCTCGCGCGCCGCCAGCGTGCGAACGCTGCCATCGTCTCGAATCGTCTGGAACAAGGATTCGTCGTTGAGATCATCCGGATCGATCGTTCGTCCCTGCTCCTGAGCTTTCTGCACAACATCATCTTTGACTTGTTGGAGCAGTTTGGGATCTTGCCGCAATGCGGAAATAATATCGTCGGCCGAAAGCGAGGAGGAACTTCCCGCCTGCGGAGAATTTGCGGCCTCGTCACCCTGAGCGTGCACCGGAGGGCACAAACCTGCAAATAGAATCGCTCCGAGGCAAACACAAAGACAAAGCCTGAATTTCGAACTCCCGCTCGTCACTTTGATTTTAGTCGGCAGGGCTGAGAGTCAACGCGGCGCCGTCGAACTAACCGGCTACCCGCAGGCCTCGATATCAGACTCATCAATTTCTACGGCCACGGCCCGCCGCAGAATTTCAATCGACACTACCAGGCGCGGGCCATCTTTGCGCCGAAGTAGAATTCCTTCCAAACCGGCCATGGGGCCGCAACGTACGCGCACCTTTCGCCCCACTTGCAGAAAGGGGTGGGGATGTATTCTTCACGCGGCCGTCCATCCCGTGCTGAAGCAATTCGATCTCCTGGTCGGCCAGCGGCGTGGGCTTTCCGCGAGCGCCAACCATGTCGACGACGCCCGGAATCTCCAGCACGCGCACCCGATCTCGCAGCGCCAGGTGCACGAAGACGTAACTGGGAAACAGCGCCATTTCGATTTCTTTTCGGCGATCCTTCCAGCGCCGCAGCGAGCGATAGACAGGCAGAAATCCCTGTATTCTCCGTTGTCCCATGATCTCTGCGACATGCCGTTCATGGTGCGCCCAGGTATAAACGGCGTACCAGTTCAGCTCCGCGAACTCTGTCGTGAATCTCTGCTCAGACGACTCGGGGATGGTGCCGGTTAATTCCATACTCCTCGCCTCACCTGTAGCTTCGCCACCTCTCTTACAAGAGTGTGTGAAATAACAATATTGCTTTCAGTTACTTGTCGAGATTTACTTTGATTTCTTAAAACAATCAGTGCACCACTGCGTCGCTCGCCTCGCAGTGGGGCTTGCCGCGCAATGCGTTTAAAATTCCCTCTTCCGAGCTCTCCACCCGCATCGACTTGATATCCGTAACTGCCCAAAACAATTCTCCCAGGTTGCGCTCGGGAGCCAAGGCGAGGATTCTTGCCTGCGGATTGTGAGCCAAAAGCTCACTGCAAATCGCAGGCCGTTCGTCGAGCTTCTCCGCAAAGATGATGATGAAATCCGGCCGGCACGCAACCATCGCATTCACGATATCGTCATCGCCTGCAACTTCGCCGGCCAGTTCCATGTCGGGCTGATCCGTGATCGTGGCGAGCACGAGGTCCCGCATAAGGCGAGGATGGTTAGCGATCAATATCCGAATTTTTTCCATTCAGACACTCCACGGAATAGATGGAACGAGTATCGCGGAGAAGAAGACTAAGAGGAAGGATCAATTCTGTCCGCGGAGGTTGGTGCTAAAAACAGTACGCAGCCGGTACCTAGGTTCCGTGTCTGCGAACTGGTATCGTGCCAGCGATGGTACTGGGCCCGTACTTAATGAGCAGCAACGTTGTCCCGCGGTAGGAAAAAAGGAGCGGCGTTCGTTTGTGGGACATGACCCGGGCCCGACGCGGAGGAACGAAGACGAATTACACGGGCAAGCCTTCGGTACGACACATCTCTACCACTGCCAAACGGTCGGTCGCACCCAGCTTGCGCAACATGTGGTGAACGTGATTGCGCACGGTCTGCTCCGCCAATTGCAGTTGCGAAGCTATTTCTTTGTTGGTCATCCCTCGACCCAGCAGGAAGACAAGTTGCTGCTCTCGATTAGTCAGGCCGAGATTGCACTTTACCTTGAAAGTGGGCATCTGATTCCAGCTGCCGGCGACTTGCTGGAATAGACAACTGCACAATTCGACCGGGCACACTGCTCGTCCCTTCATCACCGACTGTACCGCCGCGATTATTTCCATCGAGGGAGCGTCTTCCAGAACATAGCCCGCCACTCCCTCGCGAATGGCTTGCAGAAAAATCTGTGGCTCTTCATCCATCCCAATCATGACGACCTTGATCTTCGGAATACGGCGCTGCACTTCTCGAATGAATTGCAGATGTAGTACGTCCGCGGTAAACGAATCAAAAAGCAGCACTCGCGGAGCAGCGCTGGCGATCTCATTCGCCAAGAGAGGAGAAAATGGATAAGCTCCCACAACCGCGATTTCATTTTTCTTGTCGAGTATTCTGGTCAGAGACTCCCGCAAGAGACGATTCTCAGCGACCAGGAAGACAGACACTCTTTCAGCAGATTCCATCACAGTTCTACTCCAGTTGAGGCAAATGCGCGCAGTAAGAACCTAGCATCGTGGCTGGCTCGAAACTATCAGCAGAACCCTGGTTCTGCAGGGGCCAGACAGGACAAGCATGTCGAAGGCAAGATACCGATTCGTGAGGACTTACAAACTTTATCTCGGCTGAATAGGGTTGTCTACGAATAGAGCCCTTCGTGTCGTACGTTTTTGCGGCTTGTGGTGCCAGTTTGGTACCACCGCAACCGTTTCGCTTCTGCAAATATGCGGAAAGGATTAGAGTTGATGTCTTGATTAATGGTGGTTAACAAAGCAGACAAATTACGGTAGTCAGATCGGTAACGCGGTTGTGCGCCACACATTCTCCAGTTCGCCTCAGTTTGATCGATGTTTCCCCGTGTGATGATGGCATCACTTCGATAGCTGATTACTCCCGTCCAGGCAAGGAGTACTCCAATTTGCCGAAAGCAGGACCGGTGACTACTCACTCTGCTTCCCCGATTCCAGCCAATCAGTTTTTCAATCCGGTTGGCAACTCGCGAACACGGGCTCCCGTTGCACGATAGTAGCCATGAGCGCTGAGGCGCATCCGGTCAGCCCGCCTTCCCCGATGCCGCGTGCGCCGTATTCACTCAGCACCGGGTGTAGATAATCAAGAGAGATGGAGTCGAGTTCAGGCACATCAGAGTTAACCGCAGCCAAGTAGTCGGCGAAATTGTTGTTGATGGGATGGCCACCGTGCCTGTCATACACCGTCTGCTCGAACATGTGCTCAAGGCAACGGGTATTCTTAAGGATTGTCGTGTGGCCAATCTAAAAGGGAAGACTGAGAACCCGCTCCAGTGATGGCGCGGCCGACTCCCCCGGGCGACGTCACTGTTGATAAACCAAATGAACATGGAGCTCAGAGCTAAAGAATATACTAGTCGGTGCACGTTGCTACCTGTGTTGGTGGGGGACCAACCGGCTTGAACACCTCACAATTGAAACCAACGAGAATGCCAGAAGCGACAAAATTAAACGGACATGGCGGGACGCAGGCGGAGCAGTGCTCGATCCACCGCAAAGCGTACAAGTAAACTCATGGGGGCCTCGATAGTAAAATAGGCGCGAGGTAAGCTATGACTCGCGTTCGCCAAGCTTTGCTATTGCTAGTTGTATCCCTGCTGACCCCGATTGCGGAGGCCCAGCAGATGCCTGCGGCACGTGTGACTGACTTGAAGTCGTCCGACGGCACTATCCTCAAGGCTACTTACTTCGCCGCCGCCAAATCTGGCCCCGGTGTGCTGCTGCTGCATCAGTGCAACCGGCAACGGAAGGTGTGGGACGAGTTAGCGGGGCAGTTGACGGCTGCGGGACTTAACGTGCTCACCTTTGATCTGCGCGGCTTCGGGGAAAGCGGTGGTACTCCATTTGACCAACTGACGCCCCAGGAGCGCACGCGGATGGAGGCGGAGAAATATCCCGCCGATGTTGAGACTGCATTTCATTATCTGGTCTCGCAGCCAGGCGTCACAAAGGATGTGATCGGCATCGGAGGAGCCAGTTGCGGAGTCAACAATTCCATTCGGGCTGCGCGGCGTCATCCTGCAGAAGTGAAATCGCTGGTACTGCTCTCAGGCGGGACCGACCTAGCCGGGCGGAACTTTCTCCATCAGGAGTCGAGCTTGCCCGCGCTCTTCGCGGTAGCAGACGATGACGAGTTTGTCCCCACAGTAACCTTTATTCCGTGGCTCTTCAGTGTGGACTCGAATCCGGGCAAGAAACTTGTTCGCTACGCGAAGGGCGGCCACGGAGCCGACATGTTTGCAGTTCATCCTGAATTGCGTGGCGTCATCGTGGATTGGTACGTGGCCACCCTAATCGCCATGCCCAGTAAAGCTCCGCCCGGTAATGGCAGCAAGGCAGCGTCGCAATCGTCGCAAGTTCTAACTGAAATCGACATGCAGGGCGGAGCCGAAAAGGCCGCCCACAAGTTGGCAGAGGCTCGCCGAAACGACCCAAAGGCAGTCATTTTTCAGGAAGCGATCGTGAACCTCATGGGCTATGACCATCTGAATGCGGGTGACACCAAATACGCGGTGGAGATCATGAAGCTCAATGTCGCCGCTTTTCCGGAATCGCCCAACGCCTACGACAGCCTCTCCGACGTTTACTTGGCGGATGGCCAAAAAGAACTGGCCCGGCAGAACGCCGAGAAGGCGATTGAACTCCTGGCGAACGATACCACTGATCCTAAGGCGCGCCGCGATGCTATTCGGGACAACGCCCAACTGAAACTGAAGCAACTCGGCGAACCTCAGCCCTAAGCGCAGAGTGAGAGAGGCGGGGAAAAATAACCCTTCGCGAACCCGCGACGCGATGCGACCAAGAACAACATAAAATGAACAGTTATTGGTTAAGCGGGTTAAAGGTCAGGATGCCTGCCTCAGTGGTGGAGCAAACGCCAGCCGGGTCGACGCGAACCACTGCGTCTTCTTCAGAGCAGAAAGCGCGAATACCAGTCTGGTTGATGGTGATGGGAGCACCCTTCACAGCGTAGCCAACGTTGACACCGCCCGCCACCGTGCCCACTCCTGAGGTGAATAGGTAACCGCTCTTACCACCGCCAGCCGGGTTGCCGTCATTGGCTAATACCGAATCAATAAGGCAGCCCGAAGCAATTGCCGGAACGCAAGCCGCGCCTAACGGTCCGCCCAACGCCAATAGGTTAGCCGCAAACCCAGTGGTCGGATAGGTGGAACTATAAGTGACTTCCGCGGTGTTGATGGTGCGGATCGAAGCTGCAGCCGACGACTCGTTGGCCGCCATACGTGCCCGCAGCAAGTTTGGAATGGCGATAGCTGCAATGATCAGGATGATCGCCACTACGATCAGTAGCTCGATCAACGAGAAACCTTTCTGATTGCGCATTTGAATTCCTCTTCTCTTTGTTCGCCGAATCGCGAAACCGTCGTAGCGCTCATGACGTCAATGTTCGCATTAGCTGTACCAAAGCGTCTAGTCACTTTGTGCTCTGCCAAGACTTTTCGACCTTTGTTAACTAGGGAGCTACGGTCGATTGGCTGAAGATGCCCAGCTCGCTGGGTCGGGCATTAAGAATGATCATGTCGAATTGTCGTCAGCCGTTTTAAGGAAATATCGGCCATCCGCGCAGTGCACGTGCATTCGCAGTTGAAGAGGACGATGAGCTGCCGCTGCAGGCAATGGACTCATCGCTGGGGTTAACGCCGCAAGCGTCTCTCAAGTCGACCGAAGGTGAATCGAAGCAAGTACTGCTTTCAGATTATTGACCCCACTGCAAAGCTTCCCTATATTCGCCGCACTTCAATCTGTGGGCGAATTTCGCGCGTGTTCTTTAAAGGGACCGCCGAGAAACCGGTTTGCGAAATCAATCTTGATTCTTGAAGACGAACGGGGAGAAGCATGGGTAGTAAGAAGACGCTGACGTTTTTTCTGATGGTCATGCTTACAACTTGGAATGTTGCCGCACAGCAAATCACAGGGAGCATTCGCGGAACTGTGAGCGATCCGAGCGGAGCGATTGTGCAAACCGCTACAGCAGGGCTAGACCGTGCCCGCGACCGTGCCTTCTGCGGCGGAAAGGAAAGCCAACTTTTGCGCAGCTATGCATCTCCGTCAGCGGAGATTCCAATAATCAGACCGGCGGCCGCTGTGTGAACTCGCAGGGACAACCCGATCCGCACTTCTCGAGCATTCCTGACCGGAGTAACCACAGAGAAGAGCATACGCCGCCCATAGCGGTGCCGGCTCAACCGCCTGCTCAGTGCGACGAAATGGCATAAGCATAGAACTCGTGCCGCGCTGCCTGCGTGCCCCCGGACAGTCAGGCTCAGAATACGTAGCGCAAGGCGAACTGCATGAAGCGGGGCGTGGTTAGCGTCGAAAGATACTTGCCGAACTGCGTCGGATCGTAAGAGAGCGAGGGTTGAGCCGAGTTGCCCACCGGCCCGCGCACGTCGTAGCGCACTGAGTTGGTTGCGTTGAAAGCTTGCCAACTGAACTCCAGACGCCTCTGCTCACCAAGAGAGAAGTCCTTGCTCACTCCGGTATCGATGTCGAATATGCCGTCGCCAATCACGCTGTTGCGGATGCCCGATTCGCCCGGCCACTCGGGGCGGTAAGCGGCCTCGGCCGCGGCTGGATCTTTGAAGATATCTGGACCGATGCCCACGCCATTGACGATGGCATTCTTGGGGTTGGTCGCCTTGGGAGCAGGTCCATTTGGCTCGGCATCACCCTCAATGTTCCAGTTGGTGGCCCAGGTGAAACCGTTGTCGATGGTGATAGGGAAGCCGGTGGTCCAGCGGAATATGCCGGAGACGTGCCAGCCGCCAATGGCGGCGTTAAGCAGTGGTCCCGCCCCGGCTCCGAGCATCTGGCCTTTGCCGAAGGGGAGACGATAGACGAGGTTGGCATTAATTTGGTGGTAGGCATTGAAATCGGAGAGGCCGCGCAGAGACAACGGATCCCAAGAGTTAATAACAATCCCGCCTCCGTTCAGGTCGTCGCCGGTGCCGCCGGTACCTTCATACGGGCCGACGCGCTCGGCTGCCGATGCTTCGTCGAACGATTTTGAAAACGTGTAATTAAATTGTCCCTGCAGATTCGCTCCCCAGCGGGCGTTGTAGCTTACCTGCAGCGCGTTGTAGTCGGAAGTGCCGATGTTGCGCCACGAGTAAAGCGAAGCGAACTGGTCATGGAAGAAGCTGTAGGGGCCGTTCTTGCTGTTCGGGAGAGCAGGACTCAATCCGGTGATGGAGGCGGGTAGATCCATTTCGAACAGAGAGAAAGTTTCGTTGTGCGGGAAACAATTCCAGAGTTCGTAAATGTTTTGCGTGGCGGTCGGCTTGGCCGGGTAGTTGCCGGGCGCGCAGTTGAGCGCACTCGACTGGCTGCTGAGTTGACTCTGGGTTACGCTCGCCCACGCCGGGAAGATATGCTCGAAGAACGGTATGGGTTTGATCTGGTTGACGTCCGTGCCATTGGCCGCAGCTTTCGAGAGCATGGTGGCAGCCTGAAAATAAGTCGTTTTGCTGGAAGGGTCGGTTAAATTCGCCGGCATGGCGAGATCGACCTGCATGGGAAGACGCCGGCCGACGCTTCCCACATAGGCAATCTGCAGCGAAGATCGTGCGGTGATTTGGCGCGAGAGCGAGAAATTAAAAACGTGCGCGTATGGGGTCTTTAGAGTTTGATCGAGTCCCCAGTTGATTGCGAAAGCAGAATTGCTGGGAGTAACCGGAAAAGCGCCAGATGGCGTAGGCCCTAACAAGCAACCAGCGTTGTTCAAGTTAGCGCAGGGCGTAGGCAGGCACGATTGGCCGGACGATCCCGGAACCAGGCAGGTAAAGCGCGGGGCATCCGCCGGAGAGACGACGCCGGCCGGATTTCCGAGATCGGTGGAGAGTCCGAAAGAGCCATGCTGGTCGAAGGTATTCACGATGGGAATGCCGAAATGGTCGTAAGTGATGCTGTAGCCGCCGCGAACTGAAAACTGATCTTTCTTGCCCAGAATTTTCGAGACCCAGCCGTCGCCAGTGTCCGGCGCCCAAGCCACGGCGATGCGCGGCGAGAAAGTCACGGTGGTCCCAGTTCCACAATCCGGGACCGTGATTCTTGGGTCCGCCGAGAATGAAAGAAATCTCTCCCGCGCTGTTGGCCGACAAACCCTGCGACGCCAGTTGGGCGGTGTGATTGAACCAGTCGGCGACATTTTGATTAGTGCAGCCGCCGCCGGCAGCCTCCACGCAGGGCGCGACTTGCAATCCGTTGGTTTCGTACGGCGGAGCTTCCAGCACCCAGCGCAGGCCATAAGTGACGGTCAAACGCGGCGTCATCCGCCAGGTATCCTGCCCGTAAAACTCATAGTCATTGATCGCGAAGCGGCGATTGATCGCAGTCCCCTGAGCCAGCGCGCCGCCATTGCGATTGAAGTTATAGATGCCGTCGCCCTCGGCGAAAATGCCCAGCAGGATGGTAGTTGCGCTGTCATAGTTCGGACCGAAGTTGCTGTCCACTGTGGGATAAGGTTTGTTAGTGGCTGGATTTATGTTGTTGGCCGGATCGAGCGGGCTGGAGGTGTTGGCGATACCTCCCGTGTTGAGATACACCGCGTTGGTCTGAACGTCGGAGAACGAGTTCTGGTAGCTGGTGTGATTGTTGCGAATCAGAAATATATCGGTACCGAACTCGAAGGTGTGATTCTTACGGGTCCAGTTCAAACTGTCGCTCAGCTGGTTGGAGGGCACGAAGAAAATAGTGGAGCGCGTAAAAGGAACGAGGTTGTCCAGCCCGTTCAGCAGAATCGCCGGATCCTGAGAGACCCCTGCGGTCTGGCCTCCCTGGCGGATGTAGCCCCAGTGAAAGTCGTTGATCAGCTTGGGCGAGATGAGCGAACTGAGTCCGACGGTGATGCCCTTGCTGTCGTCCAATATTGTCGTGGCGGCGGTCTGGCCGGGGAACTGTTGCAATCCCGGTTCTTTGAAATTCTGCGTCTCACCGCGCAAAAACAGGGTCTCCGAGCCGTTGGTCGTGATGTGGTAATCGAGGCGGGTAATGTAGGTGTTGAAACTGGAGTCGGCGTTCGAAGCGAAGCGATAACCTAAGGTGTTCGAACCGTCGCCGGCATTCTCATTCGAGGCTGGGTACTGATTAAGGACGTTCTCGCAATCGCCGAACTCGGGCCGATTTTGAGAGGGTCGATCGCTTTGATTTGAGTTGGCCCGAGCGCATAGTAGCCTGGTTGAACGCCGCTTACTCCGTTGACGGTACCACCGGGACACGTAGCTGTATCCAGAGCGCCGCTCTTCAGCGTTTGACATAAGTAAACGAGATCGCCCGCGCGCAGAGTTGGACTGGGTACGTCACGCAATACGCTGGTGCCCTGTGCGTCGCGACGCCCTTCATAGTTCGCGAAAAAGAAGAGCCGGTTCTTCTTGATCGGCCCTCCGAACGTCGCCCCGAATACATTGCGCAGGAGCTTCGGAGCGGTGTTGGATTCGCCGCTGGTTAACTGCGACTCTTTCAAAAACGGATCGTTGGCGCTGAAGATGGTATTGCGGTTGTACTCGTAGGCCGAACCATGAAAGCTGTTGGTGCCGCTCTTGGTTGCCAGCGCGACTTGAGCTCCGCTGGAATATCCGGAATCGGCATTAGCGTTGGCCGTCGTGACCCGGAATTCCTCGACCGAGTCCGGCGGCACATTCAGGACGCTGGTAAAAGCATACCCATTATTCTGATCGTTCACCCCGATGCCGTCGAGCGTCACGTTGGATTGGTCGCTGCGCAGGCCATTGACCGCGCCGCTGCGCGTGTCCGTGTCGGCGTCCACCGCATTCCCCAGATACGCCACACCGGGCTGAAGACTCAGCAACTGAACAACGTTGCGGTCGGCGATGGGCAATTCCGAAATTTGATCGTTTTCCAGAGTATTACCCAGCGAAGCGTCGGTGCGATTGATAAGCGGCGCCTCGCCCTCGACCTCTACCGATGTCTTCACCCCCGCCAACTGCAGCCGAATGTCTATGGTCGAGGGCGTTTTGACCACCAGCGTAACCTTCTCCACCAAATAGGTTGCGAATCCGCTCGCGGTCGCCTCGAGGCGATAGTTGCCCGGAGGGACATCGAGGAACTGGTAAAGGCCGGCTTTGTTGGTAGTAGTCGAGCGTTGCACTCCTTTTGCCGCATCGGTCAAAGTGATCTTCGCGTCGTGAATACTTGCGCCAGACTGGTCAGAAATGCTGCCATTCAGCAGGCTGCTGGATTGCGCCGTCGCCAAGGGAACGAACAAAGCCAGACAAGCAGAAGACACAGATCGCGAGCCTTGCTCGCTGCACACATCGAATGCCAAATTGCCACCGCTGGTGCTGCCTGCTGCTCACTTGCTGATGTATTCGCGTCATCGACATAGCCCCCCGCACGAGAAGCCAACGCGACGGCCAGCGTCCGCTTCCGTTTTTTTGTGTTTTCCTGTGCTTATTCAAGGTCAACCAGAAGTGAGACCCGTCGCGCCAAGAGTGCGCGGATTATACCTGAAGATCAAACCGGGCAGCACGCAGAAAAATCTGATCCCTGAACGCTGTTTCTTGAATAGACGACAAGAGATCTTTTCGGCAATTTCCGGCCGTCTGTGTTTTAATCTCGGCGTCATTCTTTTGCCCGGCAGCTTTACAACCAGTCGAGGAGCTCTCCATGCCATGTTCGAACCTGCGTCGTCGCCGCCCCAGACTCGCCATGCTGTCGACACTCTGTAGCCTTGCGTTCACGTCCTCGGTCCGGGCGCAAGCCCCGCCCACGGCATCTCCAGCCGATCTTTCCACCTACGTTGTTGCCGCGATGAAAACCTTCTCGGTTCCCGGCTTGGCGTTGGCTATTGTGAAGGATGGAAAGATCGTCGTGGCCAAAGGTTACGGCGTGAGAAAGCTCGGCGATCCCACAGCGGTCGACGAACACACCATGTTCGGCATCGGGTCGAATACCAAAGCGTTTACCACCGCCGCCCTGGCGATGCTGGTCGATGCGGGCAAGCTCTCGTGGGACGATCCCGTTTATCAGCGTCTGCCCGGTTTCGTGATGTATGACCCTTATGTCTCGCACGAGATGACCGTCCGCGATCTTCTGACCCACCGCAGCGGAATGGGACTGGGCGAGGGCGATCTGCTGTTCTGGCCGAAAACCACTTACACACGCGACGAAATCATTTACAAGTTGCGCTTCATGAAGCCTGCGTCGAGTTTTCGCAGTAAGTACGCCTATGACAATCTGCTCTACATGACGGCAGGCCAGATCATTCCTGCAGTGACGGGAATTTCCTGGGATGAATACATTCGGCAAAATATTTTCCTGCCACTGGGTATGAACAATTCCACCACGACCACCAAAGTCTTCAAGGCCCGGGATGATTACGCGTTTCCGCATTCGCGTGTCGACGGTAAGTTACAGGTGATTGCGCTCGAAGATCTCGACAACGTAGGGCCGGCGGGCTCCATCAATTCCTGCGCGGCGGACATGGCAAAGTGGGTGCTCCTCCAGCTCAATCGCGGCAAGTTCGCCGATCGCGAAGGGCGGCTTTTCACCGAGGAACGATCGCGGGAGTTGTGGACACCTCAGACGATTCTGCCCACAGGCGATCCTCCGGCGGGGCCACTGGCCAGCCTCAAAGCCGACTTCGCCGACTACGCTTTGGGCTGGGGACTGCACGACTACCACGGCCGCAAATTGATCGGCCACACCGGCGGCGTCGCGGGATTCGTCTCGCGCGTCATGCTTGTACCGGAGGAAAATCTGGGCGTTATTGTGCTGACCAATGCAGAGGAGAGTGGAGCTTTCGATGCCATTCTGTATCACATCCTCGACTATTATTTCCAGCTCCCACCGTCAGACTGGATAGCTGCGTTCAAATCGCTGAAAGACACGCAAGAAAAAGATGCAGCAGAAACGATGAAGAAAGCCGAGGCCGATCGCGCCGCGAATTCGAAACCATCTCTCCCGCCGGAGAAATATGCGGGAGTTTACAACGACGCCTGGTATGGGCCCATCACTATTGGCACGGAGAATGCCGGCTTAGTCATCAGCTTCGATCACACCCCCGGAATGATTGCCGACTTGCAGCACTGGCAGTACGACACCTTCAAAGCCCACTGGCGCGAGCGCACCATCGAAGACGCATTCGTAACATTTTCATTGAACGCTGACGGCAGCATCGACAACGCCAGGCTGCAAGCCGTTTCTCCTCTGGCCGATTTCAGCTTCGATTATCAGGATCTGCTGCTAAAGCCCGCCTCAAAAAAATAGAAGCGAAGGTTGAGACACTCACAAGATCATGACGTTGAGCTGTAAGGTCGAGGAGTCAAGACTCCGAACTGCGGAATGCCTTGTCAACTTGCTGACACAGGCGAGTTTTCTGCTGACTCGGAAGCTGCCCAGAAACGGGCTTCGCGGGCATCCACGACTATGCCCGAAGGCGGCTTCTAGCCCGCATAAGTGGAAATCTGCCCCGCAAATTACAACGAGTTACTGTCGTTGCGGGTCGCCGAGGGTTGGACATCATCTTGCACGCAGGCAAAAGAGAGCATCAAGGGAACGCGTTGGACATCATTGGCTCCTTGCGGGCATGTTGTGCGTGCTCTGCGCTCGCCGGTAGCAGCTCGGCGCTTGCCGGAAGCGGCGTTCGAAAGCGCGTGTGAAACTCGAGGTATGTTCATAACCGATAGTGCTGGCGATCTCCTTGATGCTCATATTGGTGTGCACGAGGAAGTCGGTCGCTTGGTGCATACGTTGTTCCGTGCGCAATTTACCCAGGCCTAATCCAGTGTGCTGTTTGAACAAGTGTTGAAGGCGAGACCCGCTAAGGTTGCATTCGACAGCCAAGTCACGAATCGAGCGAGCCGGTTGCGACTCAATCATGTGTAACATCTTGCGAAGTCGTCCGTCCTGCACTGTCGGGACAATCGCGCTCACATTATTGTCGTTGTTCTCAGCGACCTCATTGACCGAGGCATTTCGTGATGCTTCCAAGTGTGACAGCTCAGCACTCGGAATGCTCGTTTTTGTCGCCGGACGAAGGGCACCCATCGAGCTCACCTCTTGCGGAATCGTTCCAGTTCATTCCCTGGCCGGTTTGCTGGTGGAGGGGCAAGTGTCCGACAAAGGGTTTCCACGAGTTCTAATCTTTCGCTGGAGTTTTCTGAAGCACAATTGCGGATTTGATCTAACAACCGGCGACTGCCGAGGGGAGATAAAGGAACAACGATTATGCTTTCCCGTTCTGGGAAAGCGAGCGGCAGATTACTACTCTTAATCAAACTCGTGTTACTGTCGGACGCTACATGGCAAAGGCAATACACAAATAAATTCCGGAACCGACAAGTTTTAGGGTTCCGAAAATACAGCGAAAAGTCCTAGCAGAAATTCGCTCCGGCGGAACACCGATTTGTCAGTCGTTACGGAATTCGAACAACACATACGATGAGGACGACGCGATCTTTAAGCTTTTATTATGGATACGGTTTACTGCTGTAGTCTTTCTTGCGATCGCGGAATTCTGGATAAGAGCGGCCTGCGCGTTCCGTAATCCGAAACTGTGGCAGAAGATACTGTTCGTCAACAACTCCACCGCTTGCAAGGCGACGCGACTACACGGTTCATGGTGTCGATCCAGAAACCAGGGAATTATTGACACGAGGAACAGCGTTGTAGCTAAGCGCCTACCTAAGATATCCGCTTGAGGTATCAGACAAGCACACTGTTGTCCAATTCATCTACGGTCGCGCCGCCAGATTTGCTGCTCCAGATTGGAACACGAAGTGGAGAAGTCACCGTGGAGTGTTGATTGTTCATCAGCCGAAAGACGTCGTGTCATTTATGTGCGGTCGAAGGGAATCAGATGCAACTGTTCATCGGCATAACCTGGTAGCGATTTAAGCTAAGTAATAGCACGATCTGATAACAGTATCCGATTGACTAATCTCCGCAATAACCCAACAATGTGACCCATATATTTGGGGCTGAACGAGTCTCAGCGGAACTCTCCAGGCGAATCGCAATAAGGTTTTAAAAATAGCTGGTGCGAGCTAACGAGAAATAGGTGCAGTGCCAGAGTGTGGGTGCTGGTTTAGTGCCGGAAGCGGTGATACGGCGCTGTTGGATAAGTGTGCGCGAAGAGGCAGGTGCCCTAACCGGTCTTTTTGCGCCCGTTATGAGGAAAGGACTACGAAGGCAGCGAACGACCATTCGCTGAGTACCTCGAATCGAAAGGATCTGTTATGTCAATTACGATAGAGAAAAAGAGAAAGAGTCCTGAACGCCCGGATGGCTCCGGCTGGTCGAGGAGGAGCGTGCTCAAAGCGGGTGCCGCTGCCGGGGCGCTCACCCTCATCACTTCCAGGAAGAGCTTGGCTCTTCCTGCCATCCCCCCGCAACCGACAGACTGCACTCCCAAGCCAACCAACAGCCCAGCCACAACACCTTTTGTCTCGGCGCTGCCGATTCCACCGGTAGCGATTCCGACGTTCCTGAATCCATTTCCAACTCTCCAAGCCGATACTGCTGGCGGTGAAGCGGCACGCGCCAATCACCAAGATTGGACTCAGTTCTTTCCATTCGTGCAGTACTCCGTTTCGGTGCAGCCGACGATGCATCAGTTCGATCCCGCCATTCCGCCAACCTATTGTTGGGGCTATAACGGAATCTATCCGGGACCGACATTCCTCAATGTCTACGGATTGCCCGTTCTGGTGCGCTTCATCAACAATTTGCCCGTAAACAATATTGGGTTTGGAACCAACACTCACACCACGCACCTGCACAACGGACATACCGCTTCCGAGAGCGATGGATTTGCGGGCGACTATTGGAGCCCAGGGTTATTCAAGGACCATCACTACCCGAACGTCTACGCAGGCTTCAATGAGTTCCCGCCCATAGGCGACCCGCTCGAAGCGCAGCACACTTACTGGTATCACGACCATCGCCACGACTTCACTGCCACCAACAATTATCGCGGGCTCAACGGCATGTATCTGATCTACGATAACGTCGATACTGGGTTCGAGTTTGCCGGCCAGGGTCCACAGGCCCTGCGGCTACCCGGGCCTTACGGGATCTATGACATCCCGCTGAACTTCACCGACAAGTTGTTCTGCGCCGATGGCCAGATGTATGCCGCGTCGCCCGACGCGGTTCCCGCCGGCGACAAGTTTTGCGTAAACGGCGCCATCCAGCCGTACTTCAACGTGCAAACGCGAAAGTACCGCTTCCGCTTCCTCAACAGCGGCCCGGCGCGCATCTGGACCTTTAACTTATCTGACAATAACGGCAATCCGGTACCGATGACGGTTGTGACCACGGACGGCAACCTACTGCCATCGCCGGTCCAGGTAATATCAACCTCTTCGACCCCGACCCTGCAAGGCCTGACGGTTTATGTCTCGCAGCGCTATGACGTGATTATTGATTTCACCAACGCTACCCCGGGTACAAGCTGGTACCTGACGAACACCGCAGCCCAGTTTGTAAACAATGCGTCCGAACCTGACCCAGCGCCCGGAATCAACATCGGCAATGTGGTCATGGCCTTCAACATCACCGGCGCGCCGCAGTACCCGGATCAAAGCCAGGTGCCGTCCGTGCTCACAACCTTGCCGAACATCACTACCCCTCTCGCCAACCTGTTCGCAACCAGGGTCTTCAACTTTAACGACGACATCGTGGGACTGGAAGGCGATCCTGAAAACGGCACCACCAAGGTATTCAACGTCAACGGGCTAACCTTCGATGCAAATCGGCCCGACGCGCAGGTACAACAGGGCTCGTCGGAAACCTGGCTCATCCGCAACCGCTTCCCGGGCACGGGCTGGACCCATCCTATTCACATTCACCTGGAGGAGGGACGGGTTCTAGACCGCAGGAACATTAACGCCAACCCCACGACGGGTGCTCTCATCAGCATCAATAGTGAGGGGGTTCCACCGCTCGAACAGGGTCGACGGGATGTCTACCCGATCTTGCCCGGCGATGAGGTTCTCATCTTCTTGCAGTTCCGCGACTGGTTCGGCAAGTACATGATCCATTGCCATAACCTGGGACACGAAGATGGACTGATGCTGGTGCGTTGGGATGTAACCACCGGCCCCAGCACTACCGTCACCTCTCCAACCTACTCGGATGGAACGCCGAATACAGGTAACGGCCAAGCCAACTCCGGGGCGCAGCCGAACATAACCCCGGCCATAACCCTGCTGTCACAGGTGCCAGCGAGTTACGAAACGGCCAAGGTCAATCGCCCTGCCCTCAAGGGTTCTAAGAAAGGAGTTAAAGCATGAACCGACGAGACTTTTTTACCTGCCACGTGGCAGACAAGTCGCGGCCGCCGGCCTCTTTAGGACCGGGGTATTACAGCAACGGCGTGTTCACCACGCATCACAACAAACAGGTTCGGTTCTATGACGACTTGATCAAAGGCAAAATCTCGATCATCAACTTTATGTACGCGAGTTGTGAGAAGTTTTGCCCGCGGTCAATCGCCTGCCTAACCAAACTACAGGACTTGCTCGGCGATCATTTGGGCCGGGACATGTTCATGTATTCCTTCACCTTGAAGCCAGGGGAGGACACTCCTGCCAAGCTCGCAGCCTATGCTAAAGGCAACGGCGCACGGCCTGGTTGGACATTCCTGACCGGCAGCGAGTACGACCTCACCACGATTCGCTTCAAGCTTTTCCGCTTGGACGATCCTCTGGTGGATTTTTCGGTCGCGATCCATTCCTCCATGCTGCGCATCATCAACGACAACAACAGTCAATGGAGTTCATGGGTCTTGCCGGATCCGCCTCGTCTCATCCGCGAGGCAATCTCCTGGGTTGAGCCGACCAAGCCGTTCAAAGTAAGGGTTCGCGAAAATGCCGAACTGCAAACGGAGATCGACAAGGAAAGCGCGATCACTTCGCCGAAGTGGGCTCAATACAAGCGCGCCCACGGCTGGCCGGAGATCACAGAAAAGCGGGAAAACCCAGAAGGGATGAAGAAGCTCCAAGCCCTGTTGCACGCAAAGGCTTAGGCGTTCGTCACGTTCCTTGCGCTGAGGACAAGAGTCGCCCGAAAACGTCTCTTGTCCTCGGCGGTTTCCGTGTAATTCATGATCGTGGACATAACTTGAGTAGCGCGGTTTCCGCCTGACGATTCCAGAGCGCATTTCGAAATGAAGTCGTCCGGCCTGAAGGAGTTTCCCATGAAGCGCTTTGTCCTTTTGTTTTCGTTGGGTCTTGTTTATCTGGGTTTATTCCCACGTATCTTTGTCGGACAAGATCTCTCAAATACTTGCCAGTTCAATATTGCCGGCACCTGGGAGTCGTCTACTGACGGTCAGTTGAGCACAACGCGGCAGCGCTTTTCATCCACTGGCGTCGTTACGGAGTTGTCCCGCAATAGTCCAAACAAAGCTTCCGAGTGGCACGCATCCGGCAAAGCCACGTACAAGCTGGACAATCCAAAAACTCCGAAAGCCCTGATCGTATCCCCACTCGACAAAAAGGGTCGGTTCTCTGCGGATGCCACACTGCCAATAAAGACGTTTGACGACGGCCTGTTCGTCACGGCTGCAGGTGGAAATCCAGGCGCGACCCTTACCCGCTGGACCAGAGTTGATCCCTATCGCTATTTTGTGGTGCTCGCCGCCGGAAAGGGCGACCCCGGTTTTGGTGGGGCTGGCTTTGCCATGCTGATTAAGACCGATGGCGTCCACACGCAGCGCAATGCCTTTGGCATATACCCTGTCGCGAATCGCTTGGAGCGCCACCCAATGTTTGGAGTTATTCCTGGTAAGATTCGCAGGCAATTCGACAAGGAGCCTAGCGACGACTCGGGAGCGATGTTTCGCCTGGAAGTGACCGCCGGCCCCTACAACCGGGCTCTCGAAGTGCTGAAAACCTGGGAGCGGCGGGTAGACGAAGACACCGTGCTGTATATCATTCCGTATCTGAATAACGCCGTCTACCTCAACCAGCTCGTGAACAGCCTCAATGAAACCGGCGTGCTCACATGGCGGGAAGGAACACCCTGCACGGACACGATCAAGCTCCAGAAGTTGACCTGGCTCCTGAGCGATCCGATCATGACCAAACACAATCTGACTCAGACACCCTATTACCTTTTTAAGACGCTGCACCAGCTCAATAGCTCTCAGCACCTCAACGACAGCCAGTTCCACGCGGCCCTGGCGGGCGAACAACCTGCCGCCGTCACAGTTTCATCGAGGCTAAGATAACCATGCCTATTTTTGAATACGTGTGCAAGAAGTGCCATCAACACTTTGAGTGTCTAGTCATGGGGCAGCAGCGACCCAGGTGCCCCGCATGCACCAGCGGAAAACTGGAGCGCCAAGTGGAGGCTTTTGCGCAAGGCCGGCCCGCCGAACAAGTTCGCGGACTCAATACCCCTAACGTCATCGCTCACGCGCGTGCTTTGCTGGGAGATATACCTACCATACCCCGGTACCGGACCACAGACCTGAGCAACCCGGGTCGGCGCTCCCGGCGTTCAGTGGTCGGGTAATTTTTATGGGGTTGAACTTTTCCAGAGAAGAAAGTTTTCCTGGCATTCCTTGTGGGGGTGCTGGGCCGTTTTCCAGTCTTGGAGGCGCGTACCTCAGGGCGTCTGGGCGCCCTGAGCGTCAACGTAGAGGGCGTAGAGGGACTGGCTCGCGGTCATGAACAGGCGGTTGCGCTTGGCGCCGCCGAAACATAGGTTCGCGCACACTTCCGGAAGATGAATCTTGCCAATTACAGTGCCGTCGGGGGCGAAGACGTGAACTCCGTTGTAGTCGGCGCCAGCCCACCCGGCGGCGGACCAGACATTGCCATCTACATCGCAACGGATACCGTCGGAAGTGCCGGGTGACATATTTACGAAGAGGCGGCCATTTTTCAGGCGCATCCCATCTTCCACATCATAGATGCGAATCGGAACTGGATCGCCGGGATGCTTTGGACGTCCTGAATCTACGATGTAGAGTTTTTTCTCGTCGGGTGAGAAACACAAGCCGTTGGGTTTCTCCATGTCATTCGCAACTACCGTTGCCTCTCGCGTTTTGGGATCGAGGCGGTACACATTGGCGGGAAGTTCGAAGGGGGCTTTGTGGCCTTCATAGTTCGTCATAATGCCGTAGCCCGGATCTGTGAACCAGATAGCGCCGTCGGAGTGAACCACCAAGTCATTCGGCGCGTTGAGTTTCTTGTTTTGAAAACTGTCGATAAGAACGATGATGGAGCCGTCGTACTCGGTTCGGGTTACGCGGCGGGAGTCGTGCTCGCAGGTTAGGAGGCGCCCTTGGCGGTCGCGATAGTTGCCGTTGCTGTAATTCGAGGGGCTGCGGAAGACGCTGACCTCTCCCGTGTCCTCGAGCCAGCGCAGCATGCGGTTGTTGGGAATATCGCTGAAGATGAGATAGCGGCCATCGGCAATCCAGACTGGGCCCTCCGCCCAGCGCGCTCCGGTGTACAGGCGCTCGACCGCGGCGCTGATGACCACGTATTTGGAGAAGCGCGGATCAATAACTTCTACCGCCGGGTCGGGATAGAGAACTGGACTCTTACGTTCTTGCTGGCCGGCAAGTGCCGAGGGTTTGAGAGCCAGGCTTGTCGCAGCCCCGGCCGTAAGAGTCATGAATGTACGTCTCTGCATTCCTCTCTCTTTTTCTGTCCAGCGCGCTATACGACTTTAAGCTAAGGCATAAAGATACTCGACGAAGGAGCCTACTGCGCCATCGAGACCAATCACTTTGGGATTCGTGGAGTCGATCAGATAGTACTCGTTGGGAGCATGCGCGCCGGTGCCGTGGCCCAAGCCAAAGTGCCCGGCAGGAAGACTTAAGGGTTCGGAGGTGAAGATGTATCCCGGCCAGGAACCGGCGGAACGCGGCCACAGGATGGGATCCAAGCCGAGTTTGCGGTACGTTGTAATCTGTGCCTGAATCAACTTCGAATCCTGCGAAGTTTGCGTAGGATCGTAGCCTCCGCTCATGTTGACTTCGATGTCGCCGAAGCCATGTTTGCCGAGATGATCTTTCAGCAGAGCGAGCGTGCCTGCGGCGGTCATGTTGGGGACGAGGCGCATGTCGATCTTCGCCACCGCGCGGTGGGGGAGAACGGTTTTGCCGCCGGGGCCCGTATATCCGCCAACGAGGCCTTCGATGTTGATAGTGGGTTTGGACTCAAGCAGAACTAGCGAGTCAAGCCAGTTGGCGTCATGCACCCAGTGTTCGACGCCGAGTTGCTGCTTCGCCGTGGCTTCACTGCGGCGGGCGGCGACCTCCTGAATCATGTTCATTTGTGCTGGAGTTAACGGCTTGGCTTTGTCGAAAAAGCCCGCGACAGCAGGCGTGTGGCCATCGGCTTCGATCAGCGTATTGAGCGCTTGCACCAAGTGCCACGACGGACTGTCCACTTGTGCCTCGAGGCTGGAGTGGACGTCGTGCTTGGGGCCGCGTCCCCACTTTTCGCCGCTGGAAACCAACTCGAGCTCGACTACGCCTTTAGCGCCCAGCGATATTTGCAGACCTCCGTCCAAATCCTGGCCAGCTTCCGGGATGAAGACGCCCACGCATTTTTTCAACGCGGCAGTAACCTTGGGATTGCGGACGATCTCGGGAAAGTGCGGTGAGCCAATCTCTTCTTCGCCTTCGCATACCAGGACCAGATTTACAGGTAGAGTTTTTCCGGCTGCCTTAAAAGCGTGAAGAGCGCCGAGGAACGCGGTCTCGGGACCTTTCTGATTTACAGCTCCGCGTCCGACGCAAATTCTGCCCAGGCCTTCTTTCTCGACGATCTTTCCTTCGAGCGGCGGCGACGACCACTCCGAGGGATCGAATTGCTTTACGTCGTACATGAAATAAATTCCGACGGTAGTGGGCGCGCCGGCATCAAGAGTGCCGAAGACTCCGGGCTTTCCCGACGTGGGTATGATTTCAACGTTTGCGAAACCCGCGTCGCGGGCGAGTTGCGCCATGTATTCGGGGCCTTGGGGAAAGTTTCGGTTTTCGGCGGCGATCGAGGGCAACGCGATCCAATCCTGCAGGCGTTTCACGTTCTCGTCGTGCATCTTGGAAATTTGATTGAGCACCGCTTGCTTCTCTGCATTGGTTGACGAGTTGTCTGCAGAAAAAGCAGAGATAGGCAGCGTGGCTACCGCGGCTCCGGCGAGCGCGCTGTGGATGAATTCACGGCGATTTACGTCTTGGATCAAATCAGTCAATGCGTCCCCCGTTTGTGCGGACAAAGATGAAAGCTGATTGTTTCGATTGAAATCAAATCCTTACCGACCTATTTTTGTCGGAGGACATCATACCAGCCGGATTCGCAAAGGCGGCAGTCTTTTCGATCAGTTCACCGTCCGGCCTGCCGCAGCGGAAAGCGGATTCCTCGCTTTCGCTCGGAATGACAAAGCTGGACACTCGTAAAAGCGAATCTTGCTAGGGCTTGGACTCTTGCAGGAGGACAACGTCGGAGTCGGTGTGGCCGCGCAGGATCCCTAGATAGTTTCCGTCTGGCGACCAGTGAAAAGACTGGATCTGTTCGGAATCGAACTTCGTAATCGAGTGACCGAGCGAACCATCGATCGGCTCAACCCAGATGTTATCGACGCCGTTCTCCCGGACGGGATAAGCTACCGCTTTGCCATCGGGAGTGAAGTGGGGTCCGGCGGCAATATGGGAATTCACCGCGATCATGCGAGGAGGATTCGAGGCTGTAATGTCCAGCAAGGCAATTTTAGCCGTGCCGAGGCCGCTCTCCACGTTCACGAATTCGAGCAGGTAGGCCAGAGTTTTCCCGTCGGGTGAGATGCCCATCCCACGGCCCGCCTGGAAGGCGTGGGGAACTGCGCTCCCGGGCACGATTCCAGGTTTGCCGGACCCATCCAGCGCGACGCGCCAAATGTTGGTCACTTCGCGAAAGAAGAAAACCCAATTGTGATCGCCGGAGCACGCAGAAGAAGAAGACCAGCCATCGTCACCCCCATCCGTTAACTGGGTGGGGTGGGAGCCATCGGTATTTACGCGCCAAATCCCCGTCTGATCGCTGTCACCGTGGAACGCCCAGGGAAAGACAATGTAGTTTGGGCCGCAGGAGGAAATGGCAAGAATAGCAGCGGCCGGGTCGGCGGTCAGCACCGTAGGGTTCTTGCCGCTCAAATCGGTTCGCACCAGGCGCGTGAAATCAGAGGTCAGCAAAGATCCGTCGGCGGTCCAATTAAACTGTGCGATCTTTTCCCCATCGACCAAGAGCGGGCGTGCGCTGGGAGACGTGCTGCCTAAACCTGGCACAACAAAAAGATTACTCGCTGGTTTTTCCTGGACAGTGGCTAGAGTTTTGCCATCGGCGGAAAGTGACAGCGTGGCGTAGGTGTTGGTGTCATGCGAGATGGGACGAAGCTGGCCATCGGACAAAGAAACAAAACCGATCTGAATGCGGTTGAGCGCCGGACCTTTTTGCCGATAAGTGACAAATAGTCCATCACTGCCCGTAGACCATTGCATCGCCGTGACATCCTTATCGGCGAAGTTCAGGGTTTTTATTTTGCCAGACTGCACATCGAACAAGCTGACTGCGCCGAAGGCTCTCGGCGCGACGTAGGGGTATGCGATCGTCTTGCCGTCAGGAGACCAAGCCACCCAGCGGGGAAGAAAATCAAGAGTCTTGTTGAAAAGCACTTTCTCGTCGGTACCATCTAACTTCGCGCTGAGCAGGCGGAATTTGCCCGTCTCGGGATCGTTCGCTCGGAAATAGGCCAGCCGCGCGCCATCCGGAGAAAAAGTAAAGGAGCTGTCAACGTCGCGCACAACCGCTTGCGGAGTGCCCCCGAGTACGGGCGTGCGATAGATATTGAAATCGCTGTTAATGGAATTCTCGGCTTTGCGGAAATAAACGTAGTTGCCGTCCGGAGAAAATGCCACGTTCGGGATGGTCGCGGATGGCGGAACGATTTGCGTGTCGCTGGCAGTGGCCACATTGCGCAGCCAT
The DNA here is from genome assembly GCA_963789875.1 of uncultured Acidobacteriaceae bacterium. Lineage (GTDB taxonomy): Bacteria > Acidobacteriota > Terriglobia > Terriglobales > Acidobacteriaceae > Sulfotelmatobacter. The sequence goes on along the minus strand of CAWBMI010000006.1, from coordinate 705,776 downwards.
AAACTATTCAGGCCCTTGTCATCGAGTACGGTGAGCAAGTATTTTCCGTCGGCAGAGATCGCGGTCGCTGCGGCCTTATTGGAATTGGTGACCTGCGCGATGCTGAAATTCTGAAATGGAGTGGGCGCTGAGCGATGAAACAGAGAGTAAATGCCGAAGCCCGCGGCAGCCAGTACTGCGAGCGCGGCCACGGCTCCTCCGATCAAACTGAACTTGTGCTGCTTCGCTGCGGCGACCACAGATGAACTGCTGCTGTGCCCGACCTGCGCGGCATCGTTCGTTGGCACAGCGGTCGCGCCACTCGCTGACGAGAGAGCATCTTGCCCGCCCGCGCTCAAGCCTACAGATGCTGACGAACCTGGCGCTGCGGTGCGGCTTGACTCGGTATGGCGCTTGAGGCGTTTCAGGTCTGCGCGGATATCGGCAGCGTGCTGGTAACGAAGTTCGCGATCCTTCTCTAATGCTTTGTCGATGATGCGCTGTATTTCGCCAGGCAGCGCCGGATTCAACCGCACTGCGGGGACGGGATCACGATCCAGAATTTCGCGGAAGATGACTGCAGAGCTCTCGCCACGGAAGGGCAACTGCCCGGTGGCCATCTCATAGAAGACGACCCCAAAGGAAAACAGATCGGTGCGGGAGTCCAATTCTTTGGCGCGTGCCTGCTCCGGCGACATGTAGGCCACGGTACCGAGCGTAGAGCCTGGGCTGGTGAGGTGAGTTTCGGCCGCCATCTCGGTCCGCGTAGCTTCATTCTGGCTGCCGGCTCCGGCGTCCGATGCCGAGACTTTGGCCAGGCCGAAATCGAGAACCTTGGCATGGCCGCGCTTGGTTACAAAGATGTTGGCGGGCTTAATGTCGCGGTGGACGATGCCCTCGGTGTGGGCGGCATCGAGCGCATCGGCGATCTCGATGGCAAGCGACAGCAGGGTGTCGAGGTCCAGCGGCCGGGCACCAATTACGTGCTTCAGCGTCTGGCCATCCAGAAACTCCATGGCGATGAAGCGCTTGCCGTCCTGCTCGCCGATCTCGTGAATGGTGCATATGTTGGGATGGTTGAGTGCGGATGCGGCTCGCGCCTCGCGTCGGAAGCGCTCCAAAGTCTGCGAATCCTGCGCCACATTGTCGGGAAGGAACTTCAGAGCAACGAAGCGTCCCAAGGTGGTGTCTTCGGCCTTGTAGACCACACCCATGCCCCCTCCGCCAAGTTTTTCAACGATGCGATAGTGCGAGATAGCCTGGCCGATCATTTTAAGAATAGGTAAAACTGTCGCCGCCTCATCTTACGGAGGCTGGACTCGCCAGTCAACGAACACCCTTGAACACCTGCCGGGCAGGCGTTGCCGCGAGAGCGCGGGCCCGCTTTTTTAACTGCGGGATTTTACTCAGCCAACAGTTCACCCTTCGCCCCGCGAAGCTGAAACAAATCCTCCCAGGCCTCGACTTCGGCGGAGCTATCACCTTTGTTGAGATCATGCGAAGCCACTGATCATGGCATGGCCGCGCCCGACTCCGTACCGCGGAGCCTAGTCGGAGGCGATTCTCGCAAAAAAAACGCAGTCACTAAGTCAGATAGCCGCTCTTACAATTTTTTACTTGACAAATATCTTCCTATCTTCCGATTGACGATAGTCGCGGCTCTGTTTATTTTCTTTCCGACTCCTGGTTGTCCGACTTACTGTCCAAGGTGCGTCCGCTTACTATGTTTGAGGACAAGTCTCTCGGTGAATGTCTTGACGTATTCGCCTCGCCTACTAATGGCCGCGACCACGGGCGGCCTGTCCGCGATGTAAGTGGCGCAACAATAACACTAGGCGCTGTATGTTCTGCAGATGAACCTTTACTATATCGGACCTACGCCAGTACGCGCGCCGCAGAACTGAAGCTTACCGGATGGAATAGTGAGATGAGAGAGACGTTCCTGCGGCTGCAGTATGACGCTCAGCGCCGGTCTTATGGAACACAATTTCCAAATGCCGAGTATTGGGTGATCCGACGCGACGATACGGGAATAGGGCGACTTATTATCGAGGAATCCCTCTCTATGCAACTACTCCCGGCACTAGCCCGGGGATGACGCCTACAGCGCTGCAGTTCACGGGGGAGGCACTCTACCGCACAACAACATACCGCCGTTCCTGACTATTTATTTCATCATCGCGTTGCAGGGAATTTATCCGACCCGCGGCTAATCGGCAGATTGTCGGGGGCAATTTGCTAAGAGGGCGAATAACCATCACTTTAGAGTCTGCGCTCCAGGCATCCCACATCGAAGTGGGGTCCACTAAAATCGTCCGCAGATTCTAAGCGTAGATTTTCACATTCTGAACCACCCGGTTAATCGCTCCATTGGGGCTGGGTCGATCTGGGGTGAGGTTGCAGCGTAAGGAAAAAAATAGTCCGAGCAGCTGACCAAACAAAACATCCAGCGGGGGACGACAATCATCTGGCACCGCTGTGGGTGCAAGCGGCGAAAGATAGCGCTGTGCCAGCCCGTCCAAAGGCAATTCAGGCTGTCCCCCAACGACGACCTGCGCACGGACGAGATGTTTGTTCATGAGTTCCCGCAGTAAATCTTTCTCATAGGGGACAACCGTAAGGTCACTCGCAAGAAAAGCAATGAGCAGTGTGGTGCCATCTAGTGCCGCCATGGGACCGTGACGGAGGCCGAGAAACGACTCTGACATAGTCAAAATTCGGCCGGCCGTCAGTTCCAGAACCTTGAGCGCCGATTCGGCAGCGATGCCCTGGAGTGCTCCCGAACCCAGAAAACAGACTCTGGAAAAGGGCTCAGCGGTCAGAGCCGCAGCGGTGTCAGCGGCTTGCGGAAGGAACGACTCGCCCGCTTCCGCGAGGCCACGGAGTATGGGTTTGTACTCGGCCAGATCGTCCACATGTGCCAGGCACTGTCCCAATACCAGCATGTTAGAGAACGAACTGGTCATCGCCAGGCCGCGATCGTTCACCGCGTCCGCAAGGACAATCGAGAACGCCTGTTTCTTACCAGCGGCGCTGCGAACCATGCGCGCCTCGGAGTTGCATGAGACCACGATATGATGGATCTCCGGATGATGAACCAGAGCTTTTTCCAAAACGGACAGGCTCTCCGGGCTGTCGCCGGAGCGCGAAAATGAAATCCAGAGGTAGCGCACACCTGGGAGGAGCCACTCCTCCTCGTGCGTGAGCAGGCTGGTGCTTGGGATAGCCAAAACCTCACATTTCCAGCGCCTTCGAAGCAGGTGTGCCAAACTTCTGCCGACGTAGTCGGAACTTCCGGCGCCAATAAGAAACACGGTTGGCTTTATTGGATTTCCGAAGCCGGCACGGCTCAGAAAGTCCAGGAGAGCGGCATGGTGTCTTTCGAAAGAAGAGAACGTCGCCTGCCAGGTGGCGGGTTGTTGCGCAATCTCTGCCGGAGTGTGCAAAAGACCACGCTCCATCTTCTGTTCTCTCGAAAGATCAAGAAGCTCAGCCAGAGCGTTCAAAGTCGTCAAGTCCTCGATAAATCTTTCTTCCAGCGGCTCAACGGGGAACGTTTTGCCTGCTTTCGTTTTATTTCGACTTTAACCATTTACTTACGATTTCTCCCGAAAGTCAAGCAGGAAATGGCGAGGGGTCGAACGGTAAGATTTTCCCACGCTCAAATTACGAGAACACCGCGCTTCCTTGCCGATTCATGTCTCTGGCGCCGGAACGCGGGCGAGAGTTTAGTAGACTTACATGACTAGCCTTCCTATGGGTGTACGCATCCTCTCCCGTCGCTCGTGTTTTTGCTTTGTCTCGTTCATCTTGATCTCCTTTCTAAGTGGTGCTGTTTCTCAGGCCCAGCAGGCGATCGAGCAAACGGCTTCCCCGCCACATCCAACTGAACCGCCCGCCCTGGAAAAGAAAGCTTTCTTTCGCCGGTGGGCGCAGTTCTACCGCCACGATTGGTCGGGGATAACAGATTCTTCTCCGGCATCGGCGCGAAGAGGTCTTCCCTCGCCGTTGGATTCGCCGCCGTTTCCCAATGCGGATTGGTCGTACGGCGGCTCGCCGGTTATCGGAGAGCCAGATACAAACAGCTATCCGCTGATGACGGCAATCAACCAGGCTAGAAGTCGTACGAAGCTTTACGGATGGATCGATCCGACCCTCAACTTCAGCACGTCCTCAACAAGTAATGCGCCTGAGGCGAACGATGTTTACTCGAATCGTTTTGAGATGAACCAACTCGTTCTCTATGCGGAGCGATTGCCGGACTCCGTTCAGCGTGACCATATCGACTGGGGTTACCACCTCACAGCTCTCTACGGCACTGACTATCGTTTTACAACTGCGAAAGGCTATCTGAGTGGGCCGTGGGTTAATGATCACCGGCAGTATGGGTTTGACCCTACTCTTGAGTACGTGGATATTTACATTCCGAATGTGGGGCAAGGAATGAATGTGAGGATCGGTCGATTCATCTCGATTCCGGGCATCGAGGCTCAACTGGCTCCGAACAACTACATCTTCAGTCACTCGTTGCTCTATGCGATCGATCCCTTTACCGACACAGGTTTGATAACGACCATCAAACTGAATGATCAGTGGCTGATCCAACTCGGGGTTACGGGTGGCCACGATGTTGCCTTGTGGACGGCGGATGCAAAACTGTCAGCCACAGCGTGCCTGAGTTACACGACAGCCTCAGTCAACGACAATGTCTATGCTTGCGCTAACGGCATCAACAACGGGAAGTACGCGTACAACAACCTGCAGCAATATGACGCCACGTGGTATCACAAGTTCACGAAGACCGTGCACATGGCTACGGAGGCGTGGTACATGTATGAGCTTGATGTGCCTGCCGTGGGAGGCAAGGTCGAGCCGGAAAAAGGAGCAAATGGGGCAATCTGCTTACCCGGAGAACAGCGCTGCACGGCTCCAGAGTACGCGCTGGTGAATTTTCTACAGAAGGAATTCTCGGTTCACGATTTCTTGTCGCTTCGCAGCGATTTTCTCGACGACAAAAAAGGCCAGCGTACTGGGTATGCGACCCGGTACTCGGAGAACACGATCATGTGGTGCCATTGGATCGGCAGCACCATCCAGCTGCGACCGGAGTTGCGCTTCGAGCGCGCTTGGGATACGACGGTCTATGACAACGGACGACGGCATAACCAGCTAACTGTGGCGAGCGACCTGATTTTTCACTTTTGATACTTCTCGATGGTCGATGCCGCCCGTAATCGCAAAGCCGCCGGATCGGTGCAACATTTGTGGAGAAAGACGCGATCACATCGCGCTCGTTTCATTAGCGCCTTTCATCCCGCAAATCATTTCGTAGAGCAAAAGAATCGCGAGTAACAAGAGCATCCATACTTCATGGGGCATCACAAATATCTGCCACCACCAGCGGTTGGCCAATGTGCCGGAGATATTTCCGCTAGTTTGCAACGTTTGCAGAATTGTGCCGCCAGGAACCAGGAATGGAAGCATCAGCTGGATCAAAAGTGCGGCAAGGATTCGCGACATTCGAAATGAAACGAATAACCATGCAAGAGGCAACACCAGCAAGCCCGCATCGTAGAAACGATGATAGACGGGCAGGAGGCTGATCACGACGATTGCGCTTAAGCCAAGAAGTTCCATATTGTCACGGTGTCGCATCCTGTGCATCCCAAACGCCCACAGAGACAGGAGGATGATACCCAGCGAGACCGCGAGAATATTCGCGAGGCGAAGTCCCGCGATCGGATACAGAACTACTTGAAGGTTAGTCAGACCAAAGCGCAGGGGATTGATGGGGGTGAAGTTGGCGAGTATCCCGTGCTGAAGTAGCACCCGGTTATCGTTGATATAGCTACTTAGCCATAGCGTATGGCTGAGTTGCATTCGCAGTAAACCCGAGCCAGCAACTAATGCCAGCAGGGCGACGGTAATGCCAACCAAATTCCACCTGCGGCGCACGAGATAATAAACAAGAAAACACAGTCCGATCTGCGGCTTTAGCCCGATCGATATGGCGAGCAAAGTTGCGGTCCGTAGATCGTAGCGGCTGCGCGCTGTCCAAACCGCGATCACTCCCAGTTCGATCACTACCAAAGCGAGATTGGCGGTCACGATCCCGGTGTGAAAGGGCGCAAGTGCCAATGTGGCCGCAACCAGCAAAATCGTTTCCCGCGAACGATACGAGAAGCCCGCCAGCGCCACCAGCGCATACAGCATCGCAACAAACAGGGCAAGATTGATGGTTAACCAGAGCGCATATGCGACACGCCAAGGCAGGCAACTAAGAGGCGCAATCAATACCAGTGCGGTAATCGGATATGCCGTAGGAATGCCTCGCTTGGCAATCAGCGAGCCGTCCTCAACTTCGGTCGGCAGAAAAACAAACTGAGCCGCTCCATGGGGCCATAGTCTTAGGAGCGTCAGCGGGCTGTATGGGTCGAGACCCCGAGTCCAGGCATCGGCTTGTATGTAGGGCGCCAGGAAGTCATTGAAGCCGGTTGCGGATCGCACCGCCCGGATCGGCCCTCTCACTACAAACTCGGCACCTGCAATCAGAAATAAAACGAGGCAAACAACGGTCCATTTATTGCCAGGCTGGGAGAGGTTAGAGCGAGAGCCTTGCGGCAAGTATTCCATCTTTTAAGACAGCTTGGAAGCCTGGCTAGATCGTTGGCTGCCGAAAACTCTGTGCCGGAGTATACGCTGGAAAGGGTTGGGGAGCCGAAAGCCTCGGCTCTGCCTGAATGGCTGGGGCAAGATCAATCAGTAGAAAAGCCGACACCCAAAAGAAAACACAGAGATACGAACCCGCGGCGAAGAGCCAGTCTTCGAAGCTGGCGTGAATCAGTCCCGCAGTAATGATCATGGCGAAGGGAACGGAATAATGATGGGCGCTGCCGGTCTTGTGCATCCAGGCGTAGGCACGAGCCGCCGCGCGGATTAATAAAAGGAATAACACCAGGAAGGGCAAAATGCCCAACAGCCCCATGTACTCCGCGAGAGCTAGATAACTGCTGCCGTGCTCGCGGTTCGAGACTTCTTTGGTGTAGACCATCGAACGCTGAAAATCCGGCAGTTCCGTACCTAAATCGCTGGTTCCGAAGCCAGTTCCAAAGAAGGGATGTTTCTTGACCGCGGCGAGAGTTTGGTCCCAAGGCGTCTCGCGCGAACCAAAAACTCCTTGATGAGTTCGCTCCCCTTGGATTTTAAAGATAAACCGCCCGCTGAGTGAATCCATAAACTCAGCCATGTGAGCTGGGTTGGCCACAGCCATGGCCTCCAGAAAGAAAGCTGCGACGAAGGCGGCCCGCAACAAGAGACGGGGACGGCGCAAGGCGATGGTGAGCCCGACCGCAACCAGAACATCGGCGACGATGGCAGCACGGCAAACAGTTACGTAAAGCAAAACGCCGCAGAGTGCCAGCGCGATGCAACGACGCTGCCGTTCGGTCCGGCTTTCTGCCACCAAAGCCGCCCAGAGCAAGATCGGTGTGGCGACGACGCCGATCATGGCACCGAGGTTATTGGGATTTCCGAACACATTGTCGCCGGCAAAATATAAAATCGACACTCCAAAAACCAGAATCTCCGAAGCGCGAACAAGAAGGTGGACGAACGATCGCTCGCGTCCCGCGAGGGCAACTCTTCCCCCAGTTGAAGCATAGAGAAAAAGCAGAAAGAGGCTGGCGACCTTCAGCGAGGCGGTCACCGGAGCGCTGGAAGCACTCGCCGAAGCAAATGCGGAGAGCACGCAAAACAGCGCGACTAGGTGGAACAATTCAAAATGGCGAGCCCGGTTGCTCTTAATCCAGATGACAGAGCCGGCTAATGCTCCCACCGCCAGAAATAGCCAGCGCAGAGTGAAGCTCTCTCCCGCCAGCGGATTGGCCGTGTCCGCCGAGAGGAAACACAAGATCGTTACCGGAAAGAATACGGCTTCAAAGCGCCACAGGCAGGCCAATACAATCTCGAGCGCCAGAAGCCCACCCAGGTACGTGGCATTGGCAACCAGCCCCGGACGCCGCATCGATTCGAACAGCACGCCGAGAAGAACGGTTAATCCCAGAGCGGCCGCTACAGTTCGAAATGAAACCTTCATCCTAAGCTCGCGTTCCAAACGACTAGGAACAAAATCTATTCTTTCAATGTACCGGAGACAAGTTCAGGCTAAGGAACATTGCCCTGTTGTCGAATCAAGCGCCATTCATAGCGACGCAGTAGATAGACAGCATCCTGATTCACATCCTCCGACCGCTTCGGCGACACTCCGAGAAACACCAGGCGATAAGTGGCACGGAGAGTTCCGTCCCCATACAGATCGGGAAAATTCCTACCGGCAAAAGTCAAACGCGTGCTATAGCCAAGGGCGATCAGACCCAGCAAACAAAACAGCGAGCAGTAGACCATGATCGCCGACCGCAGCAGACGCGATGGCACAAGTCTTTCCGCCCCAATCAGAACATACCCGATCAGTACTGGCAAGAGCGGCAACCAAAACCTGGCATCGGACCAAGGCCACGCAAGCAGAATGCAGGCGAAAACCAGAACGTAGCAATCCAACGCAGTAAATCTGCTGCGCTTTTCCCAGAGTCCGACTGCCCACAACATTAGGGCGACAAGTCCCGCAATCTCGACTGGGACTTGCAGAACTGGCGGTAACTTTGAAAGCGGCGCATTAACGCTGAATTCGCCCCATTCTCTTGCGTGAGCAGTAAGATTCCAGAAAACATTTCCCAGCAAGCCTCTTCCACGAAGGGTCACGGCATTCTGCTGAGTGTAGCCGGAATGCAGCAGCATTCTGCTTCCCCACCCCACTATTGCCAGTAAGGCGAGAAAGAGCACAAGCGCTGGAACTTTGTGCCGCCGCATCCATTGCGGCAGCTCATTCGCCCATGAAATACCGCCGGCCGCCGCCCATATGAAAGCTGGAATCAACGCGATGCCAATAGTCCGCAGCTCAATGCAGAAAGCCATCAAGGGTAAGGCCAAAGCGAGCCACAAGAATCTGGCGCGTTGCTTGTCCGCTTCGGCCTGAAGAAGCAATAGTAGGCACGACATGGACATTCCGAAAAAGCAGATATCGCTGAGAGGATGAGTAACGTGCTTCACCATTACGAACGAGAGCAGGGTCAGCAAGACGATTACTTCAGCAGTTGTACTCTCGAAGCCGAAGGACCTGCGCAAGATGTAATAACTCACCCAACAACCGACGCCAAGCAGAAGACAGTTCAGAGCAACAATCGCCCATGATTTCCCTATACCTGCTTTGATCAGAAGAAAAATTATTACGGGATATCCCGAGGGCCTCACCGACCGCAGACCGTGGACGCGGAACCCACCTCCATCGGCCGCGGAACTCGCCTGCAGCAAATAGTCTACGCCGTCGACGATGAGACGGAGGGGGCTCGCTATCTGCAATAGATATGCCAGCGAAACCAGTAGCAGGGCCAGCGTTAGCGCAGCGCGAAGATGCTTATCGCTCATTGCGATTGGGTTTCCAGGGATTTGCCGGTTGCGGAAGATCGGACCAAAGCGTAAACCAGAACTGCGTTGAGAGCCAGCAGCAGCCAGATGAAGTACCGGGCGACCAGCAGCTTCCACCACCAGGAATCTGCAACCGACGCGCTCAGGTGAGGTGCCGATCGGATGAGCAGGGAGTGGCCGGGCAACATCATCAGCAGGAACAGAATGCAAGTGGCGCGCTGGCTCCAGTTCAGTAAAGCGGGCGGATCTCGAAATGCCCAGCAGAGGGCCAAAGTCAAAATCGTCACGTCAGAGACACTGTGATAAATGGATATGAAACTCAAAGCTAGCAAAGAAGAAATGGCCAATGGAATCGATACACGAAAACGCGCTCGCAAAACGGCAAAGAGCCAGGCCAGAAGACCACAGATAAAAATGCCCTGAGCAAATAGGCTGGCGAGTGTGATCCGGTGCAGAAACTGGTAGAGGAGTACCTGGCTGGTGTTCACGTGAAAGGGCATGGCGCCTTCGGTAAAACCGATCATGCGGCCAGGATCAAACCAATAATGAAGATTATTGCGATAGCCGGAAATCAACGTCCGTGCCGGCACGGCGTAGCTGACCAGCGCAACCAGAAAAACAGCTGCGGGCAGCACGATTCCTGCCACAAATCGCTTACGCAATTGGATCAGGTAGAAGAGCAAAACCCAAAGTCCTACCTGAGGCTTCAGCGCGGTAGCAATTGTAAGTACGACGCCCGCGGCAAAATCGCGCTTCCCTTCTGCAAGATAAATTCCCAGCAGAGACAGCGGAACGGCTACCAGAGCTACGTTCCCCATATGAAAAGCCTGATGAAGCGGAGAAAAAATCAGGACGAACGTACCGAGTATGAGGGCGCGGTCTTCCCATAGCTGAAAACCCGCCAGCCGAACCAGGAGAAGGATGGTAACTCCGACGGCGACCAATCCCACAAGAAGCCACACGGTATTCGCCCAAAACCAGGGTAGGAAGCTGAACGGCGACATCAAGGCGAGCGCCGTAGGCGGATAGATCAGCACAAGATTCACGTGCGAGCCGGTGAGTTGGGTTGCCGTCGCCTTGGTTAACGAGGAGTCATAAAAATTTTGGCCGTGCCGCCAGAGCCAAGAACCCACGTACACTTCTGAAAAGTCATTTCTCGTGGTTTCGGCGGCAGAGCCTACTCCGCGAAAAACGAAATCCGCCACCATCAACAGAGCAATCAATCCCAGCACGACTCGAAGCCAACGGCGGTTCATCGTTGGCGAAAGTCTAGCACAGCAATAACGACCGGCATGATGAACCACTCGCGCAAATTTTCAACAAGTAGCGCAATGCTATAATCCGTTTCCCGCATGCAAGCACAGGCCAGCGCGTTGAAACTCGCCGCACCGCATCAAGTCGTGACCCCCGATAAAAAGCTCCCTATGCGATGGTATTTTGGGCTTTTCATAGTGTCGGGATTTTGCAGCCTTCTTTATGAAGTGATCTGGCTGCGGTCGGCCATGGCTCAGTTTGGAGTGACCACTCCGATCGTATCGCTAGTACTCTCGTCGTTCATGATCGGACTTGGACTGGGATCCTATGGTGCCGGGTATATTGTCCGCAAGTTCGTGGAGGACGGTCGATTTTCTCCCTTGCGTCTTTATGCGCTGACCGAGTTGCTGATCGGAATTTCGGCGGTTATGGTACCGCTCCAATTGCTCTGGGGGCGCGAAGCTCTGCTCCGGGCGATTCAGCAAACGTCATTTTCGTCGTCCTTCTATTATCTGCCCGCGGGATTGTGGATTGCTGCGACTCTTGTACCGTGGTGCGCCTGCATGGGAGCGACATTTCCTTTCGCGATGGCGGCGATCCGGCAGCAGGCAGATCCTGACGGAGAGCGATCATTCAGCTATCTCTATCTGGCGAACGTCCTGGGTGCGCTGTCGGGCGCGATCGTTCCTTTGTTCTTGATCGAACTATTCGGATTTCACAAGACTCTGCTCGTCGGCACGGGGCTGAATTTTCTTCTCGCCGCATGTGCGTTTTCAATGTCGCTCAAAGGCGGCAAGTTTGTGTCTGAGAGAAATGCGCCCCGCTCTCTCCACAAGGTGGTTCGCGGTGCATTGGACCGAAGGCTTTTGTGGCTTCTATTTGGAACCGGGCTGACCAGCATGGGCGCCGAGGTCGTGTGGGTACGCATCTATACCTTCTCACTAGGCACCGTAGTCTACGCCTTCGCGGCAATTCTTTCGGATTACCTGATAGGCACTTACATTGGTTCGCGGATCTATCGCAAAAAAATCCGAGTCGGAGGGTTAGATAGCAACCTGCTTTGGGTGGGATTTGGCATTTCGGTGATATTTGTATACTTGACCGCGGATCCCAGGATTCCCCTGCACGGTGTTCTGCGCGTCCTACTGGGCATTACCCCGTTCGCCATGCTGGCGGGGTTTATTACGCCATTGATTCTCGATCGCTTTTCCTTAGGCGATCCAGACCGCGCCGGTCGAGCTTATGCGATCAATATTGCGGGCTGCGTGCTTGGGCCCTTGCTGGCCGGTTTTATACTTCTGCCGCTCCTCGGAGAAAAGCTTGCGCTCAGCTTTTTAGCCTTGCCTTGGCTGATTGTTGGGTTGAGTGTTCGCCCGGTGTCGTTATCAGCAGCATCGTCGTCGCACCCGAGCAACTTCTGGGCGTCGCCGGCATTTGCCTACTTTCTGGCCGTCGCCACGATTGCTTTGACGCTGGGGGCAAAGGGATACGAAGAACAATATTCACCGCGCTGGATCAGGCGTGACAGCACAGCAACGGTAGTCAGCCATGGACTAGGGATGGACCGGCGACTCTTGGTCAACGGGGTAGGAATGACCAGATTAAGTCCGATCACCAAAATGATGGCTCACCTGCCACTTGCTTTTCTCACTCGGCCGCCGGAAAAAGCTCTGGTGATTTGTTTCGGGATGGGAACCAGCGAACTGGCAATGCTTTCTTGGGGAGTTCATTCGACTGCGGTTGAACTCGTGCCCAGCGTCCCTAAAGTGGCCACGTTTTTTCATCCGGACGCGGACAAGTTGCTGCAGCCGCCGCTGGCTCAAGTGGTTATTGACGATGGCCGCGCTTTTCTCGAGCGCACCTCCGAGCAATATGACGTGATCACTACCGATCCGCCCCCGCCGGTGGAAGCTGCAGCCTCCAGCCTGCTCTACTCAAAAGAGTTTTACGCCATCGTGAAACCTCGCCTGCGGGAAGGCGGCATTTTGCAGGAGTGGTTCCCCGGCGCCGACGCGGCGACCACTGCTTCGGTGGCACGCGCGATATCCGAATCGTTTCCTTACGTAAGAGCCTTTCCTTCGGTCGAGGGCTGGGGCATACATTTTCTTGCCAGTATGAGTCCGATTCCTGCTCTCTCAGCAGCAGACCTCGCTGCGCGACTGCCTTCAGATGCGGCCCGCAACCTGCTCGAGTGGGGTCCAGCCCCCACAGCTCGCGAGCAATTTGATTTGCTCGTCAGTCACGAACTTTCGGTTCCTGCCATCATTCAGCGAGATCCGGCTGTAGTAGCTCTTCGCGATGATTTTCCCGTCAACGAATATTTCCTCATCCGGAAGTTTACGAACCGCACGTTTAAGAAACGATTCTGGCACTTCCTTTGGCGGAATATGGGCGTGCGCTGAGGCTGATCCGCGGCCGCTAGATAGAGCCCAACGGCTCCATCAGCTTTCGCTGTTGTAGCAACATGAATTTGTCACCCTAACGGCAACATGAAAATGTCACCCTGGCGAAGCCAGGGTGTGTTGCAGGCGGGTGTCGCCGTAGTAAAGCGAGATACGCCCGTCGAGCGCCTGATAGACATGGACTTTGGCTCCGGCGAAGCTGAAGCGTTGGCCTTGCTGGGGGATCTGGAAGCGCTGACCGTCCCACTGCACGATGTTGTCGTTGCTGACCACGCGCGGATGAACGAAGCAGCAGATGCGGTCGAGATTTTCCGGAGCCGGACGCCAAGCGGTTTGCATTTCACGCGGACGGCGGGCGAAGCGGCGGTTGTAGTCGGCGAGGAAAAGGCGCAGCACGGCATTGGCGGAGTGCAGATCGCAGGCTTGAGCCAGACGAAGCTCGCTGCACAAGCGATCCTGGAGCACGCCCCAGAGGCGTTCGACGCGGCCTTTGGCTTGGGGGCTGCGGGCGGCGATGAAGGTGATGCCGAGATGATCGAGGGCGCGGCCGAACTGGGTGGGCTGGCGTTTGCCGGCGAGTTCTTCTTCGACGGTCCAGAAGTCATCGTTGCGCACGAAGATACCGCTGTGATCGCCGTAGAAGGCCAGCGGAGTGCCGTGGCGGCGCAGCAGTTGGCGCAACAATGTGAGATAACCGAGCGCAGTTTCGGAAGGAAAAAACTGAGCCGCGAGGATTTTACCGGTGGCATCGTCCTGCAGGCCGAGCGCGGTGAGGCGCGGGCCGCGGCCTTCGAGCCAGTCGTGAGGCGAGCCGTCGAGTTGCACCAGTTCGCCTTCGCGAGCGGAGCGCAGCCGGCGCTGGCGATGCGCGGGAGCGCGGCGTTTTCTGGGCGAACCGATGCCGGCTTGACGCAAAACACGGCGAAGAGTTTCACGGCTCAGGGCGAAGCCCTCGAGCTCGCAAAGTTTTTCGCAGAGATGGTGATCGTTGAATCCGCCATAGGTGGTGCGGGCCAGATGAACGATGTGTTGGCGAACCCGGGTAGGCAGGCGGCGCGGGCTGGGCCGTCCGCGGTTGGCGTGCGCCAGAGCCGCCTCCCCGTGCTCGCGCATACGTTTCTTAAGACGCCTGACCTGACGGATGCTAAGCGAGAGCAGTGCGGCGGCTCTGGCGCACGCCATGTCTCCCTTAACACAACTGGAAATTACGCTCACTCGTTGCAGTTCCTTCTGACTCAACGCGAATGTCCTTCCTCTCATGGGGTGACATTTTCACGTTGCCGTTAGGGGGTGACAGAATTATGGAGCTAAAACACTCCATCAGCTTTCGCTTTACAAGCGCTTGGAAATGACATAGACTCTCCGCCCTAGTGGTCTTCTCCCCCTCGGTTAAACGCCGCAGACCACAAGCAGCTTCCGGCTGGCCGATGTTCCGGAGGCTTTTCCTGCCGACGGAAACAAGGCCCATCGTTATAGTGCGACCGTCGCAGGGAGAGGACCAATGCCACTTCGCAGGAGAGTCCGACTCGTCCGCGGGATCGCAGCCATCGCCTTGTGGATTGCGTACGCCGCGCTGCTATCAGCAGGGCAGGCAGCGATCACGACTCATCACTACGATAACTATCGCACCGGCTGGAATAAGAGTGAGGTCACGCTTACTCCGGCTAACGTCGGTAGCAGTTCGTTTGGTCACCTGAAAACGGTTGTGTTGGATGCTCAAGTGGATGGGCAACCGCTCGTCGTCCCCGCGGTGCTGATTACAGCCGGCAACTTCCCCGGCGTTCACGATGTGGTTTATGTTGCCACGGAAAACAACACAATCTACGCCGTCGACGCCGAAAGCGGCTCGGTGCTGCTGAGTCCGAATTTTGGAGCGCCGGTGGTCCCTCCCGGGATCTGCGGGAAAAGTCCGAACCTGGGTATTCATTCGACGCCGGTAATTGATTTGACGAGTAATACGCTTTACGCTGTCAACTACACCCAGGACAAAACCGGACCGGCGTACCGCGTGCATGCGCTCGACCTGGGAAGCCTGACCGATAAGGTTGCGCCTCAACTGGTCGCGGCTTCGCACACTCTCACTGATGGCACAACCTTCAGCTTCAACGCCACTTACCAGCGCCAGCGCCCGGCGCTGCTTTTGGCCAACGGCAATGTTTATGCCGCTTTTGGCAGTTTCTGCGACGGGCAGGCTTACGCTTCTCGCGGCTGGCTGATGGGATGGAATACGGGAACGCTGGCGCCCTTGCCGCCTAATCAACTTGTCGACACTCAGGCTAGTTCACCCAACGACTTTTATCTCTCCTCGATCTGGATGTCGGGCAATGGCCCGGCCGCCGACGATGCCGGCAATATTCTCTTCGTAACTGGCAATTCGTTCTACTCAACTTACGACGGCGTAACCAATATCCAGGAGAGCGTGGTGAAAACTTCTTCCACGCTCAGCGGAGTGGTTGACCTGTTTACACCGAATAATCAAGACAGCCTCGACACCGGCGATATGGATTTCGGCTCCGGAGGAGTCATGGTTCTGCCCGATCAGCTCGGCTCCATGCCGCATTTGGCGGTAGCTGCCGGAAAGGCGGGGACCATGTTTCTGATGAACGAAGACAGCCTCGGCGGCTTTTCGAGGAAGAACAATGTGCTGGGCAGTTACGCCGTGGGCGCGTGCTGGTGTGGAGAATCTTACTTTGTCGATCCAAAGGATGGGGCTGGGCGCATCGTGAGCAGCGGAGGAAAAAATCTCAAGATCTGGAAGCTGCAGACATCTCCGCACCCGTCTTTGTCGTTGGTGAGCAGTTCCGCGGCGATTGGCGGCGGGCAGACTGCCGGATTCTTTACGGCGGTGTCTTCGAACGGCAATACGAACGCAATCGTATGGGCGCTTTCGCATCCAGTTTCGGGTGGAAATTCCGGGATCGCTCTTTACGCCTTCAATCCCGATGCGGCCGGCACGAGTTTGAAACCGATCTTTAAGGCTGTCGCGGGCTCGTGGCCGAATCCTCCGAATAACTCGAATCAGGTGCCCGTGGTAGCTCTGGGAGAAGTTTTCGTGGCCAGCAGCAAGCAGTTGCAGATTTTCGGATTAAGACCTCAGCGGAAATAAGGGTTGTGGCAGAGGCGACGATCGCGCGCAAAGAAATGGTCGGGGGCATTCAAATTTACGATATTGGCTTCTATGCCAGGAAGTCCCAAGAGAAAGCTAAGTGATTCCTCTGACAAGAGTTCTTCCTTCTCTGCGGCAAAGCTGAGGGCGGATCGGATTTTGACTCCCCTGCCCCTCAACGTACCGAAGCTTGAAAAACAAATTGACGTAAGGCAGGCCTCGTCATAGGATTCAGAAATTATGATTCCTTCGCAACGGCACCATCGCCATCACCATCGCGCGGCGAACGTGTCGGCGGAGGAAATCGGATAATACCCTTAAAGCACTAATTAAGAATTCCGAACCCGCTGACGCGAACGCGCAGCGGGTTTTTTGTTTGTGTACGAACGCTGGAGCGCCGTAGCTGATCATAAAAAGAGGCTGCAATGGAAATTAACTTCGGCAAAATGCAAGGCTTAGCTCCGGCCGTGATTCAGGACGCGGCCAATGGCGAGTTGCTGATGGTGGGATTCATGAACCGCGAGGCTTTGGCGATGACTCTGCTCACACGCTACGTCACGTTTTACAGCCGCACCCGGCAGACGCTTTGGACCAAAGGCGAGACCTCCGGGAATCGGCTGGAGGTGATCGAGGCGCGAACCGACTGTGACCGCGACACAGTGCTGCTACGCGTGCGGGTCTTGGGCGCTGGCAAAGTTTGCCACACTGGATCGAGATCGTGCTTCACGCAGGCGTTGCCTCTGGGCGTGCAGGACGAACAAGAGGTGACGCGATGACGCTCCGCCTGGGAATTCCCAAGGGAAGTTTGCAGGAAGCGACGCTGAGCCTATTCGTACGCGCCGGACTGCGCATCTATACCAATCCGCGCTCGTACTTCGCGCCGACGGACGATCCTGAGATTGACTGCATGCTCATTCGCGCGCAGGAGATGGCGCGCTACGTCGAACACGGCGCCCTTGATGCCGGATTAACTGGGCTCGACTGGGTCATGGAGAGCGGTCTCGAAGTAATCCGCGTGACCGATCTGATTTATGCCAAGCAAAGCATGGGAAAAGTGAAATGGGTGCTGGCGGTGCCGGAGGACGCGATCTTTCTGAAGCCCGAAGATCTGGCGGGTTGCATCGTGGCTACTGAATTGGTGAACGTAACGCGCCAATATTTTGCCAGCCGCAACGTTCCCGTCAAAGTTGAATTCTCCTGGGGCGCGACCGAGGTAAAACCACCCTTGCTGGCGGATGCCATCGTCGAAGTCACGGAGACTGGGAACTCGCTGCGAGCGAATCATCTGCGCATTATCGATACCTTGCTCGAATCGAACACACAACTGGTCGCGAACAAAGGTGTTTGGGCGGATGCCGCGAAGCGCCGCAAAATTGAAAACCTGGCCGTGATGCTGAGCGGGGCCATAGCTGCTCTGGGGAGGGTCGGCCTGATGCTCAATGTTCGCAAGCCGGATTTGGCCGCGGTTCTCGGGCTTCTGCCGGCGTTGAAAAATCCTACAGTCGCACCGCTGGCCGATGGAGAATGGGTCGCGGTGAATACGGTGATCGAAGAAAATGCCGCCTGGGCGCTGATACCTAAACTAAAGGAAGCGTGCGCGCAGGGGATCGTCGAATACCCTCTGAACAAGGTTGTGATGTGATGCGCATCCTGGCCGGAGGTAAGAGAGAGCAATTCGTGGATGCACTCGAGCATCGCGGTGCGACCGATCTAGCCAACGTTGAGCCGGCGGTTCGGAGCATCGTAAGTCGCGTTCGCCGAAACGGCGATCGCGCTCTGCGGAGTGTCGCTGTACGTTGGGATGGCCTTGGAAAAAATGAGTCTTTGCGCGTGCCCGAAGCCGAATTACTAGCCGCTTGGGCGAGCATTTCCTCAGAGCTGCGAGATGCGATCTCTCAGGCGGCCGCCAACATTAGTCGGTTCTGCGAGTGGCAAAAACCGCAGGAGTGGCGCCGCGAAATTCAGCCTGGCGTGTGCGTCGGCCAATTCGTGCGGCCGCTGGAGTCGGTGGGTTGCTATGTTCCCGGCGGGCGCTATCCACTGCCCTCCACTCTGCTAATGACTGTGATTCCAGCACAGGTGGCGGGCGTGCCGCGAATTGTTGTGGCCTCTCCGCGATCCGCTCAAGCGACGCTCGCGGCGGCTGCATTCCTCGGCGTCCGCGAATTCTATCGTGTAGGCGGCGCGCAGGCTATCTCCGCCTTCGCGTACGGGACCGAAAGCATTTCCCGCGTTAATAAAATCGTCGGACCCGGCAATCGTTACGTGACCGCGGCCAAGAAGTTCATCGCTCTCGATTGCGCCATCGAATTCCCGGCTGGCCCCACTGAAGCGGCGTTTATCAGCGCAGATGGAGATCCAACGTTCCTTGCTGCCGACCTTGTAGCCCAGGCCGAGCACGATCCCGACTCCCTCTGCATCTTGATTACAACGTCCGATGATTTAGCCCAGAAAGTGCATAAAGAAGTGAAGCGGCGGACGCGAGGCAATGCCATCGCGGCGGCTTCGCTCTCCTCTCGCGGAGCCATTCTTCTAACCGGCTCTCTAGAGCATGCCGTAGAAATCGCAAACCGCATTGCCCCCGAGCATCTAACGCTGCCGGCCGCTTTGGCGCCGAGCGTACAGAACGCTGGCTCGATTTTTCTGAATGAATTCACGCCCCAGTCCGCGGGCGACTACATGACGGGTCCGAATCACGTTTTGCCTACAGGGGGAATGTCCCGAGTGCGTGGGGGATTGAGCGTTTTGGATTTCGTCCGAATCATTTCTTACCAGGAGGTTTCACCCGACGGCATTTGTGACATTGCTCCCGCCGCGGTCAAACTCGCCTTAGCCGAGGGGCTGCGCGGACATGCTGAATCATTGCGAGTGAGGTGCTCTCATGCTTGAGGCTCGCGCTGCCTTGAAGAGCGTACCTGCATATCGCCCGCCGCTGGCGGGGCGGCTTGGTCTGCGCCTGGATTTCAACGAGAGCACAATCGGCTGCTCGCCCAGAGTATTAGCGCGGATGCGATCGCTGGATATAGAAACCCTGGCGCGTTATCCCGAGCGGGAACCGCTGGAGGGCGAAGCCGCCGACTTTCTCGGCCTTGAAGCACCGGAAATTTTGCTAACGAACGGCGTCGATGAAGCCATCCACCTGCTTTGCTCGACTTACCTTGATCCGGGCGCCGAGGCGATCATCGTCGAACCGACTTTTGCCATGTATGCGATCTTCGCTCAAGCGGAGGGCGCGAGTCTCGTGCGAGTTTTGTCCGGCGCTGATTTTACTTTTCCTTTGCAGGAATTACTTGGTCGAATCGGCTCGCGCACAAAGCTTATCTGCATAGCCAATCCGAACAACCCGACTGGGTCCGTAGTTGGGTCAGAAGTATTGCTGAAGGTCGCGCGGGCGGCACCGCAGGCTGCGTTTCTGGTGGATGAAGCTTATTTTGAGTTTCACGGGGAAACGATTCTCAACACGCGGCACCGCCCGGGGAATCTTTTTGTGGCCAGAACCTTTTCCAAAGCGTATGGATTGGCCGGCCTGCGTATGGGGGTTCTTGCCGGGCACGCGCAGCAGATGGAGATCGTGCGACGTTCCGCATCGCCTTACAACGTGAATGCGGTCGCGTTGATTGCGCTGCCGGAGGCTCTTAACGATCAGGAGTTCGTTGAGCGTTACGCCGCCGAGGTAAAAGCCGGACGAGAGCTTTTGGAGCGGGAACTGCGCGATCTCGGCATTCACTACTGGCCGAGCCGCGCGAACTTTGTGCTCACGCGCATCGGCCCGGCCCACGCCGAATTTGTTCAGGCATTGCGAAGGCGGGCGATCCTAGTTCGCGACCGCAACTCCGATCCAGGTTGCGAAGGTTGTGTGCGGCTGACCGTAGGATCGCTGCATCACACGCAAGTGCTGATCGCTGCACTGCACGAAGTGGTTGGAGAACTGGCGCTGCAGCGTAAGGTGCAAGCGTGAGGAAAGCGAAGCTGCATCGCAAAACTGCCGAAACCGATATCAAGATCGCCCTCACCATCGAAGGCCGAGGGCGGTATGAAGTTTCGACTGGAATTCGCTTTCTCGATCATATGATGGAGCTATTTGCGCGGCATGGCGGATTCGACCTTAATCTCGCCGCATCTGGCGACCTCGATGTGGATCAACACCACACCGTAGAGGATGTTGGCATCGCGCTCGGCGAAGTCTTCGCCCAGGCTTTGGGGAATCGCCGCGGCATTCTGCGGGCCGGTTACTTTGTCATGCCGATGGACGAAACTCTCGGTCTGGCGGCCGTCGATTTCGGTGGCCGCGCGGCCGCGGTTGTGGACACTAAGGTTCGCGCTGTGCTCGTCGGCGATCTGCAAACTGAACTCGTATCCGATTTCTTCGAAGGCTTTGCCCGGGGCGCTCGCGCCAATGTTCACATCCGCGTGCTCTACGGACGCTCCAGTCACCACAAGATCGAAGCGCTGTTCAAAGCCTTCGCGCGGGCGCTGCGCGTAGCCTGCTCGCGCGATCGTCGCCTGGCGCGCATGCTGCCTAGCACCAAAGGACTTCTATGATTGCGCTCGTGGATTACGGCGCGGGCAATCTGAGCTCGGTGAAGAAAGCTTTTGCCTATCTCGGCGTGGAGGCGGCGGTGACCGACGACACTGCAACCATTACCGCCGCGGATAAAATCGTTTTCCCCGGAGTTGGACATTTTTCGGCTCTCCAAGCCGTCAACAGCACGGGCGTGCGCGAGGCCCTGCTGCGCGCAGTTTCAGGTGGCAAGCCTCTTCTCGGCATCTGCCTCGGCATGCAATGGCTTCTCGAGGGAAGTGAAGAGTGCGCTGACATTCCAGGCGCGGGCATCTTCGCCGGAAAATGCCAGCGCTTCCCTGCCTCGGTGAAGTCACCGCATGTGGGCTGGAATTCTCTCGCAGTCAACGGCCGCTCGCGGTTGCTGGCGGGTATTGCGCAGAATTCCTTCGTCTACTACACCCACTCTTTTTATGCGCCGGTGGTTGATTCAGCCTCGGCTTGCAGCGAACACGGGCTGGAGTTCACTGCGGCGGTAGAACGCGAGAATGTTTTCGGAGTTCAATTCCACCCGGAAAAATCAGGCGATGTTGGGCTGGCGATCCTGAAGAATTTCTGCGAGATCTAACGTGCTGACCAAGCGCATCATTGCCTGCCTCGATATGAATGATGGCCGCGTGGTCAAGGGCGTGCGCTTCCAGAACCTGATCGACGCGGGCGATCCGGCCGAGTGTGCCGCCGAGCATGCGCGCAACGGCGCGGACGAAATCGTGCTGCTCGATATTACAGCGACCAGTGGAAACCGCCGTACTCTGCTGGATGCGGTTCGTATCACCGCCAGCGCGCTGTTTGTTCCCTTCACCGTGGGCGGAGGAATTCGCAACTTGGACGATGCAGCGGCGGTTTTCGACGCCGGCGCCGACAAGATTGCAATTAATTCGGCCGCGGTACTCGATCCTGAGTTAGTCACGCGAATTGCCACCCGTTACGGTTCGCAGGCAGTGGTGGTGGCCATTGATGCCAAGAAAGTCGACGCCCATAAAATCGACGAGCGCTTCGAAGTATTCATCGCCGGAGGCCGCAAGCCCACAGGCCGCGACGTCATTGAATGGGCGAGTGAAGCTACAAACCGCGGTGCCGGGGAAATCCTCCTCACCTCGATGGATAGGGACGGAACTCAATCGGGATTTGACTGCTGGCTGGTTTCCGCGGTGTCGCAAACAGTTTCGATTCCCGTGATTGCCTCCGGAGGTGCAGGCTCGGCGCGAGACTTCATCGACGTTTTTCGCGACGGACAGGCTGATGCCGCTCTGGCCGCATCCATCTTCCACTTCGGCATCGAGAATATTTCCCAACTGAAGCGCGAACTCCGCAACGCCGGCATCCCGGTCAGGTGGCCATGCTGATTCCCGCGATCGATTTAATGGGAGGAAAGATTGTGCAGTTGGTGCAGGGCGAGAAGAAAGCTCTGGAATTCGACGATCTCGACTATTGGATCGACCGCTTTTCAAAATATCCGCTGGTACAGGTGGTCGACCTTGATGCGGCCCTGGGTGCGGGAAATAATCGTGACATGGTGAATCGCATCGTGCAACGGCTCAATTGCCAGGTCGGGGGCGGAATTCGCAGCCTGGAAACGGCGCGCGAACTTTTGGGGGCGGGTGCGCACAAGGTGATCCTCGGATCCGCGTTGCTTCGGGGTGGCGATGTTGATACCCAATTTGCAGGCGCGCTCGCGGATGCGCTCGGAACGGCAGCGCTCATCCCTGCACTCGATTCGCGAGGAGGTAAGGTTGCGATCGATGGTTGGCGCAAAGAGACCACACTGACCCCGTTCGCAATGATTCGAGCGCTCGAGCCCTTCTGTGAGACTTTCCTCTACACCCACATCGATACCGAGGGTTTAATGGGCGGCATCCCCCTGGCCGCCGTGACTGCTATTCGGCAGGCAACTTCGCGGCGACTGGTCGTCGCCGGCGGCATTACGACCCAACAGGAGATCGCCACCCTCGATGCCCTGGGCATGGATGCCGTGGTTGGGATGGCCCTGTACTCCGGCATGATAGCCGGTTGAAGGGCTCAGGCCACGTGCCAGATTGATTATTAGAATTTCGGCAGACAGGTTTACGATAAGATTGCACAATGCGGACGCAGGCGCTCTTCCGCCTGTGCTACAAATACCACTAATCCATGCTTTGCTAATCGATGCTCTGTCCGGCCTGCAAAACCGCAGTCCCTCTCTCGGCGCGCCAGTGCCCGGCTTGCGGCACGGCCACGCCCGTCGACGACGACGAAACCCAGATGGTCTCCGAGACCATTGATATTCCGCCCATTGATGTCGCTCCCCATCCGATTCACGAAGAAATGACGATGGAGGTCGAGACGCCGGGCTGGTCGAAGGCCTTCACCGGCTCCGATGCCCTCGCTTATCGCAGCGTGTCGTTGGCGCCAGGATCTGTATTGGGTGGTCGCTACGAGATTCTGAAAACGCTGGGCGAGGGCGGCATGGGAGCCGTTTTCAAAGCTCACGATACCGAGGTAGACCGGATAGTAGCGCTGAAGGTCATTCGTCCGGAGTTGGCCAGCAGCACCGAAATCCTGCAGCGCTTCCGTCAGGAACTGGTACTGGCGCGCCAGATTACGCATCGCAACGTGGTCCGAATTTATGACCTTGGCGTCGCCGATCGAGTGCGCTTTATCAGCATGGAGTACATCGAGGGCGAGGAACTGGGTCAGATCCTGAAGAAGCGTGGCAAGCTCCCGCCCAAAGAAGCGGCAGAAATCATGCTGCAAGTCTGCTACGGATTGGCGGCCGCTCACCAGGCGGGCGTGGTTCATCGCGATCTCAAGCCGCAGAACATCATGATCGACAAGGAAGGGCGCGCGGCCGTAATGGATTTCGGCATTGCCAGCTCCACCGAGACCGTGACCCTTCTGACCCAGTCTTCACCAGTCGCCGTCGAAGGCCACGCTGGCCTTACTCGAATCGGCTCGCTGCTGGGCACTCCTCGATACATGTCGCCGGAGCAGGCCCGCGCCGAAAAACTCGGCGTCCGCTCGGATTTGTTTACGGTTGGATTGATTCTTTACGAACTGACGGTCGGCAGCCTGCCGGTGCATGCTCCTGGGCTAAAAGGATTGCTCGCCGATCGCGGCACCAAACAAGTTCCCCCTCCGATCGAAGCTGACCCGGAGATGCCGCGGCCTCTGAACAACCTCATCGTCCGCTGCGTTCAACTGGACCCGGAGGCGCGTTACCAGTCGATCGAGCCGCTCGTCCATGATCTGGAAACATGGCTGGGTGTTCGCAAGCCTCATGCCAGCAACCGGAAAGTATTCTCGACTCTCGCGACGGTGATCGTTCTCCTCGGAGGATTTCTGGTTTATAGTCTGCGGCCAAAAGCATCCGCGGGGCCGCACGCTCCGGTGAAGATTCTGGTTTCCGATTTCGCCAACCAGACGGGCAATCCTGTGCTCGATGGCACGCTGGAGCCTGTCCTAAGCACGGCGCTCGAAGGGGCATCTTTCATCACCACATACAATCGGGGCGATGCGCACAAGACTCTCGCCAAGCTTTCGACTTCTACAAAACTCGACGAGAATTCCGCGCGCCTGATCGCGCAACGCGAGGGCGTGGGAGTTGTCGTGTCGGGTTCGATCCGGCAGGATGGAAGCAAATACGCGATATCGGCTCAAGCCCTCGATGCCAGAACAAATAAAGTGATCGATAGCGAGAGCGCCACTGCCTCGACCCCAAACGAAGTGAATAAGGCGATCGCCCGCATCGCGGCTGGCTTCAGAAAGGCGCTGGGCGACGTGACGCCGAAATCGGCGCAACTCGCCGCTGCCGAAACATTTTCATCGCAATCGCTCGAAGCTTCTCAGCAATACGCACAGGCTCAGGAGTTGCAGTGGCAGGGAAAATGGGACGACGCGCTGCAGGCCTATAAGCACAGCACCGAACTTGATCCCGACCTCGGACGCGCCTATGCCGGGATGGCCGTGATTCTCGCCAACCTGGGGCACAAGGAAGATGCGGAGAAGAATTTCAAGCTGGCGATGTCCAAGATCGATCGCATGACCGAACGCGAGAAGTATCGCACCCGCGGCGCTTATTACTTGATGGAGCGCGACTATGAAAAAGCCATCGAGCAATACAAAGCTCTGGAGAAGCAGTTCCCTGCGGACTCTGCCGGCATCGGCAATTTGGCGCTAGCCGAGTTCTATGCCCGGAACATGACTGGGGCGGTCGACGACGAGCAGCGCGTGGTGGCTCTCTATCCGAACAATGTTCTATATCTCAATAACTACGGCTTGTTTGCCATGTACGCCGGAGATTTCGACACCGCGATTCGCGAATCGGAGCGGCTACTCCAGATGAATCCGAATTTCGAAAAAGCATATATCTGCCTGGGAATTTCGCAGCTTGCACGCGGGGATGACGCGGCTGCGACCGAGACTTATAAGAAAGTAGCGCCGATCAGCGCCTGGGGCGCATCCGATGCTGCTGTGGGTCTAGCTGATGTGGCGTTGTATCAGGGACGGCCTGCGGATGCACTCTCGATTCTGGAACCAGCAGCCCGTGCCGATCTTGCCGCCAAAGACTCCTCGCGAGCCGCTGCCAAGTATTTAATACAGGCGCAGGCCTTGCTTGCGCAGGGACACAGCGACAAAGCCATCGCGGCTGCCGAGCACGCCGCCACCGGGAGCACCGACGAAAGTTTGCTTTATCCGGCAGCCATGGTTTTTCTGGAAGCGGGCAAGAGCGACAGAGCCACCGAGCTGAGCCAGAAGCTGAGCCAGCGTCTGGAACCTGATCCTGGGGCCTACGGCAAGCTGATCGAAGCCGAAGTCCAGATGAAGAAAAAGGATTATCGCAGTGCGGTGCGAACTTTTCAGGACGCGCAAAAAATCGCCGACACGTGGCTCGGCCGCTTCGGCCTGGGACGCGCTTACCTGGAAGCGGGAGCTTTCACTGACGCCGATACGGAATTCGACGCTTGCTTAAAGCGGCGCGGCGAAGCAACCGCGGTCTTCCTGGATGATGAACCGAGCTGGCGTTATTTTGCGCCCGTATATTATTACCTCGGGCGGGCCCGCGAGGGCTTGGGCAGCCCGGGCGCAGCCGAAGCCTACCAAAATTACCTCAAGGCTCGCGAGAAAAGCGTGAACGATCCTCTGGCGACGGACGCGAAAAAACGCCTCCGCTCGCTGGAAGCAAGCGGAAGCGCAGTTCGCTAGGGTCTTTGTTTGCTGGGGTCTTCACCACACCCTCCTCACCAGACGTCGACCACTCCAAAGTATTGCGTGAAGTTCGGCTGCCCGTTCGCCCAAAATGCCGAGGAAAACAGGAAGCCGTAATCCTCGCTGAAATCGATGGCGATATAGTATCGGCCCGGCGTGTTGGGCACGTTGACGTTGACGCTGGCGCTGCCGGAGGCAAACGATCCCCCGTTGTATGCGTAAGTTTGCGGGCTCGGGTCCGTGTTCAAACCGACCTCAAGCTGATCGATGCAACCTGGACAACCGGTGTTGTTGATCGTGTAGTTAAATGCCACGGTCACGGGATTCGGGCTGGTTCCGCCGGCTTCGATCTCAAGGACGTTACTCGTAACCGCGAAAGCGTTCGGATTGCCCGACGACAACGTGACGCTTGAGAGAGTCGCGGCCCCGCCAAAGAACGTTGGGCTGGGCAATGTATCCACCGACTCGAAAACGATCGGGGCCGGGCTAGTTGGAAATGCAGGAATCGGCTGGCAGTTTTGGGTTGTGCCATCAATTGCTATATCGAAGCGGCCCGGCTGTGACGCAGCGGTGAACGAATTCGGCACATTCTGGAAGGTGCCGCAAAGCTGCGGCGTCGTGCCGGTAAATCCGAAGAGCGCATTGCCGCTGAAACCGGAATCCGCAGCGTAACTTCCGGGAAGGAAGGTGAAGCTCTGCCCGGCATTTACCACTCCCTGCTGAAAGCCGCTCGGCGGCAGGTTCCCAACCCCGCCGGAGTCGACATTGACTGTGCTGTTATCCTGCGTATCCTGCGCTACGACCTGTAACGGCAGCGCGAAAATCGAGTTGCCTGAGGTGAACTGAACCTGGTAGGAACCGCTGGAAATGGCTCCGCTCAAGCACCCCGTCAACATGTTGCCGCCTGCCGGAAGTATGTACGAGTAAGGAACAAAGCTTTGCGCGCCCGCCGACTGCGCGAGGGTCAGGCTGGTTGCTGAGTCGACAGAAGCCACGGGGTACGTGACGTTGTTAATGGTGATGGAAGAGGGGGTGGGAGACAAGTAGAACTGGTCGTTTTGGCCCCCTTGGTTGCTGACCCAGCTGACCGCGGTCCCATTGGTATTGACGTAGCCGGCAACTGTGGCCGTAACTGCGGGGAGGAATGTCATCTGCCCGCTGAAAACGGCTGGGGGGATCACGTTAAACGGTCCGGTGGTGCCGCCCGTTAGGTAATACAGGGGCGTGGTTGGGTAGGGCATGTAGCAATTGGCGTTACCCGCGTAGCCCGTTGCCAAACCGACCGTGAGCGCAAGAGTTCCGTTTGCGCTCAACGAATTTGCATCCGTCACCGTAATCGGTATGGACCAGAGGCCTGCCTGGGCGGGTGTTCCTGCGATGCTGCCCGAAGGACTCAGCGTCATGCCCGCGGGCAACAAGCCGCCAGAGCCGAGCGACCATGTATAAGGCTGGGTTCCTGAGTTTGCCGACAGAGTCAATGGCGTGTAAGGCGAGTTGTACTGGCCATTGGGCAGAGAAGATGTGCCGATCACCGGACCCGCGGCAAACACACTAATGGAGTACGTTTGCGATGCGGTTGCGCCGAGTGAGTCGCTGACACTTACGATGAATGAGAACGTCCCTGCGGCGTTTGGCGCGCCGGTGATGGTTCCCGACGACATGTTGAGAGACAAGCCGGGTGGCAGCGCTGAGGCCGGCGCGGGAGCCCACGTCCAATTGCTGTATGGCGGCACACCATTGCTGGCCACCAATTGCTGTTGCGGATAAGCCGCATTCTGATTGCCTGCGGGCAAGGAAGCCGCATTCAATGCAAGAGGCGCGTTCACCGTCAGGGAGAGCGGCTTGGAGGCAGTGACACCGAGAGCATCCGTCACAGTTGCCGCGAACGGGAAGGAGCCAGGCGCACTCGGAGTCCCCGTGAAACCGCCCAAAGGACTGAGGGTCATGCCGTCGACCGTCAACGGGCTAAAGGCTAGAGCTCCAGTTCCTCCAGTGGCAGCCAAGGTCGCGGAATAAGGCCGCCCCTGCTCGCCAATCGGCAGCGAAGTCGTGGTGATCATCGGCGGAGGATTCACCGTGATCGAAAGCGGCTGCGTGGCCGATACTCCATTGGCGTCGGTGATCTTTACTGTAAAAGCAGACGTTGCCGCGTTAGGCGCGAGCGGGCCGCTGATGGTCGACCCATTTAACGACAAGCCGGAGGGAAGCGATCCAGATGAAATGCTAAAGGCGCTGAGCGGTTGCGTGCCGCCGGTCGCCGAAAGTGGCTCAGAATATGCTGATCCCTGATCGCCAGGAATCAAGCTGGTCGTAGTAATCGTGGGCACTGGATTGACGACAATACTCAGCGGCTGCTGCGCGATATCGCCGACAGCGTCCTTCACCTGCACCGTGAATGAGGAAGTTCCCGGAGTCCCGGTTGGCGTTCCTGAAATCACTCCGCCCGCGGTCGGTGTGATGCCGGTAGGAAGAGTACCGCTGACAATCGACCACGTATAAGCGCCGGAGCCTCCAGTGGCTTGCAGCGTCTGCGTCGGGTACACACCCGTGAGCGTGGCTTGCGGTAATGCCTTCGTTACAACGGTTAGCGTGGCCGGAGGAGTCGTGGTTCCGGTATTCGCGCCTTGTGATACGACGGCTGGTGTGACGGCTGTGATCGGGTTGTAATCGAGCAAAGCCTGAGCGGGATTATTCGTCGTCGGGTCATAGACGCGCACCGTAACGTATTTCGTCTCGCCCGGCTTGAGCGCCAGACCGGGCAAGGTCGGGTTGTTGGCCGCGGGTTGGAGAAGCTGCGAAATCGTTGTGAATGAGGGGCTGATGATATTCGTCACCGGAACGAAGTGCGATTCCGTGATCAGCGTGCATCCCGAAGCGGGCGTAACGAGAGGCGTCGAGTAGCTGCCGTAGACGATCAACTGAAGGGCAATGCCTTGGGGTGGGGTCTGTCCAACCAAATTTACCGAGTATGCGCCGGACGTATTACCCGTGTTCGTAATCGCCCAGGTGCCGTCGGTGATGACGCCATCCGAGAGATCAGTGTTGGCGATGTTCGGATTCGCGATATTGGGGTTCGCAATATTTGGGTTCGCAATGTTCGGGTTGGCGATATTCGGATTGGCAATGTTCGGATTAGCAATGTTCGGATTGGCGATATTCGGATTAGCAATGTTTGGATTGGCGATGTTCGGATTGGCGATGTTCGGGTTGGCAATGTTGGGAGTTGCGATCGTCGGGGTATAGTTTTCGACGCTAGCGATGTTCGTGTCCTGATTAGCAGGATTATTAGGATCGCCATTGATGGTAACGGCCGCAGTTTCTCCGCCGGACACGATAATGCCGCCCAGGCCGGTCAGTTGCGCGGCGTTAACCGTCACGGTCGCATTCGCAACCGTAGAGGTGACAAAGATGGCTCGGGACGTGCTCGACAGCGGCGGAACCTCAACCTGAATTTGCGTCAACGGAAATGGCTGACCCGCAACAACGAATTGAAGAAAAGATGCCGCTCCCCCGGTTGGCTGGGCTGCGACGGTCAGCTCATAAAATTGCGTCTGCGCTGTTGTGTTTCCGACAACGATGGCAAACTGGCGTTGGATCAACTTGCCGTTCGAGCCTGTTCCCAATTGCTTTGAGTTCCCGGGCGAACTGAGCACCAGACCGGGCGCAAGCTGCGCTGTGTAGATGTTCTGATTGCGGTCGCCCGTATCGAGTGTCGATGTGGTGCAAGCCGGGCGAGTCTGCGTTGGATCGAAGATGCTGGTCGTCGACCCAGGATACGTGGGCGGCGTGTAGTTTGCCCAATTTCCGTCGGCGGGTGGAACCACATCGCGGTTGTCCGCCCATACCACGTGGGTGAAATCAGGGTCGGTCGAAAGATTGTTGAAGCGCCAGGTGCCGTTCGCGAGGGGAATAAAAGTCGGCCCCGCCACATCGATGTAATCTCCAAAAAACGGCAGCGTGCCGCTCTGGAACATCGGCAGATTCGGCGGATCGACCTGCAGTTGTTGAATCTCCGAGTTTCCCGGCAGCGCCCCGTAAGAGTAATCGGATACTTGCACGGAAGGAAAGAATGCTGGAGGGTTCCCAGGCGTAGCCTGCGCTGCGCGCACATCGAGCGTTTGCCGGCGCGCATCCCCAGAAAAAGGTGGCGCTGGATCCTGAATGTAGGTTCCGAACACCGGGAAGTCCGGCGCTCCGCCGTCGTTTTCTTCTTGCTCCGAGAATTCGCCGGCTACTCCGAGCGCGGTATAGATTGCGAGCAGGTCATTATTGCGCAGGTCGTACCATGCGACTGTCAGCTTTCCCGCTGAAAACTCCATGCCGGGCATAAATTGATGTCCGCGGCCGGCCAAATTATCGACCACGAGTGGAGCGCTCCACTGCAGCGGCACCGTTTTATTCGACGTCGGAATGCCCGTTGCAACCACGATGCGCGCATCGCCTCCGTTGGCACCTATGTTCCCCGCGTTACGCTGGCTCCACGCTACGTAAACATGGCTGGCCGCG
Source organism: uncultured Acidobacteriaceae bacterium (assembly GCA_963789875.1). Classification (GTDB taxonomy): domain Bacteria; phylum Acidobacteriota; class Terriglobia; order Terriglobales; family Acidobacteriaceae; genus Sulfotelmatobacter. The sequence goes on along the minus strand of CAWBMI010000006.1, from coordinate 675,304 downwards.
TCGACCGAGACTGTCGGATAGTCGTTAGTGCGAAATGAAACGGTGGTATCGCCTTGATCAAAAGCGTTGATATTCGCCACTAGGGAGGCTTTGGTGAATGTGCTCCCTCCGTCGAAGGAGGCCACATACATGATGGCATCCGACTGGGTTGGATTCGTGGACGCGAACACTCGCCACGTGATGTAGAGCGCGCCTGTGTTGGGATCGATGGCCAGCGCCGCGCCTTGATTGGTTTTGGCGGAACCGCTGATCGTCTGCGGCTTCGTCCAGGTGAGACCGCAGTCAATGGAGCGCGAATACATGATTGCTGCAACGCCGTTCGATTCCGGGCCCGTGAATTGGGTCCATGCCGCGTAAACTGTTCCGGCCCGAAAGATTTGAGTGTTCTTCAGCGGCAACGCAGGGACGACGCATAGCCCTGACCAAGACCGCGGAATATCGACTGCAATGGACGGCTTATCTTCGAAGAGATTGGAATTGCCGGTGTCGACAGGAGTAGTCCAAAGATAGCGAATGGAATTGCTGCCCTCAAGATTGTTGTCATCCGTATAAGTGGCGACGAAAACTTTGCTGGTGCCGCCCTGCTGGCGATTGAATGCCAGGCCGCCGTAATAGAACATGCCGTTGGTCCCCGCTCGCACCGACGGATCTGCACCTGCGCCTAAACCATGAATGGGAGAAAGGATGCCTTGAATCGACGTATCCTGCGGATAGCCCGGGACGAGGTTGCTAGTCCAAGTCTGGCCTCCGTCGAACGAGGTGAAGAAGCCTAGCCACGCATCGCCGGTGGGTGCAGTCTCGCCAGAAACCGAGGGAAGATCGACCGATCGATAGTCGTTGTCGCCGGCAACCATGTGCAACGGATTCCGCGACGAGATCGCCATCGACGGCTCATTCTGCCGCTGCAGGAAGGGGTCCCCGCCAGGCCACTGAGTTCCTGTGACCATATTGACGTTGGTGCCGACTTGTTGCGCCTGAAGTACGGAAGCAGCTAGCAAATAAAATGCAAAAAAAGTCAAGAAAAAACGAGTGATGCACCTGGCTGGCATGAGTCCCCCGGGGCTTTAAGGCGGTTCAGGATAGCACAGAACGTTTCAGACACTGCGCGATTTTTACTGCCCGCCAACACGCAACGCATGAGAAGAAAGTTATGAGTGCAGTGGCGCGAAGCCGCTCTGGACGAGTGATCACACACTAGCCGCCGAACTGGCTGAAGCGAAAGTCCGTGACGGTCCTTCGATACAGCATGAACCTTATGGCTGCATTGCTGTGCTGCCTCTTAAACTACACACACGGACTTCGATCTAATGGAAAAAAGCGCGAACCGAGGAAGGCGCGGGACCACAATCGCGGGACCATAACAATGAGAATTGCCCAAATCGCGCCGCTTTATGAGAGTGTGCCTCCCACGCTTTACGGAGGAACCGAGCGTGTAGTCTCGTGGCTTACCGAGGAACTGGTGCGCCTTGGCCACGATGTAACCCTCTTCGCGAGCGGAGACTCACTCACCACGGCCCGCCTGGTGCCGGCGTGCAAACGCGCGCTTCGCTTAGATTCGGACTGCGTCGACCAACTCGCGCATCACATCGTCATGTTGGACCAAGTCTTTGAAGAAAAAGATAATTTCGATCTGTTTCATTTTCACGTGGACTACTTACATTTCCCATTGAGCGCGCGGGAACAAATTTCTCAGGTCACAACGCTGCATGGCCGGCTCGACCTGCCGGATTTGGTTCCGATTTATCGTCATTTCCGCGACATGCCAATAATTTCCATCTCGGATGCTCAAAGAAAGCCTCTGCCCTTCGCGAATTGGCAGGGCACGGTTCATCACGGCCTGCCGCGGGAATCATTTTCTTTAGGCAGCGGCGCAGGCGGTTACCTCGCGTTTCTCGGCAGGACTTCTCCAGAGAAAGGCCTGGACCAGGCTATCGAGATCGCGAAACGCTCCGGCGTGCCGCTGAAAATCGCGGCGAAGGTCGACAAAGCGGATGTAACATATTTTGAAAAGGTCATCAAGCCGCTGCTGGACCACCCTTTGATCGAATTCATCGGCGAGATCGGATATCCAGAGAAAAACAAATTCCTGGGGAATGCAGCCGCACTTCTCTTCCCCATCAACTGGTGCGAGCCCTTCGGTTTGGTGATGATTGAGGCGATGGCTTGCGGAACTCCCGTGATCGCTTACCCACTGGGCTCAGTTCCCGAGGTGATGCTCGATCAAGTCACCGGATTTATCGTGCCCGACCTGGAGAGCGCCGTTCGAGCCGTAGGACCAATCGGAGATATCGACCGACGAAAATGCCGGCAGTATTTCGAACGGCATTTCGGCGCCGAACGCATGGCGAAAGATTACTTAAAAATCTATGAACGGCTGGCGCGCGGAGAACGCATGTCCAGCGCGGTTTCTAACGGAGAGCTCAGTTGGATCAAGCTGGCATCACCCAGCAATACTACATAGCTGCCAGGTCCTCGCCCGCCGACGATCGTGCCAAAGTTCTGAAGTATGGCCGGATGTTTTCCATATTCGACCATCTGGGCGACATGGAAACGTCTGGACTGGGCGAGCAAGGGCTCTTCTTCCAGGGCACACGCCATCTTTCACGTTTCAAGCTTTGCCTGTGGAACGGCTCGCCGTTGCTTCTTAGCTCTGCCATCAAGGCCAACAATTTTCTGTTTACCGCTAACCTCAGCAATCTCGATGTGTCATCGCAGGATAGAGTTGCCATTCCACGCGGCACGCTGCACGTGCAGCGCTCGAAATTTCTCTGGCACGATGTTAGCTATGAAGAGTTAGCCTTTATCAACTACGGCCTCTCGGCTCTTACGGTCCCGTTTAGCTTGGAATTTGACGCCGACTTTGCCGACATCTTCGAAGTGCGCGGCATGCAGCGCCCCAAGCGCGGCGAGCGATTGAAAGACTCTATAGAGAAGAATATGGTCCGGTTCTCTTATGAGGGCTTGGATGGAAAAGTGCGTCAAACCTGTCTGCGGTCCGATCCGGCTCCCAGATATGTATCGGCGCAGGAAATGCGCTTCGAATTGCGGCTTAAGCCCGGCGACAAAGCGCACTTCCATCTTGAGACTTCTTGTGACTCTCAAAGCGATCATCGCTTCGTAGCTTACAGCGAAGCTATTGTCGCCGCGCGGCATGATCAGAAAACCGCTTTCGCTATGCTGCCGGCGATTTCGAGTTCAAATTCCCGCCTCACCGATTGGGTGCAACGCTCCGCCGCCGATATTGAGATGATGATCATCGGCAATCCTGAGACAGATTATCCTTACGCTGGAGTTCCCTGGTTCAGCACAGTCTTTGGACGGGACGGAATCATCACCGCGCTTCAGACGTTATGGTTATGTCCTCGCATTGCACGTGGTGTTTTGCAATACCTGGCACAAACTCAGGCGAAGGAATTCAATCCTGCGATGGAAGCCGAACCGGGCAAGATTTTGCACGAAACGCGGAGCGGAGAGATGGCGGCACTCGGCGAAGTTCCGTTCGGTCGATATTACGGGACCATCGACGCCACGCCCCTATTCATAGTCCTCGCCGGAGCATATTACGAGCGGACTGGAGATCTTGAAGGTTTGCGCAACATGTGGCCACACATCGATCTCGCTTTGCAGTGGATCGACAAATTTGGAGACATGGATGGCGACGGCTTTGTCGAGTACGCGCGTCGCTCGAGCAATGGGTTGGTGCAACAAGGATGGAAAGATTCGAACGACTCGGTTTTTCATGCCGATGGGAACTTGGCCGAAGCTCCGATCGCTCTCTGCGAAGTTCAAGGCTACGTTTACGCGGCGTTGCAAGCTGCGGCTCGAATGAGTTGCGCCTTGGGTGACAAAGCGAGAAGTAAAATTCTGGGCAGCCAGGCTGAAATCCTCAAGGTTCGTTTCGATGAGGCCTTCTGGTGCGAAGATATTTCCACTTACGCTCTGGCGCTTGATCGAGATAAAAAGCCCTGCCGCGTGCGAACTTCAAATGCCGGACATTGTTTGTTCGCCGGAATCGCACGTCCCGAGCGGGCGAGCCGGATAGCCGAGACGTTGCTGAGTCCTGACTCTTTTACGGGTTGGGGCATTCGCACTTTGGCTGCTGGAGAGGCTCGCTACAATCCTCTTTCGTACCACAACGGTTCGATATGGCCGCACGACAACTCGCTGATAGCCAGCGGGCTCGCGAGGTACGGATGCAAGCTCCTAGCCGGCCGTGTGCTTCTCGGCCTTCTCGACGCCAGTCGATGGGCAGATCTTGCGCGTCTTCCGGAATTGTTTTGTGGACTCGATCGTCAGCACGGTGAGGGGCCTACGAAATATCCGGTCGCTTGTTCTCCTCAGGCTTGGGCCTCAGGCGCGGTATTTATGCTGCTGGAAGCTTGTTTGGGAGTGTCTGTACAAGCCGAGAGCAAGAAAGTTTTGTTTGACCGTCCCTATCTACCCGATGGCATCCCGCAGCTTTGGATCAAAGGCTTACAGGTCGGCGATGGAACATTGGATCTATTTTGCGAACGCCACAAAGATGGAGTAAGGGTCGAGGTTTCCGAGCGGCAAGGCGAAGTGCAAGTCGTCGCGAACCTTTAACAATCGGCGGCGCGTGTACTTTTTTCTGGTCTCAATCTCAGACTCATTGAATTGCAAGACCCGGTCGCGACCCGGCACCTGCATCGGTCTACGGCAAACCGTCGGAGCAACTTCCAGCGGGACTAGAAGGCGGGCTCGCTGGAGGCGTCGTCCACGGCACGTTCACGAAATCGAAAAAATCTGCCATATCGCCGGTTCTGCTCTAGCCACCGCGCGCGTTCAACGCAGGAAGGTGACCCGCCTTTCTTTCACGAGCCCCTCTGCAATACGAGAGTGACGCGATTGACATTGCCGCAGCGCTGCCGTATGGTCTTTCGGGAATAAGAAGTCTGGGATTCTGACGGTCATTAGTCGCCTGCTTTTTAAGCCGGTTGCATTTTATGCCCTGCTTAGGAGTCGGGCGCACTCGACTCCAACCCACTCGTCTCTCCGCTCAAATCTGAAATAACGACCGCGCCCTTCTGACTAGGCATGACGCAATCCGCAGGGAATGGGTACAACATCGGGGTGGATATCGGCGGCACCAAGGTCGCCGCCGGCTTAGTGAGTCCCGCAGGTCAAATTACCAATCAAGCCCGGGTTCCCATGGTGGCCAACGATGCAGCAGCTGGATTAGCAGCTGTTATCACTGCCATCGATTCGGTTCGCGGTGCTGCCACCGCGGACGGTCAGACCAAGACTCTGATCTCGGGCATCGGCATCTGCGCGCCGGGACCGCTCGATCCCCGGACGGGCGTGGTGGTCAATCCTCCCAATTTGCCGGGCTGGCGCAATTTCCCGCTCGCCGCTGAAGTTTCGAAGGTCTACCAGCTTCCAGTTCGAGTCGATAACGATGGCAACGCTGCCGCCCTGGCCGAAGCTCTGTGGGGTGCCGGGCGTGGCTATCGCAACGTCTTCGCCGCGACGATTGGCACCGGCATCGGAACCGGCATCGTCTTCGACGGCCGCATCTACCACGGCCGCACCGGGGCCGCGGCCGAGGGCGGGCACAACACCATCGATTATCGCGGTCCGCGCTGCGGCTGCGGCAAGCTGGGCTGCATCGAAGTACTGGCCTCCGGCCCAGCCATCGCCCGCCGAGCAGGCGAAAAAATCAGGGCCGGCCACAGCTCAGCCATTTTGGAATTCGCTGGAGGACACGTCGAACACATCACCAGCGAAATGGTCGGGCGAGCCTATGCCGCCGGCGATGCTCTCGCGAAGGAAGTCTTGGAGCAAACCGCGATGTACCTGGCCGTGTGGCTGGGAAATATCGTGGACTTGCTTGAGCCCGACGTGATGATCATCGGCGGTGGCGCAGCTTCGATGCTAAAACCTTTCTTCGGCGAAATACGGGACCAACTCCCGGCTTGGTGCGTGAATTCACATTGCCAGGATGTGCCCTTAGTTACGGCCTTTTATGGAGCCGATGCCGGAATTGCCGGTGGCGCCGCGCTGTGCCGTATGCCCGCCTAGAGTCATCTAATTGATAATTTGGTATTCCTGTATGGGTATTAGTTCATGAAGATCCTTGTCCTCAACTCCGGTTCCAGCAGCCAGAAGACCTGTCTCTATGAAATCGGCAATTCAGTTCCGGACGTTCCACCACATTGTCTCTGGGAAGGCAAGATCGAATGGGAGGGTAACAACGCCGAAGTTTCTCTGAAGAATGCGAACGGCGTCGAGCGCACGGAGCAAGCGCAAGCCGGCTCTCGCGTTCAAGCTGCAGCTCACCTGCTCGGAAAACTTTGGCACGGCGACGCTCGAGCTATCTCGGCTCCTTCCGAGATTGATGTTGTCGGGCATCGTGTCGTCCACGGCGGCCCGCTGCACACTGAGCCGGTAAGGGTAACGGCCGAAGTCAAAGCCGCCATCGCCAACGTTTCTGCTTTCGCTCCCTTGCACAATCGCTCTGAGCTCGAAGGCATGGCCATGGTGGAGAAACTGCTTGGCAATGTACCGCAGGTCGCGGTTTTCGATACCGGCTTTCACCGCAACATGCCGCTGGCGGCCAAAGTTTACCCCGGCCCCTACGAATGGTTTTCCGAAGGCATTCACCGCTACGGATTTCACGGCATTAACCATGAATACTGTGCAGGCCGTGCAGCCCGATTGTTGAAAAACGACTCGAATTCTCTGCGCCTGGTGAGTTGTCACCTGGGCAACGGTTGTTCACTGGCCGCAATTCGCAACGGTCAAAGCGTCGACACAACCATGGGATTCACCCCGCTCGAAGGCTTGATGATGGGAACTCGCTCCGGCTCGGTCGATCCCGGCATTCTCACTTACCTCGCGCGTCAAAGAGGACTATCCGGCGAGCGCCTCGATACGATTTTGAATAAAGAATCCGGGCTCCTCGGGGTTTCGGGAGTTTCCGGCGACATGCGCGAAATTCTCGCCGCGAAGAAGAAGGGTCACGAACGTGCCCAACTCGCATTCGATATCTACATTCATCGGCTGCGGTCTGGAATAGGCGCCATGGTAGCCGTGCTCGGTGGGGCGGCTGCTCTGATCTTCACCGCGGGAGTCGGCGAGAATTCTCCAGAAGTGCGCGCCGCGGTCTGCCAGGATTTTGGTTATCTGGGGCTGAGGCTTGATGCTGAGAAGAACCTTCGACATCCTTCCGATCAGGATATTGCGACTGCCGATTCCTCGGTCCGCGTCCTCGTGATCCGCGCACAGGAAGACTGGGCCATCGCCCAGAAATGTTGGCGTATGCTTGCTGCCTAACCAGGCGCTTTGCGCGAGGACTTTGCGCACCAAGAACCACGTCGCTATTGTTGGCAGTCAGGCGGAGCTACTCGCGCTAGAATCGAAGAACGGTATCGCCGCCTTTTCCGTAAAAGTCAATTCCGAAACAAAAGCAAGCACATAACAGCCCATCGCCATCCAATAGAGGAAACGAAAACCAAAATACATCGAGTTATATTCGAGCAGCCCGCCGATGATCGATCCCAGCAGATTCATAGCCAGCATTCCTGAAACTTGGCCTTTGCTGGAAAGCAGAGTCGAAAAAACAATTCCAGAAAACAGCAAGGGCAAAGTAAGCACCACAGCGGTTTGCAGGCGCCCCAGAGGGGTTGAGGCGAAACCGCCCCCGCGCGCAACGTACCAGCCCACAACCAGCGCCCCGAACAAGAGCAGATAGGGCACCAGCGGACGCTTTATCTCTAACCACTGCACCGCGCAATTCCCCAGAAACGCCATAATCAAAATGCCGGCGATAACAATCCCGATGACCTGCCAGGTATTGCCGAAGGTCAGGCCCATTTCTGTGATGCCCTTGGTTTCGATCAACATGAAACCAGCACCGAGAAAGAAGAACGAGAGGTGACTGAATTTTGGCCGTTCGGGCAATGAGTTCGCAGCGAAGAGCGACGAGAGAACCAAGACTCCGCATACCATGATCAGATATGACTTGGGGTAAATGCGCCGCGGCATGTAGAAGAAGGGCCAGTCGTCGGTCGACACGTCGGCCTGCAGCGACGGATCGGCGTACGCTGCTGTCTTGTCCGTGAACCCGGCGTCGTCCCTTAGTTTCGGAGTAAGCACCCACTTTTCGTCGTTCGATTCGAGAAAAATGATCGAGCCGTCGTAACCGGCCGCCACGCAAACCGGAGGCCTTCCGTCAAAAGCCTGTTGCAACATGAGATAGATTTTTCGGCCCAAAGCCTCCGACATAACAGCGAATGACAGCGACAGCGCTCCATCGGGTTTGAGTCGGGACCGAGCTTCGCGCAAGCCTTCCACGGTATAAACGAACGAATCCAGCCGCACGCTCGAACCCTGGCTGAGTAGCGTATGCGAATCAAGCAAGCCGTAGACCACCAAATCAAACTTCTGGTCAGTGGTCCGGAAGAAAGAGCGAGCATCGTTGACGACGGCGTGAACGCGCGCATCGCTGTAAGGCTTCTCGGGATGGCTCAACTTTCCCGTCAACTGAATCGCAGGATCGATTTCAATGGCTTCGACATGCCTAGCCGCGGCCCGCAGAGCCGCGGCCACGTCGTTGCCGGTTCCGGCGCCCACAACCGCCACGTTATCCAGCCTGGGGTGCGATTTGTAAGGGAAGTCATAATATCCCCGAACCCTGCTCCATCGAGTGTCGCGCGCATCCGAGAAGTCGTAAATTCGTTGATAGTAGTGGCCCGCAGCGTTAATCAAGGTCAACCCCGTATCTTCACTGCGCCCGATCTCCAGTAGTTGGTAAGGTGAATAGACGCGGTTCCACAGAGGATTCACGGGCCACGCTAAGACGATCGTACAGACGACCGCGAAGAATATGCCGACCACCATCGAAGCCTGCGTTCGCGGAGTAAATAACAGAATGGCCAGAAAACACAGCGCGAACCAGGCGAGCGGAGGTGTCCACAAAAAACTCGCCCCGAGCATGAGCAGCACGCCAACTAAGCTGCCCAGCAAGTTCATCCCATAGGCCCGCAAATGGGAGCGGCGCTCCATAAGCCGCCCGCATAATTGTCCTAGAGGCATGAAGGTCAGAGCCGTAATCAGAAAAACGACCCCAAGCAATGCATAGAGGAAGAGCGTATACGACAACCGGCCACTATTGGTTCCCATCGCGAGTTGCTCCGTAAAAGGAGTCGCGGTGATCGCGCGGCCCGGCGCATAGCGAACAACAGTCATGAAAGCAAACTGCCAGGCCAGCAACGGGAGCACAATGACCAGGGGAATTCGGTCGCGCGTGGCCAGTGCATAACCCACTCCAAGTCCCAAAAAACACGCAAGCAGACTGAAATTCTTATAAAAAGCGAAAAAAGGAAGCACCGATGACTGCCATCGTATGATGCCCAGCTCTATGAAGAGACTAAGCGCCGCAGAGAAGAGAATAGCGACATCCGAGTACTTAGCGTCCAGACCATCCAGAAAGCTGGCCTGCGCCGAGGCACCCGCATCGATGAAGGGCACGATTCTCTTCAGCGCATAACGAAAAGCCACCGTCATGATCATCGCGAGGCAGACCAACCCAAAACCTTGGGCCGCGAAGGAGAGCGGCGAGGTTTTGTCCAAGGCAGCGATGTTTGCCAACGGAAGCCCCGCGAGGATGCCGAAACTCCCGAGCGCTATTATCACCAAAAGCCGCACCAGCGGATGCGCCATCGCTGATCGTGGGGCCGTTTGGGCACTCTGTCTTAGATTCACAGGTCTCCTTATTCCAGTAATTCCCAATGAGTGCAATCGCCTTAAGGGCGTGACTACCACTGGGCGCCACCACCTTGGCACGGACCTATTTCCATCGACTGCGCTTACGAACCCGCAGGAGCGGCCTTAGCGCCGGGAAGTCGTTTGGTCAGAAAAGCGATCTGGCCCGTATGGTGAGATTCGTGCTCGCAAACGTGAAACCACTTCCAATAGATATTCACCTTGCCACTGCTATCGAATTGCTCTGTATCGCTGGACAAGAGCCATTGGTCATCCCGTTTGCGGAATTCGGCGAGGGAATGTTCACGGGTTTCGTGGAGAATGTTGAGATAGTAGTCGAGGTCGTGGCCCTTGATGGCTTTGCGTCCGGCATCGCCAAGGTTCATTGCCGGCTCCCACTTCTTCTTCACATCGTCAGACCAACTGTCCCACTTCTTATTTTCAAAAGTATTCATCGCATAATAGGTCTCGGTCGCAGCGAGATGGAGCAAGAGCGCTCCGATGGTATTTGCGTTGGCGTCGAAAAGATAGTCTAGGTCAGGCATGGCAAGGCCTTTGACCGAGCTGGTGACCGCGGTTTGAATGTAGGTGAGCATCGAAACCAGGGTACCGACTTGAGGTGTATAACCGGGTTTGGGACCGATGAAAAATAGGCCTGAGTCTTTCTCCGCCTTTGTTTCCACACCCTGACTCGCAAGGCTCAGTCCGCACATTCCTGCGCTGAGCGCAGCCCCGGAGAGAAAGCGTCTACGATTCCACAAGAAGTTAGAGTTCATGGTCGTTCTCCTTATAGGCGAATTTTGCTGGAAGTATCAATCTGGCGCCGTGGTCCAGTTTAACGGAGGAAGTATAACCTGGCTTTTTCCCAGTCTGCCGAAACCCCCACGTCAGGCTGCAGGCAAAGCGAACGGCCATGAACTCTCTCGACTGAAAGGCAGGTACGTCAAATTTACAAGGTGCAGCGCCACACAGTGAACGGGGGATTACGACACAAACAACGACACAAAACAAGCGATTCTTGAAATCATCCTGCGCAAATGTTTTGAAATTTGGTGGAGCTAGTCGGGCTCGAACCGACGACCTCATCGTTGCGAACGATGCGCTCTCCCAACTGAGCTATAGCCCCCCTCATGGGAAGGAATTGCGGTTTGCCCACTTATTTTATCAGCGTTCGTTGTTCCGCACCACGAGACCCGTTGGAATATCCGCGACGCCGACAGCTTCTGGGTGCCCGCCGGCAAATGCCGGCCGGGCGGCGGCGGCTCTTCACGGCCGACCAAAAGTACCTTGACGAATGCCCCTACTTCACGTCTAACCTATTAGCACACCGGGTGAGATAACAGCATTTTTGATTGCATGGAGCTCATTCGACCAAGATGTTTGGCTCATTGAATCCCAGATCGTCAAGACAGCAGAGGGTGCTGGCAGTCTCGCTGACACTGCACGCATTGTTCTTCGTATGGCTTCTGCATACGCCCGATCCGCGACTATTGCAGGCGAATTCCGTTGCCAATGGCCAGAACGGCCGAGTTCTCACAACTCTTTACTGGCCGAGCGAAACCCACGATGACGGCTCCACCAGTTCTCCCGCCAACGCCACCCAGGTCTACCGTCATCAGCGCCTCGGTCATGAGAAATTGATTTGGAAACAAACCTCCCTCCAGGCCAAGTTGCCTCTGCCTTCCCAACTCTCTCATACGACGGCCGAGGATAAATCTGAGATCGCAACGCTCTCGAGTCAGGGCCACGGCGCGCTCGCGGGAATGCGCTACGGGAGTGTGCCCGGCAGTCCCGTGTATGGCGACGAAATTCGTCCGGCTTTGCCTATCGCCACTTCCGATCCTCTGGTGTATCCCTGGCAACGACCGGATTCCGAGGGCAAAGTCATCATCGAAATCACAATCGATGAACGTGGCGAAATCATCCGAAAAACGGTTCTGCAGAGCCTGGGATCCATGATCGACAGTAAGTGCCTGGCTGCGCTGGAGAACTGGCGCTTTCAGCCGGCCACTCACAATGGAGTTCCAATTCCTTCCAAGCAAGATGCCATCTTTCCCTTCAAGGCGCGCGCCTAACAATCCCTGAACAGCCGCTCCTTGGCAAGGGTGCCGCTATAATAAAGTGATGGCCAGCGCAGCTCAACAAGTCGCCTCTGCGGATTTCCCTACGCGCTGGGGCAAGTTCCGCATCCACGGCTTCCGGGCCGAGTTCGGCTCCGACGGCAATCGCCGCGTCGAAGAAGCGGTAGCGCTGGTCATGGGTGATATCCATGCCAGGCCGCCCCTGGTGCGCGTTCACTCGCAATGCCTGACCGGCGATGTCTTCCATTCTCTGCGCTGCGATTGCGGGCAACAGCTCGAAATGGCACTCTCCATGATCCGCGACGAAGGCGCGGGCGTTCTGATTTATGAGCAGCAGGAAGGCCGCGGCATTGGGCTGATGGCAAAACTGCAAGCTTACGAGTTACAGGATTCAGGCCTCGACACGGTCGAAGCCAACGAGCGACTGGGCTTCAAGGCCGACTACCGCGACTTCACGCTGCCCGGCGAGATTCTGAAGGCTCTCGGAGTCCGCAAGGTTCGTCTGCTCTCGAACAATCCTGAAAAGGTGGAGGCGCTGGAACGAATTGGCGTCGAAGTTGTCGAGCGCGTGCCCTGCGAAGTAAAGGCCAGCCCGCACGCCGAAGAATACCTCAAGACCAAGAAAGAAAAACTCGGGCACTTATTCTCGACTCGGTAGCATATCGGCCGATGCTTCCACCGGTGTTCGCGCGCCTACGGCGTTGCGCCAATCCTCTGCACCGTGCTCTAATTCGCTGACTCTTCTTCGTTGAAATGCCCTCAACCAGTTCTGGAAGCCGCCGTTCCCGCATATCCGCTCTCGCACTGGGACTCGCGATCATCGGTGCGGCGTCCATGATCTACTACGAGTTCAGTTTATTTGTTCCGCGCCTGCAAAGCGCCCATGCCGCCAAGCATCTGGCCGGAAAAATTGTTTTTGCTGATGACTTCTACCCAGTGTGGCTCACAACGCGAGAGTGGATCGAAGAGCGACGCGACCTTTACGCCTCGTCGGTGACACGAGACATTCAGATCGGATTATTTGGAAGGCCTCTTGATGGCCGATTTCCCACCGACCCTCCAGCGGACTATCGCACTTTCGCTTATCCTGCTTACACGGACCTTCTATTCTGGCCAACAAGTAACGTGCCGTTCCGAACTCTAAGGGTTGCCTGGGTCGCGCTACTTTCTTTACTTCTTGCCGCCGCCGTCATCTTATGGACGCGAGCCTTCTCGTGGCAAGTGGGCGGAGTCTGGCTAGGCGTTGCGATCTTGTTGACGATGTGTAGCTATCCCGAACTCGAAGGCATCTACGATGGACAATTAGGGATACTGGTGGGATTTCTCCTGGCCGCGTCTTTGTGGGCGCTGCAGCGAGGCCGCACACCACTGGCTGGGCTGCTGATGGCACTGACCACGATCAAGCCACAGATGACGCTACTCGCTATTCTGTACCTAATCATTTGGAGTCTGCACGACTGGCGCAAGCGAGGCCGCTTCAGCATTGCCTTTCTTGTTTCAATGTTTTTGCTACTGGGCGCTTCGCTGGCGGTCTGGCCGCACTGGCTTCAATCGTGGGTACGGGTTGTGTTGGGCTACCGCCGCTATACCACACCTCCCCTGCTTAGCCAGTTGCTCGGATTGGGCCCAGGGCGATCTAGTAACGCACTGCCAATCATCGTTGCTCTTGTCGCCGCTCTGGCGCTTGGTTGGTTTGGCCGTGCGGCGCCGCTCGGGTCTCATAAATTCTGGCTTACGTTGACCTTCTTGCTTGCGCTTACTACGATCACTGTCATTGCTGGACAGTCGCTTTGCGATCATGTGATTCTTCTGCCCGGGATTTTATTGCTGGCCCAGCGCGAGCATGCGCGGCGATCGAACCGCATGTTTCGTACCCTACTTGCAATCGGAGTTGGGCTTCTTCTATGGCCATGGGCCGCAGCCCTGGGATTAGTGATCTTGCGGCCGTTCCTCCGCCCGGAATTCTTTTACTCCAAAGCAGTCTTCATCTTGCCCGTCCGCACCGCTTCGACTTTTCCTTTTATCGTGGTGATATTGCTTGCGCTGGCTCTGCGCCAGCGGTGGCGGAGGCCCGAGGAATTACGGTTTTGTTCTGCTCCGCCGCGATAATCTCAGCTCTTTCTCCAAGATTTTTTTATTCTTTCCTGGCAGATAAGCCAGTGCCGCCCGAGACAAAGAAACGTAAACTTCCTGCGCAATCGGCATTCGACGCAGCGTCAGTAGATGGCGCTTCATCGTGTCGGCGTCTCCCCGAATCATCGGACCGCTGAAAATTCCCAGCCCCTCGGACGCCGCGTAGTTGCCCAGCGTTTGCTTGAGCATCGGCAGCATCCTCTCCCGAGCAGCTTTTCGTGTCACTCCAGCCGCAGCCGCCACCTGCTCGCAAGTAACCAGCAAGGCTGTCAGTAGGGGTGACGCAAAAGTTCCCCACGCGTGATAGGCAGTCTTGTCTTCTTTATTGATGGGATAGGATCGTCCGCCGATTTTCTTAACAATTCCCCGGGTCACGCGTAGCGCAGCAGGGTCTCCTTCGATAGCGAATGAAACGCCCTCCAGGGCGGGCCGCGAACCTTCCACAAAAGTCATCAACGGATGCACAGACGCGACCGCGGCGCCTTGATTCCGTAGCGCCGCAAGCTCGTCGCTGGTAAGAACGCCGCTGGAGTGCAGCGCAATTTTCGTCTTCCAATCCGCAACCTCCCAAACCGTCGCGCGTAAGAAATCTCCTGCCGCCCTCGCAGTCGCCGTGTCTGGAACGCAAAACCAAACCACATCTGCGTCCACCTCAAGGGTGCCGCTTCCGTCCATCGCTGCGGCCTTTGCTCCAATCTCCCGAGCTAACCGGCGCGCGTTACGCATCGATGTGCTTCCCTTCCGCGAAATGATTGGGCTAACCGCGTATCCCGCCCGATGCAATGTCACGGCCAGCGCCGACGCCAGATTTCCCGCACCCACGATCGCGATACGCGCCTTGGTGGTCGACTTCGCGGGCATGCCCGGCAGCATAGCAGAGTCCGCGGCACTGTTTAATCCGAGCGACAAGTTGCCACCGAGGTCTACGATCCAAAAGTCGAAAGCCGAATCCGGTGTTCTATATTATTCACATGTCGAAATCTCCCGCACGCAGGTCGAAGGCAATCAAATCCCGCTCCAGTAAGTCCAAGGTGAAAGTTTTCTCTTCGCGTGTGGTGTATCGCGGACCAGTCTTTTGGGTCACCGAAGACGACGTACAGGAACCGGGAGGCGTTCGCGCCCGCCGCGATGTCATTCATCATACTGGTTCGGTTGTAGTGCTCGCGGTCGATGAATCGCAGGCGGAGCCGCGCGTTTTGCTGGAGCGCCAATATCGCCACGCGGCCGAGGACTATCTGTGGGAGATTCCCGCCGGACGCATCGATGCCGGTGAAAAAGCTCTGCCAGCCGCCAAGCGCGAACTCATGGAGGAAACCGGCTACACCGCGGCGCACTGGAGACGGATTCTCCACTTCTTCGCCAGCCCAGGGTTCGTCGCCGAAACCATGTCGGTATACATGGCCACCGGCTTACGCGCCGGTGTCGCCAAGCCAGAGCCGGACGAACTCATCCGCGTCCGCATGGTCGCGCTCTCAACGGCGGTAACGATGGTTTCCAACGGAACCATCCGTGATGCCAAGACGATCGCCTCCGTACTCTGGCTCGATCATCATCTACGGGAAAAATAGTATCTAGCACTGAGTTTGAACACGGCTCCTAAGGTCTGTGAACCGGTGGTATGCAGCCCTTTCGCCTTGACACTCGATCCCAATCGCTCGAAAATGCATCTTAATCGGGCACGTTTTTTTGCCGGGCCCCAGTGCAAGCCGTGCAAGAAGGGGGTTACGTGGAACGACTGAAAGGCACCGTGAAATGGTTCAATAACGCCAAAGGCTATGGCTTTATCGGTCGCGCCGATGGTCCCGACGTTTTTGTGCACTACAGCGCGATTACCTCCGAGGGCTACAAGAGCCTGCAGGAGGGTGACCCCGTTGAGTTCGAGATTACCGATGGCGCCAAAGGTCCCCAGGCGGCCAATGTTATGAAGAGCGCCTGAAACTGTAGGTTGAAGATCGAGGACATCGGGATCCCTTGAACCTCCTCCTGTCCCCTTGGCAGTGTTCTCCACGTTTGTTTTAATCTTAGTGCTTGGACAATAAATCCATCGCCACGGTTCTCTACGAAACCGCCGACCTTCTGGAAATCGATGCGGCCGATTCCTTCCGCATTCGCTCTTACCGCAATGCCGCGCAGGCTATCGAAAACCTGACCGACCAGATCAAAGACATCATTGGAGAGCCCAAGAAGGTCCTCGCGATTCCGGGGATCGGCAAAGGCATGCTGCTGAACCTTCAGGAACTCTTCAAAGAAGGCCGCCTCAGCATGCAGGCCGAACTGCTCAAGAAATATCATCCCTCGATGCTTCAGCTATTGAAGATCCAGGGCCTGGGACCGAAAACGATTGCGCTGATCTGGAGCGCTTACCATGTGTGCGACGTGGATGGCGTTGAAAAACTGGCTCGCGAGGGGATGATTCGCACACTGCCCCGGATGGGCGAGAAGCACGAGCAAAAGTTGCTCAAGGCGATTGAAGACTATCGCCGCATCTCCGGACGCTTCCTAATCGACGCCGCCGAGGCGGAAGCCACGAAGCTCACTGAGTATCTCGCGAAATTCCCCGGTATCGATAAGATTACGCCGGCAGGTTCGTTGCGCCGCGGCCGCGAAACCGTGGGCGACCTCGACATCCTGGTAACCGGCGGGACCTGTTGCAGCGATGTTGAACGCGAAAAGGCGGTGCAATACATTGCGCAATATGGACCGCTCATGAACATCCTGGCGCAAGGCGATAACAAAATCAGCTTTCGCTTGCGCAACGATATGCAGGTCGATGTTCGCCTGCTTCCCCCGGAATCTTTCGGCGCGGCCATGCAGTACTTCACCGGCTCAAAAGCCCACAACGTCGCCCTGCGTCAGCGTGCCCTGAAGATGGGCTACACGCTAAACGAGTACAGCCTCGCCGATCTCAAAACGGAAAAGCCGGTCGCAGGCAAGACCGAAGAAGAAATCTACGCCAGGCTCAATCTCGATTACATCCCTCCGGAGCTGCGAGAAAATCTAGGTGAAATCGACGCCGCCGAAAAACACACGCTGCCCTCGCTGATCACGCTGCAGGACATTCAGGGCGACGTGCATATGCACACCGTCGAAACCGATGGCCGCAACACCATCGAAGAAATGGCCGAGGCCGCCAAAACGCGCGGCTATAAGTATATGGCCATTACCGACCATTCCAAGAACCTGGCCTTCGCCAACGGCCTCGATGATCAGCGCGCCGTGGCGCACATCCAGCGCATTCGCGAGGCCAATAATAAGATCGATGGCATCACTATCTTTGCCGGAATTGAAGTCGACATTCTCGCCGACGGCGACCTGGATCTCTCCGACGACGTCCTCGCCCAGATGGACGTGGTTATCGCCAGTGTGCACTCCGTTTTCAATCAGGAACCGGCCAAGATGACCGATCGCCTCCTGCAAGCGATTGCAAATCCCAATACGTCAATCATCGGCCATCCCACGGGCCGCCTGCAGCTTCGCCGCGATGCCTACCAATTCGACATGGATGCGATCCTGACCTCGGCTGCAAGACACAAAGTCGCAATGGAGTTGAACTCCTACCCCGACCGCCTCGATCTCAACGACGTGCACCTGCGTCAGGCCAAGCAGCGCGGCGTAAAGATCGTGATCAACACCGATTCGCACCACACTTCGCACCTGGACAAGATTCGTTACGGCATTCTGCAGGCGCGGCGCGCCTGGCTAACTAGAAACGACGTTCTGAATACACTGCCTCCGGAAAACTTCGTCAAGGCCATGAGGCACGAACGGAATTAAGTTCCAGGCTTCGGAGTACAATCCAGTGGCGTCAAAATAATAATATGTCTGATCTCGTTCCCGACCCCGCGCCGCAACCTGCCCTGACCGCAAATCCGGTCGCCCAAGGCGCACCCGCGAACACGCCTCCCACGCCGCAGCGCGGGCCAACCATCAACATTGGCGACGAATTCGGTACCGCCAAGCGGAACTCGCCCCCGGTCAAAATTCTGCTCTTCGCATTGGCTGGAGTGCTGATCGTTGTCGGTGTCTTTTCATTTTTTCAACGCGCTCAGCCACAAGCCTCCGGATCTCTCGACAACGTGACTGTGGTAGAAATTCCGGAACAAGGCGCTGTTTTGACTGCTCTTACTTTTACGCTGCACAACTCCGGCGAAAAGTCTCTCTGGGTGCATAGCATTGAAGGCAAGCTAACCACAAGTGGTGGGGAACTATCGGCCGACGCCGTTTCCGCCGTCGACTTCGACCGCTACTATCAGGGCTTTCCTGCGTTGAAGGCAAACTCACAGGCCGCCTTGGCTCCCGAGGATAAACTGCAACCAAGTCAGGAGGTAAGACGAACGGTGATAGTAAGTTTCCCCGTGACTCTCGACGCTTTTAATAAGCGCAGTTCGCTAAGCGTGATCGTCCAGCCCTACGACCAGCCAGTGCCCGTGATACTGACCAATAAACCCTAGTCTAGGACACTCGTCTTTATGAAGTTCGTTCGAGTACTTAAAAATCGACATACCCGTAGACTGATTGCAGTCTTACTAACAATGTCACTCGCGGTGGTTTTCTCAAAGAGCGCTAAGGCTGCAGCCGGAGACAAACACAAAGAGTACTTGATGTACGTGGGCACTTACACGAAGGAAGGCAGTAAGAGTAAAGGAATCTACGCTTATCGCTTTAACGCCGACAGCGGCGAACTAACATCGCTCGGCCTGGCGGCAGAGACGGTCAATCCGTCTTTCCTCTCGGTTCATCCCAGCCATCGCTTCCTGTATGCGGTGAATGAAGTGAGCGAACAAAAAGGTGAGAAGAGTGGAGCAGTAAGCTCCTTCGCCATCGACCGCGCCACGGGCAAGTTGACATTTCTGAATGAAGTCGCCTCCAAAGGCGCAGACCCTTGCTACATCACGCTGGATAAAACCGGAAAGCATGCGCTGATTGCAAACTACACCGGCGGCAGCATCGCAGTATTTCCGGTAGGCGACGATGGACGCCTCGGTGAAGCTTCGGCGTTTATACAGCACACCGGTCGCGGCACGAATCCAAAGCGGCAGGAAGGCCCTCACGCCCACTCAATAGATCTGTCTCCCGATGACCGTTTCGCCATCGTAGACGATCTCGGTCTCGACGAAACGCTCGTCTACAAGTTCGATAGCAGCAAGGGATCACTCGCGCCAGAACCCAACATAGCTAAAGCCGCTCCAGGAGCCGGTCCGCGGCACTTCGCCTTTCACCCCAACGGCAAGTTAGCCTATGTGATCAATGAAATGTCCTCGACGGTTTCGGTTTTCAGCTACGATACCGACGCCGGCACCTTGCATTCGTTACAGACCATTTCAACTCTGCCGAAGGATTTCCCCGGCGAAAATACAGACGCCGAAATCGAAGTTCACCCCTCTGGAAGATTTCTCTATGCCTCGAATCGAGGTCATGACAGCATCGCAGTCTTCGCCATCGACGCCAAACGCGGCACCCTGACTTTCGTCGAATACACCCCAGCCCGGGGTAAGACTCCCCGCAATTTCCAGATTGATCCCAGCGGGAAGATGATGTTCGTGGCCAATCAGGACTCGGGCAACCTCGTTGTCTTTCGCATCGACCAAAGTACCGGCCGCTTGACTCCTACAAGTAAAGTGCTCGAGGTAGGACAGCCAGTTTGTATTAAATTTGTGCCGGTCGACTAGTTGATTACTGCTTTTTTTGGATAAATCTCCGCCGCACCAGGTGTGTATTCGCGTCGGGTTTGATCTCGTCGTATTTCATACAACTAATGGAACCGTCCACCTCGAGCACGGCCAGCGCGACGTCATGAACGTGCGCGATCCCGTGTTCACGCAACGCCCGCTCCAGTTCGTCCATGCTGACATGCTCGCTCGCCATATGCGATTCGATGGTCTTGCCATCATGAATGAGCAGGCTGGGCTCGCCCTGAACGACTCGGCGGAAACCACGATTGCGTCCGGAGTAGTTACCGATCACGTAATTCAACAACAAAAGTGTGGAAGCCGCGACTATGCCGCCGATCAACGAAGTATCAGGGCCTGTCATCGCGTTTTGCACGGAATTAGAAAGTAGCAACAACAGCGTCAAGTCGAACGGAGTCATTTGCCCCACTTCGCGCTTGCCGCTAAGTCGTACCCCGATCAGCACGACTGAATAAATCACCGCAGTACGCAGTGCGATTTGCAGTACGACATTCGCGCCCGCCGGGAAAAGCACTCCGTTCAATTGGCCGTCACCGGAGTGGGCGCGCCTTTGGGCGTGCTCAGATATCCCGTAGCTTTATTCTTGTCCACGGTCCAAACTACTAACTCAAAGAGCAAGTGCTGGCGCCCGGCATAGAACTGAATAGGCTCCGCGACAGTGCGATCCCGTTTCTCGATCGTCTTGTCGTCGGCAGTCACGTTCATGGTGTACTTGCCGCGCTTGGCATCCGCTTTTTTCAATTGAAGACTTACGGTAGCTACCGGCTGCGGCTTCGCTCCTTTGAGTAGAGTGAACTCATAGTAGTTGCGGTCGCCTTTATGCTTCAGCACTTCGAGATCTTCACGGGTATTGGCGATCAAACCACTCTGCACCCCCAAGTCGCCAACTGCGCTCTGCAACTTGGCGTTGGTGGCTTCGAGCGCGGCCTTGGTTGAAGCCACATCGGTCTTCACGCCGCCCACGTCAGTTTTCACGCCGGCCACTTCCCCGCTCACCTGGCCGATCTGCTCTTTAGTCCGGTTGGCTTCGCTCTCCAAACGCGATTCCGCGGCCCGCTGCTGCGCCTGCAATTCGGCAGCGCGCTGCGCCAACTCTTTCTTGGTGAGCCCTACTTGATGTGCCAGCGCATCCTCGGAGGCCTCCGAGCTCTGCATGCGGCTTTTAAGCTCCGCCACCTGAGCCTGACTGTTGCCAAGATCCTGGGTCAACTTATCGACCCGCATCTTTGTGCTCACATACCCGTAAACCGAGGCGACGACGAAAAGGATCCCCAGAATCACCAGAATCCACTTCCCAGTGTTCGATTGATGCTCTATCGGTTCCAAATGTGTTTCGCCTTCGTCTGGCATGTCTTTCCTCCACTATCGATTGACTGCTGATCTATTAATTGTTTAGCACCGGAGCAGTAGTGTCAATGATCTCGCGGGTGCGCGAATCTTGCATTCTAAGAGGACGCCAATGGGGATGAGCCTTCATTACCGGCGCAAAGTCTGAGCTTCCTGCAGCGCGGCTTCGGGATCGCGGCGGATAGCCGCAGCCTCAATTCCCACTCGTTTTTCGGCAATCCGCGTCGCATCGGTTAATAGCTGGCGTTGCGATTCATCCGGCAGCGCGCGTGCGAAACTTGCAGATTTTACAAAGCATGCATATGCCAGCCTCTCTGGGAAGCCGGCGCTCTCCAGAAAGCGGCCGTAGGTAAACCAATCTTCGGCGCTCGCAGTGCCGTCGCCAGTGGCCTCATCCAACTGTAATCCGTTTTGATAAAGCTGCAGAGCCTCGCCCAATTTTCCGGCCTGCGCCTGCAGCGCCGCTTCATTCACGGTGGCGATGCTCCCCAACTTGCTCTGATTCGTCTGCGCCGCAATTTTCGCCGCCAATCTGTAGGACTGAATCGCCTGAGCGTTTTGCGAGTCGCGTGCCTGGCAGTCCGCCATGCGCAACACAATCGCGATCGTCTCTTCCGGCTTGGGACGCTCGACCGCTGGCCGCTGTGCAATCGTGCCCAAAACTATCTTGTAGTGCTCAGCGGCTCCATGTACCTTGCCTTCGTGATCAAGTTCGTTGGCCAGATAGAGATGCGCGAAACTGTCACTTGGATCGAGGTCAATCGCGTGGTTCCAATCGTCGACGGCTTGATCGGGATGACCGAAGCGCATCGCTAAAAGGCCGCGATCCAGCAACAGACTCGCATCTCGCGGAGCGTACCGCAACGATGATTCCGTAAGAGTAAAAGCTTCGTCAAAACGCTTTTGCTCCACGAGAAACTTCAACAGTGCCTGTCGCGGCGCCGGATCGGCGGGGTTCGACTCTATCGCCTTTCTCCACGCGGCCTCAGCTTGTTGAGGATGCCCGTCCTCGAACTCTCGATGTCCCAAACGCGCTTGCACGGAACTATCAAACGAATCCAGGGATGCCGCCCGCTGCAGATCTTCTACGTCCTCAGAGCGGAGCGCAAGGTAGTGGCGCACCTGATCAACCGTCCCCCAGGCGAGCAGCAGAACCGCCGCACTAATCCGCAGCCAGCCAGCGCTCGCGCTGCTTCCGCACAACCATGACCAGGCTGCGGCCACGCGTCCCCCCGCGCCCGACGCAGCATTCGCCAGACGGTCTCTCGAATTCAGCAGCAGCGACGCGATGCGGCCATCGCGCAGCTTCCAGATGGCGCCATCAAGAATGAAGTGGTGCAGATTCACCAGCGCGGTAAAGATCAGAAAGCTGGCGGTGAAATCATGATGGAAGACTCTACTCGCCAGCCATGGCCCGGGAACAAAGAGAGCGATCCCACCCACAACCAACACTGCAAAATAGGCCCAGGGACGCCAGCTTCGGCCCTGAGATTCCGACGCTTCCCGCTTAGCGTAGTAACTCGTGATCCAAAGATATTGCGCCGAGTGCATTACGGCCAGCACGCCAGAACTGTATCGGCTTTGCGGAATTTCCATGCCTTTGATGAGGGACATCGCCGCCGGCAGCAGAAACCATAAGAACTGCGAAGAGAAAAGAGTCAGGCAGGGCAACAGCTTTCGCCAGCCCAGAGCCCGTGCCAGCCCTGACCAACCGTAAAACGAGAACGCAACGAAAATTGCGCCGAGCGTGATCTGTCCGCAGCGCGCGGCCAGCGAAGGAATTCCCAATGAAAGAAACAGCGCGTCCGAAGACGCCCCGGTGTGAAAGCCGAGGAAAAGAATCAGGTAGGATGCGATGAAGACTCCGTAAAGCGCGCGCCGTTCGGAGTCGCTAGGTTTCGCTCCGGCGCGGCGCGCGAACATCATGAAGAGTCCATAATTCTGCCCGCTGTAATGCCACGGACTCCACGTCAAATACACAGTGAATATCCACGGAAGAATGCTTAACCAAAAGTGCGAAAGTAAGCCGGTCAGCAGCATCAACGCGGTCGTATAGACCGTGAAGAATCGATATTTCTGGAAATCTTCCGCGCGATGGTAAGCGCGATAAATCGTGGCCATGTAGTGCGGATAATTGAATAGCAACGCCAAGCCATAAAAAATCACAGCCCAGGCGCGGGTGCTCGAAGCCATCGAGAAATAGGCCAGCAGCAAAAGTGGGAGCGACCACGCTCCGCAGCCTACGGTTAAGTCGAGCCATGGGCCGTAAATCCAGATTGGAGCGGCTGCTGAATAGCTTCGATGATCTTTCCCGAATTTCGACATGGCTTAAAGGCAGTTCTCGGTTCTCAGTTCTCAGTTTTCAGTTTTCAGTCACAAACTAGGGCCTTCAGCTTTTTCAACTGAGAACTGAGAACTGCTCTTTGACCGGATTATAGGTTGCAGATGAGGCAGATCGTATAACGAGTCGTATGCCAGGAGGGTTACGAAGGTCACGCGTTTACAATGCGGGAATGAAGAGTTGGGACGTGACCATAATCGGGGGCGGCATCATCGGGCTTTCGCTCTCGATTGAGCTCCGAAAAAAAGGCGCGAGGGTTCTCATCGTCGAGCGCGGCGAACCGGGACGCGAAGCTTCCCATGCCGCGGGCGGCATGCTGGTCGATGCCAGCACCGAGACGCCCGCCGCTCTTCAGCCCTTGGCGACCGCCAGCGCGCGCATGTATCCGGAATTCGTCCATGAACTGCAGGTTGAGTCGGGTCTGAATGTTGACCTGCGCGATCAGGGAGCGATTGTTTTTCCCTCGCTCGAACATGCATCAGTTTTTACCGAGGCTGAGTCGCTTCCCGCACCTCTGGCTGAACTCGAGCCTGGGCTGGGCGATCCGAGTCAACCGGCTTTTTATTTGAAAGAACGCAGTGTCGATCCACGGGCTCTCGTCGCCGCCGCTTTTCAAACGGCGAAGCGGCGTGGAGTCGATATTTCTTCCGGGGATGAGGTCAGCGCGATTGATATTGCCGAGGGTCGCGTCGCCGGCATCGTTACAAAAAAAACTTCGTTCCTGGCGGCGAAGGTCGTCAACTGTGCGGGTGCGTGGTCGGGCAAGATAGCGCCTCATGCCTTCCCTACGCGGCCGGTGAAGGGGCAAATGCTGTGCCTGATTTCTCCTTCGCGGAATTTTCTGCGGCACGTGATCCGTTCGCAAGAAATTTATCTCATCCCCCGCAGCGATGGACGTATCATCGTTGGCACCACGGTCGAAGAGGCCGGCTTCGACAAGCGCACCGACGCGGCCACGATTCAGCGCCTGCATCGCGCCGCTATCGACTTAGTTCCGGCTCTCAAGAACGCCAAAATTCTCGAAGACTGGGCCGGCTTGCGCCCCGGAACTCCGGACGCTCTGCCCATTCTTGGCGCCACTGAAACCCCTGGCTACTACATTGCTACAGGACACTATCGCGACGGCATTCTGCTTGCGCCGATCACGGCGCAGGTGATGGCGGAAGTCATCATCGACGGGGTGTACAGTCATGATCTCCGGCCGTTCTGGTCGGCACGATTCAACCCGCCAGCCTCGTAATAAACCGTGCGTTGCAGCGGAACGCCTCGTTGTGCTCAGCGGGACAGCCGAGGCGGCTGTCCGCACATTTGCTTGGCGCGACGGGCGAGAGAGCCCGTCGCCACAAGTGCCAAACCCTTCGGGTATACTGGTGCGTTTCTAGGAGCACATCCGACGCGCCGTTGTGGTTAAGAAAGGATCATTTATGGCTTCTCCTGCAGTAGATTTTGCCCGCAATAATCAACAGCGTTTTCTTAACGAACTCAAAGACCTTCTTCGCATTCCTAGCGTCAGCACGCTCGACGAGCACAAGTCGGATGTGCAGAAGGCCGCTGATTTCGTGGCCAACGAACTCCGCCGCATCGGCATGGAGAATGTTGAGGTCATTCCCACCAAGGGTCATCCTCTTATCTATGCCGACTGGCTGCACGCAACGGGGAAGCCGGCCGCGCTTTGCTACGCGCATTATGACGTGCAACCTCCCGACCCGCTGGATGAGTGGTATACGCCGCCCTTCGAGCCGACCGAACGCAATAACAATATTTATGCCCGTGGCGCCGTCGACGACAAAGGCCAGTTGTGGATGGAAGTAAAGGCGCTCGAGTCGCTTATGAGGTCGGGTGACGGCAAGTTACCGATTAATGTGAAAGTAATCTTTGAAGGCGAGGAAGAAGTGGGAGGCGAGTCGATCGCCGAATATGTGCGCAAACAGAAAGCAAAGCTGAAAGCCGATTTCGCACTCGTCTGCGATACGGAACTTTTTGCGCCAAATCTCCCGACGCTGTGCGTCGGGCTGCGCGGCCTGCTCTATACCGAGATCGAGGCCGTCGGCGCTAAAATCGATTTGCACTCCGGAATGTACGGCGGAGCTGCGCCGAATCCTTTCTTCGCTCTCATCGAGATCATCAGCAAGCTGAAAGATGCGAAAGGCAAAATTCTGATTCCTGGTTTTTATAAAGATGTGAAGGCTCCGAGTAACGATGAACTCAAAGCGTGGAAGCGTCTGCCTTTCAACGAGGAGCACTATCGCAAGACGGAAGTCGGATCGAAGGTTCTCACGGGCGAGCCGGGATATTCAGTTCTCTACCGCACCTGGGCCCGGCCGACACTTGAAATCCACGGTATGCCGGGCGGGTTTATCGCAGCCGGCGCCAAGACTGTGATTCCCGCCAGGGCTGCGGCCAAAGTTTCCATGCGGCTCGTGCCTAACCAGTACCCGGACGACATCCTGAAACGTTATACCAACTTCGTGAAAAAACTCACGCCGAAGGGTATCGAGACGAAGATCAAAGTGCACAGCAAAGGGCCGGCCTGCGTTGTGGGCACCGATAATCCCTACATCAAGGCTGCGACTGAAGCGTTGCACGATACCTTCAAGAAGGAAACTGTCTTTATTCGCAGTGGCGGATCGATCCCTATCGTCAACGATTTTTACCAGGGATTGAAAATTCCCAGCGTGATGATGGGCTTTGGCCTGCCCGATGACAACCTGCACGCTCCCAACGAGAAGTTTCATATCCCGAACTTCCACCACGGGATTGAGACAATTTGTCGCTTTTTCGAGAAGCTAGGACAGTAAAAGCGGCCCCGAGCGGCATTGACAGCCTGCCTCGCAACCCATCAGGGAAAAAGTAGGCTCCTGTACGGTATGTACGGTATCGAACACTTTCCTGTTCCTACAGACAATGAAGCCACTCGAAGTGTCTCTATGTATAGTCGCTTGGAAGATCGAATTCGCGAACTTTGCTCGCGTGCACTGGCGACGTCCGATTCGCCTGAGCTGACCAATCTCGTTAAAGAACTTAGAGCAGCCCTTCATGAACACACCGAACGGCTACGTCAGCGTTTGCAATTTCCCATTCCTCCCGATCGCCGTACGCGAACTCCCGATAGCTCGGCATAGTGTCAGTGAATGAGGGATCGTGGTTATCTACCGAACAGACATCGGTCCAATTACTTGTTAACTTTCGCACAATGACCTCTGAATCGCCGGAGCTTTCCCTGCCTATTTGCCCGATCTGCCAAAAGCCCTGTCCGGCGGAAAGTTGCGTTACGGATGCGAAGGGCCGCAAGATGCATAAGAATTGTTATCGCGTCGCTCTCATCGAAGGACGCGCAAGCCTCTAAAATCACCCCCGCACTTGAGGCCGCCGGCTTAACTCCGGATCCCTGACCGCCTGCTCTTCCTGGGCCTGTCCTATTGCAATACCGGTAGTACATTCCAGCAATCGAAATCAAACGTAACTATTGACAACCAAACGCAAAGCGCCTAGGCTTTGCTGCGGGCGGGCTTTTGAGGACCCGGCGACTCCGTAAATCGCCGCGATCTTCCGGTTTTCAAACACAAACAACCGAAAAAGGAGATTGGACATGGCATCGCTTTCGAGACTCTCTCTCGTCTTAGTTTTCACCGCAACCTCACTGCTCGCGCAATCCGGATCAACCTACTATGTGTCCAAGAGCGGCAAAGACACTAACTCGGGCAGCTACACTGCGCCCTGGCTCACGATTCAGCATGCCGCCAATTCGGTTTCGGCGGGAGCGACCGTCCACGTCGAAGCGGGCGTATATAACGAATCGGTAAGCTTTCCCAAGTCAGGGACCGCGTCGAACTACATCACTTTCGAAAACTATCTGGGACAAACCGCGGTGATCGATGGGACCGGGCTCGCCGTGAGCGGCACGCAAGGCCTGATCAACATCGTGAACCAGAGCTACATCACGGTGAGCGGATTTGAAATTCGCAATTACACCACCAGCAACTCGAGCCTGACGCCAGCGGGCATCTGGGTCACTGGCTCCGGCAACGGAGTGCAGTTGCTCAACAACCTGGTGCACAACATCACCACAACGTCCGAGAAAAGTGGCAATGCCTTTGGCATCGCCGTGTATGGCACGTCGAGCACTCCCATCACGAACCTAACCATCAGCGGCAATCAGGTTTATAGCCTGAAGACCGGCCAGAGCGAATCGGTAAACGTGGATGGCAACGTAACCTATTTTTCCATCACCAACAACATCGTGCACGACAACGACAACATCGGCATCGACGCAATCGGATTCGAGAAAGTAGGGCCGACGGGCTACGACCAGGCGAAGTACGGCGAGATCAGCGGCAACACGGTCTACAACATCAGCGGAATTCACAATCCGGGCGAGGGAAATCAGTACGATGCTGACGGGCTCTATTGCGATGGCTGCGCTTACGTCATCTTCGAACGCAATACCGTCTACAATTGCGACCTGAATATGGAGGCTGCGAGCGAGCACAAAGGACACGACTGCCAGCTACGTCACCATACGCAACAATCTGTTCTACGACGCCAACGCAGTGGCGATTTCCATTGGAGGCTATGCCAGTGGTGTCGGCGGCAGCGACCACGTTGTGATCGTCAACAACACGCTATACAACAACAACGTCAAGAACCAGGGCGCGGAATTTCAGATCCAGCACAATGCCCCGCCCAGCAATGGAAATATCTTCGAGAATAATATCGTGTACGCGGGTACACAGAATGTCTGGATTTACAGCTACGTCAGCGGCTCCACTGCGACGGCTAACTGGAATCTCTACTATTCAACAGCGGGCTACGTGCAGGGGACATCGATTGACTGGGGAGCGAAATACAATTACAAGACCTATGCCGCCTATCAGTCCGGCAGCGGAGAAGATGCCGACTCACCGAATGCCAATCCTGATTTCGTCAATATAGGTTCAACGCCTCCGAATCTTGATGTGACCTCCGGTTCGCCTGCCATCAATGCCGGCAGCACGAGCCTGAGTTGCAGCGTGGGTTACTGCGGCGGCGGGAACTCGATTTACGGCAGCACTGACTATGCCGGTAATCCACGCATCAGCAGCGGGCAGATTAATATCGGGGCTTATGAGCAGTAGCGAGAACCCTCGCTGCACTCCGCGGGACGGGCGAAGCGCCCGTCCCCACAATTTCTTCACTCCTCCAGAACAGCACCTCCGAAGAGCGACTGGCCGCCCAGGGAGGTGTAGAAGGCATAGGCCGCTATCGCGGCCATGAAAAGGATTGCCGCAAGACTGATGCCCGCATACCACGCCGAACCCTGAATCGTTAGAGGATAGTGCCCGAGTACATAATAGAAGACGAAATTAGTAACTAGAGTCAGCAGGCCGAAGCGGATCAGACAAACCACTGCCAGACCAAAAAAAATCAGCGCACCGGCTACTGCAGAGGGAGCGAACTGGGACTGCGCTGTGGAGAAGACAGTGAACAAAATAACCCATACGACCGCTGCCGCCGACTGCTTGCGCAGCAACGCCCGGAGAAGAACCAGGACAAACAGAGCCGCAAGCCAGAAAATAGGCGCACCCATCATGATTTGCGAAATGTCGGCAATCATCGTACGCGCACCCAGAAACTGCCAATCGGGACCCCTGCCCGGCTGGGCCGGAGGATAGCCGAGCCAAACGGGAACGAACCACAGTAAGCTTCCAAGAACGGTCGTGGACGAACATAGAAGACAACCCACAAGGACATCACGCCCCACTAGTGGATCCCTAACATCCCCCCCCAGCAAGCGACTCCAGGAGACGAGTGTGGCAGGCCAGCGGCGACGCACGTAGGGTTCAAGGGCAATGTAGAGAAGCCACGTGAAGCCGGACCAACCGCACCCCCAGACCAAGAATTCGATGAAGAGCGTGACCTCGGCAAAACTCGGGACGTGATGCGCGCCGAAAAACCAAGCCGCCGTCCAAGCGACAAACACAAAGACCGCCACATGGAATGCCCCCCGGCGATCGCCGCGGCCAAGGCGCAGGTTCCTTCGGGCGAGGATTGCGCTACCCACGAGCACGGCAAGAAACAGGGTGATGAAAATCGCGAGAAATACCCGTTCGCCGGCAGTTTCATGATATGGCTCCATGCGACTGGGGCGGTTCCAAGGTCCAATCAACTCGAAATAAACGGGCTTGCCCCGGTATGCGGCCGCCTCAATCCGCATGGGGATATTGGGTCGCTCTGCCAGCGATCCCGTCCACGCCGCGCGGGAGTCGCTATAAGTAGGAGGAGTCCACGCCGGTTCTGTTGGCGGCCATTTGGAAAGATCAAGTCCCGCGGCGGAGAACAAGGGCGCCCAATCAGGCAGACGCACCTTGCTTACCGGCTCCTCAACCTGCGAAGGAACTGCGATCAACTGTGTGAGGCGACCGCGCGGATTGAGCTGGACCAGCGTCATCCCGGACACGTCGAGCGGGGGGTCGTTCGTCCAGACCGATCCCACTATGGGTGCAGGCGCGAAGATGTTTCCAGCCGCAAGCGGACGGGGGCTGCCACGATACCAAAACACGAACGCCCCGGTTTCGAGGTTGTCCCATCGCGTCTTTGACCTGTCGTGTCCCGCGATATAACGTAGAAAGTCTTTCCCCGCAAAAAAACCCATAGCAGTGTCCGCCGGCGGCTCGGCATACCCCAGGCTTTGAAGAACATCCCGCGCGTGCTCGGCCAGTGCTTCCGGAGGTTTTTCCAAAGGCACCCGCCGGTAAAGCATGTTTTGTGCACTCAACAGAATCACGACCGTGATTGCCACAATGACTGCTGCCAGAACAGACCAAGCCACCACGGGACGCAGGCCTTCGGTTTCCCCCGACGCCGCGACCATCTCGGGCGACGGCGTTTCACCTGCCGCCAAGGCGGCGGCGAGTGGATCGCCTCCCGGAAACGCAGCCGCTACCTGGCGTACCGAAAACGGCCGCTGCGCGGAATCTTTCTGCAGACAGCGCAGGATAGCTTTTTCTACGACTGGATCAATGTCCTTGACCACTGACGAGGGTGTTCGGGGGGAAGTTTCCAGATGCGCGCGCCGCCACTCGATTGGGGTGGTTGCTTGGTAAGGAAGGCGTCCGGTGAACAGCTCGTACAAGACGAGCCCCAGCGAGTAGATATCACTGCGCACGCTGGCTTCGCCCTTTGCAATTTGCTCTGGAGCCATGTAGGCGGGCGTGCCTGCGGTTTCGCTTCGGCCGTGGGCGTCGTCGCTGCTGAGGGCAAGCCCGAAGTCGGTGATGCGTACGCGGCCTCGTCCATCGAGCATGATGTTGGCGGGCTTCAGATCGCGATGCAACAAACCGCAATCGTGGGCGGCGGCGAGGCCGGCACAAATTTGGTGAGCCGCCTCGAGAGCCTTGTCCGGGGGCAGGCGGCCGATGCGGCGCAAGAGAGAGGCAAGGTCCTCGCCGTCGATGTACTCCATGGTGAGGAAGTGCTGTCCGTTTACTTCGCCAATGTCGTAGACGCGACAAACATTGGGGTGCGAAACCTGGCGGGCGTTGCGGACTTCGGCGTGAAATCCGGCAAGAGCCACCGCATCTTTTTGTAGCGAGGCGGGAAGAAACTTCAGAGCTACAACATTGCCCAGCTTGAGATCCTCAGCCCGGTAAACCTCGCCCATGCCGCCACGGCCCAGCAGAGAAACGATGCGGTATCGTTCGGCGAGAACGATCCCGGGCGCGAATCCGCCGTTGCATGCCGGGTGCGAGCTAGGGGCACGGGCCCCGGCAGTTGGATCGGGCTGCAGCGTCGGGCCGTCTAGGGAGGCGATAGCGCGTCCGCAGGAGGAACAAAAACGGACGTTCTCTAAAGCTGGAGCCCCGCAGGCGGAGCAGGTAATCATGCCGGACGGATTGTATCGCAGTGCGCAGTAAGGCGATTAACTTTCGCAGCGCAACGGCAGAGGAATCGCACTGTCAAGGTTTACGCGAACGCCTCGGTACAGTTGTTTCCTTCTCTCCATTGCGCTACCATGATTGTGCTCTCGCGCGTCTCCCGCCTCGAACGTTTCCCGTCCATGCACTGACCACCTGCTGCAATGTGTGTGCAACCCAAAGCGCTGGTGCGTAAGGCCATACAATATATGGTGTTATATTGCTTGACCCCGGCACCATTTCACCGTTACAGTTGCTTAAATTTGTGCCCGCCTGATCCAGCCTGGGACGGTGTTGAACCGAACGCAGCATTTTGCCGAAGACAAGGGTATCTGTGTGGTAAACAGGCTCGGACGCAAGACAATCTCGAACTGGGCCACTGACAACTGGCCACTGGCTACAGCAAGGAGTTTACGTTGCTTAAACTGAAGCGGCTACAGATTCTCGGTTTCAAATCGTTTTGCGATCGCACCGACCTCAAGTTTCACGGGGACGGAATCGCCGCCATCATCGGGCCCAACGGCTGCGGCAAGTCCAATATTGCCGACGCGATTTCGTGGGTGCTGGGCGAGCAGTCGGCGAAGACGTTGCGCGGCTCGCGCATGGAAGATGTGATCTTCGCCGGCACCCGCGATCGCAAGCCTACCGGCATGGCCGAGGTCTCGCTGACGCTGATCGATCCGGAGCAGTATCCCGGCACGGACGCCAGCGCTCCGACCGAGATCGACATTCAGGAAGAGCTTCCCGTCGGCGCAGAGTTATTGAGACGCCCAGCCGACGATTGGGACGAAACTGCCATTCGGGCGCACGCTACGAAAGAGACGGAACGAGCCGTGGAAGACGCGCAGCCCGGTAAGACTGAAGAAGTTGAGGTCGCGCGCTCGCAAGTAAATACATTGGCGGTTGCCTTCCCCGACGATGAACCGGTGTTTGCGCTGCCGGTGCACGGGGTCGGACCGGTCGCGTCTTCGGCGGCTGTGAGCGGCGCACCGCAAGTGGTGCTGAAGATTCGCCGGCGCAAATTCAACCAGCAACAATTTCATGCTGGAGAAATTGTGGTCACGCGACGGCTGTTTCGCTCCGGCGATAGCGAATACTTGCTGAATGGCAAGCTGTGCCGGCTGCGCGACATTCAGGAACTCTTCATGGGCACCGGGCTTGGGCCGGAGACTTACGCGCTGATCGAACAAGGGCGCATTGGGCAGATTCTGAGCAGCCGTCCGACAGACCGCCGGGCCATTCTTGAAGAGGCGGCCGGGATCACCAAATTCAAAACCAAAAAGAGGCTTGCCGAGGCTCGGCTGGAAGATGCCAGGCTCAATCTTGCCCGTGTGAATGACATTTTCGAAGAAGTAACGCGGCAGATGAATTCGTTGAAGAGGCAGGCGGCCAAGGCTGAGCGCTATGCCAGGCTGCGCGATGAAATGCGTGCGCAGTTGCGCGTCGTACTGGCTAGTAAGTTTGCCGCGATCGACCGGGAGAGCGCCGAGATCGACACGCAGCTGAATGCTCTTGCTGAAGACATGCAGCACCGCACGGAGGCGGTGCAGCAACTCGAGTTGGAGCACAGTGAAGGCACCGAACGCGGTTACGCCATCGAGACGGAGTTGCGCGAGAATCGGGACCGGCTGAGCCAGCTGGCGATGGAGATCGATCGCGCCCACGCACGCCGGCGGCACAACGAAGAGCGCTGCGCGGAATTAGTGGTGCGGTCCGCGTCGGCGGAAGCAGAGTTGGCACAGGCGCGTCATCGCTTAAGTTCGCTTGAGGCAGAGCGCGACTCCAATCGTCAGGTGCTCGAATCGGCGGCGGCCGATCTGGCCGCAGCGCAGCACGAACTGGAGTTGTCGCAGCAGGAAGCCGCTGCCGCCGCAACCGCGTTGGCGGAGCTTGAACTTCAGCAGGAAGAATCTCGCGTCGCGGTTTTTGACACCGTTTCTTCGGCGTCACGCCTGCGCAATCAATTAGCTCAAGCCGAAGAGCGGTTGGCCGGCGCGGATCGCGAAACGGCGCGTCTGCAGACAGAAATCAGCAACGCCAATGTGCAGGTCGAAGCGTTTGGCGGGCAGCGCGGGCAACTGGCGTTGGAGTTTGAAACGGTTACGCAGCGCGTGACTGGGATCAGCGAGGAGATCAGCCAACTTCGCCGTCTGATCGAGAGCAAACGGCTTGCTGAAACCAAGTCTAAGACCCATCTCGACGTGCTACGCGCGGAATACGCTACGGCGCTCGGGAAAAAAGGTTCCTTGGAGGCCGTGATCGCCGAGCACGGCTATTCGACCGAATCCGTTCGCCGGCTCTTTCAGTCGGGAGTGATGCAGAGCGGATTGGCGCCCGTCGGCGTGCTGGCGGATTTCCTTGAAGTAGAGCCCCGCTTCGAGCGCGTGGTGGAAGATTTTCTTCGTGACGAACTGAATTACATTGTCGTTAAGTCCTGGGACGCTGCCGACGAAGGACTTCGTTTATTGCGCAGCGATGTGGATGGCCGCGCGACCTTTCTGGTTCATCCCGAAGACTCCCAGGCGAAGTTCTCATTCATCCTGGACGAGGCAGCGCATTGCGCTCCACCGACGGCTTCGATTGTGCCGCTGAAAAATACGATTCGGGTGCTGAATGGCTTTGGGAAGTCGTTGGAAGTGATTCTGCCGAAGTTGCGCGACGGCTACATTGTTCCAGGCTCCGACACTGCCCGAGGGCTCGCACTGGAAAATCCAGACGCGTTTTTCCTGTCGCAGTCCGGAGAATGTTTTCACAATGTGACAGTGACCGGCGGCAAGCAGCGCGCCGAAGGGCCGCTTTCGATGAAGCGCGAGCTGCGCGAAGTCACCCGACAGATGGAAGACCTGGAGCGCGCTCTGCGCGACGAAGAGATGCGGGTGCTCACCTTGGGACGTGAGATTAAGGATCTCAGTTCCCTGCTGGAGAGGCTTGAGGGCGAGAAGCGCGAGGCCGAGCATCACTCGATGACGTCGGGCCACATGCTGCGGCAAATCGATTCTGAGATGGAACGGGTTCGTGAACGCCTGGGCATTTCGCAAGCGGAGTTGCGGCGGCTGGCGGCGGAGCGCGCCGACCAGAAAGCAATCGTTTCTGCGCGGCTGGCAGAGATCGCTGCGCTGGAAGAGACGCGCGCGCGGCTGGAGTTGCAAATCGCATCAGCCCAGGAATCTTTAAGCGCGGTGCGATTGCGCCGTGAAGACGCGGCGCAGGCCAGTTCGCAGCGAGTGGCGCGGGTTGCGGCGTTGGAGGAGCGTCATCGGTCGGCAACGGCGGTGCTGGGGCGCATCGATTCTTTATTCCGCGAGATGAGCGAACGCCTGCAGGCGCTGGCTTCGCAGATTGAAGGCGCGGCTGCCGAGAAGCTGCAACGCGAGGTGGAGAATCTTCAGCTCGAACAGCATGTTGCCGACTTCGAAGCTGAGCGTAACGCTGGCCAGGCGCGGGAAGGCTTGCTCCAATTTGAAAAAGACCAACTGCGGGCGCGGCTCTCGGAAATCGATGAACTGCTCAAGAGCGCGCGCCAACTGCTCGATCAGGCGCGCGACCGGCGCGGCGAATTGCAGGCGGCCGCGGCGAAGCTGCAAGCCGATGGCATGTACATGGCGGAAACCTGCCTGAATGAACTTGGTATCGAGCGCGCCACATTGTTGTCCGACACAACGCTGGCGCGGCTCGTCAGCAACGAGCTTGCGGCGTGCGATCAATCCTATCGCGAGATGCGCACGAAGCTCGATGGCATGGGTCCCGTGAACATGATGGCGCTGGAGGAATACCGCGAGAGCGCCGAGCGCCATGGCTTCCTCGACGGCCAGCGAAAGGACCTGATTTCTTCGATTGAAAACACCACCGCGACCATCCGCGAAATTGACGAAGTCTCGCGACAGAAATTTCAGGAAGCTTTTAGCAGGATCAACGAGAATTTCCAGGCTACTTTCAAGAAACTTTTTGGCGGCGGGCACGCCTTTATGAAGCTCACCGACGAGGAAAATTCCGCAGAGAGCGGTATCGATGTGGTGGCTTCGCCCCCCGGCAAGCGGTTGCAGAGTGTGTTGCTGCTCTCCGGCGGCGAAAAGGCGCTGACGGCTTTGTCGTTGCTGGTCGGGATCTTCCAGTACACGCCCAGTCCGTTCTGCATTCTGGATGAAGTCGATGCGCCGCTGGACGAGGCCAATATCGGCCGCTTCACCGAACTGGTGCGGGAGATGAGCATCAAGACGCAGTTCGTGCTTATCACGCACAGCAAAAAAACGATGAGCATCGCCCCGGTACTTTACGGCGTAACCATGCAGGAGCCGGGAGTATCGAAATTAGTATCCGTGAGGTTCGGGGCGGCTTAGTTAGATCACGGACACCTGCGGAAACTAGCATCAAGCCCTGACCTGCGAAAGGTCGCCAACGTCCGCGATATCCACGCTCATCCTCAGTTTTTCCACAACGCTCGGGCTGAAACTATCTACTCCACTGATTTCTCCGACCTTCCTTGCTTCCAACGCTTCGCTGTTCAATGAGTTACGGACATCCTCCAGAGTTCTGATCTCTGCCGTTGACAAAAAATTCTGAGGGGCTAAAATACGCCTCGCTCCTTACCTGTAAAATTTCAAACATGAACTCTGAACTTCTTGATCCCGTCGTATTGCAGACTGACTTCCCGGAACTCCAACTTCACGCCAGCGGCAAGGTGCGAGATGTTTACCAGATCGACGCCGAGCACCTGCTGTTCGTCGCCACCGATCGCGTTTCGGCTTTCGACTATGTGCTCGCCACCGGCATCCCGCATAAGGGAAGCGTGCTGACCCAGATTTCTTTGTTCTGGTTCACTTTTCTTTGTGACATGGTTCCCAACCACGTCATCACCGCCGATGTGAAGCAGTATCCGGCGGCCCTGCAGAAGTATGCCGAGCAGCTACGGGGACGCTCGATGGTGGTGCGACGCGCCGAGATGTTCCCCGTGGAGTGCGTGGTGCGCGGATACATTTCGGGGTCGGCGTGGAAGGAATATCAGTCGAGCGGAAAAGTCTGCGGCATCGATCTGCCCGCTGGCCTGCGCGAATCGGAAGCATTGCCGCAGCCCATTTTCACTCCGGCCACGAAAGCAGTGAGTGGGCACGACGAGAATATTTCCTTCGCAAAGATGTGCGAGATTGTAGGCAGCGAGGCAGCCAGCCATCTGCGCGAAATCTCCTTGCGCATTTACACGAAGGCTGCGGCTTATGCTCGCCAGCGCGGTATCATCATCGCCGATACCAAGTTCGAGTTTGGACGCACGCCCAAGGGGATCACGCTGGCTGATGAGGTACTGACGCCGGATTCCTCGCGCTTCTGGCCGGCCGATAAATACGCACCGGGAAAGGCGCAGGAGTCCTACGACAAGCAATATGTTCGCGACTATCTGGAGGAGATTCGCTGGAACAAGCAGCCACCTGCGCCCGCTTTGCCGGCCGAGGTCGCGAACCGGACCAGCGAGAAGTATCTGGAAGCCTATCTCCAGATCACGGGGCATCCCCTGGATGTGTAATGAGCGCGGAAAGTTTACCCGCGTGAAAGCTGGCAGGAGCACGGCATGACCGCGGTGGATTGGGTGATTCTTGCCGTCATCCTGCTGAACGTTGTGTTGGCAGCCACGCACGGCTTCTTCGCAGAGGCTTTTGGAATGGCTGGTTTGGTTGTCGGGTATATTGTGGCCGCCTGGCAGTATCCGCGTCTGGCGGCATGGTTTACGTCTTTTCTAAAGTCGGAGTTGGCGGCCCAGATTCTCGGCTTTCTCATCATATTTTTTGCGGTCTTGATTCTCTTCGGGATTGCCGGAAGAATCGCGCGCAAACTGATGAAAGAAGCTGGGCTGAGCGGCTTCGATCGTTTTTTGGGTTCGTTGTTGGGATTGGTCAAGGGCGGGCTGATCGTGACGGTGATCCTGATGGGATTAACGGCCTTCACTCCGACCTCGCAGTTGTTGGAAAAGTCCGAGTTGGCGCCGTATTTTTTGGTTGTAGGAAGGGCGGCTATCTGGGTGGCGCCGACAACATTTCGGGCTCGCTTCAACGAGGGGTTGGATTTCTTGCGTCGCGCTCCGAAAGATTTGCCGGGAACGGCTGCCGGTTCCCGGAAATAAGGCATTTAGACATAACGCGAAAAGCGAAGAGAAGAGAGACACATCGTGAAAGATCAACTAGAGGCACTTATTCTTCAGATGTACAAGAGCAACATTCTGTACTCCGAAGGGATGCGGGAGTTCAAGAAGCGATTTATTCTCACCGTGCTGCAGGAGAATAAAGGCAACCAGTGCCGCGCCGCGCGCGAACTGGGCATGCACCGCAACACGCTGAGCCGCACGCTCAACGAGTTGAAGATTGATGTCCGCCAATTGCGCGATGGAGGGAAGCGTCCGCCCAGGAGCGCACGGCCAGCGACTATGGATAAGAAGGCGGCGCGCTAGGGGCGATAAAGATTCCCGCCCTCAGCTCGGCGGCTTTGTTGCCCTTTTCCAACCCCCTCGGCTAAAGCCAGCGTTGATTTTGAGCCAGATTACGGCGCGGCTTGAAGCCCCTTCAAAGCAAAAACCACGGCAGCCCTTGCAGGCTGCCGTGGTTTTTGGAGTTAAAGGTCTCGACTACTGCGGGGCCGTCTTGTGGTGGACCGGCGGCTTGACCGGCGTCGCGGCCTTCAGCAACTTCCCTTTCTCCATCACCATCATGAACGGGCTCGGAGTATAAGATGCCGGCTCGCCTTGGAAGTCCAGGCTGGCGTTTTCCTTTGGGATCAGCCGCAGCGGAACTTTGTCTTCAAAGGTGAGGGTGATATCTGCCTTTTTCGCGTCGATATCATCCGAGCTGCCTGCCAGATCAAACTCGGTAGCCGTCGCTTTGATCACGGTGCCGTTCATCTGCACCGCTTTGCCCTTGATGGCATTCCAGACCACGTCCTGATCTTCCTTGGAGCCGTTGGTAAAAACGAACTGCCACTCCGCGAAGTTCATGTCTTCCGGCTTCTTGGAAGTGACCATGGTGTGAACCTGGTCAGCGGGGCTGGGCGCGGGCTTGATTGTCAGTCCGGCGGGCTGAGTCGGATTGGCCTTGGCCTGCGCGAGAAAGTCGGTCCAGCCGTCGTCGCCGCCGTGGTACTTCATGTATTGATTCTTGGCGTATTTTTCGATCTGCTGCTGATACGGCGGGGTGGGCGCGACCACTGAGGCTCGCGCCGCGAACCAAATCGAGTTGATGGAATCGGGAGGAAACTTCGGGTCAGGCGGAGTGGGGCCAGCATAGGCCAGGGCCAACGGATAAACCACGCTGAAATCGGTGGGAGTGGCGTCCGCCGCGACCCGCAGCTCTTTGCGGGCATCGTCATAATCCTTGGCAGTGAGGTCGGCGATGCCGAGAGCGGAGTTGAAGATCGCACTCATCTCGCCCTTCATCTTCTGAAAGTCGGCGTCCGAGGTATTGTCCTGCTTGGCAAACTTGGGCAAACAATCCAGTCCTTGCTGGCCGTACTTCTTGGCGTCGGCCAACAGCTCTGTAGCATTGGCAGCTCCGCCCTGGGCCTGGAGGCGCTTGAAATAGGCCAGGAGAGCCAGTCCGCGCACGTTGCAGGAATCCGCTGCGACCAGTTTGGCGGCGGTGTCGACGGTTTTTTGCTGGTTGTTGGTCTGCTGGTAATCCTGCATTAAGGTCTGCAGAGCGGCCGTCTTCATAACGCTATTGGGATACTGCGTGAGAAAGGCCTCGAGGCCGCTGATCTGGGCTGCAGGGTCTGGCGCTTTGATAGCACCGACATAGGCGTTGTATTCGGCAGGATCCTTAATAACCGGGGCTTGCGAGGCCGCTGCCGGCGCTGCGGGTGCCGCTTGCCCCTGCGGCTGTGCGGACTGCGCCACGGCCTCGGCTCCCGCCAGTGCAACCCCAAGCACAACCGTCACCAGAATCTTATTCATCAGTATGGCTCCTTGAATCGTCGGAAATTTAAATGATCCGAAATGAAACATCCTGAGGCATCTTTACGACGGATCGCCCGGAAGGTGCAGTTTCGGGAAACGAAATTTTGGTTACTCTCTGGCTGTGTCCCAGATTGGAACCGCTCATTTTACTCGAAATTCTCTTGAGCCAGCTTCGCCGCCCCTTCCAGCTCAACCGGAAAACCAGGTTAGATTCTTGGATGCAGAAGCGACAGACCCTTCATTCCCGGTTGCCGGATTATAAGTATCAGTTTCTCCGAAGGCAAGTAACTTCCCCGGCGTTCCCTCCTTTATTGCTAAGATGCGTGGGTGACAGCGGCTGAATGGTCCCATTTTGGTCATTGTCCGTCTGCTTGTAATACCGCGGGAATAAGTCCTATGAATACGCCTTTCCCATCCTCTTCAGACGGTAGGACGCCTTCCCTCACCGGACTGGTAGCGGTGGTTACTGGCGCTGGAAAAGGCATCGGCGCAGCCATTGCTCGTGAATTGTCACGCCTGGGTGCTACGGTAGTGCTGTCCGGACGCACTCTCACCGCACTCGAATCGACGGCCCAGGTCATCGCGAATG
The DNA here is from genome assembly GCA_963789875.1 of uncultured Acidobacteriaceae bacterium. Lineage (GTDB taxonomy): Bacteria > Acidobacteriota > Terriglobia > Terriglobales > Acidobacteriaceae > Sulfotelmatobacter. Next base: position 635,578 of record CAWBMI010000006.1, on the reverse strand, counting down.
AGGGCGGCAAGTCCGAGGTAGTTCCATGCGATGTAACCAGTCTGGAGTCGGTCGAGGAAGCGGCCACGCACGTGGAATCGTCATTTGGGCGGCTGGATATTCTTGTGAACAATGCAGGCATCGGCGGCTTCGGCGGGCCCCTGCATGAACTGGCTCCCGACTCTTGGGAGCAGATTCTGAACACGAATTTGCGGGGTGTCTTCTATATGGCGCGCGCATTTGCGCCGCTGATGATGCGCGCCCGCTCTGGCCACATTATTAATATTTCGTCGCTGGCGGGGAAAAACGCTTTGCCAAATGGCGCCGCTTACGCTGCTTCAAAATGGGGGCTGAACGGGCTGACTTATTCCCTGGCGGAAGAACTGCGGGGCTATAACATCCGCGTGGCCGTGGTCTGCCCCGGGTCGGTTAATACGGAACTTAGTCCCCACGTTGGCAAAGACCCAGCAAAGATGCTGCAACCGGAAGACGTGGCGCACGCGGTGGCGATGCTGGTGACGCAGGCTCCCCAGTCGTTTGTCAGTGAGATTCTGCTTAGGCCCACCCAGAAACCGTAAGAACGACTTCGACCTGCAGACCTCGGCCGTCAGCAAGATCGGCTCGAAACGCCGCTCCCGAAATCTCGATTCTGGGTCCGAGGTCTGAGGTCTGAGGTCCGAAGTCCGGCCTACCTCACTTTTTGAATAGATTCTCAAATGCCTGGCGCGCGTCGCTGGGGCGCAAACTGGCCGGCGTAGAGGTCTCTTTCTCGCGGGTAACACGGATTTCGTAGAAAGAGCAATTGTTGGGAGCGTCTTTCTTGGCTACGCGCTCCGCGACCGGCTGCATGCACTCGAAGCGGCTGCCGGGATCGAAATACATACACTGCTTACAAGAATGGAGCGCGAAGCCGCACTTGGGGCATAGACCGGTAGACGGAATCGCCTGCAGCACGGTGCCGCATTGCGCGCAGCGCGAAACCGCGCGTGTCCCCGGCATGTGAACGGGCTTTGGACCCATGCTGTAGTCGCGCCTTGCGAGCGGCGTGGAAGCTGGCTTCTCTCCTGACTTTTCTCCGGACTCCGGGCGCGGCTTTGCTTCGCGGTCACGGTCTTGGCGATCGCGGTCCTGATATCCATGCTGACGGTATTTGGCGGCCACAGAAACCTCCCCAAGCGCGTTGGCGTATTGTCTCGCCGAAGAGGCTCCAAGACAAGTGTGAAGGTGCGTTCTCTTATCCCCCAGCAAGGCCAACGCTTCAGCTTCGCCGGAGCCAAAGTCCATGTCTATCAGGCGCTCGACGGGCGTATCTCGCTTTACTACGGCGACACCCGCCTGCAACACACCCTGGCTTCGCCAGGGTGACATTTTCATGTTGCCGTTAGGGTGACAAATTCATGTTGCTACAACAGTGTGAAGGTGCGTTCGGCGGGCCGGCACAAGCGAGAAGAGATTCTTCTGCTCGATCGGAATAACAAAAACTCTTGGGGCTGAGGTGCCAGACACCCGGCTCTCATTCGTTCCGTCCACATTTCGCTACAATTGCAGAATGATCCACGAAATTTTCCCCGTGGGGCCGCTGCGATGTAACTGCTCGATCATCGGGGACGAGAATACGCACGAGGCCATGGTGATTGACCCCGGCGACGATATTGAGGACGTCCTCGCACTGCTCCGCAAACATATCCTACGAGTCAAGCAGATTGTCATCACCCACGCGCACATTGATCATGTCGGAGGAGCGATGAAGCTGCGCGCCGCTACTGGAGCACCGATTTTGCTGAATCAAAATGACTATGCGCTGCTCAAGTTGCTGGATGTTCAAGCCGCCTGGGTCGGCATGGCAGCGCCGGGTGCAGTCGAGATCGATCAAAGCGTTAACACCGGTGACACCGTGAAAGCCGGGTCGCATTCGGCCAGCATTCTGCACACGCCGGGACACACTGAAGGCAGCATCTGCCTTTACTTCGCGGCTGAGAAAACTTTGATTGCGGGTGACACGCTGTTTGCCGGGTCGATTGGACGCACCGACCTGCCCGGGGGATCGATGGAGAAAATTATGCAGTCGCTGCATGGCACGGTGCTAGCTTTGCCGGACGACACCGTAGTCGTGCCCGGGCACGGTCCGACAACCACGATTGGCGAGGAGAGGGAGAGCAACCCGTTTCTGGTGAAGGGATAAATCCACCGTGAAGATGTTGCTTGCGACATCTCTACGAATTGACCAGTTCCAGCACTCGCTGCACCGCCTCGGCAAAGTCACCTTTCTTTCCGATCAAGCTCAACACCAGATATCCATCGCTCGGGAAGTCGTAGAAGTGGCCGGGATGCACCAGAACCGATTTGCGGCGCAGCAAGTCGATCGCCAGTTCTTCATCGGTTTGAGTTACCGGCACGCGCATGACTGCGTACCATCCGGCTTCTACATTCAAGCGCTGACAAGTCTTTTGCGCGGCCAACCGGCGATCTAGTTCGCTTAGATTATCGAGGACACGCTCGATCAGTTGCTGCTGAATGCCTGTTCGCTCCGCGAGCAAAGTCGGAAGAGCCCACTGGATGGGCGCATTAATTGACAGATAGGTGTCGGCGATTATTTCCAGGCGGCCCAGCGCCTCACGAACTTCGGCTGCAGGTCCTGCGGTTGCGACCCACGCCACCTTCATTTGCGGTAAGGCTGAGATTTTCGAAACTCCGCTCAGCGCGAAAGTCAGCACGTCTTCGTTGGCGGCGAAACTTGGTTGGCGAGATTGATCGTGAGCGTAGTCGAGAAAAACTTCGTCCGCGATAATCGCTAGCTTATGTTCGCTGCAAAAATTGTTAAGATACTCCCGCTCCCGCGCATGCACGTAAGATCCGGTGGGATTGTTCGGATGCACAACCACGACTCCGCGGGTGCGCTCGGTAACTGATTTCTGTAGGGAGGGAAAATCCATTTGCCAGCCATGATCGTAGATCAAAGGATAAGGTACGAGTTTCACGTCCTGCAGGTCGGCGAGAAACTCGAATAAAGGATAGCTGGGCTTCGGAACCAGCAATTCATCGCCGGGATTGCAAAGCAGGCGCAAGACAAACGAATAGCCTTCGCTGGTACTGGTGGTGAGGATTACACGCTCGGGATCGAGATGCATGCCGTGCTGATTTTCGTAATAATCAGCGACTGCCCGGCGAGCGCTGGGCAGGCCTTTCGGCTGCGGATCGTAATCCATGGCCTGGGGAGAGGCCAGCGCTTGCAGAATTTTGTGATCGTCATATTGCAAGCCGGCTCGCGTCGGGTTCGAGATCGCGAGATCGAGGATATGAGAACGGCTCGAGGTTGCTTCTTCGAGCGCCTGGGTTAGGCGATTGCGCGTTAGTTTCCAGTTGGTGCGGTCGGAGAACATCGAAACCCAGTGCAGTCTATCAGGCGCCCATACGTTTACTTGCTGTTGGGGTGCAATGGACTCGCATGCTTCGGTTGGTAAATTCCGACCTTGCCGCCGCCGGGAAGATAGAGCGTAGCAACACTTCCCCACCGCTGTTCGTTGACGTCCGAGACTTTCACTTTCTTAGCCTTGAGCTCTTCCAATGAGGCTGCGATGTCATCGCACATCAGGTAAAGCTCGTGCTGGTCGTTCTTATCAGAATCGTGGAACGCGGCTTCGCATGGGGGCAGCGCGAAAATCAGCCACCCGTGGCCAGCATCGACAGAGGGAAACTTCAACACATCGCGAAAAAACGCCCGGTCGGCTTCCGAGTCTTTCGTGTAGATAACAACATGCGCACCGCTGATCATGAATGCTCCGTTCGTCGGAACGTAAACAGCCACGTTCATTTGAGCAGGCTCACACCTCATTACGCGTCCGTATTATTTCCCGAACGCTTCCTTGTTCACAACGTATGGCATCTTGGTAAGATCTCCACCGTAGTTGCCTTCGAGAACGTCGATCAATCCGTGCAGGCAGCGGCCGGCCATCCCCTTATCGGGGTCGGTGGAGAGGCGCGTGATGCGCGCTGCGCTGGCGAAATGTGGATAAAGTCGGCAGCGATCGGCAATGGCGGGGTCGCGCAATGGTGAATCGGCGGGCAGCGGTTCTTTTTCGTAAACATCGAGGGCGGCGCCTGCAATCCAGTTTTCGCGCAGGGCTTTCGCGAGGGCGATTTCATCGATTACCGGACCGCGAGAGTCGTTAATCAGATAGGAAGTTGGCTTCATCAACTTCAAAGTCTTTTCGTTGAACAAATGATACGTCGGCGTATCACTTTCGCCGGGGCGCAGCAGCGGCACGTGCACGCTGACGAAATCGGCAAGGCGGAGCGCCTCTTCAAACGGCACATATTTGATCCAGTTTTTTTCTCTGGAAATGCCCCGGGCGTGGCGCAGGTCCATGTTTTCTTGAATGGCGCGCATGTAATCGTGATTCTCATACGCCGGGTCGTAGCACAGCATATTCATGTCAAAGCCGGCGCATTTCTTGATCATCGCTAAGCCGATGCGGCCGGTACCGATGATGGCGATGGTCTTGCCGGTGACTTCGTCGCCAAGAAACGGCAGGTAAGGATGCCAGTATCCCCACTGATTTTCGCGCGTGAGGTGCTCGGCGGGCCACATCTTACGCGCGAGCACCCCCAGCATGAAAAAAGCGAACTCAGCGGTGGCTTCGGTTAAGACATCAGCGGTATTGGTGAATGGAATCTTGAAGCCGTTGGCGTCGGCGCGATTGATGTTGTCAAAGCCCACAGCGAATTGTGCCACCACTTTCAAAGTGCTCTTGCCGGCCTCGAAGATCTCGGCATCGATGGGATCGCGCAGCGTGGTGATCAGGCCATCGATGCCGGATTTCACCTTCTCGATAATCAGGCTCTTCGGCGGGGCTTGGGGCTCGGCATAGACTTCGACCTCGTAGCCGCGATCCCGCAGCAAAGTGATGGCTTCTCCAATGTCGCAAGTGGCAAAGACGCGAAAGTTTGGGCTCATTCTTTTCCTAGCAGAAGACGAAGATCGACTGACACGGATGAATAGGATAGCTTATTCAAACTTCCAGCGCGTGCTCTTGCCCACGAAGTGTTTCTCCCAGAGGCCGAAGACGACTCCCGGACGCACGGCAAAGACGGGCTCTTTCATCGAGAGAATGTCCTGCTTCATGGCCTTCATGTCGAACTTATATTTGCGCTCGTATAAAGGAAGAAATTTGCGCCGGGCAGGGACGTCGGCGATTTCAGCCACGCCCTCGACGATCGCTGCTTCGTGAGCGTGCTCGGTGCACACAACGCACTTGGCGTTTTGCGCGAGATTTCGGGCTTTGCGAGATTTGCTTCCAGTGCTGAAGAGCAGACGGCCGTCCTGCCACAGGCCCCAGACGACCATGGTGTGGGGCGAACCGTCAGGCTTTACAGTACTAATCCAGTAATTATGCGATTTCTTCAAACGCCGCTCGGCCCAACTCCAGGGAAGCAGGCCTTTCTTGTCGCCGGGCAGGCCGTAGCCGGGCGCGGACAGGCGATTGGCGTTGGGCGCGCCGGGTAACTTTTTCTTTCCTGGCATAGGCTCCTGGGGGAAACTCAATCGCGCGCAAGGGCGCTGGTTACGAAGTCAACGCGACATTATTCTTGTTCTTATTAAAGTTTGCAACTCTGCTAACCGCTCCCGACGAACCCGAAGACACCGCGGACTCCGGCCAGGCATCTCGACTTAGCCTAATTGCCTGCGCGGCCGCAGGCAAACAGCTTTCGCCGAACAGAGGCGAAATAAAAAGAGCGGCGCAAGTCTGCACCGCTCCTATTTCTGTCGAATTTTCATTCCAACTTCCGCTTACTCGGAATCCCATTTCACGGTAAAGCTGGTTCCATCCGACGAGAGAGCCGAGGGCACGGCTTCGTTTGCACCTGTGCTGCCGTTGACCATGATGGCCTCCTGAATATTGCTGCCGAAGGCACCGATCGAACCGTTCACCGAGGAATCGATCGCGGTGTTTGTGCTGCTGACTCCGGTGTAGTCCTCGCCAAAATCGACCGTGCCGAAATCGGCCAAGGGCAAAATGCCGCCACTCCTGGTGCAGCAGGGCGCTTCGGCAATCCATTCGGCGGAGGAACGAGCCGCTCCAGAGACCCTGCCGTTCTTGCTGAAGGATCTCCCTGTGCTCTCGTTGGTGATCGTTACCGTGAAAGTGGAACCGCTGAAACTGACTTCGGCGAACATGTGATTGCCGGGCGATACCGGAACGCTGCTGATCAGAACAGAACCAGCGGGATAGAACTCATACCAGGCGTAGTAGGAAGGAGTCCTGCCGTTACAATCGGAGTCCGTTCCCGTCTGCTCAACCGTGCTGGAGGTCCATCCGTCGAGACCTACCCAGAATGACGAATAGGTGTTCGGCGTCGTGCTGCAGTTGACGGTTGGAACGGTCCAGGAAGCTTTGGCTTGAGTGAAAGAGGAACCGGTGACCGCGTAGCCGCTCCAGTTGGTGCTGTCGGAGACGGTGACATTATCGATGACGCGCTCGGGAGTGAGTCCGTAGGCTCTTCTGGGCGCATGTTGACGCGGTGTGATGGCGACTGGGGTTGCGGCGGGCCCGCTGGAGATCTGCGCCAGGGCTGGCGACATGGCGAGCAATAACAAAATTCCGAAGCGTTTCGATAGCATAGAAGCTCCTATTGGCTCCGGGATTTTTTCTTGCCATCCCGGAAACCGCGCCAGTTTATAACCACGCGGGTCGCGCAAAGAGGCGTCAGCCTTTTATTTACGGAAAACGAACAGCCGTAGCTTTTCCGGTTGCGGAATGAATATCCGATATTTTTGAAGACACGCTTAACGAGGTTGTCGGAACCGGGTGTTGTGAGTTGCGTCGCATGAAACGCAGGAAAAAAGAGCGGCACGTTCCCGTGCCGCTCTCTTCGACTCACTCCGAGTTTTCTAGTCTTAAGCTATTCAGACTTCCAGAGCACGGTAAAGCTGCTGCCGTCCGTTGTGAGTGACGACGGAACCGCTTCGTCGGCGCCAGAATTGCCGTTCACCATCGTGATCGCCTCCACCGTGCTGCCGAAAGCACTGATGGGTCCGGTGGTGGCGGAGTCGGTGGCGTCATTGGTGCCTTTCACCTTGGTATAGTCGTCGCCGAACTCGGCAGTGCCGAAATCAGTGAGCGGCAGGACGCCGCTGGTGCTGGATGGGGCTTCGGCAATCCATTCCGCCGAGGAGCGGGCTGCCCCAGAAACTGTTCCCTTCTGCGTAAAGGACTGTTTCGTAGTTAGGTCCGTGATCTTGGTTTCGAACTCTGAGCCGGTGTATTCCACTTCGGCCGAGATCTTGTCGCCGGGGGATACCGTGATGGTGCTGATGAGGGTCAACGCCGCCGGATAGAATTCATACCACGCATAATACTGGGCGGTCGTGCCGGAACACACGATCAGGGTTCCGGTTTGCTCCACGGTGCTGGAGGCGTAGCCATCGATGCCCACCCAAAAAGCGGCGTAAGTGTTGGGAGTCTTAGCGCAGTTGGCTTTAGGTTCTCTCCATGAGCCCACAGCCTTGGTGAAGGCGGTACCTTGTACGGCGTAGCCGCTCCAGTTTGTGCTGTTCACCCCTCCAGTGGGACGCTCGCCGTAATACTTCATGGGCGCGAAGTGACGTGGAACGATGGAGAAAATTTCCTGCGTGTCTTTCTGCGTGTCTTCCTTGGGGTCTGGGGATGAAGTCGGGGCGGGCTGCACCTGTGCCAAGGCCGGCACAGCGAGTGCGAGCGCTAAGACACTTCCTAGGGTCTTCGAGAGCATAGAGGTACTCCTGAATCGGTCGGGATATTCCGTCACAGTCCCGGAACCGGGCAATTTTGATACGCGGGATGGGCTCTGTCAAGATGCAGGAATTTGCGTTGTGAACGAGGTGGCTGACTAGAGATTCCGCTGAGTCCACTGGTCGATCCGGCTGAGAGCTTGCTGCAGGTTCTCAAGCGAATTGGCCACGCTGAAGCGCAGGTAGCCTTCCCCGAACCCTCCGAAAGAGGTACCGGAGAGCGCTGCCACACCCGCCTGTTCGAGCAGCGCATCGGCGAGCGGCTTGGACTTCCAACCGGTCTTTGTAATGTTGGGGAAAGCGTAGAAGGCGCCTTTGGGCATGCGACATGAAAAGCCCTTGATTTTGTTCAGGCCGGCTACAAAAACATCGCGCCTGGTTTTGAACTCGGCGCACATGTGATCGACGGAACTCTGATCGCCGCGCAACGCCTCGATTCCGGCCATCTGAGTGAAGCTGGCGGTGCATGAATTGGAATTGGTCATCAGGCGCGTGATGTGCGTGGCCAGGTCTGGGCGCATTACTCCGTAGCCCATGCGCCAGCCAGTCATGGCATAGGTCTTCGAGAAGCCATCGAGAAGGATCGTGCGCTCCTGCATGCCGGGCACTGACATGATGGAGAAATGTTCGCCCTCAAAAAGCAGGCGGCTGTAGATCTCATCCGAGAGGACCAGGATGTTGCGGTCGCCGATGATTTTGGCAACCTGCTCGACATCTCCACGCCGCATCACGCCGCCGGTAGGGTTGTGTGGCGAATTAAGGATGATCAGTTTGGTGCGGCCGGTAATGAGTGCGGCTAATTCACCGACATCGAGAGAAAAGTCTCGCTCCTCGCGCATCTGGATGGGCACGGCGCGCCCGCCAACGTAGTTGATCATCGACTCGTAAATTGGGAAGCCAGGGTTCGGATAGACGACTTCGTCGTCCTCATCAGTTAGAGCCAGGATGGTGAAGAAAATAATAGGCTTGCCTCCCGGAACTACAACCACCTCCTCGGGAGTGACCTTCACGCCGCGGGTGCGGCTCACATAGTCGGCGATGGTCTGGCGCAACTCGGGCAGGCCGGCCGAGGGACCATAGTGGGTCCAACCGTGGTGCAATGCGTCGACGCCAGCTTCGACTACGTTGGCGGGAGTGTCGAAATCGGGCTCGCCGATCTCCAGATGAATGATGCTTTTGCCCTGCCGCTCCAGAGCGCGGGCTTTATTCAGAACTTCGAACGCCGTTTCGGTGCCGAGCCGCGACATGCGGCGGGCGAGTTGCAATTCGCGTTGGGTGGTTTGGGGCATATCGTCGGCGCTCCCTTGTAGGGCCAAACTGCAGATTATACCCTCGTTGCACGCCTGAAGCGGACGAGTTCCTTGGGTTAGACTCGCAGAACAACTAAAAGGTGTTCACCGCGTTTGGACAGCCGAGGGGGCAGCCCCTCATCTTTGGGGTCGCCGTGAAAGCGGAAGGGAAAATGCTTATGGACGGGCTGAAGCAATTCAAACAAGTGCAGAAGGAAGGGTGGAAACATTTCGCTCCGCTGGAGGCGGTGACGACGCCAGCTGCGGCGCGGCTGGTGCGATTCGCCGGAATCACCCCGGGAATGAAAGTGCTCGACGTCGGTTGCGGAACGGGAGTGGCGGCGATTACCGCGGCGCGGCAGGGTGCGGAAGTAAGAGCGATCGATCTGACGCCGCAGTTGCTGGAACGGGCGCGCGAGAACGGAGGTCTGGCTGAAGTGAGCGTTGAGTGGCGCGAGGGCGACGCTGAGGAATTGCCGTTCGGAGACGCGGAATTCGATATCGTGCTCAGCCAGTTCGCGCATATTTTTGCGCCTCGGCCCGAAGTCGCACTAAAGGAGATGCTGCGCGTGTTGCGCCCGGGTGGAACGATTGCGTTCGCGACCTGGCCTCCGGAGTCGCTGGTCGGGCGCACGCAGGAGGTCAGGGCGCGGTACATGCCGCCTCCGCCGATGGCGATGCCCTCCCCGGACCTCTGGGGCGACCCCGGGATTGTGCGGCAGCGTCTCGGGAGCGCGGTCACGGACATTGTGTTTGATCGCGGCACGATGTTGGTCCCTGCGCTGAGTCCGCAGCATTACCGGCTGACGATCGAGCAGACGGCAGGACCGATCATTAAAGTGATTGAACAGCTGGCGGCCAGCGATCCGGCGCGGCTGCAGGCATTTCGTTCTGAGTTTGACGCGACCGTCGCGCCATACTTGCACGATAACGTGGTTCGCCAGGACTATCTGCTGACGCGGGCACGAAAAATCTGAAAAACTTCCCCCGTATGTGCGCACTGCGAACTCTGCAAAGAAACGCGAGGCCCCTCGACTTCGCTTGGGATGACAGTAATTGGGAGCTTAGGAGAAACCAGCTATTCCGAGACGCTGTGCTCTTCGTTCTGCGAACGGAGAACACGGTCCACCGAATACGGAGCGCGGTGGCGTGGCTCATGGTAATGGCGGACTTGCATCTCGCCGAGCAGGCCGATGGCGAGCAAATTCAGGCCGCCAAGCAGCAGGCCTAGCGCCAGCATCATAAGTGGGCCATGCGAAGCCATGACGTGGACGTTGCGTAGAAATTTCTCCACTCCGAGCCAGGCCACGATACCACTGCCGCCCAGCATGCTGAGCAGCCCTAACGTTCCGAAAAAATGCAGCGGACGCGACAAGTAACGAAGCAGGAATCGAATCGTAATCAGATCGAAGAAGACACGGAAGGTGCGGGAGATGCCGTAGTGCGACGTACCACGCTCCCGGTTAACGTTGCGAATCGGCACTTCGCAAATCGAGGCGCCATACCACGAAGCCAGCGCCGGAATGAAACGGTGCAACTCACCATAGAGCGGAACCTGCTCTAGAATCTCACGGCGGTAAGCTTTGAAGGTGGTACCGAAGTCGTGAATATCGACGCCGCTCAACTTCGCCATGAGCCAGTTCGCGATACGCGAGGGGATGCGGCGCATCCAGAAATTATCGATGCGGACTTTGCGCCAGCCGCTGACGATATCGTACCCGGCGCCGATCTTTTCCAGAAACATCGGGATGTCGGCGGGATCGTGCTGCAGATCGCCATCCATGGCGATGATGTATTCGCCGCGGGCGTGATCGAAGCCGGCCGCGAGGCCTGCGGTCTGCCCGAAGTTGCGGCGAAGCTTAACAACTGTGACGCGGCTATCGACGGCTGCAATCTCGCGCAGCATTGCGAAGGTGTGGTCGCTCGAGCCATCGTCCACTAAAACGATTTCGAAGGTCTCGCCCGCGGTCTCCATTACCGCCTTTAAGCGGTCGTAGAGATCGGTGACATTCTCCTGCTCGTTGTGCAGCGGAACGACGATGGAGTACTTGGGCACAGTGCTCTTATTATAGCGCACCGCGGCCGTCGGACCTCGGGCTTTGAACCTCAATGTTTTAGCTCCATAATTCTGTCACCCCCTAACGGCAACGTGAAAATGTCACCCCATGAGAGGAAGGACATTCGCGTTGAGTCAGAAGGAACTGCAACGAGTGAGCGTAATTTCCAGTTGTGTTAAGGGAGACATGGCGTGCGCCAGAGCCGCCGCACTGCTCTCGCTTAGCATCCGTCAGGTCAGGCGTCTTAAGAAACGTATGCGCGAGCACGGGGAGGCGGCTCTGGCGCACGCCAACCGCGGACGGCCCAGCCCGCGCCGCCTGCCTACCCGGGTTCGCCAACACATCGTTCATCTGGCCCGCACCACCTATGCCGGATTCAACGATCACCATCTCTGCGAAAAACTTTGCGAGCTCGAGGGCTTCGCCCTGAGCCGTGAAACTCTGCGCCGTGTTTTGCGTCAAGCCGGCATCGGTTCGCCCAGAAAACGCCGCGCTCCCGCGCATCGCCAGCGCCGGCTGCGCTCCGCCCGCGAAGGCGAACTGGTGCAACTCGACGGCTCGCCTCACGACTGGCTCGAAGGCCGCGGCCCGCGCCTCACCGCGCTCGGCCTGCAGGACGATGCCACCGGTAAAATCCTCGCGGCTCAGTTCTTTCCTTCCGAAACCGCGCTCGGTTATCTCACCCTGTTGCGCCAACTGCTGCGCCGCCACGGCACTCCGCTGGCCTTCTACGGCGATCACAGCGGTATCTTCGTGCGCAACGATGACTTCTGGACCGTCGAAGAAGAACTCGCCGGCAAACGCCAGCCCACCCAGTTCGGCCGCGCTCTCGATCATCTCGGCATCACCTTCATCGCCGCCCGCAGCCCGCAAGCCAAAGGCCGCGTCGAACGCCTCTGGGGCGTGCTCCAGGATCGCTTGTGCAGCGAGCTTCGTCTGGCACACGCCTGCGATCTGGACTCCGCCAATGCCGTGCTGCGCCTTTTCCTCGCCGACTACAACCGCCGCTTCGCCCGCCGTCCGCGTGAAATGCAAACCGCTTGGCGTCCGGCTCCGGAAAATCTCGACCGCATCTGCTGCTTCGTTCATCCGCGCGTGGTCAGCAACGACAACATCGTGCAGTGGGACGGTCAGCGCTTCCAGATCCCCCAGCAAGGCCAACGCTTCAGCTTCGCCGGAGCCAAAGTCCATGTCTATCAGGCGCTCGACGGGCGTATCTCGCTTTACTACGGCGACACCCGCCTGCAACACACCCTGGCTTCGCCAGGGTGACATTTTCATGTTGCCGTTAGGGTGACAAATTCATGTTGCTACAACAGGGCTTTGAACCTCAATGCCGGGGATCAGTCTCCGATGTCCAAGGTCGGAGGTCAGACGCCCGAGGTCTTATCCCTGCTCTTTGAGCTTTAGCTTTGATTTGTTTTCTTCCATGAATTTCTTGATATCTTCGGCTGCTCCTAGCAGGCGGTTCCATTGCTCATAATAGAGAGTGACCGGGAAGCGGCCTAATCCGTAGACGCTGACGCCGCCTTTTTCTCCGACCTTGAAGATTAGGTCGCCGCTGCGCTTTTTGATGTCGACTTCTTTTTCGAGTTGCGATAGACGCTCTTTGAGTTCTTCGTATGTTGGCTCTGACATAAATCCCCTCGCAGATGAAGTTTTATCACTGACCCGATGTTAGCCGTCGCGACCCTTCGACCGAGTTCAGGGCTGGCTTGCGGTGGCCCGGCACGCATTCTTTATAGTAAGTCCTATAGTAACTTGTCCAGCATTTGGCATTTGGCGGATAACCGTTATAAGCTAAAACAGTCTAGCCCAGTGTAGGAGCTTATGAAGTTCTCGGCGCGATGGCTCGCATGGCTCTGCCTGTCCCTGATGTTGTGGACGGCAGCCGCCGAGTCGACGCATAACCATCCGAGTCAAACCGAATCAGCCTCCTGCTCGATCTGCGCGGTAGCACACAGCGCCAGCCCTGTCCTCGTTGCCAATCACGCCCGGCCCATTTTTACCATGGTCGGGGTGCTGCAAGAAAAAGAAGTCATCGCCAAGGCCCGAATCAGTGTTCTCGACTTGGGCATCCGCGGTCCTCCGGCAGTTTAGGGAATCTCGCACATTGAAGATTAAATCCGGCGTCAAACGCCGGTCGATTCCCATTTTCTATTTCTTCGCGGAGGATTACTCGTGATCACTTCTCATTCCTTGAAGTTGACGTTCATTTCCATTATCTCCCTTCTCTTGGCTCTCGCTTCCGCCCGGGCCCAGTCGGTTGGAAACTCGGGTTCGATCACCGGCACCGTAGTTGACACCACGGGCGCGGTTGTTCCTCACGCTGCCGTCGAGGTTCGCAACCCCGTGAGCGGCTTTGATCAATCCACCACCACGGATGCCGCGGGAAAATTTGCCTTCACTAACGTTCCTTTCAATCCCTACCACCTGACCGTGGTTGCCGCGGGCTTCTCTTCGTTCATACAGGACGTGGAGCCTCGCTCTTCGGTTCCGGTTAACGTCCCTATCACACTGAAAGTTTCGGGATCGACTACGCAGGTTACAGTGGAGGCGGAGGGCGGTGACCTCATTGAAAATGATTCCACCTTCCACACCGATGTAGATAGGAACCTATTCGACAAGCTGCCGTTGGAGAGCCAATCCTCGTCGGTAAGCTCGCTCGTCACCCTGGCTACGCCAGGCATATCAGCTGACTCGAACGGGCTTTTCCATGGGCTCGGCGATCACGCAGAAAATTCGTTTTCGGTTGACGGCCAGCCGATTACGGACCAGCAAAGCAAGGTGTTCTCTAATCAAATTCCACTCGATTCAATCCAGTCGATGGAAGTTATCTCCGGAGCGCCGCCCGCTGAATACGGGGATAAGACGAGCATCGTCATCAATGTAACCACACGATCCGGGCAGGGACAAACGACGCCGCATGGCAGTGTCACAACTTCCTACGGATCGTTTGGGACTTCCAATGCGACGCTAGATCTCGGCTATGGCGGCCAGAACTGGGGGAATTTCATCTCGGTAAGCGGATTGAACAGCGGACGATTCCTCGATCCGCCGGAATTTGCCGTTATGCACGACAAGGGCAACGAAGAGAATCTGTTCGACCGCGTGGATTATCAGCTTACGACCACTGATTCCATTCACTTGAACTTCGGCTATACCCGCTCCTGGTTTCAGACGCCGAATACGTTCGATACCCAGGATGCAACGGCCTGGAACTGCGTCGTGGTTTGCAGCGGAGGCCTCGACCCCAACGGAAAGGTCGTCGGCCCGGCGGATCAGCGCTCGCAAATCAAGACCTTCAATATCGCACCATCGTGGACCCGTTTGTTAAATTCCAGCTCAGTATTCACTCTGGGCGCCTTTGTTCGGCGCGACCAATACAACTACTACCTAAGCGGCAATCCTTTCGCCGATCTGGGCCCGACGAATCTGCAAAGAGAAACGGTGGGACAAAATCGGAAGCTGACCAACGCTGGGTTGCGGTCTGACATTTCGTACGTCAAAGGGATTCACAACCTGAAAGTGGGCGCGGTCTATCAGCAGACGTTCCTTGATGAGCAGGATACCCTTGGCATTGTCGATCCCACGTTGCTTCCGGTCACCTTCGGCTGTCCGAACGGAAATCCTCCTCCCAATCCGTGCGCCGTGCTGCCGCCTTACGATCTGACAACTGGAGGTGGCTTGTACACGTTCAACGGCCACACCGACGTGAAAGAACTTGCTTTATATGTGCGCGATAACGTCACCAAGGGGAATTGGTCGTTGAATCTGGGCTTGCGCGGCGACTTCTATAATGGTCTGACGACGCACAAGGAAGCGGAACCGCGTGTGGGTGTCGCCTACAACATCAAGAAGACGAACACAGTTCTTCGCATATCGTATGCGCGAGTGCTGGAGACTCCGTTCAATGAAAACTTGGTGCTCTCGAGCGTCGGATGCGGCAACGAAGTTTTGAATCCGCTGCTTGGCTGTACGGTGTCAGGAATAACGCCGTTTGCTCCGGGGTGGCGCAATGAATTCCACGCCGGGATCCAGCAAGCTTTCGGACGCTACCTTGTTTTCTCGGGCGAATACATCTGGAAGTACACCCACAACGCATATGACTTCAGCATCCTGGGGAACACTCCGATCACGTTTCCTATCGAGTGGGACCGCTCGAAAATTCCGGGATACGCCGGTCGCGTGAGCGTGCCGAGCTACCGCGGATTCTCGGCGCTGGCAGTCTTCTCTAGTGTGGCGGCGCGCTTCTTCACACCTCAGATTGGCGGCGCGGGAGCGGTGCCTGCTGTGGCAGTAAGTTCAAGCACTTCAACCCCATTCCGGATCGATCACGACGAGAAATTCAACATGACGGCGCACATTCAGTACCAGCCATGGAAGGTAGGCCCCTGGTTCGGCTTCAACTGGCGCTATGACAGCGGCCTGGTGGCGGGTCAGACTCCCTGCTTCGGCGGTAACTGCGCTCAGACCACCACAACAAACGGGTTGCCGGGCGGGCCGCCGGCGGTTGCGCTGACTGACTCGTTTGGGATTCCACTAACTGCGGATCAGGAATTCGAATCTGGGCTGTTTTGCGGCTCCCAGCACGCCACTCCCACACTTGCGCTGCCGAACCCCTGCCCGCTAGCGCTTTATGGGTCTACTCTATTGAATGTGCCCAAGCCAAACACGGAAAACGACGATAAGAATCCTCCCCGCATTGCGGCTCGAAGCCTTTTCGATATCGCCATTGGGCATGACAATATCCTTCATGGCGATAAATACAAAGTCAGCCTGCAACTGACTGCCATCAACGTAACAAACAAATACGCCCTGTATAACTTCCTCTCGACCTTCAGCGGGACGCACTATGTGACGCCGCGCTCGCTGACGGCGGAGATCGGGTTTCACTTCTAACCGTACGGGAGGCGGCGGTTGTTTCCGCGGCCTCCCGCAATCACCTTTGTTCGATTGAGGCGGTCTCTGTCCCGAACGGTTCCGTCGGCCGGAACTTCCTAGCAACATCCGCAAGCATTACCGCCGATCGCTTTGCGGCCCTCAATCACGATAAGGGGAGTAACGGCCAGAGCTGCAACTGTATCTGCCCACGCAAGGTGCCAGATCGCATTCGCAGCAATTCCCGCCAGCGTGCCCAGCGAGAGATATGCACATAGCGCTGATTCCGCGGCATCGGCCCGGAGGGCCGCGCTGCCTGTGATCGCCGACAATTTTCGCTTCTCCCAAGCAAGCCGCGGCATGATCGCCGTTGCGGCCACCAGAACAGCGATGCCCAGGTGGCTCGGTTTGGGCTCACTGTATCCCAGCATCGTCAAGGCTGATACTGTGACCACAAAAGCGGCCAGCACAAACAACAGTGTTCCGGCAATGTTAGACGCATTCTTCTCGGCATGCTCCTGCGCGCCGCGGGAGTTGAACCGCCACAAGACGACCGTGGCCGAGAGAAGCTCAATGGCACTATCCCCACCGAACGCTACAAGCGCGGCACTGTGAGCCCTCCACGCCGCCCATAGCGACGCTCCCGCCTCAACGCTCATCCAGACGAGGGTAACGGTTTGGATGTATCGGACGCGCCGGATCGCGTCTCGCGGCGGAGCATGGAGGATCGAAACCATCACTCCAATTATATCGATGTATCCGCGGGCCAATGGCCAAGGTCGGCGCGAGCCTTGTAAATCACGGCGGAATTAATATTTTCCGTGAAATACCGCGTGATCAATGTCGGGCCAGAACTCTTTTAGCACATTGAAGACGCCGTCCAATCCTACTTGTGTTCCCCAACGTTGATAGGTCTTCACCCAGGGGTTGGATTCCGACGGATAATACGCATTGCCGATACCAGCGGCCGCTCCGGCCCCCACGATCTCCGACAGATTAAAAGTGCTGTGTCCCGAGTCCGCTCTGGTGATGAATAACCGGCTTACGGCATAACCGGTTCGCTTCACGAATCCGCCTTTACCCATGGTGTAGTATCTCGGGTCTTCCTTCGTCGCCGCTGGGACGATTGCTTCCGTCATATAGTTCTCTATGCCGCCGTCGACAAAGACGTGCCAGTAGTATTTACCGAAGCCCTCTGCGCCTTGCCCAAAGCTCGGCTGCGACTTCTGGGCCATGTCAACTCCCGCAAGCACTCCGACTAAAATGAAATTGGAGTAGTCGAAAGTATCCTGAGTCGCCAGCCAGAGTTCGCCCTTCAAACTCAACGGGGGCAAATGCGTGTTGGCGCTGACCGCCCGGTAATTAGGGATGATCCCGAGAATTCTCTTGGGTTGTTTACCAAACTGGTCATTGGGGTTACTCGTATCTCCGGGAGATACTCTAGGCGCAGGCGCGTCTGGTACGGTGGATTGTCCAGCTGTTGTCTTGCTCGCTTGCTGAGGGTCCTGGCTTTCCAAAGCACCGGTTAGTGCAACATCGATCAGCGCGAAATTGGTGGTTTGCGAAACACCGTCCCGACCCGCCGGCACCGTTCCTTCTCGGGATTGTTCTCGTGCCCTCGCTCGTTCCTGAGCTTGAACAGCCACCGCCAACATCACGGCCATCGCCGTAGCCATGCCAAACAATCGAATGACTTTCAAATTTCCTCCCACATCCGTAGTTTCCCGCTCGGCCCTATCTGCTGTAATTTCAAATAATTCCCGCCAGTCTCTCAAACTTGGATTGTTCGGATCAGCGTTTGGATGCACTCCTCCGGGAGATCGGGCACCGGGGGAGTCCGGATTGGGAGCGTCAGTTGGATGCTTTCTGCTGCTGTTTTTGCAGGTGGCGTTCATGTCTTGTTTGCAAATAGTGGTGTATATCGGGCCAAAACTCTTTGAGCTCATTCCCGAAGGCGTCGAGACCCATTTGAGTACCCCAGTCAGAAAGACTCGAAGAAAAACTACGATCGGCCGCCGGATAATACACATTGGAAATAGCAATCGCCGTTGCGTTTCCGGCAAACTCGGGAATATTGAACATGTAGGACCCGGAGTCTGTTCGAGCGATGAAAATACGGTCGATGGCATAGCCAAAGCGATGCAAGAACGAGCCCCTGCCCAGTTGAAAATAGCGAGGATCGATTTTTAGGATCGTGGGGAAAAGGCCGCCCACCATTACATTGCCGTCCACCTGATCGGCGAACGCCGCCCCGTAGCGCTTCGCATAACCCTCAGCGCCTTGGCCGAACCCAGGCGAGGAGTTCTCCGCCTGGCGAATGCCTGCCACAATGCCCACGACCGTGAATTCATAGGGGTCGAAGGAGCCTTTTGCCGAAATAGCGAACTTCTCTTTCCAGGAGAGAGGCTTGACTTGCGCTCGACTATCTACCGTCAGATAGTTCGGCATCACGTAAAACATCCGGTCGTCTTTACCCTCTTTGGTGTCTCGTTTTGTATTTTCGGTCGGGCTGATTGGGTCCTGAGAATTGCTCTGCGCAGAGGGTTGCTTTTCTGGTTCGGCCCGGCTCGAAGAACTGGACCTGGGCGCTTGCTCCAACTGGGCAGGGTCCGACGTTTGAGTCGGCGGGGCGCTTTGGGCTGGGCAAAAAGCCGTAGAAAGTAACATTGACAGGGTCAGTAGGCCTACACACACTGAATAGCTCAGTTTCAAATTGATGATGGCTCCAGGTTCAATTGATTAAGATGTCGCCGAAGCGATGTGGGTAGCTTGTTGGCGGTCGATTCTCCGCAAACAATGTAGAACCTTGCCAGCATCCCAGCCTTGTAGATCCTGAATTCAACGAGTCGTCTGCAGATTCTGAAGTCAGTAAACCCAGCTGACTCCAGGATGATTTCCACGCTCCGAACGCGTCGCAGGCAAGGAACTTCTTTTCCCACTTTACCAGTTAAGATGCAGTTGGGGCGAGTACGTCGCCCTGTGAAGATAAGCCTCAGTTCGCCGGCGCAGAGCCTTCTACCGCTGAAAGTGGGACTCGCTTCGCTCGACCTGACAGCCCTTGCTGCGCTCAACAGGCCGAGGCTATCCGCATTTCTAGTTTCAGTTTCCTGTTCACATTCCTGACCCTGGATTACAGGATTCGTTCGTGGGTGTAGCCCCCGGCGGCTAAGGCTGCGATCAACTCTGCGATGTGCTCGGGGCCGCGCGTCTCCATGGTGATGTCAATGGCGGTGTCGCCGAGATTCACGTTGTGGTAGGCGCGGTCGTAGGAAGTCTCGACGATGTTGGCGCGGTGCTCGGCAAGAATGCCGGTGACGGTGTGCAGGGCTCCGGGATAATCGGGAAGGTGAACGCGCAGGCGCACCAGGCGGCCATCTTTCACCAAGCCGCGCTCGATGATGCGGGCCAGCAGCGTTACATCGATGTTTCCGCCGCTCACTATAACGGCGACTTTAATGCCAGGCTTGTCTTGAAGAATTGGAATCCGTCGATTGATCAATCCAGCCAGTGCGGCCGCGCCTGCGCCTTCCGCCAGCATCTTCTCGCGCTCCAGAAGTAGCAGAACGGCATTAGCGATTTCTTCCTCTTCCACGGTGACCAGGTCGTCGACGTATTTCTGAATCAGTGGGAAAGGTTTCTCGCCAGCGCGGCGCACCGCGATTCCATCCGCAATTGTGACGGCAGCAGGCAAGGTGACGGGCTTGCCTTCAGCGACCGCAGCTTTCATCGAAGGCAGCCGTTTGGGCTCAACACCGAATACCTGGATTGCAGGGTTCGTCTCTTTCGTGGCGCAGGCGATGCCGCCGATCAGGCCGCCGCCGCCGACAGGCACGATCACCGCTTCAAGGTCTGGATGCTGTTCCAACAGTTCGAGTCCTAGAGTTCCCTGTCCGGCGATTACGACATCGTCATCGAAAGCATGTACGAAGGTTAAGTGATCCTGAGCACTGAGGCGCATGGCCTCTCCGCAGGCCTCATCGTAATTTGCGCCATGGAGAACCACTTCGCCACCGTAGCCGCGCGTGGCCGAGACCTTGATTAACGGCGTCGCCAGCGGCATGACGATTCTCGCGCGAATGCCCAAATTCGATGCGTGGTAGGCAACCGCTTGAGCGTGATTTCCCGCAGAAGCAGCGATCACTCCTTGCGAACGCTCGTCCGGAGTGAGACTCAGAAGCTTGTTGAGTGCGCCTCGCTCTTTGTAAGCGCCCGTTCTCTGCCGGTTCTCGAGTTTCAGATACACCGAGTGACCAGTGAGGTCGGAAAACGTTTCGGAGCGTGTGCACGGAGATATATAAATCGACTGTCGAATGCGCGCCAGAGCGGATTGAATATGCGAGAGCGTGACCATTTCGAAAGTCAGTGGTGCAAGAAGATTCACCATCATACCGGATGGAAATCTCGGGAGCCTTAACGAGGCGGGAACCTGCGACAGACGCGGAAAATGGGTCTCAAGAGGATGCAGAAAAACCTATCCGTCACATCGAAATTCGCGATTGTACTTGGAGGTAAATTCACTATAGACAGGTAGTGTGGGAGAGAGTCGGCTTACATTCGCAAAGGACCATGACGCCTGCGGCGTTGGCTTCATTACGCAGCTGGGCGGAGTCGCCTCGCATGAGATCGTAGAGCGGGGGTTGGTGGCGCTCAGACGATTGGCGCATCGCGGCGGTGTGGACGCTGACGGGCGCAGCGGCGACGGTGCCGGCCTGCTGGTGGGACTTCCCAAAAAGTTCTTTCGCAAAGCCGCTCGCGCCGACGGCATCGAATTGCCCGAAGAATTTGGCGTCGGCATGGTGTTTCTTCAGCGTGGTCAGGAAGCGGCTTCGATCAAAGCGATTCGCGAGTCGGTGGCGAAGTTCGATCTTTCGTTTCTGGGCTGGCGCGAGGTTCCCACGAATCCTTCCATCCTGGGGCCGCGATCGAGCGATTCTCTGCCCTTAGTGCGCCAGTGCTTTCTTGCTCCTTCGGAGAGAGATGGCTCGCGTAAGCCCTCCAGAGATAAATCGTCGAGTTCCGAATATCCCGACTTCGAGTCAAAACTCTTCCTCTTGCGCCAGGAACTGGAAGCGGCTTCCGATTCGGCATATTACTGTTCCCTTTCGGCGAGAACCGTTATTTATAAAGGTTTGCTGACGCCGGAGCAGTTGGCGCCGTTTTATCCCGACTTGGACGATCCTGAATTCGAAACAGCATTCGTAGTTTTCCACCAGCGCTATTCAACAAACACGCAGCCCAGTTGGTCGCTGGCCCAGCCCTTTCGTTTCGTTGCGCATAACGGCGAGATCAACACCATCAGCAGCAACCGTCGCTGGTTTCAGGCGCGCTCGGAAAAGTTGAGGCAGCAGCTTGGCTTGTCAAGGCAAGTCAGGCTGCTGCAGCACGGAATGAGCGACTCCGCGAGTATCGACAATGCACTGGAAGCCTATGTGCGTAGCGGGTTGAGCACGCCTGAGTCGGTGCTGCGGCTGGTGCCTCCGGCGTGGGAGCACGATGAGCATCTCGACGCCGGGTTACGCCAATACCTCGCCAATTGCGCTCCCGAGCAAGAGCCTTGGGATGGACCAGCAGCCCTGATTTTTACCGACGGCCAGGTGGTCGGTGCGAAGCTCGACCGCAATGGCCTGCGTCCGATGCGCTACACGCTGACCTCGGATGGCTTGCTTATCGTGGGATCCGAAGTGGGCATCACCGATCTTTCCGACAAACAGGTCGTAGAGCGGCAGCGCCTGGGTCCGGGCGAGATGCTTGTTGCCGATCCGGAGAGCGGAACATTTTTCCGGCCCAATGAAATTTCGCGGCTGGTGCGCGCGGAGAAGAGCGAGACTCCCACCGCAGTGATCTCGACGAAGTCTCGGCCCTTCTCTGACAACGTCTCTGGGAAACGCAACGCCGTGGCGACCATTCCTGAGGCGAACCGCTTGCTGGCAGCCTTCGGCTGGACCGAAGATCAGTACCGCATGCTCTTTCAACCCTTAGTTGAGCATGGACAAGAGCCGCTCTGGAGCATGGGCGATGACGCGCCGCCAGCGTTCCTTTCGAGTCTGCCGCGTCCACTATGGGACTTCTGCAAGCAACGCTTCGCGCAGGTAACGAATCCTCCCATCGACCCCTTGCGCGAGAGCCATGTGATGTCGCTGGACGCTTATCTCGGCAAGTATCTTAAGCTGAGCTCTCCGCTGGTGGATGTGGGGGAGATGCATTCCATTGCCGAAGCCCTGCAGCCGATGCACTCCATTGATTTCACCTTCGAGGCAACGGGAGGGGTGGAGGCCGGCGTTCAGGCTTTGGCAAGGATTCGTGAAGAAGCGACTGCGGCGGCGGAGAGCGGTGGCGCTATTCTGTTGAGCGATCGCGGAGTGAATGCCGAGCGCGCCGCCCTGCCAGCTCTGCTGGCGGTTTCCGCGGCGTGGCAGGCTATGACGGATGCGGGAGCGTGGAATATCCCGCTGATTATCGAAAGTGGTCAGGTCAGTGATACTCATCACGTTGCTCTCTTGATCGCGGCTGGAGCGAGCGCGGTACATCCGTATCTCGCCATGAGTTTGGCAGCGCGCGGCGATGACAAGACTCAAAACAATGGTCCTGCTCGATATGCGGCAGCGATTGAAAAAGGTTTGCGCAAAGTGTTGGCGCGCATGGGAATCTCGACCATCAGCAGTTATCGCAACAGCCAGTTGTTCGAGACCATCGGCCTCGATGCCGCCGTTTGCGATGAGTTTTTTGCCGATGCGGGCCACTCTCTGAGCGGCACGACGCTGAACGATCTTTTGCAGGATTGCCTAACGCGGCACGCTGCCGGCTTCGCCGCTTCCGACGTAGAGTTTCGTGATGCAGGCTTGTACCGTTTCCGCCACAACGGTGAATTGCATGCGAATTCGCCCGAACTCGTGAGACGCATGCATCGCTATATCAAGTCTCCCACTGAAGAGAATCACGCGGCCTTCGCCATACTCTCGGATCACCGCAAAGATGTTGCCGTGCGCGACCTGCTTGAAATTCGGGCGAGCCAAGCTCCGGCCTTACCTTTAGATGAAGTTGAGAGCGAGGCTTCGTTGCTCAGCCGATTCAGCACGCAGGCCATGTCGCTGGGAGCGATTTCTCCCGAGACTCATCAGACTTTAGCTATCGCGATGAATCGCCTCGGTGGCCGCAGTAATACCGGTGAGGGTGGCGAAGATCCCAACATTTATTACGATCGCCCGGAGGCCAATAATCGCGTCAAGCAGGTGGCTTCGGCGCGCTTTGGCGTCACTGCGGAATATCTGGTGCACGCCGGCGAAATTGAAATCAAAATGGCGCAAGGCTCGAAGCCGGGCGAGGGCGGCCAACTGCCCTCGGCGAAGGTTACCCCTTACATCGCACGACTGCGGCACGCGATCCCGGGAACATCGCTGATTTCGCCCCCGCCACACCATGACATTTACAGCATCGAAGATCTGGCACAGTTGATCTACGATCTGCGTGCCGTCAACCCGAATGCGCGCATCGGCGTGAAGCTGGTTTCGAGTTCGGGGGTGGGCGTGATTGCGACCGGTGTGGCGAAGGCGGGCGCGGACGTGATTACCATTGCCGGTCATGACGGCGGCACCGGCGCCTCTCCGCTTACGTCGATCAAGAACACGGGATTACCTTGGGAAATCGGCTTGCGCGACGCGCACACCGCGCTAATGATGGCAGGGATGCGGGGGCGGGTTCGTTTGCGCGTCGATGGCGGATTGAAATTTGCCCGCGACGTGATCGTCGCTGCCCTGCTCGGCGCCGAGGAATTTGGGTTCGGAACCGCTGCTCTTCTGGCGGTGGGTTGCGTGATGGCGCGGCAATGCCATCTCAACACCTGTCCCGTCGGTATTGCCACCCAGGATGAAAAGTTGCGCGCGCGCTTTGCTGGAACTCCGGAGATGGTAGAAACTTTCTTCCGCGCCCTGGTCGCCGACGTACGCGAAATGCTCGCGGGCATGGGCGCGAGATCGATCGACGAAATTCAAGGCGAGGTCCGCCGCTTGCAGCCTCGCTCGTCGGAGGCGGAGGCCAGCATCGCATCGCTTCTGCGGCCTGTTCTCAATCCGCCCGATCAATTTTTCTGTCCGCATGAGGATGCCAGCACTTTGCACAGCGAACTGAATCGCGTAGTCGACGATCTGGAGTCGCTCTCGGTTCGGCCCTATAGCTTTGCGATAACCAACGAAGACCGGGCCGTGGGCGCGCATTTCAGCGGTGAGGTTCTGCGCCGCCTGGGTGCCTCCTTCGGACTTTCTAATATGGAGATGAGCGGCGTCGATTGCGAATTCGAGGGCACGGCGGGGCAGAGTTTTGGCGCGTTTCTTATTTCCGGGGCGAACTTCCGGCTGACTGGCGAAGCCAACGACTATGTGGGCAAAGGCTTGTGCGGCGGCAGCATCGCGATTACGGCGAAAGCCGAAGCTTCGGAACGCGGCGACGTGCTGGTAGGAAATACGGTTCTCTACGGCGCAACCTCGGGCGAGTTGTACGTCGCAGGTCGCGCCGGAGAGCGTTTTGCGGTGCGCAATAGCGGCGCTCTCGCCGTAGTAGAAGGCGTGGGCCGCCACGGTTGCGAGTACATGACAGCCGGCGTCGTGCTAATTCTCGGGCCCGCGGGCGTGAATCTGGGAGCCGGAATGACCGGCGGCCTGGTTTATCTGGCGTGCAACGAAACCGATGCCATCGATGAATCCCGAACGAAGCGCCAACAGTTGAACCGCGACTCGGTGCAGTGTTCGACTTTGGCGGCGGAGGAAGAGCAATGGCTGCGGCGCATTCTTTACCGGCACGTGCAACTCACGGGCAGTCCCCGCGCCGCCGAGATGCTTGCCTGCATGGCTCTTCCCTTGCTACGAGTTGAGCCGCTGCATCCGCCCTGCTCGATTGAAGAGACCTGGGCTCCACTTCTCTCGCGGGTCACGGCACAGGAAGCGCGCAGTTATGGCCGCGACAAACTCTTAACCACCGAACGCCCGGTAGTTCAGTAGTCCGGCTTCTTCGCCGACGACTTTTGCGTTTCGGCAACCAATCCCTCTACTTCTCCACTTCCCTTAGATTGCAGCGGTAAAAATCATAGGTCATTCCCGACGCGGAATTCGGTAGTAGTGCAGTTTGACCGTCTCCGGCGTGGTGTCATCCTGAACGGAGCCGTTTTTCAGGCGAAGTGAAGGATCTCGCGCTCAACCGGCTTAGCGCGTAAGCCAAAGTGCACCACTACCCGGAATTCGTATCGCTGTACATGCTCGGGAAGTCCGCTATAATCTTCGACTAACCCAAAAGCTATGGATTTCGATCAACTGGTTACATTTTTGGAAGTGGCCCGGCAGGGCAGTTTCTCGCGTGCCGGAGAAAAAGTTTTTCGTTCGCAGTCCGCGGTCTCCGCGCAGATTCGTCAACTCGAGCAGGAGTACGGCGACCGCCTGCTCGACCGTTCGGGTAAAACTGTAAAGCTCACCCCAGCGGGAGAGATTTTTCACGAATACGCGCTTCGCATGAAGAAGCTGCGCGATGAATCGCTGGTAGCCGTGGCCGATCATGGTCATACCCCGCGCGGAACGCTTATGGTCGGGGCGAATGAGGCGACTTGCCTCTACGTGTTGCCCGAAGTTTTTGGAGAATATTGCCGGCGTTATCCCGATGTGCAGATCAGCATTTACCGGAATTTCACCTACAAGATCGTCGAGAAACTCGAGAACGGCTCTCTCGACGTGGGCGTGCTAAGCCTGCCGGTGCAGTCTCCAAGCTTGAAGGTCCAACCGATTTTTCGCGACCGGCTGATGCTGATGGTGAGTCCGAAAAACCCTCTGGCAAAGCTTAAATCAGCGAATGTCAGCGAAGTCGTGAAACACCCCCTGCTTCTCCCCAAGACCGGCCACACGCGTCGACTGCTCGATAAGCTCTTCCGCGAGTACAACACCGAACTCAAAGTCAGAATGGAATTGCCCAGCATCGGCATGATCAAGAGCTTTGTGGCCGCCGATCTTGGCATCTCGCTGATCAGCGCTTCGTTTGCAAAAGATGAAGTGGCCGCGGGAAGAGTAAAGCTGGTCGAACTGGAAGGCGTGGATATGTGGCGCGAACTCGGCCTGGCTTACCGGCGCGACCGCACCCTCTCGGTGGCTACGAAAACTTTCATTGGCATTCTTCGCGAACTTTCGGATTACCTGAAAAAGACGCAGGCCGCAGCGCACCGCGAAAAATAAGCGCTTCCCTACGCTCCTGCCACAGACGGGTCGATTGGCGTTTGCGGTTGAATGATGTGCAAACCGCACTCGGTCTTGGACGATCCCGCCCATCGCCCCGCTCTTGCATCTTCTCCGGGCAGCACCGCGCGCGTGCAATAAGTGCAGCCGATGCTGGGGTAGTTCAGCGCGTGCAGCGGGTTGTGGGGCACGTTGTGTCTGCGAATGTACTGCCACACTTGTTCTGAGCTCCAATCGGCGATGGGGTTGACCTTCACCAGACCGAACTTCGCATCCCAGTGGATTTTTCCAGCGCCGGAGCGGGCCGCAGTCTGGTCGCGGCGGATACTGGTGATCCAGGCTCGCAAATCGCTCAGTTTGCGGCGCAGAGGTTCTACCTTGCGCAAGTTGCAGCATTGATCGGAATCGCGCTTCCACAGCTCGGTGCCGAGAATCTCGGCTTGCTTCTCCGGTGTGAGCAGCGAGTAGACGCGCTCGATGCCGATGCCGTATTTCTGCTCCACTTGATCCATCAGGTTGTAGGTTTCAGGAAAGAGAAATTCAGTGTCCAGAGTAAAGAGGCGAAACTTTTTTCTTAGCCGCGACGCCATATCGATCAGGACCATGCCTTCGGCGCCAAAGGCCGAAGAAATCGCCACATCGTCGCCGAAAGTGTGGAAAGCCCAATCCAGGATCTGTTGTGGTTTCCAGCCCTCAGCGGCGATTTGTAAGGCAGGAATGTTCATTTCTGAGATCGATTCTTCCTTCGTCTTAGTTTCTGCGGCCTTTGCTTCCTGCACTCCCTGTGTCATCACAAACACTCCTAACTCGATCTCAAACTCTTAAACGCCTAAGCTGCTTTGTCCCAACGCTGATTCGTACTTGTGATCGAGATCCAGGCCGGACGTCGCGTGCCCAACGAGTTCCTGATCCGCCAGCCTGACCACTTCGCCGACCACCAGCAATGTTGGAGACGGCAGCCTCTGAGCCCGATCCAGATCCGAGACCGTAGTGCGAAAGGTCCGCTGCTGAGGCGTAGTTGCGCGGGAAATAATTACGCAAGGAGTTCCCGCCGCGACTCCGGCCGCGCCCAGCCGCGCTGACAACTCGGCGTAGTTCTGGCCCGGCATGTAGACCACCAACGTGGATTCCGATCCCGCGAAGCGCTTCCAGTCGTCTTCGGAGTTCTCCGAAGCGCGATGGCCTGCCAACAACACCAACGCCGAACTTGTACGGCGGTGAGTTAAGGGGATGCCGGCTGCGGCGGCTGCGCCCAGCGCGGAGGTTACGCCGGGAACAATTTCGTATTCGATATTAGACCGCCGCAGCGCTTCAATTTCTTCCCCAGCGCGGCCGAAGATCAGCGGATCGCCGCTTTTCAGCCGCACCACTTGTAATCCAACGGCGGCACGCGCCACCATCAGAAAATTGATCTCTTCCTGCCGGATAGCCTTGCTGCCAGCTCGTTTGCCCACGTTCTGCACTTCGGCGTGCGGTGAAATCAGTTGCAGAATCTCGGGCGCAACCAGATCATCATGCAGCACCACGTCGGCGGCACGCAGCAACCGCAGAGCTTTCACCGTAAGCAACTCCGGATCGCCCGGACCTGCACCGACCAGATAAACTTTTCCATTCATACCGATATCCTCGATTCGTTGATAGCAACTTCTTGCCCTGCCGGTTCGTCTGCTAACAGTTCACCGGAACTTGTCTTCTGTTCGTTTAATGCCGCGTAAAGGGCCTCGCGGTTAGCCAGCGAAAGCAATAGCTCGCGCTTGTGCTGCGCATCAAGATCGCTGGCCATGACCAGCTTTCGCGTCTCACCCAACTCCGCGACCCAGTTGGCATAACGCGGACCGAACTGCCGTTCCAGTTGCTGCCTGATCTTTTGCGCCAATGCTGGACTTTGCCCGTTGGTCGAAATCGCAATCTGAAGATCGCCCCGGCGAACCACGGCTCCGTAATAGAAGTCGCAGTACGCTGGGTCGTCGACCACATTGCAAAGCACTCCGCGAAGCTGTGCCTCGCGATAAATAGAGGCGTTAAGCGGGCGCGACGCAGTGGCCACTACGGCCAGAAAAACGCCCTCAAGATCGTCACCGGTGTAGGCACGCAGGTCGAGCGTGATCTTGCCGGCTTGCGCCCACTCCTGCACCGTCGGACTCGCCTCCAGCGCGACCACGTGGACGCGGGCTCCGGCATCTAGAAGGCTGGCGATCTTAGGCTCACCAATCTTGCCGGCGCCGACTACCAGGCACCGCTTGCCTTCGAGTTTCATAAACATGGGAAACAGACTGCTCATGGTCGTTGACCTTTAACCTTCCACTCCGCTCGGCACTCGCCCCTCGGGCACATCGCGCGGCACTGCTTCCACAAACTGTCCCGCCAAGAAATTGCGTAGGTCGGTATCACTATGCCGGGCAAAAAAATGGCGCAGATTTTCTCCGGCATTGCCGTCGGCGAGATAGCGCCGCAGCAACCGTTCAATAGCCTCGGGAACCTCGGTGGCAGGGCAGCGATATCCCACCGCTCTCGCAATCGACTGATTCAAACCCAGTGCTCCGCCCAGGCAGAAGTAATAGGCATCGACCATGTGGCCATCGACTTTGATCTTCTTGCCTTCGATTCCGATGTCGGCAATCCAGTGCTGTCCGCAACTGTTGGGGCAGCCCGTAACGTGGAGCTTGAGATGTTGATCAAACCCAGGCAGGCGCTCTTCCAACTCCTCAACCAGCCAGCGCGAAAAACTTTTCGTTTCGGTGATGGCAAGCTTGCAAAACTCGGTACCGCTGCAGGCTACGGCGCCACGCCAGAAGGGCGATCCGTTCACCGGCAGTCCGATCTCGCCCAATTCCTTCGCGAGTTCTTCGGTCCGCAACTGCGGCACGTTCACGATCAGCAGGTTTTGCATGTTCGTGGTGCGCAACTCGCCGCCCGCGAAACGATCGGCCAGATTGGCGGCGGCGTCCATTTGCTCAGGAGTGATGCGGCCGCGCAAAACCGCCGAGCCGACATAGCAGTAGCCCTTCTGCCTCTGAGGATGAATGCCGACGTGATCGCGGTAAACGTCGGCCGGCGGTTGCTCCGGTTCGGCGGGATCGAGTTCAAATCCTATGCGGCGCTCGAGATCTTTTTGGAAGTCTTCAGCTGTCCATCCATGTCGAATAAAGAGGAATTTCAGACGCGCTCGCTCGCGATGTTCGCGCAACGGCTGGGAATCTCGAAATAATTCGGCGATTCCCTTGATCACCGGCAGCACCTGATTCCAGCGCACAAATGCATTCAACCGGGCGCCGAGGTAGGGTTCAGTGGAAAGTCCGCCTCCCACGCGAAGCGAGAAACCAACCTCAGGCTTGCCCTGAAACGCGCGCCGGACGGCCGTCAGGCCTATATCGTTGATCTCCGGATACGGGCACCACACGCGGCAACCGGTGATGGAGATTTTGAATTTGCGCGGCAGGTTGTAGAACTCAGAATTCCCCGCCAGCATACGATCGGTTTCGAGCGCGAGAGAGGAGGCATCGCAAATTTCGTCGGCATCCACACCCGCGACCGGGCAGCCGGTGATGTTGCGAGTGACATCGCCGCAGGCTCCGATCGTGTTAAGACCGACGCGCCACAGTTCTTCCAGCACTTGAGGGAGAGATTCGATGGTGATCCAATGCAACTGAATGTTTTGGCGTACCGTGAGGTCGGCCGTCCCGCGCGCGAACCGGCGGGTAAGGTCGGCGATGGTGCGCAATTGCTCGGAGCGAAGAAAACCGTTGGGAATTCGGATGCGCAGCATGAAGAACGGCAAGGCGCGTCCTTGGCCGTCTTTGCCGCCCACCACGCCCACGCCGTCGCCCTGGGTATAAACGCCCCACCAGCGAAAATATGTACCGATCCATTCTGCAGGTATGGAATCGAAGCCCTCGCGCGCGAAGCGGCGAATTTCTTCAAGGCCCTCCCAAGGGTTGAACGAGCGCTTCAAGCGCTCCACCTTTTGCGCTTTCGTTTCTTTGACTGCGTCTGCCATAAGCTCTTTGCCTTTTGCCGCAAAAAAGAAAAACCCGCCGCCAGATGCTCTCTGGCGGCGGGTATAAGTGCTGTTTATGAAAATTTCTAAGTCAGCAATTTACCTGCACCAGAGCACACGCATGCACAACAACAACAAGAGCACATGCTGATCTGGCACGGGTTGCTGAAACCTGTCATACGCATTCGATGCTAACCCGCCTCGGAGGAAGCGTCAATCTTTGTTTCTGGCTTGCGGTATCGATAGTTTCGATTCCATTGATCGAAATTTGAAATGGCACTCGGAAGCGATTGAATCTAAAGGTTTAACTTCGGGGTCGCACAAGAGGGCGGCGGCGCTTTACCATTTCTCCCCGCTCTGCTATAAACCGGGCAGGTGACGAAATTCCTTCAGAAAGCGCCTCCGCTCTGAATCTTGCGGCATCAGCCTCTTCCTTTCTGCCGGTTCTCGAGACCCGTTTCGAGCATCAGGACGAGCGTTTCGCTTCAGCTTTCTCCGTCTTGCGCCAAGCCATTACGCAGCGCGCGTTCCCAGCAGCCTCGGTAGCCGTAAGCCACCGAGGACGGCTCCTCGCGCTGAAGACCTTTGGCCGATTCACCTACGAACAACCATCCCCTGCTCCGGAAGCGGCAACTCTCTTCGATCTGGCTTCCCTCACGAAAGTCGTAGCAACGACATCGATGGCAATGCTTCTTTACGAGCGTGGGTTGCTTGACCTCGAAGCGCCGGTAGCAGCTATCGTGCCGGAGTTCACCTCGGCGAACGCTGACGTGCGCCGCCGCGATGTGACCTTGCACATGCTGCTGGCGCACTCTTCCGGCCTGCCTGCATACGAAAAATTATTCTTGAAGGCGCGGACGCGCAATCAACTCCTCGGTGCGGCTTTCGCCACCGAACTCGCCGCCGACCCCGGAACTCAGGCTCAATACAGCGACATCGGATTCATCGTTCTCGCCATTGTGCTTGAGCGTCTGGCCGACGAATCCCTCGACCGATTTTGCCTGCGGGAAATCTTCGCGCCGCTGGGCATGACTCGCACTACGTTCAATCCTCCCGCCGAGATTCGGACGCAGATTCCGCCGACCGCAGATGATCGGTCTTTTAGACACCGCATTATCCAGGGCGAAGTTCAGGATGAAAACGCCAGCGTGCTTGGAGGCGTGGCTGGACATGCAGGTGTTTTTTCTACTGTCGAAGATCTCGCGAAGTTCGCTCACATGATGCTCAGCGGTGGGCGGCCTATCCTGCGGCCCGAGACCGTCTCACTTTTCACGCGCCGTGAATCCGCTCCCGCTGGCACATCTCGAGCTCTCGGATGGGACGCGCCCTCAGCTCCGTCGCAGTCCGGAAAATATTTCTCGCCCCAGTCTTTCGGTCACCTTGGTTACACCGGCACTTCTCTATGGATCGATCCTGTTCGTCAAATCTCAATCACCCTGCTGACCAACCGCACCTGGCCTGATTGCTCGAATCATGCGATCAAACAACTCCGGCCTCTATTTCACGATGCAGTAATGGAAGCTCTTGATAAGTCCGATGAACAGGTGAGCGGTTAGAATACCCACGATGCGCACGTTGCTTTACTTGCGTCCTATCTGAAAGAGTCCGAATTGAAAGCAAGCCGCAAAACTAAATCGACGCTGCAGGGCCTGCACACAGAGCGGTCGAACGAAGCTACGATCGATCTCGATCGCAAGTCTGCCATCGAAATCGCCCGACTCATCAATGCCCAGGACGCAACCGTCGCCGCCGCGGTGGCCCGCGCTATTCCTCAAATCGCGCGCGCCATCGACCTCGTCGCGGCGGCTCTGCGAAACGGCGGTCGCCTTATCTATGTCGGCGCGGGAACAAGCGGACGCCTCGGTGCGCTCGACGCTTCGGAGTGCCCGCCTACGTTTAACACTGACCCACGATCGGTCCAATACATAATGGCGGGTGGTCCTAAAGCGTTGGCTTCCGCAACCGAAGCCAGCGAGGATGACGAAAGACTCGGGCGCGATGAAATCGCTCGCCGCAAGCCCGGCAAGCACGACGTTGTGCTCGGCATCGCCTCCAGCGGACGCACTCCCTTCACCGTCGCGGCCGTGGCCGAGGCGCGCCGCCGCGGCGCTCGCACCATTGCCCTCACTTGCAATCCCAACTCGCCCCTGGAGCGAGCCGCGCACTTCGCCATCGTTACCCAAGTCGGCCCCGAAGTACTCGCGGGATCATCGCGAATGAAAGCCGGCACCGCTCACAAAATGGTTCTCAACATGATTTCTACTGCCGCGATGACGCGGTTGGGCTACGTCTATGGCAACCTGATGGTGAATGTCCATCCCAAGAATGAGAAGCTGATCCAGCGGTCGATTGCAATACTTGAGCGCGCTTCCGGAGTCGATCAAGCAAAGGCGCGCCAAGCCTTGCAGACCTCCGGCAATCGGACACCGGTAGCGTTGGTCATGCTGGTGGCCGGAGTCAACCGAGCGCGGGCCGTTGCGGCGCTAAGAAAAGAGAAAGGCAATGTCCGGCAGGCGATTGCACAGGCGAAACATAACAGCGGCCAGTGATCCGTGGGCAGTGGTCAGCGAAATATGATTTAGTAATAACTACGCTGGCCACTGATCACTGACCACTAGCCACTGCTTGTTTGACCCTCGCCGCCCACTCATTTACCTTGGGAATGCCGATCCCGTCTCGGGTGCGAGGGCCGCGGCGCAATCTCCCCCTTCATGGATAAAAAGCGCATCGTGGCCAGTGCGGTTGTCTTCGCTATCCTGGCCGCGCTTCTTTACTTGCAATACCGGCACTGGCAGAGCTTTGATTGGGGCACCTTCTGGGCTCAGACCCATCGCATTAAGAAACTGCACGTACTGCACGCAATTGCCCTGATTTATATCGGATACCTTTTGCGAGCGTTGCGCTGGAAGATTTTCCTGCAGCCGGTGAGGCCGAAGGTGAAGCCGATGGATCTCGTCTCTCCCACGCTGATCGGTTTCACCGGTCTCGCGCTGCTGGGGCGGGCAGGCGAATTTATTCGTCCCTATCTGATCGCGCGCCGTACCGATCTTCCTTTCTCTTCGCAGTTGGCGGTTTGGGCAGTCGAGCGAATCTTCGATGTAGGCGCATTTACCGTGCTGATGGTCCTGGCAATTTTTTTGCCCAGTGCGCTCCCTGCGATTCCCCATCCCGAATATTACCTCCGCTTTCGTGAGGGCGGCTTCCTGCTGATTGGCGTAGTCCTTATTACTACGGTGGCAGCGATCATCATTCGCCGGAGCGGCGATGCAGTCGCCCTCTGGATCGAAGCTCGCTTCGGACACCTCTCTTCGACTTTCGGTCACAAGCTGGCGCAGAAGGTTCGCGAGTTTGGCCAGGGTCTCGATACGATTAATGGCCCTCTCTCGCTGCTCATGCTGAGCGTGGTTTCCGTGGGAATGTGGTACATCATCGCGCTCGCTTATCAGGAAGTGACGCACTCCTACGGCGTCGCTTCGTTAGAGATTCCGGTTTCGCAGCTCTTGATTCTGATGGGAGCGAGCATGGCAGGGTCGATGCTGCAGTTGCCCGCCGTAGGCGGAGGATCGCAAATGGCAACCATTGCGGCGCTGTCGAGTGTGTTCGATGTAGCGCCCGAGTTGGCTGCCAGTTGCGGCATTCTGCTGTGGCTGGTTACTTTTGCTGCGGTCGTTCCTTTGGGGCTGGCATTGGCCCACCACGAGAGGTTGTCATTGCGGAAGCTGTCTGAAGAAAGTCATCACGCCGAAGAGGCTGAGGCCGGCGGCTCGGCGGCGTAAGCTGAAGTATCCGCCAAAAACCCCGCCGATTCTCAAGCTGTGCCCGCCTGTTACAATTTCGCTATTAAATCCAAAACACTTTGTAAGCAGGCTAGTCTTCTTTTTCGATAAAAAGTCAGCGCCATGAAATGTCCTTTTTGCGGATTCGCCAACGACAAGGTCGTCGACTCGCGCGAGAGTAAGGAAGCGGAGTCGATCCGGCGCCGGCGCGAGTGTTTGAAGTGCGGCAAACGCTTCACCACCTACGAGCGTATCGACGAAATCCCATACATGGTAGTCAAGAAAGATGGACGCCGCGAGAAGTTCGACCGGCAGAAGGTTTTGAATGGCCTGCTGCGTGCATGCGAGAAGCGTCCAGTACCGATCAGCAAGCTGGAGCAGATCGTTAACGAAGCCGAGTCTTTCGTAATCGAATCGCAGGAGCGCGAACGCAAGACCAGCGAACTGGGCGAACTCATCATGAATCGCTTGCGCCGCTACGACAAAGTCGCTTATGTTCGCTTCGCCTCGGTGTATCTCGACTTTAAAGATGTGAAAGAATTCATGAACGAACTCAGAGATTTGGTGAAGGCGAAAGAAAAAAGTGGGACAAGTGAATAAGAACCAGAAAGGAGTCATGAGCCATAAAGTAACTCTGATACCGGGCGATGGCATCGGCCCCGAAGTCACGCAAGCGACCCTTCGTATCCTCGAAGCCACCGGCGTTCGCTTCGAATGGGAGACGTTTGCCGTGGGCGCGCAGGCTTACGCGGACTTTGGCGAATATATTCCCAAGGAACTGATCGAATCGATCGAGCGCACCCGCGTCGGCTTGAAGGGCCCGGTCACGACGCCCGTGGGCGGCGGCTTTCCCAGCATCAACGTTGCTCTGCGTAAGAAATTTGAGCTGTATGCGAACTTCCGGCCGATTCGTAATTTGCCCCACATTCCCACGCGCTACCCCGATGTCGATCTCATCATTGTCCGCGAGAATACCGAAAGCCTTTACTCGGGTCTCGAACACGAAGTTGTGCCGGGCGTGGTGGAAAGCTTAAAGATAATCACGGAAAAAGCCTCCACTCGCATCGCCCGCTTCGCCTTCGAATACGCCCGCAAAAATCAGCGGAAAAAAATTCACGCCATCCACAAAGCCAACATCATGAAGCTGTCCGACGGCCTGTTTCTGCGCTGCAGCCGCACGGTAGCCAAGGAATATCCGGAGATCACTTACGGCGAGCACATCGTCGATAACACCTGCATGCAACTGGTGATGAATCCTTATCAGTACGACGTTCTGGTAATGGAAAATCTTTACGGCGACATTATTTCCGACTTGTGCGCCGCGTTTGTCGGCGGACTGGGATTTGTCCCCAGCGCGAACCTGGGCGATGAATGCGCGATCTTCGAGGCCGTGCACGGTTCCGCGCCCGACATTGCCGGCAAGAATCTGGCGAACCCCACCGCCCTGTTACGCTCGGGCTTGCTTATGCTGCGCCATCTCGGCGAGCACGATGCCTCCACGCAAATTCGCAACGCTCTCGAAAGAGTCTACAGCCGTCCCGAAAAGCTGACTCGCGATGTGGGTGGCCAATCCGGCACGTCGCAATTCGCCGACGCCGTGATCGAAGAGATGCAGGCCCAAGCCCGAGCCGAAGTTCAGCCTTCGCACGTTTGATGCCCGAACTTATGAATGCCGCGCCGAGCGCCCTTCGGAATTTCCTCCTGAAACTGGCTGTGGGACTCGCTCTCGCCGCCACTCTTGCGCAAACTGCACCCGCGCAGACCCTTAAAGTCACCCTGCTCGGCACCGGCAACCCACGCCCTTCGATGGAGCGCTTTGGCCCGAGCATTCTGGTCGAGGCCGGGCAGGAGAAATTGCTCTTCGACTGCGGCCGCGGCGCTCTGCAACGGCTTTACCAGATCAACGTCCAACAAGTTGATGGTTTGTTCCTTACTCATCTGCACTCCGATCACGTCGTGGGAATTCCAGACCTCTGGCTCACCGGTTGGGTGATGGAACGCAAGGTTCCGCTTCGGGTGTGGGGACCGGCCGGAACTCGACGTATGATGTCCCACCTCGAGCAAGCCTATTCCTTCGATATCCACATGCGGCGCGACGTCGACGAGCACCTGCCGCCGCATGGAGTGGAGATCCAGGCGAAGGACATTCACCAAGGCGTGGTTTATCAGAACGGAGACCTGAAAGTGACCGCTTTTGAAGTGGATCACGGCGCGGTGAAACCCGCGTTTGGATACCGGATTGATTACGCCGGGCACTCGGTCGTGCTCTCCGGCGACACCCGTTATTCAGAGAACCTGATCCGGTTTGCGCAAGGGACCGATGTGTTAATTCATGAAGTGCTCGATCCCGAAGCCTACAGCAGGCTCGTCAATTCCTACACTCCGGAGCGGAGAGCGCGTGTCGTGGCGCACCACACCATGCCGGACGAGGCTGGCAAGGTATTCACCAAGGTCGCGCCGAAACTCGCGGTCTATTCGCACATCGTCCCTCCGAGCTCCCCTGACTTGGTTCAACACACAAGAGCGACTTACTCCGGCCCGCTGGAAGTGGGAGAAGACTTGATGAGCATCGAGATCGGAGAGCGGGTTGAGGTTCGGCGCGCGCAACATTAGTCGAACTCCGCTCTTCATTTCTTCATTCCTCGCCTTCTCCAGCTTTTTTTGCCCGGAGTGTCTGCATTCCGCCATTGACTCTCGCCGCAGATGGGAGTAAATTCGCCCGTTCTGGGGATTCTGGGGGATGACGCGCACAACACGGCGTGTGGGTGTGATTCTGTTTCAGCTTGGCGGGCCTGACACGCTGGCTGCGATAGAGCCTTTCCTTTATAACCTTTTCTGCGATCCCGACATTATTGACTTTCCTTTTGCCCGGCTTGGACGCAAACCTCTGGCTAAACTGATTTCCACCACGCGTGCGCGCAAGGTGCAGCATCATTACGCGACCATCGGCGGAGGTTCGCCCATCCGGCGCTTCACTGAGTGCCAGGCGGGGGCGCTCGAATCGGAACTTACAAGACGCGGGTTGGATGCGCACTGCTTTGTCGCCATGCGCTACTGGCATCCGTTTACGCGTGAAGCGCTGGCGCAATTGCAGGCGTCTCAATGCGACGAAGTGGTTTTGCTCCCGCTGTATCCGCAATATTCTTCGACCACAACCGGGAGCAGCCTGAATGAATGGCAGCGATTAGTCGGCAACGGTCTCGCGCCCGAAGAGCTTAATACGCACAAAGTGGGTTCGTTCTACTGGCATCCGATGTATCTCGATGCGGTCGTGGAAAAGATCGAAGAGGCCTTGAATCGATTCCCCGTTCCTGAGCGCGCGGAGATAGTTTTCAGCGCGCACAGCGTTCCGATGTCGATTATCGCGAAGGGTGACCCTTACCAACGTCAGATTGAAGAGACCGTTCAGCTTCTGATGGAGCGGGGCGGCTGGGCCAACTCGCACCGCCTGTGCTATCAGAGCAAGGTTGGAGCCAGCAAGTGGCTTCAGCCCTCGCTACACCGGACGCTACGCAATCTTGCGGCGGAAAAAGTTCGGGAGGTCTGCATCGTGCCCGTGGCTTTTGTCTCCGATCATGTGGAGACGCTGGGAGAGATCAATCACGAAGCCCGCGAAGAAGCGCTCCGGTTGGGCTTCACTCAGTTTGAGATGAGCGCAGGCCTGAATGATTCTCCAAAGTTTATTGCGGCCTTGGCGCAATTGGTTTTCGAGGCGCTAGGCCGAGCAACTCATTCCGATGTTCGTATGCAGGAAAGCGGTAAGCTGACAGCGACGCCAGAATTGTTGGCAGCCGCCGGAGATTAGGTAAGAATTATTACAAGCAGGAGGGTAACCCGTGACGGTTCCCGGCAGCGACGCACCAAACCCGAGTCCGAAGCCAGAGGCGGCACAAACTGCGCCGAAAACTGCAGTCGACGCCACCAAGTATGTAGGCACGCCGGCGGTAGGGACTTCAAAAGCAGCGGCATCGGCAGGGCTTTCTTCATCCGGTCCATCGAATACCGAAATCGACCAGCGCCGGCGGCGGTTGGTTTGGGTCGCGGTCACGGCTTTTCTCACGGCGTGGTTTCTAGCCTTCTTCCGATTTTTTCTTCCCCGCACTCTTTTCGAACCTAATACCGTTTTCAAAATCGGATATCCCTCGGAGTTCGCGCTCGGAGTCGACACCAAATTTCAGCAGAAATACCGCATCTGGGTCGATCGCACGCCCGGACCGCGTATTCGTAATCTACGCGCGCTGCACACATCTGGGCTGCACTCCGGATTGGAAGCCCAGCGAGAACAAATTCAAATGTCCCTGCCACGGCAGCGGCTACGACAGCGAGGGAATCAACTTCGAAGGGCCGGCGCCGCGCCCAATGGACCGCGCACATCTGGAACTCGCGCCCGACGGACAGATCATCGTCGATACTTCGCGGCTCTACCAGTGGCCCAAGGGACAGCCCAGCAAATTCAACGATCCGGGAGCATTCCTGACCGGAGTCTAACGAACGGCAGCAGTTGCCACCAACGCGAAAACAGATTCCTCACTGGGCTTCGCCCAGTTCGGAATGACAACAGTAAGTTCTTCGGAATTATCTATGGCTGACGAAAATAACGGCAAGAACGGCAAAGTGGGATTAGTCGACCGCGTCAAAGAAGACATTCAGGCGATGAAGGTCGACATTCCCGCCAAGGCGAAAGAACAGATCGAGGGGTTGAAAGATCCCACCAAGACCCAGGTCTACACCTCGATCTTCCGCCACAAACATGATGACACTCCGCGCAATCGTGCTCTGGGCGTGCTTTCGAACGTGTTCCTGCATTTGCATCCGGCAAAGATCAATCGCGATGCGGTGCGCTACAGCTATACCTGGGGCATGGGCGGGATCACTTTTTTTCTCTTCATTGTTCTTACCTACACCGGCGTGCTGCTGATGTTTTACTACCATCCCAGCAAAGTGCAGGCCTTTCGCGATGTGCTGTATCTCGAGCATGACGTGCCCTTCGGAAAAATTCTGCGCAACATGCATCGCTGGGCCGCGCACTTGATGGTGATCGGCGTTTGGCTGCACATGTTCCGTGTATTTCTCACCGGCTCGTACAAGAAACCGCGCGAGTTCAATTGGAACATCGGCGTGCTCCTGCTCGTGTTTACTTTATTGCTGTCGTTCACCGGATATCTTCTTCCCGACGATCAACTCGGCTTCTGGGCCGTAACCGTCGGCACCAACATGGCTCGCGCCACGCCGTTGCTAGGCCATGAAGGCCCGTTCGGCTCGATGTTGGGCATGACTCCATACAACGACGTTCGCTTCGGATTGCTGGGCGGCTCGATCGTCGACGCGAACGCTTTGCTGCGTTCCTATATCTGGCATTGCATTGGAATTCCGATCGTGGCCTCGATCTTGATGATTGTTCATTTCTGGCGCGTGAGAAAAGACGGTGGAATTTCAGGCCCGGCGCCCGTGATGCTGGAAGCGGAAGCCGATAAACCGAGAAGAGGTCCGAAGGCCGCAGGAGAGTAGCAAGAGGAAGGCCGAGGTTAGCCCGACTGCTTAGAATTAAACACTTGTTATTCCGAACTTACCCCAAGGCGCGGTTCGGAACCTGCTTTTAGGACGCGAGAATACTTATGGACTGGCGACAACTTTGGGAAATCTGCTCGGCTCCGGATAACGTGCCGATCGTAGGCTTGATTCCACTGCTTGGCTTCTACATTTACCTGGCATGGAAGCAAGCTCACGCCAATGATCTGTTGATCGCGCAACTGGAAGCCGATCCGGCGATGGCCAAAACACATCATCGCAAGACCTGGCCCTTCAAAGCAGGCTGGCAGAAGGAAGTTCACGTCTGGCCGTTCTTGCTGCGCATTGAATTTCTCGCCGCCATTATCGTCACCATTATTCTGATGGTTTGGTCGATTTCGTTGAACGCTCCGCTCGAAGAGCCTGCCAATCCCAACTTGACGATGAATCCGGCGAAGGCTCCGTGGTACTTCCTCGGACTGCAGGAGATGCTCGTCTACTTCGACCCGTGGATCGCGGGCGTAGTCATGCCCACGATGATCATCATCGGCCTGATGGTCATTCCATATGTCGATACGAATCCTCTAGGCAGCGGCTATTACACGTGGAAGCAGCGCAAATTTTCCATCGGCACATTTTTATTCGGCTTCGTCATTTTGTGGATCGCGATGATCATCATCGGGACATTTATAAGAGGTCCCGGTTGGCAGTGGTTCTGGCCGGGGCAAACTTGGGACCACAACCGGCTGATCTACGAAGTGAACCGCGACTTGCCGGATATTTTCGGGATCACTTCGAACTTTGCAAAAATCGTTTTCGGTGCCATCGTCGTCGGCGGCTATTACGTGCTCGGCGGATTTATCGTCTACTCACTCTTCCGGCGCTACATGGGAAAAGATTTCAAGCGCATGAGCCTACTGCAGTTTTCCCTTACTCAATTTCTTTTGCTAAGCATGGTAGCGCTGCCGCTGAAGATGGGCCTGCGTCTTTTATGGCACATCAAGTACGTGTGGATTACGCCCTGGTTCAATGTTTAGAAAACGTCGTTGGTCGTTGGTCGTTAGTCGTTGGCCAATGCCTGCACCGCTCGCCCTAGAGAAGAATCGCGAACGACGAACGACCAACGACCAACGACGTTTTTTCGGAGGAACGTGCGGTGCCTGAACAACCCAACCCCGAGCAGGACCCGATTACAAGCAAGTCGTACGCCGCTTATTACCTGATCGCTATGGTGATTCTTATGGCGACGTTGTTCTGGGCCTTATGGGACGAGGCTTGGGCACAGCGTCCGTGGAAGGCTCTTCAGGGACAGTGGAAGGATCGTTACCCGGCATTTCTGAACACAGCCCGGTCCAAATCGATTACATCGGAAAAAGATGTCGAACAGAGTCCGGATTATGCCGCGCTCAAGCAGGTTTACGAAAAGGCTTATCAGGATTCGAAAGCTCAAGCCGAAGAAGCGCGGAAGAAACTCGATGACGCCAGCGCACGACTGCT
Source organism: uncultured Acidobacteriaceae bacterium (assembly GCA_963789875.1). Lineage (GTDB taxonomy): Bacteria > Acidobacteriota > Terriglobia > Terriglobales > Acidobacteriaceae > Sulfotelmatobacter. The sequence goes on along the minus strand of CAWBMI010000006.1, from coordinate 594,621 downwards.
CGCAGTGCAAAGCGTATTCACCGACCGCCGAGCATACGTAAACGCACTAACCTACGAACTCGAGACCAGCACCAGCGATTCCGACAAGGAAAGCAAGCGAAAGGAAATTAAGGAGTACAAAGAGAAAAAGGCGACCGTCGAGTATCCCGACGGAAGCAAACAGAGTTACAACTTCGACGAACTGGAGAAAAAGTACAACGACATTCGCGACGAACGCACAAAGCTCAGTCTCGACCTGGGCGATGTGTTAAAGCCCGTGACCGCCTCGCGGGCGAAGATGGATGAATATATCTCCGACCACATGGTCGACCTCACACCGCAGCAAATCGACGGATTGAAGCGGCGTGCGACCGAGTGGGTTCCTGCCATTGTTCAGATCAATGTAGCCGACGCCAATATTGTGGACCGTTGCGAATCCTGCCACATGAACACGCGCGAGCCCATAAAGATCACGCCGGCGTCGATGGAGGCAAAGGGCGAGAAAAAACCGGATGAGTATGCCGACGCTTTTGCGAGTCACACCCAGCCCGAGTTGTTGAGTATTCACGATCCAGAGAAGTTTGGCTGCTCGCCATGCCACCAAGGTAACGGTCGCGCAACCACCAGCGTGGAGAAGGCTCACGGAAATTACGAGCACTGGCTTTGGCCGCTGTTTCCCAAGGAAAACGCGCAGGCTGGCTGTCAGAATTGTCACGCGGCCGACATGGTGTTGGCCAGTGGCGATGTGCAGTTTCAGACCATCAACAATGGCAAAGATCTCTTCCGCCAGCGCGGCTGCATGGGCTGCCACCGCTATGAAGGTTACGATAAGGAACCCGAAGATTTGAACTCGGTCGGCCAGCAGATCAAGCAGATCGAAACGCAGAAGAGAGATAACTTAAAGCAAACCGCTTACCTGATGAAGCAGGCCGATGCGGCGGCTGCGAACGAAGACGCGAACCGCCTGAACGGCCAGGCGGTTGACCTGAGAGTGGCAAACAGCAAGCTGGACGGGCGCTTGCAGCAGCTTGATTTTCAATCGCATAGCCTGATGCAGGACATGAAGAAGGTCGGGCCGAACCTGAAAGACGTTCGCTTGAAGCTGAACAAGAATTGGATTCCGATATGGCTGAAGAAGCCGACGGACTTCCGGCCGACTACGAAGATGCCGAACTTCCGCCTCAACGATCATCAGATTCAGGCGATCTCGGCGTACATCTGGCAATCGGGCTTCACCGATGCCGTTCCCAAGCACAAACCCGGCAACGCCGAGCACGGAAAAGAATTGTTTGAGACGCGAGGGTGCCTCGCCTGCCACTCGATTGGCGAAGGCGATCAACTGCAAGGCGGAGTCTTTGCCGCAAACCTGACACGCGTCGGAGAAAAAGCGAATTACGATTACCTGGTCCGCTGGATTCACAACGCGCGCGAGCGCACGCGGCCTTATTGCCCGTACGAAAAGAAAGATATCGGTCCGGAAGATTACGCTAAGAAGGGTCTTCCCTATCAGTTTGATCTAGACCACAGCCGGTGCCCCAACGACGGCCACGAGTTGCAAGTTCAAAACATGACCGTGATGCCGAGCTTGCGGCTCGCTCCGGAAGATGCAGAAGACATCGCAACCTACCTGATGACGCAGAAAAAACAGGATCCGTCTTCGTATCCCGACGCGGCCTTCATGGATGATCCCAACCTCAAGACCGAAGGCAAGAAGTGGGTGCGGCATTTCGGTTGCTCCGGCTGTCATGAAATCGCCGGCTTCGAGGACGAAGGGCGCATCGGCACTGAACTCACTTATGAAGGCAGCAAGCCCATCGAGCGTCTCGATTTTGCGTTGTTCACCGAGACCGCGCAACGCGGAGGCAAAGACGCAGAGCCGATCAAGGATAAAGAAGATCTGGCGCGCCTGCCCGACGGCCCCGCGAAAGAATCCTGGTACGACCACAAGGGATTCTTCGAGCACAAACTGGCCGAGCCCAACATCTATGACCAGGGCAAGATGAAGGGCGAAACCGAAGCTCTGCGCATGCCCAACGTCCACCTGACGAAAGAACAGGTGCTGGACCTGACGACCTTCCTGATGGGCAGCGAAGAGACTTCCCTGCCGTCGACTTATCAATACAAGCCAGGTGATGCGCGCCACGACATTCAAGAGGGCTGGTGGGTCGTCAGAAAATACAACTGCATGGGCTGCCACCAGTTCATCCCGGGGCAGCAAACGATTCTGATGGGGTTGAAACAGTATCAGGATGTGCAGGAGCAATTGCCTCCGAAGCTGTTAACTGAAGGCGCGCGGGTCGATCCCGAATGGTTGCGAAAGTTTTTGTCGAACCCGGCGCTCAGCACCACCGATACAAATCGAAACGGCGTGCGTCCTTATTTGAAAGTCCGCATGCCCACGTTTTCATTTTCCGACAACGAGTTGCGGAAACTTGTGCGCTTTTTCCAGGCGCTATCGCAGCAGCCGCTGCCCTATATTCCGGAACAGGTTCCGGTGCTCACCGCGAAAGAATCGGACATGGCGCGTAGTTTGTTCTCAAGCTCCGCGGCGCCTTGTCTGAAGTGCCATGCCACCGGCGACCCCGCGCACGATAAGATCGCGACCGCACCCAACTTCCTGCTGGCCAAAGAACGCCTCAAGCCCGATTGGGTCGAGCGCTGGATTACCGATCCGCAGGCCGTGAGCCCGGGCACGTCGATGCCTTCGGGATTATTCAAGCAGCAGAATAATCAGTGGGTGTTCGCCGGGCCGACGCCGCCATCGTTTCAAGGCTACGACGGCGATCATCGCAAACTGCTGACTGACTATATCTTCCAGCTAACGCCGGAGGAACAAAGAAAAGTGGCGGCGTCGATGCCGCACGCTAAGACGGCCGCGGTGCGGCGGAAGGGCGATCCTAGGCAGGCGGCAGTGGAATCTCGCGGCGCGGCGAACGGCGGTTCGCGCTAGAATGAACGGTTGAAAACAGACCACGCGACTTGCAAAATTACAGTTCTTCAAATCCGACGAAAGGAACGACATCATGAATAAGAAAATCGCTTTAAAGATGATTGCGGCCGGCGTATTGGCTTCATTAGCCTTAATGATGCTGGCGGCATGTAATAAGAAGGAGAACACCGAGCAATCGAGCAACACCAAGTCTCAGCAAGAGGCTGCACCCGCGCCTGCGGCCACGCCGATCGATCCGGCAACCGTCGCGACGGTGCGCGGCACCGTGAAGTTCGATGGCGCCGCCCCCAAAGCGGCGAAGATCGATATGAGCCAGGACCCTGCGTGCAAAGGCGCGAACGAGGCGGAAAACGTCGTCGTCGACAACGGCGACCTCGCCAACGTTTTCGTTTACGTGAAAGATGGACTGGGCAGCCGCACCTTCGACGTTCCCAAGGACGCAGTCGTCCTCGACCAGAGTGGATGCAAGTATCATCCTCACGTACTGGGCGTAATGGCGGGCCAGACGGTTCAGATCAAGAACGACGATCAGACCACTCACAATATTCACCCCACGCCGAAAGACAATCGTGAGTGGAACGAATCGCAGCCGCCGTCCTCGGCCCCGCTGGAGAAGAATTTTGCCCGCGAAGAGGTCATGCTGCCGGTGAAGTGTAACCAGCACCCCTGGATGAAGATGTACGTCAATGTCGTGAAGACACCGTTCTTCGCGGTCACCGACAAGAGCGGCAAGTATGAAATCAAGGGACTGCCGCCGGGCGATTACACGATCGCTTTCGTCCACGAAAAACTGGGCGAGCAGGATCAGAAGGTGACCGTCGCTCCCAAGGAAAGTAAGACGGTAGATCAGAGCTTCAAGGCCTCGGGCGAATAAAACGCCCTTGCCGTTTGGCTGCCGGGATAAGCTTCCAGGCGGCCAATGCTCTGTTAAAATAGTTCGTTCGCGTGGCGGGCCTCACTCCTGCGGCCGGTCGCGTGCGACGTGGGTTGAGGTGATTCCTCCGAACCCTTCGACCCAGGGGGACACTCTGAAAGCCATTCCCGCCAATTACAACCGCGCGCATCACTTATTCGCCGTGTTCACCGCATGCGCGACTTTCGTGGTGATCACGGCCGGTGCGCTGGTCACGAGCAACGACGCGGGACTTTCTGTTCCCGACTGGCCAACGTCGTTCGGCTACCTGGTGAAAGTGCCTCATTTTGTGGGCGGCGTACGCTATGAATGGAGCCACCGCATGGTGGCCGGAACGCTGGTCACGCTCACCCTCGCCATCGCCATCTGGACGCTTCTGGTCGAACGGCGACGCTGGCTGCGGTGGCTCGCGGTAGGAGCATTCTGCACTGTGATCGCGCAGGCGATTCTGGGCGGGCTTACCGTCTTATTCTTTCAGCCTCCAGCAGTGTCCACAGCGCATGCCACGGTGGCGCAGACATTTTTCTGCATTGCGGTCGCAATCGCCGTTTTTACTGGGCGCAGGTGGGTTGAAGAGCAGCCGCGCGTGGATTTCGATTTTCGCCGTCCCAGCCTCTTCACGCTGACTCTGCTCTCGATTTTCGTACTCTATGTGCAGCTTATTCTCGGCGGGATGTTTCGTCATCACGGCATGAGTTGGTGGCCGCATGTGGTGAACGCCGCTATCGTTGCCTTCGTGCTGGCCTGGACGGCGGTACGCGCGTTAACCATCTACTCGAATATCGAAGCGGTGAGGCGGCCTGCGATCTTGATGCTCTCGCTTCTCATCACCCAGCTCTGCCTCGGCTTTGCCGCATTTCTAACGCGTGTGGCATGGGGCAGAAACGCGACTCAACCCGAACTACCTATGGTGGTCTCCACGGTGGCGCATGTGGCCGTGGGGGCGTTACTGCTCGCGACCACGGTGATTCTATCGATTCAAGTCTGGCGGCATGTCCCGGTTGCATTCGAAGAACGCCTGCCCCAGGCGCAACGGGACGCTTCGGCTGCCTGAGCTTCACTCTTCTACACGATATCGTCGTAAACTGATTTAGACTGTCGTTATCGGATACCCCAAGCGGATAATCCAATTGGCAATTCCGAGTCGATTTATCCCAAGGGACCGCTTGCCATCGAAAGTTTCCGCCTTCGCTGATGCCGCTCCGGAAGTGAGACTTGCTTCCGTGCCGGCGGTAATTTCAGTCGTCAACCTGGTGCATCGCTACGAGAAGCGCACGGCTCTCAACGGCGTGTCGTTCGACGTCGGTCCCGCGGAGTTGTTTGGACTGCTGGGTCCAAACGGCAGCGGCAAGACTACTCTGTTCAGGATTCTTTCCACCTTGATGGTGCCGAGCGCGGGACAGGCAATCATCATGGGCTGCGATGCGGTGCGCGATCCCGCTCGCCTGCGCCGGCAGATCGGCGTAGTTTTTCAAGCACAGAGCGTCGACAAAAAACTCACGGCCTATGAGAATCTCTGGCATCAGGGACACCTTTACGGCCTGCGCGGCGCCGCTTTGAAGAAGCGGATTGAGGAGATCTTGTCGCGCGTAGGTTTAGCCGATCGCGCCAAAGAGCTTGTAGAGACATTTTCCGGTGGAATGCAGCGTCGCATTGAGCTGGCCAAGGGATTGTTGCATCATCCCGGAGTGCTGTTGCTGGATGAGCCGACCACCGGACTTGACCCTGGAGCGAGGCGCGATCTTTGGCAGTATCTGCAAATTCTGCGCGACGAAGAACAGGTTTCCGTACTTGTCACGACGCATCTGATGGAAGAAGCCGAGCGCTGCGACCGGCTGGCCATTATGAACGAAGGCAACCTGGTCGCTCTAGGCACCCCGGCGGAGTTGAAAAGCGAAATCGGCGGCGATGTAGTTTTGCTGGATGCGGCACATGATGCTGCATTGCTGGCAGAAAGAATCCGCGACCGATTTCATGTGGAAACCACGGTGTTAGAGAATCAGGTTCGCATCGAACGCCGAGCGGCACACCGCTTCGTCACCGAAGTGGTCGAGGCGTTTCCCGGAGAGATCGAAGCGCTCTCGGTGAGCAAGCCGGCTCTGGAAGACGTTTTTATTCGGCGCACCGGCCACAAATTCTGGAGCGAGCAAGACAATAACAACGAAGCAGCGCAGTCAAATTCGGAGGGTCACAGGAGGTAGCGTGCTTTCTATGATTCTGATTCTTTCTTTGGTATTGGGTATTCTTCCCTTGCTGGGGATCGCTTGGACGCTCGTGGATGGAATGATCACAACAGTAGACGGCCTGTTCCTGAGCCTGATCCTGTTGACTCTGTCAGCGGTATTTTTTCTGAACGCATACTGGGAGATGCGCGACATGGGCATCATCGGCAAGAAGAAAGCAGCAGCGCCTGCGACGAAATCTCCGGCGCCGAAAGCGAGTTGAACGTGGCCACGCAAACTGCCGTACTAGCTCGGCCCGTCGCTCCTGCTTCTGCGGGAGTATGGTTGCCCGCCTTCACGCTGTGGTGGCGCGAGATTGTGCGCTTTTACCGGCAAAAGTCGCGCGTGGTCGGCGTGCTCGCGTCTCCACTGGTGTTCTGGCTGGTGATCGGATCAGGCTTCGGCACGTCATTTCGTTCCGGCGCGGGGCAGGGACAACAGCACTACATGGATTACTTCTATCCCGGCGCGCTGATCATGATCGTGCTCTTCACCTCGATCTTTACCATGATGTCGGTCATCGAAGATCGCAAAGAAGGATTTCTGCTCTCGGTGCTGGTAGCCCCGGTGCCACGCTCGGCCATTGTGCTAGGCAAAATTCTTGGAGGAACCACGCTGGCTGCGGTCCAGGGAATGATCTTCCTGATTTTTGCGCCATTCGCGGGCGTGCATCTTGAAGCAACGCAAGTCTTGTTGGTCGCGGTGGTAGTTTTTCTGGTCTCATTTGCGTTGACCGCCTTGGGATTCGCCATCGCCTGGCCCATGGATTCCACGCAGGCCTTTCATGGCATCATCAATCTTTTCCTGATCCCGCTTTGGCTCCTGTCCGGCGCGCTGTTTCCGCTCTCCGGAGCTTCGGGGTGGATTCGGGTCTTGATGCGCATGAACCCGCTCACCTACGGCGTCGAGGCGTTGCGCGACCTGCTCTATCCGGGGATGGAAACGCCGTTTCCTCTGCCCTCGGCCATAGCAACGTTGCTTCTGTTTTCGCTGGTGATGTTCGGATTGGCATTCCTGATGGCAAATCGCCGCTCCACGAGGCCGGCCGCCTGATCGCAAGACTCCTGATCGCAAGACTAAAGATATGATCGCTGAGCAATACGCCTACTTCCCTGCCCTCATCGCCAGCCTGAACGGAGTCAGCGCCATATTTCTGGGCGCGGGCCGGTACTTGATTGCACGCGGCAAAATCGCCGCCCACCGCGCCTGCATGATCGCGGCCGTCGTCGCCTCAGGGCTCTTTCTGGCTTGCTACCTGTATTTCCATTGGAAGGTTGGCGACATTCGATTCCTGCAGCACGGAATTTGGCATGTGATTTATCTCGTAATTCTGATTCCGCACGTCACGCTCGCTATCGTGATTGTGCCCATGGTGATTGTGACGCTGGTTCGCGGGCTGCGGGCTCGCTATGATAAGCATCGCGCCATCGCGCGCTGGACCTGGCCGCTGTGGATGTACGTGAGCGTGACGGGAGTGCTCGTGTATTTCATGCTGTATCAGTGGTTCCCGCACAGCTGATTTCAACCCGAGGGATTACCCTGTGGTTCCTCTGTGTCCTCTGTGTTAAGGATTTTGACTCTATGCCGCTAGTGAGATTAAAGATCGATGTCTCGGGCACGGCCGGCGACGAAGCGTGGCAAGAGATCAAGCAGTTCGACCAGATTCAGAGCGCTAATTTCGGCCCGCAATTCGGCAGCAGCGGCAGTTCCCCAAGCCACGTGGCCACGGCCGCCTCGGCCGTGCCGCCAAGCGAAGCGAGGCGGACCCCCTACCCCAAAGGCGAATGGATCGGAGCCGAGATCAGGCTGCAGACGCCGCTTTTGGCCCAATACGCGGTTTCGCACTATCTCGAACAAGAGCGAGTTCTCGACGCCGATGTGTTGGAGTAGTACTATTTCTGCTATATTGCTGGGTCTGTGTTGGAATCAGCTCCTATCTCGGCCATTGCCTTAACCGATTCTTCACTTCACCTTCAGCCACCGCAACCACCTACAGAAACGAAGCGCCTGCTTCTCGCGGCTCTACTTTCTGCCGTTTTGCCGGGAGCTGGGCAGTTCCTTCTCGGACAGCGGCGAAAAGCTAGCATCTTGCTGCTAATCCTCGTCTTCCTGATTGCTGGCTTCTGGTCGCTCCGATTTCTGCGCTTCTACGCTGGATTCGCGTCTCTCTACTGCAGTTGGATCGCACTCTACATCTATGCGGCATGCAGCGCTCAACAAACGCGATCACAAACAAGCTCTCGACCTTCAAAGTTGTGGTTGGTTGCTACCCTGCCTCTGACCTTTCTAACCCTCAGCGTTTCCGGGGTAGCAGTCACACGCGCCGCAGGTTTCCATAGTTTTACCGTGCCTTCACCTTCTATGGAGAAGACCGTGCTAGAAGGGGATCGGATTGTGGCCGACATGCGTTATTACCGCTCGCGCGCTCCCGGCCCTCAAGATGTAATAGTCTTCAAGAGGGAGGGCACATATTTCATAAAGCGCGTGATCGCAGTTGGCGGTGACACTATTCGAAGTAAAGGGGGGGCAGGTGTTTGTCAATGGGCAAATGATCACTGAGCCCTATGTCCAACATACTTCACCAAACCCTTTGGACTGGACGATCAACTTTGGGCCGATCACGGTGGGTAACCGCAAATACTTCGTCATGGGCGATAACCGGGACGTCAGCCTAGACAGCCGTTGGCCTGCCTTTGGGCTTGTCGATAGGGAATCGATCGCCGGGAAACCGCTTTATGTTTTTGGTTCGAATCGCCAGGGCAGGCATGTCCAGTAGTCCCTTAAGCGAAGACATGGAGACCCGAACTCCTTCGCAAACCGGGAAGATACCCGGCATGTCTCGCGCCCAGAAACTTCTCTTCTTTCTGACCGCGTGGCTGATTTGCCTGATGCCGTTTCTCTTCTGGTGGAATACGTGGTTTGGCCGCAAGCTTTCAGATCAGCAGTTGACCCAGTACCTGCACGATACGAAAAAGCCGCGGCACATTCAGCAGGCGCTCGTGCAGGTTGGCGAACGCATCACGCGGCGGGATGCGACTGCAAAACAATGGTATCCGGACTTGGCGCGACTGGCGGCCGATCCCGTCGAAGAAGTGCGCAACACCGACGCCTGGGTGATGGGGCAAGATGCCTCCGTGACGGAATTCCATCAGGCGCTGTTGCCGATGCTCGCCGATCCTTCGCCCATGGTGCGCGGAAATGCGGCGCTGTCGCTGGTGCGATTCGGCGATGCAACCGGACGTCCGCAGATTGTCGCTCTATTGCAGCCCGCGAAAATTAATTCACCGCAATCGGGGCGCATCGTGGATTCAGACCGTCCCGGCACAGCCATCCACCAGGGCGGATTGATCGCGAAGCTCGAATACGGCACGAAGCAGATTGCGGAAATCCGCTCGCCGATCCCCGGGCGCATTCGCTCTGTGGCCGGAACCGGCGCGAACGTTTCTGCCGGAGCAGAAGTAGCAGTCGTTGACCCCGCGAACGAGCAGGTGTGGGAGGCACTGCGTGCGCTCTATCTGATCGGACAGCCAGACGACCTCGCCGCCATTCGTCCTTACGAGCGAGATTTGCCCGATATTTCGAATGATGTCCGACAACAGGCGGCGGAGACGGAGAAAGCGATAAAAGAGAGAGCGAAGTAAGCTACTAGGGCTCAACTAACGCTGAGACGCCGAAGGCGGACAACTGCGAATATCAGGTTCACAACGAAGATCGCCTGCGCCAGCAGTATCCCGATCGCCGAGGCGAACAGCCCAAATAAGGCTCCTGTTTGATAAGAGCTCAGGCTAGATTCTTGCGGGGCTTTGAAGGCGAAAAAGTAGAAGCAAAACCAGAAGGCGGCAATCGCAGTGGCCGTAATCCAATAGTGCCAAGCTGCTGCCTTGTTGCCCAGGGGCACAGGCCAGAGAGAATAGGTCGCAGCAAAGAAACACAGGAAGGATGCCATTACCAGGAATATCGTGCTTGGCGGAAACACATAACCGACTTTGTGTACAACTATAGAAACGCCGGTTTGGATCTGCAGTAAGCGGCAAAGAAAACTGCATACTAACAAAACGGCCGCTGAGACCGCGAAGAGTTCCGAGGGAGGAGTCATCAGTCAACCTCTGCTTGGCTAAGAACTAAAGGGCTAACGGCCAAAAGCTCTCAAATCGCCATCGCTCCCACTTCTTTTTCTACTTCTACCGTGTCGACCATCGCGATAGCGTCCCAGGGGCAGCCGTCGAGAAAGCAACCGTCCGGGCCTTTGCTCAAGCACTTCTTGCATCCGATGCAGAGGATGGGGTCGACTGCTATGCGGCCAAAGGGGGTGCTGTCCTCATCCGCCACCCAGAACATGCAGTCTTCCACCGGACAGTACTCCACGCAGGCCGGCGACCCGGCGCATCCGGTGCAGCATTCGGTGATGACGGCGAGTTCCTTCGGCTTCTTCTTACGAGGCGTGGTTAGGCCCTTGGACCTGGGTTCCGCCTTCATTTCGTCGGGAACCATGCCGACAGCTTTGGTAGCTCCGGGTGCAGGAGGCATGCGTGGGATTATACCGCGGATTCGCCTGTCTTCGGCAGGTTTGTAATGGGCAATCCGGGATATACTTGCCTCGATGTTCGAGGAGATACCATCTCGACCAGCACCGCCAAGCCCGCGCATTGCAGTAGCGACTTTTGCCAGCTGTTTCGCACTTTCCGTGATGGTCTTGATGATCTCTTGGTTCCGATGGTCTGGCACATGGGCCCTAAGGCGGGAAATAGCTGCAGGAGGTTTTATCGCGCTGGGCGTAATCTCGGGGGCGTTCCTTCTAGGCGCGAGATCCGCCTCGCCTGAAGCCAACCAAACGCGCTCGAACTGCCTGGCGGTAGCGGCGATGGTAATTCAGGTGATAATTTTCGCCCTTCAGTAGCGAGCGCTTTCGTCTGGCACATTTAAAAATTGGCGTGCCTTGCTGCATGCCAAATCGGCACTGTCCACTTCAATTGTGACAATCATCCGTTATCCACGTGCCTGATTCTGCTATAGTTCCAGCCAAGGAGCACTCCCATGGCAGGAAAAAGTCTGAACCGGGTTCAACTCATTGGCAACCTGGGAAAAGATCCCGAAATTAAGTACACGCCGCAGGGCACACCCGTGGCCAAAATTACGATTGCCACCAACGAACGCTTCAAAGACAAGAGCGGCGAGTGGCAGGACCGTACTGAGTGGCACAACGTTGTCCTGTGGCAGCGGCTGGCCGAAATCGCCGGCGAATATCTCAAGAAGGGCGGCAAGGTCTATATCGAGGGCCGCCTGCAGACCCGCTCCTGGGACGACAAGACCAGCGGCCAGAAGAAATATATGACCGAGATCGTGGGCAGCGACCTGATTCTGCTAGGCGGCCGCGGCGAAGGCGGAAGCGGAGGCGGAGACTTCAGCAGTTCGCGCAGCGCGTCGGCCTCCGGCGGCAACGGCAACAGCTTCGATCAAAGCGTGCCAGAGCCTGCTGGCGGGGCTTCAGGGCCGATCACGGACGAAGATATCCCGTTTTAGCTCAGATTAATGCGCCGCGGGGGCTGGCCCTTTCCTCACCGCCTTCTTCAGCGCGAAAACAATCGGCACGCACCCGAAGCACGCCAGCGCCATGTACCGGAAATCATCCACGTAGGACCACAGGCGCGCCTGCCCGTTGAGAGTCTGGTCAAGCAATCCGTAGGCCTGCTGGACGGCTGTTGTCGCCGAGGCGCCTTGCGCGCTCAAGTATTGCTGCATTCCCTGCAGCGTGCCGCTTACGCCAAGCCGACCGGCATTCAGCGATCCCGCCAGTTCGTTGCGATGCACCTGCTGGTGGCGCGATACGATGGTGTTCACCACCGAGATCCCAATGCTGCCGCCGATATTGCGAAACAGGTTGTACAATCCGCTGGCATTGCCGATTTCTTCGTTCTTCAAGAAAGCCATGCTGGTCGTCGACAGCGGAACGAAGACGCATCCCGAACCAAACCCGCTGATGATGATGGCCCACAGAAATGTCCACTGCCCAATGTCGAGGTTAACCTCGCCAAACCAGAGGCTGGCCGCGCCAAAGAGCGAGAAGCCGAAGGCGATGAGGTATCGGTTATCCATTTTCGCGGTGAGATAGCCGATCACCGGCATGGCCAGGATCGCCCCAACGCCGCGTGGGCTCACAGCCCATCCCGCAGCCAACGCGGTGTAGCCCATGAGTTCCTGATAAAACAAAGGCAGCAATGTGATCAGGCCATAAATTCCCGCTCCAAACAGCCCAATCAGCACGCATCCGATCGTGAAGTTACGATAGCGGAAGATGCGCAAATCGACTAACGGCTGCCGATGCCGCCACTCGCGAATCAGAAACGACACCAAGCTTGTTACCAAAATCGCCGCAGCCCAGCGAATCCATGTAGCGCCGAACCAGTCATCCTCCTGGCCTTTATCGAGGATAATCTGCAGCGCGCCCAGCCAAACCGCTAGTAGGCCCAGGCCAATGCCATCGAACTTTCCGGGATGCGCATCCTTGATATAAGGCGGATCCTGCACATAGCGCGAGATCATGAAAATGGCGAACGCGCCCACCGGAATGTTGATGTAGAACGCCCAGCGCCAGGAATAAGTGTCGGTGAGCCAACCGCCGAGAGTGGGACCAAGCACGGGCGCAACCACCACTCCCAAGGCGAAAGCCGCCATCGCCATGCCGCGCTTCTGCGGAGGAAAACTTTCCAGCAGGATCGCCTGCGAAAGCGGCTGCAACGCGCCTCCGCCGGCACCCTGCACCGCGCGTGCAATCAGAATCAGAGCCAGGCTCGTCGCCGACCCGCAGGCGAACGACGAAATAGTGAAGATGACGATGCAGACGATCAGAAATCGCTTGCGACCAAAGCGCAAGGCAAACCAGCCACTCGCAGGTAAAACCACGGCGTTCGCGACCAGGTAGCTGGTCAGCACCCAAGTGGCCTCATCGTTTGTAGCTGAAAGGCTGCCGGCAATATAGGGCAAGGCTACGGCCGCGATCGAGGTATCGAGTACCTCCATGAAAGTTGCCAGCATCACCGCTGATGCAATCAGCCACGGATTGGATACGGCGGGAGCTTGGCGAGGCGGATTAGAATTCGGTTGAGCGGGAGATGCAGCCATTCTTTTCTCACGTACAGAAATTCGGGGCCGCACTAATGCAAGGGCGGGCTATTACAGATGCGGGATGCCATCGCCGGGTTTCATGGAATCTATCTCGAACGCAGGATGATCCGGAGTAGCTCTTGACTGGGAACTCCTGAAGGAGTTAATTGAGAGGAACTATGACCGACCAATTAGCCGACAAACAATGCGTGCCCTGCAAGGGTGGAGTGCCTCCGCTCCAGGGCAACGAACTCGAGGCGCTGCACCAAATCGTTCCCGAGTGGAAGGTGGTCAACCAGCATCACATCAGCCGTGCCTTCACGTTTCCTGATTTCAAGCAGGCGCTGGACTTCGTGAATCGAGTCGGCGCGCTGGCGGAAGAGCAAGGCCATCATCCGGATATTTTGCTGGCCTGGGGTAAAGCTGAAATCACTCTCTGGACCCATAAAGTAGATGGCCTCACCGAGAGCGATTTTATTATGGCCGCGAAGATTGACCGCTTGCGGGCGTAAGCACAGGCTTTGGGGTTGTCGCCAATAGACAGCCGCTACGCGGTCAATCAGAATTCACGCCGGACTGTCGCTGGAAACGACCTCGTAATGCTGTGCTTTGGCATCGTGCTGGGACAAATACTTGAGGCGCTCCTCGGGAATAATGGAAGTCTCGTAGTCGGGCCCTGCAAATTCCCGAAGCGCGTCGATCGACTCCCAAAGAATGATGGTGATGAATTCCACTTCGCTTGCCTGACTTCGCCTAAGCAGGTAGCTGCCCCTGTAACCCTCGACTTTGCTGAGTCCGGGCAACAGCTCGGGCTTTAACATTGCTTCGTAGGCATCGGCATTTTCGGGCTTCGCACGTCCGTGCCAGACTCGCGCGATCATAAAACCTCCTTCGTAAGTGTGAAGTTTATCGCACCTCAACTTGCGGAAGGAAGGGTTCGCAATCGACTGTCTGGGAATGCCATAAATCAGCCCTCTAACCGAATGGAAGCCCGCGGCACACTCACTCGCGTCGCCAGCGCCCATAGCGCAGCGGGGACCAGCATGACCACTCCCGTCCAGGTCGCGACCATGCGTGCCGATAACCCTGCGTCCAGCAATCGTCCGCACAAATAAGCGCCAGCAGCGATCGTGAGCATCGAGAAGCCCAGGTCGGCGGAGAAGACCCGGCCGCGGAAGCGGTCCTCGGTGTGCAGTTGCAAAATCGTAGTCGAGAACACCCAGACCGTCGAACCTCCCGCATGCGCGATCATGGCGCAGGCCGCCGCCATCCACACTGTGCGACTGCCCCCGAGAGTTCCGTATCCCACCGCAATGGTCAGGTAGCCAAAGAGAATGCCGAGTTGCAGGCGGCGATCGCTGCGTCCCGCCCAGCGCGCTGCGATCAGAGGACCGGCAAGCGCTCCCAGCCCGCGACCACCCAGAAGAATGCTCATGCCCAGCATCGCCCCTCGCGCGCTATCGACGTTGCGCCAGTGCACCGCAAACTCGCCCGCGCCCATCACTGTGAAAATCACCCAACTCGGCCCGATCATTAGCTCGCCGGCTTTCGCGAAAACCGTTGGCAGAAGCGTTCGATGATTGCGTACATAGCGGATGCCTTCGAGCACGGGCGAAAAGTCGACGAGATCGCGCGGACGCAGCGGCGCTGCGGATTCAGCGTGCGGTTCGGCGAAGTGCATTCCGGCGATGAGCATTGCCGAAACGAGAAAAGACAGCGCATTAAGAATGAAAACGGTATTTCGTCCGAAGAAAGCCGCAACCACTCCGCCGACCGAGGCGCCAATCAGCAGATTCACCGACCACGTCGCCGAAGAAAGTGTGTTGGCGATGAGAACTTCTCCTCGCGCCGCGATGTTAGGAATCACCGCACTACGAGCGGGCTCGAAGAATGCCGCCATGATGGTTTCGGCCAGCAGCAATGGATAGACCAGCCAGACGGTAGACCGCGAACGCACCAGCAACATCGCCAGCACAACGAAGACGCGGACTACATCGGCGGCGATCATCACATGTTTGCGGCGCAGGCGATCGTTAACCACCCCCGCGGTGGGACCTATAAACGCCTGCGGCAGCACCTGCAGAACCAGTGCCAACGCCACCGAACTGGCGTGCCCGGTCAACTGCAGCAGAAGCGTATAAATCGAAAGCGTATAGAACCAGTCGCCGATCTCACTGACAATCTGCGCCAGCCAAAGCCGGCGGAAATTCCGATTGCCGCGGACCAGCCGCAAGTACGACGCCAGCGAGATTGATGGAGCCGCGAGCTCTGGTTGGGGTTCCATGCGAAGGGCTAGGGTAACAAAGAAGCGGCTCGGGTTTTCGGTGTCCGCGCATTGCGATCAACCCTGATCTAAGCGAAGTGAGGTAGGAGTGCAGTTCGGACTCTTTGCGCTGCGGTGTCATCCTGAGCGTAGCCGTTTTTCAGGCGGAGCGAAGGATCTCCCGCTCTACCGGCCTCACGCGTAAGCCAAACCGCACCACTAACCGAAAACAATTCTTCATTGACTCCGGTTCTCTCACCAGCCTAACATGCACGCTGCGCAGCTAACTTCGTGCGTTGTAGCTCATCTGAGGTACACAGGAGTTTATCGATGAAATCATCACGCGCACTCGCATTACTTCTTTTCACCACGCTCGCGTTCGCACAGAGCGGCCAAATTGCTCCCAACGAGAATCTGGTTGCAGAAGGAATTCCGAAGATTCCCTCTTCCCTGGCCGAAACTGCAGGGCGCTACAGCGAGTTCCGTGAAGCCGACTTCGCCAGTTGGCACCCGGCGAAACGCGAGATGCTGGTCCGCACTCGCTTCGGCGACACGCTTCAGATACACGAAGTAAAAAATCCCGGCGGAGCACGCACTCAGCTTACATTCTTCCCCGACCGCATTGCGGCAGCGAGATATCAGCCGGTTACCGGTGATTCGTTTCTTTTCGTCAAAGATGTTGGCGGTGGCGAGTTCTTTCAAATCTATCGTTACGATTTCGCCAGCGGGAATATCACTCTGCTCACGGATGGTAAGTCCCGAAACATCAGCCCCCACTGGTCCTATCAGGGAGACTTCATCGCCTACGGTTCTACCAAGCGCACGGGGAACGATGTTGACATATGGGTAGTCGATGCGACTGACCCAGCCAGCGCCCGCATGGTCGCGCAAATGGAAGGCGGCGGGTGGAACGTTTCCGACTGGTCTCCCGATGGCAAGCAACTGCTGGTGGAGAACCAGGTTTCGGCGGCAGAAATTTACGTTTGGCTGATCGACATCGCCTCAGGCAAAAAGGAATTCCTCACACCGAAAACCGGATCGGAGACTGTGGCATACCGCAACATACGTTTTGCCAAAGATGGCAAAGGCGTCTACTTCACCAGCGATCAGGATTCGGAGTTCGAGCGCTTAGCCTTTTTGGATCTCGGAACTCGCAAGACCACGGTGCTGACTCCTGAGATCAAGTGGGATGTGGATGAATTCGAACTCTCGAAAGACGGGCGCTGGATTGCCTTTGTAGCAAATGAAGACGGCGTAAGCATGCTGCACGTTCTCGACGCCAAGAGTAATAAAGAAGTTTCCCTGCCCAAGCTGCCGGTCGGTGTGATCGACGGCATCGCTTGGCGAGACAATAGCCGCGAACTTGCCTTTAGCTTGAGTACGGCGAGCCGGCCCTTCGATGCCTATTCTCTTGATATGGCCAATGGCAAGCTTGAGCGCTGGACCTTCAGCGAAACCGGCGCGTTGAACACCTCCGGCTTCGCCGAACCAAGGCTGATCCACTGGAAGTCGTTCGATGATCGTTCGATTTCCGCATTCCTGTACAAGCCACCGGCAAAGTTTTCCGGCAAGCGCCCCGTGATTATCGCAATTCACGGCGGCCCCGAGGGTCAAGTTCGTCCCGATTTTCTTGGACATGACAACTACTACATTAACGACTTGGGAATCGCGATAATTTATCCCAACGTGCGCGGTTCGACCGGATATGGCAAGACATTTCAGAAACTCGACAATGGCTTTCTGCGTGAAGGTTCTTATAAAGACATCAACTCTTTGCTCGACTGGATTCAGACGCAGCCTGATCTCGATTCGGCGAAAGTTATGATCACCGGCGGCAGCTACGGTGGATTCATGACGCTCGCCGTAGCCACGAATTACAACGATCGCATCTGCTGTTCGGTGGATGTTGTCGGGCCGTCGAACCTGGTGACTTTCCTGGAGCATACCTCCGGCTACCGGCAGGACTTGCGGCGCGTGGAGTACGGCGACGAACGCGATCCGAAGATGCGCGCATTTCTGGAGCAGATCGCGCCAGCAAATAAAGCAAAAAACATTACCAAGCCCCTATTCGTAATCGCGGGGCAGAATGATCCGCGAGTTCCAGCCAGCGAGTCTTCACAGATGGTGCAGGTCGTGCGCCAGAATGGAACCCCCGTCTGGTGGCTGCTGGGCAAAGATGAAGGCCACGGCTTCGCCAAGAAAAAGAATCGCGACTACCAGTTCTATGCCACGGTAATGTTCGTGAAGGAATATTTGCTGAAGTAGAGCGCTGATAGCTTCTGTAGAGACGTAGCTAGCAACTTCTCTACCATCGCGTCACTCTAAGGCTGCAGTTTTCGCTTCAAGTCCTCGGCAATCTGCTTACCGTGGAAGCGCCCATTCTCGATGAAAATCTCGTTGGTGCTGGAGCCAGCCACGATCACGCCAGCAACATAAATTCCGGCAACATTGCTCTCGAGAGTGACGGGATCGCACACCGGGCGGCATTGCTCTTCAGAAAGTTCGATGCCCGTGCTCCGCAAAAAATCATAGTCGGGATGGTATCCGATCAAGGCCAGCACAAAATCATTCTTCAGGCGCATCGGACCGCGGGGGGTCACGATGACTACATAGTCAACGCCGATCTCTTGCACGTTGCTTTCAAAATAAGCCGTGATATCGCCGTTCTTGATGCGATTCTCCAGATCGGGCCGAATCCAGTATTTGACGTGCCTGTGCAATTGACTTCCACGATAAACCAGCGTGACTCGGGCACCGTGCCGCCATAAATCCAGCGACGCGATCGCGGCCGAGTTCTTGCCACCAATCACCAGCACATCGCTGCCGTAATAAGGATGCGGCTCGCCGTAGTAATGCGAAACCTTGGGCAGATCCTCGCCCGGCAGGCAGAGTTGATTAGCCAGATCATAGTAGCCAGTAGAGACGATCACCTTTTTGGTGCAGTAGTCATGCGGCCGGCCGGCACGGTCGGTCGCCGTGATGGCGAACTTCCCGTCTTCTCCCATCACCGTCTTCACCCATTCGTATTGCCGAATGTCGAGCTCATAGTGTTCGGCGACCTTTCGGTAATACTCGAGAGCTTCTTCGCGCGTGGGTTTCTGGTGAGCGGTAGTAAATGGAATATCGCCGATCTCAAGCAACTCGGGCGTAGTGAAAAACAACATTCCTGCGGGATAGTGAAACAACGAATTCACCACGCAGCCCTTGTCGACGACGATCACCTTCAGTCCGACTTTTTGCGCTTCGATAGCGCAGGCCAAGCCGGTAGGTCCGGCTCCGATCACCAGCACATCAGTGTTCGTTTCTGGCTGCGCAAGAGCTTTCGTTTGCGGCAAAGTCTCGATTTCTTCAGCGGCGAGAAGGTCTGGCATGGAATTTGATTGACGGCTGGGCGCGCCACGGAGGAATGCCCTAGGTCAGAGCCGATGATTTTAGCATGACGGTGTTATCTGAAAGGAGAGGATAGTCAAGAGCGAGGTTTTTGCTAGCGATCAAGATGCGGCGTTTGCATCAGCCAGGGCGGCTGGCCGCACTTCGCGTTCAATCGTGCGCGACAACTTGTCCTGAGCAACTTCGAGATCATATGCAGACTGAAGATTCAGCCAGAAGGTGGCACTGGTATCGAAGTACCGGGCTAGGCGCAAAGCCGTGTCGGGAGTGATGCCACGGCGCTCGTGCACGATCTCCGCAATGCGCGTCACTGGAACGCATAGGTCAAGGGCGAGACGATTCATACTCAATTTAAGCGGCTCCATAAATTCGGCGCGCAGAATCTCACCGGGATGGATAGGCGGAAGGAGTTTGTGAGACTTGGCCACGAATGATTCTCCTGTTTAGGTCTTGCGACCCTGAATTTGCACACGTTGCGACTTGCGAATCGCTACTAGTGATAGTCAACTATCTCAACATCGTGTGCGTCGTCATCGCGCCAGACGAAGCACAGGCGCCATCGATCGTTGATGCGAATACTATGCTGTCCTTTTCGTTGGCCATGTAACGCTTCCAAGCGATTTCCCGGCGGCGCCACCAAGTCGCGCAGTTCGGCGGCGCTATCCAACTGGCGAAGCTTTCGGCGAGCGACCTGCTCGATTGCCAGAAACCGCCGGCTCGGCTGTCGACGGTGAAGTCGCTCAGTGTCCGTACCACGGAACGACTTGATCACATCTCACACTATACTGTACAGCGTTAAACGTAAAACAGTAAACCACCTTCGCTTGTTATAATTTTGGGTCACTTTGGTTGTTCGCTCCTATCAGGACTCACGATGCCAACGTCTGCAGAACCTGCCACTCCTACCCGCACCGAATCCGACAGCATGGGAAAGATCGAAGTCCCGGCCAATGTTTATTGGGGAGCGCAAACGCAGCGCTCGCTGCTGCACTTCAACATTGGCCGCGACACCATGCCGCCGGAGTTGATCCGCGCCTTCGGCACGCTCAAGAAGGCGTGCGCGCTGGTGAATCAGGATCTGGGCAAACTGCCTGCCGACAAGGCCAGGCTGATCGTGCAGGCCGCCGATGAAGTGATCTCAGGCAAGCTGAACGACCAGTTTCCGTTGCGAGTCTGGCAAACCGGCAGCGGCACGCAGACCAACATGAACGTGAACGAAGTCATCTCGAACCGCGCCATCGAGATCGCGGGCGGCCCGAGGGGACGAGAAATGATGGGATCGAAGAAGCCTGTGCATCCCAACGACGACGTGAATATGTCGCAGTCGTCGAACGACACGTTTCCGGCGGCGATGCACATCGCGGCAGCGGATCGAGTGAAGAATGCCTTGATTCCCGCGATCAGGAACGTTCACGATGCCATCGCAGCCAAGGCGAAGGAGTTTAATGATGTAGTAAAAATTGGCCGCACCCATCTACAGGATGCAGTGCCTCTTACCTTCGGTCAGGAATTCGGCGGCTGGGCTGCGCTGCTCGAACGCGACATCAAGCGTCTGGAGCAAGCGCTGGACGGACTTTACGATCTCGCCATTGGCGGAACTGCCGTGGGCACAGGGTTGAATACTCACCCTGAATTCGCGGAGCGCGCCGCCAAGAAGATTGCCGAACTCACCGGGCTTCCCTTTCGCTCCCACGGTAACAAGTTTGCCGCGCTTTCGGCGCATGATGAAATCGTCTTTGCCCAGGGCGCGATGGAAACTCTGGCCGCTTCGCTGATGAAAATCTCAAACGATATTCGCTGGCTGGCGTCCGGGCCGCGCTGCGGCCTAGGTGAGATTTCGATTCCGGAAAACGAGCCTGGGTCGTCGATCATGCCCGGCAAAGTGAATCCCACGCAGTGCGAGGCCATGACCATGGTCTGCGTGCAGGTTCACGGTGCGACCGCCGCCGTCGGATTCGCCGGCTCGCAGGGCAACTTTGAACTCAACGTCTACAAGCCCGTGATCATTTACAACTTTCTGCACTCGGTCACCCTCATCACCGACGCCTGCCATGGATACGTCGAGTACATGATCAAGGGCATCGAAGTCGATCGCGCCAAGGTCGATTGGTACGTAAAGAATTCTCTGATGCTGGTGACGGCGCTCGCTCCGAAAGTCGGCTATGACAAAGCAGCGCACATCGCGCACACTGCGCTCGTGGAGCACAGCAGCTTGCGCGAGGCTGCGTTGAAGCTCGGTTATCTCACCGGCGAAGAGTTTGATCAACTGGTGCGGCCGGAGAAGATGACGCGGCCGTAGCGTGGACGCGGGGTTTACGTCTTGCCAGCTGCCGCGGGGTTATACTTTCGGTATGAAAACGGCAATCTCCATTCCCAATGAACTTTTCGACGCTGCGGAACGCCTGGCGCGGCGCTCGCGGAAGTCACGGAGCCGGCTGTTTAGCGATGCCTTACGCGAGTATGTGGCGCGCCGCTCGCCCGAGAAAAGGATGAGGCTCTGGCTCAAATCGGCGAGAGTAACGATCTCTTCGTAGCCGCGGCTTCCCGTAGACGGCTGGAGCGGAGCGAGTGGTGATCGCGCAAGGCGAGATCTCGGCCCGAAAATAAAGTTTGGGACGTGGTCGCGGCGAGTCTCGCAGAGGGTCGCTACTGGCCCGAAAATGGGGTATACCCCCACCCGGTCCCCGTGTTGGAATCATCACGTTAGGGCGAAATTCCCTGCAAAATACGTTTTTCAAAGAGCTTAGGTACCAAAATACGTGAAACAAAGGACTTCGAGGCACGAGGAGTCGGCGTGTGCCAACCGTCACGGCCTCGACCATCATTGCTCAAGGGGTGGGCTGTGGACAAGGTTAGATGTCACGGGAATGGATCAGCTTCCGCGTAAACTGAACTACATTCCCCCTTATCAAACATCTCGCGTAGTTGCAAAATAGAACCAGCCACGACAGTTTCCTTCTCGGCCCGTCGACACCCGAACGAAGTCAGAACCAAAAGCATCAGCCCCGTACGCTTGGCTAGACGAGACAAATGGCGTGACATGCGACGCTGCCGGATCGTGCACAGCATCGTGAACCGCGATGTTATAGTAACCGATTTTCTAGGGCTGTAGGTTCCGGGGCTTGGGACTTGGACAATCACCGCTGCATGGCAGCCGGCAAACCGCCTTCGGACCTTCCAGACTGCAACTGAACCGAAGGTGAGGGATTGCGCTCGTAGCGTCGTCAGGATCAGATGCCGGAGGGGCCTGGGAACCGAATACAATTTCTTTAACCGATTGCAGGGCGTTCGCTACGTTCGCAACGTCGGTGCATTTTCCGGCTTCGGCCTCGATCAGCGAAGCATCAAAGGGTCCCGAGCGGCCCGGGGGAAGGCCGCCGCGCCAGTGTGCGGGCCAGGTGCTGCCGTCCTCGTACCAAACGCCAAAGACCCCTACCTGCTCCTGAATGTATGCTGCGCGCAAGCGCTGGGCGCCCTGAAGCACAAGCTTCGGGTCATGGGGGCTCGATCCCGTCGCGCTGCCGCTCAAAGGATCGCCGATTCCGTTTGTAACGCCCTGCCCGTGAGGAGCTATCCGCACCCGAAAGCCGCCGAACCTATTACTGTTCGCACCGGATTCCCAAGTTCCAGGCTCCGTCCGGCATTTCTCTGGCGCCGCGTCAAAGTAAGCGATGGAAACCCCGATCATAGGCTTATCGGAGTCGTTCGATACCACATACCGTATTTCTGTCCGATCAGTCTCAAAGCCCACGATATGAGCTGGAGCCTTTCGCTCCGGGGCGTCGCTTGGGGGCGGGGGCTGCTGCGGTGGTGCATAGATCGCGAAGCGGATCACGGGGGGCGCCCCCGCCGCCTGCCCCAGAGCGGGCGGTATCAAGCCGAGCAGGATGATTATGTTAATTCCGCGCACGGTAAGATTACCATTCGCTACTACGGACTCACAGAGCAATCGTAAGCGAAATAGAATGTAATTCCGGCCTTCGGCGTATTCACCGACAGGGGATTTTCTTCACCGTCCGGGTAAGGGTCACATGCATCGCAATCCGAAAAGCTAGGCGCCGGATAATCGTCGAACTCCCAATAAAATGGTTGGGAGTTTTGCCCCTGTTCTACGGTCTTGATCGCGGTCAGTGCGGCTGCTCCCTCTCCAGTCACCGAGCCTTCTTTATAAAAAATATTATAGGCGTCATCGCAGTCCGTGTAACTGACGCACTGTCCCGTAGCTGTATCCAAATCGTTCGGGCCGGGACTCCAGGACCAGCGCACGTCGGTGGTCTTCCCTGTGGAGGCGTTGTAATAACTGAAATCGGAATTTGAAAACGACGTGTATTTGTTATCTGTGTAGCCTTCTGAGGTATTGTCTTCTTCGTCGATGCAGTCGCTTTGCTGCGTAGCGGGAACATCGAACTGAGCACCGAGGACTGTGCAGGAAGACAGAGACGCTCCGGGTCTCGCTCCGGTTTTGTGGGCCAAGGCGGCACGAGCAGCAACGAAATCGGTAGGAAGGGCAGCATCCGATAAGGGCTTCGGTATTGCCGAGGGCAGAGTTCGGATCGTGTCTAGACCGGGCCGCGAGTACTCTAGCGTTAGGGCCCGCTTCTCCCAATACTTCAGATAGCCCTTGAGGACGACGTCGACCGGAGCGTCCCCGTTGTTTTCGAATGTGGAGAGAGCCCCGTGAAAGATCAGGTCGTCCATGATGCGCAGGTCGTCTTGCGGGAGTTTGTTATCTACGTCTGCCTCGGCGGACCGGAGCACCCCTAGAACTGCTTCCCGTGACGCTCCGGTGCCCACTAGAGGTCCCAGCAGATCATCAACACTGAGGATGCGATCATAGAACCGAAGACGCCTGGCGAGAATGGCATTGACCCACACTCGATCCCCGGCACTGGACCCATCTTTGAATATCACCGCGCGTACCTCCGCGCGTACCTTGCTCTCCGATCCCGTAAACGAGGAGAGGCCCCTAACGATGCTGCCGCCGGGCGGTATTAGCTGGTCGTGGGATCCGATAAGAACATCGTAGTAGTCACGACCCTCCATTCCCAGCGACGGGAAGTGGACGATTAGGAACGCTGTGACGGGAACGTCTGAGTCGTTGGTAAGCTGCAACGAGGCTTTTCCGTCTTGTCCGAGCGAGATGCTTTGATGGTAGCGGGATGAGTCCGCAAGGGCCTGCTGTGCTGCCAGGCAGAGCGCGAGCAGCGAGAGGAAATGGCGCGAAGTTTTGCGTATCCAAGTAGCGAGCATGTTCCTGTCCTTTCTAGCAGTCCTAGGCCGCAATTGTCGTCAAAGATCCCTGCAGGGCTCGCCCTACTGGGCCTCACTCCGGTGGAGCAGCGAAGGTTGCTCCGCTCGCTGCTGGGGGACGCTTGGGCCGTTCTTGCCGGCTATCAAGAAAAAAACGTCATACGTTATGCGACCGTCCTTCGACGTGCCGTCACGGGGATCGGGATTTAAGGCCGATTGGTAATGAAACCAATTGCCGTGCTGGTCGAAGTAATACTGGTCGTCCCGATAGTGAAGGCCGATGGAGTACACGCCCAGCTCCGACAGGGTGTGCAGTTCGCTGGGCTCAGCGGTCCCGTTGTGGTTTTCGTCAATCCACAGGAGCAGGTGGGGGAATACGTCGTCGCGCGCGTCGATAATACCATCGCCGTTGCCCCCGTTCTCTGGCTTGTCAAATTCGGCCAGTGCCCGGTAGCCGTTAAGGCAAGCCTTCGTCCCGTCCTCGCACGGAGGCTGTTCGGTAAAGTCGCCAAACAGTTCCTTGCCGCTGTCGATCTTGCCATTGTGGTTACGGTCGAGCGCAAGGAAAGCATTACCCGACGTGGGAGTCGTCCAGGCGATTAGAACTGGGTGTCCAGTCCCGGAAATATCGAAGACGACGCCATCCTCCGCCGACGTTAACAGAAAGCCATGGCCGGTGGTGTCAACGATGATCGGGCTGGCGCACGGCGGTCCGCCAGCGCAGGTGCAGCAGTGGCATTGGACGCCGCAGCAGTCTTGTCCCGCCGCCGTGGCGACCAGCATGGCGAGTATAAGCATGGGCACGGTGCAGATTACGGTGAGGCAGCGCATCGGCTCTTCTCCTACTTTCGATTTTCTGGTAACGCCCTGGGGGAAGTGTTGCTCGGTGGGTTCGGCCCTGGCCGAGATATTGCCACGCGAATTCCAGGAATCACAAAACAATCCTGATTTTGTTACGAAAACCAAACAGCGGGCGCGCGGAAGGTTGCCTATTTGGCTGATTCGTCGCGGTTAAAGCGCAATGCTGATCGAAAGGCTTCCCCCCCCCCCGCAGTTGCGATTGCTTGTTACGAAATCTGGAATGTATTTCGGATTTGTCTTCGCAGGCAGACTGGTCTGGGTGTCGTCGCCTTCGGGGGCTGGCCAATCCTTGCAGGCCGTCATTTTTATGACTTCGTCGTGTTTACGGGGAAGGAGCGTATCGAGAAGCTGCGCTACATGCATCGCAATCCGGTGCAACGAGGATTGGTGCTGGAGCCGCAACAGTGGTCCTGGAGCAGCTATCGGCACTACGCCGACGGAGAACGAGGAGTGGTGCTGGTAAATGAAGAGCAAAAGGCGGAACTCAAAGTGCGGACGGTTGCTTAACCCGGAGCGTCGTGGTCCGTGGTACCCAGCTTTGCAAAGGACGCAAAGCTGGGGCAGCCTCAATTATGCAGCCTCAAGTATGAGGATGACGATAAAGCTGGACCAGACCCCCTAACTTTATTTTCGGGACGAAATCCAGGTTCTAACGCATACGCCGATGATCGCAGCGCTGAAGCGCTACGCCACCCAAAACCGAGCATCCGCTGCCCAGAAAAAAGCGCTCCGCTCCGGCTTTTACACCAGAGCAGAGCGCGCCCCAGGGAGGACACTTTTACAAACTTAGCCTTCGGTTGGATGCAGCACGCGGAACGTGTTGCCTCCGTTCGACCAGACCAGCACCAGCGCATCCTGTCCTTTGGGGACACTGGATAGCGCTTGCGCTACGTCGGATGCCGACTGCAGGGGATGCCGGTTCACTTCGACGATTACATCTCCACGCTGCAGGCCGGCGTTGTCGGCCGGACTGCCGGGTTGCACATCTTCAACGACTGCGCCATGAACCGAAGTTGGGATCTGCAACTGATCGCGCTCGCCCTGGCCGAGATCGCCGAGACTCAGTCCCCAGCGGCCTTTGCCGTGTTCGGTGCCGGCGTTTGCCGAGCCTGGCGCCGCGCCCATCGCTTCGAGCTTGACGGGAATCGTCGTGCTCTTGCCATCGCGCAGCAATCCGAGTTGGATGGTATCGCCGGGGCGTTTCTGCCCGACCTCCATCTGCAGTTGTCCGGCATCGTTCACCGGCTGTCCGTTCAGTTCGACGATCACGTCGCCGGTGCGAAGGCCGGCTTTGCCTCCCGGAGAGTTCGGGTCGACCTGGTTGACAATGGCGCCGGTAGCGTTTTTCGTCTGGAAGAATTTGGCGTTATCGGGAGTGACGTCGGTGATGCCGATTCCGATATAGCCGTGGCTGATCTTGCCGTCCTTAATTAAGGTCTGCACGGTCGGCTCGACGATCTGCGCGGGAATGGCGAAGCCCATGCCGGAGAACGAGCCGTTGCCGGAGATGAGGAAGGTGTTGATTCCGATCAGCTCGCCGCGGGCATTGACGAGCGCTCCGCCGGAGTTGCCGGGGTTGATGGCCGCGTCGGTTTGGATGAACTCGCCCGGCTTGCGGCGATCGCTCGCATCTGGGTTCGCACGATTGAGCGCGCTGACAATACCGCGGGTTACGGTGAACTGAAATCCGTAGGGATTGCCGAATGCCAGCACGGTCTGGCCGGGATGCAGTTGCGTTGAGTTGCCCCACGGCACACTGGGCAAATTGGTCGCGTTCACTTTAATTACGGCCAAGTCGGTGAGCGGGTCGGTGCCGATCACTTTCGCCGGCAGGACTTCGCGATTCGTCATGGTAACGCGAATGTCGGTTGCGCCATCGACTACGTGGTTGTTGGTGACGATGTAGCCGTCGGGCGAGATGATCACGCCGCTGCCGAGGCCGTGCTCAACTCTGGGGCGGTTGGGCTGATTGAACATGCGTCCGAAGGGCATGCCGCGGAATTGTCCCTTGCCTCCGCCGCCGAAGGGACCGAAGAATTGCTGCATGTCTTCGTTTTGATTTTGCGAGGAATCATCGTCGGATTGTTGCGCCGACCCTTTCGAGGTTACGGTCACGTTGACCACCGCAGGCGTGACGCGGGCGGCTAGCGTTTCCATGGCGCGGTCGAGCGTGAGTAAGGCGCCGACACTGTTGTCGTCGAGCGGCGCGGCGGCAGGCGCCGCTACGGCTGCACGCACAGGTTTGGCGAACTCATGGGTTGCCACTCCTGCGACGGTTAATATGGCGACCGCGGCCACGAGCAGGCGCCGGGTCAGAATGTTTTTCCAGCTGGTAGTTTTCACTTCACTTCTCCTTTGTAGCGAATCGTTTTGCTAACAAGTTGTTGTAACTAATTGTTTAGTTGTTACTCTCAAAAAAATTTGCCGCGTCTTTTTATGTCGTCTTGGCCACAGGACGAGTTTCGGCCGCAGCCGGTTTCACTGGCTCTGGCTTCGATTGCGATCGCGGCGACGTCACCCAATCGAGCCTATACACGTAGACGCTCGATACCCACAAATTCTGGCCGACGCGTTCAGTGGTTCGGATCAGCAACAGCGTTTCCTTCGGCGCGGAATTCTTAACTTCGGCTGCAGGCACCATTCTTGCAGAGGCTTGCTCTTGCTTGCCGATCTTAGGGTTTTCGACTGACCGGTTTCCTGCAACTTCCTGGATCGCGCGGGGCTGCGGCTTACGCTCACAAGTTCGGCGTTCATGCATCGGCTTAACCGATGGTGAAGATCCAGCACGCAAGGCTGCATGAATTATTTCAGCATGGCCCACCTGGAAATGATTAGCGGCAAGCGAAGCGACTTCGTCGCCGGAAAGACGCTGAGCAGAAGGAGCAGTCCGATCGCCGAACGCCACCAACTGCGGAGCCTGCGCCACTACCGCGAAACAGATCACCGAGAAAGCGCCCGCTGCCAGCAGAGCAGGTTTCCAAATTCGCTTGCTGCTGGGCCGGTTGGCGTCGAGAATTCGCGCCAGCCGCAAAGAGGCTTCGTGGGCGCGGTGCACCACCGCCTGCGCCATCGCCCAGCCGCGGCGGGCGAAATTTCTTTCCAGCAAGGAGATCAGGCATTGCGCATAGCCGCGAGGATTGTCCGTTTCTGCCAGGACAAGGTCGTCGCAGGCCATCTCGCGTTCTACAGAGAGCTTGTTGTCGATCCACCACACGGCGGGGTGAAAAAGAAATACCGCGCGGACGATTTTCTGGAGCAGATTGGTCCAATCGTCCCAGCGTTGCAGGTGCGCGAATTCATGAAGCAGGATGATTCTCAGTTCTTCCGCTGGAAGATCTTTGAACGCCCACGGGGGAAGAACAATCATTGGCCGGAAAAATCCGATGGCGGCAGGTACGCTCACTCGCTCCGACATGGCCAACGCGACCGATCTGGACGAACTGAAATCGGCGACCGTGATTCGCACGAGTGGATCGAGTTCCGATGGATCGACGGCAACGCAGCTCTTGCGTAAAGCTCGGAGATGCCAGAGTCCGACCGCCAGGCGCAGGATTGCGAACGACGCGGCCAGTATCCACAGGCCAAATACTAGAAGTCCCAAGCGACCGGTAAGTACGATCAAAGAATGTCCTGAGCTGACCGCCAGCAGCGAATGTTCCCGGGTGAAGCTGACGCATGGAAGCGCCACGATCGTGCACAACGCTATGAACCAAACCGCGAATCGTGTGCCGGAGTTCTGGCGCGGCAAAAGGCGCAGCATTCCGCCGGCAAACAAAGCTACGAGCAAACCTTCGGGCAGCGAATTCAGGATGTGGCCGATCGCCGCCTGAGCAAAAGTCTGTAATTCGGGCCAGATCATTTCGCGCCGCTCCGTTCCAGCATCTCGCGCAGGCGCTTGAGTTCTTCCGCCTCAAGGCCTTGATCTTCCAGCACATTTAAGACGAGCTGCTCGTGCGAGTTCTTGAAGAAGCGCCCTACCAGGTGGCGAATCTCGGAACGCGTGGCCTCTTTACGTCCTACGAGCGCCGAGTAGACATGAGCGCGGCCATCTTTGGAATGTTCTATGTATCCTTTTCGTTCCAGCACTCGGATTGTTGTCAGCACCGAGTTGTAGGCCAAGGCCGGTTTTTCGGACAAACCTTCAAGTATCGCTTGAACTGTGCCGGTGCCTTTCAACCACAGCACATTCATAATCCGGAGCTCGGCTTGAGTCAGAGTTTCGGATTGTCTGGGCGGCACTTTTGCTCTCCTGAAACGATTAGACGCATGAGATCTGGAAAGGTAACTAATTATTTAGTTGTAAGTTGGGAGGGCGGGGTTGCCTGGAGATGCACGGCGAATCCAGGAGCGGACCTCAGACCTCAAAATTAGGATCGCGGGCGTCCGAGGTCCGACGTCCGAGCAGATTTTCCTACTGGCTTAGAATGCCCAACGCAGGAGCGTCGCACCCACGGTGAAGCCCGCCCCCACTGAGGCCATCAGAACCAGGCTTCCTTTCTTCAGCTTGCCCTCTTCGATGGCTGAGTTCATGGCCAAAGGAATCGTCCCGGCAGTGGTGTTACCGTAGCGTTCGATGTTCGTGATAACGACCTCGGGACGGAGCCCGAGGCGGTCGGCGGTGGCGTTGATGATGCGCAGGTTGGCCTGGTGTGGAATGAACGCATCGATGTCTGAACCCTTCAGCCCGTTGCGTGCGAGCAGCTTCAGGCAGGCTTCGGTTTGCTTGCGTACGGCAAACTTGAAGACCTGCTGGCCATCCTGATGAACATAATGCATTTTCTTGTCTACGGTTTCGCGGGACGACGGATTCAGGCTCCCGCCGCCCGGCATATATAAGAAGCATCCGCCGGAGCCATCCACTTCGTGGATGAAGTCGATCAAGCCGACGGAGTCGTCCTCGGCAGCTTCGAGAATCACAGCACCTGCGCCGTCGCCAAAGATCACGCAAGTAGCGCGGTCGGTGTAATCGATGATGGAAGACATTACGTCGGCGCCGATCACGAGAATGCGCTTGTGAGTGCCAGCGGAGATGAATTGCGCTCCCGTCTGCACCGCATAAAGAAAGGCAGAGCAGGCTCCGGAGAGATCGAAACCCCAGACGCCCTCGGCGCCGAGTTTGTGCTGAACCAGGCACGCGGTGGAGGGAAAAAACATGTCAGGGGTGACCGTGCCAACGATGATGCAGTCGACGTCGCTCGGAGCGAGGCCACGCTGGGCCAGCGCTTTCTTGGCCGCCTCGACCGCGAGGTCGCTGGTGGCAACACCCTTGTCAACGATGTGGCGCTCGCGAATGCCGACCCGAGCCAGAATCCAATCGTCAGTGGTATCTATCATTTTCTCGAGATCGGCGTTTGTGAGCAGGCGGGGCGGGACGTAGGTGCCGAGGGCACTGATTTTGGCGCGGATCGGTTTGGTCAATTATGGCTCCGTGGTATGAAACCTAGTATTTTGCAGGATTGAGGGCAGAATGTCTAACGTGGAAGTGTGTCGAACGAAGGAGTTCCGCTCAATCATAGTCGAGCCGATAAAAGAAGCATGGACGCCGATGCGAGAGGCCTCAGCGGCTAAAGCCAACGCTGATTCTTGGGGCGCTTACGGCGCGGCTTAAAGCCGCGCCCTTTCAAAACAGCCAAGCCGAGACAGCAACAGAGGGTGAGTTGCCACAAATTTCACGCCGCGCTGCGCTCTTTTTCATATTGCATCCATTCGCGAATAAAACCCGGGCAGGCGATCAGGCCGAAATCGCGCCCTTCACCGGCCATGAGATAAGTGAGGGCAACTCGGTCTAACTCTTCCAGGTGGGTTAGGTCCAGCAGGGGCCATAAGGCGCACTCGATGGCCGAGGCCACGAGTTGATCCAGGTACGAAAGATGCCCTTGCGCCAGTTTGCCGGACACGCGAATGGTAACGGTTGGTGACGCCTGTGACTTAACAAAATCTCGCATTTCCTCTCCGTCGATCTTTATGGCTGCGACCTTTATGACTTCGATCTCTATGACTTTCTAAGCGCCGTACCTCATAAAGATGGTCGGACTTGGCGTTTGTTGCGCAGAAAGTTGTAAAGGATGTGTAAACATTTATGGTGCAGGCTGCCGTTTTTCAACAGCTAATCTTTTTGGATCACGGGTTATTGCGAGTGAATCCATTCCTAAGATCGCGAATCTCGAAATCATCTGGGAAAGGTCAGGGCGAATGAAATATCGACTCTTAGGAAACAGCGGTTTGAGGGTGGCAGAAATATCTCTGGGCACGATGACGTTCGGCGAGGACTGGGGCTGGGGCTCCGGAAAAGATGAAGCCCGGCAAATTTACGACGCGTACCGCGCGGCGGGGGGAAATTTCATCGACACGGCGAATGTTTATACCAATGGCACGAGCGAGGATATGCTCGGCGAGTTTACTCACGGCCATCGGCATGAACTCGTGTTGGCGACCAAGTACACCAATGCAGCTCCCGGTAAAGATCCGAATGCGGGCGGGAATCATCGCAAGAGCATGGTGCAGGCCGTGGAGGCATCGCTCCGCCGTCTGGGAACCGATTACATCGATCTTTATTGGCTTCATATCTGGGATCGCATGACTCCGGTCGAAGAGGTAATCCGGGCCTTCGACGATCTGGTGCGGGCGGGCAAGGTGCTGTACATCGGAGTCTCGGATGCTCCGGCATGGTGGATTGCGCAGGCCAACACGCTTGCCGATCTGCGTGGCTGGACACAATTTGTCGGATTGCAAATCGAGTATTCGCTGGTGGAGCGGACGGTGGAACGCGAACTGATTCCGATGGCGAAGGCTTTCAAACTCGGGGTTGTGGCATGGTCGCCTTTGGGCGGCGGCTTGCTAAGTGGCAAGTATCAGACGGGGCAGGCGGCAGGTCAGGCGACGAGTCAGGAATCGAGTCAGGAATCGAGTCAGGGAAACCAGGGGCGACTTTCGCATGAGTCGATGAAGGAATTCGTTCACGCAGGCGAGCGGACCGAACGCATCGTTGCGGCGTTGAAGAAGATCAGCGAGCAAACTGGGCGATCGTCGGCTCAGGTAGCGCTGGCCTGGCTGCGCTATCGGGATATTCCCGTGATACCGATCGTTGGAGCGCGGAAGCTGGCGCAACTGCAAGATAACCTGGGCAGCTTGACGCTCGAACTCAATGGCGAGCAGGTGGCCCAGTTGAATGAGGCGAGCGCGATCAAGCTTGGCTTTCCGCACGACTTTTACGAAATGGAACTGGTGAAGGGAATGCTTTACGGTGGGATGTACGATCAGATTCTGGACGCCGCGTAGGGTGGTCGATTTAAAACGCAGTTGGGAAAACAAATAAGCCAGGCACCGGGGACTCACTGCACACGCAAGAGCCCGTTGCCGTTGCTTCCTTCCGGACCTGGCGGGGTTGGCGAGAGTACGTCGCGTGAGACCGATGCCTGACCTGCTTCATTCTAGCAAACCACGAGCCGCGATCTCTTGCGCGGGGACAAAGGGTCTGTGACTTTAGGTGCAAGAGAAGCGCATGAAAGCCTTCCCTTCTTGAGCGAAGTTGTCGAACAATAGAGTTTCAGCTGAGTTTCGAGGGAAGTTGCGAAGGAAGTTTCGAGCTGAGCTTCGAGCTGAGCCTGGATCCGGGATTTTTGTTCATTGCAATGCCAACGCCTACCCAACCATTCGCGCCCAGCGCTTTGCCGCTGGCCATCAACAAGTACTTTGAGCTGTCGCTCTATCTGTTGGTGCTAATGGGTTTTGGAGCTCTCGCCGCTACCGGGAGTCTCGACCTGCCGGCGGTCGTTTTGGTGGGCTTTGCGCTGGCTTGTCGCGGCTATCTGTTCACGCAACGGCGATCGATCGCGATTCCGGACCGTTGGAGTACGCCGCTCACCATCGCTTATTTCATCTTCTATGCTGCGGATTTCTTCCTGCTCTCCCGCAGCTTTCTCACGGCCACTGTGCATCTGGTGTTGTTCGCGGTTGTGGTGCGTACGTTTTCGCTGCGGCGCGATCGCGACTACACCATGCTGGCGATCCTGGCATTCCTGATGTTGCTGGCCTCGGCGGTGTTGACCGTGGATAGCGTTTTCCTGATTTTCTTTGGCGGATTCATGCTCACGGCCGTGGCTACTTTCATCCTCATGGAGATGCGCCAATCGGGGAAAGCGGCGAGCTTTCGAGCGCGGCATTCCAGTGATGCGCAGGAGCACCGGCATCTTGCCTTCTCGCTCGGGCGCGTGACTCTGGCCCTGGTGGCGCTGATCATCGTCGGCGCCACGGCGATGTTTTTCTTGTTGCCCCGCATGTCCGCCGGATACCTTGGCAGCTATTCCTTCGGCAACGATTTTTCTACCGGCTTCAGCGATCGCGTGCAACTGGGCGGCATCGGGCAGATTCAGCAGTCGAACGCGGTGGCCATGCACATCCAGATCGATGGCGACACGCAAGGTGGTTATGACTTGCATTGGCGGGGCATGGCGCTGACCAATTTTAATGGCCGCGTCTGGTCCAACGTGGCGCTGCGCTCCGGCCTGCAGCGCGAGCCGAATGGAAGCTTCGCCGTCCCGCCGTTCAGCCAGGGAACACCGGAGCAGCCTGTGCTGGCGCGCAATCAGACAACACCGGCCCACTTAATTCACTACCGCGTGGTCATGGAGCCGATCGGCACCAGCGTGTTTTTCCTCGCGCCCTGGGCCCGGCGGGTGAGAGGAAGTTACCGTGCGGCGCAAGTCGACGCCGGGGGCGGTGTTTACGATAGCGATGGCGAGCGTCCACCCGGCATCTACGATGCGGTGTCTGACATCTCCGCACCTGCGCCGGAACAACTGCGGGAGGCGAGCGAGTACCTGCCGCAATTCGCTTTTACCTACCTGCAACTGCCGTCACTCGACTCACGGATTCCGCGGCTGGCGCAGCAGATTTCCGCGTCCGCCGCAAATAACTACGATAAAACCGTCGCGATCGAAAGCTATTTGAAGATTCATTACGGATACACGCTACAGCTGCCGCGCTCGCCCGTTAAGGATCCGCTGGCCAATTTTCTTTTTGAGCGCAAGCAGGGACATTGCGAATACTTCGCCTCCGCTATGGCCGTGATGCTGCGCACCCAGAGGATTCCTGCTCGCGTGGTCAATGGCTTTCGCGGCGGAGAGTTCAACGACCTCACCGGCAGCTACGTGCTGCGGGCTCGCGATGCCCATGCCTGGGTGGAAGCGTATTTTCCTGGCTACGGCTGGGTCACGTTCGATCCCACTCCCGCCGCGAATGCAGGCGAGTCGCAAAGCTGGAGCCGGCTGCTGCTCTACCTCGATGCCGCATCGTCTTTCTGGCGCGAATGGGTGATCAGCTATGACTCCTCGCACCAGTATGTTCTGGGTCAGACGGCGTTGAGCAGCACCCGCAGCTCCTGGGAGAAAGCTCAGAACTGGGGGCGGCGGCACTATGCGCGGATGGAAGACTGGGCGCGGCGAAGCGAGCGCAAAGCAGAGTTCTCCCCATTGAGGTGGCTCGGCATCGCTGCCGCCGTGCTTGCTCTCTTGGTGTTGCTTGCTAACGGCGCCTGGATTTTCCACAAGATCAGCACCAGAAGATTGCTGGCCCACCCCGAGCGCTCCCCCAATCAATCCGCCGCGATGTGGTACGAGCGCATGGCTCATCTGCTGAAGCGGCGAGGAGTGCAGAAATCCATTTCGCAGACGGCGCAGGAGTTTGTGCGGATCATCACGGAAGAGCCGTTGAGGAAGCGAGTTGGAGATTTCACTCAGGCTTACGAATCGGCACGATTTGGAAGTTCTGCGGAAGATGCAAGGCGCTTGCCAGGGTTGTACGAGGAAGTAGAACTCGCGGCGCGAAAATAAATGTGGGACAGAAGTGATACTAGAAGTGGTAAACCACGCCGCCGCCGATAAAGTAATTGTGCTGGCGGGTTTTGCCCGTATCGGCCAGAGGAAGATTGGGTGTGCCCGACCAGAAATCCCGCCCCCCGCCGCGGATACTGAAACGGCGCCAAACCCTCACATCCAAGCCTACTCCGATCTGCAGCACGCCGGAAGTCGAAGAGCCGCCGGGATTCGGGCCATAGTAAAGCAGATTCTTGTTCTCACTGAAATAGCCGAAACCGCCGCCGATGCTGACCCACGGAGAAACTGCTGTTATAGGAAATAGATTGAAGCGGACCGAGGGCGTAACGAATATCTGCCTGTAATCCTTCGGCACCACGTCGGAGCCGGAGTTGAGATCTTCATCGAGATTGAAGACGGCCGGAATTTCTCCTGAGATCGAGTAGACGGGAGTAACGATCAAGTGCCGCGCGTAGTTGACTTCGAAGGTGAGTCCTTTGCCGGAGCGCACAAAAGGATTGAAATAAGTCGCACCTTTAATTCCCTGGTCGCTGATAAATATGCGGCCAAGAACGCCGGTCAATTCATTCTTCTCATCCTGGGCCGCGGCTGTAGCTGCGAGAACACAGATTGCTGCCAGGATTGCGAGTACGGCCTGTTTCCCAGACATCTCCCCTCCAGGACGCGGCTAAGAAATTTTCTCGATACTTCTTAGCCTAGCATGAAGGGCGGGGTTTTCATCCTCGGGTAGCTGCCTTTCGAGGTGCCGATGGTTACACTAAAGGTTGCAGTCCGTGTTCGAAGCGCCGGTGTTGGCTGCAGAAGCAGTCTCGTCTGAAAATGCTAAAATAGGAAGATTGCATGCCCTCCAAGAACCTCACTATCTCTGATCCCGGCGCTGATCCCCACGCTGATCCCCACGAAAAGATCGGCGATGCGAGAGCTGCGTTGACTTCAGATGCGCGTCCCCTGAGAGTGGGATTCGTCAGCCTGGGATGTCCTAAGAACCTTGTCGACAGCGAGGTAATGATGGGCCTGCTGGCGCGGGGCGGCGCTGAACTGACCACCCGGGCCGATGACGCCGACGTGATCGTGGTCAACACCTGCTCTTTCATCGAAAGCGCGCAACAGGAGTCGGTGAACACGATTCTCGAGATGGCCGCCCACAAAACGGCGGGTCGAGCTAAGAAGTTAGTAGTCGCGGGCTGCCTGGTCGAGCGCTTTCGCGACGAGATTCAAAAGCGTATCCCGGAAGTGGATGCAGTGGTTGGCACCGGGGAGTTGCAGAAAATTCTGTCAGCAGCGGGCATTGCTGAAGCCGCCCCGCAAGCTTCGCCGTTTGTAGTGCTGTCTTCACGCGCCGAAGGTGACGCTCGCGCCGCGCAGGGCAGATTTTCTCGCGGGCAATGGGATGGCGCCATCGCCGATCTCCCAAATTATTTATACGACGACGAAACCCCGCGCATTCTCGCGACTCCGAAACATACGGCCTACATAAAAATCGCCGAGGGTTGCGATCATCCCTGCACTTTCTGCATCATCCCGCAGTTGCGCGGGCAATTTCGTTCGCGCCGCTTCGAATCGGTGGTAGCCGAAGCCGAGCGCCTGGCGCAAGCTGGAGTGCGCGAGATCACCCTCATCGGTCAGGATACGACGTGCTATGGAGAAGATTTTGGACTGAAAGACGGGCTCGCGCTTTTGCTCGAAAAGCTGGCGCAAATCGAAGATTTGCGCTGGATCCGCTTTCTTTATGCCTATCCCAATAAGATTACAGGCAGGTTGCTCGATGTAATCGCGAGCCACGAGAAGGTCTGTTCTTATATGGACGTGCCGCTGCAACACGCTTCGGCGACGGCGTTGAAGCGCATGAAACGCGGCGGCGGCGCGGAAGTTTTTCTGCGCTCGATTGCGAAGATGAGGCGAGTTATTCCCGGCCTCACCTTGCGAACGTCGTTCATCGTAGGCTTTCCTGGAGAAACGGAAAAGGAATTCGAGGAGTTGTGCGATTTTGTGCGCGAGGCCCAGTTCGATTGGATGGGCGCGTTTTCCTACTCCGATCAAGAGGGTGCCGACGCATACGCGCTGGATAAAAAACTCTCGCCGCGTGAGATCGAACGGCGGCGCAGACATCTGATGGGAATGCAGCGGCAGATCAGCAAAAAGAAGAAGAAAGCGCTCGTTGGACAAGAGTTCGACCTGTTGCTGGAAGGAATCTCGGAAGAAACTGAACTGCTGCTCGAAGGCCGGACCGCGATGCATGCGCCGGAAATCGACGGCAAAGTCTTCGTGAACGATTTTCCGGACGCGATTACGCCTCAGCCCGGCGAGTTTTACCGTTGCCAAATCACCGAAGCGCACGATTATGATCTGGTGGCAAGAATTCTTTAGTCCGCGGATTATTGGTTAATCTCGGTTATTCTTCCAGCCATGCCTCGCAAGCGCACCCTCAAACTTCGCTGTCCGATCTGCAAGAAAGTTGTGAAGAGCAGTGACGCCGACTTCCCTTTCTGTAGCGACCGCTGCCGCACCGTTGATTTAGGCAAATGGGCCAGTGGGGCGTACGTGATTCCAACGACAGACGTCGATGGAGAAGAACAGATCCATGACAGTCCGCCGGAAGATCATGACGAGAAATAAGAGCCATGCCGAAAGTGGACGAGAGCGCAGCAGCCGGTAGCACAGCGGTGGCATCCCGGCCCGCGCCGCTGTGGGCGACGCTGGTCGCGACGTTCTTTGGCATCGGTCGCCTGCATCTGGCGCCAGGCACCTGGGGTTCGGCTGCGACTGTGTTGCTGTGGGCGGCTTTATCGTACGCGCTCCCGGTTCCACTAAGAACCGCCGCGGCGGTAGCGCTGGCTCTCATAGTCGCGTTGATCGGCATTCCTGCCGCCACTCAGGTAGCGCGGGCCTACGGCAAGAAAGATCCGCAATTTGTGGTGATCGATGAAGTCGCGGGTCAACTAGTCGCGCTGATTGGCATCCCGCTCGGATGGAAATCTTTTCTCGCGGGCTTTATTCTCTTCCGTGCTTTCGATATTCTGAAACCGCCGCCGGTGCGACAATTGGAGGCGCTTCCGGAAGGCACCGGAATCGTCGTCGACGACATCGCGGCCGGCCTCTACGCGCTGGTTACCATGCATCTCTTATTGCACTTTGGTCTTCTAAGCTAGGACGAGCATTTTCTCAATGGGATTTTCCGACCGCATCTTGGGCAAGAAAAACGTGAACGGCGGACCGCACATCGAGTCGGTGTCTCCCGCGCTGGCTTTGGCCGGAGGCGAAGTCCGAATCGCGGGCTCGGGTTTGCGGCCGCAGGATCTGCAGCGTCCGCATGTGCAGTTTGGCGAGGTTGAGGGCGGTGTGGTGGTCAGCTCAAGTTCATTCCTCGTGGCTCGCGTGCCCGAGGGAGCTACTTCCGGCCCTGTGGTTGTAACCACCGACGGTCACACCAGCAACTCACAAACCGTGAACGTGGCCGTGCCGATCGCCGAGAACCTGCATCCGGTGACGAATCCGGCGCTCGATACTGAAGGTAACATTTTTGTGACGTTCTCGGGTTCGCGGGGACAGAAGGTTCCGGTTGCGATTTTCAAGATCGATACGAACTATGCGGTGAAGCCCTTCGTTGCGGAGATGATGAATGCAACTTCAATCGCCTTCGACCGCGAAGGCCAGATGTACGTTTCCTCGCGCATGGACGGCGCGGTGTATCGCGTGACTTCCAGCGGAGCCATGACTACCTATGCCGAAGGCATGGGAGTGGCGACGGGAATCGCATTTGACCGCAATCAGAATCTCTATGTGGGCGACCGCAGCGGCACCATCTTCAAGATAGGACGCGATCAGCAGGTTTTTGTTTTCGCCACGCTCGAGCCCAGTGTCTCTGCTTATCATCTGGCTTTCGGTCCGCAGGGCGACTTATTCGTGACCGGGCCTACTACGTCAAGTTTTGATGGTGTCCATCGAATCGATCCTCACGGGACCGTGAACGCTTTTTATCGCGGCCTGGGACGCCCGCAGGGCCTGGCTTTCGACGGGACCGGCAATTTATATGTCGCGGCTTCGCTTTCCGGCAAGCGCGGCATTGTGAAGATCACACCCGAGGGCAAGGCGAATCTCGAAGTTGCAGGTCACGGGCTGGTGGGTTTGGCTTTTGCTCCTGGAAAAAGCGTGATTCTGGCCACCACCGACGCTGTGCATCATCTTTCCTGGAACATTCAGGGGCTCCCTTTGTTGCCGGAATAATGACGGCGGAACAATGATACTGGGGATAGTTCATTAAAGTAACGCGCGATTCGCGCCTGTTCCCGCGCCATTTTCATTTACACTTCTAGCCGTGAATGCCGAGATCATCGCCGTCGGCTCGGAGTTGCTGACGCCCTATCGCACCGATACGAACTCTCTCTATCTCACCGAGGAAGTCAATCAACTGGGAGTCGAAGTAATTTTCAAGAGCGTGGTCGGGGATGACTTCGCGCGTCTGGTCGCGGCCGCACAGCATGCTCTTTTCCGATCGGAGGTTGTGATTTTCAGCGGCGGCCTGGGCCCTACTGAAGACGATCTTACTCGGGAGGCGGTGGCAGAGGCGCTCGGCGTGGGCTTGCGGCGCG
Source organism: uncultured Acidobacteriaceae bacterium (assembly GCA_963789875.1). GTDB lineage: Bacteria > Acidobacteriota > Terriglobia > Terriglobales > Acidobacteriaceae > Sulfotelmatobacter. The sequence goes on along the minus strand of CAWBMI010000006.1, from coordinate 555,270 downwards.
ATGAAGAAATTCTCGCCAGCATCGAGCGCCGTTTTGCTGCGCGCGGCTGGATGATGTCTCCTAACAATGCCAAGCAAGCGGACGTACTGGAGCGGGCCGTCGTGCTGCCTAATCCGAATGGCACTGCGCCCGGCCAGTGGCTGAGCGGCAAGTTCGACGGCCGAGAGCGCATCGTCATCCTGCTCCCCGGCCCACCGCATGAGTTGAAGGCTTTGTTTGAGGCCGAATGCCGCGAGCGCTTGCGGGCCAAGCTGCCCCCGGCGTTCCTGGCAACCCGAGTCTTGAAGGTCGCCATGCTCGGAGAATCTCATGTGGATGCGCGAGTGGCGCCCATTTATAAAAGATTTGCCGATGTGCAGACCACGATTCTTGCCGGTGCGGGCGAGATTCAACTGCACTTCAAGTCGCGCGCCGAAACCATGCAAGCGGCGCAGGCGCGCGTGGACGAGGCCGCCGACGCGGTAGAAGAAGAGCTTGACGACGCAGTCTATTCGCGCGATGGAGAGTCGCTCGAGCAAATCGTTGGCTACTGGCTGCAGATGCGCAACGCGACAGTGGCGGTTGCGGAATCGTGCACCGGAGGTCTGCTGGGTGAGCGCATCACCTCGGTGAGCGGTAGCTCGCGCTACTTTGCCGGGGGGGCAATCGTCTATTCAAACACGGTCAAGACTGAACTTGCCGGCGTTCCCGCCGACATGATCGAACGCCACGGAGCTGTAAGCCGTGAAGTTGCAGCCGCGCTCGCCGAAGGTATCCGCTATCGCTGCGAGGCGACACTCGGCGTTGGCATCACGGGCATTGCCGGACCGAACGGTGGAACGCCCGAAAAGCCGGTAGGACTGGTGTTTCATGCGCTAGCGGGCGACGGCGGCACCGAGGTGATCGAGCGGAAGTTTCCCGGCGATCGCCAGCGCATTCGCTGGTTCGCAACCACCATGGCGCTCGATATGGTGAGAAGAAAGCTGAGGTGAAGAAAGCTTTTGGCTCTCGGCTTTTGGCTCTCGGCTTGGACCTGTGTCGCTTAGGAACAGCTGTGAACACCGGTAAAGTGCACGCACAACACGGTTTAAGCTAAGAGCCAAGAGCTAATAGCTAAGAGCGTCTTATGCGCCTTTTCGTCGCGCTCGATATCGAGGAGGAGATCCGGAGCCGCATCGCCCACTTTCTCGACGGTGTGCGCGAGTTTACACCGGACGCGCGCTGGGCGCGGCCCGAGTCGCTGCACGTCACCCTCAAGTTCATCGGAGACAAGTCCGAGGAAGCTGCTGAGAAAATTAAGCGGCAGCTTGCCAGCATCGTGACGACCTCGTTTGCGATAACTTTTCGCGGCTACGGATTTTTTCCAAGCGAACGTGCGCCGCGAGTCTTTTGGGTGGGAATCGAGGCGTCGCCGGCGCTTTCTGCCTTAGCAGCGGAGGTGGATGAAACTCTTAGCCACCTCGGCGTCGAAAAAGAAGAGCACTCCTATACTCCCCATCTGACGTTAGCGAGGGGTGGCGGAGGCTCAGGTTCGCCGCGGCGGCAAAAAGGAGACCGTCTCAACCGTAGCTTTCAGCGCTTGCAGGAAAACCTGGCGGCCCTGCCGCCGCCGGAGTTTGGTACCATGAGCGCCCGCGAGTTTTTTCTTTACCAGAGCCACACTTCGCCCGGCGGAGCGAAGTATATGAAGTTGGCGCCGTTCGTTCTGCATTAGCACTCACAGACTCAATGTCCGTAACAATACTCATCGCCGTTACCAGTTATTTGTTGGGATCGATTCCTTTCGGTTACCTGCTGGTTCGTGTCTTTCGCGGCGAAGATGTGCGACAAAGTGGCAGTGGAAATATCGGCGCCACCAATGTCTCACGCAAATCGCCTATGCTGGGAACGCTCACGCTGTTGCTGGATGCGCTAAAGGGCAGCGCGGCCGTTTGGCTTACGTACTTTCTTACGCGACGCCCGCCTGGCGATTTGCCATATCGCGCAATGTCGATGGCTGCGCTGTTTGCGATTCTCGGTCACATGTATCCGGTGTGGTTGAGATTTCGCGGCGGCAAAGGCGTTGCCACCGCCCTCGGCTCGTTTCTGGTGATCGCTCCGAAAGCGGTGCTGATCGCCGCCGGCATCTTTATCGTGGTCGTGCTCGTAACTCGATACGTTTCGCTGGGATCAATCCTCGCCGTCGCTTCCTTCCCCCTGCTGGTTTATGAAATGCATGCCTATGGTCGCGCCCCCGTTGCCCTGGGTTTCATGAGTGCCTCTTCCCTGCTCATCATCGCCAAGCATCACGAAAACATCCGCCGTTTGCTGGCAGGTACCGAGAGCCGCTTTGGAAAGAAACGCGCATGAGCGAGATCGCCATCCTCGGCGCAGGAGCCTGGGGCACGGCACTCTCCGTTGTTTTAGGACGCAAGGGCTCGCACCGCGTGCGCCTCTGGGCTCACGAAAAGGAAATCGCCGAGGCCATAGCGCGGCGACGGGTCAACGAGAAGTTCCTTCCCGGTTGCACTTTGCCAGAAACGGTGAGTCTAACCAGCAAATTTCAGGAAGCCATCGACGGCGCGGGCATTGTGGTTAGTGTCATGCCTTCTCATCATTGCCGCTCGGTCTTCGCAGATTTGCACGTTTACCTGAACCCGACAATGCTGCTTGTAAGCGCGACCAAAGGCATTGAGAACGATACGAACATGCGCATGACTGAGGTCATCCTCCATGTCATGAAAAGCACGATGGACTTTACTCCTCGCATCGGCGGGCTCAGCGGACCATCCTTCGCACTGGAAGTCGCGCGCGGTGATCCGACGGCAATCACCATCGCTTCCGAGGATGCGGAACTAGCTCGCGTCGTGCAGCGCGAATTCAGCGATCCGAGCTTTCGGGTTTACACCAACGCGGACGTCGTCGGCGTAGAACTTGGCGGCGCTCTGAAAAATGTGATCGCCATCGCCGCCGGGATCTGCACCGGGCTTGGCCTTGGGCACAATTCCGTAGCCGCTGTCATCACGCGCGGGTTGGCAGAAATGACCCGCCTCGCGGTGGCCTGCGGAGGCAAGGCCGAAACCATGGCCGGCCTCGCCGGTCTCGGCGATCTCGTGCTCACCTGTACCGGAGCCCTGTCTCGCAATCGCCATGTGGGCGTCGAACTTGGCCAGGGGAAACAATTGCCCGAAATTCTTGCCGCCATGCACGGCTCAGTTGCCGAGGGAGTTTTCACGACGACCGCGGCAGTGGGGTTGGCGCGGAAACACGGAGTCGAAATGCCGATTACCGAGCAGATGCATGCCATCCTGCGGCAGGGCAAGAATCCTCGCGCGGCCATGTATGAGCTGATGACGCGCAGTGGAAAGAGTGAAACGTCCGGCGCTTAACATTTCTGCGTTCTCCTCTTTTCTTTGCTGACGTCTCCCTCGCAAACCCGCGCCAGTCGTTCCACCTCGCAAGTACTTTCGTAACAGCGAAACTCCCCCTTTTTGCCTCGCGATGGCGCGCTCCGGAACTAAACTTAGATGGATACGGTGCAATCCGCCGCCACCGCGACTAACGGCGCTCAAGACTTCAGCCAGGGGAGTAATTTGTCTTCTACGGCACCCAATCCGGCGCGCATTCCGATTCTGTACGTGATTCTGGGCGTGCTTTTGGTGATCAGCATCGTCCCCATGTACTTCTACTCGGCGCAGGTCGAAGCCATCAATCGCGACCGCCTGAAGACCAACGAAATGCTGCTGCAAAACACGATCACCCGCTCGCTGGCGGATGATCTTTCGCTGCATGAACGATCCTTGCGCATGATGCTCGCGAACCTGTCTTCTGCGATTCAAGTGGCCAGCGGCGGCGACTTCGGCAACAAGAACATTCAAGCGCCGGAACTGCGTGCTCTGCTGGAAACGTTTGTTTCGTCCTCCGACGAGATCGCATATGCCATGCTGCTGAATTCCGATGCCAAGGGCATTTCCGCCGGCCGCATTGCCCCGGATGCCTTCCTACAACGCGAGTTGCAACATGCGTTTGACGCCTCCCGTGATGGCCGCGCTTACAACGGGCAGGCGCTGCGCGTCGGGGACGGCACCTCGGCCCGCTCCGTGCTTCTGGTAAGCAGCCCGGTCAGCTATGGCGGGCGTTTTCTCGGTATGGTCGGCGCGGTGGTAGATTTGCAATTTCTGATTCGACGGCTGCAGGAGGTAAGCGGCGGCGGCCTCATTCCTTACGTGGTGGATGCCCAGGGCCGACTGGTAGCCGCGGGCACCGCCCAATATGCCACCGGTCAGGACATGAAGAATCTCGAGATCGTTCGCAACTTTGTGGACGAGGGCAACAAGGCGCAATTGGCCGCCACTAAGGAATTTGAGGTCTCCGACGGCAAGAACAATGTGGAAATGCTCGGCACCTACAGCCCGGTTACACGGCTCGATTGGGCTGTGGTGGTGCAGAAGACCCAGCGCGAAGCCTACCGCGGAGTCTACGAGATGCAACATACTGCTCGCCTGTTGGCCCTGCTCGCGGTGTTGCTGAGCATTGGCGTAAGTATCTTTGCTGCGCGTAGAATTACGAATCCGCTGCAGACCCTGACGCAGTCGAGCCGGGCGCTGGCTCGCGGCGACTTCTCGCAGCGCGTCGCGTTGCGCAGCCGCACCGAGATCGGAGAACTAGCCGCGACTTTTAACACCATGTCGCAGGAACTCGAACACTTCGTCGAAGACCTGAAACGCGCCGCGGAGGAAAACCGCGCCCTGTTTCTTGGCTCCATTCAGATGCTCGCCGGCGCAGTCGACGAGAAGGATCCCTATACCCGCGGCCACTCCGACAGAGTCACTCGCTACTCGCTGCTGATCGGCAAAGAAATGAACTTGCCCGCCACGTTCCTGGAAATTTTGCAGATTTCGGCGCAGCTTCACGACGTGGGCAAGATCGGCATCGAAGACCATATCCTCAAAAAGCCGGGGGCGCTCACCGCGGAAGAATTTGAAGTGATGAAGACTCATACGACGAAGGGCGCCAACATTCTTCGTCCCGTGAGCCAACTGGCGGAGATGCTCCCCGGTATTGAACTACACCACGAAGCTTTGGACGGACGAGGTTACCCCTACGGTCTCACGGGCGATCAGATCCCTCTGCTGGCGCGGGTTATCGCGGTCGCCGACACCTTCGATGCGCTAACCACCAATCGTCCTTACCAGCAGGCGCACACGCCGGAAGAAGCTTTTCGCATCATTCAAAATCTTGCCGGGAAAAGGCTTGACCCCGAAGCAGTGGCGGCCTTGAAGGCGGTTTACGCCCGCGGCGAAATTCGCATTCAGCGTGTCTCGATCAAACGGCCTTTCAACCCTGCAACGCCCGCAACAATTGCGGCCGCGCCCGCACCCTCTGCGGAAGAAACCACTAACCTCGAACGTACCCGCGCTTAACGTTCCCTCGCTGACTTTCCTTGATGGTCTCTTCCGACCGTTTTAGACCGCTATAATCATTATTCGGACTCTGTTTGAGCTCTTCATCATTTGAACGGCAGCATTCAAACGCATGATTCAGACTTTATTCGGCAGCACTGAGGAAAAGAAAACCGGGCTCTTCGAGCGCATGAAGCAGGCCGTCACCCGCACGCGGGAGAACCTGGCCGAGCGCATCGAAGAAGTTGTCTCCATCGGGAAGGAGATCGACCGCAACACGCTCGACGATCTTGAAGCCACGCTCATCGGAGCCGACCTGGGTTCTGCAACCACGCAGGAAGTGCTGGGCAAGCTCCGCGACAAGGCCGACCGCAAGCAGATCAAGGATGTGCACGAGCTCAAGCGACTGATCAAAGAAGAACTGCTGGCCATTTTGAATGCGGCGAATACGCGACCCGTACAGCGAGTCGACGGAACTCCTGAAGTAATTCTGGTGGTCGGCGTAAACGGCACTGGAAAGACCACGACAATTGGCAAGTTATCGCAGGTATTCCGGTCGCAAGGAAAAAATGTGCTGCTCTGCGCCGCCGACACATTTCGCGCCGCGGCCATCGATCAACTCGAAATCTGGGGCGCGCGCACCGGCACGGAAGTGATCAAGACCAAACCCGGCGGCGATCCCGCAGCGGTATTATTCGACGCGCTGCAAGCCGCAACCGCACGCAAAACAGATTACGTGATTGTCGACACCGCGGGCCGACTGCATACGAAATCCAGTTTGATGTCAGAGCTAGAGAAAATGCGCCGTACAGCGCAGAGAATAATCCCAGGCGCGCCGCACGAGACGCTACTCGTCATGGACGCGACCACGGGCCAAAACGGCTTGCAGCAGGCGCGCTTGTTCACGCAGTCGGCCGGCGTCACCGGCATCGTGCTCACCAAGCTTGACGGCACGGCCAAGGGAGGAGTCGTGGTCGCGATTTCGCGCGAACTTGGACTGCCCGTGCGATTTGTCGGTGTAGGTGAAAAAGTAGGCGATCTGCTGCCCTTCGATCCGAAAGAATTTGTGGACTCGTTGTTCGAATAAAACCGGCATCACCACGGAGACACGGAGGCACGGAGAAGACTTCGCTATGAGCGCTTTTCTTGACGTCCTGACAGCCCTTCTCGCTCTCTGCTTTGCTTGGTGGATATTGCGGATACTTCTTCGCCCGGAGGTGCCGGCCGATCCTGCTGAGGACACGTTTTCCTTGGTTCCAGCGACCCGCGGAACGGGGCCGAAGGGGAGAACTGGCGCGGTAGCACTCGAAGAACCAGAGGAGGACAATCCAGCTGACGCCTTCCCACCACGGGAGTTGTAGACTGTCGCTGCATTCAGTTGTCTTCCCCTGTGCTGGATCCTGCCTCGGACAAAGCCGAAGTGCCTCATGCAAGATCTCGCTATTGACGAGCAGTTTCAGCACAGCGCGCTTGACTTGGCTCGCGAAGGTGTCGGACTGGCTTCGCCGAACCCTTATGTTGGCGCAGTCATCGTCGATCGGCTCGGCAACATCGCAGGTACGGGAGTTTATACCTACCAGGGTGTAAAGCACGCCGAAGTGCGCGCGCTCGAAGAGGCAGGCGAAAAAGCGCGCGGCGGGACGCTGTATATCAACCTCGAACCGCATGCGCATCAAGGGCGCACGCCTCCGTGCACGGACGCTCTCATCGCCGCGGGCATTCGTCGCGTCGTGGCATGCATGCCGGATCCTAATCCTAAAGTCGCAGGAAGAGGATTTGAAAAGCTGCGCGCAGCGGGCGTTCACGTCGACGTCGGACGATTAGAAGCAGAGGCGCACCGTCTCAACGAGGCCTTCGCTCGCCACATTCGCCACGGCGTGCCGTTGGTGACGCTGAAATCCGCGATGACTCTCGACGCTAAAATCGCCCCGGCTCCCGCAAGCGCATCGAAGCCTGAAGTTGGAATCCCTGCCGGCGGTTGGATAACCGGCGAAGCTTCGCGTGCACACGTGCAACTCCAACGCCATCAGAGTGACGCAATTCTGGTCGGAGTCGGAACGATTCTCGCCGACGATCCGCTGCTCACTGATCGAAGCGGCAAACTGCGGAGGCGGCGTTTATTGCGCGTGATTCTGGATTCACAGCTGCGCCTGCCTCTGGAATCGCGTTTAGTTCAATCTGGCGAGAATGACGTTCTGGTTTTCTGCGGGTCGGCCGAGGACAAGAGAAAATATGAACTCGAAGCTCGCGGGGTTCGGATCGAGCAAGTTGCAACAGATCCGTCGTCCGGCGGGCGTCTCGATATTCATGCGGTGCTGCGCCGGCTCGGACAGCTTGAAATCACCAGCGTGATGATCGAAGGAGGCGCGACCTTGAATGGCATCGCCCTGGCCGCAGGCGCCGTCGACAGAGTGTTCTTCTACTACGCGCCCCGCATTATGGCCGACGACAACGCGATTGCCTTCGCCCCCGGTTCTGCCCTTCAGGGAATGAGTCGAACGCTGCCCGTGAGTCGCATTCAGTTGCATCGCTTTGGCGAAGACGTTGCGGTGGAGGGTTATTTGCGTGATCCTTATACAGACTGAAAGCAAACTGATCCGCTGAGTGAAGAGCGCTGAGCGCTGGGTGCTGACTTCGTCTTCGCGAGGTTTATCATAGGACGTTCATCAGGAGATCCCATGTTCACTGGCATTGTGGAAGAGGTTGGGCGTATCACTCGGATCGAACAGCACGGAGAGAACCGCCGGATCACCATCGGGGCCGTAAATACTCCGTCGGAATTGAAACCTGGCGACAGTGTTGCAGTTAGCGGCGTTTGTTTGACCGCGGTCGACATCAAGCCTGGCTCATTCTGCGCCGATCTCGCTCCAGAGACCTGGGCGCGCACGTCGTTTTCGCGAATTCAAGAAGGAGCGCTGGTCAATCTCGAACTGCCTATGAAGGCCGATGGCCGATTTGGCGGACACATCGTGCAGGGGCATGTGGATGGAGTGGGCAAGCTCATTGCGCTGGAGCGCATCGCCGGCTCCGAGAATTGGTGGCTGTGCATCCAGTTGCCACGTGAAGTCGAGAAATACACCGTGCACAAAGGCTCGATCTCGATTGAAGGCATCAGCCTTACTGTGGCAAAGCTCGAGGGAAGAACCTGCACCGTTGCCATCATTCCGCACACGGTAGAGATGACGAATCTCAACTCGCTCAAGACCGGCGATCCCGTCAATCTGGAGGCGGATCTGATTGCGAAATATGTCGAGAAGATGATAAGCAGCGAGCCGGCCGAGAGTTCGCTTACAGTGGAAGAGTTGGTACGGCAGGGGTTTTGAAGAATCAGTGGGCAGCGATCAGTGCTCAGTTACCTGAATCTCGGTTGTCGACAAGAATCGCTTATGCTGGACGGGCCATCTTCTCCTTCAATCACTGCTAGTTCGTATGGGCTTTGCTCCGATTGCGTCCACGCGCGACGAATTGAATCCGATCGCGGGTCTATCTTTTTGCAATGCCAGCTTTCGTTCACCGACTCACGCTTTGCTAAGTACCCTAGGTTGCCGGTGCTGGTTTGCGGCGGCTACCAACACACTTCGCAGAGCGAATAATCACCTGCGGCGCGGCCGAACAGCAGGTTCCTCCGCCGTCGCTGGCGCTCCGGCTCCGGTCGGAATGACAGAGTTATGAAGGCAGCTCAAGCTTCGATCTTGAGTTCGTCGAGCTGGAAGAATTCCTGGACGATGGGCTCGGTGGAGGCTTCCATTTCGGCGGTGGTGCCGAAGAAAATTGCGCGGCCTTCATACAGGAATACTACCCGGTCCGCCAACTTCGTGGCGAGGCGCATATCGTGAGTAACCACGATGCTGGTAAGGTTCAGTTGGATCTTCAGGCGCTTGATAAGATCGCCGAGCAACTGCGCCATCAGCGGGTCGACCATGGTGGTGGGCTCGTCATAGAGCACGCACTCGGGTCGCGCGGCGAGGGCGCGCGCGATGGCTACCGAACGCTTCATGCCGGTGGAAAGATCGGAGGGGAGCAGGTCGCGCATCTCCTGCACGCCGACCATCTTCAGCAGGCCGTCGACGATCTGGTAAATCTGCTCTTCGGAAAGTCCTCCCATTTCGCGCAGTGGGAAGGCCACGTTCTCGCCGACGGTTAGGGAGTCGAACAAGGCTCCATTCTGAAAAACCATGGTGACTTTTTTTCGGATTGCCTCCATCTGTTCTTCAGTGAAATCGGTAATGTCCTGGCCGGCGACGATTACGCGGCCGGAGTCAGCTTTGAGAAAGCCCATGAGCAGGCCGAGCGAGACTGATTTGCCGACGCCGCTGCGGCCCAGGATGCAGACGGTTTCGCCGGGCAGGACGTTGAAGCTGACGCGATCAAGAACTTTCTTGTCGCCGAAAGCTTTGGAGACGTCGCGGAATTCGATGTAGGGATTAATAGTTTCGGGCATCGCTTGATGATTACTCACTAGGAATGCAAACTCCGACGCGCTACCGAAGTGGTCTGCAGGCAGCTTGTCCTTCGACCTGTTGAATATGCTTGAGAACTTTTCTTCCGCCCCTTCAGGGCTGGCTGAATTCCCGCTTTCCACCCATGGCTTGCGCCATGGGCTGCATTCTCGCGCCGCTTCGCGGCTGCACCGTTAAGTCCGCTTCGCCGCCGCCAGTTCTGCGGGAGTGTTCAGGTTGCAGAACACTTCCTGCGAAAAACCGGCGGACTGCAGTTCCACTTCCTCGATCCCTTGGATCGGGACCATAGCGAACAGCGGGTCGATCTTATACCTGCCTGCGCCCAATGCATTCTCGGCTACAGCGGCAAACTGACGACGGTAAATGGCGCAGAGCGACTGCCAGTGTCCGCCGGCTCGTGGAATGATCACCGCCGCATCGGAAGCTTTGCGCGATTTGCCGATTAAGTATTGCAGAAACGCCTCGGTGACGAAAGGCAGATCCACGGCCAACATTAGATTGAGTTCGGCCGTTGAAGTGTGCAACGCGGCGTGGATACCGCCGAGCGGTCCGCAGTTCTGGAATACATCTTCCACCACTGGACCGAAGGACGCAAACTTCGTTTTACCGCCCACGATGCATACTTCGGAAGTAACCGACCGTGCCAATTCGAGTGCCCGGGCCAGGAGGGTGCGGCCTTCGAAGTCTACGAATGCCTTGTCCGTTCCCATGCGGGAGCTCTTTCCGCCGGCCATGACGAAGGCGGAGACGGTCTTAGCAGGGGCATTTTCCACTCCGAGATCATACACTTTAGCTAGGCACGCCCTCGACTCACGCGGATCTCGACATGGAGAAGATGTGGACGTGCATTACTCTCCAACCGTCTGTAGGCATGTGATTTATTATCCGCGCACGTTCGACTAACACGAAGGTAACCTACCCAAGAAGCGCCCTTCCGGCGATGATGAATCTGCTTCCGGAGACTCCCTTTCAGGTGCGGAAGTAACCATCATGCCGCAAAAAATCATGGATGTTCTTATGCTTGGGCGTTGCTCACACGAGTTTTCCTGGCCGCGGCGCGGTGCGGACGGAGACTATTATCAGATTTGTCTTTTGTGCACTGCCGAATACAAGTATGACTGGACCACCATGCGGCGGGTTGAGCGCGTGGAGCACGCCAAGCCGGAGACCGGCATCCGGCGCTCGCATACACGAGAGAAGCGGCCTTCGTGGACGCCGCGGGCACGGCGATTGAAGCTGGATTTGATGCTGCGCTATCGAGTTAACAGCACTAGCACGTGGTACGAGGGTAAGATCGACAATCTCAGCCAGACGGGGCTGCTGTTTCGCGGGCCGCAGGCCTTGCCGGTGAACGCGTTAATCGAGATGGTGTTTGAGATGCCGGAGGAAATTTCCGGCCAGAAGAATCGTAGCGTCCTGTGCCAGGGTCGGGTGATCCGGTACCAATCGTCTCAGGGTCAGGGACAGGCCAAAGAGAAAGAGAAGTCAGAGAAAACGAAAGAAGACGAATCTTCAGAAACTCCGGAAGGTCTGTTGGCCGCCTCCATCGTCGACTACAAGTTCATCCGCTGAAGTTGAGAATTGTTGCTGGTTGTTCGGTTTTCGGAACGCGCGCTCTCTTCTTGCCTCTGTACAAAGACGCGCGAGATAGCAGTGCATCCCGATCTATCCCCTAGAAAAATCTAGTGATTGCGTCTGGTGACGCCCTAAGCCTGTTCTGAGTTTGTAACGTCGATAAGATTTCTTTTGCCTCAGGGCGAATGTGCGTTACAAGTCCCAGCACTGGTTTCGGACACCCCCTGCACTTGCTGTCCGGACTTGTCGTCCATCCCGTGCCACATAGGTTCCTGGCACTTAACTAAATTCAAAGTAAAGGAGGAGCTATGCTCCGCTTGAAGAATTCCCCTCCTTTGGCGGGGACGGCGCCATTTATTTCCATGAATATGCTCGCGGCGAAGTCGGCACATGGTGAACGATCAAGCAAACGGACTGTTGTCAGGACGGTAAAACTCTTCTCAGCTGCGATTTGGGTGGTGTTGTTCCTCGCGGGAATGGCATTGGCTCAAACCGACCCTGGAGTTCAGAGCGGCAACCGCGGCACGGGAGCGGCACTCTCTTCGGTGTTGACGAACAATCCATCGGGAATTCTGGCTTTTTTCACCGATGGCCAAGCTCGCTTCCAGGATGTCGAGTCCGTTTCCAACAGCCCCACCGGGAACAACGGTCTAGGACCGCGGTTTAACGCAAATCAATGCAGCGTCTGTCACTCGCAACCTGCGGTCGGCGGGACCGGCGCGGCCACCAACCCTCAATTCCAGTTCACCAGCAACGGAGTTGCGCCGGGCAACACCATGCCTTCTTTCATTACGGCCAATGGACCAACCCGAGAAGCCCGGTTCCCATTCTTCTTTAACAGCAACGGCTCGGCGAACACCAGCGCTCCTAACGGGGGAGTGGAAGACCTGTTCACTGTCACTGGCCGCTCCGATGCCGGCACCTGCAATAGCGCCACCGCGCTGCCGCAGCCCGGCTTCGCTGCTGCCCTGGCGGCGAACAACGTCATCTTCCGCATTCCTACGCCGGTCTTTGGCGCGGGCCTGATCGAGAACCTGGACGACTCCACCTTGCTGAACAACCAAGTGAACAATCTCAACAACAACTTTGGCGTTGCCGGCAGTTTCAACCGCAACGGCAACGATGGCACCATCACCCGCTTTGGGTGGAAAGCGCAGAACAAGTCGCTGCACATTTTTGCCGGCGAGGCTTACAACGTGGAGATGGGCATCAGCAATCTGCTATTTCCCCAAGATCGCCCACTGCCTGGGGAAGACGGAGCCGGCGGTTTCAGCCAAAACGGCGGTAACACATTTGGATTAGTGAAGACCTGCCTGAACCTTACCGGAACCGGTTATCCGGAAGACACGTCCAACCCGGCCGCGACCCCGAACGCAGCAGTTCTCGATGACGTTTCGGCGTTCGCGAACTTTATGCGGTTTCTGGCTCCGCCGCCGACGGGTTCGGTTGTGCTGAACGGCTCGACTGTCAGCTCAAGTACTATCTCCGCCGGCAGCTCTCTGTTTAACGCTATCGGCTGCTCGCTCTGCCACAATCCGTCGCCCGGGACAACTCAGGTATCTAACTTCACTCCATCGTTGAGCAAGGCTCCCGTAAATGCGTTCTCAGATATTGAGATTCACAACATGGGCACTGGACTGGCGGACAATGTTTCGCAGGGCGCGGCGGGCGGCGGCCAGTTCCGCACCGCTCCCTTGTGGGGCCTGGGACAACGGATCTTCCTGCTGCACGATGGCCGCACCACGAACCTGATCACGGCGATCAATGACCACATAAGCAATGGCAGCGAAGCCAACGTCCCGGCGGAAGAGTTCTTCGACAACCTCTCAACCACCCAGCAGCAGGAGATATTGGACTTCCTGCGCTCGCTATAGTTGCTTTACAGCACGCTCTGGCGAGACACGAAAATGTCTCGCCAGCTCTTTCCAAGTCAAGAGATGATCCAAGACCGATTCGAACTTCCAATGGGCTGCGGTTGCCTGACTCGAAGGAGAGATATGCGCTTGAGATTCCTACGTCTCGTGCTTGTTCTGGCGGTATTGGTTTCGTTGCTGGCGCGGGGTCAATGGGCTGGAGCGCAGACTTCACCCAGGAACGGAGGCGACTTTTCCGATAACATCCAGCCCGCAACTAAAGTGCCGACAGGGGTCATCCTGGTAAAGGGCGCCTCGTCTAGCGCCAGTGATTCCGTGACTCCCTTGCCGGAAGGCGGGGGCGTGACCAATGGCGTCTTCAGCGACCAATATTTCGGAATGAGCTATACACTACCTCCCAATTGGGATGAGAAATATACTGGCCCACCTCCGTCGGACAGCGGACGCTACGTGCTGGCCCACATCAGTCCTACGGCAACATTCAAAGGGCCGGCCAAAGGCACTATTCTGCTTACCGCTCAGGACATGTTCTTCACGCCGTTTCCAGCAGCCAATGCAGTGGATCTCGTCGGTTATTCGAAGAACCATTTGCAGGCCGATTACAAAGTGGAAATGCCGCCTACGCCAACCAAGATAGCCGACCGCCCTTTTACCTTCTTCGCATATTGGTCGCCGGTAGCAGAGCTGCATTGGTATGTTGCGGCTACAGAAATCCGCTGTCACGCGGTGGAAATCGTGCTGACCAGCCGTGACACCAAACTGCTGGAAAGCTTAGTGTTGGATCTGAATAGGATGAAGTTACCCGCGGAAGCCGATCCCAAGGCAGGAAACGGCGGGGGCGCTATCCCTGTGTGCATCAAGGATTACGCCAGGGATGAAAACGTGATCGCACGGGTTGATCCGCTTCTAACCGAACATAGGTTCAATCCCGTTCCTGTCCGAATCATTATCGACAAGGAAGGTAAAGTAAAACACATTCACTTTCTTAGTGCATTCCCCGATCAGAAAAAAGCCATCACTGAAGCCTTGGGGCAGTGGAAGTTCAAGCGCTACCTGCGGGACGGGCAGCCGGTTGAGGTGGAAACCGGGATTATGTTTGGGCGCAGCCCCTATTCAAAACCCGGACTCGCGAGTGGCGCAGCGACTGACTGATTGTTAACTCAGTTCGCGGGCAACGCGCAAAGTGCGACGATCGACGGGCGATGACCGACGGCGCGGGATTCGATTCGCGGGCATGATCGGTGTCATCGTACACTCGTGACCGCGATTCCTTTATCCTTCCCGAATGCCACCGATCACGGCGTTGCTCCACACGAGGAATGATTCTTTGCGGCTGGGGCGGGCTTTGGAGACTTTGTTTCCCTGTGCGGAGATCCTGGTGATCGACCACGCTTCGGTGGACTCTACTCGGCGCATTGCTCGCGCCTACGGAGCACGGATCGTGGCGGCGGACCCTGGTGCGCCCGCCAACCAATTTATTGACCTGGCGAGTAACGACTGGATTTTTTGCATGGGCCCGGCTGAATCTTTGTCCGAAGGGCTGCAGGCCAGCCTGTTCGAATGGGCCGCGCAATCGCATGAAGGGATCGGCGAATCCGCGTTTAGGGTTATTGTGCGACGCCAGGTAGGTGAACGCTGGCTGGAGACTTCGGTTCCTGAGACTCGGCTTATTTCGCGCCGGTCTTTTCGTTTCTCGGGGATGTTGGGCAGGAATGAATTGCTTCCTCACGCATCTTCTGCTGTCGTACTGGAGGGGGAGTTGTTGAGATTTTATTTTCCATAGAGAGGCGCGGGCTGCGACTCTCCCCTGTCCTTCCGGACAGTGACTTCAGTACCTTAGTCCTAGCGCTTGTATCGACTTATAATTCCTCAAGAAGAGCTTGGAATCGCGTTCTTAAGTCTGAGGAAACGTGCGCCTGCTGTTCGAACGCAGGGTTAGAGCCGCCTCTTGTAGAGCGCCATAAGACAAAGTGGATCCCATTTACGCATTGGCGATTTTTCTCTTTGGGCTGGCCTTTGGCAGCTTTCTGAATGTGTGTATCTATCGCATGCCGCTGGGTTTGTCGGTGGTGAAGCCGCGCTCGGCATGTCCGAATTGCAAGCGGGCTATCGCCTTCTACGACAATGTGCCGGTGCTGAGTTGGCTGCTGCTGGCGGGGCGTTGCCGCCATTGCAAGGCTCGAATTTCGGTGCGTTATCTGTTAATCGAAGTACTGACGGGCGTTTTGTTTCTCGGCTGCTACGCATATGCCGGCCTGACGTTGGCTACCTTGAAATATTGTGTTTTTGGGTTTCTTCTGCTCGGCCTGATATTTACCGACGCCGAGACTAAATTGCTTCCCGACCAGCTGACTCTGCCCGGACTCGCATTGGGGCTGATTTTCAGTTTACTGGTTCCGGTGCACGATTTCGCTTCGCAATTTCTGCCCGGGATGGTGAACTTGCCCTTCAGTGCAGATCTCGCGGCTCCCATGTTATCGCTGCTCGATTCCCTTCTGGGGGCGGCTTTGGGGGCGTCGTTCATTTATGGCGCGGGCGCGGTTTATTTGCGCTGGCGCGGAGCCGAAGGCATGGGCTTCGGCGATGTAAAGCTGATGGCCATGGTGGGAGCGTTTCTCGGAATCAAGCTCACGATTTTCACGATCTTCACCGCATCCGTGGCCGGATCTCTTTTTGGCCTTACGACCGTCATGGTGGTGTGGATCAAGCGTACGCACCGCTTCACGCGCCGGCTGGCTAATCTGCGCGCGGCGCGGCGGCGGGGATGGCAATCGGCGCAGATGGTCTATCGGCATTATCAAATGCCGTTTGGTGTTTTTCTCGGCAGCACGGCATTGCTGGCGCTGTTTGTCGGCAATCAGTTTTTGAGTTGGTACGGGAGGCTGTGGTGGTAAAGCTGTTGGCAAATCCGGTGTTTCTGCGCGCGGCGCTGGTGCTGGCCGCATCCTGCATGGCCTTTCTGTTTGCGATCTGGCTGATGCGCCGATTGCGTCACAGCCTGGCGGAAGACTCCGATATCGATTCCGCCGCTGTACCGGCCAAGCTGGAGGCCTTGCCGCTGCACCTTTACCACACCGTAATCCAGCAACTGAAACAGCAGAAGCACGAACTGCAGGTGCAGAACCTGGCGGAGCAACGGCGCGCTCGCACTTCGGAAAACTTCAGCCAGGCGGTCCTTTCGAATCTTTCCTCGGGAGTGCTCGTTTTTGGGCTCAACGGATTGGTCAAGCAGGCGAATCCCGCCGCCAGGGAAATTCTTGGCTTCAACTCGCCCGCAGGCATGAGTCCAGAGGATATTTTTCGTGGGGCTGCGGTATGCTCGCCCGCATCTTCGGGCAGGGTTTACGCCGACGGCCTGCCGGAGTTGGCCGTGCGGCTGGCCGAAGAAGTTCATGCCGTGCTGCGCGAAGGCAGCAAGCGTCGGCAGGCGGAGGCAGAATACACGACGCCCGCGGGTGCGAAACTCTTGATCGCGGTCACGGTTTCGCCGGTGCCGTCGGTCGATGGCAGCTTGCTCGGAGCCGCTTGCCTGATCACAGATCGCAGCGAACAGCAGCGAGCTTTGCAACAGCAGGAGTTGCGCGGCGAGATTTCTGCCGAGATGGCGCTCGAGTTGCGGACCTCACTGACAACGATTTCTGGCTACGCGCACCAGCTGGCGAAGAGTCAGAATCACCAACTAGCCGCTCAATTGGCGGATGACATTGCGAGCGAGGCGGCCCGGCTGGACCGCCGCATTGGAGGATTTCTGGTGGAGAAAAGCACGCCCGCTGCTGCGGACACTCGCGTCCGTGCGGCGGGAAAAGTTTAACTTGCACAGTTTAACTTCGGGAACTTAAAAGGATGGGGCAATGAAACGGATCATGTACTTCGGTTCGGCAGTCGCGTTATGCACGGCGCTTATTCTTTCGTCCGCAGCGCAGACTTCGCCTACGCCGCAAAGTCAATCGCAAGACCAATCGTCACTCGGCGATTATGCTCGCAAAGTGCACAAGGATACGGATGGCGCCAAGGCCAAGCCGAAAGTTTTCGATAACGACAACCTTCCGAAAGATGACAAGCTCTCGATCGTAGGGGAGGCACCACCAGCCGCGGCCGGCGATAATAGCTCTAGCGATAAGGCGATCGCAGCCGCAGATGGCAAGAGCGAATCTAAAGACGCGGCTGGAAATAAGCCGGCTGCATCGCCCGAAGATGACCAGGCGAAGAAACAAGCTGCCTACAAACAATGGCAGCAAAAGTTGAACACGCAGAAGGAACAGATTGATTTAGCGATGCGCGAACTCGACGTTTTGCAGCGCGAATACCAACTTCGGGCCGCCGAAATGTACGCCGATGTGGGCAACCGGCTCCGCAATTCGGCGCAGTGGGACAAGCAGGAAGCCGATTACAAGCAGAAGATTCTCGACAAGCAGAAGGCGGTGGACGACGCCAAGCAGAAGCTTGACGACATGGGGGAAGAAGCGCGTAAGGCCGGCGTCCCGGCGGCGATGCGGGAGTAGCTGGCCAATTCTGCCCAGCGAGATTCTATGAGGCGGCAGCTTGCGCTTGTTTCAGCTGCCGGAGCTGTTTTTCATGATGCCTTCCGTGGATCACGTGAAACTCTTTCCATTGCTGGCCGGTGAGGGGACCGAGAATAGGGTGGTCGAGTAGTTTCGTCCCTCGGCCGAAGCGCTCTTCGCACCGCGAGATGATCTGGTCCATAGCCGCCATCTTGACGGCAAATTCGCTTCGCACTTTTGCACCTGGCAAACCTTTGGGCATTGCGGTTGGCGGAGACTTCCTCCCCGTCGGCAGGTAGTTGAATCCCAGCACCAGCAGGGTTCGCGCCCTTTGTTTCATGGACAACCTGGTGGCCAATGGTTTATCAGCAACCAGCACTCTCTCGAATCCTTTGATCGTTCCTGTGTAGGTCAGATAGAGATGCTCCAGAATCTCGGCGGCACACCATTTATCGGCGGGATGCCACGTCAACTGCTCTTCCGACATGCCTTGTATGGCGGACTGAATCGTTTGCTGCAACTCAAGGAGGGCTCGATCCAGCGGAGCCTCTGCTCTTTGGCGATCGACCGGGCTGGTGGCGCGATCGGGCGTCGTGCCGGAGCTCATGGCTGGTTACCTCGCCTTTCCGCGCTCTTCAGGTAGAATGTTGCGCGATAATCAAATCATTCCAATTGTCCCAGGATGGCTATGAACAAGCGCGATCTTAGCGGAACGGCGCCCGGCCGTGAGACTCTTTGCCTTATAAAGACTTGCCCAGCAACGCTGTTTTTGATGTTGACCCTGCTGGCCGGATGCAATTCTAATCAGCCGGCGCAGCCTGCGGCCCAGCCCGGCCCGAAGCCGGCGGAGACTTTGACGGCGCGCTCCGCCTTTCAAAAAGTGTTTATTGCGGCTCGCAATTATGCCGTGGACGTTAAGCCTTTCCGAATTCAATCCACACCGACGACGGAAGATAACGGGCAGGACGGGAAGTCGGCAATCTGGATCTCGAGCTTCGCCTCTGCCCTGCAACACGGAGTGAAGCCTTTTATCTGGTCGGGCAGCAACGCTCCCGACGCTCCGTCGCGCGGGGTCTCGCCCGGCAACGAAGATACTTATAACCCGAGCAACGCTTCCACGCAGATTTTCGACGTGGCTTTCTTGAAGATCGATTCCGATCAGGCTTTTGCCGTGGCTCAAAAACACGGTGGAGAGAAGATCCTGGAAAAAGATTCCAGCAAGCCTGTGATCTTTATTTGCGATTGGAATCACAACACCAACGAGCTCACCTGGCACGTCATCTATGGAAGCTCGCGCGATGCGTCGAAGTTGACCGTGGCGGTGAATGCGTCTACCGGAGAATTTATTCGGGTGGAGAAATAGAAAAAGGCGAGGCCCACAGTAGTCCCTCTGCGCAGTCACTGAGTTTAATACTGCTTTCGTATTATTGACCCGCCGCTGAACCTCCCTATAATCGCCCCACTTTAAATTCTGTGGATGGATATCTCCGGACGATTAAGCGCCTCGTTGATCCGAGGCGCGTTCTCTAAACGTCTATAGATTTCCGCGGGGGAAAATTGGGGAAATACGCGCGTAGTCTGAGAAAGCTTTTGTACTTTCTGGCGGCAACGGCTGCCTGCTTGATCCTTGCAAGTTTAAACGCGACTGGACAGCAGATCACCGGGAGCATCCGGGGAACGGTGCTCGACCCAAGCGGTGCGATTGTGCAGGCCGCTACCGTTACTGCCAGGCAAATCGAGACCGGCTTGACTCGTGCTGCAGTCACAGACCATCAGGGAGAGTACGTACTGGTCGAACTCCCGATCGGACACTACCAACTGGAGGTTCGCTCACGAGGTTTTGAGAAGTATCTGCAGCAAGGCATTTCCCTGGATGTGAATGAGACGGCCACGGTCGGCGTTCGCCTTAAGCTCGGGGCGGAGACGGAACAGGTTGAGGTGAGTGCGGATGCGGCCCTGGTGCAGAGCACGGTCAGCAGTCTCGGACAAACCGTGATGGAGCACGAGATTCTCGATCTGCCGCTCGATGGACGCAACTTTTCTCAGCTCGGGTTGCTGCAACCGGGTGTCGTGCCCTTGACGCCCGGACTGCTTGAAGCCGGCGGTCCGGCACGCGCGAATCAGGCCTATGCGGTCGATGGCCAGCGCCCGGAATCGAACAATTTCATGATCGACGGGGCTGACAATGTCAGTTCGGTGGATGGTGGCTTTGTGCTCAAGCCGCCGATCGACGCGATCGCCGAGTTCAAGATCCTTAGCCACAACGCGAACGCGGAGTTCGGTCGCAACACCGGCTCCACGACCAATATCGTAACGCGCTCAGGATCCAATTCATTTCACGGCGCCGCGTGGGAATTTCTGCGCAACGATGCGATGGATTCCTCCGATTACTTCACGCAAAGCGTGCAACCTCTGAAGCAAAACCAGTTTGGCGCCACCTTCGGCGGCCCGATCATCAAGGACAAGACTTTTTTCTTCGGATATTACGAAGGCTTCCGCAACCGGCAAGGTGAAACCGTTCCTGCGACTGTGCCTTCGCTGGAGGAAAGGCAGGGCAATTTTGCTGAGCTATGCACGTCAATCAAGGGAGATGCCATTAACCCGGTGAACGGTCTCTGCACGAATCAACAAAGTCACATGCCCGACTTCTCGGGACAGCTCCTGAACTTCGCCGAAGGCCCACAGCCCGTACCAATTTTGAACAACCAACTGCCCTCCATTGATCCGACCGCTGCTAAGGTCCTGCCTCTTTTTCCGCTGCCGAACGTTGGCGAGAACGGATTCATCGCCACGCAGACCCTGAGCGAGACTAACAACCAGTTCGGACTGCGCATGGATCATTACCTTTCGAGCGCCGACACCCTGAATTTTCGCTACATGTATAGCAGCGGACCGACGACCGATCCTTTGTCGCCGGTCGGAGCGAACGTCCCAGGCTTTCCGGTGGGCGAATATAACCGGGCGCAAAACTTTGTGACTCAAGAGACGCACATCTTCTCGCCAACCACCATTGGCGTCGCGCGCTTTTCTTTTCTCCGCAATACGTTTCTGCTGGATGAACATCTGAATCACGAGGCGCCATCGGCCCTGGGCTTTCAATACGATCCCACGTTGCCGTCGGCCGCCGGACCCCCGTTCATTCAGGTCGGCGGATACGCCTCGGCAGGCGACCCGATTACCGGACCGCGCAACACATTCCAAAATACCTTCGACCTCTCCGGCTCGCTGAGCTGGATCCGCGGCCGCCACGAGTTGAAATTTGGCGGTGGTTATCGCCGCGACCAGATCAATGCCCTGCAGGGAATCGCCAGCAACGGTTTCTTTGTGTTCGCAAACTTTCCCTTCAGCGACGGTTTTGCCAGCTTCCTGTCAGGCGATCCCGTGGTCTTCCTTCAGGGCGGCGGTGATTTTACCCGCGAAATACGTGATCGGGCTTTCGATGCTTACGGCCAGGACACTTACAAGGTCACACCTCACCTGACACTGAACCTAGGACTACGCTACGAATTGCCTCTCCCCTCGACGGAGAACAAGAATCGGGTGAATCTCTTCGTTCCTGGAGCGCAATCGACAGTGAGACCCAGCGCTCCGGCGGGACTTCTCTATCCCGGCGACCGGGGAGTGCCGGCGGGATTGATTCCGGCGCAGAAAACAGCATTCGCTCCGCGATTTGGTTTAGCGTGGGACCCGCGCGGAGACTCCAAGACCGTGGTCAGCGCGGCCTACGGAATCTTCTACGAGCCGTACTACACCGGCGAGGGTGGACCGCTGCAGGACCCCGTCAGCTCTCCTCCTTTCCTCAAGACGCAGCAGGTAGATTTTCCGGTCAACTCATTCGCCGATCCTTTTTATAAGGCGAATCCTTTCAGTCAGGCGTTCCCCGAGCCGATGACATTGCTCGTGGTCGCTCGTAACCTGCACCTGCCCTACGCGCAGGATTGGAATCTGAACATTCAACGCTCTCTCGGCGCAGACCTTCTTTTTCAGATCGGATATGTCGGCACGACCGGTGTGAGGCTGCCGCGATTTATTGAAAGAAATCCGGCCGTCTTTATCCCCGGCCTGGACACGACCAGCCAAGGCTGTTCCGTGGCAAGCCCATGTCAGATTTCCACCGAGAATAACGTTAACCAGCGCCGACTGTATTCCGGCTGCACCCTGACTCAGGGGAAGTGCGTTTACAGTTCGGTGGGCGAAATCGCCGGCATTGCGAACTCTAGCTACAACGCCCTGGAAGCCAGCCTGCGGAAGCGCTTCAGCCGCGGGCTTTCCTTTCTTGCGTCGTACACATGGTCGCATTCTATCGACGACGTTTCTTCCTTCAACATCACCGGCTCGGCGTCGCAACCGGTGGCAGGCGAAAACGACCTGGCGCAAAATCCCTTTGATCTCGCCGCGGAGCGTGGCCGGTCGATGTTCGATTCACGGCAGCGCTTTGTACTGAGTTATCAGTGGAGCCTTCCCTTCCTGCAACGCTCCCGCAGTTGGTACGGGCATGTTCTCGGCAACTGGCAGTTGAACGGAATTGTTACTGCAATGACCGGAACGCCGTTCACTGTATTCGATTCGAACGACGTTTCGCTGCAAGGGCAGGCTCCAGAAATTTCCGGGTTTTCCAGCAACCGCCCGAATGTGATCGGAAATCCAAATTCCGGGCCGCGCACGACGGCGGAATGGTTCAACACCAGAGCCTTCCAGCAACTCGAACCGGACCCTCTCGGCCGCTTCCAGGTATTCGGCGACGAAGGCCGCAACGCAATTCAGGGCCCTGGATATGTGGACTGGGATTTGTCGGCGCTGAAGAACATACCGCTGACCGAATCGAAGAGCCTGCAACTTCGCGGGGAGTTGTTCAACGTGCTGAACCATACCAACTTCCGCCTGCCGGTCAGCGACATCGAATCTCCAACGTTCGGACAAATCCAATCGGATGTCAGTCCGCGCGTAATTCAAGTGGCCTTGAAGTTTCTGTTTTAGAGCAGATACGCTGCGAAAGCATCGCCTATCGTCCCCTGTCTATCGAGATCACCCACGCGGCTGAAGTGCGCCGCGTTTCGGGATGACGCCTCTTAGGAGAATAAATTCGAACTGAGCCATGCCAGCATAAGCTTACTGCGGCTTTGCGGCTGAGGCTTGCGGCTTCAGGCGCTCGATGGCTTTGCGGGCTTCTTCCGCTTGCGGACCGTGGGGCAAGATTCTTAAATAACTTTCATACTCTGCGGCGGCGTCATCGAAGGCGCCGAGTTTTTCCAGGCTGATGGCCAAGCGGATGGTTGCAACCGCGTCGTTGTCCTTGTAGCGCAGGGCTTCGCGGTAGCGATCTTCCGCGGCGCGGTAGTTTTTGCGCTTGAAATAAAAATCTCCCACTTCAACGCTCTTGGCAGCTTTGTGCGGATCCCAGGTATGGAATTCGGTGACGCCGTCGCCGCCGGTAATTCCAGCCTTGGCCTCAGCCACCGCAGTCGAGCTTTGAGGGTGAGCTTTGGCGTCATCCTCGGGCGGAGCTAAATCGACTTGCGTTTCTTTGCTGGAACTCTGTCCGACATCGGAAGGGAGTTCGTCGGCACGCACGCTATCAGAGCGCGGCGGCGAAAGATCCGGAGCTTGCTTCTTCGTGGCATCTTTCGCCTCAGGGGGTTTTGCAGGATCATCTTCTGGAAAGGAAAGATCGCGGCTTAATCCTGAAGCATCCTTTTCGGAAGAAGCGGGTGGCGGTGGAGGTGCTGGCGCACTATTCTGCTGAGCTTCTAACGCTCCACATAATCCAAACAATAAACCCACATACAACCAACGTCGCATGATGTATTTTACCGCGTTGAGCTGGTCTCGGTGAAGCTGCTCCCTTTCAGAGCAGATTCAAACTGGCCCATTTCTGAATTACCATAGCGAACAAGCTCGCAAAAAAAATACAGGCCGCTCAGGGGGAGGCGTTGAGCGGCCTGTTTGGCGAACCTCCGGGGGGAGGAAAGCTTATGGTTACATCGACGACGGGTTTTGTCCGGTCGTAGCGGGCGGCGGCGCTGGCTGATTGGTATCGCCAACGGTGTTGGTCATCAGCCGCACATCGACGCGGCGGTTGTCGGCGCGACCCGCGGTTGTCTTATTGGTCTCCAGCGGCTTGTCCTTGCCCAGGCCAATCACGTAGATCTTGTGGGCCGGCACGCTGTATTTGGAAGCTAGATATTGGATCACAGAATTTGCACGGCGCTGGCTGAGGTCGTAGTTGTATTCCGGCGAACCGACCGAGTCGGTGCTGCCTTCGAGCGCGATGATATAGCCCTTGGTGCTCGCGATGGTTCCGGCAAGCTGATCGAGCGCTTCTTTGGCTTTGGGCGTGAGATTGTCTTTGTTAAAGCCAAACTTTACCGAGGTCTCGGCGACAGGACGATAGTTGTCAAGATTCGCCACCGTGTTGGTCAGCACTCCGACGCGATTGTTGGCGGTGTCAGCAACCTGTTGCGCTGCGCTGGCGTTCTGGTTAGCGGCCTGAGCTTTCTGCTCTACGTCGGCGGTCTTCGCATTCACGGACTGGATTCCAGCCTGGGCGCGGGCGTCGACATCTTTGATGTCTTTGCTGTTCCGGGCCGTCATGTCATCGAGTTCGTTGGTCTTATTGATGAGCGGCGTAGTCTGCTGCTTCACGTAGTTCTTGCTGGTGCAACCGAAGGTCGCCGCCATGCTGGCTGCCAGTAGGATCGTTAACGAAGTGCGGGTCATAGGATAAGGCTCCTTGATATCTTGTCTCGGCGCGTCTAGCTTTCTGCCACGCGCCACGTCTGCGGTCTTGCCAGGGCTCTGGGAGCTAGTACGACGCTGCAAGTCCCTCTCCCACTTTTGCACGGGACGTGCCGTTTTCGCCCACCAAACCAGACGCCATAAGTATATACGTTTTCAATAGGTTGCAGTTTACCGAAGAGGTGCTGACGAACTTGCGCCCGTTGCGGACAACGAAAAGCGCACATGCGCAATGGAAATTTTATACGGTTGCATGTTTTGGCGGTCACGGGTTATTTACCGTCGGGCGGGGAGATCACGGCGATCGCCTCCCTTTTGTTCTTACGATAAACGCGGAAATCGCTTTCGTCGACGGTTATCAGGGAATGGCGGGGATAGAGTTCGCACATACGAATCAGGCACAGATCCGCGAAGTCGGGCTTGCGATTTGCGTAGCGACCGGCCAACTCTTGCAACTGGCGGACGTGTTTGGAACAATCAAACGCGAGACGTAACAATTCGTCTTCCACGAGCGATATTACGTAAGCGCTCGATCCCAGATGAAACGCCGCCTCGCTCAACACTGACTCGCAGGTTAGCAGCGGCGGTGTTATTGTCTTCGCGAGATCTGCTGCCCAGGAGTGATGGTAATCATGGCGATTGCCGAGGGCGACAATGAATCCGGTGTCGGCGATTCCTTTCATCGCCGGGAATAACCCTGGCGTGAGGAGAGATCAGGAGGGCCGCTGAGCGCACCGACGTGGCGAAGAAATCGCTGTTTCCCTCCCTCCGACCTGGCTTTTTCGATTTGCTCGCGAACCAGACGGCCCATCGGTATGCCAGTCCTCCTCGAGGTTTCTTTGAGCCATTCGAGGAGCTCATCTGTAAGACGGATCGTTAATGTATGACTCATACCCAATAATGTAACACAATCACGAATTGCCGCAGCCGCACTGAGCGACCGATAGTAGCTGGACTTGATATGCGCTCCAGTTCACTCGTACCGAACGGCCTGCGACAGATTACTAACCAATCTCATCCAATAGAATAAGAACAATTCATGGATCTGCTGCAGAAAATCCGTACGATTCCGACCGAGCCCGGGGTGTATCTCTACAAAAACGCCGAAGGCGAAGTCATCTATGTGGGCAAAGCGAAGAACCTGCGCAGCCGCGTGGCCAGCTACTTCCATGAAGGCCGCTGGGAGGATTCGAAGACCGGCACGCTGGTGCGCGAGGCCGTGGATGTTGACTACATCGTAGTCGGCAATAATAAAGAAGCGCTGGCGCTCGAAAACAATTTAATCAAGCAGCGCAAGCCGCGTTTCAACATTCTGCTGCGCGACGACAAGACTTATCCTTACGTGAAGCTGACGCTGGGCGAGCGTACGCCGCGGGTATTCGTCACGCGCCGGCTGCGCAAAGATGGCAGCGCTTACTATGGACCTTATTTTCCGGCGAACCTCGCTTACCGCATCGTCGATCTGATTCACCGAAATTTTCTGATTCCGTCGTGCAAGGTCGATCTCACGCGCTTTCATCCGCGGCCGTGCCTGCAGTATTACATCAAGCGCTGCCTCGGGCCGTGCGTGAAGGACTTGACCACGCCGGAGGCTTATGACGAGGCGGTCCGCGATGTGAAGCTGTTTCTGGAAGGGCGTCCCACGGATTTGAGCCGTTCCTTGCATCAGCGCATGGAGCAAGCAGCCGCGGCGCAGGAGTATGAGCGCGCGGCAAGATACCGAGATCTGATTTCTACTGTCGAGCAGTTGCAGGAAAGGCAGCGCATTGCCGCCGCCGAAGGCGACGATGCCGATGTCTTCGGATATCACTTCGAAAACGGCATGCTGGCCGTGAATCTGTTTCACATGCGCGGGGGGCGAGTAGTGGATCGTCGCGAGTTTTTCTGGGAAGATCTCCCGGAAATCACCGGCGCACTTTCGCCTTGTCATCCTGAGCGAAGCGAAGGATCTATGCAGTCTGCGGGCGGCATCCCGCCTGCCGAGGACAGTGCCGCTACTAACAACTCCATAGGTCCTTCGACCGGCAACGAACGCCGTCCTCAGGATGACCATGCCACTAGCGTAGATTTCACCCCCGGTGAATTCTTCTCTGCCCTGCTCAAGCAGCTCTACATCGGGCAGCCTTACGTGCCGCGCAATCTTTATGTGCCAGTGGATTTTGAGGATCGCGAAACCTTGGAAGACTTGCTTTCCGATCAGAGCGCAGGCGGGAGCGCCCGCGCAGCGCGGGTACATATTCTCGTGCCGCAGCGCGGAGAGAAACGTTCGCTCCTCGATCTCGCCGGCACTAATGCAAAGCAATCCTACGATCAGCGCTTCCGCGTGCTCAAACCCAACGCCAAGGCTATTCAGGAAGAGTTGCAAGAGGCGCTCAGCCTGCCAGAACTGCCGAAGCGCATCGAGTGCTTCGACATCTCGCACATTCAAGGCGCGGAAACCGTGGCTTCGATGGTGGTGTGGGAAGACGGCAAGATGAAGAAGTCGGATTATCGGAAATTCATCATTCGCACGGTTGAAGGTGTAGACGATTTCGCCTCCATGCGCGAAGTTGTTACGCGCCGCTACAAGCGGCTGCAGCAGGAAGAGAAGCCGATGCCGAGTCTAGTGTTGATCGATGGCGGGCTGGGACAGTTGCACGCGGCGGCCGAAGCTCTCGAAGGGCTCGAGATTATCAACCAGCCGCTCGCTGCCATTGCCAAGCGCGAAGAGATTCTCTATGTCTACGGACAGGAGAAAGATCCGATCGCGCTCGATCATCATTCGCCGGTGCTGCACTTGATCCAGCTCATTCGCGATGAAGCCCACCGCTTCGCGGTTACGTTTCACCGCAAGCGGCGGCAAATACGCGACCGCTCGACTGAATTGCTTAGAGATTCCGGGAGTCGGCGAGAGTACGACTCGACGGCTGCTCGAACATTTTGGCAGTGTGCAGGCCGTGAGGCAGGCCGACCCCGCCGCGCTTTCAGCAGTCGTCACTCGGGTGCAGGCGGAAGCTATCAGCAATCATTTTCGGAAATAGAGTGCCTCCGAAAATCGTTCACCCCGGAGGAACAGAGCGAAGATTCAGAGTCCCTACCCCTGCCGCAAAGCGCGACAAGGATGTGCACACGACCCGGCAATGTGAACACGGCACCCTTCGATCCCCTAAACCCGCGGCAACTGTGGCAGCAGCGTCGAAATGCGCGTCGCGGGCGCATAGCACGAGCGAATGTTGCAGGACGAGGGCCGCGATCCACATGTCGTTGGTCGGGATGGGAGTGCCTTGCTTGCGCAGTTGCCGGTAAACAGCGCCGTAATGATGCGTTGTTTGTTCATCGGCATAGAGCACACCGACGCCGGACTTCAGCAGAAAACGGCGTAGCACAGCTTCGTTGCGCGGTCCTTGGCACTACCCACGGCGAACCCGGCACGCAATTCGCCCAGCACGATGAAGGGCAGCCAGACTTCATCGGCGAGTTCGACCGTTTCGACAACCGACTCGTTGCCCCGGCACAGGTCGGTATAGCGGTTCGTGTCGAGAGCCAGCCTCACCGCCACATCTCTTTGTCGATAGTATCCTGCGCTGCTATGGCGCTCTCGAAAGCGCGATCTTCTCGCCAGGTTCCCACGATGCCGGCGAGGTCGCGGTGCCGGATGCGCTCCCCTGTAACGCCAGCGCCACGGGCCAGGGCCTCGATCGCTACCTCATTCAGGCTTTTGCCGCGCTCACGGGCGACCCTGCGAAGGGCTTCGTCCAAAGTATCCGGCACATTGCGGATGGTGTATTGCATGCATAAATTGTAGGCATTGCAGGCAACAATGCAAGCGCGACTCCCGGCGCGAAGAAAATGGGAGGTTTCTGCACTAGCCATAGCTTCGCGCTCCGGCTTCGGTCGTGAGGCGGCTTTACGTGCCACTTCTTCGCGCGCCCTTGCGGTTGAGCTTTTCCTCACTTCGCCGCGCTGGCATTCCCCATGTCGAGAACGACTTTCCAGCTTCCCGTCCTTCTGCTTCTTCCAAATGCTCGTGTACTTGCCGTGCTCAACCACGGGCTTGCCATCTTTATCTTTTGAGCTGAATTCGAAGGTGCCGTAGGTGTAACCCAGGTCGCCGGACGCAGACATATCCGCGCCGACCGGCGCCCAGGTCAGATGATTGTCTTTCTGATCGAGAAAGCCCATACCCTTTGCGATGTTTATTTTTCCTTCAATGATCGGCGCGCCGTTGGGCAATTCGACGGCATCGTCGGCGTAATAGGAAAGATATCCCTGCGAGCCGTGCTCGGCTGCGGCTTTCATGAAGTCAGCTTCCAACTGGCGCAGAGTCTCTGGACCAGCACTTGCCGATACTGAAACGAATGGGTGAGCGCGAAATGCCGCGAGCGCTAACAAAAGAGTAAAAACAAGAACGAGGCGAAACGATTTCATGGATCCTCCGTCTTCGACGGCGGCCATTTTACCCTGTGGCCGCCGATTTGCCGCAGAAAAGACGGAACACAACTAGCATTTTGCTAAACTTGCGCATCGACTCTCGAGGCATTGGTGATTATAAGAAATAATGAAAATATTCTCCTCATGAAATTCCGCCACTGGATGACCGCTGCCGTGCTGCTTTTGCTGATGGCCTTCGGCTTCGTAGGATTGCTGCGAACGCGCGAACCTGCACAGCCTACCGAAACCGAGGAACTGGGCGCGACTGCCGCGGGCAAGAAACTGCTGGCACGCACCGAGCCTGCAAACGAGCGTCCGCTGGTCGATCAACGTCCGCTGCAAACGGCGCGGCGCATGGCAGCCCTGGCATCGACTCCGGAGGAGTTGCGCCTGGCGCATGAAGCGGAAAAAGTTGCCGACCACGAAGTCGACCTGGCATTC
Source organism: uncultured Acidobacteriaceae bacterium (assembly GCA_963789875.1). GTDB lineage: Bacteria > Acidobacteriota > Terriglobia > Terriglobales > Acidobacteriaceae > Sulfotelmatobacter. The sequence goes on along the minus strand of CAWBMI010000006.1, from coordinate 525,913 downwards.
GCCGACGCTTTGCGAACCGCTGCATTGAATCCGCCGAAGCTTACGCCCGAAGCGCGCGACTTGGCCGCGCGCAAGGTTAAGGCCGAAGCTGCGCTCGCTGCCGACAAAGAAACCATCGCGCAACTCACTCGCAAGCTGGCCACGGCTCCGGAGAAGCAGAAGGACAACCTGCAGGATCACATCGACGTCGCCAAGGCGCAATTGGATCTCGATCAGGATGAGTTCGACGATGCCAGCGAAGATCTGGAAAGGGCGGGAGGCGATCCGCAGGCAAAAATTCGGCAGCTGCAACAACAGCATGAGTCCGGAAATCATAGCGACCCGGCTGCGGGGACGGCGGCGAATCCGGCGGAGCAGGATTATAAAGCGCGCACGGTACTGGCGGTCTTCCGCGCCTGGCGGGCGTTGCGCGCGAAGAAGTCGTCAGCTTGCCGACGCATTACAGGAGACCGCGAGCAAGCAGAACCGGCTCGGTTTGCGGCACACACGCGATCAGAAGCAGGTCGAGCAGGATAAGGAAGATCGCGAAGCGGCGAAACAAAAGGCCTCCGGCTTCGCCAGGGGCAGCACGGCAGCGAACCGCGAGGAATCGAAGGCCAACGCCCAGTCGGCTTTGCAGTCTCTGAGGCGCTTCACCGATGATCAACGCAATCTCGCCGACATCAGCCGGCGATTGCAGGATGAGCAGGAGCTGAACGAGATCTACACCAGTTGGATCGGGCTGGTCGAAATCCGCGAGCGCGCTGCGTTGCACAGCATGCTGGCCGCGGCGCTTTGGATTCTGGCGGTGATTCTCGCTGTCTGGCTGGTCGACCGGCTAATCGACCGGCTGTTTACCGGCGTAACCGCAGAAAACAAACGCATCGGCACGCTAAGAACGGTAGTGAAATTCGCGGTGCAGGCTGCGGGTGCGGTCGCGATTCTGTTCATCATCTTCGGCATGCCCAACGAGACGACCACGATTCTGGGGCTGGCCGGCGCCGGCCTCACCGTCGCCATGAAGGATTTTATTGTGGCTTTCTTTGGCTGGTTTGTTTTGATGGGGCGCAACGGCATTCGCGTGGGCGACTGGGTCGAAATCGAAGGCGTGGGCGGAGAAGTGGTTGAGATTGGGCTGCTGAAGACGGTTCTGCTCGAGACCGGAAACTGGACGGATGCGGGGCATCCCACGGGCCGGCGCGTTTCATTCGTCAACAGCTTCGCGATTGAAGGCCACTACTTCAACTTCTCGACCTCCGGCCAATGGATGTGGGATGAACTGCAACTCATCATTCCCCCGGACCAGGATCCTTACCCGGTCATTGATGGATTGCAGAAGCTTGTCTCGAAAGACACCGAAGCAAATGTGAACAAGGCTCAGGAAGAATGGCAGCACGCGACCACTCGCTACCATGTGCAGGGCTTTTCGGCGACGCCCGCGGTCAATGTGCGTCCCAGTGTTTCAGGCGTTGAGGTCCACGTGCGATATATCACGCGGGCCTACGAGCGCCACGAAACTCGCAAGCGCCTGTATGAAGCCGTGGTCGCTTTGATCCATGGAAAGCATGAAGCAGTGAAAGCGTAAGACGACAATTGATTCGAAACTTTGCCCGTGACCAGCCAACCTCATCCAACTAAAGATTTGTCCGGGACGCTGATTGTGACCGGAGCGAGCCGCGGCATCGGCGCGGCCATCGCCACGTTGGCCGCCGAGCGCGGCTTTTCTGTAGCCGTAAATTTTGTCACCGGCGAGGCCGAAGCGCAGGCGGTCGTCGAGCAGATTGTTTCTTCCGGTGGACGTGCGCTCGCGATTCAAGCCAACGTTGGCCGGGAAGAAGATATCCTTCGTCTCTTTGAAACGTCTGAGCGCGAACTGGGACCCATCAAAGCTTTGGTCAACAATGCCGCCATCACGGGTGGATTTGCGCGAGTGGATTCTGTGAGTGCTGAAGCTCTTGCACGAGTTATGGCGGTGAATGTGACAGGCACGATTTTGTGCGCGCGCGAAGCTGTGCGGCGCATGTCCACTCGGCACGGTGGCAGCGGAGGCGCGATCGTGAATATTTCATCGCGCGCCGCGCACACCGGCGCGGCCGGAGAGTGGGTACACTACGCCGCGTCCAAGGGCGCAATCGATAGTTTCACCATCGGATTGGCGCGAGAGGTCGCGACTGAAGGCATCCGCGTGAACGCGGTTGCTCCGGGATTGATTGAGACCGGGCTGCACGCCGCCAACGGCGCGCCCGACCGGCTCCAGCGGCTAGCGGCAACGATGCCGATGCAAAGACCTGGCACGCCGCGCGAAGTCGCCGAAGCGGTGCTGTGGCTGCTCTCGCCCGCCGCTTCTTACACGACTGGCGCAATCTTGGAAGTAGGCGGTGGGCGCTGACTTCCATCGACTACCGTGGATAAAGTTTCGGGCTTACCGTTCTGCCTCAACGAAAACGAAGAAGGTGCTGCGGACCGTCGGCATCCTTCATCTGGAACCGATCCGAAGGCTGGCACGTGGAATACCCCGAAGGTCTGGTCGAATCCGACTCAGGATCGTCGCGTGTGACGCGATAGCCGCGGATTGAATAACAGGTAACTTTACTGCGATCCAAAGGGATGGGGTTCCGGTAAGTCCCTGGCGCCGGAATAATCCGGTAAGTGTCAGGTGCGGGGGCAGTCCCATTCAAGTGAAAATCCTGGAGCGGCCCGATACGGAGACTTGGTTCTCCACTCTGAGCGGGGACCATAGGGTTGTCGGGCAAAGACCGCGCTGCAAGGGATGCAACGCCTAGTGAAAGCACGAGAGGCAAAACAAGAAAGCGGGGGACGAACATAAAATCCACCTCATTCAAGTCCATTATAGCTGGCGTCTCACGAATTCAAAACGAAATATCCCGTCGCTTTACCCAAATTTATTCCCTTCCCGGCTTTCACGGCAGGGCCTTACGCGCGCGTTGCAATGCGCCGCGGACGGGTTCAACAACCTCAGGGTTAAATTGTGTTTCGAGATGGGCTACGCAGATCTCTTTTTGAAAAGCTTCGCGGACAGTTTTCGCATGACGGAAAACTCCACCGACCATGGCGAGCGAGACCGAGATTGCGTCACTGGAGGCGAAGAGGTGGTGCATGACAATTCCCGCGAGTCGCGCGAGTTCCTCTGCGGCTTGCGCCAGAACGCGTTTGGCCACTGCGTCCTCGGCGCTGGCAGCAGCCAGCACAGCGGGAAAAAGCGCGGCGAAATCTGGAGTCGAGTTGGCGATCCGAACCAACTCATCGATCATGCTGCAGTTCCAGGCTTTTCTTAACTCGGCAAAGAGCGGCGTGCTCCCCGCAGCATGCCCAGCTTCTTCTCTATCGTCGTTTGCGCGTAACAACCCAGCCACCGCGGCCCTGCCGATCCAATGCGCTGATCCTTCATCCGAGACGGCGAATCCCCAACCTCCGGCGCGTGCGGTTCGACCTTGGGCGTCGCGGCCATACGCGATTGAACCGGTTCCGGCAATCACGATGACTCCCGGAGCCGGGCCGAAAGCAGCTTCCAGGGCGATCTCCATATCCCCAACAACTTCGATTTTCGCCGGTATCAGTTCCGCAACGATCTTGCTCACAGCTGCGGCAATTTCTTCGTGAGCGGCGCCCGCGACTCCGATGCAGGCGCACTTCAACTGCTTAGGATCGATGTGCGCGGCGGCGCAGGCTTGACTTATAGCCTCGTGCAGAGACTCCCGAGCGCGCGACTCCCCCACGCGAATGATGTTGCTGGGTCCAGTTGTTACCGTCGCTAACTGAGCAGTCTCGTCGCCCACAGCGCAGGTTGTCTTGCTGCCGCCGCCGTCGATGCCGAGGTAGTAATTCACGGCTTTAGTTCTACCATAGGAAAGTTCTCAGGTTTCAGTTTCGCGAACGGGGAGCAAAGAGTCTCACTCGCGAGGAGACTTGGGCGCGGCCATAATAGGTTCTTTACTGCAGCGTTACAGATCGAGGCGAAGAGAGATTCCTTGCCAGAGAATACCCGAGTCATCGAACTCGCCAACCACGGCGATGCGCGCGGCTTCAGCTTCGCCTGGCCGCGAGAGGCGCTCGACTTTGTAGGACAGGTAGCCGACATGCTCATGGCTTCTATTGCGCCCGGCAGCGTGCGCGGGAACCACTCCCACGCGAGCAAGCACCAGGTTAACGTTGTTTTGCCGGGTTCAGCCTGGTCGCTGCATTGGGATGAAGGCGAGGACACGGCGACGCAGCACTGTAACTTTGACGGCACGACGGCGGTGCTGGTGCTGGTTCCTCCGGGCGCCTCTCACGCGGTGCGGAACAACGGTGAAGAACGATTGTGGTTAGTTATTAGCTCGTCGGAAATTTATGACCCGTCAAAGGTCGTGGCGCGGAAGGTGATCTAGCTTAGTCTGTGGCGCAAGCATGGGTCTCGACAAAATTGATCTCGCGATCATCGCGCTCTACCTCATCGGAATCACTCTCTTTGGTCTGCGCTTCCGCAAGCGGCAGCGCACCTTGCGCGATTATTTCTTGGCGGGACGCGATATTCCCTGGTGGGCGATTGCGCTTTCGATTGTTGCGGCAGAAACCAGCACGCTGACGATCATCAGCATCCCTGGACTTGCCTACGATACGAACCTCACTTTCTTGCAGGTCGTGATGGGATACGTTGTAGGTCGCGTGGTGATCAGCTTCGTCCTGCTGCCACATTATTTTCGTGGCGATCTTTACACTGCCTACGAATTGATCGAACGGCGCTTTGGGCGCGGCTTGCGCTCGCTCACGGCGGGATTGTTTCTTCTGACCCGCACGGCGGCCGAGGGCGTGCGCGTCTATGCTGTGTCGATCGTCGTTTCGATCGCGCTGGGAACCGGCGAGGTGACTTCGATTGCTCTGATCACCATATTGACCCTCATCTATACATTCGAAGGCGGCTTGGCCGCCGTGATCTGGACCGACGTGGTGCAGACCGGAATCTATGTCGGCGGAACGATTGTCGGGCTATGGACGATTCTGCACCTTGTGCCCGGAGGCTGGAGCGCAATCCACGCCGCCGCGGCAAGCGCGGGCAAGTTGCAGATCTTCGACTTCACGCCGAGCGTCTGGATCCCGTATACGTTCTGGGCTGGAGTGATCGGCGGAGCGTTCTTGACCACGGCGAGTCATGGCACCGATCAACTGATCGTGCAGCGTCTTCTCGCCGCTCGGAGTCAGAAGCAATCAGTAACAGCGCTTCTCTCGAGTGGAATTGCAATTCTGTTTCAGTTCGCACTATTTCTGTTGGTCGGAATTATGCTGTGGGCTTACTATCGCGTACCCTCCGCGAATTTCGGCAGGCCGGACCGAATTTATCCGACGTTCATCGTGAGCCGCATGCCGCATGGAATCTCCGGATTACTGATCGCGGCGATCCTGGCGGCAGCGATGTCGAATCTCAGCGCTGCTCTGAATGCATTGTCGTCAACTTCGGTTATGGATTTCTATGTGCGGTTCCGCCCGCAGGCCGACGAGCGCACGCGAATGCTGTTCTCACGTCTGTCGACATTTGTGTGGGCGTTGTTGTTATTCGTCATCGCAGTACTCTCGCTGCATAAGATTGGACGCGTCATTGAAGTCGGGCTGCAGATTGCGTCGGTCGCTTATGGCGCGCTGCTGGGAGTTTTCCTGTTGGGCGTTCTTACCCGGCGAGCGAACCAGCGCGGCGCGATGATCGGAATGGTCTTTGGCTTCGGCACGGAATTGTACTTATGGGGAACACGGGTGCCGTGGACTTGGTGGGTGATGATGGGAACGGTAGTCACGTTCACTGTGGGATATACAGCGAGCTATCTCTTCCCGGAGTAACCTCCGCTTCTGCCGTATACTGCACACTCCAACCATGCGAGCGCCGTCAACGCTTAACGCCACGCGTCCCGAACTCTCACGCGATCTCGGTGTCAGCCACGCCTCTGCCGTGGTGGTGGGAACCATTATTGGCAGCGGAATATTTCTGGTTCCGGCCGAGATGATGCAGGCCGTGGGTTCGGCGAAGCTGGTGTATCTGGCGTGGCTGGTGGGCGGACTGTTATCGTTTTTTGGCGCGCTCACTTACGCCGAACTTGGCGCCATGAAGCCGCAGGCTGGCGGCGAGTATGTTTATGTGCGCGACGCTTACGGTCCTCTGGGCGGTTTTCTCTACGCGTGGACCTGGTTCGTGATTGCAAAGCCAGCGTCGGTCGCTACGATCGCGACTGGACTGGTGCGGATTCTCGGTACGTTCTCCATCTTTTCTTTTTTCTCGGAAAGTGTCATCGCGACGCGTGTTCTCTCTTATTCCTTTGCTGTCACCTGGGGACAGCTGGTTGCGATCTCCGCGGCCGTCCTTATTTCTGCTTTGAATTACCTGGGGGTGAAGAAGGCGGGAGAGTTTCAACTGATCTTCACGATTCTGAAAGTTGCCATCATCGTGGGCATCGTCGTGGTTTGCTTCAGCGGCGCTGGGAGCGCGACCGGGCGCGGCTGGAGCAATTTTGCCGGCACATTTGCGGCTGCGAAGGGTGGAATCGCCGGCTTCATGGCGGCGCTGGTTGCGGCTCTCTGGGCTTACGACGGCTGGAATGATCTGAACATGGTCGGCGGCGAGGTGAAAAATCCTGGGCGCAATATTCCAATTGCGTTGATTGCCGGCGTGGCCACGGTCGGCGCCTTGTACGTGCTGGTAAACGCCGGGGTGCAATATGTGTTGCCGGCCAGTGCGATCGCTGAGTCGCCGCGGCCAGCCTCCGATGCGGTGGCACTCGTCATGGGACATTTGGGTGCAAGCATTGTGTCTGCGGGCATGGCGATTTCGATGCTGGTCACACTGAACGGCACGATCATGAGCGGCGCCCGCGTGCCCTACGCGGTGGCGCGGGATGGGTATTTCTTTTCCGCCTTGGCAGATGTGCATCCGCGCTTTCATACACCATCCGTCGCTATTGCGGCGCAGGCGGTCTTATCGATCTTGCTGCTGTTGCTCGGCGGCAATTTCCGGCAACTGTTTTCGCTTGCGATCTTCGCCGAATGGCTCTTTTATATGATCGCGGGCAGCACGGTGTTCGTTTTTCGCTGGCGCGATCCGCAGGCGGCGCGGCCCTACCGCGTGCTGGGTTACCCCGTCGTTCCGGCGCTGTTCGTCCTCGTGGCAGCCGTCCTTCTTTATTACACCTTCAGCGAGAACTGGCCGAATTCTTTTTACGGACTGTTGGTTATTCTGGCCGGAGTGCCGGTTTTCTCCTGGTTTCGCTGGCGGAGGGATCATAGCTGAGAGATCGATCTGGATTGGAATTTTTTTTTAGATTTTGTTCTTCCAAATCCTTGAGGAGTAAGGAGTTGCGGTTTCAGGTCTCGGCCCGAATCCGGCTAAAATATTGTTTCTACACAACTTGCCCGTAAAATATTACAGACGAAGGACTTAGCTGCATCGGTTTCCAGTAAGTCCTGTAGAATCAGCGCGGCGATTTCTGTCGAGACAGAAAACAGCCGGACCTGTTGGCCAAACCATTGCGCAGAAACGACTTAGCCGCACGATATTTAGTTCTCAATGAACTGTTCCCCGAACTCACGGGTTCCTGCTGGGACAATTCTGAAACGAGATGAGGGCTGTGCGCAAGGTCAGATGTCACGATGGGGCTTTGGAAAACATCAAGCCCTTCGCGCGTGAGCGAATTTGGTGCACGAGGGACGCTGAGGAGCGCGAAGCGCAACCCCTAGCTATCGGCTGGCGAGTGCGCACCCTTCGACTAAGGTCGGGGCAGGCTCTTTCGAAAACCGCGAGAGGTGCGGCAGCCTCAGTGGTGGCGGTGCCAGCAAGAAAGTCAAAGGTGCGCCAGCGCCCGCTTGCATGCGATCACTGCCAGTGCCGAGGAAACCATGGTCCCTCGCTTCGCTCGGGATGACCCGCATTTTAGTCCTTGCGGGCCGAAACGTCGGCCCAGAAGCGGCATAACCGTGGTAGAATCTAGCTCCTTTGGCCGCTGAAAGACCCCCAGTGGCGGCCTCTTCACTTCGAGCTGCGAGGTGCCTTTTGGGTCGCTTTCGAGAAAAACCATGGTGCAGGTCCATGCTTGCGCTATGCCTGCTTGGCCCGGCCCTGCCTGCTCTGGCCCAGTTCGAGTCGCGGGGTACTTCGCCCGTGCTTTTTAACTTGATATCGGTCGCTGTGGGAGACTTCAACCACGACGGCAAGCTGGACTTGGCCGTGGCATCATCGAGTGGAGAGGTGGCTATCCTGCTGGGCCGTGGCGACGGAACCTTTCAGCCCGCGGTCTATTACCCGACCACCACCGCATATTCAATGGCGGTCGCCGATTTTAACCACGACGGTAATCTCGATTTAGCTGTGTCCAACAACCTCGACCAGAACGTGAGCGTACTACTGGGTAACGGCGACGGTACCTTCCAATCCCCCGTGCCTTACCGCACCACAGGTACCGAGCCGACATTCGTGTTTGTCGGCGACTTCAATAACGATGGAAAGCCCGACCTGCTGATTTGCGACGAGCCCTATATCAGCGTAATGCTGGGCAACGGCGACGGAACCTTTCAGACCCCTATCGACACCACGCCAACTCTCAAGCCCGACACTATCGGCCTAGGGTACTTTAACCGGGGCCGGAGGCTCGACGTGGCTTCACTGAGCAACGGCGAAATAACCATCCTGGTGGGCAACGGCGACGGAACCTTCACCACCGGCGAAACCTATTCCGTGGGAACCGAGCTCAACTCCATTGCAGTCGCCGATTTCGATGGCGACGGCAAAGAAGATTTGGCGGTGTCGGACTTTCTGGGCGACGCGGTCGCCGTGCTTATGGGTAATGGCGATGGAACCTTTCGAGCCGCCAGCATACTATCCCGCATACTTCCCCGGGTCCATTCATGCCGCCGACTTTAGCGGGGATGGGAAGGAGGACTTGGCCGTGGTTAGCGGGTCATTTGCAAGGGACATCAGCGTTTATGGCGGCAACGGCGACGGCACATTCCAGCCAGCCACAACCTACATTATCGGCCAAGAAGCCGGGTTCATAGCTGTAGGAGACCTCAACGGCGACCACAAGCCTGATATCGTGATTCCCAATTCTAGCTGGCAATGACGTAGGGGTTCTGCTCAACACCGGGGTTGTGAGCTTTTCGCCGACCACGCCGCTCCTGTTTCCGCGGCAGCTTGTTGGCACGGTCAGCGCCGCACAAACCGTCACCCTTACCAATACCGGCGCAAATGCGCTCTCGATCAAATCGAAATCCGTTACGGGGCCATTCCAACTCGACACTACCTGCGGCGGCAGCGTCGCCCCAGCCGCCAGTTGCGATCTTACCGTCAGCTTTCAACCGACGGCCGCGGGCGCGGCGACGGGATTAATCTCCATTCGCGATAGCGCATCGTCGAAGCCGCAGGTGATTGAGTTGAATGGCATGGGAACGGTCATCAGCCTCGCTCCCGCCGAGCTAACCTTCGCGCCGCAGAAAGTTGGCACCAACAGCAAGCCGCAAACTGTGACGGTAACCAACACAAGCAGCTTACCGGTCAGCGTAAGCGGAGTAACGATTGCGGGTAGAAATTACCACGACTATTCCGAGACCAACACCTGCGGCAGCCAAATCAATGCAGGCGCAAGCTGCAAGGTCATGGTTACCTTCAGGCCGGAAGCGAAGGGCACGCGCGACGCAGGGCTCGAAATTAACGACAACGGCGGCGGCGGCAGCTCGCAAGGTGTCCGGCTCACAGGCACGGGCAGTTGAGCGCCAGCGCAATTGTCTATTCAGATCTGATGGCCGTCCGGGAACAACTCTTGCGGAGTTCGCGGGACGCTTCTTCGTCCATCCCCAGGAAAGGTTCAGAGACACCCGTCTGCCTCCGAATTCGTCCCAGCATGAGCGACGCTCGTGCCCTTCCCGGTCTTGCCGAATTCGGGCAGCTCAGTGGCTAAAGCCATCTCTGAAAGAGAGCATTTAACGCAGCGCTGGAAGCGCTGCTCCACCCAAAACCAGGTTTTTCCGCAGAAGGTGAGGCGGCTGAAGCCGCTGTTGAGGTTGGTGGCTTTTACGGCGCGGCTCGAAGCCGCGCCCTTTCAAAGCCTGCTGCGGGTCGCTGCGCTCCGCTGAACAGCCGAGGCGGCTGTTCCCACATGGTTCGTGGGGCTGCCGAGAAAAAGCAGGTTCCTCCACTGCGCCGTCCCCTTCGACTTCGCTCAGGGTCCGGCTCCGGTCGGAATGACACAGTCGTGGAGGGCCCGTTTTGGCCTTGGTCCCGTAACTGCCTTTTTTGGTTACCTTGGGTCAAGAGCCGTGGGCACGTTTACCCCCTGTCCTTTCTCACTTAATGTGAAAACTCCAATCCTGGTCCGCTCCCTCGGCCTGGGTCCCCTTGGAGTTCATACATGGCTGCGTTTCAAAGCACTTATCAGCTCGGACTGTTGCCGGAGCGCAAGATTGACCGGCGTGCGCTTGCCGCCAGCTACGGTTTCGTGGTGCTGGCCACGCTGCTTTTGATCAATGTTGGCGTGTTATTCCCGGACAAACTTGCGCTCAAAGAGTATCGCGTGACGGAGCTGATTCCGTTGCCGGCGATGAAGCCGGAGCCCGCGCCCATCAAAGTGAAGCGCGTGAAAGTAAAGCTGCTTCCTCCCGCGCCGGTTTTCGAGCGGCCAAGATTAGTCGTTCCTCATGAAGTTCATCGGGCGGCTCCGGAGCCGATCGAAGCTCCAAAGGTGATCGTAAACCAATTCAGGGCGCCGGAAATCAAGATGGCGAGCGCAACTCGTCCGCAACTGGTGCATACCGGAGACTTTGGCGGTAGCTCGGTTGCGCCCACGGTGAACGCGGCAATCGAGAAAGTTCAGACCGGAGGCTTCGGCGACCCCAATGGGCTGAAGGGCACAGGCAAGCAGGGTGCCAAACTCTACGCAGCGCAGGCTGGCGGCTTTGATATGCCGGTCGGCCCCGGACAAGGCAACGGGTCAGGCGGAGCGAAAGGTATTAAGGGCACGATAACCAGCGCGGATTTCGGCAATGGCATCGCGACTGGCAGCAAGGGCGATGGCCGCGGCGCTGGCGTTTCCACTGGCGGATTCGGCTCCGAGCAAGTTGTGCACGCTGGACCGAAGATCGCGCAGGAATCGGGCCCCGCAACGGTTCCGGTCGAGATCACTTTCAAGCCGCAGCCGGTGTATACCGACGAGGCGCGCAATCTGAAACTGGAAGGCGAAGTTCTGCTGGAGGTGATGTTCAGCGCCAATGGAACTTTGCATGTAAACCGCGTGGTCCGGGGATTGGGTCACGGCCTCGACGAGGCTGCGATCGCTGCCGCCAACAAGATGCGCTTCAAACCAGCGCTGCGCATCGGCCAGCCGGTGGATTCGACAGCGGTGGTGCATGTGCTGTTTCAACTGGCGTACTAGTTGTCTCAAGTTTGAGAAGTGGATTTAACGAAACGCGCACGTGAAAGAGAAATTGGAGACACGAGCTATGAGCACTTGGAAAGGGATGTTCGCTGCCGCACTGCTGATCTCGCTGAGCGCGACTGCGCAGCAGGCTTCGAATTCGCAAACGTCTGCGCCCCCGGCCGCACCCGCAGCCACACAACCGGCTCCGACAGCGGTGTCCGAGGCCACGGCGGGAACGGCTCCAGTACCGACGCCTTCGGCGCTGCCCCAGCCGACGACCATGGATCAGGTGGTGGATCGCTTTATCGAGCGCGAGCATGGCCTGATGAAGGCGCTCTCGACGCGCACCCCCGTGGTCGAAACCTATCTGCAGAATCTGAGCGCCGATCCGCAGCTTGGGCCGGTGCCAAGCGAAGACCACTATTTTCTCGGCCGCATGGACATGGGCGAGACGGTGGACCGCAAAGATTATTTGAAAGAGCAAAACGTGGGCATGGAGACGCGCCTGATGGGCGGCTTCCACAAACTCTTCAAGGTGCAGTACCAGCCCATGGGATTTTCCTGGATGGTCTATGCCGACCGCACCGACTTTGACCGCGAGCACTACGAATTCAAATACATCCATCGGGAATTTCTCGGCGACATTCGCTGCCTGATGTTCGACGTCACACCCAAGAAAAACGCCGGCAAAGGACGCTTCATGGGCCGCGTCTGGGTGGAAGATCAGGATTACAACATCGTGCGGCTGAACGGAACTTATGTTCCCGCTCCGAAAAATTCCTTCTTCTTCCACATGGATAGCTGGCGGCTGAACCTGATTCCGGGCTACTGGGTTCCGGCTTACATTTACAGCGAAGAAGGCGACTTTAGCGCCGGCGTAAAAAATAAAATCGCGTTCAAAGCGCAGACGAAAATCTGGGGTTACGATCTTAAGAAAAACGACAAGGACGACGAACTCACGCAAATTCGGGTCGACAGCGTGAAGGATGAAACCCCCACCCAGCAAGACGCGTCTCCGCTGCAAGCCGAGCGGCAATGGCAACAGCAGGCGGAAGACAACGTAGTCGAGCGCCTGACGCGCGCCGGCTTGCTTGCTCCCGAAGGCGATGTAGATCGCATTCTCCAGACAGTGGTCAACAATCTGGAAGTGACGAACAATATCGATTTGCCGCGTCCGGTGCGTACCCGCGTACTGCTTACTGCGCCACTTGAAACTTTCAGTGTGGGTAATACGATCGTGATTAGTCGCGGCCTGATTGACGTACTTCCTGATGAAGCTAGTCTTGCCGCCGTGCTCTCGCACGAACTGGCGCACATCGTGCTCGGACATAACTTGGGCAGCAAGTACGCCTTCAACGATCGCATGCTGTTCTCGGACGATTCCACTTACAACAATCTGGGATTCAAGCACATTCCGGAGGAAGAAACCGCAGCCGACAAGAAGGCCGTAGATTTGTTGAAGAACTCACCCTACGCGCAGAAGCTCGATAGCGTGGGATTGTTCCTGAAGGCGCTGCAGGCTCGCGCGCCTCAGCTGAATGCGCTTCTGACCACGCACCTGGGCAATCCGCTGTCTGAGGGCGCAGCGGTTACACGGTTGTCCGCGCTTTCCACGCAAGGTCCGGCGCTCGACAACACAAAACTCGATCAGGTGGCAGCGTTGCCGCTCGGTGGGCGCATCAAGGTTAACCCGTGGGATGACAAAGCGGAGATGGTGAAGACGGCTCCGGTCGCGATTACTTCTGCGCGCGACAAGATGCCGTTTGAAGTTACACCGTTCTATCCGCGGTTGATGCGTTACGGGACTTCGACTACGCCGAGCGCCGCGCCCGCTACAGCCGCAGCGAACTCAGCTCCGAGCAATTAAGTCCGCTCGAATCAAATCGCGATAACAAGTTGAAATAAGACGCAGGCCGGGAATCCGGAATCACCTTCCGGGATGCCCGGCCTTCGTTTTTTAATCAGTACCTAGTACCGAGTACCCAGTCGCTGGAACTGGAGTTCAAGTTGACTGGGTACTAGGTACTGGGTACTCGCGACTACTACTTCACTCCCAACCCATCGTTCTCGTGATAGTTCGGATAAGCCGGCCGTTGATATTGCGGCAGTGGATGCTCCTTCAACTGCTGCATTACCACTTCAATCGCTTTATCGAGTTGCGCGTCGTGGCCGTTGCGATAAGTGGCTGGATCGAGATCGACTTCGATATCGGGAGGGATTCCGTGATTCTCGACTTCCCACTCGCCTTTCAGCCCGTAAAGAGCGGCTCGGGGCGCGGTGACATGACCGCCGTCGATCAGCTCGGGATAGCCTCCAATTCCAACCAAGCCACCCCATGTTCTCTTGCCAATGAGTGGTCCCAGTCCGGCTTTGCGGAAATACCAGGGCAGCGCATCGCCGCCGGAGCCTGACATTTCATTGATGATCATCACCTTCGGCCCGTAGATCGCCTCCGACGGACTCGACCAATCGTGGCCTTCGCGCGAGACCACTTTGCTCATCATCGGACGCCGCAATAAGTCGATGATGTAATCGGCAAGCTGGCCGCCTTCGTTAAAGCGCTCGTCGATGATCACCGCTTCTTTGCCGACTTGCGAAAAGAAATAACGATTGAAGCTGGTGAAGCCGCCGCCGCCGGTATTAGGTACATAGACGTAGGCAACGCGGCCGCCGGTAGCCTTATCGACCGTGCGGCGATTACCTTCAACCCAATCGAGGAAACGCAATCTCTCCTCGCTCTCGACGGGAACCACCGTGACCTCGCGCGATTCCTTGCCGTCAGGGTTGGCGCCGATCTTCAGCACGACTTGTTTACCGGCAGTCTCTTCGAAAAAACTGTAGATGTTATCTTGCGCGTGCAAGTCGCGGCCGTTCACGGCGAGGATGTAGTCACCTACTTTCGCGTTTACGCCCGGCTGCGTCATTGGCGCTTCTAGCCCCGGATTCCAATTTTCTCCGTTGAGTACTTTGGCAAGGCGATAGCGGCCATTCTCCAGGCTATAGTCAGCGCCCAGCAGCCCGCCTTTCACTTTTTTCGGCTCGGGCTTTTCGCCTCCACCCACGAACATGTGCCCGACGGTCATTTCGCCGAGGCATTCTTGAAACAGATAAGTGAGTTCTTCGCGCGAGGCAATGGCCTCGAGATACGGTTCATACTTTTTCTTAATGTTGTCGAGGTCGAGGCCGTGATAGTGCGGATCGTAGAAAAAGTCGCGCTCGATGCGCCAGGTCTCGTCGTAAATCTGCTTCCACACGGCGCGCGGCTCGACGTACACTTCCCAGCTATCCAGCTTCAACGGGCCGAGGCCGGGCTTGGGCGGGGCACCGGGATTGGGCGCGCCGGGCATTTCTTCAGCGGAAGCCGTAGTCCAGGATTCGCCTTTGCGGTAAAGAATTTTTTCGCCATCGAAGGAGATTGTGAAGTCATTGGCTTCGTCAATCCACTTGTCGACCTTGCGTTTGCCGAGATCGAACTTCTGAATGATCAGCGGCGGATTTTCCTGATCGGCCTCGCTGATGACCATGGGGCCTTCGGCCAAGAACAGAATCCCGGATTTTCCCACCAGCAGATTTGTGTAATTCTTCCCGGGAATCGGCAAGCCAAGAATGCGCTGGCTGATTCCTTCGAGATCGATCTTGACGACGACGAGCTCATCTTTCTTGCTCTTCTCGTCTTTGTCTTTGTCTTTGTCTTTATCTTTATCTTTGTCTGCGCCGGAGTCTTTGTCGTGCGACGAAGATTTGTCGGCTTTGCCTTTGTCTTTACTTTTATCTTTTTCGGAAGCTTTGTCTTTGTCGCTCCCGCCGGATTTCTCTTCATCGCTCTCTGGCGCCAGAGGAGACGGCAGGTCTCTGCTTAGAACAGCGACATAAACACTGCGCGAAATGGGGTGATTATCACTCGACATGTCGAGACCAGCCGCAGAAAGAGCAGTGTCGGTGGAGGCGGTGAAGTAAAGATACTTACCGTTCTTATCGAAGGCTGGATACTGCGCGTCGCTCATCCCATCGGTAATCTGCGAAGTCTTGGCTTGATCGATCGAGTAGACGAACACGGCGTGTAATCCACTGGGCAACTGACGAGCGTAGGCAATCCATCTGCTGTCCGGAGCCCAGGTCTGACTGAGTTGGGTTGCAGCAAAGCCTCCGAAGTAATCAGTATCGATTAGTTTAGGCTTCGGATTATCGAGATCCACATACCATAAGTTCAAGCGCTTATCTGTATAGGCAATCTTCTTGCTGTCGGACGACCACGTGGGCGAGTAGAAAAACGATGGAGGGTTCCCGAGGTTGATATGGCGCACCTCGCCTAAACCATTCTGATCGCGAATACACAATTCATACTCGCCGTGCTCATCCGAAAAATACGCAATCGATTTTCCGTCTGGCGACCACGCGGGGTCTCGGTCGGCTACGGCGGGGCTGCGCGTGAGATTGCGAATGTCGCCTTTGTCAGTGGGCACGGTAAAAATCTCTCCCCAGGCCTCAAACACAGCGCGCGCGCCGGTGGGGGAAATACCAAAATTTTGAATTCGCTTGGGTTCGACCTTGGCGAAGTGGGGGCGCACGGCCCCCAGGTCGCCGCTCACATGGATGGAAACGTTCTTCGCTTGCCGCGTCTTCACGTCATAGAGCTTAATGGCACCGAATTGCTCGATCACTATGGCATCGGGCCCGGCGGAGGCGGTCTTGAAGTCCAAACCATCGCTGTGCAGCGCTTCCGTGACTTGCTTGCTCTGTATGTCGTAGGCGAAGAGGCTCACGGGGCCACTGCGGTCGGAGAGAAAATAAATCGTATCGCCTACCCACATGGGATAGTGATCGTTTGAATTCTCGCGCGGGACTTTGCTCACGCTGGAGTCTTTGAGATCGGCGATCCAGACGGGTGTAGTCTGGCCGCCATGATAGCGCTTCCAGGCCTGCTGCCACTGCGGGTGCGGTACGTAAGCGAGGTGCAAGCCATCGGGCGAATACGACGATTCCTCGGCGATGGGAAGCGGCAGCTTCGCGGGAAATCCGCCCTCTACGGGAACCGTATACAGCTGATCTTCGAAGTGGCGAAAGCTATTGCCCCACGAGGCGAATAAAATGTTCTTGCCATCGGGAGTCCAGCCCAGAACTTCTTCGTCCGCGGGATGGAAGGTCAACCGCCGTGGCACGCCGCCGGATGCCGCGACTACATAAACGTCCCGGTTCCCGTCATACTCTCCAGTGAAAGCAATCATGGTGCCGTCGGGCGAAAAGCTGGGGCGAGTTTCTTCTCCAACGCCGGCCGTTAGCCGGTGAGCTTCGCCGCCATCACGGCTGACGCTCCAAAGATCGCCGGCGTAATTGAAAATAATCTGCGTTTTGCTCACGGTGGGGAAGCGCAGCAGGAGTGGGGGGGCGTTTTGCGCCGTGGAACTTTGGAGGAATATTGAAAACGCGACGAAGAGAAACAAATAACGTGAAGCGACTGCCCGGGCGGACCTACGCCAAAGCGATAGCAACATGGTGATCTCCTGAAGACGCTTGCGAGTGACTGGAAATCTTAGTGTGCTGTTGGCGGAATGGTCAAATTTGACGTGAAGCCTCGCGCTAATCAGGCTTCGATTTACTCTTACCCGGCAGCCCGGCTGGATTTTCGTGGGTACGCTCGCGGAAGGTGCCTTGCATGCCTGCCGCGAGTTTTACACTCGACTCGCCAAACTTGTCGCGTAAGCGGTCGGCGGCGGCCAGCGCATCTTTCCAGCGCTGTTGTCGTCCGCTTTCGAGCAGGCTCATCTGGTCGGCCGGGGATTCGAAAGACGACGCCTGCACTCCCAGCAATCGAACCTGCATTCCCTGCCTCCAGTTCTTGCGGAAGAGGATACGAACCTGCGCGAAGATTTCGCCGTCAAGCTGAGTTGGAGCCGGCAGCGTATGCGCGCGCGTAATAGTCGTGAAGTCCCGATAACGCAACTTGAGTTGCAAGGTGCTCGCGTGCAGGTTCGCTTCGCGCAAGCGGCGCGCTACCATCTCCGAGAGCCGCATCAGCGAGGCTTCCAGCTGACTTACATCCGCGGTGTCTTCGTTATAGGTATGTTCATGGCTGATGGATTTTGCCGAAGTCTCAGCGCCCACCTCGGAGTCGAACCATCCGCCGGCGTCTTCGCCGCGTGCCTTGCCCGCGAGCGCCAGGCCCCACTTGCCGAAGCGTTGTTCGAGTTCGGATTCCTCGAGACGCGCCAGGTCTCCAACTTTCTTGATCCCAAGCGCGTGCAGGTGGCTCTCCATCACTTTGCCGACGCCGGGAATTTCACGCACGTCGAGCGGCGCGAGAAATTTCGCCTCTT
Source organism: uncultured Acidobacteriaceae bacterium (assembly GCA_963789875.1). Taxonomy (GTDB): domain Bacteria; phylum Acidobacteriota; class Terriglobia; order Terriglobales; family Acidobacteriaceae; genus Sulfotelmatobacter. Next base: position 508,236 of record CAWBMI010000006.1, on the reverse strand, counting down.
CTCCCGGAACGATCCACAGGACGCCATTGGGCTTGGCTTGAGCGGACGAGACTTTTGCGATCAGGCGCGACGAGCCGATGCCAATCGAACAATTCAATTGCGTCTCGTCTTTCATCTGGCGATGCAGCTTGTGCGCGGCCTGCAGTGGAGGTCCGAGTAATCGTGCCGTGCCGGTCATGTCAAGATAAGCTTCATCGATCGATGCCATCTCGACTTTCGGAGAGAATGATGTCAACACTCTGTAGACTTTTTCCGAGCACTCGCGGTAGCGCTCGGGATGTCCATCGACGAAAATGGCCTGTGGACAAAGCTTGGCCGCGGTGCGCAACGGCATGGCGGAGTGCACTCCAAACTTGCGCGCCGCATACGATGCCGCCGAAACCACGCCGCGCTCGTGGCGCTGCCCACCCACGACCACAGGTTTGCCTTGCAGCGAAGGATCATACAACTCTTCCACTGAGACGAAGAATGCGTCCATATCGACGTGGAAGATGGTGCGGGCGAAAGCCGGAATGTTCGACGCCGCGGCCACAGTAGGAGAATTCTAGCAGTTCATTAACTGTAAATCGCGACCCGGCAAACCGTAGCGCCGCCGTCCTCGGCGGCTGTCCGGCGGGCGCTACTATGTGCGCTTTGCTTCCGCCGCGCGAAGATACGCTTCAACTTGCGACTTGCCCTCGTGCCTTGCCCAGTCGGCGGGGGTGCCGTGCCAAAGAACATCCTTCATGTCCAACGTTGCTCCGCGCTCGACCAGGAGCTTGACCAATTCTTCGTGTCCCGCACCGGCAGCTTGGTGCAGCGGCGTCGCGTGCGAATGACCTCCAACGGGGTTGTACCGGTTTGGATCTTCGCCTGCGTCCAGCAGCATGCGCACAATCTCGATGTGTCCGAACTGCGCTGCCAGCGCCAAGGCTAGATGACGGTCGTCGGCTCCCGCTGAGGGAAGCAGGCGGCCGAAATCTTCAACCCGCCCCAGAGCGGCCGCCAGCGGCAGATCGATGCACGCACCGCGCCCGATCAAAGCCTGGAGTGCTTCCCGTTCGCCGTGCAGCGCCGTTGCATGCGCCGCGCTGTTGGGATCCGCTCCGTGGTCGCAGAGCAGATCGATTAACGGGATTTGCACCCCGCATTCCCTCGGAACACTGCCGGTCGCTGCGAGCATCAGCGTCTCATTCAATTCAGACTTTTCCGGGCCGGCTTCGAGAATTACCCTCGCGACCTCGACAATGTTTTCCGGAAGCTTAGCGTGCCGCACTGGATTTCCGGCCACGAACTCCAACAACGTCGGATCGTAAAAGTAATTCCAGCCTTCGAAAGCGATGTGCTGGTGCACCGGTTTCGGATGCCGCTTCAGATACGCGCGCAGGCCGGCTACATCGCCCGCATCGATGAGATCAACGGCGCGGCGAAATGTGGTGTCTTCAATTCGTTTATGGTGGGGCAAGTCCAGTTGATCGACGAGCGTTGGTTTTTCAATATGTCTTTTTAGTCTCGGCCAGCTCGGGAAACCGGCCTCACGCGCGATTGTGAGTTGCGCGTCGCTGAGCTTGAGCGGCGCAGCTAAGATTTCAGCGTCCGCGGCGCGCGTGAAACGAGGATGAAATTCCCTGATGCGTTGGGCTGCTGCGAGATCGCTCGCGGCATGTTCCTTCAACAAGTCTTGGGCTTGATGCTTGAGATGATCGAGGTTGGGATGCGATGGGAGGCGTCGTACCGGCATGGCGAACTTCCTTTCCTAGGCCCGAGGTCCGCATTTACGGGCAGAAAGTAAGTTCGTGAAGCTGAATTTTGACCAGCAGGTGGACTTCTGTCCTTTCCGCGGACCGGATGCGCCCTTCGCGCAGGAGAGATCTTATCACGGTCCCAATGTTTGGTTTTAAAAAGGTGTCATCCCTCGCTTCGCTCGGGACGGCAATCGTTTTCGTTTATCGCGAAACGGCCAAGCCAGTCGTCAACTCGGGTACGAGTGGGGCGTTACGAGTTGGCCGCGCACGCTCGTAGACTTTGCCATACTCGCGTGCCGAGGCGTTCCAGGAAAAATCTTTTCCCATGCCGTTGCGCATTAACACTTGCCACGAAGTCTGATCTCGGTAAGCCTGCAGCGCCTGCCTGATGGTGAGCAGCAAAGCCTCGCCGTTATATTCCGTGAACTTGAACCCGGTTCCTCTGCCGGAGCGTGCGTCCCAAGGCTCGATGGTATCGTCGAGGCCGCCGGTGGCGCGGACGATCGGGACTGTTCCATATTTCAAACTATAGATCTGATTCAGGCCGCAAGGCTCGTACCGCGACGGCATCAGAAACATATCGGCGCCAGCTTCAATCTTGTGCGCGATGGCATTGTCATAAGCCACCTTGATGGCAATTTTGTGGGGGAACTGCTTGTTGAGCCGAACGAACATCTCCTCGTAAACTTTGTCGCCAGAGCCGAGTACGACCACAATCATTTCTTCACGCGCCAGCCGGTCCATGATCTGCGCGATCAGGTCGAAACCCTTTTGTGCCGCGAAGCGCGAAACAATCCCGATCACCGGCAATTTGGGGTCGGCGTTGGTTACGCCAAAGGCCGTAAGCAGATCCTGCTTGCACTTGGCCTTGCCGGATAAATCCTGCGGCGAATATTTCGCGACGATGAAGTTATCGGCCTGCGGACTCCACTCATCGTAGTCGACGCCATTCAGAATTCCCGTGACCGTTGCGGCGCGGTCGCGCAGCACTCCCTCGAGGCCGAATCCGTACTCCGCAGTTTGAATTTCCTGGCTGTATTTTCGACTTACCGTTGTGACGTAATCGGAATACGTGAGTGCGCCTTTCAAAAAATTTACCTGACCGAAAAATTCCATCTTCGACATGGTGAACAAATCCCACGGCAGTGTGAGCAAGGGCAAGACTTCCGGAGGGAAGAGACCCTGGTAGCCCATGTTGTGTATGGTGAAGACGGTGCCCACGTCGCGAAAGGCGGGATCCTCGGCATAGATCGTGCGCAGCAGCACGGGAATCAGCGCCGACTGCCAATCGTGGCAATGAAAAACGTGAGGAACGCCCAGAATTTTTGTTGCCTCCAGCACAGCGCGAGAGAAGAGGGCGAAGCGCTCGGCATTGTCGGGATAATCGCCCGCAGGCGTGCCGTAAAGCGCATCACGATCGAAAAACTCCGGATATTCCACAAAATAAAATCGCACTCCGGATTGCGTGCCGCCGGTCACCACGGAGGCGAAGCGGTACTTGTCGTCGAAGGGAATCGTGATACTGCGGACTACGGTGGCCGCATCGGCAAGCTTGGTTTGCCGGTAGCGCGGCAAGTACACGCTCACCTGATGCCCCAGCGCCGCGAGGGCGCGCGGCAAGGCTCCGACTACGTCCGCAAGCCCTCCGGTCTTGGAATACGGAACCCCTTCCGAAGCCGCGAACGCGATATGCATGAGTCCTCCGGGCAAGACCCGTTTTGCGGGCGCACGTTATGATGGAATAGTATGGCGGGACTGAAGCTCCCGCGCGCAGTCGGTGCGGGCCGACTCTTCAGTCTATAGCCCGAAGAAAAGAGGGTCAACGTGCCCAAGGTGGTTTCCACACGCCGCCCCCAACATAAACCTAAGCTGGGCCAACATTTTCTGGCCAGCGACAGTTATGCGCTGCAAATAGCCGATGCTCTCGGCGACGTGGCGCAGAACACGGTGCTCGAAATCGGCCCCGGGCGCGGGGCTCTGACTTCCCTACTGGCCAAGCGCGCCCGCCGGCTTATCGCAGTGGAGCTCGACCGCGTGCTGGCCGCGCAGCTGCGGCTGCGCTTTGGCATGTTTCCTAACGTCGAAATTATCGAGGCCGACATTCTTTCTGTTGACTTCGATTCTTTGTTCGGTCCCAAGCCCGGGCTGCGGCGGCCCGGCATGGAATTCCGACCGGAACCGGTGAAAGTGATCGGCAATCTTCCTTACTACATCACTTCTGACATCCTGCTGCGGCTGTTCGATTATTCGAAATATTTCGAGACCTTAGTGATTCTCGTGCAGCGCGAAGTGGCCGACCGCATTGCCGCCGAGCCCGGCAGCCGCGACTACGGCCTGCTCTCGGCGACCGCGCAACTCTACGCGCGCGTGGAAAAACTATTCACCCTGCCGCCCGGGTCGTTCGCTCCCCCACCCAAGGTGCACTCTACCGTTTTGCGATTGACAATGAGTCCCCGGCAGCAGGAACTCGGGCTTTCGGATGGCAACAGCGACGGGCAGAGCAACCACGGATTCATCGACTTTCTGAAGCTCTCGTTCGGCCAGAAGCGCAAAACGCTGTGGAACAATTTGAAATCGAATTATGACGAGGGGCAACTGCGCGCAGCTTTGAGCAAAGTAAAAGTAAAACCTGCAGCGCGGGCCGAGACTTTGAGCCTGGAACAGAGCGCCGCGATTTACCGGGCTTTGCATTCGAAGCATGATGGTTCGTAGCGCTTGTGAAGTGCTTGGAGTTGTTGGAAGCGTAGCAAGCTACCTCTACAGGTTGGAGTATTTTGTTTCCCTTCGCTAGGGAGGAAATCTGTGGCCCCGACCGCCGCGCGCCATCCCGCTGTCGCCGGACGATTTTATCCGTTTGATGCCGCGGAGTTGCGTCAAGATCTGACCACTTATCTCGCTCAACCACAAAATCAGGAGCCAGTTCGAGCGCTTGGCTGCATCGTGCCCCACGCAGGATATATGTATTCCGGTCACGTGGCGGGCGCGGTTTTTTCAGTGTTGGAAATTCCGGAGCTCTGCCTCGTGCTCTGTCCTAACCACACCGGCATGGGTCAACCGCTGGCAATCGTATCCGAAGGCGATTGGAAGACGCCGCTAGGCGACGTGCCGATCGACAGCGCCTTCGCCGCTGCGTTGAAGGGACACTGCCCATTACTGGAGGAAGATTCTGCTGCTCATCGCAGTGAGCATGCCATCGAAGTCGAGTTGCCTTTTCTGCAAGTACTGCAACCCTGGCTTCGCTTCGTTCCTATTGCGCTCGGCACACGTCAATTCGAGATACTTGCACGGCTCGGAGAGGCGGTGGCGGACGTTATCACGGCGCAGAGCACTCCCGTTTTGATCGTCGCCTCGAGCGACATGAATCACTATGAGTCCGACGCGATCACCCGCGTCAAGGATCAGAGCGCGATTGAAGCCATTCTTGCTCTTGATGCTCGCGCTCTTTATGACGTCGTAACCACCCAGCACGTCAGCATGTGCGGCTTCGGTCCGGCGGTCGTAATGCTGATCGCGGCCCGCAAGCTGGGCGCTACTTCGGCGGAGTTAGTAAAGTACGCGACCTCCGGCGACATTTCGGGGGATCGCAACATCGTTGTAGGCTATGCCGGCGTGATCGTTCGCTGAGTAGTCAGACCTTCTATTTGTGACCACCAGCTCCGGCGGGAGCATGGCCCGATGGAGCAGAACTAACGCGCCCAACTGGTCCTGCCATCGGTGCTGCGCTGAAGCTTGCCGGTTGCGCCGAACTGGCCGCAAATTGCGGCGCTGCCGGCAGGTACACCGAGCCCGTTTTCGACTTGGCCGCCTGGCTGCTTAAGTTACGCAGGCCGCCGTAGGCGCCTCGCGGCACTCCCAGTCCGGCCGATGCCGTGCTCACGAGGGTGTGCAATACCGGAGCTTTCGGGGACGCCGGGCCGCCCTTCCCCACAAGCACTGTGTTCATCGAATTAACAGGCATTACCGGCGGTTGGAAATTCGGAGCGGCTCCGACATAGTGAATTCCTGGTCGCCACACCGTCCCGGTACCGGGCTGCCAGCCCCAGCCGTAGTTGGGAATGTATGTCCAATTGCCGTAGTAGTAAGGCGTCCAGCCCCACGGATATGCCGACGCCCAGGTGTAACCCATGCCCGGGTACCAGGCCCAGGCGCCATCCATATAAGGATTCCAACCCGCGCTGGCAAAGTAAGGTTGCCACATCGAGCCGTAACCGGGCAGGTTGCTGTACGAGCCGTAATAACTCATATCGCTGGCCCCATAGCCCGTTGGCGTCGAATTGTTTTTGGCGTATTGGTCGTGATACTCGACCGACTGTTTATCCCAATCGTCGTAGGTATCGGGCGTAAAGTTTTTTGCTCCCGTCCGTTTATCGCCGTCGTTGGCGTCGAAGGAAATCATCTTTTTCTTTTCCACCTTCACGGTTTCTGACGGTGAAGCGACCTGGAGATCGTTCTTGAAGCTGACAACTTCGGCCAGGCTGGAAGAATTTGCCACGCGGAAGTGCGCCGCATGGGAAAGCGCGATCTTCTCGCGGGAAAAACTCAAGTTAAATTCGTCGCCGGCTTTACCCAGCCAATTCACATAGACTCTGCCTGTAACTAAACCCATCGTGGAGAGGCGCTGGCCGGCGTCGTTCGCTCCCAGTTTGCTGAATTCGACGGTCGTGTTGGGCGTGAGGCGAAGCGTGCTGCCGTCCTCGAATTCAACCTCGGCGCGACCATTCTGCTTGGTATGTAAGCGCGTGCCCTGGATAATGGGAAGATTGGCGAAGGCGCTCTCGTAGCCCAAGCCGGAATTCTTATCGATCTGCACGGCACCCTGAACATCGCTCAGGCGAACGATGCGGACCTGCGATTCAGCCGCGGCGGGCCGCGCAACCGACGCGCAGGCCAAGGCAGCCAGGAGGATCAACAGAAATCGTGGCTTGAACATAGCAGCCCCCAAGGATTCTTCGCCTATTAGAACACGCGCCGGGCTGGGAATTACATCCAAATTTTCCGCCAGTCATCTTTTGGCCGCGTCGGTGTCCTTCATCTGGATTAGCTCTTTCGCCCGTGCGCGCACCATATTGATAACCGATGTGTCATCCCCAATTTGGCGCAGTACTGGAGCTACGCTGTCGATCTCGCTCAGTTCGCTGTTACGAGCCTGCGCCTCCATACGCTTTAGCTCGTCGTCGAGAGCGAGCTTCTGGTATTGGTGGTAATAGGCCAGGCGGCGGCCATATTCCAGCGTAGCGGCTACGTTTTGAAACAGAGCGGTCAGGTGCTGCACGGCTAAGACAGTGGAATAGTTGTAGCGCGCACTGTTGGAGAGTTGCCCATCCCGATAAGTCAAAGTTTTACTACCCGTGAAAGCGACGTTCTTGCCGGAGTCAATCTTGCCGGAAAAATAATGCGCTTGTTTCGCCCAATCAAACACGCGATCTCGATTTCCCGCCGACATTTCGAAATCTGTCTTGTAGGACTGCTCCTCGGGATTGTCTTCAATCCTCACCTGGCACTCGTAGGTCGCGTGACCGGCGGCGTCAACTGCGATGGAGTAGTGGCTGGGACTGGACTCGGGAAAGTCGATAGTAAATGTGATCGAGGTGGCAGCGGGCGCGGCGGCCAAGTTGACTGGCTGTTGTGCATGCAGCAAAAACGCCGTGGCCAATAAAAACTCCAATGTAAGGATGAGCAGAGAAGTTCGCAGCAGAAGAGGCCGAGTCATCACCGCGCAGCAACCCTCTGTTTATAGAGCGTTCCCGCGGTGTGCAGGTGGCAGATCGCAATGGCCAGCGCATCGGAGGCGTCCATCGGTTGCGGGGGTTCCGCCAGGCTCAAGAGTCTCGTCACCATCTGTTGTACCTGCTGTTTCTCCGCTCGCCCGTATCCCACCACCGAAGACTTGATGGTCAGCGGCGAGTACTCTGCAACTTCGAGTCCCGCCGCGGCGGCAGCCAGCATGGCCACTCCGCGCACCTGCCCCAGTTGTAACGCTGACCTCACATTCAGGGCGTAGAAGATACCTTCGATCGCGACTTCATGGGGACGGTGCAGGGCAATCAGTTCACCCAACTCGTCGAAGATGCGCGAGAGCCGCCGCGGCAGCGGATCACGCGGCGAAAGTTTGATGGCGCCGCAACTCAGGCACACAAGGGTCCCAGCCGAGTTCATCTCCACTACACCGTAGCCGGTGTAGGCTCCGCCGCAATCGATGCCCAGAACTCGCATGTGTGTGCAGTGTAGCGCGGAACGCGCTCGGATCATAGAACGAGGATTGTTCTAATCGACGCTTTCGGGCGCTAGGGGTCCATGTGCTTCTGTGAGGACTGCCGCCTCAGCTGTCCAGTCGAGCGCAGCGACGTTATGCGGTGGCTTTGCCGACCCCTAGCAGCATTTCGGCCGGCGAATCTTAGCCTCTTCGAATTCCCGGCGGAAAGCGGCATAAGCCTCGTTCGACGATGCAGCCCCGGATCGGCGAAGAAACCTCTCATAGGGGGCCTCGTCAAAAATCTCTCGCAACGCCGCGGCGACCGTTCGAACCATCGTTCGAGTCATCGTTCGTACTGTGGAAACGATTTGCTTCATCCTTCTTCCACTAATCGCGTTCTTACAAAAGGCGATTCCCTCATTCGCGCCTCGCGGGTCCCGAGTAGAATTCCCAGCCACTGCCGCGCCGATTCGATCAGCACCAGGGTAACCATTGCCACCAGGACTCCCGTGACCGCCGCATCCAGCCGGTTATTGAAGATGAGCCGCCCGGTCGCGCTGGTCGCGGGCGCGGCCGCCAGCGCTTGCGCCTGCGCGAGAAATCCTACGCGCGGATTGGGATCAAAAATCTTATGCCACGACGCCGTGAATGTGACGCCCACCAGCCAGGCCAGCGGCGCAAGAGTTACCGCGGCATATTTCGCGCGATGCATCTTGATGATGATGGTTGTGGCCACGCACAGCGCGACCGTTGCCAACAGTTGATTAGAAATTCCGAAGAGAGGCCAGAGCGAATTAATTCCTCCGAGCGGATCTTTCACTCCCTGCCATAAGAAATATCCCCACAAGGCGACGATCAAGGCGCTGGTGGCGAGAATCGAGGGGTACCAACTGGTGCGCCCCAGTGGCCGGTAGATATGACCGAGTGCATCCTGCACCATAAAACGCGCCACCCGCGTGCCCGCGTCTAACACGGTCAATATGAACAGTGCCTCGAACATGATGGCGAAGTGGTACCACAAAGCCATCAAGCTCTCGCCGCCTAGGCTGCGAGAAAAAATATGTGCCATACCCACGGCAAAGGCCGGCGCACCACCGGTGCGGTTGTAAAGCGTTTGCTCGCCCACGGACTGAGCCAGCGCCTGCATCTCGCCGGCGGTCACCGGAAATCCCCAGCCGGAAATCGTTGCTGCCGCAGCTGCCGGTGCCTGGCCCACGATGCCCGCGGGACTGTTGATCGCGAAATAAACTCCCGGCTGCAGCACGCAAGCGGCGATGATCGCCATGATCGCCACCGCGGACTCGCACATCATCGCACCGTAGCCCACCATGCGGGTTTCGGTTTCGCGCGCGATGAGCTTGGGAGTGGTGCCACTCGAAATCAGGGAATGAAATCCGCTGATCGCGCCGCAGGCGATGGTGATGAAGGCGAAGGGAAATATTTTTCCGGCGAACACCGGCCCCGTGCCGTCGACAAATCGAGTCAGCGCGGGCATGTGCAGCGTGGGATGAAGCGCGACAATGCCAACCGCCAGTAGAGCGATCGTTCCCAGCTTGACGAAGGTGCTGAGATAATCGCGCGGGGCGAGCAGGAGCCACACGGGCAGTGCCGAAGCGGCGAAGCCATACACGATGATGAGAATTGCGAGCGTGGGCGCACTGAAGGAGAACATGGGAGCCAGCCTTGCGCTCTGTGAGACGTATTGCCCACCCCAGATCGCCGCCAGCACGAGAATGAATCCCAGTGCGGAGACTTCCAAAACTTTTCCAGGACGAATGCGCCGTAGATAGACGCCCATCAATAGAGCAATCGGCATCGTCATCGCAATCGTGAAAGTCCCCCAAGGACTGCCTTTGAGGGCATTCACCACAATCAGCGCGCACACACCGAGAAGAATAATCAGAATGGCGATGACCGCCGCGTAGGCTACGAATCCTCCGACAATGCCGATTTCGTCCTTGGCCATTTCGGTCAGCGATTTGCCGTCGCGGCGAACCGAGAACACGAGGATCACGAAATCCTGCACGCAACCGGCGAACACCGCGCCGGCCAGGACCCACATTGTTCCGGGCAGATATCCAAACTGCACCGCCAGCACCGGCCCCACTAGAGGACCCGGCCCGGCGATGGCAGCGAAGTGATGGCCGAACACGACCCACTTGTTAGTTACAAGGAAGTCGCGTCCATTCTCCATGCGCTCGGCGGGAGTCGCGCGCGCCCCGTCCAGGACAAGAATTTTCGCCGCGATGAACTTGCTATAGAAGCGGTAGGCGAGCGCGTAGCAGCAACTGGCGGCCGCGACCAACCACAGTGCATTGATAGGCTCGCCGCGATGGACCGCGATCGCTCCTACGGCAACCGCTCCAAACGCCGCGACCGCCCCCCACAGAAGAATTGCAAGAGTTTTATTCATTCCGTGCAGCATTGTGCCGAAACTCGACGCGGAGCGCAATGCCCGGTTTCGTGCACTCTCCGCGAAATGCGAATCATTCCAGCGGCCATGTTCCTTGGTGTCTTTGCCGCCGCACAATTCTGCGAGCCTCTGGCATGCTTGCCGCATAATAGGAAAATGGCGGTTGTTTTCATTGACGAGCGTTGGCTTCCGAAGTCTGTCCTCTGCCTGCGCGCCTACAGCCTCAACAAATTTGTCCACGACCTGATCGCCGGCATCACCGTGGGACTGGTGGCGTTGCCCCTGGCTATGGCCTTTTCGATTGCCAGCGGCCTCACGCCGCAGGCTGGGATTTACTGCGCCATCGTCACCGGCTTTCTGATCTCCGCGTTGGGCGGCTCCAAAACTCAGATTGGCGGGCCAACTGGCGCCTTCGTCGTAGTCGTGGCCGGAATCGTCGCGGTGCACGGCGTCGACGGACTCTTCATGTGCACAGTGATGGCTGGAATTCTGCTCATCATCATGGGCATCACCAGCATGGGCACAGCTGTGAAGTTTATTCCCCGGCCAGTGGTGATCGGCTTCACCAACGGAATTGCCATTCTGATCGCCAGCACTCAGGTGAAAGATTTCTTCGGCCTGCAGCTCGCCAAGGTTCCGGGCGTCTTCTGGCTGCGCATGGAGGCCTTGGCCGGGAGCTTCCATACTCTTTCTTACACCGCGACTGCGTTAGCGGCTGGAACGGTACTGGTGATGATCGTTTGCCGCAGCCTTTCGAATCGCATTCCGGGGGCAATCGTCGCGTTTTTGCTCGGCACTGCGGCTGTCATTTTATTCAAGCTGCCGGTCGAGACCATCGGCTCGCGTTTCGGTGGAATTCCTGCGGGCTTGCCACATTTCGTGCTGCCGCGATTTCGCGCCGACCTGATTCATGGCCTGCTCGGGCCGGCGCTCACCGTGGCCATGCTGGGCGCGATTGAATCGCTGATGTCTGCGGTGGTTTCTGATCGCATGAGCAACGACCGGCATAATCCGAACGTCGAACTCATTGGCCAGGGCGTGGCCAATATTATCTCACCCATGTTCGGAGGCCTTCCGGCTACCGGCGCGATCGCCCGCACTGCAACCAATATTCGAGCCGGAGCTGTGACTCCGGTCGCAGGCATGATTCATGCGCTGACTCTGCTCTGCATTCTGCTATTCGCCGCGCCGCTGGTGCGCCACGTGCCACTTGCCGTGCTCGCTGGAATTCTCATGGTCGTGGCCTACAACATGGGAGAATGGCGCGAGATTCCGCAACTGCTGAAGCTCACGAAGACCGATATCAGCGTGTGGCTGGTTACGGTTTCCCTCACCGTCTTTGCCGATCTCACGGTCGCCGTAGAAGCCGGCATGATTCTGGCAGCTCTGCTTTTCATCAGCCGGGTCGCAGCCACCACCACGGTTTCTCAGGTTACAGAGGAATACGTGGAGGATGGCCGCATGCACATCCTGCAGGATAAAGACATTCCTTATTACGCCACCATCTTCCGCATTCATGGTCCGTTTCTCTTCGGCGCGACCGACAAAATCGACGCGGTCACTCAGGACTTGCATACGTTGCCGCCTGTGGTGATTTTGCGCTTGCGCAACATGACCGCGCTCGACGCCACCGGATTGTTTGCCATTGAAGAAGTCGCCCGCCAACTGCACGCGAGCAATCGAACCCTGATTCTCTGCGGCGCGCGCGAGCAGCCTGCCAGTCTGATTCATCAGGCGGAGTTTGAAGAAGTGGTCGGACGCGAGAATATCTGCGATAACGTACAATCGGCGCTGAGGCGCGCCGAGCAAGTGCACGACGAGATGGAAAGCGCCGCGGTCGGGCTCAAGAACTAGGAAAGCGTCGCGCCCTCCGTCGAAGTGACCAAGAAAACCGATCCCATGAAGAAAAATATCTGGCGTGCGCTGATCGAGATCGGCTTCATCATCTTCCTCTTTTATGCGAATCTTCTTATGGGAGAATTTGAGCGCTCCGGCATGGGACCGAGACGTGGCATAGCCTGGGCAATGCGGGACGTCTTCACCTCAACGAATTTTGCCATCGCCACCCTTGCGGCGATCGTCGGCTACTTTGTTTTTGAATCCCTGCGCAAGAAGTTCTGACGACCCATGCGCTATCAGCTCGCGCGCAGAGTGAGGCCGACGCCCTTTCAAAACGCTCAATCGCGACCACACCTTGACCGCCTTCTTGCATCCAACGTTAGGTTACGGAGGCCGGTAGGTTATGGATGAAAACGTGGTGCAGGAGATACTCCACGAGTTGTTCACTTCTTTTGAGCGCCTGGACACGCAAAGCTCGGCGATTCTGCAATTCCTGAAAGACAAAGGCATTGCCACCGATGAAGATTTCGCCCCATATCTGGAGCGAGCGGGAAACGCTAGCGGCGTGCGCTGGCTGGCGGCACGCGTGCGAATCGATCATCTGACCTCTGGAGCATTTAAGGCTGAGGAAGAGAAATCCAAGCAGGGAAAATCGGAACAAGTAAAATCGCAGCCGCAGCCTCCGACAGATATGCAAAACGAGCAAGATGCGAAGACGGGCCATGAAAGGCTTGAAAAGGAATCCGAAAAAGACGCCACGGAAAATCATGACCCGGAGAAAGCTGCTCCCGCGATCAAAGAGCAGGCAGGCAAAGCGGAGGCGGAGAACGCGGCAAGCGATCAAGACAAAGGTAAAAACGGCTCCGCCACTGACAACTCCATAAATACGTCGGAGAAAGTCGCCTGAACGTTCTAAACGAAGGAAAGTAGTGGTAGAATCGCGGCGGCTTTTCCCCCGGCCTAGGCATTCCATTCCAATGGCACCGCCGGTTCTCGGCTTCTAGGAGGCTGCGATGGAATCTCTGGCATGTCTAACACCCTCCATGCGGCGGGCGGCCATGCTCGCCCTTCTCATTACGTTAGTGGCGAGCGCCTCGGGTGCCAATAGCCCCGCGAAAAAGGATATTGTGATTCATGCCTTTCAGGGAGGGAGCGATGGTGTATTCCCTTTCGCAGGCCTCATTTCCGATGCGGCCGGCAACCTTTATGGTACGACAACGTACGGGGGCGGCCCGTGTGCGGGTGCAGGTTGCGGCACGGTATTCAAGTTGGCGCCGCCAACCTCACTGGGGGCCTATGGACCGAGAGCGTGATCTATTCATTCGGCCAAGGGGCCACTGATGGAGCCGGTCCCTACGGCGGTCTAACGTTCGATAAAGTGGGTAACCTTTACGGCACGACTTCAGGCGGGGGCGAAAATCCGGCTTGCCCAAATTGCGGAACGGTTTTCCAACTGATGCCGCCATCCGCGCCGGGTGACACTTGGACGGAGCATATACTGCACCGCTTCCAGGATGATCCCGATGGCGCCGGCCCTTGGGGTCCTCTCATTTTCGACTCCACGGGCAATCTCTACGGCACGACATCTGCGGGTGGACCGGGAGAATCAGGTACAGTTTTTCGGATGACTCCTCCTGCGGTTGCAGGCGGCGACTGGATGGAGACAGTGTTATACAGGTTCGATATCCTCTATCACCCCGGCGAAGGATACAACCCCTTGTCGGGTGTGATCATGGACAAGGCAGGCGACCTCTACGGCACGACGGAAGAGGGCGGCAAGCTTCTAAAAGATCATTGCCAAAATGAAGGATGCGGAATAGTTTTCAAACTTATTCATCCTGTGACAACCGGCGGGGCATGGACCTACCGGGTACTTCACCGTTTCAAGAACTCACCCAACGACGGTGCTTATCCCATGGCAGGACTTGTATTCGATCAACTGGGTAACCTCTACGGCACTACGTTCAGCGGCGGCAATTCGAAATGCAAGAGCTACTTCATCCAACCCTGCGGTTTAATTTTCCGATTGGCCCCTCCCTTCTGGGACGAGACCGTGATCTATAACCTCACCGGCGGCAACGACGGATTTAACCCAGAGGGGAGTCTTGTTTTTCACAACGGCAGTCTGTATGGTACGACGGCTGATGGTGGCGTCGGCGACTGCCCACCGGGTGGCGGTTGCGGAACCATATTCAAGTTGGCTCCTCCTGAAAACGGGAGCGGCAACTGGACTGAAACAGTGCTCTACCGCTTCCGCGGTGGCAGCGACGGAGGAGTGTCATCAAGCAACGTGCTGTTCGGTAAAGGGGATACGCTGTTTGTCCCGACTACTACCGGCGGCAGCAGCGAGGCTTGCACATCCTATGACTTCCAGGGCTGTGGGACCGTAGTCGAACTGCTTCCCTAGCCAACTCTGCCGGAGAATCTCCGCGCGTTTAATGATAATCTGATTCTTCCCGGCGACTGCTGATCCCGCGCCACGGCTGCCGCTGAATCCCGGCCCGCGCTCGGAGTGCATGCCTGGAAGATTCGTCTGAATCGAGGCACCGGAGACGACAATGAGAATTGGCATGTTGACCGGCGGAGGCGACTGCCCCGGGCTGAACGCAGTCATCCGCGCCGTCGTGCGCAAGGGCATCTTCACCTATGAGGACGAATTCGTCGGCTTCATGGAAGGCTGGCGCGGCGTCATCGAAGAAAAGACCATGCCCCTGGGCCTGGAGGCGGTAAGTGGCATTCTGCCTCGTGGCGGCACGATTCTACGCACCTCGCGAACCAATCCCTCGAAACGCCCCGACGGCATCGACCGCTGCCTGGCCTCGCTCGAAAAACAGAAAGTTGACGCCTTGATTGCCATCGGCGGCGACGACACGCTATCGGTCGCGCAGAAACTCCACGAACATGGAGCCAAGGTTGTAGGCGTACCCAAGACCATCGACAACGACCTCGGCGGTACCGATTACACCTTCGGATTTGACACCGCGTGCAACATCGTCTGCGAGGCGCTCGACCGCGTTCATACCACGGCCGAGGCTCACAACCGCGTGATGGTAGTCGAGGTGATGGGCCGCGATGCCGGCTGGATCGCCCTCTACAGCGGCATCGCCGGCGGAGCTGATGTGATTCTGATTCCTGAGCGTCCCTTCGATATCGATAAGGTTGCAGATTCCCTTCACCAGCGCCACGAGCGTGGGCGATATTTTTCCATCGTCGTAGTAGCGGAAGGCGCGAAGTTCTCGCCCCAGTCCGGGCAAGCAGGTCCGGTGCTGCAAGATATGGGCAAAGACGAATTTGGTCACGCAAAGCTCGGCGGCATCGCCAACATTCTCGCCCGCGAAATCGAAAAACGTACCGGCTTCGAAACCCGCGCCGTGGTGCTGGGTCACATCCAGCGCGGCGGCTCGCCCAGCGCATTCGATCGCGTGCTGGCTACGCGCTACGGACTCGGCGCCATCGACATGGTGCACCGAGGCGAATTCGGATGCATGGCCGCACTGCGCGCCAATAAAATCGTCTCAATACCTCTGGCCGAGGCAATCTCGCGCAATCGCGTAGTGGACGACGAGATGATCCATATCGTCGATGGGCTTTTCGAAAAGGCTATCGATCGGGAAGCGGCCGAGAAGTAGATAGAAGGTGTATTGTACTGGACAGTCGTAATGGCATTCTGCGCTCCTATCTGCTTGAGAGCGGTTGGGCACGCCGTCCCGCGACTTCATGAACCCAGTTTACCAACACCTCGCGCCATGGCTGCTCACCATCTCTGAGTTCGCCATGGTGCTGGGAGCCGTGGTGCTGTCCCTCCGTAGCGGCGCTCGCCCGAGGTCCGACTTTGATCGCATCGAAGAGGCCTTCCGCCGTTTGGCGCGTCGTCGCGGTCTGTCATTATTATTCGTCTTCGGCCTGGGCCTGGGCTTACGAGCGTTCTTGATTCCGCTGCTGGGCATTCCCTTTCCCGCTTGGAACGATGAGTTCAGTTTCCTGCTTGCCGCCAACACTTTCGCATCCGGCCGCTTGACCAATCCCACGCCCCCGATGTGGGCTCACTTCGAAAGCTTTCAAATCGTGATGCATCCGACTTATATGTCGATGTACGCCCCTGGACAAGGCTTGGTCTTAGCCGCTGGCAAGGTGCTGGGTGGGCACCCCTGGGTGGGCGTATGGGTGGTCACCGCGGCTCTCTGCTCCGTGTTGTGCTGGATGCTGCAGGGATGGTTCCCCTCGACATGGGCGTTGCTGGGAGGAATCCTTGCCGTGTTCCGCTTTGCCATCTTCAGCTACTGGATGAATAGTTACTGGTGCCCAGCGCTCGCAGCCATCGGAGGGGCTTTGGTTTTAGGGTCACTGCCCCGTTTGCGAAGACGGCCTCGCGTCCGCCACGCGATTCTGCTGGCTCTTGGACTCTCGGTTATGGCCAACAGCCGGCCTTACGAAGGACTGGTCTTCAGTGTCGCAGTCGCAGTTGCTCTTCCCTATTGGCTTGGCTACTGGCGCATCCGTCATAAGCTTCCAACGCGAACCGTGCTGCTCCGCCAGGTCGTGCTGCCCGCGTTTCTGGTTCTGGCGATCGCCGCAGCTGCGACGGGCTACTACTACTGGCGCGTGACGGGAAGTCCGTTGCGCATGACCTACGCGGTTGACCGGCAGACTTACGCGGTGGTTCCCTATTTCCTGTTTTTCAACATGCGCGCCGTGCCTACTTATCATAGCGCCGTCATGCGCGATTACTACGCGGGATGGGAAGTTCGGGAATTTCAAGAAGCCCGCACTGTGCGCGGGTTTATCCGGCGCACTCTGCATAAGGCTCTGGAGCTTTGGCGTTTCTACATCGGCCCGGTCGTCACTCTTCCCTTGCTCGCGCTGCCATGCACTCTGCGGGACCGCCGCATGCGATTCTGGCTGCTGGGCGCACTGGTTTTCTGTATAGGCTGGCTGATTGAAACGTGGACCTTCCCGCACTATGTTGCGCCGGTCACCGGGCTGGTTTACCTGGTGCTGGTTCAGTGCATGCGCCACCTGAGGCTTTGGCGTTGGCGAGGGGAACCTGCAGGAAGGCTCTTAGTGCGCAGCCTGCCCATAGTTTGTTGCGGGATGATTTTTCTTCGTATCGCGGGCGTCTCCGTCCACGCCCCGCTCGAACCACGCTGGCCGATCGGCAATCTCGACCAGCCCAAGGTGGTCGCAAGTCTGCAGCAGATTCCGGGTAAGCACGTTGTTATCGTGCGCTACGGTCCCGAACACAACGTGGATAAGGACTGGATTTACAACGAACCGGATATCGATCGCGCACGCGTGGTCTGGGCGCGCGATCTGGGAGAGCAATCAAATCGCGAATTACTGCAATATTTCAGCGGCTGCCACGCCTGGGTTATGTGGGCCGACGACGAGCCACCTAAGCTTGAACCCTACCATTGATGGTGTGATCGCGATCGTTGGCCCAAAACCTAGCCTTTATCGATCTCGGTTCAACATATTCATGCATCCAAGGCGGAGGGCGATAAAATGCTCGCTGAGTGCGCCGCAACGAAACTGAAACTCCCTGGCAGCCGTGAACTGACGAATATCAAGGACAAATCTTGGATCGCCGTCCCGCTGTTTTCCGCGGCGCTATTGATTCCCTGCTTCTGGCAATCGCGGATTCAAGCTGCAGATTTATCAAGCCACATCTATAACGCATGGCTGGCATCGCGCATCCGGCAAGGTGCCGCGCCGGGGCTGTGGATTTCGTCCCAATCCAATAACATCCTTTTCGATCTAATGTTGGAATGGTTGCTCGGCCGCGTCGGTCCGGATCTTGCTCAAAAAATCGCAGTCGCCATCTCCGTGCTCATCTTCGGATGGGGCGCGGTCCTCTTTGTCTTTCGTTTTCAGAAAGGCTTCGCTGTTCGGTCGTCAGCGAGCGCTTCTCCGAAAAAGTGGTGGATCGCCGCGCCCTGTGTTGCGATGCTTTCCTATGGGTTCATCTTTCACATGGGGTTCTTCAATTTTTTCTTATCGATGGGGCTCTGCCTGTGGTCGCTTGCGATTTATGGAGACACGGATGAGAAATTTACATTCGCCTCTTGGCTTTACCCATCCTCATCGTGGCTTGGACGGCTCATCCCTTTCCCGTCCTGTGGGCGGTGGGGACCGCGGCTTACATCGAGGTTGCCAGTCGAGTTGCTGGACATCGACGTTTTCTCGTTCTCGCTTCAGGAGTGGCCGCTCTTCTCACCGCGCGGTATATTCTCACCCATCGCTACTCGTATTCCTGGTCTCCGCGGCAATTGTTTTTCATCTCAGGAGCAGATCAGCTGAAGCTTTTTGACTGGAAGTACGAGCTGCCGTTCGCCGGTTTTCTTTCCATTGAGTGGATCCTGTTGCGAAGTCTCATTAAAAATACGGGGCTGGCGGAATTTTTTTCGGGAATTCCATTTCAGCTTTGGCTGTTAAATGCAGCGGCGGTGTTGCTGATTCCGGACGTTATCGTCCTTCCAGCATTTGCTCGTGCGTTTGGCAATATCACCGACCGCCTGTCGCTCGCGGCTGCACTGCTGATGTGCGCCATCGTAACTGCTGCTCCTGCGAACCGATTTGTCAGAATTTCTTTGGTCGGTGTAACGATATTGTTCTTCGCACTTCTCTACACGGACAATCGCAAACTCAATCGACTAGAGGAGCGGATTGACGCGGTTGTTGCCGGCTTGCCTGCTGGGCAGCGGGTCATAAGTTCTCTGCATTCACGGACGTTGCCTTCCCTTAACTTCCAGCACGATCTCGATCGAGCCTGCATCGGCCGCTGCTTTAGTTACGGCAACTACGAACCGTCTTCAGGACAGTTTCGGGTGCGGGTAGCGGCAGAGAATCAAATCGTCCTGGACAGCGCCGCTGATGTGGATGCGATAGCGAGCGGCACTTACGTCGTGCGCCCTCGAGATCTTCCCATCTCTCTCATTTTTCTCTGTTCAAGTTCGCGCTATCCAAATCACGGCGACGTCTGCGTGCACCCACTGCGAGCGGGGGAGATTGCAGGTCAGGTCCATTGATCCCTTTCAGGCCATGCCGACTTCTACGCCAATTATGAAAGCCGCTTCGTGGCTCACGGCCAGGCGCATGCGCGCGCACGGACTGATCCTCGCTGCGTGCCTGTGGTCTGTCTATGTGTGGAATATGGCGACACCCGGATTGCTTGATCGAGCCAGCAATCTAAAGGGCACTGACTTCCTGCATCTCTACACCTTGGGCTCGCTCGCTCTCGATCACCGCGGAGCGGACCTTTACAACATGGAAGCACAATCAGAACTCTCGGCGCAGCGCGTGCCGGCAGCAGCGGGCATTCGTTACTTGCCGCTCTATCCTCCGCAAGTCTCGATTTTGTTCGCGCCTTTTGCCCTGTGGTCCTATCCGTGGGCATTGACCCTCTGGCTTCTGTCGAGTTCGTTGCTTTACGGTTTTTGCTGTTATGCGATCTGGCGCGCTTGCCCCAGTCTATACAGCTATAAGCTGACCACTGTCGTTATCGCGCTTGCCTTCCCCGCCTTCTGGCACCTAATCGCATGGGGACAGACTTCCGCGCTCGCCCTCGCCTGCTTCACTGCAGCTTTCATGGCTCTGAAAGCGAAGCGCGACTTCCTGGCGGGACTTGCTCTTGGGAGCCTCATTTTCAAACCGCAACTCGCATTGGCCGTAGCAGCCGTGTTTGTGATTACTCTGCAGTGGAGGATGGTCGCTGGGGCGATACTCTCGTCAGCCGCCCAGATCGTCGCAGCACTTCTTTACTACGGCGTCGACCCCATTCGCCAATGGGTTCACAGCATGCTGAATGCGCCCAGCCTAATCCCACTACTCGAGCCCAAGCCCTACCAAACGCACTGCCTGCGGACGTTTTGGTCCATGCTCATTCCCCGGCCGACGGTTTCTTTAGCGCTTTATCTCTTGTCCGCAATACTCGTAGCAGCTTTAGCGGTCGCCTGCTGGCGAAGCGCCCTTCCATTATCTCTCCGCTATTCGGCCCTGCTACTGGCAAGCATTCTGCTGTCGCCGCACCTTACCGTTTACGATCTCGTAATTCTCGCGCCCGCATTCCTACTAATGTCCGACTGGGTCGCCGCAAGCCCGAACTATCAAGCCACGCCTCGCCTCAAAGTTCTTCTGTACCTCACCTTCGCGCTTCCCCTGTTCGGCCCGCTTGCGCGCTGGACGCACCTTCAACTCTCCGTCATCGTGATGGCGACTCTCTTATATGTGCTGTGGAATCTGGGAGGAGATTCCGCGGGCGAAATATCTTTGACTGGGAATTCTTGATTCGACGCTACGGCCCGAACAAGAATTGCAGCGCTTCCGGAAAGCGCCCCGCCCAGGCCGACTCGTTGTGGCCTGCGCCCTCTTGTATCACCAATCGCAATCGCTGTTCGCTGAGCACCGCCCGCCGCACGATCGCAGAGAACTCTCGCACATCGTCGACCACCGTGCGGCTGCGTTCGGGGCTACCAGCTTCTCCCGTCCCAACCGCAAGAAAAATGCGCTCTGGCCAAATCCTCACCGCGCGGCTGTCTTTTATAATTTGCCGGTTCGACGCCCACAGCGAAGGGCTCTCGAGCAGCAGCCGCCCAATCAACTCCGGTTGGACGATCGCCGTATAAAGCGCAATCAGCCCTCCCAGCGACGATCCGCCCAACCCAGTATTTTCCGGTCCAGTCGCAACCCGATAGTGCGCCTCGACAAACGGCATGACTTCGTTCATCAGGAACTTCGGATAATATTTCCCCTGCACGCGCAGCATCCTGGGATGCATGGATCGGTGTGGCATGTATTCGCGCAGACGGTCTTTTCCTGTATTGTCGATTCCGACGAAAATCATCGGCGAGATGGCGTTCTCGCGTATCAGACGATCCGCGGTCTCGTCGACTCCCCACTCGACGCCGGTGAAAGAGGTTGAAGGCTCGAAGAGATTCTGCCCGTCATTCAAATAGAGAACCGGATAGCGGCGCGCTGCATTCTGCGCCTCGTCATATCCCGGCGGCAGCCACACTCGTAGAAAACGCGTATTACGGAAAATGCGGCTCGAAACCTGGTGCAGGCGAAGATCGCCGGTAGCTCCGCCGGCGCGGATCACCTGAGAAACTTCTTGCGCCCCAACTCTTGACGTTAGGATCTTTCCCATCAGGCGAGTACGACGCTGGGATTGCGGAAGATGGGATCGCGGAAAATCATCTACGTCCGCACCTTCGCTACGCCGGCCAGCAGGGTGATGATTGCGATCAGGCCCAGCGAACTAAGGCATAAAATACACCACGTGTCGAGCACGAAACCCTCGACGTAAGTCAGATACAGCGCGAAGGCCAGCCCTGCCGCAGCGGCCGCCAGCAGGCGCATCGGAGTCTTCGCCCGCGACCGGTAAGCCGTCGCCAGCACTAGAAGTAGCCCGTATCCCACGACTCCGATGCCCGCAACTGGAATCCCCATCACACTCGAGTACTCGCTGCGGTTCACGATGTCGCAATTGAATTTCTCTCCGAGATCGCAAAAGCTTGATGCTGACTTGGCATAGTGCCGCTGCAGCGAAACACCCGAGACGGCCATCCCGGCAACTGCCAAAATCGCGATTGACAAAAATAAAACTTGATTCGCCCGGCTGGAGGTTACGCCCGAAGCATCTGCCTGAATTCCGGTTGCGTCGCTCACGGCACACTACACCCGGTTTTGTCGCCGAGCTCGTTCAAGGGAAAGACCGCCGGTACCGGTGGATTTGAACCGAACTGCCAACTCGGAAACAACTTCACCCCGGCCGCTTTGCACTCGGGCGCGAGGTCGTTCGTCCCCTTGATCGCACACTCCACGTACGGAACATATTGAAACGCTTTGCCGAACATTGCTTTCTGCTCCGCGCAGTGCGGGCACCAGTACAATCCGTACATCTTGGCGTGGTTCGAGGCTAGACACTTTGCGAAGGCGTCGTACCGATGATTGACGTAATACCACCACGCGGCGTATGCCGCGACGAGAGCCAGAGCGATGCCGCCCCACATCAACTTCTTCTTCGGGGGCATCCTAGGTTCGGAGTGTCCGTCCCGCTGCCGATGGCGCTTACGTCGTTCTTCTGACATGATCCACTTTTTATATCATGCGCTCATGCCACCACGTCCAGCGCCCCGGGCAGCACGTCGAGTTCTTCGCAGCGCAGCGTGAAAACTTCGCCATCAACCATAACGTCAACCGGTTCACCTAAATCAAATTCCACTCTTCTCGCCGCTTTGCGTTCGGCCTGCGGATGATCGATATGGGTACCATCGTATAGCTTCGGCAGGTTTCGTATCAGACCCAGGCGCCCGATCGGTCCCCAGCGCACGTATTCAATCAGCCCGCTGTTCACCTCGGCTTTAGGAGCGATCATCATCGTGCCGCCGGTAAACTTGCTGTTGTTAAAGGTGAGGAATAAACAGGGGCGACGGTCAAATTCCGCGTCCGCATCCACTCGCACCGGGAACGGCCGCCTGTGCAATCGGGCAAGACCCAGAAAAATTGAAATGACGTAGCCCAGTTCCCCGTGCGCGCTGAAACGCCGCGCTCGCAATGTGGCCACATCGGCAGGAAACCCAACGCTTAACAGATTGATGTAATAGATCGTACCCGCACGATGCCGCAGTCGCAGCACGTCGCAACTCTGAGTCTTTCCTGCGATCAGAGCCTCGATCGCGTGCTCAACGCCCCGGTGACTGAAGTCGCGCAGAAAGGAATTTCCGGTTCCTAACGGAAGAAATCCGAGAGTCGGACGCTCGCTCGTGGCTGCCTCGGGAAATAAGCCATTTACGATCTCGTATGAAGTTCCATCGCCGCCCACGGAAATAAATTTACGCCGGCCCTGCCGGTAAGCCTCGCGTGCAATTTGCGTCGCATCTCCGGGCTGGCCCGTCTCAGCCACGTCGAGCGCCACACCGCCAATTCGCAGGCGCTCCAGCGCCGGGCCGAGCAGCTTGCGAGCCCGGCCCCCGCCCGCGTTGGGATTGACAATGGCGAGGTACGATGCCTGAGCAGTCACAACTCCACCACCGCCGACCGCTCAAGAGATTGTCTGATCTGCTCCGCCAGTGCCTGCCGCTTGATCTTCATCGAAGCGGTCCGCGGAAAATCTTTGTCGCAAATAAAATAGCCGCCCACGCGCTTGAAATCGGGCAGCCGCCGGTTACGCTCCACTATCTCGCCCAGCAATGCGCTGTCGAAGCGCTGATTCTGCTCCAGCCGCAGCGCCATCACCAGCATCTCCCGCCCAGGCGTTTTCCCAGGCCACACATAGTTCGCCGCGAACACGCAGTATTCCTTCACTCCCAGCCCGTCGAACGCGGTTTCGATATCCTCCGGATAAATATTCTTGCCACCTTCGGTGACGATCATGTTTTTCTTGCGACCGAAGAGTTGCAGATGTCCGCTTTGATCGAACCGCCCCAGATCGCCCGTCAGAAGCCAGCCATCCACGATGGTTTCAAGAGTCAACTCGTTGTCGTCGAGATAATGGGACATCACGGTCTTGCTGCGCGCCGTAACTTCGCCGATTCCCTCTTCGTTCGGATTGAGCACGCGCAGTTCGACTCCTGGCAGCGGCTTGCCAACTGTATCCGCGCGAAAAGGTTTCAGATCGTTCAGAGTGAGCGCCGTTCCCGCCTCGGTGAGACCATATCCGTTAACCACGGGAATCCCCAGGTCATAAAAAAACTGCATGGTGGAAGGTTCCATGAACGCTCCGCCCGTGATCAGCGCCAGCAATTCTCCGCCAAAGGCACGATGCACCTGTCCCAACAACATTCGGCTCAATTTGACTCGCGGACGGCCACGCGTAAGCAGTTTATTGAGTCCGATCATTCGATTGAGCAGCGCGTGCTTCCACCCCGGCAGTTCGTCGAACTTTGCCCGCAAACCGCGCTCCAGGTTTTTCACGATCATGGGCACGAGCGAGACGTAAGTAATCCGGTAGCGTACAAAGGCATCGCGCACAAACTCCGGGCGCAGCGTCCGCAAATGCACCACGCACGCTCCGCACACGAACGGCCCAATAAATCCCACCATGAAATCGATAGCGTGATTCGTCGGCAAAATGCTTAGGTAACGTACTCCCGGCCAAAACGGATACCACGCGGTCAGCGCCCGGCACTGCTCCAGATAATTTTCATGGGTCAAGACGCAGCCTTTGGGACGCCCGCCGGTGCCCGACGAATACACAATGCACGCCGCGTCTTCCCGCTCCCGCATCACGAAATCGGGTGCGCCTTTGCGTTTGAAGTCTTCCCAGCGGAAGGCACCCGCCAGATCCGCCCCCAGCGGCGCCTCCGTCACCAGTACAAACTTGGTCTTGATATTGTGAAACTCCGGCGCCTGCGCGATCGCGCGCCAGAGATAATATTCAACGATGAGTATCTTGGCCTTCGAGTGCTCGAGCAGTTGCAATTGCTCGGTCGCGGTAAGCTTGTAATCCAACGGCACCAGCACGCCGCCGCTGTAGAAAATCGCATACGCCGAAATCAGCCACTTCGACTGATTGGTCATCAGAATGGCAGCGCGATCCCCGGGATCGAAGTCGGCATCTTCGAGCGCCCGCGCCAGCGGCAGGCTGATCTCTTTGAAATCGGAGTAGGTAAGGCGAGTTTTCTCGCGGTCGCGATCGGCTTCGATGACGCAGGTTTCCTGGCCGAAACGTTCTAGCGCGTCGCGCAAAGCCGCGCCCAGACAGCTGTATTTTTGCAGGTCAAGCATTCGAGACTTATTTCACCACAGAGGCACAGGGACAAGAAGAATTCTTTGTTAATGAGTTGGCTACCGGCATAAGCTGAAGTAACAGTCAAAACTGCGCCGATCTGAAGATTTTCTAGAGCCGCGCCTGAATTTTTCCCGCCAGTGTGCGGAAGTCAGAAACTCCCTGCAACTCGTAATCTGGAAGTTCAACGCGAAAATGATTCTCGAGCTTGGTGAGCAAATCAAGAGTCTGCAGGCTGTCAATCCCTAAAGTCTTGAAAAAGTCATCGTCGGGGCTCAATTTTTCGCGCGGCACCTTGAAGTGCGCCGCCGCAAGATTCAGTATTTCGTGGAGCGTTTGATCGGCAGTAGCCATCGAAAATGAAACCCCATATCAAGTTTTGTCATTCCGAACCGGGCTGAAAACCCCAGTGAGGAACCTGCTTTGTGCTCTCGGTACTGTGACTCGGCACTAGGTACTGGGTACTGGGTACTAACTAAGGCAAGTAAGGCAGCGCGTCGGTGCACTCTACAAACCTCCGCAACCCAGCCTGCACCGCCGGCCGCGCAAACAGCTCGCAGAAAATGTCGATCTCGCGCCGTAACTCCTCGTGAGGAATGGGTTTGATGAAAGCTTTCGCCGCGGCTGCCGTCGCACGATCAAACTTGCCAAGCTGCATCGCTGTAGCCCGCGCCACTCGCAACGCCTCGCCTTCGCCTACGACCTGGCTCACCAACCCGATCTGCTGCGCTTTGTTCGCGTTGATACTGCGCCCGGTCAATAGCAAGTCTCGCACAACCGCATTGCCCAAATCCCGCTTCAGCCGAGGAATCCCGCCGAACCCAGGAATCAATCCCAACCGCAGCTCCGGAAAACAAAAACGCGTCATCTTGTCGGCGATAATCAAATCGCAAGCCAAAGCCAGCTCGAAGCCTCCGCCAAAGGTTACACCGTGCACCGCGGCAATCGTGGTCAAGGGCGTGGCATCGATCAGATTCACAACCAGGTGAATCCTCTCCAGAAAGTCGCGCACCCCTTTAACTGCGTCGGACTTCTCCATGGACTCCGACCGCCGGTAGAGCTCACGTAAATCGGCTCCAGCACAAAATCCCGGCTTCATCCCGCTGTAAATAATGAGCGCGTGCGCCTCGGTCTGCAGACTCTCGAGCGCCACGGCGAATTTCTCCAACTCGGCCAGCGACTCCGATCCGATCTCGTTGCACGGTCCATGATGCAGCGCTAATTCAATGACGCCGTCTGCAACAGTCCAGGAGAGGGCTCGCGATTTTCCAGCGCTTTGCTCCATCACATTCGATCCGGCTCGGCCTTCGTGCACTCAATATCCTTCGCAGTTGAACAATTTTCCCGGCAATCTCGCCAGCTTTATACCGCTTGCTTTACCCGATACATCTCATCGATCTCGTTTTTCATTCGCGCCGCAATCACATCGCGCTTCAGCTTTCCATTGGCGGTTAAAGCTCCATTCTCGACGGAAAATGCTTCCGACTGCACCACGAATGCTCGCACCTGCTTGTAGTGCGGCAGCTCGAGATTCCCGGCATCGAGCGCGGCTTGCACCTCTTCGGCCTTCACACTTCCGGTCACGATCGCCGACAGGTATCCGCGCCCGTCTCCTACGATCACAACTTGCTGCGCTCCTGGAAGAACCTTCATGATGGCGCTTTCGATCGGCTCAGGAGAAATCTTATGCCCCGATCCCAATACAATCAGATTCTTCATGCGGCCCGCAATCCGCCAGTTTCCGGCCGCATTCACTTCGCCCTGATCGCCGGTATGAAACCATCCATCGCGCAACGCCTCGGCGGTTTGCCCAGGGCGATTCCAGTATCCGGGAAAAACATTGGGCCCGCGCACCACGATCTCATCGTTTTCTCCCAGCCTCATCTCGATGCCCGGAATGGCTGGCCCCACGCGCCCGACCTCAACCTGATTCGGATCGTCCATAGTACAGATCGCGGTGGTCTCGGTGAGACCGTACACTTGCAAAACGCGGATGCCCAGCATCATGAAGTAAAGTTGCGTCTCAGCCGTTAAAGGCGCCGAACCACAGATTAACGCCTTGAGATTTCCTCCGATCATCTTTTTTCGGATGGCGGGAAACACCAGCCATTCGGCCATTCTCAGCCACATGGCATCTCCGGCGTCGGGACGATCCTCCTGCTTACGTGCCCACGCGCCCTTCGCGCGCCCATAAATCGCCTGCGCGATACCACCCGTCTGCCAGAGTTGTTCGTCGACCGCGCGCCGCATGCGTTCCAGCAACTGCGGCACGTTCAGAAAATAATCAGGAGCCACTGTCCGCATATCATTCGCGATCTTCGTCAGATCCATGTTGATCGTGACCAGACTGCGCCGCTTCAGAAAAGTCAGCAAGGCAATCCAAGAAGCCGCGAAGGTGAAGGGCAAGTAATGGAAGATCCGATCCTGACCGCCTTCTTCGGAAGACGAACCGGACATCAACTGGCTAAGCCGCTCCGCCGTCCGCTCCAGCATGAAGCCCACGTTTGCTGCAGTCAGCACGACGCCCTTCGCTTCACCCGACGTTCCAGAGGTATAAATAATCGTCACCGGGCTGTCTTTGCCCATCTGGGGACGATCTAATTGCACTCCATCGACGCCCGCAAAAATCTCGTCGAATAAAAACTGCGGCGGCGCCTCACTCCAACTCCCCGCAATCGCATCTCTCAAGGCGGCGTCGCCACAGCAGAGCAGCGACGGCGTGCAGTCTTTCATCATGGCGACCAACTCCGCCGGCGCTTGCCGCGAATATAGCGGTACGACGATCAGCCCTTCGGCCATAAGCGCCAGATCCATGGCCACCCAGCGAATGCTGTTGGCTGCAAGCAGGCCGCAGCGGTCGTTCTTCTTCAGGCCTCTTGAGGCGATGAAAGTCCGCGCTTTGCGAATTAACTCCAGAAGCTCGCTTCCAGTAACGCCACTGACTTGCCCGTCGTGGATCTCGGCGAGAATACGCATATCCGCAGCGGCCTGCAGCTGCGAAAAAATCTCTCCGATAAATGGAATGGATGAACTCAAAGTTGGGTTGCAGAAACAGTCAGGTTCTTAGCGACCTTCGCGCATCCTCCGCGTCTTTTGCGGTCAGAAGCTTTTGACGTAACTTCTAGTTGTAAGCCGCCACCAACTCCCGCAGACTCCTGTTCATCGGCGGCAAGTAATCTTCCCAACTCCACTCTCCGCGGCGCGTTTCAAACTCCGGATACCGTCGCTGAACTTCCTCCTCGAAATACACGCCCATGCGCGCCATCACCTTGAGATTCCGCACCACGGTCTGCGCAATTGCGGTGGCAATCGTCTCGCCTTCCTGGCTCAGTTTCTCGAGAGCCGCCAGCAATTTTCCTTCGAGTTCCGGGTCATCCACCGTCATCAGCAGATCCTGATGCCCGCGCTCCCGCATTAAATTTCGAATGCGTTCATCCATCGTAATTCCTGCCGAAGGCACAAGCCCTGGCATCGAAGTCACGATTCCGTGATAGCGTGACGAGGCCATCATGTTGCAGGACCGCAAAATGCTGACCAGTTCATACATGTTGTAGTCGTCCGATGTGAGAACCGGAACGCCGCCTAGCTTTTCCGAGATTCGTTTCGCCGGACGAGCGTCCAGGCGCTCCGTCGCCGCCAGAATTACGAAAACATTTCTCTTCTTGCGGAAAGCATCGACGGCGTTTGCAATCGCAGTCCAATACTTTTTGTAGGCCTGCTCTGCCGCCGGCCCCGAGTTGTGAAAGTAGACGGTGCGATAGTGGCTTTCTTTGTAGGCGCCGGTCAACGTGCGCGCCGCGTATTTTGCCACCGACGCCTTCACAGGCCACTCAAAGGGATTAATTGGGCACACCACCAGCACCGGCGTTCGCCCGTCCCAGCCAAGTTTTTTAAGCACGCTCTGCCCGTATTCCGGCGGACGCGGATCGAATGTCCATGCGGTGTCGGTGCCCAACTCTGTGGGCACTCCGAGTTCGCGCAGCACCGTTCGCGATTCTTCATTGCGCGTAATCACAAACGAACTCCGGCAATACCGCCCGCACATTTTCGCCACCAGGGAATCCATATGTCCCGCTTCCGCGCCATAGCCTACGGACAATTTATTCTGCGCCGCCGCAATGCCCAGCGACCCAATCATCATAGTGGTGAGCGCGTTGGCGAACTTGCTCTTGAACATCGAACCTTCGCAGGCCACTACTCCATCGTGCTTCGGAACTTCACTGGCAAGAAACGGAGGGAAAATATCCGGCAGATGCACCTGCTTGGTGCCCTCGAAATAGCCTCGAGAAAAATCGAAATTCTGGCTCATCACGCTGAAGTCAACACGCTCTGCGCCCAGAATATGCCGGATCTGCCGCAGCATCTCTTCTACGCGCACGTCCGACCCCATGTTGCGGGTGCCGTTGTAACCCGCGAATAACAGCTTGAGTTTATCGCCCGGCTTCCAGCGCTCGCCCTCGCCGAGCATCCAGCCGGCCTTTGCGCGCTCGATGGAAGTGCTAACCCAGGCCTCCAGAATGAAATCCATCATGCTGCGGTTCCTCCTGCAGTCGTAGGCCATGGACGATACTTAAACGCGAACTGATTTGCGCTGCTGAACTTGAGTAGCGGATAGCAATACTCGGAAAATGGAACCGGGCGCCTGCCCAGTTCCGTCGTCACACGCGTGTTATCAAACACGGTGTTCCACAGCAGATAAGGCATGAACACTTTCATCAGCGACGCGACTTTTCCGATCGCGCCCTGGCGGTTGGCCAGAAAATTCACCGAGCCTGAGAACGGGCGCTCCACCACCGGCACAAACACCGGCGCACGCTTACTCTGCGCCTTCGCCAGCGCTTGCGTAATCTCGCGGAAAGTCTGCGACCCCACTCCCGAAGACAGATGATAGGTATCGTACTCAGGCCGGTCTTTCTGGTGAAGAGTCGCGATCGCGTCGGCCACAAAATCGACGTTCACGATATCGATTTTGTCAGTTGAGCGAAAAGGCAGCGCGGGCAAACCCGCCAGAAAGACAAACGCCTTCACCATGTCGAATTGCGTGGTCTCGGCGTAACGGCTGTCACCAAGCACAATACTGGGACGAAAAATCAGCTTGGGAGTCTCCGGCAGCAGTACGCGCATCATGTGCTCGCAGAATTTCTTCGTGCGCGCGTAGGGGTCGTAGTCCGAGCGCTCCCAATCGATCGAGCGATCCTCGGTCACGAGTTCATTCTGCCGTTTCCCCGCGACCGCGACCGTGCTCACCTGGCTGAAGCGCCGCAGACCGTGGTAGTGCTCGATATGCCGCGCCAGCGTGAGCACTTCCAAAGTGCCGCGCAGATTCACATTCAGGCAGCTTTTTTCGGATTTGCGGTTCAGCGAGGCCGCACAGTGAACCACGGAATCAGTGGTGTGGACCAGCCGATCGTATTCGTCGCGGTTCAGTCCGAAGCCGGGATCGGTCAAGTCTCCGCGAAACACGCGCACCCGGGTCTGGAGATATTCATAAAACTGCGGGAAGTCGAGATGCAATTGCAAAGCCTGCCACAAGCGGGCTTCCGCATCGGCCACATCCCGCGCCCGCACCAGCACATTCAACGCGGCGCCGTGATCGCGCATCAAGTTGGCCGCCACGTGCGCGCCGATGTATCCCGTAGATCCAGTCAAAAATATCGCCATTTACGTCCCTGTCTTCACAGTTTCGCCGTTCTGCAAACTCCGCGCCGGACGCGCTTCCAGTGGCCGCCCCTCGATCAACGGATACGTCCACTTGCGCAGCGCCGGAATATGCACATTGATCCAATAATCCCACCAGTCGAGCACGCGCGCTTTGTAGCCAAATTCTTCGCGCTCACTCTCGACCAAAGCCTGGGACAATTTCTCGACATTGTCGGCCGCGAAATCGTGCTCGTTGAAAAGAATGAAGGGCTCGAACAGTTCGATCAATTTTTCCACGCGCTCCAAGTTTCTCTCCGTCTTCACCAACGGCGTTTTCTTGAGCGGCAGCGGCGACATGATGCGCTGAATCGATTTCACAATTGCCTTTTGCGCCGGCGCGGACATGCGCTGGTAGCGGGTCTTTGAGACCGGGATTGCATCGAAGCGCAGCCGTAGCCAGGATTCCAAGCCTTCCTGCGCCCGGTAATGTTTGCGGTGCGCGAGCGAAGTCAACTCAATCGACCGGCCCATGTCACAAGGATTTGTTGCCGAAGTCGCCAGTTGATACAGCGGATCGTGCCGCCGTTCAATAATCGCCGCCGCAATCAGCGTCATGCCATCGCACACCGCGTCTACCGGAATGATATCCAGCCGCTTGCTTTCATTCGAAGGTAATTGCCGGAAGTAGGTTCCAAGCAGGTAAGAGAGGGAGGCCGAGGTGTTGATACCTTCATTCCACCCGAGAAATGGCTTCGCGACCGAAGTCTCCACAATGGCGGGACGGACCACCGCGATGGGAAGCCCCGAGCCATGTTTCACGATCAGCGACTCAGCCAGGCTCTTGGTCAACGTATAGGTATTCGGCCAGCCCAGTTCCTTTGCGCGACGCGTGCCGGCTTCCGTTAAAAAAGTCTTGAGCCAGCGAATGCGATTCTTGCGAATCTGGTTTTCCAGAGCCGCTCCCTGCAATTCCTTCGCGGCGTGCTCCTTCGCCAAAGATTGCAAGCGCAGCCCGGCAGTAACCTCTGCTCCTTCGGCTTGCGCTTCCGCCTGCGCAATTAAATTGCGGAGCGATTGCCATTCCTGTTCGGCATCAAAGCCGGGCACGCGGTGCGGCGTGTAATTCGGAATCAGTTTTTCAGCCACCCGGCCGTCGCGCTCGCCCGCAACATAGCACGTCGACAAATGCAGCAGGCCGGCATGATCGGTGCCGCGTACGAACTCGAGGATGTTCATCGCCGCATCGGTATTGGTGGTCAGCGCGTCGCGCAGATCCGGATTGAAGTCGGTGAGCCCCGAACTGTTCATAATCAGATCAAGATTTCTTTGCAGCCTCCGCGCCGCTTCCGCATTCAAACCCAACCCCGGTTTCGTGACGTCGCCCTCAACGACCTCAACCTTGTCGCGCAGATAATCGCCCAAACTGGCGCCGTACTTTTCAAAGAGCGGATCGAAGACGGGCGATTCCTCTACGATTTTTTCGAAGCGCCGCTGGGCCGGATTCGACTTCTGCCGCCGGATCAGCAGATAGATTCGCCCGATCTCCGGCAATTCCATCAGCGTATTCGCCAGCCATACTTTCCCAATAAAGCCGGTGACGCCGATCAGCAGCACGTGTTTGCCGGAAAAAGCGCGCCGCACAGAAAAATCCGCCGCCTGCCGCTGCCCTTCAAAATGCACAATCGGGCGCTCCTGCAGCGCCGACTCGCGGCCTGAACTGATCACGGCCTCGCGCAGCGCCTCCACCGTGATATCCAATTGCCGGGCTAGCGTCTTCGGCGCTTTACGCCCGTCTGGACTCTGTTCCTGAATGAGAGCGAATCCTCCGCGCGGCCGAATCACGGGCGCGAGCAAACGCCCGGTGGCCACGCCGTCGCGAAATTCCAGACGGTTTGCCACTACGCGCCGGACGCCAAGATCCATCGCCAGCGGCTTCATTACGTGCTCCAAACCCTGGCTCACGAGAACCACGTCCGCGCCCGAACGCAGCAACTCCTGCACCCGCGCAACTCCATGGGCCTTGAGGCGCGGCTTCAGTTTGTATTGGAAATATTCTTCCCCGAGCAGATCGAGCCGGTCCCGGGTCACTCCGCGCAACGCAGTATGCACCACGCGCGTCGCAAATTTACGGTTCGTCGAATACAGAAACGGACGCAAAATCGCCATCAGGAAAATTAGGCCCCGCCGCCGAAAGCGCTCCGCAAAGGTCTGCGCATTCCAGGTGAAGAAAGCCACGGGCTCGACCACCGTCAGATCCAGCAGGCTGCCCTCGACCCGCCAATACACGGTGGGAGCAGGCGCTGCCAGATCAGCGGGGGAGGCGCTGTTTGACCCGTTATGTTTGTCCTTCGACGGTTCCAAAGTGTCCTTCGTCTCCACAATCAACTATTCGGACAGACGAATCGTCCATTGTAACCAATAAGCCGAGTTGCTAGTTGCTTGTGCTGGCCACTGGCCACTGGCTACTGCCTTTTCACACTCCCGTAACAATACTTCCGTATAGTTTCGGTCTTTGGCACTGACTGCCGATTCTAATCCGCGCCCTATCCGAGGAGTAACTTAATGGCCACCGCGACGCCGACCGCGCCTCCCACTTTACTGGACCAGAAACTTTCCCGCTCGCCGGGGAAACTCGGCGTGCTGGTTTTCGGAGTTGTGCTGGTCATCGGCGTTGCCTACGCCGGCTCAAGCCTGCTGCACGATTTGTCGGCGGTTCACAGTGAGTCTTTTCTCCCCTACCTGCTACTGGGGATCGCTTTGCTGGTGGCCCTCGGCTTCGAGTTCGTCAACGGCTTCCACGATACCGCGAACGCCGTGGCCACGGTCATTTATACTCACTCGCTTGAGCCGCACATCGCCGTGGTCTGGTCCGGCTTCTGGAACTTCCTCGGCGTGCTAGCCTCTAGCGGCCTCGTCGCTTTCGCCATCGTCTCCCTGCTACCGGTCGAACTGATTCTACAAGTAGGCAGCAAGGCCGGATTCGCCATGGTCTTCGCCTTGCTCGTGTCGGCGATTCTGTGGAATCTGGGCACCTGGTACTTCGGACTGCCAGCATCGAGTTCGCATACGCTGATCGGCTCCGTGATCGGAGTCGGTATCGCCAACCAACTCATGTCACCCAAAACCGGCACCAGCGGTGTGGATTGGGGCCAGGCCGCCAACATCGGCAAGTCGCTGCTGCTCTCGCCCATCGTCGGCTTTGGATGCGCCGCGCTGCTTTTGCTGCTGGCCAAGGCTCTAATTAAAGATCCGAAGCTTTACAAGGCTCCCGAAGGCGCTGAGCCGCCGCCATTTTATATCCGCTGCCTGCTGATTCTCACCTGCACCGGCGTCAGCTTCTTCCACGGTTCGAACGACGGTCAAAAAGGTATGGGCCTGATCATGTTAATTCTGATCGGTACCGTGCCCACCGCCTACGCGCTCAACCATGCCATCACTTACAAGGATTCGCAGGATTTCATCGCCGTCTCCCAGCAAGCCGCCGACACTCTCAGCACCTATGTGAGCCCG
Source organism: uncultured Acidobacteriaceae bacterium (assembly GCA_963789875.1). Classification (GTDB taxonomy): domain Bacteria; phylum Acidobacteriota; class Terriglobia; order Terriglobales; family Acidobacteriaceae; genus Sulfotelmatobacter. The sequence goes on along the minus strand of CAWBMI010000006.1, from coordinate 474,193 downwards.
AACGCCGCAGTCGGCGACCCTCACGAGGACGTCACGCAATACATTCGCGACAGGAATTTCACGCCCAACACCATGCTCGCCCTGCGGACCATGGTCAACGACATCGGCAACGAAACTTCTCTCTACAAAGAGATGAAGAACATTCCCAACGACCAGGTTCGCAACTTCCGCAATGACATGTATCTGGTCAGCGAATCGATTCGTCTCATGCAGAAGAGCAGCAAGCCGACCTTTAACGCCGCCGATACAGCCGTCCTCGGCAACTACAAAAAGCACATCGACCACTCCACCCGCTTCATTCCTCTCTGGGTAAAGGTGGCCGTAGCCATGGCTCTTGGCCTCGGCACGATGGTTGGCTGGAAGCGCATCGTGGTAACCGTAGGAGAAAAAATCGGCAAGAGCCACCTCACCTACGCTCAGGGAGCGGTTGCCGAAATCACCGCCATGGCCACGATTGGCGCCGCCGACGGCTTTGGTCTGCCGGTCAGCACCACCCACGTGCTTTCCTCCGGCATTGCCGGCACCATGGCCGCCAACCACTCCGGCATTCAGTGGTCCACAGTTCGCAACCTGGGTCTGGCCTGGGTGCTGACACTGCCGGTGGCCATGTGTCTATCAGGAATGCTGTTCTGGCTCTTCCGCCGGACATTCTAAGAAAAGCGCGTGTGGGACGGACACTCCTGTCCGTCGTCTCTGATTTTGATTTTGACCTTGGTCGGCCAACGACTGGGCGAAGTCGTATATATATAAGGCCCGCTCAGCCCGTGTACCCAGTTTCTTGTCTGGCAAGGATCTGAGCTTGCACGAACGGAATGCCGCCCTGGGTGAGCTCGCGCAACCGATTCGTGTAAATTAAACATCTGCTGCCGCTTGGCCATCACTTCCGCGTTAATCTTAGTCTGATAGGAGCCGAAGTCTTCGACCGCATTCTGGCCCCCGACCGGCATCTGATAATTGCTCTGCGCTTGAAACCAATGATTGAGCAAATTCTGAGTCTGCTGTTGGGCACCGTCGACCATCGCGCGCATCCGCACCACCTCCTCAATCTGATTGGCCGAGGCCGTACCTAGCCCCCGGGTTACGCACTCATAGCCCCAGAAGAGCATTGCGTACTGATCGACTCGATTCAGAAACATCTCAACGGCCACTGGATTGTTGGCTGGATTCGCATGGAAACTATTCAGCTCCTGATTAAAATTTTGATACCCATTGTCGACGACTTGAGCCAGGCGGGAGTTGATTTCCTCAACAGTCGGCATTTGAACCTCCACAACAGTATGCGGAATACTCTTTCCGCGGCAGATGGTATGTCAAGGGCGTTCGTAACGCTCCTAGGGCAGCGCCACCAAGAGGAGTTCCCGCCCTTAAGCCAGACCAGCGTGAATCCCCAGGCCTTCAGCGGCCTTGCGCAGCCGCTTATCTTTCGTCCACAAGCGGATGGACGAATCGAGAAAGACAGACGCGATCAGGTGCGCGTCAACTAAACCGATGCCGAGGCTATCCAAGTGGCGAGCCTCGATCATCAGCCGCACTTCGCCCATTTGTGCCATCCGCACCTGCGGTAAAAGATCGAGCAGCGCAATCGTCTTCGCGCGCTCTCGCAACGAGCCCAGGGCAAGCTCCGCAACGATAAACGGATGAATCACAATGTTCCCCTGATTCAGTTGCTCACGCATCTCCGCATTGCCCGAGCGGAAATGGTCGATCCAGACCGAAGTATCTGCGAGGATCAATGATCAATGCCCTCCGCCCCGGCGGCGCGGAATATTCTTCATCGCGGGCATGGTCCCACCCAGGGAAGCCAATCTCCGAGCGCTCTCCCGCTCGATAAGCGCCTTGAGCGCTTCGCGAATCAACGCCGTTTTCTCCGCCACTCCAGTGAACTCTTGGGCGACACGGACGAGATCGTCATCTAGGGCAATCGTGGTTCTCATGAGAATTCCAGGCACTGATTATAGCATCAAATGATGTCGGCGTGCGTGTATCTCGATCGTGACTGTGCCGCGACCCTGGCGATCAACCTCGCCTCGTGCGCATCCGGCGGAAAATCGATCGTTGGATTGACTGACGCATTGCCGGTCGGCCGACACTCAAAGAAAAAAGGAACTAGAGCAAGAAAAAGCTTGCATTCAATATACTGTTATAGTTAACTACAACAGTACTCCACATTGGGTTCGCCCGCGCAACCCACTGGAAGTCAAGGAAGTTTAAGGAGTGTAAACATGAAGTCTCTTCGCTTAATGCTGTCTCTCGCCTTTCTGGCGGCTCTCTCCACCGTTGTTTTTGCCCAGTCTGAGGCGCAAAAGTCTTTCGCCCAAATGAAAACCCTGGCAGGTTCGTGGGAAGGCACCGTGACCGCGATACCGCCTCAACCCGACATTGACAACAAGCACGTGCAGGCTTCGTTGCGCGTGACCTCTATGGGCAACGCCATCGTGCATGAGATGACTGGAGCAGGAAGGCCTGACGATCCCATCACCATGCTGTATCTGGACAACGACCGGCTGCTCTTGACGCATTATTGTGACGCGGGAAACCGGCCCCGCATGACCGGCAAGATGTCCCCGGACGGGAAGACGGTGGAATTCGAGTTTCTAGACGTCGCCGGCAGCACCCAGTATGGACACATGCACCATGCCGTTTTTACCGTGATCGACGCCAACCATCACACCGAGGACTGGACTTACATGCAGCCCGGGGACAAGCCAGTGCACGCGCACGTGGACCTGACACGCACTAAGTGAAACCTTTTCGCCGAAAATAAGGTGACTCGAATTCGATTATGTAAACGGAGGTTGCCATGCGCGACACGAAGGAGCGGTTGTCTGTACTGTGGATATTCGCGTTATTGAACTACCTGTATGCGGACGTTCTTGCCCTGTGGGCTATGGCTGGCTCGCGCCACCCATTCGAGCCTCTCCCCCCATGGGCTCTGATGGGTTCAGCGGTCTTGATGGAAATACCCATCGCCATGATTCTGGCGTGTCGACTGCTTCCGTTTCGAGCGAACCGGCTGGCGAATATCATCGCGGGTGGCATCATGACCCTTGTAAACGGTTTCCTGACCTTCGTTCCGCCTCTGGCCGGATGGGGCAGGCCGCCTGCTTTGCCAGAGTACTTGTTCTTCGCAACGATCGAAACTGTAGCCACCTCGGTCATCATCTGGCAGGCGTGGACTTGGTCAGGCGTTGAAGCCGAAGTCACTGCGGAGCGGAGCGTCCGCCAACCGGAAGTTGGGATCGCTTCTTCTTTACAAACGGACTGATCAAAAAATTGATCCCAAACAATCCATGCTTGCATGGAACCTCGGGACAAGCCAGTCCACGCGCACTTCGAGTTGCAACGGAGAAAATGACGGTAGAGTATCGCCGGTCAAGACTATCTGGAAAACATTATGGACCGTGAGTGGAACGACAATCAACCGATTTACCGCCAGCTTCGCGACCGCGTGGTCGCGATGATACTCGATGGCGTGCTCAAAGAGGGCGATCCGCTGCCCTCGGTGCGCAATGTCGCGGCGGAATATAGGGTGAATCCGCTCACGGTTTTAAAAGGCTATCAACAGCTGGTGGATGAGCAGCTGGTCGAAAGCAGGCGAGGTCGCGGCATGTTTATCAATACCGGAGCGCGAAATCTGCTGCTACAAGGCGAACGCCAGCGCTTTCTTGCCGAAGAGTGGCCGCGGGTCAGCGCCACCATTCAGCGCCTCGGGTTGACGCCGGAAGAATTGCTCAAGGCCGCCGCCACAAACGGCGGGGGACAACCGGACGTTCTCAAAGACGATCACCGGGATGGCACAGAGGAGAAACCAAAACCATGACAGCCGCTGGGACGCCAACTATCACTACGCCAATCGTCGCCTCGTCGATTGTAGAAGCCCGCGGGCTGCGCAAGGCTTACGGCGCAACCATGGCGCTCGATGGCATCGACTTGCGCATTGACGAAGGCCGCATCTTCGGCCTCATCGGTCCCAATGGCGCGGGCAAGAGCACCGCGCTCGACGCCATTCTGGGCCTCACCCAATATCAGGGATCGCTCAAAGTATTGGGACGCGACCCGTGGATGGAGCGCGATCAACTTATGCGCGACGTCTGTTTCATCGCCGATGTCGCCGTCCTCCCACGCTGGATGCGAGTTTCGCAGGCGCTGGACTACGTGGGCGGCGTGCACCCCCGCTTCGATCGCGCCAAGGCGGAAGGGTTTCTGGCCAAGACCACCATCAAGCGCTCCAGCCGGGTTCGGGAATTATCGAAAGGCATGGTCGCCCAACTGCATCTGGCACTGGTCATGGCCGTTGACGCGAAGCTGCTGGTGCTGGACGAGCCCACGCTCGGCCTCGACCTGCTCTATCGCAAGCAGTTTTACGACTCGCTGCTGAACGACTACTACGATCGCAGCCGCACTATTTTGGTGACCACCCATCAAGTCGAAGACATACAGCACGTCCTCACCGATCTCATGTTCATCAACCGCGGCCGTATCGTACTCAGCTGCAGCATGGAAGAGTACGAATCGCGCTACTGGGAAGTGACGGTGCATCCCGAAAAACTAGCCGCCGCCCGCGCCCTGAAGCCGATGCACGAGCGCCAACTCCTTGGCCGCAGCATTTTGTTATTCGATGGTGGCGCCGATCGGAAAGATGATCCGAAAGACGGTCGGAAAGATGATCGAAAAATCGATCGTCAACAACTCGCCGCGCTGGGCGACGTCCGCACGCCCAGCATCGCCGACATGTTTGTCGCCATATTGGGAGATAAGCCAGTAGAGGGCGCACGCAGCCGCGCGGGCGGCGCTCAAGGAGCCAAATGAATACTCCTACTCAACCGAATTCAGTGCCGGAATCTTCTCTCGAATCGCCGGGAATCGCAGCACCCGCAACCATGTCCGAGACTCGGCCCGTGTATTGGTCGGTGCGCCGCGAATTATGGGAGAACCGCTCCATCTACATCGCGCCGCTGGTTGCAGGCGCAGTCTATCTGCTCGGCTTCTTTATCGGCCTGGGCTGGGCCCCCCGCCACCTGCGCCATCCAGCAGCGTCTGTGTTGATCGAACTTGCCATGCCCTACGCCCACGCCGGAATGCTTCTTATGATCACTGGGTTCCTCGTCGGTATCTTTTATTCGCTCGACGCACTGCACGGCGAACGCCGCGACCGCAGCATCCTGTTCTGGAAATCGCTGCCGGTTTCCGATCTCACCACCGTGCTCTCGAAGGCGAGCATTCCTCTAGTGGTTCTCCCTCTACTGGCCTTCACCATCACGGTTGCTCTGCAATTCATTATGCGGACGGTGAACATCGCGGCCGCGCTGATAAGCGGCGTGGGGAAGGCGACGCTGTGGACGCCACCCCTCTCCGAGATGCAATTGGTTCTGCTCTACAGCGTGATTGTGCTCACGCTCTGGCACGCGCCTATCTACTGCTGGATGCTCTTAGTCTCGGGCTGGGCGCGGCGCGCGACATTTTTATGGGCCGTGTTCCCGCCGCTGGCGCTGGCTGCCCTCGAGTACATTGCATTCCACACTTCGCATTTGGGCTACCTTCTGCGCGAGCGTTTGTTCGGATTCACGGGAGTCGCTTTCGACCTCATGGACAAGAATGGTGTCCCGACCGATCCCCATTTCATTCCGCTGGCACAACTCGCTCCCGGAAGATTTCTCAGCAGTCCAGGATTGTGGCTCGGGTTGATATTTGCTGCCCTGTGCCTTGTCGCAGCCGTTCGCCTGCGGCGTTATCAAGGGCCGATCTAATTCCTAGGAGTCGTTTCGTTTCGGGTTTAAGGAGTAAGGGTCATGAACACTACCAATTTGAAAAGCCGGGGCACGGAAACCTCGGATCGTTTCAAGAGCAGGATAACCGGCGTCTTTTATCTGGTCACGATCCTGAGCGGAGGAGTCGTCCTCTCCGTTCACGGCGCGTCGGACTTGAAGGTCGACCTCATCGCGACCGTTTGCTACATGGCCGTAACGGCGGTCTTTTATCAGTTGAGCCGGTGAGCGCGAATCCTCCGCTCGCCGGTCCTATGCTGCGGCCATAGGGGGCAACGCTGGACTCGAAATTATTCGTAGGAGTAGAGAAATGACAATCTCACCCGTACTGGGTATTCACATCACGGCCGGAACATTAGGCATGCTGTCGGGCTTTGTAGCCGTCTTTCTCCGCAAAGGCTCCCGCCGCCATGGCATCGCTGGAAATGTCTTTGTCATATCGATGCTGACTCTAGCTGTAAGCGGCACGTACCTGGCGATCTTGAAGTCGCAGATGACCAATATTTTGGGCGGCGTTCTCACCTTTTATCTTGTATCGACGGCATGGGTAACAGCCAGACACCAAGATGGAAAATCGGGCCTTTTCGATTGGCTGGCGCTTGTGCTTGCACTGGCAGTTGGAGGTACCGAGATGATCTTCGGCTCAGAAGCGGCGCTAAGTCAGACGGGATTGAAGTACGGATATCCCGCCGGGATCTACTTCTTCATGGGCGGCGTGGTTCTGCTAGCCGCCGCGGGGGACATTCGTATGCTCGTACGCGGCGGCATCGCCGGCACGCCGCGCATCGCGCGTCACCTTTGGCGCATGTGCTTCGGGCTGTTCATCGCCGCGGCATCCATATTCCTGGCCCGGCCACAATTCTTCCCTGCTCTGTTGCGCAAGACCGGAGCGCTTGCCTTCCTGAGTTATCTGCCGCTCCTGTTGATGATTTTCTGGCTGATCCGAATTCGGGTAACAAAGACATTCAAAAGCAGGCTGACCGCCCGCCCGCGCCCTGATTCGTTCCCGGCGGAGATGGGAAACCAATATGAGCCCATCTGAGATCACCGAAGCTGCAATCGTATACAGACCTGGCCCGATTTACCCTGTGTAAACTCTGTGTCCCCTTGGTTTAAAAGGTTTCGCTTCCGGCCCATCCCCCAAATGCCCATCTAACCGGCCAATTCAGCGGTTCGGTCCTTGGTACCCTCATTTAACCCCAAAAATCGTTGCGCGACCGGCGGCCCTCTGTTAGCCTCTTAAGTACACGTTTGCGAAGTCTCTTACATCTGCAGCTCCAAGACCGATACGAAACGCCGGTAGGCTGCCTTCCGCAGCTTTCGCCCGAATCAAAGTCCGTCGCAACTTAAGGAGGAAAAACCTTGGCCGCCAAAAACCGCATTCTATTCACCTCGGAATCTGTAACCGAAGGCCATCCCGATAAGATCGCCGATCAGATTTCAGACGCCATCCTTGATGCCTGCCTGGCCGAAGACACCTCGAGCCGCGTAGCCTGCGAGACCCTTACTGCCACGGGCTTGGTCGTCATCGCAGGAGAAATCACTACCAAAGCCTACGTAGATTTTCAGCAGGTCGTCCGCGGCACAGTGCAAGCCATCGGCTATGACAATGCCCTGCACGGCTTCGACTGCAACACCTGCGCCGTAATCTCCAGCATCAACAAACAATCCGGCGATATCGCCATGGGCGTTGACACCGGCGGCGCAGGCGATCAGGGCATGATGTTCGGCTACGCCTGCAACGAGAACGAGGAGTTGATGCCGACTCCCATCTCGCTGGCGCATAAGCTGACCATGCGACTCTCCCAGGTCCGCAAGAATGGAACCCTTCCCTTCCTCCGTCCCGATGGAAAATCCCAGGTTACCGTCGAATACGATGCCAAAGGTAAAGTGCAGCGCGTGGACGCGGTGGTCATTTCCACGCAGCACGCCGAGAACGTGACCAACGACGAATTGCGCGCGGGCATTCTTAAGCACGTAATTCAGGCGGTGGTTCCGGCGCATCTGCTCGACGAAGACACCACGTACCACATCAATCCCACGGGACGTTTCGTAATCGGCGGCCCCATGGGCGACACCGGCCTCACCGGACGCAAGATCATCGTCGATACCTACGGTGGCATGGGCCGTCACGGCGGCGGCGCCTTCAGCGGTAAGGATCCGACTAAGGTCGATCGCTCGGCGGCTTACATGGCCCGCCACATTGCGAAGAATATCGTTGCGGCGAAGCTGGCCGATCGTTGTGAAGTGCAACTGGCCTACGCCATCGGTGTTGCCGAGCCGGTCAGCGTGCGCGTTGATACTTTCGGAACCGAGAAAGTGGATCCGAACGTCCTTCCAGATTTGATTCGCGCGCACTTCAAGCTAACCCCGCGTGGCATTATCGAGTCTCTCGACTTGCGGCGGCCGATCTATAAGAAGACAGCGGCCTACGGACACTTTGGACGCTCCGATCCCGACTTTACCTGGGAAGCCACCGACAAAGCTGCAAAGTTGGCGAGCGATGCCGGGGTGCGCGAGCCGGCAGGAGCGCGCAAATAATCTCTCAGGGAATTGCCGGGCAGTTCCCTGAGACGAATTTGGAAGTGGCGTAGCCCGAAACGATCGGCTTCTCGGAACTAAAGTTCAATTCGGGCGGTGAGCAAAAGTCTAATTCCCTTACGGGTTATTAGGCCTGCGAAGTTCCTCGGCGATTCGTGTATTCTGAAGTGGCATCGGGAACGCAATACTCCTCGCTAAGAATTAATTTTCGTAACTGAATTTTGTAACCCAGGGTAAATTTTCAGCGGCCGATTCTCAGCGGGAGATTCTCAGCAGTAGATTCTCAGCAGTAAGAGCGCCGAAGGAGGCGTATGTCAACAGCAGCACCTGTCAATTGCGATATCAAGAGTTTGGAACTGGCGGAACTGGGCAAGAAGCGCATCGAGTGGGCCAATCAGTCCATGAAGGTGCTGCAGATCATCCGCAAAGAATTCATCAAGAACCAGCCCCTGAAGGGCATCCGCATCTCGGCCTGCCTGCACGTTACGGCCGAGACCGCGAACCTTGCCATCTGTCTGCGCGATGGCGGCGCCGACGTCGTGCTCTGCGCCTCGAACCCGCTCTCTACCCAGGACGATGTTTCCGCCAGCCTGGTGCGCGATCAGGGCATTCCGGTCTTCGCCATCAAGGGCGAGGACAACGATACCTACTACAACCACATTTTGGCCGCCATCGATCACAAGCCGCACATCACCATGGACGATGGCGCCGACCTGGTCACGATTCTGCACACCAAGCGCACCGACGCTCTCGAAGGCGTAATCGGAGGCACCGAAGAAACAACCACCGGCGTGATTCGCCTGCGGGCAATGGCTAAAGAAGGCGTGCTCAAGTTTCCCATCGTCGCCGTAAACGACGCCGACACCAAGCACTTGTTCGACAATCGCTACGGCACCGGCCAATCGACTATCGATGGCATAATCCGCGCCACCAACTTCCTGTTGGCTGGTTCGAAGTTTGTAGTCGCCGGTTACGGCTGGTGCGGCCGCGGCCTCGCGAGCCGTGCGCGCGGCAACGGCGCCGAAGTGATCATCACCGAAATCGATCCCACCAAGGCCCTCGAAGCCGTGATGGATGGTTTCCGCGTGATGTCGATGACCGAGGCTGCGAAGCTCGGCGACGTCTTCTGCACCGTCACCGGCAACAAGAGCGTGCTCACCCGCGAACACTTCGAACTGATGAAAGACGGAGCCATCATCTCCAACTCCGGCCACTTCAACGTGGAGATCGACATTCCCGCCCTCGAAAAACTGTCGTCCTCAAAGCGCACCACGCGCGCCTTTGTCGACGAATATTCAATGAAAGACGGCCGCAAGATCAATCTTCTCGGCGATGGACGCCTAATCAACCTGGCCGCCGCCGAAGGTCACCCGGCCTCGGTAATGGATATGAGCTTCGCCGATCAGGCGCTCTCGGTCGAGTTCATGGTCAAGAATTTCAAGACCCTGGAAAAGCGCGTTTACCGCGTCCCCGACGACCTAGACAAGCGCGTAGCCAAACTGAAGCTAGAGTCCATGGGCATAAAGATCGACCGCCTCACTCCGGAGCAGGAAGAGTACTTGGCAGGCTGGTCCGAAGGAACGTAACGGCGGGCTTCGGCGATTCGAAAATCAATAGACGGGGCGGCGGTAGCCTCCCCGTTTACTTTTTTCTACGTGCGGTTTTGCGCAGGATGCCAGATGCGCAGCACTTCAACGGCATCTTCTCTTACTCGATAAGCCACAATATGGGGCAGCCGACCGTGAAGCAATTCGCGCGTACCCGGCTCACGTCCCGGCCTTCCCCGATGCGGAAAATTCTTTAGGGAGCGAACTCCCTCCCGAATTTCAATGATTGTGGAACGCGCTAGGCTGGGGCTGGTCTCTTGGAGATAGTCGAAGATGTGTTGTAGATCGTCGGCTGCGGCGGAAGTCCAGCGGATACGCATTAAGGTTCAAGCATCCGGTCGATTCGCTCTTCCATTTCCCGCTCCTCTACCAACTGGCCGCGGTTCGCCTGTTCCAGACCTTTTCGCACTGAGGTGCGAAAGTGCTCGTCCTCTTGCAGCAGGCGCAGGGCGGCCTCTTTTACCACCCGTTCGGTGTCGGTGCCGGCGTGGCGGGCAATTTCCGAAAGTTGCGCTTCCTGTTCCGGAGTGAAATGGACTTCCATGGGTGAAGTCTAGCAAAATGCAGGTCCCTGTCAATATGCGACAAATCGAGATTCGTGTCAGGGCACGGCTTCAGGCCGTGCCGCCGGAGGCCGCCGTGAAGTCCGGCTTCAGCCGTTGAGGGAGCAAAAGGTCACCGCGTGCCCGACGACCTCGACAAGCGCGTAGCCAAGCTAAAGCTAGAGTCCATGGGCATCAAGATCGACCGCCTGACCCCAGAGCAGGAAGAATACTTGGCCGGCTGGTCAGAAGGAACATAAGGTAGTGGTGGAAGAGCGGCGTTTCAGCGCCGCGTAAAGGTTGAGAATTAGAAGAACCGTGTGCCCCATCCTTGTCGCGTTCTTTGCGACAGGGTGGGGCTTTTGACTGTTTGTGTGGAGCGGGCACTCCTGCCCGCTGCTTTTGACCTTGATTTCGCCCTCGACTTAGAAGCCAACAGACACGGCACCGCACCAGGCCCGTATACTACCGAGGCGGGACTCACGGCTCGGAGGAGCCTAGGATTGAGGACTTATGGAAGAGGTCAAAATAAGGGATCGGATTGCCACCCTCATCCAGAAGGCCGGTGAGGACGTAACGCCTCAAGAATACGGGGAGATTATAAACGGCACCTCGGGCGTTATAGCTCTTCTTTACGGCTCTGGAAGTAAGCAGATGACGACGTTTGAACGTGAGATTGCGGAGGAGCAGAAACGCGGTGTGAACCTCTGGGCTGGACAGCAGCGGGGAGCTATAACACAGCTGGCGGCAGGGGTATTGACAAATACCTTAGCAGAGCTGGATGCAGGACTAGTCGGTAGCCTGAAGCAGCAGGCAGCTGCCGAGGTGCTCACGGACTTCATCGCGCTCTCACGCGCCGCGCTTGGAGAAAAGGGCGAGGACGCAAAGAACGTCGGGGCGGTTCTGGCGGCGGCGGCCTTCGAGGACACCGTTCGTCGCCTAGGCGCAGCGCACGCCGGCACATCTGGCGGTGAGAAATTGGCCAGCATCTTGGTTGCGCTTAAAGACTGCGACGTCCTTCAAGGGCCACAAGTGGGCATAGCGCAGTCTTACCTTAAGTTTCGCAATGACGCGCTACACGCCGATTGGGGACAAATCGAGCGCGAAGCCGTCCACTCAGTGCTGAGTTTCGTGGAGCAACTCGTTCTGCGGTACTTCCAGTAGGCGGCCGGGCGTCCGCCCGCCGCTCTTAGGATAAGAGAGTTTTGCACCTAAAAGCGTCATCGCGTTAGTCATCGAGTCCATGATTAAACTCATTGTGCTGTCATCTCTCAGGACGAAACCCTTGTGGGCATAGTCGCAGCGCAGTTGATAGAGGCGATCAAACCATGGCAACAGATGGGGGGCCAGTGCGTTCATTCCACCAACGATGTATTTTCTGTTATCGCTTTTCGCATTCTTTGGAACAAAGAGGTGCTCGAGGCAACAATAAATCAGAAGGATCTTAGCACCTACGTCGGGAATCTGTGTAGCAGAACTCAGTATGTCCAATATCGGGGCAACATCGCGTGAACCCCTGGCGGCCCAAGGATTTTTGAGATGTAGGAATATCTTTACGTGGTCATGCATGAACTTTTCGATCTTTGGAAACGTCCGACGGTCGAACCACGCCTTGGTCAGCCCCCGGTACCCAAACGACAGGAAGAGGCACCCGTCTGGTATTTTCGCCCAAGGTTCGCGCTTGTCTTCATCCCATTTGAGAAAGCCTTTCGTTCGCTCGCCCAGGAACACTGGGAAAGTAGGCTCGGTCATCTGAACTTCCCACATACCAAAGTCGATTTGAGCGGGGCTAACATAGCTGCAGATCCTTAGCAGGTTAAGAAACGTGCGCAGCCACGCGACGGAGTACCAGAAGCAGTAATCCCTCGATCCCGAACTCTTGAATCCGATCGCTGGAGCAGAAAAGAAATCCTCTGCCTGAGAGCGGGTATAAGGCGGCAGACCAGGATCGAACTGCTTGTGCTTCTCGATCAGATGATCTCCTTCGAGAAAGCCGACGAAAGGCAGGCCGAGGCTTGTAAAGAGGCCCTCAAAAAATGTTTGCTGCCCTGCATCGTCTTTCATCGACGAAGATGAAAAGGAATTGAGTGGCGTGAGCAGAATGCGCGGCCTCACCTCCGCGGCAAGCCGATCTATGTGTCGCTCTATGAGGACGTCGACGCTGTCAGCTCGCTCCGGCCAACGGACCATCAACGCCGAATCCACCAACATTGGGAAAAGGCCGCCTTGCCTTTGGCCGAACTCCTGCTCGCTCTTGCTAGCAAAAAGGAGCTTGCAGCTGAAGAGTATTTTGATTAGATCCGTTGGCGCGACCTTGAGGCCCGCGTTCTCGAAGGATTCGAAGCAGGTTAAGAGGTCGCTGGGCGGAGCTTGGTCGACGCGGAATCGCTGCGCGTAATAATTCTTCTCAAAATTATCGCCGATCAGGGGCATTTTCATTGCTAACGCCACCTCCTTCTCAGCCTCCTCTTCGATGTGCTGGTAGACCCCCTTCCCGACTTTCGCTTTTATTCTCTCCAAAAATGACATTGCTCTAAGCTAGGCCGAGGCGTGCGGTACGTCAATTCTTCGGGGGCGGCCCCTCCATCCTTCGCGCCTTTTGCGAAGAGCGGGATCCTACGGCCGTCTTCCGCTAAGGTTCTGGTTTCTTGAATCGCGCTAAATCATGCTTTACAATACTAAGCATGAGAAGCACTCGCACTCTATCTGTAACCTTGCCGCCGGAGATGCTGAAGCGTGCCCAATCCATTGCCAAGCGGGAGAGCCGCACCATGAGTGAGTTGGTTCGGGAGGCGCTCCGCCACTACGACCGGCGCGCATGGTGGGACGAAGTCAACGCCTACGGCCGCCAGCGCGCCAAAGAGCGCGGCCTTCGCGAAGGGGACGTGGAGCGAATCGTCCACGAATCCCGCCGGGGATCAAGGAAGACCACCAAGAAATAAATGCGCATTGTGGTGGACACGAACGTGATCGTGTCTGCGCTGGTCTTCGGCGGGTTGCCTCGCCGCGTGTTCGAGGTTATCGAGGATGGGCATTGCGAGTTTTATTACTCGGCTGAGATCGAGCGTGAAACGCGTAGAGTGTTACACGACAAATTCGGATGGGACGAGGAGAGGCTGGATCGCCATCTGGCCGTATTGTGGGGTTTGGGCAAGCAAGTAACACCGCAGCGCCGCGTAAAGGCAGTAAAGGAAGATCCGGACGACGATCGCATAATCGAATGCGCCTTGGCTGCGGACGCGGACGCGATCGTTTCCGGAGACAGACACCTGCTCATACTAAATGGCTATCAGGGAATCTCGATTCTGACCCCGCGGGAGTTCTTAAAGACTCTTCTCTGAGATCAGGCAGGCCTATGGCCGATCTGGATGATGTATATGCGTTATGCGTATGGTATATACTCGTATCTACGGTGGTAGATACTTTGTATCCACGGGAAAGGTATATGCCAACAGCGCAGATCGTAAAATGGGGGAACAGCCTCGCGGTGCGGATTCCGAAGCCGGTGGCGGAGAAGGCCGGCGTACGGGAGGGTGACCCGATCATCATCGAGGCCGGAGCGGGGGAGATCAGCCTGCGTCGAAAACAGAGAATCCCCACACTGAAAGAACTGGTGGCGCAGATCACTCCCGAGAACCGCTATGCCGAGACCGCTGCTGGTGTGGAGCGAGAACGAGAAAAGGTGGAGTGGTGAGGCGCGCCACAGCGCGTGCTGCTTTTTACATACCGCGCGCAGGCGACATCGTCTGGCTCGACTTCGATCCGCAGGCAGGACGAGAGCAGGCCAAGCGGCGTCCGGCGCTGGTGGTGACCGAGCAAAGCTATAACCGGGCGAGTGGGTTGGTCATCGTTTGTCCGCTAACCAGTCGCCGCAAGCCATATCCATTTGCACTGCCTGTGAGCATCGACAAGGTTGAAGGCGCGGTGCTGGTGGATCATGTGAAGAGCATGGACTGGGCGGCGCGCAAGGCGGCGTTTCACTCCAGAGCTGATGCTGCGCTCCTGGCTAAAGTGCGTGCCTATCTGGGCGTGCTCCTCGGAATTGGTTAACGTCGGCTGCGTTTCGGAAAGCTTCAACTGCGCCAGTCGATTCATCAGGCAAATCCGCTCGGAACGCTAGGCCGCCTGTGACATCTGACCTTGTCATACACAGCCTCACTCGCCGATCATAACCACGGGAGGCATCATCTCGACTTCCAATAGCAGAATCAGGTAACTCATTTGATCTCAGGATTTTGTCCGTAACTCGTTGCAGCGTCGGGATCATTTGCCGCTTTCGCTGCAACATGATGATTCCAACCCGGCGGGAGGCCCCAAGTGTAGTCTTTGGCACGCTACTCCCAAGACAGCGCGGATTGGCTGCTGCTCAGACCAGGGAGGCTACGATGGCCGTAGCGGCGATAGCCGCAGTCTCGGCGCGAAGAATTGAGTTGCCGAGCGAGGCGGAAATCCATCCCGCCTGTCGAAACGACTGCAATTCGTCTTCGGTCCAGCCGCCTTCGGGGCCGATTGCCAAAGCGATCTGGGCCTCCTCGGCGTTGGCGTTCTGATCGGGTATCACGACATCTCGAAGCAGAGTTTGCTCTTCGGATTCTGCCAGCACAATTCGAATGGCCGCCTGAACATTCAACGCTTCGGAAAGTTTCGTGGGCGCGGCAATCTCCGGCGGAGCCGCGCGGCGCGATTGTTCCGATGCCTGCAGTGCGATGCGTTGCCAGCGCTCAACCCGTTTTGCGGCCGCGCCGGCCAGGTGTTTATCGGTGCGCTGAGTCACGACGGGAAGAATGCGCGCGACTCCGAGTTCCGTGCACTTCTCGATCGCCCACTCCATGCGGTCGAACTTGAATACGGCCAGCAACAGAGTCATCTTTATAAGATTCGTAGCCGAGACTTCTTCGCCAAGTTCAAACTCGACGCGGTCTTCATCAATGCGAATAACTCGCCCGCGGCGAACCGTGTTTTGGGTAGCGATATCGAACTCCTGGCCGATGCTCGCACGCAATACTCGCACCAGATGGCGCGCATGCTCTCCGACCAAAGCCGCGCGGTCTCCCGAGCCTTCGTCAGCAATCCAGCGTCGGCGAGTCATGAGTCAGTTCTCAGTTCTCAGTTCTCAGTTCTCAGTTCTCAGTTCTCAGTTCTCAGTTCTCAGTTCTCAGTTCTCAGTTCTCAGAAAGAGGCTCGCACACATCTACAGCAACACGTCAAGTGCGATTTGCAAACGGAAGAAAAGATGAAGAAGTCTGATTGCTTTACTGAGAACTGAGAACCGAGAACTGGTTTCCTTCACCCGAACATGTCTTTTACCTTGCCCAGCAGCGAGCGCATTACCGGCTGGTTATCGATCTTCGTGGTGGTCTCGAGTTCCTGCAGCAGTTCTCTTTGTCGTTTGTTGAGCTTGCTCGGAATCTGCACTCTGACTTCCACATATAAATCGCCCTTGCCGTGTCCGTTGAGCACGGGCACGCCCTTGTTGCGGATGCGGAAAGTTGTGCTCGGCTGCGTGCCATCGGGAATCTTCAAAGTGTGTTCGCCCTCGAGCGTGGGCACCTGAATCTCCGCGCCCATCGCGGCCTGCGTCACCGAGAGCGGAACGACGCAGTGCAGATCGTTACCTTCGCGAACAAAGAACGGATGCTCCTTTACGTGCAGAACAACGTAAAGATCGCCAGCCGGACCACCGGCTGGACCAACTTCACCTCCGCCGGCAAAGCGGATGCGAGTGCCGTCTTCAACGCCCGCAGGAATTTTCGCGTCAACCGAACGCTGCCGGAGAACGCGACCCTCGCCTTTGCACTTGAGGCACGGATCGGTGATTACGCTGCCGGTTCCCTGGCAGGTGGGGCAAGTACGCGCGATGCTAAAAAATCCCTGCTGGTAGCGCACCTGGCCGCGACCTGCGCAGGAGCGGCACGCCGTAGGTCCTTTGCCCGGTGCGGCACCCGAACCGTGGCACTCTTCGCAGGCTTCGTGGCGGCGAACCATTACCCGGGTCTCGGTACCGAAGGCAGCCTCTTCGAATTCGACGCTTAAATCTTCGCGCAAGTCAGCGCCGCGCTGCACTCGGCTGCGGCGGCGGCCACCCGCTCCAAATGCGTCGCCGAAGCCAAAGAACTCGCCGAAGATTTCGCCGAAATCCTGAAACACGGTAGCGTCGAAACCCGCGCCTCCCGGCCCTCCAGCGTTGCCAACTCCGGCATGGCCAAAGCGATCGTAGAGAGATCGCTTATCGGAATCGGCGAGTATCGCATAAGCTTCCGTGACCTCCTTGAATTTTTCTTCCGCATCCGGATTGTTGGGATTGCGATCGGGATGCCACTGCATGGCGAGCTTGCGATATGCGCTCTTTAGCTCAACTTCCGTGACGGTACGGCTTACCCCAAGCACTTCGTAATAGTCGCGTTTCGCGTTCGTGGTCAGAATAGAAACCTCTCATCCATGTAAAAAAAACGGGTTGGACTTACCTGCCGGGATTCCTCGCGACCTTCACCATGGCAGGCCGCAGCAATCGGTCCTTGAACTTATAGCCGCGCAGCAGCTCTTCCACGATCTGGTGATCGGGCGTGTCGGTTGTGTCTACCATTTCAATGGCCTCGTGGAGATGCGGATCGAAAGGCTCACCCTTCGACGCAATGGGATGCACCGATAGTTTCGCAAGCGCGGTTTGTAATTGCTTATAAATCAGTTCGACTCCGCTGCGGAATTCTGCTGCTTCTGATTTCACCTGCAGCGCGCGCTCCAGACTGTCGAATACCGGTAAAAGAGATTTGATGGCATCGAGAGCTGCGTAGTCGCGAAATTCCTGCTGTTCTTTGACCGTGCGCCGGCGTGCGTTTTCAAACTCCGCCTGGGTGCGAGCCAAGCGGTCGAGCAGCGAGTCGCGCTCCGCCTTCAGCTTTTGCAATTCTGAGCCCGAAGCCGCATCGTCGGCGGCAGAACTCATATTGTTGTCGTCTCTATCATCAGCTGCTGGCAATTCATGCTCCAGATCCAAGGCGCTCTTCTCGGATTCTGATCTTCCATCCGACCTTCCGTTCGTTTTGCCCATAAACAACTGTGATTACTCCGATTCGTTCAAGATTTTGTCGAACAGGCGCGCTATATAGGACACCGCAGTCATGGTGTGCTGGTAGTCCATACGGGTGGGACCAATGACCGCCAGCGAACCGACCATGTCGCTTCCCGAGCGCGCGGGCGCTCCGATCAGCACGAAATTCTGCATGGAGGGCAGCCGATCATCCAAGCCGATTACCACCCGCACAGCCTCCTGCTTCACATCGAGATAAGCGCCGAGAAGCTGCGCAACCTTTTCTTTCTCCTCGAGAGTTTTCAGCATCTCCTGCAGGCGCTGGCGGTCCTCATCGCCGGTTATCAGATTGGCTGCGCCCTCTACGAAGACGACTTGCGTAGCACCTTCGGCGGCCAGCGCACCCTGCTTGTAGAGCTGCTCGATCGAATTCATCAGCCGGTCGTACTCGCTGCGCTCTTGCTCAATCCTGCGACTAAGCTCGGCGCGCATCGACTCCATGGTCCAGCCGCGAAAATTCTCATTGATGTAACGCGCCGCCAAATCGAGTTCGGCTTGCGGCAGATCGAGACGCAACACCCGATCGCGCACTAGCCCCGACCGCGTGACCAAAACGGCCAGCACTTTTTGATCGCTCAGGCGCGAAAAATAGACATGCTCCAAAGCGTTTTTTGCGCCGCTGGTGGCCACGGTAACTCCCACGTTGCGCGAAATCAACGAGAGCACATGCGAAGTACGCTCCATAAACTCCTGCACATCGCTGATGCCGGCCAGCGAGTCGGAAATCATGCTGGCTTCCTGCGGCGCCAACTGCGCAGTGCCGGAGATCTGCTCCACGTAATAGCGATACGCCTCAGGAGTGGGCACGCGCCCCGATGACGAATAGGGCTGTTCGAGAAATCCCGCATCGGACAGATCGGCCATCACGTTGCGAATCGTGGCCGGACTCAGCCCTTCCCGGTTCGAGCGGGAGAGCGTGCGCGAGCCGACCGGCTCGCCCGTGGAAATAAAAGTCTCCACAATGGCGGTGAGAACTTCGCGCTCGCGCTTGCCGATATTGGGGTCCGATGGCATGGATTACCGTACTAGTTTAATCTTTAGTTTGAACTTTGGCCGCACTCGCCGGGGACAAACCAATCCTACTCATTCAGTAAGTATATTAGATGCAAACCCTTAGATTTTGGATGAAAGTTGCGCGCCGGAGGGAGATTCCAGGAATGGAAGTCGGGGCTGTCAAGAGCTGAGCGGGAAGCTTTTCAGCGCGGAGATCGCGGGGAAAAGCGGCGCGGAGGACGCAGAGAACTGCAATTCAAACCGCACATTGCCGTCGTGGGAGCCGGCGCCTTTGGGGGCTGGACGGCTCTTCATCTGCTTGAGCGCGGCGCCCGCGTTAGCTTACTTGATGCCTGGGGTCCGGGGAACTCTCGGGCGTCTTCTGGCGGCGAGACGCGCATCATGCGCGGCACGTATGGGCCCGACCAACCCTATTCGGAATTGGCAGCGCGTTCTCTCAAGCTATGGGAAAAGTATGAACGATGGAAGCGCCAACTCATGCACCGCAGCGGCGTTCTCTGGATGGTCAGCAGCGAGGACGACGCCTACGAACTCGGTTCTCTCGCCATGCTCCGGCAGGCCGGGATTCAGTTTCGGGAACTCTCTACTCGGGAGATGAAGAAACGTTGGCCGCAGATTAATTTTTCCGACGTCCGCTGGGGAATCTTTGAACCCGAGTGCGGATATCTTGACGCTCGCGTGAGCTGCCAGGCGGTGGTCGATGCTTTTGTTGCGGGAGGCGGCGATTATCGACAACTTGCAGTGTCGCCAGATGGCCTGGAGACTGCGCCTCTTCGCAGCCTGAAACTTTCCGATGGCTCTCGGCTCAAAGCCGATCACTACGTTTTCGCGTGCGGACCGTGGCTGGGAAAATTGTTTCCTGAAACATTGGGAAAGCTGATCCTTCCGACCAAGCAGGACATTTTTTTCTTCGGTCCGCCTGTCAGGGACTCGCGCTTTACCGACGCGCATATGCCGGTGTGGGGCGATCATCTCTCGGTCGAGCATGGCAACCGCTTTTTCTACGGCATCCCGGGCAGCGACCGGCGCGGATTCAAAGTCGCCGACGACACGCGCGGCAAGGCGTTCGATCCTACGAGCGGCGAACGAGTCGTGACTCCGGCCACGCTGAAGCGAGTGCGCGAGTATCTCGCCTTTCGATTTCCCGGAATGAAAGATGCTCCGCTGATCGAGACGCGAGTCTGCCAGTACGAGCAGACTCCCGACAGTCACTTTATCGTGGATCGACATCCGCGAATGGAGAATGTGTGGCTGGTGGGCGGCGGCTCGGGACATGGATTCAAGCATGGGCCGGGGTTGGGAGAAAAAATGGCAGGCTTGATTCTGAAAGGTGGGGAAGCGGGCAAGCTTTGGCGATTGTCGCGATTCGCGAAGCCAAGAGCAAACTGACGTTCAGGAAAGTCTCCAGTGTTCCTGGTGCTCCCGGTGTGGATCGCTATTGAATCTGAATCACGCTCGCCGACTCGCCGGCTTTAATCTCACTCACTCGAGCAACTACCTTTCGCGCAAACTCGAATATCGATTTGGCGTGTGGGGAATTCTCGCCTTCGAGCACGACCGGCTTGCCGCCGTCACCGGATTTGCGCACCTCGGGGTCAAGCTCAATGTTTCCGAGAAACGAAACGCCGAAGTGTTTCGCCATATTCTCAGCGCCGCCGCGGGAGAAGATATCGATCTCATGATTGCAGTGCGGGCAGGTGAAGAAGCTCATGTTCTCGACTACTCCGACGAGCTCCACCTTCATCTGCCGGAACATTTCGATGGCTTTGCGCGCGTCCTGCAGTGAGACGTCAGAAGGAGTGGAAACCACGACCGCGCCCGTCAGCGGAACATTCTGCACCAGCGACAACGCGATATCTCCCGTCCCAGGCGGCAGGTCGACGATCATGTAATCGAGCTGTCCCCACTCCACCATTCCGAGAAATTGTTTCACAATCTGGTGCAGCATGGGACCGCGCCAAATCACCGGCTTGTCTCCGGGATTCAGAAACCCGACCGAAATTACCTTCAGGCCGAAAGCCTGGAGCGGCTCGATGCGGTTTTCCCCGACCATCTTCGGCTGGCCGCTCATACCCAGCATCAGCGGCACATTGGGCCCGTAGACATCGGCATCGAGCAGGCCGACTTTGTATCCCATCTTCGCCATGGCGACGGCAAGATTCACCGACAGCGTTGTCTTTCCGACGCCACCTTTGCCCGAACCCACGGCGATGATGGCATCTACTCCCGGCAACGGCTGCGGGCCCAGCGCGGCTTGCCCGGGCGGAATCGGCATATGTGCGTTCAAGGGATCACACTCCAAGGATGAAATCAGGATGGCTTATGAACCTTCATTATACAGAGGATGGGCGCGGCTATTCCCTATCTCGACTTCTTGCGCCGCTCCAGATGGGCGCGGCGAATCTCGCGCCTCTTCCCCGCATCGTCGTAGCGGCGCCGCTGCTCGTTGGTTTCCGGCACCACCGCTGGAACTTTTAAACGGTTACCAAGAGCGTCGACGGCAACAAACGTGAGATAAGCCGAGGCCACGTGCTGCGAGGTATCGGCAATGTAGTTTTCTACGAAGACCTTCACGCCAACTTCCGCCGAGGTATGAAACGCCCGGTTCACGGACGAGCGCAGAATCACCAAATCACCGACTCGCACTGGAACCAGAAAGTCGATGTGATCGACCGACGCGGTTACTGCGTAACTGCGCGCGTGACGGTGGATGGCCATGGCGCCGGCGAGATCGATCCAGTGCATGAGGCGTCCTCCAAGCAGCGCGCCCAGCGGGTTAGCATCGTTGGGCAGGACCAGTTCCGCCATCTCCGATTGCGAATCCCGCACCGGCCGGGGAAGGAGCATCTCTTCCGTCATCGTCTTCTCAGTCATGGTCTTCTCAGTCATATCTTCTTTCCGTTCGTAGCAAGGTGAGTTGCGTGGTTAGCTGGCTGCGCGGGTCACTTCCCGGGCCTTCTTTTTCTCCAGATATGAGGCCAGAAAACATTCGGCCATCCGCTGCACCCGACTGTCGGCATGCGGCAGTTCGCAGCACGCGCGCGCAGTGTCGAAGATCAGCGTTCCATCTTCGACGGGCCGGTGTCCGCGCTCGCACACGTAACGGATCTGTATGCGTCCGTCATTTGAACTTGCAGCATCGCAATCGAGTGCTCTGGCGCCAAACCGAACCGAATCCCAAGGGCGCTCTGGGGGCAACCGGCCACAGCGTTCCGCGTAGCCCAGATTGCAGAACTCCCGCAATTCGTTCTCGGAAGGAGTTTCCCCGTTGTGGCTGGGCGCGGTGCAGACGCCGCTCCATCCGCCTCCCAGCGGCAGTCGCGCTGCATGCTGCCAGCTCCCACTCTCTATCTTTTCCATCGGCATAAAAAACGGACACGCCACCGGCCCTCCTCCAGCGAATCCTGATTTTGTATAAGGAGCATAATTCTACCGCGCCAAGTGAGGTCCACTTTAGTCCAATTGCGCGCCACTTAAAAATCGAGGCAGCCATTTATAGTAACCTCACTGAACTGAGGACTGGAACTCAGAACCACGATGGACCGCATCGCCGCACTCAACGACATTCTTGCGCAAAACCCGAACGACACGTTCGCCCGCTACGGCCTGGCGATGGAATACTCGAACCAGGGAGAGCTCGATCGCTCGCTGGCGGAATTTTCTACGTTGCTAAGAACCAATCCGGATTACACCGCCGGCTACTTCATGGCGGCGCAAACGCTAGCTAAAGCGGAAAGAATCGCAGAAGCGAAGAACATGCTTAGTGACGGCATAGCCTCAGCTCGCCGCACCGGAAATCTTCACGCATTGGGGGAAATGGAGGCCATGCTCGCGGAATTGGGATAGCGGAGTTCCTCGAAGCAGAATTGTTGGGCCGATTGAGACCGTCGGCAACCTGAGTACGTCACCGAAAATCTCCTGGCGGCGCCCGCTTTCGTTTGTATTCAAAGGGGTCCGCGGACCCTGCGAACAGGAGTAGGAACGACCCTGTCAATGTTCGGTCCAAAACGTATTCTGACCTATTCATATAGGTATAGCAGCCGTGGTTATTACGCGGATAAATGCGACCTTCAGACGGCTGGGCGATGACGGTATATTCGGCCACCAATACATAGAGACGTCAAGAAAGACTGACAGCAGGGATGTCCCAAACAACAATACGAGATATTTTCCAGAAGAGTTTGTTTCGAGGAGAGCTCACCCTGCCATCCGTCCCATCGCCCACTCGACCAATCCCGGCAACAGCTGATAAATCTTCTGCGGCACGGACATCGTCCACGGCACAATCACTTCCCTCTTGTGCTTTAGATACCCCCGCAGCGTCGCCTGCGCCACGCGCTCCACGCTGATTCCCTTTACTGCACCGGGGCGCACTTGCTTCAACTCATTTCCACGCACAGCGTTCTTGCCGAAATCTGTTCGCACGTATCCGGGACAGACCGTCAGCACACGAACCCCGTCTTTCTTCAACTCAACGCCTGCGGCTTTGCCCATCGCATTCAGGGCGAATTTTGTGGCGCTGTAACCTGCGTGAAACGGCAGCGGAATGTGCCCGGCGACGCTTGAGATATTGATGATCGTCCCGCCGCCCTGCCGCTGCATTACCGGAATTACAGCCTGCATAGCCGCGACGGCTCCAAAGAAATTTGTGTCGAACATCTCGCGTAACTTCGCCATGTCCACTTGGGCGACGGAGTCCATCAGGCCATGACCGGCATTGTTCACCCAGACGTCGATGCGCTGAAAATGGTGGAGCGTGAGTCCGACGGCTCGATCGACATCCTCGCGATGGCGTACATCGCAGGCCATGGCGAGAGTTCTTTCCGGATGCCCAATTCTTTCCCGGGCCGCGTCGACCCGGCCTGCATCACGCGATAACAGCACCACGCTCGCGCCTTGATCGCAGAACAGTTTTGCAATCGCCTCTCCGATTCCCATCGAAGCACCAGTGACCACCACGACTTTCCCAGCCAAACCCGCCGATTCCATGTCGTGCTTTTATTCTCCGGCCCGGTGAAAGTCAACAGCAAGTTTGATTGCATCTACGATTTCGTGGCGTACAATCGATCAGCGCTGGCCTTCGTCACGCCGCCACCGGAGACTCCTTGGACGCCCTTCTACCCTTGTTCCCGCTCGATGTCGTTCTATTTCCCGGTACTCCGCTTCCCTTGCACATCTTCGAGCCGCGCTACAAGGAAATGATCGGGGAGTGCGTCTCGCAGAATCGCGTGTTCGGCGTGGTGCGCGCGGTTGAGCAAAATCTCTCCGACGTAGGATGCACGGCGGAGATTATCACGGTCGTGAAAGAATATTCGGACGGGAAGCTGGACCTCGTTTCCGAGGGCCGCCAGCGCTTCGAGATCGTGCGCGTGAACCAAGACCGTTCTTTTCTGCGTGCCGAAATAGTGATGATCGAAGACGAACCAGGGGAGCCGCCGGCTGAGGATACGGCGCGCGCGGTTCAGTTGCATTCCGAACTGCTGGCAATGGCCGGGGCGAAACAGGATCTTTCTGCCGCCGATCCGGCATCGCTCACGTTTTATCTTGCCGGCTCTCTGCCGCTCGACTTGGATTTCAAACAGAAACTTTTGGCGCTGCGCTCCGAAGGCGAGCGCCTTCGCTTACTCATTGCCTATCTGGAAACTCTGATTCCGAATCTGCACCGCGCCGCGCGTGCCCGCGAAAGCGCCGGCGGCAACGGCCACGTGCGGTAGCATCGGCTTCCGGGCTTGGGCCCGCGTCAACGGGACAGGCCTTGATGGAGAATTTTTCCGAGGCCCGGTGGCGGAAGCTCGCAGCCCGCGCTTCCGCGTATAATCCAAGCAAGTATTCTTCTCGGGGGTTCCTTCATGAGTCTTCCGCGCACACTTGGCGAACTGCGCCGCAGTGCCTTCTCTGGAGAACGTTTGCGCACTCGCCGCGTGAAAGACGAACTCCGTGAAAATCTCATGGGCCGCCTGCGTGACAACGACGACGCAGGACTTTTCCCTGGCATCGTCGGCTATGACGATACGGTAGTCCCGCAAATCGTCAACGCCATTCTCTCGCGCCACAATTTTATTCTGCTCGGACTGCGCGGGCAGGCCAAAAGCCGCATCCTGCGGGCGCTTACGACGCTGCTCGATGCGCACATGCCATACATCGCCGGCTGCGAAGTTCGCGACAACCCCTACGACCCGATCTGCCGCGGCTGCCGCGAAGAAGTCGCTCGACTCGGCGACGAAGTGCCGATCTCGTATTTGACCCCCGACGAACGCTACGTAGAAAAACTTGCCACGCCAGATGTGACGATCGCCGATCTCATTGGCGATATCGATCCCATCAAGGCGGCGCGCGGAGGTCACGAACTCTCGAGCGAGTTCACGGTTCACTATGGGCTGTTGCCCCGCGCCAATCGCGGCATCTTCGCCATCAACGAACTTCCGGACCTGGCCGGAAAAATTCAGGTGGGCCTGTTCAACATCATGCAGGAAGGGGACGTGCAGATCAAAGGCTATCCGATTCGCCTGCCGCTCGATATCGCAATCGTCTTCAGCGCGAACCCCGAAGACTACACCGCCCGCGGAAAAATCATTACGCCGCTCAAGGACCGCATCGGCTCTGAGATTCGCACCCACTATCCAGCGACTGTAGATGAGGGCATCGCTATCACCGCGCAGGAGGCCTGGACCCGCCGCAACGGCCACGCGATGCACCTGCCAATGTACATTCAGCAAGTGATCGAGCGGATCGCCTTCGCTGCGCGCGAGGATAAAAAGATCGATAAGCGCAGCGGAGTTAGCCAGCGCCTGCCGATCTCCGCGATGGAAAATGTGATCTCGAACGCGGAGCGCCGCGCCATTCGGAACGACGAAAAACTCGTGGTGCCGCGCGTGAGCGACGTTTACGCCGCGCTGCCTGCGATCACGGGCAAACTCGAACTCGAATACGAAGGCGAGATGAAGGGCGCAGACCACGTTTCGCGCGAACTCATTCGAGCGGCCATCGCGAAAACCTACGACGAATATTTCACCGGGGCCAATGTCCAGCAGATCGTGCAGTGGTTTGATCTGGGTGGCGAGATTCAATTGTCGGATTCGGTCCCGGCCCTCGAGGCGCTGGAAAATCTCAAAGGGATTCAAGGCCTCATCGAGAAGTTGGGGCCGCTGGGCGTTTCGCAGAAAGAGAGTCCGGAGCAGCAAGTCTCGGCTGCGGAATTCATTCTTGAAGGCTTGCATGCGCACAAACGCATCGGCCGCAACGAAGAGCGGGTTTTTAAGGCAGGGGAGAAAAAGCCGGAGCCGCGAGAGCGCGAGAAAGCGTTCGAGAAAGAAGAGCCGCCGTACCGGCAGAGAAGGCAATTTAACTAAGAACGTCGTCAGTCGCCGGTCGTTGTTCGTTTGCCAAGACCGACAGCCAACGACTCAACGACTAACGACCAACGACGGGCCCCATGAAGCGCATTCGCTACTCCAAATACGTGCCCGACCCGGCCGGCGAAATGAGCCTGGAAGACCTGCTGGGCGCGCTCTCCGATTACCTGCTGCAGAGCGGATTTCAAAGCGACATGTGGTACGAAATGCAGGAGGGAGAGCAGAACCTTGACGACCTGCGCCGCGCCATCGAGCAGGCTCTGATGGAAGGCGATCAGTTCGACGAAGACATGCGCGAACGCTTGCAGCAGATGGCGGCGGACGGCCAACTCGAAGAACTTATCGAAAAATTAATTGAGCGGATGCAACAGGAGGACTACATCTCCATCGACCAACCTCCCGATCCGTCTCGACCATCGGGCGTTGGCGGACAAGTCGGCGAAAACCAGCAGCAGGCAAAATTCGAAATCACCGACAAGAGTCTCGACTTTCTCGGCTTCAAATCCCTGCGCAATCTCCTCGGCTCGCTGGGAAAATCCAGCTTCGGACGCCACGACACCCGCGATCTCGCCACCGGCATCGAAGCCAGCGGCGCTTCCCGCACGTATGAATTCGGCGATACGATGAATCTCGACATCACCGCGACGCTCTCGAACGCGATTCAGCGCGAAGGCCTCACACTGCCGCTCAATATCGAATACTCCGACCTGCAGGTTCATCAGTGCGAATACCAGTCTTCCTGCGCCACGGTGCTCATGCTCGACTGCTCCCACTCGATGATCCTCTATGGCGAAGACCGCTTTACTCCGGCGAAAAAAGTTGCCATGGCGCTTTCGCATCTGATTCGCACGCAATATCCCGGCGACTCGCTCTCGCTTGTGCTCTTTCACGATTCAGCCGAAGAAGTCCCGCTCTCGCAACTGGCCCGCGTCAAAGTCGGCCCCTACTATACGAACACGCGCGAAGGATTGCGCATGGCGCAACGCATTTTGCAACACCAACGCAAAGACATGAAGCAGATCGTCATGATCACCGACGGTAAACCTTCCGCGCTCACGCTCGAAGATGGGCGCATTTACAAAAACGCTTTCGGCCTCGATCCCCTGGTTGTGAGCCAGACGCTTGAAGAGGTATCGAAGTGCAAGCGCGCCGGCGTTCTCATCAACACCTTCATGCTCGCGTCTGATTATGGCCTCGTACAATTCGTGCAGAAGGTTACCGAGATGTGCCGCGGCAAAGCCTACTTCACTACCCCTTACACGCTGGGGCAGTATCTGCTGATGGATTACATGTCGCGGAAGACCAAGACCATCCACTAATCTCTTCTGCGGTGACTCGCAGGTGAGATATGCTGCTTCCGGCTATATGAACCTGTTTTTGTCGTATGTCCCACTATGGCTGTTGGCGCTCCTGCTTTGGGTATTGCTCCGCCGGCGCGCGTACCGTGTATTTCCGTGGTTCTTTGCGTATGTGGCTTTCGGGGTCGCAGCGAGCGTGGCTCGGTTTGTGACTCACAACCAGCCACGCCCTTACTTCGCCACCTATTGGATTAGTGAAGCTGGCTACTGTCTGCTCGGGGTCATGGCCATGTATGAGGTAATACGCTCCGTCCTTGGAAACCTGCCCCGCGCCTGGTGGTCACACTTACTTTTCCCTGCGATCCTCCTTGCAGGTATCGGCCTGAGCGTGGCCAGAGCCCACGCCGCCCCGTCACCTTTCGGCGGGTTGCGCCTCTGGATAGTCGCTGGGGAAATCGCCGTGCGCTTCGTGCAGGTCTTCGTTTTCGCTGGCCTGGCAAGCCTGATTCCGCTCATTGGTGTTCGCCGGTCACGGTATTCTTTCGGGGTGGCGACGGGGTTCGGCTTATATGCCACGGTTATGCTGCTGTCCACGAGCAGATTTGCAGACACCGGAATGCGCTATTTGCTGATGTGGGGAGTCACTTCAATTGCAGCCTATTCTGTTGCGGTGTTGATCTGGATTTGGTTTTTCTTGGCGCCAGCCAAGGTCGCCGATCCCGAAGCGCGAAGTCCCAACCCCGCACTCCGCTAATCGGGGAAAATCTGCTATAGCTGAAAAATACCCATCTTCTTGCGTGCCCGATTACACTGTTTCCCGGGGAATCCCCCACTTAAGGAGACTAAACATGAAACGGGCCCTCGCTGTGATGCTGTTGATGATGTCGTTCGCTGCGGTAGCTTTCGCCGATGGAGGCGGCAAAGTCCCGCCCCCTCCAAGGATCGGGGTCAGTGGGGTTCCGGCCGTCGGAAGGTAGAGAAAATCAGGGACAATCCCGGAGCCACTCGATGTAAGATGTCTCCGGCATATGAGCGATCTTGTGTGGTACGTTCCAACCCTGCCGCTGCTGGCGTTGCTGTGCCTGCTGCTTAGGAGAAGGGCGTATCACACATTCCCTTGTTTTCTAGCCTACGTGGTCTTTGGGGTGGCCGCCGACGCGGCGCGGTTCCTCGTGCGCGGCCGCCCTTCGCTTTACTCTTGGATTTATTGGACGACAGAGGCTGGCTACGGCATCCTTGGAATCCTGGTGATGTACGAGGTGCTGAGCGCAATCCTAGGAGGTCTGACTCGCATCTGGTGGGCACGCCTCATTTTTCCGGCGCTGGTTATCGCGGGATTCAGCCTCAGTCTGGCGCGTGCGGACGCCCTCCCGACCCACTCCGGGCGGAGCCTAGCTTTTTACATCATGGTCGGCGAAATCGCCGTACGCCTCGTGCAGGTATTTATCTTCGCCGGACTCGTGACGTTGGTCCCGCTCCTTGGCCTCAAATGGCGACAGTACCCATTTGGCGTAGCCATGGGGTTTGGGCTTTACGCCACAATTGCCCTATTGACCACAACCTCATTTTCGGATTTTGGAACACGATTCACTTTTTTGTGGAGTGTGGTCTCACTTGTGGCATACTCTGTTGCCGTGTTGATCTGGATATGGTTTTTTAGCGTGCCGCAAAAGGCACAGACTCCGAGTTCGGAACTATCGGCCCCTTCCCCTGGTGATCTCAAGCAGTACAAAGATGCGTTACGAAGGATGCGCTAGGTTATGTTCTCTATTATTTTTATCTGGCTGACCGTTGCTTGGGGCGCTCTATCCTGCGTATACATGCTGTACTGCGCCTGGTCGCGCTTCCCGCGACGCGACATCGATGTCGATGTCGACGATGTCGTCCCTTTTCTTTACCCGGTGGATATTTCTTTGGCCGAATCGCTTCTCGACCCCGCCACCGAATTCGAATTTCGATGGAGGCTCGCCCCCATCGAATTTCGCCAGGCGCAGCGCAAGCGCATGCGCTTGTTTCTCGAAGTGGTGCGCCGCATGGCCCACAACGCTACGGTCTTGATCCGCTATGCTGACGCGGAAAAAAGTAGCCCCGATCCTCGCCGCGCCAAACTGGCTTCGACGATGCAAGAGAGGGCCGTTGAGGTCCGTCTCTATGCCCTGCTGGCCAGAATCAGACTTCGCTTCTGGCTGCTGCTTCGGTCGGACATGCTGATGCCGAAGCAGGTTCTGGCGCGCTTGCGCACGGCCGGCGAGATCGACGGCCTTCAAACGTACAGTGCCCTGAAAGTCGCCGCTGCAGAGGTTTTTGTGCAACTCCCCGTCGATGCACTGGACTCTCTAACGCGTAACCTCTGAGGATTAGCTGCGTTCCTTTCGCGAGACCGACCTTTTACCCCGCCTCCGACTGCTGATACTCTCTTAACAATACCTTCTTAACAATATTTTTTAACGAACCATGGCAAATTGCATTCGATGCGGACGGCAGATGCCGGGTCTTTCCTTCGGCAAGAAGATCTGCCAGTGGTGCGTGCAGCACGAAGCTGCGCAGCAGGGAGAGCTCGCCGATGACGCACCCCAACCCATCATGCGCACGCCGTGGGTGCGGCGGGGCGAATCTACGATTGGCCTTACTCAGATTATCTTCGGCATCAACGCCGCGGTGTTTCTCGGCATGGCGCTTTCGGCCTCCACGGTAATGGACTTCCCCATTCAAGAGAGCATTCGGTGGGGTGCAAACTACGGCCCGCTCACGCTCTCGGGCGAATGGTGGCGACTGCTCACCAATATATTTATTCATGGTGGACTCATTCACATTGCTTTTAACATGTGGTGCCTGTGGAACCTCGGCGCGCTGTGCGAGGCGCTCTACGGAGGCTGGAGTTACGGCGTAATCTATCTCATCTGCGGCATCGGAGCCAGCCTGGCGAGCGTGGCGTGGCATCCCCAGGGACCGAGCGTCGGGGCTTCAGGAGCCATCTTCGGCCTCGCAGGAGCGCTGATCGCGGCTTTCAAGTTGGGCGAGTTCTCGGTACCGCGCAGCGCGCTCTCCGGCACGTTGCGCAGCCTCGGGGCATTCGTCGTCTATAACCTGATCTTTGGTCAGCTGATGCCCGGCATCGATAACACTGCCCACATCGGGGGTCTTGTAACTGGGTTGATCGTAGGCGCACTCATCGCGCTGCTCGCGCCACAACAAGAACATGCCCCACGCCGGGTCGCGATCTTCTTTCTCAGCCTGCTCGCCCTGGCTGGCATCGCCGCCGCGACGGCACATCATTACGGTTTTCCTTTACGTTTAGGCCGTGCGAGCCTCAACAACGAAAATTCCTCCGGTCACAGCCTCGCGAATCTGGAAAATATTGTGAAGCAGCGTCCTAACTTTGCTCCGGCGCGCTTCGATCTGGCGCAAGCATATTTCGCTCAGGCCGAATATGCGAAGGCAGAGGTGCAATTGAAGCAAGTTCTCGAGTTGCAGCCGAAAAATGCCAATGCCCGCACCTTAATGGGGATGGTCTATTTGAGCGAAAGTCGCTCGCAAGATGCCAAGGACATTTTCTCGCAGACAATCAGTCAGGATTTCGAATAACGCAGAGGCTCACTTCGGCCTCGGGTTGGCGCTTGCCACCGAGGGAAATCATACTGCCGCAGTTGAAGAATATAAAACCGCCGTCCGCCTGGAGCCCCAAGCGGACGGGGTCAACTACAACATGGGCCTTTCTTACGCCAAGCTGAATCAGTACGATGACGCGATCGCGGCGTATTTGAAAGAGAAGCAAGTAAGCGGTGACGGCCCGGAAATCGAGAACGCTCTTGCCGATGCATACCAGTCCAAAGACCTGACCAACCAAGCGGGCGAAGCAAGAAGGAAAGCGGCAGAGTTCAAACAATAGGCTGGAGTACTAGCGCTGAAAGGCTTATCCTTAGCGGCTAAAGCCGGCATCATTTTCGGCATTGCGGCGCGGCTGGAAGCCGCGCCCTTTCAAGTCGGCTCTATATCTTCAACTCGTTCACGGCGCGCCAGGCCTGATCAATCGCCTCGTTTGTGTAGGCTGAGGCGCCGGCATCGGAGTTCGCGATCGCGATGCGTCCGAAGGTTTTGCGCGCTCTCTCGCATGGAGTCTCGCCGCCCTCCAATACAAACTTGTCCCACAGGCTGCTGTATTCGTAGGCGTAACCGTGCGGCCAGCGATTGGCGGTGATGGCAAGAATATCGCGCGCGGGATCGAAGCCACCTGCTCCCAGAGTCTGCGCCAACTGCTCGCGAATTCTGCGCTCGATGGTCTCAAACGTCGTGCTGTAGAGTTCAATGCGGCCAAGGCTATGCTGATCGCGCGCAGGGCGTCCGGCGCGGCACGGGGACTTGCTCATGTGCACGACCAGCGGATCTTCCACGGCGCGCGGGCACTGGTAGGCTCCGATGCTAACCGGCAAATCCATGTCAATATGGCTATGGTAGCCGCCGGGCGCGTAAATGGAGTTCGCTCCCAGCTTTTGAAACGCAGTTGAATTGCGCAGAAGCACGTTGCTATACAGCAGCGGGACCTTCTGCGCCGAGGCCAGCGCCTCTTTCTGGGCTTCGGGCAATTCCTCGCATAAGTAGGGAATCATCACGTTCCAGCACGCCAGAACGCAGTGCTTGGCCTCAACCGTATAGACTTTACTGCCGCGAGCATAGGCAATCTCAACCCCAGTGGCTTGCTTGGGATGGCCCGGGGTTTTCGAACCCATATGCTTCACGCGAACCGCCGTGCTGTTCAGGCGAATGCGCACCGGGGACGCGGCCCGGTCTAATTTCGCATAGCTCGCTTTTGCCGTAACCGCGTCCGCCGCAGAGTTGCCAGGGATAGCTTCGGGGATTAGCTTACGCACCAGCAGGCGCGCGATGGTGGCATTGCCATCGGGAAAGTGAAAGAAGTAATTACGCTCGTTGCTCAGCGCTTCCGGCTCAAGCCCCATGCCGCGGAAGCCTGGATATCCGGCCTCGGAAGCATCGAGCGCGGCCACCGCTTCGATGCCCACGCCGAAGAGAGTTTGAGAAACCGATTGATAAAGACGAATTACATCCCCATGTACGCCCACGTGTTCCGACAGGAATTTCGCGTAACTGGTCCGCGCAAGTCGAGCTTTCTTCTGTTCGGCATTGAGGTCGGAAAGATAGTCTTTCTTTTCCTGGCATAAATGCGACACGTCTCTGCGCGCCGCTTCCGCAATCGGCGCCTCCGCCATGAAGTGCGCCCATGCATCGGGCCCTGCCGCGGCTAGATCATAGGTCTCGCCACCGGGAAAGGGCCAGGGATCGTCGACCAGCTTGTCGACGCCAAATGTTTCTTTGTCGAAGAAGATTTTTGGGACGCGTCCTTGCGAAGTGTAAACATCGCGCTCCAGGTATTTGGGAAAGCTGCTAACCTCGATGCCCAACTCTTCGATCAGGCCTTTCGCCAGGGCGCTGTAAGGTTCGGGACTTTCAATCGAGTAGGTGCCACCGTAGCCGATTAACGTCTTTGTGCCGACGCGAAATTCGTTGCGCTTGGCGTGGCCGCCGAAGTCGTCGTGATTTTCGAGGATGAGAACGCGAACGTTCGTGCCCGCGGCCTTGCGATAAAAGTGTGCCGCTGAGAGGCCGCTGATGCCACCGCCGACGACCACGAGGTCATAACTCTCGCCGGTATCGAGTAGAGTGCCCGCCGAATCCCAGAAAGCGCCGTCGCGCAGAGAATGCGCAACATCGAAGGAACCGGCGTGGCTCCCGCGCAGTCCGGTGAGCGCGGGCGGATAATAGTTGGGCGATTTCTCCGGATCAAGATCGCCTGCAGCGAGCAGATGCCGCGGCATCAGCGCTGCCCCTGCGGTTACCGCCACGCCATTCAGAAAGTCACGGCGCGTGATATTACGATTCATTCCTAGGTCACGATCACTCAGGTCGCGATCACTCAATCAGCCTCCGATCTGTCGAAGCTCTTGCCCATGTAATCCTCGCGGAGTGAGGGGTCTTTGTTCTCGCCAAGAGGAGCAGAGGCGGTCGTGCCGGCACAAGCCCTGGTCCCTCGCTTCGCGAGGGATGACAACTATATGGGACCAAAACGCCGGGTCAGGTTAGGTCGTTCCGCCTTCGGCCTTCTTAACCGCGAGTTCCGCGCCCTGGAAGCCGATGCGGCTGTGCGTACCATCGCAGAAAGGCTTGTTGACAGAGCCTCCACAGCGGCAGAGAGAAAAAGCCGGCTTGCCGGTGAGATCATAGGGAGTTCCATTCGCGTCGACCAGTTCCACCGATCCCTCCGGAGCTTCTACGCGAAATGGGCCATTGGGACGGACGGTGATTTTCACTTGAGCCATGTTATTGGTTTCCTCCAACCATGCAGCATTGTAGCAAGCCAACTCATCAAAATGGACGTCGTGGCAGGCGACGGCTTGATCGCTAAAAACATGTATTAAATTGGCTCTAACCCAGCCTAAGAAGATCACTTACAGCTTGGCGGATAGTTCCGCCGTAACTACCCTATACGCCCTATTGTTCGCAAAGGCGTGGCGGTTGAGAGTGGAGACAAGGTCGCAAGGTATTTTGTCGAAGCGTATTCTAATTGTCGATGACCACGCCGCAGTGAGATGCGCCGTAGCGCGTCTTTTCGAGACGGTTCCCACCTTCGAAATATGCGGGGAAGCGGAAAACGGCTGCATTGCGATCGAAAAAGCGCGTGAGTTACGACCCGACGCGATCATAATCGATCTCTCCATGCCCGTGATGAATGGGCTGCAGGCAACCCGGATCTTGCGGTTGCTCATGCCCGCCGTACCCATCCTGATGTACACCTCATTTGCGAATGTCAACATGGCGGAGGAGGCTTTAGCGGCCGGTGTGACGAAGATCGCTTCGAAGACCAGTCCGCCAGAGGTGCTGGTTGATGAGCTCCAATCCCTGTTGGCGGATGCGGCTTAGTCGCTGATTTCTCTGCGCAATCGAGGCGCCAATTTGTTCGGAAAGCGCACTCAGGCAGCCATTTTCTTCTCGGACAGTTCCAGAGGATGACACTGCGGGCAATATGGCAAGGAAATGTTCCAGCCATTTTCGTCTCCGTCGAGCCAGCATTGTGCCTTCAACTGGAAGAGGAGCGAACCGCAATCACGGCAAAATTGGCTTTGCTTTTCCTGACTTTGACTTTCAAGATAGCTTTTTAGAGTGCGGGCGACTTCGGCATGACGATCCGCCTGAGATTGCATGGGCCCTTTCCAAGAACCGGGAGATGCGTTGGGATTATCTTATCCGTGCGGGACACGGTTGTCGGCCTGCTGACGGACTAAGATATGGGCGATAGCGCACATAGTAGATTTAAGCCAT
Organism: uncultured Acidobacteriaceae bacterium; assembly: GCA_963789875.1. Lineage (GTDB taxonomy): Bacteria > Acidobacteriota > Terriglobia > Terriglobales > Acidobacteriaceae > Sulfotelmatobacter. The sequence goes on along the minus strand of CAWBMI010000006.1, from coordinate 439,655 downwards.
TTCTTTCTTCCACATGTCGGTGTGCCGGCGGATGAGTTCATAGCACTCACAGGCTGCATCTTCAAGGCGGGAGCGATTCTCAATCTTTACGTGACCGCGGTTATAAGTGATTAACCCCGACTTCGCCAGAAGTCCCGCGGCGACGGTGACACTGGAGCGGCGCGTACCCAGCATGTGAGCCAGAAATTCGTGCGTTAACGGGACTATGCTGCCATCGACGCCGTTGTGCCCGACCCGGTCCTGGCTCATCAGCAGCCAGCGCGCCAGCCGTTCGTCCACTTCATGCAGCCGGTTGCAGGCCGCCACCTGTATTCCCTGAATAGCCATGAGTTGGCCGAATTGCTGCATTCTTCTTAGCAACACGGGGCAATCCGGCAAAGCTCTTAATAGAGCTGGAGTGCTGAGCCGAAACGCGGTACCGGAGATCTGCACTAAAGCCCGGGTGTCGCTGGTCTTGAAGCCCACCGCGAGCGGCAGCCCAGTGCACCCTTCTTTGCCGGTCAGGCCGACTTCTACACTTTTGCCGTCCTTCATTACGCTCAGGATCGAGACCATCCCGCTGTCGACGAAGTAGGCGTACTTAATCGGCTCTTCGGTTTCCTGCAGAACGTCATGGGTTCGCAGCTCCACGAATGTAAGTTGCGGGAAAATCGAATCCTGTTCGTGACCGGGCAGGTTCAGCAAGAGTTCGTTCCGGACAGGATTTCCTTCGACTTGAGGAGTGGCTTTCCTGACTTTCGACGAGGTGGATTTGACGCGCGACAGCTTGTCAGCCATAACGGCTCCTTGGGCAGCAAATTACGCTGTCTGATTTCGCAAGGGACCGTGTCCTCGAATCGTTAATGTTGCGTCGGAAGGATGCTAGAAGAGACAACCTGATCATAGCAGATGCGTTCAGGAGAATGTAGATAAACTATGATCGCAGCTTCTATTCCGAGTTAGAAACATGTCATTTGACTTTCAACCGACGATCATGGGCGTCTTGGTCGAATTGAGACCGCTGCGCCCCGAGGACGCGGAGGCCCTGTTCGCAGTTGCGTCGGACCCGCTTCTGTGGGAACAGCATCCGGCTCGAGATCGCTATAAGCGGGAGGTATTCGATGCTCTCTTTCGCGATGCGCTGGTCTCGCGCGGAGCGCTAACGGTTCTCGATCGTAAAAACGGAAGAATCATTGGGTCCTCCCGATTCCTGGCCTACAGTGCGGAAACCAGCGAAGTGGAAATCGGGTATACGTTTCTGGCGCGCTCGCATTGGGGTGGAAGGTACAACGGAGAGATGAAACAGCTGATGTTGCGCCATGCTTTCCAATTCGTGAGGCGCGTGGTTTTTCTCATCGGCCCGGAGAACATACGTTCACAAAAGGCGGTTGAAAAACTAGGCGCTGTTCGTAACGGCTCGAGACCAAACGCCGTCGAGCGCGACTCGTACGTCTTCGAAATGACATCCTCCTCCGTTATCGACTCTGGGCGGTAGCGGGGGTTCAGGCTGCCAAAGACTTCGCAGATACCAGACTGCGATAGAGTTCGAGGTACTCGTCGATCATGCGCTTGGTGGTGAAGCGTTCGCGGGCGCGGGTGAAGGCGCGGTCGGCATAGGCGAGACGCAATGCCGGATCGGCGTCAAGCTGGCGAAGTTTTTGCGCCAGGCTGCCGGCGTCGTTGGTACGGAAATAAAGCGCGGAGTCGCCCCAAACTTCGCGGAAGCTGGGAATATCGTTGGCCACAATGGCACAGCGCGAGAAAGCGGCCTCGAGAGCCGCCATGCCCAGTGGCTCATAACGCGAAGTGGCCGCATACACTGCCGCGCGGCTGTAGAGAGCGCGCAACTGAGATTCTGTCTGCGGTCCGCGAATGGCAACAGAACTTTGAGCCGTGGCGACCTTCACATCGGCGCGAATGGGAATGCGCGGCACGGCCACGGTCTGATCAGCGCCCACGATGCATACCGAAAACGGCTGGGCGTGCTGTGTGAGCAGAAACACCTGTTTGCCGGCATCGATCAGGCGACCAACGCAGAGCACGGAATCGTCCTTGCTAACGTAGGGATTGAAAAAAATTGGATTGCGTCCGGGATAAATCACGGTGGATCGGCGGGAGGGCCCGTAGGTGGCTTGGATGGTGTTGAGCATCCACTCTGACGGCGCAACCACGGCATCGGCGCCGGCCAGACCGCGGATTACCGTATCGCGATACCATCGCAGCCACTGCGTGGGTCGCGGCGGATGCCCCTGCACGGCTTCCGTCCAACTGATGAGATCGCCGTGAGCCATCACCACGCGCGGAACGCGGACCGCCAGATTGCCGTAACAAAACTCATGGAAGTGAACCAGGTCGGGGCGAACTTCGCGCACCAACCGGGCGAGGAACTCCGAAGCCTCGGAAAAATCCTGCGGGGCCTCGTGCATCCATTCCAGGCGGAAAGCGGTAGGGCGGTAGTCCAGGCCGTGAAGCAGATCCATCCACGCGGTTTGCTCCGGGAGGGGAATCTCGCCGAAGCTGACCAGCGTAACCCGCACACCGCGCGTCACCAGGCCGGTGACCAGTTCGCGCGAGTAGGTCCAGGCGCCGGACATGGTGTCGGTCGTAACCAGAACGTGCACAGGACCTCCCGAGAGTTGGATGCCGCAGACGGCGGACATCCGGGGGCGACGCTGGCCTATTCTAGTGCGAATAGGGCGAGGCGGCGAGGGTTTTTTGCAGTAAATGATGTCTGCATAGTCTTGCACGCATCGTCATCTGGCATACGTGTGCAACAGCCCCAGGCCGGAGGCTTGAAGGCCCGCCCTGATCTTTGCCGAAGGGCGGCTGTCTCCGTGCGTCTCATTGAGATTGCTAGATCGGGTCAGCCAAACCGATGGAAATGGGTCCAAAATTCAGGCCAGGTTTGCAGCAGGTGATGGCACAGATAGATGTCCGGGTGGTCCCGGCTCTCTTCGTTGATGACGCCGTAGGGATTCGCGTTATGGGCGACGATGTCGCACTGTTCGAAATGTTCCTTGAGAAAGTCGTCATCGAGGCCAATGGCGATCAGGGTCTGCGGTTTGTTTTCTGGAAAGCTTCGGTACCAAGCCGAGTTTGTTCCGCTGATCACAGAAGGAAGGTCGTAATGCGGTCCCAAGAGATTGATGGCGCCAGCCTCGCCGTAGTTTCCAGCGATGATACCGGCGCCTCTGCGCTCGTCGGCGGGGATTGAGTTGTACACCCGCGCAACCGTCGCAACCAGATCAGTCCAACCGACTTCCTCTTTGAAATTGTCCTGAATCTTGCCCGCTGCGTTCCACAGAGTGGAATTGATTGGCGCTACCGGCGTGAACAGCGCGAAGGAAAGGAGTGCGCTGGTTGCCACCAGGAACCACGTACCAGCTTGAATCACGCGTGCCCAGGTTCGCTGGCGGGCCTCAACCCACCTCTCCCAGGCCACGCTGCCGGCCGCCAGCAGCATGGGATACAGCGGCCCGAGATAGTAGGAGCGCGCCTGCGCTACGACGAATAATAAGAGAGTCGACATGAACATCCAGCCGAGCGGGCGAAATTTCCGGCCGCGTTCGCTGAAATAGAACCAGAGCCCCATGAAGGCGAGGGGACAGAGCAGCGCGCTTACGCAGACGTACAACTGCTCAGGCAGGAAGCCGCGCGTCCGGCCCTGGCCTACGTCGCGCGCGTGAATGTGGCGGAGAAAATCGAGCGAGATGAAGTGGTGCTGAATTTGCCAGATCAAGTTGGGCAGGAAGATGAGAAAGGAGACGACCGCTCCTGCCCACAGCCACGGGCTGAGAAGATAGCCGCGAATTTTCTTTTCAAATACTCCGATTGCGAGCAAGGCGCCGACCAGACCGGTGACGAAGAACGCCATGGTGTACTTTGTCATCATTCCCAGACCGATTGCGACTCCGATCGGCACAAACCAACGCAAGTCGTCTGTGTTAAGCAGGCGCAAGAGAAAATACGTGAGCAGAACTCCCCAAAGGTAGTCGAAGGAGACGTATTGCAGGACGGCGGTTTGAATTGTGACAATGGGAACGATGGCGACGGCGAGCGCGGTTAAGGCTTGGGAACGGCGTGAGCCGCCGAGTTCGCGCGCCATCAGCCCAGAAAGCACGAGTACCGCGGCAAGAGCTAGGATGGGCAAGATCCGAACGCCGAGGGTAGAGACACCGAAGAGTGAAAGCGCAAGGCGTCCAGCAGCAGGAGTCAGCGGAGGATAAGCGACGAACCCCCATTCGAGGTGGCGGGCGTCGTCAAGTGTGGCAAGCTCGTCGCGGTGAAATCCGTAGGGGTTGCTGGTGGCGAGGTGCAGCGCGACAAAGACGACCGCGAGCAGGCTGAGGATGGCAGTGTCGGAGCGGAGTTTTGCCAACATAAGTCCCATATCGACCTATGTTACGTATTTTTCTTCGCCAGGGTTCTAAATTGAGAAGCAGGCCCCGCCAGGGGCGTGCAGTTCCGAGCAAGACCTTCAGTTCGCGCCCAGCCTTACGCGCATTTCCCGAGCCAGGTTATCGATCGTGCGAATTTTCTCCGCAGCGGGCGTGGGGACATCGGGAACCGACATAGCCAGTTCGCAGGAGAGCAGCATGACGGTGAGGCTTTCGCACATCTCGCTGCGAAATTGCTCTTCGACCGAGCGGCGAGCCTGCGTTTCTTCCCGTTTGCGGCGGTGCAGAGCGGAGCGCACCTCGCGCAACAGCCGTTCCATGCCGCTTACGGCGAAACTCAGGTAGACGGGAAAAGCTGTGCCCAAATGCTCGAGCAGGTGGTCGCTCTCGCTGGGCTCACTTTCCAGCAGGAATTGATCAAGGACCACCGCCGAGTAAGGCTGTTCCCGCAGATGGGCGAGGGCTTGCTGCAGATTCTCCGCCCAGTGAGTAGGCTCGCCGGTGGCTTCTTGCAGCGTGGTAGCGCACTCCGAGCCGCGCGCCGAAGGTGTAATGAGTAGGATCATGACTTCCGAAGTAGCACGCGAGGCACCATAGTAGTTGTCATTGAAAACAAGCTACTTGGTTGAGCGAGCTGGCAGCACTCTTCCCGTTGTGGAAAACTTGTCCCGATGCGAAGCGGTTCTCCACTTCTCGGTTCTCAGTTAAAGACCTCAGTTAAAGCCCATGGGGACGACACTTGCAAAAAGACGTGTCGGCGATCGCGTTGTGCGCCTGCAGATCGTGCGGGGGGGAGTTTGGGACGGCCCGCCCATCCGGCCGTCCCCAAACCTGGAGAGACCTGCCTTTAGAGCTGCGCCGAGTAATCCTTCAACTTTCGATACAAGGTTGTCTTGCCAATGCCAAGCAAACGGGCAGCCTGTAGCTTGTCTCCATTCAATTCGGCGATCGCGTTCAGAATGCTTTGCCGTTCCAACTCCGCCATGGGGACAATTTTATTAAGGCTGTGGCCGTTACCATTGCCCGGAGTCGAAGTCTGTATACGGGCAATGGCTGCAGGCAAGTCCGTCACATGGATGAGCGGTCCACTGGTAAAGGCGCAGGTACGCTCCAGGCAGTTTTCCAGTTCGCGAACGTTGCCCGGCCAGTCGTAGGCCAGCATGGCCTTGAGGGCTTCGTCGCCAATGATTTTTTCCTGCCCCGAGCTGCGCGAAGCCCGTTCCATGAAGTGAGCAATCAGCAGCGGAATGTCTTCGCGGCGCTCGCGCAGCGGAGGAATTCTCAGGCTGAGTACGTTCAGTCGAAAATATAAATCACGCCGGAAGGTGCCTTCCATCACGGCCTGCTCCAGGTCGCGATTGGTGGCGGCCAGAATGCGGACGTTAATGGGAATGCGACGGGTGCTGCCTACGGGACGAATCTCCTTCTCCTGAATCGCGCGCAAGAGTTTGGCCTGGAGGTCGACGGGCAACTCGCCCACTTCATCCAGAAACACGGTGCCGCCCTCTGCGATGGCCAGCAGTCCGTCCTTGGCCTGATTCGCGCCCGTGAATGCGCCCTTGACGTAGCCAAAGAGCTCGCTTTCGATGAGCGTAGGAACCAGCGAACCGCAGTCTACCGGGATGAAGGGTTTGTCGCGGAAGGGGCCGGAATAGTGGATGGAGCGGGCCACCATCTCTTTGCCGGTTCCGCTTTCGCCAAGAATCAGCACGGGATGCGAACTGTTGGCGGCCTTGGCGATGATGCGATAAAGCTTCTCCATCTCCGGAGCGCGACCGACGAGGCCGCCGTATCCCTGCTTGGACTTAAGCTTTTCGCGCAACATGCGATTCTCCGTCTTGAGCTTGAGATGGTTGCAGACACGCTCGAGCAGCAGGCGCAGTTCGTCGACGCTGAAGGGCTTGGTGACATATTCGTAAGCGCCGTGCTTCATGGCCTGCACCGCAGACTGCACCGTACCGTAGCCGGTGACAACGATGACCAAAGCTTCCGAATGCATTTCTTTGATCCGTCGCAGAGCCTCGAGGCCTCCTGCACCGGGGAGGCGCAGATCGAGGAGAACGGCGTCGACCGGTTGAACTTGCAATATGCGGTAGGCATGCTCTGCCGAATCGGCGACGTGGGCGGCAAATCCCAGCGACATAGCCACTTCGCGGCAGGCCTCGCGAATGGAGCGTTCGTCGTCCACGATAAGCAGGTTGAGAAAGTTGGCGGCGCAGATCTGAGGAGTGGCTAGGGTGTGGCTGACAGCTGCTGACGTCATAGTTTGGATTCCTTCTTGATGGCGGAAAAGGTGCTGGTTGAGGGGAGGTTCGAATCTTGACTGGCGGGATTTTCTTGCACGAAATCGTGCTGCGCGAAACCTCGCTGAGAGCGTCGCAACAATTCCATACCGGGCTTCGCTTCGAACTCTGGGGCCGCGGCTGAGGGCGCTCGGGGAAGCAAAATCATTGCGTGCGTGCCGCGTCCGACCTCGCTTTCGAGGTGAATGAGTCCGCGGTTGGTGGTGACAATGCTGCGCACGGTGGTCAACCCCAGGCCCGTGCCCTTGCCGGAGCCTTTGGTGGTGAAGAAAGGCTCGAAGAGCCGCTGCCTGGTTTTGCCGTCCATGCCGCAGCCGTTGTCGCTGACCACGAGCAGCACGCACGGAAAAACCGACGTGCCCCGGGGCGCGCCTGTAACCGGCTGGAACATACAATTGCTGGTTTCGATCGTAATTCTGCCGCCGTCAGGCAAGGCGTCTCGCGCATTGAGTACGAGGTTCAGCAGAATCTGCTGCGCCTGGGCATGATCGATTTTGACCAGAGCTAAATCGGGATCGAGGCGCAATTCGAGTTCAATGTTCTCGCCGATGAGTCGGACTAAAAGATTCCGCATCGAGGTAGCAATTTCGTTGAGGCAAAGGGAACGAACTTGTGCGGCTTGCGGGCGGGCGAAGACTAGCAACTGCTGCACCAGTCCGCCGGCCTGCATGATGGCCCCGCGAATCTCCTCGGCATATCGGCGACGCCGGTCGCGCGTGTCGAAGCTGGAAAGCAGCAAGTCGCAATAGAGCATGACCCCGGTCAACAGGTTGTTGAAGTCGTGCACAACGCCGCCCGCCAGCCTGCCTACAGCCTCCCACCTCTGGGCCTGAATGGCTGCTTCATCAGAGACTGTTTCGTCAGAGACCGGTTCGTCCGGAACTACATCGCCCGGGGATTTTTCCTTCGGCTCTAGAATCGCTGCCCCGGCGTTCGCCATCATCGACTCCGCGACGAACACAACCTCATCGCCCTGTCCCGCGCCGCTGCTAATGCACCAGCCAGTCCAATTCATGCCGCCAACCCCCGCATCGGAGCTGTTGGCAGGAATGCAAACGGTTTCGCGCTCGCCCTCGCACAGTTCACGCACTTGCGCTTGAGTTGAGCTTCGGTCCTGGGAAGCGAACAACTCCCACAGAAGCAACTCACGACGGCTTGACCCGCTGTCTCCGAAGATGCGCTCGCAGGCGGGATTTATCTCGATAATCTCCCCCCGCCGGTTGCATCGGGCCGCGGGCAACGGCGCGCGTTCGAAAAGGGTATGGAACGTCAAGGCGGCGTCGACTCGGGAAGCCCGGTCTTGACTCGGAAATGGCGTCGCCGTGCTCATAGTGATACTCTCAAGCCGCAAGGACCAAAAAAGGAACCCGCATCGGAATGCTTGATACCTCGGTGTTCCCAGAAACGGAATGGCGATTTTCCATCTTCCATTCGCCTCCCCATATTTTCGATCCACTAATTTCGATCCCACTATAGGCGGCCCAATCTGATACTGCGAAGGGCAGACGTCACTCAAAAGCGGAAGCAGCCTGTGGAAAAGGCCGACAACGGCCTTATTTTCTTGGACATGAGGGAAACTAAAGAATGCAACGAAGGGCCTTGCAGACAGTGATCTTCGAAGAATTGGCCGGGGTTATTCTCTAGCTCGTTCTTTGGTCTGCTCAGGAAACTGCCGGGTCGCCAATGGACTGCCTTGGTCTAAGGTAAGAGGAGCTGTCAAGCGGAAGGTGAGCCGGCGTCCCCTCGGCACGTTGTAAAGGCTCGCCGTCAGGGAAGAGTACGGGTCGACGGAGGAACGCTTAGTCGAGTGCGGCAAGCTCGCTCGCGCAAACAGGCTGGAGGTTTGTAGGGCGATTGTTTTGCCATTGACGAGCATAGCGGTTAATGTCAGCCGAACATAGCCTGCGCGTAGAAGCCGCGCTTTCTCACCTCGAAGGCCTACGGACGGCGCGGCCGCTTGCGCGGCTTCTACTCGTCCGCTGACCGCAGTACCAGCATCGATCAGCGTTCCTCCATCAATAGTCACAGTTTCAGCGACCGTTGCCGGGAAAACATCACCGGGGTGAATCCTAGTCGGCACCAGAGACGTGCCCAACTCGACCGTTAACAGGGTTCCTCGCTCCGCACTGGGCGGGTGGGTACCCGGGCGGAAGGGTAATGTATCGGATGGGTTGGAATTTGGTGGTAACGCGGGTGCCGAAGCATCTCCAGCCGCGGCGCTATTCGTGCTTCGAGCCGAGTGGAATGGCAGCTCGGGGCTATTCGAGGAGGAACTCGCGTCCGGTCCTTGCACGACTCCGCTGGGGCGAACGCAGGCTAAGCAGACGCACAAGAAAAGGACCGGCCAGGTGGATAGACTTCTGGAACGTCTCGCCAACGCGCCCTTCCCCAGACAGCGATTCATAATGCTCTGGCTCTGCCCCTTGGGGGGCCACAATTCCATGGTCGCCCGACGTTCCGGCCTTGGGTAGTCGCAAGTAAGGTGCCAGATCGCTTTCCAAGGAATCATCGACATACGAACTCAGCCTTCTTCAATCACTGTGTAGAAGTTGCGTGGAAGCCGGTCGCAGGCGAGGAGATATTTCCATCCAAAAAATAAAATCGCGGAGAGCGTAAGCTCTCCGCGAGGTTTCGAGCAATGGAGGGAAAAACTAGTTGGAGCCGCCGCCCGCGTTGGCGCTCTGGGGCTCGTTCTCCGGCTGCGCGATCACACCGTCGAAGGGAGTGGCGGCAACGAAACGCCCGTGCACTACGCTGATGCGGCGCAGGGGGAAACCGGAATCCGGACCACGCTTCCAGGAGCTGCCGCCGTCGTGACTTTCAAAAACCACGCCGGTCTGGCCGCTGGTTGCCAGCAATCGCTTATGGCTGCCATCGTAGGCCACCGAGGTGATGTCCTTATCGGGCAAACCAGCAGCGAGGTGATTCCAGCTCTGGCCGGAATCCGAGCTGTGGAAGGCGCCTTCACGGGCAGCCACAAAGATCTGCCCATCCGGCGCTACCATCACGCTGCGAATGTTTACCGGGTAGGAAGCCAGCGCCGACGGGTGCCAGCTCTTTCCTGCATCTTGCGAAACCAGAACGCTCGAGTGCGTCGCCGCGACTACGAGTTCATCCTGCGCCTGCACCGCGACGAAGTCCTTCTCGCCGGCTACCGGTCCGCCCATCCAAGCTTTGCCCTGATCTTTGCTGGTAAAAAGCCCGGCGGAAGTTGCCGCGTACCAGCGGCTCGCCCCCAGGTCGGTTTCGCTCACGCGGCCTTCAAGCGTGGTGTGTGCGCTGGTGGTGGAATTCACCACTTTGGTCTTGCCGCTCTTCAACTTCACGGTGCGCGAGACCGTCTTCTCGAGGACCACGCTGTTGATGGGATGCCACGCCGCCGTTCCCGGCAACAGTTCAAACATACCGCGGTTAGTGCCGGCAATCAGCGTTCCCGTGCTGGCTTGCTTCAGGGTAAAGACGTCGCGGCCTTCCAGCCCGACACTTTTCTGCAGCCAGGTTTGTCCGTTATCGTGAGTGTAAAAGACGCCGCCGAATTCACGGTCGTTTACTACTCCGATGTAGAGCGTGTTGTCTTGCTTGTTGTCAGGCAGAATCGCGCTGACATAGCGATGAGTGTATCCATGATTCGAAGAAGTAAATGTGGCTGCGGAATCGTCGCTGGCCAGAACTCCGCTGCGATCGGTCGCAAGCAGCACGCGCTGTGAGTTGCGCGGATCGATGAGCACGTCATTCACTACGACTTCCGGATTGCTCATGCGCTTCCAGTTCTTGCCTTCGTCAGTGCTCTTCCACAAACCTTCCGTCGTGCCAGCATAAACAATGGCTGGATTGCTGGGATCCTGTTTCAACACGCGGGTGCGCCGCGCGGTGAAGGGAATACCTTTGATTTTCTCGAACTGCTCACCGCCGGTCGTGCTCTTGTAAATACCAGAGCAGGCGCTGGCAAAAACTTCCGAAGGATTCGCGGAGCTGACGATGACTGAGAAGACGTCAGAGTCATCAATCATGCCTTTATTAATGTGCTGCCAGTTGTTGCCGCCGTCGCTGGTCTTCCATGCGAGGTGCCACGTGCCGGCATAAACGGTGTTGGGATCTTTGGGATCGACAGCGATGGATTCGATGTTCTTCACGATGCCGTCATTCGAGGAAATCCGCTGGAAAGTGTTGCCATTGTCAGAGCTGCGGTAAACGCCATCGAGCGCACCCGCGACTACAACTCTCGAATCGGACGCAGCCAGAGCCATGGCGCGAACTGACTTGCCATGCATCGCGGGAAGAGCTTCCCAGTCCTTGCCGCCGTTATGGGTGCGGAAAATATCGCCGGCATTCTGGTCCTGCACGCTCCAAGCGGAGACAAACATCGTCTTGGAATTTTCAGGATTGATCGCGATGTGGTCGAGCACGTAATCGTCGCCGGTGCCGAGCTTGGCAAAGCGCGTCCAGTTGTGACCGCCATCTTCGGAGACAAAAATCACCCCAGTGCTGGTACCTAGGAAAACCCGGTTTGGATTCTGCGGATCGTACGCCAGGCTGCGTACATCGCCCCCATCCGGACCTAAAACGGCCCATTGATTCGCCGCCCCGGTCGCGAAGACCGAAGCTAACATCAACATTGTCAGCAGCTTAAGCAAAGCTTGTTTCATATTGGTTTCAGCCCCACGCCGAGAAAGTTTGAGATGCACCCCCAGCCTGACAGGGGCGTCCATTTGCAACAAGTTACAAAAGGACACGCCAAAAAAGAGGCCGGTCGATATCTTCGACCGGCCTCCAGATTGCCACGAAAGGCACTGCTTTGGCTAGCTCACTGCGGTTTCGCGGCCGCTTTCTTTTTTGCCGCTGCCGGTTTGGGATGATCGGGAACATTCTTCACTTTGGATTCATCCACCGTCATGGTGCCGGTCGAGTCGAAGGTCGCGCCCGAAGGAACGATCCAGTACTCGGCAGTCTTGGTACCACCGCCGCCGGTGCGCGCTTCGATGCGGCTGGGGTCAATGTGCTGCTGGGCTTCGCCTTCCGCCAGGTAGAACTTGGAATTGACCGCGCGTTCTGCGGCCAGATTCTTCCGTTTCTCTGCGGGTTCGGAGTTGCCGATTATCACCAGCTTGTTGTCCGGGTTCTGCTGTAGGTTCTTGGCTACGTCATCCAAGATGGCCTTGCAGGTATTGTCAACGCGCCACGGCTTCTTCTCGTTGGGGAAGTCGCATTGGCTGAGCTTGGCTGCCTTCGGCGGCGGCGGCGGCGGATTCTCGACCGTCACTTGCGTCGAGCCTTGCGCCGTCAGACCGCGTGAATCGGTGCAGGTAGCGCCTACCGTGATGGTGCCGGGAGAAGCTCCTGTGGTATTGAGCGTTGCCGAACTGCCGCTGCCCGAAATGCTGCCACTGCTGGCGGTGTAACTCGCGACTGAAGTCGAAGCATTGTCCGGACTGCTGCAAGTGCACGTCACGGCTACACTCGCTCCCGCCTGCACGCTCGTGGGACTCGCCGAGCAACTGATCGTCGGCGGATTCTTCGGAGGCAAGGGCTTAACCGTATAGTTGGCCGAGCAACTCGCCTCGTTGTTTGTCTTTGCCTTCGGATCGGTTACGTGCGCTGTAATTACGTAGCTTCCTGGCCCCGCGCTAGTGGTGTCAATCTGTGCGGTCGTATCTTTGCCGGTAACCTGGCCACCGTTGCCGCTCCACGCATACGTGACCGTGTGCTTGGGATTGAAATTGCTGGCAGTGACTGTTGCCGTGATCGGCTCACCTACCATCACTTCGGTCGGCTGCACCGAACAACTGGCAGTCGGCGTCACGATTGGAGCGCCTCCCCAGCTGAATACAAAGCCGGTGCGCAGGCGAACTCCCTGAAAAACCGGCCGGGCCAGGTTTCCATCTACCGTGGTCGCATAGTGCACATAGTTGTGCTGTGCCCATACATAATCTGCTTCAAACAGCCGCAGGGCTAGCCATTTGCGAAGAGGCAAATCCATTCCACCGCCGGCGACCGCGCCCGCTGCGTTCCACTGATTTAATCCGGGAACATTGACGCGGTTCAAGCTCACCATGGCGACCCCGAAGAAGTTCGCTCCGTCTGTCCGCCACATGAATCGCGGCCCGATCGAGTAGGTGGATTCGTAAACGCTGTTATCCGTCCAGTTATGGCCGATGTCGCCGGAGAGGCCCCAATGCGCATTGAAGTTGTAAGTCAGCGTGCCCCCGAAGCCTCTGGACATGTCAGGGATCGTGAACTTCGTCGGATTGTTATAGTCGCCGTAGGGCGTGGGAACGTCGCCGCCGGGATGCAGCCATTGGTATCCCACAAAAGCGTCCCACTGCGGGGTTACATCGCTTTGCGCCAGCGCAGGGTTCGAGAAGAGTGAAATAGTGAATAGAACGAACAGGCCGACTAGTGCCGCACGGCCTTTGTGTGAAGCAGAACAAAGTGACATTCCGTCCTCCAAAGAATACGCGGTTTGACCCCGGCTTCCATGCAAGGGCCGCGCTAAAACGTATGCAGATTGAATAGCTCTATACTTGGGACCCGCAATTCTAACGCAGTGCAATCTTAAAGCGAAAGACCAATTTACAAAAATCGCTGGATTTGATTTTCGTCTCAAATTGATATGCCATCACGGGTTATGCGCTTTCGGCCGAGACTATTTCGCGCGTCCACCGATCTTCGCGCCTTGCCCCAAGGGAATGTCGCCGCGTATGTTGTACTCTTGGTTGCCGGCATCGCGACCAGCGACGAGATCATTTATCCCGACCCGTCGTGCGTACCGGGTGCCCAGCGAAACGAGCACATGAGCCAAGAAAAAGTACTGATCGTGGAAGACGAAGAGAACGAGCGCACCGGCCTCGCCGAGCTCGTTTCCTCGTGGGGATATCGCGCCGAAACCGCCCGCGATGGAGTCGAGGGCTTGGAGAAAGCGGCGCAGCACACTCCGTCGATTGTAATCACTGATCTTAAAATGCCGCGCATGGGCGGGATCGAGTTACTGGAGCGCTTGGCCGAACAGACCCAGGCCATGGCCGTTATTCTGGTAACGGCGCAGGGCACGATCGATAGCGCTGTTCAGGCGATGCGCCTGGGCGCCTATGACTACATCACCAAACCCATCGACACCAATCGCCTGCGAACCATGCTGCAGAATGCCTCTGCGCTGGTCGGCACTCGCGCAGAACTCGAGAGCACTCGCCGCAAGCTGCGAGACTCCGGCTCGCTCGGCCAACTCCGCGGCTCCTCGCGGAAGATGCAGGAAATTTTTCGCCTTATCGAGATGGTCGCGCCCAGCACTGCATCAGTCCTGATTACCGGAGGCAGCGGCACAGGCAAAGAGCTCGTGGCTCGGACCATTCATGCCTTGAGTCCGCGCCGTGAGCGGCCTTTTGTGGCCATTAATTGTGCAGCCATTCCTGAAACTCTGATCGAGAGTGAAATCTTCGGGCACGAAAAAGGCGCCTTTACCGGCGCCGTTGAGCGTCGCACCGGCTGCTTTGAGTTAGCCGAAGGCGGCACGATTCTGCTCGACGAAATCGGTGAAATGCCGGTAGGTACGCAAGCAAAGTTGCTGCGCGTACTCGAGGATCACAAACTACGCCGTCTGGGCAGCAAAGTAGAAACGTCGGTCGATGTACGCGTCCTGGCTGCTACCAACAAAGTCCCGGATGAAGCCGTGGCCTCCGGCGAACTGCGCAGCGACCTGTATTACCGACTCAACGTCTTCAACATCCACATGCCGCCGCTGCGCGAGCACAAGGAAGACATCGCCGACCTGGTGCAACTCCTGGTCTCCGAAATGAGCGCCAAGCACTCGCGCAAAGTTGCCGCTGTCAGCGAAGCCGTACTGAATTTATTCCGCAGCTATTCCTGGCCGGGAAATGTTCGCGAGCTGCGCAACACCATCGAGCGAGCCGTGATTGTGTGCGAAGGCGGCATGATTGAGACCAAGCACCTGCCGCCGGGATTCGGCCACACCACCATGCGTACCGGGGCGAACGATCCCGACGCCGTACGCCTCGGTATTGGAACCACGGTTGGAGAAGCGGAAAAGGTGCTCATCCTCAAAACTCTGGAGTCGACCAGCAATAACAAGACCCGCGCCGCCGAAATTCTCGGCATCAGCCTGAAAACACTGCATAATAAGTTGAAGGAATATGGCAGTAGCACGGCGGAAGCCGCTGGCAAAGAGGAACAAACGCAGTAAGCAGTGGTCAGAGAAGCTTGAGTTAGATACAATTCTGCCACGAATTTTTAGCCTGTTTCAAACGCGCCGCTTCGACTGACCACTGTTTCCTGGCCTCCATTTTTCTATGCGACGCAAAACCATCATCGTGCTGGCGATCACCTTCATGGTGACGGTGATGGCGACTGCATCCTCGTACCTCTACATCTCAAAAGTACTTCGAGACCGGATCACCTACGACTACGAAGACGCCCTGCGGCTGAATCAGCATTTGATTTACCTCGCTGCCATTGACCTTCCCGATTTGACCAGCACGCGTGTTGATACCAGCAATCCAGTTGCAATGCGGCGTGCCATTGCTGAAAACCTCGGAGTCGACACCAATCTAATGAATAATATGTCTTCCGCCGTAGCGCTCTGGCCTTACATATCAGACGCCGCTGTGGTAGATGCGAACGGCAAAATTCTGCTGCATAATGTGGCTTCGTCTGAAGGAAAGCAAGCTCCAGAAAGGCCCAAGTTTCAGCAAGTAAAGGCGGCTCGCTTTCTCGAGCAACTCCGCGTAGTTTATAGCCCGGGCACGACCTATGAAGTAAGTTCTCCCCTGTGGTTGAATGGAGTTTTGTTCGGAACCGTTCGCATCGGTGTTTCCACCACGCTTCTGAAAAGTGAGACCACGCAACCCCTGATCCACGCAGCCTATTTCTCGGTGATTTCTATCTTCGCCTCGCTCTTGCTCGCGGCGGGAATCTCCAATCTCGCGCTCGGGCCGCTCAAACAAATCAACCTGACTCTCGACAACGTCAGCTTAGGCGCTCACGAGGAACTCTCGGGAGAAGAATCGGAGCACGATGAATTCGGCCTGGTCACGCTAAAGATCGCCAACCTCGGCCGGCAAATGCGGGACAGCCGCGAGATTTTTTCCGCCTTAAAAGACAACGTGGAGCAACTAATGTCCACGCTGCAAGACGGGCTCATGCTCTTCACTCGCGACTCCCGCGTTGTTTTGGTCAGTGCGCCTGTGGAGCGCTTTCTGGGCCGGCCTCGCGCCGAACTGCTGGGTAAGACTGCACGGGAGATCTTTTTTCGCGACTCTCCCCTGGGAATTTTTGTGCTCGATTCTTTCGAGCGCAAGCATCCGCTCCCGCAGCGCGAGTTCGTCGCTGCTGCCGGCAGACACGTTCAGGTTTCCTTGGATTTTGTTCAGGAGAAAAATAATCCCATCGGCGCTCTCCTCATCATGCGCGACGCGGAATCCGTCCGCCGCATCGGCGATGAAATCGAGATGTCCCGCCGGCTCTCCGCCAGCGGGCGCGTCACCGGTGGGGTCGCCCACGAAGTCAAGAATCCCATCAACGCCATCGTCCTTCACCTGCAACTTCTGCAGAATAAGCTGGCGGAGCTTGATCCCGATACCCGCCGCCACATGGACATCATCGGCAGCGAAATCCACCGCCTCGACCGCGTAGTGCAAACCTTAGTTGACTTCATGCGCGCCCGCGAGCTTCATCTTGTAGAGGTGGACTTCCGTCGCGTGCTGGAGGAGGTTGCCCTGCTGGCGGCGCCGGAGGCCGAACAGCATGGCGTCACTCTCGAACGTGATTTCCCGGATCAACCCCTTCCCATTAAAGCCGACCTCGATTTCATGAAACAGGCGCTGCTTAATGTGGTCATCAATGGGGTGCAGGCTATGCCCGAAGGCGGAGTTCTGTCCATCTCAGCCCGCCGCGAGGAGGACTCCGCGCTCGCCGAAGTTCGCGATCACGGCACCGGAATTCCGCGCGAGGTGCAGGACAAAATCTTCGAGCTTTACTTCACCACCAAGAAAGAAGGCAACGGGATCGGCCTTGCGCAAACCTATCAAATCCTGCAGTGGCATTACGGCTCGGTGGACTTCGAATCGAAAGAAAACGAAGGAACCACCTTTCGCTTCCGAGTTCCGCTAGTCAACTCCAGCCTGACTTCCGAGCCCATCGCCAGCTCGCAGTTCGAAACTGCCCTCTAATAACCCAGGCTTCGGAGGAACTATGTCATGTTTTACGCCAGCATGGCGAGGTGTTTTACTTAGCATCGACAGGCGCTTCACGTCGGGTGGAGCAGCACTTGAGCGCCGTTTATAAAGTTCCTTCTAATGCTGGCTCTAGCCGCCGGGGAAACGTGCGCGGCGCATAATTCGGCGTAGAATGAAAACGCTCGCCCGGCACGGGGGATTGCATATGAATCTAGCCACAATCCTCGCCGTCTTCTTGCTCGCTTCGGCTTGCGCGCCGACTACGTCCGCCTACAACTCTCCGCATCTTTCTTTGAAATCGGCAATGCAGCAAAGCGCTCCCGAGCAAAACAGCGCGCCTGCCCAAAGCTCTTCGACGACACAACCTTCGACCGGACAACCGCAGAATTCCGCCGCGCCTCCCCAGCCCGCTCCCAAACCACCCCGGCACCGTAAGAAACCCAATCCCGCCAACTGCTTGACTCCGAATTCTTCTGCAGGCGCCTCCACTGCAGCCCCGGGAACTTCTTCCGCAACCCAGAAACCCTGCACTTCGCGAAGAGTAGTCGTCCGCAACGGCGGGACCTCCGAGCCTACCGTAGAGCTAAAAGGAAAAACCTCCGCCGAACAAGCCTCCAACCAGCGCTCTACCGAGCAACTGATGGCTTTGACTGAAGAAAATCTCGGCAAACTCG
Organism: uncultured Acidobacteriaceae bacterium; assembly: GCA_963789875.1. Taxonomy (GTDB): domain Bacteria; phylum Acidobacteriota; class Terriglobia; order Terriglobales; family Acidobacteriaceae; genus Sulfotelmatobacter. The sequence goes on along the minus strand of CAWBMI010000006.1, from coordinate 422,118 downwards.
CGAGCCAGCCTCCTTCCGTTAGCCAGCAGGAGTTGGTGAATGAAATCCGCCAATTCATGGAGCAATCCAAGAGCGCCATCGCCGGCGGAGATCCCGACCGCGGACACAATCTCGCCATCAAGGCGCACCTTCTGTCCGAGGAATTAGTCAAGCCGTGAAGCAGTTCGGTAGTGGTGCAAATTCAAACTGCACCACTACCAGCAGTTCTCAGTTCCCAGTTCTCAGAAGAGGCCAGACCAAGTCACATCTTTTTCGTCAACCATCTGTACGCGCGCGTTCAATCTCCGCTTTTAGCGACCTCGCGTTAAGAGGCTCGTTCCTAAAGAGGTTCTTACCGACTCTGATGAATCTTGCCGCACCAATCGGCTAAATTAGATTGATGCGCGACATCCTCTCCCAGCGTCCGTTGCGTTTCGTGTTCGCAGCCAACGTGATCTCGATGCTGGGCAGTGGCATGAATGCGGCCGCCGTAGCCTGGTACATTCTCCAAGCCACACACTCCGAAGTGGCGCTAGGCACCTTCGCCGTACTGCAGACTCTCCCAGCCATGCTGATGCTTCCCTTCACCGGAGTCATCATCGATCGCGAAGATCGCCGCCTTCTGGTCATGTGGCTGGATGGCCTGAGGGCGGTAATTATCGTAGCCGTGGCCTTTCTGGCCTTTCGCCATCGCGTCCAAGTCTGGCAACTCTACTTGATGAACACCATGGTCGCGGCCGGCTTCTGGATGTTCTGGCCGACCGTCACCGCCCTCATTCAAGAGCTAACGCCCGAGGGTCAATTCGTACAGTCCAACACTTTTCTGCTGGCCGGCGTGCAGGGAGGATGGCTGATCGCCGGCGCGATCGTGGGCTTCATGTACAACCACATCGGACTCGGCGGCGTGCTTTTGATCGACGTTTCCACTTACGTCGTTTCGTTTTGTTGCTACTTCGCCGTGCGTAAGGGACGCCATGTGGTCTTGCGGCCGGCAGAGATCCGTCACGACATCATCGCCGCCGAAAATCAGTTCGAGCGCTTCTGGCATGAGTTGCGTGAGGGTCTGCATTTTCTTCGCGTCCACCGCTCAGTCGTCCTCTTAGGCATCAGTTGGGCGCTATTTCTCGGAGCGATGGTCACCGGTGTCGTAGTTACTCCGTCGTTGAGCGAACGCATCTTCCACGCCGGCGCCGTGGGCTATGGATGGCTGAACGCAGGTTGGGGAAGTGGCGCGTTTCTCAGCGCGTTATACGCTCCAGCCTTGATCGTCAGCCTGGGCGGGCGGCGGGCGGTTTCGTTTTCGATGGCGCTGCTGGCCGTGTGCATGGTGTGCGCTCCGGTCTCGCCCTGGCTTGCCGCCGCAATATTTTTCTATGTAATCATGGGCTCCGCCCGCGGTGTTGGCGGGATCGCCATGAATACCAGCCTCATGGAAATGGTTCCGCAACATCTGATGGGGCGCGTGCAAAACACGTTCTATTTTTTCGGAACCTTCCTGCAATTGATTCTTGCCCTCGCCGTCGGTGCGGTCGCACACAAAGTCAGCCTCGTCGTTGCCTTCGCGATACTCGCCTGCGTGTATGGATTGTCGTTCGTGGCCGCCAGCTGGCCAGTGGGAGTTCCGGAAGAAGAAGCTAGTCTTGTGAGCAAATAAAAACTGGGAGTTTGAGATGAGCCTATCTGCCCTTGAGAATTGGTATGCAAGTCAATGCAACGGAACTTCCGAAAAATCGATCACTCGACTAACATTCCTTTTCTCAAGCTTCCAATGTTCCAGTTTGTGCCCTCGCGTTCACGCCGGCTCGGAGGAGAGTGCCCAATGGATCGGATAGGCTGGAAAAGAACCTGCGCCTGGTTCCTTTTCGCATTCTCGATTTTTCTTCCTCCCGTTCAGGCCCAGACCAGCCCTCTCGATCAGGCCCGCTCCCTTGTGGCCGCACGCTCCTCCCCGGATGAAGCCAAGTCGCTGCTCACGAAAGCGATTGCCTCGGATCCCAAGAATGCTAGTGCGCATTTTCTTCTTGGCGAGATTCTCTACGCCTTCGCCGATTACCAGCAGGCCTCGGAGCAGGCACAAACGGCGCTGACGCTCGACGACAGCAAGTCTGATTATCACCTTCTTCTCGGCAATGCTCTCAGCGGGATCATAGAGTCGGCAGGAGTGTTCAAGAAAATGTCCTTGGCTCGTCAGATGAAGGCGGAATTCGAGCGCGCAGTCGCTCTCAATCCGAAGAGCATTCCGGCTCGCACGGCGCTGCTGGAGTTCTATGTTCAGGCTCCGTCGATCGCAGGCGGAGCGTCAGAGAAGGCTCTCGATCAGGCCAAACAAATTGGCGCTCTCGATCCGGTGGAGGGACACTACGCGATGGCCGTGTTTTATCACGATCAAAAGAAGCTTGCTCAGGTCGAGGACGAGTATAAGGCTGCGATCAATGCCGATCCGAAGCGCGCGAAGTCCTATGCGCAACTCGCTTTTGTTTACATTCAAGAGAAGAAGGATGCCGAGGCACCGCCCGCCTTTAGGCATGCGTTCGAGCTTGACCCCAATTACCTTCCGGCGTGTTTCGGAGTGGCCCGCAGCGATTTGCTGAGCGGACAAAACCTGGACGAAGCTGAGCGCTTGTTTAAGAAGTATCTGACGCACTGGCCCGAAGAAGGCGATCCCAGCCTCGCCAATGCGCACTGGCGTCTCGGCCAGGTTTACGAGAAGGAGAGCAAGAAAGACCTTGCGGTCGCTGAGTGGAATGAGGCGCTGAAGCTCGCTCCCACTTTCAAACCGGCACAGGATTCTCTGAACGGGGCAGGAAAATAAGATCCTCCTTGCCTCGTCTTCGTGGTAAAGAACGCCCTGCACTGTTATTCTTTCCCATTCCAAGGAGCACTCATGTTTTCAGACCTGCAGGGCCGCAGCGGCGTCGTCTTCGGAGTCGCCAACAAGCGTTCGATCGCGTGGTCAATCGCCCAGGGACTCCACGCCGCCGGCATGAAACTCGCCATCACCTACCAGAACGAGCGCCTGGAGCAGGAAGCCAAAGACCTCATCCTCTCGCTGCCCGGCGCCGAAGGTTTCATGTGCGACGTAAGCAAAGACGAAGAAATCGACAGTCTTTTCGCCGCGCTGAAAGAGCGCCAGGGCAAACTGCACACACTCGTTCACTCGGTCGCCTACGCTCCCGCGGACGAATTGAAAGGCGAATTTCTGAACACCACGCGCGAAGGCTTTCGGGTTGCGATGGATGTGAGCGTGTATTCGCTGGTCGCGGTCGCCCGCCGCGCCGCGCCGCTCATGGAAGATGGCGGCTCCATGATTACAATGACCTACTACGCTTCCGAAAAAGTTGTACCTCGCTACAACGTGATGGCCGTCGCCAAGGCAGGACTGGAATGCTCGGTGCGCTATCTCGCCTATGAGTTGGGCAAGAAAAAGATTCGCGTAAATGCGATTTCGGCCGGCCCGATCAAGACGCTCGCCGCACGTGGTATCGCCGGATTCAGCGACATGCTAAAAGGCCACGAGGAGCGCGCCCCTCTGGGCAGACGAGTAGAAGTAGAAGAAGTGGGCGCGACGGGAGTTTTTCTTGCCTCCGACGCAAGTTCGGGCATCACAGGCGAAGTGATTTTTGTGGATTGCGGATACAACATTATGGGATTTTGAAAGCTGAGGTGAGTAAGATGCGCAAATTCTGGGTGAGAGGTCTGCTTTTGGTTGTGCCGGCCGGCGCGCTCGCGCAGACGCCGGCGCTGCAGATGAATGCTGTTTATGTCTGCACGGACGGACAAAGCTTCAAAGTTTTCTCGTGCGACAACACCACCGGAGCCTGCGATTATCAGAACTACAAGAAGGGCCAGGCGTTCCAGCGGGGTGAAGCGCTGCGAGTACAACTGACTGCGTTGCTGCCGGCAAAATGTCACGCGCAAACGCCAGCCGAAGCGCAGGCCGACCCGCATCGCGGCGAGATTCCACCTGCGCCTTCTCCGTTTAAGGCACGGGCGAATGCTGGCAGCGGTGGTTCGGGACCGGCGGCGGCCGCGGCGAATTTGCAGGCGGGGGCCGGCGGGTTCAAAGTCGGCGACACCGTGCGCGTTTTGATAGACGGCTGGCAGGAAGGCAAAATCACGCAGGTGCACGGCCGCTCTTACGTGGTCCATCTGCCCAATGGAATTGACGTTTCAAAAATGTGGCCGTACGAAATACACCGGCTGGGAAAACTCACCGCCGAAGATCACGCGGCGGGACAATACGACCTCCACGATCGAGTTCAGGTGCTGGTCAATGGCAAGTGGATGGAGGGCCAAATCCGCGGGCAGAATAACGTCAACATGTACGACATCAAAGTGCCGGGAGTTGATACGGGTTTCGGCTCTGACATCGTAAACACGACCGCCGAGAATATTCGCATGTCGACGACACCAGCGCCTCCGCCTCCCGCGCAACGGGCCGCTGGGCAAGCTCCCAAGCCCGGACTCACGAGTTGCGCAGGAAAATATGAAGGCCGGTGGGAGCACGTATCGGGCATGGGCGGCATGAAGGTTGTTTTCCGTTCGGGCAAGGCAACGATTACCGAAGGATTGGGCGGTGAGATGCCGTTTGATTGCTTTACCGGTGACGGCAAGGTCGTTTTTTACAAGGCGGGATCGTTCACGCCCTTTTCTTACGACTTCGACATCAACAACGATGGAACGTTGCAAACGCCGCTGGGAGCAATTAAGAAGATGGGCAACTAGCGAGCCGCTACGCGCACTAGCTCGAAATTAGAATTCGCCGCCCACTCTCGCCGTCGCGCTCCAGGGAAATCTCGACATCCCGCTCGCGTTGCAGCCGGGGAAATTTCTCTCCCCACTCAATCAGCAGAATGCTGTCCTCGCAGCGCAAGTCGTCCAGTCCCAGCGTCTCCAACTCACGCGGAGTATCGATGCGATAGAGATCAATGTGATAGAGCTTGGCACGCGGCCCGCGATATTCGTGCACCAGGGTAAAGGTGGGGCTGGTGACGTCTTCTTCCTCCGCCGCCTCGAAGCCGGCAGCGATTCCCTTTACGAGCGTGGTCTTCCCCGCCCCGAGATCACCGCGCAAGAGCACGAGCTTCGGCGGAGCCAGTGACTCCACTAGCGTGCGCCCGAAGGCGATCGTCTCCTCCGGCGAGCTTGTTGTGATTTCCTGCGTGCGTTCCCGAAGCGTCATCGTGGCGAGACCACGACCAGTATAGCGAGGAACGATTCGCGAACCCGATTTTCCTGAAGACGCACCCAGCTTTTCTTCGCGAACTTTGCGGCGCTTCTTAGCGCTCTCAGCGGTTAAAAGCTTCTAGCTTAAATCTTATCGCCAGGGGTTGAAAATCGAGGCAGACCGAAGGCCCGCGAAGGCTGCGTGAAGGCCCGCGACTTGAGCGCAAACAAGCTGCGTTCGGCCACGTGGTCGAGAGAGCTCCGCAGGCGCCTATGGTCGTCGTCCTCGATGGCGACAAAGCGAAACGGTTGCAATACACCGTCGATCGTCTTGCGTGTGGGTGCGAGAATCTCGGCCATGCCGTGTACCGGTCCGGCCTGCGTCTGAAATGCGAGCTCGACGAAGGAACCGCTGCCCAGCGAGCCCTTCAAATGCAAGAGTCCGCCAGTCACGGAGATGGTTTGGAGGTTAGCTTTTGTGCGCCGTCCGTCTTCTAAACGAATCGCAGCCAGGCAAGTATCGCCAAGCTGGACCCGGGCGGCGCGCCTCGAAGGGTGCGGTTGGGGGAAGTGGGTCATAAGCTGACTGCACTATGGCACTGAAGTGGGATGCCTAATAGGTGACGGAAGCAGATGGCCGGATTCCCGCGCTGCTGGCCCGACCTGAGGCCTGCAAGTCCATGCCGCGGTGGGCCTTAGTGGATATTTATCATTTCGATAATGTCCTAACGTCAGAAACGGTTTCAACCGAAATTGCAATTCGTCGCCCGCTCCCGTTCTGTGCGAATATGCCTACGGCATTTCTCCGGAGGAAACTATGCGTCCCCTTCTTTCCATTGTCCCGGTATTGGCGATTGTCTTGTCTGCAGCCGCGAGTTGCCCGGCGCAGACCGCGCCTGCCGACCGGCCACTTCGGGTCGTAATTGTTGGCCTCGTGCATGGCCATGTCCAGGGATTTCTCGACCACTCCCTGCACAATCCGGAGATTGAGATCGTAGGAATCTCCGAGCCCGACCAACAACTCGCCTTGCGCTATGCGAACCTCTATGGCTTCGCACCCGGCCTGATCTTTGCCGATCTGGAAGAAATGCTGCAAAAAACGCATCCTCAAGCCGCGCTCGTCTACACAAACACTTACGATCATCGGCGCGTGGTGGAGATCTGCGCCCGGCACGGCGTCCACGTCATGATGGAAAAACCGTTGGCGGTCAGCTTCGACGATGCCCGCGCCATCGAGAAAGCCGCGCACACCGGAAAGATTCAGGTATTGGTCAATTATGAGACCACGTGGTATCGGAGCAATCGCGCCGCCTACGACCTCGTCCACGAGAAGGCGCTGGGCGACGTTCGCAAAGTCGTGGTCCACGATGGTCACAGCGGACCTAAAGAAATTAGCGTCGCTCCCGAGTTCCTCTCTTGGCTCACCGATCCCAAACTCGATGGCGGAGGCGCTCTCTTCGATTTCGGATGCTACGGCGCCGACCTCATGACCTGGCTGATGGATGGGCAACGGCCCGAGACCGTGACAGCCGTCACGCAACAGATCAAGCCCGAGATTTATGCGCACGTGGACGACGAGGCGACAATCGTTCTGACTTATCCCAAAGCGCAGGCCATCGTGCAAGCGTCATGGAACTGGCCCTTCGATCGCAAAGACATGGAGGTGTACGGGCAGACGGGCTATGTATTTACGGTGAAGCACGATGACGTTCGCGTGCGCCGCAGCGGAGGCAACGAAGAACAAGTTCCGGCCAAAGCCGTGCCCGCGCCTTACGACAACTCGTTATCTTTTTTGAGAGCGGTGGTGTTGCACGGCATGAATCCCGACGGACCGTCATCGCTAGACACCAACGTGACCGTTACGGAAATTCTCGACGCCGCGCGGCGTTCGGCAGCAACGGGAAAAACGATTCACTTGCCGGCTTCCAGATAAGCCGCGTATTTATCCGCCCCAACGCATAATCTTTTCGTGCGAAGCTTGCCGCGTCCGCCTAAATGCCTCGGGCAATCCTCGTAGCAAGTCGGTCGCGACCAGCGAATGTTCGCCGACGCTCTCGCGCATCACATCGCCGGCCAGTCCATGCAAATGCACCGCAGCGATAACCGCCATGAAAACCTGCTTGGGATGCTGCGCCAGCATTCCCGCAACCATGCCTGTGAGAATGTCTCCAGTACCTCCCGTGGCCATGCCGGGATTGCCCGTCGTATTCACCCACGCGTCCCCGTCGGGCGCTACCACCAGGGTGCGGTGTCCTTTCAGCACGACAATCAACTCGTGCTCGCGAGCAAATTTTCGCGCCACTCCCAACCGGTCCTTCTGCACGTCGGGAATCGAACAACCGACCAGTCGCGCCATCTCCCCGGGATGCGGCGTGATCACCAGCGTCCGCCCATTGCCATTCAATTCTCCACTGCGGCCTTCGAAAGCATTCAAGCCGTCGGCGTCGACGACAAGCGGAACCTGCAACTCCGCCACCAACACGCGCACCAGAGCAGAGGTATCATTCTCGCGCGAAATTCCGGGCCCGATTGCGACCACGCTCTTCCCTTTCGCCAATTCGACAACTCCGTGCTTGGCGGTCGATGCGATCGTGCCGGCGTCGGTTTCCGGCAAAGGCTCGGTCATCAACTCGGGATGAAATCCAGCCACAGTCGTCAGAGCGGATTTCACCGTCGCCACGGTCGAAAGCCCGGCTCCAGAGCGCAGCGCGGCCATACCCGCCATCGCCACCGAGCCAGCTTTCCCGAACGATCCTCCGACGATCAACACGTGCCCGTAGCTGCCCTTGTTTGCCTCTGCCGGACGCGACGCGACCGCGGCCGCAATATCCCGTGCAGTGATCAAATTCAGCTGCAGCTTTGAGACGACAGCCTCTTCGGGCGAGCCGATCTCAGCCACGACCGTTGGGCCGCTGGTCAACAAGCTGAAAACATGTGCCGGACGAGGCGCCGTAAAAGTAACGATGGCGTCGGCGCGAGCAATTGTCCCAGACTGCGGACTCATCGAGTCGGCGTCGGCGCCCGAGGGAATGTCAACCGCGATCACCGGAACCCGGCTCGCATTCATCACGGCGATCGCCTCAGCATAAAGTCCGCGAACTGGGGGCTTGAAACCCGTGCCCAGCACGGCGTCTACGTACAAGTCAGCTTTTAATGCACTCTGCACATGCTCGCTCTTGAAGTCATCGCTCGACCGCACCACGATTGCCTCACCCGGCAGTTGCCCGTACACAACGGCCGCATCGCCGCGCAATTCGTCGAGATTCGCCAGCAGAATGACCTGCACTTTCTTCCCGCGTTCGTGCAGCCGCCGCGCCACGACAAAGCCATCGCCCCCGTTGTTTCCCTTGCCGCATAGAACCACGATGCGCTCAGCCGAGGCGTGATTAGTCAGCACAAAATCCGCCACGGCACAGCCGGCATCCTCCATAAGCGTGAGCGACGGCACGCCGAAGCGCTCGCTGGTTGCGCGATCGATGGCTCGCATTTCTTCGGCGGAGACGATTTTCATAAGGCAGTCGTTGGTCGTCGGTCGTTAGTCGTTCGCCGGAAAGCTTAGTGCATTAGGGATCGGCCAACGACCAGCGACCAACGACCGATCTTAAAACAAAAAAGCCCTCCGCGCCCGCGGAAGGCCTGAACTTACCCCGCTGACTCGCTACCGGCCGCCCTTCAGTGCCTGTACCCGGCTGTGCTTCACGCTATACGTGAAGTACACGATCAAGCCGATTCCAAGCCAACCGATTAACCGGATCCAGTTCCACATTCCCAAGTTGAGCATCATGTAGCCGTTCGCGAGCACGCCCAGAATTGGAATCAGAGGCACCCACGGTGTACGGAACGGCCGTGGCTGGCTGGGATTGGTATACCGCAACACCATCACGGAAATCGAGACTATTACGAAGGCCAGCAACGTACCGATGTTGACCATCTTTCCAATTTCGTCAATCGGCGTCACGCTGCCTACAACTGCCGCCAGTAGTCCAACCAGAATCGTATTCTTCCACGGAGTGCGAAATTTGGGATGGATCGCGGCGAAGAACTTCTTGGGCAACAGTCCGTCATTCGCCATCGAATAAAGTACGCGCGTTTGCCCCAGCAACATCACCAGCATCACGCTGGTCAGCCCAGCCAGCGCTCCGAGCGTAATGATATTCGCAGCGACGGGTAAGCCCCGGTCCAGGAATGCAACCGCCACCGGCGCCTCGATATTAATCTGTTGCCAGTGCACCATCCCAGTCAGCACGCCGGCCACGGCAATATAGAGGACTGTACAGATCGCCAGCGAGGCGATCATGCCAATGGGCAAGTCGCGCTGCGGATTCTTCGCCTCCTGCGCCGTGGTCGAGACTGCATCAAAGCCTATGTAGGCGAAGAATATGTAGGCTGCGCCCTGCCAGATTCCATTCATACCGTGCGGCGCATAGGCGTGCCAGTCCATGCCCCAGTTGGCGCGGCTGATGTAGTGAGAACCCAGCCCGATCACGAAGAGTACGACCGACACTTTAATCACAACGATCGTTGCGTTAAACCGCGCGCTCTCCTTGATGCCGACTACCAGAATCGCTGTAATCACCAGCGCGATGAGGAAGGCCGGAAGGTTAAAACCGATCTCCGATCCAAACAAGTGTGGCGCTCCCAGAAGTTCGTGCGCCCGCTGCAACAATTCCGGAGATTGAGCGGCGATGATCGCACTCACTTTATCGAGGAATGCTTGCGTGGTTGTTCCTAGCGACGGATCCGTGGCCTGTGCCATCTGCTGCGCCACAAGCTTTTCCGCCGTCTTCAGCGCTGTCCAGTGGTCGTAGGCGAGCCACAGCGGCATCTTGATGTGAAAAATATTCAGCAGTTCGATAAAGTGATTTGACCATCCCGACGAAACCGTGCTCGCGCCCATGGCGTACTCGAGCGTCAGGTCCCAGCCGATAATCCATGCCAGCAACTCGCCGAGCGTGGCGTAGGCGTAGGTATAAGCGCTGCCGGCCAGCGGAATCATGGCCGCAAACTCGGCGTAGCAAAGCCCGGCAAAGGCGCATCCCAGGCCGGAGAGTACGAACGACAAAGTTAGCCCCGGTCCCGCATACTGCGCGCCCAGCCCTACCATCACAAAAATTCCGGCGCCGATGATCGCGCCCACGCCGAGAGCGGTGAGCTGAAAAACTCCGAGCGTTCGTTTGAGGCTGTGCTCGCCCGTTTCGCGGGCTTCTTCCATCAGCAGGTTCAGCGGCTTGGTTGCGAACAGATTCGCCATTCGTTTGCTTTCTCCTTGGCATCACAACTTGCGATCACGCAGCTTTCTTCGCCTACGAGTCGTGCCCTCCACAGATTCGCCACAATTCAAGCGGTCATCCCGAAGCCCGCGCTTCCACCAGCGGGGCGAGGGATCTCCGCGCCACTGCTCTCAGGGTCGAGCGTCAGCACCGCGAGCGCCGGCGCTCCGAGACCACGCGTAATACACCGGCACGCCCAGCAGCACCACGATCAGTCCGGGCCACGTGTACTGCGGCTTGTAGCGCAATAGTACGACATCAATGAATAAAGCCATCACAATATAAATAGCCGGCAAGATCGGATATCCGATGGCGCGGTAAGGCCGAGGAACGTCTGGATGGGTGCGGCGCAGCACGAACAATCCCACAATCGTCAAAATATAAAAGACGAGAACTGCGAAAATGACGTAGTCGAGAATCTGGCCGTAGCTGCCCGAGATGCAGAGAACGCAAGTCCAAACCATCTGCACCATCAGAGAAACCGCGGGTGTTTTGTAAGTGGGATGTAGCTTAGCCACGTTGCGGAAGAAGAGGCCATCCTTCGCCATTGCGTAATAAACGCGCGCCCCCGAGAGAATCAACCCATTGTTGCAGCCGAACGCCGAAATCAAAATGGCCGCGGCCATCAGCAATCCGCCGATGGGCCCGAACATCTGCGTCATCACGGCGGTGCCGACGCGCTCTTCGGCGGCAAACTTGATTCCCCGCCCCAGAATGGTCGCGGCGTTTGCGGTGCCATCGAGCGGGAGAGCCATCAGATAAATGAAGTTGCAGGCAATGTAGAGCGCAATCACGACGCCCGTGCCCAAGGCTAGAGAAAGCGGCAGGTTGCGGCTGGGATTCTTCACTTCCCCGGCAGTGAACGTTACGTTGTTCCAGGCGTCGGCGGAAAATAAAGATCCCACCTGCGCCACCGCCACAATCGTCAGCGTTCCCACCATCACGACCGGGCCGCCAACTCCGACCTGCACGGCGTGCTGGGCGCCGAGAGCAGCGTTTCGCCAGAAGTGTCCGCTAAAGTTCGTGGCCAGCGCCTGCGCATTCCGTCCCAGCGCAATTCCGAATAATGCCAAGCCCAGCAGCGCCGAAACCTTTGCCACGGTAAATACGTTCTGAATAAGGGCGCCGATCTTTACGCCGAAGATATTGATGATCGAAAGCAGAACGACGAGCAGGATGGCAACCAGATTCTGTGTATTGATTCCAACATCCATATTGCCGAGAACCATCGGACCGACGCGAATCGGAGGAACCTTCCAGAGATGAAGAATCCAATTCGAAGAAGAGACCGCAGGAAAGAAGACTCCGAGGAACTTTCCGAAAGCCACGCCCACCGCGGCAATCGTGCCGGTCTGTATTACCAGAAATAAAGTCCAGCCATACAAAAAGCCCCACAACGGCCCCAGCGCTTCGCGCAGGTAAACGTACTGCCCGCCGGCTCGCGGCATCATCGCGGCAAGTTCGCCATAGCTGAGCGCGGCCACGATCGTCATGAAGCCCGCGACGGCCCAGGCGGCGATCAGCAGCGCAGGGGAATCGACTTCGCGGGCAATCTCCGACGACACAATAAAAATGCCGGAGCCGATCATTGACCCCATCACCAGCATAGTGGCGCTGGTTAGGCCTAGTCCTTTGACCAACTCCTGATCCTGGCGGCTATGAACTTCCCAGTCGCTGCTTGCGGCCGTTGTCGGTGTACTCAGGGCTCCTCCGGATCGAAAAACGTCGTTGGGCGGCGGTCGTTAGTCGTTGGTCCTTGGTCCTTGGCTTTTTGTCGTCGGCCGATGAAAGAGCAGCTTGAACTCAGTGGCGAACGACTAACGACCAACGACTAACGACCAATTATCGCCCCCTGACTTTACCTCAATATACGGAAAAATTCCTCTGCTGATTTGCGCGGCTCCCGTAACAGATCGGATATCACTGCGACAGAGTCGGCCCCGGCCTCGATCACGCTGGCGGCGTTCTGCCGCGTGATTCCTCCGATGGCCACGAGCGGTTTTTTGGTCAACTGGCGCGCCCGTCGCACGCCCTCGAGTCCGACGACCGGGTCAGGGTTTTGCTTGCTGGAAGTAGAGAACACGGGTCCGATCGCGAGGTAATCCGCGGAACTAAGATCGGCCTCCATCAATTGCTCTGGATTGTGCGTGGAAACCCCGAGCCAACGTTCGGGACCGATGATCTTTCGAACCGGTTCGGGCGACAAGTCGTCTTGCCCTACATGTACGCCGTCGAACTCCGTCATCAGGCAGAGGTCGGCGCGATCATTCATGATCAGCCGCACGAGTGGGTCGGACACTCCTGTTTGACACCGTTGGCGGAGTTCGCGAGCCTGCTCCAGCATCACTCGCGCATCGCCGGATTTATTGCGGTATTGGATCAGGGTCACGCCAGCGGAAGCGAGTCCCTCCGCCGCGGTAATTAAGCCGAGAGCGTTGGGAAAGGAGCCGGCATCGAGGATGGGATATAGACGGGGAAGGACGATCATCCGTTGTTCATGGCGTCACAAGATACGCAGGATTTTGTTTTGCTCAGCAACATGGCCGCATAAAGTTTCACTGCGCGATCCGGCCTGGGTAGATTCCCTCGCCTAACACGAAGGTCGCGCCCACTGCCCCTACGACCGCGGAATGCCGCGGCAGGTCCAGTTTTTGGCGTATCCGGTAGACAGCCTCAATTCCGGTGCAGTGCGCCCCGATGAGATACGAAACGCCGAACCCCTTCAGTTTGTCCGCCGTCCAATCGAGCTGCTCATCCGTAGCGGCGAAGAGATGAAATCCCCCAACCAGCGCATATACCGGCGTGGATGGAAATTCTTTCTCCGCAAAGGTCAGCGTGTTCACGATGCCGGCATGTCCGCATCCGGAAACCACCACCAGTCCTTTGGTCGTATTGAGAACCAGCGACTGGTCTTCAGGGATATTGTCCTCGACGAGTCCGGTCGGGGTTTGCACCTTGCCGGTGACGGACCAGTTGCGCTCAGGATACTGCCGCGGGACCGGGCCGGTGAGCCACGCGCCAGGGAATAACTCCACGGGCGCATCGTGCTCCACAAACTTGCCGCCCGTTGCTTCATATTCTTTGCGCAAGGCCAGCATGACGTTGTCTTCTTCTCCATCTTGCGGACGGCTGTAAAAGATTCCCTTGCCGACATGGGCAATCGAGAGCGCCGCCGGATTCTTCTTCATGAATTCGCGCCTCAGCGTTAGAAGACCACCGACGTGGTCGCTATGATTGTGCGTAAGGATCACCTCGCGCACATCGCTGAGATCCAAATTCAGTTCGCGCACGTTCAGCAGAACCGTGTCGGGCTTGGCGCCGGTATCGACCAAGATCCGGTGGCCGTCGGCTTCAACCAGCGCGGCAAATCCCCATTCCCCGATCCCGACGTCGGAGAGCATGGTCGAGAGGACCGTAATCTTCAGATTCTGCACAGAGGCATGACCAGGAGACTGTGCAAAGAGGCAGGGCGCTGTCAGCACCAGCAGAATAGTGGGAATAATAAATCGCGTAAGGAGTTTTCGTCGCATGGGACCCATGATAGAACAGGCGTCCGGCGGGTTCCATTCAGACGAGGAAATTATTTCCCGCTTTTCGCTAGAAATCGCTCAATGAATCCGGTATCAAATTTCCCAGCGCGAAAGTCCGGATCGGCCAGAATTCTGCGGTGCAGCGGAATCGTCGTATATACGCCTTCGACGATAAACATCTCCAGCGCCCGCGACATGCGCGAGATGGCCTCGTTGCGATCTTTGCCCCGCACGATCAGCTTGGCGATCAGCGAATCGTAATAAGGAGGGATTGTACCCTCCGCATATGCCGCCGTATCGACACGAACGCCTGTCCCTCCCGGCGGATTAAACGTCGTAATCTTCCCCGCCGAGGGCGTGAACTTCTCAGGATGCTCAGCGTTGATGCGACACTCGATGGCGTGGCCGCGATGCACAATCGGCCCCTGCAGCACTTCGCTCATGTTCGCGCCGGCGGCGATCATGATCTGGCTCTTCACCAGATCAACGTCAGTAACCATCTCGGTGACAGGATGCTCGACCTGTATGCGCGTGTTCATCTCGATGAAATGCAACCGGCGATCCTGGTCCATCAGAAATTCGATGGTACCGGCATTGGTGTAGCCGATATCGCGCAGCGATTTGCACAGCACCGCGCCAATCTCATCGCGCAACTGCGGCGTAACCTGCGTTGAGGGAGACTCTTCGAGCAACTTCTGATGCCGCCGCTGGATGGAGCACTCGCGCTCCCCGAGGCTGACCACATTTCCGTGCTCATCGGCGAGCACCTGGAATTCGATGTGGCGCGGGTGCTCCACGTATTTCTCCATGTAGAGATCGCCATTGCCGAATGCGCCCGCGGCCTCTGACTGCGCGGCGAGGAATAAAGCCGGCAGCTCTTCTTCGCGGCGCACGATGCGCATGCCGCGCCCACCGCCGCCCGCCGAAGCCTTCACAATCACCGGGTAGCCCACTTCCTGCGCCCAATCGAGAGCTTCGCCCTCTGAAGCTATAATTCCTTCCGAACCCGGCAGAATTGGCACTCCAGCCTGTTTCATGGCTGAGCGCGCCTTCTCTTTTTCTCCCATCAACCGCGTCACTTCCGGCCGCGGACCGATGAACTTGATACCGCTGGTCTCGCACACTTCGGCAAAGTTGGCGTTCTCCGCCAATAAACCGTAGCCGGGATGCACTGCGTCGACGTTGGCAATCTCGGCCGCACTGATCACCGCTGGAATATTCAGATAGCTCAAGGCCAGTTGCGGCGGCCCGATACAAATCGCCTCGTCGGCGAAGCGCACGGGGAGCGAATGCCGGTCGGCCTCGCTGTAGATCGCAATCGTACGGATGCCGAGCTCCTTGCACGCGCAAATCACGCGCAGCGCAATCTCTCCGCGATTCGCAATCAGAATCTTTTTGAACATTTCAGATGTGGAGACAGAGAGGGAGCATTTTGTAATTGAGTAATTGGGTAATTTAGTAATTGGGTAATTGGGTAATTGAAAACCCCGAAGGCTTTGCACTTACCAAATTACGCAATTACTAATTACCAAATTACTAAATGCCCTTGCCCCTCACTTCTTCGGCCTGATCACGAACAACTCCTGTCCGTATTCAATCGGCTGCCCGTTACTTCCCAGCTTCTTCACGATCTCTCCCGCGACGTCGGACTCGATCTCGTTGAGAAGCTTCATCGCTTCCACAATGCAGAGCACCTGATTCACCTCCACCATATCGCCAACTTTGACGAAAGGCGGCGCGCCCGGCGAGGGCGCCTCGTAGAACGTGCCTACGATGGGAGACTTCACGATGTGGAGGTTTTCTTCCGGTGCGGCCTCACTGGCAGGGACCGGGGCTACGGCGGTCGCTACTGAACCGGCAGCCGGCCGCGTGTCGGTGACAGCCCCTGCGGACTTGCCTATCTCTCCGTTGGTATAAACAACGGTGTGCTCCGCGCCGCGCTTAATCTTGACCTTGACATCGCCGCGTTCCAACTCGAACTCGGCAATATCTTTTTCGATTAAGAATTCGATGAGTTCTTTCAGCTCTTTTAGGTTCATTCGTATACGGTGGGACCGGTGCGCTCCGCGTGCGGTTGTGGCGTCCGCCGAACGCGATGCGCTAATCTGAGTCAGCTGAACTTACTAACCAAAGTCTGGTAACCAAAGCTAAGAAGGCCTAAACTGCCAGGAAATCTTTACTGGTCGGCGTTAACACTTCACAGCCACCCTCGCGCACCGCAACCATGTCCTCAATTCTTATACCCCATTTTCCGGGGAAATATACGCCCGGCTCGATGGTGATGACCATGCCCGGCTTCAGCACTTCTTTTTGCCCGGCGGCGACGCGCGGAGCCTCGTGAATCTCGAGGCCCACACCGTGCCCAGTCGAGTGCGTAAAGTAGCGATCTAACCCTTCTTTGCGCAACACCTTGCGCCCCGCAGCGTCGACCTCGCCAACGGTCGCCCCAGATCGCACCGCGGCAATGGACGCGAGTTGCGCCTCTTTCACTGCCTCGTAGGCGTCTCGAGCTTCGTTCCTCGCCGGGCCGTTCGGCGCGCCTACCCACACAGTGCGGGTCTGGTCCGAACAATAACCAGCGAGTATAACACCGAAATCGCAGACCACGAACCCACCCGCCGTGATCGCCTGCTGCGAGGCCCGGCCATGTGGTAGAGCCGATCTAGCTCCCGAGGCGATGATTGTCGGAAACGACATCTCCTCCGCTCCGGCGCGCCGCGCAGCATACTCCATCTCCGCCGCGACGTCCGATTCCTTCACTCCCGGACGAATTACTTTCATAGCCTCATCGAAAAGAGTCGCTCCCAGCTTCACCGCTGCCCGGATCAACTCCAGTTCATCTTCATCCTTCACCATGCGCGCTCGCTCGACCGGAATCGGCGCATTTTTCAGGCTCGCCCCGGGAGGCAACAAATCCAAAAGCTTCTTTCTTTCCGCCACGGTGATGTGTTCGGCTTCAATCCCGATCGTCCACCGATTCGCTTTCCTCTGCCGGCTGCCAAACCATGCCGTAAGCGCCTCCAACCCGCTCTTGCGTGCGATCACGATTTTCGCGCCCTTCACTTCTTCGCGAGCTTGCGTGTCGTAGCGAAAGTCGCTGAAGAAAACACTGCCAGCCTCAACGACCACAAGAAAACCGGCGCTGCCGGTAAACCCACAAAGGTATCGGATGTTGGGAAGATGGCTGACCAGTAAAGCATCCAGGCGGTGCGAAGCAAGTTCCTTCCGAAGCGTAGTCTGGCGCGCAACGTAGTTCATAGCTTGACGAGTTTATCAGGGAAGGCAGTGCACAGTACTTAGTACCCAGTACCAAGCAGAGAACCTAGATCTGGCGTTGAGGCCGATCTTCGCGATGTGGAGATCGGAAGTCGAAACGAAGCTCTGGTACTTGGGACTAGATACTAGGTACCGGCAAAACAAAACCGCCGGCTGACAGGTTCTTCAGGCCGGCGGTTGAAATCTTCATCTACGCTCTGCTGACTCCGACGCTGCTATGTCTGAATAATTCGCGGCGTGATGAAGAAGATTAGCTCTTGATTCGTGGTGTTCACCTGCACGTGTTTGAACAGGTTGCCCAGGATCGGAATACTGCCCAGAAGTGGCACTTGATCGATGTTGATGGAGTTCTGCGTCTGGATCACGCCTCCGATCACCACGGTTCCGCCATCGGTGACCAGAACCTGTGTGGTCGCCTGCTGCGTGATTAATTCTGGGTTGCCCTGCACTTCCTGGCCGAAGTTCGGCGTGGTGTTTTCCACGTCGACGTTCAGGAATATCGTGTTTTCCGAGGTGATTTGCGGAGTTACGGTCAAGCGCAGGAAAGCGTCCACATAAGTAACCGTCGGCGGACCGCCCAATTGCGCCTGGGTCACGATGGGGATGCGCACGCCCTGTTTCACCAAGGCTTGAATGTTATTCTGAGTAACCACTCGCGGCCGAGAGAGAACCTTCAGCAGCCCGCGCGACTCAGCCAACGAAAGCACTGCATCGATTCGCACTGTGTTGCTGGCGTTCAGGAAAGTCAAACCGCTGGTCGGTGAAGTCGAACCCAGGTTTGAGAACAAGGGAATCGACGAACCCGTTGTCGTCGAACCCGTACCCGGCACGGTAAGATAGCCCGGATTCAAGCCGCTGACCGTGGTCGGCGACGTGCCCGCGGTGGAGTTTCCACCGATGGCGCTGTGGCCATCGCCCCATCCGAAGCCGAACTGAGTGCCGATGTCGCGAGCGAAGTTCCTCGTCGCCGCAACTACGCGCGCTTCAATTTCAACTTCCTGCGTCTTGCGGTCAAGCTGCGCAATCAGGCGATCGATGACGGGAATCACTTTTGGAATATCGTTAACGATTACGGCGTTGGTGCGCTCATCCGCGACCACATCACCGCGCTGCGAGAGGAATTTCTTTACCGTCAGAATCACATCTTTGGCATGCGCATAGCTCAGGAAGCGCGTAACCGAAACTTTTTCTACAGCCAGAGCCTCGGCTTCTATCTGCCCGCGGCGGCCTTCCGCTTCCTTCTTTAGGGTGTCGACAGTCGCGATGCGCAGAACGTTGCCTTCAAGTTCCCTCGCCAGGTCGTTGTTCTTGAGCACGATGTCCAGCGCCTGATCCCACGGCACGTCATCCAGAACCACTGTTAGAGTTCCATGCACGTTAGGATCGAGCACCACGTTCAATCCGCTGATCTCGTGGATCAAGCGGAAGAAATCTTTCAGGTCCACATCCTTGAGGTTTACCGAAATCGGCTCGCCGGTGTATTTGGGGCCAGCGGCCACGGGAGCTTGCCCTGCCTGTGCTTTCTGCTCGGCGGCAAGGTTCACGGCGGGCGAGCTGCCGGTGTTCGAAGCGGGGCTTGCCGAAGTCTGATCGGCGTGGACGCTCACGGGCAGGAGCTCCGCGGCTGTCTTGTCGGAAAACTTGGCAGCAGCTTCCTGGGCACGGGCAGCGGGTTCAGCGGTAGCCACCGTCGAGGTTGTCTCTGGGGCAGCTGCCTTGGCCGAGTAAGTCGGCTCGACGAAAACAAAATCGGCGGAGGCGGCGGGCGCCGGAGCTGGAGCCGCGGCTAACGGCGGCGTGACAGCGGCGACAGTCGGGGCCGGCTTCGGCGCGACAGTTTTATCTTTGGCAACTTCTGCGACGCGCGGCGCGAACGGAGACATGTTCTTGCCGGCTGTGACCGCAGCAGTTGGAGAAGTGCTCTTTGCAGGAGTGGCGCTCGCCGCCGTCTGCTGCGTATGGAGGGTCAGCACAAGTTTGCCGTTCGCCGCCGGAGTCAATTCATAGCTGCAGGCGTGATCGAGATCGATCACCACGCGAGTCGTGGGGGGCACTCGGCCATCCATCCCGATGCGGACCTGCTTCACGCCTTCGCTATCCACAGGGATATAGCGCTGCCCGGTTGCCATCGCCGTGCCCGGCAGGTCCAGCACCAGGCGCGCCGGCGAACTCTCGGTGCTTAGTTTGGGCGTCACCGGGCCACGGGCGCTGATCTCGACCTGTATCTGGTCGCCGCTGCGGACCACGTTTACGCGCTGCAGTTCGTTTCGCGGAGTCGCCTGAGTTTCGGCGGTTAACGCCACCGTCCCCAGGAGCAGCCCCGTTAGAATTGCACTTCGCAGTTGCTTTCGCATTTCTTCTCTCCCCAACCCGCGAGTCTGGCCCGCGCGTCCCTACTCTAGAATTCGAATTTTTTCTGGCATTCCAGCTTTTTCAGCCGTGTCTTTGCCAGTACTCTAGACCGCCGGTGTAAACAGCCGCTTGACGACTTCCCGCGTTAGCGGCTTGCCCAGCTTGTCCTGCACCGTTTCCTGGAACACCACGGAGTCGCCGGTGATTCGGATAACGTAACCGTTGAATACCGGGTCGCTCTCATGCAGGAAGTAAGCCTTGTTCGCGCTGTTGGTTACCACCGCAATGAAGCCGGCATCTGACTTAACCACGCCACGCAGATTGATCTGCCCGATTTCCAGACATTTTTTGCCGGTCGAGCAGCCTGATCCCGAAGCCTGTTGAACCACTGGACTGAAGAAAGGATCGCGCTTTCCGCTCATCGCCCATTTTTTGGCTTCGGGCTTGGGCTTGGCGGTATCTTCGGTTTTAAGCTCGCCGCCTTTCGCGTCGACACCAGGCTTCGCCGTAAATGGATCGGCCTTCCCGGCGGCAACTGTCTCTTTTGCCGCAATCACAGCCTTCGCCTTCGCCGGCTTTTTCGCAGTTGCAGCCGTCGCGGTCTTCTTCGGTGCGGTCGCCGGAGCTTTTACACTCTGCGCAGCGGGGCTCTTCGCTGCGAGAGTGGGCGCTCCGGAAACAGCGCCGGGCTTGGCCGTTTGCGCCGTCGCCGGCGCGGACTTGGCTGCTGCCGGTTTGGCAGGCACGCCCGCCGCATCGAGCGCCGCGTTGGTGTCGTTGGCTTGCTTTTGCTGCAGCGATTTTGCCACGCTGCGCGCGTTGTCGATGGCGTCCGGGTTTTGCGCCCAGGCTGCCCCCGTCATGATTGCCACTGCCAGTATGCTTGTGGTTAGCTTCATAGAGATTCCTATTTGCTCACCGGCGCCGCTGCGGTCGCGGGCTTAGCTCCGGGTACGGGTCCGGGCCCGCCGGGCTCCAGATCGTGACTGAAGAATGTGGTCGCTGTGAACGTAGCGACGACGCTCTCGTTCGGCGCATAAATGTAAGTATGTTTGGCCTTCACGGCGGTAGGATTTTTTGTGGTGCCCACCAGAAGTCCGCTGATATTCACCAGGCGCTCCAACTTGCCCACGCGGTCAAAGAAATTGAGCACGTCGTAATAGCGCCCGTCCGCTTCCATATCGAAAGGAACCTCGGAGTAATACTCCTTCGCCTTCACCGGCTGCGCGGTATAGCGGCGCAACTCCACGTTCGCTTTCTGGGCTTCGCCATCCATAGTCTCGATGAAGTTATCTACTTGCTTTTCGTCGGGAACGATGCGGCGCTCGATTTCCAGTTGCTGTTTAAGGTTGGCCAGTTGCCGCTCCATGTCTTTCAGCTTGGGGCGGTAGGACTCAAGCTCGTTGTTCTCCTGAATCTTTTGTTGCAGCGTGTGCTGCGCAGAGGCATTCTTATCGTTCTGGGTCTTGAAGACGGTGAAGTACAGCGCCGCCGTCACCAGCGCTCCGCCGGCGAGCACCGCTCCCCACTGTTTAAGGCCTGACAGTTCACTAAAATTCATCGCCATAGGTCCGCCTTAGGATTTACCTTTCTCGCAGGTCAACGTGAACTGGAAGGCCTGCATGTCTTTGATCTGCTCGTCCTGATAGGTTTCCTTGATCTCGATGTTCTTGAAGTAGCCAGTTTTCTGCAGATTCGCCATCAGGTTTGCGACTGCGTCGGTGCTCAGCGCCGTGCCCTCGAGGCTCACGCTGTTTCCCGAAGCATCCATCTTGCTAAGCCACACTGCCTCGGTACCGTTGACGGTCTCACCCAGCATCGCCATCAGATCCACGGGGCCGCTGACCTGCCCGGCGTGCAGTTGCTCGATCACATCCACGCGCCGCTTGTACGCGTTGGCTTCGTTCTGGCGCTCCATGAAGCGAGCTTTTACGTCGGCGAGCGTGCGATTGTTTTCGACTGCGACTTTCATCTGCGCGTCGATCATCTTCGCCGTATGATCCAGCCGGTACCAGTAGCCGTAATTCAAGGCACCCACCAGTAGCACCATCACCAGGACTTTCAGTTTGGGCGAGCCCATGTCGCCCATTTCCATCTTGGGCATCTGCGGCCCGCCGCCACCGCCGCGCTTGCTCTTCCCTTTGGAATTTTCGAGCAGATTAATTTTGATCATAGGGATTCAAAGCTCCTCAAAGCCAGGCCAACCGCGACCGCCATCTGGCCCGGATTCTGCTCCACCAGCTCGGCTCCGTGACCGTCCGTTGGCGGCAACACGCGCTGGAATGGATTCAACAACTCAACCGGCATGGAAAATTCCTGGCGCAACGCTTCCATCAAACCTGGAACCTTCGCCGATCCTCCGGCCAGAAAAATCTTTTCAATGTGCTCGCCCGCAGCGCTGGCCCGGAAGAAGTCAAACGTCTTCTGGATTTCCAGCACGATTATTTCGGTCACCTGCTGCAGGATTGGCGCTTTCGCGTCCTCGCTCACGGTTCCAACTTTCTCGCCCAGCTTCAGCTTCTCGGCATCTTCGAAATTCAGGTCGAGTTCCTTCTGCAGCGAGTCCGTGTACTGGTGCCCGCCCACGCTGACGTCGCGGGGAAACAGCGGGGTCGTACCCTTCACGATGTTGATATTCATAACGCTGGCGCCCAGATTCAGCAGTGCCACAACCTGCCCCGGCGCCGGCTGGTAGTTGTACTCGTAGCAGTTCTGCAGAGCCAGCGCATCGATATCCACGATAGCCGGGGTGCGGCCCGCCATCGAGAGTACGTTGGTGTAGTTCAAAATCTTGTCCTTCTTGACTGCCACCAGCAACACATCCATCTGCGGACTGCCCGCCTCTTCCGAAAGAATCTGGTAGTCGAGACTCACATCGGAAAGATCGAAGGGAATGTGCTGCGCCGCTTCCTTCTCGATGGTCTCTGCCAGTTCCTGATCGCTCATCGACGGCAGCGAAATTTTCTTTACGATCACGGAGTGGCCGCTGACCGCCGTGGCCACAGCTTTGGTTTTGATCAGGCAGTCGGTGAACAGCTTGGCAATCGCGCTTGATACCGTGCCGGAATCCACGATCATGGAATCGACCACGATGTCGGAGGACAGCGGTTCGAGACCCAGATGGGCGACCTCAATCTGCCCACCCTTTTTCTTGAGCTCGACGGCCTTGATACTGGAAGAGCCCACATCCAGACCCACTATCGTTTTTGATCCCAATCCAAACATGTGCCCGCCTTTTGTGTGGCGCGGGCACTTTGCCCGCGCAGGTTTAGGTTCAGCCCTGACTACCAGCAGCCTTCGAAGCCGCCTTCGGTTTCCGTTTCGCTCGCGGCTCCATCTGGCTCGACTTCTCTTCCATCCACAAATCCAGCCGCGACTTCTTAAAGCGCCAGCGATTGCCCAGCTTGAATGCCGGAATCTTCTGCTCCCCAACGTACTTGTAAAGCGTGTCCGGACTCACTCCCAGATACTGCGAAGCCTGGCGAATGTTCATGACTTCTCGCGAGTCGGCCATATTTCCTTGCCCCGTTCCTTACCTTTTCCACCGCACCCATTGCCGCGCCTGCCTTCTCGCGCTTCGCCTGGAAGATCTCGTCGCCCTCTTTACCTGTGCCATATGCCTGAGCGAGGGGTTTCGGTGTCCAGAGCATATATCAGCCCGGAAAAACCCTGCGTCCAAGCGAATTTCCGCGTTTTGCTGGGGTTTTTGCCGTTTTTCTGGAATAAAGAAATGGCTCGGATAGAAGGGATATCTATATGTTGTGGATTACCTATTAAAAAGCACAATTAGAAGTGGTTGGCGCAGGGACCGTGCGCAGTCACACGGGGACTGGTAACTGAAGTACTAGAGACGGTACGGAAGTACTATGCCGCTGGCTCAAGTGCCTACATTTGCAGAGTTTAGTTATGGCTCAAGAGTTCTTTAATCGGGGATAGCCCCAGTTCCTTTTGGATAGACCGTGCTGCCCACAGTCCCCCGTCCGAGAGGATGTTCTGTGTATTGTCGCCGCCTTCGATTTCGCCAATCGCTACCGAGAACGAACTCGTGCGGCAATACCGCTTGAGAGAGCAGTCTTCCGCGAGGAACGGATCCAAGAATTCGCAGTCGGAAGAAACCGCTGGATCACAAAGTCGCGGACCAACGTAGGCGTACCCCACGCGTACGACAACGTTCTTGTCATTGATCATCTTTAGCGTCGCTTCGCCATTGTTGAATACCTTGGTATGGTCGATCAGCCAATGCTCAGCACAGATGACTACCGCGCCTTCGCGGTTCATTGCTCGACCTGTTGGCGGCCAAATCAAAGGGCGTTCCGGCACGATCACCGCCGCGCCCGCATGAGCAAGCGTCAAGGCAAACGGCAGCAAGTCCACGGAGGCGCCGGTATCGGCATGTATCGCTGAATGTGAAAACACAACCGCGCCATCGGCGATTTCTTTATCCGGCAAGTAAGCCATTGCTACATTGCGACCCCATTTGCCGCTAAGCACAACTTTTTGGGCGACCACTCCGGCATCGTGACTAACGGGGGTTGCCGAAATGACGTCGCAAAGCATTTCTTTGTTGCGATCTTGGGCGAAAGCAAGGGACGCAGTCAGAAGCAGAACCGCTGCGAAACGAAAGCGCATATCCCTCCCCTGCTTGGCTATGTTACGCCACCTTTGCGGGAACGGACTACCCTTCAAGACATGTTGTAGCAACATGAATTTGTCACCCTAACGGCAACATGAAAATGTCACCCTGGCGAAGCCAGGGTGTGTTGCAGGCGGGTGTCGCCGTAGTAAAGCGAGATACGCCCGTCGAGCGCCTGATAGACATGGACTTTGGCTCCGGCGAAGCTGAAGCGTTGGCCTTGCTGGGGGATCTGGAAGCGCTGACCGTCCCACTGCACGATGTTGTCGTTGCTGACCACGCGCTGGTGAACGAAGCAGCAGATGCGGTCGAGATTTTCCGGAGCCGGACGCCAAGCGGTTTGCATTTCACGCGGACGGCGGGCGAAGCGGCGGTTGTAGTCGGCGAGGAAAAGGCGCAGCACGGCATTGGCGGAGTCCAGATCGCAAGCGTGTGCCAGACGAAGCTCGCTGCACAAGCGATCCTGGAGCACGCCCCAGAGGCGTTCGACGCGGCCTTTGGCTTGCGGGCTGCGGGCGGCGATGAAAGTGATGCCGAGTTGATCGAGGGCGCGGCCGAACTGGGTGGGCTGGCGTTTGCCGGCGAGTTCTTCTTCGACGGTCCAGAAGTCATCGTTGCGCACGAAGATACCGCTGTGATCGCCGTAGAAGGCCAGCGGAGTGCCGTGGCGGCGCAGCAGTTGGCGCAACAATGTGAGATAACCGAGCGCAGTTTCGGAAGGAAAAAACTGAGCCGCGAGGATTTTACCGGTGGCATCGTCCTGCAGGCCGAGCGCGGTGAGGCGCGGGCCGCGGCCTTCGAGCCAGTCGTGGGGCGAGCCGTCGAGTTGCACCAGTTCGCCTTCGCGGGCGGAGCGCAGCCGGCGCTGGCGATGCGCGGGAGCGCGGCGTTTGCGGGGCGAACCGATGCCGGCTTGACGCAAAACACGGCGCAGAGTTTCACGGCTCAGGGAGAAGCCCTCGAACTCGCAAAGTTTTTCGCAGAGATGGTGATCGTTGAATCCGGCATAGGTGGTGCGGGCCAGATGAACGATGTGTTGGCGAACCCGGGTAGGCAGGCGGCGCGGGCTGGGCCGTCCGCGGTTGGCGTGCGCCAGAGCCGCCGCACTGCTCTCGCTTAGCATCCGTCAGGTCAGGCGTCTTAAGAAACGTATGCGCGAGCACGGGGAGGCGGCTCTGGCGCACGCCATGTCTCCCTTAACACAACTGGAAATTACGCTCACTCGTTGCAGTTCCTTCTGACTCAACGCGAATGTCCTTCCTCTCATGGGGTGACATTTTCACGTTACCGTTAGGGGGTGACAGAATTATGGAGCTAAAACAAAGCCGGGAAATAGGCAGGCCAACGATGGCGATCCGTGATAACACTTTGTGGTTATTTTACAGGGTCCCCCCACACCCACTGAATTTCGGAGGTCGGATTGTTCTGCTCCTACAGATCGCTAGAGCGTAGGCTTGTGCTCGTTCTACTGTGTTTCGGTTTGGCCTCACGAGCCTATGCCCAGTTCGAAACGCGTGGAGCGGCCCCGGTCCTAGGTGATCCCGCCGCCCTAGCTGTCGGGGATTTCAACCACGACGGAAAGTTAGACGTAGCTGTCGCGGCGTTCTACAGCGGGCAGGTCGCTGTTCTGCTCGGACGCGGCGACGGTACCTTTTTGCCTGCGGTCTACTACAGCATTGATAGCCAACTTGAATCGGTCTATTGGCTGGTCGCCGCCGACTTCAATCGCGACGGCAATCTAGACCTTGCTGTCGCGGACTATCTCGGTAACGACATAAGTGTGCTTCTGGGCAACGGGGATGGGAGTTTCCAGCCGCCGGTAAAGCAGCCAACTACGGGTCGGCCTACGTCTGTGGCCGTCGGAGACTTCAATAACGACGGTAAGCCTGATTTGCTGGTCTGCGACGCACCATACGTCAGCGTCATGCTTGGAAATGGGGACGGTACTTTTCAGTCTCCCATTGATACGACGCCGAGCGTCAGTCCACTGGCGGTGAGTTTGGGTGACTTCAACGGAGACGGCAAACTAGACGCGGCCTCGGTTGGAGGCGGCGAGGTGACAATTCTGCTTGGCAATGGCCACGGGGATTTTACCGAGGGTACTAGCTACCCGGCGGGCATTGCACCCGAGTCACTCGTGGCTGGGAACTTCGGCGGCAACCGCAAGCTGGACCTAGCTGTTGCGGATCTCCTGGGCAGTCAGATCATGGTATTTCGCGGTAACGGCGATGGGACGTTTCAGGCACCGCAAAGCTACTCTGTTCCCTTTCCTTGGCCAATCGAAGCGGCCGATCTCAATGGCGATCAGAAGTTAGACCTTTTGGTCCCAACTTCAGGTCTCGGCACTAGCCGAGTGGTGAGCGTCTTACTAGGAAACGGCGACGGCACGTTTCAGTCACCTGAAGAGTATCCCACCGGTAAGGAGCCCTTCTTCGTAACCGCTGGAGATTTCAACGGTGATCATAAGGCAGACTTGATTGTTGCCGACGAACTGGGCAGCACCGTCGGTGTCCTGCTCAACACCGGCGTAGTCAGCTTCTCGCCCACAACGCCACTCACCTTTGTTCGACAAGTGCTCGGCACCAAAAGCTCGCCGGAAAGTGTCACGCTCACCAACACCGGCACCGCCGCCCTATCCATCAATTCGATGTACGTGAGCGGGCCGTTTCACCTAGCTGGCGGCACGACTTGCGCGGCTAGCGTAGCTGCAGGCGAAAGCTGCACGATCGCAGTCAGCTTCAAGCCCACAGCCGAGGGCGCGAGCGCAGGGCTGGTCACGATTCTCGACAGCGCCTCTTCGAAGCCGCAGGTGATCGAATTAAGCGGCCTGGGCACGGTGATCAAGGTGTCGCCCACGCAGCTAACTTTCCCCGCGCAAAAAGTCGGCACGAAGAGCGCACCGCAGACTGCAACCATCACCAATACCGGCAGCACAGCGGTGACGGTGAACGGCGTGAATATCGCGGGCAGAAACTTATCGGACTACGCCCAGACCAACACCTGTGGAAGCAGCATCGCCGCCGGAGCAAGCTGCAAAGTCACTGTCACCTTCACCCCAGGCGCGAAGGGAACCAGAACCGCAACAGCGGAAATCAACGACAATGGCGGCGGCAGCCCGCAAGGCATACTGCTTACGGGAACGGGAAGCTAGGTATCCATAAAACTCTTCCGTTTGTTCCGTCGCAGCCAGACGTTGCGGGATTCTTTGAACCGCGCCTTACTGCACGTCGCTGACTTTCCCACTCAGAAAAATCACTTTCATATCTTTGTAGTAATAGATCACCTTGGAACCGAGCGTCACTTTTTTTTCGGGCTTGCCCATCGCCGCTTCGACCTGGTCCGGCGTCATTCCCTTCTCGATGTTCACCGGTTCGGCCGCGGGCTGCCCGGCTGCAGGTTGCTGCTGGCTGCCGCAATCCAGTTGCGATCTCGGCGCGGAAGATGAGGGAGAGCAGGACGTATCCTGCTCTCTCGAACGCTCACCTTTCCATACCTACTCACCCCTCGGACACTGGCGGTAAACCAACATCACTATTGCATCCTCATGAACCGGGCTCCGGATTGGCTGCGCAGTTGTTGCTGAAGCAGCTTGCGGGCATCGTCGGTAAGAATCCTCCGGCGGATCACGCCTGGTGGAATACTCTGAGCCGCAAAAACTGGCGTCGGGGTCGCGAGGTACGTGTGAATTTCGCCGGTGCTCGTGAGACCCAAGCCAGTGATTTCTCCGCGGGAATTAATTGAGCAACCTGTTAGCAGATACAACGGAGAATCACCCGCAATCAGCGTGTTGAGGTCGGTCATTACGCCTTTCTCCCACAGAAACGCCCCCGGGTTGAAGCTCGCGTCGAGGGACGCGCCAACCACGGAGCCGCCTTCGTTGATGCTGATGCTGACGCTCGCGACATCTCCGGAGAGAGTGCCCAAATCCTGCATCCCAGTTCTCCGGGTCCAGAGGAAGGCATGAAACGTTGTGTCGCCCGGCAAGTCTGAGTTACCGACCACCTGACCCAGGTTATTAATGTTATAGGCGATGTTTCCTCCCGCCTGCCCCGTGGTGCCGCCGAGATTGCCGAGGTCAATCACGTTGCCTTTTTCCCAGAGCAAGGCATGAACCGGCACGAGGTTGTAGAGGAAATTCGTGTTGAAAGTTGCGCAAGATCCCGACCCGCCGACCACCTCTCCCTTGTCGTTGATCTCCTGCGCGACGCCGTCTGGATCGCCCCCAACCGTTGGCAGTCTGTGAATCACTCCTTTTTCCCAGACGACAGGCTTGAAGTGGAGAACCTGGGGAGCTGGACAGCGCGGATCCGGTATAGAGTTCTCGGCAAATCCGGCCACTTCTCCGCGATTGCTGATCGCCATAGCCACGCCGTTGCCGCCTCCGAGCGTGGGGAGAGGATTCATTACGCCGTTGGCCGATTCGAACGGACGACAGATGAGATGAGTGCCGAAGCCGCAGAAGTCTTCTCCATTGGGATCCGACACGGAGGTTTCGGCCTCGCCGACCGCTTGGCCATAGTAGTTTAGGTTGAAAGCGACGCTGTTCGATCCACCAAGCGTACCGAGATCGTTCGCTTCTTTGTTGGCCCAGACGACGGCATGAGACGAGCCGTCTGCGAGGTTTGAGGATCCGGCGACGCGGCCGTTTTTCGTGATGAAGAAGGGCTGGCTGAAATTGCCGCCCGGCAGAGTGCCGAGATCGGTCACGGTGTACTGGACGGCTGGCTGGGTAGGTTGCTGGATATCCTGCGCGGCTGCGGTCAGTGGAACCGCCAGCGCCGCGAGTAAACACGTCGAGAACGACAGCAGAGATTGGGATTTCATATGGCCTCCTGAGTTTTGTCCGCGTTGTATGCGGTTAATCTTTGAGCGCATTTCGCTCTTGTCTAAATAGGCGCAATCCGCGGCGCGAAACTATCATCAGTAGATCTCTTTATCTTTGAAGGACTAGCTCGGCAGGGTATGATTCACCGGAGTGTAGGCATGGGAAACTTTGAGCCACAGGCGCACAAAGAGACGCAAGCTCCGAATCATGCGGAAGTGAGCGGCTTGCTCCGAGCCTGGAGCGACGGGGATCGAGCCGCGCTCGACCGGCTGACCCCTATCGTCTATGACGAACTCCGGCGCCTCGCCAGACGCTACATGCGAGGCGAGCGCCCTGGTCACAGCCTGCAAACCACCGCTCTGGTCAACGAAGCCTACATGCGCCTGATCGACTACAAGAGCATGCAGTGGCAGAATCGCGCCCATTTTTTTGCGGTTTCGTCCCAGCTGATGAGGCGCATTCTGGTCGATCATGCGCGGCGTCACAATCTGAAGCGCGGAGGCGGCTGGCCGCACGTTTCCTTCGAAGATACCGCCGAAGTGGGTACGGATCGTGCCGCCGATCTTGTTGCTCTCGACGATGCCCTCGACGCGCTGGCCCGAATTGATCACCGCAAAGTGCAGGTCGTCGAAATGCGGTTCTTTGGCGGACTCAGCGTAGAAGAGACGGCGGAGGTGCTGAAGGTCTCGCCCATCACCGTGATGCGCGATTGGAGTACTGCCAAGGCCTGGCTCTATCGTGAACTAACTGGAGAGGCGACCAGTGGACTCTGATCGGTGGAAGCAGGTCGATCACTTACTTCAGGCGGCACTGGAGCATCCGGCCAAGGAGCGCGATGCGTTTCTACGAAGTGCATGTGCTGGCGACGATGGGCTGGAGCGCGAAGTACGTTCGCTGCTGAAGGCACAACATCAGGCAGGGAGCTTTCTGGAAAGTCCCGCCATAGAAGCGGCGTCGCGCGCCATCGCGCAGGGGCCACTCAAGCAACCGGATGACGGTGAAGATTTTCCTGCTGGCCGTGTCGTATCCCATTACCGTATTGTGGGAAAGCTGGGCAGCGGTGGGATGGGCGTTGTTTACAAAGCGGAAGACACCGAGCTTGGCCGCTTTGTGGCACTGAAGTTTCTACCCGAGGACCTATCCCGCGATCCGCAAGCGTTGGAACGCTTCCGCCGCGAGGCCCGCGCGGCCTCTGCCCTGAATCATCCCAATATCTGCACGATCTACGAAATCAGCAAACAGGATGGACACTCCTTTATTGCTATGGAGTTCCTCGACGGTGTGACTCTCAAGGAGCGCATCTCAGGACGTCCTCTGGAAACTGAGTTGATTCTGTCCCTGGCTATTGAAATAGCCGACGCGCTGGATGCCGCGCACGCCGCTGGCATCGTCCACCGCGATATCAAGACCGTGAACATCGTTGTCACCAAGCGTGGACACGCGAAAGTCCTTGATTTCGGACTGGCCAAGCTTCTACTCAATAACGAGAGCATGGACATGAATGCCTCGACGATGGAGGAATCTCTTACCAACCCGGGCGCCGCAGTCGGCACGGTTACCTACATGTCGCCGGAGCAAGTTCGCGGAAAGGAATTGGATTCCCGCTCCGATCTGTTCTCCTTCGGAGTTGTGCTCTACGAAACGGCAACCGGAACATTGCCCTTCCGCGGAGAAACTACGGGAGTGATTTTTGAATCGATCCTAAACCGGACGCCGGTGCCTCCCATGCGATTGAATGCAGGCCTGCCGTCCGAACTGGAGAGAATCATCGGCAAGTGTTTAGAGAAGGACCCGAATCTTCGTTACCAGCATGCCTCGGAAATCCGAGCCGACCTGAGACGGATGAAGCGAGACACGGATTCGGCTCCGATGGTGATAAGTGCAAAGAGAGGGGCCGCAGCTGGCCTGGGGAAGTGGAAGGCGATTATCGTTGCCGTCGTCGCAATCGTGGCGTTGTCCGTGGGCGCCTATATCTATCTCCGGCCACACCCAAAGCTCACAGACAAAGACACAATCGTCCTCGCCGATTTCACAAACACGACGGGCGATCCCGTTTTTGATGGCACGCTGCGGCAAGGTATAGCCGTGCAGTTGGAACAGTCGCCTTTCCTGAGCCTCATCTCAGAGGAGCTTACCCTCCACACGCTGTCCCTGATGGGCCAGTCCTCCGATGCGCGGCTTACTCCGGAGATCGCCCATGAAGTTTGCGAGCGCACCGCGAGCGCCGCTGTCCTCGACGGCTCGATTGCAAATCTCGGAAGCCATTATGTATTGGGGTTGCGCGCAAAGAACTGTCGCACGGGAGACATCCTCGATGAAGAGCAGGTGGAAGTGGCGAGGAAGGAAGACGTACTGAACGCTCTGACGGAAATTGCGAGTAAGTTCAGAACGCGAGTCGGAGAATCCTTGGTGACAGTCGAAAAGCACGATACTCCGCTCGCCGAGGCAACGACCCCGTCACTGGAAGCGTTAAAGGCTTATAGCATGGGCTGGAAAGTCGTCGCATCCCAAGGAGGGGATTCCGCTGTTCCTTTTTTTAAACATGCCGTCGAGATCGATCCCAAATTTGCCATCGCATACGCATCGCTCGGGCTCATGTACGGTTCCGGTGGCGAAACCGAATTGGGTACGGAGAACACTAAAAAAGCCTATGAACTGCGCGACCGGGCCAGTGATAACGAGAAGTTCTTTATCAGCGCTTACTACGATGGGCGCGCGACTGGAAACCAGAAAAAAGCACAGCAGACCTGCGAGGCATGGGCACAAGCTTATCCTCGTGAGTGGAAGCCCCACTCCTTCTTAGCGGGCTTCATTTATCCTGTGCTCGGCGAACATGAAAAGGCAACCGAAGAGGCCCAAAAGACGATTGAACTCGCCCCCGACTTCGGCGTTGGCTATGCCCTTCTTGGATCCAATTCTCTTAGCCTCGACCGTCTGGGAGCAGCCGAAGACGCGGTTCGCAGAGCCTCGGAGCGAAGAATCGAAATCCCTCTGTTAGCTCTCTTGCGGTACGACATCGCGTTTTTGAGAGGCGACGGCGGGGGCATGCACCGGGAAGTGGTTGCGGCTCAGGGGAAATCAGGAGCGGAAGAATTGATTTCCGACCACCAAGCCTTTGCCCTCGCATTTACCGGTCACCTGCAGGAGGCCACGAAGATGTTGCGGCGGGCAAGCGATTTGGCGCAGCAGGCGGATCATCGAGAGAAGGCGGCTGGGTTTGAAACCCGCGCCGCCCTGTGGGAAGCCTTTTACGGGAACGCGCCAGCCGCAAAGCCCGCGGCAATGGCGGCCCTCGCCCTTGCCAGGAACCGGGAGGTGCAATATGGCGCGGCCCTCGCCCTGGCTATGGCGGGGGATTCGGAGGCTCAAACCCTGACCAACGATCTGGAAAGCAGCTTCCCCGAAGATACGTCAGTTAAATTCAATTACTTGCCCACTGTGCGAGCGTTTATGGCGCTGAACCGTGGCGATCCAGCGAAGGCGATCCAACTTCTCCAAGTTGCTGTTCCCTACGAACTGGGCCAGCCGCGCAGCAGTCAAACGAGTTTCTTCGGGGCACTCTATCCCATCTATGCCCGTGGCCAGGCGTATTTGGCTGCGCGCCAGGGCGCTGAAGCCGCCAGGGAATTTCAGAAGATTCTGGATCACCCCGGAATAATGGTTGGGGATCCCATCGGCGTACTGGCTCATCTGCAACTGGGACGAGCGTATGCCGTGCAAGGCGACGAGGCCAAAGCAAAAGCCGCCTATCAGGATTTCCTCACTCTCTGGAAGGACGCCGACCCCGACATCCCTGTCCTGAAGCAGGCCAGAGCGGAGTTCGCGAAACTGCAACCCTGACTTCCAAGGATTGACGCCCCGCAGGCCGAATCCTAAGATGGTCGCGCGGATGCGGCATTCTTGGCGGTTTCACTTTCTTTGCAGGGAAAGCAACATGAATCGAGAACGGGCGCTGAAGATTGTATTGGTCTTGGTGGGATTGCTTTTTACAGCTCTGGTTTATCCCTTAACCGTGTTTGTGCGGCAAGAGCCTGCCTTGGCGATGATGCTGAGCGTTTACGTGACACTCGGCATCTTCCTGCTGCTCGCGACCCGCAACCCAGCCGCGAACCGCAGTCTGATAGCCTTCACCGCATGGTCAAGCTTCGTCCATGCCGCACTTATGGGAGGGCAGGCATTCGCCAACATGGTTCAGCGCGTCGAACTCTGGGGTGTACGTGTGCTCATCGTCATCGGGATAGCTCTGATCGCATTGGCTCCCGCAAAGCCAGTAAAGGCGGCCTCGGCGATCGCTGTCTAGATTACGGTTCATCGATTTTTACGTGAGGATTAATGCGTAACCGTGGCTTCTCTTACGCCCTTTCAGGGCTGAAATGCTGCTCCGCCTCTACCCACGGCTAACGCCGTGGGCTGCATTCTCGAGCCGCTTCGCAGCTACGTTTCCGCTAAACGGCTGAACTACTGCACGTCAGAAACTTTTCCGTTGATAAAAGTTACTTTCAAATCTTTGTAAACATAAATCACCTTGGTGCCGAGGTTTACTTTCTTGTCCGGCTTTCCAATTGCGGCCTCGACTTGATCGGGCGTCATCCCCTTCTCTATGCTCTGCGGTTCGGCGGCCGGTTGTTCCGGCGCTGGAGCAGCCTGCTGTTGTCCACCTTGCGCCTGGCCTCCGCCTCCCTGCTGTTGTCCTTGATCTCCGCTCTGTTGCTGGCCGCCCTGATCTTGTTGCGCTGAATCGTCCGTGCTGATCGAGAGCACCTGCCCGATCATATCCTCGACCTGCCCGGCTTGCGCGTTCGCCAAAGAACCCTTAGGGAACTGAAACACCACCACGGCCTTGTTGTAGGTAGGAGGATCGGTCTTGTTACACGTGTCGCAGGCGACTATGCCCAAAGATACGGTATCTTTCGGGACGTTCACGTCGATTTTCATGGGATAGACTTTGTCTCCCACGGCAAAGAGGTGGGTCGTCTGTTCCTTGCCGAACTTCCCCATGATCGATTTTCTTCCCATCAGCGAAAGGCTGTTGGGACCTTTGATCGCGCCATTTTCATATCTGCTGGAAAGGACGTTGGCATCGCCGTAGGGCACAGCGAGGATTCCGCCCTTCTGAATCGCCAGCAGCGTACCCTTGTCGACCACCGCGTATCCGCTGGTGTCCGATCCCATCTTCACTACTTTATATTGCGCCGCGAGTTGCTCCTGCAGCGTCGGGGCCTGCGCATTTAGCAACGCTGGCGTAATGATCGAAGCAGCAATCAACGGCATCATGGCGGTCAATTTCCGGAACCCAAGCAACGTCATCGAACCCTCCATCAGATTTTGAATTTTGAATGGTACTTCGAATCGACAAGGAGGGCAAGATCAACTCACCACAAAAAATTATCAAGCTGGGTCGTCTGAAGCACTAAGGAGGCTGTGCAAAATAAGAAAGGGAGCGCCGTCACCGACGCTCCCCGTTCGCGAGTCTCTCGAGTAATCGGGCAGTCAGGTTCTCAAATCGCCTGATGACCCCATACCCGATCGCTCAAGGTTCTACTGCGCTCCGCCACCCGCCGAGGCCGCAGTCTCTGCTTTAACCTGCGTCTCGGTCTGGTCGGCCTGCTGCTGCTGATCCTGCAGGGTCTTGGCAACAGTGGTGTCGGGTTGCGGATCTGGCACGTCCGAGGGTTTCGTACCGGTGTCCGGCGCCGCCGGCATCCCGTTCGTACCCTGCTTCTTCGCCATCTCGCCCATGCCGTTGGTAATGGTCTCCTGGAAGTGGTTGTACATTTCCTGGAGGTCATCCACCTTCACGGCCACGGTCTGACCTGAGGGGCAATCGCCCTTCTTGGTCGCCGAGACGCTGGCATTCACAGTTTGGTCAGCATCCGGAGTATCCGTGAGACGCGTGACCACGTCCCCAGCCGTCAAGCCGCATTCCTGCCCGTTGGCGACCACCGTTACATCGGAGGACACCACAAAGGTGCGCTGGGCCGGATCGAGAGCAGGTGGAACGTCGTTGCTTGCGGTGCTAGCAGCCGGCGCCGCCGGTGCTGCACTACCCGAGGCCCCGCTCGGTTGCGCTGCCTGAGCCTGCTGCGCCGCCAGTTGAGCTTTCACCTCTTCGGCGATCGCCTGCTTCACCTCAGGAGTCAGCACTACGCCATTCGCAGCCGCTGGAGCAGCATCTCCGCCGCCGTTGTCGCCGCCGCCGTTATCGCCGCCACTGGCTTGCGCATCGGCTGCCGCTTCGTCGGCGCGGGCATCAGCACGCGCTGCATAAGCCGCCTGGAGACTGTCGGCCAGCAGATAGTCGGTCAGCCAGAAATAAGGCGCTGCATATGTCGGATAAGGATTCCACCAGCCGCCGTAGTAGCCCCACCACGGCGCTCCACCCCAACCCCACAGCCCGACGCCCCAGTACAGCGGAGCACCCCAGGGATGGAAGCCCCAGCCATAGAATCCCGCGCCGTAATAGAAGCCAGGATGCCAGCCGTAATAAGCATGCCCGCCAAAGTAGTAGCCGCGGTATACGCCCACGTGATAGGCGCCGCCGCGGTAATAGGTACGCGAATAATAGGAGTGGCCACCGCGCGTTACATAAGCGCGCTGCACGTAGCCCCCGCTTCGTCCATGGGTCACGACGCGAGCTCCATTGTGTTCGCTCACGACTGTACGACCACCGTGGACGCCGTGATTAATCTGCATTCCATTGCGATTGATGGAGCGGATCGAGCCATTCGGACGAACGCTCGCCGACCCTCCGCCTTTCAGCGAAACTGTGCGCCCGGGAGGTGTGTGGCTGCCCACGTTCGAGCGCGTGGCCGATGCATTGGTGCGACCGCCAGCAGCGGGCCGGCCTGCCGTCGTGCTACCACGTCCTGCAGGAGTATTGGTTCGGCCAGTCGCTGCGGTATGGCCCGCCGTTGTTCCGGTGCGTCCGGTTGTCGCTGTGTGCCCAGTGGTCCCAGCGCGGCTTCCTGTCGTACCTGTATGGCTGGTTCCAGTCGTCCCTGCATGACTGGCCCCGGGGGTAGTGTGGCCCGCGGTAGGCGTATGACTCGTGGTCGCAGCGTGGCCCGTCGTCGAGTGCGATGGCGTAGAACTATGAGACGGGGTACTGGCATGCGAAGGCGCGGAATGCGTTTGTGCTGGGTGCGATGGCGCACTGGCGTGCGGTGCCGGCGCCTTGGGAGCAGACCCTCCGCCGCTACCACTCGGTTTGTGCTGGCCGAATGCCAGCGCGGGCACTACCAGCCACAGCAGAAGGACTGTCCACTTCTGCAAGATCTTTTCGTTCTTCCAAGTGCGATTCATTAGTATCTCCTGAGCCAAAGTATCTCCTGAGCCAAAGTATCTCCTGAGCCAAGCTTGTTACCGCCGCCTTGCTTCTTACAACCCGAACTCCTACAAAAGGTTGCTCTGATGACCCGATTTGCGATTGATGTCCGCTACTGCGAAGAGATCCACTTCTCCACTCATAGGTAGATTTTAGACGAAGGCAAGACCACCACGAGAAACGTTCCGCCAGCAGACCGCACCGTGGGGCGAATGAACGTTACCAGAAGTAAGCCTCTCCGCGCAATCATTCGATGAGTGAGTACCACAGATAGTAATCCGGCAATAACATGTCGGGACACGGTCCCGGCGTCCCTGCTCAATACATACGAGCGCGAAGCTCGACTGTTGTAGCAACATGAATTTGTCACCCTAACGGCAACATGAAAATGTCACCCTGGCGAAGCCAGGGTGTGTTGCAGGCGGGTGTCGCCGTAGTAAAGCGAGATACGCCCGTCGAGCGCCTGATAGACATGGACTTTGGCTCCGGCGAAGCTGAAGCGTTGGCCTTGCTGGGGGATCTGGAAGCGCTGACCGTCCCACTGCACGATGTTGTCGTTGCTGACCACGCGCTGGTGAACGAAGCAGCAGATGCGGTCGAGATTTTCCGGAGCCGGACGCCAAGCGGTTTGCATTTCACGCGGACGGCGGGCGAAGCGGCGGTTGTAGTCGGCGAGGAAAAGGCGCAGCACGGCATTGGCGGAGTGCAGATCGCAGGCTTGAGCCAGACGAAGCTCGCTGCACAAGCGATCCTGGAGCACGCCCCAGAGGCGTTCGACGCGGCCTTTGGCTTGGGGGCTGCGGGCGGCGATGAAGGTGATGCCGAGATGATCGAGGGCGCGGCCGAACTGGGTGGGCTGGCGTTTGCCGGCGAGTTCTTCTTCGACGGTCCAGAAGTCATCGTTGCGCACGAAGATACCGCTGTGATCGCCGTAGAAGGCCAGCGGAGTGCCGTGGCGGCGCAGCAGTTGGCGCAACAGGGTGAGATAACCGAGCGCGGTTTCGGAAGGAAAGAACTGAGCCGCGAGGATTTTACCGGTGGCATCGTCCTGCAGGCCGAGCGCGGTGAGGCGCGGGCCGCGGCCTTCGAGCCAGTCGTGAGGCGAGCCGTCGAGTTGCACCAGTTCGCCTTCGCGGGCGGAGCGCAGCCGGCGCTGGCGATGCGCGGGAGCGCGGCGTTTTCTGGGCGATCCCAGACCGGCCTGACGCAAAACACGGCGCAGAGTTTCACGGCTCAGGGCGAAGCCCTCGAGCTCGCAAAGTTTTTCGCAGAGATGGTGATCGTTGAATCCGGCATAGGTGGTGCGGGCCAGATGAACGATGTGTTGGCGAACCCGGGTAGGCAGGCGGCGCGGGCTGGGCCGTCCGCGGTTGGCGTGCGCCAGAGCCGCCTCCCCGTGCTCGCGCATACGTTTCTTAAGACGCCTGACCTGACGGATGCTAAGCGAGAGCAGTGCGGCGGCTCTGGCGCACGCCATGTCTCCCTTAACACAACTGGAAATTACGCTCACTCGTTGCAGTTCCTTCTGACTCAACGCGAATGTCCTTCCTCTCATGGGGTGACATTTTCACGTTGCCGTTAGGGGGTGACAGAATTATGGAGCTAAAACACGAGCGCGAAGCTCGACTTCCCTCCCCGCTGCCTCTGCTGTAATCTATTCCGTCTTCCTGCCGGAGGCTCAATTGCGCTATCTCGATCGTCTGCAACCTCTCGCTCTTTTAGTGATGCGCCTGACGCTCGGCGCGGTGATGCTCGTTCACGGATATCACAAAGTCTTTGGCGGGCTTCACCACCACGCCCAGTTCGTCGCCAGCCTCGGCCTGCCCGCATGGACGGGCTATCTCTCGTCCTTCGTCGAATTCTTTGGCGGAATGCTTGTTCTGATCGGGCTGTTCACGCGTTGTGCCGCCTTCGCTATCTCCATCGATCTCACCGTCGCCATTGCGAAAGTTCACTTCCACAATGGGCTGACGGGCAACGGCGGCTACGAATTTCCCTTGGCATTAGCTGCGCTCGCCTTCGCGTTGATTTTCTTCGGCGGCGGCGCTATCGCGCTTGATCACGTCCGCGCCCCGGGCGGCGGCGGAAAATCCAAATAGCACAATGTCGCACCGGAATACGGGCGATTCACGCAACTTATTCTTCACATCGGGGTTACAGGACAGATTGAGTGTGGGGAGATGGCGCCGTTGCCTGTCCTGGGCGAAGCCCGACGATTCTTCACATCGGGGTTACAGGACAGATTGAGTGTGGGGAGATGGCGCCGTTGCCTGTCCTGGGCGAAGCCCGACGATTTCGGCGGCGATCTTGACGTTTCTTTACGATTCCCACTCCGGTTGAATGCTGCCGATGCATGAAATTATGATGAGCCGCAACCCAGTTCCCGGCATCTTAACGATTCCGCGAAAGCATCATAATTGTTGAATCGAACCTACGGAACAAACTGTGCAGAACGAATTTATTAGGAGGTTTCTCTTGAGAAAGCTAGCGCTCCTTATGCCGATTCTCGGCTTCCTGTTCTTCTCCAACTTTGCCTCGGCCCAGCAAGGCGATGCCATGTTCGGCTTCGGTACGCTGATGTCCTCCGGCTCGTGCAGCTTGACCACCGGCCTCTGCCCTGAAAAAGGCGGCCTCTACCCTAGCGTCGCGGCCGACGTCATCTTCCACAAACGCATTGGATTCGGCTTTGAAACCTCGTGGAAAGCCAGCCAGGGAGCCTACGGCGGCACGGGCGGACAGCCCTTTCGTCCCATTCTCACCGACTTCAACGCCGTCTACCAACCCCGCATCAGCAAGAAATTCGGGCTCGATTTGATGGGCGGCGTGGGCCTGCAAAGCACTCGCTTCTATGGTTACAGCCTGGATACCAGTTGCACCTACTTCGGCGCCTGTTACCAGAGCAGCCACCACTTCCTGATCGACGTGGGCGGCGGCATCCGTTACTACGTTTGGAACCACGTCTTCGTACGTCCCGAGGCTCACTACTATTATGTGAACAACAACACCAATGACTTCAGCT
Organism: uncultured Acidobacteriaceae bacterium; assembly: GCA_963789875.1. Classification (GTDB taxonomy): domain Bacteria; phylum Acidobacteriota; class Terriglobia; order Terriglobales; family Acidobacteriaceae; genus Sulfotelmatobacter. Next base: position 382,744 of record CAWBMI010000006.1, on the reverse strand, counting down.
CCAACAATCTGTTTCGCGTAGGGGCTTCGATCGGCTACACCATCGGCCCAGACTAAAATTTCTGCCTTTGTTTTGCCTTCGTTTTGAAACGGCGCGGCTTTGAGCCGCGCCGTTATATTGCTCGGAGCCGGAGATGCGCCTGCGCATGGCCCGCCGAAAATGTCCTTCTGCTCGGTGAGTTTTTTCCGTCGGACTCGGCTAAACTAGCGAAGCACTCAAACGACTAAACGAAACATCTGCAACCCGGGGGGGGACTTGTTGAGAAAGTTTCTAGGAAAGTTCGCGGCGCTCGCATGCCCGCTGGTAATGTTCTCAGTTCTGGGTTACACCCAGCAAGTTGATGTAACCGTTGGCGGTGGAATTCTGGAGTCGCCAACCCCCAACCTTACTTCGCTAAGTTTCCAACAGCCGGCAGAAAAGGGCGGCATCTATCCCGTCATCGGCTTCGACTACGTTGGATTCCCCGGACACAAGCGCCTCGGCCTTCAGGTAGAAACTTCCTGGAGAAACGGAAAAGCCAATTACCCTTTCACCGGTGAAACCTACCGTCCATTTTTCACCGACGTCAACGCGCTCTTCCAGCCGCATATCACCAAGAAGCTAGGCCTCGACATTAGTGCCGGCATTGGCTTCGCCAGCACGCAGTTCTTTCTGCCGCCAGCCAGCATCTGTACTGCTCCCGGCGGGGGCTGTATCAATTACACCAGCTCCACCCACTTCATGGAAGACATTGGCGGGGGCTTCCGCTACTACGTCTGGCACCGCATTCCGCATGTATTCGTACGTCCTGAAATTCGCTACTACCACATTCAGAGCGATACTCAATTCCACTCCGACAACGTCGCCCGTCTGGGCGCGTCGATCGGATACACCTTCGGCTCTAAATAAACTCAAAGAAGAAAGGCAGCGTCCGAGACGCTGCCTTTTATTTTCAAAAAAACTCAGCTCTACGGCTCCCGCTCGCAAATCTCCGCTTCGTGAATGGCGCGATCCAGATGCTCGATCGCTTTCGCGCGATGACCGTGGAATTCGCCCTCGGCATGTTCCATGTGCTCACGAGCGTGGCGCATCGCTTCCAGGGCCTCGTGCACCCGCGGATGCGGAGGCATTTGTGGCGGAGCTGCCGCCGGAGGATTTGCCGGAGCCGCTACCGCCGCTGCCGGAGCCGCCGGACCTGCCGACGCCGCGGTTAAGCCTAATGTGATAAGCAGCGTCGCCGTGATCAATAGAGTCAAGAACACAAATCGCTTCATTCCTTTTCCTCCTCGTCCGAATTCCGGCGCGGACGGCGCCTCTCAAATCAATGCCTACGGACCCGCCGCACCCCGCTTCGCCGCGACACCCGCACAGTATAAGTCCGGCCCGCCGATTAGGCCTGTGTCTAAGTTGATTCTCATGAAGGAGGCAAAAACTTTCTGTAAAGGAGTAGCTTGCTACGCCTCACGCATCGTACAAAGGCGAATTCACCGGCCACTCATGCGCGCTTCTCTCCCGCTCCGCTTCTCCACCACAAAACCAAAACCACCACTGCAGCCCCGATTCCCAGCACCAGGTCAAAACGCTTCATAAAATGGATCACCACTTCCCGCCGGCTGCCAAAAAAATATCCCGCGCAGGAAATCGAGGTAACCCACAACGCTGCACCCATAAGGTTGAAGACTCCAAATTTCTTCCAGTGCATGCGCAAAACTCCCGCCAGCGGCCCCGCGATCACGCGCATGCCGAAGACAAACCGCGCAAACAAAATCGTGATCGAGCCATACCGGGCAAACAACCTCTCTCCGCGAGCCAGGGCCGAATCTCTGATCCGGAAAGTGTTCCGGTAGCGCCCCAACAGAGGCCGCCCTCCGTAGAGCCCTATTGCGTAGCCAATGTTGTCGCCCAAAGCCGCTGCCACAGTTCCTATCAGAATGATCCAGCCCAGCGTAAGCTCGCGCTCGGAGTACGCCAGGAAGCTCGCCAGCAGCAGAACGGTCTCTCCCGGCAAAGGGATGCCGGCATTCTCCAGCAACAGTGCCAGCGCGACGGCCCAGTACCCATAGTGAACCAGCGCTCCGCGCAGCAGATCGATGATGTGATGGGTCATGATAGGAAGGGAGATTCACGGAGCGACGACAGGTGGCAGAACAATTCTGGATCCGTATCGGGGTATGCCTTCAGGCATACCGTCGCTAAGAATATTTTGCAGTGCCCTCAGACGCCGACTTTCTCGCTAGTCAGATATTCAATCAAAGCCCGGTTAAACTCCTCGGGACACTCTTCGTAGGGCAAATGTCCCACACCCGGAAATACGATCAGCTGCGAATCCGGAAAATATCCTTTCAACTTTTCCGCCGACGAAGCATACACGGCCGAGTCCTTGCTCCCCCACATCAGAAGCGTAGGAATGCTCGCAAGCTTCGGCAGAGTATCTTCCAACTCACGCAAATCAGCAGTCCAGGTCCGCACGATGCTTATAGCATGTTCGAACAAATCCGGTTTAGCTAACGGCGCCAGATAGCCTTCGATAGTCCCGGGAGGGATGCGGCTGCGATCGCCGAACATGCGCGCGTGCCAATAGGGATAAAGAAAGTTCATCCGCGCAATGCTGAGCCGAAACAGCCCAGCGCCGAGATCGGTGCCGAAAAAGGGCGCTATCCATCTGCCATGCGCCGAGAACGGATTCACCGGCGCCACCAGCACGATCCGCCGCACGCGCGGACGAGACTTCGATCTCAAACACTCGGCAGCCGCAAACATGGCAACCGCTCCGCCATGCGACGTCCCCAGCAAATCAAACTCAGAAGATGAAAGCCCCAGGCCTTCGATGAATTGTAAAACTCGTCGCGCCGTCCCGCGCATTGAGTAGTCGATCCCAGGTACGCGATCCGAAAAACCCGCCCCCATCATGTCCGGCGCATATACGGTTGTATAAGGCGCCAGCGCCGGCAGAGCAAACCGCCAGGAAAACGAATACCCCAGGAGCCCATGCAAAAGTAAGAGCGGCGGGGTTTTGTGCGCCCCAGATCCAACTGCGGGTGCCCAATTTCTCGCGTCCTTTGCGAGAAGTGGGGATTTTGACCCCATGCGCAAATACCGCATGCGCCCGCCATCGATCTCCATCCAGCATTCGTCCGCACCAGCAGTCAAGTCCGGAGAGGCCGCAGCAGAAACCACTCCATTTACCATTCCAATCTTTGCCCCACAGGACAACTCTTTTCCCGCCGCCCGATTCTATCTAAGTGAACATCGCCTCTGTTCGCTTCACTTGGGGAGCTTAGGCTCCCCGTTTTTGTGGACCGGTGGTCAGTGTCCAGTGGACAGCAAAACTAAATCAGGCCCGACTGGCCGCTGATCACTGACCACTAGCCACTGCTTTCTTCTTCCGCAGCAACTTCTTCAACACCCGAATCCCCTTATCCACATGCTTCTCCTCCAGCAAAAACGGAGGCAGAAACCGCACCACAGTATCGTGCGTAGAATTAAACAGAACTCCTTCGGCCAAAGCTTCATCCACAATCGGCCGCGCGGGAATTTCCAGATTGATGCCCTGAATGAACCCGCGCCCCCGCACTTCTTTTGCCGCAGCATTCTTCTCGACAATCGCCTTCAACTCCTGATGCAAATAAGCGCCAACTTTATTAACGTTGTCCAAGAGTTTTTCATCTTCCACAATCGCGAGAAACTCCAAAGCCACTCGGCAAGCCAGAGGACCACCGCCAAAAGTAGTCCCATGCTGCCCCGGGGAAATTGCCGACGCAAATTCCTCCTTCGCCAGAAACGCTCCCAACGGCAGCCCCGCCGCAATCGGCTTGGCAATCGCCACAATATCCGGAGTCACTCCAAAACTCTGGAAAGCAAACATCGTCCCCGTGCGCCCCAGCCCGCACTGAATCTCATCGAAGATCAGCGCCGCCTTGTGCCGGTCCGCAGCCGCACGGCATTCCTGCAAAAACTCCACCGAGCACTCATAGATCCCGCCTTCGCCAAAAATTGGCTCCAGCACAATCGCGCAAGTGTTGTCGTTCACCGCCGCCCGCAAGCCTTCCACATCGTTTTGCGCGACGAAAGTCACATCTTCGAGCATCGGCTCAAATCCCTTGCGATGCTTCTCCTGCCCGGTTAGCGACAGCGCCCCAAACGTCCGCCCGTGATACGACCCCTGCAGCGCCACCAGCCGCGACTTCGCCTCCCCGCCCGCGCGATGCCCCGCCAGCCGCGCCAGCTTGATCGACCCCTCAATCGCCTCGGTGCCGGAGTTCGAAAAGAACGCCCGGGCATCTCCGAAAGTGCTGCCCAACAGCGTGCACAACTTCTCCGCCAGTTCCCCCTGATACTCGTGGTAATAAAGATTGGAGACGTGAATCAGCTTCCCCGCCTGCTCCCGAATCGTCTTCACAATCCGCGGATGCGCATGCCCCAACGCATTCACCCCCAGCCCCGAAACAAAGTCGAGATAACGCCGGTCGTCGATGTCGTAAAGAAACACGCCCTTCCCCCGCGTCAACACAATGGGATACCGGTTATAAGTCCCCAGCAAATACCGCTGCTCAAGGTCTGCGATTTGTTCGAAGGTTTTCATAGGAAGTCTCGATTCTACCGGAAGAGATGCACGTCGCAGACCGAAATGCACCTTGTGGACTTCCGTGACAAGCCGATGCAAATTTGCAAGTTGATGAGTTGCCAGACCTAACATCAAGTAATCGTGCAGAGACGTAAAATTGACAGATGCCGTCAGCTTAAAGCGGAGGCCGGATGGGTCCTAAAATACGCAGATATAAATGAATACGCAACGCGAGTGGATTCGAGGAAACCTGCCCGAGGGGACCATATTCGTCGACGTTTACAAATTGTATGACTATCTCGCTGGAGCCTCCCTCTTGAATGCCTCGACTATACTGGGCACTGTCGATCCGGCCGGCGGACACGACTATGGAAGACGATGGCCGCCAAGCGATTCGGGACTGCGAAGATCGCGGTCTCCTGAAGAAAAGTCGCAGGGGACAGTGGAAGCGCGGATACTGAAAAAATTGGAGGTGGGTGAGCAAGGCACGCCGGCCTGATCCAGAAAAGGAGAAGTCGCGATGACAGTTCCAATCTAAAATGGCTATGGTGGGCCGGCGTCGTACTGCTGATCTTGTACGACCTCGTCGTTGGCATACCGAACCGGTCGCTACGTCGATACTGATAGCTGTCATCTTCTGGGCGCTCGGAGCCTCAACAGACGCCTTGAAAAGCTAACTCGAATCCGTCAGCACCTCGACGCGCTGACGAAACGGTTCGACGAACTCAACAAACGTTTGCGGTGGATAGAGTTCAAGTTCTTCAGGGCCGACCGCGATAACATGCTCTCAGAAGAATGGTCTGCCCGGAATCACGCGAGCGAATTGAGCCCTGACACAGCGCGCAGGCGGAGATCACAATCGTCAAGGATTTGTCAGGAGCAATCATGGATCAAGATAACTTTATTCCGGTGGCAACGAATGCGCGTTCGCGAAACGACCTAATCGAGCGCGGATTTAGTCGCCAGCCGCTCCGAGTTGACGCGGACGTGGCGCGCTCGCTGGAAGAGTTATCCCATGCAGCCTGGTCCATCCCAAGGGATAAGTATTATGAAGGCGGCGACCGGTATCGTTCCTTAAATCGTGTCCGGGCCGAGATTGTTGAGGGTGGTGTAAAGGTTTGGTTGAGCGAAGAGACCACGCCTTACGTGCAGCTAAAAAAATACAACACGACAATCGGCGGCCAGCCGCGAGAGTACGCTCCGCTGCCCCCGGCAATCGCCGGTTCCATCGGCGTTCGCAAGATGATTGCTTACCACCTGCAATATCTGCCGCTCTCGGCGGTGGGTGCCAGGTATCTGGTCAACGTTCATCTCATAAGATTCACAGCTACGCCGGGTAGGCCCTGCGACACGAGCCCGCCGGGTTTACATAAAGACGGGGAAAAGTACATCGCTACGCATCTGCTGGGCCGCTGCGGCGCTCACGGTGGCGAAGTCGTCATCACCGACAATGACAAACACGAAATGGATCGCTTCACGATGCGCGAAGCGGGCGAGTGTTACGTCTTCGACGATGACCGCGTCTGGCACATGCTGACGCCGGTGGCAGTGCTGGAAGGCAATCAGTACGCATACCGTGACACGCTGGCATTCGATATGCTCCCAGAGGGCTGGGAGCCCGCGAAGTGATTCGGGGACTTTGCCGATTTTCGAAAGGAGAGAGCCACAGCCCTCAACAGCGCGTTAGTTCACCATGAAAACAACGTTGCTCGATAACGTTCCTGCAGAGGTGGTGACCTGCACGATCCCGGTCTTCGCGCCTGCAGGAACCATGGCAGAGATTTCCGTGTTCGAAATTACTTTGAAGGTCGCCGCAGTGCCATCGAAGGTGACGCTGGTCGCTCCTTTTAGACTCGTCCCCAAAATCGTGACCTTGGCGCCAATTTTGCCCGAGGTGGGCACGGTCTCGACAAACGCGCCGAGTCCCGCCGACAGGCTGAATACTGTACCTAGGCCATCGGTGCCGCCATAGTAGGTCATCCCGTAAAAAGCGCCGTTAGTGTCTTGGACCAGGCCCTCCTCGGGCTGGCTACCGTCGACGCATCCTGACTTGGAGCAGAAGTTGTAAAGCGTGGTGAGCGCGCCCGCGGTAGTAATCCGGAAGATCGTGCCGCAACTGCCGTTGCACGGGGCTTCGTTCCCCCCGCCCGAAAAGGTTGTGCCGTAGAGATTTCCGTCGGTGGCTTGGATCAATCCCGCGGAAGGATTGGACCCATCCGTGCAATCGGTTTTCGCGCAGAAGCTGTAGAGCGTGGTCAATTTGCCCGCCGGCGTGATTTGAAAGACTGTGCCATTGCCGTGTGTTCCGCCCGCCTGAGTGGTGCCGTAAAAATCCCCATTGCTAGCTTGAACGAGTGCGCTGGTTGGGCCGGCGCCATCTGAGCCCGAGCCGGTGAACTTGTGCAGCGTAGTGAGCTTGCCTGCCGGCGTCATTTTGAAGACGGTGCCGCTACCCGAATTCACTTCCTCGGTTGTCCCGTAGAAGTTTCCGTCTGACCCCTGTATCAGTCTGCCGTCGGGATAGTCACCATTCGAGCCAATAAAATTAAGCAACGAGTTGAACGTGCCCGCCGTGGTGATATCAAAGATCGTGCCCACATCGCTGCTCCCGCCAATCGAGGTTGTGCCGAACAATTCCCCATTGCTGGCTTGGATTAACCCAACCTCCGGATTGGCGCCGTCAGTGGAGTCAAAACTGTGCAGCGCGGTCAGCTTGCCGGCGGCAGTGACTTGAAACACCGTGCCAACGCCGTTAGCGCCTCCGTTCGCGGCGGTCCCGTAAAAATTTCCATCGGTACCCAACACCAGCCCCGCTTCCGGCTGAGCCCCTTCCAGGCAGGGATCACCGCTCGGACAAAACGTGTAGAGCGTGGTCAGCACACCCTTGGTGGTAATTTTGAAAACGGTGCCGCCGGAACCGGTGCTCACATAAGTGGTTCCGTATAAATTTCCGTCGGTGCCCTGAACCAGGTAAACATAGTGCGGGTTCGCGCCATTGGTGCCGTCGAAACTGAGCAGCGTGTTGAACTTGGTTTGTGCGGGGGCAGGAGTCGCCGCAACGGCACAGATAAAGAGGAGAAAGGCGGCGAAGAGCCTTTGCGGCGAAATAGATTTGCCAAAATGATTTGCCTTTCGATCTGTTGGAAAGAACGGCAAGGCAGGAACGTTGAGGCTGTAGATGGACATGACTGCATACCTCCTGGAATGCGTGGTTGGGCAGCGCGCCCCTGGCCGGAAAATGGACTTCAAACTTTAAGCGCCCGCCGTTCGGGGCGCTCGCTTGGCGGCGAACCTCGGAATATTGCTCCGGGTCTTGAAGGCTGTCAAGGATGAAAGAAATACGGGGTGGTGGGCTGTTTTGAACTTATGCCAGTCATTACAGTTGTTTGGAAACAAAATTGAGCATTGTGCTTAAGGTAAGAGAACTAACCAGACGGGTTATGAATAAGCTTCGATCGCGCAGTGATTGCGCGCGCTAGCGCGACGACTCCACAACGCCGGGTGAGGCAGGGGTACCCGGGTTTGCGCTTACGAGATAGTCCGTCTCCCGGTCCAGCGCAGCGGCGTCGCGAATTTTAGTTGCGGCAGAACCTGGCATCAGTGGCAGGCGAATCTCGATTAAGAGGCCGCCCTCGGGGCGGTTCGAAGCCGTTACGCTGCCGCCATGAAAGCGCACCGCGCGCTCCGTTATGGCGAGACCCAGGCCGACTCCGCCGGTAAGCCGGCCGCGATCATCGTCGATCCGATAGAAGGGCTGGAACAATTTTTCCAACGCGTCGGCAGGCACTCCGCAGCCGCAGTCCGCGACTTTCACTACCGCTTCTGCACCGTTCGCGTTCTCCGACTTCTCCAGACCAACTTCCACCGTGGTCCCTTCGCGGGTGTAACGGATGGCGTTGCGCACCACGTTTTCGACTGCGCTGTGCAACAACGATGCCTCTCCGCGCACACTCCAGGCGCCTTCCGGGATCGAGCTGTGCACGTGGCAATGTCGCGCCTGCGCCTCAAATTCCGCGTCCTCGGCTACACTCAGCACGACTTCATCCAGACTGACAGGCGTGGCCGGCACGCGCTGTTCTCCGTCTTCCAGTCGAGCCAGAGTAAGGAGCCGGCCAATGAGTTCGTTCAAACGGCTGGCCTCGAGTTCGATGCGCTCGAGCATGGTTGCGCTCTCCGGCCCCGAGCGCTGCCGAGCCAGGCCCAGGGCCACATTCAGGCGAGCCAGGGGAGAACGAAGTTCGTGCGAGATGTCGTTGAGGAGGCGCGACTGCGCCTTGACTAAAGTTTCCAATCGCCCGGCCATGGTATCGAAGTCGCGAATCAGACCCGCAATCTCATCTCGCCTGCGACTGCCAGGATTCCCGGCACGCGCGCTGAGATCGCCAGCGGCAAGCTGCTGCGTCGCAGCCCGTAATCGAGCGACCGGCTTCGTCATATACCAAGCCAGAAAGTAGCAGACGAAGCCCGAAGAAAGTACCGCGATGATCAATCCCGGCACGGGCATGCCACGCGGTCCGAAGAAGACGCGCGGCCCCGGCGGCAGGCCCATCACCAGCGTGTAACGATGTTTACCGTCGGAGGAAGCCTTCGACTCGCGCTGCATGGGAGGCGGAGGAAACACAACTCCGTCGTGCGGCATGCGGTTACCGCCGCTGGCCACGCGGATCGCCCAATCGGGCGGGGCGCGATGAGACATCTCCTCGCCGTGCTCGTCGAAAAGAAAGGCGCGCACATGCTGGGTGGAATCCAGGTTTTCAAAATATTGCCGCAGTTGGGTTGCGCCGCCCTCTTCGTAGGAAGCAACCGAGTCATTCAAAACGCTAGTGCGCAGCGCCTCCCACGTGGAGTTGCGGGGACGAAAGGCGAGCGTAACCAGGATCGCCAGGACCACGAATAACGCTTGTGCCACCCAAAAGGAGAGAAAGATTTTAAGGAAAAGACTCTTCATACCTTCGCCTTTTCCCGTGGCCGCGCGAAGATGTAGCCGACACCACGAATCGTCTTGATGTGCTCGTCGTTGTCGGTGTCTCCGAGTTTCTTGCGCACTTTGCTGACGTGCATATCGATGCTTCGATCGAAAGGAGAAAACTTGCGGCTTAAGACTGCATTCACTAGGCGCTCGCGTGGGACGACGCGTCCGGCCTCGCGCAGCAAGACTTCCAGAAGGTTGAACTCGACCGATGTGAGTTCGACGGGCTGGCCTTCGCGGCGCACGATGCGGGTCGCGGGATCGAGCTCGATCTCGCCGACGCGGACGATATCGGGCGCCGAGGGAACTGCCTTATCGGCGCGTGTTCGGCGAAGAATCGCTCGAATGCGAGCCACCAATTCGCGTGGATTGAAAGGCTTGGGCAGATAATCGTCGGCACCGATTTCAAGACCGACAATGCGATCCACATCTTCGCCGCGAGCGGTGAGTAAAAGCACAGGCAGGCGCGAAGTGGCGCGAATTCTGCGCAGCACTTCGAAGCCGTTGATGCCGGGCAACATCACATCCAGAACCGCTAGTAGATAGCCTCCGCCGGAGGCGCGCTGCAAGCCGCTCTCGCCATCGTGGGCACACTCAACTACGAACCCCTCTGCATGCAGATATTCTCCGACCAGCGTGCAGAGCTCGACGTCGTCATCAATCACCAGGATGCGTTCCATGTTCCTATTTTTCATTTTGCATCAGGTCGCGGCTGCAAAGGGTAAAGAATTGTCAGTCATAAATCGGTGGTCAGTGCTGCTTCCCCTTTTGACAAAACTTTACCCGGTTTTACTCACTCTTTACCACCCGTCCGCGAAACTCGTGTTCCTATTATTGTACGCAAAGGATTCAGCTTCGACTAAGGAGCCGACTCAGGAGTTCTGATTTTATGAAGACGATTCGTTTTCGCTTTTTCGCCGCCGCGCTGGCGGTTTTGTTAGGCACGGCCGTTGCCAAGTCGCAGACTGCCGACGCTCCTCTGCCGATGCACGGACATGAGTTCGGCGGATCCATGATGGGTTTTCTCGCCAAACAACTGGATGTGACCGACGCGCAGAAGGCCCAGATGAAGACCATCATGCAAAAGGAACACGCCACGATGCATCCGCTTATGCAGCAAATTCATAGCCTCGACCAGCAACTGAAGCAGTATTCGGAAGGCATCTTTGATCCGGTCAAAGTGCAGGTTCTCGTGGCCCAGCAATCGCAGACGCTGGTGCAACTCAAAGTGGAAGAGACCCGCATCCACAACGAACTGTATCAATTGCTGACGCCCGAACAGCAGGCCAGGATGAAGGAGCTCGAAGCCAACCGGGAAGCGCGCATGCAACAACACATGCAAAGCGAAGCGCCGGCAACTCCGGAGCAATAAGCACGGGTCTCGAATTTTTCGGGAGCGGCGGTGGATTTCGACGCAGCAGTTTAATGCGCGACGAGGGGGAGACTCGATTCGCCGAACTGCCCGCCGCTCCCTTGGAGTGGATGTCATGGATTTAGCTGAGACGTACATCTTAGAGTTAGGATTTGCCTTCTTCGCCGCGTGGGGCATAGCGCTGGCGGCACTCGGCGTAATCGCCTTCGGGCGCGACGTTGTTACTTTCGCCAGCAGCAAGTTTCTACAGCCCCATTCGAGCCAGTCCCGCTAGCCGAGGTTCCCTCCGTCTTTGCTACAATTTCATTTAGAAATCTGAATGGTTCCCAAGAATCTGCGTCCACTCATGCCCTACCTCAAGCGCTATCGCTGGGGCTTCGTGGCGGGCATTTTGTGCATTCTTCTGAGCAACGGGGCGTGGGTGCTGCTGCCGCAGGTGATCGGTCACGCCGTGGACGATCTGAATACCGGCGTCACGTCGGCGAAGGTATTACACTTCGCCTGGCAAATGCTGGAAGTAGCAGCCGTGCGAGCGATCTTCCTGTTCCTGACACGCTGGATCGTCATCGGCATCTCGCGCGACATCGAATTCGATCTGCGCAACGATCTCTTCGCCCATCTGGAAACTCTCTCCTACTCTTACTATCAGCGCATGCGCACGGGCGACATCATGGCACGGGTCACGAACGATTTGAATGCCGTACGCATGTTGCTGGGCCCAGCCATCATGTACTCGGCGAATACGCTTGTGTTCACTGCGGCGGCGCTGGCTTTCATGGTGAGCATCAGCCCGAAGATGACGTTTTATGCCTTTCTGCCACTGCCCGTAGTCAGCGTAGTTATTCAATATTTCGGACGACGCATCCACGAGCGCTTCGAGAGAATTCAGGCCATGTTCTCCGACATTTCGGCGCGAGCGCAGGAAAATTTCTCCGGTGCGCGCGTGATTCGCGCGTATGTGCAGGAAGAGGCGGAGATTGCCTCTTTTGAGACTGCAAATCAGGAATACATTGCCCGCAGTCTGAAATTGGTTCGGTTAATGGGCATGCTCTGGCCGACGCTGGAGCTCATGCTCGGACTGGCCCTGGTGCTGGTGCTGTGGATCGGCGGCCGCGAAGTTCTGCAGGGACAGACGCGGGTGGAATTGATTTCCTTTTTGCACACGAAAACAACTCTGCTGCTCTCCGGGTCGGTGACGATCGGAAACTTCACGTCGTTCAATATTTACATGCTGCAGCTTACGTTTCCGGTGATCGCGCTGGGCTGGGTGATCAGCCTTTTTCAGCGCGGTACAGCATCACTGCGGCGTTTGAATGAAATTCTTCTGGAACAGCCCCAAATTAGAGATGCAGCCGAGGCTCGGGACTTCCCGGTTCGGGGAGGGATCGAATTTCGAGGACTTAATTTTGAATACGAAGGAAAGCCGGTGCTGCGCGACCTGAACCTGCGCATTCCCGCGGGCAGCAGTATGGCCATCGTGGGACCGACCGGCTCGGGAAAGACCACGCTGGTCAATTTAATTCCGCGTATTTACGATGCCGCGCCAGGAATGGTTCTGATCGATGGCCGGCCGATCCGGGAGTTTACTCTGGCCTCGCTGCGCCGGAATATCGGCTTCGTACCGCAGGAAACTTTTCTTTTTAGCGAACGAATCCGGGAAAATATTGCGCTGGGCGTGGAAGCCGCCACCGAAGAAGAGATTCGCGCCGCCGCCGAAGCCGCCAACATCGCGAGCGACATCGAGGGATTTCCGGAGCAATACCGAACCATGGTAGGCGAACGTGGAATTACATTATCGGGAGGGCAAAAACAGCGCACTGCGATCGCGCGCGCGCTGATTCGCAATCCGCGAATTCTGATTCTGGATGATGCGCTTTCCAGCGTCGATACTCACACCGAAGACAAAATCCTGAATCATCTGCGCGAGGTGATGCAGGGCCGCACAACGATTTTTATTTCTCACCGCGTCTCGACCGTGCGGCAGGCCGACCGCATCGCCGTGTTGCACGAGGGACGCATCGTCGAACTCGGCACGCACGATGAACTGCTCGCCTTGAACGGCTACTACAGCGACCTGTATAACAAGCAATTACTGGAAGAAGAACTGGCTGAAGTTTAAGACCCGATCTGTTCCCGGCTGTTAGACGCGGTTCGTGGCATCGACTGGAGCCACTCTCTTTCAAAAGCCAATTGCCACTCATACCCGCTATGCAGCGAATCGACGCACCCGAGATCCTCGATTCTGACGCTTGCTCTCCTGCCGACGTTTCAACCTCGATGAAGGATATTGGCAGGGTAAACCGCTGGTTTGGAGGTGTCACCACCACGCAACGGATGATAGAGCGCGTGGCGAAGGCGACGGGGATGAAACATTTCTCGTTGCTGGAAGTAGCAGCCGGTTCGGGTGAAGTTCCTGAGATCGTTCAGCGAAAACTCGAAAGGCGCGGTATCGATCTCGAAGTAACCTTGCTGGATCGCGCACAGTCGCATCTTCCGTTACGAACTCGAGGAGTCGTGGGGGACGCGCTTGCCTTGCCGTTTGGAGATGAAGCTTTCGACCTCGTAAGTTGCGTTTTGTTCGCGCATCATCTGTCCCCGACCCAGTTGGGACTGTTCATGCGCGAAGGTCTTCGGGTGAGCCGCCGGGCGGTGCTGATCAACGATCTGGTTCGACACCCAGCGCATCTGGCTTTGGCGTTTGCTGGATTTCCGCTCATGCGGAGCCGCGTGGCCTGGCGAGATGGGCTGACTTCGGTCCGCCGGGCTTACGTTGAAGAGGAAATTCGCGATTTGATGACGGGTTCCTTCGCCGGTTGCGCCAAGCCGCACATAGAAATTTTTCGTAATTATCTTTACCGGATGGGAGTAATCGTGTGGAAAGAGCGAGTCTAAAAGGACTTGAGCCTCATCGAGCGTGAGTATTCGGAGTCGGCTCAACTAGAAAATCCAGGGGCCCGTCGCCGCTCGGAGCACAAATAGCGCGACGCTGCCCGTCACGAATGCGACTCGCGCCCGGCCTCGTCCGAAGAATGAACAGACGATGCTCAGAAGCGCAAGAGCGTATCCCCAGTGGACCCACGGCCTTACGTACATCGATATCCAGTGGTGCGTTAGCCATTTCCAAGGAGACATCTCAAAGAAGAAAGCGGGCAGCGAAACTACCAGATAAACCGAAGACGGCACCGCTACGAGTGCTCGCCATGTCGTGCTCGGCTCGGAGTCCTGCAAGAGCAGCAGCCAACCCGCCAGAATGAACGATGCCGCCAGGAGCAGCACCGCCCGCTGCAAAATGTGTGATTGAGCAACGACGTCCGGAAGGATCAGTACTAGTACAACTGCCGCACAGCCCAAGAGGAACTTCGGGCGAACGCTAAAGGGACCCGTTCGGGCGAAAACTGGCCTCGCCGAGTTCATTCCTGACATTCTCCGCTGGCTGGCTTCTGGCGGCAAGAGGAATGTTCGCATCTCGGCGATGCGGCGATAGTCCCGTTACCGCACCACAAGCACTTCCCTGATGTTATCGCGGGCGAGAAAAAACTTGATGGAGGCGAAATCGCGGAAGAGATTTTCGATGTGGCGATTGTTGAAGACGCGCTGCAGCTGGAAGGAATCGCCCGCCCCGCGCCGCAGCTCTCGACGCAATTCAATTCTCTGCATCTCTAAAGAATCAGTTCCGACGATGTGGTAACGGTGGCAGGGCGAATCCGGACCGGCGTCGCGCGTGTGAAAGAAGGCTAGCAGCATGCCACCCGGTTTCAGCATTGACCAGAGTCGTCCCACCACTGGCTTCACCAGGCTCTCATCCAGATAGTCCGGCAAATTCCAGCACAGAACTACATCGAAGTGGGCGGCGGGATAAACCAGATTGTCAGCGAGAAATTTACGACTGTCTAATATCGGATTGCCCTGTTCGTCTTTGGTAGCCAGTTCGGGATCAGTCGAAGCAGTGAGTAAATCTTCGCTGTAGATTCGGTGTCCACTCTCGGTGAAGTGGCGGATATTGGTGGGCGAGGTCGATCCCAAGTCCAGAACACACAGCCCTTCGCCGGACTCCCATGTGCGAGACAGCTCCCCCAAGCCGCTGGAACGGCGGGTCAACTTCTGCGAGCCTTGGGCCGGAAGCGTTTCTGGTCCGGTTGAACCGCGAAAAAGTTTCATGAAAGTCTGTGATACGGACGACATCCTGACTACGTGACTCTCGCCCGGCAAGAGCTCATTCATTTATCGGTGCGATGAATGTCAACCTTGCCTTTCAAATAGGCGCCTTCTTCAATGGAAATTCGCTGGGTCGCGATGTCCCCTGTGACCACGGCAGACTTACGCAATTCGACGCGATCGCTGGCCTGAATGTTGCCCTCCAGCTTTCCTTGAACCACTACGCCCTTGGCGTCGACACTGGCCTTGACCTGTCCATTCGGGCCGACGGTCAAGCTATTGCCCTTCAGGGCGATACTGCCCTCAACCTGGCCGTCCAGGTAAAGATCTTCGCTGCCCGAAAGTTCACCCTTGATAAATACGGATTTGCCGATCTGTGCCAGCCCGCTGGCGGGTGCGCTCATGCGACGCTCCTTTTGGTGGCAGGGCAATCAGCGCAGACGAACTGACGAGCCAAATACTGCGGCTAAAACCCCACGCACTTCTTCTGTAACGACTATACGCAAGGCACAGAGCGCACGGCAAGCAGCGTTCCCACCGCGAACCTACCCGGTTCACTGTAGTGACGCTACTGGTGCTATTGCTAGACTAGACTGGAAGGAACGGCTCGGGGGAGCGATGAGTCTCAAGGCTTCTGTGAAGCTAAAGTGCGGCCGAAAATTTCTGCGAGTCGTCGGAATTGCTTTTTATCTCGCGTCAGTCACGGTGGCGACGACATCTTTTGCCGTCACATCGCCTGCAGCCCAGCAAGACTCTGAGCCTCCCATCACAATCGTGCGTGCGGCAGTGGCGCATGAGGTAGCAGCCGCCAACGACAATTCCACTAAGCACCTGTTCCGCTCACGCAAGCAGGGTCCTCAAGGTTCGCTGACGCGGCTCTATGTGGAAACGCAGCAGGCCATGGCCGGGATGACGATTGCCTACAATGACCGGCCGCTTACGCCGGAGCAGTTGGGGGTTGAGGAGACTCGGCTGGCCAGCATGGCAGGCAATCCCGAACAACTTCATCACAAGCACTCGCAAGAGTTGGAGACCGCTGATCGTACGTTGCGCATTGTGAAAGCTTTTCCCGACGCGTTCCTATACGAACGGGACGGAGCGGTCATGGGCACGGCGGAAGAAGGCAGACCTGGGGTTGAACTGGTGCGACTAAAATTCCGCCCGAATCCAGATTACAAACCTCCATCTCACGTCGAAGATGTTCTCGTCGGCATGGCGGGAGTGATTTTGATTGATCCCACAGAGTGCCGCATCGCGAAAATCGACGGTACCCTCTTCAAGGAGGTCAGCTTCGGTTGGGGCATTCTGGGGCATCTCGACAAGGGGGGACATTTTCTCGTCGTGCAGCGCAAAGTCGGCGACGATACTTGGAACATCTCGCGGATGTCGCTCGCTTTTACCGGCAGAATTCTCTTGTTTAAGACACTCGCAATCAAATCGGACGAAGTGTTCAGCGACTTCCGGCGCGTGCCTGGCAATACAACTTTTGCACAAGGGGTGGAGATGCTGAAGGTGGAAGATTTACGATTGGCTGAGAACCATAAGCCGGGAACAGCGGCGACGGACCCGAAGTCACACTAGTGCAATGGCGGTCCAATGAATGCCGCGCGCGCGATATTTTCACAGGGCGAGATGTGTCACATCGTAGGCAATGGTGGATTTACGGACACATCGCCGATGCCGAGAACGACATAGCCTCTTCGACCGTCAGGCAATGAAACATCAATCGCAGCGCAGTCCTTAAATTATCTAATACGACGAACTGCTAGTTCCGCGCCCCGCTCGACCGTGGTCAATCGTGTCCCCTGACAGCGACACTCACCGCCGTTCCCGGCGAACACTGGCGTAGCTGTGTTGACGTGGAGGGTGTGTCGGCGGTCGTTCTGCACGTCCCGAAACCAGAGGAGTAAGAAAAGCATGCAGACGATAAACAGCGATGCAGCGGCTCCCACGACGAACGCAGTCAGGTTTTTGGATCTGAGTGACATGCCTTGGTTCACGAGTATTGCAGTGACTGCGGCATCCCAAAAGGTTACCGTTGTCAACAGGCGTTCGCGCCGCTCACCATTTGCGAGATAGCCCCGGCGTCATGCCCGCAACGTTTCTTTCCGTACCGTCGAGGTCTCGATCAAATCTTCTCTGACTCGATAGCCCGCCCCGGGCTGGTCGCTGATGGCGATCATTCCTTGCGGCGAGACTTGAACTCCCGGGTCAATGATGTCTTCCTTCCAGTAGCGTTTCGAGGCGGAGACGTCGCCGGGCAGGCTGAAATTGTGCAGCGTGGAAAGGGCGATGTTGTGGGCGCGGCCGATGCCGGATTCGAGCATGCCGCCGCACCACACCGGAACTTTCTGCGCGTGACAGATATCGTGGATTTTTATGGCTTCGGTAAAACCGCCGACTCGACCCACTTTTATGTTGATAATGCGGCAGGCGCCGGTTTCTAAAGCGACGGCCGCGCTACGCGCGCTGATGATGGACTCATCGAGGCAGATTGCCGTGCGCAGTTGTTCTTGCAGGCGGGCGTGGTAAAAAATGTCGTCGTCCCAGAGCGGCTGCTCGAGCATGAGCAAATTAAACTGATCGAAGGCTCGAAGGTGCTCGACTTGATCGAGAGTGTATGCCGAGTTGGCGTCGCAACTCAGCGTGATATCGGCCCAGCGGGAGCGGATTTTCTCCAGCACATTCACGTCCCAGCCCGGCTTCACTTTCACTTTGATGCGGCGATAGCCCGCGGCTAACTCGATCCGGATTTTGTCGAGCAGTTGGTCGATGGAATCCTGAATGCCGATGGAGACCCCGCAGGGGATTTCGGTTCGCGTTCCGCCCAGCAGTTTCCATAGAGGCTGGTTTTTCTGCCTGGCCTCGGCATCCCACAGCGCGTTCTCGAGAACAGCCTTGGCCATGCGGTGACCGCGCACTTTCGAGAAAAGCGCGACGCAATCGCGAGCCTGGTCTAAACTTCGTCCCAGCACTGCAGGAACGAGATAGTGCTTGAGTGTCGGCCACGTGCCGTCGATCCACTCGCTGCTATAAAAAGGATCTTCTCCGGTCACGCATTCGCCCCAGCCATCGACTCCTTCGCAGTGGGCCGTGAGCAGGAGGATGCGGCGGCTGTAGGTGCGTCCGAAGCTCGTCTCGAAGAAGTGAACGAGCGGCATGTGAATTTCGCGCAGAGTGATGGCTTCAATTTTCATGATTGTCGAACCAATTCACGACAAGTCGGTGGCGGAGTCATTCTTGCGATGCGTACGACCATTGCTCGTTCCATGTGCCCAGCAAAAATTTGCCGTTGCCGGCAGGGTCCAGCTCGTAGCCCAGCACTGTGAGGCCATCGTCGAAAGAGCGCAGAAAATGCTCCCGGTTTCTTTCCTGCACTTGCTGGGCTTGGCTTCGCGTTTCCGCTACCGCCTTCCATTCGTAAATCTGCGCCGGAACTTCAACAGAGGCCTGTTCCTTGAATGGCAGATTTCTTCCTGTCGCCAACAGCATTTCCACGCGCTGCGATCTCAACCACCACTCGGCTATGAGGCGATCGCTGGGAAGACCTCCCTGCAAGGGCGAGGACGTGAATCCGTACTGATTAATGTTATAGCGACGGCAAATCGCTCCCAGCTTTTCGATATTTAAGTATGCGTTCTTGATCTCAAGAGGGTCAAAGGTCCATTCGATGAGTTCGATGCCGCGCGCGAGTGCGTCTTCGCGCTGCAACAACTTTAGACGGCGGCCTAATCCGCTGTTGCGGTGAGCTTTGCGGACGGCCAGCATATGGGAGTGCAGATAAATGCGGCCCGACCGCGTACCCGGCACCGAAAGAGCGAAACCCACCATGTCGTTCTCTTTGCCAGTGAAGGCCCCCATGACCTGGCCGCCGACCTTCTCGGCGACGACGAACATGCGCAGGGGAACCAATTCGGCATCGCTGAAATTCCAGATTTCTTTTTGCAGGGCGACACACGCGCGTAGTTCCTCGATCCCCTGGCAGGTGCGGACGATAATCTCGCCTGTCTGCTTCGCATCTGCGCTCACGACTGCTTCTCCTGCTGTTTGGCTTGCTGCCATAGAGATTCAAGTTTATCCATGGACGTTTGATCAGCGGTGTTCCCACTCTCCCGAAGGCGATCCTCCATCCACATGAAGCGGCGGCGGAACTTGCGATTGGTGCGGCGCAAAGCCGATTCAGGATCCAGCGCCAGATAACGAGCGATGTTGACGAGCACAAAAAAAAGATCGCCTACCTCATCTTCCAGGCGTTGGCGGAGATCTTCCGGAATGCTCTGGCGACCGGAACCGGCGATGCCCCGTCCTTCGGGGCGCGGACCGGGAGCGGGAAATTCTTGCAACTGCTGGCGAAGTTCGACGGTCTCTTCGGCGAGCTTGCTGAACAGAGTTTCAATGTCAGGCCAATCGAAGCCTACCTGCGCAGCGCGCGAACTTAGTTTGTGAGCCTCGAGCAGCGAGGGCATCGACGAGGAAACGCCGGCAAGAATGGAAGGAGGCGGCGCAACTTCATCGATGCCGTCAGCGGCTGCTCCCTGCAGGCGCTTCTTCCTCTCTTCGACTTTCAGAGCCTCCCAGTTGCGCTTGACTTCGGCCGAGGTATCCGCTTTCGTATCGCCGAACACGTGCGGATGACGGTCGACGAGCTTGCGCGAGAGTCGATCAAGAACATCGTCGATTGAGAAACTTCCCTGCTCTTTGGCCATCTCGGAATAAAAGAGAACTTGCAGCAACAAGTCGCCAAGTTCGCCGGGAAGCTCATCCCAGTCTCGATTGTCGATGGCTTCGAGAACCTCATAAGTTTCTTCGAGGGTGTAGGGCTTGATGGAATCGAAGGTCTGTTCGCGATCCCACGGGCAGCCACCCGGAGCCCGCAGCTTTTCCATAATCGCGACTGCGCGTTCGAAACGTTCGCCGGTGGTGGACATTGGCAACCACTCTAAATGACCCGCCGCAGCGCGAGCAATGTACTCGGCCCCGACACTCATGAATCACGATCAACCGTGGCGCGTCTGGAGGCATCGAAGCTATACCAATTCTCCGCTTTGTAATGGCGGGCACAACTTTCATTTGAATTCAAGGGAGAAAACTCATGGCACGTAATCTTGCAGGAAAAAACATAGCAATCCTGGCTACCGACGGTTTCGAACAAGCGGAACTCGAACAGCCAAAGAAAGCATTGGAAGAGGCCGGAGCGACAACTCAAGTTGTGTCGCCCAGCGACAGGGAGAAAATCAAAGGCTGGAATGTTAAAGAGTGGGGCGAAGAGGTTGAAGTCGACGTCCCTCTGAAGTCGGCCAACGCGGAAAAATACGACGCGCTCCTGCTCCCCGGCGGAGTTATGAATCCGGACCACTTGCGCATGGATCCCGAGGCAGTGAATTTCGTGAAGAAATTTTTCGAGCGGGGCAAGCCGGTCGCAGCCATCTGCCATGGCCCCTGGATGCTAGTGGAAACCGGTGAAGTGCAAGGGCGCACGCTGACTTCCTGGCCGTCTCTCAAAACCGATATCCAAAACGCGGGAGGCACCTGGGTCGATGAGGAAGTGATCTTGAGTAATGGAGTGGTCACCAGCCGCAAGCCCGATGACATTCCCGCATTCAATCGAGAGATGATTGAATTATTCTCGAAGGGTGTGTCGGGAGGCAAAAAATCGTCACACAAGGCCGCCTGAAGTAATTTCTGCAAACCGATTCGTAACCATAGGCGGGCCGGACATTCTCGCCGGGCCGCCGTCTTTTATACTAGTGTTTCCAACCCCTACGTCGCACATGCGACTTTAGGGCAGCTTTCGCGGTACCAAGGTTACCTACTCAGGAGGTAGGCCTCAGGGCAAACTAACACCGTGATAGAGTCGGGAAGATTTGTAACTACGGGAAATAGTAGCTAGCACCTCGTACCGAGTAGCCAGAACCGATCGGTACTGTCTCAAAACTTACAAAACATGGTTTTAGCGGCAAATCCTCGAGCCTCGATCGATGACCAACACTTTCAAGTAGTGGTGATCGGAGGAGGCGTCAACGGTGTGGCCGTGGCGCGGGAGTGCGCCCGCGCCGGCAAGCGCACATTGCTGGTCGAACAGAATGATTTCGCTTCTGGAGTGACCAGCCGTTCTACTCGAATTATTCACGGCGGACTGCGCTATCTGGAGCACGGCGAGATTGGCCTGGTCCACGAATCGCTCCGGGAGCGCGACTCTTTGCTGCGGAAAAAATCTCACCTCGTTCATCCCATGGATTTCATCGTTCTCTTGAATGAAAACAGCAAGCGTAGCGCGTTGAAAGTGCGCATTGGATTGTGGCTTTACCAGCTGCTCGCCGGAAAGCGGCAGAGTGTAAATACCGCCGCCATGGAATCGGCGCGGCTGGAGCGGGTGCTCGATGCCGGTCATCGCTGGTCGTTGTTGAACTATGAGGATGCGCAATGCGAATTTCCGGAGCGACTGGTGGCGGAGTGGCTGTTGGAAGCTGTGGAGGCGGGAGCAGTCGTCCGTAATCACACCGAGGTGTTGGCCGTCGACGTGGCTCACGGCCGCGTGCGTGGAGCGTTGCTGCGGGACCACGTTACGGGAAGGGACTTTCGCGTAGACGCAGGTTGGGTCATCAACTGCAGCGGGCCTTGGGCAGACCGCGTGTGCCAGAGATCGTCGGTGCGCATGGCCAAGCCGATGCTCGGTGGGGTGCGCGGATCGCACATTATTTTGCCGCGATTTCCGGGCTCGCCTCACGCCGCCCTCTATACCGAGGCCGGCGATGGGCGCCCGTTTTTCGTGCTTCCGTGGAATGACCAAGTCATGGTGGGAACGACCGAAGTTGGCGACACCGGAGATCCCGGGAAAGCGGTTGCATCCACCGAAGAGATCGCTTATCTGATGAAGGCCGTGGCGCAATTGTTTCCCAAGGCGAAGCTTTCGGCGGAAAGCATCAAGTATGCCTTTGCAGGAATTCGGCCGCTGCCTTACGCGCCGTCGGATCGCCCGTCCGCGGTCACTCGCAGGCACATTCTGCACGACCACGCCGACGACGGCGCAACTCGCATGATCTCGGTAATCGGAGGCAAACTTACCACGGCGGCGTCGCTGGCGCGAGAGTGCACGCGAAAAATCGGATTGCGCGTTGGCGAAGCAAGAATCACGGCGGTCGCTTCGGCGGATGGCCTCGACCCTTTGCTGGACGAGGCTGTGCTCGAAATCGCTCGGATCGGATCGGTAAGCGAAGAATCAGCCCGCGGCATGCTGGAGTGGCATGGCAAGCGCGCCGGCGACATTGCCCGCATGGCTCTGGTGAGCGCCGAACTACGAGCACCGATCTGCCCCCACACTTCGCACATTATCGCTGAAGCAGTCGAGGCCTACCGCCGGGAGTACGCGGTGAGCATGGCCGACGTGCTTCTGCGCCGCGTGCCGGTCGCTCTGGGAGCGTGCTGGTCGGAGTCGTGCAGCCGCGAAGCGGCATTGCGCATCGGTGCGGTTCTGGGTTGGAATGAGCGCACGATGGGGGAGAACCTGGAAGCTTTCGAAACTGAGCGTTGCGCCTTTCTACAGCCGGTGGGGCGGGCTGCTGCTGCGCTTGAGGCGGCGGCCGACTAAAGCCTTCTGAACATTTCAACCTCACAAATGAAAATCCCCGCCTTCGTCTCGCAAAAGTCGTGAGACGAAGGCGGGGACCCTGATTGATACTCAGCACTTAGTGCATGTTAGCCATCGAGTGGCCGCTGTTGGTTTGCGAGCTGAAGAAAAGAAAGAAGTTTGAGGGAGCTTCGATCGCAGTTCCCGCGGCCTTCGCCGCGTTCAGTGCCCCGACGGTGGAGATGCCGCTGCTGCCATCTTTCGACGGCCAATCGCTTGGGCTCGTAACGAGGACTGGGATCACCTGCCACCAGATCGCCGGGACATTCAGATCGGCCTTGATGATCAAATGGCTGTGATTAGGCGTCGGCAAGAACACGTTTGCGGTCGGCGGCGCAGAGATGTAGCCGAGCGCGGCCAGCACCGGAGCAAGGTCGATGCGGGAAGAATGCATCGTGCAAGTCCCAGGAGCCGAACCCGGTTCCGGGCACTGCGTGTAGACCATCGGGGTGGCTTTGTAAGCCTCAGGCACTGCACCAAATAATGTGATCAACTCACTACCCAGTGCTGATCCGCAGAGAGTTCCGGGAACGACGTTATTGCAGGAGATGGCGTCGTTGGGATTCTGATCGTTATCCGCCGAGAACAACGGAACCAGCACATAAAGTGGTTCGGTAGTGCCGAGAGGGTTTCCGACCTGGCCGGGCGGGTTGATGGTCGGCTTAAATCCGGCTTGGCAAATCGGAATCTGCAGTTCGCCGGGATCTTTTGCCGAGGGAACGCCGTTGAAGTTGAGATCGTCGGTGGGCTGGTCGACACAATCAAAATTTTGCGTGTAGGTAAAGGTGAGTAGCTGGCCTGCGCCGAAGCCGAGGGTCTGGTTCGGTTTCAGGGTCTGCGCGGACGCACTTGCTGCGATTAGGGCCACGGCCGCGAACAATGCCGGCCGGATGACAGGTAGTCTCATGATTTCCTCCTGGAGGCGTTTTAGGAACCGCTCTGGGAGATGTACGAGGGCGGATGCGAATCGGATTGGCCGCCGCACGATTTATCGAGTGGAGCCGGCCTTCGGGCGCAGGATGCGAGCCAGACGCTCAGGGTTGTCGGAGATAATTCCGTCGACGCCGTAGTCTGCTAAGCGCTTCATCTCGGCCGAGGCGTTAACGGTCCACACCAATATTTTTCGACTTGTCGCCTTGATCTTTTTGATCACGCCTGTGCGAAGAAGGCTGCAATGCGGAATCACATATTCGACCGGCAACTCCGGCCAGCGGCTGAGTTGAATACGCGTCTCGCAGATGAGGCCTAGTGGCATGTTCGCATCCATCCTATGAATGGTCTGCAAAATATCAGGCCGAAACGATGACAACACGAAGCCTTGGGCGGGCGTGTGTTTGTGAACTAGGTCGAGAGCGATCGACTCGAGGCCGGGGACCTTCAATTCAATATCAAGGAAGGCCTTCTTGTGATAGCGAGTCAGAACCTCAGCCAGAAGCGGTAACTCCAATGACCGAGCCGGGTGGCGAGCGATTTCGAAGCCGCGGCTTTTCGCATCGTGACAAATGACGGCTCGCCCGCCCTGAGAGAGCCGCACATCGAATTCAAAACCGTCGCAACCCTGGGCCAGGGCCAGATCAAACGCCTGCAACGTATTTTCTCGAATACCCTTCATGCCGCGCGCGCCGCGGTGGCCGAGAAGAAGCGGAGGTTTTCCCATCGTCCTCGATTTTAGTCGTCGACGTGGGGTTGATGAGAGGGGGGTTCAATCGAGATCGAAATCGCGGATGGGCTTGCCCGTGTCCGGAGTTTCTTTGGCCTTTTTCAACGCCTCTTGAAATTTTTTATCCAAGACTTCGGAGGCGTGTTTTTGCGCCTCGACTGACTGGCGGAAGATCGACTCGCGGCGACTGTCCTGTTCTTTCATGGCGCGTGCCGCATCCTCCATGTCATTAAACATTCGGGGCTTTACCGCGGGAGTGTGCGCGATCACGGAAGAGGTCGCCGTATCAATTTTGAGCAGCGCACTACAACAAGGACAAGTGACTTCTAAGCTGGGGGAAATCTTTGCCATTTTGCGAATCATACCGCAAAGTGGACTCCAAGTGGGATCGGGCGCACCTTCGGCATGATCGCCAAACTAGCGCTGAAGTTTGATAGGAAAGATATGAAACAAATTCAACAACTCCGTGGCAAGTAAGAAAATCGACAGCAGCACCACCAGCACGGCCATCAATTCGCCAAAGGTGAGGCCGCGACGGTTAGGCTCGAAGCGGCGCGCGGCGAGACTCAAGATATTCAGCGTGGCGAAGCCGAAGACCACCGCCCAGAGGATGTTGTAAACATCATTGCGACGGCTGGAGTAGCGCTGCAGAAGGACAAGACTGGCCAAGACGGTAGACTGCGCGCGGCCGAGATTGAGGAGTGAGAGCGCGGCGCGGCTACCGCGCACGAGACGGAAAATCAGAGTACTGGTTGACGACAGAGCCATAGCTCACATGCAAGACGATTCCGATCCGCAGAGCGGACGGTCTCGCTCCGGCCTAGTGGATATTACATTTTTTCCCAGCGTGGGTCACGGCCTAGAAGAAGACCGGCATCGGTCCCGTCAACAGCTTCGCAGTCGGCTTGATCGACAGGCACTTGGGTAAGATGGAAGAATGGCTGAACGGCGCTTCATTTTTTTCGATGTAGGAAATACGCTTCTCTTTCCCAACCGGCAAAAGATGCTGGCTCCGGTGCCGGAGCCCCAGCACCCTACTCTCGAACAGTGGCAGGCTTTGGAGCGCCGAACCAAGAAGGAATTCGACCAGAGAGTGCAAAGCGGGCGCGTCGACCATGGCTTCTGGTGGATGTTTCACAACCACTTGCTCGACGGGCTTGATGGCAACGGCGCCGGAGAAGATGTGGGTACGCGGCATTCGCTTCTTCAGGAGTTGGTCGCCAATACTCAGAACTCGGCCAACTGGGATCAGATTTTGCACGCCACACGCAATGCGCTCGACAGCATAGCCGGAGACTTTCGAATCGCCGTGATCTCGAACGCCGATGGCAGGATCGAACAAGTGCTCGCCCGCTGCGGTATCGCCGATTGCTTCGAGAGCATAACGGACTCAGGAATCGTGGGCGTCGAGAAACCGCGCCGGGAGATTTTCGCAGCGGCTCTCGAATCCATGAATGCGCGCGCGGACGAGAGTTTGTATGTGGGCGATGTGTATTCGGTGGACTACCTGGGAGCCCGCGACTCCGGCATGCAGGCGGTGCTATTGGATGTGGCTGGAGCCTATCGTGATCGTGAATTGGACCGTTTCGATTCGCTGGCGGATCTCGAAACCTGGCTGCGGAGATAGAAAATCAAAACAGGGATCAGGCGAAAGATTCTTAGAGCTCAAGAACCTGATGGTCGTGGCAATCGGTGTGCAGCGTGTCATGAATAGTTTGCAGCAATTCCATTCCGTGTCGTGCCAGAAAATATATGCCAGCCACACCTCGCTCTTGCAAAGCGCGCGCAGGATAGAGCGCATTGCTAAGCCACTCGGCGTGACGACCGACCACTTCGCTGCGGCGTAACTCGGCGGCCATAGCGCGTTCGCGCAGGCGATCGAGTTGATAACGAACCTTTGATGCACCCGTCTGGCTGGCCTCGACGAGGGTCGTATCGAGTTTTGCCAGCGCTTCCTGCAAGCTTGCAAAAGACTCTTCCACGGATTTATTCGCGCGATCGAAGGCGGCCTGCAAGCCCGCGGGTAAAGCCCGCGAAGCTAGCGCATTGCGCAGCGCTTCCGGGCCATGGAAGGCATCGAGTACGGTAAGACCGTAATGCTCCAGCTTGTGGTGGACCTTGGGGTCGACCAGAGTTGCCGAAAAGCGCGGCAGGATCGGTGTAACGCGACCCGTTAAAGTTTTGTAAACCGCGCCCACCTGGGCAAAGTAGGCCGTCTCCGCAGCCCCTCCCGCGTAGACCAAGGTCGGCAACAGATAATCCTGCACCACGGGCCGCAACAACACGTTGGGGCTGAAATTCTCCGGAGCCGTGGCGATACGATGCAGCAACGCAGTCGCCGACAGCTTCTCAGCTCCGGCTACGCTACCGATCACAAATTCTTCAGAGCCCGATCCTTCGCGGCGGTGGATAGCGGTCCGCGCGCCATTGTGCAAAGCAAAAAGTAAGACCGACGAAGCAGTGACTTTCACCTGCTGCTCATAGCCGGCGCTTTCAAGATCGCGGCCCCGAGCCAGGAGTGCTTCGTTCAACTCAGCCGCTCGTTCGATGGCAGATTTGTAGAGGGGAGCGGCAAGCTTATGCAACGCCGGATCGGCGGCGTCCAGCAATATCACTCCCCACTTAGCGAAGAGCGTTGCGTACAGGCGACCAAAGGCCGATCCCATCGTCTCTCCCGGACGATAAGATTCGCGCAAAATTTGCATGGCTTCGGAATCTCCGAGCAAAGAAACCGCCTCTTCGACGACCGGAAGAATCTCTTCCCCGAAGCGCACATCGCTGACAGGTGCGCCCGGCAGCGCGTGACTTGAAGTTGTCAGCGCGCGGAGAACGCCATCCTGGCCCGGAATAGAAACGTTGTTGACTTCTGCCAAGTCGTGGTCCGATGTGGCCAACCAGAAAACCGGAACCGCATCGATGCCTGCGGCGGACGCCTCTTCTGCCAGCCTTACGGCAGTCAGCGCTTTGTAGAGGGAAAATGCTGGACCGCCAAATAGTCCGACCTGCTGACCCGTGACTACCGCGACTGCTCCGCGGCGCAGGCGACCGAGATTCGCCAAAGTTTGCGGCGAAGCGTCCCAAGATTTGTTCTGCTTTTCCAGAATCGCGCTGACCCGCTCGCGCCGAGACGCGTCGTATTGCACCGTCTCGGACTCCGCTTTCGACCATTCGCTAAAGTGAGGAGAATGCGGATAAAACGGTTGGATTCGGGGAGTGTAAGCGAGGAAGTCGGTGAAAAGGCGCGAGGTCTGCGGGATTTGAGTGAAGGGCAAACACTGCGCTTTCACGATCGGCCCTCCTGACATCGCCGGTATGTTGGTTGGACGGATAACATCATCGCCGGTCAACGTCATTCTTCAGATGCCCTCAAATGACCTCAAGATGCAAGATTATGCTACTCACAACTGCGCCGAGCACCGACAATGCAGCCCTTACATAGAAGCGACCGGCCTGTTAGGAGATTTTTTCGTGTTGGGTCCAATTGATCGTGCTAGACGCGCTTTTTGCTATCCTCTGCGATAGATTGTCTGGCCTGAGTTCTCCCCTTGGGCTGAACTGCCGCAGCAGACTAGCGGGTTCAAGCCGACTTTAAATCTAACGACTAGTGACGCCTAGGCGCCGCCGCTTCAACTCTGATCACGAGCGAAGTCCATGAATAGAGCATACTTTTGATGGGAAAACTCCTGCGGCGGCGCCTTTGATCCCGGACGCTTCGGGAAATTTGTATGTGCCACACAGGGATTTTTAGCCATTAATTTCGCTGCGCCCGAGGGAATATGGTTTGAGATCTCGCCTGCGAGTAGCAGCCAATCGAAGGGCACCGTAGTGGCCGACGTTCCCACCTCCAAAGACGGATGCGCTCCCCTCGCGCACCGTCGCTTTTGAACCCGAGCAACCAGACCGATTCGTGAGGAGCCACTCTCGCGGGCGGCTCTACAGGGTGGTGCGGTGTTGGTTATCTACAACTATGGAGGCTCAGGCTTGAAGCCTGTCATCGTCTACAGCTTTTTGTTCGAGGGCGACGGCTGATTACCCTACGGCGGTCTGGCCGTCGACGCCACGGGAAATCCCTGCGGAACGGCAGCCTATGACGGTGCAAGGAGTATTCTTATGGTACGACCTTCATTTTCGGAGAAGGACCTCTGAGTTCCGGGATTGTGTTTGAGCTGACCCCTAGTGGCTCTGCTTCGCAGCGCCCGGATTGCGCGACCGATGACACTACACTGGCGGACATGCCTGAACGCATCCCGTAAGAATGTTGCTGTCGGGTCAATCTGGAGATTCAGGAAGTACTGCCTGTGCAATGGTTTGCAGCCTAACTGAAGCTGGTAACCGGCACTCCGTTTCGGGTTGAGTTGACGGCAATTTTTCCGGTTAGGGCTCTTGATTTGGGGGTTCGGCTGGTCTATTATAAAGCAACGCTTGAGGCAGCCAGCTTCGAGCGACTGGGGGATTCATCATGCAGTGGACAGCGCCTATTATTGAAGAACTTTGCTTGAATTGCGAAATCAATTCTTACGCCAGCGCCAAACTCTAACCACCAGCCCTCCCTGTCTGTTTTCGTTGTTAGGTCGCCAGGGTAGGTGTATCCCTTATTACCTCTGTGCGCACTGCGTTCTCCCAAACGCGGTTGTTGTTTATCCCGCCTGAGCTGTAACCAGACCTTGATCGTCGCGCCCGACACGCGGGATCACTTGCACCCCGTGCTGCACGCTGCGGCCGAAGGCGTCGGCGAGCGCAACTGGAAAGGCCGACGTAAGCAGATTGATATCGAGTTGCAAGTCGCCCTGTGAGTACAAGCGATAAGCCTCCAGCGATCCGCGGTGGCGATTCGAGGAACTCACTAGATCCAGCGACAACGTCCACAGTGCGAGACCTTCCAGAGACGACACGACGGCCGTTTTAGTTCCGGTCCCTGAAATCTTTGCTCCCGTGATCGTGCCCCAATGAAAAACCAGTTCTCCGCGGCGCGGCGCGGAGGCCTCGGTCACTCCAAAAGGTACAGCTTCCCCCGGAAGGAGTTTGAAGCGAACCGCAAAGCCATCGAAGTCGTTCGAAGCGAAAGCAGCCTCAAGGACGCGCAGGATCTGGGGATAATCTCGCGCAACTTTCAATTCTTCGGTTGCCCTGCGAATGGATAAGTTATTGATTACGATCTGGCGTTGATCGAAGGTGCGGTGTGCCATGCGCGCCAGTTCACCCAGTTCCAGATAGCCCAGGTGCTGTACCCCGATCCAGATGCCGGTGCCGAGCACGGCTAGAACCAGGCCCAGCGAACTTCCTGTCGGCCAAAGTAGAAACAAACTCAGCAGCGCAAATACGGCCGAGACCCCATAGAGCAGGATGACCACTTGCCGGTGAGTAAGCCCGTGCTGCAGAAGTTTGTGGTGGATATGTTCGCGGTCGGCGGTGAAGACCGGGCGTCCACTGATCAAGCGCCGTAGAATCGAGAGTGCAGTCTCCAGAATCGGCAGGCCGAAGGAGACAACTGGAATAGCAACCGCGACGATTGTTGGAGCTTTCTGAGCGCCTTCGAGAGCCAGCGCGCTCAGCAGGAAACCGATGAAGAGGCTGCCCGAGTCCCCCAGGAAGATCGTCGCCGGATTGAAGTTGAAGCGCAAAAATCCGAGAATCGCGCCGGCCAGCGCAATCGTCATGACGGTGACAAGCGAGTATCCGTTCAACAGCGCGACTACGAACGCCACCAAGGTAGAAAACAGAGCGGAGCCTGCGGCCAAACCGTCCAGACCATCGATCAAATTGAACGCATTGGTGATGGCCAAGACCCAAAGAATGGTAAACGGCAACCCCACGAACCATGGCAATTGATGCGTGCCGAACAGAACGGGAATGTTGACGATGCGCAGGCCGCCAAGGAACAGCATGGTGGCGGCGAGCGACTGCACGGCAAACTTGAGATAGGGTCCAACGTCGTACAGGTCGTCATACACGCCCAGCAGGAAGACGATGCAGGCCGGACCCAGGATGGTTAGAACAGTCTTCAGAGAAAACGCTGCACGGAGCGGAGCAATTCGGCCGGCAAACATCGCGGCAGCGACCATGCTCAACGAAAACGAAATGAAAATTGCCACTCCTCCCAGCCGAGGAAGGGGGGTCGAGTGCAGGTGACGCTCTTGAGAAGGAATCGCAACCCAGCCGCGCCGGGATGCGAAGTCGCGCACCAACCGGGTAAGGACAAAGGCAAGGAAAAGCGACAGGAAAAAAATCGAAAAGAAAACGATCGTCAACTAGCCTTCCCCCTGGTCGACAAAACCATAAACTTCGGCGTGCGATGCAGTTTTACAAAAGTATGGCATCGGTACGTTGCTGGTTGCTAGTGAGTGAACAGGTTCCCGTCTGTTCCTTCGGTTGTTTGTTGGTTCTTGGAAATCTAGCAGCGCAAGTGCAGCCTTTCAATCGTTGGCGGCAAAAAATCTGTGGAAAACCCGTATCGGGAAGACAACTTCTGCAAAAATAGAGTCGCAGCCGAGTCGATGCGAGATGCTAAACTCCACAGTTAGCATTCCAAGTCAACGTATTAGTGCGCATTGATCACTGATTTCCAGCGATCGGTGTTCAGTCGTCAGAGGTTGAGCAGTTTTGCCAGCCTTCGAATACGCTTATCAAACGCTGGCGCCGACCTACGATCCCGAGGGCTCTGATGGAGTTTGACAGTTTCAACGCTCGCGTTGGCTCAATCACATTCGCACTGATAGCGGTTTTCGGTCTGACCTCGCCAACGGGCGCGCAGCAGTCTTCTTCGCAGCAAGGTCCCGCACTTCCCGCCGCGAAATCACTCGGGCAAGCTGCCATTCCAGCCGGTTCCGTTAGTAACAACCCAGCAAAACCCGCCGATTACAATGCTGGAAGTTCTAATTCCGTCGGCACCGAAATTACATCTGCTTCCCTGCTGAAACTAGGCGCGGGAGATCTGCTCGAAGTGGGCGTTTACAACGTGCCGGAGCTAAGCACCAAAGCCAGAATCGGAAATTCCGGGGACGTGTATCTTCCGCTCATCGACTATGTGCACGTCGGCGGACTTACGGTGGAAGAGGCGCAAGCTCTAATCGAGAAGCGCCTCGAAAGCGGAGGCTTTGTTCGCAGCCCGCACGTCACGATTTTTCTCGATGAGTCACCATCTCAGGGTGTGACTTTGCTGGGCGAGGTGGTGAAGCCCGGCATCTATCCTTTGCTCGGCGATCGTAGACTCTTCGACCTGCTCTCGGCCGCTGGAGGATTCACACAGTCCGCAGGACGAAAAGTGAGCATCATCCGACAGCATAGCCAGAGCGGGCCGCTCACGGTGTCCCTTCCGCGAAATCTCGCCGACGACTTGCAGGACGACGTTGAGATTTTTCCGGGAGACACCATCACGGTGCCACGGGCTCCCATTATTTATGTGGTGGGAGACGTGGGGCGCCCCGCAGGCTTGCTGGTCGACAATGGAACTTTGACCGTGCTGCAGGCCCTTGCGTTGGCTGGAGGAACGAACCACACCGCAAAGCTTAGCGGCGTGCGAATCATCCGCAAAGGCCCCGCGGGAATGACGGAAACCAAGGTTCCATTGAAGCGCATGTTGGAGGCGAAGGCTCCCGACATGAACTTGCAGTCCGATGATATTCTCTTCGTGCCACTCAGCGGCCTGCGTGTCGCCGCAGCGCAAGCGGCCAGCGCGGCTATCTCAGCAGGAACGGGACTAGCTGTGATCGCCGCTCACCCCTGAGGTTCTCTAAGCAGCAGCTTTGGTTGCGGGCTGTTCCGTAAGGTGTAGCAACTTTTTCAGCACGCTTATGTATTTCTCCGCAGTGTGCTGGCGGGAAAACTTTCGCACGATGTATTCTCGTCCATTACGCCCGAGTTCCTCAGCCAGCCCCCGATTCGCCGCGAGATGACGAATCGCATTCGCCAGCGCAGCAGAATTCTCCGGTTCGATTGCCAGTCCACCGCGCGCTTGTTCGATAATCGCGCGCGCCTGCCCTTCGACGCCGAGGATCACCGGCCGCGCGCAGGACATGAATTCCAGCATCTTGGTTGGAATCACGGTCTTGAATAGTTCGGTTTTCTTGAGTGGAACCAGGCAAACATCCGACGCACAGATGTAGGCCGGAATTTTCTCGTGCGGCTGCTGATCGAGGATGCTGACATTCTCCAACCTCCGCTCATGCACCAGAGTTGCGATATGCTCCTTTTCGGCGCCTTCACCCAGCAATAGAAAAACGATCTCGGGATTTGTATCCTGTAGCAGGGCGGCGGCCTCGATGACTGTTTCCAACCCGTGCGCCATCCCCATAGTTCCGATGTAAGAAACCACAAACTTACCTTCTATTCTCAATTCGCTTTTCAAGGCAGCTTCGGTCGTAGGAATGAACAACTGAGTCTCCACGCCGTTCTCGATGACCGAAATCTTCCCTTGCGGCACACGCCAGTGCTCTACCAAATAGTCTTCAAATGCAGGGGTGACCGCGACGATCCGGTCGCAATGGCGATAGAGGAAACCTGCAATCTTCGAAAGTGAGTGCTGGAGCGCTGAATTTTTCTGGCCCATACCGACGGCGAAGAGGGACTCCGGCCAGAGATCTCGCACTTCAAAGATAAAGGGCGCCCGCTTCAAACGAGCCAGCCACCATCCGGAAAGTCCCACCAGCAGCTGGGGTGAAGTAGCGATCACTACATCAGGCCGCGGCAGGAACGAACCCGTGCTGGCGGCCGACAGGCAGAAAGAGCTGTAATTCAAGATTCGCTCATAAGCCCTCCGATTAGGAAAAGGAAACAGCCACGAGCGAACCACGTTCACATCGTTGATTTTTTCGCGAACTACCAGGCGGCGGAATTGGTCTCGATATTCACGCGCCACGACGCCGGTGGGATGATTAGGGAACGCGGTCAGGATTGTTACATCGTGCCCTGATCGGGCCCAGTGCCTCGCCAACTCTCCCGCTCGTGCCGCCGGCGCTCCCATCTCGGGCGGATAATATTGCGAGACATAGAGAATCTTCATGATGACGCCAGGGGTGGGTGCTCAATCGAGACTGTTTCAAAAGAAGTATTCATGAGGCCTCATCAAGACCGTGACTCCCCGCGTAATCTCCGGTTCCAGAACTCTTAATCGCGATCGTTTGCTCCAAACAGCGGGAGTCTTCCAGCGCAAACGTGGCCCGCATGCTGTTCACAATTTCATCGAACGGGATCGGCCCGTCGCCGCCGGCTTTGATCGCGGCAATGAACGCCGCCCATTCGCCGCGATGGCCTTTATCCTGGCGAAAAACCGATCGAGCTACGCGCTTCGTTCCTCCTCGGATAAGTTCTAGTCGGCGAAAATCCTCGAGCACGGCAACGCCGCCGCCCCCGAACACTTCAATGCGCTCCTTGGAAAAAGACTTGTCCCCGTTTGCCAGATAGCTGATCGTGCCCTGGGACCCATCCGCAAAACGCAAAGAGCACGCCAGGTTGTCGTTGCTGTAGTGGCCAGGATTCATAAGACAATGAGCTTCAACCTCCGTAATCGACGACCCCGTGAGAAACTGCAGAAAGTCCACGAAGTGACAGACCTCGCCGATGATGCGCCCTCCTCCCTGGTGCGGATCGTTCAGCCAATGGTCTGCCGGAAGGAAGCCGGCATTTACCCGATAGTGGATCGCCAGGGGCTCGCGAATGTCTCGTAGAAAATCCTTCATGCGAACCGCGAGGGGCGCAAACCGGCGATTGAACCCTACCATCAGCACCAGACGACCGGTCTGACGATGATTCGATCGATCGTCGTCGGCTTGACGTGCATTAGTGGCGCCATACGCGTCAACAATCGTGCCGAGGTCGGTTTCATTCAGGCACAGCGGTTTTTCGCAGAAGACGTGCTTGCCCGCATTGAGTGCTGCAATTACCTGGTCGGCATGCAGGTTGTGCCGCGTTGTAATGACGACTGTGTTGACTTCAGGATTGTCGAGAATCTCTTTTTCGTCAGTGGCGCAGGAACGAAACTTGAATCTCTGGGCCGCACTATGCGCGTGTGAGCCATTGGCAGCGCAGGCCATGACAAGTCTCGCGCCGCCAACTTTCTGGATCGCCGGCAGCAATGTGCCGGTAGCGAAATTTCCTGCGCCCAACAGGCCGATCTGAATTGGATAGTGATTCGCAACCGGCTCGAGCTTCGATAGGGAAACGACTTGGGAGTCGTCGGCACTTTCCGGATATTCAATCAAAACTCCCAGAAACGGTTCCTGCGTTTTCCCCGCAATCAAATCATAGGCGGAGTGCGCCCGCGCGATGGGAAAGCGGTGGCTGATCAGCGGACGCAGATCAAGTTTGCGATCTTCAAGAAGCTTCAGAAACGCTGCCATATTTCGCGTTTCCGTCCAGCGAACGTAGCCGATGGGATAGTCGATGCCCTTCTGCTCATAGGCCGAATCGTAGCGGCCGGGGCCGTAGGATCGCGAAACGCGAAAGTCGAGCTCTTTTTCGTAAAACGGCCGGCGCGGAATATCCATGGCTACGGTTCCGACCGCAACCACAATAGCGCGATTGCGCGCCACCTCTCCGGCGAGATTTACAGGGTCGTTGCTGGTGGCTTGCGCCGTGATGATCACACAGTCTGCCCCGTGGCCAGCGGAATACTGCACGCACAAGTCGTGAAAGGTTGAAGCGGAAGTAGCGACTGCGTCGGCGCCCAGGCGGCGCGCCAGATCTGCTCGTTCGGCGGAGATATCCATGGCAAGTACCGTACAACCGGCCGCCTTTAAGATCTGAACTGTGAGCTGACCGAGAAGACCTAAGCCAATAACAGCGACGATATCACCGAGCTTCGCATCAGCGTTGCGAACTCCGTGCATCGCGACCGCTCCAAGGGTAGCGAAGGCAGCTTCGTCGAAACTTACGTTCAACGGAATTCGCGCCACCAACAATCGTGGCACGCAGGCGAACTCGGCGTGCACTGCATGACCGGCGCCGGCACATGCCACCCGATCTCCAGGGTTGAGATCTGTAATGCCTTCGCCCACGTAGACCGCAGTTCCAGCGCTGCTATACCCTAATGCGCTCGGTTGATCGAGGCGGCTGCGCACGGCGGAAGCAGCCGCAATGATCCCATCGCGCTTGATCTTATTCACGACTTCCCGAACCAGATCGGGTCGCATTCTCGCTTTCTGCAGAAGATTTTTCCCGGCAAACTCCGATGCAGCCCGCTCGGTACCAGCGGAGACTACAGACGCAGCGGTGCGAACCAGCAGGCAACCCACCAACAATTTCGGGACTGGAACCTCCGTGACTCTGATCTCAGCGCTCCGAGCGTCCTGAAAAACTTGCTTCATATCTTTACTTTTTTCCGCTGCCCTTCGCCGAAGTGACCTGTGCGCCGGTGGACTACAGTTCGCTCGCAAAAACATTCCCCGAGAAAATCACGGATTCGTTCGGCTCTTGCCGATGCGATTTGCGCAGAATAACGAACTGTTCGTCTCTCAATTCGAGCCGGCATCCATCATCGGTGAGGATCACAGTCACAAATGTTACCGGCAACTGTGATCTCATTTCGTAAACTAGAGAAACTGCCGGCTGAAGATCACCGTACGTGGGCGACTCCCAACCCAGCAAGTGGATATCGGGACCAAGAGATTCTTGTTTCAAGAGTTGGTTCGTCCACTCCCGCTTGCCTGACCGTATCACAGCTGCATTGCCGGGAGCGCTGGAAAAAATATTCCATCGAATCCGTTCTTGATCCAAAGCAAACGCAACCTGAAATGGCGGATCTGAAATTTCATACGGCAAGTCTGTTGCTAGCCAATGCAATCGCAGGTCATGCTCACCTGCTCCCTCGACTCTATCGACAATTACCCAGCCGGCATCGGCCAGCCGCTGAACCGTTCTTCGATGGGTTACGCCAAGACGCTTATAGCCGTCGTGCTCACCTTCAAAGCGGTCAGGGTTAACGCTTCCAGCGGAAGTTGAAAGGCGTCCCGAGGCCTGCGCCCAGTCGGCCCAGAGAAAACGTCCGACTCGACGCATCTGGTCTTCACCGTCGATCATGACTGTATTGTGAACGGCCGTTCCGGCGAATGCATTATTCCAGGGCGCTGGGCCATTGTAGAGATAAGTTCCCGGGTCGCGAGCGAGGTTGAATCCCCTCCACCACAAATCCACGTGCAACTGATCGGATTGAAACGGCCGTCGCTGGTATCGGCCAGCGCGAATCATCGCCCATGAATTTCGATCGCCGAGGCGGAAGTATCCTGTGTCCACCGATGCAGGGGCGATCGTGCTTAGCGAACCTGGATCGGTGTTTCTTGCAGCGTCGGTTTCCCGAACCTCGGGCTTTCCGCCCAGCCACAACACGGCTTCATCCCAACCTCCTGCTTTCAAAGCCGGACGACCGAGAACGGCGGCGCCCAACTGCAGCAGCGGACGGAAATCCCGGTATTGCGCCGAGGCCAGCGGAAGAATCAGACTGCCATCGTCGGAGCCATAATTGGGGACAAGCCCACTCGAAGAATCTACCCAGGTCCGCATGAAATCAAATGCAGCTTGCGTTCGCCAGCGGATATCCTCGTGAAGCGGAGCGTCGTGAATCGCTGCGAGTCGCAGCGTCCACAATAGCAAGTGAAGAATCATGCGCTGGTAATTGAAAGAATGCTGCTGCGAAACGCCCTCCGGCGTAACCTGATCGAGAACGGCCTCGCGTAGCAGATGCGCGCCCAGATTCCGCCATACCGGCGCCTCACGCAATTCCGGAAATAGAGTGCCGGCAGTCCACAAACCAACCGCCTCGCTGATCAAATGATTACTGCGCTGGGAGCGGGCGTAGCCCAGAGTCTGCGCCGTGCGCCAGGCATGCGCGGCAATTATGGAGATAAGGCTTTCGACCCGCCCGCCGGTGGTGGACTCCGAATCGATAAACGCATACAAAGCGAAAGACAATGCCAGAATGCGCAGCGCACACTCCTGCCCGCAGATCCAGAGCGGGCCAGCCATCGGCGAACTCTGCCGCATCCAATCTTCCAGCGAATTCCAGAAAGCTTGCGGGAAGCGCTGATCGCCGGTGAGAGCGTAAGCCCGAACCAACGGGTAGACGAACAAAAACCGTGAAGGCTCGAGGATAAATTTCAAGTCACCGTATGCCGGCGAGGCAAAACGCATCTGAGTCCAAGGCCGCCGAGAAGAGACGCTCTGACCTGTGACTGGATTTTGGAACCAGCGCGGCGGG
This sequence comes from uncultured Acidobacteriaceae bacterium, assembly GCA_963789875.1. Classification (GTDB taxonomy): domain Bacteria; phylum Acidobacteriota; class Terriglobia; order Terriglobales; family Acidobacteriaceae; genus Sulfotelmatobacter. Next base: position 345,232 of record CAWBMI010000006.1, on the reverse strand, counting down.
AATTCGGAATCGAAGTACAGCTTGCCAAAGAACGGAAGTCTGCCGCCCAGAATGTTGTTCGCCTCAGCGACAACTTTGAGTTCGCCTGCGGAGCCAATGATTTCTCGGATGCTCGCTTCCAACTTCCGCGCATCGGCGAAGAAGAATGGACGCCCCCCGTCGCTGCGTGCCGCTCGCAGTTCTGCTCCACTCACGCCCGGAGCTATGCGCTTCAAGGCCCATGACTCCCAACCCTGCACGGAGCGCATTCTCCACGACATCACTCCACTGCCGCGCTGCAGTTCGTATTCCAGGCGCAGCATGCCGTCGCGCAGACCGAATGCTCGTCCTACTTGCAACATGGTTCCGAGTTTGCTCATCGGCTTACCCATGCATTGCTCCGGCAAGGCGCTCGGCTGCCAGCGCTTGCAACCATTCATGCATTACAAAAAATTGGTTGTCCTTGTCTAGATCTGGCTGCGGAGTCGCCGAGAGCGCCCCGCGATCGAGAGCCGAGACTACGTTTCCAATCTGCTCGATACCAAAGGCGATAAGCCGGTTGCGTAGTTCACTCAGCGATCGGCATCGTTTTGCGTCCGGAAATTCCGAACGCTGCAAAATGGGGCCGGTGTCGATTCCCGCGTCTACATAATGGATCGTGATGCCGACGGGAATGCGTTTGAGCAGCGACCATTCCGGCGAGTTCATGCCGCGAATTTCTGGCAGCAAGCCGAGGTGCACGTTGAGCACTCCAAGGCGGGGCACTGCCAGCAACGGCTTTCGCAAAATATTTCCACCCGTGAAAATGATCACGTCGGGCGCCCACTCTCGCAGGTGCGCAATCGAATCGCCAGCATTCTGATCACGGCAGATAACGACCGGGAAATCGTAAAATCTTCCCACTTCTCGAAGGTTGCGAATGCATTTGTCCCCGCGCTTGAGCAAATGCTCCAGGTAAGGATTGTGAAGATTTCCTTGTCCTGCGCCGGGATGCGGGCCTAATTTTGCGCGCGCGTAGCGCGCCACTTCTTGCGGTCCCCACTGCGCAAGCTTACGCAGCAGGGTTCCGCGGTTCAAGCTGGAAAGAGCCAGCGCGCCGGCTGGGATGTAACCTAATTCGGCCATGCGTACGGCCATGGCGCAACCGGTTTCGCTATAGACGCTCGAGGCTAAAATTACGATGCGCACGGCAACGCCTCGACTTCGGTGGTCCGCAATGACCGCGTCAGCCGCTGTTCCAGCAAAAGAGCGTCGGCGAAGAATTTGCCTCCCCAACTGATGAAGCGTAACGGTTGATAGCTCCCCCAGATCGGGTACGATCCGCTCACTCCGCCGGCAATTCCGTTCCGCCCACGCATAGGCATTAAAGCCTTCAGCATCTCGTTCATCTTGAGCGCAGCGTTGAGATAGCGGAGATCGTCTGTGACCTCGAACAGTCGCAACCACACACAAGACATTTGCGCATTTCCGGTAAGGCACGTAAAGCGATGACCCGTTTTGAAGTCCGCCTCATAAGCGCTCGGCAAAAATTTGTTCGTCTCGAATTTGCGCAGCAAAACCCATGCCGACTTTGCAACTGCCTCGATGGCATCGTTGCGCCGCCGCAAGATGCCAGCTTCAAGAACGCCCTGCAACACGTAAGCGATAAAATGCAGATAATTCGGATGGCCGAGCAGATTGATGCCATCGATCCAACCGCTGGGCCGGAAGTAAGACAACACCCAATCCAGATTTTTTTCCGCTGCCCGACCGTATGACTGATCGTATTGAGCGTCCCAAGAACCCGCGGACTCGGACAACGCAGCCAAGGCCCACGCCACCATGCTGTAATAAGTATGCGGTTCGTTTTGATAGGCGGCGGGGCCGGACCACGATCCGTCGGCGTTTTGCATCGTGACCAGCCAGTCCCCAGCCCTGACAGCCGATTTCAGTACTTCGGAAGACCCTGTCTCGACCTGCGCGCGAACTAGCCCCTGCAAAATTTGGCCAGTGTTGAAAACTGAAGGTTGGGCCTCGTCGGTATGCTTGCTGTACAACCCTCCTGGAAACGCGCCCGATTGGGCCTGCAATGCAAGCAACCATTGCGTCGCGCGTTCCGCGCACGCACGGGCGACCGCGCCTTTGTTGCCAGCCGCGAGCGCAAAATCATAGAGAGTGGGGACGATATAGCCGGTGACCTCAGGATAGGATTCCGAATATCCAGTCAGCAGGCTGTAGTAGGCGGCAATCCCGCCATCCGGACCTTGCGCGTCCGCTATCCACTGCAGCACCGAGTTCAAGACCTCTGAACTATCTCGCTTGCCGGCAGCATACGAGTAGAGATGACGCTGCTCAAACGTGATGCGGACGGCATCAGTTACAACTTTGCGCAACAACGGAAACACACGATCAGGCGCGCGCAGCAAGCCGCCCACCTCGGTCACGGCCGTAGCGATTTTGGTCCTAGCCTCGATCTTACCCATGGAAGCAAAGTGCAAAAGCAAATTCAGATCTCAAACTTACTGGAAACGTCGAGAGCGGAGACTTACGCGGTGGCAGCCTCTTCGCTCGGCCACGGAAACTGGCCGAACTCTTTCGCGCTTTGCTCCGCTCCAGCATCGAGGAAGATTCGCATCCAGTGCTCCAGCGTCAAGAATTGCCAAATCTGCATCGACCAATCCTTAGTTCCCTTGCGATGCTCTTCCACGTAACGGCGAACAGCGGAGGGGCGAAACAAACCGCGCGTGCGTACGGTCGTCTCAGAAAGCAGATCGTCCACCATCTCCCGCAAATCGTGCGCCAGCCAGTAGTCTACTGGAGCGGCAAAGCCGGCCTTCGGCTGCCGCAAAACTTCCGCAGGAAGAACGTCCTGCATCGCTCGCCTTAAAATGTGCTTGGTTCTCGGACGAAAGACGCCCTTCAATTTAAGCTCTGGAGGAATATTCCACGCAGCAAACTCGGCCAGTTCACGATCGAGGAACGGAACCCGCACTTCCACCGACGACGCCATGCTCATCTTGTCGTTATAGTTCAGGTTCAGGCTTGCCATGAAGATCTTAGTGTCGAGGTAAAGCATCTGGTTAATGAAATCGGCGGCGCGCACCGCATCGAAGCCGGCATGATGGCGTGCATCAGGATCCGAGACGCGCAACTGCTCTTGCAGCGCATCGGTGTAGAGATTCATTTTTTGATCGGCATCGAGATAGGTGCAGTTACGAATGAAGCGCTCTTCGGACCCGAGAGACGCGCTTCGCGCCATCTTCCTGGCCAGACGCAAAGTTCCCTTCATGCGCGAGCCTCGCAGGTTCGGCAGGGCATTAATGCCCGATTCAATTTTGGAGCGAAGCGCCCGAGGGATTTTCTGATACACCTGCGCCCAGCGCTGCGCAGCGTGTTTGCGGTAGCCGGCGAACAATTCGTCGCCGCCCACGCCTGAAAGCAGCACGGTCGATTGCTTGCGCGCTTCGCGGCAGACCAGATAAGCGGCGATGATCGCGGGATCGGCAGTGGGCTCATCCATGTGCCACGTAAGCTTGGGCAGCAACTTGGCAACGTCCGGTTCCACGACAATTTGCTGGTTCTCGCAGCCGAGTTGCCCCGCCAACCTTGCCGCTACGCCGGGATCATCGAGCGTGTTTTCACCGATGCGGTACTTGTCCGGAAAAGTGATGGTGTAGGTGCGGACGTTCTGGTTCGTCGCGCGGCGCATCATGGCCACAATGCTCGATGAATCCAACCCGGCGCTGAGAAACGCGCCGATGGGAACGTCGCTCACCATTTGCTGCTCCACCGAATGCTGAAAGCGCTCGCGAACCTCGTCGGCAAGATCGGCTTCCGATCGCGGGTAAACCGCATCCGCGCGTGGAAAACTCAGATCCCAATACTGCCGGATCTTCAGTTCGCCGTCGCGGAAAGTCGCGCAATGTCCCGCCGGAAGTTTATGAATTCCGCGAAACATCGTCTTCGGTTCCGGAACCCACAAGAATGTCAGATATTGATGCAGAGATTCCGAATCGATTTCCGCTGGAATCCCCGGAGCCAGCAGCAGCGCCTTCACCTCAGAAGCGAACGCTAGCTTTGCGCCCTGCTGCGAGTAATAGAAGGGTTTCACTCCAAAGTGATCTCGAGCCAGAAACAATTCCGGGCGGCCCGATCGTAAATCGCAGATGGCAAAAGCAAACATGCCATAGAGCCGACGAAGGCAATCGGCGCCCTCTTCTTCGAAAAGGTGGATCACCACCTCAGTATCGGTGTTCGAATTAAAGTGGTGACCTTTGCCTACCAACTCGCAGCGAAGTTCGGCGAAGTTGTAGATTTCTCCGTTGTAGGTAATCCAGACCGTGCGGTCCTCGTTGCACATGGGCATGTGGCCATCGGCGGAAAGATCGAGGATGGAAAGACGACGGCTGCCCAGGCCGATGTAGGATCCATCTGGAAATCGACGCTCCCACAAACCGGAATCGTCTGGACCGCGGTGCGCCTGGACATGCGTCATCCGTGCTAGAACTTCCTTGCTTCCCCAATTCGCCAGGCCGGCAATTCCGCACATGATGACTTCAGTTCCCTGCTGATCTCTTCTTCTCTTGATGACGTCTCAGCTCATAAATCTTAGCCTTGGTATGAAACATCTGAACCGCTTGAAATCCACAGTAAATCAAGCCGGGCACGCCATCAATGAAGCCGAAGCGCAAGAGATAACGATACAGGAAGAGCAGCACTGGAGAACCCGGCAGAGCAAAGAGTTTGCGCTTGAACCAACGGCGGCGTTGCGCCTGCGTGCCCCAAAGCGAAGGCGGCAGATCGCTGTCGCTCTGCCCGGCAGGCTGCAGCAGTACACTCGCCTCCCAGTTGGAATACTCATCGTGCTTCTGAATATAGCGTGAGAGCGATTCGACGTTGTGATGAATTAGCGGACTTCGTAATTTCTCTGTTGCGCCCTCAACCACTATATGTTCATGCACCTCCATATCGGCCATGGACGCATCCTGATCTTTGAGGCGGCATTCGAATCGGCCCTTGCCCCGCCGAAATAAGGAGAGCTTCCACAATGCAACGTCGCCATGGCGCAGAGCACGCCCGAGAAACCAGGTGCGAAGCTGGATCGAATAGCCGTTGATCGCCGGATTTCGAATCGCCGAACGAATTTCTTCTGCCAGTTGAGGGGTGAGCACTTCGTCCGCGTCCAGCAAAAGAATCCAGTCGTAAGCAAGCGGCAGCGTATCCATCGCCCACTGCCGCTTCTTGGGCCATCCTCCCCTGTATTGAAACTGAACGACCCGCGCTCCGTGGGAGCGAGCAATCTCGATTGTGTCGTCTGTGCTCTGCGAGTCGACCACATAAACTTCGCCAACATCTTTCAAAGCATGCAGGCATATCGGAAGATTTTTTGCTTCGTTGCGCGCCGCAATGATCACGCTCACCGGCAGTTGGCCGGTGGAAAGTGCCCCAGCAGCCTTGCGACTTTCTTCGACTTTTTCCATGCAGGCAATTTCTATTCAGCAATCGATCAATTTGAAATGTGTTGCTGGCACCAGCATTGCAGCACGTACAACGACCAGGGGCGAGTCCAGTAAGTCCGGCCCCGGAGAAAATCGTCCCAGACTTGTAACGAAGCCGCGCGGCTGATCATGCCGCCTAAAGCACCGTCCTCGATTTCGCGCAACGATTTTTCCACCACCGGACGCAGTGAATCTCGCAGCCAATGCTCAAAGGGTAGAGTGAAACCCCGCTTCGCGCGATGAACCACTTTGTCAGGAAGCTGGCCGCCAAGCGCCTTGACCAGCAAGGGTTTTGGCATCTTCGCATCCAGCTTCCATGGCCCTGGCAGAGCCAGAACCTTTCGCGCTAGTTGATGATCGATCAAGGGCACGCGCAACTCCAAGCCGTGGGCCATGCTCATTGAGTCCGAATCTCGCAGCAGTGTGTTGAGCATATAACAGCGCGACTCGAGATATGAAACCCGGTTCACCGGATCCAGTAGCAGGGCGCGGTTGAGATTCTCGGTTAAGGGCGTTGCCGCCCGCCGCAATGCCTCGAAGTTCGTTCCAATCCGGGGCAGTAATTCCTCCTGCTGCGCCGTCGTGAATAGAGTTCGCGATAGAAAGTAAGGCTGAACTAAACCGTGGCCATTGCGCGCCAGAGCAATCAACTTGCGATTTCGGTCGGTCGACGGCGCAAGCGCTGAAAAAATGCCCGCCAAAGGGTTGCGGAGGGCGCCGGGCAACCATCGCCAGGCACCGGCGAAGCGCTCCATCTGAGGCACGGCGCGAAAGCTGGCGTACCCGGCAAATACTTCATCGCCGCCGAGACCGGAAAGGGCCACCTTCACTCCGGCCTGTCTCGTCTTCTCCGAAATGAAATAGGTATTGACGCCGTCGATCGTAGGCTGGTCCATCGCATGGATCGCGGGAGCAATCGCATCCAACAGGTCGGATTGCGAGACATTGATCTCTTGATGATCGGTGCGGAATTGCCGAGCGACGGCCCGCGAATACTCCGCTTCAGAATAATCAGCTTCTCGAAAAACGATCGAGAAAGTGCTCGGACGAATGCCGTTTCGACTGAGAACGGCGACCAGCGCACTGGAATCGATGCCGCCAGAAAGAAACACTGCCACCGGCACATCGCTTACCAGTTGCATCCGCACCGACTCGTCGAGCAGTTCAGCGACTTGAGCTTCTTGTATTGGTTTCGCCGTAGCATCGCAGGCGCGGTCGTGCGCATCAGCTGCGGCTGCCTCGGGATTCGGTGCGACAACCCGCGATCCTGTAAGACTCCAATACTCAGTCAGCTTTACTTGCCCATTCTTCCAAGTTAAAGAGTGGCCGGGGGCAAGGGATGCGATTCCCTCCAGCAACGTCATCGGCTCACACAACGATCCAAAGGTGAGATAACTCAGCAGGCCGGCCGGATCAATGCGGCGCGGCACTAAGCCGGTTCCCAGCAGAGTCCGCACCTCGGAAGAAAACATGAAATAGCGATCCGACTGCCAGAAGTAAAATGGCTTGATTCCCATGGGATCACGAGCGACAAAAAGAAGATGGCGCCGCGCATCCCAGATGGCGAATGCAAACATCCCGCGAAATTCAGCGAGGCATGCTTCACCCCACTGCGAATAGGCTTTGAGGATCACTTCGGTATCGGAGCCGCTTCTGAAGTACAAACCTTCTCGCTCCAACTTGGCACGCACTTCACGGAAGTTGTAAATCTCGCCGTTATAAACAATCCAATTGCCGGTAGCAGGCTCGTTCATCGGCTGATGGCCGAGAGGAGAAAGATCGAGAATGGCCAGCCGGCGATTTCCGAGTCCGATCTCGACCGGCTCATATTGTTCGTCGCGCAGAACGACTGTGCCGCCGTCATCCGGGCCACGATGGGCCAGCGATTGCGTGCCTCGTTCGAGCACGCCGTCGGGCAGCCGCGCGCTACGACTAATGAGGCCGAAGATTCCACACATCCGAGCGTCGGCTCCCTGAGTTTCCGAGTGATTTTGAAATCTCTTGCAGATGATCTTACGCGAACTCTACAAACCCGCCGGACTCTGCGCAGAATGCCGGGCGAGACGCCGCGCCGATGTCAGCAAATCTTCTACGTGCTTGTCCCAACTGAAGTCACGGGAGCGTAAAAGCCCGGTTGCGCGCAAGGAGTCCGCTTTATCCGCGGATTGTGCTAACTGCAGGACTCGTTCTGCGAGCACCTCCGCAGAAAAGCGCGGAAAATAGAGCGCGGCGTCACGGCAAATCTCACGATGCACGGCAAGCTCCGATGCGATAACAGGTAGACCGCTGGCCATCGCCTCCACCAGAGGATGCGCGAACGTTTCGGCATAGGCCGGGGTCACATAGAAATCGCAAGCGCGATAAAGATGATGCAGCATCGCGTAAGGCACCGCGCCCAATTCAACCACCTCATCCTTCAGCCCGAGTGTTTGAACCAGCGCGGCCGCGGCCTCTGCACGGTAACTCCCGGGATTATCCATTGAGTTTAACTTGCAGGTAAGAATCAGCCGCACCGCTCTCGGGTACAGCTTCCGTTTCAAGATTTTGACGGCACGAATCAGTGTTTCAAAATTACGGTAGTAATTGTAATGGCTGACGAACAGCAGCCGGAGCGAACCTTTGGTTGCATCGATTCGCGCTTGCATCTCTCGTGGCAGCGGTGACAAATCACGAAAAAACGTTGCCTGATCGAAACCGTGATGGATGCAAAGTACATCCTTCCCAGTCCGTTGGCGGAGTTCGGAGGCGAATGCGGCGCTGGGAGCGACCGTGCAGTCGGCAGCGCGAACCGACCATCCGGCTAGCGCAGTCTTCACTTCCGAGTCGAGCCATAAACGATAATCGCCCCGCTCGCGCAAATCACGCCGGAAATCATTCGACGTATATAAAGCGTTTCGGCTGAGAAGGATTTGCGGCACGGGAGAGCCGAAGATCGCAAAATTCCCGGTTGATAGCAAAACATGAGCGCCTGAGCGCCGGATTACTTGCGGCAGAGTGCATTGTTCATACCAGAGGCGTGAGACGGAACCTGCCGGCTGGTCAGTTTGTATTGTCGTGACCGGGCCTGCCGAGCTGATCTCGTCGCGAAGAGTAACGCTGGCTGCCAGAGTAACTCGGACGTCATCCCGAGCCGCCAGACTTGGCAAAACGTTGCGAACGTAGGTTAAGCCTCCACCGGCACTGGCGGCGAGCGCATTAATAAATAGATGGATCCTTTCAGGATGATTATCGACGGGACTCATTCAGCGTGCGCGCGCAGCATGTTGCGCAGGCGTTTTCTGCGACTTGTCCACCACGGATCAACCAATCCAGAGTAAAGAAAGCGATACTCGGCGGCGGAGTACTTGACCTCGATCTCCCGTCTCCACAACAGCGCGGGACTGTCCTCGCAAGGGTTGATTTCTCCCGGGCACGGAGCAAAACAAAAACGGTGATACTTGCGAACTATGTCCCAGGCCGGGGCATCAATCGCATCCCAGCCAAATGTCCAGCCAAAGGCCTCGATAGGCTTGTGAGTCCAGGTGGCAAGCTTGCGCGCGCTATCGCCGATCTCGCGCTCCAGCGTTTCGGGCGAGAGCCCAGCCAGTCTGTGATGGGTCAGCGTGTGGTTGCCGATGGCATGGCCGCGCGCGGCGAGTTCCGCAACCTGCATGGGATCCATCGGCTTCCAGTCTTCCCAGATTTCATCGCCAGGTTTGGAATCAGGATTGATCATCGATCGATAGTAAGCAAGAGCCTGATCTGGCGGGCATTCGGCGAACTCGGGAACAATAAAAAACAAACCGCGTCCACCAAAAGACTCGAGCATCGGGGCAGCGACGGTGTAGTTGCTCTCTCGCCCATCATCGAAGGTGAACAGAACCGGCGGCTTCGGCCTGCGCTCGGATGCAGTCTTGCTCGCACTGGGATCGTTCCAAAGTTGAGCGAAACCCTCCAGGCTGGTAATCGTAAAATGCTGCGAAACCCACTGCAACTGCTTACGAAATCGTTCTGTCAGCGACTCCGGAGTTTCGTGCATCGCAACCACTAGCCCACGCGACCGGCCTCGGAGTTTGTCGATGCGCAAGGCCAGTTCATCGGCCCGGATGATGGTAGCCGCCTGAATGAGGAAGCTGCGAGCTCGGCTCCTGAGGTTCATCGTGTTTTCGGTTCATCGCGCTTCGACTGCCGGCGGCTTGATCGATCAGATGAGCCCGTCGCCATCGGCCGGCACAGGGTACCAATCACACCTCGGGAGCAACTTGGAACGATCGAGAAGCCAGCCAATGGGCGCATCAAACACCCGCGACTGAAAACCTCTCACGCAAAATGCTTTTTGTTGATCTGGGCCCTGGCTGCGCAGCACCACCGCGTCAACACTTCCTCGGTAGCGCGCAATAAGCGCCCCAACAATCTTCAACCCCTCCTCCGTCGAAACCTCGGGGTAGACGTCCAGCACATTCAATGTGTTGATTTGAGCGCGATATCCTCGTGTGCGCTGGTTCACTGTCACCAAAACTTCATAGCCCAGCGTGCGCGAACGGAAACCAAACGCCGCAACTGTCTTGTCCTGGCCAGAGAAATAACGCCACCGCAGATAAGACAAATCGCGCGCAGCGGTCAGCTTCGCAGGCTGACGAGCAATCGAAGGCTGGTTCAGCAGGTTGTCCGCCTCTTCGGCGGAATGCAGAAGGCGCAGAGAAGAGGGATTTCCTGAATCTATCTTCAGCGGCCGCAACACTTTGCCGATGCTGGCCATGCGACTACTCGCTAGACGCAACAGGAAGCGATTCGAGCTTCGTCGATGCACGAACTCCTCTACGAACGGCGCCCAGCGAAGAACACCGAACAGTTCTCCTTCTGAATATGGAATAGGGTTTGCCCCAGCGGCCTTCCACAACGCCGCAGCCTCGGCATTGGCCGAAGTACCGAACAGAGGGTGGTGACTACCCTCTCGGCAATACTGCAGGAAGATTCGGCCTCCGGAGCCGCGGTGATTCTGGTCGACATAAAACAAGCTCGATCCCATGAGCAGAATCGTCTGTTCCTGAAGGCGAAATAGCTGCGGGCTGCACAAAATACATCCCACCAATTGATTTGCGGATCGCAATCCGAATCCCAAAGGGTGATTCGGTTGGCGTGCGGGATTTTCCAGCAGAAACCAGCGCAGGTGAGACTCGACAGTTTCCTTCGTTCGGCCCGACTGTATCGCGACGAAGCTGGCAACTTCACCCACATCCCGCTCCGCGATGGTAACAAGTTCCGCACCCAGAGTTGCGCGCAGCGTGAAAGCATGCGACATCGGGGAGATCATCGAGCAGCGTCCCGGTAAATCTTCATCAGTTTCTGCGCTTGCTGTGACATCGTGAGCCCGTCGAGGATGGTTTGCCGCGCCGCTCGGCCGATCTGCCCGCGAAGTTCAAAATTCCCAAGCAGAAGTTGCAGCGCCTGCACCAGTTCGTCGATGCCATCGACTGGAATCAGCCATCCATTCTTGCCGTGATCGATAATCTCGTCGATCCCTTGTCCGCGACATGCGATCGTAGGTCTTCCGCTTGCCATGGCTTCCAGATAAACGCAACCCAGCCCCTCGTACCGGCTGGGCAGGACAAATAGTGTACATTGGCGCATCGCCTCAGCCACTTCCGCGCGGCTGCAGCGTCCCAGAAAATGAACCTGCTCGCTGACTCCCAGATTACTCGCCAAGGCGGCGAACCGACCCCGATCAGCGCCTTCACCAATAATTTTGCATCGCAGATTAGCGGACGAATTTTGAGGTGACTGTTTGAGCTTACTGATTGCAGTCAGTACCAGTTCGTGCCCCTTCCCGGCAAGGAGATTTCCTACGATCAAAATCGTCTGCGTGTCGTCAGAAGCAGGTACCGGGGAAAAAAAGTCGGGATCCGTTCCGTTATAAACGACTTCAGTCTTCACCGCACCATGGGGCTCATCGTCTATCAGCTGTCGCACTTTGTCGCTGATGCAGATCACGGTTCTTGCCTTTTGGTAAACATCCAATGAACCTTTCCGCCGCCATTGTGCGGCAGTCCCGCTTTCAAAACAACTGTTGAAGACGTCCAAACCGTGAATAGTTACGACAAAAGGTATACCCAGTCGCCGGGAGAGAATCGCCGCCGCGTGCCCGCAAGGTAAAGCGGCATGGGCATGAATCACATTCACGGGACTATGCCGATGTAGCAGTCGAACGCGCCGCAACAAAGACGCTGCGAGAAATCTGCCCGCGCTCGATAAACCAAAATTTCCCGGCAGCTTGGGATAGCGAATCCACTCCGCGGGAAATGCCGCACTTGATGTCTTTCGCGGATGATAGATGGGATCGACCGCAAGCACCGACGAACTTACGCCCAGCTTCTCAAGTTCCCGGAGAGTCTCCGCCACAAAGCAGCCGCTCACTTCGTCCACGTCAGAGGGATAAAAAGGCGTCAGGGTCAGGACGTGCAACTTATCCGGTATGGCTTTCTCCGCAATATTGGCGCCGCAAGCGGGATCTGGGTGCAAGATATTCGATATTATCGGCTATCAGCAGCACGCGTCGAACGCGCGAGAATCAGTTCGGTTAGACCGGCGATAGTCACAAAGCGCGAATCCTGCAAGTCAAGGTCGATAAACTGCATGCCAAAGTGCTCTTCAATCTCTGTAACGAACTCCACCACTTCCATGGATGTAAGCCATCCCGCCGCGAAGTAGTCGGCGCTGGACAACGAGTCCGGAGTTTGCGGAGTGGCCTCGCCAATCTTCGCCCGCGCGACGAACCAGTCGGTCAGCCATCGTTGCACTTGGATACTCGAATCTACATTCACGGTTCAATGGCCACACAACGAGCGGGGGAGCCGTCGCATCCTTTCAACTTCAGTGGCATCACAATCAGTTGCACCTCGGTGGCAGTCAGGGCTTTGAGGTTGGCGAGATACTCCACCAGCACCACACCCGCACCCAACAACACTTTGTGGTTGGGAGAATCCTTCGCCGTTCCACGCGTATGCGCAGGATTATCTGGCGATGGCGTATCCATAGCGATGAGCCGGACACCTTTTTCCACAAGCCACCCGGCTGCCTTCTCCGATAGAAACGGATATTCATTGTAGAACTTCATATTGCCAAAATATTCCGACCAGCCGGTGCGCAGAATCAGCCGAGCCGGAACTTTCGATGGCAACTTTTCTTGCAGGTCGACGAGGTCGATCTCATGCAGCGGCCGGCATCCGGTGAAATCGGCAACCGTAGCCGGACCGATAAGCACCTCCAAGGGCACTTCATCGATCGTGCTGCCGTTGGGAATGAAATGGCGGGGCGCATCGGCGTGCGTTCCAATGTGCGTGCCCAGTACGATTTTTCGTGTCTCCCGGCCTTCGATGCCGTGTCGCCCAAGAATGGTGATCTCGACGACTGGATGCCAGTGCGTGGGAAACGTCATCATGCCTTCTTCGATGGGCAGGGAAAGATCGATGATTTTCATGCGTGTATTTTCAGGCGGATAATTTCATAGTTCAACTGGCGGCGCCGGCGATCGAAGGGATGCGGGCCGCTGAGGGCGAAGCAAGATGCAATTTTTCGGCCACCAGTTCGCGAATGCGCGCCTTCTGCACCTTGCCGCTCGTGGTTCTAGGCAGTTCATCGATCGCCATGTAGCGCGCCGGTTGCTGGTGCTGCGCGAGGTTGCGCTTGGCGTGCGCCATCACCGATTCCAGGATCGATTCGTAATTCGTTCCCGACTCAAGTTTTAGAACGGCCACTATATCTTCGCCATAAAGGTCGTGCGGAATACTCACCACCGCAACTTCAGCAATACCGGGCACTTGCATCAGCGCTTCTTCGATGGCCGCGGGGCTGATGTTCACACCGCCGCGGATGATGAGGTCTTTCTTTCTTCCCGTGATGAATAGCGAACTGCTCCGCTCAAGATGGCCAACATCCCCGGTGGCGAACCAAATGGCAGCATCGGACTGCAGAAGATTTCCGTCGGCATCAACGTATCCAGCCATGAGATCGGGCGTAAGGATCTCGACTTCTCCATCTTCCCCAGGTCGGACGGATTCTCTTCCATCATTCGCAATCCTGAGGCTCAGGCCAGGTATAGGTTCCCCCACATAACCAGCCCCACCAAAGACCTCCCGGGAACGAGCGGTCACGAAGAGAGTTTCCGAGAGACCATAATTTTCGATTACCGACACGCCATAGCGAGATTCGAACTCGTCCTTCACCTTCAGGGGAAGCGGAGCGAAGCCGACGAAGAGGTGGCGCACGGAACTGCGGCAAAAATTCTCGCCCGTGCGCCCGCGATCCATGCGCAAGAGAATCGACAACACCGTTGGAGCCAGCCAAAGCGTATTCACCCGATTGCTTTTCGCTTTCTCCCAGAAATGCAGGCTCGAACGCGCATCGAAAACATGATCGACCACGACACTTGCGCCGCACAGGAACGGTAAGAGGAGAAGGTTGTACAGGCCGCCCATGTAGGCCATCGAAAGGGTGAGACAGAAGCGCGATTCGTGGTCGATTCCCTGGGCGTCGGCGAATGCAGAGGCGTTGCGCAACATGCTGCTCAATTTGTGGGCCAAACCCTTGGGCTTCGCCGATGTCCCGGAGGTGTACATCAGCACTGCCAGGTCTTCCTCGGTCGCGTGCTCGAGGGGTACGAAATCCTTCGCCTCCGCCAGATCGCCGATCCTGATCGGATTGGAGTCATCTGAGTCTTTGATATTCTCTGCGGCGGTCCGCATAACCAAGACATCGGAGTGAACACTGCGGAGGGAACCGGCGCAGGATGCACTTGACACCACCAGCGCAGGTCTGGAACTCTCTAGAATAAAATCGGTATCTCCTTTGCTCAAAGCTGGGTTGATGGGGACAATCACGGCCCCGAGATAAATGCATGCGAAATACAAAATCGCCAACTCGCAGCAATTCGGCACCATCACAGCGACGCGATCGCTTTTGCGCAGGCCGCGGCGGCGAAGTTCAGCGGCCAGAGCGCAGGCTTGGCGGTGGAACTCAGCGTAAGTGATTCCAGCGCCCGTTGCGGCGTCGATCAGGAAGATGCGCTGTTCCTGACGGTCTATCACATCCAGAATAGTTTCGCGGATATTCATTGCATGGTCAGCGGGCTGGATTGAGCCGACTTCATAAGATTGGAGATCGCAGCCCAGCGCTCCATCTGGCCGCGGTAGGCATGGTTCGGATCAACCCGCAGAATCGCCCGCCCTGGGAAGTCCCTCTCGAAACGTGGAAAGTCTCCCGACGTGATAACGATTCCATCGGGCGACAGAAGCTGATCGATCGATACAGAGTCGGCTTCCCCTGGCGGACAAAGAAGCAGCGCCACGCTGATACTCAAATCAAAATGCATACGGTCCGAAAAATCCGCCATGTACCAGCAGTTGGAAGGCGCTTCCAGCGGCAACTCTCCGTGCACGACAACGTTCGTGAAAGTTTCGCAACAATGCCGCAACATAGCGGCGCCGGGGCTTCCGTAGATGATTAGACAGAAGTGGCCGCAACGGTGCGCCGTATTCAAGATTACATCGTCAAGGTAGGCAGCCATCAAACGCTTTGACCGAATGGGCACTACTCTCTCCGCGCTTACAATTTCTTGCATCGAGTCGGGCCACTCGACGCCCCATGAGCCGCCATCTTCATCGTGCAAGTACACCGGGACACTTCCGCTTGTCATCCGCAAAATCTCTTCAAGCATTTCGAACGAACCATACACTACCCGGCCCAGCACGACTGGACCATCGGCGAGCACTAAGTCCGCCATAACCAGGTCAGCGGAGGGGAGTTCCGATGCGACGAGCTCCAAGACCGGCCGAGCGCGGCGCTTGGCGCAGGTGACCGTCATCCCTTCGACCAGCGATCTTACCGCCGAAAGTGAACTGCTGATGCTATGCCGGGAGATTCCCGGTGCCGAGAATGAAGTCAGATCTAGATTCTCACGGGTCTTCCCCGCCGTCACCTTCGGCAGTCTGCTGGCGACGCGCTCCAGGTTTTCTTCATCAAGGTGGCTGGGGTCGGACTTGCCCATGGCCACGACCAGCCTTCGCAGATCCACTCCATGCTTCCGCGCCGCCGCCGCGACCTTGGGGAGAAAAGCAGAATGAAACTGGCTACAACCCATGGCAACCGACATCATGTCGTAAAGCTGCGTCTGTGACATGAGCGGTCCCATAAATTCTTCCGCGGCATCCATCACGTCGAACAGATCGATTCCAGTTTCGATTCCAAGATTGGCGAATACACCGACGGCCACCTCTGTGGGAACGTTCCCCGCGCTGCGTCCCAAACCGTAGAGCGTAGTATCGATGAAGCTTGCGCCAGAACGAACCGCTTCTACGCTATTGGCGACGGCAAACTGCAAGTTGCTGTGTCCGTGGAAACCCAGCTTGCACACAGTTCGATCGCGCGCGGCGCTGATGTAGTTGTGCACATCTTCAGGGAACATGCCGCCTGCGGAGTCCACGCAATAGATAACATCCGCACCGGCTGCGGCGCCTGACCTTGCCTGCTCGCCGAATTCAGCCGGCGAAATGCCGTACGTCTTCATGAAATTGAGGCAGGTTTTCAAGCCTAATTTCGCAGCCAATTCGAGATAGGGATAAGCATCCTCGATTTCCGAAGCGTTGCAGCCAATACGGACAAAATCGAGGCCCGCGGCGTGCGCCGACTTCAGTTGGCCAGCGGCTCCAATACCGGGGATAAAAAAACAGCCGATGAGAGCATGAGGCGCGGCCCGCTTTGCAACTTCGATGAGACGCTCGTCCGTGCTCGGCATCGCGCCTTTACCCGCCTGCATGGCGCCCAAACCCAGGCCGTGTCCCACTTCGATCCAGCGAAAGCCGAGGCGGCCTAAAACTCCAGCCAGAATCGCAGTGTCATTTTCGGTGAACTTGAAATCTACTGCGTAGCTGCCATCGCGCAGCGTGCACTCCATTATCTCTACTGACTGGGGGTCAGCGCCTCGAAGCGAGAAGTCACTTTGCATCCGCGATTTTTGGGCCGACAAGTCTGGGAGACCCGGCATTCCCACTTCTCCGAAAAGCTAAAAATACGCTGGGTTGAAGATTTGTTGGAGCCAGTATACTACCTCTAAAATCTGCTCGATAAACAAGAGTGATGATCCACTTGGTCAACGGTTGCTCGAAAGGCAGAATTTTGCAGCACTGACCACTCCTTCCGCCCATTCCGAGGCAGAGTACTCGGCAATTCTCTTTCTGCTATTCGAACCCATTTCGCTTCGCAGTCCTGCATCCGCAGCCACACGCGCCATCGCCAGTGCGAGTTGATCCGGCGCCATCGCAGGAACTACAAATCCGTTCCAGCCATCTTTGACAAGATCCTCGGAGCATCCGGCCACGTTGCTAACAATCACAGGCAAACCGCAGGCCATGGCCTCGTTCACCACCAATCCCCAGGTATCGCTATGAGTTGGGGAAATCAGAGCGTCGGACAACGCGTAAAACTCGGCCAATTCCTCACGATGGACGAACCCAGCAAATTGAATCGTGCCCGGCTCGATTCCTGCAGCGGCTTCTTTCAGTTTCATGAGATCCGGACCGTCACCGACAAACACTAAACCGATCTGCCGTCGCACCTCAGGATCGAGTTGAGCGTAGGCTTCGAGAAGTTCGAACACACCTTTCACTGCAACCATACGGCCGACGTATAGGAAAAATCGCGCGGGCAGCGAGTGGCGGGTCCGCACCTGGGATTGGTCCCGCCGCGCTTCTTCCGCGAGCGCGGCGAACAGCGCATTGTCAACTGCGTTGGGCGCGGTGAAGATCTTTTTCGTTCCTATGCCAAGCCCCTGCAGGTAGCGAAACGAAGACTTCCCGGGCACGACGAAAGCCTGGCACATACTCAGAAAGCGCGCCTTCACGAATTCCACCGGCGGGTGGCCTCTCCGCAGATCCAGGGCCGTGCTTTCTGACCAGAGCAGCAACGGCACTCGGTTCGATTTTGCCCAAAAAGCCGCTTGCCACGAAGCCGTGTAGTTGTAACCGCCGCACAACACAGCATCCGGCCGGAGCCGGTTCAGAGCCGAAAAGACTCCACGATTGATCAGCAGGTTGTGGCGGCCGAGACGCTGTCGCCAGGATGGCAGCACTTCGTATTGGAACTTGATTTCCTCTTTATAAACGCGCCACTGCCGCAGGCTGGGATCGTTCTCCGAGAGAAAAATCACATGCAGATCAAGTTCGGGTCTTAAAGCTCCGGCATTGAAAACGGGTATCCGATATGGGGCAATGATCTCGGTTATGATCGCGAGTTTGGGGATCAAGCAACGAACCCTCGAAGGGTAAGATCAAAAAACCGCCAAGCATGAGCCGCCCTCGCGAATCGCAGCTTCAAAACGAGTGTCAATGAAGGGACGCGCATGAGTCTGAACAGCTGCGCCTTAATTTAGTTCCACTCTTTCCAGATCACAACCGTTCTGGTTCGCGCCTCGGAACACCCAGAGCACTTTGAACCCGCCTGCACGAGCCTTGAGAACGGCCTCCTGGGTTTGATCAACGGACAACTCGGGCCCGCTTGGCAGTTTATATTGCGGATATCCCCATCCTGTCGCGGCCCAGCCGATATCTTCAAACTCCGGAAGTCCGAGCACCATCGCCACGCCGGATTCAGCCGGAGCGAGGAACGGGGTCGCACCCATTCCGATCTGGCGCATGTCCCAATAGACTCGGTTCGTCTTGGGGATGTAAATGGCCGCGACCCTTTTGAGTTCCGTAGGTTGAGCGCCCAGGTTCTGCAGGCATTGCAGAACATTTCTCCGTGCGATAACCCCGAGGTCTGACACTGGCGCTCTGCTTCTCCGCAGAAATTGACTGCGCCAGTCCAGCGGAGATGTTCCGGCAACTGCAGCCCTCGCCTCGCCGATCGATTTCACCATCCGGTAGGTTGCGCCCTCCGTCGTCATGAAGAGATGGCCGCACACCGCGAGCGCCAGAATCAGCCCGAACGTGCTCGCCACAGATATTTGGCCGGTGCGCAGTTTAGCGACGAGCGTGGAGGGATCGATCCCCGGAACGAAGGCCGCAATGAAGGCACCAGCCAGAACTCCGTGGAACTCCGTAAAATACTTCCAGATGGGAGAGTGAAAATCCACAAGCAGGTAGGGGATAAGGCCCGCGACAACCGCGACAAATACAAGCTCTACTGGAATGCTCTGGCCGCTACGCGCGGCGGATGTGAAGTCAGCCAGGGTTTGCACGTTGCGGACCCGAGCCCAGAGCAGGAGAAACACCCAGGCCGAAAGAAAATAGACGATAAAAAAATATGGCACCCACTCGGGATGAAGCCGGTCAAAATTAAAAGGCGCGATGGTTACGGTCACGGCTCCGGTTTCGCCGCGAAGTTGCGCGATCGCCACCGCTATCGAAATCCCGGCCCCAAGCAGAATCGGCCACACTCGCAGCCACCTCACGCGCCAGCTCAAATAAACAAGTAGAGCCAGCAGAAGATAGATTTGGGAGACTTTCACAAACCCACCCAACGCAAGCGCCAGAGGTAATCCGAGACTCAAGCTGAGTTTTTCCGCTAGGGTGAGTGCAAGAATCCCACCTTTTCTTGAGATAGCGGAAATATAAAAGATGGCAGCAGCCGCAATCAGCCACATGGAAAGACCATACGCAAAAAGCAGCGAGTCGCTGTTCAGGATAGTCTCGTTAAAATTCCAGTGATTGGGATCCGCCATGAAGGGAAATAATCCGACGAAAGCGACGGAGCACACGATCCAGAAAAACAGCGGCGGCCTGGTTTCCGCGCCTCGTTGAACGGCAACTCTGAGCGCGGCTGCAGCCGCAAAAAAACCTGCGATGTAGAACGGTACAAGCAGCAGCCCGTATCCATAGGCTACGAAATCGAGTGCGCGAAAGCCACACAACCGCTGCAGGGCGTAGGCCGCCCATAGCGAACCGGTGTGGTACTTCATCGGCACCACGCCGTCCAAGCCGGTTGAAGGGACGCCGTAGGTGTCAATCATGTCGACGATGGCGGTTTGCTGCAGCACGTCGGCATGAACTAGACCGCCCACAATGGCTTCAGGGTAATCGATCAGATGTTCGCCGCCAGAGCGCCAATACATGCTCTCCGCGTAGGTTCCTAAGGCCAGTCCCAGCACAAGCAACGCTATACCTCGAATGAATCCAAGACGACTAGCAACAACGAAGAGATTAGTGAGGGTAAAAATTAGACCAACTCCGCCGACTATCCACCCGGCTGCCGGATACAAGCCCAGTCGCGAAAGCCCGACCAATGAAACGGCTACGAGCACGATCAACGAGAGCACTGGACCGGAAAACATCCAGCGACGAGCCGACCCAAACGCTGTCGCGTTGACGACCAACAACGACACTCCCGCGAGCTTGATCAATGAGTTGATGGGCGTGAGAAATCCATAACGCAAGACCACGACCGTGACCAGCATGAGAATTGGCGCCGGGCTGGCGACAACAGAAACCAATTGCAAAACCTCCTTTACGCTGCGAAGAGGCGCCGCGTTCAGCAGGTCCGCGCTCCGAACACCTTCGTTCGGAAGAAGGGCAGTGTTGTTACTGAGCTGAACAGAAGACATGTGGGCAGTAAGTGTACACATCGCAATATGGTTTACCAAAACGCATCGGCCCGACCTAAGCGTTCGAGGCACTCGCGAGGCCTCAAGCGGACCGCGTGGACGCAAGCACGCGGTCTAGCAGCGCGATCCAGCTTCCGGCGATCACTTGCCAATCGAACATTCCGCGGCAGCGCTCGTATCCGGCCTGCCCCAGCTGACGGCAGAGTTGCGGCTGCGCCAGCAATTCTGCAATGGCCGCAGCCATCTGCTCGATATTCTGTGGATTTACCAACCGGCCTGCGTCGCCGAGGACCTGGGGAATTCCTCCCCGATTCGATCCGACTACAGGCGTAGCGCATGCCATCGCTTCAGCATTCACCAGCCCGAACGGCTCCTGAAAAAGCGACGGGCAAACAAAAAGCGT
This sequence comes from uncultured Acidobacteriaceae bacterium, assembly GCA_963789875.1. Taxonomy (GTDB): domain Bacteria; phylum Acidobacteriota; class Terriglobia; order Terriglobales; family Acidobacteriaceae; genus Sulfotelmatobacter. The sequence goes on along the minus strand of CAWBMI010000006.1, from coordinate 324,804 downwards.
CGCCCTCTGAAAGCAGAGCGGCAGGTCGCGGTCGTGGTCCACGTACCCGGTAAAGTGAATCTGCGCCTCTTTCCGCTTCGTGAGCGAATCTGCAAACTCTCGCACCTGGCGTACATATGGAGTCTCACGATGCGTTCCGAAGCCGGTCGTCCCGCTGATCACCAACTTCGCCTCAGGATGCTTTTCGATTACTTTCTCATAGGCCTGCAATAGCTGCAGCACGCCTTTTTCGTAGTCAAAGCGCCCGACGAAGAAGATTGTCTTGGACTCGCGAAGTTCCTCTCGCGGATAAAACACCCGCAGGTTTGCACCGTTGAATACGACATAGGTCTTGCGATTCAATGCTTCCGATTTCGTGGCGAAAGTGCCACGCAAGTAATCGCTGCAAACTACTATGGCATCCACCTTCTGAGCCAAAGCATCCAGCGCTGAGTTCGACCAATGGCCGAGATGATCGTTTTGCAAATGCAGCACAATTCCGTCGCGATAACCCATGCTCCGCAACGCCGCCACCCACTGCGGGCGGTTGTGAATGTGAACCACATCAAACCGGCGCAGCCTCCGAATCAACGCCCGCAGCCACAAAGTCTCCTGATGGCGGCGGAGAAGAGGAATCCGCCGTGCAACAGCACAGGCCCGCCAAGCTGCACTGCTCTCATGTCGCAGCGGATATAGGTCTTCTTTCTTCGTAGGGAAACCAAAAACCGTGACCGCCGCGGAATCGCTGATGCGGCTATAAACCTCATAGGTCCAGCGAGCCAAGGCTCCGCCGTAGTAGGGACTGAACCGTTCACCGCCAGAGAGTAAAACAGCTACCGAGGGCTTTGAGGGACTGGGCGGAGCAGTCACCTCGCTTCTCCAAATTGTTCCATCAGCAACTTCCTTCCCAGGAGCACCGAGGCGGCGATGTATACAGCTGCACCGAAGCCCACGACCGTCAGCGGCCGGGAAGTGTAGGAATTCGTCAGTCGAACCGCGCCGACCATCAGCAAGGCTGAAAATCCTACAACCGCGATGATGGGATTCTTCCACAAGTCGCGCAACTCGCGAGGCATCAAGAAATAGGCGGTGAAGCCGACCGCAACTTCAGGCAGAACGAAAGCCAGGCAAGCCCCAGTCAACCCAAAAGCACGAATTAATATCAAGGCCAGAACAATTGCGGAGACTGCGCCTACCGTCGCCGACACCAGATATTCGCGATGCTTGCCCAAGGCGTAAAGAACAGTTCCGGAAAGCAGCGAAGCCAGAGGAGCAGCTATTAAGAATGGCGCGATCCAGCGCACCGGAGAAACGGCCGCCGCATAATTTGCTCCCAGTACCCAGGGCACCACCAGATGAGCTGTAGCCAGAGTTCCCAGAGTAAGCGGAATGCTGATTGCGGCCAGAGCCGAGACCGCCGCTCGCACCAGCCGCCTTATTCCCGCCTTAGATTGCGCCGCCAGCGCCATGCGCGGCATCAACACACTCAACACAATGTTGCCGAAGTTTCGCAGCAGGTCAACAAAGCGCACCGCGGCCGCGTACAGTCCCAAAGCGTAATCCCCGAGAAACCAGCGCACCACGATATGTCCTGTGCGATGGTAAACCGTTGACATGACGGTGGTGCCAGCGTAGTGCAGGCTGGGCACGAGCATGGCGCGCCAACGACTAGGAGAAAACACGAGCGGCGGCCGGAATCCCTTATGCCAGAGCACGGCCCAGCCCGCAAGGTTGGTTATTAGAGCCGAACCGAGAATGCTGGCCGGAAGCCACGCTATGTCTTTCGGAGTTCGCACCAGCATGAGAATGCCAGCAGCATAGAGAAGCTGTTGAATCAAAGTCAGCAGCGAACGGACGTGAAATAATTCCAAAGACGTCAGCAAAAAGTCATTCCCGGTCAGACCCACGAAAAGAAGTCCCGAACCATAGCAGCGCAGCAGGAAGCGCACATCGGGGCGAACTTCGAAGCTCGCGACCACCAACAGAACTGCGACTGCCACCAGGCTGCTGAGACCGCGCAACGCCAGAAAATCCGGAACCATTGCCGCCGCGCCGTGCCGGTGAGCTGCGACTTGTTGCATCAGGTGAGTGGTTAAACCCGGATTCGCCAGCACTTCGAAAAACGAACACACCGCGACCACATAGCTCCAAAGACCGTACGTTTCTACGCCCAGGCGCCTCACCAGTATGGGGAACGTGACGGAAGTGATCGCGAGGCCCAATACGCGGGCCGTTCCCACCGATGCAAAGAATCCGCCGTAGCGCACCAGCGCACTCGTTCGTTTCACGGTCGATTCACCTGGGCGGGGCAAGATTTTTCAATGTCTTCCTACGACGCTCTCTTAACAGGCATTGACTTGACAGTAATCTGCCGCCTGGCCACGACCTCTTGAAACACTTCTGCCCACTGTCCGGCGATGTCGTCCCAATCGAATTTGTACGCATGGCGAACCGCCGCCTCTGAAAGAGAACGGCGCAAAGCGGCATCACCGGCGCAGCGTTCCAGGCACTGAAAAACCTCGGCATCGGAGCGCGCGAGAAAGCCTGTCTTCCCTTCCACGACATAATCGGAGCGGTACAACTCCATTGCGATTGAGGGCAGGCCACAGGCGGAGGCCTGGAGCAAAACCTGCGGATTCCCTTCGAGAATGCTAGGGAACAAGAAGACGTCAGCTCTGCGCATCTCCTCACCCAGCGACTGCGAAGGCAGGTGGCCGAGAAAAACCACATTGCGACAACCGAGTTGCTGAACCAGTTCGCGGCAGTTCTTTTCCGTCTCCCCTTTGCCCGCCAGGCGGAATTGCAAAGCCGGAAACCGCGCGGCCTGCTCGATTACCAGTTCCACTCGCTTGCGCGGCTGAAAAGATCCGGCGTAAAGCACCACCGGCGCGGCATTCTCCAGTCGTTCGGCGGCGAAGTAATACCGGCGGTCGATGCCATCGTAGATGGGCGTCGCTTCTACATTGAAGTTATCCAAGATCGTCTCGGCCACGTAGCGCGAGTTAGAAAACACCACCTCCCCCTCGCGGATCGAGCGCCCGATCAAGCCGCCGCCGGTGACCCGGTTCATCGCCATCACAATGTAAGTGACGAGTGCGGTTCTCAGTCCCATGCGTTTCCGGAGGTCGAAGAAAATCCGGTCCAACGGGCCGGTGCGGGGGAAGAAATAAATATCCGGTGGAGGAAATAGGCAATGTCGAAGGAGGCGAAGCGTGTTCCCACGTTTTGTCCACTCGACTAGCCGCGTGTTCTGGCGGCGTATCAACCGTGGATCCGCATCGCCTTCGCAAAGCATCGTCACCTGAAACTGATCCTCCGGCAAGCGAGAGACGATTTCTTTTACCGTCAGATTCTGCGCGTTCGTGTTGTCCGCAGCAGCGTCCGAGGGTGTGAAGATCGTGATAAGACGTTTATTGGGCCGGCGAGCGTTGATCCGGCTGGGTTCGGAGCGAATCATCGTTGGAGGATAGTCTAAATGGTTTCCGCTTTTACGCGGACAGAGTTATCGGCACGTCTTCTTCAGAAGAGAAACTAACCCTGTCGGCGCAAGAATCGCTTGCCCTTGTTCACTAGTCCACGCAGTTTAGACTCGAACCCGGGAAAGCGATTGACAGCAGCGCCCGCACGATATCTTATGATTCCCAGCGCATGGCGCCTCCAGGACGTGGTGATCGTAACGTAAAGAGTTTGCCGCGTGCTGTTGCCGAATCGTTCTTTATACCCTTCCGCTCCCAATCCCAGGTCAACCCGATTCATCTCTTCCCTGTCGCAGGCTTCCATCACAATTTTTGCCAGCAGACAATATCCGGGAGAATTTTCTTCCTGCCGACTGTCGAAAGTTGGCTGATACCAAAACCAGCTCCCGCGGAATTGAAAGCCATAATTCCACGCCACGGGCTGACCTCCGATCAGCAACAGACTTAAAGTCACGACTCCAGTATCGGAGAATTGCCTGGTCAATTCCTCCAGAAAGTGCCGGCGCTCGACGGTGGCGAGGCTGCTGACGCGTTGTGTGGCCTGAAAGCGCGCCACGTGGGCAGACGCGAATCCCGGCAGTGCTTCCTGAATCTCCGGCCAGGAGCGTAAATGTGCGAATGTCAACGGGCCTTCGCGTTCCATCTCGCGGAGGTACCGCCGCAGCTTTTTCTTTCCCGCCAGCGCAGATTTTAACTCCTCACGTTCTTTTCCCGAGCCCAGTTCGACCTGAGCGCATAAATATGCCGGTCGCATATACAAATGAAAATGGTGGGCACGGGCCGCGCGGCGCGAAGCATCCGGAGTGTCAGAGTCTTCGGGAAGATTAGCCAACGCGATGGACCCGGCTCTCGCCTTTCCCAACTCCGCGAAAATTGCCTCTACGAACTCTGCCCGCCGCCCCGGAGTACTAAGAAAGTCGCAATAATCTCCGGTCGTAGCGGCCAGAAAACTTACAGTGTCGTTGCAATCAGTGGCGAGAGATGCCACTCCCGCCAGGTCGTCTCCTGCATATGCCAAAAACAACAACGGCGTCAGAGCAGCACGATAGGCGAATTGCATTGCGAACGCCCACTCCCATGTGTAGAAAACCTCTGGCCGGTCCATCTCCGCTACAAGAGCGTTCCATTGCCGACGCAAGAGAGGATCCCGGGGGATCTCACGATGTAATACCAGGCGCAGACTCACGCTACTCCCATTGCTTCTTTCGTTTCTGCCGTCTTATCTTTTTTGGATGGCACATCGAATCGAAACAAGAATCTCGCAGGTTATCAGGCGTTACAAAGCCGCGTAATCTTCTGCAGGGTCACGAAGGCTGTAGCCGAGATCTTACGATCACGCTTGTATCGGGATCTTATAAGGCGTCACTGATCAGGTCCGCTTACGGCTTTCTCGCAGCCTCTAGGGATCGCACCACATGGTCCCAGGTCAGAGGAGTACCTCGCTTGATGCCTTGTGCCGCCTTCTTGCCCAGCACTTCGTCGAGATGCCTGGGATGCATTCCGTGCCCGGGCCGGATGGAGCGCACATTGGATGGAGTGAAAGCTTCCCCCTGCTTCACATCTTCGACGACGAACAACGAGCGCCGAAAGGCGCGGCTAGCGTGCTCGTGGGAGCTCACTCCGAAATTTACCGAGCCCAGCGCTTTCTCCGCCGTGCGCACGGCGTCCACCATGGCCTTGAATTCCTGCGGTTCCAGCGAGAACGCGCTGTCCGGGCCGGGCGTGGAGCGCGACAGAGTTAAATGTTTCTCGATGATGCATGCCCCCAGCGCCACTGCCGCGACCGGCGCCGCAATCCCCATTGTGTGATCAGACAGTCCCACGGGCACGGCAAATCGCCGCGTCATCTCGGGAATCGTGCGCAGATTCATCTCTTCGGCGGGAGCTGGATACGCGCTGGTGCACTTGAGCAGCGCAATCTGTGTCGCCCCCGCCTGCCGCGCGCCCTGGAGTGCCTCCTCAATCTCTTCCACCGTAGCCATGCCGGTCGACATGATTAACGGCTTGCCGGTACGGGCCATTTTCTGAATCAGTGGAATGTCCACCAACTCGAACGACGCTACTTTATGAACGGGCACCCCCATATCTTCGAGGAAGTCCACCGCAGTGGCGTCGAAGGCGCTCGAAAACAAATCCATTCCGAGATCATCCGCTAGTTGCTTGAGCCTGGGCTGCCAATCCCATGGGGTATAGGCTTGCGCGTAAAGATCATAAAGGGCGCGTCCATCCCAGATCGTTCCGCCGCCGATGCGGAATTCCTCTCGATCGCTCGCAATAGTGATCGTATCTGGAGTGTAGGTTTGCAATTTTACCGCGTCTGCGCCCGCCTCTTTGGCCGCGCGGACGATTCGCACCGCATCCTCGAAGTTACGATTGTGGTTGGCAGAAAGCTCCGCCACAATGCAAACGGGGTTTCCCAGACCAACATTCCGACGTCCGATTTTCATTTTTGCTGAATATCTCTTTGATCCATTAATTTTTCCCCAACCCGCTTATCGGGGCTAGAGAACGCCTTTCTCCCCCAGCTTTCGTTCAATCTCAGCCTTCTTCGCCTCCCACTCCTCCCGGAGCAACCCGATACACACCACGTCAGCAAAACTGTCTCCTTTGGAAACGTGCTTTCGAAATAACCCCTCCTCTGAAAAACCAAACTTCTTGTGCATATTGATCACTGCCTGGTTGGTTGCGAGAACTTCGCCGCACAGCTTCTGCAACTTCAGCTCTTCAAACACAAAGCGAAGTACCGAGAACTCCGCGAAGCTGCCCACGCCCCGGAGCCGCTCTTTCGAACCGATGTAGAAACCCCAATAGCAGCGGCGGTTCCGGGTATCAATGTTGTATAGATTGGCGACTCCGACATCTTTGCCATCATAGACGATGATCCAATACCTGCAGGATGGGTCCCGCAAAATACGCGAAAACCAGGCTCTATGTTCCTCTGCACCGATCTCGTGATCGGTATACATATATTTTCGAACTTCCGGATTGTTGCGCCACTCGCGAATCTGCTCCCGATCCTGAGGCGCGACGTCTCGCAGCGAGATCAAGGCTACCGGCTCCTTGCCGCAAGTTGACTGGTTAACGCCGCCACCACTCGGCTGGCGCCGTCAACATCTACCAGATTGCGCGCACGTTGCGACAACTTCTTTCTCTCAGAGGGCGACTCGCTGAGAGTCGCCACCTCTTGCACCAACTCTTGCTCCAACTCTTGCGAAAGAAACCGCCCGGCTCCGCGAAGCAGTTTCGCCGCGCCCAGGCTTTGCAAGCTCTCCGCCGCCGCATTCTGATTCGAGGCCACCGGGATCAACAGCGCCGGCAATCCCATGGCGCAGAACTCCCAGCAAATACTTCCTGCCGCCGATATGGCTAAATCTGCCCAAGCCATCAAACCCGGCATGTCGGCCGCATCGCGTACGAGCCGGCACCCGTGTCGCGAACGCGCAACCACTTCTTCGATCTCCGTCAAGCGGGGATTGCTGCCGCCTACGACTACCACCAACTCCAACTCCGTTTCTTGCACCGCATCCAGAGCCTCGACGACCTGGCGGGTAACGTTTCCGGGATCGCTGCCGCCCCCGACAATCAAAATTCTATTAGCGGCTTCGCGAATTTCTCGCTTCCATTCCCGCCACACTGTAAATTCACGCCGGAGCATGGCGTAACGCGGCCCCAGCAGCAATTGAGTTTTAGGTTCTCTAAGCGCGTAAAAGCTCTCCTCGGCGTGGGCATTCTGATTCAGGACCACATCCGCACAATATCGAACGGCATGAGCATTGTCATCGACGAAGAGCAAATGACAGCTGGACTGCTTGATCGCCCTTTGATAATCCGCGCCGAAATGATATCCGTCCGTCACGATCCAAGCGGCATTTTTCCTGACCGCAATTACTCCAGTCTGATGCGCGTCTTCCGGCGACCCGCCGGCAACCGCTAAATTTTCGATTTCCATCCCTTCGTCTTTCAGTCGCCGCTCGATAGCTGGAGTCGATGCGGCCATAGCAAACACGCATTCCCCACCCGCATCCTGCCACGCCTGGGCCAGCGCGAGGCACCGCATCACGTGCCCGGTCCCCATAGCGACACCCGCGTCGGCCCGGATTAAAAGTGTTTCTGTGCTCATGTTTGATCCCTGGTCTTTGCTCTGGTACTCGATTCTGCCGCGCCAAACCTAGCCTCCACTTGGCCCACCGTCGCGATAAGTTCTTTCCGAGATGACGACAATAACTCACCCAATCGACCAGGAGCAGCCGATTGAAAATAATTCTGGCAGCCGGCTTCAGCGATGGGATGTTGCTGCAAATACTGCGGGATGTTTTGGATCTCGCTCGCATCGTCCAGTCCGATTCCTACACCGAAACGAACGAACTGATCCAAATAATCGTACGGGGAAAACTCCAGCCATTTGCACAGAAAGCATGGAATGCCGCGAATGGCGCATTCCATCGCCACCGTGGAAAGTATGGTTACGCTGAACCACGCCTGGGCCAGAAGATTTTCGGTGAGCGGTCCCGTCACTATGCGCGTGGCGGTGTTCTGATCGGCGGAAAGGATTCTGGCCACCATGCCAGCCCTTTGGGGTTTGCTCTCCGCGGGATGTAACTTGACGATCAGCTTGCGCCCCCTAGCCAGCGCCAGGTCAGCAAGCGGCGGTAAAATTTCGCGGTAAAATTCTTCTGGCCGGCCACCCGACATTTCGTATGCTTCCGAGATAAAAAGAACGCAGGACCCGGTAGAGTTCCCGTTCGCGACCCGTGATACGTTCCGGTTTACGGTCGTCGCCGGAGCCCCAATCTCGACGCGCTCGCGCGGAACGCCGCACTTCCGCACCAGGTAATCCTCCTCCATCTTTCCTTTGGCCCAGATCAAATCCGCGTAGCTGCGCTTGAACATATAGCGCCCATCCAACGCTCCATGATGGCATGCGATATTCACTAGTCCACGCGCCCGAGCCAACAACAATGGAATTCGGGTATACGGATTGCTGTCATCGGCGCACAGCACGGCTTGCACGGGTTCGGAATCGAGAACATTTCGCCAGGCGTCGCGAACAGCGACACCCTCCCGAAACCTGCGTGGAAAACTACTTAAATATCCCAGCCGGTGCAGGATTTCGAACTCCGGCACGGAACGCAATTCTCTCAAAAGGGACTGCCAGCGCCCTTCCATCTCTGCGTTCTCAGGCTCGCGGCCTCCGACCGAAGCGTAGGACGACAGCCAGGCGCACGTCACATTCCGGGGTGGCCCCTGCACCCAACCGCTTCGCCGCGTGCTGACCAAAAGAAAGTCTCCGTCGGGAAAGGTGTTGGCATATGCGACGCCAGTTCGCGACACATTCACATATGCAGTAGGAAGCAATACTACGGGCCGCTTGGATGGAGGACGCCTCCGCGCGAGGCGCCCACGCAACTGATATCCAGAATCGTATTTGTCCCAGAAAACGTCGACTATCTGGGGCATCGAAAGCCTTTTCGAAGCGCGAATATAGTGCCCTAGCCCGCTCTCTCGGGCTTCCCGTCGAAACGGGAAAACATGTGTGCGGTTTGGCATCAAGGCCTGGAGAAATTTCGCATGAAGGCCGGGGCGTGAAACATAGACTTCATCATCAGGGCCGAACGTCGGAACCAAACGCAGCATCAGGAGCAGCACTTCCAGTTCGCCATGCAGCAGGATGGACATGATCTCCCACCAATCCAGACCATGTTCGTCGATCAGCCGCCCCAGCCCCATGCCGAGGAAGTCGCGGACACGTCGGAAATCATCGAAACCATTCCGCAAGGAATTAACTCCGGTCACCCGGCAGTGAAATCTTCCTGTCCACCGCGCACACGCATTTTTACCGCTCGTTCCAAGGTCGACGATCCGATCCCACCGCTGCTCGGCCCATAGACCGTTCTCCAGGTCGTCCTCGGAATGTATCAGCAGAAATTTCATGAACGGAAGCTATCTGCGATGCTGGAAAACGCCGGGCATTAGCCTTCGTGCAACGCCTTGTGCGCCACCGATCGATTTATCTCAGCCAATGCCGGTTCGTGTCTAAGTATCCGTATTCCATCACTCCATCGAAAGGTTTTGCCCGTAAACCGAGCATACAAGGCACGAACCAATACCAGATCCTCCGACGTGTCGACCGTCCAGCGGTAGGCGCTGTAATCTTCGTCCCCGACCACGGAAAGAATCTTAAAGCGTCCCGGATTTTCGTAAATGTACGGAGTCACGTGAGCGCGCTCGTAAGGACGACAGGCATCACGCCACGCCGCGTCTAGGACCTGGAATGCAAAGATTTCTGTATCCAGACCGCGAGGGAAGGTTCGTTCCACGCAGTTGGAGGCGTAATCCGCTCCTTCTCGCAAAAATGCCCGAACAGTTTTATCTATGATCTCAGGATCGATGAGCGGACAATCGGCCGTGACTCGGACTACAGCGTCTGCTTCGTAACGAAGTGCGGCTTGATAATAACGATCCAGCACGTCTTGTTCGCTGCCGCGAAAACATGCCACTCCGTGCTCACGGCAGAAAGTAACAATCGGATCGTCGGCAAGTTCGGTCGTTGTGGCGACGACCACTTCGTTCACGGTTTCTGCGGCTCGCGTCCGCTCGACCACATACCAGAGCATGGGATGCCCCTGAATTTCGGCGAGGACCTTACCCGGAAGCCGGGTGGAACCCATGCGAGCCTGCACGATGGCCACGATCCGGGTAATTTTCGTGCAGTTCATCCGGCCACCATCAAACTCTGTAGTGATCCACAACTTTCTTCACCGCCGCGATCACATCCTCCACATCCTGATCGCTCATCCCACGAAACATCGGAAGACTGATCAGCCGCTCGTAGGCATCTTCCGCAACGGGATACTCGCTCCCGCGATATCCAAAGCGATCGCGATAGTACGGATGGAGATGCACCGGAATGTAATGCACATTGACTCCGATATTTTCTGCGCGCAACGCCCGAAAGATCTCAGCCCGGCCGGCACGCAGCCTCTCCAGTTTCAGCCGGATTGGGTAGAGATGCCACGCCGGATTCACCTCTGCGCGCGCCGCTGGAAGGATTATGCCGGCGAGGGTGCCGAGTTCAGCCGCGTAGCGAGCGGCGATCTCGCGCCTGCGCAACAGATTCGCCTCGAGCTTTTTCAACTGCGAAAGCCCGAGAGCGCAGGCAATATCAGTCAGCCGGTAATTGAACCCCAGCTCAATCATTTCGTAATGCCACTGGCCGTCGCGCTGGCGCTGGCGCGCATCGCTGGAAATGCCGTGATTGCGAAAGCGCCGGAGCGATTCAGCAAAAGCAGGGCGACCGGTGGTTACCATGCCTCCTTCGCCCGTCGCCAGATGCTTCACGGGATGGAAGCTGAACACAGTCATGTCGGCGATACTTCCCGTCGGGCGCTGACGATACTCCGCACCTAGCGCATGGCAGGCATCTTCAATCACTACCAAACCGTGGTGCGCAGCCAACTCGAGAATCGCATCCATATCCGCTGGATGGCCTGCATAATCCACGGGAAGCAACGCGCGCGTGCGCGGGGTAATTCGCGCCTTCACTTCCTCTGGATTCAGGTTGAGGGTATCGGCGCTGGTATCGGCGAAAACCGGCGTCGCTCCCTGGTAAAGCACGCAGTTGGCCGTAGCTGCGAAGGTCATCGGCGAAGTGATCGCTTCGTCGCCCGGCTTCAGCCCTGCGGCAAAAGCCGCGCCGTGCAATGCCGCCGTGCCCGAACTGAAGCTCACGGCGCATTTGGTCTGCACTCGGGCCGCAAATGCTTCTTCGAACTCCGCCACCTTCGGACCGGTCGTGAGCCAATCGGAGCGCAGCACATCGACCACGGATTCGATGTCATCTTCGCCAATTGATTGCCTGCCGTATGGGAGCAGCGTCTTCCGAGTTGGAGTTCCTCCATCGACGGCGAGCAGTTCTTGTTTGGTAGTGACCATCGGCCTTGGGCTGGTAAACCTGGGATCTAGGCCGGAATCCGCTCCTGCTCCGCGGTTCCCGGCTCAATCAAGTCCTGCAATTGTTCATGGCTTAGCCACAGTTCATTGCTGTCGCTGGTGTAGCGGAAACCCTGCGGCAGCAAGCGGCCGTGAACCCAATTCGCACGCTTCCACCAGGGATGACAAGGCTGAATCACATACATCCCATCCGTTTCGACAGCGTTGCGAGCCTCGTCTTCGGAAAGTAGCACCTCGTGCAATTTCTCGCCGGCGCGAATGCCGATAAACTCAATCGCGCATCCCGGCGCCACCGCCTCGGCGAGATCGACGAGCCGCATGCTGGGAATCTTGGGAACAAAAATCTCGCCGCCATGCATCTGCTCTATCGAGCGAATCACAAAGCGCACGCCTTGCTCCAGCGTAAGCCAGAAGCGAGTCATGCGCGGATCGGTCACGGTGATGCGGCCGCGCTTGCGCTGCTCCAGAAACACAGGGATCACGCTGCCTCGGCTTCCGACCACGTTCCCGTAGCGCGCGCAACTGAAGCGTGTATCTTGCGCCCCCGAGTAGGCATTGGCCTGCACGAAGACTTTTTCGGCGCAGAGCTTGGTCGCGCCATAAAGATTGACGGGATTCACGGCCTTATCGGTGCTGAGGGCTAAAATGCGCTCGACACCCTTATCGATGGCCGCGTCGATCACGTTGCGGCCACCTATGATATTGGTCTGGATAGCTTCAAAGGGATTGTACTCACAGGCCGGAACCTGCTTCAGCGCTGCGGCATGCACCACCACCGTCACGCCTGAAAACGCACGCTGCAGGCGTCCGGCATCGCGCACGTCGCCGATGAAGTAGCGCAGGCTGGGGTCGTCGAAGCCGGCGGCGCGCATGTCATGCTGCTTCAATTCGTCGCGGCTGAAAATGACCAGGCGCTTGGGGTGATATTCCCGCAGCATGATTTCCGCGAACTTTTTTCCGAACGAGCCCGTGCCGCCCGTGATTAGAACGGTTTGCTCCGCCCAATTCATTGGGCGTGCCTCGAACCACAACATTTCCGCTTCATAGGTTTCACTCGGACCAGGAATCGACCAATAAACGCGGTTCCATTTCAGGCTGGATGATTGCCCAGTAGTATAGCGGAGTTTCTTGATCCCGGCGATGCCTAGCGGTTCGCACCAAAGCGGTCACCTGCAATTCGTAAATTGTATTCCGTGAAAGCAATGTTAGAATGTCGTCGAAACCGCAACCACCTGTTTTGCAGAATTCGCCTGCTATGGACCAGCCATCCGTTGCCGGCTTTTGAGGTTGCGGGTGCGGAATTGGCCCTCGCCAGCCAGAAAACGTAGAAACTCTGTTCAGGAGAAGGCATGGATTCCGGACCGCTGGTACCGGCTAATCTCGTACAAGCTAATAACCCCAACGTTCGCGAAATTCAACCCGCGAACGTGGATCCAGGACGGCACGGTCTGGGCGCAAACGGGTTCAGCGGAAATCCGGGCCCGAGGGTTTATCCCGAACTCCTTTCCCAAGAGTCGGCGCTGGGCGAATACATTCGCGTCCTAGTCAAACGCAAGTGGACGGTCGTTGCGTGCCTGGTAACAATCTTTTCCGTAGTCGCCGTTGCCAGCCTCAAGATGACGCCGGTCTACGAGGCCAGCGGCAGCATCGCCATCAACAAACCCGACTCCGGCCTGGTGAACTTTAATAATTCGCCAACTTTCAGCGTCGACTATTACGATCCCACTGAACTCGAAACCGAAGTAAAGATTCTGCAGAGCGACCTGCTAGCTCTCCAGGTGGTGAAGGAACTCGCCCTCGATCGCCGTCCTGAGTTCGGCGGAAGAACTTCGCCCCTGCCCTCTTCGCTCGATCTCGCTCCCGATCCGCTGCAGGCCGATAGCGGCCTGACTTCTTCTCTTCTCTCAGGATTTCGCGGCAGTCTGCGAGTCAACCTTTCTCCGAACACTCACATCATCGAAGTGCATTACCGCAGCGCCAACAAAGAACTGGCCGCCAACGTGGTTAACACGTTGATGAATACCTACACCGAAAATAATTTCAAATCGCGTTTTGATTCCACAATGCAGGCCTCCGACTGGCTTTCGAAGCAACTCGTCGATTTGCAGATGAAAGTCGAGACCTCTCAGGAAAAACTGGTGCGCTACCAGAAAGAGCATGAAATTCTGGGCATCGACGAAAAACAAAACATCACCACCCAGAAGCTCGATGAGTTAAACAAGGCGCTAACTGCCGCGGAATCCGATCGCATGGATAAAGAATCGGTCTACCGTCTGGTGCAGGCCGGGGACACCGACACCATCGCTTCGGCAGCGACTGCGCTGGACGCGGCCGGATCGGGAGTGCAAGCTGCTTCAGGGCTGCTCGACATCTTGCGCAACAAACAGGCCGACTTGAAGATCCAGGCAGCGGAACTTAACACTCAGTTCGGGCCCTCGTATCCGAAACTCGCCCAGATCACTAACCAGATGAAAGAGATCGATGCTCAACTCGTCGCCGAAACGAAGAAAATAGCGGGCAAGATTCGCGGGCAATATATGGCCGCATTGCAGCGCGAGGGAATGTTGCGCGACGCCCTGGAAAAACAGAAGCAGGAACAGAATAAGCTCAACGAGAGCGCAATCGAATACAGCCTGCTGAAGCGCGATCTCGATAGCAATCGTCAGCTTTATGAGGGCCTGCTGGAAAAATTGAAGGAAGCTGGGGTCTCCGCGGGCCTCCGCTCCAATAACTTCCGCATCGTTGATATGGCCAGGGTTCCCACCGGACCAGTCGAGCCCAATATTCCCCGCAACCTCGCTTTTGCTTTCATGTTGGGGTTGACCTCCGGTGTGGGACTGGCCTTTCTGCTCGAAGGATTAGACAGTACCGTGCGCACCACTGAGCAGGCGCAAATGATCTCCGGTCTACCGCCCCTAGGCATGATTCCTCTCGGATCGCGGAGCACACGCGAAGGCGCAAACTCCAAGCGCTTGGTTATCGCTTCGTCTAAAGAGGCTGTGGAGTTGATCACGCAAGTCCGGCCGCAATCGCAAATGGCTGAATCCTACCGCGCCTTGCGAACCTCTCTATTGCTTTCCAACCTGGGCGCACCGCCCAAGGTGATCATGGTCACCAGCGCCCTGCCGCAGGAAGGAAAGACCACCACTAGCATCAACTGCGCCGTCGTGTTGGCACAGAAGGGCATTCGGGTTTTGCTGATCGACGCCGACCTTCGCCGGCCCAGCATTCACAAGACTCTGGGTATGGGTCCGCGCAGCGGCCTCAGCAATGTCTTGACTGGAAGCGCAACTCTCGAGCAGGCGATCACCCGCTCGCCTATTTTGCCGAACCTGGACGTTTTGCCGGCTGGCACTCCGCCGCCGAATCCCGCCGAACTGCTGGCTTCCACCAACATGCGCGACGTACTGGACCGATTGCGCGGGCAATATGATCACATTGTTGTAGATACGCCTCCTACGCTATCTGTCACCGATGCTGTCGTTCTGTCGCCGCGGGCCGATGCTATCGTGCTGGTCATCCGCTCGGGACAAACCACCAAGCAAGCTCTGCGCCGCTCGCGCGACATTCTCATGCAGGTGAATGCAAAGGTCTCCGGCGTACTCTTGAATGCGGTTGATTTGAGTTCGCCCGATTATTACTACTACTACGAATACCAGGGCAAATATGCACGTTACTATCGCAACGACGGAGAGCAAGAGGACGAAGATGAGGATCTCGACGCCGACGAGGCTTCAGAGGCCTCGCCCACAAGTGCCTGAGCGAGTCGTTGTGAAGCATTCTGTCGTAGCTCATCACGACTGGCGCGGCACGAGATAAAAACCCGAAACTTTCCTGAGCAAGATGGAAATCACTCTTCATTCCGTGGCGCGGAAAAGACTTGCTCTCGCTGGCGCGGTATTACTGTGCCTAGCCTATCTCTTCCTGGCAGGAAGATTTTTTGTCGCAACTCTGTTTGGAGAAAGGGCCGAACTCTCCAGCTTGCAGCGCGCCGCGCGTCTCGACCCGGGCAACGCCGACTATCGCGATTATTTGGGACGTTATTACGCGCTCGTAGCCAGAGATCCCGGCGCCGCCATAGAGCCCTTCCGCGCCGCCGTGGAGCGCAATTCCCATGCGTCTCGCTACTGGTTCGATCTGGCGTCCGCTTACCAGGTACTGGGCGATCTCCCCCACCAGAGCTTGGCCTTGGAACACGCTATCCAAGCCGATCCCACAACACCTGACGTCGCTTGGGAGGCCGCGAACTTTTATTTGGTGCAGGGAGAGGACCAGAAGGCTCTGCATGAATTCCACGTGGTGTTGGAAAATGATCCGTCAATGGCCGGTGCCGCGATTCAATACTGCTGGCATATCCTGCCCAATACCGACGCCCTTTTGCGTGACGTGGTCCCCGCGCGCGCCGAAGCTTATCTCGCCTTTCTGAATCTTTTAATAAATAAACAGGAAACGGCGGCCACCGCCAAAGTTTGGGCCGCGTTGATGGCGACCTCTCAGACTTTCGAACTGCGCTCTGTCTTTGGGTACGTTCAATATCTGTTCGATCACAAGGACGTGGATCAGGCACGCTTGGTCTGGGAGCAGTCGGTTCCGCGTTTCGGCTTGTCCGCTTATGTGCCCACGGGCAGAAATCTGATTGTCAACGGCGATTTCGGCCTCGACGTTCTCAACGGCGGCTTCGACTGGCAATATCAAAAGCAGCGGAGCGTAACCCTGAATCTCGATCCCAGCGACTTTCACGGCGGCCATCGCTCGCTCTTAATTACCTTCGACGGTCCGGGAGTGCGCGACGCCGGCATTCGACAATTCATCGCCGTACAGCCCAACACTCTCTACGAGTTCTCGGGGTATTACAAGAATGGAGAAATTGAAGGCGCCGGCGCAGCGCATTTTACTATTCAGGACGCATACAATCGCGACGTTCTTTACGACAGCGACGAACTGAAGGAGGCGGGGTACTGGAAATCCGCAACAGGACAATTCACGACCAGCTCAGAGACTAAATTAGTGGTGTTGCACGTCCGTCGGCTTCCAGAAGGCAGTCCGATCCGTGGTAAGCTCTGGATCGACGATTTTCACCTCGTGGCAAAACGATAATAAATGAAACAGTACCTAGTCCCCAGTGACCAGCTCCCAGACGCAAGAAACTAGATACTGGGCACTGGGTACTGATTTTACTCCTACCTCCAATGAGCCCGGGCAGCATAGCCGAAGTCCATAGCCGCGAACGATCGACGCATGTCGGCGCCGTGCTCTTATATGGAATTTTCGGTCTGCTTCTGTTTGGGCCTCTGGCTTTCGGCGCAGTCGAACCCTGGTCCATCTTTCTTCTTGAAGTCGGCTCGGCGGCTCTTTTTCTGCTCTGGATCGGCAAGCAGGTGCTCGACAGCGCAATCACAGTTCGGGGCAATCCGATCTTCCCGCCCATGGGCGCGTTCGGGCTGCTCGTCGCTGTCCAACTCCTCTTCCACCGCACCGCGTATGAGCACGATACAGTCGTCCTCGCGCTCCAGTACGTCGCCTATGCCACGCTGTGTTTCTTAGCCGGACAAACTTTGCTACGTGGTTCTCAAGCGCGGCAGCTGGCCCTGATCTTCACGCTTTACGGGGCCGCGCTCTCCGGCTTCGCCCTGCTACAAGGTATCGCCCCGAACGGCAAGCTCTACTGGATCCGCCAGCCTCACCTGGGCGGCTGGATCTACGGCCCTTACGTCAATCACAACCACTATGCTGGATTGATGGAAATGCTCGTTCCCATCCCGCTGGTTTTGTCGCTGACTCGGCTGGCCTCGAGCAAAGCTCGCATCGCTGCCGCAGGCGTAGCGGCGGTAATGGCTGGGACGATTTTTCTCTCCGGCTCGCGCGGTGGGATGCTTGCCATTGTGGTAGAACTCCTTATTCTTGCTGGATTGCTGATCAAACAGAAGCGCGGCCTGCACACCGCCATCGGGGTCAGCGTATTCATGGCGATCATAGTCGGATTGTTGGTATGGATTGGCGGTGGCGAACTCAGTCGCCGCATCGCTACCGCAGGACCGCAGCACTCCGACCTCGCCGGCGATATTCGCGTTTACATCAACCGCGACGGCCTGCGGATGTTCCTGAAGCGGCCGATCCTGGGCTGGGGGCTCGGTTCTTTCCCCGTTGTGTACCCTGAGTTCCGCACCTTCTACACCAATTTCTTCGTCAACGAAGCGCACAACGATTACCTGCAGTTGCTCGTGGAAACCGGTCTGCTGGGCTTCGCCATCATGCTGTGGTTTCTCGTTGCGATCTTTCGCCGTGCTCTGAAAAAGATCGGCAAGTGGGAGTCTGAAATGACCGGGGCGGTCACCCTGGCCTGTCTACTGGGGTTAAGCGGAATCCTGGTACACAGCGCGGTGGATTTCAACCTGCAGATCCCCGCCAACGCCGCCCTCTTTTATGTAATGTGCACGATCGCCGCAGCCGAGCCCTTCGCCGCACCGGCGCGCAAGCGCCGCGCAGTTCGAACGAAACCACCCGCGGATGTCTTCGATTCCGAGGGAGCAGTGCAACAGCCCATGGCTGGCGCTCAGTGATGCCAGCTCTTACGGCTTCTCAGGACTAACCGGATTATCGTTCCGGATAAGAACCCAGGCCGTAACTCCCACAATCGCCGCTGCACCTAGTCCGATCGCGAGAGGAGAGTTCAGGGCTCCGCCTCCGGCCGCGGGAGCGGCTCCGGAAGCATTCTTCTTATTCTTCTTCTTACCATCGGACCCGTCGGGCTGGTCTGACTGTTCATCGCGAGTGGTTTCCTGTCCTTGGGCAAGCAAGACCGTGCCCTTGTCGTCGGTGACGTTCACATCTCCCTTGCGCGCCGCAATTCTAACCGTACCATCGACATCGGTCATGTTGAACTCAGTCCATGCGCTCGAAGCGGGTGCCACGATCACATCTCCGGCTGTGGCCGCTACGCCCTTCGATGTAGAGATCGCAACCCCGCCATGCTCAACCTTCAGCGACACACCCTCAAACTGCACCAGAGAATCGGCCAAGACGGTAATACTGGAGCCGGGCGCGTTGATGCTGGCACCGGAGTCGGAGCGGGTCTGCACCAGATCGCCGGAGAAAATTGCGGAAGAGTTGGGCACGTGGCTGCCGTTTACCCAGGCAGCGCCGTTGGCATAGAGCATTGCCGCATGGGAGTCGGCGGCAAAAAGCGAGGACGGCAGAATAACTAAAAGCACGCAACTTACCATTCCGCGGAAAGCAGACATGCCCATCCTACGCTCCGTTAATAACTATTTTGATTCCGTTAGCGCATCGTATCCTCCAAAGTTCTTGGCAGTCAATGCCTTTTGTGCTGGCTCGGACGATTCAGCGGTGGAAAACTTTTTCGCATCTGCCAATCCGTCCGAAAGTTTCGTCGGCCGGACTCTTCAATGCCACTGATCTACTAGCTTCCACCAGATCAGTCGCAGCCACTCATCCACGAGGGTTTTTGCCCACTGCCGGTGCGTCCACCAGCGCGCACCGAATTGTGTCCCTTGCTGCGCCGCAGCCACCGAATATTCGTATCCCGGAACTTCCCGCCGGAAGATGCTGAGCGCGCGGCGGGTGTGAAAGTCGGAGGTTACAATGAGCACGCTTTTCACGCTTTCCCGCTGCAAACACCTCTCCGCATCTTTCGATTCGTCCTTGGTGGAAAGCCCATCGATTGGGCAGATGGTGATCGATGTGGCTTGCGGCAATTCCTGAACATATTTCTGCGCCAGTTCCAACAGCGTGGCGCCATAAAACCCAGCGTTGTTAGGCACATCGAGCACGATACGTCGAGCATAGCCTTGCCCGAGGAGTTCCAAAGCTCGCCGCGGCCGCCGCTCCGTCTCCCCGGCCAACACCAGGATCACATCGGATCGCCGCGGACCATCCACCAGAAGAAATCTCCCGGCCCTCGACGCCAGATCCACCGCCACGAGCAAGAGCGCCAGAGCAAAGAACCACTTTCTCCTCATCGTTTTCCCCAATCCGACATAGACGTATTTCCAAACTCGTTCCCAACGGCGGAAAAAAATTATTTGCTAGTGCTCTGAAGGGCCCGCCGTTCCTAAGGATTCTCTAACCTCACGTGCTAGAATCGGTCCATCACCAGCGAGATTTTCGTGGACACGATGACTCAATCTGCGGCAAATGGCTCCCTGGAGCGAGCCACCCTCAAGCAACCTCAACATCAGCTCAAGAATAAGATTGAGCGGCGTCAGGCGCGAGGCGCTGTCATCAGTCTGGGCTATGTCGGGCTCCCTCTAGCGTTACTGTTCAGCGAACAAGAGTTCGAGATCACCGGCTTTGACATCGATCAGCGCAAAATCGACACCCTCGCTCAAGGCGGCTCTTATGTCTACCGCATTGCCGCGGATGAAATCCGGGCGGCCAAAACCCGGGGCTTCTCCGCCACCGGCGACTACTCGCGGCTGGCGGAGATGGATGCCATCATCATTTGCGTTCCCACGCCTCTCAACGAGCATCACGAGCCCGACCTAAGCTTCATCACCGACACCGCGCATGCCATGGCTCCGCACCTGCGCCCAGGACAACTGGTCGTGCTTGAGAGTACAACTTACCCCGGCACGACTGAAGAAGTTATGCTGCCGATCCTCGAGAAAGAGAATAGGCTGGGATTGAAGGCGGCTCGCGGCAAGTCCGGTAGCGATTCCAATTCAGCCAACGAATTCTTTGTAGCCTCGGTCGACCCGTTTTATTTGTCATGGAAGGCGAAAGAGTATGACTTCCGTACTCGCTTTAGAGAATTGGCGGGCGAGATCAACACCCACATGCCGTACCACGTGCTAGCTTCGGTGAGTGCCGCGCTGAACGGATCGCGAGTTCTGATCCTGGGCGTTGCGTATAAGCGAGACATTGACGATCTGCGTGAGTCTCCCGCACTGGTGATCATTGAACTGCTGCAAAAGGAAGGCGCGCACGTAAGTTATCACGATCCCTACTTTCCCTTCATCGGCAAGGGACGAAGGTATGACTTACAGATGAAGCGCTCGTATCTCAAGGATCTCGGCCAGTACGATTGTGTTGTGATTGTCACCGATCATTCCGAGTATGACTACCAGAAGATCGTGAGCGAGACCCAGCTTGTAGTCGACACTCGTAACGCGACCGGAGGAATACGCAGTCCCAAGATCGCGCATTGCTGAGTACGAGCGGCTAAACGAAAGTACCGATGGCGCCGATAGTAAAGGTGATGGGCAAAGTGAATGCTGGCTCTCTGTTGGACCCGAGAGCCCCCTCGTCCCCTGCTGAGAAAAATCGAGTGTGATGCTTGGAGAAAAAAAGGGAAAAGATTAGCAAGCAGAAAAAAGACTCACTCCTAATGTAAGAATTTTCTTACTTTAGTGGGGTGGGTCCGGATGGTGCATCAGGCTAAGGCTAAGTACCAGAGCGATAAGAGGATAGACTTTATAATTGGTGGCGAATGGCCTTTGCCGTGCAGGCCCTAATCTTTGGGGAGAGACGCAGCCTACTTCGCTGCATCTAGCACGCGCTTCGCTTGGCCCTCAGCGGTCCGAGTCCGAGAAACTTTCGACCTTGAACATGTGTTTTAAACCTTTACGGGTGGACGAATTATGACTTCATACGCTTTCCAGCCCACTGTTTTAGCCGCGATGCCCGAGAACCAATTTTCGACGCTGCCCAAGGTAAGAGCTCCCTGGGCGGAATTCGGCTTCGGCATAGCCGCACAAACTCTACTTGTGGGCTCGATCGTCTGGGCGCGCTTGCTATACCCGTCAGTGGTCGTAGCGCCCGAGCACAACTTTCGCTCAGTTCTTTTGGTCAGCACTCCTCAGCCGCTCAATCTGCAGCCGCAGCCGCCTTTGATCTTGCAGCAGCCCGCGGAAATCGCGCATCTCGATCCGTCGGATATCGCGTTGCCCCTTCCCGAGCGGCAGCCGAAGATTGTGACTAAACTGCGCATAAAAGAAGATGAGACCGCTCCTGCCGTGAGCCTGACGCCAAAGAAACTCGAGCCCATGGTTTCCGACGTCGCGCCCATTCTCCCTCAGGAGGCAGTAAAGACCAACGTATTCTCCACCGGAAGCTCAGCCCAACCCACAATGGCTCGCCGCACGGCGGAGGTGCAGACCGGAGGTTTTGGCGATCCCAACGGACTCCCCGCAAAACCCGACCAGAAAAAGGGAGTCACCATCGCCGCGCTGGGATCTTTTGATTTACCGCGAAGCTCTGAAGCGGGCTATGGCAATGGCACGGGCCGTACCAAGGGCGTCGCCGGCGTGGTGACCAGCGCCGGCTTCGGCAATGGTACCGCCATCGAAACCCAATCTCACGCTTCCCTCGGCAAAGTTCAGCCCAGCGGCTTTGGCGATGCCGATGTACCCGCAGCGCCCACCGTACACTCTCAACCGGCTGAGGCGGCTTTGAAAGTCGTGCCTGCGGAAATTATTTCCAAACCCACGCCGGCTTATACTCAGGAGGCGCGCAACCTGAGAATTGAAGGCGAAGTGCTGGTCGAAGCCGTGCTGCAGGCGTCAGGAAGCTTGCGCGTGGTGCGCGTGGTGCGCGGATTAGGTCACGGCTTGGATGATAACGCAGTCCGGGCGGCGGAAAAAATCCACTTCCGTCCGGCGCTAAAGAACGGCGAACCTGCCGATTCCACCGTCGTCTTGCACATCATTTTTCAGTTGGCATAAGTTTTCTCCCCAAAGGTTTCTATGCGTGCTTTCCAGCTAAGTTGGCTTTCGTTGCTGCTATTCTTTGCGGCGTCTCTCCCGGCGCTGTCGCAAGATCCCACCCCTTCAGCTCCCCGCGCGGAAGAAACTACCGGATCCCCAGGCATTGCGACGCTCTCGTCTCCGCCTCCGGCCTCGTTCAATGAAGTCATCGACCGCGTCATCCAGAAGGAGCATCTGTTTGTTGCCCAGATGCGCCACCTGCGTCCCATGGTCGAGACTTACCTTCAAGATCTCAAGACCGACAGCAGCGGGAACCCCGAGGCGGTTAAGGATCAATACTTCCTTGGGCGTCTCGATATGAACGATGGCCCCGAAGACACGTCTTTCGTCGGGCAGCCCGGCTTCGGCCACCGCATGCTGAACCACCTCACCGGCCTCTACTCCATGCGCTTTTTACCTCTTGGTTTCGCGCAGATGGTGGTGCTCGACACCGATTTCCAGCGGAAGTATTACGACTTTTCTTTTGTCCGTCGCGAGTTTCTGGGAGAAGTACGTTGTCTCGTTATCGATGTCCAGCCCAAGGAGAAGGCTCCCGCCGGACGTTTCCTGGGGCGCATCTGGGTCGAGGACCAGGACTACAACGTGGTCCGTTTCAACGGAACCTACTACCCGCATCCCAAGTCCAGCTATTACCTCCACTTCGACAGTTGGCGGCTCAACATGCGCACCGGGGCCTGGCTTCCCGCCTACATTTACAGCGAGGAATCCGACCTCAAGACGACCATGGGTAAAGCTCTGCACTTCCGGGCGCAGACGCGGCTTTGGGGGTATGACTTGAAGGGGTTGAATAAGAATTCCGAGTTCACTCAGATTCTGGTCGATGCGCCACAGTCGGTAAAAGATCAAACCGATTCCGCCGCCGACCCTAGCCCCGTCTTGGCCGAGCGCATGTGGGAGCGCCAGGCCGAAGACAACGCTATCGAGCGCCTCACTAAGATCGGCCTGATCGCGCCCTCCGGTGAGGTCGATAAGATTCTTCAAACCGTGGTTAACAATTTATTGGTCACCAACAACATTGATCCGCAAATCGAAATTCGCTGCCGCGTCCTGCTCACCGCTCCGCTGGAGTCGTTCACCGTCGGACACACCATCGTGGTCAGTCGAGGCTTGCTCGACGTTCTGCCCGACGAAGCTTCTCTCGCCATGGTCCTGGCTCATGAACTCAGCCATATCGTGCTCGGGCACCCAACCGATACCAAGCTGGCATTCAACGACCGCATGTTCTTTCCCGACGAGGATTCCTTCCAGCGTCTGGACTTCAAGCGGCGTCCGGCCGACGAGGAAGCAGCAGACACCAAAGCCCTCGAGTTGCTGAAGAACTCTCCTTACAAGGATAAGCTGGGGAGTGCGGGATTATTTCTCAAGGCTTTGCAGCAGAGTGCGCCAGATCTGCCCAGCTTGATTCGTCCTCATCTGGGCAATGGTGTCGCCAGTACCAAGAGCCTGCGCATGCCGATGCTGCTTGAGTCTGCGCCCGCATTGGACCCGCAGCGCTCTGATCAGATTGCCGCGCTTCCCTTGGGAGGACGCATTAAACTCGATCCCTGGACCGATCAGGTAGAAATGGCCAAAGCCAAACCGGTCGCCCTGACTTCAGCGCGCGAGAAGATGCCCTTCGCGATCACGCCATTTTTCCCCTACCTGACGAGGCTGTCGCCTCCCGGCAGCAGTCAGAAGATGGCGCTTACCGCGCCTGCCCCTAAGTGAGAGCGCGGGATTGATGCACTTGGCTTGTGAATTTGAGTTTAAGCTCGCGAGGCGCAGTTCCACTCAAGGCTGCCGATGTGGCCAACTGAGTGAACCGACTCGATCGCGTCGCGTTTATTGAATCGAACTGCCAACCTGAGAGAAAACGTTATTGGCGTTCGAGCCGATCAATCGGATAGTGCCGACTACGATCACAAGAATAACCGCCAGCATCACCGCGTATTCTGCGATATCCTGGCCACTCTCATCCTTGCCAAACCGCTTCCAAACGCTTTGAAAAATCTTTGCCACGGGCTCCGTCTCCTTGAGTTCGTCTAACCACACCCTAGTGCTGGAACAGGGGACTACTAACCCCATATTTGAAGCGTTCATTTCTGTCCCGAGGCTGGTTAATTGATGATAGGCGCCCTCACAGACCTCGCCAATAGCACATAAGTGCCATCCAGCTTTGGTTGATAAATCACTTCTAAGACTATGCTAGACAATGGTTTTCAGAGGAAGGGACTGATTCACGGCAAAAAGCGCCAGCTCCAGGCGCGTCGAAACCCCTAGCTTGTCAAAGATATTGCTCAAGTGGTGTTTTACCGTGTCTTCGCTAATCTTGAAATATTCCGCAATCTCTTTATTCGAATATCCCGCCACCACGGCGGCGACAATCTCCAGTTCGCGAGGCGTGAGCCCGAATTTCTTCTGCCGCGCTTCGTCGCTCGAAGACTGGACTAGGGTCCGCAAGTACTGCACTAGGTTCGAGACGCTCTCTCGCCCTACCCAATATTCTCCGGACATCACGGTATGAATCGCCTTCAGCAGCAACTGCGTAGCCGAGTCTTTCAACACAACGCCCCGCGCACCTAACTGGAGCGCCTCGACGATCTGGCTCTTCTCCGCCGCCGCGGTCAGCAGAATCACTCTTATCGGAGTCGAATTAGTGCCGCTGCTCAAATCGCGCAACGCCTCCAGTCCGGGGTGCTTCGGCATGGCCAGATCCAGCAACAGCAGGTCTGGTTTCAACTGCCGCGCCATCCGGACAGCTTCCGCGCCATCCGAAGCTTCGCCAATTACTTTCAGATCGGGCTCCGCTTCCAGCAATCGACGCAGACCGTCTCGAAAGATAGGATGGTCGTCGGCAATTACGATCCGCACCGGCTGTGACTTCTTAAAGTTCATCGGTTACTTCCACGCTTCGCGGAACCTTTATCTCCAAACGCGTACCCGTCCCCGGATTTGATTCTACAGTGAGTGCGCCCGCAATCAAACCAACTCGTTCCTTAATGATCACCGGGCCTTTTCCAATCTGATCAAGTTGCTCATGGGTCAGGCGCCCGGAGAACGGAAACCCTTTGCCATCGTCCTCCAGAGTCAGGCTCCACATATTCGGAGTCGAACTCAACCGGACCAGCGCGTGGTGCGCGCCGCTGTGCTTGCGCACGTTCACCAGCCCCTCCTGAACGATGCGCAGAAACTCCCGGCAGACTTTTTCCGGCATCCTCAGTTTTTCAATATCGCTGACAAAGCGGGCGGAAATTCCAGTCTCCCGCTCAAACCTCTCCACCGTATCGCTCACAATATTCATGAATCTTCGGTCGTCTACGTCGATCGACTTCATCTGCTGCATGAGTTCGCGCAGTTTTAAGACCTCTTCTCGCAACAGCCCCTGAATGCGACTCAGTTCGCCGGTGACCACTTGCGGCGAGGTCTCCGCTTGTCGCTTCAGCACATCGACCTGCATCTCCACCGCGATCAGCGACTGTACCGCGCCATCGTGCAACTCACGGGCGAAACGCGCCCGCTCCGCCGCCCCAGCTCGCCTGCGCAATCGGTGCAGCAGGTAAACGTTATACACGGCCGGCCCCACCTGCCGCAGCAGGTCGAGGAGAAAGCGCAACTCCTCCTGCGTCTCGCCCCGCCACGAAGGATCGAAAACTAAAACCCGCCCCCGCCACTCGCCACCGAAAACGAAGGAGATTGCAATCAACGAGCGAAAGCTCTGCCGCTGATTCAAACGGACCAGCCCTTCTGTTGTCGGCGTGGGCAAAGCATTACCGTCACTGTCAAGCGCGGCGATGGCCAAGCGATCTCCTGACATCGACGCGTAGCAAACCTCTCCCGGAAAATCTTCCAGATACCTTTTCGCCTCCCGGGGACCCGAGTCCAACCACACAAAATCGGGGGGAGCGTCATCACGCTTGCGCACTTCGCCCAGGAAACTTCTTTGGCTGTGCGTCTCCTGCGCCGCCACCACCAGCCGCGACCCGCCGTAGATATCGATGACTTCGCGGAAGATCTGCTGCAGCGTTCCTGTGAGTCCAGCCTCCACACGCACCTTCGCCAGCATGCCGGTGACGACTGCCTTCTCCGCTCGCAAGTGCTTCTGCTGCTCCGCTAAATAGCCCAGCAACAGGCCCATCACTAACAAATAAATTGAGAGCATGAACAATCGCTTGGGCTCAAATTCGTCCAGATTGACCCGTAGACCCTCCAGCAGATTCCAGGGCAGGCTGCCTTCCCGAAGCGACCACACATGCAGCAAAACAAAGCTCTCGATCCACAGCAAAGCCACTTCGGCCGCAGCCGTGGACAACGTTTCCCATAGACCCCAGCGGTAGGCAGAAGCGGCCAGAACGAAAAAGAAAAATAGAAAGAAGGGACTTCGCGGACCTTCGGCAAACACCGAGATGAACGCCGGCCACACAATATCAGCCGCATGAACGAGTATCCGAAACGCCACCGTCGACTGTTTTCTTCGCCGCAAGAGTGTCATTACCAGCACGCCATGGATAAGGTAAAGACCCAGAAGCGCGTATGCGATTGGCGCATGTCCCAATTGCGTGGGATCCATGTAAATCGCAGCCAGTGCCGAGACCGCGAGGAACACCCGGGCCGTTGCCAGCCAGCGTTCGATGCGGCGCACCTCACTTGGATCAGCAGGCGCCTGCCGGCCAAAAAAACGGTGCTGGGACTCAGTATGCAATGAAATCGCTCTCCGCCCAAAAGGCTCTTTTTCGGGCCTCATGAATGTCTGCCATATGTTATCGCCTCGCATCTTATTAATAAGTAGTATTGCGAGCAAGCGAAACTTCGGCTCGGCGTTCCCTTCTCAGTCTTTAGATTACTTCCGTAACCAATGCTTCGCCCCAGATGAGGTCTAAAATGTCGCGAGGACTTTTCT
The DNA here is from genome assembly GCA_963789875.1 of uncultured Acidobacteriaceae bacterium. Taxonomy (GTDB): domain Bacteria; phylum Acidobacteriota; class Terriglobia; order Terriglobales; family Acidobacteriaceae; genus Sulfotelmatobacter. Next base: position 297,799 of record CAWBMI010000006.1, on the reverse strand, counting down.
TGTCCAAACCTTTCAAACTCTGGACTGCGAGCGAGTACCGCACCGCGAATATCTTTTGGAGCACACGCGGGCTCTGGACCGCCGGCACCGCAGCCTGTCTGGGAGCTTTGGTTTTGGCTGCCCTTTTCATGCGCCAATCCTTCGGCCTCACGGCCCTTAGCGACATTATGCAGTGTCTGCTTTTGTTGTCGGGCACAGCGTCCTTCATCGTGCGCGGAATAAGGTTGAGGGGGCGCTTTCGCCTTTTCTGGATGCTGCTCGCTCTGGGTATCGGATTTTGGTTCGTCTATCAATTACTCTGGACTTACTACGAAGTCTGGTTGCGTACTGACGTCCCGGACCTGTGGGCGGCAGACATCATTATCTTTCTTCACATTGTGCCATTGATGGCCGCTCTGGCGCTACGCCCGCACGCCCCGCAGGATGAATGCTCTGCCCCACTTCGCCACCTTGATTTCGCACTGTTGCTGGTCTGGTGGGCGTATTTGTATGTTCTCGTCGTCATTCCCTGGCAGTACGTGGTGGCCAACGTTCCGACCTACGACCATAATCTGAATTCTATTTACCTCATCGAAAAATTGGCCTTCCTCGGTGCCTTAAGCGGGTCTTGGTGGACCAGTAGGGCAAGCGGCCGGGTCCTATGGCGAACTCTGTACGCGAGTCTATTCGGCGCCAGCTTAACCTATGCCGCAAGCTCGTACATCGCGAATTGGGCGCTCGGCAGAAACACCTATTACAGTGGCAGTCTTTACGATATTCCCTTGGCGGTTTCCATGGCGTGGATTACTCTGATCGGCCTCTGGACACCCGATCACCTACCTGAGATAGAGGCGCGCAGCGGTTCCACATCTTATGGCTTATGGCTGGCCCGATTGGGCATGATCACGGTCTTTTCGCTTCCTGTATTTGCGGCCTGGGCCTTGTGGGACCCAGCGATTCCCTCGCGCCTCCGCTCCTTCCGCGTGATGTTGACCCTCTCGGCCGCGCTGGGCATGGGCATGATGGTTTTCCTCCGCCAGCGCCTGCTTGATCGGGAGTTGCGACGGCTGCTCGATCAATCGCAAGAGTCCTATGCTAACCTGAAACGCCTGCAGGCTAAAATCACGGAGTCGGAAAAACTCGCCTCCATCGGTCAACTGGTCGGCGGCGCCGCTCACGAACTGAACAACCCCATCACGGCCATGCTGGGCTATTCCGACCTTCTTTTGACAACCCCGCTCAATTCCGGACAGAACGAGCTGGCGGCAAAAATTGGACAGCAAACTCGCCGAGCTAAATCTCTGGTCGCCAGTTTGCTCAACTTCGCCAAGCAGGGCCCGGCAATCATGAGCACTGTCAATCTCAACACTGTCCTGCGAACAGCCGTAAAACTCTCTCAACCGCAGGCACAAGCTCTCAAGATTGAGGTCCGGACAGAAATTGAACCCGATCTGCCGAACATTTTGGGAGACTCAAATCAACTGCTTCAAGTTTGCGTGCAGACTTTTAATAACGCTCTGCATGCGATAAACGAGGCCGGCAGTCGAAGTCTCATCATTGCTGCCAAACACCTGGACGGGACCATCTTCATCGACATCATCCACGTCGGTGGAGTGGCGGTCGACAAGGTTCAAGAAGAAGGACTGGGAAACCCGAGGAGCGTTCTCGATTCCGCCAAGCCTCTTTCTGGTCTGGGCCTCGGCGCCTGCCAGAACATTTTGCATCAACACAAGGGAAGGATTTTCTGGTCGCAGGATGAAATCGCCGGGGCCAGCATTCGCATCGAACTACCGGCTACGCTTGCCGGGCCGGAGAACCTGCCGGAGAAATCGATGGCAGCGGGACTTCCGGTGATCTGGGAATCGTAACCGTTCGCTTAAGCTGCCCGCACGCCGCATAAATATCGCGGCCCCGCGGTCGCCGGATATAGGCAGGAATACCCGCATCGCGCAGAATCTTCTGAAATGCCGCCACCCGCTCCGCACTAGGGGTCGCAAAATCGATTCCAGGCCCGGGATTCAGCGCGATCAGGTTCACTTTGCCACGCAGCCCGCGCAGCAACTCAGCCGTTTCCCTGGCATTTTCCGGGGTATCATTCACTCCGCCGAGTAGCACATATTCGAATGTGATCCACTCTCGCGTTCGCAACGGAAAACTTCGCGCCGCCGTCAGCAGCATCTCCAGATTCCACTTCTTATTCAGCGGCATAAGCCGCTCGCGTAGTTCGTCATTCGAAGCGTTTAAGGAAATCGCCAGTTTAGGACGAACTTTCTCTTCGCCAAAGTCGCGGATGCGCGGCACAATCCCGGCCGTCGATACGGTCATGCGCCGCTCCGCAATCCCAACGCACTCAACCAGCAGGCGCGACGCCTTCATAAAATTGTCGTAATTCAGAAATGGCTCGCCCATGCCCATGAACACCAGATTGACACGATCCTCCGGCGGAGAAACGTTCTGATCCTTCAGCACCGCGCAAACCTGACCCACGATCTCCCCGGCCGTCAGGTTGCGCTTCACTCCGAGCAGCGCCGTTAAGCAGAACTGGCAGTCGACCGCACAACCGACCTGGCTAGAGATGCAAATCGTCGAGCGTCCGTGTCGCGCTCGACTTTGAAGAGAGCGGAGCAGGCCTTCCAGGCCTGCATTGACGCCCCCTGTTAGGAGTTGGGCTTTAGCCCCCGAGGGACCTGAACTGGTCTCAGCCTCCGCTCCCGCCTCGCTGCCGTCCCCCGCTTCCCCGCCATCACCCTCTGGCATCCACACGGTCTCAACGCTCTGCCCATCGCCAAATCCGATCAAATACCGCACCGTTCCATCCACCGACTCGAACTTCTTCTCGATCCGCGCCGCCCCAACCTCAACCCTTCCCGCAACCAGCTGCTCACGGAATTCCTGCGGCAACGTGGAGATTTCCTCCAGCGTCTCCACCCGCTGTCGGTACACCGCCTCCATGATCTGCTTCGTGCGATACGCCGGCTGCCCGGCCTCGCTGACGAGCGCAGCGAGTTCCTCGCGATCCATGCCAAGCAAGTGTGATGTCGGATGTTCATTCATCTAGTGCGATCCATCTGTGGGCGGACTTACTGGCGGGGCTTTCACGTCACGGATGACGTGGACCACCAACTTGGTGCTACAGCAGTTCAAATGACCCCAGTTAGGCTGGTATGACTTTCGGATCGCCTCCGGCAAGTTGGGGTCTGGTAGCGGCCTGCCATACAGGTCGCCTTCGACCGACAGGTATACCTGCCCGGAATGCTCCAGAAGCGTCCTCAGCTTCTTATCATTTCGCTTTGTTGACAAGTCGAAGTCCACCCAAGTAGCCCCGTAGGGAACGAATGGGCAAGCGGGATCCTCAAGGGTCGAATTTTCTAGCCCTACGCTATACATACCTGAAGCCCGAACACTAATGTGTTCGCCATCAGCGACGCCCTCTTTCAGGCTGCATAGAGAAACACTGGTCTTGCTCTGCGCATAGCTCACCCCTGCTACGAAGCAAATCGCGATTAAACCAGCGGCACATGATGCCACGCGCATTTTAGCCGGCCCGGCTCTCACGATACGTATTCTTAAAGCTGCAAAATCCTTGCAAGCCCATGAATCAAAGTACTTTAGCTTGGCATCCCCATGCGCCCCGCCCAAACCCTTCAGATGTGTAAGAATAGTAAAGCACCTTCAGGGCCGATTCCAGGATCAAAGCTAATTCATGGTCAAAGAAGTTCGCAATATTCGTCGTCAGGTGTTGCCCCACGGCCTCACCGTGATCACCGAGCAGATGGAGCACATCCGCTCAGCCTCGATCGGCATTTGGCTCGAGACCGGTTCGCGCGACGAGACCCCGCAATCAAACGGCATCTCACATTTTATCGAGCACATGGTCTTCAAAGGCACGAAGCACCGCACCGCCGAGGAGATCGCGCGCCAAGTTGACTCCATCGGCGGCAACATGGACGCCTTCACTTCCAAAGAGTGTATCTGCTTTAACGTCAAGGTGCTCGACGAGCATGTTCCCGTCGCGCTTGAGATTCTTTCCGACCTCGTGCTGCATCCCACATTTACCCCCGAGGACATCGCCCGCGAGCGCGGCGTGATCCTCGAGGAGATCAAAATGGACGAGGATAATCCCGACTACCTGGTCCACGAAATCTTTACCCAGAATTTCTGGAAAGATCATCCTCTAGGCAAGCCGATCCTCGGGACGAAAGAAACGGTGAAAAAGTTCGAGCGCCAGGCGGTGCTCGACACCTACTCTCATCGCTTCGCCCCCGGCAACATTATCGTGGCCGCCGCCGGGCACCTCAACCACGATCAGTTCGTCGATCTGGTGGTGAAACATTTCGAGCACCTGAAGCCGGCGCAGAACGGCTTTCACTCGGCTGAGCCGAAAATCGTTCCCCGGATTGTGCTGCGCAATAAGAAGGCTCTCGAACAGGTCCAACTTTGCATCGGCGTGCCCGCCTACCCCATTGCGCACGAGAAGCGCCACGCCGGCTACATTCTTAACACCCTGCTCGGGGGAGGCATGAGTTCGCGACTCTTCCAGAATATCCGCGAGCGTCAGGGCCTGGCTTATTCTATCTACAGTGACCTCAATCCCTACCGCGATACCGGATGCATGGCCGTCTACGCCGGAACGTCTCTCGCCTCGGCGGCGAAAGTTGTGAAGTCGGTGGTAAACGAATTTCGTAATCTGAAGAACGAACCAGTACCGGAAGAAGAACTGCGCCGCTCCAAAGATCAGCTCAAGGGCAGCTTAATGCTCTCACTCGAATCGAGCACGGCGCGCATGTCGAACCTCGCTCGCCAGGAAATGTACTTCGACCACTTCCAGGACCTCGACGAACTGATCGAAAAGATCGAAGCCGTGACCGCGGAAGACCTCCAGAGCCTGGCGAAAGAATTCTTCAAACCGGAATCAGTAGCCGTGACCGCGCTCGGCAATCTGAGCGGCTTGAAGATCTCCCGCGACCAACTAACCTGCTGAAAGTCCCGCAGTGCGGCGGTTTTGTCCTACCCGGCGAACCTCTGCGCCCCCTGTGTTTAAGCTTTTGAATTAACCGTGTAACTTCCAGCCGGCCAGCGAATCCCATATCAGCCTGCAGGTGAAGCCTGCCGGACGATCCAACTCAAAACTCACCTCGAGGAGAAAATGATGAAGAAGATTTTCGGCAGTTTCGCGCTCGCATTTATTTTGACCGCTTCCCTGGCAGCCTTCGCCCAGTCCAGCGGCGACACTATGAAGCAAGACAACACGAGTCAGGATTCGATGAAAAAAGACGACTCCATGAAGAACGATTCCATGAAGAAGGACGACAGCAAGAAAACCAAGAAGATGAAAAAGAAAGACGCAATGAAGAAAGACGACAGCATGAAGAAGGACGACATGAAGAAAGACGACACGATGAAGAACGACCAGATGAAGCCAAACTAATTTGTCGAAAGCTAAGGGTGTCGTGTCAAGAAACAACTTGCCACGACACTCAGCCCCTAGTTTGCTCCGTCAGCGCAAAGTAACTCAAATTTGATCTTCATCTTGGTGTTGCCCTTAAACAGGGTTTGGATTTCAGACTTTGGTGATCTGTCGTAGCGAAGCGAGATGCCAAACTTTCGCTGAAACCATAAATCAAAGGACGTACTCGCGTTGAGTAAGAGCCACCCGCAGACTGCGATTCCTAACATCACTGCCAGGATTTGAAGTAGCTCTTTCATTCCAGTGAACAATCCCACAGTCCCTACCGAAATATAAGCCTTGCCGCCTAATGCCCCGCCGTGCTGAGCGCTTCGTCCTGGTCTTCCTCCGCATCGGCGCTGGCATAATCCGCCCCCATCCGCCGGTTCAGGGCTGTCTTCAAGTACTGCCGCAGACAACGCGAGCACGGCACATAGCCATCCTGCATCGCCTCTTTTGCGGTGATGGTTCTCTCGGTGGCCTTGTCGTGAATGAAGGAACATTCCGCCACGTGAAAAATCTTCGACCCGGCCGTAACCACGACCGCAAGGTCAGGAGGAATGTCGTGCCCCGGTGCCGCGAGGATCGACTTCGCCGGCTGCTTAAAAGTGAGGGAATCCACCAGCGCCAACGCTCCTGCGAATAAAGCCATCGCCGCCAACGGCACCATCCAGGCCGACCAACTCGACCATCGTGGAGGCGGCAACGTTCTCCGCGGCCGATGCTCGAATCCTCGCTCCATCTTTTGCTCAAGCCGTCGCTCCAACCGCTGGCTGAACCCCACAGGAATTTCCAGCATCCGCTCGTCACCATACAGCGAAACCACATTGCGAGTCCCAGCCAGCACCGAGGCGCAGCGCGCGCAGGTTTTGAAATGCTCATCCATCGCAGAGAGCAGCGTCGCGTCTACTTCTCCGTCGATGTAATTCGAAATCTCGTGCCAGACCTGTTCGCAATCCAACTTATCGTGGCTTACCATGGTTTGGTTCCCTTCTCGAATGGCAACCGGCTGAACCAGCCCTGCTCCCATCCGGCGGCCAGCAGATCGCGCAACATCAGGCGCGCCCGCAACAGCCGCGTCTTCACCGAAGCCGCCGTGATGCCCAGAGCCTCCGCTGTTTCCTGAATATTTAGATGTTCCATATCGCGCAGCACAAAAACCTCGCGATACTTTCGATCAAGCTCGCCCAAGGCTTCTGCCAGCCGCTGCCGCACCTCCTTGCGCTCCAGCGCTTCCGACGGAATCTCGCGCCAGTCGGCAAAATCCCGCGGTGCATATTCACTTTCCTCACCATCCCGGCGATCGTCGATGCCTTCCATGACCACTGTTCGCTCCCTTCGCCGGCGCATCAGGGCTTCGTTCACCGTGATCTGAATCAGCCAGGTGCTGAAGCGAGCCTCGGCCCGGAATTTCTGAATGTTGGCGAACGCCTTGAGGATGGCCTCCTGAGCCGCATCCTCGGCATCTTGCTCGTTGCGCAGAATGGCGAGGGCCGCCGCGTAGACTCGGCGCTCATAGGGTCGAACCAGTTCGTAAAACAATTCATGCTGGCCGCGCTGCACGTTGGAAATCAATTCCTGCTCGTGCTCATAGCCAGCCTGCCTCGAATTGTTCAACGCCATTTCTGGATCGGACATCGTGCTCGCAATCCTGCCGCCGTCAGCCCGAGAGGCTAAAGCCGGCTAAAGCCGGGGATGCAACTTTACCGCCGAAGCCACACCCTGATACGCTCTTCCAAAAATCTGAAACGAAAAGGAAAAATCAAACGAATCTCGATTCTTACCAATATCTAGATCCCGATCTCGATTTAGCGCTGCGAATCCTCGGCGATCAGGGCACGCCTTCAGGCGTCCCGTTACCTCGCGTTCTAGGTTTCGCCTCTAGGCGCTGCCGCCGACGCTCAATACTCCGGATCTTTCTTCCATCCCGTCAGCATCGAAACGAAATTGCTCCAGCCGTGCAGGATCACCATCACCAGATGTCCTAGCACGAAAAACAAAATCGCCCACATCACCGCAAAATGCCAGATGCGGGCGTAATGAAAGCCTCCCATCATCCAGGCCAGCCAGGAAAACTGAACCGGCTTCCACACCGCAAAGCCAGTCAGCACGGAAAGAACTCCCAAAAGAATTGCCGACGTGTAAGCCTGCTTCTGCAGCGGATTGTAGGCCTCCCGCAATGGCGGCTTGGGACCAAAGAAGAAGTAATGTTTCGCCATCGGCCACACGCCCGGGATGTCGCGATGCGTGAACAGCACTTGCTTGTAGTTACCGCTAAAGATTTGATAGCCGAGATAGAGCACGCCGGTCGCGAGGTAAATCCACATGAAGGTGAGGTGCCACTGCAAAGCTCCGCCCAGCCAACCGCCGATGGCAAACGCCTTAGGCCAATGCAGCAAGTCTTTCTGCGGAATTTTGGCGCCGAAGCTGGGGAATGCTCGAAAAATCTGCAAACCGCTGCCCACCATCACAAAGAGAGCAACGGTATTAATCCAGTGGCAAAGCCGCACAATATAAGGATGCTCGTAGACCGCACGGCCCACAACGGTAGGAACTTCATCTTCTTTTCCCGTAGTTCGAACAATTTCGATAACGCCACCGCTCATATAAGCTCCCGAAAGTAGCGCCGCCATCCCGGCGGCTGTCTTGGCGGCGCCCCGCCGCCATACTTGAAGCCTCGCGAAAGGCCGATGCCTACTACCACTCGCCTCGGCGGAGACGCCCTCGCGGCAGACAGCGCGACGCCGGCGATACTGCGCTACACTACAACCCGTAAAACCACGAATAACCCTGGTCTTCCCAGTAGCCGACGCGGTCCAGCACATTTGTTACTTTAAGATCCGTCAAATACTTGGCCTGCTTGTAGCCAACCTTGGTGGGAATCTGCAAACGCAGCGGCGCGCCGTGCTCTCGCGTGAGAGGCTGCTCGTACATCTCATAGCAAAGCAAAGTCTGCGGATGTAGCGCAGTCTCCATGTCCAGCGATTCGTAATAGTCGTCGGCGCAGTCCACCGTGATGAATCGCGCGGTAGTGTCGGCGCCGATCAATTGCAAGAAATCGGAGAGCCGCACCCCGCCGAATCGCCCAATCACATCCCAGCCCTCGACGCACACGTGACGGGTATTTTGCCGATAGCGCGGCAGCGCCTGCACCTGCGCCAGTTTGTAATCCCCTGGCTTCTTAACGGCACCGCTGACCGTAAGGGACCAGGCCTCGAAATCCACGCCGGGATCGTCGACGTCGTAACCGTTGATGGGAAACTTTGCGAAGGGAGTGAGATCGGCATCACCGAAGGTAGTCGCCGCATGCCCGGGGCGAAAAAAACGCGCCGCAGTCCAATCGCTAAACCCGAGGCCTTTCTTCAGCAGTCCTTCGCGCAGGCTGGGGACGGCAAATGCACCCAAAGCCAGCAGCGGAGTTAGCTTCAGGAGTTCGCGTCGGCTGACTTGCTTAAATTTTATTTCTTCCAGCCGACGGTTAGGATCGGCTCGCTCATTTTTCAAGGCATTGCCCTCGATTTGGTGTGCAAAGAATTGCGTTCACCATGCCGCAATTTCTCAAGAAAAGATCTACGCTCGAAATCTCCCAACCATGGGATTCGCCAAGAGTGTGAAAGTTTCGCGCCCGGCTGACTTAACAATGGGCCGATTCGAGAATCATACCGCTCTGGAGCTGGTTTTATGCTACTTTCGCTGGCCTTTGCGGCGTTTTCGAGGCATACTACGGCTAGTGCCTTCCCCCGGGGCCGCGTGGGTTCCCGCATGCCTGATCTAGGGCTAAAAGCAGTTGCGCCGAAAACCGAGAGCGTCTTCCGCGGGCAGCCACGTGAGCGTGCTCCCGAGGATCCCAAACAGCGCAACTTAATGGTGGGGTCACTTTGTCTTCTTCTGCTTGCTTTGGCCATCGTCCTCTGGCATGATCGCGACTTTTGGTTTCCTGACACTGTGGAAGAGGCGGATCAATCGGTCGAGAGTCAACCAGTTCGGCGCACCCCGATCGCCGACATTCCGCACTCGCCACTTATCGCCAGCAAACCCCCAGAGACCGCGAAGTCGAAGCGCTGGGCATCGAAGCAAAAGTCCGCTCGCAGTGCCACCACGAGAGCAGTGGCAAAGCCAGATGAAGTGATTCCTGCGCCACAATCCCCGGCCTCGCCGGTCACCGTCACTAGCCGCACCGTGTTGCCGCCTCTGGAAATCGAAGTGGTGGCGGGCGACAAGCATCACACGGTTCGCAACAGCGGAACCTCAGTCCGCGTCGATTTGCAGCCCGGTACGCCGGCCGAGCCGGTCGCTGACCCTAGCAGTTCTGGCGGCCCTGGCGTTTCCGGTGATTCGCAGAACGCAGCCGATATCACCAACGAAGCCTCAGAGCGCGTGCACATGTCCGCCGACACTTTCGCGATTGTGGCCAAGCCGGTTCGTCCCAACTATCCGATGCTGGCGCGCCAAACGAAGGTACAGGGTTCTGTTATCTTGCAGGCGATGATTGGCCGCGACGGCATCATCCAAAACCTGCATCTGGTCAGCGGCCCTCACATTCTGGCCTCCGCAGCCGAGGATGCAGTCCGCCAATGGCACTTCAAGCCGCACTTCGAGGGCAGCGAACCGGTCGAGACTCAAGCCAAGATCACCGTCAACTTCACCATCTCAACCAATTGACGACTTTTCGGCGCGAGTTTTTGTAGGCACGAAAGTCTTGCCCCAAAATGACGAGCGCCCTAATCTTTTTCAAGATTAGGGCGCCCGGGCAGCCCTCCCCCAGAACTGCTCACCTGTAAAATTAAACTTCCCGCCGACTTCTGCATATGGCACTCCCGTGCCACTCCATGACCCCAAAGTGCCACTCCCTTAACTCACTGCAGATCTGTCGCTTAGTTGAGAGCTTCGTTCAGAACAGGGCGGAACCTTGCCCTTTAGAAATTCCTCCGAGACCATCGCTCCCACCTTAAGTAGAGTCGGTCAGTTGCCGATGGAAAGGCAGCAAGCATTTTTGAAGATCCACTTGCGAGCCCCATGCCGCCTTTCCAAGATCCGGACACGTATCGGGATATACTCGACGCCCTGCAAACCGGGGTGAGCGTCCTCGATCTGCAAAGAAGGATCGTCTTCTGGAGCGACGGCGCCGAACAGCTTAGCGGCTACTCGCGAATCGATGTGCTGGGCCACCCCTGCACAGACAACATCCTCCAACACTGCAACCAGGCCTCCTGTGAAATGTGTATTGACCGGTGCCCCATCGCTATCGCATTCCACGACGCCAAACCGGTGGAAACCATGAGTTTCATTCACCACAAATCCGGGCACCGCCCTCAAGTCCACACCTGGGCCATCCCGCTGCGCGATAAGCGTGGTTCGATCATCGGCATGATTCAAACCTTCGAAGGCGAGTTCGCCATAGCCGGTCCCGACCCCAATGATCGCCACATGAAAGAAAACGGCTGGCTCGACGAAGTCACCGGATTGCCGAATCTGGCCATGATGCAATCGCATCTGCGCGAAACTTTGGGCTCGTTCAACGAGCACTACGTTCCCTTCGGAGTGGTTTTTCTGGAGATGCATAATCTCACGGAGTTCCGCTCGAAATACGGCCAGGGGGCAGCCCGAAGCATTCTGCAGGTATTGGCTCGCACTTTGAGAAATACCGTGTTTGCCACTGACTCTGTCGGCGTATGGAGCGAGGAGCGCTTTCTTGTAATTTTGCTGGGATGCACCGAATACGCGCTCCCGTCGGTTAGTGGACGCCTGCTCAAGATGATGGAAAACGTGACGATTCAGTGGTGGGGTGAAGATTTGTCGTTGCCGCTTTCGATCGGGCGCACCGGCGCGGTAGCCGGAGATAGCGTGGATTCACTTCTACAACGAGCGCTGAATGAACTCATCAGCGATCAAGACGTGATGCCGGCTCGCACAAACGCGGCGGGCAATTCATCTTGAACGATATAAGCGCGATCATTTCAGTGGAAACGTCACCGTCGTAGCGAGCTAATACATGTTTGCCATCATCGGCATCGTCGTGGTCTTCGGCTGTGTGGTCGCAGGCTATCTGATGGAGCACGGAAATTTGAAGGTGCTCATTCAGCCTGCCGAGCTCGTCACCATCCTCGGAGCGGCGATCGGCACGGTGCTCATCGCAAATCCCCTGCACATTCTTAAGCAGATTGCGGGTGGCATGGCCGGAGTCTTTGGCGGCTCTCCATACGGCAAACAGGCTTATACCGACACATTGAAGATGATGTATGAACTGCTCAACAAGGCGCGTAAAGACGGTTTGATGGCGCTCGAAGGCGACGTAGAAGAGCCTGACAAGAGCCCCATATTGTCCAAAGGTCCCAAAGTTTTCAAGAATCACCATGTCCGCGGCTTTGTCTGTGATTCGCTGCGCATGGCCATCACCGGCGTGGACGCTTTCGACCTCGATCAAATGCTCGATCTGGATTTGGAAGTTCATCATCATCAGGCTGCCATCCCTCCGGCGGCTTTAAACAGCATGGCGGACTCTCTGCCCGGGCTAGGGATTGTGGCTGCGGTGCTGGGAGTGGTCATCACCATGGGCTCGTTGGGCGGGCCTCCCGAAGAAATCGGCAAGAAAGTTGCCGCAGCGCTGGTGGGAACATTTTTAGGAATTCTTTTGTGCTACGGACTAGTCGGGCCGATTGCTGCCAACATGGTAAAGATTGCCGACGACGAGCACGCCTACCTGTACGTGCTGCGCGTGATGATGGTTTCGTTCCTAAAAGGCACCGCTCCCATCATGGCGGTCGAAGTCGCGCGCCGCGCCATTCCCGGCCACATACGCCCTTCGTTCAAAGAAGTCGAGGCGGCCTGCCGTAATAAGGGCGGCGAGGCCGCGGCAGCTTCTGCATAAACGATTGCGGCCCCATGGAAAAGAACACTCGTCCGATCATCATTATCAAAAAAAAAGGCGGGCACGGCGGCCACCACGGCGGCGCGTGGAAGGTCGCCTATGCCGATTTCGTCACTGCCATGATGGCCTTCTTCATGGTCATGTGGCTCATGGGCTCCAGCAAACCGGTGCAGGAGGCTATTGGCGGCTACTTCCGCGATCCCAATGGAACCTCTTCAAAAAAGGGATCGGCCATAGCGGGCGCGGGCGAAAATTTTGTCCTCACAAAAGACAACATGCCCAAGCTCAAGGATCAGCTTGAGCAAAAAATCCGCGAGATGAACGATTTTGAAAAACTAAAGAATCACATTGAAATGACCGTCACTAATGAAGGCCTGCGCATCGAATTATCCGAATCCGCCTCCGGAACCTTCTTTGATAGCGGTAGTTCAAAGCTCAATGGCGACGGCCGCGACTTGTTAATCACGCTGGCTGAGGAACTCGGCAAGTTGCCCAACAAAATCTCCATCGAAGGCCATACCGATTCGAAACTTTATGCGGCCACCGGGAATTACAGCAACTGGGAGCTTTCCACCGACCGCGCCAACGCTGCACGTCGCATCGTTCAAGCCAATGGCATAAAGCCCGATCAGATCACACAAGTCCGTGGCTTTGCCGATCAGCGGCTACGCAAAGCGGAAGATCCTCTCGACCCCTCGAATCGCCGCATTTCGCTCATCGTGCAATACATCGTGAAGAACGCCGACGAAGCCGGCAATGCAAGGCCTTCCGCTGAAGGTGGAGAAGGCATGAAGGCTGAGGAAAAGTCGGAAAAAGGAAAGAAGTCCGAAGACTCCAAGGGCGGCGAAACCAAGAGTGCCGAAAGCAAGAGCGACGACAAAAAGCTCGATCAGAAACAACCAGACGCCGGCAAAGAGGCCCCCGCAAAAAAGGAATGATGCCGCATCAGGCATCTAACCGCATCACTCGCAGCCAATCCCTGCATGCTCTCTCGGCCCAGTTGTATAATCCTCGTTTTGTGGTTAATCCCTATCCGGAGTTGCGCGTGAGAGTGTCGGTGCGACTGGTCTGTTTTGTTCTGGTCTGTTTTGTTTTGGTCTTGTCCTCTTTTTCCCCTTTGTGGTCGCAGGAACCCGTCGATCTCGAAACCATCGGCCGCATTCGCTACGAAGGCTTCCACAATTCCAAAGTAATGGACTATGCCACCGGGTTAATGGATTCGATAGGCGAGCGCCTCACCGGATCGCCGAATATGAAGCGCGCCAACGAGTGGACGCGCGATGAACTCGCGGGTATGGGACTCAGCAACGCCCACCTGGAAGCCTGGGGGCCCTTCGGTCGCGGCTGGGCGAACCAATACGTTAACCTGCGCATGACCTCGCCCGATATTGTCACCCTCATCGCTTACCCCAAAGCCTGGACCCCCGGCACCAACGGCGCAGTGCAGGGCCATTGCATCCGCGCCATCATCGAAGATCAGAAGGACTTTGAAAAATATAAAGGCAAACTTGCGGGCATGATCGTTCTTCTCGGCGCTGAGATTGAGGCCAAACCGATTACCGACGCCCCCTTCAAGCGCCTGAGCGATGACGATCTCGCGAAGCTCTCCGATTATTCAAGCGCGATCGAACACGAACCCTACCGCTTTGCAGACATCTTGAAGCGCATGCAGTTCACTAAAGACTTAAACCAGTTCTTGGCCGATGAAAAAGTCCTTGCGGTTATCGACCACAGCCGCCAGACCTCCGGCGGAGGAACCGTGTTTGTGCAGTCCGGTGGGAGCTACCGAACCGGCGAAACCACAACCGTTCCTCAACTCAACCTGGCACTCGAGCACTGGACGCGCATCGCCCGCCTGCTGCAGCAGAAGAAAGACGTGGCCCTTGAACTGAACGTCGCCAACACTTTCTACGACGACGATCCCATGCAGTACGACACCATCGCCGAAATTCCTGGCACCGATAAAAACAAGAAAGACGAAGTCGTGATGCTGGGTGCGCACCTTGATTCCTGGCACGCAGCCACCGGGGCGACTGATAACGGTGCCGGTACGATTGTGGCGATGGAAGCCGTCCGAATTCTCAAGGCGCTTGATCTCAAACCGCGCCGCACCGTTCGCATCGGCCTGTGGAGCGGAGAGGAGCAAGGTCTTCTCGGATCGCAGAGCTACGTGCAACAACATTTCGGCTCGCGCCCCCCCATCGACAATCCTTTGATGAAAGGCACCCCCACTCTTCGGCGGCGCGAAGCCGGACCACTCACCCTAAAGCCTGAGCAGACCAAAATCTCCGTTTACTTCAACGTCGACAACGGCTCGGGCAGAATTCGCGGCATCTATCTGCAGGAGAATCAGGCAGTCGGCCCAATCTTCGAGGCTTGGATGAAACCCTTCAAAGATCTGGGCATGGATACTGTCACCATGCGCAACACCGGCGGAACCGACCACCAATCCTTCGACGCGGTCGGCATCCCGGCATTCCAATTCCTTCAGGACCCTCTCGATTACGAAACCCGCACCCATCACTCGAACATGGACGTCTACGATCGCCTGCAACCGGAAGACCTGAAACAAGCAGCTGTAATCCTTGCCAGTTTTGTTTACGAGGCCGCTATGCGCGACCAGATGCTCCCACGCAAGCCCATCGAAAAGCCGCTTCCCTCAGAGCAAAAGCCAGAGCAAAAAAAAGATGAGCAGTGAAATGCGCAAGTCCGACGAACCGGGAAGACTAACTCCACGGGTTCAACACCGTCCTGAGCAGCGGAAAATGTGACACGTTGCGAGTCACCAGCGTCATATTGTGAGTTTCCGCAGTAGCCGCCAAGAACCCATCCATCGCGCCCATTGTACGTCCCGCCATTTCACTGCGCGATATGGTTTTGCCCCACGTCTCCGCGACGTTGGCATCCACGCAAATAATTCTACTTTCGAACCGCATGGGCAATTCATGTTGTAGCCATTCCTCCAGGCGAGTCCGGCGCTTCCCCGCCGCGAGACGTTCCACGCCATACCTCAGCTCCGCGAGGGACACAACGCTCAAGAAGACGCGGTCCTCGTCGACCGATTCCATCCAACCGATAAGACCCGGGTTCGGCCGCGGCTTCACCCATTCCGAGACGGCATTGGTATCAAGAAGAAAATTCACAGATTAATCTTGCGAGGTCGATTCCGGAATCGGCGGACCTTCAGTTTTGATCCTGGCAATGGCGAGGCGCCCAGGAAGTCCGCAAGGTTGCCCACCCGCTTGCTCTTGCGCTGCCACTCCTCGGCTCCAACAACCACTGCCGAAGTACGCCCATGACGCGTGATGGTCTGCGGCCCCTCGGACATTGCGCGCTCGATCAATTCGCTGAATTTTGCTTTGGCTTCCGCCACAGTCCAGTTCTGTGTTCCCATGTGTAGCTGATCCTCCCTGTCTCTCTTGAGATCATTGTAGTCATTATAGTCATTCTCTGGAACCCGATCCGCGAGATCTCGAAATGCCATAGATTTATTTCCCCGCACGCTTGACTACCCGCCTAAAAAACCTCTAATCAATTCCTAATCGAAGTATCGTTCGGCAGTCTCTCCAATCCGCTACAAGGACTTCCTAAAGAAAACTCCCCAAGCGACGATGGACAGTTGAAGAGACTACGTCGCGCGACCTCAGTGCGGCCTCCTGTGTTCGAAAAATCGTCTCCACTCGGAAAGGAGAGCCAGGATGAGTGAAGGTGACATCGTCCAAGATTTTCTGGTCGAAAGCTACGAGAACCTCGATCGCCTCGACCGCGACCTCGTCGGTCTGGAGAAGAATCCGAAAGATAAAGATGCGTTGGCCGGCGTATTCCGCACCATTCACACTATCAAGGGCACCTGTGGCTTCCTGGGTTTTTCGAAGCTGGAAAAAGTGGCCCACGTCGGTGAGAACCTGCTCACGCTTTTGCGCGATGGTCAACTCACGCTGAATCCTGAGATTACCACCGCACTGCTGGGCATGGTCGATGCCGTGCGGCAGATGCTGAGGGAAATCCAATCCACCGGACAGGATGGCGAGAACGACTATCCCGAACTGCGCGAGATCTTAACCCGGCTGAAGCAGGTGGATGACAGCCCGCCCCAATCTACCCCTGCCGCGCAATCGCCCTCTCTCTTGGAAGCCAAGGAGACCGCTCCGATCGAAACCTCAGCAGCGCCTGCTCGGCAGGGAATTGACATCACATCACCTTTTGCGCCACCACCTCCGGCCTCTAAGAAGGAGGCTGATTCCAAAAACGCGATGGCCGCCAAAGGTCCGGCGAAGGCACAGGAGCAACCTCCGGCGCAGCTTCACCCTGAACCACCTCCCCCGGCAGCGGCCAGTGCCCCAGATGCGGCCGCGCCTGTCTCGTCCCCTGCTCCGCGCGCCGAGGCTAAAGGACGGCCGAAATCGGTGGGCGTAGCTTCACGCCAGCCCGCCCAAGAACCCCGCCATCGCGAAGCCGGCGCCGAAAGCATTCGCGTCGCTGTCAGCGTTCTCGACAAGCTCATGACTCTGGTCGGAGAGTTGGTTCTGGCCCGCAACCAGCTGCTGCAAATCTCTACTACCGTCGAGGACGCCGGACTGCAGGCCGTCTCTCAGCGCATGAACCTGATTGCCACCGAACTGCAAGAACAAGTCATGAAAACCCGCATGCAGCCCATCGGCAACATCTGGGGGCAATTTCCGAGAACCGTCCGCGATGTCGCACTCGGCTGTGGCAAAGAAGTCGAAATCGAGATGGAAGGCAAAGAAACCGAGCTCGACAAGACCATCATCGAGGCCATCAAAGACCCCCTCACCCATCTCGTCCGCAACTCCGTCGATCACGGTATCGAACTTCCCGAGGATCGCGTTAAGGTTGGCAAGAATCGCAGCGGACGGCTGATTCTCCGGGCCTTCCACGAGGGCGGACAGGTTAACATCGAAATCACCGACGACGGCGCTGGATTAAACCCGGAGCGCATCCGGCAAAAAGCCATCGAGCGCGGCCTTATCACTGCCGAACAGGCGCCGCGCATGAGCGAGCGCGAAGTTTTCAACCTGATTTTTCTTCCCGGATTTTCCACGGCCGCCAAAGTAACCAATGTCTCCGGCCGCGGCGTCGGCATGGATGTCGTCAAGACCAACGTCGAGAAAATCGGCGGCACCGTCGATGTCCAATCCACCCTGGGTGCGGGGACAACGGTGCGAGTAAAGATTCCTTTGACTCTGGCCATCATTCCCGCACTGGTCGTAACTTGCGGCGGTGATCGCTACGCGATTCCCCAGGTCAGCCTGCTCGAACTGGTCCGCCTTGAAGGGGAAGACGTGGCCAAGGGCATCGAATTGGTTCATGGCGCGCCAGTCCATCGACTGCGCGGCCGGCTACTGCCGTTGGTTTATCTCAATCGCGAGTTGAAACTGCCTGAGCCCGCAAACGCCAACTCCACGGAAGAAAAAAATGACGCCGTCAACATCGTCGTGTTGCAGGCTGACGAGCGCCACTTCGGACTCGTAGTCGATCACATCAACGACACCGAAGAAATCGTGGTCAAACCTCTGCGCAAACAACTCAAGACGGTAAAGACTTTCGCCGGCTCCAGCATCATGGGCGATGGCAAAGTGGCGCTGATTCTGGACGTTCTCGGCCTGGCGCAGCGCGCCAACGTCATCACTGAAACACGCGACCGCGCCCTGGCCGAGAAAATCACGGCTGCGGGAGCGACGGCAGGCCAAGAAGACAAGCAAACTTTTCTGCTCTTCGCCGGCCCCGGCGATTCTCGCATGGCGATCCCGCTCAGCACCCTCGCACGGCTCGAAGAGTTCCACGTCAAGCAAGTCGAAATGTCCGGCAGCCAATGGGTCACGCAATATCGCGGGCAGATCCTCCCCCTGGTTCGACTGAATGTGGTTCTCGAAGAACGGCGCAACAAACTGCGCGCTCTGCAGGCTCCGCCCACACTCGATTCCGGCCCGATTCAGGTGCTCGTGCTGAATCACGAAGGCCGCTCCTTTGGTTTGGTCGTCGAACGCATTCTCGACATTGTCGAAGACCGCGCGGATGTGAGATCGACCGCTAGCCGACCATCTGTTCTCTATACGGTCGTCATCGGAGACCGCGTGACCGAATTGCTCGATATTCCCGCCATTCTGCGCCAGGCGGAAGCATACGTTACGCCGGCCTCTCCAGCAGCTCGAACGGCGGAGGCGACTCATTAATTTATGGCTCATACTTCACAGTTTTGCACCTTCTACCTCGACAAGTTGTTATTCGGTGTCGAACTCCAGGGCGTTCAGGAAGTCATTCGCTCCCTCGAGATGACCAGGGTTCCGCTGGCGCCGAGTGTGGTCAGCGGCCTCATCAACCTCCGCGGCCAGATAGTCACTGCTGTGAATTTGCGCCGTCTGCTCGAACTCGAGCCCAGCCTACCGGGCAAGCGCGCCATGAACGTCGTCGTGCGCTCAGACGATGGCCCCGTCAGCCTGCTGGTCGATGAAATTGGCGATGTCGTTGAAGCTGACGACACCAGCTTCGAACGTCCCCCAGAAACTTTGCGCGGCACCGTGCGCACCATGATCACCGGCGTACACAAGCTGAACAACCAACTGATGTTGGTGCTAGACACCGAGAAGGCCTGCCAGATGACAGCGGATGCGGCGGTAGCCGGGCGATAACTCGCACTAGAAGGTATAGTCCCCGAGGATTGCGAACAACGATCTTTGGTGGATTGAATTCGCATTGAGCCATTAGAAGGAGAATAAAAATGAAACTCACGCTGGGCAGGAAACTAGGTCTGGGCTTTGGCTGGGTCCTTGCCCTCATGGTTCTTAGCGCGCTGCTTACCTATTCGAAGGCGAGCGCCATCAAAGAAACACAGAATCGCATCGTCGCCGAACGCGTTCCCACCATCAATGCCGCCAAGGACCTGCAGCGGGATCTAAACCAAACCTCGGTCAAGGCCCGTCAGGCCATTCTGGCCGCGGCGGACTCTGGGCGGAAAGAGGTGGCCCAGAAGGCATTCGGTGAAGCATGGGAAGATGCCGCCAAGGACATCGCGAAATTGGAAGAACTTTCGGCGAAATGGACGGTGCAGGCCGACCGCGATCGGCTGGAAAAGATGAAGAGCGAACTTGCCGGCCTCCGCGACACCCAGGAAGCCATCGTGAGAGAGGTGTCCGGCACCGAGCGCGACGGGGTCGTGAAAGCGGGAAACGATTATACCGACAAAGCCACCGAGGCTATCGAGGCCATTAAGAAGCCGCTCGGCGAAATTGCGGACTCCTTCGCCACGCTGATCAAGGACAGCACGGAAGAAATGAACGCGCAAACCCGTTCCATGTACTGGACCATGTCCCTGACCACCTTGACGGCTCTGGGCATCGGAATCTTCGTCGCGATCTTCCTGAGCCGCATCATCTCCAGTGCGACCCATTCCGTCTTGGTTCAAGCCGAAGCCATTGCCGCCGGCGACCTTACCCGTGATGACCTGAAAATCCAGAGCCAGGATGAACTGGGGGACCTCACCGCTGCGATCAACAAGATGAGCGGCAGCCTGAAAACCATGATCGTTGCCATCGGCGATAATGCCGCCCAGGTAGCCAGCGCCAGCCAAGAGTTGAATGTCACCAGCCAGCAGATCACCGCCAACTCGCAGGAAACTTCCGCCCAGGCCGACGTCGTGACCAGGGCCGCAGAAACCGTCAGCCAGAATCTGCAGACCGTTGCCACCGGTGCCGAACAAATGGGTGCCAGCATCAAAGAAATCGCCAAGAACGCCACCGAAGCCGCCAAGGTCGCAACCGCCGCCGTCAAAGTCGCCGAAACCACCACTGCTATCGTCTCCAAGCTGGGAGACTCCTCCAACGAAATTGGTCAAGTCATCAAAGTCATTACCTCCATCGCGCAGCAGACGAACCTGCTCGCACTCAACGCAACCATTGAAGCCGCACGTGCCGGCGAAGCTGGCAAAGGCTTCGCCGTTGTAGCTAACGAAGTGAAAGAACTCGCTAAAGAAACCGCCAAAGCTACCGAAGACATCAGCCTCAAAATCGAGGCCATTCAGACCGACACCAAGGCGGCGGTCGAAGCCATCGCCATAATCAGTGGCGTGATTAACCAGATCAACGATATTTCCAGCACCATTGCCACCGCCGTCGAAGAGCAGAACGCGACCACCAACGAAATGTCGCGCAACGTCAGCGAAGCCGCCCACGGCAGCGGCGAAATCACCAGCAACATGACCGGCGTCGCCCAGGCGGCGCAAGGCACCACCCACGGCGCCTCCGACACCCAGAAAGCCTCGCAGCAACTGGTCGAGACCGCCAACCAGCTTCGGCGTCTGGTCGAGCAATTCAAGATCACCGCCACCGGAGACCGTCGCACAAACGAAAAGTCGAATAGAACCATGGCCGCGCGTGCCTAGGGGCCAACCCCCAAGCTCAACTGGCCAGCGCGACAGGAAGTTACTCCAACGAGATTTCAACAAAGCCAAAAAGCATGGCGCACGGCGCCTAAAAAGACAGGCTCAACTCAGTAATGACTCGAATTCGCATTCTCGTGGTGGATGATTCGGTGGTAATCCGCAAAGTGCTCTCCGACACTTTGTCGCTAGACCCCGCCTTGGACGTAGTGGGCGTGGCCAGCGACGGGCGAATCGCCATTGCTAAAATTCCTCTGCTCAAACCCGATCTGGTCACTCTCGACATCGAGATGCCGGTTATGAACGGCCTCGAGACGCTGGCCGCTTTGCGCAAGCTTTATCCGAAGTTGCCCGTGATCATGTTCAGCACGCTCACCGAGCGCGGAGCGGCGGCCACCCTGGATGCCCTCTCCCTCGGCGCCTCCGACTACGCCACCAAGCCCAGCAACACGGGCAGTCCCGAGGTGGCAATCGCACGCGTTCGCGCCGAACTCATTCCCAAGATCAAGGTGCTGTGCGGGATTGCAGCTCCACTGAAACTGCTGCCGCTGCCCCAGGCACGTGCCGCGGTCAAGCTTCGCCCCCGCACCCCCCCGCGCATCGAAATTGTCGCGATCGGAACTTCCACTGGTGGCCCAAACGCCCTGGCCGAGCTCCTGCCGCTTTTTCCTAAGGACTTTCCGGTCCCTATCGTTGTAGTGCAACATATGCCGCCAATTTTTACCCGCCTTCTGGCCGAGCGGCTGGCAAGTCGTTCCTTCATTGCAGTCGAAGAAGGCACCGCCAGTGTTGTTCTCTCTTGCGGGCACGCATGGATCGCCCCGGGAAACTTCCATATGAAAGTCATGCGGGAGGGTATGGTTTGCCGCATAAATCTTAGTCAGGGCCCGCAGGAAAACTCCTGCCGTCCCGCCGTTGATGTTCTATTTCGCTCTGTGGCCCAGGCTTATGGAGCCAATGTCCTGGGAGTGGTAATGACGGGCATGGGCTCGGACGGAGTGCTGGGAGCGCAAGCCATCCGTGATGCCGGCGGCAACATCATCATTCAGGATGAGCCCTCCTCCGTGGTCTGGGGCATGCCCGGTTTGGTCCACGCCTCGGGATTGGACGATGCTGCCTACCCTCTAAACCAGCTGGCGGCAGAAATTAACCGCCGCGTAGTGCAAAGTCGCAGCCTTTCCGCGCCGATGGACTTGAATAGCTATGCAACCTTGGAGCCCGGCACAAAATGACGCCTACCCCCCAAACCGCTCCTATTAATACACCCGCTCCTCCCGCGAAGAGCGAACCGATCGATCCCATTTACCGCCAGATCCGCGATCTCGTATACAAAGTCTCGGGTATCTATAAGGCCGAGGAGAAGCTTTACCTTCTCGCCGATGGCTGCGGGCGGCGCATGAAACAACTCGAAGCCCGAACCCCGCGCGAGTATTGGGATCACCTTATCGCCCATCCCAGCCGCGATCGCGAACTCCGTCAACTCTTGAATGAGATCACCATCGGAGAAACTTGCCTCTTCCGCAGCCAGCCCCAGCTCGATGCCCTGCGCAAGGTAATTCTGCCCGAGATTACCTCCGAGAAAACCAAGCAGATTACGAAGCACTTGCGCATCTGGAGCGCAGGCTGCTCCACCGGAGAAGAGCCCTACACGCTGGCCATGACCATGCTGGAGGAAAGCGAGAAACTGCTCAAGGGCTGGACTATAGAAATTCTGGCTACCGATCTCAACGACCGCTCCGTAGAAACCGCCAATGCTGGCATCTACGGCGATTACGCGTTGCGCAATACCACCGACTTTTACAAACGTAAATATTTTACCGCGGTCGACGATAGGAAACTTCAGGTACGTCCGGAAGTTAAAAAGTTGATCACTTTCAGCCGCCTCAACCTGCAGGACGACTCTAAGATGCTCTTCATGAAAGGCATGGACCTGATCTTCTGCTGCAACGTGCTGATTTATTTCGATGGCGCCTCCAAATCGAAAGTAGTCGACCATTACTACAGCAACCTGGGCTTCGGTGGTTATTTCTTCCTCGGAACCTCGGAATCACTTATGAAATTGAATGAGAAATTTCATCTCGTACACTTTCCCGGCACTATCGCATACTGGAAACCCTCCCTGAAGAGTGGCAAGCTATGAGCACAACCTCCCTCGCAGCGACCATTCACGAGCGCGTAGCCCGAATTGAGACCATGCCCAGCATTCCCGCGATTTTCTTGCCTCTTTTGAAGCTGCTGAACTTGCCCCCAGACAAAGTGAAACTGGATGACGTGGTAAAGCTGGTTTCCTATGACAACACCATCGCGGCTCAATGCCTGAGAGTCGCCAGTTCCCCCCTCTTCGGCCTGGCCAAGAGTCCCGACTCGATCAAGGGAGCGGTGATCAGCCTTGGCCTACGCAGGGTGGAAACGATTCTCCTGACCTGCTGCCTCGGCGACAGCTTCCCCGCCAAAAACTGGGCGCTCGATCCCACCACCTTCTGGCGCCATTCCCTCGGTTGCGCCATGGTCTGCCGGAAATTTAGCGATATGCTGGCCGGCGACAGCGACAAAGCCTACATGGCCGGACTACTCCACGACATCGGCTTCCTGGTGAACTGCATCGCCTTCCCCAAAGAATTCGCTACCGCCGAAGCCCGGGGCAAGGAAGAACAAATCCCCCTCGATGAGGCCGAACACTCCACCATGGGATTCACCCACTGCGATACCGGACGCGCTCTGGCTGAGAAATGGAAACTCGCCGACGATCTGGTCCAGGTAATCGCCCACCATCACGTTCCCGAACTCAGCACTGCAGCTCAACCCCTTGTCGCCCTGGTTCATCTCAGCGATCTTCTCTGCCGCATGAGCAATATGGGGTACGGTTACTACGAACGGAGAAAAGTGGACTTGGTCGCCGATCCAGCATGGTCGATCCTTTTGAAGGAGCATCGGGGACTCGAAGGCGTCGACCTCGTCCGCTTTACCTTCGAACTCGACGAAGCCGCCACCGAAGTCTTCGAGTTGGTATCCACCATCTTCGGTTCCTCCGCGGCTAAGTCGACATCTTAAGGCCGGGCACGCTCAATGCCGATATCATTGAATCGCCGTTCTTGCCGTTTTAGAAAAGGAATCCGTGCAGAAACTACTTTTGGAAACTGGTCGTCGCACTGAAGTAAACCGGGTAAGACGCCCGGTCCGTGCTGGTCACAAAGCAGGGTTGGCCAAAGGCCGTCGCGGAGAATTCCGCCAACGCATGACGATTAGCTATGGATCTGAAGGGTAACGATGACCGGCATGCTCTCGAACACAAGCCTGATGTCAAGTCCGGGCCGATCGGCCAACGAATACGCAGCGTAGTCGCTGCCGGTAATGACCGTCGGCGGCGAAAGCATGCAACCATCCCCCAGCCCGGAAATCTTATTCTTGAAATTGCCCGCCACCATATTCGAAATCTCTCCCAGGGCATCCGACATATCGCTGTTGCTGATTTTGTCCAGTTCCACTCCCAGCATCTTGGAAGTGATCAGCAAAGCGGCTTTCTTGTCGCAGCAGAAGCTTAACATCCCGCACAATTTCCCGGCGAGCCCTACCATGGCCGTGACGTCGTGCGGCGCCTTCGCCTCGGCAGTTTCCGCCAGGCTTAGCTGGCTGCCTAGCATCAGTTCGAACACCTCCCGCGTAGCGACTTCCAAGAGAGGACGCCAGCTTTCATGGTTGTCTTGTTCAGTAGCTACTTGAGTCGCAGATTTCATGGTTTCCCTGCCAGAATGGGGATGACTTGCTCCTTCACCTGCTCCGGCGTGAACGGCTTTCGAATATATCCGCGCGCTCCCGCCGACAGCGCCTGCACTACGTGAGCCTCGCTACCTTCGGTAGTGATCATCACGACTGGAACGCCCTTCGCGTTCTCGACTCCGGCGAGTGCCTTCACAAACTCCAGGCCATCCATTACCGGCATGTTGATGTCGCACAGGATGAGGTCAACCTTATTCTCCTGCAATGCGCTGAGCGCCTCCGCTCCATTGCCGGCCTCGAACACTTTTGTGAGCTCGATGCCGGCTTGGCGTAAGGAACGCTCCACGATCTTCCTCATAACCGAGGAGTCGTCGACGATGAGAGCAGTTATAGGCATGAGCTTCTTCTCATTCTCCACACGAGAGACGCTACAGAAGTGCTTGTTTTATTTCTCCGATTGGGGGTATATCGGCAGGCGCGAATCGGACTTTAGGATAGAGGTAATCCGCAAATCACAAATAATTAGTCGGTCTGAATGGCTCGCATAAGGACAGGCCAGGAAACTCTACGGAGGCCCCGCTCATCTGACTCGAAAAAGGCAGCCTAGTACTGACTGCCTCCTGATTCGAGACGAGATAGCCTCCGGAAGGCCGGAAGCCCGGCAACCCCAAGCCGATCCTAGTGGTGCTCCTCCCAGTTCTGCTCTGTCTCCCACCGATGTTCTCTTCCGTTCCACCATTGGTGATGGCGATCCCAACATCGTCGGCGTTCGGCATTCAAGTCATGCCGCCGATCCTCAGCCTCGTGGCTACGCTCGCCGTGTTCATGGATCGCCCTGTCTAATCGTGCTTCCGCCTTTTCGACGGCATGTTGGCACCGCGCCCGGTCATCATCCGCATGCATCTGCGGCGCGGCCATGAACGTCAGAAAAGCAGTCGCCATAACCAATGCCACTGCGGTCTTTCCTATTCGTCGCATCAAGACGTCTCCTTATCTATTGTCTATTCGATAGAGTCAGGTGCAAATTCATTTGACTCGTACACCAGTATCTCTTCTCATTCCGGCGCTTTGGTCCGGGTGTCATGATTTTATGGAGGGCGCTTTCCCCTTTCGATACGGTATATCCCCTATTTACCGCAGTGGTATTAATCACATAATGCAGGTATGCCTTGATTCCTATTTCTTACTGTGGCGTTCACTGCGCTGTACTCCAATCATCCACGCGCATACAATGATGGCCGTTCATCCTAGGGAAGGACCTTAATGCACTCTTTGACTCGCCGTAACTTCATGCGTATCGGCGCCGGCTCCGTCGCCGTCGGAGCCACCACCAAGCTAACCTTACTGCACCCTGCCACCCTCTGGGCCGCGGACCGCCCGGTAGCGCCGAGTGATCGAGTACGTTTCGCTTCGATCGGCACCGGCACGCGCGGCTGCGAACTATTGCAAGCCTCCCTCGCCGTACCGGGTGTCGAATGCATAGCCGTGTGTGATCTCTACAACAGCCGCCACGAAGCTGCGCAGGAGGCCGTACAGAAGACGGTGCCCGCGACGCGAAGCTATCGCGAAATCCTCGACCGCAAAGATGTGGACGCAGTCATCGTCGCCGTGCCCGACCATCAACATCGCCGCATCGTCGTCGACGCCTGCGCTGCTGGGAAAGATGTCTACTGCGAAAAGCCGATGTCGCACAACATCGAAGACGGCTTCGCCATGGTAGACGCCGTACGCAAGAGCAATCGCATCCTCCAGGTAGGCAGCCAGCGCGTGAGTTCAATCGTCTACGAAAAAGCGCGCCAACTCTTTGCTTCAGGCGCACTTGGCGACGTCTTCTTCATCGAAGGCTTTTCCGATCGCAACTCAGCCAGCGGCGCATGGGTCTATCCCATCCCGCCCGACGCCAGCGAGCAGACCATCGACTGGAACGAATTTCTGGTAGGTGCGCCCAAGCGACCTTTCGATGCCGCCCGCTTCTTTCGCTGGCGCTGTTTCTCCGACTACGGCGAAGGTCTGGCCGGCGATCTTTTCGTCCACCTGCTCTCCGGAATTTTCTTTATCTCGGGAACCAGTGATGCCCCGCTGCGTGCGCAATCGAGCGGAGGGCTATATCGCTGGAAGGACGGTCGCGACTTCCCCGATCTCATCGAAACCCTTTTCGACTTCCCGAAATTCCGCGTCGTGCTCCGCAGCAACTTGAACAACGCGGGCGGCGAACCCATTAAGTTTCATGGAACCAAGGGCACTATGGAGATCAGCGGGCAAACTCTTGTGTTCACGCCCCAGGACGCCACCCCCAAGCCCGAAACATATTCGACAAAAGGCTGGCCGGCGCGGCTGCGGAAACAGTATCTGGAGCAGTGGCAGGCCGAGCATCCCCTGCCCGATCCACGCGAATACCAACCGGCCGAGGCCGAGACCTTCACCGCTCCGCCGGAATACAGCGACGTCTCCGCCCACCAGGCCAACTTCTTCGACGCGATTCGCACTCGCAAGCCCACGGTTGAGAACGAAGAATTCGGCAACCACGCGGCAATTGGCTGCCATCTCGCCAACTACGCTTACTTCAAGAACACGATTGCAACCTGGGATGCGAAATCGAAGACCATTCGCGGATAAGTGACGATTGAAATTTAGCAGTCACACCGGTTCGGAGTCATCCCGAAGTCCCGCGCTTTCACCAGCGGGACGAGGGACCTCCCTTAGCACGATGCCGTCAGGTCTTCCACTGAGGACCTCAGTCTCACACTTACGCAACGAAATAACGGAAATGATTCGAACTTGAGGACCCCAATTATGCGCAGCATCTCCAGAAGAACTTTCCTGCAAACAGCCTCGGCCTCAGCCGCGTGCGCCGCCCTGTGGAACCAAGTTCCACGTCTGATGGCCAACCCCCTGGGCCTGCCCCTCGGATTGCAGCTCTATTCAGTGCGCGATATTCTGCCGAAAGACTACGACGGCACACTCCACCAAATCGGCGCCCTCGGCTTTCGTGAAGTCGAGGCCGCCGGCTTCTTCAATCACAGCCCGAGCGCAGTGAAACAGTCAATGGATCGCGCCAGCCTGCGCTGCGTGAGCGCTCATTATCCGCTGGATAAGCTCTTGCCCAAGGTGGATGAAACCATTCAGTTCGGCAAAGATCTTGGCCTGCAGTATATCGTCTGCGCCGCACCCACGTTGAAAGATCCATCGCGCGTGAAAGATCCGAATTCTCGCGCAGCCCGCGAATCGATGACGCTCGAAGACTGGCGCTGGAATGCCGACCAGTTCAACCGCATCGGAGAAAAAGTCAACGCCGCTGGCATGCGCTTTGCTTACCACAATCACACGCCTGAGTTCCGCTCCGAAAACGGCGTGCTCTTCTACGACGAGCTAATGAAGTCAACCGACCCCGCGAAAGTAAGCTTTGAACTCGATTGTGGCTGGGCCGCCGCAGCAGGCCAGAAGCCGGTCGATCTTCTTTCTCTCTATGCCACTCGCATCAAGATGCTGCACGTAAAAGATTTCAAGATGGGTACCGGAGCGAGTCCTGTACCCACGCCGCCATCGACCGAGCTAGGCCACGGAGTGATCGACTATCGTCCCATCTTCGAAGCGGCGAAGCGTGGAGGCAACATTCAACACATTTTTGTGGAGCAGGAAGAATTCGACATGCCGATGATGGATGCGTTGAAGATCGACGCCGATTACATGCGCGCGCTCCCGGCGTAAGCACAAAAAACCTGGGTTATTTTGAAAAGGCGCGGCTTTCAGCCGCGCCCTAAGCTCAAATGACTCCGGCTTTAGCCGCTGAGGGACTTAGCTAGACGAACACTAATTTTCGCATCCGGCTACTGCAGCGCACTCCGGATCGCAAGATCCAGCCCAACCATTAACACAGCCGAGCCCGGAATCCACAACAGCGCCTTCTTCAGTCGCGCCGCGTCCCCGCCGGCGATCGCGCCGATGATGCGCGAACTCACCGCCAATCCAGTCCATCCGCAGGTAATCACAAAACCAATCGCCGTTCCAGTCATGCGCGGGAACGCATCGCCAACAATCGCCAGCGTTGTCGGAAAGACCGGCGCCATCGAAAGTCCCGCGAGAAAAACCAATACCCAGGCAGCCCCGGCCGTCTTGGCGCGCAGCATTAGAAATGTGGTGATCGCCATCGCGACCGATCCTACCAGAGTGACCGTCACCGCCGGCACGCGCGCAACCACAGGCAAAATACCCACGCGTCCGATCAGCATCCCCAGCGCAAATCCCAAGGAAAGAATGTTAAGGGCCCGCGACTCCGGAATCCCCTGCGCAATCAAATGCCGCGGCAGCCAGTTCCAGATTCCCACCTCGCAGCTGACGTAAAGAAAAAGAAAGCACCCGACTAAAAACAGCAGCGGGCGCCCCAGCGCCTCAGAAGCACCCGCCATTACAAATCGTCCAGTGCCGGTCGGCCCGGGCATTTTTGTAACCGCCTCAACCACCAGCGTGATCACTGTAAGCGCTGCAATGGTGTAGCACAGTCGCACCGAATCGCGCTTGAAAAGATTGGCAGCGATGAGCGGCGTGGCCATCGCGCCCAGCCCGAAAAAAAGATTCGCCAGGTTCAACGCCATGGCGCGATGCGCCTCGCCAACATCGCTGGCCAACGCATTCGCGCCCGTCACCGTAATACCGCCTCCCACTCCCAATAGAAAAAGCAGCAGCAGGATGCTGCGAAATCCTGGCGAACGCGGAAGCGCAAACAGTGCAATCGAGATCAACGCCAGCCCGAGAGCGATTCCCAGCTTCTTGCCTTCGTTATCGATTAGCGGTCCAGCGCACAGCGAAGCGATAATTAATCCCAGCGCCTGGGCAAAAGCAATGGTCCCATTCTGGCTGGGCGAAAGCTGAAAACGGTTGGAAAGTTCCGGCAAGATCGTGCCCAGCATGGCCGCGATCATGCCGTAAATAAAGATGGCGATAATAGAAGCGAGGATTAGCACGCATTCCTTTCCAACTACGATTTAAAGTGGGACATCCACCCAACCTCGCGTGTCATTACTCTTCAGTACGGAGTCGAGGATTTTCAACTGACGCAGACCATCGGCAAACTGCGGATACTCCGGCGCAGCACCTGCGATCGATCCATAAAAACAGCGAAAGACTTGTTTGAATGTATCGTCATACCCTTCGCTGTGCCCACCGGGGAGATCGGCGAATCCGCGTGCCGCAGGCTTAAGCAAAGACGGATCTTTAATCATGATGTGGTTAGCACGATCGCGCTGCCCAATCCACAGTTCGTCTGGACGCTCCTGGCTCCACGCCACGGAAGCTCGCGTTCCGCAAATCTCAACGCCCAGCCGATTCTTGCGCCCCGCACAAACCTGGCTGGCGGCGGTACAACCGCGCGTCCGCTCGCCCATGCGGAAAATCACCGTCCCGAAGTCCTCCGTATCCACCGCCGTTTCCGAATAGTCTTCCGCGCTCAGCATCTTGTTGGCGAAAGTCTCGACAGCATTCTTCGGTTGTTTGCGCGTTTTGTGAAACGTCTGCAGATCAGCGCACAGTTCGCTCACACGCAGGCCTGTAACGTGCTCCGCCATATCAAACCAATGCGAGCCAATGTCCGCCATGCACCGTGACGGCCCACCCGCCTTGGCATCCACGCGCCAGTTCCAATCGGTATCGTAGAGCAGCCAATCCTGAAAATAGGTCCCCTGCGCAATGAGAATTTCACCCAGATCCCCGGCCTCGCGCATGGCTCTCATCTGCTGGACCATGGGATAGTAGCGCAAATTGTGGCATACACAATTCCGCACTCCCTTCCGCGTTGCCAGCGCCACCAACTCTTCGCCTTCGGCAACGCTCGTCGCCAGCGGCTTTTCGCAGAGCACATGCTTCCCTGCCTCCATCGCATCCTTGGCCATGGGGAAATGTTGAGCGTTCGGAGTGCAGATATGAACCGCATCGATCTCGGGATTGCGCAGCACTTCGCGGTAGTCCGTAGTAATCGCCCGGACAGAAAAACCCTCCCCGAGTCGCCGTGCCGCTTCCTCATTTCTGCCGACGATCGCAACGACTTCTACCGACTCAACCCGTCGTACTCCTTCCAGATGCACGCGCCCCATGAATCCCGTTCCAAAAATTGCCGTCTTAATCGTTTTCATCTTTTTCTCAATCGTCCTCTTGAGACGCTACACCCACCACGCAGCCCCCGGTTGTTCGCGGATCACGATGCCATTGAGAAAACTTGCCGCCTTCGTCAACCCTTCTTCCGGTGAAAGCAGGCTGTCTTCGTGCTCGATTGAGAGCACATTGTCGTAGCCGAACATCCGCAACGTGGAAATAAACTCGCCCCACCACTCCGCGCCGTGGCCATAACCGCAGGTGCGGAAGATCCATCCTCGTTCGCGCTCTTCTGTGTAAGGCTTAGTATCGAGCACGCCGGTACACGGCAAATTCGCTGAATAAATCTGGGTATCCTTCGCGTGCACGTGAAAGATGGCGTCTTTCAGTAATCGCACGGCGGCGATCGGATCAATGCTCTGCCAGAAAAGATGGCTGGGATCGAAGTTGCATCCCACGCTCGGCCCTGCGATCGAGCGCAGCCGCAGCATGGTCTCCGGACTATAAACCACAAATCCCGGATGCATCTCGATGGCGATCTTCACTCCATGGTCCGCGGCGAACTTCGCGTGTTCGATCCAATACGGCGCGACCACTTCGTTCCATTGCCAATCAAGCACCTTCAAATAATCCGGAGGCCACGGGCAAGTTACCCAATTAGGAGCCGTCGCATTCGGCGAATCGCCAGGACAACCCGAAAAGTCGACCGTCACTGGAATGCCAAGTTTCTCGGCCAGCAAAATGGTCTTGCGGCTCACCTCGCGATTCTTCTTAGCAAAATCTTTATCGGGATGCAGCGCATTGCCATGACAACTCAACGCGCTGATGCTGGCTCCGTGATCAGCCACAATCTTTTTGAATTCAGAAAGCGCCGCCGCATCATCCAGCATCGCGAGCTTGCAGTGCGCATCGCCCGGATAGTTCCCCGTCCCCAGTTCGACTGTCTCGATCTGTAGTCCCTTAAGCTTCTTGATCACTGCAGCCAGCGGCAACTGCGAAAGCAGTGGCGTAAACACTCCAACGCGCATGATGACTCATCTCCCCGTCCTACAACTTTCAACTCGAAATGCACCACGGATACAGCCGTACGATAATAATGCCCCGCAACTATCCCCGGAAAGGTAGGGCGATAAAAGCGAATTGTCAACCGGAACAGCCGCGCCGCCTTCTTCAACATTGCGGCGACTTCCAGTACACTGGCTATCCACCGAGGAACCGGCGCTTGCACAAAGTCAGACTGAACTTCCATTGCACCGTACTTACTCTCTTTCTTTTATTGCTGGCTGAATCGGCCGTTTCCCAGTCGATTCCACCTGAATTAATGAGCGGCCTCAGGTGGCGCTTGATCGGGCCTTTCCGCGGTGGCCGCGTCGTCGCTGTCGCTGGCGTCCCCGGTGACCCCACGACTTTTTATTTTGGCTCAGTCGACGGAGGCATTTGGAAGACTACCGACGCCGGCACGGTCTGGCGACCCATCTTCGATAATCAACCCGCCGCTTCCATCGGCGCGCTTGCCACCGCTCCCTCTGATCCTAAAATCATCTATGCGGGCACCGGCGAGTCCGACATTCGCTCCGACTTGTCTTCGGGAAACGGAGTCTACAAATCGACTGACGCCGGCTCGACCTGGACTCACATCGGCCTCGAAGAGACACGCCAGATCAGCCGCATCGTCATCGATCCCCGCGACGCTAACGTCGTCTATGTCGGCGCGCTCGGCCATGCTTACGGGCCGAACCAGCAACGCGGCGTTTTCAAATCAATCGACGGAGGCGCGAACTGGACCAAAGTCCTCGATCAGGGACCTGAGATCGGCGTTTCAGATCTCGCGATCTGCGCAAATAATCCACAGCTTTTATTCGCGGGCACATGGCATACGCATCGTCCGCCCTGGAGCACTTACGCGCCCATTGATGGACCCGGCGGCGGAATTTTCCGATCGCAAGATGCCGGCCGCACATGGGCTCGAATCGCCGGCAACGGCCTGCCCACCGGCGATTGGGGACGCACCGGTATTGACGTCGCCCCCGATGGCAAACGCGTCTATGCCCTCATCGAAGCCAAAGTAGACTCCGCAAAGCAATCCGGCTTGTATCGTTCAGACGATGGCGGCGATAAGTGGACGCTGGTGAATGCTGACCCTCGTCTCACCAGCCGCGCCTGGTATTTCAATCGCATCGCCATCGACCCGCAAAATCCCGACGTAATTTATGTGCCCAACGTCGCGTTCTATCGCTCGGAAGACAGGGGCAAAACCATCTCGGTCGTGCGCGGCGCTCCCGGCGGCGACGATTATCACCAGCTTTGGATCGACCCAAAAAATTCTGCCAGCATGGTTCTCGGAACCGATCAGGGCACAACCATCAGCCTCAACCGCGGCCAAACCTGGAGTTCCTGGTACAACCAGCCCACCGCCCAGCTCTATCACGTGATTACCGACAACCAGTTCCCCTACGTCGTTTACGGCGCTCAGCAGGATAGCGGCAGCGCTGCCGTGTTCAGCCGCACCGATCACGCTCAGATCACTCCCCGCGATTGGTTTCCTGCAGGCGAAAGCGAGAGTGGATACATGGCTCCCGATCCCAAGGATCCAAACATCATTTATCTGAGTGGCGCTTACGGCAACGTCAGCCGTTACGACCGCCGAACAAGCCTTAGCCAGGATGTGAGTCCATGGCCGGTGCAGACATTCGGCTCCGATATTGTTCAGCGAAAATATCGCGCCCCATGGACTCCTCCCCTGCTCTTTTCCCCCGCCGACTCGACCGCGCTTTACTTCGGCACTCAATTCGTCATGCGGACCTTCGATGGTGGTCTGCATTGGGAGACCATCAGCCCCGATCTTACCGGATCAACATCGTCGACCGCGGAAAAAATGCCAGCGCAGGAACCGCCGACCGTCGACAACTCGAAACAGCGGGGATACGGCGTAGTGTTCACCATCGCGCCATCGGCTCTCAACCGCGACCTGATCTGGGCCGGCAGCGACACAGGATTAATCCACCTCACTCGCGACGGCGGAAAAAACTGGAAAGACGTTACGCCGCCCGGTCTTAGCGCGTGGAGCAAGATTTCGCTAATCGAAGCCTCGCACTTTGATCCTGCGGTCGCCTATGCGGCCGTAGATCGCAGCCGCCTCGATGATCGCGCTCCTTATCTTTATCGCACCCGCGACTACGGCGCAACTTGGCAACCGACCGTTCAAGGCATAGCTGCAGATTCTTTTCTGCGTGCCATCCGCGAAGACCCCGAGAAAAAGCGATTGCTCTTCGCCGGAGTTGAAACTGGCGTTTACGTTTCTTTCGACGACGGCGACCACTGGCAGCCCTTGCAACTGAACCTGCCGGTCGCGTCCATCCGCGATTTAGCCATTCACGCCGACGACCTGGTCGTCGCCACGCATGGCCGTTCTTTCTGGATTCTCGATAACATCACGCCGCTGCGTCAGGCCGCCGACGCGGCCCAGTCAACGTCGTTCTTTCTCTACCATCCCGCTTCCGCGGTACGTATTGATAACGATTCTTTTCCCGGCACGCCTCTTCCTCCCGAAGAACCCACCGCCGAAAATCCCCCCACGGGCGCCATGATCGATTATTTTCTGAAGTCATCAGCCCACAACCTCAAGCTGGAGATCGTTGACCCGCAAAAGGGAGTAGTCCATGCTTTCTCCTCCGACGACCAGCATCAGGAAAAACAGGCGCCACTCCCCGTTGCTGACCGCTGGTTCCCCAAGCCCGAGGTGCTGGAG
The DNA here is from genome assembly GCA_963789875.1 of uncultured Acidobacteriaceae bacterium. GTDB lineage: Bacteria > Acidobacteriota > Terriglobia > Terriglobales > Acidobacteriaceae > Sulfotelmatobacter. Next base: position 263,562 of record CAWBMI010000006.1, on the reverse strand, counting down.
AAAACTCCGGGAGTGCATCGTTTTCTCTGGGACCTTACGTGGCAAAGTTCCGGTGGCTCGAGTGCGGACGAAGAATCCGTGTTAACCAATCCCCGCGGCCCAGAAGTCATTCCCGGAACGTATCAGCTCCGCCTCACAGTCGACGGTCAAACCCAAACGCAACCGCTGAATGTCATCATGGACCCGCGCTCGTCCGCGACTCCCGAGACTCTTGCCCAGCAACTGAAACTCTCTCAACAAGTATTCGCGGAGGTTGTAGAAGCACATCGCGCGCTCGCAGAAATCGGTTCGGCGCAAGAACGCTTAGTTGACATCGTCCAAAACTTAAACGAGAAAACTCTGGCGCTGAAGCCGTCTGTGATGTTCGCGCAAACGCAAATTGCCAAGATTCTCGGCAAGAACGGAACTGCGCCCGAGCTGCAACCCGGACTGCAGGATGCCTCCAACAATCTGGCGTCGGCATTGCACGTTGCGGAAGGCGGCGATCGTGCCATCCCGTCGCAAGTCGTCGCCCTTTATCAGGAGTCCAGCCAGCGCGTTAAAGCGGGCATCGCAGCCTGGAATAAATTAAAAGGAACTAATTTGCAGCAACTCAACCAGAAATTGCGCAAGGCCGGCCTCGCCCCCGTTCCAGTCCCGTCAGAATAGCCGTTTTGGCTCTAACCCGCGCCCGGTCGATGTATGGACATATGCGAACAATCCAAAGCCCGGTCTGATGAATCTAATCCACCATGCGAGCAAGACAGCGCTTGATAAGCTTCGTTCTCACCATCCAATCCGTTCTTTTCTTAGCGCATTACCTCCTCTACGCAACCTGGACATTTTCGCCCGACGGCCACACCTCGGACGGACTCTGGCTCAAACTCGTTTTGAGCTTTCTGTCCGTTAGCTTCGTCGCCGCGTCCCTGTTCGCCTTCCGCTATACCAACCCCGTGCTGCGCGCGTTTTACCGGGCGGCTGCGGTCTGGCTTGGACTGCTGAGCTTCCTCTTCGTCGCCGCGCTTTCTTCCTGGATCATTTTTGCAGTCTCGCGAGCCGCGGGATTCAACATTAATTTCCACCGGCTCGTCGAAATACTTTTCGCGGCGGCAATCGCCATCGGGCTGTACGGCGTTTTGAATGCCAGTTGGACTCGAATCACGCGTACCACGGTGCGACTCGCCAACCTCCCAGAGGCTTGGCGTGGCCGGACCGCAGCCCTGATCAGCGACGTCCACCTCGGCCACGTACGCAATGGCAGTTTTCTGCGCCGCATGGTGGCCAAGATTTTGCGCGAAGAGCCGGACGCGGTTTTTATTGCAGGCGACCTCTATGACGGCACGGCCATCGACGCGAATCGTGCAGCCGAACCCTTGAGCCAGTTAACCGCTCCTCACGGCGTTTATTTTGTTGCCGGCAATCACGAACAATTCGGCGACGACAGCAAGTATTTGCACGCCATCACCGCCTCGGGCGTGCGCGTGCTGAGCAACGAAAAAATCGAAGTCGATGGCTTGCAGATCATCGGCGTACCCTACCGTAACGCCGCGCAGGACGGCCACTTTGCCTCTGTTCTGCGCGCCATTCCCTGGGATCGCGACCGCGCGAGCATTCTCTTGACTCACGCTCCGGACCATCCGGAAATCGCCGAAGCCGCCGGCGTGTCTCTGCAGCTTTCCGGGCACACCCATCTCGGCCAGTTCATTCCCTGGAGTTGGATGGCCCGCCGCATGTATCGCCAGTTTGTCTACGGCTTAAGCCGCATCGGCAACATGCAAGTCTTCACTTCCAGTGGCGCCGGAACCTGGGGACCACCGCTGCGTCTGGGATCCAATCCGGAAATCGTAATGCTCGAGTTCCAATAAGGCGCAACGAGCCATCGCCGACAAAGCATTCCTGCCGAACGTTTAATCGCGGATCTGCGACGTCGTTGCTAAATCGCAGTCGGCCGCTCTTGTCGTGGCCGCTCTAGGCGTCGTCGTAATTACCCCCACGCTGATTAAAACAAAAAGAGTACCGACAACCGTTCGCAGCCCAATCGTTTCGCCGCCCAGAAAATATCCCAGCAGCACGGCCACGACCGGATTCACATAAGCATAGGTCCCGACCTTCGTGGGCGATTGACGATGAATCAGCCAGACATAGGCGGTAAAGCCGATGATGGATCCTGCGACAATCAAATACAGCAGAGACAGCCATGCTCCCATCGATACTGTCGACGGACGAAACTCGCGAAATTCTCCAAGGACAGCGGCCGCGCCGCCCAGCAACAAACCTCCCGCAAGCATCTGCGCTCCCGAACTCATCACTTTAGAAGTTGGCAAATGCAGTTTGCGGGTGAGAGCAGACGCTATCGACCAACTCACGGCAGCAATAATGAGGGCTAGGGCGCCCAACCTGTCGATTGGTGCCCCGCCCATCTTTAACCCCGGACTCATCAGCACCGCCACACCCGCAATTCCGATCGACAGCGCCAATCCGAGGCGGAGTGTGAGCCTTTGCGTCCGCAGAACTATGATTTCCGATAGCGCCATGAAAGCGGGAATCGTCGCCAGCATCACTGCCGCAATTCCAGAAGGCACGCGCCGTTCGGCCCAGAACAATAATCCGTAATCGAAGACGAAGATTAGCAGAGCCAGCAGAAACGCCGACATCCACTGCCGCCCGCTCGGCGAGCGCTCGCCCCGCGCTATCATCCACCCGTAGAGAACAAGTCCCGCCACCAGGAATCGCATCGCTGCGAGAACAAACGGGGGCACCTCGCGAACTCCAACGCGAATTGCGAGGAACGTAGAACCCCACACCAAATAAATAATCGCGAAAGCCAGCACGATCTTCCATGTCGCCGCTTTATCTTCCACCTAGCACTTCCATTGGCCAATTCTATCGGCGCTTTAGCGCTTCCAACTCATCCAGAGTGCGGGGCCAGTCCGATCCCAAAAGCCGCGACAAACTCCGGTCCGCGAGAACTTTTCCGCCGGTCTGGCAGCGCGCACAGTAGTTGGTCTCTTTGTCGGCGTAACGGATCCTCAACACCTTCTCGCCGCATCTCGGGCACGGCTCGCCGTAACGCCCATGAACGGCCATGTCCGGGCGAAACGCTGTCACTTTTTCAGGAAAGCCTTTTGTCGCTTCGGCGCCGAGGCGTTCGATCCAGTGCTTAAGCGTGTGCCGGGTCGCTGCGAAAAGTTTCTCCCACTCCTGCGGTTTCAGCTTTTGCGTCTGCGCTATGGGAGAGAGTTGTGCGGCGTGAAGAATTTCATCCGAATATGCGTTACCGATGCCACTCAGCAACCGCGGATCGGTGAGCGCCAGCTTCAGCGTATGATTTTCGGCCGCAAGCGTGGTACGGAATAAATCGAGATCGCTGGAGAAAACGTCGATCCCACCCGCGTCGATGGAACGCAAGCCTTCCTCGCCCGAAAGCACATGCAAGGCTGCGCGCCGCTTGCTGCCGGCTTCGGTAAGAACTAGGGACCCGGTAGGAAAATCGAATGCCGCCAGACTATTGCGACCGGTCAGCTTTGCGCCGGTCGCTTTCCAGTGCAGCCGCCCGGCAATCATTAAATGAAAAGCCAGCCACAGATCGTCTTCGAATCCGAATACGATGCGCTTCCCCACCCGTCGCAATTCGCGAACAACACGGCCCTCGACGCCGGTGATGGCCGGCTGCACCGTGCGCAGCAAAAAGGCGCTCGCCAGCCGCACCCGCTCCAATGGCTGGCCTACGACGAGAGGTTCCAGTGCGGTGATATAGGCGGCGATATCCGGAAGTTCAGGCATCCCCTCCAGCTTGCACGAACTATCCGCCCCTTTGCAACGTTGGAGTGATTACGCGAAGAGGGTAATTTTTAGTGTGCGGCAGTGCCGGCGGCCGTGGGCGCCAGCGCAATCTTTAGCGAGTCGGGCTGCGTCCACACCGCAGTCCCGTTGTTTAACTGAAGGCGATTCATCGTAACTTTCAACTCCTGATGATCAACCTCAACTAGCAGGTAGTGGTAGTTAATTTCCTTGCTCTGAAAAGGATCGCTGGGAGCGCGCTCGATCGGATAAGCGTGCGCCGCTCCGCCGCCGGAAACAAAGTAAGTAACGCCGCCGTGCTCGTGACGCTCATAGTTATGCACGTGTCCCGAGAAAACCACAAAGCGGGCATGCACGTGTCCCTGGCGCTCCTCCAGCATCTTTGCCAAACGCTGCTCGCCAGATCGCGCCGAGTGCCCTCCGCCGAACATCCTCGCATCGGAGGAACTTGTGTAGGGGGGATGATGAAACATCAGGAAAACAAAGTCCACATCGGCGGGAATATTGTCGAGCTTCGCGGCGAGCCACTGTCCTTGAGAGCCGTCCACCTCATCCAAAGAGCTGTCCAGCGCCAGGACGAGCGCGTTTGCGGCTCGCACCGAATAGTACCGACTGTTCTTCAGGTCAGGAAAGCGCTGAAAGTAGTTTCCCAATGCAATCTTCTCATCGCCATGAAGGTCGTGATTCCCCAGCGCCGGATAAACCGGAATCTTCTTCTCGCGCCAAACACTGGTCTCGCTGTCCCAGACCTTCCAATCGTTTGTTTCGTAGCCGTTATAAACGATGTCGCCAGTGAAGCAGATGAACGCAGGCTGCGCTTCGGCAATGGCCTGCACCAAAGCCACGCGCACAGGCGGATTCGCCGCATCGGTGTCTTTCGGGTCGTGAAAGCGAGTATCCCCATAAGCCACGAAGCGGAATGGAGTTTTTACTTTAAGCTGCAAATCAACCGAAGTTTGCGCAACTGATTTCTTGCTGCAGCCGGTCAATCCAAAGAGCACCGCAACCAGGCACAATAGCAGCAGCGTATGCGAGAACCATCTTCGTTGTGGACCCATGCTAAAAGCTTATACGATCAAGCCGTTTTCCTCTCCGGCAATTTGTCTGACACGGCAACCCTCCGGCGCCAAGACAAGACCGGGCCCACGCCTCGATCTTCGAAGCGTGGGCTCAAGGATTCTCCGTTCGCAAAACGAGCGTCTCTACTTAGCCGCAACCACATAGCTCAGCTCAGGTTCGTACTTCCAAATGCTCCATTCCGTGCTCTCGACCAGCGGCGCTACTTTGGCTTGGAACGCCTTGAATTCCGCGGCGCTCATCCCCTTCTCGGTGCCGACCGGTCCATCCAGCTCCGCCCAGCCGCTTAACCCCAGGTAGCTGTGTATTTCATTCGAAGGTGTGCCGTACCGCGCCACTGCAACTCCGTAATCCGTTGCTCCGGCTTTCTTATTGGCTGGCACAATCGTGTCGTGGAAAAGTGCTTTGATATCATCCATCTTTCCCGACACAACCTTCGTTCGCCCCACCCGCACCATCGCCGGAACTTCCTTCGATCGAATCATTAATTCGGGTTGCATTTCGTCGATCCAGGTCTCCAGGCTGTCGGTCACTGCATCCAGGCGCTCAAAGAGTCTCGCCATATCCGCCTCGACCGGCTTCAGCTTCGGGTTCTGCTCGCCCATCTGTTTCCAGTTCGCCGAATACCACACCACCGCGTGCATCGAGGGTCCACTCTCCGACTCCCACACCGTAAATCCCTGCTCCGACCCCGCCTTCTTCACCGTCGCAGCATAGTCTTTGACGGCGGCCTTCCAGTTATCTTCCTGACCCATCTTCACCTTAACGAACAACACTGTGCGAAGGTTGCCCTGCGCCCAGCTCGGCACGCAACAAATAATCAACGCAATCGCAGCCAGCAAACAACCTCGGAGCGGCAATGCTCTTTTCATGAGTAATCTCCCAAGCCTCGTGAGCGGACATGCACCCCTCGACAGCCGCAAAAAACAGATCGTGTGGGGGTGCTGAGGCGCTGCAAGTATACACGCTGTTCTTTTAGAAGCGCGGCCCAGAGAGAAAGGCAGGCATAGCGAGCTCGCGAGCGATCAAACATGCCTGGGCACCCGCCAATTTTGCAAGTCCGAATCTCGAGCATCTTCTCGGCGTCGATCACCAGAACGCTGCGCTTCTGGGGAACCATCGCATAGAGCCTCTTACAGCTGTTCCCAGTCGCTGCACTCCAGAAGCACATCTTGGTTGGACAGAGAGCGATGTACGGGGTCATGGCAAATTCGTGCATCGCAATGTTCATCGTGAAAACGCCGCCGTCCCCACGCACCATCGCGATCGCCTGACCTGAACTAGAATCCGATCGGCTCGGGACGGCGTGAGGGCAGGCTCAGGAAAGGGGGAGAAGACAGTCGCCCCATCGGGCCGCTAGTGTCGACGGTCTCCCTTGGTGAGAAGTATTTTGAATGAAAAGTGCGCGCGAAGTACACTTGTAGGCGGTGCAACACTCGCGCGAAATAACCTGCGCCTTAGCCAAGATAAGGAGACGCAAATGTTCAACAGAATCGTGAGCGCGCAGATGATGTCCGTCGTGATCTTCGGTTCCATCGTTCTGTCCGGTCAAGCTCAATCGCCTGGTTCCCCGTCAGCCATTGAGTTCCCCGTCGTTATGAGGCAAAACATCGTCGCCGGTAAAACTCCGGTCGGTACGAAGGTGCAAGCCAAACTGGTCGTGGCCACTCTAGTGAATGGCGTCGTAGTGCCCCGAGACGCAATTTTGTCGGGTGAGATCACTGAGTCGGTGAGGAAATCCGCGTCTCACCCTTCCCGCCTCACCATTCGCATGGATTCCGCGGACTGGAAAAAAGGATCGGCGCCCATCAAAGTGTATTTGACCGCGTGGTATTACCCCGAGGCAGCGGCTGCAAACCAGGATCTTTCGTATCAACCTCATGATGCCTCCAACAACAAGAGAACCTGGAACGGAATGGGCACCTATCCCGATCCAAATAATCCGATCGCACAGCAGAAATTTCCAGCCGGTGTCGACAATAATAAAGATGCGGGGCCGACGGCAGCTTCGCCTGCTTCAAGTATTTCGAAAAACCGGGTTTTGATGAAGAACATCCAGTCCCTTCGCAATCCCGACGGAGCCGTCGTCCTTATCGACTCGCGATCCGATTTGAGGCTCGATAAGGTAACGACTTATGTATTGGCTTCCGGCGATTTGATCCCGGCGAAATAGTCGAGCGATGAAAAAGCGAATTTGTTAAACGATTTTTGCGGCTGACTATCATATGAGTCCGTTACCATCCAGCCCACGTCAAAGAAACTCGCTGCGAACATTTTTTACTGGATTTCACTGCTAGTAATCGGGAAAGCGGTGGTAGTATACATTGTCGTTAACGTACACGGCATGGTTGCGATTTCCTATCCTGATGCCAGCCAGCAGGCGATCTTTGGAAATTTACCTTCTGGGAATTGATGTGGGAACCGGAGGCACGCGCGCTCTCGTCGTTGACGAGAGGGGAAGCGTTATTTCATCCGCCACCGAAGACCATCAACCTTTCGCATCTCCTCAAATCGGTTGCGCCGAGCAGGACCCCGATGATTGGTGGCGCGCCTGTGGCGTGTCTGTGCGCAAGGTACTCGCACAAGCGCAACTGCGTGGCGACCAGATTTCTTGCGTCGGCCTCTCTGGCCAAATGCACGGCGCGGTTCTGCTGGACGAACATGACCGTGTGGTGCGGCCTGCGCTGATCTGGTGTGACGTGAGAACGGAGAAGCAGTGCCGGGAGCTGACCGCACAAATCGGCGCGGAAAATCTTATTCAACTGACGTGCAATCCGGCACTCACAAATTTCACTCTTACCAAGTGCCTATGGGTCAGAGAAAACGAACCGGAAAACTGGAGTCGGGTTCGATCTCTGATGCTTCCCAAAGATTATGTCCGATTTCGGCTGACCGGCGAACGCGCCACCGATGTTGCGGACGCTTCGGGCACTCTCCTGCTCGACGTGGCCAACCGTCGCTGGTCGAAGGCAATGTTGGAGCGGGTGCAAATGAACGAGTCCTTACTTTCCACTCTGTATGAGTCGCAAGAAATCTGCGGAGAAATCTCCGATGCTGGCGCGGCCGCAACCGGCCTGCAGAAGGGCACGCCGGTCGTGGCTGGCGCGGGGGATCAGGCTGCAGGCTCGGTTGGCATGGGAGTTGTATCTCCTGGAACAGTGAGCGCAACCATCGGCACCTCGGGCGTCGTACTTGCCGCAACGGACTGTCCAGCGTTGGATGCCAAAGGCCGCGTACATACTTTCTGCCATGCAGTTCCCGGACGGTGGATCGCAATGGGCGTGACCCAGGCTGCTGGACTCTCGTTGCGTTGGTTTCGCGATCAATTTGGCCGCAATCAGTCATATGAGAGCCTCACCGCCGAGGCAGCCAGCGCTCCTCCCGGATGCGATGGTCTGCTGTGGGCTCCGTATTTGATGGGAGAGCGCACTCCCTACCTCGATCCCGCTGCGCGTGGAATGCTGGTGGGCTTGACCGTGTCGCACACACGAGCACACGTGATTCGGGCGATTCTAGAGGGGGTTGCTTTCAGCCTGCGCGACACATTTACCATTTTTCAGGCGATGAAAGTTCCGGTGACGACGATTCGTCTGGGCGGCGGCGGCGCCCGATCGGCTCTGTGGCGGCAGATTCAGGCAGACACTTATGCGCATCCAGTCGAGATTGTCGAGGCGGAAGAAGGCGCAGCGTATGGAGCTGCAATCCTGGCCGGAGTGGGTGTGAAGACGTGGCCTTCGGTGGATGAAGCTTGCGAATCGGTTGTGCGTGTTGCCGAAAAAATCGCTCCGGATTCCGAACATTCCCGCATTTTGGAAAGCTCGTACGCGGCGTACCGGCGGATATATCCGGCGATGAAATCCATTTTGAACTGAACTGAACTGAACTGAATTGAATTGAGTTGACTGGTAACCCCTGCGAGGTGGAGAGCACTGCATGATCAATCATCAGTCTGACACGAACGACTACCAGCCGCGTGCGGAGCACAAGTTTTCCTTTGGGCTGTGGACCGTCGGCAACCGGGGGCGTGATGCCTTTGGCGACGCGGTGCGGCCCCATATTACACCGACTGAGATTGTCTCTCTGCTGGCCGAGGTAGGTGCATGGGGAGTCAACTTGCATGACAACGACCTGGTTCCCATCGAGGCTACCCCATCCGAGCGCGACTGCATCGTCCGTTGCTTCAAGAAGGCGTGCGAAGCAAACGGGATTGTGGTTCCGATGGCGACGGTTTCGTTGTTCTTCCATCCCATCTTCCGGGATGGAGCTTTCACGGCCAACGACTCCGAGGTACGCGCCTACGCGCTGCAGAAGACCATGCGCGCCATGGATATTGGGGCGGAGTTAGGCGCAAGAATTTTCGTTCTATGGGGAGGCCGCGAAGGGGTTGAGACCGACGCCTGCCGCCGGGCCGAGGACGCGATCAAACGATTGCGCGAGGCCGTCAACTATCTTTGCGAATACAACATCGATCGCGGATACGGTATGAAGTTCGCGCTGGAAGCCAAGCCCAACGAGCCGCGGGCTGATATCTACATGGCCACCACGGGCCAGTACCTGGGATTTATTCCTACTCTCGATCATCCCGAAATGGTGGGCGTAAATCCCGAGATGGCGCACGAACATATGGCGGGTCTCAACTTTATGCACGCGGTGGCTCAGGCCTGGGAGGCGGGCAAACTTTTTCACATTGATCTAAACGACCAGGTACCGGGACGTTTCGACCAGGATCTTCGTTTCGGGTCGGCCAACTTGAAGTCGGCATTTTGGCTGGTGAAATTTCTCGAAGACGTTGGCTACAGCGGGTCCCGTCACTTCGATGCGCACGCTTACCGCACTGAAGATTACGAAGGCGTAAAAGATTTCGCTCGCGGCTGCATGCGCACGTATTTAATCCTGAAAGAGAAGGCCAAATCTTGGAATGCCGACAAAGGTATACAGGAGATCTTGGCGGAGATTTCAAAGAGCCATAACGGCGCGCCTTCGCTGAGCCATTACTCGAAACAAAACTCGTCCGGGCTGCTGGCTGCCGTTTATGACAAAGACGCAATCCTGAAAAGGCGTTTGCCTTACGAGCATCTTGATCAACTCACGATTGATTTGCTGTTGGGCGTGAGATAAGGGGCTTGTGAGATAGGTTCAAGGCTAAAGAAACCTTAGTTGTGCTTATTGAGGCAGAGCGGGCGGACTTGCCGACATTTTCGAGGCGAGCGGTTCGTCGGCCTTCTCATGAAGTTCGCGAACCCTGGCAAACTCCTTCTGCGATTCCTCCGACTTTCCCATGGCCTGATAGGCCCGTCCCAGGCGGTAGTGAGCATCCGGCTGGGCCGGGTCTAATTCCACTGCACGGCGCAGCGCGGCAATGGCCTCCGGGTATTGCTTTTGCTGGATGAGGATTGCACCTATGTCGAGGTAGCCAAGGCGTAGATCACTCTTCTCACCGACTGCCTTCCGCAGCAGGGTGAGGGCCTCGGCTGGATTTGCTTTCTTCATCTCAAGGTCGCCCAAATACGCCAGCGCCTGCGGATGCTTAGGATCGAGCGACAACACTTTTTCGAACTCGCCCTTGGCCTCTTCGAATTGGTGCGACTTCCAGTAGAGATACCCAAGGCCGAAATGTACATTGGGTTCCTGAGGTGAACCCTTCTCTGCCGCCTGAAATTCGCGAATGGCTTCGGGAGTTTTGTCCAGGCCGTCCAGAGCTTCTCCGCTCAGCATGTGCGCGGAGGCGGAATCCGGGCTTTGTTGCAAGATCAGACGGAATTCGTCCAGCGCGCAGGAATATTTTTTCGCCCACAAGCAGCTCTGGGCGAGAACCTGATGCAATTCAGCGTTCCTGGGATCGGCTTTGGCTGCAGCCTCAAGATGCTTGACGGCCTCCGCAAAATTCTTGGCACCGTAGTAGCTCAGGCCCAATAGTGTGACCGCCTGTTGATTTTGCGGATCTGCAACCAAAGCCGCGCGCAGCGGGGCTATCGCCGACTGAAAGTGCCCTTGCTTGAACTCCGCCAGGCCCAAATTGAGTTGCACCCCGGGCAGATTTGGATCGAGGGCGATCGCCCGTTCATACGCGGAGGCTGCCTCCTTATACTTCTCCTGCTTGGAAAGCACCACGCCCAGGCTCGCATAGGCGGCGGCGTCGTTGGGATTCTTGCGGGTGACGGAGCGCCAGACGTCGGCAGCCTCCGCTAGCTTTCCTTGTTCTTGGAGCGCAATGGCATCGGCAGGATCGGACGATTGCCCGATTGCAACGGGAGTCAGGGAAAATAAAAAGCAGAAGACCGCAGTCAGTGCACCCACAGGATTTCTGCTCGTCATACTCGAAGCGCGGCTTCAGGAGATTCTCACGCCGCTACAACACCATAGCTATTCGTAAAGACGCTGGCAAATCACCCAGATCGAAGGTGATGTCGACCGCCGCCCGCTTATGAGGTCGATTAAACAAGAAACCGCTCCGCTCACAATCGGTCAGCGGAGCAACGGATGCATTCGCATTCCAGTTAGTAGATAATCTTCAACCCAAGCTGAAATTCTCTCGGATCGTACGCAGCCGTCACGGCGCCAAAGTTGCTAGCCCCCTGGTCAAGACTGATGCCGCCGTTATTAATATCGCCTTTGAACTGGGTGTGGTTCCAGGTGTTGAAGGTCTCCGCGCGGAACTCGATGCGGCTACCTCGTTCGGCACTAAGGACAAAGCTCTTCAAAAGAGCAAGGTTCCAATCGTCGCGGCCCGGCCCACGCAAGGCATCAAATCCCAGGTTGCCATAGGCGCCTGGAGCCGGAGCCGTAAATGCCGCGGGGTTGAACCATGAGTTGACTGTCTTCGGATAAGCGATGCTCCCGTTCAGGTTGGGCCGGTCACCCTGCTGAGTGGACGTTCCATCGTTGGGGATGACGCTGGCAACCGTGCTGCCACTGACTCCAAGATTGATTGGCGCTCCCGACTCTATCGTAACGATTCCCGACAACGCCCATCCGCCCACCGTTGACCTCAGGAGTTTGTTGTCGCTGTTCTTCAAGAAAGGAATCTGGTACACGAAGTTGACGAAGGCTACGTTCTCGCGGTCGAACACCGACGGTCCGAAATCGTATTTCCATCCTACGTAGGGATTGGTAACGTTGTTAAGGTCGCCGCCGCTGCCATTGCTATCGGTTGCATCCATCGCGCGCGCCAGCGTGTAGCCGAATTGCAGTTGGAGATCCTTGGTCATGTTTCCATGCAAGTCAACCTGAAGGGAGTTGTAGTGTGCATTGGCCCCATCGATCGACAGCCGGATGCCTCCGTAGCCCAGATATTGATACAGTTGGTTGATGCCGCTTCCACCCGAAGCGACCAAGGCGGGCAGATCGGCGGCCGGCGGAAGATTGACCTCCTGATAATAGTTCTCGTGCCGGCCCTGGCTGCCAACGTAAGAAATACCCAATACAGAGCGATTTCCTAAAGCCTGCTGAACGCCGAGGCTGTACTGGTAGCTGGTCGGAGGTTTGTAATTCAGGGCGATGCCGGTGATGCCAACCGGAAGAATCGGCAAAGCCGCGGCTGTGATGGTGGCACCGGTTGAAACGTTCAAGCCGGGATTCGACAGAGAAACGTTGTGGACGGTTGGGCTGGCATCGAACGGAGTGTTGGTCGCTCCGTTATACATGTCGTTGCCCTGAATGCGGTCGTACATGATGCCGAAGCCGCCGCGTACCACGGTCTTGCCAGTGCCTGTCAGGTCATAAGCAAAACCGATGCGGGGACCGAATTGGGGCCAATAGTCATTGGTCAAGCCTTTCGGGATTCCGTTCTTGCCGCCGATGCCGATTCCGTTTTCGTAGAAGTTCAAGCCGGCCAAGATCGGATTGGGACTTGTGCCGAGGCCCGGACTGGCCCCAGCGCAACCGATATTGAAGGTGGGTGTGGCCGGACCGGAACAGATGTTCCCGCTGCCGTTGGTCCAGAATTTAGCGGCATTCGCGGGGTTATATAAGTTGGGATAGAAGTTGGCAGACTGTTCATTCGCCTCGTAGGTATGCGGCGCGCCATCCCAGCGCAAGCCCAGATTCAAAGTTAAACGGTGATTGACGCGCCAGTTGTCCTGAACATAGGCGGCAAGAGAAATATTGTTCCAGTGGCCACTGGATTTGACCGCGTCTTCTTCGTACTGCTGGGCATAGCCAAGCAGGAAGTCGGCGAAGTCGTTGCCGGTGAAACTGCCGTTGAAGTTGAAATTGCCTTCTGTATTGGCAAAGTAATCCTGGACCTTCTTGTAGAGCGCCCAGCTAAATCCGAACTTAAGCTGGTGCGCACCCCTAGTCCAGGAAACGTCGTCGCGAAGCTGGTAATCGTTCGCCGCGTTATTCCAGGGGGTCCAGTTCGCGGTGAAGTTTGTTCCCGTGCTGCCGTTGAGGTTGATGGAGGGAATTCGACTGTCTACGTTAGGTCCGGTAAAGAAACGGTTGAATGCGAAGCCGGAAGGCGCTGCGAAATGCCCTTGCGGAATAATGTGGATGCGATTTCCGTTGTAGTTGAAAGCCGCCTCATTGAGCAGCGTTGGGTTGACCGAATAGGTGGTGTGGATCACGGCACTGTAGGAAGGGTTTCCGAAAACGTCGCTGATTGTGGGTACGTTGTCACCACTCCATTGCGTGGTCCCATAAGTTTGCGAAACCTGCTCCGAGACCCAGTGCCCGAAGACCAGAAACTTGTCAGTGAACTGGTGATCTACACGAGCAATTTCTTCGCGAACATTGGTCGGCGAATTGTTTCCGCCGATAAACTGCTGGCCGCTGGTTGGTGCGGGAAATATCCCGTCCTTCAGCAGCACTTGCGCGTTGTTATTCAGAAGACCCGCCGGAATGGCGGTGCCCGGGAACGGGGCGAATATCGGATTCATAGCCGCCGTCGCGGAGGAGTCGACCGCGCATGATCCGCTCGCCGTGGGAGTACTGAACGTCTTAATGCCGGCGCCGGTGAAAGCCGCTACTTGCGCCGTTGAGAGTTGATTCAAACAGGGCACGTGCAAGCCTGAGTTCGGGATAGGATTCTTGTTTACATCCAGCGCATCCTTGGGAGTGTTGGCGCTGAAATTGCCGCCGTAGGTGTCGGCGAAAGGAACGGTTTGGTTGGTCAGGCCGCCTTGAACTAGGCTGCGCCATTCCATATTGTAGAAAAAGAATGTTGGATGCTCCTTAAACAGCGGAACCTGCCCACCCGCATTGAAGCCGTAAACATTGAACCGCAGTTCGGCAACTTTATTGGGCGCGGGGTTGAAATAGTTGCGAGCATCGAAGGCGTCGTTACGGTCGAACTCCCATGCCGAAGCATGGAACTGCTTGGTTCCCGACTTAACTACCGTCGTGATAGTTGCGGCGCCTGAGAGTCCATACTCGGCGCTGTAATTCGAAGTCATGTTGCGGAACTCGGCGATCGCGTCCATGGAAGGCATCACACTCGCGGAGCTGCCGCCGCGGTCCAGATTCTCGCCGCCATCCAGAAGTTGCAGGTTGTGGCCTGCGCGCTGGCCGTTCACGCTGACATTGCTGTCCCCGCTGACCGGAGTAGGAATTACCAGATCCCCCTGAAGACTGGAGGCACCTGGGGTAAGGGAATACAGGGAATATATGCTGCGGCCGTTGACGCCAAGTTCCGCCACCTGCTGGCCATTAATGACCTGGCTCACGTCGCTCGAGTCCGATTGCACCTGCACGGCATTGGCTTCGACCGTCACCGTCTGTTGCGTGCTGCCTACTTTCAGGACAAAGTCGATTCGGGTGCGATCGTTGACGTTAACTGTTACGCCCGTCCTCTCGACCGGGCCGAAGCCGGCCGCTTTGACGGTGACTGTGTAATGACCAATCGGCAAACCCGGCGCCACATACTGGCCGGTATCATTCGTTGTGCTGCTGCGAGCTTCGCCGGTTTCGCTCTGAGTGAGCGTGACCATCACGTTTGGAACCACAGATCCAGAAGAGTCCGTGACGGTTCCGAGTATGGTGGCTTCCTGGCCGAAGGCGTGAACGGACAATCCGAGGAAGAAGATGCTGAAGATCGCTAAATAAAGAGCCTGATCTTTGGCGGCGGCGAGACTCCTGGCAAACTGGGGCAGGCGGGAATTCATGGCTTCACTTCCTCCGGCGATGACGGATGAGCGTTAACGTTAACGACACGGAGCACCTTTTATCTTCTTTCGTCTCTCGTTGTCAAGAAGATTCTTGAATCCTCAACATCGAAAGCTTAAATGTGCTCAAGAACGGGGATGTTCGGAGTATGAAGTGGTAACTGCTTTGCCGGGCGGTCAGGAGAGAGGCCTGCTTACTTTGGCACTTCAGCCGACCGCTTCAGTCTTTTGCCGCAGATGAGATTTGGTCGTGGACTGGGCGCCGGGCACAATGGCGGAGTCGTCGAACTTCACCCCTGCCAGCCGTATCTCCCGGAAAAGGTGCAGATTGGATGACATTACAACTCCGGGACTGAGATGGACGGTTGGAGGGAACGGCACTCTGCCGGTGAGATTGTCCGCCATGAGCCGAACCGCCAACTGGCCTTGCCGATGCGGCTGCTGATAAATGGATGCCGTGATCGTCCCTTTCTCAAAGTACGGTGACATCTCTGCGAAGAGATCGGTGGTGATCAGCTTGGTTCTTCCAGCGAGGCCACGTGCGCCGAGGGCCCGGCAAACGGGAAGGCAATTGACCGTATTCACGTAGAGTCCGGCAAGGTTCGGAACCTGGCCCAGGAGATCAAAGGTCTTCTGAAAACTTTCGTCTTCGTCTTCGTGCCCTTCGAGAACGGCGACGATTTCGCCTCCGGGGCAGTGGCGCGGAAAAGCGTCAGAAAAGCCCGCCGTTTTCTGCCGGTGATCTTCCGCGCTCAACATGCCCGCAATTACAGCCACTTTGCAGCCCGGGGGCACGAACTTTCCCATCAACTCCCCCGCGAGCCGACCGTTCAATAACGGTTCTACGCACACGATGCTCGAACGTCGACTCTCGGGGGCGTCAGTGGATACGCAAAGTACCGGTATTCCTTTTTCCGCGGCTTCATCGATCAAGGGTGCGAGAGCCTGGGGATTTCCCGCCGTGAGTATGATGCCGTTCACACCATCCTGCATGAGTTCCCTGAACGCTTCCGTGTCCGCCTTTCCTAAGGTCTGGACCGGCCGGAAAACCAATTGGATGCCGTGCTGCGCCACGCTGCGCGCTTCATCCAGTACTCCACCCCAGAGTTGATCGTAGAAAAAATGAATTTCTCGCGGAATGCATACTCCGATGCGAGCGCTCGCTTTGGAAACCGACAACGAGCGCGCTGCCAGGTTGGGCGTGTAGGCGATCTGCTCGGCGATTTTTAAAATCCGCTGGCGGGTGGATTCGTTGATTCCGGCGCGACCGTGCAAAGCACGATCAACCGTCCCGATGGAAACATTCGCCAGTTCCGCTATCAGGTGGATTCCGCGTCGATCCTTTTTGTGTCTGGTCGCGCTCATCCCTCAGCTTTCATTCTAGCTTCCATCTCGAGGTATCTGCTTCTGCGAGCCGACTGTCTTCGCTTTACCACAGCTTCACCCTCAAAAACTAGCGCCTGCGACCGTCCATGCAGGAGACTTCGTGTACGTTGACGGTGCTATACTTCGTCCCGGCTCGAACCAGTCTTCATCGTTCGTAATCGTTCGGGAAAAATAGTTCCGAAGAGACGCTTCCGAAAATGCTTTCGCAAGGAGATTTTCTTCATGCTTGACTGCAATCCCCGCGCGGGTGTGCTCGCCATCGCTCTGATCTTTCTCGCCCTGATGTTTGTAGCAGCATTGCCATCCCTCGCGCAAACAGAACCCGCAGCACCCTACCTTAATCCATCGCTTCCTGTCAGTGAACGAGTGGACGATCTGATCTCGCGAATGACGCTTGAGGAAAAAGCTTCTCAACTCGTGAACCAGGCACGAGCCATCCCTCGACTGCAAATACCGACGTATGACTGGTGGAGTGAAGCTCTCCACGGAGTAGCCCGGGCCGGAACTGCAACCGTATTCCCGGAACCGATCGGACTCGCCGCAACTTTTGATTCTCCTTTGATCCACGATATGGCAGTCGTAATCAGTACGGAAGCGCGCGCAAAACATAACCAGTCGGTGCGCGCCGGACGCCGCGACATCATGGAAGGTCTGGACTTCTGGTCGCCGAACATTAATATTTTCCGCGATCCTCGCTGGGGCCGCGGCCAGGAAACCTACGGCGAAGATCCGTTTCTTACTGGACGGATGGCAGTTGCGTTCGTCACCGGCATGCAGGGAGAGGACCCGAAGTATTTTCGAGTGATTGCGACACCGAAACATTACGCCGTACACAGCGGGCCGGAGCCGTCGCGGCATTCGATCGACGTGAAAGTGTCGAAGCATGATGAAGAAGACACCTACCTACCCGCCTTCCGCGCCGCCATTACTGAAGGGAAGGCCGAGTCGATCATGTGCGCCTACAACCGGGTGAACACCGAACCGGCTTGCGCCAACAAGTTTCTGCTGCAGGATACGCTGCGCGGCGCCTGGAAGTTCAATGGTTATGTCGTCTCGGATTGCGATGCCGTTGCCGACATTTTCAACGGCCATCACTATACGAAGAGCATGGCCGAGGCCGGTGCCGCGTCATTGAAGATGGGCATGGACAATGAGTGTGGCGATTTCTTTACCCAGGCCAGGGACAATTCCGACTATGTAAAATTTTTGGACGCGGTGAAACAGGGCTTTCTCAGTGAAAAAGATATCGATGTCTCGCTGAAACGCCTTTTCACCGCGCGCATGCGCCTGGGAATGTTCGACCCGCCGGAGATGGTTCCTTATGCGAGCATTTCTGATTCTGAGATCGACAGCGAGGCTCATCGCGCGCTCGCGCTCCAGGCGGCTCGCGAGTCGATTGTCCTTCTGAAGAATGGTGGTGTTCTTCCTTTGAGTTCGGACGTTAAAAACATCGCGGTCGTCGGTCCGCTGGCGGAATCAACCGATGTGCTGCATGGGAACTATAACGGCACTGCATCGCGCGCGACCTCCGCGCTCGACGGCATCCGCCGGCAATTTGCTTCGGCGCATGTGACCTACACCCCGGGTATGAACTTCCTGCGGGAGGAAGAAGTCATTCCATCGAGCGCTTTGTCGACGTCGGATGGACAACCCGGTTTGAAAGGGGAATATTTTGCCAGCGCAAACTTCGAAGGTACGCCGCAAGTCGTGCGCGTGGACCAAACCATCGACCTGCAGCACGTTCACCCCGAACGCTTTTCCATCATGCCTCCTCCGGGAATGGTAGATTTTTCGGCGCGGTGGACGGGATTTCTAACTCCCGGCGAATCGGGCGAGTACGAAATCGGCAACGTGGGTTCGTTGGACCGTCTTTGGCTCGACGGCAAGCTCATTGTGGATGATTTTATAGGGCACGATAACGAGCCAACGAAGGCGAAAGTGCGGCTGGAAAAAGGACATCGTTACGCGATCAAGTTGGAATACGGGGAAGGCGGCACCGGCATCAAATTAGTTTGGCTTCGCCTCGTCGCTGATCCCATTCCAACCGCGGTTGCCCTGGCAAAGAATGCTGACGTGGTTGTAGCCGTGGTTGGCATTACCTCGCAACTCGAGGGCGAAGAAATGAAAGTAACCGTGCCCGGTTTCGTGGGCGGCGACCGCAGCAGCCTTGATCTGCCGAAAGAAGAAGAGGATCTTCTGGAGGCGCTGCAAACCACAGGCAAGCCGCTGCTTGTCGTCCTCATGAACGGCAGCGCGCTCTCTGTAAATTGGGCGAGCGAACACGCGGACGCGATTCTCGATGCGTGGTATGCGGGCGAAGAAGGCGGGACCGCGATCGCCGAAAGTTTGGCGGGCGTGACTAATCCTGCCGGCCGTTTGCCCGTAACTTTTTACAAGAGTGTTGACCAGTTGCCTCCCTTTGAAGACTATTCGATGAAGAACCGGACTTACCGGTATTTTGAAGGGCAACCGCTCTACGCCTTCGGCCACGGACTCAGTTACTCTAAGTTTGAATACAGCGATTTGAAACTTTCAAGCGTCACTCTGAAGGCTGGCGACGCGCTTGACGTCGATGTGGGTGTGAAGAACGCGAGCCAGCGAGACGGGGACGAAGTCGCGGAGCTGTATCTGACTTTTCCCAAGTCTCCAACGGCTCCCTTGCACGCGCTGCGCGGTTTCACACGAATCCATGTCGGCGCGGGCGAGACGAAGCACGTCCACTTCGAACTGAATGCCCGCGATTTGAGCGAGGTCGATGACAAGGGCGATCGAGTTGTCGCCCGCGGCGCCTACCGCGTCACCGTTGGTGGCGGCCAGCCGGGAACGGGCGCTCCGCAGGCGGAGGCGAAATTTGAGATCGAAGGCACGCTCGCACTGCCGGAGTGAATTGGCCGTATGCGGTTGAGACACTGGGTAACGGCGCTGGCATTTTCCGTGGGAATGTTGTCGCCGCTAGTGTGCGCCCAGAATTCCGGCGTTTCAGATCCGGAGAGGCGTGTCATCCAACCAGGGCTTACTGATCATTCACAAGGGGGTCCCGCAAGCGGCGTCAGTCCCATCCATTTCGCCTATCAGCCGATTGATTTCGAACTCGATAGCTGCGAAACCTCCGAGCGCCACGCACCGGAAACCATGGCTGGAGGAGTAGCCGTGTTCGATTACAACAACGACGGCAAGCTCGACATATTTTTTGCCAACGGCGCCGACATTAATACCCTTCGCAAGTCATCGCCTAAATATTCTAATCATCTCTTCGAGAATGACGGCCGCGGCCACTTCACCGACGTTACCGCGAAGGCCGGCCTTGCCGGCAGTGGCTACGACATCGGCGTAGCGGTTGCCGACTATGACAATGATGGTTACGAAGATATTTTTGTCGCCGGAGTCTACAAGAACACGCTCTATCACAACAACCGTGACGGAACCTTCACCGATGTAACCGAAAAAGCCGGGCTGAATAAGCCTGATTCGAAGTATGGTCTACTGTGGTCAGTCGGCGCTGTCTGGGTGGATGTGAACAATGATGGCCTGCTCGACCTGCTGGTCATCAACTACATCAAGTGGGATATCAAGCACGAACCATCGTGCCCCATCGACGGTCACGCTGACTACTGCAATCCAAAGATGTACAAGCCCACTCCCAACCAGCTTTTCATCAACAACGGAGACGGCACTTTCAGAGATGCGTCGGTTGAGTGGGGTCTGCGTGCTCATCCAGGAAAAGGCATGGGAGGCGCGACTGCCGATTTCGATCTCGACGGCAAGATGGACGTCTTCATTGCGAACGACAAAGAAGTAAATTCGTTCTTTCGAAACGAAGGCACTTCGTTTGGTGAGGCGGGATTCGAAGTCAACGTAGCTTTGCGCGAGGATGGTGTTTTTATCTCCGGCATGGGCGTCGATTTTCGCGACCTCGATAACGACGGGTATCCCGACATCGTTGTAGTGGCGCTCGATAAGGAAACTTTTCCTATCTATCGCAACACCGGCAAAGGAAATTTCGTCGAAGTAACGGAAGAGAGCGGAATGACCAAGCTGAGCCTGCCCATGGCTGGCTATTCCCCGACGATTGCCGATTTTGATAACGACGGCTGGAAAGATATTTTCGTTTCACGAGGTCACGTTCAGTCTCTTCTGTCGGCGAATCGCGTCACCGTTGAGCAGCCGAACACAGTCTTCCGCAATCTCGGCGGCATGAAGTTCGCTGCATTAACGGCTGACGCTGGCCTGACGTCCCGTCCTCCGGCGCGGCACCGCGGATCCGCTATCGGCGATCTGAACGGAGATGGCCGCGTCGACGTCGTCGTGACTGCCCTGAAAGCTCCGGCGGAAATCTGGATGAATGACAGCCCGGGCGGAAATCACTGGCTGGAGCTTAAGCTGCGGGGAATGAAGAGCAATCGCGATGGCATCGGAGCGCGTATCAAAGTGGTGACGAAGAGCGGCACGCAGCATGATCACAAATCGACGGCGGCCGGTTATGCCTCATCGAGCGCGGGCCCGGTTCATTTTGGATTGGGGTCGAATACTTCGGTAAATCTGATTGAAATCCGTTGGCCGTCGGGTATTGTGCAGGAGTTGCGGGACGTGCCATCTAACCAGATACTCACGGTCGAAGAGCCAGCGCAGGCGCCGAAATTCTGATTGGCGTGTGGAACAGCCGCAAGAGGACCGCGCCAGAGAGCTAGTGCTGCTGCGTCCCCGCCCCGGCGATTCTTCCAGGAGTTGGCGTCACATGTCCGCGCGCAACGGCTTGGCTGATATTGTCGTGCAAGTGGCGGCGTCGAACGTGAAGCACGAATGCTTCGATGAGACTGGTCGCGAAACCCTCGCTCCCGAACTCCTGTCCACACACCGAGCAGCGCGGATTCCCCCGCTCGAAAATATTGATTCGCAGCGTAGCCTCGCTTTTCAACATGCCCACCATTGTGCCACAAGATTTGCCCTACGTGTACGTTAACGTTTAAGTTATAGTGGACCCGCGACTCCACGTCTCGATTTTGAAGCCGGCAGAAACTGTGAAACTGACCATCTCTTTTGCGTTCGCGCTGGTATGGATTTCGTCCCTCGGCGCGACGTGGAATACTTCGATCAGAACAACGGCGTATCGAAATACCAGCTCTTTGTCGGAAATCAGTTGGTCGATGAGTGGTTTGCCGATTTGTCGCTGCCCGCAACCGTGTCGAACGGGGACTCGTCCACTCGACGGCATATTACAGGCCTGGCGCTGCGTCCGGGCGACCTGATTCGCATCGAAGACTTTCCCGACGCCGCGGAACCAGCCGCGCTTGATTACGTGGAAATTTATCCCGCGAATTAGACGATCGTGACTTGGACTCCGGATTTCTTTAGCGCGTTCAGGTCTGCCTTGGGGACCGCGGCATCAGTGATCACATGATGTAGAGAAGAAGTGGGAGCAATCAACGAGAGGCTGCGCTTCCCGAATTTGCTGGAGTCACACACGGCCACTGACACTTTCGAAATCTCGATCATGGCGCGATTTACTTTTGCTTCCAGAAGGTTGGGTGTGCTCAGCCCGTACTGAACGTCGAATCCATCGACTCCAAGAAAAAGGATGTCCGCATGCAACTTATGGAGCGTCTCTTCGGCGAGCGGACCGACCAGCGAAAAAGAGTTTTTCCTCAGACTCCCGCCGGTCAAGATCACTTCCAGCACCGATCCGGAGAGTTCGGCTACGATATTCGCCGCGTTGGTAATGATGGTCAGGTTCTGAAAATTCCTGAGGGCGCGGGCGATGGCGGTAGTCGTGGTGCCGGAGTCGAGGACAACGACTTGTCCCTCGGAAACCATTTTCGCGGCGGCCGAAGCGATCTGCAGCTTCTCCTTGCGATGCAGTTTCTCTTTTTCGCGCAAAGTGGGGTCTTCCAGGGCGCCATCGCGAGCTGGAAGTGCTCCGCCGTGGGTGCGGTGAACCTGTCCTTTTACATGCAGGATCTCCAGGTCCTTGCGGATGGTGACCTGGGAAGTGTGGAACTGTTTGGCCAAGTCTACGACCAAGACTCGACCATCCCGCCGCAGCAGATCGAGGATCGCTCTTTGCCGCTCTTCGTTTAGCATTCAGGGCTTAGCATTCAGAAACTTCGAACCGATTTACGGCAGATCTGTCCATACAAAGTTATGCTGGCACTTCATCTTCTATCGCGCATGGCACTCGGTTGTCTAGGAAAATGTTCCGCTTTGGCAGTGTTATTCGGGTCGAGCCTCGATCAGCAAATGTTTATCGAACTGAGCCGAGAGAGTGGCCTTCGGACCGTGTAGCGTTCCCAAGTCTTTGTTGTTCTCGTAATCGACAATGCGATAAGTTCGATCTTGCAGACCGCGAAGTTCGATCGCTCCGCTCCAATGGCGGGCAAAGAACGCATAGTAAAGTTCCTGATCTTTACGGATAACATGAGTCTCGGGAAGATCGAAGCCTATATCGTAGAGTTCTCCGAGATACTCGCCTCGCGATAGCATTTTGCTGTTGTAGATTTGCAGCCACTTCTCAAAGATCGTCTGCCGCTGCGGCGTTAGGTCGAACTTGCTGTGCTTCTTGACAAGATTCGGCAGCACGAACTGCGTACCGACCACTCCGCCCACTCCAACGGTAGAGGCAAAATCGATCGCGTCGTCGCTCAACTCGACGTGGTCGCCAAAGTAAGGAATGTTGTCTCCCATAAGCGCCTTCAGGGTTTTGCCTTTGGAGCGGACCTGAAACGAACTTTCCGGATCGGACGCTACCGACATATTGAAATGCGGCATGGTGAAAAACGAGTAGGCAGTGCCGCAGGGACAAAATTCGACCAGGGCATCCGGCTTTACGCTGCGGGCCGTTTCGTAAATCTCCCGAAAGAAATCAGGCAGCGCTTCAACGGAATCTTCCGGGCGTTTATGATGATGCGCGGGATTGTAGCAAGCAGGAACGGCGTTCATGTGCTGGCCATCAAGCTTGAGGCCGTCGAATCCCCACTCTCCCAGGATTTTACGAACCAACGCTTTGTGATATTCCACAACCCCTTGATCAGATGGACATAAGTAAAAAGAATTCCACCATGAGATCTTGCGCTTCGATCCATCGCGATTCAACAGCATGAAGTCAGGATGTTCTTTGAGTAAGTTTGAATCCGGCACAGCGCTCAAGGGCGACCACCACAACTGCGCTTTGAAACCTTCGGCGTGAATCCGATCAACCAGGGCTTTCATGTCGGCGTCGCCGTTAGGAAATTTCTTGGGGTCAAGCTGCCAATCGCCGTAGTTGTTCTGCCAACCATCGTCCAAGGTGACCCAGGCAAAGCCCATTTTCTTAACTGTCGGTAGCGTGTCGTAGACCTGCTTGAGTTGCACTGACCGGCCGTAGCCCCAGGCGCACCAGATCGGACCAAATGCGCTGTCGGGTGCCGAAGCCATTTGAAATCCCTGGCGCACCATGAGGCGACGGTATTCGGTGAGCGTGCGAAAGTAATCCCCTTGATGCACCGAGACGAAGGTGCGTAGAGTATGGAAGCTCTCGCCCGGATCCAAGGTGCGCTCACGGGTTGAGCGCACGGCAACGCGAGCGTAGCGTGCGTCGGGCATCGAGACAGGAAGCGATATCAGGCGCGGGCCCGGTTCTACATGGCCGACAGCGAGACCACCATCTTTAGTCCACACATCGATAATCGGAGTTCCACCGCCGTAGTCGCTGGCGTTCATGCCGAGATAATTGTCCTGTTTGAATCCTGTGCGCAGAGGAAGCACCCAATTCGGCCGCTTCTCATACGAACCGCTTTGATAGGACCAGAATGCGGGGATCTGGGCTGCGGAGTTCGCCGGCAGTGAGTATTGATCGTTGGCCCAACCGCGAATTAAAAGTGGAGCAGTCCCTTCGTTCGTGTAAGTGACGTCGAAGATCGCGATGGATGGGAAATCGGAATAAATCGTGACGGAGACGTCCTTGCGCAGACTGCCGGAACGAAGACTGCCGGATTTGCCGGTCAGGGACAACCGCTCGCCGGAGCCAAGCGCGTCCGACACATGCTCTTCGTGGCTTGTACTGATGGCGAAGTCGCTCCAGGTGCGAACTCCGGCAACGGTTTCCGACGCTGAAAACGGGGCTAGGATGTTGGGGCTTCCCCCAAATAACGCAACCACGCGGCTGCGCAGGTTGTGATCGAATTCGATTCGCAGGACTGAGCTTTGGATCTCAAGAACAGGAGCGACTTTGGTAGTGCCCGAAGAAGTGGATTCTTGAGCCAGACGACTTCGCCCAGAATTCCAGGCAGGCAACGCAAGGCAAAGCAAAATACAGCACGTTAGCGCGATCGATCGCACACGCCTGACTTCTTCCGGCCTTAATCTCATGCATCGATCAGTTTGGTTTTTCATGTCGCCGCCGGCCCTCTGATTATAATTACCCCATCTGGACGCCAGCCAAAGACGTTTGGATGTGTTACGAATAATTTCGTTTTACTTTCTATTGCCCGGAGTTGTCAAGCTTGTTGCTGAGTCATGATTCCTGCGGAACTTGCCGGCGAGCCCAACTAGCTGCCTCCCGTCTCCCTGCCATCAATCGATCTCAACGAACTCGCTACCCGGATACTTTCGCAGTTAACGGTGTAGCGGATCACGCGGATTTGCGTTTTGCGCTTGACAGGAAGCAGAGACGAAAGCAATAGTGTGAACGAAACAAAACGTTATCAAACGAACGCATACGAATGTACGGGCGGCAGCGGAGCGCGCTTTAGAGCGGAGGCGAAGATGGCGAAACTCGATGTCTGCGTGGTCGGCGAGATCAACCTGGACTTGATCCTCTACGGGCTGCCGAAGGAACTGGTTCTCGATCGCGAGTTGTTGGCCACCGGGCTGGCTCTCACCCTGGGTAGTTCGTCCGCAATATTTGCTCACAACCTGGCCTCGCTTGGAACCAAGGTCGGTTTCGTCTCGAAAACTGGAGGCGATGCGCTGGGGAAGATGGCGCTGGAAAGGTTAACCCCAGCCGGAGTTGATGTAAGCCGGGTGCAGCAAACCGCGGGTCGCACCCCCACGGGATTAACGGTTGCTTTGCCTTACCAGCAGCATCGCTACATTCTTACCTTTCCGGGCACTATGTTCGAGATGCGGTACTCGGATATCGACATCGATTACGTTCTTTCCGCGCGGCACCTGCACCTCTCGTCTTACTATCTGCACCGTGCCCTGCGCCCGCGAATTGGGGACTTGTTCCGCCGGGCAAAAACTGCGGGCCTCACCACATCGATGGATACCAATGACGACCCCGAGAACAAATGGGAGGCAGACCTGCTGGAAGTTCTCAAGCATGTCGACATTTTTCTTCCCAATGATCGTGAGGCGAAGAAAATCGCGCATACGGACGACCTGGCGCAAGCCCTGAACAAGCTGGTTCAATACGCCAAGATAGTGGTAGTGAAGCGGGGCACTTCGGCTGCGATCTGCCGGAAGGGCGAGGAACAGTGGAGCCTGGCGCCTCCCAGCGTGAAATCTGTAGACGATGTGGGCGCCGGCGACAGTTTCGATGCCGGCTTCATCCACCAATATTTGCAGGGGGCAAAACTCGATGATTGCCTGGCCTTCGCCAACCTGGCGGGAGCGTACTCCACCACTAAGGAAGGCGGTACCGAAGCCTTTCGCGATGGCAGCGCGCTTTCCAGCTTTATGCGGCAGCAGTGGAACGTGCTGGACCGGGGCGCATCGCCCTTCAAAGGCTAGGGGATTTTCGCGGCAGGGAGGAAGCGATTCCAGTTGACAAACTTGACAAAACGGAAGTAAAAGTAATCGTTCGTAAACTTTCACAACACCATATCACCACGAACTTAAGAGTCCGGCGGTTGTTGCACACAACTTTAGGAGGCTCGGCATGCCCGTTTCACTTCACGTCCGACAAACCGTTGCGGCGCTCTTTCTTCTGATAGCCATTGGCTGCGCTACTCCGTTATGGGCGCAAAAGGATGCAGGAACGATCGTGGGACTGGTGCGCGACCCGAGCGGCGCCGTGGTTCAGGGCGCGAAAGTCGCGATAGAGGACGTGGATCGTGGCGTCCAAATGACCCTCTCCACCAACGACGACGGAGAATATGTCGCGAGTCCACTGCACATCGGGCGGTACAAAATCACGGTAGAGAAGACCGGCTTCAAGAAGGCGGTATCAGAGGTTGTCCAGCTCGATGTGCAGGGGCGCATCGCCATCAACATCGCCCTACAGGTCGGGCGGCAGACCGAAGAGGTCCTGGTAACAGGTGCTGCGCCACTGCTTGAGACTGAGACTTCAGAGCTGGGACAGGTCGTGGACCAGAAGCGGGTGAGCAACCTGCCACTCAACGGGAGAAATTTCGCCCAACTAGCCCTGCTTAGCGCGGGCACGGCGCCGAGTGAACCGGGCGCGCGCGATGAGGGTGGGTACGGCTTCAGCTCGAATGGAGCACGGTCGCTGCAGAATAATTTCCTGCTGGACGGAGTGGACAACAATTCGAACCTGCCCGATCTGCTCAATGAAACGAACTTTGTGATTCAGCCTCCAGTCGAGGCGCTGCAAGAATTCAAGGTTCAGACCAACGCTTACAGCGCCGAGTTTGGGCGCGGCAATGGGGCGATCGTGAACGCGGTCATCAAGTCCGGAACCAACCAGCTTCACGGTTCGGCTTGGGAATTTCTTCGCAACAACCTGTTGGACGGGCGGAACTATTTCGATCCTCCGGGTCCGGTTCCTCCCTACAAGCAAAACCAGTTTGGCGCGACCTTCGGCGGACCGGTCATGCTGCCCCACTTCTACGATGGCCGGGGACGCACATTTTTCTTTGTGGACTACGAGGGCTACCGCGTGCGCCAGGCACAAACTCAGGTTGCATTCGTTCCGCCGACGGCATGGCGGACCGGCGATTTCTCCAGCCTGATTGATTACAGCACTCAAGAGGTCGGCACCGGCGGTGCACCGATACTGGATTGCAATAATCGTCCCACCTATGCGGGCGAGATTTTCGACGCCAAGCTGGCGCAGCCAACCTGCGGCGTACCCTTCCAATACGACGGAACAGGGAAGCCTCTCAACGTTATCCCAGCCACGCCAGTCGTGTCCGGCGGCGGGTCGCTAGATCCGTTGGCTTTGCGGCTAGCGGCGTTGTATCCAGCGGCGGGACCGATCAACTCGAGCGGGAACAACTTCGTCGCTAATCCTGTACGCCAGGAAACTCGCAACAACTTCGATGTTCGGGTCGACCAGAAATTCTCCGACGCGGACAATGCTTTCTTCCGCTTCAGCTTCGAAAACCAACCCAGCTCGATTCCGGGAACTTTCGGTGGGTTGGCCGATGGCGGCGGATTCTTCAGCGGCCAGGAAGATTTCTCCTACCGCAGCTTTGCCACAAGTTGGACGCACATTTTCAAACCTGAGTTGATCAACGAATTCCGCCTCGGCTACAACCGCGTGAATGCCCATCGGCTCGAACTCAACGCGAACACCAACGTCTCGGCTGAACCTAACATCGATTTTCCAGGAGTTCCTTTTTCGCCGGGCATTGGCGGGCTCCCACAACTGATATTTAGCGACGTCGCCACCCTCGGCAGTCCCACGTTCCTGCCTTCGGTCGAGTTGCAGAATTCCTACACTCTCTCCGAGAACCTGACCTGGGTGCGCGGACGCCACACCTTGAAATTCGGAACTGAGATCCGGCGGGAAGAGTTCACAATTTTTCAACCCGCCGCGGCGCGCGGAACGCTCAACTTTGACCCAACGCTGACTGATAATCCGGCGGCAATCGGTAGCGGCGGAACCGGCTTCGCCTCCTTCCTGGCAGGGCTTACCAGCGGCGGCAGCATCAACAACCTTCACAATGTGGACTACTTCCGCAACACATTTGCGTTCTACGGCCAGGATGATTGGAAGATCGCGCCCACGGTGGTATTGAATCTTGGCTTGCGCTACGAACTTTTTGGCACCGTATCCGATCGCTTCAACGATGTAGGTAACTTCGACCTCAGCGATCCCACCAATCCGACGATCTTTGTGCCGAAAGGGCAAACGGCGCAACTCACGCCTTTCATTGCGCAGTACGTTAAGATCAGCGCCACCGGCAGCCGCGGGCTGATCGACTCGGACCTTAATAATTTCGCGCCACGCATCGGCTTGGCGTGGCAGTTCACTCCGAAGACCGTGCTGCGAACGGGCTATGGAATCTTCTACGGCGGGCAGGAGAATGGTCCGTATTCGAATCCGAGTCCCGGATTTAATCCGCCATTCTTCACCAACCAATCGTTCATTGCGCCCTGTAGCGCGCCCACGGCCAACGCCACCGCCGGAGATTGCCGCGTAACTCAGATTCCCGCTCTGGCCAACGGCTTCCCCGCCAACTCGCTGGTGAATCCCAACACGCCCATTTTTTTCTCCGTCGACAAAAACCTGCGCACGCCCTACATGCAGCAGTGGCATTTGAGCGTCGAACATCAACTCCCCGCGGATAGTGTGTTCACGCTGACCTATGCAGGTTCCAAAGGGACAAAGTTATATACCTTCTTCAACGGCAACCAGGCAGCGCCTGACCCGAATCCGAATGACGCCACCGCCCCGCGGCGTCCGGTGTCTGCGACCATAATCGGATCACCCGCTCCTTGTTCCCTTGCGAATCCTCAGTTCTGCAGCCCGGTTTTTGATACCGGCATCGACTGGTTCCGCTCGTCTGGTTCGTCCAACTACAATTCGCTCCAGGCAAGTTTCGAAAAGCGCTTTGCGAAGGGTCTCCAGTTCCAGGGGTCCTACACCTACGCCCATTCGCTGGATATCGCCTCCAACGCGAACCTTGGTCCTACGCAGAACAACAGTGACTTCCGCTACTTCCGCGATCCGCAAGCCGAATACGGCAATTCTGATTTCGACGTGCGCCACCGCTTCGTCTTCAACTCGATTTATGAGCTTCCCTTCGGCCACGGCAAACGCCTCCTCGGAGACGCAAGTGGTCTCGAGAACCAGGTAGTGGGAGGCTGGCAGATTGCAAACATTGTTTCGCTTTCCACCGGCAACTGGTACACAGTGCTCGACGCGAACGGGAACTTCGCCAATGCGGACGGAGGCGCCGGTGGCGTTTCCCAACGCCCTGACCTGGTCGGAGACCCAAACCGTGCGGGCGTTGTGCCGGGCAACACGGAATTTCCCGGATGCCAGGTCCTGGCGTCGCAGGGTGGACTCGCTCCCGACAAAATTCATACGCCGACAGCGTGGTTCAACACTTGCGCATTTATGGATCCGCCTGAGGGCTCCTTCGGTGACGTTCGCCGCAACACCATTCAGTCGCCGGGATACAAAACCTGGGACTTCTCCGTGTTCAAGTTTTTCCATACATCCGAAAAGACCGAACTAGAATTTCGTGCGGAGTTTTTCAATCTTCTGAACCACACTAACTTTCTGTTCGCGGAAAGCGGGCCGCAAAATGGAAACAACGCAACCATTCTCGGAACACCACAGTTCGGCAACTTAACCGCTGCCCGGCCACCGCGGCAGATACAATTTGCGCTCAAGTTTTCTTTCTAGAATCGACATTGCTGTTCTAGAAGCCATTGAAGATGGAGTGAACTCATGAGCTGTTCACGATTGATCCAAAAGCTAACCATCGCGCGCAGCGCGCTCGAACCCCCGCTCAAAGCCTGCGCAGTCCTGTGCAGGATCGTGTGCACGACTATAGTCCTGATGACACTTGGCGCAGCGCCGTCCTCGGCCCAACAACTGACAAACAGCAGCCTGTCTGTCACAGTCAATCCGCAGGATGGATCGTATCAATTCGGACTCGTCAGTAGTCCATCTGTGCTGCAGGCAAGCGTAGCTGCGCTAGTCGATCACTCGTGGCGGCGTGCCGGTAGCTATCCTTCCCATTCGGTTTCCGAATCTACATTTAGCGACGCGCTTGGTGCCGGTAAAGAGTTGACAGTCACCAACAGCGGACTAAGCGGTAGTCCCGATCTTATCTACGTGCTGCGGCTTTACGCCGAGAGCCCCGACGGCTCCGTTCAAGTACGTGTCAGAAACGGAACTAGTAAAGTGATCTCGGTGCAGGCAATCCGCAGCATTGAGGCGATGGGAGACTCGATCGTTAACCTGGGCGGGCATCCCTCGGATGAGCGAGTTCTCTCCGATAGCTTCAGCGAAGATTGGCCCGACCTGGTGATCTACGATCTCGGGAATGCTCCCGGTGGCCTGCACCGCGGAGTCGGAAGCCAACTCATTTATAACCGGCAGACGAAGCAGAGCCTATTCCTTGGCGCGCTAACATCGGATCGCTTCCTGACTATTTTGCGGCTTCAGACCGAAGGCAAAGGCGCTGAAAGCAGAGCTGCTTCGTATACCGCCGACTCGACAGGAACCACAGAGATTCAGAAGGATCTCAGTGAAGCGGACTCTCTAGAAAAAAAAGGTCTCAAAAGCGACCGGATCGAACTGAGTCTTCCACTAAATCCCGGCGAAGAGATGAGCTCTGAACGACTGATGTTCGCTGCAGGTCCGGACTACCTCGGGCAACTGCGCGCGTATGGCTCCGCAATTCGACAACTGCATCAGGCGCGCGTTTCGAGTGAGATTCCCATTGGCTGGTGGAGCTGGACCGCTTACTATGCCGCGATTAACGAAGGCGAGACGCTGGCGAACGCCGATTGGCTGGCGCAGCATTTGAAATCGATCGGCTACAAGTTTTTCCAGATCGATGAAGGCTATCAATACGCTCGCGGCGAGTATGTCACCACCAACGCAACGCAATTCCCGGACGGCATGCGCTTTGTGGCCCATCATATTTTGAAGGATGGCCTGACCGTTGGCGTCTGGACCGCGCCATTCGAGGTAAGCAGCCGCGCCTGGGTCTACGAACATCACAAAGATTGGTTGGTCCACAATGCCGGGGGCCAGCCGATTCCTCTCGAGGATCTGTGGAGGCAGGGTGTTGACACGCTTTATGCACTGGATACGACGAACCCCGGCGCGCAGGAATACTTGCGCGAAACGTATAAGACTTTGGTTCGGGAGTGGGGAGTTCGTTTCATCAAAATGGACTTCATGGATACAACGGCAATCGAGGGCTACTACTACCGGCCAAATACGACCGCACTCGAAGCCCAGCGTATCGGATTGCAGGTGATCCGCGACACCGTGGGCGACGACGTGATCCTCGACAAAGACGGGAGTCCCATGCTCAATCCGGTCGGGATCGTGGACACGGGCCGCGTCTCCGCCGACACAGGGCACAGTTTTCTGAGATCGAAGACTGCCGCTCCCGGCATCGCCGCCCGCTTCTACATGAACGGTAACTTCTTCATCAATGACCCGGACGCTTTCAACGTCACCGACACATACCTGGTGGAAAGCTCAAATGAGCGTTCTTCCCACACGCTGGCAACGGCGCAGACTTCAATCGCACTTTCTGCGATCGCTGGTGGCATGTACGAAATCGGCGATGACCTGCTGCTGCTCAACCGTGAAAAAGATCGCCTGGCGCTCGTGGAAAATCGAGACTTGCTGAACATGGCCAAGGCCGGGCGAGCCTCTACGCCTGTAGATCTCATGAGCTATGACCCGGAGGATGAACAGCCCAGTCTTTTCCTGCTCCGGCAGAGCCCGCGCCAAAGCATGCTGACCGTTTTCAACTGGTCCGGCAAGCCACGTTCGCGCTCGTTGAGCCTCAGTGACCTCGGGCTCGCGGCCAGTTCTACGATGGTGGCAACGGGAGTAATGGATTCAAGCGCGTCCTTTGCTCTTGAAGGTGGCGCGATCCGAATTCAGAATCAATCGCCGCAATCGGCGCTGGTTATCAAGCTGGTTGACACTGCTGTTGCCAAGGCCGTTCCGGCTGTCAGCGCCCAAGTCCCTGCTCACTCGAAGGCTGGGGAGACAATCGCTTTCTCAGCTCCAGCGCGTCCTGATGGCGTGGCGGCGCTCAGCTATCACTGGGACTTCGGCGACGGAACTATCTCGGAAGGGCCCAAAGTTTCTCACTGTTATACGAGAGCAGCTGATTTCACGGTTCGGCTCAGAGTCGAGGGGCCGGACGAAACACCCTATGAACAGAACTTCTCCATAACCGTAACCGGCGAATTGAAGCCGACTCCCGATCTCCGCGTGAATCGGCGCTTTGAGCAGCCGTCCGACAAATAGCGAAACGCTTAATTGTCCACGCCCATTGCGGCCTGCCATGTTTAGTGCGCCGCGAGGCCGAAGTTCCAGCGCTGTCCTTCTTATTCACTAAACTGCTAGAACTCTGCGGCTCGAAAGTACAAGCCATGGCCTACGGATTTGAACCCGGCGACGCAGATGATTAGGATGGAGGCGTCGCCAATATAGGTCAGGAGAGCGCGAGGATAAAATGATCCGCTTCAAAGTGAATGGAACGGAAAAAACCTACGACGGTGATCCCGATATGCCGCTGCTCTGGTATCTGCGCGATGTGGCGGGATTCACCGGCACGAAGTTCGGCTGCGGCATGGCTTTATGCGGAGCGTGCACGGTTCATCAGAATGGAGAAGCGGTGCGCTCGTGCTCGGTCGCGATGAAAGAAATCGGCGGGACCAGCATCACCACGATCGAAGGTATCTCCGCCAATGGGTTGCATCCCGTGCAGAAGGCGTGGATGGAAATCAAGGTGCCGCAATGCGGCTACTGCCAGACCGGGCAGATCATGCAGGCGATTGCTTTTCTGAAGCAAAACCACAATCCCACGGATTCGCAGATCGACGAGGCGATGGCGGGCAATCTCTGCCGCTGCGGAACATACCAGCGCATTCGGGCGGCGATTCATAAGGCCGCGAAGGAGATGGCATGAACCCAATCCAAAATGTAAGCCGGCGCGGATTTCTGCAAAGCTCGTTTGCGGCCGGCACGTTTGTGCTGGGCATGAGCGTACTTCCGAAGCCGCTTTGGGCAGGCCTTCCCACCGATGCCCCGGCTGCTTTCCAGCCCGACATGTTTCTCAGCATTGCGAGCGATGGAACGGTAACGATCATCGCCTCGCGCTCCGAGATGGGTTGTGGCAGCCGCACGGCGTTGCCGCTGGTGCTGGCGGACGAGCTCGATGCCGATTGGTCCAAGGTAAAAATTCAGCAGGCTCTCGGCGACGAGAAGTACGGCGACCAGGATACCGATGGTTCGCACTCGGTGCGAACTTTCTTCGAGCAGATGCGCCAGGTCGGCGGTACGGGCCGCGCCATGCTGATCACCGCTGCCTCCCAGAAGTGGAGCGTGCCGGAAAAAGATTGCAGCACGGAGCCGGGATACGTGGTGCACAAAGCCAGCGGGCGCAAACTCGGCTACGGGGAACTCTCGGCATCTGCCGCTAAACTCCCGGTTCCGAAAAAAGAAGACGTGAAACTCAAGAGCCGCGCGGAGTGGCGCTACATCGGCAAAGATAATGCTCTCTTCGATCTCCCAGACATCGTTACCGGCAAAGCTGAGTTCGGCATGGATGCCACGATGCCGGGCATGGTTTATGCGTCAATCGAACATCCGCCGGTCCTAGGGCAGAAGATTAAATCCTATGACGACAAGGCTGCGCTCAAGGTTCGTGGCGTCAAGCAGACTTTGACCATCGAGACCTTCAAGCCGCCGCATCACTTTCAGCCGCTGGGCGGCGTGGCCGTAATCGCCGACAATACCTGGGCTGCTTTCCAGGGGCGCAAGGCCTTGAAGATTGATTGGGAAGCTAGTCCGCACGCGGTCTACAATTCTGACCAATTTCGCAAGACACTCGAATCGACCTCTCGACAGCCGGGCAAGGTAGTACGCAATGTGGGTGATGTGGATGCGGAATTTGCCAAGGGCGGCAAGATCATCGAGGCGGAATATTACACGCCTCATCTCGCGCATGCCTCCATGGAGCCTCCGGTTGCTGTTGCTGAGTACCGTGATGGAAAAGTCGTGGCGTGGGCGCCAACGCAGAACCCGCAAGGCGTGCAAGAAACGATTGCCGGCGTATTGGGGATTAAGAAGGAAGATGTCACCTGCCACGTCACCTTGCTCGGAGGAGGCTTCGGTCGCAAATCGAAGCCCGATCAAGTGGCAGAAGCCGCCGTCCTCTCTAAACAACTGGGCAAGCCGGTGAAGGTTGTATGGAAGCGCGAAGACGATATTCAGTTCGATTTCTATCACTCCACCGCTGCCATGTATATGAAGGCAGCGGTTGGAGCAGACGGCAAGCCGACTGCGTGGCTGCAGCGCACAGTTTATCCACCGATCGCTTCGACCTTCGACGTGAATGCCAAGTACGCTCTCAGCGAAATGTCGCTAGGCTGGAATAATTTACCCTTCGACATTCCCAATCATCGCGCCGAAAACGGCCCCGCCGACGCGCATGTGCGCATTGGATGGCTGCGCAGCGTGGCCAATGTCTATCATTCATTCGCGATTCACTCTTTCGCCGATGAACTCGCGAACGCTGCCAATAAAGATTCCGGTGAGTATCTGCTCGAATTGATTGGGCCGCCGCGCATCGTTCCCCTGGAAGCCAGGCCGGATCGGCCCGACGATCAGAAGCTTTATCCCCTGGACACGGCCCGCCTGCGTCGCGTGGTGGAGATGGTGGCGGAAAAGTCGGCTTGGGCAAAGCGGCACAACGGAAAAGGGCACGGTTTCGGCATCGCCGCTCATCGCAGCTTCCTTACATACGTGGCTACTGTGGTTGAGGTGGAAGTGGACGGCGACGGGCAGGTGAGGATTCCCAACGTCTGGACCGCAGTCGATGCCGGGACTGTCGTCGCTCCCGATAATGTTCGCAATCAGTTTGAGGGAGCGGCGAACTTCGGCGCCAGCCTCGCCCTGATGAGCGAGATTACCGTGAGCAACGGAGTCGTAAACCAAAGCAACTTCAACGACTACGAATTGGTGCGCATGGATAGCGGCCCGAAGCAAACCAGCGTTTACATTGTCGAGACCGATGCGCCGCCCGCCGGCGTGGGCGAACCGGGAGTGCCGCCCTTTGCTCCGGCCTTTTACAATGCAATCCACGCCGCTACCGGCAAGCGCATTCGGGAGATGCCGCTTTCGAAGACCAAGCTGGTCTGAGTCGCTGGGAACGACGAGCCGACAACACTGCCGCTGGTTTGTTCGCTCGGACGCGGCTCGCTGCTGGAGACGTCCCATCAAGGTTTTTGCAAACCTGCTAAGTCGTGCTCTACCCGGAACCATTCGAATGGTCAGGTTCCGCTCGTAGCAACGAGCGATTTCGCTGGAGCTTCCGTTCCCGAATATCTGCGCAGAATGGCGTCTAACTCGTCAGGGCGAATTGGCTTGGTGAGGTAGTCGTCCATGCCGCCGGCGATGCAGAGTTCGCGATCTCCTTTCATGGCGTGAGCGGTAAGAGCGATGATGGTCTGGTGTGCGCCGGTAGACTTTTCCCGATCGCGAATACTGGCGGTGGCTTCCATGCCATCCATCTCAGGCATTTGCACGTCCATAAAGACGAGGTCGAAGATCTGCTTTCCCAATGCGTCCAGAGCTTGCTTCCCATCGCCTGCGACAACTACCTGGTGATTTCTCTTCTCCAGCATGCGCTTGGCAACTTTTTGATTCACCGGGTTGTCTTCCGCAAGCAAGATGTTGAGCATTTTTCCTTTTCTAGTTGATTTCGTTGAAGCTGCAGAGGGCGCCGGTGCGGCGGTTGTTGAGTGAGGATTACTGGCCGCAAGGACGCGCCCCAGCGCATCTCGCAATTCCCTCTGGCGGATGGGCTTGGACAAAAATGCTGAAATTGCCAAGGACTTGCAGCGCTCCATATCTCCGCGATGTGCACCGGAGGTCAGCATCATAATCCTAGCGTTAGTCAAGCCGGGGCTCTTACGGATGCAATCGACCAGATCGAAGCCATCCATTCCGGGCATGTGCATGTCAGTAACGATCAGTTCGTAGGGGTCAAGGGATTCGAGATTGGCGGAAAGTTCAGCCAGCGCCAGCTCCGCGCTTTCGACTGACTTTGGTTTCATGCCCCAGTGGGCAAACATTCCGTCGAGGATGCGGCGATTGGTTTGATTGTCGTCCACGATCAGAGCTTTTACACCGCGCAGCAGAGGAGACGGACCCGCGGCGGTTTGGCTCGTCATTTTCGAAGACTTGAACAGCATTGTGAAGTGAAACTGCGATCCTTCGCCAAGCTTGCTATCGAGCCAGATTTTTCCACCCATCATTTGTACCAGCCGGGTGGTGATGGTAAGGCCAAGGCCGGTGCCGCCATATTTGCGAGTGGTGGAGGTGTCGGCCTGGGAAAAGGGTTGAAAGATCATCTCTCGTTTGCCCTCCGGCACGCCGATGCCGGTATCGGAGACGATAAAATGAAAGAGGCAGGAGTCGGCCACGGCAGAACTCTGCTCGTCGTTTTTCTTCACAGACAAGACCACTTCCCCCCGCTCGGTGAATTTGATCGCATTGCCGATGAGATTAGTGACTACCTGGCGCAGACGAGTGGAATCCCCCCGCACGAATTCAGGCACATCGGGAGCCATGGCGCAGGCGAGCTCCAAGCCTTTCTCGTTGCTGCGGACCGCAAGGGACCGAACGGTGGATTCGACGGTATCCCGCAGATTGAAGTCGGTGTCTTCCAGGTCGATTTTGCCGGCTTCGATCTTGGAGAAATCCAGAACGTCATTGATTACTCCCAGCAGCGCATCAGATGAGAAGCGGACCGTCTGCAGAAATTCGGTTTGTTCCGGCGTCAAGGCTGTGTCGAGAGCGAGTTCGGTCATGCCGATGATGCCGTTGAGAGGAGTACGGATCTCGTGACTCATGTTGGCCAGAAACTCGCTCTTGGCCTGGCTGGCTTTTTCGGCGACGTCACGAGCTTTTTCAAAGGCGGAGGTTCTTTGTTTCACGCGAAGCTCGAGGTCGTCGTTGAGGGAGACTAAAGCAAGATCGCGCTGTTGCACGCGCTCCAGCATTTGATTGAAGGAATCGACGACCTTTCCAATTTCGTCCGAGCCGAGTTGCTCGACGCGCAGGGAGTAATTCTCCTCCTGCGAGATGCGCGTTGCGACGTCGGCAAGATGAAGCAACGGATTGGTGATCGTGCGCAACAGACGGGCGGAGATGAGAGAAGTGATAAGGCTGGCGAATACCAGCACCATGCCGGCGATCTTCAAGTACTGAATCATCTTGGAGCGAAAGGCGCCCAAGTTGGAGACGATTGCGATAGAGCCGGTTTTTTCTCCGTTCAAGTAAACCGCCCGAAACAAAGTCAGCGACTGGGCCTGAAAGTAGGCTCCGTCGGGCCGCGGAGCCGCCAGTCCCGGAGTGGCGGGGAGGCTGGCTCGGTGATAAGTGGCGAAAATCTCGCGGCTGTTTTTATACAGGCAGGCGGTTTCGATATTCGGGTTGGCTTTAAGTGCGCTCAGCATTTCGGCTGCGCTATTCGGGTCGTCGAAGGCGAGCGAGGCAGCGGTGTTGGCACCTAAAGTATCGGCAAGAGTAGAAAGTTCCTGGGCAAGGTCGCGGCGGAAATTGGAACGCTCGTAGAGGCCAAAGCTGGCGACCGCCAGAACCAGGGCGAAAATACTGGCGAACAGGATCAGGAGCGTCAATTTGGTTTGGATCGAAGCGTGCTTCAATAACATGGTCTCTTCCGAATTTCCTCTAGGAATGATTCCCGATCACACTCTTGGCCAGAAGCAGGAGCCGCGAACTGATCTTCAACTTCGCCCGGGTTGCAGCGTCGATGTTGATATCAAAGCGAACTTTGTTGTTCTCCATGCAGAAGCCGATCATCCCGCCCAGCTTGGCGAAATCATCGCTCTCGCCCACGGTGAGAATAGGCGCATCTTTCAACGTCGCCAGCAACAGCGTTAATTCTTTGTGCTCGTGGCCGCCGACAAAAAGCAACTGGCAACCCGGAATCTCCTGCAACTGCCTCACATGGCGAATGCGGAGAGCCCGAGTACCGACGGATTTGCCCCGCACAGTGGTTTCCAGATCGCCGGCAAAAGGGTCTTTGCCGAACGTGCAAAGAGTCACAGGATCTTCATCGCCACCCAGGGCTTCGGGAGCCCACTCGACCAACTGCGCGAAGTGAAAAAGAAACGCGGCTTTCACCCGATACTCCTCGCTCTGTTGAGCATCAGCCGGACCCAGAGTGCAAAGAAGCAGGCCGACGCCGAGTATGGAGAATTTTCGCGAAGCTCGCATGGCCCCAACCTGTCATCCCTGACCCACCCGAAGCATGGCGCCTTTTCGCTTGCGGTCTGTTCTTTGTCTACACGGCCACGTCCCGCCCGCCCCGAATTTCTTCGTTAATGTTTACCGACCCCAAAATCCAAAGACCGTCCGGCCCGGCTCGACGGGAATTCTGGGAACTTCGAGAGCTTGTCACTGGAAAGCCACGCGGTCGTGACCCTAAGATCCATGAGTAACTCGAGATCCCTTGAAGCAAAATCGGTGCTCGGAGATCTTCGATGCTGCGCCGGGGCGGTTTTTTGCGCGAGTCTGAAGCAGGAGCAGATCAAGAAAAATGCCGTGCCGCATGCCGGCTTCAACTTCCACTGGGTGAGAATCAACACGATACCTCTTTGCCGGACTAACTAACGAAGCTCGCCAAGATGATGAGGAACTCCTCACGAACATACGGGATGGGCGGTCTTCTTCATGGAGAAGATATCGGCCAGCCTAGCTGAGACTTTACGAATGAACAGTCTCAGCCCCTTGATCCAGGAGGCATCAATGAGATGGTTCCAGGGCGATGGCTTCGACAGGGCCGATTCTCGCCATTACTACGGTGCCATCGTGACCTGCAACTTTCCCCGCAAAACAGGGTTTTTCTTAACAGCTGAGATAGCAAAATCTCTAAAGCAAAGGACTTAGTGACGTAGCCGGAGTGGTATTGCTCCATCCGCACGGTTTCGCCTATGTCAGCAGTTTTTCAGTCGGTGCGAGGTCAAATATTACCCGGAGGTTGTGGAGGGCCGCGCATCGCCGGGAGCAATCCATTCGTTTTATCAGCACCTGCACAACGGTAATCTACGCAGCGATGGAAACCGGCATCAAAATGAAACTATGCCGACTCGGGCAAAAACCGGCACAAGACTCCTAATCTTCGGACTTGCCCTAAGTCTGGCACGGGCAGGCGCAGAACCTGCGCGCAGTAACGCATCCAGCCCCGTACGACCAAACACGACTGGGAGTTATGCACCAAAGCCCGATCGGACCCTGAGCCAGGACGATCGTTTGTCGGTAATCGCGGCCGCGCTTGATCCGAAAGTTCGTCAACGCTCCGTGCGTGATTGTTCGCATCTGGTTCATGCCATCTACGAACGAGCGGGCTTTGCTTATTCCTATGCCAGTTCCTCCGATCTCTATCTCGGAGTCGAAGGCTTTCAACAAGTCTCGCAACCGCAGCCTGGTGATCTGGTGGTGTGGCACGGGCACGTGGGAATTGTTATCCGACCCTCGCGGCACGTCTTCTTCAGCCTCATGACCAGAGGGCCGGGAATCGACGACTACGGAAGTCCCTACTGGACCAACCGAGGGCGCGCGCGCTTTTTTCGTTATGTAAAAAACGATCCCTGCCCAGGATGCGTCCGTGCCCGGCAATCTGACTGACTTGGGACCGCCCCGCCTGACCCCAACTAGCGCTTTGAGTTCTTGTACCAAGTCGGGACTCGGAGCGCGCGTAGCGTGTTCCAGCGGCTTGCCCTGCCCACCTCGGTCTCCATTTAAGCACGTGGTTTGTGTGCTTTGACTATGCACCGAGCGGAGTTCACGGGTCTTGCGGCGGGAGTGCCCACAAAGTACATTCTCGGCTGGCGGTAGGCCAACAGAAGCCGTTCGGTTCCTTGCGAAAATGTATCGGCCCCTCGTGGAGAATGGTCTCCGGGGCATGATAACGCTCCGTGCTTGCTGTTATTGCGGCAAAGACGCCACCGGAGCCGCAATCTCCGTCTATGCGGCGAGTGTAGCGCCGTCATCCTGCCGGCCGAGACAGCGGCGCTACCTCCACGTCATTCTCCTCCCAATCGACAGCTACAAAAGCCGGGCGCGCCCAATTTGGTAACTGGTTACCTCGGTGCACAATTTTTGTTGCACATTTAACATTCGTGAAATATCTCCCGAGTAACCTATAGGCAGGAGATCGCTGCCATGGCTTCAGCCCGCGCTTCGAAATCTCTGCCGCTACAGGTGGCCGCAGTCTGTTTCCGCCGCCGGGGCAATGCCGTCGAGTTCCTGCTGGTCAACACCAACGGCGGCAATAAGTGGACTTTCCCCAAAGGCTCGCCCGAAGCGCGCCTCTCGCACAGCCAGGCCGCCGAACGCGAAGCCGCCGAAGAGGCCGGAGCCATCGGCACGATCGAGCCGCGGCACTTTCATCTCTACATTCACTCGAAAGGTGTTTTCTGGCAGCCCGGCGGAGTGCAGGAATTCGTAGTCAAAGCTTTCTTGATGCAAGTCCACCAACTGCGCCGCGCCGATGAACCCCAGCGCCATCCCACCTGGTTCAGCCCCGAAGAAGCCCGGCGTCGGCTAGCCAAAGGCCGCGAAGTAAAATATGCGCGCGAGCTGAACGTAGCCATCGACCGCGCGCTCGAGTGCATCCACTTCCACAGCGCGCTCTGGGGCCGCGAAGAAACCCGTTCGGCCTCCGCCGCGCGCACCTGAATTCCTCTCGTCGCGAAATAAGAGATCGACTACCGGCACCACATTGCGTGGCTTGGAGGCGACGAGAACGCAACGCACGTGGAACCAGATTTCGCTACACCCTCGTTACGTTGGCGGCTGACCAACTCCTAACAAATTCTCGAAGCCGGTCCAGGGCCTCGGGAAATTTCTCGGTCATCTTTGCAAAGCCGAGGCGAAAATGCGAGGGCGCATCCCAGCAATCCCCGGGTGCAAGCAGAATGCCCTGCTCCGCAGCAGCCTGGCAAAAGGCGCGGCTGTTCTCTCCACTCACTAGCCAGGGAAAAGCGGTCAGTCCACCCCGAGGCGGAATCCAGTCCAGCGTCTCGCGATGCTCAGCCATGAAGGCGGCAAGCTGCCGAAGATTCCGACTTGCGGCTTCCTGCGTTCTCCCAAGAATGATGTGCCGGTTGCGCATGGCAATCTCCGCCAGCATTTCTCCGGCGGTATTGTTGGAAATAGAAAAAATGGTGCGCGCATTCCAGTAGAGTTCACGGCGTTTGGAATCCTGCTCGATCATCCAACCGGTCCGCACTCCGGATAACGGGAAAGCTTTCGAGAAATCATGGATCACGGTCGCATGCGGCAGGCGGGAAGCCGATTTCGTCGCCGGTCCTTGATATTGGACATGATAGATCGGGTGGTAGACTTCATCGCTAACCAGCTGAATTTCACGCGATGAAGTGAACTCGTGCAAGCTATCTAATTCCGCGTCGCTAATCGTTGCGCCAGTAGGATTGTGGGGACTGTTGATCAGAATCAACTTTGTATTTCGATCCGCGAGTTTCTTGATCTCATCGAGATTGATTCGAAAGCCGTTCTCCTTGCGAATGGAGTAGCAGCGAGTCTCAATCCCGAGCGACTCCGGCAGAGCCGAAAAGGGTGGATAGCCCGGTTGAGGCAGGACAACATTGGCTCCGGGCTCCGCGGCCAGCCAAAAAAGAATAAGCAGCGCCTCAGAGGCGCCAGTCACAATCTGTACAGTCTCGACATCCACTTCGTGCATGTCGGCGATGGCTGCGCGCAAGCCCTCGGCACCCGCCGGGCGGCTGTAGACCAACTTGTGATTCAGGAAGCGCTGCCGCTCCTCCTCACTGGCTAGGCCCAGGATCTCATTCAGAGTCCAGCCCGGCCCTTCGCTTGCGGCCAGGTTGAACTCGATATCGTGCTCATATCTGTCCAGCCAAATGTCCAGCAGGAAGGGCTTCAATTGCATATCGTACCTCGAAAGATTAGATCAGATCATCGTCAGTCGGCGTCAAAATACTTTACGAATCGAGAGTTGAATACGCGCGACATGTTTTGTGAGACGATAACTCCAGCATGATTCAGCTCTCCGGCGCCGGAAAACGTTTCGGCCACAAACTTCTTTTCGAGAACGTCGACTGGCTGATCACGCCCCGTGATCGCGTCGGACTCGTCGGCGGGAACGGCACCGGCAAATCGACGCTGATGAAGATTCTCGCCGGCCTCGACACTTTCGACTACGGCTCGATCAGCGTAGCCAAAGGCACGACGGCCGGCTACTTGCCGCAAGATGGCCTCGCGCTCTCCGGTCGCACGGTCTTCGCCGAATGTATGGAGGTTTTCAGCGACCTTCACGCCATCGAGCGTGAACTCGAAACGCTCACCCATCGCATCTCCGAACTCGACCACACCAGCGCGGAATACGCCGAGGTCGCCGACCGCTACCACAGCCTCGAGCACGAATTTCAAACCCGTGGCGGCTACTCGATTGAATCCGAAGTAGGCAGGGTTCTAATGGGGTTGGGTTTTTCTAAGGAAGACTGGGAGCGGCAGACCGACGAATTTTCCGGCGGCTGGCAGATGCGCCTAGCCCTGGCGAAATTACTTTTGCAAAAGCCCAACCTGCTGCTGCTCGACGAACCCACAAACCATCTCGACCTCGAAGCGCGTAACTGGCTGGAAGAGTATCTGCATAATTATCCCCACGCCTTCGTGCTGATCTCGCACGACCGTTATTTTCTTGATGTCACAGTCAACAAGATCGCGGAAATCTGGAACAAGCGCTTCTGGTTCTACACCGGCAACTACGACAAATTCCTGGCCCAAAAAACGCAGCGCAACGAGCAGTTGCAGGCTGCCTACCGCAACCAGCGCGACCG
The DNA here is from genome assembly GCA_963789875.1 of uncultured Acidobacteriaceae bacterium. Classification (GTDB taxonomy): domain Bacteria; phylum Acidobacteriota; class Terriglobia; order Terriglobales; family Acidobacteriaceae; genus Sulfotelmatobacter. The sequence continues at coordinate 220,492 of CAWBMI010000006.1, read as the reverse complement.
CATCGAGCAACTGGAAGTCTTTATCAACCGCTTCCGCTATCAGGCGACGAAGGCCAAGCAGGTGCAGAGCCGAATCAAAGAACTGGAAAAGATCGAACGGATCGAGGTCCCGCCAGAAGAAAAGACGATTCACTTCTCATTCCCTCAGCCGAAGCCCAGCGGACGCATAGTGGCGGAGTTCGAAGGCGTCGCCAAGAGCTATCCTCGGAGAGTCGACGCCAATCAAAACAAGAGCAACGGCAGCGGCGAAAAGGAAGTCTTCCGCAACGTCAACTTTCTCATCGAGAAGGGCGACCGCATCGCGCTGGTAGGCGTAAACGGCGCCGGCAAGTCAACTCTGATCAAACTGCTAGCAGGAACCGAGCCGCCCACTCAGGGCGAATTCCGGCTCGGCCACAACGTGCAGGCCGATTACTTCGCGCAGGATCAATACAAGGAACTAAATCCCGACGCCACCCTGCTCGACGATCTCGGCGCCGCTTCGCCGCGCTCCACGCAAACCGAGTTGCGCAGCCTGCTGGGATGTTTTCTCTTCTCCGAAGACGACGTATTCAAAAAGATCGGAGTCCTCTCCGGCGGCGAGCGCGGACGCTATGCCCTGCTGCGCCTGCTGCTGCATCCGGCAAATTTCCTTCTGCTCGACGAGCCCACCAACCACCTCGACCTCCGCGCCAAAGACGTCCTGCTCGAAGCTCTTATGGCATACACCGGCACGCTAGTCTTCGTCTCGCACGATCGTTATTTCATCGACAAGCTGGCCACGCGCGTCTTCGAAATCGGAGACGGCAAGGTCGAAGTCTATCCCGGTAACTACGAAGATTATCTCTGGCGCAAGCAGGATGGCAGCGCTAAGCAAGACGCATCGATCCGCCAACAATTGAGCAAGAAGGAAGCTGCCCCGCAAACCGTTTCGGCGAGTTCCAATGGGAATCAAGGAGGAAACGGCAATCACTCCACCACTGAATCCGCACCTGCTAAAGCTAAGCGTTTGAATCCCATCAAACGCAAACAAATCGAAGATCGCGTCCGTTCTCTAGAAGCCGAGATCAATCGCGCCGAAACCGCGATCTCGAAATGCGAAACGGCGATGCAGGAATTCGTCAGCGCGGAAGAAAGCCAGCGCAACTCCGAGCAACTCGAACGGCAGAAAACCGCTCACGCGACTCTGCTCAAAGAATGGGAAGATCTCAGCCAATCTCTGCAGGAAGTCGACTAATGCAAAGTTGACCCAACGTACACCCTCTTCCGTAATCTCGGAGGTTACTTCCTTGTGTGCGATAGTCGGGTTGGCCGAAGGGAAGGCATCAGCCTGAGGCTAAATTCCAGAACCACCGCCGGGCCGGGAGCCCAGAATCCTGCCACGCGGTAAATCAAGGAAGGTCGCATGCTGCAGCCCTCAGAATACGCGTACGGCGCGAAGCCCGGTGCGCTGACTCCAACCCCAAATCCCAACAACCCGAATCCAGTCAAAACCACCAGCGCGCCCATCGAGCAGGCCACCATCGGGCGCTCGCTCATAATCAAAGGCGAAATCAGCGGCGCCGAAGCCCTCTACGTCGATGGACGCATCGAAGGCAAGATCAGCCTTCCCGGCCATCGCGTCACCATCGGACGCAACGGCACCGTGCAGGCCAACATCAGCGCCCGCGAAGTTGTAATCATGGGCAAGGTCAACGGCAACATCGAATGCGGCGATCGCGTCGATATCCGCAGCGAAGGCTCGGTCACCGGAGACGTCTCCACCGTGCGCATCAGTGTGGAAGATGGAGCCATCCTCAAAGGCGGCATCGAAGTCCGCAGCGGTGAGATTCGCCACCAGACACAATCTCAGAGCAAGCAGGAATCTCCCAAGCCCAACGTCGCGGAACCCGCGAAAGCTCTGGCAGTACCCGCCGGCGCCTAATAGCACACAATTAAGACAAAAAAACAGGAGCCCGCAATCGCGGACTCCTGTTTCGCTTTAAGCGAGCTTATTTCTTCTCTGCCGGTTTCAAGTCCAGCGACGCCGAGTTCATACAATAACGCAACCCCGTCGGCTTCGGACCATCTTCAAACACGTGCCCCAGGTGAGCGCCGCACTTCGCGCAGCGGGCCTCGGTACGAGTCATGCCGTAGCTCGAATCTTTGTGCTCTTCCACTTTGCCCTCACCCGCGGCCCGGTAAAAGCTCGGCCAGCCTGTGCCCGAATCAAACTTCGTGGACGAATCGAACAGAGGCTCGCCACAGCAGACGCAATGATAAGTGCCCGCGTCCTTGGTCTTCCAATACTTGCCGGTAAAAGCCGGCTCCGTCCCCGCCTCGCGAGCCACATGGTACTGCTCAGGCGTAAGCTTCTGCTTCCACTCGGCCTCGCTCTTAGCTACTTTTTCTGCCATAAGTCAACGCCTCCAATCTTAAACTGTGTTGCCGACAAGCAAACGCTATCTAATAAATTCTCGGGATGGCAAGCCTTCGGAAGGTCGTTAAAGCACTACTCCTGTCGCTCGCTCTCGATCCACGGCGTGGAGCGGCTCCGGCTAGGCGGCTTTGACTTGGCGCCTTTGAAAGGGCGCGGCTTCCAGCCGCGCCGCAGTCGAGCAAAATCAACCCCGGCTTTAGCCGCTGCGGCATGCTCCTCCCGCTGACCACTAATCGCTGCTCACTGTTCTTAGATGCTCCACAGCCCGAAAAGTGACCGATATGCACATCCCACCCCACCTTGTCTGTGACATCCGTCACAATGGTCTGGTGATATCTGACCTTGTCCTCAACAGGCTCGAACCGCGAATATCTTTGAAACGTCTGCGAGTCCCTCTGGCCCGGTGCCCCCCCTCATGAGGCATCGGGCCTTTCTTCTCAAGATCCGGTTCCACTTTTGGCCGCAACTTCCTCCCCGATCTCGTGATACTTGCCCCGGAAAAACAGGAGCGGCTCCCCTTGGCGCACCACCACCGCCTCCACCTCAGCGATAAAGATCGTGTGGTCGCCGGCATCCTGTGCCGACTGCAGCCTGCATTCGAGATAAGCCAGCGCCCCATGCAACACCGGGGTGCCGTGAGCGGTGCGGTCAAAGCGCGCCCCAGCCTCAGCTTCCGCATGCTCATGCGTTGCCACCGGCAGCGCGTAGTATTCCGAAATCGCGCGCTGTCCCTCCGCCAGAATATTGATTCCAAAGCGCTTCTTGGCATGCATGTGGGCATGGGTACGCGCGCTATGATCCACGCACACCAGAATAAGCGGAGGATTCAGCGACACCGAAGCAAACGCATTCGCCGTCATGCCATGGACTTCGCCCTCCAGGTCGAGAGTAATAACGGTCACTCCCGTGGCAAAGCACCCCATCGCTTTTCGAAATTCGGCTAGACTGAGACTCATGGTATCCGGAGTTTTTCCTGTCGCGAGTGCCTACAGTAGCATGCCAGCGGCCCGCGGGGGCAATGAGTGTAGTGGCCCTGATTTCACCACTCAAGATAGTGATACCATTTTGGCGTATGAAAGCTGCCCTCGCGCTCGTTGCGTTGTGGCTGACTGTTGGTGCGTCCGGTCAGGAACCTAAGCAGCGATCGAACGGTCTCACTGGCACAATCTACGGAGTCGTCATCGACCCAGACGGGCAGCCTGCAAAGGGAATGCTGTTGGCTGCTGTTATGCAATGCCCGAGTTCCTGTTCATTCTGGATGAGTGAGACCGTCACAAATCAAGTCGGAGAATATCACTTTCGACCTTTGCCCCTCGGGGAGAAGTACTCTGTGTTTTCCAGAAAGGCACAAATGGAGTATCCGAGGTTCAGTCCTCCTCCCACCGCAATTGTTGAACTCACGGTTGAGCACCCGAACATAGAACTGCGGGTAGACCTCCCTCCCAAGGTAGGTATTCTAACGATCCATCTGACCGACCAAACAACGGGAGCATTCATTCCCCGAGGCCTCGTGAAGATAAAGGTCGCTGACGCCCCGGACTCGCGGTGGTCTGAGGTATGGGCTGACAGCTCAAATTGCCTATTCTTTCCCGACTGCGCCATTCCGGTTCCCCCCGACAAGCAACTCCTCGTGCATGTCTCATCTACTGGATTTAAGGAATGGGATGAGAGCGCGGAAAAGGGAAAGCCGCTTCTCGTTCAGCCTGGAGCTCGGTTGACTTGGGATATCCAACTGGAGCCGCTTCGAGACTAAACAGCACGACCAACTGTTGCAATATCGCCATTACGCTCACTGCCACTTCCGGAGCCGTTTGCCAATGTTCAGAGGACGCGCAAGCCTTGTTTGACTGGGCACCGACCACTGGCCACTGACCGCTGTTGTATGATTCGAATCATCCGCCCCGCCCGCGGAGCTTCAGCGCCGTGACCGCAACCGCTCTCAAAACCGCCGCCCCAAAACACACTTCATCATCTGCGGCAAAACTGGGCCATCTGGAGCCCGGCGCACCAATCTCGCGCGACTTAGCCCTGCAGTTGATCCGCTGCTCCGACGACGATCTCCCCGCCCTGCTAGCCGCTGCCCGCTCCGCGAAAGAAAATTTCAAGCCCGGCGTCATCACTTACTCGCGCAAAGTTTTCCTGCCACTGACAAATCTCTGCCGCGACTATTGTGGCTACTGCACCTTCCGTCGCGATCCCGGCGATCCCGGCGCTCACACCATGACGCCGGACGAAGTCCTATCGGTAGCCCGCGCCGGAGAAAGACTTGGATGCACCGAAGCTCTCTTCAGCTTAGGCGACAAGCCTGAACTTCTCTTCCCCGAGATGCGCGACACCCTGCGGCACTTGGGCTATAAATCGACTCTTCACTATCTCGAAGCCATGTGTGAACTAATCTTGCGCGAGACCAGCCTGCTGCCGCATCCCAATCCCGGCCTGCTCAGCGCCGAGTGGATCGCGCGCCTCGCCGCAGTCTCACCCAGCATGGGACTCATGCTCGAAAGCACCAACGCAGCCTTACTCACGCCCGGCGCAGCTCACGACGACGCCCCGGATAAAGTTCCCGCCAAGCGCCTGCGCACCATCGAAGAAGCCGGCAAGCAGCAGGTTCCCTTCACCACCGGCCTCCTGATCGGCATCGGCGAATCGCCCGAAGACCGCGTTGATACGGTCCTCGCCATGCGCGACTTAAACGACCACTATGGCCACATCCAGGAGGTGATCGTCCAGAATTTCCGCGCCAAGCCGAACATTCCTATGGCCAACGTGCCCGAACCCAGCGCAGGAGAGATGCTCCGCACCGTGGCGGTAACTCGCTTGCTACTGCCCAACGTCAATATTCAAGCCCCTCCCAACCTCAACGCGCCGTATTATGAAGAGTTGTTGCAGGCTGGCATCAACGACTGGGGAGGAATTTCTCCGCTGACTCCGGACTACATCAATCCCGAAAAACCCTGGCCGCATCTTGAGCAACTCCGGCTGCGCACCGAAAGCGCAGGCCAGCAACTGCGCCAGCGTTTGCCCGTCTATCCCGAATTCCTCCCCGGACTCATGTCGAAACTCGAATCGAGCCCGAACCTGCTCTCGCAAAAACTTCAAGCTGCCAGCGACAGCGAAGGCCTCGCGCGAAAAAAAGACCTCCAGGAAAAAGAGAGGGCCGCATGATCTGCGTGCTCAGCGGCGGCACCGGAGGCGCCAAGTTTATCGACGGCCTGCGCCAAGTCATCCCGCCCGAAGAACTCACCATCATCGTCAACACCGGCGACGACCTCATGTGGTGGGGCCTCTACGTCTCCCCCGATATCGACTCCATCACCTACGTGCTTTCGGGCCTGCTAAGCCGCGAGCGCGGCTGGGGCGTAAAGGGAGACACTTTTCTCTGCCTGCAAGCCATGGGACAACTCGGCGAGCCCACCTGGTTCCACACCGGCGACCGCGACCTCGCGATTCACCTGCTGCGCTCGCGCCTGCTGGCCGAAGGCAAAACGCTCTCCGAGGCGACGGCAATTATCTGCGAAAAACTAAGCGTAAGAGCGCGAATTTTGCCCATGAGCGATTCGCGAGTCGAGACCCGAGTCGATACTCCTTCCGGCGAACTCAGCTTCGAAGAATATTTCGTGCAGCGCTGGTATCAGGACCCGGTAAACTCGGTGCGCTTTGCGGGATCATCCGACGCCGAACCCGCGCCCGGAGTGATTGAAGCAATCACAACGGCGGACGCTGTGTTAATCGCTCCCAGTAATCCCATCACCAGCATCGGACCGATTCTCGCTGTCCCTGGCATTCGCGAGGCATTGCTGCGCGCCCGCGGTAAAGTTGCCGCTGTCAGCCCCATCGTCGGTAACGCCCCAGTCGCCGGCCCCGCGGGAATTCTCATGGCAGCGCAAGGACTCCCCTGCTCGATCGCCGGAATCGCCCGCGCTTACGAGGATTTTCTCGATCTCCTCATCTGCGATACGCGCGATGCTCGCGCCGCCGAAGCGCTCCGCGGCAACGGCCTGCGCGTGCAGTGCGCGCAAACCATCATGCGCTCCGCCGAGGACAAAGCCGCGCTGGCTCAGACCGTACTCTCCTACGTAAACGGCCGCCTGCCTGAAAGCACAGCAGATCAGCCGGCGGCGCGCGCTGCCTCCGACCGGCCGTGATCCTCATTCCGGTAAAGAATCTCTCGTCGGCCAAGCAGAGGCTCGCCCGCATTCTCGATCAGCCGGCGCGCACTAAGTTGGCGCAGGCCATGCTGCACGACGTTGTCGCCGCGGTGAGCGCATGGGCAAACCGCCCCGCCTGCTCTCTAGTCACGAGCGACCCCTTCGCGATCGAACTGGCCGCTAAGTATGATTTCGAAATCACCCCTGACCCAAAGAATCCTGGCGAGACCGGAGCCATCGAAATGGCCACGCAACTCTGCGTTTCGCGCGGCATCGAGAGCACGCTGGTCATCCCGGCGGATATACCGCTGATTCAAGCTAGCGAACTCGATCAGATACTCGCGCAAGCTCCCGCTGAAGGATCGCTGCTCGTTCCCGCCGCCGATGGACGCGGCACCAACGCTGCCTTCCGCCGCCCCGCAGATTTGTTTCCTCTGCGCTTCGGCAACGACAGCTTTCGCCCGCACCTCGACGCTGCCCGCGCCACGGGAATGCCTTGTGAAGTGTTGCACCTCCCCGGTATCGCACTCGACGTCGACAATCCCGGAGACCTGCAAAACCTTCTCGAACATCCCGGCGAAACCCGCGCCCAACAACTGCTTCGGCAGTGGACGATCGAGGGCCGCTTTCTTGACTCTGGCAAAGAGGGCTTGTGAGTCAGTCCAGCACCGGCAAGAAAAACCCACCGCGCCGCCGCAGGCAGGCTCAGTTGGACCAGTTCCAGATCCAGCTCAGTGTGTTACCGATACCTTTGGCCGACGAAATCCGCGCCGGCGATTCGATCGCCGAGAAGATTCTACGAGGAATGCGCCAACGTCGCTTGACCTTCAAATCCGGCGACATTCTCATCGTCAAACACAAGATCGTTTCCAAAGCGGAAGGCCGCACCGTTGATCTCGCCACCATCAAACCCTCTGCGCAGTCGAAAATGTGGGCGAAGAAATACAAACTAGATGCCCGTCTCATCGAACTTGCACTGCAAGAAAGCCGCGCTGTAATCCGACGCAAAAACGGCGTCCTCATCACCGAAACACATCATGGCTTTATCTGCGCCAACAGCGGAGTTGACGTCTCCAACGTCGACGGTGGAAACCACGCTTTGCTTCTGCCGTTAGACCCTGATCGCTCCGCCCGCAAACTTCATCGCGAACTTAAAAAGCGCACCGCGCTCGCCATCCCCGTAATCATCACCGATACCTTCGGCCGTCCCTGGCGCGAAGGGCTGGTGGATTTCTGCATCGGCATCGCCGGAATGAAAGGGCTCCGCGACGATCGCGGCCGCCGCGATCCGCACGGCTACACCCTGCACGCCAGCTTCGAAGCCGTAGCCGACGAACTAGCGTGCGCCGCCGGACTAGTCTGCGGCAAGCTCAATCGCACCCCAGCCTGCATCATTCGCGGATTTCAATACGAAGCGGCGCCGGGAAGCGTAAAAGACTTGCTTCGTCCCAAGGCCCAGGACTTGTTCCGCTAGCCTCTCGCAAAAACTTCCTCGCAGGAGTAATTTGGAAGCGAAGAGGTTCGGAGAAACCAAATGCCTCATCGCATTTCTATTGCCTTGGAAGACTTTCCTTCTCTCGACTGGTTGGACATCGCTTCACAACTCACTCCCGCGATTCGCGATTCGCTCGAACGAATTCTTGAAAGTCAAAGCGGCAAGTCGATCTCATTGCAAGAAGCCTATGGCCTCGCTCATACCGAAGGCACCGACCTTCTCGGACTGCTGGCAGCCGCAAATCTGCTGCGCGTCGAACTTGTCGGGAATATCGTCACCTACGTAGTCAATCGCAACATTAATTTCACCAACATTTGTTTTGTCGGATGCAAGTTCTGCGCCTTCAGCCGCGGCCCGCGCGAATCCGACACTTATTTTCTCGAACCCGAGCGAGTCGCGCATAAAGCCGTCCAAGCCTGGCAGATCGGTGCCACCGAAGTCTGCATCCAGGGCGGACTGCCTCATGGCCTGCTTCCGTTTTACTATCGCGACATTCTCCGCGCCGTGAAGAAGGCCACCCCCGCGATGCACATTCACGCCTTCTCGCCCATGGAAATTGTCTACGGAGTCGAACTCACCGGCATGCCACTCGCCGATTATCTGGCCATGCTGCGCGACAACGGACTCGACACATTGCCCGGAACCGCCGCAGAAATTCTCGACGACGAGATCCGCCACATACTTTCAGCCAACAAACTCTCTACGGCGCAATGGATCGAGGTCATTCGCACCGCCCACCGCTGCGGACTGCATTCTACTTCCACCATGATGTACGGCCACACCGAAACCCCCGAGCACTGGGTGCGCCAGATGCTTTTGCTGCGCGACATCCAGGACGAAACCGGAGGCTTCACCGAATTTGTTCCGCTGGGCTTCGTGCACCAGAACACGCTGCTCTTTCAGCAGGGTCTCTCTCGCACCGGCCCCACGCTGGCCGAGCATCTCAAAGTTCATGCTTTGTCGCGCTTGCTGCTAGCAGGCTCGATCAACAACATTCAAGTTTCGTGGGTGAAGTTGAACCGCCAACTTTCGCAACTCTGCCTGCACGCCGGCGCCAACGATTACGGCGGAACTTTGATGGAAGAAAATATTTCGCGAGAAGCCGGAGCCACCGCCGGCCAATACACCAGCCCGGAAGATTTTCAGGCGATGATTCTAGAAACCGGACGCATCCCCGCCGAGCGCAATACGCTCTACACGAAAATCAAATTGAAGTTACCGCTGGAAGAGTTCATCGCCGAAGAAACTCCGGAGCCGGAATTTGCCTGACCCGGCTCCTATCGCGATTCTTGGAGGTACTGGGCCAGCGGGCATGGGCCTGGCTCTGCGCTGGGCGCGCGCCGGAGAAACCATCATCCTCGGCTCGCGCGACGCGCAACGCGCACAAGAAGCCGCCAAGAAGATCAAACTCAAAGCTGGAAACGAAGCCCGCGTTTCGGGAGAAGAAAACTCCGCCGCCTGCGCCGCCGCAGAAATCCTGGTGCTGACCGTTCCCTTCGAGGGCCAGGCTACGCTGCTCAAACAGCTCAAGCCAGCGATCCGCCCCGGCAGCATTCTCATCGATGCCACGGTCGCCCTCGCTGCCGGAGTCGGCGGACGCGCTTCGCGCACTCTCGGCGTCTGGCAAGGTTCGGCCGCACAACAAGCCGCCGAACTCGTGCCCAAGGGCGTGAGCGTTGCGGCGGCCTTTCACAACTTGTCGGCTGAGCTTTTAAATGGAGACGAAACTCTCGACTGCGACGTCGTCGTCTGCAGCGACGACGCCAACGCCTCTCAACTGGCGAGAAGTTTAGCCTCCAAGCTTCCCGGCGTCCGCGCCATCGATGGAGGAAAGCTGGAAAACGCCCGCATCCTCGAGCAGATCACTGCCCTGCTCGTCGGCCTCAACATACGACATAAAGGCCACGCAGGCATCCGCATCACAGGATTGCCGGCGGAAGCCTACCGCTAGAATTTTCCGCGAAGTGCATGAAGCAGATCTCCTGCAGGTGAAGAAGCAGCCCCGCGCGGGCGAATCAGCGTTTCAGCGCAGGTTGAAGAAGCGTGTCAGCGCACAGGGTGGAGCAGCGCTTGAGCGCTGCGTCAACGCATCCGATTGCGACATCGGCTTCAGCCGCTGAGGTAGCTGTCTCCTAAATAAAGCTCTGCGCGCCTGTTGCCAATCTGAAGCCCATTCCCCTAGAACGAGTACTTCAACGAAAACTGAATCAGCCGCGGCGTCCCGACGGTAGAGCTGATCGGCGCAGATCCACCCGTGGACGACACGGATGCCAGAGCCGGAATCGCAAACGATGGATGGTTGAACAGGTTGAAGAAATCCGCGCGGAAGCGCAGATCCTGCCGCTCTCCCAGCCTGAACATTTTATCCAGCGTGAAATCCACATTCTTCTGCGGCGGACCGATGATGCAATTGCGCGGCGTATCGCCGTAAACCGTGGCATCGCTCATGGCGCCGCCAGCCAGCGTAGCGTGCGGGTCGGGCACATAAGCCGCGGGATTCACCCAGTTGGCCAGCCGCGATGACATACTGGCATGGCTCGGAGCAGTCGCGCAGTCGAAACCCGGCCCAAAAGTTGCGGTCGACGAAGGCGTGCTCGCCAATGCATAAGCCGTCCCTCCCGCCGGATCGTATACAGTAAACGGCGCCCCCGATTGCAACGTAATCACGCCGCTAGCCTCCCATCCACCGAGCGCGGTCTTGGTGACGCCGCTGCCATGCGCAAAGAAAGGCAGTTGATAAACGGCACTGGTCACAAAGCGTTGCCGCCGGTCGAAATCGGAGAGACCGCGCGACGCACTCGCGTTGTTTTGATCGTTAACCCGGGTAAGAAATGCCACCGACGCGGTCGAGACATCATCAATCGATTTCGACCACGTGTAAGCGCTCTGGAAATAAAGTCCCTTGCCCATGTGGTGAGCCAAAGTGGCTTGCAGAGCGCTGTAGTGCGAGTCGGAGTTCGGAGCGAAGTCTTCGAAATCGCCTGGAGCGATGCCGATATAAGGCGCGCGCAACGAAGGATTCTCCACCGTTGAATCAGTGATCGTGCACGACACTGGCGGAGTCTGGGCTTGCAGATTGGCGCACCCTTTTCCGGGAATAACGACCGGATGCTGCGGCGTCGCCAGCTGAGCCTGATCGGGATCGAAAGTTGAGCGCAACCGGCTCCCCTTGGTGCCAACGAAGCCGAGTTCCATAAACCAATCGCGACCCAGTTCGCGTTGAATCGTAACGTTCCACTGCTGCGTCGTGCCCACGACCCAATGCAGCGGCACCGCGAGTTGAATCAGCCCATTCACATTGCCGCTGAAAGTTCCGCCGCAGGCCGTACCAGTTGCGGCAGCGCCGTTGCCCAAAGTGCATGTCGGGACCACGCTCTGCAGGATCGCTGCCGTGGGCACATAAGTCTGAGTAGGAGTCGCACCCAGCTCTGGAACTCCGTTGGGAAATGCGGCGCTCTTCGCAAACAGATTCGTAAGGGTGTCATTGCCAGGGAAGAAGCCCACCAGGAATGGATACGTGGGAGGAACGATGGCTAAATTATCCACCGCTCCTAAATCTTCGCGGACGCTGTAGATGCCGTACCCACCGCGAATCGAAGTAACGTGATGCCCGCCCACGTCATAGGCAAAACCAAGGCGCGGCTCCCACACGGTGGCATATTCGTTATTCAGCCCAGCCGGATTCAGTGTTCCCGCGATGCCGGAGAGTCCAAACTTGCTGATGCACTTCGGATAGATGTAAGGCTGCCCAGTCGTGATCGCCAGGGTGGGATCGGTATTTCCGGTGTGGCAAAGCTGATCGTAGGGCGCGCCGAGAAATTCGTTTCTGAAACCGAGGTTCAGAGTAAGCGTCTTACTGACACGATAGTCATCCTGCGCAAACCACGCGTAGCCCGGAATGCGGTAGTCGTGGTTGCCGAGCCCGCCACCGCCTTCACCCAATAGCGGTGACCCCTGCAGAAAACTTTGAAAATCCGAATAGGGACCGGTCGCACCGGAGATAAAGAAAATCAGTCCATTATCGGCGATGGGCAAGCTGCGGCGCATGGCCACGCGGTCAACCTCGCCGCCGAAGCGCAACTGGTGCGCCCCGCGCGACCAGCTCACCGTGTCGACCCAGGTGTAGTTGTTAGACAGGGCCGATTGCAACTGCGTTGGGTAAGCTCCAAAAGCAAAGGTATCGAACTGAAAGCGGTAGATGTTGGGGTCGCCCGCTGTCCCATTCACTCCCGTCGCGGTAGGCAGGTTGATGCCGACCTGCGCATTGGTCACTGGAGGCTGGTTATTTAACTTGTCGCTGATGATGTTGACCCCAAAGCGAAACTCGTTGATCAGGCTATTGCTGAACAAATGCGTTTCGGTGATGCTGCCGAAGCGGCTGTGCAGCGGGATATCCAGCGGAAAGTTTAGATTGTTCGTGCCCGGCTGCCCTCCCGTCTGGATGCCGAAAGAATCGGCTCCGAAGGGCTCGAAGGTGTCGGAGTTCGACCAGAAAAATCTCTCGGACAAATGGTCTTTCCCTCCGCGAAATTCGCGATCCCAGTTCGCCGTAAACTGGTTGTCGCTGAACTTCCCCGGATCGGTAATGACAAATGGTTCTGCGGTCAGGCACGGCGTGTTCACGGGCACGTTCGTCAACAGCGGATACAAGTATCCTCCAGCCAGGGGGCCGAACTGACTACTCTTTGCATTGAGCAAATTGAATGCGACAGGGTCAACGTTGGCAGCCGGCACTCCGCAAGCCGCCGCCAGTGCGGCCGGTGACGCCCGCGCCGCCAGTGGAACGTAAGGAATCCCGGGGCTGCCCGGGATATTGATGTAGGTTCCCGGTGAATCGCCGCTGCGCTGCCGCGTGCCCTGCAGATTGAAATAAAAGAAGCCGAACTTCGCCCCCCGACCAATCGGTCCGCCGACGTCCCCGCCAAAAATATTCTGCTTCACTACTACTTTGCCCAAAAAATAATCGTTGGCATCCAGAACCGTGTTGCGGAAGTACTCCCACAGATCGCCGTGGAATTTCGAGGTCCCGCTCTTCAGCGTGGCATTGATGTTGCCGCCGCCGTTACGTCCCTGGGTTGCATCGTAAAGGCTGGTACTGACCTTAAACTCCTGAATCGCATCTGGACTTGGCAAGGGCGTGAAAGTCAATTCGCCGAAGGCATAGTCCGCCACGGTGATGCCGTCGATCAGGTAGTTGTTATTGTCTTCGCGCCCGCCGTTGACGTGCATGTAAACCTGGCCGCGGCCCAGTTGCGCGGCTCCGTTCAAATCAGAAGACGCACCCGCCGAAAGTGTCAGCAACTGCTGAAAGTTTCGCGTCGCCAGCGGCAGATCGGTGATCGTCTCAGCTCCCAGCGATTGCCCGGTTGTCGCGTCCGTCGTGTTCACCTGCTCTACCTGCGATTGCACCTCGACCACTTCCTTCACCGAATTTACTTTGAGAACAGCGGTCATGCGCGTGGTCTCGGTGATGCGGACTGCAATGCCTGGGAACTTGGTATCGGGAAAGCCCATCGAGGTGACTTCCACCGTATACGAGGCTACGGGCAAGAGGCTCGCGGTGAAGGCGCCCGAGGAGTCCGTCGTCACCTGGCGCAGCACCTCACCGGTGGCTTCGTTGGTGACGCTTACTCGGGCATTCGCAACCACGGCGCCGGTAGCATCCTGCACCACGCCGCCAATGGCGCCCGTGGCGCCGCCTTGTGAGAACATCACGCCAGAGTAGACTGCCATGAAAAGAATCGATGCCAATAGCTTCCGAAGGGAACTCATCTTGTCCTCCAAGCCTGACGATCGTGCTAATTCGCCCTCGATACGACTCGGGGGTTGCGGTTGGGGTAATCTGCGGATATATCACGATCCTACAGTGATGTTCAAGAAATATGCGGAAGCTCTGTCGGCAACAGATGAATCCCGCCGATCAGGAATTTGACTTACCAACCACCATCAGGAGGGCACACCAGGCAGGAAAATTCGCGCTAGTCTTCTACTGCCTGCGCCGTCATCTCCGCTGGTTCTCCCCCGCCAGAGGCCTGCGCCAGAATCAACCGCCGCGCCTCCACCCGAATCTTAGGGAGTTGGAATCCAAACCAGCACGCCCCCGCCATACACGCCACGCCGCCGATCGCTACTGTCACCGGAGCGCCCAGCCGTTCTGCCAGCGCGCCGCCAAGCAAGGCTCCAATCGGTGCCATTCCCATGAACATCATCGAATAAACTGCCATCACGCGCCCGCGCAAGCTATCCGGCACCATCACCTGGATCAGCGTGTTCGAAGAGGACATCTGCAGCATCACGAAATAACCTACCGGCAGCAGCAGCACCACCGAGAGCCAAAATGTGTGCGAGAACGAAAACAAAATCAGGCTGGCCCCGAAACCGGCGCAGCACCATGCCACCCAGCGCCCCAAACCTTTCACTCCCTGCCGGAAGGCCAGAGTCAGAGCGCCCAGCAGCGCACCCACGCCGGCAGCGCCCATGAGAACTCCGAGGCCGCGCGCGCCGCCATGCAGAATCTGGTCGGCAAAAATCGGCATCAGCACTGCGTAGGGCATGCCCACCAGGCTGACCAACCCCAGCAGCATTAGCAGCGCCCGGATCGGCGCCTTCTCGTTGACAAATCGGAATCCCTCCATCATGTGCTCGAAAGGCGAAGCCATAGAGGCGCGCCCCGGGCTATGCACTCTCATTAATAGCAAGCCAATGATTACTGCGATGTAACTCACGGCGTTGGCAAAGAAGCACCAGCCTTCGCCAATCCGCGAAACTAAAATTCCGGCGATGGCCGGACCCAGAACGCGCGCGCCATTAAACATGGAGGAGTTCAGCGCGATCGCGTTCATCAGATCGCCCTTGCCGACCATGTCGACCAGAAACGATTGTCGTCCGGGAATGTCGAACGCATTCACAATGCCCAGCAGACTCGCCAGCACGAACACGTGCCACACTTGAATCTTGCCGAGCAAGGTCAAAACCGCAAGCACAAAAGCCAGCAGCATCGCCGCCACCTGAGTCGAGATGACGATGTGACGCCGGTTGAAACGATCGGCCGCGATACCGCCGAGCGGTGAAAACAGAAACACCGGAACCTGGCTGGCGAATCCCACCGACCCCAGCAGTAGCGCCGATCCCGTCAGGCGGTAGACCAGCCACGCTTGCGCCACGCTCTGCATCCACGTGCCGATTAAAGAAATCAGCTGTCCGCTAAAGAAAAGCTGGAAGTTGCGATGCCGAAGCGCCCGCCCCGCCACCTGCCAGCGCGATCCCTGCTCGGGAACTGCTTTCCGGCTATCGTCGGTCGGGCGCTCCTGGATTGGGCTGCTGGATTCGGACACAATAACTCGCTTGGATGATCTGAACCGCGCTCTCGATCAACTATAACTTGACTCCCGCTTATCGCCGAAGTGAGGTTGTCTTCAGAAGCCAGTAATTCGCGGAAAACCGGTCTTTGCCTTCGCCGCCCTGAAAAACAAAATGCTAATTGCCAGCCGCTAACTGCCCCTGATTCCCGCACTTGAACCAGTTCGCGGGCCACTTCTGGCTGCGCCCGATCGTGCACCCCGTCACTAACTAGGAACTTCCCAACCGACGCGCACTGCGCTACTGTTGTAGTTGTTTTGTCCTTGACGGTTTCCTTAAAGAGGGACACACCATGACCACTCCACCCGTTGGTGTTGAGCGCCGGATCGGACAACGCTTCCCCTTCAATGTCCCCGTGTCGCTGCGCGAAGTTTCGACCGACGCCGAGGGCCTTGGCTTCACCCAGGACTTGAGCTCCCGCGGAGCCTTCCTTTTCACTGACATGTTCCTGACAGAAGGCGCGGAGATCGAATTAACGTTAAGAATGCCCTCCGAAATTACCTTAGGGGAGAGCATGCGCGTTCGCTGCCGCGGCCGCGTCCTGCGTGTAATCAGAGCTGCCGACAACGGCTGGAAATCCGCCACCCCTGCCGACCAGGATGCGGCCTCGCCGACCCCAAATTTTTCCCAGATCAAAGAAGGACCGAGCCCTGAAGAAACAATAGAAGATACAATCACCGCGTCACCAACGCTCGACACGACCATCACGTCCAAACTGGGCGTGGCGGTCTGCCTGAACGGCTACGAATATCTTCCCAGCGCCGAAGATAGCTCCGCCGATTACCGCCGCATTTCCGCCCTGCACAGCCCGAGCCAGGCCGAACGCAATATCACGATCGAGCCTGAGAGTCCGCACGCCTCGGCCCACTAACGACATCTTACCGTTTGATCCTCTGCATACTTTAGTTTTTCGGAGGGCACTTCTCAGTCCTTTTCAATCGCTGCGGGTTGGCTTAAAATGCTCTCACGTTCGTGATTTCCTTAGGAGTGTTCCTGCTGCGCACCTTACGGTTGGAGTTTTTGTCTTAAGCTTGGCGCTCTTCCGTCTGGACGATAGCGATCCCCCGGGATGCTCCATTACCTAGGTCACTTGGCGAAGAGTACTTTTTCTTTCTAACATGCAAACACCGAGAGAAATCAGCGAGAACCGCGCCATGCATGGCATTGCTGTAGCCCTCCTCACCGAAAATCGCGATCGTCTGTCCGACTTGCAGGGCCGCCTTGAAGCCACCACGCTGGCTCGCGTGGTCTGCAGCTTTGCCGGTTTTCCAGCGGGACCTACCGACCCGATTCTCCGTGACATTCAGGACTTGCGCGCCGAGGTTGTCCTGGTCGATATCTCGCCCGACCATCCGCAACGCGCCATCAAAGCCATCGAACTGCTGCAAGCCAACACTCTGCAGCTCGGCATCTTCGCCAACGGCAGCATGTCCCAGCCCACCACGATCGTCGCTGCCATGCGAGCCGGTGCGGGAGAATACCTCGATGACAACGCCGGCTCCGATGCTCTCCTCGAGGCCCTGACTCGTTACAGCTCCAATCGCACCCGCACCCGAGGCGGCGCGGGCAAAGCTCGCATCTTTACTTTCCTCAGCGCCAAAGGCGGCGCTGGAGCCACCACTGCGGCCGTTAACACCGCAGTCGCTCTGCAGGAAGCCTATGGCAATGTAGTGCTGGTAGACTTCGCACCAGTCGGTCATGCGCAATTGCATCTCAACCTGCGCCCCAGCTTCGGAGTGCCCGACGCGCTGGAGAATTTGCACCGCCTCGATGTCTCGCTGCTCGATGGTCTGATGACCACCGCGAAAGACGGTCTGCATCTGCTGGCCGGACCGCAGCAGCCCTACCAGTCGATCCCCACTCCGGCAGAACTGGCGCGGCTCTTCGACTTGCTGGTGAATCACTATCGCTATGTTGTCGTCGACGCTTCCAGCCGCCTTGACCCCACCACGCGCCTGCTCTCCGATCTTTCCAACGCCGTGCTCATGGTCGCGCAAACCGACGTAGTTTCGCTCTGGAGCGCGAGCCGCATTCACGCTTTCCTCGAAGAAGGCACCGGACGCAATCGCTTGCGCATCGTTCTGAACCGTTATAAGAAAATTCCCGGCTTCACCGACGAAGATGTCGAACACTCCACTCACTGCAAAGTCCTGTGGAAGATTCCCAACGCCTATCAAGCAATCTCGCCCGCTATCGATCACGGCGCTCCGGTCGTGCTGCAGGAGGGCCAGGAAGTAAGCCGCTCGTTCCGCGCGCTCGCCGCGGCCCTAGCAGATGCCTCTTCCACCGCCGAAGGCGGCCTGGATCTCGTCTACGCCCAGGAAAAACCCGACACCAAGAAAAAGCTCCCCAACCGTCTGATTATTTCCCCAGCTCGCGCCGGCCAGTAGCGCGTGCACCGAATCCTTTGACATTCCGAAGCGGGCGTAAGCCAGCCGAGGAATCTGCTTCCTGCCGGCGCCTCCACAACTCCCGCGCGGCGCACGACCATTGCCAAGATGTAGGGCTTCAACCCCGCAAGCCATCACTTCCGCGGCGCACCTTCCACCGGAAACATCTTGAACTCCACCGCGCGCGAATTCGTCGTGACTTTCTTCTGCGCGTCGGCGGAGTTATCGCTCAGCGTCCCCCGCAAAACGTAATAACCCTCGTCTCCAGGATTTTTCCCTTCACCCCGCTCCACCGTTCCCTTGAACTCATACCAAACTCCGTGCGACGTCTCCGTAGCAAAGCTCAGCTTGTTGCCCTCCAGCCGAGCCGTACGAAAATACTGGTCGACAAAATCTCCTTTATTACTTCCGGCATAGCGTGAAACGAAACCCGTGACTTTGCCTTCATCCTCCACCGAAATCTGCACAAATTCGCCGTCGTTGAGAAAGCTATACATTCCGGTAAGCGCTGCGGCAGAATTCGCGGACTGCGCCGGAGCCGGTTTCGCCTCCGCAACCTTGGAATCCTGCGCGAACAAACCAGTGGTTGCAACCGCAATCAAACCAAGAAAACACGTCCTGAATAAAATCATGCACCGCTCCTATGTCGATCCATCCTACAACCTGCGCACCCAGTGGCCTGTGCCACCTGAGGTGAAGATTTTTGATTTCTTTCTAAGCAGGAAGTCCACCACGAACCCCCGCCAACAGCTAAGATAGATCGATGCGCCAAGGGCATAGCTCAGTACTGGAGCCGGAGACCGAAACGCCAGTCCCGGATCTCCACCTGCTAATCCCCAGCGAGTCCGGGACGCGAATTTTTCTGAAAAATCTGGCCGACTTATTGAGGCCGAGTCCGCCCCATCCGCAAGACCTGAAATCCACTCCCGCGAATTTCTGGCCCGATGTCTTCGTCGAGCGCCCATTACCCTGGCGGCGATTCCTAGAGTCCGGCGCATTTCACGGGATCGCCATCGCCCTAATCCTGGCCGGATCGCGCTTCCTGGCCTTCCAGCCTCACGCCATAGCTCAGCCCGCTTTTACTCACTCCGATGTAGTCTTCTACTCGCCATCGGAATATCTGCCGCCGCTCGACACCCGCCGCGCAAATCCCGCGCCGGCGCGGAAAGCCGATCCCGAATTTTCGCCGCAGCCGATCATCTCCGTGCCCCGCGAAGCCGACAACCGTTCACAAACCATCGTCGCCCCGCCAAGCGTCAAGTTGAGGAATGAAGCAGCGTTGCCCAACACCGTAAACTGGTCTGCGTCCGGGAATCCGCAAATGCCGATCGGTCCCGCTCCAGTAATTCAGGCTGCACAGATCACGCGCCTGGCTCCGCAAATGCAGCATTCGGTGATCGCCCCTCCACCCGACATGCAGGCGTCGTCACAAAAAGTGATGATGTCGCCGCAGGCCGCGGTCATTGCTCCGCCACCCGCGCTCAACAGCACTTCTCCCCGGCGCACTGGCGATATGAACATCGCGCGCAGTACTGTCATTGCGCCCGCGCCTCAGCTCGCAGTAGAAGCCCAGCGCGCATTCCCCGGCGACCGATCCGCATCGCAAAAAGGTCGCGCGCAGCAAGTGATCGCTCCACCTCCAGCACTGGGCGCAGGCGGCCGCTCCCGCGCCAGCGGAGACCTCATCGCTCTAAGCCTGCACCCCGCAGTAGGCGCGCCGCCAACGCCACCAGCCGGAAATCGCCGCGGCAATTTCGCTGCTACTCCCGAAGGCCATCGCGGAGCTACCGGCACGCCCGCCTCATCCGCGAACTCCGCGTCAGGCAACGGAAACGGCTCCGGCAAAAAAGACGCCGGCAACTTGCCCTCCGGACTCTACGTCGGCAAAACCAACAACCCAACCGCATCGGTAGCAGGCGATCCCGCGGCCCACTCGAACCGAAACACAGTCAATCCCAACCTGATTGCGAATGCCCGGCCGCCGCGCTTGTCGAGCACGCGCCCCGCTCAGTCGGACGCCGACAGCAAACTCTCGGAAGCCGAACGCGCCGTCTTCGGCAGCCGCAAGATTTATTCGCTAAGCCTCAACATGCCGAACCTCAACTCCGCCGGAGGCAGCTGGATCGTCCGCTTCGCCGCCCTGAAGCCGGAAACAACTCCCGGCGGAGGCGCAGCAGCAGCCGCTCGCGCTGCCAGCGAATCCTCCGCCGATCAGTCTTCCGCTAATCATGCCTCCGAGTTGTCATCGCCGACGGCCACCAGAAAAGTCGACCCCGCCTATCCCCTCGAACTGATGCGGCAAAACGTAAGCGGCACGGTAATCCTCTACGCAGTAATCCGCGCCGACGGCACCGTAGCCAACGTGCGCATACTCCGCAGCGTCGATGACCGCCTCGATCGCTACGCCAGCGAAGCCATAGCCAAGTGGCAATTCCAGCCAGCCATAAGAAACGGCGATCCCGTAGACGTAGAAGCCACCTTCTCCATCCCCTTCCATCCCACCCGAGCAGGCTCGGCCTACTAAGCTCGAAGGATCGGCCCAATAAGAAAGATGCACATTGGGGCAACAGAAAGATGCACATGTGGGGACAGCCGCCCTCGGCTGTCCGATCGAGCGCAGCTCGACGCATCCCTCCCCCAAAAAAATGTCATCTTGAGCGAAGCGGGGCAAGCGAAGTGCAGCCCCGCGCAGTCGAAGAACCGCAACCCTTTCCTACGATGCGACCGGCTGGCGAGCGCCTTTGGCCTCACGACAAACTTTCCTGTTGCGCAGTCAGACCCCCTCATGTAAAGTGCTTTCCCATATTGGGCCGAACCCCGGGGAACCAACATCTTTCTTGGAGGACGGCGACGATGTCACGCGTTGCTTCCGCTGCGTTTCTTCTGTTTTACTGTTGTTTTCCGGCTTCCGCCAGCAGCGCTCCACCGCTGCATCAACAGATGGACTTCCTTCGAGCAGTACGTCGTCTATTGGACAACCGAGCCGGGCTGGCGCACTGAACTGCAACTCCGCAACAATCTCGAATCGAGCGACCTGACCGTCGCTCCCGCAGTGCGCACGGCAGGGGGTGCGGAGACCGCATTGCCCCCAGTCACCATAAAATCCGGCGACGTTGTCTCCCTCGATCTTTATGAATCGCTGCTTAAGGTTGCGCCGCAGCTTGCCGGCTCCTGGGGTTCGCTCGTTCTCCGCTATAGCGCCGTCGTCCACCGCGCTCTCTATGCCGCAGTGATGGTCGAAGCCGTAGGTCATCCCATCGCCTTTCACCTCGACGCTTTTGGCAGCAGGCCAGCTTACGATGTGGGTAGCCGGGAGGGCATCTGTTGGATGCCGCGCGAATCGGTGACTGGCTATCTCATTCTAACTAATCAGAGCGGCCAGACGATCAATCCGAATTTGCTGCTCTATGATTCCAACGGTAGGCCTTGGCAACAGAAACTGACCCTCAGTGCCGGTGAAACAAAGCGCCTTTCCATCCGCTCTGTGCTGCAGCAGGCGGGCTTGACCGGCTCTTATGGCGGCATCAGAATAGAGATGAGCAAAGGCGCAGGCTTCCTCGATTCCGCGCATTTGCTGTTCGACGAGACCGGCGGCTTTTCTGCCGAGATGAAGATGTTCACCCACGATCCCGGCTCCATTCTTGCTTCGCGAAGTTTTGGCGGCGTTAAGGAGTGGACCACGCGCGCCCCCATGCTCGCATTGAGTGACCCCGACCCCGCTCTCGGCTTCCCCGCCGGAACAACTCTGCAGCCCAAAGTGCTGGTGCGCAATGCCTCTGCCAGGAGCTTCACGGCTCACCTGAGATTTAGTTGGCGCTCGGCCACGGCCAGCGGAAAAACCGCCCCCATCGATTTGCCGTTCACACCCAATCAGACTCAAACCATCGACGTAGCCGCCCTGCAAGCGCAAAAACTTCTGCCTGCTGATGCGCGCTGGGCCGCCGTAATCCTCAGCGCACCGGTTCAGCCGGATGACTTGCTGGCAGTCGCCGCCAGCTATGATCAAACTGGACGCTACGGCGCTCAGACTCCCTTCAGCGACCAACTCGCTTCCCATTGGGAGGCGGGGAAGTGGGAAGTCGACAGCATGCACAACTCTCTCGTCACCATCGGCAACGGCGGCAATAAGCCGGAGCGGGCGCAACTGACCATCCTCTACAATCAGGGCACTGGGAAATATCAGGTCGAGCAAACCTTGGCGTCCGATGAGCAGACGCAACTGGATTTCGGCAAGCTGATTCGCGATCAAGTTCCCGACAAGAACGGACACACTTTGGCGCCCGATCTCACCTACGGCGCCTACCGCATTCTCGATCCCCCAGCGCTCACGGCGGGAACGACGCATCGATTTTAATGTTCACTAGCCTTCAGCAAGGTGGCGTATCGATCTTGTACGTACTTACGTGTGTCCGCGATATTCTTCCTCGATTCGGCGTCGCTCGTTCATAATTCCAAGTGGGTCGCCCCAGCTTTGCTTCTTTTGCAAAGCTGGGCACGACGCAGCCAGAACTGGGGGATTTTCGCAACTTCGCCCGTTCCCGAACATTTCCTCACCTGCATGTGACATCTAACCTTGCCCGCGCAATTTTATTCGGCGATGATGGTCGAGGCCGTAACGGTCCGCGACAACGCGGGTCAGCGCGCCGCCGGAGTATATAACTCCTGTGTTTCAAATAGTTTGATACCTAAGCTCTTTGAAAAACGTACTTTGCGAGGAATTTTCCGCTAACCGCATGATTGCGACCACAGACCAGTGGGGGGAGGTCTATCGCTACGCCGTGCGCGGGAGTCGCGCGCCACCCCGGTAATGACGAGAACTTTATTTTCGTCAAGAATCAACAGGCGGAAAACGTGCAGGTCCCCTAAGCCTTGGCGGCTTTTTTCTTTTCCAGCGCGACGTAGATGGCGGGGTCGGTGCAAACTTCGTAGTAGGTGCGATCGCTCCAGCCTTGGAACGAAAAGTCCTCGGGATTGACCTTGGGCACGCGGCTCTGGCGGATCACGATCTTGCGAAAGATTTCACGGTCCACAGGGACGGTTGCGCTGGAAAGCTTGTATTCCGCCACCTTCGGCGCAGCCGAGGCAAACGGCAGCTGCACTGCCAGCGGGACCAGAGAAATTTCCTGCTCCAGCTTGCGAAAGGCCGCCTCGTTGAGACGGATTCCGCCCAGGTTGTAGCTGACGACGGAGTCTTCGGGATTCGCTGCCGGATCAGGAGCTGCATCAGCAGCCTGGAAGACATAAACATGGAATGGCCCGGCCTGCGACTCCATGATTCTGCGCGCATGTTTGTTGCAGGAAGAAAGGCGGTCGCTCTCGTTCAGCGCCTCGGAGATCATGATCTGCCGCTCGCCGTCCATCAGATAGAGTGGAGCCGAATTCTGCAGCGTAATGCCGACGCCGAGTTCAAGCCCGGGCATTCCCGAGCGCTGCATCAACTCGTTATAGCCGCGCACAATTTCGATCATCTCGCGCGCCAGCACGCAGGCCCGGCTCACGGCGAGCCCAGGCTCGCCTTCGCGCTCTAGGATGGCGAGGATAATGGCATCGCCCTCGAGAAAAACTTTCTGCGCCCCGTACTTGTCGAGCAGCTTGTTCACCGGATCGTAAAAATTCAAGCTGAAGTACGACGCAGGGTTGAGGCCTTTCTCCATCAACGTGCGCGTAAGCCGCGTAGAGTCGCGCACATCGGCCTTAAGCACGACATGCCGCAGGACTTTGTCTTCGATGGTTTGCTGTTGTTCTTCGGGCAGAAGAAATTCGTAGAGCGTTCCGTTCATGCGGGAGAGCTCGCGCAGCTTCTCGGTGCTGACCACGTTCACCGAATCGAGCGCGGCGTTGAGCGTCTCCAGGCGCCGCAGATCGCGGTGATACTGGGAGAAATCCTGCAGAAAGCGCGCCGCCACTTTCGCGCGCTCCGCGCCTCTGCAGCCCGCGACCTTGCCCACCGCGGCGTAAAGGCTCGCGGGAGAAAGCTTGCCATGCTCCTGGATCATGCGCTCCACGCGGTCGCACTCCGGCCGCGAGATCAGCGCATTCTTCAGCTGCTGCGGATTGATGCGCGGCGCATATTCGTTGAGCAAAGGAACCGCATAATACGACGCAATCACGCACTCCATCACCTGCTGGTCTTCGAGCAGTCGAACCCACTTCGCCAGCCGGTCCTGCTGCGCGACACCTTCCACGGAGGAGTCGTCGGGCGTACCCGTGCCGACGAGCGCGCGCGCATTCTCTGGTGCGCACATCCATGCATCGATGGCCTCGGAAGTCAGCTCTTCGCCATAGAGCGAGCGGAGGAAGCCCCAAACCACATCCTGCAGGCGGGTATAGCGGTCGGGATCGCGATCCCAATTGCCTAGCATCACGTAATGTTCGGCACACAAGTAATCGTCGCGGCCATCTTCGGAGAACGCCAGTCGATTGACGAAAAGCCCATAGCTAGTGAGGCCGGAGTTGTTAAAATCTTTCGCCGCACCTTCTGCGGACTTCGCTTCTCCGGACTTTGCTTCGGTAGCCTTCGCTTCTCCGAACAAAGATCGCCGGGTGCGCGCCAACGTCTCTTTCTCGATCTCGCGGAGGGTCTGAAAGATTTCCTGCCCGGTTTTCCGCAGGATGATCTTTTTTCGTACCTGAAATGCAGCGACGCGCTCGCGATACTCGACACCCTTGCCCTGCCGCATGCCGTCGTAAGTCTTCAGCAGAACGCGGCAGCGCTCCAACACCTGCGCGAATTGCTGGTTCATTTCCGTCCGCAGAAACTTCGCAATGGCCAGCCGCGCCAGCAGGTCGACCGAAATTTTTTCTTCTTTCTTCGCCCGATTCAATGCCGCCAGATGCAACTCCGCCAGCAAGGTTTTCCAGTCGGAAGGATCCGTGGCACCGCGGGTCGCGGCACGAGTTCCGGCCGCAGCATCTCGCATCCACGAAGGCGCTTGATTTGCCTTGGGAGCCTCAGCTGCCAACAGACCTTCCAGTTCGCCGTTTCGCACAATAAGCCGCATGATTTTGGCCCGAGCGGCTTCCACGAACTTTCCACTGAGCGCCACATCATGCCGCAGGTTATCGACGCCAACGGCTAGGCCTTCAAGCACAAGCGATGGAGCCGCCGCCACCAGTTCAGGCAGTTCTAATTTCTCTGGCTCTTTACCGAGACGGAAGATGGGGAATCGTGGCATTCGTAAATGGGCCAGAATAATGGAAGTCGCTGATTACAATCGTGCAAGACGAGGCTAGCATGGCGGGCGCGGGGGCTAAAGTTACCGTGGTTATAGGGATGGAGACTTTTCCAAAGTCGGATGGCAGATGTACTTCAAGAAGCGGGTCTTGGACTTCCTTACACCGCAAGTCCCCGGACAACATCTTTGAACACTTGCCCGCGCTGCTCGTAATTTTTAAACTGATCGAAGCTGGCGCAGGCTGGGGCCAGCAGCACGACGTCTCCCGGTTGCGCAGCGGCGTTCGCTTTACGCAAAGCGGTCTCTAAAGTCTCCGCGTGCACGACTTCGGGGCCCCCGCTCTTCGAAGAAACGATCTGCGATTCGATCTTCTCCGCCGCGGCTCCGATGGTGTAGACGCGCTTCACGCGCTGGCGCAGCAGATCGTTGAGCAGGGTGTAGTCGCTGCCTTTGTCCTTGCCGCCGAGAATCAGGTGAATGTTTGAGGGAAACGATTCCAGCGCTTTGATGGTCGCATCCACATTCGTGGCCTTCGAATCGTTGTAATAATCGACGCCGCGAATCGTGGCCACAAACTCCAGCCGGTGCTCGACCGCCTTGAAGCCGCGCACAGCTTGCCGGATTTTCTCTGGGGCGCATCCCATGAGCGCGCCCGCGCAGACCGCCGCAAGAACGTTCTCCAGGTTGTGCGCGCCCTTCAGCGGAATCTCGGAAGCGAGCATGATCTCGCGTTGCTGCTGGCCATCGCGGAATACAATGCCGCCGTCTCGGACCCACGTTCCGAGCTTCACTTCTTTGTGCCTGCTGAACCAGAAGACCTGCGCGCGCGCTCTTGAGGCGAGGCTCACGCAGGTCGGATCGTCCGCATTCAGCACGGCGAAATCATCACGCGTTTGATTTTCAAAGATGCGCGCCTTGGCGTTGACGTAGGTTTCGAATGTACGGTGACGATCGAGATGATCAGGCGTGACGTTCAACACCACGGCAACCTTCGGACGGAAGGTTTGAATGGTCTCGAGTTGAAAGCTCGAAATTTCGAGGACAATAGCCGTCTCGGCCTGCGCGCGATCGACTAATGAGATCGCTGGAGTTCCAATATTCCCGCCCACCAGTACGGGAACTCCGCTTGCAGCCAGGATATCTCCTGTGAGGGTGGTCGTTGTAGTTTTCCCGTTCGAACCGGTGATCGCTACGATCGGCCCCGGCAGAAACTGAGCCGCAAGTTCGACTTCTCCGATCACGGTTTCGCCAAGGGAGCGCGCCTGCACCAGGGCCGGCGCATCCACGGGAATACCGGGACTTACGACGATTAAATCCTGGCCGCGAAAGGTGCGCTCGCCGTGGCCGCCGGTCTCGACCGTGATGCCGTGATCGAGGAGCACAGGAATCTCGTTGCGAAGTTCGTCTCCGCTTTTCGTGTCGGAAACTGTAACTTTCGCGCCGCGTGTCTTCAGGAAAAGCGCCGAAGCCACCCCGGATTTACCGAGGCCGACCACGAGCACGCGTTTATCTTTGAGTTCCATCCAAATCATTCCATCACAGAGGCACAGAGACACGGAGGAAACCATGATCATGCTGTGGACGCGAATATTGATTGATGTCGCCTGCTCGCTCCTGGATCTCTTTTTGCTTAGTGGTTTTCTCCGTGCCTCTGTGCCTCCGTGGTGAATTCTGTCTTTATCTCAGTTTCAAAGTCGTAAGCGCGAACAGCGCGAAGACCAGCGATGCGATCCAGAAGCGCACGATTATTTTCGACTCCGACCAGCCGATCAGTTCGAAATGATGATGCAGCGGCGCCATCTTGAAGATGCGCTTCTTGCGCAGTTTATACGAGCCCACCTGCAGGATCACCGAGAGGGCCTCAATCACGAAGACTCCGCCGATAAACGGCAGCAGCAGTTCTTGTTTGATTATGACTGCGACCGTGCCAATTGCGCCGCCCAGCGCAAGCGACCCTACATCACCCATAAACACTTCCGCGGGATGAGCGTTATACCAGAGAAATCCAATCGACGAGCCGACCATCGCTCCGCAAAAAATCGTCAACTCTCCGACTTGCGGCATGCGAGGGATTTCCAGGTACGTCGCGAAGGTCGCGTGTCCGCTTACATAGGTAAGGACCGAAAGTGCTGCCGCGGCAATCACCGTGCAACCGATCGCCAGGCCATCGAGGCCATCGGTGAGATTCACGGCGTTGCTCGACCCGACAATGACAAAAGCCACAAATGCGATGAATGGAAGGAAAGCCAGCGGCCAGATGTGCGGGTAGCGTTCCAGCGTATCGACGACCAAGTCGGGGTGAAACTGTTTAATGAAAGGCACGATGAGCTTGGTTGAATACAGGCCATAGGTCTGCATGGCAATCAGCAGTACCGCGATCACAATGCTGGTCGCGATTTGCAGTCCGAGCTTGGCGCGGCTGGTCAGGCCTAGATTGCGCTTATGTGCGACCTTGGTGTAATCGTCGGTGAATCCGATCGCGGCAAAAGCGCAGGTGGCGAAGACTGCAATCCACACGAAACGATTGCTCAAGTCCGCCCACAGGAGCGTGGGAACAACGATGGCGATCGCGATCAGCAAGCCACCCATAGTCGGCGTACCCGCTTTTTTCTGATGAGCCTGCGGGCCTTCTTCGCGAATGTATTGTCCAATCTGGAACTCGCGCAGGCGGCCAATGACCAGCGGCCCTACGATGAGCGCGGTGAACAGCGCGGTCAGACTGGCGAACGCAGTGCGGAATGTGAGGTAGCGAAAGATGCGGAACGGCGGAAAATAATGTTGCAGCTTCAAAAACAACAGCCAGTAGAGCAATCAGCCTCCGTCCCTCAACAAATCTCAGTTCTTGTCGATGCGCTGCGCTTGCCAGACTTCCAGCGCCTTTTCGAGTTTCACGCCTCGCGAAGCTTTCAACAGCACAACGTCGCCATCTCGAGCCTCACGCGCCAGCCAAGTACCGGCTTCTTCCGGCGTGGCCACAAATTCCGCCGCGACCCCTGCCTCACGCGCGCCTTCGACCATTGCCTGCGCCAGTCCTCGCACGCCGATCAGATTATCGATCTTCTTCTCTGCGATGTGCTGACCGGCTTTCCGGTGCAGTTCTTCGCCCGCTGGCCCCAACTCCAGCATTTCGCCTGCGACCACGATTCGCCGCTTGGCGGGCATCGCCGCCAGGGCATCGACCATGGCTTCTAGTGCCGTTGGATTGGAATTGTAGCAATCGTTGATCGCCGTGATGTTACCCAGTTGGAGAACCTGCCCGCGCTTGTCGGCTGGCGCCAGCGTGGCCAGAGCCGCTACAGCCTCAGAGGGCTTGAGACCACGCTCCACGCCAACGGCGACGGCAGCCACAGCGTTCAGCACGTTATGCCCCCCCACCAGGGGCAGAGTGGCACGTTCACGAACGCTGCCGATGACGAGGTCAAACTCCACGCCATGCGAACCGCGGGACTCAATATTCTCGGCGCGCACGTCCGCCGTAGGACGCGTACCGTACATGACGACCTTGCCCTTGAAGTCGCGCCCGAATTGCGAAACATATTCGTCATCCGCGTTTAAAACAGCCGTTCCCGAGGAAGGCAGCGACTCGATTAATTCGTACTTTGCTCGCGCGATGTCTGCGATCGAGTCGAAGAACTCCAAATGCACCGCAGCCACATTGGTGACCACGCCAATTTCCGGCTGCGCAATCTTGGCCAGCGCCCGAATTTCACCCGCGTGAGACATTCCCATCTCGATGACGGCGACGTCGTGCTCGGGCTCCAGCTTCAGCAGCATCAGCGGCAAACCAAAATGATTATTGAAATTTCCCTCCGACTTCAGCACGCGGAAGCGCGTCGCCAAAACATGCGCGATGGCTTCTTTTGTAGTGGTCTTCCCCGCGGAGCCAGTCACTGCCACGAGCGGCTTGCCCCAGAGCTTGCGCACAGCAGTAGCGAGAGTCTGCAGTGCAGCCAGAGTGTCGCCGACTGAGAGCAGCCCCGACTGCCGCGCGTATCGGCCTAACTGCTCTTTCTCGACGACGGCCGCTACGGCGCCTTTTTCCAAAGCTTGCTCGACAAAATCGTGGCCATCGAGGCGTTCGCCTTTCACGGCAAAGAAAAGCTGCCCCGGTGCTACGCTGCGCGAGTCGATCGAGTAACCCTGGGCTAGATCTTCGGACGAAAACTTTCCGGATGCACCCACGAACCCTGCAATTTTGCCGAGCGCTAGCTTCACTGCGTCGCTCCGGCGGCGGCAGCTTCACAATCAAAACCTGCGGCCCGCAACGCCTTGCGCGCAACCTCTAGGTCGTCAAAAGGAGCCGCGCCCGCGCGCGAGAGCTGCACCTTTTCGTGGCCTTTACCTGCGAGGAGCACGATGTCGCCGGGCCGCGCTTCGGAAATCGCCAGTGCAATCGCCTTCCGCCGATCCGGTTCTACGCTATATTTCACGCCAGTCTTCTGCAGGCCAACCACAGCGTCATTAATGATGGCGAGCGGATCTTCGCTCCGAGGATTATCCGAGGTAAGCACGACGAAATCGCTGCCTCGTCCCGCCGCTTCGCCCATCAGCGGACGCTTCTTGCGGTCGCGATCGCCTCCGCAGCCGAATAGAGTTAACACTCTGCCTTTCGCGCCGCCGCCGGAAACCAGCTCGCGACCGAGCGCCGTCAGATTGCGCAGGGCATCGTCGGTGTGCGCGTAGTCGACGACCACGGTGAAGGGCTGGCCGCAGTCGACCCGCTCGAAGCGTCCCGGGACGCAGGCCAGCTTGTCGACGCCTTGGGCAATCGCATCCCCTGCGCAGCCGCGCGCGAAGGCTGCGCCTGCCGCAGCCAGAATGTTGTAGACGTTTACGCGGCCAATCAGGGCGGAGAACACTGCAACTTTCGCCTCGGGCGTCACCAGGTCGAAGCGCGTACCACGCGTAGTGATCTCGACTTTCTCGGCGTGCAGGTCGCCACGATCCCAGCCATACTTCAGCACGACCGAACTGCGCTTGCGGCTGAATTCGGCTAACTTGGCGCCATACTCATCATCTTGATTGGTCACCACGGCGCGCGGCGGATCGGTGCCGCAGCCCTCGAAGAGAACTCGTTTGGCCGCGAAGTACTCTTCCATCGTCTTGTGATAATCGAGGTGATCGCGCGTGAGATTGGTAAAGACTGCCACATCGAAGGGCACGCCGTAGACGCGCTCCTGGGCCAGCGCGTGCGAGGAGACCTCTATAACCGCATCGGTCGCGCCCGAACCCAGCGCCTCACTGAAGATGCGATTCAGTTCGAGAGCTTCGGGCGTGGTGTGCGGCGCCAGCAATATTTTCCCGGCCACATGATACTCAATCGTGCCGATCAGCGCGCTCTTGCGCTTCGCCGCCTGCAGAATCGATTCCAGCAAGAACGCCGTCGTACTTTTGCCGTTCGTCCCGGTGATGCCCGTAACCGCAAGGCGTTCGGCAGGCTTCTTATAAAAGTTCGCGCTGACTCGCGCCAAGGCGCGCCGTCCTCTAGGCACGACCGCCCAAGCCACTCCCGGACGCTGTGGCTGCGTCGGCGAATCAGTGACCACAGCAACCGCTCCTGCGCTAATCGCCTGATCGATAAACTGATTGCCGTCGCTGGATTCCCCGCGCATGGCCACGAAGAGGCACCCGGGCTTCACCCGCCGCGAGTCGTATTCCACACTACTTACATCCGGATTGCCGCTCTGCGCGAGCACTTCCGCTCCATCCAGCAACTGTTGGAAGGTCATTACCCGGAATTATATGGTACGGGCAGTGGCGATCGTGACCGGCACGCACGGGGCGAACCTAATTGGAAAGCGCGTGGTTACTATTGGCACTTTCCCCATCTTGGCGTCGGCGCTACAGTGTGGCAATGTCCACCGGAACCAGCCGCACCCGAGTTTCTTGCGCGCAGTGCGAATTGCCGGAATCGCAATGCGCCTGTGAAAAATTCTGCTGCCTCTGCCAGTCGGAACTCGACGTCCGCATCTGCCAGGATGGGTTGATGTACTGCGAAGCCTGCCGCACCTCTTGCGACTACAAGACCTCGGAATAAACGGTTCCCGCCCGAGTCAGCCGGAACGTCCTCAAATCACCACGGCCTCCCGGTATTCTCCAAAGACCCTACGCATGGCATCCGAAATTTCCCCGACCGTAGCGTGAGCTTCAACCGCTTCCAGAATCCGCGGCATAACGTTCTCGCCGGAGCGCGCCGCCTGTTCTACCTTCGCTAGAGCACCTTTCCATCGACTGGCATCGCGCCGAGCTCGCAGAGAGCGAACGCGTTCGATCTGCTTGGACTCTAGCGCTGGATCGATCTTCTGAATCGGAATCGCTTTTTCTTCCACGACTTCAAAGCGGTTCACTCCGACCACAACCGCGTCTTCGCGATCGACCGCCTGCTGATACTGGTATGCCGCGTTCTGAATCTCCTGCTGCACAAAGCCGCGCTCGATCGCCTTCAACATCCCGCCCATGGTTTCGATCTTGCCGAGGTATTCGGCCGCGCGCTTCTCGATCTCGTTGGTCAGCGCCTCGATGTAATACGAACCGGCCAACGGATCGACGGTTTGCGCCGCGCCGGATTCGTAAGCAATCACCTGCTGTGTTCGCAAGGCAATGCGTGCCGCCTGCTCGGTCGGCAGGGCGAGTGCTTCATCGTAGGAATTCGTATGTAGCGATTGGGTTCCGCCCAGCACTGCGGCCAGCGCCTGAATTGCGGTGCGCACAATATTGTTCTCCGGCTGCTGCGCGGTTAGGGTCGACCCGGCGGTTTGGGTATGGAAGCGCAACATCCACGAGCGCGGATTCTTCGCCTTAAAGTGCTCGCGCATAATCCGCGCCCACATTCGCCGCGCAGCGCGAAACTTTGCCACCTCTTCCAGGAAATTGCTGTGAGCATTAAAGAAGAACGAGAGCCGTGGAGCGAATTCGTCGACATCCAGCCCGGCTTTGGTCGCCGCCTCCACATAGGCCATGCCGTTGCCAAGCGTGAAAGCCACTTCCTGGACTGCGGTCGAACCGGCCTCGCGCATGTGATAGCCGGAGATCGAAATCGTATTCCACTCCGGCACATTTTCTTTCGCCCAGGCAAACATGTCGGTGATCACGCGCAGAGCCTGCTGCGGCGGATAAATATAAGTCCCGCGCGCGATGTATTCCTTCAGAACATCGTTCTGCACCGTGCCTGAAAGCTTGCGGATGTCCGCGCCCTGCCGCCGCGCCACCGCGACATACAAAGCCAGAAGAACCGATGCACTGGCATTGATGGTCATGGACGTAGAAATCTTGGTCAGCTCGATGCCCGCGAACAGGCGCTCCATATCTTCGATCGAATCGATGGCAACGCCTACCTTACCCACCTCGCCCGCCGCGAGTGCCTGGTCTGAATCCATGCCAATCTGCGTCGGCAAATCGAAGGCCACTGACAGTCCCGTGGTCCCGTTGGCCAGCAAATATTTGTAGCGCTTGTTGGACTCCTCGGCGTCGCCCATACCGGCATACTGCCGCATGGTCCAGAGGCGTCCGCGATACATGGTGGCCTGCACTCCGCGAGTAAATGGATACTCGCCGGGATAGCCGATTTCGTTTTCGTAGTCGGAGCCCTTGAGATCGGCTGGGTTGTAGAGCGGCTTGACTAAAATACCGGAAGAAGTTTCGAACTCATCTGGCGTATCGGCGGAATGCGACTTAAGCTTTGGGGTCATCTTGGACTTATGGAATGCACTTCTCTTGGTGTTCTGCCTTTGACTGCGTCATCGGCTACCTCTTCTTCTTAACCCTCCAGAACGAACTCACGCCAAACCAGGCGAAGGTTAAGGTGAAGCAACTTGCAACTACAACTCGTCCCAGGCCCGCGTGCCCGGTCTGATATTTCGAGTATTCGTGCGCCAGGGCGATGCCGCCGCTGGCTGCCATTACCAAAAAGACCAGGCCGGTAACTTCAAGCCACAATTGGTGAAACACGCGTCCCAGGGCTCGTGCGGTAGTAAAGACTGATTGCTTCGACGCGCGGACGACCCGGCTGCGCTGAGCCTGTTGCGAGGCCACCCGCGCCACCACTCCTAACTTCCGTGCGGCAGAAACCTTGTTCATCGGCCTCGATTTTAACAGCCTTCGGCGCTACAATAGCGCAAACCTGTGTTCGCGAGAAACGGTTCGGCGGCTGCAGGCATCTAAGTGCTGGAAGCGTTTTCAAACCAGCAGGCGGGGACCGGGGGATTACGTGGATCAGCAACTCAAACAGCTCATGAAGGAACTCGGCGAGGCCATTAACGAGTCGCTCTCCGATTCCGAACAGATCGCCGAAGTCGTCTCCCGGATCAAAGAAGGCGGCTACGATATTTTTCTAGTCCTCGAAGCCACCATCGGCGTCAGCAAGCAGGGCGAAAAAACTTCCGACAAAACCTCACTCGTCACTACGCTCTCCACCAACCCCGAATTCAAAATCAACGATCAGGATCTCAAGTTTCTCAAGTCTCTTCGCATCAAGATTGAAGAAGAGAAAGAAAAGTAGAGAACAGGACTTCGGATCGCAGACCTCGGACTTCGCATCGCCAATCGATTTGGCTAGCCGCCGACCCCCGCCGGATCGCTAGTCCTGAGATAAAATCCTACGCGCCACCTGTTGAACTTGTTGCAGCATACCTGCGTACGTGGAAAGAGGGATAGATATGTCGAGACTGGCTGTAGCCTTGGCTGCAGGAATACTTATGCTAGCGAGCGCGAGCACCAATCGATCTCTGGCGCAGTCATCCGATGACTGGCCCTATTACGGCCACGACGCGGGCGGGATGCGGTATTCGCCGCTGGCGCAGATCAGTCGCCAGAACGTAGCCAATCTCAAAGTCGCTTGGACCTTTCACGTGGGGGACATCTCCGAAGGCGGGGGCGGCAAAAAGCGCACCGGCCTTGAAACCACGCCGATCCTGGTGGATGGAACGCTATACCTGACGACGGGCTTGAATCGCGTATTCGCACTCGACCCCGAAACCGGCAGGCAACGCTGGGTCTACGATCCGATGGTCGATACGGCCATGAACTACGGCGACGGGCTTATCAATCGCGGCGTCGCAGCCTGGGTGGATGCCACGCGGGCAAAATCGTGCCGGGTGCGAATTTTCGAGGCCACCCTGGACGCTCGCCTCGTCGCGCTCGACGGCGCGACCGGCGAGCCCTGCCTCGACTTCGGTAACCGCGGACAAATCAGTCTGCGCGATGTCACACGGTATATTCCGGCGCAGTATCACATGACTTCGCCGCCGGCGGTGATTGACGACGTGGTTGTGGTCGGCTCGGCGATTGACGATAACTCGCGTGTCGAGATGTCGAGCGGCGTAGTTCGCGGCTTCGATGCCCGGACCGGCGCGCTGCGCTGGAAATGGGAGCCGCTTCCGCCCAATGAAGCTGAATCCAAGGATGGGCAACGCGTGGTCGGTGATGGTGGTCGATCAGGAGCGCGATCTCGTCTTCGTGCCAACCGGGAGCGCCAGTCCTGATTATTACGGCGGCCTGCGTCCGGGCGACGACAAGTGGGCGAATTCAATTGTTGCCCTGCGCGGAAAGACCGGAGAATTCGTGTGGGGATTTCAGTTGGTGCATCACGATTTGTGGGATTTTGATTCGGGTTCGCCGCCACTGCTCACGACTTTGCGGCACGACGGCAAGACTGTGCCCGTAGTAATTCAAGGCAACAAGTCGGGATTTCTTTATGTTCTGAATCGAGAGACCGGGGTGCCCGTATTTCCCGTGGAAGAGCGACCGGTGCCGCAGACAGATGTGCCCGGAGAAGTGACTTCTCCCACGCAGCCTTTTCCTGTGGCGCCACCGGCCGTCTCTCCGCAGAAATTTTCGATTGATGATGCGTGGGGAATCACTCCAGAAGATCGCGACTACTGCCGCGAGCGGCTCAAGAGTTTGCGCTACGACGGACTCTTTACTCCTCCGAGTTTGAAGGGCTCGCTTTCGGTGCCGGGAAACGTTGGCGGCATGAACTGGAGCGGCTATGCTTACGATCCGCAACACGGGTTGCTCGTGGTCAACACCAATAATCTTCCGGCAAAGATGCGGCTGGTTCCAAGGGAGAAATATTGGGAGGAGGTCGATCACAACACTGAGGAGGGACAATTCACCGAGCAGGACGGCGGTCCGTATGGAATTTTTCGTACCTTCTTATTCGCCAACGAACATCATCTGCCGTGCGTGGCGCCGCCGTGGGGAACATTGACGGCGGTCGATATGTCAGCAGGCACGATTCGCTGGCAAGTTCCGCTTGGGTCGCTTGCGCCCGGCATTCCTGCGGTTCCAGCCGGAACTCCTAGCCTCGGCGGCGCCATCGTCACCGCCGGAGGATTGGTCTTTATCGCCGGCACGATTATCGACCAGTCACTACGCGCCTTCGACATTGAGACCGGCAAGGAACTTTGGAAGACTCAACTTTCCTCCTCTGGCGGCGCCACGCCCATGACTTACCAGACGCGCAAAGGCGGCAAGCAATTTCTGGTGATCGCGGCCGGAGGTCATCAGGGTGTGAGTGAAGAACAACGCGGCGACTCGATTGTCGCATTCACATTGCCATAGCTGGATCGTCTTCGCGATTCACCGCCAACCTGTAGTGCTGTGCTAACATCTACTGTTTCTCTGGGGTGATTTGATGAAAGACACTCTCGGAGTATTGTTGGCCGGCGGCGCTGGAGAGCGCCTGTATCCTTTAACACGCGACCGCGCCAAGCCCGCCGTCACCTTCGGCGGAATGTATCGCATCATCGATATCACTCTCTCCAACTGCCTTAATTCCGATCTGCGCCGCGTCTACATTCTCACTCAATACAAGGCGCTGTCGCTGAACCGCCACATCCGCGAGGGCTGGAACATCTTAGGCCGCGAGGTGGGAGAGTTCATCGAAGTGCTTCCGCCCATGAAGCGCGTCAGTGATCAGTGGTATCAAGGCACTGCCGATGCGGTCTACCAGAACATTTATTCCATCGGCTCGGAGCAGCCGAAATATGTGCTGATTCTTTCCGGCGATCACATCTACAAAATGGATTACGGAAAGATGATGAAGCAGCATATGGATTGCTCTGCCGACGTCACTCTCGCCACCATTCAAATCGATCTCGAAGAGACTCCGCGCTTTGGCGTGGTCGATGTTGATAAGGACGGGCGCATCAACGGCTTCGAAGAGAAGCCGTCGAAGACCGAATTGCGTTCGCCCTGGAACCAAGAAAAAGTTGCGGGATCGATGGGCGTCTATCTTTTCAACGCAGACGTTCTGATTCCTGTCCTGCTCAAGGACGCGGAAGATCCCGCATCCAGCCACGACTTCGGCAAAGATATTCTGCCCAAGATGGTGAGCGACTATCGTGTCTTCGCCTACGACTTTCTCGACGAAAACAAAAAAGAGGCGCTCTATTGGCGCGATGTGGGCACGCTCGAGGCCTACTACGAAGCCAACATGGATATCGTTTCAGTCTCTCCGATCTTTAATCTCTACGATCAGGATTGGCCGATTCGCACGCACCAGCGGCAATATCCGCCGGCAAAATTCGTCTTTGCGGAAAAAGAGCGCATGGGTACGGCGCTCGATTCCATCGTCTCAAATGGCTGCATTATCTCCGGCGGCGTGGTCAGGAATTCGGTGATCTCGCCGGACGTGCGCGTGAATTCCTATTCCGAAGTTGACTCCTCGATCTTGTTCTCGCACGTCGCCGTAGGACGCCATTGCCGCATCCGCCGCTGCATCATCGACCGCAACGTGCATCTCCCCGAAGGCACGACGATCGGCTACGACACCGAAGCCGACCGCTCCCGCTACTTCGTCACCGACAGCGGCATCACCGTAGTGACACGCGACTATTCGCTGTTTGAGAATCCGGTGACGGTGGATTACTTCACCAGCGAGTAGACGTTATAGTAAATTTGCTATACACTCTTGGGGTGGGTTTTTGGGTAGGCGTATACCTCCGGTTCTGCGGCCTGTTGTCTGGCTCGGAAGCTCGAGAAAGAAGCTTCAGGATTTTCCACATGGCGCGCAAAAGCTGCTGGGGGATGAGCTTCAGCTTATCCAGTTTGGTGGTATGCCGAAGGATGCGAAACCTTTCAAAGGGGTCGGCAGCGGTGTCTTGGAGCTTGCCGTGCGATATGCGTCGGACGCCTACCGTGTAGTGCTGGCGCTGCAGATCGGCAGACGGATTTATGTTTTGCACGCCTTTCAGAAGAAATCGAAAAAAGGCATCGCAACCCCGAAGCCGGATATTGACCTGATCAAGCAGCGATATGCGGAAGCAAAGGAACTGGCACATGAGTACGAAAAGACGAAAACCAATTGAGTTCGAAGAGAGCTCCGGAAATGTTTTCGCAGATCTAGGCCTCAAAGAGGCCGACCAGCTTCTGGCGCGCGCCCAGATCGGGTTCCATGTCTTCAAAATCCTCGAAGAGAAAAGGCTGAAGCAGCGGGAAATCGCCGGCCTTTTGGGCATTGCGCAACCCGACGTGTCCCACCTCATGAACGGGCATTTCAGCCGCTTCACGACCGACAAGCTGCTCGACTTTCTGAAAAGGCTGAACCGGAAGGTGACCATCGAGGTCAGCCGCCGCCAAAAAGGGGAACCCTACCAACAGGTAATCGTCGCCCCGTAAAGTACGCTCTTATTCCGCGCGCGCCTAAGTGCCAGTGCCTGTGAGCAGGGTGCCCTGCGGGCTCCCGCCGCCGTTGTCGTTCACGTTTACCACGGCGTCGCGCGTTCCCTTCTGCTCCGGGGTGAAAGTAACTGTGATCTTGCAAGTTGCCCCTGCATTGATCTGGGTGCCGCAAGTGCTGGTCTCTGAATAGTCGTGGCGATTCCTGCCCGCGATCGCTACGCTGGTTATGCTTACCGCTGTGCTGCCCGTGTTAGTTACGGTTACCGACTGCGGCTTGCTGTTGGTGCCGACTTTCTGTGGAGGGAAGGTTAGCTGTGCCGGTGAAATGCTTATGACCGTTCCCATGCCGTTCAGCTCGATCACTTGCGGCTTGGAGGACGCGCTGTCGCGAAGGGAGACTAAGCCGGTTGCCGCGCCCGCCGCGGTCGGCTGGAAGCTGACGGTAAGATCGCAACTGGCTGCCGGGGCAACGTTGCCGCCGCAGGAGGTGCTCAATTGGAATGGGCCGCTCACAGACTTGGATGTAATCGATAGCGCGGTTGTGCCCGAGTTGGTTAGTGTAACGGTTTGAGCGGTGCTGACAGTGCCGATGAGTTGCCGGGGAAATTGGAGCGGAGTGGTCGGTGAAAAACTCACAACCCCGGTGTTGAGAAGGACTCCCACGTCGTTGCCGCTGGCATTGGGAATCACGATATCAACCTTGCGGTCGCCGTTGAAATCTCCCACTGCGAAGTAACCGGACTGTTGGCCAATCGGGTAGGGGGCCGCCGGCTGGAAGGTGCCATCCCCGTTGCCGACGTAAACGCTGATCTCGGTCCCAAATGACCCGCTGACTACGGCCAAGTCTTCCTTCCCAACCCCGTCAAGGTCGGCGGCAAGAATCGCGCCGGGAAAATCGGCGGGATAATATGCCGGCGATTGGAAGGTGCCATCGCCGTTGCCCAGTAAGACTATGACCGCGCCGAAGGCATCTGCTGCGGCTAGGTCCTGTTTGCCGTCTCCGTTGAAATCGGCACTTGCGATGGAGTCAAGCGCGGTCCCTACGGGATAAGTAACCCCTGTCGTGAAGGTACCGTCACCGTTACCCAGTAGAATCGTCACGTCACCTCCGCTGATCGAAGCGACGTCGAGCTTTCGATCGTGATTGAAATACCCTAGCGCCATGGTGCGGGGTTGGAGGCTTGGCGTGGTATCGATCGGGGCCTGAAAGGTCCCGTCGCCGTTGCCCAGCATAACGCTGACGTAGGGTTCGTCGCAAATCAGCAAATCGAGCTTTCCATCGTTATTGAAGTCTCCGACCAGCACGAACGTCGGCTCGGTGCCCGTGGTGGAGTAGGGCACCGGCGACTGGAAGGTTCCATCCCCGTTTCCCAGTAGGATTTCGATGTTCTGATTGAGCCGGTTCGATACAGCTAAGTCGAGGTTGCCGTCGTGGTTAAAATCGGCGACCGCTATTGAATAGGCGGTGGTGGTCGGATAGTAAACTGCGGGCTGAAACGTGCCGTCGCCGC
The DNA here is from genome assembly GCA_963789875.1 of uncultured Acidobacteriaceae bacterium. Taxonomy (GTDB): domain Bacteria; phylum Acidobacteriota; class Terriglobia; order Terriglobales; family Acidobacteriaceae; genus Sulfotelmatobacter. The sequence continues at coordinate 181,395 of CAWBMI010000006.1, read as the reverse complement.
GACCGAGCAGGACAGCCACCTCTCCACTCGATGAAGCCACAGCGAGGTCGAGTTTGCCGTCACGGTTGAAATCACCCACAGCGACCGATATCAGGTTAAAAAGCACGGGCGACGTACCTCGCGACTCGAACTGAGCCAAGGCGGGCGCAGCGAGGAAAAGCGCGCATAGTGCGCCTGCCATCGAGCGGCCTATTGCTGTCTTAGAACGGACCAAGAAAACCCCCATTTGCCGTGCGGACCCACCGCCCGGGGCCGCAGGCGACCCAAACCAGGCAGAGAGTTTACCACGATTACTCCCTTTTTCAGATGGTTTTTGGGCCTCGAAACAGCGCCGAGACAGAGAGCTGGACCGTCATTTGGCCATCGTTTTGCACAGTCGCGCCTAGGATTTGACTTGACGCGGTCTGGTGCCATAACTAGGATGCCGGCTCAGCGGTGGAAGCTAAAAAAACTCTAGGAACTCAGAAAATGACTAGAAGTATCACGATAGCCTGCCTCCTCGTGGCACTAGCGTCCGGCCTAGTATTGGCCGCAGGGGCACAAACCCAGCCACTGGCCTGCACGTCGATTTCAACGACTCCCCTTAGCAGTTGCACTGGGTCTCCACTGAACGGGTTGCAGAACATGCAGCAGTGCTATTCGGGGACGCTGACCGGGTGTGCCGGCGCGAGGGATATAACCTTTTACTTTGGGTATCTGAACCCCACTGGCACACCGAAGGGGACCATCGTGCTCCTGCCAGGCTCTGGCGGGGAAAACGAACGCGAACAATTATCAGGAAGCTAGCCTCGCGCAGGACTATGCCAGCAGCAGCTATAACTATCAGGTCGTGCAGTTACAGTGGGCCGGCGGCGCGCAATGGGAGGACGTGAATCAGGGTACCCCCAATGCGAATTGCCCCGCGCCGCCCTCACCACCCTGTACGCCGAATATCTTGGCCGCGTCAGCACGTCCGGCGAGCTTCTTAGCTTATATCTACAACAACTACCTACTTCCGATCAGGGGGAGCACCCCGTCTAATCCAACGGCCGGGATGTGCGTAGAGGGCTTCAGCGCTGGTTCCGCCGCCGCAGCGTATACGCTGGCTGATTGGGGCGGCGACAAGTATCTGGACAAGGTGGAACTGCTGTCGGGCCCCGTACTCAATGACATCCAAGGCGGCTGCTTGACGCAAGGTACTCCTGTGTTGGTTCCTATCTGTTCTGGTACCCCGACACCGTCTTTATGCCAGCTTGGTTCGGGAACTTACTCCCAGCCGTCTTGGTCCGTCGCACCAAACTACGTCGATCCAAACCTGAACAGCGTGCAAAAATGGACTGACACTTCGACCTGCACATGCGGTGCCAGCAGCAATGGGGCAAGCTGCAATACAGGCGGCGGCGGCAACTTTGGCTGGGCGAATATGAGCGTGCTGAACTCAACCAGCACCACCAGCTACCCGAACACCGTTGTGACGGGCTTTATATGCGCCACCACGACCGATGATACCCAGAATAATTCTGCCCCTTTAGGCTGGACGTTCTTTGACAACCCGATCACTGCCAAAAACCTGAATCTTTATGCCGTCCAAAACTGCCAGAACTCGGAGGGCGTCTTCGCCTTGGGCAGCCCAGGGACCCCAGATGCATCGGTCCCAGCGATTATCGATCCGACAACCAGCAAGCCCGAACTCGGTAAGAAGGCCGTCGAAAACGACATGGCAAGCTCTACGCAGAGTCTGACCAACGTCTGCCAAAATTATCACTGAGAAATCCAATTCATAAGCGGACTAGCGGGGACTGGTCCAGCTTAAATCAACTCAAGGCCCGCCCCGCTCAAGCTTCGCTTGGGCGGGGTGACTCTCCATTCCCCGGTGCGCGCCATCGGCATGACCCGTGGACTGCAAGTTCCGAATTCGAGCCTAGGTGACATCTAACCTTGCCCTCCACAGCCCCAACCACGATCATGTGGACGAGGCAATGCGCAATCTTAATTTCACCGTCGTCGGCACCCGATAAGTCTCTTGTTATCTATATTATGCCTCTAAGTCTTTTAGACCTTCGGATTTAGCGGCGGGGCGCCCGCTAACTCCCATGTTTTCATAGATCGGGTATGGGGGGGAGGGGGGTACTATATTACAAGAAGGTAAACAGTCCCGGAGGGGGGCGGCTCTGTGGAGGCAACTGAGTACTAGGTACACACTTCAGCTTATTTCCCGCCAGCGAGAAATTGTCCAATCTTCTCATTCACGAATTTCTCGTCAGCAGGACTGCCACCTGCGCCGGCGGTGTGTCCCCATAACGACGGGATCGGAACCAGCGACACGTTAGGAATGAACGCTGCCTCATAGCGCGCATCTCCAATGGGGAAGTAGAGATCGGTTTCCGACGGCATGTAGAGAAATGGAACTTTGATGGAGCGCAGCGCGCGCTCCGTGTCTCCGCCGAATCCCGGAGTCGTTCCCACGTCGTGATGTTCCCAGGTGCGGCATTGCAGGATCAGGTCATTCGCATCCGCTCCGGGAATGAAGTTGGTGCGGAAATCATTCAGCACACTTTCAAATGTAGTTCCCGGCTTCGCGCCTTCCCTCCACAACTCCTTGCGCCACCACTCTTGCGAGAATAGCCACGCCGTCCAGACAACGCCGAAGGCTTGCAATCCCTTGGTGGGCGGGGCGGTGTAGTCGCCATCTTTGAATGCGGCGTCGGCGGTGAGCGCGGCGATCTGGCCTTCGAGGCGCACCACGCCGTGTCCATAGGTCTTCGCGGTTCCTGCGGTGGCTGCGATGCGATCGGCAAACGTGGGATAGCTGACCGCCCACTGGAACGCCTGTTGCGCTCCCATGGAGAATCCGATGATGGCGCGAAGGTGCGTAATCTTCAGCTCTTCGGTGAGCAGACGGTGTACCGCCTCTACGTTGTCGCGAATCGTCATCAGCGGAAAGCGCGGGCCATGAAAGGGCTCGGGCGTGTTGCTGGGAGAGGAAGAGTGTCCGTTGCCAAACATCTCGGTGGTCACGAGAAAAAGCTGCGCCGTATCGAGCGCGTGGCCCGGACCGCTCAGCCACTCGTAACCGTGATAGTCGGCCATGTAGTGCGAAGGCAGAAGCACGGCGTTGTCTTTGGCGGCGTTCAAGTGTCCGTAGGTTCCGTACTCGATTCGCGCCACCGGAAGCGTTGCGCCGCTCTCGGTGTGAAAGTTCGTGATTAAGAACTCATGGCGTTCGCCAGTATCGGGCTTCGGCGCGTCTTGTGCGAAGGTGACCTGGCAGATTACAAACAGGAAAATGAGCTTCTTCATGTGCGCGAGTTCCCTTCTTTGCGGAAGCAGCAGTATATGCTGCAAGTTTGTTCAACACACGCTGGCATGCTTTGTGCCCTCGCGCTGCTACAATGCCGGATTCACAACTGTACATATCTCGAACTTGCGGGAGTACATTCACGTACTGTCTTGTGAGGACTGTGGGGTCGTGTTGTCTCCAAGCGGCTAAAGCCGCTGTTGAATTTTAATCGCTGCTGACGGCGCGGCTTGAAGCCGCGCCCTTTCAAAGCAACATCTTTCAAAGCAGTGTCGTTATCGAAGCTATGTAGTAATCAAAGCAGGTGGTCATCAAAGCAGCGTGGTTATCAAAGCAGCGTGGTTATCAAAGCGGTGTGGTTATCAAAGCGGTGTGGTTATCAAAGCAGCGTCATTTTCAGTGCACAGTCGTTAGCTTTCCGGGGGCTTAGGGCTTGGAAGATGTCCAGGTAGTTGCGATGCTGGTGCGCCGGTGCGTTGCCGGCGATGCGGCTGCCTGGGAGGAAATCGTCCAGACCTACAACCGGCGTATCTATAACATTTGCTACCGCTTTGCTGGATCAGGCGACGACGCCGAGGATCTTTCCCAGGAAGTTTTCATCAAGATGTACCGCACGCTGGCGAGCTATGACCCCGCGAAGGGAGCGTTCGTCACCTGGGTGACCACCATCACCCGCAACCTGCTGGTCGATCACTTCCGCAAGACCAAGCAGGACCGCATCACCGACTCGCTCGATGCAACTTCGTCGGCTCACGAAGACGCGCAGCCGCTGAGTGAGCAAATTCAGGACCAATCTACCCCTCCCGACCAGCGCGTACGCAGCCGGGAGGTTGGGGAAACCGTGCACGCGGCCCTGGCGAAGCTCTCGCCCGAGCTGCGCGAAGCTGTGATTCTAAGGGACTTACAGGATTTTGATTATCGTGAAATCGCAACCGTTTTGAAGGTACCGGAGGGGACTGTGAAATCTCGAATAAATCGTGGACGGGCGGAACTTGCGCGCCTGTTACAACGTACCTATAGGCAGGTAATGTGATGCCAGATCACACTCAAGACCGAGGCAGTAACGGAATGCAGTGCGGCGAGTTTGACTTGCTGCTCAGCGACGCGCTTGATGGCGTTCTGACGGGAGTTCAACTCGATCGGTTCCAGGCCCACGCCCGGGGATGTACGGCGTGCGGGCCGCTGTTCGCCGAAGTGGAGGCGGGCCGCAACTGGCTGAAGGAACTCACGGAGGTGGAGCCTCCAGCCAGCCTGGTGACCAATATTCTGGTATCGACGACGGGCGTTGACACCCAACGCCTGCGGGCGAATGTGATGGCGCCGCAACAGCGGGCGCTGGGCGGCTGGCTGGAGCGGGCGCAAGCCTGGGCTGCAGAAGCCTTCCAGCCGGTTTGGGGAACGGTGCGGCAGCCGCGATTTGCCATGTCATTCGGCATGGCCTTCTTCGCGCTGTCGGTGGCGTTGAGCGTACTCGGCGTAAAGCCTGCCGACTTGCGCTCGATCAGCTTGAAGCCTTCCTCCATACGCCACACTTACTACAACACGCAAGCCCGCGTGGTGCGGTACTACGAGAACATCCGGTTCGTTTACGAAGTGGAATCGCGAGTGCGCGAGTTGAAGCGCACGGTGGCTCCCGCTGAACCGGAATCCGGCACGGAAGCCGCGCCCAGCAAACAGAAAGAGCACAAGAACGACACAACTGAACAGCCCGAGCAGAAGCAGGAGCGCAACTACAGCCAGACTGAAGGTCGTATGATTCTGGCCAGCGCTCCGCTGGGTCCATCTGTAAGCGAGCCGTTTTCAGCCAAACAGCCTGTGGTGTCGGTGACCACGTACAGGAGGCTCGTATGAACTGCTCAACTCACGGCGATACCGCCGCAGTGGCATTTTGCCGCAGTTGCGGCAAGCCGTTGTGCGCGAATTGTACCCGCGACGTCCGCGGGGTGGTTTACTGCGAGCCTTGCCTCGCAGCCCGTTTGGAGGGCACAGCGCCTGTGGCGGCGTTTGTGCCGCCTTCTTCTCCCCAGCAGCCCGCATATCCGGTGGTGGCGCCGGCGGTAAGCCCACGGGTTACAGGCTCTGGTCCAAACCCTGCGGTGGCCGGCATACTGGCTGGATTTTTCCCTTTCGGTGTCGGCGCGGTTTACTGCTCGCAATACGCTAAGGGGTTAGCGCATCTGCTCATCTTCGCCATGCTCTGTTTTGCCGCCGGCCATGCCGGCCAGTGGGGTTGGATCTTCGGCGTCAGCATCGCATTCTTTTACGTCTACCAGATCATCGATGCAGTACGCACAGCGCATGCACTGCAGGCTGGACAGCCGGCTCCGGATCCCTTCGGGCTGGCGCAGACCTTCAGCATGGGGGACAAGAGCGAGTCCAAGAATATTCCCGCGGTTGCGGTGATCCTGATTGGACTGGGCGTACTCTTCCTGCTGCACACGATGAATATCTTTGAGTTTGGCCTGGACCGTTTCTGGCCGCTCATTCTGATCTTTTTCGGAGGCTGGATGCTGGCCAAGGAGTGGGGATTGATCGGGGGCGGCCGCATTTACTGTACCTGCGATCGCTGCCGCATGCGCAAGCTGATGGGTCCAGCCGTGCTGATCACGGTGGGTATGCTCTTCTTGTTGCAGAGCTTGAATGTCGTGGACTTCGATCGAACCTGGCCCGCGATCCTGCTGGTTGTCGGAATCGTGAAACTGCTGCAGAGCAACGCTTCCTCAGTGGGACATGCGGAGCCCTTGTTGCCTGCGCCACCGCAGGTCGCACCGTCGCCTCCACCGCCAGCGAATCCGCCTGCGAATGCAGGTGCGGCGCCATCTTCCGGGGAGGTGAGCAATGGCTAGCCCAGTCCAACCGCCGGTGCCAGCGCAAGTTCCGCCGCGACGATATCGCCGTTCTTTTGCCGGACCGTTCGTGCTGATCGTGGTGGGCGTAATTTTTCTGCTGGGCAACCTGCGGATGATTGCCTGGAGCAAGCTGCTCATCCTCTTCGCCCACTACTGGCCGGTGCTGCTGATTGTTTGGGGCATCATCAAAATCATCGAGTACCAGCAGGCGCAGCGCGAGGGGGTGCCCTCCCGCGGAATTGGCGCCGGCGGCGTATTTCTGGTCATTATGATCGTCTTCTTCGGACTGATCGCCACCCATGTTGCGCGCTTTCATTGGGACGACATCCGCGAGAACATGAACATAGACGACAGCGACTTTAACAACATCTTCGGCGAGACTTACAACTTCGACGATCACCTCGAGCAAGATATACCTGCAACCGCAACCAGTTTGCGGGTGAATGACGATCACGGCGCAGTGCGAGTCACCGCGTCGGACGACAATAAAATTACCGTGATCGTGCGCAAGCGGGTGGGAGCCGACAACCAGGGCGATGCCGATAAATACAACCAGCAGACTCGTCCTCAGATCACCACGGCCGGCAATGTGATCGTGCTCGATGCCCGGAACCAAGCTGGGGATCACTCCGTGCAAAGCGATCTGGAGATTTCCGTTCCGCGCAAGCTGGAGTTGCACGCCACTTCTAAGCATGGCGAGGTTTCCGTGTCCGGACGCGAGGGAGATGTGGAGATCAATAATTCGCACGGAGATGTATCGGTAGAAAATGTGACCGGCAACCTGAAACTGAATCTCGAAAAAAGTTCTGCCAAGGTGGAGCAGGTCACGGGCGATGTTCACATCGCGGGACATCTCAACGAGGTTTCAGTCACCGATATTAAGGGCGGAGCACACTTGGAAGGGGAATTTTCGGAGAGCGTTAAGCTGGCGCGTATTACCAAGGACGTAAGCTTTAAGTCGTCGCGCACCGATATGGAGTTCTCCCGCATCGATGGCGAACTCGATCTGGATTCCGACGATCTGCACGCAGAGCAGGTCACCGGTCCGGTGCATCTGACGACGCGGTCCAAGCAGATTCGCTTGACGGAGGTAACCGGTGATCTGCGAGTGCAGAATAACAATGGTGGCATCGAAGTGACGATGCGCTCGCTGGGGAATGTGCAGATCGACAGCCGCAACGGAGATGTGCAGTTAACCGTGCCCGATAAGGCTGGCTTTCGGGTGGATGCGCGTACCCGGGACGGAGAAGTTCAATCGGACTTTCCGGAGTTGAAGGTCGAGAACGGCGACCATCAAGGCACAGCCAGCGGCAGCGTGGGAAATGGCTCTTCGCACATCGTGATCAATAATGAGCACGACGGCATCGAGATTCGCCGGCTTTCGAGCAGCAATGTTCCGGCGCCGCCTGTGCCTCCGGCGGCACCGGGAAAGCCAGGGAAGGCTCTGCCTGCGCCGAAAGCGAAGGTAGAGCCGACGGAGAACTGAACAGGCATGGCAGTAGCGCCGGCATCCTGCCGGCTGTCCCGAGGGCGTCCTCGCCCTCGGAGCGTCGAAGAGGAAATAATTTAGCTTCTATCGAGAAAGAACCCAGAGGCAGCCCTCTGTTGTCGGCTTACCGTTAAACAGACTCGCGGGATTCTTCAAGTTTACGTTTGGCCAGCTCTTCTACGCGCGTAAGCACCTCGTCTTCCCCAAGGTCCGTCGAATCAATTACCACGGCATCCTCCGCGGCCACCAGAGGCGATACGGCTCGCGTGCGGTCGCGGTGGTCGCGCGCACGCAGGTCGGCCGCTACGTTCGCTGCGACCTCGCCCTTGATCTGCTGCTGCTGCATGCGCCGCTGCTCGCGCACCACGGGATCGGCGTCGAGAAAGATTTTCAAATCGGCGTCGGGGAAGACTTTGGTTCCGATGTCACGGCCTTCCATCACCACGCCGCCGCCCGCTCCCATCTCGCGCTGACGGGCGACCATCCATGCCCGCACCTTGGGATGAACCGACACGCGCGACGCGGCCTCGGTGACATCGCGCTCGCGAATGCGCGCTGAAACATCGTGCCCGTTGACCAGAGTGCGATTGCCATTCAGGGCAGGTTCGATCTGAATGCGGGATTCTTGCGCGAGTTTTAGCAACGCATCTTCATCGTCGAACGACAAATCATGCTCGATGGCTTTCAGCGCCAGCGCCCGGTACATGGCGCCGCTCTCCAGGTTCACGTAGCCGAGTTTGCGCGCCAGCCGGGAGGCGATGGTGCTCTTGCCTGCGCCCGCCGGGCCATCGATGGCGATGATCAATTTGCGTGAAGGATTGGGGACGTGGTCGGATGGGCCGGTCATTTCGCGACTAGATTGTACACGGCGGTACTGAAATTCCTCTCAGCTTTCAGCTTAAAATGATATCGGCAACATGAGCTTAAAGCTGCACACATCAAACTTCACCAGGACTTGGTCTCGAAACGGTGCCATTCGCGCCGTCAAATTATTCCTCGTCGCGCTTTTCCTTGTAGGTTTCACGACAGGACAAAATACAGGACAGAATGCCGCGCCAAAGCCCGCCCACGATCCCGGGTTACGCGAAGGACGGGTGGGCGCAGGCTCACCGATCAAGGGCTTAACTCCGACGCAGCAGGCTTTTTTCTCCGCCGGGCTGAAAAGCTTTCGGCAACTGGCCTCGGTCACAGGTTCGATCGGTGACACGCGTAAGGGATTAGGGCCGACATTCAATGCACTCTCTTGCGCGCAGTGCCACGCGCAGCCCGCGATCGGCGGGAGCAGTGCCGAGATCAATCCTCAGATCAGCGCGGCGATCGCGCAGGGCGCCACTAACAAAATACCTTCGTTCATCAACTCGCGCAGCCCGGTGCGCGTGGCCCGCTTTCCTTATGCAGCCGATCTGCATCAGCCCGATGGCAGCGTTCATAGTCTTTTCAACATCACGGGTCGGAGCGACGCACTCGGCTGCAAGATCGTGCAGCCCGACTTCAAACAGGCGGCGGAGAGCGGCAATCTTATTTTCCGGATCCCGACGCCCACCTTCGGCGGCGGGCTGATCGAAGCAATTCCTGACTCCGCGCTGCGCGACAACATGCGCGCCGAGGCAGATAAGAAGCGCAGTCTGGGAATCGGGGGACGGCCGAACCTCAGCCCAAACGACGCCACCATCACGCGATTTGGATGGAAGGCGCAAAACAAGTCGATGGAAATGGCCGCGGCAGAGGCCGACAACTTAGAAATCGGCGTGACCAACGATCTTTTTCCTAACGAACTCGATGGCACGGCGGGTTGCCAGTTCAACGGCACGCCGGAAGATGTTAGCCGTTACAACCCCGATGGAAGCGTGCTTCCGAGCGATGTCGCTCGCTTCGTCGCTTTCATGCGGTTGCTGGATCAGCCGCGCCCAGCGTCCCCGACGCCGTCGACTACCCACGGCGAGCAAGTCTTCGCGCAAATCGGCTGCGCGCTGTGCCACAAGCCTTCGTTGACAACGGGGCAATCGAGTGAGACAGCGCTCAGCAACGTTCAGGCGAAGTTGTTTTCTGATCTCCTGCTTCACCACATGGGACCAACGCTCGCAGACAACATCGTGCAGGGAGTCGCGCAAGGCGACGAGTTTCGCACCGCTCCACTCTGGGGTCTGGGCCAGCGCTTATTTTTTCTACACGACGGGCGAACCGTAGACTTGATGCAGGCCATTGAAACCCACGCCAGCGCCGGGGATCAGCGGTATCCGAAATCCGAAGCGAACGCCGTGATCGAAAACTTCAAGAAGCTTCCGGAGCAGGATAAGCAGGATTTGTTGAACTTCTTGAGATCGTTGTAAACCGGAAGGTTACGTGGGAGGTTATGAATGGTTTGTGCGGGTGGAGACGAGTTCAAGAGAAGGTTAGACGGGTCGTGAACGTCCGCGACTGACCGGCGCTTCGATCCTGCCAACCGACGCGGGTTCCTTCTCTGGTGTGATCTGCAGCATCGATCTCCCGCTGACGTGCACAAAGCTGAGTTCTCGCGCCGCTAACAGCGCTTTCACCGCTTCTTTCACGCGCGAACGGGCCACGAAGTTTCCGAAGAAAGTTTCGAGTTCCGTCTGCTCGGCGGCGATTACGCAATCCAGATATTTCGAAAGGAGCGCCGAGAGGGCCTGCTGCACCGATAAGTTCACGCCTTCGCGGACAGCGTCAGGGGCCCAGCGGTAGAGCACGTCCCAGAAGGAACCTTCGTTCGGCTTGTAATCCACGCGAGTGATGCGCAGCTTCGCCAGCAACTCACCCAGCGCCTTGTCGAGCGCCGGCAACGAAACGCTGCCTCCTAATGCTTCTTGCAATTTCTGTTTCGAAATCGGCCCGTCGCGCGCAATCAACTCGAAGGCGTCGCAAGCCAGCGGCGAGTAGGCGGAACGCGGTCCCTGCTTGGGCGGGAGCTTGGGATTTCGCTCGCCCACCAGCGCATAGAAATAAGGAAACACCGAAGCCGCGAGCAGGAAGGCATTGTCCTCTTCGACTAGATTGGCTTCGTAGGCGGTGCGCTCGCGCAGCAGGCGAACCATGAGATCGGTGGCCTCGAGCGCTCGCGGGTCGGAGTAAGCATGCTGCCATGTGGGCAGGCGATTGTCCGAGCCGACGAATGCGCCAATAAACGTGGGCACGGGCATGCTGGGGCGCACCGGATACATCAGACAGAAACCTACAGCCTCGACGAAAGCGCGCGCCAGTTCGATGGTCCGGATGGGCTTGCCATCGAGACGCCACTTCTCGCGCCGGAGTTGCTGGAGGTCTTGTTCGGTCATGGGAAGCATTTAGCAATTAGCATTTAGCCAAGGTGGCGATCAGCAACAACTGTCTAGCTAAATGCTAACTGCCAATTGCTAACTGCTGTTATCTCAGATTCTCTTGAACGCCTTCTGGATATCCTTTACAGAATAGCGCAGAACTACCGGCCGGCCGTGCGGGCAAGACATGGGATGATCGGTTTTCGCGAGTTCCGTCAGCAACCACTCCATTTTATTTTGCTCGAGCGGCATGTTGACCTTGATCGCGGCGTGGCAGGCGATGGAGGCGGCGATGCGGCCGCGAATCTTTTCCAGGTTCAGCGATTGCTCCTCGCGTGAAATCTGGTCGAGGAGTTCGTGCAGCATGCGCTCGACCACCGCGGCATCCACACCGGCAGGCGCAACTTTCACGGCGACGCTGCGCGCGCCGAATGGTTCCGCCTCGAAACCGTTGTGCTGCAACTCTTCGGCAATCTCGGTGAAGACGGCCTGCTGCGCTGGAGAGAGCTCCAGCACAATCGGCATCAGCAGCCGCTGGCTCTCAACTTTCTGCGCTGCGCGCTGCTTCAGGATACGTTCGAAGAGAACGCGCTCGTGAGCCACGTGCTGGTCGACTATCCATAATCCGTCTTCATTTACCGCGAGGATGAACGAGTTGCGAATCTGGCCGAGAGGGCGAAGCGTAGAAAGCGCCGCTAGGGTTGGTTCTTCGTCATTCGCAGAGTCGTGTGCGCTGTCGATTGCTGGAGCGCAGCCGTTATCTGGAATGTTCCCGGGTACTGCCTCGGCGAAACGATGTTCGAGTCCACGAGCTACTGGAATCGCGGCGTTGGCCTCGACGGCGATTCCACCTTCGAATTGGAAACGCGCTGAAACCTGCGGCACGACCGGAGCCTGCAGTGCGAATCCTCCTCCGTTCGCCGGGTTGTGCGAAAGACGCTCGGGCTCTGCTGATGCAAAGGCCAAGTCCGAAGGCGGCTCCCACTCTCGAGCACCCGGCGTCAATCCGGCACCGGCTGTGGCATGGGCTCGAATCTCGGTGGTGAATTGCGGCACCGGGCGGGCCTTCATCAGCGCTGCGCGCACGGTGTCACGGACGAAGTCGTGCATTACAGTGGGTTGGCGAAATCGAACCTCGGTCTTCGAGGGATGAACGTTTACATCCACTTCGCCCGGCGGAAGTTCCAGAAAAAGCAGCACCACCGGATAGACCGTTGGCGGAATAATGTTGCGGTACGCTTCGGTCAATCCATGCTGGACGAGGCGGTCGCGAATCAGGCGGCCGTTGACGAAGACAAAAATCGAATTGCGATTCAGTTTCTGAATTTCGGGCTTCGAAACAAAGCCGTGCAGGCGCATCTCGCCGGGATCGGTGCTCGTGGCGACGTCTGCGCTGTCTTCTTCTTTTTCTTTGCGCCGCCAGGGAGGAGGCTGGGGCAAGCCCACGTGCTCAAGCCTCTGCATTGCAGCCACGGCAATCAACTGGTCAAGCGTTTCCTTGCCGAAGACCTGATAGACGCGCTCGCTGTATCCGGCCACCGGCGGAGCCACCAAAATGGCGTTGGTGGCGGAGTGCAATTCAAAATGCTTTTCAGGATGAGCCAGCGCGTAGTGCGTTACCAGCGAAGCGATGTGCGAGAGTTCGGTCGATTCGGATTTCAGGAATTTCTTGCGCGCCGGAGTATTAAAAAAAAGATCGCGAATGGTGATCGACGTTCCCGCGGGCAGACCCGCCTCTTCGACGCGCGCCATCCGGCCGCCGTTGATCTCGATTATTGTTCCGGCAGTTGCCTCGTCGGAAGCTTCCAGCGCGCAGGTTTCCAGGCGCAGGCGCGACACCGATGCGATCGAAGGCAGCGCTTCGCCGCGAAAGCCCAGCGTAGCCACGCTCAGCAAGTCTTCGGCGTCCTTTATCTTCGAGGTCGCATGGCGCTCGAAAGCCAGCATGGCGTCGTCGCGCACCATGCCGCATCCGTTGTCGGTAATCTGAATCAGCTTTTTGCCGCCCGCTTCTACATTGATCTTAATGCGCGTGGAACCTGCGTCCAGCGCGTTCTCGAGCAACTCCTTGACCACCGAGGCAGGCCGCTCCACCACCTCGCCGGCGGCGATCTTGTTGGCAACGTGCTCGGGAAGGACGTGAATGCGGCCCATGTTGAGAGTGGTCGGTGGATAGTGGCTAGTGGCTGGCCAGTTTCGCAGATTGGTGGAGCGGAAGCAAAGGTCATTCATTCGAAAGCCACTTCGGGAAAACGACTCTCTCATTTGGCCCTTTGCGCTGGAACACCCCTGCGACGCGCGCTAGGGTGTTAGGTATCAAGGAGGCGGCATGCCATCGGGTTCGGAGGGTGGAGCAGGCCTTACAGGCCTGCGTTAGCAATCGCCGAATCCGCGGGCTTTAGCCACTGAGGTGCATATGACGATCCCATATCGCGGGACCACATACGGCGGTACATATTTCATCACCGCCTCCGCTAACGAAAAGCAATCACTCTTTCAGTCCGAGCAGATGGCACAATTATTCATGGAAGTTTTGTTCCATTATCAGAGACAAGGCAAGTACCATCTGCATGAGTTTGTGGTGATGCCCGACCATTTCCACCTGTTACTCACTCCGATTATTCCGGTGACCATCGAAAAGTCTGTTCAGTTCATCAAAGGAGGTTTTTCCTACCGTGCCAGGAAGGAGCTTGGGTTCGCGGGGGAAATCTGGCAGAGCAGTTTCTATGATAGACGGGTTCGGGATGCGGAAGAGTACAGCCGGTTTCGGCATTACATCCACATGAATCCGGTACGCCGGGGGTTAGTACCGGCACCCGGAGAGTATCCACACAGCTCCGCCCGGTTAAAATTGGATGAGGTACCGCAGTGGCTAAAGCCAGCCGCATAGGACCAACCTGGACGCAGGGCCAAAGGCCCTGCTCCACCCTCTTTCCATCGACTCCAGAGTGTCGGGATCAGCCCTCTCTTGCTTTGCGAATCGCAATCCCCAATTCTTTCAACTGTGCCTCGCTGACCGGCGTTGGCGCGTCTACCATCAGATCCACGGCGCGCGCGGTCTTGGGGAACGGAATCACTTCGCGCAGACTTTCGGCGCCGGCCAGAATCATTACGATGCGGTCTAGACCCAGTGCAATGCCGCCGTGCGGAGGCGTGCCGTATTCGAGCGCTTCGAGAAAAAATCCGAAGCGGGCGCGGGCTTCTTCTTCGGTCATGCCCAGGGCGCGGAAGATTCTGCTCTGCACATCCTGGCGGTGAATACGAATCGAGCCCGAGCCTAGCTCTGTGCCATTCAGCACTACGTCGTACGCCAGCGCGCGCACCGCGCTTAGCGGCGACAGCGGGTCGTTCAGGGCCTCAACGCCTGACTCCAGCTTGGACATATCTTCTTCGTGCGGAGAGGTGAAGGGATGGTGCGCCGCGTTCCAGCGCTTGTCGCCTTCGTCCCACTCGAACATGGGAAAATTCGTCACCCACAGGAAGCGAAAATCTTTCGCAGCGTCTCCGGTTTTTTTGAAGATACCGTGGCGGTCAGCGTACTTCTGTGCCAGCGCCAGGCGCAGCAGGCCTGCGGAGGCATAAATGGCCAACTCCTGCGGAGTGACCTTGCGACGCTCGCTGACTGGCTCCGGCGACCCGGCTTGCGCCGATACAGCTTGTGTTGACCCAGCTACAAGCACAATCAGATCGCCGTCTTCCATTCCGACCTTCTTCGCGAGAGCGGCCGAGGCATCAGGAAATTTATTGCCGATGCGTTTGAAATCTTCGAATACCTTGGCGCCTCCCTTGGCATGAAACATCGGCTTGATGTCATCGCGCTCCTTGCGCGACAGCTCGCCAACCTTGGGAGTGCGGATCGCGATCACCGGCAGATTCGGATTGATCGCCAGGTCCTGCAAGTTTTCCGCTGCAAAACATTCCCGCACGTCGGTAAATGAAGGCAGCCGCAAATCCGGCTTGTCGATACCGTATAGACGGATGGCCTCGTCGAAATCCATGCGCGGAAACGGCGTTTTGATTTGGGATCCCGCAGCAGCGAAAGCGGCCGTAAGAAATCCCTCCACCACTTCCCAGACTTGTTCCGGCTGCGGATACGACATTTCCAAATCGACCTGGGTGAACTCCGGCTGGCGGTCGGCGCGCAAGTCTTCGTCGCGAAAACAGCGCACAATCTGAAAATACTTGTCGAAGCCCGAGATCATCAGAATCTGCTTGAAGAGCTGCGGCGACTGCGGGAGCGCATAAAATGTCCCCGGCTGCACGCGGCTGGGCACGAGATAATCGCGCGCGCCTTCAGGCGTGGAGCGGGTCATGAACGGAGTTTCGATTTCAAAAAATCCGTGGTCCGACAGATAATCGCGGATCGCCTTCGCCACCTTGTGACGCATTTCGATGTTGAACTGCATCACGTCGCGGCGTAGATCGATGTAGCGATATTTCAGGCGCGTCTCTTCATTAGTGAGTGCGGTATCTGAGGGCAGGAACGGGGGCAGCTTGGACTCGTTGAGGATGCGCAACTCTTCCGCCACGAGTTCCACCTCGCCGGTAGCCATGTTCGGATTTACGGTATTGGCGTCGCGGAGCTTCACGGTGCCGGTTACGGCGATCACGTACTCGTTGCGCAGGGCCTCGGCCTTTTCGTGGATGGCGGCGTCGCGCTCGGCGTTGCCGACGACTTGCGTCACTCCGGTACGGTCGCGCAGATCGACGAAGAGCAGGTTGCCGTGGTCGCGCCGCCGGTTGACCCAGCCCATCAGCGTGGCTTTTTTACCTGCGTCGGAAGCGCGCAGCGCGCCGCACATATGAGTTCGCCGTAGATCGCCTAGAAAGTCGAGCAAAATGTATCCTTAGGGTGAGAATTTCGGCAGAGCGCCGAATCAATGATTATAACTGGTGGAAAAGAGAACAATCAGTAATCGGCCAACGTGAGCAGTGGTGTAGTGACAAAGGCATGTGCCTCGGGAGATCCTTCGCTCCGCCTGAAAAGCGGCTCCGCTCAGGATGACACAGGGAAAAATTAAACGAGCCAGCACTCGGACTTGCCAATGGCTGAATGCTGACTGCTATTTCTTTGTCGCCTTGCCTTCCATCACGGTGGACCACTTGGTTCCATCCTGCGACATCTCGAAGGTGAAGTTGTACGACTTAGCCGAGACGTTCTTCATGGTGAAGCGTCCCTTCATGGTCATGCCTTCCATCTTTTCGTCGCTGGTCCAGGTCCAGGTGTCGCCGTCGATGGAACCGCGCGCGTCTTCGAATTCGCCCATGCTGTTGAACTCGCGATAGGTGTAGGCCTTGTCGTCCGTCGAATATCCCATGGCGGAAATTCCGGTTCCGCTGCCCATGGCTTCACTTTTGTAATCGGACTTGCAGATCAGGAAAAAGCCGCCCTGCATCCACTCGCACTTTTCACTCTCGCTCATGGTGCCGCCTGGACCCATCATGCCCGGTTTCATGGTGCCGTCGAGGGACCAGGTTCCGGCAAATATGTCCAGCTTCTTGACCTCCGGCGCCGGCTTGGGAGCCATCTGCGCCACGGCCACCGCCGCCAAAACAAACCACATTGCAAAAATTGTTCCCGCTTGTCTCATGTGAAACTCCTCACCACGATAGGAATCGCCGCACGCCCCGGCACGCGGATTCTAGCCGCGACGCTCGCGCCTAGTCAACGCATTTGGTGTCATTCAGAAATTCCGGGCAGGCCATCGATGCTGCGAAGGTTTTTCTCCTGACGATAAGTCTTTAATCCCTCTGGTCCCCGTTTTCGGGCCCAGTCCCGCAACTGGTTTCGTTCCCCTTGATACGCAAACAACGGCACGCCAAATCCGCAGGAGTCGGTCACGCGGCTGAGTTCGACAACGATAATCGACCGGGCAGGCTCGCGGCTGGAGAAATGTCCCGCGAGCTCCGCAAATTCTGCATCGCAAGGCTCGACAACCCGGCCGCGGCCATAGAGACGGAAAATGTTCGGTGGGCCCTGGAAGGCGCAGAACATCAGAATAATTCTGGCATTCTCTTTCAGGTGAGCGATGGTTTCGACTCCGCTTCCGTTGAAGTCAAGATAGGCGACGGTGGTCGAGCTCAAAATACGGAATGTGTCCAATCCCTTCGGCGAAAGATTGATGTGTCCATCGGCGTCGAGCGGCGCCGTGGAGACGAAAAATATGCGTTGTGCCTCAATGAAGTGGCACGCAGCGTCGTCGAGTATGGAGCGACTTTTACCCACGGTTACTCCTGAATTTTCTTCGCCAGTTCAGCGCGCGGAACTGAGATTTGCTCTCCGGTCGCCAGATTTTTCAAAGCGAAGGCATCTGCCTTCACTTCATTCTCGCCCACAATCAGAATATATTTTGCGCCCGCTTTCGTCGCAGTCTCAAACGATTTCTTTAAGCGGAAGGTTTCGTCTCCCAGATCCACTACCAGGTCGTGCCGTCGCAACTCCCGGGCCAGACGCGCTGCCTCGGCATTCATGCCCGCGCCTAGCGGAGCCACATAAACATCCGGGTTCTTCAGGACACTTTCGGCCGAGGCCGACTCCTGCAGAGACATCACGAGCCGATCCTCGCCGATGGCAAATCCAATGCCGGGCGCGGCCGGCCCGCCCAGCGCTTCGGAGAGTCCATCGTACCGTCCGCCGCCCAGAATCGCATTTTGCGCCCCGAGGGCTCCATGCGTAAATTCGAAGGCAGTGCGCGTGTAGTAATCGAGCCCGCGGACGAGACGATCGTTCAACGAAAATGGGACCCCTACCTTGGTAAGAATTTCCTGCACGGCTTCGAAGTGCTTTCTGCATTCCTCGTCGAGAAACTGGCTGATGCGCGGTAGAATCTCGATGATTGGTTGGTCCTCGGGCACTTTGCAATCGAAGACGCGCAGCGGGTTGGTGACCGCACGGCGCTGGCAATCGACGCACATCTTCGCTGCCACTGGTTCGAGAGCCTTGCGAAGAGCATCGTTGAATTTTGCTCGATCTTCTTTGCAGCCGACCGAATTCAGCTGGAGAATCCATCCTGTAATGCCGAGGCGGTCGAGCAGCGTAGCCAGCATCTCGAGCAACTCGGCATCGCGCGCGGGAGAATCGCTGCCTGCCGATGCGGGACCGATGATTTCGGCGTCGATCTGATAAAACTGTCGGTAACGTCCCTTTTGCGGGCGTTCGCGGCGGAACATTGGGCCGATGCAGTAGAGTTTGTTGAGGCCGCGATCCCAGAGTTTGTGTTCGATATAGGCGCGGACGATGCCCGCCGTAGCCTCGGGACGAAGAGTAAGAGATTGCCCCCTGTCGCTCTCGGCGCGCCCGCGGTCCTCCCACGTGTACATTTCTTTCGAGACAATATCGGTCTCTTCGCCCACGCCGCGAGCGAACAATTCTGTTGACTCGAAGATCGGCGTACGAATTTCCTGGAAATTGTAGGCGCGGAAGACATCGCGCACCGCCGACTCCACAAAATTCCACAGCGCCGTCTCCGGCGGCAGCAGGTCTCGGGTTCCTCTGACAGCTTTAATCATGTTAGTCGTTAGTCGTTAGTCGTTAGTCGTTAGTCGTTGGTCGCTAGTCGTTCGCGCATCGTGCAGTCGAGATCCCCCGGCGCGGAAAAAGGTCCCGGAGGGACCACTGATAATAGCCCGCCACTTCAGTAACGGGGACGCCGGCAACCAAGGAAGCCGTGCCGTAGGCACAACTGAACCGCCGTCGCGCTCGAACCTTTCAACCGTCCCTCCGGGGCGGCGTTCTTTCTTCTGCCCCGACCCGGCGTTGAAACGTCGGACTATTATCGGGCGTCCCTCCGGGACGCTTTCTCGCGTTTGCCCACGCCTGATGTCCGACGTCGTTGCCGGCCCCGGCCTACTGCGCTCTCGCTGATAGCCGACGGCTGAACGCTGAAAGCTCACCTTTCATCTCTCCCGCAAATACTCCTCCGTGTACCCGAGATAATTATTGGCGTAGCGCATGATGCTTTCCTGATCTTTCTCATTCAGCTTGCGGCGAAACTTTGCCGGGGATCCCATCCACAACGAGCCCGGCTCGACCACCGTGCGCTCGGGAATCAGAGTTCCGGCGGCGATGATCGACCCAGCGCCGATCTTTGCGCCATTCAAAATAATCGACCCCATCCCGATCAGGCAGCGGTCTTCGACCACGCAGCCGTGCAGCGTGACCGAATGGCCCACGGTGACGTACTCCCCCAGCGTCACGCCGAATTGATTCTTCATGCCGTGCAACACGCAGCAATCCTGCACATTGGAATGCGCGCCGATGCGGATGGCGTAAACATCGCCCCGCACCACCGCATTCATCCAGACGGAGGCGTGCTCGCCCAGCACCACATCGCCGACAATCTGGGCAGACTCATCGACATAACAACTCGCCGGGATTACCGGCTTCATGCCTTTAAACGATCGAATCATCCTTGTCGCCACAGAAACATAAATAGGATCGCCGCCAGCAGTGCTGGGTAGTCCTTTGCAATCGCCAGCGGAACATTGAACATAGCATGCCACCTTGGTGTTTAGAAAAGGGGAATTCCCACTCTGGGAGTCATCCCAAAAAGAACAGTGCTCTGTCACAGCGTTTTCGCGCCCGTCATGCTATACAAGACTTGGTTTCCCGCATTCCGCGGAACAGTTTTCTGGCCGCGCATCTCCTGGGCTGCGCATCCCGGCACTGTTCCGCTGAATTGGCGCCGTGAGCTTCCGGTAAAGCCCAAAGGGGCGCCCTTCCGAGCCTCGTTCGATCACAGAGGCTCCCATGTTGCGTGTATCGGTTGTTGCTGTCTTGACGTGTATCTTATTGTTGGCAGCCGGGGCAGCATCGGCGCAGGACGCCGCCACCGGGGCGATTCACGGCACCGTCTTCGACCCTGCTGGAAGCCGCATTGTGCGAGCTTCCATCGTGGTAGTCAGCAGCGCAACCGGCACGCAATATTCGGCGACCTCCGACTCGGAGGGCCGGTTCGCGATCGATCTCTTACCTCCCGGCGACTATTCGGCCCGCGCGGTCGCCATAGGCATGTCGCCGCAAGTCACGCCCCAGCTTCGCGTCGAGATCGGCGCCGCCACCGAAATCGAATTCCATCTCACCATCAGCGGCCCACAAGAGACAGTCACAGTTTCTTCCGGACCTGCGCTAGTCGACACAAAAACCAGTGCCGTCTCCACCATGCTCGACGAACGCGCCATCGCAGATCTTCCGCTGAATGGCCGGCGCTTTTCCGACCTCATCCTGCTCTCGCCTGGCGTCACGCAGGACCCGCGCAGCCTCACCTCGAGCACGAATGGAGATCTTTCATTCGGCGGCCTGCGCGGATTCCAGAACAGCTTTCTGGTCGATGGAGGCGACTTCAACAACGCCTTCTTCGCGCAGGCTCGCGGCCTTTATCGCACTCCTTACCAGTTCTCGAATGAAGTCGTGCAGGAGTTCCGCGTCTCGAGCAATTCGTATGGAGTCGAGCTCGGACGCGCCGGCGGCGCCGTCGTCAACGTAGTCACAAAGTCGGGATCGAATCATTGGCACGGCACCGGCCTGTATTACATTCGCGACAGCGGCTTCGGGGCCAACGATGCCATGCTGACCTTTAAGCCGCACAGCCGCCAGCAGCAAGGTGGAGCGACGATAGGCGGTCCGCTAAAGAAAAACAAAGTCTTCTTCTTCGCGGGCTTCGATCAACACTACTTTCATGTGCCGGATGTGGTCGAATTTCTCGACGGCAGTATGCAGGTTGTACCCCAAGCGGGCACGGGGCCGTTCAGCCCCGGCGATTACGAAGCCAGCGATCAGGCCCTGGTCTTCGCCGCCGCAGCTAAACTCACGTCGTATGCGGGCTCGTTTCCCGCGGCGCAAATCGGAAATGCCACTTACGCCAAGCTCGATATCAATGTAACGCCGCGCAACCAGTTGGCACTGCGCTACAACTCTTCGCGTTACTGGGGATCGAATAATGTCTTTCTTGATCCGGCAAGCCCAATTACTTACGATTCGATTTCCGATAACGGCGAAGAAACTGTCTCGACCGACACCGGCTCAGCCTCTCTGATCTCAGGCCTCAGCACGCGACTCACGAGCCACCTGCGCGCGCAGTTCTCGCGCGATCTGCGCCAGTCCTACACCAACACGAACGACACGCTGATCAAAGTTACCGACATTATCGACGGCATCGGCCGCTCCGATCTTCTTCCCCGCGCCACCCGCGAGCACCGCTCCCAGCTTGCCGAGACCCTCAGCTTCGATACCAGCCGCCACTCTTTTAAATTTGGGGGCGATGCCCTTCTCACCTGGATTTATGATTTCTTTCCCAGCCAGCAGAGCGGCGAATATATTTTCGACATCGTCAAAGTAAATCCCTTCACCTTTGAACCGCAGGAGGCCGGGCTGCCGCTCACCCCGCTGCGCGCCTACGCTCATGGCGTGCCGCACTATTATTTGCAAAATTTTGGGCCGTCTTCTTCGCATCCCGATAGCAATGACTATGCGGCGTTCGCGCAGGATACGATTCGCGTTACCGATCATCTGGCGGTAAATCTCGGAGTGCGCTGGGATCTGCAAACTTTCACCACCTCCGGACTACTCTCGAATCCCCTGTTCCCGCCCTCCGGCAAAGTGCCCTTCCAACCCTATAACCTCGGCCCGCGCGGCGGACTCGCCTACTCGATGGGCAAAGACCACCCACTCGTCATTCGAGCCGGCTACGGGATCTTCTACGTTCGCATACCGCAGATCTATAACTCTGCTATCGCCACCGATAACGGCGTCACCGACGCTCAAGTCTTCCTCAACAACACCAAATTTCTGGATCATCTGGCTTTCCCAACTTATCCCAACCCGCTGGTCACTTGCGCGCTTACCGCGGCGAGTTGCAACCTGCCGCCCGGATTTACCCAGGGCGTGACTAATAATGTTTCCGCCTTCGCTCCTAGCTTCATCACGCCGCGGGTGCAGCAAGCCAGTCTCACGCTGGAACGCGAAGTGGTCAGCCACACCACTGTTGCGATCTCATATCTCTATGTGCATGGCGAACATCTCATCAGGGCCCTTGACGTCAACTTGCCGAACCCTGCGACGCTGGCCCCGCTGGGCAGCATCGCCTGCAACGCCCCGGTAAAAATGGAAGGGATATGCACTTATCCCATCTTCGATTCAACCGGCTCCATTTTTCAGGGCGGATACTACACTGTCGACTCTTTCGCCACGTGGCAATTCACGCAATCGCCAACTTGCCCTTTTCCGCCATGCATCAATCCGCTGGGACGTCCCATCGCCCAACTCGGGGCCATCAACGAATTTCAAAGCGCGGCCTCAAGCCTCTACAACGGCGCAACCATCTCAGTCAACCGCCGCATGGCTCGCGGGACATATCTGCGCCTCTCCTACACCTACGCCCGCGCTATCGACGACGGCCAGGATGCCCTCGTCGCCGGAGAACCCGCCACCGTGCAGAATTCTTACCAGCCGAATGCCGAGCGCGGCCCCAGCGTTACCGACCAGCGCCACCGCTTCGTAGGCGCATTCTCACTTGAGCCTCGCCCCTTTCACCGCGAACACGCAATGCTCGGCCACGTCTTCAACGACTGGAAAATATCCAGTATCCTCACCGCCGGCAGCGGACGCCCAGTCAACGCCACCGTCGCCGGCGATCCCAATCAGGATGGCAACTATGACAACGACCGACTTCCCGGCTACAGCCGCAACGCCTTCACAGGGCCGGACTACGTTTCCGCCGACCTGCGCCTGGTGCGCAAGATTCACGTGGGCCAAAGCTACCGCCTCGAATTCACCGCCGACTCCTTCAACCTTTTCAACCACGACAATCAACGAGTGATGATCACCTCTAACGGCCTCACGGCCGAAGCCACAACCTTCACGCAATACACCGTTACCGTGAGCGGAGTTCCGGTCCCCGCTTACTATCAGCAACCACAAAACTTTCTGAAGCCGAACGCCGCCTTCGCGCCACGTCAGATTCAGCTAGGTCTGAAATTTATCTATTGAATGGAGGCGCGGACACCGCGGACTAAGGGCGCCCAAATTCTCTTATAATTCCCGCCAGGGCTGAAAGTAATGGGTCCGCGCCCTTGTCCAGGCTGACAGCGGATTTCTCCACGAATGCGCACGCCCCATCGGCCAGAAGGCGAGCTCCATTTTTTTCTGAGAGGCCGCTAAGAACTACGACCGGGATCGCTCTCGTCCTGGCGTCACTTTTAAGGGCCTTCAGCACGTCGGGCCCGCTCATCTTGGGCAGCATCATATCGAGGAGTATGATGTCAGGCATTCCTTCCTTGGCCGCAGTAAGCCCTTCCTCTCCATCAGAGGCGGTGATCACGTCATAACCCGCTCGGCTTAAAGAGCGCCCCGTGGCCAGCCTCAAAAGCTTGCTATCTTCAACCAGGAGAATTTTCGTTTTCGCTGCCATGGCCAGCCTTCCTTCCGAATCGATCATCCTTGGACCTCGCTCTCGGTTTTTCGTTTGCCCGCGCCAGGACCACCTTGGCGTGCGAAAGGTTCCCGGTGTCTTTATCGGCAAAATTCGGAAGCGGGATGAGAATTAGCAACTACTAAGGAAATTTACCTTCCGATCAGGTCGGAAAGCCGCGATCGGATAGCCAGTACTGGTTCACGCTCCCTGCGCCTTGCTCTTCACGAACAATTCCGGCGGAGGCGGTTGATTGACGAGTATCCAGAACATTCCAACTTGGCGAATGGCTTCGCCGAATTGCTCGAAATCAACCGGCTTCTGCACGTAGGCGTTCACGCCCAGGTTATAACCAATGATCAAGTCTTTTTGCTCCTTGGACGAAGTGAAAATCACGACAGGAATCGCCTTGGTTCGATCATCTGCCCTGATTGCCTTTAAAACATCCAGGCCGCCAATCTTGGGAAGTTTCAAGTCGAGCATAACCAGCTTCGGAGGATGCGAAAACACCCTGTCCTTATACGCACCACGGCAAAACAAGAAGTCCAGCGCTTCCGCGCCATCCTCCGCGACTTGGACATCATTCAAGATTTTAGCCCGCCGCAGCGCACGAAGCGTCAACTCGACATCCTCCGGACTGTCCTCGACCAGCAGAATCTCCACTTGGCTAGACATGTGCCATCGCCTCCTCGATCGCTAGTTCCTTATGCTTCGTGTTGGTTTCAGGCGTTCCCAGAGTGAGAAAGAACGTCGCCCCTTGATCGAGTTCGGCCTCCGCCCAAATCCGCCCGCCATGCTTCCGAATAATGCGCTGCACAATCGCCAGCCCGACTCCTGTACCTTCGAAATCCCGCGCCTTGTGCAAGCGCTGAAACACGCCAAATAGTTTGCCTGCGTACTGCATTTCAAATCCCGCTCCATTGTCGCGCACGAAGATGACCCGCTCGTTGTTCAAGATCGTCTGTCCAACCTGTATCACCGCTTGTTCCCGCTTCCCGGAGTACTTTATGGCGTTTGATAGAAGATTGACGAAGACTTGCTTCATCAATCCTGGATCGCATTCGACGATAAACAAATCTCCGATCTGCCACTCGATCTCACGCCCCGCACATTCTGGCGCGAGGTCGTCCAAAGCCTGCCGAAGCAGATCGTCCAAAGGGGCAGCCTCCGGCGAGAGGTCCTGTCGCCCGATCTTTGACAGGCTCAGCAAGTCGTCCACCAGACGCCCCATCCTTTGTGCGCCGTCCCCGATTTTTTCCAGAAGACGCCGGCCTTCTAGATCGAGTTGGGGCCCATAATCCTCGGAAAGGACGTGGGAATAGCCCGTCATATGCCGCAGCGGTGCCCGCAAGTCATGCGCCACCGAATAGGCGAAACTCTCCATCTCACTATTCGCTTCCAGCAGCTCTGCCGTCCTCGCCTCCAAACGACCATTGGTCTCTTTTAGGCTTTGCTCGGCCAGATTTCGCCTAACGGTTTCCCGGTGGATCACGATGCCTTTCACCAGCAAGATGAGAATGGCCAAACCGTTTCCACAAACCACGATGACCTTCATCTTTCTCGCGCTGGCTGCCGCTGTCTCGAGACGGGTGCTCAATAGCTGTGCCTCAGTCTGGCGCATCGTACCGATCTGCGCTGCGATGAGCTCCATCCAGAGTTCCCCGTCGTTCCTCCCCGACACCGCGCCTACTCCGGCCAGCAGCCCGCTCTGCTTACGCACTTCGATGCCATCCGCCAGCTCCTCTAGCCGGGCCGCGATCGGCGGCTTCAGCCGCCCGATCGCTTCCTGTTCGGTAGGATTGTCGGAGGTCAGATCCAGCAGTTCGGTTAAATCCTGCCCGACGCGGGTAACCCCGCCCCCGTACAAGTGGAGATATCGATCCAAGCCCGTGAGCATGTAACCCCGTTGCCCGGTTTCAGCTTGGGTAATGTCGATGCGAAGCGTCTGCAGCTTTTCGACTACTAGCAACGTGTGGGTGACCCATTCGCGGTCCTTCTCGTTTCGGACTTCGCTCCAAAACGAGAGTGTGCCGATCCAAAATACAATTAGAAGCGCGCACGCAGCGATTACTTTGCTGAGAAAGGTCAATGATGCCTCGAAAGGAAGCGGCTCTTGGTTCCTCCATCGGCTGGCGCAGGAAAGTCTTTATAAGCCGGAATTCGGCCCGGTTCTGCAACTTTTTTCACCCGTACTTGACTTTAGGTCAAATCCTTGTAATAACTAATCGGTCCTACCGGACGGGTTTGGGGGTGTGTCTGTTTGGCGGAAATTCGACTGCAAGAGGGTGAGTCCCTGGAGAATGCACTGCGCCGTTTCAAGCGCAAGGTGCAACAGGAAGACATCATCAAAGAGGTCAAACGCCACTCCTTCTACCTGAAGCCGGGAGAGAAAAAAAGAGTCAAGGCTGCTCTCGCACGCAAGCGCGCCCGGAAGAAGGTGCGTAAGGAGCAGGATTGACGAATACGATTGACGAATAAATTGAGAGCAATAACGCAGTAATGGGTCGCCCTTCCCGGGCGGCCCTGCTCTGTCTTTCCCCAATCACAGAGCTGCATTAGGGATTATTCATCGTTCATCCGGCATAGAAGGCATATCTGTACCCATGCGCCGTCCTAGGTGCGTGGCGGGCCGAGTCCAGGGGCAGTTTGAGGGGGATGTAAACGACCTGAGTTTGTTGTGCGCCATCGCCTTCCCCGCGGTGGCGAGCGCACACCCAGGCACAAGGGAGCCATCCTCAATGGAATTTCAGGACAAGGTACTCACGTGCATCGACTGCGGTGCTCAGTTTATCTTCACCGCCGGGGAGCAACTGTTTTTCCACGACAAGCAATTCAAGAACGAACCGAAGCGTTGTAAGACCTGCAAGTCCAGGCGGGTCGCGGTGCTTGCCGCTCCACCTGCTCCGGGCAATTCGCAACACTACGCCCATGCCCGGGTGGAAACTCGAGCCACCTGCTCTCAATGTGGCAAAGAGACCACGATTCCTTTCCGTCCGACCCAGGGCCGTCCCATTTTCTGCCGGGAATGTTTTACGCAGAAGAAGAATATGGCCTCAGCCTGATCGCATCCTGAGTTCAGCCGGCGCAGGGCCCGCCCTGGCTTGTAAACACGGCATGAGCATGCGCGCAGGAATGCGCCGCCTGCGCTACTATGGTCGTGTGCCCACTTACCACGTGGAAAACTTCGGCTGCCGCGCCACCCAGGCCGACGGCGCCGCTCTCGGACGCCAGTTCGAAGCCTGCGGCCTGTCTCGCGCCGCCGCCGATCAAGCCGACCTCGTTATCCTGAATTCGTGCACAGTCACGAATGCCGCCGATCAGGATGCCCGCGCTGCCATTCGCCGAGTGCAAAGACAGAATCCGCTGGCAAAAATTATCGTCACCGGATGTTACGCGCAGCGCGCGCCGGAAGAAGTTGCCGCTCTGCCTGGAGTGAGCTGCGTCGTCGGCAACTCCCATAAACATCGACTCGCTGACATCGTTCTTTCTGATTTGTTAGCCGGTAGCCGAGCCGCAGAAGAGAGCGAGAGTTTGGGGCACAAGAGTTTGGGTCAGCAGTTTCTCCCGCTAGCGGCCCTAACTGAGAGCCAAGAGCTGAGACAGGGAACTTCCATCTACGTCTCCGATATTTTTGCGCACACCGAACTGTTGGCCGCTCCGGTCTTCGACTCCTCGGGACGCGAAGCTGCCCCGCACGAAAATGATCGAACTCGCCCCACCCTTAAAGTGCAGGACGGCTGCGACAATCGCTGCTCTTTCTGCGTGATTCCCAGCGTACGTGGGCAGAGCCGGTCCTTGCCGCGAGCTCAAGTGGTTCGCGAAGTGAATGGGCTGGTCGAATCGGGCTATCGCGAGGTCGTGATCAGCGGCATCAACCTGGGGCGCTGGGGCCACGACCTCGACGACCGTCGAAGCCCGCGTTTCGAAGACTTAGTTAGGAGCGTCCTCTCAGACACGGCGCTGGAGAAACTCCGAATCTCGTCGGTTGAGCCCATGGATTGGAGCGACGAACTCATCCAGCTCATGGCGTCGTCACCGCGCATCGCCAAACACGCGCATGTGCCTCTGCAGTCCGGCAGCGACGCGGTGTTGCGCCGCATGCACCGCAAATATCGTCCGTGGCATTATCGCGAAAAGATTGAGAATATTCGCAAGGCTATGCCGACCGCCGCAATCGGAGCCGATGTGATGGCGGGGTTTCCGTGCGAGACCGATGTTGAATTCGACGCCACGCGGCGCTTTATCGAAGACTTGCCTTTAACTTATTTGCATGTCTTCACTTATTCCGCACGTCCAGGCACGCCAGCCGCAACTTTGCCGAATCAGGTCCCGGTGCATGTAGCGCGAGAACGAACTCGCTCTTTACGCGATTTGGCGGCGAACAAGAAACGTGCCTTCATGCAGTCGTTTATCGGTAAGCCGCTACAAGCAATTACGCTCAGCGCGGTGCACAGCGCTCCTGAAGCCGAGTTCACCGAAGCGCTCACGGACAATTATCTGCAGTTATTTATGAAGGGACGTCATCAACCGAACACCTGGATTAGCGTAAACATTGACGCTCTCGAAGACGGCGCGCTGATATCCCGAAGTTCACTCGGCTGATTCTCCCCACTCCACCGTACGCCGTTCGCGGCTGCTCTTGTGCGCCAGCACGATCCCCCGCATCGTGCGTAACGCCTGATCCGGCGTAACTTCGAGCGGCGATGTTTTTTCGATTGCATCGCGCAGGTTCGCGTAAAAGCCGCGGTAGTCGCCGCGCTCGGTTGGAATCCTTGTGCTCGGCTCGCCCACCAGGCTCAGCGTGCCCCATAATTCTGCCGCTTCGACTCCCCAATCCGCGCCCCAATCGAATCCTCGCGGAATACTTTCCCCGCGCAGCCGCCCCTCCTGTGGATCCATTCCATACTTCACAAACGACCCCTTGGTCCCATGAATTAAAAAGTGCGGCCCCGGTGCATAGGCGACAATCCGCGCTCGCAACATGGCACGCAGTCCAGCCTGCGCACCTGCGTACTCTAGGGAAACGTCAAACGCATCATCTACTTGAGAAGTTTGCCGTTGACAAAATGCCGAGGCCGTAACGGCCCGCGGCTCGCCAAACAAAACCAGCGCCTGGTCGAGCACGTGCGGACCCAGGTCAAACAGCACGCCGGCGCCGGGCTGATCAGCGCGCTCCCGCCAGGCATTCTGCTTTGGCTCCACGCGAAAGCGGTCGTATCGACACTCATACTCGACCACAGTCCCCAGCAGCCCGGATTCCAAGATTTTCCGAATCGTGTGAAAATCCCCGTCCCACCGCCGGTCTTGATAGACCGTAATCAATAATCCGAGCTCCGCAGCCAGCCGAAACAATTCCTTCGCTTCAGCGAGGGTTGGGGCGAGAGGCTTGTCCACGACCACATGTCTTCCCGCCAGCAGACAAGTGCTTGCCAGTTCGAAGTGAGAATCATTCGGAGTCGCGATCACGCACAGTTGGATATCTTTATCGGCCAGCAATTCCTGCAGCGTTCGCGCAACCCGCACCTCCGGGTATTTCTCTCTGGCCCGCGTTCCTTTGCGCTCTACTATGCCAGCCAACTCCATCCCCGGGACGCCGCAAATCACCGGCGCGTGAAACGCCTGTCCCGCCAATCCAAATCCGACAAGTCCGACTCGCACCATTCCGAATCCTCGTTTTTTCTAAGGCAAATACTGCTGGGATTCCAGCGATTTACAGCGTTATGCCGATACGCACATTTTCCCGCCCACCGTATAACCGTAGAGTCGATGAGATGGTTTGATTCATAATGCTAACGCTTAGGAGGCAGAAATGCGATTCGGACCTTTCCTGGTGATTGCTTTACTGTTGCTCATTCTGTGGGCGGGTGGTTTTCTCATGTTTCATGTGGCCGGCGGCTTGATTCACCTGCTGCTGCTATTTGCCGTGATTTCCTTTGTTGCGCACCTGGTGATGGGAACCCGCACGGCGTGAGGTAGAGCGCGCCGCTTTTCGTCACAAGCTTCATCAAGCCGCCAAGCGACACTGCAAACCGGCATTCATTGCCTGGCGGCTTTTCGATCTTTCAAGCGGCGAACGAACTTCAGTCCCGACCAGACGCCCGTCACGGCGCATACCTTCACATCGACGAGACCTGCAGCCAATCCGATCTCACGGATTTTGTTCTCGCCTAAATCTGTTACTACAGCCGAACTCTTTTTCGGCCAACTCACCCACAGCATTCCCGCAGGCGCGAGTCTTTCCGACATTCGCGCAAATTCCTTCTCCAGCGTCGAGGTCGCCTTGGCGAAGATCATCACGAAATCGACCGCTTCCCCGCGCTTTGCCAACTGGCACCCAGCCAGCGATTCATCCAATTCTGCCCGCACATCTTCGGGCGCGTTCACCAACTGAACGCGAAACCCTGCTTTTATTCCTAACTTTTTGGGAAGCGGAGTTCCAGAATATCCCGGCATCCTCAGTCCTGAGAAAGAAAATGGCACGCAAACCCGGAGGCAAGACGCGGTATGCGGCCGAAAACCTACTGGGCCACCGGAGCGTAATATCCGCGCCGCGCCCGTACGCGGTAGTTCTTGCGGTCGCTGGCCACGATCTCAATCGTACGGAAATGGCCATCCGCCTTAAAATCCGCCGGCTTATAAGATACATCGTATTGGCTGCGCAACTCTTCCTGAATCTCAGCGAACGCATTGGCTACGTCGCGAATCTGAAAAGGAAAAAATGCCCGCCCTCCGGTCGCATCTGCGATGCGTTCCAAAACCTTGTCGCCCGCGCCCTTGCTTCCGGTCACGTTGGTGCTGATGGTATAGACAATCGCATTCGCGCGCTGCGCCATCTCAATCGCTTCCTCGCGCGTCACGTGACTTTGATTGTCTTCCCCATCGCTCAACAAGATAATGGCGCGCCGTGTAGATCCGCTGGCCGCTTTTAGAAGCCTTTCCCGACAAGCATAGTAAAGTGCATCATAAAGCGCCGTTCCTCCGCCAGGCCGGAGTTCGCGGACGCCGTGCGCCAACTTCTCGGTGTTGTCCGTAAAATCCTGCGTAATTTCGGGCGTGACGTCGAAGCCGATCACCATGGCCTGATCGTATCCCTTGCGTATGGTCTGATTCAAAAACTCAATGGCCGATTCCTGCTCGAACTTGAAGCGGTCGCGCACCGAGTTGCTGGCATCGATCAGCAATCCCACTTGCAGCGGCAAATTCGTCTCCGCATGAAAGCTGCGGATTTCGACCGCCGGCTTGTTGTCATCCACAAAGCGAAAGTCGGCCTGCTTCAGGTCGGTGACGCGCTTGCCGCGCTTATCCGTCACCGTAAACACCACATTCACTTCGTTGGTTCCAACCTTGATGCGCGGGATTTCGCCTGTGTCTCCACTCTCCTGCGCGGATTTATCGTCGGCGGATTTTTGCTCGGTGGAATTCTGCGGAGGCGACGCTGTTCCGGCTTGGGCGGTGAGGAGCACGCACGCGCCGGAGGCCAGGAGCATCAGCGCCACGCACCGACGCATGCAATTGTTGGCGAAGCTGCGCATCGTAACAATATCCCTCATCTGGGAGTTCATTATATCCGCAACCCGCAACCTTAAGAATTCACCTGCGAACCTCTGTGCCCCCTGTCTTAATGCCTTTGACTGTTTCTTAAAGCACCGAGAATCTACTCCTCAAGCTTCCCCAGAAACTCCCGCAACTCCGCCGGCAACTCACTTTTCAGCGCAATAGTCTCACCCGTCCGCGGATGCCGAAACTCCAACTCCGCCGCGTGCAGAAAATTGCGCGGTAAACTGATGACCGCATTTTTCCCCCGTGCGTGTTTGGGAGCGCCATAGATCTTATCTCCCACCACTGGATGCCCCATCGCCGCCACGTGCACCCGAATCTGGTGCGTTCGCCCGGTATCGATCTTCACGGCCAGCAGCGTGAACTTCCCAAACTTCGTATCCAGACGCCGCGCCACGCGATAGTGCGTTACCGCCGCCCGCCCGCCTTCGAGGCGCGTCGTCATCTTCATTCGGCGCACCGGATCGCGGCTGATGCTCTGCGTGATCGTCCCCGAATCTTTCTTTACCCAGCCATGCACCAGCGCAATATATTTCTTCTTTACTTCGCGCGCGGCAAACTGCGCGCTCAGCTTGCGATGGGCCTCATCTCGTTTGGCAACTACGACGAGCCCGCTCGTTTCCTTATCCAGACGGTGCACAATTCCCGGCCGAACCTCGCCGCCAACGCCGGACAAAGTTCCCACGTGATGCAACAGCGCATTCACCAGCGTACCCCGATTGCGCGCATCGTCAGTCGCTCCCGCGCCTGCATGCACCATCATTCCCGCCGGTTTGTTGATCACCGCCAGATCATCATCTTCATAAACAATGTCGAGCGGGATCTCCTCGGCGATCGCCTTAACAGGAGCCCGTTGCGCCTCACCCAGCACGCTGATGCGCTCGCCGCCGCGCAGCTTCAGCGAGGGTTTCGCAGCCGCATCGTTCACCAGTGCCTTGCCCTCGGAGATCAACTCCTGCACCCGCGCCCGGCTGATGGATTCGAGGCGGGCCGTAAGAAACCGATCCAATCGCTGGCCCGCATCTGCAGCCGTCACAGAAATAAGAATGGGAAACGCTTCCGGCATCCGTTGCGAAGAATACTACAGGCTGTCGCATGATGATTCGACCTGAGTTTGGCGAAAAATCAATACTATTCGCCGCCTGACCACGACATCAATATTTTCGCGACGCAAAAGTCTAGCGCTAGAAGCGATGTCGAGGTTAGAATGCTGGACATGTCCAAGAAAACAGGAATGAGCGATTCGTCCCTCTGGATCGTCACGGTGGTCTTGTTGGTGCTTACCGCGTGGATGTTTTTCAAAAAGTAGGCGAGCAGACGACACGCGAAGCCAGATCTACAGACGGAAGGTGGACGATAAACGTTCGCGGCGTGGCGGCAGTTGCCATCGCATATGTGTTGGTAATTGCACTCCTGGCGCTTTTGCACCGAAGCGCCGGAAACTCGGCCGGATGGCCGATAGTGACCGGAACGTTTGAGGAGACAAGAATCGTTGCCGACCACGCCTGGGAAACAGGATGGGGAGGCGAAGTAACCTGGAAAGCGGAATTTAAGGTCGCCTATTTCGTTGGCGCTAACGAATATACAACCTGGGTCGACTCCCGCATCCGGGGCGAAAGCGAAGGCGTTGTTCGTATGGCCCTGCCTGAATCGCGCCCCTCGTGTCGCGTAAAGTTCAACCCCAAAAATCCGGGACAAGCGATTGGAAATTGCAACTGAAGCCGGAAGTCACTTTTGAAGGTTTTTGGGATTGGACTACCGTGTAGCGCTCACCGGTTGCGCCGGTACTGCCTTGGCTCCCGGCCTCAGCCACCAGATAATCCCCCCGCCGATTACCAACCCAATCGCAATCAACTGCGTGCCCGTCATCGCCCCACCAAACACCGATCCTCGTCCCGGATCGTCGCGCAGATATTCCAGAAAGAACCGCGCCACACCGTATATAAATAGGAACGCGCCAAAAACCTGCCCATCGAATTTCCGGCGCTTCAGCAGCCACATGAGAAAAATAAAATTTGCGAACTCAACTGCTGCCTCGAATAATTGCGTTGGCTCCAGCGGGACATTCAGCGGCGTGCCCGTAATCTGATTCGCCAGGGGATTGCGAAACACCACGCCCCAGATATGATGCGTCTCTTTTCCGTAGCAGCATCCCGCAGCGAAACAACCAATGCGGCCAATGGCATGACCAATCGCTAACCCAGGCGCAAAGGCATCGCAGGTTCCGAGCGCCGGCATATGATGCCTGCGCACGTACCAGGCTGCCGCTGCAAACGCAGCCAGTAGTCCCCCGGAAAAAACTCCTCCCGCTTGCAGCGTGGTGATGCTGAAAATTTCCCCCGGATGCGCCGAATAGTAGCTCCACTCGTTGATAACGTAGAGCACCTTCGCGCCCACGATCCCGCACAGCACCACCAGAATGCCCAGATTCCAAGCCTTTTCGCCATCAATTCCCAGCCGCTCGGAGTTGCGCACGCTGATCCACAAACCGAGCAGCACTCCCAAAGAGACCAGGAAGCCATAAGTCGGCAGGAAAAACCGCCCGAAATGCACTAATTGCGGATACACAGTTATGTTGGATGCAGAAACGAAGGTATTTGTACTCGATTCAGTGTAGCAGGGACTTGCCGTCGAACCGGAAGTGGCCAAATGGTGACAGCCGCGAGTGCCCAGGAGTCGAGAACAGCAGCGAAAAAATCAAGCCGACCCACTGTGCCGTGTGACGGGCCGAGAATGAACCGTCAGGTAGACGTTGGGAACCCGCCGAGACCCTTTAGGCATCTCCGCATGGCGGAGCGTCGCACACCGGATCCTAGTTCGAGTCGAGCTCCCGTTCATTCAGCATTGGTTCAAAAATCGGTTACCGCCATCACCAACCCCGCAGGCCGGCTTTCACCTGTGATGCTAGGAGAATCCCCGGTGAATTGGCAATAGGGGACCCTCAAATAGTTGGCAGGTCACTTGCATCCAAAGTAATGCTCGAACTGGATTCAGTGCTTGCCTTGCGGCTCAAAGATGGTGGTGCGAGAACGGCATGGTCGCACAGCGAACGCAAACACAAGAATTTCTGTCCGTGGTCGCGACGGATTCTTGCGTTAGCGCGGCTCTCTGCGGCGCGGAAAAAAGAGGACACGTCCCAAACTATCCAACCTTGCGCTTCTCCCCGTCCAATACTTCATCCAGCGCATCCGCTAATAGATGCGCCCGCTTCTGGTAGTCGGTGGCCCCAGTCTCCTGTTTTCGTTTCAGCAGATGGTACTCATCCGCAATATTCAACGCGGCCAGGACTGCCAACCGCACCGTGTCGATGGTATTGGTAGCCTCGGCTACGGCTCGCATCTTCGCATCCACATACTCGGCCAACTTCAGAATATATTCCGGATCCGAACCGCGCAGGTTATAACCCTGATCAAAGATCTCCACCCGCACGCTGGCATTCTGCGTATCCTTCAACGTCGCGTCTTTAGCAGCCGTCGCCATAGTTGGCAATCCAAGTAAATCCTGTCATCCTCCCACTACCTTTGTCATTCCTCGCAGAGCGAGGAATCTGCTTCCCGCGTCCACTCCTCCGTCCTCGCCATTTCGCCCAACTCTAAACTCCAGCGAAGCCGAAAGCCAGCATCAAAAATCCTCTAACTCGCCCGCTCTTCCGCAATCGAATCGATCTGTTCCAGCATCTTCTCCACCCGGCCGCGAATCTCCTCCCGTTCCTTGCGCAACTGCACCGCCTCGCGCCGCATCGCGACCAATTGTTCGTCGCGTTCACTCAGTTGTTGGCGCAGTCGCTGCGCATCCCGCTCCGCCGCCGTTTGCGCCTGCCGGGCCGCTTTGTACATCTCAATAGTGCGATAAACTTTCTCTTCCAGCGCCTGAAAATCGTCCGCCGGAACCTGCTCCGTTACCTGCCGCTCTACCGCGCTCAACGCCATGATTGCACTTTCCCCGGAAGAATTTCCCGACTTTCTCGCAGTATACTCCACCTCCCTGTGAATCAAGCATGGCAGGTTGGTGCTTGCTTTACATCGCGAGCCGAAAATTCGCTATAATTCCCCGCATGAAAACAATAAACCTTCCCACGTTGGCCGCGATCGCCACCTTGGCCGTTTTCTCCCTTCCCAGCGCGGCCAAAACCAAAGTCGAACTCAAAGACACGCAGGGCAAAGACGTGGGTAGCGTCACGTTGTCGAAAAAAGGATCCGGCGTCGCGTTGAAGATCAGCGTGCACGATCTTCCGCCGGGAGAACATGCCATTCACTTTCATCAGAATCCCAAGTGCGATGCCCCGGATTTCAAATCCGCAGGTCCGCATTTCAATCCCGAAAGCAAGAAGCATGGACTGGAAAATCCCGAGGGCCATCACGCGGGGGACATGCAGAACTTCATCGTCGGCGCGACCGGAAAGGCCAACGTGAGCTTAGAGGACAAGGATGTAACTCTAGGTAAGGGCTCGCACTCGCTCTTCAGTAACGGCGGCACCGCGATCATAATCCACGCCAAAGCCGACGACATGAAGACCGATCCTTCGGGCAACTCCGGCGAGCGCATAGCGTGCGGCGTGATTACGAAGTAGATTCTACTTTCTTGACGTCATCCTGAGCGCAGTATGGACTCCGCGTAGCGGAGTTCATACGAAGTCCCCGGCCATATGCATTCCGGTCAGCGTGGGATTTGAACCTCAGATTCAATTTAACGTGGCTGCAACATCTTCAACCTCTCCGCCGCCGCGTCAAGAGTTTCCAGCTTTTTGCAAAACGCAAATCGCACCTGCCGTGCCCCATCCCGCGGATCACGATAAAAACTCGACCCCGGCACCGCCGCCACTCCAATCTCCTTGACCAGATACTTCGTAAACGAGACGTCGTCATCGAAGCCAAACGCAGAAATATCGGTCATGACGTAATAAGCTCCCCGCGGACGAAAACACTTAAAGCCCGCTGCTTCCAACTCAGGCAACAGGTGATCCCGCCGCGCCCGGTATCCCTCCGCCAGTCCAGAGTAATATTCCGCCGGCAAACTCAACGCCGTTGCGCCCGCTTCCTGCAGCGGCGCCGGCGCTCCCACCGTTAGAAAATCATGCACCTTGCGAATCGCATTGGTAATCTTCTCCGGGGCGACGGTCCAACCCACACGCCATCCCGTCACACTATAAGTCTTCGACATTCCGTTGATAGTCACAGTACGCTCGCGCATACCCTCGAGTGACGCCATTGAAATATGTTCGGTACCGTCGTACAAGATATGCTCGTAAATCTCATCGGTGATCGCGAGCACATCGAACTCCAAGCATAAGTCACGAATAAGTTCCAATTCGCGCCGCGTGAACACTTTTCCCGTAGGATTGTTCGGAGTATTAACTATGATGGCTTTCGTATTCTTATCAAATGCACGCCTTAGTTCCTGCTCATCAAAGGTCCATTCGCCATCCGGAGCATCCGGTGGACGCAACTTCACAAACCGCGGGCGCGCTCCGCTCAACACCGAATCCGGTCCGTAGTTCTCGTAGAACGGTTCGAAGATGACGACCTCGTCGCCCGCATTGCACACCGCGAGCAGAGTTGAAATCATCGCCTCAGTCGATCCGCAACACACCGTAATCTCTTTTTCCGGATCGACCGAAATCCCCTGCCACACGCCCATCTGCCGCGCAATTGCGTTGCGCAGATTCTTCGCCCCCCAGGTAATCGCGTACTGGTTCACGTCGCCGTCGATCGCCACCCGCGCGGCCTGCTTGATCTCTGCGGGCGCCGCGAAATCCGGAAAACCCTGTGCCAGATTCACCGCCCCATGCAGGGTAGCTTGGCGGGTCATCTCCCGGATCACCGACTCGGTGAAATGCGAAACCTTGTCACTGAGAAAATGCTTCTTTTGATCGGACAGGGAAGTAGTTACGTGGGCCATAAGTGGCAGGTTAGCACAACCGCAAGACCGAGGCACGAGAAATCAAAAGCAGCGATAGAGTAACGAAAAACTAAATTGAGGCCCTGAAGTAAAGTATCTCAGTTATGTGCAGTCTAACGTGTAAGTCGCTAAGAATGAATAAAGTATTACAGAGTGTGAGTAAGTCGATATCTAAGTGCTCTAGTATGTAGGTAGGTAGAACCTGGCCGGGTTATCCCCTCGCTAGTAGGTTCTTGCGACTCTTGCAGCGAGAACATTTTTACGCCCGCTGCATCCCTCCCAAGCCTTGAAGTGCCGCCACGATCTCGCCCGACCACTTTGCGGTCTGCTCATCTCGCAGCGTCCCTTCATCCGCTTGCAGACGGGCTCGCAGCAAAATCGAATATTTTCCCGCTCTGATCGATTTGCCACGAAAAATCTCGACGGGCACGAACGAACGCAGTGCGGACAACCGCAGCCCCGTCACCGCTTGCCTAATTGCGGCAAACTCCACGTCATCGCTGAACACGAAGGAAAAATCTCGCTCCACCGCCGGATACCTGGGCAGCGGCACGAAGCGCACCTGGCGCAACTCGCGGGCGTGCAACTGTTCCAGATCAATCTCCGCCAGAAAAACATCCTGCCGCAACTTCCGGGATTGCTTCACGCCCTCGGCAATCTGCCCGAACTGCGCCACCACAGTTCCGTCCATTAGCGCGCGCGCCGATCGTCCCGGATGAAAATACTCCGCAGTCTCACGGTCAAAGTTCAACTCACCGTATGCGAACACCGCGAGTAAATTCTCGAGGTCCCCTTTGAACGAACGGAACGCCTCCCCTGCGGCTGCATGTTCGCCTTTGCTCACGTCGAGGGCTCCGCCCACCGGTAGCTCTCCGTCGACCGCAGCGAACGTAGCTCCCAGGCAGGCGCGAGCGGGTTCAATATTTCTCCCACCGGACATTTCGTAGAGTCGCCCCATCTCGAACAGCCGGACATTTTCAGAATCACGATTCACATTCCATGCCAGCATGTCCAGCATCCCAGGAGCCAGAGAAGTGCGCATCACACTCGCTTCTTCACTGACGGGGTTTTCGAGTTCCAGAACCGTGGCCGAAGAAAATTCTTCCGCGTCGGCATGAGAAATAAATGTCAATGACACCGCCTCGTTGTATCCGAGAGCCAGCGCCCGTTCACGCACACTGGCGTCCATGGCCGCGTGCGGCAACTCGACCACCGCCCCGCTATAAGCGGGCAACGTATTCTCGAATTTGTCGTAGCCATGAAGCCGCGCAATCTCCTCGATCAAATCGATTTCGCGCTCCACATCCATTCGCCAACTGGGAACATTCACCCGGAACTGCGTGTCGCCCTGCCCTTCCGGAATCAGCGTGAATCCAAGCCTCTTCAGGATGCGGACAATTTCTCCCGTGTCCACGCTTCTGCCCAGAATTCGGTGAACCTCGGCGAGCCGCAGCACAACCGGCGCTTGATCCAACTTTCTCGAAACCACATCGACCAGATCGCCAACTAACTCTCCGCCGCCAGACTCCAAAATCAGCGCCGCGACCAAATCGCAAGACAAATTCGTCGACTCGAAATCTGCGCCGCGCTCAAAGCGATGTGAAGCATCGGTGTGCAGTCCGTGCCGCCGCGAGGTTTTGCGCACCGTCAGCGGATCCCACCACGCCGACTCGATCAAAATATTTCTTGTCTTGTCGGTAATCATGGTGTCGAAGCCGCCCATGACTCCGGCCAGCCCGACGGCTTTCTTTCCGTCGGCAACGACGAGGTCTTCTACAGTGAGGGTGCGCTCCACTCCATCGAGCGTCTTCAATTTCTCGCCCTCGTTTGCGTGGCGAATAATCAGCCGCCCGCCCTCCAGCAAGTCCATGTCAAACACGTGCGTCGGTTTGCCCATCTCCCACAAAACGTAGTTCGTCGCATCGACGGCGTTGCTGATGGGCCGCTGATCAAGCAACCGCAACCGCTCCGCAATCTTTTCCGGAGACGCTTTCACGGTCGTCCTCTGAATGACTCGAGCAGAAAAACGAGGACAAAGCTGGGGCTCTTCCACGGAGATGGGAAAAGGCGACGCGTTCTTCGCTGCCGGAAGTTTGACGTCGATCGGTTTCAGTGGCGCATCGAAAATCGCGGCCGCCTCACGCGCCACGCCATAATGATTCATGGCATCGGGACGATTTGTCCCAATCTCCATTTCATACACGGTGTCGGCGCCCGAACCGCTGATGCCTTCGACCGCGACTCCAGCCGCAGTCAAAGCTTCAGCCAGTCGCCTGTCATCGCCGTTAAGATCGACGAAATCGCGAATCCATTGTGGAGAAAGTTTCATGAAAAACGCCTTTGGCTCTTAGCTCTTAGCTTTTAGCTAAAAGGCAAGAGCTAATGGCTGGGAGCTTTCTACGTAAACTGCTCTAAAAACCTGATATCCCCGTGAAAGAAAAGTTGAATATCATCTACGCCATACTTCAGCAAAGCGATCCGGTCTGCACCCATGCCGAAGGCAAAACCCGAAACTCTTTTCGGGTCATAGCCGTTGTCCTTCACAAACTCAAACACATTCGGGTCAACCATGCCGCAGCCTAGGATCTCAATCCATCCCGTCTGCTTGCAGGGACGGCACGGGTCGGACCCACGTCTTCCGCTCCCACCACAGATGAAGCAAGTCACATACATCTCGGCGCTGGGCTCGGTGAATGGGAAAAATGACGGACGAAAACTGGTCTTTACGCTCGATCCAAAAAACTCTTTCATGGCATGATCAAGCGTGCCCTTCAAATCGCCGAAGGTAATGTTCGTGTCGACCGCAAGGCCTTCGATCTGGTGAAACATCGGCGAGTGGCTTGCATCCGGAGGGTCGTTGCGGTGCACGACCCCAGGAATCAGGATGCGAATCGGCGGCCTCATTGTCTCCATCGTACGAATCTGCACGGGAGAAGTATGCGTGCGCAGCAGCAAGCGCTCGCGCTGCGGCTTCGCCTTCTGGCCGGCGATGAACAGAGTATCCTGGGTATCGCGCGCCGGATGATTCGGCGGGAAATTTAGCGCCTCGAAGTTGTAATAATCGGTTTCAACGACTGGCCCCTCAGCAACCGAGTAGCCAAGCTTTTGAAAGACCCGAACCAACTCGTTCGTGGTTTTGATAACGGGATGCTCCGCGCCAATCGGACGCCGAAGACCGGGCAGAGTGATATCGACACGCTCCGTGGCTGAATCGCTGTCCGAGCGAACGATCTGCGCCACATCCACCAATTCTTGGATTTGGGCTTTCAATTCGTTGACGCGAATTCCAGCTTCGCGCTTTCCGTCCTTGGGAGCGCCTTTCAACCAAAGCTCGTTGATCTGAGTCAGGATTCCGTTCTTCCGGCCTATCCAGCGATCGCGAAATGATTTTAGTTCTTCTTCGCTGTGAACCTGCGCCCCTTCCGTCCTGCACGCACCGACGCACTCTTCCGCGCTCTTCGATAGAGCCGCCGCAGAATAATCCGTTAACTTGGAAACGGTGTAGGCCATTTCGCGAGATTTTGTCGCCGAACCGCACAGGCGTTGTCATTCCGAACCGCATGAGCGGTGAGGAACCTGCTGTTCTCTCGCCACGAGCAGAAAAGCAGATTCCTCATTCGCTCTCTCCGCGCCTTGCGCGGCTGCGAGCGGCTCGGAATGACAAATTATCGGGCTTTACAGCTGAAACCCGAAAGCCGCTCTACGCCAGCGCGCCCTTGGCCTGCTCGACCAAGCTTTTAAACGCCCCCGCATCGCGCACTGCCAAATCCGCCAGAATTTTGCGATCCAACTCCACTCCGGCCAGCTTCAATCCATGGATGAACTGGCTGTAGCTCAATCCGTTCAGCTTTGAAGCCGCACCGATACGCACGATCCACAGCGAGCGATACTGCCGCTTGCGCTGCTTGCGCCCGGAGTAGGCGAACTTCAGCCCGCGCTCCACGGCTTCTTTCGCCGATCGGTACAGTTTTGATTTAGTGAGGAAGTAACCGCTGGCGCGGTCTAATATTTTCTTGCGCTTGGCGCGGCGTTTGGTTCCGCGTTTTACACGAGGCATGGTGGTTCTCCTTTTTATTTTCTAGGTACTGGCGGCTGGAGGTAAGGAGACTCGCCTTGCGGCGATCTCTGACCTCTTCACGCGCCTGAAATCATTGTCGATCGGACGATTGAGTCGCCGGGCAGTTTAAAACTCTTCAGTTCTGGCCCGAGATTTTCCATCGCAAATTCGCGCGATCACCCGATCGACAATGCTTCTATTGATACGGAATCATCCGCTTTACTTTGCGGAGATCGCCATCGCTGACCAGCGTGGCCGTACCCAACTTGCGTTTGCGCTTCTTGGCCTTGGAGCTCAGCATGTGACGCAGGCCAGAATGCCCGCGCTTTACCTTGCCGTTGGCCGTCAGTTTGAAGCGCTTGGACGCGCCCTTGTGCGATTTCAGTTTCGGCATAAATCCTCGGAATCAGCTGCCAGCCGCCAGTTTCCAGCCGTCAGCTTTAATTTACAGAATCTTTCAATTGCTTTGGAATCGATTGCGCGAATCGCGCACGTCCTCGGCGAACATTCGATCAGGCCAAGTCTCAAGCCTGGGTAGTCGGATTCGGCAAGCCACCTGCGGCTGCGGCGGCGGCTGGCGCGGGCTGCTTTTCTTTTTCTGGGCCAACCTTTTCCGGCCCAGGCTTTTCTGGACCAGGCTCCTCCGGACCAAGTTGCTCCGGAGCCGGCTTTTCCGGTACCGGATTCTCCGCCTTTTCTTTCTCCAGCGCCAGCTTCTTTTCCAGCTTGGCTTTTTGCTTGGCTTCTTTTTCTCTTTCTTTCTCCCGTTCCACCGCCGATTTTTTCGGCGCCAAAATCGCGTGCAGCGTATTGCCTTCCTGCCGCGGCCGGAACTCCACGATACTGTGCGGCTCCACGTCCTTAATTAGCCGCTCCAGAATCTGCCGCCCCAGGCCGGTCCGCGTCATTTCGCGACCGCGAAAAAATATCGTCGCCTTTACTTTGTCGCCTTCATCCAGAAAGCGCAGCACGTGATTCTTCTTGGTCTCGTAATCGTGGTCGTCCACATTAATGCGGAACTTGACCTCTTTTACCGTAATCGTCTTCTGGTGCTTCTTGGCCTCGCGCTCTTTCTTTTCCTGCTGGTAAAGATACTTCCCGTAATCCATGATGCGGCATACGGGAGGCTGTGCGGTGGGTGAAATCTCGACCAAATCCAGGTTCTTACTGCGCGCCATTTTGAGGGCTTCGAAGGGAGGCATGATGCCAATCTGTTCGCCTTCGTCGCCGATCACGCGAATTTCGCGGGCTCGAATACGGTCATTGGTTCGGATAAAACGTTTATCGATACTGTCCTCCGCGCCCTAAGCGTTTGAGAATAAAAGATTATAGCATGGGGATTTTGCCCCGTTCTTCGCTCCACATCACTCGCCAGTTTTCCGGGGGCGCGATGCCGGCGCGGGGAAGGCCTGGGGAGGTCACCCCTGCACGCTCGCGGCCGGACTGCGAACCGGCGTAGATAATTTTGGCTCCATTCAGAGAAACAGTAAAA
Organism: uncultured Acidobacteriaceae bacterium; assembly: GCA_963789875.1. Taxonomy (GTDB): domain Bacteria; phylum Acidobacteriota; class Terriglobia; order Terriglobales; family Acidobacteriaceae; genus Sulfotelmatobacter. The sequence continues at coordinate 139,094 of CAWBMI010000006.1, read as the reverse complement.
ATCTGAACTTCGCTGCCTCATATCCTCCGCCGGTTCTCTGACACTGTTCGTCTTCGATAGCCCATGGCTTATATTCGTCGACCTACTCACGTTTTCAGGCTTAGATGCTGTGTGCCGATAGGTGTGTTGATCCGACGTGGAGTATACAGCTTTCTTCGCACCGATCTGAGGGCTTCTCTTCGAGATTTACCGGCATCAGAGTGCCATGGAATATTTATTGCGATTCGCCACGCCTTCGTCGATCTTTTACAGACTCGGAACCCCTGCGGAGCCGATGCCGCCGCCGATCAAAGAACCGCCGGATTCACCTGAAGATCCGCACGCGCCGGTGCGCGAGCCCGATCGCGATCCCGCGGAGCCAACCCAGATCTGAGCTATAACAGTTCCGCCTTCGAAAGGATTTTCCTGGCCAGACCGGTAAGCGGCAGCCGTCCCAGCCGTTCGACGGCAATCCATTTTCCGGTCGCCGGGCACTCGTCCATCATTTTCTCTGCACCCCCTGCGGACGGCCCCGGCCACACGTGTACCGTGTAATCAGTGACGGTAATCGAATGCCGCAGCGTAAATAAGGGACTGTGGGCATCCTTAGACACAGCGCATTCTGGCAGCTCCCACATGCCCGGCATCAGCGGCGCATTGCCGTCGCGCTGGACTAGAAGTACCTTGTCCTTATCTCGCTCTTGCGGGAGACCGTTTTTCGGCAAGGGCTGCTGTTTCGGGTATTCGCAATAGTGCAGCGCGTAGTGAACCTCACGCTTCTTCTGCCGCGGTGGCTTCGGGATCGCGGGCAACTCTCCGCGCGTAGCACAAGACTCAACGACGGGACAAGTCAAACACGAAGGCGTTCGCGGCGTGCACACTGTTGCCCCGAGTTCCATCATTGCCTGATTGAAATCGCCGGGATGTTTTTCATCCAGGATGTGATTTGCCGCTCCCCATAATTCTTCGCCTGCCAGCCTCTTGCCCGATATTCGCTGCAGCACTCGCTCCACGTTGACATCGACCACGGCGACAGGCTCACCGAAGGCAATGCTGGCAATGGCCGCCGCGGTGTAGCGGCCGATGCCAGGTAGGGCGAGCAATTCTTTTTCACTCGCCGGGAACACGCCGCCATGCTCCCGCAGGATCACTTTGGCGGCGGCGTGCAGCATGCGCGCCCGCCGGTAATAGCCCAGGCCGCTCCATGCCGCCAAGACGCCGGCCTCGCGGGCCGTCGCCAGTTTTGCAATCGTCGGAAAGCGCCGCAGGAATTCGTGATAATGCTCGATCACTGCAGCCACCCGCGTTTGCTGCAGCATGATCTCGGAAAGCCACACTCGGTAAGGATCGCGGCTGGCGCGCCAGGGAAGATCGCGGCGATGGGAGCGATACCAGGCGAGGAGTTTTCGGCGAAACATGGCCGTCGTCGTGTTCGGCCATGCCTCAGGAGTGCGCGCGGAGGTCAAGATGAATTTCGCAACGACCAACCAGGACCCATCTAAGACAAACCGATGTCCACGAAGGGATTTCGCACCTGCACAGTACCGTATCTGCGGCCGTGTGTGAAGTCTTCCGAAAGAATTTCAGACATGCCATAGCGTTCGGCATAGGCCCAGAGATGCGCATCAAACCACGAAAGCTTATAGGTAGCCATGCCTCGCAGTGCCGTCCTCACCATAAGTTCGTCGGGATACAGGATCGGAAATCCAATGAGCAACTCCTCGGCTTCGCGAAAAACCTCTTCAGCCGTTAAAACCGGCTGTCCCATCCAGCGCAGTCTGGGCGCTACAGCCATAAACTCCACGATGGCTTGATGCGGAATGTACAGCAGGCCAGCGCTGACGGATTCGCGCAACAGATTTTCCGCCGTCGACTGCTTCCGCGGATCGCGAGGATCCCAACGGTAGATCAAGATGTTGGTGTCAACGAGGGAAGCCACGGGGTAAGCCTCGATCGTCGTTGTAAAGTTCCTCGCGTGTCCATCCTCTACCTGACGTCTCGGGTTCTGGACGTGGCTTTCCCTTTAGAAGTGCCTGTTCTCGCTTCCTGAGTCTTTTCGTGCCCTCGTCAAACAGTTTCAATCGCTCTTCAGGGGTTAATCTCATTCCGTTCTTTGCCTTGCGCCGCGCTAATTCCACCCTGATGCTCTCGCCCGCAGGAATCCATTCCAATTCGTCGCCGGGACGGATACCGTACTGGTCGGCGATTTTCTTAGGTACCGTCAACTGCAGTTTGGATGTCACCTTGGACATAATCCTTACTTTATCAAGGATTGAATCCTTGCTGCAAGCTAAAGCTCTCCGCGGCCGTTCTCGGCGAACTAAATTCATCAATCACGAAAGATAACAAGGTTCACGAAGCGCCACGGACTTCCTTCGAGCCCGTTAGTGGCCTTCGTGATGAAATTAGGACAAACCGACCATCCTCCGCCATTGACCCGCGCTCTCAAGCACGAAATAATGGTTGAGCCTGGCATCCGCAACATTGCGTGAGCTCTTTCACGCTCAGCCATAGCGAGGAGCATCATGAACGACTTCAACCGCAAGGTGGAAGACGCGTCGGCGCGCGTCAGCAAGACTGTGGCCGAGGCCGCCGAACGCATCGAGAAAGAGATTCCCGAGTTCATCAAATACCTGAACGACGAAGTCGTTCCCGCGGTGCGCCAGCACTCCACCAAAGCTCTGCGCACAGCCAGCGAGAAGCTTACCGAACTGGCCGACTATATGGAGCAGCATCGCCCTGTTCCTCCAAAATAAGTGGCAGAAACGTCGTACCGATCGGCTTCACGTTCCTGGCTTCGAAGATAGAATTTCGCGTTCTGATGATCCTGATCGTTCTGATAGCGCTGCTGTTCGTCTCCGCCTGCGGCCATCCCAAGCAGGCGCGTGTGGATGTTCCTCCGCCGCCGGTCGCGGGAAATACCGCCCCCACCACTCCCACAACCACAACCACAACGAGAAATCACTCCAAGGCATCCTGCAACCGCAGGTAACTCTGCCGATCTAGCCGAACCGCACGTTCCTGCCGGTTCCGTTCCTTTGGCCACTGAAGTTGGACGAGCAAGCTGGTACGGTCCGCCCTACCACAACCGCGTGGGATCAAACGGCGAAGTCTATGACATGCACGCCATGACGGCCGCGCATCGAACGCTGCCGCTGGGATCGATCGTGCAGGTTACAAACCTAAAGACCGGACATACCGCTCTCGTTCGCATCACCGACCGCGGCCCGTTCATTCCAGGACGCGTTCTCGATCTATCGCTGGCTGCGGCGCGCAAAGTGGACGTCTATCTGCCGGGGGTCGCGGAAGTGAAGATAGAAGTGATGCAGGCCCCCGCGCCTCTCGACAGCGGCGGAAAGTGGGCGGTGCAGATTGGCGGCTTTCCGCACGAGCACGCCGCCAGCGAACTCGCCGAACACCTCACGCGCCGCTACCGCACGGCGAAGGTGTTGCGCTTCAACAGTCCCGCGGGAGATTGGTGGGTGCGGGTACGAGTGCTGGCAGACGACCGCCTGCGCGCTCAGCAGATCGCCGCCGAGACCGAAACGCCCGAGGGATCGGTATTTCTGGTAAGGCTGGATTAGATTTCTTGAGGCGAAAGCGGCGCTGACAATCCCCGCGCTCAAATGATATCTTTGGGCCGAGGTGCCGAGTGACTATCGAAGCCAGCAGCGATTGCCTCTTTTGCCGCATTCTCCTTGGCGAGATTCCATCCAAGAAAGTTTATGAAGACGAGCACGTCTATGCCTTTGACGACATCGATCCCAAGGCGCCGACGCACGTGCTGGTGATTCCCAGGAAACATTTCGCGGGATTGAAGGAGGCTGAGGCAGAAGATGCCGAAGTGATCGGCCGCTGCCACATTGCCGCAGCTCACATCGCGCGCCAGCGAAACATCGAAAACGGATACCGTACCGTGCTCAACGTGGGCCCCGGCGCAGGGCAGTCAGTATTTCATCTGCACGTGCATTTGCTGGGCGGGCGCGGGCTGGGCTGGCCTCCGGGGTAGGAGCAGTTCGTAGTTCTCGGGGATGTGGCGGTGATTATCGTCCTTGATCGAGCCTGCTCCAGTTATAAGGACGACTGTGGTCTCGCCGGGGGAAACTCACCAGATCCATTCCTTGCGATCAAACGAGTTCTGAGGAAGTGAATGCAGCAGCGTCTCGGGACTAGATCCTTTTGCCGCCGCGAAGGCCTGCTTCCAACCTTGGCGGGGTGAGCGGAAGACGTTATCCTTTCTGGCGGTCTTACGGCGCGGCTGAAACCGCTCTCTCACATCCCATTTGCAATAACTCCTCTGACGATCCAGGGCAACGCGCGCTATTGCACCGTAGGATTCTCTTCTTCCGGCGCACCGTGACGGCGTAGAAGCTGCGGCAGATTCTGCGAGAAAGCAGAGCGCGGCAGCACCATGTCGCAGCCTACTTCGTGCGCCTTTTGCTTGAGATCGCCTTGAACGTGCGAGAGGAACCCAATAATCGAAGTCCCCTTTTTCAGCTTCGACTTCAGCTTGGGGATCAGGGTGAGCGGCTTGGCGCTGGCGTTGTTCAGATCGAAGATAATGAGCGAGGGTTTCTCTTCGCCGTTCTGCAACATCCGCTCGGCCAAGTCCTTATCGTCTTTGGCGAACTCGACCTTTACGTTCAGCTTGCGCGCGGTCTCCTGAATCTTGGCGGCGAAAAACAGGTCGTCGACGAAGGCGAAGATGCGCGAGGTGGAATCCTCTCGCAACGCGGGCAGCGGCTCGGGATCAGCCGGCGCAAACGCCGCACCAAAGCCGGGGCGGGAACCGCGCCGCGCTCCCTGCCCATTGCCGTTGCCGCCCATGGCGGCGCGATAGCTGTGATCCATAGGCGCGGTGTAGATTCCATCCTGATTGTGTCGGGCCTGGCTGGGACCAGCCGTGCGCGGCCCGCGGGGATTGTTGGGGCGGCGTCCGCGCCGCCTTCGATTTCTGCCTCCACCACCGGAGGGTCTTCCTGGTCCTGCGTTCATAGTCCTCTCAAGGCTGCTTTAGCCGAGGTTGCGGCTCGGTGCAGTGCTGCAGATCTATCGATTTCTGATTCCTCATTGGTTGCGGCGGGTTCTGGCAACGTTGGCGCGCGAGCACTTTTCCTGCGGGCCGACGCTACCCCTCAATCCCCACCCGTTGTGCAACTAGTCTTCGCCAACAAGCCCCGGCTGCGTTCTAAGAGCGTGGTCCACAATGCGGAATTGTGAATTGGGCTGGAGCGCAATCAAAAACGTGGTCGTGATCGCAATCGCGATTTAACCTCTATCTGGTGAAGCGAACTCGCACTGGCGTAAAACCCTAATGTTTGCGTATCGGTTATCCGTTATTCGGATCCATCGCGCCGCCGGGAACGGCCTGGGACGCGGAAGGCCTACGCGGGAACGTGGCCAATGAGAACAAATCCATGCTACTCGCATGCCGCGGCGCGCGCAAGTGCAAAGCATTCCAGTTTTGCACAGGGGGCCAGTGCCGGAAGTTTTCGGGCTTCGGGCTTCGGGCTTCGGGCTTCGGGCTTCGGGCTTCGGGCTTCGGGCTTCGGGGGCGTGGATTGCTGCTGCCTGTCGGAGGTTGCCTCTCGACTCGTACTAACGCGATGGAAACGAAGCTCAATACCCACTCTGAAGCTGGAGGGTCCGGGCCGAAGGCCGAACGCTGGAGTCCGCCCTATGCTCCGCTGGAAACTTCGCGGGCCCACTGCTGTGCTTGCCAGTAGAATGCCGCACAGGCATCGGACTCAAGGCGTAAATCGACAGACAACGCCGCCACCGCCTCCCACTCTCCACTCTCATGCGCCAGCATCAGTTGGTAAATGGGACGTAGCATACTCGGCTTGCCGAGTAAAACAGCTTTGGTTTCGGAGTCCAGAGGAATCTTCTCCAGAATTTCTGACATGGGCATAGCCAGCATCACGTCAAGCATGGAGAGCAAACCCAGCAGGAACAGATCCGACTCGCCGTGCGGAACCTGCGGTGCGAGCAACTCGCCGAAGCGGGCGCGCACCAGGGCGGAGAGCACGAGATCGCTGGTTTTGTCCTGTCCCGCTCCTACAATGGCGATCAGCCGCACCCAGCGGCGCACCTCCTGGTCCCCGAGTATGGAGAGGGCGTGACGCACGGAGTGAATTTCAGATTTAAAACCGAAGCGCGCCGAATTCATGTAGCGCAGCAAGCGATAGCAAATCGAGGTCTCCGTCTTAACCAGCTTCTCCAGCCCAGGAACATCCAGCTCCGCCTGCGAAACCGCCTGCAACATTCTCACGTAGCTGATGCGATTGGCCGGGACATCGTGGGTGGCCACCATCTCCGGCCGGCGCAGGAAGTAGCCCTGAAAGTAGATAAAGCCCTGATCCCGAGCAGCAACGAACTCCTGATGATTTTCCACCTTCTCCGCCAGCATGCGGCAGCGCCACGGTCCATGCTGCTTGACCAGTGCCGCCCGCTGCTCGGGAGTGGTCAGTTTGAGGTCTACTTTCAGGATATCTGCCATTTCGGCCAGAGGCTCCCGGGGATCATTGGCCACGTAGTCGTCGAGCGCAATGAGATAGCCCGCTTCCTTCAACTGTTGGCAGGCTTTCACCACTTCCGCATCCGGAAGTACGGTTTCCAGAATCTCCACCACGGTGGAGTGCGAGGGCAACAGGGTGATCAGACCCCGGATAAGGGTATCGCGAGTGCAGTTGAGAAAGGCGCGGCGGCCGTCGCACAAGACGTCGAGGCCCACCAGCAGCGAACTATCGAGAGTAGAACGCGAGGCTGCGTCGGGATCTCCGCCGTGGAACACATTTTCCATGTCGTCGCGGAAAAGCAGTTCGTAGCCAAACACTTTTTGATCGCGATCAAAGATCGGCTGGCGCGCCACGTAACGCAGCTTGGCGTTCTTGCGTTCGTCGTGGGCCGGAGCCGTCCCAGGAGATGAATTCGGCACACTGACATCATCGGCAGGAGAAGAAAAAACTCTACTGGAAGCAAAAATAGACTCCACCACGGGCACGGAGGCACTGAGAAAATCAAAGATAATAGAATTTCCGCCGCTCATGAGAGCGATCTAATCGCCGGCCGCGCCTTACTTCGACTCGGTTACTTGTTCCCTCTTCTCGTCGTAGACTCCAAATTTCCTTGCCACGGGTTTCAGCGTGGGATAGAACTGAACGAAAGTGTGCTCCACGGCGGCGTGCTCGTCATGGCAGGACCAGCACGGGTTTCCCTTGGGCATCGCCTCGGCGCTCTTATCGTCGACATCGAAGCCATAGTAGGACCATTTCTCCGGACGGCTGGAATCTTTCACCTCAACCGCCAAGCCCATCAGGTCGGTCTGAAAGTGTCCGGTCTTATTGATTGAGCCTTTGGTTTGGGCCGCTCGTTCGTCGATAACGAATGCGGATTGCTCCGGCCATTTGCCCGATTGCAAGAATGCGTCGTAGGCCCAGCGCTGCACAAAGACATTCGTGAACATCTCGTGGCTGCCGGGAGCCGGGCTGTAATTCATGCCGTAGCCGGCCGAGAGAAACATCCAGTCGCGGTAATCGGTGGGACGCAGCAATTGGCCCCTGGCGTCGTACTGCGGCTTGGGAGACGTCTCCTCAGGCGCTGCCGCCAGCAGCAGACAACAAAAGATGAAAAGCAACAAAACGGAAATAACGGTTTTCATCGCAGCCTCCGATCAACGTTAACGTTTCATATCATGAGCATTGTGGCAACGAGGAAGGGTTACGTCTTGAATAAATTAAACATGCCGCGAGAAATGTCTTCGGGTGACAGTTTGAAGTCCGAGTAGTCTTAATAAACGTGCCGGAAGAAAAGAATCCCGGAGGCCTGCTGCGCGGGGGTGAGTTCTATTCTCCGGTCGAGGCGCGGCTGCGCACCGATGATGTGCTGCTCTCGGAGTTGCGGCAGCCGCGCCAGCGTGCCGTTCCGCGGCATCAACACGAGTTGGCCTATGTCACCGTCATGCTCGAAGGCGACTACCTCGAAGGCGACCACGGGAAGTTCGAAGAGTTGCAGCCTTTCACCGCAGTGTTCAATCCCTCGGGCGTGGAGCATGCCACCGTGATCGGACCGGCGGGCGCGTCGTTCTTCACTATTGAACTGCGGCACGAACACCTCGAGCAAATGGGCTTGCGACTGCCGCAGGCGACCCAACTTGATCGCGGAGCGGGGAATTTGCTATGGCCCGGCTTGCGACTCTATTCCCATTTCAAACACCAGACGGCGGAGCCGCTGGTGATCGAAAGTCACGTACTGGAACTGCTGGGAGCGATCACGACCTTTGCCTCTCGGGAGAAGAGTGTGCCGCGCTGGCTCCTGCGGGTGAAAGAACGTATGCACGAAGAATTTTGCGACGACCTCACGATGCGCGATTTGGCGGCAGAGGCAGGAGTGCATCCCGTGCATCTGGCCCGAGCCTTCCGCGCGATGGAGAGATCGACGCCGGGAGATTATCTGCAGCGGATTCGCGTGCGTGCAACCTGCCGGTTGTTGCGTCAGGCCGATTATCCGCTCTCGGCAATTGCGGTGGAGTGCGGCTTCGCCGATCAGAGCCATCTTTCCCGAGTGTTCAGAAAGTTCACTGCGACTACTCCCGCTAGATTTCGGCGGATGGTGTGTGGAATGGCTGATCAAGCTTAGAAAAATTAACAGCTTAGGGTGCCCTCGGCTCGGCGGGCGTGACGCCCACCCCTTCGGCCTGGCTCAGGGCAAGCTCCCTGCTGCCGGGACGGCGGCGCTACAGTCAAGGGTCGGCATGAATAAAAAAGGCGCTCCGGAATTGGAGCGCCTTTCACAAGTCGCGGTTTTAGTTGACGGTGAGCATAACTGTGGTGGTGCCGGTGATGGCGGTGCCGCCGGTTGGGGCGCCGGTGGTTGCGGTGATGGTCACGGTGTAAGTTCCGGCAGGCGTGCCTCCGCTGGACTGGCTGTGGTTACTGCTGCCTCCGCCACCGCAAGCGCCTAAGCCCAGTGTGGAGAAGCCCAGAACCACAATCAGGCCCAGCAGGCGCACTCCCCGGCGTCGCGATCCTGTAAGCGCTAGAATTCCGAATCCAGGCAATAACAGGGCGTAGAATATGCGGCTGGCGCGGCCAAGCGGCGGCTTCAGTTGCGCCGTGGGAGCGGTAGTCCCCAGCGTGACCGTGACTGAGCTTAAGCTATCGGGCTGGCCGTTGTTCGGGGCCCCGCAGGTGATAAGCGCAGTGGTCAAATTCGGCGTCCCGATGCATGAGTAGGTGAGCGGAGCTGCGGCCGGGCTGAAGCCGTGGGGTCCGGGGGTGACATTGATCTGGACCGACGCGGTGCCGCCGGGAGCCACAGTATAAGTGGTGCCGCTGGTCGTAGTCAGGGTGAAGCTCTCGTTGGTCGCGGTCGTCGTAAAACTTACCGTCGTGCTTACCGCTGCTTGAGGGCTGCTGCTGGAGCCCGTAACGGTAATCGTCTGGGGCCCAACCGGCGTGTTGATCGGCGAAGTAGCGATGGTCAGCGTCACGGTTTTTAAGTCGGTAGGGATGCCGTCGAGCGAGGCGCTACTCGGACTAAAGCTGCAGGTTGCGCCCGCGGGCAGACCCGTGCAGCTGCTCGGAGTGAAGTTCACCGTCCCGGTAAAACCACTTCCTGGAGCGATCGTAATGACGGATGTCGCGTTCTGTCCCGCCGGCACGGGGGTAGAGATGGCTGCGGCCGACATGGTGAACGGGATGTTCACCTGCACTGTGGCGGGAGTGGGTGAGACCGAACTCGTATGAGTTGTGTCTCCCATGTAGGTTGCCGTCACGGTATTCGTCCCAGGGGGGAGCGCAGTAGTGGTGAAGGTTGCGGTGCCCGTGCCCGCTGGCGGAACGCTCAGCTGGACCGTCCCCAAACTCACCGGCGTGGTGGATCCAGTAACGAGTGTGGAAAAGCTTACCCCTCCAAGAGCGGTCGTAGGCGTCACCGCGACGGAGAAGCTTACGCTCGCGCCCTCATAGACGGTCGTTGTGGTAGGAGCGGCGAGAGCGATTGAGGTCGCGTTGGTTTGCATGGTCTTCCAGGCGGTCGCCAGGTTGAACGCGTCCACCGAGCCGAGGCCGGTGACCAGGTTGTATTTTGTGGTGGTGTCGACAGCGGAGGCGCTAAAGCCGAAAATTCCGGTCTTCGGGCAGATCACGTCGGCGGGATTTCCCGCGGGATCGCCCACTGCGCAGTAGACATCGTTCTCGCCGGTGGTGACGGGATGAAAATAGCGGTTGGATGGAACCGCAGCCAACGTGTAAAGAGTGGGATTTATATTCCCTAGGCCAGAGGTGCCTAAAAATTGATTGATCAAGGTGACGATGCCGGCGAAGACCGGCGTGGAGACTGACGTTCCACCGACCAGAGAAAAGTTGGTATCGACTGCGGTCGCAATACCGCTGGCGCAGCTGCTGGTAGTGCCGGTACTGCCCAGCTCTTCTAGCGGCGTGCAGACAATGTATCCGGGAAAGTTCGGCGAGGCCAGCAGGGAGACGTCCGGAAGGAAACGGTAAGTGCTCTGCGGGCTGGTCAAGCCAGGAATGGTCACAGTTTGCCAGGACGGCTTCATGATGCCTTTTTCACAGATAGTTCCGGTCGGGTCTAGGGTAAAGCAATTGCTGACGCCGCCACCGCCAATCGAAAGCCAGATATCTTCCTGCGCGGTCTGCGCATTAGTGATTGGTGCCCAACCGGCCACAGCGGTGGTTCCGCCTTGGGTGCAGAACGTGTTGCTGGGATTAGCCTGGCAGAATTCGCCGAAGGCAAAATCGTCATTCCACGCGGTTTCGTGACCGATGAGGGATGTCATGGCCGACCCGCCGGTGGATCCGTTGCTATTGCTCCAGTAGCTTGAGGTGTAAAAGCTGGTCGGAAGGGCGGGAATGGAGGTACCGCCCACGGCTGTGACCTCGGGGCTGCTGGCCGGATAGCTCACCGACAACCCGAATTCGGCCGGCAAATAAGGAATGTTAGCGGGGCTGGGGGGCTGGTTGTCACACGTGGCAGCGCCGGTGTCACCCGAGGAATTCAGGATGGTAATGCCTTCCGCGTTGGCCTGCTGCAGCTCAGTCTCGAGACTTAAGGCGCCTTCGCAGACTCCGTAGCTCATGGTGACTACGGGCGCGATGGCATTATCAATCGCATAAGTCAGGGAGTCGAACACGCCATTCCCGCTGGGGCTGGGAGCGTTGACGAAAATAATTTGCGCGTTGGGTGCGACTGCGCCCGACCATTCCACATCCAAATCCGCCTCAAGGAGATCATTGGTGGACTCCATGCCAGGATCCGTGCCGACCAAGACATATTGGAGATAGCTCGCGGCCGCATTGGGGCAACTGGTGATTAAGCCGGTCGCTCCCGTAGTGCAGGTAAAGCCGGGTAAACTGAAGCCGGAGCGGAAATCAACCAGGTCTGCAAGATAAATATCCGTCTGACCCATGACAGCAAGCTTTTGTCCGGCTCCAGTGAAAGAGGCGGGGATGTCGTAAAGCGTGGCGATATCGCCGGGGGCGATGAAGTACTCCTGATTGCCCCCGATGGTCGTGGTGTAACTGGGATGAGGATTGGCCTTGCCCGCGGCCACAGGGCGAACATACATGGGTTTCGGCTTGAAATTATTAAGTCCGCGAATCCCGGTGATTACGCCGCTGAAAGCCGCGGGAATCTGCGCCGGGGTGGCGTTCGCGATGTGCTTTTCGCCGTTGACGTTGAAGTTGTGGATCTCGGTGCGGAAGGCGGCCTGAATCTGCGCTGCGGAGCCGCTGAAGATTACACCGTTGCGGCCACGGGCGGTTCTAACCACGGTGAGGCCCTGCGATTCCAGCCAGGTGGAAACTTTCTTGATGTCATTCTGGCTCAGGCCGAAGCGGGCCGCATATTGCTCGGGAGTCAGCCACTTGTGATAGTTCGGAGAAGTTGGGTCCTGCTGCTGCGCCAGCAGTTGGTCGAGATCCTGCTGCTGGCGGGCGGAAGGGGGAATCTGCAGCGTGACATAGCTGAGTTGGAGCGAAGGCTCGACCGCGCCCTGGTCAAACTCAGGCCGCGCTTTGGGATGAACGCTGCGGGCGAGGACAACGAAATGGCTGGAATCGATGCGCGGCACGATGCGGTCAGTTTGGGCCAGGCACACAGTTGAGGCTAGAAGAGGAAGAAGAAGCTTCCAGGATCGCATGAAGGACTCCATCTGCAATGTTCGGGGTTTACTTGCCGCGTACCTAGCTTATACGGCTTATCTGCTGTCTGATCAAGTTTGCCAGAAAGAAGGTTGTACGCGGCGAATAAATACAAACCCAGTGGTGACCAAAGAGTTGCTGGGGCTTGGCCCTCGGCTCACATTTCGGGGTCGCGAGATTCACTCTTGGGTCTTCGGTGCCCTCTGTGTTAAGGATTTTCGGTTTTGGTTCGATCAGAATGTCACATTCCCAAAAGGTTGGGGCGGAGCTTGGCGTAGCCGCGCTCTTGCGCCCAGAGGTCGAGAGGGATGGCGGCAAGTTCATCGACGATAGGCTCGGCCAAGCCGGCCTTGGTGAGGTCGATGGATTTTATGTAGGTATTACAGGCGTCGCAGCACTCGACGCGAATGTGAGGAAAAGCCTCCGCGGTGTAGACGGGAAGCTTGGCGTGGTCCTCCTGGCCGCAAGCTGGGCAGACGATGCGGCGGAATTCCCATTCGGTCAGGCAGAAACCGCAGAGCAGGCTGCGCTGCCCGCCGTCGCCCATCGGACGAAGGACACTGCAGACGGGGTTGCGGCTGCACGACGGACAAAGTGAAGCTGTGTAACTTTCAAGCTGCAACGGAATTTGATTGCGGATAAATTCGGCGTACGGCTGGAGAAAAGCAAAGGCAAGGAAATCTTGCGGCTCGCTGGGCGGGCCGATGTTGGCCCAGCTGTGAGTGAGTAGATGGTTCAGCGAATCGGAGTCTGCATCACGCAGGTCTTGCGCCACCTGGGCCAGAGGAGCAGGAGCGTTTTGTTCGATAACAGACAAAAACCGCGGGAATGAGGCATGTAACTCAGGCAGGCTACCCGAAAAACTATCGCCCAACGTAGCGCCGGCGTCTCGCCGGCTGTCGAGCGGGCGTCCCGCCAGCTCCCGCTCCCGAAAACGTCCGCCATCACCATTCTTAAAAACACGTTCGATCCGCTGGTAAAGTTCTTCCTGAAAGCCTGCGACCTGTGCGTAGAAATTGAGCATCTCAGCGGCGAAGGAATGCTGTGCGGCGAGGTGTTTTGCTCGCTTGATTCGCTGCTGCCACGGAGTTTTCGCCACAAAGCGATTATGGGGCTTCGAGTCGCTGCGGGCAAATGCCGAGCTCCGAACCTTGTCATTCATCTCGTCCGGTATACGGAATCTGCGGAATTGACTCCGGATACTCGGTCGGTCTATAGTTCGCAGAAAGTTTGGAGTGCAGTCCGGCTGGTAAGCGAAAGTAGTCGGAGGATGCGCAATGGAACTCTCCCGCAGAAACTTCCTCAGAGGCGCGCTGGTAGGCGGAGCGGGCTTCTCTCTTCTTGGTTTCGATCTCACTCCTGCAGCGGCACAGTTGAAGGAACTCAAGATTGCTCGCGCTACCGAGACGCGATCGACCTGTCCTTATTGTTCCGTAAGCTGCGGCATCCTTATTTACACCATCGGCGACAAGGCCAAGAATGTCACACCGCAAGTGATTCACGTTGAGGGTGATCCCGATCATCCCATTAATCGCGGCACGCTGTGTCCTAAGGGAGCTTCGCTCGAGCAGGACATTCTGAACCCGCGGCGGCTGCTGAAGCCGCAGGTGCGCCGGCCGGGCTCCGACCACTGGGAAGACATAGCCTGGGAGCAGGCCATCGACGAGATCGCGCAGCGCGTGAAGAAAACCCGCGACGACACCTTCATCGAGAAAGACTCGCAGGGCCGCACCGTGAACCGCTGCGAAGGCATCGCCTTTACCGGCGGCTGCACTGACACCAACGAGTTCAACTATCTTGTGGTGAAGACCATGCGCGGCATGGGCTTGACCTATATAGAAAACCAGGCCAGGGTTTGACACGGCCCTACGGTCTCAAGTTTGGGACCAACATTCGGACGCGGGGCCATGACCAATGGCTGGGTCGACATCAAGAACACCGACATGATGTTGATCATGGGCGGCAACCCCGCCGAGAATCACCCTTGCGGCTTCAAGTGGGCCATTGAAGCCAAGCGCACCCGCAACGCCAAGATGATCGTGGTTGACCCGCGGTTCACGCGTACGGCGGCGACCTCGGATCTTTTCTGTCAGATTCGCGTCGGAGCCGACATTGCGTTTCTGGGCGGAGTGATCCGCTACGCCATCGAGAACAACCGCATCGCGCACGATTATCTCGTGAACTACACGAACGCCGCCTTCATTGTGAAGGAAGGCTTCAAGCTGCCGGAAGATGGGCTGTATTCGGGCTTCGACGCTGGCACGCAGACTTACGATCGTTCCTCGTGGACTTATGAGTACGGCAACGACACGGGCGGAGTGGTTGCGGCGCCTCCCCCGGCTGCGGTCGCCGCCACGAAATCCGTCGCAATGACCCTGGGCCAGGCGGCGGTGAAGCCTGCTCCTTTGCCCGCGCTGCCCCCGAAGGTCGCCTACGACTTGACCCTGCAGCATCCTCGGTGCGTGTTTCAGCTATTGAAACAGCAGTATTCGCGCTATACGCCGGAGATGGTCGAGCGCATCACTGGCATTCCCAAAGACCAGTTCTTAAAAGCCGCCGATACGTATACCTCCATTCGCAAAGACGGCGACATGAAGAAGGTCGCCACTATTCTGTATGCGGTGGGTTGGACGCAGCACAGTTTCGGCACGCAGATCATTCGCACCGCGGCCATGTTGCAGTTGCTGCTGGGCAACGTGGGCCGCGCCGGCGGTGGAGTCAACGCTCTGCGCGGCCATTCCAATATTCAGGGCGCGACCGACATGGGCGGAGTGTTCGACAGTCTGCCCGGATACTTAAAAGTTCCGAACCCCACCGATGCCGACCTAGCCACCTGGTTGAAACGAATCACGCCCACCGCGTCCAAGCCGGCGCCCTGGGATTCTTTTAACTACTACTCGAACACGCCCAAGTTCGCCATCTCCTACTTGAAGGCGCTGTTCGGCGACGCGGCCACCCAAGAAAACGGTTTTGCCTTCGATTACATGCCCAAGGTGGATCGCAATTATTCCTGGACGCAGATCTGGGACAACATGTACCGCGGTTCGGTGAAAGGGTTATTTGCCTTCGGCATGAACGGCGTGGCCATTGGTCCGGATTCGCAGAAGAACATCGACGCGCTCAAGAAAGCCGATTGGCTGGTGGTTGGCGAGATTTACCCCGATGAGACCAGCGAGTTCTGGAAGTCGCCGGGCATCACTGGCGACGAAATGAAGACCATCAACACCACGGTCTATCGCCTGCCCTGCGCCGGCTTCGCCGAAAAAGACGGTTCCATGACCAACTCGGCGCGCTGGCTGCAGTGGAAGAACGTCGCCGTTCCGCCTCCCGGCCAGTGCCGCCTCGATCAAGACATCATCGCGCAAATCTTTCTTAAAGTGCGCGATCTGTATCAGACTCAGGGCGGCAAGTTTCCCGACCCGATTCTGAAGCTGACGTGGACCTACACCAACGCACAGCACCCGGCTCTCGGCGAATTGTTAAAGGAGTTGAACGGCAAGGCGCTGGCGGACCTCACCGATCCGAAGACACAAGTGACTATCAAGAGAGGCCAGCAGTTGCCGGGATTCGCGTGGTTGAAAGATGACGGCACGACTTCTTGCGGCAACTGGATTTATTCCGGGAGTTGGACTGAGGCGGGAAATCTGACCGCCCGCCGCGGCACCGAAGACCCCTCCGGCCAGGGCATCTACCAGAACTGGGCGTGGTCGTGGCCGGCGAATCGTCGCGTTCTGTACAACCGCGCCTCGTGCGATCCCTCGGGCAAGCCCTGGGATGCGACGCGCAAGCAAGTGTGGTGGAGCGAGTCGACGCAAAGCTGGGCGGGCAACGATGTTCCCGATTTTAAGCCAGACTCCGATCCGAAAGACCACATGGGTCCTTTCATCATGAATCCGGAGGGTATCGGCCGAATCTTCGCGCCGCTGGGCGCATTCGCCGACGGACCATTCCCCGAGCACTACGAACCCATCGAAAGCCCTGTGCAAAACGCGCTTCACCCGAATCAACAGAACAATCCGGTGGTGAAAAAGCTGAAGACGCCGGCGGATAAGTACTCGAGCCCGGGCGATGCTTTCAACATTGTGTGCACCACCTACCGGCTCACCGAGCACTACCACTACTGGACCAAGAACAATCCCATGAATGTGCAACTGATTCCGGAGGCCTTCGTAGAGATTCCGGTAGAACTAGCAGCGGAGTTGGGCATCAAGGGCAACGACAAAGTAAAGGTCACCAGCGCGCGCAGTTACTACATAGCGAAAGCCTTCGTCACCAAACGAATCAAGCCCATGACGATTGACGGCAAAAAGGTCTACCAGATCGGAATTCCGATTCACCAGGGTTATCGCGGCATTCAGGAGGACGAAGACCGCAATGCGAGAACGCTGCTCAACCGCCTCTCGCCCACGGTGGTCGACCCCAATGCGTACACCCCGGAGTTCAAGGGTTTTATGGTGAAGCTGGAGAAAGCCTAGGAAGATTGAGTAATTGGGGAATTGAAAGGAAATTGAGTAATTGGGGATTTAGTAATTGAAAGGAAATTGAGTAATTGGGGAATTTAGTAATGGAGTAATTGAAAACCAAAACTTCAAAACGCGCCGGGTTTTAAATTACCCAATTACTAAATTACCCAATTACTCAATGCTCTTATGAGTCAGGCCACATTAGCAATTCGCAGAATTTCCGGCCACGCGGGAGTCGCTCCCGGCGAAGATGTCGAGCGCGACTATCAGGTCTGCAAGCTGATCGACACCACCACGTGCATCGGCTGCAAGGCCTGCGAAGTCGCCTGCCTCGAGTGGAATGGATACTCCTTTACCGAGACCGTCTTCGACAACAGCTACCAGACCATGCCTTCGACAGCGTGGAACTACTGGAACCTAATCAAATTCAACGAGCACGAGCGCGAAGACGGCACATTGCAGTTGCTCATGCGCAAGGACCAGTGCATGCACTGCGCCGACCCCGGCTGTTTGATGGCCTGTCCGGCCGATGGCGCGATCGTGCAGTACACCAACGGCATCGTAGATTTTCAGCAGCAGAACTGCATCGGCTGCGGATATTGCGTGAGCGGCTGCCCGTTCGATATTCCCAAGTTCAATCCGACGACGAAGAAGATGTTCAAGTGCACCCTCTGCGTCGACCGCGTGAGCGAAGGGTTGGAGCCCGCCTGCATCAAATCTTGCCCCACTGGCTGCCTGCACTTCGGCAGTAAAGATGACATGAAGGATCTAGCCGAAACTCGCGCCCAACAACTGCGCGAGCATTTCAACTTCGACAAAGCCGGCGTCTACGATCCTGCGGGAGTGAACGGCACGGGCGTCATTTATGTGCTGCACGACGTGACCAATCCCGAAGCCTACGGCGGTTTGCCGAAGGATCCGCATATTCCCTGGGTCGTACGCTTCTGGAAAGGCCCGGCGAAGTGGATTGGAAATCTCGCCATGCTGGGCGGCCTTCTCGGCGTGACTCTGCACTACCTGCGCTTTGGCCCGAAGGAAGTTGACGAAGACGTGAAGGACGGAAACGGAGGAAAGCCGTGAGCACCTCGCATGTCGTCTCCTCCGCGCACGCGACCGGTGAATCTGGTGGTGAGATTGTTCGCTACTCGCTGAGTGAGCGGGTTCACCACTGGGCGGGCGCTGTGTTCTATGTCTATTGTCTAGTGACCGGCCTCGCCTTCTGGTCGCCGTACATGTTTTGGCTGGCCGTGATCGTGGGTGGCGGACCGACAGCGCGCTTCTGGCACCCCTGGTTCGGTCTTGCGTTCACAGTCTCAATGTTTTGGATGTACAAGATGTGGGGCGACGACGTGGCTAAGACTGACGACGACCGGCGCTGGTTCAAGGCAATCAATTACTACATCCAAAATGATGATGAGAAACTGCCGCCGGTGGGCCGCTTCAATTTCGGCCAGAAACTCTTCTTCTGGCTCATGTTTTACGGTGTGATCCTATTGGTGATTTCCGGGTTGGGGCTCTGGTTCGTCGAATCCATTCCGTGGAGTCTGCGCTGGCTGCGTTATCTGGCGGTGACAACGCACGTGGTCGCAGCCCTAGCCACCATTGGAGCGTTCATCATTCATGTGTACATGAGCGTTTTCATGGAGCCGGAGTCGTTTTACGCAATGGTCCACGGGCGCGTCTCGAAAGCCTGGGCGCATACCTATCACCGCCTCTGGTACGACCAGGTCGTCAAGAGGATGCCCCCGCCGCAGTGAGAGTAAGAGTTAGCGTCCGGCGCCCTTGCCCGCGGAGCCGGTAGGCAAACACCATCGGCGAATTCTATAATCCTGCCGCAATCCAACTGCATCCAAAAACTGGATTAGAATCATCCGCAATCAAAATCTGGGAGGACCGATGCGCCCATACGCACTTTTCGTAGCTGCAATTATCTTGCCTGCGGCTTGGCTATTCGCCGCGGATGTCGATACAAATTTCCACGACGCCCCCGCCTCTGCGCAAAAAACTAAAAATCCCTACGCAGGGCAAGCCGCCGCTGTAAAGACCGGCGAGCAACTTTATGCACGAAACTGTTTGTCCTGCCACGGCAAGTTAGGCAAAGGTACCGGCAACGTGCCCGCGCTGGCGGGAGACAAACTTGCATCAGTTAAACCGGGAGAAGTCTTCTGGTTCATCACCAAGGGCGACAAAGATAACGGCATGCCCTCGTGGGCGGCGTTGCCGGAAAAGCAGCGCTGGCAGCTGGTAAGTTACGTGAAGTCGCTGGGAGCGGCTCCAGCAGCGCACACCGCGAGCGCCGCGGCTCCCGCCGATGCGAACACATCAAAGTTGAAAGCCCCACCGCCCACGCCTCCGTTCACCGACTTCCGCTACGAGAAGCCGGGCACGGTTCGCAAGATCACGGTGGCCGATCTTCCCAAACCTTACGCCACCGAGTCATCGAACAATGGACCTAAGCTCGTAGCGCGTCCCGAGAAAGTGTGGCCGGTGGCGCCCGAGGGGTTCAAGGTTGAGCTGTACGCCAAAGATTTGGACAATCCTCGAACCCTGCGCACAGCGCCGAACGGCGACATCTTTGTCGCAGAAACCGATCCCGGCATCATCCTCGTATTTCGCGGAATGACCGCCGACGGCAAGCCGGAACTGACCGCAACCTACGCCACAGGATTCAAACGTCCGTATGGGTTGGCGTTCTATCCTCCGGGAGCCGATCCGCAATGGTTGTATGTGGGCAGTGAGAGCGAAGTCACGCGCATTCCATACCACAACGGCGATTTGAAGGCGACCGCAGCGCCGCAGCACGTTGCCGATTTGCCTGGTCCCGGCGGGCACACGACTCGCGCCGTAGCCTTTTCGCAAGATGGCAAGAAAATGTTCGTCGCGGTCGGCTCAGGTTCAAACGTGGATGATCCCGACACGCATCCGCGCGAAAAAAATCGCGCCGATATTTTGGTATGCGACCCCGCGAACTGCCAGCTCAGCGTCTATGCGTACGGAATTCGCAACGCTGGCGGCGGCCTCACAATAAATCCTCAAACCGGTGAGTTGTGGTGCTCTGTGAATGAGCGCGACGGCCTCGGTGATAATCTCGTGCCCGATTACATCACGCACGTGCAGGAAGGAGGCTTCTACGGCTGGCCGTGGTGGTACATGGGAGGGCATCAGGATCCGCGGCATCCGGGCACGCATCCCGAATTGAAAGACAAAGCGACTGTTCCTGATGTGTTGCTGCAGGCGCACAACGCCTCTCTCGAATTTGCTTTCTACGACGGCAAGCAGTTCCCTGCCGAATACAAGGGAGACATTTTTGCCTCGGAGCATGGCTCGTGGAATAAATCCGTACGCGTAGGTTATGAAGTCATCCGCGTGCCTTTGCATCAGAAAGCGGACGCCAGCGGCGAATATGACGACTTTCTCACCGGCTTCGTGCTGCCTGACGGAAATGTGTGGGGCCGTCCTGTAGGTATGACCGAGGCTCCCGATGGATCTCTGCTGGTGAGCGACGATGGATCGAACTCGATTTGGAGGATCAGCTACACCGGAAAATAAGAACTCATCCGTTGCGGGAAAGCACCGTTTTCTGGAATCCATCCCCGCGATTGCTGCGTGCGCTCCGCACTGCAAGCCTGCCTTTGGCGATACCTCAATAGTGGTAGCGAAAGATGCCGCGACTGACCCTGACAGGGACTGCGAGCGATGACGAGGCGGAGATGTGCAATCCCCAGATGGAATGCGGCTCTGCTGCTGCTCTTCTTTACGTCGGCATCGGTATTGCTCAACAGTTGTCATTTACAGCCAGCCAGTACTGGCCCCACCATCGAATTCACTAAGATTCCACCTGCGCACATCCAGCGAGCCAAATGCATCGACCGCCGCCATTACCGCGTTGTCTGCTGCTGCTTCGTCGGTCACATCCATTGCGAAGAGCTTGACCTGATCTCCATATCGTTCCGGCAGATCAGCCAGCGACTTAATGTCCCGAGCAGTCGCCAACACTTTATTGCCCGCAGCAAGGCCCGCTTCAACAATTGCGCGACCCAGACCACGAGAGCTGCCGGTGACTAACCATACCTGCGCCATTCATCCTCCTCTATCCCACCGAAAAAGAGCTGATCAGTGCAAAGAATTGGAAGATTCTGATGCGGCGAAACAGTGATCACCCGGCCTGTGTCGCGACAAGGCAGAGGCAAGACGCCGAAATCATCTCTCCTACACGATGATACCGCCCGCCACTGGTTGTTCTCCGCTCTGCTATTGTGAGGCGCCGAAAAGAATCGGGCTCACCATGGTTTCAATCATGGCGGCCATCTCGTCGGCGGGGATACGGTTGGGGGTCTGAAACCAGCGGCGTGCGGCTCCGAAAACAGCCCAGGCTGCAGTGGTCGCCAACAGTTCCGCGTCTGCACCGGGAGCCATCCCATGATGGGCAAGCCCTTCCTTGAACATATCCTCAACGATAGGAATGATCGAGCCTTCGAGCGCCATCCGCGACAACTGAGTGGGACAGCCTGTGCTCTCCACAAGATAGTCGCAGACGCCGAGTGCAATCGCGCGCAATGCCCCGTTGCAGTCGGTAAAGGTGATGTTGCGGCGCTCGATCAGATCGCGGAAGCGACATTCCGTCATGGCGTGCAACAACGCGTTCTTGTCCGCATAGTGCAGGTAAAAGGTGGCCCGGTTCAACGTGGCCTCGTCAGAGATCTCCTGCACAGAGATGTCTGCGAACTCCTTCTTATTTAATAGCCTGGCCAGCGCTTCCATGAGCATACGGCGGCTGCGTAGGATGCGCGGATCGGTCGTTTCGGCCTCGGTTTGGAGAAGTTGGGCCATTTTCTATATTGATGAAAGCATACCTGTTTATAGACCAAAGCGACAGTTGTTTATTTTCTTTGAATCGACGTGTGTCGTCTAGTCATCATATGTCGTGCAGGAGGAATTCTCAATGTCGACGCTACTTCACATCGATTCCAGTCCGCTCTACGGCCGGTCAGTTTCGCGTGAACTGACGGCTGCGTTCGTGACTCAATGGAAGGCTTCGCACCCGGACGGAAGGGTCATAGACCGTGACCTCAACGCCACAGCAATACCACCCGTCAATGCGGAATGGGTCGGTGCCGTCTACACGCCGGAAGCGGCCCGCACTCCGCAGCAGAAGGAATTGCTTTCGCTCTCCGACTCGCTGCTCGCCGAACTGGAGCAGGCCGATGAGTACGTCATCGGAGTGCCAATGCATAACTTTGGCGTGCCTTCGGTTCTCAAACTCTGGATTGACCAGATCGCGCGCGTGGGCAGGACCTTTTCCTACAGTGAGAAGGGGCCGAAAGGCCTGATCACCGGCAAGAAGGCAACCTTCATCATCGCCACGGGTGGGATCTACGACGCCCAGACGCGGATGGCCTCTTTCAATTTCGTGGAGCCGTATCTGCGGTCCGTATTTGGTTTTCTTGGCGTGACAGACGCGACCTTCCTCACCGCAGGTGGGACCAGCGCGCTGAACCAGGGGAATGACCGGAACACATTTCTCGCACCACACCTTCAAGCCGTGCAGACGCACGCGCAGACCTTCTAAGAGAGGACACTCATGAAAACTACTTCAATTGTTGCTCGCTATTTACTGGGCCTGATGTTTACGGTCTTTGGGTTGAACGGATTTCTCAACTTTATCCACCAGCCGCCGCCCACGAATCCGCTGGCGTTACAGTTTTTTGGCGCCATCGTCGCATCGCACTTTGCCGCGTTCTTCTTCGCGGGGCAGGTGTTTGGTGGGCTTTTGCTGCTCTTCGGTCGATTCGTGCCACTTGCGCTGACACTGCTGGCTGCGGAGCTCTACAACATCCTGGCGTTTCACCTGACGATGTCACCGGGCACCATCGCGCCTGCAGTGGTTGCTTGCGTGTTGTGGATTCTGGTTTTCCTGCAGTACCGCGAAAGCTTCAAGGGAATCTTCAGCGCGAAGGCTGCGACGCAGGCATAAATTGCGTCGCAGTATGAGAGGAACAGTACTTGCGTGCGGAGTGCATGATCGGCGATACGGCACTCGAATGGCGCAAGCGCCCTTTCAGTAAGCGTTTTGAGTGAACGGGGAATTGATTTCAGAAGGAGAAGACATGTCGCAACAACGCAGTATCAGTCGCGTGGTTAGCGTTCCTCCAGCGGCACCTGGATTCGTCGGTCCGGGACATCTAGCTGCACCTGTCGTGTCTCCCGAGAACTTTGAGATGAACGATCCCTTCATCTTGTTGATGGACGATCATCTTGACGTTGGCGACCGGCCAGTTGGTGGTCCTCACCCGCATGCAGGTTTTGAAACCGTGACCCTCATTCTCGACGGCGCGATCTTTGACCGCGATGAGGGCGGCACACTGAACGCGGGCGAAGTGCAGTGGATGACCGCTGGCAGCGGCATTATTCACAGCGAAGACGTTAGGACCAAAGGAAAGGTCCGCCTGCTTCAGCTGTGGCTCACCTTACCCAAAAACAAACGCTGGATAGCCCCGGAATTTCAAACGATAAATGCCAATGAGGTTCCGGTGCGCCGCGAAAACGGTGCTGAGATCCGAGTTTATAGCGGTTCCTCCGTCGGCCTTCAGTCACGCACGCGAAACCATGCACCGGTCACGATGGTCGAGATCAATTTAGAGCCACACGCCTCGGCCGAGTTGGAAATAGCTGCATCCTACAACGGCTTTGCATTTGTCATCGATGGTTCGGTTCGAATCGGCGACACCGAGCTGAACACTGGGCAGGTCGGTTGGCTCGATCGGTCGACTGACAGCGGTACGAGCGTATTGCGTGTAGTCGCCGGCGAATCCGGAGCGCGACTGGTGTTATATGCGGGACAACCCCAAGGAGACCCAATCGTATCCTATGGCCCATTTATAGGAGACTCGAAGCAGGACATTGCCAGGCTCTTTGCTGAGTATCAGTCGGGAAGATTTCCCCGCCTTAGCGAATTGAAAAAGCAGCAGGTCTAACTCTTCGACGTTCCTCTGCTTCGCCAGCCTTATGGAGTAAGCCAGTTCACCTTGGCCGGAGCTAGCTGCTCTCGTCCGAAGCCAGGAACACCGCTGCGGAAGCAATCTCCTCAGGCCTCCCGATGCGCCCGTCCGAGGCCAGGAAGGTTTGGGTACGCTCAATCAACTTGGTAAACGCGGCCGGTTTGCGCCCCCAGGATAGCGCGTTTGTAGGCTTGTGCAACTTTCCATCCTTCGACCGGAATCACGCCGTGAAAGAACGACCCCATACTAGGTACGGATTCTTCTAGGATCGTGGGATTCACCAAATTGATACGCAATCCCTTGGGAAGTTCGATTGCGGTAGCCCGAACAAAACCTTCCAATGCGCCCGAGACGGTTGAAGCCGCGACACCGGCGAAGATCGGTTCGTCATTAAGAACGCCCGAAACCAAAGTGAATGATCCATTTTCTTTGATGAACGGGATCGCCTCCTGAACCAGGCTGATCTGACCCATGAGCTTGCTTCCCAACGAGAACTGCCATTTTTCAGCGGTGAGTTCCGAAAACGGAGCAAATGCGACTTCACCTGCTGCAATGGCCACGGCATCAAACGAGCCGACGGCTTGATAAAGCTTCCTGACACTTTCGCGGTTCTCGATCTCGACTCGGAAATCGCCCGATTTGTGTCCGACCTTGACTATCTCATGGCCAGCACCCGCTAATGCCTTTTGAACCAGTTCGCCGATCTTTCCGTTTGCACCAATCAAAATAATTTTCATAAAAACTCCATTCTGCCTGCTTAGGGCTTGTTGGTCGTTCGATTCGCTTCGCTACCCCAATTATGTGTCAGTTGACTAACTAACATCGATGTGCAATCTATGAGGCTCCCTTTCAGGCTCCGCCGTGTGGGCCTGCGGTTTCAGGCCGCCTAGCGTCTAATAAGCTTTGAATTAATTGTGTGTGCCGAGCATGCGATCGACCGATCGGCTCATTTGTTTCAAAATAAATCCAGGGGCGACGCGACTCATCATTTTGAGCTGATTCGCCTGACCTGGACGAATTTCAAATCGATCGGTTTGCATTCCTTTGACGGCGACTCTAATCATGTCTTCCACATTCATGATAGAAACGCCTTTCAGGTCTTCAGAATTAAAGGCACCCAAGAGTTCGGTTTGTGTCGCCGGCGGTGCTAGCTCAAATACCTTCACTTTGGTGTTTTTCAGTTGCACACGAAGAGACTCGGTGAACGAATGCAAACCGGCCTTGGTGGCGCAATAAACCGGTGAAATGGGCAATGGAACGAATGCCAATCCCGATGAAACGTTCATGATTGCGGCCTCTGATTTTGTTTTCAAATGCGGCAAGAATTGTTTCACCATGCGAATCGGCCCGCTCAAATTGATTTCAATCTCGCGAGTGATGTCTTCGAGGCTTCCAGCTTTGTCGTGAACATTGATCTCACGCATGATGCCGGCGTTGTTGATCAAAATGTTGAGCTCGGGAAATTGTTTGGTGACCTGTTCGTAAAGAGTGACGATCGCTTTCGGATCGGAAACGTCGCTTCGAAAGGTGTGAATGTTTGGAAAAGCCGCTTTCGCTCGATACATCTTAGCTTGATCGCGGCCCGTGATAAGAATCGTGTTACCAAGTGTTGTGAGTTGTTTGGTGAGTTCGTAACCGATGCCGCTGCCACCGCCGGTGATCAAAATCGTATTGCTCGTGAGATTCATAATTAAATACCTCGCGCCTTTGGCCGCGCCAATGCCGCTTGCCCCAAGTGATAGGCAAGGTGCGCGGTTCTTCCGAGTAGCACCCCGAATCGATTCCGATGCGGTTCCCTCTCGAAATCCTGTTCCGACACCGCAGTATGCCGCTGCGCCCAATCCGAGTCCGAGAACTTTGAGAAACCCTCCCACAGCTTCTGGTTGATTTCTTGCCATGCGGCTTTGAGCAATTGTTCCGAGACAGTCAGCGGAACGGACTTGTCCGGGTTTGAGATGAATATGGCGTCGAATTCGGGATGAAGTCTTTCTCCAATCCCGAGCAGCGGGAAGAGCCGATCGCTCGACGCCGCAAGATGGCCCCAGAGATAGATCAAGCGGTTTTTTCCTGGAGCAACTTCTTGCTCGAGTTCTCCCGGCGATAAGTCCCCAAACAATTTCTCCGCTCGTTCCACGTTGGACTTCCACCCGCGGAGTGCGGAGTCGACGAGCGACCTCTCTGTAGTCATCTTTCACCTTCCTTCTATTTCGGCGGAATCGCATGGCTTCAGCGGCGCCTCGATTCTTTACCCGTTCGTTATTAGGTCCTGGGCCTTCGCGCTTGCGGGTTTGCTCGCAAGCCCTTTACCAAGCAAGTCCGCCAATAGCTTGCGCGCAAGAGAAGCGGGCACGAAGGCGTTCATGATCCGGTTCAGCCGGCCTGGAACGACTCTGGAGCGGTTTTTGCGCAGACCCCTGAGGCCCTCAGATACGCACTGCTCGACGCTCATCGGTCTCATCGGCATGGTTTTCGGATCGAGGCCGAATTTGTCGATGACCGCTGTGTTCGTAACCCCGGCTGCCAGTACAGTGACATAGACACCTAGAGGTTTGAACTCATAGTGAAGCGCCTCGCCAAGACTGTGTACATACGCCTTCGCGCCTCCGTCGTTCGCCATACAGGGAATGCCGTTTTCCGCACCCAGTGCCCCCACGAGGATGATTCCGCCCCGGCGCCGCTCGCCGAGTTTCTGACCGAAATGGTGGGTGATGTCCAGATGCGCAATCGTATTAAGCCGCAAGGTCTCGTGAAGCAACTGCCGATCATGCTTCAAGAACTCGCCGGGATTTCCGGTCCCGGCATTGGAGACGACAAGGCCGATGTCGAGATCCTTTGTAGCGCCGGCGAGTCCTGCTATAAATCCCTCTTGTGAGAGGTCCATAGCCAAGGCGCGGTACAGAACATCAAACTCCTGTGAGATGGCGCGTCCCAGTTCGGCAAGCAATGCGTCTCGCCTGGCCGCCAACACTACGTTGATGCCCGACGCTGCGATTTGCCGCGCAAATTCTTTGCCTATTCCGGACGAAGCGCCCGTCACGAGCGCCCACGGACCGAATCGCTTCTTGTCAATTTGAGTTTTCATGAGCGTCTTTTCCTCCTGCGATTCAAGGCCTGATTTCCCTTCATTTCCGTCTTCCTTGTTGGTTACGCACGTTCCAGTTCACAGGGCGCGAATCCAATTTTGAAGGCGCCTCGTCTCCATTACCACCAGCTCGGGCTCACGAGACCCGTGAGCCAGGACCGAGACTCCCTGCAATGCCGATAGAAGATGGACAGCATGTCCTCGTGAGTCGTCTCCATGTCCATCCGCCCTAAACTGATCTTCTATCCACGCAAGCAGCTCTCCGAAGAGTGCCGTAGATTTTTCTGCGAGAGGCCCGCCTTCCTTGTGCAACTCGGAACAAAGCGTCCCCAAGGGGCACCCTCCGCGTGCAAGCACATCCCGGTTCCCAAGCGTATTCTCGACACACGCCTGAAGGCGTTCTTTCGGGGAACGCGCCCTGTCCCATTGTTCGCGCAGCGCCCGAAATTCCAACAAGCGTTGCTCCACAATGGCCACGCCGATTTCATCTTTTGTCTTGAAGTAGTAGTAGACATTGCCGACTGGGATCTTGGCCGCCGCGGCGATATCGGCGAGGCTCATCTCCCTGAACCCATGTCGGTACGCCAACTTCACAGCCGTGCTAATCAACCGCGCTCGTTTCTCCAATTTCATTTTTGGCATTGTTCAAATACTCAGTTAGTCAGTTGACTGACTTGACTATATACGCCCTCGTATCGTAGAGTCAACTTTTGATCGACATTTTTGGCTTTTCCCTTATTGCAGGATGCGCAAATAGAGGGTACTGACACCAGATTTCTGTGACTATGAGATTTCAGGGGACTAAAAACGTCCAACGTCGATTTGCAAGAGAGGAAAACAATGAGCGATTTAAGTGCGGAGAAGAACAAGGCGATCGTACTGGAAGCGTTCGATGCCCTGTTCAATAAGCGAGACTACACGGCTGCGGAGCGATTTTGGTCGCCCCACTACATTCAACACAGCGCCCATATCGAGCCGGGACGAGACGGGCTCTTTAACCTCATTAAAGCCGCGCCGCCGTCGCTCAAGTATGAGTCTGGCGTGATTCTTGCAGAAGGCGACTACGTCATTGTTCATGGCCGGTTCTCCAACATCGGACTGCCGGTGACTGGATCGCAGCGGATGTCGTTCGCTTGAAGGATGGAATTCTCGTCGAGCACTGGGATGTCATTCAGGACGAGGCTACCGAGCAACAGTCCAAGAGCGGGAATCCGATGTTCGGCGGCTCATTCCCGAAGTAAACACGAGCGGAACGTAACTCAACAAAACTCATCTCTGCACTTCCAAGGTTTCTATGGACAACCTGCTCAAACTCGCAATCGAAGCTCATGGCGGACTCGAACGTTGGCGCCAGTTCAACGTGGTAAGAGCCAACGCCTCGATTACGGGTGCGCTCTGGCACCTCAAGGGCCAGCCGGATGTGCTCAAAAACGTTCAGGTGGTTGCTCAACTCCATCGCCAACACCTGGTCACTCACCTCATCGGGAAAGACCGGCGAACGATATTCACCACTGGCGAGGTCTCAATTGAGTCAGAATCAGGGGTTGTCGAAGAATCCCGCGTAGATCCGACTACCTCGTTTCGTGGGCAGAGCCTCGACACCCCATGGGACATGCTGCATGTGGCATACTTTGCGAGCTACGCGCTCTGGAGCTACCTCACCATTCCGTTCCTTTACACCTATCCCGGATTTATCAGCGAAGAGATTGCCCCATGGCAAGAAGATGGTGAACAGTGGCGTCCCTTAAGGGTCACCTTTCCCGATTCCATCGCCGGCCACACGCGGAATCAAATTTCGTATTTCGGTCCTGACGGATTGTTGCGGAGGCACGAATATACCGTAGATGTCCTTGGCAATGCTCCGGGACTCAACTACGCCTCCGACTACCGAACGACAAACGGAATTGTGGTGCCACACAAGCGCCGAGTATTTGCCTTTGACAGCGAAAAGCGAAAGGTAGCGGAGCCTCTGCTCGTCGCGATCGATATCCATGAGATCGATTTCAACTAGTTTCGCTGATTCAACCATTTTTGTCTCCCGTGTTGTCGGCAATCCGGAGACTGGCGACAACACGAACTTCGAGGACATTAGTCCCCAGAAGTCGGCTTGTGGGAACCTACGGTTACTCCTGAATCACGGGCCACTCGGAAGTGATGTTACCGCTGTTCCGACGGGGTCCGACTTCCGGATGGATTCTTGTGATTTAATTGTCAGCATGGAACACGCCGAAATCAGTCCGCGCCCGGTGGTTGGAGCGATCGTCGTAGTGAGCGGCCTCGCTGTGTCATTCCTGCGATAGGTTGGCGCGGGTCGGCGTGCAGCTGTGGTGATTCCCCATCTTGGGTTCTCTGCGACGGCGTCGATGACACCTGTGCCAAGGACGCCATAGGGTCCCACAATCAGGATCTGGCGCTCCGCGACGGGTGTTTCAGAACTAGCTGGCATGGCAAAGTCTCCTCCTTTCAAATCGAGTTAATTAAGCCAAGTACGGAGCTCAAATCGAAACGTCCGAACCACCCGGACCCAAATTCAAGTCGTCCATGTGACCTGCTCCCCTGTTTCCGCACAAGTCCGAGTATGATTTCGGACGAAGGAAAGGGGAAGAGGTATGTCGAAGAGCAGGCACACGGAAGCGCAGATGATCGGGGCGCTGAAACAACTGGAAGCGGGACGTAAAGCGGAAGACGTAGCGAGAGAAGTGGGGGTGTCGAAGCACACGATCTACGCCTGGAAGGCGAAGTACGGTGGCATGGAGGTGAGCCAGGCGCAGGAGGCGAAGCAGTTGGGGATGAGAACACGCGACTGCGGAAGCTGGTGGCGGATCTGAGTCTGGACAAAGATGCGCTGCAGTGGGTGATTGAAAAAAACGGGTGGAGCTCGCGGAGCTGAGGGCGACCGTCGAGCAGGTGCGCGAGAAGTATGCCTTCAGCCAGCGGCGAGCATGCGGGTTGATGACGATGGCGGTATCGAGCTATCGCTACCAGAGCGGGCGCTCGGATGAGCCGTTGCGGACGCGGCTGGTGGAGTTGGCGCGGTCCAAGCCGCGCTTTGGGTATCGGCGGCTGCATGTTTTGTTGGGCCGTTCGGGAGAGCATGTGAACCACAAGCGAGTGCATCGGGTGTATCGGGAGGCGGGGCTGATGATCCGGCGGAAGAAGCGGAAACACTGCGTGCGCGAGGGCAAGCCGCTGCTGGTGCGGACTGCGGCCAACCAGGAGTGGGCGCTGGATTTTGTGCACGATGCGGTGGCGTGTGGACGAACGATCCGGGTGCTGAGCGTGGTGGATGCCTACACGCGGGAGTGTTTGGCGTTGGAAGTAGACACGAGTTTTGCCAGCCGGAGAGTGACGCGCGTGCTGGACGGGATCGTTGCGGAGCGCGGACAACCGCAAGCCATTCGCTGCGACAACGGGCCGGAGCTGACCAGCCGGCATTTTCTGGCCTGGTGTGTGGAGAGAAAGATCGAGTTGCTGCACATTCAACCGGGCAAGCCGACGCAGAATGCGCGCGTGGAAAGTTTTCACGGACGGTTGCGGGATGAATGCCTGACGGTGAGCTGGTTTCAAAACTTGTTCGACGCGCGACGCAAGATCGCAGCGTGGAGAATCGAGTACAACGAAGAGCGTCCGCACAGCAGTTTGGGATACCAGACACCGAAGGAGTTCGCGACGGCGCAAGCGGCGGACTTCTACCTAGCTGAGCGAGGAGTAAGGGACTCAAACGCCGTCCCTTCCCCCTCGCGCTCCCCCATCCCGGCTCAAACCAAGGATGGAGTAGCTGAAAGCTGTCGTATTCTTACGTGAACGAAAGCAGGGGGCAGGTCACATGGTCAGGGGTCCGCCGATCTGCTGAAGATCGTAGTGGTGCTCGTATACAACCCTGGACGCATTCCATCTCCGAGTGGCATACCATTTCAAAGTGCACCGTCTCCCTCCGACGCCGGTGAAGTCGATCCTCCATGCGGAATGCGTCTCGTTGGCTGTGTCTCCAGGAACCGCAGTCTGCTGAACTGATATCGACAATCCGGCAACTTCAGCCATTACCTGAAGGGGCACCAGGACATTCAATAGAAAAGCACGTACTCTCGCCTTTCCGCGGATCATCTCCCGCAAATCTTCTCTGCTCACCTCGACATCGTCGGCGTAAAATGTCTCAAAAATATCCAGAAACTCTTCGTAGCTCCTGGAAATTTCGGCGCGCAGGATAGCCGCGTTCAGGCTTAGCTCCGCGGCCTTTGAGCTTTGGTAAGCATCGCCCTCGGACCGGCTAAAAAGGACGAGATTGTGTTCATCGATCATCGGAGTTCTCATTTATTTTTACCTTCCTTCACTTCATATGTACTGCGTGTTGACCCGCGGCCTGGCGTAGATCCTTCGGGCAGTATCCGCCCCGGCTAAGCACCAGGACCATGGGATCTGGCCCCTGTAGGTCCGAAAAGCTTGCGACGTTTGTCCGTGTGATCGATCAGCTCATAATCTGGAAATACCGCGCTAGCCGTTACAATGTCCGCTCTCATAAGAACTCCTCTTCTTGAGCCAAGGTCTGAACATCAATCGCCGCGCGGCGCTAGTCGCGACGCTAGCAATTGGACACCTTCCTCCCCTTGATATGTAATGCGTGTCTTCGGACCTGCCTATTCACCTCAATGCCTGCAGTTGCAACGTGACTTCGTGCGCGTCGGTTCAGGCATTCATTCCGCCGTCCACGGTGAGATTCGCCCCGGTAATGTACGAGGCCTCCGGACCGGCGACAAACGCCACCATCGCGGCGATCTCATCCACACGCCCGTAACGATCGAGCGCTGTGGCGGCCTTCTGCGGCACCGCCCAATCACCCGAGGCGGGATTTAAATCCGTGTCGATCGGGCCCGGCTGGACGTTGTTGACCGTGATGCCCCGGCTCCCCAGCTCTCTGGAAAGCGCCTGAGTGAACATCTTGACGGCCCCCTTCGTGGCCGCGTAGGGCACAAGTCCCGGCGCGACGGCACGCTCGCCCACTGCCGAGCCGATCATGATGATGCGACCACCCTCAGTCATGTGCTTCAGCGCCGCCTGCGTCGCAACGAATACGCCGCGGACGTTGATGTCGAGCACGCGATCCATCTCTTCCAGGGTGGACTCCACGAACGGTTTGGGGATAGCCGTGCCGGCATTGTTGACAAGGACATCGAGGCGACCAAATGTCGCAACGGTTTTTTCGACTGCGGCTTTGCCGGCGTCGACATCCGCGGCATCCGCCTGAATCGCGATCGCCTTTCCACCCGCGCGTTCAATCGCTTTGACGACCGACGCGGCCGCGTCGGAGCCTTTCGTGTATGTAATGGCCACCTTCGCTCCGTCCGCGGCCAGGCGCTTAGCGATTGCTGCACCAATGCCGCGCGAGCCGCCCGTGATGAGTGCAACCTTTCCTTCCAATTTCTTCGACATAGTCCCTCTCCTCGAATTAACCATATGCTCATCAGGCATGAGCCAAAACTTATTGCTCGCCCAAGGCATCCAATCATCTCATTGGATTGCCCAAGTCGCCAGTAGTAGCGCATTTGAAGCATACTTTGTTAGGCTTGGCAGCAATGCTTCACAAGCATGGGGGATGGAAATGGAATTACGACACCTGCGTTATTTCGTTGCGGTCGCCGAAACCGAGAGTCTGAGCCTGGCGGCAAAATCGAAGTTGCACACGTCGCAGCCTTCACTCAGCCGCCAGCTTCGAGACCTTGAGGAAGAAATTGGCGCCCAACTCATGACGCGCACAGCTCGTGGCGTCGCGCTGACACCGGCGGGTCGAGCCTTTCTCGATCACGCGCGCGGGGTTCTATTGCAGGTTGATGCGGGAGTCGAAGCTGCACGCCGAGCCGTTCATCCGGCCAAGCCCTGCTTCTCGATGGGCTTTCTGACCGGACACGAATTGACCTGGATGCCCGAAGCCTTGCGTATCCTGCGCGACGAGCTGCCGAACATTGACGTGATGATATCGAGTCAATATTCCCCGCTACTTGCTGAGGGCCTTTCGAAAGGAAAAATCGATGCCGCTTTTCTTCGAAAGGAACGAGCGATGCCAGACCTGGCGTTCCGTCTTCTCGTGAAGGAGCCTTTGGTGGTGATCTTGCCTAGTGATCACCGTCTCGCCGCGCTTAAAGCGATCAGTCCGAAGGACCTGGCAGGCGAAACGTTCGTGATTGTGTCTCATACGGCTCCTGTACTGCGTGCGGTCATCGACAATTACCTGAAGCGATCGGGAATCAATATCACGCCAGCTCACGAGACGGACCACGTCACCATGGGAATTTCCTTAATTATGTCGACCCGCGGGGTGGGGCTGTTACCTGCTTACGCACAGAACTTTCTCCCTGCGTCTGTAACCAGCCGCCCTCTGAAGGGAGATGCGCCAACTGTCGATTTGGTCCTCGGCTACAGAAAGTCGAACCAGTCTCCGATCCTCAAGCTTTTGCTTTCGAGAGTGGACGAGTTGGTCGCTCGTGCGTCGAAGAAGATCCGCTAAAGCTCTCCATGCATCGAAAGAATCGGCTGAATTTGCCGATTCGACGGACTTCTCACATATCCAATCGTTAGTACCGATAAACGCAGTTGTTGGTGATTGTCGGACGCCGACTCCCCGATTGTCCGGGACGCGAGAGGAACCATGTCGATAGATCTGATCTACCGTTAATCATCAATGTTCACCGAGCCCAGAATTTCCAATCGTCTTGTTAAACAGAGAGTAGACGGTTCTCCTGCAAGCCATTGAACTGGCGTCCCCGACGGGATTTGAACCCGTGTTACCGCCGTGAAAGGGCGCAAACAAACTGGATTACGTTGTAATTACAAGGCAGCGGTCGCTCTGCAATGCCCTGTAAGGAACGACTGAGAGTGCGATGGAACAGACTTTGGTTGTACCGTCCTTGTACCGCGAGTTTTGACCCAAAACTCTCGAACAAGGTGATCTGCGATGTTGGGAACGAAGCGCAAAGACGATCTCGAGCCCTACTGGCAAGATGAGAAGGACTGGCTTTGCATCGTCGAATTCTTGCCCACTGATAATCCAGAGGCTCGGCTCTTTGCGGCCGGCATAATCGGGTAC
Source organism: uncultured Acidobacteriaceae bacterium (assembly GCA_963789875.1). Classification (GTDB taxonomy): domain Bacteria; phylum Acidobacteriota; class Terriglobia; order Terriglobales; family Acidobacteriaceae; genus Sulfotelmatobacter. The sequence goes on along the minus strand of CAWBMI010000006.1, from coordinate 105,330 downwards.
CTCGTGGGTTATGCGAATCTCACGAACACACGCTCCCTGGCACTCCTCGGCGATCCTGACGCCAGCGCTTACGAACTTCTATTTTCTTTTTCGTCTCCTGACGAGAAAAACGAGTTCCTGAACTTGGTCGGTTCAAATGAGGACATGGGGAACGACTACATCAGTGAGCTTACGCCGCCTACCGCTGAAGAGATTAGGAATGCTCGCCCACTCGCAACGGTCCTTCCCCAGGATGCCCTCATCCATGCCATGCTGATTGCAGTGACCCTGTGTGCGCACGAAGATGATCGCGCTGTGTCGTAAGGCCGGTGCACAATCGTTTCCGAACACTTTGGAAACGGCTGAACTCGGCTAACTGATGCGGACCTATTGATTAAGAGTCACGTAACGCTCATCCATCCAGACGTTGGCAACTCACAATAAACCAGTAACTTACAAGAGTCTTGCGCGCACAGAGAATTCGTTCTAAGTGCTTGAAAAGTTCGCCATATTTGGCAACGTACAGCCACAATTACAGCCACACCTCCAGCAACCGATTCTCATTGCCGCACAGTGCTAGGAGGCCGGTGTGAGAAGCTGCTTTTGGCATCTGGTTCTGCCGTAGGTGGAACATGGAAGAGGCTTGACGTCCAAGGGAAATGAACTACAAAAGGCACCACGGACATTGTGCCCCCGTGAACATTCCGCATTAGAAGGGTCGGGAGTTGACGCGCGCGAGTGGATGACCGCAGCCTTTTCAGGGCTAAGAGAATCAATCATTGCAATGACTTCGTGGCACGGGTGGCGCTAGAAGTTGTTGATAGTGCGTGGTGGAAACAGCAACTGCGGGTGAAAAGTGCGGGCGCGGCGTTCATAGAATAAGGGGCCACAGCGCCAGCCATTACTCGTCTTGGGTACTTTCTGTGTCAATCTTTTTCCGCAGCGGTCGCTTCAGTCTTGACGGCGTCGACGCGCTCAAAGCTGCCGGATTCGCCCGAAGACGCGAGGAACCCAGCTTCGAAAGTGGATCCGTCCGCAACAGGATTTGAACCCGTGTTACCGCCGTGAGAGAACGGTCCATACACGACTTTAAAGGACTTACAAGAGGCGGACGATCTCTAAGTCGTTGGAAATTCCAGGTAACGGGAGCAAAACCGTAGCGTAATCCGTAGTGCGGAGCGGCGATGATTAAGGCAAGATCAACGCCTGCGATCCTCGCACCTGTCACGAGTTTTTCAGAATTTGCAAGGGCGATGGAGGAACTCGGGGGAAATCAGGCTTCGGGAGCCGCATCAAACTTCGGTTTCATCTCTCGGCCCCACCTTTTGGGGTCTTCGTTGTGCATCTTTTCCATCTCTTTTGCGACGTCAGGGTGCTTTTCTATCACGTGCCTCGTCATTGCTTTTACCATGTCGTCCCAAGATTCCCCTGATATTTTCTGGTTGCATTTACCACCGAGTTCTTCGCAAGTTAAGGTCTTCATCGCGTGTCTCCGTGTGCTCACCTTAGCAGGGTCCTTTTGGAGTTTCAACGCTGCTATTGCACACCGTTATGATTCTTTCGGACACTCTCGCGCCTAAGTAGATCTCTCCGTCTGTGGCCATGGACATAGCATTCGCGTCTACATTATGTTCATTCTATGCAGCTGGCCCCCGTTCTCATCGTTGGTGCTGGTCCTAGTGGACTAAATTTGGCACTGGCTCTGATCCGCCGAAACGTGCAATGCCGTCTTATTTCTGAAGCCAGCGGCCCAGGCGAAGAATCTCGCGCCATGGTGGTGCAAGCACGCACACTCGAATTCTACGGCCAATACGGCTTCGCCCGCGAAATCATTGAAGCGGGAGTGGTCGCCGAAATCGCCCATGTACGTGAGGGTGGCGAGTCTGGTAGTCGTGAAGTTCTGTCCATCAGCTTCAAAGAAATGGGCGCCGGCCTCAGTCCGTATCCCTTTGCTCTCGCTTATCCGCAGGACGATCACGAACGGTTTCTGATCGCGAAGCTCAAGCATGCGGGTTGCGAGGTTGAGTGGGGGACAAAACTAACCGGCTTTAGCCAGGGTGAAAACGGCGTCAGAGCTACCATCGAGCACGATATCGGCCGCATTGAAGCGGCGGAAATCGCATATATCTGTGGTTGTGACGGCGCGCGTAGCGTTGTGCGCGAAACTCTCAAGGTCGGCTTTCCGGGCGGGACATATGAGCAACTTTTTTTTGTCGCAGACGTGAAAATCACACGCGGCTTTTCCCGGGATCTTTACATCAATCTCGGCGAACACATTCTCACATTAATGTTCCCGGTGCGGTCGAGCGGAATGCAACGCCTGATCGGGCTTGTACCACCCGAACTGTCGCATCGCCAAAATCTCACCTTTGAAGACATCCGGGACCACGTCGAGCCGCTCCTTGATGTCACAGTGACGCAGGTGAATTGGTTCTCGACCTACCGCGTTCACCATCGCGTTGCCGACGCGTTTCGGGTGGGGCGCGCTTTTCTTGTGGGCGACGCTGGCCACATCCATAGTCCTGCAGGCGGTCAGGGCATGAATACCGGAATCGGGGATGCCGTCAATCTCGGCTGGAAGCTGGCGCAAGTGCTGCAAAATCGAGCCAAGACATCGCTTCTCGACACCTACGAGCCCGAGCGGATTGCCTTTGCGCGTTCGCTGGTGTCCACCACGGATCGGGCGTTTACAGGATTAGTCGGAGAAGGCGCGGTGGGGGAGTTTACGAGAAAGATTATCGCGCCTCTGGTGTTCGGCGTCGTCACCCGTTTTAGTCTGGGCCGTCATGCGATCTTCCGCACGATTTCGCAAACGCGCATTCACTATCCCGACAGTCCGCTCAGTCAAGGGGTCGCGGGCGATGTTCACGGCGGCGACCGTCTGCCGTGGACCGGAGCTGACACGCAAGATAATTTCGAATCCTTGCGTTCTTTGGATTGGCAAGCGCACGTGTACGGCGAGGTAGACGAAGATCTCGAAACGGAATGTCGCGAGCTTCACCTGCCTCTCCACGTCTTCGCCTTGAGTGACAGTGCAAAATATGCGGGAATCGAGAGGAACGCTCTGTATCTTGTCCGGCCAGACGGTTACGTCGCGCTAGCGTCATCCCAGGAGAACGTCCGAAAACTCAGGACCTTCGTTGAACAGTTTCACCTCCGCTTTCAGAGTTCATCGATAGCCGCCTGATTCTCACCGGTGCTAGCTCGGAATTTTGGCGGGAGCGACGGGAAAGTCCGATGCGTGGGTGAACTTCCCTCCTGGCACCTACTCCGATTTGAAAAGGTCACAAAGCGAACGGAGGGTGAGCGCTTTGGTAACACCATACGCCATCAGATTTGTTGAAACATCAGCTGCTTGCAAATGGCGATGGTCGTGCTGTATCGACTGAGCAAGGCGCTCGGATCGAGCACCAGAATAATCTACAGTGTTCTACCGACGTGGGTTTGGCACAGAAGAAAGAATAAATCGTAGATAACCAAGAGACGACGAGAGGGGTTCTGTGAGCGGTACGCCACCAGGAAAACAGCGAAGTGTGCGGTCGCTCGAATGGCTGAACTTTTTCCTCGCTGACGTGCAAACCGGCCTCGGGCCTTTTTTGGCTGCCTATCTTGCTTCGAGCGGATGGAATCCAGGCAGTGTTGGTTATGTACTGACTTTCGGCGGCTTAGTCGGGGTCGCAATGCAAACTCCAGCGGGAGCGGTGATCGATGCAGTGCATCGCAAACGAACCCTGCTTGCGGTAAACCTCGGTTTCTTGGTTGCCGGAGCATTCCTCCTCATGGGCCATCTGAGCCCATTGCGGGCGTACTCCGCGCAGTTCCTTATCGGCAGTTCAGGACCGTTTCTTGGGCCCACTGTCGGGGCGATCACACTCGGAATTGTCGGCGCTGCAGCGTTTGACAAACAGTTCGGGAAGAATCAAGCGTTCAATGCTGCCGGAAATGTCTTCACCGCGCTGCTTGTCGCCTATGTCAGCTACCAATTTGGCTACCGCGCGATATTCGCGGTCGCTGCATTGCTCGCCATTCCTGCTGCCGTCTCTCTCTTTTTCATAGATGCCAGGCAGATCGATTATGCACGGGCCCGCGGTGCGATCCAAAAACAAGGCAAGATTGATGCGGAGGGATGGTCTGCTCTTCTCAAGGACCGCATTCTCATTTATTTCTTGGCGACGGCCTTTCTATTTCACTTGGCGAACGCCGCGATGTTGCCGGAACTGGGCGAGATGCTGTCGAAGGACAATCTGAAGGCGGCCGCTCCGTTTATGTCCGCGTGCATTATCGTGACGCAGTTCGTGATCGCGATCTCCGCGGCCTGGATTGGAAGGCGAGCTGCCGCGAAAGGTAGAAAACCGCTCCTGCTGCTCGGCTTCGGAGTCCTTCCCATCCGCGGAGTTCTTTACACTCTTACGCACGCTGTCGGAGCGCTGATTGCGATTCAGACGCTCGATGGAGTCGCAAATGCCATATTCGGTATCGTCTCGATCCTGGTTGTCAAAGACAGAACTCGGGGTACGGGGCGCTTCAATGTAGCGGCCGGATCACTTGCGACAATGGTTGGCATCGGGGCGGCTCTGAGTACAACAATCGGGGGAGAACTGATCCAGCATCTAGGCTACCGAGCGTCATTTCTCGGCTTGGCGGGAATCGCCTTGCTCGGTTTCGCGGTGCTGTGGTTCGCGATCCCTGAAACGCTCTGTGATGCCGCTGTCAACACAACTGCCGGTCGCGAAATCAAGCCAAAGACCTTCTGGGCCCTCAGTTCGGGCCGAACAAAAGCGGGAGAAACTGGTTGATGATCTCACCCGTGCTTGCGCACATTCTCCTGTCGCTCATCGTCGGTATCAGCATCGCGCTGATGTTAATCCGTCCCCGCAATATTCCCGAGGTTTACTGGATTGCGGGCGGCGTTCTCTTATTACTTTTCCTCAGGCTGGTGCCGTTGCAGCTCGCGGGTCGAGCCGTTGCGAAGGCATTGGATGTCTGCTTTTTTCTCATCGGCATGATGTTAGTTTCTGAACTCGCTCGCGAACATGGAGTTTTCGACTGGCTTTCGTCGGTCGCCGTGCGGAGTGCCCGCGGATCCTGCTCCAGGCTGTTTGCGCTGGTCTACGCCGTAGGCACAATCGTCACCATCTTCATGTCGAATGATGCAACGGCGGTCGTTCTGACACCCGCGATCCTGACGGCTGTGCGCCGGGCCAAGGTCCAGCCCTTGCCCTATCTTTTTGTTTGCGCTTTTATTGCTAATGCGGCGTCGTTCCTTCTGCCCATTTCAAATCCGGCAAATCTGGTGGTGTTTCACAACCAAATGCCACGGTTAGGTCGATGGCTCGTGTCCTATGGCGTTCCGTCTCTTCTTTCGATCGCCGCGACATTCATCGTGATGCGACGGCTTTTTCGAAAAGAACTTTGCACCGCCATTGAAGGCGAGGTGGAAACCAAGCCGCTAAGAAGAGAGGGCATTCTGGTCCTGGTTGGATTAGCCGCCATGGCGGTCGTTCTGTTAATAGCCTCCTCGCTGGGTAAAGATCTGGGATTGCCCACGTGTTTGGCTGCTCTCGCAATTACCGCAATCGTCTCCATCATGGCGCGCAGCAATCCGCTGCGACTCGCTCCTGAGATCAGCTGGGCAACACTGGCTCTCGTGGCCGGCCTCTTCGTAATGGTGGATGCCATAGAAAGCATCGGTGCGATGCAACAGACGCGGGAGTGGTTGACCTGGGCCCAAACAGTGGGATCGGCCACAGGCTCATTGATTACGGGATTTGCGGTTGGCATAGCGAACAATTTGGTTAACAATCTCCCGCTTGGGCTGATTGCCGGGAGCACGCTACAGGCGGCGCATGCCAAAGGTCTGATCGCCGATGCCGTCCTCATCGGTGTCGACCTCGGACCAAATCTCTCCATCACGGGCTCGCTGGCGACCATCCTGTGGCTGATCGCGTTGCGTAAGGAAAAGCTCGATGTGAGTTTCTGGGACTTTCTCAAGGTCGGAGTGGTGGCGATGCCGATTGCTCTATTAGCATCACTCGGCGGGGCGATCTTGATGCAAATGTGTTTTCGGGTTCACTAGGGGCAGTTCACGAGGAGTGACTCTCATCGCGAAGTTTCCAACCTGGCTTGATTCCCTCTGCAATCCCCAGCTTCTTCCCATGGCTGAGGCCAACTTGGGTCCAAGGTTCGTTTTGATCAACAGAGTCTATTGGGTGTGCGTCTTCACCTCACTGAGACGTTCGCTTTCGGGTCATTCTCGGGAGAAAGGAGCGAGAGCCGTGTGCGCAAACACATGATTTCGTGGCATCGGAAGATTTCCAGTTCTGGCACGCTCCGTGCTCTTAACGAAGACAGGCAATATCGACTACGGAACAAAGGAGTTCATTGTGAGACTACGACTAGCACAACTGATGATGTTCGTGATCATGACTGGATGCGTGACCGGATTCGCACAAGCTGGTCCGAGAGGCAGGGGGCCGCGTCGGCCGGGTATGGCCGCTCAAGACGCTCAACTTGAAGTGCAAGATGCCATGCAGCGTGCTTATGACGCACTCAACCGATCAACCGCGCTGGTGGAAGCAGCGAAAGGAACCGCCAGCGGCATCTCGCTAAACCGTTCCATTGCGGACGGTAAAGCCTTCTATCAGGAAGCTCTGAGCCGGTATCAAGCATTCGATTACATCGGAGCCCGTGAACTGGCGGCTGCGGCCGATGATATGGCTCACGCGGCAGAGACGATGGCTATGAGTAGCATCGGTTCTGGAAATGCAGCTGGAATCACTGCACCGCCAAGCCAGCCGGGTATAGCCGAAGACGCCTTTCGTGCTAATGACGAAATCTCCCGCGCTGGTAGCACGATCTTGCAAGTGCAGAGCGCAGGTGGTTACTCGAATGTTGTACCCGCTGAAACCACACGCCGCGTGCGCGATCTATTGACTCTGAGCCAGCAACTCCAACAGCGAGCGCAGGCCTCGCTGGCGCAAAGCCCGCGTGAAGCATCCGCTGCGGCTCGTGCGTCCGATGTGATCGCACACGCTGCAGACCACCTTCAGAATCGCTATCTCATTGCTTCTGGCATAGTACCCGCCGGCCCCGCGGGCAGACGTGGGCCTCCTCCCCCGCCGCCCGGTGGACCGGGAGCGCCTCCTCCCCCGCCCCCTCCTGACGCGGATAACGGAGCCGCGCCACCACCACCGCCGGGCCCTGGAGGAAATAGTCCGTAAAGAATTGCGTTCCTGTCTGTAGGAACCGCGGGAGTACATATGAGACGCACCTTGACCTACGTGACAATCGTGTTGTTGACGCTGACGGTCGCGAACTGCGGTCCCGGTCTTCTCGCTCCGGGGCCGCCCGTGCCGGGTTTAGGTCCGGGATTTGAGTGGATTGCTCTTTTCGCTATTATCGTCGCCGCTGGAGCGTGGCTCAACCGCTCCAAGTTTGCTGCTTTCTTCCAGACATACGACAAAAGGCGGTCTCAGGCCTTCGAGATTCTCCGGGAACGTTACGCGAAGGGCGAGATTTCGCGAGAGGAATATCTTCGCATTGCAAACGATCTGGACCGGCATGAGAATGTACCTGGGGTCTGAGGGACACGGCCGCGGTCGATTCTTTCCGAGCTCGTGAATCTTCTTCCAGCATCTAACTGGCGCGGCGAGCCTCCAGATTGGGGCACGGATGGCCCAGTTTCGAATGACGAATTGGCAGACACAACGAATTTGGTGGCTGGGCAGCGTACGAACGCGCGTGGCAATTCTCGCGTCGTTAGTAATTGCCTTATTGATCGGCTGCGGGTTCGCGTTTGTCTTGATACTGCAAAACAGGCAAAGTGCCGTCACTGGGGATACTCAGCGGCGCCTCTCTGCTCTGGCCGTTACGATAGCTCGCGATTACAGCAGTCATGAGGACTTTCAGGCGCAGCATCAGGAGCTCCCCCCTCTTGAGAATCCTGATGTCTCAGGTTCAGACGATGTACTTTCCTTGATGACGACCGTGGTGCTCAAGAATGAACAGGGTACTGAGGGGGGATTTTACTCGAAGGTGTCGGATCGGCTTCTAGGGTATGCGTACCCGACGCACGAAGGTCCTGGCGTGAAAAGGGACATTCCACCGATCGAACGGCCCATGATTGAGGATGTGGCCGGCCGCGCTGCTGGCCAGGGTCAGGAGGTTTCCTACACATATAGGGGAGCGCGCGCCGTAATCGTTTTTGAGGCGGCTCCTATTGTCGTAAAGGGCAATCCCATCGGCAGCGCGTGGGTGATGAAGCGGCTACCTAGTTTGCGTTCGCAGGATTGGACGCTCAGCCTTGGTGCTGCCGCCTTTGTCGCGCTGTCTCTGGTTTGTGTGCTTCTGGCTTTTCTGGTGGCCCGTGATCTGGGATCGGGTGTCAGTCAGATCGAAGAACGATTGCGCGAGTTGGATCGGGATTTCGCTTCGCCAGCGAAACCATTTTCTGGACTCGCTGAACTGGCGCGCATCTATCAAGGAGTGAATCAGCTTGCCGAGTCGCTGCGCCAGAAGATCGAGCAGGAGCGGGATCTTCGTGAGCAACTCCGTCATAAAGAGCGCCTCGCGGCCCTCGGACAAGTCGCTGCGGGCGTTGCCCACGAACTTCGAAACCCTCTGGCGACCATCCGCTTGCGCACCCAGATGAACCAACGCGCCGTTTCGGACAGCGCAGTGCAACAGAGTTGTTCGATGGTACTGGAGGAAATTGATCGCTTGAATGGAATCGTCGAACGTCTTCTTTACTTCTCCCGGCCTCTGAACTTGAAGGTCGAGTCATTTGATCTGGTCTTACTGCTACGCGATTGTGTCGAGGCGAAGACAACGCTGGTTCGAAGCGAGACGATACGATTTCTGTTTGATGCTACTAGCGCGTCAGTGATCATTCGGGGGGACCGTTCAAAGCTGTACCAAGTATTCGACAACATCCTCTCGAACGCGATTGACGCGCTGGGGCCGGTGGGGACGGTCGAACTCAGGGTTCTTGATAAAAACGGGTATGTCACAGTTGAATGTCTCGATGACGGTCATGGCATCCCGGAGGAAATTCGCGACAAGCTATTTGATCCCTTTTTCACAACGCGGCCGAAGGGTATCGGGCTGGGACTGTCCATAGCTTACGAAATCGTCCAAGCTCACGACGGAACAACCGAAATCGCCTCTGCATCAGTCAAAGGAACGATTGTTACCGTGCGCGTGCCTTCGTCCGGTCCCGTGACTCCAGGCTCAGATGTCGAGACGATAGAGATCGAAAACGCATGAAAGCCACAATCCTGATTGTTGACGACGAGCGAAACCTTCGAGTTACCCTGGCTGAAATTCTCGTCTCGCACGGCTACGAGACCCTTGAAGCCGAGAATTCTGTTGATGCTCTGGCTACGCTTCGTGACCACCGCCCCGACCTCGTGTTTTGCGACTGGAAAATGCCTATTGGTGGAGGAGAAGAACTTCTACAGGGATTGCAGCAGCAGGAGGAGATTCGAAAACCTCCGGTCATTATTATGACCGCCTATGGGACCAGTGGAAACGCAATCAAAGCCATTCAACTTGGCGCCTATGATTTCATCTCCAAACCCTTCGACCTCGACGAAATCTGCACGACCGCGAAGCGAGCCTTACAACATATCGGGTTACAGAAGGAAGTCGAGGAGCTTCGCCAGAGGCTTCTGAAAAGTCCCCGAAAGGAGCAGGGCGAAATTGTCGGTTCGTCGCGCGCGATGCTAAGCGTATTCAAGGATATCGGTCGCGTAGCCGCCAGTGACACGACCGTTCTAATCCGAGGAGAATCGGGGACAGGAAAAGAACTCGTTGCCCGAGCGATCCATCAGAATAGTTCGCGTGCAAATGGACCTATCATCACCGTGAACTGCGCGGCTCTTCCTGACGAACTCCTGGAGTCAGAGCTTTTCGGTCATGAGCGCGGCGCATTCACAGGTGCAGTCTCGCGCAAGCAAGGAAAGTTCGAAGTCGCTAACAACGGTACCATCTTTCTCGACGAGATTGGAGAACTACCCGTTAGCCTGCAACCTAAACTCTTGCGTGTCCTGCAGGAACAAGCCTTCGCGCGAGTGGGCGGCAATGAAACGATTCACTCCAATTTTCGTGCCATCGCCGCCACCAACGGAGACCTCGGCGAACTGATCAAGGCGGGTGAGTTTCGCAAGGATCTGTACTATCGTCTCAACGCTTTTACGATTTCACTGCCACCCCTTCGAGAGCGGCGTTCGGACGTGGTTCCTCTGGCAGAACACTTCCGTGAAGTTTATGCCAACAAAAACAGGGTCCCCGCCGCCGGGTTTTCAGAGGGGGCGCTGATCGCGCTACAACAGTATTCGTACCCTGGAAACGTGCGCGAGCTTGAGCATATTGTTGAGCGGGCTTTGTTGCAGGCCAACGGTCGTGTGATCTTACCCGAGCATTTGCAATTGGACCAACAGTCTGTTCAAACAAACGGACAGTGGATGGATGCCTTAGCAAGACTTCCTCTACACGATTCGGTAGCAGAGTGGGAGAAGTTTCGGATTTCACAAGCACTAAAGGAAAGTGACGGCAACAAAGCAGAAACTGCCCGCCGACTCGGTGTTCACCGACGCCTGCTTTATGAAAAGATTCGAAAACTAGGTCTGGATGCGGCGGACCACACGTTAGAGGATGAAAACTTCAACTCCACCGAAGACCCCTGATCGCATCTCGAATCTTACTGTGCGCCGACGCCCCAAATCTGCGGACGGGTGGAATTCCGCGATCCTCGCTGGACTCTTTCCGATATGAACGGATGTGTCGGAGGGCGTTCTACTTCCCGGAGATTCACAACTCTCCCGTCCACCGCTGTGAAAGAACGGCCCACACACGACTTTAAAGGACTTACAAGAGGCGGACGACCTCTAACTCGTTGGAAATTCCCGGTAGCGGGAACAGAACCGTAGCGTAATCCGTAGTGCAGTGAAGCCGATATGAGTGCCGGATTGGGAGACACCGAGCGTGTGCGAATCGCGAATTTCGGTGAGGAATTCTGAATAGTAGAGAATAAGCGGTCTCCGTATGTAACTGATCTGAGCAGATTGCCCATACTAGGTGGGCCAAAGTATTGCGTTGATACCTTTGTCCAATTGCCTTCCTTCAGCGGTGCTGGTGAGATCTCCCTATGACATCCATTAGACGATGTCTGACAACAGAGTGGAGATATTTATGTTGCGAAGCCTGCGATCATTGCTATCTGCTCGGATTGCTTTTCTAACGCTTGCCCTCACGTGCCTCAGTGCCTCTGCGCAAATGAACGCACCTGACTCGACATCATCCGATTTGCAAGAGTCGGCACAAAGCAAAATTGCGCGTGCCCTCTCCGCCGGTCCTCCCAATGTGATCAAAAACGCCACAGTCGCTGAGATCGACGCCCAAGGACAGATGAAAATCCTCCGGCTGGGAACCAATGATTTCACGTGCCTGCCGGGAGACCCCAATGGCATCGGGTCACCTCCGATGTGTGAGGACAGAATCGCAATGCAATGGAATCGGGATTTCGCGGAACACAAGGCAAAGCCGACTACCACCGTTCCGGGCGTCGAATACATGCTCGCGGGAGCGACGCAGCGAAGCGACTCCGACCCGTTCGACAAAACTGACCCACCCATCAGAATCGGACCGCATTGGATGATTCTTTGGCCCTTTGATCCGAAAACCACGGGCCTGCCTACGACTCACAAGCCAACGGGCGCTTACATCATGTGGGCAGGTACTCCTTGGGCTCACCTCCATATTATGGGCAGGCCCTAGGACTGGCTGTTACCCTCAGCAGCGCAGTCGGCAAAAAAGTGAAGTCGAAAGAAAGGAGTACGGTGATGCCGGACAACCCGAACATTCTCTTAGTGCACGGCGCCTGGGGCGACGCTTCACACTGGCGGCATGTCATCCCTCCCCTGCATGAAAAAGGCTACCGTGTCTTCGCGGTGCAGAACCCTCTGACATCGTTGTCCGACGATATTGACCGAACCATCAAAATGGCCGCTGCGCAGGATGCTCCCACGCTATTAGTCGGCCATGCTTATGGTTGCGCAGTCATCACGGGCGCTGGCCTTGCGCCAAATGTCGTCGGCCTCGTCTATTTGGCAGGACCCGCTCTTGATGAAGGAGAGAGTCTCAAGAGCCTTTGGGCGCGGCGGGCACCACCCGAGGGCGCGGCTAATATTCGTGAGGACAAGTATGGTTTTTTGTGGATCGAGGTCGAGAAGTTTCACGAGACTTTCTGTCACGATCTCGAAGACCGAACAGAATCGCTAGTATGGGCTCTTACGCAGAAGCCAACCGCGACGCGTTGCTTCGAAGAGAAGTCGGGGACGCCGGCGTGGAAAGTAAAGCCCAGTTGGTATCAGATCTCGGCCAACGACCGGTTAATTCCTACCGAGACCGAAAAGTGGATGGCGGAGCGAATCAATGCAAGAAGGACGATTACGTTGCCAACGAGCCACGCTTCCATTGCAACCCGCCCCGATGACATCGTGCAACTAATCGAGGAAGCAAGTAATGCCGTCGTCGCGAAGGCTGCCGGTTTCCGCTAGAAAAACGGATGTGCTACGTATGGCGCACCACAGTTTCATTACATGCTGTAATCCAATTACGAAGATAAGGAGTATTTCGATGTCGCCTTTTGCTGATGTTTCCACAGATGTCAAAGCGGGACTGGAAGTTGTGCTGGTCAGCCTTTTCGTCCAGATGCCGCACGGAGTTTGGCGTCCATCTTAACCAACCCAGCGAGCGAGTCAGCCTTCATCTTTTGCATCACTTTGCCCCGGTGCGTTTTTACGGTAATCACGCTGATGCCGAGTTCGTCAGCGACCTGTTTATTCAATAAGCCCGAGACCACCAACGCCATCACTTGCCGTTCGCGAGGCGAAACCGACCCGTAACGGTCCCGGAGTTCCTGAATTTCCGCCGCATGATCGAGAGCGGCACGGCTCCGTTCAAGGGCCTGCCGGATGGCCGCCAATAGGTCTTCATTACTGACTGGTTTCGTCAAGAATTCAACCGCGCCCGCTTTCATGGCCTGGACTGATTTGGGTACGTCGCCATAACCGGTAATGAAGATGATCGGCATGTCCGTCCGCTCAACAGCAATACGCTTCTGAAGTTCGAGACCGCTGAGGCCTGGGAGAGAAATGTCAAGAACAAGACAGCTCGGAACAAGTGAACGAGGGCGATCGAGGAATTCCTGTGCCGATGCGAAAATCTCTGGCTGCCAGCCTATCTTGCGGATTAATAACTCCAGCGCTTCACGCACTGAGACATCGTCGTCAACGACGAACACGATAGGCCCCGCAGTCGGCGCTGGCGATGACTCCGCTGGATGACGAAGGGATCTCGCAAAGCTCGTTTTATCCCCCCTGCTTGCAGGGCGGGAACTGTCAGTTTCCTCGAAGTGCAACATTGACAGCCTCCAACAGAACTGTGCTTATGACTGGCTTGAGCAGGAATCCCACCGCTCCTTGTTCAAGCGCTCGCTTCCGAATTCCTTCGTCCTTCTGACCGGTGATAAAGATGATTGGAAGCGCTGGATCCCGAAGCTTCAAGTGTCGTTGAAGATCGAGTCCCGTTACGCCCGGCATGACGACGTCAAGGATCAGACAACGGGTCTGGCTCACGCAATCAGACCCCAGAAACTCTTCCGCCGACGAAAACGCGCGGGCGGAAAAGCCGAACTGCCTCAGCAAATTAGGGAGGGACTCGCGGACTGACACATCGTCATCAACCACCGTCACAAGTGGGCGTTCGATGGATTCCGGTTCTCGGTTGGACTCCATAAGCGAAGAATGCGCTCCTGCCAAGCGGGGCGTCAATCGCACCAAGGTATGAACGTTGGAATCGGTATTCAGCGTCGAACTTACATCATGCGGCATCCGTCGCACCATCCGGCCGGCTGCAGCGAGTTTCCTCTGCCACCAAACCGGCCGCTTTGCAGGGTATTGAAAATGAAAATGTGGCTCCCGGACCATCATTCGCTGTCGCCCACAAACGCCCCTCATGAGCCTCGATGATGGAACGACTGATCGATAGGCCGATGCCCATGCCGTCATTCTTCGTCGTATAGAAGGCTTCGAAGAGTCTGTCCGCAGCCTGGGGTTCGAAACCGACCCCTGCATCTTTCACGCTAAGCTGCACCCGATCGCCTTCCTCTCTTTCGGTTCTGATCAATAATTCTCTCGGACGATCATCGACATTGCTCATCGCGTCTGAGGCGTTTCGTACCAGGTTCATAATGACCTGCTGGACCTGGACACGGTCCGCCATGACGAGCGGGAGATTGTCGGCAAGTTCCTGCAGAACGATCACCTGCCATCTTTGCAAATCGCTCAACGACAGGGAAATCACCTCCCGTGTGGCCTGATTCAGGTCCATCAATTCGGGGGACGGATCTTTTTTGCTATAAAGCGCGCGTAATCGCTTGATCACGTCAGAGGCTCGGTTTGCATCACGCATCGTGCGCTGTGTAGTTTCCCGAGCACCGTCGACATCGGGAGGATCGGTAGAAAGCATTAACAAACAGGTGTCGGTGTTGGTCATAATGCCAAATAGCGGCTGGTTGACTTCGTGGGCGATCGATGAGGTAAGCTCTCCCATCGTCATCACACGCGCCACGCGCGCGAGTTCGGCTTGCGTGTTGCGTAGCTCTTCCTGCGCATGCCTCCAATCGTGCATATCCACAACTGTGCCGTACCACTTTAGAATCCGCCCTTGTTGGTCGAGCAGCGGAAGCGCGCTCGTTACGCACCATCGATAGGTGCGATCGGCAGCGTGGAAGGTGCGAATCTCGACTCGGTACGGGGCTCCGGTTGTGACACAGGATCTCCACGTTCGAGCTGTCCGTTCAACATCGTCTGGATGAAGAAGTTTTGTCCAACCGCTACCCATGATTTCTTCGGCAGAGAAGCCGGTGTAGTCGAGCACGCGAGCATTGCAATAATCGATTGTCCCTTCTGCGGTGGCGCTCCATAGCATTTCCGGTATGGTCTCGGTCATCTGGCGCAGGTTGAGTTCGCTCTCTCTTAGTCTTTTTTCTGCTAGTTTGGAGTCGGTAATGTCCCGAATGAAGGCGCCAAAAAACCAATTCTGGCCGAGTCTCATTGGCGATACTTCCAACTCCGCCGGGAACTCAACACCGTTGCGCCGGATGGCCGTGACTTCGATACGCCGTCGCAAGATGGGGCCATCACCGGTAGCCAGGAAGTGACGTAAGCCGCGCTCGTGGGCCATCCGTAGTCGCTCCGGGATAATCAGATCCGACATGTGCTGGCCGATCACCTCCTTATTACTCCATCCGAACACAATTTCAGCTTGCTTATTCCAATCGGTAATCGCCCCTTGAGCGTCCATCGTGATAACCGCATCTAACGCGGTGTCGACGATCAGCCGGTTTGTTTCAACAGCCCTCCGTAAATTCTCTTGGGACTGTTTCTGATCCTCAATGTCGGTGGATGTACACACAAACCGAAGAAGATTTCCCTCCGCATCACGTAACGCCGCGGCTCGATTGAGATGCCAGCGGTATGCCCCGTCCTGCACGCGGCGAAACCTCGCTTCCATTGTAAAATCCTGCCCTGAGCGTATCCCGTCGCAAATGCTCTTTGACGCTGCTTCTCGATCCTCAGGATGGATCGCAGTCATCCACGCGTCGGAATTTGATTGGACGTAATCGAGTGCCTGACCGGAGTATTCCAGCCAGTTTCGGTTCACGAAATCCGGCGTCCCATCAGGCCTGAGCGTCCACGCCGCTACAGGGATTTGTTGAAGGAGGTCAACCTGGAACCGAAGGTCTTCGTTGGCCTCGGCAAGTTCTCGTGTGCTACGTTCCAACTCCTGGGTCCGAACTCGAACCTGCGTCTCCAACCCGTTTGCCAGTTCGCGGACTGCGGTTTCCGCTTTTTCGCGCGCTGCGTTTTCCAACTTGAGGTTCTCAATGGACTCCAGGACCTGACATGCCGCTGACGCGAAACGACTCGTGCGTTCCAGCAGTCTTAGGTCCTCGGCGTCGAATCTGCGACGACTGTCGTGTGCGAATGCCCAAATTGTACCCACCGGTTTGCCGTTTGCATAAAAAGGAACAAAGAGTCCTTCTTCGGTTACGGGCATTGTCCTGCTGAAATTCAGATAACGCCGTTCCCAATGGGTGAATAGCATCGGAACATTGCGGTCGAGCACTTCGCCGCATGGGCAGGAATTGCGCGGGACATTGGAGCCGGCGTGGGGCCGCCACGCCCCGGCAATAGCTGCCCAATAGAACCTCTTTTCGTCTCTCGTGAGCAGACTTAAGCCGGCAGAATCAGCATGCAACAGCTCAAGGACTCTATCAGCCAATGTTTGCAGAATGGTACCCGGGGAATCAGCTAGCGCGTTGGCTAGTGCGACAAGTGCGCGGTTCTCCGTCTCGTAGTCGGGTAAACGCGATGGGCGATTCCGCAATTCCTGGGTGCGAAGAATCGATTCCAAAGGAAGCCCTGGAATTGGAGTTTCGAGTAGAAAATCATCTTGCAAATTAACAGGGTCGGTCACGTTTTCACCTCCACGCAGGAACCCGAAGTGAGCGCCAACCCGTCTGTACCCACATGCGGCGTGGCGTAGTGCTTTGCGTCTAAGCTCGCTCTCGATCGTAATCCCCTGTCCATATGGAAGGATCTGCCACAAGGGGTGTCAATCATACTTTGGTATTGATCCGTTATAGGTATCAGCAACGTGTGCTCCTGGAGCTCTCCATGGAAGGTTCCTCGCATAAGCATTTACTGCCCATGGGTGTTCGATCGAGAGGACCTCGAACCCTTGATCTTCATTCGGCCAGCGTTTACGAGGCTAACGATGCCTTTGAGGATAAGAGAAACGGTTGGCGCGCACTTGCGGTGATTCCAATTTCTGTAGTTCTGACTTGGATAGCAGTGTGCCGCGCAGAACGTCAATCAGTAGTTTGCTGTAGTTCCGTACGTGTTTTTCCCGGCATGCGGCTAATAAGGATAGCGAGTGTGATCGCGATGTGCCATCGGGATGTTTCGAACGTCCCTCGTACTTAATGCAAATCGAGAGTTGTGACGCGCTCCGCACAAATCATGCAAAGGTATCAATTCATACCCTTGTCTAATAGATTCGGCTCTGCTCCTCTGGTTCAATCATCATGAAGCGAGACAAGTTCGAACGAGAACTCGCCATCGCACACTAACCAAATCAATTGAAAGGGAGAGCTGATATGACAAGAATGATTTCGATCGCGATTATTTGTGGCGCCGCCGCACTGACTGGGGCCGCGCCCTCTGCACCGTCACAAACAACCTCACAAGCTCAGTATCACTTCGCGCTGCCCCTTAATATCGCAGTTGAGGCCGCGACCGAAGCTGTTCGTGTGTGCGCCCAACACGGATATCAAGTGAGCGCAACAGTCGTGGACATGGATGGGGTGCGGCAGGTAGACCTTCGCGGTGATGGCGCCACCATTCATACAGCGGAATCGAGTTATGACAAGGCGTATACGGTGGTCACGCTAGGGCCGATCTTCGACTTCGATACGTCCAGCAAGTTCTTCGAGCTGACGAAGACCAGTCCCTATGCGCCGCGGCTCTCAACCATGCATAACGTCATGGCGCTTCCAGGCGCAGTGGCGTTCAAGTCGAAGAACGTCATCGTAGGCGCTCTGGGCGTGGGAGGTGCTCCCGGCGGAGACAAGGACGAAGTCTGCGCCCAGGCAGGGATGGCGAAGGTCGCCGACCGGCTTCCACGTTGAGTATCACTGAAGTCCAGGCTCATTGATCCATGAATCGGGAGAAAAGGAGGAGTCATGGAAGGCGCAGCAGCGCGGGATGCAGGATGGCCTAACGTGGGCCAAAGTGATCTGCACGAAGGCGAAGTCGGCACCATCGCTTCCCCTCAAGCAGAACGTCTGGAATGCGTGATTCGCACCCGCGCTTCTGGCTTAATCGCAGATGTGACGGCAACAAGAAGTGAACGTGCGCGAGACCAGCGTCCACAGCATGCATTCGACTGGCTACTCGTGGCCGTTCTGAGCATGACGGCGGGTTCGGTCGACCTTATCGGATTCCTCGCATTCGGAGGATTGTTTACCGCGCACATTACGGGAAACATAGTTATCCTTGCCGCCCATTACATAACCGGTGGCTTTAGCCGGATCGGACCGCTAATGGCGGTTCCAGTTTTCATCGCGGTCTTAGGGACAGTTGTTTGGTTGTTCGAGGACAAGCCGAAGCATCAGACCTTGCGAGCATTGCTGATTCTACATGCAGCACTTCTGATTGGATTTTTCGCGGTTTCCGCCGCGTTTGGTCCCTTCGCGAATCCCGGAGGCACAGTGGCAGCGTCTGTGGGGATGCTCGGAGTTGCAGCGATGGCCACTCAAAATGCGCTTGTCAAACTCGATCTGCCAGGTTTCCCTACGACGGCCGTGCTCACCACGAGTACTGTCCAGTTGACAGTCGAGCTTACAACTCTACTGCGCGGCAATGCCTTACCTGAACAAATGGCCCTAGCTCGGCGCCGTATTCGCATGACTCTCCCGGCCTTCGCGGGTTTCATTGCGGGTTGTACGACGGGCGGGTTGCTCGAAGTGCACTTCGGACTACGGGCATTGGCATTTCCGGTTGTGCTGGCCGTGCTTGCAATACCGTTGAGTGAATACTCCGTAAGAACCGTTCTGACGACGAAAGCTAACTTCGCTTGCGCCGTCTCCACGGCTGATGCGAAAGCAACAATCGATAACTTCGTCTAGTGGTCTCGGAGCTCATGGCTTCACCAGAATTGTGCATGGAATCAAAATTCTAAAGAGGAGGTTTGGTATGTCAGACAACAAACAAGCAAGCACCGTGGAAGCACAACGAGGTATCGTTCGACCTCATCAGCCGGGCCAGGATGTTTTCAGATCGGTCCTGCCGGAAGAAATCGACTGGAAACCCTTCCCGTCGTTCCCTCCTTCGGTTCGCCTGGCAGTCGTCGTCGGTCAGCCCTCGGAGGCCGGGCCGTACACCATCAGGGTGAAAGCGCCGCACGGCGCGAAACTGATGCCACACCGGCACCCGGAGGATCGAGTCTACACAGTTATTTCAGGCGTTTTCTACATCGGCCTCGGCGATCAGTTCGACGCCGATAAGCTGCATGCATATCCGGCCGGTAGCGTCATCGTTCTACCCGGCAATACATCCCATTTTCATTGGGCGAAATCCAGTGAGTACATCACACAAGTTTCGGCGATTGGGCCGCTTGGTCTTGAATACGTAAACGCGAAAGACGATCCGCGAAACCAGCAGCCTGGGAATTGAGCCCGAGCCCAACTGCTTAAGTGTCTGGAAGCAGAAGCTCGTTTTCGCATATCTGTGTCGAGTGTTGACGGAATGGGAGTATGAAGAGCTCGTCACTTCGACGCTTTGCCAAGGGTATCGCAACTGTACCTAAACCCGAGCGCTGCATGAGCAGCCAAGTTTTTTAGGTACGCTGCGAATCGGCGCGAATTGGACGACATCTCAATGGAGGTAATAGGCGATGGCACATCGAGTGGCAGATGAATTGATTAGCAGACTTGTTGAAGCGGGTGTCGAAAGACTTTACGGCGTCGTCGGCGACAGCCTGAATCCGGTGACGGATGCTTTGCGAATAAATGGCAAAGTTAAGTGGATTCACGTGCGCCACGAGGAAACTGCCGCGTTTGCGGCGGGCGCCGAGGCTCAGCTCAACGGGAAACTCGCGGCCTGCGGTGGCAGCTGTGGTCCCGGCAACCTTCACCTGATAAACGGACTCTTCGATGCTCATCGCAGTAATGCTCCAGTACTCGCGATCGCATCGCATATTCCAAGTAGTGAGATCGGCACTGGATATCTCCAGGAAACTCATCCGGAAATTCTTTTCAAAGAATGCAGTCACTACTGTGAGCTGATTTCGAATCCGAAGCAGTTTGAGCGTGTTCTTCACATCGCCATGCAGAGTGCAGTCGGAAAAGGCGGAGTAGCCGTAGTCGTGTTGCCCGGCGACGTGTCGGGGATGGAGATTGCGAAGGATGGCTCTCCTCGTTCCCTGGTCCGGCAGAGGCCCTCCATCCGCCCCTGTGAAAAGGACTTGGCGCAACTGGCGGAGTTGATTAATTCTTCGAAGAAAGTGGCTCTCTTCTGTGGAATTGGGTGTGCCGGTGCTCACGGCGAGCTAATGGCTCTGGCTGACAAGTTAAAGTCTCCCGTCGGCCGTCCGCTCGGGCTATGGGCCGAACTATGCGCGCCTCGTGGAGATCAAGAAAAAGTACGACCCAAACAACGTGCTGCGACTCAACCAAAACATCAAGCCCGACAGCGCCTCGAACACTTAAGAACCAGTGCCTGCGTTGCGGGGGCCGAATTGTCGGCAACCCTTCCCTGATCGGTAAGGTAAGGTTTGCCCGTCAAACGTGACCAATTGCGATCACTTCACGCAGGGCGACTGTCCGAGTGCCGATCCGCGAGTTCAGAGGGTCGAGCCGGAGGTAGACTGTTAGCGAATCGGCTTTCCGAACACTGGAGCATTGCCATGACGACCATTCCGTCTTCCGGTATCGAGCCCGGTCAACGCCGGCTCAACGGTCCACAAACTACAGGTCGCAGCTATCGCAACCTGTCGGAGCCCGCTCACGCGATGACGCGTGACGATGATGTCGCCGTGCCGATGCGTGATGGAATTGCATTGTTGGCGGACGTGCACCGTCCAGCGGAGTCCGGCAGGTACCCCGTACTAGTGGCTGCTTCTCCTTATCCGAGACAGATTCAAGACCTGGGTGCGCCCGCAGGTTTTATTGAAGCAGGCGCCAGCGACTTCTTCGTGCCGCGCGGTTATGTGCATGTCATCGCGAACTGCCGAGGCACCAGCGGTTCCGGCGGCACTTTCGGCTTTTTTGACAGTCAGGAACGCTGCGATATGCACGACTTGGTGGAGTGGGCAGCACAACAGCCATGGTCGGACGGAAATGTCGGCATGGTCGGCATCAGTTATTTTGCCGGAACACAAATGGAGGCCGCAGTCGAGCGGCCTCCGCACCTGAAAGCCATCATGCCAATCGCCGGAACATACGATCTTTACGAATCGGCTACGCATCATGGTCTGATGAGCAGCGGTTTCCTCACGCCGTTTCTCTATATGATCGGCATGACATCCAGTCACACGAATAAGCTCTGGCGCAGCAGGTTGATCGACGCCATGAGATCGCTTCTGCTGACGCCGGGCATCCATAAGAAGTTTGAGATGGCCAATGGTGAGGCGGCGATCGCTGGCCTCAAGGTTTTGCTCAAGCTGCACCATGATCCGCACCCGTGGGACGACCTTTGGCGCGCCATAGCAGCGGAACATCCGTTTCGCGATGACTGGTGGGAAGATCGCAACTTGCTTCCGCTGCTTGATCGCATTGAGGTGCCTGCCTATCTCGGGTGTGACTGGCAGAACGTGCCGCTTCATCTGCCGCACGCCTTTAAGGCTTACGAGCGGCTCACCAACTCACCGCACATACAAGTCGCAATGTTGGGAGAGCATGGCCTCGCCTGGCCGTGGGAAAGCCTTCACATCGAGGCACTGGCATGGTTCGATCATTGGCTCAAGGGACAAGATACCGGCATTCTCGATGGCCCTAACGTTCGCTATGTGATACCCGAGGCCGAAGGATGGAGAGCCAGTGATACATGGCCGATCCCGGAAGCAATACACCAGGCTTATGTATTAAGAGCCGACGGTGTTCTTGCTGAAGACGAGGGCGATTCCGGTTCGAGGACATATATGAACCTGGGCGGCGGTCTCAACCGTCCACGTGCAAGCGAAACCGACCCCCCATCGTTCTTGGAGTGGACGACTGCGCCGTTGGCGCACGACGTTGACATCATCGGTCCGATTGAGTTGCAACTGGATGCAGCTTGCACTGCGCCAGATACAGCATTCATCGCTTACCTACAGGATGTGCACGACGACGGCAACATGACCAACATCACTGCAGGTTATCTCCGTGCTGGATTGCGAAAAGTCGATGAAGTGCGGAGCCAGCAAGCAGCGCCGGTGCTCCCTTGTGACACCTTCGACACTGTTCCGATTGGCCAGAAGGTCACTTACCGCATTCCGTTAGTGCCCAACGCTCGACGCTTCAAGGCCGGTCACGCAATGCGGCTGTATCTCACGACGGACGACCAAAACAAGGACGTGCCAGCGCCACTCGAATTTCGGCATGCTTCCGTTGGCACAAGTTCATTCAACATGGTGTTTTCATCGTCACGATTGTTGCTGCCCGTAGTGAAGTAGGCCGGTTCGCTGATTGGTACCGTTAAACGTCTTGCGCTTCACAAGCACTCCAGTCGGCGGATTGTCGGCTACACGGAAGTTGAGATTCTACCTGTGGTTTGCTACGGCGAACCGGAAACGCGGCACGTCGTTTACATGTGAACGACGTGCCGCGCTGCGTATCAACAAAGAAAAAGCTCTTGCCAACTACAGATAACTCAACGCACTGCGCCTCGATTGCCTCGGCATCCGTCAGCTTGACTACGCGGACGGGAAGTTTTTCGAGTTCCGCCAGCTTCGCCGCTCTGAGGCGACGTGCCCCGGCTACAACCTCGTACTTGCTTTCCTCCAGTTCGCGTACTAGAAGAGGGGCCAGAATCCCTTGCGTCTTGAAGCTGGCGGCCAGTTCTTCGAGGCTCTTGGCATCAAAGCGTTTGCGAGGATTGGTTGCTGACTCCGCAAGCGCGGTGATGGGAACGCTGCGATATTCATGGTTGCTGACTGCATTTTGTGTACTAGGCATGATTTTTTCTCCTCTCATGTGTTTTCGGGTAGGTGTTCATGAACTCAGCGCACACGTCGGGACTGAAAGCCAAACGGTGCAGGTGTTGGCGTGTTATGCGGCTGCCGCGAGTGCCGCTGGCTCGGGGGCAATGCCCCCGAGGATCACGGCAGCGGTTTGTTGAACGGCTTCCAAGCTCTCGCGCAGGAGACTGGCGTCTCCGTGCCAAAGCTGGATGTAGTCCTGGGATGCGGTTCCATTCTGAAGGCCGACAGATTGGCAGACGACGAAGGCCACGGCTTCGGCCTCGGTCTCGCGGACTTGTTTGGTGGTCAGCGTGCGTCGGTCGCCTCGATGCAACATTTCGTGGGCTTATGTTGTCGACAACATAAGGCCACTTATGTGGCGCAGAGATTTATGTGGCGCTCGCCTCGTGATGCGCGTAGAGACGCGCCGTTCGGCGCGGACGAGCGCCATATAACTTGACTCGTGGATGTGCGAGCTGCGGAGAAAAGCACTGCGCCGTTTTACGGGATATGTCTCGTAGCCGAACGACTTGGCTCGAAGGCGAACTCCTCAATGAAGGGCGGATTCTGATCAAAGTCGCTGTAGCGGATCCACTTCGGATGGACCACGAAATACGTGATCCCGGGCCAGCTCAGGTGGCTGCGACATTCTGGCCATCGGGCGAAATACACATCCTGGTAGTGCGCAAGCGCGGCTCCCTCGGGTTGGTGCGCTTGGCCCTGGTACTGCACCGTGATTTCGCCTGCCCACCCAACCACGAACGAACACCCGGAAGTCGAGATCAGATTCTGAAACTTGCGCGAACTCTTGACGGTATCGAAAATGATCTCCAATTCAGGAGTCACGGCGATTCCCACGAGGGCCGACTGCGGGCTGCCACCCGGAGAAAGGGTCCCCAGCACTCCAAGTTTCTGTTTTGAAATAAACTGGTAAATATCCGCTTTCGTCATGTCTAACGCTTTCCTAAAAAGCTGCAAGGTCTCGGCTTCTTCTCCGCGGTGGAGCCCTCCTCGGAGCGACGATTGGCGGGAATCACCTTTGCTTGTTTGCCAGAACTAGCAACGCAGCAAGTGCCGCCGTTTTCTGATCCTTGGTCCAGGGCGGTCCAAGAGAACGACCAAGGGCAGAAACTTGTTGCCGCATCCGAGTCGCCTCTTTGCCGAACGTTGTCTGGATACATTCGTCGAGGTTACGCTCTCGAAACTCGGTTATAGAAAGGTCTAAATCCTCGCATGCTTTTGAAAAGGCTTCGCGAAAGAATTCGCCTTCTGCCGCATGAATCAGGGCATGTGAGGCGAGGATCTTTGAAAGAGGCGGCAGCGGGCGACCTGAAGCCAGGAGGACGGCAGAACCTACGACACGATATTGACGACCACGCAGTTCGCCTACCACGTCCTGGACAGCCGCCAATGCGAGGCGTTTTGAAGCGGCAAAACAGTTCCCCAGAAACTTCTCCGCCTCTGGAAGTTCGAGATTCTCCGCAAAGTGATAGGGCTGGTTCGCTCCGGGGGTTCCGGAGACAGTGATGGTCACACGCCTCCGGTCAATTACCTCCGCTGTGCCGCCGCTGTTTGAGACGGCCACGAGCGCTCCCCAACCGGAATGCATTCGAACGCCGATGGCTGCGCGTTTCATGTCTGAGGTTTGTCTGCGAATGTGCTACGGCGAGTTAATAAGCTCATTCGCAGCGTGTCTTGGAAAAATCGGCCACACGATGCGGGGCGATTCGTCCTGGACTCGTGCCGGCGAACAACGCAACCTCATTGGCCAAATGGGCCTGATCGAAATAGCCGAGTTCTGCTGCTACTCGTGCGGAGCAGTCAGAAGGCGAAGTTTCCATGTGCTGCAGCAGCGCCTGGAACCGCGTAATCCTCGCCAGGCGCTTTGGAGAAAAACCTACCCAATTGCGCAGGAGGCGATCCAGATGGCGAAGACTAACCTGACAGTCGCTGGCGAGTTGCCCTATTCGTATCTGCCCGCTGCATTCTTCAATTCGTTTGAGTGCCATCTGAACACGCGAGTCAATTTGGACGTCGGACAGTCGCTGAATCAGGAATCTTTCTAGGACGTCGATCCCCTCGTCAACCGTCCGCGTTCCGGCAAGGTGTTTCTCCAAACGAGAACCATCTTCGGGTAGCAGTACCGCTAGTCGTATGCGGCGCTCGACAAGTGTATGAACTGGTATGCCGGTAAGCACAAAAGTAACGCCCGGTTTGAGGCGTACGCCGAACAATGTTTGCCCCGCTGGGGGCGCTCCTTCGGCCGGTGTTTGGCGTGGGCCCACCAAGAAGCACTTCAAGGCTATGCCCCGTCCGGACACGACGGAGAGGGTTGCGCAAGCGTCTGGCAGTGTTCGCAATCGCGTGGCAGAGGTAGTCTCAATGGACCAAAAGCAGCCCAAGTCAGCACGCAGCGAAGACACAGGTCGGCGCAGTCTTAGCCGCCCACCTTCGACCATCGCACTGGCAACATTCACAGGCGGCATTGTATCCCAGTGGGAAGCGAAATGATTCGATTCGATGCGCTCCGCTTGCGCAAGCTCCACATGTGTCGTCCCGTTTAATAATCCGACAACATGGCGTGCAATCTCAATCCCGTCCTATCACAGATTCAGCAGTCCGACGGATCGCTCTTTATGTCGGGGCGAATTTGACTCGGATGGGCGCTGTTCTCGTCGTGTCGTTCCCACGCAGACGCAGAGATTCAAGGGCATAGTGCAGCCATCGGAAACGCTGGCGGATACTGGATGGATTTTCTTTTGAGAGGAGACCCACCATGTCTAAATCAATGCTCGCCGAACAAAGCGAGCCGTCACCTTACAACCATCATCTGCAACAGTTCCTGACCTTTCTCAAACAAGAGAGAGGATTCGCCGACGCCACGATTGTCAATCGCAAACGTTCGCTGAAACCCTTTCTAGCTTGGCTGGTCGCACAAGGCGTTCCACTGTCCGGCGTGTCGCCGGTGGTGATTACCAAGTACTTCACCGGCGCCGTGGCGGGCAAGTGGAAGCGGACTAGTGTCTCGTTCCATGTACAGTCTCTGCGCTCGTTCTTTCGCTATGCCAGCAGTCGAGGTTGGTGCGCGGCGGGCATTGCTGAGTCTATCGACGCACCCCGGCTCTACACTCACGAGAATCTGCCGCAAGGGCCGTCGTGGGAAGAGGTGAAGAAGCTTCTTGCCAGCGTCAACGGCACGTCGTCAGTTCAGGTCTGGAGTCGCTGCGCGGTCCTGCTTTGCGCGGTCTACGGCCTGCGCGTTGGCGAAGTCTGTCGCCTGCGTCTTGACCACATCGATTGGTCGGACGAGAAAATCTCTGTTCGTCGCTCCAAACAGAGGAAAGTCCAAACTTATCCCCTGACGACCGAAGTCGGGAATGCACTTCTGCGTTATCTGAGGGAGGTCAGGCCGCGGTGCGCACACCGGGAAGTTACCGTATCGTTCTGGCAGAACCTCTCAAGTTCCGGTGCTGCCACTTTGCTGCAATCCGAAACAAAGCGCTCAGTTTCCGGATCCTTCTCCAAAGCCAGAAAGGGCTTCACAGCTTTCCATCCGTCCTCATCCATCGACACGCCAATCACGGCGGGAACCGCGATCCTTATACTTGGCGTCAAATTCCATGTACCACGGGATTTCCGTTTTACATCCGCCGCACCACGTCGCCCAGAAATCAAGCGGACATACGAAAATGAAATATCCAGTCGTCATTGGGAGTGACAGCCTGGGAAAGCAGTATCACCTCACGAGCATGCCCATGACGTTGTTGATTGATAGAGAGGGGCGCATCGCTGTATCTCACTCGGGGATGGTGGACAAGGACGATTGGGAAAGCAAAATCCGATCTCTACTGCAATAGAGGCGAGCCGTGTGGTCGACACAGCCACAGGCCATAACGCTCAAAACTACAGCCCGGCGAATTCTTGTTGGATGACGGGCAAACCGGAGGTTAACTGTTGTTACCAGGCCATAGCGCTCACCACCTGGAGTGGCTGGGTTCGGATTCTCTCGCGGCAATCCCCAGATAATCCGCTTCAGTTGAACGCCGGTTTTGCGATTTTGCGAACGGCTCAGGGTCTGCGCAACCTGAGACGCCAGTGTGTTCAGCCTTCTTGGAGGCACCCGCACTATGTCAATCGCCACAACGCCATCAGGCAGTGTCCATGGGAACGGGGAGCAGGCGCGCAAGGGCGAGTTCACATAGTCCGGCCGATGACATGAAGCTTCCTATGTTATTGAACACATAGGAAGCTGTACGTGTGAAACTTTGCCATTGCTCCGAGGTATGCGGTGAGGACTTCACTGTGCCCTGACTCCAAGGCTGCGACGAGGAAATCCACGGCCTCTTTGGTTTGTTTGTTGACTTCTTCTAATTTCATTGTTTTCTCTCAACAGCAGATGGACTCGAACGACTAGAAAATAGATTCTGGTTGTGACTAGCGAACCCACGGATTGTCAGTAATTCCACTTCTCATGACAAACGGGCAACCGATTCAGTTCGTCCCGGCAGCCGCGCCATTGCGGCATGAGTCGATCCATCAGTGCTACGAATCGTGCGTTGTGAGTGGGCTCTAGAATGTGAACCATCTCGTGGACGAAGTTCGCGGATTACTTCCGGATTGCCGACCACTCGCTCGGAGTATGCCCGTCGGGAACGGCATTTCTCTATACAACTCGTTTTACCTCGAACTGTCCGCCGGAGATGCTTAGGCTGTCAGGAATGCCAATCAAAATAAAAAACCAGCCATTCAAGTTCGGCACCCGCTTGTGATCTTTATGCGTTTCTGGTAACAGTTCAATAAATGAATCTACCTATTCTCGTCTCCGTCCTCTTGCTCGGAGTCCTGGCGCTCTACCGCTTCCACCGACGAATGGTCGAAGCCCTGGCTTAGCGCTCGGTCTCCCTGCGATCCAGGACGCCCGAGGAAGTACCGATGAAAAAGAAGCTCCGTACGTGGTTGGCTGGTGTGAGCTCGGCCTTTCCCACCGCCTTCAGTCCCTACTGGCGCGTGCTGCCGCTGGGGCGGATGAAGATGTTCCTGGCAGGGTACTTCTTCGTCGGCGCCGCCGGCGGTTTCGCGTTCGATCTATTGCAGCTCAATGCTTCCCGTGTCGGCGGAGGTTTCTTTTGGCCCGTCTTAATGGGCACGGGAGCGATGGCGGCTAGGGCCGCCGGAATCAAAAGAGTTCGTCTTATCCCTCTCCTGTTCCTGCTGGTTGTCGTGACCGCCTGGCTGGGCTACTGGGCCTCGCACGTTTCGACGCCTCTCCCGGTCCCCGTCGCTATACATCGGCGCGTGCTATTCGATGCGATCGGGATCTTGGTTGGTATCGGTTTCGGGACTCGATTTCTGCTGTTCTTCGCTGGTACGGAGGGCGTGGCCAGCGTGCGTATGCAGACAGAGCTTTCTTTGGCCCACGGTATTCAGGCGACCCTGGTTCCGACCGTCTCTTTCCAGAACGCGAGTTTCGAGCTATACGGCAAATCGATCCCTAGCACAGAAATGGGCGGCGATCTGATCGACGTCATCGAGAACGATGGTGGGTTGGTGGCCTACGTCGCCGATATCTCCGGCCACGGCCTGCCCGCCGGCCAGCTCATGGGGATGTTGAAGACTGCCATGCGACTCGCCGTGCAATTCCGCCAAATGCCGGTAGCAGCGCTCGAAAGTGTGGACCGCGTGCTGCCAGATCTCAAGGAACGTGAAATGTATGCCACCCTGGCCCTGCTCCGCTTCGATGGCTCCAGTGAAGCCGAATACGCGTTGGCCGGCCATCCGCCGATCCTCCACTATCGGCACGGCAGCAGGGACACGGCCCGTCTCTCCATGGAGCAGCTTCCGCTAGGACTGATCCCCGGCGCTTCCTATGCTAGTAAGCGCGTCATCTATTCACCGCGCGATCTCTTCTTGATGGTTACCGACGGCATAACGGAAGTGGCCAATGCCAGAGATGAAGAATTTGGCCTGACCCGCCTGCAAGAGCTGCTGACGCAACACGCTACCAGAGCCTTGCCGGAGATTTGGGATCTCATCATGCGCGAGGTGCGACAATATGGTCTGCAGCAGGATGACCAAAGTCTGCTCCTGCTGCGCGTGCTGGACCCGGCCATCCCTTTCGCGACCTGAATTCCAAAGGGGCGCAGGAAACCCGAAACCCGGGGACGCACAATGAGCGAGCCGTAATGTGTCCCTGGTGACAGGCAAGCCTGACGTAATCCTGTAAGGTCAGGTTTGCCGACAAACCGAGAGTAAGGGCGTTTGTCAGGACTGCTCTTCTAAGGTCGTGTGATTGTCTGAGAGCTGTGCGTGGCTCGCCAGAACCGCGCTTCGATACGAGCGATGTGCTGATACGGTTTTTGCACGCTAGATTGGGACCATTCCGACTTGAATCTTGCTCTCTGTGACGCAGGCAGTGGATTGAACGTCAACTCATGGTCAATCTGAAATTAGCCTAATGCGGTCGGAAGGTCTTCCCCGTCTCCAGAAGAGTTTTCAATCGCGAGAGAATTCGCGGCCACCCATCTGCATTCTGAGCATACGCCGGGTCGTCCTCCGCCCAGTCATCGTTCGTTACCACAACCTTCACTGCCTCCGTCTCCGGAGTCAGCTCCACCTTCACCCTCGACGTTACCGCCCCATCGCCTATGCCGAACTTGTACTCAAACAGCTTCGGCGGCTCCGCCCGCAACACCTCACCCGTCACATACCGCATCGGCTTCCCATCCTTGCTCGGCCCCGACCAGATCATCGCCCCGCCAGGCTTCAGGTCCAACTCAAAGTCCACGCCCATGAAGATCTTCTGATTCGCCTCCTTCGAAACGAACCCATCCCAGACCTTCTCCACGGGGGCGGCGATGTAATATGTAAAAATCAGTGGGGCCTTCGCCATATTAATGCTCCAAGCACTCCTCGAAGATCATGTAGCGCCTGCCTCAGACTCTAGCAAAATATCCAATCGAAAGACCAGCAGACCGGCCGTCCTAAGATGGTGAGAGCGCAATATGATCGTGATAGGTGGATAGAGCAGTGCGGTCGCCGTCCGCATCGCCGTGGTTGGATGACTGGCTAATCGGAAGTTGGCAGATTCCGGAACTTCCCGATTTCTAACGGATCACGGGATCACGACCCACCACCGTAGAGGAATTCTGCCTTGAGTTAGCTCATGGTAGCAGGCCCCTTCATGGTCATGAATTCCGATGCCAGACTTCCAAAGGAATTTTCAACCGAGAACACTTCGGGTGGTGACTCTGTGCTCCCGTGCGGCCCGACGACGGCTTTGCCGGGGCGCCGCGGGCGGCGAACTATGCGCTACGGACGCCACTGGTTCCCCTCTTCGGGCCGGAACGCCACTGGCTGCGCTTTTTCGAAGCCACTTCGCCAATTCATGAGGATCGAAACGGATTGCCCCAGCCATCTTGTAGACCCTCTAAATTGGTAACTTTCATTGCGTTTTCCCCAAAAATCATGCCCGTTTGACGGAAATTCAGTCTCCATTTATAGAACATCCCCAGAAGCAGCCGAATCAGCTCGATTCGGGCGATTTGGCTCAGGAGTTCATTATGTCCGCATCCCCGCCTTCGAGGTTCGCTCCTTCTCCAAGCCAGTCTCGGCCTAGGACCGAATTCGTCTTTGAGCCACTCTTGGACAGCGATGAAGCGGCAGAGTTGCTCCGCATTCACCCGAAAACGCTTCAGCGTATGGCTCGCAATCGCCAGATTCACGGAATCCAGGTTGGGAAGCTATGGCGGTTCCGTGCCTCCGATCTGGAGGTTTGGCTGAGAACGAAGAAGGCTGGGTAAGCCCGGCCTTATTAAAGATATTCACCATCGACCCGCCACTCCACTTGCGCTAAGCTGAGGCAGCCATCCGTGTCGCCTCAACAAAGGAGGATTAATGAGGCGCACGAGTCATCAGCACGGTAGCCTGAAACTGGCGGATCGCAGGAAAGGAAAGGTTTGGGAGTTCCGATGGAGAGAAGTCCAAATCGACGGTGCGATTTGTCGAAAGAACATCGTCGTCAGGACTCTGGAGGAATTTCCAACCGAGTCGGCAGCGCAGTCCGCTGTCGATGCAATCCGTCTAACCATCAACCGACAAACCCCGCAACAACTGCTCAAGAACGTGAGCGTCGAGACGCTCGTCAAGCACTACCAGGAGCACGAACTGCCGGACATTTTTTCAAAGCAGAAGCCAGCAACTGGAAGCTCAGACGAGCATCACAAGTCCTACTCCACGCAGTATGCCTAAGACATTTACTTGAAAAAGTGGGTTCTTCCACGCTGGCGGTCATACCGTCTTTCCGAGGTGAAAGCGGTCGATGTCGAAGCGTGGTTGAAAACGATGCCGTTGGCACGTGGGAGCAGAGCCAAAATCAGGAATCTGATGAGCGCCTTGTTTTCTCATGCGATCCGATGGGAGTGGACAGAACGAAACCCGATCAAGAGCGTACGTCAAAGTGCAAAGCGGATGAGAACGCCCGATGTCCTGACACCCGACGAGATTATGGCACTGCTCAAAGAACTGCCAGAACCTCTTCGAACGGCGGCAGAACTGGACGCTTTCACCGGTTTGCGACGTGGAGAATTGATCGGCTTGCAATGGGAGGATGTGGACTTCGAGAGCCTCGTAATCCATGTTCGCCGTTCAGTCGTGATGATGGTCCAGGGCGCTCCCAAGAC
Source organism: uncultured Acidobacteriaceae bacterium (assembly GCA_963789875.1). Taxonomy (GTDB): domain Bacteria; phylum Acidobacteriota; class Terriglobia; order Terriglobales; family Acidobacteriaceae; genus Sulfotelmatobacter. The sequence goes on along the minus strand of CAWBMI010000006.1, from coordinate 73,888 downwards.
GGAGGCTTCCGCAAAGGATGTACCGCACGACGCTGCATTGGCCGAGTCTCTTCTCAAGCTGAGGCTGGTTGGTCCGTACAATCGCGAAACAGACTGGGTGTTTGCCTCGCCGACGATGAAAGGCAAACAACCGCTCTGGCCAGAAACCCTGTGGCGGCGGTACGGGCGACCTGCAGTGAAGGCGGCGAAGATCCAAAAGCGGGTTGGGTTCCACACTTTCCGGCACACGTACACAACTTTGCTGACTCAGAACAACGAGGAAGTCAAGGTGGTACAGGAGCTCCTACGTCATGCGAACAGTCGCATTACGCTGGATCTCTACGCTCAGGCGGGTATGCCGAACAAGCGGCTGGCACAAAGCAAACTTGTTCGGATGGTACTCAACAAGGGAAAGGCACTGGCCTAACTGGACCAAATTGGACCATGACGCAAATTGCCAATTCCTTGCAAGTGTTTGAAAGAATTGGCGGGGACGACGGGACTCGAACCCGCGAGACTAAAAGACGGCTCGCTGATTCCAAAGTACTTAGGGCACGCCAATTATCGATTTAGCACTCGAAAAAGGATAGTTTTGCGGCGTTTTGCGGCGTTTTGCGGCGAAGTCGCCGACCGTTACCTACAATCAACCTTCATCTTTCCGCGATCCGGCGACTGGCCGACGAATCTGCTGAGGGCGGCAACGGGCCAGTTAAAGGCTAAATCGCGGCTCGTCGCAATACCAGGCGATGAACCTTAGCATCTTTCCGGAGTCGCCGATGAACTGGATCCACCGGACTGAGTGCGCTTCCGGACCGACAATCATTAGGTCTTTGGGTGAGATTTCGCTCGATGTAAACGTCTTTGTTGACTCCAGCGAGGTTGACAAAATGCCCTGCCCATACGACGACCTGCTCTGGTCCCTTTGCGAGCAAGCGGCGAACGAGCCTGACCCCGACAAAGTAGTGCAGATCGCCAAAGAAATAAACCGAATCCTCGCGCAACAAAAGAACGAACGAGGGTAGGCGTCTGACCAACACACCTGTTCGATCGGCGAGGTCTGTGTTGAAGTGTGGAGATGACCGCAAAAACAGAGCTGTCAGCGCCCAAGCGACGAACACGAGCGGAAGTTCAGCAACTGGTGGCTGAGTTTGTAAGCAGCGGCATCCGACGCAGTGAGTTTTGTTGCAGTCGGGGTTTAAGCTTCGGCACGTTGAATCTTCATCTGAAGAAGCAACGCTGGCAAAGAAAGAGAAAAAAAGCTTCTGCGGTCGGCCAATTCATGCCGGTGGAATTGCCCACCAAAAAATCGGTTGCGGAGCTCGGATTAACTGCCCCGCTGGTGGTTGTTTTGTCGAGCGGACGACGGATCGAGGTCCGTCTTGATTTTGATACGAGTACGTTCGAACGCGTGGTGGGCATTTTGGAGCGGGCGTAAGAAGTGTTTGGACTGGGCCCAGCTACACGGATCTATTTGGCCACCGGGTCACCGACATGCGCAAGGAGTTCGAAGGGCTGTATGGTCTGGTTCGGGGTCGATTGTCGTGTGGGCCTCTGAGCGGGCAGCTGTTCTTGTTCTGCAACGGCCAGCGCAATCGGCTGAACGTTTTCGTCTGGGATGGAAGCGGGCTCTGGGTCTGCTAAGAGATTAGAAAAGGGGCGTTTCACCTGGCCGCAATCCGGTGACGCGCATGGCAAGGTGGGCCTTCGGCAAGCCCGCGTAGGACAACCGTTATGGCTTGGTATTAGGAATTCCAATTCTCTCAGCCAGCCTCACCAACTCGGCTAGTGAATCCGCTCCCATCTTTCGCATTAACTGGCCACGATGGACCTTCACTGTGGTTTCACTAGTTCCAATTTCCCCGGCGATTTGTTTGTTGAGTAAACCGGAAACCACAAGAGGCAACACTTCGCGTTCCCGCGGCGTCAGCGATTCCCAGCGCTGGTGAAGGGTTGCCATCTCCTCCTCTTGTTGACGCTTGGCACGATCCCGCTCCAACGCGACATGAATCGCATCCAGCAGATCCTGGTCGCGGAAAGGCTTGGTCAGGAATTCAACGGCCCCCGCCTTCATAGCCCGCACCGTCATCGGGATATCGCCGTGGGCAGTAATAAAGATGATCGGAATGTGAATATTGGCCTCGGCTAACCCGCGCTGGAAATCGAGGCCACTGATTCCGGGCAACCTGATGTCGAGGACGAGGCAACTCGGAGCATCCAGTCGTTCACCGCGCAGAAACTCTTTTGCCGATCCGAACAGCTCTACTTGCAATCCCACAGATCCAATAAGGCGCCTGATCGCGCGACGAACCGAAGGGTCGTCATCGATGACAAAAACGACAGGTTCCGGCTCAGCCATAAAATACTTTCAATCTTGAGTGGGTACAGTAAATTCGAAGAGTGCACCGTGGGGCTCTGCTACGGCCCACAAACGTCCACCGTGGGATTCGACAATAGAGCGACTGATCGACAATCCCATCCCGATGCCCTCGGATTTTGTGGTAAAGAATGGTTCGAAGATGCGGTCTGCCACCTCCGGCTCCATTCCTGGTCCAGAATCTTGAACTTGGACCAAAACACCATTCGGGTTCTTTGCGGACCTAATCAGAATTTCCCGCGTCCTTCCTGTCGAGGTACGCATTGCTTCAACCGCGTTCATAATCAGGTTAATCAAGACCTGCTGCAGTTGCACGCGGTCGCCTCGAACGCGAAGATCAGGAGTTAAATCAGTCAGCAGGGAAATACGGTTTCGGGCAAACTCGCTGCGAATGAGACCAGTGACTGCATGAATGACCTCATTGATGTCCAGTTCCGCTCTCTCAGGAGCGCCCTTCACGAGCAGAGTGCGAATTCGTGAAATGACGGTGCTGGCGCGCGTTCCGTCGTTCACGATCTCTGCAATTGCCTCCCGCACCTCCTCAAGATTCCCTCCACTAGCCAATTCACGCAAGCAGAAATTTCCGTTGGTGACGATCGCAGTGAGAGGCTGGTTGACCTCGTGGGCGATGGCTGCCGCCAGTTCTCCCATCGCATGTACACGGGTGACGCGGACAAGCTTGGCCTGCGCTTCCTGCAAGGCCTCGTCGGCACGCCGTTCAAATTCGGTGCGCATCCGTCTGTCCACGGACGATGTCGTGATGGCAGCCACAATCACGATCAGAGTCACGATTGCAATTCCGTTGTTGCCAAGTGGAGAGATACTGACGGCATAGGAAAGATCCGGAGGCGAGGCGGGGATGAAGCTTGCGGCAGCCATGCCGGTGTAATGCATGGCGGAGACAGCCACTCCCATCAATATGGCGCTGCCCAGCCTTCGCGGAACACTCCATCGGGTCTCGTCTCGTAGACCGAACGCCATCAGCAGAGCAACTAGAGAAAACAAGATTGCGAGCAAGATGGAACACGCCACCAGAAGGGGAGAAAAACGGGTGACAGCCGGCAATCTCATTGCAGCCATGGCGGTGTAGTGCAAGCCGGTGATGCCAGCGCCCATGATGAGGCTGCCGGCAAAGGCTTCACGCCAGCCCATCTTGTGGCGGCTCGACACGTACAACGCGAAGGCGGAGGCGTAGATGGCCACCAAGAGCGAGACTAGAACTGTCGGCCAGTGATATTCGACGGGCAGCGGCAGGTGGAAGGCCAACATCCCCTTGAAATGCATCGCCCAGATGCCGAGGCCCATTGCAACCGCGCCACCGCTCAGCCATGCTGAACGCATCCAGCCGCGTGCGGCGGTTAGGCGTCCTGTAAGGTCGAGTGCGACGTAGGAGGCGGCGATGGCTATAAATACTGAGCGCGCCACTTCGCCATGATCGTAGTAGCCGGGGAGCGCCGCGTTTGCAGAGATCATCACGAAAGATCTCCTTCGCAAGTTCGTGTGAGACTCCAAACCTTTACAGGAACCAGCCTGAAAAACTGGGCACAAGATCTATACGACGCTTACACTGCCGCGAACGAATGTCTGCATCGCAGCCACACTCGATCAGTAGCGGGCCGAGGAACTCCGGCTCGCCACTCCTCAGCTCCTTTTCCTTAGCCAATCGCAGAGCGCACGGTGAGACTTCGCGGATAGTTCTACGTGCCCGCACTCTTCACATACGACGATTGAGACTTCCACTGAATAAACAGAGTGATCCGCCGGAGTCTCCAGGCGCGAAACGTCTAAGTCCACCACACCGCTTACCTGATTGGGGTGTTGGCATTTCTCCGCAGCCATGCCCCCTCCCTCTGAAGCCGCACATGACATGAAGCACTCTCTCTGTCGTTTCGCACGAGCTTCTAGCCGCAAATCAACCAGGGCAGGAAGGTGCCCGTAGATGAGTGGTGCCAATTTACACCCGAGGCGGAGCGATGGAAAGCAAATTAGAGCGCATGTCATCGCTGTTGCAAAATTCCCTCCGCTCGCATAAAGATCGACAGACCGGAACGATCTGACTCGGTCCAATGGCTGACTGAATAGGATTCTCATCACAAAGCTGCCCTGAACCTTCGTACAGCTTGTCCTTCCGAACGGATGGCCCATCTGTACCAGCGCCCAATAGATTCCGGGTCGCGCCCGCTGCTACTTTAGCGACTGAGCAGCGGAGGGAGAGTTGCCAAGGATTCGAGTTCTGTCGCTGATTGACGATGATGCCTCGGTCCGCAAGGCAACCGGAAGACTGATCAAATCGTTCGGCTTTACGGTTGAGGTCTTCGCCTCTGGAGAGGAATTCCTGTGTTTCGGCAGTTTACGAATTACGTCATGTCTTGTTCTCGACGTGCAAATGCCAGGCATGAATGGTCTGCAACTACAAAGTCACTTGGCGGCTGCAGGTTACTGCATTCCGATCATTTTCATCACCGCTCACCCGGATGAGGAAATCCGGGCTCAAGCACTCGGAGCCGGAGCAGTGGCCTTCCTGACTAAGCCGTTCGAAGAGGAAGCCTTGCTCAAGGGAATTCACTCAGCCCTGAAACTTGCCGAGGGGGATACAACGCCTTGACCACTGGCATGTTCTTAGGCCCCTTACGCAATAGAGCATTCCCTTGGCCGCGCGGGTGAGGCGCCCCATGTCATCGAACTTAGAACCACAAGTGAACTCGGGCCCTGCTGAGGTCGATCATCACGAGGTACTTATCGAAGTGACGGACCTCATGGTCCTCCATCGAAACTTGCCAGAACTCTTTGCTGCAGTGGCAGAACGACTGGGCAAGAGGGCAGGAGCCGAATTCACCAACTTCGCGCTTCATGATCCCCGGAGAAATGTTATGCGTCTCCATGTTCTGGAGGGCAATGACCTTGCCGGCCCGCCAATCGAGGGTCCGATCGCTGACTCGCCCGGCGGTATCGCCTGGCAAACCCAGCAGCCCCTGGTGGTTCCTGATCTAAACGCTGAAACTCGGTTCCCCTTCGTAGTGAATCTGCTTAGAGAGAAAGGAATACGGTCGTACTGTGCCTTGCCCCTGACGACTGCGGATAAACGCTTGGGAGCTTTGGGCCTGGGCAGTTTCCGGGCAAATGCCTATAGCGAAGCGAATCTACGGTTGCTGGAACGGGTGACCCAACTGGTAGCCCTGGCCGTGGAGAACGCGCTCACGCGCGAAGCTTTACAGCGGGAGAAGGAACGGCTCCACGTGCTGCTGGAGATCAATGCCACGTTAATGATCAACCGGGACTTGGAGAGCCTGTTCCATGAAGTTTCCGAGATCATGCGGAGGGTTATCGGGCACGAGTATGCCAGTGTGGCCGTTTATGACAAGGCAGCTCAAGCGCTATCGCTGTATCCGCTCGATTCTCCCTTGATGCAGGGACTTCTCGGGACGGATACGACGTTCCCCGTTAATGAGACTCCCGCTGGTCAGGCTTTGGTAGAAGGAAAGACCAAAGCCTTTAGCCGCGAGGATCTCTTGGCGATGCAGTCCGCCTTTGTTAGCCAGATGCTCGACCAGGGAATCCAATCACTTTGCTGCATTCCATTGGTCACGCACAACGGTAGTCTGGGCACTTTAAATCTGGCTAGCAAGGAACACAGCGCCTTCATAGGCGAGGATATCGAGTTCTTAGAGCACGTGGCGGCGCAAGTAGCCGTCGCGCTGGACAATGCTCGCGCCTACCGTGAAATCGCGAACCTCAAAGACAAACTGACGAAGGAGAAGCTCTATCTGGAAGATGAAATCCGCTCTGAACGGAACTTCGAAGAGATTGTGGGCGAGAGCGCGGCGCTCAAACGAGTGCTAAACGAAGCCAGAACCGTAGCCCCCAGCGATGCCACGGTGCTGATTCTGGGAGAGACGGGGACGGGCAAGGAACTGATCGCACGTGCAATCCACCGGATGAGTTCCAGCAAGAATGCAAACTTCATCAAACTTAATTGTGCGGCGATTCCTACAGGACTGCTGGAAAGCGAGTTATTCGGGCACGAGAAGGGCGCGTTTACCGGCGCAGTTAGCCAGAAGATCGGGCGTCTCGAATTGGCCGATAAAGGAACTCTCTTTCTGGATGAGGTCGGAGAGATCCCACTGGAAATGCAGCCGAAGTTATTGCGAGTGCTGCAAGACCAGGAATTCGAGCGTCTGGGCAGCACCCGTACCATCCGCGTCAATGTGCGGCTAATCGCGGCCACGAACCGGGATCTGGCGCAGAGTATAGCCAGCCGGCAATTCCGAAGTGATCTGTACTACCGCCTAAGTGTGTTTCCCATCCGCATGCCGGCGCTGCAGGAGCGAAAACAAGACATTCCTCTTCTGGTGCGCTATTTCGTACAGCACTTCGCTCGCCGTATGAAGAAGCAGATCGAAACTATCCCCGCGGAAACCATGAATGCATTGGTGAACTGGACGTGGCCGGGGAATGTGAGGGAACTGGAGAACATCATCGAGCGCTCAGTGATCCTCTCACAGGGCCCGATTCTGACGGTTCCACTGAGCGAATTGAGCCTATCTCCGCAAGACTCCCTCAACGATGGCACGCTGGAAAACCTGCGGCGCGAGACCATTGTTCGTGTGCTGCGTGAAACCGGCGGAGTGCTCAGCGGGCCACGCGGAGCGGCGGCACGACTGGGTCTGAAAAGGACAACCTTGCAGTCCAGAATGCAGAAGCTGGGAATTTCTCGCGAAGAGTATGAGAACCAACAACGCAATAAAGAGCCTGAAAACTAATCGTCCCCTCGGGAGGCAACTTTAAATGCAGGGTGAAGTTCATTCTGAACCTGACTTTGATGGGATCGTCGGCCAGAGTCCACTGTTGAAGGCGGTGCTGACGCTAGCGAGAAAAGTAGCGCCTGGCAACGCCCCAGTATTGATTCTCGGTGAAGCCGGTTCCGGTAAGGAGTCCCTTGCCCGCGCGATTCATCGCATCGGCGGCAGAAAGAACCATAGCTTCGTGAAGGTCAATTGTGCGACGACTCCGGAGGGACAACTGGAAAGCGAGCTATTCGGACATCAAAAGAAAAGTATAGAGGGCGCCATCAGCCAGACAACTGGTCGGCTCGAATTGGCAAATAAGGGCACGCTCTTCCTGCAAGAGCTCGCACGGGTGCCGCTGGACCTTCAGCCTAAGCTGCTTCGCGTGCTGAATAGCCAGGAATTTGAACCACTGGGCAGCGCGCGTATCATCCGGGTAGATGTGCGCTGGATCGCATCCAGTCGTCACGATCTGGCAAAACCTGGGCCGCATCGACTTCGCGAAGATCTGTACAAACAGCTAAACGCAGCTACCCTCCGAGTTCCCTCTCTGCGCGAACGCCGCGAAGATATCCCCCTGCTGGTGCGCTATTTTGTGCAGAAATTCGCTCGCCGCATGAACAAGCGCATCGTAACCGTGCCCACTGAAATCATGAATGTTCTGATGAAATCGGACTGGCCGGGTAACGTCACGGAACTGGAAGGTTTTATCGAGCGGGCGGTTATCCTGACAGAGGGGTCCACGCTTCATGCTCCACTTACGGAGCTGTGACCGGAACCCACCCCCTTCAGCTCAAGGACTCCATCTGCGCCGCGCATTCAATCTGTCAACGTGTGTTTGCTCTGGCACTTACAGTGTAACGATTCTGTCTGGACGATCGCTATCAGATCGGGCAGGATGCGGGTCGCCTCGACAGGCTACCTCCGGGGTAGTAGGAACACTTAAGCCCCAAAGCCTACCCGGCTCTAGATGTCCCTTCGCAAGCAGAGGTCGCTCTCACGATCAATTGTTGCCAAACTCACCCATCGTTAACATGTGCAAGCGTGATGAATATGCACATTCAGATGCTTTGGACGACGACTGCGGTGGGCCAAGACTTGATGCTGGATCCATTTCCGCTCATGTCGGCATCCCGAAGACTGCTTGCTGAGAACGGCACCCCGCCGGAAGGCCAAGGATCGATCGGGACAGATATCGTGCAGTTTCATCCTCAAAAGCGATGGGAGGCAGCGGGGTGGACCCTTTGTATCTCCTTGTCTGCGGATTTGAATGGCGCGCGGAGCGCTGCGAGGAAGCCATATGGGAATTGTTAAGCGCGTTAGCCTGCTCAGATGCTGGCACAAGGCTGGTGGCAGAATCTCTTTTGAGGGAATGCCAATGAGCCCCAAGTGTCTTCAGCGTGCAGAACAACCCCGTCGCTGCGAGCGAAAAGACGGGAACAGGATCTGTAAGGGGCCGCGTGCAACGAAGACGATACGACCGATGGCGAGTAGAAAGAACATCCTAGGAATCGCGCTGCTCTCTTTGCTGTTAGCCACGGCGGCTGCGGCGCAGACTCCGCGTGGAGGGACTTCCGAGACTAACTCACAGGATTCCGAGAGGCGCTCAGCGGGACAGATCCAGACGCCCAACCGGCCGGCGTCGCCGCTGTTCAAGGGAAGCGAGGGCAAGCAGAGAACGGAAATTCACTTCGATCCGGACGGTTACCATTAAGTTGCTCGTGCAGGATCCTAACGGATACTTCATTCCCAACATCCGTCGGCAGAATTTTGCTGTCTACGAGAACGGGATCCGGCAACAGAAAACGACGATCGAAGTGGAACATGCGCGAGCTTCCTTGGGCTTGCTTATTGAGTTTGGCGGCCAAGCGCCGGGTATGAACCGGGATCTCGGCGAAGAGGTGTCAAGCGAACGAGGCAATACGCTTACCATTCCCGTGATTCCATAAATTCAAACTGCACCTGCGAAGTTTCCCCTAAGCCCGTTTCTGGCCAGTCAATAGAAGTTTGATACTTCGGTAGTCACAAGCGCGTTTGTCGGTATGAACTCCGAGAACACAGCCAACTTCTGCATCGCTCGTCGCTCGGCAGAAAAAGGACAATCCCGCCTGGATTACCCCACGTGTCCAGTTTCTCAAGCGGAAGGCAAGTCCGCCGAAAGTTCGTCGCGTTTAGGCGGACCCTGAGGCCGCTACGCCCCGCTGCATCATTAGAAAGCTGTCGATGCTCTGTGTCAGCTGAGAGTCCACCTCGTCCGCAATCAGCATGATGTCCGGCAGTGCCAAACTGAAATCTAGGTTGGCCAAGTTACGCTGGATGGTCTCGAAGATGCACACTTGCAGGATCCGTGACTCCTGCACCAGCAGGGGCGCAGTGTAGCCTTGGTTGCGGCGGAGTTTGCCGTGCGCTATCGCCGCGGCAGAGGGGGTGGCAATTGCCTCCTGGACGCGTAATGCACGCAGACGCGTGGTGATGTCCCTGATCATTTCGGGAAGATGGGCTGTGCGCTCGTCCGCCGTGAGCGGAAGGGTAGTCAATTCTGTTACGCTTTCCACTCGTGACAACCACCGTTGCATTGTGATGGTGGCGTCACGATCCAGAATAGAGGCGACATTTTCGCGGGTTGGTTTTGGAAAAGATTTAACTTTCAGATGTCTCTTGCCTATGAGTTCGGAAAGCTTCTCGACGTCGAAGGGCTTTACTAGAATCTCATCGGCCTGCAGAAGAATAGCGGTCATGGCTTTTTTCACGTCGGGATAACCGCTGACCACCAGTGTCAACACCTCGGGTTGAGCGTGACGCATGGCGGTTACCACTGCGAAACCATCGCCCGGGTCCGGCATGTGAAGATCAGTGATGAGAACATCGAAGGACTGAGTGTCAATCTGATGGAGAGCTTCGTTGACACCGATGGCTTCAACTACGTGACAGGCATTCTTTTCCAGCGACCTTCGCGTGAGGAAGATGTCATCATGATTGTCATCGACCAGGAGTACTTTCGGTTTCGCCATCGGATTTACCTCCATTTTATTCATTGCAACTAAGTGGCCACAGCAACAGTGATCCGGCAATTCCGAGTCTGCGGATTACCTGCCAGCAGAAGCGCCGCGACCCTGTGTCCCGACATCATCTGTTTTGCTGGATTGAGGGTTTCCTGTTTCGCAGATGGCCGAGTTTGCTGCGCCCAGCGTGAAATAAAACGTCGCTCCCTTGCCGGGCTCCGCTTCAGCCCAAATGCGACCCCCGTGCTTGCGAATGATGCGCTGCACAGTCGCGAGTCCCACTCCGGTGCCTTCAAATTCGTCCGCATTATGAAGCCGCTGAAAGGCTCCGAAAAGCCTGTCGGCGTGTCTTGGATCAAAGCCGGCACCGTTGTCGCGAACGTAAATTACGATTTGGTCGTCGACGGTCATCTGGTTGATCGCGATCACCGCTCGCTCTCGGCGGCGAGAATATTTCACGGCATTGGACAAGAGGTTCGCGAACACTTGTTGCATCAATCCTGGGTCGCAATCGACGGAGGGGAGCGAACCGATATGCCATTCGATTTCCCGCCCCGCAGACTCAGGCTTGAGGTCAATGATGGCGTTCTCTACCACCGAGTCCAGCGAGGTCATACTCAAAACCATTTCATGACGATCGAGGCGGGAGAGGTTAAGCATATCGTCGATCATCCGGGCCATTTTGCCAGCACCCTCTTGAATGCGCGTCAACTGGCGCTTGGCCTCAGGTTCCAGTTGAGAGCTGTAATCCTCCATCAATGTCTGGGTAAAGCCACTGATATGTCGTAAAGGTGCTCGAAGGTCATGGGAAACCGAATAGGAAAAAGCCCCTAATTCTTCGTTCGCGGCCGCCAGCTGCGCGGTGCGTTCAACCACGCGGCGTTCCAGGTCCTCGTTCAGCCGCTTAACCTCTTCTTCTGCCCGTTTGCGCTCCCCCAGTTCAGTCTTCAATTGCTGGTTGGCTTGGGCCAGTTCGACGGTCCGCTTTGCCACCCTCGCTTCCAGGTCCCCATTTGCCTGCTGGAGTTCCCGCTGCTTGAGTTCGAGTTCCTCGTTGATCTGGATGGCGCCTTCATAAGTTGAGATCAATAGATCGAGAATCTGTTGTTTTTCCGCGGTGATGAAGTGCGCTTGACCGCCAAACAGCAGTTGCACCCCCACCTGCAAGCGCTCCGTCCTTCGCATCTCCCGGTTCGTCAAAATGTAGTCAACCCGTGAAAGCAGATACTTTTCTTCGTAGGGCTTGCGGATGAAGCTATCGGCACCGCACTCCAATCCCTTGATGATGTCTTGCGGCCTGGAAAGAGATGTTAGTAAGACAACGGGAACATCCTTAAGAGTGGGCGAAGCCTTGATCTGCTTGCACAGACTATATCCGTCCATCTCGGGCATGACCACGTCGGTAATGACGATCGCCGGCTTGTTTTCGAGCGCCGCCGCCAACGCCAGCTTCCCGTTTCTCGCGACGGTTACGCCATGTCCCCGCGCACTCAGGTAATGACTCAACTTCTCGGCCTGGGTGGGACTGTCTTCTGCAATGAGTATCGTCACTTTGTTGATACGACTTTCACTAGAATCGCCCATGGGTCTCCTGCTTCCTGCACTACTTCCCTGAGAGATAACTTCCCAGGAATATATTGCCGGTCTCTAGAGCTTTGTTGCCTGCCGCCAGACTTGTTAGCGCCATACGAATCTTCTCCGGAGGAAGAACATAGGTTGCCCCGCCCGCTTTTATCGCCTCTCCTGGCATACCGTGCACGACGGAGGTCTCCTTGTCTTGCACAATCGTCACGGCACCTTGCTCCTTCATCAGTTTCAACTCCCAGGCTCCGTCCCTGCCCATTCCGGTGAGTAGCACGCCGACCGCCCTCGAACCATAGGCATGGGCAACCGAACGAAATAAGTGCGAGACCGATGGACGCAAGCCATTCTCCGGTTCATCTGTGTTGAGGTGGATCTGGCCTTGGGGACCAACTGCCATGTGAAAACTGTCCGGGGCCACGTACACGTGCCCCGGCAGGACCGGCTGGCCGTGGACGGGTATCTGAACCGGGAGACTCGAGGATTGTGCGAGCCAATCGGCAAAACCTTGGGTAAACCCCGGCGCGATGTGTTGCACGATTAGCACAGGAACGGAGAAATCTCTCGGCAGTGCCGCCAGGATTGCCTGCAGCACTGGGGGACCGCCGGTCGAAGCCCCGATCGCCACAAGACTGACATGCGTTTGTGCGGCTTTGCGTCGGAATTCTGTGCAAACCGAAACATCAGGGGGGATTTCCACCGGCCGGGAGCGCGGCCAGCGTCGAATCACCTTTACTTCCGACATCAGCTTCACAGTTCGCACCAGTTCGTCTGCCGTCTTCTCGTGCGCTGGATGACCCATCCCATTTGGCCTTTGCAATACCGCCAGAGCCCCGGCTTCGATGGCCCGGAACGCTTTCGTCGTGTCGGTAATGTCGGCCGTCCCACTCACGATAACAATTGGCGTGGGATGGCTTTCCATAATGCGCCGGGTAGCGTCGAATCCATTCATTTTGGGCATGTGGACATCCATGGTAATGACGTCAGGTCTGGTGCGTTCCACAGCTTCGAGTGCTTCTTCCCCGGTCTCGGCCGTGCCTACTACTTCGATCGCCGAATCAGAGCGGAGAATCTGCAGCAATAACTCCCGCACCGTGGGTGAGTCTTCAACCACCAGAACTCGAATCATTCCTTGCTCCTGAACTTCAGATCAGCCGGCGGACAACCTCCAGGAGGTTGCCCTGATCGAAACTGCTTTTCACGATGTACGCGTTGGCCCCAACATCAACTCCACGCTCGCGGTGCTCCCGGGATTCGAGCGCTGTTACCAGCACCACCGGCAACTCGGAGAGTCGCTTATCGGCCCGGATCTTTGCGGTAAGATCAAAGCCACCCATCCTCGGCATTTCGACATCCGAGACAACCAAGTCAAAACCCTCGTTCGCCAGCGCGCTCAGGGCCTCCACGCCGTCGACCGCGGTTTTCACCTTGTAACCGGCGAACTCCAGGATGTTCTTCAGCAGAGTGCGGGCGGTGATAGAGTCCTCGGCAACCAGGATGGACTTGGGGGATTCACGGGCCTCATGCCGCGCAGCGCCGTGGGCCATGTTCACCGCCGATTGCATCAAGTCGGCAACGTTAAGGACTGGCAATACTTTCCCACTGCCAAGGACTGTAGCGCCGGCAATGTTGCGTACTCGCCGCAACTGCTTGCCCAGGCTCTTTACGAGGACTTCCTGCTCATCAAGGATCTCGTCGACGATAAATCCGATTTGCTCGCCCGCCCAGGCAAGGACCAACACGGGCATTTTCCGCTTCGGATCAGAATCGGAAGGTTTCTGAGTAATCTCAAAAGCATCGTTTAGGCGGACGGCCGAAACGGCGTGTCCGTCGATCTCGATGGTCTCCCGGTTTTCCGCGCTCTTGATTTCATCGCGGCTCACTCGCAGCACCCTTTGCACGTGTCGAGTTGGGAGCACGAACAAACTCTCGCCCACCCGCACCAGGATTCCTCGAAACCTGGCGAGGGCGAGGGGCAGTATGAGCCGGAAAGTTGTCCCCGTCCCCAGCTTGCTTTCCATCAACACCGATCCGCCAACCCTTTCGACCTTTTCCCGCACGATGGCCAGTCCCAAGCCCCGGCCAGAGACTTCCGTGATCATCGGGCTGGTAGAGACACCGGACTTGAAGATCAGAGATGCTGCTTGCCGCTCATCCATCTTCACAGTATCTTCCTGGGATGTAAGTCCCAGCTTGGCTGCCGCCGCGCGCACTTTCTGTACATCAATACCCGCGCCGTCGTCCGAGACAATAATTTCGACCTTGTCCGTACTCTTGAGGAAAATGGCGAGGTGGATGGTCGCGCGCGCCGGTTTCCCTCTTTCTTCCCGTTGCTTTGGGCGCTCAACGCCATGGTCCACGCAGTTTCTTAGCAGATGAATGAGCGGGTCTTTCATTTCCTCCAAGATCCGCCGGTCCGCTTCGATCTCGCCGCCGGTTATCAGCAAATCGGCGTCCTTCCCGCAGTCCCGGCACAGGTCGCGTACCAGCTTCGGGAAAGATTCGAGCAGCGCTGAAAAGGGGATGGTCGAAACCCGTTTTGTGTCTTCCACCAATTCATCCACTTTCCGGTCGAGTGTCCGGCGACCGCTTTCCAGATCTTGGGCTAACTTGACAAGTTTGTTCTGGACGGAGCGCAGAATGGTCGCATTGCGATCAAGAAAGCCAGAAACCTTCGCAATCTGTTCTCTGGTTGGCGATTGTCCGTTGGATGGACGTGTCTGCGCGTTGGTGCGCTGGCCCCCGTCGGCGAGAGTCTGCATGGCATGCGCGTGCGGCTTGACCTTTCTCCAGTCCGCTTCCCAAGCTGCCAATGTCTGGCAGACTTCTCGAACTTCAGTTGCCCGCTGAGCGGCTGTCGCCTTGATCGGAATCAACTCTTCGGCCTGACGGAGAAGAGAGTCCAGTTTGAATGCGGGGACTCTCAGGGTCTCGGACAGCCCCTGCTTTTCATCCCGGATACGTGGCGGCGCGGGAACATTCTCAGGAATCTGCCGCGCCGGTTCGGGAACTTCTGGCACGTGGGACGCCCGGGCATCGTCCGCCAGGGCATCCTCCGCACTGCTGGCGGAAAACAGTGCGCTGAGAACATCCACCGCCTGATGAAGATGGTCGAACAGCTCCGGTGAGAGCGTCATCTCTCGGGACTTGAGCTGGGCGAACAGGCTTTCCAGCGACTGGCACTCCTCTTCGCCTTGAACCAAATTGACGGCGCGGGCAGCGCCTTTCAAGCTGTGTGCTTCCCGGAACACCCTCTCCACGATCTCGCCCTGTTTCTCAGGTGAAGATGCCTTCTCCAGTTCGATCAGGCCTGAGGAAATGGCGTGGAGGTGTTCCTCTGCCTCCACCTTGAAGGTCACAAGAAGCTTCTTGAGCAGCTCTTTGTCCTTTGGTCCCATAGCGTCGCTCAGTTAGCCCGGGCTGCCATGCTTCGCTCATTGACCTTGTACAAGGCCGCCAGCTCGGTAAGTTTTCGCCCTAGCTCCTCAATGCTCTTGGCCGCGGTTTCGGTTTGCCGGGTGCTGGCCACGTTCTGCGCGCTTGCGACTTTAATGTTTTCCATAGCTTGCACTACCTGGTCCATGCCTACCATCTGTTGCTGGCTCGAAGCCGCAATCTGGGTCGCGGCTTGGGCCGCTTCCGCTATGCTCTCACCCAGCTTCTGGACCGATTCGCCCGCCTGTGTGGACTGCTTCACTCCGGCGTCCACCGCCTTGCTGCCTTGCTCGGTCACCATCACGGCGGCATTCGTAGCTTTCTGAATGTCATTCAAAATGCTTCGTACTTGAACGCTTGCCTGCTTCGACTGGTCGGCAAGATTTCTCACCTCTTGCGCGACCACGGTGAAGCCCCTGCCTTGTTCCCCCGCCTTTGCGGCTTCGATGGAGGCATTGACCGCCAGCAGGTTCGACTGTTCCGCCAGGTCGTTGACGGAGAGCATGATCTCCCCGATGGCCTGGCTCTGTTCGCTCAATCGGACGATGCTTTCGGCGATGGATTCCATCTGTTCCCGGATTTTCTTCATTACATCAATCGACTCCGCAGCCGATTTCTTCCCGCTCTCGGAAACCTGAGCTGCCCGCTGGGCGCTCTCGGACACAAACTTCGCTTTCTGCGTAGCCAGCTGCGCCGTTTGCTTTACTTCTTCGACGGTGGCCGTCGTTTCCGTGACTGCGGCGGCGGTCTCTGTCGCCGCCGAGGCCACTTGCGTGGTGGTAGCGACAATCTGCTGCGCGGAGGACGAAAGGATGCCGATCGATTCCTGCATCTCTCCGATGACCCGCCGGAGTTTCTCCACCATAACCACAAAAGCCTTTCCCAAAACGTCTTTGTCCGATTTCGGTTTCACCTCGACCGTAAGATCACCGGCGGAGATTTGCTCGGCGACGCCCGCCATTTGTCTCAGCGATCCCGTCATCTCCGTGAAGGTCGCAGCCAGGATTCCGATCTCATCTCGCCGGCCGTTGGAAATTACGCTGACCGACAGGTCCCCAGTGGCGATCTTCTGCGCCGCCGCCGAAACTTCCCCGAGCGGGACGGCGATGTTTCGCGTAAGCCACACGCCGGACAGGCCCAGAAGCACGAACGCGCACAGGCTCCCTTGAATGATAGTCATCTCGGTCCTCTGCGCGCGGTCTTTCTCCTCAGCGGACCGCTTGGCCAATAACCGGGTTTCTTCTTCCTGCATCTCGCCAACCAACTTTCGGATGGAATCCATCGCATTCTTTCCTCTGTCTGTAACCACCACCTGCTCGGCTGGTCCGAACCCTTTTGTCCTCCGTAGGTCGATGGTTTCTTGCAACTCAGCGAACTTGCTGGCAACCAGGGGCTCGATGGCGGTGAGCCGCTGCTGCTGGACAGGGTTGTCGGCCGTCAATTCCCGCAGAGATTTCTGTTTCTGATCGACCACCTCACGCGCTCCCTGGTACGGTTCCAGATAGCGGGCTTCGCCAGTGATGACGTAGCCGCGTTGCCCCGTCTCCGCATCCTTCATTCCGGACAACAAGTCGTCGAGTCCATTGAGTACCTCATGTGTGTGCCCGACCCACTTGGCGGAGTCGATGAGCTTGGCCGTGCTGTTATAAGAGACCGCACCGACAACCATGAGCGCCACTAGGGCGAGCCCGAAGCCACTCCCAATCTTGCTCCCAATCGACCACCTCATTGCAGTTCTTCCTTTCGCAACCGCAAGGCTTACGTCGCGGCGTTTACTACCTCGTTCACCAGAAGTTTTTCGTCAGAGAGGATTTTCTCTACGTCGAGCACCACCAGCGGATCTTTCGTAATCCCCCTCAGATAATCCGCGCGGATGCCGGTCAGAGTGGGAAGAGCAGGGTGCAGTTCTTCCAGAACGATCGACCGCACGCCAAGAATGGCGTCAGCCAAAATGCCGAGTTCCATGTGACGGGCATGCACGATAATGATCTTGTTCAAGTCGGTAAGGCCTTTCTCGGGCAGATCGAACAGCTTCTTGATGTCGATGATGGAAAGAATCTGTCCCCGGACATTGACCAGACCCAGGACAAAAGCCGGCGTGCACGGCAACGGCGTGAATTCGCTGAGCGGGTAGATTTCGCGAATATGGCTTGACTCGATGCCATAGTGCTCGGGTCCCAGGACGAACTCCACAACCTCCAGGAGAAGGTCCGGAGACCGTGCTTCTTTCTTGCCGCTCTCAGCCAAGGACCGGGCCCGCGCCCGAAGGATTTGTTGCTTCTCTCCGTGGCTGGGACTCAGTCTTCGATTCAGGGCCTCCTGGCTGGCGTCCAGGCGACGGTGCAGTCCGACCCAGTCCAGATCGCCTTTGTGTCCACCGTCGGGAGCAACCGCGACGAGCGATTTCGGTATGGCGCCTTCTAAATGCATAGACCAACCGTCTGCTTCGTTCGAGATTTCGGGCCTGTTGCGGAACGAAGACCGATAATTTCTCTCAGCCTGCCGACTGAAAGACCCTCCGACTCCGGCACAATGTCTTCTGGTTCACATTGCGCCAAGAGCAACCGGGCATTCTCGAAGTGCTTTTCGGATTCCTTGCCCCTCCCCTGCTTTAAGGCAAGATTGCCCAGGGTGAAGTGTCCCAACACAAAGTGAGGTTCCGCGTACACCGCCTGCCTGAGCGCGAGGAGGGCCTCGGGCAAGCAACCTTGTTCTTGCAGAATCGTGGCCCGCAGATAGTGGGCACGGGCCGCCAGCTTGTCTGCCGCAATTGCCTTGTCACACCAGGCGATAGCCGCAGCGAGTTTTCCCTGGTTGGCGTAGGCTCTCGCCAACAGAAGCATGGCCGATGCGTAATCCCCGTCTTCGGATGGAAGCGTGACGATCATCTGCTCCATGTCCTCATAACGCCCCTGTTCATAAAGCGCCAAGGCCTGTCGGTAGGAGACCGCCGGTGGAGCCATACTTTCCGAACCGGCCTCGTTGCCGGAAGCCTCGCGGCGGATTTCGTCGCCCGAGATTTGCGTCGGCTCCAGGGCTGGCATGGCCCACTCCGGCAACGGAACGACCGACCTGTTCTCGCCGAACTCAGGTACAGGGAAAGAGAGCTTGATTGGGGGATGTGTGGGTGACTTTCGATAAAACGTGGCGTCGCCAAAACTGACGGTTGCGAACTCTGAGAAAAGATCGTGGGAAGTTTCGGTTGCGCTTACGATCAACCATCCATCCGTCGCTAAAGACCGGTAGAGCTGCCGGATGACCTTCTTCATTCCGTCGGGAGAAAAGTACATAAGCACATTCCGACAGAAGATCACCTCGAAGCCGTTGGTGGAGTTCGAGAGCGGAGGATAGGCGTCATCCATCAAGTTGAGCTGTGCGAAACGCACCATCTTCTTGATGGCCGGGGAAATGACCCAATGATCGTTCTCGACCGCCTCACAATAGGTGCGCCGAACCCATGCCGGAGTGCCGCGGAAAGACCACTCTCCATAGGCTCCGACGGAGGCTTTCTGCAGCGATTTGGCATTCAGGTCGGTTGCCAGAATCTCGACGTTCCAGTTCGTCAGGCCCGCCCTCAACCGGCTGAGCGTAATCGCGACAGAATAGGGCTCCTCGCCGGTAGCGCAGCCTGCGCTCCAAATCCGGATCGGCGTGCCCAAGCCGGCGCGCGCACGAATCAGCTCCGGCATGACGCGTTCTCCCAAGATTTCCAGGCTGCGTTTCTCCCGGAAAAAATAAGTCTCGCCAACCGTTAAGTGGCTGGCCAACACTTCCAGATGCTTTTGGGTGAAGGCGGGTGACAATAGTCCCTCGATGTAGCGGCCCAAGTCGGGTTGCCGAAAACCACAATCTTGGGCGGCGCCGGCCGCCGAACGCTGAAGATCGAGCCAACGGTCTTTGGGAAAGTGCAAACCGAGATGCGCTGCGACAAACTCGCTGAGTTGCAAAAGCACCGAGTCTGAGATCTTTGCGCTCATCCTCTTCCCGCTGCTTGGCTCAAGACACCTTCCAGCTCATTCTGTTCCTTCTTCGAGAGAAAGCGATTAAGGTCATGAATGAATAAAATGCCGCCTTCCAATCTCGTCATGCCTGCAACGTATTTCGCGCCTGGCACGATCCTCTCGGCGTCCGTAACCTCCTCTGCCGTCCGTTCTACAACTCCGGTGACCGAGTTCACGACCAGGGCAACCGTCCGCGTAGCCATGTCCGCCACGATAAGCTGATCGCTCAAACTGGTTTCGGGCTCGGGCAAGCCGAATCGTTTCCGCATACTCATTACCGGAATGAGGTTTCCCCGAAGGTCGATCACTCCGAGCACAATCTCTGGTGCTCTTGGTAAAGCGGTGACCTCCACCATGCGCACGACTCGCTGGACAGTTGTCAGTTGAAGGGCGTAGTGCTGTGCGTCAAGTGTGAATACAACCAGTTGATTGGACATGACACTCTCGCGGTCACGGGCACCACTCAACCATTTGGTTCCTGCTGAGTCAAGGCAGCGGGGGAAGTAACGTCAGTTCGCTCGACCCTCATCAGAACCTAACGAGCAGATATACCACTCCCTGGCAGCGAATGGTTAGGTCGTGGCAATACTTGATCTCTAGTCTCAATTCCTTTGCGATTCCACTGAGAACATACAAGACGTGACCCTTCGTGAATTGTTGAAGTTCAGAACGGGAAGAGGTCCCAAAACGAGCCAACACACTAACGCCTTCACCGATTTTTGCCTGAGTGACGGCCTAGCCAGAAAGCTATGCCTCTAGCTAGGACGGGCTTCCAGTGACGGTGGCCATAAGTCGGCGAGAAATCCGAAGTTGCGAATGCGCATAAAGCCGCGCGGCAGCAAGTGCAGCAGGAAGCGGCGCATGAACTCATCGACAGTCAGAGTCATGATCCTCTTCTTGTTGCCGTGAGTGGAGTCGCGCCAGCGAAAGGTTACGTTGCCCTCGGAGAGAGCAACCAACCTGCTGTTGGAAATGGCGACGCGATGGGTGTAGGCACCGAGATATCGCAGCACATGTTCCGGTCCTCCGAAAGGCCGCTTGGAGTAGACGACCCAATCGTGACGGAACAGTAACCGCAGCCACGAGGCGAAGGCACGCGGTTCCGCGAGCGGTAAGAGATGTCCATGGAACTGGAGTGTGCCTGTCTGAAAGGCGGTCTTGAGTCCGGAGACAAACTTGCCGCGGAAGACACGGCTGAGCACTTTGACGGGAAGAAAGAAGGATCGGCGCGAGGAGATCCAGCGGGAGCGGTCAGGAGCGAGACCGCCGGCGGCCACCACACAGTGGACATGGGGATGATGTTGCAGTCGCTGGTCCCAAGTATGGAGCACGCTGAAGAAACCGATCTGTGCACCGAGGTGACGGGGATCGCGAGCGATCTCCAGCAAGGTCTGAGCGCTGGCGTGAAACAGTAGGTTGTAGATCAGCCGTTTATTCTGCAAGGCGAGCGGAGCCAGTTCCCGCGGCAGCGTGAAGACGACGTGCACGTAGCTGGTGGACAGCAACTCGCGTTCCCGCGCATGGAGCCAGCGCAGGCGAGCGTTGCCCTGACACTTGGGGCAGTGCCGGTTGCGGCACGAGTTGTAAGAGATGACGGAATGTCCGCAGTCCGAGCACTGATCGCGATGTCCACCCAGCGCGGCGGTTCGGCAGCGTGTGATGGCGAGCAACACCTTTTCGTGTTGGCCGTTGATCCACTTGCGACTGCGTTCAATGAAGGGCTGTCCTGCACAGCGAACGATGTCGGCCACCTCCAGAGGTGGCCGGTTCATGCGTTCTGCGTCTGTTCTCCTTCTCCGCGGATCGGGAGTGCATCCAGCGGACTGCCGGTAGCGCTGAGATGCCGCCGGGAGAGATGCAGATAGATCGTGGTTTCCTCCAGGTCGCGATGCCCCAACAGCATCTGGATGGTTCGCAAGTCGGCACCGGCTTCGAGCAGATGAGTGGCAAAGCAGTGGCGCAGAGTGTGGGGATGGATGCGCTTGTGCTCAAGACCGGCGCGTTCGGCGGCCTGCTGACAGGCGGTCCAGAGGACCTTGGTGGTAACAGGATAGTTTGCCGTATGCCATCGGTTGCCGGGGAACAGCCAGTCGGTGGGTTTGCGTTTCAGCCCGCGCCAGTAGACGCGCAGCGCATCGAGCAGCTTGGGGCTGAGCATGACATCACGGTCCTTGCGTCCCTTACCGCCCCGGATATGAATGACCATCCGTTGGCTGTCAATATCGCTGATCTTCAGGTGCGCCACTTCTGCGCGACGTGCGCCCGTGGCATAGAGGGTCATCAACAGAATGCGATGAAAGGGAAACTCTGCCGCGTCGATCAAACGCGCCACTTCGTCCTGGCTCAGCACCTGCGGCAAGTGCAGAACCTTCTTCGGATACGGGGTCTCGGCTACGCTCCAGCCTCGCTTCAACACCTGGACATAGAAAAAACGCAGGGCGGCTAACCGCTGCGTCACCGTGTTCGGGGCCAGCTTCCAGCGCGTGAACAACGCGGCCTGATACTGGCGAATATGCTCGGGTCCAAGCTGATCGGGCGAACGATGGAAGTGCCGACTGAAATGCTCGACCGTGTGAATGTAAGCGTGGATGGTGGACTCGGCGTAGTTGCGCCGCCGTAACTCCTCAAGCATGATCTGACGTAGATGGGTCACAGAGACTTCCTCCTCTGCGACACAAACTAGCTCAGATCACCTCCACTCTCGGCTCGGCGACACGCGCATGCGTCCGCCGCAAAGCGGCTTCGTTCAAGTCGGCTTATGGGAATTGTCCAACATCCTCGCTCTCTGTGGGAAGGTGGTATCCATCGCACTCAAACGCATCGAGTGCATCCCGTATTTCCCATCCCAGCTTGCCGTGCGCCTCCGAAAACGAAATTCCGTTGCGTTCCTCTGTACAGATATGGCGACAGTGGCGCGCGTTTTGCAGACACTCAGATTGAAGGCGCCGCAGCCTATTTAGGGCAACAATTTACTTGACTCGCCCACCTGTTTTTGATACATTCGTTACTGGAGAACGAAGATGAACCAAGAACCGACGAGCCTTCAAGAAGCGATTGTTTACTTCTCGAATCCTGACAACTGCATCGACTACATTGCAATCCGGCGTTGGCCGAACGGCGTGATCTGTCCCGGTTGCAAGGGGACGAAGGTTAGCTTTAACGCGAATCGGCGCACTTGGAAGTGTGGCAGCCATCATCCCAAGCGCGAGTTCTCCGTTAAGGTCGGCACGATCTACGAAGATTCGCCGATTCCTCTGGACAAATGGCTGACCGCAACGTGGATGCTCACGAATTGTAAGAACGGCGTTAGCAGTTACGAGATTGCGCGGGACGTTAAGGTCACCCAGAAGTCCGCATGGTTCATGCTTCAGCGGATTCGCCTTGCGATGCAGGATGAATTCTTCGGAAGCAAACTCGGTGGCGAGGTCGAAGTCGATGAGACTTTTATCGGCGGCCAGGCTCGCAATATGCACGTAAGTGAGCGCAAACGCCGAATTACCGGAACTGGCACGAAGGACAAGACTGCTGTCGTGGGAATCTTGGAGCGCGGCGGAAAGATTCGCGCTTCTGTGGTCCCCAGCCGTCGCAAGACTGTGCTGCAAGAGGAAGTCCGCAAGCACGTCACCGCTGGCGCGGCTCTCTACTCCGATGCTCTCATGTCCTACGAAGGACTGGCAGCGGACTATGCTCATCAAGTCGTGGACCACGCGACTCAGTACGTAGATGGCCGCGTACACACGAATGGCCTTGAGAATTTCTGGAGTTTGCTCAAGCGCGGCATCTCTGGCACGTATGTTTCGGTCGAGCCGTTTCATCTTCACCGTTACCTTGACGAACAAATGTTTCGTTTCAACAACCGCAAAGAACTTGATGACGCTGGCCGCTTCGATCTAGCCGTTCGCCAGATCGTCGGTAAGCGCATCACGTTTGCTCAACTTACCGGAAAACCAAATTGAGCAAGGACTACCAGACACGGGCCGCTCGGCGGCAAGGTCGAGGACAGCGGGTCAAGGTTTGACTCGCTTTTTCTTTGCCTTCATGCGCTCCCGCTTGCGTCTCCATGCCCTTTCTCGCTTCTCCAATTCTTTCTTCGAAACCGATAGTACTTTCCTCATTACTGCGTCGAATTTTTGGAATTCCGTCTGTGTATCCATTACGGCTCCCCTTCTTCCATCGGGACCAACATTAGATTTTCGTTGTGCTTCCAATCGACGCGAGCTTTTAACTTTCGCAGAACGCGCCCGGAGCCAACGATGCTTACTTCAAGAATACCCTTCGCCAGAAGTGGGAAGCCTCTAGAATAATCAAGCATCGCCGCGTCGGTCGGCCCGGTTCTCTTATTCGTTACCATCCTCCAGTCGTGAATCCAATTCTCGCCAATCGCCAGAATCAGCCGACGCGTGTCGCCTACATCCAGACGCACCGAGCTATACGGCTCATCCAGCCATGCACCGGGAGTAATGTCATATGTTCCTTGTGTCAGCTTGAAACTCAGTTGAGCTTTGACCTGTCCAGAGGATGCAATGGGCTTCCCATCTACGGCGTGATTCCTGACCTCGACGTAAAGAGCGAACATAAACTTCGCTTGCTCATTCGGTGCGAATAGGCGGAGCCGACCGCCATCCTCTACAACCTTCTGGATTGAAATTTTGGCGTCATCGAAGGTGAGGTTTGGCCCCGGACTTAGTTTCGTTATCTTAATCTTCAGTCCGGGGAACAACTTAGCATCCGGCAAAATTGTGGTATTAGGGACTAGCGGCGTAACACGTGGCTTGTCGTCCCTATGCGCCCATGCGTATGCAGCATCTCTGAATTGAACCGCCAACTCTTTGGTCTGGTAAATCGTTTCGAGCATCCCTTTCTGCGCGAGCGAGAAATCCTCGTAATAAATGAAGACTCGTTTTGAAAACACCATATCTTTCAGGTGGGTCGGTGCGGTGTCGTCTGGAGCTTGTCCCTCAATATCTACCTCCGAATTTGCTGAATCAATGAAGTGCTCGTACTGATCCGCGATTGATTCAGATGCTTTGAACGCATCGTTTGCTCTCGTCTCGGGATCAATAAGAAGGGCAAGAAACTTAGACCGTCCAGCAAAATCGAAGTTCACGCGCCATGCCACCTTTACCGAACCAGCGTCTAATCCTTGGCCACTGAGAACGCATTCATGGTAAAAGGCTGGTAGATTCGGCCAATCAATTTCAAATAACTGCTTCAGGGTTATTGGTGGTTTTCGCCCGGCGTTCATTTTCCGTCGCGACGAGTACCATCTTTTACCCGTCGGCCAAGCACACACAACCATCCCTATGAACCCGACTACGATCATCAAGATTCCGCACGCTCTCCAGACAAGACCGAGTGTGTGGCTCACGAAGAATGGCCCCATCCCAAACAAAGTGAGAAAAAACCAGAACAACATCTCCTGAAGCGACATGGATTCATCGTCCATTCAGAAAATGGTATCCTCCCGCAGTAGGCGAGGCAAGTATATTATTGCCCTATTTAGCGTGGTAAGACGGATTAAATACCAGTAGAGGCTTGCGCACACCTCGACGACTTCAATGTCCCGAAGGTAGCGGCAAGCATCCCACGTCATCTCGAAGGTTGCATGCTCGATTCGTTTAAGCAGTTCGAGGTCACGCTCGGAAAACGACTCTCTTGCGGGATAGTTAAACCCGCCGCCCTTGACTGGCATCACTTCCAGCAACACCGTGTCCACTGATCGCGCTACCTTGGCGGGCATTCCTCGTCGGGTGCGGCCGGTGACCTCCCCGACGGCGTCAAGCACCTCGTGTTTCACTGCATCATCGAACTCTCGCGCATAAGGCATTAACTTATCGAGATATTCATCAAGCGCGTCCCAGCCGGAATTTCGTTCCATGTCAAAGCGAATCCTCTTGACCTCAAAGGCTGGGCCTGAGTTGCGCTCCAGGTTCTTGAGTCTTTTGCGCAGAGGCTTCGTCGCTTTTTCAACTTGTCTCGTCGCTATTTCTTGCTGGCGATCGTGGATCGCTTTGCCGTTAAGCTCAATCTTACGATCCGCCTTTCGACCGAAAGACTGTCCGAGAGATAGGAGTATGCGGCGGTTGGTGTCAAGCAGTTTCTGGTTCACAACATAGACAACCTCCGCGCTGGGTCTTACAACTAGTGCGCCGATTCGCGCGCCCTCGACTTCGAACGCCTTGTATTCGTAACTGAGAGCCGGAAAGATGTAAGCATCTAGAATCTGACCGAACGTAGCACCGTCGTAGTGTTCATCCTTGTCATGAATCCGGCCGTTCTTGAAACCGATGATCAAAAAGCCATCGTCGCGCGGAGCTTCCCCCTCCGAATTTGCCAGGGAAAGAACATCGCGGATGAACTCCGCTTTGCCGCCTGGCGTGCCGACCTCGATTCTTAGCTTGAATTCGAGGCGACTGCTCTCCTTCTCGTTTTTCTTGATCCAGTGCCTGAGCTGGCGCTCCAAGTCTATCTTGATGGGCTCGGCCATTGCGAAAGCATAGTCCAGGACCTAAGCTGAATCCACCGGGTCGAAAGTGATGCCTCCTCGCTGATTCACAATCCGAGGCTTGCCGAAAGGCGACGAGAATCGCGACCCATAACCTCTTTTATGGGTCGTAATCCTGCTAGCATGAAAATGGCTGCGATTCGTTAACGAATGCTGCATGGATCAGTCACATGGCCGCAGCTCGATGGACAGGTACGAGATGCGCAGACTTCCATGCTTGGCTTGTCGAATTAATCTACGGGTCGTAAAGCACACGAAACCTCGACTTGGGTGGACAGTGTTTCACCGCCTATTTACAGTCGCCGCTTCCAGACATGAGATTTCATACGCGAGTGGGACAAACATCAATACGAAACGAAGGAGCGGGAAAGTCGTGGAAACATCGACCAAATCCCCGATTCGAGGGGCATCATGGAAGATGATTGTGCACTTGACACAGAACGAAGTCAAGCGTATATTTTAATCATGCTGGACGCGCAAAATAAGCCTTCTTTTGGAATGGCGGGACCCCTCAAAAGCCTGCGCTCCATCGGGAGTTGCTTGTGGCCGAACATTGGGAGCGCGTCTGGCATGAGGCAATTATGAAACTGATAGAAGTCACAAAGGCTTTCGCAACCGAAGAGCAATGCCTAGGCTATCTGGAAGCAAAGCGCTGGCCTGACGGTATCCGCTGCCTGACTTGCGGCTCCAAGGAAGTCTCCCGCATCACGCGCAAAGTCACGAAGAAATCCGACAACAAACGCGCACAGCTTTACCAGTGCCTAGAGCCGTCCTGCAAGGCTCAGTTCTCCGCCACGACCGGAACGATCTTCAATGGTTCTCATCTCTCGCTGGACAAGTGGTACATGGCGATTGCGCTCATGGTAGACGCGAAAAAGGGAATGTCCGCTTTGCAGTTACAGCGTCACCTGAAAGTGAATTACCGCACGGCTTGGTATCTCGCGCACCGCATCCGCGAAGCTATGAACGATCCGGATGGCCTCAAACTTACAGGCACCGTGGAAATCGACGAAACGTACATCGGCGGAAAGCAGAAAGGCCACAAGCGCAAGCGGCTCAACAAAGATGTGGTGCTCGGAATCCGGCAGCGCGGCGGTCCTCTTCGGCTCGTACACGTCAAAGACAACAAAGGCGGCACGCTCTACGAAGCCATCGCGCAGCACGTAGACAAGGGCGTCGAAAACATCATGACGGATGACGCTGGCGCTTACAATTTCCGAATCACGAAATTCCACAATGCCCAGCACTCCAAAATCCGCCACAGCCGGGGCGAGTACGTCAAGGGCGAAGTCCACACCAACACGGTTGAAAATTCGTTCTCGCTCCTGAAACGCGCTGTCATAGGCATATATCACCAACTTTCGATAAAACACCTTCAGCGCTATCTGAATGAGTTTTCCTATCGTTTCAATCGACGGGAAGATGCGGAGCTATTCGAGAACACAGTGAGCCGGATGGTAGGAGCAAAGCCCATGCCTTACGCCAAACTGGTCGAAGAGAATGCGTTTACGCCTTTCGTTCGCTTTTGACTGATTTGGTCATCGGTCGTCCCTACACAATTTTTTACAAAAAACCAGTAACCTCTTGTATTCCTGGGAATCTATTCTGATATAACACTTAGGTACAGTCACCTAGGTACCATTGGTTGAGCCATCGGTCATCTAGGACGCTTCGTCGCAGAGGCTAAAATCGCTGTATCCGACGAAAGGACTGCTACCCTGGAATCTACGTTGTCCTCAACGTGCGCGATCATGGACCGTGATGTAGCGGTTTTGGAAAAGCCTACGGTACCGTTCCCCTTCCCGTCGATTCCCTCTGCGCTTACGAACGATGCAACGACCATAGCCTTTAATATTCGAAAGGTTCTGGATCAAATTATTTTTCGTGCCCTCACGTCTCGTACTGTTGACGAATTTCGCAAAACTCGTAATCGCGACTTCCGCGAGTTCTGCACGTTTTCAAAAGCGCTTTCGGAATTTATAACTAAGAGCACTAATCCGTGTGCTGGCGGACGCCTTTCGCTGGACGGAATGCACGCAAACGAATGCGAATTTCAGACCTCGGCCCCCGGCCTCATTGGTCTTAATGCCGCAAATGAAGCGTTGTTCCATTTCATCACGCTCCGCAAAGTGTTTGAACTCGTATATGCAATCATTGCTAGGGACTGTGATACGGAAATTGACAGGGTAGCAGCAAAACACTGCATGTATGCAAGCCTGTGGGTCACCTATCACTACGAGTGCTTGCTGGTGTTGTGCAAAAAACGCCTGTCCATTTCCGATGAAATACTTCGGGAGTTGTTCTCTAGCTTGGCAATTGCGGATGTTGCATATATAGCAGCGAAGCAGGGGTTTCAACCTAGGTATCCTGAAAGGCAACTTCATAAGTTCCAGACGGCGAAACCGTCCGGCAATAGACCTCATGGTGATGTAGAGACCATCTCAGAGGATGCTCTGCGAGTGTATGAGGAATGGGCCCCCTCACGGGATAGGGCGA
Source organism: uncultured Acidobacteriaceae bacterium (assembly GCA_963789875.1). Lineage (GTDB taxonomy): Bacteria > Acidobacteriota > Terriglobia > Terriglobales > Acidobacteriaceae > Sulfotelmatobacter. The sequence continues at coordinate 45,731 of CAWBMI010000006.1, read as the reverse complement.
ATAAGGAAACTATCCCGCAATGAATGTCTACTATTGCTGACCAACTCAAAAAAACTGGCATAGTTAAAGTCGGTCCTGGCGAGATTTGGACTGTCAAAGACTCTGTCGTCGTCTTCCCAGAAGAGCGAGCTGGACAGAAGAGAACGAAGCACGACAGGCGCTTTGTTTTAGTGCTTTCCAATGATTGGATCTGTGCGGCCCTTGATTGTCCGTGTGTTCTAGTTGCGATACTGTCACATCTTGTCAATTTCAAATCGACCGCTGAAATCTATCTCAATAAAACCGCTACAAATGGTCTGGACTGCGACAGTCGCATTCTCCTAGGCCACATCCAACCACTCCTTAAGAATGAGCTGGAAAATAGAATGGGAAAATTGAGCAATCTTGAGTGGGACGAAGTGCTCAGGAAAATCTACTGGAATATTGCATAAACTGGTGAGCGTGAATCAGGCTCTTTTCACGGGTTTTGACTGGATCAATTTTTCTAAAACTCCGTCGAATACGACCTTATCGACTCGGAGCCGCTTCTTTGGCGGGTTTGCGCCCCGCGCCTTTTTCGGTGTTTTCTTGCTACTCACGTTAAAATCCTTCCCGTAATCCACAGATAAATAGCGTTTTCCCGTACTATCCACAGGCTATCCACAGCCTTTTTGCTGAAACCTAGAGCAACTTCGACTTTTCTTTGTCTAGCATTTCAGGTGGCGGGAGGCTGACTGGTCGGTTTACCAGGAGCGGTCTTATAAACCGCAGTTCCCCGCGAGGAACGGTGTTCGACTCACCCAGCCTCCGCCACCTTCGCAGTCCGTTATATCACCAAACATCTCCGATGACACAAGCGGTTTCTGCATCCCGGCAGGGAAATCGAAATTTCCACAATCATTGTGTTCATTCGTCACTTACGGAGCACCTTCGCCGATGAGAAAAACGTCAACGGCAAGCAACGTGTGAAAAGTTGACATCGGTTGGCGGCGCACTGCGCTTGCTCCGATACCCTTGGACCGATGGCAGGGAACACGCTTCAGTTTCCTGCCTTTTTGCACTTCCAAATCTTAATGAGAAAATCTCCCCGTGTGGCCGACCGCAGTCTCGAATTAGAACTGCAACGCGCAAAGGAAGGCAGCGCTGAAGCCCGTCGCGAAGTCGAGGAAAGGCTGCGGCAAGCGATAGAAGTACTCAAGGCGAGCCGCGAGCGTCTAATGAAACACATAAAAATACTAGCCTGACTTTTCCACACCGACCATGTTCATTCGTCACTGACTGCACTCCCTGACACTGATACGGTCATTCAATTCGCACACCACGGGTAACCAAAGCAAAGGAGGTCCGGCCAAACGAACTCGTGACCTCCTTTGCTCCCACTCCCGTATTCTGGTTCAGGCGCTCTCATTGGCTCGTAACCGCCGCAAGTTGCCTTCTTTGGGTTCTGCTGGTCTTAGCTTGGCGTTTGGTCTTTTCTGCCTAGCCTTCCTTTAGTGGTATAACGTTGGCCTTCCCTCAGAAAGCGAGAGACTCGTCAGTCTGGGAGTCCTCCCTCAAATTGAAGGACAATTAGCCCGGTCTCCATATTCTGATCGTGCTTCAAAGTGGTAGGGACTTTCAGAGCCTTTAGGACGGTTCCGATGTAGTAGAGTGGCTCAGGTTCATGAACAGTAGTCTGCTCTCCGTCGTGCTCAAACGGTTCGCCTTTTATTGTAACGACCGCTCCTTTGAATTTTTTCACGGTGGGCGAAGAAAAGCCCATCACTTCCCCAACCCCCGCGTCTTTCATTGGCCAATGGGAATCGTGGAATAACGTATAGAAGTCATCAACGAACGGGGATGATCTAGTGTACTGATCCGCCGTAATTTGCAACCCTATGCCGGGAGTAAGGCGCAGCTCCGCCTTGGATAAATAATCTTCCAGAGTCTTAAAGTCCTCGGGGGAAATATGTTTTGGAACGTTGCCTACCGTTATAGGGCTATTGACGATTGGACTGTTAGCCCCCGTCGTGCCTTGTAGAATACTCAGCCCTCCTGAATTACTTTGCTGAATGCCCGCTTGCGGTTGAGCCGCTTTCGGCAGTCCAGTTGGGTTTGCCTCAATGTGTCCACTTCCTTTTAATGGCTTCGCACCAGGTATCGGAGTCACTTCGGGAGCCTTTTGCTCAGGGCACGGCGCTTGTACCGTCTTTTCTACGATCTTCTCCACGACTCTCGGATGAGCATAGTGGATATATACAGATGCGATAGAACCACACAACCCAACGCAATCACCATCCCGATCAGCAAATTGTTTCTTAGCAGGGCAGGCATTCTCGCCCCCCCGCGCTGAACTCTAACGACGAAAATAGCGACAGCGACCGCCCATATCGCCACCTGAATCCAGCTAACCACTGTTCCAATATCCATTTGGCACACCTTTTCATCATCAAGGATTTAACAGCCTTGGTGACGAAGAGCATTTTACGCTTCCTCTGTGTCAAATGCATAATCATCTCATGGAATACCGCTTCCACGAGCTTAACTCTTAAAGCGATGTTAGCCTAAAGGTAAGTAAACTCACTGCTCGTGAGGAGGACGCCGTGAACTCTGCCTCTCCTATTCCTGCCGCTCGATATCTGCGCATGTCCACCGACGAACAGAAGCTCTCTTTTGTGTACCAATCAGCAGCGATGCAACGATATGCGCAAAAGCACGGATTCGTCGTAGTAACTACATACGAAGACAGTGGCAGGAGTGGTTTAACTCTGAAAAGGCGAAAAGGGTTGACGCAACTGTTGGAGGATGTCGTCAGCGGTCGTAATAGCTTCAAGGCAATACTCGTCTACGATGTGAGCCGCTGGGGACGATTCCAGGATACGGATGAATCGGCACATTATGAATTCCTCTGTAAGAGCGCCGGTGTTCCGGTTCACTATTGCGCAGAGCCTTTTAAGAACAACTCTTCATCTCCAGCCACAGTGATGAAGACACTGAAGCGTGTCATGGCTGCGGAATACAGTCGTGAACTCTCGGAACGGATAACCCGCACGAAGATAATACTAACGGAAAGCGGATTCCGAGCAGGTGGTGCCCCTGGGTATGGATTCCGACGTATGTTGCTCTCTCCCGATGGGAGTCGGAAGCGATTGCTAGCTCACGGAGAAGTTAAAGACATCCGAACAGGCAGGATCATTTTAGTGCCGGGACCGGCCCATGAAGTCAAGACCGTTCGCGAAATATTTCGGCTCAGGGTGTCAAAGCTTATGAGCGCCGATGCTATTGCGGCTCACTTGCACCGAAAAGGCGTTACGCCCCCCGGCGTGCCGTGGGACGGAGGGCATGTGCGGCTAATACTCGAAAATCCGAAATACGCCGGGTGGGCAACTTGGCGGCGGACCACCGGACCACTCGGTGCGCGATCTGTCGACGTTCCACCAAACCGCTGGATCGTAAGAACTGATGCCTTCGAACCTCTTATCGATCAAGCTACGTATGACAAAGCCCAAAAACTTCTTAGAGAGTCAACTCTTCACAAGTCAAATGACGAATTGCTCGCGGGCTTGCGAGAGCTGCTATTGCGCGAGGGCAAAATCTCAGAGCATCTTATCGATCAGTCGCCAGATTTGCCTGTATCAGCGACCTACGATAGGCGATTCGGAGGCCTCCGCCAAGCCTACGCTTTGATAGGATATCGAGAGTGCAGAGATGTGCCTGGAATGCTGAAATCACGGCGGAGCCTTCGTTGTCTTCGCCGGGCATTGTTCGGCCAGATTCCGAGGATATATAAGAACCAAGTGAAGGCGATTCAGGAAAGATGTGGAACCCGAAAGGCTTTGCGATTCCGGGACGGAGTGAAAGTTTCAATATCGATTTGCCGGTGCGTAGATTACGGTTCCGGGTCACGGTGGATAATCCCCGTGAATAGATTTGAGAGTGACTACCCAACTTTAATCTGCCGATGTACTCGCGACAACAAGGCTTTGAAGGATGTTTATCTTGCGCGGCGAGTGGACAGCTTATGCAAGTTCGGGTTCCTGACAAGAGAGCACGATCCCTGGCTCAAAGGATGCAAACGGATTCGTGACCTTTCGCAGTTGCGAAAGGAGCTTGACCGGATGCTTATCGCGACCCAATCCTAATCTCAAGCAGAAACCAGCCTGGTTCAAGTTGGTATGAGGATGTATGTTCCGAAGCAGCACCAATCCCCGCTTTTCATCGCGTTGCGTCCGGAACCCGTTGTTGTGCGTTTCATGTAGTCTCAAAACTGAACTCGCTAGCAGTTCTATCAATCGAGCCCCCAGCATTGATAGGTAAACGAGATGTTTCCTGAAGTCTTTACACTGGCAGTGAGGGTCGTATTGGTTATCGTAGCCCAATAGCTTCCTGTCTCGGTAGGATCGGCGAGTGCAGTGAGACCGCAACTAGGAGGCGAATTGTACTTGCCGCTAAATGTGTAACTAGCACTGCTCCCACTAGATATGACCAGAGAGCCCGCCGCATCGCTATTCGCGTGAGTGCCGGTTCGTATTTGCGTCATTTGTACGGGAACCTTGAAGGATTTAAGAGAACCTGTAAGCCGCTCAAGATAATGGGTCCCGTCGGGTACGCTTCCGATATATTGGGAGACCGCCACTGGCGCGCCCATTGCAAGTTGCCAGAGAGAGGGGGAAGCGTTCGGCTGGTCGAGGCCAATGTAAGTATCATTTGGGTCCCAACTTGCTCTATTACCAGGAGTGGCCATCGTTTTGTCGGGATTGGAATCTCCGAGTGTGATCACTTCCGTTGCCGCTAAGCTGCTGTAGTCGGGAATTTCAAATATTTCGCGGCCTTTGAGTCCTCCAGAATTTCCCCCATTTGCTGCCTGCTGCAGAACTGTCGCGACTACTGGAGGATAATCATTTGACGCCGCACTCCCGCCGACACACTGTAGCCAGATCGATGACCAGCCCGTGAGGGGATCACACTGCTGCGCGAAGACCGAAGGCTGGGTAGCACCGGCGGAAGCCACGACCCCTCCGTATGCCAAGGAATCCGTGAAGTATTGGGTGGGGACGCTGCCTCCGGTGTCTTGTAGATCGAAGGCTGTGGTCAGAATCACCGTGCCGGGCCAGAGAGTTAGTGCGGGCCAGTATGGAATATCATCAGAAACGGTATAAGCAGACGGAGATGAGGCTGCGTCGTCGATAATGGAACAGACTTTGTTCGAGCAGGAAGTAGCAGCCGGTACTCCGGCCGCGACCGCGAATGGCCCAGTCCCGTAGGGTGCTTGCATGGACGCATTACCGCTACCGGTGATCCGAAGAACGTCGTAGGTGATAACGCCCGCGGTTCCAACCTGATTCCACAGGACACGTATCGGACCCGACCCGTTGGTATTCGCATTACCGGCTGAATAGACGGGGGATGTACCAAGAGTGCTGCTGTGAACGACAATATAGTAAAAGTATTGCGTAGTCCCAGTATTCGCGAATTGTGGAACCGCTCCAACCGGATTGGAGCCGGACGATACTGCCTTTCCGCCCTCAACAATAAGTCCAGCCGATCCGGTTCCTAACGGATTGGCATTGCTATCTACTTCAAAATAAACATTGGTCAGCGTGACCGTTGTGGGTTGGAATACGGTTTTTGCCCGGATGCCAAACTGCGCATAGCCCTGAACGACCGTGTTTGAAACTTGGAGCGTATTACCATCTTGGTTGTCAATTCCATTCGAGAAGCCTTGCATACTTAAATTTGAGTTTTGTACCCAAAGTACTCCCGCACGCGTGGAAAACGGACCAGGCCCATAAACAGCCGTGGAACAGAATGAGGTGTCGCACCTGCCCCACTGAAAATTAGTGGTCGTACTAAGACCAGTGATTGTCGCTGCTTGGTCGTTATCTACTTGAACAAGATAACCAAAACTGGCCCCCGGAGCGCTGGCGGCGGGTGCCAAGTCGTTGATCGTTGAGCCGTTAGCATCGTCTTCGACGGCAGGCCACGTACCTTGCTGCACCGCCGGACTTAACCTAAGGCCGTTCAGAACAATCGAGGAAAAACCGTCCGCGTTGGATGGATCGCCCATCATTATGCAGGTGTCCTTCATCGCGCACGTGATGGTTGCTCCGGAGCTGTTTATTGTCAATGCAGAGCCGCGAATCGACATTCGAGCTCGGAACAAGTGGTGGCCGGGATCGATCATCACCTGCCTGGAAATTAGGGTTCCTGACTTTTGCACATACGCATCAATAACCGCTTCTTGCACACCATCTGTCGCGCTTCCAACGGAATATCCCCCCGCATGCGGGTAAATTGCCGTGAACTCGACTGTCCCGCTCGGTGCTCGTGAGGTACAAGACCCACCCGTTATAAGAACAATCTCGGGCGTCCCAGTACGGGAGATGTAGAGGTAGTGCCATAGATCAGTACCGTTTACCCCCTTCGGGCAGGGCGTTAACGTAACGTTGTTTGTGCCCGGTTGGATCAGCATAACCAACGAAGCGGTTTGGCTCCAGGAATAAGGCGCGGTATTCACGACGGGATTATCAGTTCCTGAACCTGCCCCGCCACTGCCGGCCCCCGTGAGCGCCGAGACCACGGCACTCGACGGCAGTTGTTGGTTCGGAGAAAAATTAATAGTGCCGTCGGAATTGATCGACAGTCCAGTCGGCGTGGGCTTTGTCCCCACCGATCCGAATGACAAAAATAGTTGAGCTGTTGACCCAGCGGGTCGAGACGCCCAACTGAAAAGCTGACTAATCGATGTGTTTGTTCCCGGGTCTGTGGAGGACGATTCAAAGCTCAGCGGTGCCGAGTCAAACAAGCCGGTTGAATTCGGCTCTAAGGCACTGGCAGGCAACTGCATTCCTGCTGAAAAGGTCTGTGCGTCTGAAAAAACATTGCTCGCGCCGAGCTTTGCAAAAGCAGAGTCCGTCAAGCCATGCAGAAGATCCGAGTTTAGATTCGGAACCAATACCTGCGACTCCACTTGCAGAGGTGGTCCTTGTGTAGCATCCGAGAAGAATGACGGTCCCGCTGGCGAGGTAGCTTCGAACGTCGTCGCTCGTCCGGCCCCACTAAAGAATAACGGGTAAGCAACAGGCGGTCTTCCTATTGGATGCTCTGGTACGTTTAGACTACTTACCAGCGAATTAAGTTGTTCTTGCGAAACGAAGTGTGCAGGACCTTCTCCCCCGAGTGTATCCGCGTCTGCCGCTTTGAATGCATAAGGTACAGTTACGAGTTCTATTCTCGGTCGTTCCGCGCCGTCAGCTGGTGTAATACCAATCCATCGTGGCTCACCCGCTGCGAAGATTGACGCAGGTATGCCAACTGTAGTAGCGGACCCCAGCAGGACGGTGAAGCTCCCGCTGCCATCCGGCGAGACAGTTTGCCCTTCGAGCCAAAGCGGCCCCCCCCCGGATTGGTCCTTATACAGAGCGAAGATCATGCTTTGAGTGGACGGGATCTTCCCATCGAGTTCTTGCACACTGCTACTCAATCTAATGACGAGAGGCATTATGGCGTTCGGAGAAGATTCATTCATCGGCACGTTAGCATCGGTGGTCGTTTGCCCACGCACAGAGAATGTGCAAACCAATAGGAACATCAGTGCCTGTACATGGCGCTTCATCAGACTTCCTTCTTTCACGGTTCTTAACCTCTATTGCGAAAGACCCTGCAATTGATGAGCCAGATTATGAGGAAGAGGATCGGCATGCGAGCCCGCGCTTAGAAGCCGCTACTGGTGCGGCCTTCAGCGGAGCCTTAACAGACTGGGGTGCTTCCAAGAGGGGAAGACAAACCGCCCCATCTGTCCCGAAATGAAGTAGACCAGACCCGTTCTGGGCTTAGAGCGCACGGCTACTACTAACTGGTCACTTCCTGTTCCGCACCGAAGTTTGTTCGGAGGGCAACTCGTGCGTTTCGCGAAATGGCTTTCCACCGCGCAATGGTTTTTTCTACTTCGCGACGACGATGGGTTCAAAGTAATGAAATAATCGAAACGCTCGGCATTCCGTTCTGGGAATAACTTTACGTCTCGCTCTCCAACATTACTGATACGATCCGGTGTCCTTACATTAAAGTAGTCATCTACAAAGTCGATGAAGTATCCGTGTTTCCTAATAGAGGCCTTTAGGTTTGTCGTAGAGAAGAGTAGTAGTAATCTTGGTAGAGTGGTTCGGCCGATCCCGGCAGACCCTTGTTGTCCGCTTGTTCGACTTCAAGTGAGGCACTGTGCAACTTTAGTGCTCCATCGCCACGAAGTTTCGATTTGCACTTTGGCTGCCAGCATTTTTGTTCAAGGAAGGGCTGGTTCTGATCGAAGCTGTTCTTAGCGAGTGGGAGAACGCTCGGCAAGTCTCGGCTTGGCGGTCTAAGTATTAGCCTCTTAATGCGACCTGTTCACGAGCGAGCCAGCGAAGCCCTCCACGCTCTCGCCACTTAGCTTCACACATGCTCTTACTGAGACCTGCACCGTATTAGAGAACGAATCCTCCAATTCTCGGACAATCTCGTGCCGATCAGAGGTTGATCTCGACCGCAACCGACTTCCGACTTCTGTTAGAAGCGCCCGCAACATGACCAAATCAGCCTCCGGATCGATACCCTGGACTTTAGCCTCCCATTCGTTTGCGACAAACAGGTTGGAGAAACTCTCCATGCTTGAATCAAAAACAGCAGCGGCAATGCAGACTTTGTCCTCGCTGAGAGCGTGAGGGGCGTAATAAAGACAAACATATTCGAGATCGATATTTCCAGCCACCCAATCAGTTCCTCAGCATCTCAAAACGATGAAAACAGGTTGCGCCAGTTATCGTCTAGTAGAAGTTTACTCCTTTTCCCCTTGGCTTCTGGCATCTCCGCCGGAAAAGCTACCCGGTAGAAAGCCAGCACCAGCCGTTCTCATCTGGGAAGATCCCAACATTTTTCAGAGCCCGTTTGTGACATATGCCATTTACTAAATCTTACAATCCCCTTAGGATGTGATTCTCTGGCCAGGAAATCGATGTAGGGGGTCCGCCACTTCCCACGGACACTGCGAGGCACGGTACCTTACAGACGGAGAAGAGATCGGTCAGGAATGCGTTCTCGAGGCAGAGGGCAATTTCCCGTCGGAGCGCTCCGTGACGATATTCGCTATTCAGCACCTACGAAGGATGCGTGGAGGTGCACAGGCCCATCTGATGCGGTGTTCCGATGGCCACCACTACGTGGTGAAATTTCGCAACAATCCCCAGAGTCTCCGGGTGCTGGCAAATGAGATGTTCGCCACCAGATTGGTACAAGGAGTCGGACTTCCCGCACCTACTACAGCAGTCGTTGAGGTTGACGACTGGCTGATAAAGCACACCTCAGAGTTGTGCATCCAACTGGCAAACTGTTCCGTTCCGTGTCAGCCAGGCTTGCAGTTCGGATCACGCTACGCGGTCGATCCGATGAAAGGACAAGTGTTCGACTATCTTCCGGTCGATATGCTCAATTGCGTCCGCAACTTACATACATTCGCCGGAATGCTGGTTTTGGATAAGTGGACGGGAAATGCGGACGGCAGGCAGGCGGCTTTTTGGAGAATGCGACGACAGCGCAAATACACAACGGCCTTCATCGATCAGGGTTACTGCTTCAACGCAGGAGAGTGGACTTTCCCAGATTATCCGTTGCGTGGAGTATACGCTCGCAACGAGGTTTATGAAGGCGTGCGTGACTGGAAATCCTTCGAACCGTGGCTCTCGCGAGTTGAAAAAATGGAGGACGATTTTGTATGGAATCTGGCGGGCGAAATTCCTCCAGAGTGGTACGGAGGGTTGTGGGACGACCTCGAAAAAATGGTTCAACTATTGCTCGAACGTCGGGCGATAGTTAGAGATCTGATTGAAGCCTTTCGAGTCTCCTCCCGCCGTCCCTTTCCAGCTTGGAATAACCGGCAACGACGTGTTTCTCTGTGACCGTTTAGAGTGATGTTTTCGCGGCCACTATAGTTAAATCGCCACGCTCATAGATTCCTGTCACTTTAGCGAACATGAGTGTTCGAGTTAGAACGTTAGAACCACCAACTTTTGCAACGTAGCCTAAGCTAATCACTCCATAGCTGGCGCAGAGCGAGTCTGAGATTGGTGTTTCCGATAACAGAATTTATCAGACAGAACAATCCGAAAGAGAAACGCTGTTAGAACATTTCCAACTTTCAATCGATACAGAAGTTGCTTCTTCGCTAGACGAGCTAACCGCGATACTATTTGCTCAGGGATGAAAGCTTGTGAACCTGAAAAATGATCACCCGTGATGAAATCGAAGCAAAAGGACTGGAATTCGGCATTCATGTTGCCGATGTTCAGCGAGACTATGTATTTGGCTGGTTTCTGCTCGGGGTTTATACCGCGACTACCCTCAAGGATCTACTGATTCTTAAAGGCGGCAATTGCTTCCGAAAAGCGTATTTCCCCAATACGCGATTTTCCCACGATATTGACTTCTCTACGACCGCGGGCGTGGACGAAGCGGCCGTCATCGCGGAGTTCAATAAAGCATGCCGGTTCGTTCAAGACCAGGCCGGCGTCATTTTTGACTACGAACGCAGTCAGATTCGTGTGCAAGGGCAGCTCGACGAGAAACGCCGAGTCTTCGATGCTCGCGTATATTTCAAGGATTTCTATGGCAACGCGGATCACATTACAATCCGGCTGAGTATTGATATTACGGAATTCGACAAGATTTACCTTCCTCCCCAATTGCGTAGCGTCATCCATCCATATTCGGATCGGGCGGGGTGTACAGGCGAAATACGGTGCCTAAAGCTCGAAGAGATGGTCGCAAACAAGCTGAAATGCCTGCTCCAGCGGCGACATGTTCCAGATGTGTACGACCTGGTTTATTCCACATTCATCAACCGCGACATCGCAGTAAACCGACAGGAGGTGCTGACCGCTTTTTTCCGCAAGACGATTTACGAAAGGAGCCCCGGAGTCGCACGGCAACTCCTTCTTGATCTTCCGCTCGTGGCACTCAAGACAGCTTGGAGCAAATACATCATTGCTCCGGTTCAAGGACTGCTAGATTTTGATGATGCGATCCAACGCTTTCAATCGATTATCAATGAATTCTTTGCAGCATATCCGGTCACTAGCCGCGCTGCTTTCGCATATTTCCCTTCACACTTGCGTACGCCAATCATGCAAGCCGGGGCTGAATCGCGTCTCATACGTCTGACATATGACGGTGTGCGCCGGGATGTTGAGCCATACTCGCTGGTTTATAAGCAGCGAGCTGATGGTCATCGGGAAGAGTATTTATACGTCTACGACCGCACGGGCGGCCGCACCTCGGGACCTGGTTAAATCATTTTTCAACCATAAGATCCATGATCTCCAAGTGCTTGATGAGGTTTTTGAACCTCGTCAACCAATTAATCTGGCGAAGGCAGGGGAGTTTATCGGTCCCAATTATTTCAGCCAGCCTTTTGGCTCTGGAAGAAGTGGCAGGGGTCGTAGCCGGGCAACATTGCGGCACGGCTGGCGCTATACGGTGCAATGCTCCTATTGCTCACGTACATTCAAACGAATGCGTCGCGACACGACTATGAAGCCGCACAAGGACGGGTATGGCAACAACTGTTTCGGTCGGCGTGGTCTGATTATCGATCAGCGCTTAGTCTGATTCAGTGCTATTTAACCAATTCACTTTAAACGCGATAATGTATTTTATCATTCATGGTAGAGACTGCTTCGCGGCAGTTTGCCCGTGTGCCTAAAATCATGCACACAGTTGGCGCGCAGGGGCGTACCAGGAAGTGGATCTATCATTGTTCCAAAAGGGTGGAGTCGACTGATCGGCTGATCGGCCGTCAGTCGTTCAAGAGAGGCCCACAAACATCTGTTTTCGGGCAGGGGAGACGTGGAACCGGTGGTCCCTTGGATTCAGGTACTTGCAAAGCGGGCGTCGAACGGGATTTTGGGCAGCTTAGCGGGCTATTAATGGTCGCCGAGATGGGTCGCAGAGTTCCTCTTCGCCGATTTCGGCATGACCCTGCGCTATGTCAGCTGCGGTCGTTCCTGAATTCGGATCAGGTGAATCGGCCATTCTTTTGGCGTCAGGAAATAGCTGCGACACTATCAGCGCGTGATCATTTCTGAGATGACCTTGCCCATCTAGATCGGATAAGTTGATGAAATACTGGAAGAACGATCGCAACAACGATCGCTGCGATATACGGGTGCTGGAATCGACTCATTGAAGTTTCTACACGAACACCTGATCCGAGGATTTTAGTCTCAGTATTCCATGGCCACGGGATCGCAGCGCACAAGAATACGGTGATAGTTGATCCCATTGCTCCAAGAAGCGCATCCTTCGTGATACCGGCTCCCTGCACGCTACGTTTCAAGGCGCTGGAAATCAAGACAGTTGAGAGTACTGCAACTATTGCACCTAGAAGCGCTATCACAATGTAACCGAGGACTACCGCACCGGGGGCGATCTGAAACATTTCATCTCCCTAGACATTCTCGACACTTATTTACTTGTTCGTTTTGAAACTAGGATCTAAACCGCCTTGGGTTCTTCATTGCTTGCAGTCAGCTTGAACTTGCTGAAGCACATGGTTCCAGATATGGTTTTCCAGGTCGCTGCCTCCACCATAGTAGCCGATTTCAGATCCGAGATTTGCGAAATTCCCGTTCACGTTTATGGCGAAATTTAGCTGTCCTGCACTTGGCAAAGATGCGGAAAAGCTAATCGTGGCGGGATACAAAACATGTCCGGGCAGAGTTGCGAATGTGAAGGAGGTAGCAGTGACCTGGCTGACCTGTACGGCGACATTGAAGGTCTTTGTCGCAGTTTGTACAAAGGGTGGTTGCGTACTCGGGACCGGGAACACATTAACATTGTTGATTGTGATGGTTGCGCCCAACGAAACGGTTCCAGTAAAGGTAACTACTGCTGACGCGACACCTCCCAGCCCGAAAGGTCCATTGTAATTGCCGAAATTGCCAAAATTTGCTTCCATGTCCGAAATTACTTTCGTGGGAGTCTTGTTGCACTGGATGTTATTGGATGCGTAGGTTTTGCTAACGTCTGGCTTGGAAGGAGGAGTGGTGCTGTTGGTTGGCACGCCAAACACCCCGGCTAACCCGAGGGTGCAACACTGCGAGAAACCAGTACCATTATGGGACGAATTGGCACCGAGGAGGGCCCAGAAATCGGTGGCATTTGCGAGGTTGATCGGAGCCGCGATTGAGTCCACGGATCCGTATTGATAGTTGTTTGCGCTCCACGATTGGGTGAGACCGCTTGTTAGCCCGGCAGCATTCCCGTACTGATCAAACATAACCGATTGGCCGGAGGAGGACTGAGCGATGACGCTCCCATCGGGATTGGTGACCTGTGGAGTATAGTTCGGCTGGTTCCAGATTTGCTGGCCAGACGAGTTAAAGACGACCATGTTGCCCGACACGGTGCCGACATAGGTTCCGTCCTGTCGCTGCAATGCGGGTTGGATCGGCTGTTGATACTGAGCGCCAACGCCTGTCGCAATCGTAGAAGCGCCTCCACCTGTTGCAACGGTTGAAAGTTGGTTTTGGTAGTTACAATTACCGAATTGGTTGCAAAACGCGGTACTCCAAGAGTACAAAATGCCCTGATCAGCATTTGTGATCAGATTGCCGAGAAGTTGTCCTCCTGGAATTGCGCCGCTAGCAGCGGTGATCCAAATTCCGAAGGAGCATTCCGCCCCACTATTCCCGGGAGGGTCGTTAACGCATGATGTTGTTGAATCCCGAGACCAGTCTCCGATTGGAATTTCTAATGTCGACCCGTCCGTCCCAACTCGCATCAGCCGCAAATGCGTATCGGTGTGGGAAGCGATGGTCTCGGTAGTGGCCCCTGGCGTCCAAGGCGGCGTCACGTCATAACAGTACTTCTCGTTCGAAGCGAGGGGAGAATTGCTATAAAGGAACGGAAAGTATAAGTAACCATCTCCGGCGATGATGGCCTGACCCACAGTGGCCGGGTAAGAGCCTTGCGATGGAGTATATTCGCCGCAATTACCATTACTGGAACTTATGCTCTGTTCCTTCGGAGCGAAAGTAAACTTCTGCTGTCCGGTTGTAGGATCAATGGCGGCTAGGCCGTCGAAAACAACTCCCGTGGGGTGCGGTAGGAGAGCTTCACCGCCGTAAGGACTGGATGGATAAGGTTGTCCGGTCAGGCCATCCAGCTTATACCAGGTGCCGGTATTTGGATTTGCGACGATCACTCCGCCTTGGAAGTCAGGAATCAGCGTGCTGTTTGCGCCCGCGTTGGACTGCCAGGCGACAGTGCCATCGCCTCTGATCGCTTGGACGAGGCCGGAAGCCTGCAAAGCGAAAACATCGGCAGCGCCAGATGCACTGGGTACCGCGGGCACAATCTTAGTGACACCTGTACCGTCTCCCGGATTCGACCACATGGTGGTGCCTGTTGGCAATGTCGGACCAGCATAGACAGTCAAGTCTGCGGAAGCGTTTCCCACACTGATCGTCACGTTGCCCGGCGCGACAGCGGTAATGATGGGGGGATCATCCGTGGACAGTGTGGCAATGGTAATGTCGCTGGAGGACCACGCTAGGCCGGTCACGCTTTGGCCACTGGAATTCAAAGCTTCGATCGATCGAGTGTCGCCGACGACCATGCTGACTACGCTGGGAACAAGAATCACCGGAGGCTGACTTCCCAAGCTCGGAGGGATGGTGAAGGCGACCGCATTGCTCCAAACATTGTTCTGTTGGACCTTCGCAGTACCGCTCGCAGCGTTGGATGCTACGCTGGCCACGATTTGGTTATCGCTCCAACTGACAACCACTCCGTTAGTGTTCCCGACCCAAACGTTCCCGCTACCTTGCGTAGGTCCGAAGCCGCCACCGATAATCGTAACTACAGTTCCGGGAGGCCCTGAGTTCGGGCTCACGCTGGTAACCTGCAGGTTGTCGATGGTGAAACCGACCGAGTTGCTCCAAACGCCGTTTTGCAGCACCTGGGCTGTTCCGGAGGCTGAACCCGATGCCACCGTTGCCACTATCTGTCCATCGCTCCAACTGGTGACCATGCCGGGAGCGGTACCGAGCCACACGCTTCCGTTGCCTTGCACAGCTCCGAAGCCGGATCCTGTAATCGTGACCGGCGTTCCGGGCAAGCCACCTGAGGGCGAAACCCCGATTATGGTCGCATTCACAACTGTAAACGGCACGCTGTTGGAGAGCATTCCGCCCTGCTGGATTTGCGCAATGCCCGAGCTTGAGCCGGTATTCACGTTGGCCACGACCTGGCCGTCGCTCCAACTCACGACCGAACCGAGAGTGGTCCCCAGCCAGACAGAACCAGTGCCCTGAGTTGCTCCGAAGCCCGAACCGTTGATAGTTACTTGAGTTCCGGCATAGCCCGAACTGGGGGACGCCCCAGTGACGGAGGGAGGGATAGGAACGACCGGCGACGTCACCGTGACGACTGTACTGGAATTGATGTTGCCAAGAGTTGCTGTGAAGGTTGAGGTTCCGACCGCGACCGGAGCGACTACTCCATAAATTGCCGGATTTGGCAATACCATCGCCACCGCGTTATTCGAAGAGCTCCACGCCACATAGTTCGATATGTTCTGAGAGCTTCCGTCCGAATACATGCCTGTGGCAGTCAGCTGGAGCTCCTGGGTCGCGCTCAGTGCGATCACTGGATTGGCCGGAGTTACGGTTATCGAAACCAAACCCGGGACGCTTATGGTGGAGGAACCAGTTACGTTGCCGGCAGTTGCATAGATGATTGATGTGCCAACACTGAGCGCATTGGCAAATCCTGCGCTTCCAACTGCATTGCTGATACTCACTACACCTGGCGAAGATGAGCTCCAGATCACCGACTGAAGTGTTTGCGTGCTGCCATCCGAAAACGTGCCGGTAGCAACAAATTGCTGAGTTTGACCAACTATCAGAGAAGCACTCGAAGGAGCAACAGAAATAGAAACAAGTGCTGAGGGAGCCAGAGAAGCTGGTTGATACAGTTCGGCGCTAGCCAACGTAGTTCCGCCACTGCTGATCCCGCCGATCAGCGCTACCTGACCGCTCGAGAGCAATGTTCCGCTGTGCCCGGCCCTCGCCGTCATTAGCGCGTTACCGTAAGCGAATACTCCTGCGGTCGGATCGAAGAGTTCGGTGCTCCCCTCGGCCGTGCACGACGTTCCGCAAGAGCTGTATCCCCCGGTGACTAGCACTTGGCCATTGGTTAATAAAGTTGCCGTGTGACTAAAGCGTGGAGTGTTCATGCTGCCAGAGGCATAACTAAACGTGTTGGCGACTGGATCGTAAATCTCAGCGGCGGCGGTTGGGCAACCCGGGAGGTTGCAGGTAGATCCTCCCGCGAATAAAACCTGGCCGTTGTTTAAGAGAGTGGCGGTCGCGCTGAAGCGGGCCGCATTCAAGCTCGGAACCGTCACAGCGAAACTTCCTTGAGTCGGATCGAACAACTCCGCTGGCGCGGGCAAGTTGGTTCCGTCGAAACCTCCGGCAATCAGGATCAGTCCGCTATTGAGCGCAACGGCGCTTGCGTTAAACCGGGGGGCGTTCATCGTGCTACTGGTAAGCAGGAATATCCCAGTAGTGGGATAGTAGGTTTCCGCGCTACTGAGGGTGTAGCAGGAAGTGGCAGAATTGCACGTCTGTCCGCCGGCAATCAGCACCGTACCGTTGTTGAGCAGAGTCATCGTCTGGCCGGTGCGAGCCGAATTCATATTGCCCGCGAGGCTAAAGGTCCCAGCGACGGGGTCATAGATTTCGGCCGTGCTTAATGATGTACAGCTTCCCTGGGAATTGCAGGCATACCCTCCAGCCACCAACACCTTTCCGTTCTCCAGAAGAACAGTTGCTGCCGCGGAGCGGGCTGCCGCCATGCTTCCGGTATTGTCAAATGTCGCAGCACTGGGGTCGAATAACTCGGCGCTGTTTAAGTAACTGCACGTGCCGGAGACCGGGCAGGTCAAGCCGCCTGCGAGTAGTATTTTGCCGGTGTCAAGAAGAGTAGCAGTGTGCGAATAGCGAGAGGTATTCAGACCCATCGCGGACGTGGCGTTTAAGGTTGCCGTCCCGCCGATGCTGCCGTAAGTGGCTGTGATTATAGACGTGCCAATCACTAAGGCGCTGGCCAAACCACTTGCATTGATAGTTGCTACGTTAGAGTTAGAGGAAGACCAGGTGCTGAGGGAAGTAAAGTCCTGAAAGCTACCGTCCGAGTAATTGCCGGTTGCCTTGAACTGCTGGCTACCGCTGACATCCACGCCCGCGATAGCCGGCGTCACGGATAAGGATTGCAAAACCGGTGGTCCAACTGTAAGCGCAGCATACCCGTAAACTTCTCCGTAGCCGGCAACGATCGTAGTCGTTCCTTGGTTCGTACCCTTGGCCAAGCCGGAAGCGCTCTCGGTCGCGACCCCGTTTATCCCAGCCGACCACTGAGCGATATTAGTTATGTTCTGCGTGCTACCGTCTGTATACGTGCCGATAGCCTGAAACTGTTCCGTCGTTCCCAATGGAATCGTCGACGCAGCCGGAGTAACTGTAATCTGCGACAGGTATGGCGGAGTCACATAGACCTGAGCGGTTGCGCTGAAAGAGCCGTAGGTGGCTTGAATTGTCACTTCGCCTTGCGACACTCCAGTCACAACCCCAGCGGAGCTGACTGAAGCCATCGCTGCATTGGACGAAACCCAGGTCGAACCGGCCGTCAGATTCTGCGTGGTGCCGTCGGCATAGACTCCATAGAGACTAAACTGCTGGCTAGTACCGACGGCGACTGCCGTCGCTGACGGATAGACGTATACGTAGGCAAGCGGTGGCGACAGAACTGTAGCGGTAGTAGATCCACTGATTCCGGCGGCGCTAGCAGTTATGGTTGCGGTGCCCGCCACGCCACTGGCGGCGAAACCGCTATCGGTCGCGTCATTGCTGATCACAAGGACGCTGCTTGCCGAGGAAGTCCATTGTGCGGATGAAATCGTCTGCGTACTTCCGTTGCTAAATGTTCCAATGGCGGTAAACATCTGTTGTGTACCGTAGGCGATGGAAGGACTCGCTGGCGTAACGGTGATGCTCGTCAAGCCCGTTAACTGGGCAGCAGAGTAAAGGTCAGCAGTATTAAAAACGTTGTTGCCGTCGGTACCGCCATCGACCAGCACAACACCGTTGTTTAGCATCGTTACAGTCTGGCGCTCGCGGGCGCTACTCATCGTACCGGCCGAAGTAAAAGCCTGGGCAGCAGGATCGTAGGTCTCAGCACTGTTCAACGCCACACTGCTACCTGCTGAATCCGTCGCCCCACCCGCGATAAGTATTTTGCCGTTATCTAATAGAGTCGCTACCTGCGAAACTCTCGGCGTAGTCATCGACGCGGCGATGGCAGTGAAGGTGGCGCTCGAAGGATCGTAAATCTCTGCCGAACTCAGCGATCCAGTTCCAGGAAGGTCACCACCGGCCAGAAGCACTTGACCATTGTTCAAGAGGGTGGCTGAATGTCCCTCGCGAACTGTTGTCATGGTCGCAGGCAATGCGGTGAACTGAAATGTTGCCGGATTATAAGTCTCGGCAGTGTTATAGGCCCCGCTCGGTATAAGATCGGTTTCCCCGCCGGCGAGGAGAACCAGCCCGTTTTGAAGTAGGGTCGCGGTGTGGCGCATCCGGGGAGTGTTTGTATACCCAAGATCGTAAAAAACTCCTCTCGAGTCGTAGAGTTCCGCGTAGGAAATGATGCCATTCGCGGGATCGTATCCTCCAACGATGAGCACCTGGCCTGTACTTACGAGAGTTGCGGTGTGAGCGCCGCGAGCGAAATTGAGAGTGATTCCAAGAAGAGTGAAAGTGCCGCTCGCCGGATCGTAGAGTTCCGCGGAGTTCAAAGCAGTCTGGGTTGCTGAGTTCAAGCCACCTGTAATCAATACTTGACCGGTGTTCAGCAATGTAGCGGTGTGAAGCCAACGTTGGACGTTCATTGTCCCCGTTGGAGTGAAGTTCTGGGCGGCGGGATCGTATAGCTCCGCGCTGTTTAACACGCCGGTAGGACTCAATCCTCCGGTGATCAGAACTTTTCCGTTTGGGAGTTGGGTTGCCGTTTGACCATATCGTCCAGACTCCATTACCCCTGTGGCTGGCGCGAAATTGCTATTCGCTACTACAGTAAACGATACGGCGTTACTCGGAACTCCGCCGACCGTGACGACCACATTGCCCGTTGTTGCTCCCGTCGGAACCTGTAAGGTGATGGAATTCACCCCCCAACTTGTAGGAGTTCCTGGCGTGCCGTTGAACGTGACTGTGCTTGAGCCCTGACTCGAACCAAATCCCGTTCCTGTAATCGTCACCAGTGTGCCCACCGCACCTGACGTTGAAGACAGGCTGATGCTCGGAACCACTTTGAAACTTGCACCATTGCTCGCCCCGCCCTCGACGGTTACCACAACCATGCCCGTCGTGGCAGCGGACGGCACCGATGTAACGATTGACGTCGCTTTCCACGTAGTCGCGGTTGCGGCTACGCCGTTAAACGTCACGGTGCTTGACCCTTGCGGGCTACCAAACCCTGACCCCTTGATTGTCACTGAAGTGCCCACCATCCCCGAAGTCACGGACAGACTCGTGATACTGGGAAGGGCCGTGCCCGTACCGGTAAGGCTCACCGTTTGAGGACTGTTGCTGGCATTGTCTGTGATTGTTAGTGTCCCGGGGAGTGAGCCAGTCGTAGTCGGGGTGAAGGTAACGCTGACGGTACATGTTCCGCCAGCAGCTAAGAACGTTCCGCAAGTGTTTGTCTGAGCATAGTCGGCCGGTGCGGTGACTGAGGAGATGCTTACAGCGGTTGGCTGTTTGTTCGTCACAGTTACGGTCTTGGGCGCGCTAGTTGTAGTTTCCACTTGGTTTCCGAAACCCAAGCTCATTGGACTCACGGTGACGGGTACCACGCCGTTGCCTGTCAATGAGACAGTTTGGGGACTATTACTGGCGCTATCACTAATTGTCAACGTTCCCGTACGCGACCCCGTTGTTGTCGGCGCAAATGTCACGCTTACCTTGCAGGTTGCTCCGACTGCTAGCGAGCTCCCGCAGGTGTTTGTCTGGGCATAGTCTCCCGCCACCCCGATCGACGAAATGCTCAAGGCCGTAGGCAGATTGTTCATGAGTGTAGTGGTCTTTGCAGTGCTGGACGTTCCCACGGCTTCATTTCCAAATGACAGAGTCGCCGGCGTGATAGTGGCTTGGGCCACGCCCTTTCCCGTAAGTGTGACCGTTTGCGGACTGCTGTTCGCACTGTCCGTAATGGTCAAAGCCCCCGTATCTGTGCCCAAAATTGACGGTGTAAACACTACGCTGATGGTGCACTTGGCGCCCGCCCCCAATGATGTTCCGCACGTATTCGTTTGCGAATAATCACCTGACGTGGCAATCGAGGCGATCGTCAAGGTCGCGGTTTGTCCGTTCTTTAAAGTGACATTCTTGGCGGCGCTCGTCGTCGAAATCGCTTGGTTTCCGAACGACAAACTGCTCGGCGAGACGGTGACAGTCTGAGCCAGCAAAAATGGGCTGCCGGACAGGAGGAATAGCAGAAGAGAGATTAGAACGACCACCAGGCGACTAACCTCACTCATGGCAGAATCGTCGAATCCTGCGAGTTGACTGGACTTCGCCATCATCGGCCGCCGACCGATCCGATAATTTGCCTGGCTGGAGAAAGAATGCGACAACGAACCTACACGACCTGCACAGGCACGCACCATGTACTTTTCCTCCCTATCAGGGCCTGAGCCTTTCCAACCGACTCGGCTGGCCGCGCCGGCGTCGGACACCACGATCCTGCGCGATCGATCGCACGTCACACTCGGATCATCAGACCTTAAGGAGAAGCAGTGAGAAGATCATGCGACGATTACCAATCCCGTCGGCCTGCCATTGGCATACCTTCAACACTGAGTGCGGAGAACAATAGTTGCTTCGGGTTGCTATGTCAATAGTTTCATAGCTCTGGAACATTCGGGAGCGGGGGCAAAATCGGCAAGGCGAACCATGGTCTCATCGTCAACCTTTACGCCGTGAAGCCAATCAGCGGAGTAGGGCAGCACGTCAGCTTCTTTTTATCGTTTTGATGGTGTCCTCTGGTGAAGAAAAGGGGACAGAAAGGGGACATCCGTGTCCGCACTATAAGGGAAGAACCTAAACCTACACCTAACCCAGAAATCAAGAGAGAGGCGCGCCCGCGTTTTACCCAAGCTGATTATGACGAACGAGACCTGTGGCTGAGTCGGCAGGGCCGCAATGAGAGAAAGCGAGGGTATCGTGAGGCAGCGCGCGCGGGAACACGTTTTAAGGCTGAGGCGGAGTTAACCACCGCGGAGCGGTTCGTCCCGGCGGTCGTGGCCGAGGAGCGCAATGAGCGCTTCAATGCGGATGACCGTTTGATTGAAAAGCGATGAATTACACGCAACAAGTGCAGCGATTCTGGCGATCGATGAATTACACGGCAACAATTCAATGTCTGCGTCGATCTGGCAAGGATCATGTGAAGCTTCACAACCAACTCAGGAGCGCAATGCGGACATAGTGGGGAGATACACGGCTTTACTACGATAGGCTTTTTTTTACCCACGTGAAGCGGTGGGTTTTAGTAAACACTTGCCGACCTCCCATTACCAATCCGCCTGTCGGAGAGTGCATTGGCGATTTGGCGTAAACCGAGAACTCTCCCGGCCACCAGAAGGGCTACGGCCTTGGGAAAGTTGTGAGTCCTGGTACTCCACGGGCATACCTTCAACCCTTCAACGACTCCTAAGTAGATATAAGCTGTTAGTGTTTTGAGGCACTGGATCGGCTGGATCGCTTAGAAATTGCACTCTTCGGCAATCGCGGTACCGTTTGAACTCCTGCCCAAAGCGTTGCGATCGTTTGCTCGACCACGAGAGCCTGGTCAGGCAGGTCAGGCACAACCCCTTGGATAACAAAGAGTGTGGCGAGGCCAAAGATCGTAAACCACCAGGTATGGGCTATCACTATGTCATCCCTGTTTGGCAATCTTTCATCCCTGGCAACATCGAAAAAAAGCTGCACGAAACGTCCGAACAAAGGCGCGCCAATGTCGTTGATGTATTGTCCAGCGCGGACGCCGTTTCGGTTCTCAGGCCCGAAGAAGACGTTGCGGAACTGCTGCGGATGGGCAATGCAGAATTGAATCAAGCCGCGCGAGGTCGCAAAAAGGCGGTCTTTCGGTGCGAGATATTTAGCGGCAATCGCGTCGAAGTTCTGAATCATCAGCCCGATCGTCTCGCGGCTCAACTCGGCAAGGATGTGTGATTTGTCCGGAAAATGCTGGTAGATCACGGCGTGCGTATAACCGATTTCTTTAGCGATCTCACGAAGCGTCACGGCTTCGTAACCGCGATCGGCGAACATTTTACCTGCAGCCGCAAGGATTTCGCCCCGCAACCTCTCCTTGCGCTCTACCCGGCGACTTGGTGATGTGGATGTCACTTCAATAGCTTAGTCCCTTTTGACGACTTCTGCGACCAATTGTTGATTTATAACCACTGAATAATTTGCAACCAATGGTTTTTATAGGCCTCTAATAGTCAGATCGCTCATTTGGATGGGCGGCCAAATACGAGGCAAAAGGAGAATGTGATGAAGGTTCTAGTGATTGGAGCAGCGGGCAAGAGCGGCGAAGCGCTGGTAAATGAGGCACTGGCGGCCGGACATAAGGTGACGGCTTTCGTGCGCGGTGCCGCGCAGTATAAGAAGGCGAACGTCAGAGTTGTTGCAGGCGACGTGCTGGACGCGGCCGCGGTCGACGTTGCGGTCGCCGGACAGGATGCGGTGATCGACGCGCTGGGCGGCAAGACGCCGTGGAAAGTGACGACGATGGAAACGAGCGCGGCACACAATATTGTGGACGCGATGCGGCGCAATGGCGTGCGGCGATTGCTGAAGATTTCGGTGGTTGGTGCGGGCGAGAGCGTCAAGAACGCCGGCTTTTTCAACGAGCATTTGCTCATGAGGACGTTTCTGCGGGGTCTGCTGGTAGACAAGGCGGGCATGGAGGCCGAGATCGAAGGCAGCAACTTGGACTGGACGCTCGTGCGGCCGCCGATGTTGACCGACGGCGAGAAGACCGGCGTTGCCAGGGTGTTGAGCACGGAAGGCGGCGAGAAGGCGCACAAGATCGGGCGGGCCGATCTGGCAGCCTTCATGGTGCAGCAACTGGAAAGCAGCCGGTATGTGCGTCAGGCCGTGACAGTGACGACCACATAGCAAAGCATCCGCGAGGATCAACCACCTCTCTCATCGAGGCGATCCGATCGGCTGTGTAAAGGCCTTTAACGATTCATGCGACAGATAACTGTGGAAACTCACGGGACTAGCGGAGTGCTAGCTGCGCAACTCACAAGCTCCGGCGTTCGCATCAGAGCATCACTTTCGTTCTAACAAGGAGAAACGATCATGTATTTAGTCATGGGCATTACTGGAAAAGTTGGGGGCGCCACCGCGTGGCATCTGCTGAAGCAAGGCAAACAGGTGCGGGCGCTTGTGCGCAATCGCGAGAAAGCGGCGAAATGGGCGGACCAAGGCGTGGAGTTGGCGGATGGAGACTGGAACAATGCGACAGCCATAGCGGCGGCGCTCAAAGGTGTTGAGGGCGCGTTTGTTATGTTGCCGGCTGTATGGGCACCCTCGCCTGATTACAGAGAAGCAAAGGGCGTGATTGCGAACTATGTCGAGGCGCTAACCAAAGTAGTGCCCCCGCGGGTGGAAGCCCTCTCGTCGATGGGCGCGAATCGAACAAGCGGGGTGGGGATGATCACGGCCTTATCACTCTTGGAACGAGGTTTTCGCAGCCTGCCATCTCCGGTCGCATTTGTCCGCGCCGGCGGCTTTTTTGAAAACTTTCTTTTCGGCTTGCAGGCCGCCCAAGGCGGAACACTACCGGTCTTCTACAATCCTACAACCGGAAATCAACAATGGTCGCGACAAACGACATCGGCGCAGAGGTGGCAACGCTTCTGACCGGGCCGGCCTGGTCAGGGCATCGCGTCATCGATCTGGGTTCGATGGTAAGCGCGGATGAAGTGGCGGAACAATTGGGCGAAGTCCTAAAACGCGACGTAAAAGCCTTTGCAATCCCGCGTGCAGGGTGGGCGGAAGCCTTTGAGCAGTTCGGCATCCCGAAGGGCCACACTGGACCTGCCGAAGAAATGTTTGAGAGCGTTAACGCAGGATGGATGGACCTCGGAATCACGGCTAGGGAGCACGTAGCCGGTACGACGTCCGCTCGCGATGTGTTTGCGGTTGCACAGAACGCCGTTAAGGCGTAAATCCGGGGCAAGCTGAATCAGCCCGGTTCCTTGGGAACTGCGGCGCTAACGTCAACAAAGATCGAGGTCAAACATGAAAGTTCTTGTTTTGGGTGCAACGGGGGGAACCGGACGGCTGATCGTCCGGTTCCGCCTTGGAGGTTGGTGTCATTGATAAGGGCCTGTGTCCCCGTCAGTACCTATTAGGCAACATGTGGAACGTGGGGCTTTCCGACTGAAGTATGCGTGATCGGATTACTCTCGAATGACGGGCAACCCTTCCATAATCCGATAAGGGAAGGGTTGCCCGACTAACCGGACGGAGCCCGGAAACAACCCGTCATGAAGCGTCGTGTGGCCCGGAAACTGGGTCAAGGCGCCAGTGGTCAAGCGGGTCAGATCTGGGTCATGCCGCCATCGACGACCAGTTCGATGCCGGTGATATAGCTACTTTCGTCAGAAGCGAGAAACGACACCACTTTGGCAATTTCGTCCAAGGTTCCGGTGCGACCGAGGGGTATATTGCCCACAACGCTGTCTGCGTACTGCTTGACTTGTTCTTCCGTCATCCCCAGCGAATTGCGGTAGCCCGGTGAGGGAATTACGCCAGGACTAACAGCGTTCACGCGGATTTTGCGGTCTTTAAGATCCGAAGTGAAGGTACGCGCGAAAGAACGCACGGCGGCTTTGGATGCGCTGTAGACACTCATCGCGGGCGCTCCAGTACTGGCCACGATCGACGCATTCAGAATGACGGAGCTTCCATCCTTAAGGAGCGGAAGCGCCTTTTGCACGGTGAATAGTAGACCCTTGACGTTCGCGTTGAAAGTGTTGTCAAAGTGCTTTTCGGTGATTGCGGCGAGCGGGGCGAATTGTCCGGTGCCGGCGTTGGCGAATAGTATGTCGATGTGCCCCTTCTGCTGCTTCACGGTGGCGTACAAGCGATCGAGATCCGCAAGATTCGAGACGTCGCCCTGCACTGCAGTAATACTCTTACCGATCTGCTTCACTGCTGCGTCGAGTTCGCTCTGACGGCGGCCTGTGATAAAGACGTACGCGCCCTCCGCGACGAAACGTTGCGCCGTAGCAAGACCGATTCCGCTATTGCCTCCGGTGATAACTGCTACTTTTCCTTCCAGCTTACTCATGAGCTTTCTCCTGTTTGATTTCCCATTTCTCGCGGCATATTTCCGTACCGCTTAGTACAGATGTCACTCAAGACTGAATGGTTACAATATTTGTACCGGTAGGTATGGAAAAGGCATCATAGATGGGTATGGAACGGAACAAATCTCCAAGACGAATGGGGCGTCCCCGCTCCTTCGATATCGACGGAGCGTTGGACCGCGCGCTGGCGGTGTTCTGGCGAAAGGGATATGAGGGCGCGTCTCTGTCGGACCTGACCAAAGCTGTGGGCGTCAATCGTCCGAGTCTGTATGCCGCCTTTGGCGACAAAGAAGCGCTGTTCCGCAAGGTGCTCGACCGTTACTTGAAGGGGCCGGCGGCCTACACCCAAGAGGCATTGAGGGAGCCGACCGCCCGCGCAGTCGTGGAACGATTGTTGCTGGGGGCTGCCGATTTGAACACAGCCCGGCGCAATCCCGGTGGGTGCCTCACGGTGCAAGGTGCGCTTGCGTGTGGCGAGGCGGCCGATTCCATCCGGCAGGAACTGACCGCCTGCCGCCTGGCGGGTGAAGCTGCAGTGCGCCGCCGTTTCGAGCGTGCGAAATCAGAAGGTGACCTACCGGCCAATGTGAACCCTGCTGATCTTGCTCGCTACATCGCGACGGTCATCTACGGAATGGCTGTTCAGGCAGCGGGCGGCGCAAGCCGAGGTAAATTACAGCGCGTAGTCGGGATGGCGCTGCGAACGTTGCCGATGTGAGACAGCCCTTGGTCCACTTTTGTCGGCAGCGACACCCACTGACGCTTGTCTGAACTCATCTGCGGATTTGCATTTTCATTTCTGAGCTGAAGTGCACAGAATCGCTTTCCTCTTTGGTGACAGAATCTCACGTGAGCCCCCTGGGAATCCGGTGCGCCTATATCGCATCCGCGCCGCACACCAGAGGTTAATCCCAGCACGTCGGCTTGGATCGCGCCACTAGGATTCGAACTTCAACCCGGCAGCGCGCATATCCTCTCTTCACAGCCAAACCTGCATGGGTGGAGGGCGAGAAGGATGGGAACAATGCGGCTCCCGCTCTTGATTCTGCATATCCTCGCTGGAAGCATAGCCTTGCTCACCGGCACGCTCGCCATTGCTGTGCGCAAAGGCGGCAGCCTTCACCGCGCATTCGGCAACATCTTCACCGTGGCCATGCTGACCCTGGCCAGCAGCGCCTTCTGCCTAGCCATCCTGAAATCCCAGCAGGGCAACATCGTCGGCAGCGTTGGCACGTTCTATCTAATCGGCACGGCCTGGCTTGCCGGACGCCGCGGAGAACGCACCCGTCTTATTGACTGGAGTGCGCTTTTCATCGGTCTCGCCGGCGCAGTTGGGGCTATCGCCTTGGGCGTTTACACCCTCCACAACCCCGGCGGCGTCGACAAAACCACTGCCCCAGCGGGCATGAGCTTCTTCTTCGGCGCCATCCTACTGCTCGCCACTGCAGGCGACATCCGAATGCTCGCACGCGGGGGAATTTCCGGTCGGCAGCGCATCACTCGACACCTGTGGCGCATGTGCTACGGACTCTTCATTGCGACAGGCTCTTTCTTCCTGGGTCAGCAGCAAGTTTTCCCGGCCTTCCTGCGCGGCTCCATATTCATGGCCGTACCAGCACTTCTGCCGCTACCCCTACTGATCTATTGGTTCCTCCGGGTGCGGTTCAGCAAGGCGTACAAGAACCAGTTGTCGCCAAACCCGATACCGGTGACTCCTTGAAAACGTGATTAGTCGCAGGAAAGAATATTGTCCGCCGGATGCCGGACGCAGCTTCTCGGGCTCTTTTTTGAGGAAGAGTTGCCGACAAACTGATCGCAACCGCGCGGTCGTTGACTTCCCCGAAGCCCGTTTCTGGCTACTTGCGTGTAGCCGACCATCCAGCAAACAGAGCAAGTGTTGAAGAAATCTGCGAAGACGCCATCGGAATAGTACAAAATGTAACCATGGCCACGGTGACGACGAGGGGCGCGACGCCACGACCGATGGGCATCTTATCGTCAATGGTAGTCTTCGGCGCATTCTCATTGGTGCTGTGGTTGGTATTGGCGGTCCTAATTCCCTGGTTGCATAACACATTTGGTATCCCACCGATCATCGGCTGGTACGTAAGTGGTACAGCGTTCGTACTTTTGCCCATCCTGCTCTTTGGAGTGGTGCAGGCGTGGCGGGAACTCCCCACGCGCAACCTTGGGCAACTATGCAAACGGCTGAGACTCAATTGGATGAGTGATCGCGACATTGCCTGGGCGATTTGCGGTCTTGTCGCAATAGCTCTAGCTTCGGCTATCGTTCTTGCGCTGGCGCGTGACGTGGATCCAGTTTTCCGTGCGTCGCCCGATTTCCTTCGACAGCCGCCTGGCTGGCACACCTGGGTATTCGTAGCATGGATTCCCTTGTTCATCTGCAATATCCTGGGCGAGGAGCTGTGCTGGCGTGGTTACGTTCTACCTCGCCAGGAGGCGGCATGGGGCCGCGCGGGGTGGTTGCCGAATGGCGCTATGTGGTGCCTATTCCACTGGAGTTTCGGTTGGTCCGTAATGCTGCTCCTGCTGCCGATCGCGTTGCTGCTGCCATGGATTGTACAGCGGCGACGGAACACGTCGGTAGGGATCGTCATTCACGCGATCTTCAACGCCGCCGGCTTTATAGCCGCCGTAAGCGGCCGGGCCAATTTATAGCGCCTCCAGAATTGTTTGGGTCTAGGGCCGAGGGGTTCATCGGAACTTGATTACGGGCCCTCCGTAAACGCGCACAAGATCGCCCAAATCTGCTATGGGGAAAAAGCCACAAGGCATTGGTTTTTCCGCAGACCTATCTGGTAGGAGCCGCCTCAGGATTCAGCGCAGCAGCCATGCTTTCATCGCGCGAACTCCGGGAGAGAATGAAAACTGTGGTTGCAAACCACTGATAATGCAATAACTTATCAAATCACATCCACCTCATTCGCGAACGCTATTGACATGAGCACGATAATAGTATTATCCTGTTGATGTTAATAGAGGTGCCATATGGCCGTTCCACAGGCTCTCAACCAATTGCAGACTAGGATGGAAACGGGGGCGGAACTGTGTGTTCCGGAACTTCGGGATGCCGCCATGCAGGCGGCTCGATCTGTTGTCTTCAGCTTGGGCTCCGGAAATGCAGACCAGTTGGGATCTATCGCGGGAGTGCTAACAAGGTTGACCGAATCCTACCTCAGCAAAGTGCCGCAGGAAACTGAGTCCCCCCAGGAATGGATCCGATCGCTTTGGGTCATCGGCTTGATTGCGACCGGAGCCTATGAGTCGTTCGGACCCTCAGCGGAAGCAAGAAAGCTTCTGGAAAACTCTGAGCTTGCACGTACGATTGTGTTCGCTCTTCTGGACAAAGACCAATTGCAAGCGGCCGAACTGCGAAAGCAGACAGGGATCCGCTATCAACCTGTTGTCGCCCGCCTCATGCATGCGATGTCAACCGCGCGGTTGGTCACGGTGGAACACGGTCCGGGCAATACTGCTTGGTATCGCTTGACCCAAGAAGGAAGACGTGTCGCTAAGACGATGGCGCCCCAATCCGCGAGTTCAAAAGCGATCGGACAACAGCCGCAGTTGGTGGGAGCGGGCGTAGGTTCGGGCCGTCAGTAGTGAACCATCAAAAGGCTGGGGTGACATGCAGACATTCCTCATGTAATCCCGCCGGGCAGACCTCCAAAGCTTTTTTTCCCCGAACTGGAACGTAGATAAACGCCGGCTGTGGTGGTCGGGCGTCAGCGGTATTGACCACGAATACTCCCGCATCAAGTTCGCGACCCAAATCGGAACAGCGCTCGCGAAAGTCTTCGAGATTGGGTGTCATCGCTAAAACGAATATGTTGTCGAGTCTGTGGCGCCCGAGGAATTCGCGCACCGGCGGTTCTATGATGTCGCGGCAGATCAATACCGCGAATCGGCCGAGGGTGAAACTGTCGTAGAGCCGGATCTGTCGCCTCGGCTCGATACACTCGATCGTCTCGACCGCCGGATCCCTTCCATAGGCCTCAGCCTTTTTCCCGGACAGGACATATCTCGTAATCTTGTCATGCCTTACATTAGATTCCCGGCCGATGGGATCGAGGCCGATGCATGTGTTCCGCCATACCCCAGATGTTTCGAGGTGCCGCGATCCGGGAATCACCAGGCCAAACCGATTCGGATTTCCTGCGAGTCGTGCCTTCACGCCGGACACCAAGGCGCTGCTCGCCGTGAGTTCTGGAAAGAGCAGAACCGCAACTCCTCCTTGGCTCGCCAGCGCTTCCATCCGGGTTAAGACGCCGCCATCGAATTCCGGCTCGGAAGAGCCGAGATCTTTAACCAGAAAGCAGTTACTTTTGAACTCGAGGTTGGCTTCGAACTCGGCGTGCGGGAATGAGAGCAAGGCGAAGCTGAGTTCCCCGCGTTCCCTCTGTTGCCTCCACACCGTCTCCACTAACGGTTCCACCCGTTCGATGGTCCAGTCGAAGTACTGTCCCCCGGCCAAAGGCCCAACCACATAGGCCCACACCAGGCCCAGCGATTCAACAAACTCGCCGTGTTGCAAAGGGGGAACTGGCTCCAATCCAGTCCTTACTCGATATCGGTTATGGAATCCGGTCCCGGGACTTAGGACTAGAGTGTAACCGCTCGCGTGTGGCGGTGAGGGATAAGTTGCTGCACCCGGCGGAAATGCAAGCGCCCGCCCGACAATGATATCGAGTTGGCGCAGAGCTGTTACCACGCAGGCAACTTGCTGCTCAAGCACATCATTTTGAGCCTCCGGCTCGTGTGCCCATGCTGTAAGCCTATGCAGCAGCTGATCCCTCATCTTGGGAAAGTCATCTAGCCATGGGTTTGGATTGCTGCCCATCTCATTTATCAGAATGGTGCACAGTGGATGCGATAAGTTGCGCCATTCCGGATATCGCGCTTGCTCCCAAGGGGAAAACACTCTTCGCACGATTTCGCTGATGCCGCCCTCGGCGAGTGACCTGTAAAGGCTCAAAAACAGATCGTAAAGGCTGGCGGTTTGGCGATGGGACTCAAGCTCACCATCGGACAAGATAGGGGCCGGCATAGCTTGCCTCACCGAAACAATGCTGGAACTTACTCGGCTGGCAGTTTACACGAATAGAACTTGCAATCCGGAAACAAAATTATGGTCGCAGTATCACGCGGCAGAGAGGAGGCCGAGTTATCCATTTCGGCTTATTGGATAGCAGACGCTAATCGGCACCAAGAAGTTACATCAGTCTGATCGCTCGGAACCCACAACACCTTCTTGTTCGGATTTCGTAACATTTTCTTCTTTCATGCTCGCCGGCGCAATTGACAACTATAATTTTGACCCTCGCGTACTCCCAGGACAGAACAGTTGTTCCCCACATCTGTTCGCGACCTGCTGCGCAGCAGATATCTGATTGACAGAGCGGTCTGTGTCACATTCGCAATTCCATGACGAGGGCGGCCTCATCAGGATCGGAGTAATAACCGGGAGAGGTCTCACGCTGGGTGAAACCAAATTTCGCGTTCAATCGGATCACACGCACGTTGCTTTGTCTCATATTGGTCACGATGGTTTTGCAATGGCGATGTCTGGCGAAGTCGATCTGCCACTGCTTTTGTTTAGAACCAAATCCTTGACCTTGATACTCGGGGAGAATTCCCGTGCTCGCAATATAAAGACAGTTCGGCCTGGAGGTGCCGTCGAAATCAATGTCATAGGCGAACGCTGAACAACCAATTATCTTGCCGTCCAGCGTCATCCAGTAACTGTCGTACTCCGCCCAGTCCTCTTTATCGAACAGGTCGGAGGGATAAGCACCAAACACGATTTTGTCGAATTCGCACAGGGCATCAATTTCTTGCGGGACGCTCGCTTTTGAAAATTCGATGCGCAACGGTGGCAGTTCCTGTTTCAAATCGGGTTGACTGGCGTCAGGTCGCTTAGCTGGATATTGCCTTCCCGTGAGCCTAAATCGTCCGCAAGCTGACGCCTTCGCCAAAGGTGATATCGATGATGCGTCTCTTAATTGTACTGGGCCGGAGACAGATTAACCGCGATTGGTCGATGCATCGCGCCTGATCATTCCGATTCGCGAGAGTTTTCCTCCAACGACGAGCCGACATTATGAGTCCAAAGATAAAGGTAAAAAAAAGAGCTCTTCCGTTCAAGAAAAATGCTGGCCGCTCCAAGCCGACTCCTGTCCCGACGAGTTCTCCCGGATCAGTAACCTTTCGCCTTCTGAATGGGACCAACTACACCGTTACACCTCCGAGCAAATTGCCGGCCATGGCAATGTATTGGGAATACGTTCTTCGCAATCGCATCCGTTGGGCACAAAACGAAAATGCGTCAAAATCTATAGCAAATCGCGCGATCCGAGCGCTGGAAACCCTTGGCCTTACGCCGGCGAAATTGAGCGAGATCGCCAAGGCGGGGATCCTGGAAATTGATATCCCCTTCGCAACCGAGACTGTCGGCTGGGAGCTACGGGTCTTTCCCTGGGAGTTCCTGCTCTTCACAGCCACGGAGAGCCAACGCACTGGCCCGCTGATTGTGATCAGACACGTATGTTGCCAGAACGAAGGCAACATTCCAGTCCGCAGCCCTAAGAAACTGATGGTGGTGGAGAGCGCTCCGGGAGAATTTGGAGAAGCCTATTCCTTCAGTTCGGAGCGGCGTCTAGTACAGTCGAATCTCAAACTGGATAGGATCGTTTGTCCGAAAAACCCTACTCTCGAAGACCTCCAAGCCCTGGTCAGAAAACAGAAGCCGGATGTCATACACCTGGCCGGATTTGATTCTCATCAGAGTGAGCAGTTTCTAGAACGCAAAGATTCAGGCGAACTGGACGGTTACTTGATGTCAGACGCAGAGGGAAACCCGAGCTATGCGTCGGCTGAGCAACTGGCGAATGCAGTCACAGGCGAGAAAAGCTATCAGCCGGTTCTGGTTTCATGCAATCTATGGAACTCGGCGGCCAGAATGGCAGCGATGATCGCAGCCAACGGGGCGTGGGCAGCGATAGGCTTTCAGGACGAGATCGATGACAAAGTCGCGGAGAACTTTTTTTCCAAGTTCTATTTCAACTGGCGCGCTCTGGAGTGGGATTTGCTTCGCGCTTTTCGTCTCGCTGTTCGCGAAATGCATCTCGGGGGAGCGATCGTCGTACTGTGGAGTGCACGCTCGCTGCTAGCTGGTCTTACAGAAAAGAGTGTGCAGGCCGACGCGGACCAATTACGCGTCGTGCGCCAGCAAATCACCAGCAAGGATATCCCTTCTGCAATGGACCCGAAGAAAGTGCTTGATCTTGTGGTCAAAGTGAAGAACACCGTCAATTACTCCCTGTTGCAGAATAACGAAAATCTGTTTAGCGAGTTCTCGGTCAGGAAGCTCTTAGACGGCACCGCTCGAAATGTAGGCGTCGAATTGAACCTCTTCGTCGGGAGCGATAGCTTCCCCTATCGAACCGTCTTCGATCTCAATGAATCGTATTTACCACTAGCCGGCAAGATTCGATTCCCCCTGACCTCCAACTTGCTGCGTTCCATTCGAGAGAGCGTCAACAGCGTAATCTCCATCAAGTTGACCTGGAGCAATCGGACTTGCTACCTCGACACTCAACCGGTAAAACTTCTGGCCATCGACGAATGGGTGGACACGCCCGAGCTTGACGCATACCTGCCATCCTTTGTATTTCCGCGGGACAAGGCTGTAGCAAGGATCATTGATAGTGCGCAGCGTTACCTGATGGCCTTGAATGACGACAGCACCGCGGGTTTTGACGGTTATCAGGGAGTGGACCCGACCTCAAAAGATCCTTTCGCCACCGTAGACTTGCAAGCGCGCGCGATCTGGTCGGCCCTCAGTTACGACCTTCCTCTGAGTTATATCAATCCACCCCCTTCCTTCACAGCATCTTCACAGCGGCTCCGGACCCCGTCTGACGTCATGGACGGAAAGCGGGGAACCTGCATCGATTTGGCGCTGCTGCTTGCGGCCTGCTTGGAATACGCAGGTATCTATCCGGTCATCTTTTTGCTCACCGATCACGCATTTCCTGGTTACTGGCGCAGCGAAGAAGCGCGACAGGACTTCATCACTTTGCGTAGCAAGCCCGTGATCGCCGCCCCGGACAACGGAGTTACGAAGATAGATACCATCAGTCCGACTCCGATGAAGCCCTGGGTGTTCACAAACTATGCGGAAGTGGTGCAACTCGCGCGAGACGGCGATATTGTTCCGATCGAAACCGTGTGGCTCACCCAGCATGAAGGATTCTGGGATGCGGTCGATGAAGGGATGACAGACTTGCGCAGTAAGCGTGAGTTCTCAAGCATGATCGATATCCAGGGAGCGCGTTGCTACACGACACCTGTGACTCCGCTTCCGATATTGGGGGCGCAATCATGAGCCCGCTTACAAATCCGCTCGATCCCAATCAAGACCTCCGTAGCCTGATCTACAAGAGCGGTAGTGACGTCGGGGTCTTCTCCCCGGAGGACTATCCGGAAACGAGCGAAAACGAGATTCCTATCCGAAAGAAGCGCCGCCTGCGGGGAGACGCAGCTTTCGAAGACCGTAGACTCGCTATGACTCTCACTGAGGTCGATGGCGTGCTTCGCTGGCACGACGGCTACGGGTACCGGCGTGGCACCGGCCTGCGCCGATCACGGATGTCGCTCGGAGTGGAAGGGGATATCATCGCGCCGATCAACTTCGAGAAGCTTGAACCATCAAAAATCGGCGAGTACCTCAAAACACTCGATAAAAAGCTTACGCCAGGCTGCAATTTCGAAAAACCGGAAAATGGGATCCGCCAACTGAACGAAGGAATCTGGCAGAATCCGGGAGCTAAGCCTGTGAAGGAAGGTCGAATTCTTCTCTTTATTCATGGGACCTTCAGCAAAAGCGACATGTACCTCAAAGAGTTACCCAAGACCGACGCAGGCAAAGAACTTCTCACCAAAATCCAGAACAAGAAAAACTACAATCAAGTACTCGCCTTTGATCACGCAACTCTGTCGCTCAGTCCCGTCCTGAACGCCATGGACCTGGGGCGGATCTTCTCGGATTGCAAGGCTGATATCGACATCGTCAGCCACAGCCGCGGCGGACTCGTGACCCGATGGTGGCTGGAACGCTATGACGGGCGTGCCCGTGGCTCTGCTCGAGCGGTACTCGTGGGGTCTCCCTTGGCCGGTACGAGCCTGGCCGCCGCCCCTCGTTTGCGCGCGGCCATCAATCTGCTGACCAACGTGGCTCGGGTTCTGGAGAAGGCCGGGGAATCGGCGGCGACAGTATTTCCCATCTTCACTGTAGTCACAGGGCTTTTACGCGTCATTGCGTCGGCGGGAACCGTTGCTTCGAAAACTCCAGTCTTCGACGCTGCCGTTGCACTTATTCCCGGGCTTCTGGGACAGGCGATGGTCAGTAATAATGAAGAACTGAATCGTCTAAACCGCGACTGTTCCACCTCGCCTCGGTATTTCGCCGTCCGCAGCGATTTCAAGCCTTCGGCTCCCGGCTGGGAGTTCTGGAAGTACTTCGTAAATATTGGCGATCGAGCAAAGGACTGGGCCGCAGACTTGGTGTTTGAGAATGCTAATGATTTGGTAGTCGACACGGCCTCCATGACGGTTCTCACCAAGCCGCCAAATCAGGTCTCGATCCAAAAGTTTCATGACTTTGGCCAAAGTAGCAAGGTGCACCACACCGTCTACTTTCAACAGCCCGAGACGGCTGACTTTATAGGGCAATGCTTCGACCTTAAGTGAGAACCTGAGCACCCAGCTATAACGACCGGTCCCTGCATTTGGTCGGTTGCGTGATCACAACGCGGCAACGCCCTCCCAATCCGCCGGGGTAGACGGAAATTAATCCGAGCTGACCGATCACGATTTCAGGGGAGAACCCGGTGTTGCGCTGGTAACGATGCTTGTCTCCGGAAAGCCGGGTGTAGCGTCGGAGCAGTGGGTCAACGGTTGGATAGCCAAGCTCTTCAGCCGTGGAATGGGAAAAGGTGGGGCTGCGTGGTGAGATCTTCAGGTTCCTGGAAGTTGCTCAGGCCGACACCCACGAGCCGAGCGTTGCTGTGGTCCAAGGGCCACTCGTTCTCGTAGCTTCAGCGCAATGTCTGTCAACTCTTCGCAGGATGAGGGAGGAGTGTCTGGCGTATGGCTGCGAGTGAGAATCTTGAACTCGCTTGTCTTCATTTTGAGGACCACGGTGCGCGCAATGCGTGATTCCTTGCGCGAAGCAGACCAAAGCTTTTCTGCAAGGCGCCGGATCAGGGGCTCTGTTTCTGCCAACGGCACGTCGTGTTCGAAAGTATCCTCGACCGAAATCGATTGCGTAGGCCGGTCCGGGATGACTTCGTTATCGTCGATACCACGGGCGAGTTCGTGGAGACGCCGACCGTAGCGGCCGAAGTGGTCTTCGAGCACTCGCAACTCGAAGGTTCGCAAATCCCCTACAGTCCTTGTTCCAAGTTTCGCCAGCTTCTCTCCTGTGACCTTGCCAACGCCGGGCAAGCGTCCAACCGGCAGTGGCAGGAGAAACGCATCGATGCCCTCAGGCCGGATGACAAAGAGCCCATCAGGTTTGCGCCAGTCAGAGGCGAGTTTTGCTAGGAACTTGTTGGGTGCCACGCCGGCAGAGGCAGTCAGACTTAATTCGTGGCGGATTTGCTCACGAATCGTGCGTGCCACTAGGGTTGCCGTCGGTAAGCCCGTCTTGTTCTCAGTGACATCGAGGTAAGCTTCGTCGAGCGACAGAGGCTGGATCAGGTCCGTGTGGCGTTTAAAGATCTCTCGCACACTCTGCGAGACTGCCCGATAGCGTGTGAAATCCGGAGCAACAAAGATCGCATGGGGACACAGGCGCTCCGCGCGTACTGCCGGCATGGCTGAATGTACGCCGAAGCTCCTGGCTTCGTACGAAGCAGCACACACCACAGAACGTTTGGCCTGCCAAGCTACAATGACGGGTTTGCCGCGCAGGTCCGGGTTGTCCCGCTGCTCGACAGACGCATAGAAGGCATCCATGTCCACATGGATGATTTTTCGCATCATGATCCAGCAACAATGCTATTCCTGGCCCAGACAGGTGGAAATAGGCGTGTCGCATCGAGCGCTCGATCATGTGTACTCAGGTGAACAATTCTCGCTGAGATGCTTCCGATTCAGGCCGTTGACAGAGCACGAGGATCTCCTTGGCTTTATCGCTATCGGGCGCCAGCGGAGTCTCCCATTTTCCTGAACGGACAAACCGCGTCCATATGACATTCAGTCCAACCTCCGCGCAAGATCGCCGGATCTGAGCTTCCGTGTATCGCCTGTCCCTAATAAGAATTTCCTCCGGCAACACTTGCCCTCTTGTGAACTGCTCCTTTCGATAAACGATCTTCGTGTCCTTATCGATTAGATAGAAATCAGGATTAAAGACATTGCCTGTCGTCTCCATGATTGCGCTCGGCTGCAGAGTCAGCAGTCTGTCTGGTTCCGCAGCCAACGAAAACCAGTTCTTCGCAATTCGTTCAGTAAGTTCCAGGTTCATCACGGACAATAGGACGAACCCACCCTGGTTTGTATGCCTGACGATGTTTCGAATAATGGCTAGGTTCTCCCCATCATCGACATAGCTCCCGATCACGTCATATAGGCATAACACTGTGTCGAAGGTCCGTCCCAGTTCAGCGGTGCGACAATCATCCACCACGAAATCGGCTAACGACGCCCCCGACGTCGTAGCCTGAACCCGTGCGATATCGATGAAGGAGCTGATGTAGTCGACTCCTGTTGCATGAATTCCTCTCTTGGCAATTTCAATCGTGTGTCGGCCTTGTCCACAGCCGAGGTCTAATACGGAAGTGCCTGGTTTCAACCGACAATTCTCGATCACGAATTCCGCTTCGGCCTTGTGGTGCGTTGCCCAAGACTGGGTACTGTTGGTAACTAACATCCTGGAATATGCGTATCTGGTAAGTTTGTCGGACGCGGCCAGCATTTCTCCAATCTCCTTGCGTGTGAGGCTGATCTGATTTTGATCGTGAAAGGTGAAGGCAAACCATTCCCACCCCTCCGGCAACGGACCGAGTTTCCAAGGCTTTTCCTCGCTCGTTGCCGCTGAGAGCATTCCGGCAAGTTGTGAGTGATCCAGGAAAAATTTCGTGTTCGCGCGAGATTCGGCAGAACTGACAATGATTTCGCTCACGCTGTTGAGGTAGGGCACAACTCGGTTGCCAAGGTCGCCTAGAAGCGAGACCGCGCTCACGATCCGCGATGGCTCGCATCGACGACGTGTCGCCTTTTCAAGGGCTCTTACAGCAAAGGGTTAGCGGTGAGGATCCCCCAGGCAAAGTGATCTGTGAATCGCCAAATGGTGAACAGCAGTGTTTTACCAACATCTTGATGACGGTGTGCTTCGTGTACGACTAGCTGGGTTACCCAGGACACAGTTCCGTGGTGAGGTAACTTCGTTTGAACCGCAACCGCATATCCAACTAGCTTCCCTAGAGCAGTCAACCAAACCACCAACGAGTCAGGAACGAGCCACTGGCTCAATCGTTGAAGCGACAGACGAACAGGTTTTCCAGGATTGGGCCCTCTGTCGCCCCAAATTCCGTACTGCTCGCTGTAAAGTCGGGCGAAGTTCTCCAAAAGATCGGATTGCACCAGGCCGCCTGGCAACCAGTGGTACTCGTACACGCTCGGAGCTCCGTCCTACCCAACCCCGATTACAGGTTTGCACGATGTGTCCGCTTCAGGCAAGAGCAAACGGAAGATAGATGCATGCCCGCTTGCACGTTGGCGGGTCTGGTTATGTCCGGATGTTCTGGAAACACTCGCAGCCTGAGGGATACTGCTTTGCTGCAATCAGCCATCGGGTACGATTCCGTATTTCACGCTCAGAAATCTTTGCAAGGCAGCGGGTAATGAAGAGGTGAGTTCCTGCCACGTCAGCATCTTGCATTTAGCGCGAACACCGGCAAATCTTATGCAGCGTACAATGCCGTACCAGTCCTCGAGCAAGTCCGGCCGGCGAGCGTCAAGCAGCGTGCAAAAATCGAGACTTAACGCCTGAGCAGCGAGCACATTGCGTATGAGCTGATACGAAACGTATTTCCTCCCAAGCCTAGGAAGGTGTCGACACTCAAATATGTCCCTAAGATCCCGATATCCCTCGACCAGTTCTGCACGTTGGATCTGAAAATCGCCCTCCGTGAGTTTCGCCTCAAAGAGCATATTTCCGAGCTTCATATCGACTTCGGTCCGTTCGGTTGCTTCGCTGAGTAACGGAATGCGAGGCATGAATCCAAATTCGGGGACGCTTCCGGGTTCGAGGCCCAGGATTCTGCAAACCGCCCTTCGCTGTGTCACGCTGGGGTAGCAGAAGATGTTCATCAGCAGAGCATCTGAACTCAACGAAGAATCGAGTTCGCGCCAGGAGCCATCCTTCGCGGGCAGTGAGCGCCGCCCCTGACTGTGCACTTTCTGTAATCGCTTTCTCCACTCGGGTCTTCTGAAAATTGCTCGATAGCTGGCGGTGATGAAATTCCCGTGGTGTCGGCCGCATTCCGATGGCTGATAGACCACAACCGGCAATTCGCCATAGCTGGTTACGTGCGGCAAGAGGTTGAGGACGGCATACGAGGTGTTTCGGGCGATCAGTTCCTGCCGGAGAGCTGAAACGTAGCAACTGCGGCCCGTGCTCACGTCTTTCCTCATCCTCGAAGCCTTGCCTGGATCATCTCAGCCAGGCGAATGCTGTCTGCAATCTTCGCGTGGACACTCGGTGATGATTTGATCTCTTCCCGGTTCAGTCGCACCGCAGCGATGAGTGACGCCGCGATCACAAGGACTGCGTTGGACTGTTTCTCTTCCTTATTATTGGGCCTCCTACGGTCATAGCAATTGCTACTCGGACCGGGTGCGCCTTTGAATATTTCACCGGGGTTGTAACGGTACGCAGCCCAACAGCGTGAACAGGTCACAATGACACTGTCATGAGGCGGAGGGTCAGCTTTGTCTGGCTGAGAATGCTCGGTCTGAGGGTCGATAGCGCGGCAATTGATCGTGCAGCCGCACTTCTTGCACTTGACGACCCACGCCACGGGCAGCCCTACGTTCAGACCAGTCATACGCGCAATGATAGGCGAACAAACGACGAAAGTAATCCCCTTCAAGAAAATGGGCCCCCCTCCGTCGCTGTAAATTCAAGATATGCATGCAGCCTCAGCATTTGTTGTCTCTGATTTCTGTTCTGCACTCGCGACCGCTGTCCTCTTCCTGCATGCGCTGTTCATTCTGTGGGTGGTTTTCGGTGCCCTTCTGACGCGCTCTCGCCCAGTTCTTGGCTGGCTGCACATCGCATCGCTTGTCTGGGGAATCCTTACCGAAGTTCTTCCGTGGCCATGTCCATTGACGCTGTTGGAAAATTGGCTCGAAGGCCGCGCCGGAATCAGGCCATACCAGGGCGGATTCCTGCTGCACTATCTGGACAAGCTTGTGTACCCCAACATTTCCGCCAACATGCTCACCTTCGCCGGGGTAATCGTTTGCCTCGCAAATCTGGCGTTTTACGCTCGACAAGTGTGGATCAGCTGGCACGCTCATCGTTGACCACCCGCGCAGTTGCTGGGTGGGATAATCCGTTTGCATGACCAAAGATGAACTCGCCTACTTCCTTTTACGTGTGACTCTGGGCGCGAGGATGCTGTAGGGTAGCCAAAAGCGATAAACTCGTTACAGGAAAATCCATGACAGACGATCAGCGAAACCAACCGACCAACAACGCGCATCCCGGAGACATCACGCGGCGCGACTTTGGAGCCCTCTTGATAGGTGCGGGCCTGGCTGCGACGCTACAGTCGGCAGCGGCCGCGGGCCTTGAAGTGGCGGAGACTGACGTCGAGATCAAGACTCCGGATGGAGCTTGCGACGCCGCATTCATTCGTCCGAAAACTGGTTCCCATCCGGGAGTATTGATCTGGCCCGACGCATTCGGCTTGCGGCCCTCAATGCGCGCCATTGCAAAGCGTATTGCCTCTGAGGGTAACGGATATTCCGTCCTCGTGCCCAATCCTTTTTACCGCGTGTCCAAAGCTCCTTTCGCGGATGCCTCCACCTTCAACTTTCAGAATGCCGACGATATGGCAAAACTCCGGCCGCTGATGGCGTCGGTGAACGCGGCCGGCAATGCCGAAAAAGATGCCACCGCCTACGTTGCCTTCCTCGATGCGCAGAAAGAAGTGAACAAGGCAAAGAAGATCGGAACCCAGGGTTATTGCATGGGCGGCGCGCTGGTTGTGAGGACCGCCGCGTCCTTGCCCGAGCGCATTGGTGCGGGCGCATCGTTCCACGGCGGAGGCCTGGTGACCGACAAAACTGATAGCCCGCATCTGCTCGCGCCGAAGATCAAGGCACGAATGTATTTCGGGATTGCGTCGAACGACGACGAGCGTCAGCCGGATGCCAAAGATAAGCTGAAGGAGGCCTTTGCCGCCGCCAAGGTTTCCGCCGAAATCGAAGTGTATTCAGCCTTGCATGGCTGGTGCGTGTCGGATATGCCCATCCGCGACGGGGTGCCCATCTATAACAAGGCCGAAGCCGAGCGTGCCTGGGCGAAACTCGTCGCCTTATATAAAGTAGCTCTGGCATAGGCGATACCCGATCCAGCTACGGTGCCCGATCAATCCTAAAACTGGCTGTGCTCATAGCCCTCCGTCGCAAAGCATAGAACGCGATCAGGAAAGCGGTCCAGCAGACGCAGCAATTCCATCTCGAGGTAAATTTCGACCGGGCCGCGTTTTGAAGCTCTGGTGTTCCAGAAATTCCCAGAGATGTTCCTTCATCAGACCAATTGCCAGCAGAAGTCGGAGAGCCTGACCCCTTGACGAGGGGCCTTCCGTCGGATCGTCAAGTTAGCGGAACTCCCTTTGCCGAGCTATCGCGCGCTTCCGCAATACGCATTGCCACGGCCGTGACTCGTCCGACGATGGTGGCGTCATCTGGATAGCGGATATGCTTGGCTTGGCCTCGTGACTGTGGAGTCGGAACCAGAATCAATTGACTGCCGTGCAATTCGCACCAACTACAAACGTAGCGGTCGCGGAGTTCGAAGAAAAAGACCGGGCGGTCATGCTCGTCATGCCAATTCACTGGCGGGACCGTTCTCTGCCGAGAATCGATTTGCACAAAAGATCCAGGACGAATAATCGGGTCCAGGGTGTGATCCTGCATCCCGATATAACCGTAAAGGGAATCGCGCCAGTCCATCTGCTGCAACAGAGCCGGGGGAACATCCTTCCAATTCTCGACTATCCTCGACACGAGGTTGGTTCGCTCGGTCCGCAGCCTCTCCCTGAGTTCGAGGGTGGACAAGATCGAGGAATCGCCGAGTTCCGAGGCTGCTCCTACCAGATACGTCTGCGGAAAAACCAAGGCCTTGTGGTCTTTTTCGGCCTCACCCACGGGAACATCGAAGAAGGTTGCGAGCTTCTCATATTGGCGTCCGTAGATGACGCTAAGGCTGTAGAGCTTGTAAATGTTAGTTGCTAGCTTGCCGCTCTCGATGTCAGCCAGGGAGGAATGGGCGATATAGTATTCGTGATTCTTCCGCTGCTCGGCTATGCCGCGGCTCAGCTCTTGCACTTGTCGGAGGGACAAGCGCAAATGCTCCCGTTCAGCTCTCAGCCGCTTGCCGAACTCCAGGCTGGATGACGAGGCCGACATCGCACTGCCAATCCTTACAGAATTTGGCTATGTTACCGCAAATGGTGCCGTTATCCACAGAGTAAATAATCTTTTACGGAAACCCGAACAGCCGGAGATAGTTGCGATTCGGCCCTGTCCGCGTTTGCGACCACTGTCCTGCCATCATTCTTCAACACAGAAGGTCGTCTTTATCGATTGATATTAGCGAATTGCCCGTCTCTGGTCGCAATCCCGGACAGGCGACAAATAGTTGTGGCAAATGCGTTTCGTCATGCCTATAGAGATTGAATCTCTGCGAGCAGATTTGCCAGAAGGCGCCTCGGGGACAAATCCAGGACCAGGCGCCTACTTTTCTGGCATTGCACGGTCGTGCAAGGATCGACGCGAACCGGAAATTCTCGCAGGAAGGATGCAGCGAGAAACCGTGCCAGCACGCAGAAGGGGAAGTCGCGACTCGAAACGAACCTTCCAGAGAGGATCCAATCCATCCTCGCACTCAAAGACCTCACACTCTACCAGGTATCGCAGCGGTCGGAGGAAATGTACGGCCGTTCGTCCCCCTTTTTTCTTCCACACAATCTCTATTTCGACCTCCGAGGTGGAACCTTCAGCCCGAGCATTTACCAGTTTTTTGCCCTCAGTCGCATTACCGGCTATCGACTGCCAGACTGGGTGCGCTTATTCGGGTTTGATCTCGAGAATATTCCAAGGTTGCAGACCTCACTGCCGTCACAGAGAACGATGCTTCTGGATTCGTGGCTGGCCGACCCCTACGCCTGGATTCCATGGTTCCGAAACCGAATCGGGGATAGGCCTGCGCCTCCGATCACGCCGCTCGGTCAATTGCTGGAGCGATCTGGCTCCAAACGACTTGGTTCCCTGTCCGAAAGCAACCGTCGGGGTTTCCTATATGCAAAGATCGGATACCAAGACGCACTGGCTTTTCCAGATCTCTCCCCAGGCAGCATCGTGCGCGTGAACCCAGATATTTCGGACAAGCTCGCCTTTCTGGCGAATGGTACCTCCAGCCGCATATTCCTCATTGAGCACAGTAAGGGTTTCTTTTGCTGCCGC
Source organism: uncultured Acidobacteriaceae bacterium (assembly GCA_963789875.1). GTDB lineage: Bacteria > Acidobacteriota > Terriglobia > Terriglobales > Acidobacteriaceae > Sulfotelmatobacter. The sequence continues at coordinate 2,497 of CAWBMI010000006.1, read as the reverse complement.
CTGCGTGCCATCGGAGACGGTGTGATCGTGCCGGTCAGTACAAAAGTTTCGTATGCACAGGTCGAGATGCGAGGCCCTCAGGAGGCAAGCCTTCTGGGTATCGTGGATCTCGAACTGCGGCCTTTGCTCATGCCAAAAGAGCCTGAAGTTCCGAAGGACCTAGCGAAACAGTGGAAGCCGCGTCCGTTGTCCCGGGAAGGCAAGGTTGGCCCGCTGCTACGCAGCGCGCGTATCAGAATGCACTTATCGCTGCGCGAAGCTTCGGGAATAAGTGGCAAGGTCGCGGATCTTCTCGGCGATGACAGGTACTTCATTTCTCCCAGTTCCCTCTGCGACTACGAGCTTCTCAACACAGCGCCGCGTCATTTTCAAAAGGCCGTTACTCTTTGCTCGCTCTACGGCCTACGATTTGAAACATTTCTGAGAACAATCGGGATTATCCCCGAAGAAGCTGGCGAGGAACCGATGCCTGATCATTTCGTTTCCAGAGTCCCGCCTGTGGACGCTGCCGATCAGGAGAGCAAGTTGGCTGATGGGGGATTCCTTGAGCAATTCCTTGAACGAGGCGAGGAAGTGCCGTTCTTCCTGCGGGAATCGATCGGGTCACTTTCCGGTCTGGAAGACCCCTCTCTAAACGACTTTTTCTGGGTCGGCGGCAGGTACGACGTTCTCCATCCTTACCTGACAAACGGGCTATTGGCGCTCGTGAACCGGCGCAGGAAGAGGCCCTTTTACTTCACTTCAAAACCGTTGTGGCAACAACCGCTGTATGTCCTTCTCAAGCGTGACGGCGCATATCTGTGCGCTTGCTGCGGCCTTGAGAACGGCACCCTGGTTGTCCATCCCTACTCCCAGCAGTTCCATCGTCCAGAACAGCTCCGTTACCATCGCGATGTCGAAGTAGTCGGACAAATTGTCATGATCGCAAGAAAAGTCGTGTGAACTGTCGAGTTTCCGGACAAATCGAGAAGTCGCTCTGCTTTTTAGATCCCACTAATTGTTGGGAAATCTGCCGAATTGATCGAAAGGCGAACACCTGACTCATTTTCTGGACAAGGCGGCCTCGCCTGCATACTCTCGCCTCCAAGGTGGAGTTGTTGTCTGTCCTCTCGCATGCGCGGAGCCGCTGGTCGTGCTGGCTTCCCAGCGAACTCCGCTGGCTGTCAAAGCAGATCCGGCCACTTCTGCACTGGCACGTGGCCAGTTGCCTGTGCATCACGGCCGGGAGTCTTCTGGCACTTCTCACTCCGCTCGTACTCAAGTGGCTGATCGATCAGATCATTCCACAGAAAGAGATGAGCCCTGTTCCTGTTGGCGGTAGGGCTGATCCAATGGGCTATAGGGGCCGGAGAGTCCTTACCAGCGTAGGCAACTTCTTGATGTTGACCGCGTCCCAGAAAATTGGGCCTCACATTACGAGTGAGGCTGCTGCGGCACATCGACACGCTCTCAGCCGATTACTACGAGAACACGCCGGTGGGGAGCGTGATGTACCCCCTGAAAGAGCCGATCGAGGAGGTCTCCTATTTCGGGTCCGACCTCTTGCCTGCGATCCTCCGCATGCTTCTGACGACCAGTTTCACATTGGCAACGATGTTCTTGCTCAGTCCAGTATTGACGCTGGCTGTTGTTCCGCTTGTTCCAGTCTTTCTGATCACGCGGCAACACTTCCGGAGCCGTCTTGCAGCTAATGCCGACGCCGTGCAGGGCGATCGACTCGCGTGGAACAGTTTCCTAGAGGAACACATTTCATCGGTGATTCCGATACAACTATTGGGACAAGAAAAACGCCAGGAACGGAGGGCCTTCCGGTTCCTGGCCCGTTCGGTCCGATCGCAGCAGAAGCTATTCACAACTGGTGTTCGGTTTACGGTATGCAGCTCCCTGGCGGTTGTTCTGGCCATGTGCGCTGTCATCGGTTACGGTGGCGAGAGCGTGCTCGCAGGCAGGCTGAGCGTTGGCAGTTTGGTAGCGTTCTATGGGTTTGTCACACAACTGTTTGAGCCTCTCAGCGGCGCCGCTGATCTTTACGCCAGAGCGCAGAAAACTTTCGCTAGTATCCGCCAAGTGCAGTCCGCTCTCGCGTTGTGCCCGAGCGTGGCAAACGCTCCTAGTGCAGTCCACTTTTCAGAACACCATCGGCCACAGATCGAACTTCTCTGCCGTTGAGTTTGGCTACCAGAGACAGAAGGACATGCTTCACATTCCCGCTCTTCGAATCCTGGCGGGGGAACACGTCGCCATGGCTGGCGAGAACGGGGCGGGCAAGAGCACGCTGGCAAAACTGATCGCGCGGCTCTACGACCCAGTTCGTGGGTCGATCCGGCTTGGAGGCGAAGACATCCGGAACATTCAACTGAAGAGTCTCCGCCGGCACATCTGTTATTTGCCGCGCGACCCAGTTCTGTTCGATGGAACGTTAATGTCCAACCTGCGCTTTGTGCAGCCGGCGGCTACTGAGCATGAATTGCGAGAAGTGCATTGAGTGCGTCGGACT
>CAWBMI010000005.1:0-15922 GCA_963789875.1 uncultured Acidobacteriaceae bacterium | reverse complement strand
TTGCGCACGATATCGAGATCAGTGTTGCCGGCGAGGCCGAGGCCGGTGCTGAGCGCCAGCTCAGCCAGCTTCTTCAATATCGATCAGGAGTTCGGTGGAGTTGCTGAAACGCACACCCGTGTAAAGAGTGAGCACGCGCGATGTGGCTTTCTCATAATTCGGGCTGAGACTGTTCGGTCCGCTGTAGTCGGCATGGAAGGGAGGATGGGTCTGGAAGATGAAATTCATCTGTCCGGAGAGCCAGAAGCGAGTGCCTTTGAAATGGGGGAGCATGGCTTCGGTGCTCTCGTCCGGAGGCGGGTCGGCCACGGCTGATGTATCTGCCTGGGCTGAAGCATCGGCTTTAGCGGTCGAGGATACATCAGAAGAAATCGAGCTGGATTGCTGCGCCCACAAGGGACAGTAACTTGCAGCGAGCGGAAGAGCCAGCATGAGAACTTGTCGGGCTAGCCGGAGAGCCGCAGGGTGGGTTAAGCGAGAACGACGTCCAAATGACGGTCTGGGTGCCGCATAAAAGCTTCTTGCGACATCGAGAATGAATTTCAATTTTATGATTTCAACCTTGCGCCAGCATTTCAGTTAACGCTGGTGGTCGCCCAGCGCTGCGATTTCCATCGCGTTAATGGCAGTGTAGCGAAATAATTAACTATAGTTAACTACATTCGCGAAGACAAAGTCATATAACCAGGGAATTGCGAATGCCACATGGCTGCCAAAGAGGCTACGCAGGATTAATTAAAAGAATGTTACAGAGCTTTACGACTATCCTCCACTGAAATAGCTGGAGAGGAAGGTCAAGAAAGAAACGGGAAAACAAAAAGGACAGCCCGGAGCCCCCGAGACTGTCCCCTCAAAACCCTCCCGGTTAGAAGGGCAACTTGATGAACTTACAATTACCGCGGCGATGTTGCAAAATGATGGCAGAAGAATGAATATCTGATGAATTTGTCCGCCGATATGCGCTGTTATAGTGGTCGGTTGCGCGCGGGCGTTATGTGTTGAGAACTTCTCGCCGCGGGAGCGCTGGATGCCTTCCACTACGTCTCGAAAAGTCGAGCAGTCACGCCGCTTGCGGCAACGCGCCGAGAACATGATTCAGGGCGGGGTGAACTCGCCCGTGCGGGCCTTCGGTTCGGTCGGCGGCGAGCCGCCGTTTATTGTCGGGGAAAGGTTCGCATATCTGGGACGCAGACGAAAACGAATTCATCGACTACGTAGGTTCGTGGGGACCGCTGATTTTAGGACACGCCGCGCCCGATGTGTTGGATGCGATTGTGGGCGCCGCTTGCAACGGGACCAGCTTTGGAGCTTCAACGCCGGCAGAGGCAGATCTGGCGGAGTTGGTGCTGGCGGCGTTTCGCCCGATGCAGAAAGTTCGGTTCGTGAATTCCGGGACCGAAGCCACGATGTCCGCGATTCGACTGGCGCGGGCTTATACCAAGCGAAAATATATCGTCAAGTTCGAAGGCTGCTACCACGGTCACTCCGATTCCCTGCTGGTGAAGGCGGGTTCAGGGGTGGCTACGCTGGGATCCCGGGATCGGCGGGGGTTCCGGAGGAGTTCATCCAATTCACGCTGGCGCTGCCCTTTAACGATATCAAGGCGGTGGAGTATGCCTTTCAGAAATATAAACATCAGATTGCGTGCGTGATTGTGGAGCCGGTGGTGGGCAACATGGGATGCGTGCCCGCTGCAGATGATTTTCTGGTTGGCTTGCGCATGATCACCGAGCGCGAGAAAGCGGTTTTGATTTTCGATGAAGTGATGACGGGATTTCGCGTAGCTTTTGGGGGAGCGCAGGAACTTTACAGCATTCGGCCGGACCTGACCACGCTGGGCAAGATCATCGGCGGAGGATTGCCTGTTGGGGCCTACGGCGGATCGAGCGAGATGATGGATCTGGTGGCGCCGCTGGGGCCGATGTATCAGGCGGGGACGCTCTCGGGAAATCCGCTGGCGATGGCTGCTGGTTGTGCGATGCTGAAGCGTCTGCGCGATCAGAAGCAGGAGATTTATCCGCGGCTGGAAAAAATGAGTGGAGAATTGGTGGAGGGAGTGGCGGCTGCCGCTAAAGATGCTGGCGTGCCGCTTTGTTTCAACCGCGTGGGTTCGATGTTTACCTGGTTCTTTACCGAGGGGCCAGTGACGGACTGGGAGTCGGCATCAAAGTCGAGTACAGAGGCATTTGGAAAATTCTTTCGCAGCATGCTCGATAGCGGAGTTTATCTGCCGCCGTCGCAGTTTGAGGCAGCGTTTTTAGGCGCGACGCACACGGAGGAAGATGTGCAGCGGACTGTTGCGGCTGCAAGAGAGGCATTTGCAAGTGTGGGAACGGGTCTCTGACCCGGTCGTCGCGCGTCGCGCGGTAGGTTCTAGCGCTGGTCTAGCATTACCGGAACCGACACGAATTCAAAACCTTCACCTTTGTAGTGCGTGATCAAGTGATCTGTGGCGATTACGGTTTGGGAGCGGTCGGCTCCCATGTGTTTGTGGCCGCCATCGTGGAGAAGAATGACGTCGCCACCGCGAATCTGCTTTTTGACCTTGCGCTCGATGATTTCGGCTGGGGGCGCGCTCCAATCGTAGCCGGTTACGCTCCACATTACCGGTTCCAATCCTAGCTCGCGAGCTATACGCAGAACCGCCGGGCGCCGGCCGCCGAAGGGCGGCCGAAAAAAATTGGAGTGCTCGCCGACTGCATCCTGAAGCGCGTTGCGGCAGTCGGAAAGTTGTCGCCTGATTTCGGCCTCGCTTTTGAAGGTCAGCAGGGGATGGGTAAAGGTGTGGTTGCCGATGACGTGGCCAGCCGCGGCGATGGAGCGGGCGAGGTCGGGGCGTTGCTGTACGTAGCGTCCCATCAGAAAAAAAGTGGCGCGGACTTGGTGGCGGGCGAGGACTTCGAGCAGGCGTTCGGTGTGCGGCTCGTTGGGGCCGTCGTCGTAGGTGAGAGCAATCTGACGGGTGCCGGGTTTGAGGTTGGTGAAAGTCTGACCGTACCATTGCCCGGTGGGAGCCATGGACTGGTACGCCGCAGCTGCAACTGTCGTGGCGGCTGCGGCGGAGATAACGTAGCCGAGCATGGGCGCATTGTATTGCATTGAGTCATTGTGCGATTGGTGATCGGGGCGATTTAACTTCTGTGTACATTCGAGATTGCGGGGAGGCGCATGGCCCGGCGAGCTTCGCTCTGCCAGGACCGCCCTTCGGCTTCGCTCAGGGCAGGCTGAGGCGGCGTCTCCGCATATTTGTTGGCGGCACTGACGCTCAATTCACACGCTCAATTCACACGCTCGATTCGCACAATTACAAACTCGCGCAATGGCTCGATTTGTTCTGTTAACTCTTCGCGCAATTGTCAGGGCGCGTGATCCGAGATATTCTGCCAATTCCGAAACATCATGGCGAATCTTTTCGAACTGCCGCGCTACATTGCTGTAGAGGGTCCGATACGGGTGGGCAAGAGCACGCTGGCCGGAATTCTTGCCGAGCGGTTGAAGGCGCAACGCGTGATCGAGACGGAGTCGAATCCTTTTCTCGCGCCTTTTTACGAGGGCGAGCGGGGCGCGGCGTTTCAGGCGCAGTTCACGTTTCTGGTGCAGCGCTTTCAGCAGTTGCAGGCGCTTGATCTCGGGGCGGGCTCGCAGAAGATGGTGGTGGCCGACTTCATCTTCGAAAAAGATAAGCTTTTTGCCTGCCTGAATCTTACCGATCAGGAACTTGATACCTACAACCGTTACTACAATCACTTTCGGGAGCAGTTGCCTACGCCCGACCTCGTGATTTACTTGCAGGCCACGCCAGAGGTGCTGAAGAAGCGGCTGCGGAAAAAGAATGCGCCGGGCGAGCGCGCTGTGAGCGACGAGTATCTCGAAGAAGTGGTGAAAGCTTACGAGCATTTCTTTTTTCACTACACTTCGTCGGATCTGCTCATTGTGAATACTTCTGACATTGATTTTGTCGAGCGCAATGAAGATTTGCGGGAGTTGCTGCGGAAGGTTTCGGAGCCGATTAAGGGTACGCAGTATTTCTTGCCGCTGGGTGGGCAAGAAGCCGTTGGGGCTTAGGAAGTCGTTGGTCGTTTGCCCTTCATCCCTGAGGCTTGCGATAGTTTGAGGGAGTTATTACAATTGTAATAACCCGGGGGCTCAATGGTTCCACTCAAGATTCGTAAGTTCGGCAATTCGCTTGGTGTTGTCCTGCCCAAGGAAGTCATTCAGCGCCTGCGGACGCGCGACGGGGAGAAGGTCTTTCTTGTCGAGTCCGGGGATGGCGACTACCGGCTCACGCCTTACGATCCCACTTTCGAGAAGAAGATGGAGAAGGCGGAAGAAATTATGGGACGCTATCGCAATACGCTACGTGCGCTGGCGAAGTGACGCGTGGCTCGAAAGCGCGGTGGAAAAGCGGGTGGCGGCAAGAGCGAGCTTAAGAGAAAAGAGCCGCTGTGGATTGAAACTCGCGATGTGCTCGCGATTCATGACCGGCTTCTGGCTTTGCACGGTGGGGCTCTGGGACTACGCGATCTGAATCTTCTTGAATCGGCAATGGCTCGACCGCGGCAGCATCTCATCTACGCCGATTCTCCCGACATAGTTAAGCTATCAGCGATTTACACCGCGGGGATCGTTGGAAATCATCCCTTCATCGATGGCAACAAGCGAACTGGGTTCGTGGCGGGTATTCTTTTTCTCGAACTTAATCGGTTCGACTTCGCGGCCACTGAGGAAGATGCCACTCGGGCGGTTCTGGATCTCGCGGCGGGAACGCTTGATGAGGATGGGTATGTCGCGTGGCTGCGGGAGAATGTGAGCGTTGGGAGGCAGAAGACTTAACGGCACGACAGAAGTCGTGCCCTTCCCGGTTCTGCTCGTCCTTCTCTTTTCCCTAACCGCCGGCCTTTAATTCGTTGAGAACTTGTTTCGCGATTTCTTTCAGGGTTTCGAAAACGCCTGCGCCCTGGAAGGCTACCGCTTCTACTACCGCTTCATTTTTCTTGCGCAACTCTTTGTTCAGGTCATCGGGGGAGAGGATGTTGGGCAGGTCCCGCTTGTTGAGTTGCAGGACGTAGGGAATTTTGTTGAAGTCGTAGCCGTGCTCTTTGAGGTTCGACATCAAATTGTCGAGGGCTTCGACGTTGGCGTCCATGCGTTGCTCTTGCGAGTCGGCTACGAAGACGATACCGTCCACGCCGCGTAGGATCAGCTTGCGGCTGGCATCGTAGAACACCTGGCCGGGGACGGTGTAGAGATGGATTCTGGTTTTGAAGCCGCGCACCGAGCCAAGGTCGAGGGGCAGGAAATCGAAAAAGAGAGTGCGCTCGGTTTCGGTGGCTAGGGAGATCATCTTGCCCTTCTGCTGTTCCGCGGTCTTCTGGTAGATCATCTGCAGGTTCGTGGTCTTGCCGCCTAATCCGGCGCCGTAGTACACGATTTTGCAGTTGATTTCGCGGGCTGCGAAGTTGATGAAACTCAAGAACTTTCCTCATGCGCGCGGCGGAATGCGCTGCCGCGCAAGAATATCCCTGTTGGGGGCTTGGGGTTTTTATATCACAGGCGTCGTTCTCCGGGCAGGTTACTCAGGTGACCCCCATGTGGCTTGAGATTTCGCAACCTCTTGAGATTTCAAAACCGTTAACACAGAGGACACTGAGATCCACAGGGTAGATCAAGATCTAGCGCGCTGCTGGGGCTGGATAATAGCCGTCTTTGGCGTAGATTTTCAAGCCGGGCTTGTCTACCAGGACCTCTATGCTGCGATAGGCTGCGGCGGTTGGGGTTTTGGGTCGCGCCGGAGTATATCCCAAGGTGTATTGGTTGCGGGCCTCGCTCATGGCCTTGGCATACGCATCTTCGATCGAGTTGAGCGTGAGTTCCGTGTACGGAGCGCCTCCACCGGTAGCGGCGACATACTTAGGCAAAATATCGCTGTAACCCTCATGCGGAAGGTGAATCTGCTCGAGCTTGCGGTAGAGGGGTAATGCACCGCTTTCAACGGCGACGGCCTTCACCTGAATTTCGTTCGAAAGCAGCACGCGCTTCACGTCGTTATAACTCGCCTTGCTGCCATACTCACGGCCGTCGCTGATAACGAAAATGATTTTGCGACGCGTACGCTCGCGCTTGCCCAAGTCGATCGCCGCCTGCAGAATGGCATCGTTCAACACGTGTGCTTCTTTTGGAGGGGTATAGACGGGAGCGGTGGGACTGTCCACTGGAACTCCGTTAACGATGGGGCCGTTAGGAGCTAAAGGTCCGCCCAGGACTGGAGCGCCGTTCTCATGGCCGCGCACAGTTTTCATCTGGTTTAACAGCGCCGAGAGCTTCTGCGTCACTCCCGTGAAATCGTTGACTTCGCTTACCGTGCTGCTGTAGGTGTAGAGAGCAACCTCGTCATAGGGAGCGAAGGCACCTACCAGCGCCGAGAAGGTTTGATTGACTTTCTGAACGGCGGTATCGGGCATGCCAAGGTCGAGCACAATCGCGACCGAGAGCGGAAGAGGATCGGCGGTAAAGAAAGTTAATTTCTGCTTGGTGCCATTTTCCAATACGCTAAAGTCGGTGGAGAGAAGTCCGTCGACCGGCCGGCCGTTGTGATCCTTTACCGTAACCGGCAAAGACACAAAATTGGTATGGACAACAAAGGTGTACAACTGCTCCTGCGCTGCTTGAGTCTTAGGGGCTGTGCCCGAAGGGACAGTTTTGACCGGCGGCATGGGCGGGGGCGGAGAGGTTTCGCCAGCAGCTGAACTTGGCGGCGCAGAGCCGGTTGCGCCAGCAGCGCCCGATTCGGGAGCCGACTTGTTGATCGGTTGGTTGGTCCAGGGATCGCGCTCGACCGGCTTCTTTTCTTCTGGTCTAGGAATCGGCGACGGCTCAGGCGTGGCAGCCGACGGCTGCACGGAGGGCGCGTCGGGAACATCGTCCGGTGAAGTCTGAGTCTGGCTGTTCTGGGGCTGGGTTGCCGACGATTGCGCCGTAACTTGCGGTGGATTCACCGCAATGCACGCGACGACGAGCGCGAATGCCACGAGCGCGGGCAGCGGCGTGGCGGCGCGGCCGAGCCAACTACAGAACTGCTGAACGTACAAGCGCTTCCGGTTCCATGCCGCTGGTTTGGTCACACGCACCGTCCCGTTTTCCCTGTCACCGAATAAAACTTAGCCTCTTCGACTTGGGATGCCGAATCCACCGCTTTCGTGCATCTAAGTTTAAGGACTAGACTGGCCTGCACTAGACTAACAAAATTTCTCGAGGGAAGTTGAGCATGCGCAAGGTATACCCTTACCAAAGATTTTTCCCGGCAAAGTTCTCCGCCATTCCTGTCTTTCTAAGGGCGCTGGGCTTTGCGGCCCTAATATTTGGCGTTGCGTCGAACGTTATTCCTTCTGCTTTCGCTCAGAGTTCGAATTCCTCCCAGCCCGCCGGTGCTGCGAAGGGCCAGCAGACGGGCGGGAAGCCCACCGACGCACAGAAATCGGACGCGCAGAATCCGGACGACCAGAATCCAGCTGAGACGCTGAAGGTGAACGTCAATGTGGTCGGACTTTTTTTCAACGTGAAGGACAAGCACGGTGCGTTGATCCCGAACCAGACCAAGGACGACTTCGAGGTTTTTGAAGACGGCAAGCAGCAGACCATCAAGTACTTCACCGCCGAGTCGAATCTGCCGCTGACTTTGGGGATACTGATTGATTCTTCGGGCAGTCAGACGCGAGTTCTCGACATGGAAAAAGAAGTGGGCGGGGCTTTTCTGCGGCAGATCCTCACCGATAAAGACGAAGCCTATGTGATGGACTTCAACATAGAGGCTGAATTGGTGCAGGACTATACACGGGACGTGCACCGGCTGCAGGCAGCTCTCAATAAAGTAAAAATCGTCAGCGGAGTCTCCAGCGGCGCGAGCGGCATACCCGGTGTCGGGCAAGGTCCCATTCCCACCCGGGGCCAGGCGGCCGGGACCGTGCTTTACGATGCCGTGTATTTATCGGCGCACGATATGTTGGCCAAAGAAGTGGGACGCAAGGCGATGGTGCTGCTGACCGATGGGCAGGATGAAGGCAGCCGGCTAAAGATAAGAGACGCGATCGAGTCCGCCCAGAAAGCCGATTCCATCGTCTATGTCCTGCTATGCGCCGACCGCGGAGGTTATTTCAGCGCCGGTATGGGCTATTCCGGTGAGAGTGATATGAGGAAGCTCACCGAGGCAACCGGCGGCCGCGTAATAAATGTCGGCAACAAGTTCGACAAACTAAAAGAAGCCTTCGACCAGATTGCCGCCGAGCTGCGCAGCCAGTACAACATCGGATATACGCCCACCAACACGGTTCAAGATGGCGGCTACCGCAAGCTTGAGATCAAGAATAAGCAGGGATATAAAATTCAGACGCGGGCTGGGTACTATGCCAGCAAGCGCGGAGAAGCCGAGTAATCGGTCCGCCGGTCATTTCCTCAACCTGTGTTCAGGCAGAACTAGTGTGGAAGCAGCCCCCCTCGTCTGGGGCGGCTATCGCCCGAGTACAACATCGTCTAAAATAAATACAAAGTCGGGGCGATAAAGCTTGCACTGGCTGCGGAACATCTTGCGAGGTCCAACCGGGGGACGACCGATGGCGGCATTGGCGGTGGGCACGAAAGCGCCGGATTTCGAATTGAAAGCGATGGACGGCGGTCGTTTTTCTCTACACGAGGAAATCATGCGTGGGCCGGTGGTGTTGGCCTTCTTCAAGGTTGGGTGTCCGACCTGCCAATATACGTTTCCGTTTCTCGAGCGTCTGGAGCGCGCCTACGGCCACTCCGGCGTTAGGATCATCGGGGTCACGCAGAACGATCCCCGGAAGACCGCGGACTTCACGAAAGAATTCGGTGTGACTTTTCGGGTTCTGCTCGACGACACCGATACATATCCCGTATCGAACGCCTACGGCCTGACCAACGTGCCGACAATATTTTGGATCGCCCAGGACGGCGAGATTGAGGTTTCGAGTGTCGGCTGGAGCAAGGCCGACTTCCTGGAAATCAGCCGCCGGATGGCTGAGTCGGGCAGGATAGCGCCGGCAATTTTATTTAAGACCGGCGAAGAGATCCGGGATTTCCGCGCGGGTTGAGGTTCGAAGAATTAATCCCGCGGTCGCGGGATATGGCTTTTGGCATCGCAGCGCCTGAAGGCGTTTTTTGATCATGCAGCGTTTGCGGTATGCCTGAAGGCATACTCTGATACGAATCTCGAATTTCTCAGTGACTTCTGAATTCCTTGCGAACGCCGATTGACTGGTTAGTGCCAGCCGCCTAAGATTACTTCTCGCATGATCGGCCAGACCATATCCCACTACAAGATCACGGCTAAGCTTGGCGGCGGGGGCATGGGTGTGGTGTATAAGGCCGAGGACACGCGCCTGCACCGCACGGTCGCATTGAAGTTTTTGGCGGACGATACCGCCAAAGATCCCGCAGCGCTAGAGCGCTTTCGTCGCGAGGCGCAGGCCGCCTCTGCGTTGAACCATCCGAACATTTGCACAATTTATGACGTGGGCGAAGAGGGCGGGGCTGCCTACATCGTCATGGAGTTTATTGACGGGCAGACTCTAAAGGATCGCATCGAAGGCAAGGTGATGCGGTTGACCGAGGTGCTCGAGATTGCAATACAGGTCGCCGACGCTCTGGATGCCGCGCATGGCCACGGCATTGTGCATCGCGATATCAAGCCAGCGAATATTTTCGTCACGCGCAGCGGGCAAGCCAAGGTGCTCGATTTCGGCCTGGCGAAATATGCCGCCGAAGCGCAACCTGCTCACGGAGGCGACGTCACGAGTTCGATGCCTACGTCTCTCGACGCCAATGCGCTCACCAGTCCGGGCACGGCGATGGGAACGATCGCTTACATGTCGCCGGAGCAGGCCATGGGCGAGGTGCTGGACCGGCGCACGGACTTATTTTCTCTAGGCATCGTCGTCTACGAAATGTCTACGGGGCGGCCGGCATTTTCCGGTCCCACGAGCGCGGCGGTCTTCGATGCAATTCTCAACCGGCCTCCGGTTCCGCCGTTACAGCTGAACCCGCGGCTGCCGCTGAGGCTGCAGGAGATTCTTGACAAGGCGCTGGAAAAAAATCTCAAGCTGCGCTATCAGACTGCTTCGGACTTCCGCGTCGACCTGCAGCGATTGCAGCGCGAGGCGGACACGCAGGGTAGTACGAAGATTGCGGTGCACCCCGATGTCGTTGAAGAAAAAACGGCATCGGCGCGGGGCGGCTTCAAGCGTTGGCTTGTTGCCGCTGTGGCTGCGGGAATCGTTGCTGTTTTGCTGGTAGCGAGTGCGTACGTTCTGGGCAAGCGCGAGGGGCTGGCTTCGAGCATTATTCCGCCTACATACCATCAGCTAACTTTTCGCGGCGGCACCATCCGCATGGCGCGATTCGCTCCCGACGGGAAAAATATTGTCTACAGCGCGGCTTGGGAGGGAAATCCGATTGAGCTGTTTATCACTCGGCCCGACAGTCCGGAGTCGCGGCCGTTCGGATTGTCGAAGGCGGAAGTGCTGTCGATGTCGCCCGAAGGCGAGATGGCTGTTCTGCTCAACAGCCACAACGTCGATCCTTATGTGAACGAAGGCACGCTGGCACGAGTGCCGCTGGGTGGCGGCGCGCCGCGCGAGGTTTTGGAGAATGTGCAGTGGGCTGATTGGTCTCCCGATGGCACGAATTTCGCGGTGGTGCGCGAGTTCGGGGGACTAAGTCGTCTCGAATATCCCATCGGAAAAGTTTTGTATCAGACCGGAGGCTGGCTAAGCCATCCGCGAGTTTCTCCCAAGGGCGACCGCGTGGCTTTCATCGAGCATCCTGTCAGACGAGACGATGCGGGATCGATTGCAGAGGTCGATCTTTCCGGTAACAAGAAAACGTTGTCGACGGGATGGGAGACGGCCTGGGGGCTGGGTTGGTCGCCGAATGGAAGCGAGATCTGGTTCTCGAGCACGCGTCTAGGCTACGGGCGATATCTCTCGGCGGTGAATTTGTCGGGCAAGGAGCGGTTGCTGGCCCGCGAGCCCGGCACTCTCACGCTGCAGGATGTGGCAAAGGACGGGCGCGTGTTGATCACACGCGATGTGCCCCGCGTGGGGATGGTTGGCGTGACTTCGGGCAGCAGCAAGGAGCGCGATCTTTCCTGGCTGGATTGGTCGGCGCCTAAAGATTTGTCGGTCGATGGGAAAAAGCTTTTGTTTACTGAGTCCGGCGAAGCTGGCGGCGAGAATTATTCATCCTATATTCGCAGTACAGATGGATCGCCGGCGGTGCGCCTTGGAGACGGGCTCAGCTTTGCTTTGTCTCCGGATGAGAGATGGGCGCTGTCGGGACTTCCCAAGCCGCCGGTTCAGTTTAATTTGCTTCCCACGGGCGCGGGAGAATCGAAAGAGTTGACTCACGACCAGATCAATCGCATGTGGGCTCGATGGTTTCCCGATGGCAAACGCATTTTATTTTCCGGCGATGAGCCCGGCAAAGGCGTTCGGCTTTACGTGCAGGATATGGGCGGGGGTGCTCCCAAACCGATTACCAATGAAGGCGTGAACGGAAGCTTGATCGCTATTGCGCCGGACGGTAAGCAGATAGCGTTTGTTGGGGCGGACCAGAAACCGGCGCTGCTTATGGTTGATGGCGGAGAGATTCATCCGATTTCTGCGCTCGGAGTTGGCGAGGCTCCGATCGCGTGGAGCAGCGATGGACGATCTTTGTTTGTTTACCGGCTGGGCGAGGTTCCGGCCACGGTGACTAAACTGGATCTGGCGACGGGCCGGAAACAAGTGATCAAGCAATTGGTGCCACCGGATGTGTCGGGAGTTACCGACATCAGTTCCATCCTCATCACTCCGGATGGAAATAATTACGTGTACGAATACGGGCGCACGCTTTCCGATCTGTATCTAGTGAACGATCTCAGGTAGGCGGGAAGCGGCGCACGAGGCGGTCTACAGCCATCTGCATCAGGCGAGAAAGGAAAATCCAGATCATGAAAATCGCAAATAATATTACCGAGCTGATCGGAAATACTCCGCTGGTGCGGCTGAATAAAGTTACGGAGGGCTGCGTCGCCGAAGTGGTGGCGAAGTTGGAGAGCCAGAATCCGGTGGCGAGCGTGAAGGACCGCATCGGCGTGAGCATGATCACGGAGGCGGAGCGCGACGGGAAAATTCAGCCGGGCAAAACGGTCCTGATTGAGCCGACCAGCGGCAATACCGGAATTGGATTGGCGTTTGTGGCGGCGGTGAAGGGCTACAGACTTATCCTGACCATGCCGGAAACTATGAGTCTAGAGCGGCGCGTGCTTTTGCTGGCCTTCGGCGCGGAGATTGTGCTTACGCCGGGACCACGCGGGATGAAGGGTGCCATTCTCAAGGCGGAAGAGATCCTGAAGAATACGCCGAACGGTTATATGCTGCAGCAGTTCGATAACGCCGCGAACCCGAAGATTCACTTCGAGACTACCGGGCCGGAAATCTGGAACGATACGGACGGACGCGTCGATTTTCTGATCTCCGGTGTGGGCACAGGCGGAACGATTACCGGCGTCTCGCAATACATCAAGCCGAAGAAGCCATCGTTCAAGGCAATTGCGGTTGAGCCGGCGGAGAGCCCGGTGCTCTCAGGCGGCAAGCCCGGGCCGCATAAGATTCAGGGCATTGGAGCTGGTTTTGTGCCCAGCATTCTACGCCGCGACTTCATCGACGAAGTGATCCAGGTCAGCAACGATGAAGCGATTCGCATGGCGCGACGGCTGCCGTTGGAGGAGGGAATTTTTGTGGGTATTTCTTCCGGGGCCGCGGTGACCGCCGCAATCCAGGTTGCCAAGCGGCAAGAGAATGCCGGGAAGCTGATCGTTGCGATTCTGCCCTCATTCGGAGAACGCTATTTGAGCAGCATCCTGTTCGAAGAGCTTCGCGGCAAAGCGCAGCAGATTCCTACGGCGACGCTTCCGGAGTGAGCCCTGGCCGCTTCGCGCGCGACCCTTCACGGGAACTTTTTTTATTTGGAAGGCCGCTCGGCCTGCGGCGGGAAGATTAGTTCGAGTAGGTCGCGCGCGTAAGGGTCGCCGTCCCAATCGTGCCCGAGCAAGAAAAGTGACGCCTGCTCAAAATTGAGCCGGTGCACCTCAGGGGCTGAATACGGTTTCCTCAGAGCTTGTTCAGGCTGTCGCTGCACTTCTACCCCTTCCGAACTGCGGGCAGAGTACTACCAACTTCAGAATCTGCGGCGCAGCACTCTGTTTTGTTACGAAAGCCGAACAAAGATGCACCAGATGGCTTCGCGGTAAACTCCGTGCATGGCGCGCGAGATCGGCTGATAGGCTGCGCAATGGCCAGCCCGTGCGAGTGGAAATCTCTGTGGAAATCTGCCTCGCGTTAACAAATTTGCGGATCGCGGCAGAACGAGGCGGGTGTATGATGATTTTCCGATAAACCAGCCAGGACTCGACAGTGCCGAGGGGCTAGCGTCGCTGGCTGCAATTCTGGCTGCGGCCCGCTCTCCGGCACCATGGAGAAACATGAGAAGGAAGCATTCAATTTTAGCGTGGCTAGGCGGCTCAATTCTCGCGTTACTAGTCTCGTCTTCCGGTCTGCTAGGTCAAGGTGCTGGGGATATTAAGGTGACCACTCACGTGATCGACGACTGGAGTAATCACCATGTAGTCTTCTCCCGACCCGCCACAGCGGAACAGGCCAAGCACTTGGAGCAAGACCCTCGCTATCAGCAGCAGCTCTACCGAAGCCAAGCGCCGGTGACGATGGCGCCGGAAATCGCCGGTAAGGGAAATTACAAATTGAAACGAGACTGGCAGGAGAACATGGGTAACAATGCCAGTGTGGGCGCTGGAAATTATCCCGCCAAGTACTCGTTTTCCGCCTCGATTGCCAGCTGCGGCAATGCGCCCCAACCCGATTTTGTCGTCTACAGTACCGGCCTTACCGGAACGAGCACGCAAGCCAGCATTGTGGCGTACGACAATCTCTATTCCGGCTGCACCGGGACTGTGCCCTCGGTCTATTGGGCGTACAACACCAGCGGCCGGATTCTTACTTCTCCCGTGTTCTCGTATGACGGAACGCAGGTGGCGTTTGTGCAGACCGACGCGGCGCTTCACGGGACTCTGGTGTTGCTGAGATGGGCCGCTTCGACGACCGAAACCGTGGGCAATCCCGGCAGCCCTACTGTGGAAGACTCCGCACATTATGTAGGTTGCACGGCTCCTTGCCTCGCTACGTCATTGCTGACGGATTCTTTGGGCACCCCGGCGGACGACACCACATCTTCGATCTTCTACGACTACAGTTCTGACACGGCTTATGTTGGCGACAGCCATGGTTGGTTGCATAAGTTCACGCCGCTATTCAATGGGACGCCTAAGGAAATTAGAAGCGGCGGTTGGCCGGTTTTTGTGAACCCTAGTAACCCCTTGCCTCTCAGCGACGCGGTGCACCAGTATTTGGGTGATGTGTTTGTGGGAGATGCAGGCGGGTACCTGTATCGAGTAACTCCTTCTGGCGGAGTAACGATCTCCGGTCAATTGGATTTTGGTACTGGAATCGTCGACAGCCCCATGGTAGATGCAGCCGCCGGGCTGGTTTACGTGTTTGCATCAAGCGACGGGTCGGCGAACTGCGCTGGCGGAGCGGCTTGCGCTGCCGTTTACCAACTCGCCTCCAATTTCATCGCTGGCGATTCTGGAACGTCAGTGGAAGTGGGCACCAGCGTTGTCTATGGAACCTTGCCAAATCCCAATCCCCTTTACAACGGCGATTTCGACAGCGAATACAAGAACTCGGACTCAACCGGAAATTTGTATGTTTGCGGCAACACCGGCGGAAATCCAACGTTATACCGGGTGCCAATTCAAGCGGGCGTCATGGGAGAAGTGAGCTTGGGGCCGTCCCTCACGAGTTTGAGCAGTAACGCATCCTGCTCTCAGGTAACCGATTTTCTGAACCCGAACGCTACGGGCGGTGCGACGGAATGGATCTTTGTCAGCACGCAAGGAAACGGGACGCCAGCCGCTTGCGCTCACGGCGGGTGCGTGATGAATTTTAAAGACACGCCCTGGCTCCCCAATACCATCTATTCGGTCGGCCAGGAGGTGCTGGATACGAACCTTCACATTGAGGTGGTGCAGACTGCCGGTACCTCGGGTGGCGCGGTTCCCCTCTGGAATGGAGCCACCGACGGCGCGACGACGGATGGCAGCGTGCACTGGCTCGACCAAGGTTCGCTCACGACCGGCACGCCTGCGGCGTGGATCAAGAATCACGCCTACCGCGCCAAGGCATTGATCCTGGATAGTACCAACAACATCCAGTTTGTATCGATGGCTGGCACTTCCGGCGGCACGATCCCTTCGTTCAATACGACAGCCGGCGGCACTACGATAGACGGCACCGTATCCTGGACCAATCTGGGTGCGATTGCAACGGCGGCCCTTCCAGTGGGGGGAGGCGCCAGCGGCATTATCATCGATAACTTTGTTGGGTCGGGGACGCTGGCGGGAGCGTCTCAGGTATACTTCTCCACTCTCGGCAACCAGACTTGCAGCACCTCTGGCACCTCGGGCGGCTGCGCGGTGCAAGCTTCACAGTCGGCGCTACAGTAGGAAGGGAAGTCATTTTATGGCATGCAACGATTCCTCCGTCGGTGAACCGCATTCCGCGCACCCAGGAAAGAAAACTTACGAGAAACCCAGCTTTCGTTACGAACATGTTTTCGTGACGACAGCGCTTAGCTGCGGGAAAGTCAGCCCTATCCAATCCAATTGCCAGGGACTAAATGCCAACGCATCATGAGAGATATTGAGAACACCGCCTCTCAAACTTTCCGTGGGCTGAAGTGTGAACTTGCGGGCGAAGTTGTGCGCTCGTTCGGTTCGCAGCGTTTTCCGGCGATG
>CAWBMI010000004.1:0-1574313 GCA_963789875.1 uncultured Acidobacteriaceae bacterium | reverse complement strand
GCCTATCAGCATGGCAACGATTACAACCCAGTAAGTCTTCTTCATGATGATTGTCCTCTCTGGTTTGAGCTTCAGCGAATCGTGCATTGAGCCTCAAACTTGCAATGGACCATACCCGGAAACGAGCAAGACACTATTGAGAATATGAACCACTTTTGTGGATTCCTGCTTCAAAGGTGGAGTGAAGGCGGGCGGAAAGAGCACTCCGGTCTGAGTTCGATGCGAAGACTCTAGCGGAGTATCAAATCGGCGACGATACCGCATCTACAGGAAAACTAGGCTCAATACCGTCGCCGGGGGTGGACTTGAGCGTGGGATCTATTCCTGTGATTGAAGGGATTTACCTTTGGATATTTCGACAAAAATCCTGCGGCCTGAGTGTTCGCGCCTCCATTTTGCCGGAGTTGCACCAACGAGGTTTGAAAACGTCCGAGTAAGGGCAGCTTGATCAGAAAATCCAGCCTGCGCGGCAATTTCCACCAACGAGTTATCGGTTTCCGATAAAAGGCCCTTCGCAATCTCAACGCGCTGCAAAATCAGATAACGATGCGCCGAGGTTCCGAAAGATTTCCTGAATGATCGCGCAAAATGGCTGACTGAAAGCCTGCATTCCTCGGCAAGTGTTTCCAGTTTTACCTCGCCGTCCAAGTGCTCCTTGAACAATTCCACAACGCGGCGTCTTTGCCACGGTGCCAGACCGCCTTTGAACTGCGAAATAGCTTCAGGAGTCTGACCATACTGCGCGACAAGGTGCGAACAAATTGTCATGGTGAGAGAGTCCATAAACAACTGAGAGAACATCTCGGGCCTATTCAGGCATGGCAGAATCAGTTGCGTCAAATGATAGACGGCCGGGTCGGAAGTTCCGTAAACGCAGTGGAGACGCTTAACCCTGGGCATTCTGGCATCGTCCGTGAGACCGTCCAACGTTGCACGCGGAACGTGGTAGTGGATCCAGTCGATTGGGCCTGGATTTCGAATACTCGAATTTGATTCCAGGTCGCACATTGCAACCCCGCCCACCGGCCATGCCCCCGTCTTTGTGTACTTGCCATCGGTCCAAAGTTCCCATTCCCCGGAATTCGCATGATTGAGATGAACCGAAACAACGTAGGCCTTCTCAGAAGGGATGGACGCAGTTCGCTCCGGGATACCGCTTCGGGCGATCAGCCGGGTAATCGCCATTTGCGGCCGGACGACGGAAACCGCAGAATCGATGGCAACGTGGGGCGGTTGGTTCATGGTGAAATACTTCGCCATCTGCGTGCCATAGGCGCTTGCTTGGGATTCAGGCGAATGCGCGGAATTCGGATTTTGTTCGCGGGTGTGAGTTTTATTCACGGCAATCTCCAACGGAAGACGACCGGCCATCTTGAATGGCTTCAAGAATACCACCAGCCGGGCGCAGTTGTTTGGCGAGCTTGCTAAGGAACATCTTTGTGATCGGAAGTCACAAATTCAGTTTGTTTCGACAAGCCATAAACGAGTGGTTCGTCGCCACATCGGGGTAATGTCTCGTACTCAGCATCAGGTCGCGCATCGAGCAACCAATACCCGTGAGATGCTCCTTCTCTCAGCCGGCAAACTGTTTCAGGAAGTTGGCTATCCGGAAGCGAGCATTCACCGCATCGCCGCAGCCGTGAATGCACCTAAAGGAACTTTTTACAACTATTTCAGGAGTAAAGAAGAACTTGCCTCAATCCTCGTCGATCGCCAATTTGCCGCTATCTATCAGTCACTCTCTCTAGAGCCGGGAGAGAGTGCATACGATCAACTGAAGCATCATTTCCAATTCTTAGCCATGGAACCGCCGATGATCGAAATAGCTCCACTCCAATTGCTCGCGGTTTTCGCTGCCGAGGCTCTGGCAATCCCGCCGGACATCGGGCAAAGAATTGCCGACGGCATAAACGTCTGGGACAGGCAGTTGGGCGACTTAATCTCACTCGTTCACATTGAGAAAGGAACCGCCGTCGCGCAAGACTCCACCAAATTAGCGGTACTTTTGACAACGTGTTGGTTTGGGGCGATCGTTCGCAGAAAGTCGGATCCATCTCTGAAGCTTGTGGACGACTTTCTTCCCTCCTTGCTCCGCTGCGGTGCCTCTTGATATCGCCATTCGTCGCCTCTTCTCATCGCTTCGAACTAACTGATCCCAGACTTGGACTGATTGATCGTGAAGGCAGACATCTGGCCGAGGAAGAGGAAGCACGAACTTGGAAGAAACTCAGCGTCTCCGCCGATTTTGAGACGAAGTGAGAAGCAGCAAATATTAAGCAGGAGAATCCGAACCGCGCCAAGGTAGTCAATGGTTCGACTTGGACTCGATTCTCTCCTTCTTCGTCTCACTTGACGATCAGATTGCGCGAATCAGCCGCATGAAGGCGTCGATCTTCTTCGTGATTCGCGCCCGGTCGGGACCGAGGTTCTGCTCCAGGCAAATTCCACTAAAGAACGTGACGATCAAGCCAGCAAGGGAATCATTATCATCACGAGATCCACGCGCTGCAGCTAGATTGTCGATGAGTAGCTGATGCGCTTTCATTACGCTCGCGATCATGATCTGGCGGGCTTTTGGGGGGAGGTCTGCGAACTCGCGCATAGAGTTCACCGAGAAGCAGCCCTTTTGACCCCAACTCCCATAGCAAACCTTGAGAAAATTCTCAACATTGGTCCAACCGAGAGGCTGTTTCGTAAGGTGTCCGCGTGCCATCAGGACTTCGAAATATCTGCGCAGGCTCGCCACGAACAGGTCTTCTTTGTCCTTGAATTCCGTATACAAGCCAGATTTGCGCACACCCGTGGCCTGTTCAAGGTCCTGAACACTCGTCTCGGCGAGGCCATGTTTCCAGAAGACTGGGATTGCTTTATCGAGAACATCTTCACGGGTGAACAGTTTTCTTCGTCCCATTGCAACATTATCGGTCAATTCGACTGCGAGGCTTGCAAATAAAGGACCGAATGGTCCATTATTACAAATAGAGAGAGATTGTCCCGGAGGACCCATGGCGCCCAGCCGTAAACAACAGGTCATCGATCTCCTGAAGTCGCTTGAGACTAAAAATCCAGCCCCGTTCGCGTACGTCAACCCGAACAAGTACATCCAGCACAACTTGCAAGTGGGACCTGGCCCTGCAGGTGTCGCCGCCCTCATCAAGAACTTGCCGCCCGATGCGTCCGTCAATACGATCCGGGTCTTTGAAGATGGGGACTATGTCTTCGCTCACACTGAATACAACTTCTTCGGGCCAAAAGTTGGCTTCGACATCTTTCACTTCGAAAACGGCTTGATCGTCGAGCACTGGGACAACTTGCAGGAAACCGCAACGGAACCCAGCCCCAGCGGACACACCATGATCGACGGCCCCACCGCGGTGTCTGATCTCGACCAGACACAGGCGAATAAAGCTCTCATGCAACGTTACATGGACGACCTTCTCGCAGGCCGTCGCGAGACCTTTCCGAGCTACTTCAACGGAATCGCATACATTCAGCACAATCCGTGGTTCGCCGATACTATCCCGGGACTGATTGCGGGTTTACAGGCTCTTGCCGCCAAGGGGCAGGCCGTCGTCTACAAGCGCGTGCATATGGTACTTGGTGAGGGTAATTTCGTCTTGGTCGTTGCCGAGGCTACGTTTGGTGGCGTGCCCACTGCCATTTATGACCTCTTCCGCATTGAAAAGGGTAAAATCGCCGAGCACTGGGATACGCTCCAAGAGATTCCACCTCGCGATCAATGGAAAAATAGCAACGGTAAGTTCTAGCGCAGTGCGAGGCAGAACATATGCTTCAAGGCATGTTTGGAAAAAGATTGGCGGAGCATTTTTCTCTGCTGGAGTCTTCCTCACTTGTGTTTGGTCCCAAGGGAAACTCTCAGGTTGCGTTGACACGTATGCGAATGCCGAACGGCTTTCCTGGACCCACTCCACACATTCCACCAGAAAAGGCTTTTTCGATATCCGTGCACCTGCGCCGTCCCGACAGCATTAAGGGCTGGGGAACGTGGCTTGACGGACGCTTTCATCGTGTCACCGAATGGGATGCCGGCGGGATTCAGATATTCGATATGGAGTCGGAGCCGGTCGCACTCCGAACTTCAGGTTTCGACTCGGTTCACGTCTATATACCACGGTCGGTGATCAATCGATTCAGTGACGAGAACGAACAAAAGCGCATTCGCAACTTGCATTGCACCCCGGGAACCAAGGATGAAGTGATTCTTCATTGGGCCCGGATGATGTTGCAGTTCTCTGATCGTCCGCTTCAGCTTCCACGCTTAGTTATCGACGAAATGATCATGATGTTCTGCGCTCATCTGAGCCGCACATACCAGGGCCGGAGCCAGCCGCCGGAGGTTGTTACCGGGGGGTTGACAATCTGGCAACAGGATCGAGCGATCGAGGTGTTGAACGAACACCTGGATGGTGATCTGGCGCTTGCCGATCTTGCAAGAGAGTGTGCGCTATCGGCGAGTCGTTTCATGCGCGCATTCAAAAGGTCGTTTGGTGTTCCCGTCCGGCGCTACTTGATCCATAAGCGAGTTGAAGCCGCAAAGTCTCTCTTGTTGCACTCGAATGACTCTTTACTAACAATCGCGTTGGAAGTCGGATTCACCGACCAGCCAGCTTTCAATCGAAGCTTCCGTCAGATTGTTGGAACTTCGCCAGGACGGTGGCGAAGAGCAAACGCACCGATGCCGAAGGCGTTCAACCTCCCCGCGCCTGAAGAGAAGTAAAAGGTCGTCACTCGCGTTTCCCACCCACTAAAGCCCAACAGAAACGCCAAACTGCGGCACTTTCAATCAAGACAAGGATTGACACTTCCAAAACAATGGGAGCGGCGTAGTTGGTCACAAAGGCGTCCTCTGACCCAGCTCTGTCTCGCGACATAGAGCCAGGATTGCGAGCAACGGCGAATTTTCAACCTGCCGCTGTCCGCAATTCTTGTGAACGACGACACATGAGTTCTTCCAGATCGATAGGAGACGAAAATGGGAAAAACATATAAGGCGGTCGAGATAACCAAACCCGGGACTTTTCGCCTCGTCGAGAAGCCTGTCGTCGGGCCGGGTGAGGAACAAGTACGTATCCGGGTAGAGGCTTGCGGTGTATGTCACTCAGACGCGGGCACCGTTGAGGGACAACTGCCTGGCATCGTGTATCCGCGTGTGCCGGGCCATGAAGCAATTGGCCGCATCGAGGAGGTTGGCCGGCGGGTTACGACCTGGAAGGTCGGCCAGCGTGTAGGAGTCGGGTTCTTTGGAGGTGAAGACGGAACCTGCGAGACCTGTCGCCGCGGCGACACGGCATATTGCCAGAACCCCATTATCACTGGCGTGACGAGTGATGGCGGCTATGCGGAAATGATGATCGCAGAGGCGCGCGCACTGGCACTCATACCTGAAGAGCTCAAATCAGAAGATGCGGCCCCGTTGGTCTGCGCCGGCATCACCACATTCAATGCGCTCCGCAACAACGGACGTGCTGGCGATACCGTTGCTATCCAGGGTATCGGCGGTCTGGGGCATCTCGGCGTGCAATACGCCAAAAAGATGGGCTTTCGCACCGTTGCGATCGGCTTCGGTCCAGACAAAGAACATCTCGCGCCCAAGCTGGGAGCGCACATTTACATCGACGCCAAAGCTGAGGATGCGGGAGCCGCGCTGCAGAAACTGGGAGGTGCCGACGTGATCTTGGCGACCGCCCCCAGCGGAGCAGCAATCGCCAGCCTGCTTCCCGGCCTCTCAGTTCGCGGAAAGCTGGTGGTAGTTGGTGTTTCGGGTGATCCGATTCCCGTCAACGGAGTTCCGCTCATTTTTGGTGGCCGCTCTGTCATAGGAAGCTTGACAGGAAGAGCGATCGAGACCCAGGACACTCTTGATTTCAGCGTCCTCACCGACGTTCGGCCCATGATCGAAACGCTTCCTTTGGAAAAGGCCGAAGAAGCGTATCGACGCATGATGTCTGGTGACGCGCGATTCCGCATGGTTCTCACAATGGCCTAAAAAATCACGACGCCGCTGAAAAGCGGCATCGACAAACCGATGTGCGAAGGAGACTCAGATGAATCAGTTCCAGAAAATCTTCGACAAGCAGAAAGCATATTTCGATTCGGACGCGACCAAGTCTTACGAGTGGCGCATCGATCAGCTGACACGCCTTGAGAACTTGTGTAATGAGAACGCCGAGGCTCTTGAGGCTGCGATGAGCAGCGACTTCAAGACCGCCAGCCAGGAAAAAGTCTTCGAGATTATGGCGCCAGTCGGAACCGCCGCCTTCGCGAAGCAAGAGCTGAAAGAGTGGATGAAGCCTGTAGATGTGGTCGTGCCGAAGGCCTTTCGGGAGAGCGGGCATACTGCCAAGGTCTATCGAGAACCGTACGGTGTCACCTTGGTGATTGGTCCGTTCAATGGGCCATTGACCCTGCTCTTCGACCCGGCGTGCCAAGTTCTTGCGGCGGGCAATCCATGCATTCTCAAACTCTCCGAGGGTTTGCCCGCCACCAGCAAGGTCTTACTGGATCTCATTCCGAAATACTTCGATCCTCGGGCCGTTACTGCCGTCACGGGAAGTAAGGACGAGGTGACGGAACTGCTCAAGCTGCCCTTCGACTTCATTTTCTTCACCGGCAGCGTCAAGGTTGGCAAGATCGTCATGGAAGCGGCCGCAAAAAATCTGACTCCCGTTCTTCTCGAACTCGGGGGCCAGAACCCAGCCTTTGTTGATGCGACCGCCAATATCCCGGACGCAGCCAAAAAGATTGTCTGGGGTGCGACGGCCTGGGGCGGCCAATGGTGCACCTCGCCCGGATACGCCTACGTGCACGAATCAATCGCAGAGGAGTTTGTTGCTGAGTGCAAGAAGGCGATGGTCGAGTTGTACGGGACCGACCCGAAGAGCAGACCGGACGACTACTCCCGCATCATTAGCCCCCAGGCGACTGAACGTTTGGCAGGACTGATCGATCAGAAGAAAGTCGTCATAGGCGGGGCCTCCGACCCGGATGCACGCTATCTCGATCCCACGGTTATCTACCCAGTGACATGGGACGACCCGATCATGGAGGACGAGATCTTCGGGCCGCTTCTCCCAATCCTCACCTACAAGGACATGGACGCGGCCATTCGCGAGGTGAAAAAGCATCCGAAGCCTCTTTCCGGCTTCCTCTTCAGCCGAGATCAGAAGGCGATCGATCACTTCCTCGCGAGCTTGTCCTTCGGCGGCGGTGCGATCAATCAGGTGAACATTCACCTGTTTATCGAAACCATGCCCTTTGGCGGGGTCGGATATTCCGGCATCGGTCACTACTACGGCAAGGCCGGGTTTGACGCCCTCACGCATGCGAAATCGGTTCTCATTTCGCCGCCCGACGTGGCCATCGAGCACCTGTTCCCGCCGTATACGGAGGAGAAGGTCAAAGCGCTCAGCCAGTGGTTTGAATACTAGGGCACAAAGATCCCCGACAAAAGCGACTCCAAAGGAGCACAGAGATGAAAACGAATGCGAAAGACTACGTATCGACTGCCCAACAGTTCTTCACTGCCTACGATGCCCACGACGTTGATGGCATGCTCGCTCTCTGCGCAGATGGCGCACTCGGACGATATGCCCCGTACGGCCGCGAGAGCGTCGTGCCGATCCGTGGTGGCATTGATGTTATTTGGCGCGCGTTTCCGAATGCCGTTCCGAACTTTCGAGTCAAAGTGATCGAGCTGATCCCTACCGACGGGAACACAGTCGTGATCCAAGCCGAAATGAGCGGGCCCATACCTGCAGAAGTTCCGGGGGTCGCAAAGAAGGGCCAGGACGTACACATCCCTCACTGCTACATTCTGCGTTTCGACACGAACTCCAAAATCACTCGGCTCGATGCTTACTGGGACAACACCGTCCTCAACAGTATCAAGGCGAGCGGCGTGTGACTGAGCGAGCCAATTGCAAGATCTGTGATTTGCGGCGGCATTGCTGAATGTTGCAGAGGAGGTGCACTGCCTAGCGCACCCCGCTGACAAGGACAACGAAAACCGTAACAGCTACTACAACGGAAGGAAGGTACGCCATGGCTAACGCAAGCAACACTAATGCTCCGACGCAATTCATCGAGACCAAGCTCGAAAAATATGCCTATCGTCGCTTTGGGAAAGGTAACGGTCTACCACTGTTGTGTCTCCAGCACTTCACCGGGACTTTGGACAATTGGGACCCCGCCGTCACCGATCCGCTTGCTGTAGGACGTGAAGTCATTCTTTTTGAAAGTGCGGGTCTTGGCCGTTCGACCGGCCAGGTTCCCGAAAACATGTCGGGCATGGCGGCACACGCTCTCGCATTCGTTGATGCACTTGGCCTAAAGCGCCTGGATATCCTCGGCTACTCCCTCGGTGGAATGGTGGCGCAGCAGGTGGCGCTGGAACGTCCCTCGCTAGTCCACAAAATGCTGCTTGTCGCCACCGCTCCGGAGGGAGGCGAGGACATTATGCACATGGATAAACCGGAACTCAGGAAGATTACGGAAGATCCGAATATGCCTGGGCTTGAGAAACTAGTGAAACTCTTTTTTGCGCCAAGCGAATCGAGTCAAGCGGCAGGAGAGGCCTTCGCGGCTCGGCTCGCAGAGAGAAAGCAAGATGGCGAGCCTGTAGCCGGCCAAAATGCCGCAATCGCTCAGATCACGGCCTTTCGAGCTTGGGAACAATACAGTGGCGAGCGTTTCGCCAAGCTCGGCAAGATCACGCAGCCGTGCCTGGTCGTCAACGGCGTCTTCGACAATATGATTCCAGTCCGCAATTCCTACATGCTGAGCGAGCATCTCCCAAACGCCATGCTGTTGACCTACCCCGATGCTGGGCATGGATCGTTGTTCCAGTTTAATAAGTCATTCGTTCGGCAAGCTTCGCTGTTTCTCGATTCAGAAGGTATCAGCTGAAGCTTCGATGGCGGTTTCGCACAGGTATAGTGCTCCAAACATTCGGGCGAAAGGAAGAAGGGAATGGCAATTCAAACAATCGAAGTACAATGCTTCAGCCTGACAACGTCACGATCATTCGAGGCAGTCGTAGCTTCATTGAAAGCTGGTGTCGGCCGACTGGATCTTGCCGCGTTTGCGAGTGCATCCAAGTCGCCGGGCACCTTCGCTGAATTGGAAGAAGTGATTAATCGTGACATGGGCAAAACCCATTTGATGTTGTTCCTGGAATTTGATCATGGGGCTGTTCTCCGAAAGGAGACGGGACTCAACAAACCGAAGATAGTGCGGCTCGTAATCGGCAATCCATTGGTCATGAAGGAGATGGCGAAGCATGTTCCCGACGCCGGATCTTATGCGCCAGTTACCATTCTGGTCGATGAACGCGAAGACGGGGTCCATTTGTCCTATGACAGAATGGTCAGCTTTTTGGCGCCGTACGAAAACCGGGAAGCGCTGGCAATCGCTCACGATCTAGATCATAAGATCGAAAAGCTAATGAACCATGCAGCGCTTGAGTAATGTTCTGCCAAAGACGACAACGCTTAAAGTAAAGAGGAATGTATGGTTTTCGCCGGCATCAAAGTTCCCGACACGGCTCTGGTTCGCGATGCGATTGACCTATCGCGGAGTTCATTAGATCGATTTCTTTTTAACCATGTCATGCGTTCGTGGCTTTTTGCCGTTGTACTTTCCGAAGGAGCTGAACACCCTCCAGATTCGGAGCTTTTGGCTGTTGCTGCAGTTCTTCACGATATGGGTTTGACCGATCGCTACGCCACTGAGAATCGCTTTGAGGTAGACGGCGCAAACGCGGCTCGCGCCTTTCTGGTTGATCGTGGAATCCCGATGCGGCAGATTCAACTCGTATGGGACGCTATCGCGCTTCACACTACTCCCACACTCGCTCTCCACAAGGAGCCCGAGGTCGTAATGACCCATTCAGGGATAGCTGTCGATGTCCTAGGCGCGGGTCTAGATCGAATCCCGCAAGATAAGCAGCGTGCGATTCTGTCGGAGTTTGCCCGGTTGGCCTTTAAGGATCAATTCAAGGGATGCCTTTGCAGCGTCGTTCGTCAGAAGCCGATGACCACGATCGACAACATTCTGCGAGATTTCGGCATTCGTTACGTTGAGGGTTTCGCGCTACCAAATTTCGCCGACCTCGTCGCAAATGCACCGTTTTCCGAGTAGCTGACCGGCGGGTCGCGCGTCCTGGAGCAACGCTAACCTGAATGCTCACTTGCCGCGTCGCACCGACCTTTCACGCGCAGACACCTTCTTGTTTGCCCTCTTTTTCGTGGGCTTGATTCGGGGTGCATCTATGGGCTCCCGACGCGTAGAAACAGCAATTAACCACGCCTCAAACCCAAATTCGAGCCCGCTTGCCGGTTTGATCTCTCCTAACACTTGAGCGGCTTCTAGCGTCGCGGCTCCATGTAGGAACGCCCAAAGCGCGACGGATGCCTGCGCAGCTCGGTCGGACCCGGCAATTTGTTGCACCTGCTCGACAGTGAACGTCCAGAGGCTTTGGTGGGAGGTCGCATCGTGCCCTGGCGCGTGGAGGCTCATCATCGCCTCGTAGAGGTGAGGATTGTCCCTTGCGAACTTGAGGTAAGCAGATGACATCTTGCGAATTGCGGTAACCGGTTCGCGCCCGTCGGCTGCCTTCCTCAGCGCCAGCTCCAGTTGCCGGGCAGCTTCGTTTGCCAAGGCAGCTTCCAGTGCCCGGCGATCTGAAAAGTAACGGTAGATCGCGTTGGGCGCGAGGTCGAGGGAGGCAGCGATATTCCGTAGCGATAAGTCGCGGATACCCCCGTGAACGAGTTCCTTAACCGCAGCCGAAAGGATGGTTTGGCGGTCTGTTTTCGAGGGATACGGCATACGGAACACTGTACACCTTGACACGCCTCCTTGCCAAGGTGTACGCTGTACACAGTGAAGATGGGCAGTGATCATCTTAGGAGAAATGTGATGGCGAACAGCAAAGATGTCGTGGTCACGGGAGTTTCCACCGGAATCGGTTGGGGAACCACAAAGGTGCTTGTTTCAAAGGGATTTCGCGTGTTCGGGTCTGTACGCAAGCAGGCTGACGCCGATCGTTTGCAAAGAGAGTTCGGGAACGGTTTCGTGCCTCTCATGATGGACATTACGGACGCCGAAGCTGTACATCAAGCCGCCCAGAAGGTCGGCTCCATGTTAGGCGACCGGAATTTGGTTGGCCTGGTGAACAATGCAGGAATCGTGGTCAGTGGGCCGCTGCTTCATCTGAGGCCCAGCGAGTACAGGCGGCAACTGGAGGTCAACATGATCGCTCCGCTGGTCGTAATCCAAGCCTTCGCGCCTCTTTTGGGAACGGATAAGAAGAGGCAGGGTCCCGCCGGCCGCATCGTGAACATCAGCTCTTCCACCGCAAAGGTTGCTATCCCGCTTCTTGGTGCTTATAGCTCCTCCAAATCTGGTCTGGAAGGAATGTCAGACGTGCTGCGGCGAGAACTGATGCTATTTGGCATTGACGTCGTGATCATCGAACCGGGCACCGTGAACACGGCGATGTATGACAAGGGCGAAAAAGAAGATCTGAGTGAGTTCAAGCAGACCGAGTATTGGGATGCGGTGCAGAACTTCCAGAAGTTCATCGTCACCGAGGCGCGTACCAATGGCTTATCCCCTGAGCGTTTGGGCGAAGCCGTCCATGTGGCACTCAGCACGGCGAAACCGAAGGCACGCTACGCGGTCATTCCGCAACGTTTGAAGAACTGGACTCTGCCCAGACTTCTTCCTGCCAGGATGCTCGACGCCGAACTCGCAAAGCAGATGAAACTCACAAAGCTGTGATCAGCCTCGAACGGGTGGGTTCTCACTTCTCCGGGGCGAATGTTGACGATAGATCTTCAGATTTGATGGACATGGCCTTTGCAATTCTCTTGAAGTCGTCCGCAGTGATCCGGAAAGCTCCCCTGCGAAACGCTAAGCCCCAACTCTCGTTCCCTTGGGTAAATGTCAGTTCTTGCAGTAGCGGCCGGACGGGCGCTTGTCTACTCTTGAAAAACTTCGTCCGGCGCCGATATGGACGAAAGCCCGAAGACTGCTCAGCTTCGTAGGGAAATTCGTCAAGGATGCGTCCTGCAGCGGTGAAAGCCTGCAGGACAGGTGCGCTTCCCATCGATTCGCGTGGCGAGTAGAACACGATGAGGTCGCCAGCCTTCAGGCGGCGCACCAAAACCTCCTTACCGTGGCCCAGTTGGCAGAAGCCGCCTCGAACGGCACCGAGCACATGGTCGTGGCTTGCAACCCCAACCCAATGGCTTTTGTGTGTCACCTTTGCGAGTGCCAATTCGAACCTCCATCAAGGCTGAAGGCAGGCTGCAGCTTGACCAGTCCTCGTTGCGAAGCGAGAATCTCACTCTTTAGCATCCGGCGCCAGCAGGAGGATCTTCCCAATCCCGCCTTTCTCCCCTAGCACATGTGCTTCAGCGGCATCGCGCAACGGCATCCGGCGACCAATCGGCAGAATGAACTTGCCATCGCGCACGTCATCGGCAAACTCGCGCACCTTGGATGGGTCAGGCCGCGCACGCACGCGCGTAATCTTCACTGTCGGATTTTTGGCTGCCGCACTTTCCGGCAACACAGCGGTGTAGCCAAAGGAGCCGCTCTGCTTTACCTTCCCGATCAGCTTCGCTGCGACGTCACCGCCAACGGTGTCCGCAATTGCATCCACTAAGCGGAAGTTTTCAATCGCGTTATCGTCATCGATCGCGAGAACGTCAGAGACCCCGAGGGAGCGGGCGTCATCCAGCTCTTTCCCGCGAACACCTGCAATGACCTGCGCTCCTATCTTCTTCGCCGTATGCACCGCAGCGCGCCCAACACTGCCCAGCGCTCCCGTTATCAGAAAAACCTGTCCCTTTTGTACGTTTGCCGCAAGGCGTACAAGCTGGTCTCCCGTGAGCGAAATCAGCGGGATCGCGGCCGCGTCCGCCAGGTCCACGCCATCCGGCAGATGCGCCACGTCCGAATCGTTCACTGCAACCAACTCGGCATAGGTCGCGTTGGATAATGCAAGAACGCGTTCGCCGGCCTTGAAATGCTTCACATTTGCGCCGACCGCCCGTACGATGCCACTTACATCGCGGCCCAGAATTGCCGGAAACGACAACGGAGAATCCTTCTGGCGCATCCCTGAACGCAGTTTCCAGTCGATCGGATTAACGCTCGCAGCAGCTGCCGCGATCAGTACCGTACTTCCGCTAATCTGCGGTTCGGGAACGTTGTCTTCAAATTTCAGCTTCTCGGGACCACCGTACTCATGCAGTACCACTGCCCTCATCACTTATCTCCCAGAGCTCCAGGTATATTCTGCCTCAAAATCAGATGCACGGGAGCCGACTAGCGCCTCACGGGATAACTTCCGGCTTGCGCGTCACCCAGACGGTATGCGCGCAGAATGGGTCGGGTGAAACCATACGACGTTATAATGTCGTTATGTCATCGGCGCATGACTCTCTTCTCTATGCACGGGTCGAAACAGTTCTCGCTGGCGAGATAACCGATGGAGGCCTGAAGGTCGGCGACCAGCTGCCAACCGAGGACAGCCTCATTGCGCAATTCGGGGTCAGTCGCATCACCGTCCGTCGGGCTATTCAGAATCTGGTGAGCCGCGGTCTTGTCGAGATTCGTCGCGGCAAGGGCACATTCGTCGCTGCGCCAAAGATCACGCACGACCTTAAAGAGCTGAGCGGATTTGTAGAAGATATGCACGCACTTGGCCGCAAGCCAACGGCCCGCGTAATCGGTAAGGAAATTGTGACTGCCAACGCGACTGTGGCCCGACAGCTTGCGCTGACAAGGGGCGAGCGCGTCGTCAGAATTCGTCGCGTGCGCCTCGCAGACGGCGTTCCTCTCTCCTTCGACGAAACCTACTTGCCCTTGGAGATCGGCAAGAAGATCATCACCAATAATCTGAAGGTCGATCCTATTTTTTCCCTCCTTGAACGCAAATACGGTGTTCCGCTGATCGAGGCGGAGTACAAATTGGACGCAGTGGCCGCTGAGAACGAGGTTGCCATGGCGCTGAGAGTGAAACCACTTAGCCCGATTTTTCGGATTGAACGGACGTCCTACTCGACAGGCAGCCGTCCGGTCGATTACGAAACACTCTACTACCGCGGAGATCTCGTCCGATTCGTCACGCGCCTTGTCCGAAAAGCTCCTCGCTGAAAAACCTTCCGATGACCTGCGTGTATGGACGCGGCCGTCATTTCTTCCTGAAATAGCGGTCGATCGCCATCGGCCCAGAACCTCCGAATACGAGCGACGCAAGGCACGCAAGATAGAGCAGATCAAGCTCGTAGCCCGGCGGCCCGAACTGAGCGCGACCGGACGTCACACCGAGTAGCTTGATCGAGCTGAACCCATAGGGGAGATGGACAGTTATCATCGCTACTACGAGAACCGCAGCCATCGGCAGACTTACAAGTGCGACGAAGGCTCCAAGCAGGACGGCGAGACCGCCGATTAGTTCGGTCAGAATGGTGAGCCATGCCATGAGATGAGGCGCGGGTACGCCCATCGTATGCAGGATGGCAGCGAAGGCTTCAGGCCCCCTGGACAGCTTGGCGTAGCCGTGCTCCATGAAACCATAGCCAACAATCAGCCGTAGCGGAATCGCCGCCCAACGAGCTATCGAAGGTCTTGCCAAGAATGCACGGCTTCTGCTTAAGAATTCAAAACGGCTGCTGCCTTCCCGCTCCAATGATCGAGTAAATTGGTTCATATTCAAAAATCCTCCCTATTTCTTGATCGTTGTCGAACGCGCGAAGTTCAACTTCAAGTGCCTTCCTTTCATTCATTATGATGTTATAATGTCATAAAGGTTACAGAAGTTATGGGAACTCTTTCGCCGACGTCTCGCTCGCAGGTCCTGGCACGCCGCGGGATGAAAGATACGCCGCAGGGACCTTCCTTTAAGGCAGCGCTACGTTTCTGGTGCAAGCTGGGATGGATCAGCTTCGGAGGCACAGCCGCGTACATTGCGATTATGCATGACGAGTTGGTCGAAAAGAAGCGGTGGATCAGCAACCGAAGCTTCCTCCATGCGCTAAGCCATTGCATGATCCTTCCCGGACCTGAAGCACAGCAGCTTGCGATCTATATCGGATGGAAGCTGCATGGCAAGCGGGGCGGCATTGTTGCCGGAACACTCTTCGTGCTGCCTTCCATGTTCATTCTGCTGGCACTCAGTGCGGTCTACGTCAGATTCGGTACCCTGCCTTGGATCGCTGCTATGTTTAACGGCTTAAAACCTGTTGTCATCGCTCTGGTGATCGTCTTCTTGCAGAGAGTTGCCAGAAGGGCCGTGCGCGGACCAATCCAAGCTGCCGTTGCAATGGCTACGTTTGCAGCGATGTTCTTCTTTGAGGCCTCGCTGGTCACAGTGATGCTCAGTGCCATTGCTTTGGGAATTAGCCTGACGGCGGTGCGGCCTGGCCTTCTCCACACCCTGGCAAAGCAAGCGCCGGAGCGGACGCCAACGAGGGAGAAGATGGCTATTACATCCGCTATAATTCGGCAACGACGAAACCTATCCCTCTTTTGCGGCCCATGATGAAGTTGGCCGCGGTTGTCCTGCTTCTCTGGCTGCTGCCGTTGCCGCTGTTCTACTTCTTTGCTGGGGACTTCCGTTTTTGGCGGGGCCTCGCACTGTTCTTCACGAAGACCGCCTTCGTGACTATTGGCGGCTCATATACGGTAATTCCTTACGTAGCTAAGGTTGCTGTGTTGAAATTTCGTTGGCTCAGCAGGCTCCAAATGATGGACGGCTTCGCACTCGCCGAGACAACTCCAGGCCCCCTGATCATAGTTGTAGCCTTTGTCGGGTTCCTGGCCGGATACAACCACTTCCACGGCTCGTTGTGGATGGGAACCATGGGTCTGCTGGCAACGACCTTCTATACGTTTCTGCCGTGTTTCTTCTTCGTATTTGCGGGTGCGCCGCTAGTGGAAAGAACCCAAGACAACCCTATAATCAGAGGCGTCCTGGAACTGATCACCGCTGTCGTAGTCGGCGCGATCTTAGATCTGGTGCTATTTCTAGGGAAAGCGGTGATCTTCCCATCAGGAGTTGCAGGACTCAAGCAACTCAATCTGATCTCTTTGAGCGGAGTGATATTGTCGCTCCTCCTAGTCCATAGATTCAAACTGAAGATGATTCCCCTGATCCTGCTGGGGATTGGGGTCGGTGCTGTTCGCTATTTCCTGGGCGTTTGAGGGCCCTTCGACGAAACTCCCGGATGGTCGGCGAACGGGAAGTAACCTACGTCTTCCTTCACGCAGAACCGCCGGGACGCTAGTTGGCTCTTTCAGTCCTAACTGAACCAAACCACAGCCGCGCGTTCGGAACGACTTGCGGCACGCTCCGGAATGAAAAAAAACGCCGCTCTTGGCGCCGCTCGGCCATCAGCTCACAGACCCAAGTCGTCCGCTTCGCGTGAAATCAAAAGGTAGCAGCTCTTAATGAAGTGGTAGAATCTCGTGCGGGTGCTTTCTTATGACTTGGCAATGGACTCTTAGCCCCAGAATCGCCGGTAAAGCGCTTCACGGGCAAATGACAACGAACTGTGGAAATCCGTAAAAACTGACACACTTTCTTACACAGTTGCACATTCGTCATTTTGGATGAAAAGGGAACATAGTCATGAACAGGTAGTAAAATAAGGCACTTGCAAGTAGAGCCGGGATGGCGGAACTGGCAGACGCAGCGGACTCAAAATCCGCCGACCTTCGGGTCTTGGGGGTTCGACTCCCCCTCCCGGCACCAAGTCCAGCCCATTCGAGGACAGTTAGTTAACTTGAGGGATCACGGGAAGCGGACCGCCTTCAACTTCGGTCCGGAGCTGGATTCTGCCCAAAACTCTGTCCGAACTGCCTTTGCTACTCTTTTGGTCACGGGGTGTTTGCTTTCTCGCGTTGCTGCCCGGCTTCGAGTGCCGCCTACTGATTAGTAGATCAGATCCGATCAGATCAGATCAGATGGTCCCATAGCGGACTTCCGGAATGACAGGCCACAAGCCGGCTTCCTTTAGGGAATCCATTACGATCTGCCCTTCCTCCAACTTGATAATTCGATCTGCCAGGTAAAAATAGCGGTCGTCATGACTAATCACGAAGACTGTTTTACCTCTTGCTCTGAGATCTGGAAGCAATTGCGTGTAGAACACATTCCTAAAATACGGATCCTGATCGGCTGCCCATTCGTCGAATACGTAGATAGGCCTGTCTTCCAATAAGGCCGTGAGCAAGGCCAATCTCTTGCGCTGTCCTTGAGACAACTGAGTCGTGGAAAACTTTCCGTCTACAACCTGCACCTTGTACGACAGCTTCAGTTTCTCCAGATACTCCGCTGCTCGATCATCGATACTCTTATCGGAGAGGCCCAGGACAGTCTCAAAAAGGTAAAAATCGGCAAATACAACCGAGAAATGCTGGCGGTACGCTTCCCTGACATCGTCCTCAATTGGCAGGCCGCTCAAATGGATCTGTCCTGTTTTCGGCGAATACAAGCCGGTCAGCAGCTTGACCAGAGTCGTCTTACCGCTACCGTTACCGCCAATGATAAAGATGACTTCCCCCGGCTTAAACACCAGATTAATGGGGCCAAGGACAAATCCATTGGCTTCGCCTTCGCGATGATAGGTGTGAGTCACAGATTTGAATTCCAAGTCCGTCCATTGGCCTTGAGTCAGACCCCGCTCTGCCAGTGCCTCTGAGCCTTGGCTCTCGAGCGTAAAGCCAAGATCTCTCACACTTCGAAGAGCAACGTTGGCCCGGCTAAGTGGCGGCGATGCATTCATAATTACTTGCAGGGGTGTCATTAGATAGAGCAGAGTGAGGGCATAGCCGGTCAGCGTGGAAGACGCGATAGGACGCAGCAGTGGGAGAAGGAACACGGTGAGACCGAGCACAACAAAGACGAGCACCTGCCCCCAACTCGACGCGGCGCTATACATATTCCAAGCAGCAGTATTGTCGCGCCGCAATGACGACGCGGTTTTGTCGAGACTTTGGCCAATGAAGGCTTGTCTGCGCTCCTGGCTAACTTTGAGTTCTTTGCAGCCATACGTCAGTCCGCGGAAGTGGTCCTGCAGAACATCGGTATCCTTGCGAACCCGACCGAAGAACTCTCCTACTTTTATAATTGGCAACTGGTAGGTGACGATCCCGAAGACCATGAAACCAAACACGATCAAAAAGAGAATCCAGGAAAGTACTCCCAAATAAATAAGGCATCCGACCACGAGTGCGGCGTTCACGCTGATAAGAGGGATCGTCGTGACGGCATTGGTGATGGTGGGTATGTCGTCCGTCAGCGCCGCTAGAAGCCGAGCATTTCCGAGTTCTTCCAAATGAATCAGTGGTGCGGCCAAACATTGGCGGCACAGTTGCATGCGTAGCTCGTACATTGCTCCCTGTCCTAGTTTCGTCAAGAGACACTCAGAGGTGAACCGAGTGAGCGGAAGCAGCGAGCACAACCCTATGAAACCCCATACCAATAACGGTGACGACCCGTTTCTTTTGAGCCCGGCATTGAGCACCGCTAATAAGGCCGCATTGCATGCGCCGCTAACAATACCTGCGGATACGCTTAGCAGGAAGAGTTTTCGAGAATGCTGAAAGAAAAAAGTAACTATTCTCATTGGCTTTCAACCTCAGCCGGATAGCGCCCCTGATGGCCGGCGACAAACACGTTTTTCCACCTGTGTGAGCAGCGAACGTTACAACTCGTGTAGCAACTCGAGAATAAGCTGGCTCAGTCGGAGCAGATCGGCAATCTCCGATCCCTCAGCAGGGTTCCTGACTCGGACCTTTCATAGATGATCGGATAGGCGATGAAGTCCGAATACTGAGTCTTTGACATGCTCAAACAATTTTCCTTTGCCTCTTGCACCGTGACTAAGAAGAACAAAATGAGATATCTCTTGAGCCAGTTCTTTGCCACCCGCCAGAAGAGAACTCCAGACCTTCACAGATATTAGGCGGAGTGACGGAGGCTCTGCAGACACCGCTGTCGCGCGTTGGCAGTGAATCTGGTGCCTTGGGCCGGTTCGACAGTTAGGCCACCGCTTGCTCCATTTTCTTGCGAAGACTGAGGGGTCGCATGTCGGTCCAGACCTCCTTAACGTACTGCAAGCATTCCGCCTTGGTTCCAGTTTTGCCGCCGTCTCTCCAACCTAACGGATTCTCCTTACGGGCAGGCCAGATCGAGTACTGCTCTTCATGATTCACAACTACTTTGTAGGTTGAAAACGGATCTCTTTGGTCTGCTTCGCTCATGCTGTTCCTCCTAGGCCAAATTAGGACCACAATCTCTATGCACAGTTTGACAGGCACCTTGTACGCTCGAACTTATCGACCGTAAACGTCTTAGAAGCTTAGGCCACCTTATTAGTTTTACTGGCCAAATACACCAGACTGTTCGGAGGAACCTTCCTAGTCGGATGGTCTAGTACCTTCAACTCTCTCCGGGAATGCCACAGATGTTTGCCGCAGTTCCGTTCGTCGAGCGTGTGCGCACGCCCGTACTTTTGGTTGAGGTTATGCCTCATCTGTGTTGCCGTTCCGCATCCGCATCGGACAAGGCACAATCCCAGTCGTGGCTGCTTAGCCATGGAAGCACTCCGGGTAATGAAGAAATCGGAGTTCATCGAGATAAGGAGCATGTCGAGTTATAAGAACATGAAGTCACACCCATAGGCCGTAGCGAAGGCAAGTAGGTCAACCGACTGCCCTCGAGGGAATAACGAGTTCTTGACTTAACAAAAGCCTTCGTCTCAGGGAACCCGCATTCGATTGAAATCAATGGGCTGAAGACCCTTATCCCTTCGGGAAGGAAAAACCGTGGCTCCTAACAGCGCAGTAGGCATAATAAACGAGTATCAACGCGAGCTCGACCCACGTACCCGCCAGTTACTGGTAGAGTCCGCGCCATTGATCGAACAATGGTCGGAACAAGAATGCACCAGCAAACCAAAAGGTGGCATGGAAGAATGGGCGAAAGACAATCTTCCGGACAAGGCCGATAACTGTGGCTGGTATCACGGCACCTGGCAATACTTGCGTCTGCTCGACATGGTGGCGGTGCCGGACTGGCATCGTGACTTCTACAACGACACCCTGGGGAACATTCTCAAGCAGAAGTCGGAACCCAAGGTGCTGATTTCCGCATGTGCAGACTACGGCATGTTGGCCATGCTTCACGAAGCAATGGAGCTCTCAGGCACCTCGCCCAGGATCGTGATTTATGACATTTGCAAGACTCCTCTACGTGCGTGTCGATGGTACGCCGATCGGCACAATATCAAGATCGAAACTAAGTGCGACAATATCATCACCAACTCGATTTCTGAAGCGCCATTTGATTTGATTGTGACCGACGAATTTTTTACCGTTCTGAAGTCCGAGTACAAGCCGCTCATTTCCCGGCGATGGAGAGAACTGCTCAGTCCTGGAGGCTCGGTGGTTACGGTTGCGATGTTGGGGGGGGCCACAACGCCCGAATTGCGGCGCGGTTATGCGCAGCGTGCCCGCCAGCAACTGGAGACCTCGAACGGCAACTATTTAAACGGGCTGACTAAGCATCGCGCAGAGACCGTCACTAATCGCTTCGTCACCTTTGCCGAGCTTCATACCCGTCATATGTTAACCGGCGAAAGCGAGCTTCGTTCCTTGCTTTCATCTTTCGACGTCGGGACATTCCGGCGCATAACAACTCCTGGCGAGTGCGTCAATCCGACTGATTCAATTCAGATCGAGGCTTCTCGACCGCAATAAAGATAACCAACCTCGTCGCAGGAGTCGCGAGACTCCTGCGACGGGAAACAACGAAGCGTCTCAAACCCTAATCGATCACGTGATCAATTAATGATTTTGCGTTTGTCCGAAAGTCCGTTCTTTACCGGAGCACAAGTAGTATCGACGAAAGGCACGGTGGCTCACGATGGGATGCGGCAGCCGCATCCTTGACAATTCTGGATGCTTCGCCCGCGAGCTCCGG
Source organism: uncultured Acidobacteriaceae bacterium (assembly GCA_963789875.1). GTDB lineage: Bacteria > Acidobacteriota > Terriglobia > Terriglobales > Acidobacteriaceae > Sulfotelmatobacter. The sequence goes on along the minus strand of CAWBMI010000004.1, from coordinate 1,553,294 downwards.
CCACACGACTCTGTCAGGAAGCAAGTGGGCGCTTTAGAGCCGGCACCCGAACAGCACGGCCCGCCGAAATCGATTCGCTACAAACGCGAGACAAGTTCCCGGCGATTCTTGCATCTGGTGCAAAAACCAGATAATCCGACTCATCCGGATCCGCAGATGAACCTCCCGCCTTTCGGTACCGACTAGGGGGAGCTCCGAACTGTGCTTTGAAGGCCCGCACGAAACTTGGTCCGTGACGGTAGCCTAAAGAATATGCGATCTCCTTGATCGCCATTTTGGTGGTCAGCAACAAATGTCCAGCCTTCTGCAATCGGCAACTGAACACGTAGCTTTTAATGCTGAACCCTGTTTCCGCTTTAAACAAATGGCTAAGTCTCGACCGGCTTAGTCTAAGCTGATGAGCCAGGCCTGATAACGCTTGATTTGGTTCACGATCAAGACTCTGCAGCGCTTTCCGAACCCGATAGTCGGAACCTGAAACGAACGATTTCATATTTCCTTACCTAACCCAGACAGGTTACGACATTCGCACTAAAGTGTCCAACACTTGTCTGATGTTACAAAAGGTTGTCGCTGAATGACAAATAGTGTTGGAGCTTTACAGCCGTTTGTCGCGACGTGTCTAAAGATAACTGTTCAAGGTTAAGGTGACTGTGACCTGCGCGTCTAAGTGGCGAGTGATAGAGTGCGGCGTGCTTGTCAAATACGACTGTATTACTGAGAATCACGATTTACTAGCAAACGATGCTCTAGTGACGATCTCTAGGGCGCGAGTTAGTCGTGCACGGGCTATCACGGATGTTGAAACAGCAATTCCGCACCGAACACGCTATTCCACAGTGCAAAGGCATCTCCTGCTAACAAATAGCACCTCCCGCTAACATTTTCATATTGAACAACGGTCATGATAGTGCCATCCTGAGAAGATCACTCCCTGCCAGCGAACATTTCTACATGGAGTCACCTTCAATGTTGCGGCGAACCGCATTTCCGCCCGTTCAATTGCATGTCGGTCTGATCATTTCTCATTCGCTCGTTGCAAACTACCTGCGCGACCTACTTCTCGGACTGGGTATGAACTTTAATCCCGTCATTTTGCGAGATCCTGATGTGGCCGCGAGCACGCTTCCCGCTAATGCACAAAGCGTGATTGTGTTTGACCTTCATGACCTACCTCTGCCGGTGAGCACTTATCTCGACGCATTTCGGATGATGTTTCAGAGGTCGACATTTCTCGCGCTGGATCATTCTTATGAAGTAAGCGAGATAGCAGACTTATTACTCTCTGGATTAAATGGATTTCTGAGTTATGAGCAAGTTCCCGATTTGTTGGGCCCAGCAATCGCTTCAGTAGCAAAAGGAGAAACATGGGTAACGCCAGATGTGATGAGAAAATATATGACAATTACTTCTCACCGATCTCCAATTACTGATTCTAGAACTGAGGTCCTCACTAAGCGAGAAGGCCAGATTCGTGATTTGCTAAAGAAGCGTTATTCCAATAAAGAAATCGCCATGCTATTGGGGATTTGCGAGAGTACAGTTAAATTCCATGTGTCCAATGTTCTGGCAAAGCTGAACGCAACCGGCCGTAGAGATCTTACGCAGAATGGGAGTAATGGCCTCGTGTTGCCGATGTTTGCCGGAAATGTGATTAACATGGAGACGTTGAAGGTTCAGCGCTGACTCTATCTCACGCCATTTAGCGGTTAGGCCTGAGTAATAACGTGAGCCAGGAGGCGACTGTAATGCTGCAGGGCGGCCGCTCTACACGATACTCTTGAGTAGGACTTCTGCCGCGAGTCAAGGTGTGACTGTAGTAAGCAGCGACTAGGCCGCGTGTTACACTGACTCAGAAGAATACGTAGTCCGGGGTCTGCGAGACCCCTTGAGGCACAGTGATGCTGGCGAAAGCGTGTCAAAATCGTGAGTTATCAACTTAAACGGGAGACAATATGGCGGTACTGAGAATTCCCGATGAAAACCTGACCATCACTGCGCCGCAACTGATCACCTTGCACCTGGCGCAAGTTGGAATCGATTATGAGCGTTGGAAACCATCGCACGATGTGCCCCCAGACGCCCCTGCGGAAGAAATACTGGAGGCCTACGGCGACGAGATCGAAACGCTAAAGCGGCGCGGCGGATACGTGACTGCCGATGTAATCGACGTGAAGCCCGAAACACCGGGGTTGGATGCGATGTTGTCCAAGTTCAGCCGCGAGCACTGGCACGATGAAGACGAGGTGAGGTTCACCATCGCTGGTCGAGGCGTCTTCCACTTTCGCCCGCAACAAGGGCGAGTGCTGGCGCTTGAGGTCGAGCCCGGCGACTTGATCCGCGTGCCTACCGGCACCTGGCACTGGTTCGATTTGTGCGCGGAACGCAGCATCCGTGTCATCCGCCTGTTTCAGGATCCTACGGGCTGGACGCCAAAGTACACCGATAGCAAAGTTGACCAGAATTATCAACCGGCGTGCTTCGGGGCCGCCTACCTGAAGCAATCTGCTCCTGCGAACTGATCTGGGATCGCCGCAAGCCATTCTTTTGGACGTCGAGGGCACCACTACGCCCATCAGTTTCGTGCACGAAGTGCTCTTTCCGTATGCCCGCGCCCACTTGGGCATGTTTCTACAAACGCACTTGAGCGATCCGGACGTGCAAATTCAGATCCACGAAGTGCGTGAAGAGTATGAGGCCGACCAAAAAAGCGCGCGAATGCCGCCCGCGTGGGATGAGGAACGGAAGCTCGATTCAGCCGAGCGGTACCTGTTGTCGTTGATGAATCAAGACCGCAAATCAACGGTGTTGAAATGGCTGCAAGGCCGAATCTGGACTGAAGGGTACCGCGGTGGAGAGTTGCGCGGTAGCGTGTTCGAAGACGTCCCACCGGCGTTCCGGAGTTGGCACCGCGCCCGGAGGACAATTGCTATTTTCTCTTCCGGCAGCGTCCTCGCGCAAAAAGATTTGTTCGCGCACACAGAAAGGGGCGACCTCACTCAATATATCGACAAATACTTCGACACTAAGGTCGGGGCAAAGCAGTCTTACACAAGCTATACACAGATCGCAGCACAACTGGGCGAAGCTCCTGAGGATATCCTCTTTGTGTCCGATGTGGTCGCCGAACTCGATGCAGCGAGCGAGGCTGGCTACGATACTCGCCTGTGTGTCCGGCCGGGGAACCGGCCGCAGCCGCATACTGATAGACACAAGCTAATCCACAGTTTTGACGAGCTGACCCGCGGCGAACGGTAACGATTTCGATCCAGCACATGATCAGCCCGCCTCTCCGGAAGGCGGCAAAGTGCTCAGGACATCGCGCCGGAAAACATCTACAAAACCTGTCGTGGAGCTCTGAATGAAGAAATGATCCCCGACAAACGCTCTCAGGCTGAACCTCGCCGAGGTATGTTCCTGCCAAGCGCGCAGGCTTTCAACTGGAGCGTCTGTATCCTGCAGCCCTCCATATACCTTGATGGGACATGAAAGAGGCTCCTCGACACGATATTCGTAAGTATCGAGCATCTCAAGATCCGCTCTCAGCACTGGGGAGAAGAATTTCATCGTCTCCGGATGGTCGAACACTTCCTTGGGAACCCCGTTGAACCTTTTCACCTCCGTGATGAAGGCCTCTTCGGAAAGGTTGAAGATAGGCGCTTCCCGGCTGGCTAATTGGGGCGCAGCGCGACCGGAAACAAAGAGCCCCCGCGGCGCGGCAAAACGTCTTCGACGAAGCTCCCGAGCCAGCTCGAAACTGATGAGTGCGCCCATGCTGTGCCCAAACAGAGCGTACGGTGGTTGAGGCTCGCGCGTGACGACATCTGCAATGGTTTGAATAAGCGGTCTTAGTCGCGTAAACAGCGGCTCACCGATGCGCTTGCCTCTGCCCGGAAGATGAACCAGGCACAAATCAATCGCGGGTGGGAAATACCGCTGCCAGCTGCGAAAACCGTATGTGCTCCCTCCCGCGTACGGAAAGCAAAACAGTCGGAGCGACTGCCGTTTTACAGACGAAAGAGATTGAAACCACAGCCGGGTCGCACCGTCATTCGCGCCGTCTGAAAGTCCATCGGATGACGTAGAGCTTATTATCATTCTCTCGGTACACCGTATTTAAAGCTATTCGAGATTGAATCGAAGGGCAACAATTATATTTTGTTGGAGACCGCCTGGAGGAATAAGACAGGTTGTAAATGGTTCTCTCTCCGTATCATCTGGTGCTACCTTCGCAGTACTTCACTCGCCACGAATTGAGGTTCAGCGTTACAGATAGAACAAACCTGTTGGCCAACTTTCTTGCACTAATCCAACGCCGCGCTTTTCCAAGGTAGACAAGCTTAAATTGGCAAATAACATTACCCGCTCGATCCTTTTAACAATTGTGACTGGCAGTGGATAGGCCATTCGGCGACGAAGGATCTGGGCTTTACATACTACAATCCGGTATTCCCCCTAACCTACTAACCTCGACTATTGGGCTAGGCTCTTTCTCTGCGAAAAGCAGGTTGTGCAGTCGGGAGCAGCCGACTAAGCTATCACTAAATCTTAGGGTTCGGCATCGAGATCTTGGCAAGATGGTTGGAGCACGTCTCTGCACCAGGTTGCTGAGCATCAGGTTGCGCCTAAAATCCCAGTGATGCACTACTACCTTTACCTAGGTGAGTTTCAATGAGGGATGGTTTATCCAGCGATTATCCGACGCATTTGTGCATCCACGAGCTCTTCGAGCAGCGTGCGGCCGCCGCGCCGGATTCGATCGCCCTGGTGTCAGGCAAGACCAGGCACACCTATTCGGAGCTGAACCGCCGAGCTAATGAGTTAGCTAACCATTTGACGACGCGAGGGGTGAAAGCCAACTCCAGAGTGGGTATTTTCATGGACCGGTCATGCGAGATGGTGATCGCAGTCCTAGGGATTCTCAAGGCTGGCGGGGCCTACGTGCCCTTCGACTCCACCTACCCCAAAGCGCGCATAGCCGGGATGCTGCAGGACATAAGGCTTGAGCATTTGTTGTCAATGAATGCCTTGCTGGGGTCCCTGCCTGAATACAGCGGTTCTGTCATTACTCTCGACGGCGACAAGGAACTAATCGCGCGAGCAAGTTCCGAAAATCCCCGGCAGGCGGTCGCTTCCGACGATTTGGCCTATATCATTTTCACTTCCGGCTCGACGGGCAAATCCAAGGCGGCGGCAGTCTTCCACCGGGGTTGGAGGAACCTGCTGAATTGGTTTACCAAGCAGTTCGAGATCACGTCCCGGGACAAAGTCCTGCTGGTGAGTTCCTTCGGCTTCGACCTTACCCAGCGTGCGCTGGCCATGCCGCTGATTTCGGGGGCAGAGCTGCATTTACTCGCCTCCAACCATTACAGCTCCGAGCTCACCCTGGATACTATAGACGCCCAGAAGATCACCTTGATGAACTGCGCTCCGAGCCCGTTTTATCCCTTGATCGAAAACCAATCCGCAGAGTCGCTGAGAAAGCTAGCCTCTCTGCGGATTGTGTTCCTCGGAGGAGAGCCCATCTCGGGAGCCAGATTGAAGGAATGGGTCGCTTCCGAGTATTGCAAAACCGAGTTGCTGAACGTGTACGGTGTTGCCGAATGCTCCGATGTGTCCAGCTACTACAGGCTGCACGACTTTGACCGTTACGTTTCCAACTCGGTGCCTATCGGTATCCCCATCTACAACACGCGGATGTACGTGATGGATTCCGACATGAGCCGTCTGCCCGACGGCGAAATTGGCGAACTCTGCATCGCCGGGGACGGGGTAGGCATGGGCTACGTCAACGACGCCGAACTAACGAAACAGAAATTCGTGACGGTGAAGCTTGGCCGCACACCGGAGTCCCTGTATCGCACCGGAGACCTGGGCCGGCTCGGTAAAGACGGGAACTTCGAGTACGTGGGACGCGTCGATCACCAGGTCAAGGTCCATGGCGTCCGGGTCGAACTGGAAGAGATCGAAACTGTCCTTCGCCAACACTCCAGAGTTCAGGAAGCGATCGTCCTGGTCAAGGAGATCGCATTGGGCGATCAGAGAATTGTCGCCTACCTAATTCCCAAGGAGTCTATTCCGGATGAGGAATGGGGTGGGGTCGAAGAAGATGTGAGAAGACACGTGCGTTCAAAGTTGCCAAAGAACATGGTTCCAAACATATTCATCAAAATAACGGAGGCGCCCTTGAATCCAAATGGAAAAGTCGATCGTATCGCACTACAAAATGAAAACGGGCACAACGGCTCAAAGCCCCAGAGTCGCGAGCGGTCGACCGCCGAGATCGTGATAGGAGCCTTCATTGCTGAGGCCCTCCGCGTCCCGCAGGTCGGCCTTAACGATGATTTCTTCGATATGGGCGGTCATTCCTTGATGGCCATCCAGGTGGTCACGCAGATCAATGAGACTTTCGGAACCCGCTTTGATCTATCCGTTTTTTCCGAGGACCAGACTACAGTGTCAAAACTGGCGATCCTGGTCGCGCAGGAACAACTGAGGCTCAAGCAGAACGCTATGGCTGAGTCCACCACGGCCGCATAAGAAATGATAATTCGGTAGCCGGAAGAGGCTAAAGGAAAAAAATATGACTACTACTGCTACTACTACAACCAATGTCGAACCCTTCTCGCTCACGGACGAGGAACAGATGTTCTTCGAGAAAAACGGCTATATAGGACCTTTTACCTTGTACCCGCCGGAAGAGATGGAACGGATATGGAACAAGACCCGGCGCCAGGTCTTCGACAGGTCCCATGCCATCTACGATATCGACATGCACTCCGGACCCAACAACATCGCTAATTATGATCGGCATCTGGATGTCCCCTTTCTGGCCCAGCACGTGGCCCGGCCTGAGATCGTGAACAAGCTCAAGGCCGCTTTGGGCCCCGACATTCTCTGCTGGCGGACGGAATTTTTTCCAAAGTACGGAGGAGACGAGGGAACGGACTGGCATCAGGCGGACACTTTCGCCATGGCCTCGGGAAAGCCCCAGATTATCTGGCCCGAGACCGGCTTCGGAGGCACGGTCACAGTCTGGACAGCCTTCACGGAGGCTTCTGAGAGAACGGCCTGTCTCAAGTTCCAACCCGGAACGCACAAGAAGATGCTTTATGACGAAATGAAGAAGATGACATACGACCTGGATCGGGTTAACCGGACGATAAAAGATGGCGTCCGCAGCGGTTTCTTCGGCTACGCCTACGAGGAACTTCTTATTGATCCCAATGTCAGGCCCGAAGAATCCAAGAAGGTGACGATCCCGATGAAAGCGGGTCAGTTCGTGATGTTCTGGTCCACGCTCTGCCACGCGTCCAACCCGAATGACGCAGACAAGAATGTGCTGAGGCTCGGGTTCGCCTCCCGGTACGTGCCGCCCTACGTAAAGATCTATCCCGACACGGAGAGGATAGAGGAATACGGTGCTTCTTTGTCCCTGGACAAATACGGTGCGGTGCTGGTGGCCGGCGAGGACAAGTTTGGGCACAACCGGCTGCTGACGACGACTACTCGCGGTACCCCGTTCGGTAGGCCGTTCGCCGCCGCGTAAACTCGTTCCGACGCCCGGGATCGGGTAGCTAGGGGTAGTTCCACCCGCTCCTCGGTCTCGGGTGATCGGTCTTGCCTGGAGTAAGACAGGCCCATGGTCCCCGACATGAAGTCATACATCGCGCACCTCGACTATTCCGTGCCACAGGCAAAAATTACCATCTCGGACATCCTGTGCGATGGGGAGTTGAGCGACCGGGACCTAGAAAGAATTTCCCTAAAGTTGCGCGGCGTGATATTTCCCAAGCAGAAGCTCATTGAGGACTGGGAAGCGTTGTCGAGCATGTTTGCTGGCGATAGAAAAACCGAAGCCGGCATTTTTGTGGACATGCTTACAAAGATGTTTGACTCGGGAATCGCCCGGCCCACTGAGATCGGCTACATCATCTACGCTCATGGGAATTCTGTTTCTGTGGGTGATCCATGGTCCTTGCACTCGGAAGAGGAATGCGTCAACGTTCCTTATTTCCTGCAACAGAAATTGGAAATGGCAAATGCCCTTGTCTTCAACGTGGAACAGGAGTGCACAGGGTCGTTCACCGCGATCAATATCGCCAAGCTGCTGGTGGAGCACGGCGGGGCGGACAAGGTCTTGATACTGTCTTCCAACTACTTCAAACGCAACCAGACGCGACTGATGGGCGGATCGGTATTCGTCGGCGATGGCCAAGGTTTGATGTTGGTATCCCGCGGTCCCGGGCCGCTGGAAATCATCGACGGCATTGGCAAGACAGACGGCAGAATCGATAGCGTAAATAGCTTCATGGAGTCAAAAAACCAGCAGAGAGTCATGGAGGTCGGGTCTGCGCTCATTCACAAGCTCTTGCGGAAGCACGGTCTGAGCTTCGACGACGTCTCCTATCTCGTTCCTCTGAACACTACCCCGTTCGTTTGGCGATACTATGCCAAGGAGTTGGGGATATCTGTCAAGAAAGTGTTCTTTGAAAATATGGGGAAGGGCGGGCATTTGGGAGATGTGGACCTTATCCGGAATCTGAGAGACATCAGCGCGAAGCAGGACTTCCCCAATGGCTACTTAGTTGTCTACGGAGTAGCAACGGGAACCTCCTGGAACGCCCTCTTGCTGAAGACCTGTCCTTCCGAGACGAAGCCTGTTGGCCGCCACCACGAAGAAACCGCTTCGGTGGTTTGATCGTTTGAAATCGCCCACCGACAACGCTTGGAATAGTTATGGACGAAATCGAAAAACAACAATTTCAAGCCGACCTCTCGAAGCGGGGTCTGGAGTTAGGCGAATCTGTACGCCTGGCTCGGACGATCCAAGCGCCCGCGGCTGACGTCTGGAAGGTGATTTCCAAGCCGGGCGAACTCAATAAATACCATTCCTACTGCCGGGAAAACAAAGTCTACAAATGGCCGGGCGCGGGATCGAGGGACGGCGTCGCCTTCCACAGCGGCCTTTACGCGGAGCGCGACTTCATGTACTGGAGAGAAGGGGCAGGCTACGATCTGCAAATTGGGCCTCCTCCGAGAAAGGTCGCATGGAGCTCCTGGAACATACGCCCTCTCGGGGTAGCCCAAAGTGAGATGTCGATAATGGACACACCCATCCTGGAGTCCCACTTGCTCGAAACAACCAAGAAAATCTATATGCAAACTTACTTCGGCAAGAGCATCGAGGTTTATCTGGATAGCCTTTTGCGAGGAATAGAGCAATTTGTCATGACGGGACAAGTAGTGAAGCCGCGAGAGTTCGGGACCCACCCTGTGTATGCACCCTAAACGCTAACGTTAGCAAGCCAAGACGAAATGTAGAGAAGGCCTGGTTACCTTCAACGTGGCACGCGTCAGACGTGCACTCGTTCAAACTCGTTCCGATAGCTGATACTTCCTGCGAACGATAGTTTGATCGTGTCCATCTGGGTCCATCACCCAGAAAGCACGCGAGCTTCGGCATTGAAGGGAAGCTCTTTGCGATCAAGCGTTGATGCGAATTCTGTGCAGATTGTGAGCAGCACCCCATCTTATTTTTTCGGCTGCGCTGACGGCGGCGTGATTCCGTTCAGCCGCAGAGAGATAGCGGCGGCGGTGTAGTGATCGAACCAAGTACCGGCTAGGATCAGGGCAAACCAGGCGCGCGTGACTTGCTCGCCGCCGAATCCTTCAGTGGTCTCCGCCAGTTTTGAATCGTTCATTTTTGCCATCGCGTCGGAGCAGAAATCGAAGGAGGCCTTGAGCGCGGCGACGAGCTTATCTTTCGAATCCGTCTCCTTTACGTCGTCGACCTTGGGAGGCGGGACAGCGGCAACCTTGCCGCACAGCAAGTTATTCGTTTCGGCCATATGGACAACTAGATGGCCGAATGTCCTCTGGTCGGCGCTGGCCTTGTAACTGAATTTGTCCGCAGGCATGGCTTCCACGGCTGCGACGGTGTTTTTCCGCCGATCGGGCAGGATGTCTCTTAAGGCAGCACTAACAGGGTTCTTTCCCGGTGCTGGAGTTTGCGGAGCCGCCGTCTCGAGGAGGTAGGCAGGGGGAGTTATGGTCTGTGCAGGACTAGAAGCGACAAAGCTACAAACCCACATAGACGTGAAGAGAAATGTGGCAATGATATCTTTCATCGGATGTCTCCCTAATGTGCTCGATTGCGCCGTTCGGCTGCGGCTTCCTTTACCGATATTCTCGGCGTCCCGCTGCTTTTGAGACTATTTCACCTTTTCCCACACAATCGTCCATTGCTCAACGTCGCCCTTGTATCCCTGCGGAGGCTTGCCAGAAAAGACAAGACGATTGCCCTCAAACCGATAGGGTCGAGACTGTTTGCCTCCTACATAGTTAGGGTTCCAGGCTAAGTCGGGAAAGTGCAATATCACGTGATTTACAGAGTCGATCTCGAAGCGCCCGCAATATGCCGAGAACCCTTCAATCGCAGCGATCTTTTCGGCCGAGGTCGCAGGGTCATCCCACTTTGGGCGATCGGGTTTCATCAACTCAGCGCACATGTACCCGTCGGCCGAGTACATTAGATAGCCTGCACCCTGCGGCCCAAAGTCTTCGTACGGGCGGACGCTTCCATTCTTGAGCTTCTCTTCAGTCGATACCAGCTTCCAGGTGCCGACGAACTGACGCTGAACGGCGGCGTAATCCTGTGACTGTTGAGCTGCAGCGGGCGGCGTCGCGATAAATGCCGCCGCCATCGCAGCCACGCACATCAATGAGAAGAATCGTTTATTCATGGAGCTCTCCTTTTCGGGCAGGTATCGGCCCGAGCCGTAGTTGATGTCGGGTTTAGGCTTTGACAACGATGAACCTGGATCTGACTCATAGTTCACGCAACGCAACACTCGGGCTAACATTAATTGCATGGCGCGCGGGAATATAGCTGGCCGCCAAGGAAACTACCAATAAAATGAGAGGAACCGCAAGAAATACAATGGGATCGATAACATGAATTCCATAAAGCAGGGACGCGATCGCAGGCGCGGTTACTCCCGCTAAAATTAGGCCGAGGCCGACACCTACGCCAGCCAGCAACGCTCCTTGACTCAAAACCAGCTTGAGAATATGACCTCGCTGGGCACCTAGAGCAATGCGCACTCCGATTTCCTGGGAGCGTTGTCCTACTAAATATGCGAGAAATCCATAAATCCCAACCGATGCCAGCACGAGCGCGAGTATCGCAAAGGTTCCAACCAACTGAGCGGAGAAACGCCGCGAAGCCAGGGAAGTTTCCATCACTGCATCCAGAGAGCGAACGCCAAACACAGGGAGGCCTGGATCGATCGACTGGATTTCCTTTCGGATTTGTGCTTCGAGAAGGGATGGAGCGAGGGGCGTACGAAACGCCAGGCTCAAAGTTCTGCCCCTCTGCTGATAAATCGAAGTGTAAATATGGGGAACACCATTGATATCAAGGCCGTCATACTTGATGTCCTTGACGATGCCCACTACAGTCAGCCAAGGCAGGCTCACATCGCGTCCTTGCTGCGCGAACTGACCTAACTTGAGGCGCCTGCCGATCGCTTCGCGATTGGGCCAATACCGTTGAGCGGTGGTTTGGTCGATGATGGCAACCGGCAGCCCATCGGCTTTATCGCCTTCACTGAAAAAGCGGCCATGCAATAAGGGGGTCTGAATGATCCGGAAATAGTCAGGGCTCACGCGAATTACTTCTCCCACAAGCTTTTGCGAAAAGTCAGCAGGCATATCTTCGATGGCCAGATCGGTGCTAATTTCTACCGGAGTACCCGGCAGAGTTGAGACGGTCGCTGCCAGTTCCACCCCGGGGATTGCGCGCATCCGCTGCACGAGTTCACGAAAAAATGGAGCCTGCTGCGGAATGTCCAGATACGGATCGAGTTTTGGATTATTGGGCTCGGGGAGCCAGAGGCTGCAAACCACGACGTTTGCTGAATTGAAGCCAGGATCTTCCCTCATTAGGCGCCAGAAGGTTCGCATGAGCAAACCTGTTCCGATCATCAGCATTACGGTAAATGCTATCTCGGAAATTATGAGTGAACTGCGCAAGCGGTGGGTTTTGATGCTGTAGCCAGAACCTCGTGCGCCTTCCCGGAGGGCGATAAGAAGATCGGTTTTAGCGGATTGGATCGCTGGGGCAAGGCCAAACACTAGGCCGGTAAAGATCGATACCAGCAGGGCAAAGCCAAGAACCTCCCAGTCAATGCCGATTTCACTTTGTCGCGGAATCTTGAAAGGCACAAACTGAATAACAAAATGCAAAACAATTTCGGCAGTCAGAATGCCTGCGATGCAAGCAATGAAGGCCAGCAACATTGATTCGGTGAGCATCTGGCGAACCATGCGAACCCGGTTCGCTCCCAGGGCCAGTCGCATCGACACTTCTCGCTGCCTTTCGGAAGCACGGGCTAGAAGAAGATTCGCGATATTTACGGAGGCAATGAGGATGATCAGAATCACCGCTCCCATTAGGACCAGCAGAGTGGGACGAACATTGCCCACAAGAGATTCCTGCAAGGGAAGAATCCGAACCGTCTCGGTGGAACCAGCGGGGTAATCGGATGCGAAGTCCTTTCTTAACTGAGCCGACATAATATCGAGCTTAGCTTGTGCCTGTTCCAGAGTTATCCCCGACTTAAGTCTGCCGATTGCCACCAGCAGAATGCGTGCATTGCGCGTAGGCGGGGGAGCGGGGTCGCCGGCGAATCCGGCAGTCGCCCATACTTCCACATCCGTTGCAAGGGTTACGCCTGGATGGCGAAAACCAGGAGGAAGCACACCCACGATCGTGTACGCATCATTATCCAGTCGCACCCGTTTTCCAATAATGTTCGGATCCGCGCCATAGGCGCGGTGCCATAGGCTATCGCTGATGACGACCGCTTCTGCATATCCCAGAGCGAAATCCTGGGGACCAAACAGCCGCCCCTTCGCGGGCACAGCGCCCAACATGGAAAAGTAATTGGGACTTACTGATACCATTTCGAGACGTTCTGGTTCCTTGGCGCCGGTCAAGTTAACACTATTCGGCTCGACGACACTTACATCCTGAAAAACGTCGGGTCTTGTCCTCAGATCCTCCAATTCAGGAACAGAGAACCGCAGATCATGCAGGCCTAGCCCGGGATCGTCAAAAGTTACTCTGACCAAGCTGGCCGGATCGCGAAACGGCAGAGGATGCAGTAAAACGGAATTGATAACGCTGAAAATCGTAGCGTTAGCGCCAATTCCCAACGCCAAGGTAAAAATGGCAACGACAGTAAATCCAGGCCTCCGGCGTAACAGCCTCCATCCACAGCGAACATCCTGAAGAAAAGTATCCATCGCAAAGTTACCTCGACTTATCAGGCGATTCCGCTTCCAAGAGCACGCGATGGCAAACCGCAACTCAGTCTGAGAGCGAGTATCGCGAAGCGGCCTCCGCCGACCGATAAATCATACGGGACGCAGAACCCTTCGATCCAGAAATGTATAGGCGCGCATACTCCCATCAGGTCACGGGCGTAAGCTAGAGCTACTGATAATAGTAGAGACGTCAGAACCTGTATTGAAATCATATTACGGAAGACTCAACTTCTGACTTTTAGTCCGCGACTCGTTGCAACTGTTCGCTGATAGATGACGTTGTAAGATCTCGGCTATAGTGTGCACATTGGGCCGCCTAAGCATCGTGTAGTGGTCTCCAGAAACCAAATGGATGTGAACACCTCCGCCTGCCCACGTTGCCCACGCTTTGGAGAAATACTCAGGTGTCTCCGACGCACGAAAGAAAACAACTGATTGTTCACTATTGCGGAGAGAGTAGTTATTCATGGCGAGGGAGTTCCGAGCGAATGCATTCAGCAAGGCGGTCATTTCAGCATGGGCCGTCTTCGGTGCCAACATGCCATAGCTGGTGAGAGTTTCTTGCACCATATTCCATTGATCCTGCGCAGCCGCCTGGGAAAATTGTTCCGCCAAAGGCCGAGGGTCCCTGCCAACCAACCGGCTCATATCTAAAGCGAACTGGGCTAGCACTGGTATTTCACCGCTTCCCTCAATAGCTTCCCGATACAGGGACGGGGGGGGCGTATCTATAAGTGCAAGGAGGCCTACGGTCTCGCCATCCTTTATAAGTTGTTGCGCCATCTCCCAAGCTACCAGCCCTCCCATAGACCAGCCACTCAGCAGGTAAGGACCGCTTGGTTGGAGGCTGCGAATTTCCTGGTTATATAGAGCAGCCATTTGCTCGATGCTGGGTGACGACTCCGGAAAGAATTCGCGAGGCGGCGACTGCAATCCGTAAAAGGGCTGTTCCAGTCCCAGTTCTTGTGATAGTTGCGCATAACTAATGACTTGTCCGCCCACGGGATGCACGCAGAAAAAGGGAGTGCGCGAACCTTGAGGTTGAATATTTACCAGGATCTGCGAAGAAGGCTGGCGTTCTTGATGCCCCATCGCCGAGACGTACTTGGCCAGTTTCGCCACAGTCGGTGCTTGAAATAGCGCGTTAAGTGGCACCTCGATCGCGAGCGCCGTCTTGAGCCGTGTAACTATCTGGGTAGCCAGAAGAGAGTGGCCTCCAAGTTCCCAAAAGTCGTCACTAGCGCCGATGGGTTCGATGCCCAGCACGGATTGCCAGACTTCTGCGATTCTTCGTTCGGTCTCATCGCGGGGAGCGACAAAAATAGTGCTCAATTCGGGTCTGGAATGCAGCGCCGGCGCTGCAATGGATGTGCCGTCTCCTGATAACTGAGGCGTTACGTTTGAGCGACGCCGAGAAAGATCAAGATTGAGAGTTGAAACCAGGACGTGCAATCGCGGAGCATCCAAATTGAGAATACGATCAAAGACCTCGACTGCATCTTCAGTGGAAAGAGCCGCCGCCATCTGTTGGCTGCGGAGTGGGTCCAAATCTGCGGAGAGCGCTCCACTATGAGCCGAACCAGCCTCTTTCCAGGCATCCCATCCTATGGCTATAGTTCGGGCAGAGGGCTTGAGGCTGTTGTTCAAGCAAAATGCATCGAGAAATGCGTTTGCGGCGCAGTTATCAGCTTGTGCGAATTCACCTTGAACGGATGTGACAGACGAACAGGCGGCAAAGAAATCGAGATCAAGATCTTTGAAGACACTCTCTAGAATGCGCGCGCCACGCACCTTGGGTGCGAGCACAGCTTCAAGCTCTGCCGGAGTCTTGAACTGCATGATTCCTCCCCCAGGCGTTCCAGCAGCGTGAATCACTCCATGGATGGCACCGAACCTTTCGATGGCCTTTGCGGCTATTTCCCGGAGGTGGGGTTCCTCGCACACATCCGCCTGCGCTATGAGGAGCGGAGCGCTCAGCTCTTCGAGCCCGCGCAAAGTATTTATTTGGAGACGCACCGCGGCAGGTGTGGACTCTGTACTTAGGAGATGGTCCCAGTCGGCTCGCGCAGGAGGAGTAGCACGGTCTAACAAAATCAGTTTGGCCTTCACTTTCTTCGCCAGATGCAAAGCCAGTGTCAGACCCGTTACGCCCAGACCTCCGGTGATGAAGTAGACGCCGCCTTCACGCAGGCGCGAACTCCCGCCACTTGCAGGTAAAGGCCACGGCTCAAGACACTGGCACCAAAAGCGCTCCATGCGATAGGCCGTGAATAAAGAGCGAGGAGGGTTGGCGCAGCAACGCAGGAGCACGCCGGCGGTATCGTGCCCCGGCATTCCGATATCAATTAAGCCGCAATGCAAATTTGGATATTCGAACGGTATCGTCCGGCAGGGCCCCAGCAGAATTGCTTTGTCGGGGTTGGGCAGGTCGTTTTGCATCACGTCCGCCAAGCCATTGCTCACAACCCAGATATTCTTTTGTTCCGAAGTACTTTCTTCACCGGCGGCCTGAGCTAAGCAAAATAGACTATGGAAGGCACGATGGATAGAGTCAGCTTCAGGTGTAACAACACCATCGGTCAAACTCCAGAAGTGTACAAAATTGCCGGGGCCGGAACCCGGTGACGTGGCAAATAGTTTCTTGTAGTGGCCGGCGTTAGCCGGATCAATGCGAAATTCCTGCGATCCCAATCGCTGAAACGCGCAGGACTCCGGTCCAGCAAGCGCAACAATAACATCGTTATGGGTTTTTCTTAGTTCCTCTACGAAATCCGATTCCAGCTTGCCGCCAGAACTGAACACCAGCCACGGAGATGCCGGTTCTGGCTGCGCCACGAAGGGTTTCAATGCCACCGTTTGCTTCCAGGACGGTAGGTAAAACCAATCCGCGATGTCGCGCTCCGTGGAGAGGCGATCAGGCTGCGCCGCACCAGAGCTAGGGGCTCGACAAAATAGCGCTGTCGCTCGAAGGGATAAGTGGGCAACGAAATGCGGCGAGCTTCTGCAGCGCCGTATTGGCGGCGCCAATCCACTTGGACGCCTGTTGTCCAAAGCCTGCCAAGACTCTCCAGTAGCAGCCGATCTTCGAGATCGTGAGGTTGGCGCCGGGTGAGGGAAGACACCGCAGTGGCCGCAGGTTTGTCCTGGCGGCATTGCTTTACAAACGACGAGAGCGAGCTGCCCGGCCCAACCTCCAGGAAAATGCGTTCCGCCGAGGCAGTCAATTCCATGAGGCCGTCCGCGAAGCGCACGGTGTTCCGCAGGTGTTGTGCCCAGCTCTCCGGGCTTGTGGCGATTTCGTCGGTGGCCCAACCTCCGGTTAAGTTGGAGATGTACGGAATCTTCGGCTTCTCCAGTTTTACAGTTGCCATCTCGCTCTGGAATTGCTCGAGGATCGGGCCCATCATCGGGGAATGGAATGCATGCGAGGTCGCAAGCCGCTGGTAGGAAATATTCTCTTTGATGAGGGAAGTCTCTAGTTCCGTCATTTCCGTGACTTCGCCAGAAACGACACAGCTCAAAGGCGTATTGATGGCAGCCACTGCCTTGGTTCCGTTAAGCAGGGGTTCGAGTTGTTTCGCTGGGCAGGAAATCGCCAGCATCGCTCCGGGCCCTGTTTGTTGCATCAGCCGTCCCCGTTTCGCAACTATCGTTAGCGCATCCTCCAGAGACATGACACCGGACAAACAGGCGGCCACGTATTCTCCAATGCTGTGTCCGATCATCGCTTCGGGAGTGATACCCCAATGCATCCACACCTTGGCTAACGCGTACTCGGTGATGAAGAGCGCGGGCTGAGTGATGTGCGTTTGGGCAAACTGCAGGGCATCAGACTCCGTAAAAGGCCGGTCGGGATAAAGAATCGGCGTCAAATCCATGCCTGACCGCGTTCGCAGCAAATCCGCGCATTCATCGGCATGCGCGCGGAAAATGGGGTCTGTGCGATAAAGCCCCGCGCCCATCCCTGGATATTGCGCGCCCTGCCCCGGAAACATGAACACGACTGGGCGATCTCGCATTTCTGCTCGTCCGCTGACAAGCCCTTCGCCATTCGGCTGCCGAAGCCGTTCGATCGTCTCCGTGACGGTATCGCAAACCATGGTGCGTCGATAGGGAAACGCTTTTCTACCCACCTGGAGCGAATGTGCGACATCCGAGAGTCGAACGTTAGGACCCGCCTGAAGATGGTCCGCAATTCTCGTTGTCGTGGATTCCAGTGCGGCCTGGGTCCTTGCGGAAAAAATCAGCAGATGATGCTTGCGATCGGATGTCGCCTGGTCGAGCTCGGGCGCTTCCTCCAAAACCAGATGAACATTTGTTCCGCCCATGCCTAAGGAGCTAACACCCGAGCGCCTGGGGGTGCCCTCGGAAGTCCATTCACTGAGCCGGCTATTGACATAGAAAGGACTGGTTTCAAAACCGGCCTTGGGATTGGGAGTTTCGAAATTCAAGCTGGGCGGCAGGGTTTTGTGTTCCAGCGCCAATACTGCTTTGATTAAACCGGCGATTCCAGCCGCCGCGTCGAGGTGGCCGATATTCGTTTTCAGTGAACCGACGGCGCAGGGCGCCTTGCGTGCGGTGTCAGAACGAAAAGCCTTTGACAAGGCGGTCAGTTCGATTGGATCACCCAGCAGTGTTCCAGTGCCGTGCGCCTCCACATAAGTAACGGTTTCGGAAGGCACGCGCGCAACCGCCAGAGCAGAACGAATTGCATCCGCTTGCGAATCGACACTAGGAGCCGTATAGCCGACTTTATTGGAACCATCGTTATTAACCGCTGAGCCGCGAATAATGGCTTGAATGGCGTCACCATCTTCAATCGCCTCGAAAAGCCGCTTCAGCACTACGACACCCGCACCGTGTCCCGCAACGGTGCCATTCGCCTTAGCATCAAATGCCCGGCAATGTCCGTCCCGAGAGAGCGTCCCGCCCTCCCGATACAGATAGCCATACTTAAGAGGCACACCAATCGAGACCCCACCGGCCAAGGCCATGTCGCATTCGTAAGTCAGCAGGCTGCCGCACGCCATATGAACCGCAACCAGCGAGCTGGAGCAGGCACTTTGTACGCAGACGCTTGGACCGCGCAGGTTCAACTTGTAGGAAACCCTCATGGCCACATGGTCTTTGTCGTTTCCGGTGAGAAGCTGCAAGATGTCAGAGGAATTCAGAATTTCGGGGTTGAACCACAAATTCCTCATGTAGGTGCTCATGGTTGAGCTGGCGTAGACTCCAACCCTTCCAGGATCGTCCGATGCGTAGCCCGCGTCTTCAAGCGCCTCCCATGCGCACTCGAGAAAGACGCGATGCTGGGGATCAATCACCCGTGCTTCGTGAGGAGTAAAACCAAAAAACTGAGCGTCGAAGAGATCGGCATCCTCCAAAACACCCAGGGCCTTCACATAATTGGGTTGACGCAAAAGTTGTGGATCAACGCCCGCGGATAAGAGTTCTTCGTCGGTAAAGAAGGAAATCGACTCTTTGCCCGCGCACAGGTTTCGCCAAAACTGCGTCAGATTTCCCGCCTCAGGAAACCGCCCAGACTTGCCAATGACGGCTATGCTAGCCGCATATTCTTCCCGGTGATGATCACTTAGCTTCACGGCGGGCCCCCCTTACAGCGGCGAAGGCTTGCAGCCGGCGATCGGCCCGGTCCGCCGTGGCCAATTCTAGCGAAGCATGATTCACCGGCTTTTCAAGGAATTGGGCCAGCGTGGCAACGGTGGGATAATTGAAAAGATCTACTACGCTTATTTCCCGGTCGTTGAATCGAGTAGCGAGCCGGGCATGGATCGAGGCGACCAGCAGCGAATGACCGCCAAGATCGAAGAAGTTATCGTCAATCCCCAAATCGGCAATTTGCAGCACTTCCCGCCAAACTTCGGCGATATAACGTTCTGCTTCGGTGCGGGGCGGTCGACGGTTTTCCACATCTGCCGACCTTATGCTCTCCACCTTAGGCAGACGTTTTCGGTCCACCTTTCCACTTGGCGTCAAGGGCAATTCTCTTAGCTCTACTACAGCACCCGGTACCATAGCCTCCGGTAGTTTCTGCCGTATATGCCTCTTGAGGTCAAATGCGTTAACCATCTCCCCTGCGCGTGGCACCACATAGGCAATAAGCCGCTGTTCGTTCTCTAGCCCTACCTTTTCTTGGCCCACCACCACGGCTGCCTGTTGTACCGCCGGATGGGTTTGAATGATTTCTTCGATCTCCCCCGGCTCGACCCGATGCCCGCCAATCTTCACCTGGTCATCTACTCTTCCTAGAAACTCCAGGTTGCCGTCGGGCAGATGTCGTGCCAGATCTCCTGTCCGGTACAGTCGCTCTCCTGCCTGGATGCTAAAGGGGTTGGGAATAAACCGTTCAGCAGTCAATTCCGCTTGTCCCAAATATCCACGCGCCAATCCCATCCCACCGATATAGAGTTCTCCCGGCACTCCGATGGGTGTGGGCTCCATACGTTCGTCCAACACATAAATTTGCGCGTTGGCAATCGGTTTTCCTATCGGTACTCTCTGTCTGCCGGGGGCTTCTTCACAGGCCCAGAACGTCGCGTCGACCGCCGCTTCTGTAGGCCCGTAAAGATTGTGCAGTTCGGCGTTCATTTTGCCGAGGAATTTGGACTGCAGTTCCAGGGATAGAACTTCCCCGCTGCAAATCACACGCTTTACGCTTGCACATCTTTCTGCGCTGTTTGATTCCAGGAACATTCGCAACGCCGATGGCACGAAGTGCAAGGTGGTGATCTTTCTGTCTTCAACGACCTTCCCCACGTACTCCGCATCTAGATGCCCGCCAGGTTTGGCCATCACCAGCTCTGCCCCAACCATCAGCGGCCACAGAAATTCCCACAATGAAATGTCGAAGCAGATTGGTGTTTTCTGCAGAACACGGTCCTCTTCCTTCAGTTGGTATCTCTCTTGCATCCACAACAAACGATTCAGGAGTCCGCCGTGGGTGTTCATCGACCCCTTGGGCCCCCCCGTCGAGCCAGAGGTGTAAAGCACATATGCCAGATTGTTCGTATCGACTTGGACGTGGAGATCGTCTCGATCTTCCTCGCTGATTTTTGTCCACTCCGCATCCAGCTTCACGAGCCGGCCACTGTGAGGAGGAAGCTCCTTGACCAATCTTTCCTGTGCGAGTGTTACTGGGGCTTTTGAGTCCGCTACCATGTGGAGCAACCGCTCCATCGGATATGCCGGATCCAAGGGCATATAGACGCCACCAGCCTTCAAAATGCCGAGGAGCGTTTTTACCATTTCCAGGCTGCGCTCCATGCACATGCCGACCGGCGTCTCGGAACCCACTCCCAGGCGACGCAGGTAACGTGCTATCTGGTTGGCTTGCGCGTTCAATTCGGCGTAAGTGAGACGGCCCTCCTCGCTGGTGACAGCCACGGCGTCGGGCGTTCGTCGGGCCTGCTCTTCAATGAGATCCGTGAGGCTGCTCTCCGACGGATAATTGGTTTCGGTCCGATTCCATTCTTCCAGCAATTGCTGACGTTCGGTCGCGGTCAGCAAAGGCAGCGCAGCGATGGACTGTTCCGGATCGGCCACGATGCTACCCATTAAAGTCTTGAACTGTTCGATCCAGCGTATGATCGTCGCCGCTTCAAACAGATCGGTGCTGTATTCCATGGAGCACAACATTCCACCACTCATTTCCGCCATGTAAACGGTGAGATCACACAGGGCGGCGACGGTGTGAACATCAAATCTTTGCAGCTTTGCCGGACCCAGTTCCAGCGTGGAGTACGGTGCATTCTGGAGCGTGAACATAACTTGAACCAGCGGGGACCGGCTCAAATCCCGCTCCGGCTTTAGGACCTCTACCAACTTTTCAAATGGCACGTCTTGATGGTTGTAAGCTTCCAGCGTGGATTTCTTGACCCGTTGTAACAACGTGGTGAAGCTTGGTTCGCCCGAGAGATCCGTTCTTAGCACCAGAGTATTAACAAAGAAACCGATCATATTTTCGGTTTCGGTCCTGCGGCGTCCGGCGATCCCCGCGCCGGTCGCTATGTCGTGTTGCCCGCTGTAACGTGACATCAACGTCTGAAGCGCCGCCAGCAGAATCATGAACAGCGTGGTCTCCTGTTGCAGGCACAGCTGCTTCAACTTCAGCGTCAGGTCAGCGGACACCGTGAACTCTATCGTGTCCCCTCGTTGGCTCTGTAGCGGCGGCCGGGGATGGTCAGTCGGCAGGTCCAACACAGCGAGTTCTGCCAATTCTTTTTTCCAATAATCGAGTTGCCGCTCCAGCAGATCGCCGCTGATCCATTGCCGCTGCCAGACACTGTAATCGGCGTATTGGATGGGCAATTCCGCCATGGGTGAGGGCTCGCCCTCGCTAAATGCTTTGTAGAGCGCCGAAACCTCGCGCACTAATACCCCCAACGACCAACCATCGGAGACGATATGGTGCATGGTTACCACCAACACGTGATCCTGTTCTTCCAGCTTGAGCAGACATCCCCGGACGAGCGGCCCGCGCTCGAGATCAAATGGTTTTTGTATCTCCTCGCCTGCCCGTTTCCGCGCCGCTGCTTCCCGTTCCTCCTCCGGCTGAGAGTTCAGATCGACGATGGGAAGGGGAAGGGCCATCGTACTTTCGATGATTTGTTTCGGCTCCCCATCCACAACTTCAAAGCGGGTGCGCAGAGATTCATGCCGCGACACGATCTCTTGTAGGACCTGCTCCAACACCTTCAGATCCAAAGGACCCAGTATTCGGACGGATGCCGGAATGTTGTAAGCCGACCTGCCGGGCGCCAGACGGTCTATGAACCACACCCGCTGCTGCGTGTACGACAGGGGAATTGGCTGGTCGCGGGGAACGCGCGCAATGGCCGGAATCTTATCGGTCCGCTCCAACTGCCCAACAGCCGTCGCCAATTCCTGAACCGTGGGATGCCGGAACAACTGATCGACGGAGAGGTGCACACCGAAATCTTCCGCCCGTGCCGTCATCCTGAGGCCGATCAGCGAATCGCCGCCCAGCTCAAAGAAGTCATCGCGAATCCCGATGGGTGAGACCCCCAGTACTTCCGTCCATATGCCGATTAGCATTGTTTCTGTTGGGTTCGTTGGCGGCTCCATTGGACGGTCGAGATTAGGGCGGGCATACTTGCGCCCAATCGCAGCCGTTTCCTCTTCGGCGGTATCGACCTTCTTCAGCCTGGTGGCAGCCAAGTCTCGCGTAGAGATGATCGCTTGCGGACCGGGTCTGGTGCGCAATAGGCGACGCAGCACCTCAACGGCTTCATCCGGCCTGATTGCGCCACTGGCGGCTGACGAGACGTCGCGATCTGCTTCCTCCCAGGTGTCCCAGTTGATCGACATCGTGAAATAAGGACTGACCAAAAAATTGCGACGAGCGAGAGAATCGAGAAAAGCATTGGCTGCCGCATAGTCCGCTTGTTCCGGTTCGCCAATCAATGAGATTAAGGAGGAGCAGAACACCATGAAGTCCAGATCCTCTCCTCCAAATACTTCTTCAAGCACCAGTGCCCCCTGGATCTTGGGCATGAGGACTGTGGCTATCTCGTTGCGTGTCTTTAACGCAAGGGGTCCTCTCTTGGAAGAGCCCGCGGCATGAATCACGCCATTGACTTTTCCCCATGCCCCTTGCACTTGATCGCGGAGCTCATTCATCTGAACTTGGTTTGCAACATCCGCACTTGAGATAAGAACTTTGGCTCCGCCCTGCTCCCATGCCCGAATTCGACTTATCTGCTTGACCGCGGGGTCGCCGGTGTGGGTTTCGGGCCAGATGTCCCAGTGCTCTCGTTGCGGGAATGAACGTTGGTCCAAAAGTACAATGGACGCACGGGCCTCAGTTGCCAGCCATTCCGCAAATTGGAAACCTATATCGTTCAACCCGCCCGTGATCAGGTAGACTCCACCTTCACGAACCAGTTCCGTCCCATCTGCTTCGAGGTGAGCCTGGTCAAAGGTCTGGATCCAGCGGCGTACCCCGCGGTAACTCACAACCGGCTGCTGCTCTTTTGATTCCAACTCAGCGACCAGTTGATCGACTAAGGAATCCTCCGTCCTCGAGTTTTCGGCTGGGACTTCAATATCAACGCTCTTGCAGGCAAAATGAGGCAGCTCACATGCGATCGTCTTGCACAAACCGAGAAGAGTCGCTTTGCCCGGCGATAGATCTTCGTGGCCGGTAATCCCGTGCAAACCACTGGACACTACCACGCATTGAATCGGGCCCATGACTTGTACAGCGGTCGCTGCCTGCACCAGGTGCAGCGGACTATAGAGCGCAGTGTCCACGTCCTGTTCCACCGAATCGCTGTGACCGATATTCCAGAGGTGAAGGATTTTTTCGGGAAGCTGCCCTTGTTCTCCAAGGGCGGCAAAGAGGGCATCGTAATCGGCTCGTGCGGTTGGGCGGATCGCGTAAGTCTGAGGATCGACCCTGGTAAATTCCTCTCCAGCGACCACAGTTACGACGTCATAGCGCTTCCGACCGAGCTTCAGAGCGAGCTTCTCTTCGAATCGCGAGTTGCCGCCAAACATTAAGACTGTCGCACCCTCCGAAACGTCGGCTTTCGAGCCTGAGGAAATTCGTGCGGTTTCCTTCCAGCACGGCAGATACAACCAATCATCAAGCTTTTTTCTGGAGGTATCCGGATGTGAAGGACGCGAACCCGCCGCTTCAACCCAAAAACGCTGGCGCTCGAAAGGATAAGTGGGTAGGGGAAGTCTTCGGCGTTTCTCGCCCGACGCAAATGCGTTCCAATCGACACCTGCTCCGTGAAGCCAGAGATGGCCAAGTACCGTGAGCACATGTTTTACATCTGATTCTTCGGTTTGAGAATCAGGCAGCGTCGTCAGCATCAGGGGCAGGGCTGGCTTGGGTAGGGTCTGGCGAATGGCAGTGGTATTGGTATGCCCTGGGCCAACTTCCAGGGTCAACCGGTCACTTCCATCGCACAGGTTCCGAATTCCTTTGGCGAATTGAACCGTTCCGCGAAGTTGCTTGCCCCAGTATTCGGGAGCAGTTACCTGCTTCTCGGTGATCCACTCTCCGGTAAGGTTCGAGAGGTAACGCATTCGCGGGGCATGGAGCCGAACTTTTTCGACTTCGCCAACAAACTGTTCGATGATTGGATCCATCATGGCTGAATGGAAGGCGTGAGACGATTGCAGGCGGCGATGCACAACCTGCTGCCGGGCCATTTCTTTTTCGGCCAGTTCCAATGCATCGAGTGGACCCGACAATACGCAAGAGGCCGAACCATTGATCGCAGCCAAATCAAGTCCCATCTTCAAATAGCGTTGCACTTCCTCCTCTGGGGCTGCTATGGCAAGCATCCCACCGCGCGCACAACTTTGCATCAAGCGGCCACGAACGGCAATCAGGTGCAGAGCATCCTCGAGAGAAAATACTCCCGCGAGACATGCGGATACGTATTCGCCCACGCTGTGCCCGAGCATTCTCTCCGGCAGAAGGCCCCACGACATCCACATCCTGGCCAGAGCGTATTCAACGACAAAGAGCGCAGGTTGGGTCGTTCGGGTTTCCCGCAATTCTGCTTCTGCCCACTCATGTTTTTCCGAAGTGGGATAGAGCACGCTACGCAGGTCGAGTTGCAGATTAGGCTGGAGCAGTTCCGAGCACTCGTCCACCAGTTCACGGAAGAGTGGCTCCTGGGCATAGAGCTGTTTGCCCATGTTGACGTATTGTGACCCTTGTCCGGGAAACAGAAACGCTACTGGCCAGCTCGAGCGGGAAACAACTGAGGCCAATGGCCTAACTTGCCGGTCCTTCAGTGCTGCGGCGACATCCGCGTTATTTTCTGCTACCACAAAAGAACGGTGGCTAAAAGATGCACGACCCACTTGGAGGGTGTGCGCGACGTCCGGCAAACTGACGGAATCATTCGCAACTAAATATGCGCCCAGGTTGTCGGCTGCAGCTTCCAGAGCCGTTGCTGTTTTCGCGGACAACAATATCAACTGCCAGGGACGGCACGCGGAGATGGAATCGTCTGACGGAGCCTCTTCCAGAATGACATGCGCGTTGGTGCCACCAATGCCAAACGAACTTACGCCAGCGCGCCGGGGCCCGGTTTCTCTCTTCCACTCTGCAAGTTTCGTGTTCACATAAAACGGGCTATGAAGAAAGTCGATTTTTGGATTGGGCCGCTCGAAGTGGAGAGTCGGAGGTATCAATTTGTGTTCAAGAGCCAGAACGGTCTTAATCAAACCAGCAACTCCCGCAGCTGCATCGGCGTGGCCAATGTTGGATTTGACTGAACCGATCGCGCAATAAGCGTTTTTCTCTGTGCCTGCCCGATAGGCTTGCGAGAGGGCCGACACTTCAACTGGATCCCCCAGGGATGTCGCCGTGCCATGCGCTTCCAGATAAGAGATCGTTTCGGGGTTAACGCTTGACTCGATCAGAGCCTGCCGAATTACATCTGACTGGCCGGCAATGCTGGGCGCGGTGAACCCGACTTTGTTCGCACCGTCATTGTTAATTGCAGATCCCTTGATCACGGCACGAATGTGATCCCCATCGGCCAGCGCCTCTTCCAACCTTTTTATGACGACAATTCCCGCGCCGTTGCCCCTCACCGTGCCCTGGGCACGCTCATCAAAGGTCCGGCAGTGGCCATCGGGAGAGACGATTCCACCTTCCTGAAAAATATCGCCGATGTTCTGCGGAAATCGAACCGTGATTCCACCCGCCATGGCGATGTCGCACTCGTGAGTCATCAAAGCCCGGCACGCCATGTGAACCGCGACTAGAGAGGTCGAACAGGCAGTCTGTAGAGTGACACTGGGACCGGTCAGATCAAGTTTGTACGACACGCGGGTTGCGAGAAAGTCATTGGCATTGGCAAACAGAATAGCGGCGGAATCCTTGGAGTACAGAGAGTTGTCACCCTTCAACAAATTCAAGAAATATGTACTCGCTCCGCTACCTGCATAAAGCCCGATCTTGCCGGGATAACTCTTGGGCGTGTACCCCGCGTTCTCCAGCGCTTCCCATGCGCATTCCAGAAAAATACGCTGCTGCGGATCGATGAGCTCCGCTTCACGAGCGCTAATGTCGAAGAATCTGTTGTCAAAAAGGTCGGCATTGGTCAGGATAGAGCCGCGTTTTATGTAATTGGGAGAAGAGAGGAGTTCCTCCGGGATGCCGGCAACTCGCAGCTCTTCATCGGAGAAGTCGACGATCGACTCAACCCCCGCCTGGAGGTTGTGCCAGAATTCTTCAATATTATTGGCACCGGGAAATCTGGCGGCCATGCCTACAATTGCGAAGCCGGTGGCACCGCTTCTCGGCTTTTCCCCGTCCAACTTTTTATACGATTGAGCTGGTTCCTCTACCTCAGGCTCGGCCTTTTCAGCTTCCAGACGTTCTGCCAGCGAGCGGATTGTCGGATACTGGAGCAGTTCGACGAGTTGCAGAGTTATGCCAAAAGCGCTTTGCAGAGCACCATGGACTTCGGGAATAATTAATGAGTTGCCACCCACATCAAAAAAATTGTCCTCGACCCCGACTTCCTCAATTTTTAAAGCCTTCTTCCAAATGGCGGCGATGATCGTCTCTGTCTCGCCATACGGCAATTTCCACTGGTCAGAGGACTCGGGCGTGGGTTCTACAGTGGGCAATGCCTGGCGGTCCAGTGTTCCGTCAGCGCAAAGGGGAATCTTCTCCAGTAGAACCAGTTCTGGCGGCACCATATACTCCGGTAGTTTTCGTTTCAGCTCTGCCCGCAGGCTCTCGCGCCATTTCTGCTCCCATGCCTCACCTCTTTCTACGCTTGCCACCGGGATGATGTGAGCAACCAGCCTCCCGTCTGTTGCCTGCACCGTCACCACGGCATCTTCTACATCGGCCCGCCGCTGGAGCACGGCTTCAATCTCATCGAGCTCGATCCGACGTCCGCGAATCCTTATCTGCCGGTCCAACCTTCCCAGGAAATCCAGTGTTCCGTCCGCCCGGTAGCGCACCCTGTCTCCGGTTCGGTACAACCTATCTCCGCCCGCTACGCTAAACGGATTTGATATGAAACGGCTGGCTGTTAGATCGGCTTTGTTCACATATCCGCGCGCCAGCCCCGCTCCGGAAAGATATAGCTCCCCCGCGACGCCAACAGGGACGGGTTCCATTTCCTGATCCAGCACATAGCTCTGCGTGTTCATTACTTGTTTGCCAAGTAGGACGGCACCATCCTCTCGACGCCGCGGCAAAAGCACCTGAGTGCAATGGCTGGCGTACTCCGCTTGTCCGAAACAATTGAAGACCCGCTCTGCGCGGGTGCCCTCATAGAACTTGTGCGCCAGTCCCGCAGCCGCCGCCTCGCGACTCAGGTTAATGGTTCGAACTGACTGTGGCAGCGCCTTCATCCGCACGAGTTCCCGCAGCGCCGAAGGCGGCATTTGGATTAACTTCACCTTGCCGGAATCTGCTACATCCGCCAGATCAAACGGATCCTCAACGATGAAGACCGTGCCTCCGCTGCACAGCGGTGCCAACATTTCGAACAGAGATTCCCATACGTCGACTGGAGTTGACGCTAGGACGCCAGACAGGTCTTCCTCCGAAAATGTCGTTTGTGCCCATTGCAACATCTCGACCGTACTGCTGTGTTGAATGGCCAAACCTCTCGGAGTTCCGTCCGGCTCCGAGGTGCAGATAACGCAGGCCAGGTTTTCCGAAGCCGCTCGGCTGACATTCTCACAGCTGTGCCGGCTGATCTCGTCCCATTCGTCGTCGAGTAAGACGACAGTGCCTGCATACTGCGGCAACTGAGGAAGGAATGCCCGCTGGGTTAGTAGCACCTGAGGTTTCACATCTCGTGAAAAAAGGTCGAACCAGTCCGACGGTGCTCTTGGGTCCAACGGTACATAAGCGCCTCCCGCTTTCAGCACTCCCAGCAGTGCAACCAGCATATCGAGGCTCCGACCGACGCACGTCGCCACTGGCACTTCTGGAGCGACACCGACCTTCGCCAGGTAATTTGCTAACTGGTTGCTTCTCTGGCTTAGTTCGCCATAGGTCAACCACTGCCCGCGATATTGGGCTGCGTGTGCTTGTGGCGTCCGCGCTGCCTGTTCCTCAAACAGTTCGTGGATGCAACGCGACGGGACAACTGCCGCCGTATCATTCCGCTGATACAGCAATTGGCGGCGCTCCTCCGGCGCGAGCAACGGTAATGTAGAAACGCTCTGCTTCGAGTCGCGGACCATCCCCTGCAAGAGCTGGTTGTAGTGCCGCAGCATTTGGCTGATGGTTTCTCTCTCAAACAGGTCCGTGCTGTACTCGACCAGTCCGTGCAGACCGTGCCGATCCTCCTCGATGACCAGGCTCAGGTCGAACCGCGATCCTGTGGGGGCCGAGGGAAGCATGGTCATCTCCACACCTGGAAGTTGCATCGCCCCCATCGGGGCGTTCTGCAATACTATGGCGACCTGAAATAACGGATTGTGACTCGGGTCCCGGTGACGTTCTAATTCGTCCACCAACTTCTCCAACGGAACCGTCGCGTGCGCATACGCACCCAAACACATCTCTCGCGTTCGGCGTAAGACCTCATCGACTGAAGGATTGCCGCTCAGATCGGAGCGCAACACTATAGTGTTTACAAAGAACCCGACGAGCGCCGGCAGTTGGGGGTGGTCTCGGTTGGCAATGGGCGAACCTACTGTAACGTCCTCCTGCCCGCTGTAGCGCGCCAAAAGAATCTGGAATCCCGCCAACAGGGTCATGAAGAGAGTCACTCCATGTTCCCGGCTTAATTGCTTCAGCCCCGGCATTATCTCGGCCGGAAAATTCCATACCTCGTTGGCTCCGCGAAAACTCTGCACAGCAGGCCGCGCATGGTCCGTGGGTAATTCCAACACCGAAATCCCCTTCAGTTGCTCTTTCCAGTATTCCAACCCTTCTGTCAGCCCTCCGATTTCTGACATCTCACGTTGCCAGGCCGCGTAATCCGAATACTGGATCTCCAAATCTGCAAGCGGCGACGGTTTTCCCTTGCTGTACGACTCATATAAAGCGGATAGCTCGTTGACCACCACGCCCACGGACCACCCATCGAAAACGATGTGGTGAATTGTCACCAACAAAATGTGCTCTCGTTCGCCAATTCTCAGGAGTCGAGCCCGGAACAATTCTGCTTCCGCCAACACAAATGGACGAGTGGCTTCTTCTGTCAGCTCACGATTTAATCGCTGCTCTGCTGCCACTCCGGAGATCGGATCCCGTAGATCGAGTTCGTTCAACTCAAATCTCGCGTTCTCGGAAATCACCAATTCGGGTTTTACTCCAACCTGCACGAACTTGGCCCGCAAAATCTCATGTCGCCGCACGATTTCCTGGAAGCTGAGGCGCATCGCCTCTTTATTCAGTTCGCCTTTCAGTCGTACCGCTGCGGGCAGGCTATAAGCGACTCCACTGGAGCTATACCGATCAAGAAACCAAAGGCGTTCTTGTTGTGAAGAGAGCGGCAAGGCCTCCAATCCGGTTCTGTGGACAATGGGCTGGGTCGTATCCAGCTGTGTCTGCGTTTTGAGGCCGGCTATGTGTGCCGACAGATCCGCGACAACCGGGAATTCAAAGACCGCACGCAACGCAATTTCGCGATCAAATACCTCCCGCAACCGCGAAAGCATCCGGGTCGCCAGTAAGGAGTGTCCTCCCAACGCAAAGAAGTTGTCCTCCGCGCCCACCCGTTCAATCGCCAGTAATTCCGACCAGATTTGCGCAACCAACTCCTCGACCGGTGTGCGCGGTTCGACATGACTGGCTCCTTCACCACGATGTACATTGAGCGTTACCAGCGCGCGGCGGTCAATCTTTCCATTCGGGGTCAGAGGAAATTCATCTAATAAGACAAAATCAGACGGCACCATGAATTCCGGAAGCCGCTTCCTCAGCGCCGCCTTCAACTGCTCTGCAGTGGTCCCCGCTTCTGTGACCACATAGGCGACCAGCCGTTTCTCCCCAGCATTATCCAGCGCAAGCGACACTGCCTGCTTGACTCCGGCTGTCGCTTCCAGTGCGAAGTCAATTTCCGTCAGCTCGATCCGGTAGCCGCGCACCTTTACTTGGTGGTCCGCACGTCCAAGGAAGTCCAGGTTCCCGTCCTCTCGATACCACGCTAAATCTCCGGTGCGATAAAGCCGCGCGCCACCGATAGCGCTGAACGGGTTGGGCACAAATTTTTCCGCTGTCAACTCTGGCCTATCTAAGTAGCCGCGCGCTAGACCCGCTCCCCCCAGGTACAACTCTCCCACTACGCCGATCGGCAATGGTGCCATCCACTTATCCAGCACATAGGTCTGCGTGTTGGCGATTGGTCTGCCTATCGGCACTGCGGTTTTGCTTGCAGCTTTCTCTAACCATGCATAGGTCGAGTATGTCGTGTCCTCCGAGGGTCCGTACAAATTGCATACTCGCTCAACACTCCCGGCTTTATAGATGTCGTCTACTAATCCCCTCGTCAGCGCCTCTCCGGCTAAATTGACGATTCGAACCGACTCAGGCAGAGCGTTGATCCGCACCAATTCTCGCATTGCCGAGGGTACAGTGTTGACCAACTTCACTCTCCGGGCTTCAGTCATACTCACGAGTTCCAAAGCGTTCGTCACCACCAACGCCGTACCGCCCCAACTGAGTGGCCCAAAAATTTCAAA
Source organism: uncultured Acidobacteriaceae bacterium (assembly GCA_963789875.1). Classification (GTDB taxonomy): domain Bacteria; phylum Acidobacteriota; class Terriglobia; order Terriglobales; family Acidobacteriaceae; genus Sulfotelmatobacter. The sequence goes on along the minus strand of CAWBMI010000004.1, from coordinate 1,522,286 downwards.
AACCGACAGATCGAAGCAAATTGAAGTTGATGCCAGCACCCCGCCAAGATCTTCCGCTGCAAACGTTGCCCGGGCCCAATGCAGAAACACCACCGCACTGCCGTGTGTAATGGCGACTCCCTTCGGTCTGCCGGTAGATCCCGAGGTATAAATCACATAAGCGAGATTCTCTGGCGTGGTCGTTCGCTGCAGATCTTCTCTACTCTCCCGCCCGATTTCCTCACTCTCCACATCCAACAGGACCGTCTGCCCAACATATCCGTCTAACTTCTCCGACAGTGCCTTCTGCGCGACCACCACCACAGCTTTCGCGTCCTCCAGCGTGTATCTCAGCCGCTCTTGCGGATAGCTTCCATCCAGCGGTACATACACACCTCCCGCTTTGAGGATTGCCAACAACCCCACCACCATCTCCCATCCACGCTCGACGCAGATTCCTACTCGCACTTCAGGCGCGACACCAAGTCGCCGCAAGTAGCGTCCCAATTGGTTGGCACGCCGATTCAACTCCGCAAACGTGAGTTGCTCATCCGCGCTGATGATTGCTACCGCTTCAGGCGTTTTCCGAGCCTGTTCCTCAAATAACTCGGCTAGACATTTCTCCTGCTCATACTCGGCCCCACTGCGGTTCCATTCCACCAGCAACTGTTGTTTTTCCGCTTCACCTAGTATGTCAATCTCGTTGATCCGAGAATCTACGGAGGCTACGATTTGTTCCAACAGAGTTCGATAGTGCTGCAGCATTCGCCTCATGCGCGCCGCGTCGAATAATTCAGTTCGGTACTCTAATGACAAATCCAATACACCTTCTTCCTCGCGTGCGGACAAAGTCAGATCAAACTTCGCCGTACCTGTTTCCAAAACGCTCGCGTCTGCTTCAAGGCCGTTCCAAGAGACCTTCGGCAATGGCGCGTTCTGGAGGATGAACATGACTTGGAAAAGAGGAGTACGGCTGAGTTCGCGGGCTGGATGTAACGCTTCGACTAAGCGCTCAAAGGGAATGTCCTGGTGCGCATAAGCCTGCAGTGAGACCTCGCGTATCTGCTGCAACAACCCGGACACCGAAGCATCTTCTGCGAAGGCAGTGCGTAACACCAGTGTATTTACAAAGAAACCAATAAGCGGTTCGAGCTCCTGCCGGTTACGGTTGGCAATCGGCGAACCAACCGAAATGTCGGTGCAACCGGTATAGCGAAACAAGAGAATTTTAAACCCGGCCAACAAGGTCATGAATAGCGTTACCCCTTGTTGATCGCTCAGAGACTTCAGTTTCGCGACCAGAGACTGGGGCAGGCACGACATCTCCACAGCTCCGGCCAGGGTCGGTTTGGCTGGGTAGGGCCGGTCAGCGGGCAAAGCGAGCGCTTCGAGCCCCGATAACTGTTGTTTCCAGTACGCGAGTTGTTTTTCGAGGAACTCGCCTTCCAGCCATTGTCGTTGCCACTCCGAAAAATCCGCATACTGTATCGGCAAAGGTTGCAATGGCGAAGCCACGCCTCTACTGAAAGCGTCATACAGCACGTTGAATTCACCAAGCATGATTCCCAACGACCAACCGTCGGAAACAATGTGATGTAGAACCACCAGCAAGACATGCTCGCAACTGCCGATGCGGAACAGCGACGCCCGAATCAACGGGCCCTGGCTGAGATCAAACGCTTGCCGCGCGTGCTGGCGAAGGACTTGAGGCAACTCATCTTCGCCGACCTCAACCACCGGAATCGCCAGGTCGATTTCTGGGGCAATACTCTGTATGGCTCTATCGTCGACTTCAGGAAAGGTGGTGCGCAGAACTTCATGACGGGATACGATTTCCCGCAGGCTGGCTTTAACCGCTTCAATATTCAACGCTCCACGCAAGCGCAACGCTACAGGCACGTTGTACAAACTTGCTTCCATCTCATAGCGTGACAGAAACCACAAGCGCTCTTGGGCAAAAGACAATTGCAAACGTTGCCCCCGCGGAAGAGGCTGCAGAGGAGGAGCCGCTATCTTAGCCGCCCTATCCACTTGGAGGGCCAGCCCGGCGACCGTGGGATTCTCCAAAAAGCTGCGGAGCGGCACCTCCACCCCAAACACCTGCCGGATACGCGACATCACTTGGGTCGCAAGCAATGAATGCCCGCCCAATTCGTAGAAATTATCGTTTCGCCCTACCCGCTCGATTTTCAACATCTCGGCCCAGATCCAAGCCACCGTGGTTTCCATCGTTCCCTGCGGCGCCTCGTAAGCGTGGACCGTGTAAGCATCGGCCTCGGGCGCCGGCAACGCCTTCCGGTCCAGCTTCCCGTTCGGCGTCAAAGGCAGGCGATCCAAACAAACGTATGCCGCCGGAACCATGTACTCCGGCAAAAGCGTCTTCAGATGATTCTTCAGTGCAGTGATGAATTGGGCGGGGCCAAAGTATGTTGGCACCCGCACCGGGTGGGGTGAGAGACCTGCTACTTCGGCTCGGGGAACGCTCTTGGTCTGGCGAGCATAGATGTTGTAGAGGTTCGTGGTTTGTAACAACTCATCTTGCTCGATGTGCAGCTCAAACCCATGAGCTTCGAGCATCCGTTTGACTATGGCCAATCGTCCATCAGAATCATGAACCTCCAGTACAATTTGTCGGATCTTCTCCCAGTCGTCGTCTTCGATGCCTTCCAGAACATCCAGCTCACTCTTCTCAACATCGATCTTGAGAAGATCGATCCGCTCTATCTTCTCCTCGGCAATGACCGAGGAAAGGGTACGAAGTTGGCACTCCACTCGCTCCCCGCTAAGGCGCTCCGCAAGAAGTCTGTCCAGATCCTCATCCGACAAGTCTTTCGACTCGGATTGTGACTTCAGAAAGGATTTGACGGTTGAGCTTTCCTCCTTCAGATCGGCATATCGGCCTGAAAGTACGGAGTCGTGCCGATACCAGGTAAACGTGACCGTTCCGGACTCTCCCGCTAAGCCGCAATTGAAGGCTCTAGGGTTCCGGACATAAAGCTCCATGTTGATTCGGAGGTCGTCGAAAACAGCCGGGATCGGCTCAAATGCATAGACAGTGGCCGCCGGAGCGAGCTGGGCCACGAACAAACTGAACATTCCGATATTTGCCCCAATGTCGAATACGCAGGCGTTGGCCTCGAGAGTAATCCCGTGTCGCAAGTAACCTTCGCCGTCGAAGATTTCGCGATACAGAAAATCGGTCTCGCCTTTGTTCTGAAACTTGACCAGCATGCCGTTAGGCAGCTCGTACAGCTTGCTTTCGGTCAGATCGCCGGACTTCTTGAGGCTCGCCGTCTTTTTCAAGGGACGAGCGTGTACCTCATCGGGCACAATGTACGCTACCAACCGCTTGTCTCCGGCAGTGGCTTCCCGCATCTCCACCACCGTCTCCTTCACCCCCTCAAACTTCGCCAGGCAGGCCTCAATCTCTCCCAACTCGATCCGGAACCCTCGCAGCTTGACTTGGTGGTCGAAGCGCCCCAGATACTCCAGGTTTCCATCGCTGCGCCAGCGTCCCCGGTCCCCAGTCCGGTACATCCGCGCTCCGCCTTCTGTGCTCAACGGGTTGGCAATAAAGCGCTCCGCCGTCAGATCAGGTCGATTCCAATACCCGCGCGCCAGCCCCACCCCGGCAATGTAGATCTCTCCTTCCACCCCCACCGGCACCGGCTCATATTCCGCATCCAGCACATACATCTGTGTGTTGGCGATGGGCTTGCCGATGGCTACGCCTTCTGCCAACTCCTCGCGCCGGCAGGGCCAGTACGTCACATCGATCGCTGCCTCGGTCGGACCGTAGAGATTGTGCAACTCTGCTGGAATTTGCTCCACGCACTTCTGCGCCAGCTCCGTGCTTAACGCCTCTCCGCTGCAGATGATCCGACGCAGTTTTCCGCACCTCTTCGCCTCACCCGATTCCAGAAACGCCTGCAACATCGACGGAACAAAATGCAGCGTTGTCACTCCCTGTTGCTCGATCGTTTGTCCCAGATATTCTGGGTCCTGATGTCTTCCCGGCTCGGCCATCACCAATCTGGCGCCTGCTATTAACGGCCAGAAGAATTCCCACACCGATACATCGAAACTGAAAGGTGTTTTTTGCAGGACCCGATCGTCGCTCGTCAACTGGTATTTCTCTTGCATCCACTGCAACCGATTCTGCAGGCCGCGGTGCGTATTCATCGCTCCCTTCGGGTTCCCCGTCGACCCTGAGGTGTAGATGACATAGGCCAGGTTATCGTCCTCGAGCCTTACTCCAACATCCGCCACGCTCTCGCGCTCTATTTCAGGCTCCTGGTCCTCCGCACAGATCAGCCGCACCCCAAGACTCGCGAACTGTTCAATCTGCCGCTTCTGCACGATCACTACCGGAGCCTGTGCATCCTGCGCCATGTATTGCAACCGCTCTGCCGGATACCCGGGGTCCAACGGAATATAGGCGCCCCCAGCTTTGAGCACACCCAGCAGGAAGACCACGAGTTCTACCGACCTGTCCAGGCACACTCCCACCCGCACATCCGGCCCTACTCCAAGTTTTCTCAGGTAGTGTGCGACCTGGTTCGATCTCTGCTCCAACTGCTGATAGCTCAGCTCGACTGCTCCTAAGGCAACAGCGATCCGGGCAGGCGTGGACATCGCTTGTCGCGAAATTTCGTCGTGCACGCACTGCTGGCAGTCATAATTCAGTTGGGTGTGGTTGAACTCCTCGACAATTTGCCTTCGCTGCTCAACCGACAACATCGCGAACCGGCTGACGTGGCAATCGGGATGCTGCACAACCGCTTGCAGCAGAACTTTGAAGTACTCAGACCAGCGCACGACGGTCGAGTGGTCAAATAAATCGCTGCTGTACTCCCAAGCGCCAACGATCCCGTCCGGTCCCTCGCCGACCGAAAGCGTCAGGTCAAACAGGGCCGTTTGCTGCTCGACGACGACATGCTCCAACAGTAAGCCGCCCAAGGTCACCTGTGCCTGCGGTTGCCCTAAGGCAAAACGCACGAAATCTTCCGAATGGCTCCCGTACGTCTGCTGAAAGGCAAACGCGCTCTGAAAGATGGGAGGCACCGCCGGATCGCGGGCAATCCCAAGTTGCTCAACCATTAACGAGAAGGGATACAGCTCATGCGCTAAGGCTTGCGAAACCCGGTTGCGAACCTGCGATAGGAATTGATTGAATGTTTGCCGCTGCTGAAAATCCGCTCGCAAGGGCACCGCGTTCACAAAGTACCCAGCAATGTTTGCAAATTCTGCTCTTGATCTGCCCGCAATCGGGCAGCCAACGATAACTTGTTCCTGAGAGGTGAGGCGATAGAGCAAAACCTGGAACGCTGCCAGAAGTGTCGCGAAGAGCGTGGCTTGTTGCTCCTCTCCAAGCCTCTTCAATGCTTGAGTTAGCCTGGCATCGAGGCTAAAAGGGAAGGATGCGCCACGAAATGTCTGTACTGGCGGACGCATGTGGTCTGCGGGCAGGCTGAGAGGCGGCAGTTCTCCTGCCAGTTCGTTCTTCCAATAGTCCCGCAGTCTTTCTCCGCCAGGACCAGAGAGCTTGTCCCGCTGCCATTCCACAAAGTCTGCGTAACTGTATTCCAACGGAACAAGCTCGGTTTCGACTTTATTCGCAAAGGCTTGATACAGTTTTCCAATTTCATCCAGCAGCAACGTGAGAGTCCAGTAATCGGCAACCATGTGGTGCACTGCAACGTGCAGCAGGTATTGTTTTTCCGACCGGGCATATAGGACAGTCCGAAACAACGGGCCTAGCGTCAGAGAAAAAGGCCTCTGGCTCTGTTGGACAAGAGCTTTCTCCAGCTCCACCTGGCTCCAATCGCGGGCGTCAAAATATTCAAAGCCGACCTCTGCCTTCTCTGCAACCTGCTGTACCGGTTCTCCAGCCGTCTCCACCACAATCGTGCGAAGGCACGGATGGCGGTCGACCAATGCCTGAAATGCCAGACGCAGTGCATCGACATTCAGGTTGGCTGCAATCCTAATCACTCGCGCGAGGTTGTAGCTGGCGCGGTCCGGCGCCGTCTGATTCACAAACCACAAAGCGCGCTGCCCGTACGAAAGCGGGTAGCTCGCAGGCTGCCCCGTTGCCCGCCGGCTCACGTGCGTCTGTAGGGCGCCCGTGGCGCGTTGGACGACATCCGCGATGGTCGAATCGCCAAAGAACTCCGAGACTTCTATCTCGACTTCACACTCGGTTTGAAGCTTGTGCGCGAATTCAATCGCGTCCAGTGAATCCAGACCATAGGCTGTAAATGGTTGTTGTAGGTCGACTCGTTCCCGATCGATTCCCTTGATGCGCCCAATTTCTGCGACCAACCACGGAGCGAGCTCGCTCAGCGTGGGCCGCTGCCGCTTACCGCCGGTAGAACCTCGCGAAGTCGCTTCAAGCGAGTCTCGCACCGGCCACTCCCTGAGGACAGTGAGGTCCTTCCTTAGGAATGCATCCTTACATGCGTGACGCTGGATCTTACCGCTGGACGTCTTGGGAATGGTGCCTTTTCGTATCAGCACAATCCCGTACGGTTGCTGTTCATGGTGGGCAACTATATTCCGGGAAATAAGTTTTATAAGTGCGTCCAGATCATCGTTGTCTCTATCCTTACTAATCGCCGATTCTTGACCTTTGGGAACGGCAACTTCCTGCACGACGACGAGTCGTTCTTCACCTTCTATCTCTACCGAGAAAGCCGCCCCACTACCGGGCTGTAAGACCGGGTGGCTTTGCTCGACCGTAAGTTCTATATCTTGCGGATAGTAATTCTGACCGCGAATGATCAATAAGTCCTTCAGCCTTCCGGTTATAAATAGGTGCCCGTTAGACAAAAATCCCAGATCGCCCGTTCGAAGAAATGGACCTTCCGCGGTTCCGGGGATTCGCGCATTGAAGGTCTCTTGAGTTTCTCTCGGCTTTTGCCAGTACCCCTGTGCGACGCTGGGACCTTTTATGCATATCTCACCTACCTGACCGTCGAAACACGGTTGCAGTGAATCCGGCGAAAGGATTCGCACTTCTTGCTGCGCCGGGGGACGGCCACAGGCAACCAGCATCTTCTCTCCTTGACGAGATGTCTTTGCCCCATCAGTCGGACCACCGTTGGCGCCATAATGCACGGCCGTTACTCCGTTCGGTTCAAGACCTCCGCTCACGAAGAGGGTGCCTTCAGCCAGGCCATAACATGGAACGAAAGCGTCGCGCCGAAAACCGCAGTTGGCAAACTGCGCGGCAAATCGGGTGAGCGTTTCAAGCCGCACTGGTTCCGCACCGTCGAAGGCAACACGCCATGAACTCAGGTCGAGCCCACTTCGGTCCTCGGGGCGGATTTTGCGCATGCACAGCTCATAGGCAAAGTTAGGTCCTCCGCTGGTTGTGGCCTGATAGCGGGAGATCGCTTGCAGCCAGCGCAGTGGTCGCTGCAGAAAGGCGACCGGCGACATCAAAATGCACGGCACTCCTGCGTACAGTGGCTGCAGCACATTTCCGATCAACCCCATGTCGTGATAGAGCGGTAGCCAGCCTACGATTACGCTTTCGAAACCAGTGCCGAAAGCCTTCCGAATCATTTCCTCGTTATGCAGAATGTTCGCGTGACTTACCATCACCCCTTTAGGACTTGCGGTCGAGCCGGATGTGTACTGTAAGAAAGCTATATCTCCGCCACTAAGGTCAGGTGGGATCCAGAGGTCGCTACGATTACGCAGAGAGTTTGTGTCGATCCACTTCACATGCTCACCGACCGACGCTGTCACCAAGTCACGGACTGCCGGTGAGCCAGATCCGGCGGTCAAAATCACCGAGGGCTGGGCATCCGCCACAACCGACTCGACTCGTGCATTTCCTTTCTTGTTCAAGCGGGGTGCATAAATAGGAACCGCTATCACGCCAGCGCACAGACAACCGAAGAAGGCGATAATGAAGTCCAGCTCCGAAGAATCCAACAGCAAAGCCCGTTGACCTACGGCTGAAATCGTTTGTAACTCGGCAGCAATCTGTCGCGCACGCCGGTCAAGCTCGCCATAGGTGAGGCTAGCTCTCTCTTCTTCCCCGTCGGCCAGGAACCGATAGGCAATCTGGTTCGGCTGGGTGGCCGCCCTGAACCGCAGTAGATCAATGATGGTGACGGTTGCGCTTGTCCTTTCGTCCGATGTAGCGGTCACTTCTCTCAACTTCTACCTCCAGCTCCCCATTTGATACTGGCACTGTTAACTCAGGAAGAAGCCCCGATATCCATTGCTGTAAATGCCTCTTGACACTATGCGTACGGGCCGAGCCACTGCTTTAGACTATACCCGCTGCACAACCAACTTACCGTATGAGTAGTCCCTCGACGAAACGTACAGGATTGATGTAGAAGGCAACCTGCGGAGAGGGTTCCGTTTAAAAAGACTGATCGCCGGAACACACGGATGTCGTCCGAGGAGATTGTGCGCGATAGTTGGGCACCTATCTTAGTACTTCGTAAGTAAAGTCGACATAGCAACATGTGAGATAGGGCGGTTGCGAATACAACGATCATCCAATAATGTAAAGGTGTCACGCTCAACAGGGTTCGTAACCTGTAGCAGGAATACAGTTGACGTCGGATTGTGGAGTGTTGACTTATACAGTATCGCTGAATAGCTCAGGGGATCTCGGAGCACATTGTGGGACGGTTGCTTCTGAGGCGGTAAATCACTCTACAAAGGTGATCGAGTTGTTATTCTCTTGTCCCGGCTTTATGCGGACTTGTTTCGCAAGTGTCTACCCGACTCTCAGCTAGGAACCTTGACCTACAAAAAAATCAAGAATCGATTTCGGAAACATCACAACTTGCAGCAGCCGCGTTCACATCAGTGTCACGCAGCAGGCAACTGTCAAGATCAAGGTAGTGATCATTACTGCCACCACCCCGAAGGTTCGTATTGTTTTCATGGTACCGACTCCTGAATTGGCTGAAGCGCAAATGGGTTACTCTTTCCCAAAGGGGTGGTCCGCGAAGCTAGCTCCTGCCGGCGCCCGATGCCCTCCTGCGCGAATCGCATTCCGGCTTGAGTCCTAGCGGGAGCCTAATGTCATGACAGCCTCTATAACCGGGGCGACATAACCGCCGACGTAGATTCCATCCCCTGCTTCCTTCCCCTGAACCTCTACATGTAACAAGCTGCGGCGGCCCATTTTTGTTCCTTGCTCGCTCACGAAGCGAGTGCCCGCGGAGTTCGAAATAAAGTTGTGACGCATCATCAGAACTGCCAGCGGCCCCATGCAACTTCCGGACGCCGGATCTTCTGGAATTCCATACTCGGGGGCAAACATCCGCGAATAGGCCCCGTCGGGTGTTGGGGTAAATAGGTAGACGCAGAAGGGTTCTTTCTCCGCCCCTCTTAGAGCTTTCATGCCCGTCAAGTCAAGCCATGCTCGATCGACTGCCGCCTTATTTTTGGCGGCAACAACTACGGTGGGATTGCCGGCGCTCAGCAGTTGCGGGTTGATCGGAAGCAGTTCCTGTGCTTCCAGCCCCAGCACTCTTGCACAGAGAGCGGAGTCGTAGCATTTCCCTTCGTGGATCGGTGGCATTCGCAGCCAAATCAGCGGGCACTGGCCATCTTCAATCCGAAGTGCGACCGGGCCGACCTGCTCTTCCAACATGAATGTGCCGACATTGCGCGCGACAATCTTTTCTTGCAGCAGGACAAACGCGGCGCCCACCGTGGGATGGCCGGCAAATGCCATCTCCTTGGCCGGGGTAAATATACGCACGCGCGCCGCGCAATCCTTGCGCGTGGCGGGAAGCACGAAGACGGTTTCCGCGAGGCTGAGTTCCCGGGCGATTTTCTGCATCGTAGGTTCATCGATCGTAGAGGAGTCTGGAAAAACGGCAAGAGGATTTCCCGCCAACGGCTCGGTCGTGAACACGTCAACGACTGTATAGCGGTAGAATTTGGTGCGCGCCATTATTCCTTGACCTCCGCGACCAGATCGATTTCTAAACACGATCCAAACGGCACCTGAACGACTCCGAAGGCGCTGCGAGCGTGCATGCCCGCATCTCCAAATACCTGGGCGAAGAGCTCCGACGCGCCGTTGGCGACCAGATGTTGTTCCGTAAATGTTGGTGCGCTGTTCACGAGCACCATGAGTTTCACAATGCGCTTGATCCGATTCAGGTCGCCCACCGCGGCGTGCAATGTACCCATCAGATCGATGGCGACGGCACGGGCGGCGTTCTTCCCTTGTTCGGTGGTGAGATTCGCGCCCAATCTGCCGGCCCAGGGCCCGCCGTCGATTTTGGCAATGTGGCCAGACGAGAAAAGCAAGTTGCCGGTACGCAAGAAAGGCAGAAAGGTCGCTACCGGCAGCGTCGGTTCTGGAAGCGTGATATGTAGAGCATCGAGCCTCTCGTATACGGAAACCATTGTTCTCCTCGCTGTGTTCCTGACATCGGCCAGACTACTGTGTCGTTGAATCACTTCCGCCAGCGCCATGGCTAATATAAGTTGACACTTAGCTAAGTGACGAAATATAGTGGCATAATTAATCTGACTTGTAAAGGCTGGAAGCTGGGAGACTGTGAAGGCTTGAAAGGTCAGCGGAGGGAGACGAAGAAATATGGTATTGCTGCCAATCAGCCGGGAAAATGCCCCTCACTATGTTTGGGGAAATAGCTGTGACGGATGGCATTTACTCCAGGAGTCGAGCTTGAGCGTAATAGAGGAACACATGCCGCCGGGAGCCTCCGAGGTGTGCCACTACCACAACCGGGCGCACCAGTTTTTCTTCATCCTGTCCGGCCAGGCCACGATGGAAGTCAATGGCGAGCGGATTATCTTGACGGTCGGGCGGGGCCTCGCCATTCCACCAGGTGCGCGTCATCAATTTCGGAATCACTGCAATGAGCCGGTTCGCTTCCCGGTGATTTCGCAGCCGCCGAGTCATGGCGACCGTGTCACCGAGTAGCGGAAGAAGTGCAGAGGCAGATTCCATCGCGCTGTCTCTCGCACGTCGGTACTTCTACAATTTCTCCAAGGCCATCTTCTTCAAGTGCCTGATTTTGGGTTCGTCTCGCTTGTAAAAGATCCACTTCTTGATTCGTTTAGGACGGATAAGTCCGGCCTGGCACAAGATCTTGAGGTGTTCGCTTGCGGTCGGCTGACTAATCCCCAGCTTGCGAGCGATCAGCACCCCGCAGACGCCATCCTTTACCAAATCGCCGTCAACTTGTGGCGGGAAGTGCTTGACAGGATCCTTAAGCCAGTTTAAAACCCGCAATCTCCGATCGTTTGCGAGTGCCCGGAGTGCGCGACTGGTATTCATATCGACAGTTAGCCAAGTCACTTGCATGCTAACGCACGGCTGGATGCGGTGGCAACGGGACATGCATATTCGAGAGGGCGGAGTGACGTTGTGCAGCCCTGCTATCTCGAGGTAATCGCCGCTAAAAATGCCGCACGGCTGGATGGCCCGAAACTGTTTTGAATGACCGAGTAAGAGATGCATTCGAACACGTCTAACAGCGACAGGCTGGGGGTTTCACCTGTTACTAAGTACTGAACACTGAGATAGTAGTTAGTACAGTGGGTATTAGACTCAATTCACCCGAGTCTAAATTCTAGACCTCGCGTAAGCGATTCGCTAAATTGAGTTTTGCCTCATGTCGACGAATCTGCAGGACCAGAGCGGCTGTTCATCGCATTGATCAGATCCCCGGGATGTCCTAGTGGCATCTTCCTTCGTCCGACGGATTCTGTAAATCTCTGGCTCATGCAATTCCTCCCCCAGCCTCAACGACGTTACTGCCTCGTCTTTTCTCTTGTGTTGCTCTCGGTTTTGGTCACTCTGATGCCGCAACGCGCGCGCGCCGCCACCGGATTGACAGTCTCGCCGGGTAGCCTGAATTTTGGTTATGTCGCGATTCATCAGACGCAGACTCTGCTGGTCGCCGTGGCCAACACCAGTCAGTCGAGCATAACGATTTCGAGTATGAAGGTGAGCAACAGCAAGTTCGTCCTCTCGGACTGGAAGATGCCCGTGGTGCTCTCAGCAGGCGAGAGCGTAGAACTGAGTGTCACCTTCGAACCCACCGCCGCAGGAACGCAGAACGGGACAATCACTTTTAACAGCGGCGGCTTCAATCCCGTGCTCAGCGTAGGATTGTCCGGCTCGGGTACCACCAGCGAAAGCGTGACAGCGACTCCCGCGAACCTTCAATTCGGTAACGTTGCCATGGGGCAAAGCTCCACACTTCCGGTGGAATTGACCAATACGCGCGGGTGGACGATCACGATTCAGAAACTCGTCATCACGGGAGCCGACTTTTCGGTAGGCGGTGCAAAGTTTCCGCTGACTCTGACTGGTGGTCAGAAAGTGAAGCTCAATGCAACCTTCAAGCCGCAGGCGCAGGGAGAAACCGGAGGCAGCTTTTTCGCCTGGGGTCCGGGCCTCGACGTACCTTTGGTGGGAACTGGGACTGGCGGCGGCAGCAAGGGAACACTCACGATTACGCCCGCGACGCTCGCTTTCGGCGACGTAGCCGATGGCAGCGCGAAGACTCTCACGGCGAAACTCAGCGCGAGCAGCGAAAGCGTAACCATTTCTTCAGTTTCCAGCAGCAATTCTGTGTTTGCTATGGCCGGCGCGAAATTCCCTTTGACGATTCCGGCAGGCGGCAACGTTTCGCTCGATGTCGTGTTCACGCCGCAGCACAGCGTGGTTAGCTCTGGCACACTTTCTTTCGTTAGCAACGCTACCGATTCTCCGGCTTCGGAATCGCTGACCGGCACCGGCACCGCTCCTTATGTGAGTCTTTCCTGGAACGCCAGCAATTCGCCGGACATTGTCGGCTACAACATTTATCGCAGTAAATCTTCCAAGGGCGGTTACTCGAAGTTGAATTCGAAGCTGGATGCAGATACTTACTACACCGATTCGACCGCTGCCGGGGATACAACCTATTACTACGCAACTACGGCGGTGGACTCGAGTGGCAAAGAGAGCGGCTATTCGAATCAGGCGAAAGTCACGGTACCGTAGAGTTCTTTAATCTCCAGGCTTTTTGTCAGCAGAGCGAGATTTTCCTGCAGCTCTTGACAGGTTGCGACGGAACGCGCCATACTTCGGCGCTACCGCCGCTTCCAACCTGTGCTCTCGCTTTGGCATGCTGGGCGCGGTGTTTCGACTATCACCCAGGAGGACCCGCATGCTCCGTCCCGTCCGCTTGTCGCGTAATATCTTTTCGCTCCGGTTATTTTCGTGGTTGTTTATTCTGGTAATAGTCTGCTCGACGATGATGGCTTCCGCCGCCTTTGCTTCCGGTCCTTATACGATCGGTTCGGCAAACACGGTTAGCGCCGACCCCAACGTGACCCGCCCCACTACCACGCCTTGCGTGGTTCAGCTTTTTACGGGTGCGCAATTTTTTGATTTCAACGTGGAAAACTTTACTTACGCGCCGCCGTCGGCTTGTCCTGGCCCGTGGGCAAAAGTAGTGCTTGAAGCTGATATCAATCTCAACGCGGGCATTCAATACGATCGCACCGCGAATTTCTGGCTGGGTCCGGTGAACATTTATTTCGGCACGACCGCAGAGCCGGGATCGAGCCTGGGGCCGTCGTGGCACATCGAGAACGATCTTACGGATTACAGTTCGATTTTTTACAGCGCGCAATCCGGACAGGCCGACATCGGCAACACGCTATGTTGTGGGCTAACCTCGACAATTTTCGCCTCGGCCTCGTTGGAATTTTATCCGCTGGCGAAAGGACAAACCGCTCCCGCTGCTGCGAACCAGGTGCTCGCACTGTCGGCAGGCCCGTCGGGCGGAACGGTCGCGCTGAATACCAGTGCGGACACGCTCTCAGGCACCTTTACTTTCCCCACGAATGTTGAGAGCGCTTATCTCGACGTTTACGCGCAGGGGCAATCGGGAGATGAATTCTGGTATACCTGCGTGCCCAGCGACGTGGCCTCGGAGCTGCAAAGCTGCTCGAATACCGGCTTCCGCGAAACCGAGATCACCATCGACGGCGCGCCCGCGGGCGTGGCCCCCATCTATCCCTGGATCTTTACCGGCGGCATCGATCCGTTCTTGTGGTTCCCGATCCCCGGCGTTCAGACTCTGAACTTCACTCCGTATCGCGTGAACCTTACGCCGTTCGTTGGCTTGCTGAACAATGGCCAGTCGCACACGGTTGCGCTCAGCGTCTTCAACGCCAATGGATATTTCTCGGCGACGGCATCGCTGCTGCTCTATCTCGACTCGGGTTCTACGCAGGTCACGGGCGCGGTTACGCAGAACACGCTCGCAGCGCCTTCTCCCGTAATCACGGAGAAACTCAACGTGCAGCCGACCTACATTCTCGGCACGGTTGATGTCAGCTCGAATCGCAGCTTTGTCATCTCTGGCTACGCCAACACTTCGCACGGCAAGGTCACAACGAAAGTGAGCCAGACCGCACGATTCTCGAACGACCAGCACTTCGACATCACCGGAAATCTCTACGTGCAGGATATCTCGCAGAGTACTACGCTGACCTCCTATGCAACGACCTCGCAGAAAGGGATGCAGCCCATTGTGAATTCGCAGACCTTCAGCTTTCCGCTGGTGGTTGATATCAAGTTGAATTTCCTCTCCAATGGCGATATCAATCAGACGACCACCGCCAAACAAACTTACCTGGTGAACAACAGCATTAGCCAGGCCGGCGGAGGAAGCTTTACCAGCTATCTCCAAAATGCCGCCCAGCACACCGATACGCTGGAACTCGATTCCTCGTTCAACTTGTTGGGAAACACGGGACAATCCAGCGCGCAGCAGTACAACTATTATGATTCGAGCAGCGCTGCCTACGATTGCGCGATTTCGTCCGCGGCCAACGTGCTAACGGGTTTCAGCCCCGGCTGCGCACAGTAATTCTTTGTAAGAAAACGACGGCTGCCCCGTCCTCATCTCTCCGCTCTTTGGAGAGATGAGGACGGGATTTTGATCTCGCCGGGTAGTATTCTGATTATGAGACGAAGACTTACTGCGGCGGGCGAGTGATCGCGCCCTGCGAAGCCGACGACACCAGCGCGGCGTATTTCGCAAATACTCCGGTAGGATAGCGCGGCGAAGGCGCTTTCCACGCTTTCATACGATGGCGCAGAACGTCATCGCCGATCTCAACCTCTAGCACTCGCTGATTCACATCAAAGCGAATCATGTCGCCATCGCGCACGGCCGCGATCGGCCCGCCCAGCGCGGCTTCCGGAGACACGTGCCCGGCCATCAGTCCATGCGTAGCGCCGCTGAAGCGCCCATCAGTCAACAAAGCAACGGAAGATCCTAGTCCTTCGCCCACGAGCGCGGCGGTTACATCCAACATCTCGCGCATTCCCGGACCGCCCTTGGGACCTTCGTTGCGGATCACGACGACATCTCCCGCCTGAATTTTCTTGCTCGTGACTGCTTCCATGGCATCTTCTTCCGATTCGAAGACGCGCGCCGGCCCGCGATGCTCCAGGCGCTCATGCCCGCTGATCTTGGCCACGCAGCCTTCGGGCGCAATATTTCCCTTGAGGATTACGAGCCCTCCCGTTTTCTTGAGCGGTTTTTCCAACGGCGCGATCACTTCCTGATTGGGAGTTTCAACCGCACTCTCGCTCTCTGCCGAGATCGTAAGCCCCGTCACGGTTTTCGCGTTGCCCTGAAGATGCTTTCCGCGCAGCAGCCGGTGAATTAATAAGCGCACACCGCCGGCGCGATGCATATCCGCAGCAACGAAACGCCCGGAAGGTTTCAGGTCGGCGAGCAGCGGAGTGCGCTCACTGACTTTTTGGAAATCCTCAATCTCCAGCTCGACTCCGGCTTCGCGCGCGATCGCCAGCAGATGTAGAACTGCATTCGTGGATCCCCCGCTCGCGGCTACGGATGCGATGGCATTTTCGAAAGCGTGGCGAGTCAAAATATCGCGCGGCCGAATTTCCTGATGCAGACAATTCATCACCACTTTGCCGCAATCGAAAGACACCTGATCTTTCTTAGGATCCATCGCAGGCACGCTGTTAAAGCCCATGGGAGAAAGTCCGATCGTCTCCATGACGGTCGACATTGTGTTCGCGGTGTATTGTCCGCCGCAGGCTCCAGCGCCGGGGCAGGCCACGTCTTCCAGTGCGTGCAATTCCTTGTCGGTAATTTTTCCGGCGGCATTGGCGCCGATCGCCTCGAACACGTCCTGAATGGTCACATCCTTGCCCTTATAGCTCCCCGGGGCGATGGTGCCGCCGTAAAGCACAAGGCCAGGAAGATCCATGCGCGCCAAAGCCATGGCCGCGGCGGGAATCGTTTTGTCGCAGCCCACCACGCAGACGACAGCGTCAAATAACTGCCCGCGACAAACCAGTTCAATCGAATCGGCGATCAACTCGCGGCTTACGAGCGACGCGCGCATGCCTTCGGTGCCCATGGTTTCGCCATCGGAGATGGCGATGGTGTTGAACTCCATGGGCGTGCCCCCGGCCGCACGAATGCCTTCCTTCACTTTCGCGGAGAGCCGACGCAGGTGAAAGTTGCAAGGCATGGTTTCAATCCAGGTGTTGGCCACTCCGATCAGCGGTTTGCGCAAATCGGCGTCGGTAAAGCCAACAGCTTTGAACATGGAGCGCGCCCCTGCCCGGTCGCGTCCGTCCGTAATTCCGCGGCTACGATGCTTAAGATCCATGGCTATATAAGATACACGGTGGAGGGTGAGGACGCGGAGCGAGGCCCAGAAATTGTCATAAGCAAAAAAAACGGGGAACCTGCGATTGGTTTGCCAGGAGGCAGCATTCCAACTTCAGGTTCCCCAATTACATGACGCTCCCCAGAGACATCATGTTGCTGATGCGAAAAATCGTGTCACTACAAAACTCTGTGTAAATAACATCAAGGTCTATGCCAACGCCGCGCGAGCGGATGATTCCGAAGTGATCGCGGAAACCGGAGGATGTGGTCCCCAGCTACCGTGCTCGTCATGCCCATGCAACGATGCGGAAGAACGCACGTCGATTACATCCACAATGCCGTACCACTCGCGGCACAACTGCCCGATCTGCTTCTGCGAAACCTCAAGCTGCAGCGTGACGGCGTGATCCTGCCCGGCGGCTTCCGCATGCACCGAAGGAATATCCAATCCTCGGCGCGAAGCCGCGTTGAGGATGCGCATCAGCGCGCCTTGCGAGTTGCGATAACGGATGTGGAATATCTGCATGAGGTCCCCCAAACAAATTAGTAATTGGGAAATTTTGTAATTGAGTAATTTGAAATCATTTGTATATCAATTTCTCGATTACAGAAGTAACCCATCACCCAATTACTCAATTTCTAAATTTCTAAATCTTTATCTCCGAACACCATCTCCGAAAGCGCCGCTCCGGCCGGAACCATGGGATAAACATTCGCTTCAGGGGCACAATCGAATACCAGCAACTCCGGCTCCGGCGAGCGCAGAAAATCTTCGAGAAGATCTCCCGTTTCGGCCGATACCGGGAACTCCGCCATGGCCGCCTCGTTCAGGCGACGGCCATTAATCCTGTACGCCTTCGCGATCTCGACGAAATCTGGATTGTCGCTCAAATCAGTTTCGGCATAATTGCGCTCGTAGAAAAGCTGCTGCCACTGCCGCACCATGCCTAGATATTTGTTATCGACGATCACCATTTTGATCGGCAGCGAAAGGCGATGCACAGTCGCGAGTTCCTGGATATTCATCTGGAAGCCGCCATCGCCGGAGACGCAGAGGACACAAGTATCCGGCTGGGCAAGCTGGACGCCAACAGCCGCGGGTAGAGCAAAGCCCATCGCACCGAGACCGCCGGAGGTGATGAATCCACGCGGCGACGAAGAACGAAAGCGCTGCGCCGCCCACATCTGGTGCTGGCCCACGTCCGCAATAATCACATTGTTTTGCGGCAGCCGGCTGAAAAGTTCATCGAGAAAACGCATCGTGGGTTGCGCCAGCCCATGTGGGTCAAGTTCCGCGCGCTCGCTTCCGCAGGCAATCGCGCGCCAGCCGCTCCAGTCGGGGAGCGGCGGGGATGCGCGCTGCACATCGTTATGAAACGCGGGAATCGTATCGGCAAGGTCGCCGATCACAGGCACCTCGCAGGCGCGCACGCGATCCAGTTGCGCGGGATCGATTTCAAAATGAACGATCTTTGCATTGGGCGCGAAGCGCGTAGGCTCGCCGGTCACGCGGTCATCCAGGCGTGCTCCGAAGACCAGCAGGAGATCGGTTTCGTGCAGCGCGGTGTTAGCGGCGCGGGTGCCGTGCATGCCCACCATGCCCAAGTAATAAGGAGCCTGCGGCGGAATCGCGCCCAGCCCATGCACCGTAGCGAACGAGGGAATATTCAAGCAATCGAGCAGACGCCGCAACTGGGGGATTGCGCCTGAAAGTTTTGCTCCCGCCCCCACCAGTGCAACCGGTCGGGAAGCCCGCTGCAGTAGAGAAATGATCGTGTCGCTGAACCCGCTCTCAGCTTTCGCCTCGGCAGGCCGCGCGTGCGGAGTGAACTTCACCGGCCCGGAAAATTCCTTCTTGGCTTTCAAAAGATCGGTGGGAATGTCGATGAGCACCGGACCCGGCCTTCCGCTACGCGCCCAGTAGAAGCCCTCGGCGATTGCGTCAGGGATTTCATCGACGGTCCGCACCAGCCGGCTCCACTTGGTGAGCGAAAGCGTGACCCCGAAAACGTCCGTTTCCTGAAAGGCGTCGGTGCCGATCATCGCAGTCCGTACTTGGCCGGTAATGCAAACCAGAGGCACCGAATCCATCTTGGCGTCGGCGATCCCGGTTACCAAATTCGTTGCGCCCGGACCGCTGGTAGCCATCGCGACTCCAACTTTTCCCGTAACTCGTGCATAGCCTTCCGCAGCAAAAACCGCGCCCTGCTCATGCCGGGTGAGAACGTGCCGAATGCCGCTGCCCTCAAGCGCGTCGTATAACGGCATGATCGCGCCGCCGGGATACCCGAACACCAGGTCGATCCCTTCAGCCCGCATGCACTGCAATACGATCTCGGCGCCCTTATGCATTCACAACCTGTTTCGGTTCAGGCTTCGGAGCCTCAGCCGGCTTCTTCGGCTGCTGCCCCGGCAACCAGCTCATCATGCCGCGCAATTGCGCACCCACGACCTCGATGGGATGCTTCTGCTCTTTCTCGCGCAACTCGGCAAACTGATAGCCGCCGTCCTTATTTTCTTTGATCCATTCTCGCGCGAAGGTTCCATCCTGAATGTCGGCGAGGGTTTTCTTCATCGCAGCTCGCGTAGCATCACCCACAACTTTCTCGCCGCGAGTCAGATCGCCATATTCGGCAGTGTTTGAAATCGAATAGCGCATGCGGCCCAGCCCACCCTCGTAGATCAAATCGACGATCAGCTTCATCTCATGCAGGCACTCGAAGTAAGCAATCTCCGGAGCGTAGCCAGCCTCAACCAAAGTCTCGAATCCCTTCTTGATCAGCGAGGTCAGCCCGCCGCACAGCACGGCCTGCTCGCCGAAAAGATCGCTCTCGGTTTCTTCCTTGAATGTCGTTTGCAAAACACCGGCGCGAGTCGAGCCAATGCCGTGAGCGTAGGCCAAAGCAAATTCATGCGCCCGCTGGCTCGAATCCTGCTGAATCGCGATCAGCGACGGCACTCCGCGCCCTTCGGCATAAACTCGCCGCAGCAAATGTCCCGGCGATTTCGGAGCTATCATCACAACATCAACGTCGGCCGGCGGAACTATCGTCTTAAAATGAATGCTGAAGCCGTGCGAGAAGCCGAGAATTTTCCCCGGATGCAAATAGGGCTTGATGTACTGCTCATAAACTGCCGCCTGGGTCTCATCGGGAGTCAGCACGTGAATCCAGTCGGCCCGCTTGGCGGCCTCATCCGGAGCCACTACCACCATGCCATCGGCACGAGCCTGCGCGGCGCTGGGACGGTTGGGCTCAAGGCCGACGATAACTTTGTATCCGCTGTCGCGCAGGTTCTGCGCCTGCGCATGTCCCTGGCTGCCGTAGCCCAGGATGGCGATGGTTTTGCCCTTCAGGGCCTCAGGATTCGCGTCGTGTTCATAAAAAATCGTAGCCACCAGGATCTCCTTTTGATATAGCGCCGGCTTTGGGCCAGACCGACACTGTAGTCCGTTGCCTATAACTTTCTTGTTGACTATGCCCGGCACTCTCGACAGGCAAACCGACCGGTCGGTCGGTTTATTAATGCTATCGAAGGCCGCATACCATGTCAAGAAATAACTTAGCCCTGGTCGCACCTTCAGGCACTATCGTTATGCGCACGAACAGCTGCGCCTCACCGGCAAGTTCCGATAATCCTGTGGAAGGCCGGCGCTTTAGCGCGGCCCGAGCTCCGAAAATCGAACCAGCTTCAGCCTCCGAATGATGGAACATCCTTCCCTCAATCCGCGTACCTCAAGTCAGGAGGCCACCATGTACTGTAACGCTTGCGGCAAAGCCATCGCGGACGACGCCCGCGTCTGCCCCTCTTGCGGCAAAGTGGTGGGTATTGCGCCGCCACCCAAGACACTAAAGCGCCCCCATGCCAACCGAAAGATCGCTGGAGTCTGCGCCGGACTGGCCGAGCACTTCAATCAAGACGTATCCCTGGTGCGCCTGCTCTGCGTCTTTCTCACCATCGCCACCGGAGGCTGTCCCGGCATAATCACCTACGTGCTGGCCTGGATCTTCGTCCCCTCCGAACCGAGGCTGCAACCGTTACTGGCGTCGCAACAGCCGGTAACGAGCTAGGGAGCGGTCAGATTAACGTTGCGACTGGAATCCGTTGCCTGAGGGCGACTCAAGACGCCGTCGGCGGTGTGCCTTGAGCGCGGGGCCATGTAACTCGCATGCTCCAGAAGCCCGATTGACACCAGACACCGGCCGGCGTACTTTATGGGGGAATGGAAGTGAAAGTCCTGCGCTGGATATCGGTGGCTGTGCTGCTGGGAGCGGCGGTTTTCACCTCCGTAGTGCCCCGAGTCGACCTGCCTGAAACTGCCTTTAACGAGTCGGATGCGCCGGTGAATCTTGTAATTCCGGTGCGGCCCAGCTTTAGCCTGGCTCCGCCTGTAGTGGATCCCGTCGCGGTTTTGCCCATGCCGCGGTTTCATGGTCTGGCTGTGACTTTTCCTGGTTTAACGCTTTCACCCTCGGTTGTAACCAGCCAGCGCCACCGACATTCTCTGCAGAATCTACTCTGTACCCTCCTGATCTGAACTCCTCCATTCCTGGGTTCTATTCCTAGCGACTGCTTCGCCTTGTGCGCGTGGCATTTTTCGTCGCGATACATCACCAATTCAGCGCGGCCCTGGGACGAGTGAAAATTCCGCCCTTCCCAGCAGTTCGCCGAAAACCAAGGAAGGAGGAATACATGAATCTCACGAAAGTTGAATTTCCGGGGCGCTCCGCCGCCCTCTGGAAAGCCGCTCTCTTATTCGCCTCCGTGTCAGCTCTGCTGATCGCCGCCGATCACTTGGCCCTGTTCTGGAGCCTCGATGGAACCAGCGGGATCGTTGACGACCTGCTCGGCGGGTTGATCGCCGGTTCGATCTTCCATCTCTACGAGCGCCAGCGCTTGCGGCGCATCCGCGAACGTCTGCGAGTCATCGACCTCATGAATCACCACATTCGGAATGCATTGCAACCGCTTGCCTTGGTGAACCACCAACCCGCGCGCCAGGTCCAGATGAGAATGGTCCAGCAGTGCGTTCGCCGCATAGACTGGGCGCTTCGCGAAATCCTCCCCGGCAACTGCGACGAACGATTTGTCACCGACTCCGGCGTGCCCGCGGCAAGTCCTGCCTCACCGGCGGTGCCGCAATCAGTCTTCGGACAATGGCTCGAAATCTGGAAAGTTCGCAATGGAGAAGTCAAGTCGTGACGTCGGCTGCGGAAAAACCAGACCACGAACGACACGTTCAAACCCATTCTGAGAGGTTGCCATGCGAAAAATAGACAACTTGGCTGCTCATTCCTGCACGGGGTCAGTGTGCGCCCACCCTGCCTGCGCCCCGACGTGGTCCGAGTTGAACTTATATCTAAAGGATAAACGTATGGCGCAGTTACTCCTGCTATTGCGGCAGCTGCACGAAACCGCAGGGGGCTTCTGGGGTTTTCCGAGCGCAGAACTACGCGGAGTGATCGCCTGCGCAGTCGGATTGTGCGGATTCGGCAACCCGGTCGAGGCATGCGACGTGGTATCCGGGATTTTGGAGGCCATCGGGCTGGAAGATCCGATGCTGAGGATATCGTTTCCCGGCGACTAGAAAAACCAAGTTTGCCCTGCGCGCTCCTCAGTTACCGGCGATCCGGGCGGTAGGCGCGGGGCAGGGCTGGGTTCCCGGCTGTGCTTGCTCGACGTGGTGGAAGGGGGCGTGCGTCGCCAGCGCAGCTGGACCCGGCCTGATCAAAACCGGGTTCCATCCTTTGCGTTCTACAAATGCGTTCTACAAAAATGAGACGCCCGGACATCTGCCCGGACAGGTGGGGCTACTTTCCTGACCCAACGCCCGCAACCTTAACCGCATCCCAGGGTTAAACTAAGATGGGGTGCTCGATGAGCTTTGCGAAATCGCCGTTTATTCTTATCGCTTTGGCGGTGATTGCGATCGCCCTGATCGGCTCCATCATGGTCGCTTGTGGCGGCGGCGCGACCACCAATGCCCAGACCGGGGGCGGCGGGGGTGGAAGCACGACGCTTCCGACTGGCATGGTCCAGGGCACAACGGCACTGACCTCTTGCCCTGCGGGACAGGAGTGGTTTCAATATAGCGACCCTGCGGGCATCAACCATCCTATGAATTGCGTTTCGGCGACGCTGGCTTCGTGTCCCAACATTGGCGATTTGGCCTTTACTTACGGCTACTTGAGCCCTTCGGGAATTATTGCCGGCGATGTAAAAGGAGTCATCATCTATTTCGACGGAGGCGATGGCACCCAGCCGCTGGCCAAAGGCTCGCCGACCGCCGGCGATATGGTGAAGTACTACTTCGAGCAGGGTTACGAGATTGTGCAGATCGCGTGGAGCTCCGCCTGGGAGGCTAGTTATAATCCCTTCCCGGCCGGAACTTTTGGAGATATCCAGGCTGCGGCTTGCCGCCCGGCGACATTTCTCAGCTATGTCAATACCAACATCTATCAGCCAGTCTTTCAGGCTAACGCGACTGCCGGAATGTGCGCCCATGGAGTGAGCGCGGGCTCGACGCAAGTGCTGTACTCGATGACTTACTATGGAGCGTCCAAATTCCTCGACAACGTCGAGCTGATCTCGGGCCCTGTGCTCAGCAACATACAGCTCGGCTGCCAGGAGCCGTCAGCGAGCCCGGTGACCGTCTGCCCCGCCGGGCAGTACGGATGCGAACTCGGCTCCGGTACCTCGTGGACCCTGGGCCCAACTTATCTTAGCGGGGCCAATCAAAATGTTGGCACCTGGACCAACGACAATAGCTGCGGCGTACCCAGCACGAGCACGACGGCGGCCTCGAACACGCGCTGGCTGCAGCAGAGCATCGTCGATGGCGGCCTCAATAGTCCCACGTACAATTACCCCGAAACAGGTGTGGCGGCCTGGCTCTGCCGCAGCGTGCAGAACCCGGACAATGTCAACTGCCAGACCAACTACACTGACAAAGATTGCGCCAATAACTCGAGCTCGCAGGCGGAACTCTTCTACTCTCAGATCACGGCGTCGAATTCGCCTCCGGTCTATAGAGTACTAGCGGTCGACAATTGCGAGGGCGCCGAAGGCTCGCCCAGCGGAAACGTCGGCAGCCCGACGGGCACTGTAGGGCAACTCGAGATCGAGCAGGACATGGCCGGGGGCTCCGGCGCAATCGCGCAGTGCGTGCACCGGCCGCATTGATCGTCTGGGACGGGCGGCTTCTACGAGAATCTCGGGCCAAGCTCTGCCCGTCGCTCGCTCTTCACTTTCGTTCCGACTCCAATGACTCCGTGCTTCGTGCTCTGGCGGCATGAGCAAGTAGTCGTTGCGCCATGATCATTGCCTACCCATGGGGCTCCCTCGCCGGGTTGCAATCTTATAGTTAGCCGGATTTCGCGGTTTGATCCCCGGGCTGCAATCAGTTACGGGCAAAATCTTGAGTCTTGGCGGGTTAGCAGTCTCGAAATGTTCCTTTCATTCTGAGCTATTGGGTTAGTATTTGATATTGCAGAAAGATTAGCAAGGTTAAGTGGACAGGGGTAGTGTGGAAAAGCGCTGGGTCAGTTCCAAGACTCGGGCCATCCGGCTAACCGGGAAACGTGTGGCCCAGCTTAGTCCGGCGCGAATGAATGACGTGTATGACGCTCTGCGCTTCTCTCTGGGTTGCGATTCGAGCCAATAGGAGGGAGACGTTTCTGGCCCCAAATTCCCCTTGACACATATAGTGATATCACTATAGCATGATGGTCGCCATGGCCGATCAACCGCCGCTCAAACCGGTGACGTGGGTCGGCACCAGCCTCAAGGATTTGCGAGAGTTCCCCGCACCTGTCCAGGACGTAATGGGCTACGCCTTGTATCTCGCACAAGGCGGCGGCAAGCATCAGGATGCGAAGGTGCTAACAGGCTTCGGCGGGGCAGGCGTGGTTGAAGTCATCAAAGACTATCGCGGCGACACCTTCCGCGGGGTGTACACGCTGCGCTATGCCGGGACGGTATATGTCCTGCACACCTTCCAGAAAAAAGCGAAGGCCGGACGGGCAACGCCGCGCCGGGACATGGAGTTGATCAAGCAACGACTGCGCGAAGCCGAACAGATAGCCAGGGGGAGAAGGCCATGAGCAACAAAAAACGAAACGGAACCGGAAGCCGCAACGTGTTCAAGGACATCGGCGTGCCGAACGCGGAAGAGCATTTAATCAAGGCGCAACTGGTATTCAAGATTGACGTCCTGCTGAAAGCTCGCGGTCTCAAACAGGTGGAGGCCGCCAAGTTGCTTGGGGTCCGCCAGCCCGATGTTTCCAAGATGCTGCGCGGTGAGTTCCGTCAGTTTTCCGTGGAACGCCTGATGCGCTTCCTGGTGGCGCTCGATCAGGATGTGGGGATCGTGGTGAAGCCGCACCGTGACAGAAATAACGCTCCGGCCTTGCAAGTTTTGTTCTAATGAGGAGGACGGCATGAAGTCCGCGTGCGCGGTGAACCCGCATAGTGCAGTGACGGTGTCGCAACAGCGCCTGGGGAAACGTGTAGCCCGGGTAAGTGCCGAACGAATGAATGAGGTGTGTGCGGCCCTGCGCCTCTCTGGGTTGCGATTCGAACTAGTTGCTGGGAACGCCTGCGCCTGTTCTCGAATTTTCAAGAGCGTCCTACTCAAGCCAAAATTAGGTTTGAGTGGGCCACCCGTGGTCCCGTCCGTCCCAGATTCTCCGGATTCATCGCTCGTGCCAGGTCTTGCAAAAAGTGCAAACATGAGGCACCCTTTTTCCGTGGCAATTCACGGAACTTCACCAGGCCAAGTGGGGCCAAGTCCCGATCCTACGATGCTGCTCAACGCCTGCATGGGATACCTGGGATCGCTTGCTAAATATCTGCGCCACGACCATGGCGACGAAGTCGTCGCCCAGTTGCGGCGCAAGATTCTTTTGCAGATGGAAATTCGGGAACAGGAGCTAGGGCGTCCGCTGACAGGCCACGATCTGTCCGATATTTTTCAGTCGGCGATCAGTCGATCTCTTCGCACCCGTCGCCTCGCCCAGATGCTCTACCGCAAAGACCGCAGCTCTTGACCCATCGAGCATCGCCGCGGCCGAGCCCGGCCTCTGCGCTTACCCGCTCGAGCCGAAACTGAATACGCCACCGGCCGCTGCCCGCAGCATCGTGCCCACTTCTCGCAAAGGACGCGAGAAGTGGGGCAC
The DNA here is from genome assembly GCA_963789875.1 of uncultured Acidobacteriaceae bacterium. Taxonomy (GTDB): domain Bacteria; phylum Acidobacteriota; class Terriglobia; order Terriglobales; family Acidobacteriaceae; genus Sulfotelmatobacter. Next base: position 1,496,452 of record CAWBMI010000004.1, on the reverse strand, counting down.
CCCATTTTTAACCATCCGTCAGACGTGGCCCACCCGGGCAACTCCCGAGATTCTGATTGTGGAGTATACTGTGGAGTAGATTCCACATATGGAAATCGTTCAAATTGTGCTGGATAAAAAGTTGTTACACGCGGCCGATCGAGCCGCGAAGCGTACTAAGCGAAACCGGTCCGCTCTGGTGCGCGACGCCCTGCGGGAACATCTCAGCCGGCTGGAATTGCGAGCCAGTGAAGAGCGCGACCGGCAAGGCTACTCGCGACATTCGCCAGCCGAGGCGGAAGCGCGGGGTTGGGAAGCGGAGGGCACGTGGCCGGAAGAATAGCGCGAGGCCATATAGCTCGCGGCGACGTTCGGCTCTATGAGTTTGCGGCGCCTGATAAAAAACGACCGGTCCTTGTGCTCACCCGCGACAGCGCTGTCGCGTATCTGTCAACGGTCACGGTTGCGCCGGTCACTTCCACGATTCGCGGCGTGCCATCGGAAGTGGTTCTGAATGAGGAGGACGGTATGAAGTCCCCGTGCGCGGTGAACTTGCACAACGCCGTCACGGTGTCGCAACAGCGCCTGGGGAAACGTGTGGCCCAGCTTAGTTCCGCACGAATGAATGAGGTGTGTGCCGCTCTGGGGTTTTCTCTTGGTTGCGATTCGAATTAGTCACTTGGAACGTTCCGTCTGTGACTGGATTTCGCCGTCGCATCCGCCGCGATGCTTCTAAAGCTGGACGCGGCACCCTGCGTTATAGTCCCTCCTCTCGGTATTCTAGTGAACCCTATGACTGGTCAGAAGCTGGTCGAGCGCCCATTCGTCTCAGTGCAGCAGAAAAAACGGAATTTTATCGTGACTTCTCCCCCGGCCGCTGATTTGGCTGAAATAAGCTACGTGTCTGTACGTGGCCGGGACACGGAAGAGGGGCGCAGTGCAGAGTCTGTTAAATCCGCTTCGTATTAGCAGCCTGAAAGACTAGGCTCTTGCCGGCGGGGATTACTCAGCATCCATCATTCTCAATTGGATCGAACAACACTAGAAGCTATCTCATAAGTACCGCAAGCTCCCTCAGGGGCTAAAGCCCCGCGTTATTGCTGGCCTTGGACGGCACGACTGAACGTCGTGCCCTTCCCGAAACCACTTATGAGGTAGCCCCTAGATTGTCCTCAGGCCATGGGGACTGACGCGTTTTCACCACAGCGGCCAGAGGCATTTCGTCACTTTCCGCTGCTACCATCGCCCCATTCGACTCCTTCGCTACGCTCAGTCGCTCAGGGTAGGCTCGCTTGCTTAACATGGACGCATGCCGACGGTGGTGGCTCAGTTTGAAAACGGCGGCTTTGTGCACAGGGGAGATCCCTCGTCCCGCTGGTGAAAACGCGGGACGTCGGGATGACGCCAGAGTAGGGGCAATCGACTGCTGGGACGTTCCGTCTGTTCCCGAATTTCTTCTCGCGGTGAATCAATGGCCCCACCCAAGCGGAGCTTGGATGGGGCGTTCTCTAGTTTATTTGACGTGAATGTTCTTTAGCTTGGGCCAGCCCTCAACCTCTGTTGCGGGACGCTACGATCCGTTCGAACACATCGAAAGGGATGTATTGTCCTGGAAGCTCAGCCATCCATGGAGCGAGGTACTGGATGGCGCCCCAAAATACGTCAGGAACACCAAATCTTGCAGATTGTAGGTGAAACCATGCAAGACATAGTGGAAGCCTCCGAAGTTGGCATCTCCTTCTTCGGGATCGCCCACTTCCAGAATGCCGCAAGGGGTGTTGTTGCCGTTGAAGTTGACGGTCAGCGGATCATCCACCCACTCGCCCACTTCGTGCGACAGCGCCGACACATCCTGCGCGAACTCGCCAGAATGATCCACGTAGGTCGCTTCAGCGTAGGACTGCGGATTGCTGATGCTGCCTTCTGAGCTGTGATAGCCGCCGATGCAGCAGCTTCCGCTCTCGGTCAGATAGGTGTCGTAGGTCAGGAAGATCACAAATTGGCTCGGGTTGATCCCCAGCTTGCTGATCAGGGCAGGAAGTTGGGAGTCGAACCAGTTGATATCCACCAGAGCCGCGGTGAAGCCGAACGGGCTTCCCGTGGTTCCATAGCTGCGTGGCGGGCTCAGGGTCTGCTCCGCCAGAACCGTAGGACTGAGCAGAACATGCGAGTTGGTATCGGTTTGCACGGTGCCCCAGAAATTCGCCCGTTGAAAAGCATCAATGTACTGGGTGGTGCCAACGTCGGTTCCACCCTGGGTGTAAGTCGTCGACGAATCGAAGATGGGGGAATCGAGAGTGTTGGTGGTAACCGTGTTTCCGTTGGGGAGCACGTGCGAAGGATCGAAGGTGATGGTTGAACCTCGCCGCGGAGTGATCACGATCTTGACCGGAACGATGTAGGTCGTGATGGATGCAGAAGTGTTGGTCGACGGGGCCGCGCCGACCATGTTGTAGTTGTAGGTGGTTCCACCGGAAACGAAGGAACCGTTCCAGGTCTGCAACGATGCAGCGGGTACGATGGCCAGGTCGTCGCGCAGATGCGGCGCCATGACTACGTAGTGTGGACGGGGTGTCTCCACCTGGACCTCCTGCGACCAGGCGTTAAGGCTGAGGCAAGTGGATAGGGCAACGAGTGAAAGGTAAATCAAACTGCTTCTCATGGGGATTTGTTCTCCTTGAAGGTTCTATGGACGGAGCGACAATAAGAAACATTGAAACTGCAACCCGTGCAGGGGATGGCCCGCTCAGGTACAGGCCCAGTGCTTCTACTACCCGAGTAAACAACTTATCGGTGTGCAAATTTTTCGAAACGATGTTTTGTTCTGTTTTCGTAAATTGCTGGCGGGTTTTCGGGCTTCGTGAAAGGCCGCAAGAGGGCTGGAAGCCGTGCCCCTTCGAAGCAATGTCCCAGGATGCCTCCGGCGACGGAACTGCTCCACTCAGGCCAAAGGCAGGCTTGAGTGGGCCACTAGCCGATCCAGTTGAATCTGCTGTTAACCATCTTCGGAGAGAGACGGCAGCGGATGAATTGTCCCCCAACAATCCACTCGCTGCCGCTGTGAACCGCCGCCCCTTCAGAACTGATTTCAGCTTACCCCCCCGGCCGGCGCACAGCTGGGTTAGTTCTTAGCGACGGAGAGAGTGTTCTGGCTAATGTTGATGGAGTCGCCTTTAACGCTATCGTTGCCGCCGCCGCACAACTCAAAGGTGTTGCTTGCTCCTGCCGTCAGAACGCCGTCACTAGGCTCGACAATCCACTGAAATGTAGCGGTCAAGAAATGGCCCGCCGGTTTTGTGGCGATATCGTCCAGATTGCTAGGCCCGTAGAGTCCGGTTTGGCACCCCGCGTGGTTCACATCGAGTCCGGCATAATATGTGTCGGCTGTGTTAACGGTGTATCTTACGCTCCAGATCACAACGACCGGCACCAAGGTGGCGGGTTCGGTGACGGTGACCGACTCGCCCCAATCCGGACAACCAATACCGGAGGGACACGTGAAGATGAAATCCTGCGAGTTGTCGTTGCGCAGCGTCTGTTGGGCAAAGGCCGATCCCGGTCCGGCCGCAATGAGGCAGACCAAGATTGCCGCGAATACAACGCTCTCGATCACTTTTGATTTGGTTTTCATTTGATTCTCCTTTGAAGTTTTCCTTTTGATTCTGTGTTGTTATTTTTTGGTCCGGCGCACTTTTCGTCCGCCGAATCCCGCGCTCACATCAGAAAGCGGAAAGCACGAGAAAAACGCCTCATCCGTCGCAAGAAAATTTATTCGAGGGCCGGGAGGAAAGCGGCACTTTTCACTTTGAGGATGCATTGAAACGGAGCGCTTCTTCCCGTCACTACTTGGAAGAAGTTAGAAGAACTGGGCGGCGATTGACGACCGGCAAGGGCGAGAATATGCTGTTAAGCCACTCGGAGAAGGGGCACCCGGTAGCATGCCCGGAGTCGATCCTCAGTCCGGTCGGGTCACTGAGCTTTTGCAGCACTGGAGGCAGGGCGACGAAAAAGCTCTCGGCGCTCTAATGCCGCTCGTCTACAAAGAGCTTCGGCGTCTGGCGCACTACCATCTGCAGTCCGAGCGTTCGAATCACACCTTACAGAGCACTGCCCTGGTTCATGAGGCCTACCTTCGGCTGCTGGGGAGCGAACCGGTGGAACTGCACAACCGGGCGCATTTTGTCGCCGTGGCCTCGCGGCTCATGCGCCAAATTCTGGTGGACTATGCCCGCGAGCGCCAAGCGGAAAAACGCGACGGGGGATGCAGGATTCTGCTTGAGGATATGGCTGCCTTGCCGGTCAACGGAGATTCCGAGCTTCTGGCTCTGAACGACGCCCTGGACGACTTATCCCGCATGGATGAGAGGCAGGCAAAGATCGTGGAAATGAAGTTCTTCGGGGGCTTGTCGGCGCCCGCGATATCTCAGGTGCTGGGGATCTCGCGTGCCACCGTTGACCGCGACTGGGCTACCGCGCGGGTCTGGCTACATCGGCAAATGAACAGGACAGCGTAGCCATGACCATCAAAAGCTGGGAGAAGGTCAAAGACCTGCTGCACCAGGCAATGGAGCTTGCCCCCGCGCAGCGGGCTCGTTTTCTCGACGATGCATGCTCCAGCGATGATGTCCTGCGTTCCGAGGTGGAATCACTTCTGCGGGCCGAGGAAGATATCCGCTCCAGTTTTCTCCAATCGGCGCCGCTGACTAACGCAGTGGCTGCGCATAGTGCTGGTGGAGTTGCGGACAGCCATAACGATTCTGCCGGAACGATGGAAGCGGGGCGGATCTTTGCGGAGCGTTTTCAACTCGTTCGTAAGCTGGGTGAAGGGGGCATGGGCCAGGTCTGGCTGGCCGAGCAAACTTCTCCAGTGCGCCGGCAGGTCGCGCTCAAGCTGATCAAAGCCGGAATGTACGACGAAGCGGTTGTGCACCGCTTCCAGGCAGAGCGGCAATCGCTCGCAATCATGGATCATCCCGCCATCGCCAAGGTATTCGACGCCGGGACCACTCCGCAGGGCCAGCCGTATTTCGTGATGGAGTACGTGCCGGGGCTGCCGATTGCGGAGTATTGCGATCAGAAGAAACTGAGAATTCCCGAGCGATTGAAGCTCTTTATTCAAGCGTGCGAAGGAGTGCAGCACGCGCATCAGAAAGCCATCATCCATCGCGATCTGAAACCGGCAAATATTCTGGTGGTCGAAGTTGACGGGAAAGCCGTGCCGCGGATCATCGACTTCGGGCTGGCAAAGGCAACGACACCTCAGGTCGAAGGACAGACCATCTTCACGCAGCAAGGATATTTCGTCGGAACCCCTGGATACATAAGTCCGGAGCAGGCCAATCCCAAAACACAAGACATCGACACACGGACGGATGTTTATTCGTTAGGAGTCGTACTCTACGTGCTGCTCGCCGGATTGCAGCCCTTTGAAACCAGGCAGCGGCAAAATCTACCACTCGATGAGTTACTGCGAAAGTTGCGCGAGGAGGAACCGCCAGCGCCGAGCGCCAAGGTAAACATGGATCGCGATACATCGGTCGTGACTGCTGAAGCGCGCGGCACCGAGCCCAGACAACTGGTAAGCCTGCTGCGTGGCGATCTTGACTGGATCACGATGAAGGCGCTGGAGAAGGATCGCACTCGCCGGTACGGCGCGCCTTCAGAGTTGGCGGCGGATATTCGGCGCTATCTGAATCATGAGGCCGTCATGGCCCGTCCGGCCAGCACAGGTTACCGGCTGCGCAAATACATTCGACGGCATCAGGCGCTGGTGGCCGGAGGCGCGACGGTTGCTTTGGTGTTGGTAGTGGGCGTGGCTGCGAGCACGTTCGAGGCGATCCGCGCCCGGCAGGCGCAACAAGCGGCGCTGCGCGAGCGCGACCTTGCGCAGCGGCGTTTCGACGATGTGCACCGCCTGGCGCGGGAGGTGATTTTCAATCTTCAGAACCAACTCGCGGCGATTCCCGGCACGACGCAGGCTCGCAAGGACCTGCTGGCAGTCGCGATCAACTACCTCGATGCCCTGGCAAAAGACGCGACTGCCGATCGAGCTCTGCAGGGAGAACTGGTGGCCGCGTATCTTCATGTCGGAAGGATTCAAGGCAGTCCCAACACCCAAAACCTCGGCGACTTGCCGGCCGCGAGGGAGAGCTTCTCAAAAGCCGAGCGGCTCGCGCGGGCGGTGGTTCCACACGATCCCACCGGCCAGACGAAGGGGCTGTTAGTGGATGTCCTGATCGCGCAAGCCGAGGCAGCCAGCTATGCGAACCAGCCTGAGATAGGCGCCGCAAAGGCACTGGAGGCGCTCGCGCTGGCGCGCGAACGCGCCCGGTTCGATCCCACGAGAGAAGACGCGCAGTTTGAGCTCGGGGCTGCCCTGCAATGCGCCGCCACTTATGGCGGCACGAAGGACATAATTCCTTATCTTGAGGAGGAAGCGTCTGTGTTCGAAGGCATGGCTGCCCGCAATCCGGCCAATTCGAACTGGCCGCGAAACGCCGCTCTGGCGCATAAGTACCTTGCAGGACAGTTGATCAGCAGCGGAGATCCAAATGGCGCCTTCGCGCATCTGAAGCGAGCCGAAGAACTGGATGAATCTCTCGTTCGTGCAGCGCCGAACGATCCGGACCACAGGATGGACCTCGCCATCGACCTGAGCCAGTGGGGCGAGTACTACGAAGGTAAGAAAGATATTGCGAAAGGGATCCAATACACGAGAGCGTCGCTGGCGATCCGGCGTGAGATTGCGGCCGCCGACCCGAAGGACACTCGCGCGAAAGACAGGCTCTCTTACATTCTGACTCAGCTCGGAGACGAACAGTTGAATGTCTCGCCGCTCGATGCGTTGGCGAGCTATAAGGAGGCGAGGTCGGTTGCGGAACAACTCCAGACCCGGTCATTGCGCGCAGAAGGGTTGGCGATTTCGATTTCTGGCATGGGCCAGGCATACCGAAAGCTTGGGGATGTTCAGCGCTCCTGCGCCGCCTACGCTGAATCGTTGAAGCTGTACCGCGAATTTTTAAAGTCTTCCCATGGCGAAGTCAGCCACCGGGCCGAGGCGACGGAAAAGGCTTACTCCCGTTGCCCTGAAGCGAATCGATGACTGGCGCGCCCTCCGTTCTCCACTTGCGTCGCTTCGCTCCGCTTGACGGCCGATGCGGCCGTCTCCACATGGCGTTGCGGCGCTGGCGTACAGCGGATTCCTCCTGGTTCGCTGCGCTCGCGCATCGGAATGACAATGACAAAGAGTATTGTGCGCGATTGGCATTACCGGTCGTGAGTGTTTACCATGACCTCTCGCGAGCTGGTTCCAAATTATGGCGACAGAGCCCCCGAGTTCATTCGAATCCGTGAAGCGCGCGCTGTTTGGCGTGCTGTCGCGAAGTTGCGTGGCGGTTTATTCGCGCTTGCCGATTTTTGGTCCGCTGCGGGCTTCGGTGGCCGTGATTCGGGAAGGAGAGATGGTCCTGGTTATCGAGCGCAGCGATGGCCGCGGGCTATCGTTTCCCGGCGGGCTGACTTGGCCGTGGGAGTCGCCGGAGGAGGCTATGGAGCGCGAGGTCGAAGAGGAGACTGGGCAGCGGATCGAGAAGTCGAGGTTGTTCTGTGAGTATGAAGTCGCGGCGGAAACTTCGGATATTCCCTGCGTGCTTAGCGTATACCTTGCTGAGACCAAGGGTGAGCTTATCGATTCGTGGGAGGGATCACCGCGCTGGCATCGGCTAGGCGAGATTCGCTCGCGGTTGCTGCCTAGTCAGAAGCAGATTGTTGATCGGCTGGGTTGATTCGGCTTCCGGCTTCGAGCGTCCGGCTTCCGGAGAGCCCCACTCCTAATATTATTGCGGACGCTGATGCCGAGGGCCGGACTGCGGACGGCGGTGGCCGATTGCGACTCTACTTTGCTACGACTTCTTCCTCGCGACGCCATGGCGCCAAGCCGGCCGCTCCGAGCGCCAAGTAGCCTAGCATTGCCGGTTGCGGAGCCTGGGGAGTCAGTTCCGAGGGAGTTAACGCGGCTTCGTCGGCCTCGGCCGTTGCTCCAGTAAGAATTGGCTTATTGGGAATGGTTTCGTAGGCGTAGCCGGTGATGGTCGCGCGAACCCCGCCGCTCGCGACCCGCACCCAGCCATAATGCAAGTTGCCGCCGGTATCGAGAAACTTCACGCCGAGAAAGTACTTGGGCGGATTATTGAATCTCCAGGGGCAGAATTGATTGCCGGCCGAAGTGCCTATGTCGCCGTACATCACCATGGCGCCGGCGGCAAAGGGACGCAGGCGGTCGATGCGCACCCCGCGGCCTAAGTTGGCCGCGCAGTTGTATCCGTACGAAGTGCCGGCCTGCCAAATCTCATTTGCGGCCTGCGCCGGTATAACTCTGAGCTGATCGTCGAAGAAGCCGCACCCTAGAGGTGGGCGCGCCTTGTGGTGCTTCAATCGCGCCGAGGTGGAGGTGCAGCCGCCGTCCGCGTAAGCGGATAGGCTGAAGTCCGTTTGCCCGTCGCCGTTAATGTCAAACTGTACTGGCGTGCCGTTGATTGGCACCGAGATGTCGACCCTGGTGATGACGACTTTGGCGTCGGCGGGCTGGGCGCAGGCCAACAAGGCCACACCGGCAGAGCCCGCGGCCAGGGCGTAGGCGGATAGATTTTTCTCGAGCGCTGATGAAAGCGAGCATCGTCCACGCTCCACAGAGTGGGACGCATTTTTCTCCCAAATTCTCACGATAGTCCTTCCTTCCCCGTAGTTCGAATCTGGTCACGAAAACGTTGGCCATCTTCTTTTTTATTTTTATTTCTATTTCTCAAAGGCTTTCTGAAGTCGCGAGTACTTCGTCCTCGCGTCGCCACCCAGCCAGACCAGTCGCTCCCAGCGCCAAGTGGCCGAGAGTTGCCGGTTGCGCGGCTTGTGGAGCGAGATCGGTGGGCGCGAGTAAACTGGCCTCGTCGGCGTCCGTGCTCTCTCCGGCAAGGATGGGCTTGTTGGGTGTGGTTTCGTAAGCGTAGCCGCTAATTATGCCGTCGCGGACGCCGTCGTGCGTGACCCGGATCCATCCGTAGTGAAGGTTGCCGCTTTTGTCGAGGAACTTTACTCCAAGAAAAGGACGAGTGCCGGCCACGAAAGAGCAGAGTTTGTGACCCTCCGAGGTGCCCTCGTTGCCATACATCACCACGGTGCCAGGGGCGAAGGGGCGCAGGCGGTCGATGCGCGAGCCGCGAGCCACATCGGCGGCGCAAAATTTGAACTGGTAGTACGACTTGCCCGCGTTCCAGACTTCGTTGGCTCCCTGCGCCGGCTTGACCACGAGTTGGTCATCGAAGGGGCAGCCCAGCGGAGGGGACTGTTTGCCGTGCTGCGGCAATCCGGCAGGTAGGGTACAGGTTTGGGTGGGGAAGGCAAATGCGGAGATGCCGAAATCATTTTGCCCGTCTCCGTTGATATCGATCTGAACGATTCCACCGTTGACCGGGATGGCGATATTGGTTTTGGTGACTACCACCTTGGCCTCCGCGGGTTGCGCGCAGGCCAGCAAGGCCACGCCCGCGGCTCCGGCGGCGAGGGCGTAGGCGGACAAGTTGCTTTCAAGGGCTGTCGAGAGAGCTGATCGTTTGCGTTGTTTCGTTTGGGTGCGGCTGGTCGACGTAGGCAGGGTCATGGCAATTTCCTTCCGAGGAATTTGGCTTCAGACGCGTGGCGGGAGCGGTACGAAAAAAAATCCGGTCCGGCGAAGTTTTGCGATTGTGCCCCGGCGCCGAACGGCTGTCAAGAGTGAAAGATTCTGCACGCGGCGGCTTTCGGGCTCCGGGCCTCGGGCTTCGGCAAAACCGGGTTTCCAGTGGCGGCTTGTCTTGCCGAAGCCCGAGAGCCGAAGCTCGAATCTGGACGCGGCATTGGCATTTGCCGCGCCGTGCCGTTACCATGTCAGCCGATGGCTCGCGAGTCTGTGATCGATTCCCGGCAGGAAATTCTGCGCACCGCCGCCCGCTTGTTTCAGCAGAAGGGCTATGACGCCACTTCCATGAATGACGTGGCTGCGGCTCTGAAGCTGAGCAAGGGCGGCTTGTATCACCACTTTCAGAGCAAGGACGAAATTCTTTTCGAGATCATGAATCACGCGATGGAGATCACGCAGGAGCGAGTGTTGAATCCTGTGCGGGAAATTGCCGATCCCGACGAGCGCTTGCGGGCGCTGATCCGCCTGCATATCGAGGTGGTGCTCAGCCCTCGCGACCGCGAGATCACGGTGATGCTGCATGAGAATCATCCGCTGCCACCGATGCTGCGCAAGCGCATCAATGGCCGCAAGAAAGAGTACATTCACTTTCTGGAAAAGCTCATGGCCGAGGTGCAAATGAAAGCGCAGGAGAAGTCTCGAAAGGAAAACCCGGCTTATCGCGCCAGCGGCCGAGTGAGCCCGCGGGCCGCGGCGTTTGCGCTGTTAGGGATGATCAACTGGATCTATCAGTGGTACAAGCCGGAGGGCGAGTTGCAGGCGCAGAATCTGATTCCGCAATTTACGGAACTGATCTTCGGAGGAATTTTCGCGTGAAAGCTTTCATCGCCCACCTGCGGGAGGTCGATCAACAGCGGGCCGAGAGCGGCAAGCCCTATCGGGAATTTCTGCGCGTGCCGGCGATGAGCGCGGGGTTCTATGTGCTTGCCGCCGGAGCAACCGACCTGCAGAGGCCGCATCATCAGGATGAAATTTATTATGTGGCGCATGGGCGAGCTCGCTTTCAGGCCGACAAAGAAGACCGGGAGGTTTCAGCAGGAAGTGTCATTTTTGTTGCGGCCGGGGTGGGACATCGCTTCTATGAAATCACGGAAGAATTGGCGGTGCTGGTGGTGTTCGCGCCGGCGGAAAGCTAGCGGGCCCCGCTGAATAAATTTTATGCGAATGTACCTCAGCGGCTAAAGCCTGGGTTCAAACAAGATGGTTAACGCAGCGCTAAAGAGCTGCTCCACCCGCTATCGGCTGCGCCGAGTCTTTAAATCAGCGATGCCATCCAGACTCAACTGCACCGGCTGGGACAGGGTACCAGGTACACGCAACTACTTCGGCGGAATCCAGTAAATCTCTTCCTTAACGGCGTTGCGATCGAGAAAGCCGCGCCGCTTCAGAATGGCTTTGCTATTGGCGATCATATCGGGATGCCCGCACAAGTACGCCGTCGTGTTGGTGGCGTCGAGCTCCCACTGGTCGGCGTATTTGCGGAGCACGTCGTCCGCGCGACCGATCTCGCCCGGCCAATCAGCGTGATCCCAGGGGCGGCTCACGGTGGGTACATACGTGAACCAGGGCAACTCGGCATCGAACTGAACCAACTCTTCTTTATAGCCGAACTCCCAGGGACGGCTGGCGCCGTTTAGCAGGTATAGCTGATGCGAGCCGTCGAAGCGGCCCTCCTTCCAATCTTTGGAGAGTGTGCGTACGAAGCTGACGAAGGGAGCTACTCCAGTGACGGTCGAAACCAGCAGGTGATGCTTGCGTCCGCTTTCGGTGTCGAGCGTGAATTTGCCCTTGGGCACTTTGCGCATGACCAAGTCGTCGCCAGCCTGCAATTTATAAAGCCGCGGAGTAAGCGCGCCTTCGGGCACGAGCTCGAAGAAAAACTCCAGTTCATTTTCAAAGGGCGCGGAGGCGATGGAGTAGGGGCGCTCCGTGCGCTTGCCGTCGTGCTCGACTCCGAGCGTAGCGTACTGCCCCGGAGCGAATTTGAACTCGCCATCGGCCTGGATGCGAATCATCCACAGATCGGGGGCAAAATCGACGCGCCGGGTGATGCGTACCTGGTAAAACTTGTCGCTTACCAACGCCATTTTAGGATTCCTTAAGGGCTCCGGGAAGCGATCAGAACTGCGGTGGTGCGCCGCTTTCCGGGTCGAATAAATTCTGCAATAAAGTTGTGCGATGATACACAGGATGGCGACGGTTGCACAACCGAACGGTCGTTCGGAACCGGCAAAGGCCTGCTGGTATCCCAAGGGGGCTCCGGAACAAGCCTCAGTCTAGCGAACGTTACCGTCCGTTACGCGCGCCAGATCACTTTTGGCAACCTTCCCGGAATTTTAGTCCTCCAACTGCAGGCCCACTCGTCTGACCGCCCAACGGCGCCACTCCGCTTCGAGATTTGGGACTTCATCCTTGAGGAGTTTCGCCATGCAGCACCCCCTTGCTCCATTCCGTCGCCACAGCCAGATCTCGCTCGGATTGCTGGCGGCGGCGATTGTCTCACTGGCTGTCCTCTCCACCCCCGCTCAGTCGCAAACCTACACCCTGCAGTACAGCTTCCCCGGAGGAGCGAAAGGCCTGCAGCCGGGCGAGATCGTTGTTCGATCGAATGGCTCCATTGTGGGAGAAGCGGATTACGGCGATTGCGCCTGCACACTTCTCTTCAACTACACCAACGGTCAAGAAACTGTGCTACACCGCTTCCCGGAGCCCCAGGGCGATGAAGCAGAAGTGCCGCAAGGGCTGTTGCTCAGCAAAAACGGAGACGCGCTTTACGGAACCACCAGCTACGGCGGAAAATACTCGGGCACGTGCAGTCCGGGAATCGGCTGCGGCATTGCGTTCTCGTATGACCTGACCACTAACAAATATAAGACGATGCACTATTTCCAGGGGGGACCGAATGATGGCGCCGATCCGGCTGGAACGCAGGTGCTCGACTCCGCGGGCGATCTTTACGGAGTCACGTTCGGAGGAGGGAACAACTACAACGGCACCTTCTATGAGATCACCGCCGCCGGGATTGAGAAGGTTCTTTATTCCTTTGGCAATGCGCAGGACGGCACGCAGCCCGGCTCGGGATTGGTTGGCTACGGCGGCAATTATTACGGAGTCACCATCGGAGGTGGCGCCAATGTTTGCAACAACGGCGGCTGCGGCACTGTCTTCAAAGTCTCTCCCTCGGGCAAGGAAACCGTGCTCTACAACTTTACCGGCGGAAGCGACGGACAAAATCCCTATGAGCTGGTCGGCGACTCGAAGGGCAATTTGTACGGTCTGTCGAGAAATGCAGACAACGTCGTAGTTGCCGTCTTCGAAGTCAGTGCTGCGGGAGCATTCTCGATCGCTTACGACGGATCGTACGCCTCCCAGATCGGCTGGATCATCGTGGGAACGGGCGGGAGCCTCTACGCTTCGGCCAGCGGAGGAGACTCTTCCTGCGAACCGAATGGCTGCGGACAAATCCTGCAGGTAACGCCCACCGGCAGCGGCAATGGAAGCGTGACGGTGCTGCACCAATTCGACGGTAGCGATGGCTCCATCCTGAATGCTGACGCGGGCCTGGTGCTATACGGGGGCGTGCTTTACGGAACGACGCCCTACGGTGGCGCGATCGACGATGGAGTGATCTACAAGCTGAAACCTTAACTCAAGCGGGAAATCTGCATGATCGAGAGGCGCGTAGCGTCCCAACGGGACGCCGCGCGGCTTTGTTTGCAACAACTGGAAATTGCCGAAAGACGATTGTGAGCGATCAGTCCGGCGACAGGTTAGGGGCATGACTACATTGAGAGCGAAATCGTCGAGCTCGAGCGGGCAACGAGCTTGCTCAGCTGAGTAGCGGACGGTCGCCATCTCGTTTCCGACTTTGCCGATACCGATCGTTGATATTATTGTGGCGCTCAGTTGTCCAGGTTGAAACCCTGCACGAATCAAAGAGAAATAGGGAGGGATCATGTTCAAAGTCAATGCGCTCGTTTTTGCAGTTTTCGCGGCTACCCTTTTATGCTGTACATCTCTGGGGCGAGCTCAGGTGACCGTCGGCGTAAACATAGGAGCGGCTCCCGTGTGTCCTTACGGGTATTTCGATTATGCCCCGTATGACTGTGCTCCATACGGATACTATGGGCCCGATTGGTTTACCGGCGGGATATTTATTGGAGCTGGCCCCTGGTTTCACGGCCGGCACGGCTTTTACGGCCACGTAGACAACCGCTTTGATCCTCATCACGGTTACGCTGGGCCATTGCCAGAACGCGGGGCGCAACGCTTCAACCACTTCCAGGCAAACGAGGCTCGGGATGGGCGAGGCAACGTAGGCGACCCCGGCCACGAAGGGAAAGCTGAACACGCGCTCCCCGGATATCGGGGCGGTTCGCATGGCGGGGGGCACCGCTAGAGAGCGATCCGCTTAAAAGATAGATGAGATAAGCCGCACGTGGCGTCTAATCTCGCTAACCGATCCAGTTCCCGAGTGCCCAGCGCTCCGAGAACTGGAGGCGCTTGTCATTATGATCGGGGTGCTGAGGCAGGCTCCGTGGCCTCGTCGGGCAACTTTACCTTCTCGGGAATTCCTGAGGTGGTGGTTTTCTGCGCAGGAGAATCCGGGAGTGCGCGGAGCTTGTTGAGTTCTTCCAATGTCTTCGCCCAATCAGCGGGCTTTTTCTTGGTGGCAATCGGCGCATTGGGATCGGAATAGAAGGCCAAAATATTCGTCCGCAATTCGGGCGTGATCTGATCGAAGTGGTGCGTGGCCAACTGATCGAGCAAGTGGGCGTACGCTTTGTCGGTGAGGGCATACTCGCCGGCCTTAGTCTCGTTGCCAGTGTCGAAGTCAGTGTTGGTAAGCTGCAGAGTTCCGTCGCCTGTTTCGTGCGCCAGCTTCGTATAGTTCTCCATGGTTTTGTCGACGCTGGCGATGTAGAGATCCTCCGTTTGCTTAGTCGGAACTTTGAAACTGAGCGCTCTAAACGGACCAATCTTAGGCACAATTCTTAGAAAAAACGCGAGCAGCCGGGTGCCGAAGCCGGGTCGCCGGTAACCCTTGCCCCATTCCTTCTGGTAGCTGGTTCGCGATAAGTAATAGCGAAACTGGCGGGCGCGGAAGTTCGGAGTTTCGGCGACGATTTCTTTGCGGCGCGTGGTGAGCGCCACGCGCGTCATCTCCGGGATCACCTGGCTGATGGCGCGGCGGAAAGTTCCGATGGCGAGGTCTTCCTTCGAAATCACATCGGTCAACGGAATGCCGTAGGTGTCTTGAAAGGCACGCTCCAGCACCGGCTTCGAAATCTCGAAGCCGATAAAATCGTGGTAGCGGTCGGACGTGTAACGATTCTTCGCAACCTGGGTTACGTCAAAACCGAATTCAACTCGGATGTGATCTTTGGGATTGTCTTCATAGGTGACTTCTTTGCCGTATTTTTTCCGGAGATCGGGAAACTCGATGCCGACGGCTTGATTGACGGTGGGATGCCCACAGTTATCCGAGGAATAATGCGCCAACGCACCCAACGCGAAGGCATATTCGTTCAGGTCGGACGCGTCTTTGAGCAAGTTGATTACGAAATCGCCGCTGCGCACGTAGTGCGTGAGATCGCTGAACTCTTTGCTGCCGAACGGGTAATAGCCCATGTCCTGCACGAGCGAGCCGCCATAAGCGAAGGCGTGTGCTTTTTTCAGATCGTCGTCGCTGGCGGCAGGGAAGCGCTTCTTGAGCAGAGGCAGGAGAGTATCTTTCCAAGCCAGGTCGATGATTTCTTCGTGGGTGAGTACTGAGTAGGCAGCGCATTTTTGCAGCGTCGCACCGTGCAGCAGGATGAATGCCAGCGCAAGCCCAACCGCACCGCGCCCAGACTGGATAATGTTTTTCATCAGTAGTTTTTCATTCGCCCGTGCCGGAATCGCTAACGGCTCAGACACTAGTATCCGCGGCCAGGCGCAAAAAAACGCGCGGACCGCTGACAACGAGGCGCTACTTTGATGTAGTTTAAGCGCCCCCGGGTAGCCAGCCGTTTGTGCATCTCCATCTTAATAGGGACGACCCCAGAAGTAACTTTACCCTACATGCCCTCATCCTTAAACTTTGTTGATGAGTTGGTTTCGACCGCTGGATTCGGAAATGCATTCGTCCCGGGCGGATTCGCGCCTGCGGCCAGCGCCGGATTACGGCACGTTGGGGCCGGGGCCGGACTTGCCGCGGGCTGCCGCGGGGTCTCCTGTGCGGGCCCTTTCCATGCTGGCTATTCTGCTCGGAGCGGGCTCGGCGTTTGTAGTCTCAAGCGCTGCCGGTCACAGAATTCTGCATAAGTTTGGCGGGCGGCTTTCTTCGCGGCAGAATTCTGTTGCGTCATCGACTACGCTCTCCGATCACGAGCTGGATACGCTGAAGCCGCAAAGGCAGGCTGAAATCCTTCTGGAACGCGCCGTGAGCCACTCGCACAGTGAAACCGATCCAGATGTGGAAACCAAAGCCAGAATCGACGCGCGCGTGGAGAGTTGGCGGGGAAAGCTCAAGTGGGATTCGCAACTCGGGCAACTGACCACGGTGGCGTTGAACTCCGATGACCGGAGTGTACGGGAATCCGCCATCGAAGTGCAGCTCGCGGCTTACGGCTTGAGTAAGAATGAGTCGACTGTAGATAATCTCGTAAGGCAGGCTAACTCCGGCGCTCACGTTCAGAAAGTCTGGGCGCTGTGGACTCTGGGATTGATGGGCAATCGCGGCATCGAGAGCGACCGCGTCGTGCGAGTGTTGAGCGCCCACTTGAATGTGCGCGATGGAGATGAAGACTCGCGGCGCTGGGCGGTCGAGGGTTTGGCGCTGGTTGGAACTACACCCACAGTCGCGCCTTTACTCGATGCTATGCGCAATGATCCATCGGCGCTGGTGCGTGAGCGCGCGGCTTGCAGTCTGGCGCAATCCGGCATGTTGAGCTACGAGCAGCGAATGATGGCGGTGCCGCAATTGATCAATTACTCGAGCGATCCGGCGCTCGATGCGCAAACTCATGCCTGGGCATTCCAGGCCTTGAGCGACATTACCAAGCAACGGCTGCCCAACGACTCTGCGGCTTGGCGGAATTGGTATGAGGGTGCGGTCAGTGGCCAGTGATTTGCTGGCAGACCCTGGGGAAGTCGGCTGCGAATTTCCCAATGGCTAAACCGGCTGCGAAAAAGTCGCGCCGCCGCGAAAGCTTACCTCAGGCGCTGAAGCGCGGACGCCTTTTGAACCACTTAACGCCACGAGTGGAACTCGTGCCCTTCCCAAAGCCGACTGAAGCGAACTTCTCCGCACCTCTAAATTGCAGTTGATTTTTCGGGGCTTGCGGCGCGGCTCGAAGCCGCGCCCTTTCAAACCACTCGCTTACTCTGCCATCTTGGCCACGTGCAGATCGAAGCCCGTCTTCGGCAGCAATGACGTCAACGCGAAGGCTTTGAATCCATCACCGTTGACTTCTGTGTGACGGTAGATCCCCGGTTCGCTTTCGATCGTTTCCTTGCGTCCTTCCATATCTGAGAGGAAGGCCTCGGCTTGTTTTGCGGTTACTTCTGCGCCCTTGGCCCGGCTGACGACGGCCTCGGAGGCATACGAGCGCACCAGCTTGGTCCAGTATTTTTGCAGCAAGTCGCTGCTGGCAAAAACATCGGACCAGATGATGCGCCCGTTCACCGCAACTACAACCCCGACTGCGTTGCGATCGCGCAACTGGCGGACCATGCTCTGATAGTTCTGCTCGATGGGCTTGGCGATCTCGTCCACTTTTTCTTTCACGTCTTTGTTTTCCATCACCCGCGCGTACGAGCTAGTGGAGTTGATTTGATCGGCGCTCGCAGTCGGTGCCGCAACTGCGACCTCGGCCGCCATCGCCTGCTGTTGTTTCTTTACTTCGGCCCAGACCTGGTTCTGATCTTTATCGCCCATGGCCTTCGCGCGCACCGAGGGCTGTGCCATCAGCGTGCTCACGGAGCGGCCGTTCATGGACACTCCCTTGTCCTCTCCATACAGGGCTCCGGATGCGCCGAACTGCGCACTGCTGCCAACCCATCGCCCTGGCTCGACGCAGAAGACGCTGAGATCGACCGGATCGCTTTCCGCAGGAACGATGCGATCTTTGCCGATCACGCGATCCTGCTTGCCTCCAGCGACGATTTCGCCGGCAAGAAGCAGCAGAGGCCGCTTGGAGTTGTTGACGAGGACCAGTTTGTTTACCTCGGCGCTCTCTGCCTGCGCCTGATGCTGCGTCGCCGGAGTGTGGCGCCGGATCAGGCCGCGAACATTTCCATACTCAGTGACAACCACATCGCCGCTGCGCAGCCCTTCATCGAGCGTGAGAAATTCGCTGGTGGAATAGGATTTCGCAGCGACTACGGGAAACACGGTTAGACTGCCGTGCCGGATCGGATCCAGCACTTTGTAGCCGGAAGCAATCGGCGTTTCGCCCGCGTGCACCGGCCGAAGATTTAGCGACACCAACCCTGCGACGATCACGAACAAACTCGTCGCCAGAAGCATTCTCGACTTCAGATTCGACTGCGTTTTCGATTTCATCAGGGATCCTCCCCAGGCAACATGGCCCAGGCAAGGCGGCGCGCCCCGGCCCAGGAGGATATTTCCGGGGCGCGCCGTCTGTCTCGACTCCACGCAAGAACGAAAAAGAAGTTTGTGCTTGCGGCCTAAATTCACATTGGCCGCGTCTAAGGAACTAGTAACATCGAGAGGAGTACTCATCGTTCGCTCGTCTTTACTCGTTTGTATGCGCGCCGCGAAACCGATCTCCGCTGCAGTGCAATCGGAAGTCTCCGAGTTGTCGGCGGAGTTGCATGCGGCGAGTGCAGGCGCGAAGATCGGTCTCACGGAGGAAGCCTTCGCCGCGATTCTCTGTGAGGTGGCGACGAAGTATCTTGCCGAAGGCGCTACACACGCTGAGGCTCACGCTTTTTTGCTGACTCTGCGCGTGGAAGAACTTGCCTTGGCGCGGGCTTGCGCTGCGGGCAACAACTCCGCGTGGGAAATCTTTCTGACCCGCTATCGCGAGAAACTTTATCAGTCTGCGTTGCGCATTGCGCGTGAGGATTCCGCTGCACGCGATCTCGCTGATACGCTCTACGCCGAACTTTACGGCACAAACACACGCGATGGCGAACGCTCCTCGAAGTTGGCGTCATTTACCGGACGCGGCTCGCTCGAAGGCTGGCTGCGCACCGTGCTGGCGCAGGAGTTCGTGAATCGCTATCGCCGCACCAAGCGACTGGTGAGCCTCGATGAAGAGAGCGACGAGGGATCGCAGTTTGCCGCGCCCGAGCCAGAACCGCTTCCCTCCGCCGACCAGCGGCTGGAATTCGCCACCAGCGCCGCGTTAAGTGCTCTCTCGGCGGAAGACCGCATGGTGCTGGCGTCCTATTATCTCGATGGGCGCACGCTGGCAGAGATCGCTCGCATGCTTGGAGTCCATGAATCCACCATCAGCCGTAAAGTGGATAAACTGGCCAAATCGCTGCGCAAAAAGATTGTTGCTGGCATGCAGCAACAGGGCATGGACCGCCGCCAGGCCGAGGAAGCCCTGGAGGTAGACGTACGCGATTTACAGGTAGATATTCGCCGCAGCCTGGCGCAAGAATCGCCGGCAGCAACGTTCACTGATAAGACGGTGGCGAAAACGACCCCGGCCAAGCCGGGAGTGGGGTCAACGTAGTATCGTCGGCATCTTTGCCGGACAGCCGGGGGGACGGCGACGCTACTATCGCCGGCTGGTGAGATCCGAAAGCTGGAAGTGAGATGGAGAACGTTCCAAAATTCGTTTGGCAGCGATTGCGGACGCCGGTGGCAGGGGCTCATCCTGACGCTGATTTGCTTACGGCCTTCGCCGAGCAGTCGTTGCCGCAATCGGAGCGCGCTTCGGTGGTTACTCATCTTGCCAACTGCGGCGATTGCCGCGAGGTCTTAGCGCTAGCTTTGCCGGCCACCGAGGTTACGACTGTATCTGTTGTGAGAGGCGCTGCCAGGGGATGGTTGAAGTTGCCTATTCTTCGCTGGGGAGTCGCTGCAGCAGGGCTCATCGTTCTTAGTTCGATTGGAGTTCTGGAATACCAGCAGCATCAAGCTCGAGAGAGCCGGATCGCTGCGCTTGAGACGGGAGAGCGGCAAACGGGAAGTGTGGCCATCCCAGCTATAGGCACGCCGACGGCCTCTACGCGAGCGATGGTTCGGGAGCAGCAGAGTCCACAAGCGTCCCAAGCGCAAACAGACTTGATAAAGAAGGAGGCGGAGGGGCGTAAGACCGCGGCGAGTGGCGCAGAGCAGGCATTGTATAGCGATCGCAAGGGCACCGCCGCCGGTTTTGGCGGCAGTGTTGGAGCTGGCCGGAGTTCGGGCGCGGGGGGATCAACCGGCATGGCGACCTTAACCTCAGGCGATTCAACTGCGCCAGTCTCCCGAAGCTCGATTGCCGCCGCCGGGAGGCCGGCCACCCCCCGCCCAATGACGATGCCACGGGCTTCGGAAAGTATTACGGTTGAAGCGCAATCGCAGGCAGGAGCCGTCGCGGTCAGTGGCGAACAAGCCCAGGTTGCCGAGCAACTCGCTCAAAATCAAAATAGTTTGCCGCTGAATGGCCGCAACGTCGCCAATTTGGATGTGGTCAAAGCGAAGGATCCAGTGCCCGCGCAAGGCGCGGCGCGTGCGGCGGCTACGCCGCTGCAGACCGACCCTGCCCTGACGCTGCGAGAGTTGCCGCGCTGGGCTATCAGCTCCAATGGCGTTCTGCAATGTTCCTTCGACGCAGGTAAAACATGGCGGGATTTTGACGTAACCTCGGCACTCGCCGCCAAAGGCTTGGCGATGACAATGGCGGTGGAGGGCGATAGTGGTTACCTCGATGCCAACACCGATAAAAGTAATAAGAAGCAGTTAGCGAAAACGCGACCGACGCCGGTTTTCCGTGCGGTTTCTGCGATTGACCTTGAAGTCTGGGCGGGTGGCGTAGGTGCGATGCTTTATCATTCGGCGGATGCCGGAGCGCACTGGACTGGCGTCCTGCCGGCCTCAGCCGGAGTCGTGCTCACCGGCGATATCAACAGCATTCAGTTTTCCGATCCGCAGCACGGCAGGATTGTAACCTCCACCGGCGAAGTATGGATCACCGACAACGATGGCCAATCGTGGCAGAAGCAATAGTTGCTACGCCCTTTTCTGGATGAAACGATATTAGCTTCGCGCTAATTCCATTACCAAAGTGATGTTTACAGGCTAAGACTCAACTCTTAGTATCCAGTACGTGGTGAGGCAGTTCCGGGGGAGGGCTGCCGAGCGTCCTTGACTGAAGAGTCCGGGGCGCTTTTTTATTTACGATCTGGCCTGGGCTGTTTGGGCTCCCCGGCAGGAGGCGCAGTAGCCGCCGATCTCTAAGCGCGAAACTACAATGCGGAAGTTGCAATCCTTTTCTACCTGTCCCTTCAACTTCTCGAAAATGTCGCTCACAAATTCCATGATCTTGCCGCAGCGCAGGCAAGCCATGTGGATGTGGTCGCGGTTCAGCTTGCGTTCGTAGTAGTGGCCCTCGCCGTGGATGTGCATCAGGTCGAGTTCGTCGATGAGGCCGTGGCGCTTGAGCAGTTGCAGGGTTCGGTAGACTGTGCTGCGATCCACGCGTGCATCGAGTTTCTGCGCCTTGCGCAGAAGTTGGGCTGCGTCCAGGTGTTTGTTGGCGGTCTCCATGACGCGCAAAATGGCACGCCGTTGCTGGGTCATGCGGATTCCGCGGTCTTCGAAGTGGGCCTGCAAGCGGCCCGGCATTTCAGTTTGAGGCAGGGGCATCGAGTTACTCCTTACACCGTCGCAAGCCAGGACGTGCAGTAACTACGCCTGTCGCGGCTATTACTGTCGCAAGTAGTCGCAATCAAATTGCGACGGAATCTTTCGCCGGAACTGGACAGAGCAGCCCAGGTTCCGGCATGATCTGTAAGTCTACTTCTAGATGCGACTCGGTTGCAACTACTAATGATAATAATCCAACCTAAGTTTTTGTTAGTACATGCGACCCAATCGCATCTGCTTTGGCTGCTCTTGCTGGCCTTCCTCGTCCCTGTCGTTCATGCTCAGGAAAGCCCCTACATCGTGACTTACGACCACTATCTCGAAGAGCCCGGTAGCCTGGAGGTGGAATACTTCTCAACCTTCGGCTCGCAACGCGTCGGCAATGAGTTCCATGCCTTCTGGGCCGAATTCGAATACGGCGCCACTGCATGGTGGACGACCGAGGTTTATCTGGACGGCCAGACTACCTTCAACGACAGCACGATCTTCACCGGCTTTCGCTGGGAGAACCGCTTCCGACTCTTACAACAGGAACATTTCATCAATCCCGTCCTTTATATCGAATACGAGCAAACCAGCGGCGCCGATAAGATTTTGAAGGAGGTTGAAGGCCACGACGCGGAGTCCGACTACGCCGTGCCCAATGCTCTGGCTCGCAAAGAGCATGATCACGAATTGGAATGGAAGCTGCTGCTTTCGAAACCTTTCGCGGGATGGAATTTCGCCGAGAACACCATTGCCACCAAGAATCTGACGGGCGGCAATCCCTGGGAGTTCGGTTATGCCATTGGAGCCAGCCGGCCTCTGGCTTTGAAAGCTTCTCCGCAGCACTGTAGTTTTTGCGCTGAGAACTTCGTCGCCGGAGCAGAAATGTATGGCGGCCTCGGCGACCGCTACAGCTTTGGGTTGCACGACACCTCGCATTATCTGGCTGTGGTCGCGGCCTGGAATTTGCCCTCGGACTGGACTTTGCGCTTCTCGCCAGGCTTTGGCTTGAACGACAATAGCCATCGCTTCTTGTTGCGCTGGGGAATTTCGCGCGAGTTCTCTGGCTTCGGCGACGCCGTGGCTCGTTTTTTCGGAGGCCGCAAACCATGACTCTGACTCGGAGTGCAGTCATCGTTTCGATAGCGTTTTCTGTGCTGGTTTTTGGCTTCGTTACCATTCCCGTGGAGGCCAAGCCGGCAGATGCGGGCAAGAAAGAAGACTCGGTCTACGCGCCGCTCATGAGAGCTCCAAAGAAGGCTGTCACGCGGCACAATCCCCTCGAGGACGACCCCCAGGCCGTGGCTGCAGGCGAAAAACTGTTCGGCCTGCATTGCGCCGAGTGTCATGGCGAGATGGCGCAAGGCGGCCGCAAAGCTCCGAGTTTGCTGGCTGATCCCGTTCAGCAGGCTACGCCGGGTGCGTTGTTCTGGATCCTGACCAACGGTGTGGTTCGACGGGGTATGCCAGTGTGGTCGAAATTGCCAGAACCCCAGCGCTGGCAACTCGTCAGCTATATTAAGTCGCTTGTTCCCGCTCTAAGACCGCCCTCGTAACCCTCTGCCGTTTCTGCGACCTTCGCACCCGCCCGCGCATCCAATCGCAAGTGATACGATAACAGGTTGGCCCCAATCGGGGTGAACTCTTACATAGATATTTATAGAACGCCGGACCCGGCTACGACTGCTCGTTGTTTGCAAAACGTGGTTTGCGAAACAATAGTTTGCGAAACATCGGAGCCTCCGCCGTAACGCGACGTCACAACGAGGAGAAAGAAATATGGCAGGCAATGGAATCGTCGAAGTTACAGATGCGAACTTCGACCAGGATGTATTGAAGTCGGAACAGCCCGTGCTGGTGGACTTCTGGGCGACATGGTGCGGTCCCTGCCGTGCCTTAGCTCCTATCGTGGACGAACTGGCCCACGACTACCAGGGCAAACTCAAGGTCGGCAAGATGGATGTCGACTCCAACAGCTCCACGCCTATGCGCTATAAAGTCACCGGCATCCCTACGCTGCTGGTCTTTAAGGGCGGGCAAGTCGTGGAGCAACTTGTCGGCTATCGGCCGAAGGAAGCCATCGCGCAGGCTATCGACAAGCACGTTGGATAGGATTTGCTGTCTGCAATCGATCCCAGTATCAGATCTAAAGAACAAATGCCCGTGACCATTCGCGGGCGTTTGTGTTTTAGACCGGGCCGAGTCTTCGGAATGTTCGTATTGCGGCAGCTGCCTCGGCCGTCCGTCGACCACAACTCGACTGAGTTCCCGAACGCCTCGCGGAATCTCACGGTTTTTCAGCGAGGGTATAGTCAAACTCATAAGAGTGTTTGCCGGCGTCGATCTTGATAGTCATAGTTCCTGAGAGTCCGGTTAGTTCGGCAGTGCCGGAGTCGGGCACAACGGTGACGCTCAACTGCGGTACACCGCGGGTCATGGTGCCGCTGTGCTGGAGTACAAAGCTGCCGTGGCGGCCCTTCAGCGTTCCGGTGACTCGCTCCATCGCGACGTAACCTCCGGAGCCTTTCACGACGGTCGCAGCCGAAGAGAGCATATATCCCTTGCTGGTTCCTTCCAGATCGCCGTGAAACTGTTTATCGATCGACATTCTTCCCAGCTCCACATAGGCCCCCTCCGGGGCTGCTAGTGGCGTCAGCTTTACTTCGAAGGTACCGCTGGCGTGACTGATCACAGCTTTCTCCTGGGCAGGCGTATTTTGAGCCGCTGGCGGGTTCTGGGCGTTCGCCAGAACCCCTAGGCAAAGAAACAGAAAGATCCACAGGAGCACTTGAACTCTGGATTGAGACTGAGAGCGAGACTGGTATGGCATATTATGACTGCGATCCTAGGTTTTCTTCGCGACCTTTGCGTCTGTTCTAGCGCTCGCGGTTAAAGGCTTTCGGTTTGAAAGCCGGAAGCCGCCTCTAGTACTTCCGCAAGACCCCAATCACACGCCCCTGCACTTCCACGGAGGCCGCCGGCACAATAATCGGCTTCATGGCCACGTTCGAGGGCTGCAAGCGGATATTCTCTCCCTCGCGATAGAAGCGCTTCAAAGTAGCATCGTCGCGGTCGACGACCGCGACCACGATGTCGCCGTTATGAGCGGTCTTCAGCTTTTCGACCAGAACGTAGTCGCCATCGAGAATGGCTTCATCCTGCATGGAATCGCCGCGCACCTCGAGCACAAACACTTCTTTCGAGCGTACGAAGTCGGCGAGCGAGATAGTCTGATTATCCTGAACCGCTTCGATAGGCTGGCCCGCGGCAATGCGCCCCAGAAGCGGCAAAACCAGCCCTGTATTCACGCTCATGGCCTGCTTCAACCGGCCTTTGGGCGGGCATAGGTCGATGGAGCGACTGCGATTGTAATCGCGAGTCAGTAGCCCCTTTTTCTCAAGGTTAGTAATGTGCTTATGCACCGTGGCCAGCGAATTCAGTCCGAGGCCGTCGCCAATCTCTTCAAACGACGGGGAGTATCCATTCTCAGCCACAAAGCGGGAGATGAAGTCGTAGACCTCGCGTTGCCTGCGTGTGATCGCCATGGCCGTAATTTTGGGCGAATATAAAGCGAATGTCAAGCGGAATCAGCGGGACGCCTTCGTTTTCGCAGGAACAATAGCGACCAAAATAAAACTCCAGCAACCACCACTCCCAGCACCCAATAAATATGCCTTCGGAAGAGTGCGCCCGTTAACCCCACGATCTGCGGCCCGAACCACAGAACGAGCATTGACAGAGTGAAGAAGCGAACGAATCTTCCGGCGAAGATCGCGGCCAGAAAATCGCGAAAACGCATCTCGAACACTGCCGCGCCAAGCACGAAAATCTTGAAGGGCATGGGCGGAGGCAGCATCCCGGGAAACATCAGCGCCCAGAATTCGTGCTTCTCGAAGGAGCGGTGAATGCGCAGAAAACGCTCTTCCGAAATGCGCTTGCGCAGCAGGGCTTCGCCGCCCGCGTATCCGATGAGATAAAGCGGAATGCTGCCCAGCGCCGAGCCGAGCGATGCCATCACCACGTAAAAGAGCAGGCGTTTGCGATCCTGGTAAACATACGCCGCTACGATTGCGTCCACGGGCATGCCCAGCAGCGCCGAATCCGCGAAGGCGATTACGAACACTCCCCAGATTCCCAGGTGATGCAGCAGCATCCAGATCCACGCGGTGTAGCGCGCCAGAATGTGTCCAATGGTTTTCAAAGAAAATTCAGTTTACTGGAAAGCGGCGAGGAGAGTTTTTCAAGTGACGTGCGAGGCGAAGCCATGCGGGGAGTCTCGAACCACCATGCGATCCTATTTATCCCATGTGGGAAAGGGTTGAGAGGGCAGATAGTTAAACCTATTGAGGAGTAGCCCCAGCAGTTCCGAGATTAACTATTCTTCAGATTCTTTCAAGGATTCTAGCTCGACCACAAAATCCTCGTCGGAAGCTTCGCCAGCCAGTGCTGAGGCGGACTCCAGCAACTTCTTTCGGGTGCGCTCGGCTCGCTGTTTGGCGGCAGCCCTGCTCTCCGCGTAAAGAGCATCCGTTTGAACGTTGGGATTGGGCTGATTGGCATGAATGTGCATGATAATGCTCCTTCTGAACGGTGACGAAAGTTTCCGGTTGCTCCGCTCGTGCTGGTTTAACTGCAGGCGAACGGCCGAACAGCTTGCAGCCTCTCAGCGAATCGCGCCTTTGGTGCAGCGAGCGCACTCTCCCTTTCCGGTTTAAAATGTCAGCCCGTGGTCGAAATAGAAATGAGGATACTCATGCGCCCCTTGACCATCGTTATTACCTCCGCCGTCCTCACGCTTGCAATCTCGGCCAGCCTCCCGGCCACCGCTCAGGACCAGGATTTCAGCAAGGTACAAATGAAGGTCACGAAAGTAGCGGGCACTGTTTACATGATCGAAGGCGCGGGCGGAAACATCGGGGCCTCGGTCGGCGACGATGGCATCGTGATCGTCGACGATCAATATGCTCCGCTGGCCGACAAGATTCAGGCCGCGCTCAAAGGCATTACTGACAAGCCCGTGCGCTTCATTATTAATACACACTTTCATCCCGATCACACCGGCGGCAACGCTTACTTTCAAAAGCAAGCGCCGATTATCGCCCAGGACAACGTGCGCAAGCGCCTTGAGAGTGGCGGTGGCGGCGGCAATGGCGGCTCCGTTCATATCGATACGAAACCCGCGCCCCACGTAGCTCTGCCGATTCTTACCTTCGACCATGACGTAACCGTGCACCTGAATGGGGAAGACATTCGCGCCCTCTATTTCCCCGCTGGACATACTGACGGCGATTCCATCATCTTTTTCCCACACTCCAACGTCGTACACATGGGGGATGACTTCGTTACTTACGGCTTTCCCTTTATCGATGTGGAGTCGGGTGGCGGCATCAATGGGATCATCAGCGCGGTCGAAAGTGTCATCTCACAACTGCCGGCCGATGCGAAGGTGATTCCCGGGCATGGTCCCATTTCAAGCATCGACGACATGCGGGCCTATGTTGTCATGCTGAAGGGGACACGGGAAGTGGTGCAGGCGGCCTTAAAAGAGGGCAAGACGCTGGAGCAGATGAAGCAGGCCAGGCTGCTCGAACCGTGGAAGAAGTACGCCGGGGAGATGGTAACTCAGGACGTTTTTCTGGAGACTTTGTACAATTCCCTTACCGGGCAGAAGACCGGGAAGTTAATCAAGCACAATTGACTTCAGTGAAACCTACTTTGCAGGAGCCTATTCCATTTTGCGTCTGACACGCCGTGAGTTTGCGCGATCCGCCGTCGCTTCCGCCGTCGCCGCGGCGCTGCCGGCTGCGCTGTTTCCGGCATGCAGCGTATCGTCGAATGCCGCCGGACCCGTGAATTCCGCGCCGGTTAATGCTTCTCGTGAGGTTTCTCCCGCGCTCCATTTCGATTCCTCGGCCGAGATTTCCTTTCCAAAGAATTTTTACTGGGGGGCGGCTACCGCTGCCTACCAGATCGAAGGAGCCTGGAAGGCCGACGGCAAAGGCGAATCCATCTGGGATCGTTTCGCGCACACGCCCGGAAAAATTAAAGACGGCAGCAACGGCGACACAGCTTGCGATTCCTTTAAGCGCTGGCGCCAGGATATCGATCTCGTGCGAGCCATGAATCTGAACAGTTATCGCTTTTCGATTTCCTGGCCGCGCATTCAGGCCTCCGGTTCCGGAGTGGCGAACTCGCAGGGCATGGACTTTTACAGCCACCTTGTCGATGTGCTGCTCGAAGCAAAAGTGCGTCCACTGGTCACGCTCTATCACTGGGACTTGCCGCAGGCTCTCGAAGATAATGGAGGCTGGCCCAATCGCGAAACAGCCGCCCGCTTCGCCGACTACGTCTACATGGTTGGGCGCGCTCTCGGCGATCGAGTTTCCGATTGGGTGCTGCTCAACGAACCCCTCGCTTTCACCTATAACGGATACCTCGACGGCACCCATGCCCCGGGCCGCAGCAGCATCATCGATTTTCTGCGCGCCTCGCACACCGTAAACCTGGCGCAGGCCGCGGCTTTTCACGCCTTGAAGTCCCACCGCAAGCAGGCGCGGGTAGGAACGGCGTTCAGCATGTCGCCCTGCGAGCCCGCCACTAACACGGAAGAAGACAAGCTGGCCGCCGACCGCGCGCACGCCATCTACAATCTCTGGTTTCTCGAGCCGGCGCTCAAAGGACGCTACCCAGAAGCTCTTGCGTTTCTGCCGGAAACTACCATGGGCATCCGCTCCGGCGATCTGGAAAAGATGCAGGCGCCGCTCGACTTCGTCGGCATTAACCTTTACTACCGGACGATCGCTTCGGCCCCCACCGCGCTGGAAAGAATTTCGCACACGCAACAGTGGCTGTTTCCGGTGAAGCTTTCCGGAGGCGAGCAAGGCCCGAAAACCGATATTGGCTGGGAGGTCTGGCCGAAGGCGCTCTATGACATGGTCATGCACATCAGCCGCGATTTCAACCATCCACAGATCGAAATTACCGAGAGTGGCTGCGCCTACAACGATGGCCCGGATGCCAGCAAAACCATTCGTGACGGCCGCCGCGTTCAGTATCACCGCGATTATCTGCAGGCGCTGGCCCGCGCCATCGCCGATGGCGCCGACGTGCGCGGCTATCACGCCTGGACTCTACTGGATAACTTTGAATGGGCCGAAGGTTTCGGCCAGCGCTTCGGCCTAAATTATGTGGACTTCAAGAATCAAAAGCGCACTATCAAAGAGTCAGGGAAATGGTATGCGAAAGTGGCATCCGAGAATCGTGTTGTAGGGATTGTATAGACAGGATCGGAGTTTGCCTGACCTACTTTGACCGCCCGAGACTCCAAGAAGGAGTTTCCACCACAGCCTACTCCGGAAGCTTCATGCGGTCCTTCTGCTCCGCCAGCTTCTTCTGCAACAAAGGATTCACCAGCGACACAGGCACTTCTGTATCGCCCACCTTAAATTGGGTCGGCTCGAACGTCGCATATCCATCTTTCGAGCCCATGTGTCCGGAGATCGTCACCCACACGTCTTTGCCCGCGATCTCGGTAAGAAAGCGGCCGTGAACCACATCGCCCTCGTAAGTGACCTGCTGATCTTTGATGTTGGGTTCTCCGCTGCCGAGGTTAGCATCGGGCGAGAGACCGCCCGCACCCGCCGCTCCGGCGGCACCCAGCATCTTGCTGAGCACGTTGCCGACTTCATCGGAGTTGTGAGCATCGCCCCTCGATTGCGGAATGGCTTGCGAATTGGAAGAAGTCTGATTCTGCGGCGGGAGATAATTCGAGCTGTAGGAAGTGGCTGGCGCCGTTTGTGCAACGGGCTCGGCCGGCCCGGCCTTTTGTTCGAAGCTCTGCACGTGCGCCGCGCCAGCGGGAGCCTGCGGCTGCACCACGACCGCCGGCTTCTTTAACACCAGCACAATCGCCGCAACGGCGGCAAGTAGCGTCGCAATACTGATGATGCGGTCAAGCTTGATTTTCATGAAAGCGCTCCAGCATCATCGTAGCGAGAACAGAAGAAGCGAATCAGATTACGTAAGTCACATGTGGGAATGTGTAGGACCGGGTCTATGACCCGGTCAGCGGCCGCAGGCCGCTTGTCTTTCGTTGCCAGAGAGTCAAAGGATGGGAATCTTGCCTTTCCACAGCCACCGGTACTCAGTCCCGGCTCGAACCAAACCCGCCCGCACCGGGTTCTCACAAACATAATCCACCTTATCGACCAAGCTCTCGTTCGACCGCAGCACATGATCGAAGAACTCCTCTTGCCAAACCGGCCCCGTGCGCCGGAGCAGATGATTGATTCGCCAGGCCGCCGGTCCCTTGATAGCCTTCATGATCTCCGGCAAGCTGTAGCTCCAGCCATCTTCCCGGCGCAAGGGAGAATAGATCAAATGGACGTGGTCGGGCATGACTACGGCAACATGCAGGTTAAGCTTGATCTCGTTGTCTCTTAAGCAGCATTCGAACACAATGTCGCGCGCCGCGGCGGGAAGTATCCACCTATGTTTGGAGGTAAAGGTCACGAAAAGTGGATGATCGTCCTTCTGGAGATGCGGAAGACGACGGCGGTAATCGTACTTCGGCTGCATATATGGCGGCCCTGCGGGCCTGACCGGGTCAGAGACCCGGTCCCACACTTAACTTCTTTGCTAACAACTCATTCACCAGCTGCGGATTCGCCTGCCCCTTGGACGCTTTCATGACCTGCCCCACAAAAAATCCCAGCATCGTCGTCTTTCCGGCGCGATATTGCTCAAGCTGCTTGGGATTCGCTGCAAGAACGTCGTCGATGATCTTTTCCAGCGCAGAGCTGTCGCTCGATTGCTGCGGCCGGCCTTCTTCTTCGTAGACCGCGGGAAAATCTTTTCCGCGCTCGAAGCTGAGGTCGTAAAGATCTTTCAGCATCTTGCCCGAAATAGCGCCGCTCTCGACCAGATCGGCGGATGCCGCCACGCCTCTCATCGAAATCGGTGACTGCTCGATCTCGATGCCCTTGGCCTTGAGGCGGCCCATGAGTTCGCCTTGCACCAGGTTCGCCACGCGTTTTGGATTCTTCGCCGCCTTGGCCGCCGCCTCAAACTCATCGGCCAGTGACTTCGAGCCCGTCAGCACCCGCGCGTCGTATTCGGTAATGCCGAAGTCTTTGACGAAGCGCGCGCGGCGCGCCTCCGGCAGCTCGGGCAAAGTCTGTGCGATCTCGGCCTTCCACTTCTCATCGACCACCAGCGGCAGCAAGTCGGGCTCCGGGAAATAGCGGTAATCGTGTGCTTGCTCTTTCGAGCGCATGCTGTAGGTCTTGCCCTCGTGCGCATTGTAAAGGCGAGTCTCCTGCGTGATCTTGCCGCCGCCTTCGACCACGTCAATCTGCCGCGCAATCTCGTAGACGAGCGCCTCGCGAATGAATCGGAACGAATTCACATTCTTGATTTCAGTTTTCGTTCCCAGCTCTTTCTGCCCGCGCGGGCGAATGCTCACGTTGGCATCGCAGCGCAGCGAGCCTTCTTCCATGTTGCAGTCGCTGACGCCGATATAAAGAATGATCTCCTTCAAGCGCGTCAGGTATTCGTAAGCCTCGTCGGGCGTAGCAATATCGGGTTCGCTGACGATCTCGATCAGCGGCACGCCGGTGCGGTTAAGGTCGATGGCGGTCTTTTCCTCGGAATCGGGAAAGCCCTCATGCAAGCTCTTGCCCGCGTCCTCCTCGAGATGCACGCGAGTAATCCCGATCCGTGTGGCGCGGACACTCTTGTCCGCGTCTTTCCCCCTTGCACCGATCTCAATAAATCCAAACTCAGCCAGCGGCTTGTCGTACTGCGAAATCTGGTATCCCTTGGGCAGATCAGGATAGAAATAATTTTTGCGCGCAAAAACCGAAGTCTCATTGATGCGGCAATTCAAAGCCAGCGCGGCCCGAGTAGCGAATTCGACAGCCTTGCGGTTCAGCACCGGCAGAGCCCCCGGCATTCCCAGGCATACGGGACAAACATTCGTGTTCGGCGGCGCGCCGAAGCGGGTAGAGCAAGAGCAGAAAATCTTAGACGCGGTCAGAAGCTGGACGTGTACTTCGAGCCCGATGACGGGCTCGTAGGCGGCGTGCGAGGCGACGGGAGCGTCGGCGGCGGTCGACATATTCGGTGATTATAAAGCCTTCGCTGCTGACCTTTTGACTACTACCACTATGTGGTATATACCACTTAGTGGTATACATTGAATCGAGAGTCTTTACCGCGCGGTTACACCGGCTGGCGGGTGCGTCGGCTTTAGATGTGCTCAATTCGATACAAGCCGACCTGCTTAAGAATCCCGAACGAGGAGATCTGATGCAGGGGCTGGGCGGGATTCGTAAGGCACGATGTTCGAATCCAACGCGCAGTAAGGGAAAGCGAAGCGGATTCCGATATTGTTCTTGCATTTGGCGCATCGCGACCAGGTTCATCTGCTGTATTTGTTGGACAAAGATGAGCAGGAAGACCTGTCGCCCGATGAACGCAAAGCGCTACGAACATGGGTAAGTACGATTAAAGGATCAAGAGGGGGACAGCAGGTTCAATGAAAACTAAGGGAGCAAAGAAGAAGGTCAAGATTTTTAGTGATCTTAAACAGGCTTTGTCGGACGCGCTCGATTACGAGCAAGGAAAGAAAACGATGTTGCGCGTTAGCCAGTTGCCGCCTCCGCCGAAGCCATTAAGCCCGGGCCAGATTCGCGCGATCCGGCAATCGTTCAACGTTAGCCAGGCGGGTTTTGCGCGCATCATTAACGTCAGTGTCAATGCGGTGGAAAGTTGGGAGCAGGGGGTGCGGCGGCCCCGCGAAGCAACGTTGAAGCTACTATCCGTCGCGGGCAAGCATCCTGAGGTTTTGCTGGCGAGCGAGTAGATGAGGCTATGGTCCCAGCTCATCGGAAGGATGGGCCCGCCGGGTCAGATCAAAATCAGGCTACGCAAAGGAGTGTCCACTCCACACGCCTACTTCGCCATCAAAATCTCGAAGTACATCAACTCCGTGCCTTTTGCGTCGTCTACTCCGGTGACGTAGATGTGCGCACTAGCGAGTGGTTCGTTGATGCCTTCGACATCGAAGAAGAAGAATCCTGACTGGGTGGCGTGAGGCTCAACGGCTTTGGCGGCGAATTGCGAGGACTCGATGTCGTCGCGCTCTTTCTGCGTGATAGTCCCCTTTACCTTCTTCTGCGGTATCGGAAAGGGCAACGGTGCGTTGGTGTTGGTGCGCGGATTGTTGAGGCGGCGGTACATGTCCTCGGGCGCGGTGGGCGTGAGCTTGTCACGATTCGCGGTCGTCAGCGTGACTTGCATGTTGGCGATGGAGATGGGCTGACCGCCGTCGTTGCTAACGATAAAGAAGATGGGCAGGAATCCGTGCTCGGCGAACTTCACGGAGAAGATCTTCGCCTTCTCGGTTGTGTCGTACGGGTCGGCGGCGATGGCTACCTTTTCGTTGGCATGATCGTCGTGTGCGGCGTAGGTCTTCGCGGGCTGCGCCGCGGGCTTCACGAAGTCTTTCGCCGGTAGAAGTATCGCGGCCAACATCAGTGCTGCAAGAACGACGGCTTGCTTCACGTTCGCTGCTGCCTTCATGGACCGATTATAGAACTTCTTCTACTCCTTCTCGTCTTGCCCCGCACATGCTTCCTTAAGATCTCCACCACAGGGGACACTGAGGCACACAGGGTAGATCATCTCTCAGTTCGATCTTCGCTCGTTTCGATCTTTGTTTAGAATGGCTGCACTTGATCTCTTCTCTTTACAGTTTCTTGTACAGTGTGGCGCTGGGCTTGGCCATGTTGGCCGGGCTGCCTTACTGGATTTTTCAGATGGTGCGGCATGGGAAGTATCGCTCAGGCCTCGGGGAGAGGCTGGGGCGCGTGGCTTCGCGGTTGCGGTTGCCGGAGGCTGCAGAACCGGTGATCTGGGTGCACGCGGTTTCAGTGGGAGAGGTGCTGGCAGTTGCCGGGTTGGTGGAAGAGTTGCAGCGGCGCTTTCCCCAGCATCGCGTTTTTGTGTCGACGACCACCGATACCGGACAAGAGCTGGCTCGCAAGCGCTTCGGCGAGGGGAACGTGTTTTATTTTCCGATGGACTTCGTCTTTGCGATCAGGCCTTATTTGCGAGCGCTGCGGCCGCAGCTTGTTGTGATTGCCGAAACTGAGTTCTGGCCCAACTTCATGCGGCTGGCGCACGCCAGTGGCGCACGGATCGCGGTAGTAAACGCCCGCATCTCGGACCGGTCGCTGCCGCGCTACTGGCGATTTCGCGGCCTGCTTGGAAAAGTGCTGGACAACGTGGATTTGTTCTTAGCGCAGACGCCGGAGGATGCTGCGCGCCTGAAGGAGATCGGAGCCAGCCCCGAGCGCGTGCAGGTGGCCGGGAATTTGAAGTTCGATCTTCCCGCGCCAGCCGCGCCGCCAGTGGTTAAGCGGCTGCGAGAGTCGATCGCGGCGAACGCGGCCGGGCCGGTGCTGGTATGCGGCAGCACCGTGGACGGAGAGGAGTCGCTGC
Organism: uncultured Acidobacteriaceae bacterium; assembly: GCA_963789875.1. Taxonomy (GTDB): domain Bacteria; phylum Acidobacteriota; class Terriglobia; order Terriglobales; family Acidobacteriaceae; genus Sulfotelmatobacter. The sequence goes on along the minus strand of CAWBMI010000004.1, from coordinate 1,462,442 downwards.
TGCTGATGGCGTTTGAGAATTTGCTGGTGCAGAATCCGCGGGCGGTCATGATCCTTGCGCCGCGGCATCCGGAGCGCTTCGCGACTGTGGCCGCGCTGCTGGAACAGGTGTCGATTCGATACTACCGGCGGTCTGGTTGGGGTGGCGAGGCTTTATCTGGCGGAGTTTTTCTGCTAGATACGATCGGAGAACTGGCTGCGCTGTATGCGTTGGCTGACGTTGCATTCGTTGGCGGAAGCCTGGTGCCTCGCGGCGGGCACAATATCATCGAACCCGCGCAACATGGCGTCGCCATTGTGGTAGGCAATCACACGGAGAATTTTCGGGACATTGTGAATCTGTTTCAGAGCCGGGATGCGGTGCGGGTGGTCGGTCCGGCGGAGTTGCCGCTGATGTTTCTCGAGTTGCTGGCCAATGATTCAGAACGGAGAGCCTTAGGTCATCGCGCGGCGGAGGCTATGCAATCGCAGTTGGGCGCAACCGCGCGCACGGTGAGCGCTCTGGAAGAATTGCTGGCGCGGCCATGAAGTGGAATCCATTGTCGGCAATTTACGGCGGCGTAGTAGGAGTGCGGAATGCGCTCTATAACCGGTGCTGGCTGCGTTCGCAATGGCTGGAGGGTTCAGTGGTAAGCGTGGGGAATATTTCGGCGGGAGGTTCGGGGAAAACTCCGTTTGTAATCCTGCTGGGGGAATTGTTGCAGGCGCGAGGAATTCGCTTTGATGTTCTTTCGCGTGGTTACGGGCGGAAGACTCGCGGTGTTTTGCTAGTGGAGCCTGGCGGGCTACCGCGCGACTTCGGCGACGAACCTTTGCTGATTGCGCGCCGTCTGCAGACGCCCGTGGTGGTTGGAGAAGATCGCTACGAGGCCGGCCGTTTTGCCGAGTCGCGGTTCGGCCCTCAGATTCATCTGCTCGACGATGGCTTTCAACATCGGCAATTGGGGCGGGATTTCGACATCGTGCTGGTAACGCCGGAAGACGCGCGCGATCGCTTGTTACCCGGAGGGCGGTTGCGCGAGTCTGTGCAATCTTTAGCGCGAGCCGATGCCGTCGTGTTGGCCGGGGGAGCGTCGGCGGATTCGTTTCCGTTGGCGGGGAAGACGGTTTGGCGCGTGCGCCGGGGGATCGTCACTCAAGATATCCCGCAGGAAATAGCAGCGCGGCCGGTTGTATTTTGCGGAATTGCGCGTCCGCGGAATTTCCTGTCTCAGTTGCGGACCGCGGGTGTCGATCCGGTTGCAGAAGCATTTTTCCGGGATCATCACCTCTACACTGAAAAAGATATTCGCGACTTGCTACAACTTCGGCAGCGCAGCGAAGCAACGGGCTTTATTACAACTGAGAAAGATGCGGTGAACCTTGGTCCTTACCTCGACGCGCTGGCCCCGCTGGCCGTAGTGCGCGTGACGATGGAACTGGCCGACGCGGCTGACGTTTTGGATACCATCCTGCGCGTGATCGCGGAGCGTCGCCGCTGCTCGTGAGAAAATGCAAACGGCGGCAGTGGGGAAGGAAGCGAGGAAGCGGATTCCTCACTTCGCTCGGAACGACAAAGTTGTTGTTCGCAGTGGATAGTTATCGTTCGAAAATGCGGTTCAAATATTTTTGATGACGAAGCATCTCAAAGACGCCGAGCGGCTGCGCAAGATTATTGAGGCCTTTCCCAAGGTCACGATTACGGTGCTTGGGGATCTGGTGGCGGATGAATTTGTGTTTGGGGAGATCTCGCGGGTGTCGCGCGAAGCTCCGGTGCTGATTCTGAAACACCGCGAACGAACGGTTGTGCCGGGCGGCGGCGCTAATGCCGTGAACAATCTGGCCGACCTTGGTGTGAACGTTCTTCCCGTGGGCGCGATCGGCGACGATGAACCAGGCCGGCTGCTACTGAAGTTCTTTCGACACAAGCGCATCCCGGTCAGCGGCGTGCTGAAGGAAAAAAGTTACACGACGGTGACGAAGACTCGCATCCTCGCGGGGATGACGCACAATTCGCGGCAGCAAGTCGTCCGAGTGGATCGCGAGCCGGAGAATCCTCCGAACCGGCATCTGACTCGAGAGCTATTTCTGGCGGCGCGAGAATATCTGCGGGCCTCCGATGCGCTGTTGGTGTCCGATTACGGCTATGGATCGGCAACTCCGGCGATCGTTCACGCTTTGCGGCAAGCCGGTCGGCGGCGCGTTGTTCTCGTGCCTTTGATCCTCGATTCGCGGTATCGCTTGCTGGAGTATGCTGGCGCCACAGCGGCGACTCCCAACGAACCCGAGGTAGAAGCCGCTCTCGGGTTTCGCATCGGCCACGATTGGGAAAAGTTAGGACAGGCCGGACAAAGAATAATGGAGCAAATGAAGCTGCAGTCGCTTTTGATTACTCGCGGGCGGGACGGCATGGTTGCGTTTAGCGAAGGGCAGCAGCCAGTGGATATTCCGATTTACGGTTCGGACGAAGTTACTGATGTGACCGGCGCCGGCGATACTGTGATTGCGGCATTCAGCGCCGCTTTGGCCGCCGGGGCCAGCACGGAAGAGGCGGCGCAATTGGCCAACTACGCTGGGGGGATTGTTGTGATGAAGCGGGGCACCGCGACGGTTTCGCGCGAAGAACTGTTGCATGCGATCGAGAAGGCTCCGCCAGCGACTCGGCCTCACTAAACTGCTATTGGAAATGTTTCACAGCCAAGATGAACAACAACAAGATTGTTGGGCGGGAGGAAATCCGCCAGCTCGCCGAGCGGTGGCGGAGCGCGGGAGAGCGCATCATTCTGGCGAACGGCAATTTCGATTTGCTGCATGTGGGACACGTGCGCTATCTGCGGGGCGCAAAGGAATTGGGCGGCAAGCTGATTGTGGCTATTAATTCGGACGATTCTGTTCAAGCGCTGAAGGGCGAGGGGCGTCCGATTATGCCGGCGGAAGAGCGCGCTGAGATTGTGGCTGCCTTGGCCGATGTGGATGCTGTCGTGATTTTTTCGGAACTGGATGTGCGCGCTTTGATCCGCGAGCTTCGTCCGGATATTCAGGCCAAAGGCACGGATTACACAGAGGCAACTGTTCCCGAACGTGATGCAGTTGCCGAACATGGCGGTCGCGTTGCGATTGTCGGCGATGCCAAGAATCACTCCACCAGCGAGATTATCCGCTCGCGGCTGGTACCGAGGCGGGCGTGAGTTTCGACCGGCTGCTGATTGTGCGGCTCAGCGCCATGGGAGACGTGATTCACACTCTGCCCGCGGCTCATGCACTGCGAGAGGCGTTTCCACGGGCGCACATTGGGTGGCTTATCGAAGAGCGATGGGCTGAGTTGTTGTGTGGGCCGGGATCTCCGCGGCGCGGGCGCCGTTCTTCTTTGCGACCGCTCGTCGATGAAGTTCACACGGTGAATCTGAAGGCTTGGCAGAAATCTTTATATTCGATTTCAACCTTGCAACGCATCGCAACCGTCTGGAACGACGTGCGCGGCGCGCACTACGAGGTTGCGATTGATCTGCAGGGGGCCATGCGATCGGCGCTTTTGGCGCGGTGGTCGGGGGCGCACGTGGTGTATGGAGCCGCGGGGCCCCGAGAGGCTCCCGCAAGCTTGTGGTACACGCGTAAGACGGTCGCGTCCGGCAGGCACGTGATCGAGCAAAATTTGTCCGTTGCTGAAGCATTGACGGAACACTCTGTTGGAGTACCGGCGGACGTCTCTCGGGATCTGCCGTGCGATCCACGCGCAGAGGATCAGATCGAGCGGCGGCTCGCGGAATCCGGCATCGGTGAGTTTGCTATTTTGAATCCGGGAGCGGGGTGGGGAGCGAAGCGCTGGCCTGCTGAACGCTACGGTGAAGTGGCGCGCAAGCTGGCTGCCCTGGGGTTGCGTTCCGTTTTTAACTACGGTCCCGGTGAAGAAGAGTTAGTCCGCGCGGCGCAGGACGCCAGCGGCGGCGCGGGTTGCGCGATGAGGTGCAGCATCACGGAGTTGATTTCGCTGACTCGGCGGGCGCGGTTGTTTGTTGGAGGCGATACCGGTCCGCTGCATCTGGCGGCGGCGTTGCGGGTTCCGGTGGTGGCGATTTATGGGCCTACCGATCCGGCGCGTAACGGGCCTTATGGGATGCGGAGTATTGTGTTGAGAAGTGCGGAGAGTGTGACCTCGCATTCGCGGCGAGCCGCGGCGGACGAGGGATTGCTGGCGATTGGGAGCGACGCGGTGGTGGGCGCCGTGGGCGCGCTGGTGGAAATTTGAGGCGTCCCGACTCTGGCTCACGAAGTCTTTGAAGTGGCCGACAACGACTGTGGCTGCGAGACAGCGGGCGAGGACGCCCGCTGGACAGCCGCCGGGACGGCGGCGCTACGGCATAACGCATGGCCGAATGGTCACAGATCGCGCGTCGGATTCGGGTGCCGCTGGGATTTATTTTTGCCGTCCTTTATTTCTGGCTGGCGCGGCCCTCGTGGAGATCCATGCTGTTCGGCGGGCTTGTGATCGCGCCAGGGCTTCTGATTCGCGCGCTGGCTTCGGGACATGTGCGCAAGAATGAAGCGCTGGCTACTTCCGGACCTTACGCGTATACGCGCAATCCGCTGTATTTGGGATCGCTGCTGATGGGTTTGGGATTCTGCGTTGCGGCGCGCAGTTGGTGGGTCGGTGTGGCGTTAGTAGCAATGCTCTTTGTGATTTATCTTCCCGTGATTCGGGATGAAGAGGCATTCTTGCGGAGGACCTTCCCCGAGTTTGAAGAATATGCGCGGCGCGTACCGCAGATGTTGCCGCGGTTGACGGCGGGCTCAAGTGCTGAGAAGGGACGGGCGGGATTTAGTTTGGATTTGTATTTGAAGCATCGGGAGTACAACGCACTTTTGGGAGCAGTTGGGATGATGGCGGTGTTGGTTGTGAAAACGATCTTTGTATTGTAATGGACGACCAGTCAATCTTGGTCACGGAACCATTCCCGCACGATCGCAGCGATTTGTTCCCGCCTCCAGGTCCCTTCTAATCCTTCGGCGAGTTCGGGTTGCTGCCGGTCTTGTGCCAGCTTTCTGAGTAGCGCCGCAGCTGCCTTGTTTGGCCGGCGACGCAAAAGGATTGGTTCCAGGCAATCTACCATTTGCCGCGGGCTCCCGAATCGCTCAGCATTTCCAGGAATCTCTATTTCCAAGACTTCCTCGATCACCATCATCATCTCGACAGTGTCAAGACTATCCATTTGCCTTGGATTCATGATGCCTATGCTCTCAGATTATTTCTGGGCCACCAACTGCTTCGCGCGGCTTAGCTCTGGACGCGTCGAGTCTCCACCGTCGCAGACTTGCAGCAGCATGGCGTAGTATTCGCTGGCGTCTTGTTGCTTGCCGGCAGCTTCGGCGGCGCGGGCTGCGCCGTAGAGGCCATTGAAGCGGTTGGGACTTAGCTTCAGGTCGATTTGATATTCGGCTAGCGCTTGCTGCGGGCGTTTGGCTTCGAGCAGCATGTCGGCTAGCTGTTCGCGGGCTGGAACGCCTTCGGGTTCGCTGCCCAGCTTGTCGTTCTTATCGGCTAGGCGGCGCAGGCTGGCGATGGCTTCGTCGTCTTTGCCCTCGGCGTGTGCGATCCAGGCGGCGGCTTCCTGATAGTCTTCGCCAACTCCTTCGGCGAAATCGTTCTTCTTTTCAGCTACCAGTTCTTTGCGGATGACTTCGATCTGTTCGAGGTCTTTGTGTGCCTGCGACAAGTTTCCGCTGCGGGCCGCGCCGATGGCTCGCGCCCAATAGGTTACCGATTGATCTCCACGCATTGCGCCGGGGACCACCTGCAACTGCGCGGCATCACTCCAGTGACGAAGTTCGAGATCGTAGATCGCCGGGAAAGTGGAGAGCGCGTTGGTTTGCGGATCGAAGTCGTCGCCGTACATGGACTTCATTTTCGGCATGGCCTTGACTTCGTCGATCACTTTGGCGGCGTCGGCCTCGCGTCCACTTTGCAGGTAGGCATAGACCAGAAAGTCCATGGCGTGAAACTGGTGGCCTTCTCCGCCCATGTGCATGGCGGCGGTTTTGCGGGTGGCGGCGATGGAGGCGAGGTTGGAGTTGATGTCATCCTGCCACAGGCCGACGCGGGCGAAGATATGCGAAGGCATGTGCAGGGCGTGCGGCGCCGCGGGCGCGATCTGCGCGTAGCGGCGTGCGGCGGGCAGTCCGAGCTGTGCCAGTTGCGGCTTGTCGTAGCTATGGATCAAGTAGTGCGCGACGCCGGGATGATCCGGCTCGATGGCAAAAAGTTTCTCAAGGATGGCGGCGGCTTGCTTGCGATTGGTGAAGGTTTCGTCGTCGTGCGGTTCGGAAGCTAACAAGGAGAGCGCGTAGAAAGCTGCGGCTTCGTGATCGTCGGGATAAGTTTCGTAAACCTTCTTCATCGCGCTCGAATAAGCCTGAGCGCGAGCGTGGTGGTCGAGTTTCTTGGAGTCGCTGTAGAAAGCTGATATCGCTGCCAGGTAGGCCTTCTCGCGAGGCGTAGTGGGGCCGTCGGTCGTCTTAGCCTGGTGAACTTCGTCCAGACCGCGGGTGATCAGCTTGTCGTTGGGATGATCCCAGAGTTGATGCCACATGCTCATGGCGATGCCCCAGTGCGCCATCACGCAGTGCGGATCGTTGCCGGCAATCTGCTGAAATTCTTTCTCGGCTTCTTCGTACCAGAAGGAGTGGAGCAGGGCCACGCCGCGCTCAAAGGGCCTTTGTACCGTGGGTGCACAGGTCACGGGGAAGCTGACAGTGCCGAGTTGCGCGGCGGTCAGATCTTCGTGATGGGTGTGGTCGTCATCTGCGAAAGTTGGGTAGGCGGCAAGCGCCAGGCAAGAAAGAAAGAGCAAGAGCCGCGGGAACGATTTCATAGATGGCTCCTCCACAGGGAGTTTAGTCGCAGGGCGGGGTAGGGTCAAACGCGAGTCTGGCCGGCCCTGAAGACAGCCGGATAGACATAACGTCGAGTATGCCTGAAGGGTTACCCTGATCCGGGCGGTTTTTCTTTTCAGTCATCTCAGTACTCTTTTGCGGCCTGACGGCATCAAAAACTTATACGCGCCCGAATAAGAAGGCTGCCGGGCATGAGTGCAGGCTTGTGCAATTTTGGCGGCGTTCTGCTAAACTTCGCCGCAATCAGAGTTGGGGCGGGCCCTTCGCATACGGCGAGGTCCTGATTTCGAGCAAGAGCGGCGGTATTGGGAACCACGCAATCCAATCAATTCGCAATAGCCCAAAGGGGAGTTATGGATTTACACCCTTGGCCGAAGAAGCGTCGCAGTAAGGATCCACAAGAGGACGAGTCAGAAGTCATCCCACCGAGTCTCCCGGAACCCAAAGGTCGGTATCAAGACCTCGTGGAACACAGCCAGGATCTGTGCTGCATCCACGATCTGGAAGGCCGAATCCTCTCCGTGAATGCGGCGGCGGCGCGGGTGCTGGAATACAGCGTTGAAGAGATGCTGCGCCTATCCCTGCGGGAAGTGATTGCTCCGGAATTTCGTGCCGAGGTTGATACCTACCTGAAACAGATTGAAAGTGCAGGCATAGCGCATGGTTGGATGACGGTAATCACGTGCGGGGGCGAGCGCAGAATCTGGGAGTATCACTGCGCGCTGCGAACCAAAGGCGGCAGGTTGCCGATGGTGGGCTGCATCGGCCATGACGTCACCGAGCAGAAACAGACGGAAAAACGGCTGCGCGAAGTTAGCGAGAGTTTGCTTGACAAGGTGCGTGAAGGTGAACGCACGATTCGAGACTTGAGGCTGTTCCGCACCTTGGTGGACCAAGGCAACGACGCCATCGAGGTGGTTGACCCCGACACGCTGCAGTTTCTCGATGTCAATGAGAAAGCGTGTTCCGAGCTGGGCTACAGCCGCAAAGAATTGCTATCGATGAAAGTGTTCGACATCAATCCCGTGCTAACGGAGGCGTCGGCTGCGAAAGTTCAAGAGGAATTGCGCCGGTCGGGATCACTGGTGATGGAAAGCGCGCACCGGCGAAAGGATGGTATCACGTTTCCCGTAGAACTCAGCATGAAGCGAGTGCAGTTGGACCGGGTTTACGTGATTGCCATCTCCCGCGATCTGACTGAGCGCAAGCTGGCTGAGGCGCGGTTGCGCGCCAGCCAAGACCGTTATCGCGCGGTTCAGGACCGTTCTCCCGTGGGCATCTGCTGGGTGGAAACTCCAACCGGCAGGTTCATCGGGGTAAATTCGAAGTATTGCGAAATCGCTGGGCGGACGGAACAAGACTTGTTGAGCCGCACCTTCCAAAGCATCACGCATCCCGACGACCAGGGGGAGAACTGCGCAAAGTTGAGAGAGCTTGCCGAAGGGAAAGTTCGCCACTACGAAATGGAAAAAAGGTACGTCCGTCCTGATGGCTCGATCCGCTGGGTCGAAATTGCGATTGTGGCCATGGGAGAGGAGGGCCAGATCCCGAGCTGGCACATGGCCATTGTCCAGGACATTAGTGAGCGCAAGCAGGGTGAGGAGAGGCTGCGGGAGTACGAAAGGGTAGTCGAAGGCCTCGACGAGATGATCGTCGTCGTGGATAGAGATTATCGCTATGTGATTGCCAATCGCGCATACCTGAATTATCGGGGAATGGAGAACGCGCAGGTTATAGGGCGTCGGGTCGATGAACTCGTAAATAGAGTGGTGTTTGAGGAAATTCTCAAGCCCAGGATGGACGAGTGTTTTCAAGGCAAAGTCGTTCGATACGAGAAGAAGTACGAATATTCCCGCATTGGCGAACGAGATTTGCTGGTTTCATATTTTCCCATCGAAGGCCCGACGGCCGTCGATCGAATCGCGTGTGTCTTGCAGGATGTCACAGAGCGCAAGCGAACCGAAGAGGCGCTTAAAAAGTCGGAGGAAAAGTTCTCCAAGGCTTTCCAACTCAGCCCAATGTCAATCACGTTAACCACCCTTGAAGAGGGTCGTTATATCGAGGTTAACGGCGCCTTCGAACACATGACCGGCTGGCGCCACGATAAGGTGCTCGGGCGCACGCCATTGGAGCTTGGGCTCTGGATGAATCCGGCGGAAAGGGTAGAACTGGGAAAACGGCTTCTGGCTGAGGGGAGTATCCGTGACGTGGAGGCCAGGCTACGCCGGAAAGATGGCACAGTCCTTATCGGCTTGGGAACCTCGGAGGCGATTGAGATCCAGGGCGAGTTATGCGTGATTAGCGTGTTTGCCGACATCACGGAACGTAAGAGAGCGGAAGAGAGGCTGCGGGAGTATGAGCGAGTGGTGGAAGGCCTGGACGAGAGAATCGTGGTTCTGGACCGCGATTATCGCTATGTGATGGCGAATCGATCGGCCCTGAGCTCCGGGGGATTGGAGAAAGAACAACTCATCGGGCGCAGTTTCGGCGAGGTCCTGCTCGCGGAGGGTGTTCCCGAAGAGAAGATTGAGCTGCTCAAGCGAAACATCGACGACGGTTTTCGGGGCAAAGTCGTGCACTATGAAACGAAGTACCACTCTGCGAAGGGGGAAGAGGACTTATTGTTATCTTACTTTCCGATTGAAGGCAAGGCAGGCGTGGACCGAGTCGCGGTGATTGTTCGGGACATCACCCAGCGCAAGCGAGCAGAAGAGGCCCTCCGAATCAGTGAGCAACAGCAGCGCCGGACCGCGAAGCAATTGGAGACAGAGAGCGCCCGCTTAATCGAGGCCCAAGCGGTGGCAAAAGTGGGCAGTTGGGAAACCGACTTGCCGGGTCTTGAGATAACTTGGTCCGAGCAGACACACCGAATCTTCGAGACTGACCCCTCCCATTTTCACCCCAGGCGTCCCGACTTTGTGAAACTTATTCATCCAGAGGATCGCACGAAAGTGGATGCGGCCTTTGAGGCTTCGCTCGAAAAGGGTGTGCCTTCGAAGGTTGAATATCGGATTGTCATGGCAGACGGTCGCGTCAAGGTCCTGGAGGAGCATTGGAAAGTTTTTCGCGATGAAGAAGGACGGCCGGTTCGCCTAGTGGGTACTTGCAGCGATATCACGGAGCGCAAGCAGGCGGAGGAGGCCTTGCGTCAGAGTGAACAACGATTCCGCGTCGCGCTCGAAGGGTCTCCCACCACAGTTTTCAGCCAAGACCGCGACTTGCGCTATACCTGGGTCTACAACCCGCAGGAGGGCATGTCCGAAGAAGATATCTTGGGCAAGACCGACGAGGAACTATTTGGGCCAGAAATTGCCGACCGGATGACCGCTGTGAAACGGCAGGTGCTTGAGACGGGCAAGGGGTTACGGCGCGAGGCTTCGATGACGGTGGACGGTAAGACCAAGTATTGCGATCTCACCTACGAACCCCTGCGCGATGCCGCGGGGTCGGTGGTTGGATTGACCTGCGCCTGCATCAGCGTAACTCACCTGCGAGAGATCACCGAGGAGCTCCGCCTGGCCAAAGAGAAATTGTCTGAAGAGAAGCTTTACCTGGAGCAGACGATCGATAGCGAACTCGGATTTGGGGAAATTATCGGGCGCAGCGGCGCTCTGAAAGAAGTGATGGAAAAGGTTTCAAAAGTAGCGCCCAGCAATGCGACGGTACTACTGCAGGGTGAGACCGGCACGGGCAAAGAGCTGGTGGCTCGAGCCTTGCATCGCCTGAGCAAACGGAGCACGAAGACATTTATCAAGCTGAACTGCGCCGCGATTCCTTCGGGCCTGCTGGAAAGTGAGTTGTTTGGCCATGAGAAAGGGGCTTTCACGGGCGCAGTTTCGCGCAAGATTGGACGCCTGGAGTTGGCGGATCAGGGGACGCTATTTCTGGATGAAGTAGGAGAGATCCCGCTGAGTCTGCAGCCCAAGCTGCTGCGCGTTCTGCAGGATCAGGAGTTCGAGCGTCTAGGAAGCACGCAGACGATAAAAGTGAATTTCCGCCTGTTGGCCGCAACCAACCGCAACCTGCCGCAAAGTGTGAAAGACGGCGATTTTCGTAGCGATCTCTTCTACCGGCTGAATGTGTTTCCCATCGTAATCCCGCCCCTGCGTGACCGCCGCGAGGATGTGCAGGTTCTGGTGGAACATTTTGTGCGGCATTATGCCGGCCGCATGAACAAGTCCATTAGCAGCATTCCATCGAAAACCATGGGGGCGCTGGTGCAATGGGAGTGGCCGGGCAATATCCGTGAGTTGGAAAACTTTGTGGAGCGTTCTGTGATTCTGACTTCCGGCTCGGTTTTGCAGGCTCCGCTGGGCGAACTACGCGGCGGTGGGGAAAGCGATACCGGGACTCTGCGGGAAAGGGAGCGGGAAAAAATCACTCGCGTTTTGCGCGAGTGCCAAGGTCAGCTGGGCGGCCCCAATGGGGCAGCGGCACGGCTGGGGCTGAAGCGAACTACGCTTCAATCCCGGCTCAGCCAGCTCGGCATCAAGCCTGAACAGTTTCGCAAATGAGCGGTAATCGCTCGTGCGCTGGCATCTGACAAGGGATATTGAATGAGGTTATTCTCTTCTCATGACACCTCGATTCAAGCGAGTTCTGGAAGCGGCTGCATGGTTCGTCGCAGGCTTCATTGCACACATGTTGCTGCTTCACTATCACCATCACCCGCCATAAAACGAATAAAAGTACAAACAAAAACCCCCCTCGCTTGCGTGAGGGGGTTCTGGGGGGGAGAAGACCGCCGACTACTTCGGCTGTTGTTGCTGATCCATGCTGGTGGTTGTGGGAGCGGAAGAGTTGCTGGACAACTGTTCCAGGTCGTTCTTGAGGAGGCTGATTTCTACGCGGCCGCCGCTGATGCGCTTGGTCTTGGCATCTTCGTCGGTACCGCTAACAGGGGCGTTGCCCATGCCGACAAGATAGATCCGGTAGACCGGAATCTCGTGGTTGAGCACCAGGTAGCGGACCACGGACTCGGCCATCTTCTGCGAGTTCGAGATTGCAACCTGACCCTTGCCGGAAGAGAAGCCCTGCACTTCGATGATGTAGCCACGCTGGCCTTTTACGCCATTGGCCATCTCGTCGAGAGCATCTTTGGCGTTCTTGCTCAGCACGCTTTGACCGGGACGGAAGCGAATTTCGGTCTGATTCGAGGTCTTGTACTGGTCGATATTGCCGACCACGGTTTCGACCGTCTGAATGCGAGTGCTGGCCTGCTGCGCGCTCTGCTGCGCCATCGTAGCTTTGTTGCCGGCGTCGATGGCGTGCTGATCGGCTTCGTTGGCTTTGTCGGAGGCGAGCTTGATGCCGGATTGGGCGCGCGCGTCGGTGTCTTTGATGGACTTGCCGTTGGCGGCGGTCAAATCGTCGAGTTCGTTGACGCGGTCGCGAATAGGATCGGTCTGCCGCTTGACGTAATTCTTGCGCGCAAATGGATTCACGCGCCCCCAGAAGCCCTCGCGGCTGGGCGGTTGCAATGGCTGCTTGCCGCTGGCGGCGTCGGTCGATTGATTCGTAGAGCCGGTCGACATCGACTGAGAAGTGGTGGATTGATCCTGACCTTGGGTAGACGAAGTTTGCGCAAAGGCCGGAAATGCAAGCGCTGCGGCCAAAGGCAAAGTGAGAAGCATACGGCTGTTCATAGAAAGTTCCTCCAATTGGGGGAGCGTTTGGGGCTCCACTCCAGCACGCCGAAACGGGCGTGTTGCGTGATTTTTAACTTGCGTCCCCGAAAATCCTACGACCTATGAAGAGCAAAAGCGAACCGCTTTGCCGGTGTGCGCTGACGCGACGCATACCTGAATCAGTGCCACTGGGACGGCGCACAAACCATTGCCGCCCTGCCCTTCCTACTACAGTTCGGATGCCAAAACGGGCTTTAGAGTTGAAAGGCTAAATCATTGATAGCTAAAGACATTGTATCCCTCAAGTGGCAGAGCGGGTACTCCTCGGTCGGCTGGGCAGGGTAATTTTGGCAAACCTGATATAAAAACTGCGTGCATGGTGGGCCTATTCAAGGCGGGAAAATGGGAGGCAACTTGGGAACGAACCAGGAAAAAGTGGGCTGGTCAGGAACGAAATCGGCAGGGGTGTGTCAATTCGGAATGCTTATCGCAGTCGTACGAATTGCATTTATGTTAGTTGGATTGCAAGGTTTTGCAGGGATTTCTTCTTTTGCAGCTCCCGAGTCCACTGAATCTCCCGCTTTTCTGGCATCCTCGCGGGTTCCAACCGAGCATCTACAGCAGTACTCTGATCTTGCAGTTAGCTGGATGCAGGAATACTTGCGCATCGATACCACCAATCCTCCGGGTAACGAAATGCGCGCGGTCGCTTTCTACAAAAAGATTCTCGATCAGGAAGGCGTCGAAAATCGTGTCTTCGAGTATGCGGCGGGACGCGGCGATCTTTGGGCGCGGCTGCCCCACACTTCGGCGGAAGCTAAGCGGCCGCTGATCCTGCTCAACCACATGGATGTCGTGACCAGTGACGCGGCGCACTGGAGAGTGCCTCCTTTCAGCGGCGAGATTAAGGACGGCTGGATTTGGGGGCGCGGGGCGCAGGACATGAAAGATGAAGGCCTGGCGCAACTGGTCGCGATGGTGATGCTGAAGCGGGAAAAAATCGAACTGGACCGCGACGTGATTTTTTTGGCCGTCGCCGACGAAGAAGCGGAGGGCAGCGGCAGTGACTGGTTCATCTCGCATCAGCGCGATCTGCTGGAGAATGCCGAATTTCTGATCAACGAAGGTGGCGAGAATCTGCTGGAGAACGGCAAGGCGAAGTATGTGGGCGTGGATGTGGGTGAGAAGACGACGTTTTGGTTGCGCGTGACGGCTCACGGGAGGCCGGGGCACGCGTCGCGGCCGAATGCGGATTCCGCACCCAATCGACTGGTACACGCGCTCGATCGCATCCTGGCGTATCGCACACCGCTGCGGGTGTTGCCGGTGGTGGACGAATTTCTGCGCGACATGGCGCCCTACGAACCGCCGGAACGCGCCCGGGCCTATCGCAACATCCGCAAGGCGATTGAAGATAAGAAATTTCAGCAGGATGTGGAGAAAGACGAATCGCTGAATTTTCTGCTGCGCGATACCATTTCTCTGACCATGCTACGCGGCTCAGAGCAGACCAACGTGATTCCGCCCGAGGCGTGGGCGAATCTGGATGTGCGCATTCTGCCGGGCGGCGATCCCAAGACACTGCTGGCCGATCTTCGGCGCGTGGTCGACGATCCCAATGTTACGGTGGAACCGATGATCCCGGAATTTCGCGAGGCCAATTTTTCGCCAACAAATACATCTCTGTATGACGCGATTCGCAAAGTCTCGTCGACCTATTTCCCGGGTACGCCGGTGGTGCCGCACATCACCAGCGGGTACACCGAGAACCAGCGTTACCGGCCGCTGGGCATCAATGCGTACGGGTTCAATCCTTTCACTGCGACTGACGAAGAGGGCAATACCGAACACGGAAACGATGAACGCATCCGCGTGGAAGAAGTGCGGCGAGGGCCGAGGATTTTGTTTGATGTGGTGGCAGCCGTGGCAGGGAAGTAACAGCTTTCTGGGTGCGATAGGCTGCCCAAGGCTCTGACCGCAAAGAACGCCAAGGCAGCGCAAAGGACGCAAAGAAATACCGAGCAGCCGTTGGTTTACCGCGTGCTCCTCTGTGACCCCTGTGGTGAAGGTTTGGTTTCTCTTAAATGCTTCTCGTACTGCTCGATGATGAAATGATCGGTCATGCCGGCGATGTAATCGCAAACTACACGCGGCAGGGATTCTTTTTCGCCTTTCTCCTGATAAGAGTGCGGCAACGCTGAGGGATTCTTCATCCAGAAATCGAATAGTTCGGTGACGATGCGCTCGGCGTCGTCTTTTTCTCCGGCCAGCGACGGGCTGTAGTAGAGATTCTCGTAGAGGAAGTCTTTGATCTGCTTGCGCTCGGCGGCCACGGCGGGACTGAACGCCGCCATCCGCTCCTGGTGTGCACGAACATCGGCCAGCGTTTCGATTCCGGCCTGCTTCAGCCGCGCTTGTGTATTTGTGATTAGATCTCCGGTCAGGCGATTGAACACACCTTTCAGAGCTTCATTGAATTTCAGTTTCTCGGCCACGTCCGGATAAGTTTGCTCCGCTCCGCGGAAAAAACTTTCAAAGACCGGTACGCCTTCTCGAATTTGTTCCAGCGTGAGCAAATGGGCTTCGTATCCATCGTCGAGGTCGGCGGTGTTGTAGCCGATTTCATCGGTCAGGTCGATGAGCTGGGCTTCGAGCGGAGGACGCTGGTCGAGGAGATACTCCGCGAGTTCGGGATGTTCGTTTGCATCGTAATCGCGCGAATGCTTGATGATGCCCTCGCGTACTTCGAAAGTTAGATTCAGTCCGCGGAAGGCGGCGTAGCGCTGCTCGAAATCTTCGACGATGCGCAGAGCGTGCAGGTTGTGATCGAAGATAAGGCCGTGGGCGCGCATAGCAGTGTCGAGCGCCTTTTCGCCGGCGTGGCCGAATGGAGGATGACCCAGATCGTGCACCAGCGCCAGCGCCTCGGCGAGATCTACGTTGAGGCCGAGCGCTCCGGCGACCGTGCGGGTGATCTGCGCGACTTCAATGGTGTGTGTGAGCCGGTTGCGGAAGTGGTCAGAGTAGCGGCGGGTGAAGACCTGAGTTTTGTCTTCGAGGCGGCGAAAGGCGCGGGCGTGGATGACACGATCGCGATCGCGCTGAAAGTCGTTGCGGTAGGGGTGGGGCGGTTCAGGGAAGCGGCGACCGCGGGAATCCTCCACCTGCACCGCGTAGCCGGCCAGCATGGGAAAAGTCTAGCAGGAGCTAGTACCCAGTACCTAGTATCCAGTTGCGAGCGGATGATTGGGTAGCTGGGATCTAGGTACTCGGTACTGGGTGCTGACTTACTGTTTGGTGCCGGAGTCTTCCTTGGCCAGACGGACTTTGGCGGCGTCTAGTTTTTTCTGCGTCGCGACTTGCAGATCGGTTTCGACTTCCGAGGACACTGTTTTATTCCATTCTTCGAGGGCGCGCTCCCAGTGAGCGGCGGCTAGCTTCAGGCGGCCGGTTTTCTGGTAGAGATCGCCGAGATGATCCTGCACCGTTGGATCAGAACTCATGTGCAGCGACGCTTTATTTAAAGTCTCCTCGGCTTGATCGTACTTGCCAAGTTTGAAGTAGGCCCATCCCAGGGAATCGAGATAAGCGCCGTTCGTGGGCTCGAGGCTTACGGCTGCTTTGATGAAGCCCAGCGACTCTTCGAGCTCTACGCCGCGATCGGCATTCATGTAGCCAAGATAGTTCAGAGTTATGGCGCTCTGCGGGTTGGCGGCGAGAACCTTCTTGAATTCGGTTTCAGCCTGATCGTATTTCTTTTCGCGCTCGTAGGTCGAGCCCCGCAGGAAATCTATGTACTCTTTGTCTTCGGCTTTGATCGAGAGCTTCTGAGCCTGGTTAAGAGCTTCTTCGGCTTCGGGCCAGCGCTTGAGGCGCGTGTACATGATGGCGAGGCGAATATAGACTTCGCGATCTTCTGGCTTGCCTTTAAGCAGCGAGCGCACGTCGGCCAGCGGCTTCTCGGGATCGCCAGTGTCGGCTAGTTGCGAATCGAGAACCATGCGCAGGTCGCGGTCGTCGGGCAACTTCTGCAGGGCTTCCTTCGCGACGGCGGTAGCCTGCGGCCACTGCTTGGCTTCGCGGTAGGTATCGATAATGTCCTGATAGGCGGTGCGGGCGTTGTCGTCGCCGAGCGGGATCATCTTGCGAAATGACTCGACCGCAGCCTGATAATTCTCCTGGTCGCGATAGACCATGCCAAGGCGCTCGATAAAGATTCCGCGATTGTTGCGGTCCGATTGCGAGTAGCTACTCTCGGGCTTCTCGGTTTTCTTGAGCAGATCCTGCAGAATTTTTTCCGCTTCGTCGTAGCGCGCCTGTGCCTGGTAGACGACTGCGATGTTGTAGGGAACTTCGAGCGCATCGGGAACCATGGTTTGCGCTTTTTTCAGACTGTCGAGCGCCTGATCGTATTTGCCCTGGCGGCGATAAATTTCGGAGATGCGAAGGTAGGTTTGCGCGTCTTCTGGATTGGCATCGGCGATGACTTTGTATTGATCAAGCGCGGCGTCAATCTGGCCGTCGTTCAAGAGATTTTCTGCGAGGCCGCGAATGGCGTCAAGATTATCGCGATCTAATTGGATGGCATGCTTGTAGGCATTGATCGCGCTCTTGTAATCTTTGCGCTGCTCGTAGGTGGCGCCGAGCGCAGCATAGAGCTTGGCGGAGCGTCCGCTATCGGGGACGGCGCTGAGCACCTGCAGGGCGTGTGCGGTGTCACCTTCATCGCTGAATAGAAGAGCTAGAGTGGTGACCGCTTCTTCGGAATCCGGATCGAGTTTTACCGCGATCTTCAGCTCGACTTCGGCTTTTTGAAGATCATTGTTGAGACGGTAGAGCCGGCCTAGCAGGAGGTGGTCGTCAACATTGTCAGGCTCGATCTTTACGATCTGTTCATATTGCTCGATAGCGAGCTTGAGCACGTTATCAGAGCCGTTGCCGTTGCCGGGCATATCGCCGAGCGAGCGCAGATAAATGCGGCCCAGCAGTTTGTGGGCTTCAATGTTATTAGGGTCGCGCTTGAGAATGTCCTGGGCTTCGAGCACGGCGTCGCGGATGCGGCCCGTCTTTACGTAGAGCTCGGCGAGACCCGAGGTAAGGAACTCCGAAGAGGGATCGGCCTCGATGGCTTGCCGATATTCTTCCATCGCCTTGTTAGCCAATTCGCTGCGGCCATAAATCGTAACCTGCTCTTCATACATGTGCGCGACCATGTAGTGGTAGTAGGCGGCGGCGCGATCGCCTTTGCGTGGCTGGGCTGGCTTCGATTGCGGAGACCTGGAGTCGGTGGCTTTGGAGTCCGCAGGTTTGGATTCCGCCGGAGGAGTGGTTTGCGCGGCCGCGAACGCTGCCAATAAAGATAAAGAAAAGATGAATGCGTGGAGAAAAAATCTATTCATGCTCGACCTGACGACCTGGAGTTGATTTCATTCAGACTTGATTATTAGACGCTGCGTGCGCGTTTTTCCCGCGAGATTCCCTGGTCTTTCCCGAAGCCACACCGATTGGATGCATGACCTCTCGGAGTGGGGTGCTTTTATTCTACCCTGCCGACGGGCTGTCGGGGAAAAACAGTGAGCGGGCGAGGCTCGAAAGGACAGGGACCGCAGGGACTTGCGTGCATGAATTGTCAAGATTGGTAAAGGGCGAAGATTAGTAGGCGACAAAATTATCACTGCAAGAAAAACAAGAGCCTTAACCGCTAAGAACGCAAAGGCCGCGCAAAGGCCGCAAAGAGGGGCGCTAGTGGCGGAAGTGGCGGACTCCGGTGAACAGCATCGCTAGCCCAAGGCGGTCGGCGGCGGCGATTACTTCGGGATCGCGCTGCGAGCCTCCCGGTTGAATGATGGCGGTCGCTCCGGCCCTGGCGATTTCTTCCACGCCGTCGGGAAATGGGAAGAACGCGTCGGATGCTGCGACCGTTCCCTTTAGCGGGAGCTGCGCTTTCATCGCCCCGAACCTGGCGGCGTCTACGCGGCTCATCTGGCCGGCGCCGATGCCTACGGTCTGCCCGTCGCGAGCGTAGACGATGGCGTTCGACTTTACGTGCTTGCAAACTTTCCATGCGACCAGCATGGCGCGAGTTTCTTCGGGCGTTGGCGCTCGCTGGGTTACTACTTTGAGGTCGGCGTCGTGCAACGGGCGGGAGTCGGCGTCCTGCAGAAGAACTCCACCGGAGATGTTTTTCAGAGTCCACTTTTGCGGCGCAGCGGCGACTTCGACGAGACGCAGATTCTTCTTGGTGGCGAAGCGTGCTTTGGCGGCCTCGTCGAAGCTGGGCGCTGCGATCACTTCCAAGAAGAGTTTGTGCATTTCTTCGGCGGCCTCCAGATCGACCGGGCGGTTCACGCCGATGACGCCACCAAACGCGGAGACGGGGTCGGCTTCGAGTGCTCGCTGGTAGGCCTCGGCTAAAGTTTTGTCCGTGGCTGCGCCGCAGGGGTTGGTGTGCTTGATGATGGCACAGAAGGGCTGATCGAATCCGGGCTCATTGAATTCTTGCGCCAGGTCCCAGGCGGCTTGCAGGTCAACGATATTGTTGTAGGAAAGCTCTTTGCCTTGAATCTGGCGGGCGTTCGCTACTCCCAAGCTAGAGCCGTCGGAGTACATCGCAGCCTTCTGATGAGGGTTCTCGCCGTAGCGTAGATCGAGAGCTTTCTGGAAAGACAGCCTCAGGGTTTGCGGAAAAGCTGCATCTCTGTCTTCGGGCATTTGAAAGTCAGCGGTGATGCGCTCGAGGGTTGACGCTATCGCCGAATCGTAGGCCGCAGTAGTGGCGAACGCCTTTTGCGCCAGCCGCCATTTAGTTGCGAGCGAGACTGCACCCGAGTTGCTTTTCAGTTCTTCGGCGATCGCTGGATAGTCGGCGGGTGAAGTGACAACGGCAACGTCATGAAAATTCTTGGCGGCGGAGCGGATCATGGACGGTCCGCCGATATCGATATTTTCGATCAGCTCTTCGAAAGCTACTCCGGGCTTGGCAGCGGTTTTTTCGAAGGCGTAGAGATTTACCACGACCATGTCGATAGGCTGGATGCCATGCTCGGTAACCGCTGCGACGTGCGCTGGAGTTTCGCGGCGATGCAGAATGCCGCCGTGCACTTTGGGATGCAGCGTCTTGACGCGGCCATCGAGCATTTCGGGGAAGCCGGTGAGCTCCGAGATGTCTTTTACAGCGATGCCCGAATCGCGTAGCAGCTTGGCGGTGCCTCCGGTGGAGATTAGCTCGATGTTCATGCTCGAGAGAATTCGCGCGAAGTCCACCAGGCCGGTTTTGTCGGTGACGCTTAGGATGGCGCGCTGGATGCGGGTCATGTGGGAGAGATTCTAGCAGCACTAGCATAAGGAAGGCTCCCTAAAGACGCTGGGGCCAAAGCAAATGGGAAAGATGAAAATCGATGACCATGCGATGAGTTGGGATATGATGGAAGTTATGAGTGACGTCTTCTTATCTTACTCACGCCGCTCTCGGAAGCACGCCGAAGTGCTGACCACCGAATTGGAGGCGCTTGGCGTTTCCGTGTGGTCTGCCCCAAAGGAGATCCAACAGGGCGAACCTGTCGCCGAAGTAATATCTCAGGCGCTCAGGGAAGCACGGCTGGTGGCGTTCCTTGTGGAGTCGCACCCGTCGGGTGCTTCGAGCGGTTGGTTGCAGCAGGAATACATGTTGGCCCTTGAACATTCATGGTCCGACGAAGGTAAAATTCTGATTCCAGTATTGGTTGGCGATGCCCAACCACCCCCGTTCTTGCGTCACGCGTTAGCGCTGAAGGTTCGCGAGCGAGGATCAGACTGGTCACGGGTCGCGAAGGCGATTTCGAGAATGCTCAGCGAAGGGAATTCGGTAAGGCGCAGCAAAGCGCCGATGAAAGAGCAATCTCAGCGCCTCAACTTGATCGAGAAAGAAGCACAGGCGTTGCGTGTAACAGAGGCTGAGCAGTTGCGAAAATAGTAGTAATCCTTGGCATCCCTAGCCCCTCGGTTCAAACTGGTTGGCGATGAATAGCCCGGCGCGCCGGCCCAGAGAGCATTTCGGCGTGGGGAATTTGACAGTCAACCCAGCTACATCGGTCTTCATTAACTGTCCCTTCGACGATGAGTTTGAGCCGTTATTTGACGCGATAGTTTTTGCAGCCACCTGTTGTGGCTTTCTGCCTAGAAGTGCGCTTGAATCCGGAACGGTGGCAGAATCGCGTTTAGATCGCATCGCCCGAGCTGTCTTTTCTTCAAAGTATTCTATTCACGATCTGTCGCGCTGCAGAGGTGAAGGCGACGAAAACCTAGCCAGGTTTAACATGCCGCTGGAGCTTGGAATTGCCATGGGACGCCGCTTGGCCTCTCCACGTAAGAGGGACCGCCGTGATTGGCTCTTGTTGGTCAGGGACGGGCACCCGTATGCGAAGTACGTTTCGGACCTGGCTGGCTATGATCCGAAACGACACAACGGCACAGTCGAAGGGGTGATTCCAATGGTAATGGTCTGGCTCGCCACTCGCCCCGAAGCGATTACTGTTCCTACGCCGCGCCAAGTGCTTGCGGCCCTGAGTGTATTTCAGCAAGAGAAGGCGAGACTCTCGGTTGAGTGGGGTAATGAAGTCCCTTGGGCAGATCTCATCCTCGCGGCGAGAAGGGCAGTTCCTCCACTGAATTAGCGATCAAGCCGGACTCGACGCCACAGCACAGCCAACAGTGGATCGGCAATCCGCGGATCAGAAAATAAAAAGGTCCACCGGACAGCCGAGGCCGCCGACGCCACGCGCGTTGCTTGTTATTTCAATCCTTCTACTAGATAAAGGTCGGCGAGCATGCGGTGGTAGCCGAAGACGCAGGTTTTCGCGTCGGGGGTCATGTAGATGGGGCCGATATTTTCTACTCCGGCAGGGTCGGAGGGCATCAGCTCTTTCCAGAGTGTGCGCTGGCCGCTTTGCATGTCGAGGCGGTAGACGCGAGCGGGTAATTCTCCAGGTTGGTAAATGTAGAGTGAGTGGCCATCGGCGGCCCATGTGATGGGCTGCTCACCGGGATTGATTCCTGCGATTAGGCGCGGATCGCCGCCGACTACGGGATACAGGTATCCTTTTTGATCGGGGCCGATGGCGGCAATCTGCTGCGAGTCGGGAGAGAGCGCGAATGCGGTGCCGTTCACGCCTTCCTGCGAAATGGCCTGACTCTTGCCTGAAGCCAGCTCGTAGATGTAGAAGCGAACGCCTTTGCCCGGTTCGTCGGCTGAAAACAGGATTCGCTTTCCGTCGGGAAACCAGTGCGCCCAACTGTGATTCACGTTGTCTTTTGTAAGGTCGCGCGGCTCGCCCGCGCCGGTGGGCAGCAGACGGAATTGCGAAGGTGATTCCTGGGTCTGCGAGATGGCCCATTTTCCATCCGGAGATAACGCCACAGCGCCGCCTTCGCCGAGCAGCACCGCGGGCGAGCCATCGGTCTTGCGAATGTAGACCGCGTAGGTCAGGCCGCCGGATTTGGAGTAGGCCAGCGCTCCTCCTCCGCCTTCTTCGTCGAAAAGCATAGTCTTGCCATCCGCAGACAGATCGGAGGGGTAGGTGTAGTCGAGCCAGGAGAGTTCGCGCTGCTTGGAATCACCGTCGACCAGGCCAAGCAATTCGCGGCGCCAGGTGGCGCGGACCAGAAGAATGCGGCCGTCTTTCGCAATATCGAGCAGCATGAGCGCGCCGGGCAGGCGGGCTACGATGCGTTGCTTGCCATCGAGCGAGGTAGCGTACAGAGTGCGGTCGGTGCCGGATTTGCTCGCGGTGAACCAGATCTCTTTGCCATCTGGAGACCAGGCTAGACCTTGAATGGTGAACCATTGGGCGGAGAGCGATTTCTTCTTGCCCTCCATATCGACAACGGCAAGCGAACCGCCGTCATCGCCCTGCTGCGGGTGGTCGGCGAAGGCAATGAGGTCGCCTTTGGGCGAGACGCGTGCGTGACCGATCCAGCCTCCGGTTTGATAAAGCGGCTTGCCGATGGGAAATTCCAGGCGATTGCGCCCGCCCATGTCGCGCACCACGGCGAGATTGTTGCCGTCGGGAGCCCAGTCGGCCCACTGCACTTGTTCGAGCACTTCGCGCGGCGCTCCGCCGGAGAGAGGCGCACGCGCCAGAGTGCCCATGCTCACCCACGCGCCGATAGCTTTGCTGTTGAGCAGGACCGCCATTTCAGACGTGGGAGAGATCGACATGAGCTGCGTGCGGCTGAGGCCCATGGAGCGCGACTCGGGAGCTTCAGGCCGCGCCGTGAAAACGTCCACCGGATTGCCTTGCCAGGCTGCGCTGTAGAGGATGGTTTGGCCGTCGGGAGCAAAGCGCGCAGCGCGAATGCTGCCCCGGCGGAAAGTAAGCTGGCGATAGATAGGAGGCTCGGCGGCAGCGGTAGAGAAGAACTTCTTGCCGGCATACAGACCGAAAGCCGCCGCGATGAGCACCGCGAGAGCGAACGCTGCCATCAAAGCGCCGGAAAATTTCTTCTTCTGGATCGGGACGGTTCCTGAAGACGCGAACTTCGCGGATGACGACGAAGAAGACTGCGCAGCCTCGGTGACTACGGATGTTCGGGAGGAATCGAGCGAACGCTTGAAGCGTTTGAGATCGGCGCGCAGTTCGGCGGCGCTCTGGCTGCGCATATCGCGATCTTTTTCCAATGCCTTGTTGATGATCTCTTCGAGCTTCTGAGGCAACGCGGGAACCAGGCGCGTGGCCGCCGTGGGCTGTCGATTGAGAATCGCTTCGGTGACTACGGCGGATGTTTCTCCCTGGAACGGGAGCGTGCCGGTGGCCATTTCGTAGAGCACGATTCCGAAGGAGAAAAGGTCGGTGCGTCCATCGAGTTCTTTGCCGCGCAACTGTTCAGGCGACATGTAGGCGACGGTCCCCACCGCGGTGCCGGGGCTGGTAAGTTCGAGTCCGGCGTCGGCGATGGTCTGAGAGTCGCCACTGGTGGGGCGGGCTGCACGGGCGATCTTCGCCAGGCCGAAGTCGAGAATCTTCGCGTTGTCGCGGTCGGTGACAAAAATGTTCGCCGGCTTAATGTCGCGGTGGACGATTCCCTTGCTGTGGGCGGCATCCAGGGCATCGGCGACCTGGATCGCGAGCGTGAGCAGAATTTCCAGTTCCATCGGCTTACCGTGAATCAGATGCTTAAGGGTCTGGCCGCTCAGGCACTCCATCACGATGAAGAGATGTCCCTCGTGCTGGCCGATCTCGTGGATGGTGCAGATGTTTGGGTGATTCAGTGACGAGGCAGCGCGGGCTTCGCGGCGAAAACGTTCCAGAGCCTGGGGGTCTTGAGAGGAATCGTCTGGAAGAAACTTCAGGGCTACAAAGCGGCCCAGCAGCGTGTCCTCAGCTTTGTAAACCACACCCATGCCGCCGCCGCCGAGCATTTCGAGGATGCGGTAGTGAGAGACGGTTGTGCCGATCATTTTGGCTGAGGGCCGAGAAAGCTAGCTGGCCTGCGGTCAATCGCCCACCGAGGCGAGGCTAATCTTAGGCGAATGGTGGGCCTTCGTCAATTTTTCCTCAGGGGCCTGTTTGTCGACGGTAGGAGAAACTTTCTCTCGCTGCCTTGTTAGGCAGCCGAGGCTTCTCTCTGGGCGGCTTCCTTTATGTGGCTTTGGATTCCTTGCCGAAGAGCGAAGCAAGCGTGGTTCCCAGCGCCAGCAGCGTGATCAGCGATATATCTGCCAGGGAGATTACGCAGTAGATGCACCAGACACCAAGAATCTTGGCTTCGACGTGCGCCAGATACAGAGAGTAGGCGAGTCCGGCGAGCGCAACGGCGAGCACGAGTGGATAGGCGCGGCGCCAGGCTAGCGCGCCCATGAGCACGTATCCGGCGATGCCGAAGAATGCGATCGGAATGCCCCATTGGACGGCGTAAGGGCTGTGGTTGACGATGCCGCAGTCCCAGCGTTCGTTGATGCTGCAGGGCGAGTCGCCCTCGGTGCGGTAGTGCTCGCGCAGGGCTAGACTGGAAGCGGTGATCCCGAGCAGCGCCAGCACTATCAGTAGGTATCTCATTTGCCCTTCCTGATTATCCCACTCTCCCTGTCATCCTGACGAAGCGGAGTCGCAGGCGAAGCCAGCAACTCCCGAGGAAGGACCTCTGTAAGTTGCCCGCAGCGCTTGCGCCGCTGGCGAGTACACAGGTCCTTCGGCCCGCAAAGAACGCGGACCTCAGGATGACAGAAATGCTCACGGAGTTCGTAAAGGCGCGGCCAGTCGCCCTTCCGAGACCCGGCGGCAGAGAGTCCTCAACTGGCGGCGTGAGCCGCGGCTATATCCTGCAGCACATCGGACGCTTGCCAATCGGCGCCGTGATACCACTTGAAAATCTTCCCGTTCGGAGCGATCACCGCGGTGCTCAGCGTGTGCGTGATCAGTCCACCTTCTTCGTTGTAGGTGAGCGCGAAGTAATTGGCAAACTCCGGCAACTCCGCTTGCGGAATCGCCGAAAATTCCCAGTGCGTGAAGAGTGCGGGGTTTTTACTCGCCGCGCAAGAGAAGCCGTAGGCGCGCAGAACTTTCGGCGTGTCGTGTGCGGGATCGAAGCTGATGCTCAACATGTGTGTCGTCCCGTAACGCGCGGGGTCGGATTGCAGTTGCCGGTTGATGGTCAAGAATTCGTGGCTGACGCGCGGGCAGAAATCAGGAAACGGGCAGCGCGTGTAGATGAGAGTGAGCAACACGGTCTCGCCGCGATAGCTGTGCAGCGAGATGCGCCGGCCGTTCTGGTTGATGAGTTGGAAGTCCGGGACCTCATCTCCGGGCGAGGGAATGTGTAAGGTCGCGGTCGGAAGGCCGGCAGAGGTCTTCGAGTGATTAACGACTTTGACATTTTCCAACCAGTATTTCTCGGGCTCGACCACGACGTCGGCGGTGATAGTGTCGCCGGGCTGTAGTTGATCGATCTGCGCTGGCGGCTTGAAGGTGTAAGGCATCACCATCGGGTCCATGAATCCGGCGATGGGCTCGTTGTCGATGTTGGCGGTGCCGGCGTTCTTGTCGATGGAGATTACTTTGCCCTTGAAGGGATAGCGCTTCGTGCCGGAGTCGCTCGCTGTCGCAGCGCTCTGCGATTTTGTGCGGTTGCAGGCGGCAGAGAACGTTAGCAGCGGGCAGAGGAAAAGAAAAAGAATTAGAGGTCGCGCGCGAGAGCTAAGTGAGCTATTCATGTTTTGACTTTCTATTATCTCCGATGAGGCTTCGTGGTGATCAAAGCTGATCGAACTCCGCTCGATGGACAGCCGAGGGCGGCTGTCACCACATGAAAACTTCTTTCGCTGTCGCTATCATCGTTTTCCTGATTCTCAGTAATGAAAGCGATAACGCAGTTCCACATAAATCTCGCGCGGGTTGTTCCAGTGATAGCCGCCGAAGGTCAGGCTGTTGTCGTACTCGACGCGACGGTTGGCTACATTTAGCGCTGTTAGCGACGCGGTGAAGCGCTCGCCGAAATCTTTGCCGAGTGAGAAATCGAAGGTGGTGTGCCGCGGCAGATAATCGCCGGGATAGGGCATGCCGGGAAAGGCGTTGTGGAAGCCCGAGCCGTAGTAAACATTGGTGGAGGCGTAAGCGTGCCACGGCAGGGTGAAGTCGCCGCCCACATTCAGCGTGTTGCGCTGGTCGTGGTCGAGAGGACTGAGTTCGGGCGAGAACGAGAAATCGGTGAGCCCGCCGACGATCGTGCCAGCGCCCTCGGCGATCTGATTGGAATAGGCGAGATGCATTTGGCCACGGTGAGCGAAGCGCGGAGAGCGCAGCGTCAGCTCCCATCCTCGTATTAGAGCTTGCGAGACCGCGAGAGGAAAGAAAATGCTGGACGCTCCAATGTTGTTGTGGTCCAGAAAATTTGTGACGTTGGTTTGGAAGTTGTCGGCGTCGAGCACCCATCCGCGGTAAGGAATGGTCACGCCGAATTGATGTTCTTCGTCGCGCTCGCCGGGGAGCGTGGCGAATCCGAGCTGTTGGCCTTGAACGTAATTGATAAGCGCCGGACCGGAGACGGTTTCGATTGGCGGAGCCTGGTAGTAGTGTCCGTAGAAAGCGCGGAACGTCCAATCCAGCTCGTGGCACCGTGACGGTGGCGCCGAAACGAGGTTGAATGGCGGTTTCGTCCACTGGCCGCGCGGCGGAAGTGACGGCGAAGTTGCCTTCTGAGAAACGCGTGGGGCGAATGCCGGCGGAAAGCGTCATCCAGGGAAAAGGCTTGAATTTATCGTCGATGTAAAAGGCTTCGAAATTCGCGGTGGGATGTTCGCTGTCGCGGATCGCCGGAAACCCGCTGCCGTCGTTAAAGGCCGCGGCGAAAGTCTGATTGTCGCTCTGGTAGAAGCTGAGGAAGCCCAGCTGTAGATCGTTCTTCTTGTAGTTGGCGGCCGCGCTGGCTTGACCTCCCGCATAGGTTGAGCCGCGATCTTCGGTGGTGGCGATGGGAACGTCGTTGGGATTGCCATCGTAGTTGCCGCGGTTGTAGTGGTAGAAGGGCGAGACCGTGGCCATGAGATGCGCGTTGAAAGTGTGCAGCCAGGTGAAAAGAACGCCAGCGTCGGATTCGTGCTCGCCGTCGCGCAGTCCGATGCTGGGCGTGTACTGCCCGCTCGCGGGGTTATTTTCGATGTCATTGGGAAAAGGATCGTAGGGGATTTGAAAATAGTCACGGCGGAGAGAGGTCACTAGGCGAAGCTGATCGGATGGATCGACGTTAAAGATGAAAGAGGCGAAGCCGCCGACTCCGTTGTCGCCGTCGTGCGCGACCTGCGGCACGGGCGGCTGCAAGCCGAGATTGCTGCGGTTCGCGTTGACGCTGGCGTAGTAAGCGAAATTCTTGGTATGGCTTCCGAAGCTGAGGGCATCGTTGGTCTGGTAGAAATTTCCGGCGCTCAGGACGAGTTCAGCCTGGTTGTTGCGCTCGAAGCCGGTGCGTGGAACGACGTTGAAAACTCCGTAGGTGCGGTCTCCGAACTCCGCGCCATAACTGCCGCGGTTGACTTCCACATACTCGAGATCTTTGGGATCGAACTGCGGAGCTACGTTCTGCGCGATGGCCGTATTGATGACGGGAATGCCGTCAAGCAACCACGTGGTCTGATGGCCGCCCCGCATGTGCAGCATGTCGTGAGTCACGTAGGCGCCGGGCGTGTAGTCGGTAATCATCGCCAGGCTGTTGGAGCGGTCGGCGCCCGGCGTTCGGGCGATGTCGAGGCTATCGACGAGGGTGATGGGCGTCGCACTGTCTGTGGGAGCGAGGGCTTGCGCCGCGGAGACCGTTACATTTTCGTGAGCCGATGCCAGCTTGAGTTGAAAATGGGCAACGGGCACGGTTCCCGAGATCACGGTAACATCCTGCGCGGTCTGCTCAAAGCCGGGGCTTGCGACCGTGACGGTGTAGTCGCCCAGAGGCACGGCGTTGAACTGGAAGTCTCCGTTGGCGTCAGTGGTAGCGGTCTTGGTCAAGTCTGAAGCTTTTGCTTTGAGCATCACCATAGTTCCCTGAACCGGACGATGTTGCGGGTCATGCACAACGCCGCGGACGGCGCCGTAGATATTGGCGAACGCGGGCACGGCTAGAGCCAGCGCCAGCAATGGCATTAATAAAATGACGCGCGATGGGAAATGCATAAGTCTCCTCGTGTGGTCGGGCCGCATACCTGCGGCTCAGAAGCGGCTATAGACGACGATGGCAGCATCCAGTTTGAGGAATGAGATATCCGCCGATACGGCGGATACGATTCGTGCCCGGATGCCTATGGACTTAGCTAAGGAGATGGGAAGATGCGGGAGGAGCGCGCGTGGATTGGAAACGAGAGCCTTCGGTGTCGGGAGCAACGAGATTCTGGTGGACGAGATAGGCTTCGACACTACTCGCGGTCAGGCAGCTTGGGGCCGGCTGAACGCGGGCCCATCGCGCGGTAGTTACGGCACGGCAACAATCCTGATGGCAACAGCCAGTGGCGCGAATTGTGAGGTCGGTAGATTCCGGACTCAGTGAATCGTGGCAGCGATGCACTCCTTTGCGTACGCAACAGGCGTGCCGAGGCGCTGTAGTGGCGGCTGCCAGAGCCAGCGGGGCGAGATTTCCCGCGCATGCGAAGAGCAACAGGAATCTGGCGATCAGGCGATGCATGTTGATCCTAGGATTCACGGAGCTTACCAAGTCAGGAAGCCTAAAGCAATCACGAATCAGCTCACCACAATGGCGCGCGAGTTCCTTTTGGGGAATACGGTCGAGAGCGCAAAACAGATTGGTCTTCTATTTCATGAGCACGTAGGAGCCTTTTCGATTATGCGAGGTTCTCAGGGTTGGGAGGCTAGGCTTTGCCGTGAATCTTTGCCCACCACCAACGCACTCCCACAAACAGAAATCGCCAGTCGCTGAAGAACTCCGGTGCCTTGCCTTCGAAGGCATGGCCGATGAATTGAAAGATCCATCCCAGGACAAAAAGGGCGAGCGCGTAGGGCCAAAGGCTGTGAACGAAGATGCTTGCGATAAAGACCGGGACTGAAAGCAGGATTGTCGGTATCCCCAGCGTGTGGCACGCCCGGTTTACGGGATGCTGGTGGCTGGAAGCGTATTGCGCAATCCACTGCTCGCTGCTGCGTCCACCTAGCATAGCGAGTGGATGATACAACGGCGGGTACTTCTTTGCACGCGCTTACCGTCAGGTCCTTGCCCGGTTGAGGCTTCTGCTGCCGCGTGGTAG
Organism: uncultured Acidobacteriaceae bacterium; assembly: GCA_963789875.1. Taxonomy (GTDB): domain Bacteria; phylum Acidobacteriota; class Terriglobia; order Terriglobales; family Acidobacteriaceae; genus Sulfotelmatobacter. The sequence continues at coordinate 1,433,235 of CAWBMI010000004.1, read as the reverse complement.
CATCCTTAGTTTTGGGCAGGTAGTGTTGGGCTGGCCTTCTACGGCACTGATCCTCTTCTGGGCCGTCTTCTTCTGGGCCGTCTCTGGTTGCACGCCTGCGAAGGAGCCTACTCGTGAAAGCTTATTCCGGAGAAAACATTCGCAACGTTGCAATTGTGGGGCACGGGCACGCGGGCAAAACCTCTTTGATCTCGGCCATGCTGTATACGGCGGGTGCAACGCCGCGGCTGGGGCGTGTGGATGACGGTTCGTCGACCACCGATTACGACGACGAAGAGATCGGCCGCAAGATGTCGATTGCGGCCTCTGCTGCTTATGTGGAGTGGGGCAAAACGAAGATCAACATCATCGATACTCCCGGCTTCAACATGTTCGTACATGAGGCCAAGATGGTGTTGCCGGTGGTGGATGCGGCCATCGTGGTGGTGGACGGCGTAGCCGGCGTGGAAGTGGTGACGCAGCGCGTGTGGAAGGACTGCGACGAGTACAAGACTCCGCGGCTGATTGTGGTGAACCGCATGGATCGCGACCGCGCCAATGCCGAGCGAGTACTGGAGTCGCTGGTCAATGCCTTTGGACGCGACGTGATTCCTATCGAGTTGCCGATTGGGAGCGAGAAGAACTTGACCGGCGTGGTCGATCTGGTGCGCATGAAGGCTTACACGTACGAGCTGGGAGGAAATGGCAAAGGTAAAGAGACGGAGATCCCCGCCGGCATGCGAGGGCAGGTGCAGGAGGCGCATGAGCAGTTGGTAGAGCTCGTGGCCGAGGGCGACGACAAATTGATGGAGAAGTTCTTCGAAGCCGGAACTTTGTCGGAAGAAGACCTGATTCCGGCGCTGCACAATGCGATTCGCGAGGACAAGCTCTTCCCGGTCATCTTCTCTTCAGGCCTAGGCAACATTGGCGCTGATCGGGTGATGGACTTCATCGTCGACTACACTCCCGCGCCTTCGGAGCATGAATGGGTGCAGGGCGAACCGGCAGCGTCTGGCAATGGAGATGCGCCGAAGCGGCATGAGACCGATGCGGAACCGGTTTCGCTGTCTGTATTTAAGACCGTGTCGGATGCGTTTGCGGGGCGAATCTCCTACTTCAAAGTGTTCTCGGGCGTGCTGAAGAACGAGTCGACTCTGCAGAACTTCTCGCGTGGGTCGGCGGAGAAGCTGTCGCATATCTCGATCATGCAGGGTAAGACTGCTGTGCCTGTTACCGAGCTGCATGCCGGCGATATCGGCGCTGTGGCGAAGTTGAAAGACACGATCACCGGCGACACGCTGGGGGATAAGTCGGCTCCGATTCAGTATCCGCGGGTGAAGCTGCCGGAGCCGGCGATCACGTTTGCGATTGAGCCCAAGAGCCGCGCTGATGAAGACAAGCTGGGGCCGGGCATCCACAAGCTGATGGAAGAAGATGCCATGCTGCGCTTCTTCCGCGATCCGCAGACCCAGGAGTTTCTGATCGCCGGAACCGGTCAACAGCATATCGAAGTGATTGTGGCGAAGCTGAAGAAGCGCTATCACACCGAAGTGGTTTTGAAGGCGCCCAAGGTTCCGTATCGCGAAACCATTCGCGGCAAGGCCGATGTGCAGGGACGGCACAAGAAGCAGACCGGCGGGCACGGGCAGTACGGCGATTGCAAGATCAAGATGGAGCCGATGCCGCGTGGCGGGCAGTTCGAGTTTGTGAACGACATCTTCGGCGGCGCGATTCCCAAGAACTACATTCCTGCCATTGAAAAAGGAATCAAGGATGCTGCGGCGCGCGGATACCTGGCAGGATTTCCGGTGGTCGACTTCCGCGTGATTCTGTACGACGGGTCGTATCACGACGTCGATTCGAACGACATGTCGTTCCAGATGGCTGGTCGCATCGCCTTCAGAAAAGCGATGGAGCAGGCTAAACCGACGATCCTGGAGCCGGTGATGCATGTCGAGATTACGGTGCCGGACGACTTCGCCGGCTCGATCATGGGAGACCTGAACAGCCGGCGGGGACGCATCCAGGGCATGGACAACAAGGGCGGCAACACCGTGGTGAAAGCCGAAGTGCCCATGGCCGAGATGCTCACCTACGGCGTGGACCTGACCTCGATGACGCAAGGCCGCGGCAGCTTCAACATGGAAATGCATCACTACGACGCCGTGCCGGCAGCGCTGCAGGAGAAGATTGTGGAGAAGGCTAAGGCGGCTCGGGGCGAGGTTAAGGAAGAGGAAGAGTAGGCCTTGGTCCGACCTGATTTTTTTATCGCGGTCGGGATAAAATCTCTCGAATCAGCGACTTGCCGATTTTAGATCTGCGCGAGTCAGGCTAAGGTATTACGGATAAACGACTTATCCGCAAAATATTACAGTCAAAGGACTTATTCAGAGTCGGTTGGACTAAGTGCTTTGGAATCACTGGCCGGCTGGCAAAATATTGCATTCGCGCCAGTTAGCTTATTGCTATTTAATGTCAAAGAGCTAATGCTCTAAAGCAATTAGAGATCCGTCGGGAGCGGAGTCAAGGAAATTCAGGTAGCGTTTTTTATCTTTTCCACAGGGGATACATTCGCGCGCCGGAGATGCGACGGGGAGTCTCTTATCGTCACTGGCATGCGAGCATCGAGATTTGCGATGCCTGCGGGAGTTCCCTCCTACGCGGCGAACACCTTATCGCTGTCTCCCGCACGCCGTCATTGTGGTAGTCCGACGCGCCGCAATAAATCCTGGAAGCGGGGAGCACCGCGCAGCGGGTCATAGATGGGGTCCACCTTAAGCCCGGTCAGACCATTCGAGTGCTGCGCGAATGCCTTTCCCAGCCACGCGATAGCCTGATCGTTGTTTCCCATGCCGATGTAGGCTGGAACAATCACTATCGGATCTACGGGTTCTCGCTGGTTCGAAGCCAGCAATTTCCTCAGTTTTTTCTCGGCTTCTGCCTGCTTTCCGGCGCGGCCATAGGTGTAGGCCCAATTCGACATGCACCAGGAAACGTCGCGAGGGCATTGCCTCAGAGCAGCCTCGGCCTCCGCGAACATTCCCTTTTGCACGTAGGCGTGAAAAATTAGCCCGGCCCGCGAAAAGTTGGGGTCCATTTCGCGAACGGCGCTGAACTGCGCGATGGCCCGGTCGTATTGCCGCGAGTAGTATAGAATCGCTCCGAAGTCGGAGGCGATAATGAGCGAAAGGGGATCGAGTTGGCGCGCGCGTTCGCTTTCGCGAAAAGCCTCATCGAAACGCCCTTGCCAAGCCAGGTGCTCGGCGTACCAATGATGGGCGGTGGCGTAGTTAGGGTTTAATTCGATCGCCCTTTTGAATTCGTTCTCCGCGGTCTGCCAGTCATAGTCATGATTCTGGACAATCAATGCCAGCGCCGCATGGGCTTCCGGCAGGTTGTCATCAAGCTGTAGGGCTCGCAGTGCCGCGGCTCGTGCCTGCGGCGCAAATTGGGCGGCTGGAGTTCCAGTGTACATACCGATCAGAGCATAGCTGTCGGCCAAGCCGGCATAGGCCCGCGCATACTTGGGATCCTTCTCCGCCGCTTGCTGGAAATATCCGATTGCCTCTTGAAGTCCCTTCACCGTTCGCTGGTTCCAGAAGTACTGTCCCTTCAAATAGAGGTTATATGCCTCGAAAGCCTCGGGAGAAAGCGTCGGCTGAGCAACGGGAGCGATCGGCTTGTGCTCTCCCAGGGCGGTCTGAATCTCGCCGGAAATTTCCCTCGCGATCTCATTCTGCAGCACCAACACGTCCTTGGTACCACGGTCATACTCGCGTGCCCAAAGGTGCGTCTGGTCTTTCATTTGAATAAGCTGAGCGGTGATTCTCACCCTGTCGCCATCGCGCCTTACGCTGCCTTCCAACACATACTGCACTCCGAGCTCATGGGCAATCTGCGGCAGCTTTTCCTCGCCGTGCTTGTAGTGCATCATTGAAGTGCGCGCGATCACGCCCATGTGCTCCGGATCAAGGCTCCCCACTTGCGTGATCATCTCCTCCGTCATCCCGTCGCTGAAGTATTCCTGGCCTGCATCTCCCGTAAGGTTTTCGAAGGGCAAAACCGCCAGCATGGTTCGTCCGCCAGAACGTAGGGCGGGGACCCGGGATTCGAACCATCGCAGGTAAACACCCCAAGCCGCAGTCAAGACGATCACCGTCGCAACAATCGATATCCCAATCAACCGAACCCGCGGACGTGCAAACGAGCCAGCGGAATCTTCGCGGACAGAAGATAGGGGTGCCTCAGCCAGCGCCGCCGGTTCCGTAACACCAGTGACCGGCGCAACGACCGCTGCAATGACCGGTGCGATGAACCGGTAACCTTGGCCCGTGACGGTTTGCACGAAACGCGGTTGCTCGGCATCGTCCCGCAGCACTTGGCGGAGCTTGCTGATCGCCCCATTGATGCTATTGTCAGTATCCAAAAAAACGCCTTTTCCCCAGATCCACCCAACAATCTCCTCCCGTGTGATCATCTCCCCTCGGCGTTCCACCAGAAGGAGCAGGAGCTTCATGGGAATGGGCTTCAGCTTCAGGGGGATTCCGGCCGAGCGCAGTTCGTAGGCGCGAACGTCCAGCTCGAAGTCGTCTCCGAACAGGAAGGTAGCCGGCGGTGCGGCGGGCTTGGCGTCCACGAGAAGCGAACCTCCAGAGGGATGAAATCTTACCTCTCTTGAGCAACGCCAGCAACAACTCATTACTAATCAATAATTTGGTCGCTAATATAAATCCAACGAAACGCTAAGGTCTTGACTATTGGCAGACCCTGCGTTTTTCGCCAATATGCACATCGGTCCCGCGGGATGGGCCGGGATTCTTTCCCACTGGTCAGTCGCAAGCAGGGCCATACCAAACAAAATCAAAGGAGACAGCTTATGAAAATCTCGAAAGCAAACAAACTCAGCATCGCGATCTTCGCAGCCCTCGCATGCGTGACCCTGGCAGCCTCGATACCGGCTTTCGCCATTCTGCCGAACCAGGCTGTTTTTTTCGCGAATGGCGCCAATTTCGCCGGCGTGTGTTGTTTCAGCTGGGGTGAGTCGGTCACCATAAACGAACCGACAAAGGTCGTTCCCGTGGTCGTCACTTGGAACGCCGACTACCAATCCGATGGCTACCAATTCAACGGGATCATCCTGAACGGCGGTTCATGCGTTTCCTACGGGCCGAGCGGCATGCCGGAGGGCCAGCCCATAGGTGGGGCGGTTTACACTCAAGGCAGCTACCAATGGGTCATTCTCCCATCCAATGGCCTGACGGCGGGGAAGAACACCTTCACATTGTGCGGAGGGGGGTCGTTCGGAACCGCGATCCACACACGCCTGGGTTTCAACACGCTGGTGGTGCACATCTCAAACTAGCAGAGGCCTTGGGACGGTCCCCATGATGCAAACAACGACAACAAACGAGTTTTTTCAACGTGGCCCGCAATGCCAACCGGCTGCTGACGAAGGGTGGTCGTTTCTTTGTGGGGCGAGAGAGAGTCTTCTCACGGCCGGGTGGCCCCACTCTAACGTCGCGCCTTTTGCGACGTTAGAGCGGGGATTTTGACTTCCATGAGCCACAATCCCTATGTCTCTCTTGAAAAAACCTGCCCTGACCCACGAAGCCCACCATCACGGGGGATTGTCCCACCTACGCCGCGCGGCCCACATTTGGCTCAAGGAACTTGGGAGAACAAACAACTAAGGGCTGCCCTACGTCTCGCGGTTTTCGAGACGTGGGGCTGCGCGGCGGCGGCCGCGAGAGGATTACCGCGATCTATAACTGGTGATTTCGATCTAACGTCGAGAAAACTTAGGAGGAATAGAACAATGCCGGGTGCCCCATCCTAGCCGCTTTCCCGGATCGTATCGCGGCCACGGCCATAAGCGGCTCGGGTGGGGACTTTGACTTTGGGCCAGGCAACATTCTCGTGCCGCCTATCCTCTTCCGCTAGTTTCCCGAGTCCTCCCAACTTCGGCCACTTTTCGCTTCGCTTCATTTATATTGGCCAGAGTCCCAGAGAGGCCACAATGAAACTGATAGCGATTCTTACTTTCTTGCTCACGATCGTTTTTCTTACGCTCAGTGCAACGCTTGCCGCCGCCCAGACTCAGAGCTTTTCTACGTCCGCGGGGCCGGTGAAGATCACTCCTCTTTATCATGCCAGCACGCTGATTGAGGCTGGCGGCAAGGTCATCTACCTCGATCCTGCGAAGCCGGCGAAATTGTCGGAGCTTCCAAAAGCGGACCTAATTCTGATCGCCGACATTCACGGCGATCACATGGATCCGGATTCGATCAAGGAAATCGCCAAGGCGGAGACGGAGATTTTTGCGCCGCAGGCGGTGGTTGCGACTGTGACCAGCGCCAAGCCGATCGCCAATGGAGAAACCAAGAGCTGGCAGGGATGGACTGTTGAGGCGATCCCGGCCTACAACCTGAAGCGCGGGCCTGCGCTGGGGAAGCTTTTTCATGACAAGGGACGCGGCAACGGTTATGTGCTCACTTACGGCGGCAAGCGCTTCTATTTTTCGGGGGATACGGAAGGCGTCCCGGAGATGCGGGAGCTGAAGAATATCGATGTGGCATTTGTGTGCATGAACCTGCCTTACACGATGCCTCCGGAAGAAGCGGCTGAGGCGGTAAAGGCTTTTCATCCGAAGATTGTTATCCCTTATCACTATCGCGGGTCGGATCTGGCGGTATTTCAGAAGGGATTGGAAGGGACTGGGATTGAAGTGCGGTTACTGGAGTGGTATCCGAAGTAGGGGGGCTAGTGTGGCGTCCTCAAAGTCCGAGCTGTAAGTCCGGGTGCGGAGACGGGTGCGCCTAACGAAGACCGTGCGGGCTGAATCGATTACATAGGTCCTTCGCGCAAAAAGCGCGCTCAGGATGACAACCTAGATTTGTGAGACGAAATTCCACGACAGCATACTACATACTACGATGTTTTCAGTCCCTGGATCTTGGCCAGCTTGGCCTGGCGGTCGTCGAAGGTCCAGAAGCGGTCGGCTTTGAGTTCGAGGGCGCAGGCTACGTGGAGGGTGTCGAGGGTGCGCATGCCGAGTTTGGGACCGTAGCGGCGGGCAAGATTGGCGCAAACGTCAAACGCGCTTTCAGGAATCCCTACTTCGATCCATAGACCTGCGGCGCGGTCTTGCGCGAGAGCTTTGTAAGGACGCTCCAAGTCGGCGAGCGACATTTCGGAGCGAAAGACATGTTGGGTTAGGGCGTGAGTCCATTCGGCGTAGTGTAGAGGGCTAAACCACACGGAAGCGCCGGTTCCCAGCAACTCATTCGCTGCCGCTGAGTGGGAGTCGGGAACGTAAGTCGAGACAAAGAAGCTGGTGTCGGCGTATGCGCTCAATAGCGCCCACGCTCCTGGATTAGCAGATCGGCTCCGGAAAAGACGCGATCCCCGAACATTTTTTTACGGCGGGCGGCAAAGTCGGGATATTTTACGGTCCCGGCGTCCAGCTTTTCCGGAATGATGCGGGCAATTACCTGGTCGCGTTCTCGCAACTCAACTATCGTTCCGGCGCGCAGCAAGGCTTTCAAACGCTTCGTGTCGCGAAGTTGGCGCATGTTGACGGAAGCCATACGTCCAATGTGACACGACATGTGTCACATTGTCAAGGAGCTTCAGGCGGGCACACCGCAGCGGCTGTCGGACAACGGAGAAACCGCGCTAACCCCCTGAGGGCCTACTTCAGGCGCTGAAGCGCGGACTGATTGTGAGAGACTTAACGGCACGAGTGGAACTCGTGCCCTTCCCGAATTTGGCCGTCGCCTCTGGCTGGACAGCCGGGGCGACTGTTTCCACGTGGCTGTTTCTGAAAGGGCTGGCTCCCAATAGTTCGTGGTAACATCCGGCGAGTGGCTACTGCCAAGAACAATCCCAACCTGAATTACAACCCTGAGCGGCTGGTTTCGGCGGCGGCGGTGGAGGACGATTCTTCGTTTGAGCTTAAGTTGCGGCCGCAGCGGCTGGGCGAGTTCATTGGGCAGGCTAAGGTCAAAGAGAATCTTGCGGTCGCGATTGAGGCGGCTAAGTCGCGCGGCGAGGCCATGGATCACGTGCTGCTGTATGGGCCTCCGGGACTGGGGAAGACTACGCTGGCCAACATTATCGCCAATGAACTGGGCGTGCATTTTCAGCAGACGGCTGCGCCGCTGCTGCAGATCAAGGGCGATCTGACGGCGATCATTACTAATATGCAGGACAAGCAAGTCCTGTTCATCGATGAGATTCACCGGTTGCAGCCTGTTCTGGAAGAATTGCTGTACTCGGCGCTGGAAGATTACAAGCTCGACATCATCATTGGGCAGGGGCCTTCGGCGCGCACGCACACGCTGGAAGTGAAGCCGTTTACGTTTGTGGGAGCGACTACGCGGGCGGGATTGATTTCGTCTCCACTGCGTTCGCGGTTTGGCATCGTTCTGCGGCTGGAGTTTTATTCTGCTGAAGACTTGCGTGTGATCGTAGAGCGATCGGCGGAGATTCTGGGAGTGCAAGTCGACGATGCGGGTGCGAATGAGATTGCCAGCCGGTCGAGGGGAACTCCGCGGATTGCGAACCGATTGCTGCGGCGAGTGCGCGACTATGCCCAGGTGCGTGGTGCGGGCAAGATCGACTTGCCCACGGCGCAGGCCGCGCTGCAGATGCTGGAAGTGGATCAGTATGGCTTCGATGAAGTCGACCGGCGGTTGCTGCTGACGATTATTGAGAAATATCAGGGCGGGCCGGTGGGCGTGAATACTTTGGCCGCGGTGCTGGCTGAGGAACCGGATGCGATCGAGGAAATTTACGAGCCTTTCCTGATGCAGATCGGGTTTCTGAACCGGACTCCGCGGGGGCGTGTGGCTACGCAGCTGGCGTACGATTATTTTAAGATTACGCCGAGCAGAAGGCAGAGTTCGTTGTTTTAGGAGCGGCTTCCGGTTTGAGTCCGGCTCGTAGGGAATTAACCAAATGTGACGGCGGATTTCTTAAGAGGCTTCGGAAAAGGTTTTTCCCTCTGAACGTCCCGCAGGGCTTGGAGCGCCCCTGGATTTAAGGCGTTTACGGGCGAGAGAACTTCTCTTTCGCCCTATCAGGGCATGACGGAATTCCGGTTTTTAACCCACGGCTTGCTCCGTGGGCTGCATTCTTGCGCCGCTTCGCCCGGCTAGGCCCGCTGGCTTCGTTCCGCTCTCCGGTCGAGGAGTTAGTGTTTGTTCGGGAAACCTTACAGACGATGCTTTCCTGTGCCGATGGGCCTGTAATGGTGTATGGTGCTCAGTTCCCCGCGTGGCGGAAACGGGGAGACAGCGAGGGCATTTTTGCGTGTGGCTTCTGGTCGTTCATTCCATGAGCGCGTGAAAGTTCTGCCAGGAGTTGTTCTTACCCTGCTTGCGATGGCGCAATGGGGATGGGGCATGCCTGCTCCGCAATCGGACGCCAACGTTGTTAATCCTCAGCCGGTACGGCAAGGCACGGCGCAGCCAAATTCCAGCGAGCAGGGTTCGCAGAGTCCGTCCCAGAATGTATCGCAGAATCCATCGCCGGAGTCGGGGTCGGTACCGCCCGGAGATAACCCCGCTGCGCCGGACTCACCGCAGGTTCCGACGCCTTCCGCGCAGTTGCCGGAGCCTGCGATTAAGAATCCCGAGGTGCGGCCGGCGCCGAAGCCGGCAGTTGCACCGCCAACTTTGACTATTCCGCGCTTGAGCCACGTCCCTGCCTTGGAGGATTTTCTTGGCATGAAGCCGCAGGGTGAAACCGCCTTGAGCATGGCAAAGGTGACGGGCTTCGTGCAGCGCAATCCCCATGATGGCGAAAAAGTTTCCGAGCCGACCGCGGCCTACCTGGGCTACGACCAGAAGAATCTGTATCTCGTTTTTGTTTGTTTTGACGATCCCAAGAAAGTTCGGGCGCGCATGTCGCGGCGCGAGGATGTTTACGATGACGATCAGGTCGAAGTGATGCTGGATACGTTTCACGACCGGCGGCGTGCCTATGCATTTCAAACCACGGCGCTGGGGGTACAGTGGGACGCGATCTGGAGCGAATCCACGCGCGAAGAGGTGAACGGAAATTTCGATACCTCGTTCGATACGGTGTGGGATTCACGCGGTAAAGTGACCGACCGTGGCTTCGTGGTATGGATGGCGATTCCATTCAAGAGCCTGCGTTTTCCCGCCACGCAAACGCAGGAGTGGGGAATTATTTTATATCGCGGGATTTATCGCAAAAGCGAAGACTCATTCTGGCCGCAGATTTCCTACAAAGTATCGGGCCGGTTGGGGCAGGCGGCGACGCTTTATGGCCTCGAGGGAATTTCGCCTGGACGCAGCATAGAACTGATTCCTTACGGAATCATGCGCGGCTTTCGCGGGCTGGACCAGCGCGATCCCTACAATCCGTATTTTCAGAATGCCGAAGCCCAGGGGCAGTTTGGCATGGATGCGAAGTTCGTGATCCACGACCATTTCGTATTGGATTTGACTGCGAATCCCGATTTCAGCCAGGTGGAATCGGAGGATCCGCAGATTACGGTGAATCAGAGATTCGAAGTATATTTCCCGGAGAAGCGGCCTTTTTTTCTGGAAAACGAAGATTATTTCCGCACGCCACTGGATTTGTTTTTCACGCGCAACATCGAAGACCCTTCGGCGGGAATCCGGCTGACCGGTAAAGAAGGCCCATACTCAGTTGGGTTGATGGCGACCGATGACCGGGGGCCGGGGCTGGCAGTGCCAAGCTTTTGTCCGTTTGCCGAGACGCCCTCTCTTTGTTCGAACAATCTTTCGGGAGATCGGTCTTACTTCACGGTTGCGCGAGCCAGTCGCGACATTTTCAAGGAGTCGAGCGTCGGGGTGCTCTATACGGACTGGGAGTGTCCCGCGACCGGCGAGTTCAACCGCGTCGGCGGCATCGACACGCGATTGAAGTTCACTGCGAATTGGAGCCTGGAAGGTCAGGCGGTCACGAGTTCGAGCAATCTGCATGGCCTGAACGCTGACTTCTCTTCCATCGGCAAGTTCGAAACTACTTGCGAGTACAACCTGTTTCCTTTCAGCTCTGGTAACGCCGGAAATGGCAATTATTACGCCGGGCCTGCCGACAAGTTCGACTTGAAACGCGAAGGGCTGCACTTCACCTACGAGGGCATTTATACCGATGTGAGTCCGGGCTTCGTGACGGTGCCGGGATTTGTGAACCGCGTGGATGTTCGTGGCATTTATCAGGAGCTTGACTACCGCTTTCGGCCGAAGAAGGGTTGGATCGTCGATTGGGGGCCGTCGCTGAACCAGCGCCTGGTATATGACCATGAGGGCAATCGACTCGATACGGATTATGTGCCTTATATGGCGATTCAAGGGCGCGGGCAGACGTTAATTTTTTTATATCCTTATCAAGAGTTGCGAGAGCGTCTGCGGCCGCAGGATTTCGCGTTTCTTGGTTTATCCGCCAATCGGAATTTCGATTACCACGAGCACCACAGCGGGGCCTGGTTCCAAACCGGCTATTTCAAGAAGGCTACGATCGCCGCGGGGTATTACTGGGGAGATGGCGTGAACTTTGTGCCCGCCTTTACGGCTGCACCGCAGTTTCTTCTGGGACGGTTGAACACGGGTTATGGGACGCTGACGCTTCGTCCGCTGCAGCCGCTGAAGATCGAAAATAGTTATCTGTTCGAACGGCTGCGCGCGGGTGATGACGCATATCTGGCGGCGCTTGCGCAAATTCCCGGCGTGGGGCGAGGTATTTTTGACAACCACATCGTGCGCAGCAAGTGGAATTGGCAATTCACGCCGCAGCTCTCGCTGCGCGTGATTCTGCAATACAACTCGGTGCTGGCGAATACGCCGGGGAACAGTGTGTATCCATATACTTATTTGCCGACCGAGAAACAATTTAATGCGGATGTTCTGCTTACGTATCTGGTGCATCCGGGGACAGCGATTTACGTTGGCTACAACAGCGACGTGCAGAATTTAAATCACGATCTGACGCTGGATCCGCTGGGGTTGGCGGGGCTTTACACGGCGAAGGGATATATCAACGACAGCCGGCAGTTTTTTGTGAAGGTGTCGTATCAGTTCCGGTTTTGAGAGCGGGCTTCAGCAAGAGTCGCGCTGGACTGGGTGCGGGCTGAGGGCCGCGGCCCGACGGCACGGGCGGGGTAGTGCAATTTGGCCTCCGCGCATAAAAGTCGGGACTGCACCACCCTCAGGCTGGACCGTTGCTGAATCCTGGGGCATTCCAGTAGAATCTAAAGGATTCGTGTTGAGGTCTGAACCCTATGAAAGCAGCCATTCATCCCGCTTATAACGAAGTGCGCGTGCATTGCGCGTGTGGCAATGCCTTTGTCACCCGGTCTACCCACAAGGGAGACATCAGCGTAGAAATCTGCTCGGCGTGCCATCCCTTCTTTACGGGCAAGCAGAAGTTGATGGATACCGCCGGACGCGTGGAGCGCTTCCGCCGGAAGTATGCCAAGAATGCACCCGCGGAGACGGTGAAGAAGTAGGCACAATTGACGATCCTGAAGGGTGAGCCCCCGCCGTGGCGGGGGCTTTGCATTTAGTGGGCGATACAATCGCTAGCCCGGTTAGAATGTTTTGCCGTAGAGTGTCAATCTTGAAGAACCGCGATCCACTATTGACGCAGCACTACGTCGCCAAAGCCGATCACTTCTTCCAGGCGATGAAGTTGTTGTCCGACGATACATCCGCATATGGTTCAAGTGTCGCCCTGTTGGCTATCCACTGTTCGATATATCTCTCAACGACGCAATCGCGGTGGGAGTGACCGGCAAGAGAACCAAGAGTGAGGATCATAAGCGGGCCGCGGTGGAATTGGAAAAGCTTTGTAAAGCTACCAGAGTGACTGACACAAAGGGAGTTCATCATCTTAGCTGGCTGCTTGGTTGGAAAACAGACGTCGCCTACGGAGAAAAACCTTGGACAGGACCTTTCTGCTGGCCGCGAGGGATAAAGCGGAGCGCTTTCAAGCATGGGCCTACAATAACTTCAAAGGGGTGCTTCGTGGCTGAAGTGAGTTCTCGAATTCTGGAAGGTCGTGGCAAGAACGCGGTCGCTCAATTTCTTTCAGAAAAGCTGGTTGTTCCTAAGATCTTCTTTGATGCGCGATGGCCGGGCCGAACGACGCACGTCGACGTCCTTGCGGTGGACCGTTCCGGCGCCGGGGACGTCCACGCGGTAGAGATTAAGGTAGGCAAGCATCACCTCGCAACCACGCTACGTGACCTGATAAGAATTCCCGCGCAGTTCAAGTATTTGGCCTATTTCGACCGGAGTGGCGAAAAAGGGTTGATTAATCCGGACTCCGAGCCAGAGGATCGGCTGTATGCCCCCGACGGGATGGGAAGAATCGGCACGATCTGCCTTTATCAAGAGGGGCCGTGAGATGCGCTCATTGCTGATGTTGTGGTAGAACCTGAACGATTTCGGGTTCCATCAGGTCTCTACAAAGAAATCGATCGGTATATTGAGAAACACATTCCCGACATAGCGGTTCGACCTTAGAGCGACGTGCGTAAATCCTGGGACAATTCGGTTGGCTCGTCTGGAGTAAGCGCTCTCGCCCGCCCAGCGGCGCGGATGAAGCCGGTTCCCGAAAGCCTCTCTATCGGCAATGTCTCCATCGCTCCAGCCACAGTTCTAGCTCCGATGGCCGGCGTGACCGACACGGTCTTTCGCCGGTTCATTCGCAACCTGGGCGGCTGCGGGCTGATCATGACCGAGTTCACTTCGGCCGACGGCGTCCTACGCAAAAAAGATCAGAAGGCCAAGCGGTATCTTCATTTCTACGAAGACGAGCACCCGATTTCGGCGCAGCTTTTTGGCAGCAATCCGCAGGTGATGGCGGAGGCGGCGCGCATGGTCGAAGACCTTGGCTTCGATCTTGTCGATTTGAATCTGGGCTGTCCGGCAAAGAAAGTTGTGAAGTGCAACGGAGGGTCGGGGTTGCTGCGCGATCTTCCGGCGATTGGACGTATTTTCGAGGCGGTGCGGGCCGCCGTGAAGGTTCCTTTTACGGTGAAATTTCGTGCCGGCTGGAGCGATGACGAAATCGTATGCGTGGAACTGGCTCGCATGGCGGAGTCGTGCGGACTGTCGGCGGTCGCCTTGCACGCGCGCACGCGGGAGCAGGGGTATAGCGGCCAGGCCCGCTGGGAGTGGATTGCCGCGGTGAAGGATGCGGTGAAGATTCCCGTGATCGGCAACGGCGACATCCGTACGCCTGAAGATGCTTGTGCGATGGTTACGCAGACTGGGTGTGATGCGGTGATGATTGGACGGACTGCGCCGTCGAATCCGTGGATCTTCCGGCAGATCGAACAATTCTGCACCCGCGTAGGCGCGGACGCATTCGTCCGCTCTGACGAGCAAAGCTCGACGGTTCTTGCTGATGCTTTTCCGGACGAAGGCGTCCGGGGCTATGCTCAATCAGAGAAGCCCTACGACGAGCCCAGCGAATTTGATCGCTACCAGATGATTCGTACCTACTTTCAGATGCTCATCGAAGAGGAACTGCCCGACGCGGTCGGCAAGATGAAGCAGTTCGCCTCGTGGTTCACTCATGGTGTGCCCGGGGGAGCGGGGCTGCGCAAGGCCATTTACGAGTCGAAGAGCGCGGTGGAGATTCTGGGGCGCGTGGAGGAATTCTTCGAGGCAAGGCTGCAAATGTGTGGCGCAGGCGCCCTCGCCCGCGAAACTGACTAAACGTTTTTCGCCACCAACTTCCCCTCGGCATCCTTCTCGACATAAGCCCAAGGCGTTTCGACCCCGTGGGTGAAGATGGTCAGCCATTTCTCGGGAATCGCTTCGGCGTAGTACTGTTTTCTGCTCTCGATGGTCTGTAGCGGGTAGAGATCGAAGGCCATGCCCCAGGAGATGTCGATGTGCGCCGTGGTGGGGATGAGGTCGGATGTGTAGCAGGCGACAGCGGGGGCTGAAGCCCCGTTCTCTTTGGGGGTCTCTAACGGCGCGGCTGAAAGCCGCGCCCTTTCAACGCTGGTGTCAGTCGGCACGGCTGAAGCCGTGCCCTTCCCGGTCGTGCCCCTGCCCGTCCTGCTCGCGCCTGGGTTTCCATTCACGATCACTCCTTGCATGTGGGCGGTGTGGCCGGGGAAAGTCTTCACCGAGATGCCGGGGACGATTTCTTCGCCGCCTTTGAGCAGCGTCATCTGGCCGCTTCCGACTAGTGGGTCGTAGTTGTCGGAGATGTAGCTGATCAGGTCGCGCTCGCTCGGCTTGCGGGCGTATTGCCATTCGCCCTCGGGGGCGTAGTATTTTGCGCGCGGAAAGGTGGGAACGATCTTGCCGTTCTTATCGCGCACCGTGTTCCAACCGCAGTGATCGAAGTGAAGATGCGTGTTGATGACGATGTCGATATCTTCGGGTGCGATGCCGGCGGAGGCTAGATTTGAAAGCAGCTTGGCGGGCTGGCCGTAAAATTTGACCATGCGGTCGGAGAGCTTGTTACCCATGCCGGTCTCGACCAGAATGTTCTGCTTGCCGGTGCGGATTAGCAGCGAGTTGAGGCCCGCTTGAACGTAGTTGCGGTCATCGGCGGTCACGCGGCGCGACCACATGACTTTGGGAATTACGCCGAAGAATGCGCCGCCGTCTAGCGGATAAGTGCCGTCGGAAAAGATGCTAAGTTCGAAATCGCCGAGAGTGAGCGTGGGCATGGAAATAGTTTGCCACAGACGGAAGCGGCATTTCTCCGGCGTGCCATTCTCCGGCGAAGCTGAGGTAGTCTCATGCTATGGGGCGGCCGGGCAGCGTCACGGTGATTGCGGTTTTATTTTTTCTGGTGGCGGGATATCTGATCGCCGTCGGAGTTATCGAGTCCGCGGCGCCGGGTACGCTTGCTTTGACACGGGCTGCGGGGATCACTTACGGGCGAGAGTTAGACGGGCCACAGACCGCAATCTCGGTTGGTGCCGGCTGGGCCCTGGTAGGGTGGGGGCTTTACCGGCTGAAGAATTGGGCGCGCTGGTGCGCTGTTCTGCTGATGGTGATTGGAGTTGCCGGATCGGTGCCGGCTGTGTCTGCGGCAGCGCGGGATCTGGGCTGGCGGTTCTTCTTTTATGGCACGCAGATTATGGTGCGCATTGTGATTGCCTGGTATCTGTTGGCTTCGCCGGAGTTGGTGGATGCGTTCAAGCGCAGGCAGCGGGACGCTTAGCCGTCGAGAATGCCCTTAGAAATTCCTTTATAGGCCGGTGGTGAGTTTAAGAGTACAGGGGTCCTTCGGCGCCCAAAAACGGCGCCTCAGGATGACAATGCAGGCCGGTTATCGTTTCGCTTTTGCCGGCTCTTTTTCGCCTACGCGCTTGCTTACTTCGAATTTCATTTTGCCGGTCTTTTTGTCGGCGTCGACTACGATGTGATCGCCGTGCAGAACTTCGCCATCTAGAATCTTCAGGGCTAGTGGATCCTGCACCAGCTTTTGAATTGCGCGCTTGAGCGGACGCGCTCCGAAGTTGGCGTCGTAGCCTTGCGTGAAGAGCAGGTCTTTGGCGGTGTCGGTTAGCTCGAGCGAAATCTTGCGATCGGCTAGCAGGCGGCGCACGTCCTCGAGGCGCAGTTCGATGATCTTGACCAAATGTTCTTTGCCGAGCGGGCGGAAGACGATGATGTCGTCGACGCGGTTTAGGAACTCGGGGCGGAAGTGGCCGTGCAAGGCTTCCATGACGTGCTCGCAGGCCTGCTCGAAGTCTTCGGGCGTGCGGAGGTTTTCGGCCTGCAAGTAACTCGAGCCTAGGTTCGAGGTCATGATCAGAATCGTGTTTTTGAAATCGACTACGCGGCCTTTGCCATCGGTTAGGCGGCCGTCGTCCATGATCTGCAGCATGACGTTGAAGACGTCGGGATGCGCCTTCTCAATTTCGTCGAAGAGCACTACGGCATAAGGGCGGCGGCGGACCTGCTCGGTGAGTTGGCCTCCTTCTTCGTAGCCGACATAGCCCGGCGGCGCGCCGATCAGGCGCGAGACGGAATGCTTCTCCATGTATTCGGACATGTCGATGCGCAGCAGGGCGCGCTCGTCGTCGAAGAGAAATTCGGCGAGGGCGCGGGCGAGCTCGGTTTTTCCGACCCCGGTTGGGCCCAGGAAAATGAACGAGCCGATGGGGCGCTTGGGATCGCTCAACCCCGCGCGCGAGCGGCGGATGGCATTGGCGACGCGCTCCAGAGCTTCGTCCTGGCCGACCACGCGCTGGCGCAGCCTGTCTTCCATCGTCACCAGCTTTTTCACTTCGCCTTCGAGCATCTTGGTGATGGGAATGCCGGTCCACTTGGAGACGATGCGGGCGATGTCCTCCTCGTCCACTTCTTCCTTGAGCATGCGCGGAGTGCCGGTGGCTTTGCCGTCAGCGCCTTTTCCCTCGATCTTGGCCGTAAGCTGGCTCAACTCTTCTTCGGCCTGGCGCAGCAGGCCATAGCGGATTTCCGCTACGCGCTGCAGATTGCCTTTGCGCTCTTCGGCTTGCTCTTCGATCTTGAGCTTTTCGATCTTTTCTTTTAGCTCGCGAGAGCGGGCGATTAAATCTTTTTCTTTTTTCCAGTTGGCTTTGAGAGCGTCGGATCTCTCGCGAATCTCGGCGAGTTCTTTTTGAATTACATCCAGACGTTCGCGGGAGTTCGCGTCGTCTTCTTTCTTTAACGCCTGTTTTTCGATTTCTAGTTGCGTTGCCCGACGCTCAAGTTGATCGATATCCGTGGGAAGCGAATCGATCTGGATGCGAATTGAGGCGGCAGCTTCATCGACCAGGTCGATGGCCTTGTCAGGCAAAAATCGATCGGAGATATACCGATGCGAGAGCGTGGCAGCCGCGACTATGGCGGAATCTTTGATGCGCACGCCGTGGTGTACCTCGTACTTTTCTTTGAGGCCGCGGAGAATGGCGATGGTGTCTTCGACGTTGGGCTCGCCGACGAAAACGATCTGGAAGCGGCGCTCGAGGGCGGCGTCTTTCTCGATATATTTGCGGTACTCGTTGAGCGTGGTGGCGCCGATGGCACGCAGCTCTCCGCGAGCCAGCGCGGGCTTGAGCATGTTGGAGGCATCGATGGCGCCTTCGCTGGCTCCAGCGCCGACCAGGGTGTGGAGTTCGTCGATGAAGAGAATGACCTGCCCTGAGGAGTCTTCGATTTCTTTTAAGACCGCTTTGAGGCGGTCTTCGAATTCGCCGCGATATTTCGCTCCGGCCAGCATCGCGCCCAGATCAAGGGCTACCACGCGCTTGTTCTTCAGGACTTCGGGAACGTCGCCAGAGATGATGCGCTGGGCGAGGCCTTCGACGATGGCAGTCTTACCTACTCCCGGCTCACCGATCAGCACTGGGTTATTTTTGGTGCGACGGGAGAGAACCTGGACTACGCGGCGGATTTCTTCGTCGCGTCCGATGACCGGGTCGAGCTTGCCGCGCCGGGCTTGCTCGGTAAGGTCACGGGCGTAGCGCTCAAGCGCTTGGTACTTGGCTTCGGGATTCTGGTCGGTAACTTTCTGCGAGCCGCGGACCGCGGTTAGCGCTTTCAGGATTGCGTCGTATGTTGCGCCGTGGCGGGCGAGAATTTGCTGGGCTGCGTCCTGCTTGAGGTGCGTGATGGCCAAGAGCAGATGCTCGGTGGAGACGTATTCGTCCTTGAAGTTCGAGGCTTCTTTGAAGGCCTGCTCCAGCAATTTGTTGGCGGCGTTTGAGAGAGCGGGCTGGGCGGCTTGTCCCGAGACTTTGGGCAGCTTTTCGATCTCGCGGTAGACGTCGCTGAGGACGGCTTGCGGGCCGATGCCAATTTTATCGAGCACCGGCGAGACGATGCCCTCTTTGTCTTCGAGCAGGGCAGCGAGCAGGTGCAACGGCATCAGCTCGGGGTTGCCGTGCTCGGATGCTAGTTCATTGCCGCGCTGGACGGCTTCTTGGGCTTTTACAGTGAATTTATCCCAACGGATGGGCATGGGAAACTCCTAAATCAATTTAGCAATCGGGTGATTTAGTAATTGAGCAATTTAAGAACGCGAGTGTTCGGAGATTGCTCGATTACAAAATTAACGGGAGGCAGCTTGGTCTGCCGCCTCCCGTAGATTTTAAACCCGTCGAGCTGCGCTCAACGACCGGGTCTGAGACCCGGTCCCACACAAGAGACCCGGTTTACACAACAGACGATTACGCTGCTTTGCCGGGGCCTTTGGCGTCGAGAGTCTTCTCGCTGCCTACGTTGACCTTGATCTGCTTGGGCTTGGCTTCGGCCTTCTTGGGCAGAGCGATGTTCAACACGCCCTTGTCATATGTTGCCGAAACCTTCTCGGTGTCCACGGTGTTGGGCAGAGTGAAGGTGCGGGTAAAGCTGCCGTACTGGCGCTCCACGCGGCGATAGTTCTCTTCTTTCTCTTCCTTCTCGATCTTGCGCTCGCCGTGCACGGTGAGGGTGTTGTTCTCGATGCGGACATCGATATCTTTCTCATCGATTCCCGGCACTTCGATCTTCAGGGTTACGTGATGCTCGTCCTCGTAAACATCGACTGCGGGGGCGAAGCTCGAGGTGGTCAGGGACTCGTCGCGGCCATCGCCATAGCTCTCGCGGAACACGCGATTGATGCGGTCCTGCAGATTGGCGAAGTCACGGAATGGTTCAAAGCGGGTAAGAACGGTCATGGGTAAATCCTCCTTCAGAAATTGTGTTTTGGTAAGTTGATGGCTTCCCGGAAGATTCGGTTCTGTGCTTCCGGTACTTCATCAGATGCTCAATTATATGAAAGGAAGCATAAAACTATGAGTGTGTTATTGTCAACTACAAATTAACTTTTATTTTCATTGACTTACGTTAGCTATCACGCACTTTAAGTAGGAGGTTTCGGGCACATTGAGGAGGACCGGATGGTCTTTTGCCTGGCCGCGAACCTCTACTAGCCGAAGCACGCGGTGGGCGTCGCGGGCGGAATCGGCTAGCATTTCGAGAAAGTCGGCTTGGCGTACGTGGTAGGAACAGGAGCAGGTGACCAGGATTCCGCCCGGTTTGAGCATCTTCAGGGCACGGAGGTTGAGTTCTTTGTAGCCACGCAGGGCGGCATCGAGGTCGCGCTTGCTCTTGGCAAAGGCGGGTGGGTCGAGAACGATGATGTCGTAACGTTTGCCGGAGGTGGCGTAGTCCTTGAGGAGGTCGAAGGCGTTGGCCTCGATCCATTCGATTTCTTTTTCTTTCAGCAGCGCGTGATTGAGCCCGGCATTTTTATCGGCGATTTCGAGGGCGGGCCGGGAACTATCGACACCGGTAACCTGAGTGCAGCGCGGGGCGAGGTGCAGGGCGAAGCCTCCCTGGTAACAGAAGACGTCGAGGGCCTCGCCGTGGGCATATTGAGCCGCGGCGGCATAGTTCTCGCGCTGGTCGAGGAAGGCTCCCGTCTTTTGGCCTTCGAGAGCGTCGAAGTGGAATTGGACTCCGTTCATGGTGAAGATCGTGGAAGTTTTTTCCCCTTGCAGGAGCCCGGAGGCGCGTTCGGGCAACTCCTCGAGAAGACGGACGCGCGGGTCTACGCGTTCGATAATCGACTGCGGTTGCAGGCGTTCGGTTAGCTCGGCAAGAAGAGTGTTGCGGACGATCTCTGCGTCCATGGCTTGGGTGAGAATTTGCAGGGAGAGGATGTCGTTGTAACGGTCGACGATGAGGCCGGGCAGGAAATCTGCCTCGCTGAAGATCAGGCGGTAGGCATTGGTGTCGCGGACTACTTTCTCGCGATAGGAGATGGCCTCGGCGACACGCTGCCGCAGCAGGGCGCGAAAATCTGTCACAGGCTCGCGCGAGATCAGGCGAATGGCAATTTGCGAGGAACTGGAATAGAGCGCGGTGCCGAGGAGTTGGCCGCGATGATCGGCCACAGTGACCAGCGAGCCGGGAGCGATGCCGTCGGCAGAAACGATGTCGGAACGATAGACCCAGATGTGGCCGTCTTTTAGGCGGGCGGCTCCGCGAGGAGAAATCTTTACTTCAGGCAAGTCGCGCCGCGCTCGACTGGGGGGCATAAAGACATGGTAATGCCTGGCAGCGGGTTGGGAACGGTGTCAGGCCTATGCGCCAAGGACTGAGCGGTCAATACGCGATAAGCCTGCTAACACCTGTTGAGCGACCGAACTATTCAAGTTGATATGTGCCCCATGAGAACGTCAGTGTCGGATTGCAATTCCTTCCTTTCACTGACCAAACGGTGGTTCCCGATGTCTTCCCAAGAACGTTGGGCATTGCCACCGCAAAATATGAACCGTCAGCCTCAGCCTTTGCGACGCCATGATTCTTTTCGCCGGAACTATCCCCGTCCATCGTTAAGTCTTCGTTTGGCTGGAAGCCGCTCCCTTGGATATACATCAACTCGCCTTTGGGAGTACCCAGTATGGATTGCAGGCTGCAACCTTTGTCGGTCACGGAGTTAGGGAACGGGATTACCTGAATGAAGCCCTTTACATGGGAATCGTCATTGGAGACTAACGACAAGCGCATGGGTTCGGACTTCCCTGCGAAGAACACCAGCTCAATCGGGCTGTTAGGCGTCGATCCACTGCACGTTCCCTTTCGGCCTGCGCATATAGCCCGACCGTCCGAATCGATTGTCACTCCATCCATTTGTCGAAGCACTTTCCCACTGATCTGCACCCTGAGGAGAGAGTAGATCAAATCCTTGGGCAGACCCGTTGCGTAAAGCCCGTACTTCACCAGCGTTCGATCTGACGTCCTCCATCGGCTGATTTCTTTCAGTGAGAGATCAACTCCGGGGCTGTTCATTGCTTTCCCGAAGCTCTTCTGAAGATTAGCCAACTTGACCACCGCTGCTTTCTGGTCAGCAGTTAAGTCCTGATCGGAAGGGGAGGACTTCTGAACGGTCTGGGTAGCGCCCAAGACTGATAGAAAGAGTATTAGCGGGACATGCAAGAGCTGTCTCATGGCTGGTACGAGAGTTTAGCTGATTGCGCAACCGTTGCAAAATCGCATTACGCTCAAAGCCCGGGACCTTGGGGCCCCTTAGGGGCAGTTTTTGCTCGTAGTCGAACTGCGCTCGACGGACAAGCGAGGGCGGCTGTCCCCACAAAAAAATCCTTGCTAGCTGGCGGCTTGCTCGGTGGGAACGGCGGCGGGCGTCTGTGTTTTTGCTGAAGTGCGGGAGGTCATTTCGTAGCGGGCTGCTTCGAGATCGGTGTGGAGGGAGTCGAGCGCGGTCATGGGCATCTCGGTGCCCCAGTTTTCCATCTCGGCCTCGGACCAATTGCCATTGAGGCGGATGGCGCCGGTGATGTCTTCGGGAAAGGCATGGCGAAAATCGCCTTCGCGAATCAGAATGTCGCCCAGCATGCGTCCGGTGCTCATGTCGAAGACGCGGCGGCTGGCTTGCCCGCCTGCGTTGTTCATGCACAGCAGCACTTCGCTTGAGCCATTAAACTCGTCGCGAAAATACCAGGCCTGCGGCGCGTCGATTTTGGGATGATGACGGCGGGAGCGTTTGTGCTCAGGTTCAAGCGCCTGCATTTCGTTGGCGGGATTGAAATAAAGAATGCGCTGGCAGGAATCACAGACGACGGTTTGCTGGCCGGTGCGCACATCATTGTATGTTTGTGGCCGCAGCATGACCTGGCAGGCCATGCACTTGTGATCGCGAACTTCGGAGATGCCGCTGCCGCGAAACTTCGATACCCGCTCGTAGTGGCTTAGGAGATCTTCGTTGACTCCGGCGCGCATCTGATCGCGCTTGCCGCGCCACTCGACCAGTTGCTTTTCGTCTTCCGCGGTGCGCTCGCGAGCGTCGGCTTTTTCTTTTTCGATCTCGGCGGCTTCGGCTTTCATTTCCGCTTGCGCGGCTTTCACTTCCTTGTCCCGGGCCTCGGCATTGACCATCAATTCCAGAATTTTATCTTCTGTGGCGGCAATTTCTTTTTCCGCAAACTGGATCTCATGCAGCAAGGCTTTATATTGGTCGTTGGTTTTTACGTCGAGGGATTGATCGCGATACTTGGAGATCTTACCGCGCAGATCGGCGATGGCTGTGTCGTATTTTCGGCGGGCCGCTTCATCGGTCTTGACGGCGGCTTGAGCGTTCTCCAGTTGAAGTTTGGTGCGCGCCAGCTTCTTTTCGATCACGGCGACGCGCCTGGGGAGTTCGGCAACTTCATCCTGCAAGCGACGGATTTCCTTATCCGCATCTTGCAGGCGCAACAGGTTTTCTATTTCTGGAAGCATCCCTGGAGAACTCAGCCCTGATTCTACCATGCGGATAAGCTCGACTTGTGCGAACAACGATGGTTTCGATGGGTGGCTCGCCTTGCTGGGCGTCGTTTTGGAACGAGTCTTAATTTCTGAACGGCGTCGAAATCAACGGTCTGCGGCGCAGATTGGCTTTTCCGGGTGTAAACTCTTTCGTTCTGCCTCCCGCTTTGGTTCTTCATTTCCTGGTCCGGGGTTGATAGTGAAACGAACGATCTTAGGCTTTATTTTTGTAGGTGCGGCGGCTTTTAATTTTCTCGTTTGCCAGTTCCAGCAAGCGGGGGCGCAGTCAACTCCCCTGCTGAAGCCGCTCACGATTGAAGCGATCTTTGCCCCAGGCGGGCTCACGGGCCGCGGCCCGGAAAATATTCAATGGAGTCCCGACGGCAGCCAGCTTTCCTTTCTGCAGCACGATGATGATGGAGGACACGGCGAACTGTGGAGCGTGAATGCGGCCAACAGTGAAAAGAAACTTCTGGTGGGGACTATGAAACTGGCCCCCCTGGCGCTCGATTACGACCGCATCACAGATGAGCGAGAACGAGAGCGCCTTATTCGCTACAACATCACGCCCTACACTTGGGCTCCAGATTCGAAGCATTTGCTTTTCAATTCGCAACGACAACTGTGGCTTTACGATCTAGCAACGGCCACAGCGGTGCAATTCACTTCATCCTCCGATCCCAGCGGAGACCCAAAGTTCTCGCCCGACGGCAGCCGCATTGCATACGTGCGCAAACACAATCTCTACGTTCAACCGGTGACCGGCGGGACGGAAAAGCAACTCACCAAAGACACGGGAGAGAATTTATTCAACGGCGATATGGATTGGGTTTATGCGGAAGAATTGGCGGTGCGCAGCAATTATTTCTGGTCGCCCGACGGTAAAGAGATCGTGTTTCTGCATATGGACGAAACCAGGGTGCCGACGTATCCAATTTCCAACCTGATTCCTACTCACCCCACGGTGGATTACGAGAAATATCCGAAGGTTGGCGATGCCAATCCGCTGGTGAAGGTGGGCGTGGTGGATGTCGAGAAGGGCAAAGTCCGCTGGATTTCGCTCACTCGAGACCAAGAAAGTTACATACCACGTATTGGCTGGGTCCGAGACGGGGTGATTTGGGCGGAGGTTCTGAATCGTACACAGGACAAAATGGATTTATATTTTGCTGATGCGAATTCGGGGAAGTCGACGAAGGTGCTGTCTGAAGCCGCTCCTGGGGCATGGGTGGAAGTAAATGATGATTTCAGGGTGTTGAAGTCCGGCGATCGATTTATTTGGTCGAGCTGGCGCGACGGACATACTCATCTTTATCTCTACAGTTTCGACAAACAGAATCCGCTTGGCGCCGAAGCGAAACTCGAGCGCCAACTCACCAATGGCGACTTTGAAGTGTTGGGTGTCGCAGGCGTCGATGAAAATGCGGGGACGATATTTTTCTCCTGTGACAAAGACGATCCACGTCAGCGGCAGCTTTTCTCGGTGAAGCTAGACGGAACTGAGCTGCAACCACTCACCCACGAAGAAGGAATTTACTCCAGCCAGTTTTCCGATGACGGTAAGCACTACGAGCAAATGTTCTTAGGGCCTCAAACTCAGCAGCAGATTTCTCTTTGCACGATAGGCGCGGCTTGTGCGCCGGTGTGGCAGGGGCGCGATGAATTCCGCGAATATGGGTTGCGCGCTCCGCAGTTTCTCGAATTCAGAGCAGAAGACGGGACCAAACTTTACGGACGTCTCCTGCTACCTCCGAAGGCTTCCTCAAAGAAAAAGATTCCGCTAATCGTACACATCTATGGGGGGCCGGCGGCGCAGATGGTTTTGAAAGAGCCGGTGAATCCGTTTGATGAAATTTTGGCGCGCGACGGTTTTGCTGTTTTCTCGGTAGACAATCGCGGCACTCCGGGGCGCGACCGCAGATTTCAAACAGCGATTCGACATGAGTTCGGAGCCATCGAGTTGAAAGATCAGCTCACGGCGCTCGACCAGCTTTTGACGCAATTCCCGCAGTTGGATCAGGAGCGCATGGCAATCTGGGGGTGGTCGAACGGGGGCTCGATGACGCTCTATGCCATGACGCACTCAGAGCGCTTTCGCGCCGGCGTGGCTGTGGCGCCGGTCACCGACCAGGTCAACTACGACAGCATTTATACGGAGCGGTATATGGGCCTGCTCAAAGAGGACGCTACGGGATATGCACAATCGGATGTAACCCGGGCAGCGGCGAATCTACATGGAGCGTTGTTGCTGGCGCACGGCAGCGGCGACGACAACGTACATTTTCAGAACAGCATTCAAATGATCGAGGCTTTAATTAAGGCGGGGAAACAATTCCGGCTCATGGTCTATCCCAACAAGACTCATAGTATTTCGGGCAGCGACGCGCGCGATCATTTGTTCCACATGATCGAAGATCACTTTGAGCGCGAGCTGAAATAGGAAGAGACTCGGCAAAAGTCGCCGGCCTGGCTATCGTTTTTTGTCAGGTTTCCGGGACGAACTTACCCGATTCGAGGTTGTCTTTCGGGAATCTTCTTTCGAAGAATTATCTTTCGACGAACTATCCTTGGATGACGTTTCTTTGGCGGAGCTTTCCTTCGAAGAATCAGCCTTCGAAGAATCGGTCTTGGACGAATCTTCCGACTTTGATTTCTCTTCCTTCTTGGATTCTGAGTTTCCGCCCTCGGACGCGGGAGCATGCGACTTGTTCGCGTAGTCGGTGACGTACCAGCCCGATCCCTTAAACTGCACGGCGGGAGCGGAGATCATCTGTTCGACTTTGCCGCCGCACTCGGGACACTTCCGCACCATCTTGTCGGAGAATTTCTGGATTTTCTCGAAGCGGTGACCGCATTTTTCGCACTGATATTCGTAAAGAGGCATGGATTCTGAGACGGTTGTGAGGAGAATTTACTCTCTGATTGATTCTAGGGGCGAGAGTTCGATGGCGTCAATGCGGCCGTTGCAGCTTTGAATCCTTCAGAAGTCGTCTTGGCGCCGTGTTCTGCCAGGCTGCGGAAAGCGCTTTCTTCAAGAGTTGTTTGTCGACGTTTTTGAGATGCACAGTCGTCGCGCCCTTCAGACCCCACGCTCCGTTGGCCGGCACAAAAGTTTCTGGATGGTCTTTGGCAAAGTAGTGCTGCTGCTCGGGCGTGAGCTTGACCATGCCCCAGCCTTTCGCCGGATAGCCCAGGGTCGCGAAGATCTTTCCGCACACGCGAAAATCGGGATGGCCCATGTGAGCGTATGCGGCGGTTTCCGGGAGCGCGAGAGCCATGCGGCGAAAATCGTTGGCGGTCACAGGCGAGTCTCCGGGGAAAGTGCGTATGACAGCATAACTGCATTTTCTACATCGAGATTACGCGTGGTGGCGGTGTTAGACTCCGGCCATGAAGAATGCTTGCCCGGAACCTGAGAAAACCAAGTCTCGCGAATCGGAGGCGGCATCCGAGCGCGCAGGCGTTTCCTCCGGGCGGCCGGCGCTTTATCTTGTCGCTACGCCCATCGGCAACCTGGAAGACATCACGCTGCGCGCAGTGCGCGTTTTGAAAGAAGTGGACGTAATCGCCTGCGAAGACACGCGCCAGACGCAAAAACTTCTTAACCACTATGGTATTACAACCCGCACCATCAGCTACCACGAACATAACGAACTGACGCGCGCGGCGGAGCTAGTAAAAGAATTGCAGGAAGGCGCAAGCATCGCGCTGGTGACGGACGCGGGGATGCCCGGGATTTCAGATCCTGGCTTTCGGCTGATTTCGCTGGCTATTCGGCATCGTGTGCCGGTGATGCCGGTTCCGGGAGCCTCGGCGTTTCTGGCCGCTCTGGTGGCTAGCGGCCTGCCCACAGAATCCTTCCGTTTCAGCGGATTCCTTCCCGCCAAGCGCGGCGAGCGGCGGGCGGCGCTCGAAGCCATCAAGACTTCACCGCGCACCCAGGTGTTCTATGAAGCTCCGCATCGTATTGTCGAGACGCTATCCGATGTGGTTGAAGTTTTAGGAAAAGAACGCCATGTGGTGATCGCGCGCGAAGTGACTAAGTTGCATGAAGAGTTTTTGCGCGGGCGCGCTGGCGATGTGCTGGAGACACTGAAAGCGCGGGACGGAGTGAAGGGCGAAATCACGCTGCTGATTGGCAAGGCCGAAGAAGTCGGATCAGTCCCGGCCGCCGAGTCGCGAGTTAGCGTTCGGCGGCGGGTGGAGCAGATTATTGCGGAAGAGTCGGTCGACGAAAAAGCGGCTCTGAAGAGGGTGGCGAAGGAGCGGGGGATTTCTAAGAGCGAAGCGTATCGGGAGCTGCAGAGGAGCAAGTAATTGGAAAGACGAAATTGTTACAGCTTAGGCCTCACCGCTGTCGAGCTTCGCTCGACGGACAGCCGAGGGGGCTGTCCCCACACGAGCAATTCTACTTCCCCGCTAATTCTCGCTTTACGATATCGCTTACTGTTTTCCCGTCCACGCGCATGCCGGCGCCGGAAAAACGTGCCATGGCGTTCTTCATCACCGTTCCCATATCTTTCATAGTGGGCGAGCCCATTTCGGCGATCGTTGCTTTTACGCCCGCTACTACTTCTGCTTCGCCTGCTGCCTTGGGCAGGTAATTTTCGATGGTCACGATTTCAGCGGCTTCTTTGTCGGCCATCTCCTGGCGGCCGCCTTTGGTGAATTGCTCGACCGATTCTTTGCGCTGTTTGATCTGAGTAGTCAGCACGGCTTGCGATTCTTTTTCATCGAGGGGCGCCATTTTTTCGATTTCGCGATTCTTGAGCGCGGTTTTTACCATGCGCAAAGTGGAGAGGCGCTGCTCGTCGCGCGCCTTCATGGCGGTGGTGATGTCCTGCTGAATCTGCTCGATGAGGCTCATAGTGGGGCAATTATAGCGGAGGGGATAGGATCACCCGCTGCGCCTGGCTTGGTTGATCAGCTTTGACGCCAAACGCCTGGGCTGAGCATCTCATGCTCAGGAGGAGACCAACATGAGCAGAGTCGCGATTTGGGCACAATTGGAAGCGAAGCCGGGAAAAGAAAAGGAAGTGGAAGAATTTCTGAAGTCGGCGGAACCTTTGGCAGAGAAAGAGACAGGCACGCTGAGCTGGTATGCCATTAAGATGGGGCCGGGAAAGTACGGTATCTTCGATACTTTTGCCGACGAGAACGGCCGCAACGCTCACCTGAATGGCGAGATCGCCAAGGCGCTCTTTGCCAAGGCCAAAGATCTTTTCTCGAAATCGCCCGATGTTGCCAAGCCTGAGATTCTCGCGGTGAAATCCGGCAAGGGCTGAAGTCGGCGCGTTGCCGCGCCGCGTTGCATCTGGCGCAGGGCATTTCAGAACGCGCCAGGATTCCGATAGACTACTGAGGAGCATATATCCAGTTCTTCATTTCCAGTTCTTCAGGACGCTATCAAAATGCTACGCAAGAATCGTCTTTTTACTCCCGGGCCGACGCCGCTGCTGCCGGCAGCGCAAACGGCCATGGCTTCATTCACGGCGCATCACCGTACGGCCGACTTCCGCGAGTTATTTCAGCGCGTACTGGCGGACATGAAGGAATTTGTGGGCACGCGGAACGATGTGCTGGTCCTGGCTTGCTCGGGCACTGGCGTGATGGAAGCTTCGGTATCGAACCTTACTTCGCCGGGCGATAAAGTCCTGGTGCTCACCGCCGGGAAGTTCGGCGAGCGCTGGACTGGACTCACCAAGGCTTTTGGCTGCAACGTCGGGGTGTTGAGCGCCCCCTACGGCAAGACGTTTTCGCTGGATGAAGTTCGCGCGAAGCTGACTCCTGATGTGCGCGCGGTCTTCGTGCAGGCGACGGAGAGTTCGACCGGCGTGCGGCACGATGTGCGCGGCATCGCGGAAATTGTTCGTGCCCAGGGCGACGAAACTTTGCTGGTCGTCGATGCCATCACCGGGTTAGGTACGACTCATCTCGATGTCGATGGCTGGGGCGTGGATGTGATTATCGGCGGATCGCAGAAGGCGCTGATGATCCCTCCAGGTCTGGCCTATTGCGCGGTGAGCGAGCGAGCCTGGAAGCGCACGGACGGCACGAAGTCTCCGCGCTTCTATTTCGATTTGCGGAAAGAGCGCAAGTCGGCCGCGAAGGGTGAATCGGCTTACACACCGCCGACTTCGTTATTTGCGGCTCTGGGAGCGGCGCTCGAATTTATCCGCGGCATGGGCAACGGCGATCTGGCGAAGGGGCGCGAAGCGCTCGTAGACAATGCCGAACTCTGCGCCGAGATGACTCGCGCCGGAGCGCAGGCGCTGGGATTGAAACTATTTGCTGCATCGGCTGGAGCGGCGCTCACGGCGATCACTTCGCCCGATGGAATCGACTCGGGGAAGATCATCAAAGAGTTCCGCGAAACCTTCGATGCAGTACTGGCCAACGGTCAGGGCGAGATGAAGGGGCAGCTCTTCCGCATCGCGCACATCGGCTACTACGACTACCTGGACACGATCGGAATTCTGGCGGCGCTCGAGCACGTCCTCGGCCGCGTGACTGGGAAAACCGTTGAGTATGGTTCGGCTGTGCGCGCGGCGCAGGAGGTCTACGCGCGCGCTCTGTCCGCGAAACGCCAGTTGATAGAAGTTTGAGAAACCGCGCGCGGCGGTCCTCATCTTCGTTGAGTCTAAGCTGCAGCGCTAGTTGACGGTAAAGTTTGTCGGGTTCGAAGTCTCAGCCAGCGTGCCGCCGCTGCCGTATGCTCCCGAGCCTGCCGTTGCCGGGTTAGTCACAGTGACTGGAACGGTCGCGGGGATTGCGATATCCGAGGCCGGCACTGTCGCCATCATCTGGCTCGTACTCACATAGGTAGTCGCCATGGCTGCGCCGTTAAAATTTACTACTGCTTTGGTCGAGAAGTTGCTGCCATTGACGGTCAAAGTGAAGGTGGGGCCGCCGGACGTGGTGCTGGCGGGCGCGAGTTCGGAAATCGCAGGCATGGTTCCGGCTATGGCTGGAGTGGTGGCCTTGGAACTGTAGCCGCAAGCCAGAGTCATGGCGATCAGGGCAGTCAGGACTAAAGTTGAGACGGTTTTCATAAGAAGCTCTCCGTGGGCAATAGCCCACGGATGCAGTGTAGGAATGAACTGAATTGGGTGTGTCAGCGGGGTGTCAAATTACAGTCAACGATTTGTCACGCGGAAGATCAGCCAATTTCGATGAGCAGTTTGAATATCGAGTCCAAATAAGGAATCTGGGCAAGTAAGGATGAGTGAGCCTGTGAAGATCTTAGTAGCGGAAAAAATCTCCGCCTCGGCAGTGGAGCAACTGAAGGAACCGGGCTGGGTTGTGCTGACAGCCGATCAGCTTAATGGAAAGCTGGCGGCGGAACTGGAATCCGCCGACGCCTTGATCGTGCGCTCTGCGGTGCAGGCCGATGCGGAGTTGCTTTCCCATGCCAAGAAGTTGCGCGTTGTTGGGCGAGCCGGCGTAGGAGTGGACAACATCGACCTCGATGCTGCCACGCGCCAGGGCATCGCGGTAATGAACACACCAGGGGCGAATGCCGTGGCCGTAGCTGAACAGACGCTGGGCATGATGCTGGCGATGGCGCGCCATCTGTGCCGCGCCGACGCGCTTATGCACGCCGGCAAATGGGAGAAGAAGTCCCTGCAAGGTACGGAGTTGCGCGGCAAGACCCTGGGCATCGCTGGCCTGGGCCGCATCGGCATGGAGGTGGCGCGGCGGGCGCGCGCCTTCGGAATGGAGTTGGTAGGGCACGACCCGTTTGTTTCGGTCGCGGTGGCGAAGGAGCAGGGGATTCGACTCGCGAGCCTCGACGAACTCTATGCGGCGGCGGATTACATTACGCTGCACGTAGGACTCACTCCACAGACTGCGGGCATGATCAATGAAGCCTCCATCAAGAAAATGAAAAAAGGCGTGCGGCTGGTGAATTGTGCGCGCGGCGAACTGGTGAACGAAGCCGATTTGGCGGAGGCGCTGAAGCAAGGCCACGTAGGCGCCGCGGCACTGGATGTGTTTAACGAAGAACCTTTGAAGAACTCGCCGCTGCAGGCTTTGCAGAATGTGATTCTAACGCCGCACCTCGGCGGATCAACTTTTGAGGCGCAAGAGGCCGTGGGAGTGCAGATCGCCTGCCAGGTGCGCGAATACCTGAAGCATGGCGTAATTCAGAATGCAGTGAACGTGCCCTCGGTTTCCGCCGAAGAATATGCCGAGATGCAGCCCTACATTGTTCTGGCGGAGCGCATGGGAGCGTTTCTGGCGCAGATTTCCGAGGGCTCGATCGAGGAGATTTCGCTGCGCTACAGCGGACACATTGCGGAGTGGAAGACGGAGCTGATTCGTAACGCGGCGATCAAGGGAATTCTCAACCAGGCGCTGGAGGAAAAAGCGAATCTGGTGAATGCGGCGTCGCTGGCAGATCTGCGCGGGCTGCGCATTCACGAGTCGCATAAGGCGAAAGCCTCGACCGGAGGCGCGGGCAGCGTGCTCACAATCTTTCTCAAGAGTTCTACACAAGAGCACATGGTAAAGGGTGCCGTGCTGCACGGGACTGCGCCGCGGTTGCTGCACATTGACGATATCGATGTAGAAGCGCCGCTGGGCCGCGATCTCGTCTACCTGCGAAATAAGGACGTGCCGGGCGTGATCGGCAAGGTGGGAACGATCCTGGGCGAAAGCGAAATCAATATCGCGGACTTTTCCTTGGGCAGGCGCAGCGCGGAATTATCTCCGGAAGAGCGCGAGGCTATCGCTGTGGTCCATGTGGACGGCAGCGTGCCGGATGAAGTGCTGAGAAAGCTGGAGCAGATTCCGGCGGTGCTACAGGCGAAGGCGGTGCGGCTGTTTTGAGAAAAGTTCGCGTCCGGATTTCGCTTCAGCGATGCGTATAGGTAATCGGCTTTACGCGATGCAGAAAGATGAATTAGAAATTGAAGTACCGCCACAGGGGCTAAAGCCCGGTTTTATTTAGAGACTTACGCGGCCCTGAAGGGCCGCTCTTCCACGGTATTCTTCCGGTTTCTCAGATTCACTCGTGCCTAGGATTCAGAGTTATTCCGCCGCAGCTTGCGGCTTTCGGCTAGCAACGCCATCGAGTGCATCAGATTCTGCAGCGTCACAATGCCCACCAGGCGCTGATCTTCGACCACCGGAATGATGCTGAGATTGCGCGCGGTGAGTTTGCGGAAGGCAGAGGCCAGCGATTCCTGGCGGGCCGAGACTTCGTAGAGTTTGTTCATGACGGCTTGCACGTAGCCGTTGCCTTCGACACGCAGCGCCTCCAGAATGCGCTGGCGCGAAATTACGCCGACCATATCGCTTCCGCGGACTACGGGAAAATCGTCCTGCAGGGAGTGCACCGCTTTATCGAGTGCGTCCTCGAGTGTGTCGGCCGGGGACAGTGTGGCGAAGTCGGTGAGCATCACTTCTTCGAGGCGAACATCGTCCATCACTGACTGGAAGATGGCGGCGCGTTCCTCGAGTTGGGCTGCGGAAAAAATAATTACGCCCACCATGGTGAGCCAGGTGTCGCTGAATAAACCCGCGACCATCAAGAGCATGGCCATAGCGTGGCTGATGGAAACGGCGCGGCGGGTGGCTGCGGCAGGTTCGAGGGTGCGCGCGAAAAAAGCCCGCAGCACGCGGCCACCATCGAGAGGATAGGCCGGAAGAAGATTCAGTCCCGCGAGATAAAGGTTTGCCCACACCAGGCTGCGTGGCAGATTGGCGGGCTGCAGGAAAGGCCACTTCCAGAGATTCGCACCCGGAAGCGCGACCGAAATCACAGCGGCGGCGAGCGCTGCGAAAGCGATATTCACCAGCGGCCCGGTGAGGGCGATGCGGACTTCTCTTTTCCACGCGGCAGTCTTGGACTCGGGCTTTTCCGCGTGTGATTCGTCGAAGACCGTGACACCGCTGAGCGGTAAAAGAATGACCGCTTTCGGAATCAACCCGGCTCGGCGAGCCACAAGCATGTGGCCGATCTCATGTGCCGCTACGCAGGCCAGCACAAGCCCGACCAGCGCGAGATCGCGCGGCCCGTTGGCCGAACCGTGTGAATTGTATTCCGTCCAGAAAACAAATAAGGGCAGAATCAGAAAGGTCAAGTGAAGGCGTACCTCGACTCCGAACAAGCGCCCGACGTGAATGGACCAGCTTCTCATAATCTTTCTACTGCGTCTTTATGCTGCTATTGTTATTTTACATGCTTCGCTGTAGTGGGTTCGGCACTCGAAGGGGAAGGATGTGAGAGTGCAACGCGGGCTGACGCGAGCGTGAGGTTGCGGGAGTATTCCGAGGCATGCGTGTAGTTTCCGGCAAGTACCGCGGGCGTCCGCTGCGCTCCCTGCGTGGTGTCGATATCCGTCCTACCTCTGATCGCTTGCGCGAGACCCTGTTTAATGTGCTCACCGCAGGCAATCCGCAGGCGCTCGAAAATACTGTATGGCTGGATCTTTTTGCCGGCACTGGCGCGGTGGGAATTGAGGCCTTGAGCCGCGGGGCCCGGCAGGTTTACTTCGCGGAGATCTCGGCTCCCGCAGCAAAGTTGATTGAAGAGAATCTACAGAGTCTGGGGGTTACAGAGGGATACAGAATTCTGCGCGATGACTTAGCCGGCTTGATCTGGAAACTGAAGCGGGAGCATGTGGCGGCGGATGTGGTTTTTCTCGATCCGCCTTATCGCATGCGGAAGTTTTACGAAGATACTTTGACTGCGCTCGCGGATTCTTCTTTAGTGTGGGCAATGTCTCTGGTGATTGCGGAGCATGAAAAAAAGTTCGACCCGGGTGAGACATTCGGGGCGCTGCAGAGAATCCGGAAGCTGACCCAGGGGAATTCAGCGCTTAGTTTTTATCGCATCGGCGGGCAGCCTGATTTAAACAAAGAGCGCTAGCGACGGCGCCGCTTTAGGTGAGCAATTCCGGATCGCGGCGAACGATGGGGTGTTGCATCTCCTGCAGATCGTTTTTCACCATGTTCAAGCCATAAACGCAGCCTTCGAACTCGCGCGAGAGGCGGGCAAAGAGAGGTGCAACCTTGGCGTATTCGAAGTGCTCGAACTTGGAGACGATGTGATAGCTTTCTTTGCCGGCCTTCATCCACTCGACAAAATTTTCGAGACGCTGGCGGCGGAGGCGGAAACGATTGATGCTCTCGGGAAACATTCCGGCGAAGAAGAGCGCGTAGTCGCCGATGTGCTTGCGCACCTGGCGCTCGCGATCGAAGGACGGAGCCGGGCCGTAAACAGGATCGGACTCGAGGAGCATTTCTCCCAAGTCGGTGATGGGACGGTCGACCTCGTTGTGAATCTTGAACAACTGATCGGTTTCGCAAAACTCGGCCAGTAGTTGCGAAACGTAAGCCACGACTTCGGGATCGCGGATGCCGATCTCCTCGGCGTAATGGCGTCCGACTAATTCCTGGAACAACTGCCGCAAAGGATGAGATTCCGGAATCATGCTTCTTTGGGCCCCCTGAAAGCCGCTCTGCAGCGCGGCCTCCCAAGTTTGTTAAGTAAATATTTATCTCCGTTTAAGCGCGAAAGCAAGTGACTTTTGTTTCTCATGCGCATCACTTTATCTAATGCTTAGAAGTGCGCAAGCACTTGCAAGGTTGCAGGGCGCTTTTGTTGGCAGGCGGCGGCGTTGGCTGCTAATTAAGAGCAGGAAACCGAATAGAATGAGGCTTGAGGAGGAGATCTCAGGATGAAAAGAGAGAACATCTCCAGCGGTGCACCGTGGGAACCTATCGTCGGGTACTCTCGTGCGGTAAAAGTAGGACCTCACGTGCATATTTCAGGCACGACAGCGACTGGGAGTGACGGCAAGATCGTTGGAGTTGGGGATGTGTACGCGCAAAGTGTTCAGACTTTGAAGAACATTGAGAGCGCTTTGGGTAAGGCGGGTGCGAGTATGAAGGATGTGGTGCGCACGCGAATTTACGTTACGAACATTGCGGAATGGGAGAAGATTGCGAAAGCTCATGGAGAATTCTTTGGCGAGATTCGTCCTGCGACGTCGATGGTGCAAGTCGGCGCTTTGATCTCGCCGGAGATTCTGGTGGAGATCGAAGCTGATGCTTACATCGCAGGCGAATAGGACCTGTGCCCGCCGAACTGATGAACTGCACCGAACAGCGTGCGATTTTCCGGATGGGGAAAATAAAGTTGGGCTGAGATTGCAATTTTCTTGACATCGGCTTGGCGGTGAGCATAATGCATCAATCTGTAATTCCTCTCGAACCAGGGCTGTGCGGGGCGGAGGTTGAAGGCCGGAGGAATCTTTTATGAGCCTGTTGGAGTTTTGTGACCGGGAAATTGCAGCGGTCCCGCTGGATGCCAGCGTCGCCGACGCCATCAACAAAATGCTCGATCATCACGTGGGAGCGGTGGCGGTGGTCGACTCCGAATACCGGGTTGCGGGAATTTTTACGGAGCGCGACGTTCTGCGCAAAATGGCCTTGAGCCACACCGACCCGAACACCACCTCAGTGCGCGATCTGATGACCACTCCCGTGGAGATGGCTACGCGGCGCACCGGCGCCGGCGAGGCGCTGACCACAATGCTTGAGCGGCACTTCCGCCATCTGCCGGTGGCTGACGACAACGGCAAACTGCTGGGGATTCTTTCCATTCGCAATCTGCTGGAGTGGCGGGTCGGCGATCTGAGCCGCGAGTTGGAGTCGCTGGAGCAGTATGTTTCGAATGATGGGCCAGGGGGCTAGGGACTTTCTTTCAACCTTTCAGGGCTGATTTGTTTCCTACCTTCTACCCGCGGCTGGCGCCACTTCTACACGGTCCGGGCGGTCTGCGGGCTGTCATACTTGGAGCGCGCTGCGTCACAGCCAACGGGCTTTATTTCGCCGAGTACTCAGCCTAAGAAGGAA
Organism: uncultured Acidobacteriaceae bacterium; assembly: GCA_963789875.1. Taxonomy (GTDB): domain Bacteria; phylum Acidobacteriota; class Terriglobia; order Terriglobales; family Acidobacteriaceae; genus Sulfotelmatobacter. The sequence goes on along the minus strand of CAWBMI010000004.1, from coordinate 1,397,137 downwards.
ATCCCCATTTCTCGCGAAAGACGCGAGAAATGGGGCATCCGAATTTTAATCCTGCCACGTCAGTCCCACTACTTCTTGGGGGCGATGGCGTCTTTGGCGGCCTTGGCTACGCGGAACTTGACTACCGTTTTGGCCTTGATCTGAATGGGTTCGCCGGTCTGCGGGTTGCGGCCTACGCGGGCCTTGCGGTGGGCTTTCACCAGGCGGCCGAGGCCGGGCACTACGAAGACGCCGTTCTTCTTGGTTTCTTTCACGGCTACGTCGGCTAGCTGTTCGAGAAATCCTGCTACGGTCTTGTTGGGTAATTCAGTTTTTTCCGCCAGATAGCGGACGAGTTGAGTCTTGGTTAAACCTGATGCCATATTTCCTCCTCGGAAAACTTTTGAGTTTTAATTCCAGACGGGCATGATCTTACATTACCGTCCTGTGGAAAACACCCTCATTCTACGCGGGTTCTGCAAAGATCGCACGCGGGAATGGGCATTTTTACAAGGGAATTCGCGGCTGGTGGTGCCAAAATGGCCCAATGACGCGTACAAGAGTAGTTACTGGGAGCAGTACCCGGTACCTAGTACCCAGTCTCAAGCACTCGCCGCATTCAGCATTCTCGCTTCTATGCTGTTAGGCCGTGGCTTCTAGTTCGGATGAATTTCCGGTTAGTTGGCTAATGCTATCGCCAAGTGCTGGCTACCGGCTACCGGGTACTGGTTACTGACTTCCAGTGCCATAATACTTGCGAGGAGTTTCCCACTTGAGTTGCGCCATCTGCGAGATGCGTAAGGAAAAACGTTTTTGTCCAGCCGTGCACGGACGGATTTGTCCGCAGTGTTGCGGGGAGCAGCGCGAGGTTACGCTGGATTGTCCTAGCGATTGTCCTTACCTGCACCAGGCGCGTGAGCACGAGAAGCCGCGCTCGGCGGAGGGGTTCGATCGTGCGTCACTGTTTTTGCAGGTGGAGGTTTCGGATCAATTCACTTACGAGCGCGAGCATCTGCTGATGGGATTGACTTATGCTTTGGCGAATGCGGCGCATGCGGACCCGCGGTTGAACGATCGCGACCTGATCGCCACGCTCTCGGCCATGTGCACGAGTTACGAGCGGCTGGTGAATTCGGGGCTGCACTATGAGCAGCCGCTCACCAGCGCGGCGCAACATGCCGCGGCAGCGCAGGTGGAAGAGATGGTGAAGCAATATCGCGAGGCAGAGACGAAGCAACTGGGTTACTCGAACTTGCGGGATTCGGATGTGCTCAAAGCTCTTGTATTTTTGTTGCGCTTAGCGCAGGGACGAACGTCGGGACGGCCGAAGTCGCGGGCGTTTGTTGATTTTCTGTTTGCGCAATTTCCGGAGAAGCAGGCTGCGGTGCTCGCGGCGCAGGAAGCTAGCCGCATAATCGTTCCGTAACAGTCGTTAGTCATTAGTCGTTGGTCGTTGGTCTTGGCCTTCTCCTGGCGCAATCCGCCTCACTTCTTGACCTGACGGCAACGCATCTCGCAGTTCTCCAATCGTCTTTTTCGATATCGGATGTTGAAGGTCGGGCGCGATCTCGGCCATAGGCTCGAGCACGAAGCGGCGGTGGGGGATGCCGCGATGCGGGATGGTTAGGTGCGGTGAATCAATGATCTTGTCGCCGAAGAGCAAGATATCGATGTCGATGGCGCGGGGGCCCTTATTTTGCAGACGCTGGCGTCCCATGTCGTGCTCGATCTGGAGAATCGCCGACATTAGCTGCTGCGGCTGGAGGCTGGTAGCAAGCTCGACCGCACCATTCAAGAACCAGGGTTGATCGGTGAATTCTACCGGCTCGGTTTCATAAAGCGACGAAACGGCTCGAACCTGACCGAGGGCGCCCAATCGCGCCAAGGCCTGTTTCAGTTGCAACTCGCGGTCTCCGAGGTTTGATCCAAGGGAAAGGTAAACGGGTTGAGGCATGAGGCTGGAATTGTGTTCAGTTTTGTCAGATTTGTTGGTGCTCATTTCTTGGTACTCATGGATTGAACTCGTCCGCGAATTGGTAATCAGCGACTATAGACCTTGGTTACTTTCGATGGTGACCAGCCGACCCTAAGATTAGAGCATGAATCTGGAGTCCCTTCTTCTGAGCCGTGATGTGGAAGTGATGCGAATCCTGCGCCCAGCGTTGGAAAAGCTGGCGATCGACGTTCAGGTATGCCAGGAGGCAGAGCAAGCCAGTGAGATTCTGCTTTCGGAAAAATTCGATGCGGTGATTGTCGACTGCGACGATCTGCCGGGCGGGATTGAGGTTTTGCAAGAGCTGCGGGCCACACCCAGCAATAAGAGTTCGGTGGCATTTGCCATTCTCAACGGCAAGAAAACTACGACCCAAGATGTTTTCAAGATGGGGACCAATTTTGTTATGCAGAAGCCCATCAGCAGCCTGAACGCTTCGCGCTGCCTGCATGCCGCGCTGAATTTTATGCTGGTGGAGCGGCGGCGCTATTTCCGGCAGCCGGTGAAGATGGCGGTGAGGCTGGTTGCGGCGGAAAAAGAGATGGAAGCTACCAGCACCGACATCAGCGAAGGGGGCATGGCTTTGGTGGTGCGGCGTGCGCTGCCCAAGAACGCGACGCAGCAGGTACATTTTACTTTACCGGAGAGCCGCGTAGCCATGAATTTGGAGGCCCAAGTCGCCTGGGCCGACCTGAAGGGGCGGGTTGGATTGCGTTTTATGAATGTGGCTGACAGCTCGCGCGCGTCTCTGGAAAAGTGGCTCGACCAGCAGATGGAGAAAGAACTTCCTGAGGCGCTGGCGGCGCGTGCTTCAGGGTCGGTTCAATAGTTTCCTCTTCGTTAATACAGATACCTCAGCTCTGAGGTATACATCTGGTGACTTGCGGCTGTGGCTCGACGTGGCAATCTGGTGGGATACTGCAGAACCTTTTTTTGGAACTTCTCTGCAGAACTTCTCTGTAGAACCCATACCGGACGGAGACTCTTGCCATGCTTCCTAATTCTTACCGTATCCATCGCGTGCAGAAAACTTTGAGCTGGTTTGAGAACGATATTGCTTTCCTGAATATGCGGGTGAAAGATCTTTCAGCGGAGCGGCAGCAATCGGCGCGGCAATTTGCCGCGGCGCTGATTACACAGACTCGCGCGGAGTTAGAGAGATTGCTGGCGGAGCAGCCTGAGGCAGGCCTCGAGGACGGGGATTTGCCTTGCGAGCCTGCGGACTGAGGTGTCTGCTCTGGTTTCTTTATCGCGCGCGTAATTGTGTGCTCTTTGGCTGAGAGGGAAACGGAAGGAACAGCAGGTTTCTCAGCTCCGCCGCGTTCGCGCCGGCTCCGGGCCGGAATGACAGTTAGTGTGAGCCGGACGCCTCGCTGCGCTTGGCTGGACGGCCGAGGCGACATGGGCTTGGCCCGGCCCCGTCCCCGCATAGGCTCGGGCTGACTGTTCCTCTTTTTTCATTCTGAGTTGTTACTTCAGGCTGAGGTTCCAGCTGTGGCTGGTGCGCTGTAGAACGTTTGCTGGGTCTTCTCTTGTTCGTCCATCGTTACCTCTTCCCAGATGGTTTTGTCGCGGAGGATGCGGGAGACTAGGGCCGTGTGCATGGCGTGGCCGGCGCGGTCGGCTACTATCTTGCCCAGGATCGGCTTGCCTAGAAGCGCCAAGTCTCCTACTAGATCTAAAACCTTGTGGCGGACGAATTCGTCGGGGAAGCGCAGTGGGCCGTTTTCAATGCCGTCGTGAGTTAGCACGATGCAGTTTTCGCGGGAGGCTCCGCGGATCAATCCCATGTTGCGCATGGCTTTTTCGTCCTGGCGGGAGCCGAAGGTGCGGGCCGCGGCGATGTGGCGCAGGTAGTTGCCGTTCGAAAGTTCGAGCTGAAAAGTTTCTTTGCCAATCAGCGGGTGCGGGAAATTGATGGAGTACGAGACCGAGTAGGTATTCGCCGGATAGACGGAGATAAATTTGTTTCCTTCGCGCATTTCGACCTCGCGCAAAATCTTCAAATATTTGCGGGGGCGGCGCTGCTTGCGGATGCCGGCCTTCTGTATCAGCTCTACGAAAGGGAGTGCGCTGCCGTCGAGAATGGGGAGTTCGAGGTTGTCGAGTTCGACGATGGCGTTGTCGATGCCCATGCCGATGAAGGCGGAAAGCAGGTGCTCGGTGGTGGAAATCAGAATGCCCTTTTTCATCAGGCTGGTGGCGTAGCTGACGCGGGCGACGTTGCGGCTGCTGGCTTCAAGTTCGAAGTTGTCGAGATCGGTGCGGCGGAAGACGATTCCAGTGCCGGGAGGGGCTGGGAGGATGCTCAGAGAAACGGGGGCTCCGCTGTGCAGTCCTTTGCCACTGCATTCGACGGCGGAACGGATTGTCTGCTCTTGAATCAATAGTTGGACTTATGTTGGTATGGCTGAGTAGATTACAGCCGCGAGGGAAACGTTGGCTGTGGTAAAAACGCCACAGTTGGTGGTTTTGGGGGGTGGGGGATAGGGTTGATTAATGGGCGAGCCGGCGGGACGCCCGCTCGCCAGCCGGCCGGAGGCTGGTGCTACTGTTTTTAGAGCGGAGGGGAGGCTGGGTTTGCGCTACTTCTTGGAGCGCTTTTCGGCTTCTTTTATGGGGTTGTAGTGGGAGAAGGCGTCAAACATGGCTGGATTTAGGGGCTGATTGTAAGTTACGGAGTTCAGGAAGCGCTCGTTCTGCATGTCTCCATTGAAGTAGCGGGTGAAGCCGTAGGGGGTCATAATGCCCTGCACGGGGCGATAGTTGTCGTAGGTTTCTTCTTCGACGTTGAGTTCTTGGTCGACCGGGTCGCGCCATCTGTAACTTTTCTTGAGGGGCAGGTGAGTTTCGAGATCGAAGAAGAGGTTTACCGCTTCATCTTTGGCGTTGATCAGAGTGACTTGCTTGGCCTCGACGTTGCCGGCCAGGGCTTCGCCAATGTACAGGAGCGCCACCGTTGGATCCTTTCGCCAGACTCGTAATAAGGTTTCGAGGGAGAATTTGCGGCGGCGGAGATAGTCGTCGAGATCTTTTTTCTCGATCTCGTGCGGTCCTTTGAAGGTGACCTCGTAGGCTTTGTCGCCGTTGAAGACGGTGGCGATATCGCGTTCTTTGGTGACTTCGATGCGCTCTTTGTCGGGATACTCGACGAAGCGCCAGTAGAGGACGCCGTTGCTGGTGGGGCGTCCGTGATGAAAGCTGTAGGTGCGGCCGGAGGTCTCGATATCGTGGACGTTGAGATAGGCGTCACCGCCCAGGGCTTGGATGGCTTGATCAAGGAGGGCGCGGGCTTGGCGGGCGTTTTCCTGATCGAGGGGGATGGATTGGGCTGCAGTCGGGGGTTGGGAAACGGTCTGCGCTGCCGACTTGGCGTACATTGCCAGTAACAAGGCAGGGACTAGGATGATAAGGAAATGCTTCATTCAGCGCACTTCATTCAGCGCAAACCAGTGTGATGCCCGAATATTAATTGTAGCTGCTTGCGGTGGGGGTGCGTGACGCTGTTTGTCATTCCTCTCACCACTGCGGAGAGCGTGCGCCGTGGGTCAAAGATGACCTAGGGCGCTGAAGCGCGAAACAATCTTTAGCGCTTTACGGCACGACTGAACGTCGTGCCCTTCCCTAGCCCTTGTTACAAGAGTTTATCGTTTGACTTTCGGGGCGAGCTCGTTTCGCTCGCTGGACGGACGAATGCGTCCGTCCCCACACGGGCTGGCTTCATCCTATTAAGACGGCGCCGCCGTTTACGTTGAAGATTTCGCCGGTGATGAAGCCGGCGTGCTCGGTGCATAGGAACAAAATTGGGGCGGCGATTTCTTCGGGCTTGCCTACTCGGCCTAGCGGGATGGTGCGCCGAATGACGTCGCCGGTTTTCGGGTCGTCGAGCGTTGCTCGCGACATGTCGGTATCGACCCAGCCTGGGGCTACGCAGTTTACGTAGATTCCGGCGGGGGCTAGCTCGGCGGCGAAGCTCTTGGTCATGCTGATTAGCGCCCCTTTGGTGGCGGAGTAGTCGCAGTGGTAGGCTTCGCCGCGCTGGCCGCTGGTGGAGCTGATAAGAACGATGTGTCCGGCGGGGCCGGCGGTGCGCGGCTGCGATTTCATTTGCGCTACCGTGTGTTTGACCAGGCCGAAGACGGCGTCGAGGTTGATGGAGAGCGTGTTGCGCCATTGCTCGTCGGTCATTTTGTCGATGGCGATGTCTTCGGCGGGCCAGACTCCGTGGTTGGCTACGAGGATGTCAATGCGGCCGAAGTGCTTTACGGTTTCGGCGACCAGGGCTCGGGCGGACTCTGGGCTGTTTAGATCGCTGGCTACGGCGTAGCAGTTGCCTGCGCCGCACTCTTTGGTCAGGGATTCGGCTTGCTCGCGGGCTTTCTGATAGCTGAAGACTACCTTCGCGCCTGCGGCGGCAAACATGCGGACTGTGGCGGCTCCAATGCCGCGGGAACCGCCGGTGATTAGGGCTACTTTGTTGGAGAGCGAGAGAGAGATAGGCATGGATGGTAGTTTCGTGCTTCCAAGGAAGAGTTGCAAGGGGAACGGTCCACTCTACCGGGCGTCCCCACTTTCGAGAGTAGAGACTTGAGATAGAACGGGCCAGCCCTCCTCCGCAGAACGAACATCCCTGCTATAAGCGTCGCACCTAGGATGATTAAGCCGAGACACCGAACAACATTTACGTGGCACGCAACTTTTCGATTGACTTCGGGTTGCCAGAAGCTGAGCATCGTTGGGGCCTGATTCGTTCCCGGCGGCCCGCGTCTTAACATGGTTTGCCCGGATCGTCGTGACTCAGAGGAGGGTTCCGTGAGACCTGCCCACTTCATCATCATTCGTTTGATATTCGCCAGTTGGGCCAGCGTGCTCCTGGCGGCGCAAAATAATCCAGTGTCGGTTGGCTCTTCTCCGCACACCATGTCATCCGAGCGCTCCGCCACTCGACAATTCAAACCCGCCAACGCCAACGGTGGGAGCCAAACCTTTAGTCTGACCTTCGCCCCCGTGGTTAACTACGGCTCCGGTGGCGGAGCGCCTGAATCAGTGGCAGTGGCGGACGTAAATGGCGATGGCATACCCGACATCGTAGCAGCGAACCATTGCGGCAGTAACACTAGTTGCGGTGGCTACGCGGCCGGAACGGTGGGGGTGCTCTTAGGCAACGGGGATGGAACATTCCAGACGACCGTAACCTACGGCTCGGGCGGGTACATCGCAAGCTCAGTTGCAATCGCGGACGTAAATGGCGACGGCAAGCCTGACATCGTGGTAACGAACGGCTGCGGTAGCAGCAGCACTTGCCAAGGGTTAGGTACGGTCGGAGTTCTATTGGGCAATGGTGATGGAACTTTCCAGACAGCAGTGACTTACGGCTCCGGTGGCTACGGGGGTTTCTCAGTAGTAGTGGCGGACGTAAATGGCGATGGAAAGCCTGATCTCCTCGTGGGCGTGGCTTGCAACAGCGCCACCACCTGTGCCTCAATCCAATTTCAACTCGACAACGCGGTGGGCGTGTTGCTGAATAACGGCAATGGAACCTTTCAAACTGCCGTGGCCTACGACTCGGGTGGAATCACCGCGACTTCGATCGCGGTTGGGGATCTGAACGGAGACGGCAAGCCCGACCTGGTTGTGGCGCAATGTTCTGGCACCTTCGAGTCGACATGCTTAGGAGCCAGCGAGGTAGGCGTGATGCTTGGCAACGGTGACGGAACGTTTCAGGCGGCGGTGAACTACAGTTCAGACCCAAGCAGTATCGGCCCTAGTGGGGTGGCGCTCGCCGACCTCAATGGTGACGGCGATCTTGACATCGTGGTGACGAACCAAGCTACCGGCGACAAGGGCACATCTGATCCTTCGCTTGGGGTGCTGCTGGGCAACGGCAACGGAACCTTCCAGACGGTAGTGACTTACGACGCAGGTGGAGTACTCGGCGGACTGACGTCTGCGGCCGGACTGACGATTGCCGATCTGACCGGAAATGGAAAGCTTGACGCGGCGGTGACCAGGCAGTTTGAGAACACTAGTACTGGTGCACTTTCCTACTCAGTGGCTGTGTTCCCGGGCAACGGCGACGGGGCCTTCCAGTCGGTGGTAGTCTACCCTGCGCCTGCGGCAGCGGCGGCGGTCGTGGCTGCGGCTTTGGTCGTTGGCGGCCTGCCCGACTTGGTTGTGGGCACCTCAACTTTCGACAACTCCAACTTGGTGGGTGTGCTCATTAATACCAGCGGCGGGGGCTTCTCTCTCGCTGCCTCTCCAACCAGTGTCACCGTCACAGCGGGGCAAACGGCCAACTACACCTTGACGGTCAATGGATCTGCCCAACAGGTCGCTCTCAGTTGCAGTGGCGCCCCGGCCCCTGCCACCTGCACGGCAAGTCCCAGTAATGTCACCTTAAGCGCTTCAGGGGGCACGACGGCGACAGTGACAGTCGTCACCGCCGGGGCATCAGCCACTGTCCTGCATCCTGCTGGTTCCCCATGGGCCAACAACCGGTTCGCGTTTTGGTTGGCATTCTTCAGTCTGGCAGGGTTCGTGCTGTTCGGTAGCCGATCGAGTTGTCCCCGCCAGCGGCAGGGTTGGTTGCTCCATGGGTTAGCCTTAACGTGCGTGCTCTCACTGGGCGTCATTTGCTCCGGCTGTGGCAGTGGGAACAGTACCGGTAAGGGCTCGGGAGTAGCGCCCGGTACATACAGTCTGAAGGTGACGGGCATGTCAAACTCCGGTGGAGTTACTATGACACAAACCTTGAATTTGACGTTGGTGGTGCAGTGAAGAACGCGGAATAATCCGTTAACACCCCCCAGTTGAAGCTAAACAGATGATCAATAGCCATCTAAAACAAACCATCCAGAGCTTCTAAAAACCATCCTTCGCTGACGAAGCCCGCTCCGACTTCAACTCCCGCAGCAGCAGTCGCACCAACATGCCGTCGAAGCCGGTGCCGCTCATCTTTGCCAGTTCGTCCAACGCTTGCTCGGGGGTGCGGGTGGCGCCTATGGAGTGTTCGGTAAGCATGTTGGCGTAGGCGTCAGCCAGGGCTACGATGCGCGCCCAGAGCGGGATTTGCTCGCCTTTGGCGCCGTCGGGGTAGCCTGATCCGTCGAAGCGTTGGTGGTGGTGTTCGATGGCCTGGCGCATTTTGTTGCTGTGCGGGAGGATGCCAACGATTTCGGCTCCTACGCGGGCGTGCATTCTTACCAGGAAAAATTCGTCGTCGGTTAAGGGGCCGGGCTTGTTGAGGACGCGCTCGGGGACGAAGATTTTGCCGACGTCGTGGACGCGGGCGGCATAGACGAGGTCGGCGGTTTCCTCTGGCTGGAGTTGTAGGGCGCGGGCGATGATTTCGGTGTAGCGGGCTACCAAGTCGCCGTGGCCGGCGGTGCGCAGTTCGCGGGATTCGGCGGCGCGGCTTAGGACTTCGATGGATTCTTTTAAGAGCGGCAGGTTGCGGTCTTCGGCGCCGCCGCAGAATCTCAGCAGCATCGAAGTTAATTCATCGAGATGTTCGGGGCCGTTGTGCTCGCGCTGCAAAAAACCTTCGATGTAGGTGGAAATTTGCTGGCGCTGCGCGGCGAACTCTTCGCCTCCGGCGGCGAATTCTTCGGTGGTCGAGACCCGGTTTCCGCCGGAGCGTTTGGAGACGTACATGCCGGCATCGGCTACGCGAATGATGTCTTCGACGGAGAAGCCGTGGGTGGGGAAGCTGGCCACGCCGAAGCTGCCCGTGATGTGGTGCTCGCTGAGCATGGGGTCGGTGGTGATCCACTGGCGCAGGCGCTCGGCTAAAACCTCGGCTTGGTCGGGGCCGGTTTCGGGCATGAGGATGACGAACTCGTCGCCGCCGTAGCGGGCGACTACGTTCGATTGACGCGATTTTTGCTCTAACAGTCGGCCTACGCGGGCGAGAACCAAGTCGCCTTCGAAGTGGCCCATGGTGTCGTTTACTTCTTTGAACTTGTCGAGGTCGATTAAGACCACGGAGAAGGGGCGTCCGGAGCGGGAGGCGCGCTTCCACTCGGCGGAGAGAGCTTCCCAGAAGAAGCGCCGGGTTTTGATTCCGGTGAGGCCGTCGGTGATGGATTGCTGTTGCAGCTTCTGGAAGACGAAGGCGTTGTGCAGAGCAGTGGCCAGCAGGTCGGCGAGGGTGTTGAGGATTAGAACGTCTTGCGGGGTGAAGGCGTTGTCGTTGCGGCTCTCGATGTTGAGCGCGCCTAACAGAGTTTCGCCGTAGGTGATGGGAATGCAAAGAACGGAGCGCGACTCGGGCAGGAGCGCGCCGATCTGGCCTTCTAATCCGTTTTGCACAAGCGCGCGCTCGCCGGTGCGGGCGACGCGGCCGAGAATTCCTACGCCTAGCGGAACGCGCTTGCCCATGGCGTGAGCGGTGGATCCGGCTTCTGCTTTGATTTCGATTTCTTTGGTGCCGTAGTCGAGCAGGCCTATACCGATGTGATCGAAGCTGAAATTCTTTTGCACTTCGCCGACGATCTGGCCCAGGAGATGGACGGGATCGTCGCTGGAAATTGCTGTGCGGGAGATGTTGTTGAGGAAAGCTAGTTGACGCGAGCGGCGTTGCTCTTCGGCGAAGAGGCGGGCATTTTCTACTGCGACGGAGACTTGTCCGGCGGCGGTCATGAGCACGTCGAGATCGCGCTGCTCGAAGACGAACTCCCGTTCGATGCTCATGGCGACCATGACTCCTGCGGGCTTGTTGCCGAGCAGGACCGGCGCCGCACACAGACATTTGGCGGGCTTCTCCGGTGTGTAGGTGACGCCTAATCGTGCCCGCGTCTTCTCCAAGTCGGAACGGATCAGCAAGGGCTGGCCGGTGCGGATTACATATTCGCTAAAGGCGTTCTCGTGTTTTCGCGAGCGCTTGGGGAGGATGCGATCTTCTTCGACTTCGAGCTCAAAGCGGATCTCGTCTCCTTCTTGAAAAGCGATGTAGAAGTTGCTGGTGTTGAAAATCTGGCCGAGTTCGGTGTGGATGGTGCGCAGAACTTCGTCCTGATCGAGGCGGGAGCTGATGGCCTGGCCGATCTCGGTGAGAAGTTCGTACTCTTGCGTGCGGCGGTGCGCGTCGTGAGCTACCACATAGTTGTCGATAGTGAGACCGAGTTGCAAAGCGAGTCCGACCATGAGGCGCGGGCCGGAGGCGCCGAAGGCTTTGCGGTCGGCGTGGGGAAATAAGATCACTCCGAAAACATGTTCGCGGGTGTGCAGACTGACGGCAGTGAGATTGCGGATTTCGGCGCCCTCGATCACTTTCTTGAATTCGTCGAAGGTTCCCGCCGGGGCTACAGGAACAGGTTCCCTCATCTGATTTACATGATGGGCGGTGAAGAGTCCGCCGTGGCGATAGGCGAGATCGCTGATGTATTCTCCCGCACCCCTTTTGGTTAGCGCTTCCAGAAATTCGGGAGAGAAGCCGTGGTGGACGGAAGGCAGAACGCCACGCCAGCGTTCGGCGATGTAAATGACGGCGCGGCGCGTGGACAAAGCGCTGACGAGGCGTTCGAGGGCCAACTGCATGCTGGGGCGAAGGTCATCTGCGGAGAGGAGTTGGCGCGGGTCGACTCCTAAGGTGGAGAGAGCCAGGGTGTTTTCCTGGACGGCATTGCGCTCGTTCTCGAATAACACCATGACCATCGCGATGCCCAGCAGCATTTGCGGGATGGGGCCGAGGACGTTGCCGACGCTACCAAACATTTCCATCACTGGATTGCCGGATTGCATGGCGGTCATGAGCACGGCCCAAAACGCGAGCGAGATGGCGAGAAGCTTGAATGCGGCTGAACCTCGGCGATGCGCGTGCAGATAAAAAGCCGCTGAACAATAGAGCAGCACCGTGGTCAGGAAGACGACGACCATGCTTACGGGCGGCGCCGGACCGTTGGTTAGGAGCGATTTCAGATCGAGGCAGGCGGCCGCGAATCCGGCCAGGGCTACAGCCCAGTCATACCAGCGGAAACGGAATGACGCACGTGTGAGGCGGGTCGAAACGAAGATGCTGACCGCCATAGCGACGGAGAACAAGGCGCTAAAGAAGAATGCGGGCAGTGCGGGAGGGCGGTAGTAGCGGAAAGCTGCCAGCGCATAGTGAATGGAGTAGCACGCCCAGGCGATTTGCCAGGCTCGGAAGTATGCCTGGCGGCTCTGCTCATAGAGGTAGCTGAACAGCAGGCAGAGGAGAACGGCGACTACACCCGGAATGATCACGAGACTGGTGGCGATACTGTTCATGAGATTGGGCTAAGACTCGGCGCTGAGTCTGATGCCCCCGGAAGAACTAACGATCACTAATGTTTTCACAGCGGAGGCTGTGAGCACAATAGAATTTAAGGACAATGGCCCTGGCTGCCGTTGTGGCGTGCGGCGCGTGGAATCAATGACTTAAGGGGCTGATCGCTCCTGGGGCCGTGCTTGACGATTGTTTACGCGGCCCATACCATCGGGAGTTCGATCATCTATGCCCGAATCTCCGCTTTTCTCATCTTCTGGGTCGAAGCTGCGAGTGCGCTTTGCACCTTCGCCTACGGGATTTCTGCACGTTGGCAGCGCGAGAACCTTCATCTTTAACTGGCTGTACGCGCGGCGAAACGGCGGGACGGTGATTCTTCGGCTCGACGATACCGACGTAGAGCGCAACACGCAGGCTTCGGTCGACTCGATTTTTGAGGGATTAAAGTGGTTGGGTTTGGGCTGGGATGAAGAGTACAGGCAATCTGACCGGCTGGAGTTGCATCGCAAGATGGCCTGGGCGATTTTTGAAAAAGGCCTGGCCTATCGCGACTTCACTCCGGCGCATACCGGAGATGTGGAGAAATCCGGGGCGCAGGGGGCGTGGCTGTTTAATCCAGGCGCGCGTGAAATTTCGGCGGAGGAGAGCGGCCGCCGCGCAGCAACGGGAGAGCCTTTTGCGTTGCGCTTTCGGGTGCCCCGCGATGGTGAGCGGACGGTGCGATTTGCCGATGCGGTTTATGGCGAGCAAGTGAAGTTGGCTGACGATGTTGAAGATTTCGCCTTGCTGCGGTCTGACGGCATGCCGACTTATCATCTGGCTTCGTGCGCCGACGATGCCGAGTTGAATATCTCACACATTATTCGCGGGCAGGATCATCTATCGAACACTTTTAAGCATGTTTTGATTTTCGAAGCCGCGGGCTTCACGCCCCCGCAGTTTGCGCATTTACCGCTGCTGGTTGCGCCGGATGGAACGAAGCTTTCGAAGCGCCGGCATGGTCCGGTGGTGAGCGTTACCACTTATCGCGACGCCGGATTTCTGGCGCAGGCGTTTATTAACTTTCTTTGTTTGCTGGGCTGGTCCCCGAAGAATGATCGCGAGAATATGTCCGTGCAGGAGCTTACCGATGCGTTCTCACTGGAGGGCATCAACCGGTCGAATGCGGTGGTGAATTTTAAGGAACCCGCTACTACTCCGGAGGAAACGTTTGATCAGAAGGCGGTGTGGCTGAATGCCGAGCATATTCGCGGGTTGACGGTGCGGGAGCTGAGCGCGCGGCTGCTGCCGATTGTGGAGGAAGCTGGCTTCAAAGTTACGCCGGAGAGGATGATGCGGATTACGCCCCTCATCCGGGAGCGTATCAAACTGTTGCGCGAAGTGCTGAGCGTTGCCGACTTCTTTTTTGTGGAGGAATTGCCGCCGTATGATCCGGCGGAGCTTATCCCGCAGAAGGGAGACATGGCGATGGCGTTGAAGGTGCTGACGCAGGCGCGGGAGGTGTTAGCTGAAGTTGAGTTTAAACATGACCCGCTGGATCAGGCGCTACGGGCGGCGTCGCAGGAACTGGGAGTGAAGGCGGGGCAGATGTTTCAGCCGATTCGAGTGGCGGTGTGTGGGAGGAAGAATGCGCCGCCGCTGTTTGAGACGCTGGAGGTGTTGGGAAAGGAGACCGTGCTGAAGAGGATTGGTGAGGCGATCCGCAGTATCGTATGAGGCTCCGCTTTCACTGTAGTTCGACCCTGTTTTACTTTGCCATATAAAGTACTTTCATGATTGCATCCGGTGAACCGTTCCTTCGCCCTGTAAAGAAGCGCTGGCTTCCCCGGGCGATGACCACCGCACCTGTATTTGATTCGAGGGAAGAGACGGGACCAATCGAAAGCCGCTATGCGTTATTGATCAATCCCTTCTACCCCAAGGACGCTCATGCCAGCTTCGGCAAGCATGTGCTCACACCCACCCTGGCGTTGACGAGCTTTGCTGCGACAACACCCCCGCACTGGCGGGTTGAATATTGGGACGAAAACCTTTTGAAAGGGTATCCGCCTCGCTGCCCCATGCCAGAGGTGGTAGGGATTACGGTGCACCTCACGTTTGCCAAGCGAGCATACGAACTGGCCGATTGCTTTCGTGCTCATGGCGCCAAGGTCATATTGGGCGGGCTCCATGTCCTGTCTTGTCCGGACGAATGTACGCCTCACGCGGACGCGCTGGCCTTGGGGGATGGGGTGCAGCTTTGGCCGCGCATCTTGCGGGATGTTGAGAACGATGCCCTGCAGGCGCGGTATGTCGCAACATATGAAAACGATTATCGCGACGATCCACCGCCGCGGCGCTGGATTCTGCCGCGACGAAGCTTTCTGACAACGACGAGCCTGATTGCCACACGAGGATGCCACAACCGGTGTGGCTTCTGCTACCTCGCGACCGATGGTCTGCGCATGCCGTATCGTATGCGCGATCCTCGTCAGGTCGCCCATGAGTTCGAGGCCGACCGCCAACCCTACGCGGTATTTATCGACAATAACCTGGGATCACGCCGCGACTACCTGCACGCGCTGTGCGCCGCGCTGCAGCCGATCAATAAAATATGGAGTGCCGCGGTCACGATTGACGTCACGGACGATCCCAGCTTGATCCGCAAGATGGCTCTCGCCGGATGCACGGGCGTTTTTGTCGGATTCGAGTCGCTGTCAGACGACAATCTTTTTGAGGCGCACAAGAAAACGCCGCGGACCTCCGATTACGCGCGGCGTGTAGCGATACTTCACGATCATGGCATTCAGGCGAATGGATCGTTCGTCCTGGGATTCGATCATGATCGCAAGGATGTCTTTGCAACGACCGCGCAGTGGATCGAAGAGAACCGGTTGGAGTGCGCCACCTTTCATATTCTTACGCCGTACCCGGCGACCCCTTTATTCAAGCAGATGGAAGCGCAGGGGCGGATCTTACATCGAGATTGGAGCCTTTACGATACGGCGCACGCGGTCTTTCAACCTCGGCACATGACACCCGAGGAACTCGAGCAGGGCTATGCCTGGATCTACCAGCGACTCTTTTCCCACGTGTCGATCTGGCGGCGACGACCGCAGGATTTGCAGGCTGTACCGCTCTACCTTGCCATGTCATACCTTTACAAACGCTCGAACCGCCTCTGGCATCTGTTGATCAAGCATGACCTGGTGAATCCCGTGTGGAAGCCGTTGGTTGAGATGACGCGCTTGCGGCATTTGCGTTATCGGCGGCGACTAGCGCGACAGCAGGGAATTCTGGCTGCGCCAGGACAAGTGGTTTCGGCAGGAGTCTAAAGGGTCAAGGGGCTCCCTGTTGCGATAAGATCAAATAGTAATGAATCCATCTCATCCTACGAGTGAAGCAGGAGAAAAAGCTGTGGCTGCAACGCCCTCGCCTGCTCCGTCGAATTTTGTTCGCGACATTATTATTGAGGACCTGAAGAGCAACAAATACGACGGGAGGGTGCAGACGCGCTTTCCTCCGGAGCCGAACGGCTACCTGCACATTGGGCATGCCAAGGCGATCTGCCTCGACTTTGGGTTGGCCGACGAGTTTGGCGGGCATACCAATCTTCGTTTTGATGACACGAATCCTGAGAAGGAAGAGACGGAGTACGTCGAGTCGATTAAGGCCGACGTGAACTGGCTTGGGTTTCAGTGGGATGGGCTTTTTTATGCGTCCGATTATTTTGATCAGCTTTATGAGTGGGCGATCAAGCTGATCAAAGACGGCAAGGCTTACGTTGACGATCTCGCTGCGGAGGAGATTCGCGCGCATCGCGGAACTTTGACCGAGCCGGGGAAAGATAGTCCTTATCGCAACCGGCCGGTGGACGAGAATTTGAACTTGTTTGAACGTATGCGGGCTGGGGAGTTTCCGGACGGCTCGCGCGTTCTGCGGGCGAAGATCGATATGGCTTCGCCGAATTTGAATTTGCGCGATCCGGTGATGTATCGCATTCTGCATGCCGAGCATCATCGAACGGGAAACAAGTGGTGCATCTATCCCATGTACGACTACGCGCACGGGGAGTCGGATTCGATTGAAAAGGTTACGCATTCCATTTGCACGCTGGAGTTTGAAGACCACCGTCCGCTTTACAACTGGTTCATTGAGCAATTGGGAATTTTTCCTTCGCGGCAGATCGAATTCGACCGGCTGAACCTTACCTACACTTTGCTGAGCAAGCGCAAGCTGCTGCAGTTGGTGCAGGAGGGTCGGGTCGGTGGGTGGGACGATCCACGCATGCCCACCCTCGGCGGATTACGCCGGCGTGGCTACACGCCGGAGGCGATTCGAAATTTTGTGGCGTCGATCGGAGTGTCGAAGACTACGGGATCGATCGAGCTGGCGATGCTCGAACATTTTGTGCGCGAAGATTTGAATAAGCGCGCGCCGCGGGTGATGGCGGTGCTGCGTCCGTTGAAAGTGGTGATTGATAATTATCCCGAGAATTCGGTTGAAGAGCTCGACGCGGTGAATAATCCTGAAGACGCTACCGCTGGTACAAGAAAAGTTCCGTTCTCGCGCGAGCTTTATATCGAGCAGGACGATTTTCGCGAAGAGCCTCCCAAGGGATATTTCCGGCTTTCGCCGGGGCGCGAGGTGCGGCTGCGTTACGGATACTTCATCACTTGCAGAAGCGTGGTGAAGAACGATCACGGCGAAGTGGTGGAAGTGCACTGTAGTTACGATCCGGCTACGCGCGGGGGAAATGCTCCGGATGGCCGGAAGGTGAAAGGGACGATTCACTGGGTCTCGGCGGCTAAGGCGATTGAGGCCGAGGTTCGGATTTACGAGAACTTGTTTACGAAGGAGAATCCGAACGAGGGGTCGGATTTTCTGGCGAATCTGAATCAGAATTCGCTGGACGTTATTTCGGATGCGAAGCTCGAGCCTTCGCTAGCTGGCGCTATTGCGGGCGGGCGGTATCAGTTTGAGCGGCTCGGATATTTTTGTGTGGATCCGGATTCGGCTAAAGGCAGGCCCGTGTTCAATCGCACTGTTGCGCTTAAGGATACTTGGGCTAAGGTCGAGAAGAAACAAGGGCCTAAGAGCTAGGTCAAAATCCCACGGCATACGCGTTAGTGGAATCCCATCTTTGCGCAAGAACTCGCAAAGATGGGCACCCTCGGTCGGGGAAGTTCCACGCTTCAATCGCTGCTCTTACACGCCAATGAGAAAGCTACTCGTTCGAGATGGTTACTTTGTTTCCGTCTAGCTTGGTGAAGGTGATGCTGAATTTTTCGTTGTAGCACTGGGCTCTGTCCTGGAGAATGCTGATTGCCATAGCCTCACCTAGTGTCAGGGACCAATCGGTATCGCTGCGCCAGTGGATGCCGGCGAGAACGCCGTGGCCGAAGCTGATGTTGCGTGCCAGTTTGTTGAGTTCGCTGCCAACGGTGATCTGGCCTGCGTCCGAGCCGGTGTATGGGACGAGCGAAAGGCCATCGTCCGCGGGCACCTGCGGGTTGGGGATGGCGTAGGTCTCGTCGAAGAAGAACTTCAGGAAAGTGATGCAGGCGCCGGCCACGCATCCATGGCCTGTCGGGTAGGAGGGATGAGTCGGCGAGCCCTCGGGAAAAGCCTGCGCCAGCAAATACGTTCCGTACTTAGTGAAGCTCTGCGCTACCGCCTGCGAGTTCAAAACATTGCTATTCAGCCTGGCGTCGATCTTATTTTGATTGCCGCTGAGGATCTGGTGCAGAACTCCTCCGCCGGCCTCGGGGCGATGGGTCAAGTGAATCAGCCACTTCTGATACCACACGCGATTAAGTGCGCGGGCAGCGACTTCTCCCAGCGATGCGGCGAAATCCGGAGCGCCAAATGTGCCGAAGCCGTTCTGCGTGCGAGAGCCGACATAGGGGTTGCCGGGATTCGGCGGAGCGTTCAGCGTTGCCAGCACCAGATAGGCGATGAGGTATCCCTGGTAGAGCACGTCGACGTGGGTCCATGCTGAGAGACCGCGGCCGTCATGCAAGTAACGGCGAGTGAGATCGACCTGGTTGCTGAGTCCGGTGCTGATGCCGTTTTGCACTTGCAAGAACGTTGCGGTGTCGGTCATGTAGTCGATGGCCGGCAGGTACGTGTTCATTAACTGGTCGATGGGCTGCTGGCCAAAGGTGGTGGGCGTGATCATCAACTGCGACATGTATGGGCCGATGGTCTCGCCGGGGAAAGTGCCGCGGAATAAAAGAGCTGGAGTCACGTTCCCGGAAGTGTCTCTAGGGCCGCGGTAGTCAGGCAAGCTGGTAAGTTCCGCGCCAGCGGTGATAGCGGTTGCGTTCGATGCGTAGTCGGTGAAGGCGACATCGCGCAGCATCGAGGCCCAGTACAGCTCCACTAACTGCGCGCCGTAGGCGGCGCTCGAGATCTGATCGAACGGAGGCACGACCGGCAGACCTGTGGGATCGCCGGGAGACGGAGCGTTGCCGAACTGGACGGAGTCGAGACCTTCCATGTCGAAGCAATAAGCGGCCTGAGGACCGTTGAGAGTGCGCGTGCCGCCGATGATGATGGCCTCGAAGTCGCTGTTGTTGCCGCTCTTTAAAGCCTTCTTGAAAGAAGACCACGCCGCCGGATTCACTACGCCGATGTCGTTTTGCAGCAGGCCTTTGCTGTAACTGGCCGAGCGGTCGGGATAACGGGACTCATCGCCGTTGGTGGTGTGGGGAGGAACGGCGACTCGGGAGTCCGTAGTGGCGGCTTCCAAGCGAAGGGCGAGGGACTTGACCACGCGGGCATTGACTGATGGCGGCGCGGAAAAGTCTCCCGAAGAACTTTCTCTAGGAGACTGTGCGGCTGCCGCTGAAGCCCGGCCCAGGACACCGGCGGCCACGGTCGCCGTAGCGGCGGTGCTCAATTTGCCTAGAAATCGCCGGCGACTTGAGGAGAGGACATCCGCTTTAGCTTTGCTGTTTTCGGTTGCGGGTGAGTTCGCGGGTGAAGGGTTGACGGTGCGATCGTTCTGGGAGGATAGGGTCATAAGCGACTCCTCGGGGCAGAATGGGGAACGCTACTCGAGGCTTGGGTCTCCTGGGAGCACGAGCCGTTGTAGCGTTCTACGCTGACCGCGCTCGGGGGTCAAGTCTACTTAGTACTCCCTTAGGTGCGGACGAAAATCCCAATTTGGGAAGGCGCCCTCGCGGAGACGCAAAGACGGGCACGGGCCAGCTTTCGCAAACAAATGCCTTCCCAACTGGTTCTTCGTCGTACAATTTGAAGCGCTGTACCGAGCTGGGAAACGTGCTTTCGTAGTGCGCGCGAACTTTACGCCGGCGTCCAAATGAACGTAACCATTTTCCTCGCGTTGTTTGAGATGCCTCGCATTCCGGTGTCGATGTGCTGCGCCGGAATCTTACTTTTTCTTGTTGGGCTGTGGGCTGCGAAGGCCGATATCGCACGCGCCAGCGGCCTGGACAAGATCGTCGCCTTGAGCAATTTGTGCTTCGCCGCTCCACTGGCGGTGTTCGGCGCGGAGCATTTCTCTGCCGCCAGAGGCATTATGCAGATAGTCCCCAAGATTATGCCCTGGCCCCTGTTCTGGACGTATTTTGTGGGCTGCGCGCTGCTGGCTGCGTCTTTGAGCATCGCCACAAAAATTCAGGTTCGCTGGTCGGGCTTGCTGTTCGGGATCATGATGTTTCTTTTTGTGGCGATGATGGACCTGCCAGGAACGCTGGCCAAGCCCCACGATCGGTTCACCTGGACTCTAATGTTGCGCGAGATGTCGTTCGGCGCTGGCGGCTGGGTTCTTGCGGGAAGCGCCATGCGCGGGCCAAGCCGCGGACGAGGCGAGAGCAATCTCATCACCGTGGGCCGCATCGTCATCGGCATCGCAGCGATATTCTACGGCGTCGAGCACTTTCTTCATCCCCTCAATGTTCCAGGCGTTCCTCTCGAAAGATTCATGCCCGTGTGGATTCCGGGCCGCCTGATCATCGGCTATCTGACGGGCGCAATTCTTGTGATTGCGGGAGCAGGCATTCTGCTGGGCAAGAAGACACGGATGGCGGCAACTTATCTTGGTTCTTGGATTTTCCTGCTGGTTTTGTTCATCTACGGGCCGATCCTGATCTCTGGGCTGGCCGACCCGAGTACCGACGTCAAAGTTGAGGGGCTTAATTATTTTTTCGACACGCTGCTCTATGCGGGAGTGATTCTCGCGGTGGCAAGCGCGGCGCCACGCACGGATTAAACGCCGAACGCCAGGTTACGGAGCCAGGTCATAAATGTTTTGGGTTGGGCGCTGGTGTTCATCAGGCGAAAATGGCGTCCAGAAGAAGGACGGCTAAAAGGTTGCCGCTTAGCTAGTGCGCGTGCGGACTTTGCGCGGGATTGGCGTGGTGGGTGGGCGGTTCTTTTGTGACCTTCACCTCGAAGCTTACCGGTAGAGTTCGGGGCGGGTAGCAGGCGGCGTTGTCGCAGGCCTGGTAGCGCAGGACTCCGCGCATTGCGTATTTTCCCGGGACCACCGAGTGTAGCGGGTGGACTCCTATGGCTACTGCGAAGTCTCCGGCGTAGACGCTTAGTTTTTCATCGGGGGAGAAGGGGAATGTGAGGTCTTCGCCGGCGGGGTATTCGATTTTTCCGAGCATGATGTCGGTGGGGACTTCCATCTTCAGTGCGGTCGGAATTAAAAATTCTGACTTGGGAGTGTTGGAGTTGATGTGGTAGCCGGGCGGGACACGGAAATTCAGGCTGATCATGGTTTGCTTGCCGCGCTCGGTCGTAGTCAGCGGAACCGCAGCGAAGGTGACGGGCGGAGGTGGAGGCGGTACTTGCGCTGTCGAACTAGACAACGCTGCCAGCACAACAACCGCGAGCATGATTCCACTGCGTCTGACCGGTTCCGTCTTCATTCCGGTAATTATCCTATTAATCCCTATCTGATCGAGCATTACGGAAGTGTTCTCGTCGTCGAGGCCGATGCCTGGCTGGTGGCAGGCTGAGTGTTAAGGGCTTTCTTTACGGCGTCCTCGATTTCGGCTTTACCGCGGAGGCCGATGATTTTATCGATGACTTTACCGTCGCGGCTGATGAGAAAACTTTCCGGCAGTGCGGGCACGCCGCCATATTGATCACCGACCGATTCTTTCCCAATGAGAATGGGGTAGTTCACACCCATATCTTTGGCAAACTTGCCGATGTCTTCTTTGCTGGCGTCATCCATGGCGACGCCGACAATCTGGAGTCCCTGCGAGCCGTATTGATTTTGCAGATCGACGAACCAGGGCATCTCGATTTTGCAGGGGCCGCACCAGGTGGCCCAGAAGTTGAGCAGGACGGCCTTGCCGCGAAAATCAGAGAGGTGGGTGGTTCTGCCATCGATCGACTGCAGAGAAAAATCAGGGGCGACCTTGGATTGCGAGAGATGCGTTGAGGCACCAGCGTTGCGCCGCGCGGCGTGAAAGCCCACGTACAGCATCAGGGCGACGGCGAAGGCCACGATGACGAGCGTCAGAGGACTGCGGCTCTCTTTGCGGGGCGGCATCGGGGAAGGGGATGGCGGTGTGGGTATGAGGGACGGTCCGGCGTCTTGTGAAACTTCGTCGGTTTTCTGAAACTCGTCCATGGTGAACTCCTTTTCAAAACCAACCTAACCTATTCTTCCATCGGTTGGTTACAAAGCAAATCGATTCAGGA
Source organism: uncultured Acidobacteriaceae bacterium (assembly GCA_963789875.1). Lineage (GTDB taxonomy): Bacteria > Acidobacteriota > Terriglobia > Terriglobales > Acidobacteriaceae > Sulfotelmatobacter. The sequence continues at coordinate 1,375,253 of CAWBMI010000004.1, read as the reverse complement.
ACGAAAGCCAATTCGAAATCAAAGTGAAGCGTCCGATCACGAGAAGAATTCCTAGCGCGATCAAGAGGCCTCCGCTGGCTACTTCGAGGGCGTGCATGTGAGAGCGGAAGCGGCTGTAGAACTTCAGGAAGCGCTCCATCAAGAGCGAGGTCAAGAGAAATGGTACCGCCAGCCCCATCGAATACACCGTGAGCAGCAGGATGCCTTTGATGAGCGTGTCTTGTTCTCCGGCGATGGTGAGGATGGCGGCGAGAATCGGCCCCAGGCAAGGGGTCCAGCCAAAGGCGAAGGCAAAGCCGATGACGAATGCGCCGATCGGAGTACTGCTGCCTTTCACACTGTGCAGGCGCGCGTCCGTGTAGAGCGCTTTGATTTTGAAGATGCCGGTCAGGTGCAAACCGAAAAGGATGATGACTACGCCCGCGATTCTGGCCAGTAAGTGTTTGTAAATGCCGAGGAGTTGGCCGACTTCGGTGGCTGCCGCTCCTAACAAAATAAAGACCACGCTAAATCCCAGGATGAACCCGAAGGAGTTCACCATGACCCGGCGCATGAGATGCGATTGAGGAGCCTTAAGCTCTTCGAGTCCGGCACCCGAGATCAGAGAAAGGTAGCCGGGAACGAGCGGTAGGACGCAGGGCGAGAGGAATGAGATCAGGCCGGCGAAGAATGCGGCGATCGGAAGTGGGAGGCTCGACATCAGAGTTATTGTACCCGCCGGAGATGTTCTCCGTAAGATGAGACGATTGGAGCGGGTATTAGTTGCAGGGAATTGAGGGCCGCACGATATGAAAGTCTAAGCCCAGGCGCTAAAGTGCGGGTCATTTTTTGCACTTGATGGCACGAGCAAAAAGAGGCTGCAGAAAACTGCGGTTTTGCGTGGCGGAGCGCTTTTAGTGTTCGCGATAAACGTGCCGCTGAGTTCCTTGAAACCCGGACGCGCGTTAACGCGCGGGTTGCTTTTGGCAGAGACTTTTTGGCGGCCGGCTAGCCGAAGACACCCTGTTGGGTTCGGCACCCCACTGTGACATCTAACCTTGCCATCCACAATCACATCACCCCATCATGATCCAGCAAGAGGAGCAAAGAGAGAACTCCATACCCGACGGAAGAAGACAAGCAAGTGACTCATTCCAAAGAACTAAGCACGTATCTCCTTTAGAAGGCGGTATTTGCGGATAAAAAACCCGCAACCCGCACATTTTTCCGTAATTTACAAAACAGGGAGGTCCATGCCGCTGGTTGAGACCTACAGCTATTGAAGCCGGATCCGTCAGCCGACGTCCAGCCAACGGTAACCGACGTTCAGCGGGATTTCGCGGGGATCTCGGTGGCTGGGCTTTGCGTGGCTGGGGTCGAGCCAGATTCGTTAGAGTCTGCTGCGGCGCCGGTTAACATCTTGCGCAGGAAGCCGATCGGCATGGACGCGGTTACTACGGCTCTTTCTCCTTCTTGCTTTACCTGGAGGCTGTCGAAGACGGTCTTGACGTCGGGGTCGGTGCCGCGCGATCCCACGGAGTTTTCGGCGCTGTGAGTCAGGGCTGCGAAGACATTGGCTTTGTCGACGATGCTGTGGGCATCTTCGGAACTTTGAGTGAACGCCTCAGCGCGCAGGTGCAGTGCGTCGGCGCGCAGGTGAAGGGGGCTGAGGGCGCTTCCGGAAACCACCACGGTGGCGGGCTTGGAAAGCAGAGTGCTCCAGGCGGAGCTTTGGGGTGCTGAGGGGTCGATGCGCGCTACTACCCATATCAGACTGGCGAACTGGACGTGCTTGTAATACTGGCGGAGCAGGGACGGGCCACCGAAGGGAGAAGCCAGACGCCGAGAACGGTCGACGATTCCGCGAATGACTGCTGGGTCGCTGAGATTGGAGACGGCGACCGAGTCTGGACTTAGCACAGCGACGCGGACGGAGCGGCCATCCACCAGAATTTTGAAAATATCGACGGAGCTGTAGTTCTCGACCGATTGTGCAATCTGGCGGAGATAGTTGGTTAGGCGCTCGCCGTGAAATTTGCCGACCAGCACTTCGGAGAAACGTATTTCGGGGTCGGAGCCGGTGCCGCCGCCCGGCCATGAGGCTGGATAGTGAGCGGCGAAGGCGGCTTCGTCGAGATCGCGCTCGAATTGAAATCCAGTCTCGCGAATAAAACGCTCGTATTCGGCGTCGTGGCTGACGGTGGGCAAGGCATTGCCGGAGTTGGCTCGTCGCGCCTTGCTGAGATCGAGGTAGAAGAAGGCGTCGGCTCCAGGTAGCAGGCGGGCGGCTTCAGGAGGGGCGTGCTTACGCAATTGAACGGCGAGAGTTACAGCCGCAGCGATGACTACGACCGCTAAGACGATGGGGAGAGTGCGCCTAATTCGCATGGAATGCGGTCAGCGCAGAAATGATAGCATTCTCTGCGGTCCAAAAGAGTTGCGGCTCGGGACGAGCGACGCCTTTGAGAGCTACGGCGTGACTTTGAAGATCGTACCAGCGCCGAATCGGCCGCCTCCCGCGCTGGTGGCAAGTTGTCGTTGCGGTTGAAACTGAACACCACGGTCTCGTCGGCCGCGCGGCCTGGCAATGTCGCGGTCAGGAATCGGATCATGATCATCAAGGACAAGAAGAAAAGCGCTGGCTGGTTACGAGACATAAGAACCTCCCACCGCTCTGAAAAACTATTGGTGGCGGAACTGCGATAGGGCTTTGAGGGAAGCCAAATTTCCCAGGAGCGTACAAGCGCTCGGGATGAACGTCAACGGAGAAGAAAGGCTCGGCACAGCGGGGAGCGGAGTTATTTCGCCAACTCTGCCCGCCAGTTGGTCACCACTTGGAGCGGGGCCTGGGCTTCCTCTTCGGAGTGGTTGACCAGCACGCGTTTTCCATCGGAAGAGACGTCGAAGGAGACGCCAATTCCGGGGGAGGCGGCGTGGAACAAACGCTGGGGTGTGCCGGCTTCGACCTCCGATCCTTTCACGGTGATTGTCGACACCCAGATATCGTCGCTCAAATCTTTGTAGAAGAGCTCGCGACAGTTGCCGGTCCATGCGGGGAATGCGCCGCCGTTCGCTGAAACGCGCCATTTGCCTTTGCCTTCGGGAAAGCTGGTGATGTAGACGTCCTGCTGTCCGGATTCGTCAGACTGGTAGGCGACCCAGTGGCCGTCGGGTGAGATTCGATAACCGTTGAGGTTGGATTGCGGAGAAGGCGGCTGGACGATGGCCACGGGTTTGGCGTCGCCGTTTATGGGGCGTATCCATAGGGAGACCATTTTTTCGCCGTCGCCCCAGAGGTAGGTTAGATATTTCCCGTCGGGCGACCAGCCGGGGACGTGGTAATTGTTCTGCTCGGCGAGCAGGGTCTTCTCGCTGCCGCTGCCGTCGGCGGACTTGGAGCGGACTTCCACGTTACCGCCTCCGCTGGTAACTTGAGCGGTAAATAGGAGCGTCTTGCCGTCGGCGGACCAGGCGGGCTCCTGAACTACCTGCTGATCGAAGGTGACGCGGGTTTTCGTTTTGCGTTCAAGATCCAAGATCCAAATGCCGCTGCCACTGGCGAAGGCGGCCCGCTTATTGTCAGGAGAGAGACGGACGTCGCGCACTCCCAGCAAAGAGCGGGCATTTGTGGTTGAGGCTTCCTGGGGATCGTAGTCTGCGAGCGATTTGCCGGCGCGATCGAACCAGACGATGTGGCTTTTTTCCGCGTCAGCGGTGCCTCGCTGGTAAATCATCATTCCGTTCTCGGAGACAGCGAAGATGCTGCGCCATACGCCGACATCGTCGCGAAGATTGTTGACCACGGGAGTTGGCGAACCCGAAAGAGTTCCATTTTTGGGGTCGAAGGGCTGCGCCACAAGCGCGGATGCCGCGCGATAGAGAAGATATCCGGAGGCGTACTGTGCGGCCGAGTCCGTGGGCAGAACCATGCGGGTTTGGGTGCTGTCGACCGAGCCAAAGTAAATTCCGTTTTGCTTGGCATCGCCGCTGCTGTGACTGGTGGCGAGAAAAATGAAATGTTTGCCGTCGGGCAGGAACCAGGGCCAGCGGTGGGTTGTGTGCTTGGTCTTATCCATTACAGTGGCGGCTTCTACGGCGCCACCCTGTGCGCTGACTTTGGAGAGAGGAGCGGTGAAATCCGATGCGAAGACGATTACATTGTTGGCGCTCCAGCTTCCGCCGCGAGAATTGGGAGCGTCGGCGATGGCGACGACCGGACCGCCGGCGGCGGAAATCTTCACCATCTTACCGCCGGCAAAAAAACCAATGGAGTGGCCATCGGGAGACCAGAAAGGATGCGCGGCGCCGACAGTGCCTTCGAGCGCCTGCGCTGCGTCGCTACCAAGTGAGCGCACCCACAGCAGCTTGGTTTCGCCGGAGTGCGCGACGAAGGCGATCTTATCGCCTTGCGGAGAGAGTACGGGCATGCCACCGGCGTCGCCGGTGGCGTCGAGCGAAAATTTGTCAGGGGCGGGGATTTCGGCGTGAAGGGAAATCGAGTCTGCGGAGGAGTTCGCCCAGCGGTATCCGGCGAATGCGGCGAGGGCGATGGAGGCAAGCAAAAGCCCGGCTGCCGCTGCTGCCCACGACTTATTGAAGTGCGGAGACGATTTTTCGGCTTCGGTCTGCGCGGATTCGACTCCCGTCGACTCTGCTACCCAGCGCAGGTCGAGGGCGACGTCGTGCGCCGATTGGATACGATCGGCGGGATCTTTGGCGAGGCACGCACGGACTACGCGATCGAGCATGGGCGGGGTGAGTGGCTGGGTAACGACCATGGGGTCAGGATCTTTTTCGAGAATGGCGCTGAATACGCTGAGCTGCGATTTGCCTTCGAAGGCGCGGCGTCCGGTGATCATTTCGTAGAGAACGCAGCCGAAGCTGAAGAGGTCGCTGCGGGCGTCGGCTTCGGCGCCTTGCAGAAGTTCAGGCGCCATGTATTGGAAGGTTCCTACGATCGAGCCCTTCTGCGTGAGGGGCGAGACGGCCGCGGTGAGCGAAGCCAGATTCATGGTTGGGGTTGAAGGCGTGAAGGCGTCGATCGACTTCGAGGCGACCGACATCTCAGGCTTCGCAAGGCCGAAGTCCATTAGCTTGGCGCCGGCCTTGGTCAGCATGATGTTGGCCGGTTTCAGATCGCGATGGATGATGCCCTGTTGATGCGCCTTCTGCAGGGCCTGCGCGATTTCTGTTGCGATCTTTAAGACCTGATCAATCGCAAGCGGACCTTTCTTGAGACGCTCGGCGAGAGTCTGGCCCTCGAGGTATTCCATGACCAGGAAGTCGGTGCCGTCCTGGGTGCCGATGTCGTACAGCGTGCAGATATTGGCGTGCTGCAGCGCGGAAATGGCTTTAGCCTCGCGCTCCATGCGCTGTTTGAGTTCCGGATGCGAGGAGAGATGCGAGGGCAAAACCTTGATGGCAACGCTGCGGTCGAGACGCGTGTCCTTGGCGCGATAGACTTCGCCCATGCCGCCGGCGCCGAGGGGCGAGAGGATTTCGTATGGGCCGAGTTTGGTGCCGGAGGTTAGGGCCATGGGGTTGCGCAATTATAGCGCCCGTGGAGTGAGCGGCCGCGTTCAACGTTGTGTTAGTATGCGTTCGCTCTAGAAAGGAGCCTCCATGAAGATAAAGCGCATTAGCATGAAGCGCATGAACATTTTGATTGCGTGCACGCTGGGAGTGGGAGTGATGCTGGGTTTGGTGGGCAGCCGGTTTTCGAGCGCCCAGGATAAAGAAAATTTGAAGGGCGGCAAGATTCTGCAGCGGACGGAATTGAAGGGTGCGCCGGGATGGGAAGCGATCCTGGTGGATCGTACTCTGCCGCCGGGCGCAGCGAGCGGCGAACACACGCAGTCGGGCAACGAGATCGTGTATATCGTGGAAGGTTCGGTGATTTTTGAGGCGCAGGGCAAGGCCGCCGTGACGCTGAAGGCCGGCGGATCGTTCACTACTGTCGCCGGCGAGGTGCACAACGTGAAGAATGCCAGTAGCAGCGCGCCGGCGAAGGCGTTGGCGTTTTATGTGGCTAAGAAGGGCACTCCTCTTGAGGATCTGTCGGTTCCGGCGAAGTAGGATTGCCGTCCTTAGTTGCCCCGGGTTGCTGAGCCTGTTGCGCGAAAATTGTCGATTGTGATAACTTGTTTAATTGTCCCGGACATCTTGAAGGGATTAAGGGTATACTTGTGCCCGAACGGGCAGTTGTTCCCCGTTATGCTGGCGTAGCTCAGTCGGTAGAGCACCTGATTTGTAATCAGGGGGTCGGGGGTTCAAATCCCTTCGCCAGCTCCAGCATATGAAACGCAGGCGATGAATTGAGGGTGATTTCCGGCAGGCAGAGGAGTGCTTGATTTCCGCAAGCAGGCGGCGCGACAGGGTTTTTCAACGCAAGTCATTCGGAACTATATTCGGAACTATAATAGGAACTGATCGGTGTATGTGATCTTCGCGCGATAGATTCAAAGGCGCGATTCCTGGTTTTTGTGATCTGGTTTTCCTGATCTGGTTTCCCCGATTTGCGAAATTCGTAGCGCCGAAGTAGAAGTGTGCGGTTCCGGTCCGCGGCGCGGGAAGGCCTGCTGAAAATGGCCTGGTTCCATGGCCTGGTTAAGAAGATCGCCTGCTGGATGAGCAAGAAGGGCAACGGCTGCATCGCCCGGCAGTTTTGCACAGGTGGGTGAGTGGTTAAAGCCAACAGACTGTAAATCTGTCCCTCCTAGCGAGGTACGAAGGTTCGAATCCTTCCCTGTGCACCAGATTATTGTGGCATTGCGTTGAGAGTCGATGGAGTTGGGCGCCGAATGAGTTGTGCTGGGAGTGGATGCGCCGGAATATGAGCCGACTGGCCAAGGCGTTGATTGCGTATTCGGTTTTGGCGGTGCTGGCTTTGGCCACGCTAAGTGATTTTCGGATCCGGGCGCTGACGCTGTTGATCCTGGGATTGTTCGCGTTTAAGAGCTGGGTGCGAAGAAAAGATGTGCTGCATCCGGATTCGAATAGCGAAAGCGAATCGCGATAGATTGCTGGAGAGAGTTTTGGCTGAAGGCTGGTGGTGCGCGGCCGACGGCTGGTTCGAGCCGATGTAGCTCAGTTGGTAGAGCACTCCCTTGGTAAGGGAGAGGTCATCAGTTCAATCCTGATCATCGGCTCCAGAGATTGAGTGTTGGGCGGAAGGTTTTGAAGCGCGGCTGCAGCGGCGGGATTTTTGAGGGGCTGACGGCTGAGAGCTGATGGCTATTTTGAGCGGGAGTAACTCAGTGGTAGAGTCACAGCCTTCCAAGCTGTTGGTCGCGGGTTCGATTCCCGTCTCCCGCTCCAGAGATTTCACTAGGTGCGATGACAGTGGGCTTTGAGCAGGCTGCGATCAGGATCGAAAAGGCAGACGAGTTTGCTCGGCTGCAAGGCGCGATTGAGAAGGCGTTCTTGCCCGAGAAGGTAGAGCGGTTTTTAAAGCAGTTGGACCGCAAAGGGATTCGGGTTCGCGAGTTCGACGCGCTTTTGGCGGCCCGGGTCTTGGAAGAGGCGACAGGCGGATTGCCGGCAGGTTCGGAGTTGAGCGCATGGCAGTTGTATCAGACGTTGCCGGTTTCCGATCAGGCGCAGGTGCGGGAGTTTTATTTGTCGAAGCTGGAGACGGTCGACATCCCGCTGCGGCATAGGTTTAAGAAGCTTTATCAGTATTACTGAGCGACGGGCGATGTTGGCGCCGCAAAGAAGTTGCATAGGTCCTTCGGCGCAAAATGCGCGCCTCAGGATGACAAAGGGTTTGAGCTAGAAGTTATAAGCTTAGGAGCGAAGAGCTGAATTATGGCGAAAGAGAAATTTGATCGTACCAAGCCGCACTGCAACGTGGGAACGATTGGCCACATCGACCATGGCAAGACCACGCTGACGGCGGCGATCACCAAGGTTTTGTCGAAGCACAACCCGAAGAACACGTTCCGGTCTTTTGACAGCATTGACAACGCTCCGGAAGAAAAGGCGCGCGGCATCACCATCGCGACGGCGCACGTCGAGTATGAGACGGCGAACCGGCACTACGCGCACGTCGATTGCCCGGGCCACGCCGATTACATCAAGAACATGATCACGGGCGCGGCGCAGATGGATGGCGGCATTCTGGTGGTCGCTGCGACCGATGGCCCTATGCCGCAGACGCGCGAGCACGTGCTGCTGGCCCGCCAGGTCGGTGTGCCGTATCTGGTGGTGGCGTTGAATAAGGTTGACGCGGTGGACGATCCTGAGTTGCTTGAACTGGTCGAACTCGAAGTGCGCGAGCTGCTGAAGAGCTACAAGTTTCCTGGCGACGATGTTCCGGTGGTGCGGGTATCGGCTCTGGGCGCGCTGAACGGCGAGGCCAAGGCGGAAGCGCAGGTGGACGAGTTGATGGCGGCGGTAGATAAATATATTCCGCAGCCGGCGCGCGAACTCGACAAGCCGTTCCTGATGCCGATTGAAGACATCTTTTCGATTCAAGGGCGCGGCACGGTGGTTACGGGACGAATCGAGCGCGGCAAGGTGAAGGTTGGCGAAGAAGTGGAAATCGTCGGCTTCCGCGACACGCGCAAGACGGTGGTGACCGGCGTTGAAATGTTCAAGAAGCAATTGGACGAAGGCATGGCCGGAGACAACGCTGGCCTCTTGCTGCGCGGCATTGCGAAAGAAGATGTGGAGCGCGGCATGGTGCTGGCGAAGACGGGGTCCATTACTCCTCACACCAAATTCAAAGCCGAGGTGTATATCCTCACGAAGGAAGAAGGTGGGCGGCATACGCCGTTCTTCAAGGGATATCGTCCGCAATTTTACTTGCGCACGACGGACGTGACGGGCGTGGCGGAGTTGCCGGCGGGCACAGAGATGGTGATGCCGGGCGACAACGTTTCGCTGGTGATCGAACTGATTACGCCGGTGGCGATGGAGAAGGGCTTGCGCTTCGCCATCCGCGAAGGCGGGCACACGGTGGGCGCGGGAACGATTGCGGAGATTGTGCAGTAGGGTTACGTGGCCGCGGACGCATCCGTCCGCGGGCATGCAGCATTCATAAAAGCTTGCGGACGAAGGCGTCCGCGGCTACATGAGCAGTAGGGAGTGAGAAATGCCCCGAGAAATTATTACGTTGCAGTGCGGTGATTGCAAAGAGCGGAATTATTCGACCACCAAGAACCGGAAGACGATGACGGAACGGCTGGAGCTGAAGAAGTTCTGTAATCGCTGCCGCAAGCATACGCCGCATAAAGAAGTTAAATAATTGAGGAATTGGGGAATTTAGTAATTGAGAAATTGAAAAACCGGCAACGGGCCGTTGTTCAAGTTACCCAATTACTCAATCACACAATTACTCAATGCCTTCAGGGGCGTAAGCTCAACGGTTAAACTGTCGGTCTCCAAAACCGAACTTGGGGGTTCGAATCCCTCCGCCCCTGCCAGATTTTGGAAGGTCGCTGAAGACGGGCCGGGTAGCTGGGTCAGGAGACGTGTGGGAGTGGAGACGAAGAAGATGGCAAACTCAATCGCATCCGCGGGCAGCAATTTCGGCGATCAGATCAAGTCCTGGCCAGAGCGGGTGAAGACGTTTTACAACGATGTGCGCACCGAGACGCGCAAGGTCACGGCGCCTTCGTGGAAGGAAGTGCAGGCGACGACCGCGGTGGTGGTGATTACGGTCTTTATCTTCGGCGTCTACTTTTTCATTATCGATAACGTGATTCAGAAGGGCGTTGGATTTTTGTACAGCTATTTTGGAAAGTAGGTCAGAGCGCGGTAAGCGGAGTCTAACTTGATCATGCAGGACGAAGAAAAAAACGAAGCGGCCGGCGCCGGAGAGCAAGCAGCGCAACCACCCAGCGCGGACGGGGTAACCGTTACCGCCGAAGCACCGCGCAATCCGAATATGAAGTGGTACATCATCCACTCATATTCTGGTTTTGAGCGCAAGGTGAAAGAGTCGCTGGAGTCGCGCGTGGCGGCCTTCGGGCTGCAGGAAAAAATCGGCAAGGTGCTGATACCGACTGAGTCGGTAACTGAGGTGCGCGGCGGGAAGAAATATACATCCGAGCGCATGTTCTATCCCGGCTATGTGCTGGTTGAAATGGACATGGATGACCATGTCTGGCATGTGGTGAAGTCGACTCCGCGCGTGACCGGCTTCGTCGGGACGGGGCAGCAGCCTACGCCGCTGTCGGATGAAGAAGTGCAGCACATTGTTTATAAGGTCGCTGACAGCCGCGAGAAACCGAAGCTGAAGGTTAAGTTCGAGAAGAATGAAACCGTGCGGATTTCGGAAGGACCGTTTGCGACTTTCCAGGGCATTGTGGATGAAGTGAATGAAGATCGCGAGACGCTCAAGGTGATGGTGACGATCTTCGGGAGATCGACGCCGGTCGAGTTGGAATTCAACCAAGTAGAGAAGGTGGCTTAGAGCGGTTGAGATGGAGATCCTTCGCGAGACAAAAAGCGTCTCGCTCAGGATGACAAAGCGTTTTTAGTTATTTGCGGAAGAGAGATTATGGCGAAGAAAGTTACAGGTTTTGTGAAGTTGCAGATTGCGGCGGGCAAGGCTACGCCGGCGCCCCCGGTGGGCCCGGCCCTCGGTCAGGCGCAGATCAACATCATGGAGTTCTGCAAGCAGTTCAACGCGCGCACGAACCAGAAAGAGATGGAGGGGCTGATTATCCCGGTCGTGGTTTCGGTTTACAGCGACCGGTCGTTTACGTTTATCACCAAGACCCCGCCGGCTTCGATTCTACTGAAGCGGGCTGCCGGGATCGCGAAGGGATCGGGCACTCCTAATAAGGACAAAGTCGGCAAAGTTACATTGAAGCAGGTGGAAGAGATTGCCAGGCAGAAGATGCCGGATTTGAATGCGGCCTCGGTCGAGACTGCGATCAAGAGCGTGCGCGGGACGGCGCGGTCGATGGGAATTGAAGTGGTTGGGTGATCGGGAGATTGAGTGATTGTGCGATTGAAAAACAAATCACGCGATCGCTAAATCGCTCGGATGACTCAATAGTCAAATGCACCACGGCCGATCGGAGCAACGGTTGGCGGTGGGAGACGAGGAAAGCACAATGAAAAAAGAAGGAAAAAATATCACGAAGGCGCATGCTGCTGTCGAGAAGCGTCCTTATACGCTGCAGGATGCAGTTCCGCTGCTGCAAAAAGTGAAGTTTGCGAAGTTTGACGAGACCGTCGAGGTCACGTTGCGGTTAGGAGTCGATCCTAAGCACGCCGACCAGATGGTGCGTGGGACGGTCGTTTTGCCGCACGGTTTGGGTAAGTCGAAGAAAGTTCTGGTGATCGCTTCGGGGGAGAAGATTCGCGAGGCGGAAGCGGCTGGCGCCGATTTCTTCGGCGGCGAAGAGATGGTCGAGAAGATCACCAAGGAAAACTGGACGGACTTCGACGCGCTGATCGCTACTCCGGACGTGATGAAATCGGTGGGCCGGCTGGGTAAGATTCTGGGTCCCAAGGGCTTGATGCCGAATCCAAAGACCGGAACCGTGACCACTGATGTGGCTAAAGCGGTGCAGGAAGTGAAGGCCGGCAAGGTTGAATTCCGCACCGATAAGACCGCTTTGGTGCACGTGCCGGTGGGAAAGATTTCATTCTCGCCCGATAAGCTGATCGACAACGCTACTGTGCTGATCACCAGCGTGATCAAGGCCAAGCCGTCGGTGGCGAAGGGCAAGTACATCAAGGGCTGCACGCTCAGTTCGACCATGGGGCCGGGGATTTTGCTGGATACGGCTCCGATTGAGGCTGCGGCGAAGGCTTAACTCCGGCGCTGAAGCGCCAGGACGGACGAATGCGTCCGTCGCCACGTGGGACACACGAGATCATCGAGGACTGCGAAATGCCAGTTACTAGAGCACGGAAAAAAGAACAGGTTGAGAAGCTTAGCGCGGATTTGAAGAACGTTTCGAGCGCCGTCGTAGCTACGTATAGCAAGCTTACTGTCGCCCAGGATTACGAACTCCGCAAGGCTTTGCGCGGGGTGGGGGCGAAGTACCAGGTGGTGAAGAACACTCTGGCCGAGCTCGCGGTGAAGGGCACGAAGATTGAGGAAGGGTTGAAGAACCTCACTGGCGTGACTTCGATCGCTTATACCACCGGCGACCCCGTGGCCATGGCGAAAGCGCTTACGAAGTACGCCAAGGACACGCCCGAGTTCACTTTCAAAGTGGGCGTGGTGGAAGGCAAAGTAATTTCGATCAAGGAGATCGAATCGCTGGCCTCAATGCCTTCGAAAGAAGAGCTAATCTCGAAGTTGCTGTTCCTGATCAATGCCCCGGCGCAGCGGCTGGTTACAGTGATGAACGCAGTGGGGCGCGATGTGGCTGTGGTACTTGGCCAGGGTGTCGAGAAGGGTAAGTTCAAGTCTGACGTGCCTGCGGAAGCGTAAGGCGGTGTGGCGCGGGCCCTTCTGCGCGCCGCCGGCAGCATCGCAAAAGGCTGGCGGGCGAGAGTGCCCGCCCCACACACGATTTCGGGATGGCGGAAGCCGTCCGAAGAGATTTGGTTGTCGCGAGTCAGGGGTTGCGCGGTTTTGATTTCGGCGTTGTCTGGCGCCGGGAGATGGGCCTGCCGCACTGGAAACCCGGCGGACGACGACGAAATCAAGAAATTCATAACTCTAAGAGTGGAGAAACGAACATGGCAGACCTGCAACAGTTAGAAGATTCCATCGTAGCCCTGTCGCTGTTGGACGCGGCACAGCTGGTGAAGAAGCTGGAAGAGCGGCTGGGGGTTTCGGCAGCGGCGGCGGCTCCCGTGATGGTCGCGGGCGGCGGCGCGGCGGCGGGAGCAGGAGCGGCTCCGGCGGAAGAGAAGACCGAGTTTACCGTCCTGCTGAAGGAAGTGGGCGCTAACAAGATTAATGTGATCAAGGCCGTCCGCGAAGTCACCAGCCTGGGCTTGAAGGAAGCCAAGGAGTTGGTGGATGGAGCGCCGAAGAACATTAAGGAAGGCGTTTCCAAGGATGAAGCCGAGACCATCAAGAAGAAATTCACCGAGGCTGGCGCCGTAGTCGAAGTGAAGTAGGTCACTTGTGTGGCGCGGCACTTTTGCCCGCTTGGCCGGCAGGCACTTTCGGCTTTGCGGGCAGGAGTGCCCGCGCCACACGAGCGCAAGACTCGGAAAAATATACGTTCTGGTTGTGAAGCCGGGGCGGTGGTGTTAGCATCTAACTTATCACCGCTTCCCCTGGCCTCACTCGTAGCGGGCGAGACCCGCAAGGGAAGCTTGGCACTGTTCCGCGGGCAGGCGGAACGGAAACGGCCGAAGAGAACTGGCGCGAAAGATACAAATCAAGATTGGCGAAACGCCTTGCATGGCGTCTGCGGGAACTTCCGTCCCCGCGGGCGCCCCGTCGTCTTTTGATGTAAACAGGTTCAAAACAACGATTTAAACAGCGCGGCGCAACACGCGCCCCACATTCCGCGGTTTGCCGCAGCCCTCGGCTGCGCCTTGACATGGGAGTTTCTTGACGATGAAGAATAATGCCTTCCGTAAACGTTTTGATTTTTCCAAAATTCCAGCCACTATCCAGATCCCGAATCTGATCGAGGTGCAGAAGCGCTCCTACGATCGGTTCTTGCAGATGGACAAGTTGCCGAGCGAGCGCGAAGACGGCGGATTGCAGGCGGTGTTCCAGTCCGTCTTCCCGATCACCGACTTCCGCAACGTATCACAACTGGAGTTTGTGGATTATGCCATTGGTAACTGGGAGTGCAAGTGTGGTCACCTCAAGGGACTGCACCACCTGCGTACCACTTGTAAGAACTGCGGCAACACGGTCATTACTGACCCATTTCATCCGGGAGATGTGCTTTGCCAGAAGTGCGGCACGTATAACGCGAACACACCGGATTTCTGCAACAAGTGCGGTGACCCCGTCGGTCTCCAGCTGAAATATGACGTGGCTGAGTGCGAAGAGCGCGGCATGACCTACTCCGCGCCCCTGAAGGTCACGATGCGGCTCACTATTTTTGACAAGGATGCCGAAACGGGAAACCGTTCCATTCGTGACATTAAGGAGCAGGAAGTATTTTTCGGCGACGTGCCGCTGATGACGCAGAACGGCACCTTCATTATTAATGGGACCGAGCGCGTGATTGTCAGCCAGTTGCACCGCTCGCCTGGAGTCTTCTTCGAGACGGCGAACAATCGCACCTACTTCCTGGGCAAGATTATTCCCTACCGCGGGTCGTGGGTTGAGTTTGAATATGACCAGAAGAATGTGCTGTATGTCCGCATCGACCGCAAGCGCAAGTTCCTGGGAACGATCTTTCTAAGAGCACTGGGCCTGCGTTCGGGCGAGGATATTCTGCGCTCGTTCTACACCGTGGATCGCATTTCGATCAAAGACAAGAAGCTTTACTGGACGCTCGACCCGACCAGCGAGAAGGCGACGAACCTGCTGGGCATGAAGCTGGCTCACAGCATCAAGAACAAGTCCGGGGATGAAATTGCACACTCCGGTCGCAAGCTGAATGCACAGATTCTGAAAGAAATCCAGAAGGCGAAGATCTCCGAGATCGAAGTTGACGTGACCGATCTCGAGGGAGCATGGGCTGCTGCCGACGTGGTCGACACGACCACGGGTGAAGTGCTGCTCGAAGCCAATACTGAGTTGAACGCTGACAAAGTCTCGAAGATTCTCGACTCCGGCGTTGTTGAGATGAGCCTGTTCTTCCCGGAGCGCGACGATGTGGGGACGGTAATCAGCCAGACCCTGAAGCGCGATTCGGTGAAGACTCCGCAGGAAGCGCTGATCGAAATCTACCGCAAACTGCGGCCGGGCGATCCGCCGACTCTAGATACCGCGACGGCGCTGTTCCACGGCATGTTCTTCGATCCGCGCAAGTATGACTTTTCGAAAGTCGGCCGGCTGAAGTTCAACATCAAGCTGTTCGAGAATCAGGACGCGACCAGCCTCGATAAGCGGACGCTCGATCCGGACGATTTCTACGCGACGATTGGCTACCTGCTGAAGTTGCGCAAGAGCATCGGGTCGGTGGACGACATCGATCACCTCGGCAACCGGCGCGTACGCGCGGTCGGCGAGTTGATGGAGAACCAGTTCCGCATCGGCCTGGTCCGTATGGAACGCGCCATTAAAGAAAAAATGTCGGTGTACCAGGAAATGTCGACGGCGATGCCGCATGACTTGGTCAACGCCAAGCCGGTGATGGCCGCGATCCGCGAATTCTTCGGATCGTCGCAGCTTTCGCAGTTCATGGATCAGACCAACCCGCTCTCCGAGATCACGCACAAGCGGCGTCTCTCGGCGCTGGGGCCGGGCGGACTTTCGCGTGAGCGCGCTGGCTTCGAAGTGCGCGACGTGCACCCAACGCACTATGGACGTATCTGCCCGATTGAGACGCCGGAAGGCCCGAATATTGGACTGATTTCGTCCCTGAGTTGCTATGCACGCATCAACGACTACGGCTTCATCGAGTCGCCTTATCGCAAGATCAAGGCCGGGCGCGTGATCGACTACGTCAGCGTGGTCAATACCGGCGACAGCGAGTACAAGGTCGGCGATCACATGGAGAAGCATGAGATCGAGAAGGTCAACGCCGATCTGAAAGAAAAACGTAAGAAGCCGGCGCAGATCGATCCCTTCTCTTTCTATCTTTCCGCGTGGGAAGAGGATCGCCACACCATCGCCCAGGCGAACGTGGAACTCGATGACAAGGGCAAAATTGTGGCCGAACTGGTCAACGCCCGCAAGGCCGGCAACTTCGTGCTGGTGAGCCGCGATGAAGTGGACTACGTCGACGTCTCGCCGAAGCAGCTGGTTTCGGTTGCAGCTTCGCTGGTTCCCTTCCTTGAGCACGACGATGCGAACCGCGCGTTGATGGGCGCGAATATGCAGCGGCAGTCTGTACCTTTGCTGCGCGCGCAGGCTCCGATTGTGGGCACGGGAATGGAAGGCGTTACCGCACGTGACTCGGGCGCGGTGGTTCTGGCTCGGCGGAATGGCATTATCGATTCGGTCGACTCCGACCGCATCATCGTGCGCGTGGAAGGCGAACACCATCCCACGCAGCTTTCGCGTGAGGTGGGCTCGGACATTTATCAGCTCACGAAGTTCAAGCGCTCGAACCAGAACACCTGTATCAACCAGAAGCCGATTGTCAAAAAAGGACAGCGCGTGCTGAAGGGCGAGGTCATCGCCGACGGCCCCTGCACGGATCACGGCGAGTTGGCGCTTGGACGCAACGTGCTCGTGGCCTTCATGCCATGGCGCGGGTACAACTTTGAGGACGCGATCCTAGTTTCCGAGAAGATGGTGAAGGACGATTACTACACTTCACTGCACATCGAGGAGTACGAGATCGAGGCGCGCGACACCAAGCTTGGTCCCGAGGAAGTGACGCGGGATATTCCCAACGTCAGCGAATCGATGCTGCGGAATCTGGATGAGGCGGGCGTGATCCGCATCGGCGCCAGCATTAAGCAGGGCGACATTCTGGTGGGCAAGGTTACCCCGAAGGGCGAGACCCAGCTCACTCCGGAAGAGAAGCTGCTGCGCGCGATCTTCGGCGAGAAGGCCGGCGACGTGCGCGATGCTTCGCTCTACTGCCCTCCGGGCATCGAAGGCGTGATCGTCGATGTGAAGATCTTCTCCCGCAAGGGCCAGGAAAAAGATGAGCGCGCAAAGTCGATTGAGGCAACGCAGATTGGCAAGCTGGAGAAGAATCTTTCCGACGAGATCCGCATTTTGACCGATGAGCGGCTGAAGCGTCTGGAAAATATTCTCGGTGGCAAAGAAGTGCAGGCCGACCTGCACGACGAGCGCACCAACAAGCGTTTGCTGAACAAGGGCAACGTGCTTGACCGCGACGCGATCGAGCGCATTTCGACGCGAAACCTGAAGCGCATCAAGTACAACGACAAAGATCCGCGAGTAAACGAGCAGATCGACGAAATCGAAGAGATGACCTCGCGGCAGATCGATGTGCTGAAGAAGATCGTAAACGAGAAGAAAGAAAAACTCACCAAGGGCGACGAGTTGCCACCGGGCGTGATCAAGCTGGTGAAGGTCTACATCGCCATGAAGCGCAAATTGAGCGTGGGCGACAAAATGGCCGGCCGTCACGGCAACAAGGGCGTGATCGCGCGCATTCTGCCGGAAGAGGATATGCCGTACCTCGAAGACGGCACGCCGGTGGAGATCGTTTTGAATCCGCTCGGCGTACCCAGCCGTATGAATGTGGGGCAGATTCTTGAAACCCATCTGGGGTGGGCAGGCTACACGCTGGGCGAGAAGATTTCCAACTTGCTCAAGGAAAATACTCGTACGGAAGCGATTCGGCGCGAGTTGAAAGCCTTGTTCAAAGACTCGAAGCTCGCGGACACCATTGGCGAGATGGGCGATGAGGAACTGGAAGCGCTGGCTCCCACACTTGCACGCGGCGTCTACATGGGTTCCCCCGTGTTCGACGGCGCGAAGGAAGGCGAGATCAAGGCGCTGCTGGAGCATGCGGGGCTGCCTACGTCGGGCAAGACTACTTTGCACGACGGCATGACTGGCGATCAGTTTGAACAACCGGTCTGCGTGGGCTACATCTACATGCTGAAGCTGTCGCACCTGGTGGACGACAAGATTCACGCGCGTTCCATCGGACCGTACTCACTTATCACCCAACAACCTTTGGGCGGTAAGGCGCAGTTCGGCGGACAGCGCTTCGGAGAAATGGAAGTCTGGGCGCTTGAAGCCTACGGTGCGGCATTCATCCTGCAGGAGCTGTTGACGGCGAAGTCCGACGACGTGTACGGCCGCACCAAGATTTACGAGGCCATCGTCAAGGGCGAAGCTGCCATGGAGCCGGGCGTGCCGGAATCGTTTAACGTGCTGATCCGCGAGTTGCAGTCGCTCTGCCTGGATGTGGAGTTGATCAAGACCGGGGAGAAGAAGCCCACGGCCAGTGCGGCGGCAGATTAACGGCAGTACCTAGTACCCAGTACTCAGTGTGAAGCTGCCCACTGGGTGCCGGGTCCGAGGAACTGGATGACACCAAGTTTTGATAAGAACGTTTCGCGTGATAAGTGCTCTCGGATCTTCGCGAAACATAAACTTCAGGTACTGGGTACTGGCAACTGGGTACTACGTACTGCTTCCGAGAGCAGGAAAAGCGGAGGATCCCTTGTTTCGTTCGAGCCCATTCGAGATGCAAAACACGATCGCGGATTTCGATGCGATTCGTATCAGCCTGGCGTCTCCGGAAAAAATCCGGAGCTGGTCGCATGGCGAAGTCACCAAGCCTGAGACCATCAACTACCGTACCTTCAAGCCGGAGCGCGATGGGCTATTCTGCGCCCGCATCTTCGGCCCGGTAACCGATTGGGAGTGCTTGTGCGGCAAGTACAAGCGCATGAAGCATCGCGGCGTGATCTGCGACAAGTGCGGCGTGGAAGTCACGCTCTCGAAAGTTCGCCGCGAGCGCCTGGGGCACATCGAGCTGGCTTCTCCATGCTCGCACGTGTGGTTCTTTAAGGGTCTGCCCAGCCGCATCGGACACCTGCTTGATATTTCGCTGCGTGACCTCGAGTCCGTGCTTTATTTCGAGGCTTACGTAGTGGTTGAGCCCGGCGACGCCCCGGTGAAAGAGCGCGAGGTCATCAAAGACGAAGCCAAGTTCCGCGAACTGGACCAGCAATACCGTCCCGCTGGCTTCAAGGCCATGATGGGTGCGGAAGCTATTAAGGAACTTCTCAAGCGCATCGACACCGACGGTCTGTCTACCGAACTGCGCGAGAAGATGAAGAATGAAAGCTCGCTGCAGAAGCGGCTCAAGTATACGAAGCGCCTGAAAGTGGTCGAGGCCTTCCGCCGCAGCGGCAACAAGCCGAGCTGGATGATTCTCGACGTGATTCCGGTGATTCCGCCGGAACTTCGTCCCTTGGTTCCACTCGATGGCGGCCGCTTCGCGACGTCCGATTTGAATGATCTCTACCGCCGCGTCATCAACCGCAATAACCGCTTGAAGAAGCTGATGGACCTGCACGCGCCCGAAGTCATCGTCAGAAACGAAAAACGCATGCTGCAGGAGGCCGTCGATGCATTGTTCGATAACGGCCGCCGTGGCCGTGTGCTGCGTGGCGCGAACAACCGTCCGCTGAAGTCTCTGTCGGACACGCTGAAGGGAAAACAGGGCCGCTTCCGCCAGAACCTGCTGGGCAAGCGCGTGGATTACTCGGGGCGTTCGGTCATCGTGGTCGGCCCCGAGCTCAAACTGCACCAGTGCGGATTGCCGAAGAAGATGGCGCTCGAGTTGTTCAAGCCGTTTATTTATCACCGGCTAGAGCAGACGGGCAACGTCACCACCATCAAGCAAGCGAAAGAGATGGTGGAGCAGCAGGACCCGATCGTGTGGGACATTCTGGAAGAAGTCATCAAGGATCACCCAGTGCTGCTGAACCGTGCGCCTACGCTGCATCGGCTGGGCATTCAGGCGTTTGAGCCGGTGCTGGTGGAAGGCAAGGCCATCCGGATTCACCCGCTGGTCTGCACCGCCTTCAACGCAGATTTCGATGGCGACCAGATGGCGGTACACATTCCGCTGTCTCCGGAAGCGCAGGTCGAAGCCAGCGTTCTGATGCTGGCTTCGCACAACATTCTTTCCCCGGCATCGGGTCAGCCGATTACCGTGCCTACGCAGGACATGGTGCTCGGTCTTTACTATTTGACCAAAGGCAAGCCGGGCGCGAAGGGTGAGGGCCGCGTCTTCGCCAACATCGAGGAAGTATTGATGGCGCTCGAAGCGGGCGCGGTGGAAACGCTTACGCCCATTCGCCTGCGCTACACCGGCGAACTGATTGACCTGACCACGGCGTACGACGATCAGGACATTATTCACACCGATCCGATTCAGGTCGAACGCGCTTTCATCAACACAACCGTGGGGCGCGCGATTCTGAACGATCACCTGCCCGAGGGCATGCCCTACATCAATGGCTTGCTCAAGAAGAAGGGTATCGGAGCGCTGGTGAATTACGGCTACCTGCGCTTCGGGCTCGAGATCACGGTCAAGATGCTCGATGAAGTGAAGGAGTTCGGGTTCAAGTACGCGACCCGGGCCGGCCTTTCCATCGGCATCGACGACATGGTCATCCCGGACAGCAAGAAGACTCTGGTGAAGGACGCCGAGAAGCAGGTAGTGGCCGTGCAACAACAGTACCTAGACGGAGCCATCACCAACGGCGAACGCTATAACAAGGTCATCGAAATCTGGTCGGCGATTACGGAAAGAGTTGCCGACGAGATGTTCGGGCAGATGCAGCGCGCAGATAAAGAAGGCTTTATCAATCCGATTTACGTCATGGCGGATTCCGGTGCTCGCGGATCGAAGCAGCAGATTCGCCAACTCTCCGGTATGCGCGGCTTGATGGCGAAGCCTTCCGGCGAAATTATCGAGTCTCCCATCACGGCTAACTTCCGCGAAGGGTTAACGGTGCTCGAATACTTCGTCTCGACCCATGGCGCTCGCAAAGGATTGGCTGACACGGCGCTCAAGACGGCGGACTCCGGTTATCTGACGCGGCGTCTCGTTGACGTGGCGCAGGATGTAATCATCAGCGAATACGATTGCAGCACGGTCGACGGAATTTACGTGCAAGGCATCGTCGAAGCCGGCGAAATTATCGAGCCGTTGCGCGACCGCATTGTTGGCCGCGTATCGCTTGAGAAGATCAAAGACTACGACGGCAACGTGATCGTCGATATCAACAACGAAATCACGGAAGAACTTGCCGGAGCGATTCAGGCGGCGGGAATTGAGCGGGTGAAAATCCGTTCGGTACTCACCTGCGAATCGAAGCGTGGAGTTTGCGTGATGTGCTACGGCCGTAACCTGGCCTCTGGGCGTCTCGTAGAACTCGGTGAGGCCACCGGCGTGATCGCGGCTCAGTCCATCGGCGAGCCGGGAACGCAGCTTACGATGCGTACGTTCCACATCGGCGGCACGGCGTCTCGTGTTTCCGAGCAGTCGCGCCTCGATGCCAAGAACAACGGCACGGTGCGCTTCATCGGATTGCAGACGGTGAAGTCGAAGTCCGGCGACCTGGTGGTGATGAACCGCCAGGGTTCGATTGCGGTGGTCGACGAGAAGAACCGCGAGCGCGAGCGCTACTCGGTAATTTACGGCGCTAAGCTTAAAGTCAATGATGGCGACCGGGTCGAACAGGGGAAGGTCATGGTGGAGTGGGATCCTTACACCTTCGCCATCCTAACCGAGATCGGCGGCGCGGCGCAGTTCAAAGACTTGCAGGAAGGCGTCACGCTGCACGAAGAAGTGGACGAGGTTACCGGATTGTCGCGGCACGTGGTGGGCGATTCGCCCGACGAGAAGCGGCAGCCGGCGATCGTGGTGAAGGGCAAGGGCAGCAAGCGCTACCTGATGCCTTCGCGCGCTCACCTCATGGTGCAGGATGGCGACACGGTTTTCCCGGGAGATGTTCTGGCGAAGATTCCGCGCGAGACGACCAAGACCAAAGACATCACCGGTGGTCTGCCGCGTGTGGTCGAGTTATTCGAGGCACGCAAGCCGCATGAAACCGCGGTCATCAGCGAGATCGATGGCACGGTGAAGTTCGGCGAAGTTTCGAAGGGTCAGCGCAAACTGTATGTGCAGGCCGACAACGGCACGGAGAAAGAATACTCGGTGCCGCGCGGCGTACACATCAACGTGCAGGAAGGCGAGCGCGTGAAGGCGGGCGAACCGCTGATGGATGGGCCGCTCAACCCGCACGACATTCTGGCCGTGCTCGGCGAAAAAGAGCTGCAGTCGTACCTGGTGAACGAAATCCAGGAAGTCTACCGCTTGCAAGGCGTGAACATCTCGGATAAGCACATCGAGGTGATCGTGCGCCAGATGATGCGCTGGGTGAAGATCGAGGATGTGGGCGACACTACGTTCCTGCTGGAGCAGCAACTGGATAAGTTCCGCTTCCGCGAAGAGAACGAGCGCGTGATCAAGGAAGGCGGCAAGCCGGCTACCGGACGGCCGCTGCTCCTCGGCATCACGAAAGCCTCGCTCTCGACCGATTCGTTTATCTCGGCGGCATCGTTCCAGGAGACTACGCGTGTGCTCACCGAAGCTTCGATTCAGGGAGCGGTCGATCACCTGCGCGGGCTCAAGGAGAACGTGATCGTCGGGCGGTTGATCCCTGCCGGAACCGGCATGGAATACTACCGCAACGTGCGCCTCTCGCCAGAGATGGAAGAGGCCGCAGCCAAGGTGCAGGCGGAAGTTTCGGCAGCGTACGAAGAGGCCGAGCGCGCTCTCGAGATGATGCGGCACGAGGGCGAAACCGAGGAACTGGCGGCGGAGTAAGCCAAAACTACAGTAAACTTCGGGGGCGAATCACTTCGCCCCCGAACTGCTTTTTGGCTGCTGACCGCTACTAATATCCATGCACGCAAACTTGAAGCGATTGCCGATTGAGGAACCGGGGCCGCTTCCATCGTTGCGCCCGGCGCTCTCCAGCCCTAAGCTAGGGCCAGCGATGCTGCGTTTTCTGCGCCTGTTCCGGTTGGCACTCTGGCGTGCTTTTCAGCACGACGCATTTTCTATTGCCAAGGCGTCGGCATATTCTTCCATTCTTACTTTCTTTCCGGCGCTGCTGGTGGTGGGGTCGTTCCTGGCATCTTCGCGCAAAGGCGCGCCTTACCTGCGGGAAATTTCCTATGCGCTGTCGCGCATCTTGCCGGCGGGAACGAATACGGCAATGAATTTTCTCCGGGGCGCGTCGGCACGGCCCTTTGGCCTTCTACTCACCGCCTCTTTGCTGACTCTATGGACAGCCTCTGGCGTGATGATTTCCTGGATGGAAGGTTTCCGTCGCTGTTACGAGCTGCCTAAAATCTGGGGGCTGGTGAAAGAGCGGCTGATCTCGTTTGCCCTGGTGGTCCTCGCCGGGCTGCCGATGACGTTTTCCACTTTGCTCATCGCATTCGGCAGCAAGATCGAAACTCGCATCTTGTTCTACACCGCGCATGAATACAGCCCGTATATTCTGCTGATGTGGACTGTGATTCGTTGGGTGATTGCGACGCTCACGAGCATCGCGGTAATTGCATTGATCTATCACAATGCGGTGCCGCGCACGCAGCCCTGGCACAGCGTGATTCCGGGGGCAACTTTGGCTACCGCCATGTGGTTCTCTTCTACTCTGCTGTTTGGTTTCTATCTGCAGCATTATGCCGACTACAGCATCATTTACGGGTCGCTCGGCGCTGCGATTGCGCTGCTGGTGTGGATGTACATGATCTCTCTGGTTATTCTCGTCGGCGCGGAGTTTAATGCGATGCTATTTCCGCGAGCTATGCTGGGGAAAGAGTTGACTGCTATTAGCCACGCTAAGACGCAGTAATTGTGGTGCACAGGAGCTGTTCATCAAACCCGCGATAATATTAGGTTTATTTTTCATAGCTATCCTGACTTCTGCTGCGTGCCGTGCCGAGATGCCTTGCACGAAGGAAGAAGCGATCCACGCTGAAACTGAAGCTTCGTCGCTAAAAAACTGGAATGCTGTATACAAGTCCTACAGGCGTTTCGCAAAATGCGATGACGGAGCTATCGCCGAGGGGTACAGTGATTCGGTTGCGCGCCTATTATCAGATGGCTGGAGCGGCGTGGATCAGCTCAATCGATTGGTCAATCATGACAAGAGCTTCGAGAGGTTTGTTTTGCTGCATGTTGATGAGTTGATGTCCCCTGTCCAGGCGCAAGCGATAGTTGACAACGCGAGACTGCATTGTCCGATCGATGCTATGCATTTATGCAAGGCGTTAACTGCCCGGGTACGACAGCCTCCTGACTCAAGTGCCGATAAGAAGAGCCGCTGACGGGCATACGAACTGATATCTTCAACTCATAAAGACCTCACCAAGAACCGATGAAGCAACTCAATCCACAATTCGCGGCAGAACCTTCACTCAAAACAGAAAAATCGCCGTCGACTC
This sequence comes from uncultured Acidobacteriaceae bacterium, assembly GCA_963789875.1. Taxonomy (GTDB): domain Bacteria; phylum Acidobacteriota; class Terriglobia; order Terriglobales; family Acidobacteriaceae; genus Sulfotelmatobacter. Next base: position 1,351,303 of record CAWBMI010000004.1, on the reverse strand, counting down.
TTACGGCAGGAGGAGTTGCCGTGGGCCGCCGCGCCAAGATTATCTGTACCATCGGGCCTGCCTGCAATTCTGAGGCTGCGATGCGCGACCTACTGCGGCTGGGCATGGATGTGGGCCGGCTGAATTTTTCTCATGGAACGCATGAGGATCACGCCCGCAACATTGAACGGCTGCGTAAGGCTGCGGAAAAGGAAGGGCGCACCGTCTGCATTTTGCAGGATTTGCAAGGGCCGAAGATCCGCACTGGGCGGCTGGAGGGACACGAACCGGTTTTGCTGAAGAGCGGTTCGACTGTGATTATTACTCCGCGCGACATTGCCGGAACGGCTGCGCGGCTTTCCACTACGTTTGCCGATCTAGCGCGGGAGGTTGGGCCGGGAACGCGCATTCTTTTGTGCGATGGGCTGATCGAGTTGCGAGTGCGCACGGTGCGCGGTAAGGATGTGGTTTGCGACATTCTGAATGGGGGGCCGGTGGGCGAGCATAAGGGGATCAATTTGCCGGGCACGGCGTTATCGATTCCCGCGCTGACGGAAAAAGATCGCAAGGACCTGGAGTTCGGACTGAAACACGGGGTGGACGCGGTTGCGCTCTCGTTCGTCCGCTCGGCCGCGGACGTGAACATGGTCCGCCAGATCGTGGCTAGACACGGATCCGACACGCCTTTGATCGCGAAGCTGGAAAAGCCCCAGGCCATCGATCATCTAGAAGAAATTCTCGAAGCCTGCGATGGTGTGATGGTGGCGCGCGGCGATCTGGGAGTGGAGATGGCGCCGGAAAAGGTTCCGGTGATTCAGAAGCATGTGATCAGGCGCGCGGCGGAGTGGCGGAAGCCGGTGATCACGGCCACGCAGATGCTGGAATCGATGATTGAGAATCCGCGGCCCACGCGCGCCGAAGCCAGCGATGTGGCTAACGCGATTTTCGATGGCAGCGATTCGGTGATGCTCTCGGCGGAGACCGCGAGCGGGCGGTATCCGCGCGAGGCGGTGGCGATGATGGCGCGCATCGTAGTGGAGGCCGAGAGCAACATGGGAGACTTTATGCAAGGCCGCCGGCGCCGCGACCGGCGCGGGCTTTCGGTCGCAGAAACCATTTGCGAATCGATCGCGCATGCCGCCGAAGACCTGCCTATGGGCGCGATTGCCATCTTTACCGAGACTGGAAATACGGCGCGGATGATTTCTAAATACCGGCCACAGGCTCCCATCTATGCTTTTACCCACAACTCGGTGGTGGCGCAACGTACTCATCTCTACTGGGGCGTGCAGCCCATGAAGTGCGCACAGGCGCTCTCGGCCGAGGACATGGTTCGCGTGGCCGAGCAGGAGTTGTTGACCCGCGGGTTGTTGAAGCCAGCCGATGTGCTGGGGGTGGTTGCGGGTACGCTGCAGGCCTCCGGTTCCACGAATTTCATGCGGCTGCACGTGGTGACCAGCGAAGAAGTCAGCGCCGCGAGCGTGACATCCAAAGGCAAGCGCACTCGGGCGCGGCGGAAGCTATAATCGCGGAGTATGTCGCAGGAATATCTTTCGATTGCCATTTGGGAGCCGTTGCCTGAGATGGAGGCGGCTTCGCTGGCGACGATTCGCGAATTGAATGCCATCGTCTCGGCGAAGGGATATGGCCGGGATCTTCTCTACCGGAGTGGCGACTCCAAATACTTGCTACTGCGTTACTGGAATTCGGAGGAGGCGCGGGCTGCGGCGCAGGAAGATCCCGAGGTGCTGCGGTGCTGGGCTCGGCTGGGGAATGAGATTCAGATTTTGAAGGTATATGAGAAGCTGGAGGAAGTTGGAGTGTAACCGGCTGATCCGTCATTGCTTGCCCGCAGTGTGACAAGACGTCTCGATGCGTGCGACTGGATAGCCGAGGCGGCTATCCCCCACATGTAGCAAGGCTAAGGCTGCTGTCCTCACATCTTCAATAAACAATCAATGTCTAGCGAATCCAATCCGCAGGTTTTTACCGATGTTTCTGTCGATCCGTTTGTGCGCGGACTTTTGCATCGGCCTGAACATCCCAATGGCCATGGGTTGGCGCTGAGTCACGGCGCTGGGACTAATTGCCAGGCTCCTCTGCTGGTTGCTATGGCGAAAACTTTTGCCGAGGCGGGTTATGTCGTGTTGCGATTTGATTTGCCCTATCGGCAGGATCGGCCGTACGGTCCCCCGGGGCCTAGCGATGCCAAACGCGACCGCGCCGGGATCAAGAATGCTTTCGCGGCACTGAGGCAGTTGGCCAGGGGTGAGGTTTATCTCGGCGGACATTCTTATGGAGGGCGGCAATCGAGCATGCTCTGCGCGGAGCTCGCAGAAGGCGCGGCGGATAAACCTCCGCAAGACATTGCCGGACTGCTTCTGCTTTCTTATCCGCTGCATCCGCCGCGTAAGCCGGATCAACTGCGCACGCAGCATTTTTTTCATCTGCATACGCCAACACTGTTTGTGCAAGGAACACGCGATCCCTTCGGGACGGTTGCCGAGGTCGAGCAAGCCTTAAAGCTAATTCCCGCGAAGACCAAGCTGATGACTGTTGATGGAGCGGGTCATGATTTGGGATTTAAAGGAAAGGCTGGGCGGGACGTTCTGACGGCGAAGGTGCTGGCGGAATTTCAGGGGTTTCTGTAGAAGCTTGCTTGCAAGATCTCTTGCCAGCCGGCTCTTCAGCAAGATCAACTTCAGTTCACCCAGCCTGACTTCGAGCCGCCGTTGCCTTTTCGTGGTCCGTCATCCGGAGGAATGTAGTTGCCGTGCTCGTCGAACTCTACTTTGCGGTCGTGTTTGCTCATGTAGACTTCAAACTTCCTGGCGGCACGGCGCCGCTTCCAGCGGTAGTAATCATTGCGTATGGTGAAGTAGCGTTCCGAGGCGGAAAACATCAGGCCTTTGCGCGGCAGGAATTTCAGGTAGAGATAACCGAAAAGAAGGCCGCCGAGGTGAGCGAAGTTGGCCACGCCGCCGGTCTCCTGGATCGCGCCCACCAGTGTAAGAAAGACGATTCCCCACACAAAATATTTGGCTTTGATCATGAAGGGCAAGGGAAACATCATGATCTCGCTCTCGCCATAGAGCACGCCGAAGGCGACCAGCAGGCCGTAGATCCCTCCAGAAGCTCCGATCGTGGGCGTGCCGGGGGACGTTCCTAAAATGCGCGTGTAACTCACGGCTATCGTGGTTAGGGCTGCGGCGACTGTGCAGAATAGGTAGAACTCGAGGAAGCGCTTCGAACCCCAATCACTTTCTAACTGAGAACCGAACATCCAGAGGGCCAGCGCGTTGAAGAGGAGATGCAGCAATTCGAGATGCAAAAAGGAATACGAAAGCAACTGCCAAACCATGCCATGTGGAACCACTTGCTTGGGGATGAGTGCGAAATAGACAAGAATCCACTCGCGAGCAAAGGGAGACGCCAGGTTCAGCACAGCCATCAGCAGGTAAATTGCGGCGTAGGAGAGAATCAACCGCTTCACCCAGCGAGTGAACGGAGGCAGGCTGAGGGAGATGGTACGTCCACGATTCATCGGCACGGCGGGCCTCAACTTCCGAAGAAACTAAGAATAGCGCGAATAAACATGGTATCAGGTTGTGTCGGAGCTAAATTATCTCTCCGGCGCTGGCACGACCGGCAAGCTGCGATGGCCCTGGGCGTCCACGGATCTCACTGCAAAGATGACGTTGTCCTTGGAAAGATTCAGGGTGGAGCGCGTGAGGTTGCCGATTTTTTGTGAGTGCTCCCACTCCGGGCTGATCGTGGCTCGCCACAGGATTTCATAATCGGCCACACGGCCGCCGGGAGGAGAGTCCCAGGTGATTGTGGAATTGTTCTCGAGATCTTTGGTGAGGAGATGTACGTTCGCCGGTGGGGCAGGAGCCGCTGCCAGCGACGCCAGTGTGGCGGCATTCAGCCGCGCTACGCGGGAGACGTAATTGAAGTCTACAAATTTGAGAGCGTCGCCATATTCGATGTTGTTTTCGGTGCGGACGTTTTGATGCTGATGGTGAAAGTCCTCGCGATACTCGGTGAAGCGTACGGCGGCAAACCCCTGCTGGTTGAACGAAGAGTGATCGCCGCCGCGGAGGTAGCGGTCCAGCCGGAAAATCAGTAGCGGCTTTACGCCAACGGTGTAGGTGCGGTTTATGTCGGCAATGTAGCGCGCTAATTGCCGCGAAGCGGAGTCGCTCTCACCGCCGAGTCCGCGTATGCGCTTGATCTCCTGATCCGTCGCGCCTGCGGGCAAACCCTCGGAAAACACACGGACTACGGAATGATCCTGCTCGGTATTCTTGTCGCCGCCCACGATATCGTTATTGAGGACCGCTTCGATATTCCAGCCTTGGTCTTTCGCCATTGTTGCGAAGTGGCGGCTGCCGTTCAGCCCCTGCTCTTCACCGGCGACAGTCAGGAAGATTATGGTAGCCGGAAATTTCAGTTTGCTGAGGACGCGTGCGCATTCGAGACTCACAGCGGTTCCGCTGGCATCGTCGTTCGCGCCCGGAGCGTCGCCTTTTGCGTCGAGAGTGTCACTATTCCGCGAATCGTAGTGGCCGGTCACGAGCACGATACGCTTCGCGCTCTCCGCGTCGCTTCCCTTCAAGACCGCATAAACATTGGTGATTTCAGTGGGTTGAGGGAGGCGGTCGCCGGCGGGTTCGGTAAAGCTGTCGGTTTTCACTTGGAGGCAGCCGCCGCAATCTTTGGCGTAGCGCTCGAATTCGGACTTGATCCACTCGCGTGCCGCACCGATTCCGTGCCCCGCTGCAATCGAAGCCGGGTCTTGCGCCGAGAGCGTCTGGCGCGTTCCAAAGGTGGTGAGCTTTTCGATGTTTCCGCGGATACGTTCGGAAGAAACTTCCTGCAAAGCAGCGGCTATGCGAGAATCGAGCGGCATGGGTTCGGGTGCGCTAGTTGACGACAAGCTTGTTTGCGCCGACCGAGGGGCGGGCTGGTTTTGCTGTTGCGTCCACGCGTCGAGGGAAAGAGGCAGCGCGACCGACAAAAGGAAAAGTATCTTTTTGCGAGCAAAAATCATTTAGCCTCGGGCGTAAGAAAAGTCAAGGGCGAACCGCAGCTTTCTCTCGGATTATAATCTTAGCCTCAACAAGGTTGGCCCCCTTGACCTGCGCGGCGGAAGAATCTAATTATTATCAGGTGCATCGAAGATTATCATTAGTTGAGGAGTGGAGAAATCATGGTTCTTTGCCCGGAATGCGAAACTGATCTGAATGTGGAAGAGGAAGAAGTGGACGAGGGCGAAATCGTCTCCTGTCCGGAGTGTGGCACCGACTTCGAAGTGGTGACCACCAGCCCGCTGGAACTGAAGGCGATCGAGGCCGGCTACGTGGAAGAAGAAGAGGAAGTGGAAACGGAAGACGAAGATTCGTAGAATCCGTCGAGGGATCCTGCTCATGCTCATGCGCCCGTCTTTCTCTCCTTCTCTGTCCCGGTTCGTGCTGGTTATTCTTTTCTTCTTCCTAACCTTGTCCCTTGTCTTGCCAGCGGCCCTGGCTGCGCCTGCGTCAAAACTGAAACCAAACGATCCCTATGCACTTATTTTTGGGACGGTCTGGGGGCCGGATAACCGTGTAATCTATGGCGTGAAAGTGAAGATCCGTCGCGCCTCCGACAAGAAAGCGAAGTGGGAGCTTTATTCGGACCATGCGGGCGAGTTCGCGCAACGCGTTCCCGCGGGCCAAGCCGACTATGTGGTGTGGGCCGATGTCAATGGAGTGAAGACGACTGATGGGCAGATGCTGCATCTGGCGCAACCGGTCGCCGTGCACGTAGAGTATGACGAGCGGGTGGATATCGGTTTGCACCTGACCAACTGACAAGTTTAGAGCTGTGCGAGAATAGAGACGCGAGAGTAGCATGCCAGCCAGAATGACCTTCAAGAATGGAGCACTGATAGCGAGCGCGTTGCTGCTTGCGGTCGCCGTTGCGGCTCATGCGGCGCCGGAAAAGAAAGACAAGCGGCAAGGGCGATTGCTGTTTGGCAAAGTGTTGGATCAGCATGATGACCCGGTGCCGCGGGCCATCGTCTATCTCACTGACACCAGGACTCACGCGGTGAAAACTTATATCGCCGGGCCGGATGGGAGTTATCGTTTTCCGGGAATCTCGGTCACTGCTGATTATGAGGTTTATGCGCAGCGCGACAACGAGAAGAGTGAAGCGAAATCAGTCAGCCAGTTCGATGACCGGCCTGAGGTTTACATTGATTTGAAGATCACCAGCCACTAAAGGGATCGAACCCTCGGCGGCTAAAGCCGCGGTCAAACACCGGCCTTATCGCAACGCCGAAACGCTGCGCCACCCCAAAAAGACGTCCCACCAAAATCACTGCGCCGGCAAGATTACCGATCGCCCGCTGGGTGAAGCGTCGCTTACAAGCTACTTGCTTTTCAATCCCAAGATCGAAAGCTGCTTGTAGGAGGCGACGTAGATTCTACCGTTGGCCACGACTGGAACGATATTAGGATTGCTGCCGCCTTTCACCCAGGCGCCGGCCGGACCCGAGAAAAGCAGTGTCATGGTATCGCCTCCCAAGTCTGGGGCAAAGGCGCTGAGTTCGAGGATCGTGGGCGTTGTCTTTTCCGGCCTGGCTAGCGCCCAGATAATTGGGCTGGCGGTGCCGTTGGAGGAAACGGTGGTGAAGAAACCGTTGTTGTGGGCATTGATCGCCGGGGAACTTGTAACTTCGACCAAACCAGGCGTCGGCGAAGTCTGCAACTCCCAAACTATGACGCTGGTGCCGCCGCTGCTTACCACGCGGGCATTGCCATCGACGGGATCTACGAAATACGACTCGCCGCACCAGCAGGGACCGATGTTATAGGTGCCGAGCACATTGTTCGATTTGGTGGAAAAGCCGCCCAAGTTATCTTCGTTCATCAGGAACATGGACCCGACCTTGCCAGCCGCCACCGCCATGTGCGTGATGGGGCCGGGCTGGTCGGGCAGCAGCATCACTCCTCCGGAGCCGAAATCTTCATCGTGTTCATCCATGCTCTTGACGTTGCTGGGAGTGAACAGGTCGATTACTGTGCTTAAGTCGGGCGATACTTTGATAACGCTTTCTTCGATGTCGGTGACTCCGTCGTAGGCCGTGCCGGAGTGGTCAGAGTTGCCGGTCACGAATAAGATGTTGCCGGAATCGTCAGCCGCGGGGCCGAAGCCTGACATCCAGATGGAAGAGAGAAAAAAGTTGTCGGCCGATCGCGCTTGAAGGTCTAAGACCTGATTGGTCTCCAGCGGAGCCAGAGTTCCGGTCTGCCAGCCCAGGAGCCATCCGCGAGAGAGGTTCGGGGCAAAGTCGCAGAAGCTGCCAAAACCGGCGTAGACGGTGTCATTCGCAAGCAGGAGTGCGGGACGCTGGCGCTGATAGGTGCCGTTAAACTCGTAAGTGGTTCCATCGGTTAGGGTATGCGAAGCCGAGACCAATTGAGGCGAGATCTTGTCGGTCAGACTGCCGAGGTCGAGGGCGTGAATAAAATAGGCTGGGCCGCCCGATTGCTGAGTGTAAATGATGGCGTACAGCGTGTTGCTGCTGAGGTCGATGACGGGAGTTGAGTTAATGCCGACGTCAGGATTATTCGGGGAGCAGCCGAGTGGACGAACTACCGGCGGGCCGAAATTCGGGTTTAACAGCACCTTGCCGGTGGTCGCATCAAGGGCGTAAATCGTGTTGTTGTCGGTGGCGACGTAGACGACGGTGTGAAGGCCAGGATACCTTCCGGCCGTAATGTTTACGTCGGGCACAATGAGAGGCTGAGCATCAACCTGATCGTCGAGCGTTACCTTGCCGAGTAACGCAAATGTGGAACTCTGCACGGCAGCAACCGTGAGCGCAGTTTCGTGAGGATTCCAGCCGGTGCGGTCGTTGTCATAGTGGAAGGTCGTAACTGCCACCTGTGCGTCCGCCATCAGGCCCCAGGCGAGGGTGCATAGAGCCAAGGCTGCAATCCAGAGAGCGAGGCGGTTCTTCGGTGGGCGCAATTCCTGAAGTCGCAAAATGGATATCTCCATAAAACTTTACGATCGGGGCGGGTCAAAGTGCTCGGGGAGGGAGGAGAAAGGAAAGTTTATGTTCTCAGAACCGGCTTGTAAAGCGGATTCTGACGTTTTGCATGAATTCTCGAAGACGCTGCCCGAGTTAGTCTGGATACTCGCGATAGTGTGCAAGAATCTGTCCTGGATTCGTTTTGGGTCTTTACCCGGGAGGGTGCAAAGTCATGCAACTCTTCTCCGTTTTTCGGGTTCAATATGTAAGGATGTTCATGCGTGGGAGGAGAACCTTGAAAGGATTTCACGTGTTAGAAAACAAGAACAAGAAGTTTCGTGCCTTAGTGGCAGGAGTGGCTTTTGCTGGGTTGATTTTGGCTGCGGGGTTCGCGCTCGCGCAAGGCGGCGCCATGAGCCCTTATCAGGACGAAAAGGATGGCGTCAGCGGGGGCGGCAAGTGGATGGAGTTCCAATCCGAAGATAAGATGACGGCCGCGAAAAAAGTGCGTTTCGAGCTGCTGGCGAATAACTACTTCCGGGAAGATCCGGATTACAAACCTCGCATCGAGCTAGTCTGCACCAACGGCAAGTATGAGTACGCCGATTTCAACCCCGGAGCCCGGCTAGGACATCCGGATTACCCTGGCTTCTGGGGCCAGCCTAAGATGGAGGTCATGGTGCGCATCGATGGAAGCCACGACCACAAGGGATGGAACTGGGTGCGCGGCCGTTTTCTTGCCATGGACAAAGGCACGATTCGCGGCGCCATTGGAGCCGAGGTCTTCAACATTGAAGTGAGAACGCGAACCGGTTACGCGATCGCTGAGTTCTCGCCGGCTGGTTTGAACCTGGATGAAGTGAAGCATGCCTGCGATCTGACTCCGCACAAGCCTTAACCTGTTCGTTACGCGCCACGAGGGGCCGAGCCTGCGAGCTCGGCCTTTTTTGTTAGGAGCAACCGGGACTGTCGCTGGAGACGTGGCAGGCTCCCTCTCTACGGATGCTTCCGCGGGCCGCCCGTCGGTTACTTGCATTCCTGCCTGTCCCCCTGTTTCACTTGAGCTGTTCTGGCGGTGGATTCAGGTTGAGCCGGAACTGGAGCGGAGATGGGCGGCAATGTTATGACTGGGGCGGTGCTCTTGTTTTTCGTGGTGGGAGTGGCGGTTTACACCGTGATTCTCTACAACGAACTGGTACGCTTGCGCAATGATAATGACCGCGCGTGGGCGAATATCGACGTGCTGCTGAAACAGCGCCACGACGAAATCCCGAACCTGGTAGAAACGGTGAAGGGATACATGCAGCACGAGCAGCAGACGCTGCAGGCGGTGACGCAGGCGCGGGCAGCGTCTATGAACGCGGCTAGCATTGGACAGAAGGCGCAGGCTGATCTGGCGATGACGGGCGCGCTGCGCGGGCTGTTCGCGGTGGCGGAAAATTATCCGCAACTCAAGGCCAACGAAAATTTTCTAAAGCTGCAGGCTCGTATCAGCGAACTGGAAGAGCGCATCGCCGACCGGCGCGAGTTTTTCAACGACGACGTGAATACCTATAACACGCGCATTGGGCAGATTCCGGAAGTGTTCGTAGCCAGCTTCCTGGAGTTGAAACCGCGGGCCATGTTTCAGGTGTCTGAGGAAGACCGGAAGCTGGTCGAGGTTCGGTTTCAGAGCGCGGGGGGTGGGGTCTAGTCTTGTGGCTTAACCGGATAGTGGACGCGAGACAGAAGACCAAAATCCCCACCAGAAGCGCGGCAGGGTGGTGCACCCCCCCCAGGTTCTTGGTCCTAATGACGACATACTGGATCAAAACCAAAGGCGGACAAGACTATCCGCCCACCCGTCCAATAATTTATTCAGTCGTTTGCCTTGCATTGCGCAACTAATAGCTGGATATCTTGATTTTCAATTCGAGGAGTCACTTCTATGTACAGCTTATTGAAGTCGATTTTGAAGACAGCAGTTTACTTTTTGGATCAGAGCGAACATTTCGCTGGGGACGTTCGGGACCGCGTGTCTGAAGGGGTTGACCGAGCAAGCAGAAGAGTATCGGACCTGCGCGACCAGGCTCAGGAGCTCTACGAGGGCGAAGATCACACCATGCGGAACGTGGTAACGTTCGCGGCCGGTTTGGCGATTGGCGCGGGCGCGGCGATGTTGCTGGCGCCGGCTAGCGGCGAGGAAATTCGCGGCACCATCGGTGACAAGGTGCAGGACATCGGCGACCGCGTGCGTAGCCGTTTTTCGTCTGAAGTAAAGACGGCGGCGACCGGGACGGAAGGCTACTAGTTTTTGCGAAGGTTCGGAACGGAGCGTCCGGCCCGCCTGCCGGACGCTTTTTCTTGGTAGTGCTATCTGGACGTGGTTCAGCCGGCAAGGATTCCGGCTCTGCTATCGAGACCGCGCTACACCCTTAAGAAAATTTGCTCCACCTGCTATGCTGATCGCACTCCGCGGGCGGGGCGATGATCAACCAGAGGTTGTCGCATTACAGGATTTTGGAGCAGATTGGCGCCGGAGGTATGGGCGTCGTCTACCTTGCCCGCGACGAGCAACTCGAGCGCGACGTAGCTGTCAAACTGTTGCCGCCGGGCTCGCTGGCGGACGAAGCGGCCCGCAAACGATTCCGCAAAGAAGCACTCTCACTGGCGCGGCTCAATCATCCCAATATCGCAACGGTCCATGATTTCGGCAGCCAGGATGGCGTTGATTTCCTGGTTACTGAGTATATTCCGGGCACGACTTTAGATACGAAATTGGCGAGGGGAGCGCTTCCGCCGAAGGAAGTGATCGCGCTTGGCGGGCAACTATCGCAGGGATTGGCCGCTGCTCACGATCAGGGGATTGTCCACCGCGATTTGAAGCCGGGCAATCTGCGCCTGACGCCGGATGGACGGCTGAAGATCCTCGATTTCGGCCTGGCTCAGTTTGCCCCGCGCGCCAGCGAAGCAGGGAAGACGGTCACGCTGACCGACTCGCAGCAGGTGACGGGAACGCTGCCTTACATGGCTCCTGAGCAGTTGCGCGGGGAGCCTACTGACCTACGCGGCGATATTTGGGCGGCAGGGGCCGTGCTTTATGAGATGGCCAGCGGCCGCAGGCCGTTTCCGCAAGCCAATCATCCTCTGCTGATCAACGCCATTCTGAATCAGGCCCCGGAGCCGCTGGCGAAAATCACGACTGCGATTCCGCCGGGTCTTGAGCAGATCATCCTGAAGGCGCTGGACAAAGATCCTGCCCGCCGTTACCAGACGGCACGAGAACTGGGCGTTGATCTGGAGCGCTTGAGCACTGGAACTTTGCCGATTGCCATTCCGGCTACGGCCTCAAGGAAGTGGATTTACTTGGTGGCGGCTGGTGTGGCAGTGCTGATCATTGCAGCTCTTGCCGGTTACTCGTGGCTCAGGAATAAGCATCTCGTAACGACGGTCGCGGGCCCGCATCGCCGTTCAGTCGCCGTACTGGGATTCAAGAATCTGGCGGGCAGGGCGGACGAGGCGTGGCTATCCACCGCGCTTTCGGAGATGCTGACCACCGAACTGGGCCAGGGCGACCAGTTGCGGACAATCTCTGGCGAGAGCATCGCGCAGATGAAGAGAAGCTTGTCTTTGCCGGAAGCGGACAGCTTCAGTCAGGAAACGTTGAGCCGGATTCGGCAGAACCTGGGATCCGACGATGTGGTGGTGGGGTCCTATATTCCGCTGGAGGCAGGCGCGATCCGGCTGGACTTGAGGTTGCAGGACACCAGCGCCGGGGAAATTCTGGCGTCGGTTTCGGAGAAGGGCAGTGCCTCGCAGATCGACGAACTGGTGAGCAAGGCGGGCGCGGAGTTGCGCGCGAAGCTAGGAGTGGTGGGACTCTCTGAGGCTGAGTCGGCCAGCGTGAAAGCAGCGCTGCCGGGGAATCCCGAAGCGGCGAGGCTGTACTCCGAGGGGCTGGAGAAGCTGCGGCTTTTTGATGCCTCGACGGCGCGCGATCTGCTGGAAAAGGCAGGAGTTCTCGATCCGAACCACGCGCCTACACATTCGGCACTGGCCGAAGCCTGGGCTGCACTCGGGTACGACCAGAAGGCGAAAGAGCAAGCGCAACGGGCACTTGATCTCTCTGGGCCATTCTCGCGAGAGCAGAAGCTGCTGATCGAAGGGCGAAATCACGAACTCAACAAAGACTGGTCGGGCGCGAGCACCAGTTACCGGACATTGTGGGAGTTTTTCCCTGACCGGGTGGATTACGGATTGCTGTTGGTGCGGGCGCAGATTGGCGACAACCATGCCGACGACGCTGCGGCTACGATTGCACAACTGCGCAGGCTGCCGGGATCGCAAGGGGACACGGCGCGTGTTGACTTGGCGGAGGCGTCGGTAGCCGCGGCGCGCAGCGACTTCAAGTTGCAGCAAGCGGCGGCGGAAAAAGCGGCGCAAGAGGGAAACGCCATTGGCGCGAATTTATTTGAGGCGGGCGCGTTACGCGTAGAAGGGGATGCGTTGCAGCGGATGGGGCAGCCGGAAAAATCGCAGCACGTGACCGACCAGGCGCGAAGTCTTTATATTGCCGCTGGAGACCGCGGTGGCGCCGCTGTTTGCCTGTTGCTCACTGGAGATCGTCTCTACGACGGTGGACGCTTCGAGGATGCTAGAAAGCAATTCGAGCAGGCGCTGCCAGTTTTTAGGGGAACCGGAGACCAGCGCGAGACGCGCGCTACTTTGGAAAGAATCGGCAACTCGTTCTATGACCAGGGGAATCTGCTGGAGGCCAAAAGCTACTACGAGCAAGCGCTGAAGATTGATCTCGAGCTGCGGACGTCGAGCGCTCTGGCCAGCGATTACGGAAATATCGCGAACGCGCTGGACGGGCTCGGCGATCTGGCGGGCTCGCAAAAGATGCAGGAGCAATCTCTTACCGAGTATGAAAAAGGAACGGACCGGCAAGGCGCGGCGATTACCCTGGTCAACCTGGGGAATTTGCTGGTGGAACAGGGCGACCCCGAGACTGCCAAAAATGATTTCGAGCGAGGGTTGAGTACGATGCGAGATATTTCGTACCACTCGGGCGAACCTTATCCTGTCGCGGGTCTGGGAGACGTATTGCTGATGGAAGGGGATGTCGCCGGTGCGCGGAAGAAGTATGAAGAGGCATTGAAGATTGCTCAGGACGTTCACCGAGATGATTTTGCCGCGGTGATTCAAACTGCCTTAGCCACCGTCGCGCTGGAGGAGAAACGCTTTTCTGACGGCGAGATGCTGGCGCGCGGGACGATGGTGATCTTCGACAAAGACAACGTAGCCGATAACGGAGCCTGGGCCCGAGCCGTGCTGGCGCGAAATCTTTTGGCGGAAGGCAAATTAGCGGAGGCTCAAACTCTGGCCGGGCAGGCCGTTTCGCTTTCGCAGAAGTCAACGAGCCAAATGCAGCGCTTCGAGGCCATACTGGCTGATTCCCGCGTTAAAACTCAATCGGGGAAAGCGTCGGAAGCGAATCGAGAGTTGGAGACCATGCTGTCCACTACGCGCAAGTTTGGGTACCGGTCCTTCGAATACCAGGCTCGACTTGCCTTGGCGGAAATCGAGTTGCAATCTCGCGCGGCGTTAGCGCGTCCTCATCTAACCGCTCTCGCGAAAGACGCACAGAACAATCATCTTCTACTGGTGGCGAAGCACGCGCGGGAGTTGGTGCAGAGCAGGTAAATTGGAGCAAAATTGGCCTTGGCAGGAGTTTTCGCTTACCAACGCCAGGGGTGGTTGACGCATCTCAATTGAGACGCTTATCATTTTTCTTTGGCCCTAATTCCACGGCTCCGGAGAGCCGTCGCAGGACTTGAAGTGAGAATATGGATAAGAAGAAGTTAGAAGCGTTTAAGAAGCGCCTGGAGACGCGGCAGCAGGATTTGCGCCGGACGGTTTCGCGCACCCAAGCGGATGGCCGGTCGGCGGACGAAGATACGGCGCAAGATATCGCCGATCGCGCCGCCAGTTCCTATACCAAAGAGTTTTTATTCAGCCAAAGCAACAACGAGCGGCAGCTGCTGCAGATGGTCGAGCGGGCGCTGGTGCGGATTCGTGAAGGCAACTTTGGCGAGTGCATCCACTGCGGCAAGGAAATCAACGCCAAGCGGCTCGAAGCTGTGCCCTGGACGCGGCATTGCATCGAGTGCCAGGAAAAACTGGAGCAGGGGTTGCTGGAAGAAGCTCCGCGGTAGCCTAATCCTCTAGGCTTTCTTTTCGCCGGCGAGCCAACCATATGGGTCCTGGACTAGTTTTACTGCTGGCTTTTGCAATCGGTTTCGTTGCCGGCTTGAGGTCGATGACGGCGCCGGCGGTTGTGGCTTGGGCGGCGCATCTTGGCTGGCTTCATCTATCAGGTTCGTCCGTAGCTTTTATGGGATCGATGTGGGTCTTAGCTATCTTTAGCGTAGGGGCTTTGGGGGAATTTGTCGGCGATCTGCTTCCTTCGGCTCCATCCCGCACTTCTGCATTGCCGCTGATTTTTCGGATTCTGATGGGTTTACTTACTGGAGGGTGCATCGGCGTGGCCGGAGGTTTTGGATTGCCGGTCGCGGCGCTGGCTGGAGCGGCTGGAGCGGTGGCCGGAGCGTTTGGAGGCCATCGAGCTCGCACAGGGTTGGTTCGGTCTCTGCGGGTTCCCGATGTTGCGATTGCGGTTCCGGAAGATCTCGTTGCAATTGGATTGGGCGGGCTGATTACGTCGCGATTTTAGTTTCACGTCCGAGTTTTGACGGCCCTAATTTGTCCCTGTTAGACTGTTGATTCGTCTTAATTCCAGCCTCCAATAGTAGAAGGGAAGTTCGTGCGCGCAGAAACCCGCCATCAACTCAAAGAGGACCGATTCAGCCGGGTCACGCTCGGGGCCGCCGAGAAGACCGCTCATTGGAGTATTGAACACAAGCAGACGCTAATCATTGCTGTCGTTGCCGTGGCTGTTCTTCTGGCTGCGGGCGTGGGTGGCTGGTCTTACCTGAACGCACAGGATGAAAAGGCAAGCCTGGAGTTGACCGCGGCGGTGCGAACTCTGCAGGCGCAACTGCGCCCCGCGGGAACGCCAGCGCAGCCTGACATCCCGAGCTACACCTCGGCGAAGGAACGGGCCGATACCGCGGGAAAGCAGTTTCAGGCGATTGTGGACAAGTATCCGCACACCCGCACGTCCGACATGGCGCGCTATTTTCTGGGAGTGACCGCGGTGAGCGCGGGCGACAATGCTTCGGCAGAGAACCGGTTTAAGCAGGTCGCTTCGATGGGGAACAAAGAGCTGGCGTCAGTCGCCAAGTTGGCGTTGGCTGCGCTCTACGGTAATACTAACCGCACCAAAGATGCCGAAGCGCTTTATCAGGAGCTGATCAATAAGCCCACCGCCTCGGTGAGCAAAGTTACGGCGCAATTGCAACTGGCCGAACTTTACCAGGAGAGCAACCAGCCTCTCGACGCCAAGCGTATCTACGAACAGATCAAGAAAGACAATCCCTCCACCGAAGCCGGACAGATGGCGACGCAGAAACTGGCCGAATTGAAGTAATCGGCCGGTTCAGCCTTGTTTACCAGCCATAAGACCAAAGCTACCTCTCTTATTCTCCCTTACCTTCGTAAGCCTAATCCAGACATTTGCAGTGAAGTCGTGCTGCCGGCTCAAGCAGAATTGATGGGAGTGCATTCTCGTCCTTGAGCGAGGCGTCATGAAAAGCTTCCGGCGGCGTTGTGGGGTGTTAGCGGTTTGTTTCTTTCTTGGTCTGGCGTGTCACAGCTTGGGGCAAGACGGTGCTCCCGAAGAAAGCCTTGCCGACCGGGCGCGCAAGGTGCGCAAAGACACAACAAACGAAGTCAAGATGACGGACGCGGATACGAAGAAGTTGTTCGAATCCGTGGATAAGATCTTTGCCTTTGCCGCGGAAGACACGGGCATGCCGAAGCGCGCGGTGGTGAAGCGCCAGCTGGTGAGCAAGGCCGATGTGGAAAAGTATGCGAAGGGACGGCTAGCGAAAGAAGAGTACACGCAGCGTTTCGCTCAGGAAGAATTGAGCATGAAGAAGCTGGGATTTCTTCCGCGCGACTTTAATTTGAAAGAGTTTCTGGTGAAATCCACGGGGCAGGAGGTTGCAGGATATTACGACGAAGAGACGAAGACGATTTCGATGCTGAACTGGGTTCCTCCGGATCGGCAGGAGCCGATCTTGGCGCACGAGCTGACGCACGCGTTGCAAGATCAGAACTACAACTTGTCGAAGTGGATGAAAGCCGCGCCCAAAGGGGCAGGCGACGAGGCAAAAGGCGGAGCAGTCGACGACAGCGCGATTGCGCGCAAGGCGGTGGTCGAGGGGCAGGCCATGGTGGTGTATATGGATTACCTGCTCAAGCCGCTGGGGCGCAGCCTCGAAGACACGCCGGGTTTGATCTACCAGATGGAAGAGCCGATGGTGAAAGGCGCGATCGATTCGCAACTCATGCACGACGCTCCCATGATCATGCGCGAGATGGGAACATTCTCGTATCAGGGCGGTCTGATTTTCGAAGGCGAGTTGCTGCACAAGGGTGGAAAGGGCATGGCATTTGCCGGGGCGTTCGCGCGGCCTCCGCGAAGCTCGCACGAGGTGCTGCAGCCGGAGACCTACATTCGCGGGGAGAAGCTGGCTCCGGTGCGCATCCCGGATATGAGTGAAGTTCTGAATAATCAGTATGAAGTGTATGACTCCGGCGGTATTGGGGAGATCGATGTGCGGGCGCTGATGAGGCAGTATGGCGAAAAACGGCGGGTTGCGGATGACGTTTCCGCGGCGTGGCAGGGCGGGGCGTATGTGACCTTCCGCCGGAAAGATAAGGTCGTGTCTGTAGCTACAGCCAATACTGCCGATCTGGCGCTGCTTTACATCTCGCGGTGGAAAACGCCGCAGGCCGCGGAGCAGTTCGCACATTTCTACACAGACGCAGTTTCAGATCGTTATGGAAGCGCCAAGGCAGAGGAGTTGCCGGCTTGCGCGGGGACGCCGTGCCCGGTTTCGATGGCGAAGATCACGACGGAAGAGGGCATGGTGATCGTAGAGCACTGGGCAGACAACAGCGTGTTGGTCACAGAAAGCTTCGACCCGGCGACTGCGGCGAAGCTGGGAGCGGCGGTGCGCGATGGAGCGGGCGCGGCTCATGCTGAGAATCTGCCGCAGGAGGAGGAGATCGGCTTGCGCCTGCTTGAGATTCCGGCATTCCAGGCATTTGCGCGGCAGGTTGGCGAGAACATGGATGAGGCGGTTCGTCGTGAGCTGACTCGGGTACTGGCTGTTGGTCGGTGAGCAGTGGCCAGTGAGCCGTGACCGGTGCCAACACTTGCTGGGTGTCGGTGACAACTTTCCCTGCCTGCAGATGACGGTAATTTCGAGAGAATCCCTTCTAAATAACATTCCACTTTTGTTGCCGGTTCAGTAGGATGATGGTTCGAGGCGCAGCTGCTCGCTTACGGATGCAGTTCGTCGCGATAACAGGATTTCGTTGTTCTTCCCAAGTCCTATGGCCGACTTCACGCTGCGCGTTAATGGAAACGAAAAGAAAGTAAATGTCTCACCCGAGACTCCGCTGCTCTGGGTGCTCCGGGACACGCTCGGACTTACGGGAACGAAGTTCGGATGTGGAGCCGGATTGTGCGGGGCTTGCACGGTTCACGTGGAGGGCGTGGCAGTTCGGTCGTGCTCCACGCAGGTTTCGCAGGTTACGGGGAAGAGCATTACGACGATTGAAGGGCTGAGCGCGAACGGCCTGCACGTTTTGCAGGCGGCGTGGATTGAGCAGGAAGTTCCACAGTGCGGCTACTGCCAGACGGGGCAGATTATGGCGGCGGCAGCGCTGCTGGCGAAGACGCCGAACCCGAGCGATGAAGAGATCACGCGGGCGATGAGCGGCAATTTATGCCGCTGCGGAACCTATGAACGAATTCGCAAAGCGATCCGGCAGGCTGCGACTGCAGGACCGGCGCGCGTGGCGGGTGAGCGATGAGCCGGCTAAATCGGCGCGAATTCGTTGCGGCTGGAGTGGCCGCTGGCGCAGGGTTGGTCGTGGGATTTTATCTGCCGCATGCGGGTCGCACGAAGCGGGAAGTATTCTCGCCGAACGCTTACGTGCGAATTACGCCGGATAACAAGATCACAATTGTGGTAGCACGCTCGGAGATGGGGCAGGGCGTGCGCACGGCGCTGCCGATGATCCTGGCTGAGGAGTTGGAAGCTGACTGGAAGTTGATTGAGATCGAGCAGGCCGGCGCCAGCACGCTCTATGGGGATCAGACGACGGGTGGAAGCGCGAGCGTACGGACGACATGGGATCCGATGCGAAAGGCAGGAGCGGCGGCGCGGGAGATGCTGGTTTCGGCTGCGGCGCTGACCTGGGGCGTGCCGCGATCGGCGTGCGCGGCGCTGGAAGGGAACATCGTACACTCGGCGACGAAGCGGCGGCTCAGCTACGGCGAGCTAGCGGCGAAGGCCGCTACGTTGCCGATTCCGACCGATGTGCCGCTGAAGCAGTCCAAAGATTACAAAATCGTTGGGCAGCGACTGGCGCGAGTGGATACTCCCGCGAAAGTAAAGGGCGAGGCGGTGTTTGGCATCGACTTTCGCATGCCGGGAATGAAATACGCAGTGCTGTCGCGGTGTCCTACGATTGGCGGAAAGCTGGTGAGCTTCGACGATAAGGAGTCGAAGAAAATTTCGGGCGTGGGTTATGTGGGCAGGATCAGCGATGCGGCTGTGGCTGTGGTCGCCAACAGTGTTTGGGGCGCGATGGAGGGACGGCGCTTACTCGACGCGAAGTGGGACGATGGCCCCAACAAAGACTTGAATAGCGCGGCAGTGACGGAGTCGCTGAAGCAGGGTGCGGCAAAAAAGGGCGCGAGTTTGTATTCGGTGGGAGATGTGTCGAAGGCGTCGGGGCGCAGGATTACGGCCGAGTATCAATTGCCGTTTATGGCGCACGCTCCGATGGAGCCGGGAAATTGTACGGCGCATTATCAGGCCGGTGCGCACGGGGCCAGTTGCGAGTTGTGGGCGCCGACGCAGGTCCCGCAGGATTGCCGCGACTCAGTGGCGCAGGCCGTGGGCCTCGATCCTGATCAGGTGAAGGTGAATGTCACGCTGATGGGCGGAGGTTTTGGGCGACGATTGGAGCACGACTATGCGGTCGAGGCTGCGCTGGTTTCGAAGGCGGCGCAGGTGCCCGTGAAAGTGATCTGGACTCGCGAGGATGATATGCGGTTCTCGACGTATCGTCCCGCTAGCCTGCATCAGTTGAGCGCGGTGCTGGATGGAGCGGGTTGGCCGGTGGCGTTCACGCACCGCATCATCGCGCCATCGATCAGCGGGCAGAAGGGGCAGCCGGGGCCGAATGGAGTCGATCCGGATTTGCCGGATGAGGCTGCGTTCGTTTATTCGCTGCCTAATGTTTCGCTTGAGTATGTGCTTACAGAAACTCCAGTCCCGCTGGGCTGGATGCGGTCGGTATATGCGCTGCAAGCCGGGTTTGCCAGCGAAAGTTTTATCGATGAACTGGCTGCGGCCGCTGGGAAAGATCCGCTGGAGTACCGGCTCCACATGCTGACACCAAACCAAGATATTCAATACTTCACGACCACCTGGCATACGGCAAGAATGCGCGTCGTGTTGCAACTCGCAGCCGAAAAAGCCGGCTGGGGCAGGCCTCTGCCTGCCGGACGGTTTCGCGGCATTGCTTGCTTTGGATGTTTTTCTTCGTACATGGCCGAGGTAGTTGAGATCAGTATGGAGAACGATGCGCCGCGAGTGCATCGAGTAGTGGCGGCGGTGGATTGTGGGCAGTTGGTGAATCCCGGAATTGTCGAGCAGCAGATTCCGGGCGGAATCGTTTATGCGTTGGGGAATGCTTTGCGGGCGAAGATTACGATCGACAAGGGGCGGGTGGTGCAGGGAAATTTCGACGACTACTCCCCTCTGCGGTTGGACGAGACTCCGGCGGTCGAGGTCTACGCGGTGCAAAGTGCGGAGTCGCCTACGGGGATAGGGGAACCTTCGGTGCCTCCACTGGCGCCGGCTTTGTGCAATGCAATTTTTGCCGCGACCCGGAAGCGGATCAGGGCTTTGCCGATTTTGAGTTGAAACAAAGCTTTTGACCGCAAAGTGCGCAAAGAAAGTCCGCTAAGGCCGCGAAGAGGAGCTTGCGGTTTAGTATGTCAACGTGACGCCTCTACACATGTCTCGAGCTCTCGTCCTGCTGTTTTTTTTTGGCGGCGTTGGTTTGAGTTTTCTCTTCGCACAGAGTACCCCGTCGTCTTGCAGGCCCGTTTCCGCGGTTCCGGCTTCGCGGATTGCGCGCCTGCGGCATGGAATCAATGCCACTGAACGGTTCGCGCAGGTTTACGACAAGCGCGGCTATACCAAGGAACACTTGCAGAACTGGACTACGGCGGACGATATCACGCTGATCAAGTCCATGGGCTTCGATCATGTGCGGCTGAGCGTCGATCCGCAGCCGATGATGCTTGACCACCGTCCCGATGAGATTCCTGCGGAGTATCTGGGATATCTCGACGCGGCGGTGAAGATGATTCTGAATCAGCGGCTGGCGGTAGTGATCGATTTGCATCCGACCAGCGACTTTAAGGCGGCGGTTGTGCCTGATGCGGTGGACCGACTGGCGGTGATTCGCTATGGGCAGGATCACTGGGATGCGGCGTGCATTGATGCCGAGATTGCGCAAGTTGCGGAGTGGTCCCGGCAGCGCGGAGTTTCGGTGGTGTGCAATGAGTTCGGAGTCTACAGGGAATATGTCGATCCGCGGGATCGCGCGGCTTGGGTCCACGACGTACGTGCGGCTCTGGAGCGGTATGGCATGGGCTGGACTATGTGGGATTATTCCGGGAGCTTCGGAGTCGTTACTAAGCAAGGATGGCCGGAGTATCGCGGACGAGATTGCCCTGAGCGCACTGGGATTGAAGCGGCAGCGTCAGCCTTGACACTGCTTTCTCCGAGCCATTATGCTTAAACCTTACTCCCAGCGGTACTTGCGCCTTCGAGTGCGCTTCCGCGGGCCTGGGAGGGCAGAACGGGGCGCGGAGGTTTCTCGATGTTCTTCGAAATCAGAGACTTGGAGCTGCATCCGGTAGATTTTGCGGAAAGCTTCCGTCCCGGCACGATTGACCTGGGGGCGGATTATCGCCAAGTTGCTCCGATCGAGACGGCTGGGCGAGCCGATCTGGTCGAGGAGCATCACGGGAAGCACAAAGTCATTCAAGATATACGGATCAAGGGCGGGCTGGCGACGCGCCTGGAATCGAGTTGCGCCCGCTGTTTGGAACCGATTACTCAAGATGTGCAGCGGGAGTTCGATTTGTTGTATCGTCCGCAAGGTTCGGACGCCGGCCGCGATGAAATGTCGGTGACCGAGGCGGAGGCCGAGATCGGGTATTATGAGGCTGAAGGTATTTCGCTCGACGATGTGGTCCGCGAGCAAGTGCTGCTGGCGGTGCCGTTGAAGGTCACCTGCCGTGAAGATTGCAAGGGACTGTGCCCGCACTGCGGCAACAATCTGAATCAGCAGCAGTGCGCATGCGACGTGTCGGTGGAAGAACCTAGGTGGGCGGCGCTGAAGGAAATCCGCAGTAAGCTGGCACACTAGGAATCAGAAGAGACTTAGGTTATCGATCTTGATAGATGCGAGGCGTCCGCGCTTCGTGAGAGGAATTCGAACAACATGCCAAATCCAAAACGAAGACATTCGCAGAAGCGCACCTCGACCCGCCGGGCGCACGATGCCCTGAAGAGCCATTCGCTTTCCGAGTGTCCGAACTGCCACGAGAAAAAGATGCCGCATCGCGCCTGCGCCAAGTGTGGCTATTACAAGGGCCGCGAAGTGCTCGAAGTCAAGGAAGCCAGCTAACCCGCTGTCACCATGCCTAGCGTGATTGCGCTGGATGCGATGGGTTCGGACCGGGCCCCCAAGCCTGAAATCGAAGGCGCCATTCATGCCGCGCGCAACTATGGTGTGCGTGTCCTGTTGATCGGGCAGGAGGCTACGATCAAGGCCGAACTTGATCGTCATCCGGCGGCGTTGCAACTTCCCATCGAGATCGTCCACGCCAGCGAATTCATCACCATGGAAGATAAAGCGGTGCAGGCCGTAAGGGCCAAGCGCGACTCCTCCATGCGCGTGGGATTGCGCCTGGTGCGTGAGGGGCAGGCCGCGGGCTTTGTGACCGCCGGCAATACCGGCGCTGCGATGGCGTCGGCGAAGATGGTGTTGGGCGCGCTGAACGGGGTTGATCGTCCTGCGCTGGCGGCAGTTTTCCCGACGGCTCCTGGCACAGCGGCGATTTTGCTCGACGTGGGCGCGAACGTAGATTGCAAGCCGCATAATCTCGAGCAGTTCGCTGTGATGGGAGAGATTTATTTCCGTTCCATGTTCGGTGAAGCCAGGTTTGGCGATGGCAGGTCTGGGTCCGGCGAAAGCAGGTCGAGCCGTTCGGGTTCTGTCGGCAAGCGGCCCCGTGTAGGATTACTCTCGATCGGCGAAGAAGAGACTAAGGGCAACGAGTTGACTCGCGAGTCGTTCCAATTGTTGAAGCGACTGCCCTTGAACTTTATCGGCAATGTCGAAGGCCGCGACTTGTTCAATGGGCAGGTGGATGTGATCGTGGCCGATGGATTTGTTGGCAATGTTGCGCTGAAGGTTTCTGAAGGCGTGGCTGGACTGGTGCGCTCGGCGTTGAAGGAATCACTGAAGGCTACAATCACGCGGCAGGTTGGTTACTTACTCTCGCGCAGTGCGTTCATCGACTTTAAGAAGCGCATCGATCATACGGAATACGGTGGCGCTCCGCTGCTAGGCGTGAAAGGTGTTTGCATTATCACTCATGGATCGTCGAACGCGAATGCAATCAAGAATGCAATTCGCGTGGCCGCGGAGTGTGCCAAGCGGCAGATCAACGGTTCGATTGAACAAGGGTTGGCGGCTCTGCGCCCCGCGCCAGTGGAAGCGGAAACCGCACCGGTTCTCTAGCTTTCGGCAAGATTAAAACGATGACGGACTCAACTGCCTCACTTTCAACTCCTGAAGTCTTAACTCCCGAGACCTCGCCTGCCTCAGGCAAGGTCGCATTCATCTTTCCAGGCCAAGGCTCGCAGGCAGTGGGCATGGGAAAAGATTTGGCCGAAAAATATCCGGCGGCGCGCCAGACTTTCGAAGAAGCAGATGAGGCGCTCGGCTACAAACTCTCGGAATTATGTTTTGAAGGGCCAGAGGAGCAGCTGCGCCTTACCGAGATCACACAGCCAGCTATTCTAACGGCGTCGATCGCGGCGTTGCGTGTTTTCCAGAGTCATATTCCTAAGGCAAACTTTGTCGCAGGCCACAGCCTTGGAGAATATTCGGCGCATGTTGCCTCTGGGACCATGGGTTTTGCCGATGCGGTGCGAACGGTGCGCAATCGCGGCAAGTATATGCAGGAAGCTGTGCCAGTGGGAGTCGGTGCAATGGCGGCAATTCTGGGCATGGAGTTGGAGAATGTCACTGCCGTTTGCGCCGACGCTGCCCAGGGCGAAGTCTGCTCGCCGGCGAACATTAATTCTCCGGAGCAGATTGTGATCTCCGGCAATACCGCTGCGGTGGAACGAGGAGCGAAGTTGGCCGATGAACGAGGAGCGAAACGCGCGAAGCTGCTGGCCGTGAGCGCGCCATTTCACTGCTCGCTGATGAAGCCCGCGCAAGATCGCCTTGAATCGGACTTGAACAAATTAAAGATGCAGAGGCCGGTGT
This sequence comes from uncultured Acidobacteriaceae bacterium, assembly GCA_963789875.1. Classification (GTDB taxonomy): domain Bacteria; phylum Acidobacteriota; class Terriglobia; order Terriglobales; family Acidobacteriaceae; genus Sulfotelmatobacter. Next base: position 1,327,530 of record CAWBMI010000004.1, on the reverse strand, counting down.
ATCCGGTGGTCTGCAATGTAGAGGCATCCTTGGTATGCGATGAGTTGCGGGCGCGGGAAACTTTGGTGGCGCAGGTGACCGGCGCGGTGAAATGGGAACAAGGCATGCGACTGCTGATCGAGAACGGCGTGGAGATGTTCGTGGAAATCGGTCCGGGAAAAGTCTTGTGCGGGCTGATGCGGCAGATCGATCGTTCAAAGACTTGTATGAATGTCGGCGACGAGGCGTCTCTCGCGAAAGCTTTGGCCCACTTTGCGAGTTTGGCCACGACCTAGAAGTTAGCGAAATTCCAGATCACACGGCGGCGTGCTGATCGTCTTATCGGTTTTATCCACGTACAACTGAGCGTGCTGCGCGCGGTCGTTCACGATCAAGTCGACGACCACGCCGCTGCCGCCGCCGGGGCAGTTGCTCGATCCATAAGCTTTGAAATTCTTGACGACGCCCCACTGTCCGCCTGGGCCCCAGTCCTGCCAGAATTCGTTGAAAGGGTACTGCGCGTGATTCTGCGGATGCTGCTTCCACGAGGGATCGTGATAGTAGATGCCGTAGGCGGATTCGAAATCCTGCTTTTGTAAAGCAGAAAAGAATTTATCGGCGACGCGCTCTTCCAGCCAGAAGCGCTTCCACCAACCCGCGAAAGCCAACACTAGAATAAGAAAGACGGCTGAGATAATGCGGGTTCTTCGTTTCCGCTCTCGTTCGGGGTGGTACTCCTTGGCGTCCAGTAAGGTCATGGCGTTCTTAGCATAACGGACGAGGGGTGGAAGGTGAAAGTTCCAGGAAGAATCGGGCGATGTCTAGAGCGTTCGCTTAAAGAGTGGAATCGCGATTCCCAGTGTGACAGCGGCGAAGATGGAAAGGAATAGCATGTCGCCCCAGACCGCAGAAAGAGTAGTCTCTTTCAGCAGAAGGCACTTGAAGCCGTCGACCGCATAAGTGAAGGGATCAACCCTGGCGATCGCCCGCAACCATGGCGGAAAGGCCTGGATCGGGTAGATGGAGCCGCTGGGGAAAAACAACAGCGTATTCAAAATGCCGAACATGGCTCGCGGTACCAGTGGGTCTTCGATGCGGACCATCAGCAAAAACATCATGGTGTTGAAAGCGAGTGAGGTGAGCACGATCATCACCAGCAAGCCGAGCATCGTGACCGGATTGAAAATCGTGCTTACACCGGAAATCAGCGCGCCTATCACGCAAATAATTATCCCGGTCATCACCGCTTTGATCGAACCCGCGAGGTTTAGGCCCAGAACCAGCTCTAGCTTGGTGATCGGCGTGACCAGGTAGCCTTCGTGTACGCCGCGCGCTTTGTCGTCGATGTACAGCATGCCGCCGCCGATCATGACGGAAACGAACATCGCCAAGGTGAGCGAGCCCGGAAGCAAATATTTCATGTACTCGATATAAGGATAAAGTTCGACGATTGAGAGCGCGGTTTGTTGCAGGATGCGGGGCTCAACCGTAGGCTGATTCAATGCAGCGGTGAGATCGGCGAGTTCTGACTCGAGCGCAGAACTCATAAAGTTATCGCTGTTATCCACGACCAGGGCGATCTGCGGATGGTTGTCCTCGTAAACCCGGCGCGAATACTGCGGCGGAATAATCACTGCGCCTTCGAGCCTGCCGTTGCGAACGTCTTCCACGGCTTTTTTCTCGTTGTCGTAATAAACCGGGACGAAAGTACGAATGTTTGCCCGCACGGAGTCGAAGGCCTCGCGAATTCGCAGCGCCTGCGTGCCGCCATCCTGGTCGACGATAGCTAGTCGCGCATCGCGGATCTTCCCGCCAAAAGCGTTACCGAGAATTACAAGCTGAACCAGTGGAAAGATCATAGACGCCAGCATGAGCGCCGGGGATCGGAAAAACTTGCGCATTTCGCGCTCGACAATGGCCAGCATGCGATTCATAAGTAGTCTTGCTCGTCGTCAGTCCTCATGGCCGCAGCCCTGGGCTCTGCGGCATCACGAAGGCATAAGCTTTCTGCAGTTCGTCGCGCAACTGCCGCCCGGTGTAGTGCACGAAAACATCGTCCAGAGTTGTGTTCTGCACTGAAAGCGACTTCACCGCAACGTCGGCTGCGACCGCCATTTCAACGAGCTCCGTCGTGGTTCGCGAGCCGTTGGCGGTGAGCACTCGATACATGCCAGCGCCTTCGTGCTGCACGGAAGTGACTTCGTCGAGGGTGTGCAAGCGCTGCTCCCAATCGGGCGGGGCATTCTCGAACTGCGCTTCAATTACGTTCGATCCCGGTACGCTCGCCTTCAACGCCATGGGACTGTCGAGAGCAACGAGTTTGCCGTGATCGACGATGGCAATGCGTTCGCAGAGCCGGTCGGCTTCGTCCATGTAATGAGTTGTAATCAGGATTGTGAGCTGACGCTGGCTCTTGATGTTTCCCAGCATCTCCCACACAGCGACGCGAGATACCGGGTCGAGGCCGGTGGTGGGCTCGTCGAGGAAAAAGATCTTCGGGTGATGTACCAGTCCGCGGGCAATTTCCAAACGCCGCCGCATGCCGCCGGAAAGAGTCTTAGTTTGCGCGTTGCGCCACTTCACCAGGTCCACCAGCCCGAGAAGTTCGTCGATAGAACGCTTCCGCTCTTTCGCAGGCACATCGTAGAGTTTGGCGTAGATATTTAAATTCTCTTCAACCGTAAGATCGAGATCGCTGGTAAGCGCCTGCGGGATCACGCCAATCCTGCGGCGTGCGGCGTTGGGATCGCTGGCAACGTCGTATCCCATGATCCAGGCCTTGCCCGAGGTGATTGGAATGAGAGTAGTCATCATGCGGATCAAAGTGGACTTGCCTGCGCCATTCGGGCCAAGCAGGCCGAAAATCTCTCCTTCTTTTACGTTGAAGGAAATATCGTCCACCGCGGTAAAGTCGCCGTACTTCTTCACGATGTGTTCGACCTCGATGGCGCAAGCATCGGACGTGGCCGGGCCAAGCGAATTGCCGTTCGTCTGATCGGCTGGAGCGCTCATTGCTGCCCCGCCGGGGCGCTCTGCGGATTGCTCTCGCCCTTCATCTGCTCCGGCGACACGAGGACCTCTGCAGTCATTCCCGGCACGAACGCGCCTTTGGGATTATCGAGCCGGACTTTCAGAACGATGGTTCTTATATCGCGCTTACGGCGGCTCACGTCGCGTTGAGTGGCGAAGTCGCCTTCGACTCCCTTGAAAAAAACTTTGCCGTTGGTGATCGTTCCACCGGGGAGGCGAACGCGCATCAGGTCGCCGTAGCCGATGTGGTCGGAGTAAGTTTCCGGGATCGCGACGCGCACCCAGGTGTCGGTGAGATCGACGATGGTCACGATGGGGGCGCCGATGTTGACCACTTCTCCCTGGCGCGCCGCGCGCACCGAAACCGTGCCAGTTACCGGCGCATAAACGTTGGTATAACCCAAGCGCACTGCTGCCTGATTTTTCTGTGCGATGGCGGTCTTAAGATCGGCCTCGGTCGACCGCACCGTGCTCTTGGCTGCGTTGGCCTGCTGAGTACGAGCGACGGCCGAACTCAAATCCGCTTCCGCCGCCTTTACCAGTTCCTGCTGCGCTTGCACGGTGGCTTGAGCCGCTTGCAAATTTGTTTCGGCCTGTACGCGGTCCTGGTCGGATTGCACGCCGGCTTTGGCCAGTTCGATCATGCGGCGGCTGTCGCTCTCAGTGCGATCGAGGGCAGCCTTCGCCTGCCGAAGCTGAGCTCTTGCCGAAGATAATTTTGCACGGGCATTAGCTACGTCGCTGGAAGTCGAGCCCGACGTCGAAGCTTCGGTGTGCTGCATCTCGGCGACTTTGTGCTGCATGCTGGTGATGTTGGCGGTTGCGGCGGCTTCCTGTGTCTGCAATTCGGAGGGATCGAGTACGGCGATCAGATCTCCGGCCTTGACCGGAGTGCCTTCATCGACCAGCAATTTCTGGATGCGGCCTTCGACCTGCGCGCTCACGATCACTTGGTTGGAATCGACGGTCCCGATCAGGACGAGATCCTTGGAGTGATCGGCGGAGAAGATGTAATAGATCAGCGAGATCACGAATATGATGCTAAGCAGAATAAAGAAGCGATTGCGAGCGCTCATTTGCGTACTCCTGAAGATGGCGCCGGGGTCGGCTGCGGATGGGGCGCGAACAACGCCGCTGAAATGAAGTCCAGAACCGAGGCCCGACGCTCGGCGATGCGCTGGGGCGTCAACGGATTGAAACCCACGATGCGCTGTATTACCGGGGCACTGCTGAAGTAAAAGACGATCGTCGCCACCATGGAAGGGACGAAATGCGCCGGGTCCAATTTGCGGAACACGCCTTGCGCCATTCCCTGGTGCAGAAGTTCAGCTACCCTCCGGTAAATTGGCTGAAAATACGTTTTGACCAGCCGGTCGATGTGCACCGAATTGCCCTCGCGCGCCCGCATCATTTCGCGCTGCATCAGCTTGGGATAAACCTGATTCGAGGCGATGAAATCAAAATAAGCCGCGACGTAAGCCATGATTTTTTCGCGCGGAGGTAAGTCGCTGTCGAGCACATGAAGAACATTGGCCTTCATGCCGGAGAAGGCGTTGTCAAGCACGGCGCCGTAGAGCTTTTCCTTGTCGTGGAAATAGTAATAGATAAGAGCCTTGTTGACCCGGGCCTGGCGGGCGATGGCTTCAGTGCGCGCTCCGGCGATATCGTGCTCGGCAAACTCCTTTGCAGCGGCACGCAGAATGGCGGCGCGAGATTCCTCGGGCTGGCCGCGGGAGCCCATGCGGGGAAGGTGCTTGCGGTGTGGAAAGGCGGGCGACATTATTAATTAACCAGTTAGTTAGATTGTATGTCAGAGCGAGTTCCCATGCAATCGAATATTTTGAGGAGCACAGCCTGGCTCGAGCTATGGGGTCGGCGCTAACCTTCTATCTTGATCCCCCCGCGATCGATGGCACGAGCAGCACTTCATCGCCATCCTGGAAGGCGTAGCCGGGTCCGCCGAGGAAGCGGATGTCTTCTTCGTTCACGTAGATGTTAAGGAAGCGACGGACTTGCCCTGCTTCATCGCGAATGTGAGGTTTGAGCTCCGGGAATTTTTCATCGAGGACGGCGAACAGTTCGCCCAGATTCGCGGCTCCGCACGCGATGGAACCGATGCCAGCAGTGTGCCGGCGTAAGGCGGTTGGAATTTGTACTGTGATTGACATGACTAAACCGAGGCCCTTTCTTTCACCGTGCGGTGACAGGATTCACGCATACTCTGAAAGTCCCGCCCTTCCAAAGCGAGACCCCGATTAAAACCAACGCTCACCGCCAACGTTAGGCACCTACAGCGGCGGCGGTTTCGTGAGCGACCTCGACCCCATCCAACGTTTTCTGCAGATGCGCTTCGAACTCCGCTAGCTTGGGAGCGATCGGGCGTTCCGTCTCGTAAATGCCGGCGAGGACATCGGTGGTCTTCAATCCGTTTCCAGTAATGCACAAGACCGTCGTTTCTTCGGGCAGAATTCGATCCTGGCGATAAAGCTTGCCCGCTGTGCCGACGGTGACGCCGCCGGCGGTTTCGGTAAAGATTCCTTCAGTCTCAGCCAGCAAGCGAATCGAATCGATGACCTCGGGATCGCTTACGTCTTCACTCCAACCGCCGCTGTGTTTGATCGTCTTGATCGCATAGTGACCGTCGGCCGGATTACCGATCGCGAGCGAGCGCGCGATCGTTGCCGGCTTTTGCGGATCGATCTCGGCGCTACCGGTTTTTACCGCGGTTGAAATCGGAGAGCATCCGGTCGCCTGCGCGCCGAAGAACTTTACGGGTTTTTCTTCAACCAGGCCGAGCTTGATCAGTTCGTCGAAGGCCTTTTTGATTTTCGTGATCAACGACCCGCCCGCCATGGGCACGACCACGTTGTCGGGCAGGCGCCAGCCAAGTTGCTCGGCGATTTCGAAGCCGACCGTCTTCGAGCCTTCCGCATAGTAGGGGCGCAAGTTCACGTTGACGAAGCCCCAGCGGCGCTCTTCGGCGATCTGCGAGCAAAGACGATTGACCTGATCGTAGTTACCGGCGATGCGCACTACGTTCGCGCCGAAAACTTGCGTGCCGATAATTTTTGCCAGCTCGAGATCGGAGGGGATGAAGATCCAGGCTTTGAGCCCGAGGCGCGCCGCGTGGGCGGCCACTGCATTGGCCAGGTTTCCAGTGGAAGAGCAGGCGACGGTATCGAATCCGAAAGCCTGCGCGTTGGCCAGCGCCACCGCGACTACACGATCTTTAAAGCTCAGAGTGGGCAAGCAAACGGCGTCGTTCTTGATGTAGAGATTGTTCGCGGTAGTCTTAGCGTCGCTATTCGTACGGGCGAATTTCGCCGCCAGTTGCGGCGCCTGGAAAAGCGGGGTGAATCCAACCGGAAGCCGCGGTTCGAATCCGGCGGGCAGCGGCAGGAGTTCGGCGTAGCGCCACATATTCGGAGAACGCTGCGCGATGCGATCACGGCTGAACGTTCCTCGGTCAATCTGAGCCTTGACGTGATCGTAGTCGTAAGTAATTTCGAGAGGAGAGAAACACTCGTCGCAGATAGAGCGGGGCTGGTTGCCCCAACTTCGGCCGCATTCCCGGCAGCGCAGTTCGTAGTGAGCGTCGTTGTTCGACATCGGGCTACTCGCTTTCTGATTCAGCAGCGAATAGCTGGGGACGAGCCGGGAAAAACGCCCTAAAACTAAAAGGCCCCTTTTCCAGGAAATGGGAAAAGAGGTCGGAATGCAATAAAAAATAAGCTCGCATCCGAATCTCATGTTCCCCGTTTCCGGGCGGGAGTTGGCACCTGGCGGTCGGGATATATGATCCCGATCCGGTTGCCGTGGCGTCACAGGGCTCGTCCCTCAGCCACTCTGCATGAAATTCATGTCTGCTCCGAAGAGCAAACCTGTCCTCACAATGCTACACATCAGCCACAGGTTCGTCAACTAGAAGTGTGAAATTGCGACGGCCTATTCTTTGCGATCGCGCTGCGACATCTCGCGCGCCAATTCGCGGGATGTATCGCGCAGGCGTTGCGCGAGAATCAGGGCGAGCGATTGATAGAAGCGGGAGGCAAGCCCTGAATAGGCATCGAAGATTTCCTGGAGATCGCGAGTATCGATTTGATCGACTTCGACGGACTCATCTCTAGCAACCACCGCGGCGGTTGCTCGACTTTTTTCCAGAAAGGCTATCTCGCCGCAGACGTCGCCCGGCCCCAGCGATGCCAGGATGGCACGAGAATCTGTTCCGGCCAATTCGACTGACGCCTCTCCCTGGCGAATGATAAAAATACTTTCGGGTGAGGCTCCCTGCCGGATGATCTCTTCACCGAGCTTGTAGACACGCCGCACCGACTTGGCGCCAATGAGGATCCAGTCGTTCGAATTCAGATACTGCAGGAGGTTTCCAGCCATGGTCGTGATATCGGCAAGAGCCAGCTTAAGCTGTAATTGCTATTCCGCCCTCGATTACCGGCTGTATTGATTTTTCTTTTTATCAGTGTGTCGCTCTAGTCCTAATTGAATCAGCCGGTCGATCAGGGAGGAATATTCCAAGCCCGACGCCGCCCACAACTTCGGATACATGCTGATTGCGGTGAAGCCCGGCATGGTATTGATCTCGTTTAAATATATCTTGCGCGCCTTGTTGGCAGGGCCCGGCTCCATAAGGAAATCGACGCGCGCCAGGCCGGAACAATCGACCGCTTTGAACGAGCGTACCGCTAACTCCTGGACCTGTTTCGTTTGAGCCTTGGTGAGCTTCGCCGGAATAATCAACTGCGAGCCTTCGTCAAGGTATTTGGCGTTATAGTCGTAGAACTCTTTGAAGGGCACGATTTCGCCGGGGATCGAGGCCATCGGCTCATCGTTGCCGAGGACCGAGCATTCTATTTCGCGGGCTTTATTTTTCTTTCCTCCGACGCCTTCTTCGATCACAATCTTACGGTCGAATTTCGCGGCCTCTTCGATTGCTGGGCCGAGTCCTTTGCGGTCGTGGGCCTTGCTGATGCCGACCGATGATCCCAGGTTCGCGGGCTTCACGAAAACCGGATACTTCAACTTGCTCTCGACCAGCTTGTGAACTTTCTTTGGGTCTATCCCCCAAGCGCTGCGCAGGATGGTGACATGCTTGACGATGGGGATTCCCGCAGCCATGAACAAGGATTTCATAATGTCCTTATCCATCCCCGCTGCGGAGCCCAGCACGCCAGCGCCGACGTAAGCGATGTCCGCCAGTTCGAGCAGGCCCTGGATCGTTCCATCTTCGCCGAAGGTGCCGTGCAGCACGGGGAAGATGATGTCGACATCGATAGCGCGATCGCTGGCGCGGCGCATGAGCGCGGCATCGCTCTGAAAAGGAACGAGGCCGGTCTGGCGATGGCTGGGTTCGGGGGGGACGACTACCGCCTCTCCGCGCGCCAGGACGGCAGCCGGTTCGGTGGTCTCAGGATTGCCGGCGCGCAAGTGGCGGGCATCGAGCACAAGCTTACCCTGAAGCAGATTCTCGGCATCTCCCGCGGTCAGCCAGCGGCCGTCTTTGGTGATACCGATGGGGACGACTTCATATTTATCTTTGTTGATGGCGTTGAGCACCGATGCAGCCGAAAGGAGAGAGACCTCGTGTTCGCCACTACGCCCGCCGAAAAGAATTCCTACGCGAAGCTTTTTCATAGTGCTTTTATAAAATCTTTTTTCCAAACGCTGAGAGCGCCAATTCAACTGCCAGGTCTGCAGTCTGATTGTGTTCGTCGATTACAGGATTGACTTCGACGATCTCGAAGCTGAGCAGGCGTCCATGATCGGCAATGATCTCCATCGCGAGATGTGCCTCGCGATAGGTAGCGCCGCCACGCACCGGAGTGCCGACGCCGGGCGCATCTTCGGGATCGATCCAGTCCATGTCGAGCGAAATATGATAGCCAGCGGTGCCGCGTCCGGCCATGCGCAGAGCCTCTTCCATCACCGTTCGCATGCCGCGCTCGTCGATGTCGCGCATGGTAAAGACTCCGATGCCGGCGCGTCGGACGTTTTCTTTTTCAATGGCGTCGATGTCGCGGACACCGACCAATACGCAGTTTTCTGGCTTCACCTTGGGAGAAAAGTCGAAAATGTTTTGCAGCTCCGGCGGGCCCAACCCCATGATCGCGGCCAATGGCATGCCGTGCACGTTGCCGCTCGGCGAACTCTCGGGTGTATTGATGTCGGTGTGAGCGTCGATCCAGATGAGGCCGATGCGCTGGTTCTGGCGACGGTAAAATTCCGCGACTCCGGCCACCGTGCCGGCCGCCACTGAGTGATCCCCGCCCAGCGTCAGCGGAATTTGACCGGCCTCCAACGTTTTGATCACCAACTCGGCGTGTTTGGTGCAGGTTGCCGTGATCTCTTTCAAATACTTGGCATGAGTGTCGCCTTCTTTTTTCTGTTCGGGGATCGCTACGGCAATATTGCCGCCATCTTCGACTTCGTGGCCGAGAGCCTCCAGCCGCGCTTCGAGGCCCGCGACCCGCACGGCGGAAGGTCCCATGTCGACACCGCGGCGCGACTGGCCCAGATCGAGCGGGACCCCGATTACCCGAATTTTCTTGGGAACGATGTTGGTGGGGCTTATCGTTGTCATCATAAATTTTGCGATTTGGAGATCGGGTGATCTTGCGATTGAAGAACGGGTCGTTCCAGTAAATCGCTCAGTCACTAAATCGCCCGATGACTTAATCCTTCACGGGTAGAGCCGATGCAGCATGCGCGGGAACGGAATTGTCTCGCGCACATGTTCGAGACCACAGATCCAGGCCACGACCCGCTCGATGCCCATACCAAAGCCGCCGTGAGGCACGCTGCCATACTTGCGCAAATCGAGATACCACTTGAACGCTTCTTCGGGCAAACCGTGCTCGTGAATGCGCTGCACCAGCAATTCGTGCGAGGCCATACGCTGCGAGCCGCCAACGATTTCTCCATAACCTTCGGGCGCAAGCACGTCGACGCACAAGGCGAGTTCAGGCCGCTTCGGATCCGGTTCCATGTAAAAGGCTTTCACCTTTGCCGGATAACGATGCACCATCACCGGCTTGTCGAATTGCGCCGAAAGATATGTTTCGTCGGGGGAGCCCAGGTCGCCGCCCCATTCGAACCTGGTCTCGAGAGCGCCTTTAGCGTGGCCTTCCTGCAGGTTCTTGACCGCATCGTCGTAACTGATGCGCGGAAAGGGCGCTTCAACTTTTTCGAGTTTAGTAATGTCGCGGCCAATCGCCTGCAGGTCTGCGCGCCTCCGCTCGAGACAGCGCTTCACGACGAAGCTGATCAGTCCTTCGGCCAGGTCCATCAGGTCATCGAGTTCGGCATAGGCAACCTCAGGCTCGACCATCCAGAACTCGGTGAGGTGACGCCGCGTCTTCGATTTCTCCGCGCGAAAAGTTGGGCCGAATGAATAGACCTTGCCCAGCGCCATCGCAGTGGCTTCGATATAGAGCTGGCCGGATTGCGTGAGGTAGGCCTGCTCGTCGAAATAATCCACAGGGAAGAGCGTGCTCGTTCCTTCGCAAGCCGCCGGAGTGAGGATAGGTGGGTCGGTGAGTGTGAAGCCGTGGTCGTCGAAAAAATCGCGGACCGCTTTGATGATCTCCGCGCGCACCCGCAGAATCGAAGCCTGCCGCTGCGATCGCACCCATAGATGCCGGTGCTCCATCAGAAATTCGGTGCCGTGCTCTTTGGGAGTGATGGGGTAGGGAGCAGATTCCGGCACGCGCTGGACCACCTGCACATTTGAAACATCGAGTTCGTATCCGCCGGGTGCGCGTTTATCGGCGCGAACTTTGCCTTCGACGATCACGCTCGACTCCTGTGTGAGTGTTTTGATGGCGTCGAAAACCTCGGGCGGGACGGCATTCTTCGGCACCACACCTTGAATCACGCCTGAGCCATCGCGAAATTGCGGAAACAGCAACTTCCCGCTCTCTCGCAGGTTGTAGAGCCAGCCGCGAAGCGTGACCGACTGGCCTTCGTGCTTTCCAATTTGTGCGATGGTGGTGACGGGCGAAGACATAATCAGGATTTGCAATTCTAAATGGGGTAATTGAGTAATCTAGTAATTGAGTAATTTAAAATCGTACGGTTTGAGGAACTTTCTCAATTACTAAATTACCCAATTACTGAATTCTTCTACGCGGTTTCCAGCATGTCGAACGTACCTTCCAGTTTTTCCAAAGGATTCACTTTCTCATCGCTATCCAATTCTAAGAGCAGAGGCGGTTTTTGCGGCGCCGAGCGAAGCAATTCCATCGCTTCCTTCCAGTTGATATTTCCAGCGCCGGGCCACAAATGTGAATCCTGGACCTTGTTATTGTCATGAACATGAGTAGAGCAAACGAATTTACGCAACGGCTCAAAGGCTTCGCTCACTGAGGTCATGATGTTTGCGTGCCCGAAGTCGAAGCAGATCCCAACATCGTCAAAGTGCGCGGTTTGAATCATTTCGAGCAATCTCTCGGGTGTTGAGAGTTCGTTGGGAATATTTTCAAGCAAAATACGCACGCCTAGGGGCTTGGCAAAGGCACGCAGGTGCTCGATGGAAGTCATGGCCGATTCGAACTTTTTCTCGCTGAAGGTCTCATTGGGCAGGCCGAGATGCTGAATCAGAAAGCGAAACGGAATCTGTTCGGCAATCTCCAGCGCACGCTTTACCTCGTCCATCGCCTCCACCAGCCCCGAGCGGTCGGTGGACGCAAGGTTCACGGGCGGCGCGCCAGCCCGGCCCCACTCATAATCGGCATAAAGCGGCGAGTGCACGGAGCTCAGGGGAACCCCGCTGCCGCGAAACCACTCGGCAATTTCTTTGACGTGGGCTTTGCGGTTCGCGTAGTCGAGGTGCTGCCGCGCCGCGAAAATTTCGATGGCCTGCACTCCGCTGCGCGTCAAGCCGTCCAGGATTCCCGGATGCAGCCGCTCTTTCACATACAAGTAGGTTGACACTGCTCTCTGCATCAGTAGCCCACTGCCTTTCCGTTGTTTCTGTAATCGCTAGCACCCAGGCGTTCACCGCTGGTCGAGTCAATGGCGATGCACTCAGCGTCGCTCCAGTAAGGATAAATATTTCCAAATTCGTGCAGGCCGATTTGCACGTCGTACCCCATCTTCTGCAGGGTCTGCACAGTGTCCGGAGAAAACCATTGTTCCACGTTCAGCACGTCCGGAAGCCACTGATTATGAAATCGGGGAGCGTTCACCGCCTCCTGAATATTCATTCCATAATCGACAACGCCCATCAAAACATTCGCCACAGTCGTAATGATCTTCGAACTACCCGGAGATCCCAGCACAAGAACCGTTTTACCATCGTGCACAACAATGGTTGGCGTCATCGACGACAGCGGACGCTTTCCCGGCCCAATCGCATTGGCCGCGCCTTGAATCAATCCATCGGCGTTGGCCACACCGGGCTTTGCCGAAAAATCATCCATCTCGTCGTTCAATAAAAAGCCCAAACCTTCCGCCGTCACCCGCGATCCGAACCAGTCGTTAATTGTAGTCGTGACCGCGACTGCGTTGCCTTCGGCATCAACCACAGAATAATGAGTAGTGTGCGGCGACTCATGATTTCCCTGTGGAGCAGGGTGGCTCGCAGCATATTGTTCGAGTTCATTAAAGATCGGCGGCCGCTTCAGTTCTTTGCTGCCGCTGGCATGAGCGGCATCGATCGACTCGCGCCAGGCTGTCGCGTATTTCTTGTCGATGAGCTGGGCTACCGGAATTCTAGAAAAGTCGGGATCACCTAAGAATTCAGCCCGGTCATAAAAAGCGCGTCGGAATGCTTCGGTCGTGAAGTGAATTGACTCCGCAGACCGATCTCCCAGCTTGGCTAAATCGTATCCTTCCGCGATATTCAACGCTTCAATCAAAACCGTGCCACCGGATGAGGGCGGGGGTGCGCTTATGATGTCGTAGCCACGATAGGTCCCGCGCACCGGCTCGCGCTCCTTCACTTCATACTCTGCCAAATCTTCGACGGTGATGATTCCGCCGCCTTTCTGCAGAGAAGCTGCCAGTTCCCGGGCGATCGCGCCATGATAAAAATCATCGGGCTTGGCGGCAATGCGTTCCAGGGTTCGCGCTAGTTCGGGCTGGCGGAATATCTCGCCCGGCTGGTAGAAGTTGCCGTCGCGCTGAAATATTCGCCGTGACTCGGGGAACTGGCTCAAGTGTTGATCCCGTTGAAAATCTCGAGCTTCTTCCCAACTCAGCGCATAGCCTTCACGCGCCAGGCGGATTGCTGGAGCTATCACTTGTTTCACAGCCAGCCTTCCGTATTTCTGCTCGGCGTAAACCATACCCGCCACCGATCCGGGCACGCCGATTGCCTTGTAACCATATTCGCTCGCACCCTCGATCACATTGCCCTGCGCGTCGAGATACATGTCGGGCTTGGCTGCGGCCGGAGCTTTCTCGCGATAGTCAATAAAATGAATTTTGCCATCGGCCATGCGGATCAACATGAATCCGCCGCCGCCTAGATTTCCCGCCGCCGAATGCACCGCTGCAAGCGCGAATCCGGTTGCCACCGCGGCATCTATGGCGTTGCCGCCGGCCTGCATAATCTCCACTCCTGCGTGCGAAGCTTGTTCCTGGGCGCTGACCACGATTCCGTGCCGCGCGTGGAGCGGCTTGGTCGAACCCGCGGCAGAGGGCGTGCCCCAACCTGCGACAGCCAGCAGCAGCAGCCAAATCAATGATTTGTAGAGGAGTCGCATCAGGATCGAAGGTGTCCGGGAATGGGCGGACTCTTGAGGCTAGCCGACGATGGTAAGCCGAGTCAAATCACTTATCGTGCGATCTGGGCTCACTCCCTGGCCGAGTTTCGCGCGGCATTTTTGACGTTTGCAGTTTAGTCTTTCCTTCGACCATGCAACTTTGCCTTAGTCCGCTTGCCGGGTTTTGCGGGTGCCTTCTTTTTTGGTGCCTTTGCCGCCACCATTGCATACGACTGCCCAATCAACTCCTGCAACTCGTCCCAAGTCGCAGCATCGAGCCGATCCAGCATCACCCACTTGTAGCGTCCAATGTAGGGTGCGGGACGAATATCCTGACGTTCAATCAACGCGGCAAAGACTTCCGGCGCGCATTTGAAGCAGAGCCGCGGATTATCCAAGCCCATGATTGCAAAAACCTTTCCGCGAATCTTGAAACAAAGATCGTCGCCCCACTGCAAATTCTCGGTTGCGTGAGGAAATGCCAGGCAAAATTCGCGGATCGCATCTACGTTCATTCGAGAGCTCAGTTCTGAATCCGGGCGTTCCCTGCGCAAATCAAACTTTATAGGAGATTTAATATGCAAACCCGCAATCTTGGCAATTCCGATCTGCAAATTACTTCCGTAGGTTATGGAGCCTGGGCCGTTGGCGGTTCCGGCTGGCAATTCGCCTGGGGAGCGCAGGATGACAACGATTCCGTCGCCGCCATTCATCGCGCCCTCGAACTCGGCGTGAACTGGATTGATACCGCCGCCGTCTACGGCTTAGGGCACTCTGAAGAGGTTGTCAGCCGCGCGCTGAAGAGTTGGTCCGGGCCGCGTCCTTATGTTTTTACAAAGTGCGGCTTGCGCTGGGATGCGCAGGGCAATGTGCAAAAAGTTTTGAGCGCGGATTCGATTCGCCGCGAGGTTGAGGACAGTTTACGGCGCCTGGCCATCGACGTGATTGATCTTTATCAGATTCACTGGCCTCCGGATCCGGATTCGCCCGCGCTGGAAGAAGGATGGTCTACGCTTGCCAACTTGAAACGCGAAGGCAAAGTGCGCTGGATTGGAGTTTCTAACTTTAACGTCAAGCAATTGCGGCGCGCCCAGGCCATCGCGCCCATAACGTCGTTGCAGCCTCCGTATTCGCTGCTACACCGCGAGGTTGAGGATGAGATTCTGCCCTTCTGTTTGCGCGAAGGAATCGGCGTGATCGTTTATTCTCCGATGGCTTCGGGACTGCTGACCGGCGGTATGACGCGCGAGCGCGCCATCCGTCTGCCGCAGGACGACTGGCGCAAAGAGCATCCGGATTTTACCGAGCCAAATCTGTCGCGCAATCTGGAGTTGGTGGAAAGACTGCGTGAAATCGCCAAGCGGCACAATCGTTCGGTCGGCGAAGTTGCTATCGCCTGGGTGCTGCGCAATCCCGCGGTTACAGGAGCCATCGTCGGCGCTCGCAACGCTCGCCAGGCGCAAGGAGTGATGAAGGCTGGCGATCTTCGGCTGAACGACAAAGAGGTCAGCGAGATTGAAGACTTCTTTGCCGAGACCGCGGCGTGAAAGAGGTTTCTACTTATCGTATATAGCGCGATAGTGGGAGATCCCTCGCCCCGCCGGAGAAAACGCGGGGACTCCGGGACGGCGCTGCGTGAAAAGCGTTCTTACACTTGCTCTCTGGCTTCCCCGAGCGCCACGTTTACGTCCATCTTTTTCTTGTTCCGATAGATGGTAACTTTCACCGTGTCTCCGGCGCGGTGGTTGTTCATCATTTGCGCGAGATCCTGTTCGTCTTCGACCTTTTCGCCGTCGATGGCGATGATCAAGTCTCCGCCGAGCATGATGGGAATGTTACCCAGATACGCGCGCTCGGTGCCGCCGTGCAGGCCGGCTTGATCTGCCGCGCCGCCGGGAGTGACCTGCACGATCAGCACGCCGTAATCGACGGGCAATCCCATTTCATCGCCGAGCTCGGGGCTGATCGGAATCGTCCGCACGCCGAGAGCGGGGCGGCGCACACGGCCTAGCGTCATCAAGTCATTCAACACGGCCTTCGCGGTATTGATGGGAATGGCGAAGCCGATGCCCGCATTCTGCCCCACACTCGAAAGGATCATCGTATTGATGCCGATGACTTCTCCGTGCCAGTTCATCAACGGCCCCCCTGAGTTGCCGGGATTGATGGCGGCGTCGGTCTGAATAGCATCGTCGATGGTTGCGCCATTCGGCTCGCGAACGGGACGAATCGAACTCACAATGCCGCGAGTCATGGTTCCAGCTAAACCGAACGGGTTGCCGATGGCGTAAACCTTCTGACCGACCTGCAGGTTACGGGAGTCGCCGAGAACCGCGGGAACCAGGCTCGGTGCTTTGATTAGAATTACCGCGAGATCGTGCGCCGGATCGGTGCCCACCACGGTCGCTTTATATTTCTTGCGGTTGTGCATCGTTACTTCGACTTCGCGCGCGTCTTTCACTACGTGATAGTTGGTGAGGATGTGGCCATCTTTGTCGATCACGAAGCCGGAACCCTGGCCCTCCTGCGGCACCAGGCCGTAAAAAAAATCCATCGTCATGGTGCGCGAAGTGACGTTGACTACCGAGGGAATATTTCGGCGATAGACGCTGATGTTGTTCTGCTCTTCGCTGTCGAGGCCTTCGCCGGGCGAAGCCTCCGTGATTTCAACCTGCGTGGGCTGGCTGAACCAACCCGTGGGCGTGGGAGTAAACTTTGCATTCGAGCGCCAGGTGGTGAAGTAAAAGAAAGCGCCGGCGATCACTAACGCCAGAATTGCGGGACGTACGAGTCTCATGTTCAAACCTTTGGAGTGCTGTTGGAGTGCTGAAAGGGTCTTTGAAGAGAACCTGCTTCCATTCTAAACGTTGGTAGACAGGATTAGTTTCTGGATGGACTGGGGCGATCACCAAGTTTGCATACCGCTGAGGCGCGTGGGACAGGTTCTAGTCGCTTTGTAATTAATAAGGTTAGGGCGTAGTAGAAGTTGCGACGGAAGGCGCTTCCAGTGGAAGGCGCGCTGTTACCACCGTGCCACCACCATTCGAGTGAATTTCGAAGTGGCCGCCCAGCCGCATGACTCGTTCCCGCATGCCTTGAATTCCGACGCCAGCCCTGACCGGCTTTGAAGGCGATCCGTTACTCTTCGAGACCGGCAGTCCTTTGCCGTAATCTTCAACTTCTAACCGGATTTCCTGTTGGTATCGTTGCAGACGGACGCTGGCTTTTTTGCTGCCCGAATGCCGATGAATATTGGTCAGGCACTCTTGCACAATGCGAAACATGGCGGTCTCCTGGTCTCGCTCCAGGCGGCCCAGGTCGGACGATAACTCGAGTTGCAGTTCGATCTTGCTGCGCTCGGCGAATCCCTCCACATACCACCGAATTGCAGAGGACAATCCCGCCTCATCCAACAGGGGCGGGTGAAGCAGATGAGAGAGCGTGCGCACCTCCCGCGATAATTGCTCAACCAACTCAATATTCTGACGGATGTTTGTAGCGAACCTGGGATCCAGTTTCTTACTTTCTTCTTCCAGGGATACCAGTCCCATCTGCAGTGCCACAAGAAGCTGGCCGGCGCTGTCGTGCAGTTCGCGCGCAATACGGCGGCGTTCCTCGTCCTGCGTACTAAGCAGTTTGCCGGAAAGCTCCCGCACCATCTCGGTCTGGGCAAGCAGGTCCCGATTTTTTTCTTCCAATTCCTGGGTCCGCTGTTTTACGCGTAGTTCCAACTGATCGCGCAATTCCTTTTGCTCGGTCATGTCAAGGCCGGTGGCTACGATCATCACCACTTTTCCATCGTCGCCCGGAATCGGGTTCAGAGTTCGATGGGCGAAACGCCGGCTGCCGTCCGCAAGGCAGAAGTAGCACTCTTCTGCAATGCGTTCACCCGCCGCGGCTCTAGCTATACTTTTTTTGAGGATTGCCGTCTCTTCCGCCAAGGGAGACCACCACAGCTCCCAGAACTTGCGCCCAAGGGCTTGCTCACGCGTGCGTCCCGCCGCAGCTAAGGCGGCGTCGTTGACCTCAAGGATGGTTCCATCCGGAGTTAGCAGGACAAGGAACGAGTAGCTTTGCGTGAAGGCGGCTCGCAGACGATCCTCATTCACGCGCAGCGCCCTCTCAATCCTTTTGCGCTCAGTTACGTCGCGGGCAATTTTGGAGGCGCCTATGATCGCTCCCTTCGAGTCTTTCACCGGCGAGATGGTGAGTGAAATGTTCAATCGTCCGCCCGCCTTGTTCATGCGCACGGTTTCGAAGTGCTCAATACGTTCTCCCTTGCGCAGCCGCCGCAAGATTTGTTTCTCTTCATCCCGCAGATCGGGAGGGATGATGATCGTAATGGACCGCCCTATTGCCTCCTGCGGGGTGAATCCGAAAACACGTTCGGCCCCCGCATTCCAGCTATTGATGATGCCGTTAAGATCCTTGGAAATAATCGCATCCTCGGACGACTCCACAATTGCGGCCAGCCTGAACGTTGCCTGCTCGGCTTCGCGGCGTCCGGTTATATCTTCAATCACCACGACGAAGCGCTTTACGTTACGGTCTTTGTCGCGGAGGGTTGAAACCTTCAAATCTATCCAGACCGGCGAACCATCTTTGCGGATATAACGTTTTTGGCTGGCATAAGTGTTGGCCAGGCCTTCCTTCATTTTCGCCATCTGGTCGAGGTCGGCCGCAAGGTCGTCTGGATGGGTAATATCTTGGAACTTCATGCTCAGAAGCTCATCCCGGCTGTAGCCCGTGATCTCGCAGATCTTGTCGTTCACTTGAAGCCATCGGCCGTCCGCGCTCTGATGGGCTACGCCCAGTTCCGCCAATTCAAAAGTGGAGCGGCGGAGCTCCTCACTCTCGCGTAACGCCTGCTCCAGGGCAGCGCTGCGCTGCAATATCTCTTTTGTGTCAAAATGATTGCACCCCTCGTATTCGAATCGGTCGATCTCAGGAATTGCGGGATCGATAAAGGGTGTATCTTCGTTGACGCCCGCCAAGGCTGCAAACAAGTTGCTGGACAGCGAAGATTTGACCAGGTATCCGCTGGCACCCGCCTTGAACGCCAGCCGGACCATTTCCGGGGACTCGTGCTGGCTGAGGATGAGCACCTTCGAATCGGGAAGCAGGCTGCGGATGCGAGGAGTCGCATCCAGCCCATTCAGGTTGGGCATGCTGACATCCATCACTATCAGATCGGGCTTAAGCAGAGCCGCTTTTTCCACCGCGTCTCGGCCATCTACCGCTTCGCCGCATACCTCGTACTCGGGGTGCGTGAGGAGAAGAGAGCGGACGCCGCGACGGACGACTTCATGGTCGTCCACTACCAGCACCCGCATTGTCATGTCATCGACTCCAAGTGATCGCGCAAACTCGACCGAAGCAAAAGTCAGGACGGGCGAACTGAGCCGCAGAACCGCCCGGATCGCGTAGTAGGTATTCTAGTCGGAGAAGGGTCCGTACCCTGAATACACTGAACCCTGTAGATTGATGCAAAAGTTCCGCAAAAGCCCGCGCTCAAAAGTTGTGGCGGAAGCGAGTGGGGGTCGAACCCACCAACGACGGGATTGCCCGCCGTTCGCCGGTTTTGAAGACCGGGACGATCACCGGACCGCATGCGCTTCCAAAAAAATCGCCACGGATTAACACGAATTTCCGCGGATAACGATCCAAACCCACTCAGATCATACCCGGTTTTATCCGTCCTAAATCCGTGGCCAAAGTTTGCGGCGCTTCTCTTACTTCGGCTGTGGCACGATTCTCAAATACGGTTTCGGCGACTTCCAGCCTTCGGGATATTTCTTCTGCGCTTCCTCGTTTGAGACCGAAGGCAGAATGATTACTTCATCGCCCTGCTTCCAGTTCACCGGCGTGGCTACTTTGTGCTTCGCGGTGAGTTGCATGGAGTCGAGCACGCGAAGCACCTCGTCGAAGTTGCGGCCCGTGCTCATGGGATAGATAAGTTGCAGCTTGATCTTCTTGTCGGGGCCGACGACGAAAACTGTGCGCACGGTAGCGTTGTCGGCGGCGGTGCGTCCTTCGGAATTGGTGCCGCTCTCGGCCGGCAACATGCCGTAGAGCTTGGCGATTTCCAGTTGCGGGTCGCCGATCATAGGATAGTTCACCTTGTGTCCCTGGGTTTCTTCGATATCGGCGGCCCACTTGCCGTGGCTGCTGACGGGGTCTACGCTCAATCCGATGATCTTGGTATTGCGCTTGGCGAACTCCGGCTGCAGGCCAGCCATGTAGCCGAGTTCGGTGGTGCATACGGGAGTGAAATCCTTGGGATGGGAAAACAAAACTGCCCAGCCGTCGCCGATCCATTCGTGAAAATGAACGGTGCCCTGCGTGGTTTCGGCGGTGAAATCGGGCGCGGTGTCGTTGATGCGCAATGCCTTGGGTGTGGCTTCGTTTGCAGTCGCGGTGCTCATGGATCGTGTCTCCTTATCTTGATCTTGATCTTGAATCCGATTCGCTAGTAGTTAGAAGATTCCATCCCGGCCATCGATTCGCGTGAGTTTCATAAAAAAGAAACCCACCCGCTTTGTGCCGGGTGGGTTGGAAGAGTGCTTAGCTTCGTCCTTTACCCACACTCCGGCGAGCACATACAACAACAGGAGCCGCCGAGGCAGGGGCGAAACATGGGGTTTAGCATAGAAGCGGAGGCTTGCCATGTCAAACGCCGGACTGCGGATGTCGGACCTGGGAGAGTGGGCATTTTTGTCGAGGTCTGATCGCTGAGGTCCGGTGCCGAGTGCGCTATTTATCAGTTGCGTTTCCAGATGCAAAACGCAGCCCACTGTGCGTTGACATGAACTCTTTACGGATGTTAACTTTAACAGTTTTCATAGCCCGCATCGTCCGGTCTGGAGAGGAAGTGCCAGAGGCCAGCGGTCTGTGGTCTGTGTAGCATTCTTTTTTTAGCACCCTTTTTGACACCCAATGGAAGAAACGCTGAGACAACTGGGCGAATTACTGCTTGGAGCTGTGCCCACGGTGATTCTTCTGGCGTTGCTTTATGTGCTTTACGCGACGATCGTGCATAAACCGTTGCGGCGCGTACTCGACGAGCGGCGCAGCAAGACGGAGGGGGCGGTCGAGAAATCGCGGGCGGATATTGCCGCCGCCGAAGCGCGCACCGCGGAATACGAGCAGAGGCTGCGCGAGGCTCGGGCTACGGTGTTCCGCGCGCAAGAGGCGCGGCGCAAAGCGGCGCTGGATGCGCGCGCTGTGGCTTTGAACACTGCTCGCGAGCAGGCGCAGTCTCAGGTACAGGCGGCCAAGGCGGATATCGAAAACGATCGCGAGCAGGCGCAGACTGGTTTGCAGGCGCAAATACAGATGCTGGCCACGGAGATCATGCGGCGTGTACTCGAGCCGGCCCAAGCTGGACGCTAAAGACCTTGGGCTGAAAATCGTGGGCATGATTCGGAATTCGAATTCGACGACTTTTTTTAAAATGACTTTCTTTAACAAAAATCTACGGCTGTGGCTGCTGGCGACGGTGATGATCGTACTCGGGGGGGCGTTTGTTTCGCTGCGTGCGCAGGAGCAACCGGCGCAGCAACAACATAAACAGTCCAGCGAATCGGGGAAAGAACCTGGTTTTGCGCGGCAATTGTCACACGAGACGCGTGAGGCAGCCGGAG
Organism: uncultured Acidobacteriaceae bacterium; assembly: GCA_963789875.1. Taxonomy (GTDB): domain Bacteria; phylum Acidobacteriota; class Terriglobia; order Terriglobales; family Acidobacteriaceae; genus Sulfotelmatobacter. The sequence goes on along the minus strand of CAWBMI010000004.1, from coordinate 1,306,157 downwards.
AGGAAACCGACGACAAAGCGCAATTCAAACAGTCGGCATCAGTGAAGCTTATCGCTAGGCTGACTGGCTTGAGTACCGGTACGGCTTATTTTCTGAGCATAGGCTTGAATTTCGCGATCATCGTGGGAATTCTTGTCTGGGTAGCGCGCAAATATTTGCCGGCGGCCTTCAGCGCGCGCACAGCGGCGATTCAGAAAGCCATGCAGGAGGCGCAGAGGGCCAGCGATGAAGCGCGGCGCAGGTTGGCGGAGATTGAGTCGCGGCTCATGAAACTGGATGTGGAGATTGGCATGATGCGCGACTCCGCCGAGAAGGAAGCGGCTGCGGAGGAATCGCGCATTCAGGCTGCCGCGCAGGAAGAAGCGCGAAAAATCGTGGAGTCTGCGCAACAGGAAATCGCCGCCGCCGCCAAGACAGCGCGGCGCGAACTTACCGCATACGCGGCCGATCTCGCGGTGGTGCTGGCGAAGAAGCAAATTCACGTGGATGCCGCCACCGATCAAGCGCTGGTGCGGAGTTTTGCCGGGCAATTAACCGCATCTTCAGAGGCTTCGGGGAACGGACCGGGAAAGGTTGGGCAATAGGGAATGGCTTCGGTCGCCAGCACTTACGCGCGCGCTTTCGCGGATGTAGTGCTCAGCGCAAATCTTGACGTAGATCGTTCGATCGCTGAGTTGCGCACGATTGCGAGCCTGCTAAGCCAGAGTCCGGACTTGCGGCGGGTATGGGAGAATCCCGCGATTCCCGCCGATCAGAAGCGGCGCGTGCTCGACGTGATTGCAGAACGGGATGGAATTCGGAAGCAGGCGCGGAATCTGGTCGCAGTCTTGATTGATCATCGTCGAATACATTTTCTGGAGCAGATCATTCCTCAGCTTGAAAGGGAGCTTGACGCGCGTTTGGGATTCGTCGAAGCGCAGATTACCAGCGCTCGAGTGCTGGGCGATGCCGAGAAGCGCGAGTTTGAGGCTCAGGTTGGGACCCTTACCGGCAAGAAGGTTCGGGCACATTATGGCGAGGATGCCTCGCTGCTGGGTGGCGCGATGGTCCGCGTGGGTAGCACTATTTACGATGGTTCGGTGAAAGGGCAATTGGAGAGATTGAAAGAGGCTATTAGTTCTTAGCCGTTAGCTTTTAGCTCAATCCGCTCCGCGAGTCGAGGATGGAGCCTGCAGCCGAGAGATCGCAGAAAAGATCCTAGGGGAGCGCCGAGACAACCTAAGAGCTAACAGCTAAAGGCTAAGAGCAGATTCTTATGGCACAAATCAAGGCAGACGAAATAACCAAGCTGATCCGCGAGCAGATCGAGAACTACGAATCGAAAATCTCCGTGGACGAGACTGGCACCGTGATTACGCTCGGAGACGGCATCGCGCGCGTCTACGGGCTGGACAAGGTGATGGCCGGCGAACTGCTTTCCTTCCCGCACGATGTGGCCGGCATCGCCATGAACCTGGAAGAAGATCAGGTGGGCGTGGTGCTGCTCGGCGAATACACCGAGATCAAGGAAGGCGACGAGGTGAAACGCACCGGACGCATCATGAGCGTGCCGGTGGGCGACGCCATGATTGGCCGCGTGGTCGATTCGCTGGGCCGCCCGATTGACGACAAGGGACCGATCGCCAGCGACAAATTTATCGCACTGGAGCGGCTGGCTCCGGGCGTGATCGACCGTCAGCCCGTGCGCGAGCCCATGGCCACCGGCCTGAAGGCCATCGACAGCATGATTCCCGTAGGCCGCGGCCAGCGCGAGTTGATCATCGGCGACCGGCAGACGGGTAAGACCGCGGTCGCACTCGACACGATCATCAATAGCCGAGGCAATGACCTGATTTGTATTTACAACGCGATTGGGCAGAAGCGGTCCTCGATTGCGCAGGTCGTGAAAATTCTGGAAGACGCCGGCGCGATGGAGTACACGATCGTGGTGGCGGCGTCGGCGTCGGAACCAGCGCCCATGCAATACATTTCTCCCTACGCGGCGTGCGCGATTGGAGAGTATTTCCGCGACACCAAGCGTCATGCACTCGTCATCTTTGACGATTTGTCGAAACACGCGGCGTCTTACCGGGAGATTTCGTTGCTGCTGCGGCGTCCGCCCGGGCGTGAAGCCTATCCCGGAGATGTGTTTTACCTCCACTCGCGTCTGCTGGAGCGCTCGGCCAAGCTGAGTGACAAGAATGGCGGCGGATCGCTTACCGCGTTGCCGATTATCGAGACCCAGGCCGGCGACGTGTCGGCTTACATTCCGACCAACGTGATCTCGATTACCGACGGGCAGATTTATCTGGAAACGGATTTGTTCAATCAAGGGATTCGGCCCGCTGTGAACGTCGGCTTGTCGGTGAGCCGTGTTGGTGGAAGCGCACAGATCAAAGCCATGCGCCAGGTTGCGGGAACGCTGAAATTGGAACTCGCGCAGTACCGCGAATTGGCCGCGTTCGCGCAGTTCGGCAGTGACCTCGACAAAGCCACGCAGAATCAGTTGAATCGCGGTCAGCGACTGGTTGAACTGCTCAAACAGAATCAGTTTTCGCCGCTGCCTTTCTCGAAGCAGATTCTGATCATTTTTGCCGGTACTGGAGGATTTCTCGACGACCTTCCGGTGAATCAGGTACGCGATTTCGAGAAAGCGCTTTACGAATATGTGGACGCGACTAGTGCAGGCATACTGCGCACCATCATGGAGAAAAAGATTCTCGATGATGCCCTAAAGGCACAGTTGACGGACGTGATCAAGCAGGCCAAGCAGCAGTTTGTGAGTTCGAGGGAAGCAGTTGCGAAGTAGCGGCTTTGTGCTGGCGGAGATCCGCTTCGCTGAGGATGACAAGTGCTTCGTTCAGGTGACAAATGTTTCGATCAGGGCAAAGATCTTGATTTCGGCTAACGACCAACGACGAACGACCAACAACTGATCCATGGCAAACATTCTCGACATTCGGCGGCGGATTCGCAGCGTGGTGAACACGCGGCAGATCACCAAAGCGATGAAGGTGGTCTCGGCGGCGAAGTTGCGCCGCGCGCAGGAGCGCGCCCTGGCGGCGCGCCCGTATGCGAAGATGCTGACCAATGTTCTCAGGTCGCTGGTCGCGCGGGCAGAGATATACGATCCGGAGACAGGGCAACCCAAGCATCCCCTGCTGGCACAACGGCCGGAGCAAAACATTCTTCTGATCGTGGTCACCGGAGACAAAGGCCTGGCGGGCGCTTTCAGCGCGAATATTACCAAGGCGGCCAGCCGCTTCCTGGAATCGAAGGCCGGAAAGAATATTGATATTGAAGCCGTCGGCCGCAAGGGACGCGATTTTTTGCGGAGGCGCTACCCTGCCGCGGCTGTGCAGACGGTGAGTCTGGCGGAGGCGGAAGAATCGCTCGAGAAGCGTGCTGAGGCGGGAACGCGCACGGCGGAGATTGAGATTGTAGGCGAGCATGTCGGTGTTCTCGGCAAGCTGGGGTTTGCGCAAGCCCGTACCTTGGCGGAGACCGTAATCGAGCGCTACGAACGCGAAGAGATCGATTCTGTCTACGTCGTCTTCAACGAGTTCAAGTCAGTGATCGCGCAACGGCTCATCGTGGAACAGATTCTTCCCATCGGCGAGATTGGCCAGCAGGCCGTGCGGTTGTCGGAAGAGATGACGGAAGAGGAAAAAAAGAAGGCCAAGGAAGCGGCGATCAGCGCTGGGGTCGGCATGCGCGGAGACAGTCCGGCGGATCAGGTCGCGGAAAAGTTTGCCACAGCTGATGTGGATTACATCTACGAACAGCCGCCGGAAGAATTGTTTCGTTCGTTGCTGCCGAAGTATGTGGCGATACAGATTTTCCGCGCGCTGCTGGAGTCGGTAGCGGCCGAGCACGCCGCGCGCATGACAGCGATGGATGCGGCCACCAACAACGCCACCGATATGATCGATTCGCTCACGCTGGTGATGAACCGCGCGCGGCAGGCGAAGATTACGAAAGAAATTATTGAGATTGTGAGCGGCGCGGCGGCGATGTGAAGAAGCTGCTCGCTTCTAGCTACTTGCTTCTAGCAAAACCCATTCGTGAGAAGCGGAAGCGAACATCTATCGTGCGAGCAGGCAGACAGAGAGTATGACGAAGCTAGGAGCTAGCAGCGGAATTTATGTCAGAAAATAACGGACACGTAGTTCAAATTGCAGGACCGGCGGTCGACGTCCAATTTCCCGAGGGACACCTGCCGCCAATTTATGAGGCGGTGAGGATCGTGAGCGACGGCTTCACTGTGCCCAATCCCGTCAACGTGATTCTCGAGGTGCAGCAACACCTGGGCGAGGGACGCGTACGCTGCATCGCCATGGAAGCTACCGAAGGCATGGTGCGCGGCATGAAGGCCATCGATGAGGGCGGCCCGATTTCGGTGCCTGTGGGACGCGGTACGCTTGGTCGAGTTATGAATGTGATCGGCGAACCGGTCGACCAACTGGGACCGATTGAGTACAAAGAGCGAATGCCGATTCATCGCCTTGCTCCCGCGTTCGACGAACAGGCCACGACCGCCGAGATGTTCGAGACCGGCGTGAAGGTGATCGATCTCATTCAGCCATTTTTGAAGGGCGGCAAGATCGGATTGTTTGGCGGCGCCGGCGTGGGCAAGACTGTCGTGATCATGGAACTGATCAATAACGTTGCCAAGAACCACGGCGGATTCTCCGTGTTCGCAGGCGTGGGCGAGCGCACGCGCGAGGGCAACGATCTATGGCTGGAAATGACGGAATCCGGCGTAATCAAGCCGGGCGATCCGGCACACTCGAAAGCGGCGCTGATTTATGGACAAATGACCGAGCCGCCCGGAGCGCGCTTGCGCGTCGCGCTGACCGGATTAACCGTCGCAGAATATTTTCGCGACGCTGAAGGCGCCGACACTCTGCTGTTCATCGATAATATCTTCCGCTTCACGCAGGCCGGTTCGGAAGTCTCGGCGCTGCTGGGCCGCATGCCCAGCGCCGTGGGCTATCAACCGAATCTTGCCACGGAGATGGGCGAACTGCAGGAGCGTATTACGTCAACTAAGAAAGGCTCGGTCACGTCGGTGCAGGCGATTTACGTGCCTGCCGACGATTTGACCGATCCCGCCCCGGCAACCACGTTTGCTCATCTGGACGCGACCACTGTGCTATCGCGCGCTCTGACCGAGATCGGAATTTATCCCGCGGTCGATCCGCTGTCATCAACCTCGCGGATTCTTGACGCGCGCATCGTTGGCCAGGAACATTACGATGTGGCGCAGTCGGTAAAGAAAACTTTGCAGACATATAAGGATCTGCAGGACATCATCGCCATTCTCGGCATCGACGAGTTGAGCGAAGATCAAAAATTAACTGTGGCGCGGGCACGTAAGGTTCAGCGCTTCCTCTCGCAACCGTTCCACGTGGCTGAGCAGTTTACCGGAGCGGCGGGACGGTATGTGAAAATTGCCGACACGGTGAAGGGCTTCAAGGCCATCGTCGAAGGTAAATACGACGACATTCCGGAGCAGGCTTTTTATATGAAAGGCCCGATCGAGGAAGTGCTGGAAGCGGCGGAGAAGATGAAGACGGCAGCGTAAGGAACTGTCGTTAGTCGCTGGTCGTTAGTCGTTCGCCAGTCCGCGTGCGACAACCTGCGCAGTACGATTTTGCCAACGACCAACGACCAACGACAAACGACCAATGGGAGATACTTTCCAACTCGAGATCGTTACGCCGGAAAAGAAAATCGTCGAGACGGCGGCGGAAGAGATTCAGATTCCCGGCAAGAACGGGTATCTTGGGGTTCTGCCCGGCCATGCGCCGCTCATCACTGAGCTCGCTGTGGGCGAAATCAAATTCCACGCCGGCGCCGAGGAACAGCGACTGGCGGTCGCTTCGGGATTTGCCGAAGTGCTGCCGGACAAAGTAACGATCTTGGCCGAGACCGCCGAACGTCCATTCGAAATTGACGTGGAACGCGCGCGCAAAGCCAAAGCCCGCGCCGAGGAGCGCTTGAGCAGCGGCGATCCTAACGTGGACGTCGAGCGCTCCCTGAATGCGCTGCACAAAGCAGACACTCGACTGGAAGTGGCCGAAGGCAAGTAGAGCCTCGATAGATAAAATTTGGCGAACTGCACTTCGGACTCAGCTTCGTCCATCATTCGTCCCAAGTTTCTGCGGTTCGAAAGGCTCCCGGCTCGGTGATATCCTAATTTCAAGACTTTCCTTGAAGTCGAAGCTTTTACTCCTCTTTTATGTCGAATCCAGCCAGCCCTGAGTCCCATCCTAGCAACGAAGCCGACGAGTCCTTCAAAGACATTCTCTCGCAATTCGAGCGAACTAAAATCCGTAAGCCTGCGGAGGCCGGGAAAGGGCCGCGAAGGCACGGTGATAGCAGTGACTGTTGATTCGGTCATGGTCGATATTGGATTCAAGACCGAAGGCATCTTGCCTTTGACTGCGTTTGTCGAGCACAGGCGAGCCGGTGAAAGCCGGCGACAAGCTGCTGGTTTCGATTAAGGGCCGCGATCCCGAGGGCTACTACGATCTCAGTCTGGGCAAAATCGAGCGCCCGCACGATTGGGCAGCGCTGGCCAGGGCGTTTGCCGAGAAGACGACGATCGTGGGCACGGTTACCGGCGTAGTGAAAGGCGGCCTGAGCGTAGATGTGGGAGTTCGCGCTTTTCTCCCGGCTTCGCGAAGCGGAGCACGCGATGCAGCTGAGATGGAAAAGCTGGTGGAGCAGGAGATTCGCTGCCGCATCACCAAGCTCGACGAGGCGGATGAAGATGTTGTTGTCGATCGCCGCGTCGTGGCGGAAGAGGAAGAGTTGGCGGTAAAAGATCGCCGCTACTCGGAGGTAAGAGAAGGCGCCATTCTTCACGGCACGGTGCGCAGCCTCACCGACTACGGTGCTTTTGTCGACATAGGAAATGTGGATGCGCTGCTGCATGTCAGCGACATTTCTCGCAGCCGCATCAGCAAGCCGGCCGATGTGCTTACGGTCGGGCAAGAGGTCGAAGTCAAAGTTCTCAAGATTGACGCGGAGAAGCGGCGAATTTCGGTCGGCATGAAACAACTTGAACCGGATCCGTGGGATTCGGTTGCGGAAAAATACAAACTGGGCGAGCGGGCACGCGGCACGGTGACGCGCGTGCTTGATTTCGGTGCCTTCACGGAACTCGAACCCGGCATCGAGGGCTTGATCCACATCTCGGAAATGTCGTGGGGAAAGAAGTTGAAGAGCGCCAACACTGTCGTGAAGCCGGGCGATACCGTGGACGTTGTGATTTTGGGCGTGAGCCCGGCAGAGCGCCGCATTTCACTCGGCTTGAAGCAGGCGCTGGGCGACCCTTGGGCCGATGCTGCGCAAAGGTTTGCGGTTGGCTCGGTGGTGCAGGGCCCGGTTACGAGCATAACCAAGTTTGGTGCGTTTATCGAGCTAGCTGAAGGCATCGAGGGCATGATTCACGTCAGCGACATGAGCGCCGAGAAGCGCATTAATCATCCCCAGGACATGCTGAAACTTGGCCAAACCGTGCAGGCGCAGGTGCTTGAAGTTGACACCGAAAAAAGGCGGCTGAAGTTGGGCATGAAGCAGCTTGTGCCCACCAGCATTGATGAATACCTGGCCGAAAATAAGGTGGGCAATGTGGTCTCGGGGCGGGTGGTGGAGGTTTCTGGAGAAAAGGCGCGTGTGGAACTCGGGCAGGGAATTGAAGGACTATGCCGCATTGCCTCGAAAACAGCGTCGGCCAAGGCTGAAGATCCATCGACTGCGAACGCGGATTTGGCATCTCTAAGCTCGATGCTGAAAGCGCGATGGAAGGGCGGCACAAGTGCAGGCGCCTCGAAACCGGAGGCCTTAGCTGGTGGACAGATTCGTAGTTTTCGGATCACCAAGCTCGATCCGTCGACGAAGAAGATTGAAGTGGAGTTGGCCTGAGGCTAGACATAGCAAGCTACGCGTCTACGTCTCATTTTCCAATACAGAACGTGCTGAAGATTAGGTTGAGGATGTCGTCGGTGGTGGTGGCACCCGTGATCGCGTCGAGCGGCCGCAGCGCGTTGTAGAGATCGAGCAGCAGCATCTCGTGAGGAATTTTTCCGCCTACTGCGGCGGTCGCGGAATCGAGTGCGGCGAGTGAATCCTGCACTAATCCCTGATGACGAACGTTGGTTAGAAATCCAGCTTCCAACTGTAGTCCGGCGTCGCCTGCGACGTGACGCAGAATCTCGGCGCGCAGTTCGGCGATGCCATCGCCGGTCAGCGCGGAAACGCGAATCGCTAGCCGCCCACTAGCTGCTGACCACTGATTACTGCCAGCCAAGTCGGATTTGTTTCCGACCAAAATCGCCGGCCGAGCCGCCGCTTGCCGCAACAGCTCTTCGTCTTCTTCCGAGGCGGGCTGCGAGGCATCGACTACTATCAGCACCAGGTCAGCGTCTGCGAGCGCTTCCATGGATTTGCGAATGCCGATGGACTCCGCCTCATCAAGAGCCTGCCGGATTCCCGCGGTGTCGACCAATTGGATAGGAATTCCGCAGATGGCAACGGTCTCGCTGACCAGATCGCGCGTGGTGCCGGGTGCGGCCGTCACAATCGCGCGTTCGCGCTCGACGAGCCGGTTAAACAAACTTGATTTGCCCACGTTCGGCCGGCCGACGATTGCGAGGGTTAATCCCTCGCGAAGGATTTTTCCGTAGGAGAAAGTGGCGGCGAGTTGCTGCAGCGGCTGGCGCACAGTGTCGATGCGGTCCAAGATGGCGGAGTCGGGCAGAACGGAGACATCGTCCTCGGCAAAGTCAATGCCAGCTTCGAGCGTCGCGATCAACTCGACCAGCTTTTGTTTGACGGGCTGCAAGCGCCGGGAGAGCGCGCCTTCAAGTTGCTGCGCCGCGACCTTGGCCTGATAAAGAGTTTGTGCGTCGATGAGATCGCGAACCGCTTCAGCCTGGGTGAGATCGATGCGGCCGTTGAGAAAGGCGCGCATGGTGAACTCTCCGGGTTCGGCGAGGCGCGCTCCCGCGGCGACGCAAAGCTCGACGATGTGGCGCAACACTACCGGCGAGCCGTGTGCTGCGATCTCGATGATGTCATCGGTGGTGTAGGAGCGCGGCTTGCCGAAGTAGGTGACCACGACTTCGTCGATGCGCTGCTCCTGTGGGGCGGACACTCCCTTCGGCTGCCTCAGGGCAGGCTCTGTCTGTCTAACGACCGTTGAGACCTCATCTACTACTGTAGGATCTTCACCCAGCCCCGACGAATCAGTTCTGGGCGTCGGCAGGCGGAGAGGGGTGTCTGCCTCACATGGGTCGATCAACTCTCCGAAGGATACCCTTCCCGGCTGGAGTTCGTGCTTTAGCCGTAACATCGGGGCTGCGATCTCGCGGGCTTTGTCTCCGGCAATGCGCACCACGCCAATACCTCCGCGTCCGGGCGGGGTGGCAATCGCGACTATTGTATCGTCGAGGTTCACGCGCCGATTGTAGCGGGTAAACTGGAAGAACAACCAGCGGCCGCCTTGAGATGTTCATCTGCGGATCGCGCAAACCAAGCACGAGGGATTAAAAATTGTCTGTTGCCGACGAACTGCTGAAGGCCAACGAAGAATTCGTAAAGAACTTCAACCTGGGAGATCTGGCGGTTCGGCCGCGGCGGCGCCTGGCCGTGCTGGCTTGCATGGATTCCAGAATTTTGTTTGAACGCTGCCTGGGTTTAAAGCCAGGAGACGCACACATGATTCGCAACGCCGGCGGCATCGCGACCGACGATGCCATCCGCTCGCTCATCGTGTCGCATCATCTACTGGATACGCAGGAGTTCATCATCATCAACCACACCGACTGCGGATTAGTGCGCGTGAAAGAGTACGAACTGCGGGCCCACCTGACCGACAAGATGGGCGCGATCGCCAGCGAGCCTGCGCATTTCTACGCGTTTGACGACCTGGAAGCAAACCTGCGGCAGCAGGTGAAAAAAGTGAAATCGCATCCGTGGATTCCGAAGCATATTCCGGTGCGGGGATTTATCTACGATGTGAAAACGGGTGCTCTGCGTGAAGTAGATCAATGACCGTGTGGCGCGGGCACTCCTGCCTGCGAAGTGCCGGCGGCGAGTGACCCTCCAGCTTCGATTTGCGGCAAGGAACTTACGTTGGCATTATTGCTCGTGGTTAGATTTCGCGGGCAGGAGTGCCCGCGCCACACATCACCGCGCTACAACCTTTTCAATCTCCGCCTTCAACTCGTCATACGGCAGTGCCCCGGGGTGGTACATCGCGATTTTCCCCGCGCGATCGACCAGCACCAGCGTCGGCGTGGTCGAGGCGCCGTAGGTGTCGAAATTGTATTTGCTGATGGGAACGGACATATCCAGCAAGCCGCTATAGTAGCGCTGGCGGACGGCGTCGATGTACGCCAGTTCATCGGCAGGCGCTGCGTGCTCAACCCGCGCGGTATAGCCGTAGAGGCGCGTAGGACCGACCACAGTTAATCCTTTGGACGCATACTCTGTTCGCAGGCGGGTGATGATAGGAGCTTCGGCCTTGCAGTCTCCACACCAGTGCGCCCAGAAAAAGAGAAGCACGGGCGAACCCTTTAGTTGAGTCAGCGTCGGAGGTTTCGATCCTAAGAATTGCTCGGACTTGAGCGCGGGTGCAGGTTTGCCATCGAACGAGAGCAGGTTGAGATTCTTTTGCAGGCGAGCGCGGATCGAAGTATCGCCATAAGTACGCAGAGCGGTCCGGAGCACGGCAACGGCCTGATCGCGTTGCCCCTTGGCGGCTAGCGTTTGAGACTCGACCTCAATGGCAGCTCCCAGGCCGATCGCAAGGTGCGGTTCGGAGTCGAGTGGGTGCTGCTTGACCTCATCGAGTGCTAGCGTCTCGGTTTGTTTGGCGTAAGCCTGAGCTTGATCGTAGTCGTGATTGTTGAGGGCTGTGCGCGCCATCCACGAGTAGGCTTCGACATATTCCGGGGTTACGCCGTTTTTGTCGCGGTAAGACTTAAGGTAGATATCGGCCGCGCTGAAGCTGTTCGACGCCAAAGCCTCACGGACATTTTCGACTATTCCTGCCCAGGCTTCCGACGTAAGGAGCAAAGAAGCCGTGAGCAAGAGACGCAACACTATGATTCGCAAACGCATGGTTAGATGATGATTCTTTTGCCCAAAGATAGCAAATTTCCGCAAAAGAAATTCCGACACGGACGCGCCGTTTTCATTGTTGTGAAGTTTGCGCTTAAGGCGTAACCGCAAAATTGGACTTGCTCGTGACCGTTCCCCCCTTAGTGGTGATCTTGATCGGGCCGGTCAGGGCTCCCCTAGGGACAGTCGCGATTAGTTTCGTATCGGTGTTCACGCTGAATACGGTGGTCGTAGTGCCGCCGAATGCGACGCCGATGGTCTGCGTGAGGCTTACTCCTGTGATCGTTACCTTCGTTCCAATCGGCCCCGATCCCGGCATAAAGCTCTTGATCTGGGGTTTCACCAGAAACGGCACAGCACTGGCAAGAGTTCCGGTCGGCGTTGTAACTATCACCGGCCCGCTGACCGCTCCCGGTGGGACTGTTGTGGCGATCTCGCTGCTGCTTACGACTGTGAACTTCGCGGGCGTCCCATTAAAGCTAACGCTGGTTGCACCGGAAAAGCCGCTCCCGGTTATCCTGACCTTGGCCCCGACATTGCCTGAATCGGGATTGAGTTGGACAGACCCGGTGAACGGATTGAATAGGAAAAGTGTGCCATAGTTGGATGTGCCACCTAGAAGGGTCGTGCCATAGAAGACCCCGGTCGGCATCAGCATGATCGAATTTGGGTCAGAGCCGTCATCGCAACTAGCTTCGGAGCAGAAGTTGTACAGGGCAGTCAACACGCCCTTCGTCGTGATCTTGAAGATTGTGCCCCCCTGGGTCTGCGCGGTACCTCCCCTCGCGGTTGTTCCGTAGAAGTTGCCGCCGAGTTCGACGAGGGCGCTGGCAAGAGGGTTCTCTCCGTTCGTGTTATCGAAGTTCGCGAGGGTTGTCAGCGTCCCGGCTGTGTTCATTCTGAACACGGTCCCGTCACCGCTCGATCCCCCTTGGTAGGTTGTCCCGTAAAGGCTTCCGTCCGTGCCTTGAGCTAGTGGGCTTTGCGGATATGCGCCATCCGTCTGATTGAAGTCGTGAAGTACCGTTAACGTGCCGGCTGGCGTAATTTTGAAAGCGGTGCCGTAGAAGTTCGCGCCACCGTAAGGTGTCGTACCGTAAAAGTCGCCATCTCTGCCTTGAGCCAGGCCGGCAACAGGTAGTTGACCGTCGGCGCAGTGCGCCTGGAAACAAAAGCTGTGCAGAGTCGTCAGGGTTCCGCCGGGTGTGATCTTGAAAACGGTGCCAGCGCCGCCGATCCCGCCAGCGGTTCCTCCTGAATATGTTGTACCGTAGAAGTTCCCATCCCTGCCTTGGACAAGCGGTCCGTTGGGTCCAACTCCGTCCGGACAGTTCTGTTGCACACAAAAGCTATAAAGTGTCGTAAGCACGCCCACTGGGGTAACTTTGAAAACGGTACCATGACCGTTGACCCCGCCGTTGAACGTCACCCCGTAGAAATCGCCGTCGCTGCTCAGCACGAGGCTCTGCGGGGAGTAACCATCAGCGCAGCTGGCCGGTGAGCAAAGGAAACTGTAGAGCGTCATTGGCGTTCCCCCGGCGGTCACCTTGAAGAAAGTGCCGAAGTCATCGGTTCCTCCGCTGACGGTAGTTCCATAATAATTGCCATCGCTGCCTAAAACCAAAGGTCCAGATGGGCTGCTGCCATTGGTTTCATCGAAGCTGAGCAGGGTGGTGAACGTTTGCGCAAAAGACAGCACGCCTGTCAGGAGCGAAAAAAGGACGACAGACCGCACCACTCGCAGTAACTGCATCGTTGGCCTCCGCTCTGATTTTAACCCACCACCCGAGCGTTCGAATCTGCAATCCGCGACTGAAAACCTACTGCTCGGCTCTTGAGGTACTCACCATTTCCGTGGCCGAATTGTCTAGCAATTTTGGAGGCACTTCGCTTACAATTTTGCTGCGTTTGATCTTTAGAAATCCTTTGCAGTAAAGTATCTCCGCTCAACCCAGCGCGTGACCTGCCTGCAAGAGAAATCTTCCAAAGTTTCAGCGCTACATCAACACAAAGGAATTAGCACCACATGGAAACAGGAACAGTGAAGTGGTTTAACGACGCCAAAGGCTACGGGTTCATCAGCCGGCAAAACGGCGAGGACGTATTTGTGCACTTCTCGGCCATTCAAGCGAGCGGCTTCCGCAGCCTGCAGGAAGGTCAGCAGGTGCAGTTTGACGTGGTCAAAGGCCCCAAGGGCTGGCAGGCCGAGAACGTGAAGGGTGCATAAACCACTTCGCAGCTAACAATTCGCAAAAGGTCGGCCAGCCACGGTCGCCCTTTTTAGTTGGACTGGGCGATCGGGCGATTGAAAATCTGATAAGGGATGCAATTCGACTTTCAGTGGTCCGATCCGGTCGCGCAAGTGGCCCGATTTACTTACTTCTGATCCCGGACGAGGACCACGTCTGAGTCGGTGTGGCCGCGAATCAGGGCGAGTTGTTTTCCGTCGAACGACCAATGGAAGTCGAAGATTTGTTCCGAGTTGAAGTCCGTAATCTGTTTGCCTTTGGAACCGTCCAGCGGCTGCAGCCATAAATTGTCGATGCCGTTCTCGCGCACGGGATAAACTACGGCTTTGCCGTCGATCAGGAAGTGAAGCAGGCCATGGCGCGGGCGCTCGAACTCCACCAACTTTGCCGTTTCGCTCCCATCCGTCGGCAAAAGGGCCAGCATTTCCTTGTGCTCTCCGGAGTGCTGCAGCGTGGGGAACGCCGCCAGTTTTCCGTCCGGAGAGATATCGAAGCCCAAGACCGGCAACTGCGTGAGAATTAGCGAGCTTCCGCCTTCGATCGGCACTTTGGCCAGTTTCTGCTCGCCACCCTCCAGGAAGAACACCCACTTGCCGTCTCTTGAACAGACTGGATTGGTGTCGAGCTTGCCATTTGTAATCGGTCTCACATTGCTTCCGTTATCCATGCGCCACAAGCTTTGCGCACCTTCATGAAATCTTATGAAGACAATGGATCCGCTCTTCCCGCAAGCCCAGGGCGCACCTCCAGTGATCTCGCCAGGAATCACCGTCTTGTTTCCCGTGGCCGGATCGACCAGGTTCAGCATGTTCGCCTTATCGGAGATTAGCTGATTATCGGGCGTCCAGGTAAAGTTGGTATCCGCATTCGCGGTGCTGAGTTGCCGTACCTGTGCCCCCGGAGCCGTGGTGGGCATGATCTGAAGGTTCCACTGAAACTGGTTTTGGACGGTGGCCAGGAGATGTCCGCTGCTGGCCACGCTCAGATCGGAGTAGCTGTTGGTGTCGCGTGTAACCTGCGAATACTCGCCCTTGGGATAGGAAACGAAGGCGATTTGCGTGCGAGTGTAGTTTGAACTTTGCTCTTTTCCCAGAACCAGAACGCCGCTGCCATCCGGAAGCCAGGAGGGTGAGTCGACCGCATGTTCGTTGCTGCTAAAGAAGGCTTTACGCTGTCCGCTATTGGTGTCTATGGCTACTATCCGGATCAACCCATTCGCGATATCAAGCATGATGCAAACTATGATCTTTCCGTCCGGTGACCATGCCGGCCCGTTCAGAGAGTCGCTGGTTGGCCCGGCGGCCAGCACCTTTTCATCTCCGCCTTCCACGGGTCGAGTAATCAATTGATACTTGCCCTGCTCCGGATTGTCGTAGCGCATGAACGCAAGCTTTTGCCCATCGGGAGAAAACGTAATGTTCGAATCCACGTCGCTACTCAGCTTCTGCGGAGTTCCTCCGAGAATCGGCGCTCGATAAAGAAATTTCAGCTCCGCATTGCCGGGATCGCTGCGCACGAAATAAAAATAATTGCCGTCCGGGGAAAAGCGCAGCCCGTTGTAGTAAACATCGGCTGGCGGCTGGACCTGAGTATTGCTGTTGGTGGGCACATTTCTGAGCCAGAGACTCGCCAGACCGCTTTTTCTGGTCAGGCTGAGAATGTACTTGCCATCGGGCGAAATCGCGGCAAGCACAGCGTCCCCTGTGTCGGTAATCTTCGTGACGTTAATATTTTGGAAGGGGGCTGGAACGCTACGGGTGAGAAATGCGTAGATGCCATAGCCCGCTGCGGCTACGAGGATGAGCGCGAGCGCCCCGGTCAGGCCAGTGCCAACTTTATTCTGCCGGACCGCAGAAACAACGGCCGAGCTTCCCGCGCTTCGCGGATCGGCCGTAACTTCGGGAGTCACCCCCGACGAGAGCGAGGCCGTCGGAAGTGCCACAGCACTGGCCGAGGCCGACTGCGTAGTCTTGCGTCCCGACTCGGTATCGCGCTTCAAGCGTTTTAAATCACCGCGCAGATCGGCCGCCGACTGGTAACGCAAGTCGCGATCTTTCTCCAGCACCTTGTCAATAATTTCTTCCAGCCGGGGAGGCAGCGCCGAATTCAGAGTGAGAGCCGGAACCGGGTCCAACTCAAGAATGGCATGAAAAACGACGGCGGACGTAGCTCCGGAAAACGGCAGGCGCCCGGTCGCCATCTGGTAGATCACAACCCCGAGCGAAAATAAGTCCGTTCGCGGATCGAGTAGTTCGCCCCGCGCCTGCTCCGGCGACATATACGAGATCGTGCCCACGGTCGAGCCCGGATTGGTAAGCTGCAAAGGCCCCGGCGTATCCTGGGTCGCGCCGATAGTTTCCATATCCATCTCAGGGCGCGTCAGCTTGGCTAGGCCGAAGTCCAGCACCTTTACTTGGCCCCGCTGCGTAATGAAGATGTTGGCCGGCTTGATATCGCGATGAATAATTCCTTTGGTATGAGCCGCATCGAGCGCGTCGGCCAGCTGAATTCCCCACTCCAGCAGGCGTTCCAGCGGCATTGGGCCGGCACTCAAGCGGCGGTCGAGAGTTTCCCCCTCCAATAGTTCCATGGCGATGAACGATTGGACTTCGTTCTCGATCTGCACCTTCTCGACCGCATAAATCGTGCAAATGTTGGGATGGTTCAGCGCCGAAGCGGTTCGAGCCTCCAAGAGAAAGCGGTCGAGAGCATTCTGATCGCGCGAAAGTTGTGGCGGCAGGAATTTCAGCGCAACCTTGCGCCCCAGGTCAAGGTCTTGGGCCTCATAGACAACACCCATGCCGCCGCTTCCCAATTGGCCGGTTATGCGATAGTGCGAGATGGTCTGGCCAATCATAGCTTTCTGGACCCGAACACGGATGTGCAGGGGAGTACATCTTAGGAGGGATGTGCAGGGCAGTCAAACCGAATTAGCGATGCGGAGCTTACGCCGCTGAGGCTTCTTCCGCAGCGCCGACGGAATCGAAGAAGCGGAAGAACTGCTCCACGTGCGTGACTTTGAGAGCGTTGTGAATGCGCTCGCTCACACCCACCAGTGCGAGCTTCCGACCGTCATGCTGGCGAGTGACGTAGGCGCCAACTAACGCTCCGATTCCCGCCGAATCCACGTACGAAACATTGCTGAAGTCGATGATCAGCGAATGCGCAGTGTCGGCTCGCACCAGGGACTGAAACTGAAACATGGTGCCGATCACCAGCGCTCCGGTGAGGGTCAGGATGCGCTGTCCAGCTTGGCTTCCGGGAGTATCGTCGATTTCAAGGGTCTCTTGCGGCATGGGGGAGATAGTACCGCGTGTGTAATTTTGAATTGTTAACGCAGTGTTAATTTCAGCCGACGAATCTCCGAGGGGAATTTGGCAATTGGGCAATCTAGGAACCGAGCAATTCAAAAACCGGGCGCTCATAAATTGCCCAATTACTAAATTACTAAATTCTTATGGGCCTGGTCGCGCCGCTTGGCCTGAATCTCTATATATATGTTGACCAGCGACACGGCGGCAGGCGTGACCCCAGGAATACGTGAAGCGTGGCCCAGCGTGCGCGGCTGCACGTGCTTGAGCTTTTCCTGCACCTCGCGCGAGAGCCCGCTGACCGAGCCATAATCAAACCAATCGGGAATCGAGACCTGCTCCGATTTTTTCATCCGGTCCATGGCGCGCTGCTGTTGCAGCAGGTAGCCTTCGTACTTGACTTCTGTTTCGACCGACTTGAGTTCGTTGCGGAGCGAGGAGGAAAGACTGGCCGCGGATTCGCGCAGATTTTCGGAGATCCCTTCTCTTTGGAAGAAGCCTGGATCCAACTCTCGCAGAAACGGGGCTAGCTGCTCGATGACCACTTCAGGACGCTTCAGTAATTGCGCTAGAGTCTGACCGACTGCGGAGTTGAAGTTGCGGGCGGGTTCTGTGGCGCTTGCGGGGGCAGCGGGTTCCTCGTCGCTGCGCTGCTCGGAGTGACAAGATGAATTGCTCGCCTTGGAACGACAGCCTGTCAGGCCCGATGATAAGGTGCCTAAGATTTCTGGCGTCAGCCGAGTGCGTTCGAGCAACTTCTTCATGTTGTCGAGACGTTCCTGCTTGGCGCGGAAATCATTCCAGGCTTCGTCCGAGATCAGACCAACGCGGCGGCCGTGCGGGGTGAGCCGGCGATCGGCGTTGTCGATGCGCAGGTGCAGGCGGAATTCCGCGCGCGAGGTGAACATCCGGTACGGTTCATTCGTACCTTTCGAAATTAAGTCGTCGATCAGGATCGCGGTGTAAGCTTCGGTGCGGTCCAAAATTAGCGGCGGCTGTTTCTTCACTTGCAACGCTGCATTGATGCCCGCCATTAGTCCCTGACACGCGGCTTCCTCATATCCTGATGTGCCGTTGATTTGTCCGGCGAGAAAAAGGTGGGCGATCTTTTTCGTCTCAAGCGTGCGCTGCAGTTCGGTAGGGTCGATCGAGTCGTACTCGATGGCGTATCCCGGGCGCAGCATCTCGGCGTTTTCTAAACCTGGAATGGATTTCAAGATCGCAAGCTGCACTTCGACCGGCAGCGACGTGCTCATTCCGTTGACGTAAATCTCGTGCGTGTTCAGACCTTCGGGCTCGAGGTAAAGCTGGTGCATCTCCTTGTCGGGAAACTTCACGATCTTGTCTTCGATCGACGGGCAATAGCGTGGGCCGATCGACTGAATCTGCCCGCTGTACATAGGAGAGCGATGAACGTTCTCGCGGATAATGCGGTGAGTCTCAGGAGTAGTCCACGCAATGTAGCAGGGAACTTGTGAATCGTGATGCGCCACGCGCTTGGTGCGGAAGCTGAAGGGGGTGGGGTCGGCGTCGCCTGGTTGTGCCGCAAAGCGCGACCAGTCAATGCTGCGCCCGTCGAGCCGCGGAGGTGTTCCAGTTTTGAGCCGGCAACCGCGCAGTCCAAGATTCTTCAGCGCTTCGCCGAGGAGAATCGCATTCGGCTCGCCAGATCGTCCGGCAGGATACTGCTGCTCGCCGCAATGGATCAGGCCGTTAAGAAAAGTTCCGGTGGTGATGATGACTGCTTGCGCGCCAACGGTGCGGCCGTCGCGGAGTCGGACACCGAAAACTCGAGAACTGTCGTTGGTCGTTGGCCGTTGGTCGTTTGCAAAACCCTGAGCGTCGTCATTGTCGGGCAACGACGAACGACTAACGACCAACGACTCCACTTCCGCTTGTTTAATTTTGAGATTCGGCTGCGAATCCAGCACCTCGCGCATCTTCAGTCGGTAGGCTTGCTTGTCGCACTGCGCACGCGGCGACCACACTGCCGGACCGCGCGAAGTATTCAAGAGGCGAAACTGGATGCCGACCGCATCCGTGATTTCGCCCATGATTCCGCCGAGCGCGTCGACTTCGCGCACCAGATGGCCCTTGGCGATGCCGCCGATCGCGGGATTGCACGACATCTGTGCGATTAAGTCGACGTTCAGGGTATAGAGAGCGGTGTTTAGACCCATGCGCGCCGCGGCCATCGCGGCCTCGCATCCGGCGTGACCGGCGCCCACCACCACTACATCGAACTGTTCCGTGAACTGCATTCCTAGTGAGAGAAGCTTCTATTCGA
Organism: uncultured Acidobacteriaceae bacterium; assembly: GCA_963789875.1. Lineage (GTDB taxonomy): Bacteria > Acidobacteriota > Terriglobia > Terriglobales > Acidobacteriaceae > Sulfotelmatobacter. The sequence continues at coordinate 1,287,195 of CAWBMI010000004.1, read as the reverse complement.
GCCGCGGACCCAGAATCGACCCACGATCTTAGGTTTCATTCTAACAACTTAGTGGCGGCTGTGATTTCACTGTCGGCAGGACGGCTGTTAGCATTTGGAAGTTTGTTGAGAAGATGAAGAAGTCAGTATCTAGTACCTGGTACTGAGAACTGAGAACTGAGAACTGAGAACTGAGAACTGAGAACTGCTCTATTCTGATCGGCGTCATCTCCGATACGCACGGTTTGCTTCGCCCGGAAGCCATCGAAGTGCTGCGCGGCTCCGACCACATCATTCATGCTGGAGATGTTGGCGTGCCTGAGATCCTCGACCAGCTTGCCGCCATTGCTCCCGTCGTCGCTGTGCGCGGCAATATCGACAAGGCCACGTGGGCTCATAATCTTCCTGAGACCGAAGTGCTGGAATTAGCCGGCACTTTGATCTACGTTCTTCACGATCTTACTCAATTAGACCTTAAGCCCAAGGCTGCGGGATTTTCGGTAGTCGTCAGCGGACACAGCCATATTCCGAGACAGGAGATGCGCAATGACGTGCTTTATTTCAATCCCGGCAGCGCTGGGCCGCGGCGATTCAAGCTTCCGGTGACTGTGGGGAAGTTAATTCTGGAAAATGACGGCGTCCGAGGTGAGATTCTGAATTTATTGGATTCCGAAATACCTCGCTCTTGATCCATCCCGCCGCAGCTTGCCGAGGCACTACAATCCCAAGAATGCCAATCGAGTTTCAGATCCAGACAACAAACAAGCACGCACGCTCCGGACGCCTGCTCACGCCGCATGCCGAGATCGAAACTCCTGTTTTTATGCCGGTCGGCACTTCAGCGACGGTAAAGAGCGTGCCGCAGGACGTTCTCGAGGAACTCGGGGTGCAGATTCTTCTCGGCAACACTTATCACTTGTACTTGCGTCCAGGAGTCGAAACCGTGCGCAATTTTGGAGGACTGCACGGCTTCATGGCTTGGCCGCGGGCAATCCTCACGGATTCTGGCGGCTTCCAGGTTTTCAGCCTGAACGAACTGCGCAAAGTTAGCGACGAGGGAGTCACCTTTCGCTCGCACCTTGACGGCTCGTCTCACTTCTTCAGTCCGGAGGCGTCGATAGCGGCGCAGATCGGCCTCGGCGCCGACATCATCATGGCCTTCGATGAGTGCACGGAATATCCTGCGGACCGCGCTCGCACGAAAGCTTCGATGGAGATGACGCTGCGCTGGGCTGATAGGAGTAAGAAATATTTTGAGGAGCATAAGCATGAGGTGCCATGGGGCACCGGTCAGTATCCAGTACCTAGTACCCAGTGGGTACCGGGTACTGGGTCCTGCACTCAATCGCTCTTCGGCATCGTTCAGGGCGGGATGGATCTGGAACTGAGAAGAGAATCCGCCGAGCGCACGATTGAAATTGGTTTCCCTGGCTACGCCATCGGAGGTCTCAGCGTCGGCGAGCCGCGTGAGCGCACCCGCGAAGTAATCGCAGCCACACTCGAATACCTGCCAAAAGACAAACCCCGCTATGTGATGGGGGTTGGCACACCGGAAGAAGTCGTCGAGTATGCCAGCCTCGGGGTTGACATGATGGATTGCGTCTTGCCTACGCGCGCTGCGCGTCACGGGCTTCTCTTTACATCCGAGGGAAAAATTTCAATCAAGCAGGCGCGGTATGTGCAAGATCCTGCGCCCCTCGATGCCAACTGCGGCTGCAGGGTCTGCCGGCGCTACTCGCGGGCCTATCTGAGACATCTCTATGCTTCTAATGAAGTTCTCGCCCAAGTCCTCAATACGCTGCATAACCTGAGTTTCTACCTTGACACTATGCGGCGGGTGCGTCATTCTATTCGACTTGGGGAAGAATCCCGTTCTCTTGCCAGCCTATGGTCTCGACCGGGACCAAAGACTCTGGCGTAGACCTCACAGGGACGCGCCCCGGATTCAAGCCTGAGCTTCAGATCCGGCCGGAATCGATTTGAACTCCCGTCGTGAAATGACAGGGCAGTAGCGAGTGTGGGCGTAGGCGGCAGTTCGTGAACACAAACATGCAATTTTTATTTGGGTTACAGGCAGGCGGCGGCTCGATGGGCTGGTTGAGCGTGGCTCCGCTGCTATTCATTTTTGGCATCTTTTATTTTCTGCTGATTCTTCCGCAGCAGCGCCGCCAGAAGAAGTGGACGGCGATGTTGGATTCGCTCAAGACCGGCGACCGGATCGTGACTACAGGAGGACTGCGCGGAACCATCATGGCGCTCAAAGATGATTCCCTTCATCTGCGGGTTCCTCCCAATAATCTGGTGCTGGAAGTGACCAAGGCGTCGGTAGCGCAAGTGACCACCAGCGACGACGAAGTTAAAACCAAGTAATTTCAACTTTCGTGGACCTATAAGTTTTATGGATAAAAATCTTCTCTGGAAACTGATCGCAATCATAGGCGTCCTACTCGTCTTCCTGTTCGGGATCTTCGGGATCCCGCAGAGCTTTTCGGGACAAGGCCTGCTCACCGCCATGACCAACCGCATTCACCTCGGCCTTGATCTGCGGGGTGGAACGCACTTGATTCTGCAGGTGCAGGTGAACGATGCGATCAACATAGACTCCGACAACGCCATCGAAGTGCTCAAAGAGCAGCTCAATAAGCGCAAGATCGCTTTCTCGGATATTTCCAAGCCCGACTCGCAGAATAGTCCCGACCGCGTCGTTCTGAAGGGGGTGCCTCCGGAAGGCCGTAAAGATCTGCTCGATATCGTGAGCGAGCGCTTGCCGGAGTACAACCTGACTTCCGGCGCCGATAACACTTTCGCGCTGGCCATGAAGCCGCAAACTCTTACCGATCTGAAGAGCAAAGCTGTGACTCAGGCTATTGAGACGATTCGCAATCGCATTGATTCTCTCGGCGTAAGCGAGCCCACGATTCAGGAGCACGGCCTCGGCCAATATCAGATTCTGGTGCAGTTGCCCGGCGTGGACGATCCTGGGCGTGTGAAAGATATTATGCAGTCCACCGCCATGCTTGAGATTAAACAGGTTATGGGGGGGCCGTTTCCGAGCGAGCAGGCAGCCCTGCAGGATAAAGGCGGCATCCTGCCGGCGGATGCGATTCTGCTGCCGGGGCACGCCGTTCCCGGAGCGGGTGCGGGCGAGCAGGCGTGGTATCTGGTATCGCGCGTTTCTGCCGTACGAGGAAAAGATCTGCGCGATGCGCAACCCAGCACCGACCAGAACGGCCAGCCCGACGTGACTTTCCAGTTGACCGGCGAGGGCGGCCAGCGCTTCTACAACTTTACTTCGAATCACGTGGGCGAGAGCCTGGCCGTCGTGCTCGATAGCAAAGTTCAAGAAGTTGCGAACATTAAGGAAGCCATCCGCGATACCGGTTCGATCAGCGGCGGCAGCATGAACCAGCAGCAATCGAAAGATCTCTCGATGATCCTGCGCTCGGGCGCGCTGCCGGCGGGTATCAAGTATTTAGAAGAGCGCACGGTCGGTCCGTCGCTCGGCAGCGATTCGATTCGTGCCGGAGTTCGGGCGGCAGTTGTCGGCATGTTGGCCGTGCTGGTTTTTATGCTGATTTACTACCGCGCTGCGGGTATCAATGCCGATATCGCGCTGCTGCTGAATCTGATCATCCTGCTCGGATTTATGGGCTACTTCGAAGCCGTGCTGACGCTGCCGGGAATCGCCGGCGTGATTCTTACGGTCGGTATGGGTGTGGATTCGAATGTGCTGATCTTCGAGCGCATTCGCGAAGAGTTGCGCAACGGCAAAACGCCGCCCTCGGCCGTGGATCAGGGCTTCAGCCACGCCTGGATCACGATCGTCGATACCCACGTAACCACGATTGTCTCGGCGGCAATCCTATTTATCTTCGGTACCGGCCCGGTAAAGGGATTTGCGGTCACGCTGACATTCGGTCTGCTGGCGAACTTATTCACCGCCGTATTCGTTTCGCGAGTGATCTTCGATTGGGTCTTAAGCCGGAAGGAGCGCGGCGACGCGCTGAGCATTTAGGGAATTGAGTCATTGAGTGATCGGGTCATTGAGTGATTGAAAATCGCGTCCGGGTTTTTCAATGACTCAATGACTTAATCGCCCAGTCGCTCAATTCAACGAAATCATAATTCTGATAAGAGGTAAGACTCTTGGAGTTTTTTCGCAATACCAACATCGATTTTCTCGGCAAGAAGTGGTACTTTCTCGCTTTTTCGCTGGTGTTCAGCGTGGCGGGCCTGCTTTCCATGGCGTTCTGGCATGGCATTCCGTACGGCGTGGACTTCCGCGGCGGCACGCTGGTGTACGTGAAGTTTTCGCACACTCCGGACGACAACGCCCTGCGCGCCGCCATGGACCGCGCCGGCTTGCACAACGCCAAGATTCAGCGATATGACGTTCCGTCGAATAACGAGGTGCTCATCGACCTCGATGTGCAGGAGACCAGCGAAAAGGCGCTTGACAACGGCAAGAACCAGATCATCAACACGCTCGAGCACAACGTACCCGCCGGCAAGGTCGACCTGAACAACTCCAGTTCTCTCGCCATCAAGAATTATCTGATGGATAAAGACCCGATGCGGCTAGGTTCCGATGCCGACCAGAAATATACGCAGCAGGCGCAGGCCATCGTCGACAGTCGCGACAAAACCAACGGCGGCGTTCTGACTTCGTTCGATCAGTTAAAAAGCTCGGTCGACCCCGCAGTCGTCGCTTCGATGCCCGATGGCTTCTTCCTTTCAGATTTTGGAGTGAGAAATGTCGAAATCGTGGGGCCCCAGGTTGGAGCGCAGTTGCGCAAGCAGGCGCTTCTCGCGACCGCGTACTCACTTGCCGGCATGCTGATTTACCTCGGATTCCGCTTCGAGTGGATTTACGGCATTGCCGCAGTGGTCACGGTCTTCCACGATACTCTCATCACAGTCGGCGCGTTTTCTCTGCTCAATAAAGACATATCCCTGACCGTGATCGCGGCTATCCTGACCTTGATTGGTTACTCTAATAACGACACGATCGTGGTATTTGACCGCATCCGGGAAAACATTAAACTCATGCGGCGCGAGAAGCTCTCGGAGATCGTAAATCGGAGCATCAATCAGACCCTGAGCAGAACCATCTTGACAGCCGGACTAACCTTCCTTACAGTTCTTGCACTCTATTTGTTCGGGGGCGAGGTGCTGCGTGGGTTTAGCCTCGCGTTGGTCATCGGAATCCTGATCGGGACTTATTCTTCGATCGCCATCGCCGCTCCTATCCTGGTGGCTTATCAGGATTGGAGAATCAGCAAAGGCAAGCGGCCCGCCGCGATGCCGGTTCGGGCGAAGTGAGCGGATTCATTGCCTTCGATTGTCGTTCCGGTAAGCTGTCCTTGCAGAAATGTGCAACTCTTTGCCGGGATGGCGCCGCATGTCGTCGCTGGGATGCAATTAGGCGGGGCGGGAGCAAAGAGGAAGCCGCCGGTGTCTAAGCTTGGGTAGGCTCTGAGAATTGAGGGGGAAACTTTTATGTTTGAAGATAGCCTTCTGGAATCGGGTGGCAGGCTGAAGACCAAGCGAGGAAGGACTACGACATTCGCTATTATTTTGGAGATAGCGCTGATCGGCTTCATGGTTCTGCTGCCCCTAATCTTTACCGAGGCGCTGCCTAAGCAGCAATTGATGACGTTCCTGGTCGCTCCGCCTCCACCGCCGCCTCCGCCACCCCCGGCAGCCGCGCCGGTACATGTAGTGAAGCAGGTTCAGACCGATATCGTGAATGGCGCCCTCCGCACTCCCACCAAGATTCCACAAAAAGTTCAGATGATTAAAGAAGACGAGGCTCCGCCGTCTATGGCGTCCGCTGGAGTTGTCGGCGGCGTTCCGGGTGGAATTCCGGGTGGGCAGATGGGCGGTGTCATCGGCGGCATCATCAGCTCAACGCCTGTAGCTGTGCCAAAAGTTGCTACTCCACAGAGAGTGCGTGTTTCGCAGGGCGTTTCGCAAGGTCTGCTGGTGCGCAAGGTGAACCCGAATTATCCGCCATTGGCGCGGCAGGCTCGCATCTCAGGGACGGTTGTTCTGAGGGCTGTGATCAGCAAAGACGGTTCCATCGAAAACCTTACACTGGTAAGCGGGCATCCGATGTTGGCTCCCGCAGCTATCGACGCCGTGAAGCAGTGGAAGTACAAGCCGTATCTGCTGAACGGTGAACCGGTCGAAGTGGATACGGAAGTCCAAGTCAACTTTACGTTGGCTGGTGGCTAGGCTGGTTCAGCCTGGGAGCTTCCGGACCTTGGGCCTTTGAGCACGCGATTCTAAGTTGACTGTGAGTTTGACCTCCCCTACCCGCCTAGGATGGTGGCCGGGGAGTTTCGTTCACCGGCGCTGCCAACTTTCTGCGTTTGCGCTTTGCAGACATCGCCGATTTCGCATCAAAGTTAAAGAAGTTCCGAGGAGGGAAAGCAACTCATGTTAGCTAACTTCGCCGTAGCAGCATTTCATCATGTTCCCCGGGTAGCCGCCTGGATTATGCAGGAGGGTGGCGCTGTGGGGTGGGATCCGATTTCGCTTTGGAAGCAGATGGGTATCATCGCGAAGATCGTGGTCGTCATCCTGTTCATCATGTCGGGTTGGTCGATCGGTGTCATGATTGACCGCGCCATGGCATACAACGCAGCCCGCAAGCAGTCTCGCGCCTTCGCCCCCGCGGTAGCGGGCGCTCTGCGCGATGGCCGCATCGACGAAGCCATCAAGGTCGCCGAGCGCAACAAGAAGAGCCATCTGGCCAAGGTCGTTACGGCTGGCTTGATGGAATTCAAGGCCCACCAGGATAGCCCCGGCGCCATCCCCGGCGAGACCATCGAAGCCTCCAAGCGCGCACTCGAGCGCACTGAAGCCATCGTCCACGCCGAACTCAAGCGCGGATTGGGCGGCTTGGCCACTATCGGTTCCACAGCTCCGTTCGTCGGCCTGTTCGGGACGGTGATGGGCATTCTGAACGCCTTCAAAGGTATTTCTGAGCAGAAGGCTACCGGTCTGGGCGCGGTCGCAGGCGGCATTTCGGAGGCGCTGGTGACCACGGCTTTCGGCCTGCTCGTCGCGATCCCCGCCGTCATGATGTTCAACTACCTCACGGGCCGCGTGGAAGCGTTCGACGTGGAGATGGATAACTCCTCGAGCGAACTGATCGATTACTTCCTGAAGCGCCGCGACGTTCGCCGCACGTAGTTTTTTCCGGTGTGTGGCGAGAATCCGCAATGAGTTGCTGTCCGGCGCTGGAATGGCTCCAGCGCCGGCCTTCCCAACCCAGCGGAGGCGAGGCGGGTTTTACCGGCAACTGGCCACCGACAATTGGCAGCTGCCATAGGAGATTCAGGCTATGGCTTTAGCGAAAAGAAATGTAGGAGCGAACGTCAACTCCGACATCAACGTCACCCCAATGGTCGACGTGATGCTGGTGCTGCTGATCATCTTCATGGTTATCACGCCCATGCTGCAAAAAGGCATCAGCGTTGACATGGCGAAAGTAAATAATCCCACACCCATGCAGGATGCGGATAAAGAAGACGCGCTGCTGGTTTCCATCATGCGCGACGGTACGGTCTATTTCGGAGCCGACAAACTTACGGGCGGGGTCGACACCCTGACCGGCAAAGTGAAGGATCGCCTGACCAACCGCACCAATAAAGAAGTTTACGTGAAGGCGGATGCCCGTGCGCACTATGGCAATGTGGTCGGCGTGGTCGATGCCGTCCGCGCTGCCGGAGTCGACGATTTAGGCCTGCTCACCGAGCAGAGGAAGAGCACTCCAAACGCCCCGCCGACGGCTCCAACGCCGAGCGGGCAATAGAGGAGATAAGACCATGAGTATGGCAGTTGGCCCGAGCGGAGGCCAAAGCGCAAATATTAACGTTACGCCGCTTATTGACGTGCTGCTGGTGCTGCTCATCATTTTTATGGTGATCACGCCATTAACGCCGAAAGGTCTGGACGCGCTGGTTCCTCAGCCGCCTCCGCCCAATGCGCCTAAGAACAACACCCCCGACCGCACTATCGTGGTCCAGTTGATTGATCGCGGTGCCGGCAACGAACCCGGCCTCAAGATCAACAACGAGGATGCCACTTGGGACAATCTGCAAGGGCGTCTAGCGGACATTTATAAAACCCGCGCCGAGAAAGTCATGTTCGTGAAGGGCGATGACCCGATTCCTTTTGCCGACGTAGCCAACGTGATTGACATCGCGCACGCCGCGGGCGTGGATAAAGTCGGTCTGATCACGGCGAAGATTGAAGCAGGTAGCTAAACCTGCGGGCACCTGCAGTATGCAGTATAATGAGCGCGCCTATAACCTATCGAACGCCCGGAAGGTCGCGCATCCCATTCACTCGCGCACGGGGAGTCCAATCACCGTGCTGCGTTTTTTAAGGAACGCTCGCCCGCAATTGTCAATCAGTACTTGTCAATCCGCTGTCTCTGGGCCTAGGATGCTTTGTGGCAAGGGAGACTTATACCGCAATGAATAGACACATTCGACTGCTAACGCTGGCGGCCGCAATGCTGGCACTCTTTTCTTCGGTGGGCTGCAGCAAGCTGCGTGCTCGAGACCAATTGAACAAGGGTGTAACCGCTTACAAAAACGCGAAGTACGAAGAGGCCATCGACCACTTTCAGCAGGCCGTCGCCTTGGACCCCAGCCTTATCAACGCGAAGATGTATCTCGCTACCGCTTTTGCTCAGCAATACATTCCCGGTGCCGATACGCCCGATAACAACAAGATGGCCGAGCAGGCTATCGAGCAATACCAAAAAGTTCTCGACATGAATGCGGCCCGCGATCAAAAAGTAAACTCCGCCAAGGGCATCGCCTATCTTTACTTGAACATGAAAAAATTCGACCTGGCCAAGAAGTATTACCGCATGGCCGGCGACCTTGATCCCAACGATCCCGAGCCCTACTACTCCGTCGGCGTTATCGATTGGACGGCCTGCTACCAGCCGCGCATGGAAGAGCGCGCCAAGCTGGGGATGAAGCCGGATGAGAACCTGAATCCCAAGAACAAAGACCAGAAAAAATCCTGTGCTGAACTAAAAGACAAGAACGGCCCGCTGATCTCAGAGGGTATCGAGAGCCTGAACAAAGCGATTCAGCTGCGTCCGGATTACGATGACGCCATGGCCTACCTCAATCTGATGTACCGTGAAAAGGCCGACGTGGAATGCGACGACCTCGCCGCTCGTCAGGAAGATTTGAAGACCGCCGATCACTGGGTCGATCAAACTCTCTCGACTAAAAAAGCCAAGGCCGAGAAGCAGCCCGGAGCGCAGGGCATCACCATGGACCAGCCGAAATGAGTTTCGCTGGTTCATTTTTTCCTGGTGTCGCTCAACTCGATTGCAAACTGGCAAAATAGAATATTCTCTCCGAATGTTTTTGGCGCGGGGCACCCGCGTTGCTGCAATTGAATTCGCAGCGCCGGCGTCGAGTCAGTAATCCAGCCGGCATCAAACAGCCAAACCTTCGTTCCTGGAGCGAGCTTAAAAGCTTGGGCAAACTCCGCCAGCTGTTCAGAGAAATCGCTGGAATAGAACTTCCATTCCTGAGGTCGAGCCGTAATCGTGGTGTAATCTCCGCAACCACCTTCGACGAACGGCTCGTAGGGCGGGAAAACCTGCACCACTCCATGCCCGCACACGTAATGTCCGAGCAGCAGCCCGCTCTCGTAATCGGCGAAGATAATCGAGCCAGCAGTGACGGATGCTCGCAGGGAATTCACGGCTTCCTGCATTAAGAGGCGCCGGTGATTGCTCGCCCGGATAAGCGGCGGGGGCGCCGGGAAGAAATTGCAAACCGCCAGGCACATAATTACTACGGTCGGAGTGATCCATGCCCGCGCCGGCTTCCATCGAGACATTCCAAAGCATGCCCCGCTTAGACCAAAAATCGCAAGAAATGCATTATGCCGCGTAGCTCCGTAGGGATAAAGTCCAGCCAAAGCCGCAGCGCAATTCACCACAAATGGAAGTCCGAACAACAGTGCCACTTCGAGCGGCGCTGGCCGCGACTCAGGAGAACGTTTTTTGTTCCTCAGCAGTGAGAATAGGCCAACTAGAAAAGCCAGAAGTGTCAGCGCTCCTCCAACACCGTGACTCAGTGCGTAGGTGAATACGCGCAAGGTTTGCGCCAAGACAAAAGTGGCGACGTGGTTCTCTCCCGCGTGGAAAATAGATTTCCGCAGCCACGTCTCCGCAATCCCCCGCGCCATTCCATTTTCACGTAGACGTGCGACGTGGCTAACTAGAAAGTATGCCGTCAGTGCCAACGCTACAACTTGCCCTGCGCCCCAGATCGCAACCAGCCGCAGTCGCTCCCCATAGGGATAAAGCCGCACCAGCATGTAGACGCCGAGAGTGAAGGCGAAAATCAAAGAAGAGTAGTGCGTCAACAGCGCGCCACAGAGCGAAAGCGAAAACAAAATCATCGCGCCAACAGAGTTGCCACGAATCGCTCGCTCCGAGAGATAAAGGCAGGCCGACATAAAAAACAAGAGCAGCGCGTACTGCCGAACCTCGGCCGAGAGCTCGATGAGCGCAGGTGCAAACGAGAATAGAAGTAATCCGAGAAACGCAGTTGAGCGATCTGCAACCTGCTTGAGCCAAAGAAATGCAAGCCAGCAGCAAGCTGTGCCCGCCAAAACCGAAGGCATGCGCAGCATCAACTCCGAATGTCCCAGGGAACGCCAGCAATACAGAACAAGGATCAGCAACGGAGGATGAGCATTGGTGAGCGCGGCTCTGTAAGCGAGATTCAGAGAACTCTGGCTGGCCAGCAGAGTGTGCAGGGCTTCGTCAGGATTGAAGAAGTAAGCCCGGGCCTCGTACAGCCTCGCCAGCAATGCCCCCAACAAAACGAGACCTGGCAGAAGACTATCGTAGGGCAAAGAAGAAGATTTATCGGGACCCCTCGCGCTGCTGGATATCATTCGATGAGGAGAGAAAGCAAGACACGCAAATCATACTATGCCAGAATAAACTGCAAAGATGCAGACTCCGGCCGCGCCCGTGCGATCGCTTCAATTATCCGCCTCCGGCGCGCTTCTGCTGGTTTTGCTTGCAGTTATCTTCTTCGGCTCGATTCGCTACCGCCTGCGCGATATGCCCCTTGAACGCGACGAAGGGGAATATGCCTACTCTGGACAACTCCTTCTGCAGGGGATTCCTCCGTACAAACTTGCGTACAACATGAAGTTGCCTGGCATCTATTTAGCGTATGCCGCGATCATGGCCGCGTTCGGAGAAACTCCGGCGGGAATTCATCTCGGACTTCTGCTCGTAAATGCACTCACCGTTTTCCTGCTGTATTTCCTGACCTCGGCATTGTTCGGAACACTGGCTGCCGTTGTGGCAGCCTGCAGCTATGCCCTGCTATCGACCAGCACATCGGTGATGGGCTTCGAGTCCCATGCGACAAACTTCGTATTGCTTCCAGCACTGGCCGGCATTTTTATTTTGTTTACGGCCTTGCGATCCGGGAAACAAGAAAGTAACGCCGGCGTCCCGCTGACTGTCGCGTGGGCGTCCTGTCTGGTCAGCGGTTGGTTTTTGTTCGCTAGCGGTTTACTCCTGGGAATCGCTTTCCTGATGAAACAGCACGGAATATTCTTTGTTCTGTTCTGCCTCTTCTATCTCACTTGGAGTGAGTGGAACAAGAAAACCTCTGCGCCCGTGATTCTTCGTCATGTTGCGATCTTCGTTTGCGGAGTGATCCTACCCTACATAATTTCTTGCTTGTTGCTCTATCGTGCCGGGGTCTTCGCTCAGTTCTGGTTTTGGACCGTCTCCTACGCCAACGAATATTCCAAAGTAGGTCTGCGCCGGGCCATGCACGCTTTCTGGGCGAACTCTAGAATTGTGGTGATCCCAGCGATTCCGGTATGGCTAATTGCCGCGGTGGGCGCGAGCACGTTGCGCTGGAATCAGGGCGCGAGAAAACACGCGGTCTTTATCGTGGGGCTTTCTCTTTTCTCATTTCTGGCGTTATGCCCAGGAGCGTACTTCCGTCCCCACTATTTCATCCTGCTCCTTCCGATCGTTGCGATTTTGGTAGGTGTGGCCATTGGCGCGGCAACGGAAAAGCTCGCGCAGCGCTTCGAGCCTGCGTTTGTCATTGTCTTTCCTATCTTCATCTTGCTTGCGTCTTTCTCATACGCGATATTCGAGCAGCGACAGGTTTATTTCTCGATGAGCCCTGCCGACGCGGTTCAGGCCACTTACGGTAACAATGCTTTCGTGCCCGCCCTCGAGGTCGCGAGCTGGATCGAGAACAACTCGCCGCAAAACGCGCCGATCGCGGTGATCGGCTCGGAGCCTGAGATCTACTTCGACGCTCATCGCCACTCCGCAACCGGATACATTTACATGTACAGTCTGATTGGACACCAGAAATACACCGCCCCGATGCGTGCCGAATTTATGCGCGAACTCGAGCAGAATCATCCCGAGTTTCTGGTCTACGTCGATATCTGGGATTCCTGGGGCGAGCGAGAAGGCTCTCCGCAAGCCGCCGGGTTCTTGACCTGGTTGCAGGATTATATGAATGAGAACTACGAACGCGTGGGCGTGGCAGACTTGGCCGAGACGGCGGAGTATATCTGGGGAGTACCTGCTGAGAGTTATGTGCCGAAGTCCTCGAAAGTAATCTACGTGCTCAAAAGGAAATCTGTGGAGGCCCCGTTAGGCGCTTTGGCACAGCCGATCTAGCCGTACGCATCATGAGGTACGCGCCGGGAATGCTATCCTGAAGCCGATGTTTTCTGGATTGATTTGTCATTTTACATGGCGATGCGCGCCCAACCCGTAGCGATGCAACCGGAGTCGCAACTCCAAGCGAAGGGATCGCCGGGTCCACTGGCGACGAGCCGGCGCTGGCAGGGCTGCGTCTCGGTGATTGTGCCCGTCTACAACGAGGCGGCGCACGTGGAAGGATTGCTGCAGGCGATTCATGCCTCGCCGGTAAAAAAAGAAATCATCATCGTGGATGACGGTTCCACAGACGGCACCCGCGAAAAACTTCAGTCGATGCCACTTGCCGAAGACGTCACGGTAGTCTTCCACGAAACAAACTATGGCAAGGGCGCGGCCATTCGTACCGCGCTTGAATATGCTCGCGGCGAATATATTCTGATTCAGGATTCAGATCTGGAATACGATCCGCAAGATTATCCAGCGCTATTGCGTCCGCTGCAAGAGAATCAAGCGAATGTAGTTTACGGCGTTCGCCCCGACCGGCCGGAGCGCGGCCTCCGATTTTTTCTCGGCGCCAAGCTCCTCACTTATCTAGCCAATTTCCTCTACGGCGCTGGCATTCACGATGAAGCCACCTGTTATAAAGTTTTTCGCCGCTCCGTCCTAGCGCAGATTGACCTACAGTGCCGCCGCTTCGAGTTCTGCCCCGAAGTGACGGCAAAGCTCTGCCGCATGGGCGAAAAAATCGCTGAAGTTCCGATCTCCTACGCGCCCCGCTCGGCGGGTGAAGGCAAGAAAATTCGCCACTCCGATGGCTGGTTAGCGATCTGGACTTTGTTCCGCTACCGCTTCAGCCCCCGCACGCGCTGGGCAAAGCGCCGTGCCGGGAACGCACCCTTCACGGTGAGTTTCTCTCGAGTGCCGCCCGAGAATGTGTAAGGTACCTGTTTTTCTTCCAGACCGCGTGATGCCGCGAGGGGCAGCTACAAACGCTGCAATCGAAGCTGCTAAACTTCCCAGCGATGCCAACGCTGCCTGAAGCGACCACACCCAGATCTATCCTCTGGCTGGTCTTGCTCTCATTCCTGCTGCAGATCGCGATGATCGGCGTCTTTCGTCAGTACCGCACTCGCCCTGAGGACGACCACTTTGCTTTCGGCTGGGAGATGGGACGGGTCGCCCGCTCTATCGCTTCAGGCCAAGGCTTCGCCAATCCCTACGGAGGCAACACTGGTCCCACCGCCTGGGAGCCGCCGCTCTACCCTTACTGGATGGGCGGAGTCTTCAAAATTTTCGGCATTTTCACGTATGCCTCGGCGTGGGTTCTGCTATCGATCAATAGTCTCTTCTCAGCGCTCACCACGATTCCGATTCTCCTGATTGCGCGAAAAACATTCGGCCCACGCGTAGCGCTTTGGTCGGCCTACGGGTGGGCGCTGAATCCCTACATTTGGTATTGGTCGATTCACTGGATTTGGGATACGACGTTCACTCCCCTAATCCTGAGTTTGATTTTTCTGCTGGCGCTGGAAGTGGAAACGTGGCGAGGCTGGCAGGGTTGGTTTGTCTTCGGTCTCCTCTGGGGCATTGGCGCGCTGGCCAATCCATCGATGCTCGCCTTCCTGCCTTTCTGCGGACTATGGATCTGGCGGCAAAGATTCAAGCGCGGCTTGCCTTCGTTACCAGGAATAGTTTTGTCTTCAATCGTATTCTTCTCCGTCCTCTCGCCATGGCTAATACGAAACTACGAAGTCTTCGGACGCTTCGTTTTTCTGCGCGACGATTTCGGACTGCAGTTTCGTCTTGGCAATTGGAAGGCTGCCGACGGCATGTTAATGGCTTACCTGCAGCCGAATCTCAACAAACTGGAGTTCGAGAAATTCCAAAGGATGGGAGAACTTGCCTATGCCGCCGACTGCAAGCGCTTGGCATTCGATTGGGTGCGCGAAAATCCCGGGCGCTTCGCGATCATCAGTCTGAAGAGATTTTTCTACTACTGGAACGGCGTGCCCAAGGCCACCGACAGCCAACTGCCTTTCGATTTTCGAAGTTCACTTTTTCTGGCATGGTCGGTACTGGCGCTTTGGGGTCTCTGCCGGGCACTGCGCCAGAATTGGCGCGGGGGGTGGCTTTTCGCTGGACTGGCGCTCACATACCCAACAACCTATTATTTCGTCTTTCCCCACGCGCGCTACCGTCATCCCATCGAGCCTGAGCTTCTTATTCTGGCTGTGTTCCTGCTCCTGCAAACTGGCCATCGAGTCAATTCTCTAATGGGTCAAAGGTCGATCAACGAAAAGAGTTAGCATCCCCCTACGGACCGCTGCGATCCCCGAATCTACTGTAGAATCTTGAGTTCGTCGGCGCGGCAACTGCAATGTTCAAGAAGATTCTCATAGCCAATCGAGGCGAGATCGCAGTACGAGTGCTGCGTGCCTGCCACGAAATGGGAATTGCCGCGGTCGTTGTCTACTCGGATGTCGATCGCGCATCACTGCACGTTCGCAAAGCCGATGAAGCTTATCCCATTGGCCCTGCGGCGGCTTCCGAGTCGTATCTCAACATTTCCAAAATTCTCGACGTCGCCAAGCGTTCGGGAGCCGACGCTATTCATCCCGGCTACGGCTTTCTCTCAGAGAATGCGAAGTTCGCCCAGGCCTGCGCCGATGCTGGCGTGAAATTTATTGGGCCCACAGCCGCTGCCATGAACTCCATGGGATCGAAGACCCGTGCGCGTCAGGCGATGGAGAATGCGGGCGTTCCATTCGTACCTGGGACCTCGCGCGGCGTCGAGTCGGTCGAAGAGGCCGGGCGCGCAGCTGAGAGAATCGGCTATCCAGTGATGCTGAAAGCGGCGGCCGGTGGAGGCGGCAAAGGCATGCGGCTGGTGCACGGACACGAAGAGCTGAAATCTTCTCTGGATGCGGCCCGCAGCGAGGCAGAGCGTTCTTTCGCCGATAGCGAAGTTTACATCGAGAAGGCCATCGCGAATCCGCGGCATATAGAAATGCAGGTCCTAGCTGATGAACATGGCAACACTGTTTACCTCGGCGAGCGCGAGTGCTCGCTGCAGCGCCGCCATCAAAAAGTGATGGAAGAGGCGCCTTCTCCCCTCGTAGACGCCGATATGCGCCGCCGCATGGGAGAGGTCGCGGTTCGCGTCGCGCAGGCCGCTGCCTACACCAATGCCGGCACGGTAGAGTTTCTGGTGGATCAGCAGAAGAATTTTTATTTTCTGGAGATGAACACGCGCCTCCAGGTCGAGCATCCTGTCACGGAACTGATCACAGGCCTCGATCTCGTTCACTTGCAGATTCGCATTGCGGCCGGCGAGAAGCTGCCTTTCCAGCAAGAGGACGTGCACCTTCGCGGCCATGCTATCGAGTGCCGCATCTACGCAGAAGATCCCGACAACAATTATTTCCCCAGCCCGGGTAAGATCACGCTTCTGCTCGCGCCTTCAGGACCCGGCATTCGGTGCGACAGCGGCATGTACGAAGGCTGGAATGTGCCCATCGATTACGATCCACTGCTAGCCAAGCTGATCGGCTACGGCGTCGACCGCGATCAAGCCATTGCGACGCTTACCCGAGCCCTCGGCGAATATTTTGTAGGTGGGATCAAGACCAACATCTCTTTTTTTCGCCGCATCCTGCGCGATGAGAACTTCCGGGATGCCAGGCTCGATACCGGCTTTCTCGATCGCATGCTGCGCCATCCCGAGGACAAGAGGATCGATTCCGGCGCGGCTGAGGTTGCGGCGATCGCGGCTGGACTCTTCGCCGCGCTCGGCGAGGCGGCGCTCAGCGCGAGCAGCGGCGCAGCAAGTTCCCCTTCAGTTCGCGCGAGAAATGGCTCCGCTTCAAACTGGAAGAGCGCCAGCCGTCGCGAAGCTCTGCATTAATCCTCGACCGGACAAACTGGCAGCGGCAACTGGCAACAGCTTTTATGCTCTACGACGTAACCATCGACGGGAAGAATTTTCGCCTCGAGCTGAATCGCGCCGAAGGGCGCTGGATATGCAGACTCGATGGCCGCGTCGTGGAGGTCGATGCCGTTCCCGCTCGCCGCGATGTGCTTTCGCTTCGCATCGGAAATCTAGCCTACGAAGTGAAATCAGAGCGCGTAGGCGAGGATTTGCATTTGTGGGTCGGCAGCACTCGCTTTGCCACCGAGATCCGCGATCTCCGTTCACTGCGCAGCCGTAGCCGCTCTGCCGGCGACCACGGCCCAAAGAAGATTACCGCCCCTATGCCTGGCAAGGTCGTGCGCCTGCTGGTTCGCGAAGGCGACGAAGTGAATCTCGGTGCGGGCCTGGCCGTGGTTGAGGCGATGAAGATGCAGAACGAAATCAAGTCACCGAAAAAAGGAAGGGTTCAGAAAATTCTCGTCAGTGAAGGCGCGACGGTCAATGCCGGCGATGTTCTGGCGATAGTGGAGTGACCGGTCTGGGCCGGGCCGGGCGAAATTAAAAGTGCAGTTGCCCGGCGACTCTACTTCGCCAGCCCGTTGCTATCCAGCACTTTTTTCGCGAAGTAGTTCTCGACCTTGGCGGAGTCGCGCAACATCTCGTAGTAAGCGGCTTTGAGCAATTGCTCGCGCCGGTCGTGAAGTTGAGAGCGAATCGCCTGCTGCACTCGCGGATCCGACAAATCGCGCTGCCCCGACGGTTCTTTCGACACCAGCTTCACGATGCGGAACATTTCCTGCTTGGACGGCGAGGACAGAGTAATGATTGGGCTGTACTGCCCAGGTTTGAGCTTCATTACCGCCTCGCGAGTGGCTGGATCCGCGTTGCGCAACGAAGATTCCGGAACCGTTCCCAGGTCTCCGCCGTTCCCCGAAGTTTCCGGGTCCTCGGAATAATTCATGGCCAGCGTAGCAAAGTCATCTCCACTGTCCAGGCGGTTGGAGATCATCTGAATTTTCTTGTGAGCGTCCGCTTCGTTCTGCGCCTTATTGTTCTGGTTGTGAACTTGCGGATTCGGCGCCGGGGTCACAATGATCTGGGCTACGTGATATTGCGGCTCGATGAGATTGAATTCCGATTTGTGCGCCGCGAAGTAGTCGTTGATGTCCTGATCGGTGACGTTGATCTTCGACGAAACTTCCTTGTTCATCACCTTATCGACCGTGATGGAACGCCGGATGTCGCGCTTGAAATCTTCGAGCGAGATTTTCTTTTCCTTCAAGCGCTGATCGAACTGCTCCTGCGTGTAAGGGGACTTGATTTCGTTCAGTTTGCGATCGACTTCCTCCTCGGTCGCGAGCAGCCCGAGTTTCTCGGCGCGACGCATCACCATTTCATCGTCGATCAGCTGGCGCAGAATATTCAGGCGCAGGATCGTTGCCTGTTCTCCAGTGGGCGCCTGCTGCGCGCTGGCCACCTGGTTATCGTAGTATTTGTCGACGTCTGAGCGGAATATCTTACGGCCGTCGACCGTCGCCATCACGTCGCCGCTTACCTGTGACTTGCAACCCAGGAGTCCCGACAGCAACAGCGCGGCAGCCACAATCGCCGCCGGTCGAGCTAAGCCCCTATTCCTTTTCAATCGATCCTCTTTCCGCAAAACTGCCGGTGCATGCGTCGACTCCGCTCACGCCCTCTGAAAATCATCTGGAGGCAGGCGCCGCCGCTGCCGCGTGGTCGGGCACGGGCAGATTGGCATCCTTCAAGGCACTATCCAATGCAGCGCGCACTTCGCTGATAGGCACGGCGCCGTCGAGCTTTTGTCCGTTGATGAATACGGTGGGCGTGGCCTCTACTCCAATCGCTTCGGCCTCTTTCATGGATGCTTTTACCGCACTCTCGTCCTGCGCCTTGACGCAGGCCTGCAGCTTCACGACATCGAGCGAATGCTTTTGGCCTTGCAGCAGGGTGAGCTTGTCGAGTTCTTCCAGCCGCGCTGCGGGTGTTTTTTCGTTGCTCACCTCATGCTGGTTAGCGTGAATGTAATCGGCGAAATCCCAGTAGGCGTCGCCGTTTTGCGCTGCCAGGCAGTTCGCGTCCACAGCCGCATGCGTTGCCCAGGGATGAATTTCGACCAACGGATAATCTTTGTACACAAACGTGACCCGGTCGCCGTATTCCTTAAAGATTTCCGGAAACAGTGTCTGGTGCATACGCGAGCAGAAAGGGCACTCGAAATCGTCGAAATTCACTATCACGACCTTGGATGATTTCGCTCCCCTCGTAGGCCGTCCGCTGACGTCGATCTTGCTCATCGTCTCGGCGAAAGGATCCTTGCTCAGGTCAAACTTAGTCAGGCGCATCATGGACGCGCGGTCTTTGGAAACCAGAAAAGTGAGATTCTGCTTCTTATCGCCGTTGTCGATCGTGACGATCAGCGAATCAAAGTTGGGAAACTCTGCACTGGGTCCGGGCGCGCCAATCAGCACACGAACTTCGGGCGGGATCTTGTAAGTCGAACGTATCTGACGCTCAATTTTTCTAGCCAAATCGGGCGAAGCCGACTCGGCAACACAGCCCAGACAAACTACTAGCAGCAAGAAGAAACAACGACGAATTAAAGTCACCAGGAACCGCCTGAACATCGAGAATTAAGCTCGAGAATTGAAGTCGATTATCTCACAGCGCCCCGCGGTCCGCGAGAAAGGCCCGCGTAGAAAACGTTTGCGAAATTGCGAGCGTCGAGTTCGGCTTTTCGATGGCGGTCTGGCTCGAGCGCTGAGTTGCTCATCCCGTTCGCCGCAGCAAATCGGCGGCGGGCAACAACGCATTCATCGATCCGGAGCGGAAGCCTTCTAGATCCAGCGTCACAAACTTGAAGCCCAGCGCCTTGAAGATCTTTGTGAACTCTTCCGCCATCGCAGCGTCGAGCGCTCGCTGCAATTCCTCGCCGGCTATCTCAATGCGAACGATTTCGCCGTGATGTCGCACCCGGAACTGCCGGAAACCCAGGGAGCGCAAAGAATCTTCGCCTTTCTCTACCGCGGTCAAGGCTTCCCGAGTAACTGGACGCCCGTATTCGATACGGGATGAAAGACACGCCGAGGCCGGCTTGTCCCAAATGCGCAGCCCAGCCGATCGAGCCAAGGAACGAACATCGGCTTTCGTGAGCCCCGCGTCGAGCAATGGAGCGGCGACGTGATGATTGCCCGCGGCCCGCTGCCCCGGACGAAAGTCGCCCTGATCGTCGACGTTGACTCCGTAGGCAATCGCGTCGAAGCTCCGCGTACGGCGCAATTCTTCCATAAGAGTAAACAGTTCGTCTTTGCAGAAGAAACAGCGCTGGGCATCATTGCGGACATACTCAGGCCGCTCGAACTCCGAGGTTGCCACCACCTCAAGCGGAATGGATTGCTCCTCTGCGAACGCGATTGCATCCGCCAGTTGAGTACGAGCCAGACTGGGTGAGTCGGCGATGATCGCCAGCATATTGCTTCCCAAGGCTTGACGCGCCGCCCAGGCAAGATACGCGGAGTCGACGCCGCCCGAATAGGCGATGAGAACACGCCCCAGGTTCTTCAGGCGTGCCTGCAGCAGCGCGCTCTTGGCCGCCAAGTCGTTGGCATCGGTCACGGCAGGCATATCTTATGGTAGCAGGCTTGGATGCATTCTCAAGCAGTCGCGGCAATCCGAAAGTCGATCGTCGATTGGATTCGATCGTCGCTATATGGAATGTCGCCGGCGTGGATCGTTGCTTAGTAGAGTCGCCCCTGCTGGCGCAGGCTGCCGAAACTTCCGATGTTGCCCAGGCTGAAAGTAAAAAGGAAAAGGTTTTCGTTGCGCACATTGGCCACCGCGTAGCTGCGATATTCCATGGTCACGCCGCAGCAATCCCAGTTGTAAGTAGCTTGTGCGCTGACAAACTGCAAACGCTTGGACTCAGAGTCAAAGCCGAAACTCCCAGCGCCGCTAAAACCGCGCTTGGTCAACCCACCGTATCCCAGGGCAGCGCGAAACTGGTTGAAACGAGCGGTCTGCGGGCTACTCGCAGAGGCAACAGGATTCTGCCCAGGAATCTGCAGAATGGCATCGCCGCCGCCAATCGTGACTTTGCCTATGTGGTAATTCGCGAGCAGTGTGCTTGCATTGGTTGTGTTGGTTTGGAAATCATAATCCAGATCCCACTCGGCATCCGTGCGTTCGCTGGTTTCCACTCTCAGGCGCGAAATTAGAGGAGAAAGATGGCGCGGTTCGGTGAGAAACGCAATTCCCGTCAAGTCGGCCGTGGAGGTAAACACGTTGCGCTGTCCCGGAATTAGCGCGCCACCGAAGGTAGGATCGAGAAAATATTTCTGGGCCAGTTCCCAGGTGACCACCTCGCGCACTTGCGGTCCCTGCTGGCAGGGAAGACTGGCCAGCGTATTCACATGCTGCCACGGTATGCTCGATTCCGGTGCCGCTTGGCCGACTGTTAGGGCCGACATGATCGGATCGCAATCCTCCGGCTTGCTGGAAGTTCGCTTGGCATAAAGCCGGGTAACGAATCCATACTCCACTTCATGCGTGTCGGTAAGGATGTCGCGCTCGTCAAACTTCAGCACATTGCCAAAGTTGTTGACTCCAGTGACAAAGCGGTAAGCCACCCGCGGCTCGATCACGTGTTTCCACTTGCGACCCAGGAAATGCTTATCAAAGATGCGTTCCAGCGCAGGCGGGCGTAGTTCTACTGCAGTTTCAAGAGCCTGGCGGCTAAGGTCGTTGGTCACTGCCAGCCCAGGATTTTCTTCGCTCGCGCCCACCAGCCTTTGCGTGTAGTACGTCTCTCGTAAAGACAACTCCGAGCGCAGCGACCATCCATGAAACAGGAGCGGCAAAGAAATTCCCGGGTTCACATCGAAGCGCCCCACCAGATTTGCCGTGCGAAATGCCGGAGTGCAGGACTGCACCGAGCCTTCGGTCGCGCACTCGGCTGGTTCGCTCCGCGACAATCCCCCGGCCGAAGCGTCGAACCACCAGAAAAGCGGCGTGTGCCAGAGCGGGCGATCAACGCTCGAAGCATCGAAACCGGGAGCGTGCAAAATGGTAACGACCTGTCCCGGCGTGGTGCTCAGGAAATTCTGGTAACGTCCCACAAATCCGTTCAGGTTGTAGCCGTCCGTGGATCGCGAGAGAAAAGCCAGCGACTTCACCTCCGAATACACGGCCTGGCTGAAGACTTCGTTGAAGGCCAATCGGAAGAGATAAGAGCTCAGGTAATCCACGTTCATTACGCCGCGGAAGCCGTCGAGGTTCCCCGCCGCCTTTAACCGCACATTCTCGCCGCCCTCTTTGAGCGGAGGCGAGCCGATACCCCGGTCAATCACGCCAAAATAATTCAGATCGAGGTAAGAGGTTTCGGTCGGCCGCACCCGAAACTCGCCTCGCTGTGACCAGCCGCGCCGCGAGAAATACTCTCCTCCGACGGTCGCATCCATCATGCGATTGATCGCCCAGTAATACGCATCGCCCAGCATGTAGCCGTTGGTGGAGGAGTGCCCGGCCGATGGCACCAAGAATCCCGACTGCCGCGACTCTTTCTCCACCGGATGCGTGGCGTAGGGAAACCAGAGGATGGGAATACCATGCAAGTCGAACGCCGTGCGATAAATTTTCGCGTTGCCGCCCACCTCGACATCAACCTTCCGCGCTTCGAACAGCCATTTGGGATGCGGCAACTCGCAGGTAGTGATCGAACCGTCGTAAACCAGGTAGCGTTCGGCAGTGACTTTCTCAACCACCTTGCCGGTAAAGGCGAACGGCGCCGTCGAGGTCAGGATCACACGATTACCGCGAAAGCGCAGGCCTGTGGTTCCGGTGACGTCGTAAAACTTGCCAGTTTCAAGTTCGAGATTGTAGCTGCCGTGCGAAGCGCGAATGTGGTCGTCGTTGGGGCCGCCGTCGAGGGCGAAGTGCCCGGTGGCCGTGGCCTCTTTGGTGTCGGAGTTGAAGGTGGCTTCGTCCGCCCGCAAAATGTAACTGCCATAGTGGATCTCAACCGCCCCGTGCAACTGGTACACGGCACCTTGTTCTTCCTGCTCAATGGCGCAAACGGTGGGAAAATTTTCGGTCTGTGCCTCGGCCGCCTTTGCGCACGGTGTCTCCTCAGCGGTTGCCTGCGGTGGCAACTGGCTGGTAACTAACGGAGGCGCGAGTAGCAGGTGACAAAGCCATGCCGCCGTGATAAGGAATCTGTTGCGAAGAGTCATCGGAACCAGATCGCTCGGAACCAGATCGCTCGGAACCAGATCGCCGGAAGAAGAGCTTCGGAAGCAGATACCGAAGTCGATCCTTCGAAGCGAACGAACTATTTGTCGGGACGCCTCTGCCAGCGGCAGTCGTCGTGAACTTAGCACGGCAGTCGCTTGCGAGGCAAAGCGGTTCGATGTTTGGATTCCGCTGAGGCTCGTGCGGTTATCCGCCTGGCTCTGACTTTCGAATTACTAACTTTGTGATTTCATGCCCTGTTCTCTTTGTGGTGAGATTTGCCGTTGCGGGTCGAAAGATAAAGACGAGGATCAACGTCGCTCCAGCACCCCACCGCGCTGGCTGCCCGACGCAGAAATAGGCGTAGGCGCTGCAGCCTCGCCTGCGGCGCCGCAGGCGCCGGAAACACCGTCGCCCTATGCCAGCGAGGATGGTGGAGGCGAATCTGGCGTCGGCGTCGCCCAGACCACGGTCGAGGAATCGTCCGCCTGGAGGCTGGAAGTTGCGGCGCGCCTGAATCGTTATCAATCCCGGCGGAAGCCGCGTCCACCGCGTTATCCATCGCTGCGACTGCGCTTTGAGCATGAGTCTCCGGTTGCCCCGGTTCATTCTTCTTCGCATCTTCTTTCTGCCGAGCAAGTCTCTTCGGAGCAACGCGGGATTTTCGCAGAGATTGAGAGCCAGACTCAAAGTTATCCTTCGATCATGCCCTCGGTTTCCAACCAGGCTCTCGCGTTGGACGAATTCGCGAATAGTTCCGCGGCACCGGAACCTAAGAGTCGGGAGATGTCACGATTCACGGGGAGCCAGACTCAAGAGCCAAGCGTTGCGCTCGCTGCTCAGCCCGAGCCGGCCTCCTACGAAAATCTGCAGCCCGCGATTCCGGTTGTGCCCACTACGGCAAAAATCATTGAGTTCCCCCGCTCCTGGACTCCTCCAGTCGCTCCGCTGAACGAGCTGGCGGAGCCGGTCCTGGACCGCCCGCGCATTCTGGAAGCGCCGGAAATTGTTCCGCCGCAGCCGGCTCTCGGTGGCATCACGATTGAGCCTACGGAGCAGCCGAAGTCTGAAAGGCGTCCTGGTGTCGATAATCCGATTTGGACAACGCCCGTCTTGCGGCGGGTAGGCTCCGCCCTCTTCGACGATTTCATTATCGGCCTGGCTTGCGCTCTGTTTGGAGCCATCTTCTGGAAGCTGGTTGGCATTCGTCCGCCGCGAATTCAGTTGATTGCCCTGGCCACTGGCCTATCCGCCTTATTCTGGGCGGCGTACCAGTACCTGCTCGTGGTTTACGCGGGCACGACTCCCGGACTTAGGCTGGCGCGGCTCGAACTAACCCGCTTCGATGGCAGCCCCGCGGGACGCAGCTTGCGCCGCTGGCGGGTGCTCGCTTCTTTTCTCTCCGCCGCTTCGCTCGGCATGGGATACGCCTGGGTCTTCCTCGACGAAGTCTCTCTCTGCTGGCACGATCGCATCACCCACACTTATTTCGCGCCGAAAGGACATGCGACCGCCCCGAGCGATCTAACGCGATAATCCTACAAGTAAAAGCTGGCATGAGTTCTGGCCGGCTCAGCTTTAGGATCCCTGTTTTTCCCGGAACACTAATTCGGAAGAGATTTAGAGAAGAGCCAGGGAAACAACTTGGGTTCGTCGTAGGCTTTGTCCCAGCTGGCATGCCCGACGCCGGGATATTCCGTGTAGTGGACTTCCGCCCCGATCTGCTTCATGGCTGCGGCCATCCGCTGAGATTCCGCAACGGGAACGATGTTGTCGTCCGCGCCATGAAAAATCCAGACCGGGGTCTTTCCCACACGCCCGGCCGCGGCCAAGTAGGACTGGGGCGAATCCGGTGGCGTGACCTTTGCAAGATCGGGGTAGCGGGCCTGTGCCGCTGCAGGGGGGCGAATGCCTCCGCAGATTACCACCATAGCCGCAAATCTTCCGGGATACTTCTGAGCAAGATGCCATGCTCCAAAGCCCCCCATCGATAAGCCGGTGAGATACGTGCGGTGAGTGTCTCCATGGAATTCCCTGGTCGCCTCTGCCAGTGCTGTCATCGCCAGTTCGTCCATGGGTGGCAGTATCCACCAAAGATTTTTGACACATTGCGGCATGACTACGATTGCCTCGATCTCGCTGCGGTCGGTGCGGATGGCCACGCCGATGCCTACGTCAGTCTGGAGAATGCCGTCGCTTCCGCGCTCGCCGGCGCCATGCAGAGCCAGAATCACCGGCCACTTTCGGTGCGGCGTCCAGTCTTCCGGAATGAACACCTGGTATTTGTAAGAAACGGCCTGGATGGTAACAGCCCGGTCGATGAACCCTGTCTCATGCGTTTTGGCCTGAGCCGGAAGCGGGACCAGTGGGCATAGAAACAAAAATGCGATCAAGGCTCTAAAAACTAGATCCACCCGGCTCCTCCGACGCTCGACTTTAGCATGTAATTTTCCGTAAAGTCGCGTGAGCTTTGTGTTCGAGTGCGAAATTGGATGGCCGGTTGGCTGTCGGATGGCGTCTAAGTGTTATGGGCACGGGACGCCGCTTAGAACTGGACGCGATGCGGGGGTTGATGCTGGTATGGATCACTCTTACGCATCTGCCCACTGCTGCGAGTGCGTGGGTCAATCAACCATTCGGTTTCGTGGGGGCGGCGGAGGGTTTCATTTTTCTCTCGGCGCTCTTTACGGGACGAATTTACTTCCGCATCGCAGAACGCGATGGCTATCCCGCGATGGCCCGAAAGTTATGGGCACGAACGCTGCGCTTGTATGGCTACCATGCGGTCTTGCTTGCTTTTGTCTTCCTGGTCGCGGTTCCCATTGCCTCTCACGGTGATCGCCCGGGGCTTCACAATCTGTTGGACTTTTATTTCATGGCGGGGCCGAAGCAAGCGATCACGGAGGCCGCTCTTTTGATTTATCGGCCGCCTTTGCTCGATATCCTGCCCATGTACATCATTTTCCTTTTTTTCACGTCACTTGCAATTCCGCTGGCGCGGCGCATCGGCTGGAAACCAATCTTGTGGATATCTTTTTTCGTCTGGGTGCTGGCTCAGTTCGGCTTTCGCAACGCCGAACACAGCTTCATGATGCGTTACATTCCTACGCGGATTCCCTTGAACGAGATGGGTTCATTCGACCTATGGGCGTGGCAATTTCTCTGGTTTGTGGGCGTATGGTTGGGCGTCCGCTGGGCCGAGGGAAGTCTGGAGATTGAAAAGTGGGCCAGGCGGGCGCTTGTTCCTGCAGTGGTGATCGGTGTCTCTTGCTTCATCCTGCGGCGAATGCTCGAACACGGCTTCCAACTAGGTGCATCCGAGTTTCTCTTCGACAAGTGGCATCTCGGCCCGATCAGGCTGCTCGATTTCGCGGCAGTAGCAACGTTGCTGATCCTTTCCCAACCGGTCACGAAATCGGCAGCGATTCGGCCTCTGGTGCTCTTGGGACAATCGTCGCTGCAGGTTTTTTGCGTACATCTTCTATTTTGCTTCGCGGGTCTAACGTTGCTGGGCAATGCCTCGATGCTAAGCGGATGGCGACAGTTCGGACTCTTGAGCGTCACATTTGCGGCAATGTTAATCACAGCGAAACTTTTCTCCAAGAGCGAGGCCAAGACCGAAAGCCCAAGAAAAATACAAGCATCTCCCGGATTGAATGCAGCGTGTGTGAATAACCTTGCAGTGGGGAGCTAGGGGCTGAGACCGCGCTTGGCCGACGGAGATCGGTCCGCCGGCACGATTCGCATCACACCCGCTCACCTCGGGGCGTTCCTGAACGAGCGGAGTAGAATTCCCCTGCTCCCATACTGCAGCACTCTCCTGGCGTAAGGCGGTGAGCGATTTACCATCGACTGACTCTTACGCACCCGCGCCAATTTCAGCGTTTTCATTGACTTACTCTAGCTCCAGTCCTAAGATTTCACTCCAATGATCGGCCAGACCATCTCGCATTACCGTATCGTCGACAAGCTCACCCGAAACTGACCCCCAACTCCCACCCTATGCTATCTTCAATGAGTTTACTTTATAGGTTTTCCGCACTCCTGGAAGCATGGCAACCTCCGTTGAAGGCTCCAAACCGGTTATAAAAGTCTTCGTCGCCACCACGGTGATGTTGACCTTCATCTCCTTCTGGCGGGCGTCCGCCATCGTTCTTTCCGATCTTGCGTCTTCGGCTTACTACGCGGGCGGTGACGCAGAAAAGGTCATCGGCAAGAGCGCACCCTGGTTCATCCTCGGGGTCATGTTGTTCAGCTATGCCGTGCGCGCGCTCTACATTGAATCGAGCAGCATGTTCGTGCGCGGCGGCGTATACCGCGTGGTCAAGGAGGCCATGGGCGGCACTCTGGCCAAGTTCTCGGTTTCGGCCCTGCTCTTCGATTACGTCCTGACCGGCCCCATCAGCGCCGTTTCCGCCGGCCAATACCTCGCCGGCTTCATCAAAGACATGGGCGTGTACATGCACCGCCCGCTGCATTTTTCCGACGATCACTTCGCAGCCGGCCTGGCGGTGATCGTGGTGACTTATTTCTGGTGGAAGAATACACAGGGCATGCACGAGTCCAGCCAGAAAGCGCTGCAGATCATGGTCATCACCACCGTGATGGTTGTGATTCTGCTGATCTGGTGCACTATTACGGTTTTGCGCGCACCTATTGTGCTGCCCCCGAACCCGCTGCATGCGGGAGTGATTCCGCTCAACAAAGAATCTTTGGGTTGGCTGAATGGCACGTGGTTTGGAAGTATCACATGGATCATTCTCTTTGTCGGCTTCGGCCACTCTGTGCTGGCCATGAGCGGCGAAGAAACTTTGGCCCAGGTCAACCGCGAGATCGAACACCCCAAGCTGAAGAATCTGGAGAAGACCGGGCTGGTGATTTTTATTTATAGCCTGCTTTTCACCTCGCTGGTCTCGTTCTTCGCGGTGATGATTATCCCTGACAAGGTGCGGCCGGATTATTTCGCCAACCTCATCGGCGGGATTGCGATGTACTTGGCCGGTCCCGAGAGTTTAAAGCTGCTCTTCCACGGGTTCGTGGTGTTGGTGGGTGTTCTCATTCTCGCCGGTGCGCAGAATACTTCGATCGTGGGCGCGAACGGAGTTCTCAATCGCGTCGCCGAAGATGGAGTGCTCACCAGTTGGTTTCAGAAGCCGCATCACCGCTTCGGCACCAGTTATCGCATCATCAATCTGATCGTAGGCTTGCAGTTGCTCACGATCATTCTCAGCTTGGGCAATGTGTATGTGCTGGCGGCGCTCTACGCCTTCGGCGTGATCTGGAGCTTCGCCATGAAGTCGATCGCGGTGCTCGTGCTGCGCTTCACCGAGCCCGGCAACCGCGCCTGGAAAGTGCCCGGAAACCTGCACTTCGGCAAAACCGAAATTCCTGTGGGGTTGATTGCGATCTCCGCTGTTTTGCTGGTTACGGCGGTTGTTAATTTATTCACAAAGTATCAAGCCACGATCGCCGGAGTGATTTTCAGCGGCGTTTTCTTCACGATCTTTACTCTCTCTGAACGACACGTCACCAAGGAACGTCACGGCAAGCCTGAGCAACTCGACCAGTTCCGTGTGTACGGCAATCAGGAACTGGGCAGCGGGGCTATGGGTGTGCGTGCGGGAAATACTCTGGTCGCGGTGCGCGACCCGCGGAATCTTTACTATCTTCGGCAGGTGTTGGCTAACACCAACACTGCGAAAGAGGACATTATCGTCATGAGCGCGCGCCTTTACCATCGCGAGCACAGCTTCAGCGGCAGCGAAGTGATGGAAGCGAGCCAGGTCTTCGACCACTACGAGCAGGAGCTCTTCACGGCCGCGGTCGCTGTTGCCGAAAAAGAAGGCAAGCCGATTTCACTTCTTGTGGTTCCCGCGACGGATGTTTTCGAAGCCATCATGGTCACCGCAGCGCGTCTCGATTCCGCGCGCGTAATCTGCGGCTTGTCGAATAAACTCAGCGCCGACGAGCAGGCCAAGCTCACCGGCGATGCCTGGGAGCGCATGCCGGAGCCGCGTCCGCGGCTGTGCCTGGAAGTGGTTGCGCCCGACGGCACCACGCGCGAGTATACGATTGGACCGCATACTCCGCGGCTGCGCCCGCAGGATGTCGAGCTTATGCACAAACTCTGGCTCAACATCACTACCGATCCGAGATTCGCCGGCGCGCATCACTACCATATCGTTGCTCTTGCCCTCGAAGAATTGCAGCGCGAACTTAGCACTGATCAGCGCGCCGAGTTGCTGCAGAAACTGCTGGAAGAGATGAACCGCTCAGCCGATGGGCCAAGGCAATCGAACTAATAGCTGGCGGTCGGTTGCAGGGCTAATTTTTCAACAGTGCTTCGAGCGACGCCCTCAGCTCCCGATAGCGAAATGGATAGCCGGTCGAGATCAGTTTCCCGGCTTCGACTTTCTGGCTGCTCAACAGCAACTCTTCGCCCATCTCGCCGAAGACCAGCTTTACCGCGAACTCGGGCAAGGGAAAAATCGCCGGGCGCGAGAGCACACTCGCCAGCGTCTTGGCGAAAGCTGCGTTTGTAACCGGAGTGGGCGCTACCATGTTTACGGGCCCTTGGATGAGATCGCTTTTCAAGATGTGATGGATCGCGCCCACCATGTCCTGTACGTCGATCCAGCTCATCCACTGCCGGCCGGTTCCGGTGGGGCCGCCGAGTCCCAGCTTAAACGGGGTCAACATCGCGCCGAGCGCGCCGCCTTTTGGACTAAGAACGATGCCGGTTCGAATGTGGGCGGTGCGAATGTCGCCCTGCACGGCGGGCATGGTTGCTTCTTCCCACTGCTGGCAGACTTCAGCCAGGAATCCCGTGCCCGGCGCGCTAGCTTCCGTTAACGATTCATCGCCGCTATTTCCGTAGTAACCGATCGCCGAGCCGCAGATAAAAACCTTGGGCTTCTCTCGAGATTGGGCCAGAGCCTGGGCCAGATTCGATGTGCCCAGCACGCGGCTGTCGCGGATCTTGCGCTTCTTTTTCGCAGTCCAACGCCCGAAAATGCTCTCGCCGGCGAGATGAATCACCGCGTCAAAGCCGGAGACTGCCTCGGGCACCAGCGGCTGCTCCGGATTCCATGCGATCTCTCCGTTGCCGTTGCCCTTGGCTGCGCCACGCACGAGCCGTACTACTGAGCATCCACTCGTTTTGAGGGAAGGCAGAAGCGCTGCACCGATCGGCCCCGACGCTCCGCTGACCAGGATTCTGGAATTCATAGCTTGCAGGTTTTCACTCTAGCAGTTTGCGGAGAGAGCGAACAAATTGCTGACAGCGTTGAAAACTCTGAAGCGAATGAAATGCCAGGTTCAGGAGCTCTCGGTTCCGGGAAGGTTTTCATGCGAGCCTGAAGGGCATATTTCTTGGCGTTCTGCTCCGGAGATCAACGGTGCCCACTGCTTATGCATAGTGCCTACTACTTTTGCATAATACGGGTGCACCACCCCCTACTACGCCGGGATTGGAATCATCATGTTAGCAAGAAAATCCTCCTAAATCTGAAGGTTCAAAGCACTTAGCTATCAAAATCCGTGAAACAGACGAGTTAACCCCGGCGCTCGGCGATGCGAATTAAGATGTACGTATTGCCTCCGCGAACATCATCGGATGTTGGGGCTGTGGATGGCAAGGTTAGACGTCACAGGAAGTCGTCTTCGCGGGCTTATCGCCGGTGCCTGAGGCAGCGCCCAGGTTCTATACTAAATTTGAGTTCGCGCTCCTCTGGCCCGAGGAACAGAAATCATGGCCCACGTTTCCGAGCTGTCGGTATTCGATGAGTTTTCCGCAAGGGGCCGCTTCTGGCTCCCAGGGGAAGAGGCGAGCGCGATTCCCGGTCAGCTGACTTTCTCCGGTAGCGGAATACGGCTGGTGCTGGACGGCAAGTTTGCCATTGAGGAGCTTCAAACGCCAGGGGCGATTTTCGGCACTAGTTTTAGGCCTTCCGTTATCGTCGGACAGACGGTCGAGGGCGAATCGTGCATCCTTGTGAAGATAGTTACTCTGAGTGTTGGCTGGAACTCATGTGAGTTTGCCGCGAATCAGCTGCTCGTGGGCGAGTCGGCGTTTGGAGAGGCAGTGCCCAAAGTGGAGCGGATTCTTGTGGGCCTCACGCATCTCGAGGATTGGGCGTTCGCGTCGTTAATCCAGACGGCCCCCGATTGTTCGGGCGCGTTCAATATCACTGTCCCTGCCGAGCGACTAGAGCTCCTTAGGGTGGAGGCCGATCGACCGTACAGCGCGCTGGCACTTTTCGGAGCCGTAGCAGTCCAACTAACTCCCGGCGAGGCGCGTTGTTCCACGCACTGCCATTTCGAGGTCACATTCCCCGCACCGACCCCAATGTTGGAAGCAGTGGATCTTGTTGGGCAGCTTTGCAGTGTTCTGTCTCTCTTGGTGGGAGGGGCGGTGTACGCGAAAAAGATTCGGATGGAATTCGGGCAGGAGTCAGTGGCTTTTTTCTCGCCGTCGCGCCAGAACAAATCCGTGACGATCCGTGCCCCAGACATGCCGCTCCCTTTGAGGGTGCTTGACCCGCGCGAAAGGGGAATATTCAAGTCGTGGTTTGAACGTTCGGAGCAAATGAAGCCCATATATGGGCTGCTTCTCAGCACGATGTTCGACCCCGAGCGGTACCAGCAGACGATTTTCCTCAATCTCATGCAGGCGATCGAAAGCTTTCATCGCAGGGTCTACGGAGGCGAAATCGTTGCTGCTGAGAAATATGAAGGCGTTCGTGATGCGCTCGAGGGAGCGATTCCCGAGGGAACCGATCGTGACCTTGTGGAGAAACTGAAGGGAGTGCTCGAGTTTGGAAATGAGCCTTCGCTGAAGAAGCGCCTTCGGTCGCTGTGCGCGACACTGAAGCCCGAGACTATACAGGCGGTTCTGGGCGTGGATGATCTGTCGAGGTTTCTCCAGCTTCTAGCCGACTGCGCAACTATTTTACTCACTACAATGAAGTTTTAAGGCCGAGGATAAATCGGATCGTAGACGATCCAATCGCAGCCTATAACCTCAATCAGCGGCTTAGGGCCTTCGCAACTTTGCTCATCCTGACCCATCTGGGCATAGATGAGGAGAAGGCTGCGCGCGGTTTAACTTCGCGCCTGGGCCTCGCATACTAGCGCGCCAAGCTGTCCGGCGGGTTGCCCCTTCGCAGATCATCCAAAGATAGGCACGCGGCGCAAGTCGATCCCCGTCGCGATGATGGTGGGACGCCCTGAGGTCGACAACAACGTCAACATCAACCTCGACGGCAAAGGCAACGGACAGGAGTGTCCGTTCCACACTTGCAGGGCGGCACTTTGCGCCGCGGACAGCCCGGGGGCGGCTGTCCCCACATTAGCCCCCAATCGATGGCGTGTGGCTTTACCTTCTTCATTTGGGGCTAAGGATTCCGATGTCGCAATCGGGACCGACAAGGGGAATATGCCGATTGTGCCAGACGTTTTCCAGAAAAGCATCCTTTCGGGCGCGGCGGTGCACGAATTCCTTTGGGCTTAAAACCGTGTAATTAATTTCGCGTCCCAGTTGCCGCTCCAATTTCTGCACGGCTTGGGCCAGGGCTTGCTCGCGGGGCGTGCCAATTACGAGTACATCGATGTCGCTGGCGGAGTCCTGTTGATTACGCGCGAAAGAGCCGTACAGGTATGCCTCGTCAATTCCGTCAGTCTTGTTGAGAGCCTGCGCAATCAAGGGCACGGCTCCAATCGTTTTGGCGACGATTCTGCGCACTTCGTCAAAGAGGGGATACTCCCGGTTGAGCCGGAAGTACTTTTGGCGCCCACTTACCTCAGACTGAAATAAACCCTCGCTTTCCAGGCGCGCCAATTCTTTTGACAGGTTAGAGGGATCGATGCTCAGCCGTTGTGCCAAGTCGCGCAGATGGCGGCGCGCGGTCGGGTTCGTGAAATAGTAGGCCAGCAGTCGCTGGCGTGCTTTCGAGCGCAAATCGAGCATGTGGTATGAATGTACCACAAATGTGGTTAATCAATACCGCATATAATCAATGGAAAAGGCGGCGATCCGGGTATGCACAAGGCCAGGAGTGCCGGCCTGCACGGGCGTTCGACGCGGGTCGGGCCCGAGCGCTGTGCCAATAGAGCGATGAGCGTGGCGCGCCCTCGGGTCAACATCAACGTCAACATCAAGATCAACGTCAAAGGCAACGGACAGGAGTGTCCGTTCCACACTTGCGGGGCGGCGCTTCGCGCCGCGGACAAACACTTCGGCTTCGCTCTGTCGAAAATCCTCACTTCTTGCGCAGAGGCGCGCAAGAAATGGGGCACCGTCAAAAGCAGGTTCCTCCACTCCGCCGTCGCATTCGCTCCGGCTCCGGTCGGAATGACAGGACTTTTTGTGTGACTCTCGACCTCACTTTTGCAGGCGGTTGTATTTTTTCAGGACTTCGCGGACGGTCGTGCAGCAGGCTATCACTTCCTTGTCGTCAATGCTTTGTGGGCAAGTGGGAAACAGGCTCGCTTCGACTTCGCTCAGTCGAAAATCCCCACTTCTCGCGCAAAGAACGCGCGAGAAATGGGGCACCCACATTTCCATTTCCTTTGGTGGGCCAAAGGCCCATGCCCACTCAGGGCAGGCTGCGGCTGTCCCCACATTGATCTCTGCTATGCCCATAGGAGGGATTCACGTCAGCGCTCAGCATCGGTCGCCTCTGCTTGCACGCTATAATCCTACATGGCGAGTCTCCGCCAACAGATCGCTACCACCGCACTCACGCTCACCAAATTCCGCGAGTTGATGAAGCGGTTGCAGGAGAGCCGTCCGCAGGACGATCTGGCCATTGTCAAGAAAGCCTACGATTATTCCCTGAAACATCATGAGGGCCAGAGCCGGGCTTCGGGTGAACCTTACCTGGTGCATCCGCTCGAAGTAGCTTTGGTTCTTGCCGAGATGAAGATGGACCCAGTCGCGGTTGCGGCTGGGCTGCTGCATGATTCGGTCGAAGACACTTCGGTGACGATTGTCGATATCCGCAAGGAATTTGGCGAGCAGGTCGCGCACATCGTGGAGGGCGTCACCAAGATCAGCAAAATCGATTTCGCTACACGCGAAGAGGCGCAGGCCGAAAACCTGCGCAAGATGATGCTAGCGATGGTCGACGACATTCGCGTGGTGCTGATCAAGCTTGCCGACCGCCTGCACAATATGCGCACGCTCGAGCATTTGCAGCCTGATCGCCAGCGCAAGATTGCCGAAGAGACGCTGGAGATCTACGCTCCCATCGCGCACCGGCTTGGCATGGGCAAAATTCGCGGTGAACTGGAGGACCTTGGATTTCTCTTTCTTGACCCGGCAGGCTACGAGCAGGTGGAAAAAGCGGTTAACGCGCGACGCAAGCCGGGCGAAGTCTTCCTGGCGAAGATGCAAGGGATCATTCAGGACAAGCTGAAAGAGGCTGGGATTCAGGCAAAGGTTGAGAGCCGCATTAAGCGCCTGTTCAGCATTCACAAGAAATTGCAGCGCCAGCATATTTCGGTGGAGCAGGTTTACGACTTGTTTGCCATGCGCATCATCACGCGCTCGCTCCAAGACTGTTACGCCGTGCTCGGGATCATCCATAACATCTGGCGGCCGGTGCCGGGGCGGATCAAGGATTTCATTGCCATGCCGCGGCCGAATTTTTACCAGTCGCTGCATACCTCGGTGATTACGGAGGATGGGACGCCGTTTGAAATTCAGATTCGCACCGAAGAGATGCACAAGATGGCCGAGGAAGGAATTGCGGCCCACTGGAAATATAAAGACGGTCCGGTGTCGGCGCAGGATGAGCAGCGGCTGGCTTGGCTGCGGCAGGTGGTCGAGTGGCAGAGGGACGTCAGCGATCCTAATGAGTTTTTGACCGCGCTGAAAGTGGATTTATATCCGGAAGAGGTTTATACGTTTACGCCGAAAGGCAAGGTTGTGGTGCTGCCGCGCGAGGCTACGCCGATTGATTTTGCTTACACTATTCATACCGAAGTTGGACACACGTGCGTGGGCGCGAAAGGTGAACGGGCGCATGGTGCCGCTGCGGCATAAGCTGCACTCGGGCGACATCGTCGAAATTATTACGCAGACGGGTCACAAGCCGAGCCGAGACTGGCTGGGGCTGGTGAAGTCGTCGCGGTCGCGCAACAAGATCAAGCACTGGCTCAACCTGCACCAGCGCGAGCGGGCGATTGAAATTGGGCGCAAGGTGATTGAAAAAGAGGCGCGCAAATATCGCATCGCGCTGAAGGAAATCAAAGACGAAGAGTTGCTGAAAGTTGCCGGAGCTTATGGGCTCGGGCGTGTCGACGATCTTATGTCGGGCATTGGCTACGGAAAATATTCGGCGCGGCAGGTGCTGGCGCGGCTGCTGCCGGCGGGCGCCACGCCTTCGATGGCGGGCGATATTGAAGCTGAGGGACTTTCGAGCAAGCCGGGCGCGATTGCCAGCGTGGTGCGGCGCGTGTTTGGCGATCACAACGCAATCATGGTCAAAGGCCAGGGAGATATGCTGGTCTACCGGGCGCGCTGCTGCAATCCGATTCGCGGGGAGAGCATTATCGGCTACATCACGCGGGGCAAGGGCGTGGCGGTGCATGCGGTGAATTGCCCGAATGTGACTACGCTGATGTATGAGACGGAGCGGCGCATTGATGTGGAGTGGGCTCGCGATGAGAGCACGCCGACGGCTTATCCGGTGAAGCTTACGGTTTACTGCGACGATCGCTTCGGGATGCTGAAGAATATTACGAGCGTGATCGGGGATGCGCAGAGCAATATCCGGAACATTGGCGCGCGTACGGAGAACAGCCAGGCTAGCGTGGAGATTGTGCTGGATATCTCTGATCTTAAACATTTGGAATTGATCATGGCTGGGTTGCGGAAGATTCCTGGGGTGCATGAGGTGCAGCGGTTGCAGAAGATTTAAAAGTGGATGGGTGACCTTGGCCCTCCCCGGGCGCTAAAGCGCTGACTCATTTTCAACTATCTAACGGCACGACTAAAAAGTCGTGCCGTTCCCGAACGTTCTCGGGTAATGGCGCACTTTGGCGTACGCGCTAAGCCGGTTGAGCGTGAGATCCTTCACTTCGCCTGAAAAACGGCTCCGTTCAGGATGACACCACGCCGGAGAGGGTCAAACTGCACCACTACCCATCCTCGAATTCGGATTTCTCCGTACCTTGCTCGGGTTATAATCTCGCCACCGATGAACCTGACTTCTGGCGTTCGCGTGGGTCCTTACGAAATTGTGGCTCCTTTGGGGGCGGGCGGGATGGGAGAGGTTTTTCGTGCCCGCGACACCCGGCTCAAGCGCGAAGTTGCGGTTAAGGTTTTGCCGCCGGCGGTTTCTTCCGATCCGGACCGGCTGCGGCGCTTTGAACAAGAGGCGCTGGCTACCGCTGCTTTGAACCATCCCAACATTCTGGCGGTTTTTGATATTGGCACGAACGACGGCGCGCCTTATGTTGTTTCCGAGTTGCTTGAGGGCGAGACTTTGCGGGAGCGGCTGCGCAGCGGGCCGATTCCGGTGCGCAGGGCCTTGGAATACGCTTTGCAAATTGCGCATGGGCTGGCTGCGGCGCACGAGAAAGGAATCATCCATCGCGACCTGAAGCCGGATAATGTTTTCATCACCAAAGATGGGCGGGTGAAGATTCTGGATTTCGGGTTGGCCAAGCTGACGCAGGCCGAGGCCGGCGGGCAGACTCTTACGCACGCAACCGAGATCGGCACTGTGCTGGGCACGGCGGGATATATGTCTCCGGAGCAGGTGCGCGGGGCAGCGCTGGACGCGCGCTCCGACATATTTGCTTTTGGCGCGATTCTTTACGAGATGATCGCGGGGAAGCGCGCGTTTCACGGCGAGACGGCCGCCGATACGATGAGCGCGATTCTGAAAGAAGATCCTCCGGAGCTGAACGAGACTAATCGCAATGTTTCTCCGGCGCTGGAGCGCATTGTGCAGCACTGCCTGGAGAAAAATCCGGAGGCGCGTTTTCATTCGGCCAGCGACATTGCGTTTGATCTAGAACATCTTTCGGGAATATCGAGCACCACACAAAAATTGACGCCGGTTTCAAGCGCGCCGGAGCGTGGCAAACTGGTCGCCGGTTTAGCCGGCGCTGTGGCTCTCGCGCTGATTATGTTGGCGCTGGGGTGGTGGCTGGGCCGAGGCGGTGGTCCCGCGTCGCAGGCAGAGTATAAGCAGATCACGTTTCGCACGGGATCAATCGGGAATGCGCGCTTCACTCCCGACGGCAGCATCGTTTACAGCGCCGCGTGGGATGGAGGTGTCCGGCAGCTCTATATGGCGCGCTCGGATGATCCGGGAGCTCGGGACCTGGGGCTGAAGAATGCGGAACTGCTTTCGATCTCGAAAAGCGGGGAGCTAGCCGTTCGTCTCAAAACCGTAGATTATAGCGGTTATGCGCGCAGCGGGACGCTGGCACGGCTTCCGCTGAGTGGGGGCACACCGCGGGAAGTGCTGGACAACGTGCAGGACGCCGATTGGTCCGCCAATGGCGAGAATATGGCGGTGGTGCGATACGATTCGGCAAACAACCACTGGCGTCTGGAATATCCCATCGGCAAAGTGTTGTTCGACACTATCAACTGGATCAGCCACCCGAAGATTTCGGCGGATGGGAAATGGGTGGCGTTTGCCGACCACGAAAATCCGGGAGGCGACGATGAAGGCTCGGTCGCGGTAATTGCGGCAGATGGCCAGGGAAAAGAAAAGATACTTTCGTCGGGCTGGACGACGCTGGAGGGAATTCTCTGGTCTCCGGCGGGGGATGAAATCTGGTTTACGTCGAGCAACAGTGGCGCCGCGTCGAACCCGCGTGCTGTGAACCTCTCAGGAAAGCTGCGGACGATCACGAACGTGCCGGGAGGAGTTTGGATCGAGGATCTGCGGAACGGAACGGCGCTGATGGTTACGCATCAGGAACGGATAGGGATTCGCGGTCTGGCACCGGGGGAAAAAGAAGAGCGTGAACTGGGCTGGTTCGGATGGTCGATTGCGCGCGATATCAGCCGGGACGGCCACAAGATCATCTTCGAAGAAGAAGGCAACGGCGGCGGGCCGAATTACACCGTCTTTTTGCGCGATACCGATGGCTCTCCGCCGGCGCGAATTGGTGAGGGGCTGGCGGGTGCCATCTCGCCCGATAACAAATGGGTAATCACAAAGCCGGCCAAAGGCGGAGCGCTCATGCTGGTGCCGACGGGAGCGGGTGAGGCGCGGCAACTTACGCACGACGCCGTTAGCTACGGCGGGGTTCGTTTCTTGCCGGATGGCAAGCATGTGCTGGCTTCGGGCATTGAGCCCGGACATGGAGCGCGCGACTATCTGATTGATGTGGGGAGAGGCGATTCCAAGGCTATTACTCCGGAGGGAGTTGCCGGTGTGCACCTCTCGCCCGACGGCAGAAGTACGGTGGTAGTGGGGCCGGATGGGAAGTGGGGAATCTGGCCGTTGGATGGGGGCGGGATGCGACCGATCCCGGGGCTCGACTCCAGCTATTTCGTGAATGGTTGGTCGCCCGATGGAAAATCCGTGTATGCCGGCCCCAGCCAGGAGAGCGAGACCGCGGCGAAAATCTACCGCGTGAACATTGAGACCGGAAAAATGGAGTTTTGGAAAACCTTTGGAACGGAAGCAGCGGCGGGGATCAACGGAGTGGGTCCGCCGAATTTTTCAAGCGATGGGACCGCATACGCATACGACTACGACCGGGTGCTGTCGGAGGCCTATGTGGTTACGGGATTGAAGTAGGAATTTTATGCGCGAAGTTATTTCCACTAAAGATGCTCCGCAGGCGATCGGCCCATATTCGCAGGCTGTCAAGGCGAATGGATTTGTATTTGTCTCGGGCCAGATTGCAATGGATCCTGCAACGCAACAAGTGGTTGAAGGCGATGTGGCGGCTCAGACCGATCGGGTGTTGCGCAATCTTTCGGAAATTCTGGAAGCTGCCGGCAGCGGGCTGGGGAAAGTTGTGCGCTCCACCGTTTTTCTGAAGAGCATGGACGATTTCGCCGCCATGAACCAGGTTTATGGGAAATATTTCAGCACCGCGCCTCCGGCTCGCTCGACGGTGGAGGTCGCGCGCCTGCCCAAAGATGTGCTGGTGGAGATCGATGTGATCGCGCTGGGGTAGGGAGCCAATTACATCACTGAGAGCTTGCCGGGAGTCTCGGCTAGTGAGGCAGTTTTGCGCGTTGATGAGGGAGGTCGAGCTTCGCCCGACCGATGGCCGAGGGCGGACCGTCCCCACGCGGGCACGTTGACATACAGCGCCGTCAGGGAATTGTAGTTCACGTTTTTCGCATCTGCCATTAATATGTGTTGAAGGAGGCGGCAAGATGAAGTACGTTGCGGCGATTATGATCGTCCTGGCGGTGACGGCGGTTTACCTCGTGGCGCAGAGCACAGCTAAGAAAAGTTCCATTCCCAACACCGCCGCTCCGACGAAGGTTACTGGCGATGGAGTAAAGACTCCCTCGGGGCTGATTTACTGGGACATTCGAGTGGGCAACGGCGACACCGCGAAAGAGGGCAGTCATGTGCGCGTGCACTATACCGGTTGGCTTACGAACGGCAAGAAGTTTGACAGTTCGGTCGACGCTGGGCGGCCTTTTGATTTCACCATCGGCAACCGCGAAGTGATCAAGGGGTGGGATGAGGGAGTTGCTGGAATGAGGGTGGGAGGTAAGCGGCAGTTGCGCATCCCTCCGGAGCTGGCTTACGGCGCTGAGGGTACGCCTGGGGGACCGATCCCGGCTAACGCCACTTTGATCTTCGACGTGCAGTTATTGGGCTTGCAATAAGGCAAAGGCAAACCCTAAGCGCAAGGGCAAACCCTAAACACAGAGGACACGGAGTACACAGGGGGCTCTCTGTGGTCTTATCTGGACTTACGCTTTGACGACTTTGCCGCTGCGCAGGCAGGAAGTGCAGACGCGCATACGCTTGGTGGCAGCGCCTACGCGGGCGTGCACGGGGCGGAGATTAACGTTCCAGCGCCGCTTGGTGACGTTGTGGGCGTGGCTGATGCGGTTTCCGAATTGCGGCTTCTTGCCGCAGATTTCACATTGTTGAGCCATGACTGCTGTCGGTCCTTTCAGGGCCTTTGGGTGAATATTTATTTTACCGGATTTGGGGCCTGGGGACAAATGAAGGCTGGACGGTGGTGGTGTACTTTGGCTTACACGCCAAGCCGGTTGGGCGGGAGATCCTTCACTTCGCCTGAAAAACGGCTCCGTTCAGGATGACACCGCGCCGTAGAGGGCCAAACTGCACCACTACCGGCTGTCTGGGTGCTTGCTGCCCGGTCGGGCGGGACGCCCTCCCGACAGCCGCCGGGACGGCGGCGCTACTTTCGCGGTTGGCATTCGACCTCGTGCTTGGCCTCGATGTAGACTGTTGTGAGTTGTAGTTCCGCCGACAGGAGTAACGGTTATGTGGGGATCGAACAAAAATCGCGGTAAGGCAACGATTCTGGAAAGCACACTGGCATTAGCTTTGATGGGCATTTTCGCCGGGGCCGTAGGTGGGCTGGCGATTGGAATTGCTACCAGCCCCAAGGCTTCCACATCCTCTTCTTCGACTTCCAAGTAGGCGGGTCAAATCTCTCGGACAACTTTCTGTTATGCGATACTGAAGCCATGCAGTCTCCGCTTCAGGTGCCCACCTGGGCTACCGACCCCAAGTCCGTAAAAGTCAATCTTAGCACCGGTACAGGCATGGATATTGAGTGGAAGGACGGCCATGTCTCGCACTATCCATTTGTTTTCTTGCGCGACGCCTGCCCTTGCGCCATGTGCGAGGAAGAGCGCGGCAAAGCCGGACGGGAGCGCGGAGAGCCGCCAAAACTGGCTCCCGGCGCGCTGCCCATGTTCAAAGCCGCAGCCAAGCCGCTTTCGGCGGAGGGCATTGGAAAATATGCCATTCGCTTCAAGTGGAATGACGATCACGACCTCGGCATTTATTCGTGGAAGTTCTTGCGCGAGGTGTGTCCGTGCCACGAGTGCAAAGAGGCGCGTGCCGTGGCCGGGCTGTAGGCTGGAAGATGCTCGAAGGCAATTTCAGCAGGACAGCGCAGCGAGTGGCGATTCGCCGGGCGGCGCATCAACTTCTCGACCAACCCAGAGTTCTCGATGATCCGCTAGCGTTGCGAATCATTGGCGCAGAGGCTGCGGAGGAACTTCGCACAAATCCCAAAGAGCATCATGCTTTCGCGCGGGCCTTCCGCGCCTTTATGGCGGCGCGCAGCCGCTACGCCGAGGACGAGCTTGCCCGCGCCGTCGAAAACGGAGTCAGGCAATACGTAGTTCTCGGCGCTGGCCTCGACACCTTCGCTTACCGCAACCCTTATCCGGGGTTGCGAGTGTTCGAGGTGGATCATCCCGCGACGCAGATTTGGAAGCGCGAGCAGTTGCAAGCGGCGGGCATTGCGGTTCCGGCCTCGTTGACTTTCGTTCCTATCGACTTTGAACGGCAGACGCTGAAAGATGGACTTGAGCGCGCCGGATTCGGTGACGGTGCGGCGGCGTTTTTTTCCTGGCTGGGAGTTACGCCTTATCTCACGCGCGAGGCGTGCATGAGCACATTGAACTTTATTGCGAGAATGCCGGCGGGAAGCGGCGTGGTGTTTGATTTTGCGATTGATCCAGCGCTTCTGAATGTGGGACAGCGAGAAGCGCTCGATGCGCTCTCCAAACGCGTTGCTGCCGCAGGAGAGCCTTTTCAGTTATTTTTCGACCCCGGAAAATTACAGGCCGAACTAATGGGGATGGGGTTTCACCGGACTGAGTTTTTACAAGGCAAGGAGCTTAACGCGCGGTATTTCGGAGAGCGCAAAGATGGGCTGATGGTTCGTGGCGGAGTGGGGCATTTAATGGCGGCTTGGGTGTAAAGAACTCGATTCTTTGAGTCGGGCAAGCTCTTTCAAAGCCTGCAACTATCGGGCCCAGGCGGCGATTCTTGCTGTCCAGCGAAAGTCAGGTGTTCACCGGCCCCCGGTGAAGCTGCCGCAAGCCAGACGCGGGCCCCCAGTATCCGGGCCTTGATAAAGAATGATCGCGTAGGGCTGACGGTTGGCGCTGCCAGGTCGAGTAAACGTCGAGAAGCTGACAGGAAGATTGGTGAGTGAGGCGCCATGCTGAAACTTGCCGAGCCTGAACGCTTCGCTGCCAGGATCTTCGCAAACCCCGAGAACAATATTGGCAGAGTATTTGCCCTTGGAGTTGGGATTACTCAGTTTCACGGTTGTTCGCGTCTTGTTGGGCCCTGCGGCGCTAAACCAGACTTTGGCGGCTACGGTGGTCCCATCCGAAGCGACCAGATCAATGGTCGGTGCAGCTTGTGCCGCAGAGGCTTGCGGCTTTTCAGAGGAGGATTTGTCAGGGGCACCTTCTGCCTTCAGTGCGGGCGCCTGGCCCGGTCCCGGCAGGTCGCCGCAAGCAACTGCAGTCTTCTTGTCCGCAGTCCGGCTGACGAGGATGGCGTAAGGTCCGCGGTAAGCGTTGCCGTTTGAGTCGACGAATAACTCGTAATAGAGGGAGGAAAGAGTGGTGTCGGATCGGCCGTTCTCAAGCCTGTTTAGTATGTAAGCCACATCGCCCGGCGAAGAGCAGTTGCCGAAATACATATTGGTAAAGTAGCTGGAGTTGGGATCGGCCTGACTCAATCCGACAAATACATCAGTCGCGTGCGGATTTTTGCTGCTGGTATTTAAAGAAGCCAGACCGGTCATCCCCGATCCATTCTGTGCCGCCAGTTGAACCGAGCGCGGGGGCCTAGTGTTCGGTTTTAGTGAGTTCTGGCTGTTCGAGGAGTCCTGCGCTGGCGCCCGTCCGGCCAAGTCGGGATTGGGTGTACCCGCGGATGACGACTGCGATAAGCCGCAGCCGAGGATAACCACAATTGCCAGGGCCCGGAGCGCCATTATGGCACCTCCTGGTTGAGTTAAGAAAATTGCTATTGGCTCTTGGTGCTGAACGCGCCAAAGATACCACAATTCCATCCGCTGATCGAAGAAAGATCTCAAGCTATTACGAATCGCGGATAACCGGGTGCAAATATGAGGCTTCCGGAAAACGGGGCCGATAAGCAATTTGAATACTTCCTGTAAAATTGAAGCATCGCATCCGGAGCCACTTCCGCATTGTCTTTTCTCGATCAACTGAATCCGCAGCAGCGCGAGGCCGTCGAAACTACCGAGGGGCCGGTGCTGATCCTTGCCGGCGCGGGGAGCGGGAAGACGCGCGTCATCACCTACCGCATCGCCTACCTGATCGAGCACAAGGGAGTGATGCCGGAATCGATTCTGGCGATGACCTTCACCAACAAGGCGGCCGCGGAGATGGGCGAGCGCGTGGAAAAGCTGGTCGGCGGATCGAGCATCGCCAAGCCGGTCATCTCGACCTTTCATTCTTTTTGCGTGCGCGTTCTGCGGCGTGATATTGAAGCCTTGCAGATTCCTTCGGCTACGCCCGGCCAGCCCCCGATTGGGCATACGAAAAAGTTCGTGATCTACGACGAAAGCGACATGCAGTCGGTGGTCAAAGGCATCATGAGGCGCCTGGGGCTTGATGACAAGCACCTCACGCCGCGGATTGTGCTCTCGCGCATCTCGTGGGCGAAGAATCATATGCTCGGTCCGCAGGAGCTTTACCTGCAATCGGCTGATCCGAAAACCGAGAAGATCGCGCATCTGTTCGAGGAGTACCGGAAAGAGTTGCGTAAGGCGAATGCTCTCGACTTCGACGATCTTCTTTTGGAAGCCACCCGGCTTTTAAAGACGGCTGCGCCGGTGCGCGAATATTACAATCGCCGATTTCAGTATGTGATGATCGACGAATATCAGGATACGAACCGTCCGCAGTATGAACTTATGAGGATGCTGGCGGGCGAGCGGCATAGACGTCTGCGCGGTGGGCGATGAGGATCAGTCGATCTATTCCTGGCGCGGGGCTGACATTCGAAACATTCTGGAGTTCGAGCAGGATTTTCC
The DNA here is from genome assembly GCA_963789875.1 of uncultured Acidobacteriaceae bacterium. Lineage (GTDB taxonomy): Bacteria > Acidobacteriota > Terriglobia > Terriglobales > Acidobacteriaceae > Sulfotelmatobacter. The sequence goes on along the minus strand of CAWBMI010000004.1, from coordinate 1,243,333 downwards.
CGAGGCCAAGATTATTCGCCTCGAACAAAATTACCGGTCGACGCAGAATATTTTGCAGGCGGCTTCGTCGGTGGTGGCGAACAATCTTCGGCGCAAAGGCAAGAATCTTTGGACCTCGCGGCAGGGGGGGACGAAGATCGGCTATTACGAGGCTCCGGACGGAGAGAATGAAGCGCTCTTCGCCGCGGATCACATTGCGAAATATCTGCGTGAGGCCGGGCGCGGGGAAAATTCGCGCGGCGAAACTCCGCGCGCAGCCGTGCTTTACCGTACGAACTCTCAGTCGCGCTTGTTTGAAGAAGCCATGCGGCGCTACGGATTGAAATACAGAGTGGTCGGCGGATTTTCTTTTTATGAGCGCGCCGAGATCAAAGACATGATCTCGTATCTCAAGGTGATTCAGAATCCGGACGATTCGATTTCATTGCTGCGCGTGATTAACACGCCGGTTCGCGGCATTGGGAAAGGGACGATCGAAACTCTGGAGCGGCTCGCGCTTGAAACCGGGCTCTCGCTGTGGGGCGCGGTGGGAGAGGCGATTCGACGGCAACTGCTGCCGCAGCGGGCGCTCGCGGCGCTGAAGAGCTTTCGACAACTGATATTGGATGCGCAGGCGATTTTGGCGGGAACGTTTGTGGAGCGGTTGGAGAATGGAGGGACTAAAGAAGAGGCAGATCAACTTTCGAGTCCCGAGGGGACGGAATTCGTTAGCCCCGGACGTGAGGCCGGGGTCGGAGCGGCGAATCACGAGAGTCCCTTCAGGGACGGCAGCCCCGCGGACGAGAACGGAGAAGAATCCGATGATGCGGCTGCTTTTGATCCCGACGAGTTTGAGAATTTTTCGTTTGATTTTGGTGCGGCGAGTTCGGAGTTGGAGGCCGGCGTGGAGGTGGGACGCCTCCACGACAGCCGGCGAGACGCCGGCGCTACGGCGGGCGACGCTACTGCCGACGGCACTGCGGCCGAAGCTGACGCTTCGATTGCCGCTAGCGCGGCGGACTTGGGCGGGGCGGTTTTCCCCGTGGCTGCGCCTTCTACCGCCGAACTGCTCAAGTTCCTGATCGACCGGACCGGATACATCAAGCTGCTTGAGGCTGAGGATACGCCGGAGGCTTTTTCGCGGATCGAGAATTTGCGCGAGTTGGTTAATGCGGCTGCTGATTCGCGCGACCGCGGCGAGGCGCTCGACCAGTTTCTCGATCATGCAGCTTTGATTGCCGACACCGACGATTACGACGAGCGCGCGCAAATCACGCTGATGAGCCTGCATGCGGCCAAGGGGCTGGAATTTCCGCTGGTGTTTCTCAGCGGCCTGGAAGAAGGACTGTTCCCGCATTCGCGAACGATGCTTCAACCTGACGACGTTGAAGAAGAGCGCCGGCTGTGCTACGTCGGAATGACGCGTGCCATGGATCAGCTGATTCTGTCCCGCGCAGTTTACCGCCGTCGATACGGCACCGACTTGCCCGAGGCGAGTGTGCCCTCGAGATTCTTAGAAGAGGTTCCGGTCCAGTTGGTCGAAGAGTTGGGAACTCGACGCACGGCTCGAACGGGGACCGGCTATCGCGAGACGGGTTATGGGAGAACGGGCGGTGGGGGGACAGGCGCCCCTGCCCATCCGGTGTATGACGCGGGCGACACGCACTATTCCTACGAAGATGAAGACCAGAGCGCAAGCTGGAAGCGCAATGGTGGGCAAACTAGCCGGGAGAAAACCACGGCTCCGGCCAAGCCTTACAACTCCATCGAGAATATTGCCGAGTTCTTCGCCAGCCGCGGAAAGAAATTTAGCTTGCCGAAAACCCCCGTGGAAGAACCAGCCGGTAAGCGCGGATTTCGCCCCGGGCAGAAGGTTCGCCATCCCAAATATGGCGAGGGAACTGTCTACCAGCGCGAAGGAGAAGGCGAAGAAGCCAAGATTACGGTACAATTCCCTCGCTTCGGATTGAAGAAATTAGTGGAGAAGTACGCACAACTGGAGCGAGCTTAGCCGCATGGCAGTGTGGGCAATCGCAATCCCAGGGGAAACGGTGATGAGAAACGGAGTCAGAGCGGGTTTGGTGGGTCTGATGATGGTGTTGGCGGCATCCTCGATTTTTGCGCAAAGCAAAGCAGATTCGGCACGAGCGGCGTCCGACGGCTGTTGCCGGAGACTCCCATAGCCCCCGAGCCGAAGCAGCCCGCTTACGATTATTTTTCCATCCTCGATGGCACGCCAAAGGGCATGTGGCTTCATCACGATACCGAGGTGGGGACGGGCAAGCCGGTAGATGTTTATCAATTCGCGATTGAGTTGCAAGTTCTTAACTCCGATGGCAATCTCGAGCCCGAAGGCCTGATCTTCGACAATTTTTACACGGCCAAACCCGTAAACCCGCAGACAGCGCCGAATCCGAACAATGCCCGCGACTGCAGGACGTGGAACACGCTGGTCTTGGATGAAGAACAGAAGCAGGATCCGAAGTCTCCTACCTGGTCTTATGTAGAGTTCACGGTGGCGCGAGGCGCTCGCGTGGTACAAACCAATGAGGACGGTCAGGTATTCTGGAGCGACGATATTGAATGCTGGGGATCGAGAGATCGCTTCCCGCCGTTCTAGTTAGGAACGCAGAGTGAGTAAAAGCTCGCGGTAAGAGCCGTGGAGCGGGAAACGACAATTTGCATAGAGAAGAGGACAAGTACAGCAATCATGGCAAACACAGCTGAGCTGACAAAAGAAGAACGGAAGAAATCAAAACGCGCCGCGCGCAAGAAGTCGAAGGCGGAGAAGCCCAAGAAGCCCCGCGACTACGCCCGCGGATCGAAGAAGCGCAAAGTGAAGAAGTTGGCGCGTGGACAATCGAAGCGGTAAGGCGAGTTAAGCGCTTGGCATTTGGCCGGGGCGATTTCCAATCAAAAGGAAATCCGCCCCGGCTCAGTTGCTAGTGCTGACGGCTAATTGCTGTTCAGGAGACCACAACCTCTTGTCCCAATCATCCACGGAACCTCCAGCGACGGTTCGCACCTCTGACAGCCAACTCCTGTGCTGCAAGTCGATCGACAAGCTGATTTCCGACTCCGAGGCTCCGGGGCAGCGCCTGCAGAAGACGCTTGGGCCGTGGTCGCTGACGGCGCTGGGCATCGGAGCCATTATTGGCTCGGGAATTTTCATCCTTACAGGCACCGCGGCCGCGGGCGAATATTTCCAGGCTCCGTCCATTCTGCATGCGCAGGCGCTCGACGTAATCGTGAATTTACTGCGCACCGGCAGCATGGCGGGAGCGCTTATGCACGGACGCCCGCCCGCCGGGCCGTCGATTGCGATTTCGTTTCTTCTGGTAGCGATCGCCTGCAGTTTTGCCGGATTGTGCTACGCCGAACTGGCCTCGATGATTCCCATCGCCGGCAGCGCCTATACATACTCATACGCGACACTCGGCGAGATTTTTGCCTGGATCATCGGCTGGGACCTCATCCTCGAATACGTGGTTTCGAACGTCGCAGTCGCGGTTGGCTTTGCCGGTTATACAAAAGCGCAACTGGCGGTATTCGGCGTCAATCTGCCGGAAAAATTTGCGAGTCCAGTGTGGGCCGGGGGGCAGTGGACGGGCGCCTATTTCAATCTCCCCGGCTTTCTGATCGTTTTTATTCTCACGCTGCTGCTGGTGCGCGGGGTGAAGGAGTCGGCGAAGACCAACAACATCATGGTGGCGGTCAAGATCGGCGCCATCCTGACCTTCCTGGTAGTCGGTGGAATGCTGGTGAAGCCCGCGAACTGGACGCCGTTCGCGCCTTCCGGCTTCGCCGGAATCGTTACCGGAGGGGCCATCGTTTTTTTTACCTACATTGGATTCGATTCGGTTTCCACCGCTGCTGAGGAATCGCGCAATCCGCAAAAAGATTTGCCCTTCGGCATCATCATGTCGCTGGTGGTGTGCACGCTGCTTTATGTGGGCGTAGCCGTCGTTCTGCTCGGGATGATGAAGTACACCACCTTCGTCTCCGGTGCCGCCGCCGAAGCGCCGGTGGCCTATGCGATGAAGTATCTGGGAGTGCACCCGCTGTTTCGCTCGGTGATCGTGATCGGAGCGCTGACGGGCATGATCTCTTCTCTGCTCGTGTTTCAGTACGGGCAGGCACGCATCTGGTATGCCATGTCCCGCGACGGATTGCTGCCGAAGCTATTCTCCGCGGTGCACCCGAGATTCAAGACGCCGCACATTTCCACCTGGATCGCCTGTTTCGCCGTGGGAATCCCCGCAGGCCTCGTGGACATTGGAGATGCCGCCGACCTGGCCAACATCGGAACGCTGTTTGCTTTCGTTTTGGTATCGCTTGGGGTGATCATCCTGCGCCGCAGGCAACCGGATCGCAAGCGAGCGTTTCGAGTGCCGTTTGTGCCGTGGTTCCCTCTGATCTCGATCGTCCTCTGCGGCGGCTTGATGTTCGGACTGACCGTGATCACATGGCTGCGCTTCGTGATCTGGCTTGGACTGGGCCTGCTGATCTATTGCTTCTACAGCCGCCACCGAAGCGAGTTCGCACGGAAATAGCCGACGGACGTCAGACGCCGGCCTCCAGCTAGAAGCCCTTCCTCTGCGGTCGATTTATAGTTACACGCCGTCTCTTCAGGTGTCGCGCGTCCGACGGACGGATGCCTGAGGTGCGAAGTCTGAGGTCAGCCGACTGTCACTCCCTCGCAAATCTTGCTGCGAGAATCTACAATCATCATGTGACGCCTTCCGCGCTTGATCGGCCGCCGAGTAGTTTCCTCCGCCAACTTCCCAAGGCGGAGTTGCACCTGCATCTCGAGGGTGCGATCGAACCGGCGACGCTCGCGGAACTTCGACAGCGGCGCGGCGAACGCGTGACCCAGGCCGAGGTTGGAGCGCTGTACCGGTACAGCGATTTTCCCAGCTTCCTGATCGCCTTCAAGAACATTACCGAGCACCTGCGCACCGCCGACGACTACGAACTGATTACCTATCGCCTGATGCAGCGGCTGAAAGAAGAAAACGTGCTGCACGCCGAAGTGTACGTTTCGGTGGGGGTTTGCCTGTGGCGAAAGCAGGATTTCGCCGCTATTTTCGAAGGCCTGGATCGTGGCCGCGCCCGTGGAGCGCGCGATTTCGGCGTCTCGCTTCTCTGGATTTTTGACGCGGTCCGGCAGTTTGGCGCTGAAGCGGCAAAAAGTGTCTTCGAACTGGCCGTACGCTATCACGATCGCGAAGTGGTTGGTATCGGAATTGGCGGCGACGAGCAGAAGGCTCCGCCGGAGATTTTCCGTGACGCTTACGCCTGGGCTGAGGACCACGGCTTGCGCTTGACGGCTCATGCCGGCGAAACAGGGCCTCCGGAATCGGTTTGGGGCGCACTCAATTTGCGGGCCGAGCGCATTGGCCATGCCCTGACGGCGTTCCACGATCCTGACCTGGTCGAAGAACTGGCGCAGCGCCAGGTTCCGGTCGAGATTTGTCTCACCAGCAATTTGCGCACCGGACTCTGCCCCAACCTCAATGAGCATCCGGCCAAGAGTTATTTCGATCACGGCGTGATGATCACGCTCAACAGCGACGACCCGGCGATCTTTGGCACTACGCTCGCCCGCGAATACCAGCGTGCGCAACAAGCTTTCGCTTTTACCGATGAACACTTGCGGGAGCTGGCGCGCAATTCTTTCGAAGCATCTTTTTTGCCGGCGGAGAAGAAATTGGAATTCCTGAATCTCTTCGATGCTGCGGCTGCGAGATAGCCTGCGAAAATCTAAACCGAAAATCTTAAACACAGAGAACACAGGGGAACACAGAGGTAATACGGTTCAAACGCAAAATGACGCTTGCAGACGATTCCGTGCTCGCGTAGCCTCTTCTGAGACTGAGAACTAACAGTGTCCCAACACATCGGCATCGTCGCTTGCAGCACCGAAGGAGCAGCGCTGTGCTACCGCACCATATCGATCGAAGGCACGCACCTGCTGGGGTCGCACGATCATCCCGAGGTCTCGCTGCACTCACACTCGCTGGCGAAATATATGGAGCATATTTACGCCAACGACTGGGCGGCGGTTGCCGAACTGATGCTCTCGTCCGCGGATAAACTGGCGCGCTCGGGGGCAGACTTTCTGATTTGTCCGGACAACACCATGCATCAGGCCTTCGATTTGATTGAAAAACGCTCGCCGCGGCCCTGGCTGCATATTGCGCGAGAAGTTGCCAAAGAAGCGCAGCGCCGCCACTTTACTCGCCTCGGAGTTCTGGGCACGCGCTATCTGATGGAGGGTCCGGTTTACCGCGACGCGCTGAAGGCCTCTGGCATAGAACAGAGCGTTCCGGGCGCGGAGCAGCGTATCCACATGGATAAGATCATCATGGACGAACTGGTGAATGCTCAGTTCCTGCCGCGGTCGTTGGCATACTACACGGAAGTCATCCGGTCTTTTCGCGATGAAGGATGTGACGCGGTGGTGCTCGGGTGCACCGAGGTCCCGTTGCTGGTGACGCCGGAGTCGTCGCCGCTGCCCACGCTCGATTCGACGCGGCTTCTGGCTCGGGCTGCGGTGCGGAAAGCGGTAGAGGGATAGGCGTTGTTGGATTGCGGCGTTAGCCTTGAATCATGCCCCAGGCTCATCAAGTGAAGGCTCGAACCGCAGCGCATTGAACGCCGTTCGCCCCGCCAAATTCGCCGACCGCTGTCGCCAAGTCTGCATTCATCCGGTATCCATGCTGTAATAAGAGTATTCAGTCCATGCCATCGACATTTACATCTTTGCGCCGCCGTTTCAAGACCCTGCGCCGCAACCTGCGCGGAGCGGCCATGGCCGCGCGTGCGCTGACTTCGACCGATCATCCGTTGCTGGCGCATATTATTCCGGTACGCCGTTGCAATTTGGCTTGCACCTACTGCAACGAGTTTGACGATTTTTCGAAGCCGGTGCCGACCGAAGAGATGTGCCGTCGTATTGATAAGCTGGGTGCGCTGGGCACGGCGGTGGTTACGATTTCGGGCGGCGAGCCGTTGCTGCATCCTGAACTCGATGACGTGATCCGGCGGATTCGGGCGAATGGCATGATCGCCGGGCTGATTACCAATGGTTACTTTCTGGTGCCGGAGCGAATCAAGCGGCTGAACCGCGCGGGGCTGGAGTGGCTGCAGATTTCCATCGACAACGTGAATCCGGATGACGTATCGAAGAAAAGTTTGAAGGTTCTCGATAAGAAGCTGCAATCGCTTGCGGAGCATGCCGAGTTTCATGTGAACATTAATTCCGTGGTGGGCGGAGGAATTTCGAATCCGCAGGACGCGCTGACTATCGGCAAGCGCGCCATTGCCCTCGGCTTCAGTTCAACCATTGGAATTATTCACGACGGCAGCGGCCAACTGCAGCCGCTCGGCGAGGAAGAGCGCCGCATCTACGACGAGATGAAGTCGTGGGAGAAGCGCAGTTTTACCCGCATCAACGCTTTTCAGGACAACATTGCGCAGGGACTGCCGAACGATTGGCGTTGCCGCGCCGGCGCGCGCTATCTCTACATCTGCGAAGACGGGCTGGTGCATTATTGTTCGCAGCAGCGCGGGTATCCGGGAGTTCCGCTGGCGACTTACACGCGCGATGATATGCGCCGCGAATATCTTACGGAGAAAGGCTGCGCCCCCAATTGCACGGTTTCTTGCGTGCATCAGGTTTCGATTTTTGATGGATGGCGTGCGCCTCAGAGGCCGGCGGAGTTAATGACTTCGGCGGCGTCTGCTGGCGAACTTGTGCAGATTAAATAAGATCTGAAAGGGCGCGGCTCGTCGCCCGCTCGCCTCATTTCGCTTAGACAGCATTCCCGCGGCGGCTGAAGCCAGCGTTGATTTTGCGCGATCTAAGGCGCGGCTTGAAGCCGCGCCCTTTCAAAACTATTTCTTGGGCTGCGCTGATGGCGGCAAGATTCCGTTGAGGCGCAGATATTGGGCGGCGGCGGCGTAGTGGTCGGCCCAGCCGCTGGCGAGGCCCAGGGAGGCCATGGCGCGGGGGAAGTGGCGTCCGCCGAACAACTCGATGTCGTCTCCCAGCTTTGAGTCGTCCATCTTGCCGAGCGCTTCGGTGCAGAAGTCGAATGAGGCGGTGGCGGCGGCTAGAAGCTTTTCTTTGGAGTCGGTCTCCTTGGCTTCTTCAACTTTTGGCGCTGGGATGTCAGCCGCTTTCGAGCATCCCGAATTATTCGAGCCGATGATGTGGACGACGAGATGGGCAAACGTCGTCTGATCGGGCGTGGGTTTGTAATTGAACTTGTCGGCGGGCATGGCCGTGATGGCGCCAAGAATGTTATTGCGCGAGCGCGGCAGCAGCATGCGCAGGGAGGCGGTCACGGGATCTTTCGTTGGCGCGGAAGCTTGTGGCGCGGCCATTGCTCCTGCAGATGAAGATGCGGGCGCAGTCTGCGCTTTCGAGGAGAAAGCTGCAGACATACACATAAGAATCACGGCGAAGCGTAACCAGGACGGCATACTTTTCATAAAATCTCCTTGAGTCGATCCGAAAGTCGATCCGAGCAAGAGCGTTTCTCTTTACCGTTTGCTTCTCTGCTTACGATCTGGCAGCGAGGGCGGCGGCGCCCAGCTTCCAGAACAAATACCATCCCGCGACGATGGCGATGGCGGTCGAGCGTTTTACTTTGCTGTTGCAGGCGAAGCCGATGCCCATGAGGATGATCGTCCAGATGGCGATCACGTCCAGGCTGGAGGCCATGCCGTAGAGAAATTTATTTCCGGCGCGATCCATGAAATGAGCGGGATTCGTCGCCACTGGATTGTTTACGTTGAAGCCTTCGGGATCGACTCCGGCGAACATGGAGATCGTTCCAAGGATCGCGCTGATAATGCCTGGCAAACTTCCATAGAAAACGATGGCATAGGCCTGCTTAAAAGAAAGGTCGGCCCCGGCGGCGAATTTGAAAGTCGCGAACAGCACTGCGGCGGTGACCAAAAAATACAGCGGGATCATCACTGGGCTGCCATAGGATAAGACGCGAACAATGGTGCTGGAGAGTTGGATCTGCTTCGCCTGCTGTTCGGGCGGCAATTTGTCGAACTGATCGGCTCGCGAAGAATGCGCGATTTCGTTCTTACTGATCTGGTCGAAGCCGATCTGCCGGTCCATGGAATAGACGAAGAGCAGCGAGAAGATGGAGATGAGCAGCCATGGTCCCCACCAGCTGGCATTGCGGCGGAGGTCTGTGAAAGTTTTGGAGGGCGCGATGAAAGTGTCGATGAGGCGCGCGCCTTCGGAGAGGCGAGCGGGTTCGGGTGTGGGGGTGTTTGCGTATTGCGGGGGGAGCGGAGCGGCGGCCATGTTGTCCTCCTGGAACCGGGCTTCGGGCTTCAGCTATCGGGCTTCGGCTAAACCGAGAAGGAATTCTAGCCGGGACGCGGCGGCAAGACAAGCGAGTTGGGGCGGCGAAGGCTTCCTGGGTGTCGGCTCGGCGGGCGTGACGCCCGCCGGACAGCGCGACGGCGGCGCTACGGTTGCCTCAGCATTCCGCGACGGGCATTAATATGTCCAAGTGCAGAATGTGACGCCGGTTGCGGCTGCGGCGCTGGTCCTGGAATTGGCTCCGGCGGTGGCGTTTGGCTGTGCCGCTGAGCGGATCGCTCGCGGCGTTCGACGTTGGCCGGTTGCGGTGCGGGCGAGCGTCCCGGCGTTGCTGGCCGTGCCTTATGGCATGGTTTCCATTTCGCAACACATGTTTCTCTGGGAGTGGCTCGCTCTTTACGCTTTGCTGCCTGTGGCGATTACAGTGTTGCTGATGCGCGCCGCTGCGGCGGACCCCGAGCAGCGCGGCGATTGGCGCGATGCCTTCATCCTTTTAACACTTGGGTTGGCGGTGGACTTGCGTTGGTTTGAGAGCGCGTGGCCGAGCGGGCTGCGCGCTTTGAATGAATTACTGCTGGTAGATGCCGGACTGTATGGGTTTCTCGCGATCCGGCAATTGAGCGGGACCGGTTTTGATTTCCATGTGAAATGGAGCGACTGGAAGACTGGCCTGCGCGAGCTGATTTTCTTTACACCTCCGGTGATGGTGCTGGGGCTGGCGCTGGGCTTCATCCATCCTCATAAAAATTTGCCGGGAATCGGCAGCGCGTTGCTGCGCTGGGTGTTGATATTCTTTTTTACCGCGGTGCCGGAAGAGCTTTTCTTTCGCGCCTGGGTGCAGAACCTGCTTGAGCGGCGCGTGGGACGGAGCGCGGCGCTGGCGATTGCGTCGATATTATTCGGCCTGTCGCACTTCAACAAACGCTCCGCCCATTTCAACTGGCGCTACGTGCTGCTGGCGACGATCGCAGGAATTTTCTACGGGCGCGCCTGGCGTGAACATCGGCGTGTGCCGGCCTCGACCATTACCCATGCCAGCGTGGACTGGATTTGGGGGCTGTGGTTTTAGAGATTCCCGCCATCGTCAGGCTGCTGCTTTGTAGAGTTGAACTAACCACTTCAAAAGTTTTTACGTAAGGAGCTCCGTCCAGCAGGTCTCCCAGAGTATTCAATCCTTCGGGATATCCGGCTGCGCTGAAAGCCGCTTCGTTTTCTTCGCGATCCCAGAAGCTGACGGTGGCGACCTCACCGTTATTTGGAGACGCGAGGACGATCAGATCGAGAAAGCCTTTTTGGCGCCGCAGCCAAGGCAAAATTTTGTACTCCACGAGATTGGTGAATTCGTTCAGCGAATCGGGTTTCAATCGAGCAGCAACCTTACGGGCAAACATCTAAAACTCCTTTTTATTGGGCGTTCCGGAAAGTTAGGAAAATCCGCACTACCGTATGCCTCTATAGTGAGTTTCGACGCCCGATCGTTACATCCTGGTGCACATCGAGGAAGCTTCGCCCTAGCGCCAGTACCGGGCCGTCGCGGCCTCGACCATTACCCATGCCAGAGTGGATTGGATTTGGGCTGTGGTTTTGGGCTGAAGTCTTTACGGACGAATCAATTACTCGCCGGTGCCGCTGAGTTCGATCACCTGGGGTTTGGTCGAGGCGCTGTCGCGGATCGAGATGCTGCCCAGCAGCGGGCCTTGCGACTTCGGCGAGAAGTCGATGCTGATGGTGCAGTTGGCGCCAGCCGCGACGCTGGTACCGCAGGTCGAGGTCATGCCGAACTCGCCTATGATCTTCATCGAGGAAATCGTCAGCGCATTTTTGCCGCTGTTGGTAAGCGTGACCACCTGCGGCTTGCTTTTGGTGCCTGCTTTCTGGCCGTGAAACTCAATGGGCGTAGTGGGCGAAAGGCTAACTTCTCCGGTGTTCAGCAGCACGTATACACGGCTGCTGTCTTCGGCAGCCACTGCTAGATCGGGTTCGCGGTCCCCGTTGAAGTCGGCGATCGCAATCGCGCTCGGGAAGCTTCCCACGGTGTAGTACGTCGCGTTCTGGAAGGTCCCATCTCCGTTGCCCGGGAGGACTGCTGCCGCGCCGGAGTATCCCTTGTCGTCGCTGGCCACGGCGATGTCCAGGTTCCCGTCGCCGTTGAGATCGGCAACGGCAACACCCTGTGGAGCAATGACCGGGTACTCCACGGCCGGCTGAAAGGTGCCGTCGCCATTGCCCAGGAAGACGGCTACGCCGATGCCCTCGAACTCCGTAACTACGAGGTCGGTTTTGTGGTCTTTGTTGAGATCCGCCGCGACCACTGACATAGGCTGGGGTCCGACGGGGTAGCTCGCGCCCGTTCGGAACGTGCCATCTCCATTGCCAAGCAGAATCTGAACGTCGGAATTGCTTCCGAAATCCTGTGGAACCGCCAGGTCAAGGTTCTTGTCGGCATTGAAGTACCCGGCGGCTAGGGAGTACGGAGTAACCGTAAGCGGGGTTATGATCGGCGGCTCCTGAAATGTGCCATCTCCATTGCCGAGCAGAACGCTCACGCAAAGGCACTGGTTGCTACTGACGTCCGCCGTCGCTATATCGATTTTTCCGTCGCCGTTGAAATCGCCTAGGACGAGTGCGACTGGGCCAGGGGGCGTGGCGAAGTTCATGGGCGCTTGGAACGTGCCGTCGCCGTTTCCCAGCAGCACGCTCACGCTGTCGGCCACACCGTTGATCACGACAAGATCCAAATTTCCGTCGTGTCTCAGGTCTGCTGCGGCGAGCGGCCCAGTCCCGGCCCCAACGTCGTAGAGAGTGGGAGACCCGAAGGTCCCGTCCCCGTTTCCGAGGAACACCTGGACCTCGAGGGTGCGTGTTACTGAGGCCGTTGCGAGGTCCATTTTGCCGTCGTGGTTGAAGTCTGCGGCTATTACCGAGAGCGGGGTCTGGCCCGTCGTAAAGGCGGAGCGGGTCTCGAACTGGGCGGACGCAGTTGGAGCGAAGCCCCCTAAGCCAAGGATGGCTAGGAAGGCGATGCCGGCGGTCCCACATGGTCGAAGCATGACTGCAGGCAGCGGTGAGTATGTCCCCCCCGGTGACCCAGGGGACTAGCGCAGGCTCAGCTGCGCTGGCTTACACTATGGTGTGGTACGGTGCGGGGTCGTATCTTAACAACGTAGAGAAGCGTCGCGCTCGTCCCGTCCACGATGCTGTGCAGGAAGAGGGGGTCTCCAACGGAACCGATCCGGATTCGGGGCTGGCGGCGGTGACGGCCATCGAGAACGACATGACAGCCCACTGCGTTGCGCCTCACTGAGGGCGCGGCGCCCTTTACGGGACTGGCGCCGCTGAGCGATATAGCAGATATCCCAGCCCCACGCGAAGGTGGTGATGCAGCGCGTCTGGGATGCACACGGCGAAGCACAGGCCGAGCAGTCCCTGGGACAGACCGAGCGCCCAGAGATTGCGATGGCGTCGAAAGAGCGCGCAGGAAACGATGCCCCACGCCAGCGTCGCCGCCGTGAGCACGAGGTTGGGCAGATGCGCCACGGCGAAGAGCGTGCCTGCGATTGTGACCGCTACGGCTTCGCTGGAGACGAGGCGCGTCAGGCGGTCCATGAAATAGTCCTGCAGAAGGAATTGCTGGTAGATGGTCCAGAGCACGTAGCCCGAGATGTGGGCGAAGTCGCCTTTGTAGAGCGGATGCAGCGTGCCGGTCTTCTCAGCGGCGAATACGCTCAAGGCGCTGAGCGCGAGGGCCGCGGGCAGGATCCACAGCGACTCCATCAGGCCGCGCCAGCCCACGCCTAGTTCATCGCGACTCTCACCGCGAGCCAGCACAACTGCGAGAGTCAGTACGAGGGCAAGGGGTGAGAGTATGCGCTGGAGCGGGGCGGGAGTCCAGATGATGGCGACAATGGAGCCATAGCCCAGGATCAGTTCGATGAGGTCTCGGGCGCGGCTGGGGTGGGAATTCGACATTGAGAAAGTATGGCACAGTTTTCGGGGCAGTTAAGGTATGAGGGTCCGGGCAGAGGACTCCTCGCTTCGCTCGTCGGGACGGGCGAACGCGCCCGTCCCCACATGGACATTACCTAGGCGCGCTCGTCTACTCCGCTAATGCTGGAGTGGCTTCCAGGAGCGTGCGGGTGTAGGGGTGCTGCGGTTGTTCTGTGATCTGTTCGGCTGAGCCTACTTCGACGATCTTGCCGCGATACATTACGGCGATGCGGGTCGAGAGATAGCGCACCACCGGCATGGAGTGGGAGATGAAGAGATAGGTCAGGCCGAAGTCGCGCTGGAGTTGTGCCAGCAAGTTGACGATCTGTGCGCCCACGCTGACGTCGAGGGCGGAGACGGGTTCGTCGGCAACGATGAATTTGGGACGCAGGGCTAGTGCGCGGGCGATGCCGATGCGCTGGCGCTGGCCTCCGCTGAATTCATGGGGGAAGCGAGGCAGGATGGATTCGTCGAGGCCTACGGCGCGCAGGAGTTCGATTACGCGAAGGCGGAGGGCTCTCGCTGGTGGCTGGCCCTCAGCGGCTGAAGCCGCTTGCGATAGAGCCTCTGAATCGGCACGACTGAAGTCGTGCCCTTGCCGATCTGTTTCGTTCGTCGATTCGCGGCTAGTTCTCTCCCGGTCTCTCTCATTCATTCGCCGCCGATCTCCCTTATCTATCCCGTGAATGATCAGGGGTTCGGCGATGATTTGTTCTACGCGGAAGCGTGGATCTAGAGAGGCGAAGGGGTCCTGGAAGATGATCTGCATGTCGCGGCGCAGGCGGCGCAGGTCGCCGCGGCTGGCGGCCAGCAGATCGCGGCCTTCGATGCTGATGCTGCCGGAGGTTGGCTCGATCAGGCACAGGATAAGGCGTCCCAGCGTGCTCTTGCCGGAGCCGGATTCTCCGACGAGGCCGAGCGTTTCGCCGCTGTGAATGTCCAGCGATACGCCATCGACGGCGCGAACTTCGTGGCTGCCGGGAGAATAGATCTTCGTCAGATTGCGAACTTCAATTAGCGCCATGCTTGCATTCCAGATTCTAGAATATGGAATAAGTCCTACTGAGCGGCGATCATCGGTACGGCCGCCAGTGCCGCAAGTAAGCCCACGAACTTCCAACGGGTGAAATGTTCTTTCAGAAAAATGCGGGCCAGCAGCACCGTGACTGCGGGGTACAGCGACGAAATGACGACCGCCTCATCCATGCGCCCGGTCTGGCTGGCGCGAATGAAGAGCATAGAGCCCAATGAATCGACGAAGCCAGAGAGGACGGCCCAGCGCACGCCAGCGGCAGTAATTTCGCTGAACCTGCGCTGCAGCAAGACGATGAAGCCGGTGACCAGCAGGCCTCCGGCGCGGCTCATGGTGGCGAACCATAGAGGCGAGCCGGCTCCGCTCTGGCGCAGGCATAAGTAGAATCCGGCAAACCCGATGCCGGCGAGCACGGCGAGTCCGATACCTTCGGGAGGAGCGCCGTCCTCTGTGCGGGTGATCAGCCAGAGCCCGAGCGCGGCGAAGAAAAAACCGAGGATCGGGACTCTGCCCGGTAAACCTTCGGAGAAGATCGAAACAAAGGCTGGAATCGCAGCGCTCAGAACCGCAGCAACCGGGGCGGTCAGGCCCATGCGGCCCGTGGATAGCGCGCGATAGAAGAGCGCCAGAGACCCTCCGCCCGAGATGCCGCCAGCCAGAGCCCAGGCCAGGCTGCGCCCAGCAGGCAAAGGAGAGCGGCTGGCGGCGGCCAGCGCGCCGACCAGAACTAACCCTCCAAGATTCACGACTGCGGTGAAGACGAAGGCGTTGGCGCGGCGGGTGGCATAGCCGCCGCAAAAATCGCTGGTGCCCCAGGCTAGTACTGCTGCTAGTCCCCATGTAGCACTTGCGAATTGGGGCGCGGCGGACATGAACGACGAGGGTACCATGCGCTGCCGCGAATTAATTTTGGTAAGGCTGCGCGTATGGCGGTGCAGTGGGGAGCCTGGTTAAGAATCGGGTATACCTCCCCCATCCCCTCCCCGGGGTAGAATCATGGGGTTAGCAGGAAATTCCCCGCAAAATACGTTTTTCAAAGAGCTTACCTATCAAAATCCGTTAAATAAAGGACTTCGAAGCGCTGCGAATTGGCTTGTGCCAACCGTCACGGCCTCGACCATGATTGCGCGAGTGATGGGCTGTGGACAAGGTTAGATGAACAGCGGCTTGTGGGTTTCCGGGCCGAAGGCCAGTGCAAGGATTCTTCAAGGGGTCGCCGCGCGAACGGCCTCCGTCAGTTGAACGGACTTTGGCTGCGAGTACGAGGTGATGAGTTTCGCCGTCTGGCCGCAGCAGATTGCTGGCAACAGGCCCTTCGCGGCGGGACGATGACGGTAGCTTTTGCAGATAGCGCAGTGCCAGACCTCGCGCGGTTCCCAGTTGATGATCTCGTACTCAATGGAGTCGGTCAGTCGGCGTCCTTCTTCTGGGCGGCAGCGGTTTGATGTAAGGCCTCGAATCTCCGAAGAGCTTCTCCGATCAGCCACTCGTCCTTCGCATCCTCAGTATTCGGCATAACTGGCGAACCGCGGCTGCTTGGTCACTGGATCGATATCATCGATTTTCGGCTTACGGTTCGCTGGTGAAGGAGTTTGCGCGGCCATGAGCGCCGCCTGCTGTTGTTGCTTTACGAGTTCGTTTTGTCGCCTCAGCGCCTCGGTCTGCTGCTTTAGCAACTCGGTCTGTTGGCGAAGGAGTTGCTGCTGAGCGTACTGCGCTTGGGCGTTCTGATTTAATTGTTGCTGTTGAAGTTCGCTCTGGACGATATCCACCGGAGCGTAAGCGCCGCTTTGCGCCCAACTCGCCGTGCTCAGAAACATAAGGAAGATCAAAATTCGTTTCATGGTTTCCTTCCGATTGACCAATCCTAGCTGTGTCAGTCAGGCATTGCCTGCTGGGAGAACCCATTTCGTGCCCTCTGAAAAAGTGGTGCAAAGCACCTTCTCATCAGCACGACATACGCCAAGGCGAATAAGGGCCGCGTAGATGCAACGGAACGGGTACTCAAAGTTCCCCTCGCTAGCAGGTTCGTCTAGCGCAAGGAACTTTCCCTTCTTCATTCTTAGATCGAGAACGAATGCCCGCTGTTCGCCAAAGATGAACTTCACCTGAAAACGGCACTGGGACGTGTCAACCATCGCCGCCTCGCCTTCCGTTAGCATGTGGGCTGGCAATTTTTCCCCTCCTACTCTTCTTTTTTAACGGGTGGGGCAGAGACGGGAAAGTTACCGTGGTGTTGTGTTGATAGCCGCCGACGGGAAGAAGAACCAAACCAGTAACCAGCGAGTGTGCGAAAATGTGCCATGTCCCCAGCGGCTATAGAGGCATCCCCTGAACAGGTAGCTAAAGTCAAAGGAGTCATCGAGCGCTCCGTCCCACGGGGAGTCGTGATCGAACAGATCAGAGAGCAGACTGGATTTACAACCGATATCATATGGTCCGCGATACACGCCCTGGACAGGGAAGGCATACTTGCAAGCCGGAGTCCCTTCGCATACGACCCCACTGCTGTAGATGCTGATCCTGACGAGTCAAAATGATCGCTAAGCCGCCGCCATCATCACCGCTACCAGTCGCTGCATATCTGGGTGCCGTAACATGGGCGATGGTGCAGAGCAACAAGCGCTGGATGACTCTGCTGTGGATTGTGGCTGGCCTTGCAGGCATGCTCGGATTGTTCGCGGCTGCCAGTCTAATCTGGCCCGATATGGCAGGCGTACTAGGTCATGTTGCTGTGATCCCCACGCTGCTGGTGTCAGCACTTGCCGCGATAAATCACATGCGGTCGCATCGCCGCCAAACTACCACTAAGGCTCCCAAGCCCTGAGTTTTGCTACGTCGTCGGTCGTTTACCGCGGAGCATGTTCGTCTGCTGCTTCGCGAACCGCAGAGGGAGTCGTTCAGTGATCGAGCTGCCCCACTCAAGCCAAAGGACGGCTTGAATGGGCCACCCTCAAACAAGCATCCGCCGCGCGCTTTGCGTGTTAGAATTTCTTCAAGCCGCTTGGTTACGAGAGCTCAGGCTCTAGCTAAGAGACACCCATTGATTGAGCTGGCACCATCGATTCTTGCGGCGGATTTTGCCCGTCTTGGCGAACAAGTTCGTGCCGCGGGCGAGGGCGGTGCCAGTGTGATCCACGTGGATGTCATGGATGGGCATTTTGTGCCTAACCTTACGATTGGACCTCCGCTGGTGAAGTCGCTGCGCAAGGTTACCGACTTGCCGCTCGATTGCCATCTGATGATCGAGCATCCGGATGATTTTATTCCCGCATTCGCGGAGGCCGGGGCCGATTGGATCTCGGTACATCAGGAAGTTTGCCGGCATCTGAACCGCACACTGCATCTGATCAAGAGCCATGATTGCCTGGCCGGCGTGGTGATCAATCCGGCGACGCCGGTGAGCACGCTTGAGGAAGTGCTGGATATTGTCGATTATGTGCTGGTGATGTCGGTGAATCCGGGCTTCGGCGGACAGAAGTTTATTGAGTCCACACTGCACAAGATGAGGCGGTTGACGGAGATTCGCAGCCAGCGCCGGCTTACTTACCGCATCGAAGTAGATGGCGGCGTGGGCCACGATACCGTGGGCGATGTGGTGCGGGCCGGCGGAGAAATTCTGGTTGCGGGCAACGCCGTGTTCGGGAGCGGCGATCCAAATAAAGATGACCCAGGCAAGAATGCACAGGCGCTGCTGAAGGCGGCTACGGAAGCGGCGCTGCAGAAGGTGTAGGGCGTAGAGATGTAGGACCGGGTCTTGGACCCGGTCGTCGGGCGCAGTCCGGCTCTCTTTGCAGAAGCGGTATGGCACGTGGATAGAGCAGGTCCGAGCTTCGCTCGGAGCCGGGTCGAAGACCCGGTCCCACACAGTTCCAGTAGATTTCGAGGTCCTAATGTCACGTAAATATTTATCGATCGTCGCGCTTAGCTTGCTGCTTTTGGTCACGGCGGCCTGCACTAACAAGAAGTCGGTTAATCCCCTGGCCAACGTGGGCTCCAAGCAGCCCGATAAGGTCCTCTTTGACAAGGCGATGGACGCGATGAAGCACAACCGCTTCGACGTGGCGCGCATGACGTTGCAGACTTTGATCAATACTTATCCTGACTCGGAATACATTGCCCGCGCCAAGCTGGCGGTGGGCGATTCGTGGTATGCGGAAGGTGGAACGGCGTCGCTGGCTCAGGCCGAGCAGGAGTATCGCGACTTCGAGACTTTCTTTCCGAACATGCCCGAGGCCGCCGAAGCGCAGTTGAAGATCGCCAACATCCAGTACCAGCAGATGGAGAAATCGGATCGCGATTACACGCACGCCAAGCGCGCGGAAGATGAGTATCGCAACCTGATCATGCAGTACCCGGATAACCCCAAGCTGGTGAAGGAAGGTAAAGAGCGTTTGCTCGAAGTGCAGGAAGTGCTGGCGGAGCGCGAGTTCGGCATCGGCAGGTTCTACTATTTGCGGCAGTCGTATCCGGCCTCGATTGCGCGGCTCCGGTCGCTGGTGGAAAAATATCCGCTGTACTCTCACGCCGATGAAGCATTGTTCACCTTGGGGCAGGATTACGAGGGGCAGATCGCCCAGGTAAGGGCACGGCCTACTTGTGTGAAGACGGCTCCGCAAGCCGGCTGCGTGGAAGAAACCGCTAAGGCCAACATGATCGAGACCCTCAACAAGTACGCGGCAGGAGCTTATTCGCAGATCATCACGCGCTATCCGTTGATGGAGCGGGGTGATGACGCGAAGAAGAGGCTGGCGGCGCTGCATCAGCCGATCCCGCGGCCTACGCGGGCTGCGGTGGCGCAGAATCGCGCCGAGGAAGACAGCCGCCGCGAGGCCAACACCATGGACCGGGCCATGAATCTGCTGAAAAAGGGACCTGATGTGGCTGCAGCTGCCCACGTTGGCGAGCCGACGCTGGTCGAGCCCACGCCCGTGGCCGCCAGCGGCGTGGTGAAAGAAATCGGAACTGCAGCCATGGGACCGCCGGCGGGCGACCACAGCCTGGGCGTGGAAATCATTAAGAGCGGAACTCCGCCCCCGAACGAGCCTGCGCCGCGCTCCGATGCACCTCCGGCGAGCGGCCAGCCTTTCGCCCGGACCGACGCGGCGCCGCCCGATGCGAATGAGCTTAGGCCTACGCCTGCGCCCAGCGCCAACCAATTGCAGCCCGCCGGGCCGCCCAGCGCGAACGAACTTACGCCCACCGCCAACAGCCAAAGCGGGGGAGTTCCTTTGCCTCCGCCGGTGCAGATCAACGAAATTCAGCAAGGGCAGCCGTTGGCTTCTGCCAGCGGCGGGTCGTCCAGTTCGAGCGCAACTGCAGCTTCCGCTCCGGCCAGCGACCAGGATATTTCCAGCAGCAAGAAAAAGAAAAAGAAGGGACTGGCGAAGATCATCTCTTTCTAGAAGATCATTTTCTTCCCAGGCGAGTGGAGTGTTCTTTTTCCTCCGGACCCAGCCGTCCATCTGGTCAGAACCAATTGTTTCGCCGCGATGAAAATCCAGCGCCTGCGCGACTTGGCCGAAATACTGGGGTTGTTACTGGCCTAGGGGGATCACGATATGTCGCCTGGGCCGAACGCCGCTATGCGGCTTTTTGTTCTATGGAGTGCGGTCGCGTTAGTGTCGAGCCAAACGAACCGGGCTCTCGCGCAGGCACCAACTTCCCTCACGCAACTCTGCGCTCCCAAGGTCGTCGCCGACCAGGTCATCGAGACTCCGAAGCAACGCTACGCCGCCGGTCAGAAGGCCCAACCACCGATCACCGATACTTATAACGGCTTCGCTTGGCCCGACACTCCGCTGGGCGTAATCAAGACAACCGGCGGATACGCCTTCTTCGGCAGCGACGGAGGCACGCACACACGGCAAATGTGGCGAGGTCATTGGGTCGGCAATAATAAATCCGGCTCGGTGGTCACCACTGTAGGCACGCTCGATAATCCGCTAGGCACAGGCGATCCGCTGGATGTCAGCGTTTCTCCGAATCCGGATCTCGCCGTCAGTGCAAAGTATCCGAGCTATGGCTACATGGGCGGAGGCCCGGTCTATCAGGTTCCCGCTGGCAAGGCAGGCGCAGGAAATCTGCTGGTGACCTATCATGCGGAGTTGCCGAACGACGCTCTGTATGCTGCTTTGGGGCTCGCAGCCTCTTCCGATAACGGATTGCACTGGATCGACCTCGGTGAAATCATTCGCCTGAATCAAGCCTATGCCGTCGGGCTCGACGGTTTTGAGATCGGGGATGGACCGCTCGTGCTCTCGCCCGACGGCAAGTATTTCTATTTATATTTTCCCGACTGGCTGGCCAACGGAACGCTTCACGCCACCACGACCACGCACGTGTCGGTGGCGCGCGCTCTGGTTGCATCCGTGCTGCAAGCCGCGTTCGGATCGAACCCGCACGCTGTTCCGTTCCAGAAGTTTTACGAAGGCAGTTGGCAGTTGCAACCGGCGATTGGAGGAGCCTCCACCGATCTCATTTCCGGCTCGTCATATTCCGGCTATCTCGATATCCACTTCAACAGCGCGCTGCAGCGTTACAGCATGATTATCTCCGATGACACGACGTTCGCCTACGCAGAGTCTGTCGATGCTTTGAATTGGACTTTGCCCACTTCGCTCGGTAACTTCGAGACGATCGCTGCATACCCCACTGCAGTCGGCCTCGGCGACGACCCGCACATCCTGGGAAAGACCTTCTACGTCTACTTCACGCACCTGCCGACCGATGGCTCAGGCTGGGCGGGCGGCTCGTTGCGGCGGCTAACGCTGGCCTGCGAGTAGGATTGGCGGGTGCCATCGAGTCGAACGCACAAGGCGTTGACCACTGGTAACCAGGTAACCTCCTCATGATCGTTGACTTACGTCCACGCTCAGGTTACCTTCGCGATATCTCCCCTCATAAAGGAAATTCCTTGGCCAGGAAGATACTGCTTGCCGATGACAGCGTGACCGCCCAAAACATGGGGCGCAAGATCCTGAGCGACGCCGGCTATGAGGTGATCGCGGTCAACAATGGCTCGGCCGCGCTTAAGAAGATCGCCGAACTGAAACCGGATCTAGTCATCCTCGATGTTTACATGCCCGGCTACAGCGGACTTGAGGTGTGCCAGCGCCTCAAAGAATCGCAGGAAACGGCGCGCATTCCAGTGCTGCTCAGCGTCGGAAAGCTCGAGCCTTTCAAGCCGGATGAGGCGCAACGCGTGCGCGCCGACGCTTTCATCGTGAAACCCTTTGAAGCCAGTGAGCTGTTAAGCGCGCTCTCCAAGCTGGAAGACAAGATAGTGCCACGCTCCGAACCCTCCAAACCGGGCCGCTTTGCGCGCGCGATGGCCGTGGCTGAAGAATCCAGCCGTGGCAATGCGAAGGAAGCTGGCAACGACGAAACCAACGGATGGAAGAACCGTATTGCCTTCCCTCACGAGAAGGCGGCCGAGCCCGAAGAAAAAGTCGCAGAAGAAGCTTCGTTCTACAACCCGATGAATCGCGACCTTCGTACTGTGGTGGAAACCCCGGCGGAAAAAGCCGAACGGGTACCGGCGCTACCCATCGCTACGAAAGCGGAAGGCGCGAATCCGCCAGCGACGGCCGCCGCGGCCGTCCCTTTCGAAAATGTCACGCCGCAAGAAGTCTCCGCGATCGCCGCCGCAGTTGCGCATATGAGGAGCGCAGACGTTCCGGCTGAATCTCATTCCGATGGAACGTCGGGTGCCGCAGCTGCCGAAACATTATCTCGCGAAACCGCCGCGGTTGAAACTGCACTTGTCGAAGCCGCGCCTGTCGAAGCGAAGTGCCCCGAAGCCCAACCATCCTCAGCCGCAGAATCAGGTCCTGAAATCAGACAGAAAGAAAAAGATAGCGAAGCCCCCGCCACGATGGCGGGTGGTATTGAGTCGGAAGTCGAAGTCATCCAGTCGGACTCGCAATGGTCGGCCGTAGCCGTGGCAGTGGATAACGTAGAATCTTCCAGCTCTCTCGAACGGGAAATGCGCGATGCGTACGCGGCCTACTCCGCGTACCAGAACGAACCAGCAGGCGAGGCATCGAGCGCAGCAAGCGCACCCCAAGCAGAGCAAGTGAGCGAGCACTGCCCAGCGCCAGTTTCTCAACCCGAGCCAGTTCTAACGGAAGCGCCGGTCAGAGCGATTGCAACTCCAGAACCCGAAGCCACTTCGCACGCTGAAGTACAGGAAGGTCCGCAAGTCCCGGCCGCTGAGTCGCAGGCCGCGCAAGCTCAGGAAGCTACAATCGAGACGAACGCACCGTTTTTGGATGAAAAACCGGAGCCCAAACAAGCGGAGATCGCGCTCAGCGACTCTGTTACGGAGATAGCCTCTGCAGTTGGCTTCTCTCATGTAACTCAGGTTCCCGTGGCAAATGCCGCTGCGGACCAGTCTCCAATGGCAGTGGAACAACCTAGGCCCGCGGCTGTTGCCGAAGCAGCAGTCGTGGCGGCCGCAAACCATGAAATGCCGTCTGCGGCACAAGCACCCGGGGGTGCAGACCTAACGCCACCCGCGATCGAAAGCTTCGCGCAAGCGACGCCTCAGATGCCCGCTGGAATGTCAGAGCAGAGCGAAGCGGAGCGGCAAGCGGAACCCAGGGTGTATTCCCAGCCAGGATCCGGAGATGTAAAAGATACCGCGGCTGCCTGGGCCACCTGGCGTCAAATTCGCGACACCAGCGGCGCTGTCGCAGCCGCACCCATGTCTCGTGACATCGATACGCCCCACTCACAAGAGTCCGCAGCCATGGCCGTAGCCGCTGGAGCCGAGCAGATGGCTCAGCCAGTCTCTCCGGTCGATAGCGACACCCCCGCGGATGTCGCCAGCATTGTCGATAGCGTCCTCGCCGACCTTCGCCCCCGCCTCATGGAAGAGATCTCCCGCAAGATGGCGCAGAAGAAATAAAGTAGAAAGCCTTTCGACCCCAAGCGAAGTTTGACGAAGTACTACGCATTGGGGGAAAATGCCAAATCCAAAACCCGCTGATTAGCACCGCGCGCCACCCTCAACGGTACCAATCCACCAACTCCCGATTGCGGCCTTGCAAACAGGGCACATCCGGAACTTGTTGCCTACCCGCGTAGCTTGCCTCTTCTGGCCCTTGGAGTCGTAGCAAGGCACAAGCGACTTTCCTTGGTCGGGATCGTTGCGCACCCCGACCTCGTACTCGACGAACTCGCTGGTCACGCCTTTTGTCGTCTTTCACCGGGGCAACGGTGTGCGGGGCATCGTCACTTTCATGGTAGATCCGCGATTCTTTCACCAGAGAGGGGTCGACATCGCGGTGAAACGGGGGGGCAGTCGATGCGCTAGGGGCGGGTAGAGAGGGTGGAGGTTTGCTCTGGACTACGCACGTCTATCTTGCAAAGAACACATCAGGACACAGAGAGCTAGCGAAGACTTCATGAAGCTCTTTCTTTCGAATGACGATAGATTTGACTCTGTTTCAATGGCTCATCTATAGCGTTACCGCTGGCCCTCCTTTTAGTTGTGGTCTCTTGTATTCTTTTATTTCTTTCTCGACGTCGCCGCCGCCGCTCGCGCCGCGCGCTCCTGCAAGGCTAACGTTACGACCTGCATCATGTCGTCCTGGGGGGCGGGCTTGCCAGTCCAGATTTCGAATTGACGGGCGGCCTGATAGACGAACATCTCCATTCCGGGGATGATCTGCGCGCCGCGCGCTTTGGCAAACTTTAAGAGGCGGGTTTCGACCGGGTCGTAAATCATGTCGAGGACGTAGCGAGCGTTGATTTCGTTTTCCTGCAGCGGGCTTTCGTGAGTGTTGCCCATGCCGACCGGCGTTGCGTTGATGATCACATCGAAGGCGAGCTTCTTCAGATCGGCCCGCTTCACGGAACGAGCGTGAGCCCGCCGCGCCAGCTTTTGCGCGGGAGCGGCGGTGCGGTTCAGGATGTAGACTTCGGCTCCGCGTTCTTTAAGGCCGAAGACAGCGGCACGAGCGGCGCCTCCGGCACCGAGCACGAGAATCTTTGCATCCTGCAACGTGCTTAGACGGCGCTCCAGCGGGCGCACCACGCCGGATGTGTCGGTGTTGAAGCCGTAGAGTTTGCCATCCTGCGCGCGTACTACCGTGTTGCAGGCGCCGATCTTTGTGGTGTGCGAGTCGGTGTTGTCGAGATACGGCAGGATCGTCTCTTTGTACGGCATAGTGACGCTCAAGCCGTGAATGGGAATCTCTCGCACGCAGTTGAGCAGATCTTTAAGAGTCTTGGCGTGCAACGTAAGATAAACCGCGTTCACGTTCTCGCGACGGAAAGCCGCATTCATGATCGCGGGCGAAAGCGAGTGAGCCACGGGGTCTCCAGCAACGCCATAGACGCGGGTGGCGGCATCGACCTGCTCAATGCGATAGAGGCTGCGAAGATCGTGCGCGGTGACCTGACCGGGTCCGGTTTCCTCTCCCGGACTGACGGCCGCAAAGGTGAAGACGCTGCCTGCGCGGACTCCGAGCACGCGGCTGATGATGCCCTGTTCGCCCATGCAGATGCCGACGGTGGGTTGCTTATCGGCTTCGCGGCCCAGGAACTGGATCATCGATACGTTGTCCGACAGAGTGGTCGCGGTGCTGACCACCTTGTAGAAATCGGCGGGGAAAGCTTTCATTTTTTCCAGAGTTTCGTCGAGCTTCTTAGTCCCGCGGAAGTCATGAAAGGAAAGTATTAAAGCGGAACGTGCGCGGAGCTTTTGAAGTTGCGCGGGCTTGCACTTGACGGCGGTCTGCAGTTCTATATCGAGCAACTGGCAACCGGCCGCCGCAGCTTTCAACAACAGGTCGAGTTGGGCCTGGATGGAGCCGCGAAAACGGCCTCCGCTAGCCACCCGGCGGCAGGTGGCAACGACCACGGTGCCGGGGTGATTTTCGATAAAATGTTTTACCTTGGGAAGTCCTAAGGCAGGCTTCGAGAGGTAGTCCAACCTGAACTCCAGGAAGGAGTTATCGCGAATCAGAGTCTCAGCTTTCTCGACCAGATCGGCGGCATCGGAGGCGGCCACGGCGACACAAACCCGGGGCAGGCGCAGGGGAAGGCGGGGCAGGGGATTTTTGGCGGTAGAAATCATCTTGAATCAACGGGTTGAATCAATCTCGTATCAATCTGGTTCAGCAATCGGTTTTAATAATTAAGGTTCGGCGCGAATCTTACAGGGGCGGAATTGCAGATGCAACAGGCGATTCACAATTTCGTCGGAAAAAACTGTTTCCGCGTGCAGTCTAACACCGTCGTAACCTTGACCCCCTCTTACCTGCTTGTTACCTTCCAGCCTGAGCCTTGATTTCGCGGCATCTGTCTGGGGAAGCGGCGCAGTGTGCCTCTTCTGGGAGGTAACATGAAGAAAACAGGACTGTTATTTACATTGCTGGCCACGGCTATGTGGGCCCAGCAGTCGGGAAGCGTTGCGAATACGGCGCCGACGCCAGCAGGAACAGTGGCAAGCCCGGATAGTTTCCCGGTTCAGAGGATTGTCATGCCTACGTACGCAGATCTTTACTGCGCCGGGTTCATCAACAAGCAAAATCTGCCCGATTCCAATTTCGTCGCCGGCGGATTACAAACGCCCACCACCACCAAGTTTGTCAGGAACGATCTCATTTACCTTGCAGGCAGCGGGTATAGCGCAGGCGCGGAGTACGAAATTGTTCGCGCGTTGAAAGACATTAACGAGTATGAGATGTTTCCTGGGCAGCGCAAGCTGCTGAAGGCCACGGGCCAGCCCTATGAGGAAGTTGGGCGCGTTCGCGTGATCGACACCCGTAGCAGGTCGGCTGTAGCTCAAGTGGAGTATTCGTGCGATCCCATTAGCCCGGGAGATACGGCGATTCCGTTCGCCGAGAAAACCACGGTTCCGTTTCATCCGCAGCTGCGCTTTGACCGATTTCTTCCCGTCGGCAGCAAAGTCTCGGGTCGCATCGTGCTGGCCAGAGATTTCGATTCCGAGCTTGGAACCGGGCAAAAAGTCTATATGAACGTGGGAGCGAACCAGGGAGTTAAGGTTGGAGATTATTTCCGTGCCGTCCGCAGCTATTCCGCGGATCTGGCCGACCCTGTGGATTCGCTCTCGTTCCGGGCTGCGATCAGCGAAGACACGCAGAAAAAACAGCCATCTTTCGATCCCCAGCTGTTTGAGAAGGGGAACGGACCGGTGATTCATGTTCGGGATCTGCCGCGACGTGCAGTCGGTGAGATCGTCATTATCGGAACTACGGCAACCACCGCGACTGGAATGATCGTATTTGCGATGGAAGACGTCCATGCCGGCGACGGCGTGGAGTTCGACGATCAGGCGCAGGTGCAGTAACTTTCTCTACGCATCAAAAACGGTCCATCGATTCAACGATGGGCCGTTATTATTTTTCCCGCGTTGAAAAGGGAAATCCGTTGATCGTGCCTCGCACCGGCACGCGCGCGCGGGTCTGAAATGTTTTCTGCACATCGAACGGCGCTCGCCACGCGGCTCCCGAGCCTCCGCCTTCCTGACCGTCCAACGTGACTTTGAAGCGCAGCTTTGGTTTCGTCATCGCAGCCCTTTGTGGAATGTTTGCTGTAGACTTTAACCCGATGTTGAATCTGCGGCAACCAGCCGCGACGAAGCTTATGACAGCGCCCCCCGCTCATGCTCGACGCGCTTCAGCACTGACCGAGCCTCGTCTGGTGGATATTCCGGAAGGCTGGTTCGTCATGGGCTCCGATTCCGGCCAGGATTGTGAGCGGCCGGCGCATCGAGTTTGGACAGAAGCCTTCTGGCTCGCGGCTTCTCAAGTCACCAACGCCGAGTACGAATTATTCTTGCACGCTACCGGGGCGCCACCGCCGCCGTTTTGGCAGGAACAGAATTTCAACCATCCGAATCAGCCGGTGGTAGGCGTATCGTGGTACGAAGCTGACAAATATTGTCAATGTCTCAGGTCGCAAACCGGACGGAATTACCGTTTACCTACGGAGGCCGAGTGGGAGCGGGCGGCGCGCGGCAGCCTCGAGCAAAATAGTTTTCCCTGGGGGAACGAGCCGCCGCAGTCCCAGCCCGATTACGCAACTCGCTGGCAGACCGGACCTGAGCCCGTCACGCGCTACGCGCCGAACGGCTTTGGGCTATACGATATTTGCGACAACGTACATGAGTGGTGCAGCGACTGGTACGATGCCAGCTACTATGCGAGTTCGCCTGAACGGAATCCCCGGGGGCCCGAGCGCGGACAGCGCAGATCTTCACGTGGCGGATCATGGCGGCATCACGTGAAAGTCGCGCGCTGCTCGGCCAGGTCCAGCATCCCCGCTGAGTTCCACTACGCGGATTATGGATTCCGAGTCGCCTGCGATAAGTAGCGCCGGCGCCAGCAGCGCCGGCGTCCATTCGACTATGACTCCCATATAATTTGTCATTCCGAGTCGGGGGAAGCCCGGCGAGGAATCTGCTGTTTTTCGTCATCTCCTTAGGCCCAAAGGTAAGTGCCAATGTTTAGCGACGATCTTCTCCATCACAAGCGAATCCTGATCACGGGCGGCGGCACCGGCCTCGGCAAAGGCATGGCTCAGCGCTTTCTCGAACTGGGCGCGTCGGTATATATCTGCGGGCGCCGCGAAGAGGTGTTGCAGCAGACTGTCACCGAACTGTCGCAAGCCACTTCCGGAAAAATTCAAGCATTCCCGTGTGATGTTCGCAATCTCGACGCTGTCGAGAGCATGATCGAATCCATCTGGAAAGACGGCCCGCTCGACATTCTTGTGAACAATGCCGCGGGTAATTTCATCGCGCGCACCGAGGAACTTTCCGCACGTGCGTTCGAGGCTGTGCTTGGAATCGTGCTGCAAGGAACGCTACATGCCACGATGGCTTGTGGGCGCCGCTGGCTCTCATCCAAGCATAAGGGAACGGTGCTCAGCATCTCCGCCACATACGCTCCGGTGGGATCGGCTTATGTTGTTCCTTCGGCGGTGGCGAAAGCTGGAGTTGAGGCATTGATGCGCAGTCTCGCGGTTGAATGGGGTGATCGCGGAATTCGCATGAACGCGATTGCTCCCGGTCCAATTCCAACGCAAGGAGCGTTTTCTCGGGTGTTGCCTCGTCCTGAACTGGAAAAGCTCGCGCTGGAGCGCAACCCCATGCACCGCTTCGGCACAGTCGAAGAACTCGCGGACCTCGCGGCGTTTCTGGTCAGCGATGGTTCGAGTTACATCAATGGCGAAGTCATTCGCATGGATGGCGGTGAGTTTTTGCAGGGCGCGGGAGAGTTCAGCAATCTGGGTCGCGCGCTTACGGACAAAGACTGGGAATCGCTGAAGCCGAGGAAGAGCAAAGACCAGAGCTAATTCACGACCCCGAGTTTCTAACTGCGGTCCCTCGACGGATACACGAGCGCCTTGAGCACCATGTTCACCAGGCTGAGCACGATCGCGCCTACAAAGGCCGCGAAAATGTGCGCACCTGAAATCCGGGCGAGAGCAGCGCCGACGCCAACTTCAGCATGAGGGCGTTGATTACGAGCCAGAACACTCCGAGCGTGATCAAGGTCAGGGGAAAAGTCAAAATCTTTAAGAGAACTCCCACGGTGGCATTGATGAAGCCGATTACCAGGGCGGCGATCAGCGCGGCCACCGGGCCGCTGACAAAAATTCCCGGGACAACGTGGGCCACGATCCAGACCGCCAACGCGCTCAAGACCCAATTCAAAAGCAGTCGCATTTTTCGTTCTCGTTTCTTTCGTCGATAAACTATAACGCAACGGATTTCTTGGAGAGGAACGTATCTCGGGAACTATATCAAGGATATGGAGAATTGTGTCCGCAGGTCACCGGTCGCAAATAATTTAGCCTTAGCGTCGCCATCCGCGCTGCGCGCTGCGGTAGACTACACGTGCTCTCAGGAGGAAAACAGTAATGCCCGAACCCGCTCTCACCGGCTCTGAATTCAAAAAGCAACTGCACGATGGCATCCCGAAGCTGGGATTGTTTATCAACTCGCACAGCCCCACCGTCGTTGAACAACTGGCGCACAGCGGCTACGACTGGCTGCTGGTCGATACCCAGCACGGCCCCATGCAGAACGAAAAACTTTCAGCCATGCTGAGCGGCATTGCCAACGGCGGGGCCAAGTCGCTGGTTCGAGTCGGCTCTTACAACGATCGCCCCGGCATTCAGCAGGCGCTCGATCTCGGCGCCGATGGCGTTCTCATCCCTTACATTAATACGGCTGAAGAGGCTCGCCAGGCGGTCAGTTGCACAAAGTATCCCACGGTGGGTACGCGTTCGGTTTATTTTCCGCAGCGCAGCATGAACAAGGCCGGCCTGCTGGGTTACGCCGGCAAATTCAATGCGGATGGCATCGTCGCACTGCAGGTGGAGACGGCTTCCTGCATTGAAAATATGGCGGAGATCGCCGCGGTGCCCGGTGTCGATATTCTTTTTCTCGGACAGAATGATCTTTGCATGTCGATGGGCCTCTACAACAAGTACGAGTTCCCGCTCATGTACACTTCGCCCGAACTCGATGCGGCGACCAAGAAACTGGTCGAGCATGCACGCAAGAATAATGTCATTCTCGGGCTGTTTTTATTCGGCACAGCGCGCGTCGGCGAATTTCTGGATAAAGGTTTCACCTTCATCAGCGTGGGCAACGATCTGCACCATGTGCTGACGCAAACCGGAGCGTACGTGAACGATGTGGAGAAAGTTTCGCAGGAGAAAGGCAAGCCCTGGAAGCGCAGGCCGACGGCACTGTTCTAGCCTGTAATGCTCGTGTGGGGCGGACACTCATGTCCGCCCGCGAGCGCCACAATCACCCTCAATTCTTATCCGAAAGTTTTTCGAGAATAAAACTCATGAGTCTTCGGCTAACCGAAACCGAAATTCGCGTTCTCGGCTCGCTGATTGAAAAGGACATTACTACTCCCGACTACTATCCGCTGTCGCTGAACGCTCTGGTGAATGCCTGCAACCAGAAAAACAATCGCGAGCCGGTGATGAATCTGGATGAAGATTCGGTGAGCACTGCTCTCGCCAGTTTGCAGGAGAAGCGTCTCGCCGGACCGGCGAGCGGCGCCGATAGCCGGGTCACGAAATACGAGCAACGGCTGCAGGAAGTTTTCAACTTCGATCGCCGCGAGATTGCGATTTTGTGCGTGCTGCTTCTGCGGGGCCCGCAGACTCCCGGAGAGCTGCGCGGCCGCACCGACCGCATGTACCATTTCGAAGCGCTTGACGATGTGGTTTCAACTCTCGATCGTCTGGCGCAGCGCGAACCTCCTCTCGCCGCGGTGTTGCCGCGCCAGCCCGGCACGAAAGAATCGAGATACATGCATCTGTTCTCGGGCGACGCGCCGCCGCAAACAGAGCCGATGCCTTCACGGGTGCAATCCCATTCTTCCGGCGGGGCTGATCGGATCTCTCATCTCGAAAGCGAAGTGGCGGAGCTACGCAAAGAAGTTGCAGAAATCCAACAGCAGTTCGCGGCCTTTCGCAAGCAGTTCGAATAAATTCGAAAGCTCGGTTATCATGGCTGAAAGCATCGCGCACGGGGGTTTTTATGCATCGCCGCGAATTCCTCATTCGCTGCGCTACCGGCCTGGGGGCCGCGTGGCTGTCAACGAAAACGCTCACCGCACGGAGACTGACATCCCGCGAGTTGCTGGCTGCGCTCGCGACTCAGACTCCGCTGAAGAAATTCGCAGCAACCGACACGGTCACGCTCGGCGGCACCGGCATCAAGACCAGCCGCCTCGCTATGGGTACCGGCACGGTCGGCTCAGGACACCATTCGAATCAGACGGCGCTCGGTGTCAAAGGACTCTCCGACCTTCTGCTGAATGGCTACGACCAGGGCCTGCGCTTCTTCGACTCGGCCGATTCCTATGGAAGCCACGAGCATGTAGCGGCGGCGCTCAAGCACGTGCCGCGCGACAAAGTCACGGTGTTGTCGAAGACTTGGGCGCGCGATCCGGCGACGGCTCGCGCCGATCTTGACCGCTACCGCAAGGAGCTTGGCGTCGATTATCTCGACATCTGCCTTATGCATTGCCTCACCGAAGCCGATTGGACCGAGCGCTACCGGGGCGTGATGGACGTGCTTTCCGAAGCCAAAGCGAAAGGGATCATCCGCGCTCATGGGTGTTCGTGCCACAGCATCGAAGCGTTGCGCGCGGCGGCGAAGTCGCCGTGGGTGGAAGTTGACTTCGCGCGCATCAATCCTATCGGCTCGCACATGGACGCCGATCCTGAGACTGTGATCAGCGTGCTGCGCGAAATGAAAGCCGCGGGCAAAGCCGTCGTCGGAATGAAAATTCTTGGCCAAGGCGATCTGCGCGACCGGCAGTCGGAGGCTCTGCACTATGCTCTGTCGCTGGGAGTGCTCGACGCATTCACCATCGGCGCGGAAAGTAAGAAAGAGCAGGAAGATCTGATTCGCCGCGTCGCAGCGGCGTAACCGCGTAAGAGCCCGAGGTGAAGAAACCAGTCGCGGTTATTCCTCCCGCGAAGGGCGGCCGTGCTCGAAGTAGAATTTTCGTTCCTTGCCGGTAGGCAAAGTCACGACGGTTTCTGTAATCTCGTTGGCTTGGCCGAATAGATAGCGGAATCTGAATGCTTCGCCGTCCGGGAGTTTTTGCGCAGAGACTCTCCCATCTAGGTACGTGTTTTTCAGCAATACTTTTCCCTTGCCATCGATCACCGCAGTCATGAGATAAGGATCGTAGTTCCAACGAATCAGCGGCGCATATTCGAAGCGATACAAAATATGCAACGCGTCCGCAACGCTCTCTAAGTGTCCGCTTAAGTCGTACGAATATTTCCGAATATTTCCCACGTCGTCGGCTGCTTCGACGATTCGATCCGAGGCGTCGTACCTAAAAGTAATTTTGCGGAGAGATAGGGAAGTAACTTCCTCCAGATTACGTTTCTTGTCCCTTTTCAATTGCAGGTGATGACCGTTTGCGTCCTGCATGTCGAAGGGAGCGCCTTGCGCGTAATTCTTTGAGTAGTATGCCTCGGGGAATAGAACGCGGCGACCGTCGCGGAAGTTAAGGGTCCAGCCGTCTCCATTCCATGCGATTTGAGCTCCGTAAAACTCAGAGGAAGTCTCCTCGTGGCGAAACACGGCGTCAGCGTACCCGGTGCCCTTGGAGATTCGGCGAAAGTGAATCTGCCGGCCGTCTTCGAGGTTGAGATCCATGTATGTGTAGGGGCGTCGAGTGCCTGTCGGGCAAACGTCATAGGGATGATTTGTTCCTACTCCGAACGCCCGGCTGCAACAATCCCAGGCTCGATGCGTCCGCGTTAGAGATAAAGGAACCGCGTCGGAAATGAACAAGTCGGTCTGCCGAAGTACAAACATTCCCGTGTGCAGATCGACCTGAAATTCGTTGACCGGTGGTTCGTGGCGAAGTGTAGGTGCAATGGCGACGATGGAACTCTCGAATCTTGCGTGGTCCGTTTCCACGTCGAGAGGCGAAATTGTTAGATAGGAATAAGCTCCGTTCCACGCCGGAGGCGAATCTGTAAACGGGAGAAGTTCCACCTTCACTGGGCGAGGAAAAGGCTTCCGGGATGCTAGAAAGCCCGCACCAGCGAGCAGGACCAAAAACAGAAGCCACTTCCATGCCGGCGGATGCCAGAAGCGTGACTTTTCCACGTGCCTATTTTCGCAGTATGACCGGCGCGGGTTCAGTTGTTTCCGTGGTTCGCGGACCACATCGTGTCCGCTTTGCCACGGCTTTAGAAGACGTGCATAGCGTCAACTCTCGCAAAATCAGCATCTCGCCGTATGGCCCACTGCCTGCAATAACACCAGCGCTGCTCCGCAGCAGGAGGTGACCAACCATGACGCGTATCAACCTGTTTCGCACCAAGCTGTTTCGCACCAAGCTGTTTCGCAACAATGCAGTCCGCACCACCCCGGCAACCTGTGACTCGGTTACCTGGGGCAAGAGCAATTTCGTTAACACTGGTTTCAATCAAACCGCCAGCACAGTGATCTTTGCCGCGCTGCTGATTTTCTGTTCCTTAGTTGTGGGATGCTCGAGCGAACAACCCAAGCCTGTAAGTGCCGCCAGTCCGTCGCCAATGCCGCAGCCTGCTCCACCGACTACAACGGCCGTTGTGCCGCCGACGCCGGCTCCGACACAGCAAGCAGCGGCCAAACCAGTGCACAAAAAAGTAGTCCGCAGAGCGCCGGCTACTGTTGCCTATGTCGACAAAACGTCCGGGGTTTCGTTTCAGTATCCGCGCAAGTACTTGCTGAAGACCGGCGAGGCGGCGAACGAACTGGTTGAGTCCGGCTCGGTCCCGATGGACTTCGTACAGCCTGGTGGAATCGCCTTGGCAGCGGTGGCGCTGCCGGAGTGGACATACCCGAACTCCGACTTGAACGCGGCGTTTTTCAACGTGAGTGTGAATAAGAGTCTCACGGCAGATCAATGCAGCGAATTCTCCGTACCTCAGCCCCAACCGATTGCCCCGGCGGAGGGCGCGACCGAGGCCAGCATGCAGGCTACGGCGCAACTGGTTGCGCCTCCGATTTCGAAGCTGTTGATCGGCGGCATGGAGTTGCAATCGTCACCCGCCGTCGCGGGAGCGAACGGCAATGGGAAGCGCGAGGAGACGGCGAAGTATTTTCACGTCTTCCAGAACGGCGCTTGCTACGAATTCGCACTGAAGGTTGCGACCAATGGCGGCAACAGCGTCGAGGGCGAGGTTAAAGACACCAAGACCGAAGCCGCTATCAAACATGTCGATCGCGACGAGGTCTTCGGGCGACTGGAGAAAATTCTGGCCACTGTCAAGGTGAAGCCGGTTACAACGCCCGAAGTGAATGCCGAGGCCAAAGCGAGCACGCAGCCGGCATCGACTGAGCCGGCTCCAGCCCAGTAGAACAGAGATGCAAAACGGCGCCGGTCATGGCCAGTGACCGGCGCATTTGCTTGTCCGTCGGACGTGTTTGCGTGTCAGGGTCGGATGTGTGCCTTACATCACAGAGCGCCGTAACGTACAGCGCCGTACTAATGCTGGGGAAACTGCCGTGTGCCTAACCATGGCTGGGAAAACTGGTGAGATCCAAGAGCTTGGTCCGCTACGCTTGGGCGCGTGCCCGGCCTATTCTCTTTGTCAAGCAGACACGCGGCTACGGGTTACGAAAGCGAGCGCCCTCCGAAGTCCCATCCAAACAAAGTTCGAACCTGGCTGCCCCACGCCACTCCGTTGGAGACCAGTCGCGTGGTGGGCGTGCTCGCGGGAGATCAACTACCCCGAATCTGCTGAGGCTGAGCGGAACGCTAATCGCGAAGAGTATAAGACAGAACGTATGACAGGGAAGGGAGCTATCTCGATTCTCGAAAGTGAATGGGCAAATATCCAGAGACAACATTGGACATGGTAAACTGGTGGCTCGCAGGCCCACCGGAGAGGTGGCAGAGTGGCCGAATGCGGCGGTTTGCTAAACCGTTGTACGGGCTAACACCTGTACCCAGGGTTCGAATCCCTCCCTCTCCGCCAGATATCCCAATCCCAACGACTTGCACGCTACGGAGCCGTGTGGGACTTGCCGGTCAGACTCCTTCATAGTGTCCCGTAGATGTCCGATTCTATGGAAGGGGATCGGTAGTGTTGGCCGAAGTCGTTCTTGTGCCGGAGTTCTGCCGTTGCTGCCTTCTCCAGGTACTCGATAGCAAAAAAGAACTTGCCCTTGCTTTTGTATAGAGGAAGAAGTCAATTCGTTTTGAAGGGTCTCACGCCGAGGGGGGCAAACGTGTACGAACCATCCCTATGATGGAATCCGGTCATTATTCGTACGCTACAAGGAGCTTCTATCTTGTCGCGACCCGGTTGTTCATGTTTGACACCGTCTTTGGGATATTCGGCGATGGCGATGCATTCTTCGCGCAGTTCGACACCGAACACATCTTTGGTTATCCGCGGCCCGATTTGATCGCGAGATATTCTTCGGTTGTTCTTCGTGAGAATTTCCGCTGGTTCATCTTCGGACGTATTCATCACCTGCAAATGAAATCTCTTTGAGAACGTTCGACCGTCCATATGAGCGACGGTTGCATCAATGACAAACGCGACCGCGACTGTGACTCCTTTCGCAAGGTGCAGGTCAGTGTCAAACGGAAGTGATAACTGTAGGTATGCGACATGGGATTCGTTGCCGTGAATTGCTTTGATATTCAAAATCACTGTACGGAAATTGCCGCTGTCGACGTTACTGATGGTGGCTTCCCGAAATGGGGAAGCTACATCAAAGTTCGCAATGTTGCAGAAGCAGAGGACATTTGGCATTTTTAGATAAAGCTGAACATCTGTCGCTGATTTCTCGCTGTCATTGAGAAGATGGAATGGTATCGGAACCTCAAGAACGGCGTGCTTGGTGAGAGGCACGGCTACGATGAATGATTCAATGTTGCGCTGGCCGAAGAACAAAAGATCCAGCTTTGGCTTCTCAGCCGCAGCAGTTGCTTGAATCTTGGCGTAACGATTGCCTCGGCGCATTTGGAAATAGGCGACGATGGCAAGTGTCACAGCCATGCTGCCAAGTATCGCTGACGTTGAATTGTCGCGAAGGACAGGCACTATCTTCCGTAGAAAAGAACCTCCGAGAAACGCCCATGCCATCATCACTGTTGACCCCAAGTAAGCGTCCGGGTGAACAAGGCGAGCTGAAATTGTACACTTGAACACTTTTGTGCCCCCTAAGGGTAGTGGTGCAGTTTGACGAAGGCCGAAAATGACTTTGGCAATCTGCTTGCCTAGCGTCCCATCGAAGTTACGCAGGGTCAGGGTCACCTATTCTTTTACTGAATCGTCGCGGGCTCCACGTTCGCGTTTCTAGCGAGGTTCTCCTTAGTGTCAGGTTGAATCTGCCTAGCCGTTTCGATGTGGTTCTCCAAGGTTGTCATCGCCTTGCGAACATCGTCGGCAGCAGTCTTGATGTAGTACGTTGCCGTGGTGCTCACGTTCGCGTGCCTCAGAATTCGCTGAATCACCATGTCTGGCACGCCTAGACGATACAAGTTGCTTCCCAGTCCACGCCGCGCCGCGTGCCAACCGTGCCACTGCGGAATACGAGCGTCACGGCTGTAGGGATGGCCGGCGTCTTTGTGGTCCGACTCTGCTTTCCCGCAATCTTCGCAACGATTCAGGGCAGGGAGAATGGCGCGATTAACTACACTACCGAGAGATAGAGGCTTCCCAACAGAATTCGCGAAGATCGGGCCGGCCGGCGGATTTCCTGAGCGCAGCCGATGCATTTCCAGTCGATCCGCCAACTGCCGAATGACGGGAACGGGTGCGCGGCCCTTCCGAGTCTTGGGGTCCGATACTCGGCCATTCCAGATGGAGCGTGACACGTACAGTTGTCCGTCCTGATGGTTTTCCCAGAGTAGTCCCTGTATTTCGCCGTGCCTTAGCCCCATGAATGCTGCAACTGCGAAGGCCGTTGCTGCCGGCTCTGGGAGCAGGGAAATGATCGTTTGAATCTCTTCCAACGTGTAGGCATACGTTTCCTGCGGTTCCGCAGCTCTGGGGTTGATTGCAGAATCACGAGCAGGGTTCTCTCCCTGGAAATAATCTTGCTGTTTCGCAAGAGTGAAGATCCCGCTGACTACGCTTTTGACATGCTTCAGAGTGTTGCGACTCAGCTTTCCTGCTCCAATCTGATTCAACCAACTTTGTACGTGGTATGTCCGCACATCCTTCAGCCAGACCGCAGCACAGAACGGACGGAGATGATCTTCCCAGATGTCGCGATAGCCTTTAGCGGTGGAAGGCCGTTTGTGCTCCTGAGTCCAAGGCAAATACACCCGCTCGGCAAAATCGCCCACGGTAACGATTCGTTCGGCGGGCACTGTGCCGCTATTGACCGTTGCCATGTGCCGCTCGGCTTCGGTCTCGATGTCCGCGGGCGGACGTTTCCCTCGGGTCGCGACCTGGCCGATAGTATGGGTGACTCGTTTCCGCTCGACGGCTCCCCCAATATTTCGGCGCTCCCAATAGCGGACGTACCAGCGGTCTCCAATGCGAATAATCTGTCCCTGCTGTTTTCGGTTTCGCATATCCTAAGTTCTCCCTTTTCTCTTGCGTTCACGGGCTGCAACCGCTAGCTTCCCAATCCGGCTCAATTCTGTGGCGGAGAGCTTTGCGGCTCTTGCTTTCCCGCCCTTGCTGGCGATCTTGCCGATTTCGGCGGGAGGCAGGGCCCTGGCCCTGGCCTTCCCGCCCAAGCGGCCTAGCGCCTGAGCGTTCGGGTTCTTCTTTTTAGCCATGCCGGAAGGATTATCGTACTTAGCGCTAAGCAGGTCAAGAAAATAAAGAAATCAATGACGCTTCTTTGCAAGCCACTCTGCTAGCTGAGGGGATCCCCATTCGAACCGGACGTAACGGCCAAGCCGGATGCAGGGGATTCGTTCGGCCTTCGGCGTCCGAGCACGGGTTTGATTTCGAATCCAAGATTCGGGGACTCGCCACCGCATCGCCAGCTCCGGGGAATCGATCAATTCGAAGACGCTTCCGCGAGTTCGGGACATCAATGGGACATCGGGCATTTCAAGGCTCATGTTTACACTCACTTACGGGTGTATCGCGGTTAAGTTAACCGCTGTTCTCTCGCACGATTGTTGTCCTTTGTCCCAAAACCTTCAGTACTAGGAGCTATGGGACAGTCCCGATACTCCAGACGGGGGAGAACACCGGTGGTCGGTGTCTCCCCGTCTGGTTCTGCCTTGTCCCGAAACTGTCCCGCGCTTGGGACGCGTTGGGACGGATCGTCATCGGCATCCTTCAGCCATCGCTCAATGTTGGACTTCGCAACTCCGGTAGTCTCGGCAATCTTTCGGAGACTAGCTCCTTCCCTCCGCATTTCTCGGGCCTGACGGACCTTGTCGCGCTTGTCGGTCTCGGCCGGCCTTCCGCCATTACTACGCCGGAGCAAGTGCTCGCTCAACTCTCCGGCTTCGCCCGGCTTCTGGACCATGAGGAAACGCCCGGCACTATCGAGGTGCGGTCTGCCTTCGAGGACAAACGGCCGACACGGCTGAAAATCCCGCGCCTTGACGTTCTGCACATAGAGCGCAGTGCGCGCCGCGTCCACCTGCCGGACGCCCCATGCCGTCGAAAGCATCGCTCCAATATCGCCACTGCCGCGGAGGATGTTTTCAGGTGTCATGAAATTTTGCCCCTGGAACCCTTTCGGCGCATGGTGCGCTCCGGTAATAGAGCGCGCCCCGGCGTGAAGCAAGCTAAAAAGCGTCTGGACAAACGGTCGCGTATCTTGAGCATCATTCTCCGATCCCTCCATGAAGCGCACTGCGGTATCCAAAAAGATGTCGGCGCCTTCGGCAGCCTTGAGCATCCGGGGATCGCCGAGTGAAACAAGATCGCGGCTGGATAAGGTACTGACCAGCAAACGATCAGTTCGGACGTGTTCGTCGAGCCCAAACAGTTGCAGACGTAAGCGGAATGGACCTATCGAACTCTCCGGGATGAGATAGAGAACACGTTGCGCTGGGCGTTGAACGGCGAATTGCTCAGATCCGAATAACGGCGACTGCTCGATTCGAGGATAAAATTCGGCTGCTCTTGTTCAGGGCGACGAATGCCGAAAACGGCGATGTGAAGCCTATCCTGTCCGCGCTTAGGTCCGCATTGCACGAGCACAACTCCAGGTTAAGAGCATTGGCTTCGCGAAAACTCGTACCCACCAAGGCGTCCGGACTATGGAAGCGAAGAAACGAACCCTTAAGGTAACGAAGTGGTTGGGGACGGTTCCGGTGATCGCCGTTTGCTCTGTTTGCACGCAACAATTTAAGGTGCCGCTCACCGCCCTGAATCGCGTGGTTCAGGCGCAGGAAAGTCTGCAGCTACAATTCGCGGGACATAAATGTCCACGGGAAAAAACCTCCCCGCTGTAACGCCCTGATGGAGAGTTTTTTGCTTGCCGTCACCCGTATTGGCTATGGTGCGCGGGGCGATTTGATGGTAACCTAGCCCACTGTGTTTGCCTCGGGCTGGCCCCCCTGTCCGGTTCGCTGGACCTAATTGCATGCCTTCTTTTCCGTCCGCGGAAAGGGAGGCGGAGGTTCTTTCTTGACTTCTCTCTTCTTCTGGCGCAAATTTTGTCAGACTCGCACCGTGCTGTTCGCTCTGGCTTGCGCCGTAGGCTTCTGCGCTCCCGCACAGGCGCAACTGGAAACGCGCATCACCACGGACCTGTTGTATGGCGGAGGTAGACCCTCGGTTGCTGTAGGGGATTTCAATCACGATGGGAAGCTGGACGTCGCCGCGGTTCTAGTTGATCTTCAGATTTTTCTGGGCAATGGCGATGGGACTTTTCAGCCGCCCATCAACTATCCCGTGGGAAGCGGACCTTATTCCGTCGCAGTGGCCGACTTTAACGGTGATGGCAAGCTGGATTTAGCTGTCGCCAACAACCTAGATTCAACAGTTACTGTTTTATTCGGCAATGGGGACGGGACGTTTCAAACGGCGGCAACCCTGAACACTGAGACAGCCCCAGTTTTCGTCGCGGTTGGAGATTTCAACGGAGACCACAAGCCGGACCTGCTGGTGCAGGAGCAGAACTACGTTAGCGTGTTTCTCAACAACGGCGACGGGACCTTTGGGAAGCCGATCAACACGAAGACGGCTCAGGGGCCAGATGCGGTTGGACTGGGCGATTTCGACCGTGACGGAATCCTGGATCTTGCTGTGGCGGAAAATACTCCAACGTCCGCGAGTGTCAACATTTTGTTTGGTAACGGCGACGGCACTTTCCGGGCGGGGGCCAGCTATCCCGTGCTCACCAGCCCCGATGCGATTGCTGTGGCTGATTTTAGAGGAGACGGTCGGCTTGACCTAGGCGTAGCTGACTTTCTTGGCGGGGGCATTAGTGTGCTCCTGGGCAACGGCAACGGCACATTCGGTAACCCTGTTACTTATGAGTCCTACTTTCCGGTTTGGGTGACCGCAGCGGACTTCAACGGCGACGGTAAGCCCGACTTGTTCGTCTCTAACCTTTCTAATAATGGTGTTTCGACGGGCAGCGTGAGCATACTTCTGGGCAACGGCGATGGCACCTTTCAGCCCCAGATGGTATTCCCAGCGGGACTGGCTTCCAGATTTGTCGCCGTTGGGGATTTCAACGGAGACCACAAGCTCGACATAATCGATGTCGACTACGGCGTTGGTGCTTTGCTGACCATGCTCAATACGGGAGAAGCGAGCTTCTCCCCCACCTCGCCGGTGACTTTTCCTACAACACTCATTGGCACAACCAGCGCCCCGAGGACCGCAACGCTAACAAATTCAGGGACGGCTGCGATGACGGTTTCGGGCGTGAAGTGCAGCGGGAAGCCTTTCGAGCTGACTAAAACAACCTGCAATGGGAGCCTGGCGCCGGGCGCGCATTGCACCTTCACCACAAATTTTACGGCTCGCGTTGAAGGCCTCGTCAGCGGGACGGTCACATTTAAGGATTCAGCGTCTTCAAAGCCGCAAGTGGTCGAGCTGGTAGGAGTGGGTACGGTGGTGGAGCTTTCCCCGCCTCAACTGAAATTTCCGCCGCAGAGAGTGGGCACAACAAGCGGCCCACAGACGATTCAGCTAACAAACACAGGCAGCGTGACACTGAATTTCACCCACTTCATGGGTATCAATGGGAAGAACTATAATGACTTTTCCGAAACGAACACCTGCGGCACCCGCTTGGCCCCCGGCGCATCCTGCGCCATTAACGTGACATTTACCCCGCACAAGGCCGGGAATCGCAGCGCGTTTGTGGAGATTGAGGACGACGGCGGCGGCAGCCCGCAGGAACCGAAGCTTGCCGGCACCGGAGATTAGCAAAAGACGAGAGAGTGCACCGACCCTTGGGCCTCTGGAGGATTTAATGCGTGCGGTGAACGCACTGGGCGATCATATCGCCCGTAACGTCCGCTAAGCCACCATTACCATCAGGTCCCACGGCGTCCTTCCCCATCACGCCCTCGGGGCCGTCGCAGTTGGTCACAGCGTTAACCGCCCAGCCGCTAACGAAGCTGACCCCGGGAGTGGAATAAAATAACCAGCCCTGAGGGCCGGAGTTATTGGGCGCCTCCGCGTTGTTATCAACATTGGCGCAAAGCCAAGCATTGGCGGATGTGCTAGGGTAGCTGAGCTGCTGCGAGCTAATGTTCGAGCTGAGGATGCTCATGCCGTTCCATATGCCGAGGTAAAACGTGTTATCAGTACCGCCCGTGTTCGCGCAGGAGGATATGTTGCTCCATTGCCTTACGGAGTTTGCGGGCATATCGATATATTCCGGACTCAAGAGCCATGGCTGTACGCCAGGTGCCTTTTTGCAGCCTGGGGCGCCAGAGCATACGTTCACCATCCCTGCGACCGGTACTTCGCAGCCCAGATCGACCGCGCTGAGTACGGGGCCCGAGAGCAGTTCCACATTGTCGAGGTAGCCCGTCGATCCCCAACCGGCGCCATACCATGCCAATGCGTACACCACGGCGGCCGAGCCTGCGCTAAGGCCATGGGCACACATCCCGAAGCCCGGCTGAAACAGAACGGGGTTCGTGCCGCTATAGACGAAGTGCAGGAAGCCGGCCGGACGGCAGGCGGCCCTTTGAATATTGCCGAAGGTGTCCGGGATATAGGAACTCTTCGCGGCCTCCCAGTTCGCGTCCCACTGGACTTGCACAATTTCGAAGCCGGCGGCGAGGTAGGCTTTTATAGCATCAATCTCGCGGCCTGTCGATGTGGCAGGAGTCATGCCCCCCCGCACCACTCAGGACGGCAACCGTGCCCTTGTAAGGGGCGGTAGGCGACTCATAGCCGAACGTGAAAGTAATGTCCTCGACACCGAGGCTCGCATCGCAGTGCATCGTGGCGTCGATGCACGTTGTCAGCGGGTACCACCCCTTCGCCGCATTGCAAGTGTGGGCGTAGTTCGGACCCTGCTGG
The DNA here is from genome assembly GCA_963789875.1 of uncultured Acidobacteriaceae bacterium. Taxonomy (GTDB): domain Bacteria; phylum Acidobacteriota; class Terriglobia; order Terriglobales; family Acidobacteriaceae; genus Sulfotelmatobacter. Next base: position 1,201,025 of record CAWBMI010000004.1, on the reverse strand, counting down.
CCGATGTATTCCACCGTCCCGTAGGGCAGCGGGATGGTCTGCGCATGCATCTGGTTAGCTAGAGTACAGAGTGTTAGCGCGGCGAAGGCGAGGACGAAGAGAGCGCGTTTCATTTGGGTTCCTCGAAGAAGAATCTATCGAAGCTTGGCTCGGAATAATATCACGCAGTGGGAGTGCATCGCATACTTCTTACAAATTCGGACGGGTGTCCGCCGGGCGGCCCTTTTCGCCCTCTCAGACTAGGCTCAGGCGGCTGTCCCATGCTTCCTCTTGAGCTCAGCCTCACTATGATTTTCTCCTAATCCCCCGCTGATTTTGACTTCTAACACAGCGGGCCTTAGCATGGCTGCACTCCCCTTGGGCGGGGCCGAACTCCTTTGCTCGATCAAACTATCTCGCATTACCGGATTATTGAGAAACTCGGCGGCGGCGGCATGGGCGTGGTGTATAAGGCCGAAGACACGCGCCTCGGGCGCTTTGTCGCGCTCAAGTTTCTGCCGGAAGAGTTGGCGCAGGACCGGCAGGCGCTGGAACGCTTCCGGCGCGAGGCGAAGGCGGCTTCGGCGCTCAACCATCCCAACATCTGCACAATTTATGACATTGGCGAGGAGAACGGGCGCGCCTACCTCGTCATGGAGTTTTTGGACGGGTCCACGCTGAAGCACGTCATCGGAGCGAAGGCGATGGAACTGGAAACGATCCTCGACCTGGGGATTGAGATTGCGGATGCTTTGGATGCGGCACACGTGGAAGGCATTGTGCATCGCGACATCAAGCCCGCAAATATTTTTGTGACCAAGCGCGGACATGCCAAGATTCTGGACTTTGGCCTGGCGAAGGTGAAAGCGAATCCGGCTTCGTCGGCGCACGTAGCCGATGTAACAGCGCCGACCAATGTCGCGGTTGAGGAGCACTTGACCAGCCCTGGCTCGACTCTGGGAACAGTGGCCTACATGTCGCCGGAGCAGGCCAAGGGCAAAGAGCTGGATTCGCGCACCGACCTTTTCTCTTTCGGCGTGGTTTTGTATGAGATGGGCACGGGCACGCTGCCGTTCCGAGGAGAAACGTCGGCGTTGATTTTTCAGGCGATTCTGGATCGCGCTCCGGTGTCGCCGGTTCGGCTGAATCCGGATCTGCCGGCGAAGCTGGAAGATGTGATCAATAAGGCGATCGAGAAAGACCGCAACCTGCGCTACCAGCATGCGGCCGACATTCGCGCCGACCTGCAGCGGCTTAAGCGCGATACCGGAAGCGGACATGCGGTGGCGGCGCAGTCGGATTCGTCTTCGTCGCAGGCGATTGCGCCTGCCGAAAGTGAGGCGTCTCGTCCGATTGCCGCGGCATCAGGGTCGCAGAAAGTGGCTTCGGCTTCGGCGCAAAGTTCCGGCTGCATCGTCGAGCGTCAGGCGGCAATCGCGCAGAGCAGCGGTCTCAACAGAGAAGAAAGCCTGGAAAACGATTCTTCCCGTTGCCGTTGTTATTCTAGTCGTTCTGGCTGCCGGGGGATATTACCTGCGCTCGCGAAGCTCGGCGAAGCTGACGGAAAAGATAGCGTGCTGCTGGCTGACTTCGTGAACACCACGGGCGACGCGGTTTTCGATGGAACGCTGAAGCAGGCGCTGGCCGTGCAGTTGGAGCAATCGCCTTATCTGAACATTGTTCCCGATCAAACGGTTCGCAAGGCGCTGCAGTTCATGGGGCGCAGCAAAGATGAGCGTGTGACGGGAAGCGTGGCCCGGGAGATTTGCGAACGCGAACACATCAAGGCCATGCTGAGCGGATCGATCGCGACGCTGGGCAGCGAGTATGTGGTCGCGATCGACGCCACGAACTGCGCTACCGGCGATTCCTGGCGCGCGAGCAGGTGACGGCTGCGTCGAAAGAAGCGGTATTGCCGGCGGTCGGCAAAGCCGCGTCAAGCCTGCGGGGAAAGCTGGGCGAATCGCTGGCGTCGATTCAGAAATTCGATACGCCGGTGACCGAGGCGACAACGTCGTCGCTCGAAGCGTTGAAGGCGTTCGCCGCAGCCGACCAGATGCGCAATGGCGGCGGCGAGGCCGAATCGATTCCTTTGTTTCAGCGCGCGGTGGAACTCGACCCGAATTTTGCCATGGCGTATGCGCGCCTTGCAGCCATTTACAACAACATTGGCGAAGAAGATCGAGCGGTTGAGGCTGCCCGCAAGGCTTTTGACCTGCGCGAGCGGGTCAGCGATCGCGAACGCTTCTATATTGACGATCACTTTTATACGGCGAACGGCGATATCGACAAAGACCGGCAGACGCTGGAATTGGCCGTTCGCACCTTTCCCAACGATTCCAGCGCCTATGCCAACCTCGCCCTGGTGTATGACCTTTTCTTCGGGCAGTTCGACAAGGCGATCGAGGAGGCGAACGAGTTCACCCGGCTGGAGCCCAATGCTCCGTTCGGCTATGCCCACACGGCGACGGCTTACATGGCCCTGAACCGGCTCGAGGAAGCGCGCGCGACCCTGCAAAGAGCCGTGGATATGAAGGCGGACAACCTGTTCATTCATCAACAACAGTACGAACTGGCTTTTCTGACCGGCGATAACGATGGAATGCAGCGTCAAATGAAGTGGGCCGAGGGAAAACCCAGTGAGTACTTATTGCTGAACGAAGCTGCCGCAATTGCGGCGGCGCACGGCCAAATGCAGAAAAGCCGGCGAGCTCCTAAAACGATTCGACGGAATTGACGGATCGTCTTGGCTTCAAAGGAACTACTGCGAGTACTGAGGCGGGCTGGGCCGTCGCCGAAGCCGAAGCCGGATATCCGGCCAAGGCGCACGAACTTGCCGCATCGAGCTCCGCTCTTGCGCATGGCCGGAACAATATGGAATCGGTGGCAGTAGCTTTGGCGATGACCGGAGACGGAAGCCGCGCCCAGACGATTACCGACGACTTGAACCGCCGCTTTCCGGATGACACGCTTCTGCGCAATGTATGGGATCCCTGCGTGACAGCCTTGACGGCATTGGACCGAAAGGCTCCGGAACAGGCGATCGCTGCTCTGCAGACAGCGACCCCTTACGAAATGGGCGCAATCCAGGGAATGTTTCCCATCTACGTTCGAGGGCTGGCCTATTTGCAGGCGAAACGGGGCGCGGATGCGGTGGCAGAATTTCAGAAAATCGTAGATCATCGCGGAATCGCTCCCATAGATCCAGTGCATTCGTACGCCAAGCTGGGACTGGCACGGGCATATGTCGATGACCGGCGACTCGGCGAAGGCGAGGGCTGGCGTATCAGGATTTCTTTGCCATGTGGAAAGATGCGGATCCGGATGTGCCGGTATTGAAGGAAGCTAAGGCGGAGTATGAGAAGGTGAAGTAGTACTTGGTTGGTGGTGCAATTGGCTTACGCGCCATGCCGGTGAAGTGGGAGATCCTTCGCTCCGCCTGAAGAACGGCTCCGCTCAGGATGACACCAGCAGCGTAAAGGTCCGAACTGCATACCACCCGTCATAGCTGCGCGTGAGTATAGCGCGTAACTTTAGAATCCAATACTCGCCCCGACCGTCTGATATCTTTTAACTTTCCTTCGTCTTCTCGCCTCAATGTCTCAAATCCAGCGCCCAAGCCGGTTCGCGGTCATCCTTGCCTTTGGGCTGGTGTATTGGCGTCCTGGCTCTAGGCACAAACGAAGTGCCTAAGGTGGGCGGCGGCCAGTACTGGGCGGGTGATCAGCCGGACTATCGCGAATTTGTAATGCGTGAAGATAGCAACGACAAATATAAGAAGGGACTTTTGTTGGATCTTCTCAGCAGGCTCAAAGAGGATCGCTGGCTTAGTGACGACAAGGCCAAAATTGATCCAAACGAGCTTGCCGCCCTCGCGCAGGACGAAAAACAATGTCCTTCGATCAGTGATGCACAACTCAAACATCTGATCGAATTCATGAGAGCAGTTCACGCGGAGATGGCATCCTTGACCGATGCAGCGCTCCGTGGAGTATCGACGGGCGATGCGACGATGTACGTCATAACCTTCCCTTGCCATCTCTGTGCACCACACATTGTGGCAGCAGGTATCAAGCGCGTCGTGTACTTAGAGCCGTATGTAAAAAGCCGAGCGGTTCAGCTTTACCCCGACTCTGTTGCGGTAGACCGTAACGACGCTAGGCAACCGCAAGTGCCATTCGAACCTTTCGTTGGTGTGGCTCCGCGAAAATACATTGACCTGTTCACCATGCTTCGAAGGAAGGAGAACGGCAAAGTCATGGAGTTCGAGAGGTCCAAGGCTCAGCAACGCTACTCCAGTTCTCCGGCAGCTTACACGGCCGAGGAGCAGGTTCATGTCGGTGCTCTGCAAACCGTAATCGAGAAAAAGCAATTAACCTTCGAGCAACAGGAGTTCGCGTATGAGTGATCCGGAAATTCTTAAACAGATTCTCAGGGATGCAAAACAAGAAATCGAGAAGTGGCCGCAATGGATGAGAAGCCAAGAGCCGGCGCTACGAGGAAGAGGGAACCCGCACGTATATGCTACAGAGCCGACCGCCGCGGAAGATGAGAGGCTTACAGCCTGAATGTCTTAGTCGAGGATTTTCCACTGTCCCGAGAGCTGTCCTGAAATTGACGAATGAGGTCACATTAGGTGAGTTTCGGTGATCGAGTGCGACTTGTAAGTATTTGGGATTGTTGGGTATCGCAAGTGCGCAGAGAATTGCTAAACCGTTGTACGGGCTAACACCTGTACCCAGGGTTCGAATCCCTGCCTCTCCGCCAGATGTCTTGGCAATCCCAACCACTTGGTTCGCATTCGTGCCTCTACTGAATCATAATTGACGAGTGCCGACGACCGTCATTCCTGGATTGAATGATTCGCATATGCATCCGATCCGCGGCGGGCACAACTACAACCTTGAATTGGGCTGGGATGGCGCACCTTCGCTCGTTGCGGCTGTGCGCAATGAGCGTAGCAAACGTTTGCTGCAATCGGCTGCCGTGGATCACGAATCGTCTTAGATTGAGAAGAACCAGTAAGAAAGGGTGCCATGCATAAGTTCTCTTCCTCCAGACGCCGTTTCTTGAAGCAGGCTTCGAATGCGGGAATGGCGTGTTCGGCGACCGCGCTCTTCGGTAGCCTCGCGCACGGATTGGTCGCGGGTCAGTCCGCTCCGGCAGCCAGCGCCGCAACCACCGCGCGGATTTACCTCGATACTCGTCGAACTATCGCGCCTCTCGACCGCAATCTGTTCGGCTCTTTTCTGGAGCACCTTGGCCGCGCGATTTATGAGGGGATCTATGATCCGGGATCCAAACTCGCCGATGCCAGCGGATTTCGTAAAGATGTTCTTAACGAAATCCGCCAGATGGGAGTGCCGATTATTCGCTATCCGGGGGGTAATTTTGTTTCCGGATATAACTGGCTGGACGGCGTTGGGCCCGCACAAAATCGGCCGCGCACTCTCGACAAAGCCTGGGACACGCTCGAATCCAACCAATTCGGCACCAATGAGTTTATGGCCTGGTGCAAGGCTGCCGGCACTGAACCGTTGATGGGATTGAACCTCGGGACAGGCACGGCGGAAGAAGCCGCGGCGCTGGTGGAATATTGCAACGTAGAAAAGGGCACGAAGTGGAGCGACCTGCGGCGACAGCATGGCATCGCAAATCCGCATAAGGTACAACGCTGGTGTCTGGGTAACGAGATGGATGGCCCGTGGCAGATCGGCCATATGTCGGCCACAGAATATGGATTGAAGGCGGCCGATGCCGCCCGCCAGATGCGCTATGTCGATGCTTCGCTGAAGCTGATCGCCTGTGGCTCCAGCGGGCCGTTTATGCCTACATATCTCGAGTGGGATCGGGAAGTTCTTGAGCAGTGCTACGACTACGTAGACGGGCTTTCGCTGCATCGGTATTTTGGCAACAACGAACGCGATTCGGGTGGAGACACTTCAAAATATCTCGCCCTCAATCTAAGCATAGAGCGTCAGATTGCCGAGACGCTTGCGGTTTGCGATCTTGTGCGCGGACACAAACGATCACCCAAGAAGCTTTGGCTTTCTTTCGACGAGTGGAATGTCTGGTATCGCACTACGCACGGGGATACGGTAGACGGCCACCGGCAGGAAGCGCCGCACCTACTCGAGGAGATCTACAACCTGGAAGACGCTTTATTGGTGGGGGGACTTATCAATTCATTGCTGCGCAATGCGGATCGTGTAAAGATCGCCTGCCTGGCGCAACTGGTGAACGTGATTGCTCCTATCATGACCGATGCCAACGGCTTGTTCCAGCAGACGATCTACTATCCTTACAACTGGGCTCTGCAGTTTGCCAAAGGCGCGGTCTTGAACCTGCTGGTCGACTCCTCCACCTATGAAGTTTCCGGATTGGATTCGGTCGCGTATGTGGACGCCGCTGCTTCTTATGACAAGAGCGATGGAAAGATCTCTCTTTTCATTCTGAATCGCGATCTCGCAAAGTCCCACGACGTAGAAGTGGTTTGGGAAGACCTTGACCCTACCCGTGTGATTTCAGCAAGTCTTCTAACCGGCGATGATCTTAAGGCGTCGAATAGCTTTGCCGCGCCGCAGCGAATCGCGCCACAAAGATTCACCGTGCCGCCAACTTCCGGAAGCAAGAGCAAGTTTGAGGTGCCAGCGCGCTCCTACACTGTCATTCAATGGGCGCTGTAGACACACGCCGCTGATTGCGATGACTTGATGACTCTCTGAAAATCCACGCTCATTAGCCGCTCCCTGAACTCCGCCACTGTTCCGTGCTTCGGCCTGTTGAAGACGAGGCGACTGCAATCAATTTAGGGAGAATGTCTCCCAGACCGTCACTGCCCCTCTGCCCCAACGTGAAATATAGCGTGCTATATAGAGGATATAGCTCGTCGTAAATGTGCTGCGCCGAGTCCTCCGGCAGAAATGCCCGGTGCGTGGGACAAATCCTGTCCTGCGCCTCCTCGATCGTCCTGAAGGTGCCCGCTGCGATGAAAGCGAAGATGGCGGAGCCTAGACTCACGACGCTCTTGCTCGGAACCAGCACAGGACGACCCAGGACGTTGGCATAAACCTGGTTCAGCGCGTCGTTTCTTGGCGGAATGCCGCCGGCATTGATCACGCGTTTAATGTGTACGCCATGCCCGGCCATGCGGTCGAGAATCACCCGAGTATGAAACGCGGTCCCCTCGATGGCCGCGAACAGTTCATCCTGGGCTGTGCTTTGCAGGTTCCATCCCAGCGTTACTCCGCGCAGGTTGGGATTCACGAGCACAGTACGGTCGCCGTTATCCCATGTCATGCGCAGCAAGCCGGTTTGTCCCGCTCGATATTTTTCGAGACCAACGCTCAACGTGGTTACATCGGTTCCGGCGCGAGAAGCGATGGCGTTGAAGATGTCCCCGACGGCGGAGAGACCCGCTTCGATTCCCGTACGTAAAGGATGCACGCTGCCTTGCACCACGCCGCAAACTCCCGGTACCAGGTTCACCGAGGGAGTGATTCCAATGATGCAAGTGGAAGTGCCGATGACGTTCACCATGTCGTCGGTGCGGCAACCGGCTCCGATCGCGTCCCAATGCGCGTCGAACGCTCCCACCGGAATCGGAATCCCAGCCTTAAGACCCAGCTTTTCCGCAAATGATGGAGAAAGCCGGCCTGCGATCTGATCCGAGGTAACGTATTCACCCTCCAGTTTGCCGCGGACTCCCTGTAATAGAGGGTCGACTTTGACCAGAAAACTTTCCGGCGGAAGGCCGCCCAGTTGGGCATTCCACAGCCACTTGTGTCCCATCGCGCAAATGCTGCGCTTCACCTTTCTAGGATCGGTGACGCCAGCGAGCGTGGCCGCAACCATGTCACAATGTTCAAAGGCGGAAGCGAACGCCGATCGCTTGTCAGCATTGTGCCGCAGCCAGTGCAGCAACTTGGAAAATCCCCATTCCGAGGAGTAGACGCCGCCGCACCATTGAATGGCTTCCAATCCCTCGCGATGCGCCGCTTCGGTAATCTCGGCCGCTTCGCCTTTAGCGCGGTGATCGCACCACAGATAGTATTCGCCGAGCGGTTGAAGGGTTTTGTCGACAGGAATTACTGACGAACCGGTTGTGTCGAGCGCGATCGCCTGCACCTGATCGCCCGCAATGCGGGTCTTCTTCAGAACCTCGCGTGTCGCAGCGGCCAGTGCGCGCATGTGATCTTCATGCGCTTGAGTTGCGAATTCGGGATCTTCGCGCTTGCGGTGCAGTGGATACTCGGCGCTGGCTGAGTCGATCAGGCCAAATTCGCTGTCGACTAGTGAAACACGAACGCTCAGGGTTCCGAAGTCGACCCCAGCCACGATCGCCATCAGCAGGCTCCGTTTTCGCAACCGTGATAGTGCATGTCCCAGCCCAGATAACGCGTACTGGCTTCATACACCGCGAAGGCGACGGTGGAAAGGTTGGCGGCGACATGATGCTCAAAGCCCCGCTCGCAGATAAAATGCAGCAGTTTCTGCAGATTCTGGATTTCGACTACGCCTGCGCCGCCGAAGGTGTTCAACGGATCATCGGTGAATCTGCCTTCGCCCACGTATCCCCGCATCTTGCCGGAAGTGTCATCGGTGGAGAACCGCGCGAAGCTCATCTTCTCCGGTTTGATGATCCCGACGCAGGTGCCGAATGTGTTCTCCTTGCCCACGGTGCCAGCAATAATCTGCTGAAAATCCATCTTCACCGAGCGAAAGAAATGCTTCGGCAAGTTCGAGCAGTGGAAGCAGACCGCCTTGTTCGGGTCGGATCCGTAGTTGTTGTTCCAATCGAGTAGTGCCGAGGGCGAGCCGGAGGCGAGTTGCAGCGCGTGCATTCCCAGCACACCGCAAATGTCCACTTCGCAGGCGCTTGAGAGCAGTTCGTTGCTCATCATGCTCATCACGGTGCAGGGAACCACGCCCAGATTTTCTTCGATCGAAGTCCAGCACTGTACGGCGCTGATGGTGACCTCGGTCGCCGCCATCCATTGGTCAACCACTGCGCCCAGCTTCGCCATCTTCAACAGTGCGGCGGCCGGTACGCTGCTCGCATCCACGTATTTGTGGATGGCTGCCAGTTTCGCTTGCGCGTGATCGTCATTGTCTTTCATGCGCTCGATGCGGCCCAGCACTTCCGAAAGGTCGAGCGTCTCGATCGAGATGCCCTGCGATTCCAATATCTTTTCGCTGTAGCGGACCGTGTTGAACGCGGCCGGGCGCGCCCCAATGGCTCCCACCCGCAGGTTGCGAAATCCCTTCACCACCCGGCAGACTGCGGCGAACCACTCCAGATCGTGGGCGAACTCGGGCGAGTCGGGACTCTCGGTATGCAGTGTCGTGATGGAGTAGGGGATCCCGTATTGGCGAAGATTGTTGCAGGCCGACATCTTGCCGCAAAAGCTGTCACGACGTGATGCGATGGTCATTTTCCCGGGATCGTCAGGTGTGGCTTGAATCAATACCGGCACATGCAGGTCGGCCAGGCGCAAGGTATCGGCAATGGCGCGCTCTTCTCCAAAGTTCGGCAGCGTGACAATGACCCCGTCGATGTGCTCGCGATTGCGTTTGAACAAATCGGCGCAACGTCGCGATTCCTCGCGCGTCTCTACCGCTCCGTATTTACTCTGTTCTGGAGTGAGAGCTACCGCCTCGATGCCGGCTTCCCCTAGCACCCGCAGCATGTCCTCGCGCCCACTCTTTGCCAGGTGATCGGGGAAGAATCCACGGTTGCCCACGATCAACCCCATTGTCATTTTCTTGTTCCCCATAAAACTCCTGCTTCGAAATAGCAAAATCGATTCAGCCGTTACTCATTGCTTGTCCTTTGTCTGCCCGTAGTATGCATTCTCGCCGTGTTTTCGGAAATAATGTTTGTCGCGCAGCGCCGTTCCGGGAGGCTTCGCGGCCGCATCGATCGCCAGCGTGAAATATGCCATCCGCGCAATCGATTCGAGGATGGCGGCGTGATGGGCTGCGGCGGCGGCATCCTTGCCCCAGGTGAAGGGTCCGTGATTCGCCACCAAAATTCCGGGGGGCGCGTCCGCACTGGTTTCTTGCAGAGACCGAATGATCACGTGGCCGGTATTCTTCTCGTATTCTTCTGCAATCTCGAGATCGGTCAGTTCAGATGTCACGGGCACTGGCCCATGGAAATAGTCTGCGTGAGTCGTGCCGAAACACGGGATGGGCTTGCGGGCCTGCGCCCAGGCAGTCGCATAGGCAGAGTGGGAGTGGGCAACCCCGCCGATTTCGGCGAAGGAGTTGTACAACACCAGATGAGTTGCCAGATCGGAGGAAGGCCGCAGTTCTCCTTCCACGACGTTTCCGCTCAAATCGGTCACCACCAGGTGTTCTGGTTTCATCTCCGCGTAAGGCACGCCGCTGGGTTTGATCACGACCAGGCCCTTTTCGCGGGCGATGCCACTGACGTTGCCAAAGGTGTACAACACGAGGCCTTGACGCACCAATTCCAGATTGGCCTCTAGGACTTCTTCCCGTAGACGCTGTAGCATGGTTTTGTTTGTATCACTTCTCCGGAAGTGTCGGCTACGCCGGTGCCCCGCGGCCACATGCTACAGTACAGTAATCGTTTACTCAACACAAACGAAACCCACAGTATTCTCCCGTCTGCGGAATTACAACACCGTTTTTCCTCGGCGAAGGAGGCTCGTGCTTGCCCGGCCTGGAGGGCACTTTTGAAAAACTGGAATCGCGGACCAGCGTTCGCTAGCGCAGGCTCGGCGCAGCGCTCTTACCCGATCCGCTAACCCGGTTCGCTTTGAGTGGCGTCGTGGGAGAGCTTCCGGCAGGGGCCAGAGCCGTAGACCGTCTCAGCACCAGGCTTGTATTCAGCTCGTACTTGTGGTGCTGCAAGGGCGGATCACACTCCACCTCGTTCAGCAGCGCCTGGAAGGCGATCTTGGCCAACTCGTGTTGCGACATCTGCACGGTTGTAAGCGGAGGAATCGTAAATTCAGCCATGCGAATGTCGTCGAACCCGACGACCGAGAGATCATTCGGTATGCGGATGTCGTGGTCGTATGCTTCGCGCAAGACTCCAATCGCCGTCATGTCGTTGGAGCACAGCACGGCAGTGGGGCGGTTGCGCAAAGCGTTAAGTTCCACCAGCGCCCGCATCCCGCCCTCCATCGTGTGATCTCCCACTACGATCAATTCCGGAGAGAGCCCAATTTCCGTCATCGACAATTTGAAAGCTTCCCGCCTTGCCAGTGCAGACTTTAAATGTAACGGTCCGGTTATGAAGGCAATTCGCGTGTGCCGGAGCGCGGCCAGATGCTGCACCGCCTGCCGGATTCCATTCTGATAGTTGACACGGATATTGGCAATTCCCGGCACGTCCGGCCCCACGTCAACGAATACCAGGGGTACTTTACGGAAACGAAGGTGTTCGATCAGAGTCTCTTCCATACCGAAAGTCAGGACGGCCACCCCGTCTACACGGCGTTCAATCATGCGCCGCACGGATGATTCCATCCGTTTCGGGTCGTGAACAGTGGAGGTCACCAGAATCTCGTAGTTGTTCTCGACCGCCTGATTTTCGAACGTCTGCACGATCTCCGGGAAAAAGGGGTTGGTGATCTCGGAAACAATTAGCCCGAACAGCCGACTGCGTCCAGAAACCAGAGCCCGAGCCTGTGTGTTGGGATAGTAGCCAAGCTCCTCCACCACCTTCCACACTCGCTTGGCAAGTTGTGGATCAACCGTGGGAATACGGTTAATCGCTCTGGATACTGTGGCAGTGGAAACTTTCGCTCTCCGCGCGATCTCACGGATGTCCATGGAGTTGCGTGCAAAAGCCTAGCGGCAAGCATCTTACCATAGCTGCGGCGCATTCCCGGTCCTGCCCTTTGGTTACAGAAAGCGTTTGCCCGACCAAAAGGGCGGATTGGATTAAGAAAGCGAGAGCCCGGCCCCAGGTCGCCCGTGATTGGAGCGGGGAGAGAAATCAAACGGATGAGTGCCGGCGAAAAGCGAATCTCGAGGGTTCGTTTCATCTTTTCCAAATCACGAGTTCACCGATGCGGCATGAGTCTTGCTGCCCGCGTCAACGGCCTCAGCTTCGAAGTAGTCGGCGTCTATCAGCGTAAGGTTCAGGGTGGAGACGATAACGACAACACTATGGTAAGAATTCCATTCAGCACCACGGGCGATCTCTACGATACCCCGCAAAATCTTGAGCGCCGTAATTACGACCGTAAACTCATCGAAGTCCTGTTTGAAATCGCCGATGAATACGGCACGGCAGTGGTCGAGGTTGGCATCATCAGCGACATGGTGCCCGCAATCCATGCGGCGGGCGTGGATCCAAGCGAGAGCCTGCGCTACGAATGAGGCGCAGAAATGCCTTCAACCTTGTAGGTGGACGCTGTCATTTTCTCCATTGTGGCGAAAAATGGCCGGGTTTGGGACAAAAGACGATTTCTCCATTTTCCGGGTTGAAAAGCGCGCGGGGAGGCCGTATCGTACTGGCAGTCACCTGCCGGGCGGCGCTGCCTTCGAAACTGGCGGCGAAGAGGTAGGGTTCCCCGTGTTCCTTGCTTGCCGAAGAAGTGCGGATGGCGGCGAGGAGTGGTTCCCGTAGTTGAAGAAATTAAGGAGATCGGCTATGGAAAACAGTAAGCCGGCGCAAAATATCCAGGATTCTTTCCTGAACACCGCCCGCAAAGAAAGATTGAGCATCACGATTTACTTGTTGAGTGGGGTGAAGCTGACCGGGCGCATTCGATCGTTCGACAAGTATTCCGTGGTGCTTGAGGCCAACGCACAAGAGCAACTCATCTTCAAGCATGCTATCTCGACCATCGTGATCGGCCGGACGGCGCCGCACATTGCGCACGTCGCGCACGGGGAGGCGAAGCCGGTGGCCGCAGCTGCGGCCGCGCCGTCTGGATCGTCGTCCCCTGCAGCCGTGGCTGCGGCGGCGAGCGCTTCGGGCAGCGAAGGGTAAGGCACTCCCGCATTGCGCCGTTCTCATCCCAAAAAGACCCGTACCAAACGGAGCGGTGACGGTACGTCCGGGACCGAGCGCGCGCCTTTGGGCACAGAAACCGCGCGCGGCAAAGACCTGCAGGAGCGTGCGTTTCTGGTAGGGCTCGATGTGCGCACGCGCGGCCGCTCGGGCGCGAAGGTTACGGCGCAGGCTCACGCGGCTCGCGATGCCGCGGCTGCTACAAGCGCGCGAACTGAGGAAGCGGCTCCGGCGCTTATCCCCGGAAAAGCGGCGGGAAAATCAAACGGCCACAAGCCCAGCATTCCCGAATTCGACGCGGAAGAATCTTTGGCTGAGTTGCGTACTCTGGCCGGGAGCGCAGGCGCGAAGGTCGTTGGCGAAATTCTGCAGCGGCGCGACCGGCCCGACCCGGCAACTCTGATCGGCGCAGGCAAGCTCGAAGAGATCGCGGGCGCTGCGGCTTCCATGGATGCCGATCTCATTCTCTTCGACCACGATCTCACCGCTTCGCAGCAGCGCAATATCGAAAAGATCGTCAAGCGGCGGGTGATTGACCGCACGCAACTCATCCTCGATATTTTTGCGCGGCATGCGCGAACGCGGGAAGGGCAACTGCAAGTGGAGTTGGCGCAGTTGCAATACATGCTGCCGCGGCTGGCCGGGCGCGGCGTGGAGATGTCGCAACTCGGCGGCGGCATTGGTACGCGCGGTCCGGGTGAAACGCAGCTTGAAACCGACAGGCGCAAGATCGCGCGGCGCGTACGCCACGTCGAGCAGCAACTGGAAAATGTACGCCGCATCCGGGCACAACAACGGCAGAGGCGAGAATCGGCGCCAGTGGCGGTGGTAGCGCTGGTGGGATATACGAACGCTGGAAAATCGACGCTGTTCAACGCGCTTACGCGCGCCGCAGTGCTGGCTTCGCCGCGGATGTTTGCCACTTTGGATCCTACGATTCGGGGCGTGGTGCTGCCTTCGAAGCGCAAGGTGCTGATGTCCGATACCGTCGGATTCATTCGCAACCTGCCGCACACGCTGGTCTCGGCCTTTCGCGCTACGCTCGAAGAAGTGCAGCGTGCGTCGCTGATTGTGCATGTGTCGGATGCCAGCAGCCGGCTCTCCGCCGAGCAGGACGCGCAGGTGGAGATCGTCCTGAAAGAGCTGGAAGCGGAGAAGAAGCCGCGCCTGCGAGTGATGAATAAAGTCGACCTGCTCGATGTGGAAGTGGCTGAGAATCTGATCGCAGACGCGACGCGAGACGACGCGAAAGTAGTATACGTTTCGGCGGCGGAAGGCCTTGGCCTTGATCGACTGCTGGAGCGCATTGACGAGATGATCGAAGAAGATAGCGTGAGCCGCGTGCATCTGCGCGTGCCCCAGAAAGAAGGGAAGATATTGTCGATGCTTGAGGCTAAGGCGCGGATTTATTCGCGAACATATAAGGACGGGGCGGTGGAGTTGGAAGTGGAGGCGCCGCAGTCGGTGGTGCGCAGGGTGAGGGAGTGGGTGGTGTAGGGCAGGGCCGGCACACCAGCATCAGTGGGCCCATTGTCTGTACACCTTGTACCCCGCCAATTCCAATCCTCCATTGGAAGAATCCTTGACGCTCATGGAAACTACGATTCGGCAGGTCAACACTTTTATGATCCAGATGTCGTTATGGCCGACGACATGCGTGTGATGGTTGGATCTTTTCCCTGAATTTCCCCCCAGGTGACCGGACCGTTATTGCCGACTTCGTATGTGCGGACGATTTGATGCTTTCCCAGAATTTCAGCGGTTTGCTCTCCGGCCAAAACGATTCTCTCGGAACTAGAGTTCGATTTCAAAGAGATCGCTCCCAGCGTCTCTTCCTTGAGGACATAACCGCAAATCGGGTTCGGAGTACCCGCTGAGGGCATACGTAACATAGCCGCGAACGCCTACAAGAAATCGAGACCCGGTGCCTCATCGACCATCACGAGACAAGGGCCACTAAGGCACCGTCCCGTCCTTGGTGCGCATACTCGCCCTCCGCCACTAAGGTCCGATTTGCAGCAAGAAGGGGAGCATCCACTAATGCGCAAAAGAGAATAAGGGCCGAATAAAATCTAATCATGGTGGTTCCTGCCGACGTTTTCTTTATAGAAGTTTAAATGGGCCGGCAACCAAGAAGCGGTGACATTCCTTGGCTATCGGCCCATTCGATCCTGAATTGGATCGGAGGTGATACCTCAATGCTAATCCTCTTTATTGCATTGTCAAGGGTTAGTTGCAGCTTTCTGCACCATTCGTAAACTCAGGAACGACAATGCTTTGCGGAGTCAAAAGCTGCATCGTCGCCTCCCCTGCCTGCATCTGTTTTCTTTTGAGCAGCCTGCAGTCAAGCGAAGGTCGGACGGCAGGGCGCGCGCTCATTCGGCTTACCGCTTCGGGAAAAGTCCATGACGACACTCCCTCGCAAATTCGCAATGACGCAGTGGGATGTTTTCTCTTCGCGCCCGCTGGAGGGCAACTCTCTTGCGGTGTTTCTCGACGGACGCGGCTTGAGTGATGCCGAGATGCAGTCGATCGCGGAAGAGATGAATCTCTCGGAGACCACATTCATTTTGCCTCGCGACGCCGCCATCGAACGTGAGCGCGGGGTTCGCGTGCGCATCTTCACGGTTCAAGAAGAATTGCCCTTTGCCGGCCACCCCACGCTGGGGACGGCGTTTGCGCTGCGTGGTGCGGGCGCTGCGGAGAGTGTCGTGCTGGAGCTGAACGTCGGCAAAGTGCCCGTCCATTTCGAAGAGCGCGCGGGAGAATCCGCCTTCGGAGAGATGACGCAGATTGATCCTATCTTTGGGGTACAGCACGATCACGAGGCGGTAGCCCGCGCGATCGGACTTCACGCGCAGGACTTTGACGATACTCTGCCAATTCAAACGGTTTCAACAGGAGTTCCATTCACGGTAACGCCGCTGAAATCTTTAGCGGTCATTCATAAGTTACAAGTCAATCTTCACGGAGCCGCCGAATATTTGTCGAAGAGCGGGGGCAAGTTTTTTTACTTTGTTGCGCGCGAGACCGTCGATCGCGAAGCCCGCCTTCACGCTCGCATGCTTTCTTATAACGGCGAAGACCCGGCGACCGGTTCGGCCGCCGGCTGCACCGCGGCCTGGATGGTGGCGCACGGCGTTGCGAAATCTGACGAACGTGTGCTGATCGAACAGGGCATCGAGATGAAGCGGCCCAGCCGGATTTTTGTACGTGCCTCGCGCAGCGATAACCGCGTAGTTAACGTGCGCGTGGGCGGGCACTCGGTCGAAATTATGCGAGGCGAAATGTTTCTATAGCTACTCGCGGAAAAGCCGCTCAGAATCATGTCTTTCGCACACTCGGAAAATGTCAATAGCCAACCTCTGCCATTTGCTTCGACGCTACTTTACAGGGCGCACAGTTATCGTTAGCATTCACTCGCTCTCATATTCTTCGCGAACAGAGAAGACTCCCGCAGCGCTCCTTTTGCAACGAGCCCCCTGGCGGGTGCGGACGGTGAATGAAACCAAAGCGTACGATCCTGTGTGTTGACGACAACGATCAATCCCTTTCCCATCGCAAAATCATGCTGGAGACGCGCGGCTACCGCGTGGCCAGCTATTCCCGCGGCGAGGAGGCGCTCGCACGCTTCCGCCAAGGTGGAATCGATCTCGTGGTCACCGATATGGCGATGCCCGGCCTCGACGGGCCGCAGTTGATCGCCGCCATCAAAAGCATGTCGCCAGAGATTCCCGCAATTCTGATTTCGAGCAAGGCGCGTGTGCACGATCACGAATCACTGGCCGATGTCTTCCTGGCGCGCGGGACCTACGCGCCAGCCGATCTGCTGGAGCGAATTCGCCTGTTGCTGGTGCGCAAGCGCGGGCCCAAGCGCATGCAACGCACCACGCCCGTATCGCGCCAAATCGGAGCTGCGTAAGCGATAGCAGAACTGAATAGCCGCGGCCGACGCCGGGGACGGCGGCGCTACAATACGTTCCTGTAAAATCATGGCTGCATGAGCGCATTCATCGAAGCCATTGATTTACGCAAGACATACCGCGTCGGGAAGATTGATGTGCCCGCACTTCGAGGCGTCTCCTTCAGCATTGAAAAAGGCGAGTTCGTCACGGTGGTGGGACCTTCTGGCAGCGGCAAGTCAACGCTGTTCTACTTGCTGGGGGGGCTGACGCGCGCCGATTCCGGCCGTGTGATTCTGGATGGGGACGACTTTGCGGCTCTTTCCGATGCCGAGCGCACTCGCATGCGCAAACGAAAAATCGGTTTTGTGTTTCAGAAATTCAATCTGCTGCCCACGCTCAGCGCCCGTTCGAATATCGGCATCGCCCAGGAAATCTCGGGCAACGGTGGGCGCGATCCGGATTTTTTTCTGCGCATCTGCGATCTGCTCGGTCTCACTAAACGACTCAATCATCGGCCGTCTGAACTTTCAGGGGGCGAGCAACAGCGCGTGGCCCTGGCGCGAGCCCTGGTAAACAAGCCCGCAGTCGTGCTGGCCGACGAGCCTACCGGAAACCTGGATTCAGAAAACTCCGACATCGTGTTGCGCATGCTGCGGCAGTCGAATCAGGAATTAGGCCAGACGATTTTGATGATCACGCACAATCCCGAGGCGGCAAGAGTCGGAGATCGCATCATCCATATGCGCGACGGCCATATCGTTCAACCGGAGGAAGATCCGCAGTGGGCTGCGCAACAAAAACTCTCGTGACTTTTTCCGACTCATCACGTCGCCGCTTGTTCTTTTCAGTCTGAGCTCTCTGCTGTGATTGCCTCGCTCCGAAGTAAAGCCCTGCGCCATTTTTGCCGATTTGATCTTCGTGGATTCTTCTCAGCGGCGGAATCCACTTCGAGGCAGCCCGATTGGGCGAAAAAATTCTCTTAGTAGACGACGAGCCGGCGTTTCTGACCCAGCACGAGCTAATGCTTCGGCCGGAATTCGAGGTCGACACCGCCGTGGGGGGCGAAAAGGGGTTGGCTATCATTCACGAACGCGGCCCCTATGCGGTGGTAATTTCCGACATGAGAATGCCGGGAATGGACGGGGTGCAGTTCCTCCTACGGGTTCGTCAGGCCGCGCCCGATACGACCAGAATGATACTGACAGGAGGCTCCGACTTTGACGCCGCCCTAGCCGCGGTCAACCATGGCCATGTGTTCCGCTTTCTTCTGAAGCCCTGCGGAACCGAGGATCTAGCCAGCGCAGTCACGACCGGACTGGTGCAGTACCGGTTGATTACCGCGGAGAAGGATCTGCTGGAGAATACCTTGATGGGAAGCATCAAAGTCTTTACCGACATCCTAAGCGCGGTGAATCCCGAGGCCTTCGGGAAATCGATCCGTATTTCGCGCTGCATGAAACATCTGGTGGAGAAGTTCCGCCTGCCCTCGTCCTGGTGCTTTGAGGCGGCGGCCATGCTCTCGCAGATCGGTTGCATTATGCTGGACCAGGAACTTATCCAGGCGGCTTACATAGACAGTCACCTATCGGCGCCGAGTCGACTCCTGTTCGAGTCTCATCCCGGCGTAGCCAAAAAACTACTAGCCAATGTGCGGCGATTAGAACCTGTTGCCTGGATGATCAGCCAGCAATTCAGCGCGGAGATTCCGCCAAGCGCTCCGCCACCGGTTCCGGGGCTGCCGACGGCGATCCTGTTGGTAGGCGCCAAAATGCTCCGGGTGGCCGTTGCCTTTGACAATCTCACGATGCGGGGCGCACCCAACGAGGAAGCCATCGTCCGCCTGCAACACAGATCGGAGTTTGACCGCGATCTCGTAAATGCCTTAGTGGGCATAAAACCCAGTGCATCGAAAATGGAGTTGAGGAAAATTCCCGTGTCCGGGCTGAGTGTCGGGATGATTCTGCAACAAGATCTCCACAACCGAGCCGGACTTCTGGTGGTGGCGAAGGGTCAGGAAGTTACTCTGCCGTTGCTATTACGGCTGGAGCATTTTTCCGCCGCGCGACTGATTGATCAGGAAGTGATGGCGTCAGTGCCGGTATAACTCGCCCGAATCTGCCGGCCCCTGTTATCGACGCCTGGCCTGCGAGTCAGCGCAACCTCGCGCAGGCCGCAGCAGTCTGATGAAGGACGAGGCTGGTAAATCTTGATGACCACGCACAATCCCGAGGCGGCGAGAGTTGGAGATTGTATGATCCACATGCATGACGCCGATATTGTCCGGCCAAAGAGGCGTTGCTCACCACATTAAAGCCGCATACGGAAACATTATCGGAGTCAGATCGGATGGATGAAGTCACGATTCGGGGCGCCAAAGTTGGAGACCTGCGTGCGTTGATCTCTCTTATCAACAAGGCGTTCGCTATCGAAACATTTCTCGATGGCTCACGCACGGATGAAGAGAGTCTTTCGGCAACGCTGAAGAAGGGCGACGTTCTCGTAGCGGAAAGCGACGGAAGAGCCGTAGCTTGCGTCTATGTTGAAGTGCGAGGCGAACGTGCATATTTTGGAATGCTCGCGGTCGATCCAGCACAACAAGGCAAGGGCCTAGGAAGACTGATGACCGCCGCGGCAGAGCAGTATGGCCGCCGTCACGCATGCAAGAATATGGACATCAGCGTGTTGAGCCTGCGCCCCGAACTGCTGCCCTTTTATCGAAAGCTTGGGTATTCGGAAGCCGGTACTGAGGATTTTCACCCCTCTCGCCCGCTGAGAGCCGGCTTCAAATGCCACGCGATCCTGATGTCGAAGGTAATATGAAGGCAACATCGGACCATTGCCGCAGACTCCGCGCTTGTTTATAATCGAGGTTCGTCGATCGTGAGAAGCGATAAGCGGGAGTAGCTCAGTGGTAGAGCGCGACCTTGCCAAGGTCGATGTCGCGGGTTCGACCCCCGTCTCCCGCTCCAGTTTTCGCTTGGCAGTTCTCCCTCGGATAGACTTTTGCCGTCTGGAACGCTAACGTAGGAAGCAGGGGCGCGGTACCCAAGTGGTAAGGGAGAGGTCTGCAAAACCTTTATGCGTCGGTTCGATTCCGACCCGCGCCTCCAAACTTTTCTTGTAGTTCACTGTCTGCTTACAGTTGGATCCGATTTGGATTTTCGTGCTGGTTGTGGTTTTCCATATTATCGCTGGGTCGGCAAGCCGCCCGGACCGGAGGCTCCGAAGAAATCCGGCGCGGAGTTCAAGAACTCACCATCACACTGGAAAATGAATTGAAAATGCTGCCGGGGAACGCCAGCAGACCTTGCAACTAAGACCTCGGTGTCGTCCGTCGAATCAGTCCTCAGTTCCGACAGGCTTCTATCGTTTTTCGGGACCAGTTGGGTGCAATTAAGTTCTGCGCGGCATGGGTCTGAACCCGTCGAGAAGTCCTGGGCTAATCAGCAACCACTCCCCACCTTTCATCACCGGCTCGCCTCGAGCGCATGTAGGGGTGCCCAATTACGTGTGGCCGGAAAGGTTGCGTCGCTCTTCAACATCAGCCAAAGGATACGGTTGTACACATTGTCGTCCACGCGATCGGGAGCACTCAGGTCCAACCCGTCTGACATACGTGCAGCCGTCGTGTTCGGCGGATTCTTCTCGTTGAGATCCTGCTTGGGTGTAATCGCATCGAAGGGCGTTAGATCGGGTGTCGAGGCGAAGACGTCGGTCAGCGACCGGCTGAAGTAATCGAACTTCGACATCCGTCCCATTCCGAGGATGTCTTCGATCGCGGCGATAACATCGGTCGTGTTAGCGAAGCGATGCATCGTACCTGGCTGGCTATAGGCCGAGATCGCATAAAACGGTGAACGGTGAGAGTCAACGTGATCGGGTCCAGCCTGCGCATCATCTTCGACCACGAAGATCACCGTATCCTTCCAATACGGGCTGTGCGAAAGCGCCTGCACAATGCGTCCGAGCGCGAGATCGTTGTCGGCCATGCACGCAAAGGGTGTGCACTTACCGGGACGCGCCGCTGTCAGGTGGTCCATCGGCAACCACATGAGTTCGAGCTGCGGCATGTTTCCGTCGCGCACAAAGCGATCGAGCTCAGCAATCCATACATCGGCGCGCTTTTGATCTTGCGTAACCAGGTCGAAGGGAACGTAATCGGGACTCACATCTGCCCCGAGGTCGGGCTGTGTAACCGGCCAGCCGGGATTCCCTTTGACCATTTCTCCGTAGTCGCGGAAGCTGATGCCAGATCGCTTCGCGAGTGTCCACAGGAAGCCACGCTCCGGCTCGTCGCTCTCTTCGCCGTCGATGTCGCCGCGTTTGCCAGCGTACGCCGAAGGTACGATCTTCTCGCCATAGTCGGTTACGTATGCGGCAGTGGACCAGATGTGGCCCTGCGAGCTGACCTCGGCATTTACGAAGAAGCGGTCGAATAGTCCGAAGCGGCGTGCCAGCGCGTGATGGTTCGGAGTGGTGAGGATGTCGGGAAAGTAAACAAGGCTGGCATCTCCGTCGCCCTCCTTCAAGTCGCCGAGTACCTGATCGTAGGTGCGATTCTCTTTGATGATGTAGATGACATGCTTGAACGGAGGATAGCGCCGTGTCGGACGCTCTGGCCGCCAGTTGTTGGCCGCAGTCACGCGCTTGGTGAAGGCGAACAGTTTGGTCGGTGTGATGCTTGACGGCAGCAGTCGAAGGCTGCCATTTAACTGTCCGAGCGCGTAAGCCAGGGGCTTCCCGTTTGGCCAGTTCGTGAGCGGCACAGGCCCGTCGGGGTTGGCATGCGTGCCATGACCCTTGCCCGAGAGGATCAGAAGTTGTGAATCAACTTCCGCAATCGCGGTTGGATACCAATCGGCCGGGATGCGCCCGAGCAGCTTACCGTCGGCGAGATTAAAGACGGCGACGGCGTTGTTGTCGGCTTCAGCGATCAAAAGCCGCTTGCCATCAGGGCTGATCGCAAGTGCGTTCGGCGTGCTGCCTTCCGGCGGCGCGCCGGGTGCGGAGTCATGAATATAGCCGGTCACTTTACAAGAGCGGACGTCGACGATTGCTACCCGGTCGCTACCGGCAAGCGCGACATAAAGCCGTGAGCCGCTGACCGCCAATGCCGAAGGGTGGCGGCCCACTTCAATGCGCCCGAGATAAGCAAGCTTGCCGTCCGGGAGAACGCGAAAATCGGAGACGGTGGTGCCGCCCCACGCAGATACGAAGACACGATCATTGGAGCTGAGAATGACTCCATAGGGATATTTGTCGGTGGGAAAGCGCTGCGCAATCTCTCCCGTTACGGCGTCTACGACCGCAAGGCGATTGCCGACGTTCTCCGCTACATAAACGAACTTGCCATTCGGTGCGACTGCGACGCCAGCCGGGTAGCTCGTGCCCGTACCGTCGGCTGTCTTCGCGTGGGCAATTTCGAATTTATTCTTGAGCGTCGCCGTGCCATCTTTCCAGGAGTAAAGGAAGAGCATATCGGTGTTGCCGCCGGAGACGTACAGCGTGCCGCCGTCGGGCGAGAATGCAGCGCCGTAGAATGCGCCGTCCTGCAACAGTGTCTGCGTAACTTGCCGGGTCTTCAGATCGACGACCTGAATACCTTGTTCACGCCAGCCGCCAAGCACCACCACAGCCTTGTCGCCGCTAAGGGCAGGCACTACATTGAGCGGCATGCTGCCAAGTTCGACTGCTTCACCGACCGCATCGAGGCGGACGCCGGTCGGTAGAGGAGAAGTAAAGACGGGAGTCTGTGCGAACCCGACCGCGCCGGGCAGCGCAAAGAGAAAGAGACAAAGAGTCAATCGAAAAGAAGTTCTCACCTGTCAGCGTCCTCGCAAACCTGATGTCGCGAACCTTTTGGGAATTATCCGCGAATATTCGCCTGTGAACTTTTCAACTTTATTAGACCTCATGCACGCGAATCCGTGAGCGGATCGGCGGCTGCACGCAAGTGATCCGGACTCAGCTTAGAGCTATTTGCAAGGGGAGGTCGGAAGGCGGCCGACCATCCCATTGGCCAGCCAGCCAAGCAGAGAGCGCATGCTAGCCCGAGCCATCCAGGAGTGGATGGCGCAGCCGGTGCAATGGCGCAATCTGCGTTCCCGTAATAGATGTTGAGCGCATCTCCATGGGCATCCATCGTATATCCGCAGCGAACCCAGGATTTATACCGTGGCTTCTAAGAGCATTCTGCACTGGATTTCTAGAAAGTGAGTCGTTTTGCACAGACTCGGCTGCGGATCCGTGGAATCCTCGTAGCTTAGTTCATCGCCCTTCACTCCGCGCAGCCCGCAGCCGCAACGTTGAATCGGGCAATCGAAGGATGATCCGGCAAGGTGATTCAAAATGCGTATCTCCCGCTTGTTGTTGCTCGCAGTATTGATACTGGCCGTACCGGCCAGTTTGTTTGCGCAATTCAGTGTCTCGATCACGATTGCTCCACCTGCGCTGCCGGTTTACGAGCAACCTATGGTTCCCGCGGACGGTTATTTGTGGACGCCCGGCTACTGGGCGAATGGCGATGACGGTTACTTCTGGGTTCCGGGTACGTGGGTCATGCCTCCTGAAGCTGGCTTGCTCTGGACCCCGGGCTATTGGGGCTGGGGTGGCAACTCCTTTGCCTGGAATGGTGGATACTGGGGAGCGCAGGTCGGCTTCTACGGCGGCGTGAACTATGGCTTCGGCTATGGCGGTGTCGGCTATGGCGGCGGTTATTGGAATAACGGAGCCTTCAACTACAACACCACAGTGAATAATGTGAACGTTACGACCGTTCACAACGTTTACAACAAGACCGTAATCAACACTACCACCGTAAACTATGTCAGCTATAACGGTGGCACAGGTGGAATTACCGCCCGCCCGACCGCTGCCGAAGAGACAGCGACAAACTTGCGTCATACACCTCCAACCGCAATGCAGACCGAGCATGTGCACGCTGCCAGCACGAATCACGCGCTCCTGGCATCCGTGAATCAAGGGCGTCCGGCAATCGCCGCCACGGCCAAGCCGGCCGAACTTACGGGTGGGGGAGTCGTAGCGGCTAAGACCGCAGGATCTGCTTACAAGGCTCCTGCCGTCGAGAATAAAGCTACTGCGAGCAAGCCAGGGGAAAATAAGGCCGCCGAGAACAAGCCAGATGAGAAGGCTGCTGAAGGCAAAGCTGCCGCACCTCGTACGACGGAAAATAATGCGGCTGCGAGCAAGGCTGAGGAGAACAAAGCCGCCGAGAACAAGGCAGCCTCAAGCAAAACACCCGCCCCACGGGCAACTGAGAATAAGCCAGCCGCGAACAAAGCACCAGCAACTCGACCGACCGACAACCGGGCAGCGAAACCGCAGGAGGCTCGCCCGCCCACTGATTCCAGCAAGCCGACTGCAGCCCGCGCGCAGCCCACCTCGCATGCTGCCACGACGGCTCATGCGCAGCCCGCTCCCGGTCAAAAGCCAGCGCCACGGCCGGAAGCCGCGCCTCGTGAGCAGACTCCGCCACATGCGGCGACCACAGCTCACGCGCAGCCTGTTCCGCATCCGGCGAAAGAAGCCCCCAAGCCGGAAGAAAAGCCTCGTCAGTAGAAATTGGTGATGTTTTATGTGTGAGCGCTTTGAAGGTGAGCTTTTGGCGCGAGTCCGCTCTGAGCGGCTCGCGCCATTTACTATTTCGCGGTGCACGATCTCCACCGGTCGTCCCTTCGTAGTCCACGATAGAATTAATTTCTCGTTCCGCATTTCTTTGCTCAATGTGCTGTTTTGACCAGTACGAGACGGGCGAATCACCTATAAACAAAGCTGAATCGCACTGGAAAAAGGAGCGACAGAATGCTCGGAACTATTTTGATCGTCATTATCGTGCTGGCACTGGTTGGTGCGCTGCCACGCTGGTCGCATAGCAGAGAGTGGGGCTACGCCCCGACGGGCGGCTTAGGACTCGTACTTTTTATCGTCGTGGTTCTCCTCATTCTCGGCCGGATTTGAGTCATGGGCCATCGGCGAACGTTGCGAGGCGGCACACTCAAGGCTTGGAGCCTGCTTTCTGTCCGTGCGACGGCTGCTCTTCTCGTCGTGCTGATGTGCAGCGCCGGTTTGTCCGCCTACTCCGTTCTCACGCATGAGGAAATCGTCGACCTGCTGTGGACCGACGAAATCCAGCCCCTGCTACTCAAGAGATATCCGGGACTTTCGCCAGACCAACTCAAAGAGGCGCACGCATACGCCTATGGCGGTGCCGTCATTCAGGATCTGGGTTACTACCCATTCGGCAGTAAAGAATTTAGCAACCTGGTGCATTACGTGCGCAGTGGAGATTTCGTCCGTGAGTTGCTGCTCGAAAGCCAGGATTTCGACGAGTACGCGTTCGCCATGGGTGCGCTGTCGCACTATGCTGCGGATATCTCTGGTCACCCGGCGGTCAACCAGTCGGTCGCGATCGAGTATCCGAAGCTGCGAGCCAAGTTTGGCCAGTCCGTCCGCTATGCCCAGGACAAGACAGCACATTTGAAAATTGAGTTTGGGTTCGACACAGTACAGGTCGCGAAGAATCGTTATGCTTCGCAGCAGTACCACGATTTCATCGGCTTCCAGGTGTCCAAGCCGCTGCTGGAACGGGTCTTTCCCGTGGTCTATGGAGTGGAATTGAAAGACGTGCTAACCCACGAAGATCTTGCGGTGGGTTCGTATCGTTTCGCCGTGAGCCGCTTGATTCCTCATATGACTGAGGTCGCGCTACAGACCCACAAGAAGGACTTGATGCGCGAAACACCGGATCTGGCGAAACAGAAGTTTCTGTATCGCCTTTCCCGCTCTGATTACGAAAAGCAATGGGGAAAGGATTATGTGAAGCCCGGAGTGGGCACGCGGATTCTGTCGACGCTCTTGCGCTATATGCCGAGGATTGGTCCCTTCAAAGGACTCGCATTCAAGAACCCAACTCGTCAAACTGAAGATCTTTATTTCAAGAGCATCAACAGGTCGGTCGATCAATACCGGGTATTTCTCAAAGAAGTGCGTACCGATTCGCTGATTATTCCCAACTGTGATTTGGATAGCGGCAACATAACGAAAGCTGCAGAGTATCCGCTGACCGATGACACGTTCGCCATATTGCTGGCTCAGTTGGCAGAGCGGAAGTTCGATCGGACCTCGCCGGAGCTGCGCGATAACATCCTGCAGTTTTACTTCGATCTCTCGCCATCGATCGCGACCAAGAATGACCAGGCTCGCTGGCAAGGCGTGCTGACCGCGCTGGAGCAGTTGAAGGCCTTCACGCCGGCTTCGACGGTGGCAGGCAATCCTGCACAGTGATCCCATTTGCTTTATGCACTGGAAGAACGCGGCTTAAGGCTCGGCAGTCACTTCTTCGCGCCTAGACTGATTTGGCTCGACGGTCAATTCTGACCAGTTTTTTCAATCCGAAGGTCCGATACTGGCTATTGACAAGGTTCAGACGAACGCTGGGATCACGAAGTTGATAAAGGGAGAACCATCATGACGACGAATTTGCCTATCAAGTGTGCACATGTCCCGTGCCTTTGCTTCGTGGAAGGCGGAGACAAATACTGCGGCCAAGCCTGTAAGGAAGCCGGATCCAGCGAAGTCGAGATCGCGTGCCAGTGCGATCATGGAACCTGCCCACTTACGGTGTAAGAAACGCAAGCCGTCCTGCAGAAGGCCAGATGATTTGACCGAGGGACCGGTTTTTGCCGACCAGGTCGGAATGGCCAAGGAGGATCGAATATGAAATTGCTTCGCAGTACGCTCCTGGCCGTCGCGGTCTTGGCTATTCTGCCAGCATTTGCAAGGTCGCAAGCACTAGTCGACGCGCCGGATGCCTCATCAGACACGATTGCCACGACAATACCGGCGCAACCAGACCTGACCTACATTCGTCCGACGCAGAAGACCAAGCTGCGCAACTACGTATTCGATGCGTTCGGCCCCTACCCGCTCGCTGGTGCGGCCTTAGCGGCCGGTATTGGCCAGGCCTACAACAGCCCTCCAGAGTGGAAACAGGGGGCTAGAGGATACGGCCTGCGTATGGGCTCCGCTTTCGGCATAGCCGCCGTCAGTACCACCACGCGCTACGGACTGGCTCAGACCTTCAAAGAAGATACATTGTATTACCGCTGCGAATGTAAGGGAGTATTTCCCCGTTTTCGACATGCGGTGACTTCGACATTGACGGCGCGCCGCGGAGACGATGGCCACCGCGTCTTTTCGTTTCCGTCGCTCATTGCTCCCTACGCGGGAACGATGACCGCCGTCTATGCGTGGTATCCCGGCCGCTACAACGGCAAAGATGCGCTTCGCATGGGCAACTACACCATGCTCGGCTACGTGGGCAGCAACCTCGCCCTCGAGTTCCTCTATAGCGGGCCTCACTCCTTACTTTCGCGCATGCACTTGAACAACGCGCATGGAGCGCCTACTTCGAGTTCACGCCCGTGATCGATCCCAGAATCAACGCCAGAGTTGGGTCCGCTACTCTTGCGGAGCCACTGCTTGTGCCTTCATCTTCCACAGTCTTGCCCGGAGGCTTGGTCAGCCAGTTTCTGGAATGGTTCGGCGACCTCGGAATATTTTCCTGGCAAGTTCTGCGGGCCGCCCTTACGCCACCGTTTGAGTTCCGCGAACTGTTTCGCCAGCTCGACGAGATCGGCTCAAAATCTCTGCCCCTGGTTGCTTTGGCTGGGGCCGCTACCGGCATCGTTCTTTCCATGGAAGCCCGTTTTAGCTTGACGCGATTTGGCGCAAAGTCTCTGCTTCCCGCTGCCATCGTGTTCTCGATCATCCACGAAACCGGCCCGATCATCACTGGCCTGGTTGTGAGTGGCCGAGTGGGCGCGGGCATTGGCGCAGAGCTGGCATCGATGAAAGTGACCGAGCAGATCGATGCCATCGAGGCCTCCGCCGTCAATCCTTATCGGTTCCTGGCGGCAACTCGCATTCTGGCTTGCATCCTGATGCTCCCTCTGCTGACCCTTGCCGCCGATTTTTCTGGCTTGATCATGGGTTGGATTACACAGGCCGTGGCTGAGCCGCTTTCTTTCCATCAGTTCATCAATAGCGGTTTCAAAGGCGCGGATTTCAGCGACTTTCTGCCCCCTACCCTTAAGACCATGGTATTTGGCCTGATCATCGGTCTAATCGCCTGCTTTCAGGGAATGCGAACCCAGGGAGGCGCAGCGGGTGTCGGCCGCGCGGCCACGAGTTCCGTAGTTTTGTCTTCGCTGTTCGTGATCCTCGCCGACGTTGTGCTGGTGAAACTCATCATCATCTTTTTTCCGTGAGGAGTTTCCTCCAACGGCGATTAGCTATGAACACTATCGATCAAATATCGACGACGCAAGCGGAAGCCGGTGTCGATGGCGCAGCAGTCATCGCCGTCGAAAGCGTGCGGAAGTCTTTCGGAAGTCAGCGAGTCTTGAACGGGATAAGCCTGAGCGTGAAGCGCGGTGAAACCCTCGCGGTATTGGGGCGAAGTGGCACGGGTAAAAGCGTCCTCCTCAGACTCATTATCGGTCTACAGAAAGCTGACTCGGGATCGATTCGCATTCAAGGCCAAGACATCGCAGGGCTGGCGCTCGATCAGATTGGCGAAATCAGAAAGAAGATGGGATTTCTCTTTCAGCACGCCGCGCTCTACGATTCGTTGACCGTCGAACAGAACGTGGCCTTTCCGCTCCAGCACCATAATAATGAGATGGCGAAGTCTGAGCGGTCCGACCGGGTACGGGCGCTGCTCGCAGAAGTGGGCATGGAGGGTGCTCTCACGAAGATGCCTTCGGATATCTCTGGTGGCATGCAAAAACGAGTGGGCCTGGCGCGTGCACTGGCGTTGGATCCCGAGATCTTGCTGCTTGACGAGCCTACCGCCGGTCTCGACCCCATCAGCTCCGGTGAGATCGACGACCTGGTTCTGAAACTCCAACAGGAACATCACATGGCGTCAATTGTCGTGACTCACGATCTGCACAGCGCGAAAAAAATTGCCAGCCGTCTGGCCTTGCTCGATAAGGGAGACGTGGTGATTCAAGGCAGCTTCGAAGAATTGCAGAGCAGCGACATCGCATTCGTTCAGGAATTTCTAAAGCATTCGTAGGAGATCATAAATGTCGAGAGCGGCGCGGTTGGGACTTTTCATCGTTGCGACCCTGTCGATCCTGGTGGGCGGGATCTTCATCATCGGCGGCAAGCAATATCTTTTCAGCTCGACCTATCAGTTGAAAGCGCAATTCGATAACGTCGAGGGCCTCGACGCCGGCGCCGATGTGCGCCTGGGCGGCGTCCACAGCGGAACCGTGCGCGACATCGTGCTCCCCCACAAGCCCGGCGACAAAGTGATCGTCGTAATGGATCTTGGCAAGTCTTCTCACGAGATCATCAAACAAGACTCCGTAGTCACTATCGAAACCGAGGGTTTATTAGGCAATCAGTATCTCGCGATCTCGTTTGGATCGGCCAAATCGGCCAACGTGCGCGATGGCGATACCCTCGCCACCCAGGCGCCGCTGGAAATGGCGGACCTGCTGGTCAAGACCAGCGATATTTTGGATAGCAGCCAAGAGGCGATCCAGAACGCTACCCGCGCCACGGCAAATCTCGACTCGATCACCGCCAAGATCAACAAAGGCGAAGGAACGGTCGGAGCGCTGGTCAACGACAAAAAGCTCTATGCAAACCTCGAAGAAACCACGGCCAGCATGCACGACACCATGATACAAGCGCAGGCCGGCGCCACCGACTTTCAGGAAAACATGGAGGCCCTGAAGCACAGCTTCTTCGTGCGAGGATATTTCAAGAACCGCGGCTACGAGGATTCTGCTGAACTCGCCAAGTATGAGATCGAAAAATTGCCGCCAAGCACAGCAACCAAGCAGTTCACCTATTCGGCAAAGCAGCTCTTCGACAAGCAGGATTCGGCCAAGCTGAAGAACCAGAAATCCCTCAACGCTGGCGGCGAGTTCCTGGCCAACAACCTGTTCGGGTTTGCGGTGATCGTGGTATCTGCCGGCATGGAAGGCGATACCCAGAAGGACTTGATCTTAACCGAAGCCCGCGCCCTGGTGGTGCGCGAGTATCTGGTGGAGAACTTCGGATTCGACGACAGTCAACTCAGGACTTTGGGAATGGGCAAACAGGCAGACACTAATTCCGACAAAGGCTGGGGCACAGTGCAGATTGTAATTTACCCGCCAGGAAGCGAACTCCCGACAAGCAAGGAACTGCACTCAGATGCTTCGCTAAAATCCGGCGCACAACAACCGGTTCAATCTTCGGTCCAAGGAGCCCCGAAATCGCAATAGGACAATGTCCCTTCGGGAACCAATCGACTGGCTCTCACTTTTTTCCGCGGCCAGCCGTGTGACTTATCACCAGCACGGGCAAGCGGTAGTAATGGATTTCCTTCGGCCCGGATTGCGCTACAAACCTCCGCACGGGTTCCTCGATCTGGTTTCGCTAGGACTGGCGTTGCTTTTCGGAACGGCTGGGCCGCCTCATATCCTGATGCGTTTCTACACCAGGGCGAGCCACGGGCTGTATCCGACCCTCATGACTCAATGGTATTCGAGCTTGCCAAAATCAAAAGAACAAAACCAAACATCCTGCCACCAGCAACGCAATCGCCCAAAGGAGATCGAAATTCAGCCACGTGTGCCGCAATAGCCGCAAGCCCACTTTTTCATAGGTTTCAAAAAAAGCCAGCGCGAGGATTCCGGCCACGGCCAACATGCTTGCGGTGTGTATCAGCACAGCCAGTCCTATCGTTAATCCGGTAAGAGGCGATGCGCTTAACGACGAAGACATCCGCGGCAGTATTCCAGCCATGCTGTGCGTCATCCCAGATATTG
This sequence comes from uncultured Acidobacteriaceae bacterium, assembly GCA_963789875.1. Classification (GTDB taxonomy): domain Bacteria; phylum Acidobacteriota; class Terriglobia; order Terriglobales; family Acidobacteriaceae; genus Sulfotelmatobacter. The sequence continues at coordinate 1,170,294 of CAWBMI010000004.1, read as the reverse complement.
GTTGCGCCATCAGAACCGGCAGCAGCATCAAGCCCGCACCGTGCGCGGACGCCATGAGGAACGACCAAACGAACAGATCCCTGTCTCCGACTCGCATGCCAGCACGGCGGGGATGACTGGCCCGGAACAGTCGAAAAACTCCAAGCGTGAAAAGAATTGCGGCAACGCCCCATTTCAAAATATTCAAGGGAAAATATTGTTGAACGAAACGCAGAAGGAGAATTGCCACGGTAATCGCGGCTGCGTGTCCGAAAGCAATCGGAAGCAGCGCGCTAACGACTGCGGAGCGGCGCTTTTCCTGCAGGCCAAGCGCGAGCGCAAACAGCCAGCCCATGGCGGGGTTCAGACCGTGGTAGGCCCCGAGAAGCGCCAGGGCAATCCATGGCCAATGATGACTCATGGGTAGCAGTAGAAGTCCGACGAGGCGTCACCCCCCTGTAGCTTCACCTGATGCGGACGGAGATCGCCGAACTCTGTAAATAACTTGGGGTCGAGCTGCATGCTACCGTCCTGCGCGACATCGAGCTTCACCATCCAGCCCCGAATGCCTTCGGGATAGAACTGCTTGTCCCAGGCCGCATACAGTGAATTCGTGAAATAGATGCGGCGTCCGTCGCGGCTGATCTCCACCATCTGTGGACCACCATTCAGCGATTCGCCCGGCCGGGCCGGATGAGAGGCGCGGCGCACAATTCCGCCAATGTGCACCGAACCAATCAGCTTGGGATTAAACGGATCGGAGACGTCATACTGGCGCATCTCTCCCGTACCCCAGCAGGAAGCGTAGAGAAAGCGGTCGTCAACAGAAAGATTGATATCCGTAAGCAGCGGCGGCACAGCTTTGAAACCCTGCAACAGCGGCGGCAGTTGGCTCGGATCCGCGGGCTCGGCAGGAATCTCAATGATTTTCTTTATTTCAAATTTCCCCTTCGAGCTTCCGTTTGAACCCCCGTTCGATCCTCCATCCGGGCGATGCCACAACCAGATTGAACTGGAAAGATCTTTCAGCGAGACAACCACTCCGACGAAACCGTAAGCCTTGGTTGGATCGTGCGCCGCGCGCAACTCAAGAACCATCTGCTGTTCCGCACCCAGATCCAGGGTTTGCAGGTGGCGGCGTTTGCGAAGATCCCAGATATGCATGCTGTGCCCGTACTTGCCGCCCAGCAGCAATTCTGGATTTATACCGTCTTCGATCATGTTCGGCGTGCCCCACTCGCTCGTAACCGCGATGTCCTGAGCGAGGTGCCACGCGAAATCGTAACCAAAGTATTGTGGACCGCGATCGACCTCCCAGCGGCCGAGAGGCTCGAAGCTGTAATGGTCCAGCGCGAGAATTCCGCCGGGACCATCGCCCGTGGGCGAGCCCAACGCGCTCAGGTAGATTCCCTCTGGCCCGCAGTGAACCGTGTGCGGACGAGTGTAGCCGGTTCTTTCCGCCACAACATTGGGCTCAATCACTTTCACGATCTTCGGCAGCCTGGGATCGTCCTTCACGTCGAGCACATAGATGCGTGACGATCGCAGGCCGGGAACAATCAGGTAACGCCGCTCAACGTGCGGATGCGGAGCGTAGGGGCACAAGGCGGAACTGCACGCGTTCCAGCCGAAGTGATGAAGCTCATCTCCCGCGTTCGGCATATTCACGCGGCCCACGACCTGGCCGTATTTGTCTGACTTGTGGTCGACATCCACGACCATCAGAGCGTCAGGTTGACTGCCACCGTTGGCATTCAAAGTGGCAACATACGCCAACTCTTCCGCCGGCGCCTGCATGGCAAGCTTAGGCGATGGATAAAACGTCGGATCGCTCTTCCACAGCATGAGACAACCTCCGCGCTAGATTAAGACACCGCGCCACGTTCTATGGAGCGATGAGTGTTTCCTCATTTATTCTCAATGCCCCAGTTCTTTGTAGTGAATTGTCGCGTCCAGTCCGCAGACTGTGGGACAGCAAACCAAACGCGCACTGTCTTCGCGCCTTTGGGCACCTTCACCGTGAAAATATTGTCGATGTGAAAAGAGGCCTGTTTGGGCTGCGTGGTCTTGGGAACATCGAGCGCCCAAGGTCGCAGGGAAAGAGCAGACAACAACGCCAGACCCAAAGCTCTCCGCAGCATTAGGGGATCATCCTCTGTAGGCTTTTTTTCAGCACGACCAACCCGGTTTAAGCGGCCCGCATTCCCGTGAATCCGGACGTGCGTAAAGTTTGGGCCTGATTCAGACGTGGGAGCCGTTTAATTTCATTGAGAATTGTAACCACAGCAAGGACACTTTGTCGCTAACGGAAATGACATCCTCAGGCCAGTAATACAGAGGCCGCCGCTGCGTGGCTTCAGTCGGTCAGGGCGCATCGACTTGGCCCGAAGACTCTGCGCTCAGAACGCGCCTTGCGTTTCCGGCAAAGAGACGACTCGCGCATGCTGCAACAGCAGGCTGGAAAAATTTTCCGTCTCTTCCTCTTCGATGACGGCGGGCTCAAGAGTTTCTAGTCGAACTCGGGTGGACAACACTTGGAAGCAGCGCACGCTGGCCACGATTGCAAACGCCCACCAGAGGAACCAAGTCTTCGCGATAAAGGGGACCGGATGGCTCGCCAGAGGGTTATCCCCAAACCGAGCCTTACAAATGGTGGAACTGGCACGACAACTATGACGCCGAGCCCACGCCGAACCAGAAGTGGGTCGAGGTGTCCGACGCGGGAACGGCCGCCTTCGAGAAGCGGGCCGCAGAGGAGAGGGCGAGCTAGAGAAGGGCGGCCACTTCGTCGGTTCGAACTCGCTTCAGCCTCAAAATCCTCAGCGAGCTTCTCAGGTAAGAAGCGTAGCATTCGGTCTCGGGAAAAAAGTTTTCGGCAAGAGCTGGCGGTAAAAGGCCGGAAGTTGAACTCTTAATTTTCTTAACTCACAATAAACTATCCCGGGCTCGACGTACCCGCCGAGCCTGGGATGAAGACTACCGGGGCCTCTCCCCAGTTGACAGATCTCTATCTCTGTTTGGGCGAGTTCAGGCGAGGTCGTAGCGATCAAGGTTCATCACTTTATCCCACGCCGCTGCGAAGTCCTTCACAAACGCCTGCTTCGAGTCGTTACTCGCATAGACTTCTGCAAGTGCCCGGAGCTGAGAGTTTGAACCGAAGACGAGGTCGACACGCGTTGCCGTCCACTTGGTTTTGCCCGTCGCCCGATCGCGCCCTTCGTACAGACCCTCGGAAACGCCCTCGGCTGTAGCGGAGGGCTCCCACGTCGTCCCCATGTCGAGCAGGTTGACGAAGAAGTCGTTCGTCAACTTCTCGGGCCTGTCGGTGAAGACGCCGTGCTTGGTGTGCCCGAAGTTCGCATTCAAGGCGCGCAGGCCGCCGATGAGAACGGTCATCTCAGGAGCAGTCAGTCTGAGCAACTGCGCCCGATCCACCAGCAACTCCTCAGCCGAGAAAACCTGTCCGCTGCGGAGGTAGTTGCGGAAGCCGTCCGCGACTGGCTCCATTACGGCGAATGAGTGGACGTCGGTCTGCTCCGGTGAAGCGTCCGTGCGGCCCGGCGAGAAGGGAATCTTCACGTCGTGCCCCGCCTTTCTCGCAGCTTCCTCTACGGCTGCGCAGCCACCCAGAACGATCAGGTCAGCCAGCGAGACCTTCTTACCCTTATTCCCGTTGGACTGAGAGCTGTTGAACTCCTTTTGAATTGTCTCCAATTTCTGCAGGACCTTCGACAATTCGGCGGGCTGGTTCACTTCCCAGTCCTTCTGAGGGGTGAGGCGAATGCGCGCGCCGTTCGCTCCACCGCGCTTGTCGGAGCCGCGGAACGAAGCGGCCGACGCCCACGCAGTCGTGACCAGTTGAGAGATCGACAATCCGGATTTGAGGATCTTCGCTTTCAGTGCGGCGATGTCCTGCTCCTCGATCAATTTATGATCTACGGCGGGCACCGGGTCTTGCCAGATCTGAGGCTCCTTGGGAACGAGCGGGCCAAGATAACGCGGGATCGGCCCCATGTCGCGGTGGGTGAGCTTGAACCATGCCCTCGCAAACGCGTCTGCGAACTGATCGGGATGCTCGTAGAAGCGCCGGGAAATCTTTTCGTACGCAGGGTCGAAGCGGAGGGCGAGATCCGTGGTCAGCATGGATGGAGCGTGACGCTTTGCGGGATCGTGAGCATCAGGCACCGTGCCGTTGCCCGCACCATTCCTCGGTGTCCACTGATGTGCACCGGCGGGACTCTTGGTCAGCTCCCATTCGTATTTGAAGAGGTTCTCGAAGAAGTTATTGCCCCACTTCGTCGGAGTCGCGGTCCAAATAACTTCCAGACCGCTGCCAATGGTGTCCGCACCAAAACCTTTGCCGAACTTATTCTTCCATCCGAAGCCTTGATCCTCGATGTCGGCACCTTCGGGTTCGTTACCGACGTATTGCGAGGGAACGGCAGCGCCGTGGGTTTTGCCGAAGGTGTGACCGCCGGCAATCAGTGCAACAGTTTCCTCATCATTCATCGCCATGCGGGCAAATGTTTCGCGGATATCGCGTGCCGCAGCAATCGGATCCGGCTTGCCATTCGGACCTTCCGGGTTTACATAGATGAGACCCATTTGCACCGCGCCGAGAGGATTCTCGAGATCACGATCGCCGCTGTAGCGCTCGTCCGCCAGCCACGTTCCCTCTGGTCCCCAATAAATTTCCTCTTCGGGTTCCCAAACGTCGGCACGGCCGCCGGCAAAACCAAATGTCTTAAAGCCCATCGATTCGAGGGCGACGTTTCCGGCGAGAATCATGAGGTCGGCCCAGGAAATTTTCCGGCCGTACTTTTGCTTGATCGGCCAGAGGAGGCGGCGCGCCTTGTCCAGGTTCACGTTGTCGGGCCAACTATTGAGTGGCGCGAAGCGCTGCTGCCCGGATCCGGCACCGCCGCGGCCATCGCCGATGCGATATGTGCCGGCGCTGTGCCAGGCCATGCGAATGAACAGCGGGCCATAGTGGCCAAAGTCGGCTGGCCACCACGGCTGCGAATCCGTCATCAAGGCATGCAGGTCCTTTATCACAGCATTCAGGTCGAGCGTCTTGAACTCTTGGGTGTAGTTGAATTCCTTGTGCATGGGATCGGACAGCGAAGAATGCTGGTGCAGGACTTTCAAGTTCAGCTGATTCGGCCACCAATCTTCATTGGTATGGGATTTGCGAGCGCCGTGTGGGAACGGGCACTTTGATTCGGCTAAGGTGTTTTTTTCTTTTGTTTCAGGGACAACGCTTCCGGATGAATTCGCGAGTGTATTTTCCATAATGTTTTCTTCCTTTTCGATTCTTGATGAATACTGCGTGAAAAAAGTTACTTTTTGGTTCTGCAGCGGCGGCAGAGGCCAAAGACCTCGACCAGGGGCTGCGTCAGATCAAAGCCATCCGGCAGTTGCCGGGACAGCCGTTTGAAATCGATAAACTTTCCTTCGATATCTTGCACCGCTTTGCAGCGCAAGCAGATGAGGTGGTGATGAGGTTGGAGATTTCCATCCACGCGCAGGGTGGATGCATGTGGAGTCACCTCTCGCAGCAATCCGCACTCGATGAAAAGCCGCAGATTGTTATAGATCGTGGCGAGAGAAATCGACGGAATGCGACGCCGCACCGCGGCGTAAATATCCTCTGGGGAATAATGTCCGTGGGCAGCGATGACGGCTTCATACACGACTTGACGCTGATGCGTGACCGGCAAACGGTGCTTTGCGGCCAGCTCGCGGAACTGTTCATGGCTGAGGCGCATGATTATCGGATAAGAATTATTGTAAAACGATAAAAAGCAGTGTCAACTGAAATCTTAGCCGATCGCAAGAGCGATGGACGGTGAGAAGTGTCTGAGCCTCGAGATTCCCATCGCGCGGAGGATTGTCCGGGTTCTCTGTATAGTTCTATACTCTGTCGGTTGATCCTCAGGAATTTGGAGGCCGCTGGCTATGTCGAGACCTTTAATACCTCACGTACCCCGAAGTGTTTGGACAACCCTGTTGGCGCTTGTGGCGTGCGTTCCTCAGGTGTTCGCGCAAGCGCGCCATCAGGGCAAGATTTTCGGGGGCTACTTCGAAGAGTGGGGCATCAACTACGCCAATTACAACATCGCGGATTTGCAAAAGAACGGCGTGGCCGATGAATTGACGCACTTGATCTACGCCTTTGGCAATGTAACCCCAACTTCTCCAGCGGCGTGCGCCATTGCCGATCCCGTGGCGGCTTACCAGAATTCGAATGTGCCCACTGTGAGTGGCAAGCCCTACACTGCTCCGCTCTTTGGAAATTTTGGCGCGATCCAACAGTTGAAGGAACTTCATCCCAATCTAAAAGTATTGATTTCCTTGGGTGGACAGGCAGGCAATGTTGGGGGCTTTGTGACTGCCGCAGGCACAGCGGCCGGCCGCGCTGCCCTCGCTTCTTCGTGCATCGACATGTTCGTTAGGGGCAATATCGCTACCGGCGTGTTGGCTCCAGGCTTGTTTGACGGCTTCAACATCGATTGGGAGTTTCCCGGTGCTGCGGATAAGGAGAACTTTACTGCTCTTCTGAAAGAGTTCCGTGCCCAACTCAATGCGCTGACGAAAACGACTGGAAAGAAATATGTCCTGACGTTCGATTCGCCAGCGAGCCCGAAGAAATATATCAACATCGATCTTAAGGCAGCAGCGGGGCAAGTGGACTTCCTCACCATTGACGGTTATGACTATGCCTCAGGGGACGAAAAGCAGACCAATGAATCGTCTTCGCTGTATGACACGGCTGCCGATCCTGCGTTTGCCGATGGCCGGTACATCGATGCAACAGTGAAGGCCTATCTCAAGGCGGGCGTGCCATCTGCCAAGTACACTATGGGGTTGCCGTTGTATGCCGTGGGCTGGACGGGCGTTGCCAACGCGAACCATGGGTTGTACCAGAAAGCTTCCGGTCCTTCTCCCGTTCTCGTGGCTGACGGATCGGGTGTGTGCCCGAACCCGGACAAAACCACAGCCTCGCCCGGTTGCGACACCGTGTTGACTGCGGGATTTGCCACTCATTCGACCATTGATAACCTGACTAATAAGTACGGCTACAGCACTTGGTATGACTCAGCCAGAGTCGGAGCTACTCTCTATAATGCGACGACGGGAATCTTCTACACCTTCGATAGTGCTGCTGGGGTCGAGGCCAAGACCGCCTATATCAAGAAGCACAAGCTTGGGGGTGCCTATGTGTGGGCGCTGAATGACGACGATGCCAAAGCATCTCTGACCAACGCCATTGCAGCAGGACTGAAGTGATCGGGACGGTTTTTCTTTGATGAAACACATCGTCTCCCGGCTGAGCGTACAGCTTCAGTCAATCAAGTTCGGGTTTTGTAACAAGATCGCTCCACAATCCCCTTTTTCCCCAGCTCCAAGAGGAACTGCTCCGCCGCTTACACGCTCCACGTCTTCTATTGGTTAGCGCCTCGCGGAATCATTTGTAGTTCGGATTGCGCGAAACGAAAAAAGTTTCTTGACGAGGCTGCTTAAGCGGAGTACTCTCCTTCGCATAAGTGCTATAGAGCAGTTTGGAAGTTATAAGTCTTCAATGAGTGCCGAATATGAGTGCTGAATACAGCTGACTCTCACGACGCGGAGTCCGATGCAACCGCAGCCGGGCTCTTCTCTACAACACCCAACCGCGGGCGGATCGCTCTGGTACGTCCCCCGAAATAAGGAGCCACAATGAAACGTGCTTTACTTTTCTCCTCCCTGCTCTGCGTCTTTATCTCGGTTTCGCTGTTGGCGCAAGCGTCAGTCACTCTAAGCCCGTCGAGCTACAACTTTGGCAGCACCCCGGTCGGCACAGGCACTGCGTGGGTTACCTTCACACTCGCCAACAGCGGCAGCTCTGCTGTGAGCATCAGCAATGTCGCAGTCAGCGGCCCGTTCGTGGTGTCCAGCAATTGCGGATCTTCGGTGGCCGCCAACGGTTCTTGTCCAATCTATGTGTACTTCTACCCCACTGCGTCAGGCGCGGCCAGCGGCACGCTGACAGTGACCGACAGTGGTACGCAGACATCTGCTCTCAGCGGAACAGGCGGAAGCGGCGGCAGTTGTACGACCACACCCAGCGCGCCCACTGGATTAGCGGCGTCTGGCACAACCAGCTCCAGCACCAACCTGAGTTGGAATGCTGTCACTCCTCCCGCGAACTGCACCATCAGCAGCTACACGATACTGAAGAACGGAACTTCGATTGGAACCGCAAGCGGCACAACATTCTCAGTAACCGGCCTTGCAGCTTCGACGGCTTACACCTTTACGGTTGAGGCGACGGATAGCAATGGCACGTCCGGCCCAAGTTCAGGAGTAAATGTAACTACGCTGGCGAACTCATGCACGACCAAGCCCAGCGCACCGACTGGATTGGCTGCCTCCGGCACGACCAGCTCCGGTACAAATTTGAGTTGGAACGTAGACTCGCCTCCGACAGGCTGTACGATCAGCAGCTACACGGTACTGCAGAACGGAACTTCGATCGGAACCCCAACCGGCACTTCGTTCTCCGTAAGCGGACTTGCGGCTTCTACAACTTATACCTTCACGGTGGAAGCGACGGACACAGCCGGAACGTCCACAGCCAGCGCCGGGGTAAACGTGACGACACTGGCGGGCGGTGGTGGCTCCTGCGCAACGGCGTGGAGCGCCACTGCGGTCTATACCGCGGGCATGACGGCGAGTGTTGGCGGAGAAAACTACGTCGCTAATTTCTGGACACAGAACCAGAATCCCTCGACCAACAACGGCGGAGCCGGCAGCGGCGAACCTTGGACCGCGACCACACCTTGCTCGACTTGCTCGGCTGCACCGGCTGTCCCAACTGGATTGGCAGCATCTGGAACCACTCAGTCAAGCACAAATCTGAGCTGGAATGCGGTCACTCCACCCGCAGGATGCAGTGTAAGCTACAAAGTCCTACAGAACTCGGCATTGATCGCTTCCCCAACCACAACCTCAGACGCCGTGACCGGTCTCACCCCTTCGACCACCTATGGCTTTACGGTTGAGGCCACGGACGCGGCCGGGACATCAGCTGCGAGTTCGCCCGTGAATGTCACGACTCTGGCGAGCTCGTGCTCAACTAAACCAGGCGCTCCGACTGGATTGGCGGCCTCTGGCACCACCGATTCCAGCACAAACCTGACCTGGAATGCGGTAACCCCTCCGACCGGCTGCACGATCACGAACTACACTGTGTTGCAGAATGGGAGTTCGATCGGAACCGCAACCACTACATCCTTTACCCCGGCCAACCTCTCGCCTTCAACCACCTACACCTACACGGTTGAAGCGAGCGACTATGCCGGCACTTCTGGCGCCAGTTCGGCCGTAAAGGTGACGACAACCGCGCTCACCAACTTGTTCGTGGGCGGGTGGCTCGAAGAGTGGGGAACTTACTACGCCAACGCGGCCGTTGCGGACCTGCAGAATAATGGTGTGGCCAGCGTCCTCACACACGTCATTTATGCCTTCGCGAAGCCGGTTGCGAATGGCAGCAACGTGAACTGCGCACTCGCCGACACCTATGCCGACTATCAGAAGGTCGTCACCCAGGTGCCCGGCGCTACTCCGGCCACGGCCCCGTTGCAGGGCAACTTTGGCGCCCTCGTTCAGCTCAAGCAACTCCATCCCAACCTGAAAGTGTTGATCTCCATTGGTGGATGGAATCCTCCCACCTTCAACCAGTTGTTCGATCTCGCGGCCAGCACCCAGGCTCAACGCCAGGCGTTCGTTGGTTCGTGCGTCAACATGTTCATCCAGGGCAATATCGCCTCGGGTGTCTCCACCGGCACTCTCTTCGATGGCTTCGACATCGACTGGGAGTTCCCCAACGCAAACGATACGGCTAACTTCACAGCGTTGATGACGGAGTTCCGCAGCGAACTGACTACGTTATCGCAGACAACCGGCAGGACGTATCAGGTAGTGGCTGATTTGGCTGCCGGTCCTTCAACTCCGGGCGCGCCGGCGGATTCGGGCAACGATGGTGGTTATGACACCATCAACATCGCGGGTCTGAATGCGGTGTTGGACTACATGAACGTCGACGGCTATAACTATGCCGGAGACTGGGCCAATGCCACCAATGACGCGTCTCCGCTGTACGACGAAGCTGCCAGTCCGTTGTACGGAAAAGGCGATACGATTGATGCAACCGTACAGTATTATCTGGCGCACGGCGCTACGCCGGCCAAGTACACCATGGGCTTCCCGCTCTATGGTGCGGGCTGGGCAGGCGGTCTGACCTCGGCGAATGGCGGCATGTACCAGAACGCAACCGGAGTTACGGATCCAACAGGGGCCATGACTCCGAACGGAACTTCACCTGTGCCCAACATCAACGGTGTTGGGAATTGTCCCACGGGTGATAACCAGTCCAGTCCGACTGCGGGATGCGACTTCCTGTTGGTTGACGGCCTGGCGACCTACCGTTCCATCGTAAATCTGTTGAACAACGGGTTCACCTCCAGCTATGACTCCACCCGTTGCTCGACTCGCATGTTCAACGCAACCACCAGCACCGCCTTCAGCTATGACAACGCTCAGTCGGTGCAGTGCAAAGTGAACTACATCAAACAGTATGGTTTGGGCGGTGGCTATGTTTGGGCGGTGAAGGACGATGACCCGAATGGAGACCTGACCAAAGCCATCGCGAATGATCTGAACCCGTAGGGATCAGCGTCCGAATAACCACGAAGGCAGGCTGGCTTACAAGGCAGCCTGCCTTTCATTTTGTCTTTCAGTCTCGGCGAGACCTGCGAAATATTGGATTCCAAAAAATGCTGTTGCAAGTTCCGCTATATAGCTCTATACTCCGCCGGTTCGTACTTTACGAATTCTGGAGGTGTTTCCCATGTCGACTCATTCCGCGATGCGCTCGCTCCGGGCTGCTCTTCTGACTCTTTTGGCCCTGGTTGCGTGCATCTCTCCCTCATTCGCAGAAAATAGCAATCAAGGTAAGATCCTCGGCGGATACTTCGAAGAATGGAGTATTTACTACGCCGGGTATAACATCGCCAACCTGCAACAGAATGGTGTGGCCGATAAACTGACCCACCTGCTCTATGCCTTTGGCAATGTGACGGCTACTCCGGCGCCTGCCTGCGTGATCGCCGATACCTGGGCCGACTATCAATCCCCATATCTGCCCAGCGTGAATGGCAGCCCCTACCCTGGGCCGCTCTATGGAAATTTTGCGGCGATCCAGCAACTCAAGGGACTGCATCCCAGTCTGAAAGTTCTGATGTCTCTGGGAGGGGCCTCCGCGGCCAATACTTCGGCTTTCGTTACGGCCGCCAGCACGGCTAGCGGACGTCAGGCCCTGGCCGCTTCCTGCATCGATATGTTTGTCAGTGGCAATATCGCCCCCGGCATCACGGCTCCGGGCTTGTTCGACGGATTCAATATCGATTGGGAATTTCCCACCGCGACCGACAAGCAGAACTTTACCGCCCTGCTGAAGGAGTTCCGCAGCCAGCTCAACACCCTGAGTAAAACAACCGGAAAGCAATATAGTTTGTCGTTCGATGGGCCGGCAGGCTCACAGAACTATGTCAACATCGATCTGGCGAACGCGGCGAAGCAGGTGGATTTCATCACCATCGACGGCTACAACTACTCCGGCTCCTGGGTTACACAGACCAATGAAGCGTCGCCGCTATTCGACTCGCGCCAAGATCCATTGTTCGGTCAGCAACTTGATATCGACGACACCGTAAACGCCTATCTCAAGGCCGGCGTCCCACCCTCGAAATACACCATGGGCTTGCCTCTGTACGGGGCGGGCTGGACCGGCGCGCCGAACGTGAACCACGGCTTGTATCAGAACTCAACCGGTCCTTCTCCGGTTCTTCTGGCGAATGGAACTGCCGTTTGCACAGACATCAGCGGCAATACGCCGGGTTGCGACACGCTGCTGACTCCCGGACTTCTCACTTACTCAACACTATCGACGCTTACGTCCAATGGCTACAGCAACTACTTCGACGCGCGAAGACTTGCAGTCTCGCTCTACGATCCCACACCTGGGACCTTCTACACTTACGATGATCCCGCAACCGCATTTCTGAAGATGCTTTACATCAACCTGAAGGTCCCCGGAGGCCTTGGGGGAGCGTATGTGTGGGCGGTGAAGGACGACGACGCAAACGGAACCATGGTGAAAACGATGGCTGCGGGTCTGGGCCGCTAGACCGCAGAAACGTTAAGCTAGTCGGACGAAGAACAAAGGCGGGCTGGCCAGCAAGTCAGTCCGCCTTAATTTTGTGATGAATGAGAACCTGCGTTCGAATCCGGAACCGCGGTGACCAAGTCGCGCAACGGTTTGATGATCGTGAAGCGAACCAGCGCCTGCGGTTTCTCCGCTTGATCGAGGAGAGCTAGTTGTTGTGCTTTCCAGCCCGCAGCCGCGGGCACCCCGGATGCGAGATAAGACAGGGTTTCCAGACCGATCGCCCCCAGTGAAGTGAGTTGCTGGGCCCGAGGTTCCGCCTCGGCGAGTGCGGGCGAGCGAGCCATGAACCGCAGAACGCCGGGCTCTGCTTCGATCCAGAGTTTGAACTCGGTGGTAAGTGCAGTTTTTTCCGACGCGTGGGTTGATGCATCCTGCAGATAGGTGCGTACAAGCTGCTCGAAATTATGGCGCGACGGAGGATCGGGCGGCAAAGCGTCTACGAGAAGACTGAGCGGCGTTAGCTGATTCGGGTGTTGCATGTGTGCGCGCTCATCGAAAGTAACAGGTTCGAGAACGGATGCGAGGATGGTTAGCGCGTCTATCTGTTCGGTTCCGGCCAACATGCGCAAACTCCCGGCTTCCTGAGAGATGTGCGTGAGACCAAAGGCTTCGAGCCGCAGTGACTGTACCGCCAGCCGGCGGTACATATCGTCCACATTCGTTACTGCGCTCGGCGACCAGAAGCGCTCGGCGATGGCCGCCGTGCGGGGCCAGATGCGAGAGTCGATATCTCTTGGCGTAGTCTGCTCAGTCCATATACAAGCCTCTCCTCCTAGAATGCGCGCCTCCTCCTCCGGGCTCAGGCCGTTCGCCAGCGGTAGCGGATCGACCATGTAGTGTGCTGCGGCCGTGCTCATAAGATTCAAGTAATAGCCGGCGGAAAGAATGCTGTTATATCCGTTTTTCGCCCCGGTGGCGAGCGAATCGAAGCCTCGCCAGCTCTGAACGACGATGTCCTTGGGCAGATCGGGAGTAAGAATTTCGTCCCAGCCGATCATGCGCTTGCCGTGCTTCGCCAGAAGTTTGAGCAGCCGCCGGTTGAAATAGCTTTGCAGTGCGGCGGTGTCCTGCAGATTGTGTTCGCGCATGAAGGCCTGAACGCGCGGATTGGCCTTCCACTCAACACCGTTGTTCTCGTCCCCGCCGATGTGCATGAAGTGGTCGGGGAAAATGGCTGCCATCTCTGCGATAAATGTATCGAGAAACTTGTAAGTGCTTTCCCGCGTGGGATCCATCACCGGATCGAAGACGCCAAACTCGCGCTCAATATGGAAGGGGCCGGGCGCGCTGGCGAGATCGGGATATCCAACGAACCACGCGCTGGTATGTCCCGGCATGTCGAACTCAGGCACGACACGGATACCTCGGTCGCGCGCATAAGCAACAACTTCGCGGGCCTGCTCCTGCGTATAGAAGAGACCGTCAGAGCCGAGCCCTGTGAGCCGGGGGAAAGCTCGACTCTCCAACCGGAAGCCCTGGTCCTCACTAAGATGCCAGTGAAATACGTTGAGCTTAACGGAGGCCATGCCGTCAAGAGAGCGTTTTATAATCTCAACGGGCATAAAGTGGCGCCCGCAGTCGATCATGAGGCCGCGCCAGCGAAAACGTGGGGTGTCGCGAATCGAAAGCGCAGGAAAAAAATAACCCGCCCCATCTGTCTGCAATAACTGTTGCAAAGTTTCGAGCCCGCGCATGGCTCCGACCACCGTCGCGGCGTGGAGACGGGCACCCGAAGTACTGACATCCAGCGAATAGGATTCATCTTCATCGATCGATTGAATGGCTTGTCCCGCTCCATCGACGGCTATAACCAGCCCCCCGGAGTCGCTGGAGGTTGACGGAGATGTTGAAATTGAAATGCCGGTTTGCGTCGCGATGCGATTAAGAGTTCGCGCAATGGCGGCGTTGAGACGCGCATCTTCATAGCGATCCGTGACAGTGGAAAAGGAGGGTGAAAGGGTAAGCCGTCCTTCCTGAGGGGAAAGATGCACCGGTTGCGGCATGAGCGTATTGACGAATCCATCAGCCGATTTCTGCGGCGGAGCAGGCTGATCGAGGGCTACCGACGATGCTGCAAGACTGGCGAGGATCATAGCGACTACGAGATGCATCGTGGCCTCTTTTCGCGGGCCGCCGCCTGGGGGCTTTATCGAAAGCGCCGGATAAACAGAGTGTGCCGTTCCGAGCGGTAGAACCCGACTCCGTAAATCGTAGCCTTGCCCTTGGTCGAATTGATGATCTGACGAATGCGAAGTACCGAGGCGCCCCGGGGCACGCCGAGCAGATCCGCGACGCTGGCGTCCGCCGTCGTGGCATCGACCTCCTCGTCTGCGTAAGCAAGCTTCGTCCCATAATCATGCTCGAGAATTGCAAACAAAGACGTCCTTCCAAGAGGGGCGGACGCAAGATTGGGAAAGTCTTCTGCGTGCAAGTAGCAGGTCTCCAGGGCAAACGGCTCATCGCCTGTGAGCCGCAGACGTTGGATCTTTAGCACTCGTGTGGAGGCTGGTAACCCAAGCCTGGCCGCAACTTCCGGCTCGCCGGCAATCACCTTTGCCAGCAGCACCCGGGAGCGCGGAATCAAACCGCGGCTCGACATTTGCTCGGTGTAGCTCATCAACCGGTTGAAGTGGATTTTGGGCACGGCGACGAAAGTGCCTGCCCCGAGGCGGCGCTCGACGATTTCTTCGTGTTCCAGGCCAGCCAGGGCGTGGCGAGCTGTCATGAGGCTCACTTTGTGGGTCTTCGCCAGTTCGCGCTCGGAAGCAACCGCGTCTCCAGGTTTCAGGCCGCCGCACGCAATGCGGTCGCGGATCTGATTCTGGATCCGTTTGTACGCAGGCGTCCCGTTGCGATGATTTACCGGCATATTTCTGCTTTCAAGACTCAGGTGGAGGGCTCAGCCCAATAAAAGGCTACAGGATACGTCAAATCCTGAATGCACCATGCGTGCAACGCCATATGCTATATAGCGTATTGGGCACGTGAAGTAAAGCTCAATCCTTGAACGGAGTGGCGAGGACGGTCGTGCACAGATGATTGCCAGAAAAGCCAGAACCGCAAAGGCGCGTCATCTCCGGCGATCTGCTGCTACGGCTAGGTGCTCGAAGTGCCCATCAGTGAGCATTTCTCGGTGATTTTAGGCAGTCGTCGGCCGATCTGTGACCGGTTCTCGTACAAGTGCGTTTTCCTGTTTCTTCTTAAGGTGCAGGCCCGGCCGAATCGCGGCGCACTATCGAACAATTTTGTCCGGCGGATTGCCTTTTTCTTCTTGACGACGTAGTATCGCGTGCTATATAGCATAGTGCGTTTAGATTATGCGGTGAGTTCGTAATCCTGTTTGGGAAGTCGGTTTAAGGAGGCCCTGCGATGGCGATATTGACGTGGGTGGCGGGTACTGGCATATCGGAGAATCGTCGGGGTAAGCGGAAGCAGTCTCCATTTCTGGCAGTCTGCGTTGTAATCCTAAGTCTTGCAGCAACAGCGTTGGGACAAGAACTAGCGGCAACACTCACCGGCACGGTAACCGATTCCAGCGGAGCCGTTGTCGCGGGCGCGACGGTTGTGGTTCACAGCGAGGAAACGGGCTCGGACGTCCGTTCCGTGACCACCAGCGACACTGGCGGTTTCAATATTACGAACCTTCCTGCAGGGCGTTACACGGTCACGGTCAAGAACAGCGGGTTTCAAACCTTCGTGGCAAAAGAAGTAATTCTTAACGTTGCCGAGAAGCACGCTCTCGATGTGCGACTGCAGGCCGGAAAAGTCAGCGAAACTATGGTTGTCACGGCTGAGAACACTCCCATCCAGACCACGACAGCCGAGGAGTCTGGAACTGTCACTGGCGATCAGGTTCGGGAGCTGGCGTTAGACAATCGTAACTTCGAACAGCTTGTATTGCTGGAACCGGGCGTCTCGAACCAGCTTGGCGATAAGCCTGGATTTGGCCTGCAAAGCAATACTTCGATCTCGATCAATGGCGCGCGAACCGGAGCGAACAACTGGACGGTTGACGGAGCGGATATCAACGACAGTGGCTCCAACGGAACTCTGCTGAACACGCCCAGCATCGACGCGATCCAGGAATTCACGCTGGAACGAAGCAACTATGATGCGTCGTTCGGTCGTAGCGGTGGCGGGCAGATTGTGGTAGCGACGAAATCCGGCACTAACCAATTCCATGGCAGCGGCTACGAATTCAACCGCAACAACGATTACAACGCGAACACCTTCCTCAATCGGGCATCCATTGCTGCGGGCACAAAGCCCTCTGCGGCCCCGACCCCGGTCGAGCACTACAACGACTTCGGTTTCACGATCGGCGGGCCGCTGTTTATTCCCAAGGTGTTCCACCCGGACAAGAACAAGACCTTCTTCTTCTGGGCGGAGGAGTGGCGCAAAGCGAACACGCCTGACCCACAATCGTTCACGGTGCCAACAGCAGCGGAATTGGCGGGCCAGTTTACGGGTCCAATTCCGATTGCCCCGGCCGGTTGCGTGGCCACCACCGGCAGCACCTCGACCATCAGCCCAACTTGCTTTAGCAAGAACGCTCAGGCGTATCTGAACGCCTTCATGAAGGCTTCCCCGGCAGACTCCACCGGACACCTAGTAACCAGCTTCAGTCAGTTGAACAATTTCCGGGAGGATAATATCCGTCTTGACCAAAACGTAGGGGACAAGATCCGCTTGTTCGGGCGTTACATGCAGGACTCGGTGCCAAATAGTTTCCCGTTTGGTCTCTGGGGTTCTGCGAACTATCCGGGAGTTGAACCCACGTCTCTCAACGCTCCCGGTCGCAATCTTGTGCTCAACGCGAGTGCGACGCTTTCCCCAAAGGTGGTCAACGAAGTCGAATTTGTTGATTCCTACGGCGCCATCAATTCCGTTCTGACGAAGGCAATCGCGGATTCGCCGGCGTTCACCAGCACGCTCACCGGCCTCACCACCTATCAGGACCCGTACGGCCGCGCGCCGGGCATCACTTTCGCATCGTCAGGCAATGTGGGCTTGGCCAACCAAAGTGCGCCTTACTTCGAACGAAATAAAGATCGCAACATTTTCGACAATATTTCGTTTCAACACGGCAACCACACGATTCGCGCCGGCGTTACGGCCATGTGGATGACCAAGACGGAGAATGGCGACGGCGGCGCGGCAAGTTTCACTTTTTCGGACCACACGGCCAAGGGCGGAGATCCTGAATTTGCGAACTTCCTTCTGGGACAGGCGGACTCTTACTCACAGCAAAGCAAGGACACGGTCCCCTTCCTTCACTATGTGAATTTCGAGACCTATGTTCAGGACGACTGGAAGGTCACGCCGCGCCTGACCCTGAATTTGGGGGTAAGGTATAGTTATTTCCCCTCCCCCTCTGACAGCAATAACACTTTGCTGAACTTCGATCCCGCGCGATTCCTTTTCAGCAGCGCCCCTGCGATCGACCCGGCCACTGGCACCATGGTTTTGGGTACTCCTCACGCCAATAGCGCCACGTACGCCAACGGTTTAGTTTTCCCCACGGGCGCAACCTGTTCCGCTGCCCAGGCGATCTCTTCCACGGCGAGCTGCTCTCCCTTTGGCAGCCTGGTGAATCCCAATTCGAACAAGAACTTTGGTCCCCGATTTGGTCTCGCTTACGATCCGCTTGGAGACGGCAAGTGGGCAATTCGCGCCGGGTACGGCATCTTCTACGACCGCACGCTCAATGGTATTTGGGAGCAGAATGCCTTCGACGATCCGCCTCTGGTTCAGACGTCAGCGATCAATAACAACGGAACGTCCAGCTTCAACATATTTGACAACGTGAAAAACGGGTCAGCGGCACCTACGCCCGTGACCCCGGTCAACATTGTTGTGACAGGAACTCCGACTTTCAAAGTTCCGAGTTACCAGGATTTCAATATTTCGGTCCAGCATGAGTTAATGCGAAACACAGTCCTCGAAGTCGGCTTTGTCGGCACCAGAGGCACTCACCTGCTCGGGGACACCGACCTTAATCAACCCACCGTAGCTGCACGCCTCGCGAATCCTAACTCGGACGCCAACGCGCTGGTGAACTTTCCGGGCTTTGGGTCCATCCGGTCTCGGAATCCCATATTCACCAGCAACTACAACTCCCTACAAGTCTCCTTGAACCGGCGACTCACCAATGGATTGACGTTGGGGGTCGCGTACACGTGGTCGAAGCTGTTGACCACGAACCCGCAGGATCGCGACTTGGGAATACAGAACACCTACGACATAAAGTCCAATTACGGTCCCTCTACGCTCAACACCCCCCAAATTTTTGTCCTCAGTTATGTCTACGATCTCCCATTCTTTAGGAATGAGCACAACGTGCAGGGTTACTTGCTCGGCGGGTGGGAGATTTCCGGCATCACGAACATGCAGACCGGTCAGTCAACGACGGTGACCCAGGGCAGCGATCCGTTCGCTACTGCGGCAAACAACAACTCGGGACTTAATCTAGCACGTGAAGGCTTAATTCAAATCCGAGCGAACCAGATCGGCGATCCCAGCGGCCCGAAAACGGCGACGGAATTCTTTAACACCGCCGCTTTCTCCCAGGCGATTGGTGCCTTCGGTACAGAGCGGCCCGGTACGGTATTGGGGCCTGGGTTCCAGCTATGGGATATGTCGCTGATCAAGAACTTTAATTTTACGGAGCGGGCCCGCTTGCAACTGCGCTTTGAATCATTCAACACGTTCAATCACGGCAGTCCGAACTCGATCAACACGACGATTGGAAGCACTGCGTTCGGCACGGTTACGAACTATCACGACCCGCGCACTCTGCAGCTTGGAGCAAAAATCCAGTTCTGAGCGCAAGATCGGGGCGACAAGTCAACGGCGCACGCCTTAACGACTGAGCTTGCAGAGGTTTTCGAGAGCCCCTCGCCGAGCACAGTCACGAGTGCCGCAGTCGATAGTTATAAATTGGGAATCGCCTAGAGCCAGGTCGTACAGTTTCCCGTAGCCCATACTCGCCTTTCCCTTCCCAGGGGGCGGCACCCACGTTCGAACCGAACGGAACCCCGTTCCCGAAAGGAAAAGTTATGTGTCAGAAACTTGTTCCATTGCTGCTAACCGTATTCGCACTAGTGTGGCTCGCAGATCTCGCTTCTCAAGCACAGCAATTACCGTCCCCGAAGTCCCCAGAGTTTGAAGCCTGGCGCACAAGCATGAAGCAGACGCCCTTGCCGTATAGGGGGTGCTTCAAGGCGTCGTATCCGACCACGGAGTGGCAAGAAGTTGCCTGCACGACTGCTCCGGATTATCCTCTGCAACCAGCGAGAGGAGCCAGGTCTAAGACTGTGGGTAACGGCCACGACTTCACTGGCGTAGTTTCGGGCCTGCTATCCCAGGCGGAGGGATCCTTCCCTACCGTCACCGGTCTCGCAAGCTCAAACGCCTACTCCGTTCAGCTCAACACGAACCTCTTCTACACCCCGGCCTTTAAGTGCGGCACGACTGACTGTGTCGGCTGGCAGCAGTTCGTATTCGAATCGTCAGGTTCCGTATACATGCAGTACTGGCTGCTCGGTTACGGAACATCATGTCCATCGAGTTGGACCGAGTATCAGGGATCCTGCTACAAGAACAGCAGCGCTACAAGCACCAACAGCCTGCCAATCTCTAACTTGGGTTACACCTCGCTGACCGGCAAGGCGTCGGGGGGGCACGGATACGGCCCTGTGGTACGACCTCGGCGGCATCTCCGCCGTCGGGTTGGATAGCGTGCTCGATCTGGAGCAGAACTGGAGCCAGGCCGAGTTCAATGTCGTCGGCAACGGCAACGGGGACGCAGTCAACTTCAGCGCCAATGAGGCGCTCGTTGTCCAGCTTAGCTTGACCAATGGGACGACCAACAAGCCCACCTACACCTCCGGAGGGACTACCGGCGAAACGAATAACCTCAACCTGATAGGGACCGCCCCCTGCCTCTATGGCGGGACAACGCCGATGATCCAGTTCATGGAAAGCAATGCCTCCAGCGCAACGGCGTCGTGCGGAGCCAGTGCGATTAAGACCGACATCGCCCAGGCACCTTACAACATTAACGTTGTCTTCACCCGGTACCCCCCAACCGGGCCGCCCCAATATGTCAACTGGTCCATGACCCTTGTGGATGGCACGCCGGGGGCCCGCATTTACTATCTAATAAATTTAATCGGTTGCGATCAACAACTGTCCGGCAACCAGGCGCCCGGGAATTTCAACCTCCGGCTCACGGGCTCCCAAATGGCTTGCTCGCCCTCTGGGACAATGTTTGCAACTGCGCCTGGGTATCTAACGAGCTCAACGAGCTACATGAGCTTCTAGAATCCGATGATCGGATGCCGAGCCGGGGTCGCCGGCCATGGTCAGCCTAGGCGTTACAAAGCAGAGGTAAATTTCAATCTTCAACCCACTTCTTATCACAAAGCGCACGCTCCGGCGTGCGCTTTCTTGTTGTGCAATTATCGAGCCGGAAATCAACCAGCTTCGAGCGAAGCTTCTCACCGGGTCTCGTTCCTCTTTATAGCCGCCGCCCGGCGTCTCTCCTGTATGTCGAGTGCGATTTTCTGTTCGTTTGCTGCCTCATGAGCCCGCCCTAATTGCCGCAACGCCGTTCCGAGAACAAAGTGCGCCTCAAAGTAGTTAGGATCAATCTGAATGGCCTTGCGGAGCGGCTCAATCGCCGCTTGAGGATGTTGCAGCGCCAACTCACTCTTACTTAGACCAAACAGGGCCTCAGCGTAACGTGGATTGGCCGCCAAGGCTGCGCGAAAATGAGGCTCGGCTTCTGCGGGCTGAGATTTATCCAGAAGGATCTGGCCCAGTATGCAGTTCGAGACCGGATCGTTGGGAAAGTGCTGCAGTTCCGTACGAAACTCTTTCTCGGCCAGTTCATTCTCGCCCTCTCGCCAGTATTCAAAGCCGAGGCCCGAATGCGCGCCCATAAAGTTTGGGTCTGCAGCGACCGCCGCTTGATATTCTTTGATGGCCTCCGGCCGATTCGACATCTGGTCGTAAGCCGTCCCCATCATGATGTGAGCAGATGCCGAGTTTGGACTCAGCTGCATAATGCGGGAGAACACGCTGGTCAGCGCTTGGTAATTCTTCATGCGAAGATATGCCTTGCCCAGCATGTCGAGCGTCTCGAGATCAGATGGATCGACGTGGTTCGCACGCTCCAGATATTCAGCTGCCTCCGGATAGCGATCCAATGCAAAGAGCGAAAGGCCAGCCAGATCGAGAATCTGAAAATCGGTCGGATATTTCGCCGCCATCGGTCGAAGCAACCGCCACGCCGGCAAGTAGCGTTGCCCTTTGAAATAAGCGATGGCCAGATTGCGCTTGGTCTGAGAGTCGTCAGGGTGGGTTTTCAGCGCCTCTTCGTATAAAGGGATGGCTTCGGCTGGTCTTCCCATGCGGGACAACACAATTCCCAGGTTGTTTAGCGCGGCGAGCGAATGCGGATCGATCTTCAATGCAGACCGAAGATCCTCCTCGGCGGCAGCGTTGTCCCCACTGTGCATCGCTTCGGCTGCATGTTCGAGGTAGGTGTGAAGCTGTGTTTCTGCGACATTCGGGAAGGGATCAGTAGCCGGTGTTTGCGTCTGGGCCGCCACACAACACGAGATCAGAAGCCACAGCGCACAGATACTTACAATCCGCTGCGCGCGCACGTGGACTCTCATGTGCAGATTTTAACTCACTATTCAATGGTCGTAATATTTGGGTCGCAGCTGGGGTTGTGGGGCTCGATGTACTTTTAGAGAAAAAAATTAGGAACGCTGCTGACGAAATTCCGCAGTCAGTCCTGCAGCATTGGTGGAGGCAACTTCGCTGACAGCCGGACGACGCGGCGGCAGAGATTCCAATCCCATGTTCGGGCGCTTCTCAACCGTACCGATTACCGGGGCATCTTCCAAGCCATCGGCATAGGCCATGGACACAAATCTTTGCTCCGAGCACAAACGGTCGATTAGCCTTTGTTGTCTGCGACTGAGCACTGCATGAGGAAGGATGGGGAAGTTGCGGAACATCCAGAGGAAATAAACTCGCTGCCGAAAAGATGGCATCACGTAGCGCGGACCAATGGCAGTTTGCACCTGCACGATCCCGTCCGCCAATTTGTCGATCCACATAAACTAGGCCTGTCTAATTACCCAACTTTGGCCAGAGCAATCCCAGGGCCGTAATTATTGCACTAAAATCGGGGCAAGGGGAAGCCCTTTTCTTTGATTTTTAAGATTTTTCTCGAAATTGCCGGTCTCGGCCCGGTATTTTCTGCCTGACGCATGGGCAGAATTGTGCGCATTTTGGGGTTTAGCGGTTATCGCGGGCCGGCTCAGGCCTCTTCGGTCGCCTGCTCGAAGCCATCTCAGATTCATTCAGCTAGCTTATCGAGTGACACTAGCTGGCAATTTCCGGCAGGACTTCTATACGCTGAATCTGGGCTGCCACGCCAAACGCGCGTCCCGCGCCCGGTTCCACCCGCAGGACGCGCGCGTGGCAGCAAACCCAGCACTTCTCTCCCGAGGTTAATTCGGGAGGGAGAATGAGGATGAGTTCGACGTCGCAGCCTGCTTCGAGCCGGGATTGGGTATAAAGAAATACGCCATTCGTGCTCACGTCGCGGGTCTGGGCGCTGACCTCCGCCGCTACGGCTGCGCTTCGCACGCGCACCGGCAGCTCGGCCACTATCCGCTTGCGGGAACGACGATCAACCTTAATATCCATTAATTGTGCTCTTGGAGATTAATAATAGACTCGTCGTGCAGGAGTGAACAGTGATCAGTCGCCAGTACCTTGTACCCCGTGCTCAGTCAGTAAGCCGGTTATCGGTGATCAAAAGCCACCGCTATTTCGTGGTGAACGAAGCGCACGAAATTGCCGTCACTGGGTACTAGGTACTGGGTACTGCTTAGATTTCCGGGCGGCGCGAGCGCGCAGCTGGTACCACCAGTGCCTGCTCCATGGTCGGAACATTTGTGCCGCGAAGGATGGCTTCGGTCTGGTGCAGTTTATCCGGCTGGTTGGTCTGGTAATAGGCCTGCACCAAGAGTTCGAGCGTGAACGGATTATCGCGGTCCTCTTCGAGATAGGGAATTGCCTGCTCATACTTCTTCTGATCCATCAGGAGAGTTCCGGAAGCTCCGTTGTAGGAGCTTTGCAGCACGCGATTGCGATTCCCAGTAGCCAGCGCTTCGAGCTGCTTCAAGCTTTTATCCGCAAGCGCAGTGTTTCCCGAGCGTGAGGAGCGAACTACGCGGTTGCGCAGGACCTGAGAGAGTTCCTCGTCTTTATCGGATTTCGCGATGTTGCGGTGGCCTAACGCGTCTTCGGCTTTCTGCAGATATTTCAAGCTTTCGTTGTCATCGGTCTGATATTCGGCCATGTGCCGGCAAGCAACGGCTTCCTGTAGATCCTGTTCTTTGGCATGTGCGGTCTCGGCAATCTGCTGGAATTTCTTATCAGCCTCGGCGAAACTTCCATCGCGCACCCAAGTCATCGCTTCTTGCATGCTGTAGGTGAGACGATCGGCCTCGTTATGCGCATAGCGAATCGCTTTGTCGTACTCGGTGCGGGCCAGTTTCTGATTGCCCATGAGAGCATAGGTGTCTCCCAGGCCCAGCTGGGAGGTTACAAAGTCAGGGTCTATCTTCAGAGCAGCGCGATAATGCCGCAGCGATCCTTCAAAGTTTCCTGCCATGCGCATCAGTTCGCCGTAAGAGTCCTGCGGATTGGGCTCGTTCGGCAGCAACGCGACATAGCGATCCATGGCAGCAAAGGCTTTGTCGAAGTTACGCTCGCGGGCCTCGACATAGGCAAGATCGTTCAGCACTGTAGGAAAATCCTTATCGATCGCCAGGGCTCGGGCAAACAGGCGCTGCGCCTGCTCGTTGCCATTCTTGTCCATCACCCAATTGCCTGCCAGGTAAAGCAAGTGCTTGTCTTTGGGATACATCTCCAGCATGTCGTTCATGGCGGAGATGCCGCCGATAAAATCTCCTTCCTGAATCTTAACGATCCAGGTGACCATCGATTGCTCGCCCGGCGTCAGCTTGGGCGCGAGAGCCTTTGCTTTTTCGCGTGCGGCGCTCGCTTCTTCGGGATTGCTGCTCTCAAAAGCGATCCATACCCAGGCCAAACCGAAGTTCGGATCTAACTTTGCCGCAGCCCGCCAATCATCGAGCGAGCGCTCCACATAGAGGTTCTCAAGCTCGGCCATACCTTTCTGATAAAGTGCGCGAGCTTCCGGCGACGAGGCAGTCACAGGTATTGAAGTCGCTTCAGCCCGCTGGAGATGGTGAGCATGAGCCGGCGCAACCGACGCGGCAAAAATAAGTACCGGAATTGAGCTAAAGGCGGCAAAAAACGCGCGACGCATCAAGGTCTCCAAAAGCTTGGGTGAATTATGAGAGCAGCCTAACACCGCCGGATTTGGCCACCTAGTGACCGAAGTCACGCAATCGCGGTTCGTGTGGCGCGGACCCTATTGTCCGCGAATGCCGAGAAGAAGATAGGACTCGACCTCTCGAGGTGAAGCGGAGGGCAAGAAAAGTCCCTGCCGCAGAGCGGCAGGGACTTGGTCCTGAATCCAGAAACACTAGAAGGTGAACTTGGCAGCAAGTTGAACGCCGCGCGGTCCGCCGCCGCCCAAGAAAGGGTTGCCGATGCCTACATCGCCGGTGGCGGTAATGGGATAGTAACCGGTGCCCACCTCGCGGGTTCCGGTGGGGCTAAGAGCAAGACCATTGAATGCGGGGTCGGCGATGAAATTCGGCAAGAACGGATTGGCGAAGTTGGGGTGGTTCGGGATGTTGAAAATGTCAGCGCGGAGTTGTAGTGCGATGCGTTCGGTGAGAGGGGTATTTTTGTAAACCGCAAAGTCGAACTGGCGGAAATTCGGCCCTCGAAATTCGTCTCTCCTCTCGTTGCCATAGTGACGCGTTCCAATTGTGCAGTCGGAAGCAGCCCCAGTCGCAACCGTTACAGTGCAGGGAATCGCAAACGAGCTTAAAGACATAAACTGGAATGGGTTGTGATTGTTCTGAACAATTGGCCCAACTACGTCAGGCCGGTCGTAGCAATCGCCGCCGCCGCTGAAGTCATCTTCGCAGTTGTAATTGAATTGGAAGGGCTGTCCGGTCTGAACGGTGAGGGTGCTATTGATACCCCAGCCGTTCTTCAGCTTTTGCATTCCCCCATCCATCTTGGGAATGTCATAGGCAAATATCCAGGAGGCGCGCCGAGGCAGGTCGAAGTTTGACGGGCCGTATTCGGCCTGGGGATTGGTGCTGTTTTGCGGTTGAGCGGCGTTGGGTTCGAAGTCCTCGCCATCGCTCGAATTATCCAGCGATTTTGACCATACGTAGTTCAGAATGGAGGTGACTCCATGCCAGTTCGTGATTCGGAAGCTGCCTTGGAAAGAGTTGTAGTTTGACTTGCCCGTCGAGTTCTCTTGCAACACGTAATAAGAACAGTACGGGTTTCCCGTGCAGTAGCCTCCGTAGGGCCGGGCCGCGCTGCCAAAATCCTGGAAGCCGGCGGTTTCGTCGACCTGGTTGATCGTCGCTACGCTGGGCTGATTGATATCGAAAAACCGCCACAGGTGATGGCCCTGTGAACCTACGTAGCCAATCTGAACCATCATTTTGCTCCCCAGTTGTTGCTGGAGGTTCAGGTTGTAATTCTCCATGTAGGGAGTCTTGATGTTCCTGTCGAAGGCAAAAGTATCGCACTCCAGGCTCGCACAACTTGGAGATCCGTAAACAGGAGATCCGGATGTAATTGCCGGTCCTGCAGTGGCGGAAATAATCTGGTATTGAGCGGGGCCGACGGGATTATATGCCGGGCCAGGATCGAAATAGGGAGGATAGGGCAGATGCCCCATGACCATATCTTGGGAAAACGCGTCAAAGAAAATTCCATACCCGGCGCGAAGCACCGTTTTGCCTTTCCCGGAGACGTCCCAGGCAACGCTGACACGCGGAGCAAAATTCTTGTACTGAGGGTTGTATAAGCCGCTCAACCCCGGCTGGCCAACCTGGGTAAGGGTAAAGGTTCCGTCTCCGGTGGCCGGCGCAAAGCTGGTGATGTTGCTCAAAAGATTTTTCTTTTCTCCCACAACGCCGGCGTAGTCCCAGCGCAAACCATAATTGAATGTGAGCCTGGGGCTCGCTCGGAAGCTGTCCTGAACATACAGCCCATAGTTGTTTTCGAAGGTTGTACGTGCGGAGTTGCCGGAGTATTGCAACCCACTGTCGATAGCCCCGGCAAGGAAATCGCCAATCGAGGTGCCGGTAGCGTTGCCATTGAATTTGAGCCTTCCCCTGAACCAATGTCCGTCGATTCCCTGATTGACGCTGGTGCGATGGAAATCGAAACCGAGCTTCACGTCGTGCTTATTGATCTTCCAGGAAAAGTTGTCGACGAACTGATTATTGCTGTCGACGCGGTGACGCGGATCGCTGGAACTGGCGCCGAGTTGGGCAACACCGCTCACGAGAATAATGGGCAGGCCGGAGTCGGATACGCCTGAACCGGGGCACCCTGACGTAGAACTGGCCGCACAAAGGCCGATGCTGCTGGGATGAAAACTCTGGTCGGCCGGGAAAAAGCCTTCCGCAAATCGGTTCCAGCCATAACGAACTTCGTTAATCTTGTTTGATCCAAGGGTGCGTACATAGGACAAGGAAACGAGTTGAACCCGTGTCGGCGTATAGGTATTAAAGCCGGGGAGTTGGCCGCCACTCGCGGTCAATGCCAGGGGAAAAGATTGCACGCTGTCGCCGAAGAAATAACGGCCTGTGAGCAGATTGCTAGGATCGAAGCTGTGGTCGATTTTCGCAATCAGGCTGGTCAGGTTATTGTAGGAAGGCGACACTACTGACGCCACTCCGCTGGTTGAAATCGTGCCCGGATTCGGATCAGCTAGGTTCGGTGCGGGCCAAGGATGGCGAGCGAGCAGGGAAGCAATCACAGGATTGCTGGCATCACTCGGGCTGAGCGACCCATCGGCAGCGGTGCCTGTCGGAACATTGGCTACTGTAACCACTCCCACCGGCTCGCGCTGTCCTTCATAGTCGAGGAAGAAGAAGGTTTTGTCCTTGATGATTGGCCCCCCAAGGGAAA
Source organism: uncultured Acidobacteriaceae bacterium (assembly GCA_963789875.1). Lineage (GTDB taxonomy): Bacteria > Acidobacteriota > Terriglobia > Terriglobales > Acidobacteriaceae > Sulfotelmatobacter. The sequence continues at coordinate 1,142,915 of CAWBMI010000004.1, read as the reverse complement.
ATCCAAATTGATTATTATGGAACGGAGCCTTGGGATTCGAGACTAGGTCGCCAGTGACAGGATTGGTGACCTGAGTCGGATTGAAATAATTGCGCGCGTCGAGCGCATCATTGCGGAAATACTCGGCTGCACTCCCGTGCAGCTGGTTCGTTCCGCTTTTGGTTACGATATTCACCACGCCGCCCGCGTTACGGCCGTACTCTGGCTGGAAGTTAGAGATCACGTGGACTTCGGCCACCGCGTCAAGGGGCAAAATGGTCGCCGGAGTTCCGAAAACGCCTGCCTCGTTGATGGCCGGGTCGTTACGGAATCCGTCGTTCATGTCGGTACCGTCAAGCAGGTAGTTGTTCGAACGCCCACGTGCGCCGTTCATCGAGAACTCGCCGAAGGATCCGGGAGAATCGGAGATTTCATCCGGGGAGCCGGCGACTCCGGGATTCAGATAAATCAGCTTGGTGTAGTCGCGGCCATTCACGGGAAGATCTTTAACCGTCTCCTGGGTGATCACTCCTCCAAGGTCATTGGTTGTAGTCTCGACTTGGGGCAACAGATCTCCGGCAACTTCCACTTTCGTCGATACTGAGCCGGGTTTCATCGCCGCATCCACGCGGCGCTCCGTGCCCACATCGACGGTCACCCCAGTGGTCACAGCGGTTTCAAAACCTGTCAGAGTGACCGTCACCGTATAGGAGCCAATGGGTAGCTCAGCCAATGCGTAGCTTCCGTCAGCGCTGGTTTCCGTGGTGCGCTCCAATCCTGTGCCTACGTTCTTCACGGTCACCTTGGCGCCGGAAACCACCGCGCCTTGGGCGTCGGTGACGGTGCCGAGGATGGTGCCGCGGAAGGTTTGTGCCGAAAGACTGACCGCGGCCAGAAGCACAAACACCAGGATGATGCGCGCTCTCATAGATTCTCCTTGTAACTGATCTGGTTAATGCTGATCTTCTTAACTGATCGTTTCTTACAGACTCAGTGTTTTTGCAGCCGATCGCTTTATCGCTGATTTTTAATTAGGTCAGGAGTGATGTCTTTTGCAGAGGCCAGATGTTTTCACTCCCGCAGTGCGGCCGCAATTCCTTGCACGCAAACAAGATGCAGTGCTCCGATTGCCAAGGTCCAGATGAAACCTTACCGAATGCTTATCCCGACAGTCAACCATTGAGTTCCGATAGGAGCGATAGATTTTATAACTAAGGTAATGGCAGGCAGCCTCTAGCTATTGGCAACCGGGCTGGCATGTGGGCAGGATTGCGCCTCATGCAGGGAACTGCGTCTCGGAGTTAAAAGGATTAGCTAGACGCTAGCAGCTAAGAGCTAGAAGCTGTTTTGCTAGAAATTAATCGTGACCCCGGCTCGCACTGAGCGGGCGGATTGCACCAGGTAGACGGTCTGGCCGTCCTGTCCAATGACCGGCACATAGCCTTGAGCAAGCAGGTTGCGGAGGTCGATGATCGCTTCCATATGCGCCGGAAGAAAACCGAGGGTTGGAACGGGCTGGCGAATAAACACGTTCAAATAGGGATCGCTCTGCCCGGGCGAAGCATTGAACATATCCACCGGCGTTAACCCTCCGCCATTTGTCCAGCGGTACGAGGTAATCCACCGCGTATGCGTGCGAGGCAGCGTGCCACTAAGCTTGCCGGCAATAGCATGGCGGTGCTGCGAGCCCACGTACTGCGCAGCATTCTGTAAGGCTACGTCCGGCTTCGCAAGGTCAAGAACTCCCCCGTAGGCATAATCGAGCGTTGCGCTCAAGTCAGAGCTGAACTTTCTCTCGAGCACCGCCCGCAGACCTTGGGCGCCCAACGTATCGCCAGCATAGGTAAACGTTCCGGAGTTCACATCCGGCAGCAAATAGCCGCCCGCGGCGGTCACTTCGCCCGTGCCGAGCAGCGCGGTATTTTTCACGCGATCGCTGAACACCGCGAGTTGCATGTTGTTCTTGCCGGCGCGATGGGAGACGTTCAATTCCTGATGGTGGGCGCTTTCCACTTGCGGGGTGAAATTTGTCAGGCTCACGCGAGGGTCGGTTTCGCTCAAATCCGATGGTGTTGAATCGAAACCCTTTTCGGCCCGGGTCGTGGGGCGGGAGGTCGAGTAGGAATACCCCACAACCGTGTTCGGCGAGATATGCGCGTCCAGCGAACCATAGGGTCGGAAGGCGGTCACGCGACCGAGGAATTGGATAGTCTGCAACTCGCTTCCGAAGCGGAACTCCAGGACATCTCCAACGGCAAAATCATCACCGGCCGAAAGCCCTACCGCTTGCAGAGAAGCGTTGTGGAGGTTCGGGTCGGACGCCGCAAAGCGGTGCACGGTCACCGCCATCGATGGGCCGGAGCCGTCGATTAAAACGTGCGAGTAGGACGCCCGCAGCGCGGCAACAGGCAATCCGTCTCCATAGCCCACATTGCCGCTCAAGCCGATCCGGCCGGCAGAGAAGACCGATCGCTGCACTGAGAAAGCGGTGCTCATATCGGAACCGCTGCCGTAACCACCGGCCTCGGAGCCGGCCAAAAACGAAAGGCTGGCTTTCAAATCATGACTTTGATTTTCAATGCCCTGATTCTGCGCACTCACGCCAGGGTAGTCAAAGCCAGGATCGTCGAACACCCGCAGAACGGGACGATTCGCCACCGAGCGCAATGTCCACTTCCAGCCGTCATCGTCGGCGTTGGAGCGAACGGGTCCGACATTCATGGAGTTGAGCAGCGTGTTCAGAGTGATATTCAGATGGGTGCTCACCCCGGCATGTAGGCCAATCTTGTCGCGCCAGGCCGGAAGAAAAGACGGAGCGGAAACCTTGACGCTATAAAGACCGGGCAGCAAATCGCTGGCGTAATAGAAACCGGCGCCGTCGGTGAATACAGTGAGAGTCCGGGCCGCTGTGCCGATGACCTCTACCACTGCGCCCATCTGCGGAGTACCCGAGGTGTCGCGCACGAATCCCGAGATTGCGCCCGGCCGGTCGGCGGCCCACGCAGGGATACAAACCACGATCATCACCGCCCAAGTTCCGAGCCGGCTCAGATTCAATCCAACCCCCGGGGAAACAAGTAGCCCGCTACTCTACAGCAAATGTCGCTGTCGGATCAACGGTCTGCTTGGAGATGTTGTCGTTCACTTTAATTTCGATCTTGTAAGTACCCGGCTGCAGGTTCGCGGATGCAATCGACTTTTGCAGCGTGACCTGCTCGCCGATGTTGCCCATCTTTTCGGTGGACTCCACTTGCTGCACTACGGACCTATTGGTCGCGACGTTGACGATGTCATACTCGAACGTGGCGGAAGGCTTGTGCGTCTTTTCGTCCACTCCCAGATTGTAGACTTGCACCCAGAAGTTTACCTTCTGGTCCTTATTCCGCTTGAACAGAGCCGGCTTGCCATCCGCCGGAGCCACGCGCGGACGAACCTTATTGAGTCCAATTACAAAGCTTCCCGTGCTTACATCTTTCGTTGGGACCGGCTCCATCACGTCGGCCACAATCAGCGACGACGCCGAAAGCTTGTCATCGGAGTACTCAGGAACGACGATCCCGCGACTCCAAAGGCCTTTGCGGTCGCCATTTACGTCTTTCACGGCGATCTCGATTTTGTAACGCCCCGGCCGCAACGGCAGCGCCTTCCAGTACACAGAAGAATTTTCCGCAGTACGCGGGAGCAATTCGGCAGGCACATCTATCTGTGCCGGATCTTCGAAAGTCTGCACCACTCGCCCAGTCAGCGTGGAAACGCGGCCGAAGATATTGATGGTTCCACGCTGGATGCCATCCTTGTTGACGAAGGTGATGTCGCGGTACTTGACCTGAATCGTGACCGGTACCAATACCGTGTCGCCCGTGACCTTCACGAAATCGGTGCGCACGTCGAAAGGCATCAGGTTGGTGATGATCTTCGTGTTGACGATTTCTTCCAGGTCCTTGTATTTAACCGGCGGGGGCGCTTGCAACTTGGCGAACTGCTCCAGTCGATCGAACTCCTTACCCTGTTGGCTGGCGCTGTTGGGGCCAGTTCCGAGATTCTCCAGACCTCCATTCGTGAAGCGGCTGGCCTTGTTGGCCATACCCATCGATTCATAAAGAGTCAAGCCGGCGTTCGGCGTATAGAGGAGAGCGTCTTTCTTTGAGCGATCCAGGGTCATCTCGTAGGAGCCGCACATGCAGGTATCTACGAATTCGATAATTACTTCCTGGCCAATACCTTCAATGTAACGGTAGCGCCAGTCTTCAAAAGGAAAAGTGGAAGTCTGGCCGCCGCCCTCGTCGATGGGACGGTCATAAGTTCCGCCGGAGGGATGAGCATCGATTTCGTCCGGCTTGCCGTACATGATGTAAATGCGGCCGCGGTCGGTCTTCCAGCCGGGAATACCCGCGGCAAAATGCTCGTTGGTGTAGGCGATGCGCGCGTAGTGCTCTTCCTTATATTCGTTCTCTTCGGTGTCTGGGGTGGGGTCGCGGCGCTGCCAGAAAGCTTCGATAAAGTTATCGCGCTCTTCGTCGTTGGAGAGTTGTTTAAAGGCGGCTCGTTCCTCGTCGGTAATGATCCATACCACGTCTTCATTCAGCCACTTCTTGTAAGTCTTGCTGAGTTCGACGTTCAGATTTTTTCTTTGCTGCTTTTTCTGCTTCTCGGTCAAAGGACGCTTCAGGGGATCCGCTTGATCGCCCTGCCCCTGCGAGGTGCTCACGGTCGCGCCCGAATTGGGAGTCCCGGAAGCGGCCGGCTTGTCGCTCTGGGCTCCAGCCCAAACGCTGGTCGCTGCCATGATCGCGGATATGATCGCGACAGACACTAGTGCTCGCGACAACCGCGATTCAACCGAGACTAAATTGGAACGTGAAACAACCGGGAACATGAGAGGTCTCCTGCAACGACCACCTTTAGTGCCGCTATTTTAGGCCCTTCTATGGACGAAAGCAAGGTTAAGTCAATTAATAAGAATGGATTGACAGCCGACACGACCTCTCTATGTGACGCGCTGCCAGGCCTGCCGAGTTGCCCGCAGGGGTAGCAAATATTTCGAAATGCCAACCCGGCAGGCTATAATTCCGGGTTAGATTAATTAGGCGTCTTATTTAGGCGTCCTAGGGCGCGCCACGCTCCGGATTCCCCAGGGTTTGACCCTCCATTCCAGACTGGAACTTTCCTGCGACCAGGATCGTATCTCAGAATGTGTGTCCGTCAAGCCTCGGAACTAACGAGGTTGCACCCGATGACTGTGAAGGGAATGTCATAGTTTGAATAAGTCTGGTTTGATCTACAAATGATGGCGGGTGACGGAAGCATGAAGACTTGGAGAAAAATTGCCATCGGCGTGGGCGTGTTGCTCCTGCTGATCATTATCGTCAGCGTCACGGTCTACCAGAGTGGCAAGAACGTGGTTACGGTGCAGACTGGCAAAGTGCAGCGGCAGGACCTGGCTTCTGTAGTGAGCGCCTCGGGTGAAATCAAGCCCAAGACCTACGTCAACATCGGCGCCAACGCTTATGGAAAGATCACCCACCTCTACGTGAAGGAGGGGGATCACGTAAAGAAGGGACAATTGCTGGCGCAACTGGAGAACGTGCAATCCTCGGCTGACGTGAGCGCGAATCAGGCGTCGGTGCAGGCCGCGGAAACCGATGCCATCGCGGCCGACGCTGCGCTGAAGACCTCCGACGCCGATCTGCGGCGGGCTGAGGCTGACTATGCCCGCAACAAGCTGGACTGGGAGCGCGCGCAAAATTTATATAAAGACGGCCTCATTGCGAAGTCGGATTTCGACAGCCGCGAAAACGCCTGGGCGACAGCGGATTCCGGACTGGGACAGGCCAAAGCGCGCGTCGCACAGGCTAAGGCGCAGAAAGATTCCGCTGATAAGCATGTCGCGCAGGCGAGCGCCAACCTCACACGCGTTGCTGATGTGCTGCAGAAAACCACCTACGCCGCTCCCTACGATGGTGTGGTTACCAACTTGCCCGTGCGCGAAGGCGAATCGGTGGTTATCGGCATTCAGAATGCACTCGGCAGCACTTTGCTCACGTTGGCCGATATGTCGGTGATCACCGCCGAAGTAAAAGTGGATGAAACTGACATTGTGAATGTGCGTGTGGGCCAGTCCGCCGAGGTTACGATTGACGCCATTCCCAAAAAGACTTTCCACGGCACGGTTTCGGAGATTGGCGATAATGCCATCGTCCGCTCGACCGGCGTGGCAACTTCGCAACAGACCAGTGCGAGCGAAGAGGCGAAGGATTTCAAGGTGGTGGTCACGGTGAACGATCCTCCGGCGGATCTGCGCCCAGGTCTTTCTACTACTGCGAAGATCACAACCGCGGCGCGGGTCAACGCGCTCTCGATCCCGATTCAGGCCTTGGCCATTCGCACCAAAGCACAGTTGGAGCAGGAAAAATCCGCTCCCGGCACGGTACATGCCGCCTCTGCGGCAGCATCCAAGGATGCGGGTGGTAAAGAGAAGAGTTCCAAGCAGGATGATGTGCAAGGCGTCTTCGTCATTCGCAAGAAGAAAGCCGAATTCGTGCCGGTGACCACCGGCATTACTGGTACCAGCGACGTTGAGGTGGTGAATGGCTTGAGCGATGGCGACGAAGTGATCACCGGCAGTTACAAAGTCTTGCGCACGCTGCGCTCCGGCAGCAGCGTGAAGGTGGATAACTCGGTTCCGAAAAAGGAAGACGAGACGTAAACAAGAGCCTGCATAACGTTCGCTGGCTTCACGCGTCCAACGGAGAAGCCTGAACGCGACATCGGGTCTCGACCAGCGATTCTTACGAAACACGGTTCGGAGCTCACGGAGTCGAATTCAACCTCGGAGAAGCCAGTGGCCCCGGAGCAACAGCAGCAGCAGCAGAAAGAGCAGGTGAAAAATATGGCTACCGCAGAAGTGCTCAGCATGCCGCCCAGCGAAGTTTCCGCACCGCCGAAATCCTGCATGATCGCGGCCCTGGATCTTTGGAAGACCTACGAAATGGGCTCCGAACAGGTCCATGCGCTGCGCGGCGTCAACCTGCGCATTGAACGCGGAGAGTATGTAGCCATCATGGGGCCTTCAGGTTCGGGCAAATCCACGCTGATGAACCTGATCGGCTGCCTTGACACTCCGACTAAGGGCGAGTATTGGCTCAATAGCCAATTGGTGAGTCAACTCGACGACGATGAACTCGCGCGTATTCGCAACAAAGAAATCGGATTCGTCTTCCAGACCTTCAACCTGCTGGCCCGCGCTACCGCTCTGCACAATGTCGAACTACCGCTGATTTACGCCGGCGTGCCTACGAGCGAGCGCATTGAACGTGCCAAAGCCGCGCTCACGGCAGTGGGCATGGAGTCGCGCATGACCCACAAGCCCAACGAACTTTCCGGCGGCCAGCGGCAGAGAGTCGCGGTGGCTCGGGCTTTAGTCAACAATCCCTCCATTATTCTGGCGGACGAACCCACCGGCAATCTCGATTCGGCCACCGGAAACGAAATCATGGCTCTATTCGATCGCCTGCACGGCGAAGGCAACACGATCGTCCTGGTGACTCACGAGCACGACATTGCCGAATACGCGCACCGTATCGTGAACATCAAGGATGGCATGGTCGAGCGCGACGAGCGCAAGAAGTAGCTAAGTGTGAAGAGTTCCAGAAGCAGTCCATCAACAGAAAAGCCTCTCTTCCGAGAGGCTTTCTTTTACTCAATAGTTGGCACAGTCACGCGTTTTGCACTGGCTATGAGGTTACGGTGCCGAGCCTGCGGGATTGCTGGCCGTAGCGTTCACCGGATTGGGAGCGCCAGCGAGAAAGAATTTGTGATCGTAGAGGCCGCGGTACATCACACCGGCAATCTCCGCCGCCTTCGGACCAAATGTTGGCCGCCCGCCTTCCAGGAAAATTACGACCACGATGCGTCCTGAACTTGTATTGGCGTAAGAGGCAAACCAGCCGTAGCGCGTGCCGTCATGCGAGCAGGTTCCAGTCTTGCCCAGAATTTCTTCTTCGCTGAAATTCAAGCCCAGGCGGCGCGCCGTGCCGTATTGCACCGCACCCGCCATGCCGACGGAGATTTCTGGAATCAGCGGTGCGATATTCAGTTGCCGCTTGATCCGCGGCTGGAAGTTCGTGATCTCTTCCGGCGACGTTGGATGCTGCAAATAGTAAAGCGTGCCGCCATTGGCGATGGCAGACACCATCGCGCCCAACTGCAGTGGCGTCATCGAAACGCCTTCGCCGAACGAGCACATCTTGCCTACGCCGCCGAGCTTTTGCGGAATCACTTCCTCGGGATATGTCCCTAATTGCTCGCCCGGAATATCGTAGCCCGCCAACTCGCCCAATCCAAATTGATGAGCGTAGTAGGCGACTTTTTCGAAACCGAGCTTGCGTCCCAGAGCCTCGAAGTAGGCGTTGTTCGAGTGCGCCAGCGCCTGGGTGAGATTCATGCGGCTGCGGCCGCCAAGGGGGACTTCAGTGTCTCTTGAAATCAAGCCCTCGTTCAACGCGGCCAGCGCGACGGAAAGTTTGATCGTAGAACAAGGTTGCGCGCCGCTTGAGAGCGCAAGCTTCTGATTCACCATTGCGAGCACGCGACCGCTGGTGGGCTCGATCGCGACTACGGTTCCGTTCATGTTGCCGAGCGCGTCGATCGCTGCCTGGCGCACAACCGGGTCTTCGCCGTCGGTGATGTCGCCGGCGGCGATGCCCTCGGCGAAGGAACTCATGTAAAAGCGCTCGTGATAGCGGTGCCTGGGGCTGACCTGGAAAGAGCCGATGTGGGAAGAACTGACGTGCGATGAACTCACGCTAGAAGCGCTCAAGTGAGATGAACTGCTGAGCGCGGAAGTGCGCGTGGAAGTGCGCGTCGCAGTCCGCGTAACGGCCGCGTGTGTGGCGCTGCGGCCGCGCGCCAGATGACGCATCCGGCGCCGGGTTCGCTGGCTCTCGCTAAGTTTTGTGGATTTCGTTTTGTTGGTATTGGGGCGCGTGCTCACGTGCGCCGCAAATAATGAGGGCGCGAGCAGCAAACCACCAGCAATTAAAACGCTAATTGTTTGCAGACGAAGGTAGCGAGATCCCAACTTGACCATTCTCAGCCTGTTTCCCCTGATCCCCGGATATACTTTGATCCAAATACCGCAAGCCTTACAGTTACGAAAGCTGCATTGCCAACCACTGAAGTGCCAGTAGTCATTGCTTGCTCAACCATTGGCTCCGCGCACTTCAGGTGAAAAAGGCTTCCGCGATTTAAGCTTTGCGGAAGCTCCGCCAATAACCGGAATCCTGCACGATGGTTGCCAGCTATCACCCGACGGCCCTAAGCTCCCATGTATCCGATACTAAGGGAGTTACAGTAGGTGAGGCAACCTCAAAGTTTATCTGCGTCCGATCGGCGGCTTCGATTTAACCCATTGTGGCACAAGTACTTAAACGGGAATAACTTCTGGTCCGCTGCCTCAGTAACGGCCCACCGATTACTGAAAAGATACCGCCCGCCGAGGGAAAAGCTTTTCACACCCCTCAGTCGCATTCCTAGTGAATGTAACCGTTTGCGCATTTCGAAGCGACGGCTGCGCTCTTGCTCTCGACATTCCTTAATCCAACAGCTCTGTTTACATCACTTCGCCGCGTTTGCGGAGAAAGGCGGGCACATCCAAGTCGTCCTGTTCGAAGTTCGCTACCATCGCGCTGCGCATGGAATCGAGCGAAATGACTTCGCCGCCGCCATGCGCCGCCACGGGCGAGGCTTCGCCCCTCGCTTCTTCCATCATTAGTTCGCGCTCAGGAAACGCGGCCGGTTCTGCCGGACTGAATTGCACCGGACCCACGGGTTCGGGAAAATCCATGGCATCGTCATGCGACGTGGCAAAAGAATGATGCACCTCCGCCGGCCTGTGATGGGCGTGGCTGACCGTGCGGAAACCGGTGGCGATCACGGTGATCTTCACCGAGTCCTTCATCTTCTCATCCATCACCGCGCCGAAAATAATATTGGCATCCTCATGCGCCGCACTCTGAATGATGCTGCAGGCCTGCTGTACCTCGGCGAGCTTCAACGAAGTTGAGCCGGTAATGTTAATGAGAATGCCGCGCGCTCCATCGATTGCGCCGGCTTCGAGCAACGGAGATGCAATCGCCCGCTGCGCCGCTTCGATGGTGCGATTCGCACCGCTGGCCGTGGCGGTGCCCATCACGGCATAGCCCATGCCAGCCATGATAGTTTTCACGTCGGCGAAGTCGCGGTTGATGATGCCGGGAATCGTAATGATGTCGGAAATTCCCTGCACGCCCTGGCGCAGAATGTCGTCGGCTACGCGGAAGGATTCGAAGAATCCCGCATCCTGTGCGACCGCCAACAATTTTTCGTTAGGGATCACGATGGTTGTGTCGACCGACTCCATCAATTCAGCGATCCCTTTTTCTGCTTGCGCCATACGCCGCTTGCCTTCAAACGAGAACGGCTTTGTAACCACGGCGACGGTGAGTGCGCCCATCTCGCTGGCCAGCGACGCGATGATCGGAGCCGCGCCCGTGCCTGTGCCACCGCCGAGGCCAGTGGTCACGAAAACCATGTCGGCGCCTTCGAGCGCCTCGATGATTTTGTCGGAGTCCTCGAGCGCGGCCTTGCGGCCAACCTCCGGATTCGCGCCCGCGCCGAGGCCGTTGGTGAGCTTTACGCCAAGTTGCAGCTTTACCGGCGCGCGCGACATGCGCAGCGCCTGCAGGTCCGTGTTGGCCGCGATGAACTCGATGCCCTCGACCCCGGCATCGATCATTCGGTTGACCGCATTGCCGCCGCCGCCGCCTACGCCGATCACCTTGATCTTGGCATCGTTGAGCGGCTCTTCGTTGAAGCTGATGCGAATGCTCGAATCGTTTGTCATAAATTCTCCACCGTGTGCTGATTGTTACTGCTGTTTCCGTCTCTTAACGTTCGTCATTCCGAGCCGACGAAGTCGGCGAGGAACCTGCTTCCTGCTTGCCGCGCTACTGCTCCTTTATCCCACCAACATCGCTTTCAATCGCGATCCCCAGCGATCGCTCTGAAATCCGCGCGCCACGCGCGCTCGATGTCCGTAAGCAACCATGCCAAGGGCGGTGGCAAATTCCGGTTCGGCCAAAGTCGCTGGCATCTTAGCCAGCGGCGTTGGCCACGACAACCGCACCGGACGCCGTAACACCGACTCAGCCACATCAAAAATACCCGGCAGGCGCGAGCCTCCGCCGCTCAGCACAATCCCCGCCAGGCAAGCGTCGAACATGCCGCTTTGCCGCAAAGTTTCGCGCAGCATCTCAAACAATTCTCTCGCGCGCGGCTCAAGAATTTCAGCTACCAGCCGTTGCGGCAGCAGGCGCGAAGGCCGGTCGCCCACCGACGGCACTTCGACCTCATTGCCTTCGGGAATCAAAGTGACGATCGCGTTTCCGTACACTTTCTTGATCTTTTCAGCCTCCGCCAGCGCCGTGCACATGCCTACCGACAGATCGCTGGTGAAGTGATCGCCGCCCACAGGAATCACTCCGGTATAAGCGACCGCGCCTTGAACGAAAACGATCAACTCAGTCGAGCCTGCGCCGATGTCGGCAAGGCAAACGCCCAGCTCGCGCTCGTCGGAGCGGAGCACCGAATCGGCCGCAGCCAGCGGTTCGTAGACAGTGTCATCCACATGAACCCCCGCGCGGTTCACCGCCGTGATCACGTTTTGCGCCGCGCTCGCCGCGACCGTCACCAGATGCACTCGCACTTCGAGCCGCGCCGCCATCATGCCCAGTGGATCATGCACTCCAGCCTGATCGTCGAGAATAAATTCCTGCGGCAGCAGATGAAGCACCTCGCGATCGGCTGGAAGCGGGATCGCGCGCGCCCGCTCGACCGCCTGCTTGATCTCATCGCGGCCAATCTCATGCGGACGCGTCCCCAGGCTAATGCCGCCGTGGCTGTTGACGCCGCGCACGTGCGCTCCGCCGATGCCGACGATCGCATGCTCGACGGCTGCACCAGCCACATCCTCGCAAGCTTCAACAGCTCTCTGAATTGCCGCGACGGCCTTATCCAGATCGACGATTACACCCTTGCGCGAACCGCTCGATTCGGCCACGCCATGGCCGCGATAGCGCAGGCCGCCGTCGGTCACCTCGGCCATGAGCGCGCAGGTCTTCGCGCTGCCAACGTCGATTGCCGTAAAGAAATTAATCTGCTGCTTCGCCATTCCTTATGAGGACTCCAAATTCTTTATCAGTTCACAGCTATCAGTTCACGCTCGCGTCACGCTGCTACTAAGTTGAAACTGTCACTGGTTCGGATCCGCTTTCGTCTGACTTCGGGCAATCGCTGGACTCGGCTTCGGAATTACCTTCTGTCCCGCTCCGCCGACCGGACTTTTGTTACCCGGCTTTGAGGCTGTTGGTTGAGAGTGAGAGGAAGCTTGCGGAGGTTTTCCTGCCGCAGGCTTCGCTGGAACTTCCGCTCTTTTACCGGCCGCTTGAGCACTCGGACTCGCCGCCGTTTTAGCCGCGGCCGTCGCACTCTGGGATTTAGCCTTTGCTGCGGACTTCTTCGCCGCGGCTGCTTTTCTTGCCTTCCAAGTCGATTTCGGCTTAGCAACGGTTTTCTTATTCTTGGGAGGCGACACCGCCGTTCCGCTACCCGCAGCATCCGCCTTGGGGTCAAGTTTTTTCGGCGTCAACTCAAAGGCCGGCTTCGGCAGCGGCCGGTCATGCGGTCCGATGCGCGTGAGCAGTGCGGCTGGCTTCACTCCCGCGGCGGCCGCCTCTTTTGCCACCGCTGGACTCAAGACCGCGGATTTCGCCGCGCGCGGCATATCCGGATTCACGATGATCTGGTTGTCATAGCGGAGATCCACCGACTCCAGTTTCTGAAACTGCTGGCGCCATCCCTGCGCGTGAGTGACATAGGTTTTGTAGCGCCGCAGATAGTCGGATGACCCCAGATGCACGAGCACATCGCCCGCGGGATCGTTCACCCGCACCTTCACGTCTTCGAGATCGCTGAGATCCACTTCGCTTAGGTCCTGCGAATAGCGGGCTCCGCCAGCGTCCAAGTCCCGGACCATTTCGCGATAGGCCTTCATGCGCGGCGCGCGGGTCGAGAGCGGCTCTCCCGGATTCATGCCCAGAATCACCGGAAATGAATACTTATGCTTGGGAGTCAGATCCATCAGCGTTCCGCCAGCATCGATCAGCATCATGCGCGGTCCCACGCGCGCGAACGCGATCGGAGTGCGCTCTTGAATTTCGACCTTGAGGCGGTTAGGAACGAAGCGCATCACACTAGCCGATTCCACCCAGGGAATCTGCTCGAGTTGCGCTTTCTGCTGTGCCAGGGGAATAAAAAAAATGTTGCGCCCGATGTCGGCGCCCATGACTTCCATGAGTTGTGCCTTGGTCACGTTCTGCATGCCAGTGATTTCGATGTTGTCGCTCGACTCAACGCGGAAGCGCCAGGAGCGCTCGCCGTAGTGGTAAAGCCAGGCCGCGAATAACCCGGCCGCGCAGCAAGCAGCTGCGACAACGACTGACCAAAGCAACCGATTGGCGGTTTTCTTGGGAAGGGAACTGCGCCGGGCAGGGATCCGCTTTTGCCCGCGCAGAAAGGGAGATTCCTCGTCCGCATCCAGATCGAGCAAACGCGCGTCAAGCATCTCCAAGTCGCGCTCGACATCATGGAGACCCGCGCGCGCGGCGTCGGCGCTGGGCGGGTACAACTCCTCCTGCAAGATGGTGGGGCCGGATTTCCGCGCCATCAATTCAGGTCAGTTGTCGTAGAGGAATCGCTGAGCCTTCAAACTATAACTTTATTTTGGGATGAGAGATAGAGAAAATGTTGGTTCTTTTGCACAGGCGCAGATAGAAAGACGTCAGAGCGAAAAATCGGGCGGGAATGGTTCAAGAAAAAGGTCGAAGGACGTCTTCCCCGCTTACTCCAGCCACCTGCGCGAGAGCAGTGCCGCGGTTTCCCACTGTGCTTCCAGCCGGGTGATGCGGCGGTCCTGGTCGCGAATTTGCTCGGTGAGATCTTTAAGTGTATCGCCGGCGTGGCGCACGTCGTTGCCAGTCGCGTCCTCGATCGCTTCTATCGTCACAATTAAAGGAACTATTTCTGTTCCTGAAACCCCAGGCGCGCGACCAGTTCGCGGTAGGCAGACTCGTCATGCAGATTGTTAAAGACCGGATTGCCTTCGACCCAGGCGAAGATTTCATCATGCCGGTCGAAGTCAGCCATCGCGGCGCGTTTGGCCACGGCACGGTGTCCGAGATCAATCCGTAAGCTGAACGAATTCCCGGCGGACGAGAGCGCGTTTGCCGGCAAAACGGAAACGGACGCGGCACTCCTCTCTCCGCGTCCGTTTTTCTGGAGAACAGCAACAAGAAAAAAAGCTAAATCGGACCACCCGTTACCTGCACAACCGGGATGCTCGCTCGGGGAATGCTGACCCGAATCCGCGGGCAAACACTTGGAACTTTCAAAGTTTCAAACGAAGTTGGCACGATGCGAACCTGAGCGAGCTGCGTTTTTACTTGCGAGGTAATCCGCGCTTCCATCCGCCCTTCGATCCGCGTCCGGTCGGCTTCGAATCGAGCCAGTTGGGCTTCACGCCGGGCTGACACTTCTTCCAGTCGAGCCGGGCCGCTGTCCCTTCGCGCCCGCTTCGTTTGCCCTCGAGCCATCGCAGTCGCGAGGCGGCAGGATGCGGTTTCTTCCCGTGCCGTTGCCACGTCAGCCTTCGCCAGAAGCAAGTCTGCGCGGCCGGAGGCCAAAGCCAGCACCGCTCCCGACCGGCTCATAATCGGAGCCAGAATCTGATTGAAACTCCGCGCAACCCACGCCGCGCCGCCGTCGTGATAAATGCCATTCAATCCCAGGGCTAAAACCCCAGCCATCAACCATCCCCACGATCGTCTCGATTTCATCACCTGACCCCTTATGTGAGATTGGACGAGGCCCGCCGCAATTCGTTAGCGGTAAAAAATGAAGGACGAATACAGCGGAATTGAGGACGAGTCCCAAGTGACCTACACTCCGCAATCACAAAATCGCAAAAATCACACGATTCTTTCCCGCTCTTTCAGTTTCTCCAAGATCATCGGCCCCACCTGCGACACAGTGCCCGCGCCCAGAGTAAGGATCATGTCGCCCTCTTCGGCTCCAACCGCCACCGCGGCCACCGCATCCGAAAACGAACCGGCATACTCAGCCTGAAGCCCGCCCTTGTCGCGAATTGCACGCGCCAAGGCTTCCCCGCTGATGCCTTCGAGCGGCGCCTCGCTGGCCGCGTAAATATCGAGAACAAGCAAAGAATCCGCATCGCTGAACGCAGAGGTGAAGTCATCGATCAGATCGCGCGTGCGCGTATAGCGATGCGGCTGAAACACTACATGGACCTTGCGAAATCCGCATTGCCGCGCCGCCGCCAGCGTGGCTTTAATCTCCGTAGGGTGATGGCCGTAATCGTCGATCACACTCACGCCCGCAGCTCGCCCACGCAACTGAAAGCGGCGGTCCACCCCGCGGAACTGTTCAAGGCCCGTTCGAATGTCTTCGACATAGATATCCAAGCCGACGCCCACGGCAATCGCCGCCGTAGCATTGAGAATGTTGTGAACGCCGGGCACGTGAAGCCTGAACTCGCCCAGATCTTTCTTGCGATAGCTGACCTGGAACCGGCTCAAAGGCTGTGCATCTCCCGGCCGAGTCTTTGCTCCGTTTTCCCGCAACTTGATCCAAAAATCCGAACCGCGCCTGGTCCCGTAGGTCAGGGTGCGACGCTGCGCTTGCGGGAGCAATCGCCGTAACACCGGATCGTCATTGCACACCACCACGACGCCGTAGAACGGCACGCGATCCATGAATTCCAGAAAAGTTCTCTTCACGTCGCCCATGTTGCGATAGCAATCCATGTGCTCGCGGTCGATGTTAGTGACGACCGAAAGAATGGGGGACAATTTCAAAAACGAGCGGTCACTCTCGTCAGCCTCAGCCACCAGGTACTGCGACTTACCCAGGCGCGCATTCGATCCCATGGCATCGATACGCCCGCCCACAACCACAGTTGGGTCAAGGCCGGCGCCGGCCAGCACGGCCGCGACCATCGAAGTTGTTGTAGTCTTGCCGTGCATCCCCGCGATCGCGATGCCATATTTCAGGCGCATCAACTCGGCCAGCATCTCCGCCCGCTGGATCACCGGGACATGCAGGTTGTGCGCCTCAACCACTTCCGGATTCTCGCTCGCAATCGCCGAACTGGTCACCACCACTTCAGCCCCGGAAATATTTTCCGCGCGATGCCCTTCGAACACCGTCGCGCCCAACCCAGCCAACCGCTGCGTGACCGCGGAACTCTTCAAGTCCGACCCTGAAACCTGGTAGCCGAGATTCAGCAGCACCTCGGCAATCCCGCTCATGCCGATCCCGCCAATGCCCACGAAATGTATCTGCTGAATCTTGGCAAACATAAGTCAAGTGCTTAGCCACGGATTGCGCGGCTTTCCACGGATCTAAATCAACGGCCTAGGCAAGAACAACATTCATTTGAATCATAATCAGAAAAAGAACATCCGCTAAAATCCGCGCAATCCGCGACGAGTTCTTTCACTGCCACTGTGTAGTATGCCGCTGCAACCACCAGCAGGCCGGATTTCCCTTCTGAGGAAATATCGACCGGCTGCAGGTTTGCTGCACCGTGCCGGTAAAGTCGTACTGCACTCGGTTGGCCTTGAGCGGAATCGCCAGAAACTGATTTACCTGCACCGATCCAAACGCGGTACCCCGCGCAACCCGAATGCGCAGCACCATCCAGTCGCCTGCATACAGAATTCCAGCCAGCGCAAACGCCGCAATTACAACTTGTCCCAATCGCCGCTTCCACTTCATCATTCACGAGGATCCTCGAAAGATCGAAAAGAAGTATCCGTGAGAACCCGCGAAGCTCCGTAGCTAATTCTCTTCGATACCAGCCACGCGCGCCGCCATTGCTGCGATATCGCACGCCGCCTGTGGATGCGCCAGACTCCGCGCTGCGTCGCTCATCGCGTGCAACCGCTGCGAATCGCCAAGCAAAGCCGCGATCGTCTCCGCCAGCCAGACGCCTTCGAGCTTTGACTCTTCGACCACGACAGCCGCGCCCTCGCGCGCTAACGCTTCGGCATTCACACGCTGATGATCGTCCGCTGCCCGCGGAAAAGGCACAAAAATCGCAGGCTTCCCGGCGGCCGTGATCTCAGCCACCGTGCTCGCTCCCGAGCGGCATACCACGAGATCAGCCCGCGCAAACGCCGCCGGCATGTCCTCGATGAACTTTGAAACTTCCGCCGACTCACCCAAGTTTTTATACGCCGCCAGCGCGTCATTATAGTCACGCTCGCCGGTCTGATGGATAATGTGAGTCCCAGGCGCCTGCCGCTGCAACTCCGGCAGGCAGCGAATCATCGCCTCGTTAATGGCGTGCGCTCCCTGGCTTCCACCGAAGACCAGCAGAGTCGGCACGCTGCTGCGTTTCGGGGGAATCTCAAAGAACGCCTGCCGCACCGGCACGCCCGTCACTTCTGCGTGACGGAAATATTTCGCCGTCTCCTCAAAGTGCACCGCGGCGCCAGAGACAAATCGCGCCACCACGCGATTGGCAAATCCCGGCACCACATTCGGCTCAAAGGCCAGCGTCGGAATATGTTTCACCACCGCCGCCAGCATCGCCGGACCCGAAGCATATCCGCCCACGCCAATGACTACGTCGGGCGCGAACTCGTTCAACATGCGCCCCGCGTCCCAAACCGCACGCGGCAAATCGAACGCCGTTTTCGCCCGGGTCATCAAGCTGACATTCTTCAGCGCTCCCACCCGCACCAACTGCAGCGGATAACCCGCGGCGGGCACCAAACGGTTTTCAATCCCACGTGCCGTGCCGATGAACAGGACCTCGGCCCCATAACTTTTCTTAAGTTCGTTGGCGATAGCCAGTGCCGGGATGACATGCCCTCCGGTCCCGCCGCCCGCCAGAATGGCCCGCATGAGGTGACTATAAATGATTGAGCGATTGAGTCATCGGGCGATCTGTTCAATCACTCAATGGCCCGATCGCTCAATGACTCAATGCTCTTCACTCCGCCTGCTTCGTGATATTCAGCAGCACGCCCACGCAGGCCAGCGTCACAAATAATGACGACCCTCCATATGACACCAGCGGCAGCGGAATTCCCTTGGTCGGCATCATTCCCAGCACCACGCTAATGTTGATGAATGCCTGCAATACGACCATGCTGGTGATCCCCACTGCCAGGTAGCGACCGAAAATGTCTCCGGTACGCCACGAGACGCGCATTCCGCGCCATAAGAAGATTGCGAACAGTGTCACCACCATCATCGCCCCCACCAGACCCAATTCTTCGGCCGTTACAGCGAAGATGAAATCGGTATGCGGCTCGGGCAGGTAAAACAGTTTCTGCTTCCCTTCCATCAGCCCCGTGCCGGTTACGCCGCCGGTGCCCACGGCAATCAGCGACTGAACAATGTGGAAGCCGGTCTTCTGCCGGTCGGCATAAGGATTGAGAAAGGCCAGAATGCGGTCGCGCCGCCAACTCACATGAAAAATCAGGAAATAAAGCGGAAAGAGCGCCGCTCCGAAGGCGTACGCGAAATAGCGCAGCCGCATGCCCGCAACATAGAAGATGCAGGCTGCAATGCCGGCGCAAGCGATCGCTGTGCCGAGGTCGGGCTGCAGTACGATCAGCCCGAGCAGCACGAGCACCGGGGCCGCGGCCGGCAAGAGGGTGTTGCGCCAGTCGTCGATCGAACTCGCAGCTTGTCCCAGTTGGCTACGGCTTTCGAGGAAGTAAGCGAGAAATAGAATCAGCACGGGCTTGGCGAGTTCTGAAGGCTGAAACGAAAATCCGCCCACCCGGAACCAACGATGCGTGTTATGCGAGCGGTCGAGAAAGAAAACAGAAATCAGCAGCAGCGTGGTCACACCCAGCAGCGAAAATACGATCGCCGGATTTTTGTAACGGCGGTAGTCCAGGCGCATTGCGACTACCATCGCAATGAGGCCGGCCGCAGCCCACACCAACTGCTTCAGCAAGAATGCATAGGGAGAGCCAAAGCGCTCTCGCGCCATCACCGCCGATGCTGAAAACACCATTACCAGCCCGACGAACACGAGCAACATGGTTACGGTAAACAGCCAGCGATCGACACTCACTCGCTTTGCCATGGGAAGTTCATTTCACCACGGAGTAGTGGAGTCGCGGAGTGGGAATTGCGGATTGTCGAATTTAGAATGTTGATGGTTTTGGTTCAGAGCGAGCGGCCATTACCCAAAGGGGCCAAAGCAGCACCGCTGGAGAACCCAGCGGAAAAAGTCGACTCAAGTACTTCAGCGGCTAAAGCCGTTTCGAAATTAAAGCTCATCACGCAGCGCTGGAAGCGCTGCTCCACCCCCTACTGGCTCTTCACCCGCGCCGGCTCGAATTCGTCGCCCTTTTGCCAGCTGATGAGGCGGGTAAGGCTTGCAGCCTCCCAGCCTAGAGCGAATCCGAAGCGTGCCATCGCGGCATCGCCGACGAAATCCATCTCCGCATGGTACTCATCGCTGGGCTGGTGATAACGCTTCTCGATATACTCCTTATTTTGCTCCACACCCCAGGCCGCATCGTGGCCCTTGAACTTCACGCCTTGATTAATGGAGAACGCCGGTATGCCTACCCGAGCCAGACTGAAATGATCGGAGCGATAAAAATGTCCTGCCTGGGGCAGCGCATCGGGACGAATCGCCAGGCGAAACTCCTTCGCGGTGGCTTGCACCCACGGGTAAAAACTGGTTCGCTCCGCGCCGGAGACTTCAACTTCTTCGGGCGAACCGATCGGCTGCACATCGTCGTAATTTAAATCGAGCGCAATCTTGCCGGCCGCAACCGGCGGATGCTCGCCCAGATACTCGGAGCCCAGCAATCCTTGCTCCTCGGCTGTGACCGCGGCAAAAATCAACGACCGTCCCGGCCGTTCGTGCGCCGCGCCGAACACTCGCGCCAACTCCAACAAAATGCCGCATCCGGTGGCATTGTCGGCTGCGCCGTTAAAGATGTTGTCTCCTGCCATGTCCGGCCGGATGCCAAAATGATCGTAGTGCGCCGTATAAATTACGGCTTCAGCTTTCAGATTTCGCTCCGAGCCAGGCAGTATCGCGACCACATTGTTCGACTCAAACTCGCGCACCTTGCTCACCATGTGCGCCTTCAACATCGCGCCCAGGGTTATAGGACGAAAGTCGCGCGACTGCGCCTCCGCCATCATCTTGCCCAAATCCATACCGCAAGCCGCAGCCAGTTTCTTCGCCACATCGAGATGCACCCAGGACGCAACCTTCAGTGCAGGACCATCCAACTTTAAGTACGAATGCTCGCCCGAGTTCGAGTTCCGCACCACCTCCCACGGATAACTCGCCATATCTTCGCGGTGAATCAGAATCACGCCCACCGCGCCTTTGCGTGCAGCCTCTTCATACTTGTAAGTCCATCTTCCGTAATAGGTGAGGGCATTTCCTTTGAAAAATTTGGGATCGTCCGACGGCGGCTCGTTTACCAGCATCAGCAAAACTTTGCCGCGCACATCCGTGCCCTTGTAGTCGTCCCAGTTATATTCGGGAGCCTCGATGCCGTAGCCGACATAGACAATTTCTGCATCCACGTCGGATTGCTTCTGTTGGGTGCGATCGTAAGCGACGTATTCCTCCAGCGGCTTCAAGTTCATCGCCGCACCGTTCTTGGTCAATAACGAGAACTGCGTGTCCGGGAGGGTTGTAATGCCAACCAGCGGCACCTTTTGCAGAAACCCCCCGTTATCGCCGGCGGGCTTCAGGCCGTATTCCGCGAATTGCGTGGCAATGTATTCGGCCGCAAGGTCGCCGCCGCGCTGGCCGGTGCCGCGGCCTTCCAGCAGATCATGCGAAAGATAGCGCACATGCCAGCGGATATGATCGGGATTAATGGTTTCCATCGCGGCAAACGCAGCCGGGGGCAGACGCACGGAGACGCCTTCGCGCTTTGCCGTATTAGGCGCAGGTGTAGGTTCGGGAACCGCTCCGCCCTCCGCCCCAGCCTCCGCGCAAACCGCTAGGCTGGCAGCCATAATCGCAACGCAGAGAATCGTTTTTCTCGCCATCATCGTGAGATTGTAAAGGACACAAGATTGTAGAGGACAAGAGAAGTTTAGAGGCAAGGCTCCCGCGAGATACGGCACCCAAGGTCATTCCGGCCCCCGCCCCTAGGACCACTGGCCCGTTGTACCAGCGGGCTAAGTCGCCGAAAATGGCCCCGGAAAGACGTCTGATTCGGCCCTTGACGTCAAAATTTCTCAGCTCGCTACCCAATTGAAACCAAAGCTGTCCAATCTACGTAAGTAGTAGAATGGCTGCCCACTCAGACTACGGGCAGATTTAGTAACTCAACGCAATCGAAACCGGAGGCAGCATTGGCACTCACCATCACAGCTCTTTCCAAGACCTACCCGAACGGAGTGAAGGCGCTCAAGAATCTCTCGCTTTCCATCGGTAACAACATGTTCGGCTTGGTCGGCCCCAACGGCGCCGGCAAGAGCTCGCTGATGCGCACGGTCGCCACGCTGCAGGACCCGGACTCCGGCTCGATTACGCTCGACGGCATTAATGTGTTGCGCCAGAAAGATGAAGTGCGCCGCATCCTCGGCTACCTGCCACAAGAGTTTGGAGTCTACCCCAAGATTTCGGCGCTGGACATGCTGCAGCACATTGCGATCATGAAGGGCATGACCGCCTCTGGCGAGCGCAAAGAGATGATCGACGCCCTGCTGCAGCAAACCAACCTCTGGGACGTGCGCAAGAAAGCGCTTTCCACTTTTTCCGGTGGCATGAAGCAGCGCTTCGGCATCGCGCAGGCACTGCTCGGCAATCCCCGGCTGATTATCGTGGACGAGCCTACTGCCGGCCTCGATCCGGCGGAACGTAATCGCTTCCTGAACCTTCTTTCGTCGCTGGGCAGCGACCGCACTGTGATTCTTTCGACGCACATTGTCGATGACGTCCGCCAGCTTTGCCCGCGGATGGCGATCATCGCCTCCGGCGAGCTCCTGCTCGAAGGCGCGCCCAACGAAACCCTGGCTGCGCTCCACGGGAAAATCTGGTCGAAGGTAATCGCCACCGACGCGGAGTTGCAATCGATTGAAGGCCAGATGAAGGTGATCTCTACGCATCTGGTGGGAGGCCAGCACGAGGTTCGCGTGTACGCGGACTCTTCGCCGGGAAATGGGTTCACCCTCGTCGATTCCCAGCTCGAAGACGTATATTTCCTGAACCTATCGCAGCAAGCGAAGCAAAAAATGAATTAACTGAGTCACGACGCTGCGGCGTCATCCGGGCAAGACGACATCTGGAGGAAGTTTCGACATGTCACTCTTTTGGGAGTTCTTTACTTTCGAGCTGAAATTTCGCTTCAAGAGCCTCTCGACCTACGTTTACTTTTTACTGTGGCTCACGTTTTCGTTCCTGCTGGTTGCGTCGGAAAGCTTCGGCCCGCTCGGCAACAGCAACGGCAAAGTTTTCCTCAACTCGGCCTACGCGAATACGTTCAATAACATCCAGGTCGGGCTCTTCGGCATCATCGTGATCGCGGCCATCTTCGGCACCTCGATTCTGCGCGACTTCCAGCGCGACACTTACCAGATTCTGTTCACCCAGCCGATTTCTAAATTCGCCTATCTGGGCGGGCGTTGGGCCGGCTCCTTTGTTACCACTGTCTTTGCTTTCTCGGGCACACTCGTCGGCACTTTCCTTGGAACCTTCGCTCCCTGGGCCGACCATACTCGCATCGCTCCAAACAATCTCTGGGCTTATCTGCAGCCGTTTCTCTCGATCACCGTCGTCCAGATATTTTTTCTGGGCTCGCTTTTCTTCATGGTCTCGGCCCTCAGCCGCAAAATCTTTATCGTCTACCTGCAGGGTGTGGCGCTGTTCATGATCTACGTGATCGGCATCACGGTGTTTATAGCCACGCGATCGCTCGAACATTTCTGGTCTGGCATTCTCGATCCTCTAGGGGCGATCCTGCTGAATAACATCACCCGCTATTGGACCGTCCTCGAAAAAAACACGCAGTTCATCACCCTGTCCCCCACACTTGCGAACGGAGTCTTTCTCTACAACCGCCTGCTTTGGATCGGGGTCGGGTTTGCGTCGTTGGGAACGGTTTGGGCCTTGTTTCCCATGTCAGTGGAAGCGCTCACTGCGCGCTCGCAGGGCCGGCGCGCCGCCAAGGCGAAGTTGCAGGACCTTACCGAAGCAGCGCCGGTGCGCTCTTTGGTCTCGGCGCGGCTTCCTCTTGTGCATCAGGTATTCAACTCGTCGACCACTCTCGCGCAGTACATTTCTCTCTCGCGGCTGCGGATGCGCAATATTTTTCGCGACATACCTTTCTGGGCCATTGTCGCGCTACTTCTCGCCTTCGGGATCAACAATGGACATTTCGCCGGCCGCGTCGCCGACCAGAACGTATGGCCGGTCACTTACCTCATGGTGCAGGCGGTCGAGGGCAGCGCTACTTTATTCCTCTTCATCGTGGCCACACTTTATGCCGCAGAGTTGCTCTGGCGCGAACACGATACCCACTTCGATGGCATTCATGACGCCCTGCCTATGCGCGAATCCATCGACTGGCTCTCGCGCCTCACAGCTGTGGTCGTCGTCGAACTTTTCCTACTCGCCGTCGCCATGCTGATCGGCATCTTCATGCAGACCATCGCCGGTTATTACCACTACGAACCTCTGCAATACCTGAAGGAACTCTACGTCGTCACCTTCCCGCAGGTGCTCGCCTTCATTTTGCTCGCCTTTTTCGTCCAAACCTTGGTTTCGAATAAGTTCGTCGGCCACGCCATTCTGATCGGCATTTTCGTTCTGATGCCTATTCTGTTCAGCTTTGGCTGGGAGAACACCCTCTATCTGGTCGGACAAGTTCCGGCCTATACCTACTCCGACATGAACGGCTACGGGCATTTCGTACCCGCGCTTTTCTGGTCGATGGTCTACTGGCTGGCGATCACCGCCGTGCTGGGAGTGGTCTCCATCGCGTTTGCCCGGCGCGGCGCTGAAGATTCGCTGCGGGCCCGAGCGCGCCTGGCTGTGGCTCGCGCTCCTCGCCTCGCTCCGATCGCATTGCTCTTTCTCTTGATCGCCGCCGGCTCCGGCGGCTGGTACTACTACAACGCGCATGTATTCAACGAATATCTCGACTCCCAGGCGCGCCGCGACATTCAGGCCGACTATGAGCGCAAATTCAAGCAATACGAAAATCTTCTCCAGCCTAAGATCACAGCGGTCGACGCCACTATCAATATTTATCCCGACCGCCGCTCCTTCGACGGCACGGTCCGCTACACCATGCAGAACAAGACCGGCCAGCCGGTGACTCAGATCCACGTCACCGATCAAAAGCAAGCGTCCAGCAACATCCAATTCGACCGGCCATTTCATCTGGTAAGCGCGGCGCAGCGCAACCTGTACGCGATTTACGCTCTCGATCAACCGCTTGCACCCGGCGAGATTGTTATGCTGACTTGCAATGTCGGCCACCAGAGCCGCGGCTTTCGCGACAACAACGAACTGCCTGAACTCGCCTACAACGGAACTTTCTTCGACTCCGATTACTTTCCCTACATCGGCTACAATCGCGGCGTTGAACTCGACGACCCGCGCCGCCGCCGCGAAGAGAAGCTCCCTGCCCTCGAAGAAATGGCGCACCGCGGCGATCCCGAGCACTCGCTCAACAATATTTTCTCTCTCGATTCCGATTGGGTCACGTATCACACCGTGGTCAGCACCAGTGCCGATCAAATTGTTGTAGCTCCAGGCTACTTGCAGCGCGAATGGCAGGCCGACGGCCGCAATTTCTACGAATACAGCATGGGGTCGACTCACGTTCTCGATTTCTTCGCTTATATCTCCGCCCGCTACAAGGTTCGCAAGGAGACTTACCACGGCTCCAGCGGCGATGTTTCTCTCGAGATCTACTACGATCCGCTCCATCCATATGACCTCGATGACATGTTCGCCAGTTCGCGCGCCGGACTCGACTACTACGACCGCGTCTTCAGTCCCTATCAGTTCTCGCAATTCCGTATCCTCGAATTTCCCCGCTACCGCACCTTCGCGCAATCTTTCGCCAACACGGTGCCCTACTCCGAAGCCATTGGTTTCATCGAGCGCGTGATGAAGCCTACCGATATCGACTTCACCTACTTCGTCACCGCGCATGAACTCGGACATCAGTGGTGGGCGCACCAGCTGATTGGAGCCGACGTGGAAGGCTCTAATATGATGTCAGAAAGCCTGGCCGAATATTCCGCATTGCAGGTGATGCAGCACAAATACGGACGCGACTTAATGCACCGCTATTTGCGCCACGAGCTGGATCGTTACCTGCGTGGCCGCGCCGGTGAATTCCGTCACGAGCCCCCGCTTGCGCTGGTGCAGCGCGAACCCTATGTCTGGTATCAGAAGGGCGGACAGGTTCTCTACACCCTCGCCGACTACATCGGAGAAGACAAAGTCAATCTCGCGCTGCACAATTTCCTGATCCAATACCGCTACGCCAATGCCAACAATCAGGTTGATGCACATGACAATACGCGCGCCGCCGCGGCCCTCGACAGCTCTTATCCCGATACGCGCATGCTGGTCGATGCCATCCGTGAGCAGACTCCGTCCGATCTTCAATACCTGGTCGACGACGGCTTCAACCGCATCATCCTCTACGACAACAAAGCGGTTTCTGCCACGTCGCAGAAGACTGCCGACGGCAAATACAAAGTCACGTTGGAGGTTCAGGCGCGCAAGGTGCAAGCCGATGGCAACGGCGCCGAAACTCCCGCAGCGTTAGCGGACTATATAGAAATCGGTGTTTTCAGCGGCAAGAAGGATGAAGAAAAGCCGCTCTATCTCAAGAAGGAAAGGTTTACCGAGGAACACAAGACTTTCGAAATCACAGTCGATCAACAGCCGACTCTGGCCGGCATTGACCCTTACAACAAACTCATCGACCGCAACGCCGATGACAATATGATCGATGTTGCCAAGCAGTAGGCCTACTTCTGGACCTCAGACGTAAGACCTCGGACTCAACCCGCCAAGGCGGTCAGCTGAAGTCCGAGGTCCAAAGGCCGACGTCTGATTTATTACTGTTGCGAAGGTCCTTGCTGTCCGGCTCCGCCCTGAGGCGGGCCCTGGTGGCGCTCTTCCATGCGTTGTTCACGACGCGCCTGCATTTCGTCGAACTTCTTCTGCTGGGTAGAATCGAGCAGGCCGCGAATCTGGGCGTCGGTGCTCTGGCGAATCCCCATCATCTTGGCGTGACGATCCGGTTGGGAAAGCGAACTGTCCTGATGCACGCTTTCCATCTGCGAGCGCTCCGCGTCGAGCGCCTGCCGCACTTTCGTTTGCTGATCCGCGGTCAGGTTCAGGTGCCGGGTCAACTCTGCGGTGCGCCGCGCCGGATCAGGCCCGTGACGACGCATGCCGTTTTCTTGTCCAGGTTGCTCTTGCGCCGGCTGGTCTTGCGCCGGCTGATTCTGAGAAGCTTGAGGTGCGGCATTGCCCGCTGGGGCGTCTTGCGCAGTCACGAACGGTGCGGCCATCGCCATGAGCGTCGCCGTAAACAAAACAAGCAAGTGTTGCTTATGCATAAAATCTCCTTTTTCCCAAACCATGTGGCTGTCAGTATGAACAGAATTATGCCCGGAAAGTTGCGGCGGGAACAGGCTTTCAGCCAATCTTTGCATAACTTTACGAAGGCCGCGACCTCACTTTGGAACAGAAATACTGCGACCCGGACACGACGCAAGACATTTGATACGCTTATCAACTAATAGATAGAAACTATGGCACCGTCCGAAGGATCTTGGCAGCTCCAGTTTTTCCCGCGAGCCTCCAACCGTCTTCGATTTAACTAGTGACGATGGGATCTTGCGGGCAAACCCGGGCGCATCCGCAAGAAGACCTGAAATGACACAGGATAGTTTCCATAGGCGGCATCGAGAGCTGCGGGTTTTGAATACACCGTAACATCCGCACCCAGTCCCAATTGCCAGGCATGATTCTGTACCAGGTCGCGGACCCCGCCGAAGGTGTAGGCGCCGATGCGATAGGAGGGATGAACCGGCGCCAGCGGGAAAAGTTCGTCTTTATCCACCAACTCCAGCCGCGTGAAAGCATAATCGCGGCGCAGAAAATTCAAAGTGGATTCCAGAAGATAACCATTTAGATTGTCGCCCGTCGCGATTTTATGGACGCGTCCCCACACCAGCGAAGTCGCCCAATTGCCCGCCGACAGGGGATGGTCATACTCGACCGAAGCGGTCTGACGCCACTGGCTCCCCGGTTCGAGAGCCTCCGGATGTTCGAGCCTACCAATGCTGTATTGCGCGGTCCACTCGCGCGCCGGAGCGAAGCTCGCGCGCCCGGACCAGGAATCGAGCGCCGCCGGCTGAATGCTCCAGCGCTCTTCATTGGGTTCACGTCCATTGAAGGCCGAGGCTTCCAGCTTGACGCGCTCGATCACAAAGCCCGTGGTCACGACTCCGAAACTGGTGTGCGTGGAATCCTGTAAATGATGGCTCAGGGGCGCCATCGGCAATTCAGAAGCGGATGCACGGTGAATGTAGGTGACTGGCCCCAGCGCCGGCTCCGCCGCAGGCCCGCCGTAAAGCTCCCACGAAATTTTCTCCGAGAGCGGCAGCATGTACAAAGCCGAGAGTTCGGCAAAAACATTGTGCGGATGCTGATGATCGACGAGCGCGTCGCCGTGATAAGTCTCCCCCGTCTGAAACAGCTCGGGAAAGCCTGGATGCGGCGAGGTCAGCGACTCGGCCGAAGACATCTGGCGAAATAAAATTGTTCCCCGGCCGAGCTTGTGCTGTTCCATCCCCATCGCCCAGTTCACCGATTCTGCTTTGCCCTCGCCGCGCGGGCCGCCCTGCTGGTTGTAGTCAGTGAAAATTACGCCGTGCGCCATCAACTCCCAACCACCGCGCATCCACATCCACTCGTGCTCAGGGACAGAGGAAGGCTGCCACGCGGTGCCCGACCCGGCGTGAGGCGAAGGCAGTTGATAAGTATTGGATGGGCCGTGGTCGGGCATCTGCATGTCCATCGGCACCCCGCTTTGCATGTCCGGCATGGACGAGTCTTGCGCGAATGCGGCACAGCCTAATACCGCAACCAACAAGGAACCCAAAATTATTCGCGACACGAAAGCCTCTCTCGCTGAAGCGGGAACAAATACAAATTGGACGGCATGCGCTGGAACGACCAGCGACTGCATGGAACGAGGAGAGAAAGGTAAGATTAAACTCTGAGGGTGAGAACGCGGGGAGGATCGCTCGAGGCCTCAACGGCAAAGAGAGATTCGGCGCAACTTACGTGAACCGATGCGGATATTTCTCTTCTCTGCACTGGTTGCAGTGCCAAACGTGGGAGAGAAACACTCACTACCAACGCAGAAGCACCCCGGCTCACGCAGCAGTGATGATCAACAGGCTTTGGATTCGACGGCTCGCGGACAGGATGACAAGCGGCGTGGTGCGCAGGTATAGGGGAGGCGTACATCAGACAAATCCCGGCACCGGCCAAGGTCGCGCCCAGCACCATCACCGTGACGATCTGTAAAAGCGTCCGAGGCAAAGGTTAGGTCCCCGTAATCTTCACGCGAAGTTCTTCCGGCAGACGTTCGCGAATCTCGGGAGGCAGGCGATCGTGCACGCGCCGCGCGCCTTCCATAGCGGCATCGAGGACGGTGACTGGCGCGGGCGTGGCCACGGCCACGACCAACCAGATCAACGCCGAAAGGGCAAAGCCTGTGAGCGCTGCAATCTCGAGCCAGAAAGCGTGTCGCGGGCCGAAGTGGCGAATCACTCCAAAAGCTAGCAGGAAGACTCCACCCGAAATCGAGGCCAGCGCGATGAGGCCCACATCGATGATGCGGTGCACGCGCTGGCGGTTGCGGCAGCGCTCGCAGCCGGCGAAGTGGCTTTCGTAGTCGCCGCGCATCTCCAGCGCCAGGCCGGAAATGTCGTAGCGCCAGCCCGCCAGTATTTTGCCTACGATGGGATCAGTGCACTGCTGACTCATAAATTACTAAAGGCGAATCGGCGGCAAGACTTCAGACTGCACCGCCACCAGCACACGGTTCTGAAACAGACCACCCCGTTGGCCCAACGCCTTTTCTGCCTCTCTCCGCGCAATTTCGGGATGATTGTTCTGCTCAGAGAGATGCGCCAGCACTACAAAAGCTGCACCATTATCATAGTCTTTCGTGAAGAATTGCGCGAGCTTTTCGTTCGAGAGGTGTCCGACATTGCTCGCTACCCGCTGCTTTACCGCCCAGGGATATGACCCCACGCGCAGCATCTCGACATCATGATTCGATTCCATCACCAGAATGTCGGAGCCGCGCAGGTGATCGCGCACATTGGCAGGTAAATATCCGAGATCAGTGGCGACGCTCACCTTCGTGCCCTCAACGCGAAAAGTAAAGCCTACGGGGTCGGCAGCATCGTGCGGGATGGTGAAGGGCTTCACCTCGATATCGCCTACCTGAAAACGATGCCCAGACTCGAAGCGCTCCAGTTTGTCAAGTTGCGGACGCTCGCCCTTCTCGTTGCGCTGCGCCCGCGACCAGGCCGCATGCGTCGCCCCAGTCATAAAAATCGGGATGCTCAGTTTTTTTGCCAGTGTAGCCAGTCCATAGACGTGGTCGGAGTGTTCGTGCGTGATCAGGATCGCCGAGAGCGCCTGCGGGTCTTCGCCGAGCGAGCGAAGGCGCTTGAAGGTCTCGCGACATGAAACGCCGGCATCGACCAGAATGCGGGTGCGCGCGCTCGAGACCAGCGCGCAGTTTCCGCGACTCCCGCTGGCCAGTAGTGAAACCGTCACACACATGCAGGCAGCATACAGCCCCGCCCTGTGGAATTGGGAGTAACTTCTAGGTTATCCGATACCTTTGCGAAGCAGGTGCGGAAATCGGCTTCGGGCTTCCGCTTTCCGGCTTCGACTTCGAATTCGACTTTGGACTTCTGCCGTCAAGCTTCCGGCTCTGAGTTCAGCGGCGACTGTTTTCCTGAAGCCCGAAGCCGAGAGCCCGAAACCGATTCTCACTTGCCTTGCTTCAAGGTATCGATCACGCGCCGCATCACCGCGCCGCTATAGGCTCCGGCAATGCCGGGGAGCGCCGTGAGAAATGATCCCCACACTTGTGACCGGGAAGGCCTGATCGCAGTGAGCTTATATGCGATCAACTCAGTGAGTGGAATGAAAGCGACGACCACGAGCATCCAACGCCAGGGCCAGCGCGGCCGCAGCAATCCAAGCAACATGCAGGCCGAAAGCACCAGAAGCGCAGTGAAAAGCAGATCGTTGATCGCGATGTCGGCCCAGCCCGTGCCAATGCCGGCAATGGACGCCAGCAGGTAGAAGGGCAGGTCGTGGTGCGCGGGGGCAGAAGCGGGATCTGTTGTCATTAATGGTGTCGCGTCGCGCTCGAAAATTGGGATACCTGACACTGAAAACAAGGTACTGGGTACCAGGTACTGGGCACTGGGTACTATTGTCACTCAGTATTTATAAAACCCGCGCCCACTCTTCCTGCCCAGCCATCCCGCATCCACCATCTTGATCAGCAGCGGGCACGGACGGTACTTGGGGTCGCCCAGCCCATCCTGCAGGATGCGCATGATGTCGAGGCAAACATCGAGGCCGATGAAATCCGCGAGCGTCAGAGGACCCATGGGATGCGCCATGCCCAGCTTGAAAACTTCGTCGACCGCCTCTGGCGTAGCTACTCCCTCCATGACCGCGTACATCGCTTCGTTCAGCAGCGGCATCAGCACGCGGTTGGACACGAAGCCGGGCGCATCGTTTACCTCTACCGGAGTCTTATCGAGCCTCAGCGCCAGATCGCGTACGGTCGAAAACGTTTCTTGCGAGGTGGCTAAGCCGCGAATCACCTCCACCAGCTTCATCACCGGCACGGGATTAAAGAAGTGCATGCCTATGACTTTGTCGGGGCGCCTGGTCAAGGCGGCAAGCTTCGTGATCGAGATCGAAGATGTATTCGAAGCCAGAATGACGTCGGGTCGCGCCAGGCGGTCGAGGTCGCGAAAAATCTCGGCCTTGATTTCGAACTTCTCGGTAGCTGCCTCGATAATGAAGTCGCAGTCGGCCAGCTTGGCGCGTTCGGTGACCGGCTCAATCTTCGCCAGCGCGTCCGATTTCTCTTCGACGGTAATCTTGTTCTTGGCGACCTCGCGGTCTAGATTTTTCGCGATGGTTGCAAGCCCGAGCTCGAGGAAGCGCTGTTCCACATCGCATAGAATCACTTGATAACCGCTTCGCGCGAAGACGTGGGCGATGCCATTGCCCATGGTGCCTGCGCCGATTACG
This sequence comes from uncultured Acidobacteriaceae bacterium, assembly GCA_963789875.1. Taxonomy (GTDB): domain Bacteria; phylum Acidobacteriota; class Terriglobia; order Terriglobales; family Acidobacteriaceae; genus Sulfotelmatobacter. The sequence goes on along the minus strand of CAWBMI010000004.1, from coordinate 1,111,468 downwards.
CCTACGCGCTTGATGTCCATATAGACCCTTTGCAAAATCATAGACTAGGAAAACGTACGAGTTTAACATCGGCAGCCTTTGTCCACGTTCGTACGGGCGCGGGGATCATGAGGGCTAATTGGCAACGAGTTTCTGTCGCCCTCAACGGGCCGGTTTGCAATGCATTGCCCACGCCGGTAGTGGGTCAGCAAGATACTGACCCACTACCCCCACGCCTGCGTTCTTTGTTGTAGCAACATGAATTTGTCACCCTAACGGCAACATGAAAATGTCACCCTGGCGAAGCCAGGGTGTGTTGCAGGCGGGTGTCGCCGTAGTAAAGCGAGACGCGGCCGTCGAGCGCCTGATAGACATGGACTTTGGCTCCGGCGAAGCTGAAGCGTTGGCCTTGCTGGGGGATCTGGAAGCGCTGACCGTCCCACTGCACGATGTTGTCGTTGCTGACCACGCGCGGATGAACGAAGCAGCAGATGCGGTCGAGATTTTCCGGAGCCGGACGCCAAGCGGTTTGCATTTCACGCGGACGGCGGGCGAAGCGGCGGTTGTAGTCGGCGAGGAAAAGGCGCAGCACGGCATTGGCGGAGTGCAGATCGCAGGCTTGAGCCAGACGAAGCTCGCTGCACAAGCGATCCTGGAGCACGCCCCAGAGGCGTTCGACGCGGCCTTTGGCTTGGGGGCTGCGGGCGGCGATGAAAGTGATGCCGAGTTGATCGAGGGCGCGGCCGAACTGGGTGGGCTGGCGTTTGCCGGCGAGTTCTTCTTCGACGGTCCAGAAGTCATCGTTGCGCACGAAGATACCGCTGTGATCGCCGTAGAAGGCCAGCGGAGTGCCGTGGCGGCGCAGCAGTTGGCGCAACAGGGTGAGATAACCGAGCGCAGTTTCGGAAGGAAAAAACTGAGCGGCGAGGATTTTACCGGTGGCATCATCCTGCAGGCCGAGCGCGGTGAGGCGCGGGCCGCGACCTTCGAGCCAGTCGTGAGGCGAGCCGTCGAGTTGCACCAGTTCGCCTTCGCGGGCGGAGCGCAGCCGGCGCTGGCGATGCGCGGGAGCGCGGCGTTTTCTGGGCGATCCCAGACCGGCCTGACGCAACATGCGGCGAAGAGTTTCACGGCTCAGGGCGAAGCCCTTGAGCTCGCAAAGTTTTTCGCAGAGATGGTGATCGTTGAATCCGGCATAGGTGGTGCGGGCCAGATGAACGATGTGTTGGCGAACCCGGGTAGGCAGGCGGCGCGGGCTGGGCCGTCCGCGGTTGGCGTGCGCCAGAGCCGCCTCCCCGTGCTCGCGCATACGTTTCTTAAGACGCCTGACCTGACGGATGCTAAGCGAGAGCAGTGCGGCGGCTCTGGCGCACGCCATGTCTCCCTTAACACAACTGGAAATTACGCTCACTCGTTGCAGTTCCTTCTGACTCAACGCGAATGTCCTTCCTCTCATGGGGTGACATTTTCACGTTGCCGTTAGGGGGTGACAGAATTATGGAGCTAAAACACCACGCCTGCGTTCTTGCGCCGCCAGGCGTCCGCCGATGTAAGATGGAGGATAAGCACAAGCAGAAAGGAACTCCCCCATGGCAGTCGCAGAACTTCCTGTCCGGCCTCGCACGCCATCCTCGCACTCTCATTCCGGCCCGTTCGTCAACGAGCCCTTCTTCGATTTTCGTCATGAAGAGAACGCCCGCAAGATGCGCGCCGCCATCGAGCGCGTGCGTGGCCAACTTGGCCGGGAGTATGACCTCATCATCGGCGGCGAGCGGGTTAAGACTACCGAGAAGATCAGGTCGTTGAATCCTTCGCGACCGTCGCAGATTGTTGGGATCCATCAGAAGGCGGGCCGGGAGCACGTCGAGCCGGCGATGAGCGCTGCGCTGCATGCCTTTGAGAGCTGGAAGCATACCTCGGTCGAAGAGCGTGCTGCATTGCTCTTCCGCACGGCCGATCTTCTTCGCAGCCGCAAGATGGATTACATGGCCTGGCTGGTCTTCGAGGTCAGCAAGAACTGGGGCGAGGCCGACGCCGATATCTCCGAGACTATCGACTTCTGCGAGTTCTATGCCCGCGAGGCGCTCCGCTTCGCAAAGCACGAACCGACGGTACAGATGCCCGGCGAGCGTGACTCTCTCACTTACATTCCGCTGGGCGTAGGCGCGGTGATTCCTCCGTGGAATTTTCCCTGCGCAATTATGGCTGGACTCGTTGTCGCATCCATCGTCAGCGGCAACACCGTAATCCTTAAGCCTTCTAGCGACTCGCCCACCATCGCCGCAAAATTTATCGAGCTTCTCGAAGAAGCCGGACTGCCGGAAGGCGTGGTGAACTTCTGCCCCGGCGCGGGCGCAAGCTTCGGCGACGCCATCGTCGCGCATCCTAAGACTCGCTACATCGCCTTTACCGGCTCACGCGAAGTGGGATTGCACATCAACCAGACCGCGGCCACTCAGGCTCCCGGCCAAGTCTGGATCAAGCGCACGATTTTAGAGATGGGCGGCAAGGACGCAATCATCGTTGACGCCGATGCCGATATCGACTCCGCTGTCGAAGGCGTCGCGCAGGCCGCGTTCGGCTTCCAGGGCCAGAAGTGCTCAGCTTGCTCCCGCGCCATTGTCGACGAACGCGTTTATGAGAAATTTCTCGAGCAACTGAAAGCTCGCGTGGAAACGATCACCATCGGCGATCCTGCGGAAAACACCGGCATGGGTGCCGTGATCAATGAAGGCTCGATGAAGACGATCCTCGGCTACATCGAGCAAGGGAAGAAGGATGGACGCCTGCTAACCGGCGGCGAGCGCGTCCCCGAAGCCGGCGAAGGTTATTACATCCGCCCCACGGTATTCGCCGATATCCCGGCAAAATCGAAGCTCGAGCAGGAGGAAATCTTCGGTCCGGTGCTCGTCGTGATCAAGGCTCAAGGCTTCGATCATGCTCTCGCGATTGCCAACGACACTGAGTTCGGCCTGACCGGCGCCATCTATACCAAGTCGCGTGACAAGATTGAGCGCGCCAAGCGCGACTTCCATGTCGGCAATCTCTACATCAATCGCAAATGCACGGGCGCCATGGTCGGAGCACATCCTTTCGGCGGATTTAACATGTCCGGAACTGATTCCAAATCCGGCGGCCCCGATTATCTTTATCTCTTTACCCAGGCAAAATCAGTGGCCGAAAAGATCGGCTGAACGTCTACCCCGTTTCAGGCAACTAAAGTTTGATCCCGATTCGGAGTTGCGGGTTCGCGGGAACCCGGCTTGTCTCTAGCGACAACCTGTTCCCTCCTTAGCTTCTGACCGGCGGCGGATTCCTCTCCCCAAACTGATGCTGATGCCAGTAGGGATAGACCGGCGTGACCGCACTCGCACCGTCAAGCTTTGCTATTTGCTCGCGCGAAAGATGCCATCCCTCAGATGCCAGATTTTGCCGCAACTGCGCTTCATCGCGTGCTCCCATCACCACTGTCGAAACCGTCGGACGCTGCAACAGCCAGTTCAGTGCGACCTGTGGCACAGTCTTGCCTGTCTCTTTCGCAACTTCGTCGAGCGCATCTATCACCTTGTACAAATGATCGTCCGTTACTTGCGGCCCTTGCTCTGCGGTCTTGTGCAGCCGGCTTTCCTTCGGCAGCGGCTGCCCGCGCCGGATTTTCCCCGTCAACCGTCCCCAGCCCAGAGGACTCCACACCAGCGCCCCCACGCCCTGATCCAACCCCAGTGGCATTAACTCCCACTCATATTCGCGACCGATCAGCGAGTAATAGACTTGATGTCCCACATAACGCGCCCAGCCATACTTTTCCGCCACGCCCAACGACTTCATCAAGTGCCAGCCAGAAAAATTCGAACATGCAATGTAGCGGACCTTGCCGCTGACCACGAGTTGATTCAGTGTGCTAAGAACTTCGTCGGTGGGAGTAAGCGCGTCGAAACCGTGCAGATGATAAATGTCGATGTAATCCGTGCCCAGCCGGCGCAAACTGGCCTCGCACGCGCGAAGCACGTGATAGCGCGACGACCCGACATCGTTCGGTCCCTTTGCGACACCCATGCGAAACGTGGTTTTGGTCGAGATCAGGCAAGCATCGCGTTTGCCGGCTATCGCCTTGCCTAGAATTGTTTCGGAGAGACCGTCGGAATAGACGTCGGCCGTGTCAAAAAGATTGACTCCGGCTTCGAGGCAAATATCGATCAGTCGCGTGGCCTCAGCCACATCACTCGATCCCCAGGCTTTGAAGAACTCGTTTCCTCCACCAAATGTGCCCGTGCCAAAGCTCAACACCGGAACCTTCAATCCAGAGTGTCCTAACGTTCGAAATTCCATGCGAAAGTAGATGCGGCGACTACACGGGATGATGCGGGATGTTTGTTAAAGCCCCAGAAACAAAAAAGGCCACCCAAACCGGGCGGCCTTCTAATTCACATCTCAATTCTTACGACGAAACTCCCGCCGGCGCTTGCGGCACAGGTCCAGCCGTCGTCGCGGCGGCAGCTTCGTTCAAAATGCGGTGATGGATCGTGAACAGAGCCAGCTCCAGCCGGTCCGACACTCCAATCTTGTCGTACACGTTGCGCAGATAATTCTTGATTACCTGCTCGGTCGTCCCCAGCTGCGTGGCGATTTCCTTGTTCTTGTAGCCCTGCACGATCAGGGCCACGATGCGCAGCTCTTTCGCGGTTAGGCGATCGCGCACGCGCAGCCCGACCATATCGTTTTCGGTAAGCTCGCTGGGCACTGCGACATCCTGCACCCAGGTTTCTCCGCGAGCCACTTTGCGCACGCAATCCACGAGCGCCGCGCTGGTCACGTTGCGGTAGACCACGCCATGCGCGCCGTTGGCCATGTGCCGCTGCGCGCTCTCGCCGGTATCGGCGAGCACGATGACGCGGGTCTTGGCTTTGTTTGCGGCCTGCACGATGCCGGCAAAGTCGTTGTGAAAGCCCGCCGCTACTACCAGCACGGCCGCGCGAAATTTGTCCAGAGCCATGAACATCTGCTCCGGGGTCTGAGCTTGCGCCACGATGCGCATCTCGTCCTCCACTGCCAGCACCTTTGCAATACCGGCGCGGAAGATTGCCTGGTTATCGGCCAGAATCAGTTTGAGCATGTTATCGGCGCTCCAAAATTTGCTGCGAAGTCATTAAGCCAAAAGATTACGAGTTCCTCACAAACTCATACGAGTCAATTACGCAAGCCACACCCTTACCGTCTTCGCTTGCGCCTGTGGGATCGGTGCGCACGACGCGCCCCTTGCACTGGATCACCACATTTTCCTGCCCGCCAGTGACATCGGGAGGCAGCGTGATCTCAAATTCCACCGGCGAACCAACTTCCAGCGAGGCGTCGGCCCGGATATAAACACCGGCAGCGCTCAGGTTTCCAGTCAGCCCTTTGGCGTCACCAGCAGTATCTTCCTTATGTATCTTGATCGGCAGTTCCAGCGGAAACCTTTTTCCGGTCCGTGCTTCGGACACAGTGCCTCCTCTTTCGTGGTTTGGTCCTTCTCGCTCTTGAAACGGGGCCAACACCATCCTCATGCTCCCAAGTATGCCGCAAACGCGCAATTTAGTGCTTAGGGGCGGTTATATCACGGATGCTAGCGCTATAAAAGCCTGATTACGAGTTAGTTAACGGTAGAAGCTAGATTCCCCCCTGGGTATTTGCCGGGATTGTCATTCCCTGACCGGGCCGAAATCCCGGTGAGGAACGTGTTTTTCATTTGCAGTGGTACTTCGCCGTGGTCGTCGTTAATTCGGCAACAGGCTGCCAATAAAGCTCTCCGCTGCGCGATGAAATTCCGTGGATCATCGACGAGCAGGTGTCCGCGTCGCTCTCGGAGCTCCCCAGGCGGAGACAGTTTCCCAGCTTCGATCTTAGAAAGTCGGGTTAGCTGCATTGGGTCCGAATTTATCGTCTGTCGCGGCGAAAATTCTATCTCTCCTATGCACAAAATCTTTCCTGCTTCCACAGACACTTTTGCGCTAGAATGCCCTTGCACTGAGGAGCAGGCTCCGTGGCTGCGGAACCCGCTCCTGGCCTTCCCCCAGGAGGTAGTAGATGTATCGGTCGTATTCCAGCCCCCTCGCGGACTCGCGTCCCTTTATGGACGTGCAGTCTTTGATTCGTAACCTCTCACAAGATTTCGTTACTTCGTTCAACACCGGGAACTACGATCAGGCGGCGGCGCTCTTCGCGCAGGATGGTGCTTTCATGGCTCCGCATAACGACCCGGCGTATGGTCCTAAGGCGGTCGAGCGCCTGCTACGCCAGTTCGGCGAGGGCGGATATGAAGACTTGCGCCTTGAGACCATCCGCGTTGATGCTTCTGGAGACATGGCGGTTGAGATTGGCCGTTATACCGTGGCCATCCGGCAAGCCGATGGGACCGTGCAGGCCGACCGTGGCAAGTACGTAAAGGCATGGCGACGCTTGGGCGCCTGGCTCATCGCTGCCGATTGCTGGAGCACCAACCTGCCCCTGCACTAGTAGCGCTAGGCTATCTTGCGCTGCTCCCTTGCGAGAGCTGACTTGCGAGAGCCTGACTTGTGGGAGCGTGACTCGCGGAACCTTGATAAGTGCCGGGAGTTACGCGACCGGCGATCGCCAGGCGGTTCCACGCATTGATGGCGGCGACCGCCAGCGTCAGATCAGTGATTTCTTTTTCGCTGAAAACGTTGCGGGCTTCTTCGAAAACGGCATCCGGCACGCGCGTGGTCGCTACAGGCGCTGATCCGATTCTCCAATCGACTTCAAATCCTTCCAGTGCATATCCAGCCAGTAAGCGCAGCCGTTGATCCGCGAAGCCCGCAGCTTCACCACATGCAGCAAGGACTCTTCCAGCCCATACTCCTCGACACCGTCGGGCGGGATTCTGGGCCCTAACGCTGTTAACCTCAGTAACCTTGCGCGGTCCTTCTCATCCCCACATAATCGGCTCTGTGTGTAGAGCTTTCCGAAGGGAGGATGGCAATGAACAATGCATATCTCGTGCGCGCTACAGTCGGGTGCTTACTAGTCTCGCTGTGCGGAAATGCCCAGGTGAGCGGAAGCAGACGCAATATAGTATTGCCAAGTCCGAGGTTGATTCATTGCCGTGCGGTGGATTGCTCGCAATTGTGGAAGCAGGATTCGAGAGAGGGTGGTGCGGTTTATCCGGCGCAGATTCTGACGGACGTTGTGGATGGTGAGATCGTCGGACTCACCGCCGTTTACGACAAGTCAGTATCGACACAGGAACTCCAGGCTGCGGTTGACGCGCTCTATTCCAAGTCGAACGCGATACAGGGCAGCAAGGGGGGCGTTTGGAGAGTCGAACCGGAGCAACTATCGATCCAGTTATATGGCAGGGACGACGGAGCCAAACAATTAACATATTTGAAGTTTGTCAAGTATGGCGAGTTGTGCGCACTCGTGCCTTCGGCGCATATCAATCCTTCTGCCATGAGCGTTTGCGGAAAATAGTTGTAGATAAATCGCCATTTCACTCAAAACCCCAGAAGCGCATGAGTCGGTTTGCGCCGACGCCCACTCTGTGCTAACGTCCCCCTAATTTCGAATCGAGACTTCGAAATTCTCCAAGGAGCGGCTCATGGTCGGCATCATCTTCCTCGTAATTCTCGTCGTCATCGCCGTCGTGCTCATCGGCATGTACAACAGCCTGGTGCAGTTGCGGGTGCGCTGCGATTCGGCGTGGTCCGATATCGATGTGCAACTCAAGCGACGTCATGACCTCATTCCCAACCTGGTCGAGACCGTCAAAGGCTACGCCACCCACGAAAAAGGGACGTTCGAAAACATCGCCAAGTTCCGCTCCCAAGCCATGCAGGCGACTACGCCGGAAGGCAAGGCCGTAGCCGAGAACCAGCTGACAGGCGCGCTGAAAAGCCTGTTCGCCGTTGCCGAAAATTACCCCGAGTTGAAGGCTTCGGAAGAGTTCACCCAACTGCAAGGTTCGCTCAGCCAGACGGAAGATTCGATTCAGAATGCCCGCCGCTACTACAACGCGGTAGTGCGCGATCTCAATACGAAGATCCAGTCGTTCCCGACGAATATTCTGGCCGGTATGTTCAACTTCACTCCGCGCCAGTTTTTCGAGACTACGGACGCCGACCGCGAGCCGGTTGCCGTGAAGTTCTGATCGTATGATCGGGACGATGAATGAGGCTTCCGTGCCTGTCAACCCCGACACGCGGGCAGTAACGTGGAAGAGCGGCGCTTCAGCGCCGCGTAAGTCGTCCAGAATCAGCCCCGGTGATCGCACGTGTCCGCAGACCGGCAGAGTCAGCGGGCCAAGCCTCTACGAAATTGCCAGATCGCTCTTTCTTCTTCTCGCAACCGTCATCGCTCTCGCTGCTCCTCTCGCTGCGAAGTCTTGGCGCATCTCAAACTTTCAGGATGACGTCACCGTTGCCGCCGATGGCACCGCTCAGGTTCGCGAGACGATCACCTTGCTCTTCGAAGGTGAGTGGCACGGTATTCACCGCACGATCCCGATTGAATATCCCGGGCCCGACGGGACCAACTACCGACTTTTTCTCGAGGTCACCAGCGTTACCGACGAGAATGGCTCCAAGCTCAAGTACGACTCCTCCACTTCGGGTGCAAACCGCGATCTGAAAATCTATATTCCTGACGCGGTCGACGCCACGCGCACCGTGATGATTGCCTATCGCGTGCGCAACGGCACGCGCTTCTTTGACCAATACGATGAGTTCTATTGGAACGTGACCGGCAACGACTGGCCCGTGCCCATCGATCACGCTACGGCCACCGTGCATTTTCCCGACGGCGCCAGCGGATCGCTACGCGCCCAAGCCTTCACCGGCGTGTATCGCTCGACCGAGCGCAACGCCTTGGCGAAAGTGGAGGGCGCAACCGCTGAGTTCGAGACCACGAATGCACTGCCCATGCGCGGCGGCCTGACCATTGACGTCTATATTCCCAAGGGCATTCTTAACCCGCCCAGTTCGCTCACGAAATTGTTTTGGTTTATCGGAAGTAATCCGGCAGTATTCTTGCCGCCGGTAACGCTCGTCGCGATGTTCATTCTTTGGTGGTATGCAGGAAGAGATCCTGATCCCGGAATGTCAGTTGCTCCGATGTATGAACCGCCCGCAGGCATGACTCCTGCCGAAGCCGGAACTCTGCTCGACGATCGAATCCATCCGCGAGACATTACGTCGACCATCGTCGATCTGGCCGTGCGCGGCTTCATCAAGATCGAAGAAGTGGACGACAAAGGCCTCGTCTTCCATCACAAAGATTACGTTTTTCATTTGCTCAAACCAGTGGCGGAGTGGACCGATAAGAATCTTGCGCCGCACGAGCGTGTGATGCTGGAGAACGTCTTCCAGGGCGGAGAGGAAACGCGCCTTGCCGATCTCAAGAATCGGTTCTACACCGCTATTCCAATCGTTCGTCAGGACATTATGGCGGCGCTCAAACTAAAGGGCATTTACTCGCTCGATCCGGAATCGGCAAACGGCTACAGCCTCGGAGCAGCAGCCTGCATCCTCATCCCGTTCGCGATCATTCAGTACTTCGGGTGGGCCGATTTCTTGAGTTCGGTGCCGGTCGTGATCGTGTGCGTGTTGATCAGCGCGGCGATCTGGTGGCTCTTCGCGCGAGTGATGACGGCGAAGACTATTAAAGGAGCGCGCACGCACATCGCGGTGCTTGGCTTTCAGGAATTTATGAACCGCGTGGATGCCGACCGCCTCAAAGTAATGCCGCCCAGCACCTTCGAGAAATTTCTCCCGTATGCCATGGCTCTCGGCGTTGAACATCACTGGGCGCAGGCCTTCGCCGGCATCATCAAAGATCCTCCGAGTTGGTACGTCGGCCCCGGTTACGGCTACGGAATGGCTTTCAACCCGATTCTGTTTTCGTCATCGATGCATGGCATGGCGACCGATATGCATCAGGTATTCGTCTCAGCGCCGCGCGCGAGTTCCACGGGATCAGGCTGGGGCGGCGGTGGAGGCGGCGGCGGATTCTCAGGCGGCGGATTTGGCGGTGGTGGCGGCAGCGCGTTCTAATCGGATGCGACGTCAGCGATAGTGGTGCGCCCGGAGAGACTCGAACTCCCAACCCTCTGCTCCGAAGGCAGATGCTCTATCCAGTTGAGCTACGGGCGCCCTGAGAGCATTTTACGGCAAAGACGAGTTGTGGCGAATCCAAAGTTGTCGTCAGTCTCGCGCAGCCAGAGGCCGAGCGAAGCTCGGCGGAGAGCAGAGGGCGGCTGTCCCCACATTTGTTTTACTCGGTCACTCCATTTCAAAACTCAAATAGGTCAGGCCGTCGCTGCGTTCGACTTGCAAGACTACCGGGTCACCGGTTTTCAGGCTTATTACCGAGGCGCGCAAGGCGTCCATCGAATGGATAGGCGCGGTGTTGAGGGCGTGGATGATGTCGCCAGTCTGCAGGCCGGTGTCGGGAGTAATGAGATCGACGGCACGGCCGAGGACGACTACTCCCGAGCTAATGCGCAGTGGCCCTACTTGATTGAGCACGTCGGGGGAGAGATCGGCGGCGAGAATGCCAAGGCGCGAGACGAGACTTTTCTCGGGGTCAGCGGCGTCGAAGAGTTGATCCATCTGGTCGCGGTGTTCGATGGCAGGAACATAGAGAATTTTCTTTTGGTCACCGCGCAGGATTTCGACTTTCAGCACTTGATCGAGGCGGTGAAGATAGAGAGCCGAAGAAAGTCCGGGAAGAGTTTCAATGCGGCGATCGTCGGCGGTGACAATGATGTCCTGAACCTGCACGCCGGCGGCAGCGGCAGGGCTGTCGGGTTTGACATCAGCGACGATGACTCCCCAGCGCTGCGCGAGGTGGAGCCCATCGGCTAGCGTGGGAGTGATTTCCTGGGCGACGGCTCCGATCTCTACGCGATGGACGTGCCCGTATTTGCGCAGGCTTTGATAGACGAAATCAACGATACGCGCGGGGATGGCGAAGCCCAGGCCTTCGCTGCCTCCGCCTTCGGAGAGAATAAAAGTGTTGATGCCGACTACGGAGCCGTTCATATCGACCAGCGGCCCTCCGCTGTTGCCGGGATTGATGGGCGCGTCGGTCTGTATGTAAGTGAGCGGCTTCTCCGGATCGGGTTGGCGCGCGACGGCGCTGACGACACCCATGGTCACCGAGTTTTGCAAACCTTCGGGACTGCCAATAGCGAACACAAGTTGGCCGACGCGCGTTCGCTGTTGCGAGAGCAGGGGCAGAGTGGGAAGATCCTTTTCTTCGATCTTCAGCAGCGCAAGATCGGTTTCCTTGTGGACGCCAACGAGACGCGCTTCGAGGATGTGACGTTTGCCAACCGGAACTGGCCGGCCAGATTCACCCGGCAACGGAAGTGCTACCCGGATGCGTTGCGCGCCTTCGACCACGTGAGCATTGGTCATGATATAGCCATCGGAATCGACGATCACGCCGGAGCCAACGGCGTGTTGGCGCACGATCAAGGCGGTTTGAGTCCGATTCTCTTCATGCAGGGGTCCGTAGCCGGTGACTAGAATCTGAACGACCGCGGGCGAGACTTTGGCGGCCAGGCTCTCAAGTGCATTATTGAGTTGCACCAGGGGGCCGAGAGATGCGGATTCTTCTGTGGACGACTTTCCCGGGGGGAGTTTGTTGCCGGGGTTTGGATTGGGCGGTGCTTGCGGCCAGAGGAGAGCGCTAGAGAAAAGTAGAGTCGCGGCTATCTGGAAGATGAGACGCGGACTGCGATTTGCGCGGATGAATGAAACGGGCATGAGTTCGCTCTCCAGGTAACGGACGGAAACACAACCTATCAGACGGTAGCACGCGGAGTTCGGTTGCAGTAAAGTGGGGCAGGGATACTACTTCTTGCAAGGTGCGCGAGAAATGTGGCACCCACGATTGTTCCGATAGGGGCCAGCGTGAGGTTCTTCACATCGGGCACCATTCAGGCACATGAGCGTATAAAAGGACGTCAAATGCATGAGACAAAGGCTGAAACGCTCGGAACTGCCGCGCCGGTGAGGGCTCCAAGTGATGCGGACCCAAAGCATCCCGAGAATTTTTGTCCCAACTGTTCGGCGGAGTTAAGAGAACATCGCTGCAAGGCAATTTGTATGCGGTGCGGATTCTACTTGAGCTGCTCGGATTTTTATTGACGCCGGGCTTCGAGCACGCCTGACAGGTTTAGGTAAAATCCGTCTACAATAGCGGGGCATTTGTTTTTGCATTCATCATCAGGAGAGAAAGATGGAACGCAAGGCTAGCGCAGTTTGGAAGGGTGGGCTTAAAGATGGAAAGGGATCGATTTCGGCGCCGGGTGGGGTATTGAAAGATACGCAGTATTCGTTCACCTCTCGATTTGAGAATGGGCCGGGAACGAATCCAGAGGAGCTGATTGCGGCGGCGCACGCGGCGTGTTTCTCGATGGCGTTGTCGGCGCAGCTGGGCGGAGCGAATCTGACTCCGGAGAGCATCAGCACGAACGTGACCCTGACGATGGAGAAGCTGGATTCTGGCTGGACGATTACGGCGAGCCATCTCGATGTAGTGGGCAAGGTTCCGGGCGCGGACGCTGCCACGTTCCAGAAATATGCGGAGGCCGCGGAGAAAGGGTGCCCGGTGTCGAAGGTATTGAACGCGAAAATTTCGATGACCGCGAAGCTGGGGTAGGTTCTGCACTGGCTTCGCAGTTCTTGCTTCCAGCAATTGAAAGCGGTGAAGCGCCTTGGCTGACGCTCTAGGCCGGTTAAGCCAGAGAACCCTCGCTACGCCTGAAAAGCGGCTACGCTAAGGATGACTACTGGGGAAAGGGTGGAACTGCACCGGTCACCAATTGAACGGGCGTTTGACAGGCGGTGGCATGCCTGTAAAATATAAGGGTTGATCTTCCTGACGGCGGCCTTGCGGCCGCCGCTGCATTGCAATTCAGATTGCCATCGTGGCGGAATTGGCAGACGCGCATGGTTCAGGTCCATGTACTCGCAAGGGTGTGGGGGTTCGAGTCCCTTCGATGGCACCAAGAATACGTCTCAGTCGTTGTCGCTCGCAGAGATGCACCGGGCAGTGCGATTCTTTCCTAGCTGCGAAATCCCAATTTAGGGAGAAGTTATGTGCCCTCTTGACGCTGGCTATCCACTTGTCGCCTCGCGCCGTGATTTTCTTCAGGCGATTTCAATTGCGGCCACGACCGCGGTGCTCTCTGACGCCGGGTTGGCACTGGCTGCTCCGCGCTCGGCCGCGCTGACCGCAAACCCGGCGGATTCCTCGGCTGACGCGCAGCGCATGCGAGCCCTTGCGTCGTTTACTGCGCTAACCATGGACACACCGAACCCGGTACCTTTTGGGGCGGAGATTGTAGACAGCAAGAGCGGCAAAAGCCTAATGCGCGCCACGAACGCGGTGGGACCGGAGCACGATCCCAGTGCGCACGCCGAGGTGGCCACGATCCGCCTCGCGTGCAAGAGCTTGAACTCGTATTCGCTTCGAGGCTACACCCTCTACACAACCTGCGAGCCCTGCCCGATGTGTATGGCCTGCGCGCTATGGGCACGGCTCGACCGCGTGGTCTATGGCGCGACGATCGCGGATGCGGCCCGCTTTGGGCATCAGATTCAGATTCCTGCGGCCGAGGTCGCAAAGCGCACCGACATGACCTGCATCGTCGAGGGCCCGGTGGAGCGAGATGCTTGCTTCGCGCTTTTTACGAATCCGAAGATGCAGGAGACTTTCAAGAGATGGAACGCTGAGAAGCCCTGAGTTGCCGGGAACTTCCGCGAACTGGCGGGGTCCCGTACACTTTCCTCATGGTCATCCTCGTGGCAAGAAATTCTTTGAATCTGACCTGCTGTGTTGCGCTGGTGCTGCTGGCCCTGTGCGGAGTGTGCGCGGGGCAGAAGCTCGCTATTACCTTCGACGATCTGCCCCTGAACGGCGAACTTCCGCCGGGCGTGACGCGGACGGAGATGACAAAAGATGTGCTGGCGATTCTGAAGAAGCGGCACGTGCCTCCGGTATATGGATTTGTGAATGCGAAGAAGCTCGAAGGGAATCCCGATGGCGCCGAGGCCTTAAAGTTGTGGGCAGCAGCGGAGCCGGTGGGGAATCATACGTATTCGCACATGGACCTCGAGAAGAACACTCCCGAGGCATTCGAGCACGACATTGAGGAGAACGAGCCGGCGCTCGAACTGCTGCAGGCGAAGGATGACCGGGCGAAGGATGACTGGCACTGGTTGCGGTATCCGTATCTGCATGAGGGAGACACCGTGGAGAAGCGGCGTGCAGTGCGGGCTTACCTCAAGACACACGGCTACAAGATTGCGCAAGTGACGCTCGACTGGGAAGACTACCTGTGGAATTTTGCTTACGCGAGGTGCGCCGCGAAAAACGATCAGAAATCGATTGCGTGGCTGCGGTCGAGTTATTTGAGCACGGCGGCGGAATTTCTAGATCTTGGCCGGGCACAGGCGAAGCTGATTTACGGGCGTGACATCAGTTACGTGTTGCTGCTGCATCTGGGAGCCTTCAGCAGCACCATTCTGCCGGAGGCGCTGGACCTGCTGCGCAAAAAGGGTTTTACGCTGGTGACGCTGCAGGAAGCAGAGAGCGACGCCGCGTATGAGGACGACCCGGATGCCGCCCTGCACGACGCCGGTACTTTTATGGACCAGTGGATGCAAGTAAAGCAGATCAGGGATCCCGAGCACACGGACAAGCCTTACAAAGAGCTGGAAAGCGCCTGCCAGTAGGGCCGTCCCGATTGGCGAATCATTCCTTCCCGTATAATTCAGGGACCGTTTATGCCTGTGTCCCTTGATCAGATTGTCAACTCGACGCGTGAGAAAGTTGCTGCAGCGAAGCGTACGGTCGACGTGCTCGAACTCGAGCGGCGAGCCGAACTGCACGTGCCGCGCGGCTTCCGGCGGGCCTTGGAGGGAAAAAGTGGAGCTGGGATCGCCGTGATTGCCGAGTTGAAAAAAGCGTCGCCGTCGAAGGGATTGATCCGGGCGGAATTTTGTGTGGAGGAGTTAGCGAAGGAACTGGAAGTGGCGGGAGCGGCGGCGCTTTCGGTGCTGACGGATGAGGAGTTCTTTCAGGGATCGCTGGCGAATTTGCGATTGGCGTCCGCGGCGGTGAAGGTTCCGTGTCTGCGCAAAGATTTTATTGTGGATGAATTCCAGTTAGTCGAGGCTCGGGCGAATTCGGCCGATGCGGTGTTGCTGATCGTAGCGGCTTTGACGCAGTTAGAGTTGACGGCGCTGGCTCAGAGTGCGCGTTCGCGCGGGCTGGATGTTTTGTGCGAAGTGCATGACGAAGCAGAGTTGCAGCGGGCTTTGGATGCGGGCTGCGATTTGATTGGAGTGAACACGCGCGATCTGCGGACGTTCCAAGTGGATACTCAGACGGCGTTCCGCCTGGCGGAGCGGCTTCCGAAGAATGTGGTGCGAGTGGCGGAGAGCGGGATCCGGTCGGGAGAGGATATTGCGCGGCTGCGAGAGGCGGGGTATCAGGCGTTTCTGATTGGGGAGACTCTTATGCGGACGGTTTCACCTGGCGAAACTTTGCGGGAGTTGGTTGCGGGTACTCGGTACCCAGTACCCGGTACCTAGCCTTCGCGGCGAATTCTGCGTGCAACGGCCGGAGCGAGAACCTTTGGCGACCAGCAACGCGTCGGTGCAAGGGATCCTTCGACTGCGGTTTTGCTTCGCTGTTGCGAAGCAAAATCCTCGCTCAGGATGACAACTTTTGTATAGTGCCTTCCGAGATGACGTGGATCAAGATTTGCGGGATGACGAATTTGGAAGATGCGCTTGTGGCCGTTGAGGCTGGAGCGGATGCGGTGGGGTTTGTGTTTTACGAGAAGAGTCTGCGAAATATTTAGTGTAGAGGCGGCGCGGGAGATTTGTTCGAACTTGCCGGAGAGGGTGGAGAAGGTGGGAGTGTTTGTCGGGGAGGCAGGGTCGCAGTTGGAGCGGGTGGTGCTCGCGGCGGGGTTAACTGCGGTGCAGCAATATCTACCGCTGGAATCTGATGCTCGCTCGCGTCCGGCGATGGCTACTGGGCAAGACGTTTTCCGGAAGCGTACAAAGTTTTTCCATGCCCTGCCGATTGCTCCCTTTCTTGAGGCGGGCGCGCCGGTTGAAGAACTCGCCAAGGCCTTCGCGCATCTGCGAGATGGGGTTGCTGGGAGTGTGGCGACTCCGGACGGAGTGATTGACGCGTTCTTCTTTGATTCAGGTGGAATGCAGAGCCCTGGAGGAACCGGGAGAACCTTTGATTGGGAGAGGGCAGCGCCGATCACCGAGGGAATGCGCAGAGGTGGCGTAAAGCTCGTAGTTGCCGGCGGGTTGACGCCGGAAAATGTTGGAGCGGCGATCGGGATTTTGAAGCCCTGGGGCGTGGATGTAGTTTCGGGCGTCGAAGCTCGTCCGGGGAAGAAAGATCCAGAGAAGGTGCGGGCGTTTGTGCGCGCTGTGCGGGACGCGGAGAGGAGTTTGTGAGCGTAGCGACGGCGAGAGTCCAACTCGGTGCAAGAAAGAGCAGGTCCCTCGATTCTGCATCACCTTTGCTTCGCAAAGATGATGCTCCGCTCGGGATGACAAGAAAGAAGAATGACGCGAACGTTCCCGGACGGTTTGGGGTTTATGGCGGGCGGTATGTGCCGGAGACTTTGATGGCGGCGCTCGAGGAACTTGATCGCGAGTATGAGAGGGCGAAGCGCGATCCGAAATTTCGGAAGCGGCTGGATGAGTTGTTGCGGACTTACGCGGGGCGGCCTACGGCTCTGACGTTTGCACGAAGGCTGACGCAGAAGTTGGGTGGGGCGAAGATTTATTTGAAGCGCGAGGACTTGTTGCACACCGGAGCACACAAGATTAATAACTGTCTGGGTCAGGGCCTGCTGGTGGAGCGCATGGGAAAGCGGCGCGTGATTGCCGAGACTGGGGCGGGGCAGCATGGCGTGGCTACGGCTACCGTTTGCGCGCTGCTTGGTTTTCAATGCGTGGTCTACATGGGCACCGAAGACATGCGGCGGCAGGAGTTGAATGTTTTCCGCATGCGGTTGCTGGGCGCGGAGGTGCGCGGGGTGGAATCGGGATCGCGGACGCTGAAGGACGCGATCAACGAGGCGATGCGCGACTGGGTTACGAATGTTCGGACTACACACTATTTGTTGGGAAGCGTGCTGGGTGCGCACCCGTATCCGACCATGGTTCGGGATTTTCATCGCGTGATTGGCCGGGAGGCGCGGGCGCAGATTTTGAAGGCCGAGGGAAAGCTGCCGGCAGCGGTGATCGCTTGTGTCGGGGGAGGATCGAATGCAATCGGGATTTTTTACGAGTTTATAAAAGACAAGAAGGTTCGCCTGATTGGAGTGGAGGCGGGCGGCCGCGGCGAAGCTTTGGGCGAACATGCGGCGCGCTTTCGCGGAGGACTGCCAGGAGTTTTGCAGGGGACTTTTTCTTACGTGCTGCAGGATTCCGCGGGGCAGATTGCACTTACGCACTCCGTTTCGGCGGGGCTGGATTATCCCTCGATCGGTCCGGAGCACGCGGCATTGAAAGACGCAGGGAGAGCTGAGTACGTTTCCGCGTCGGATGCCGAAGCCATGGAGGCAACCACGTTATTGGCGCGGACGGAAGGAATCATTCCGGCTCTCGAATCAGCGCACGCCATAGCGGAAGTGATCAAACGCGCGCCTCGAATGAAGAAGTCCGATGTAGTGATCGTGAATGTTTCCGGGCGCGGAGATAAGGATATCGGGATTATGCGGGAGTCGCTTTCGTTGGATTAAGACTTCAGAGTGGCGAGTCAAAGTCAGAATCTAAATCTTCAACACAGAGGACACAGGGGTTCACAGAGGAAGGCTTGCCTTTATCTTTCTACAAGAAGCCGGGGTTGGTGGTTTATGTGACTTGCGGCGATCCGGATCTTGCTACCACGCGGGACGTGGTGCTGGCGGCAATTGAGGCGGGCGCGGATGTGATTGAGTTGGGCGTTCCGTTCAGCGATCCGGTGGCGGATGGTCCGGTGATTCAACGAGCCAGCGAGCGTGCGCTCAAGTCGGGAAACTCTCTGGCGCAGGTTTTGACGCTGGCGGCGGAAGTGCGGCAGCAAGCGCAGTCAACCGGGTTGGTGGTGTTTTCGTATTTGAATCCGATTCTGCGCATGGGCATGGAGAAGTTCTGCCGAGTGGCGCGGCATGCGGGAGTGGACGGCGTCTTGGTTACGGATTTGCCCGTAGAAGAAGCGGGGCCATACCTGCGGGCGATGAAAGCGAATGACTTGGCGCCGGTGTTTCTGGCCGCGCCTACTAGTCCTGATGAGCGACTGAAGCGGATTGCTGAAGCGTCGCGTGGATTCGTGTATGCGGTTTCACGAACCGGAGTTACCGGAGCGCGGCGAGAATTAGCGAACGATGCGAAGAAACTGGTGCTCCGTCTGCGGCGAGTTACCAAGTTGCCGGTGGCGGTGGGATTCGGGATTTCGAATGCTGCGCAATTTGCCGAGGTGGGGAAGTTTGCGGATGCGGTTGTTGTGGGTAGCGCTATTGTGGAGACGATTGAGCGGAATCGCGGGAGAGAGGCGGAGGCTGTGGGGCAGTTTGTGGAGAAGTTGACGGCGGCCAGTTGAAAAAGAGCGTTGCCTAAAGATCTCATGAACATTGCCGATTGGCGCAAGAAAATTGATGAGATGGACCGGCGGTTGGTAGAACTGCTGAGCGAACGGGCGCGTGCGGCAATAGAGATTGGGCGGCTGAAGCGCGAAACGAATGCGCCGATTTACGAACCGGAGCGCGAGCGGACTGTGTTCGAAAATGTGCAGCATATGAATCGGGGTCCGCTGCCGGGGCGAGATTTAGTACGGATCTTTGAACGGGTTATCGACGTGATGCGGAACATTCAAAAGAGTGGAGCTGAGGCTACCGAGCCCGCGAAGGCGGAGACGGAGTTGGATTCAGAGGTAAATGACTGACATCGGCGGCGATCTGGCGCGGCGCTAAAGCGCGGGGTTTGCCGCGGATGGTGCTAAGTTGCGGAAGCCGCAGCCCGTGGTGTACACAACAGCAGGTTCCCCGCTTTGCTCGGAATGACAATAGTTGGGCGACGATAAGAGATAACCTGACAAGAGCTAGAAGCCAGAAGCTGAGACTTTCTTATGATTGTGGCGATGCAGGACGTTGCGGACGAAACGCAGATTCAGACGGTGATTGAGCACCTGGTGAAGATGGGATTCGAGGTGCATCGGTCGACCGGGGCCCGGCAGACCGTGCTGGGCGCGGTGGGAGCCGGTATCGATTTCGATATCCGCATTGTAGAGCTGATGCCCGGAGTGCAGGAAGTTCATCGCATCAGCTCTCCGTACAAGCTGGCGGGGAGAGGCTTTCGTCCCGAGGGGACGGTTGTCAAACTGGCGAATGGGATCACTATTGGGGGCAACGAAATTGTGGTGATGGCGGGGCCTTGTTCGGTGGAATCGCGGGAACAGATTTTTTCGACCGCGGAGGCCGTGGCGAAAGCCGGTGCGAAAGTGCTGCGGGGCGGGGCGTTCAAACCGCGCAGTTCTCCTTATTCTTTTCAGGGGCATGGAGAAGATGCGCTGAAGCTAATGCGCGAGGCGGGGGAAAAGTTCAAGCTGTTGGTGATCAGCGAAGTGATGGAGATTTCGCAGATCCCGATGATGCTCCCCTACGTGGATATCTTGCAGTTGGGAGCGCGCAACATGCAGAACTTCAATCTGCTGCGCGAACTGGGGAAAGTGCGTAAGCCGGTGCTGGTGAAGCGGGGAATCGCGGCGACTTTCGAGGAACTGCTGTTGTCCGCAGAGTACATTATGGCGGGCGGAAATTATGAAGTGATCTTGTGCGAGAGGGGAATCCGGACGTTCGAAACTTATACGCGCAACACGATGGATATTTCGGCGATCCCGATTATTCACAAACTGTCGCATCTGCCGATGACGGCCGATCCTTCGCATGGAACCGGCAGGCGCGACAAAGTTGCGCCGATGGCGCGGGCGTCGGTGGCGGCTGGCGCGGATGCATTGTTGATCGAGGTGCATTGCGATCCCAACCAGGCGTGGTCGGACGGAGCGCAGTCGCTGTTCCCCGAGCAGTTCGCTAAGCTCATGGATGAGTTGCGGATGATTGCGCCGGCAGTGGGACGAACCATCGGGTGATTGAGTGATCGGGCCATCGGGCGATTGTTCGTTCTGAGGGATTGCTGCTCGAAGTTGCGCCGCTCTTCAAATCGCGCGATCACAAAATCGCGCAATCGCTCAATTCTTTTGTATGCCGATTCGGCAAATCACGATTGTTGGGACGGGCCTGATCGGCGGGTCGTTTGCGCTGGCGCTGCGGAAGCGCCGCTTTGCCGGACGGATCATGGGCTGCGACCGTGAAGCGTCGTTGAAGCGGGCTAAGACGCTGGGCGTCATTGACAGCGGATGTACGAATCCCAGCGATGCGGTGCGCGGCAGCCAATTGGTTGTGCTGGCAACTCCGGTCCTTGCGATTGTGGACTTGATTGGGCGGCTCGGCCCTTCGTTGCCTACGGGCACGCTGTTGACGGATGTTGGTAGCACAAAAGCGGCAGTGGCACAGCAAGCGTTGAAAGTTTTTGGCAAAAATGCTGGCAAGCGATTTCTGGGCGGGCATCCGATGGCGGGCAAAGAGCAAAGCGGCGTCGAGTTTGCCGATGCCGACTTGTTCCAGGATGCGGCTTGGTTCCTGACGCCGTTGCCGGGGCAAAAGTTGCAAAACGGGCTGTTCGCCGAATTGGTGGAGTGGATTGACCGGATTGGGGCGCGCATTGCCATACTGCCTCCAGAGGAGCACGACCGGCTGTGCGCTTGGATAAGTCATGTGCCGCAAATGATTTCGACCGCGCTGGCTGCGGCGCTGGTGGAGGAGTTTGGCGAAGAGGCTCCATTGCTTCCCGCAGGAGGGCGCGCGTTGCGGGAGATGACGCGGATTGCGGCGAGCCCTTATTCGATGTGGCGGGACATCGCGATCAGCAACCAGAAAAATCTGGGAGATGCGTTGCTCAAGGTGGAGCAGAGGCTGGCGCATATCCGGGAAAATCTGACTACGCGGCAGTTAGCGGAGGAGTTCGAGTTGGCGCATGGTTTGAAGAAGACTGCGGGGAAGAAATAGGGGAGCAGGAAATTGAGCGATTGAGCGATCGGGTGATTCGCGATTGAAGACCTCGGTGAGTGGCGCTCTTCAAATCGCTCAATGACCAAATCGCCAAATCGCTCGATTTTCTTTTACAATGCGGACGCTATGAATAAGGTGGTGGCTAGCGCCGATGAGGCGATTCGGGACGTAGGGGATGGCTCGTCCATCATGATCGGGGGCTTCGGGCTGTGCGGGATGCCGGAGAATCTAATTCGAGCCCTGGCGCGGAAAGGATCGAAGAATCTCACGACCCTGAGCAACAACGCCGGAGTGGATGGCTTGGGGGTTGGCTTGCTGCTCGCGGCGGGGCAGATTCGGCGGCACATCGGAACTTACGTAGGCGAGAACAAGCTGCTGGAATCGATGGTGCTGACGGGGAAAGTCGAGCTCGACCTGGTTCCGCAGGGAACTTTTTCTGAGCGGATTCGCGCGGGCGGAGCCGGCATTCCGGCGTTTTTTACTCCCACTGGCGTGGGCACAATGGTTGCCGAAGGCAAAGAGACCCGCGAGTTCGAGGGCCGAACTTACGTGATGGAGCAGTGGCTAAAGGCGGACTTTGCCTTTGTCAAGGCTTGGAAGGGGGATCGCATCGGCAATCTCGTGTACCGGAAGACGGCGCGGAATTTTAATCCCATCATGGCGACGGCGGCGAAGGTGACGATTGCCGAGGTTGAGCACTTGGTAGAGGCGGGCGAGTTGGATGGAGATTTGATTCACACTCCTTCGGTTTACGTGAAGCGGATTTTTCAAGGGGAGCGGTATGAGAAGAGGATTGAGAAGAGGACGGTGAGAAGGGCGGTCGCCGGCTGTTAGTCGATCGCCCTTTGTGCGGAAAAGGGTTTTGCCAACGACGAACGACTAACGACCAACGACGAGTAACGATGAATAAATCTGGAAAAGATGTCGACAAGCGTGAGCGCATTGTGAAGCGGATTGCGCGCGAGTTGCGCGATGGATTCTACGTGAATCTGGGTATCGGGATGCCTACGCTCATCAGCAATCACGTACCGCCGGGGATCGAGGTGGTTTTGCAATCCGAGAACGGGATGCTGGGGATCGGGCCTTATCCGGTCGAGGGGCAGGAAGACGCGGACCTGATCAACGCGGGCAAAGAAACCGTTAGCGAAATGCCGGGGACGGCTTATTTTTCGAGCGCCGATTCTTTTGCCATGATTCGCGGCGCGCATGTGGATTTGAGCGTGCTGGGCGCCATGGAAGTGGATGAAAGCGGCAGCCTGGCGAATTGGATGATCCCGGGAAAAATGGTGAAGGGGATGGGCGGCGCCATGGATCTTGTTGCCGGAGCGCGGCGCGTGGTGGTGGCGATGGAGCACACCACGCGCGAAGGTGCGCCGAAGATTTTGAAGAAGTGTACGCTGCCGCTGACTGGCGTGAAGGTGGTGGATACGATTGTGACCGAGATGGCGTACATCCGGGTGACGGAGCGGGGGCTGGTGCTGGAGGAAGTGGCTCCGGGGATGACGGCGGAGGATGTGCAGCGGGCTACCGAGGCTCGGTTGGTGGTTAGTGAGGGGTTGAAGGTGATGGAGAGTTAGCTGCGCGCTTGACGCTCGTTTCACGAGCAGCCGCCGCTTGCGATTTCGCTGCGCAGCTTATCTAGGTTATCGACGCTTCGACGACAATAGCCACGCCAGATCGGCTCGGCAACCTCGCTACTTCGAATTCCAAACACGTCGATGGCATAGCTGAGACCCCTGCCCCCCCGTTCGTAGAACACGAAGGATGTGTTCTCCGATGACCCGGCAAAAATCAGGCGCTCTCGAGGCAGACTAGCATCGGTAATAAAGTCGGTTGCGCTAAACGTCTCGCCTGGGTTTGCGATTAAAAGTCTCGTTCCACCCTGCTCCTGAAATTGTCTGCGTACCGAACTCGGCAACTGGTTCGCGTTGGCGATAATACGAAAGTCTTGGGCGAAAAGCGCCGTCCTTGCCGATTGCGAGACGGCCTTAGGGAACTCGAGGCGCGGCGGCGGATCCAGTGGGCGCTGTTCCTTGCACGCGCTCAAGGCAAGACAGGCAAACGCGAGAAGGCCTGATATCGCCACGGTTTTTGGCCGCACAATACACCTAATTCTAGCCGCATTAGACTCGGAACGGCGCTGCCAGCAGACGGAATGGCAGCGTGATCGCCAAGTAGACAACTTCGAGTATTCCGTGGACCGCGACGCCTACGATACGGAAGGGAAGCAATAATAGCCAGATGAATGGATAGGCGACTAGCGCCAGCAGGGCCAGCGGCCAGCAGAGCACAAAGAGGATGCACCACAGGAGCAAAGTGAACATGGTGAGACCTCCCTTTCTTTCCATTTAATTGTACGGTGGCGAAGCGGGAAAAGTTCCAACTTAGCGAGAATCTAGGCTGCGAAACCGATGGTTCGGGAGTAGCATCGGCAGAGTGCACAGGTCCTTCGCTTCGCTCAGGATCACAAGCTTTTGGCGAGACAAGCTTTAGCGAGCTATTCGTAGCGCAGCGCTTCGGCCGGCAGAGTTCTGCCGGCGGACCACGAGGGGTAGAGCGTGGCTATGAACGAGACTCCAATCGCCACTATCGCTACCAGTACTCCATCCATCAGGCGCGGGGCGAAGGGCACGTAGTCGATGGAGTAGACCTCGGGTGAGAGCGAGATGATGTGGTAGTGCCCGCCGGCGTAGGAGATGGCATAGCCGAGCAGCAGGCCGATGGCGGTGCCGATCACGCCGATCAGAACTCCCTGGGCGATGAAAATGTTTCTCACCTGCGATTTGCGCGTGCCCATCGACATGAGCACTGCGATGTCTTTAGTCTTTTCCATGACCAGCATGATCAGCGAGATCAGAATGTTCAGCGCCGCTACGAAGACGATGAGGCCGATGGTGATAAATGTGACCAAGCGCTCGAGGCGCAGGGCGTGGAAGAGGGCTTGATTCTGTTCCATCCAATTGGTGGTCATGAAGCCTTTGCCCGCGGCTTGTTCGATCTCGTGGGAAACCTCGCCGGCTTTGTAGATGTCGTCGACTTTGAATTCGATGACCGAGATCAAATCTCCGAGGCCGAAAAGATTCTGCGCGTCGGAGAGACGGGTGAATGCCCAAGATGAATCGTAGTCGTAGAAGCCGGAGTTGAAAATTCCGACGACGCGGAAGCGGCTGTATTTCGGCACCATGCCGAAGGGGGTTAGTTCGCCTTGCGGGCTTGTGACTAGGACGACCGAGCCTACGGTGGCGCCAAGGTTCTCAGCCATGTCTCTGCCGAGGATGATTGGGGGCATGGCGGCGATGCGGGTGTGGACTGCGGACAGAGAATCTGGCGAGTCGGCCGCTTGCGCTCCCGGGGCACGCGAAGCGGACGTCCCCACAGGATTTTGATTGTTGTCGTCCTTCTCTTTCTCTTTCTCTCTTCCTGCTGCGTTCACTTCGTCGAGCGCTTCGGCGGAGCCTTCTTTTATGCTGCTGAGAAGATCGCCAACTTTTCTTTCATCGGCGGGGATCATGCCTTTAAGCACCGCCCCGCGCGCGCGGGGGCCCCGGGAGATTAAGACTTGTTCGAAGATTGCGGGTGCGGCTGCTATTACGTGCGGCTCTTTGGAAAGCCGCGCCAGTAGCGGCGGCCAATCTTTGATGCCATCATCGGCGACACGAAGGAGGCTGATGTGCGAGGTCGATCCGATCAGGCGCTCCTGCAAGTCCTGGCGAAAGCCGTTGTTGATGGCCAGCGCCACGATGAGCGAGGCCACGCCTGCGGCTACTCCGATAATGGAGATTCCGGTGATGATGCCGATGAAAGCCTGGCGGCGCTTGGCGCGCAGGTAGCGGGTCGCGATGAAGAGTTCGAAGCGCATCGATTCGGCGTCCGGCTTCCGATGCTCGGCTTCCGCCAATTCGGATTATAGCTAGCCAATCCCGTTCGCGCGGGATTTGAAGAAAAGCCTTCAGTTCTGAGAGCGCTGAGGATGAACGCAAAAATTTGGTAGCACCGTCGGCACACTGGCGCGATACTTCCGGAATTCGTCGCCGAAGCGTTTCTCTAATTCATAGTCTTCGATCCTGATCATGAGTGCACCGGTCAACAGAGTCGCTAGCGTGAGTCCCCAACACACTGCTAGACCTGTGCCTATGCTCCAGGCGAGCATCTCGCAAAGGTGGCCCAGATAGACGGGGTGACGCACCCGGGCGCGGATGCCCGCAGTGGCGAGGTGCTGCTCGGCGTGCTTTGGCCTAAGCTCTGGCAGTCCGCTCAACTGAGTCAGGCTGAACTCGTGATGCGACAGTTTGTAGAGAATGACTCCGACGCAGAATAAAAACGTCGCAGGGAGCCATGTCCATCGATTTTGATAAAGGAGCACGCTGCGCCAGGGTGCGGTGATCGCGGCGACTGCCGCCCACATGCCGAACCACACCGGCAAAAGTATTTTGTAAGGCGATTGAGGACGCGAGCGCCAATAATCGGCGCTGGAATGGATGAGCAGCCAAAACGCGGGGATCGTCGAGTAGACGACGCATGAGATCCAGGCAACTGTGCGCAGCAAAAGCATAGTCGAGTCTAGCTCAGGCGGTTGATGCTCGATGCAGACGGGTTCGTTCTGTGGCACATTAGAAGTTAGCCGCTCATGCCTTCATCCGCCGACTCCAAAGCTGGACGCATCGCTTTCACGAATCCGGATTTCGTGCTGTTTCAGATTGCGCGCTTTCTTATTGTGGGTGCGACCGAGATGCAGGCGGTTGCGGTGGGATGGCAGGTCTACGGCATCACGCGCCGCGCGCTCGATCTCGGCCTGGTGGGGCTGGCGCAGTTTCTTCCAGGGATTCTTCTTTTTCTGGTAAGCGGGCATGCGTCTGATCGGTTCGAGCGGCGCAAGGTTCTGGGGGCATGTTACGCCGGATATGCGTTGTGCTCCGGGCTTCTATTGCTGATTGCGGAGCGCGGGACGCAATCGGTGAGGCCGATCTACATCGTTCTGGTCCTGCTCGGCGTGGTGCGCTCGTTCAACGGCACGGCCAGCCGATCGATTTTGCCGCAGTTGGTTCCAGATGAGCATTTCGCCAATGCGGTGGCCTGGAACGCGACTACTTTTCAAGCGGCCACGATCCTTGGACCTTCGCTCGGCGGAATTCTTTACGCCCTAGCCCATGGGCCATCGGTGGTTTACGGTCTTGCCGTAGTCGTGGCGGCGGGCGCGCTGGTTTCCATTTTTCGCATTCAGATCCGGCCCCAGTCGAGGCGCCGTGAACCAATGACGTTGAAGACCGTGTTCGCCGGACTGCATTTCATCTGGCGCGAGAAACTGATTCTAGGCGCTATCTCGCTGGATCTCTTTGCGGTGCTGCTGGGTGGGGCCGTAGCGCTGCTTCCGGTTTATGCTCGCGAGATTCTGCATACCGGGCCGTGGGGATTGGGATTGTTGCGAACTGCGCCGGGTGTGGGCGCGGCCTTGATGGCGATGGCATTGGCGCACCGTCCGCTGCGCGGGCGGGCTGGGCCTACACTGCTTTGGTCGGTGGCGGGATTCGGAGTCTGCACTATTTTGTTTGGAGTCTCGACCAGCCTCGTGCTGTCGCTGTTTTCTTTGATCTTTTTGGGAGCGGCCGACATGATCAGCGTTATTATTCGCGCCACCCTGGTGCAGTTACGCACTCCGGATGAAATGCGCGGGCGAGTAATGGCGGTCGATATGGTTTTCATCGGGACGTCGAATGAACTGGGGCAGTTTGAGTCGGGGCTGACGGCGCAATGGTTTGGCACGGTGCCCGCAGTGATCTTGGGAGGTGTGGGGACCTTGGTGGTCATCGCCGTTTGGGCTTGGCGTTTCCCGGAATTACGGCGCGCCGGTGCGCTGGGAGCCATGAAGAGTATTTCGGAAGAGGCATCAGAGGCGGCCGAGAGCGCGCACTAAAATTGAAACTACGACGCGACTGTGGCAGAAATTCCTCGCTCGCCGCTGGTAGTGTCGAGAATATGAAGTTCTTCGCTCCGCGGCGCTAAGGGTGATAACGGCTTCAGTGGACGTTGACCGTTACTGTTGCTGTCGTGCGCCCGAACTGGTTGGTGGAATACAGAGTGTAGATGGTGGTCGCGGTGGGGTTGACGGTCACGCTGGTCCCGCGAACGGCGCCAGCTCCCGGCGAGACGACCTCGTAGTTCGCGTTGGTTGCGGTCCACGACAAGGTTACGCTCCCTCCGGACGAAACGCTTGATGGATTTGCAGTGAAGTTACTAATCGTGGGAGCCGCACCGGTTGGCGCGGTGGCGTTCGTGTAGACGGGATTCATCTGCACAACTTCGAAGGCCGAAGCTGGAACAGTTTTTAGAGACTCGAGATCGGAGCCCCAGCGGCTGTCGGATGCGCCGGTGACGAAGAGCGCACTTCCGTTGTCGGCGAGAATCAGTCCGTAGTGCTGCATCGCGGTGAGGATTGCCTGCATGCTGGCGTCGAAGCCAGACATATCGTAGCTGGATTTCAAGCGCAGGCGCATGCCCATGGGCGGAGCTGTGGGATCGCTGGAGGTTGCGGCGTCGTGGGAAGCCGGCGGAATGAATGCTGCGCTGGTTCGCGGCAGCGTGAAGCGGAAGGCGTGCTGAATTTTTCCGGCCGCTACTTCGTCATAGCGAATCAAGCCTGGAAAGATGGGCAGGCCCGCAGCGTCGGCGGAGGTCCAGGTGTAGGGGCGTTGCGCGTTGCCAGCGCTCACCAAATCCCATACCGCGGTCGAGTCGGCGTTCCAGCTTCCGTCTGGATTCTGGGAAGAATTGTAGAGCTCGTAAAGAAAGCAATTATTGTTATCGAGAACCAGAACGTGACGGTCGCCGGTGCTGGAGGAGCCTCCTTCGACGGGCGCGGTGGCCGGCACAGGCATGGGACCGGGGTCGCTTTCGTCGGGGTAGGCGCCCAGATCGATGTTCACGAGCGGCTGGCTCCCGTTTACCACCACGTAGGGAATGCCATAAGTGGGATCGGTTCCGAAGTCGGGGTGAACGTTCACGGAGCCGACGAAGTTGTTGATGATGGTGGAGGAATTGGGATCGACTCGCGCGGAGGAGATGTCTGTGTTCCACGGACTGCTGCTGGAAAAGGGGAGGAATCCGTTGAGGCTTGCGCTTGCGCCAGTGCTCATGACGTTGCAGGACAGGTTGGGATTGCCGCCGGGGCCAGACGTGCCCCCAGCGCCGCCCGTGCCGGTGTCGTTAGATGAGGCGCTGGGGGCTGCGCCTCCGCAGGCGGCGAGCGTTAGAGACAACATTAGTAGGAGTGCAAATCGCGAGTAGTTGTGGTGTGAGCGCTGAATCACATAGCGATTCTTACAAGTGCGCGGTGCAGGTGAAAGGGGACGTTCGGTCGCGCTTTGCGCGCGCATTTGGACATGTACGGGGGAACGTTGCCGGCTGCGCAAAACCCTTGACCGCCATATATGTGAGCTAGTCTGCGCCTCGCTGCGCTGGGCTGGACCCTTCGGCTTGCCTCAGGGCAAGCTTGCGAGGCGCCCGTCCCCACATTAGTGCCCACATCTCCACCAGCGAGGTCTACCTACTTAGCTCGTACCAGGGTTTTGGCGGCGCCCATGTTGTCGTAACGATCGTAGACTCGCACTACCACTACATGCTCGTTGGCGGCTGACCCGTCTTTGGGTGATTCCGTCTTCGCCTGGAAGTCGTAGCTCTCGGTCTTGGCATCGGAGAGTTGACTGGTGGGCTCGACATACTGCCAATCGCCGGCGTCAACCGAATATTCTGCCCGCTTGATGGGCGAGAAGCCGTCGGCGGCCGTGAAGGTCACATGAATTTGAGCGTTTTCAACACTTGCTGACAGATTCTCAATGCGGGGAGGGGTCGTATCCACTTCGAAGCGGCGGCTTTCTCTCGAGGCGCTAAGAGCCTCGCCGGGCGAGTGAGACGGCGCATCGGAAGCGACTAATTTGAACACATAACCTCCGTCCGGCAAAAGGCTGGCATCGAAGGAATAGGCCTTGTCGTTGAGATTATCTTTGAGCAGCAGCCAGCGTTTTTCGCCGTCGCCGCGGTAGTAGAGGGAATAGACAAGTTGATCGTCGTTTTCATCATGCGCATTCCATCTGACTCCGATGGAGTCGCGATCGTGCGAACTTGTGGGAGGCACGTCGAAATGCGTGGAGGACGATGTGAGGGAATCTGATCCGATAGTGTTGCCCGAAGGTTTCTGCGCCCCTTGATACCTGACCCCGACCTGGACCGTCAGGTCGTCGATCTCGGGAGCGGCGTTCTTGGGAAGATAGTTAAGCAGCACGCTGTCGACTGCCGGCGCCGTCGATCCGGCGTGCAGCACGGCTTTCCACTGTGCGTAACGCGCGGCGGGAATCCCGGTCTCCTCGTTTCCCTGTAGATTAATCTGGTGCCAGGCGCTCCAGTTACGATCTGGGTTGTCGACGTTTCCGCTGCGCGCATATAGGTCGACGTTGCCGGCGCCTCGAAATTCGGCGCGTCCCCAACGGGAAAAAATGTGCGCGTCGAACACATCGCTCTGGTAGGTTCCTTCGGCTTCCGGACTCCCGCCCAACACAAACAACTTTCCTAGATTACTGGTCGCGGCGTAGAGGCCTCCGCTGGGAGCTTTGGCGAAGGCGGTGACCTGCGAGGCCGGAGCTTTCAACAAGTCGGCGAAATCGTCGAGTCCGGTGATGGCGAAGATGTGACCGCGATTGCCGGTACCGGCTAAGAGGCGTCCCTGGGAGTCGAAGGCCAGGGCGTAGACAATGTCTTCATGCGAGGACCATAACCTTGCGGGAGAGCCATCGGGAGCTATGCGATAGACATCGGAGCCGTTGCCCGGCGCTGCGCCGGGAAAAGGAAAGGGTCCGCCCATGGCGGAGGGGTTGGGGGAAGGAGTGATCGTCATGCCGGGAACTTGCGGGCCGCCCGCTCCAATGGGTGTGCCACTTCCCAGATTCAGCACTGCGGGAGAGGAAGGAGTCACGCCGCCGAAACCGCCTCGTTTCTCGCCGACCGCCGCGGCATAGATGTTGCCGGAGCGATCCAAGGCGAGCGCGGTGATTTCTTTCTTCGGTGCGCTGTATAGAACGAAGCCTTCTCCGCCGGGAGAGATGCGGTAGATCAGACCGCTGCCATCGGAGCCGGCGATCAGGTTGCCCTGGGCATCGAAGGCCAGCACTCGAATGTGGGTTTCGTCGCTTTTGAAAAAGACCGAGTGCTCGCCTTTCGCGGTAACTTTGAAAACTTCGCCGTGATCGCCGGTCGCCACGTAGAGATTGCCGGCTTTGTCCAGCGCGAGGTCCCATATGTATTTCGTCGCGGGCTCGAAGTAGACGGAGGAGGTCCAAGCGGGATCGAGGGCTGGTTTGGAATCTTTCTCGGGCGCGGCTGTGGACTCGGATCCCGATTTTAGCGACTTGGATTCGCCGGCTGATTTGTGTTCAAGCTTATAGACTTTGCCATCAGGGGCCGTGGCCGCGTAAATGACGCCTCCGGGGGCAGTTTGGAGAGCCTGCACCTGCAACTCTTTCGGCTCGAAGATGATGCTGGCAGTGCCCTCCGGCGTCACGCGATAGACCCGCGCAGGAGCTCCGGCAGCAAGGTAAACATTGCCGGCATCGTCGGCGGCAACGGCCCAGATGTAGGTGGAGGGAGCGGCGTAGAGACTCCTAAAAGTGGGCGCGAGTTCGAGGCCTCCGGTACTGCGTATGGCGACGCCGGTCGCCGTCCCCTTTGCCAGCTCATCGAATCGCGATTGCTCCCAGGTGCGCGTACCCTCGGCGAAAGCTGCGGAAAGAAGGCCTGAGTTATGGAACGTGGTGAGGAGGAAGCCGGCAAGACAGGAAAGGAAAAGCGTTCGTGCACTCCGCAAGTTCGTACCTCGAAGCATCATTGTATGAGTAGCTTCAGGTTAACACGCCTGGCTTTCGAGCTTCGGCTGGGCTTTGACGCGGAATGGACGTCGGGTGTGGATTTTCTAGCTGAAGTAAACCTTCGACGGCGCTCGCTCCAGGTTGGGAATGAGGGCGCGGAAATGGGGTAAATCCTGAATGGCCGGGGGCATCCCTGACAAAACAGACCGGCTCGGTGCTCGGTCGATCGTAATCGTATCCCGCTGGTGCAGTGCCGTCAGCTCCGTTGAAGAATACTATGACGCCGTTGACCGGGCCTGAGATGATGCCGGATGGGCTGAGGTAGCCGTAGGTGAAGCCAAGGTTCTAGATGTTCGGGCATCCGCCAAGCGTCGCGCTGACACAGTTCGGGTAGGTGGTCGTTCCATTAGTGTAGTAGAACCACTTGCTCGCCAAGGGACAGGGATCCAGAGGTGGCATGAACAGGGGTCTCGGAGTTGCCATGAAAAGGACGGTGAGTGCAGCCACTGCGACTACGAGGTTGCTGCAGATTCTTGTGACGGCTGGGAAGTTGGGAGAGCGACGAACGGCGAAAAACCCACTACAGGACATCTTTCTCGCCTGACGAACAGATTCCGGGGAAAGTAGAGGAAGGTTATCGGAGGTTGTGGACCCGGTCGAGAGAAATACGTCCGCGGGGGGGTCAGTCGGCGGGACGGGTTTCTTTGTGGATAGAGGCGGACGGGGGCGTACAACTCGCACGGTGCGCGGTAGCAGGACAGAACAGCAGATTCCTCGCTTCGAGAGGAATGACAGATGCCGATCCGGGATAGGAAATTTTCGGGGGACGACTTAGTGCTGGTCGCGGCGGCGCAGGTAGTCGATGAACATTTGTTCCACCGGCTTGTCGTAAGCCATCAGGACGTGGCGTACGGTGTGGCCGCTTACTACGTGGCAGACTTCTTCGGCGAGATTCTTGGCGTGGTCGCCAGCGCGTTCGAGCGACTGGGTCATGAAGATGACCTGCAGGCTGGCCTGGCGCGTGATGTTTTCCGGATTCTCGATGTGGCGCAGGAAGATCAGATTGCGCAGGCGATCGATCTCGGAGTCGGCGCGGAGAACATCCACCGCCTTGCCCACGTCGCGCGTTGAGAAAGCTTCGCCTACATCCGTCAGCATTTTTTCGAGGATGGTCGCCATGTGAGTGAGGTCGCGAGTATCTTCGGAGTCAACCCGCCCGGCAGCGGCTTGCGCGCTGTTGGCAAAGCTGAGCAGCAGGTCGCCAATACGCTCCAGGCTGATCATGAACTTCATGCAGGCCAGAAGTTCGCGGGCTTCAGCGGGCTGAACTTCGGTGATGGTGTTGGTGACGGCGCTGTCGATTTCCATGTCGAGCGCGTCCAGTTCACGCTCGCGCTGGCGCAGCGAGTTAAGTAGAGGGCTCGAGCCGGTGGCGATGCCTTCGGCGGCTGCTCCGGCGGCTTCCTTGGCCAGGCGGCAGGCCTCCACGGTGCGGCGAACAATCTGATGGTGGGCCGGTTCGGGAGGAATGCTTTGCAGGCGAGCGGTGCTCATAAGGGTATCCCTGGGTCGCCAGAACCTTTTGTATTAATATTGACGTACCATAACTACATGGTCAACGTCCAAGATAGCCTTTATTTTTGTGGATCGGGTTAAGAGGCTGTGAATTTTTTGTCATTTTCCGAGTGCGGCACGCGACCGGACCCTTCCGAGCCGTAGTCTATTTGCGGTGACGTTGCTGCTTCGCGGCCTGACGTTGCTGCTTCTGAATCTTCTTCGCCGCTTTCCTCTGCTTCTTCGCAGTTTTCTTTGCCGCTTTCTGGTATTGTTTGGCCGCCTTGCGGGCCTCAATGCTGTTTTCCCCGATGCTACGGTTTTCTTTTTGAGCAACGGCGGGGATCGAGCAGGCAATGCCGGCAGCAAGCAAGAGTAGGAAAGCTGCAGTTCGTCTCATGACATCTCCGGAAGGGAAGTGCTAAAGCGATCTTAACACTGAAAGGGGGAATCGTCGGCGGGCAGAGGCACTGGAGTATTACCTCGGTTTGGGCGCGTGAGGAAGCGGCGCGTTCGCCTCGGGGACAGCACCTTCGGCTCCAGTCAGGCGAAGCTGAGGCGGCTTAGGCCTTTGGCAGGGTGAATAGGAAAGTCGAGCCGTGGGCTAGTTCGCTTTCGGCGCGGATTGACCCGCGGTGGGCCAGCACGATGTGTTTTGCGATGGCGAGGCCGAGGCCGGTGCCGCCGGATTCGCGCGAGCGGGCTTTATCAACGCGGTAAAAACGTTCGAAGAGGCGTGGGAGATGTTCGGAGGCGATACCAGCGCCGAAATCCTGCACGAAGAATTCTACCGCGTGAGGAAGCGGGCGCGCCCCCAGAACCACGCGCCCTCCTGAAGCGCCGTACTTCAGCGCGTTCTCGATCAGGTTGGCAAACACTTGGTGAATGGCTTCGCGGTCGGCGAGAACCTGTGGAAGATTTTCAGGAAAGGAATTGGCAGCGGTCGAGAGCGGGTTCGAAGGCCGACTGGGAAGGCCAGAAACCGGCGAATCCTTTATCTCCAGTTCGATGCCCTGGCCACGCGCAATTTCTCTAAAACTCTCCTCCGCGTCGTGAAGAATCTCGGCCGGCGGAACGGGTTCAACCTCGAAGCGGGTTTCTCCTGACTCGACCCGGGCCAGAGTGAGTAAGTCTTCGGTGAGACGCGACATCCGGGATGAATTCTTGCGAATGATCTCCAAAAACTCGCGCGTCGGCGCTCCCTGCTCTGCAGTGCTATCGAGCAAAGTCTCGGCGTAGCCCTGGATCGAGGTGAGAGGCGTGCGCAGTTCGTGAGAAACGTTGGCGATGAAGTCGCGGCGAGTTTTCTCCACGCGCTCGGTTTCGGTCAGATCGCGCAACACAGCGACCGCACCACCTTCTGGAAGCGGCGCTGCAGTCACATCGAAGACGCGTCCGGGGACGATGGAAGTGGCGCGCGCCGTTTTCACATCGTGCGTGGTGATCGCTTCTTTGACGGCAGCGAGAAAGTCGGGGTCGCGAATGGTCTCGACTACTGGCTGATGCAGGCGAGTGCGCTGCGGGACCAGGCGGTCCATGGGCTGGTTGGCCCACTGCACGAGTCCGTCGGCGCTGACCGCGATGACGGCGTCTTGCATGCTGTTGAGCAGGGTTTCGAGCTGCCGCTGGCTGGAGCGGACCGCTGCGAAACTATGTTCGACGCGGCGCGCGGTCTTGTCGATGGCGTCGGCGACGCGTCCGATTTCGTCGGGGGAATTTTCGAGGATGCGAGCTTGCAAGTCGCCATCGGCGATGCGGGCAGCCACGTCGACGATGCGCTCGAGTCGGCGAGCGCTCCACATCGCAGCCGCCGCCGCGACCAGCAGGGCGAAAACAAAAGCCAGACCCGAGCCCAATTCCAGTCGATGTCGCACCTGCAGCGAAACCGCTTCCACGTCGGAGAGCGGGTAGGCCAGTCGCACTGCGCCTCCTGAGATCGGCACGGCCACATAAAGAAACGGCGTGCCCACAGTGGCGCTGCGGCGCTGGTCGACGCCAACTTTGCCGGAGAGCGCAGCGGCGAATTCCTTCCGTTCAGCGGTGTCCTCGATGGAATCCAGGTTGGCCTCGGAATCCGCCAAAACTTTACCGGTCGGATCGATGATGGTTACGCGAGCGCCTGCGGCCTGCCCCTCCTGAGCGGCAATATCCGTCAGAGGATGGCCACGGTCGACTTCGACGCTATGCGCGACCAGTTCGGCTTTTTGCGTGAGATTGCGCTGGATTTCATTGCGCAGCGAATCCTCCCAGGCACCACCCAGCAGGAGGTCAAACAAGGTCGCTGCGGCTATGATGACAAGTAAAAAAGAAGCCAACAGCTTAAGGAAAATCCCGCTTCTCACCGCGCGGCCTCGGATCGGGACGCATCGGAGCGCGGAGTCTCGAAGCGATAGCCCGCGCCGCGAACGGTCTTGAGGTAACGAGGATTTTCGGGATCCGGCTCGATTTTCTCGCGAATGCGGCGAACATAAACATCGACCGAGCGAGGCGTAACGTAGGAAGTATCGCGCCACACAGAATCAAGCAGATGGTCGCGGGAAAAAACCCGGCCCAGATGCCGCGCAAAATAATCCAGCAGACGAAATTCAGTCGCAGTTGTGGGAACGGTCTGTCCGCGCACCGTGAGGGTCATGGCGGAGGGATCGATTTCGATGTCGCCGACTTTCAGTGGGCTCGGAGGCAGCGGGCGCTCAAAGCGGCGCAGCACGGCCTTGACGCGGGCCACAAGTTCGCGCGGGCTGAAAGGCTTGGCGATGTAATCATCGGCTCCGATCTCGAGACCGAGCACGCGGTCGGCTTCGCTGCTTTTCGCTGTGAGAAAAATTACCGGCACCGATGCGAGGCCGGGAGTTTGGCGAACCGTGCGGCAAAGCTCAAGGCCATCTTTGCCGGGGACCATGATATCGAGCACGAAGAGCGCCGGGCGCTGGCGTTCAGCGTCGGCAATTACGTTCGAGCCGTTGGGATAAACTCGCACGGCAAAACCATCGCCCTCAAGGTGGTGACGGACGAGGCGGGAAATATCTGGATCGTCTTCGACGACGAAGATGCTGGGTTTCACGGCTTCATTGTAGCGAACCCGGTTGCGACTACCTAGCGCCGAGTGTCGGGTTTTCTTGGGGATATGACGTATTTATCGGATTGTAACAATCAGATTTGCGGCGCGGTCGAGGTGGAATCGTTTGCCCGGCGGGACGACTATCCAGATACGCATTGACTCAACGCCATTCGGAGCGTTGTGATGACCGTCAACATTTTTGATCTGCAATGGAGGATAATACACATCATGTCTTTCGAAGAAGCATTAGCCGTTGCGTCGCGTGATGAAGGTTTCAAGGCTACGGTCTACGCCATGAACACGCTGCTGATTTACAAAGGAATCTACACGCAGGAAGAATTCCAGACCCTGTTCGTAGAATGGGTAGAAAAAGAACAGAGGCGGAAAACCCCTGCCATTCAGCGTGGGGAAATACCTAATGTGTTCTCGGCGTAGTTCGATAGGGCGGATGTTCGCAGCCTGACTTCTTGTTTCCGCAGTGAATTCCTTTATCGCAAGCCCAGCAATCGCACTGGCAAGGCGGCGCGGCCTTGATTTTCTGAGGCCTCTTTTGCGAGCTCATTCTTGAACTCAGGGGCGCTTTGTACTCCCGGCAACCAGAGTGTTCGCCGGACAGCATAGGGCATTTTCCCGACGTTACGGGAATCCAAGCGGAGAGGCAAGCGTCAAACGAGGCCAAGAGGGCTCATTGAGCGTCACGTCGATCTGAAGTCGTAGTGACTAGCCATTAGCGATGATCAGGTTTCCGGCACGGTCGAGGTGGAAGTATTTGCCGGCGGGGATTACAGTTGTGGCGCTGTATTCCGTGATGACGGCTGCGCCGGTGTAGGTTTTGCCCGGCTTGAGTTCGTCGCGGGAGCGGACTGCGGTCGCGAGTTTCTTGCCATCGAATACGACCGGGACTTTGGGCATGGAGAGCGAGCCGAGCTTTGCCCGGCTTGGACGGGCAAGAGTGGCCGTCCCCACATGGTCTATCTTGCCCAAACGAAACCTGGTGAGTTTCAGCGGCGGCGCTTTCACCGCTGCCCGCAAGCGGAGGGTCACCAGTTCCAACTCGCGCGCGGAATACGCGTAGCCGTAGCGGCGTTGGTGTTCTTCATAAAAATCCTTCAGCAGATTCCTGGTGAAGGGCAAGTTCAGTTCGTATCCTTGGCCTTTGTAGCGCAGATCCACGCTGCGGTTGTAGTTCACTTTTCCTCGCCACGATTCTTTTTCAAAATCCTTTGCAGCCTGCTTTTCTAATGCCTTGAACTCCTGCGCCAATCGCGCGTGCGGAATTTTGTCTGATACTCGCCCCAGCACGGTGCGGGAGTAGTCCTTAACGATGTCACTGACCAGAATACCTAGAGCGGAAAGCGCACCGGGAAATGCGGGGACGATCACACGAGGGATGCTGAGCGCTTCGGCCAGTGCGCAGGCGTGCAAGCCGCCAGCGCCGCCGAAGGCGACGAGCGCGAAGTCGCGGGGATCGCGGCCTCGCTCGATCGAGACCACGCGAATCGCTTTCTCCATAGTGGCATTCACGATGCGCACGACTCCGGCAGCGAACTTTTCGAGGCTCAGCGAACAGCCTTGTTGCCTGAGCCACTCGCGGGTGATACGACGCGCGCGCTCGAGATCGAGCGTGAAATCGCCACCAAGAAAACGGTTGGGCTGCAGTCGCCCTAGTAATAGATTGGCGTCGGTGACCGTAGGCTGTGTGCCGCGCCCGTAGCAGATGGGGCCGGGATCGGCGCCGGCGGATTCGGGACCGACGCGCAGCACGCCGCCCGCGTCGAAGCGAGCGAGCGAGCCTCCGCCAGCGCCCACGGTGTGAATGTCGAGCATGGGAACGCCGATGGGGAGTCCCGCAATCTCGGCTTGGTTGGCGGTTGTGATCTCTCCTTCGACCAGCGACACGTCGGTGGAAGTGCCTCCCATGTCGAAAGCAATGATGCGCTGGAAGCCGCTGGCGCGGGCGGAGGCAGCGGAGCCGACTACGCCCCCGGCGGGACCGGAGAGGACCGTGCGGACTGGTTCGCTGACGGCGTTGGCGAGGGAAGTTATGCCGCCGCTGGATTGCATGACGAAGATGCCGAGAGACTGGGGTACCTCAGGGGCTAAGGCCCGACTCATTTTGGTTTGCTTTAACGCAGCGCTGAAGCGCTGCTCCACCCTCGTAACCCGCTGCTCTGCCCGCCGCTTCGCCCCCTGCTCCACGCTCGATAGTCGCTGCCCCACCTTTGCAAGACGGCGCTCTAGATTTTGCAGATAGCGCTGCATCACCGGCTGCAGATAGGCGTTGATGACTACAGTCGAAGTGCGTTCGTATTCGCGAAATTCTGGAAGGATTTGGTAAGAAATCGAGAGCGGCACTCCCGCGGACTTGAGGTACTCGGCGACTGTGGATTCGTTCTTCGAATTCGCGAATGAAAAGAGCAGCGAGATCGCGATGGACTCCGGTTGCTTCGCCAAAACCTTCGCAGCCAGCGCTTGCAAAGCCGCGTCCGAAAGCGAGACTAGAATTTCTCCGTCGCTGGCCGTGCGCTCTTCGATGCCGAATCGGAGATCTGCGGGCACCAACGGTTCGACTCGGTCGAAGAAAAAGTCGTAGAGCTTAGGGCGGGCCTGGCGGCCGATCTCGATGGCGTCTTCGAATCCCGCCGTGGTGATAAGAGCCGTCCGCGCGCCCTTGCGTTCGAGCAACGTGTTGGTTCCGACCGTAGTGCCGTGCAGAATAATCCACTGGCCTTCGTGCCCAATCTTGCTGAGCGCTTCGACGATTGCTCGAGAAGGATCGTCCGGAGTGGAAAAAACTTTCAGCATGCGGAGTTGGCCGCTGGTGTCGGTCCAGACGCAGTCGGTGAAAGTGCCGCCGGTGTCGATGGCTACGCGAAGGGGTTGGGGGCGGCGGGGCATGGGGTTGAATTCGGAGGTTAGGGTAACACTTGCCGAGCTTCGCTCGCTGCGCTCGGCTGGACAGCCGAGCCTGTCCCCAAAGGAATTATGGAGGTGTACGCAGACAGCAGGTTCCTAACCGCTGTGCGGTTCGGAATGACAATACTCGTTGCTATGCCTTTTCTTGTTGCAAGGGCTTTTCTTGCCGAGGTTATCCCTTCGTGGTGAAGGCCAGCGTCAGCAGTGTCTTTTGTTCCACTTCATGTGCTTTGGCGCTGCCCGTGGCGGGGCTTGCGCTGGAACTCCGCTTGACTGACATCACGTGGCGCTCGCCGGCTATGCGCTGCAGGCGCGGGAGCATGTTGAATAACGCGCCCATGTTGGCCGGTTCTTCCTGCACCCAGACGATGTCGCCAGTGTCGCCATGGCGAGCGAATTCGGCGGCGAGTTCTGTTTCCGGGAAGGGATAGAGCTGCTCGAGAAATACAATCGCCGTTGAATTATCTTTTCTCTTCTTGCGCTCGGCTTCGAGTTCGTGACCAATCTTGCCGGTGCACACAAGGATGCGATCCGCTTGTCCAACCTCTGTGTCGGGGATCACATTCTGGAAGCTCGAACGAGTGAAATCCGCAATCGGCGAAGAAGCATCCGCATGGCGCAGCATGCTCTTGGGAGTAAACACGATCAGCGGTTTGCGCCAGTGCCGCATCGCCTGCCGCCTGAGCAGATGAAAATATTGCGCGGCACTTGAGGGCTGCGCGATCTGGATATTATGCTTCGCAGCAAGTTGGATGAAGCGCTCGATGCGAGCGCTGGAGTGCTCCGGTCCCTGGCCTTCATAGCCGTGAGGAAGCAGCAGCACGAGGCCGGAGAGCAGATTCCACTTGGCTTCTCCGGCGGAAATAAACTGGTCGATAATCGCCTGCGCGACGTTCACGAAATCGCCGAACTGCGCCTCCCACAGAACCAGCGCTTCAGGATAGTCGCGGCTGTAACCGTATTCGAAGCCGAGCACGCCCGGCTCAGACAAAGTCGAGTTGTGAATTCCGCAGCGTGCCTGGTCCACCGCAATGTTTTCCAGCGGCACATATTCATTCTCGTTCTCTATATCAATGAGCACA
Organism: uncultured Acidobacteriaceae bacterium; assembly: GCA_963789875.1. Lineage (GTDB taxonomy): Bacteria > Acidobacteriota > Terriglobia > Terriglobales > Acidobacteriaceae > Sulfotelmatobacter. The sequence goes on along the minus strand of CAWBMI010000004.1, from coordinate 1,071,880 downwards.
GAATGACGCTGGTTGAAAGTGCCTCGACGAGAGTCCTGACCGGAAAGCCGCACAGGAATCCCAGCCTTCGCCAGGCTGGCAAACGCCAGAGCTTCGGCCATGCCGTAGTCTACCGGCCGTTTGCCTGAGCCCATCTCCGCGCGCTGTTCGAGAAGCTTCTTCACCTTCGGATGAATGTGGAAGCCTTCGGGGTAAGTCGTGAGATGAGTAGTAAGCTCGGCCAGTTCATCCGTCGAGAGTCCGGTTTCAACTTCGAATTCCGGCTTGTGCAGTCCGCCGAAGTATTCGTCCCAGTACGAGGGCAGGTCGCGCATCAAGGGTTTTTGCGTGATCGAGCCGGCTTTTTTCTGAGCAGTTTCAAATTCTGCTTTAACGGCTGCTGCCTGCGCCGGAGCATCGGTGGCTCCGGTGTCATCGGCATAGATTTCCCACAGCGGCGGGTGCTCTTTGATCTCTTTGTAGAGCAACGGCTGAGTGATCGTGGGATCATCCACCTCACTGTGACCGTGTCGGCGGTATCCGATGAGGTCGATCACGACGTCGGTGCCGAAGCGATAACGATATTCGGTAGCGAGGCGGGCGACCCGTACGACCGCATCTACATCTTCACCGTTGACGTGGAAGATAGGAATTGACTGGCGCCGCGCAATGCAGGCCGCGAAGCGCGTGGAGTGTTCTTCCACATAGCTAGTAGTGAACCCCAGCAGATTATTCACGATCACATGAATTGTTCCGCCGACGGTGTATCCGGGAAGGTTGGCGTAATTCATGGTCTCGGCGAGGATGCCTTGTCCGGCGAAAGCGGCGTCGCCGTGAACTAACAGCGGCAGATATTTTTCGCGCCCGCCCTCCCCGGCCCGGTCTTGTTTGGCGCGGGTTCGGCCCACGGTGACGGGATCGACGGCTTCCAGGTGACTCGGGTTCGAAACCAGATGGATGCGAACCTTGTTGCCGCTCCGAGTGATATACTCCCCCGTCGCGCCCATGTGGTACTTCACGTCGCCGGAGCCGAGAACGCTGCGCGGGTCCACATCTTCAAAACCAGCAAAGATTTCCTTGTGCGGACGCTTAGCGACGTGGGCAATTACGTTGAGACGTCCGCGATGGCTCATACCCATTACCAGTTCGGTCGCTCCAAGGCGGGAGCCGGTATCGAGAAGTTCATCGACCAGTGGAATTAGAGCCGTTACACCTTCCAGCGAAAAGCGTTTGCTCCCCAGGTAACGCTGTTGCATGACCTGCTCAAAAACGTCGGCGCGAATCAGCAGATCGAGAATGCGCCGCTGATCTTTTTCTGTAACTTCGAAACCCTGAGATGGCGACTCCATCTGCTCGTAAATCCAGCGGCGGCGTTCGGGAGCATAGATATGATTGATCTCAACCCCAATGGTTGAGGAGTAAATCGCACGAGCTTCAGCGGTGTATTCGCTTTCGATTTGCAACTCAGGCGTGGGGCGCGGACGAAGGAAGCCGAGGGGATCGAGATCGCCCTCCAGATATCCCCATTGCCGAAAGGCGTTGAATACGCTTTCGCGCTCTGGGTTCGTTGGGTTCGAAGAAGTTTCAACTACCGCGGTGCCAGTTGCACCGTTGGAGGACTTGGATTTCGGGGCCATATTGTTCTTCTAGGATAACGGATGCATGTCGGGTTGCGGGGGATTCCGGGCATTAAACCCTCAACATCCTGATTGCTCCTAAGGCGTTATTAAACTTCGGATTTTCCGCCTTTGTAGAAGAGGATATAGACTTTCTGCTGCCACTCGCGACTTTGAAACTCGACATGCCAACTCTTCTCGGAATACCGCTGGACATCAATTCTTCTTTTTTGCGCGGAGCGGTTCTGGCGCCGGCGAAGATTCGCGAAGCCTTGCGCAGCGAAGCGTCCAATCAGTGGACGGAACTCGGCACGGACTTGGGAGCGCCGGGAGCGTTCGCGGATGCCGGCGATTTGGAGCTGGGCAATTCGCCGGGGAAGGTTAAGGAAGATTTTGCGGAGATCGAGCGCGGCGTGCGCGAGTTGCTGGTGGGAGGCGACAGTCCGGTTTCGTTGGGCGGAGATCACTCGGTTACCTATCCCATCGTCAAAGCTTTTGCGCAACGCTATCCCGACCTGAGCATCATTCATTTCGATGCCCATCCCGATTTGTACGATGAGTTCGAGGGTAGCCGCGTCTCGCATGCGTGTCCCTTTGCGCGCATCATGGAGGAGCGCCTGGCGAAGCGCCTCGTGCAGATTGGGATTCGTACCATGAACGGGCATCAGCGCGAACAAGCGGCGCGATTCGGGGTTGAAGTGGTCGAAATGAGTAAGCTTCCGGCTCACGAGCGGCTGAAAATTCAGGGTCCGGTTTATATCTCGTTCGACATGGATGTCCTTGATCCGGCGTTTGCACCCGGAATTTCACATCGCGAGCCTGGAGGAATGACTGTTCGCGAGGCAATCGCGCATCTGCATGCGATCGGCGGAACCATCGTGGGAGCAGATGTGGTTGAGTACAATCCGGCGCAGGATGTTTCTGACTTGACGGCTACGGTAGCGGCTAAAATTGTGAAGGAAATCATGGGAAAGATGATCGCGACGGAAAAGGAGTGAAGCCAATGCCAGCGAATGGATTGTTGCAAGTTGCAAGTCCGCATAGCGTCGAGGAAACGCTGAAGCGGCTGCAATCGATTGTTGCCGAACGCGGGCTGCAAGTGTTCGCGCTGGTGGACCACAGCGGCGAAGCAGAGAAGGTCGGGATGAAAATGCGTCCTACGAAACTTTTGATCTTCGGCAGTCCGAAGAGCGGAACGCCGCTTATGCTGGCCGCTCCGTCGGTGGCGATCGATCTTCCGCTGAAGGCGCTGGTGGCGGAAGATGAAAGCGGCAAGGTGTGGGTTTCCTACAATAGCCCTGAGTATCTGCAACAGCGGCACGACGTGCCCGCCGACCTGGTCAAGAATATTGCGGGCGTTGCCGCACTCGTGGCGAAGGCTGTGGAATAATGCTGCCTTCAACATTCCTCCATGACGAAAGCTCCTGTGGTTGAGAATTCCAACCGGGCTCGTGATCATTTAGCCAACGAGCGCACGTTTCTTGCATGGGTGCGCACCAGCGTGGCCATTGTGGTCTTCGGCTTTGCCATCGGACGTTTCGCCATCGCCATGCGCCAGTTGACCGAATTTCAGGGGCACGCGTCGAAGGCGACGGGATTTTCGGTGTGGATGGGGATGAGCGCAATTCTCGCGGGCGTGGCGATGGTGGGTGCGGGATTGGCGCGCTATCGAAAGACTCGCGCGCAACTCGACGAAGGCGAGTTTGAGCCGGCAGGATTTATCGTCGATCTGGTCACGATTCTCACGATTCTGTTCGGGCTTGCGCTGGCCGGGTATTTGATTTTCGTAGAGAAAAGTTTGGGCTGAGTGCAGCGGCCGTTGATTATTAATCCGGGATTATTAATCGAGACCTATGGCGAATGATCTAGAAAAAGAGGCGGCGGCGCGGGCGAGTTTGAAGTTTGTGAAGGATGGCCAAGTAGTCGGGCTTGGCACGGGATCGACGGCCGCACACTTCATTCAACTGCTGGGCGAGCAGGTGCAGAATGGAATGAAAATCCGCGGCATCCCGAGTTCGGTGAGGTCACGGGAACAGGCCGCAGGTCTCGGAATTCCGCTGACCACATTTGACGAATGCCAGCAAATCGACGTCACCGTCGATGGCGCGGACGAAGTCGATCCCGAACTCAGATTGATCAAAGGCGGAGGTGGCGCACTCCTGCGAGAGAAGATTGTGGCCTCAGCGACCCGGCAATTTGTGATTGTCGCCGATGCCACGAAGCGAGTGCCGGTGCTGGGCAAATTTCCCTTGCCCGTGGAAGTGATCAAATTCGCTCGGGCTCTCGTGGCGAAGAAGATTGAAGCGTTGGGCGCGAAAGTTGAGTTGCGGCATGAAAACGGGCAGCCCTACTTGACCGACGAGAATAACTACATTCTGGACTGCCACTTCGGCCAGATTCCCGATGCCAACTCCCTGGCCCGCCAACTCAGCGACATGCCCGGAGTGGTGGAGCACGGGCTTTTCATCGGCATGGCGAGCGTCGTTCTCGTAGCGAACGGTAACGAAGTCACAGAACTGCGAGCCAAGAAATAAGAGCTTTCACTACCCAGACCCAAAGCCGCGAAGAAGACCTTTTGTTAGTCTTAGATTCGTTTCTCCGTGGCTCAGTCCCTCTGTGGTGGATTTTCGCATGGCAAAAGCTCCGAAAGCGCGGCGTCGGGAAGCAAGGCCGCAGCGGCGCGCCGTGCGCTACCAAGTGCAGGCGCCGCTGGACGTCACCGTTCTGCGCTCCGGCGTTCCCGATACCATGCCCGGACGCGCGGTCAACCTCGCCGATTGCGGCTTCGGCGCGGTTCTAGCTGGAGAAGTGAAACCCGGCGAAACCGTGGGCGTCGAGATCCGTCTGCCCCACATGGCGGATCCCCTCCGCATGCGCGCCCTGGTTAAGTATCACGACAAGCTGCGCTGTGGCATGGAGTTTATCGGGCTTACGCCGGAGCAGCAGGCGCTGATTCGCGCCTGGGTGAACAAGGCAAGAGCCCAGCCTGAACCGATTGTGCAGGCAACATCACCAGCCGGTAAAGGCTCCGAATGGGCGTCCTCCGCACTGAATCTACCGCCGCGCAAACGGGGCAAGGGCTGGATTTTCTTACTATGCTCGGCCGCAGTTCTGCTGGCGGTTTTACGGTGGCGCTGGAATACCGGCTGGGCGGAGATCGAGGCCGGCCTGCCCAACCAGCCTCAGGTCGAGCAGCGGCCGCAGTTACACGTTCCCGCAGAAGAGATGGAGAAGTTAATAACCCACCGGGTCGATCCCGATTACCCTGCGGCGGCCCGCCCCGCCAATCTGCAGGGAGTGATCGTGCTAGACGTCGTGGTGAGCCGCGACGGAGCAGTGACCGACGTCCAGGCCCTTAACGGACCCGATGTGTTGGCGCGGGCTGCCACAGACGCACTGCGCTGGTGGCGTTTCGAGCCTTATCGCGTTAACGGCCAACCCGTGCCGGTGGAAACCACGGTGGCAGTCGAGTTCAAACCATAGACCAAAGTCCGCAGACCTCTGCGATGTTGCGAAAACCTTGATCCCCCTGGACTTGAATCGAAGCCCGGTTCTCCTGCGTAATTTCCTACGCTTTCGTTGATTCAGATCGCAGAATTCAAATCGCAGAAAATTTCAAGGAAGCCGGTTGATCAGCGAAGCCACGTAACCGGCCCCAAAACCGTTATCGATATTTACCACGCTCACGTTCGAAGCGCACGAATTCAACATACCGAGCAGCGCGGTGAGACCTTTGAAGGAGGCGCCGTAGCCCACGCTGGTAGGCACCGCAATCACGGGAACGCCCACGAGTCCGCCCACAACGCTGGGCAGCGCGCCTTCCATGCCGGCGCAAACGATTACTACGCGAGCCTTGGTGAGAGCTTCGCGATTCGCCAGCAAGCGATGAATTCCAGCCACCCCGACATCGTAAAAATGTTCGACTTCGTTGCCCATTAGTTCGGCAGTTACAAGGGCTTCTTCCGCGACGGCGATGTCGCTGGTGCCGGCGGAAACGATAGCGATGGTGCCCTTGCCATATTTTCTCGGATCACGCTTGAGCACAATGGCCCGCGCGAGTTCGCGACTCTCGGCCGCACGGACTTTTTTCTTCACCGCCGCGAACTGTTTTTTATTGGTCCGCGTCGCCAGCACATTGCCGCCGTGCCGAGAGAGGCGATAAAAAATCTCGGCAAGTTGGGCCGGCGTTTTGTTCTCGCCGAAGATTACTTCGGGCATGCCCGCGCGCAAGGCGCGATGATGATCCACTTTGGCAAAGCCGAGATCTTCGAAGGGCAGATGGCGCAGGCGGTTGACAGCTTCGTCGGGACTAAGCTTGCCGCTGCGAACCTGCTCGAAGAGTTTGCGAATGGATTCTGCGTTCACGAGAGCACTCTGCAGTCAGCACCTGGCATTCAGCAAGAGCCACTAGATTAGCATTAGTGCGAGCTTGAAAAATGCTTTCAGTTCCGCTCGCGGCGGGCGATAAGGCGGGCTTTGGCAAGCACCGCGATGCAGACTTTGCGGGCGAGGCCACGTTGGTTTAGTCGGGCCAGGAACAGGCGGCGCAACCCCGCGGGCGTAACTTTCCCCGCTAGATATGCGTCATAGATCAACGTTCCCAGGCGATATCCCAGATCTTGCGCGCTCGATTCGAACTTCTCAGGATCGGCGCGCAGCGCAGACTGTGCCGCTTTTTCGCACGCGCCACGCGAAATTGGTTGGGACTCATCGGTCGCCGGGGCCGGGCGCGAGGGATGAAGAACGCGCGAGCCAAAATACGCGACGGCATGTTCGATCACACGTGTATAAAAAGCATCTGTAGTCGCGGAGTAAGACTTTCCGTTTCCCTCTTCGACGGTGCTGCCGGAACCATTCAAGCGCCGGGGCAGGCCCTGGCACGCCTGATGCAAAAAGCGAGTGACATCTTCAGCCGCATGCATGATTTTAAAATCGCGGATATAGAAAGCGTTGACCTGCGGGAAATAAGCGGCCCCGCGTTCCTCCACGCTGGCCAGGGTTGCTTCCAGTTGCTGCTCGCTTAGTCCTTTACGCGAGAGCAGACGTCGTAACACGCTAGCAGAGGACCCGCCGTAAATCTCCGGAAGCATGTCCACCAGGAATTTTGGTTGCGTGCCGTTGTGCGGCGAGTAGCGGTTGATTTCCAAAAAGCTGGCCAGGCTGTCGATCAAGTTGTAGATCGTCGGCGCGAAGTCCGGAGCGCTGTTGCAGCGGCTCCACTGATCGAGAAACAATCGATAACTTTCATACTTCTCAAGCGGCGTCGAGTTAAAAACGCACAGTACTTCATCGTTCACGCGCACCGCGTCGACTTTATCGGCGCGTTCTCCAGCGGCACGCCAGTAAAGCGCGTCGATATTCTGCAGGACCGTCAGGATTTTGGCGTCGGGAAGCTCCCGCTGCAGAACCTTTGGCAGATGCTTGGGAGACAGATGCGACTCGCCGAACAGCACGAATATCACGGCATCGGGATGCCGGTCGCGAATCTCGGCAATCTTCGCGGCGGCGTGCCGATCGCGAGCGCCGATCTTGCGTAGATTTTCGCGGGGCATGCAGTCAAGCCCATAAATGGCCTCGGCATGGTCCCGCGCGGCCACGAGCAATTCGTGAAAAGGAGCCCAATCATAGCCCCAATCCAAATCGAAGCGGATGCGTTGCCGCAGTTCGTTCTCGTCGATTTCACGCCGCCACCATTCTTCAAGGATGTGCTGGTCGCGGGCAAAGATGGTTTCAACCCCGAGCACGACCGGGCGATCTCCACTCAAAGCCCGCTGCTCGAGAAGTGTCGCGGCGTAGCGTTGAGCGGCGGGCAGGGCATGGTAGTCGCCGATCAGAACCACGTCGGCAGCGCGCACCGCGCTCTGTATCTGCTCCGCATCGAGCACGGAATCATAGTCGCGGAATGCTTCCGTAAACTCGCGCAAGTACTTGCGCCGGCCGTGCGAATCCTGCGCCCGGATTTCCCGCTCCACACCCGCCAGGGCATGGAGCTGTGCCGCGCTCCTGCGGCTTCGCAAGTTTACCGTGGATGCCATAAAACAGCTTCTATCTCCTAGCCCTCGAATCTTCGTGTTCGCCTTGACTTACCGTTCTTCGACTCCCTATGCTCCAAGTTCGGGTCGCAACTCCCCGCCCGTTGTAGACACAGGAGAACTTTGCCGAATTCCTCGCCGAAAAATCTGACGATCGCGACCACCGGCGCCAGCGGCTCGGTTTTTCTTCGGCAGTTGCTGCTCGCCGTCGATCGCGACGATCGAGTCGAAACCGTGAACTTCATCGCTTCGGACTCCGCCCTGCGCGTGATGGCCGAGGAACTCGGAATCCAAGGCCGATCGAATCTAGTCGCCCAACTCCTCGCCACTGCGACCAGCCCCAAACCAAGGCATAATTCGCCTCTCAAATCTTCCTCGGCTAATGCCCCCGCTTCCTCCGCGAAAATCAAGGAGCAATCGAATGCCGATATCGGAGCGAATGTCGCCAGCGGCTCCTACCCCGCCGAGGCAATGATCGTGCTTCCGTGCAGCGTAGGCACTCTGGCCCGAATCGCTAACGGCGTCGCCTCCCACCTCATCGAGCGAGCCGCTGATGTTTGCCTCAAGGAAAAGCGTCCGCTGGTGCTTTGCGTTCGCGAAACCCCTCTCAGCAAAATTCATATTCGAAATATGTTTCGCGCCGCCGATGCCGGTGCCACCGTCTTCCCCCTGATTCCCGCTTTCTACTACCAGCCTGCTTCTTTAGATGACATGGCCAGCGAGTTTGCTTATCGCGTGCTCGCCCACATCGGACTTCCTCAAAAAAACGCCTTTCGCTGGAAAGGCTGACCTATCAGCGGCTTATTAACACAGTGATGAAAATCAAGGCTTCGTCTACACGAAAAAAGTGTTGCGACTAAAGGAAGATCTCCTGAGCGATCGATTCGCAAGGAGATCGGCCTGATTTCCGGGGGACTCTAATCGTAGCCAGCCCGAAGTGCCCGTCACAGATGCCCTGCGGACATGTACGAGAGGTAAGCTTCAGAGAGGCGGGCTCATTGGCTGAGGAAGAGCGGCTATTCTTGTGACTTCCTGATTGAGCTTTTCTTCAGTGATGTTGTTGCCCACACTTCTGAAGCTCTTCTGCGCGCTGAGCACGTATTGATGAGACAGAGCGGTGTTGCCGGCGACTTCCTCGATCGCCGCGAGCTTCAAGTAGTCTCGTCCCGCGTCGACCATGAGCGCCTTGTCTCCTTGTGCGCTGGGAAGGTTGGTCATTGATTGTGAGAAATCTGTGAAGCTCCGCAGGGCCTGGCGGGCATGTTCAGGATCGGCCTGATCGTATTGCACAAGGGCGAGCTGCCCGTATCCTGCCGAAGCGAACATTTCCTCCCAGACTAGTCGTCCCTTCGTGAGGACGCCTCCGAAGTGCCAGCCGCCGAGAACTCCGATGACAAGGCCGGACAACAACGCCGTGCTGCGGAACTTTAGCTTTTTCAAGTGCTCCTTACTTCGTGCCGCAGGGGATGTCGCAAGCGTCTTGCTGGTTCATTACCAGCACCAACTTCTTCAAGTGCGGCTCTGAATAATCCTTCCAGCCCGCCTGCTTCAAGGCAGCCTGAGCTTTTTGCATCCATGCCTGGGATGCCGGCAGATCGCCCGCAGCTTCTTCCACCAGTGCCAGCCGCACATCGGTGATGCCAATTTGCACGTCGACCAGAGTACGCGCCACCGGATCTGCCAAACTCGCCCTGCCCCTCTGCGCAGTATCCAGAAGCAGGTTCAGGTATTCCCGGCGGCGCTTAGGGCTCTGCTTCGGGTCCTGCAGTCTGATCGCTGAACCCACGTTGATCGACCACAGGCGGGCAAACAAATCGTAGCTCTTGAGAAAATCTTTGCCTTGAGGATTGTCGAAGCCGCGCTTCTCGATCGCGATCAGACGTGACGACGAGAGTTCCCATCCGGCGAACAGACCGAGGCCGGCACCGCCCAGGAACAGGAGACCAAAGAATAGGGCCTTCTTGAACACAAGTTACGCCTTCCGGGGGATGATCCTAGTCTAGGGGTGCGTTGGTATCGGCTCCAGATAACTCCGGGACCTGTACGGCCGCGCAATTTCCAAGATTTCCAAAGGTGGTTTTGCTGTCGCTTAGCGTAAAATGCGGCAACTTCTTCCCTGCGGAGTCACTCGTGTCTCTAGAAAAGCGAGCCAGCTGTCATCGTATATTTCTTGCCGGGTTGATCTCGGCATCATTGCTCATGCTGTCCTCCGCCGCAGCCCACGCCGACGATCGCAACCCTTTCGCGGGCGATGCCAAGGCAGCCAAAGCCGGCGAATACGAGTTTCGCATTAATTGCGCCCTCTGCCATGGCCTCGGAGCGCACGGCGGCGGCCGCGGTCCCGACCTCACACGAGCGCAGAAAAAACACGTTCACTCCGACGAGGAAATGTTTCAGGTCATCAGCAACGGAATCCCCGGCACGGTGATGCCCGCCAATGGAACCAACGGCCAGGGAGTGGGCATGACTGATGAAGAAATCTGGCAGATCATCACTTACATCCGCAGCGTGGAGGTGAAGGCGCCGTCCAATTCTGCCGGTGATGCCGCACACGGCAAGCAGCTTTTTTATGGCGACGCCAATTGTTCTCTCTGCCACATGGTCGAGGGCAAGGGTGGACGCGTAGGGCCTGAGTTGACCGGAGTAGGCGGGTCGCGAACCCAAGCCGCGATCGTCGATTCGGTGCGCAACCCTAGCCGGCGCCTGGCCTGGGGTTTGACCGAGCCTACGAAAGAGTTTCCTCAGGAATACGAGACCGTCACAGTTGTGACCGCCGACGGAAAAGAAATCAAGGGCGTGGCCTTGAACGAGGACAATTTCACAGTGCAGATGATGGATACGAGCGAGCAGATTTATCTGCTGGAAAAAGACAAGCTGCGCTCCTTCACGAAGAGCCGCGAGTCGATGATGCCTGTCTATAGCCCGTCCTTATTGAGTGACAAAGATCTGGAAGACATTGTGGCGTACTTGATCAGCGTGGGGGCGAAATGAGCCGAGGCGCAACCGTCGCGAGGAAGATCGTACAGAGCTGGACGCTTTTCCTTGCCTGCAGTCTTTTTATAACTCCCGCCCATACCCAAGTAACATTCGATCGCCTGCTCAACTCCGGCAAAGAGCCGCAAAACTGGCTGACTTATTCAGGCGATTACTCCGGACGCCGCTTCAGTACTCTCGATCAACTCAACGCCGCGAACGCGCATACGCTTACCGCGAAGTGGGTATTCCAGACCGGGGCCACGGGCAAGCTCGAAACCACGCCTCTGGTTGCAGACGGCATTCTCTACGCCACGGCGCAGGATGATCGTGCCTTTGCTCTGGACGCCCGCACCGGGCGGCCCATCTGGCTCTATCAGCACCAGTTGCCGGGGGACATCCGTCCGTGCTGCGGCCGCGTGAATCGCGGTCTCGCAATCCTGGGCGACAAAGTTTTCATGGGAACCCTTGACGCGCACGTGGTCGCGCTCGATGCCAAGACCGGCAGCGTCATCTGGGACGTCGTTGCCGCGGATTATCGCGTGGGATACAGCTTCACGGTCGCGCCGCTCGCCGTAAAGAATCTCGTGGTGATCGGAGTCTCGGGTGGCGAGTATGGAGTTCGCGGTTTCATCGATGCTTACGACGCAAACACAGGCGCGAGAAAATGGCGCGTGAACACCGTACCTGGCCCAGGCGAACCCGGTCACGAAACATGGGAGGGAGATTCCTGGAAAGTCGGCGGTGCGCCCGCATGGAATACAGGAACTTATGACGCTGCGACGAACCAGATTTTCTGGCCGACAGGGAATCCTGCGCCGTCGAATCGCGGCGCAGGCCGCGCGGGAGACAATCTCTACAGCAACTCGTTGCTGGCGATTGATGCCGACAGCGGCAAGATGAATTGGTTTTTTCAATTCACGAAACACGACGAGCACGACTGGGACGCTACGCAGATTCCGGTAATGATCGACACCGGCAGCAAACATCTGATCGCGCAAGCCAACCGCAACGGATTTTTCTATGTCCTAGACCGCGCTAACGGCAAACTGATTTCGACGAGTCCGTACGGCAAGACCACGTGGAGCGATTCGAAAGACGCCGAAGGACGTCCCATAGCGAATAAAGAAGCCTCGCCAACGCTCGAAGGCCGCACAGTTTGCCCCGGCGCGCTGGGCACGACAAATTTCATGGCACCGGCCTACAGTCCGCAAACGGCTTTGTTCTATGTGACCTCGCGCGATCAATGCGATATCTTCAGCACCGCGCCGCAGCCCTACGAGGCTGGTCACGCCTACTACGGCAGCGCCTATTTTCCCTCAGACGAAGCCGAACCATACCGCGGCTTTGTAAAAGCCATCGATCCCGCCACTGGCAAAATCAAGTGGGAGTTTGAGCACACGTCGCCTACATGGTCAGGCGTGCTCTCAACCGCCGGCGGCCTCGTATTCACTGGCGACGCCGAAGGCAACTTGATCGCGCTCGCCGCCGCAACCGGCAAGCCGCTCTGGCATTTCCAGATGGGCGGAGCAGTCTACGCGGCACCTATAGCCTTCGCCGTCGACGGAAAAGCATACGTGGCCATTGCAGCAGGGAGCGCCATCTACGCTTTCGGTCTGCCTTAGGCCGCTGACGCCAAAAATTGGTCTCGCGAAACTCCAAATGGCCTGCGAGTATTGGATTCATCCCTCCGCGAAGAGACAACGCATCAGCCAAAACCGATCAAGTTCCTTGAGGCTAATGTGAAGGGAGTGATGTCCTCGATACGCACTTTCGTACCGGTTGACGCACAGGGCGAATCCGTACTAATCTGCGATTACACCGGGAAGGAGGTGGTCGAATGACAAGTTCTGATTGTAGTGGCATATGTTGTGGGAGTCTAAGACCAGGTGAGGTGGCTGAGACTTAGAGCTGGTTGCTCTAAGCGGGGCTCCGGACGCGCGATCCGACAGATATTGATTGGATCAACGCGCCGCGAGCTACAGTCCGCACACTAGCCGGTGATTACGGAGGCAGGCATCGCGTAGGTCGCGCGAAGGCTTTTCTCCTTGGGCTTCGGCCCGACCCGGGAGTTGCCGTGAGAGGCCACGTAGAGTGACCACCTCTTGGTCAATCCCAAACAGTCCACCGGACGGCCCGCAGGTTCACAAGAGCCTGCGGGCCGTTTGTTTTCTGGCGAACTGCCGTTACATTTGTCCGATCCAGAGAGCTCGGGAGGCGAGTTTCCTGTCAGGCAGGATTCGAAGTATCCTAAGCGAATGTCGTCACTGGACGAATCCTTCCTGGACCAGCAGCGCGAGCGCCAGCGGCTCGCCGCCAACTACGCCGGCATGACCGATGGCGAACTCCAGCGGCTGGCGCGGAATGCCGAGTCGCTGACCGAAGTGGCCTGGGATGCTCTTGAAGATGAGATGGACCGCCGGCATCTGGAATGCTCTGACGATTTAGTCGCCGAGCCGCGGCAGGAATTGCAAGTCCGGGAACTAGTAACTATCCGCCAGTTTCGCGATCTGCCCGAGGCGCTGCTGGCGAAGGGAAGTCTCGAATCGGCTGGGATCGAGTGCTTCCTGGCCGACGAAAATTTGGTCCGCCTCGACTGGTTCATTTCGAATTTCATCGGCGGTATCAAACTCAAAGTCAGGGCGCCTGACGCAGCCAACGCCCAGAAACTTCTCGACGAACCCATTCTCGAAGGGCTCTATGTGCAGGGTGTCGGACTCTACGAGCAACCGCGCTGTCCGCAATGCCGGTCCCTCGATGTGAATTTCCAGGAACTCGATCGTCCCATCGCCTACATGAGCGCCTTCCTCCGCGTGCCGCTGCCCCTGCAGCGACCCGCCTGGCATTGCCAGATCTGTGATGCGGAGTGGGAAGACGACGGAGGCGACTCTAGCAGAAAAGATCTCAATCCATAGTCTTGGTGTCGTCAGCGCACAAATTATTCCGTCTCGATGCATAATGGCGGCTATCCCATTATTATTAGCAGCATGCCCAACAAAATCCGCTGGGGAGTTCTCAGTACCGCCGCGATCGGCGTCAAGAAAGTTATCCCCGCCATGCAGCAGGGCAAATCCTCCTCTGTCACTGCCATTGCATCCCGCGATCCAGGCAAGGCGCAGGAGGCGGCGAAGGCGCTCGGCATTCACACCGCCTACGGTTCCTACGAAGAACTTCTTGCCGATCCCAACATCGACGCCATCTACAACCCTCTTCCCAACCAGCTTCACGTCCCGTGGACGGCGAAGGCCGCCGAAGCCGGCAAGCATGTTCTGTGCGAGAAGCCGTTCAGCATGACTGTCGCGGAGGCCAAATCTCTGATCCCCGTCCGCAACCGCACAGGAGTAAAGATCGGCGAAGCATTCATGATCCGCAGCTTTCCGCAGTGGCTACGCCTGCGCGAGTTGCTGAGCCAGGGCCGCATCGGCGACTTGCGTTCCGTGGTAGGCATCTTTAGTTATTTCAACGTGGATCCGGCCAACATCCGCAACCAGGTGGAGGCCGGCGGCGGCGCGCTCATGGATATCGGCTGCTATTTAATCCACGCCTCGCGCTACGGCTTTGCCGCAGAGCCCACGCGCGTAGTCTCGAGCCTCGAGCGCGATCCTCACATGCACACCGACCGGCTTACCTCGGCGCTTATGGAATTCCCGGCAGGCCACGCCGTCTTTACTTGCAGCACGCAGTTGGTTCCCTATCAACGCGTTCACTTCCTCGGCAGCAAAGGTCGCATCGAGATCGAAATTCCCTTCAACGCGCCCATCGAGCGCCCCACGCGCATTTTCATCGACGATGGCGGCGACCTCACCGGCAAAACCATCACGACGGAAACCTTTCCCACCGCCAATCAATACATCATGCAGGGCGACGACTTCTCGAAAGCGATCCTCGACAACACCGAGGTTCCAGTCCCGCTGGAAGATGCCATCAAAAATATGGCCGTGATCGAAGCGGTATTCAAGTCTGCCGAATCTGGCGTCTGGGAAACCCCAAGTATCTGAAGACCCCAAGTACCTAATCAGAGGAGGGAGGCATCGTACCAAGCGGAGGGAAACCATGAGAACGATTCTTGCAGTTGTGTTATTGACCGCCTCTGCGTTAGCCCAGGAAGCCAGCGTAGTTACCGCCGCATGCGGCCCCAAGGTCGATTTCGAAGTGCAGCGGGATGAATCCCAGCACTCGCTTGCGTCGCCTGAACCCGGCAAAGCGCGCGTTTATTTTATCCAGGATATGGGCGTCGTGATTTGCCTGGGAACGTGCCTTACCACGAGGATTGGGCTGGACGGAGCCTGGATCGGCGCGGAGCAGCACAATTCCTATTTTTCCGTCTCGGTGGAACCCGGTGCGCATCAAGCCTGTGTGAATCGGCAGTCGCGCTTCGCGCGCGCAAATCAGATGGTGGCTCTGGCTCATTTCACGGCCGAAGCGGGAAAGGTCTATTATTTCCGCACGCGAACTTTCGGCGAGAAGTCGGAGGCGTTCCTCGACCTCGATCCGATCGACGCCGACCAGGGACAATACCTGATTGCCCGGTACCCGCTGAGCGTGTCGCATCCCAAGCAGTAGTCTTGGAAAACTTTCGACGCGAAGCCAGCGTTCACTTCTCCCACTCCGGCTAACGGGAGTTTATGAGCCGAGCGGCGATGAAGGAGGCAGAGTCGTGCCACACACCTGCGCAAGGAACATCACAGAATGAGCAGCCAGCGACCCCAATCCGCGGCACTTCCTCCATTCCGCCCGACGATCCCAATCGGAATCTCATCCGCGCTCAAGCCGACGACCCGAACTTGCCTCACATCGGATTGGTCGGAGACACCTACACCACGCTCTTTACCGGCAAAGACACAGCCGCAAGATATTGCCTGATCGATATTCACATCCCACCGGGTGGCGGCCCGCCTCCTCACCGGCATGATTTTGAAGAGTCCTTCATTGTTCTCGAAGGCGAGATCGAAGCCAGTTTCGCGGGGAAAAGTCCGTCGCGGTTGCGGGGCAGACCATTCACATTCCCGCCAACGCACCTCACCAGTTTCATAACAAAAGTGACCGTGCGGCGCGCCTGTTATGCATCTGCTCTCCTGCTGGATAAGAAGAGTTCTTCGCCAAAGTAGGCGTCCCCGTTGCAGCCCGCACGACGCCGCCCCCGAAACTTGACGAAAAAGCGGAGGCTGAGTTTGTGGCCAAGGCCAGGGCTCTAGCGCCGGGATATAAGACGGAATTGCTGCGACCGGCGTAGCTCATGGATTTTGGGAGAGCGATTTTGGGAGAGCGACGATTCGGAGGGCCCTGATGAGCAGGGTCAACCGCAAAGTCCTGCATCTTGACTCCGAGCCGGGAAGCTGACATCCTCCACGCACAGAGCGACATGCTCAACGACCTTCGACTACGCAAGCCCAGGAAAAATCCATGCGCAACGCAAAGTCTTCCCTCGCACCGGCCTTGATATTGATCTCGACAGTTACGGCCTTAATCCTGGCAGCATCTTCGATCCCCGCCGCTCAAACCGAAAAAGTGTTGCACGTGTTCAAGGGGGCGAGCATCCCCAACGGAAGCGGCTACCCGAACGGTGGTTTGATCGCCGATGCTGCAGGCAATCTTTATGGCACAACGGCGGCCACCGGCAACTCCTGCAGCGGAGGAGCCTGCGGCATCGTATTCGAATTATCTCCCACAGAGAGTGGCGGCTATACCCAGACCGTTCTGCACTCCTTTAGCATGAGCGGAACACAACCGTGGAATCCTCAGTCCGGGTTGGCCATGGATGCCAGCGGAAATCTTTACGGCACAACCTACGCCGGTGGGGTCGAGGGTGCAGGCACGGTATTTAAACTCACCTACGCCGCAGGCGCCTGGACCGGGAACGTCTTGCACAGCTTCGGTGGTCCCGATGACGGCGCTCAGTCGGTTGCGGCCGTAACGCTCGACGCCGCTGGCAATATCTACGGCACCACGCAAACCGGAGGCCGTTACAACGAAGGAGTTGTGTTCGAACTCAGCCCGAAGCCGGGCGGCGGCTGGAATGAGAAGATACTGCACGCTTTCAAGAATGTTGACGGATCGAATCCACACGGCGCACTGATCTTTGATTCTGCGGGCAACCTCTACGGCACCACACTGGGCGGCGGCCCCAATGGCGAGGGAGCGGCCTTCGAACTCTCGCCTTCTCTGACGGGCCCATGGACCGAGACTGTGATCTACAGCTTCGCCTCCGCGCCCGGCCCGCAGCTTACGATGGATGGCGCAGGAAATCTCTACGGCACAACCGGCGAATTCGGAAGCGAAAACGAGGGATTCGTCTTTGAATTGAGTCCTTCCGCCGGTGGCTGGAACGAGCAAGTGATTTACAACTTTTGTTCGGAAGCGCACTGCGCCGGCGGCTTTGGTTCGAGCGGCGTAGTCATCGATCCCGCCGGCAATCTCTACGGCACGACTGCAGGCGGCGCGGCGTATGCAGAAGGAGCCGCGTATGAACTATCGCCGCCCGCCGCTGGGAGAAGCATCTGGGCTCAGACCGTGCTCCACGCTTTCGGCAACAAGACCGATGGCGCTCAACCTACGGGAACGCTTCTCTACGACACCGGCAAGCTTTTCGGCTCAACACTCTACGGCGGCAAGTATGGATTCGGAACGGTGTTTCAGATCACGCCGTAGAATCGTCCGGCATGCTCGGAGTGATCGCATTTCCATTAGTCTTGGGAAAGATAGTTAGGGCGGGAACGGGAAGGGCGCGACCCTTTTAGTCGTGCCGTAAAGCCGTTTGAAATGGGCTCGCGCTTTGGCGCCTGAGGTTAGCGTTCGCAAGGTCCGATCTTTCCGGCAGCATGTTTACACCTACACAGCTTGCCGTTTCGGCGAAAACAGCTTTTTGTAGTACGCGGTCCAGATGGCGATCGCGGGCACGCCTACGATGGTCGGCCACAGCCATACCCACCACGCGGCGCCAAACCAGCGCGAGAGATTGACCGCAGAGAAAGCCGTCATGGCCGCGATGTAGCTCCCGATCATCCCTTGCATGTGGTCGAACCACCAGAACATTTTTTCCGTGGGCGGCTTGAGAAATCCTGCAATCGAACCCTGCCCCATACGCATCCCGATGATTCCGAACACCACGGAAACGATGCTGATCTCATGCCCCGCAACCTGGATCACGCCCACGCCCATCAACTGCGGTTTGAGAAAACCCATCAGGAACAGGAGGAAGCTCGATAGGATGGTGATCACCGCAGCCAGCCAGTCCACAGCCTTGGCGCGCGCCCCCGCGTACATGTCTTTCAAAGAAAGAATTCGATAGCCAGCGAACGCGGAATAGAAACTGAATACGGCCACCATCGCGAGAAAGAAAATGGGCAGCGCGAAGGACAAAATCAGAGCCGTGACCGCGACTCCCGCCATCGCCCAGAAGTAGATTTTGCCCCAGCGCCGATGCGTCTTGCCGCCCTTGGCCGTAGCCAGCGCCACGGGAGCGCATACAAACGCCACCGCGCCGCACGCAACGTGCAACGCCAGCAAAACTCGCAGGTAAGTTGGCCAATCAGAGTGCATCACGCTTGCTCCGACGACCAGTGTATGCTACAGACCGGATCCAACTAGGCAAACTCCTTGCAGATTACGTTAAAGGTCGCCAGCGGTAAGTGCTGGCGTGCTTGAATGCGATGTAGAAACGTGAACCATGATGCGACCTCAAGAATCAACATTGCCATCGAAGACACCGCCTTGGCGCAAGGTAGCGGCAGCCATTCTGGCAGGTATTGGTTTCTTGTGCGCTCTAGTGGTCGGCGGGCTGTTGGCATTAATGTGGAGCTGCGAGCCACCCTCGCTCGAAACTCTTGGGAGCCGTTTTCCAAGCCAGCGTAGGGATCTTGAGATGATCGTCTCTATGTCGGATCAGGATGCGCAACTGATCCGAATTGACCCCAATTGGCTTATGACTGCTGACCATCAGTATCAATCGTACAGTCCGGACGCGGGCATAACTTTGGAGCGCTGGAACGAGTACCGCCGGCTCTTCGCTCGCAACGACATAACGCAGGGCATTCAACGCGACCCCGCCAGCCGAGATGCTTTTATTCTTGTCAAATCTGTCGGCCTCCTCAATCGCGGCACCTCGAATGGCTTCCTATACTGTGGTCCGGGCCCAAAACACAGATATCCTCCATGCTCTTTGTCGCAGGCCGAAGGCGAGCATCCATATAGTCGGGGAAGCGAGGAGTATTCTTATCGCAAACTAGCGGATCGTTGGTACGCTTTCAGCCAGGGGCCAAGCTAACATTGTGCGAAGCCCCTGCGAATCACATCCAGCGTATCCTCGGCCAGCTTGAGCGCCGGAAGTTGCTCCCGACTAAACCACCTTACCTCGGCGGCGTCGCTGGCGGCGGCCAAATCTCCCGCAACCCTGCGGCACAAAAAATCAATCAAAACGTAGTGATATTGCACGCGCTGTTCGGGATTCCGCAAAACGCGGTCGTAGACGCCAAGCAATTCGCCGGCTTCGACGGTAAGCCCAGTTTCCTCGCGAGCCTCGCGAATGGCGGCCTCGCGCACCAGTTCGCCGACCTCGAGCACGCCGCCGGGGATCGACCACTCGGCTTGCAGCGGAGGATGCAGCCGCTTCACCAAAACCACGCGAGCGTCTTCGATGATAATTGCGCCCACGCCGACCAGCGGCACTTCGGGAAATTCGCGTCGCATCGTGGAAGGATTCTAAAGCAAAGGTGTACCCTGTGCTCCTCAGTGCCCAGAGTTTACCCTGAGCTCGGCGAAGGGTGTTAAAGATTTTGATCTTGCTGGTGTGGTTAAATAGTTTCCGCTATGGCCCTCGAAGAATACAAACGAAAACGCAAATTCGAGCAAACCCCCGAGCCTCCACCAAAAGTCGAGAGCAAAGCCGGCCACCGTTTCGTCGTACAGAAGCACGACGCCACCCGCCTGCACTACGACTTCCGCCTGGAGATGGAAGGCGTTCTGAAGTCGTGGGCCGTGCCCAAGGGGCCATCGCTCGATCCCGCGGATAAGCGCCTCGCCATGCAGGTCGAAGATCATCCAGTTTCGTATTTCGACTTCGAGGGCATCATCCCCGAAAACAATTACGGCGCAGGCACGGTCATGGTTTGGGATGTTGGCACCTGGCAGCCGCTCTCTCCCGTTGCAGTGGAAGGAAAATATGTACCGGGCACAGACGCCGAAGCAGTCGCCATGCTAGCGAAAGGCGACCTGAAATTTCGTCTCAAGGGCAAAAAGCTCAACGGCGATTTCGCGATTGTGAAGATGAAAGGCCGCCGGCCGGGAAGCAAAGGCAACGAATGGCTGCTGATCAAGAAGCATGACGACTACGCGGTCGAGGCTTACGACATCGACGCCTACGACGAGTCGGTTCTGAGCAAGCGAAGCCTCGCGGAAATCGCTGGAGACTCCGGCTCGAAGGAATGGGTAAGCCGTCCCGCGGCTGGCCGCGGAAAATTGAAGGCTGCATGGCTCGCTGATGCCGTCGCGAAACTCGATAAGAAAAATCTCGCCAAGAAGCCGGCCTCTAAAAAAAAAGCAAAGACTTAGACATGGGGGACACAGAGGAGCACAGGGCAGCCCAAAAAACTACGAATTACCCCGTGTCCCATGTGCCCTCTGTGGTAAAAGCTCTCCCATCCTCCGCGTCCGCTCCGATCAAGCGCCCGATGCCTGCGGAAATCCATCCCATGCTGGCGACGTCGGTTGACGATCCCTTTGACAGCCCTGACTGGCTTTTCGAAATCAAGTGGGATGGATATCGCGCGGTGACCTTTATCGAGAACGGCAAAGCGCGCCTGGTCTCGCGAAATCAGAATGACCTGACACCGCGTTATCCCGAACTCAAAGATCTGCCGAAATTTGTCAAAGCAAGATCCGCGATTCTCGACGGCGAAGTCGTTGCCCTTGATGACGAGGGCCGAGCCTCGTTCAGCCTGATGCAGCAGCGCACCGGATTCCGGCCCGGCGGCCGTCGCGGCACCGTCAACGCCGACGTTCCAGTCTTGTATTACGCCTTCGATCTGCTCTATCTCGATGGCTACGATTGGCGTCTCATGCCGCTTGAAGACCGCAAGAAAAAACTCGCTAAGATTCTTCTTCCAGCCGAAGGGCTGCGCTATTCCGATCACTACGAAAAACAAGGCAAGGCGCTCTTCCAAATAGCAAAAGAAAAAGGACTCGAAGGCATCCTCGCCAAGAAGCGCGACAGCATCTATCAGGAGCGCCGCAGCAGCGAGTGGCTGAAGATAAAAATCAGGCACGACATTGAATGCGTAATCGGCGGCTACACCGAGCCCGAGGGCAGCCGCGCACATTTCGGCTCGATTGTCTTGGGCCTCTACGATAAAAAAGACCGGCTGATTCACGTGGGACAGGCGGGCAGCGGATTCAATCAGAAGTCACTCGAGGAGATCTGGAAAATTCTGAAGAAATTAGAGACCAAACAAAACTCATTCTTCGGGGAAGTAGAGGCGCTGAGAAAAGTAACGTGGGTGAAACCGAAGCTGGTAGCGGCCATCGAATACGCCGAATGGACCGACGGCGCGATCGGCAGCAACAGTCCGAAACTAAGAGCGCCGGTATTCCTGGGCCTGCGCGATGACAAAGACCCCAAAGAATGCCGCCTCGACCAGAACGAAAAACGAAAAACTGAGAACTGAGAACTGAGAACTGCTACTTAATGTCTTTCATCGCCAGCATCGTCCCGTAGTCATGTCCGGCAGGATCCACCGCGCGAGCCACCACAGCGGCAAAAGCATCTTTCAGCTCTGGATACTTCGCCAACAGCGCTTTCATCACGGCAACGTTGCTTGAATAAGTCTGGTTCGTGTTAGAAATATCTGCCACCTGATACTTCACAACCAGATCCAGATCGTCCCCTACCACCTCAGGAAAAAGATCGGTCAGCTTGTAGGTGATCGCTCCAGCAGAGAGAACTGTGGTTTTACTGTCCCCCGGCAGATCGCTGGGCTGCAGTTTCTGCGATTCGTCGTAAAGCTTGTCGGTGGCCGCGGTGCTCATAAAAGACAAGGGTGAAATCAAGGCTCTCGCTTCCAGGTAATAAAACCAGGCATTGTGCATCTGCCCTTTGCTCTGAAAGTCGCGAGCCCGCCTCTCATACCAGGCGCCGTCATGTCCCGCGGATTGCCCGGCCTTGATGTAGAGGCCGCCCAGCTTCCAATCGGAGCCGGTCTGCTGCAGGATCAGCGAAATCGTATGAGAGCTTTTTGCAGCCGATGCGTCGAGGATCACGACCCCATATTTTCCCGGCGGAAGATTATTCAGGGTGAAGACAGCGCTGTCGCTGGTCTGGCCGCTGCTGCCGAAAACTCCACACAGAAACTCTGCTCGCTGAATGGGAGCGTTGCCCGGGGCTTCCAGCACAAACGGCGGGCGGGCCGTTGCTTTCGATCCGGCCAGCGCCGCTTGATTGTCTCTTACGGTAGTTTCGATGCCCGAAAAATCGCCCGCCACGGCAGGGATCGCGGCCTGTCGCAGGGACGCTGTATCGCCTGTGGCAATGAGTCCGAAGTAGCGCTGGGCCGTGCTAGTAAGAGCGGTGCGTGTAGCCGCATCCATATCGCTGGAGGTCAGGCAATTTTCCGCGAAGGCAGTCGACGCTAAGAGAGCGATCGCCGCCAGCAGTACGCAACGGATCATGAAACGCTCAGGGCGAAGCCCGAAGCTTTTCGCCCACCAGCCTGTGTGCAAATCGGTCTCAAACTCCATGTCTTTGTCTTTCTCCGCCGAAATTTTGCGCCCGAGATTTATCGTCGCTGAAAAGCCCCAGCAAGCGCAATCCCTTGCACAGCTCGGCCGATCCTCTCATGCAAGTCTCCTCCGCAAGAGAGTAAAGTCAATACATTCTATAGAGTAGGGAGTGGCCGCAGCGGGGTTTCTCTGCCCCCGGGTGCTAAGAGCGGTGCTAGAATTGCACTACTGAATCTACCGCTCCCCTGGGCAGTGAATCCAAGCTTAGGAGTTTTTTATGAGCTCGGCATCAAAAGTAACCAAATGGATGTTGGTCGCAACGTTCTGCCTGCCCCTAACGGCGGTAGCCGACACCGATACGGTGCACCGCGCGCATAAAGTAAAGAAGCAGGCGCTCGCTCCGCTGCCTTCGGGCACGCAAGGTCCGGTTCCACAAGTCCCGCTCGATGCCATACCGGCTGTGGCCCCGCAGGTTAGTTATCAGGATGGGCTTTTGACGATCGTGGCGCCAAACTCCACGCTGGGAGATATTCTGCGTGGAGTGCGCAAGCACACCTCCGCGGAAATCGACATTCCGGCTACTGCCAGCGAACGAGTCGTCACGCGGCTCGGTCCAGCGCCCGCGCGCGAAGTCATGGCCGAATTGCTCAATGGAACGCGTTTCAACTACATCTTGCTGGGCTCTCCACAAGATGCCAGCGCGCTGGTGCGAGTAGTCCTTGTCGCCAAAGCGGTGCCCGAAGCTCCTCCCGCGCAACCGGGTGCGGCCCCCGCAGCAACCGCCAATGCAGCCGAAGCTGCCGAGCCGGATGCTGAAGACAACGCAGATGACAACGCGGAACCGACCCCAACCGAAGCGGCGGAACAGCCGACCCCGCCCGCGGATCAGCCAGGCATCAAAACTCCTCAGCAAATGTTGCAGGAGATGCAACAGCGGCAGTTGCTAATGCAACAGCAACAACAGGCGGGGCAACCGGTTCAGCCCGGGCAACCTGGGCAGCCGGGAGTCTACCCTCCGGTCCCGGGCGCCATGATTCCGCCGCGAACTCCGCAGCAGGAGCAATCCCAGCAGCCGCAATAGCTACGGTCGATTCCCCCCGCGTTCCACACGCGCAGCCGAACTCGCCTGAACCAGCTTCGCGGGACGTGCATCCGTCACTCGCTCTTCAGCAACGTTGCGCGTTCTCACTAGCATCTGCCAATCGCGTTCCACGTCACTCTCGGACGCTTTAGGTGGAGACCCACGCCGTAGTTCCTCCCGCAGCCGCGACTCCAGAAGGCGTTGTGTAAATAAGTCGTGAGATTCACTGGCGAAAATATTTCCGGTCGAGATCCCTATCGTCATTCTCCCGGCACCCGTGCCGACTCGCAGCACTGGTCGTCCCTCCTCATCCAGATCGGGATCGGCGTTGCGCAAAAGACGCCCCAATTTCTCCGCTCGGGTCGCGCCGGCTACGGAAGGCGTCGAGACCTGAGAGCCGGAACTGGCATCAGCCATCAGATGACTCAGTTCGCTCTGATAAGCGCGCCGATCTTCGGCGCCAATCGGCGCTTCGAGAGGGCGCAGCGGATTGTAAACCAGTGCCTGCCGTGCCGGATCGAAGTGGTCGGCATTCGTGCCCAGGTAAACCGCAGCCACGCATCCGGCAAAGATCGGGCTAACGATCGCGCTCGGAACAATATATTTCTTCGATTTGAAAAACGATTCGACCACGCCATGCACCGGCGTGCTCCGCGCTTCGCTCCCAGGAACCTGCGGAATCACGAAACGCGAAAATTTCAATTCAGGATGCCGGGTGCTGAGTTTCACCATCATCTTTGCCATCTGCTTCGGCGTCGTGATGCCAACATCGGCGACGATACTGCGGTGCAGAGCCTTCGGATGATAGAAGTTCATCACATCTTTAACAAAGTCGGCGCAGTTCCGCGAAACCGTGCGAAAGTGCGAATGGTTCGGCCCGGCGTTGTAGGCGCCGATAAAAGCCAGATCCTGCTCCGGTCTGGTTTCGATTTCAAAGCCGTAGACCGTGCGATCGTAAGAAGTCCCCACCAGTTCGTACCAGTTGCCTCCGGGAACCGCACCATTCGGCGAGTCCGGCACCACCGATTCCAGATGCTCGCGGCGGTATTGCTCCCGCAGGAAACTGACCATCTTCGGATCGGCATACAGCGGAATGTCTTCCGCGCGATCAAGCGCGTAGAGATAAGGAATCAGCGGAATCGCGATCCAGTCGTAACCTTCCACGCCGTTATACCGGCTGATGACAATTCCCGTCTCGCCCGGCGCGCATCGCCGCAACACAAGCGGAGTTTCGGCGCAGACGCCAGAAAGATAGACGGCTGAATGTCCGGTTGCAGTAAAGAATCCCAGCTTGCCATAAGGCTCTTCCAGCAGCAGCGTAGCCGAGGCAGAAGCAAGCGAGGCGCACCCCAACAGCAGCACAAATAACGTGCCCACAGCGCGCCGGAATCTCCCTGGACGAGGCATGGCCGTTGCTGGTAAGAACCCCTCCCTAGAAGATTAGTTGCCATTAAGCTGGTGCGCGAGTTACGGAAGTTGATGGAACGACTGGACTTAGGCAGGACGCACAACAGATAGAAAACCAGAAACATAAGAAGCGGATTTCCGCAAAAGTGCTGGTTTTTCGTCAAGAATTGTCATTCCGGCCGCAGCCGGAGCGAATGCGACGGCGGAGCGGAGGAATCTGCTGTTTGCATTACTAAATCTCGCCTTCGATTGCAGTCAGCCTACAGATCGCCCACGCCGCGCTCTCTGCCACAACTTCATCTTCATCGGACGAAAGTTTTTCGAGCAGCGGAAGAAACTTTCGCTCGCCGCTATTCCCCATGGCGATCAGCGCATTCCGCCGCAGACCCGAACGCTTGGACCGCCGCACCGGTGAACCCCTGAATGTACGCCGAAATTCTTCCACGCTCATCTCGGCCAGCCATTCGAGTGGTGGATTTACTAACTCCGCGCGCGGTTGAAATTCCTCGACCTTCGTAGCCGGCGCCTTCCGATTCCACGGACAAACATCCTGACAAATATCGCAGCCAAAGATATGCCGCCCCATCCCCGGCCGCAGTTCTTCAGAAATCGCACCACGCTTTTCGATCGTGAGATACGAGATGCATTTGTTTGAGTCGAGCCGATAAGGCGCGATGAAAGCCTCGGTCGGGCAAGCATCGAGGCAGCGCGTGCAAGTGCCGCAGCGATCGGGCGCGGGCATCACGGATTCCGAATCAAGCGAAGCCAGATCGAGAGAGGTAAGAATCACTCCCAGAAAAAGCCACGAGCCCAGCTTCTGATTGATGATGCAGGTGTTCTTGCCGATCCAGCCAATGCCGGCATACTTCGCCACCAAGCGCTCGACGATGGGCCCGGTGTCCACGTAGCTGCGCGTGACGACGTCTGCCCTCCCGCAAGCGTTTCTGAGCGCCGTTTCCACCTTCCGCAAGCGTCTCAACACGCTTGCGTGATAATCCTGCTGGCTCCAGGCGTAACGCGATATCCAACCGCGAGTTTGAGCCGTAGTTGAGTCGTCTAGCCCCTGCGTGGAATAAGGTTGATCGGTGTTGTAATTAATGGCGCAAACTACCACGCTGCGCGCCCAGGGCGCGGCATACGCCAGCGATGCGCGCTTCAGGCGACCAAGCTCGTCCCGCGCCTCAAGATATTTCATCTCGCCGGCGTACCCCCCAGCGATCCACTGCGGAAAATATTCCAACTCGGGCGCATGATCGGCGGGAGAAATGCCGACCAGCTCAAATCCGGCGTCCGTGGCGGCGCTCGTGACAGCAGCCCTAATGTCCAAAGTTAGAAGCATGACATGCAACCCCAACCCAAACCGTAGAGGCGTAGTTTGCTACGTCTCCGTCGACGCAACTTCAAAATTTGCGAATACGCTCCGCGGCAAACACAAGAGCGCCGAGCGCAATCGAAGTAATGCGAACTTCACACCGGTTCCATTTTGAAACCTCCCAATTCGGAACATCCCTCCACTTTTTCCTTCGCAAAAGCCTTTTCCTCACAAGCTCAGCGTATAAGCTTTCGCTAACAGAGTCACGCAACTCACGCTGCGCGTTCTCCGAATTCTTTCAAAGGAGACAAACTGTATGCCGCAACCCACCCACGTTCAAACTCCCACCATTCAAATTTCCGTAATCAACGAGAGCACCGTACTGGCCGATTCCGATGTGGCGCCGGTCGTGGCCGCGCTGCAGAAGCAAGTGAGCAACGAATTCCGTCCGATCTGGGGCGTGGACGCCGTGCTCACCATCGTGTCTAAAACCACGCAACCTCCAACCGGAAGCTGGTGGCTGGTTCTGCTCGACGACTCCGACCAGGCCAACGCTCTCGGTTACCACGATCTCACCACCGAGGGACTGCCCATCGGTAAAGTATTCGCCAACAGCGATCTCAAGGCCGGCACCTCCTGGACCGTTACCGCCAGCCACGAATTGCTCGAGATGCTGGGCGACCCCAACATCAACCTTACCGTCTTCGTGCAGAACGCCGACACCGCCGGAGTGCTCTATGCCTACGAAGTCTGCGACGCCTGCGAAGATGACAGCTTTGGCTACCAGATCGATAACGTTCTGCTGTCGGACTTCGTGTATCCCTCGTGGTTTGAGAATTTTCGCGCCGAGGGTTCCACCCAGTTCGATCGCCTCAACAAAATTAAAAGTCCGCTCGAGCTCTTGACCGGCGGCTATATCGGAGTCTTCACCGTGAATTCCGGCAGCGGCTGGCAGCAGCAGACCGCAGAGAAGCACCTTACCAACCTCAGGAACCGCGGAGCCGTAGGCACCCGCCGCGAGCGCCGCAATATTCCTCACGATCAATGGGTGAACAGCTTGCCACAGCGCAAGATCGTAGGCAACGCGCAGAAGTATCGCCAGCAATTGCAGATCATCCAGAAGCGCCGCGAAGCTGCATAGATTTTCCTCTGGGCACCACCAACTCGCCCCGCGCGCAAGCGCGGGGCTTTCTTGTGCCCCGCCGGTCTGGCTGGAACTGTTTGCCAACTCGCCACACGCCCGGTGCTCGCTAAAAAGAAATTCAAGAAAACAGCTCCCCTTTGTAACGGCACGATTCAAGCTCTCACTATAACGGTAGGGTGTAGAATTCGTTCTCGACGAGACCCGGGAACTGGGCAACATCCTTAAGTGTTATGGGGGGTGTAATGTTTGCTCATTTGTCCGCGAGATCTACCAGTCGGAGACTTCTCATTGCGTGGCTGGTGACGCTGGCCTTCCTGGTTGATTCCGCGCGCGCGCAAACCCCTCCTTCGCAAACCGATACGCCGCCGAAAAGTTCCACCCAGCCGCAGCAGCCCAAGTCGAATTCCGATTCAAATCCTACTTCGCCGACCAAGCCAAAGACTCCAACTCGTCCCCCCACCACGGTTCCCGCGTCGCAACGCCCATCGACGAAGGCCGGCCATCCCACGGAGACGAACCCCGGCCGAACGCCGCACGGCTCCGACAACGGGCCGGCGATTGGCGCCGCGGCCGGCGCTGCTACCGCAGTGGTGATCGGCGAACTAATTGCCCATCACCATGCGTCGCCAGGAAAGCTCGGCCATGACGGGCCGCAAATCGAGAAAGAATTCGATATGAGCGATTTCACCGTCAAGGGTCTGGTGCGTGCGAGTTGGCCCGTCGTGCTTGACTTCATGATCGACTCTCCGGGAGCGGCATTAGTGGAGATCGTCGCGGCTACGCGGGTGTACCGAGTGAGGATGACGAATCAAGCCAACCGGCGCGGCTATGCCATCATTCACCTGCCGGCGAACTTCGGTGCGAAGCTGCAGCCCGCGGTCTATCACATTCACTCGGTTGCCCCGGCGGGCGCCAATACACCGGCGCCGCGGCTGCGTACCTATGGTCTTGGAGCGGGAGACAAAGCCGTAGGCTCAGTGGCCATCGATCAGTTGATCTTCCGGCCCGCCATTATTCATCCCCGGTCCAATGAAGTCGCAGATTACGGCTTCCACGCTCACTCCGCTTTCGACGGGGTGCGCGCTGAGTTTATCTTCACCACGCTCCACGACGGGAGGGTGCTGGTGCAGAAAGATCAGGAAGAGAAACTCTCTCCCGTCCCTGAAGGCGAACGAGCCAAGGGCACATGGAAAGGCCGTGGTAAGCCGGGAGAGCACATGCTGCAGATCAGAGCGTGGCGCGGACTGGAGAACGGTGGAGACTGGGTAGTTGCGTGGTCCCCGGACATTGTGAATGTCGTCAAGTAGTTACTTGGTGGGAGGCGCTTGGTCAACCTGAAGGATTCATGGCGTGAATCTCTGCTCTTTCGCAGGGTTACCGCGATCTCTGTCTTTGTTCTAGCCGCGTTGCTGGTGTACCTGGGGTCACACATTCCGCGGTCCGTGTCGTTGCCCGCTGACGACCTCAACGCCAAGAGCACGGCTCACGTAAGGGAAGAGCAAATCGTCATTGAAAAGCCGGACATCTCGCCCGGAGACGTCGTGCTCTCTTATGTCGGTAGCAAGAACGAGGTGGCCGATATTTGGCTGGAGAATGCGACGCTGGACGAAAATTCTCGACTTTTGCTATTTCCCCACTCGGGTGCACTCGCTGCCGGAAGAATCAGTTACACGACCGGCGGCGACTCCAAACCAACATCGACAGGAGACACCTGCCACACCGCTATCGAGATTCGTCGCGCCGAGGACTCCGCTCCGCTCGATAAACTGACGCTCTCCCAGACCGACGAAATGGCCGGCGCACAGCGCTTTCGGCAAGTCATCCTGGATGCCGGCACATCCACCATGGCAATCGAAGTTCACACGGATTCTCCCGCGGGAGGAGCAGCAGACCTGTTGGAGTGTCACCGGCTACTTACAATGGGAGGCGGGCCCTCTGTCGACCTGCCTGCGATTCCCATCCACCTGCTCGTGCACCGTGGCAAGATCGATCTGCACTTCAATCCCGTTAATCCCTTGCTCCCCATCTTTACCGGGCCGAGGCAGACCTTTGAAGCAGTTTCACTGGGGGAGAGTGCGCTGCAGGCCAGCGGCTTGCAGGTGGTTGCTACGCAACATTCCTTGGCTCCGCGACTCGATGTCCGGAGCAATTCCCCGGGCCGCATTACCCTCAGCCGTTTGAAACTCGGCGCTGACACGCTCAAGCTGGATATCGGGCGCGACGCCGAACAGGCTGTGGCTTACGAGAACGGCTCCTCACTTTACAACTACGACCTCGTCGACGCCATCCAGAAGAATCCCATCCTGAGCTTTGCTTTCGCGACCGTGCTGGTACCTACCTTGTGGAAGTGGGTCAGAAAAAACTGTTTTCCTAATCTCAGCGACTGAAGCTTCCCCCAAATCTCTACAATATCCGCACCCTCCATTCGTCTACAAAGTGGATGAACGAGCCGGCAATCATGACCGCGATGCTCGACCAGGATCGGCAAATCTCCGAAGTCATCGCCAAGGAACAGTCCCGGCTGCGCAATTTCATCCGCAGGCGCGTGCCCAATCCGGCCGACGTGGACGATCTTCTGCAAGAAGTTTTCTTCGAACTGGTCCAGGCCAATCGCCTGCTGATGCCGATTGACCACGTTACCGGCTGGCTGTTTCGCGTGGCGCGCAATCGCATCACCGACCTCTTCCGCAAGAAGAAGCCGCAGGCTTTCAGCGAGGCCGCGCTCGAAGACGAAGATGGCGAACCGCTACAGATCGACGATCTGCTGCCCTCGCCCGAGGCCGGCCCGGAGGCCCTCTATTTTCGCCACCTGCTCTTGCAGGAGATGAAAGTTGCGCTCGGCGAATTGTCTCCCGAGCAGCGCGAAGTATTCATCGCCCACGAAATCGAAGGACGCAGCTTCAAAGAGTTGGCGAGCGAAACCGGCGTCAACTTAAATACGCTGCTGGCCCGCAAGCGCTATGCGGTGCTTCACCTGCGCGAGCGATTGCAGAGCATTTACGACGAGTTTACGAACTAATCAGGAGCGAGATACGAAAAGGAACAAGATATGAAAAAGAAATGGATCTTTGTTTTGGCCCCGATCGGAATCGTGGTTTTCACGGTGCTTTTCGGCGAAGTGGTCATGCATCTCTGGAACTGGCTGACCCCAGCACTCTTCGGCTGGCGTCAAGTCACCTTCTGGCAGGCGCTGGGCTTGCTCGTGCTCTGCCGCATCCTCTTCGGAGGCCTGGGCCATCACAACCACAATCGCTCCAAATGGCGGCAGAAAAGAGACGAGCGCTGGGCAGCCATGACCCCCGAGGAGCGGGAGAAGTTCCGTCAAGGTTGGCGCTCCCGCTGCGGCGGCGCTATCGACCCGCCCGCCAGTGGAACCCAGGCGCCAGCCTAGACGCTGGAGGAAAATCCTGTACAGAAGAAATGTTGTATCGACGAAAAATCTGAGGTGAAGGGAAATCGGGTGCCCCATATCTCGAGTCTTTTGCGAGATGTGGGCCTTTCGAGGCACGAAGCTTCCTCTTCGACATCGCCCCTGCGAAACACCTCCGTTCCGCGAGCACAATCAGAAGGAGAGCGCAAGCTATTTTGCTCCCTGACAAGCGAGTATCAAAAATCCCCACTTCTCGCAAAAACCGCGAGAAATGGGGCACCCCAGGCTTTATTTCAGGGATATACTTTCGAAGCGGCTCGAGACATGGGCCACCCGTCCCAGCGCGCGCTGGGCTAGGTATACCGAGATGACCCACCTTGAGGAAACAGGACGAAGTTTGGCGGGCTTAGTCTTGCTTTTGGTCTTGTCCCAAGCGGCCTTTGCCCAATTTGAAACCCGAGGCAGCTTCGTCGCTCTGCCCGGGTCTTTCGCATACTCTGTTGCGGCGGGGGATTTCAATCACGACGGCAAACTAGACCTCGCGGTCGTCACCTACTGCTGCGCTGCGAGCGGCGTGTCGATTCTTCTGGGAAACGGCGATGGGACTTTCCAGCCTCCCGTACAATATGCGGCCGGCGATCAGCCCTTCTCCGTTGTGGCGGCGGATTTTAATCACGACGGGAATTTGGATCTGGCTGTGGCAAACTCCCTGAGCGATTACCTAAGCATCCTGATTGGAAACGGAGACGGAACCTTCCAGCCAGCGGTGCAAAGCCCGCCAGTGGCAAGCCCAGACTTTGTTACGGTTGGCGACTTCAACGGTGATGGCAAGCTTGATCTGCTCGCCCTCTCCTACGCCAACCCATGCAAGTGCATCAGTGTGCTTTTCGGCAACGGCGACGGGACCTTTCAGAACCCCGTGATTACCGAACCTACGTTCGCGGTTTACACCGTCGGCGTTGGCGACTTCAACGGGGACGGCAAGCTGGACCTGGCCACTGCCGGAGAAGCTGGTACACAGAGGTATGTAAATATCCGGCTCGGCAACGGCGACGGCACCTTTCGCCAGGGCGCAACCTATCCCGGCGAGAGTTCGCCTGGATCCATCTCCGTAGGGGATTTCCGAAGGGACGGCAAGCAAGACTTCGCCGTTGCGAACTTCCTAAGCTCAGAGATCAGCGTGTGGCTCGGTAACGGCGACGGCACTTTCCAACCTGCTGTGGATTACGAGACCGCGTTTCCTGTATGGGTCACGGTGGCCGATCTCAACGGCGATGGCAAACTCGATCTGGCGGCGGCAAATTTCGGTCCTACCGCCGGTGCCAGCGTGCTTCTCGGCAATGGCGATGGGACTTTCCAGGCTGGAGTTTTTTATCCTGCAGGCGGGGAAGCCCATTTCGCTGCGGTGGGCGATGTCAACGGCGACCTGAGGCCCGACTTGGTTGTTGCCGATAGTCAGTCCGATGACGTTGTCGTGCTGCTCAACACGGGCGTGGCGAGCTTCTCGCCGACTACTCCACTGGTGTTTGCCGCGCAATTGCTCAACACCCGCAGTTCTGCGCAAAGTGTGGCGCTTACCAATTCGGGCACAGCTGCGCTTGCCATCTCTTCCGTCTCTGTCCGCGGGCCATTCGCGCAGAGCAACACATGCGGCAAAAGCCTTGCTCCGGCGGCCACCTGTAATTTCAGCATCACCTTCACACCCACGGCCAAAGGCAACGCCAACGGCCTGATCACTCTCAACGACAGCGCATCGTCGAATCCGCAGGTGATCGCACTCTCCGGGGCGGGAACTTAGTCGAGCTTTCGCCGCCAGCTCTTAACTTCGGCAACCAAAAAGTAGGCACCAAAAGCACCCCACTGCCCGTCAC
This sequence comes from uncultured Acidobacteriaceae bacterium, assembly GCA_963789875.1. Lineage (GTDB taxonomy): Bacteria > Acidobacteriota > Terriglobia > Terriglobales > Acidobacteriaceae > Sulfotelmatobacter. The sequence goes on along the minus strand of CAWBMI010000004.1, from coordinate 1,039,386 downwards.
CGTAACCAGCACGGGCAGCACTGCGATTACGCTCAGCAGCATCGCCCTCGGCCACTCCAACTTTGCGACCTTCAGCCAGACCAACAATTGCCGAAAGCAACTCAGCCCGGCGGCAAGTTGCACCGTCAACGTGACTTTTAAGGCCACAAAAATCGGCCCCATCAACGGCATCCTGAAGATCAGCGATAACGGGGGCGGCGGCGCGCAAATCGTCCCTCTCACCGGCATCGGCGATTAAGGCCGCTGGAGCGATCACACCCCAGCTTCTTCACTTCCTCGTTGTAATACTTGCGGTAGAGAATGCCCCACTCCTGCGAGCCTTTTAAAAGCCCCTCCCATCCTCTGGTCTCATTGACTTGACTCTTTCAGCAACGTAAGATTCAGCGCCAGTGATCGGCCAGACCATTTCGCATTACCGCATCGTCGAGAAACTCGGCGGCGGCGGCATGGGCGTGGTCTACAAAGCCGAGGACGTCAAGCTGCATCGCTTTGTCGCGCTCAAGTTCCTGCCCGACGAAATTTCCAAAGATACGCAGGCCCTCGCCCGTTTCGAGCGCGAGGCGCAATCCGCTTCCGCCCTCAACCATCCCAACATTTGCACGATTTATGAAATCGACGACCAGCATGGCGAAGCCTTCATCGCCATGGAGTTCCTCGACGGTCAAACTCTAAAGCATCTGATCGGAGTGCGCCCGCTCGAATTGGACACGCTACTTTCTCTCGCCATCGAGATCGCCGACGCGCTCGACGCCGCGCATACCAAAGGCATTGTGCACCGTGACATCAAGCCTGCGAACATTTTCGTCACGGAGCGCGGCCACGCCAAGGTGCTCGATTTCGGCCTCGCCAAGGTCACGCTCTCGGGCAGTGAGCACAATGAGGCCACGCGGACCGAGGCCGCCGGAGCGCACCTCACCAGTCCCGGCTCTACGATTGGCACGGTGGCTTACATGTCGCCCGAGCAGGCTCGCGCCAAGGAACTCGACGCCCGCAGCGATCTCTTCTCTTTTGGCGCCGTGCTTTACGAGATGGCCACCGGGCAGTTGCCCTTCCGCGGAGAAAGTTCGGCGGTGATTTTCACCGAGATTCTGGAGCGCGATCCAGTCGCCGCGGTGCGGCTGAACCCGAATCTGCCCTCGAAGCTGGAAGACATCATCAACAAGGCCCTGGAGAAAGACCGCGACCTGCGCTATCAGCACGCCTCCGATATGCGCACTGACCTGAAGCGGCTGAAGCGCGAGACCGAATCGCGGCACGGCGTTTCGGCGGCTTCCGGATCGGTGCCGATCGCGCAGGAAAACGCTTCGGCGATCTCACAAAGTGAAGCAGGCTGGCGGCCATCGTCAGCATCGGGTTCCTCGCCCGTGGCCGCTCCGTCTTTGTCCTCGAGTTCGGTGCAGGTTGCAGAGCCTCCCGCAGCGCCAAAAAAACTCTGGAGGATTCTCGTTCCCGCAGCCACAGTCTTACTGGCGGCTGCCGTCGGCACAGCCTTCTACCTGCGCTCGCACTCCTCATCGCCCGCCGCAAAAGCTACGCCTCTTTCGGAAAAAGACACGGTCGTCCTCGCCGATTTCGACAACAAAACGGGAGATCCGGTCTTCGACGACGCGCTTAAGCAGGCCCTCGCGGTGCAACTGGGACAGTCCCCGTTCATCAATATTCTCTCGGATCGCAAAGTAAACGAAACCCTGCGCCTGATGGGCCGCCAGCCCGACACGCGCATCACCCGCGACGCCGCCCGCGAGCTTTGCATCCGCACCGGCAGCAAAGCCATCGTGCTCGGCTCTATTTCAAATCTCGGCGGCCAATATGTGCTGGGCATCGACGCCGTCGGGTGCAGCAATGGGGACACGCTCGCCAAAGAGCAGGAAGAAGCGGCCAGCAAACAGGACGTGCTGAAGGCGCTGAGCAAAGCAGCCGCCAGCCTGCGCGAGAAATTCGGCGAATCGCTAGCCTCGGTGCAGAAGTTCGATGTGCCGGTGGAGGCGACCACGCCTTCGCTCGAAGCGCTCAAAGCGTACAGTATGGGCATTACCACCGGACGTACAAAAGGCGACGCGGAAGCTATTCCCTTCATGAAGCGGGCTATCGAACTCGACCCCAACTTCGCCATGGCTTATACCGGGATCGCCGTCGAGTACGGAAACCTCGGGCGCGCCGACCTGGCCGCCGAAAACGCCAAGAAAGCCTATGCCTTGCGCGACCGCGTCAGCGAACGCGAGCGCTACCGCATCTCCGCTTTTTACTTCGACAAGGTCACCGGCGAAATCGAGAAGGCCACCGAAGCCTACGAACTTTGGGCGAAGAGCTATCCCTTGGATATGGTGCCTCACGGTAATCTCGGTAATATTTATGCCGCGCTGGGCCAATACGACAAGGCGATCGTGGAAACCGAGACCCAGCAAAAACTGGAACAAACTATCGTGGGCTATGGCAATCTGGCCGGCCTGTACATCAACGTCAACCGCTTCGACGATGCCCGGCGAGTGTTGAAGGAAGCGCAACAGAAAGGTTTTGACGGACTCATCATTCGGTCCGATTTTTATGGCCTGGCCTTCCTTTCCGGCGACAACGCCGAAATGGATCGAGAGGTGGCGTGGGCGGCAGGCCGCCCCGGCGAAGAAGACCAGGTGCTCAGCAATCACGCTGACACCCAAGCCTATTATGGGCGGCTGGAAAAAGCCCGCGACCTCGCCCGGCGCGCCACCGACTCCGCTGTTCGGGCCGACGCCAAAGAAACCGGCGCGCAGTGGCTGGCTTACCACGCACTTCGTGAAGCGGAGATGGGCAATGTCGCGGCTGCCCGGCAAAGCGTTAGTCGTGCCCTGGCGCTCGCTCCGGGGCGCGATGTGAAAGTGCTATCGGCGGTGGCTCTGGCACGCTCCGGCGAAACCACTCAATCGAAAACTCTGCTCGAAGGTTTGCGAAAGTCCGAGCCCGGCAACACCTATCTGAAAGTTTATTGGTTCCCGGTGATCGAAGCTTCCATCGCCCTGGCGCAACAGGCGCCGGACCGCGCGGTCGTGGCTCTGGAGCCCTCACTTCCCTACGAACTCGGATCCCCTCCACCGGGCACTGCGATGTATCCTCCCTACATCCGCGGCCTGGCTTATCTCGCGGAAAAGAACGGTCCCGCAGCCGCCGCCGAATTCCAGAAATTCACCGATCACGCTACCATCGTGCAAAATTTCCCCATAGCCGCGATCGCGCGTCTCCAACTCGCCCGCGCCTACGCTCTCTCCGGCGACACCGCCAAAGCCAAAGCCGCCTACCAGGATTTCCTCACTCTCTGGAAAGACGCCGACCCCGACATCCCAATCCTGAAAGAAGCCAAGGCGGAGTACGCGAAGCTGCAGTAATCAGCGGCTTCATTGACTTGCCGGTTTCAGCAACGTAAGATTCTGCGCCAGTGATTGGGCAAACTATTTCGCACTACCGGATTGTCGAGAAGCTGGGTGGCGGCGGCATGGGGGTGGTTTATAAGGCCGAAGACACGCGGCTGCACCGCTTCGTTGCGCTCAAGTTTCTGCCCCAGGAGGTGGCGCGCGATCCGCAGTCGCTGGCCCGCTTCCAGCGCGAAGCACAAGCCGCATCTGCCCTGAACCACCCAAACATCTGCACCATCTACGACATCGGCGAGGAGGACGGTCAGGCCTTCATCGCCATGGAATTTCTCGACGGCTTTACGCTAAAACATCGCATCAATGGCCTTCCGATGGAAACCGATACTCTTCTGTCGCTGGCAATCGAGGTTGCCGATGCGCTGGATGCGGCGCATACCGAGAAGATTGTGCATCGAGATATCAAGCCAGCAAACATTCTTATCACGAAGCGTGGGCAAGCCAAGATTCTGGATTTCGGACTCGCCAAGCTCACTGGAGCGCAATCCCCCGGCGCGGAAGGCGCGACAATTGATGAGAACCTGACGAGCCCAGGGACCGCGGTAGGCACTATTGCCTACATGTCGCCAGAGCAGGCCCGAGGCGAAGAACTTGATGCTCGCACGGACCTATTCTCTTTCGGCGCAGTCCTCTACGAAATGGCCACAGGGCATATGGCCTTCACTGGAAATACATCGGCGGTGATCTTCGATTCCGTTCTGCATAAAACACCGGCGTCGGCCACGCGGGTTAATCGGGACTTGCCTGCCGAACTCGATCGAACTATCAACAAAGCGCTGGAAAAAGATCGGGCCTTGCGCTACCAGAGCGCCGCAGAAATGCTCGCCGATCTAAAACGTTTGCGCCGCGATTCCAGCTCGGCCCGCGTCGAAGTTGCGTCGGAAACGCACAGCCCGGCGAAAAGTAAGACTCTAGTCATGGCAATTTGCGGTGTTGTGGCGGTGGCAGTATTGGCGGCTGGCGCGTTTCTTTGGACGAATCGAAACAATCGCGAGGAAATCTCATCCATCGCAGTCATGCCATTCGTGAATGCCAGCAACGACCCCAACTCCGAGTATCTAAGTGATGGCATCACTGAGAGTTTGATCAATAATCTCTCGGAGCTTCCCAATCTCGCGGTGATGGCACGCTCGTCCGTGTCGCGATTCAAGGGGCGCGATATCAATCCTCAAACCGTAGCGAAGGAATTGAAGGTGCAGGCCCTGATCACCGGTCGAATCGTACAGCGCGGCGATCAACTGATTATCAGCGCGGAATTAATCGATGCCCGGACCAACCGCAATTTATGGGGAGAGCAATACGATCGCAAACTCTCCGACGCACTGGCAGTACAAAAGGAAATTACGGGAGCCATCTCGGCAAAGCTGCGCGAGCGCCTGTCGGGCGAAGCTAAAACGCAGCTCGCCAAGGGCGGCACGAACGATCCCGAGGCTTATCAGCTTTATCTCAAAGGCATTTACTACTGGGGGCAGCGCACGCCGCAGTCGCTCGAAAAAGCAAAAGACCAATTCAATCAGGCAATACAAAAAGATCCGGCCTATGCTGATGCGTACGCTGGTTTGGCTGACTATTACGTCGCTGCGCCCGACTACGAGCCCATTCCAGAGAACGAGGCTGCTCCGAAAGCGAAGGCGGCAGCGGGGAGGGCTTTGGCGATCGACCCGTCTTCGGCAAACGCTCACGCCGCCCTAGCCGCCGCGAATTGGAGTCTGATGAATTTTGCTGATGCGGAAGTCGAATTCAAACGCGCCGTTGAACTGAACCCGAATCTCGCCAACGCTCATCATTGGTACGGGCTGTTCTTGTCATGGGAAAATCGTGACCAGGAGGCCCTCTCCCAGCTTCGCCGCGCCGTTGAACTCGATCCGTTAAATCTGCAATATAACTCGAACCTGGGACAGGTATTGTGCAATGCACGCCAGTTTGACCCGTGCATCGATCAATTGAAAAAGACGCTGGAGATGGATGCCAATTTTGCCTATGTCCACAACATGTTTAGAGTTGCCTACAGAGAAACGGGTAAATACGACCTTTCGATAGAGGAATGGAAAAGGTCTGCTGCCCTGTCTAACGACCAGGAAGAATTGGCGATCGCCGAAGATGCAGATAGAGTTTATGCTCAGTCAGGTTTTAAGGCGTCTGTGGCGCGCGAAATCGAATTAAGAAAGCAACTCGCAAAACGCCGCTATGTGGACCCCGCTGAGATCGCCTATGCCTACGCTTACCTTGGGGACAAAGAACAAACCTTCGCATGGCTGGAAAAAGCGCGAGCGGAAAAGGCCGGAGCCTTGGAATCTATAAAAACCATTCGACCGCTGGAGCAGTGGCACAGCGATCCTCGTTACATCGACCTTCTTAAAGGGCTGGGCTTGCCACAGTAAATCCATTGCCCGCGAGCCTAACCCTGGAACTTCTTCGGCACTCCCTGCACAACTGGTTGGGAATTAGATCCCCAGCTTTTTCACTTCCTCGTTGTAGTACTTGCGGTAGAGAATGTCCCACTCTTGCGAGCCTTCAAGGATGGTGCGCTTCTGGCTCTCGATCTTCTGCCGGGCGGCCTGATCGATGCGCTCCTCATGGTTGAGAAGGTTTTCGAGAATCGTGCGGGTTTCCTGCCGGATGGTGTTGGGGTCTTCGATGAAATCGACTTCGTCCATTGCCTTGAGCGCGTCGGCGACCGCGCGGGCCAGCACGTTCACTTTGTCGCGGCTCAGCCTCACAGCACCGCCTTATACTTACGCACCAACTCGCTCTTCACCTTGCGGAACATCTCCTGATAGTTGGCTCCGGTTTTGTTCATCTCGTCGGAGTAAGCTTCGAGGATGACGCGCACTTCGTCATTGATGCGGTCTTCGAGCGTCATTTCTTCGAGCAGAGCGGCGTGTACCCGCTCCGTGACCTTGGGCACAGCCGAAGTCTCGATGGCCTTGCCCGCTATTAATTTCTTGGTAACTTCGCGGGCCAGGTAGCCCACATATTCCTTGGAAAGAAGCATGTGCGGATCGAGTGTCCTGTATCAGCAGGCGCTGGTTTAAAGAATTCTTGTATGCGAATTAAAAAGTGTAACACGACGGTTGCATGTGGGGACAGCCGCCCTCGGCTGTCTGTTTTAGCTCCATAATTCTGTCACCCCCTAACGGCAACGTGAAAATGTCACCCCATGAGAGGAAGGACATTCGCGTTGAGTCAGAAGGATTCCCATCCCATGCGTCCCTTTTGTACGGCTGATCGGCATGCCTTCTCTGGCCGATCTGAAATAGGAATCGGAGTGCGGTATATCTTTCTGGAACACGTACCATCCGTATTGCGCAGCCTTCTGGTTCACATCCTTCCGTGCAAGCTCGCTTTGGCGTTTCACATTCTCTTCGGGCATAGTCGTTGCACACTAAGCCGCTGACTTCGATGACGCTATCTTCAAGGCGCATCTGAGATGCCTTTACGCTACAGTCCAACAGCGAGAAACCGATCGAAGCTAAGAACTCCGCACGGATTTTCACGAGCATATACCTGCTGCAGTGATACGCGGCATCCGTAAGACTTGAGTCTGTAGGCGAACCGTCGATGTTAATCAGTTCATATCGGATCTCGACCTTGGCTACGAAGCGCGGGAGCAGTGTTTTCTTTCCGGTGCGATTCCGCACCGTCCATGACAGCTCATGCCGCGAAGGGACGATGTCTAGCAGGGCTGCCATCCTTATAGACAGGACATTCGCGTTGGTCAGAAGGAACTTTCATGTTGCCGTTAGGGTGACAAATTCATGTTGCTACAACAGCCGCCCTCGGCTGTCCGCTGGGCGGAACTCAGCGGTTTCTTTCAAAGCCGAACCGTCAGCGCTGGCAACGGTCATGCCAAACGGCATACAATGCTCTCTGAACCTTAGCTATGTCGCCCACGCCTGAAGACCTAACAATAATCCGCGATGACATGATTGCCTTCATCGAAGGCCATGGCATGAGCCGCTTCCACGGCTACGTGGATTACGAAGAGGTCCAATGCATCATGTGGGAGACGGGCACCAATCCCGACGGCTGGAAGGATTTCGTTGAACTGGCCAAGAGCGCCGGCGCCCCGTTCCTGACCATGCATTCCTGGAAACTGGAGCGCTCCGAGTTAGACGAGTTGGTGCAGCGGCTGTCGAATTCCGAATTCTCCGACAGCGACGACGTTGAAGACGCCCGCTGGCTGCGTGCGCACGTGGGTAAGATCGGTTTTCTGCAGCTTGGCTGGGCCTATCAGGGATCGATGTTTCTCTGCGAGTGCAGCACCGATTGGTACGATCGCTACCAGCACCTGCTGGAGATGTCGGAAGATTTCGGCGGCATCCCCATCGACGAACCGGATCAGGACGACGAGAACTAGCCGTGCGCTGGGAACTGGCGGCTGAAGACCCAGCCCAAGTGCAGAGCCTGTCGGCATCTCTATACGATTCCTCTCCATTTTGGTTTGGCCGCAAATTCGCAGCGGACGCTCCCGCGACGAATGGTTCCGGTCGCGCCAACCCTCTTAATACCTTGGCCCGCCTGCTGATTCGGCGAGGCATGTCGAATCCGGACGAAGCCATTCGCTTTCTAGCCCCATCCATCAATCATCTTCATGCCCCCGAGCAGATGACCGGCCTGCGCGCCGCCGTCGACCGCATCGACGCGGCCATCGAACGCAAAGAGCCCATCCTCATCTACGGCGACTACGACGTTGACGGCACCATGGCGGTCATCATCCTCAAGACTGCAATCGAACTCTGCGGCGGCGCGGCTGACTTTCATGTTCCCCACCGCATTCGCGAAGGCTACGATCTCCGCGATGACGTAATCGAGCGCGCCGCGGCCGCGGGAATTCGGTTAATCATCAGCGTCGACATGGGCATTCGCGCCTTCGCTCCGGCAGAAACCGCGCAGCGCCTCGGCGTCGATCTAATCGTCACCGATCATCACTTGCCCGGCCCAGACGGCGTCCCGAAAGCGCTAACAGTCGTGAATCCCAACCAATCAGGATGCGAGTATCCCTACAAGCAACTCTGCGGAGCCGGCGTTGCCCTCAAAGTGGCGCAGGCACTCATGCAGCGCCGCCTGGACGCCAAAGATCAGACCCGCATGTTGCTCTCGTTTGCGAAAGTTGTAGCGATCGCGACGATTGCGGATTCCGTCCCGCTGACCGGCGAAAATCGTGTCTTCGCCAAACTAGGTCTCGACGCTCTGCGCCGCGCAGTAAACCCCGGGCTGAAAGCGTTGCTCGAAGTAGCGCAGATTTCCAACAAGCGCCCGCCCACGTCCACCGAAGTTGCCTTCCGCATCGCGCCTCGTATCAACGCCGCCGGGCGGATGGATATCGCCCGCGACGTGATCGAACTCTTCAGCGTCAAAGACGCGAACCGCGCGCGCGAACTGGCAGCAAAGCTCGACACGCTCAACGCCGCCCGCCAGGAGGAAGAACGGCGAATCCTGCGCGCGGTGGAAGAGCGCGTAAGCGGCGATCCCGCGCTGTGCGAGTCCTACTGCATCGTGGTCGATGGCGAGGGTTGGCACCGCGGCGTCATCGGCATCGCGGCCACCCGCGTGGTCGAGCGCTACCATCGACCGGCCATTGTCATTTCGCGCGAAGGCGAAGAAGCTTTCGGCTCCGGCCGCTCCATCCGCGCCTTTCACTTGCTAGAAGCCGTCGAATCGTCGCGCAACCTCTTCACACGCTACGGCGGCCACTCCCACGCCTGCGGCTTCTCCATGCCCTCCGCAAATGTGCTGCAACTACGATCGGAGTTAGATGCTTTCGCCCGCACTCGCCTGACGTTGGCGGATTTCGATCCCGTGCTCGATGTGGAAGCGGAACTCGATCTGGCCGAAATCACTCCCGTGCTTTATCAGGTATTGCGCCTTCTGGAGCCTTACGGCGCAGGCAATCACGAGCCCGCTTTCGCCGCCCGCGGCGTGCGCCTAATCGCCCCGCCGAAGATTCTGAAAGACAAACACATCAAGCTAAAACTCAAGGCCGGAGAAGCCCTCAACTCACACGAATTCTCACCCACTCTGGCGCAAGAAGATAAAGGCAAAGAAGAACTTTCGGCAGAAGCAGTTCTAGCCACGCCAAGCTGTCATCCCGATGGCGCAGCCATCCGCCGCAGCGAAAAAGCCGTAGCCGTTAAACTGAGAACTGAGGACCGAGAACTGAGAACTGTCTTCGACGCTCTGGGCTGGCACATGGCCGAACGCCTACAGCATTCCCCGCTTCTAGCCGGAGACGCCATCGACATCGCCTTCACCATCGGCCACAACGACCATCCCGACTTCGGCGGAATCGAACTCACCCTCCGGGATTTCAGGATCCAGAATGCAGCGGGTCTCCCCTTCGATCTGGGCAGAAGTAGTGAATAGCATCGAATCGAAGTCCGGGAATGTAATAATAAGGCTGAGGTAGAGGAGGTTAGAAATGGCAGCCCTCGATTGGTCTCAATGTCCAGCCGTCGAAAGCGTTCCCGGCAAGCGCAGCGGCGCCTGGGTGTTCAAGGGCACCCGCATGCCGGTGGCTACCGTTTTCGAGAATCTCGAATCTGGAGCAAGCATCGAGGAGATCATGGAGTGGTTCGCCGTGACCCGGGAGCAGATCGTCGCAGTGCTCGACTTTGCCGCCCGGAGTCTCGACGTACCGCCAGTCGCCCGGCATTCGCCAGCTTCTCCGGAAGCGTCCTCCGATGCGCATTCTCTTTGATCAGGGTACGCCGGCGCCGCTCATCCCATTCCTGGAAGGTCACACCGTCACTCAGGCGAAGGAAGTCGGCTGGGATAAGCTCGTTAACGGGGAGCTACTCAAAGCCGCCGAGGAAGCCGGATTCGCAGCGCTTTTGACGACTGATAAAAGTATTGCGGCGCAGCAGAATTTAAGAGTCCGGTCGATTGCGATTATCGTCCTCGGAAATTCGCAATGGCGTATTGTGCAACGCCATGTTCGAAGGATAGCCGCTGCCGTGAACGCCGTGACACCGGGCAGTTATTCCGAGGTGGACCTACCGTTCAAGTAAGCCCCGAAAGTCACCGAAATTTGGCAAGGCGTTCAGGTTGGCAGCGTAAGGGCGGTCTATAATTTTGATTTTGAGAGGAGTTCGTGGCATGGAGTCCGTGCACCAGGAGACAATACACCTTCTCGACGGCGGTATTGCTGCGATTTATCGCAATGTTAGGGGGAACGGTTCCCTCGGGTGAGAGAATGATCATCAAGGATGGTATCGGCAACGAGTATGATGTGTTCATTTTCACGCAAGGGAATAACCTAAAAATAAAGCGCGTAGCGATGCATGTAGGTATTCAAATGCCATCGTCGCCAACGAGCAGCAGCTCATTTACTGGCGGCCACTCATTTGTCGATTTACCAGCCGACGAGGAACAGCGGTTGCTGGCGATCTACAAAAGGTTTGGAAAACAATAGCGTCAACGTGAAAAGGCCGGCGCGCCGCATCTATATCTATGCCTTAGGCCCAGCGGCCGGCCGTCTGTTAGCTCGCATGTGTTGTATTCCCACGAAGGCAGACAGCCATGACAAAAACCCCGCCGTGTCTCCAAGAACTGCCGCGCTCCTCGGCCAAATAAGGCTGAGAAGCCATGCCACCGCGATCACGGCGGCTAGGTTAACTAGAATCCAAAATAACGTCATCCAGCGCTTACGCTTTCCACCACAGCTCATACGACGGCAGCCAGATAGAGCAAACCAGGGAGACTCTTGGCGTTCATTCTGGCAAGTCTGGCATAGCAAGCCACAAAGACCAGCGTGAAACGTCGTGGTGGTCCACCGGCACCGGAACTGTCGCTTCTCTTGGGCTAAACTGAACTCTCATGCCCCTGCCCATCTATCGCCTGCGGCGCTGGCTGATTGTGATCGCCGTACTCTTCATCGCCGTAATCGCGGGCATGTATCTCTACGCCCGCCTGCGCGAGCTCAGCGTCCTCAAAGGGTTCCCGGGCAAGATCGGCCTCGATATCCGCCAAACTGCCGAGGGTTTTCAAATTTCCAAATCCGAGGGCGGCCGCACGATTTTTACCATCCGCGCCAAAGATGTAAAAGAGTTCAAGCTCAACGGCCACGCCGAACTGCACAATGTCAGCATCATTCTCTACGGCCGCGATACCTCGCGCTTTGATCAGATTTACGGCGACGATTTCGCCTACGATCCAAAATCCGGCGACGTCACCGCTCTTGGCGACGTGCAGATTGATCTCGAAGCCAACCCCGGGGGTGATACGGCGCCCGATCAAACCACTCCGAAAGAGCTCAAGAATCCGATCCACCTCAAGACCCGCGACTTGATCTTCAACCGCGAAACCGGCAACGCCTCTACTGCTGCCCGCGTGGATTTCCGCACTCCCCAGGCGAGCGGCTGGGCTGTGGGCGTGCAATACGCCGCCAAAAGCAACACTCTCACGCTGACGTCCCAGATTCACCTGACGATGGCCGGAGCGGCCGACTCCAACCTTGTTGCCGAGCAAGCGCGAATTACCCGCGAGCCGCGCCTTATCGTCCTCGATCATCCTCGGTTAGTGCGTCCTGAGAAGGGTATCGTTCTGTCGGACGAAGCCACGTTCTTCCTTGGTCCCGAGAACGAAGTGCAGCGTGTGGTGGCCCAGGGAAATGTGAACGCGGAAGCGAACTCAAAAGACGGCGACTCCATGCTCGCCCGCTCCGATCAGGCCGAAGCGATACTCACGGGCAAGCAAAATCGATTGCACACAGCTACGCTGACCGGCAACGTGCATGTCGAGCGCGCCGGATCGCAGCCCATGCAGGCAGATGCCGGACGTGCGGTCTTGGATTTTGTAGGACAGAATGAGCTACAAAAAGTTCATGCCTCGGAGGGCGTGAAGCTGGCGCAGCCCGGAGCCTCGTCCCAACCAACCGCGCCGAATTCCGCTCAGCAGCATTTCGACATCACCGCACCCGTCATCGACTTCTTCGTCGCTGAGGGAAAACGTCTTGATCACGCGCAGACTTCAGGCGCGGCCCAGATCGTGATTTCACAGGCGCATCTTTCCGACACGACCGCCGCAGAAAACCCAAATGCGTCCCCGCAGCGCACGGTCGTCACCGCCGGCCGATTTGACGCGAAGTTTGCGCCTACTCCCAACGGCGGCAGTCGCCTGTCATCCATCCACGGCGCGCCCGATGCCAGGATCGTCAGTTCTACACCCGGCACTCACGATCGTGTCAGCACCAGCCAAACTCTCGACGCCGCATTTCTTCCTGAAGGGGGGATTTCGTCCATCGTGCAGCAGGGAAGTGTCGTCTACGATGACGGCCAGCCCTCAGACAAACGCACGCAAGCCTGGGCCAGCAAAGCCGTCTACACGCCCATCGACGGACTTCTCGTTCTAACCGGCAGCCCCCGTGTGGCCGAGGGAAGTATGGTCACCACCGCCACTACGATCCGTGTGAATCGAACCACCGACGACGCTTTCGCCGAGGGCAACGTTAAGACAACTTACAGCGACCTCAAAGAACAGCCATCCGGCGCGCTGCTCGCATCGTCGTCGCCTATCCACGTAACTGCGGGAACCATGACAGCACACAACTCAACTGCCGTAGCTCTTTATCAGGGCAATGCACGCCTATGGCAGGACGCCAACGTCATCGAGGCCCCGACGATCGAGTTTCATCGCGACCACCGGTCTCTCGTCGCCCAAGGCACCGCTGGACAACTGGTCACAACTGTGTTGGTTCAGGCGAAGTCGAGTCCCCCCGGCGCGCCGCAACTGAATTCTCGCGCGGAAAAAAAGCGGAAAAACGATGGAAAAACTGAGGAAAAAGACAGCACAGGCACGCCAATCACCATCACTTCATCGCGCCTGGTTTATTCGGATCTAGAGAGCCTAGCCCAATATGAGGGTGGCGTTCAAGCCAAAGGCCCCAACTTCTCGGCAACCTCCAGCACGTTGGATGTTTACCTGGTCCCAAGGAGCCAAACCTCTGGTAGTCAATCGCTTGCGGGTTCAGGGCGGTTGGATCGAATGGTCGCCCAAGGCCGCGTCGTGATCGTTCAGCCAGACCGCCGCGCGGAAGGCCAGACCCTGGTTTATACCTCAGCCGACGACAAATTTGTACTCACCGGCGGACCGCCTAGCATTTTTGATGCCGAACGGGGCAGAATTACCGGCGTTTCGTTGACTTTCTATAGGCGCGATGATAGGGTGCTCGTAGAAGGCGAAGCTAAAACTCCTGTGGTAACTCAGACGCGAGTCGCCAAACAAAAATAATTGGCAACATAAATGCGTACCCTAGCCACCGATGAAATTGGCAAGTCGTATCGTGGCCGCCGCGTTCTGAATGGTGTCAGCCTGCGCGTAGAGCAAGGCGAGGTGGTGGGGCTACTGGGCCCAAACGGCGCCGGCAAGACGACAAGTTTTTATGCCATCGTCGGCCTGATCCCCCCAGACACTGGCCGCGTGCTGTATGACGGCCACGACATTACTGACGTTCCCATGTACCTGCGGGCGCGCCAGTATGGCATCAGTTATCTCCCGCAAGAAGCATCGGTATTTCGCAAGCTAACCGTGGAAGAAAACATTCTCGCGGTCTTAGAAGCTCAGCCCATGTCGTGGCACGAGCGCCGCGAGAAGATGGAGAAATTTATCGATGAACTGGGCCTGGAGCACATTCGGCAGAATCGCGGTTACGCACTCTCCGGCGGCGAGCGCCGGCGCGTCGAAATCGCCCGCTGCCTCTGCATCAATCCCACTTTCATCCTGCTCGACGAGCCTTTTTCCGGCATCGACCCCATCGCCGTCCTCGACCTGCAGAAAATTATTTCTAGTCTTAGGGCCAGCGGCATCGGTGTGTTGATTACGGACCACAACGTGCGCGAAACTCTTTCAGTGACCGATCGCGCCTACATCATCGACGACGGCAGAATCTTCCGCCACGGCCAGCCCGAACAACTGGCCAGCGATCCGGAAGTAAGACGCGTGTATCTGGGAGAAAGCTTTTCGCTGGTGTGAGAAAAACGTCGTTGGTCGTTAGTCGTTGGTCGTTGGCAAACAGGATTTGAAAGTGTGCGGCTTCAGTCGCGCCGCGAGGCAGCAGATTCGTATCAGGGTACGGCTTTAGCCGTGCCGCTAGGGTTCGCGACGTGAGCGCCTTTAGGCGCCGAGGGGAAGGCGGCCATGACGATTGACGAACGCCTGGAAGCTTTGACTCGCAATTTAGAGTTATCGTCGCTAGAAGCGAAAAACATGATCGCCAACTTGACCGTTCGGCAAAGCTGGTCACCGAAGTTGCTGAAGGCACAGCCAGGTTGCTGCGAATTGTGGAGATGCATGAAAACCGCTTTGACAGCCATAATGATCGACTCGACAAGCTCGAATAGCTGACGACGAACGACGAACGACGAACGACCGACGACTAACGACATGGTCTTACTGCAACACAAACTGAGCGTCAAACTATCCCAGCGACAGATCCTCACCCCCGGCCTGGTGCAGATGGTCTCCGTCCTCGCGCTCAACAAGCTTGAGCTCAAGGACATGATCAATGCCGAGATGGTCGAGAACCCCGTCCTCGAGGAACTCGAAGAATCCGTCCCGCTGATCGACGAAGTCGGCCGCAAAGATGAAGATCGCGACCGGCTCACTGCCAAGACTTCCACTGACGAAGCTCCCATCACGGCCGAAAAGAAAGATCCCTTCGAAGAAATCGACTT
This sequence comes from uncultured Acidobacteriaceae bacterium, assembly GCA_963789875.1. Classification (GTDB taxonomy): domain Bacteria; phylum Acidobacteriota; class Terriglobia; order Terriglobales; family Acidobacteriaceae; genus Sulfotelmatobacter. The sequence continues at coordinate 1,024,313 of CAWBMI010000004.1, read as the reverse complement.
CGGCTCGTTCTTCCAGGACTATCTTGACCCCGGTTATCGCACCCGAGGCGAGATGGAAGAGATCGAGCGTCCGTCATTTGAAAACTTCCTCTCCAAGCCCACAAACCTTACGGATCATCTGGCCTGGCAACTCGGAGCGCTGAGCCTGCGCCCCGAGGTCCGCGAAGCCGCCGAGCAGATCCTCGGCAACCTCAACGAAGACGGTTATCTGATCGCCAGCGACGAAGAGATGTTGGGCATAGCTCCTCCCGCACCTCCCGAAGCCGACGCCGCGACCGCTAGAAATATCGTGAGCGAAGCTCAAGCCCTGGGACTCGGCGAGGACGAATCATCACCCGAAGCGTCGGATAACGCCACCGACGACAACATGTCCGTAGCGCCCACGTCGAATCCAGCTGTAAATGTTTCTGTCGGCGCGTCAACTGAAGGTTTGGAAGGAAAGGATCTCAACGAACTGATAGGCGCGGCTGCGAACGCCTCAGATTTTCCCGGCGCGAGCGTTGTTGCCTCAAGGCTCCTCGAAAAAATAAACAATTCGCCAGTCCAATCGACGGAGAACTTTGTCGCTCCGCGCAACGGAGACGGTGCCGCTGCCGCTCCTGCTCCCGCAGCGCCAGCCCCAACTCTGCACCAAGTCTACAAATCCAACTTCAACCCCGCCGATCTTCAGGAAGCCCTCGAGGTAGTTCGCCAGCTCGATCCCGCCGGCGTGGGTTGCCGCAGCCTGCGCGAATGCCTGCTCCGTCAGTTGCATTATCACCAGCAGCAACTGGCGCAACACAAGAACGGAGGCCAGCTTCGAGATAAGAATGCTAACGGCAACGGCACCGTTCAGATCTTAGAAGATGCCATCGCCATCGTCGATCAGCATCTGCGTGCCGTGCAAAGCAAGCAGCACAAAGAAATCGCCAAAGCCATTGGCCGTCCCGCAGAAGCGGTGCAGCAGGCTCTCGACTTCATCCGTACACTCGATCCCCGCCCCGGCCTGCGCTACAACAAAGTCCAGGCCCGCCTGATCGAGCCGGACGTAGCCTTCATCAAGCACGGCGACGAGTGGCTGGTGTTGATGAACGAAGACGATCTTCCCCAGCTTCGCTTGAACCCAGCTTACAAAAAGCTGGTCACCCGCGAGACTAACGACAAAAACACTCGCGACTACGTGAAAGAGCGCTACAAGAGCGCGATCCAGTTGATCAAGAACATCGAGCAGCGCAAACAGACCATCACCAAAGTCTGCTACTGCATCGTCGCCCGCCAGCAGGATTTCCTCGAAAGAGGCATCGACCAGCTCAAGCCCATGATGATCAAGGAAGTCGCCGAAGAGATCGGCGTGCACCCCTCCACGGTAAGCCGCGCTGTGGCTAGCAAATACGCCCACACCCCGCAGGGGGTCTTCGAACTCCGTTATTTCTTCAGCGAGAGCGTGCAAGGCCCCGAAGGCGGCAACACCAGCCTGTTGATCCTGAAACGCCGTGTCAAGAAATTAATCGACGAAGAAGATCCGAATCGCCCCCTAACCGACGAGCAGATCACGCGAATCCTGCAATCGCAAGGCATCCAGGTAACGCGCCGCACCGTTGCGAAGTACCGCGAAGACATGCGCATCCCCAGCACCCACCAGCGCCGGGTAAAAGAATGATGTTAATTGCGGATTGTAAGAATTACGATGGACCGGAGACGGCTGAAGAAATCATGATGACTTGCTGGATAAAGACTAAAAACTAACGATGAAATCACCAGGCTCCAGCCCTGATAAGGGCGGTATATGTTAGCCCCGCACGTAAGTGCGGGGTAGGATCACGAAACGGAGCGAGTCCCGGCAGGGACGGCAGAAAAGCCACTCAACACACCAACTGCAGTGCCCGATCAATCTAACCAATAACTAAGGAGGGCGCTCTTGAACGTGGAATACACCGGACGTCACTACGAAGTAACTCCTACCATCCGCAAAGAGGTAGAAACCGGCCTCGCGAAAATCCGCAAAATCCTCGGCGACCGTTTCGAAACCAAGGTAATCCTGACGGTAGAAAAACACCGCCACAAAGCCGAAATCACCATCAGCCCGCGCAACGGCCCTATTGTCGGCCTGGCCCAAGCTAAAGACATGGCCATCGCCGTCAGCGAAGCCCTCGACCACCTGGAAAAGCAAGCGCTGAAATACAAAACCCGTTGGCAATCGAAAAAACGCTCCGCCCGCAAAAGCGAAGAAGTTAAGAAGTGGAACGGCCACTCCGCACCGGCTGACGGCGGAGGCCTGCAGACCGCCGTGGGCCTGACCGAAAAAACCGCCGTCCCGGTAGCCGTGCACCGCTATCCCCCAGTCGCCAAGACCACCGAAGTGCACTTGGTGCGTACAAGCGAATCGGTGGCCATGCGCCCCATGACTCTCGAAGAAGCCATCAAAGAAGCCCACTTCCGCGATCGCGACGTCTTCATCTTTCGCGATCTCAAGGGCAAACTGATGATCCTCCACCGCACCCGCGAAGGCAAAATGGAGCTGATCGAAGCCCCATAAGAACCAGCGAGGAATAAAATATTGTGTGCGACGGGTCTTAGACCCGTCCGCCGAGCGAAGCTCGGCCGCAGTGTAGAAGCTCATGTGGAGACTGCCGCCCTCGGCCGTCCAGCAGCCCAGGTGTATCGGGCCGCAGTCCTTTTGACCTCCCTTCGCAGCGTTTCATACCATAAGTCTGCCCGCGAAAGTGCCCGCCTGCCAGGTGACGCCCGCGATCGCTTTTCCAGCGCCATCTTCTTGCGGGGGGCATTTGTCGCCGATATGAGTTGGCGAACCAGCAGTGGATTCAATTCGGCTGTCGGCAGCTTACGGTCCGGATTTCGTAACTAGCGCGGTCCGCCTCCGAGCGATGTTTCCACACACTCATGTGACATCTAACCTTGCCTCCGTCACCCGAATCGCGCGATCATGACTGAGGCAGGCATACCACGGCGAGCCTCATCGGCCACGGCCGCAACTCCTGCGATCTCTATACTTTGATACTTAAGTTATTTGAAAAACGATATTTGCAGCGAATTTCCGGCTAACCTGATGATTCCAATCACCGCGTCGGTAGGGGTGGTACTGATATCCGCTCCACCGGACTCTCCCAAAATGGGAGCAAGCGCGCCAAGTCTTATCTCGACAAGAACCAACGCCAGCGTCTCAACGAAAATGAGAGTTCCGAAGCCCGGAGCTCAGCTTTCGTGCCGCACCGTACAAAGCGTACAATCCTCGCGCCGTTAACTCACACTATTCTGGAGATGCCTATGAAGAAGCTGTACGGTCTAGCCGTTTTGCTGCTGTTGCTCGCCCCGTCGTTGCTCGCGCAAGAGCACTACACCGAAGGCCCCGTCTGGCGCGTTCAGTTGATCCGCGTCAAGCCCACCCACATGGATGACTACCTCACCAGCTTGCGCAAGTCCACCAAGCCCCTGATCGAGGAACAGAAGAAGCAGGGCATCATCATGGACTACAAAGTTTTCCTGAAAGAAACAAAAGTCAACCCCGAAGATTGGGACATCTGCGTGGCCATCGAATACAAGAACCACGCGGCCATGGACGGACTGGCGGCCAAAGGCGAAGAGCTCCGCGACAAGATTCTCGGTGGCAAGGCCCAAGGCCAGCAACTCGCCGAGAAGCGGGTGGAGATCCGGGAGATCATCAGCTCGGAGTTGATGCAGGAAATCTACCTGAAGTAAAGAGGCGGCTCCGTAGTGGGGCCGGGACTATTGGTTCCCGGCCTCGTCACCATAAAACGGCTTAGTGGGCAACACCGGTAAGATTTCCGCCGAAGGAGGCCGATGACCACTAACACTCGCGCCGCGGTTTGTGCGGTTGCATTCTTTGTTCTGTTTACGATTCTGCTCGGGCCTCGTCTAGCACGCGCGCAGGCGGTCACGCCCGAGACGAAACTGTCTGTTCATTGGGAAGAACTCACCGCCGCTGATTTCCGCGAGGGCATCCATCGCTCGCAAGGCACATGCCTGCTGCCCTTCGGCATCCTGGAAAAGCACGGACCGCATCTCCCGCTAGGCACCGATCTGCTGGATGTGCGTTATGCCGCGCTGCACGCCGCCGAAAAAGAATATGCCGTAGTCTTCCCTGAATACTATTTCGGGCAGATTGCCGAAGCGCGTCACGAGCCTGGAACCATCGCCTACAGCCGTGAAATGCAACTCGCGCTGCTGCAGGAAACTACCGATGAGATGGCCCGCAACGGCTGCAAGAAAGTGCTTATCGTCAACGGCCACGGAGGAAACGAGAGTCTGTTGCCGTACTTCGCCCAGACGCAATTGGACAAGCCGCACGATTATGTAATCTACGTTTTCGATCAGCGCACTCCCGAATCTGGCGGCCCCGCGAAGAAGACATCCATCGACATGCACGCCGGCGAAAGTGAAACATCGAAGATGATGATCTCGCGTCCGGACACGGTGCAGCTTGACCGCGCCAACAAAGAATCCGGCGCAGATCAACACCGCCAGAACCTTCCCGAAGATGTCTACACCGGAATCTGGTGGTACGCGCGCTTTCCCAATCACTATTCCGGCGACGGCTCCGCCGCAACGGAAGAGTTAGGCAAATTTCAAATGGACTGGTGGATCGACACTTTGGTCAAGGCAATCCGTGCGGTCAAAGCCGATGACGCAAGCCTGAAACTGCAAAACGAATTCTACGAAAAGGCGAAGCACCCACTAGACACACAACCGTAAAAACTAAATCGATTCGTAGAGACTTGTTTGCTACGTCTGGGAAGCGAGGAAATGTTTCAAGAACTCCCGATCAATACGCCGGTGATAAATACAAGCACTCCGCCCAACCCCACTTGAAGCGCAGCCGAGACCCAAGGAGTATCCATATAACGTCGCCGAATCCAGGTAATGACCGCCAATTCGGCAACTACAACAATACCAGCAGCCCACAAAGCCAGCCGGAAATCGCGCAGCAGAAAAGGCAATGTGTGGCCGATTCCGCCGAGCGCAGTCATTGCTCCGCAGATCACGCCCCGCACCCAAGGATGTCCGCGCCCAGTCAAACTGCCATCGTCGGAGAGCGCCTCGGCAAAGCCCATGCTGATGCCCGCTCCAGCCGAAGCGGCGAGACCCACGAGAAACGCCTCATGACTATTTTTCGTCGCGAACGCCGCGGCGAAAACTGGCGCAAGCGTCGAGACCGAACCATCCATTAACCCCGCCAGGCCGGGCTGTACGATCTGCAGCACGAAGAGTCGCCGTTGCGCCTTCTCTTCATCTTCCTTTACGTTCGCCGGCAGCTTCTCTTTGTCCAGTTCCTGCGCACGCTCTTCGTGTTCGCGCTCTTCATTAATGAGGTCGTCAAGCAGTTGCCGGACGCTGGCATCCTGCGTGCGCGCCGCAGCCTTCTCGTAGAAGCGTCGCGTCTCCACTTCCATCGTGCTGGCTTCTTTGCGCACCGCCTCAATACGAAGAGGCCGAATCAGCCACAACGCAGGACGCTCCACAAAGCCGCGAACGTCCTGCCTTCGAATCAAAGGAATGTGTTCGCCAAACTTTTGCCGGTAAAGTTCGATCAGCCGCCGGCGGTGACCGGATTCTTCTTCGCGCATGCCCTCAAACATCGCCGCCGAAGCGGGATAATCCTGCCGCAGTCCTTCGGCGAAATCGGAGTACACCCTCTCATCCTCTTCTTCCAAAGCAATCGCTAAAGCCAGAACTTCGCGTTCGGTGAGTTCTTGAAACTTCTTCATGGCGAACTAGCTTACCTGTCCGAGCGCGATAGAGACAAGCAGGGGCAAATGGAAAAGCAAGAAGTATAGAAGGCATTATCTGAATCCTGCCAAGCACGTCCCTGGAGCGGCCTTCGGTGCTACTATCCAAGGCATGACGCCGCGGAAACCCTCAGTGCCCAAAAAGCGCCAAGGCGCGCAGCGCAAAGGGAAACCGTCGACCCCCGCGCATTCCGCACAGCATGCCGCAGAACTGGTAATCATTACCGGGATGAGCGGCTCCGGCAAGGCCTCGGTGCTCAAGGCCTTTGAGGATCTGGGGTACTACTGCGTCGATAATCTTCCCGTTGAGTTGATACCGCGCTTCGCGGAGATGGCATTGCAATCGGCTGAGATTCGGCGCACCGCCCTGGTGGTCGATGTCCGTGAAGGCTCGAAGCTTGAGCAATTGCCAGGAATTCTGAAAGCTGTGCGGCGGATGATTCCGACGAAGGTCGCCTTCCTCGAGTCTTCCGACGCGGTGCTGATGCGGCGTTTCAGCGAGACCCGCCGCCCGCATCCACTGGGCACCGACACGCCTGTGACCGCCTCGATCAAAGCCGAGAGAAAGCATCTGGCGGCGATTCGTGCGGTCGCCGACTTTGTGATCGACACCTCGAAGTTCAACGTGCACGAACTGCGAGCCCACGTTACCGAGCGTTTTCGCGAGCAGCCTGGAGAGAAAAGCATTTTAGTGTCGTGCGTAAGTTTTGGCTTCCGGCACGGAGTGCCGGAAGAGGCCGATCTTGTCTTCGACGTTCGCTTTCTTCCGAACCCGCACTTCGTGCCCGAGTTCAGGCCCTTCACCGGACGCCATCCGCGAGTGGCCAAATACATCCGCTCGTTCCCCCAAACGCAAGAATTTATCCGGCGCATCTCGGATCTACTGGTGTACCTGTTGCCGCACTACATTCATGAAGGCAAAAGCTACCTGACGATCAGCTTCGGCTGCACCGGCGGACAGCACCGCTCCGTGATGATCGCCGAAGAGGTCGGCAAGCGCCTGCACAAAGCCGGTTACCGGGTGAAGGTAGAGCACCGCGATATGCCGAAGTAAAATTTCGGTGGTTAGTCGCTGGTAGTTCGTTATTGGCCCGCTCAGGACGCCCGCAGTCGCGTTGTCTATACAGAGGAACTGCTGACGGCCAACGACAAACGACCTGTGACGGCAGTAAAATAAGCCCTTGCACAGCATGCCTATGCCAGCGCCGGGAAGCAGCTTCAGTTGGCTTGGAGTTGTATGCGCCAACTGATGCGGTTGGTCCGGTACGCTCTGCCCTATTGGTGGCAAATCCTGTCTTCCGTCCTGCTCATGGCGCTTGTGGGAGCGCTCGATGCCTTCAAATACCTGCTGGTCCGTCCCGTGTTCGACCGGGTTTTGAATCCACAAACCGGGTCGCGGGACATTCAACTATTCACGATCCCCGGTACGCATCACGCGATCTCGCTGCAACAGTTCGTTCCTTCCCGCCTTACGAATGCCTGGACTGTCGTTGCGTTCGCCCTAGTGGCGTCAACGGTGCTGAAGGGAATCTGCGATTATGCGGGAACGTACCTGGTGAATCACGCAGGCTTCGGCATGATTACCGATCTGCGCGACGATCTTTACAACGCGATTATGCGGCGCTCCGCTGCATTTTTTTCCAAACACACTACGGGAACTTTGCTCTCGGCCATCGTCAATGACATCGAGAGGGTGCAATATGCCATGTCAACCGTGCTGGCCGAGTTCCTGCAGCAGTTTTTCACGTTTCTGTCGGTAGCGGCCGTGGTTGTAGTTCTGGGCGGAGAACTGGCGTGGGTTCTATTGTTGTTCGTTCCCGTCATCATTTACTCATCGCGAAAAATTGGATCGCGCGTTCGCAGCACAACGCGGCAGGGGCAAGACAAGCTTGCAGAGATCCAAAACATTCTGCACGAAACCATTACAGGCAACCGCATTGTCAAGGCTTTCAACAGCGAGAAATGGGAGATCTCGCGTTTTCGGGGCGCGGCGCTCCGTTTGTTCCGCGCCAACCTGCGCTCGGTCGCGGCGACTGCAATCAGTTCGCCGCTGATGGATATCGTGGGCAGCGTGGGGATTGCTCTTCTTCTTCTGCTCGGCCGAGGCCGCATCGCGCATAACCAGATGACACCGGGCGTTTTCGTCGCATTCATCACTGCAGTGTTTAGTCTCTACAATCCGGTCCGCAAGTTCGCGCTCTTCAATAACAACTTTCAGCAGGCCCTCGGTGCATCGAGTGAAATCTTCAAGTTCATGGACGTGGAGGATGAGGTCCGCGAAAAACCGCGTGCCCGGCGCTTGCCCGCATTTTCGAACACCGTCCAATTCGATCACGTGAGTTTCACATACGGTGGTGAGAGTGAAGAGGCGCGCGTTCTGCACGACATCAACCTCGAAGTCCGGCGTGGAGAAGTGGTTGCCATCGTCGGGTCCAGCGGTTCGGGTAAGAGCACGCTGGTGCACTTGATCCCGCGCTTTTTCGATCCGAGTGAGGGCCGCCTGCTGATCAATGGCTACGATTTGCGCGAGGTAACGCTGGCTTCGCTGCGCCAGCAGGTCGGAATCGTCACTCAGGAAACTGTCTTGTTTAACGACACGGTTCGCAACAACATCGCCTACGGCCAGCCCAATGTCGCATTGAAAGAAGTGGAGGCTGCAGCCCAGGCCGCGCTGGCGCATGATTTTATCCGCGCGCTGCCTGCCGGATACGATGAAGTGATTGGAGAACGCGGCGTGCGCCTCTCCGGTGGCGAACGCCAGCGCATTGCCATTGCGCGTGCCCTCTTGAAGAACGCTCCCATCTTAATTCTGGACGAGGCGACCTCGGCGCTCGATAGCGAGTCGGAAGCGCTGGTGCAATCCGCGCTGCATAATTTGATGAGCGGACGAACTGTTTTCGTGATTGCCCATCGCCTTGCTACCGTGCGCCGCGCCGACCGCATCGTCGTGATCGAAAATGGCGCTATCGCCGACATCGGCGCTCACGAAGAGCTGATGACCAAGCTGGGCACGTACCGTCGGCTCTACGAGTTGCAGTTCGCCGATTTTGAGCAGAAACTGGAGCCGGCTCGACCCAGCTGATGTTCATGAGAGATAGGTAATCATCATTAGCCGAAATCGGCCGACCAGAAATTTAAAATCGATTATGCCCATCCGCTCAATGACGGGATTTGCCCAGGTCAAAGGCGAAATCGTTGGCCAGCCGGGGAGAGATAGTGCCGCTCACTCTTCCCGCGGTAGAAGCCATCTCGCCTTTCTGTTGGCCTTGAAGTCAGTGAATCATCGTTTTCTCGATCTGCATTTTCGTTTGCCCTCGGGTGCGGATTCGCTGGAGATGCAACTCCGGCGGCTGTTAAAGGAAAAACTTGCTCGCGGCCACATCGAGGTTGTGCTCAGCGTTGACCGCGGAAGCGGCGAAACTCTGGCGCTGAATCGTCCGCTGGTCAGCGCTTACATCGCGGCTTTTCGCGCAGCCGCTAGCGAATTTGGCGTGCCAGCGGAACCCGACCTGAATGCCATCCTCCGCATTCCGGGTGCGCTCGATGCTCCCGGCGATCCCGAAGATGGAGCGCTTGAATCGGCAGTAATGGCCACTATCGGCGAAGCGCTCGAGCGCCTCAATCAGATGCGCGAGCAGGAGGGCCGGAGCATTGAGCGTGAGCTCCGCCAGCGAATGGATCACCTTCTGGAAGCCGTCAAGATCGTGCAGGAGCACCGGCGCTCCATGTTGCAGAGTTACCTGGAACGGCTGCAGTCGCGTCTGCAAGAATTGCTCGGCTCCAGCCCCGACAAGGAACGCGTGCTGCAGGAGGCCGCACTTTTAGTCGATCGCAGCGATATTCAGGAAGAAGTTGTGCGCATGGAGAACCACGTGCAGCATTTTCTGGGTCTGCTCGACGAACACGGAGAGGTCGGCAAAAAACTGGATTTTCTGCTGCAGGAGATGAATCGCGAAGCCAATACGCTGCTTTCGAAAACTTCGGGCCTGGCCGGCGAGGCGCTGAAAATCACGGAGGCCGGACTCGTCATGAAAGCGGAGATCGAAAAATCGCGCGAGCAGGTGCAGAACCTGGAATGAGTTCTCCTCACAAGCCCCTGGTGTACGTCATCTCTGCGCCCTCCGGCTCGGGAAAATCAACGCTGGTCAACGAACTGCTAAAGAAAGTAAGCAACCTGGAGTTTTCCATTTCTTACACCACGCGAGCACCGAGGGGCAGCGAGATCAATGGGCGTCAGTATTACTTTATATCGCGACCGGAGTTCGAAAAGATGATTCGCGACGGCGAGTTTCTCGAGTACGCCGAGGTGTTCGGCAAGGACTACTATGGAACGGCGCGCCGCTTCCTTCGCGACGCCGAACAAAATGGCCGCGACCTTCTGCTCGATATCGATGTGCAGGGCGCGGCGCAGATTCAGCAAAAGCTGCCCGGTGCCTGCAGCATTTTTATTCTGCCTCCCGATCGCAGGACGCTGGAAGAACGCCTGCGCAAGCGCAGCGAGGATCGCGAAGAAGTAATCCAGCGGCGATTGGATACTGCGACCCGTGAGATCGAGAATTACGATCGTTACAACTACATTCTGGTGAACGATCAACTCGAAGACTCCATCAAGTTACTGCGGGCGGTGGTGCGCGGCGAGCGCTTAATGCGTTCGGGCCGGGCGCTCTCAGAGGAGGAAACAAGGACCGTTGGCCTTGCCGATTGCTGCCGGCTGGCGAATGTTCGGCAGCGCTTGCAGCCGATTCTCGACTCCTTTCGCTCGTCGGCCAAACCGAGCTAGACCTCGGTAACCTGTTGGTGCGGCCTCCGCTCCCCACAAAGTTGAAATTCGTGGGAAAATAGTGGAGCGGTTCTCGGCCTTCCCCCGCCGAGGAACGAAGCGCATCACTTCGGCAATCAAAATCTTTGCATCCCGGCATCGGGGAGAGAATTTATGAAATTGATCGAAGGCTTCGACAGCAACTATCGCTATATCCTGGTGGCCGCCCGGCGCGCGCGTCAATTGCAATCCGGAGCCCCGCCGGTGGTCCAAACCAACTCCCGCAAACCCTGCCGCATCGCGCAAGATGAAATCCGCGCGGGCAAAGTGAAATGGGAGATTCCCGAAACTCGCAGCGCGGTAGAGCAGGCTGCCGAGGTCTTCGACAAGGCCTTAGCTCCGGACGCGTAGCGACCTCCTGCAAGAATATGAAAGTTGCACTGGGCGTGACCGGAGGCATCGCGGCTTATAAGGCGGCCGAGATCGTCCGCCTGCTACAGGAGCGCGGCATTCGGGTTCAGGTGATCATGACTCGCGCCGCTCAGGAGTTTGTTCGCCCGCTTACTTTCGCGGCGCTCTCGGGCGAAAAAGTCATTACAGGAATGTTTTCCTCCGGGGAATCTTCCGCAAACGCCGACTCCCCTAATATCGATTCTGCGATTGAGCACATCGCCGTAGCGCAGTCGATTGACGCGCTGCTGGTGGTCCCCGCTACAGCCGACGTTCTGGCGCACTTCGCGCACGGCATCGCCAGCGATTTTCTGACCACACTTTTTCTTGCCACCGTCGCCCCAGTCGTCGTGGCTCCTGCGATGAACGTCAACATGTGGAATCATCCTGCGACGCAAGCGAATCTGGCGGTTCTTCGTCAGCGGGGCGTAAAGATTGTCGAGCCGGGGTCAGGATATCTCGCCTGCGGCATGACCGGCTCGGGGCGACTCGCCGAAATCGGCGCCATCGTTTCCGCGGTTCTTGAAGCGCTTGGAGCATCGCAGGACTTGAACGGCGAAACCGTATTGATCACCGCCGGACCGACCCGCGAGAAAATCGATCCCGCTCGCTATCTCACGAACCGCTCCAGCGGGCGCATGGGATACGCTCTGGCCGAGGCGTCTTTGCGGCGAGGCGCGCGTGTGCTGCTCGTCAGCGGACCCACGGCGCTTACGCCGCCGGGCGCGGCCGAAGTCACGCGTGTGGATTCGGCTGAGCAGATGCGGGAAGCGGTGCTGAATCTCTTGCCTCTGGCCACGATTGTCATTAAGAGCGCCGCCGTCTCCGACTATCGTGCGAAGGTGTTTTCTCAGCAGAAGATGAAACGCAAAGGTCCGATTACACTCGAACTCGAACCCACCGCTGACATTCTCAAAGAGATTTCCGCGCGCAAGCAGTCTCAGATCGTTGTGGGTTTCGCCGCCGAAACCGAGAATGTCCTCGAAAACGCGCGCCAGAAGCTTGCAGCCAAGGACCTCGACGCCATTGTGGTCAATGACGTTTCGCGCGAAAACATCGGTTTTGATTCCGAGCGCAACGAAGTCACCATCATCACTCACGATGAAGTTATCGAAGTGCCTGAGACGACGAAGTTGGAAGTGGCACAGCGGGTCCTCGATCAGATCGTCCGGATTCGCCAGCGGCGTAAGGCGCCGGTGAAAGCCTGAAAGCGCGCTTTCTGTCCGTGCATTACAATCGAACAACCAATGCCCCAGACTCTTGATCCGGAAGTGCGGCGCGCCCTCGCTGAGCGCCTTCGCTACTATCGCGAGCTGGGCATCTATGATTTCTACCGGCGCGAGACTGTGCCGCTGCACAATGCATTGGCGCCGGACGCGGCTGCGATAGATCCGGCAACTCTAAACTCAACGTCGTTACATCAGCTGGAATCGCGAGAGGAAATGGCCGCCAGAAAATCAAACGCCGTTGCGACGGTCCCCGAACAAAATGCCTTCGAAGTCATTTCACCCAGGCCGGAACATGGCGTGCTCGATCCTGTTGCCGCGCTCAAAATAATCCGCGAAGATCTGGGCGATTGCACGCGCTGTAAACTTCACCAGCAGGGCCGCAAGCAGATCGTCTTCGGAGTGGGCAATCCGCGCGCGGAGTTGATGTTCGTAGGCGAGGGTCCCGGCGCCGATGAGGATGCGCAGGGCGAGCCTTTCGTGGGTCGTGCAGGGCAGTTGCTGAACAACATGATCAAGGCGATGGGACTGCAGCGCGAAGATGTGTATATCGCGAACATCGTGAAATGCCGCCCTCCGGGCAATCGAACCCCCGAGCGCGACGAGTGCGAAACCTGTTCGCCGTTTCTTATGCGGCAGATTTCCGTGATCAAGCCCAAGGTGATTGTTGCGCTGGGCGCGGTGGCGGCGAAAAATCTTCTCGCCATAAACGCACCCATGTCCGAATTACGAGGCCGCTGGTACGACTTCAAACCAGCGGGCGCGAGTAGCAATGATCGTTCGTGGCCGGGTGCGCGCCTTGCCGTCACATATCACCCGGCATTTCTATTAAGGGACCCAAGACAGAAGGGCGAGGCCTGGAAGGATCTGCAGATGGTGATGAAATATCTTGGCATCTTGCCACCGAAGAAGGACACTTAGGAGATGGGATAAAGAAACGTGAGCATTAAGGTACAGCAAGCGGGCACGTGTTTGTTGTCCATCGCGGTCGATTGGAGATACGGATTTTCCCTCGATGGCTCAGAGTTCAGCGGCGGACGGCTTACCAGCAGACTGCTTGACATGAACGACGCCGGATTACTTCTGTTTACCTTGGCCCTGCTGCTGATTTATTTCCACCGACAAACCGCTGCCGCATTGACTCTCGTGGCTTGCGTTCTGTGCGTGCCACTCTATGTCTACTTCATGGCGCCGGGTCTATTCCGTCAAGCGTTTGGCAAATTTGAGTGGTCTGTGCCGCTAAAGGCGAATTTCATGTGGGACAACCGCGCGATGATTGGAATTGCTGTGCTGCTGGTTGCTGCGTTCGTCGCGATTCGAGTTTTGTTGTCCAGCCCCGACTCGAAAGCGCGGGACTTCGCTTAGAGCATTTACACTGATTCCTTCCACATGCCTGAATTCTGCGACGTTGCTCTGCCCCTGCCGATGGACATGGCTTTCACTTACCGTGTTCCCCCCGAAGTCACTCCTGTGATCGGCGGCCGCGTGCTTGTGCCCTTTCGCCAACAAAGGGTGACTGGGGTCGTGGTTGAATTGCATGACCGCAAGCCGTCCGTCGCAACGAAGACCATTCAGAGTGTGCTTGACGTCGTCCCTGTGCTCGACGATCAACTGCTGCGCCTGGGGCGCTGGATTGCCGATTACTATCTGGCTTCACTCGGTGAAGTCTTCCGCACCATGCTGCCACTGAACGCAGAATTTAAACGCGCAAGCGCATACCGCATCGCCGAAAGAGGGCGACTGGCGCTGCATCTGGCGGGCATGTCCGGATCTTCAGCGCGGTCGCGCCGCACCCCGGAGGAGCAGGCCACCGAATTCCGCGTCCTCGATTACCTGGCGGCGCAAGATCCGGCGACCGGAGATAGTCTTCCAGTTCGAGAACAAACATTGCGCTCCGCCACTCGCGTCTCGAAATCAATTCTAGATGGGATGGTGCGAAAGAAATGGCTGGCACGCGAAGATGTGTCGGCCGCACGGGATGCAGTGCGTAACTTTAAGATAGCTGTACTGAAATCCGCTGAAGGCAAGCTCAACGGCAATCAACGCATGCTAGTCGAGACTCTGGCCTCATCTGGCGGCCGCGTTTCCCTGCAGACGCTGCAGGCGCTCGCAATTCCTCGTACAACTCTCGGCACGCTCATCAAGCGCAGCATGGTCGAAATTATCGAAGAGCCGGCGGATTTCACCATCTCTCGCAGCAAACCCCGGCCTTCGCCTTTTGCCTTCGATCTAAATTCAGCGCAGCAAGCCGCACTCATGCGACTGAAGCAAGCCGTCGACGCGCAAAAGTTTTCCGGCATCCTTCTACACGGTGTCACTGGCTCGGGCAAGACCGCCGTGTATCTAGCGGGGATGCGCTCGGTGCTCGAAGCGGGACGTTCAGCCATTCTTCTTGTCCCTGAGATCGGCCTCACGCCGGCCGTCGCCGCCGATCTGCATCAGATTTTTGGCGATGAAGTCGCGATCCTGCACTCGGCTCTCTCCGACAAAGAGCGCGCTCAACAATGGCATCGCATCAAGAGTGGAGATGCACGCATGGTGGTGGGCACGCGCTCGGCTGTGTTTGCTCCGGTTGCCGACCTAGCGCTGATCATCGTCGACGAAGAGCACGACTCCTCTTACAAGCAAGAGGAAACGCCGCGCTACCACGCTCGCGACATTGCGGTTATGCGGGCCAAGATGGCGAACGCCGTCGTGGTGCTGGGTTCGGCGACGCCCTCGCTCGAATCCTATTTCAACGCCAAGAAAAACAAGTACGCGCTAGTGGAGTTACCGGATCGCGTGGAGCGGCGGCCGCTACCGGAAGTCGAGATCGTCGATATGCGTCAGGAATTCCAGGAGACCGGCCAAGAGCAGGTGATCTCGCGGAAACTGGCGGCCGAGATCAAAGAACGGTTCGAGCGTAAAGAGCAGGTCATGGTGTTGCTGAATCGCCGCGGATATTCGCCCGTGGTCTTGTGCCGCACCTGCGGCAAGACCTTGCAATGCAGAAATTGCGCGATTTCAATGACTCATCACAAGCGCGAGAACAAGATGGTCTGCCATTACTGCGGATTCGTTGCGCCAGTGCCCAAAGCGTGTGCTGAGTGCCGCAGCGAGTACGTTTATTTTCTCGGTACGGGCTCGGAGAAACTGGAAGAACTGTTGCACGGCATGTTTCCGCAAGCGCGGATCGCCCGGCTCGATCGCGACACGGTGCGCGGGCAGGAGGATTTCGAACGTACCCTGAACGCGCTTAGCGAAGGGGAACTCGACTTGCTCGTCGGCACGCAGATGATTGCCAAAGGCCATGACATTCACGGAGTCACGCTGGTTGGCGTAGTGGGCGCCGATAGCGCGTTGGGGCTGCCCGACTTCCGCGCCGCCGAGCGCACTTTTCAATTGCTCACTCAAGTTGCCGGGCGAGCGGGGCGCGGCCAATCTCCTGGCAAGGTAATTCTGCAAACTTATTTTCAGGATCACTATGCAGTGCAATATGCGGCACGCCACGACTTCGCGGGCTTCTACGAAAAGGAGTTACGCTTCCGCAGTTGGATGCACTATCCTCCGTACTCCGCGCTGGCCAATGTTCTCATCCGCAGCGACAAACTGGATGAGGCGCTGCAATGGTCAGGCACGCTGGGACGATGGTTCGAGCAAAATCGCCACGAGGGTGTGCGCGTGCTGGGCCCCGCTACCGCGCCCATACTGCGGCTGAAGCGGGACTACCGTTATCACTTCGTGTTGAAATCGCCCAGCCGGGAGAAGCTCAATGCCACGTTACGCGCGATGCTCGCTTACGCAACACAGCAGAAGATTCCGCGCACCCAGGTGATCGTGGATGTGGACGCGCTCTGGCTGATGTGAATTGAGCCCTTCGCAGTGAGGGTTCACTTCTTGCCAAGCCGGCCGCGAATCACAACCACGGATGCTGCCGGCAAATCGTACATCGTGTCCTGTGCTCCGGCCATTGTTGTGCGGACAATGGGGCCGTCGGGATCGGCCCAACCTTTGTTGGTCGGCACGATCGTTTGCCCTCCGCTATTTTCCGCGTGAGCCATGAAGCGCGTTTGTGGCGGATGCCATTGATACTGGCTGCTGCCGAAAGTTGAGATTTCGACGGGCCCGGTAAAGAAGCTTCGATCCTGCTGACCTTCGAAGGCAATGCGCACGCGGTGTGAAGTTTCCTGATCGCGATTCACCACCAGCAACGCCCAGCTTCCATCCGGACGTTTCGCGGCATAGGCCGTTACGAGATCGTGCTCGGCACCATCTTCCAAATCGCTCCTGGCTGAAAAGACCTGGTGCTCGCCGCCTTGCGGCTGCACCCACTCGAGATTAATCAGTTGCGCCACGAAGAACTGCGCCAGCGGTTGCTGAATCTGATAATTGGCGTCGACCGTGAACATGCCAAACGTTCCCGGAGAGCTATTGCAGCCGGGCTCCATCTGCAGCGGCAGATAGTGGAAAAAGTAAACGCCCTTTCCGCCGGCGTTGAGAAAAGATCCGATGTAATCGGCGAGCCAGAGTCCGGCGAAAATATCCTGATAAGTTTCACTCGCTCCCGATGAAAGATTCCCCTCGGTGATAAACATCGGCAGGTCGGTAGGGACGCCATCTTCGTGCCACACCTTCATGATGTGACTCACTAATTCGGTTTCGTCATACAGCATGCCCCACGGAGTCTTGCAGGGGTCGTAGGGATAGTGTTCGAAAGAAAAAAATGCCAGGTCGTTCATGCGTCCGTGCTGCTTGAGATAATCGATGAAGCGCCCCGTCCAGGAAACCTTCCCGTTGGTGTCGGGCCAAACTTCTATATCTTTATTGACTCCTTGAAACGATGGGCCGCCGAGCTTCAGCGCCGGATCCACGCGATGAATCGCTGTCGCGAACTGGAGGTAGAGGGCTGCGTAGTCTTCGGGCAACATGTCCTGTCCGTCGGCCTCCTCGCCCATTTCGACATAAGAAATGGGATAGCCGCGCTTTTTCAAGTAGGCGATTTCAGCCGCGGCATTATCGGGCGTGTCGTATAGCATCGCGACCGGTATCATGGCTGGTAGTCCGCGAGTAACGCCGCTGGTAAAGAAAAGATCGAAGCCCATCTGCGCTTGCTTGGTCGATGCTAGATCAGTCGGCTGATGCCAGGGATCGACCGACGAACAATAAGTCGCAGTCTGCTCCTGATCCGGCGTGTGGCGAATAATGTCGTGAAAGCTGCCGCCGTCGGTGACGGTGCCTAGATAGAGTTCGCGAATGGCATAGCCAACACAGTTTCGCGGGTCTGCGGGTCCGTCGGCGTTACAGGTATTGGACGATTCCGTCATCCAGATTCGGACGAATCGTACTGGAGTTACGCTGCCGGCGAGGCGAATTGTTTCTGTGCCACCCTTTCCTTCGGCGACCGATCCTTGCGGAAAGCTTTGCCAAACTCCGCGGGTCGGGGCTTTGATGGGGTCGTCGCCGGTGAAGTATTGCACAATGTAGCGGCGGGCGTAGGGCTTTCCCCATGCGACGCGAATGGTGTTCACGGCTTGGGCCTGCGCCAGATCCAGCAGTACCCACTGCGGATGCAGGGCATCATTCTCGCCGGTGAAATGTTGCGTGAGATAGGGGTTGCTCTTCCAGAAAGTTTTTGTATCTCCGTCCGTTAAACGGGAAAAGCCAACGTTATCGGTACCGTCGTTGCGAGTGAAGCCGCGGCGCGGCAAGGCGTAGCCATACGAGTAACGAATCATTTCCGCGGGATTCGGCGAGCCGGTGAAATATCCTTTGCCGACAGCAGCGCTACTGTCGCTCCTATCGCTCCATATCCCCTGCGGATTCCAATGCCACGCCTCGACGGCTAGCTCCGTGTTTTGGCGATAGGTTACGGGTTGCCAGCCTGAGGCTAGGGTCTTGTCGAGCGTCGGTTGCAGAAGATCTTTGTCGATGGCTTCTACTGGGATGCGATCGACGCCGGCTCCCAAGGTTTCTTTGGGCACGAAATGATTGGTGGGATGCGAGGTGTCGACTTCGATGGTCTGGCCCGACGAGCAACAAGCAAAAGCCAATACACAAGCTAGGGAGTGAACGGCCACCAGCTGTTTCATCGTGGATAACCTCTTGCTATTAAAACGATTGAATGCAGGAGTATACGCAATAAATAGGAGCGAGGCGAGTCTCTGGAGACCGATTTTAGAATTATCTCTCCCGTTCTATTATTGGTACGGAGTGATTTCTGCAGATCTTTTATCTTCGCAACCAATGTTGAAATTGGCGCACCGGTTCGTGAAGGGAGTCCGTTATAAGTCGTACGAATTCCCTACCTGCCCCGTGGCCAAAAGGTGCGGGAGTGAGAGTGAGCAGAAGCATCAACAACGCGAACGCGGCCAGCCAGGTTCGCCCTCCCGAAACCTTCGGCCACTCCGCGACTTGTGGATGCCGCAGACTGCTTAACTGCAAGAGAATCGCCCAGACTAACCATCCGGTCCAGAAGTAGTAGGCCATGGGCAGCAGGATGAGAATGGTCAGGCGCGAGATCAGTTTGTGAGCTTTCGGCGCGATGGAAAAAATAATGTGACCGCCATCAAGCTGGCCGCCGGGCAGCAGGTTCAGAGATGTAGCAAACATTCCCACCCAAGCAGCAATCGCCATGGGATGCAAAAGCACGCGGCTGAAGGGCAGAGCGGCAGCTCCATGTAGCGCACCGCCCGATGCCAGCAAGTGCTGCAACAACGGGAAGATCAATGGATAACCAAGCTCGTAGTCCGGCGCCGCGATGCCTGCATGCATTGGCTTCGACCATGCCAACGAAACGATCAGCACCGCAAGAGCGACAACGAACCCGGCGATGGGTCCGGCGATTCCGATGTCAAACAGAGCGGTGCGGGAACGAATCCGGGAACGTATGAGGATAACCGCTCCCATGGTTCCGATCAGCGTGGGCATGGGAATGAAAAAAGGCAGGGTCGCGTAAACGCCGTAGTGGCGGCAATATAAGTAGTGGCCCATTTCGTGGGCCAGGAAAAACAACATGACAGCCGCCATGAAAGGCACGCCACCGAGCAGTCGGGCCGGATGGGAGTATGCCCAGCCCGCGGGAAAATACGATTCCGAGTTATCGATGTTATCGAAGGAGAGGACGGGCTGGCCATGCTCGAAGTTGTACTGCATGCGCGCGCCCATCACCAGCGTGGTAAAGCAGGTGGCCAGCAGGAGCAGAGCGTGCAGCCAGTAACGCTGACGCGGCCTCGGCGGAGCCGGCAGCGGCACTGTCCGGTAATATTCGAGGGTGGAAGAGGCTAGGGGAGGACTGGGTTCCGACATGCACGTTCCGACATGCGAGTATTGGCCCCGAGATTTCGTCGGGGCCTTCCTTTAGATGCTACTACGACGGGCGGGACGTCAGGTCTGGCGGCATTTGATCTCGCCGGGCTCTCAATCGATCGATTGTAATTCTTTGCCGGGCTTGAAGCGCACCGCTTTGCCAGGAGGTATCGATACTTCGGCCCCGGTGCGCGGGTTGCGGCCGATTCCGGTCTTGCGCGGACGCACATTGAAGACGCCGAATCCGCGCAACTCGATGCGTTGGCCGTGGGCCAACGCTTTCTTCATGCTCTCAAAGACGGTTTCCACCGCCAGCTCAGCCTTAGTCTTGGTGATGCCGGTTCTGGCCACTACTTCATTGATGATATCGAGCTTAATCACGCAGGGCTCCCGGATTCGGCCTCGGATAATCCTTCAAGTGATTGATGCTATGGGAGATAAGCGAGATTGTCAAACGGAAGGATCAGCGCGATAAACGCAATTGAGATATTGGGGGATTAAGAAATTGTGTAATTGAAGGAATATCGTTCAGCGAGAAGTTCTTAAATTTCCCAATTACTAAATTTCTCAATTACTCGATCCGTCCTCAGTTCTCTTCTTCCTTGAACATGTACTTGATGGCGGGCTTGTAAATCATCAGGTTAGGAGCGCCGTTTTCGCGAATGACCTTGATGCAGCCCTTGTCGTACCACTCGATGATGCCGTGGATTTCCTCGCCGTCGCGCAGCACGATCACCATCGGAGTTCTGGACTGCATCTGCTTTTGATAATAAAAATTCTCGGCGTTGGTTTGTTCTGGAGGCGCCGCTTTGCGACCGCCTTCGCCCATGGAGCGATCATTATGGTCACTTCGATCGCTCCGTTCGCGCCGCTCGCCGCGCTCAAAGTTACGCTCCGGACGCTCGTGCCGCGGGCGGTCGCGATGTTCCACGCCCGGCATCTGGCTGGCGTTAACATGGTTGGGATTGTGGTTGCCCGGATTGCCATGGTTATGATCGAGGCGCGGCAGCGCCGGTCGGATCAGCTTGCGGTTGGCAAAATTATCCTGGTCATCTGCTGTCCTGGCCGGAGTGGAGTCAATCGTTTCCTTCATAGTGGCGCTACCCCCGGGACACGCATTCGCGCGAAACCGTACCTGTAAGACCCTTGAGAATGTGTTTACGAAGGCGTGAAATTTCACTTACCGTACCACAGGAATCCCTCGGTGACAATGCCGCTTTAGTGACGGTACCGAGGCACTTAATGGTAGTGTCGAATCTTGCATCCCGAACTCGGGATCGGATGGCAGATTGTGCCAGTGCGTAACTCGCCAATAGCTAATTAGTGCTGGAAAGATCGATTCCTTTCTTTTCTCGTCCGCCGCCGGTGACCATGGCGACTAAGGCCGCTACGATCAAGACGGTCCAAGCCAGCACTGGTGCGAACATTCCGCCGTAGCGTTGCTCGGTCAACTTGGCTTGCACCACCACGTTGCGCGAGGAGAGCAGGTTGCCAATCTGATAGGCAAGGCCCGGAAAGGTTCCGCGCACTGCCGGAGGAGAGAGTTCGTTTAAGTGCGCCGGGATCACGCCCCACGCGCCCTGTACCATGAATTGCATCACAAAGCCGCCCAATGCCAGCATGGGCACAGTGTGTGAGTAGGCCCACAGAGGAATCACTGGGATCGCCAGCAGCGCCGCAATTACAATCGCCCGCCGACGCCCGATTTTTTCCGACCAGGTCCCGAACACAATCCCACCCAACAAAGCTCCCACGTTCGCGACGATTGCGATCAATCCCACGGTTTGCGGAGTGAAATGGTGGTCCTTCTGCAGGAATGTGGGATAGAGATCTTGCGTGCCGTGGCTGAACGAATTGAAGCTGAACATGAGCACGACCAGAAAAATAAATGTGCCCACATACGTGAGGATGTCCTTGCCCAGGCGGCTCCCCGTTTCACGGGCTACCTTGCCTTGCAGCCACGCGGGGGATTCATCAACCTTCGTGCGAATGTAGATCACCAAAAACGCCGGCAGTGCGCCCACTACAAACATTCCGCGCCAGCCGAAGGCAGGGAAAAGTGTCCGATAGGCGAGCGCGGCCATCAGATAGCCGACCGCGTAGCCTTCCTGCAAGAGCCCGGAAAAAAATCCGCGGCCCTCGGCAGGCAACGTTTCGAAGGCCAGCGCGGCGCCCACGCCCCACTCGCCTCCCATAGCGATCCCGAATAATGCACGCGTGATAAGCAGAATCTTTAAAGAAGGAGCGAAGGCCGAAGCCAGTTCGAACACCGAATAGGCAATGATGTCGACCATTAGCGTGACCCGCCGGCCATAACGATCGGCCATCATCCCAAACAGAAACGCGCCCACCGGACGCATCGCCAGGGTGAGAAAAATCGCCTCCGCCACGGCAGAAACTTTCGCCTGGAATTGGGTCGCGATTGCGCTCACACAAAAAGTGAGAATAAAAAAATCAAACGCATCCAGCGACCAGCCGAGAAAGCAGGCAATAAAAGTATTGCGCTGCACCGACGTCAACCGCCGAAAGTGGCCGATAAACTCCATGAGAGTTGCCTTCCTTACTCCCCGCGCCGAAAAAGCTCTGCGGATGCTAGCATAGCTTTTTCAATCTGCAAGCTAGAATCTCTATTTAGCCTTTGCTACCCATGCCTGAAAACGATCGTCTCGAACGCCAGGCGCCCGATTCGCTCATGCTCACGGGCTTCTGGTATCGTGCTTTGCCAGCGGACCTCGTCCATCGCAACCGGCTGCACAAAGCCACGTTGCTTGAGATTCCACTGGCGGTGGGTCGCGACCGCTCCGGCCGTCCCTTTGCGTTGCGCGACGCCTGCCCTCATCGCGGAATGCCGCTGCACTGCGGCCGCCTCAACGGAGAGAATGTCGAGTGCTCTTACCACGGCTGGCAGTTCGACGCGCACAACGGACAGTGCCAGTTGATTCCCTCACTCACCGCGGACCAGAATCTGAAAGTGGACCGCATCTATGCTGGCAGTTATCCCTGCGAAGAGCAGGATGGTTTTGTGTGGGTTTATATTCCGGACCCTAGCCCGCCGGGAGCGGGATTCGCCGTGCCCGAGGAAGCGCCCGAACCGGCTCCGCAAATCGATAAGTTCGAGGGAACTTCCAGCGGAAAGTTCAAACTAGCCTACCTCACGGCCGACATGCCGGTCAGCATCGATCATGGCATCATCGGCCTGATGGATCCGGCCCACGGACCGTTCGTGCATCAGGCATGGTGGTGGCGCAGCCGCCACAGCATCCACGAGAAGAAAAAAAACTTCGAGCCCATTCCCAACGGCTTTCGCATGAGCGCGCACACGCCCAGCTCAAACTCCGCGCCCTACAAGCTTCTTCGCCTGTACGCCGCGGCCGATTCCATTAACACTACAATCGATTTCGAGTTGCCCAACTTACGCCGGGAAATTATTCGAGCGGGGAAGTACTGGTTTTCTTCGCTGACCACGGTCACACCCATCACTCGCAATCAATGTCGAATTGACGTGGTTGCGGCATGGAACATTTTTCGCTGGATGCCCTTTGGCGCAGAGTTGCTGAAGTTCGTCTTTGCAAAGTTTGTCGAACAGGATCGCCGCACCATGGAGTTGCAGGCCGAGGGCTTGCAATATAATCCACATCTCATGCTCATCGACGACGCGGACCGTCCCGCTAAATGGTATTTCCAATTGAAGGCCGCGCACCTCGAAGCCAAACGCACAGGCAGGCAGATGAAGCATCCCATGGCTGGCCCGGTCACTCTAAAGTGGCGAAGCTAGACGTTGAATCTCAGGAGACGGAATTAACCATGGCAGAGCGTGAGATAGACATTCCCATGCGAGAGGGGACGAGCGGCAGTGTTCTATACCATCCGGAGGGCGACGCGGGCTGGCCGGGCATCCTGTACCTAACCGACATCGGCGGTATTCGCGCTGCCAATCGCGAGGCCGCGGCGCGATTGTCGCAGAATGGATATGCGGTGCTCATGCCCAACATTTTCTATCGCACGGGACGCGCGCCGCTCAAACCTTTGTTACGAACCCTGGACGCAGAGGGGATGAAGAAGCGCATGGGCGAGTTGAGCGGCCCTCTCACGCCGGAAGCGATGGAGCGTGACGCATCGACCTATATCGATTTTCTGAAGTCGCAAGAGTGTACGCGCACAGGCAAGATCGGCGTTGTGGGATATTGCTTCAGTGGAAAGATGGCGATGTATGCCGCCGCGGCCCGGCCGGACGAAGTTGCCGCGCTTGCGTCATTTCATGGCGGCGGCCTGTTTACGGATGCGCCCACAAGCCCCCACCTGGTGCTGCCCCGCATAAAAGCGCGGCTTTATTTTGGACATGCCGCGAACGACCGTAGCATGCCCGCAGAGGCCATCGCGAAGTTTGAGCAGGCTCTTGCCAACTGGGGTGGTAACTACGAAAGTGAGACCTATAAAGGCGCGTTTCATAGCTGGACGGCTTCGGACAGCCCCGTCTACAACCGGCCACAAGCTGAACGCGCTTTTCAAAAACTTCTGCACCTGTTCCATCAAACGCTATAACACTCGCTCACGCAGCGAGCAGGTCGAAAGTTAAGGTCCCGAGTTTCCTCCCAGTTGCGCCTAGGCTAGCGAATGCTACCAAATAATTTTGATCCCTTTGTACGCGCTGAATTGGTCGTCTGGGGTAACAATCGGAATATCTTCCGACAACGCCTGCGCGATGATCTGCCGGTCAAAAGGATCGCGGTGGTGCAGCGGAAGGTCGAACAAGCGAAAGGCGTGTTCCGCCGTGTAAGGCACGATGCGGATGCTCAGTGCGTCGATCGCCCTTTGGACAACCTCGGCGGGAAATGTAAGCTTGCCGACCCGGTTCTTGATTGCAATCTCGGTCAATGAGACTGCGCTCAACTCAAGGCTGACCGTTTCGTTCTGCAACGCGGCCTCGGCGCGCCGGCTGAGGCGTTCCGGGGATTCCACGGCGTAAATCAGAACCGCGGTATCGAGAAGAAGCCGACTGTCAATAACGGCCCTCAACGAAGTCGTCCACTTCCTCATCCGTCATGGGCTTCCACCAGTTCGGATCATGAATCTTGATTTGGCCACGAAGCGTTCCCAGCTTACGCTTCTTGCCAATGGGTTTTTGGGTGCGCACGATATCTACCACCGGCACGCCTCTGCGGCAGATGGTCACGGGCTCGCCGTCTTCGACGGCTTTAATCAATTTCGGCAGCTTGTTCTTGGCATCGGCTACGCTGACTTGCACGATGAAATGATAGCTATCTTAGATAGCTATGTCAAACACGTTGTTCCTTCAATAGCTAGGGCCGCCGCCGCTTCGGGAGGTCCCCGAGAGGACCATCCGGCAGCTGCAACTCATCCTCGCTCACCAGCCAGTCCATAGCTTCTTCGCGCGTTTTGAAAGCGGGCAGATCGCGCTGGGAGAACGTCTTGATGTGTTCGTAAAAGATATGCGGCAATCCCTCGATTCCGACCCATGCCGAACGCTTCAGATGAGGCCGATCGAAGACCGCGCTTTCTTTTAAGCGTTCGATCGCGACGCGATCAAACTCGGCTCCAGTGAAGTCGGCGAGCAACAGCACCGAGCCGTGCGGTTCAACAGTGACATAAGACGGAACCAGTAAACAAATCTTTTCGACTTCGCGGGGTGTGCAGTGCGACATATCGACCAGCAGAATTTGCCGGCCCTTATGTTCGATACAGCTGATGCGGTCTTCCATGGTGTGCACCGTTCAACTGCTTAAGTCCCTAACAGCGATTCCACGACGTTATATGCCGCGGCCAGCGCAGAGTCCAGCGCGCCCGGATCTTTTCCGCCGGCTTCGGCCAGGTCAGGACGGCCTCCGCCCTTGCCGCCAACTTTTTGCGCGATCGGCGCGATCACTTTGCCAGCCTGAATGCGGCTGGTGAGATCTTTGGTGACGCCCACGATCAGCGAAACGCTTCCGTTCGAGGCCGATCCCAGGACGACTACGCCGGAGCCAATTTTGTCGCGCAGTTGATCGACCAGCGTACGCATCTGCGCCCGCTCCAGGTTGTCCACGCGATGCGCGAGAACCTTCAGACCCTTGATTTCTTTAATCTGCTCGCCGATGTTCGCGGTGCTTGACGATGCCGATTTCATCCGCGCCTGGTCCAGTTCCCGTGTCAGACGCTTGATCTCAGAATCTTTCTTTTCGAGTTCGGCCTTCAAAGCCTCAGCAGGAGAAACTATTTCGGCGTGGGCAGAAATCTCCTCCGCAGAGGGTGCCCCATCCTTGCGCGTTTTTTGCGCAAGGGTGGGAGAGGTGAAAGCCGACACCACGCCTTCCAACTCATGATCCTTACGGAAGTGGGCCAGCGATCCCAGGCCCGTGATCGCCTCGACCCTCCGCACGCCCGACGACACGCTGCCTTCCTTCAGAATCTTGATCAGCCCGATCTCGCCGGTCGCGCCAGTGTGCGTGCCGCCGCAAAGCTCGGTGGAAAAATCGCCGATCCGCACCACGCGCACCTTGTCGCCATACTTCTCGCCGAACAGCGCCATGGCGTGATAGGTATTGATCGCTTCGTCGATCGGAACGTCGGTGATGGTCTCGACGATCTGGTTGCGCAGCACTTCTTTATTGATGATGTCTTCGATATCCTGCAACTCTTCGTCTTCGACCGCAGTGAAGTGAGAAAAATCAAAGCGCAGGTGATTAGGCGCCACAAACGACCCTGCCTGCTTCACATGCTTGCCCAGAACCTCGCGCAGCCCAGCTTGCAGTAGATGGGTAGCCGTGTGATTGCGCATTGTGGACTGGCGAACATCGGCATTAACCACGGCATCAACCTTGTCGCCCACTCGAATCGCTTGCTTCGCGACTACCTGATGCGCTCGCACGCCTTGGATCGGCGAATAGCATCCTGTTACGTCGGCGACGATGGTGTTGTGATCGTCCGAATAAAACCATCCCTTGTCGCCGACCTGCCCGCCTGATTCTGCATAGAACGGTGTGTGATCGAGGATGACTTCGCCGGATTCGCCAGCCTTAAGTTCCTGCGCGCCCTGGCCGTTGTGGATGATGGCGAGGACTTCGCAGCCATCGGAGCGGGTCTGACGATAGCCTTCGAAGAGTGACTTCGGAAGCTGCTGGTAGGCGGGATTGGCGGTCTGCTTGGCCGCGCCTTTCCAGGATGCTCGAGAAAGAGTCTTCTGCTGCTCCAACGCGCGATCAAAACCTAGCTGATCAAATTCGATACCTTGGTCCCGTGCCGCATCGTGCATGAAGTCCAATGGCATGCCGTACGTGTCGTAAAGTCGGAATGCTCTCTCGCCATCGATCGTTGGTCTGAAAGCTGTCGGTGCCGTCCCACTTGGGTCCGCGACCCTCTCAAGAACTCGCTTGATCTCCCGATTGTTGTCCCAAATCTCCCCGACCTTATTACCAATCCTCATGCGTGCTTGGGCTTCCTGCTGGGTGCGAACGATCTCTTGTTCAAGAGCGCTGAAACCGAGCTCCAGTGTATGAGCGAACCTTTTTTCTTCCGCCAAGACCGCCTTCGACACTCGCTCAACCGACTCATTTAGCTCCGGATAAGCATTCTGCATCGAATCCTGAACTGCGAATACCATCTCATGCAGAAACGGCTTCGTCTGCCCCAGCAGCCGACCGTGTGTGATCGCTCGCCGAATAATCTTCCGCACCACATACCCGCGCCCCTCGTTCGAGGGTAGTACTCCGTCCGAAATTAGAAAAGTTGCGGCGCGCGAGTGGTCGGCGATGACGCGGAGGGAGGCCGCCACGGTCTTGTTGTGGATCTCCTGCCCAGCCTGCAAGACTCGATCAGCGATGTCCATTCCGACAAGTTGCTCTGCCCTGTCAATCAGGGGTCTAAATAGATCTGTATCGTAGTTCGAGATTTTCTCTTGCAGCACCGCTGTCACGCGCTCCAAGCCCATCCCGGTATCAATCGACGGCTTGGGCAGCGGGTTCAGTTTCCCGCTCGCGTCACGGTCAAACTGCATGAACACCAGATTCCAAATCTCGACATAACGCCCGCAGTCGCACGGGAACTTGCAATCCGTGTGTCCTTGATCGGAGGCCGCTGGGCCCATGTCGTAGTGAATCTCGCTGCAGGGTCCGCAGGGTCCGGTGTCGCCCATCTGCCAGAAGTTGTCTTTCAAGCCGCCGTCGAAAATTCGTTCTTTCGCCACTCCTTGTGCGACCCACAGATCGTAGGCTTCGATGTCGCGGGAGACCGGCATGGGCTCGCCGGAGCCCTCGAAAATCGTTACATATAGCTTGTCTTTGTCGATCCCGAACCACTGCGGCGAGGTGATCAGCTCCCAGGCGTAAGCGATGGCGTCTTTTTTGAAGTAATCGCCAAACGAAAAATTCCCCAGCATCTCGAAGAATGTGTGATGGCGGTTGGTGAAGCCGACATTTTCCAGATCGTTGTGCTTGCCGCCGGCGCGCACGCATTTTTGCGAAGTTGTGGCGCGGGAGTAGTCGCGTTTTTCGAGTCCCAGAAAAACATCTTTAAACTGATTCATCCCAGCGTTGGTGAACAAGAGAGTGGGATCATTGGCCGGCACGAGCGAGGACGAATGCACTTCCTTGTGCCCCTTTTGCACAAAGAAGTCCAGGAATTTTCGGCGGATTTCAGAACCAGTCAACATGATGGACCAAGTCTAATTTTAGCATCGCAGAAAATGAACCACGGAGGCACGGAGACACAGAGAAAACAATTTTGGTTTCCTCCGTGCCTCTGTGACTCCGTGGTTGAGGACTACTTCTTCTTCGCAGCAGCGTCGCTACTTCACTGCGTCTTCGGTCTTCTCTCCAGCTTTCTTTACTTCGTGGCCAGTCGCTTCGGCGCCCTTCTTGATGCCGCTGCCAGTTTTCTTAGCGACTTTTTCGGTGCCCTTCGCGGTATCTTTCGCCACGACCTTGGTCTCATGACCGGTTTTGTCCGCGGCCTTCTCCGTGCCTTTAGCCGTATCTTTCGCGGCCACTTTGGTTTCGTGGCCCGTCTTATCGGCGGCTTTCTCGGTGCCCTTTGCGGTGTCTTTCGCGACGACCTTAGTATCGTGGCCTGTGGTCTTCGCCGCCTTCTCGGTGGCCGAGCCGGTCTTGTCCGCGGCTTTCTCCGTGCCGTGAGCGGTGTCCTTGGCGACTTTCTTGGTCGCCGCTCCTGTGGCCTCGGCGCCCTTCTTCACATCGGTAGCTGCATCCTGAGACAGAACGACAGGTACTGCGCTCAGCAATACAGCGGCTAGAACTGCGTTTAAACTGAATTTCATAACGACCTCCTTTGAGCGGTAGATGGGATCGATCTTGGAGTATGCAGCATTGAATAGGTCCTTGCCAAGTCGAACTTAAGATGATAATGCGGCCGAGCTCCGAAATGAGTTGGCCTTAACTGGCTTCGCTCTCCAGTTCGCTCAAGATCTCTTCATCGACATTCCAGTTTTTGAGGATGGTGAAAATGGTCTTGCTGCCGAAGCCGGCGCGCATCAGTTGCCGGAAAATGCGCGCCGTCGCTTTCTGATCGCCTTTCTGCGGTTTCACCATGCGTTTCTTTCGCAGATACTCGCGCGCCTGCTTTTCTTCGCTCACACCCTCGAAAGCCGCGTCCACAGCCTTGTCGATCACATCTCCGTGCACGCCTTTGATTTTTAGATCGGTGACGACGCGCCTGCGGCCGAGCTTCTGATTGTCGCGGCGCAGAGAGGAGAAGTAAGCGGCGTACTGCGAGTCGTTCAGGTAGCCACGATCTTTCAACCGGCGAATTACCAATTCAATCAGTGTCTGCCCGTACTCTGAGTCCGCCTCTTCCACGCGGGCGCGCAGAAGTCGCTTCAATTCCGCAACCGTACGCATGCGGCGCGCCAGCGCTCCTACGGCATATTCGTAAAGCTCATCTTCGGAATAGAACTTCTTCTTCGGTCGCTGGAACGGCATGCCGTAACGATAAGCCTTTTATTGGCGGGAGGGAACATGAAGGCGTCCGGCTTCGGGCGTCCGGCGTCGGGCGTCCGGAAAGACTAAACCAAGTTTTCGAAAGCCGAAAGCCGGGAGCTGAGGGCCGGGAGCCGGCAGCCGCTCTTCTATCTTCCACCGAATCCTGCAGACTGCATCGACTGCCGCGAGATGTCGGCAGTGGAAGCTATGCCCTGCATGCGCAGCTTGAAGTCATCGGCGTTAGAAGCGTTTTCCAGCGCGGTTTCGTAGTTGACAAGACCAGCCTGAAATAGATCCCAAAGCGATTGATCGAAGGTCTGCATTCCGTATTGCGAAGTACCGGCTGCAATTGCGTCGCGAATGGAGCGAGTTTTTTCCGGCATGAGCACGCATTCGCGGATGAAAGCCGTATTGATCATTACTTCGACAGCGGGAACGCGGCCTTCGGAGTCGCAGCGCCGCACCAGACGCTGACTGACGATGGCGCGTAACACTGCCGCCAACTGCAGGCGAATCTGTTTCTGCTCGGGCGGAGGAAAGATGGAAATAATTCGGTTTACGGTTTCGACAGCATCCAGCGTATGCAAGGTGGAGAAAACCATGTGGCCAGTTTCGGCGGCGTGCAGCGCGGTCGAGATGGTTTCGAGGTCGCGCATTTCGCCGACCAGAATTACATCGGGATCCTGACGCAACGATGCCCGTAGGGCAGCGCTGAACGAAGGCGTGTCCACTCCGATCTCGCGCTGGTTTACGTAGCCTTTTTTATCGCGATGCAGAAATTCTATGGGGTCTTCAATCGTGATGATGTGCTCGGCGCGGCTCGCGTTTACGCGATCGACCATCGCAGCAAGGGTCGTCGATTTACCGGATCCGGTCACGCCGGTTACTAACACCAGGCCCCGCGGCATTTCGCAAATTTGTTCGACCACCTTGGGCAGGAATAACTCATCGAGCGCGCGAATCTTAGTGGGGATGACGCGAAGAACCAACCCCACATTGCCGCGCTGCTGGAAAATGTTCACACGGAAGCGGCCGAGTCCGGCTACGCCGTAGGCCATGTCGATTTCAGTGGTCTCTTTGAATTTTTGTTTTTGCCGTGCCGACATCATGCTGAACGCCATGGTCAGCATGTCTTCGGCGCTCACACGCGGCTGGTCGGTCAGGGGCACGAGCTCGCCGTCGATGCGCAGGTGAGGATAGTTTCCCACCTTCAAGTGCAAGTCTGATGCTTTACGTTCTGTCGCGATGCGCAGCAGATCATCAATATTCATACGAGGGCTTTCCTGGGGTGAACCCGCTAGGAGGAGTTGGGCCTCACAAGCTCTCCGTATGATGAACCTAATCGTCACCTGGCCCAAGATGACCTAGGTAACGAATGCGCACCGGCGACTGGACAGCACCTTAGGTTCTGAAGAGAACGCGGACATTCTTCAAAGTGCGGAAAGGTAGTGGCTTCCACAGAATGCAAAAAACTTTTATCCTAAAAGGAGCGATAGGCTCTGAGTAACCGCGTCATTCGGAACCGGTCGCCAATGAGTACCCGGTAACAAATACTCCTCACTTCCAATATGCTGGAGCAGAAGGGAGTATAGTCCGAGCCGTCTGGTCTGGCAGCTTAAAGCCGAGCCGAGTGGGACTGCCGAAGTAACGGCTCAGGCAATTCAAGTTTCTAGGAGTGGATCATGAACCCTCAAGCTACGGCCCAACCAGTTGCGATCGAGGATTTCGTTGCCGGCTTGCGCAAGCTGTCGGAGTCAGCATTTGATCGTACAGATCGTGTGACCGACTTTCTCAAATCGGCTCCCGTCGTCCCCGATACGCTCGCACCCTATCTGACCTGGGACTGCGAGCACTACACGCGCAATCTGATAGATAAGACTCGGCTGTACGAGCTTATCGCGATTTGCTGGGACATCGGACAGATGAGTTCGGTCCACAACCACCGGGAGCAGAACTGCTGGATGGCCGTGCCGATGGGGAGATTATTGGTCCAAAACTACCGCACGATCTCGCAAGACTTAACCACCGGCCAATGCAAGCTTGAGGTGAAGGACACAGTTGAGATGAATCCGGCGCATCCCTGCCCGGTTGATCCCCAGGAACCGGTGCATCGCGTAATTAATCCTCGCAAATTCAACCAGAAAGCAGTCAGCCTGCACATCTATTCGCGGCCCTTTGATTCTTGCGTGGTCTATTCGCCGGACGAAGGTACCTGCGGTGAGATCAAGCTGCACTACACGACGGAATACGGAAAGCCATCGAACAGCCACTAGCCTCTCAGCGATTGCGGCCTACCAGGAGAGAGAATGTCAGATCCAACGATTCAGGTTTTGCCCAAAGGTCCATATCTGGTAGCGGGGAAGGTCAATCTGCTTGACGCCAGCGGAAATAAAATTGAGGCGGAAGACAAGATTGCGCTCTGCCGTTGCGGCGCTTCTACCAACAAGCCATTCTGTGACGGAACCCACAGCAAGGTCGGGTTTGAAGCCACGGCCGCAGCCGTTCCCGGCAGCGCGGAATAGGTCCTGGAGCCGCGAGAAGAAAGAATATAAACACGAAACCGGAGAGCGATGCGGTGCCCCCGCCCTTCATCCCCACGGCGGCGGCCCAGTTTCTTCATGCAGTTGGACCCGCAATGCACTTGGCGGACGGTGGCGGTGTGTCCCGCGGAGTTGCCCCCTCAATTGGCGGCAATCCGCTTGAGCTAGCCCAGGCGCCGGATTGACTTAGTTCATTGACTTAGTCTAGCTTAGTCCGATGGAAGTAAATATCCATGAGGCTAAGACTCACTTGTCCCGGTTGCTGCAGCGGGTAGCCGCCGGAGAAGAAATCACGATCGCGCGCGCCGGCACGCCGGTCGCGCGTCTCGTGGCCATCGAAGCCAAAAACAAGACTCGTCCTTTGGGAATGGATCGCGGCCGCATCTGGATTGCCGACGACTTCGATGCACCCCTGCCCGAGGATCTCCTAAAAGCGTTTTATGGAGGAGAGATTCCCAAACCCAAGCCCAAGCGGCTCCGGCGCAAATGAAGTATCTGCTCGACACCATGGTTTGGTTGTGGAGCGTCGGTCCAACCGAGAATATCGCGACCGCCGGACTCGAAGTCCTTAAGCGCGGAAGTGAGGACATCTACCTTTCCGCGGTTAGTTCGTGGGAAGTCGCGATCAAGGCTAAGATCGGTAAATTCAAACTACCGGAAGCGCCCGGCCCCTATGTGCGGAGCAGAATGGCGACTCAGCGAATTCGTCCTCTTTCCATTACTCAGGATCACAGCCTGAAGGTCTATGAGCTGGCCCTCAACCACAACGACCCCTTCGACCGTTTGCTCATTGCACAAGCGATTCTGGAGGGGATGACGATCCTGACCGCAGACCGCATTTTCAAAGAGTACCCCGTTGATATTTTGTGGTGCGGAAAGTAGCAACAGGACACAAGCGAAAAATAAAGAGCCGCCTTTATCGGCGGCTCTTGTATTTCGGTGAAATTGTAAGAGTCTTTAAGCTGCGCTGGTCGCGGGTTGAGGCATCTGCAACGGTTCGTCGTAGCTGCCGCCGTAGATCTTCGGTACCTTTGATCCCATTGGACGCAGATACGTGGCTAATTCGCCACGATGGTGGATCGAGTGATTGTTCAGAAACCCCAGGTAGAAAACCACGGGAAAATTGAACACGCCCATGAAATCGACGGGGGTGAGCAACTGCTCGGCGCTCAGCGCCGCCACTCGGGCGGAAGCGCTTTTGAAGTTCGTGTCGTACCACTGCACGATTTCCGCAGCGGTCTTGGGTTTGTTTTCCGGGTTTTGCATCTTGAAGTTCAAATCTGCGATTCCGTTCATGAATTGCACGTCGGTATTCGCCAGATGCCAGGCAAGTTCCCACGCAGTGCGGGCGTTGGGATCGGGACGGTAATCCGACTTCGCGTCGGGAATCGCGGCGATCACACTTTTGGTGGTTTCCAGTTCGCGGCCAAGTCCGTCGAGCATAAGAGCGCGGTAGCCGAGCGCAAACTCCGGCGTGGGAGCGGGTTGAGCGGTCATAGAATCCTCCTCCTGAGGCAAGAGGATTATACGCCGACCGGTTGCTTGCTGCGCACCGGCACCGGCGTCAGCCAGCCGTGGCGGTCGGTCTTTTCGCCATGCACCACGGCGTAGAACTCCCTTTGAATCGCCTTCGTGATCGGTCCCATCGTGCCTTTGCCCACTTTGATCTTATCGACCGATCGTATCGGAGTGACCTCTGCCGCAGTCCCGGTGAAGAAGGCTTCGTCGGCGATGTAGAGCATCTCGCGCGGAATCATCTGCTCTACAATCGGAATATTCAGGTCGCGTGCGATCTGAAGAATGGAATCGCGGGTAATGCCAGGAAGAACAGAGTTACCCAGCGGGGCAGTAATCAGCCTG
Organism: uncultured Acidobacteriaceae bacterium; assembly: GCA_963789875.1. Taxonomy (GTDB): domain Bacteria; phylum Acidobacteriota; class Terriglobia; order Terriglobales; family Acidobacteriaceae; genus Sulfotelmatobacter. Next base: position 990,521 of record CAWBMI010000004.1, on the reverse strand, counting down.
TCGCGATGCACCAGAAAAACATTTTCTCCTGAACCTTCGCTGACATATCCGTTCACGTCGAGGGCAATGCCTTCGGCGTATCCGTTGACGATCGCTTCCATCTTGATGAGCTGCGAGTTCATGTAATTCGCGCCCGCCTTCGCCATCGCCGGCAGGGTGTTCGGAGCCAGGCGCGTCCACGATGAAACACAGGCATCGCAGCCTTCGCCCTCGCCGCCAAGATATTTTCCCCACGGATAATTGATAATGTAAACCTCGGTCGGCGAATTGAAGGGATTCACTCCCGCCTCGCCATAGCCACGCAAGACGATAGGCCGGACATAGCACGGCCACAAGCCGTTGCTGGCGACGGTCTCAACCATGCCCTTCACCAGTTGTTCGCGCGTGTAGTCCATGTCGATGCGATACACCTTGGCGGAATCAAGCAGGCGCTGCATGTGCTCGGTGGCGCGAAAAATTGCCGGCCCCGAAGGTGGCGCATAGCAGCGGATCCCTTCGAACACCGAGGAGCCGTAGTGGACCACGTGGCACATCACGTGAATCGTCGCCTCATCCCACGGGATGAGCTTGCCGTTATGCCAGATGTTCTCTGTTTTCTCGATCGCCATGCCAAACTCCTTCAGCGAGGTTTGTGGATCGTCGTAACGAGGCCGAATCTTTCCTCTGGCACGTGCAGGGGGCGGAGGCGCGAAACCCAACCAGCGTTACAGAACATTATAGCTGAAGGGAATGCCAGCCACTTTCGTGGTCGCGATGCACGCGGTTCGGAATGACAAAGAGTTCTTAATGACTGGCCGGCGGAAGGGTAATAACTGCAGGCGTAAGACTTGCCTTCACAGTACTGCCCGGCAATTCATCTCCGCGGAAGAATTTGTCCTTCGCGGCCTTCATTTCCGGCATGGCTTCGTAGGGCTTGCTGTAGTCGTTGGCGGCGTTCCAGAACAAGAATCCGATGCCGCCTTTTTCTTTTGCAGTAGCTACCTGCACCTTGATGTATTGGGGCGAGTAGGTCTTGGTGCGCCAGCGGAAGGCTTGCAGCCAGGGGCGGATGACCACGCCGCTGCCTTTGGTGATCAGCTCGAAACGCTGCATGGATTCGCCGATGAAATGCTCGGGCGCGTCGCCAGGGTGCTCGATGTTGTCCATGCCGAAGAAGTGCGAGGGATAGATCATGGGCGAGAGCACGTCGCAATATTTCGCCATGCCGACTATGTCCTGTCCGGTGTGGGAGAGATCGACGGAACGCTGCCAGGCCATTACACCGAAGACGTCAAGCGAGAGCAGCACGCCGGTGGGATGCAACTCGGCGTAGGCCTTTTTAAGAAAGCCGGTGATGACGTCGGAGCGCTGCATGCCGTGTGGGACGCCAGTATTAGCCTGAACACACGCGGTTTTTCGCCCCTGCGGGATCTGCTCGCTTTCGGCGTCTGTACCACGATTTGCGCCGTGAGCTGCATTCTTTCGCCGTTTCGTGGCTGGAATCGCGCATTCCGATCCAGCCGGTTGGATCGTTGCAGGTGCTGAACTGGAATCTGCAATTTGATTCGCTTCCGGATGTTCGGACTGGTAGAAAAAGCTCGCATCTTTCTGGTCACCTTCGGCGGGGAAGCGAACGTAGTCGAACTGAATTTCGTCGGCGCCGGACTGCGCCACGAATTTGGCGAGAGCAATGTCATAGTCCTGAACTTTGGGTTGCGAGGGATCGGTCCAAACCAGCTTGCCGTTCTCACGCCAGGGCTGGCCCGTCTTCCTCGACTTCACCGCCAGTTCAGGATGCTCGACCACTAAGCGCTCGTCGCGGAAGATGGCGATGCGGGCGATGGCGTGCATGTTTTCGGAGTGCAGGAAGCGCACGAACTTGGGCAGGTCGTGAATATAAACCTGATGCTTGCCGAGCAGGGGATGCTCAAAGGGAATGTTCACGCTGCCGTCGCTGTCTTTGATATCGAAGACTACGGCGTTGCCGCCAACCTCGCGCCAGTGGCGGATGATGCGAACCCCATGATCGCTGGCCGCCATGATTCCGGTGAGGTAGATGGCGCGGACTTCAAAATCCTTGGCGACAGGAACGGTCTTTTCGACAATCGGCGCGGAGAGAATTCCAGGGATGGTGATCTGCTCGCCAGATTTCAGTATGTTGCTGGAGCGATCTCCGTTGACTTTGCGAATGGCGTCAGCGAGCTCGGATGACGTGAGGTAAGAGGTGTTCTTTAAATACTGGCGAGCCACTGCCGTAATACTTTCGCCCCGCATCGCACTATAGACCTGAGTGGCCGGCGAGGTGAGTTGTACCGGAGACTGAACAGAAGGAACGTCCGCTGGCTGAACCGTGGCCGAAAGTTTGGCATTGCGCAACATTCGATCTTGCGGAGGTGCGGACACAACCGACTGCGCGTTCTGCGGCTGCGCGGCGAGAGCGGACGAGAAGGTCGGATTAAGTCGCACGGCGGCGGCAGCAAACAGCAAAGCGGAGACGGCAAGAACGATGAGAACTGAAGAGCGGCGCAAGAGTCCTCCAGAAACAGTTTCATTCGCGATCCTAGTGGCTGCACAACGACGGTGCTAGTTACTCCTGGTCATCTCCCCCTTGATTTGCCGCTGGTTGGGATGGATGAGAGGTGAAGGGCTGCGACGTATTGTCGCTGGACAAACCTCCTAGAGATGGTTGGAGAACTTAGTCCCTGATTGCTTTTAGAGCTGTTAGGGGTGTTCCCCATTCGCGTGAGGAAGCTTGCGCAAACAATTTCTCTTCCGCTCTCTTAACTTTCCGTTCCGTCTCTGTTCTAATCTGTGGGCTGATTCGTAAGTCATGCGAATGCATGGTTTTCGCTGTCGCAAAGCGGCGGTACTGCGTGGCCAGAGGCTTGCTTATTCCTGTGCAGGACCTGGACGCGAAAACGGGGTCCGGCAGGGCGACGGTTTCAGCTGACAAATTTTGTCACTGCTGGAACGTGGGGAGCCGCTACTACAAGCCTGCACAGTCCGGGGTAAACGCTGGCAAAGGCCGAGGCACCAGGGCCGATCAGGAAAGGATCAACCGTTCGGCGCAAGCTGGACAACTACCTTATGAGAACGAACCTTGCTACCGTACTCGATCCGAACCGTCGCAGTAACGACGCGGGAGAGTTTGAAGCCGCGTTGCGCCGCCGTATTGTGGGTCAGGATCAAGCGGTCGAGAAGGTCGCCGAGATCTATCAGATGTTTCTGGCGGGCCTGAACGCTCCGGGGCGTCCGGTTGGCAACCTGCTTTTTCTTGGGCCAACTGGGTCGGGCAAGACTCGCGTGGTCGAAGCCATGGCCGAGTCGTTGTTCGGCGATGCGCGGGCCTGCATCAAGATCGACTGCGCGGAGTTCCAGCATTCGCACGAGATCGCCAAGCTGATCGGTTCGCCTCCGGGATATCTAGGACATCGCGAGACTCATCCGCTGCTCACGCAGGAAGCTCTGAACCAGTGGTTCACGGAGAAGCTGAAGCTTTCAATCCTTCTCTTCGACGAGATTGAGAAGGCCAGTGATTCGCTCTGGCAACTGCTGCTCGGCATTCTGGACAAGGCGACATTGACGCTGGGCGACAATCGCCGCGTCGATCTTTCGCAATGCATCATCATCCTGACTTCGAACCTGGGAGCTAGCGAGATGACGAACCTGGTGGATGGAGGCTTCGGGTTTGCGCCTAAGGCGGTGGAAGTCGACAACAATTTCGACGACAAGATTCAGCGCACCGCGGTGGAAGCTGCGCGCCGCAAATTTACGCCGGAGTTCATGAACCGCATCGACAAGACGGTGGTCTTCAAGACTTTGCGTGACGAGCATCTGGCGCAGATTCTCGAGATCGAACTCGGGATGGTGCAGCAGCGTGTGCTTATGGCTGCGGGCACGAACCAGTTTGTTTTCAATTGCACCACCGGCGCGAAACAATTCCTACTGAAAGAAGGAACTGACCCACGTTACGGGGCGCGCCACCTGAAGCGGGCCATCGAACGTCACCTGGTTTTCCCGCTGGCAAATCTGGTGGCTACGAGCCAAGTGAAGCTGGGAGACTTTGTCCGCGTGGATATGGCTTCGGAGAATCAGATGATCTTCGTCAAGGAAGCTGAGAACACGATGGCGCCGGTGCTACTGGAGCGCTACGGAGCCGCGGCGGCGGGTTTACCTGCTGCCCGCGCGGCGCGCACCGCGACTAACAATCGCCGCGACTTCGGGGCCAGCCCCATCGCGGAGAGCAAATAAGTTCTCTTCGGATTTTGAAGACCTCGCTTGAACGCATCTCGCGAGCCCTCTTTCATCATGGCGCCGGATAAATTCCGGCGCCATTTTTTTTGTGCGACCAAAAAGGGTTGATGCCGAACAAAAAAGCCGGGACCATGGCTGGTCCCGGCATGCAGTTGGCTGGTCGCCCGGATAAAGTCAAAATCAAGAACTGCCGGTCTTCGACCGGCGGACAGCCCCTTCGACTCCGCTCAGGGCAGGCTTAGGCGGCTGTCCCCACAGGAACTCTTTACTACGCTGTTCTTCTTGGGCGCAACGTCAAGTCGCGCACCTGGGTTAGGATGCTCGACATCTGCATCCCGTTGAGTTGCGAGACGAATGGGAGAATTTCGGCGATGAACTGATCTTTCATCAGTTCGCTGATTTCGTCCTGGCGGCTCTTCTCTCCGCCGCTGAGCAGTTCCGGCACGGTCACCTCCAGGGCCCGCGCCAGGCGCTCCAGAGAAGACAGCGTGGGCGTAGCTTTTTCGTTTTCAATTTTTGACACGTAGGTGCGCGGCACGGACATGCGGCCCGCAAGCTGGCGCTGGCTCAAGCCGCTGCGCAGGCGCAGCGAGCGGATCGAGGTGGCCAGGTTAAGATGTCCACGGCCAGTTCCAGGCATGGGCATCATCACCGGCGGCGCCATCACGACCGGTTCAGGCTCGGGTTCCTCGTCCATGGACGAGTGGCAGCGGCGGCAGTTATTGTTGACCGTACGGAACTGGACCAGCAGGCAATGATCGCAACGGACGACTTCCCTAGAATCTACCGGGGCAAGAGTCGTAGCCATCGGGTTGTGGGAGTGCCAGAGCCGGCTCTCCTTACCGCTCAACGATCAAACCAGAAACTGGGGGAAGGTTTTATCGTTGGCCTAATCTGCGGTACCAGCCCTGTGGAAGTCAAGGTTAAAATGCAAGAAGCCGCGAATGTCGCCGGCGAAAGCCGGAACGAGGCGGCGAAATCCCGCAGAAACAGGGCGAAAGCATGATTGATCGCGATTCGGCGTGGTGTTTACTAACTGAGTTCACCCAGTCAGAAAGTTTGCGCAAGCATGCGCTGGCGGTCGAGGCCTGCATGCGCGCGTGCGCGGGGAAATTCGGTGGCTCGAAGTTTGGCGACTCAATGAGCGTGGAGCCGGCTGGTCCTCGCTTGTCGGAAGAAGAATTGTGGGGGATCGTCGGACTCATCCATGATTTTGATTACGAAAAGTATCCCAGCTTTGAAGATCATCCTTACAAGGGGAACGAGATTTTGAAGGAGCGTGGCTGGCCGGAAGTGATCACTCGCGCAATCATGTCGCACGCCGAATATACAGGCGTCACTCGGGATACGCCGATGGAAAAAGCTCTCTTCGCCTGCGACGAACTGGCCGGATTCATCACTGCAGTTGCATTGATCAAGCCGGGAAAGTCGCTGGCCGAGGTGGACGCGAAGTCGGTGCGAAAAAGAATGAAAGACAAAGCCTTCGCCCGCAAAGTGAATCGCGACGACATCGTCAACGGTGCTGCGGCGCTGGGCGTCGATCTGGATGAGCACGTCGCGTTCTGCATAGGCGCGCTGCAGGGGATTGCCAGGGAGTTGGGGTTGGATGGGAGCGCGGCTAAGAGTGCGTAGTGGGCTCGACCTACCTCAGGGGGCTGAAGCCCTCGTTCGTTCAGGGTCTGGGCGGCACGGCTGAAGCCGTGCCCTTCCCAAACCGATTTATGAGAGGGCGTTCTAGTGGAACGTCCCATCTGTTCCCTGGGTCTGTCTGTCCCCGGGTTTGTCAGAGCGTTAGACTGCCTTTTGTTGCGCCGCGGCAGTGGCCGTTCCGGCAAACGGCGCGGGTGTATTCCGTGGTTCACCCGGGCCATGGTCGGCGTCGGAGTATTGAAATTGAACCGGAACAGTGCCGCTGGTGTCGGTCAATTCGACTTCCTGAAAGACTTCGCTCAGCGGATTTGCCTCAAAGACCGGAAAATCGCCACACTCCTCCCCTTGAGCTGAGGTCCAACCCAAGAAGTTGACGGCGTTGGGGTCGTTCCCGGCACGGATTGCGTCCTCGACATTGGGATCGGTTCTGGCTTCGTTCAATTCGTGATAGAAGGTGGCTACCACGTTTTTCCAGGACTGATCGAAGACCGGAATGCCGTTGACCGTGCCGTCGGGACGCGTTTCCGAAAAAACACCGACCGCGTAGTAAACGGTTTGCTGGCTTGGGCCCGCATTCATGTGGACAGAGCCGTGATAGCCGCCCAGCCCCTGGGTTGAGTCCTCCGCGTCTTCGGCAGGAATAGCCGTTGCTGGAACGGAATGCACCGCTTGTTTCTTCGGGCGAGCCGATTCCACCGCGGCGGCGATGGTAGCGCTGGTCGGGGCCTCGTTGGAATTGAGGATGGTCCCGCTTGGGAGCATGAAATTGAAGACGGTCGAGGTCAGATCGAAACCGCCGAGGGTTCCAGCTGCGAACAAAGTGCGCACCAAATTCTCGACGTCGCCTTGGGAGACGGTTTGCGGGGGCGGGCCGGCCAGGGTCTGCGAACCGCGAAAGGTCGAAGTGATCTGCCCGGAGGGATAATACTGGCTGATCACATTGTTCAAATTCTGGTCGGACAAGGCAGAGGCCAGCGCGTTATCGATCGACTGTATATCGCTGGCTGCCCAGGCCGCTGACCCGCCGACGTAGAAATTGGTGAAGGTCAAGTTGGCGATGGTGTTGCCTCCGTGAAAAATCAGATCGTGTTCCGGGGTTGGAGGCAGCCCTGGAGCAATCACGGCCGGCGCCGGCATGGATACGCGCGAGCGAAAGCCCTTTTCGGCCTTGGTCTTGTGTCCAACAAAAACGCGCAGGGGTCGGACATACGTGCCTGTATTTTTTCTCGATTTCATGGATAGCTCCTAAAGATTCAGGCAAGGAATGGTAAGAGCCAACTCTTGCCCTTGGAGAGCCGGCTCTCTGGGTACCGAAACTTCCGGGACCTAATTGCGCTTTAAAACAATGGGGAGAAGGACAAGGCCCGACAACCGCGTCGACGGTCGTCGGGCGAAGTTTAATGCAGCTACTATTCCGCGGCAAGAGAAAAAGCATCCTGTTACGAAAGCCGAACACTGGTTCCAGCTATCTAGATCATTCCTTCCAGCCGTACGTAGCTTGCTTCCATGCCATGCTCCATGCCGGTTGCGAGCATGGTCGCCCGGGTCTTGGCATCGGGCAGGGTCATGCGCATCGTCATTAAAGTCCCAGTGCTGTCGGCGTCGAATCTGGTTTCGACGCGGTTGTCCGGCGTCGGATCCGGCAGATGCATGCGCTCGATGTGGACGATCCTGCTATAAGGCTGGAGCTCCACGAACTCGCCGGTTATGTGAAATCCGTGACCTTTGCCATTCGTCCACTCGTAACGGAACTTGCCGCCGGGCTTGGCCTCGTTGATGCATACGGGCATCGTCCATCCTTCCGGACCGAGCAACCATTTCTGGATTATTTTCGGATTGGTGTGGGCGCGGTACACGGCTTCGGGAGGCGCAGCGAAGCGCCTCGTCACAATTATTTGGGTATCTCCCTCGGTCTTCAGCGTCATTTTGCTCATCGCTTTTCTCCTTTTTTTCTTTTTTTGATTCCAGTTTTTTCCACCCCGGTTTTTTCCATTTCGGCGAGAACGTAGTCCAGCCGGTCATAATTTTTCTCCAGGGCCTTTCGCAGCATTGCCAGCCAGTGATCCATCGCTTCGATACCTGCTTTTGCGAGACGACGTGGACGCTTCGTGCCATCGACTCGACGAATGATCAAGCCCGCATCTTCGAGCACCTTCAGGTGCTGGGAGATTGCGGGCTGCGTCATCTCGAACGGCTCCGCCAATTGGTTGACGGTGGCCTCTCCTGTGGCCAGACGCGCAAGAATCGCGCGACGCGTCGGGTCGGCCAAAGCTGAGAAAGCGGCGTCAAGATCATTCATAGGTATTATATTATATAAGCGAGTACTTATAGTGAAGAGAAATTTTTATGGCATTCAAGAAAAATCGTGGGTGGATGCGTGCATCTCTAGATTGAAAGACTCTCCCGACGGCCAGTAAGTGTTTGCTATGGGAGGTCGAATGAGGGCGGGAGGCTATTGTTCTCTGAAGAGGACCGTTGATGAAGTGGGTTGTTTAGGTGCCGGCCGACACGGATCGGCCGCCACCTGACAGATAAAACATCTGCCGTCTGGTTCTGATTGGTTCACAAGTCAACTTCTAAAATAGTAATCATGATCGATATCGGGAATCAGCCCAGGCTGCGTGGGGCGCCATCCCAGGTGTTTCCGAGTCAGCTTGCTTGAGGCCGGGCAGTCGAGCCCGGCGAAGTGGGCAAACCAGCCGAAGTGAGTAGCTGCCTCCTCCGGCGATTTGCTTACAACGGGAATGTTCAGACGCTTTCCGATGACTTCAGCAATCTCCCGGAACGCGATGCCCTCTTCAGCAGCTCCATGAAGCCTGGCGCCGGCAGTAGCCTTTTCAAGTGCAAGCCTAAAGAGAGTCGCGGCATCGAAGCGGTGCACAGCGGGCCAGCGATTGCCGCCATCACCAACGTACGCCGAAACACCCTTTTCCCTTGCCGTGTTGATCAGAATCGGAACGAAGCCGTGATCCCCCTCTCCGTGGACTGATGGTGGAAGACGAACCAGCGATACGCGCAGTCCCCGCTGCGCCAAAGCACGTGCTGCTTCCTCCGTAGCGGCGCGGGGATAGTCGTTGGAGGTCAAAGTGCCTGCATCTTCTTCGGTTGCAAGGCGACCTGGCGCCACGAGCCCGGTCCCCGAGGCGATAAGCAAAGGGCGATCCGAGCCAGCGAGTCCCGAGCCGAGAGCTTCAACGGCGCGCCTATCGGTCTCGCAGACAGCCTTGAATTTCGAGAAGTCATGGATGAAACCGGTATGAATTACACCATCGGAAGCGGCAGCTCCACTCCGCAAGCTTGCCAGATCCTCAAGATCGCCCGGATGGACCTTGGCACCAGCCACGGCAAGCGACTTCGCTGCTGAATCCGAGCGAGCGAGGCCAGTCACTTCGTGACCCGCTCTGAGTAGTTCTTGAACTACGGCAGAGCCGATGAAACCTGTGGCACCTGTTACAAAGACACGCATCACGATTTCTCCTTCTATTTCACGCGGTGATTTCCAACGTTGGGCACTGTCTAGGTGGCAACAGAAACGGAGGAAGTTTTTTGTCCATCGCTGCTACTGTCTTGTCCAATTGAGTTGAGCTGACTAAGCATTTCCGGCGGAAGTTGCAACGTTGCCGCCTGAAGATTTTCACGAAGATGCGCAACTGAAGATGTACCTGGGATCAGCAGGATATTGGGTGAGCGCTGAAGAAGCCAGGCAAGCGCCACCTGCATCGGCGTCGCATGCATAGACGCTGCCGCTGCATCGAGCACTGACGACTGCAACGGAGTGAGCCCGCCGAGCGGGAAGAACGGCACATAAGCTATGCCTTGCTCGGCGAGTTCGTCGATGAAGTTGTCATCCTCCCGGTTCGCTACATTGTAGAAATTCTGCACGCCCACAATATCTGTAATTTTCTGAGCTTCGGCCAACTGCTCGTGGCTGACGTTGCTCACACCGAGATGACGAATCAAACCCTGACGCTTGAGTTCGGCTAGCACGGTCAACGGTTCTGCAATCGACCCCGGCGATGGAGCCATCATTCCTCCAACCCGAAGATTGACCACATCTAATGCGTCTAGCCCCAGATTTCGCAGATTGTCATGAACGGCGTCAATCAGCTCCTGTCGCGCCAGAGCATGCGGCCATGATTTGTCTGCGTCCCGGCGAGCACCTACCTTGGTCACGATCACAAGCCCATTGGGATAAGGATGGAGCGTCTGCTTGATAATCTGATTGGTTACATGAGGGCCGTAGTAGTCACTGGTATCGATGTGATTCACGCCTGCAGCCACCGCCTCCCGCAGAACCGTGATCGCGGCATCCACGTCGCGAGGCGGGCCCCACACCCCGGGACCGGCAAGTTGCATAGCACCATAGCCTATGCGGTTCAAGGTCGTCGAAGTTCCTGGAAGGGTGAAGGGTCCGCCAAGTTGCATCGGTTTGGTCATGAGTTTCTCCTTAGGTCGTTTGCCAGATTCGGTGCGATCTGCTTTACTTATCGATTAGATGAAGAAAGCTTCAGGTTAGGAGTTCGCATTTGCCTCAGCGAGATTCGGACGTCTTAGAGCCGCGAAAATCGCCTGTTCAAGCCCGTTCGGTGGCGAGCGTAGATGCGATTCTGAAGGCAACCATTCAGGTTCTACTGCGCGTCGGGAAGGAACGGCTGACCACGACGAACGTGGCGTTTCGAGCCGGGGTATCAGTCGGAACTCTATACCAATACTTCCCGAATAAAAGAGCCCTTCTTCAGGCAGCCTTAAAACGTCACCTAAACGAAGTGGCAGAAGCCGTCGAACTCGTTTGCCTCGAGCAAGAGGGCAGAACGCTCCCGCAGATGGCGAGGGCTCTCATCGATGCATTTCTCAATGCCAAGATGAAGGTTGCCAAGACCAGTGCCGCTTTGTACTCCGTAAGCTCTGACGTCGACGGGGCGAAGATCGTGCAGCAGATTAAGACCCGATTCCATAGAGCGATTGTACGGATGTTGGAGACAGCTTCCGATCCGCTCGGCACCGACCCGAAACTGGTCGCGGCCATGCTGCAAGCGTCGATGGGAGGAGTCGTCCAAATACTGCTGGAATCGAGTAATCCCGAACAGCAGTTCGACGCCTTGCGCGAGGAATTGATCTTTGTCGCGTGCGCTTACCTGGATGCTTGTTCTGCGCGTGTTCTGGTTCAGCGTCCGCACGGGATTGACCGGACTCACGGGAATAGTGCTCGTTTGAGGGCGACCTCCCACTGACGGACTACACCGTCGAAAGAACCTCAGCCACCTTCCCACTCGCAATCAACTCAGCGAGGCGCGCGAAGTCTTTGTACATAACGCGATCTTTGTCGACCGTTGGACATACCGAGCGGATGGCCGCGTGCGCAACCTGTCCGCGCTTCGAAGTCTTCAAGGGTGCGAGGAAGTCAATCGCCTGTGCCACGGCCATGGCTTCAATTGCAAGCACGTTGCGGGTGTTGTCGACGATCCGTTTCAGTTTGTTCGCCGCCGTCATACCCATGGATACGTAATCTTCCTTGTTACCCGAGGTGGTTATCGAATCAACGGAGGCGGGATGGGCCAGCACTTTATTTTCACTCACCAGCGCCGCGGCAGTGACCTGCGGCATCATGAAGCCGGAATTCAACCCCGCGCCATGTGCGAGAAACGGCGGCAAGCCCTCGCTCAGCGCGGGGTTTACCAGACGCTCGATGCGGCGCTCGCTGATGCCGGCGAGAGCACTCAACGCGATGGCTAGAAAATCCAAGGCGAAGGCCAGGGGTTCGCCATGGAAATTTCCTCCTGAAATTACATCGCCTTCGGAATTGCTGGCGTCGGTGAGAAACACCAGTGGATTGTCCACTGCGGAGTTGGCTTCGATTTCGAAAACGTGGCGGCAATGCGACAGCGTGTCGCGGACGGCACCGTGCACCTGAGGGATGCAGCGCAGCGAATATGCGTCCTGGACGCGGCCGCAGTTGCGATGCGATTCGCGAATCTGGCTGCCTTCGAGCATCTTGCGCAGATTTGCGGCTGTCTTCATCTGTCCGCTGTGCGGGCGAGCTTTGTGAATACGCTCATCGAATGCGGCGTCGGTGCCTTGCAGCGCGTCGCAGCAGAGTCCGCCGAGAACGTCGGCGGAATCGATCAGTATTTCGGCGGCGAGCAGCGCAAGCGTCCCGACCGCGAGCATGGCTTGGGTTCCGTTGATGAGCGAGATGGTCTCTTTCGCTTCGAGCACCAGCGGTTTAATCTGCGCCTGCTGGAGTGCGTTACCGCTGGGAATACGCGCGCCCGCGATATCAACGCACTCACCTTCTCCGATCAGGGCCAGCGCCAGATGTGCGAGCGGAGCCAGGTCGCCGCTCGCGCCTACGCTGCCCTGTGACGGCACATATGGAGTGATGCCGCGATTCAACATCTCGCATAGCGTGTCGACGACAATGGCGCGCACGCCGGAATATCCCTTAGCAAGCGAATTGGCGCGCAAGAGCATCATGGCGCGGGTTTCGATCACGGAAAGCGGTTCGCCGACTCCGACCGCGTGCGAGCGCACCAGGTTGACTTGCAGTTCGCGAATCTGATCGCCGGCGATGCGGACATCGCTCAGCTTGCCCACGCCGGTGGTGATGGCGTAGGCCAACTTATTGCCGGCGACGATTTCATCGACCACAGCGCGTGCACGATTCACGGCCTCTCGCGCCTCAGCGGAGATGAGCACCGGGCGGCGTTCTGCGGCGACTTCGCGTGTTGCTTCCAAAGTAAGATCGTTTCCGTTAATGTGGAGTGCGTTCAAGAGAAGTTCCCGTTCCGTTTTCCAATAGCTGCGCGAAACGCTTTCAAATATTTTTCCGGCAGCGCGGCGACTTTTAATTCGGAGTCCGTAACGATGTGCGTGGTCTCGCCTTCGGCGAGCAGCGTCGCATCTTCGGCTCTCCGCAATTCGTAGCTGAAGTGCACCACCGAGTCGCGCACATTCTTTAGTTCGGTGCGCACAACAACCTCTTCGTCATAACGCACTGGAGCTCTATAACGGCATTTGGCCTCGGCAACGGCGATGAAGCGATTGTCCTGGCTCTCCATATCGCGATAGGAAAAGCCAAGCTGTCGCAGCAACTCGACCCGGCCCACCTCAAACCAGATGAAATGATTCGAATGGTAGACAACTCCCATCTGATCGGTCTCGGCGTAGCGCACGCGCAGTCGGGTCTCATTGACCGCCTGGGGATGAGCCGAGTTCATTTCCCCGCCCAGACTGGCTTGCGCTTTTCGAGGAAAGAAGTTATGCCTTCGCGGAAATCTGACGTGGTGCGCACCGCGGCGTTTTCTCTGACTGCAGCTTCGATTTGCGCATCCAACTCGGCGCGGGCGTGATCGGTGAGCAATTGTTTGGTCGCGCGTAAAGATGAAGGACTGTTCTCCATGAGCAGGGATGCCAGCTCGCGAGCCCGAGTCATCAGTTTTTCCGGCGCGACGATTTCGTTGATCAAGCCCATGCGCTCCGCTTCTTCGGCGCCGATGATCCTTCCCGTGAGCAGCAGGTCGCGGGCGTGTTTTTCTCCGGCCTGGCGCAAAAGAAACGTAGAAACGATGGCCGGCACAAAACCGATGCGCACTTCGGTATAGCCGAACTTGGCCTCCGGCACCGCCAAAGTAAAGTCACACAACAAAGCCAGGCCCGTGCCGCCTGCGATGGCAGCGCCATTCACCGCGGCGATCGTGACCTTGGGAAATTCGTAGAGCGAGCGGAAGAGGCGGACCATGGTTCCCGAATCTTGCAGATTCTGCTCGGAAGTTCGGCCCAGCAGCGCTTTTAGATTTTCCAGGTCCATGCCCGAGGAAAAAGATTTGCCTGCGCCAGTCAGGATCAGCACAATAGCGGCGGATGCCTCGACCTCTTTGAGTGCACCCAGCAGATCGTCGATCAGCGCGAAGCTGATGGCGTTGCGCTTCTCGGGGCGGTTCAGAGTGATCGTGGCAACGCCGGAATCAAATACGAGTTGTATCGTTTCGTAATCCATAGATCAATCCTAGTCAGCGGCTTGCGATGAGGTATACCTGGCTCCCATCTCAGCCGTCGCGCGCAGCAATGTGTCGAGCGGTTTTAGCGGCGGCAACCGCGCGCCGCGCAGCGGGAGAGTCGCAATCACCGTCTCGGTGGCGATGTTGCCGACAAGTGCGTTTTGCGCGAAAGGACAGCCGCCTAGCCCTCCTAATGCCGAGTCGAAGCGGCGGCAGCCGGCGTCGTAGGCCGCAAGAATCTTTGCCGCAGCGTCTTCGGGTCGGCTATGTAGATGGACTCCAATCTCGAGATAATCGTACTTCGCCATCACCGCCCCTACCACTTCGCTTATCTGGTCGGGAGTCGCTACGCCCACTGTGTCGGCCAATGAAATCATGCGCAGGTTGTCGACTTCCATGAGTTGGATGGCCGCAATCACTTCGTCAATGTTCCAAAGATCGCGATACGGATTGCCGAATGCCATCGAGATGTAGACGACCACGTCGAGTGCAGCCGCGTCGGCTTTCTTCTGGATCTTTTCCAATTCTTCGAGTGCATCTTCGGCGGACTGATTCTGATTCTTGCGCAAAAACGTTTCCGAAATCGAATACGGAAACCCCAAAGTATGCACGGCCTGCGTATCGATCGCACGTTGCGCCCCTTTTTCATTGACCACAATGCCGATGATCTCCACATCGTCGGGCGGATCGAGTTCCTTCAAAACTTCTTCCGAGTCCGCCATTTGGGGAACAGCTTTTGGCGAAACGAGCGAGACTGCGTCGATGTGCTTGAATCCTGCGCTGATCAAGGCCTGCAAGTAGGCGCGCTTGATGTCAGACGGAATCAGGCCCTTCAGCCCTTGCCAGGCATCCCGCGGGCACTCTATCAGCTTCACAAGTTCGGACATATTAAGTCAGAAATATTGAGTCATCGAGTGATTGAACCCATTGAGCGATTGCTTACGTGACGAGCAATTCAATGACTTAATCACTGAATCGCGCAAATGACTCAATGACTCAATTCTTCTACGTTTGCAGCACTCCAACTCTAAACTCCGCGACGTCGGGATTCAGAGCTGCGGCTTCCAGCGCCGTGGCGATGGCATCGCGCGTTTCTACGGGATCGATGATCTTATCGATCCATAACCGCGCCGCACCGTAGCGCGGATCGGTTTGCTCGTCATAGGTGCGCTTTGTCGAATCGTATAGTTCTTTCTTTTCTTCCTCGCTTATCTTCTTGCCGCCGCGCTCCAGTTGCTTCACTTTGACTTCGACCAAAGTTCCGGCCGCCGCATCGCCGCCCATTACCGCGTAACGCGCCGTGGGCCAGGCGAATACGAAGCGGGGATCGAAGGCCTTGCCGCACATGGCATAGTGTCCGGCGCCGAACGAGCCTCCTACGATCACTGTGATCTTCGGCACTACGGAATTTGAGACTGCGTTGACCATCTTCGCGCCAGCTTTGATGATGCCGCTCCACTCCGCATCGCGGCCCACCATGAAGCCATTCACGTCGTGCAAGAAAACCAGCGGGATCAAATTCTGATTGCAGTCCATGATGAAGCGCGCGGCTTTCTCCGCCGATTCCGTATAGATCACGCCGCCGAATTCGATGCGCTTGTGACCTTCGTGGTCGGTCTGCTGGGCGTGCAGCTTTTGATTGGCGACTATTCCTATAGCGAAGCCGCCGATACGTCCATAGCCGCAGATCACAGTCTTGCCGTATTCCGGTTTGTATTCGTCGAAGCGACTGGCGTCGAGAATGCGCGCCAGAATTTCTTTCATGTCGTAGGGTCGCGCCGAGGAAGGATCGTAGATGCCATAAATTTCTTCAGCCGGCAACGTCGGTTCGACTGGCTTCTTGCGATCCCAGGGAGACTGGCGGCGGTATCCCCATTTTTCGACGATCGATCGAATGCGCGCCAGACACGCAGGATCGTCGGGTTCGCGAAAGTCGACCGTGCCGCTAATACTTGCGTGCATGGCAGCTCCACCCAGATCCTCGGCAGAAACTTTTTGACCGATCGCTGCCTGAACCAGCGCGGGTCCGGCCAGGAATAGACCGCTGCCGTCGGTCATCAGCACATGGTCGCACATCACCGGCAGGTATCCGCCGCCGGCCACGCACATGCCCATGATGGCCGCGATCTGCGGAATGCCCAGCGCCGACATTACTGCGTTGTTGCGGAAGACGCGCCCGAAATCGTCGGTGTCAGGAAAAACATCTTCTTGCAGCGGCAAAAATACCCCCGCTGAATCGACCAGATAAATCGTAGGAATGCGATTCTCGATGGCGATATTTTGCGCACGAATCACTTTCTTCGATGTCATCGGAAAAAACGCGCCCGCCTTAACCGTAGCGTCGTTGGCGATGATCATTACCAGGCGCGTTTGCACGCGCGCGATTCCTGTGATCACACCTGCGGCGGGCGCGCCGCCCCATTCTTCATACATGCCGTAGGCGGCGTAGACTCCGAGCTCGAAGAAGGTTCCGGGATCTATCAGGAGATCGATGCGCTCGCGGGCGGTGAGGCGTCCCTTGGAATGCTGGCTTTCGACGGCCTTGGCCCCGCCACCCTCGCAAATCTTCTCGCCTTCGTTGCGCACCTGCGACATGAGGTCGGCAAGAAAGCGCATGTTGGCTTCGAAGCGCGCCGAGGTGGGGTCGACCTTCGTCGTCAGGATGTTGGACGGCTGAGAGGAGGGCACGGCGGGAGCTTCGCTGCGATCGGCCATGGAAAAAGGAAGCGGACTGTTTACGGTATACCACTTGTGCGCGGACGCGCAACGGAAGATGGTACGGCTGATCAGCGAAGAGGTCGAGCCGCGCTCGACGGACAGCCGGGGCGGCTGTCCCCACGCTGGTAGTTAAGTCACAAAATGACCCGATCACAAGATGCTCTTGCTTATCCCACCACGTCGGCGCTCCTCACGTTGGCGCGGATGAACGTCACGATGTCATCCATGGCCGTGCCGGGCTGGAAGATCGCAGCCACTCCTAGCTTCTTCAGAGCATCAACGTCCTGATCGGGGATGATGCCGCCTACCAACAGCAGAACGTCGTCCATTTTGTTTTGCTTGAGGAGGTCGATGACGCGCGGCACGATCGCGTTGTGCGCGCCGGAAAGAATCGAGAGACCGATGACCTGGACATCTTCCTGCAGAGCGGCGCTGACGATCATCTCTGGAGTCTGGCGCAGGCCGGTGTAAATCACTTCCATGCCGGCATCACGCAGGGCACGGGCGATGACTTTGGCTCCGCGGTCGTGGCCATCGAGCCCGGGCTTCGCCACCAGCACGCGAATCTTGAGGTCAGCCATCGCCTTCATTTAACCACAGAGACCGAGGCGGAGCTACAGCGGAGCCCAGAACCTGCGATCCTCAGAGGGATCTATAGGGTCTTGATATCCAAGCTCCGCCACAGGTACCAGCAGGCCACGCTGCGGTAGGGTTCCCATAACTTCGCAATCTTTTCCATTTGCTCGGGGGTGGGTAGTTTGATCTTGCGTTTGCGGGCTTTCTTTCCTGCCGAAGACTTCTTCGCTGCCTTGGCTCGCTGCCGGTCCAGATAGTGCCTGTACATAGCCATGCGCACTCCGTAATCGCCTGTGGGCAGCACATTTCCCCGGCCCAGACTGAACATGAGAAACATTTGCGCGGTCCAGACTCCGATACCTTTCACCTGGGTAAGATGCGCGATTACTTCTTCATCGGGGAGCTCCGGGAGGCGCGAGAAATCAAGGACTCCGGCCGCGGTTTTTGCCGCCAGGTCTTTCAAGTAGGCCGACTTCTGCCGTGACAGCCCGGCGCCGCGCATCTGCTCGTCGCTAAGTTTGAGGATGCCTTCAGGGGTAAGGGGTTCCCCCGCCAGCGCCGCAAAACGCCCGAAAATAACGACTGCGGCTTTGCCATTCAATTGCTGATAGACGATGGCTTCGGCGAGACTGTGAAATTCCGGTGGACTCGAACGCATGCGACACGCGCCTACGCGGTCGATAATCGAGCGCATCACAGGGTCAAATTTCTTGAGATGACGAACCGCCTTTTTCATTGCTGCTATATCTTTACCATAAAACAGGCACTGAGGGAGAACAAAACACGAAGCTTACAGAGGCCCATCGTCGGCCCTTGCCCGTGCGGGAGTCTCTCTGGCCTCGACTAGATCGCCAGGCCCAACAGCGCTACTGCAAGATATGTTTCTGGAGTCGAAAGCCGGTGATACCGCGGCTACAGGCGGAGGACCTAGTTGAGCGCCGCGGCCCAAAGGCGATTTGCGGACATGACTCGACGTGAGCTCGGCCCGCTCCGAAGGAAACACTCCAGAATTGTAGTTGGCCTTGCAAGACTGCTCAGCTGAGGCGCTTCAGTTGCAGAGATGAGCTATTGGCTTTGGGACTGCCGGGGGGAGGCTGGAATCCGATCCGCTTGTTAGAAAGTGGCTTGGGTTCCATCAATTCCTTGATGGCCCCTAGAAGTTCCACAAGTACCGAGTCGTGCGTGTTCAGTCGACTTTCCAGTTCTGCGATTTTTACTGCGAGTCTCCGGTTGGTGGAAAGCAACTCACGCAGCCGGACGAAAGCCCGCACCACGAAGACGCTCATCTGAATCGCCCGCGGCGAATTGAGCACAGTGGCGGCCATGATGGCCCCGTGTTCAGTGAAGACATAGGGCCGATATCGACGCCCACCACGGCTTTTGTTTGAGGTCGCAATTTGCGACCTCAAACTTTCATGCTCTTTGGCGGTGAGCTGAAACATGAAATCGGAAGGGAAACGCTCGTGGTTGCGTTTCACTTGTTCATTTAGGCGCTTCACGGGGACGCGGTAAAGTTTAGCGATGTCGGCGTCGAGTATGACGCGCTGATGACGAAGAAATAAGATGCGGGATTCCACGACACTGGATGGCGCCACAACACGTTTCGGCATTCTGAGCAGCGTAGCGCTCTGCTTCTTTTTCATTTTGTGAGGTCCTAACTTGTGGCCTTAATCGTAGACCGGAGGAGGGACTATTTGAAGGAGATAAAAAAGAAAACCAGTGTGCGCTTCCCATTTTGAAGTGAATTGACGGGCCGGGGGTGATTGCTGCTCGTTCTCAGGTGATGCTGACTTCCGTATAAGTTCCATAAACCTCGCGCAAGGCCTCGCAAATCTCGCCTACTGTAGCGTAGGCGCGAACTGCGTCGATAATAAAAGGCATGGTGTTGGCCGGGGAGATATTTCCATTCGCACCGGTCTGGGGCTCCTGCGCCGCGGCTTTTTTCAGCGCGTCGAGGCGATGTCGAACTTCTTCATTGGAGCGTCGCGCACGCAGGGACTTCAGTTTGGCGGATTGCTGCCGGGCCACGCTTTCGTCGATGTAGAGGATGTGCGGCGACTCCTCTTCAATCACAAATTCGTTTACTCCTACGATCACTTTTTCTTTGGCCTCGGCGGCGCGCTGGTATTGATAGGATGCCTCGGCAATTTCTTTTTGCGGATAGCCGCGCTCGATCGCCTTGACCATTCCGCCCATTGCGTCCAGCTTGGCAAAGTAATCGCCCGCGCCTCGTTCCATTTCAAGGGTTAAGGCCTCTAGAAAATATGATCCGCCCAGGGGATCGACGGTTTGAGTCACGCCCGATTCATACGCGATAATCTGCTGCGTTCGCAGTGCGATGCGGGCCGCTTCTTCGGTGGGCAGGGCCAGCGCTTCGTCATAAGAGTCGCAGTGCAGCGACTGGGTGCCACCAAGCACTGCTGCTAAAGCTTGTAGCGCTACCCGCGCGATGTTATTCATCGGCTGCTGCGCCGGGAGCGACACTCCTGCGGTCTGGGTGTGGAAACGCAGCAGCCAGGTGCGCTGATTTTTCGCTCCGAAGTGGTCGCGCATGACATTTCCCCAGAGCTTGCGGGCGGCGCGATATTTCGCGATCTCCTCAAAAAAATCATTGTGCGCATTGAAGAAGAAGCTGAGTCTAGGGCCGAAATCGTCGACTTCGAGTCCTCGCCGCTGTGCCCACTCCACGTATTCCACGCCGTCGTACAATGTGAACGCCAATTCCTGCAGCGCGGTTGAGCCGGCCTCACGGATGTGATAGCCACTGATCGAAATGGTGTTGAAGCGGGGCGTGAATTTCGATCCGAACTCGAAAGTATCGATCACCAAGCGCATCGACGGGGCCGGCGGATAGATATATTCCTTCTGCGCGATGTATTCCTTCAGAATGTCGTTCTGGATCGTGCCGGAAATTTTTTTCCAGTCCGCGCCCTGCTTTTCGGCGACCACCAGATACATGGCCCACAAGACCGATGCCGGCGAGTTGATGGTCATCGAAACGGTAGTCTTTTCCAGATCGATGCCGCCGAAAAGAATTTCCATGTCTTCGAGAGAATCGATGGCTACCCCACACTTACCCACTTCGCCTTCGCTGGCGGCATGGTCGGAGTCGTAGCCCATCAGCGTGGGCAAATCGAAAGCCACGGAAAGCCCGCCGCCACCGTGTTCGAGCAGATACTTGTAGCGCTGGTTGGTTTCTTCCGGCGAGGCGAAGCCGGAGAATTGCCGCATGGTATAGAGCTTGCCGCGATATCCGGTGGCGTGAATGCCGCGCGTGTAGGGGGGCTGGCCAGGATAGCCGAGATATTTTTCTTCGCTCCAGTCTTGTGGTAGATCGGCCTGCGTATAGAGGCGGCGAACTGGAACGCCAGAAATCGTAGTAAAACGCGCGTGGCCATGCTCGTCGCGGTTTATGCCAGTGGGCGCGCCAATTGGTTGCTCAGGAGACTTTTCGAGAGCGGGCGCGAGGGTTTTCTCTGCCCAGCTTTTCTCGGCCTCGGAGGGATGACGGTCTTCAAAAACGTCGGCGACGGGACTTTCCGCGACCTGCGGCTTCAACGGCTTCTTTTCCATGTGGACCCCGGTGCTCTCCTTCGATGATAGGGAAGCGGCCGCCGGGGAGCAAGGCAGGCGAGTGCATCTGAAACGACTGGTCGGTCTGTTGCTGGTTTAAACAAAATGTCTGAGAGATGTTGTTTGCAACGTCTCCCGCCACGTCACGATTGTTTGCGCGAGAGTTCCCACGCCTTGGCGTACTTCCACGAAACGTAAACTGCGTGGTAGAGATGCAGCAGCAGACCTTCGCGCCCGTCGAGAAAGCCGAGACGGAAGAAGTAGTTGTAGATAAATGTTGCTAAAGGACGTAGGACGATACTTGCGACGCGGAAGCTAACTTTGCCGTTGGATTTTGCCACGACCATTTCTGCGCCCAGCGACGAATATCGGTTTATGTGCTCGATGTAGTCGGAGAGCGTGGGGTAGGAGTGATGCAGGATAGGCGAAACAATTTCCCCGGCCATAGCCCTGAGAGCGACCCCCTCATGCACCGCCCGGTTTTCGAATCGGCCGCCGGTTCTATCGAAGAGGCGTAATTTTGGATCCGGCCAAAATCCCCCGTGTCGAATCCAGCGGCCAAGAAACATGTTCTTGCGGGGGATAAAGAAGCCACTTGGTCTCGACGGTGTCTTGAGCAGAGCCGCAATGTCCTCAGCGAGTTTCGGACTGAGCTCCTCATCTGCGTCGAGCGAGAGCACCCAATTATTCGTAGCTTTGTCGATCGCCGAATTCTTCTGCGCCGCGTAGCCCTTCCATCCTTCAGCGAAGACCTTCGCGCCGAAAGACTTCGCGATCTCGACTGTGCCGTCAGTTGAGCCCGAGTCGACGACGATGATTTCGCCATTACCGTCGCTGACCAAGGGCATCACGCTTTCGAGCGTGCGCGCAAGGTTGGCTTCTTCGTTGTGGGTGATGATCACCACTGATAGGGTCACGGGAGGAAGGATACAACGGCGGGTTGGAAAAAATGCAAACGATCGCCGGCCGCGGGATGGATTTTTCGCTCCGGCTGCGCTCACGGGGACAACCGAAGCGGCTGTCCCCACACGGGCTTATCGCTGTCTCGCATGCACATTTTTAAGGTTGGCCGAGGGGATTCGGCGGCGGAGCAACAGGCACGGGAGTCGCATCCTGCCGCGGAACGACAAACGGCACGGTGGGCGCGTGTGTGACCTGGCCGCGCGTGGCATCGGCTACGTCAATGTGCGTGTGATCGAGAAGCAGGCCCGTCGCGCGGTCGAGCTCGATGCGGGATTTTTCGTAGGCTGCTTTGGCTGAAACCAGATTCGACTCCGTCGTGGTTAGGACCGATGCATCCTGCAGAATCGCTGTGGTCGTGGTCAAACCGACTTTCAGCTTTTGCTGGTCGGCGTCGAGCGTCTGGCGGGCGAAGTTGACGGCGTACTGGGCAGCCTGCACCGAGGCGCGATTTTGTTTCACGTCAAATTGCGCATTGCGCACTTCGATGCGCACTTGATTTTCCAGCTGATGCAGACGCACCTGGGCCTGCCGGTATTCCAACTCGGCACGGACCTGGTTAGCCTGGGCCTCGCGATTGCGCAGCGGAATATTCAGCGACAAGCCTACGCCTTTATCGGGAGCGGTCGAATTTACGAGTTGGTTTAATGTCCCTCCATAACCCACCGAGTTGCTGGTCTGAAATGGCGGCGGGGCCTTCGCAGGATTAAAACAGAATGCGCTGGAGGTGCTGGAACAATTGGGGATTGCCGGGTTGACCACTCCGCCCACTCCCGACCCGCCGTAATAAGCGAAAGCATCGAGCGTCGGCAGGAGTGCGTTGCGCACGGCTTTACTGCTGAGATCGCGGGAGTTGAGATCGATGCGCGACTCGACCAGTTCGGCGCGATGGTCGAGAGCTTGAGTGATCAGATCCTGCGTGGGAGTCACCTGCTCCTGCTCGGGCAGTTGCATGGTGGAGGTCGGAACCACTTCGGCTTCGGCGAACACGGGATCTTCGATGCTGCGGCTAAGTGCATTCTTCATCAGCAGTTCCTGTAGCTGAAGATTGTTCTGAGCCAGAATCAGATTCTGCTGGTCGGTGGAGAGCGTGCTTTGCGCGCTTACTACCTGGATGGGGGGCACCGTCCCCACCTGTGCCTGCCGCTGAGTGTCATCGAGCGCTTTCTGGGCGTAGGTGAGAGCCTCCTGCTGGACGCGCACGTTCTCATAGGCGTAGACGAGATCCCAGTACATATTTTCAATCTGATCGACGGTGGTGATGGTCTGCAGCCGGAAGGCAACATCGGAAATCTCCCGATTGTTTTTCGCGATGCGGATAAAGCGGGTATTGGGCAGCGTGCCGAAGCCTTGCAACAAGTTTTGTGTGATTTTGAACTGGAAGTTCGAAGCCAGGTCCGGAGTCAGCAAACTCGTGGGGCTGTTGGTTGTGACGTGAGTGTTATTGAAGCCCGCGGAAACGGATGTGCCCCATTGAAATCCCTGGGTATAGGCCAGGTCAGCGGTATAAGTGTTTTGCGCCAGTACCGGGACTGGGCTGAGCGCACTGGTGGATTCGGTATTGTTCTTATCCAACTGAAGTGTTCCCGTGATCAGGGGATCGAAGCTGGTAATGGTTGATCCGATACCGAGGGTGGAACTGACCAAGCCATTGGTGCCCGTGCCCACACCACTGGCAGCGACGGTGGTGCCACCAGTGCCGGAGCCGACGGTTCCTCCCAGACCTCCGACGCCGCCGCCGGGCGTGTTCTGCACGATGCCGGCATTGGTACCGAGAATATTCGCTCCCGACCTGGCGCGCAGGTAATCGGTGTCGGCGATGTTCAGGTTGTAGCGCGCGATATCGATATCGAGATTGTTTTCCAGTGCGAGGGCGACCGCGTCGTCTATCGAAAGATAAATCTTGCCATCGCGCATCAGGGAATCGATGCGGGGCGAGTTTGCCAAGTTAGGCTGCGGCAACTCTTGCGCCTGATAGGAGCGCAGGATGTTGGGAAAAGCCGGCACCGGCTTGGAGTAATCCTGCAAGTGAATCAACTGTGGTTGAGCGGCCGCGGGCGTGGATTGCGGCGCTGGTGCTGCAGGCATGGGTGCGGAAGAAGCCGGAGCCGAAGGGGACCCTTGGGCGCGCATTGAAAGCGGCAGGGCGGCGCTCGCTAGCGCCAGCAAGAATATCGGCCTCAGCGCCAGACGCGAAAGGCTCACTGCCGGCCGCGATAAACGCAAA
This sequence comes from uncultured Acidobacteriaceae bacterium, assembly GCA_963789875.1. GTDB lineage: Bacteria > Acidobacteriota > Terriglobia > Terriglobales > Acidobacteriaceae > Sulfotelmatobacter. Next base: position 966,587 of record CAWBMI010000004.1, on the reverse strand, counting down.
CGCATAACTTATCTCCTTGGATGAAACTAAAAATTGCGTAAAACGGAAACCGTTGACGAGTTCCTAGAAGTCATTCCCAGCTTTGCTCCATCTTATGGGATGCCAACAGAGCCGCGAATGCAGATATGTAAAGAATTGTGAGAAAAAAAGGCGCGGCTGGGGGCCGCGCCTGCTTCGCTTCTGCCCGATTTCATTGCTGTTGCTGCGGAGCACTGACCTGGGGAGGCGGCTGCGCCACCGATGGGAGTTCCTTACGGGGCGCAGTGTAGGGCACGTTGGGCATTCGGTTGACCTGGCCGCGAGCCGCGTCGTCAACACTGATGCCGTTGTGATCGAGCAGCGCGCCGGTGGCCCGATCCAGTTCGATGCGCGACTTCTCGTACGCTACGGTGGCGTTGACCAGAGTGGACTCGGCAGTCGCCAGCTGGCTCTGGTACTGCAGCACCAGCGTGTTGGTCGAAGTGCCGAACTGATATTTCTTTTGCTCGGCGTCGAGCGACTGGTGGCCTAACTCAACTGCGGCCCTTGCTGATTCCACACTGGCGCGGTTCTGCTGCACGGCGTACTGCGCGTTGCGGACCTCGATGCCAACCTGGTTTTCGATCTGCTGCTGCCGCATCTGCGCCTGCCGGTACTCCAGCTCCGAACGGATCTGCACCGCCTGTGCGGCGCGGTTGCGAATCGGAATGTTGAGTTGCAGGCCCACTCCTTTATCAGGAGCCGTGGAGTTCACCAGTTGATCCCAGGTGCTGCCGATGCTCGTAGCACCCACCGGAGGGACGTGACCCGCTCCCGCGCAGAAGCCCAACAGAAGTTGCTCAGGAGTCTGGTTCGCGCACAAGTTGGAAGGGTTTTGCGATCCGCCCAAGCCCGATCCGGCGTAATAGGCAAACGCATCCAAGGTGGGCAGTAGCGCGCTTCGCACCGCTTTATTGCTGTAATCGCGGCTGTTCAAATCGATACGGGTTTCGACCAACTCCGCGCGATGGCGCAGAGCGTCGTTGATCAAGTCTTCGGTGGGGATGACTTCCTCTTGCGCCGGAATATCCACGGTAGAGGTTGGGATCACCTCAGCCGTGGCCAGCCTGGGATCTTTCAAAGAGCGGGTGAGAGCGTTTTTCATCAGCAGTTGTTCCAACTGCAGATTCGTCTGAGCCAGAGTCACGAGTTGCTGATCCTGCGCCACGGTGCTTTGAGCGCGAACGTTTTCGATGGGGGCGAGGCTGCCGATCTCCACCTGCTTCTTCGTATCCGACAAGGTTTTCTGCGCAAACGACAGCGACTCGTTTTGAACACGTGCGTTCTCATAGGCGTAGACCAGGTCCCAATAGATGTTCTCGATCTGGTCGACGGTATCGATAATCTGCAGTCGGAAAGCGACATCCGACAACTCGCGGTTATTTTTCGCGATGTGAATGAAGCGGGTGTTGGCGGGGAATCCGAAGCCCTGCAGCAGGTGCTGCGTCAGTTGCAGGCGCAAGGAAGAATTAATCAGGGGGCTGTACGTGGTAAAGGGAACGTTGGAGGTGACACGGCTATTGTTGAATCCAACCGACACGTTCGTGCCCCAGCTGAAGCCCTGAAGGTAGCTGAAATTCACCGTACCAGTATTCTGCGCCAGGACTGGGACGCCGTTAAACAAGCTCGACGAGACGCTATCCAAATGATCTTCTTGCAGAGTGGCGGTGACCACGGGATCGAAGCTGGTGATCTGCGGTCCCAAGCCTAAGGTTGAGCTGACTAATCCATTGGTGCCGGCGCCGATGCCGCCTGCTCCAAGGCTGGTGCCGCCGGTGGAAGCCCCGGCGCTGGCGCCGATGCCGCCCACTCCGCCGCCGGGGGTGTTCTGAACCACTCCGGCGTTGACGCCGAGTATGGTCGCGCCGGCCTTGGCGCGCAGTACATCGGTGTCGGCGATGTTGAGGTTGTAGCGGGCGATGGCGACGTCAAGATTGTTTTCGAGCGCGAGCGCAATAGCGTCATTCACAGAAAGATAGAGTTTGCCATCGCGCATCAGGGAATCGATGCGCGCAGTGTTCGCCAAATTTGGTGCCGCCACCTGGCGCGGCTTGTACGGCCCCACTGGGTTAGGAAAATGGGACACCGGCTGCATGTAATTCAACTCGGGGAGCGGCCGTGCCTCCGGAGTATTCTGGGGCGTCGGAGCAGAGGGCGGTTGCTGGCTCCAGCATGGGATAGTCAAGGTTCCGACGGTCAGAGCTCCCAATAAAATGGCAGCTAGTCTCCGCTGGGCAAAATTACGCCGGAGGTCCGAAGCTAAACGTGGGTGTGGCATCTACTCATCTCCGTTCATGAAGACCATGTTTTCTATAAGACCCTGCAAAAGACCGGCTTTGCAGTGAGACTCTGGATTGGCTCGAATGAAAGCATTTACTCAGATGTTGATACGCAACCAGCGGCGCCCAGGTTCCGGAAAAAGCTCCGAAAAAAGTGGTCACCAGGCTGCGATGAAAGTTGCAATTCGTTTCGTCTCCGGAAGGAATTTGTTGAAACGCAACAGTATATCCGATGCGGCGCCCCATTCCTGAGCGAGTCGCCGCCCAAGAAACTGATAAAGTGCTGCGCAACAGCCCGACGCAAGCGCGGCTCGACGAAATGGTTTGGATGAGCCGGAGGTGCTACGGGACTCGAAACATGATTCGAAAGATGGCATGCGCAATCTCAAACTGATTCTCTCCTATGATGGCTCCGACTTCGCCGGTTGGCAGGTGCAGCCCGATGCCCTGACCTTGCAGGGGACGCTGGCCTCAGCCATTGGACGAATCACTGGCGAAAAGGTATTACCCCAGGGCTCGGGACGAACCGATGCCGGCGTGCATGCACTGGCCCAGGTGGCGACATTTGCAACAGAGTCTTCGGTTCCGGCGGCGAATTTTGTTAAGGCGTTGAACGATATTTTGCCTGCGTCGATGCGGGTAATCGAGGCTGAGGAGGTCGCAGCCGATTTTCATGCGCGTAAGTCGGCGCGTGCAAAAACTTACCGCTTTCGCATTTATCGCGAGGCCATCTGTCCCCCATTCTTGACGAGATATGTGTGGCATTATCCGTATCCGCTCGATGAAGCGGCGATAATCCTGGCTGCTGCGCTAGTAGAGGGTGAGCACGATTTCACTTCGTTTGCCGCAGTGGATCCGGAGCGTGGTGCGGAAGTCCCGGCCCTGTGGGATAGGGATAAAGAGAAAGTCCAAGAATATGGAGGTCAGCCCTCGAACATCCGGCGGATTTTTTCATCCGGTTGGGAGCGGCAGGGAAGTGAATTTGTCTATACGGTTCGGGGATCGGGCTTTCTGCACCACATGGTGAGAAATTTGGTGGGGACATTTATTCTTGTGGGCAAAGGAACGTTGCAGGTCGAAGAAGTGACGCGGATACTGGAGGTGAGGAACCGGTCGGCTGCGGGGGCAACCGCCCCGGCTAGGGGATTGTTTCTGGTGGGAGTGGAGTATTAGTGGGAGCTTCTCTTCGGAGAATTTCTGGCTTTTGTGGGAAGTAGCAAACCACGTCTCTACGGATGACTCAGTTATGGCTACTGATATACAAGTTGCGGCGCGTCGGGTTTCATCGGTGAATCCGGCTACGGGCGAGTTGCTGCACGAATTCGAATGTGCGAGCGAAGCTGAAGTTCTTGCGGCGGTGGCGCGGGCGCGGGTCGCGCAGTCTGCGTGGGCTCAAATTGGAGTGGCAAGGCGATTAGCGGTTGTCCGGGAGTTTCAAGGCAGGCTGCAGGAAAGTAAGTGGAAAGTTGCCGAAGCCATCACGCGTGAGGCCGGCAAACCGTTGGCAGAGGCTTTGACAACTGAAGTTCTTGTTGTCCTGGACGCGGCGCGCTTCCTCCTTGAGAATGCATATCGATTTCTGCGCGACGAACCGGTGCCGCATGGAAACATCGTCACGAAGCTCAAGCGCGGTCTGCTTGTGCGCGAGCCTTACGGCGTGATCGGAATTATTTCGCCTTGGAATTACCCATTTTCGATTCCTGCGACCGAATCTCTTGCGGCTCTGGTGGCGGGGAATGCGGTGGTGCTGAAGTCCTCGGAGTTTACTACTCAAGTCGCGCTGGAATTGCAGTCGCTTTTGCACGCGGCGGGCGTGCCGCGAGATGTTTTTCAAGTGGTCACCGGCGATGGGACGACGGGAGCGGCATTAATTCACTCGAAAATCGACAAACTGATTTTCACGGGTAGCGTGGCGACGGGGAAGCGCATTGCCGCGGCCGCGGCAGATCGTCTGCTCCCGCTGGTGCTGGAGCTGGGTGGAAAAGATCCCATGCTGGTGCTCGACGATGCCGATGTGGATGTGGCTTCGAGTGCGGCGATCTGGGGAGCGTTCGTCAACGCCGGGCAGACCTGCTTATCGGTGGAGCGTTGCTACGTGCATCGCAGCTTGTATGAACCATTTCTGAAGGCGTGTACCGAGAAGACAAAAAAATTGCGAGTTGGAAATGGAATAGACCCCGACACGGACATAGGGCCGATGATTCACGAGCGCCAGTTGCGCATGGTCGAAGCGCACGTGGAAGATGCGGTGGAGCACGGGGCGCGGGTTCTCGCTGGAGGTTCCAGGGCCCTTGCGTTTGGACAGAACTTCTTTGAGCCGACTGTGCTGGCAGATGTGAGCCACGAGATGCGCATCATGCGCGAAGAAACATTTGGTCCAGTGCTGCCGGTGATGGCGTTCGACACCGACGACGAAGCCGTGAGGCTGGCCAACGATTCGGAGTTCGGTCTGGCGGCGAGCGTGTGGACGCGCGACCGCCAGGGCGGCGAGCGCCTGGCGCGGCGAATTCAGGCCGGCACTGTCATGGTGAACGATGTAGTCTCGTGCTTCGGCATCAGCGAAGCGCCGCATGGGGGGGTGAAGTCGAGCGGCGTTGGCCGCACCCACGGGCGCTTCGGACTCGACGAAATGGTCCGGCTGAAGTATGTGGATAGTGACCTCATGCCGGGAATGAAAAAAGTTTGGTGGTACGGCTACGGCATGACGTTCTCTCAGCAGATGGAAGGTTTCCTGGAAATGCAATTCGCGCGAAGCGTGGCAGAGCGCCTGCGCGGAGCGCTGCGCGCCGCAGGCGTAGTTAAACGAAAGCGTTTGTGACAGTCGAGCGGGGTCCCGCCGGCCGTCGAGCGGACGTCTCGCCCGTTTCTCAAGCGAGCACCTTGCTTTGTCCGCGACGACAGCCCGATGAGAAAAAGTAGTGGACAAAACACCGCGAAGAGTGAAGTCAAGTGCGCGTCTGAGTCGCTGCTAGGTTTGATTCTTAAACGGCACTTCGGCGCGGTAAATCGCTTGCCATTTGCCAGATTTGAAAATATAGATGGAGCTTCCGTTCATGTGCACTGGAGCTTTGTCGCCGTTACATGTGGCATACTGCTCGGCTTTGTAAGTGAGCAGGTAGGCGCCGGCGGCGAGCGGCAGCACTCCAAAATCCGAGAGGCTATAGCCATCTACGTTGCAGGCTTTCGCCGAGGCCCGCTGCTCCTCGATCACTTGGCCGCGGGAAAATGTGCCGGAGTCACCCCAGAAGACCGCGTTCTCGGTCATGTGATCGCGAAAGTAGTCTTGATCCTTCGTCTTCCACGCTTCAAAGAATCCGGTCTCTATGCGCACGAGTTCCTGCTCAGCTTTTGGCTGAGGGCTGTGCTGGATATTGGCTTTCTTAGGCAGAGTTTGCGCGGACGCAGAGAAGTGGACAAATGTGAGTGCAACGAAAAGAAGCGTCCAGAGCTTGATTGCTGGCTTCGCGAAGAACGGCGCATATTTCATCGGATACTCACCAGTATGGGGATTTCGGCGTGAGAATAGCTCCAGCATACGATACCGCGGCTTCGGTCGGGTGTTTCGGCTTCGAGTAGAAGAAGCTTCGAGTACAATGTCCATCGTAATGCGAAACTGGGCGGCGTGGGTACCGCGCGAACGGGGGTAGATTTTGGCGGCTGGCGAAATTACGGGTTCCGGGACGCAAACTCCGGCGCAACTTCCTCATCATAAAGTCAAAATCAAGAAGGCCGGGCAGCGCGCCTGCAACGAGAAAAACGAAAAAGGCAAGTTCTGCGGAGGACATCTGAAGCGCTGGTTTTACACTACCGACGTGATCGAGCAGGCCTGCGGCGATGCGGAAAAAGCCTGGGGATCCGATGCCGAAGTCTATCGCTGCGAGCATTGCCAGACGCTGTACCTGCCGAATCCCGAAGAAGCCAAGGTGAATGTTGCCGGGCAGGGAATGATTTCGGTCTTCGGGTTGACCTTGCCGCCGAAAGAGAAGTGAGCTAGTACCTGGTACCTAGTACCCAGTTCCCGACGCATATGGCCGAGTCGTTGCTACCACAATTCACTAGGTACTGAGTACTGGGTACTGACTCTTCATGAATACCTTCGAACTCATCTACGACTGGAACCAGAATCAGCCGCCTGGATTGAAGCCTGCCGGGCCGGTGCTGCTGAACGATGAGAGTCTGCGCGATGGGTTGCAGTCGCCTTCGGTGCGCGATCCCTCGATTCCAGAGAAAATTGAGATTTTGCATTTGATGGAGGCGCTGGGGATCGACTCGCTTAATCTCGGCTTGCCGGGAGCGGGGCCGCGCGCGGTAGAGCATGTGACAGCGCTCGCGCGGGAGATCGTCGCGCACAGGATGAAGATTCGCGCTAACTGCGCGGCGCGCACCCTTGAGAACGACATCCGTCCAATCGCCGAGATCGTGCAGAAGACTGGACTGCGCATCGAGGCCGCGACGTTCATCGGGTCAAGCCCGATTCGAAGATTTACAGAAGGTTGGTCCGACGACTTTCTTTTGCAAACCACCGAGAAGGCCGTGAAATATGCGGTTTCGCTGGGCCTCGATTCAATGTATGTGACCGAAGATACCAGCCGCTGCGATCCGGAGACGGTGAAGCGGTTATATGCGACAGCCATAAACTGCGGCGCAAAGTCCATTGTGATTTGCGACACCGCCGGACATGCTACGCCGATGGGCGCGCTGGCGCTGGTAAGGTTTGTGTTTGACGAAGTGGTGAAACCTTCCGGCGAGCAGATTCGCGTGGATTGGCACGGGCACAGTGATCGCGGGCTGGCGATTGCCAACTCGATGGCGGCGCTGATCGCAGGCGCGAATTGCGTTCACGGTTGCGCCATAGGATTGGGCGAGCGCGTGGGCAACACGCAGATGGATCAGATGCTGGTGAATCTGAAGCTGATGGGCATTGCGCCCTGGGATACGCAGGATCTCACGAAGTTGAAACACTATTGCCAGGCGGTTTCGCGGGCTACGGGCGTGCCCATTCCGGCCAATTACCCGGTGGTGGGCGACGATGCCTTTCGTACGGCTACCGGAGTTCACGCGGCGGCGATTATCAAGGCTTATCACAAGAATGATGTGGTGCTGGCCAACACGGTTTACTCGGGTGTACCTTCGCATGTGTTCGGACTGGAGCAGATCATCGACATCGGGCCGATGAGCGGGAAATCGAATGTGCTCTTCTGGCTGGAGCGGCGCGGCATTCCGGCAACCGAGGAATTGGTGGAGCGCATTTATCAGCGCGCGAAAGCCAGCGATCATACGCTCAGCGATGCCGAGGTGGTGGAGTGTCTGCCCGCTACAACCGTGAAACCCGTTTGAGTTTTGACGCATCGAAAACTGACGAAAGGATCGAGGAGCTGGAGATCCGTCGCCCCGCTGGTGAAAGCGCGGGGCTTCGGGATGACGCATTGCGAATGGCGTTTGAAGGCTGAAATCTATGCGACATGCGATTCTTGGAGCCGGCGGGGTTGGCGGTTTGATTGGCACTTGTCTGTCGCATGCAGGGGGCACCGTTACTCTTATCGTGCGGCGCGAGGCGCTGGCGCAATATCCTAAACAACTTCATTTGGAAAGTCCGTTTGGCAACTTCACAGTTGACGTTGCGGTGGCTGCCGAAGTACCTGCGGCTGATGTGCTCTGGATTACGGTGAAGGCCACGCAGTTGGACTCGGCCCTGGCTGCGTTTAAGAATTCTGACTCCGTGCGCTCGATCGTCCCGCTGCTGAATGGGATCGATCATCTGGCGTTGCTTCGATCCAGATACGGTGCTGGGCGCGTGATTCCGGCGACGATCGCGGTTGAGACCGAGCGTGTGAGCCCGGGGCACATCGTGCATCGCTCTCCTTTCGCGCGGTTGAATGTGTTGTCGGCGGGGCGCGAAATGATTGGCAGCACTGTGGAGGAGTTGCAGAAAATTGGTTTCGAGTGCCGCTGGATCGATGATGAGCCTACGTTGATGTGGGGCAAGCTGGTTTTCCTGGCTCCGTTTGCTTTGAGCACTACGGCGGCCGATAAGACTACTGGCGAAATCCTGGCCGACCCTGAGTGGAAGAAGCTGGGGCTCGACTGTCTGCGGGAGGCCTGTGCCGTGGCAGTTGCCGAAGGCGCGAGCGTTGATGCCGAGGCGGTGATTGCCGGGGTGAGGAAGATGCCTGGGAACATGCGTAGTTCCATGCAAAAAGACGTTGCGCAGCGTAAGACTCCCGAGCTGGATGCCATTGCCGGGCCGATCCTGCGCGGCGCTCTGCGGCATGGGATCGAGGTTCCGGCGACTAAGAAGCTAGTGGCGGCGGTGGAGCAGAGAGCCGGATACGTCAACAGCCTGCGTTCGCCGAGATGATCATCTTCCGATTGGCTCGTGGGGACAAGGTTGGATGTCACATCGGTGCTGAGCAAGGGTGCGAGTCGACGGACGAGGCCTTTGCTGCGCGCTTTGTCCGTTCGATACGTCCGCGTCCGATGGTTGGGTGGTGGACGTGTTACAGGGGTTCTTCGACTGCCCGGGGCTGCGCTTCGCTTGCCCCACTCCGCTCAGGGTGGACAACATCCTTCTCATATAATGATCTAGCTGGGGGGGCGAATTGATGCTTTTGGGTAGGACGTTGATTGTTCCGCAACGACTCTTCTGTTTGGTGCTTCTCTTGAGCGCTGCTCTCGTCTTGGCTCGGGAAAATCCCGCGACTAAATCGGGATCGTGGTCGGGTGTGATTGTTTCCAGCGCCTGCAATGCCGACGAGGCTTTTAACGAATCGCCGGAGTGCAACAGGATTGTCCCGGGGGCAAAGCTCGCGCTCTATGACGACACGAACCGGGTGATGTACGGGCTTAGTCCGCAGGCGAAGGTTACCGCACAACTGGGCGACACGGTGACGGTGCGGGGAACGCTCGATGGAGATGCGATTCGGTTGGCCTCGATTTCGTTGATGTCGATCGGGCTGGCGGTGGGGCAGAAGGCTCCGGAGTTTTCGGTGTGCGATCAGACGGGGCGAACGCAAACGCTTTCTACGTTGAAGGGCACGAACGGGACCGTGCTACTGTTTTTCCGCTCCGCCGATTGGTGACCTTTCTGCAAAGGGCAGCTGGTCGAGCTGCAGGGTGCAATTCCGCGATTTGAAAAAGAAGGGGTCAAGCTGGCCGCTATCAGCTATGACTCGGAAGAAATTCTGAAATTTTTTGCGGACCGGCACAAGATTGATTATCCGCTACTCGGTGACCCCGAGTCTCGAATCATTGGCGCTTATGGCGTGTTGAACGAGGAGGCGACCGGGATGCAGAAGGGCTTCGCGCGTCCCGGCTATTTCTTCATCGATACCAAGGGCATCATTCGGGAAAAGTTTTTCGAGGCTCGATACCGCGAGCGGCTCACGGGAAATAGCTTAATTGCCAAACTCTTCCCGGAATTGGGCGAGGAAGTGACCGAGACGGCAGATGGATCTCATTTGCAGTTGGCGCTGGAGCAATCCGATCGGACGGGCGTTCCCGGAACTCGGATCACGCTGGCTGCCGAGGTGCGGTTGCCCGCTGATGTCCACGTGTATGCGCCGGGCGCTCAAGGGTATAAGCCCATCAAGCTCGTGCTCGATCCGACACCGGGGATGGAGTTGAAGGCGGCGATTTATCCGCAATCGAAAACGCTTTTCTTGCCGGTGATCAACGAACGCGTGCCTGTGTTCGAGGGAACTTTTCGAATCAGTCAGGATGTAAAGGTTAGCTCCGGCATGGATTTCGCCGGATCGCTGGGCAAGGATGGGAGGACGTTTGAGATCAGCGGGAAGCTGGAGTATCAGGCTTGCGATAAGACTACTTGTTATATGCCTGCGTCGGTGCCGGTGAAGTGGCAAGTGCAGGTGTTTCCGCTTGATCGCACACGGGCTCCGGTGGAAATTCGACATAAGTAGGCAGGCCGCGTCACCGCTTGGATGGCAACAAAAGCGGTATACGCCTTAGAAGACAGCGTAGGGCGTGTGAGATCCCTCGCCCCGCTGGAGAGAACGCGGGTCTTCGGGATGACTCCAGCTATGTATCCGGCAGTATCGTTATGGAGGCATGCCTTATGTTCACTCCGCGGCCTGTTGGATTTGTTGGTAGTCCTTACAAGGACACACGCGAGATTCCTAAAGGGCTTGGCGCTAAGCACGAGGCCGATGGCGTGCTGAAAATCTTGCCGGAGTTCGAAGCGGGGCTTGCTGACATCGAGGGTTTTTCGCATCTTGTCGTTCTGTGGGAGTTCGATCGGTCTCGTGGATTTGAGTTGCTCGGAACTCCGCCTACGGATAATCGGGTGCATGGAGTTTTTGCGACGCGATCTCCGCGGCGTCCGAATCCGATTGGCCTGACTATTGTGGAGTTGCTTCGGCGCGACGGGGTCGAGTTGCATGTTCGGGGCGTCGATATGCTGGATGGGACGCCGATTCTTGACATCAAGCCTCTGATGTCTGGGATTCCGTTTGAAAAGCTGCGCCGGGGGTGGTTGGCGGAAGCTGAGGCACGATCAGGATGTTGACGCTGGTCTGAAACCCGGTGCAAAGACCTAAAAGGATGGTTCCGTGGAATCCCATGTCTCGCAAAGGACGCGAGACATGGGGCACCCTGCGGTTGTGTCGTGGCCGAGAGTGCAGGGGTCCTTCGACTGCGCGGCGCTGCGCTTCGCTTGCCCCCGCTCCGCTCAGGATGACAACATTCGAGAACTAATCTTCGAAGGCTTGGCACCTGTCGACTCCGATCTCTCGACCGCCGATGAGATCGACGGATTACGGATAGCTCACTACCGTTACCGGAGTATCCGGATTGGCGATGGTGGAGGAGCCTCCGATGTTGTTGATTACGTTCAGAATTCCTCCCGAGCCTGACGTGCTTAAGAAGATGGTGAGCAGATCATGCATACTCCCCGCTGCGAGTGTGCTCGGCACTTCGAAGGCGTTGGCGGCGAAGATGTTGACGCCCTGGTTGAAGAAGCTGTAGCTGCCCATGCCGTATCCGGTGAAGCTGCTGACGTTGTTTGTTACTTTGAAGGCGGCCCAGCCGTTGACGCCGGGTGATTCCATCCACGCGGCCTGGCTGGGCGGGTCGTAGGGCATCTCGTTTTGGAAGAAGATGTCGGTGCCGCCGTTGCCGAGCCACAGCACCTCGTATTTCTGGTAGTGCTCGACGAAGAGTCCGTAGGCAGTCACGTTGTTGCCGGTGACGATCAGGCCAGTGTCGGCGGTATTGGCGGTCCAGCCTACGCCGGCGCCGTGGTCGGCACGCCACGCCCAGATGTCATCGAGGATAGTGTTATTGCTGCCGACCGATAGGCTCACCGTCGCCTGGCCTGGCTCTGCGCCGCCGATGCGGAAATAGACATCCTGCAATGCCGATGGGTCAGAGGTAGGACTTGCGCCAAAGGGAGTTCCGAACTGAAGAAGCAGAGGAGAGTTCGGAATGCCTGCGTCGAAGATCATTCCGGAGAGCGACACGCCCTTTGAAGGAAGGACGATCATCGAGACGACTCCGTTTTGTGGGATGAGCGTAGGGAAGCCAATTCCGAGGACGATGGTATCGGGACGCGTGACCAGCAAGGTCTGATTCAGGTTGTAAACGCCTGGGGTAAAGATCAGGTTCTTGCCGGCGAATAACGCTGCATTGATTTGCGCCGCGGAATTGGTCGGCTGCGCAACAAAAAACTTTGAGATTGGTATCGATGAGCCGGGAGTTGGGCCGCTGCCCCATGTTGTGCCTGAGGAATTGAATTGCACAGCCGGGACGAAGACGTTGTAGTTACCGCTGGAATCCTGGTAGAGATAAGGCGTTTCGCGTGTGACCGGGCTGGTTGTGAGCGTGGTATAGGGGCCACCGCATGACGATTGGACGGGGAAGCATTGCGCGGGCGCTCCGATTACGCCGGAGAAGACCTGATTCCAGACGCCGTTGCTCCAGCCATCGATCTGGCTGTTGCGAGTAATCCATTGCTGTTGCGAGCCGCTGACGATGGAGCCATTCTCGAATTGCGAATCGGCGACAAAGCCGCCGCTGGCGAACGATGGGCTGGTGCAGTAGTCCATGAACGTGGCGTTTCCGTTCACGAGAACGCGACGCATGGGCGCGGCCTGTGAGACGGCCCAGAATTCGCCGGTATAGCAGCCGAAGGTCGGGTTGGTTACGTTGATCGTGAGGTTCGATAAGGATCGCCAAAAATTAGTGAGAGCGATGCAACTGCCGGCGCTGCATTGGTTATAGACATCAATGGAGCCGTTGATGACGACGTCGGAGGGAGAGAGGCCGAGTCCGGCCACAGTGGTGTAGTAGCCGACCTGAAAATTAAGGGGCGTGGCGCTCGAACCGTAGGTGCCGGGCTCAAATAGCAAAGCGTAGCGTTGCGTTCCGAACTGGTTTGGGATTTGCTGGGTGGCGATGGTGTCGACCGTGGCCTGGATTTGGCTCAGCGGTGTGCTGGGAGTGAATATGTAGACGTTGGTGCCGAAGTTAGGAGCAGCGGGAGTTACTGCGGCCTCAGAGTACGGAGCGGCGGCCAGAGACACAGCCAGAATCGCAACGATCATTCCCAATTGGCAAAGAAGGCGTGGACTGTGTGTTGAATCAGCGGCGAGGGTGCGTGAAGCAAGCGAAGATCCGGTCCGATTTATACACGACATGGTGTTTCCCTCCTTTTCACGTCGAGGTGAAGTTATTTTGTGTAAGAAAAGCGCGGTTAATCTGCCTTCCACATCACTGGCAGGTTTTGTTCTTGGTTTCGTAGTTACTAAGAAATGCAGTCATCGCGGGTAAGGCAGAATTATAGATGCCACTTACTCTACAACAGTTCGCGCTGATTTAAGCGAATTCGTATTTTCTGTCCGGGATTCGTAACAGCTGAGCGATGCGGCAAGGCTTCGTTTTTATTTTCGTCAATTCCATTCCTTCCCGCGCGTTGTAAGATGACGCATAACTTCCCATGAGCCCCACTCCTCCGCGCGCGGATTTGCCGGATGTTGCGCCTACGGTGCAGCAGGATGTGGCGCGGCTGGCGGCTTCGCCTGAGGTGAGATCCGCGTTTAACTGGCTGCGCACACAGGAGCCGCAATTATCGCAGTGGCAGATGGAGATGGCACGGATTGCTGCGCCGCCGTTTGGGGAGACGGCGCGCGGAGCGTGGCTCGCGGAGCGCTTTCGCGAGGTTGGACTCGATGATGTTCGCATTGACGATGCGGGAAATGTGTTTGGCATTCATCCGGGATTTGGGCAGCGCTATGTGGCTTTGAGCGCGCACATCGATACCGTGTTTCCGGCGGGGACGCCGTTAAATATCCGGCAGCAGGGTAGCCGGTTGTTTGGTCCGGGGGTTTCTGACAACGGGGCTGGCGTGACCGCAATGCTCGCGATTGCTGCTTTGCTGAGAGCGGTGCGGCTGCGGCATGCGCTGCCGTTTGTGTTTATCGGCAATGTAGGCGAAGAGGGGGAAGGCGATCTGCGCGGAATGCGGCACATTTTTTCCACGCCGCGATGGAAGGATGCGATCGCGTACAGCGTGGTGCTCGATGGCGCGGGTGCGGATACGATTGTCGCCGAGGCTTTGGGCAGCCGACGCTTTGAGGTAATCGTGCGCGGGCCGGGTGGGCATTCCTGGAGCGACTTTGGGGCGCCGAATCCGATTGTGATTTTGGCTAAGGCCGTCGAAACTTTCACTGGGACTCCAGTGCCTGCCACGCCTAAGACCACTTTCAATATTGGAGTGATTCGCGGCGGGACGTCGGTGAATTCGATTCCGGAGTCGGCGAGCATGAAGGTGGATATTCGCTCGACTTCGATGACGGAGATGGAGCGGCTGGAGCAGAACCTGCGTCTGGCGCTGAACCGCGCCGTGGAAGATGAGACGATGGTGGCGGAGATGCGGTCTCCGCTGCAGAAGCGGCCTTCGGGAGTGAGTTGCGAGGTAGTGGCGATTGGGAACCGTCCGGCGGGGGAGTTGGCGGTAGGAGCGCGGATTTTGCACGTGATTCGCGCAGTGGATGCGCAACTGAATAACGCGGCCGCGGTGCAGCGGGCGTCGACGGATGCGAATATCCCCTTGTCGTTGGGGTTAGAGGCGGTAGCTATTGGCGGCGGAGGGTCGGGTGGCGGCGCGCACACTTTGCAGGAGTGGTTTGATTCTAATGGGCGGGAGTTGGGGTTGAAGAGGGTTTTGTTGACGTTGCTCGCGCTGGCGGGGGCGGGAGAATGAGAGATAGCGCTCGCGGGGCTGAAGCCCGTTCTAAATGGAAATGTCTTTTCGCGGCGGTGAAGCGCCGCGCCAGTGAAGAGCTGAGGCGTTACTCAACACAAATGCTGCGGGCAGTTGTGGAATCCCACCTTTCGCAAAGGACGCGAAAGATGGGGCACCCGGCTTTATTCTTTGCGGCCGCATTTTGTTGCGCGCAGGCCCCGATGCCGATGCCAACTGGTGCCGCGTCGGAATCCAAGCTCAAGGCTGATGTCGTTTTTATCCACGCGAATGTTTATACCGGCGTGCCGTCGCATGAGATGTTCGGTTCGACTCTTCGCGAAGAGGCGATTGCGGTGCGCGGAGAGCGCATTCAGGCAGTGGGCAAGAATGCGGATATCTTGAAGCTGAAGGGGCCGCAGACTCAGGTTATCGATCTCGGCGGCCACTTTGTGATGCCAGGTTTTAACGATGCGCATTTGCATCTTGCTGATGCCGGGTTGTGGAAGTTGAGCGTGGATTTGACCGGCGTAAGAACCCTGGATGAATTTCGCGAGCGCTTGCGCGCCAAGGCGGACGCGGCTAAGGGCGATGAATGGATTCTCGGCGGAGGATGGGACGAAACTTTGTGGCCCGTAACGGCGCTGCCCAGCCGATGGGATCTGGATGAAGTTTCGGGCGGGCATCCGGTGTTTCTGGATCGGGTGGATGGGCATCTCGCGGTGGCGAATACGCGAGCGCTGCAGTTGGCCAGCGTTACGTTGGCCAGCCGCGATCCGCAGGGCGGGCGCATCGATCGCGATGCCGATGGCCAGCCCACAGGGATTTTGCGCGACGCGGCGAAGGGCGCAGTGCGGGCGGCGATTCCGGCGCCGACTCGGGAGAAGCGGCGGCATGGAATTGAAGTGGCTTTGGCCGATCTGGCCGAGCACGGCGTGACTTCGGCGCAGGATTATTCGCCGGACTGGATGAATTTTCAGATCTACGAGGAGTTTGAAAAAGAGGGCAAGCTTACGGCGCGCATCTCCGAGTGGCTGCCGTTCAATGAGTCCGTCGAGGAGTTGAAAGCGAAGCGGGATTCGCATCCGCAATCGGATGTGATGCTGCATACCGGGATGCTGAAGGGATTTATGGATGGCTCGCTGGGCGGGCACACGGCGGCGCTGCTGGAGCCGTATGAGGATGATCCGAAGAATTCTGGTCTGTCCCAGTATGAGGCCGCAAAGCTGAATGAGATGGCGAAGGAGCGGGTGCTCGCCGGCTTTCAGCTTGGGTTTCACGCTATTGGAGACAAGGGTGTCCAGTTGGCTCTGGATGCGTTTGCGGAGGCCGAAAAGGCAGCGCGCGAGCAGAAAGTGAAGGGGACGAATGGCGGCGACGACTATCGGCTGCGGATTGAACATGCGCAGGTGACGACTCCGGCTGAGATTGCGCGCTTTAAAGAATTGAAGGTGATTGCGTCGATGCAACCCAGCCACTTGCTCACCGACATGCGCTGGGCGCAGGATCGGCTAGGGGCGAAGCGGGCTGCGACTTCTTATTCCTGGGCTGGGTTCTTGAACAAGGGCGTGGTGCTGGCATTTGGGACGGATTATCCGGTAGAGCCGATCACGCCGTTTCGCGGACTGTATTCGGCGGTTACGCGGAAGAGTGAAGACGGGCGGCGGGAGTATTTTCCCGAGCAGCGGCTGAGTATGGATCAGGCTATCGCAGCTTATACGACCGGTTCGGCTTTTGCAGAGTTTGAGGAGAAAGAGAAGGGAAAGCTGGTGCCGGGAATGCTGGCGGATTTTGTGGTGCTCGATCGGGATATTACCGCGGCGTCGCCGGACAAGGTGCTACAGACTCGAGTGCTGCGGACTGTGGTCGGAGGGAAGACAGTTTGGCAGGCGAAGTGAACCGGGGAGCGTTTCTGAATAAATTCGCAGGGGTTAAGCCCGATTTCAGCAGTCGCTCGCTACGCGGCGCTGAAGCGCCGCTCTTCCACGGACGCGATCGGAGAGGCGTGATCGCTGGGAGACAGCCGAGGCGGCGGTCCCTTACATTGCAGTCCCTTAGATTAAGGATCGCTCTTGTCCCAAACCCCAATGCAGTCAGGACGAGGCTCGGGCATGGGCGCTCCTATTAGCATCCTACCAAATAGGTATAATTAGAAGTTCATCGTTTTTTGGAGGAAGCAGGCTTATGGATTCGCATGCATTCATGGTGCGCCTGAAGGCGCGGCGCTGGGTTTATTCCTTCAGCATTGCCAGCACGCTGGCGCTGGGCATTTTGATTGGCACAGTAGTGTCGTTTGGAGTGAAGGGCAAGGAGGGGCAGAAGGCGTCGGATGCTACTCCGCTGACTGTGCCTTCTCCCAAGCAGATGTCGGGTGCGTTCGCGCAGATTGCCAAACAGTTGGGGCCCAGCGTGGTCAACATCAATACGGAATCGACGATCAAGAGTCCGAGGCGGCAGCGCCGGGGGCAGCAGCAGAGCCCTGACGACGATGAAAATGGCGGCGGCGGAGGGATGGATGACTTCTTCAACCATTTCTTTGGCGGACCGGGCGGCCAGGGTGGATTGGGCGGCGATGGCTCGATTCGCGAGCGGTCGCTGGGTTCGGGCGTAATTGTTGATCCGAAGGGCTACATCGTCACCAATCGGCATGTGGTGGAGAAGGCGGACAGAATTCGCGTGCGGTTGCAGGACGATCCTCCGGGCGTGCAGCATGATGCCAAGGTGATTGGAACGGATCAGGAGACGGATCTGGCTGTGATCAAGATTGATATGGATCGCGCCGTGCCTTCGGCGAAGCTAGGCAACTCCGACAGCATGGAAGTTGGCGATTGGGTACTCGCGATCGGTAGTCCGTTCGGGCAGGTGGGCACGGTGACTGCGGGAATTGTTTCCGCCAAGGGCCGGGATATTGTGCCGGGACGGCAGTTCCAGACCTTTATTCAGACCGACGCGGCGATCAACCCGGGCAACTCGGGTGGTCCGCTGGTGAATATGGATGGAGAAGTGATCGGCATCAATACAGCGATTCTCAGCGAGACCAACGCCTATGCGGGCGTTGGTTTTTCGCTGCCTTCAAATACAGTGGTGCAGGTTTACAACCAGCTGATAGGGCCTGACCACCGAGTGGCACGCGGGTCGATTGGAATTCAATTTAATTCGGTGGAGAATCCGGCGATCGCCCGGGTTTACGGAGCCGGCAATGGCGTGACCGTCGCTAGCGTGGTGGCGGGCAGTCCTGCGGATCAGGCGGGATTGAAGGTGGGAGACACGATCATCACCGTAGACGGCAAGAAGGTGACGAAGGGCAACGAGTTGGTTTCTGAAATTGCATCGCGCAAGCCGGGCGCGAAAGTGGTACTGGGCTTCCTGCGCAACGGCAAGCAGCAGGAGACGACCGTTACGATCGCCGACCGCGCCAAACTGTTTGCGGCGCGCTTGAACGAAGATGATAACGGCGGCGATGAGAGTACTCCCAAGCAGAGTAAATTTGGGGTTACGGTAAAGAAGCTCACTCCGGAGCAGGCGGAACGGCTGGAGATGCCGGAAGGCAAGGGCGTGGTCGTCGTAGATGTGAAGACGGGATCGTTCGCCGAAGACATCAACCTGAGCCGGGGCGACTTGATTCTCGAGGTCAACAAGCAGGCGGTGAACAGCGAAGGCGAGTTCGCCAAGATTGAGTCGAGTCTGAAGAGCGGTCAGGACGTGGTTTTCCTGGTGCGCCCGCGTGGGGCGACGCAGCAGGATGGAACCGTATTCTTGGCCGGAACACTTCCGTAACCTGGAATTGACCCAGCGGGAACTGGCATTGCCCCCAGAAGCAGGGGATGATTACAATGCTGGCTTCGGCTGGGTTTTGTTTTGGAGCGGGCATCGCCAAGGCTTGCGTCGGCTGAAATTTTGGATTGGGTGCAGGGCGGCGTGAAGCCGGGCGTTTCAAAAGGGTGTGATATTGAGACTGGACGAGCAGGGCGGGAAAACTCGGAATAGATCGTTGGCTGCGGCGTGCGTTCTTGTCTTGCTGGCGTGCGGATTTTGCATTCAGCGCGCTGGCGCGCAATCTGCGACTTCCACAGGAACGACTGCAAATCGCGAAGCTGGCGGCACCAAGGCTGCGGATCCAGCGGCGCCGAAGGCTTCATCCTCAAACGCGAACGCGGCTAAGAATCAAACGGCGACGTCGGCTCCGGCGAAGAAGAAGTCCGGGTCGAGTCCGGCGGCATCCCACAAGAGCAAGACAAAGCTTGCTAGTTCTCGAACCGGCGGCACAAGAAGCAGCGGCAAGAAAACGAGCCGTAAGAAGGCAACCGCGCGGGGACAGCAGAAGATCGATCCCGAGCGGGCGCAGGCGATTCAGGAAGCTCTGATTCACGAGCACTATTTGACCGGCGACGCGGCGCGACCCTGGAACCAGGCCAGCGAAGACGCCATGCGGAAGTATCAGGCGGATCATGGCTGGCAGTCGAAAACGGTGCCGGATTCGCGGGCGTTAATCAGCCTGGGGTTGGGACCGAGCCACGATCATCTGCTAAATCCGGATAGTGCGATGACCACCGGGCCGGATACATCCCATGCCGCCTCGGTAAGCTCTTCAACCCAGAGTCCCGCGTCGCACAGTGTGGATATGGGATTGAGTACAGGCACGAAGACGCCAAGCGGCCCGTCGCCCGCTACAACTCCAGAGCGCAATCCGCAATAGACACATTTCAGGCAAACACCAAGATCCCTCGCTCGTGCGGGACGAGACACGCGTCGATGATGCTCGTTTTTATAGTGCTTTTCTACTTCCCTTGGGCTTTGCGGTAGCTGCCTAACACGGGGCGGGGAAAATAAGGCAACGGTTTCGAGTTCAGGATGGCTCGCGGGTTGCTCTCGACCAGAGCCTCCGCTATTTCGTGGCCACAGATTTCGGCGGCTGCGTCGCGGGCAGTGGAGAGGATGGGGATGCGCTTTTCGGTGTCGTGGGCGTCCGTGGCGAGAATGTGAACGGCGTCGTGTTCAAGCAGCCAACGTGCGGCTTTCGAGGAGCGCTCCCCCCAGAAGCCGGTAAGCGCCGAGCCGGTTACTTGAATTATGCATCCCTGCTCGGCCCACTCCACTACCCGCTGCAGGTTCTCGCGGACGATGGGGTTGCGCTCGGGATGGGTAATCACCGAGGTGATGCCGCGATCCCCGAGTTGCATGAAGCAGTCCGTGGTTTGTGGCGGGACGCTGTAATTGCTCAACTCAACCAGCATGTATTGCGTGCTGGCGATGGCATAGCGCGCGGGGTTGGCGAGCACATCCTGCAAATTGTCGTAGGAGAGATGGAAGTCGCAGCCCAAGCTCAAGGTTAGCGCGTCGCCGATGAGTCCTTGCAAGTGGGTGACTAATCCCTGGAGATATTCGCGGTCGTAGTGGTAGCGGTCGTTGGCATGCGGTGTGGCGACCTGGTGGGTGATGCCATCGGCGGCAGCCATGCGGCACATGGCTACGGACATGCCCCAGGACTTGGAGCCGTCGTCTACCTCAGGAAGGATGTGGGAATGAATGTCGAACACAGTTTGTCGAAATCTGATTTGATTTAAGCAGATTGGCAGGGAAAGAGAAAGCACTAGAGGGCATGGACTATGAGCTTTTAGCGCGGAGTACGCGGAGAAAAGCCCAGAGGTCGCGGGGCACACGCTTTGGCCGTCGGCGGCGAACGCTCTCCTCAGGTCACCAGATCGTGGGCAGCGCTCGCGACTTGCGAATTTCTCGATCGGCGGTGATTAGCGGAATGCCCTCCACCAAGGCCGTAGCTCCGATGATGCGATCTGCCGGATCCCTGGGATAATCGTCGGGCAGAGAAAGCGTTCGTAACGAAATCGCTCCGGTGAGGGGGAGCACAACAAAGCGGCTTTCGACCTCTGCCAACGCAGCTTCGACGCTAATTGCAAGGCGGACGCGTTCACGCGCGAAGACTCTTGCCACTTCCAAGAGAGAGATGTCGGAAATGGCCAAGCCCTCGCCATTCTCTCGAGCCTTCAGAATCGCAGATGTTGCCTGCTTTGAGATTCGGGTTTCTTCAAAGGCCAACCAAACTACCACGTGGCTATCGAGGAGGATCAATAGAGATCGCCCCATTCTTCAGGGCTGATGATGGGAGAAACAATGTCCTCAACAATTTTACCTTTGCCTTTCATGAAGCCGAAGATGTCGTCTTGTTCTTTCTCGACCGGCACTAGCTTGGCTACCGGCTTGCCGCGCTTTGTAATCAGCACGGACACGCGTTTGGATTGAACTTCATCCATGACTGCGAGGCAATGGACTTTGAACTGGCCAGCTGCCATCTTCTTCATCGGGAACCCTTTCGATCATGGTCATTGTACCATGGTCATATATCGGGGGGGGGGGGCGGCCCCTCGGTCTCACCGAGAGAGAATCTTAGTTTCCGGTGCCGTCAGCATGTTTGTCGAGAGCGTCGCGGCTCTTGGGGGCCGTCCAGTCAGTGGGTTTCGGCGGCCAATAACCAGTGGGAGTGTCTTTATCGACGAGAGTCTCATCCAAGCTGCCTAGCATGATCTGGCATAGTAGGAACGGCAACGGCACTGCGAAATGCCAGGAATAGCGTCCACGTCCCCAGAGGACAGAGCAGAAATACCACTCCTGCTATTCCCGCAATGCCTCTGATGACGGTCACCGCAATTCGTTTCATTTGCCAGTCTTACACTCTAGTTCATCGGGAATCTCTGCCCTAATTACACACCGGCGACGAATCAGGCCTCCCCGTACCGTTCGCGAATGAAGTCTGCAATCCCTGCATAGGCGTTGCTCAGCGTCTCCTCATCCGGCAAAAACACGATCCTGAAGTGCTGGGTGCCGGGCTTTTGGCCGAAGCCGGAGCCGTGGACTACCATGACGTGCTTTTGGCGGATGAGTTCTTTGACGAAGACTTCGTCGCTCTCAGGAATATCGATGCGCGGGAAGGCGTAGAACGCGCCACGCGGGGCGACGCAACTTACGCGTGGCGTGGACTCGCACCACTTCTGCGTGAGATCGCGGCGGGAGCGGAGTTTGCGCTGGACTTCTACCAGATGATCCTGGGGGCCTTCGAGCGCGGGCTTGATAGCGTACTGCTCGGGATGGTTGGCGCAGAGGCGGGCGCGCAGCAGGCGGTGAACGCCTTCGGTGTAGGGCTTGATGGCGGCGGCATCGCCGGAAACGATGCCCCATCCGATGCGCCATCCAGGAACCAGATAATTTTTCGACATGCCGCCGAAGGTGATGCATGGTACGTCCGGCGCCACCGCTGCGAAAGCGACGTGCGGCGTGGCGTTTCCTTGAGAAACGAAATCAAGGATGAGCTTGTCGTAAATTTCATCCGAGAAGACGACCAAGTTGTGGCGGCGTGCTACTTCCGCGATTTGCTCTAGCATCTCGCGCGAGCACAACGATCCCGTGGGATTATTGGGATTGATCAGCACTATGCCGCGAGTGCGAGGAGTCAGCTTGCGTTCGATGTCGGCTAGTTCGGGCTGCCAGGCGTCTTCTTCGTCGAGGTCGTAGGCGTTGATCGGTATGCCCAGCTTGCATAAGACCGCCGAGTAAAGCGGGTAGTCGGGCTTCGGCGTGAGAATGTCTTCGCCGGGATTCACCAGAGCGCTGATGCAGAGGTCGACTGTCTCGCTCACGCCGGAGGTTACGAAAACATCCCGCACTGTGGTGATGCCCTTGCGCTGAGCTTCGCCGCGGATTGCTTCTAACGCTTCGGGGATTCCGGGAGACGGCGCGTAGCCGTTCTTGCCATCGCGCATGGCTTTGTACACTGCTTCGATGATGTGGGGCGGGGTTTGGAAATCGAAGTTGAGGGGGTCGCCTATGTTTAGCGGGAGAATTTTGTGACCCTGTTTCGTTACTTCATCCGCAACGGACGCAAGGTCGCGGATGGCGTAGCGAACGTTTTCCAGACGTTTGGCGGCCGTGATTTGCGTATGCGCTATCGGCACGAGTTAAGAGGAAACCTTAAACACTGGGGCATAGAGATGCACAGCGTAATACTATTCTTCTTGCTTTCAGGGCTTAGAAATTTCTTGTGTCTTTCCTTGCTTTTTTATTCGCTCTTCGTCGTGCCCGTGAGCGCGTCGATCAACGCTGCGCCGGTCGGGCTGCCCCAGCCCGTCACCAAGTCATAGCCGGTCACTGCGCTGTATCCTCCATTACTGCCGCTGGTGATGTCATGAAAGTCGGTGGTGTAGGTCGAGCCCACTCCTAGCGCATAGATCGCTGGGTTTAGAAATCCTAGCGTCGATTTACCATTGGAGAGAGCTTGCTCGTTCGCCATGGCTATGAAACTGGCCCATTGCGGCGCGGCAAAGCTGGTGCCTCCATTGCCTCCGCTGCAGCCTCCGTCGTAGCAGCTGTATTGGTTAGTATTGGATTCGGCGGCGACGTCTGGATAATTGCGCAGAGTCTTCGAGGCGTGATTGAGCGCGGTGATTACGCCTGCAAGTTGTTGGTAGCTGGGAATCGGAACTTTATTTTTCGACGGGCTGCCGGCGCTACCGTTCCAGCCGGTTTCGGATTTCCACGCCCCGCCGGGGCTTACCGTGTCGATGTCGGTGCCGCCTACGGCCGTAATGTAAGGATCATCAGCCGGCCACACCACGTTGCCGGGAGTACTCGAGCCGCTGTCGCCGGTGGCTACGAAAACGCTTTGTCCCTGGGCAGCCATTTGTTTAAAGATGGGGTCGAGTGTGCTTTCGTTGTCAGGCCATCCCCAAGAGCAGCTTAGAGTCTTGGCCGTGTTGTCTACGGCCATCTGGTTGAAGATGGAAGGGTCCTGGCTGCCCACGTAGACGATGACTTCTTTGAGGCCCGGAGCCATGCCGATGGCCATCTCGATGTCGATGACCTGCTCGCTGTCGTCACAAGTGGATGGCGGACATTTCAGGCTCACGCCGTTCAACGAAACGCCTTTCACTCTTACCGTGATGGTCTGCTTAAGATTCTCGAAATACGCTTTAACGTCGGCGCTGTTGTAGCCGGCGAATTCGAAGAGGCCGACGGTTTGTCCTTTGCCGGTGAGCGGGCCGGAGCCGTAGTAGGCAGCGCGCATATCGCTGGCGATATATTGGCCGCCGGGGCCGGAGCCGGTTTTGCCGATGGCGCTTGGCTCTGTTTCCGGCGAGTGGATATTTTTAGCGTGTGGCAGCGCGAAGTTGTCAAAGCCGGAGATGTGCAGAACCGGCGCGGCCAGATCGAGTGATGGTTCGCGGTCCGGCGCGAAAAATGTGCGGCTCTCGGTGGGATGCTGATAGAAGCTGAGCGTTATGTTGAAGGCTTTCTCGATATTCGCGGCGGGGCCTTCGATGTCGAGCACCAGGCGATTGGCGGCAGTATCGATGATGTCGAGTCCGTTGGCCTGCGCGAAATTGATCGCCGCCGCATAGTCTGACTCGGTGGGACCGAATCTGCTGGTGAACTCTTGCCCGCTCAGGTAGTTGTGGAAGTTGGGGCTTTGCGGGTCGTAAAGCCGTTGCAGTAGATCTTCGAGTGCGGCTTGATTGCGCAGGGGTAGAGAGATGGCCAGACTTAGACGCTGCTCGCCAGAAACGCGACCCACCAAAGGCGCTACTCCGCTGGAGACTGCTGCAGGAACATGAGTGGTCAGGGTGGGGCGCTCGGCCTGCGCCACAGCCGCGAAGAAAAGAATGAACACGCACAAAACGGCGGCAAGGCGCGGTAAGGCCACTGCTGAGGTCCTTTGCATTTCGGTCGTCTCCCTACTGGGTTGATACTTTACAACGTGATGGGGCGAGGGAACAAGAATAGGATAGTCCCCACTCTGTGTAGCCCGAGAATGCTTTGTCACACACTGCGCTGCGTTACACTAAGACCACTTTTGTCTGTGGGTAATTTAGATGAAGCTATTTGCGCTAAGCGATCTGCACTTGGGTTATGAAGATAACCGGCGGGTCATAGCGGAGATTGCGCCACATCCCGACGACTGGTTGATCCTGGCCGGGGATATTGGAGAAACTGCACTTCATCTTGAATTCGCGTTTAGTGTCTTAGCTCCTCGTTTCCGGCGCTTAGTGTGGGTTCCGGGCAATCATGAGCTGTGGACGCTTCCGTCGAATCGCCATGAAGCCCGAGGGCAATACAAGTATGAGCTGTTGGTGGCCTTGTGCCGCTCTTACGACGTACTAACGCCGGAGGATCCTTACCCTGTTGTTACAGTTGCCGAGCAAAAAGTGCGGATTGCCCCTTTATTTCTGTTGTATGACTACAGCTTCTGCCCCAGCCATATTGCTCCTGAAAAAGCGGTAGGTTGGGCGTTAGAGGCGGGCACTTATTGTACGGATGAGGAATTACTGCACCCCGACCCCTACCATGGGATTGCCGAGTGGTGCCATGCCCGGTGTGCTTTGACTGAGGCGCGACTGGAAAGCTGCAATGATGGCCTGCCGCTTGTAGTAGTGAATCACTTTCCCCTGCGGGAGGATCTGGTTCGGGTCGGAATACCGCGGTTTTCCATCTGGTGCGGAACCAGGCTTAGTGAAGATTGGCATCTGCGTTTTAACGCGACGGTAGTCGTGTCCGGCCATCTCCACGTCCGTTCGACGATGCATCGGGACGGCACTCGTTTCGAGGAAGTCTCGCTGGGTTACCCGACCGAGTGGAGACGAAGGCTTACCAGTCCAATTGCTAGCATGCGCGAGATTCTGCCCGGAACTGCAGCCTCAATGGTGTCGAACACAATGAGCCGGGTTGGCTGAAAACAGGCCTCTTTAAAAGAGAATACGGGCCTAATTAGAACCAGCAATGATCGGCTGGCATCGGTTCCGACAGGCAGGCTATACCTCACGGCAGGGACGAATAACCGACCACCACGCCGGAATTGTTGATGGCGGTTGCTGTCGAATATGTTCCGCCAAGTGTTCCCAAATCCTGAATCTGATTTGGCGCGGTCCATAGGGCGGCATGGGTTACGCCGCTCTGTGCTAGATCGGATTCGCCTGCGATCAGGCCGGATTGATTGATGGCTTCGGCAGTACTGTTCTGGCCTCCCAGAGTGCCGAGGTCCTGCATGCCGGAGGCTTGAGTCGAGAGAAAGGCGTGAAATGGCGTCAAATGCGAGAGAGAAGCCCAGCCGACAACGTCGCCGGATGCGCTTACGCCGAGGGCAGTACTGCCATATCCTCCGAGGGTTCCCAAGTCAGTGATCTTACTGCCCGGTACTTTCATGAAAGCGCGACTGGCAGAATCAGAATCGTTAAGTGGCGAGGCGCCTACGACTGTGCCGGTGGTATTGATGGCGTATCCATAGCTAAAGCTGGAACCCAAGGTGCCGAGAGAGTGCATACCAGTTTTTGGAGTCCAGAGGAAGGCGACCATGTGAGTGTTTCCAGTTGTGGACGCGGAGCCGGTTACGGCGCCCTGGTCGTTGATGGCGCCGGCGCTGCTGGAAGTTCCACCGAGCGTGCCCAAATTGTGCGTAATTCCATTTGGAGTCCAGGCAACGGCGACGGCTGTACCCGCGACGGCACTCGCTGCTCCTACAATTTCGCCCTTCGAGTTGATGCCGCTAGCTGAGGCATATTCTGCAGAGGCCGGGCCGAGATCTTGCATGCCGCCGCTAGAAGTCCAGCGAAAGGCGCGAATGTTATCGCCGCTGGTCTCGTAGTAGCCGACGACCTCTCCGGCATCGTTGATGGCATAGGCCCAGCTGTTTGTGCCTAGGCTGCCGAGGTCTTGCATTCCTGACACGGACGACCAAAGGAATGCATGATAAGTCGGCGTTTGTGCCCACGCGCCGGAGGCGGTAGCGAACAAGATCAAGGCGAGAGTCAGACTGTGACGCGCTGGGGACATGGCAAATTCCTTTTCACACTGCCGTGTAGGGGGCAAACAATTCCTTCTAGGGGGAACTAAGACAATGCGCGACGTGAGTATAGCCTAGGGTTCTAGGCTAGGGAAGAGTGACAGAACTTGCATTTCCCCACCGCGGGAAAACCTTCCACCACAGGGGACACAGAGGAGCGCAGGGTATCTGCTGCCGAACCCGCGCGCCTCTGGATGCTCACTCCGCTCTGTCGATCTGTGCCTTCTGCAGCTTGTCCGAATAATCTACGTAGACTGACTTCCACTCGGTGTAGAAATCAATCGCGCCGATGCCACCTTCGCGGTGGCCGTTGCCGGTGGCTTTGGTGCCGCCGAAGGGCAGGTGGACCTCGGCTCCGATGGTTGGAGCGTTGATGTAGGTAATTCCGGCATAGAGGTCGCGGATGGCGGAGAAGGCCTTGTTCACATCTTTGGTGTAGAGCGCGGAGGAAAGTCCGTACTCGATGCCGTTCGCGATCTCGATGGCGTCTTCGAGGTCGTCGCACGGGATTATAGAGACGACCGGGCCGAAGATTTCTTCCTGGGCGATGCGCATCTTGGGGTCGACGTCGGTGAAGACGGTCGGCTCCATGAACCAGCCGTGCTGGTAGTCGCCTTTCTCGAGGCGATTGCCACCGCAAACCAGCTTTGCGCCTTCGTTGCGGCCGATCTCGACGTAGCTAAGGTCGGTCTGAAGTTGCTTCTCGTTAATGGCCGGACCCATTTCGACGGTTTCATCGAGTCCGTTGCCGACTTTGAGTTTCTTCGCGCGGGCGACGTAGCGATCGATGAACTCGCGGTAAACGCCCTTCTGCACAATGATGCGGCTGGTCGCGGTGCAGCGCTGGCCGGTGGTGCCGAAGCCTCCCCAGAGGCCGCCTTCGATGGCGAGGTCGAGATTCGCGTCATCGAGAACGATCATGGGGTTCTTGCCGCCGAGTTCGAGCGAGCAATGTTTGAAACTCTTGGCGGCGATGCCGCCAATGATGCGCCCCACGGCGGAAGATCCGGTGAGGGAGATGGCGCGCACGTCGTTGTGCTCGGCGAGTGGTGTGCCGACTTCAGGGCCGTATCCGGCGACGATATTGATGACGCCTTTGGGCAGGCCGGCGTCGCTCAGCGCGTGAACCAGGTTGAAGGTGGAGAGTGGAGTATCCTGCGCGGGCTTGATGACGCAGGTGTTGCCGCAAACGATGGCGGGTAGCAGCTTCCAGGAGGAAATCGCCATAGGGAAATTCCAGGGCGTGATCATGCCGCAGACGCCGATGGGTTGGCGCACAGCCATGGCGAACTTGTTGGGCATTTCGGAGGGTACCGTCGGACCGAAGAGCCGGCGGCCTTCGCCGGCGTTGTAGTAGGCGGCGTCGATGGCCTCCTGCACGTCGCCACGGGTTTCGGCCAGCACTTTGCCCATTTCCCGGGTCATCTCGCGGGCGTACTCTTCTTTGCGGGCGATAAGGATTTCGGCAGCGCGGAAAACGATCTCAGCGCGGCGCGGCGCGGGGACGAGTCGCCACTTGGCAAAA
The DNA here is from genome assembly GCA_963789875.1 of uncultured Acidobacteriaceae bacterium. Taxonomy (GTDB): domain Bacteria; phylum Acidobacteriota; class Terriglobia; order Terriglobales; family Acidobacteriaceae; genus Sulfotelmatobacter. The sequence goes on along the minus strand of CAWBMI010000004.1, from coordinate 938,730 downwards.
GCACGCTTGGCAGCGTCCACGGCGGCGTCAACGTCGGCCTTCGCGGACTTCTGGAAGATGCCGACCACGTCGCGCGCGTCGGCGGGGTTACGGTCTTCAAAAGTCTCTCCAGTGGAGGACGAGACCCACTCGCCGTCGATAAAATTCTTAAGAATTCGGGTTGGGGTGTGGCTGAGGGTTGCGGGGGCGGCGAGAGTGTCGGTGGCCATGATTGCTCCTTGATTCTTATAAAAGCCTCGATATTGATGCTACAAGGGTCGAGGAAGGTGCGGCAAGACGGGGTTGCTTTTCCCGTCTTCAGCCGTCACACACGCTTTCTCATTCTGAGGCCAGAGGGTCTGCGGGCCGAAGGACCCATGCATTTGCCGGCGGCGATCACACTGCCAGCAAGTACTTAGACTCGTCGGAAGTTTCTCGCATCGCGCGAGACTCCGCTTTCGCGAGATGATGATGCAGTTTGGTTAGAATCGTGGCCCACCGGCTATCGTTCGATATCATAGGTCGACCTTGCCGTCGAGTTCTGTGCTCTCATCCTTCCTCAATTGTGTCTATCTTTCTATGGCAGTTTAAGTTTAGCAGCATCAATTACTTCCGCGGATCAGCGGCAGTGCGAAGTTGTCAATCTCCCAATTCGGGAAAATCCTGTAACCCCTTTTGGCTTCTGGCATCTCTTTAAACTTCAGGTGCAATGCCTGGCATTTAGAAAGGAGATAAAGAAAGTGTCTGCAACAGCCCCCGCCAAATTTCGCATTGACGTTGACATTCATAACCTACTCATGAATTCCGCATCTTCCGGACCTGTGCCGGCGGCTGCGGCAGGCGCAACTTTGCCGGAGCCGGTTTTCCCGCAGTATCCGGAGTGCTGAACGACCCTGGGCCGGCTGAAATTCCGGAGTATCGGGATTGGACTTGTCCGCAAGTGTGGCGCAAGGTGCGAGGTTGGCTTTTGCCCTACATGCGGTCGCGGGTGATGCCGGGCGAGTTCCATCCCATCACCGCTTATCTTTTTCTCGATTACAAATGCAATCTCGACTGTTGGTATTGCTCGGCTTTCAACAACAAGGTGAAGGGCATGGCAGAGGATGTGGCCAAGCGCTCCATCGATTGGCTGCATGATCGCGGTTGCCGGGTGCTGGCTTTAATGGGCGGAGAGCCTTTGCTGCGGCCGCAGGTGGCACATCAAGGTTGTTTACTACGCGGCGAAGAAAGGTTTTTGGATTTATGTGGGCACGAACGGGCGGCTGCTTCGCCCAGAGGTTGCCGATCGCCTCGGCGATGCAGGGGTATCGATCTTCAACTTTGCCCTGGATGCCTGGGATGAGAAACCCAGCCTGCCGAAAGCGTTCGTCCCCGGGGAGAAGCATTTGGAATACCTGATCCGCAAGCAATACGTTTACGGCTACATGGTGTTCTTCAACATCAATATCTGCCGCAATAACCATGAGGATGTTAAGAAGCTCACCGAATACGCGCATGCGCACCGGCTAGCTACCGACTATCACATCAACGAAACTCCGATGCTGGAGCAGGATGAGCACTTCAAGCATTTCGATGAGAATCCGACTTACATCCATCCTGAGGATTGGAGATCGGTGGATTCGCTGATCGACTGGATCATCGAGAAGAATAAAGCCGGGTATCAGATGGTGAACTCGGTGCAGAGGCCGCAGGAGATGAAGGCGTTTGTCCGGATGTCATCGGGTCTCGACCTGCAGAAATACGGATGGTACGGCGATGGCACGGGCACGAACGGCAATATTGCGACGATGCTCGCGACTACTCCGGGCATAGGGCAGGATGCCAATGGCGAATTGCATTTCACCGATTGGAATTGCCGCGCCGGTCAGAATAACGTGATTATTCGCACGGACGGCACTGTGGCGCCGTGTTTTCCCATGTATCCCTCTACTTTTGACTGGGGGAATATCGACAACCCTAAATTCGACCAGAAGCAGTTGCAGGATATGAAGCACACCTGCCAGCGGCATTGCTTTTCTACGCTAAACCACAACCTCGGGTACTGCTACAACGATGGCCGAGTGATCAAGTGGGTTTGGACGCAGGCAGTGACGAATCGCATGAAAGGAGGGGCTCGAAGTTTCGAAGATTAAGGGCTGGCGCAGATGCGACACTTCAGGGCTAGGGTGCTCCCTTCGCTGAAGCGAGGTTGCTGCTTGGGACGGAGATGGTTAAGCTTCCCGCAATCGCCTTCTTGGCCTGGAAGTTCTTGAGCCTGAAAATTACGGCAGAAGTGACCTCGTGCCCTTTAGAGACCAGGAGGGTTCCGTCTAGGGTGCGGACTTCCTGCTGAATGATCATTCCGGGCGTGAGATCTTCGACGCTGCATCTGCGCACTCCGCCTTCATCGTCCCTCACATCGATGGCCATCAATGCTTCAAAGAACTTTGGATTGAAATCCGAGTTTTGGCGAGCGAGCAAATGCGCCGCCTCGGTTCGGGACTTCCCCTCGTGGATTAGCTTTTCGTAGGCCAGGATCAGCCGCAGCATCCGTGCTCCCATGCGTATTCCTGTAGTTTCGGGATCGTTGGCCTCGACGTCTACATCGTTCTGGTGCTCGATCATCCAGGCGATGGGTTCGAGCCGGGGAATCTTCGAAAGCAGATCAAAGGCGACGTGGGGATGGGCATCGTATTGTGCCTGTTCGTTCGGAGAGAGCTTTTCGCCGCGGTAAACAGCGTCGATAGTTTCCGGGGGTAGGGTGACGCAGCCTAACTGCGACATCATGGCGGCAGCCTCGTATTGCCAAGGGTTTTTCAGTTTCATGGCGACCACGATGTGATGCATGTAGCGGCGCGCGTGCTCGGCGCGGCTGAAAGCCGCTGGGTTGACCAGGCTGAGAACTTCGGTCAGCACTTGAATGCTGCGGTTAAGAGTTTCCTCCAAGAGGAATTTTTCGGCCGTGGCCATGCGGTATTGGACCAGCGCGGCCGTTAAGGTCTTTGCCATCATCTCTTTGCTGCAGGGCTTACTGAGGAAGCGGAAAATGCTGCCTTCGTTGATGGCGTTGATGGCGGTATCGCGGTCGGCGTTGCCGGTGAGCATGACCCGGACGGTGTCTGGCGAGAGCGACTTGATGCGGACCAAGAGTTCAATGCCATGCATTCCCGGCATTTGCATGTCGGCGATCACGACTGCATAGGGGCCTGATTCGCTTACAAGCGAAAGTGCGTCTTGCCCCCCGAGGACGGTTTCTATGACGAACTCGCGGCCCAGACTGCGTTTATATCCATCCAGAATGTTGCGGTCGTCGTCGACGAGGAGGATTTTTTCTGCCATAGGTATTTCTCATTTCTTGGTTTTTCTTAATGCTTGGTTGCATCCCGCTAACGAATTGGAAACGGGCAGTCACTTCATCGGCTCATTGTCGTCAAGAAATTAGGTCACTTAGGTACAGGCGAACAGCGCCGTGGCCAGGCCTCTAAAGTCACCGACGCCGGGCGCCGATGATCTCGATGACAGAACTGCTCCGCCAAGGTGGTGTCGGGTTGAACCGAGTCATTTTCTCCGGCGATGAGGACGAGAAGCGCCGTCCCGCACTATCCACCCGGCAACTGGCCGTTCGTCTGGGGTTCGCGTTCGGTTTGTTGATTGCTCTGCTGATCACGGTTGGCGGTCTGGGGCTGCGCCGCATGGACCGCAGCAACACCGACCTGCAACAGATCATGGGCAAGCAGTGGGCCAAACTGCGGCTCTCACGAGAAATGGCGGAATACTCCAATCGCAATAGTCGCATCACGATGGAAATATTCTTGCTCAAGGACACTAAGGAAATCGGTACACTGCTGGCGGTCCGGGCGGCGAACACGCAAAGAATCTCGGACGTGATTGCCGGCCTGGAAAAGCTTTGCGAATCGCCGGAGGAGAAGCGGGCCCTGGCCGCCGTGAAGGAGGCGAGAACGTCATATGTCGAAAGCTACCAGCGGGCCCTGCACCTCCTGGTCTCCGAAAAGGATCGGGATGCGGCCCTTGCCGTCATGTCGTGGCAAGCTACTCCTGCTTTATTGAAGTACCACGTGGCCCTGGATGACTTCGTGCGTCTCGAGGGCGACCAACTTGAGTTCTCGGCCCGGCAGAGCGGGATAAGCTATACCGCGGCTCGCCGCCTGGCTCTCTTGATGATTGCAATTGCTGTTGCGGTTGCCGGAGCGATCTCGGTGTTCGTAATTGTGCGGATGGTCCAGGAGGTCACTGCGCGCCTGCGCAACGAAAAGGAAGCGCTTTTGAGCGCGCATGAGCAGGCTGAGATTTTTATTAATGCTGTGCCCTCCATTCTCATTGGAATGGACGGCGACTCGCACATCACCCGTTGGAACTCCGCCGCAGGGCGTGCGTTCGGTCTATCCGGAGAAGAAGTCCTGGGGAAGAGACTGACGGAATGCGGCGTGAGATGGCTGCGGCCAGACATGCGGGAAGAGGTCCAATCCTGGGGCAGAGAAACGGGTTCGCGGCGATGCGATCAGGTTCCGTTTGAAATGAAGGGCGAAACCCGCTTGCTGGGTTTGACGATCACATCGCTGCGAGTGGCAGCCGAACGGTCTGCCGAACTGCTCATCATCGCTTCCGATGTCACGGAGCGAAATGCCCTGGAGGTGCAACTGCGGCACGCGCAGAAACTGGAATCGGTTGGGCAGTTGGCAGCCGGCATCGCTCATGAAATCAATACGCCGACGCAGTATATCGGCGACAACGTCAGGTTCTTGAAAGATGCTTTTCAGGGCTTGGCGGCTGTTCGGCCGAGCTATGAACGGCTTCTGGCAGCAGCCAAAGACAACAGCGTCGCATCGGAACCGCTTCGCGAAGTGACGGAAGCACTGGAACGAGCCGATGCCGGGTACTTGTTCGAAGAAATCCCCAAAGCCATTGAGCAGACGCTCGAGGGGGTGGCGCGGGTAGCGAAGCTGGTGAGTGCGATGAAGGAGTTCTCCCATCCCGGTACAAAAGAGAAAATCCCGCTGGATTTGAACCATGCCATTGAGAACACAATTACGGTGGCGCGGAACGAGTGGAAGTACGTGGCGAATATGGAGACCGATTTCGACCCGGCGCTTCCACGGATTTCCTGCCAGCCCGGCGAATTCAATCAGGTGATCCTGAATCTGATTGTCAATGCGGCACATGCCATCACCGACAAACTGGGAAAGGACAGTTCGGAACAGGGAAGAATCAAAATTCAAACTCGCGATAGCCCGGGGTGGGTCGAGATCAGAATCCAGGACACGGGCTCGGGTATTCCCCCGAACGTGCAATCCCGGATATTCGATCCCTTCTTCACGACCAAAGAGATTGGTAAAGGAACCGGGCAGGGCTTGGCTATCGCACGGTCGGTGGTAGTTGACAAGCAAGGCGGCACTATCCATTTCGATACGGAAGAGGGAATGGGTACGACCTTTGTTATTCGACTGCCCCATGATGGCCAGGTTGCCGCTGCTCAGGCAGCCTCGGCATGAAGCGTGTTTTGTTCGTCGACGATGAAAGCAAAATTCTCGATGGTTTGAAGCGAACGCTGCACGCGGACCGGCAACGTTGGGACATGCAGTTTGCCGTGGGCGGCGAAGCCGCACTGCGGGCCTGTGAGGAGAAAAGCTTCGACGTGGTTGTCTCCGACATGCGGATGCCTGGGATGGACGGGGCCACACTACTCGGCCATATTCGCGATCGTTTCCCGAGCACGGCGCGCGTCATTCTCTCAGGATATTCGGAAGTCACGCTGGCGGCGCGTTCCGCCCGTGTGGCCCACCGTTTTTTAGCCAAGCCGTGCAACGTGTCTGAACTCCAAACCACGATCGAATGTGTGTGCACGCTGCAAGATGTACTGGGATCGCCGAAGATTCGCGCCGTCATTGGAAGCGTGGGGTCCCTGCCTTCCCTTTCGGCGACCTACAACGCACTAACTACGGCCCTCGGCCGCCCGGACAGCTCGATAAGCGACGTAGCGAAGATTCTTGAGCACGATGTCGCGATGTCTGCCAAGGTCTTGCAGTTGGTGAATAGCGCTTTTTTCGGCCTGGCACAGACCGTCACCAGCCTGACGAGCGCAGCCTCGTATTTAGGGATGGAAACGCTCAAGAATCTGGCTTTGGTCTCCGAGGCCTTCAAAGTCTTTGTCCCGGACTCGCGCATTCCCGAATCCTTTTTTGAGACTATTCAGAAGCACTCCCAGCTGACGGCCGCCATCATCGTCCTGCTGCCGTTAGATCCCAAGACACGCGACCTGGCCGTTCTCTCCGCATTGCTGCACGACGTTGGCAGCCTGGTCCTAGCCAGCAAAATGCCCGATAAGCTCTCTTTAGTGCTTGCCCGCGCTAACGAACGCCGGTGCGAGACCTTCGAGGCCGAAGAGGAGCTTCTAGGGACCTCGCACGCTGAGATCGGGGCATATCTACTTGGATTGTGGGGGTTGCCGCATGCCGCAGTTGAAGCTATCGCGCATCACCACCATCCCACACGCATTCCGCACTCCCGATTTGACAGCTCGGTAGCGTTGTATGTTGCCGATCTTTTGTCCGGAGAACTGGATACTCACCCGCAAAATGCGACCGAACCTAAGCTCCGGGATTACGACCGCTCCTGCCTGGAGACGCTGGGAATCCTGCCCCAGTTCGCCGAATTCCGTCAGCTTGTCAACCAAGTCCGAGTCTGAGCGAAGAACCAAATAAGCTAGATGCCGTAGTTGACCGCGCGGAGACCGTCCTCGTATGCCTCGCGGTCTTGCGTGGTTCTAGTGTGCGCGTCTTCCTCGCGGAAGTAGGCCTCGTCCCATTCTTCCATCGCGCTCATGGAATGGTCGGATGTAGCTAGGGCTTCTTCGGTGCGAGTGGAGGCGACCCACTCGTCGGTGCCTTTTTTGTAGCCTAGGCGGAGTTCGTCGAGAGATGGCAGAGGGGTGCAGAGTAATGCCGGGCTTTCTCCCGGTCAATTGCGCGAGGGGGAATTCATAGAAAATTAATTAGATGGCGGCCAGCGCTGAAGCGCGGTTCCGCCCGGGGCACGGTTTTGCGGTTTTGCCGCCAACCGCAGGTTCCTTCGTTTGGTCGGAATGACAGGTGCCCGGGCGTCCTCAGGAAAGCCGAAATTTTACAAGGTTCTGACATTTGGCTCGGGGCTGCGTTGTAGGCTCTTGGGCTTGCCGGGTTGGGGAGTTGGCGGCGAGGCGTCGAATTCACCTGGGGGCGGGTTATGAATCGCAGAAATCTTTGTCTTTCGCATCATCTAGGAGGGGCTTTTCTTATTTGTCTGTTTGGCTTGGGATTGCCACTTCGAGGTGGGGCTCGGGCGCAGACACCGGTGGGTCCGGGGAGCACGATTGTGCACAGCCAGTTTGGCGGACAGATCTTTGGCTTCGATATCGATCAGAACGGAACGGAGGGAGTGCTGAGCGAAGCGCAAGATCTGGGCGGAGGTAAGGTGCTGGCTGCGGTGGAAACTTTCGACCAAGCTTCGGGCAAGATTCTCAAGGTGGTCTCAAAGATCGAGACCAAGGATGACTTCCTGACTCTGGGAATTGCCGGCGGCAGCGTGGGCCTGGTCGAGCGCGAGCACGTAAAAGGGATTTTCGTGATTAAGAGGATTTACGAGGAACTTAACCCGCTTGACTCGAACAAATTCAATGTTAACTGGACTCCGCCACTGGCGGCCAACGACATTATTCAAGGAATCAGCCGCAACCAGGCTTCTTCTACCACCGCCGTCCTCGCTTTCGAGAACGGCGGGAACAATTCGACGTTTGTCTTCGGCTCCAACGTGGGTGCGAACACATTCGAACCTCTGATCACTTTGACCGACCCCGTATTTTTCTTCAGCAATGCCCCTCAGATCGCTTATGACGGCACAACCAATCAGGCTGTGGTGGCAGCATCGGATGCCACGGTGGGTGGCCCGCCGCCGGTGTTGGCGCTGGTGGATCTGAAGACGGGCGCCGTGAATGAGTTCACCGGGATCCCGGGACCGCCTCCGTTTCGCCAAGGTTCGATCAATGGGTTGGCGGTTGATTCGGAGGACGGGATCGCGTGCACGACTACCGAGGTTGACTTCAGAGTAGAGTTTTATGACCTGAAGAAGAAGAAGGGATTCGCGGTTGTGTTGCCGGGCGCGGACGGTCAATTGCAAAGCGGTTCGGATGTAGAGTTCGATCCGGTGCACAAATTATTTTTTGTGGCGCAGTCGGTCTCAAGCACGGGTACGGGAAGCAGCATTCAGGTTTATGACCCCAAGGGAAATCTGGTGGAGTCGTTGAACGGATTTAATTTCTCGAATGCGTTTAACGTGGTGTTTACGCATATCGCTTTGAATCCGAACACTCGTAGCGGTTTTGTGGATGGACCGGATGCCGGTGTGACGGAGATTCAGTCGTTTAGTTACTAGATTGCACAGGGGCTAAAGCCCGCCTGTTCGTCGAGGCTTTACGCGGCGCTGAAGTGCCGCTCTTCCAACCGGGCATGGCCTCCACGCCCAGAGGTTGCCCCCGCGAACAGCAGGTTTCCCGAGGAGTCAACCATCTTATGGCTCTACTCACTGCCCCGTTGACTTTGAACTTCCTGCACCGCCGTTAAATTCTTCGGCCATCCAGTGTTGCAGCGCGGTTATGTTTTGCGGACGGCCTAGAAAATTCTTTACCAGATCGTTAGCCGACATGGAACCGCCCGGCTCCAGCACTACTCGGCGATACCGCATGGGTGCGTCGCCAGCCAGAAGATTGTTGTGGTCGAATTGCAGGAAGAAATCTTCGGCGATCACTTTATCCCACAAATACGTGTAGTAGGCGCTGGAGTAGCCGCCGAGATGGCCGAAGGAGGCCCAAAAGTGAGTTTCGGGTTGCGGCTTGAAAAGGGTGTAGTTGCTGTTGTCGTTGTTCGTGGTGGCGTCGAGATCGACGGACTCGGGTTTAGTTCTGTAGATGTCGTAGGAGATGGCCGTGAGTGCGTTCTGGCGATCGACCCAGCCGCCGCGTCCAAAGGCGTTGGCGCGATTCATGCGGGCAACGAGTTCGGCGGGGATTGGTTCTCGAGTTTTGTAGTGCAGGGCGAACTTGGCCAAGACCTGCGGGCTGTGAATCCATTCTTCGAGCATCTGGGAGGGCGCCTCGACGAAGTCACGCTCCATGGAGATGCCGCTGATACCGGCCCACTGCTGCTGGCCTCCGAGAATGTGGTGCATTAAGTGCCCGAATTCGTGAAAGAAAGTTTGCACATCGTTGTAATCCATTAGGCCGGGATCGTCGGCGGTGGGAGCGGGGAAGTTGCAGACTAGGGCGGCCTCGGGCAATTGCTTGCCGCGAATGCCATCGAGGACGGGGAACATGGCAGCGTGGCTGTACTTGCCGTGGCGCGGGTGCATGTCGAGATAGAACCGGCCAATGGGCTTGCTGCGGTCGATGACCGTCCAAGTTTCGACCGCCGGGTCCCAGGAGGGAACATTTTCTTCCTGCTGGAAGCTGACGTGGAAGAGATCGGCTGCGGTGTCGAGAATTCCTTGCTTCACTTGCACGAAGGGAAAATAGGGGCGAACTGATTGCGAGTCGAAGTCATACTGTGAGCGGCGCACTAATTCGGAGAGATAGTTGCGTTCGTAATCCCAGATTTCTTTGGCGCTGGGGTCGGTCTTTTGTTTTTCGGCTAATAGCATTTGAAATTCGCGCTCGGCGAGCGGACGCGAAGTCTCTTTCACTTTCACGATGAAGTCGGCGATGTTGCTGCCTTTCACCGCCATCTTGTCGGCGGCGTTGTAGTCAGCCCAACTGGAGAAGCCGAGCAGCGTGGCGAGTTGGTAGCGCGTCTTCATCAGGTTGGTCAGGACTTCCTGATTCTGCGGATAGGCGCGGGTATTGAAGGCCAGAGCGAGGCGGCGGCGCAGGTCTTCACTTTTCGCGAAAGTGCCGACCGGTAGCGCGTCGGGATAATCGGTGGTGATGCGGACTTTGCCGTTCGGCCCGGGTTTGTGGCGATCGATGTAATCCTGGGGCAGGCCGTCGAGTTCGGAGGGATCGGCCTCGATCGACTTTTGTCCGTCGGAAATATTGCGTTCGAACAGAGACAGCTCTTCGGTGGCCTGGTCGCTGAGTTTCTTGATGCGAGCGCGGGTGGCGTCGTCTTTATCGACTCCGGCGAGGCGGAATTGCAGCAGTTGACGCTCCACGTAGTAGCGCGTGGCGGAGTCGGCCTTCGATAGATCGACTGCGGCGAGGGCGTTATAGATCTCGTGATTGAGCGAGATGGTAGTAAAAGCGGCGCTGGCCTTGGTGAGCATGGTGGTGGCGTGATCGCGGAAGGCGGAGTCCGGATGGACCTGCTCCATGAGCCCGGCGAGGTTGGCGGCGGAGCCGAGTTGGTGGAAGGCGTCGTCGAGCGGCGCGAGCGTGTTCTCGATGGTGCGCGGGCCTTTAACGGCGAGCAGCGCGTCGATCGAGCGTTGGCCGGCGGCGAGGCGGTCGTTCTCTATTTTTTCGAAGGCCGGGATGTCGGGCTTGGTGGACCAGACTGTGGGCTGCGAGACAGTGATCTTTTGCGCGGAGAGAACGGCGACCAGGAAGATCGGGAGACAGAGAAAGATTGCCAGACGGAACGCGAGAAGCATTGAGGGACCTCGGAACGAGCAAATTTCTAGACGATCGGTCGTTTTAAGAACGGCGTGCGAGCTGCTGGGATGCGTAACGATTGTTGATGACGGGCTAATCGGATGTCAAGCGAGGAAGGAGTCGGTCAATTGCACACTCTACTACCGCGAGGTGGCGACGAACATGTGCATAATTTCGTTCGCGTCGATATAGCCCCCCACGATCTGGCCAAAATCGTTGATACCCTGAGCGTACGTTTCCAAGCCCGAAGCAAACTGGAAATGAGTGGCGGTGACGCCGCTAAGCACAAAGCCGTAGACGTAGTCGTAGGGTGCCGGCGTTTGATAGTAGCCAACGACATCGTTGTCGTTGTCTATGCCGTATTCCCCACGTGCCAATCGCCCCGGCAGTGCCGAACGAGGAGCAAGCCCCCGTCCACGTCGGCGGGATTGCGTATTCGACAAAAGTCTCAGTAACCCCTCCCGAGATATAGACCCCCGATATCGAGGCGTCGCCGTTGATGCCAAAGGCTTGGCCCCCCGTCGTGCCGGTGAATTCGGCAGGATGGCACTTGCCCCCGTAATAAATGAATCCGTGCTCGCCCTGAGTGTCCTCATACCACCCAACAATCTGGCCCGCATCGTTGATACCCCACGCCTGAGTCATAGTGGCTCCCGTGCAGTCGATGGAAGCTGGGTTGCCCCCGCTCACACTGCTCAAGGAAAACCCATGCTGCATCCCGACTGAATCTTCCCATATCCCCGCAACATTTCCTTGGTTATTGATCGCAGTAGCCCATGTGTACTTGGCACCCGGATAGTCGAATGAGGTCCAAGCGATCAGGGCGTCGAGGAGAAAACCATGCACGCCGCCAGTGGAGTCGTAGTAGTAGCCTACGATCTGACCGACGTTCCCAGAGGCGTTAATGAGACTGGTGTCCCAAATGTCGTTTATGCCCTGGGCCTCGGTCAGCACGGCGCCGGGATAGTCATAGCTCTGGAAGGCCTGGGAGGAATATGACTTTACACCGTTGCCAGGTTTACGACCGTGGCGTTTTCGATATCGAAATCGATTTTGTAGCTAGTGGCGCTCCCCCAAGCCTGTACGAGATTCTGCTGGGACTGGCGAATTCGCTGGTTGCTTGTCCAGTTTGGGGAATCAGGCAATTTTCCCAGCGCCCATGTCGTGACTTGCGGGACTTGACCCTGCGCGGGATATTTCGCGATCCAGACGTCGTCGGGGATGGGGGTGGCGCTAGAGAAATCCTGGGCCGCCGGGGCCGGATTGCCGTACACTCCGGCCTTGCCGACGGTCTGCATCTGCTGGTCCCATCCACTCAGGAACGCCTGCACGGGAAGCGAACATGTCGAGCCGTCAGGCGTATAGTTTTCTATGTCGTGATAGATGATAGTCGGGCTCAGGCCGAGCTTCTGTGCCGAGCTGATCGCGGCCTTCGCTTCATTGACTCCGTCGGTTTTCGCCTGCGATGTATTCGTGCTGAACTGATATGTGAAAGGAACGCACGGGTTCTGCGTCCTACAGGCGCAGGCCGACTGGAGCCCGAACCACAGCGGCATGATTCCCCAGCCCTGCCCTTGTGCGGATGAGAGCCAGGCGGACGTAAGCTTGGGATCGTTGGTTTTATTCTTCGAGCCGGGCAGGTATATGCCGACATCGTAATAGGGGCTGTTGTTCGACCAGTTCTGCATGTCGCCGCTCGGGATCACAGGAAACGTATCTAGCCCAATGTGCGTACTGACGCTGGTGGAGGGGGCATCTGAGATGGGCTCCGAGAACATATCCGTCGTTTGCTCGGTTTTCGCTGGCGCGACGACCGGCTTGCTTTGATGTGGAGTCCTGTCCGCCGACGGAGGGGTGACTTTCTTCCACGCGGCTCCCCCGGTCGAAGTTGAGTAAAGTCCTCCGTCGAGGAGTAGAAGCCAGCCTCGGCTTTCGTCAGCGAAACCAAGCTGCAGGATACTTGGGAACTTGCTGAGGTTTGGTGGTTCCGCTCTCCTGCTCTTCGTGGGGCCGATTGTTAGGCTTCCCCCCCTTTCGGTCGTCGTAATTGTGATTGACTGGCCGGAGGCAGAGGCGCAAATCCACGCCGAATCGGCGATGGCGGATGGAAGAATCACACCTTGGGAGGTCTCCGGCAGGTTGAGAAGTACCCTGTCTGGGTTCCAGGTGATTCCTGCATCGGCCGTTGAGAAAAGCACGAGCGCCGAACCCACGCCATCTGGGCCGGAGAAGCTAGCCGGCAAGAAGCCGTGCTGGCTGTCCTCAAATACTGGAAGGTCGTAGGTAGGGTTGACCGCGGCCTGCGTTTGCGAAGGGGGCTTCGGCCGCTGTTCCTGCCACGTTCCCCCGCCGTCGTGTGTGACAAACAGCGCCTGAATTTGATCCTCGGTGGGGCCTCCCGCCAACCACCCATCCTTAGCGGTAAGGAATCGGATCGGCCCCGCAACGGGTGCGGATCGAGCGTGCCACGTTCTGCCGCCGTCTTCGGTAGCCCGCAGCACTCCAATACTTACTGCGGTGTTGCCATTCATGCGTACCATAAGCCAACCGTGCTGGGAATCGAGAAAGTCAACCCACGCCTCTCCTGAGAGGCCGCGACTGGAATCTGGGTCCGGTACGTCGAGGCGCTGAACGGACCAACTCGCGCCTGAGTCGCTGGTGGACGCCAGTTCGAAAAGGGTTTCGCTGATACCGCTCGTTGGGTATTCCTTTCCAGCGTAAGCAAGTAGAGCCCAGCCGTTCGAGCTGTCGAGGAAGAATACCGACGCTATGATTCTCTGAGCCTTCGTTTTGGGCGTGATGTCGCTCCACTGCGCACCGCCGTTCGTCGTCCAGAACAGCTTGTGTTTTGTCGCCGCCCAACCCACATCTGGCGTCAGCAGTTTCATGGATTCGATTCTGCTTGCCTGCTGCGACTGCGCAGCCATGCCGAAGCAGATCGTTAACAGGAGTGAAAGAACGAAACAGACTCGCATTACTCGCATGGAATTCTCCTAGTTTGAAATCCACGAAACCTGAGATGGCAAACTACTCCCTGGGTCGAAAAAGCACTCAGTCATATTGGACACCGCGAGGGAAGTCGTGCGGTGACTGAACGCCGAGATTATCGCCGCCTAACGTTCCCCTGTCAACCTAACTTTTTCCACAGAGCGATGCGAATGCGGACAGCATCTGTCCCAACGTACGCACAGCTCTCCAAACGAAGGTAATGTTCTCAGTTGATTACCTGTTCTGAGCGCCTACAGGCTTGTGATAACTTTGGAAGTACCGCATATTCAGAAGGCTTGAATAAGCTTTTAGGGGCACGTGTCTTCGCAGACTCGCAAACCGGGAATCCACGTTGCGTGGAAAACGGTCACGTATCGCAGTGTGGCACTGCTGATTCTGGCGGGGTTCGCATTGTTTACGGTGGCGATGCGATTGGCCTTTCCGCAGTTTACCCAAAGCAGCATCCGGGCTGCGGATGGTGTCGCGAAGGGGGTTTTGGAGCGCGTGGCGGGCATGGCTCCCGCGCCAACTGGCGGCAAATTAACCGCGCAGAACGCGCACTTCACGGCGCTTGACGGCACGGTGCGGGTGAAGAAGGGCAGCGGCGATAGCTGGGTGGCGGCCGATTACAACGTTCCGCTGGAAAAAGGCGACGTGGTGCAGACCGGCTCGGAAGGCATGGCGAAGGTGGTCTTCAACGACGGCACCAGCTATACCGTGAAGCAGGATTCGCTGATCGTGATTGAGGAAAGTTCGGCCAACGATCAGCAGCAGACGAACGTGGCCGTGGCAGTGAGTACAGGAACTGTGGATCTTTCTACGGCTACGTATTCGCAAGGATCGAAGTCGCAGGTGATTGTGGCGGGAGCGACGGCGTCGCTGGCTCCGGAGTCGACGGCGCAGGTGCATAACGATCCCAAGGCCGATCAGCACGAAATTTTGATGAAGAAGGGCAGCGGCGAAGTGCAGCGCAACGGAGAGACGGTGCAGTTGGCGAACTGGGAAAAAGTGAGCTTCCGGGCGTCGGAAGCGCATATGGAGAAGGCCAAGGGGACCGGGCCGCCGACTCCGATTTCTCCCGCGAACATGGCGCCAATCTTCACTTCCGGCGAGCCTATGAAGGATGTGGAGTTTTCCTGGACGCCGATGGCGAATGCGGCGGGCTACCGGCTGCGAATCTCAAGAAATCCTTACTTTTCTTCCACGCTAGTGGACAAGAGGGTCAGTACTGCCGATGTTACTGTTACCAGCCTTGGCGAAGGTGCTTACTACTGGGTGGTACAGTCATATGAAGCGTCGGGAAAAGAGTCGGTGGAGAGCGAGAAGAATCGCTTCACGATTATTCCCAAGGGAAAGCAGACGGAAGCCATAGATCTGGAACTGGATCCTTTCATTCAGCACGGGCATGTGATCGAAGTCATGGGCAAGACGCAGGTCGGGGCTCGTGTGATGGTGAATGGGCGGGAGGTTCCCATGATTAACTCGGACGGATCCTTCCATTACTTCACGCCGCCGCTGGCTACCGGAGAAGCCGTGATCACGGTGACGGCGCAAACGGTGCAGGGTGGAGTGAATACGCAGCAGAAGAAAATTGTGATTCAGTAGCGCGACTTATTAGGAGTGAGAAGTGGGGTTCCGGTCAGGAGTACAAGGAACCTTCGATGCCGGTAAAGCTGCGGGATTCTCTTAGACTAGAGAAGGCATGACTCTGAGAGTGCATGCAGCGGTGCCGGATGGCGCAAATCGGGTTCGCCCGCAAACTGTGCGGTCTAGGTAGATCGCGAGAAGAGTTCGTCCATGTCAAGCAAC
Source organism: uncultured Acidobacteriaceae bacterium (assembly GCA_963789875.1). Classification (GTDB taxonomy): domain Bacteria; phylum Acidobacteriota; class Terriglobia; order Terriglobales; family Acidobacteriaceae; genus Sulfotelmatobacter. Next base: position 923,342 of record CAWBMI010000004.1, on the reverse strand, counting down.
GGATTTCATTCTTCACGTTCGCATAATCTCAGGTCGCTCTTCAGCCTGTTTTCAAGCGACTTAGCCATTGATCTGGGGACGGCCAACACCCTGGTCTACGCGCGCGGCAAAGGCATTGTGGTGAACGAGCCTTCCATTGTCGCCATCAACAAGAACACGGGCGAAGTGGAGGCCGTGGGCAAAGAGGCGAAAGAGATGCTGGGCCGCACGCCGGGCAACATCGTCGCCATCAAGCCCATGAAGGATGGCGTGATCGCCGACTTCAAAGTCACCGAGAAGATGTTGAACTATTTCATTCAGAAGGCGCACAACCGCAAGATGCTGGTGCATCCGCGGATTGTGATCGGAGTTCCGTCGGAAATTACGCAGGTGGAAAAGCGCGCCGTCATGGATTCGGCGTATCGCGCCAAGGCCAGTGAAGTGCATCTTGTGGAGCAGGCGATGGTCGCGGCAATCGGAGCTGGGCTTCCGATTACCGAGCCTAGCGGGAACATGGTGGTCGATATCGGAGGCGGGACCACTGATATCGCGGTGATTTCGTTGAGCGGCATCGTCTACTCGCGCTCGGTGCGCATGGCCGGCAACCAGATGGACGAAGCCATAATGAACTATCTGAAGCGAAAATATAATCTGCTGATCGGCGAACGCACCGCCGAGCAGATTAAGATGGAAATTGGTTCGGCCCATCAGCTCGATAAGCCCATGACCATGGAGATCAAAGGGCGCAACCTGATTGAAGGCGTGCCCAAGACCATCACGGTAGACGATGGCGAGGTTCGCGAGGCACTGAGCGAATGTGTTTCGACCATCATGAATGCGATTCGCGTGGCACTGGAGCGCACACCTCCGGAACTTTCGGCCGACATCAGCGACCGCGGCATTGTGCTGACCGGCGGCGGAGCGCTGCTGAAGAATCTGGATAAACGCATTCGCGAGGAAACCGGCCTGCCGGTTTCGATTGCCGACGATCCGCTGTGCAGCGTGGTGCTGGGAACGGGCAAGATGCTCAGCGACTTCAAACTGCTGCGGAAGATTTCCATCGAGTAGCAACAGTACCTAGTACCCAGTACCCAGACAAGGCTGCACGGGTGCGCGGCCGGGACGACCTCGCGACAGCCGGCGAGGACGCCGGCGCTACAGACTGGCAACTGGGTACTGGGAACTGGCAACTGTTTTATGGAATCTGTGCTTGGCCGTTACCGCAACTTGACCATACTTGTAGGAGTCTTGTTTCTGCAGGTACTGGGGCTGGCGGTGCAGGTGAAGCGCAGCGCTGACGCTGAGAATACGCGGCTGATCCGCATCTGGGCGGTGGGAGCGGTCACTCCTTTCGAGCGCGGGCTGGTCTGGATGCAGAACAGCAGCCGCAATCTGTGGCACAACTACTTTTATCTGCGCGGGGTGCGGGCGGAGAACCGCGACCTCAAACAGCAGATCGAGCAAATGCGGCTGGCGCAAGTTCGCATGAGCGAGGACGCCGCACAGGCGCAGCGCTTGCAACAGATCCTTGGCTTCAAAGAGCAATACATTTCAAAGACAGTCGCTGCGCAGGTGATCGGTTCCAGCGGCAGCGATCTTTCCCGCTCGGTTTATATCGATAAAGGATCGAATGAAGGCGTCGCTCCGGATATGGCGGTGATCACGGCGAGTGGCATCGTCGGTAAGGTTTTGCGCGTTTACGCGTCGACTTCGCTGGTGCTCATGATCAACGACCAGACCAGCGGCGTGGGGGCAATGCTCGAGAAGTCGCGGCTGCAGGGCGTGCTGCGCGGAACACCGAATGGGGAAGTGATTCTGGAGCGGGTGATGAGCGATGAGCAGGTCACTCCCGGAGAAACAGTGCTGAGCAGCGGAGGCGACCAGATTTTTCCCAAGGGACTCCCGGTGGGAACGGTGAGTAAGGTAAGTCCTGGCCGAGAAATGTTTTTGAATATTCAGATCAAACCAGCCGCTGATTTGAGCCGGCTGGAAGAAGTTCTGGTGGTGACGGGAAAGCAGGAGCGAGAAGCGGTGGCCCAGGGGACGCCGCGAGTGCGGGCGGCGGATATTTTGGCGCAGCGCCTGCCTTCGGTCCCGCAAAAACCGCCAGGGGATGCGTCGGCGGCTGGCGGGAATTCCGCGAGCGGCGGGAAGCCGGCGGTGCAAGCGGATGGCAGTGCACAGCATAGCGCGAAGGTATCCGGATCGGGTGATGCGGCGTCTGTGCCCAAGAGCGCCGCGCCAAAGCCACCAGCCCCGGTGACGGCAAATGCCAGCGCCACGGACCTGAAAACGAAGGATTCGAACATTACGGGATCGAAAACTGGCGATACGAAAACTGTGGATGCGAAAACTTCCGGCGCGACGACGAGCGCCCCCAAAATTGTGAAACCCTCGAATGCGCCTGTGACCGCTGCCGATTCTGCCGCTAAGCCCTCGGCACCGCGGACTCCGCCTCCGAGCTCAGAACCTGCGGCGCAGGATAGCCCCCACTAGCGTGCCCATTACTTATACATCCGGGGAGCAGATTGAGGTTTACCGGTTCAGCATACCGGTGACTATTGGCGTTCCGTTAGCGGCACTGTTTTTACAATCCTTCTTGCCGAAAATCTTTCCTCCGTTTGCGGCCTATTTCGACCTGCCGCTGCTGGTTACCATTTTCTTTGCTATGGCGCGGCGCAACCCGATTTCGGGCCTGTTTACGGGAGCAGCAATCGGGCTCACGCAGGATATGTTAGGTCCTTATCCGATTGGCATCTATGGCATTGCGAAAACGGTGGTAGGCTACGGAGCTTCGTCTCTGGGAGCGAAGCTGGATGTAGAAAACTCCGGAGCGCGCTTTCTGGTCACGCTGGGTTTTTATCTGGCGCATGCGGCGATTTATTTCACTGTAGCCCGGGGCATGGTTAGCCTGACCCTCAACTGGAGTTGGAGCCGGGGAATCCTGGCTGGACTGGCGAATGCGTTACTCGGCATAGGGCTGTACTTTGTGCTGGATAAGTTTAAGCAGAGAACGTGAAAGGGCGGCGTCATTGGTCGTTCGTCGTTGGTCGTTAGCCCTGCCAGATTGCAGAACTTCAGCACTTCCGTTACTCCCCAGAGTACGTAGTGCCGGAGCGTTCACTTTCCCTCGGATTACAATAAGACTGACGTCGGAAGCAAACGACCAACAACGAACGACCAACGACTGATCTATGTTCGGCCGTGACGACAAAGTATCGGAAATCCGCCTGACCTCGGCGCAGTACGTGATCCTTGCCATTTTTCTGGTGCTGGCTTACGGATTGTGGCGGCTGCAGGTGATGCAGAGCGGCTACTACGCTTCTGCGGCGGAGAAAAACCGCATCCGCAACGTGCCCATTCTCGCGCCTCGCGGAAAAATTCTGGATCGCGAAGGGCGCGTGATTGTCGATAACTATCCCTCGTTCTCGGCGTTGCTGTTGCGCGATTCCTCGCGCGATCTGAATGGCGATGCCGACCTGATCGCGCAGGGATTGCATCTCGATCCAACCGAAGTTCGAACGCGGATTCGACACTTCTCCGCGCTGCCGCAGTATCAGCCGATTTTTTTGAAGGAAGACATCACCCCGGACGAGTTGGCTTTTATCGATGCTCACCGCAATGAGTTGCCCGAACTGGACACGATTGTGGCCCACCGGCGGCTTTATCCGCGCAATGGTTTCCTGGCGCACCTGATCGGCTATGTGGGCGAAGTCACCGAGGACATGCTCAACCAGCCGCAGTTCGAACTTTACAATCCCGGCGACGTAGTTGGCGTCTCGGGCGTGGAGCGGCAATACAACACGGCGCTGATGGGCAAGAACGGAGCGCGGCGCGCGCTGGTGAACAGCCACGGCCGCGAAGTGGGGCTCCTCGGAGAGACGGAAGCGATTCCGGGGAAGCAGTTGAAGCTGACCGTCGATATCGATTTGCAGATTGCGGCGGAAGAAGCGCTGGAAGGGAAGAACGGCGCGATCGTGGCCATGGACCCGCGCACGGGAGAAATCCTGGCGATGGTGAGCCGGCCGACGTTTGATCCCAACGATTTTGCGGTGCGGGTGTCGCGTGATGAATGGAACAAGCTGGTCACCGACCCGGACAAGCCGCTGCTGAACAAAGCCATTCAGGCGCAGTTGGCGCCGGGGTCGACTTTCAAGATCATCATGTCAGTGGCCGGTTGGCAGGAGCAGATTGCCCAGGATCTGCACGTGAACTGCGCCGGCAGCGCGGAATTCTACGGCCGGAGGTTCGGCTGCTGGGTGAAGGGCGGCCACGGTCCCGTTTCTCTGGAGAAGGCGATTTATCAATCTTGCGACGTGTTCTTTTACACGCTGGCGGAAAAGCTGGGCATCGACCGCATTGCTCGATATGCGACCGCATTCGGCCTGGGGCAGAAGACAGGCATCGATTTACCGAATGAAGTTACTGGGATCATGCCGTCGGAAGAATGGAAGATCAAGAACTTCAAGCAGAAATGGTTCGCCGGCGAGACGATTTCTGTTGGCATTGGACAGGGCGCGGTTGCGATTACCCCGGTGCAGTTGCTGCGCGCGATTTCTGCGATCTCGATGGGCGGGCGCATGGTGGTGCCGCATGTGGTGAATCCGCAGGAACTGCCGCCGGATTACGTCGAGACCAGCGATGTGAAGGCGACCAAGGATATTCCCATCGATCCGAATGGTTGGACTTTTATTACCGACGCGATGTCACGAGTTCTGCTGCCGGAGGGCACGGCTCCTTCGGCGCACGTTCCTGGGGTCGATATCGCCGGGAAGACGGGGTCGGCGCAGATTGTGTCGCTGGCCACGCGCGCGAAATTCAAGAACAGCGACGATCTGGCGCAGAATGGCTGGTTCGTCGGCTTCACGCCGCGGCGCAATCCGGACATCGTTATCTGCGTGCTTTTTCAGGGTGGCGAGCACGGCCGACTGGCGGCGCGGGTGGCGACGCAAGTGTTGAAGGCGTACGTGGACAAGCAGCATCGCGCGCCGCAGAAGCTGGTCGAAAAACCGAAGGGCGATGGCAAAGTCGACATGGGCGCGCTTTGGACCGCTCCAGAAGGTGACAAGCTGGAAGGCGGTCACTTCGTCTTGGATTTGGCGAAGCGGCCGGTGGTGGCGGCCGCTTCTTTAGTCCCGGGTCCCGAGTCGCGAGTACCAAGTACCCAGTACCCAGTACCTGGTGCCCCGAAGATTCAATGAGAACGAAGGTGAAGCAAAATCCGCGAGTGGAGGTTTTTACTCGGTACTCGGTACTGGGTACTAGCTGCTCATGAGCCGTTACGTTTCTTATCGCGATTTCGACTGGGGGCTGCTGATCTTTGTGCTGATGATCTGCGGACTTGGGGTCATGGAGATTCGCAGCGCCACCATGCACACCAAGTTTGCCGGGTCGCACATCCGGCAGGTTTATTGGATATTGGGCGGCGTGGGCGCGATGTTCGTGATCAGCGCATTGAACTATCAGATTCTGCTGGATCGCATTCACTGGTTTTATATTGCGGCGGTCGCTTCGCTGATGGCGGTGTTGCTGTTCGGACAACGGTATCTCGGGGCAAAGCGGTGGATTAAAATGCCCGGCGGCAACCACTTCCAGCCTTCGGAGTGGGTGAAGCTGATCCTAATCCTGGCGATCGCCAAGTTCTTTGCCGATTTGCGGCACCGCGAGCTTTCCTGGCCGGATTTTGCCAAGGCCGGGGCCATCGTCGTGATTCCCATGTTGCTGGTGCTGAAACAACCGGATTTGGGTACGGCTCTTACATATATTCCCATCGCTGTGATGGGAGTTTTTCTAGGCGGGATGCAGTGGAAGCAAGGGCTGCTGGTCGCGGCACTGGCGGCCGTGGCGGTGGGAGCGGTATTTTTCGTTCCCCGGGTGCACGTTCTGAAGACCTATCAGAAGCAACGGTTGACCAGTTTTGTGGACCCGGAACTCGATCCCCAGGGGTCGGGGTACCAAGTTGAGCAATCCAAGATTGCGGTGGGTTCGGGGGGGCTGTGGGGCGGGAAAGGCTCGCAAACACACGGTGCTTTCCTACCTGTCCCGCAAACGGATTTTATTTTTGCGGCGTTTGCGGAAGAGCACGGATTCGTGGGCGCGCTCGGGGTTCTGCTGCTATACTTCATGGTGCTGATGCGTTTGACGCAGAACGCGCAGACAGCGCCTGACCGCGCTGGTGCGTTCGTGGTGATGGGTGTGGTGGCGGTGCTTAGCTTCCATATTCTGGTCAACGTCGGCATGGTGGTCGGCTTTATGCCGGTCACCGGAATACCCCTGCCGCTGATGAGTTACGGTGGGTCTTCCGTGTTGTTCATGTTCCTGGCGCTGGGGATGGTAATGAATGTTCGTATGCGCCGCTTTGTGAACTAGTTGAATCACGCAGGTGAACCGGCTGGGGAACAGGCTGAAATAAGCCAGGTACATGATTTTGCAGTGGTTACTGAAACTGGGAAGACGGCGGGGAATAATTGCTGCGCTTCGGCGCAGCCCCAAAAATATCGATCGCCCTCGCGTAAAGGGGGCATTTCGCCGGCCAGTCGAGCAGTCGAATGCCGGGCAGGATTGAAGCAATGCTGGGCAGGGAAACGGCCCCCCGACCGGAAACGGTCTGAGAGTGCGGTCACAAACCCCGGCAGATGAAAAGCGAACAGTGCAAAAGATTCCCAAGCTTGTGCAGCGGATCCGGCAGGGGAGAAACCTCCCAAGCCCCACCCGTCCCCCATTCGGGGCCAGCCTCGCCACGCTCGATCCTCCCGCGTCACTCCTCGGTTGGCTCCGGTGAAACCCGTACGGCTTTGAAATAGCCGGCGGGACCGGAGTGTCCATGAACAAAGAGTTGTTTGTCTCTTCCACGCCACACGAAACCAAGGTGGGATTGGTGGAAGACGATCTGCTCGCGGAAATCTACCTCGAGCGCGAAAATGAATACACATTAGCCGGTTCCATCTACAAAGGCCGCGTTACCCGCGTGCTGCCCGGCATGCAGTCGGCCTTCGTCGACATCGGCCTGGAGCGCGACGCATTCCTCTACGTTTCCGACTTTATGGAGTTGGAAGAACACGACGAGGATGTGACTGACATTGTGCCGGCCAATCGCGGCGTGCAGGATATGCGTGGGCAAGCCAGTTCGTCGGGGGAAATGCATTCCGCCGAGAGTTCGGCGGTTGGCGAATCAGAAGCTGGATTGGAAGGCGGTGCCGCGCAAGGTACCCAGGGCGAAGCAAATTTTGAGTCGCAGCCGTCACCTGGCGCAGCTTCGCCGGAGCCTTCCGGCGGCAGCGATTCTGGCGACCGCGAACGTGGAGGCTGGCGCGGAAGGCGCCGCCGGCGCGGCGGGCGTCGCGATGGACGAAGCGATGGCCGTGCTGACGGCCGGGTTGAAGGAAAAGACCCACGCAGCGAAGGGCGTGACCGGAATGCAGAGTCGCGTTCCCCAAGACCGATCGCTGAAAGCGCTGCGCCGCCTGTAGTGCGGCCGCAGGAACCGGCTAGGACGCAACAGTTTGGTCCTCCGGCGGGATACCAGCCGATCATTCTCCCCGGAGAGTCGATTTCTAAATATCGCGGATTGTCGCAGCCGTCTACACCGCAGGAGCACCGTTATCAGGAAACTTCGACACCGCGACATGCAGAATCCTCGACTGCGATTGCGGCGCCGATTTCCAAAAGCTTTCCCGAGGATGAGCCGATTTTCGCGGAAACTGCGAGTGTTGCCGCTGCGGTTCGTGAGGAAGTTGACGAACAGCAGCCTGCCCACGAAAAGCAAGTAGAATCTGCCTCGACTTCGGTGGATTGGAATCGCGAATTTCACCGGCGGGATGCCGCCAGCGAGGGTGCTGCGGTTGCGCCCGCCCGAGTAGTGGAAGTCGAGGAGTTTGAAGAAGAAATCGAAGCGGCTCCTGAAATCGCGGCGCGCGACTCGGCGGCACCTGAACCTCAAGTTCCGGCCTTCGCGGCTGCGGGTACGCTCGAAGAAGAAACCATCGACGAAGAGGAAGCCGAGACGCTGCGTTACGAGGAATCCTCGGACGAAGGCTACGAAGAGTTTGAAGAAGAGACGCGGGCCGCGGGTCAGCCCAGCGTAGAGATTGGCCAGCACGAGATCGCCCAGGTGCGAGAGACGGTGGACGAGATCCACATGTCGTCTCTGGCCGATGCAGGCGTCGCGCCCAATGCGGCAGGGGACAGCGAAGACGACTCCGAAGAACTCGAGCTCGAAGAAGCACAGGCCGAAGCCGAGGCGATGCTCGCTGCCGAAGCTGGAGGGGCGAACGCCGATGCCCAAGCCGAGGTTCGCGCAGCTGCAGGGACGGCCGGTTACACGCAGCGCGCGCCGCGCCCACGGCCCAGCTTTGACCGCCAGGGAGGCGGACAACGCGGACGCCGCGGTGGACGCCGTTTCCCTCGCCGCGAGCAGCACGAAGTTCCGAAGATCAGCGACCTGCTGAAAGAAGGCCAGGAAATTCTGGTGCAGATTGCTAAGGAGCCGATCGGCAAGAAGGGCGCGCGTATCACCAGCCACATCGCGCTGCCGGGGCGCTTTCTGGTTTACATGCCCACGGTGAACCACACTGGAGTTTCGCGCAAGATCGCATCGGACGAGGAACGCCAGCGCCTGAAGCGCATCGTGATGAGCGAGCGCGACAACGGCCACGGAGGTTTCATCGTCCGTACGGCCGCGCAGAGCGCGAGTGAAGAGGAGTTGCGCGCTGACATTCGCTTTCTGAAAGGCCTGTGGAACGATATCAAGACGCGTTCTGAAGCTTCGGCGCCGCCGGCGTTGATCTACCACGATCTCAACGTGGTCGAGCGCGTGCTGCGCGATCAAGTCACTTCAGACTTCTCGGTGATCTGGGTCGACACCGAGCCGGAATACGAGCGGGTTCTGCGCTTCTTCAACCGCTTCCAGCCCGGGCTGGTGAAGCGCGTGAAACTGTATACGAAAGAGACTCCGCTGTTCGAGCAATTCGGCCTCGCCGAGGAAATGAACAAGGCGCTCAAATCGAAAGTCTGGCTCAAGAGCGGTGGGTACATTGTGATCAACCAGACCGAAGCGCTGGTCGCGATCGACATCAACACCGGCAAGTACGTAGGAAAGACGACGCGGCTCGAAGACACCATCGTCAAGACCAACGTGGATGCGATCAAGGAAATCGTGCGCCAGATCCGGCTGCGCGATCTCGGCGGCATTATCATCATCGACTTCATCGATATGGATGAGCGGCGCAACCGCCAGCGTGTGATGCAGGCTCTCGAAGAAGAACTGCGCCACGACCGCGCGCCTTCGAAAGTTCTGCAGTTCAACGATTTCGGACTAGTTGCGATTACCCGTAAGCGGGTGAAGCAATCGCTCGAACGCACCATTGGTGCGCCTTGTCCCTATTGCCAGTCGACCGGCTACGTGAAGTCGCTCACGACGGTAGTGAACGAGATTTACGTGGAGATGCGCAAGATTGCCAAGCATCTGGAGCACGAAGACGTAATGCTGCGCGTGAACCCAGACGTGGCCAAGGAGTTGAAGACCAACAACGGCCGCCTGCTGAACGAGATGGAAGAACTGACCAAGCGCACCATCATCGTGAAGAGCGATCCCGCGCTGCACCAGGAGCAGTTCGATATCAACTAGCCCTTGGCTATTAGCTTCTAGCCCTTGGCTTGGGAGGGCGGGCGATCGGAGAAGATCTCTGGATGGGACACTCGGCGAAGCCTCAAATCCAAATTAAGACCTGAGAACCAACCCTAGCTTCCCGGCGCGGCCAAAGCTTTCACCACCAGGTCGGAGCGGTCGCCGAGCTTCTGCACCGTCTCGCGAATGGCCTTCGCGGATACGACGTCACCGTTGCTTTCGGTAGTGTTGGCAGTATTTTCCGCGTCCTCTGTGATGGTGCTCGCGATGTCGAGCAAAACTACAAGAGCGTCCGCATGAAGCTTCCACAGCGACGACATATTCTCACTGCGCTTGAGCTCTTCGAGTTCTGTGCTGATGCGCGCGAGGCATGAAACCAGGCGAATCAGCGAGCGGGCGATATCGGCGCGGACGCTTTTCTCTTCGAGAAAATCCGCACTGTAAGCTTCGGCTTCGGCTGTGGTCAGGGTCAGGTTAAAAAATCGCATGGGAACAATCTGGCGGTACTTAGGGTCGGCGACGCGGACGAAAATGCGAATGGATTCTTCCACGCGACGCATTTTGCCTTCTTCGGCCGAGATTTGCTGCGGAGTAATGACGGGCGGCTGGAAGGTGAGAGCCGGAGCCGGCGCTTTGGCCGGAGCGACCCGCGCGGTTCGCGCTGCGGCAGCGGCTCCGCCGGAGGTTTGCGTCGGGCTCCCAGCCAAAGGCGCAAGCAGCGATTTGCGGATAGGCGGGCGCCGGTCCAATTCTTTCTTCAAGCGTGACACGCGCCGAAATTTTTCCAGAGCGCCATCATAGTCGGCGTCGAGCATCTCCTGCTGTTCGATCGCGGCTACGTGCTCGACGGTTACTTCCACTCCGTCGACCGTGCTGAGAATGCTGCCTCCCATTTCGTCGAGGACCTGGGCGAACTGCTTGATCTCTCCCAGAGCTTTGGCAAAAAGGCGGTCGAACTGCGCGCCGAATGCGGCATTGTAGGCGGCCACATTCGCCATCACGCAGGGATGGTAGAAAGAGGGTCCCAGCCAGCGCTTTAATTCACGCACACGCGAAATGATGCCGCACTCGATGAGTGCATTGAAATCGCGATAGCGGCCGACCTCCTCGCGCAGCGGATCGAAGTTACGCAGCAATTGCACGTGCTCTTCGGGAAGCGAGGGCACATCCGTATCGGCGAGAATTTCGATGAGTGCGATTTCGAAAGGAGAGAGCGGAAGGGAGCCGTCAAGGCCGTAGCCACGCTGTTGCCACTGTCCGGCAACGCGCGGATGACGATAAAGAAAAGTGGAAATGAGGTCGGTCTTATCGCGGTTGATATCGCTTGATTCGCGGCGGCGGACAAAATAGCGGAGAAGGGCTTCGGCGACTTCTGAATCCGTTTCCGGAGGCAAGGCCTGACGCAGCATCGCGGGCGTCACCGCCATATCGAGCACGCGCAGCCATCGGTACATGCGGGAGAGAGTTTCAGGCAAATCGCGATCGGTGTGGCGCAGCGCCAGTTCGTCGAGCCCGGTGGGAATGGGCACATCGCCGCCGAGCAGGTCCAGCAGCAGTTTCTGATAGAAGCCCTGGACGGTTGCCAGGATGGCTAACTCAAATTTGAGATCCTCGGCCAAGAATGCTCCCGCGCGCGAGAATTCGCTCTTTCGTGAAGGCAATTCCCACTACCGTTCCAGTAAAGTCGAAAGTCACCAGTGCCGCAAGTTACCTGCGGAGCGGGACTATCACGTGCTTGAAGCGTGTCTTTCCCGGACGGACATGACCTTCTGCGCAGGGATTTGCTTCAAAACACAACGGTTTTATTGCCGTAAAGAAGCACGCGATTTTCGACGTGCCAGCGCACGGCGCGGGAGAGGACGACCTTCTCGAGGTCGCGGCCCTTGCGGATGAGATCTTCGACGGTGTCGCGGTGAGAGACGCGGACTACGTCCTGCTCGATGATCGGGCCGTCATCGAGGACTTCGGTAACGTAATGGCTGGTGGCGCCGATCAGCTTGACCCCGCGTTCGAAGGCCTGGTGGTAAGGTCGGGCACCGACGAAGGCGGGCAAGAACGAGTGGTGAATGTTGATAATGCGCTGCGGATAACTAGTGACGAAGTCGTTGGAGAGAATCTGCATGTAGCGGGCGAGGACGAGGAAGTCGGCCTGATGTTTTTCGACCAGCGCGTGAATCTGTTGTTCGGCTTGTTGCCTGTTTTCTTTGGTGATTGAGATGACTTCGTAGGGAATTTTGTAGAAATCGGCGATGGGTTGGTTGTCCGGGTGATTGGAGATGATGAGCGGGATGTCGCAGGCTAATTCGCCGCTCTGGTGACGATAGAGGAGATCGACGAGGCAGTGATCGTACTTCGAAACCAGAATGATCATGCGCGGGCGGTGCGAGGACTGCGCAAGTCGCCAGTTCATCTGGAATTTCTCGGCGATGGGAGAGAAGTGTTTGGCGAAGTCGGAGAGGTCTTTGTCGGTGAGGTCTATCTCAGTGAGATCGATGTCGAAATCTTTGGGATCGAATTCGACGCGCATCAGGAAGAGTCCGGACTCTTCGTCGGCGTGTTCATCGGCGTGCAGGATGTTGCCGCCGTGGCGGTAGACGAAGTCGGCGATAGTGGCGACCTCGCCTTTGGCGTCGGGGCAGGAGACGAGGAGGATGGCGGAGGTTTTCATCGGTTGGAACGAAGCGACCGGCGGCCTTGCTTGTGCTCGTTCTCTTTGATGCGCGACTTCAGCAATTTTTCCAGAAGAGAAGCTGGCAGGGGCTTGTTAGTGGCGAAACGGATCGTGCCCTTTGCAATCTCGAAGTTCTTGAGCTCGTTCTTGAACTCTACGATTGGACCCGCGCCGGGGAGCAGGCTGCAATGGTCCGTGAAAGCGGCGTAACTGACGAGAATGCCTTTGTACTTGAATGTCGGAATACCGTAGCTGATGCCCTCGGTCGCCTCGGGAGGAGCAACCGAGCGAATGACCGCTCGAACTTTGTTCAACGTTCCTCGGGCCGGTTCGGGGACGGTCGCGAGATAATGGTCGACGTCGTTGATCCTGGCTTTGAGCTTTCCAGTCGGGGTGTTTTTACCTGTTTTTTTCTTTTTCATGCGAGATCGCTCCAGCTTACGTCGGAGGCGATCGGCCGACGCCCGCTCCGAGGCTTTTTCTCAGCCGCACTGGCAGGTCAAATTTTGGCCGAATCGATCAGCAACGCCGTATCAAACATAATCGTGATTAGGATAATGGCAATCTCCGTGAGGAGAATGTCCATGCGGCCGAAACCTTGTTTGAACGCCCGAAGCAGGAACGGGATTCCCCGGAACGAGTACACGCTAAACAAAAGAGCCGCGATCAACACCAACCAGTCCGCCGCGGCCAAGGTAATTTCTCCGGAGGGATACAGCTGTGCCTCGTCTTCACGGCGTCGATCAAAAGTGCAAAGTCACACCAGAAAATCAGAAGGACGGATGCGACCGAGAGCGGAACCAGAATCGGACCGAAGCCGCCGATACGGTGATACGTACGAAACTCGGTGATGAACTCGGGCAACACCTCGATCTCCATCTGGAGCAGAGTCACACTTAAGTACGCAGCGCCTACCCACATGAGCCATTTCCCACGGCGCGGCGAACCGGACTCAGCGATCACTCCCAAGATCAGAGGGATGGTCCAAAGGAACCCGCCGCCAGTAGTGAGAGTGGCAGCAGCGGTGACACATATCGTTGCGACGGCCAGGCGGCGTATTCGACGACGGATTGCTTCCCCGCTTCGGCCCATCCGTTGGTCCGTTGGAAGAAAATCCCGCACTACTTCTTGAGTTCCTTCAAAATCTCTCGCGCTGCGTTCGCTCCCGAGCCTCCGGTCAACCCCGCTCCCGGGTGCGTTCCGCTGCCGCAAAGATATAAGTTCTGAATCGGCGTGCGATAGCGCGCCCAATCCAGCAGCGGACGCATGGTGAAGAACTGATCGAGGGCGAGATCGCCGTGGAAAATTTGTCCGCCGGTTAATCCATAAATATCTTCGAGGTCCTGTGGCGTGATGATCTGGTGAGTCAGGATCAGCTCTGGCAGATTGGGCGCGTATTGGGCGAGCGTCTGCACCACGGTTTGCCCGAGAGCTTTGCGCCGGCTCTCCCAGTCTCCCTTGAGTTTGTGGGGAGCGTACTGCATGTAGATCGACACCACGTGCTTGCCTTCTGGCGCGAGCGTGGGGTCGGTGAGCGACGGAATCGCAACCTCGAGATAAGGATGGTGCGAGAAGTTTCCGTACTTTGATTCGTCGAAGGCGCGCTCCAGATAGTCGATCTCGGGGCCGATGTGAATGCGGCCTTTGAGCGCGCCGCCGTCTCCATTCTTCAAGGCGGTGAAATCGGGCAAGCCCGAGAGCGCAAGATTGACTTTCGCGACCGTGCCATTTCCGCGGTAGTGCTGTAACTTTTGCACGAAGTCCGGGGAAAGATGCGTGGGGTCGGTGAGTTTAAGTAGCGTGCGCTTGGGGTCGGCGTTAGAGATGACAGCTTTGGCGCTGATTTCTTCGCCGGTTCCGAGCAGGACGCCTGTAGCCGCTCCATCTTTCACGCGAATTTCGATAACCTCGGCGGCGGTGCGAATCTCAACGCCTGCGGCTTGCGCGGCAGAGGCCATTGCCTGAGTGAGAGCGCCCATTCCTCCTGCGACGAAAAAAGCGGAACCGGCGGGATGAGAGTCACCGGCGGCGCGGGTCAGCAACTGCAGAGCGCTCCCAGCGGACCAAGGGCCGAGAAAAGTTCCAAAGATTCCCCGTGCTGCGATTAACGCACGCAGTAATTCGGTTTCGAAATATTCTGCTACGAGGTCTGCCACTGCCATCGGTCCCCAGCGCAGCACGCGATACATATCGCGCTTGCCGAGGTTGCGCAAAGCGCGGCCGGTCTTGAGCATGCTCCACAGATCGCCTCGGCTGGGGTGGTCAATGTCGGGCGGCGTAGTGGCCAGAGCTTCCGCGATTACTTTGCTGATTTTTCTCAGCGACTCTTCGAATTCAGCATATTTCGCCGCGTCTTTTTGCGAGAAGACTGAGATCGCTTGTGCAGATTTGTTTTTGTCCGAGAAAAGCGACAGGGCGCGGCCGTCGGGCGAGAGCGTCGTGACGCAAGTATCTGGGGAGATGAATTTCAGTCCATGTTTTTCCAGTTGCATGTCGCGGACGATGTCGGGACGAATCGGTCCCGCGCTGTGGGCCAGCGTTGAGCAACGAAAGCCGGGATGGAATTCATCAGTAATGGCAGCACCCCCAACTTGCGAGCGGCGCTCGAGCAGGAGAGGTTTGAATCCCGCTTTGGCCAGGTAGAAGGCGGTGATCAGCCCGTTGTGGCCGCCTCCGATGATTACGATGTCGCGTGCGCCTGATCTGGTCTCGGCCATGTTACGCGGCTCCCTTGTCTTTCAAAATCTCGAGGGCGGCGAGACGGCCGGGGGCTCCCATGATTCCGCCGCCGGGGTGCGTGGCCGAGCCGCACATGTAGAGGTTTTGAATGGGCGTGCGGAAGCGCGCGTAACCTGGGGCCGGGCGCAGGAAGAAAAGCTGCTCGAGGGAAAGTTCTCCCTGGAAAATGTTGCCCTCGCTCAGTCCCCACTCGCGTTCGAGATCGAGCGGAGTGATGACCTGACGATGAAGAATAATGTCTTTGATGTTGGGCGCGTACTCGGCAATGGTATTGACGACGGTATCGCCGAAAGATTCTTTCTCGTCGTCCCAGTTCAGGCCGGGGCGCAGCTTGTAGGGCGCGTACTGGACGAAGCAGGAGAGCACGTGCTTGCCTGGCGGCGCAACCGAGGGATCGGTGAGCGAAGGGATCACCATGTCGATATAAGGATGGCGCGAAAAATTTCCGTACTTCGCGTCGTCGTAGGCGCGCTCCATATATTCGACCGAGGGCGAGATCGACATTGCGCCGCGTAGATGCGGGCCCGGGCCCGGCATGCACTTGAAGTTCGGGAGACCATCGAGCGCCATGTTCACCTTGCCAGAGGAGCCGCGATACTTGAAGCGGTTGATGTCTTCGAGAAAATCGGTGGGAAGATGTTCGGCCTCGATGAATTTGTTGAACGTAAGGCGCGGATCGACGCTCGATGAAATTATGTCGGCGTAAATTTCGTCGCCGTTGGCGAGGACTACGCCTTTGGCTTTTCCGTCTTTAACAATGATTTTCGCAATGGCAGCCTGCGTACGAATTTCGACTCCGGCTTCGCGGGCCGCGTCGCCGATGGCGTTCGAGATTGCACCAGTACCGCCGCGCGCAAATCCCCAGGCGCGGAATGCGCCGTCGATCTCTCCCATGTAGTGATGGAGCAGAACGTAGGCAGTACCGGGCGATCGAACGCCGAGAAAAGTTCCGATGATGCCCGAGGCGGACATTGTAGCTTTGAGCACATCGGTCTCAAACCACTGATCGAGAAAATCAATGGCGCTCATGGTCATGAGCTGGACCTGGTTGTATTTGTCGTTGCTCGACATGCTCTGAAAGCGCTTGCCGATGAAAAGCAGCTTCATCAATTCGCGCGGGTTGAGCGTGTTGGGGTCGGGCGGGACCATGCTGAGGATCGGCTTCACGAAGCGGCACATCGCCTGCATGGCTTTGCCGAATTCATCGTAGGCTTCGGCGTCCACGCGCGAGTGGCGGGCAATTTCGCGATGAGTCTTGCCGTGATCGTTGACGCGCCATAGATAATCGCCGCTGGGCATGGGCGTAAAAGTGCCGTCGAGCGGAAGAATTTCGAGCCCGTGGCGCGGGAGATCGAGGTCGCGGATGATCTCTGGGCGCAGCAGCGACACCACGTACGAGCAAACGGAAAACTTGAAGCCGGGGAAAACTTCTTCCGTGCAGGCTGCGCCGCCGAGAATGTGGCGGCGTTCGAGGACTAGAACTTTTTTCCCGCCGCGTGCCAGGTAGGCGGCGTTGACCAGGCCGTTGTGGCCGCCGCCGATTACGATTACGTCGTATGAAGTAGCCATAAGCTCTTAGCCTTTAGCTGTTTGCTTGCTGATTGAGAATGAGGACGAGGAATATTAGCGCAGTTTCGGGGTGCGTGTATCAGAGGCCGCTGGGCAGGACGCCCCAACTGCGGAGGGCGTTCAATAGGATTGAGGTGGGCGAGCGCATGAGTCGAAGGGTCATTCTATCGGGAACCGAAGGGTTTGTCTGCAAGATAAGCGATTGCTGAGATTTGTTGCGCGGAGATCCCTCTCTCCGGCTGAAAAGCGCCTGCGCTCGGGATGACGCAGCATATTTGGTTACCTCATTCGGCGTTCGGTTCCATCACACGGGCGTCATCCCGAAGCCCCGCGTTTTCTCCAGCGGGGCGAGGGATCTCCCCTGATCTGCTGCTGCAGGCTTGTATTCATTGCCCCAGTCTTTGGCCAAGTCCTCCCAGCGCGGATTCATAGACTCGATGAGCTTTATCTTCTTGCTCCGGCGCCAGCCTTTGATTTCCTTTTCGCGGGCGATGGCGGCGTCGGGATAGAAGAAGCGCTCGTAATAGACGAGTTGAGTCAGGTTGTAGCGGCTGGTAAATCCCGGTATCAATTTGTTCTTGTGCTGCCAAACGCGATGGGGCAGGTTGCCGGTGATTCCCGCGTACAGGACGGCGGGTTTGGGGCCGTTAGTCATGATGTAGACGATGAATTGTTTGGGCGGGCGCACCTCTCTTCCTTACCGCATCTAGTTGAGACTGTCTGTGACGGATGAACATAGAGAGTTGATGCGAAGGAGATCCCTCGCCCCGCTGGAGAAAACGCGGGGCTTCGGGATGACGCCTCGGATGAGGGTTCTGACGTATAATCCAACGTCGATCTACTTTTTCGAGGCTAATACCTTGCCCATTGGAACCGCGTTTCACGAGAGAACTTTTCCGCTATGCCACAGCTTGAATTACCGGGAGTGGTCGGGATACTACACGGTCAGCGTGTATGAGGTGCATCACGAGCACGAGTACAACGCCATCCGCAATGCGGCGGCGCTGATCGATATCTCGCCGCTCTATAAGTATTTGGTCACGGGCAAAGACGCGACCCGGCTAGTGAACCGCGTGATCACGCGCGACATCAATAAGGTGAAAGTGGGGCAGGTAATTTATTGCTGCTGGTGCGATGAAGAGGGCAAGGTCATCGATGATGGGACGATTTCGCGGCTGGAGGAGAATGTTTACCGGTGGACGGCGGCCGATCCGAGCCTGCGCTGGTTCCGGCAGAACGGTCTGAACATGGATGTGCAGGTGGAAGACATTTCTGAAAAGACCGCGGCGTTGGCGTTGCAGGGGCCGACTTCGGCGAAGCTGTTGAAGACTGTTGCTGAGGCTGATATTGCTAACTTGAAATATTTTCGCGTAACGCACGGCAAGATCGCGGGCGTTCCGGTGGATATCTCGCGGACTGGTTACACCGGAGACCTCGGTTATGAAATCTGGGTTCCGTGGAATGATGCGGTGAGGGTTTGGGACGCACTGGCGGACAAGGGTAAGCAGTTCGATCTTCACGCCGCTGGAATGCTAGCCCTCGATGTGGCGCGCGTGGAAGCCGGATTGTTGCTGATTGAAGTGGACTACAGCAGTTCGAAGAAGGCGCTGATTTCGTCGCAGAGATATTCCCCGTACGAGCTGGGCTTTGCCAAGATGGTGCACCTGGAAAAAGAAAATTTCATCGGCAAACGGGCGCTGGAGCAGGATGCGAAAAACGGAGTGGCGCGGCAAATGGTCGGCGTCGAAGTGGACTGGACCGATGTGGAGGCGCTCTACGAGCGCTATGGGCTGACTCCGGCGGCGCCGAGTCAGGCTTCGCGCGTGGCCGTGCCTCTGTACTCGGGAGAGAAACAGGTCGGCAAGGCAACGACCACGAGTTGGTCGCCGATTTTGAAAAAGATGATCGCACTAGCGAGCGTCGAGACCGAGCACTCAAAGCTGGGTACGACGTTACAGATGGAGATCACGATCGAAGCAATCCGGCTGAAGACGAATGTTAAGGTGACGGCGCTGCCGTTCTTTAATCCGCCGCGGAAGACGGCAACGCCGGTTTAGTTCAAGAGCCGGGCGGAGCGCCCGGTGGAGAGCCGAGGGGGCAATCTCCGCATACTTATTTCATGATGCCTCGGCAGTCCGCTTTCTTTTTCCCGCGATATAGATCCAAACTCCCACCAGCAGCAGCGCCCCCGTGCCCCCCAAAATCTTCAATAGCGCCAGCGGTTTGTTGGGCTCATCCGGCTGCGGGATTAGCGATAGAGCGATGGTCAGGCTCGTGGTGACGAATCCTAGTGCCGCGACCATTCTTGCTACTCGCTTTCCTCCCGGCACACGGATCACATCCGGCCCGGCGGGTTCGCGCTGCAGTTTGATCATGGCGGCGAAGAGATACAAATAAGGGATGAAGTAGGCGATTACGCCCATGCTTATAAGCACATCATAGGCTCCCTTTACGCTGGTTCCGGCTTGGCCTAGAAAAATGAAAACTGCTCCGAGAACGAATTGGGTTAGCAGTGCGATCCAGGGAGTTTTCCAGCGCGGATGAAGCGCGCCGAAAGCTTGTGGCAGAAAGTGGTCCAGGCCGGCGACGAACGGCAAGCGCGCTACCGCGGCGAGATAGGCTCCGGCGGCGCCGATGTTGCTGAGCGCGATGAGGAAGGCAGCGACCGGCAGCACGCCTGGGAAACCCACGCGGGATGCGGTTTTCGAGATGGCCTGCACCAATCCCTGCAGGCTGCTGACTTCGCTGGAAGGCAATGCCAGCAGGATGGCGGCCGTGCCGACGATGTAACAGAATGCGACGGTTGCGCCCCCGATCAGCAGTGCGAAAGGAATCGCGCGGCGCGGATTCTTGATTTCTTCTCCCATGAAGGAAGCCGTTTCACATCCTCCGAAGGCGAAGGTGAGAACCGACCAGAAAATGATGTCGTTCCAATGAAAGCTGGGAGTCATCGTGTGCAGGGTGAACTGCGTGGCCGAGCCGAAGCGATGCCACGCGATCAACCCCATCACGATGACGATGCCTACCGGAATCCACATGGCAAGTGCGCCTACGTTGTGCAGCCACTTGCCAACATCGAGCCCTACTATGTTCATTAAAGTGGCCGCGCCTAGCGTGAGTAGAGAAAAGGCAATGTAGAACGTGGCGTTGTTCGAGAGATGAGCCCACGCGGTTTGGCGCATGAAGAGAATATTGCTGGCGGCGAAGTAAAGGACGGCAGGGAAGTAGGGAAGATTGCTGGCCCAATAAGTCCAGGCGGACATGAAGCCGGAGAAATCTCCGAAGGCGCGCTTGCTCCAGACATAGAGACCGCCTTCGGCTGGGTAGCGGGAGGAAAGCTCCAGGACGGAGAGTGCCAGCGGGGTGTAGAAGCAGAGCCATGCGCCAATCCAGATGATGATTGAACTGGGTCCGGCCGCGGCTGCGGTGGCGATCCAGCGCAGGCTGATGCCGGTGACAACATAGAACAAAACGAGGTCGCGAAAGCCGAGCACGCGCTTGGGGCGCTGAAGATCTTCGGCTTCGCTGCTCATCGCGGGATGTAGTCATCTAGCAGCGGCGCGATACTGGCAGTAAATGGCGACAGGCGTTCCTGGGCTTCTTTGGCGGTTTCTCCCTGAAGCATGGGAGTGACGAGGCGAACAAGAGCGCCGTCGCTGCGGTTCATGAGAATCGAATCCTTCACCAGAAAATACTTGGCCCAGTACTCGCTAGCGACACCTCGATCGTGCGCCCAAAACCAGTAGAGGACGAGTTCGCGCTCGCCCGCCTTGGAGATGACGTAGCGGTTGGCGGGGAAAGGTGCGTGCCCGGGCGGGGAAAGCGTCACGCGGGTGTTTTCAATGGGGGCCCATCCGGAGCCGGGCAGGCAGTTTTGAGGGGAGTGAATCGTGTCCCCAGCGCGTTGGCTGGCGAAGTAGGCCAAAAACAAATCAACAGATGGAAGATTTCGGTTGGGGTCGCGATAGGTGCGCTCAATGAAGTCGCCTGCTCCCAGCACCGCGAGAGTGTCCTGATCGAGTTCAATGTTCGTGCTATCCCAGTTGGCCAATCGCGCGGGGAACGACGAGAGTGGCAGGGGTTTGGGAATGATTTCGCTGCGGGCTCGAAGCAGAACCGCTGTTACGGCGATCAGCACGGTAGCCAGAGCAAAGCGCAATGTGCTGAATGGTTTCATACTGCGGGTCCTACTTCGTGCCAGAAAATTCGGAGCAAGCGATGCAGAAGATAGAGCATGAGCAGCGAAACCACAAAAATCAGCCATCCGGAAAATTCGTGAAAAAATCCCTCAGCCCGTTCCGGATCCCAGTATTGCACCAGCAGGCCGGTGCCGACGATGCGCAGACTGTTAGCGACCACGGCAATAGGCACAGATGCCGCTGCGAGCAAAATACGCATTGCGATTTTGCGCTCGACCAGGTAACCGTAGATGATCGCAAGGGTGGCGAGCGACATTAATGAGCGGATACCGCTGCAGGCCTCCGCTACTTCTAAGCGCATGATTGCGAGGACGATAACATTGCCCTCCCGCAGGACAGGCACACCTACTGCGGATAGGATGGCGCTGGCCACCTTCGATGCCAGCAACTGCAGCGGAAATGTGACCTGGTTGAAGAGGATGGCGGGCGGAGGGATCATCAGAAACATGAATGCCCAGGGAAATAGAAGTGCGCGGAAGAAATTCCAGCCGAAGAAAAACACGGTGAGGCCGGCCAGCACGATCAGCAACGATAGGCGCGGAAGGAAGATATCGGCGCCTAACTGGCCAATAATCAGGATGGAGAGTCCGAATGCCAGAAGCGGCAGACCCCACCATGAGGGTTGAGGTTGCAAGCGGGAGAGGCGCGGGTATTCTTGCCAGATCACGAAGCCGGAAAAAAGGGGAACGAAAAAACCGTGGGAGAAATTGGGGTCATGCCACCACTGCCGGACGAGGTGGGATAGCGTAGGAGCGTAGAGCCAGAGAAGTAGTCCGCCCAGCACGGCGATTTGCCATACCGGGGGCCACTTCGACTCAGACGCAAAAGCGCGCGCCGTTGGGGGCTCAGCTAGCAGCACTTGGCTCACAGAATCCACTCAGTCTGCCGGGGGTAGGTGCCAGCATAAGCGAAGTGGCAATAATCTCACACTAAATTCGTAAGATCAGTCTCGCGCTGGACTCTGCTGTTTACGAGGCGGTTCGCAGGAAAAGCACAGTGCGAGAGGCAGCGCAAAGGCTTATTTGACCTGCAAACCCGGATGCGGCTAGGGCGGTTCAGATGTTTGTGCCGCTTCCGGCAACTGCTTGAGCCGCGATCTCTTGAAACAACCTTCTCAACCGTAAGAGCACCTTCTGAGTGTGACTTTTGGCAGCCTCCCTGGAAATGAGGCTTCCGAAGAGGGTCGAAATCGAGCGCCGGGGTCGGATTTGCCTGCGATTCGTTATATACTTCTGGTTTAGAAGGTGATGGCGTAAGATGGCGTGGACAGGCCTTTATCCCTCTCGGAGCCCGGGTTCTGGCTGATAAGCTTTTGCAAACAGAGTAAAAGTTTCGGCAAATTCCCTTCAAAAGGGCCCATGGTGCTCGCCGTAGTCTGCGGAGACACTGGCGAAGATAAAATCGAAGTGCGGTTGCTGGTTTTTCCCAAGAGGTAGGCCGCAGATCCTGGCCATCGGAACTTTTTCGCGCCCCGCGCGCAGAGTTATGGGTCAAAGAAAAGATTTGCAATAGCGGGAACAGATCGATGCTTGATTGGAACTTTGAGACTCTACAGGAGAGTGCATGAAGGTAGGCATGAAACTGGCGTGCCGGGCGGTGCTGGGGGTCGCGGCCATGGGTTTTGTAATCCCGGTCGCGCAGGCACAGGATGATGCGCCAGAAGCGACCGACCGCGCTCAGAAAGCGCAAAAATCTACCGGGCCCGTGCGGGTTCCTGTGGAAGTACCTGCGGACTACGTGATCGGCTCCGACGACACGTTGCATGTCTCCGTTTGGAAGGAGCCGGATCTCACCGCCACCTTGCCGGTTCGCCCGGACGGAAAGATTTCTCTGCCCTTGCTGAATGACTTGCAGGCCTCTGGCCTCACGCCCATGCAGCTGGCGGCTTCGATTACGGAAAAGCTAAAAAAATATATCGCCGACCCCCGCGTCACCGTGGTAGTCACGGCGATGAACAGCCGGCGAATCTTCGTCACGGGAGAGGTCATACACACCGGTGCGATGCCGCTGCTGCCGCACATGACCATGCTGCAGGCGCTCTCCGCTGCCGGCTTTAACCAATTTGCGAATCTGAAGGGCATTTACCTTTTGCGAGTGGAAAATGGCCAACAAACGAGGTTGCCCTTCAACTACAAAGACGTGGTAAAGGGGAAACATTCGGAGCAGAACATAATGCTTCAGCCCGGAGATACAGTGGTGGTTCCGTAAGTTGCGTTTCTGCGCCAAGATTTTGTAAACGGCCTTGAGATGGGTTTTTCGCAAGAACTGCCCTTCAGAAAACTATGATGCGTAAATGCCGAAACATTCCGGGCCTGGCTGCTCTGGTGTGCATATTGCTTCTGAGCGTGGCTTGGGGCCAGGATGCTCCCAGTCCACAGGAACCGGGAGCTACACCGGAGAGCGGGCAGGCGCAGCAACCAGTGCCCGCCTTCGGACCGGAAAGTCCTGTGCCGAGTGTCGACGAAAATCCACCCATCACGGGTTTGGATATTCCTAACCTGCAGCCCCACGCCGCGCCGTTGAGCTACCTTCAGGCGGGGGCACACGTTAGCGAATCCGCCGACTCCAATGCCGAAAACTCCCTGGGCGGATCAGATCTGGGTTCGATCACGCGCGCTGAGGGCAGTCTCGAGTTGAAACGGCTTTGGAGTCACTACGATCTCTCACTCGACTACCTGGGAGGCGTAGGTTACTACAGCGTCCAGGGTATCGGGCTAAAACAAGTCGAGGAATTGGGACTGGAACAGAAGATCAACTGGAAGCGAGGCGAACTGGGTATTCGCGACTCCTTCAGTTATCAGCCGGAGGGCACCTTCGGTGGTTCCTACGGGGCTGTGAGTGCGACGGGAGCGGGACTCGAGGGGGACAGCACTTTTTTCGGAGGCACAGGGCTGGGAGCGTTGGGACAAGTTCCCCGAATCATGAACCTCAGTCTGGTCGATATCGTCGAGAACTTGACACCCAAGTCCTCAATCACGCTGACCGGTGGATATGGCTTCGTGCACTTTCTTGGTAATGATCCCGATACGGGGACTTCTTTTATTGGCAACAGTCAAGTCTCCGGCGAACTGGGTTACAGCCGCATCATCTCGCCGCACGATCAGGCCGCAATTTTGTATGGCTACCAGGGCTTTCAATTTTCCACCGGCATTACTTTTCATAGCCACGTGATCCAGCTGATGTGGGGACATCGCATTAGCGGTCGCATGGATTTCCTGGTAGGCGCGGGGCCGCAGTTCACCCAACTGAACCACGTTCCGACTCCGGTGCTCAGTCCAACGGCAGACACGATCCCGCCTTGCCAATTCGCAGCCACGACGCAGTTCCCGAATGCCGAGATTTGCCCGCTGAATGACCTGAAGATTTCGGCGGCAGGGAGGGCGATGTTGCGGTACCAGTTCCCCAAAACCAGCCTGGCTCTTTCTTACGACCATTTCATCACCAACGGGTCGGGTTTCTTCGCCGGAGCCGAGAGCGACTTGGCGCGTTTGTCGTTGAACCGCCCTTTGGGGCGCGTCTGGGGAGTTTTTTCGGACTTGGGATACTCGCGCAACAGCCGCGAAATACCGCTCACTTTGCAACAGATCACGAACTGCGAAACCCAGCAGGGATCAAATGCCGGCGTGACCAATCCTAACTGTCCCGGGGTCAGCGCCAACACTTATGAGTACGGCTTCGCAGGCGCGGGCTTGCATCGCATGTTAGGCAGAACTCTCCACGTTTACGCCAGCTATCAATTCAACGAGCTGTCATTCGATAGTTCTTATTGCGGATCAAGCGGCCAGTGCAACCGTATTTCTCACCGAAGCGTAGGGACGATTGGACTGGACTGGACTCCCCGGCCCATGCGGCTGGATTAGTTAAGGCTGGCGCTGCCGGCGGAATGAGTAGTGCAACCATGGAAAACCGCGAACTTACGATGGACGATTATCTGGCGATGTTGCGTCGCCGGTTGAAGGTGATCCTGATTCCGGCGCTGCTGGCGCCGCTGGCGGGATTTCTGATGTCGTATTTTTTTCCTCCTAAATATACGTCGCAATCCCTGGTGCTGGTCGAGGGTCAGAAAGTTCCAGAGGGCATTGTGCAATCCGTTATCACCGAGGATTTGACGCAACGCATCGCTACGTTGCAACAGCAGGTTCTTAGTAAATCGCAATTGCAGCCCATGCTCGAGCGGACCGGCATGGTGAAGCCGGGCCAGGATATTTATGCGGTGATCGACGGCATCCGCGCCAACATGTCGGTAGAACCCGTCGTGACCGACCTGTCACAGATTGGCGCCAAGAAAAAACCTGGGAGCCAAAGCAGTCCGGTTCCGGGTTTCACTGTCAATTATACGGCTTCGTCTGCGCGCGAGGCGGAGCAGATTTGCAACGAACTGACCTCGCTGATGCTCAGCGAAAACTACTCGTCTCGCCAGGATGCGGCCAAGGGCACAACCGACTTTCTCACTAAGCAGGTCGAAGACACGAAGCAGAGACTGGACGAACTGGACAGCAAACTGGCCACGTTCAAGAAGCAGTACATCGGCCAGCTTCCTGGAGATGAGGAGAATAACCTAAAAATCCTCACCGGATTGAACTCGCAATTGGAGGCCAACACACAGACTCTGGCGCGGGCACAACAGGACAAAACCTACACCGAATCTATGCTGGCTACGCAACTATCGGGGTGGAAGAATTCGCAATCGACCAACAATCCGCAGACTCTGCAGACGCAGCTTTCCACGCTGCAATCACAACTCATCGATTTGCAGGCGCGGTATACCGACGATCATCCCGACGTAATCAAAACGAAAGCAGATATCGCGGCCATCAAAAAAAGACTCGCCGAGGTTAACGCCGGAACAAGCGACGATGCCGACGTAGGCAAGTCAAGCAGCGATAAGGAAACGGCCTCGGAACCGAACGAGATTCGCGCGCTGCGCCTGCAGATTCACCAATACGAAGACATGATTGCGCAGGCCACGAAGGCTCAGAAAACTCTCGACCAGGAAATCGCGTTGTACCAGGGCCGCGTTTCGCTGAGCCCGGTCGTAGAGGAGCAATACAAGCAACTGGCGCGCGACTACGACAACACGCAGAAGGTGTACCAGGACCTATTGACGGACAAGAGCAAGTCCGACATCGCGCTGCACATGGAGCAAGCGCAGCAGGGCGAACAGATGAAGCTGCTGAATCCCGCCAACCTGCCGGATTCGCCGAGCTTCCCCAACCGGATGCTGTTCGCGGGAGGCGGGTTGGGCGCGGGTTTGGCCTTGGGAGTCAGTCTGGCGTTGTGGCTGGAGTTGCGTGATAAATCAATTCGTACGCAGGCTGATGCCGAGGCGGCGTTGGATCTTCCCATGCTCGTGGCTGTGCCGTGGGTTGTAGAGGTCGCAAGCAACGGGAATGGCAAGAACGGTTTTTGGAACAGAAATAATCCGGCGCGGGGAAACGAGGAAAGAAAGGACACCGTTCGGTCGTAAGACCGCGGCGAAAGTCTTTTAGCCAAGACCATGTACAAAGAGTTTTACGGACTGCGGGCAAATCCTTTCAACGTGAATCCCGACCCGCGTTATCTTTTTCTAACGCGGCATACGGAGGAGGCGCTGGCTTGTCTCACTTACGGCATCCAGAGCCGCAAAGGATTTGTGCTGCTGACCGGCGAAGTGGGCACGGGCAAAACTACGCTGATCAACAAACTGCTGGAGTGGCTCCGCTTACAACAGGTTCCTACGGCTTTTGTTTTCAATTCACGGCTGAACACCACGCAGTTTCTCGACTACATGATGGCGGATTTCGGCATACCCTGTGATTCCAAAGCCAAGAGCCAGGTGCTGCTCCGGCTCTACAACTGGTTACTCGATCGCTACCGGGCCGGTGAAACGGCTGTGCTCATCGTGGATGAAGCGCAGAATCTGACCGAAGAAGTACTAGAAGAAATTCGCATGCTGACCAATCTCGAGACCTTCACCGAGAAGTTGCTGCAGATTGTGCTGGTGGGGCAACCAGAGCTGGAACAGAAGCTGAAGCGCCCGCAACTCCGGCAACTGCGCCAGAGGCTGACTCTGCGAGCCAAGACGTATCCGCTGACATTGGAGGAGACTGCGGCCTATATCCAACAGCGATTGCGCATCGCGGGCTCGAACGGCCACAAGATTTTCGATCCGGAAGCGGTGGTTGCGATTCATCGCTATGCCAACGGTATTCCTCGCGTTATCAATCTTCTTTGCGAGCATTGCCTCGTGAGTGCGTTCGTCGATCAGCAAAGTACGATTACACCGCCGGTGGTGGACAATGTGGCCCGTGATTTTGATCTGGGCGAAAGCACTGCGGCCGGCGCAATGACGCCCCCAGCGCCCATAGCGAGCGGAGGCAACGATCTGGTTGATGCTCTAAGATCGCTGGCCACGTTAGCCGAACGCTTGCGCGAAGAAGACAAGGAACTTCCCCGGGAAAGGAAATTATGAGTAGGATTCACGAGGCGCTGAAGAAGGCGGAGCAGGAGCGGGCAGCAGCGCAAGGCGCTGCACCTGCCGGCGCAGCGTCTCAATCGGCAAACGAAATAGCGGAACTCACGCCCGTTCCGCCGGACCGATCGCAGGCGGCAGTTAGAGATTTTTCCGGCGGGGTTCCACTCACTGCATCGATGCCGGCATTCTCCAGCGCTTTCAGCGTGGAAAACTTGCTGGCCCGCTGCTCCCCGCTACCCTGGAATCCAGACCAGAGAACCATGCTTTTTTTTAACGGCGACGACAACGCGCGCGGGAGCGAAGAGTTTCGCACCCTGCGTTCCCGCCTGTATCACACGCGCGAAAAGATGCAGTTGAAGAAAATTCTGATTACCAGCGCCCTGCCCAAAGAGGGAAAATCGTTTACCGCGGCGAATCTGGCGCAGGTGCTGGTGCGACAGCATGGACGGCGGGTGTTGCTGATCGACGCCGACCTCCGCGCACCACGGCTGCACACGATGCTCGGCACGAATTCTTCTCCCGGCCTCTCGGATTATCTGCAGGGGGGAAGCGACGAAATTTCTGTTATGCAGCGTGGGCCGATGGAAAGTCTTTTCTTTATTCCTTGCGGCACTGAAATTTTCGATCCCTCAGAGTTGGTGGCGAATGGACGGCTGCAGATGTTGCTGCAGCGCGTGGAAGCCCTGTTCGACTGGATCATCATTGATTCGCCGCCCGCCGTGCCCGTTTCCGATGCGGGCGTATTGGCCAAGGCTTGCGATGGCGTGTTGATGGTGGTGCGCTCAAACGCAACACCGGTCGACATGGCCCGCCGGGCGCGGCAGGAATTTCCCGATCAAGCTCTTGTGGGAGTGGTGTTGAACGGCACCGAAAATCAAGCTGTACCGTATACCCGCTATTACTACGACAATAATGACAACAAGCTGAACCACGATAAGAAAACGACCGAGTCCAAGCGCTAGGGAAACAGGGAAACGTGATCCGGCTGTTCAAAGTGTATTACCCACTGCGCACGCTGGTTCTTCTGGCGGGTGAAGCCCTGATCGTTTGGGTTTCCTTTGTGTTGGGCACGATGCTGCAGAACCAGGATAGCTGGCTGCTGCTCAACGTCGACGGCGGATATGTAAAAATTCTCGCGGTCACCTTAGTGGTGCTGTTGTTTTCCCACGGGCTCGATCTCTACGACTCCTCCAACCTGGGTGAGAAGTGGGATCAGATTTTTCGTCTGCTGCTGGTGTTGGGATTTGTAGCGCTGGCGCTCTCCGCTGTCGGATTTCTTTTTCCCAGTCTGCTGCCGGGTACTGGGTCGTCCCTCGCGGGAATTATCATCCTCACCTTCACGCTGTTTTGCTGGCGCGCAGCATATTCCTGGATGGTGAAGCTGCCCTTCCTGCGTGAGCGCGTCTACGTCCTGGGCACGGGAGAGCGCGCCGAACGGCTGGTGCGCGGTTTGCGCGACCGCACGGGGCTGGGCATTGAAGTGGTGGGTTGGACGGGGAACGTAGAAGGGGAACTCACGCGTGACTCCGTGGCTTCGCACCTCATCAGCCTGGTGAACGGCAGGGGTGTGCATCGCGTGATCGTGGCCATGCTCGACCGCCGCGGCACTTTGCCGGTGGAAGAATTGCTCGACCTGCGGCTGAGGGGCCTAAAAGTGGAGGAAGCCACTTCGTGGCTGGAGAGAATTTCAGGAAAAATTGAAGTCGAACAGTTGTATCCGAGCTGGTTGATTTTTGCCGAGGGCTTCCGTTTCAGCACTTTCTTCCGGCTGGTGCGCCGGATACTTAATTTCTCATTCGCGCTGGCCGGATTGCTCATCTCGCTGCCGCTTTTGCCCTTCATCGTACTGGCGATCCGAATGGACTCGGCGGGGCCGGTGCTCTACCGGCAACAACGCGTGGGACGGCGCGGGAAGGTTTTTAATTGTTACAAGTTTCGCACGATGTGCGTCGATGCCGAGGCTGATACCGGCGCCACCTGGGCCACCGACGATGATCCGCGCATTACGCGAGTGGGCAAATTTCTACGCTCTTCGCGACTCGACGAGATTCCGCAGATGTGGTGTGTGCTGAAGGGTGATATGCATTTCGTTGGTCCTCGGCCGGAGAGGCCTGAGTTTGTGGAGCTGCTCAGCCAGGACATTCCTTACTACGGGGTGCGCCACGTAGTGCGCCCCGGAATCACGGGTTGGGCGCAGGTGAAATACAAGTACGGCAATACCATGGAAGATGCCCGCGAAAAGCTACAGTACGATCTTTTCTATATCAAGAATGCGTCGCTCGGGCTGGATATGCTGATCATGTTCCAGACCATCAAGATTGTGCTGCTGGGCCGGGGTGGGCCGTGAAGTGGCTATTCTGGCTGTCCGCTGCGCTGATCGCTTACACCTACATCGGGTACATGGCATGGCTCTGGTTGCGCGCGCGCCTTCGCCCGCATCCGGTGCGCACTGGGCCGAACCAGCCCACGGTATCGATTGTGATGGTGGTGCGCGACGAAGAGACAGTCTTGCGGCAGAAGTTGCGCAACCTGCTCGTGGTCGATTATCCGGCGGATCGTTACGAGTTGGTGGTGGTTTCCGATGGATCGGTCGATGGCACGGAAAATATTCTGCGGGAGTGCAGTGATCCTCGTTTGCGCATGGTGATGAAGCAACTGCCGCAAGGAAAGGCCTGCGGGTTGAACGACGGCATCGAGATGTCGCAGGGAGAGTTGGTGATGTTCACGGATGCGCGCCAGCAGATCGAGCCCGACGCTCTGCGGCTGCTGGCGGAGAATTTCGTGGATCCGGAAGTCGGCTGCGTCAGCGGAGAGTTGATGTTGGGCGACCGGCAAGCGGGTGAGGCCGCGGAAGGCATGAGCCTCTACTGGCGAGTCGAAAAGAAAATTCGAGAACTGGAGTCAGCCTCGGGATCGGTGGTCGGTGCTACTGGCGCAATCTATGCGGCGCGGCGCGAACTAGTACGTCCCGGTGCCGGAAGGAACGATTCTGGACGACGTATTTATCCCCATGCAGGTGGCGAAGCAGGGCAAGCGCGTAGTTTTTGAACCGCGGGCTCGCGCCTGGGATAGCGCAGACCTTGGCACCGAGCGCGAGTTCGCCCGCAAGGTGCGCACGCTGAGCGGTAACTATCAGTTGCTGCAATTGGCCCCGTGGCTTTTGAGCACGGGCAATCCACTTCGCTTTGAATTCGTCAGCCACAAACTTCTGCGGCTGGTTATGCCCTTTGCTTTGGTGCTGGCATTGGTAACGTCGGCGTTTGTTCCATTGCCAGTCTATCGTGCGATGTGGCTTATGCAGGTGGCGTTTTATGCGATGAGTTTGCTGGCCCTGTTACGCCTCAAGCTGGGAGTGGTCGCGCGAGCCGCCAATCCCGCACTCACTTTTGTGGTGCTGAATACCGCGGCAGTCGTGGCTTTTGCGAATTTTATCTCCGGCCGCAAGGCGGTTTGGGCCCGGTAGAACTGTGAACTCTTGAAAGATCTCGCGAACTACAGAGGGATGAGGTTTAGAAAATGACAGAAAGTGCCTTATCCGAGCGTGACAGAGCCGAGATCGAACGCAGCGCAGAAGAGGCTCGCGGAATTGTTTTAGGTGAGACTCGGCGCGCGCAGATCGATCGCTATCTGAATCCGCTCCGCGATACCCCCTATGGCCTTGAATATGCTTTCTATTTGCTTGGCGATATATGCGGCAAGGCTGTTCTTGATCTCGGCTGTGGTACGGGCGAGAACATCGTTCCACTAGCCGAGCGCGGAGCCAAGGTAACCGGGATCGATCTCTCCCCCGACCTTATCGCTTTGGCCGAGGAACGACTGCGAAAGTCCGGTCGAGAAGCGACGCTGAGAGTTGGCTCGGCGTACGAAACCGGCCTGGAGAGCGGGTCTGTCGACGTGATCTTTTGTATTGCTCTGATTCATCATCTCGACATAGCTCGCGTCCGCGACGAGATGCTGAGGGTATTGGCCAAAGGGGGCGTCGTTATCCTGAAAGAGCCGGTGCGCTTTTCGAAAACATACGATTTTCTAAGGGGTTTGCTGCCGACGCAGGAAAATGTCTCAGACTTCGAACACCCGCTGACTCTTGAGGAGATTGGCACGATGACAAGGGCGTTCGAAGTTCAAGAGGCGCGATATTTCCGGCTGCCATTGGTGCCGCTCGTCACGGGAATTCTACCGTTCCTGAGATCGACGGTCTGGAAGGCTGATCGTTGGCTTCTCCGCAACTGCCCGCCTGCGCAAAAATACGCGACGGGAGTAACGATGAGGCTTGTGAAGACTGACAAGTAAGTTTTTGGAGAGTATCAATTGGCGACCCTGGCAACGGCGATCGAGAGGAAGAAGGGGCGCGAGCAGGGCGCGAGCCCTCTGGCGTATAACGCCCTGCTTCTTTTTACTTTCCTGTATTACACGCGTCCAGAAGATCTGATCCCCGGACTGAGCTTTATTCCCATCGAAAAAATTATTGGCGGGGTAGCGCTCATAGCTTTGATCTCGACTCTGGCGTCCGGCCGAGGCAATAGAAAGCTCCCTCTCGAACTTAAGTTGCTGCTGTTGCTGTTCGCCCATCTCGTCATTTCGATTCCTTTTGCGTATTGGCGTGGCGGGGCCTTCGCCACGGTCTTCTATAAGTTTTCCAAGGAAGTGACGGTTGGCTTGTTGGTGACTTTGATCGTCACCGATTTCATACAGCTTAGAAAACTGCTTTGGGTACAGGCGGCGGCGCTGGTCGCCACCACTATCGCCTCGATCGCGATCCATCGTACTTCGGAGGGCGGTCGTCTGATCGGAGCGCTGGGCGGGACCTTCGAGAATCCCAACGACCTGGCCATCAACATCGCGATCAATTGGCCACTGTGCCTGGGCTTCGTTCTCCTGGCGAAAGGGATGGGAAAGAAGGTGGCTTGGGCGATAGGAATCCTGGCGATGTTGCTGGGAGTAGTTCTGACCTATTCGCGCAGCGGCCTGGTGGCGACAGCCGTGGCAATTGTGCTGTGCCTGTGGGCGTTTGGCTTCCGCGAGCGGCGATATTATTTGATAGGCGCGGCCTTCTTGCTCTGTCTGGCGGGAACCGTCGTGATCTTCGGAACTCCGCACTATCTGGCGCGGGTTGAGAGCATTTTTAAGGGCGACATTCAAGGTTCGCAAGATAAGGGTTCTTTGGAGGCCCGCCGCAAGCTGCTGATGTTGAGCATTGACGAAGCCATTCATCATCCCATCTTCGGCATCGGAGCGGGCAACTTTGGAGCAGCCACCAAAACCTGGAAGGTCACGCACAACACTTACACGGAGTTCGCGTGTGAGGGAGGTTTTCCGGCGCTGATTCTGTTTCTCGCGATTCTTTATTTGTCCTTCCGAAACCTGAGAAGAGTTCGTGAGCTGCCAGCTTACCGTGACAATCCCGAGGTTCGTGTGTTGACGGACGCAATGTGGGCCAGCCTAGTCGCCTTCATCGTGGGATCGTTTTTTGCCAGCTACGAATATGAGCTTTTCTCCTACTTCATGATGGCATATACGTCGGTGCTATACCGCTGGTGCGCGCAAAATGCCACCGAGCTTGCCTCTGGTAAACCGGTGACCGCGAAGATGCCGTTGAAATTACAGCCCTGGCAGAGATACCACGAGCCGAGAGAAGCATGGAAGCGATGACGCAGCAGAGTGAGCGGAGAATTCCGGAGCAAGTGTTGGCCATCCTGCGTTGTCTGTCATGCGGGAGGATGCTTCGCCGCGCATCCGAGAACGAGGGTGAAGAAGATAGCCTCGTCTGTACAAATTGTGACCGGCACTATCCCTCGGTGAAGGGTGTTATTCGATTTGTCGATGCCCAGGTGTACGCGGGCAGCTTCGGCTTTCAATGGCTGACCTTCAAGACCACTCAACTTGACAACGAGCAAAGCCGCGTTTCGGAGGCTGACTTTCGCCGGCGCACTGGATTCAGGCCCGAAGACCTCGCAGGCAAACTCGTGCTCGATGTGGGCTGCGGCATGGGACGCTTTGCCGAAGTGGCCACGCGCTGGGGCGCTCATGTGGTGGGAATCGATCTGAGCTTGGCCCCGGAGGCCGCGGTAGAGAATCTCGCCGATCGGGACGCGACATTCTTGCAGGCCGACATTTTCCAGTTACCTTTCGCCCCCGAGAGCTTCGATGTGATTTACAGCATAGGCGTGCTGCACCACACGCCCAACTGCGAGCAAGCATTCAAGGCGCTGCCGCGATTGTTGAAGCCGGGGGGGCGCATCGCCATTTGGCTCTATAGCAAGTATCACAACTGGTACAAGATGAGCGACATGTATCGCAAGGTGACGCGCCGCATGTCCCCGCGGTTGTTGCACAAGCTCTGCTACGGCGTGGTTCCGCTCTACGGTGTGCATCAAGTCTTGCGCAAGATCCCGTTGCTTGGTCGCCCCGCGAGCGGACTTCTCGCCTATGCGATTCCCTTCGCCTTTCACGAAGATCCCAAGTGGCGCGTGCTCGATACCTTTGATTGGTATTCGCCTTGGTATCAATCCAAGCACACGTACGAAGAAGTCTTTCGCTGGTTTGAAGATTGCGGCCTCGAAGACCTTCGCGTAATCCTGCAGCCGATCTCGGTGTCGGGCCGTAAACCAGCCTTGGTGGCGGCCGCCGCCCTCGATGCGTCCGACAAGGACGAGAGCTTCGAGGTGCAACGATGTGCGGAATAGCCGGAATGATCGCCCGTCCGGGCGAGCAAGTGACGGCTGAGCAGGTTCGGCGCATGACGGATACTCTCGTACACCGCGGTCCGGATGATGAAGGCATTCACGTGCGCGGCAACGTGGGTCTGGGGATGCGCCGGCTCAGCATCATCGATCTCTCCGGTGGCGCGCAGCCCATCTACAACGAAGATCGCACCGTGGCGGTGGTCTTCAACGGCGAGATCTACAACTTTCTGGAATTGCGTAAGGAGTTAGAATCCCGCGGGCATGAGTTTCGCACGCACTCCGATACGGAAGTGATCGTTCACCTCTACGAGGAGATGGGCGCCGATTGCATTAAGAAATTGCGCGGCATGTTTGCCATCGCTCTCTACGATGCGAAGCGCGATGCGCTGCTGCTGGCTCGCGATCGCTTGGGGAAGAAACCGCTGTTTTACGCGCAGCGCACGGGGGAATTGTTTTTTGGTTCCGAGATTAAAGCCATGCTCGCCGCGGCTCCTGAGCTGGCGGAAGTCGATCCCGAGGGAGTTCTGCAGTTTTTTTATTTTGGGTATATTCCGGATCCGCATTCCGCGTTTCGCGACATTCGAAAGCTGCCGCCCGGGCACTTAGCGGAGTACGTCGGCGGGAAGATTCACGTTCGTCAATATTGGGATGTTCCCCAATATGGCGGGCACGATCCGGGCTCCGACGAAGCTTGCCTCGAAGAAATGGAGTGGCGGCTCGCAGAGGCCGTGCGTAAGCGGCTGATCAGTGACGTGCCGCTGGGGGCGTTGCTCAGCGGGGGAGTAGACTCTTCGATCGTCGTCGCTTTGATGGCGCGCGAAAGTTCGGTTCCGGTGAAAACATTTTCCATCGGCTTCCTCAGAGCCGACTTCAATGAGGCAGAGTATGCCCGCTTGGTTGCGCAGCGTTTTTCTACCGACCATCACGAATTGATCGTCGATCCCGACATCAACGAAATCTTGAATCATCTGACGACCATGATGGAGGAGCCCTTCGGCGACTCCTCGATGATTCCTACGTATTGCGTGTCGCAGAGGGCGCGGCAACATGTGACTGTGGCGCTCTCTGGCGATGGCGGCGACGAATTGTTCGCAGGCTACGACCGTTACATGGTGAACCGCCGCCGCCGCCGCTTCGAAGTGATTCCCAATTGGATCGGGCGCATTTATCGCAATCACGTTTACCCTCATTTGCCGTCGGACGTGAAGGGTCGCAAACTGGCGTGGAACATTACTCTGCCGGCGCGTGACCGCTATCTTGACGGCCTGTCGTTTATGCCGGTACTCCATCGCGAGCGCAGCCTTTTTTCTGACGACTTCGTAGCGCACGCGCAGCGCAGCGCCGACCCCTTGCGCCAATTCGAGCGCTACTATGACGAAGCTCCGGCGTCGGATGAATTGAGCCGTCTGATGTATCTGGACACGAAAACGTATCTTGCCGGCGACATTCTCACCAAAGTGGACCGCATGAGCATGGCGACGTCTCTTGAGATGCGCTGTCCGATCCTGGATCACATTTTTGTCGAGTGGGCAGCGTCGTTGCCGGTCAAATACAAATTTCGGGACGGAACACGCAAATTCATGTTCAAGAAATTGGCGGAGCGGCTGGGAGTTCCTGCGAGGCTCTTGCACCGGCGCAAGCAAGGTTTTTCTCTTCCACTGGTGCACTGGATGCGGAACGAATTGAAAGACACCTTGCTGCAGATGCTGCAGGAGGCGCGCACCATGCAGCGCGGATACTTCAAAGCCGAATCCGTTCGCGTAATTCTTGACGAGCATTTTCGCGGACGCCGCGATCACTCCGGCGTGCTCTGGATGATGCTGGTCTTCGAACTGTGGCATCGCAACTTCCTGGAAAAAATCGAAAAGCGGGACAATCGCTCAGAGTTTCCATGTGAGCGAGAATTCATCGATTACAAGGCTTCCGCGCCCGGGAGCTTGGGGGAAAACCGGCCGTGATCTCCTCCCGCGGGCGAACTTCAAGTGGTGTAGCAGAAGAAACCTTCCGCACTGCTGTTTTCCTAATGACCAATACGCTCGAGACCGGAGGCAGCGAACGCCAATTTATAACTATTGCGAATGCTCTCGATCGCAAATTGTTCAGTGTCAGCCTCGGATGTTTAAAGCCGGTAGGTGCGTTTCTGACTGAGGTCGACGGAATCAGGCGATTCGCGGCCGGGGGCAGCCTCTTTGGAGCGCAATCGTGGCGTTCACGATTCGCATTGGCGCGGTTCTTGCGAGAAGGAAAAATCGCGGTCGCGCAGGCGTTTGATTTCTATTCCAATCTAATGCTGATTCCTGCGGCGCGCTGGGCCGGCGTGCCGGTCGTGCTGGGCAGCCATCGCCAACTGGGCGACCTGCTGACATTCACGCAGTTTCGGGCACAGAACGCGGTGTTTCGCTTTTGCAATCGGGTAGTGTGTAACTCGCGCGCCGCTGCCAGGCGACTGCAAGACGCCGGAATTCCTGCGCGTAAGCTGACGATCATTCCCAACGGTTTGCCCGGCGAAATGTTCGCAGTCGTCCCGCCGATTCTGCCGCGCCAGGCGCAGAGTTTAAAGATCGGGATGATTTCGCGCATGAACCATCCTGCCAAACAGCACGATTTGTTTCTGCGAGTGGCCGCGCGACTAGCGCCCCGATTTCCGCAGCTCCAGTTTGTCCTCGCGGGCGACGGCCCGCTGCGGCCGGCGGTGGAAGAGCTTGCTAGGCGACTCAATTTGCTCGAGCGCTTGATATTTCTCGGCGACCGCCGCGATATCCCCGCCGTGCTGGCGTCGCTGGATGTGAGTGTGATGCCGTCATCTTCAGAAAGTCTTTCCAATGCGATTTTGGAATCGATGGCAGCCGGAGTGCCCGTGGTAGCGGCCAACGTCGGAGGGAATTCGGAACTCATCCAGGATCACACGACAGGGTTATTGTTTGCAGCCGGGGACGAATTGCAATTCGCCGCGGCTCTGGAAACACTGATCACGCAACCGGAATTGCGGAAGCAAGTGGCGGCGCGCGCCCGCGCACGAGCTCAAGAGGAGTATGCCATTCCGCGAATAAGAGATCGCTACCAGGATCTCTATCGCGGCCTTCTCGCTGAGAAAGGGTGGACTGTTCCGCTCACACTGGAGAAGCCACAACCCACCAATATCGCCGGAGAGGTTGGATCGAGTTGAAAAAGATACTGCAAATTGGCAACTGGCCTCCGCCTCTGTGTGGATGGGCGATGGGCCTGGTCGCGTTGCGCCGCGAACTTGAGAGCCGGGGCTGGGATTGTCCGGTGATGAACCTCAACGAGAACCGGCGTGTCTTGAGTTCTGAGTACATTGATGTGCAGGGTGGTTGGGACTATTTTCGCAAGGTCTGGAGCCATGTTTGGCGCGATTATGCGGTGCAGATTCGCGTGAACGCAGAATCGAAGAAAGGATATCTGCTGGCCCTCATCGCCATGCTGCTGGCCCGAGCGGGTGGGCGCCCCGCGTTGCTAACTTACTGCGGCGGCCATCGACAAACGTTTTTCCCGGCTCCGAAGGGTTCGTTTCGCGGGCTGGCGTTTGCGCTTTTGTTTCGTATCCCGACCCGCATCTATTGTGATAGCGAACCGGTGAAGCATGTTTTGCTCAGCACTAATATCGACGCCCGAAAGGTTATGCCGGTTCCTCTATTTTCCTCCGAAAACATCCGCTTTGTCGAGGCTGATCTTCCGAGCGCAGCCGAGGAGTTCATCTCGCAACGCGATGGCGTGTTTTTTCTTTACGTCTGCTATCGCAAGGAATACATGCTCGATTTCCTTGCCGACGCGATGCGGCGGTTCCTGTCGAAATATCGGCGGATAGGTTTTCTTCTCGTAGGAACCAGCGATCGTGAACTTGAATTGCTGAGGCAATTTGTTCGCGACCAGGGTTTGGCTGACTCTGTTTACGTTGCTGGGGCGGTGTCGCATGATGTTTTTTTGTCGATGCTTACACGATCGCTGGCCTGTATACGCAGCCCGCTAACAGACGGCGTCTCGTCTTCAGTACTGGAAGCTCTTGCCCTGCGAGTTCCAGTGCTGGCGGTCGATAACGGGACGCGGCCTCCCGGGGTTGAGTTGTGGCGTGCAGAAGACCCTGAGTCGCTGCAAGAATTGATGGCCGAGGCCGTGCAGAATCGGGCAGCGATGGTGGCGCGCATTCCGGGGTTTTCCGCTGAGGACAACACCTGCAGACTCGCTGATGACGTGGAGGTCGCGTGCGGCACGCAACCCCGGGCGAAAGTTGCAGGCAGAGAATCCGGCGCCGTGGCCCGGTCCTGATCGAACCTGCCGCGGCG
This sequence comes from uncultured Acidobacteriaceae bacterium, assembly GCA_963789875.1. Taxonomy (GTDB): domain Bacteria; phylum Acidobacteriota; class Terriglobia; order Terriglobales; family Acidobacteriaceae; genus Sulfotelmatobacter. Next base: position 885,122 of record CAWBMI010000004.1, on the reverse strand, counting down.
ATTTCCCTATTTCTTAGGATTGGGGTAGAAGGCGCGCGCGCAATCGATCATAGAGTGCATTCCCTAACAACTTTCGAGCACCAGTTCGCGCGGATTGTACAAATCGCAGCCGAGGCAACGCTTCGCCGGTGCAGATTTGTTGAAACGTTGCGTCGTCAAGGCCGCGGGGGATGGCGACTCGTCCCAACGAAAACGGATCCGTTGAAGGTGAGTTGGCGCGTACTTGGCTGGTGGCCACGGAACGGTAGCCCGCTTCTTTCGCTACTTCGAGAGCGCTCGCATCATAACGGCCTCCGGGACAGGAAAAGTGCTCCACTTTGCGTCCAATCATGTCCTCGAGTTGTTTCCCGGCACCCGAGATCTCATGATTCAGTCGACTCCTCTCCAACCCGTTCAAGTAAAGGTGAGTCATGGAGTGGCAACCGATCTCAAATCCTAAAGAATTTAATTCGCGCACCTGATCCGCCGACAAGTAACCGCGCCCGCCGACAAATCCGGCGGTGACATAGAAGGTAGCATTGAATCCGTTAGCCTTGAGAATCGGCGCGGCAGTGAGGAGATCGGTTTCGCTTCCGTCGTCGAATGTGATGGCAACTGACTTTCCTGTCGGATAATGAAGCGCTTCGCTCACCGAAAGGCCGCTCCAACCGTTCTGCCGCAGCCAGCGCATCTGAGATTTAAAGGCAGCTTGCGGAAGAATGTAGCGCACGTACCCCGCTTCGGATCGGCATTGCGGCCGACCCTCTAATTCGAGTTCGTGATACATCAGGAATACGATGCTCGTTCGCCCCATTAGAAGATCCTGCGCAGTTGGGTTTTCAGGGAGGCGGGAATCTTGATGCCTAAACGGTCAAGCACCTTCTTTCCGTTTTTCGTAAGCAATCGCAAGCGGGAGGAGCGCGCATTCACTCGATCGAACTGATCCAGCAGCGCCTGCGGCAGGACGCCGGTAGAAGGCAACAGCACACTATCTTTGCGAGCTGCAAATGTTCCTGCCGCTAATGCGGAGACAATCGCATCGCTTTCACAGGAATCGCAATCGAGTTCAATGAAAAAATTGTGAAACTGTTTTTTCCAGTGCAGGTCGAGCCCGTAGAACGCGTGCATCGCGGGCGATTGCTGTTTCAGTCTCTGTAGGAAGGCGAACGTGCCAGAGCGTGGCGCGTACTGACCGTCGTATTTTGAATTCCAGGTTTCAATTCCTTGCGGCAAAGTGGAAAAACTCTCAATCCACTCAAAAAAATCATTCTTGGGATGTGCGATTACGGAGATTGCACCCTGCGCATCTATGTGCCGAATTACCTCCTGCGGATTCTTACCGTCAAAAAGTTGCGTCGCGTGATAGCCGAGGATGTGCATATCGCGGTCGCAACGGTACTCAAGGCCCGGCACCATGCGGAGCCTCGCATCAGATAGAGCTTCGCATTCCGCAATGTAACGGTGCACCGATTCCCGGTCAAAATACTCGGCGTGATCGGTCATGCACACGAATGCGCAATTCTCGGCAAGAAAAACCTCGCGGAGTTCGCTGAGCGTGAACTCACCATCCGAGTACGTGCTGTGAATGTGCATGACGCCTTTGAGCATGGCTTCTAGTGCGCGCCTGTATCCCAGAGACGAGTCAAAAGATTGATCCAGTCGACCAGTTCAGGGAGCGGATCGCTCCATTGAAACAAATCATGGTAAGTGCCCGGAACCGGAGCGAGCACACTTAGCAAAGTGCGCAGCCGGCCCGGATAAGCACCGGGATAGCCTGATGGCGGCCCTTTCCAAACCTCGACCAAGTGGCGAGCATCGCCGAGCAGCCAGCGGCACCGGATGCCAAGGCGATATCCAACGGTAGGTTCAATGTCCCCGTGCTCAACCATACTTGCCAGCAGCGCTGGAAAATCCGCGCCAGCGTAACACGCGAGCGCGAGCGAATGCCAGAAGCGTCCGTTCACTTCCATGAAGACCGGAGGCGATCCGGCTTGCTTCCGATATTCCACCATCGCAACTCCATGCCAACGCAGAGCGGATAAAATCCTCAAAGAGCATTGCCGAATCTCGGGGTCAGGCTCAATGCTAATGCGTAGAGCACTTCCAGAGCCAGTCGGGTGCACATCGCGAATACGATGATGTGCAAATTCGGCTCGCAAGTCTCCATGATGCAGGAGCGCGAAGTATCCGGTTCCTTCTCCCGCAACGTACTCTTGTGCCAGCACCGCCGACGAGCGAGCGCGCACGTCGTTATAAGCCGCTTCGAATTGCACCGGATTGCTCGCGTAGCGTGGGCGCCCGCCAGCGCGGATTTTGCTTGCGATCGAGAACTCTTCCGAAGCGCGCGGTTTTAACACAACAGGATAATCGATGGAGTGAGCCAAGTCTCTAGCTTGGTCCGGGCTTGTGACAGTTGAAGTTTGGGGGACGCGGATGCCCAGCGAAGCAGCCAGACCCGTAGTTTCTTGTTTGTCGAAGGCGCGAAGCAAGTCCGTGTGATCGGGTAAGGCCAGTCGTGCTCCAGCAGAAATGAGGGAATCACGGTGCCTCGACACCGGCAAGGTCGTAGCCTCGGTCATGGGAAGAACCAGAGTTCCCTGGATGCTTGCGCACGAAGCCGGAAATGGCGCCGATGAAATCCTCCACGCACAGCTGAGGAGCGGGATAATGGAGGCTGCCAAAGCTGGCTCGCGACCATCCTGCTTTCGACCACGGCGCGGCTTCGCCGGCATGCACAGTGTGGCCTGCACGGGCCAGAGAGCGCACGCTGGCGACAGCCTGGTTTTGATTTCCATCCAGCACCAGAACATTCATGGTTGCCGGGCATGTCCGCTTGCGGCGGTTGCCTGAGCCCTCCAGCTCCGCGCAAGCTCGACGAGCCAAGCAACGCGTCGGGGGATGCCGCCTCCACAACCCGGGCTAACACATCCGCAAAATGCGCAGCAATTTTCGACCAGTCGTATTGCGCAGCAAGCTTGGCCGCTGCGCGTTCGTAACCAAGGCGAAGCTCAGGGTCTCTCAGCAGCGTGAGGATCGCTTCTCCGAACGCGACGGCGTCATCCGAGAGAATGAGATCGCGTCGGTCCTGCACATCCAGACCTTCAGCGCCGATCGAAGTGGAGACAACCGCCTTGCCCATGGCCATGGCTTCAAATATCTTGAGCCGAGTTCCGCCGCCGATGCGCAAGGGCACAACCACCAGCGTGGCATCGCGCAGGTATTCGGCGACCGAAGGCACCGTGCCTGTGACCGCAATGTGCTCAGATGCCAACTGCTTCACGCTTGAATGCGGGTTGCGGCCGACGATTTGAAAAAGCGCGGAAGGGAATTCGCCGAGAACCCTTGGAAAAATATCCCTGCAAAAATAAGACACGGCATCTAGGTTTGGTTCCCAGTCCATGGAACCGGTGAAGACAATGCGCGGCGGATCGGCTGTTGAAGGCGGCGCCACGGCATACATGTCGAGATCGACCCCGGTGGGGACCACGGAAATCGAACAGCTGGGAGCTATACCCAGCATTTCCCGACGGTCGTTTTCGGAGACTGCGATGACATGGTGAAATTTGGCGAGCGCGCGCTCCTCATAAGCAGCCATCTTGGCGGCTTCTATTCGATAAGCAATTCGCTTGGCGGGATTCGATTCGGTTGAGGCCATGCGCCGCCAGAGTGCGGTTTCCAGATTGTGCTGAAAGAGCACCGTGGGGGTGTTTAAAGTTTCTGGAAAATTCGAGGACGCGGAAAGGAAGTCGCAGACGGTTACGTCGAATGGTTTCGCACCGAGACTGGAGAGCGCTCGCTGAACCGAAGGATGAGTAAACTTGCTCACCGCGAAGGGCGCGGCTTGAAACACTCGCCGAAGATAGTCGAAAGCCTGCGCGAAGGTGTTGCCATCGAGAGCGGCCGTCCAAATGATTTGAGTTCGCGGAAATTCACGCCGAAGCTCAGTTTCATAATCAGCATCTCGTTTCCCCCCGTAGTAGGAGAGCGGGGTAACTTCATGGTCGCAGGCGAGGTGCCGGAGAATGTTAAAAGAGCGGATCTTGCCGCCAGTATCTACCGGCAGCAATTTGCCCGCTTTTACCCAGAGGATTCGCACATCGCTACCAGCAAATACCTTGGTAGTTGCTGACGTCAGGACGGCGGCTTTTCTCCAAATTTACCAGGTCGACCACGATGTGATCGGGGCGCAGTTGCGCTTGCAGTAGATCCCGCGAGATTCCGCGGGTGCCGATTACCACCACGTCTGCATTGCGAAGAATCTCTCCGAGATCGCTTTCGAGCAGCGAGCCGATATGCGGAATCGTGCCTTCAATGTAATCGCGATTGGAGCCGATCAGCCGGCCCAGCGACACATTCTCATCCCAAATCTTTAAGTTATAGCCCTCTCCGAGCAGATGTTTGACCAGTTGCACCTGCGGGCTCTCCCGCAGATCGTCCGTTGCCGCTTTAAAGCTCAATCCAAGAATTGCCACATTTTTCTTGCCGGTCTCGAGCACAATTTCGATAGCGCGGCGCAGGTGCTCGTCGTTGCTGGGCATGATCGATTCGAAAAGCGGTAATTTCAGATCGAGTTCTTTGGCGCGATAGCTGAGGGCACGCACGTCCTTCGGCAGGCAGGAACCGCCAAAAGCGAAGCCCGGCTTCAGATAGCGAGCTGAAATATTTAGTTTATCGTCTGCGGTGAAGATCTCGGTTATGTCTTCGGCGTCTACGTTGAGCGCTTTGGCCAGCGTGCCTACCTCGTTGGCGAAGGCCACTTTCAGAGCGTGCCATGTGTTGCAGATATACTTCACCATCTCCGCCGAACGAAAAGTCGTTTCGAAGATCCGGCCCGGAGCCCAGGCGTAAAGTTCGCGCAAGCTAGCGGCGTGCAAAGGTTCGACGGCGCCAAGAATAGTCATGGCCGGCTGCATAAAATCGGCGACGGCCGTGCCCTCACGCATGAACTCCGGATTGACGCAGACGCCAAAATCTTTTCCCAGACGCTTGCCGCTGGCTTCTTCCAGCGCCGGTATCACGATGTTTTCGGCAGTGCCTGGCAGGACCGTGCTGCGGAGAACGACAAGATGAAAGGTGGACTTACGCCTCAAGACTTGCCCAATTTCGCGGCACACCGGCTCGACGTGACCGAGATCGAGCTTGCCGCTTCGGAGGCTGGGAGTTCCGACACAGAGAAAAGATATTTCGGTCTGCATCACAGCTGCAAAAGAATCCGTGGTCGCCGACAAGAGTGAAGCCTTGTGTGCTTCTTCAACCAGATCGTTCATGCCCAGCTCCACAATAGGGCTGCGGCCTGCATTCATCAATTCCACTTTGGAAGCGTTCAGGTCAACGCCGGTGACGGCATGCCCTTTCGCCGCCAGACAGGCGGCGGTTACTGAACCTACATATCCCAAGCCGAAGACACTGACTGCCTTGCTCATATTGTCTTTTTCATACTTTGCCTGAAGCCCAGCTTTTAGGCTCCTGCCCGAAAGAATATTACGCCAGACGCGAACCCCACAAGTTTTTGGGGTAACTCTTAATAGTATATGAGGACGCTCGGCTCGCACTTTTCATCATGGATTTGCATTGCCCGAAGATAATTCAGGTAAGGTGATTGAGGCGCGGAATCAACCTGACTCCTGACGCGATCTTAAAAAGTCCCGTATGAAGGCTAGAGACTGGCGACAAATCAAGAACCGATTGGCGCGAATGGATAGAGAAGAATTGCGCAACCGGGTTCGGCAAGAACTCAGTAAGCGACAGGATGACATTCTTTCTCGAGTGGGGTTTGATTTCGCGGGCAATTCGAGACGTTCGTTGACCGTGGCTCCAGGGGTGTTCTTTTTCGGGGCCGATTCAATTGGCCCCATACTCGCGATCCTGCGCCAGCGGCTTCCCGAACAAACCAAACAGATTATCCGCCGGGCGGAAAAAATCTGCCAGCATCGCTTTGATCTTTTGGGTTACGAAAATCTGGATTACGGCAGCGCAATTGACTGGCATCTGGACGCAGTGCATGGAAAACGAGCTCCCAGAAAGGTTTTCTACAAAGTTCGCTATCTGGATTTCGAAGAGATCGGTGATAGCAAGATTACATGGGAACTGAATCGTCATCAGCACTTTGTTTCTCTGGCGAAGGCATATCGACTGACAGGCGAAGCGCGCTTCGCCGACGAAATCTTGCGCCAGTGGCGACAATGGCAAGTCGACAATCCTTATCCGGTGGGGATTAACTGGGCGAGCAGCCTGGAAGTCGCACTCCGGAGTCTGTCGTGGATTTGGACTTACCACCTCTTGACGGGATCTGTTGGACTGCCCGACTTTCGCAAGGAATGGCTGCGCGGTCTTAACCTGCACGGACGCCACATTGAGCGCTATCTCTCAACCTACTTTTCTCCCAACACTCATTTGCTCGGAGAAGGCGTCGGTCTGTTTTTTCTTGGTGTGCTCTGCCCGGAGCTTGCGAGTGCGCCACGCTGGAAGGCTCTGGGATGGGACATCATCGTTCGCGAGAGCGGGCGGCAGGTACAGAGCGATGGTTTTCATTTCGAGCAATCCACCTACTACCACGTTTATGCGCTTGATTTTGTTCTGCACGCCGTAGCGCTGGCCAGCGTGAACGACATTCTGATCCCCAAGGATCTTGAGCAGACCCTCGACAAAATGTTGACGGCCTTATCCTGGATGGGCCGCGCTGGTATCCCGCCGCGATTTGGTGACGACGACGGAGGACGGGTGTTTGATCCCCGGCGCAATAGCGGTGAGCACTTGCTCGACCCGCTAGCGACCGGCGCAATTTTGTTTCAGCGCGGCGACCTTAAGCGGGCGGCGGGCGATTTACGGGAGGAGACAATCTGGCTGCTCGGTGCGGAAGGCGTGAGGCGCTGGGACGAATTGGAGACTGCCGAGCCGCGAATGGATTCGCTTGCGCTTCAGCACTCTGGCCATTACTTCTTGACGTCGGAAAAGCCCACAGCGCAGCTGGTGCTGGATGCAGGGACTCAAGGCACACAGAGCGGCGGGCATGGTCACGCCGATGCTTTGAGCATTTGCCTGCATAGCCAAGCTTCTTTGTTAATCGATCCTGGAACCTACACCTATGCCGAAGAGGTTAGCCGCGATTTGTTTCGCGGAACCGCCATGCACAATACGTTGCGCGTGGATAGCCTTGACCAGGCTGAAGCGGCGGGGCCGTTCGCGTGGAAGCGGTTGACACAAACAACGGTCGAGCAATGGATTCAAGGTCCAGGATTTGAGGTGCTCGTGGCCAGCCATGACGGCTATGAGCGGTTGGCTAAACCAGTCACGCACCGGCGGTATGTGTTATCGCTAAAGAACGGTCTGTACCTTGTGCGCGACGTGGTGGTGGGAGCAGGGAGGCATCGGCTCGATATCTCATGGCATGTCGGGCAAGACCTGCAAATGGTCGAGCAAAATGTGTTCCGCAGAAAAGGCGCATCCCTTGGCATGGCGTTGCTCCCGGCACAAGGCCAGGGCTGGGCTGAAGAGGTTCGAAAAGAGTCGTGGTCTCCAGTGTATGGACAGAAGGCGCCGATGACGGTGCTGAACTTCGGCACGACGGTGGATGTGCCCGCCGAATTTGCGGTAGTGCTCGTGGTGCTTGAAGAAGTTCATGCAGATACGAGATCTTTCGTACGCATCCGCGAGCAGGAAGGGCGGTCGACGGTGATCGCTTATCGGTATGCAGGAGAGGAAAGAGAGTACTCGTTCTTTTTCGGTGAGCGAGGAAAGTCATGGAGTTTGAATTCAGTTTCGAGCGATGCTGAATTTCTCTGTTTAATCAAAGGACCCGGCAACTCGGAGCAAGTATTAATCCTTTGTAACGGCAGCTATACTAAAATTGAAGCTGGCCCTGAACTGCGCTGCAGACGGGCGGTTCGCTGGTGTGAGCTTCATTTGCGGAGTGGGCAGAGAACGGTTCAGTCATCGGATACGGAAGCGGTCGAGCCCGCGGTGAGTGATTCAATCCAGTAGCTCTTACCATTGCAATGTCGGTGGCTAGAGTCTCCATCTCGTAACTTCTTATGTGCGGAATCTGTGGAGTATTTCTCGCCGATCCGGGTCGGCACGTGAACCGCGAGTCACTGGCGGCGATGAATCGCCGCATTTCGCATCGTGGCCCCGACGACGAGGGTTATTACGTCGAAAACAACGTCGGCCTGGCGATGCGCCGGTTGAGCATCATCGACGTACAAACGGGTCACCAGCCACTTGCGAATGAAGAAGAGGACATCTGGATCGTGTTTAACGGAGAGATTTACAACCACTTCGAATTGCGCGCCGATCTTGAGGCAAGAGGACATCGCTACCGCACTCGCAGCGATACCGAAACCGTTGTTCATCTCTACGAGGAGTACGGCCGCGACTGCGTCAAGTATTTGCGCGGCATGTTTGCTTTCGCCATCTGGGACGGGCGAAAGCGCGTTCTGTTTGCCGCTCGCGACCGGCTGGGCATCAAGCCTTTTTACTATCGGTGGGACGGAAGCTTATTTCTTTTTGGCTCGGAAATCAAGGCCATCCTGGCTTTTCCTGGAGTACCCGCGGAGTTTAATAGTGCCGCGCTGGCGGAGTATCTTGCATTCGGTTATCTGACGGGGCGAGAGACGATGTTCGTGGGCATCCGCAAGCTGATGCCGGGACATACTTTGGAAGTCGCGGAGGCGGGCGAACGCACCATAAAGCGCTATTGGGATCTTACGACGGAGCCGGATCGGGCACCTCGTTCTCGCAAGTATTATGTCAGCACCTATCGCGAGATGCTGGAAGAGGCCGTTTCTTCTCATCTGATGAGCGAAGTTCCCCTCGGCGTGTTTCTAAGCGGAGGGCTGGACTCCAGTGCGGTAGCTGCGCTGACGAGGAAGATTCGAGGGGGTCGTATCAAGACATTTTCCGTCGGGTATGGCGAAGAACAGTTCAGTGAGCTTGGCTATGCGCAGGAAGTGGCGCGGCATATTCAATCGGAGCATCATGAAGTCCGCCTCAGCCGCGAGGAGTTTTTCGCCAGCTTGCCGAATCTGATCTGGCATGAAGATGAGCCGCTGGCATGGCCTTCCAGCGTAGCACTTTATTTTGTGGCTCGCCTCGCGCGAGAGCATGTCACGGTTGTGTTAACCGGCGAGGGGAGTGACGAGACGCTCGCCGGCTACACCCGCTACGCGTGGACTCTGATGAACGCGCGCATGGATAAGGCGTATCGCATGGTTACCCCCGCCGCGCTTCGCGGGTTGGTGCGCCGCGGCATTCACTCTGGTCCCCTGAGCGCCGCGCTCCATCGCAAGCTGCAACATACCTTCCTGGTCCGAGATGGAAATTCGTGGCCGTCGTTTTACTACGATAACTTTTTTTCCGCATTCGCCGCATCCGAGCAGGCCGATCTGCTGACCCCTCAGGCTCTGGCTTCCGCTGGAGACGCCTATGCCGGCTCGATGAGCGCATGGGAGAGGTCCCAGGGCGATCTGCTGCATCGATTACTTTATTCCGACATTAATAGCTATCTCATCGAGCTTTTGATGAAACAGGATCAGATGAGCATGGCAGCATCGGTTGAGAGCCGTGTGCCTTTTCTCGATCACGCGCTTGTAGAGTTTACGGCGACAATTCCAGCGGAGTACTCCATCCGCGGAATGGCTGGGAAATTTGTCTTGAAAGAAGCGGTCGAAGATCTGCTGCCGCGCTCGATCGTTTATCGCAAGAAAATGGGTTTCCCCACCCCGTGGGAATACTGGTTGGCGGGGCCACCGTTGAACGAAGTAGAACGCTTGTTGCTGGAGCCGCGTTCCGAGCGGGGTTTATTCAGGCCTGCAGCGGTGAAAAGAATCTTCTCCGAGCATCGCTCAAAATCGCGAGACCATGGCAATCGAATCTGGCGCCTGCTGAACCTTGAGACCTGGTTTCGCGTCATGATCGAAGGCGAGCGGACCGAAGCGGTGTATGGCAAGTCTGGTCATGCGGTCGCTCTAACCTAAGATGGGCCCAAGACCAGACATGCGTAGGCTCCTCAGACGCACGTTGTTGACTACGTTTAAGCGTGCAGGATTTTTCGGCTTGGTCGAAAACAGTGACTGGCGGCGAGAGCGGCTGCTCATACTTTGCTATCACGGCGTTTCCCTGGAAGATGAACATGAATGGTGGCCCGCACTTTACGTGAGCTCGCAGCACCTCGAGCGCAGGCTGGAGATTCTGAAAAAGGGGAATTATGCAGTGCTGCCGCTGGGCGAATCACTGGAGCGGCTTTACCGTAAAGATCTCCCGCCACGCAGCGTAGCCATTACTTTCGACGACGGTACCTACGATTTCTATCGGCAGGCCTATCCCAGGCTGAAGCAATGCGGATTTCCTGCGACCGTTTATCTCAGCACTTATTACAGCAACAACCAACGGCCGGTTTTCAAACTTATTTGCCTTTACATGATGTGGAAGGCGCGGCAGCGCGGTAAAGCGGACCTTGCAGAATTTGGTGCTTCGCACTCCGTAGCGCTGGCTTCAACCGAATCGAGACAAGAAGCTGCGAATCAGATAGTGCAATGGACCGAGAACCAGAACCTCAGCGGCGAACAAAAAGACGAAGTCGCCGCCGTGCTGGCTCGCCGGCTGGAGATCGATTACAGCGAGCTTTGTGCCAAACGTATTTTGCAGTTGATGAACCGCCAGGAAGTTAAGCAGCTAGACGACGATGGAGTAGATTTTCAACTCCACACGCATCGCCATCGAACCCCGTTGAATGAGGAGTTGTTTCGGCGCGAAATTAACGATAACCGGGATTGGATCAAGAGCGCTTCCGGCAAGGTAGCCAAGCACTTCTGCTATCCCAGCGGAGTTTACCGGCCTGAATTTCTGCCCTGGCTTTCCGCCGAGCACGTTATTTCGGCGACGACTTGCGACACGGCATTGGCGACTCGCGAGCAGAATCCATTGCTTCTGCCTAGGCTAGTCGACACCACAGGGCGCAGCGATATCGAGTTTGAAAGCTGGATCAACGGCGTCGGCGATTTGATCGCTTACTGGAAACGCGCTTTAATTCCGAGGTGAACGGATTTGTTTTGGATCGGAACTACTACATAGATTGCGCGGAAGACTCGCGCACAACGGGAGGATGATCCTCAGCAAGGACGATCTCATCGATATCGGGACCCTTGAGGGCCGGTCGCAACGGCCGGAACCACGAATTGTTCTTGTACCAGAATTTGCCGGCGAAGAAACTGCGATGCAACAGTCGCGTCGCTTTTATCGATAGATTCTCCGAAAGTCTCGATGCATCCGTGGCCAAGGAGTAGCCGAGTTCTTGCAGAGTTCCGCCCACGAGACTCTCGAAGGTCGCTAAGTCCTCCGCCGAAAAACTTTTCTTCCAGCGGCCTACAGGATCGAAACCTTCGCTCTTGTCCTGCGAGCGAAACGAAGTGTTGGGCCGGCTCACAGAGCCATAAGCCAGGCGTTGTATGCCTTCATAGCCGAGCGGTTGACCGATGAAGCGGCCGATCTGATCAAGCGTTTCTTGGGGACTTGCCAGCAGCGCCTCAAAATGAACTTCCAGATAGTCTCCATTCATTGAGCGGCCGTAACGGCGGCCGTGCTGCAAGATCCACTCCCAGTAGAGTCCGCAACCAATCACGCTGTGCAGCTTTTCCCAGGGGAAAGGGCGCACGTAAAGAAGTTGGCCGAGAGAGTTTGCGACATCGCGACCGTCGCGAATGATGTGGATTATCAGGGCCTCGGGAATGAGCTGTTTAATCGCTGGAAGATAAAGCATCGCTTCCGGAGAATTTTCTGCCCACCTCGGCGCGCCCTGCGCTTTGCAGATCTCTTCCATCACAAGGCGCAGAAAGTCTCCTGCATTGTGACAATCCTGAAGAACACGGCGGTTCACAACGTCCGCCTGCAGGCCGGAGGCACGGAACAATTTGCTGCTCAACCAGGCTTCCAGAAGCCGCTCCCGGCTGGTTTGAGAACTCAAATCGCCAAAGCGCGGTGCCAGCAGATTGAACACGTTGGATTCCGCAAGATAGACTGCGAAGCCTCCCGCGGAAAGTAGCATGTCGTAGAGAAGTGTTGTGCCAGAGCGCGGGCTGCCCAGTACAAATACGGGAGCGCGGCTGCGATCGTATGTCGAATTCAAGCGCGTTCTATCGGCCGAGGTCACTCCATTACTCCCTGCGTTGCCGATAATACTGCGCCGACGTCCGCTCCAATATTCTTGTGATCACTTCCGGCGTCTAGGTATTTTGAGGACCCTTTGCAGGAAGTTTCTTTGGAGCGGCACAAGCGAAACGCTCCGATTCCGCTCCCATCATTCACCAAGCCAACTGCTCCCAAATCCTTAGGGGTGAAATTCGCCGCGGGCCAGCCGCCTAGCCCACCCACAATAGCGTTGTTGGTAAATGTGATTGAATCAAAACAATTCTTGAGAACCGCCGCCGGTTGCTGCCTTTCGGGTTGAAAGACACAGTTTTCGGGCCCTCCGCCGGTGCTGGTGATTTCTCTTTCGTTGGCGCCAATCAAGTTATTGGTGAAAACAAAATTCTGGATGTGGGCGTTCATGATGCCGATATTCATAAAGACGCGAGGGAAAAGCGCGGTGACGTGATCGATGCGAACATCCTTCAGAGTGGGCTCGCGTGAGATCAGAACGAGGAAGGCTCCGAATCCGGCATACTTTCTGCCGTCAATGTCGTCGATGATCAGGTCATGAATGCTGTAGCGTTCGCCCGCCGCGGCTGCGGGCGCGTCCTTCGGATTGGGAGCGTTCGCGATCTCGAGGCCGCTGCCAACGTGCGCGATAAAGCAATCACGAATAGTAACGTCGGTGACTCGGCAGAGAGGGCAAAGATTTCTCCGGAGCGGCCCATTGGTTTGGTTCCTGGGCGTGAGCAGAATCGAAAAACCGGTCTGCGTAAATCCTCCCCAACTATTCTCCAAAATATTCCCTTCAAACAAAACGCGCTGTGCGTTCTTCAATTCAAAAAGATTCTTGACGATGAAAGGATTTCCCTTGGGGCCTCCGACAAAATCCCGCTGACCCTTCAGCCAGGCGAGCGGTTTGAAAAGATGGTTGTGGCGTATTTCGATGTCGGCTGGTGTCATCGTGGCTCGATCGCCGCCGAAGATCAAATTTTCCCCGGCGGCCTCGAGAAAATTGTTTACGATCTTGAATGGGCCCATGGGGAGGTCGCCGGAGCCGCCCGCAATGGCCTGAGAATCGGTGCAATCACCTTCTCTCGCAATACAGTGGAAATCGCTGAAGTAAGAGTCCACCACCGCCATATAGGTCGTGCCGCTCAAAAATAGACCGCGCCTGGTTTCGTCCTGGGCCGTGCCATGCATCCAGACACGGTCGAAAATAATATGATCGGCTGCGACCGCTCGGTCAGGGCTGGCCAATGCGACGACGCTCGCAGGCGATGATTCGCGAGTGATTTCGATAGCGATGATGCGATAGTGGTTTGCGCCATCCAAAAAAATTAGCGGACCAGTTACAGCCGTTGCCGGAGAAATAATTGCAGCCATTACCTTCCTGGCCGAGGCGCAACGATAGGCAGGCCGGCCGGGGAGCGACGCCACGCCCGCATAACAGGGGGTTGCGCGAGTTCCTTCCGGAGGCAGCGCGTCATCGGGGGCGCTGGTGCGAATTACAATCCAGTGAGCGTCATCGCACGTTTTTTTTGGCAAGCGAAAATGACCAACAAAGCTAGCCCCGGCTTCGAGTTTGATTGTGTCTCCGCAGGAGGCATCGTCGAGAGCCTTCTGCAGATTGTCGCCGCTCTTAACCAGCAGGGTCTTGCCTGGCGCCGGAGTATCCGCGAGCGCGCTCTTGACGTATACGAGAGGCAATTCGGCTGGACCGTCAAACTTGGCAGAGTTCGATGACGACTGAACTGGCGCAGCCTGAGTCGTACCTGGTGTGATATAGAAAGTGCAGCCGAGAAGCAAACATAGAACGAACCCCAATCTTAGGCGCGTACGCGCCGGGCAATCGCGTGGCTGCCGAGGCTGGTGCGCCAAACAGCGGCGACTGCGTGAGTGAAATCGCACCTTTCGAGTCATGTTCGCTTTACTAACCGGCAGCGCACTACGGCGGTAGCAAACTCACGCGTGATGCGATTGTGAAAATGCTTTAACTTCCTGATCGGGATCAGTTCGATAGAAGCAAATTTCAAGGGACTGCCGGCTACTAGTTCCTCAAACCTCGCAATAGTCATTTGGTTGAGGCCGCCGGCGACCTCGGCAAAATGCGTGGCTCCGTCGGTCTTAAAAGTGGAGCGCCAGCGAATGAGCGCTTCCTCGCTGAACAGCAGATGCGCCCAGGGAAAGACCGAGAAGAGGTGCCCGCCAAGTGGATGAAACCAGGTAGGACCGAAGCTCACGAACACCTCACCGACGGGACCGAGGATCGTGCTCATGATCCGCAAGATTTCCGCGGGATTGGCGAAATGCTCAAACGCATCAACCGACACAACCATGTCCGCCGTTTCGGCGGTCGAAGAAACGAAGTCACAAATATTTCCCACGCCCGCGCTTTGAGCCGCTTTCCTTGCTGATTGCAGAACATCCTCACGGATATCGATGCCGATAACTCTTCTTGCACCCCGTCTCCCCATCTCGATCGTATCGGCGCCTTCTCCGCAGCCAAAGTCGATGATTATTTTGCCTGGAATCCTGGCAAAAAACTCCTTGCCCATGAGAAACTCAAGCTTCGACTTTCCCGGGTAAGTTTTGCCGCTGCAGCAATTCGGCTCTCCGAGAGAAATCTTTTTTAGAATTCGGTACTGAAAATTCGTCAGCATTTCGCTGTGGCGGCCTTTTCGGTGCCGAAAGACTCTTTCCGCTGTGGAGATAGACTCGGGCATCGTCGATTTCGGACGGCGTTTAGCTCACTTCCAGCATAACCGACGGACCGGTTTACTCCGATTGAGGCGGAAAGCGGGCTCTCGAATTTAGCGCAAAAGAACGATCGGATTCATGGCATACCAATCCGAACAGTTCGCCGGGAAGCTGCGCGGGACGGGTCAGACCACCCGTCAATTGGTTTATGGTACCACGCCAGGAAAGATGTGCCACGCAGGAGATGCGACCGGCGAGGGAACCAACAAAGAGAGTGAATCGACCCTGTGCAATGAAACGAGAACGGAAGTTACTGCACTCCGCTGATAGTTGCCAAAACGGCGTCCACATCAGCCCCGAGGTCTTTACCATCGCTGCCCGCGTTTTTCGCCGGACTGGAAGGAAGCAGATGGTAGTCGCCACCGTTGCCGTTGTTGTAGTTCACGAAGTTCATGGCTTCAGTGCTACTGTAGAAAAAATTTCCCGAGGGCCATTTTGAAGAAGAGTACTCTGCTGGCGCGGCCAGGATCGCATTGGCAGAAAACGAATATCCGGAGAAGCACTGCCCCATTGTGCTCAAGGGAATGTCGAGGTTTGCGCAATTTCCTATACCGCCAGTGGACCACATCGGGTACTCGCCGACGGTCACGATACTGTTGGTGAAGACGAAGCCTGGCATCTTTATCGGGGTAGGCGCGCCCACATTGAATAACTCGCGGGGCGGAAAGGCCGTAATGTGGTTGATCGTTACGCTCTGCAGCACGGGTATGGCGATGGTTGAGACTTGGGCCAGCGTGCCATAGCCCGTGAACTTGACTTGGTCGATGTCATCGGCGATTACGTCGTGAATGCTATAGCGCTCGCCGTGCAGGGGCAGGCCGTTGGGGAGCGTGATCGCGTTAGCGATCTGAAAGACGCCACCTACATGACTGATGGTGACGAAGCGAATCGTAACATCGGTGACCTGGCAGACCGGGCATACATTTGTACCCCCCGCGCCGTCTTGATTCCGCGGTGTGAGCAGAACGGAATAGCCGAACTGGCTGTAGCCGCCCCAGGTGTTTTCGAGCACGTTGGAATCAAATAACACTCGTTGTGCATTTTTAAGTTCGAAGTGATTCTTCACAATAAATGCGGGAGCGGTAAAACCCGGCTGGCCCGGCATCCAGAACATTGGTTTATAGAAATGATTCTTACGGATTTCAATATCAGCCGGAGTCTGGGTAGCAGCGCCGCCGCCGAAAATGATGACTTCTCCCGCCGCCTCGAGAAAGTTATCCACGATGCGATAGGGCCCGCTGGGCAAGGTTCCATCGCCGCCGGAGACCGCCTGCGAGTCGGTGCATGTACCCCGCACGTTGCAGTGAAAATCGGAGATGTAAGAATCCTGCACCGAGATGTTGGTCCCACCGCTCATCTCGACGCCGCGGCGGGTCTCATCGGTTGGCGTTCCGTGAATGTAACAGCGATCCAGCACAATCCAGTTCATCGAGCCGGCAACTTCGGGTCCCACGAGCGCCGTTACGGGCTTACTGTCGTTGGCCGTGCGAGTAATTTCGAGGCCGATCAGGCGGTAGTGGTTGGCTCCGTTGCCGAGGGTGATTGGACCACTCCCCGTGCCCGAGAAATTAATAGTCGCGAGCAAGTGCTCGGGTTGGACACAGGGAAACGGGGGCCTGCCATGGAGGGACTCGACTCCGGCGTAACACGGAGTCATCCGCGTACCCTCGGGCGGCAAATTGGCATCGGGAGTGTTGGTGCGAACTATGATCCAATGCCCGCTATCGCATGACCTCGCGGGAAAGGTCAGCAAGCCCGAGTTCGTGAACGTAGCGCCCGCTTGCAATTCGATCGTGTCTCCGCAACTCGCGCTATCGAGCGCGGCTTGCAGATCGCCACCCGCGCTCACGCTGATGATGGCACCTGGGGCAGGCGTGTTTGCCAACGTAGTGTTCAAGTACACGCGAGGCAACTCTGCAGGACCGTCAAAATTGCTCGTGACGGGAGGAGCGCTCGCGGGCGACACGGTTAAAGTGAAGTTGTGCGTGACGGATTTCGAGGTGGCGTCGGTGACCTTCGCGGTGAAAGCGTAAGCGCCTCCCGTTCCGGCTGTGCCTGCGAGAGCGCCAGTGGCACCCGCCAACTGGATGCCGGGAGCTAGCGCGCCTCCGGAGATCGTCCATTGGTAAGGCGGAGTTCCACCGCTTGCGCTGAGGCTCGCGTTATAGGAGCTATTTGTGACTGCCGCGCCCAATCCCGAAGTCGTAATCGCCAGAGGCGGAATAACTTTTTGGGTCTGCGGTGAAGCGGGGGCAGTTGGATTCGAGTTGATTGCGCTGCTGGTGCCGCAGGCGACTCCGAGCATCAACAGGCCGCCGGTCAGAGCAAATGTTGCCACGAGTTGGAAATTCAATGCAAAACTCCGCGGAGAGCGTGAGAAGCAGGGGGACGCTCCTTGCAATACCAATGGACTAACCTCGATGAGAAGTGTGGCGGACCTCTGGACTGGGGCCTGCGTTCACCTTGCAAAGTAACTGAGTTCAACGAGGAGAAATAGATCACTGAGGGGAGTGCCCAACCGGCCACAGCAGTACATGCGGCGCAGGAAAAGGACCTAGCACTGAAGTTCTTACGCCAGGCGGCGCTGGTTCGAATTGCGGCGATGCCAGAGGCGTGCCGCTGCGATCGTCAAACTGGGCGCGAGTCGCAGCGCTGCCAGCGCAATCCGAAGCCTTGCCGCAGGCGCAACAGCATGCGCGCGACTCAGGAAGTCGTAGGCCTTCTGCCGCTCGCCGGCGAGCAAGAATTTCTTGCCCTCGATCAAATCAAGAGCGCATTGGATTTTTCTTAATCGCTGCTTGAGCAACTCTCGGGTGGCAGGACTTAGTTCGAGATCGCGATCCAGTTTCGTGAGGGTTTGAATTTCGCCGGCGAGCAAACTTTCGGGAGCCGATCCCTGGCTGCCGGTGCGAACGTTGCGGCGCAGTAACGCAACTTGCCGATAGAAAATCCTGCGTCCTGCGAAAGCAACGCGCAACCACAGATCGTGATCTTCGGAGCGATGAATCGCCTCGTCAAAAAGTCCGGCCTCAATCACTCTTTTGCGCCTCACCACCGTGCCGGAAGTCAGTACTTGAGTCTTCTCCTCCAGCAGGCTCTCAAACGTGACCGGACCGGCCGAAGGGCAGAGTTGCATAAAAGTCTTACCCGCGGCGCCGGTTTCACCCTCCAGCGTCGCGTCACAATACACCATATCGAGAGTGGAGTCGGCTGCCAGAAATCTGAGTTGTTCTGACAGATAGTTCGGCATCCAGATATCGTCGCTATCTAGGAAAGCGAGCCATTCGCCCCGCGCGCGACGGATGCCGTAATTACGCGCCCCGCTCGGTCCTCGATTTTCTTGAGCCAGATAAACAATTCGCGAAAGATACGGCTGGATCACCCGCTCGAGTTGCTCGGTGTCAGCGGATCCATCATTCACGAGAATTACTTCATAATCGGTGAGGGTCTGCGCGAATACGGATTGCAATGCGGCGCCCACGTAGCCGGCAGCGTTGAAGGCGGGGATAATTACGCTCACTCGGGGGGATTGCGTTGCGGGCTGGGAGTGATTTGGCAAGCGGGAAATCGTCGATCGGCCTGAGCAACAAGATGTATTGGTCTACCGGCTAAATATAGTTCGCATGACGCATCCATTGCTCAACGAGGGCGATCCCCTGTCGAAACGGAACTCGCGGTTCATATCCCAAAATCCCCCGAGCCTTGTCGATGCGAAAAAACACGCTTCCGGTCTGGGTTGCAAAATCCACTTCATCGGGCATCGGCGCGTCCTGCTTCGTTCCCTGTAAATTCTTGGACGGGCGCCGCACTCCAAGCTGCGCGCGAACCGTCTGACGCCGCTCTTCGCTGAGCGATTCCAGCCAGTCCCAGGCGCTGGAGAGCACTCTCTGCGTAAGGGGAATCTGCATCAGAATCTCGCGAAATTGCCGGCTGCGCAAAGCCTCCCCCGTGGCCTTGACCGACCCTTTCAACAATCCGGGCTGCTGTTTATGGTAAGCGAGGACCTGAGCGCTCGAAATGTCCCGCAGGCTTTCAGGCGCACCGAGCATGGCTAAATGAGCGAGGATAAATTCGCCCCAAGTAATTGCTTCGCCATCGGTAACAAAGAATATTTCCTGGCTGGCGGCTTCGTTGCCCAATGCCAGAAATATCGCATCGATCAAGTTATCGACGTACACGGTGTTGCATGCTCCGCGGCCGCCGTCGATAAGCGCGACTGTATGTTGCCGCAAATTATGGATCAAACGCGTCGACCAGGCGGAATACGGGCCGTACACGATCGAAGGCCGCAGAATCACGGTGTGCATGCCGCGGCGTCCAAATCTCGCGACCACGCGCTCGGCCCGTCTTTTATTATCGCAATAGTTGTCACCTGTGGGATGAACCGGGGCCTCTTCAGTCTCCGAGCCGGGGGGCGGCGTTAGTCCGTGTACCGCCGCTGTGCTCATGTGTATGAATTTCTCGACACCGGACTCCGCCGCTACGGTGAGCAGATTTTCAGTGCCGCGCACAATCCCACGCGCATTCCCCAGCCCACAATGGATAACGATTTTCGCATCGCCCAGAGCAGTGCGGAGAGAATCGCGATCCAGCAAACTTCCACGCACCAATTCGATGGGCAGTCGCGCAATCCGCGCTGCCTTATGCGGACTGTGAACCAGGGCCCGAACCTTCGCCGTATGCGCTAGGATGAGCCGCTCACAAATTCTTCCGCCGATGAAGCCGGTCGCTCCGGTCACGAAAACTGTCTGGTTCTGCCACGTCATCGCAGCACCGCCTCGGCTACCAGTTCAGCTTCGGACCAGGGCTCGGGAATTCTGCGACGGTGGGCGTAGCATTGTTCGATCAACTCAATCACACGCAGGGCCTGCCAGCCATCAGATATCAACTTTTGTTGTCCGCGAATGCTCTCGATGAAATTATCAAGCTGCTTATAGAAAGTGGTGGTAGATGCGAGATCGGACAGGCGAAGAGTCTCGCTTAAATTATTTTCTCCGGTCCGGCGCCGGATGATTATGCTGTCTGGATCTTCGGCTGGAATTTCAGCATCGGCGTTACTTCCGCGCAAGAGCAGACGATTGCTCAGCGGATTAGTTCGGCTCACTCGTACGCGGCCTTTCACGGGGCCATGTCGTCCAGAGTGCTGCAGTTCTAATATCGCGTTGGCCTCAATGCCGCTGCCCCAGTCGTCATCCTGATAATCGAATTGAGTGACCGGACCGAACCAGTCGATCAAACTATCGAGCAAGTGCACGCCGTAATCGATCAGAGCGCCGCCGCCGGCCCGTGCGCGCGAAAAGTAGAAGCCCGATGCGCTTTGCCAGTCGAACACTCCGCCCTGTGACCAATCGTAGCCGAGCAGATCGCCGAGGGAGCGCTCCAGCAACACAATCGGAAGCAAACGATGACTGGCGAAAAAGCGGCGATTCATCCCGACCGCAAGCAGCACATTTTTTTGTTTTGCCAATTCGCAACATGCCCGAGCATCTGCCGCCGTGGTTGACAGCGGCTTTTCGCACAGCACGTTCACGCCGGAATTCAGCGCTTCTAACGTGACCGGAATGTGCAGGTGGTTAGGCAGAGCGTTGATGAGCGCATCTACCTGACCAAGCACCGGCTTATAATCGGAAACGATCTGGCAATCGAGGTGAAACTGCCGTGCCAGGCTGCGTGCGCGGTTGAGGTCAGAATCAATCAACCAGATCGAGCCTACCCCTGGATGAGCAACCGCGGCCGGCAAGTGCCCGACGGCGGTAATCGCTCCGCAGCCCAGAATCGCAAGGCGGATTTCACCATTCATTAATGCGGCTCCGAAGCGAGTGATCGGGAAATCGAGGCTGCTATATCTAAACCGGAGTGCTTTGAATCATCTGAGCACCGCGCTGAAGTCGTGATCAGTTCGTATCCGAGAGTACGCATCAGCGCTCCCCAGGCGCTTTCAATTTCAGCGATCGAGCTTTCCGGCAATTTCGTTTTCCATCCGCCAGAAGTCGCTCCGCGTACGAATGGAATGTCAGTGCGTTTGCCCTTGGTTGAAACCCATTGTTTGCCCTGCGTGCTTTCAAGCTCTCGCATATGATTAGCGGCGCTCTTCTCGATCGACCGCTGCAAGAGCGCACTCGTGGGCATCACCCCGAGGAACCCAGCCAGTCGACTGGCTTGATTCGTCGTGTCGATCAGCATGTCTTCGTAGCGCAGAAGCAAAAAGTCGACACTTCCGTCTCTCGCGGAAATCCAGCTGCCCACATTTTCCCGCCACGTTCCCCAACTCGAGGAAATCATTCGCCCGGCGACGAAGTCGCTGATGAAACTGGCGAGCGGGTAAGCGTCTTCGATATGCCGGTACTTTCTTTGAAAGTCGTAATAAGAGAGCGCCACATCGCGCGGGTCGCGCACAATGTAGACTACTTTTCGGTAGCGTGGATGAAAATACTGATGACTTTTGATGAAGCGCGGCCGCGGCATGCGCCTCAGCTGCGCGCGCGATTGCGCTTCACTATCTGGAACTTGATTTTCGATGGTCGCGAAGCTAACCTCTTCTTCGGGATGCAGCAGGTTTGCCACAAGAAAGCGGGTCCAGGTGTTGCCCGATCGCGGATAAGAAACGATGAAAGTGTCGTCAGGGTAAACCGCGAAGTCACGTCCAGCAATATCGGTGCCCAGCAGCCGTTTAAGACTTTGCTGGAGGTTGTAAATCACGAAATGCGCTCCCCAAGCAACGAGTCTCCGAGAAATGATACTTGCAGTTGAGCAGTTACGGCGTCTTGCGCGCGAATCGTCGTTGGCTCATACCCCAGCCATTTCATCAGCGGACTCCAGGCTCGCTCCAGTTCGTTGACCGAGGCCTCAGGCAGATCTGACTTCCACCCGCCGGCCTTTGCTGATCGCACGAACCGAACATCCTTACGCGTATCCTTCGTAGACGACCATTGGCCGACCTGCTTGATTTCGAGTTCACGCATCCTGTTCGCGGAACTCTGCGCGACCGCGTGCGCGATTCGCGAAGGATCTTCCGGGAGGTTCAAAAACGCAGCCACTCTGGCCATCTCGGCAGCTGTGTCTGCGATCATATCCTCGTAACGCAACAGCAGAAATCCCGAATGCCCGTACTTAGTCGCGACCCAACTTCCAACATTCTCAGCCCACGATCCGTAGATACTAGTTTCTCCGGCGATGAATCTCGTGACAAAACGCTCGATCGGATATTTGTCCTCGACCAACCGGCGCTTGCGGTGAAAGTGGTATTGGGAGAGCGCGACATCTCGCGGATCTCGGACGACGTAGATAATTTTCTGATAGCGCGGATCGAAGTACTGATGGCTTTTCAGGACGCGCGGTCTCGGCATACTCAGAAGATGACGCTGCGAGAGCGCTTCCGGGTCGGGGATTAGTTCGTTAATGTTGGAAAAATCCGGGTGCTTTTCCGGATAGAGAAGATTTGCCACCAGGAAGCGGGTCCACGTATTGCCCGATTTCGGATACGAAACCAAAAAAATATCGTCGGGCAGAACTACCAGATCGCGCCCCGGACGGTGCAATCCAAGGGCTCGCTTGCTGCCGGCGATCAGGCGTTGAATCATAGTGGCAAAGTTTCATCACAACTGCTATTTCATAATCTACCATAGGCCAATAAGCCCGCCGGTCAGGCGTTTTAACATAGCCTTAACTTGCACAGCTCAACTTAGTGTCTATAGAGTCATATCTGCCCATGCACTCCTCGAAGCCAGAATCTGGATCGGCCACAAGCCACGAAATCCTGAACGAGTTTCCTGCTTCTCAGTTAGAGGCCGCCTGGCGTGATCTCCTTCTCCGCTTGGAATTTCCTTCACATTACGATTCCCCGGAGTTTTTTTCCGAGCCTTTTTGGACAGGCAATCAGCCTTTTGCAATTCTCGCCTTCCATGGCGACCGCGCGGTAGGAGTTTTGACTGGAATCCACGATGGCGAGGAGGTAGTTTGCGGCCTACCCTCACGTCCGCAAATCTCGGTCGATCCGAACGCCGATCGAGAGGCGGCGCTAATGCAACTCTCAAAAGGGCTTTTCAAGGAAGCCGGACGAGCCAAGTTGTTGACGGTTTATAGCTGGCCTGCGCTGGATCTTTTGCCCTTTGCAGCCAGAAAGTTCAGGCGCCGGCAATTGCAGGGCAATGTTGTCCTCGATCTTACCCAGGGCGCGGAAGTTCTTTTTCAACAATTTTCCAAAGATCGACGCCGCAATATCCGCTTCGCTGAGAAACACCGGATCACGGTGCGCCTGGCAGAAGAACAAGAAGACTTTCGGCGTGCCTACGAAGTTTATCTCGCCTGGTGGAAGACCAAGCGCGATGAAGTTCGGGGAACACTGCGTACCTATGAGCACTTCGTAAGCTCCCAGCGGCTCACTAAGAATCGCCGACTCTTTCTAGCCGAGCTGGCTGGCCAGGCCATCGCTATCAACATGTTCCGGTTTTGCGCGGGAGGATTGTTCGAGTCGGCGGCGAATTATTCTCTGGATGAATTTCTACATCTGAAGCCGAATGATTTGCTGCAATGGAAGGGCATCGAGTGGGCCTGTAGCCAGGGACTGAAGCGCCATTCGCTGGGCGGAGCGCATCCATTTCTCACGCGATTCGGCGGCGTGGTGATTCCGGTGATTCGTTATCGGCTCGACCGTACCTTACTTCGTAAGCATGACCTGCGGGAAATCGTCGAGGACTCGGCCCGAAAACGACTACGCGAATTGCGTCCGGCTATGCGGGATAAAGTCCGACGCGCCCTAGGCAAGTAGGGCCATTACATTGAGTCATTTAGAGATTAGTGATTGGGCAACTGAAATGCCCGCAGGTTTTCGAATCGCCCGATGACTCAATCACTCAATTCACGATGAATTCGGACCTCAAGTCAACGCCACCAGCGATGCCGCTCACCGGCGAGAAGTGGGCGGCGCCGTCGGAGGCCTATGCCAAGCTCATCGCCGAACATTTGACCCCGCAAACTCGGTGGCTAGATGCGGGTACAGGCTATCGCCTTCTCGAAGACGACATGGATAATCTCGAAAATTGGCTGGTTCAGCAGAGCGCGATGACCGTCGGCATGGACCTTCATATCAGCCAGCATTTAAATATTCGCACTCTGGTCGCGGGGTCCATCTTCGATCTGCCTTTTGCGAACGGGAGTTTTGACCTGGTCACCTGCAATGTGGTGATGGAGCATTTAGGCGAACCTCAGAGTGCACTAGCCGAGGTAGCCCGCGTTCTCGTGCCGGGCGGCGCCCTTGTCATGAACACGCCGAACCTGTGGAATTACGGCGTGCTGGCGAACGCGCTATTGTCGAAGGTCTTGCCAGAAGAGTTTCGCCTAAGACTGGTTCGCGCTAGTGACACCCGTGAGCCGGAAGATATTTTCCCGGTGCGCTATCGTGCCAACACTCTGCGCCGGCTAAAATCATTGTTTGCTGCCACGGGCTTCAAAGTTCATCGCGCGACGGTTTTGCCGCAGCAGCGAACCTATTTTCGCAAAACCGCCGCACTAGAGAAATTGCTGATGTCCCTGACCCCCGGAGTGCGATTGCTCGTGTGCGCTCACAAGGAATCGTAGTGACTGCGCGAGGATCTTGTCGCGTGTGCGCCGTTCTCGCGCTGGTATTTTCCGTTTCATCTTTCGCACAAATTGCAGACCTCAATATCTGCCGCCGGTCTGCGCCAGGAAGTGAGATCACGGACCTTCCCGAACTGAGAAGCGAGAACGGAATTCTTCGAGTTTCATTGTCGCTGCGGATATCGGTGAGTGCGACGGGTGAAACCCGGTATTGCTATGTGGATGAAAATGGAAACCAGGCGCCGACTCTGCGAGTCAATCCCGGCGACTCTTTGATTTTGAAACTAAAGAACGAACTACCGAACAGTTCGTCCGCCACGAGCAGCGTTAGCCTCGATCCAGTTGTTCCGCGCGCGTCACGCTCACGACGTGTTCAAACTGAGGACGCTAATTGTGCAAGCGGCGGCGCCATGCACGCCGCATCCACTAACCTTCATTTTCACGGCCTGCAGATCCCGCCCGCCTGCCATCAAGATGATGTACTCCACACCGCGATTCAGCCGGGCGACCCGCCGTACGAATACCGCATGCAAATTCCGTGCAATCAACCACCGGGCTTGTATTGGTATCATCCTCATCCGCATGGACACAGTGAAGAGCAGGTGTTAGGCGGAGCATCGGGCGCTCTGATTGTCGAGGGCATCGAGGGTTTCAATACTGACCTAGCTGGATTGCCAGAGCGCCTCCTTGTGATTCGCGATCAGGTACGCCAGAGCGCGACCGAGCCTGGCCTCAAGCCACCAGCCAAAGATTTGTCAGTAAATTTTGTTCCCGTCCCTTATCCCACATTCCCGTCAGCGATCATGCGGATAAAGCCATCGCGTCGGGAGTTGTGGCGAGTGTTGAATGCATCCGCTGATACTTTTCTCGAGTTGCATCTGCTGACAAACGGAAAGTGGCAGTCCATGGGGCTTGTGGCGATTGATGGAGTCCCGCTGGATTATGAAGAAATCAAAAACAAAATAAATAAAATGGATCATGTCCGGTGGACTCCCAGCATTTCCATTCCTCCCGGCGGTCGCGCGGAATTTATTTTCGATAGTCCGGCCGAAGGCCAGGCGCAACTCCTGACTGCAGGCGTCGATACGGTTCCGTTCGTAGGTGAAGAGGATCCTACGTCGATGGCCGCTAGCACCGGCAATGCCGCAATTCGCGACGATGACGATTACACTCCTCCCCGCTGGATCGTGACGATAGTTGCGGCACGCGATGCCCCGGAGGCAACCTCAGTCCTTCCCGCCGGCGCGGCGCATCGCGAAATATTAAGAATGGGAAGAGTATCCGTTCCGCTGATCACAGCGCGGCCCAAACGCCAACGAAGGCTCTATTTTTCAGAGAAGATTCTGGACCCCAAGAACCCCGCGACTTCGACCGTTTTCTACTTGACCGAGCAAGGTCACAAACCTTCGGCTGGGACGGAGTTTCTCCACACTATCCGAGCATCAAGCTCAGGATGGATTTCAGAGACCCGGCCATCCTCGGCACATTCCCCTACCACTGTCACATTCTTCAGCACGAGGACGGAGGGATGATGGGAAGTATTCGAGTCTTAAAACCCGTAAGCAAGAACGTCCGAAAGACAAAAGCTCAGGTCAACTAAGCTCTACGTTTATGTGGTTTAAACTCCTAATCATAATCTTCCCTCGGCTAGGAGACTTTGGTATGCAGGTCGGCGCGAAACTTTTTACGCAAAATTCACATTAGAAGGGCCTTTTCCCCACCCGCCGCGATATACTCACGTTCTGACTGCAAGACAGTTCGATCCTGGGGGATTTCCGGTGATTACTCTGCGTCGAGTTACGGCAATGGGTGCGTTCATTCTGCTCTCTGTTTTTTCTTCTTTTGCACAGAAGCCTTCACTCTACATTTCGAACGAGAGTCACAACACTCTGGAGTTGCTGAATCTTAATACTTCCGCACTTACCGCTCTCTACACCGTCGGCACGGGGGCAGAATATCATCTCGACGATCTGACTTTGAATTCGGCGGGGCAACTCATTTATTCGGTGCCGCAGGCAGGTCTGGTGAACCTCTACGATCCGGTCAAAAGAGAGAACAGCACGCTGGTGAGCGGCGAGAAGTGGGTGCGGGATCTGGAAATCGAACCCGGCGGACAGACCATGCTGATGGCCATCTACAGCCCGGGTTCCATTGTTCGCTATAACTTCGCCACCAAGACCACAACCACCTTGACTAAGAAGTTGGGTACCTGCGACGGAATCACCTACGATCCTTTCGGCAATCTCTACGCAGTAGCCAATCACAACACCATTATTCAAATCAATCCGACCACAGGCGCGATCATTGCTACTCTTACTCTCGAAGCGCATTCCGGAGTCAACGGCGGGGACGGACTTACTTACGATAGCTATACTGGCTCACTCTGGGCCACGCACGATGGCACGACCGGATCGGGGTTGCTTGAGATACCGGTCGTCGCTTCCGGGTTCAAGTCCTTGAATCCGGGATTCACCTTCTTTCCGTCGAAGGTTTACGCGGCTCCGGATGGTATTAAATCCGACGGCAAAGGCAATCTCTACGTTGGCTCCATCTGGACCGCATTCGTCTATAACATTCCTACCAATACCGTCACCCAAAATATCGTGACCATGGGCGCCGATGGAGTGGCGCTTGTGCCGGGGACTTACTAACCGCGAATCCGCTCTCGCGAAAGCAATTTTCCATCGAGGCGCGCCCAGGTACTTCGTATAATGCAGTAACGCGCCCGCCAGCGAATCTCGTTCGAGCCTGGCTTGACCTGATTATGCTGAAGATAGAAAAACGCCAGATTTTCCGGAATATCGCCTCCAGTTGGTTCTCGCTTGGCGTCAACGTTCTGATCGGCATTTTTCTTTCCCCCTTCATTCTCCATCGCCTGGGTGATGCTGCTTTCGGAATCTGGGTGCTGATTTTTTCCGTCACCGGATACTACGGGCTGTTCGATCTTGGCATTCGTTCGTCGGTGGTTCGTTTCGTGGCGAAGTTTCGCGCCGTGCACGACTCTGAAAACCTCGCCGAGGTAATCAACACCAGTCTTTTCGCCTACACCACTGTGGGCGCGGTCGCCATGCTGTTGACGATTGCCGGGGCGGTTTACATCGACCATTTATTCAAGATTCCGCCGGAGTTCCGTTCCATCGCGCGCTGGGTTTTCCTGATTGTAGGAACTTCCGTCGCCATCGGATTTCCCATGGGGGTTTTTGGAGGAGCGCTGGAAGGCTTGCAGCGTTACTACCTGGTTAACGGATTAAATGTTACATCCTCGCTCTTGCGCGCGGCACTAATCGTTCTCGCACTTTCGCGAGGACAGGGGTTGTTAGTGCTGGCCCTGATTACCACGATACTGCCACTGATCGCATCGTTCGTTCGCGCCTGGATCGCGTTGAGTTTTCTGCACACCCCGCTGGCGCTGCGCTATGTCACCCGGAGCACGGCTCGCCTTATCGCGAGTCACAGCGGACTCACCTTCATGATCGTGGCTTCCAGCCAACTGCGCTTTCAAACCGATGAAATCATCATCGGTACGATGCTCTCAACCAGCGCCATCACGTTCTTCTCCATCGGAGCGCGCATCGCGGATTACGCCAGCAATGTGGTGCTTGGCGTCTCTCAAATTTTTGTTCCCATGTCCAGTCAGTCGGAAGCGCAGGGCGACGCCAGCGGTTTGCGCAAGATCATGATCGCGGGCAATCGCGCCTGTGCCTTCGTAATTCTGCCCATCACCGCATCTCTCATCATTCTCGGAAAATCGATCATCGAGGTGTGGGTGGGTGCGAAGTATATTCAGCAAAGTTATCCCGTGCTGCTCGTGATGATTATTCCGTTGACACTTATGCTGGCGCAGGCCGCCTCCAGTCGCATGCTGCTGGGAACCAGTCAACACGGCACCTTCGGAGTGGTTACCCTGATCGAAGGCGTCGTCAACCTAATTATGAGTATTGTCCTGATCCGTCCCTATGGCATCTTCGGAGACGCGCTGGGCACGGCGATACCTTTGATGTACACCGTCGTGTTCTTCATTCCGCGGCACACGTGCCGCAAATTCGGCCTCCACGTTCCCACATTTCTTAAGGAGGCCTATACCCTTCCGCTGCTAATCACTTTTCCGCTTGCACTCGTCCTGCTGGTGGAGCGGAGCTGGTTTGTGCCTCATCACTTTTTGCATTTAGTACTGCAGTTGGCCGTCGGCTGGAGTATTTACGGACTCGGTTTTCTCTGGATCTACAAGAGCAAGCGCGCTTTTCAAGTCGATCAGGGGGTTCTTCGCGGGCGCGAAGTAATCTCTTGAACCCCGCTCTAGCCGTGCCTTTGCAGATGCTCCGGCAATTTACACTGTCAGGCCGCAGGTATAGAATTACTTTACGCCGGTCGACGCAGCTTTAGTCCGATGTTCAGGTTCTCAGCCGTTTCGTGCTTAATCGGAAAAAGTTAACTTGGAAGGGTTGTCCCCATGCCTAAGGTAGGACTTCGCGCGCTGGCCCTGAGCAGGCTGCGCAATCACTATCGTCGTCATTTACTTCGTATTCAGAGAGCTACCTCTTACGACAAGTCCGATCAGGGCGGCGGATTTTTCGATGCCTACCCGCGCTTTTATGAGACCAGCATCATCGCCGCCAGAAATCGGATTAATAAAAGATACCGGGCGCTGATTGAGCCCAATACAGAGATCATCCGCGGCAAGTCTATTTTGGATATAGCCTCTCACGACGGCCGCTGGAGCTTCGCCGCCTACCAGTCCGGGGCTCGCTACGTCCTCGGCATCGAGGCCCGCGATCACCTGATTAAGAACTCGCTCGATAATATGCGGGCCTACGGCGTTCCCGAAGGGCAGGTCGAATTTATGATGGGGGACGTTTTCACCAAGCTGGACGAACTTGAGCCCGGCCGCTTCGATACGATTTTTTGCCTCGGATTTTTCTACCACACCATGCACCACATGCTTTTGTTAAATAAGATTGCCCGCCTGCGGCCGAAGCACTTGGTCCTGGATACCTGCATCGACGTGGACCCGGACAGCATCGTGGTCTTGCAGTCGGAAAAGGTGGCGCATGAGAGTGCGGGTGCGGTGCCAGATTCGGGAGATCCGGAGCGTTTGCTGGTAGGCTGCCCTACCAGGTCCGCGCTGGAATTGATGCTCTCGAGCGCGGGATTCCGTTCCGTCAAGTATTTCAATTGGCATGGCGCCGGAATCAGACGGTGGGACAACTTGATCGAGTATCATCAGGGCTTGCGGGTTTCTTTAGTAGCCGCCGGAAGCTTCGCCTCGCCCTCTTAGACCTCGATTTGCGCGCATGGGGCGAGAACCTTGCAATCGGGCTGACTCAGTGGCGAAGGTCCTCTACCGCTTTGCCAACCGGCGGATTGTCCTGGCTCAAACTCACCATGCCGCCGGCGGCGAAGCAGGCATCGCTGGCCACGCCGTCGAGTCCGCTGATCAGGGCGTTCACATGAAAGTTGCTCTCGATGCATTTGAGCAGGGAAGCCGGAGTAAAGACGGTCGTCGTAATCTGCTTCCTGCAAAACCGCCCCACGCATAAGAGAGGAACACGGATTCCATTCGTCCAGTGCAGTGGATCCTGTGAGGGCGCCAGATGGTCGGCGAAGCCGCCGAAATCATCCCAGGTAATGAAAATGGTGGAGTGATTCCAGAGATATAAATTGTTCATCACAGCATTGACCTGGGTCTCAGTCCACGCTTCACCGTCCGCGACGAGGGCTGGAGGGTGCTCTGATCCTTTTAGGGACCCGTCGAGCCACACGATCGTGGGCAGGTTGCACTTTGTGTTCGACGTGCAAGCTGCTGCATCGGTCACGAACTGGGTGTCGGGATGTACCTTGCTGGCCCAGTCGCTCCCGTAGCGAAGGTGCTGCACGTAGCCCACTGGGTTCCAGAGTTGACTGGTGCCGGTGGTATTGCCGGTCGAGTAATACATGCCCCAGGTAATGCCGGCAGCATCCAGCCGGTCTGCCATTGTGGTTACATTCGGGCAGGCCGATCCCCGTCCCGCGCTTAGAAATTCGCGGTTGGCGATGTTGCAGACGTCGCCCAGGCTCGTGCATTTCGGATCATTGATATTGCAGATACCCTGTGCCGCGGTGTAATTCACTCCTGACTGAGCGCCGGCTGAGGTAGCCAGGATCACGGATGTCGGGCTGTTGTAACCGTTAACCGTATATTGCACTGCGTTGATCGTCATGATCTGGCCCACCATGGTCGAAGTGAACTGACTTCCCGAGAACCAACTGACTGCAGTGCCTGAGGTATTCACCACACCAGAATCGATCGTGCAATCGGTTACCGCGCAGGAGTGTTGCGATCCCGCGCAAACCGAATTGCAACCGATCAGCGTATGAGTCGAGCACAAGCCGGGATACATCTGCTTGCCCGTGCCCCCGGTACCGGACCATCCGTTGAGGTCAATGCCGTAAAACCCTCCGGTCTTAGCAATGTAAACATCGCCGTTGGTGCAGTAGCCCGTGGCGCAATCCGTATCGAAAGTGCATGACTTCCCCCCCCACCGAACAAGTTCCGGCCCCCTGATTGATGACGCAACTACCCGTCGTGTACCCGCTGCCGCAAGCGGAATCAACGGAACACAATCCAGTCGGAGCGTCCGCGCCGCTTTTGCAGCGGCCGTAGTGAAATGCATCGCAGCTCCAGCCATTGCTGCCGGCGCCATTCGGAGGTTTTCCTGGCGTCATCCCCGGATTGTCCTGCGCCTCGTTGGAAGTTGCGGCAATGATGTATAGATGATTCGGATAAGACGGACCCATGACGCTGGCAAACATATGATCGGCCAATCCATAATTCGTGGCATAGGACCAGTAGGTGGGAATGGTCGTCGCCCCGTATTGCTTGGCCCAATCTGTGGTGCCGCTGCAATTCTCATTGAACTTGTTCATCGCACCAACGTTGTAGTCGTCGGTGGAATTGGCGTAGAAGTGCCCGCAATCGACGTCCGGCAGATTCGGATCCGCCGGGATCACAGCCATCGTCCCCCCCATGCACCCGCCGCTTGTGCCAAAGCAGTTGTAGCTCGTAATAGGACCTCCGGTCACGCCGGGGAACTGGCCGAAATAATGATCGAAGGAGCGGTTTTCTTTAGTGATGATGATTATGTGCTTCAGCGTCTGGCTTTGAGCCGAGATCAGTGCCACAGTCAAATATGTTGTAGCAAGAAGTATGCGCCACATTGCCTACACCTTATTCCCTGCTCCAGAACTTCCACCAGAGGGTTTTGGTGGCTTTCTTGTCGCTATCGTCCTGATCCATGTCCGTTTCTGTGTACGGGTTGTAGGCCTGCACTGGAAACACACCCATGGGCTGATTGGTCGCCGGACTGATGGCCATGCACAGCTCGCCATGATTCATCAGGACGCCGTTATAGACGGCCTGAAAAGGAAGGGAATCTTTCGGGCATTTGCGGGCTTCCAGTTGCGGCGTCACGACCTTGCGATGCATACAGCCCGTAGCCAGGGTCGCGATCAGCAACAATATAGCGAACCGCTTCAATCGTTTGTCTCCGGAATTAATTCGCGAGCGGGCTACACTCCCGCACTTGAGGTGGACATTAAACGCGGGGCGGAGGCGTGTCAATCAAAAGCGCACTGAAATTTACTGGCTCGATCCAAATTGAAAAACGTTCAAGACGTACACCAGCAAGATTGTTGCGGAAGGCACCAAGCGAAAATTATCGAGCGGGTTCAGCCAGCTTCTCATTCGATTACAGGTGCGGCTCCACGAGGGCTAGCAACTCATCTTGCAGAAAGGGCCCGCAGGCCAGCAAGCCGGATCGTAGTGGATCACGGCGATTGGCGATCAGGTCGGTCTTCTCCAAAGTGCTGACAAAACCACCGGCAGCCTGCACCAGCGCGGCTCCTGCGACCACGTCCCACTCGTTCTTTGGAGTCAATGTGAAGGTAACATCCGCGCGGCCCGCGGCTACTAACGCCAGCTTGTAGGCAACCGAACCCATGGGCCGAATCTCGATGCCTGAATTTTCCAGAGCCTTCCACTCCCCGCGTTTCACCTCGCTGCGGCTCGCCAGAACCAAAGCTCCCTTCAAACTGCGGCGCTGGCTGGGCTGAGCCGGCTTGCTGTTGTAGGTGATGCCGGAGTCAATCGAACCCAGAAAAACTTCATTCGTTGCTGGATTGCAGATTCCTCCCGCTACCGGACGGCCATCCTCCACGAACCCAATCGAAACGCAGAATTCGGGAATGCCTTGCACAAATTCGCGCGTCCCGTCGAGCGGATCGACTACCCAAACCCGCGAACGCTGCAGTCGAATGGGATCGTCCACGCTCTCTTCTGAAAGCCAACCTTCTCCCTCGCGCAACAGTTCCTTGCGCAGAACGGCATCGAGCGCACGATCCGCCTCGGTGACCGGATCGTGTCCGGCCTTATATTCCGCGTCGATCTCTCCCGGCGTGAAGCGGGCAAAGACGGCGCGCGAGGCATCGAGAGCAGCTTGAATGCGTTCTAGAATCTGAGCGTAAGAACTTGATTGCATATGATTCCTTACCCCGCCAACCGAGAAACTAGAAACTAGAAACTGAGAACCGAGAACTGTTTTTCACGCCATCAACATTCTTGCCCCTGTAGCCAGCAGTACCGCGCACAAAATCCGTCTCAACCACGGAACCGGGACTCGCGTACTCAAATAAGAACCCAGCAGCCCACCCGGAATCGACCCGATCAATAAGGCCCCAACGAGATGGAAATCAACATTGTGCATGCGGAAATGCAGGAAGCTGGTCACGCCCGTAAGCAGAAGAGCGTGCACAATGTCGGTGCCGACCATCACTTTGGGATGAAAGCTGTAGAAAAGTAGAAGCATCATCATCACGATGCTCCCGGAGCCTACCGAGGTGATACCCACGAGAAAGCCTGCCACCAGTCCGATCAGCGACATCCACGCGAACGACTTCATGGTCGGCGGATGCGACGCGACACTATCTTCAATCTTCTTCTGGAAAAATAAGAAAGTCGGGATGCAAATCAGCAGCACTCCCACCGCGACCGTAATGAAATGATTCACTCCGTTGCCGTAGTGGTTGCGTAGATAAACCAGAAAACTCACGCCCGCATAAGATCCCGGTGCGCTACCCGCCGCCAGCGCCAGAACCACTTTTTTTCGCACCGTTCCGCGTCGCAGATGCACCGCGCTGGCCCCGATCTTGGTGACAAAGTTGAAGAGCGCATCCGAACCCACTGCGCTGAGGGGAGGGACGCCCAGGCCAAAAATAAGAATCGGGAGCAGCAGAACGCCGCCCCCGACTCCCGTCATGCCAATGAGGGTCCCAACTCCTAAACCAACCAGGCTCTTGATCAGCAGATCCATGATTCAAACAGGGCAACGATTCAAACAGAGCGACGATTCAAACAGAGCAACGATTCG
This sequence comes from uncultured Acidobacteriaceae bacterium, assembly GCA_963789875.1. GTDB lineage: Bacteria > Acidobacteriota > Terriglobia > Terriglobales > Acidobacteriaceae > Sulfotelmatobacter. The sequence goes on along the minus strand of CAWBMI010000004.1, from coordinate 851,286 downwards.
GACAGGTCACGATTCGAACAAGTCAACAATTCGAACAAGTTAAGCGCTGAAAAGTGTGCTCGGCGAGTATTAGGTCCCAGCACCCGCTATGAAACCGCCTGTTCCGTCGCCCCGATAAAACCCTCCCGTTCCAGATGCAGAATGATTTCCTGTGCCGCTTCTTCGGGAGACAGTTCACCGGTGTTGATGGTGACTTCCGCATCGGCCGGAACTTCGTAAGGATCTGAAATTCCCGTGAACTCTTTGAGAATTCCAGCGCGCGCCTTGGCGTACAGGCCCTTGCGATCGCGCTGCTCACAGACCTCTACCGAAGTCGCGATGTGCACCAAGATGAACCCGCCGTATGGCTCGATTGCCTGTCGCACATGCTTGCGTGTCGCATCATAAGGAGCGATGGGCGCGCAAATCGCAATGCCGCCGTTTTTCGTAATCTCCGACGCCACATAACCGATGCGCCGAATGTTGATGTCGCGATGCTCCTTCGAAAAGCCGAGTTCTGATGACAGGTTTTTTCTCACCAGGTCGCCATCCAGCAGGGTCACGGGGCGGCCGCCAGCTTCCAGAAACTTCGTCAGCAGAATGTTGGCGATGGTCGACTTGCCCGAACCCGAGAGTCCCGTGAAGAAGATGGTCACGCCCTGCTTGTGGCGGGGCGGGAAGCTGCGGCGCAACTCTTCGACAACCTCCGGATAGGTGAACCATGCGGGAATCTCGCGGCCCTCGTTCAACCTCTCGCGCAGTTCTGTGCCAGAGATGTTGAGTACGCGATCTCCATTCTTCACTTCATCGTCGGGAACATATCGATTCTCGGCCTCGAGGTAGACCATCATGTTAAAGGGCACCATGGTGACGCCGATGTCGGCCTCGTGCTTTTTGAAAACTTCCTGCGCCTCATACGGGCCATAGAACGGCTTGCCGTCGGTATCTTTGCCCGGACCGGCGTGATCGCGGCCTACGATGAAATGCGTGCAGCCGTGATTCTTGCGGATAAGCGCGTGCCAGATCGCTTCCCGCGGTCCACCCATACGCATAGCCAGCGGCAGTAACGATAGCTTCGCGGTGGATTGCGGAAACTTCGAGAGCAACAACTGATAACAGCGCACGCGCGTGTAGTAATCCACATCGCCGGGTTTCGTCATACCGACCACGGGATGAATCAGGAGATTCGCTTCCACCTGCTTTGCCGCGCGAAACGCGAGTTCCACGTGAGCGCGGTGCATAGGATTGCGGGTCTGGAAGGCGACAACTCTGCGCCAGCCCACGCGGGCAAACTCGGCGCGCACTTCAGCCGGCGTCAACCGGAGAGTGCGAAAATCGTAGTGCGACGGAACCTGCAGGGCCTCAACTTTTCCGCCAACATACCAGGGATTCGCCTTATTAATGGCGTAATCGGCGCCAGGGTGAGCCGGGCTGGTGCTGGCGAATACCGCCTTGGCTTCGGCCTTGCGGTCCGGTTGCCAGACTTCGTCCACATGCAGCACCGCGAGCATCACGCCTTCGGGATCGCGCAGCGCCACTTTGCTGCTCCCCGGAGTGAGCTTCTTAGCAAATTCTTCGGTCACATCCAGCGTGATCGGCATGGGCCAGAGTGTTCCGTCGGTTAAACGCATGTTCTGGCAAACACTCTCGTAGTCAGCGCGCGTCATAAATCCGCGCAGCGGCGAAAAGCCGCCCGTAGTCAGCAACTCCAAATCACAAAGCTGCCGGCCGGTGAGGTCCCAGGAGGGCCACTCTTTCGAGTGGGCTTTCAATTCCGCCGTTCTTTCTGGCGAAGCGATGAGTTGAATAAGTTCTCCGCCATGCGGAGCAATGAGATGGCTGATCGAAGCGGTCAAGTGCTTAAGCCTCCTTGAATTTCGCGATTGTTCTCGCGTTGGATTCGGGCGATCCGGACTCACGCGATGCGACGCTCACGCTCCCGATTTTTCGCCAGTTTTCGGATTCTCTACTAACTTTATCGCATTTTCGTGGATTACTTTATAAGCTCTAACGGGGGTTAAAACCGCCATTGCAGAAATCAAATCAAAGGGAGAGGAGCCCCGAAAACTTACTACACAGAGTAACACTTCGCGGGCGTCCCAAGAAAGTCGGTTTAGGGATTTAACGCCACGAAAGTGCATTGCAATCCCCGCACCTTCGGAGATCATTATCATTTATTAAAACAATTGAAAATTCTGGGTTTAGCTGATTTCCGACGGTTCTTGGTTCTGTCCAGGTAAGTTAGATGAAAGACTTTGCGTGAAAGTCCGCATAACTTCCACACGGAGGGTAGGACGATCATTGGCTACCGTCGTCACACCAGCTCCGCAAGCTCCAACCCCGGCCGCTTACGCAGAGCGCAGCGATGTAGCCTGAGCCAGCGGGCACCTCACGCAAAGACCACCGTCCCGCCTCAGCAGCCTCAGGCCGTGTGGCGAGCAGACCATTCGTCTCCCCGGCGGCAATGGAGACGTCGAACTGACTCAGAGGCAGCGACAAGCCGGCCCCAGTCGCTTTGATATAGGCCTCTTTGCGAGTCCAGCAGCGGAAGAAAGCTGCACACTTTTCTGCCTGCGGGCAAGCTGATAGTTGTTCACGCTCACGCACGGAAAAGAATCGGTTAGCAATCGCCTCGACGTCAAAGTCAGTTTTAATCCGTTCCACGTCGATTCCCACCGGCCGCCCTCGAGCGAAAGCCAGCAGAGCCACGCCGCTGGAGTGCGACACATTGAATTCTGCATTTTGCCCGGCATAAGAACCGCTCAGCGCCGGCTTCTCCTTGTCCGAATAACAGAAGGTCAACGCTTTCGCGTGGCATCCAAGATAGGCACCGAGAAGCTGGCGCAACCAGGCTCGCGCTGCAACATACCGTTGCCGGTCGGGGGAAAAATGAAAGCGGGCAGCGCGCTTGGCTTCGTCCTCTGAGAGAAGCGGCAGCCAACGCCGCTCTGCCGGGCACACGGTCTCGAGATCCAGGCGCCACAAGTGGACTTCGTCATCGGCAAGCGTGAGCGATTTCGCCAAAACGAACTCCGGGTCCGCGATATGCATGTCCGTCTGCATGTTTCGAAGGTTACAGGTCTTTCAAAGCGCGTCCAATTCTGCCAAATGGAGACTCAGTCCGCCACGATTTGCACCAGCTGTTCTACCCACCCTAAAGTTTCTAGCCACCCGGTCGATCTGGTCTTCTGATGGCAAGCGTTTCTGCCAGGGATTCCCAGCTACGCATTAACGAATCCACCTCAGGAGACACTCATGTCGACTTCCGCCGTTTCCAGCAATCCCATTAGCCAGCAACTGCAACAGTATTTTCATACTCGCGGCACGGATCTGGGCCAACTCGGACAGGCCCTTACGTCCGGCGACCTATCCCAGGCCCAGACAGCCTTTAACAATATCGTCTCATTGGGCAAAAGTAACAGCGGTTTTGCCAACGGAGATCCCTTTAAACTCACTAATCGTGAGCAGGATTTCAATGCCGTGGGTCAGGCGCTGCAATCTGGCGACTTGGCGGCCGCCCAGCAAGCCTTCGGCGCGCTGGTCAATACTTTTAAGACCGGTCAGGTGACCAATTCTGGCGGAGGCTTCAAACCCGCCCCCACGCCCGCCAGTCCCACCAGCGGCGCCGGACCAGATATTGTTTTGAACCTGACCAATACCGGTACAGCTGCCAACCCCGAGCAGATTACGATCAACCTTGGGGCCACCGGCAACGGCGGAGCCGAGCAAATCTCCATCAGCGCAGGCACCCAGCTCAATCCCCACGCGCAAGAGATTACTCTCAACCTCAATACCTCAAACACGCAAGAGATCGAATTGAACTTGCTGAACGCCTCGTCTTCATCTACGGGTGGCAGCGCTCCTGCCAGCGGCGGTATCAGCGTTTCCGCTTGAAACAAAAAGCCAGTGCAGTCAGCGGGATTCCCCCTCCCGCTCGCTGCATCGGCGCCGTACTTTCCAGCTTCTCAGTCGGTAGCACTTGTGAAAGCACTAACCACCTAGGCAAAACTTTCCAGACAATGAGGCACGTTTTGCCTCTGAAAAACAAAATCCCCTAATGCACCGGAGCATTCAGCGCTGCCACCAACTCCATAAAGTTTTTGGCATCGACCGCCCGCTCCACCGCTTCCTTGTGACTGAAGAGTTCGCTGGCATCGCCCAGCAGATCGTGCTGCGACTGGTTGTCGCCGGTAAGGATCAGCATAATCAGCCGAGCAGGCTTCCCGTCACGAGCGTCGAAGTCGATGCCCTCCGATTTCGCCACCACGACGAGAGGTCGAATCAAGCCATTCACACGAGCATAGGGCACTGCCAGTTCGTTTTCCCAGCCACTGGCCAGCACCCGCTCTCGCTCCGAAACCAGGCGGAACAATCGTTCGGGAGCATTGCTCACTGCATCGGCGGCTACTTCACACATCTCCTTCAGCGCTCCCAGCCGGGTTTTCGCCGCCAGGTGGGGCAGGAAAAGTTTCGCTTCAACTGTGTCTTTCAGAGTCAGCTTACGTCGCCGGCTCACCAAAAAATTAATAGCTGGCGCCGACACCAAGGATGTGAACAGCGCCATGATTACCAGCGCCACAAACATTGTTTCGCGGATCAAGCCGGCCTGCAGCGCCAGAATTCCCAGGATGATCTCCATGGCTCCGCGCGCATTCATCGCCAGTCCCACCACCAGCGACGAGGTCTTGTCCATGCCGCCGAGTCGAGCGCCCCACCCCGCCCCCACCAGCTTGCCGAGGCAAGCTACGCCAATCACCGTCGCCGTTAATCCCAGATGGAAATTGGCGGCGAAGTTGGTCCGCAATCCAATGCTGGCAAAGAAAAACGGCGCGAAGACGTTCGTCACGATCTGGTGTATGTGCTCCGAGGTTCGCTTGCGTAGATGTCCCGATTCTCCAATCGCGATGCCAATCACAAACGCCCCGAAAACGGCGTGAATTCCCGCATACTCGGTGAATGCGGCTCCGGCCAGAGTGAGCGTGAAGACGAATCCCAGAACGCCGCCCGGCCACGTGGTGTGCGCCTGCAGCACGGGAAGAATTTTGTCGATCAGCCACCGCCCCAGCGTCAGCGTAAGCCCGACGAATACCAGCACCAGCACGATCGTGTGCTTCACGCCTTCGCCTGGGGTACTTCCCGCGGGCGGATGCAACATTCCCAGCACGAAGGAAAACAAAATCCATCCCACCAAATCGTCAAACATAGCCGACGAAATGATGACCGTCCCCACCTCGGTGCGCAGCAGATTCAGATCCATCAAAATCCTGGCGATGACCGGCAGCGCCGAAATGGAGAGCGCAGTGCCGACGAAGAGCGCGAAGATGAGAATATTTTCTCCACCTCCAGAAACCGCGCCCATGTAGTCGGGAAAGGCGCTGGCCGCGAGAAAGCCGGCGGCAAAGGGAAAGGCCACGCCGAAGATGCTTACGAGCAATGCGCTCTTGCCTTGGCGGAAAATGCTGCGCAGGTCGATTTCAAGCCCGGCAGTCAAAAGAAAGAAGACCACGCCCAGCGTAGTGACGGTGTCGAGGACGATCGGCATCGGCCCGGTGGTAGGAAAAATAGTCTGGTATAACTGCGGCCGGTAATGACCCAGCACGGTAGGCCCTAAGAAAATGCCGACCGAGATTTCCCCCAGAATCGAAGGCTGGCCGATCTTCTGCATCAACTCCGCCGCCAGCTTGGCGCAGCCCAGCAGCGTGGCCAGCGCCATGAACATCGTCATCACGTCGTGCGGGCTCAAGTGCGGCATGACCAATCCTCGCTGACTGCTGACGGACGTTCTTCTAGGTGTCTGAAAACAAAGTAACACTTCCTTTGTGCCACAAACTGCGCGGTACCGCAAACACCGTAGGCCATCCTGCGGCATCTCTCCGATGTCGCCACTGGTTCCCGAATGCTAAAACAAAGGCAGGATAAAAGGCGCTTGCTAGATGGACTGGAGAATTTCGATGACTGGGAAAAATCGATGGCCCGCATTCGCGGCAAAAAGCTTCGCAGTCAAGGCAGCGATCGCCGGCGGAACGATGCTACTAGGAACAATATTAGCGACTTTTATCCTGGCGGGAACCCTGACCGCACAGCAGCCTCCCACCGACCCCGCGCCCGATGGTAACGATGGAATCCTGGGTTCACAGCTGATCGCCTGGTCGGAGGTTCAGAAGCCGGAGCCGGTGTCGCGGCAGCAAGCGCACCCCGACGCACCGCAGGCTGAGTCTGATGCCCAAACCGCGCGCACGGTCACGGGTGTTATCGCCAAGGTTGAAAGCAGCTATGTCTTGCAGACTGGAGACAGTCTCACTTTCAAGCTCGACGACGCGGACAAAGCCAAGCCCTTTGACGGGAAGCGTGTCCGAGTCGAAGGGATTTTGGACCCGACCACCGGTATTCTTCACGTCAGCAGCATCCAACTAATTTCATGATCCGCCCTCGCTTTAGTTTTTTTCTTTCTCGCATATTTACCGCATCCCTTTGAGGCGTAAAGGAATCCACATTGTTGCAGTAACTTCGTGTTAAGGAGCGAAGCTATGAAGCACAAGTTTTTAATTTTGGCGGTCTCTTTGATCGCCGTCACAACCCTGGGGGTGGCACAGGATCGCAACCAGCCTTCCGCTAAGTCCACCGACCGCATTATCCGGGAAGTTCGCCACGAACTTCTCATGCTGCCGTATTTTGGCGTCTTCGATTACATCGCCTACAAAGTGGATGGCGACACCGTCACGTTGCTGGGCCAGGTCGTGCGCCCGGTTCTGAAATCCGACGCCGAGAACTCCGTCAAGCGAATCGAGGGCGTCGAGAAGGTCGATAACCAGATTGAAGTTCTTCCCCCTGCGCCGATTGACGATCGCTTGCGCCTGCGCTTGTTTCGCGCGATCTACGGCTACCCCAGCCTGGAGAAGTACTCCCTAGGGGTGCAGAAGCCGATTCGTATCATCGTGAAAAATGCGCACGTCACGCTAGAAGGCGTTGTCGACAATGAAGCCGACAAGAATGTAGCTGGTATTCGCGCCAATGGCGTGTCCGGCATCTTCTCGGTGACCAACAATCTGCAAGTAGTACCGTCGAAATAGCCAAGCATTAGTCCCGCCGGCCGTCGAGCTGGCGGGACGCCAGCTCAGCAGCGGGCAAAATATCGAGCGTAGTTCCCGATGGAAACAGGCTTCCAATGCGCCGGCTGTGGCGAGTGGAACTCCACCACCGTCGACGAATCCTCGGGACGCCGGCAGTCCTATGTCGAAGACTGCCAGGTCTGCTGCAAGCCCAATCTGCTGCGATTCGAGTACGACGGCACTTCGCGGGAGTTCTTCGTCACTGCGGCTCTGGAATGATTACTGCGGTGGCTGATACTCGTAAGCGCCCATGTCGATAATGGCATCGCCATCTCCGTTGCCATCGACGATGCGGGGTTTGCCGGCCAGATCAAGCGGCGGAATGTCTGGAGCCGAGTTGTCGCCGACATCGATTGCCGGCGATCCTTTCTTCAGGCGGAAATTCATCGCACCAGCGGCGAAAGTAGGGTTCGCCGAGATGTTTCCGTTGCTGGCGGCCTGCGCTGAACACGTCCCCTGCAAGCCGCTCCCGCTGGCGCTGTAGGCGTCGTTGTTGGTGAAAGTTGGCGGGGTCTCCTGGTAGGTCGAATCGCAATATACGGCATTCGTGCCGCTGGCACCAATCATCAGATTGTTGAAGAACTGTACCTGATTGTCAAAGCCGCCCGCCCACACAGCCGAACCCTGCGGCGACGAACTCGTCCCTACAATCGTATTGTTGACCAGCAGAGGCCCCCGGCTGTTGGCTGGTACGCTCACATAGATTCCCGACCCTAAGCCTGCAACCGTATTGTTGTAGATCAGGTTCTGAACAATAAGCGCGTCGGAATCGTTGACAATCCAAATGCCGCCACCGGCGCTATATGGCGAGATGCCTTTCGCAACATTCCCAGTAATGATGTTGTTCTTCAGTGTGGGAGTGCCTGCCGCGAAGAGCTCGATTCCACCACCGTCCCCAGAGATGGTTATGTTGTTCTCGATTAAATTCCCGATAATTTGGGCCGAGCCGGCGCCGCCGATACTCACTCCTGCGCCTGATAGATCACAATGCGGCCCCGAGTTGTTTGAGATGGTATTGCCCTGTACTAGGGAAGAGGAGAAATTTACCGCAATGCCGGCGCCATCGGCGCAGGCGGTGTTATTCGTAATGATGTTTCCCGTAATCGTGGGCGAGGCGCTCTCAATGTAGATTCCACCGCCGTCTAGGCTGGCGCTCCCGTGCTGAATAGTGAAGCCGTGCAACACGGACTTTAAACCTTCACCGCTGTTGAAAGTGACCACGCTGTTGGCATTACCGCCATCAATAGTAGTGACTTTGTTACCGTTCGAGCTCTCAACCAAAATGGCCTTGCCCATGAAGTTGATGTTCTCGAAGTAGGTGCCGGGGACCACCCAAACGATGTCGCCATTCTTGGCCGCGTCGATGGCAGCCTGAATAGTCGGTTGCTGGGAAGGTACTTTGATGACAGCGGCCCGTACCAAAGTGGTAGCCGCCAGTAAGGCGCATAAAAAAGTCAACTGCTTCACGGGAAACCTCCAAGAGCGTTCGGGGGAGGGCGGGCTTCAATTCCGCCTCCCTTATACTCCAGGGTGGCAAATTGAAGAAAGAGAAATCTTCTCAAAAAATCACGCCGGACTGGTTTGCCTCACTACGTCCGATAAGGCCAGGTAAATAGTCTGACACGGCCCGCCTCCTGCACGAGCATTCGGTGTCGCACGCGGCTCCGCGTCGCGCTATAGTTAGCTGCTCGTTCACCGGATCGGCTAACGAGTCGAAGGGAGAAACTCCATGACAGCCATGGCAGGTTACAGCGGCGGAGGACGCATGGTCGCACACAATATGGTCACGACGCAGTTCGAGCTTGATGGTTTTCGCGTCACGCGAACGCTGGGCGTGGTGCGCGGCATTGTGGTCCGCTCGCGCTCCATCTTTGGTACCATTGGCGCCGGATTGCAGACGCTGGTCGGCGGCAACATCACGCTGCTCACGAACCTCTGCGAGAAAACGCGAGCCGAAGCCTTTGATCTGATGCTGCAGCACGCGGCCGAACTCGGCGGCAACGCCGTAGTCGGCGCGCGCTATGACGCCACCGAGGTGATGCAGGGCGTCACGGAAGTTCTGGCCTATGGCACCGCGGTTGTTGTCGAGCCAGCAAAATAAAGCCGTGGACTAAACACACCATGAGAGCCGCAAGCCTCCTGCTTGTCATCCTGACGTTTTCTGCTATCGCAGCTTTCGGCCGCACTTCTCATCTGAAGTACATTCGCCAAGGCAATCCCAACGATGCGCAAACCCGCGCCCAGGCCGGAATCGCCATGATGGGCGGCGGCGACGATCTTGACGAAGCGTTCCGCTGGCTCTGCGCTAAGGGGAGTGGCGGAGATTTTTTGATTCTGCGCGCCCACGGCAGCGCCGATTACAACCCCTACGTCAGCGGTCTGTGCCAGACGAACTCCGTAGCCACGCTGATCATTCCCACCCGCAAGGCCGCGATGGAGCCGCGCGCTGTAGAAATTATCTCGCAGGCCGAAGTCATCTTTATTGCCGGCGGTGACCAATCCCGCTACGTAAATTTCTGGAAGGGAACTCCGGTTGAAGAGGCGATTAACGCGCACGTGTCCTTAGGCAAGCCGATAGGCGGTACCAGTGCCGGACTTGCCGTCATGGGGCAATTCGTCTACGGCTGCCTCGAAGACAAACCGGATGACGCCGACCTAACCTCGCGCGAAGTGCTCGCCGATCCTTACGCCAAGCGTGTCACACTGGTCAGCGACTTTCTTAAGGTACCCGGCCTCGAAAACGTTCTTACGGACAGTCACTTCGCCAAACGCGACCGCATGGGCCGCAGCCTGGGATTTCTGGCGCGGATCGTGCAGGATGGCTGGTCGAAAACCCCGCGCGAGATTGCCATCGATGAGAAATCTGCACTGCTGGTAGAGCCGAATGGTCGGGCTAAAGTAGTTGGCCCGGGATTAGGCGTCTACTTTTTGCAAGTCACCGAGGCCCCGACGGTTTGCAAACCTGCGCAACCGCTGACCCTCCGCAGTGTAGCGGCCTATCGCGCCCTGGCCGGATCTACTTTCGATATCCGCGACTGGAGCGGCGACGGCGGCGAAGCCTACTCCATCTCCGTGGAAGCCGGACAAATCCATACCAGCCGAGCCGGAAACGCAGTCTACTGACATCGCTGGCGCAAGGCAGTAGCGCCGGCGTCCCGCCGGTTGTCGCAAGAGCATCTTGCTCTCGCATCCTACGGAGCGAAATAACTGTACGGTCTTGAACGAAGCTGCCGAGACGGCGGCGCTATGCCAGCAAATCAGGCAGAATCTTCTGCCGCGCGGCGAATGTGACACGCATCTGTCTTTCAACGAAAATCAGGTTCGCCAGCCGCCCCAGAAATCCGAATCCCACCTCATACTCAATCACATCGCGCACCAAAGTCCCATCCACGCTATTGCGCCTCTCCGCCACAAATTCGTGCCGATGATGCCAGCGCTTGAACGGTCCCTTCTGCTGCACGTCGGCGAAATGATGATCCCACTCAAACTCCGTGATGCGTGCGATCCATTGTGTGCGCACCGGCAGGAAAGACAACATGCGAAAGGAAGTCACGATCACCGTGCCAACTCCGGCGGCCTGTTGAGCGCTGATCGAATTCTGGCTCCGCGACGTAGTAGGATGGGCGATCTGTAAGCGGTCGATTCTAGTCTCGGTCGCAGCCGGCATAACGCGCGGCAAGTTCTGCGAATTAGAAAAAAACGCGAAGACGCGTGGAACAGGGAAAGGAACCCAGACCTCGAATTGGAGTCGGAAGCTCAGGCAGCACGGCTCAGCGCTGCTTGAAGTCTATAGGAAAGAATGTGGCGACAGCCGCTCCGGCCTTCGGCCGGGCGCAACTCGGAGATGCCCGGGCCAATATTCTGCCCGCCCGCCTTTTCCACAACAAACTGCGCGCTGGGCGCGCAGTGCAAGCAAAATCGAAGCGAATAAATAGCGAAGGAACCAGAAGCCTAAACCCCACCTCTTGTGGTCGTATTCCCAGTTAACCACAAGGCCTCGTATTTTGTGGATTTCGTCCTACAGCTGGACCCCTACCTTCAAGTTTCCTCTTGACAATCAATGACTTACGGGTAAGATGTGGTACAAAGTGGTAGGAAGTGGCAAAGACAGTTAGGGCCGTGGGAACGGAACGCTGATATCGAGGAGCCGGTGGGAAACCGACCCAAAAGCACGACAAACAGCCCGAACCAACCGAGATTGACCATACTTTGCGCCGCTTTTGCCTCCCCGGTTGCAGTCATAGTCGAGAGATCCTTCAGCGACAAAAACCGTCGCCTCAGGATGACAAGTTATGTTTCGCGGCAATCACCCAACTCGCGTCGACGAAAAAGGACGGTTAAAGGTCCCGGCCGAGTTCAAGCGTGTGATCGACGAGAAGTACAACACGCAATTCTATATCACGAGCTTAGACGGGGATGTTGCCCAGATATATCCCTTCGAGGAGTGGGAGCGGATCGAGCAGAAGCTGGCCGGGCTCTCCACTTTCAATCCTACGAAGAAAAAGTTTTTGAGCAAGGTGAATTACTGGGGTCAGGTCGTCGAGATGGATGGTCAGGGGCGCCTGCTGATTCCGCAACTGCTGCGCGAGTCCGCGCAGATCAAGGGCGAGGTTGCCGTAAGCGGATATCAGACGTACTTGGAAGTCCGCAACATCGAAGCGTACCAGAAGAAAGTTCGAGAAGAAAAGTTCACGCCTGACGATGAGAAGACGCTCGACGAATTGGGCATCTAGTGGGCGAGGGTTCAACAGACACCCCTCAGGGGGTTGGGCATGGTGGTGGCAGGGAAGCGAGCCAGCTTTCACCAAATCATGTTCCGGTTCTTTTAAAAGAAGCGATCGACTTTTTAAGCGTGCGGCGTGGCGGGACCTATATCGACGCCACGGTGGGTTTGGGCGGGCACAGTTACGAAATCGCAAAACGCCTAGGCGCACCGGGACATTTGATTGGGCTAGATAAAGATCCAGCGGCGCTGGAAAGAGCGAAAACCGTCCTTAGTCTTTCGTCGTTAGTCGTTGGCGAACCCGATTGGCCGCGGATTACGTTGCGGCATCAATCCTTCGGTGAAATTGCGAACGACCAACGACCAGCGACCATCGACGGTTTACTAGCCGACATCGGCGTAAGCAGCTTGCAGCTTTCCGATGCCGCACGTGGATTCAGTTTTCAGGCGGATGGACCGCTCGACATGCGGATGGACCCGCAGAGTGAGCGTACCGCCGAACAAGTGGTAAACCACCTCGACGAGCGCGAGCTTGCCGATGTGATTTACGAATTCGGAGAGGAAAGGAGGTCGCGGAGAATCGCCAGAGCCATTGTCCGGTCGCGGCCGATACGATCTACCGCACACCTTGCGGATGTCATATCAGCCGCGGCCCGGCCAATGAATCGGGGTCAAGACAGATATGACCGTAGGATTCATCGCGCGACATTAACTTTTCAAGCTCTCCGAATCTTCGTAAACCGCGAACTGGACGATCTGAAGGCGCTGCTCGAAGCGGCGCCCCGGATTCTGAAGCCCGGTGGACGCGTGGTGGTGATCAGCTTTCACTCGTTGGAAGACCGCATCGTAAAGGATGCCTTCCGCGAAGGCAGTATTCAGGACAAGTACTTCCGGGTGCTGACCAGGAAACCGGTCACAGCATCTTTAGAAGAGCAAGATCGCAATCCGCGGGCCCGCAGCGCGAAATTGCGGGCAGCGGAAAAAGTTTGATTCCGGAAAACCTGCCGGAGTCCCCGGCACAGCTGTAATGGCGTGCCGGGAGTTCAGGTTCTGACAGCGGGCCGCAGGCTTCGGCTATCGGGCTTAAGCGAAAAGCCCAAATTACAAAGAGCCGAAAGCCGAAGCCCGAAGCCGGGTTTCAGGGTTCCGTGGTAGGAATCCAAATTCTGAGGTCGGGAAATGTACAAGGGAACTTTTATCAAGGATCTGACGGCGCTGGTGGCGCGAGCCGAGCAGGGCGCTCTACAAAAGCAGATCGCCGAACAGCGGGAACTGCAGCGCATGTTTGCTCTGCAGATTCCGCTGATGCAGCACAGTGAACGAATCTACGCGGGAGCGGCATAAATGGCGGCAGCAGCGGCAATTCGAACCACCTTTCCGGCAGCGCGGCGAAACACGTTCTTCACCGGCACGCCGGAAATCTATTTCGCCAAGGCCATCGACAACTCGCGCCTGGTGAAAGTAGAGGACCCCGGCCGCAATCGCGAGATGAAGCAGTTCGGCACCGCCCTCGCCGTTTTGTTTCTGCTGGTCTTCACCTATGCCTGGCAGCATTTCCGCGCAATCGAATATGGCTATCAGATCGAATCGGCGAAGCGCGAACTGAATAACCTCACGGAGATGAACCGCGCCCTCCGCCTGGAAGATGCGTCATTGCGCGACCCGGAACGAATCGACTTGATGGCGCGCCGCATGGGCCTCGTGCCGCCCGAGCCGGGACAAGTGATCCGCATGGATGCATCGCCCGCCGAGGCAGACGCTCCGGTGATGGCCAGCGCCGAACCAGCAATGCTGCTAGTAGGACAATAGTGTGGGGCCGGATCTTCGATCCGGCCGCCGAGCGAAGCTCGGTCGATCTCAGCCGGCGGCCTGTTTGCAGGCCGCCATGTTTGTCTCAGAGTCAACGACCAGCGACTAACGACCGACGACGGTTTCATGGCAGCCAATTCCAACCTCGGCAAGAATCCACGCCTCTATCTCCTGGGCGCGATCTTGTTCGTCTGGTGCCTGGCCATCTGCGGACGCCTGATTTATCTCCAAATATTCTGCTACGGCAGTTTCGTCAAGCAGGCCGAGCACCAGCAGCAACGCGAGATCCCGCTCTCTGCCAAACGCGGAGTAATCTTCGATCGAGCCGGTCACGAACTGGCGATGTCGGTGTTAGTAGATTCGGCCTTCGCGGTGCCCACAGAAGTAAAAGACCTGCCCACTGCAGTTTCCCTAATCACTCGCATCACCGGCGACGATCACAACGTGGTGCTGGCCGACTGCCGCAGCCACAAAACTTTTTGCTGGGTGGCGCGCAAAGCCAATGACGAAACCATTGAGCGCATCAAATCGCTGAACCTTCAGGGCATCCATTTTCAAAAAGAACCAAAGCGTTTCTATCCTGCCCGCGACCTTGCGGCGCAGGTGGTGGGTACGGTTGGCATGGAGGACTCCGGCCAGAGCGGCATCGAGCACGCCTTCGACGATCAACTGCGCGGCCGCGCGGGAAAAATGTTTATCTCAGTCGATGCCCGCCGCCAGTGGTTTTCCGACGTCGAAAAGCAGCCGGAGCCTGGCGAGAGCGTAGTCCTCACCCTCGACAAAAATATTCAGTACATCGCCGAGAAAGAACTCGATCAGGCGATTCATGATACGCAGGCGATTGCCGGCACGGTAATCGTAGAGAATCCGCACACCGGAGAAATTCTCGCGCTTGCCAACCGCCCCACCTTCAATCCCAACCTGCGTAAGCAGATCACTCCCAATGCGCTGACAAACCGCGCCGTGAGCTACATCTACGAGCCCGGGTCGACTTTCAAACTGGTGACGATTTCTGCGGCTCTCGAAGAGAAGCTCACGAACCCGAACGAAATCTTTGACTGCCAGATGGGATCCATCGTTTATAACGGCATGCGCATTCGCGACTCTAAGCCGCACGGCCTTCTGCCGGTCTGGGGAGTGCTAGCCGAGTCGAGCGATGTGGGTTCGATCAAGATCGCGCTGCGCCTGGGCGAGGACCGCTACTACAAATACATTCGCGCCTTCGGATTCGGACAGCAAACCGGCATCGAATTGCCCGGCGAAACGCGCGGCCTGACCAAGCCTCCGAGCCGTTGGTCGAAAGTCTCCATTGCCGCGATTTCGATTGGACAGGAGATTGGCATCTCTCCCCTTCAATTGGCTGGACTAATTTCCACGTTTGCCAATGATGGAGTTTGGGTCGCGCCCCGAATCGTCGCCGGGACAGTCGATCCGCAAGGCTCTCCTCAGTCGGTGGCGTTTCACCCCGGTAATTCGCGGCGAGTGATTTCCAGCTACACCGCGGCGGAGATGCGGTCGATGATGCAGAAGGTAGTTCTAGAAGGCACGGGCCGCAAAGCCGTTCTGGAAGGTTATACATCGGCGGGAAAAACCGGCACGGCACAAAAAGTAGATCCGGCCACGGGCGTTTACTCAAAGACAAAGTATATCGGCTCGTTCGCGGGATTCGCTCCGCTGAATAATCCGCAGATTGTAGTCGCCGTGATTCTCGATTCCGCCGTAGGGCTTCATCAAGGCGGCCAGGTTTCCGCCCCCGTATTTCGCCGCGTAGCCCAACAGGTGCTCGAATATCTGCATACGCCGCACGACTTGCCGCTAGCTCCCAATCATCAATTGCTGCTGGCGAAAGCAAGCGTGAAGAGCGATAAAGATCTGGATGACGAAACCCCCGACCATCCTGGCGAACCACTCGAAACCGCCGAAGTGAACGCAGACGCCGGAGCGGGCAAGCCCAGTGTGGCGCGGGCGCTCCCTTCGACAAGCTCAGGGCAGGCTATGCCCGCGACTGCCAACAGTGAAGGAAATATGGTGCAGGCAGCCCTCAAAGAAGCGGAGCCGCCACCGGCCGCCAAGGCCGACCTTCCGCAAGCTTCCGCGGAATCTGTAGCCAGCAGTGACGACACCGGTTCGCCCAAGCCGCCAATGACGGGAACGGTAGTTCTAGAGGTCGAGCAAGGCGGAATCGAGGTCCCCTCCTTCGTCGGCAAAACCGTGCGCGGAGCCGTAGAAGCAGCCCAAGAGTCCGGACTAGAAATCGAAGCCACGGGCAGCGGCATCGCCAGGCAGCAATCCCCGCTCCCCGGCACGCACGTGGCCGCCGGAGCGCACGTGACAGTCCAGTTCGGCAGATAGTCAGACTTCGCCCCGTGAACCTCTGTGTCCTCTGTGTTAAAGCCCCCCTGTTTTGACCCGGGTTTGACCGCCCGAAAAACCACGTGTTACGGTAATATTCACTGCCGCCAGAGGGTTAGATTTTGTCGTCCGTAGAAGCCACGCCCACCATCCGCAAAACCGCGCTCAACGCCGTCCATCGCCAGATGGGAGCGAAGATGGTCGACTTCAACGGCTGGGATATGCCAGTGGAGTATCCCGCCGCAATCGGCTGCGGCATCATCAACGAGCACATGGCCGTGCGCACAGGCGTGGGTATTTTCGACGTCAGCCACATGGGCGATATTCGCCTGGCCGGACCGCAGGCTCTGGCAGCGGTTCAGCATATTTCCATGAACGATGCATCGCGGCTGGCGATAGGGCAGGCGCAATATTCCGCTCTGCTCTATCCTCAAGGTACTTTTGTTGACGACGTAATCGTTCACCGGCTCGGCGAAGATGAATATCTGCTGGTAATCAATGCCGGCACTCGCGAAAAGGATTTCGGCTGGGTGCGCGACAACACGACGCGATTCGATTGCGCGGTCGAAAACTTGTCCGACGACTTCACCCAGATCGCCATTCAGGGCCCGAAAGCTGTCAATGTTCTGCAAAAGCTGACGGACGCCGACTTAAGCGCAGTGAAATTCTACTGGGTAACGCGCGGTACGGCCTGCGGCCTGAAAAATATACTGATTGCCCGCACCGGATACACCGCGGAAGATGGATTCGAAATTTACGTGCCTGCCGATGAAGCCACCAGCGCCCGTGTGTGGAACGAAATTCTGATTGCTGGTAAAGAATTCGGTCTAGTTCCCTGCGGCCTAGGCGCTCGCAACACGCTACGCCTCGAAGGCAAACTGCCGCTCTACGGCCACGAAATTTCCGATACCATTAATGTTTGGGAGGCTGGCCTCGACCGCTTCTGCAAAATGGAGAAGCCTGATTTCATCGGCCGCCGCGCATTGGAAAAGGCGAAGGCTGAAGGCGTGAAACGCACGCTAGTAGGCCTCGAGATGACCGAGCGCGGCATCGCGCGCGATGACTACAAAGTCCTCGACGAGGGTGGACGCGAGATCGGCTACGTAACCAGCGGATCGCCCGCGCCCTTCCTGAAGAAAAATATTGCGCTAGTCTATGTACCGCCCGAGTTCGCCGCAGTGGGTAAAGCCTTAAATGTGGACATCCGTGGGCAAGGCGTCGGAGCCCAGATAGTGCCGACTCCGTTTTATAAAAGACCGAAGAAGTGAGAGCTACGGTAGCGCCGGTCTCCCGCCGCCACAGCCGGAGATTACGATAAAGCTAGGAGCAAGACGCATCATGGCCTATCCTACAGATCGCAAGTACACGAAAGAGCACGAGTGGATTCAGTCCAACGGCTCCTCAGCCACCATCGGCATTACCGACTACGCCCAGAACTCGCTCGGCGACATCGTGTTCGTAGATATGCCCAAG
Organism: uncultured Acidobacteriaceae bacterium; assembly: GCA_963789875.1. Classification (GTDB taxonomy): domain Bacteria; phylum Acidobacteriota; class Terriglobia; order Terriglobales; family Acidobacteriaceae; genus Sulfotelmatobacter. Next base: position 833,841 of record CAWBMI010000004.1, on the reverse strand, counting down.
GTAGGCGCTGAACTAACGGCGGGTAATACTTTCGGCACGGTCGAGTCCGTCAAGGCGGTGTCGGACTTGTTTTCCCCGGCCTCGGGCACCGTAACGGAAACCAACGCCGACCTCGCCACCTCTCCGGAGAAAGTAAATAAGGATCCCCACGCCTCCTGGATGGTGAAGATCACGCTAAAAAACGCTAGCGAACTGGATTCGCTTCTTTCCCCCGCGGATTATGAAAAATTCGTCGCCGAAGAAGGTGGACACTGACCAGATTTGAAAAACCGCGCGCTTCGGTGCGTAATTTTGCCTACGGTTCAAACGGCAACGCGGCCCGCTCAATCGAACCGACCTTGAGCTTCATCTAATCATTTTCCATGCGATATTTGCCAAAATCTACCGCCGACCGCGAAGCCATGTTGAAGGCAATGGGGATCGATTCCGTCGACGACTTATTTGCCCCGATCCCTGCCGAATATCGCCTCAGCCGCGACCTCAAAATCCCGCGCCAGATGGCAGAGTCGGAGATTGTCGACTACTTCCGCCAGCGCTCGAAAGAAAATGGTGAAGGCTATGCCAGCTTTCTGGGCGCAGGCGCTTACCTGCATTACCGGCCGGTGATCATCGATTCGCTAATCTCGCGCGGCGAATTCCTCACAGCCTACACGCCCTACCAGGCGGAGATTTCGCAGGGCACGCTGCAATCCATCTTCGAATTCCAGACGATGATCTGTGAACTAACCGGCATGGAAGTTGCCAATGCTTCGATGTACGACGGTTCGACAGCCGCCGCCGAAGCAGTGATGATGGCCGTGCGCCTCACCGGCCGGCGCTCGGTCGTCGTAGCCCGCAGCATCCATCCCGAGTATCGCGAAGTCCTGGCAACTTATGCCACGCATCAGGGCATGCCGCTGGCCAGCGTGAATTTCGGTGCCGACGGTCGCGTGAATCTAGGCGAACTGGAAAAGTCGATTACGCGAGAGACCGCGTGCGTGCTCATCCAGTCTCCAAACTTCTTTGGCACTATAGAAGATATGACTGCGATCGCCTCAATCGCACACAAGCACGGAGCGATGCTGGTAGTTTCAATCGCCGAAGCCGTCTCGCTCGGAATCGTCGAGCCGCCGCGCGACGCTGACGTAATTGCCATGGAGGCGCAATCGTTCGGCGTGCCCCTCGGTTTCGGTGGCCCTTACTGTGGCGTGATTGCAACCCGCGATAAATTTGTGCGCCAGATGCCCGGCCGTTTAGTGGGCCAGACCGTCGACAAACAAGGCCGGCGCGGATTCGTGCTCACCCTAGCCACTCGCGAGCAGCACATCCGCCGCGAAAAAGCGACCTCGAATATTTGCACCAACCAGGCTCTGGTCGCGCTTATGGTCAACATCTTCATGAACGTATACGGCAAAGTTGGTTTGAAGGAGCTGGCCAAACAGAATCTGGCCAAGACCGCTTACGCCGCTGCAGAATTCGCGAAGCATGGCAAAGTTTTGTTCGGCGCCGCCCCGCGCTTCAACGAATTCGTGGCAGAGACCGATGAAGATCCTCACGCGATCAACGCCCGGTTGCTGGAGCACAAAATAGTCGGCGGCCTGCCGTTAAAGAAATTTTATCCCGAGCTCGGAAACGCAGCTCTGTGGTGCTGCACAGAATTGACCACTCGCACTGCAATCGACAAGGCGCTAGGAGTTGTCGCCGACGTTGAAAACTCGACGCCCAAAGAAGAAAACGTAGTAGAGGTGGTGCGATGAAGCCAACGATTCGCAAAGCCTCCCGTCACGTGAATCAAAACGAAGGCTTGATCTTCGAAAAATCTTCGGCGGGAAAAGCTGCGTACAAGTTGCCGCCGCTCGACGTGCCTGAAGTCGATGCCGCGAAGCTACTGGGTTCCGCGGAAAGAAAAGATCTCGGCAACATGCCCGAAGTGAGCGAGATCGAAATCATCCGCCACTTCACACGCATGTCTACGTGGAACTACGCCATCGATCTCGGAATGTACCCGCTCGGCTCCTGCACCATGAAGTACAACCCGCGAGTGAACGAAGCGGTGGCGCGCGTGGAGGGAATCGCCAACGGCCACCCTTATCAGCCCGAGAAAATCTCCCAGGGCGCGTTACGGATTCTGAAAACGCTAAGCGAATGCCTGATCGAGATCACTGGCATGGATGCCATCACCATGCAGCCGGCCGCCGGTGCGCATGGCGAGATGACTGGCCTGCTCATGGTGCGCGCTTACCATCACGCGCAAGGGCGTCCGCGGAAGAAGATTCTTATTCCAGACTCCGCTCACGGCACGAACCCCGCAACCGCCGCGATGGTCGATTACGCCGTCGAAAATTTGAAGTCCGACTCGCGCGGCATGGTCGATATTGCCGCGCTCGAAGCGCAGATGAACGAAGATGTTGCCGCGCTCATGCTCACCAACCCCAATACGCTGGGAGTCTTCGAGCAGCAGATTCACAAGATCGCCGACATCCTCCACGCCAAAGGTGGCCTGCTGTATATGGACGGTGCAAACATGAATGCGCTAGTGGGCAAAGTGCGTCCTGGAGATTTCGGTGTAGACGTAATGCACCTGAACCTGCACAAAACGTTTTCCACTCCGCACGGCGGGGGAGGGCCAGGGTCGGGTCCGGTAGCCATCAAGAAAATTCTAGAGCCTTTCCTGCCCACGCCGGTAGTGATCACCAAAGCCGACGGCACGTTAGGCTTCGAATACAATCGCCCGCAATCGGTGGGACGCGTACGAGCTTTTTACGGAAATTTCGGAATGTTCGTTCGCGCGCTCGCCTACATTCAGGCCAACGGTCCGGACGGCCTGCGCCAGACTACCGAAGATGCGGTGCTGAACGCGAACTACATTCGCAAGGGACTTGAGGGAACCTACGATCTGCCTTATTCAACGCCCACCATGCACGAGGTAGTTTTCAGCGACAAACTACAGGCGAAAAAAGGCGTACGCACCATGGACATCGCCAAGCGTCTCATCGACTACGGCTTTCACCCCTACACCACGGCGTTTCCGCTGATCGTTCCCGGCGCGCTCATGATCGAGCCCACCGAAAGCGAATCAAAAGAAGAAATGGACCTCTTCGTCGACGCCATGAAGTCGATCGCTGAAGAAGTTGAAGAAGACGCCCAGATGGTGCTCGATGCGCCGCATTCCACGCGGGTTTCGCGCCTCGACGAAACTGCAGCGGCGCGCAAGCCCATCCTGCGTTGGAAGCCGGCGTCATAACAATTTCTATTTTGCCGAAATATCGACCGTAGCCCGCGTCGTCTCCCAGTCCAGGCGCAGAATGCACCCGCTCGCCGACTTATCGTAGGCGAGAGTAAAGTTCTCCACCGGCGCAGGCAGTTTCGAAACCTTCATGTCTACGCGCGCAAGTTCATCGCCTTCGTACGTGTAGGGAATACCCCACTCGCCCGTCTTCCTGTTAATTATGAGCGTCCACTTGTTCGCGGTCGGAAGCGTAAATATCGTGTAATTGCCTGCGGGCACGGCCTTGCCGCCCACGTTCACATCGGCGCTCGTAACGAAGGTAGTGGCGCTGTTGGCGCCCGTACGCCACACCTCACCGAAGGGCACAAGGTCGCCGTAAATCTTTCTGCCTTTCATGCGCGGGCTGGAATAATCGGTCTTAATGGTTTTACCCCCACCGAGGTCGCAACTAGCTGAGGCCGCAGGACTGGGCTTGCCGCCGCCCATCTGGGCGAAAGCGAGGCTGGTGAATAAAAAGGCGACGAAAGAACAGAGCACGATTCGTTTTCGCATGGACTCTCCTTTAAGTGACTTCGCAATGGGCAAAGGTGTTAGACGAATCAGATTGAAATTCGTCAGCAGGCGGCGCTGTCCGGGTTCGAAATCGCTGTTTCGGTCGTTGGGTCGCGTCTCATATAGAACTTGTGATCATCTTCATGTGTAGTGCGGAATCCCAATCGCTCATAGAGCCGTACGGCAGGATTAATTTTCACAACGCCGAGCGTCACCGCCTGGCCAACGAGTGTAGCTTCGCCGATCAAGCGATTCATCACCTGCGTCCCGATACCCAGCCGTTGGAAGGGGCGATCCACAAAGAGTTGCCCTAGAAAGAGCGCATCGCCCCGAGTCACGGTCTGCAACCAGCCTGCGTCAGCGCGGCTGAAGGCGATGATTCGAACCTGCGGCAACTCCCACTGGCGCTGGAAGCTAGCCATCTGCGCGCCCATATCTAGGTCCAATTCCTGAATGATTCCCTTCATTTCGGCAAAGTAGAGACGCTCACAAAAATCGAAATCCTGGGTGCGAGCCGGACGTAGGATGATCTGCGTCGCCTCCATAACTATGCCAGCGTCAGCAATACTTGGCATAACTTCGAGACACTACTGGGCGAATAGGTATTATGCTCCCTTGGTTGCGACGGTTACAATCGACAGATGCCGGTATTTGAAGAAAAGCAAGAAGAATTGGAGCACTACGAGACCATGATGGGAGTCCCGCGCGGCCGCCTAGCCGTGACCATGGACACCATCACCGATGCCATGGCCCTGGTCGGCCAGCACGGCGTCTACTGCCAGAGTCAGCGCTGGCCGGGCAAGCCGGTTATGGATATCCAAATCATCATGAAGAGCCTCACCGATGCCAAAGAATTAATCCAGAGCGTGATGCAAGAGTTAAAGCAAAAGTCCGAAGCGTGATTTACTATTGCGCGGCTGCGATTTCCGGCGACTCAAAGGTAATCTGGGGAGACGCTTAAATGACGACGAAAAAGCATTACGCTACGGCTGTGGTCCTCTTGTTCTTGGCTCTGAACCTATCCAGCTCTGCTCAAACCGCAGCAACAACCCTGACTCCCGAGGAACGCGAATCGGCGCTGAAGAGCTTTCAGATTACGCACGATAATTTTCTGCAGTCGATCGCCGGACTCTCGCCGAAGCAGTGGACCTTCAAACCCGCGCCCGACCGCTGGTCCGTAGCCGAAGTCGCCGAGCACATTGCGGTGTCGGAGTCCTCTCTCCTCGGCTTGGTCCAAAAGCAGATCATGACCTCACCGGCCACGCCCGAGAAGCGCGAACAAGTAAAAGGCAAAGACGAAACTATTCTGCAGCGGGTGCCCGACCGCAGCCACAAAGCGCAGGCTCCGGAATTTCTGAAGCCGACCGGCCGCTGGGCGACGGAAGCCGATCTCACCAAAGCCTTCGAAGACAGCCGAAAGGCCACGATGGATTACATCAGAACTACCAACGATGATCTGCGCGCCCATTTCTTCGATCATCCGGTCTTAGGCACGATGGATGGTTATCAGTGGCTGCTCCTGATCTCGGCCCACAGCGCGCCACACTGCGCAAATCGAAGAGGTGAAGGCTGATCCAAACTTCCCCAAGAATTAAATCTGCAGTCTAGCAGAGCTACGGCTTCACGATAACCATCACCACGCCGTGCGAGGCCACCGCTGCAGAAAAGCTTCCTGTGAACTTTCCCAAGTCTTTGTGCTGCCATAAGTCGCGCAGCGAAGCGGGCAAGCGGCTGGGATAGCCAATATCCTCCCACTTCGCCGCGACTTCCTGTTCAGTGCCGCTCCGATTAAATAAAATCGCGGCGCGGCTGCCATCGCCCAACTGCTTCGCCCAGACTTCCAAATCGCCACTCTTCCAAACGCGCTCCCCCTCATGGCCCGCCGCATCCTGATCCACCGCAATCACTTCTTTATTCGTGAGAATGTCGTGAATCTCCGGTCGCATATCGCGCAAATCGTTACCTGCAATCAGTGGCGCGGCCAGGAGTGCCCACAAGCTGAAGTGCGAACGGTATTCAGTATCGGTCATGCCGCCGTTCCCGACTTCCAGCATGTCAGGATCGTTCCAGTGGCCAGGGCCCGCATAGGACTGCAATCCGACCTGCTCATCCAGAATCGCCAGCATCCCATGCGAGCAGCAACTTCCATCGGGCCACTTTTCCAGCCCCGCCCATCTATCCTGAATGTCGCCCGTCGTGCGCCACAAATTGCCGCCAACTTCCTTGCCCCAAAGCCACGGCTTGGCCGTTCCCCACTCGCAGATGCTCAAGACGATGGGCCGACCCGCAGCGTCGAGCGCGGCTCGAATATTTGCGTAAGCAGCTTTCGCATCCTGCGTGCTGGTGTGGCACCAGTCGTACTTCAGGTAGTCCACGCCCCACGCCGCGTACTGAATTGCATCCTGATATTCGTGGCCGAGGCCGCCGGGACGGCTGGCGCAGGTCTGCGTGCCCGCGTCAGAATAAAGGCCGAACTTCAATCCTAGCGAATGAATGTAATCGCCAACCGCCTTCATGCCGTGCGGAAAACGCTGGGGATCGACGACGATATTCGCATTCGCGTCGCGGCTCACCTGCCAGCAATCGTCAATGTTGACGTACTGATAGCCAGCTTCTTTCATGCCAGACTTGACCACCGTGTCCGCCATATTCCTGATCATCTCTTCGCTGACGTTGCAGCCAAATTTGTTCCAGGAATTCCACCCCATAGGGGGAGTAGGTGCGAGCCCATGCGATGGGCTGTTCCCTTGCTGGGGAATGAGAACGGAAGACAGCACAAGAACACCAGCGACTGCGGCGAGGACCTGCTGACTTGTTTTCATGTCAGCGTTTTATCAGAAGTGCCGCCAATGGCACCAGTTTTTGGTGCGGACTTCAGGAATTAGCGTCTGTCAGGGAAGCGGATTCGATCCGCTTCCCCGGAGAGTGCGCCCGGCCCTAGTGTTTGGGCAGAGCCGCATTAAACGCCGATACATCAAATGTTCCCAGCCCGGTCACGAGGTCATACCCGGGCAACGCCGTGTATAAACCGTTGGCCCCGAGAATGATGTCGTGATATCCGGCCGGAGATGCCGCACTGGGAGCGGCCGTCGCTCCAGCGTAGAACGCCGGCCCCGCGAACCCAACTTTGTTTGAGTGCGCACTCTGGAAGCGAGCGAACGCGCCCAGAGAAAGCGGCGAAGAAAGGCTGGTGCCGCCATAACAACATTGCTCGGTGCTATTCAGCCAGATGTAGACGCCACTGTTGGGGTCGGCGTCCATCGCGATATCCGGCACGCCTTTGCCGGCGGTGGCCAGCGGATTCACCGCCGACTGCCAGAAGGGCGGAGCTTCGAACTCGCTGACGCCGCCGCCACTGGCATACCACGCAATTTCTTCGTCATAGGTTCCGTCGCTATTAGTGATCAGGGTCGAACCGCCCGCGGCGATCACGTAGGGCGATGATGCTGGATACTCCACCATAGGCGCACCAGCTCCGCTCACTCCGTTGACTCCCACGGCAACGCCGCAGGCAGAGCCGTTATCGCCGCTCGAAGCGAATACAGTCTGTCCTTGCGCGGCCGCCTCTAGAAAAGAATCGTCGTCTACCACCATCGAACCATCGAGGTAAGCGAAGGCCTCGCACAGGCCGAACGACGCGCTGCCGGCTCGCGCCAGCTTCTGCGCCGCGAAACGATTGAACATCAGTGCGATGTCAGAATCGCTCATCGACGTGGTGGCATAAATGTATAGGCGCGATACTGTGCCGGCAAATCCGGTCGAGTACTGCGTATCCATATCGAATTCGTCCACGCCGGAAACATCGGTGCTGGCCAAACCAACTTGCTCCACCGTTACCGGAACCTGCGGCAACTTGTTGTTCGTCTCCGCTAACCTAAGATCGCTGATTACGCCGCTAACATTGCCTTCGGCAAAGATCGCGATCGGGGTTTTAGAACCTGCGGGCGTCGTGCCAACGTCATACGCCAGCCACAAATTCGCGGGCCGGTACGATCCGGGAAAATTTGGCACACTCACTGTCGGCGTTGTCATGACCGCTGAATTATTCAGTCCGAGAACCGCCGCCACAATTCCCCCCAGATTGGCCGGAACCTGCGCCGGGCCGAGATTGGCATACACCGAAGCTCCATTCACCAGGTAGGATTCAAGCTGGGTATTGAAAGCCTGGTTCACATTCAATGCACTTCCATCAGCGGAAATCATCAAGTTATTCGGCTCGACCTGCACATTCTGAAACCCCTGCTGATTCAGATAGCTCACCACGTTCTTCACCTGCGTATTTGTCGGAGCGTAGCTGGCCAGAAAATCCGAGGGCTGCAATTCCTGCCCATAGCGCGGGTTTCCCGGCGTGGTGATGCTCTGAACATAGTTCACAAGTGCCGCACGATTTTGAATTTGCAAGCCGACGTTGACATGGATTGGAGTTGACGGCGGCGTTAACCCTTGCGCCGTGGCATTGAGGAGAGCGGGACCAACGCTCTGCGTAGCTGTCGAGACCCACTGCGCCGCAGCCACACCCGAGAAGACGAATAGAGACGCCATCGCTACAAGAAAAACTGGGGCCCGGTCAAAGCACACACGTATCCGCGTACTTTTCATCACATCCCTCCAAGTTTTTATCTTGACTTCAAGAAATGACTGGCGGCGGGCCAAAGAAGGGCCTGACTCAGACGTGGCGCGCAAGCCAGCGAACGACGGTTAGCCACTTAGCACTTAGCATGCCAAAATCCGCGGCGTCGTTTTCGCTGCCCACAGTTTGTTTCGAGAGGAAACTAAGTAATTGAAAACTTTGCAGAAAGCGATTGGTCGAGACGATCAACGAAAGACAAATTAGAGAGGACTCCGGCTCGAGGGCCTCGCGAAGCCAGGGTAATTTCTTCCCGCAACAGTGTTGGCTCGAATGCTTGGAAACGACGACCTTAAGGAAAACATACAGGAAACCCTGTATCGACGCGCTGAAAACGTCAATCGTTAATCGACGACGTACTTCCCTCGCTCGATCATCTTCTGTGCAATCTGCTGTCGCAGTGCAATCGTGTTGAAAGGTTCGTACTTCGCGAGCCGGCGCAGAATCGCGAGCTGAGTGCGCAGCATGTCACCATCGGCCACGGCGGCGATGACTTTCTTCGCCGCGGCTTCCACCTTTTCCATGCCTTGAGTGAGATAAACGCGCGCCATAGCAATCGGGAAAGCCGCCGCAGCCTCGCCTTTCGTGTCGGCAATCTTGCGCGCGCGCAGGACGGCTGACTCCATCGCGTAGGCTTCGATCGTCATATCCGCAATCGCTCCCATCACTTCCTGCTGGTCCTGAATCGTCTGCATATATTTCTGCGTAGCCGATCCCGCCGCGAATAAGCCGAGTTTCTTAGCCTGCCCAACCAGTTTGCGCTCCTCGGCCAGCGGGCCATTGAGGTCTTCACTCATCGTAGGTCCGGACAGCACTTCATCCATCAACTTCTTGATCGCGGGCATCAGCGGCAACTGCCCGCTCATGGCACGCTTCAACAGAAAACCGCTAATGATCAGGCGATTGATTTCGTTGGTGCCTTCAAATATGCGATTGATGCGGGCATCCCGATAAGCGCGCTCCGCCGGATACTCCTCCACAAAGCCGTAGCCGGCATAGATCTGCAAAGTTTCGTCGACAATGTAGTCGATCATCTCCGATCCCCACACCTTGATGATCGAACACTCGACCGCATACTCCTCAATCGCCTTCCGCGTCTCTTTCATCGCGTCAGCGCCCGACTTGTCGACCCCTCCCAGCGCCATATCCATCATGCCCACCGTTCGATAGACCAGCGATTCGCCGATGTAAAGCAGCGTGGCCATGTTGGCGATCTTCTCGCGCACCAGGCCGAAATCGCCGATGGCTTTACCGAAGGCCTTGCGCTGCTTGGCGTAGGAGATCGCATTTTCCAGCGATACACGTCCGCCGCCGAGGCACATCGCACCCAATTTGAAGCGCCCGATATTTAAAATGTTGAAGGCGATCACCTGCCCCTTGTCGATGTCGCCCAACAGATTTTCCGCCGGAACTTTGCAGTCGTTCAAAATGATTGGGCAAGTCGACGATCCGCGAATGCCCATCTTGTGTTCTTCGCCGCCAATCGAGAAACCAGGAAAACTCCTCTCCACCAAAAACGCGGTCAGCTTCTCATAACCATCCACTTTCGCGAACACAGTGAACAGGTCGGCGAATCCGGCGTTGGTAATCCACATCTTTTCGCCGTTCAAAACGTAATGCGATTTGTCATTGGAGAGCGTAGCCCGGGTACGGCAATTCATAGCATCGGAGCCAGATGAAGCCTCCGACAACGCATACGCTCCCACAATTTCGCCCGCGGCCAGCCGCGGCAAATACTTCTGTTTCTGTTGTTCGGTGCCGAAGTAAACGATCGGCAGCAGCCCAATGCCACTGTGCGCTCCCCAGGTGGTGGCAAAGCCGGCGTACTTCGCAATGTGGTCGGCGATCACGGCCGCGGTCACCTTGTCCATCTCAAGGCCGCCGTAAGCCTCGGGAATCTCCACACCGCTCAACCCAAGTTCGCCAGCCTTCTTCAGCAGATTGCGCGAGATGGAAAAATCCTTGTGCTCCATCTTCTCCGCGTTCGGCAGAATTTCGTTGACGGTGAATTCCTCCGCCGTCTGCCCGATCATCCTGTGCTGCTCGCTGAAATCTTCGGGCGTGAAGACTTCCTCGGGCGATTCCAGCAAAAAGCTGCCGCCCGCAACTCTGCTCCCGGGGACTGCTGTGGTCGTAGCCATTCTTATCCTCTGAATGTTGTTGATTATGTGCTTGATTAAGCTCGCAAGCGCGGGCACCCTCATTTTAGTCGGCACTGAGCGTGAATGATAGGGGCTCCCAGCTCGATAGTAACGTGTTACTACGCGAGAAAGAGCGATGCAGCTTCAGCGCAATTACCGCACTTGCCCGTTTCCCACAATCTCGTACTTCGAGGAAGTCAGCTCGGCCAGTGCGAAGGGCCCACGACAGTGCAATTTCTGAGTGCTGATGCCCATCTCGGCGCCGAAGCCGAACTCGCCGCCATCAGTGAAGCGTGTCGACGCATTCCAATACACGGCGGCCGAATCGACTCCGCGCAAAAACGTCCGGGCATTCGCCTCATCGCGGGTAACTATGGCCTCCGAGTTCTTGGTGGAGTAGCGATTGATGTGGACGATCGCTTCATCGACGTTTGCGACAACGCGCACTGCGATGCACAGGCGAAGATATTCTTCGTTCCAGTCTTGCTCGTTGGCCGGAGCAATATTTAGCGAGGTCGCGAGCTGCAGGACCTTCGCATCTCCACGAACTTCCACTCCGGCGTCGATCAGTTTCTTCACGATGCGTGGAACATATTCCGCCGCGACGCGTTCATGTACCAGCAACTTCTCGGCGGCGTTGCATACGGAGGGACGCTGCGTCTTGGCGTTGATCACGATGCCGTCAGCCATTTCGAAGTCAGCCGATTCATCGACGAAGATATGGCAATTCCCGGCTCCGGTCTCGATTACGGGCACTACGGAGTTTTCGGTGACGAATGCGATCAGTCGCGCGCCGCCGCGGGGAATGATCACGTCCACCAGGCCGCGCGCTTTGATCAGTTCAGTCACCGACTGCCGCGTGCTGCAGTCGAGCAGTTCGGCCGCTCCTTCGGGTACTCCCGGCACAGCAGAAAGAATCTCGACCAGGCGCTGATTGCTGTGCGCAGCTTCTTTCCCTCCACGCAAGACGATAGCATTGCCGGTCTTCAGCGCGAGCACGGCTGTATCCACGGTGACGTTGGGCCGGGATTCGTAGATGATGCCCACCACTCCCAGCGGCACACGCACTTTGCGGATGCGCAGGCCGTTGGGGCGAGTCCACTCGGTAAGGGTTTCACCAATCGGATCAGGCAGAGCGGCTACATCGCGAACACCCTGCGCCATACTTGCGATTCGCGTCGTATTCAGAAGCAGGCGGTCGCGCATCGCGCCTTCGAGGCCAGAGCTTTCGATATCCTCGCGATTCGCTTCGAGGATCGATTGAGCTTGAGCTTGGATTGCATCCGCTATCGCCAGCAGCAGAGCGTTCTTCTCCTCGGTTGAGAGCAGCCCCAATTTAACCGAAGCTGCGCGTGCCCGACGAAGCTTCTCTTGCGTCGAAGTCGCGTTTGCACTCGTATTTGCTATGGTTGTGGCCATCAGCTTCGCCCCGCCTGCGGCGGGAAGTACGTTCCAATTTTACGCTGCATGGCGAGCGCAATTCCCTGCGGATGGCGTCCATTCAAGATGGCGACGTGTACCCCCGCTTCGCTGGCCAATTTGGCGGCGCGCAATTTGGAGATCATCCCTCCACGCCCCAGGCTGCTCTTACCGTTGCACTGAGCTTCTAAAGCGGGAGTCAGCTTACGTACTGCCCGCACCAGCCGCGGCTTCTTGCTCTTCGATCCGTTGGGCATGTAGAAGCCGTCCACATCGGTGAGCAGGAGCAGCCAGTCGGCCTTCACAGCCGTGGCCAGCAACGAACTGAGTTCGTCATTGTCGCCAAATGCGCCCACGAGTTCGCGGATCGAGACGCTGTCATTCTCGTTGATGATGGGCACGACACCGCGCGAAAGCAGTTCGGCCAGCGTGTTTTGCAAGTTCCGGTAACGGACCGGCGAAGTGAAGTCGTCGCTCGAGAGCAGAAGTTGCGCCACCACTTTCTTTCCGAAGAAGAGGCGTTCATAAGTGTGCATCAGCTTGCTTTGTCCCACGGCCGCGCAGGCCTGCATTCCCGGTACATTGCCGGGCCGCTTGTTTAGTCCCAGCCCCGACATGCCCGCGGCGACTGCTCCGGAAGTGACGATTAAGTACTCGTGCAGGTTTAGATCGAACTGATCCACCATCGCACGCAGCAAGTTAGCGTCGATCTGGCCTTCCGGATAGATCAAGCTGGTGCCGACTTTGATGACGACTCTCATGTCAATGGAAACCTTCTCAAGCTTAATTTGTTCCCGACTTCTAAAATGTTATCGCACTTAGCGGAAGAGGACGGTTGTCTTTAGTAATGTGATCGGTATCAAGTCTCTAAGTTGCCCAGGCTTTGCGGTAAAGGCAGACCGGGCGGAGGACAGTACTGCTATCGTGCCGCTAGAATGACATTCTGGCAAGATGAAAGAACTTGCCTTTGGCGACGAACCAATGCCAGCCTCAAACGCCACCAGTCGCTTCTCCCATCGCGTGGAAAACTACGTTCGCTTCAGGCCTGCCTATCCGGTGCAGGTGATGGAGACTCTAAAGGACGAGTGTGGAGTAACGCCTTCACATGTTGTTGCCGACATCGCTTCTGGCACTGGAATCTGGACACGCATGCTTTTGGAAAATGGCAATCCGGTTTTCGGCGTCGAGCCCAACGCCGAGATGCGCGTAACGGGCGAGCGGCTGCTGGCGGACTTTTCTAAGTTCACCAGCATCGCCGGCACCGCAGAGTCAACCACACTGCCGAAGCGCAGCGTTGACTTCGTCACTGCGGCGCAGGCCGCGCACTGGTTTGACCGTGGCAAGGCGCGGCGCGAGTTTGCCCGTATCCTGAAGCCGGGGGGCTGGCTGGTGCTTTTGTGGAACGAGCGCCTTACAGATGCGACTCCATTCTTGCGTGACTATGAACAGCTGCTTCTGACTTACGGCACCGACTATCAGGAGATTCGCCACGAGCACACCACTTCATCGGTGAACGAATTCTTTGATCCCGCGCCGTTTCACGAGCGCATGTTTGCCATGCGTCAGGAGTTCGACTATGCGGGTATGGAGGGGCGCTTGCTGTCGTCCTCGTACGCGCCCGGGCCGGAGCACCCGCAACATGCGCCCATGCTGCGCGAGTTGCGACGCATCTTCGATCTCCGTGCCGTCGCAGGACGGGCACCTTTAGACTATAAGACACGCGTGTATTTCGGACGATTGACCTGAGAACAACCGGAATCCGCATCTGATACGATCGCGTTTCCTTGCATCTGCCTGGAGGTCAATGTGTCCGACGACAAATCGTTTCAATCGTTTCACATGGCGCCCGACGAATTCCGCCGCTGCGGCCACGCCCTGGTGGATTGGATCGCCGATTACCATTCACGCATCGAGTCGTTTCCTGTGCTCTCGCAGGTCAAGCCGGGGGAGATTCGCGCGTCTCTTCCGGCGAATCCTCCGGCGCGGGGCGAGGCTTTCGATGAGCTGCTGAAAGATGTTGAGAAGGTGATTCTGCCGGGCCTTACACACTGGCAGTCGCCGAACTTCTTTGCTTACTTTCCATGCAATTCCTCTGGACCTGCGGTCCTGGGCGATCTTCTCTCTTCGGGATTGGGCGTGCAGGGCATGCTGTGGTCGACCAGTCCGGCGTGTACGGAGGTGGAGACGCATGTGCTGGACTGGCTTGCGAGCATGCTGGGATTGCCGGAGAAGTTCCTGTCGTCGAGCACGGGAGGCGGTGTGATTCAAGATACCGCCTCAAGCGTGGCGCTGTGCGCACTGTTGGCGGGGCGCGAGCGGGCCACTCAATACACCACCAATCAAGCAGGATGTGACGGCCGCATTGTGGCTTACACCTCCACGCAGACGCATTCGTCGTTGGAGAAGGCGGCCATGATCGCGGGCATCGGGAGCCGGAATCTTCGGGCGATTGCGGTCGATGAGAACTTCGCGATGCGTCCCGATGCTCTCGCGGAGCAGGTTGCGGCTGACAAACGTGATGGCTTCATTCCATGTTTCGTTTGCGCGACGGTGGGAACCACATCGTCGAATGCGATGGATCCGATTCCGGAAATCGCGCGGGTCTGCCGTGAGCACAATCTCTGGCTGCACGTGGATGCGGCCATGTCGGGCACAGCGGCGCTGTGTCCTGAGTTTCGGCATCTGCAGAATGGAGTCGAGTTCGCCGATAGCTACAACTTCAATCCGCACAAGTGGATGTTTACCAACTGCGATTGCAGTTGCTTCTGGGTGGCCGATCGCGGGGCGCTGATCCGGACGTTGAGTGTGCTGCCGGAGTACCTGCGCAACCGGGCCACGGAGTCGGGCGCAGTGATCGACTATCGCGACTGGCACATTCCGCTGGGGCGGCGCTTTCGCTCGCTGAAGTTGTGGTTTGTGATCCGGCACTATGGTGTGGAGGGTTTGCGGCACCATATCCGGCGGCATGTGGAGCTGGCGCAACGCTTCGCCGGTTGGGTGCGTAACGACTCTCGCTTTGAGCTGGCCGCGCCGGCGCCGCTGAACCTGGTGGCCTTCCGGCACGTCGGTGGGGATGCGGCCAACCAGACCATCATGGAGCGGCTGAACCGCAGCGGCGACCTGTTCCTGACTCACACCAAGCTGGACGGAAAGTTCACGCTGCGCGTCTCTATTGGCCAGACTCATACCGAGGCGCGGCACGTGGAACGGGCCTGGAAGAGGATCTGCGAGGAGGCGGAGAGGGTGGAGGCTGTCGGCTAGTTGGGGGTTGATTCGGATCAGAAAAAATTTTACGGTTTTCTTTAGCTAAATTATCTGGAATCAACGGTTTAGGTTTTAGCATGCTCGCTAAATCACCGGATTTAAACGACTTAGAGCTAAAATATTACAATGAAAAGACTTAGCTGGCTGCCGGTGGTATAAGTCGTTTAGAATCTGTGTAATCCTCGTAAAATATTGCTTCTCAAGGAGTTAGTGCTGGTCGTATTTAATTGTCAAAGAGCTATTGCTTGCTGACAGGATCAAGCGTACGCGGAGTGAAGTCAAGGGAAATTGAGGACCGCGTGAATGATTAGGCTGGCCTTGCCGCAGTCCCCCAGGAGCATCTCCGTGATTCCCATTTCTCGCAAAGTGCGCGAGAAATGAGGCACCCTGCATGATGAGACGGAGGCCCGACTCAACGGATGGTTCTTAATGTGGGGAGGGATGTTTGCACTGTCTCTCCATGTGTGTTTCGATTGCCACATAGCCCTTCTGGTTGGGGGGCGTTGGGTCGGGGTCTGTTCCATCTCCGACGCCTCCGTTCCACTGCAGTTCTGGATCCCGGTGAGCTTATATTGAACGGTTTGTGAACTGGGGGTGATCTGGTTGAAAAGCCTGTCGAGAGCAAGTGAATAGTTCGCAGAAAGATTCGGGGCCGGGCAGTTGCCGCGCTAGCCAACTAGAGCTGGAAAATCGGGTCCATCGATGTTAAGCTTCTGGTCGCGATTACCCCCGGGAGGTGCATATGGCCAGACTTCAAGGTTTTCATCGCGCCGGGAGCGTAGCCTTGATTTTGGCGGTGGCCTCCGCTCTTGCTTCGGTGGCCCAGAACTTCGAGACCCGCTCTAGCACTCCCGGGGAGGCGTCCCCGTTTTCGGTCGCGGTGGGCGACTTTAACGGTGACGGCAACCTCGACTTTGCCGATGCGACCAATAGCCTACAGATATTCCTGGGCAGAGGGGACGGAACTTTCCGGTCGCCCATAAACTATCTTATTGGTACCGAAGCGATCTCCGTCACGGCTGCGGACTTGAACGGCGATGGGAAGCTGGACTTGGCGGTGGCCGACCTCAGCGGTCTGTTCGTTTTGATCGGGAACGGCGATGGCACATTTCAAAGTCCGGTCGCGTACACAACGTCCTGCATCCCCACCTTCGTGGCCGCGGCGGACTTTAACAACGACCGCAAGCTCGATCTGCTTGTGACCTATAGCAACTGCCCTTACGTCAGCGTATTCCTTGGCAATGGGGATGGCAGCTTCCAGAAAACGCCCATCAATACGTCCCCCTCGTATTCTCCGGGCCCTCCTGGAATAGGTGACTTCAACGGGGACGGCAAGCTTGACATAGCGGTTCCCGAGCAGTTCGGGACGGTGAGCCAAGTGGAGATCATGCTAGGGAGTGGGGACGGCAGCTTCTCGACAGGCTCCGCTTACGCTGTGGGCTCGGTTCCCGTCTCTGTCACCGTTGCCGATTTCCGAAGCAACGGTAAGCTGGACTTGGCGGTCGCGACTCTGTACGGCGGGACCGACGTGCTCCTCGGCAACGGGGACGGGAGCTTTCAGTCTGTGGCGGGAATCCCGACGTCGGACTCGGGTTGGGTGATCGCGGCCGACTTCAACGGTGACGGCAAGCCCGACTTAGCGGTCACCTCGGAGAACCTCACACCGGGCGTAACGGTGGCGCTAGGAAATGGCGACGGTACTTTCCGGCCGCCGACGGTTTATTCGGTGGGTACGAATGATCCCTTTGTCGCGGCTGGAGATTTTAACGGCGATCGCAAAACCGACCTGCTCGTTCCTGACTACCGGTTTGGCAAAGTAATCCTCCTCCTCAACACCGGGGTGGTGAGCTTCTCGCCTACGACCCAGCTGCAATTTCTTCCTCAGCTTGCAGGTACCTCCAGCCCGGCGCAGACTGTCACCCTGACCAACACCGGGAAGACTGCTTTGTCGGTTTCTTCTGTTTCCGCGCACGGGCCGTTTAAGGAAAGCAACACCTGCGGGTCAAGCGTTGCGGCTGGCGCGAATTGCACCATCAGCGTGGTATTCAAGCCGAAGGCCCAGGGAGGCATGCCCGGGGATGTTTCGATTTCCGACAGCGCTTCGTCGAAGCCGCAGGTCATAGCGCTCACGGGCGCGGGAACCGTGGTGGGCTTTTCGCCGGGCGCGCTGAATTTTGCTCCGCAGAAAACAGGGACGACGAGTCCTCCGCAAAATGTGACCGTGACCAATCACGGCGCGACTGCGGTGAGCATCAGTCTTATCTACACCAGCGGCGCCGATGCCGCTGCCTTCTCCGAAACCAACGCGTGCCCCTCTTCGCTGAACGCGGGCGCCACTTGCGCGGTAGCGGTAACGTTCAGCCCCAAGAAGACAGGTTCGCGCTCGGCGCATCTAGTGGTTCGAGACAGCGGCGGCGGCGGCCAGCAGGAGATCGTACTCACTGGCACCGGAGGCTAGAAGGCATCTCAGAAGCGAATTGAAGAGGCACACGGGCTGAAGAGTGTGCGCGAGAACTCAGTCATCCCTAACAGGACTTTAGTCATTTGTCCCACTTTTCCCAGCGCTGACAGCGCTGGGCTGTTGTCGGTTGCCCCTCTGGGGCAGAATTTTCGACGACTTCATCATCCGAAGCTGTCGAGTGGACAGCCGAGGGCGGCTGTCACCCATGAGCATCTGTGGAATCCCACTTCTCGCAAAAGACGCGAGAAGTGGGGCACCCACATTCTCTCACCACACTTACAATCTCATCGCACTCCCACATTCCTAGCTGGGTGTCTTCACCCTTACGGCACTAGAGTTGCCGCCAGCAGCATGACGTTTGCATTGTCTGGCAGCGTTACGCTCTCCACTGTCTTGGTTTTGTTCAGGGCGAAGTGGTAGGCGTAGAGGTTGAAGGTGCGCTTGTCTTTGGTGCCGTCGTCGAAGTTGCGGTAGGCCATGGCTACGCCTTCGGACTCGTGGGAATACTTCTGCGGCGTGAACCAGTCGCTGAAGCTTTGCGTTAATTTTGAACTGGTTCCGTCGGTGTAGGTGACGGTGAACGTTTGGGAGGCTTGATTTCCCTGCACGGCGGTGGCTAACAACATCAACGTAGAGAACTGGCCCGCGGGTAAAGTGAGAGATTGGCCGGTGCTGCTGACTGCGTCGGGCGCGTTGGCAGGGCCGAAGTCGAATAGTACGCCGTTGAAGACGCGCGACGGGGTCAGCAGGTTTGCCGAGTAGGAGTAACCGAGGCCGTCGAGTCCTCCGGTGGTGTACGTTGAGCCGTCGGTGTAGATTCCGCTCACGGTGAAGTCGGAGGATAGATCGACCGGCGTGCCGGATCCGGTTGTGCCTACGGCCGCGCTTACCGCTAAGGTGAGTGCCAGGGTTTGGGTGATGCTCCCGGAGGTGCCGGTGACGGTTAGGGAGGCGAATCCCGTGGCAGCAGATGGACTCGAGGTGAACACTATTTTCTGCTTATTGCCCGTGCCTTGGATCGATGCTTTCACGCCTTTCGGCAGAGTCGAGAGAGTCAGAGTCACTGCGCCGTTGAAACCGTTCTGGTCGGTGATTTTGATTACGGCATCGGCAGATGAATTTTGATTCAAAAAGACGCTGGTTGGTCCGGAGAGCGTGAAGCCTGCGCCTCCGACCGCCGTGTTGATGGCGTTGGCGTATTGTGCCGCAAGGCCGTTGCCTACGAAGTCGTCATAAAGCCACATGAAGCCGCCTATGATATCGCACTGGCTGTGCCATCCGCTCATGATGCTTTCGACTTGGGCGGGAGTGTAGTCCTGATCCCAGAGGCCGGGGAAAACCGGAACCGCTCCGAAATTCCATCCCGAACAGGGGCTGTTGCCGCTGCCGCCGGCGTAGGCCTGCAGGTGGACTCCATCGACTGTGCCGGGAAGTTTGGTGTTGATTTGAGAAACAAGACTTGTCCAATAACTGCTGTCGTCGAAGGCGTCGGGCATTACGTGATAACCCAGCTTGCCTAGCATTACCGCGAATTGAACTGTGGTGGGCGAGTTGAAGCTGTTCTCGTCGTCGAAGTCGATGGCGTCGAGAGCGGGGATGGCGGCTTTCAGGGCCTGAAAATCTTTGTAGAGAATGCTGGTCGGTCCGGTGCCTTGCGCTTTGACGAGGGCGGTGATGTCCTGCCAGTCTCCGACATTGGAGGAGCCAACGCTGAAGGTGACGCGCTTGACCGTGCCTTGCTTGAGTTGCGTCATTTCTGCGGGGAAATCGGGATAAGTTTGGTTGCCGACATAGACTCCGGCGGAGGTTAGCGGGAACTCGCCGTTGAAGTTCAGGTCGCCGGCGCTGTTGACCTCGACGCTCCAGACGATGGCTTCGGTGAAACCGGAGTTTTCGATTTCGGTGATGTTCGCTGAGTTCTTGTAGAAGGGGCCTCCACCGAAGATGCCGGTGTATCCGGTCTGGGCGAGGGCGGTAGAGCAGACGGCGCCGATGAATGTAAGAAGAGCGGTCGCGTGGACGAGAGAGTAGAGGCAAGGTAGTAGTGACCGCATTTTGTGTCGCACGCTATCTCCTGGTGGGGTGGTCGCGTTCGGTGGAGGCCGTCCTGGGTTCCACGTCAGCGAAGTGGAGCGATTTTCGTCCCCCGCAAAACAGACGGGAATTATACACGGTGTGGGCGGAATGGCAAGGTGGGCACGGGTTTTGGGGCGGGGGGAATGGCGCGATGCAGCGGCAGATTATCTTTCGCCCCTTCGGGGCTAGGTGTCATCGGCGCCTTGTACCCACGGCTTACGCCGTGGGCTGCATTCTTGCGTCGCTTCGCGGCTGCGATCTCGGCGAGCACATCTGACTGGGGTGGGGAACGTGCGATTTCACTGCAGCTTGGCGTATTCGGTTTTGGCTTCTTTCAGGATGGGGATGCCGGGGTCGGCGTCTTTCCAGAGGGCTAGGAAATCCTGGTAGGTGGTGCGGGCTTTGGCGGCGTCGCCGGATTGGGCATAGGCGCGGGCCAATTGCAGATGGGCTAGCGCTCCCGGCAGCAGGTTAACGGTTACGCCGCGATGGTCGAGGATCTTCTGGAACTCGGCCTGGGCCAGTGGCGCCTGGCTGGCTTTGAGGTAGGCTCTTCCGCGAACGTAGGCGGGGTAAAGCGATCCAAGCTGAAATGGAGCGGGATTACCGAGATCGTAGGGAGCGGCGGCCTGGAGGAGCTCCAGCGCCTGGCTGGCATTGCCGTTGTTGAGAGCGATCTCGGCACGGATGGTCGGCAGCCAGTAGGATTGGATCATGGTATCGAGCGGAGCTTCTTTGGCGAGTTGCTCGGCCATCTTTTGCGCCTGGGCATTGTCTCCGGCGCGAGCCAGGGTTAAGGCGGCGAGAAGACGAATATCTCGGCCTGAATTCATCGCTAAAGCTTCTTCGGTCTCTTTGCGCGCTGGAGCCGCATTTCCTAACTCGGCCTCGCGCAACGCCTCGGTAATCTCCCAGACTGCGGCCGACTCCGGAGAGTATTGTGCTTGGCCACTTCCACGGCGTGCTTGGAGAGTTCGCGGGCTTTGGTGAGGCGGCCGTGGAAGGCCTCGCTATCCGATTGCGTGGTGAGCATCTGGTCCTGCACGCCGGGCTTATCCTGGAACCATGCTACTTGTCCCTGCATGGCAGCTTCGTCGTTCTGAAAAAAAGCGAGCAGATAACGGGTGAGGCGCAGGCCGGGACCGTCGAGTTTGAGAGCGATCGCCTTGTCGAAGGCGGCTTTGGCCTCGTCGGGGCGATTCAGGGTGAGGTAGCAGCCGATCAAGTTGCCGTAGCCGATCACGCTGGTTGGGGTAAGTTGAATGGATTCCACAGTGCCGGCTAACGATTTCTCGAGCTGACCAATGATTCCGTAGTCGAAACCCAGGTTGTTGGGGGCAACGTCGTCGCTCGGATAGGCTTGCTGCCACTCGGTGTAAATCTGAATGCTCTTATCCATCTCGCCCGTAACCACGCTGTAGTACTGCCCTTCAATGTAGTAGCGTTCGCGATCGCTGACGCGGTCGCGAAGTTCGTAGGCTTTTTTATAATTTGCCATCGCTTGGTCAAACTGGCTGACGCTGACATAGGCAGTGCCTAAGGAGGCGTAGGCGCGGGCGAAATTGGGGTCGAGCTCTACGGCGCGTTTGAAGTAAGGGAGAGCCTCGGCAAATTCTTTTTCGTACTGGATGCGGCGGCCATCGGAGTAGGCCTTAAGAGCGTCGAGCGAGGAGGTGGTGGCTTGTTCGAGAGGCTTGTTGAACTTCTGCACCGAGGAGAGCGACTCTCCCATTTTTTCGCGCAGGCGGTTTCCGGCATCTTCAAGAGCTTTGAGAACCTTGTCGCGATTGTCGGCTTCGGCTTCGGCGCTCTGAAGGGTATCGCCGGTCTGGCAGTTTAATACCTTCAGCCCGATCAGGTAATGACTGCCGACGTTGCCGATAGAGCCGGCGATGAGGGCGCGGCTGTCGGTACGCAGGCAAATCTCGCGGGCAACTTCCTGACTCATGCGCTCGTTGGCGGGACGATTCATCATGCGCAGCGTGCCATTCATCTTTTCGTCGGAGAGCACGTTGAGGAGCGGCGACTGCTCGAGTTGAATGGCGAGAGCCTGCTTGAGGGTGCCATCGAAGACGGTGTCGCCGGTGGTGTTGGCGAAGTCGGCGAGGACGATTGTGTCTTTTTCGGTTAGCTGAATGGAGCGGTGGGAGCGCCAGTAAAGGCCTGCGGCAATTAGTGCCGCGAGAATTATCGCGCCGAATAGAAAAAGTTTTCGCTTTTGTTCTGGGGCAGCGGAGACTCCGGATGCAGACGCCGGGGTTGCGGCCGTGGACGGAGCGGGCGCGGATTCTTGTGCGATGGGAACTGGACCTGAGCTGAGGGATGGCGCGCGGCCGCTATCGATGTCGCGCTTCATGCGTTGCATGTCGGCGCGCATGTCGGCGGCGTGCTGGTAGCGGAGGGCGCGATCTTTTTCCAGAGCCTTGTTGATGATGCGTTCGAGCTCCAGCGGGAGAGCGGGATTAAGCCGCACTGCCGGGACCGGCGCGCGGTTCATGATGGCTTCGCAGATGACTGCGGAACTCTCGCCACGAAAGGGAAGTTCTCCTGTCGCCATTTCATAGATAACCGCGCCAAAGGAGAAGAGGTCGGTGCGCGTGTCGAGTTCACGGGCTCGCACTTGCTCGGGAGACATGTACGCCACCGTCCCTACCATAGAGCCTGGGCTGGTGAGATGTTCGCCATCGCCCGAGCCGGTCTGCGTGTTGAGAGAGGCCATCAGGTTGGAAGAGCTACCGGCGGGAGTGACTTTGGCGAGGCCGAAATCGAGGATCTTGGCGCGCCCGCGCTTGGTGATGAAAATGTTGGCGGGTTTGATGTCGCGATGGATGATGCCTTCGGCGTGGGCGGCGTCGAGCGCGTCTGCGATCTCGATCGCCAGACCGAGCAGAATATCGGTCTCGATGGCTTTGCCGCCGATGCGGTGCTTCAGCGTGGAGCCATCGAGAAACTCCATGGCGATGAAGGAGTGGCCCTCGTGCTTGCCGATTTCGTAGATAGTGCAAATGTTGGGATGGTTGAGGGCCGAGGCAGCGCGGGCTTCGCGTCGAAAACGCTCGAGAGCTTGAGGGTCCTGAGCGAGGTCGTTGGGAAGAAACTTCAGGGCGACGAAGCGGCCGAGTTCGGTGTCTTCGGCTTTGTAGACCACGCCCATACCGCCGCCGCCCAGCTTATCGACGATGCGGTAGTGCGAAATGGTCTGTCCGATCATGTCTATCCAATCGTGGAAGCCGAATCTTACGTGGGCGAAATGGGGCAAGTCAACGAAAGGCGACATTGTAACGATGCCTCGGCGGCTGTCCGACGAGGGTGAGTGCGCACTTGAGAAAAGGCGGCAAGATGCCGGCGCTATTTAGTCCGCGGGCATGGGGGCGGGGCGCGCAACCACGCGGCGTGGTCTGGCGGGCATCGGGATTTCGGCGGGCGTTTCGAACCATTTGAGCACTTCGGGCAGCGCCTGACGCATGGCTACTTCTCCGGCGCGGACCAGTTCGGGTGCGCGTTTGAAGTCGTCATAGGCGAAGCCGGCTACATCGGGTTCTACTACTATGTCGGCTGCGCCTCTCCAGAGATGGCTCATTTGATCCTGCGCGATGGCGAAAGATTGTCCGATCACGTCGAATAGGTGACGCGGGGCTCCACTCTTGTTCCACTGTCCCTTCAAATGCACGGCCAGCACGCGTTCGGCTCCCATTTCATGCAGCGGCTGCGTGGGCACGGGATGGGAGAGCATGCCATCGACCAGCCAGCGTCCGCGAATATTTACCGGCAGGAACATGCCGGGATAGGCGCAACTGGCGCGCACCGGATCGACGATCGAGCCGGAGTGAAAGATCACGCCTTCGCCGGTATTGAAGTCGGTGGCGGTAACGCCAAGAGGAATTCGCAGCTCTTCGAAGGTCTTCACTTTTAAGGTGCGAGCCAGAAAGGCGACCATACGATCGTTGGAAGCAAAACCGTAACGGGAGACGGTCCATCGGGCGAAGGTGGTAAAACGGCAGGATTTCGAAACATGTTCGAGCTCTTGAATCGACAGTCCGCTGCAATAAGCGGCGCCGATGAGGGCGCCTACGCTGGTACCTGCTACGAGCCGGACCGGGATACCTTCTTCTTCGAGAACCTTCAGGGCTCCGATATGGGCTAGACCACGGGCAAAACCACCGCCCAGCGCGAGGCCGATAACGGGTGAGCGTGGTCCGCCTGGGGCAGCCTTGCGGGAGAGTTCCCGTCCAAAGGCTTGCACGGAGCGGATAATCTTGCCAAAACTCTTCACAGCCACCTCAGCGGCCGGTCCAACCCACTGTTCCTCGGCTTGCGGGACCTTCAACTGGCCCTTTACTAAGATGCCATATGAGTGGGTAAAAGCTGCAGTCCACTTTGGTGCTATGGGGGGTTACGCGGGGGCGTTACTGAAGTTCGGTCGGAGAAGCCCGATTCATATCAGCTTCAACTGCCGCGGCTGCACCGCGGTGATTCTGACTCGCTCCACTTTGCGGTCAGTGGACTCTAGAACCTCAAAGCGCAGGCCGTCGTCATCTACAATCTCGCCTTTGCGCGGAATATGACCGGCCAGCTCGCTGACCAACCCTGCCACGGTCGCCGATTCCCTGCCTTCCGGTCTGGCACCGAATAACTCGGCCAGGCGATCTACATCCATACCCCCGGGCACGACATAAGACTGATCGTTTTCACGCACGATTTCCGGCTTCTCATGTTCGTCCCGGATCTCGCCGACAATCTCCTCCACAAGATCTTCGATCGTCACCAGGCCAGCCACGCCGCCATATTCATCGACCACAATCGCCATTCGAATATTGTTCTTTTGCATTTCGCGCAGAAGATCGCTGCCGAGTTTGCTCTCGGGCACAAAATAGACGTCCCGCCGCATAAGGCTTTCAAGCGTGCGTTTCGATGCGTCGCTGTCCGGCACCTGCAAAACGTCCTGGGCGTAGACGATCCCTTTGATGTTGTGAATGCTCTCCTGGTATACCGGAACCCGCGAGTAATGCTTCTGGCCCAGCATCTGGATGAATCGCTCGACCGTCGTCTCTACAGGCACAGCGAACATATCGGGGCGCGGCTTCATGGCCTCGCGCACGGTTTTGCCGCTGAACTCGACGACCGACTGAATCAGATCGCGATCACCCTCTTGAATGATGCCTTCTTCTTGCCCCGCTTCAATCAAGGCATCCACGGCCTCTGCCGCCGTCTCCGGTTGCTCGCGGGTGTTTTGCTTCGTGAGCGAGGCCACCGATTGCAGGAAGCCTAGAACGATGGTGACGGGCAGCACGGTATAGATAAGAATTCTCAACAGCCAAGTCCAGCGGATAAGCCACGTTCCATTGGTGCGCGAAAAAAATACAAAGGGCAGAAATTGATTGAACACGATCACGATCACAATCAGACTGATCGCGGCTTGAAGGATTTCCGCGGTGGTCCAGCGCTGATCGGCGAAGACGGCAAAGCCCACCAGCATTGCGATGGTCGCGGTGGTCAACTGCTTGAGCACCGACATGGAAAGCGATGCGCGGGAGCGGCTTACATGCAACTCAGGCTCAACCTTCTGCTCAAAGACGTCGATGTTGTCCTGAAAATCGCGGGAGAGAAATTTACCGATCTCCTGGAAGACGCGGTCCACGTAAGAGGCGAGCGCCAGCAGGCCCAACAGCGGGATCAGCGCCAGCGCGACCGCCCAGTTCATGCCTTTCTCCGCTTGGCACGGGGAGTGCGCCTGCGCCGTTCGGTGGGAGTTGAAAGGCTATTGGAATGTTGATCTGTGCGCTCGATAAGGCCGCCCTCTAGTTTCAATTGCCGCCGTAGGCGCCCCTCTTTACGGGCCATCTCGCCATGATCGCGCTCGTGATCGAAGCCCGCCAGATGTAGAACCCCATGCAATACCAGAATTCGTATTTCATCGGCAAGAGAGTGGCCGAAGCGCCTTGCGTTCTCCCGGGCAATCTCGGCAGAAATTGCAACCTCACCTGCAATTTGCCTGATCCCTCGATCAACGGACTGCGGCGCGGGAAATGACAGTACATCTGTCGCTCTGTCCTTGCCGAGAAATCGGCGGTTTAGAAGCCGCAACTCAGCGCTGCTGGTAACCAGGACATTCACGGTTCCGCGTAAGTGCACCACCCGCCGTGCCCGCCAGAGAAAACGCTCGAGCGTCAACTGGCTCAATCCGGCAATCTTTTTTCGGAGAATAACCAACTCTCCTCCGGCAGGCTTAGCAATTTTCATTCACCCGCGTTCATGCACCTGCAGCCTACCCTGCACGCGGCCCCTCGCAGACGACCGCATTTACAAAATCGCATCGCCAAAATGCGTCGGCAAAATTAAAGAGGAGGGCCCGATTCAGGCCCTCCCGCCAAACAGAATCCTATTCTCCCGAGGCTTCTGGGGTTCCCTCATTAGAGTCCACAGCGTCCGGACTCTGCCCATTCGCAGCCCTAGCGTCCAAGTTTTTCGTTTCATTCTTGCCGCCGGCCAGCAGCAGCATTTGCTGCTCGGCCACATGCGTTTTATGCTCGTCATAGGCGCGGATGATGCGCTGCACAAGGTGATGACGAACCACGTCGGCCTCGTCGAAGTCGACAAACATCAAGCCTTCGACCTTCTTCAAAACGTCAACCGCCTCAAGCAACCCACTGCGGCGCGCGTTGGGTAAGTCGATCTGTGTGACGTCGCCGGTAATCACCGCTTTGGAGTTGAAGCCCAAACGCGTGACAAACATCTTCATCTGCTCTGAAGTTGTGTTTTGCGCTTCGTCAAGAATCACAAATGAGTCATTGAGCGTGCGCCCCCGCATAAATGCGATAGGGGCAATCTCAATGACATTCTTTTCCAGATAGCGATCGACTTTTTCGGGATCGAGCATGTCATACAGCGCGTCGTATAGAGGACGCAAATAAGGATCGATCTTATCCTGCAGCGTACCAGGCAAAAATCCCAGGCGTTCGCCCGCTTCCACCGCTGGCCGTGCCAGAATAATTCGATTCACACGCTTCGCCAAGAGCGCAGAGATCGCCATCGCGACCGCGAGATAGGTCTTGCCCGTGCCCGCCGGGCCGATGCCGAAGACCATGTCGTGCTTCTCTATGGCCTCCACGTAACGCCGCTGATTCACACTCTTGGGCTGGACCATGCGTCGCCCCAGCGAACGCTGGCGGCCGGCATCGGCCAGGCCGCGGAGAGTCGCGCTCGGGTCTGCGGTCAGAACGCGTAGCATGCTGTTGAGATCGCCATTGTTGAACGTGTAGCCGGAGCGCTGCAGGCTCTCGTAGTCGGCAAAAACCTGCTCGGCGCGAGCCACATCCCGTGCTGCGCCCTCGAGTTCGA
Source organism: uncultured Acidobacteriaceae bacterium (assembly GCA_963789875.1). Lineage (GTDB taxonomy): Bacteria > Acidobacteriota > Terriglobia > Terriglobales > Acidobacteriaceae > Sulfotelmatobacter. Next base: position 806,755 of record CAWBMI010000004.1, on the reverse strand, counting down.
TGGCGTTCGAGCGCAAGTCGATGGTAACCTTTAAGCCATCTTCCAGCACCCGCACATTTTCGTCGCGCGTGCCGAATAGGGTCTCGATGTTGGGACTAATCCCGATGCTCTTCTTCATTCAGTCTCTTTGATGAACCATCTGAGGACAAGGGTAGATGCACATTTTGCGGACAAAAAAGGATTATGCTTGGAGACGGAACCGGCCGGGATACTCATGCCCAGGAGGCAAGTCACTACCATCGGGTAAAGCGTACCCCGCGGCGAAGTCGGAGTCAATGGGAGCCAGGGTTCGGACTTGCAAATCGATTCATTCCGGTCGCTAGCGAGGCACTAGGACCGCCGACGAACGAGTAAATTCCTTTTGCCCCTTTGGACGTCGCCGCCACTGAAAGGGAAACTGCGGAACTGTGTCACTACGTCTCAATCCAGGTTTTCGAAAATCCCTGCCGCGCCCATTCCGCCGCCTACGCACATAGTCACCATTCCGTAACGTCCGTTGCGGCGCTTGAGCTCGCGAACGATCGTTGCCGTTAGCTTCGCTCCGGTACATCCCAAAGGATGCCCCAGCGCTATCGCTCCTCCGTTGGGATTCACCTTCTCCGGGTCGAGCCCCGCTTCTTGGATGACCGCCAGCGACTGCGCTGCAAACGCTTCGTTCAGCTCGATCACGTCGATGTCAGAGAGCTTCAGCCCCGCCATCTTCAAAGCCTTTGGAATTGCGTACACAGGTCCGAGTCCCATCTCCTCGGGCTTATATCCCGCAGTAGCAAACGAAACATAGCGAGCCAACGGCTTGATGCCCAGAGCATTCGCCCGATCTGCGGACATCACCACCGCCGCGGCCGCGCCGTCCGACATCTGCGACGAGTTGCCCGCAGTGACAGTTCCTTTAACATGAAACGCAGGCTTCAGCGCGAGCAGCGCCTCCAGCGAGGTATCCGCCCGCGGACCCTCATCCATCTTGAAAACAATCTCCTGACGCTTCGGCTTTGCGCCGTTCGGCGTGGTAAAACTCACCGGCACGGGAACCATTTCTTCGTCGAAACGCCCGGCCTGAATCGCAGCCAGCGCCTTCCGATGGCTGCGCAGCGAAAATTCATCCGCCGCCTCGCGGGTAATCCCGTAGCGTTGGCCTACCCGCTCAGCCGTCAGGCCCATATTGAGATAGGCGTCCGGATAGTGGTCGACCAGCCACGGGTTAGGCGAAACCTTGTGGCCACCCATCGGAATCATCGACATCGACTCCGTGCCGCCGGCAACAATTGCCTCGGCCCCTCCGCTCATAATGCGCTCCGCGGCCATTGCGATCGCCTGCAATCCCGAAGAACAAAAGCGATTGATCGTGACCGCCGAGGTTTCCACCGGCAAACCGGCGCGCAGCGACGCGATGCGTGCTACGTTCATTCCTTGCTCTGCCTCGGGCATGGCGCAACCCAGAATCACATCTTCGATCTCTTTGGGATCGAGTTGCGGGATTCGTTCCAACGCGCCCTTGATGGCAACCGCTGCCAGTTCATCCGGACGCGTGGCGCGCAGCGTGCCCTTAAAAGCGCGTCCCACCGGCGTGCGAAGCGACGAAGCTATGATGACTTCACGCATGATTATCGATTTGAGTTTGCTCAGGGATCATTTTGATAGCGGCGCTCTCTACCTCCCAGCGCGCTCCCTTAAAATGGAGTTTCATGGTTTCGTGTATTAGTTCTTTCACATCCTGCAGGGTCTCGCCTTCTGCCACCAGTCCAGGCAGGTCTGGCGAGTAGGCGCCCCAACCCGTATCCGTTTTCTCATAAATAATTACGTAGCTCATGAATCCATTGTCGAGTGTTCCGCTCACGATGTCTACTGACCGCGGTTTCAACGGGAGTAACCGTATCTGTTATCTGTTTCCAATCAAATTCATTTCGCCGTCGCCGGCGCGAAGAAATAATAGTCTGCCGTGTAGCTGCTCTTCGTTTCTGCATCGTGGTGGGATGTGTCACAGCCATCGGCGGGCGGCTGACCACCATGCGTGTGCACGCGCTGAATTGAGGTCACGGGGCTCAGTAGGCCGTTGCCGGCGTGATTTACCACATGCACCAGCAGCCAGGGAATCGACTCGGCATCCAGCGCATTTACTTTGGCCACAGCCTTGCCCGTGACCTCGCTGCCGTCTTTCAGCTTCCAAGTCGGTCCGGCCGAATGCTGTCCGATCACTTTATCTTTTCGGTCCTGCAGTTCCGCCTCGGGCGCTTTCAGCGTCCAACTGAACTTGCCGTCTGCCGCGGCCTGGCAAGTGTAGATCTGCGACCCCGTAGCGTGAGCGTACAAAACAACTTCTTCGCCCGCGGGCGCCTGAATGCTATCGGGAACATCTGGTGCCGCCTCTTTCATCGAAGAATCTTTGCTCTGCGCGCTCGCGAGCGAGACGCCAACCACAAAAAAGAGGACGACGAGGGAAGTTGCAATGTGTTTTCGCATGCAAAAGTATTGTAGCGCGCCCACGCGATGTTCGTGCACACGCCCGATTCCACCCGCAGAAAAAAGAGGCGCTCTAAGTGAGCGCCTCAAGCCCAAACCACCGTGCCTCCAACTACGGCAGCAGCACGCTATCGATTACATGGATCACTCCGTTCGACTGCATCACGTTAGGAATCGTGACCGTCGCCGTCCCGCCCTTCTCATCCTTCAGTTCGATCTTGCCGCTGACCATCATCGCTTGCAGCTTGCCGCCTTCTACAGTCGTAAGCTCCGCGGTTCCGTGTCCATCCTTGATCATCTTTCGCAGTTCATTCGAGGTCACTTTTCCGGCGACCACGTGATAAGTGAGAACCTTGGTCAGCTGATCTTTGTTCTCCGGCTTCAACAGAGTATCGACCGTGCCGGCCGGCAACTTGGCGAAAGCCTCGTTGGTGGGCGCGAATACGGTAAAAGGTCCAGCGCCTTCGAGCGTATCGACCAACCCCGCCGCTTTCACCGCGGCGACCAGCGTGGTGTGATCGTCCGAATTCACCGCGTTCTGAATGATGTTTTTCATGGTCGACATATCGTGACCGCCGACCATGGGGTTTTGCGCGAAACTAAAGCTGACGCAGGCCAGCGACAATACCGCGAGCAGAACTGCATTGCGTGTCTTCATGGGAAATTGTCCTTTCGGTTTTTACTGCCTCACCGGATGTACGCAGGCGCAGGCAGTTTGGATTTGATCGGCGGGGGGAGTTTTGCTTGCTGAGAAAATCTAGGACTTGGCCCAGTCTTGCCAGGAAAGTCCCTTGACCCGGGAGAACTCCGAGACGTTAGACGTGACCAAGATCATCTCCCGCGCCAGTGCCTGGCCAGCGATGAGATAGTCGTATGCGCCGATCGGTCTGCCGGCGGCCTCCAGGATGGCTCGGATCGAGCCTGCTGCGCAGGAATCCTCGTTGTCGAACGGAAGCGGAACCACCGAACTGGATAGGAGTGTTTCGAGGCGCCGCGTGTTGATTTCAATGCGTGCGCTCTTGGCGATTCCATACCAAAGTTCAAATGCGACGACAGAAGAAATATAGACCTGGGACTCCACCCGGAGAGCCTTGTCAAACCGGATGCGGACCGCAGCCGGGGTGCCGTTCAGCAGCGCGATGCAAGCGTTCGTATCGAGCAGGTAATTCACGTAAGATTCCGACGCTTCGTTGCTGGGGGCTGTTTGCCTCGGGGTGGGAATGGCTCGGAATTCAATTCGTCGAGCTTCCGGAACAATTCGGCGGGATCCTGAATCACCGGCTCTAGAAGGACTCCTCTGCCCACGCGCCGAATCCGCACCCGGTCGCCCTCAAACCGAAACTCGCGCGGCAGTCGCACCGCCTGGCTTCGGCCGTTCTGAAAAAGCTTGGCGATGTCAGTCTTGGGCACAGAACCAAGTATATATCAAAAGTATATATCATGGGCAGATTCGTGTAAAACAATTGGCGCTAATTCCTTAGCGTTTTCCCCGTCTTCAGCGTGTACTGAATCCTCTCCTGCGTTTTCTTCTCACCGCACAGCGATTTAAATCCCTCGCGCTCCAAATCAAGAATGTACTGCTCGCTGACCGGAGTTCCCGGAGTAACATTCCCGCCGCAGAGCACCTCCGCAATCTTCGTCGCCAGCTTCGCTTCATATTCGGTGATGTACCCCCCCTGCCGCATCAAGTGGACACCCATCCTCAACGTAGCCAGCAGACTCTCACCCGGCGCTGGAATATCGGTTCGCGGCACCGGCGGTTCGTATCCGGCCCGCACCAACTCAAGCGCGCGCGCCTTGGCGTCAGAAAGCGCACGCTCGCGATTCATGGTAATGCCATCACTCTCGTTGAGAAATCCGAAGCCGCGCGCCTCGTCGGCCGAGGTCGCGACCTTGGCCGTCGCGATAGTCTCAAAAACCCGCTTCATCGCCTCCAACATCTCGATCGACCCTGCGAGCGCCTCGCCGCTGACCTTGCCGCCCCGCAGGGCCGCCGCTCCATCCACGGCGCGCAACAACATTTCTTTGCATCCGCCGCCGCCTGGGAGCAGCCCGACCCCCACTTCCACCAATCCCGTATAAAGTTCGGCGTGCGGCTGCCGCGCCGCGGCATGCAATGAAATTTCCGTGCCTCCGCCCAGGCACAATCCGAAAGCCGAGACCACCACCGGCTTCGCCGAAAATTTGATCGCCTGCGTCATGCTCTGAAATTGGCGAATGGCAAGATCGACGTCGTCCCACTCATCTTCCTGCACGCTCATCAGCAGCAGCATCAGGTTGGCGCCGACTGAAAAATTCGTCGCATCATTGGTAATCACGAAAGCGTCAAAATTATCTCCAGGTCCGCCGGGCTTCAAAGTTTGCAGAATCAAACTAATGATGTCTGCCCCTAGCGAATTCATCTTGCTGTGAAACTCGATGCAGCCGACACCGTCGCCCAGATCGACCAACGACGCGCCAGAATTTTTCTTCACCACGCCATTCGACTTCTTCGCGACGGCGACCGACCAGACTCCAGAAGGAACCTCCACCGGCACATAGCTCCCGTTCTTCAAGCCCCAATACTTGCGCCCAGAGGAAGATTTCGCATCGTCGGCATACCAGGATTTTTGTCCCGCCGATAGCAACTTCTCCACATTCGCCGCCACCGGCGTGCCCTCTTTTTTCATGCGTGTGACGGTAGCCTCGACCCCGGCAGCGTCCCACAATTCAAACGGACCGAGTTCCCAATTAAATCCCAGCCTCATGGCGCGGTCGATCTCGACGATCGAATCAGAAATTTCTGGAACGCGATTGGCCGAGTAATTCCACAAATCAGACAACGCCGCCCACAAAAATGCCCCAGCCTTGTCGCCCTTCTGCGGCCCGCCGGCTTCAAGACCGAGCAGCATACGCACTCGCGCGCCAGTGTCTTCGACATTCTTCGCCATTTCGAGTGCGGCGAACTTCGGCTTCTGCCGCGGATGGTATTCCAGCGTTTTCCAGTCGAGCGCCATCCGCTCGTCTTCCTTACCCTCGCCGCCTTTTACTTTCTTGTAGAAGCCGCCCTTGGTCTTGTCCCCCAGCCATTTGCGCTCGAGCATCTGCTTATAGAAGTCGGGCAGCGCGCTAGTGTATGGTGGGCGCTCCTGCCCGCCGCCCTTCTCCAAGTTCCCAACCACATGCCCCAAAATGTCGAGCCCCACCAGATCAATGGTCCGGAACGTCGCCGACTTCGGCCAGCCCACCGCCTGCCCCGTGAGCGCATCCACGCCTTCGATCGACAAATCCATCTGCTGCATCAGCCGCATCACATTCAAAACGGAAAAAGTCCCAATGCGGTTGGCGATAAAGTTCGGAGTGTCGTTCGCCATCACCACGCCTTTGCCGAGTTGCACATCACAAAGATGCGAGACCGCCTCGATCGCCGCCGGATCTGCCTGGGGCGTGGGGATAAGTTCCAGCAGTCGCATATATCGCGGAGGATTGAAAAAATGCGTTCCAAACCAGTTCCGCCGAAACTCTTCAGAGAATCCCTCTGCGATCTTTCCCACCGGCAAGCCGCTGGTATTCGTAGTAATGATCGTCCCGGGCTTGCGGATCGCCTCTACCTTTCGCAGCAGCGTCCGCTTGATCTCAAGATTTTCCACGACCGCTTCGATGATCCAATCAACCTCAGCCAACTTTTTCAAGTCATCGTCAAAATTTCCAATCGTAACTAGCCTCGCCAGCGAGGCATGCATAAACGCAGCAGGCTTGGATTTTTTCGCCGCCTCCAAACCCGCAGAGGCGATCTTGTTTCGTGCACTCGCATCGGCCTCCGGCGCAACGATATCCAGCAAATAACTAGGCACTCCGGCGTTGGCAAAGTGCGCTGCGATGCGCGCCCCCATCGTTCCGGCCCCGAGCACGGCAACTTTATGAATGCGTTTCATGAGCAAGCCTCAGTTCGCACGGACACCTCTGTGTGACTCTGTGTTTCAAGATCTTTAGCTCTTCCATGGACAAGAGTCTAAGGAAGTTTATCCACCGCCCAGTCATTATGCCCAGTATTCACCAAAACAACGCTGGAGAATCGCCGTCGCGCGCGAGCGCTATGCGCAGCCCCGATCAGCACGACCGGAAATTCATAGCGCCTACGTTGCAGCATCTTGCCGCGATCGATTTCATAAGCCCGCTTATTCGCGATATCGGTGGTGAAAAACGTTTCGAGCACTTCAGCCGAGGCTTTTTCTTTGGCGTGACTGCTGAGCAGGGCCATCCCATTTTCCGCATCGCCAGATTGCCATGCTTGCAGAAAGCGATCAGCGGTGGCCAACGCAGCACTATAATCCGAATCGAAAGCGCGAGTCGCGGGCTCCTTCGCATGCGACGCCAAAGTCAGCCCCAAGAAAAGCAAAAGGCAAAATCCGAACCTGAAACCCAAGTTCACCTTCACTTCTCAAAATCCTCGCCGTGGCTCTCCACATACTCCATCGCTCGCCGCACCATCTGCTTCTCTCCTCTGTAAGCCAGCAGCTTTTCAGCCTCCTCCAGCCGGATCCAACGTGCCCGCGCCACTTCTACGCGCATCTCTTCAGCGATCTGGTTAATCCGGCCCGAGCGGTACCGCATCAGGTAAAAGCTCACAATCTTGAAAACCCGCTCCCCATCGCTCCAAGTCCGCGTATAGACATATTTGCTATCGCCCAGCGTGCTGACGATCTCGGCGATCACGCCCGTCTCCTCATGAACCTCGCGCAGCGCGGTTTCCGGCACCTCTTCTCCTGCATCGATCAGCCCTTTGGGCAAGGTAAGCAGGGGCTTTTCCCTTACCGCCCGCCGGGACCCTAGCGCGGCGCGGGCGAAATCGCTCGGCAGCTCAACGGCCGCCATCCACCAGGCTCCCGCAAGTTTGCGGATCACGACTCCTCCCGCTGACATCTCCCGGACCATATTTCGCAAGTTAGCAGGATTGCGGGAGTTAGTCATCCACAGGCGGAATGAGTAAAGTGCTTGTGGGGAAATGAGTTTGTTTTTCAGCCGCGAAGCGGAGCCAGAATTCAGCCGAGGGCGCAAGCTTTGGGTAGTAGTGTGTAGGGATAAGCCCTGCCCGGAGGGGCGAAAGAGATGCCAGCTTTCGGCCTTCGAGCAAGGGCACCGACTGATATAGTTGGAGTGCGGGCTTCGATCTTCGGCTCAAGCTTCTTGTTATTTTGCCAAAGCCCCGTGGCTGAAGCCCGAAGCCCGCTCTTATGCCCTTCCGCTCCGGTTTTGTTTGTATTCTCGGCCGTCCTAATGCTGGCAAGTCCACGCTATTAAATGCGCTCGTGGGTGAGAAGCTGGCGATCATTTCACCCAAACCACAAACCACGCGCAATCGGATTCAGGGCATCGTCAATCTGCCAAAGAGCAAGGGACAGGATGGAGCGCAGATCGTGCTGATTGATACTCCGGGCGTACACAAACCGGACAGTTCGCTCGGGCGCAAGATGATGGTCGAGGTGCGCGAAGCCCTCGAAGGCTCCGATGTCGTCTTGCTGATTATGGACGCAACCCGCAAGCTCGATCAGCGTGACGAGTTCGCCCTCCAGATGCTGCGGCACTCGAAGAGAAAAGTCTGCCTTATCCTGAATAAAGTTGACCTACTGCGAGGCGGTAAAGGCAAACTCTTGCCATTGATTGAGGAATATAAGAAGCTGCATTCGTTTTACGAAATCATTCCGATATCGGCGTTGAAGCGCGACGGACTCGACATCCTTCTGAAGTCTGTAACAGCAGCCTTGCCCCCCGGGCCGCCGTACTTTCCTCCGGATCATATTACCGATCAGCCAGCGCGGTTTATGGCCGCGGAAATTATTCGCGAGCGCGTGCTGCTCGAAACCGAGGAAGAACTTCCCTACGCCACGACTGTGATCGTTGACAGCTTTGAGGAAGGCGCGAGGCTCACACGAATTTCAGCAACCATCTACTGCGAGCGCGAAGGCCAGAAGGGAATCCTGATCGGCAAAAAAGGCGGGATGCTGAAACGAATTGGAACCTCGGCGCGTCTGCAGATTGAGCGCATGATGGGAACCAAAGTATTTCTCGAACTGTACGTCAAGGTTCAGCCGAACTGGCGCGAATCGCGCGGCTTCGTGGAAGAACTGGACTGGAGAAGGCAACTGGAGCAGCTCACGAGTATCCCGACGGAGCGCTCCAAGAGTGACAAGAGGCAGACCCGGCCGGCGCGATGTTGAGAAAGAATAATGCGGGTACCGATCAGGCTTCGCGAATATGCAGAGTACAAATTTACAGCTAGAATAAGAGAGTACTTCTTCTAATGTGCCAAAGCATGCCACCGGTGGATTTGTCCGAACCAGCATTTCCCGAGAAGGATTTCGATCCCGATCAATTGCATTTGCTTTTACGGATTACCCTCGCCGCCGATCGCAACTCGGTGGATCCTGTAGTTCGTGAAGTGATGAAGGCGGTGGGGCGGATGGAAGGCGTGGACGACAAATTGGACGCGATCGAGTTATCCCTTCAAGAGGCGCTGGCGAATGCTGTGATTCACGGAGCCAAGGAAGACGCCACTAAAGTAGTGGAATGCGTGGTGAGCAGTGACGATGACCGCGGCATTCTTATCGTGGTGCGGGATCCGGGCCCGGGTTTTGATCCAAAGGCAATTCCCGGCTGCACGGTGGGAGAGAATGTTTATTCCAACCACGGCCGCGGAATTTTCCTCATCAATCAACTTATGGATGAAGTTGAGTTCAGAAAAAACGGCACCGAAATTCACATGGTGAAGCGGTAGGCCGATCAACAGGCTCCTATCCCTCAATATGGAATGTCATCCCGAGCACATCGAGGGATCTCGGTTCTTGCCTGCGCCGCAAATTCCATAGCGCACGCAAACACCAAGATCCTTGCTTCGCTCGAGAAGACACTGTCGTTTGAATCACCGCCCTACTCTTTTGTGGCGATCCCCAGAGTCTTCATCTTGCGGTAGAGATGGCTGCGCTCGAGTCCCAGAACTTCGGCGGCGCGGCTGACGTTGCCGTGGTTTTCGTCGAGCTTTTTCAGAATGAAATCCCTCTCATAGGCATCGCGGGCCTGATGCAGAGTGGAAAATTCGCTGCGCGCCGCGCGACGGTGGCCATCGCGATAGACAAGCGGAGGTAGATGCTTACGGTCGAACTTGGTGGTCATGGGATTCATGATCACGATGCGCTCGATCACGTTGCGTAGTTCACGCACGTTTCCAGGCCACGAATAGCGCATGAGAGCTTCGACCGCATCGTCCGTGATTTCGCGAGGACGCCGGCCGTAGGTTGCAGCCAGTTCCTTCAGGAAATGCCGCGCAAAAAGTGGGATATCTTCCTTGCGGTCGCGCAGTGGCGGAACGAAAAAGGGGATGACGTTCAGTCGATAGAACAAGTCCTCACGAAAATTTCCCTTAGAAATTTCTTCGTCCAAATCTTTGTTCGTCGATGCGATGATGCGGGCGTCTACCACGATGGTTTCGTCGCTGCCGAGGGGCGCGACCCGTTGCTCATCGAGCGTGCGCAGCACCTTCGACTGCGTGCGCAGGCTCATGTCGCCGACTTCGTCGAGAAAGAGCGTGCCTCCGTTGGCCTTTTGAAACTTGCCTTCCTTGTCAGTGGTCGCCCCTTGAAAGGAGCCCTTGTAGTGGCCGAACAGTTCGCTTTCAATCAGATCTTCGGGAATTGCGGCGCAGTTGACCTCCACAAAGGTTTCGTCTTTGCGAAGGCTCTGCGCGTGGATAGCATGCGCGACAAGTTCTTTCCCCGTGCCTGACTCTCCGTAAATAAGCACGCGTCCATTAGTGGGCGCCATGAGGCCAATCTGCTGCCGCAGGGCCTTCATGGGAATGCTGTCGCCCACGATCACGCTTTTGACGTGAAGTTGTTTTTTTAGATCGACATTTTCATGCCGCAATTTCTTGGCTTCGATCGCATTCTTTACCAGGATCAGGGTCTTGTCGATGGAGAGCGGTTTCTCGAGGAAATCATAGGCGCCAAGTTTGGTGGCCCGAACTGCGGTTTCGATGGTGCCGTGACCCGAGATCATAATCACCTCGGGCGGGTTGTCCATGCCGCGAATCGTTTCCAGTGTCTCCAGACCGTCGATGCCCGGCAGCCAGATATCAAGCAGCACCACTTCGAAGCTATGTTCTCGTCGCAAGAGCTTGAGGCACTCTTCGCCGCTTTCTACCGCTGCAGTTTCGTAACCCTCATCGGCCAAGACGCCCTGAAGAGACTCGCGGATGCCGGTTTCGTCGTCAACGATGAGAAGTTTAGGCATGCTGGACTATCGCATCGGACGAAGCGCTTTCGAATACGATGGGTAACTCCACCACGAAGCGCGTTCCGACCGGTTGATTTTCTTCGACGCGAATGGAGCCGTGATGATCTTCGATGACCCGACTTACGATGGCGAGCCCAAGGCCGGTGCCGCGCTTCTTGGTGGAAAAATATGGCAGGAAAAGTTTTTCTTTGAGCTCGCGAGTGACACCGTGTCCGGTATCCGCGATGCTGATTTCGACGGCATCCCGGCTAGCCACCAGGCAGGTTGAAATCTGGATCTCACGTACCATTGCGTCCTGCAGAGCTTCGGCCGCGTTATCGACCAGATTTGCCACTGCGCGCTTCATGGCCTCCGCGTCGGCGAGAACTTTGGGAAGATCAGGAGCCAGCGATTGGCGAACGCTGATGCCATCGAGGCGCCCATTGAACATGGAAAGCGCCGACGCAATCACTTGGTTGATATCGGCGGGATGCGGATTGGGAGCGGGGAAGCGCGCCAGAGTGGAAAATTCATCGACCAGGCGGCGGACGGTTTCGACCGCTCCCGCGATGGTCGCAGCGCAAGAGCGGATTACTTCCGACGACGCCGGATCGGAGGGCGTGGCCCTTTCTAAATGCCGCTGAATGCGCTCGGCCGAAAGCGCGATCGGAGTCAGCGGGTTCTTGATTTCGTGCGCCACGCGGCGCGCGACCTCGCGCCATGCTGCCTGCTTTTGCGCTTTCAAGAGATCGGAAAGATCCTCGAATACCAGCACGTATCCCGAACCCTCCCCGTGATGCCGCAAGGTCGCTACCGTTACCGCCACATTCAAGGAGCTCCGCTGCAGCGTCATTTCCATTTGGCTGGTGGTCATGCCCATCCGATCGGCGCGCCGCAGCAGGGGCTCAAGATCCTGCAGCACTTCCGCGGGAAAGACATCCGCCAGGCACGCCCCGCGAAGCATATGCTCTCCGTCGGCATAACCTTCGGGGTGAAAAATCCGCAGCAGCGCCTGATTGACATGGGTGACGCACCGCGAGCTGTCAAGCGAAAGTACTCCGGTGGGAATACTCTCAAGAATGGTTTCCATCTGGCGGCGACGCTGATCGAGTTCCGCATTCGCAGCGCTGGCATCGCGACTGGAGGCTTCTGTCTGCCGGCGGCTGATTTCAAGTTCTCCCGCCATGCGATTGAACGAGCGCACAAGATCTCCCATCTCATCGGCCGCGCTCACATCGATGCGATAGTCGAGCCGACCGCGCGAGATTTCCTGGGTTGCCTCGGCCAGCGCTGCCAGCGGGCGCGTGACCAGCTTCGACAAGAATAGAGCCAACCAGGTAGTCACGAACAACACGATCGTAGTCAGGAACAGAAGTTGGATCAGGTAGGTGCGGCGCACCAGACGGCGTTCGCGGGCCAATTCGAAATAGCGTTGCTGGCTGGCCTCGACCTGCTTCACGATTTGAGAAAATTCTTTCGGAAGCGGAATCGCGACCAAGATTAAGCCGCCGCTTCCCACGCGAGCGGCACCCAGAGTGTATTCAGTTTGCTGCCAGGTAAAGTGTGCCGGTCGGCCAACTATCTGTGCCAGGGGCAGCGTCGACTTCAGAAGAGGCCAGGGTGCCGGGGCATTAAAGCTGGCCTCGGCATTGCCATCTAGCAAAGCCATAGCGAATCCGCCGCGGAGAGTGATCTCATGAGCCTTAAATTCATCCTCCACACGAGCGAACCCGCGTCCTGAAAAACCGCGCTGCGTGTCGGCGGCAGCGGCGATCGCCTGAGCTTCGGCGCGCGCATCCAGGGAGGCATATTGATCCAGCAAAGATGCCATCGCTTGGGTGTCAGCTCGAACCGCCTCCACTGGCGTCGAAAACCATTTATCAATCGAGCGGTTCAGCAGCCCGTAGGCAAACCAGTACATCACCATCACCGGCACGAAGGAGAGCAGCAGCGCTCCCGCCACCATGCGCGTGCGAAATTTGGAGCCCAGCACTCCCAGGCGCCGTTCGGCAAATAATTTGAGCAGGTTGCGGAAGAGAACGAACGTTAGCGCCACGAACAGTAGAAAAATGAGCGCGGACAGAGCCGCGAATACGACGATTTGCTGATTGTTTCCAGGGCGCAGGAAAGTCAGATCGAATGCCGTTTGCGACACCAGCACGGCCAGAAGTACGAAAACCGAAATCGCGAGCAGAACAATCACCTGCTTGCGGTTGGAAGTCTTTTCCGGCCGGGTTGGAATGATATGCATGACTGTAATTCGTGGGCCAGCCGAGGAGCGCGGCGCGGCCTCAGCAGAAGAACCGAGCTAATTATAGATGCAGACGCGGCGCAGGCGCCGTGGAGAGCTATCCAGAAAGGTTCGAGCAGTTGTCAGTGTGTGGTCGGGCGACCCGCAGAGAGTTCTTGCAGAACCGCAGCATAGGCAGGTGTGGCACGGTATTCGCGATCGAAAAGCAGCGCCTGCCCTCGAGCGCCGCGCGAGTGCGATCCGATCCAGGAGTATTTGTCGGTGAACCCCCAGGTCTGGATCGCCGTACAACCCGGATTGCTCAGGCATGCGTGCACAATGCCGCGATAGATTTCTGCTTGGCGGGCCAAGTCGGCGGGTAACGCGATGCCGTTGGAATCGACCGGAATCGAAACATCAAGCTCGGTGATGTGAACTTGCAGGCCGAGCGCCGCGAGTCGGGCGATGTTCGCAGACAGCGCGGCGCTATCGACCGAGAGCGCAGGCACGTGCATCTGCAATCCGACGCCGTCGATCGGCACACCGCGTTGCTTGAAATCCCTAACCATGGCGTAGATTACGTCAGACTTATGGTTCGATCCCTCGCCCTCGGCTTCGTTGTAAAACAACAACGCATGCGGATCAGCTTCGTGCGCCCAGCGAAATACCTGTTCGATATACGCGTTTCCTTTTTCTGAAAGCCCGGTGCCAGGTCGGTTGTACCAGAGAGAATCGCGCACTCCTCCATTCTCGTCGATGGCTTCATTGATTACATCCCAGGCGAAAACCTGGCCCGCGTAGTGCTGCATTACACGCGCGATGTGCTCGTGAAGAAGACGCGACAATTGTTCGGAGGTGAAATGATTTTGCGTGAGCCAGTCCGGATTATTGTGGTCCCAGACCAGGCAGTGGCCGCGGACTTTCATCCGGTGCTCCCGCGCGAACCGAACCACGGCATCGCCCTGGCGAAAATCATAGGTGGCTTCGTCGGGGCGCAAAGTGAACCACTTCATCGCATCCTCCGCTTCTACCATGTTGAACTCGCGCGCCAAGGTTGAGGCATAGGCCGACTCCGAAAGATGCGCCGGTCGGACGGCCGCACCAATCAGCAGGCCTGTGCTCTCCGCCTCCTCGCGCAATGACGGAGAAGGAGCTGCCGCGAAAAAGACAAACCACCAAACCACCGTTGAATTGCGGAGGCTGACTCGCATATAGGGACTCACTTAACAGGAGGAAGAAAAGTTCGTAAAGGGCATTGGTCACAACGAGGCTGTGATTTTCTGCAGTAGTGTTTTCCCACGCCCACAATCAGGCCGTGCATCTCGTTGTAAATCTGTGCGATAGCGGTGCGTTTAGCCGTGCTCAGGGGGGAAGGAGGATACGCTGTCCCCAGAAAGCTCGAGGCTCGACGCTGGCTTGAAGGTGCTTCGGATTCGGCGAGAGATACAGCTAGAGGCGCAAGCGCGCTTTCAAACAACTCCCGAATTTCCTCGTAAGAAGACCCTGCCGTCACAATCTCGTGACGAACCAGGATACGCCGCGTGTAAGCATCCACCACGAATACCGGATGATTGCCGGCGTAAAGCAAAATCGAATCGGCGGTTTCAGGTCCAATGCCATTCAGACTCAACAGTTCTTCCCGAAGCTCGGCGGTGGGACGCAAAAACAATCTCGTCAACGATCCCCTATACTGCTTATCCAGGAATGCGACGAACAGTCTTAGCCGCTTTGCTTTCTGGCGAAAATATCCCGACGGCCGAATCAGCCGCTCGAGTTTGGATAAAGGCACGCGGCGGATGCCTTCCGCACTTAGCAAACGCGCTACGCGCAGATTAGCCAAGGCCTTTTCAACATTTGTCCAGGCTGTATTTTGAGTTAAGAAAGCTCCCAAAATCACTTCAAAGCGCGATTGCGCGGGCCACCAATGCTGTGGTCCCCAGGCGCGAAATAGTCCGCGGTAATAGGCTTTTATCTGTTCCTGTTTGTGATCCGACTGCAATTCAAAAACTCCCACGAGTCAATCTACTGTCGCGCCAAAACTGTGTCTCGGCCACCGTATCTGGCCACCCGGCGCTTACTAAAGTGTATGCACTCCAGCGCACGTTTCGCGACAGTCTCTAAAAAAAGCGCATCTGGCGCGGGTTTTGCAAAGCCGATTGCAGCTTACAGCAACAACGCTAAGTTCAAGCACTACGGTAACTGGTAAGGTAATCGACTTGCGTTGACAATTTGTGTCAACACAAAGACGCCGCTCTCCCACGAAGAAAACAGGGCGCTTTGGGTTAATGCCGCGAATGTTCTCAGGCATCGTCCACAAAAGTGGATAGGAGATCGACGTATGTCTCAACGGCTGGGTGACCTTCTCGTCAAAGAGAAGATCATTACCCCAGAGCAGTTGGAACAAGCGAATAAGGCGCAGAAGGAGCAGAACTGCCGCCTGGGTTCGGCGCTGGTGAAGCTCGGCTTCCTCACGGATGAGGACGTCACGAATTTTCTCTCGCGCCAGTATGGCGTTCCCGCCATCAACCTCTCTTATTTCGAAATTGACCCTGCTGTCGTCAAGCTGATTCCCTTCGAGACCGCGAAGCGCTACCAGATTCTTCCGCTGAGCCGCGTGGGCGCGTCGCTCACCATCGCGATGGTTGACCCCACGAACGTCTTTGCCATGGACGATATCAAGTTCATGACCGGGTTCAACATTGAACCTGTGGTGGCGTCGGAAAGCTCCATTCTAGCCGGAATTGATAAATCCTACGGCGCAGGCACCAAAGAAGAAGATCTTGAAACCGTAATGCAGTCGATGTCGGAGATGAACGAAAGCGACATCGAAGTGCAGGCAGAAGAGCAGGAGATGGAGCTCTCGCAATTGGAGAAAGCTGCGGATGAAGCTCCGGTCGTGAAGCTCGTCAACCTCGTGCTTACAGATGCGGTGAAGCGGGGAGCCAGCGATATTCACATCGAGCCTTACGAAAAAGAGTTTCGGGTGCGCTTCCGCATTGACGGTGTGCTGCAGGCAATCATGGCGCCGCCTATGAAACTGAAGGACGCGATCACTTCGCGCCTGAAAATCATGGCCAAGCTCGATATCAGCGAAAAACGCCTGCCGCAAGACGGCCGCATCATGCTGAAGATGAACATCGGAGGGCGAAAAAAACAACTCGACTTCCGCGTCAGCACATTGCCGACGCTGTGGGGCGAGAAAATCGTGCTCCGCTTGCTTGACAAAGAAAATCTACGCCTCGATATGACCAAGTTAGGCTTCGAGCCCGAGTCGCTGGTCAAGTTCGAGAAAGCGATTCTTAAACCCTACGGCATGGTGCTTGTGACCGGTCCCACGGGTTCTGGAAAAACCAACACTCTTTACTCCTCGATCTCGCGCCTCAACCAACCCGACACCAACATCATGACCGCCGAAGACCCGGTCGAATTTCAATTGGGCGGAGTGAACCAGGTGCAGATGAAGGAGCAGATCGGGTTGAACTTCGCCGCGGCCCTGCGTTCTTTCTTGCGTCAGGATCCCAACATCATCCTCGTTGGCGAAATCCGCGACTTCGAAACTGCTGAGATTGCGATCAAGGCCGCACTCACCGGTCACCTTGTACTCTCGACTCTCCATACCAACGGCGCGCCGGAAACCATCACGCGCTTGATGAACATGGGCATTGAGCCTTTTCTGGTGGCGACTTCGGTGCACTTGATCTGCGCGCAGCGCCTGATTCGAAGAATCTGCAAGGAATGCACGGAGCCGGTGGACGTTCCGGTCCAAACCTTGATTGAAGAAGGATATTCGCCTGAAGAAGCCAAGACGATTCAGATTCAGAAAGGCAAGGGCTGCGGCGTTTGCAATAACACCGGCTACAAGGGGCGCTGCGGTTTGTATGAAGTGATGGAAGTGGACGACGAAATCCGCGAGCTCGTGCTGGTGGGAGCTTCCGCGGTTGAACTAAAAAAGAAAGCCATCGAGCGGGGCATGATTACGCTCCGGCGCAGCGGTTTGATCAAAGTAGCAGCGGGCATCACGACTTTGGAAGAAGTTGCACGCGAGACCATTCACTAATTCGCAGAAGAGGATGAGGAAGGAAACACGATCATGGGCTTGTCGTTAAGCGATTTGCTGAAAAGAATGTTGGAGATGAACGGCAGCGATCTGCACATCACCACGAACTCGCCGCCGCAGATCCGCGTCCACGGACACCTGGTGCCACTCGACCTTCCGCAGTTGACGCCGGCAGAGACGAAGCAGTTGGCCTACAGCGTGATGACGGATTCTCAGAAGCACCGCTTCGAGGAAAGTCTGGAACTCGATTTTTCTTTCGGATTGAAAGGTCTCGCCCGCTTCCGCGCCAACGTATTCAACCAGCGCGGCGCCAGCGCAGCCGTCTTCCGTTTGATTCCCTTCGAGATCAAGTCTTTTAACCAACTCGGTCTGCCGGCTGTCGTGAGCAAGCTATGCGACAAGCCCCGCGGCCTCGTGCTGGTCACAGGACCTACTGGATCCGGGAAGTCCACCACGCTGGCGGCGATGATCGACAAGATCAACAGCGAGCGCCACGACCACATCCTCACCATCGAGGACCCGATCGAGTTCGTGCACATGAATAAAAACTGCGTGGTCAACCAGCGCGAACTGCACGCCGATACCAAGAGCTTCACCGACGCTCTGCGTGCCGCCCTCCGTGAAGATCCGGACGTTGTGCTGATCGGCGAAATGCGCGACCTCGAGACCATTGAATCGGCACTGCGCATCGCGGAGACCGGTCACTTGACCTTCGGAACGCTGCACACGAACTCGGCGACTTCCACCATCAACCGTATCATCGACGTGTTTCCGGCACATCAGCAGCCCCAGATTCGCGCCCAGCTTTCGCTGGTGCTCGAAGGCGTGATGTGTCAGACCCTGCTACCCACTATCAGCGGCAAAGGCCGTTCGATGATCATGGAGATTCTTATCCCCAATCCCGCCGTGCGTAACCTGATTCGCGAAGACAAGATTCACCAGGTTTATTCGGCGATGCAATCGGGGCAGGATAAGTTCGGCATGCAGACTTTCAATCAGGCGTTGGCTACCGCCTACTTTCAGAAGCAGATTTCCATTGAGGTGGCGATGCAGCGGTCGAGCAATCCCGATGAACTTCAGGAAATGATTAACCGCGGCGCCAGTTTGACCAACCGCGGCGGCGGGACGCCACCGGCGATGGCTCGCGGAGCGGCGCCGGCAAAGCGATAGAAGTAATCGCGCAACGGAACGCGCGATGTAAGCGAAGAAATCAGCAAAGCACCGCAAGTTGTTAGTAAGGGTAAGAGTTTTCAGGAATTCGCGACGAACGTTGAGGAGAGGCTAAAACCATGCCAGTGTTCACATTTTCCGGCAAAGATTCATCCGGACAGAAGATTTCCGGAGAGCGGTCGGCACCCAACAAGCAGGTTCTAACCCAGCAGTTGCGGCGCGAGCGCATTACACCGGGAGCGATCCGCGAAAAAGGTAAAGAATTTTCCATGCCCACCTTTGGGTCGGGCAAAGTCGCGACTAAAGATATCGCGATCTTCTTTCGTCAGTTCTCGGTGATGATCGATGCCGGCCTGCCGCTCGTGCAGTGTCTCGAAATCTTGGCGGCCAATCAGGAGAACCAGGCATTCATGAAGGTCCTTACCGGAGTCCGCACCACGGTTGAGGGTGGCGCAACCCTGGCCAACGCCATGCGCCAGTACCCGAACGTCTTCGACGACCTCACCACCAACATGATCGAGGCCGGCGAAACCGGCGGTATTTTGGACATCATTCTGCAACGGCTCGCGACCTACGTTGAGAAAGCCGTCCGGCTGCGCGGGGCTGTGAAATCGGCGTTGATTTATCCCGTTGCCGTCGTCAGCATTGCGACTCTGATTGTCGGCGCGCTACTGAAGTGGGTCGTGCCGATCTTCGCCAACCTGTTCGCCGGACTGAATGTAGCCCTGCCGCTTCCTACTCGCATCGTGGTTGGATTGAGCGCGTTCGTGGGCAGTTTCTGGTGGGTGTTCATCGGCGGATCGATTGGAATGGTCTTCGGCGTTAAACAAATCCGCAAGCACCCCCGAGGACGTTATTACTTCGACAAGATGTTGCTTTACATTCCGATCATCGGAAGCCTACTTCGCAAAATCGCCGTGGGACGATTCACTCGTACCCTCGGCACCCTGATCACGTCGGGCGTACCGATTCTCGAAGGTCTGGCTATCACTGCTAAGACCTCCGGTAACGCCGTGCTGGAAGAAGCACTGATGAAGGTGCGCAAGGCCATCGAAGAAGGCCGCACGATTGTCGATCCGCTACGCGAGTGTGGAGTGTTCCCCAACATGGTGACGCAAATGATCGGAGTCGGCGAAGCCACCGGCGCCATGGACAATATGCTGCAGAAGATTGCCGACTTCTACGAAGAAGAGGTGGACGCCGCGACCAAAGATATGCTCGCGATGTTGGAGCCTGCAATCATCGGCGTATTAGGTGTTACCGTCGGCGGCATCGTGATTTCGCTCTACATGCCACTGTTCGCCATGATCGCCAAGTTGGCCGGTTAGCGGAAAGTTCGGCTGCAGAGAAGTTTTTGGGAAGGCGGCACCGGCTGGTGCAGCCTTCCAACTCCAGCCTAGAAATTAAAGTCCGGTGCGTTTTGGCGGACAGGTTAGAGATTCAATAACGATCTGTCCGGAACGGCCCTGACCTTAACCGGATGTTTCCAGATGTTTTCCAATTATTTTCGGATCGTCTTTTGAATTATCGGGACTTCAATGCAATCGACGTTTGACGAGCGAAGCTGGCTGGCGTGGCTGGTAAAAGTACGAATCCTGATCCTCACTTTTCTCCTCGTCATTCAATTGGCGGTGGCGCGCCTCTCGCCGACCTCGCTGCCTCTGCGGCTTTTCGTCAGCACCATCCTGCTGTGGTACACCGTTTCTCTTTTCTATGCAATCCTCCTCTCGTTCTGGCAGGAGCACCGGTTGCAGGCATCGTTACAAGTCCTCACTGATTTATTTCTGGTGAGTCTGGTGGTGCACGAGACCGGGGGCTGGGACAGCTCTCTGAATTTCTTATACCCGCTGGTGATAATCGTCGCAGGCATTTTGCTCCCACGAGTATGGGCATACCTAGTGGCGGCGCTGGCATTTATTTTGTACGGCGCGGTTCTCGAACTTAACTATTACGGAGTCGTGCACTCTTACTGCGTTACACACCCTGGGTTCAAAGCGCTGCAGGCCATTATTTTTGTAAATCTATTTGCTTTCGTTGCGGTCTCCTACCTGGCCAGTCTGCTCGCCGCCAAGTTACGCCAGGCGCGAGTGCAACTCAAAGACGCCAGCGGCGCGCTGGAGAACCTTCAGATCCTGCACGAAAATATCATTCAATCCATCACAAGCGGACTGATTACAACTGGGCTCGACGGCCACATAACCTTAGTCAATAATGCTGCGCAGAGGTTCCTCGAGTGTTCCCCTGAAGAGCTATTGGGAACGCCAGTCAACAAGGTATTCATTGACCCGTTGCCGAGCGCCGAATCGGAAGACGCTCACGGTGAAGTGCGTTTCGACGCCGCCGGAAAATTCCGAAAAACCTTTCGGGTGCGAGTCGCCGCGTTGAACGTGCCCGATCGGGGTGCGCTCGGCTATGTCTACGTGTTAGACGATCTGACTGGCATCCGGCGCCTGGAGCGCGAAGTGCGCGTGCAGGACCGTTTGGCAGCGGTTGGCCGTCTGGCGGCCGCCATCGCGCACGAAATTCGCAATCCACTTACTTCCATCGCGGGTTCGGTCAGCATGCTTTCCGGCATTCCCAACATGAATGCCGAACACCGGCAACTGCTCGACATCGTAACCCGCGAATCGCAACGACTAAACGCTATCATCACCGATTTTCTAGCTTACTCCCGCGGTAAACAATATCGCTTCGACAAAGTAGATCTGGTGCGTTTGCTCGAAGACACGCTGACCTTGGTACGCCACCGCATGACCGCGGAGAACACCAGCATCAGGGTGGAGAGTAATTTTGGCGTGCGCGAAGCCTGGGTACTCGCGGATGGAGACCGCCTCAAGCAGGTTTTCTGGAACTTCAGCGAGAACGCGGTGCGCGCTATGCGGGACGGGGGCACGCTGCGCGTAGACATCGAGAGCGCAGGAGACGACTGGGAAATAGGCTTTGCAGATACCGGAACTGGCATGACACCGCGGCAAACGGAAAAAGTCTTTGAGCCTTTTCAATCCACTTTTGAAGGCGGCACTGGATTGGGCTTGGCGATCGTGTATCAGATTGTGCAAGCCCATGAAGGCAAAGTTTGGGCTCGCTCGCGGCCAGGGCAGGGGACGACGTTCATTCTGAAGCTCCGGCGTCTCGAGGCGGAGCGGCAAATCGCACCACTCATGGCTGCCGATGGCAGCGTATCCTCGTTGCCCGTAATTCAGTCTGCGGCTCTGGCCATGACTGCAGCGGAAGGAGGGCGACGTGGGTAATATTCTAGTTTGCGACGATGAGCGCTCCATCTGCGAAATGCTCGACATCGCCCTGCGCCGCGAGGGGCACAAAGTTGAAACCGTGCAATCGGGACACGCAGCCAAAAATAAAATCGATGGCGCGCTCTACGATCTCATCATCACTGATATCAAGATGCCGAATATCGATGGGATCGAGGTGCTGCGGCACGCGCACCGGGTTTCCCCGGACACTTCCGTCATTCTGATCACCGCGGTTGAGGACTATGAAGCCGCGGTCGAGGCTGTGAAAGCCGGGGGCGCGTCCGACTATATTCGCAAGAGTCCCGGCCTGGTTGACGAAATCAAGTTAGCAGTTAACCGTTCGCTCGAAAAGATCGTTCTGAGCAAGCAGAACTTTGCCTTGCGCCGCGATGCTGCTACTCATAATTCTCTCGATAACATCATCGGCTCCAGTCCGGCGATGGAAAAGCTAAAGCAAACCGTGCGCACCGTAGCCTCGACAGCTAGCACGGTCCTGATTCATGGTGAGAGCGGCACGGGAAAGGAGTTGGTGGCTCGAGCCGTCCACATTTGTTCGCCGCGCGCCACGCAGCCTTTCGTCTCGGTGAACTGCGGAGCTTTTCCCGAGACTCTGCTGGAGAGCGAACTCTTCGGTTATTTGAAGGGAGCTTTCACGGGTGCCAACCAGAACAAGCGCGGACTCTTCGAAGTGGCCGACGGCGGCACCATATTCCTCGACGAGATCAGCGAGATGACTCTAGCCATGCAGGTGAAGCTTCTGCGTGTCTTGCAGGAGCGCAGCGTGCGCCCGGTCGGCAGCACCAGCGAGATTCAAATCGATGTCCGCGTCATTGCAGCCACCAACCGTGATCTGGATAAAGCTGTCGCGGACAATCTATTTCGCGAAGACCTCTATTACCGGCTGAATGTGATTCCTATCCGAGTGCCGAACCTGCGCGAGCGCCGCGAGGATATTCCGCTGCTGGTAAATCATTTCCTGAAGAAGTACGCCAGCGCCGCCGGCCGCAGCATCCTGCGGGTCGACAAGAATTCTTTCGACTCGCTGTGCGGTTACGAGTGGCCCGGCAATGTGCGCCAGTTGGAGAATACCGTCGAGCGCGCCGTTGCCCTGGAAATGTCCAACGAGTTGCACGTGGAACTGCCCGCGGAGCGGCCCAAGGCGCGAGCCGCGGCCGCCGGAGCTGCCGGCGGCATGTCAGAGATTGCGCCGGGTGCGGCACTCCCTGAAGGCATGGGCATGGAGAACTACATCGCAAACATCGAACGAACACTATTGCAAAACTCCCTCGATCGCTCTAATGGCGTGCAGACTAAGGCGGCTGATCTGTTAGGCATCTCCTATCGGTCCTTCCGGCATTTGATGAAGAAGTATGAGCTTTAGAAAAGCATCTACTTCGAGATGTTGGCTTCTAACCAATCCGACTTATCCAGCGTAGTAGGGGAAATGCCGAAGCTATCAGCTAGGAGCCGCTTTTCTTCAACTGCTGCTTCCATCCCAATACACGCGCTTTAGCTCCCTCGGCCTCAGCCTCCGGAATCATGCCTTTTTTCTGATAAAGCACCGACAGGCTGGTGTGCGCCAGCACGTCGTCGGGATCGAGTTCCGTAATCCGCTGCGCTACCGCGATGGCTTCATCGTACCGTTGCAAATCCTGCAACGCGCGAGCCAGCCCATGAAGGGCGTCGGTAAAAGTGGGATCGATGGCTAAAGAATCCCGATAAGCAGCTACCGCTTGGTCCAGCTTGCTATCCCCCATCAGATCAAGTGCAGTATAGTAGCAGTCTTCGGCCTTCTGGCGGGCTTTTGCGTCGGGCATGGAAGGAAATCCCTGGTCGGAATCAGGATTTTACCATGCTCCCGACGAGCGCCGATCCCCTCCTTTCGCACATTATCATCTCTCACGAAGCGAAGGACCTCGGTTCGTTTGCCTGCGCCACCGGTATTTCCGCTCGCTTCGCTCGGGAAGACAAGGCTCGGGAAGACAAGGCTCGCTACTCGGGATGGGCGACGCCAGCTTATAGGCGGAGGGAGCCGCTTATCGTTATTATGTTCCCATGCGCTACTCGCTCCGCTTCCTGTGGAACGCCACCAAAGGCCATCGCCTGACTCCGTGGCAAAGCCCATATTTGCTGTGGCGGATCGAGACTTACTGCGGCGTGAAGATGACGCAGATCGGCTTTCTGGAGTTTTGGGAATTTATATGGCGCGAGCGCGCCAGCCTCTGGCGCTTTCTGAAATGGACCGGCGAGATGGAAGGCCATGCCCACCCTAAGCCGAAAAGCCCATGAAAAGGATCTCGAAGGTGGCGGAATTAAACGCGAGACGGTGACGAAGCGCTAACCTCCAATTTTCCGATAAGGCCCATGGTGGTCTTCATCGTGATGGCATGCTGCTCCTGCAGCGCACAGGTCACTGCAACGAGAATGCACGAATCATTGGCTTTCCGCTGCTTGGATAAGCCATTTATTAGCGTCTCGGTGCGTGCGCGAGATGGAGACACTGTTCCTGCCGTCCGGTTTTCAATTGCCGATCCTCAAGGCCGAGAGCAAGGTGAGGGAGTTCGGGGCGCGAAAATCCCTTCTTCGAGTTATGGGGATGTTGTTCAGGTTCGCACCGCACCGCAGCGCAGCAAAGCACTAGCTGTTGAGATATGCAAGGCTGAACAAGGGGCGTATGACATCAAAGTTGAGGAGCGCGGGATTACCCCCTACATTCTTGACGTTAGCGGACAAGCCCCCCACACGGATAACAGCGACACGCTACTGCTACATCACCTCGCACAGCGGGGCCGCATTCGCCGCTATAGGTTCACCTTCAGGATAAGTATGCTACAAGTGATAGTGAGATGGATAGACCCTGATGGGAACGAGCGGATAGTGATCGAAAACAATGAGTGGTGACTTGTGCTCGCCAGAAGGAGATTTTTGTTCAACGGCGAAGAGCAGTTGTGTTTACGCTCCTTTGCCCGCCGCAGCCGCTTCATCGAGAACGACGATGACTTCATTGCCCTTGCCAACACCGGTCAACTGTGCCGCTGCTCCGCGATTGGCCGAGATCTCTAGAAAACCCATACTGCCGAGAATGCCGATCACTTCTCCTGGAGCGCCCTCGGCGTAGGCATTGCGAAGCTCTGTAATCTCGCGCGAGCCCACGACAATCTTGAAGCCGCTAGCCCCGGGTTCAAAGATCATGGGAGCGTCCTGGGGCGTGATGTTGGTAATCAGGTTGCCGAAGCGATCGACTTTGAGTACTACTCCGCGCAGGCGGTTTTCATCGAGGGCTTTTGGCTTGGGCGCCGAGAACTTTACGTACTCTTCCACTTCGTCGCCAAATTTCAGCGCGTCAACTTCTTTGGCCAGATAGGCGGCGACCGGGGAAAAAATATCACGGCCGTGAAAGGTGTTGCTCACCGGCTGCAGAAAATAATGTTCAGCAGTAATGTGGCGCACGTGCATGCGGCTCTCGCGCGCATAGACGAGAGAAAGCACTCCGTTATCGGGCGCCACGAAATGATATTTGTCATTAGAGGCAAGGATTGGCCGCCGTGCCGTGCCGACACCGGGATCCACGATTACCATGTGCACGGTGTGGGTAGGGAAATAAGAATAGGCCTGCGAAATGGTGAGCGCGCCATCGAGCACGTCAAAGGACTGCACCGAATGGCAGATATCGACAATCTCCGCCTCGGGCACGATGTCCAGAATGACGCCCTTCATTACGCCCACAAAATGATCGTTCGTGCCGAAGTCGGTGGTCAGAGTAATAATCGGACGGTGCGCCAAAAGATCCCTCATGACGGAAGACAGAATCTTCCCAATGCATCGAAAGTAATCGGATCGTAACCGGACGTCAAGGCACTGAGGTAACGGGATGCGGTGCTTCAGTGATAAGTGCTAATTAATGGCTTATGCAAGATTTCGCTGAAGACTAGCCACCTGAACACTATCTGACGGCTACTCGATTTGAATATCGCCGGAGCCGGTGCGCACCTTCACCAGTGGCCCTCCGCCGTGCGCTTTGCCGACAATCTCCTTGTGGCTCTCCTGCACCCTCCCCTGGACCGTCATCGAAATGGCCGGAGTGACCTGTATGGTGCCCGAGCTGGTGGAAAGACTTGCGTCGAAGGCCGCATCGGCCGGCAAACGCAGGCGCACGTTCCCCGATCCCGCACGGATCTCCCAAGTGCCGGTCTGCGTCCCCTCGGCAGTAACATCGCCACTGCCCGTGTCTGCGTGAAATGCCCCTTGAATTCCACGAGCGGTAATGTTTCCCGAGCCGGCGCGAAGCTCGATATCGCCAGCTCCGGTTTCTTGCACATCTACATCGCCGCTACCCGTGCCGCCCCGCATCGGGCCCGCGATTTCGTGCGCGGTTACGTTGCCTGATCCGGTTTGCAGGCGAATCTCTCCAGTCATGTGCGACAGCTTCAAGTCTCCCGAACCGCTTTGTAAATCGGCGTTGCCTCGAGTCCCATCAATCGTCAGATCTCCCGAGCCGCTGTGGATGCGGATCGCCGTTTCCTCGGGCACGGTGATTTCATAGGCCACTGAAAGGTTGTGATCGTTCACGTAGTCGATGTGAATGCTGTTTCCATCCTGCCGCAGCGGCGGATGCTGCTCGACCTCGCTGACATCGCCATGCCGATCTCCGAAGAGCCAGTGGTCTCCAACGAAAATCTTGCCATGAATTGAAACCGATCCCGCCGGGCCGCGGTGAACACTGACGTCGCCCGAGCGAGTGAGTACTTCCAGACTTACCGCCCCGCTCACCTGCAACGTTTTGTTGAAGGTCCCCTGCGGCGTCGAGGCAAAGGCGGCGCCCGCAACCAAGGTGACGGCGAATACAATCGCCAGAGCTGAAAATCGTTTTCCCATCCAACTTGCTGGCTGGTTACTGTGCTGATCATTCATGTCGGTCGTCACCTCATATCAAATGCAAGTCCGAAACCTAGCACCGAACTTTACTGCAGCACGACTTGATCCCCTTCTTTCAATCCACTAAGCACCTCAGTTTTCGCTCCGTTCGAAATGCCGATGTTTACCGCGACTTTATCCTTACCCTCTTTGCCCTTCGGGTCTGGGATCTCGACCGAAGACTTCTTGTCCTTGTCGTAGAGGATCGCGCCCTCTGGAATCTGCAGTACGTTCTTGTGCTCTTCAAGGATGATTTCGGCGTTAGCGGTCATCTCGGCCTTAAGTTCGCCGCCGGGATTTTGAATCGAGACCCGGACCTCAAATGTGGTCACGTTGTCCTTTTCTACGCCCATGGGAGAAATCTTGGTGACCTTGCCGGTAAAAGTCTTGTCCTTGAACGATTCGACCTTGATGCGCGCGGGTTGGCCGAGATAGACCTTGCCAATGTCACTCTCGTCCACCTTGCCCTTCACATAGACTTCACTGGTATCGCCCAGCGTCATCACTAGCGTGGCGGAAGAACCGAGCACGAGGATCGAACTCACTGCATCGCCCATCTCGACATCACGCGAGAGTACGATGCCATCGATGGGCGAAACAATATCGGTGTAGCTGAGTTGCTCTTCCAGTTGCGTGAGGTTGGCCTTATCCTGCGCGACCTGGGCGCGGGATTGCGCGGTTTTGGCATTCAGGACCGTGACCTGCGCCTTGGAGACGTTCTGTTTGTTGAGGGCCATCTCGTAGTTTTTCTCGGCGTCGTCGAGCGCCGAAGCGGAAACTACTCCATCCTTCGCCATGCCCACGGCGCGGTCATAGGCGCGCTTCAGCAGCGGAACGTCTGGTCCCTCGGCATCTACCTTGGCGCGCTCGTAATCGGCTCGAGAACTATTCAAGTTGGCCTCGGCCGCATCCAGCGCCGCGCGCGACTGCGCTACCTGCGCTTCGATCTCGACCTTGTCGAGTTGCGCCAGCAGTTGCCCTTTCTTCACCGTGTCGCCGTATTCCACCAGCAATTTTTTCACGATGCCGCTGGCTTTCGACTTGACCTCGACCTTGGTGATCGGGGTGACCTTGCCCGTCGCCACTACACTCTTGGCCAGGTCGCCCTTATCCACGCGCGCCAGCTTAGTGGGGTCGATCTTGGTGCCTCCGCGAGTGGCCGCGAAGACGCCGATTGCAATCAGCAGCACAATCGCCAGTCCAACGCCGCCCCAGATAAAGAGTTTGCGCCGCTTCTTCTTATTATTCCCGTTACCGTTCACACCCGCCTCCTGAATGCTCGCTAAAAATCACCGCCGAAGTCGTCTTTGCGCGCCGCAGGACCTCTGCACTCTCTGGTACGCAGCCTCGGCCCTCTTAGTTCCAGAGAGTTTGTGCCGGGCCAACAGATAAGAGAAATAAGTGGCCGCAAGGAGATCTTGCCAACTTGCCAGTTAGACCGCTTTCACAATGAAAAGGTTAGCCCGTGCAATGAATAGTTTCACTCTGTGTAGATTCTATGCACCCCGGTGTTTAGAGTTCTCATTCCTGGCCTTAATCGACGCTTTGCCTCTTCGGAATGCTAGAATTGCCCATCCATGATCGCCTTTGTGCTGCTCCGGGTGTTGCTGATCTTCCTCCTGGTGGCGGCAAATGCGTTCTTCGCGGCGGCGGAATTTTCGCTGGTCAGCGTGCGCGATACCCGCATTCAGCAACTCATCGCATCGGGCCGAACCGGCGCCCGCATCGTGCAGAGGTTGCACCAGCACCTCGACGAAGTCGTCAACGGAGTGCAACTCGGCATCACCATGGTCAGCCTGACCCTGGGCTGGATCGGCGAGCCCATGGTCGCACAGTTGGTGGGATCCCTTCGCTTTGTGCAGGAGATTCCCCACGCCGCTGTCTATGCCCACGGCATCGCCATAGTGATCGCCTTCAGCCTGATCACCTACCTGCACGTGCTGCTGGGAGAACTCGTCCCCAAGACTCTGGCATTGCAGCGCTCGGAGCAAATCGCACTGGCGGTGGCGGCGCCGATGGAAGCTTTCCTCACGCTCACCCGGCCTCTGCTCTATTTTATGCGACGCTCTGGGGGCTTGGTCCTGCGCCTCTTCGGCGCTCGTGACAGCCGCCGTGGCGGGCCGATTCACTCTCCCGACGAACTCAAGCTGATCGTCACCGCCAGCCGCCAACTCGGCCAGATTCCCGAGTCGCAGGAGGAGATGATCCACAACGCCATTGAACTCGACAACATCACGGTACGCGAGGTCATGGTCGCCCGCCCCGACATTTTTTCTCTGCCCTCGGATCTCGTGCTCGATGAAGCTTTGAACCGAGTGGTCGAAGGCCAACACTCGCGCATCCCGGTCTACGATCCGCAGCGCGGCCCCGAGCACATCGTCGGTGTCCTCTACTATAAAGAGCTGGTGCGATGGGTCCGGCTCCGCTTGGTAAACCTCGGCCAGCCCCTTGCGATGCGTATCTCCCGCACACAGATCGGCCAGATCATGCATGACGTGCTGGTAGTCCCTGAAACCAAAGTCCTCGCCGAACTGCTGGACGAATTCAAACAGCGCCGCCGCCATCTTGCTGTAGTCGTCGACGAGTTCGGTTCAACTGCAGGCGTTATCACAGTCGAGGATATTCTTGAGCAGCTGGTCGGCGATATTGAAGACGAATTCGATATCGCTGCGCCTCAGCCCGAATTGCAAGACGAATCTATTCTATTGCTCGAAGGCGCGGTGAACATTCGCGACCTCGAAACTCAACACGGACTGATTCTGCCCCGCGACGCCGGCTTCGAAACCCTGGCGGGTTTCGTGCTGGCCCGCCTGCAGGAGATCCCGCGACCGGGCAAGTCTTTCGAGTATGAAGGCCATCGTTACACCGTTGAAGAAATGGAAGGCCACCGCATCGCGAGAGTGAAGATTGAAAAGCTCGAAGGCGTAGAAGGCAAGGCGGAAACCGCCAAATATGGAGGCGATTAAAGTGCGGCTACCGGTTACCGGCTCTCGGCTTCCGGGTCTACCTGCCCGCGGGTTCAAGAGATTCGACCGCATTGCGAATCTTCTCCTGCGCCTCCGGAAGCCGGAAGCCGAAAGCCGGAGGCCGCTCTAGGCTATGCCACGCGCCCTCCTCCAACGCGTTCTCTACGCGCTCCCAGTAATCTGGCTGGTAGTGAGCCTGGTCTTCCTGCTCATCCATTTAGTCCCTGGAGATCCCATCCAGCAAATGCTGGGTGAAGGCGCGCCCCCCGCCGATATCCAAACCACGCGCCACCTTTACGGCCTCGATGCCCCGATAGGCGAGCAATACCTCCACTACTGGAAGGGCGTCCTGCACGGCGACCTGGGGCCGTCATTTCGTTACAACCAGAGCGTGACGCGACTGTTGGCACAGCGCTACCCATACACGCTGCAACTAACATTGGCATCGCTGTTCGTGGCGATCGTGCTCTCGATCCCCGCCGGCGTGCGCTCCGCCCGGCGCCGCAACCGCTGGGATGACCGTCTTCTCTCAGTAGTCAGCCTGTTCGGCCTCTCGTTCCCAAACTTCGCGCTAGGCCCAATCCTCATCCTTCTCTTCGCCATAAAATTAGGATGGCTCCCAGTTTCCGGTGCAGGCTCCGTGGCAAATCTACTCTTGCCCGCAATCACGATGGGCGGAGCGTTAGCGGCTATCCTCACGCGCATGGTTCGCACCTCGATGCTCGAAGAGCTAAGCCAGGACTACATCCGCACCGCCCGCGCCAAAGGCCTGCCCGAGCGCACGGTCGTCTACCGCCACGCCCTTCGCAACGCCATGATCCCCATCATCACGGTGCTAGGCCTGCAATTCGGCGCTCTACTGGCAGGCGCAATCGTGACCGAGACGATTTTCTCGTGGCCCGGCATCGGCCGGCTCACGATTCAAGCTATCTCGAACCGCGATTACTATCTTGTGCAAGGCTGCATCCTGGCGATTGGATTGACGTATGTCGCGGTGAATTTTCTGACGGATGTGCTGTATTCGGTGGCGAACCCCAGGATTCGGCAATGAGCGGGTGCTAAGATTCGGAATCATGCGGGCCTACAAGTTTCTACTTCGCGGCACGGCCTGAAGAGCATGAAAGAGAAGCGAATCAAACAGTCGCGGGTCAGGGATCAATGATCCGTTTGAACTCCGGGCTTACGACGTCACTGATCCGATCCTTCGCCTGACATTCCAGCAAACTAGGAACGACGCACTCGGATTTGGCCCGCCGGATTTCGAATGCTTTGGAGCCTTATGAGGGCGCCCGTCGCCAAGCGACGGACTTGCTCGACAAGGGCTTCCACTTGGGCGGAACAATCCCGGCCCGTCGGGACGAGACGAACGAACGCTGATAAAAAAGGCGAGGCATTCTTCGCCTCGCCTCCCGTTCCAGTCAAGCTAAGCGGCCTGCATCATCTTCTTCATCCGTTCTTTCATCTCTTCCGGAGATACATCTTCTACGTGAGTCGCGATGCCCCACAGATGTCCGAATGGATCGCGAATGAAGCCATTGCGGTCTCCGTAGAACTGGTCCTGCACGGGCTTCAGGATTTTCGCACCCTCGTCCGCGGCGCGCTTAACCACGGCGTCGACGTCAGGAAGATACACGTAGAGGCTCACGGGGCTGCCGCCAACGGTGGCCGCGCTGGTGTGACCCTCGCCCATGCTGGGGTTTTCGTCGGCCAGCATGATGTGCGAGTTGCCGATCTTCAATTCGGCGTGGCCGATCTTGCCGTCCGGCCCGTTCATGCGTACGGTTTCGGTTGCTCCGAAAACTTTCTTGTAATATTCAATGGCCTGGGCCGCGCCTTTGATTACGAGGTACGGTGTAACGGAGTTGTAATCTTTGGGAATATACGAGACTTTGCTCATGATTTTTCTCCTCGAGAATGTAAGCTAGAGGCGGAGTGGTTGGCGCATGCTGGGCTTGCGAGCCAGCATTACTTAATGAGAACACAACTCCTGCGCGGCCTCAAGGGCGCAAGCAAAATTAATCTTGGCGTATGTCAACCAGACCCATTACGTTTCGCCGGTCGATTGCCGTAAACGCCCGTCACAATCCACTGGCGGCAACCGGCATTGTGCTCGTTCTAGTTTTTGTAATCTTCGCCCTCTTCGCACCCTGGATCGCGCCGCAGGACCCTGCTGCGATCCAACTTCCCGCGCGACTCGATCCTCCTTCTCACGCGCACTGGTTCGGCACCGACGAGCTGGGCCGCGACATTCTCTCGCGCATCATCTACGGCGCCCGAATTTCAATGTTGGTGGGCAGTTGCGTGGTGCTGGCCTCGCTCGGACTCGGCGTGATCATCGGCTCGATTGCCGGCTATTACGGCGGAGGCATCGATCGGTTCGTCAATATTGTTCTGATGAATGCGTTCCTGTCATTTCCTGGAATTCTTCTTGCGATTGCGTTCGTCGCCTTCCGCGGTCCGGGCATTTTCAACCTCGTTCTTGCGCTGTCGCTCGGAGGTTGGGTTGGCTACGCACGCCTTGTCCGCGGACAGGTTCTGGCCGCGCGGGAGCGTGAATACGTCGAGGCCGCGCGGGCGCTGGGTGCGAGCGATCTGCGCATCGTCGTGCGCCATATTCTGCCGAACATTATTCAGCCGGTGATCGTGCAGGCCGCGATCGGCATGGCGGGAGCGATTCTTGCCGAGGCCACAATGAGCTTTCTCGGTCTTGGTGTGCCTCCACCGACGGCGAGTTGGGGGACGATGCTAAACGACGGGCGCGCGCACCTGTTCGATGCGCCGCATCTTGTGCTCTTTCCCGCTATGGCCGTGATGGTGGCTGTTCTCTCGTTCAACTTCATCGGCGACGCATTGCGCGATTATCTCGATCCGCGCTCGCGCATCGAGGCGGGACTCTAACTTCTGCCCCATTTTGCTCCCTATAACCCGCTCAAAACAAGCCAAATCCCTCTCTTGACATGTATCGCAGATTGCAATATAAATATCGCGATACACAATATGAAGCTGGGAGAAAAAATTCGTTACCTGCGCGAGGTGGAAGGCTCGCTGCGCGGCCTGGGGCGTCCCATGACCCAACAAGAGCTGGTGAAGGCGATTCGCCAGGAGTTGCGCCAGAGCATCAGTCAGTCCTATCTGTCGCAGATCGAAAACGGCGCGCGCCCGCACATGACGCAGTCGTCGCGCGCGCTTCTGGCGAAGTTCTTCAAAGTGCACCCCGGCTTTCTGGTGGATGACCCCGAGGGTTATCACACAGAACTGACTTCGGATTTGCGTACGACAGAGGGCCAGTTGGATGTGTGGCTGCTGCAAGGTTCGGAGCGCTTCGTGAGCGATCCGGAAGTGAGTGAAGTCCTGATCAAAGCTGCGCGGGAAAAAGATACGAGGCGCTGTTTGCTGCTGCTGGGCGCGATTTTAGACACGCCGGGTCTGGCCGAACGGCTGCTTGAGGCTCTCAAGCCAGAAGCGACGACGAGCAATCGCCGTCAGAATCAGCGCGAGAAAATTCATCACGAAGGCGGCCGCGCTGCGAAAGCAGAGGGGAGGAGAATCCGATGAACCATTCCATGACCTGGGCGGATTTCTACCTGATCTGTTTTGCGGTTGGCTTCTGCTTCAGTTTTTTCTCGTTCGTTTTCGGCGGAGCGCGGACGGGCCGTTTACATCTGCCGCACTTTCACGGCCATGTTGGCGGAGCGCACTTGCCGTCGGCCGCGGCCGCAACAGGGCACGCGCCAGTGGCTCCGGGGCATGCTTCAGTCGGAACGAGTGACGCAACGAATTCAGCAGTGATACACGTCGGCCACGGCACCAGCGTTTCGCCCTTCAACTTCGTCACGTTGACGGCGTTTCTGGCCTGGTTCGGCGGGACGGGTTATCTGCTCACGCGTTACTCGAGTTTGTGGGTTGGTTTTGGTTTGCTGGCTTCGGCTGCCGTCGGGTTGGTTGGCGGAAGCATCGTGTTCCTGTTCCTGAGCAAGGTGCTGATCTCTGACGAGGAGAATATGGATCCGGCGGATTACGAAATGGTGGGAGTGCTCGGCCGAGTTTCCAGTTCCATTCGTGCTGGCGGAACCGGGGAAATGATCTACACGCAGATGGGAACGCGCCGCGTGTGCGGTGCTCGCGCCGATGATGGCGGAGCAATTGTCAAAGGAACCGAAGTTGTGGTCACGCGCTATGAAAAGGGAATCGCCTATGTGCGCTTGTGGGCTGAGATGTCGGGCGATGAGTAGCGAGGGGATTATGAATCGAAAACCGCCACAACTCGTGATCTGGTTGATGTGGCTGGCTCTGCCCATCAACGCCTGGAACTACTGGCGAGTCTGGGATCGGCTGCCGGCGCGGATGGCCGTGCACCTCAATGCCAACTGGCAGGCCGATGGATGGACCGCGCGTGGAAATTCCTGGGTGTCGTCGCTGGGCCTCACGGTTTTCTTGCTCGTGGTCTTCACCATCGCAGCCTACGCTGTGAGAGCAGCCGCCAAGCCGGCGCTTACGGCGTGGACATTGCTCGGCGTCTTTTACTTGATGATCGGCTTTGTCAGCTATTTGGGTAACTGGGTGATCGAATACAACCTCAATTTGCAATCGCAACATTCGCCGGTGATGCAGTCGCCGGTTTTTCCGATTAGGAGCTGGGCCAAAAGTTCTGAGTAGATCGCAGCATCTGCATTCGTAGAGGAGGCGTTATGCCGGAGATGTCACGGATGGTGGAGATTTGGATTTTCGTTGGGCTGGGAGTGATGGTTCTTCTGTTCCTCATGAGCGGAATGGCCAGGCTCTATCGCAAAGCAGGACCGCACGAGGCACTCATCGTGTACGGCCTGGGCGGTACGCGCGTGGTGCAGGGGCACGGAACGCTGGTGCTTCCCATGGTGCAGATCTGCAAAGATCTGTCGCTCGAACTGATGTCGTTCGACGTGGCGCCGCAGCAGGATTTGTATACCAAGCAGGGCGTCGCGGTGACGGTTGAAGCCGTGGCCCAGATCAAAGTGAAATCCGATCGAGAGTCTGTGCTGACGGCGGCGGAACAATTTCTCACCAAGACCGATCAGGAGCGCGAAGGGTTGATCCGGCTGGTGATGGAAGGCCACCTGCGCGGCATCATCGGCCAGTTAACGGTGGAAGAAATCGTGAAGCAGCCGGAGATGGTTTCCGACCGCATGCGCGGTACTTGTGCCGAAGACATGAACAAGATGGGGCTCGAGGTGATCTCGTTCACCATCAAGGAAGTTCGCGACAAGAACGATTACATCACCAACATGGGCAAGCCGGATGTGGCCCGCATCAAGCGCGACGCCGACGTCGCAACTGCGGAAGCCGACCGCGATACCGCGATCAAGCGCGCTCTGGCGCAGCGCGAAGCAGCCGTAGCCAAGGCGCAAGCCGATCAGGAGCGCGTTCTGGCCGAGACGCTTTCTCTCGCCAAGCAGGCCGAATCACAGCGCGATCTGGAAGTGAAGAAGGCGCAATTCCTGGAAGTCACTAAACGCCAGCAAGCGCAAGCCGATAAGGCTTATGACATCCAGACCAACATCATGCAGCAGCAGGTTGTAGCTGAGCAGGTGAAGGTGCAACAGATCGAGAAGGAGCAGCAGGTCAAGGTGCAGGAGGCCGAAATCAATCGCCGCGAGAAAGAATTGATCGCGACTGTGTTGAAAGGTGCGGAGATCGAGCGTCAGCGAATCGAAACGCTGGCCGCGGCCGAGAAGCAGCGCCTGATCGCGGAAGCCGAAGGTCATGCGTCCTCGATTCGCGCCCAGGGCGAGGCGGAAGCGGAGATCATTTTCAAGAAAGGTGAATCCGAAGCCAAAGCCATGAACGTGAAAGCCGAGGCTTACCAGGAGTACAACCAGGCCGCGGTGATCGATCGCCTGTTTACGAGCATGCCCGAGATCGTGAGGGCGTTGGCCAGCCCGCTGGCGAACGTCGACAAGATCACGATTGTCTCGACGGGAAACGGAGATGCGTCGGGGATGAACAAGATCACCGGCGACATTGCCAAGATGGCGGCGCAGGTGCCGGCGCTGTTTGAAACGCTCTCCGGCATGCCGCTGGCGGATCTCCTGGGCAAGGTGCGGCAACTAGGCGACAACGGGCCGAAGCCGCCGGTAGTCGATGTAGCGAAGTAGGGATGGCTAGGGTAGAAACTGTTTTGTGTGGGGACGGACGCATTCGTCCGTCCCGCCGAGCGCAGCGAGGCGCAGTATTTGGAGCAAAGTTATGACCAACAAATCGAAAGGAATCGGATTAGGAATTGCCTTAGGAGCAGCGCTGGGCGTGACGTTAGGAATTATGGCAGGTCACGCCGCCATGTGGATCGGAGTCGGCGTGGCAATCGGCATGGCCATCGGCGGCACCTTGCGCTTCCGGCAAACGACTTGTCCTAACTGTGAAGCGGCAAAACGAAATCACGAACTCGAAGCAAAGAGCTAAGAGCTAGAAGCGAAGAAAAAAGGAGTCCTTCATGGCATTACTAGAGCGTGTTTCCACATTAGTAAGGGCGAATCTCAACGACCTGATCGATAAGGCCGAAGAGCCGGAGAAGATGATTAAGCAGGTGATTCTCGACATGCAGAACCAGCTTCTCCAGGTGAAGACGCAGGTGGCGATCGCAATCGCTGACCAGCACCTGCTGGAAAAGAAGCAAAAAGAAAACGAAGACAAAGTGGCAGAGTGGATGCGCAAGGCCGAATTGTCCGTCGACAAAAAGCAGGATGACCTGGCGCGCGCCTCACTGCAACGCGTGGAAAGCTATCGCGAGCTAAGTGAGAACTTCAAGCAGCAGGTCGCCGATCAGAAAGCCCAAGTCGAGAATCTGAAGTCCGCGCTGCGCCAACTGGGACAAAAGTTGACCGAGGCGCAGGCCAGGGCCGATCTGCTGATCGCGCAACACCGTCGCGCCCGCGCAGTGGGCAAAGCCAGCGATGCGCGCCTCGCCATAGGAGATGGTTCGAAAGCCGCCGCCTTCGACCGCATGAAACGCAAAGTCGCGCACTCGGAAGCAGTCGGTCAGGCGAAGGCGGAAATTGCCGGGGACAACATGGAAGACCGCCTGGCCGCGCTCGAAAAAGAAGACCGCATCGAGCAGTTGTTGGCGGAGTTGAAGACCAAGCGTGGCGCGTAGAGTGTAAGGCCAGATGGTGAATTCCTCGCCACGAATCAGGGAGGGAACGTATGCCTTGGACCTGTGAGTTTTGGTTGAAAACCCTTCAAGAGCCTAGCAACCTCTGGTCACTGCTCACATGGATCACCACGGGGCACTCGCGGCGGTGGCCTACATGCAGCTGAGTGACTTGGCTCGGACGAGCAGGTCAGATTTCCTCTACAAACTGAAGAAGGATTTTGTCACTGAGCATGCTCGCGGCTTAATTTTCCTAATCGAGAACGACCTTCTTGAATTCCGATCGGCGGATATCCCCTATTTCCAGGTTGCCCGTCT
This sequence comes from uncultured Acidobacteriaceae bacterium, assembly GCA_963789875.1. Taxonomy (GTDB): domain Bacteria; phylum Acidobacteriota; class Terriglobia; order Terriglobales; family Acidobacteriaceae; genus Sulfotelmatobacter. Next base: position 770,019 of record CAWBMI010000004.1, on the reverse strand, counting down.
CGGGGACGCAGAAACGCAGCATCGTCTGGGAGAACTCGGAATCACAAGTTCGAATGTGAGTACGTATCTGGTCGACGATGTTTTGCTGGGACCACTTGAGGACGTTGGGCTTCTTTTGCGGAATAACATGGTGTCCCTTGACGAGGCCTATGAGCAGTTTGACTCCTATGTTCAGATCTGCGCTGAGGATAAGGCGATTGGCGAATACTTACGTTTGGCGAGGGATGGAGAGGGCAATGAGGACGTGTACGATGGCTTCCAGTACCTCTATGAAAGGCTCGAAGAGGCGGGACCTGCGATTAGAGACAAAAAGCGAAGAGGTCGGCGTCTGTAATGGGATCGAAGGCCACGCGCGTGGCACCGCCCTGACGCGGAGTTGAGGTATACTGTACGGTCCCTACTAAGTATGACAAAGTAACAACATGAGAGAGAGCAGGACATTCACAGTTTCCCTCCCTCCAGCGATGGCGAAGGAGATTGAGCGGGCGATGAAGGCCGAGCACCGCACGCGCTCGGAATTGGTGCGCGAGGCTCTTCGACTGTATTTATCGGCGCGGCTGATGCCTGTCGAGTTGCCAACGCCCGCCGAAGCACGCGCCTACCATCGCGGGATGGCTGCTTACCGTCGTGGTGATTCTATAAAGCTGCAGGAGTATCTTGATGGAATGGACCGTCGTCCTCGCCGGTCCCGCAAGAAAGTCTCTTAAGCGGATTCCGGCGGGTGACAAGAGGCGCATTCTGGCCGCTTTGGCGGAGATGCAACAAAACCCGTTTCAAGGGGATATCCGCAAACTGCAGGGCCTTCCTGGCTTTCGCCGTCGCGTGGGCGACTGGCGCATCATGTTCGAAGTGATGCCCGAATCTAGGCAGTTGGTTGTTGCTGCGATCGAGCGCCGCACGTCAACCACATACTGAATCCAGCGTCAGCGTGGCACCCAGTCAATCACCAGATCAAGCGGGTAAGCACGAGAAATCCGTAAAGGCTTACCAGCGTGAGGGTGGGGCCGCCGAAGGTCATGAGGGCGCATTTCCATCCGAGAGAACTGGCGAGTTCGCGCTGGCTATGCCAGGAGATGAGAAACGCAGGATTATTTTTACCCTTCTTCATTACGACCGCAGGATGGGGGTCGAAGTCGGCAAGCGGCGCGTCTGATTTTGCATGCGCGCCGTTTGTGGAATTTGTCACTCGCGCCGCGGCCCAGGCCGCCGGACTCGCAATCCCAGCTTTCATGAGCGCGGCCGATATTTTTTGCTGCTGCGACATGTCGGCAGTCTTGGTCCGGCCCGTTGCGGCTGAAAGTTGAATCGCTTGAACTGACGCAGCAGGAAGCCTCGCTGCGCTCGTCTGGACCCTTCGGCTCCGCTCAGGGCAGGCTTCCGAGGCGGCCGTCCCCACATCTATTGAGTCGCACGCAGATGCACTGCTTGCTCTCAATCCCATACTGACTACGCCGCCGAGCGAATTGGCAATTGCGTCTGAGATGCTAGACGTCGCCATGGCTTCATCCTCAATCGGGTCTGCGGTCACTTCCATCTCCGAATTCTCGCCCAGCGATCCCAGTATGAAGAGGGCATTCTTGGGCTTGATACAGAACTCTTCCACTTTGATCTTATTTGTGGTGCTGACGCCGTGCCGGGAAAGAAAAACTCGAACCTGGGCCGGAACCTCATCTTTCGTGGTGAAAAACGAGTCGCAGAATTCCTGTTGGAAGTCGCGATGCAGATCGAGGTCGGCGCCGCGCGGGTCGACCATCACTTTGCCGGTGTTGTCATCGAGAAAGAACGGTAGGTGCATACACTCCGCAGCAACTTTGACCCACTTCCTGTTCCTGCCGCTTTGTTTCCATTCCCAGACGAGCGTGCGGTAGTAGTAACAAGTCTTTCCGGTGACCGGGGCGGGCATCGTGTAAGGCCCCACAGCAAGGCCGCTAAGCTCCACCATGCCTATGGAGGCGCTGCGAATTTTGGAGATCGGCGTGTTCAGGATGAGTTGCCGCCGCTGCAGTAAGCGAAAACCTCGATAGAAGAGGTAGACTCCAAAGCCCATGCCGATCACGCACCATGCGATGGGACGGTCGTCCGAACGAAATATTAAGGCCAGAAAAATCACAGGAGTCACTTGCGCTCATATCAAGGCTAACGGAGCGGGAAAGGGGTTAGGGATGGAAAAGAACGGCCAGCCTTACGTTGGTAATTGAGTTTGGCCCGCAGAACCGCAACTCGAACTGCGACTCATTGCGTTCGTCTGGACCTTCGGCTCCGCTCAGGACAACCTAGCCAAGGCGGCTGCCCGCACATTTCATCGATTTAGCACGCTTTGCGGGCGCGCTTCAGCAGCAGGTAGGCGACGGTCAGTCCGGTAAAGAACACGAGTCCGCCGATTCGATTCACAGGCGAAGAAAACAAGGTATGCACGATGGCGATGGAAACCATCACGAAGCCGATTACCGATCCCCAGATTCCAAGTGGTGAGCGCATGGGTAGCGCCTCGACTTGTTCTGGCGCCAGTCGCCAGCGGAAACTTACGTGCGCGGCCAGCGATACCACCCACGAGAAAATCAGGCCGGAGAACGCGGCTCCCATAATGTAGAGAAAAGCTTGTTTCGGGACGAAATATTCGATGATAGGCGCGCTTAACAGGCCGAATGAAGAAACCAGAAGCGCCCACGTGGGGGAGCCTGAAGTATTTAATTTTCCCAGCGTGGCGGGAGCCCATCCGGAGCGAGCCATAGAGAACAGCAGGCGTGAGGCTACATAAAGTTTGGCGTTGGCTCCCGAAAGTGCGGCAGTGAGTACCACGAAATTCATGAAGTAGGCCGCCGCGGGAATTTTGGCGAGGCGGAGTACGCTGACGAACGGGCTTTCGCTGACGCCCGCGTGGTTCCACGGCATAACTCCAACAAGAACGATGATTGCGCCCAGGTATAAGCCGGCGAGCAGAAAAAACGTGAGCTTGGCGGCGCGGGGAATATCCTTTGCGGAGCGCGATTCACCGGTGGTGACCGCGAGCATCTCGACTCCGCCGAACGCATAGATGGCGAGAAAGACCGCGAGCAGCGGGGCAATCGGACCTTTGGGAAAGAACCCGCCATTAGCGGTGAATTGCGGCGCCATGCGTCCGCCGAAGAGCAAGGCCGCACCAGCAAAAATAAAGCCGACGATAGTGGCGAACTTGATCATGGAAAACCAGAATTCGAAGCGTCCGAAGGCGCCGACGCTCAGCAGATTGACGAGCAGAAGCAGAGCCGAGAAAATAAAGATCCAAAATACCGCGGGCACGGCGGGAAACCAGTAGCCCATATAAGCGGCAGAAGCGACGAGTTCGGCCCCTATCGAAAACGCGATGGAAGCCCAATAACCCGCGCGGCAAAGAAATCCAAGATATTGGCTCAGGTAAAGTTCGCCGTAAAGGCCGAACGATCCGGCGCCAGGATGAACGCTGGCGAGTTCGCCGAGCGCCATTGCGACGGTGTAAGCGATGAACGCGGCGACGAAGTAACTCAGGATCACGCTGGGCCCGGCAATTTCGAGAGCCGCCGCAGAGCCGAGAAGAAGTCCGGTGCCGATCGAGCCACCGACTGCAACCATGGTCATTTGTCCGGCGGTGAGTTGATGGTGAAGGCCTTGTTCACTGGCGGGTTCACTCGCCGGTTTGAGCGCGGCTCCGTTTTCTTCGATAGCCATGGGGCACGATAGCAAATTGGCGAGATTTCTCCCAACTTCAACAGAGTCTCAAACCTTTCGCCAGAGTGGACACAGAGATTCGCAGGGTGGGTCTCAAAGGGTTGTGATGACTTTCGTAACCGCTGGGGCCACCTTGCGGATTGCTGGCACCGGTGGCTCCTCCTAGAATCGAGAGAGCAGTACTCCGCCCAGAGAGTGCCCATGCCCGAAAACATAACCCGCGCCGACCGAGCTGAGCTGACGCGGCGTGTGGAGCGCGCGGAAAAGCTTCTGCAGAAGGGTAAGGCTGCCGAGGCGCTCGAAGAATATTTGTTGGTTCTGCGCGACGATCCCGAAAACGATACGGTGCGGCAGTTGGCGGCGGACTTGTGTCTTTCACAAAACCGCACCCGAGATGCAGAAATGCTGCTGGGTGAGCTGTTTGAGCGCCAAGTGAAGGGTGGAGACGCTACCCGCGCCAGCCTTACCTATAAGAAACTGGCGCGACACGCGAACCCGACCTGGGAGCAGAAATTCCGCTTTGGGCAGTTGCTTGAGGGCTCGAACAAGAAGCTGGCAGTGGGCACCTATGAATCCGCTTTAAGCGATCTGGCCAAGCAGGACAATAAAAAAGCAGCGATGCAGGTGCTGCAGCGCGTTGTGACACTAGATCCGAACCAGGCGAATGTTCTGCGCTTTGCCGAGCTGTCGTCGGAGATCGGTGAAAGAAAAGACGCGGCGGCGGCGTTTTCGCAAGTAGCGCAATTGGCGGTGGCTGGCGGTGCCGATCCGGCGCCGTGGTACGAGCGCGCCTATCAGGAGGATTCCTCAGATGAAGACATCGCGCTAGCCTATGGAACGAGTCTGCTCGGTCAGGGACAAATCGGCGCGGCGATCTTCATTCTCGAGTCGCAGGTGAATGGGGGCAGCAAGGCTGCCGTTTTGCAGGATACTTATGCTGAAGCTCTACTGGCAGCAGGGCGTTTCGCGGATGCGGAACCGGTAGTATGGCGGCTGTTTGAGCAGAATCCCAGCCGCATGCAGCAGGTCACTGCCTTGATCGGGCAGTTAGTCGATGCGGATCAAGATGAGTCCGCGGTATCCCTGGCTCGGAAATTGGGGCAGTTCCAGGCCAAGCGCGGAGAGCGGCGGCAATTTGTGGCGGTGATGCAAGAGCTCGCGATGACACGCCGCGCCTCCACTCAGATGCTGGAATTCTTGAGTGAGCTGTTCAACGGCTCGAACCGGGAGGCAGACTATTGCCAGACGCTGATTAAGCTCTTCGACCTGTACTGCGGCACGGGAGACTTCGTCAAAGCTGCGGAGTGCCTGGACCGGGCCGCCGAAGTTGATCCCTATGAGTCCGGGCACAACAAGCGATTGGAGATGCTGAAAGGCAAGATTGACGAAAAGAAATTCAGCGCGATCGCATCCCGATTTACGGCAATGAGCCAGGCTGTGCCGGAGCCAGCCCACGAACACGAGGCCACGCTGGGGGCAGGCACGCTGCAGGATCTGATGTTGCAGGCAGAAATTCTGGTCCAGTACGGAATGCGCAACAAAGCCGTGGAGAGGCTGCAGCGGATTCAGGAATTGTTTCCGCGGGAAGAAGAGCGCAACGAGGATTTGCAGCGGCTCTACCTGGCGGCTGGACTGACGCCGAGCTACGCTGGAGGGGTTCCCGCACATGCGGCTTCGGTGGCTCCGGCGCCAGCCCCGGTGGCTGTGGCGCAACCGGCGCCGGCGAGCGATCCAGCGGCGGAGATGCGCAACGTCACGCGCGTGGCGGAGATCACGCGCAAACTTTATCATCAGGCGACTGCGGCCGCGGTGCTGACCACTGCGGTCAATGAGATCGGCGGCCACTGGGAGGTTTCGCGTTGCGTGGCGGCGATGCGAACCCCAGGCCTGGCTCCTACCGCAGTGCAGGATTTCTGCGGTAAAGGAATCAAGGGCGGTGATTCTTCGAGCAGCATGGCCACGAGCTTGAAAGAAGTCATGTGTGCGCTCCAGGATTTGTATCTCTCTCGCTCTGCCTCTTCGGGCGAACCGCTCAACATTGCGGATGCGCAGAAGGCGGTCGAGTTAGAAGGAGTGCGTAATGCGGTGAAGGAACTAGGGACAGTCTCGGTGCTGGCGTTCCCTCTCAGCAACGGCGAGGATTCCGTGGGCATGCTGGCCCTGCTCCACAACAAGCAGCGCGTGTGGCCGCATACGGACACAGTGGTGCTGAAGACGCTGGCCGACCAGATGGTGATCGCGCTGAATAACGCGGGCCTGCGGCGCCTGGTAAAAAATCTGTCAGTGACGGACGAGAAATCGGGGCTGCTCAAGCGGGGATCTTATCTCGACTTGCTAATGGCTGAGAGCAAACGCGCGGTGCAGAATTCATCGCCGCTTTCCGTGTTGCTGCTGCAATTCGGCAAGAGCGTAGCCCTGACCAAAGAGTATGGCGAAGCGGCGATCGAAAGCGCGATGGAAAAAATCGGCCAGCAATGCACGGCCAACATTCGCACCAACGATCTGGCCTTCCGCTACGATACGACCACCATCGCAATCGTTCTTGGCGACACTCCCGAGAAGGAAGCTATGATGGCGGTGGAGAAACTGCGCAAGCTGATCGCGGGCGTGCGCCTGCCGGTGAGAGAGGGATCAGAGAAAGGCCACGCGATGGAATTCTCAGCTGGGCTGGCTGAAGCGATGGTGCGAGAGAGCTACGATCCCGAGGACATCGTAACCGAAGTGATCAACCGCGCCGAATTCGCCTTGGCGACTTCGCTGGCACAGGGTTCAGGAAAGATTGTGGCACTCAAGGCTGCCCTGGCAGAAGGAGCTGTGGCATAACTCCGGCCTTACCGCGGCTGACATCGCGCTATCCACCGGCACAAACAACTAGAAGCCCATTCTGTCGTCCGCCGACGGGCCGTAGGTCGCCGGTACGGGCTTGTCGTTCAAGCGCAGATACACGCCAAGTTGGGCGCGGTGGTGCACCAGGTGATTCATGAACATCTCGCGGTAGGCCAGAAATCTTGAGCCCTCGAAAATTGTCTTGCCCTGAAAACTAAGCTTCCAATTTTCCTTCCAGGCCGTATCCGGAGTGCTTTGCAGAGCGGTTCGGACGGAGGCCATACCGTCGTCGAATGCCTTCGTCAGTTGACTGGAAGACTCGAACGGCAATGGCTTTATGCTGGTCTTCGAGAAATCCAGCTCCGGTGTGGTCAATATCGTGAGGCCGAATCCGGCAAGCTGCGCGACGTGGGGGGCCAGCTTTCCCAAAGGCATGGACTTGGGATGAGGGGCAAATTCTTTTTTATCCGCAGGAACACGTTCCAGAGTCGCGTGAGTCTTCTTCGCTTCTTCATCCAGTTCAATCAGGAGAAGTTCGTTGACCGACATGATTTTCCTCCAGTGGTCGAGTCGATGATTCGAGTATAAACGAGGCTACGAAAACGCTGGAGCGGTGGAGAATCTGGCGAGCCGCTGCTACACTAACCAGTTTGAATATCAGTTTCGATCCGCTCTGAGCGCTGGTCGTCGGGAAAAGGGTCGGTCAGAAAGAGTCTGTCAGGAAAAGGTCCGCAGGAAAATCATGTTGAAACCGGGTGATATTGCAATTGTGAGTGGAGCGCGCACGGCCTTCGGCCGCTATTGCGGCAAGCTGAAAGACTTCTCGGCGCAGGAATTAGGCGCGGTCGCGGCCAAGGGCGCGATCGACCGTGCGGGGATCGATCCGAAGGAATTCGATCATGCCGTCTTCGGCAACGCGCAGCAAACTACGGGCGATGCGTTGTATGGGGCGCGGCACGTGGGTTTGCGCGCGGGGCTGCCGATTGAAACTCCGGCGCTCACGGTGAACCGGCTGTGCGGCTCGGGGATGCAGTCGATTGTAAGCGGCGCGCAGATGATTCAACTGGACGAAGCGAAGATTGTGCTGGCCGGCGGGATGGAGGCGATGTCGCAGGCTCCGTTTACCATTCGCGGACGGGACGGCTTTACGCTAGCTCCGGGCGGCAAGATGGAAGATTCGCTGATGGTGGCGCTCCTCGACAGCTACTGCGGCTTATACATGGCAAACACGGCGGAGTTGTACGGCGAGCAGCAGGGCATTACGCGACAGGCGCAGGATGAGTTTGCGCTGCGTTCGCAGCAGAAAGCCGATACGGCCTATAAAGAAGGACGCATTCAGGAGGAGTTGGTCCCAGTGCCGCTGCGAAATTCGAAGGGCGAAGCCACGGGAGAAGCGCTGACCGAAGATGATCACCGGCGTCCGCAGACGACGATGGAGGGGCTGGCAAAATTGAAAGCGGCGTTTGGCCAAGGCTCAGGGAAGCCTGGAACAGTGACCGCCGGCAACGCAAGTGGCATCGTGGACGGCGCTGCGGCGGTAGTCTTGATGCCGCTCGAAGAGGCGCGCAAGCGAAGCATTCAACCACTGGGGCGGATTGTGAGTTGGGGTGTGGCTGGAGTTGAGCCGAAGTTGATGGGGCGCGGTCCGGTGCCGGCGACGAAGCTGGCGCTGCAAAAGGCCGGATTGAATTTGGATTACATCGATTTGATTGAAGTGAATGAGGCCTTCGCGGCGCAGTATTTGGCGGTGGAAAAAGAGTTGGGCCTCGATCGCGAGAAAGTAAATGTGAATGGCGGAGCGATTGCGCTGGGGCATCCGCTGGGCGCGACCGGGACGCGACTGGTGATTACTCTGCTGTATGAATTGCGGCGGCGCAAGAAAAAATATGGGCTGGCCACGGCGTGCATCGGCGGCGGGCAGGGGATTGCGATGATTGTGGAAAGTTTGAATTAACTTCTTGGCCACTGATCACACGGATTTCCACGGATTGTATTTAACAGCGTTGTCATCCTGAGCGGCGGCTTTTGCCGCGAAGGATCTATGCAGTCTGCTGGCACCGGCAAAGTGCAGAGGTTCTTCGCTCCGCTCAGAATGACAAGAGATTTTGCTCTCCATCTGGTTCTGGTCCTATGGGCATCAAACGCTGGCTCGCGCGGCACACATCCAATCCCCTTCATTATGGGGAAGCCTTTGCCTCCGGAGCGTTAGAACTAATCTGCCACCTAGCATCCTCGATAGTGGCCTTTAGCGGTAAGAGGCCGGCAGGGGACGGCCCAGTCGCACAGCCGTTTTTCGAAAAACATTTTGAGATGGAATCGGCAGGATTTGACCCCATTACGGAGGACGTTGCTTCGCTCGTGCTGCCGCCCGCGAAAGAAATGGCAGCCCATGAACTGTTTCGGCCAGCCTACACGCGGTCAACTGCGTTCGTTTGCTTTTATTCTGATAACGCGGCGCGCAAACACATGCGGCCCGGGAACGCACAACGGTTCTCACTCGGGCTGAATTCGTCGGTTGCTAGAAGATGTGCGGGCCAGTACGGCCTTGATCCAGAACCGCGCGTAGTATTCAAGCTAGTTCAGGGTCTTTTCCCGTCTCTGGTCTGCGGAAAGATGCTCAATCAAGAATCCTTTGGCATCGACGACGGTATGGGTGCGATCCTCAATACGCTTTCCTCGCCGGACGGCAAATTTTGCTACGGTTTCGTCGTTGGCTCGCGCAGGCAGCCTATCGGACTTGCGTCCAACCTTGTAAGAGTGATATCGGACATTGACGAAAGGATCGCACGTTGCGCAGTCGACCTTCGTTGGTAGGCCGGCTCAAAATCGGGCCAGCCACACGTTCGAATCAAGGAAATTCAACGTGTTCATAGATTTGTTCGTTGGTGAGATCGACCTTGGGGCCGGACGAGACGATCAGGGGAAATTGCACTCGCTTCCCGCGCGGCCGCCGCGCCTGAAGAAGGACGCTCTGCAAGCCGGCGAGAACCAATTCGCGCACCGCACGCCCGTTTGCTGCCGCCTGCGCCTTCAGCCTGCGGTAGAGCGCGCGGGAATATCGACCGTGGTGCGAATGCAATCCTGCTTCATAGAGGTTATTATCCCACGTGTGCCATAAATATGGAACGTTCGCCGATTAGGCAAAAAGCGAAAATGATGTGACCCGCACAGGCTTGTAACAAAATCGGCGCGCGAAAAATCCAAATTAAGACTTAAGCGAGAAGGATGATGGAAATCAAGAAAGTTGGCGTACTCGGCTGCGGGTTGATGGGCTCTGGCATTGCGCAGGTTTGCGCTACCGCTGGATTCGACGTAACCGTGCTTGAAGTCGAGCAGAAGTTTCTGGATAAGGGTTTTGCCGGGATTGAGAAATCTTTGGCGAAGTTTGCCCAGCGTCCGGTCGAGAAGGGCGGGATCACGGCGCAGCAGAAGGACGCGATCCGCGCACGGCTCAGGGGTACGACCAGCGAGGCCGACTTGGCGGACTGTGACATTGTTATCGAAGCGATCATCGAGAACGTCGAAGAAAAAAAGAAGATGTACGCCTCGCTCGATGACGTGGTGAAGAAAAACGCGATCTTCGCTTCGAATACTTCTTCGATTTCGGTGACGGAGCTCTTGACTTCGGTGAAGCGGCCGGAGCGGTTTATTGGGTTGCACTTTTTTAATCCGGTGCCGCTAATGAAGTTGGTCGAGGTGGTGCGGACCATCGCTACTGCAGATGACGTTTACGAAGCGGCCTATGAGTTCGGGAAAAAGTTGGGCAAGGTTCCGGTGCGCACTTCCGATAAGACTGGGTTCATCGTAAACCGGCTGCTGGTGCCTTATTTGCTCGATGCTATTCGCGCGTATGAAGAGGGAGTGGGGTCGATCGAAGATATCGACAACGCGATGAAGCTGGGCTGTGGCTATCCCATGGGCCCGTTTACTTTGCTCGATTTCGTCGGCCTCGACACAACTTACTACATCACACACGTGATGTACGACGAGTTCAAGGAGCGGCGTTTTGCCTCGCCTCCGCTGCTGAAGCGGCTGGTGATGGCCGGATGGTACGGTCGCAAAAGTGGTAAAGGGTTCTACGATTATTCTGATGCGAATAATCCGAAGGCGAATAAACTGTAAGGAGTCAGAGATTCGAGCCCAGCTCGAATTTCTCAGCGCCTCAGATGAGGCGCGAAAGCGCGGCTTCTCTCCATGAGTCTCTTACATCGACGCAGAAAAACCGATCAGCCACCCGGAGAAGGAGGCCCCAGTGAGGCGGAGCGGTATCGCCGGGCGTGGCACAGCTATGTGGCGCGGCGCAATCTGGTGGTGGTGTTGTTTCTCAGCTTTCTTTTTCTGGGCTTCGCGGTGGGGAAACTTAAGCTGGGAGAGGCCGCTGACTTAGCCATTCTGATCGGCTGGATTGGCGTGTACCTCGCCGGGGGGTGGTGGCTGACGGAGTGGAAATGTCCGCGCTGCGGCAAGGTGTTTGGGCACCGGCTGTGGACGCAGAAATGCATCAGCTGCGATTTGAGCAAAGAGGAAGTTGCGGCGGTGGCGCGGGGGAAGTGATTCCCGGGGTCCATATTCGAATCGGGCATTTCAAGTGCGGCGAGCAAGTTGCATGGGGTTCTTCGCTGCGCTCAGGATGACAGAGTTTCCTCTCTACGGATGTTTGAAATCCGCTTTAATCGCTTGTATCCGTGGCAGACTTGATCCTATGAACTTCGAAAACATTCTTCTCGAAAAGAAAAACTTGATCGCTTACGTCACCGCCAACCGGCCGAAAGTTTTGAACGCGCTGAACATGGCGATGATGGAAGAGTTGCGGACGGCGTTTCACGACATTAAGAATGATTCCGCGATTCGCGTGGTCATTTTTACCGGAGCGGGAGAGAAGTCGTTCATCGCCGGGGCTGATATTGGCGAACTAGCTAAACACGACGCCGTCACCGGCAAAGAATATACGCATCGCGGGCAGAATGTTCTTAATCTGATTGAGAACCTCGGCAAGCCGGTGATTGCGTGCATCAACGGGTTTGCGTTAGGCGGCGGTTGCGAGATGGCGCTGGCTTGCACCATGCGCCTCGCCAGTGAAAATGCCAAGCTTGGGCAGCCAGAGGTGAAGCTGGGAATTATTCCGGGCTATGGTGGAACGCAGCGGCTGCCACGGCTGGTGGGCAAAGGAATTGCTATGCAGTTGCTGCTAACGGGCGAGATGATCACGGCGCAGGAAGCGCATCGCATCGGGCTGGTGAACGAAGTTGTAGCCGCGGCCGAGTTGATTCCGCGGGCGGAAGCGATTGCAGCGAAGATCATCGCCAACGCTCCGCTAGCCGTGCAGTACGCCATAGAGGCCGTCAACAAGGGTATGGAGATGACTTTGAGCGAGGCCCTTTATCTGGAGGCCGTGCTGTTTAGCGTGACTTGTTCCAGCGAAGACAAGAAGGAAGGTACTTCGGCATTTTTGGAGAAGCGGGCGGCGGCGTTTGAGGGCAAGTAGGTCAAATCTTTACCAGAGAGGGTAGAGAGGGGCACAGGTAAGACGTGGTGGACCCTTCTCGGAGGCACTTCGTCACGCATAAGAAACCGAAGAAGGATTTCGTTGTGGGGACTTTCCCATCGACTGACTTGCATGCACTGGAAGGTAAGTTGAGCGCAACTGGTATGCGATTTGCCATTGTGGTCTCGCGCTTCAACTCCTTCATCACTGAAAGACTATTTCGTAGCGCGTTCGATGGGCTTCTGCGCTCCGGCGCTAGGAAAGAAGATATCCAGTTGGCTCGTGTCCCGGGGGCGTTCGAGATTCCATTGGCCGCGCGAAAGCTGGCGGAGACCCAAAAATACGACGCGGTCATCTGCATCGGATGTTTATTGCGCGGCGATACGGCCCACTATGACGTGATCGTCAACGAAGTCACGCGCGGGATTGGGCAATCGGCGCAGGAGACCGGAGTTCCGCATGCCTTTGGCGTGCTTACTTGCGAGAATCTGGAGCAGGCCATTGATCGCGCTGGTTTGAAAATGGGTAATAAGGGATTCGAGGCGGCGCTGGCGGCGGTGGAGATGGCGTCGCTGAAGCAAGCTATCAGCGGTCGGCCTTCAGCCGTCACCAAGAAGCAGGTTCCTCGCTCCGCTCGGAATGACAAGGCCGTGAGTCTGAATAACAAACCTAAGAAGATCCAGACCGCGCGAACGAAGCGCAAATAACCCTCTCTAACGTAGACTGGCAACAGACAACTAGGTACTGGCAACTGTCTCTATGGGTACTCGCCGTAAATCTCGCGAACTGGCTCTGCAGATGCTGTTTCAGGCGGACATGGGCAAGCAGACGCTCGCTCATGTGCAGCGCACGTTTTGGGCAGAGCACGCCGGCACCAGCGCCGAGGTGCGAGGCTTTGCAGAAGATCTGTTCCGTGTGGCTACTGATCGCAGCGCTGAAATCGACAAACTGATCGAGGGCCATGCCGAGCACTGGCGTATGGAGCGCATGGCGGCCGTGGATCGCAACTTGTTGCGCGCCGGAGTGGCGGAGTTTCTCGCCTACCCTGAGACGCCACGCGCGGTGATCATCAATGAAGCGCTCGAGATCGCGCGAAAATTCTCCAGCCTCGAATCGGTGCAGTTCGTCAATGGCGTGCTCGACAGCGTCGCCAAAGAGCTTGGGAAGCCCGCGTAAAAGAGAAATTCAGTGATTTTGTGATCGGTGATTTTGCGATTTAAAACCTGCCGCGTCGCTTTTCAATCACCATTCCCCTGATCACCCCATGGAAAATATCTACGGTTTCACGGCCACGATATTCAACGCGCAATTGATCGAGGAATAGCAGAAGCTGTTGGTGGAATTGGGCAGCGGGAAAAACGAAGTTGGCAACTCCTGCTCGGTCGCCGTTTCGGTGACGAGTTGGTGCAGCTTGCCATCGGTTCCCGCCACATAAATCAGCGAGCCATCGGCGGTGATGTCGGCCGCCAGGGGAGCAGCGCCGCCGCTCAGAGGAATAGCCTGCACCGCTCCGGTGCTGAAGTTATAGAGCAGCACGCCCAGGTCGCTGGTGACGATATAAACCTGCGTAGCATCGGGCGAGACAAAAAAGTTAATGGGATGGAAGGTGCCCTGATTGAGATCGATGTGGATGGGCAGATTCTTTATGGTATTGGACGCCAGTGCGACGGTCTGAGGACATAGTGCAGTGGTGGGTGGTTGTGCAGAGTTGGTGGCGATGATGTCGATGCCGGTGTTATCGACGCCGAAGAAAAAGTCCAGGCCTGCTGGATTGAGATCGGGGATGAGCGCCGTGCCCAGCGTGACGTTGCCGCCGGGGACCATTCTCAGGAACATCGGCGTACCGGGCAGCGGGGTCGGCGGCGGCACCAGGGCCTGCGGGTTCAGAGTTACGTTGGAATTGTCGCAGGTGTTGTAAATGCTGAGAGTGCCAGCAGCACTTCCGCCGGCCAACAAAGCGAAGGATCCCGTTGAATTGAAAACTATCGAAGTCGCGGGTGCCGGCAGCGTAATCGCAGGCTGCAGGGCCTGCAAAGTCGAGTAGATATATAGAGTGTCGCCGCCGTTGCCAAGAATGAAGACCTTCAAGCTATCGGGAGAAAACGCCGCGGCGATGGCGCTGCTGATATTCAACGGCGTCGTGCTCGCTGTACTTGTACCCGCGTTAACCAGGTAGACCTGGTTGGGCGTAGACACGTTATCTGCGAACAGGGCAAGAGTGCCATTCGGCGAAATCGCCAGAATCGTGCCGGTGACTACGCCCAGAGTAGTGGCTGGCGCTGGTAAGGGTGAGAATGGATTCATGGTAGTGGAACCGATGTTAGCGACTGTCAGGACTTGGGCTCCGAACTCGCTGCCCGTATAAGCTTTGTCTCCGGCTCCATCGAACATCAGGGAGTTCGGCGGGGTGGGAGTTGAAATCGGGCCGCCCGACACATTGGCGGAGGTCGCGATGCTGTACATTGCGACACCGCACAGGGGATTGCTGTAGCAGTCCTGACTCGTGGCCAGAACACTGGTTGGTGAGGTGGTACCCGTGACCAACCCGGAGATCGCCGTCACGGGATAGACCGGCTGCGGAATGTAGGGCGCCACGACTGCCGAATCCAGGTTCAGCGGAAATCCCACATTGCAGGTAGGAGGAGTGCAGGACGCCGTGATAGCCGCCGCGCCTGGCTGAGATGTGGAAAGAGCGCAGGTCGATCCAGCGGAGCACGAAACAGTGGAACTGCCGGCAGCGATCGTGGCCGGCTGAGAGGACGTCCAGGTGAGCGGAGGCTTCGACAAAAGGCAACCCTGAATGTCCACGGCGTAGGCCGTGACGGTTTCCGCTGTTCCTTTTGTAGCGACAAAGCTGGTCTGGTTAGTGAACTGCCCGTTCGTGCCCAGATCGAGCGCGATGCACTGAACAGGGCAGGCCTCGAAGAAAGAATAAGCTGACATATTGCTGAATGCTCCGGAGGCCTGCGCGACGATTTCTGTCTGGCCCGGAGTATCGGGCGTAACCGTGACCTGATTGGTGGAAACGCTATAAGCAGGATTCACGATCGGTGTAAGCGTTGCGACAGCAAAATTGGTCAACGTCCAGGTGACCGGGCCAACGTAGACGCTGATGTCGTTTCCCTGACTATCGAGCGACGTGGCTTTCAAGGTCTCCGCTTGGTTCGGCGAGAAGCAGTTGATCCGCGGATTGAACTTTACGGAGCAGGCGGCAGGCAGAGAGATCTGGTTCGGACAAGCTGGGGGCGGGGCATTTACTGGGGGAACGACGTTAATCGTAATTTGCGCAATTGCGGGATGTACGAAAACCCATGTGGGCGCGCTCGACGCCCCCAGAGCGGAGGCAATTACCTGCACTGCTCCTGAAGTTCCCGGACTGCATATGGAGTAAAGAGGAGCATTCCAGCTTCCGGCGCAGGCGGCGCCATTCGGTGCGATATCGAGAATTCCACTCTGGCTATCTGGGCTTAGAGAATAGGTGAAGGTCGGATTGATGTGGGAATTCGCATTGTTCACAGCTGAGGCGGTGAACTGTTCAACTGTTCCTAATTGCAGAGAAACGCTAGTAGAAGGTGTAAGGCTAATGCTCACGGGCAACACCGAGGCCCCGGCTGGCTTGTGCCCGCCGCAGGCCGGCAACAACCACACCTGAAGCAGCAAACATAGCAATAATAGCGGATATAAAGCGTTCCCGGTTACGACGCGCAGCCGCTGCCCGCAAGGCAAACTTCCCATGCACCCTCTCGTCGCCACAGGCTAATCCGTGGGCGAACTCATGACTGGAATGGAAAACTCGTAGTGTAGAGGCTGGAGCCGGATTCAGCAAGCCAGCCCGGTATTTTGCGCGACGCTTTTCGCCGCGGGCGCATTCTCTAAGAACATTCACCGCCCTCAAACCGGCGGCATTCACTTCCGCTCACTGGGATGCAAAAACATAAGTTGACGATGTTTCCGCTGTGTTGCTATATTAAATGAGTTCCGCGAGTTAATCCTAGCTTGTTGTAGGCGTGAGTGAGCGTGTGTGTACGTGAGCTTGCGCGAGAGCTTTTGAGAAATGCGTCTCCGGAAAGAGCAGTAACAACGGAGATTTTCCTCGCTGAAAATGTTCCTGCGCTGCCTTTCGCCCTCGGGCTGGCGGAGCGCCTGAAGAAGGCGCGAAGTTAGTCTGCGAGAGGATATGCAGGACAGAGCTGGCGATACGGAGTACCCCCGGATCTTTGGCCGGGTGCCACCGTCGGCAGCATAAATCTAGATTGGGATTCCAGAATCTCTCTCCGTAGTTTTTGCGGTGGGAAGCATGGCTGGTCGCTAACCAGCCAGCCCGGATCGTGCGGTTTGAGACCGGGAAAAGCGGCTGAAGCTTTGTGCTGCCCGCAGCAGGGCAGCAGCAGTGTGTGATTTCGGTGCGCGGATAAAAAGGAGTGGTAACGAGTGCCTACTTTTAATCAATTGGTAGCTCAAGGCCGGAAGCGGCCGCGTTACAAGACGGCCAGTCCGGCATTGCAAGGGTGTCCGCAGAAGCGCGGCGTTTGCACCCGCGTGTATACCCAGACGCCGAAGAAGCCAAATTCGGCATTACGCAAAGTGGCGCGCGTGCGTTTGACCAACGGGATTGAAGTTACGACCTACATCCCCGGTGTCGGTCACAATCTGCAGGAGCACTCGATCGTGCTGATCCGCGGCGGCCGCGTGAAGGATTTGCCGGGCGTGCGCTATCACGTGATTCGCGGAACACTCGATGCCGTGGGCGTAGCCGGTCGCCAGCAGGGACGTTCGAAATACGGCGCGAAGCGCGCCAAGAAGGGCTAAGAACTTAAATGCCTCGTAAAGGACATACCGCCAAGCGGACCGTGCCGGCCGATGCCGTTTACGGCTCGAATCTGGTAACGAAATTTATCAACTCGATGATGTGGCAGGGCAAGCGTTCGACCGCCGAGGGCATTTTTTATGAAGCTCTCACAAAGGTGCAGGAAAAGGGCGGCGATGAGGCTCTCAAGCTCTTTACCAAAGCTGTTGAGAATGCCAAGCCGCTGCTAGAAGTGAAGACACGGCGCGTGGGTGGGGCGAACTATCAGGTTCCAGTGGAAGTGAATGCCGACCGCCGCACCTCGCTGGCGATCCGGTGGCTGCTGACTTATGCGCGCGGACGCGCAGAGCGCGGCATGGTCGACAAGTTGAGTAATGAACTATTGGATGCAGCCAACGGTAAAGGCGCTGCCATCAAGAAGAAAGAAGACGTGCACCGGATGGCGGAAGCTAATAAGGCATTCGCGCATTACCGGTGGTGAGAGCATTGAGTAACTGGGAAATTTAGTGATTGGGAAATTTTAGTGATTGGGTAATTGATGAGGCGATTGAGACTTTGGTTTTCAAATTACTCAATTACTAAATTTCTCAATTACCAAATTGGAAACGAAACGCAGTCGGAGCCCAGAAAGAGTTAATTGTCGTGCCCAGAACAGTCCCATTAGAACGCTGCAGGAACATCGGCATCATGGCCCACATTGATGCCGGTAAGACCACTACGACGGAGCGCATCCTGTTTTATACGGGAAAGACGCACCGCATCGGAGAGGTGCACGAAGGCACTGCGACCATGGACTGGATGGAACAGGAGCAGGAGCGCGGCATCACGATTACGTCCGCGGCGACGACTTGCACCTGGCGCGATATTCGTATCAACATTATCGATACGCCCGGCCACGTGGATTTCACGGCGGAAGTCGAGCGCTCGCTGCGCGTGCTCGATGGCGCGGTTGCCGTATTTGACGCCGTGCACGGCGTGCAGCCGCAGTCGGAAAAAGTTTGGCGCCAGGCCGATAAGTACGGCGTTCCCAGAATTTGCTTCATTAATAAGATCGACAAGATGGGTGCAGATTTCGAACATGCGATCGATACCATCCGCAAGCGCCTGAGCGCGAAGCCCGTCGCGATTCAGATTCCCATCGGCCAGGAAGATAAATTCAAGGGCGTCATCGACCTGATCAACATGAAGGCGATCGTGTGGGTTGATGACACCATGGGCGCCGAATACGTCACCGAAGAAATTCCGGCGGAGCTGAAGAAGAAGGCGGAAGCCTTCCACGCCCAACTGGTCGAGAGCATTGCCGAGAATGACGATGAAATTCTACACAAATTTCTCGAAGGCGAAGAGATTAGCGCCGACGCGCTGCGCGCCTCGCTGCGCAAATCGACGATTGCTCTGAAGGTGTTTCCGGTGGTGGTCGGAACGGCATTCAAGAATAAGGGCATCCAGCCACTGCTCGATGCCGTGGTTGATTATCTGCCCTCGCCGCTCGACGTTCCGGAAACGCATGGAACGAATCCCGACGATGGTGAGCAGATTTTCCGCAAGGCCGATGACAAGGAACCGTTCTCGGCGCTGGCGTTCAAAATTATGGCCGATCCGTTTGTCGGCCAGTTGACCTTTATTCGCGTTTATTCCGGCCAGCTGAAGACTGGGGACACGGTGTTGAACACAGGCCGCCGCAGAACGGAGCGCATCGGCCGCCTGCTCAAGATGCACGCCAACAAGCGCGAAGAGATCAGTGAAATACTCGCTGGAGATATTTGCGCAGCTGTCGGCCTTAAGGGTGTGAGCACGGGCGACACAATCTGCAATGAAGATCATCCCATCGCGCTCGAAAACATTACCTTTGCGGTGCCTGTCATTTCGGTTGCGGTCGAGCCGAAGACGAAAGCCGATCAGGAAAAAATGGGCATGGCGCTTGGACGCCTCGCCCAGGAAGATCCTACGTTCAAAGTTCACACCGATCCCGACAGCGGGCAGACCATCATCAGCGGTATGGGCGAGTTGCATCTGGAAATTATCGTCGACCGCATGATGCGCGAGTACAAGGTTGAGGCGAATGTTGGCAAGCCGCAGGTGGCGTATCGCGAGACCATCCGCAAACACTCCGAAGCGGAAGGCAAATACATTCGCCAGACCGGCGGCAAGGGTCAATACGGACATGCGAAGATCAAGCTGGATCCGCAACCGCCGGGCTTGGGCTATGAATTCGTCAATGACATTACCGGCGGCTCGGTGCCAAAAGAGTTCATCAAGCCGATCGATCAGGGAATTCGAGAGGCGCTCGAAGGCGGTATTCTTGCTGGCTACCCCATGGTCGATGTGAAGGCGACACTGTACGACGGTAGCTATCACGATGTCGATTCGAACGAAATGGCCTTCAAGATTGCCGGATCGATGGCGTTCAAAGAAGCCGCTCGCAAGGCTTCGCCGGTGCTGCTCGAGCCGGTGATGCAAGTTGAAGTTGTCACGCCGGAGGATTACGCCGGTGTGATCATGGGCGACCTGAGTTCGCGCCGCGGTCGCATCGAAGGCATGGAGCATCGCGCCGGCTCGCAGGTGATCAAGGCCATCGTGCCGCTGGCGGAAATGTTCGGTTACGCGACCCACATGCGCTCGTCGACGCAGGGCCGCGCGGAATACTCGATGCATTTTGCGCGTTATGAGGAGGCTCCGAGATCCGTCTCGGAGGAAATCATCGCCAAGGTGCAGGGCACGACGAAGTGACTGCACGCCCCGCGGTTCGGAAATCAGAAGTTTGTAGTGGATCGCAGATTTTGGGTGCCGGACGGCCGGCGGGCAGAGTTTGAAGCGGTTTTCAAAGTAAGCGGACCGTGGACGAGATTGTTGCTTGGAGCGGAAGGTTATCTGTTTACCGAAGTTTGGTGCGAAGTTCCTGAGACCCGGCAGTATCGGGTGAAAGACAGTTGGATGTGGCATCGGGACTTCGAAAGTTTTCGGGATCGGATGCGGGTGGAGTTCGAAAAGTTTGAAGAATGGATTCGCGCCGAAGGACTGGTTGCAAGAGAGCAATTTCTCGGGGCGTACTACGAGAAATCTGGCGGCGGAAGCGAAGAAGGTTTGGGTTTGAGCTAGAAGTTATAAGCTTAGGAGCGAAGAGCTGAATTATGGCGAAAGAGAAATTTGATCGTACCAAGCCGCACTGCAACGTGGGAACGATTGGCCACATCGACCATGGCAAGACCACGCTGACGGCGGCGATCACCAAGGTTTTGTCGAAGCACAACCCGAAGAACACGTTCCGGTCCTTTGACAGCATTGACAACGCTCCGGAAGAAAAGGCGCGCGGCATCACCATCGCGACGGCGCACGTCGAGTATGAGACGGCGAACCGGCACTACGCGCACGTCGATTGCCCGGGCCACGCCGATTACATCAAGAACATGATCACGGGCGCGGCGCAGATGGATGGCGGCATTCTGGTGGTCGCTGCGACCGATGGCCCTATGCCGCAGACGCGCGAGCACGTGCTGCTGGCCCGCCAGGTCGGTGTGCCGTATCTGGTGGTGGCGTTGAATAAGGTTGACGCGGTCGACGATCCTGAGTTGCTCGAACTGGTCGAACTCGAAGTGCGCGAACTGCTGAAGAGCTACAAGTTTCCTGGCGACGATGTTCCGGTGGTGCGGGTATCGGCTCTGGGCGCGCTGAACGGCGAGGCCAAGGCGGAAGCGCAGGTGGACGAGTTGATGGCGGCGGTAGATAAATATATTCCGCAGCCGGCGCGCGAACTCGACAAGCCGTTCCTGATGCCGATTGAAGACATCTTTTCGATTCAAGGGCGCGGCACGGTGGTTACGGGACGAATCGAGCGCGGCAAGGTGAAGGTCGGCGAAGAAGTGGAGATCGTCGGCTTCCGCGACACGCGCAAGACGGTGGTGACCGGCGTTGAAATGTTCAAGAAGCAATTGGACGAAGGCATGGCCGGAGACAACGCTGGCCTCTTGCTGCGCGGCATTGCGAAAGAAGATGTGGAGCGCGGCATGGTGCTGGCGAAGACGGGGTCCATTACTCCTCACACCAAATTCAAAGCCGAGGTGTATATCCTCACGAAGGAAGAAGGTGGGCGGCATACGCCGTTCTTCAAGGGATATCGTCCGCAATTTTACTTGCGCACGACGGACGTGACGGGCGTGGCGGAGTTGCCGGCGGGCACAGAGATGGTGATGCCGGGCGACAACGTTTCGCTGGTGATCGAACTGATTACGCCGGTGGCGATGGAGAAGGGCTTGCGCTTCGCCATCCGCGAAGGCGGGCACACGGTGGGCGCGGGAACGATTGCGGAGATTGTGCAGTAGGGCTACATGAGCAAAGCGGCTTGCATCCTGCCGCCGGTTCTTTCCTTCCGGAGACGCCGGGAGGGGTTAGAGAGATGAAACTGTGATTGGAAAAGAAAGAATTCGCATCCGGCTGAAGGCTTACGACTACCGCATCCTCGACCAGTCCACCGGCGAGATCGTGGAGACGGCGCGGCGCACCGGCGCTCAGATCGCGGGGCCGATTCCCTTGCCCACGATGAAAAACAAATACTGCGTGCTGCGTTCCCCGCACGTCGACAAGAAATCGCGGGAGCAGTTCGAGATCCGCACTCACAAGCGCCTGCTCGATATTCTCGAGCCGACGCAGCAGACGGTCGATGCGCTGATGAAGCTCGATCTTCCCGCCGGCGTGGACGTGGAGATTAAAGCTTTCGGGAAAGAGCACAAATAGTCGTTGGTCGTTTGTCGCTAGTCGTTGGCAAACACACAAAAAGCCGGGGAGCGATTCTGAGGCTCCCAGCCAATAGCCGCTGTTTAAGAATGGCGAGCCAAGCTGGGCGGAGATGAGATAAAGATGGCAACGAGAGTTACAGGCATTCTGGGCAAGAAGGTCGGCATGACGCAACTGTTTGACTCGAAGGGCGACGTGCGCCCGGTCACGGTGCTGCAGGCTGGGCCGTGCGTGGTCACGCAGCATAAGCTGGCGATTAAAGAGGGCTACGAAGCGGCCCAGATCGGACTGGTCGAATTCGTGAAAGAGTCGCGCTTGACCAAGCCCGCACGCGGACACCTGGCGAAGAACAACCTTCCCCCGGTAAAGTTTATGCGCGAAGTGCCGCTCGAAAGCGACGGAGACGGCGAGGGCGGAGTAAAAGTTGGCGACCGCGTGCTGGTCGAGATTTTTGACGGTGAAAAGTTCGTCGACATCGTAGGAGTCAGCAAGGGCAAAGGTTTCCAGGGTGTAGTGAAGCGGCATCACTTTGGTGGTGGTCCGAAGTCGCATGGTTCGATGTTTCAAATTACGGGTTCGATAGGATCGTCGGCCTTTCCTTCGCGCGTCTTTAAGGGCATGCGTATGTCGGGACACATGGGTCACGAGCGCGTCACCCAGCGCAACCTTAGAGTCTTAGGCGTGGATAAAGAAGAAAATCTGCTGGTCGTCGAAGGCAGCGTGCCGGGCCCCCAGGGTGGCTACATCGTTATCGTCAAAGCAAAGAAGCCGCCCAGAGAGCGTCGCGGGTTCGCGGGTTCGGCCACGGTCGATCCGTTGAAGGCGGCCAAGCGAGCGGCCAAGAAAGCGTAATAAATCAGTACCGAATACCTAGTACCGAGAAGCAATATGGCAACGATTGACATTCACGATTTGAGCGGCAAAAAGGTCGGGACCTTCGATCTCGCCGACGAGATTTTCGGCGCGGTGAACGAAGACCTGCTCTGGGAGGCAGTGAAGCACTACCGCGCCGGGCAGCACCGCGGCACCCACGCCACCAAGGCCCGCTGGCAGGTTTCCGGTTCGGGCAAGAAACTGTGGAAGCAGAAGGGCACTGGGCGCGCCCGCATCGGCTCGATCCGCTCGCCACTGTGGCGGCACGGCGGCACCGTGCATGGCCCGGTGCCGCGCTCCTATGATTACGCCTTTCCACGCAAAAAACTTTTAGGCGCGTTGCGCTCGGCGCTGGCGGCGAAGTTTGCCGACGGCAAGCTCACGATCGTGAATGCGTTCGATGTGAAAGAAGTCAAGACCAAGGAATTTCGTGCCGCGCTCGAAGCCTTGAAAGTCGAATCGACCGTGTTGATCGTCGAAGCGCCGAACGCCGCGAATCGCAATCTCGAGTTAAGCTCGCGAAACATCAAAGGGCTTGAGTTGATTGCGGGCAACGAGGTTCATCCTTATCACCTGCTGCGCTACGATCGCGTGATTTTTTCGCATCCCGCGATCGAGAAGCTGCAAGTTACGTTGAAAGACAGTTTGCCCAAGCGTCAACGCAAGGCGGAAAAAGAAGAGGACGAAGGCGCGAAGAAGGCGTCGGTGGCTCCGCGCAAGCGTACCCGGCATGAAAAAGCGGCGGAGGTAGCCTAAGAATGAAATCCGCATACCAGATTATTCGCCGTCCCGTGATCACGGAAAAAGGTTTGGCGATTAAGGAAAACCAAAACACTTTGGTCTTCCAGGTTGCGCCAGGAGCAACGAAGACGGAAGTGAAGCAAGCGGTACAGACGATTTTCAAAGTAAAAGTTCTTTCCGTGCGTACCGCGATGTATCCGGGAAAAGAACGCCGACGGGGAAAATTTGCCGGCTATCGCCCCGACTGGAAAAAGGCGTATGTGCGGCTCCGAGCCGGCGAGAAGATGCCGGAGTACGCACAGAATTTGTAGAAGCGGTCGTTGGTCCTTAGTCGTTGGTCGTTGGCAAAATCATTAGGGATCAAATGAATGACGAACGACAAACGACCAACGACGAACGACAGATTTTAAGAGCTGACTATGCCGATTAAGACATACCGACCGACGACGCAGACGTTGCGCTATCGCACGACCATCGTCAACGACGACATCACGACGCGGCATCCGCACAAGCCGCTACTTGAGCCCAAGCCGCGCACCGGCGGACGCCGTAATTCCGGCGACATGACCATGCGCTTCATCGGCGGCGGACACAAGCGCAAGCTGCGCATCGTCGATTTCAAGCGTGACAAGACGGGCATTCCGGCGACCGTGGTCAGCATCGAATACGATCCCAATCGTTCGCCGCGCATCGCGCTGCTGGCCTATGCCGATGGCGAGAAGCGTTATATCCTGCAGCCCGAAGGTTTGAAGGTAGGGCAAAAAGTTGTGAGCGGTCCCGAGGCCGACATTTTAGTCGGCAACGCCCTGCCTCTGCGCAATATTCCCCCTGGCACCCAGATTCACAATCTGGAATTGAAGCCGGGCAAGGGTGGCCAGATGGTGCGCTCCGCAGGTGGAGCGGCGCAGTTGGTCGCCAAGGAGGCCGAATACGCGCTGGTCAAGCTGCCTTCGGGTGAGACGCGCAAGATTTCGCAGGATTGCATGGCGACGATCGGGCAGGTTGGAAATCTCGATCACGAGAACATCACCATCGGCAAGGCGGGACGTTCGCGCTGGTTGGGCAAACGTCCGCACAACCGCGGTGTTTCGATGAATCCAGTCGATCACCCGCATGGTGGTGGCGAAGGCAAGACTTCCGGCGGAAGGCATCCGGTGACGCCGTGGGGTCAGCCGACCCGCGGTTACAAGACGCGCAACAACAAGAGGACGGACAAGTTTATTGTGAACCGGCGAAGTAAGTAGCGCCGCCGGGCGACAGCAGATTTCTCTGGTCGCTTCGCGACCTTCGGAATGACAAGAGTTTAAAGGTTTTGGTTTTTAAGCTAAAAGCTAGGAGCTAACAGCTAGAAGCTGACTTTATGGCACGTTCAACCAAAAAAGGCGCGTTTGTCGATAGCTTCCTGATGTCGCGGGTCGAAGGCATGAATTCGCGCAACGAAAAGAAAGTTCTGCGCACATGGTCGCGGCGCTCGACCGTGGTTCCCGAGATGGTGGGCCATACGATCGCGGTCCACAACGGCAAAAAGTTTATACCCGTGTACCTGACCGAGAACATGGTGGGTCACAAGCTGGGTGAGTTCAGCTTCACGCGCAATTTTAAGGGCCACTCCATGCGGGCGGCGACGGAAACCGCGGCCAAGCCGGCAGGCATCCCGGGTGGGCCTGGAGCAAGCGCTCCGGCAGCGCCCGCGGCGCCGAAGGCATAAGGGAGACGCGATATGGAATTCCGAGCAGAAATGCGTTACTTGCGAGTCTCGCCGCAGAAGGCGCGCCTGGTGCTGGAACTCATTAAAGGGCGCAAGGTGGAAGATGCGCGCAATACGTTGCTGTTCACCAAAAAACGCGTGGCGGCGCATGTGGGCAAGCTGTTGCAGTCGGCGCTCGACAACGCGAACTTTCTCAGCACCGAAAAGGGGCTCGACGTCGAGCTTGACAACCTGTACGTGAAGAGCGCAATTGCGAACGACGGACCGCGCATGAAGCGTATCCGTCCGGCTCCGCAGGGACGCGCCTTCCGTTACGTGCGGCGGATTGCGCACATCACGCTGGTGCTGGCCGAGCGCGGGGATAATTCCGCGCGGGTTTCCGGCGAGGCGCGAACGGGTACCGCTCCGGCACCGGCGAAGCGGCGCGCGCCGGTGGCAAAAAAGAGTGCGGCGGCGGGGAAGAAGAAGAAAGCGGCGGCTAAATAAGAAAATCAGTTTGCCCTCCCTCGCTTTTGCGCGGGGTCGGAATGACGCAGCGTTTGATTGAACAACGGTTTCGGGATTGATTTAGGAGAAGCAATGGGACAAAAAGTCCATCCTTATGGTTTTCGCCTCGGCTACACCAAGCCGTGGAAGTCGCGCTGGTTTGTCGAGCGCGATTACGACAAGCTGCTGTTTGAAGACATCAAGCTGAAGGGTGAGCTGAAGGAGAAGCTCAAATCGGCGGGTGTGAGTTCGATCGAGATCGAGCGGCCGGGCAACAAGCTGCGCATCATTATCAAGACGGCGCGGCCGGGAATCATCATCGGGCGCAAGGGCGCGGAAATCGACAAGCTAAAAGTTGACTTGCAGAAGCGCACCTCGCGCGAGGTGTTTGTCGACATCCAGGAAGTGCACAAGCCCGAACTGGACGCCCAACTTGTCTCCGAAGCCATCGCCCTGCAACTGGAAAAGCGCGTCGGCTTCCGCCGCGCCATGCGCAAGGCCGTTGACTCGGCGCTACGCTTCGGTTGCAAAGGCATCAAAGTTCGCGTCAGCGGACGTTTGAACGGAAATGAAATCGCGCGCTCCGAGTGGTATCTCCAGGGGCGCTTGCCGCTGCACACGCTGCGCGCCGATATCGAATACGGCTTCTCCGAAGCCAGGACCACCTATGGCGTGATCGGCGTGAAGTGCTGGGTGTACAAGGGAGAGATTCTCCCCGCGAAAAAGCGCGAGCAGCAAACGGGCGTTGGAGCGTTTTAGAAGCGGTCGCACCAGCGGGTTCCGTGGCGCCCGAGAACCTTCGCGAGACAAAAGGCGTCTCGCTCAGGATGACGAGAACAGAGAGCTGACTTTATGTTGATGCCGAAGAAAGTGAAGTACCGCAAGCAGCAGCGCGGGCGTATGACCGGCAAGGCCTGGCGCGGCAGCACGCTGGCCTTCGGCGACTTCGGGTTGAAGGTGCTCGAGCCGGGCTGGATCACCGACCGGCAGATCGAAGCCAGCCGTGTGGCCATGACTCGCTTCGTCAAGCGTGGCGGCAAGATTTGGATCCGCGTGTTTCCGGACAAGCCGGTCACCAAGAAGCCCGCCGAAACCCGTATGGGTAAGGGCAAAGGCGCGCCCGATCACTGGGTAGCCGTGGTTCGTCCGGGAAAGATTCTGTTTGAGATGGAAGGCGTGGCGCTGGCGGATGCGACCGAGGCCATGCGCCTCGCATCGCACAAACTCCCGCTGCGTACGACGCTGGTCAAGCGCGAAACGGCGCATTAGTAGACAGCTATCAGCTTTCAGCCGTCAGCAATCAGGAAAAGCGGCGACATGGAAAGCTGAAAGCTTAGAGCTGAAAGCTGAGAGCTATTATGAAAGCAGACAAGGTCCGAAACTTAACCGAAGACGAACTGCAGCACCAGGAGCGCGATCTGGCCGACCAGCTCTTCAAGCTGAAGTTTCAGCTGAACATGGGCCAGACTGAGAGCCTGAAGAAGATGCGCGGCCTGCGCAAAGATATTGCCCGGGTCAAGACAATTCTGGGCGAGCGCACACGCGCCGCCGCAACGGAGAAACGATGATGGTGGAAACCGCGAGCGCAAAGTCTGCCACGCCGCCGGCCGAGCAGGTGCAGGGTCGCCGCAAAGAAGTTGTGGGAGAAGTGGTCGCCAACCGCATGTCAAAGACGATCGTGGTGAAGGTGACGCGCAAGAAGGCGCATCCCTTTTACGGCCGCGTGGTGGCGCGCAACAAGAAGTTTTACGCGCATGACGAGAAGAACGAAGCGCATGTGGGCGATGTGGTGCGTCTCGAAGAAACGCGTCCGCTCTCAAAGCTAAAGCGCTGGAAGCTGAAGGACATCGTGCGCAAGACCGCGCTGGTGCCCGAGATTGTGCTGGACAAAGCTGGCAAGTAGCCGCATCGGGGACCGAGGAGATTGAAGCCATGGCTGTGATGATGAGAAGCATGCTGGAGGTAGCCGACAACTCCGGCGCCCGCAAGCTGCAGATGATTCTGCCGCTCGGTGGCTCGACCGGACTTAATGCCAGCCTCGGCGACATAATCACCGCTGCGGTCAAGGAAGCCGCTCCAGACGGCCAGGTGCAAAAAGGCAAGGTGGTGAAGGCGGTGATCGTGCGCACCCGGAAAGAACATCGCCGCCGCGATGGTACCTACATCCGCTTCGATCAGAATGCGGCGGTGCTGATCAACGATGCCGGCGAGCCGGTAGGGACGCGCGTTTTCGGTCCCGTAGCCCGCGAGCTTCGCGAGAAAAAGTTTTTGAAGATCGTGTCGTTAGCGCCGGAAGTGATCTAGGAATTGAGCGATCGAGCGATTGCGCGATTGAAAAACCAGACCGAAGCCGTCTGTGGTTTTCAATCGCCCGATGACTCAATCGCAAAATCACGAAATGGGTTTATAGCATGCGAACTGTCAGCACAGTACACAAACGAGTCGATATCCGCCGCAACGACAACGTGAAAGTAATCACGGGGCGGGACAAGGGCAAGGAAGGGCGCGTGCTCCGCGTGTTTCCTGACGATGCCAAGCTGTTGATCGAGCACGTCATGATGGTGAAAAAGCACGTGCGCCCCAACCCGCAGCGCAACATAAAGGGCGGGATCGCCGAGCAGGAGAGCCGCATTGCCTATTCCAACGTGCAACTGGTCTGCCCGACCTGCGGTCCGGTGCGCATCGGGCACGAAATGCGGGGCGACCGCAAGGTGCGGGTCTGCAAGAAGTGCGGAACGACGCTCGATAAATGATTGAGTAATCGGGTAATTGAGTAATTTGGTAATTGAAAATTGAAGGCGACAGCATGGTTTTTAAATTGCTCAATTACTAAATTTCGCAATTACTCAATTCTCAGGTGGAAGAGACGCAATGGCAAAAGACAAAGACAAGAGATCATCGAAAGATTCATCGCAGGAGCAGAAGGCTCCGGCGCAGGCACAGCATAGCGCCAAAGAGCGCCCGCGGCTGCGCACTCGCTTCGACAAAGAAGTTGCGCCCGCGCTGCTCAAAGAACTGGAACTTAAGAACGCGATGGCGGTGCCGCGCCTTAACAAGATCGTAGTCAACATGGGCATGGGCGAGGCTACGCAGAATTCGAAGATTCTCGATCCTGCAGTGAATGAGCTGGGACAGATCACCGGGCAGAAGCCGATCGTTACCAAGGCCAAGAAGTCGATTGCCGCTTTCAAAGTTCGCGAAGGCCAGGCCATCGGCACCATGGTCACGCTGCGGGGCGATCGCATGTATGAATTCTTTGACCGGCTGGTGAACATTGTGTTGCCCCGCGTGCGAGATTTCAAGGGAGTTTCCACCAAATCGTTCGACGGCCGCGGCAATTACACCATCGGACTGCACGATCAACTGATCTTCCCGGAGATTTCTTACGAGAAGGTCGACAAGATGAAAGGCATGAACGTCACCATCGTGACCACGGCAGCCAACGACAACCAGGCTCGCACCCTGCTAAAGCACCTGGGCATGCCGTTCCGCGCGTAGCGCGGTTGAAAAGCTTAAGGTTCGGGTTGAAAGATTAAAGTTCGACAGCAAATTTTAAGGATGGCATGACTACAGCGAAAAGAGTCAAAGACGCGAAGATCGAAAAGAAGTTTGAAGAGGCGCGCGGCAAGGGCGAGAAGAGGCCGAAGTTTTCCACGCGCCGGCACAACCGCTGCAAGCGCTGCGGACGGCCGCGCGCGTATCTGCGCAAGTTCGGCCTGTGCCGCTTGTGCTTTCGCCAGTTGGCGCTGCTCGGGGAAATTCCCGGAGTCGCGAAGTCGTCCTGGTAACAAGAACGTCGTTGGCCGCCGGTCGTTAGTCGTTGGCTAAGGCGAGAGGGCAAGGGAGTAATACGAGAGCTGTCCGGTGGTTCATGTTGATGGTCATTTCTGGGTTCCTTGGCTAACGACCAACGACCAACGACCGAAAAACGCTGCCGCAGGTTCTCCGCCGAGTGCGGAGCGAACGGGTGGCGAGAGGAGAAGCAAACAATGAGGTTGACCGATCCGGTCGCAGATATGCTGACGAGGGTGCGCAACGCGCTGCAGGCGCGGCACCAGAAGGTGGATATCCCAGCCTCGCGGCTGAAGTTGGAGATTGCCCGCATCCTGAAAGAAGAGGGCTACATCTCCAACTTCAAGGCTACGGAAGAAGAAGGCCACAAGGTCATCCGGATTTACTTGAAGTATGGCGCGCACAACGAAGCTGCCATTTCGAAGGTGGAGCGTGTCTCCCGTCCCGGCTGCCGCGTCTACGTGCGCCGCAGCGAGATTCCCCGGGTGCTGGGTGGCATGGGCATCAACATCCTGACCACGCCCCGCGGTGTGATGACCGGACGCCAGGCCCGCAAAGAAGGCGTGGGCGGCGAATTATTGTGCGAGATTTGGTAATGCCCGTGGAGACGTAGCTTGCTACGTCTCCGTCGGCGGCAAGTCGGACGATGGAGAGAGCGAGACGTTGAAAGCAACGTCTCCACAAATAGATCCTATGTCGAGAATTGGAAAAAAACCGATCCCGATCCCCAAGGGGGTGACGGTCAAAGTCGAAGGCAACACCGTTCTGGTGCAGGGCCCGAAGGGCAAGCTGGATACAGCTCTTCCCGCCGGCATTAAGGTGGAGCAGAAAGACGGGAACCTCGTCGCCGTGCGCGAGAACGATTCGCAGGCCGCGGTTCACGGGCTTGCGCGCGCGCTCATGAACAACGCTGTCGAGGGCGTCACCAAGGGCTGGACGCGTGACCTCGAAATCGTCGGCATCGGCTACCGCGCCGAGATGAAGGGCAAGGGCATGGTCGTGTTCAACCTGGGCTACTCGCATCCCATCGAATACCCGTTGCCGACCGGCGTCGATGCCGCGGTCGATCCCAAGCAGACCAAAATCTCGCTCACCGGAATCGACCGGCAGCAGGTGGGCCAGGTCGCCGCTGAAATGCGCTCGTTGCGTCCGCCCGATCCTTATAAGAATAAGGGTGTGCGTTACGCGGGCGAGAAATTAAAGAAGAAGGTCGGTAAGACCGGAGCGAAATAACCCGTCGTTAGTCGTTGGCCGATAGTCGTTGGTCAACACGAGCGATGCCGAGCAGTTGCAAGGAACGTCGAGTATTTGGCTAACGACCAACGACGGTTTTTAGCCCGCCCTGAGCTTTGCGAAGGGACCAAGGACGATTTTATGCTGACGAAGATTTCGAAAAACCAGAAACGCGGGCATGTGCACGACCGCATCCGAAAAAAGATGCAGGGAACGGCGGAGCGTCCGCGCTTGAATGTGTACCGCTCGCTGAATCATATTTACGTGCAGGTGATCGACGATCTGCATGGCCAGACGCTGGTTTCGGCCAGCTCCGCCGAAGGCAAAAAAGAAGAACGGCGCAGCGGTGGCGACGTCGCGGCGGCGAAATCGGTCGGCAAGATCGTTGCCGAGCGGCTCAAAGCCAAAGGCGTAAACAAAGTGGTCTTCGACCGTGGCGGCTACATTTATCACGGCCGCGTGAAAGCGCTGGCCGATGCGGCTCGCGAGGCGGGACTGCAATTCTAGGAATTGAGCGATTGTGTAATTGAGTCATCGGGCGATTGAAAAAGCGACATGAGGTTCAATCTCAAATCGCCCGATCACAAAATCGCCAAATGAAACGAGAGTTTAAAGAATGCCAACTGTTATTAAGAAGCTCGACGCAAATTCGTTTCAGTTGAAAGATCAGGTCGTCGCCATCAACCGCGTCACCAAGGTGGTTAAGGGCGGCAAGAATCTTTCTTTTGCGGCGCTGGTGGTGGTGGGCGATCCTTCGGCCGCTGTGGTGGGTCACGGCTCCGGCAAGGCCAAGGAAGTTCCGCAGGCGATTCGCAAAGCCATCGAATCGGCCAAGAAGAATCTGATCAAGGTCAACCTGACGCAGACTTCGATTCCGCACCTGGTGCTGGGACGCTACGGTTCGGGCAAGGTTCTTCTCAAGCCCGCTCCGGAAGGTACTGGAGTGATTGCCGGCGGAGCGGTGCGTGCGGTGATGACATCGGTGGGAATCCAGAACGTGCTGACGAAATCGATCGGCACCACCAACCCACACAACGTGATCAAGGCAACCTTTGACGCCCTTCGCCACCTGAAGAACCGGGAGAGCGTTGCGGCTATGCGCGGTAAGTCGGTGCAGGAGCTTTAGTCCTACCACCAAGTACCAAGATGCGGGATTGAGGAATTACGATGACGACGAAAAAACCGAAAGCGGTCGCCGGAAAGATTCACCTGAAGTGGGTAATTTCGGCCATTTGTGCCCCGGTGAAACAGAAGCGGGTGGTCAAGGGGTTGGGCTTCACGCGCCTGAATCAGGTGATCGAACGCCCGGACAATGCGGCAATTCGAGGCATGGTGGCGAAGGTTCCGCATCTAGTCGAGATATTGAAATAGAGACGTTGCTTGCGAAGTCTTGGCGGGCAAATTAAGCGCCGTAAACAACGTTTCGACAACTGAGAGCTGACGGCTGAAAGCTGAGAGCTTACTTATGAATTTATCCAATATTCGAGCACCGAAAAAAGCGTCGGAGAAACGCAAGCGCGTCGGCCGCGGTATGGGCTCCGGCATGGGCAAGACTTCCACTCGCGGGCACAAGGGCCAGCGCTCGCGCACCGGTATGCGCCTGATCCGCGGCTTTGAAGGCGGACAGATGCCGCTGCACCGCCGCATGCCCAAGCGCGGATTCACCAACATCTTCCGCAAAGAATTCAATATCGTCAGCCTGGAGCGACTGGTGGCGCTGGGCGAAGAACTTCACGCGTCGCCCATCACGCCCGACGTGCTGCGCAAAGCGGGAGTTATCAAGGCTAAGCATCCGGTAAAGATTCTTGGCGATGGCGAACTCACCGTCGCCCTGACCGTGCACGCGCACAAATTTTCCAAGTCGGCGCAGGAAAAGATCACCAACGCAGGCGGTAAGTTTGAGGTCTTGCAGTAATGTTTGAAAAGCTGGCAAACATCTTTCGCATTCCCGACCTGCGCAAGCGCGTCCTCTTTACACTGGCCATGCTCGCGGTCTACCGGTTAGGCGGACATCTGCCCACGCCGGGAGTGAACTTCCTCAAGCTGGAGCAGTACTTCAACCAGAATGCGGGATCGTTTCTCGGCTTCGTCGACTTGTTCTCCGGCGGCAACCTGCGTCGCCTCACCATCTTCGCCCTGGGGATCATGCCGTACATCACGGCATCGATTATCTTGCAGCTATTGACCGTGGTCTACGAACCGCTGGCCAAACTGCAAAAAGAGGGCGAAATGGGCCGCAAGAAAATCACCCAGTGGACTCGCTATATCACGGTGATTCTCAGCGCGGTGCAGTCGTTCGGTATCGCCATCGGCCTCGAAAAAGCTGGAGACTTCGTCCTTCACCCCGGTTCCGGCTTCATCCTGATGACCATGCTTACCCTCACCACGGGCAGCGCATTCATCATGTGGCTCGGCGAACAGATTACCGATCGCGGCATCGGCAATGGCATGTCGCTGCTGATCTTTGCCGGCATCGTCGTGGGCCTGCCGCGCGGTGTGCAGGATCTTTTCGAAAAGGCAAGGAACGGAACCTGGGGCGCGATTACGCCGGTTCTCATGGTCGGCCTGATCGTCTTCATGATCGCGGTCGTTGCGTTCATCGTTTACGTCGAGCGCTGCGAGCGTCGCATCCCTGTGCAGTATGCCAAGCGCGTAGTCGGACGCAAAGTCATGGGCGGCCAGTCCACCCACTTGCCGCTGCGCGTGAATGCCGGCGGCGTCATGCCTGTAATCTTCGCGTCTTCGATTTTGACTTTGCCGCAAACCCTAGGTTATGGCCTGCGCAACCATCGTTATCTCGGCACGCTGTTCGATGCGCTGAAATGGGGCGAGCCACTTTACACCGTGCTCTACGCGGTCGGCATTATTTTCTTTGCGTACTTTTACGTATCGATCGTTTTCAATCCCAGCGAAGTCGCCGACAATATGCGGAAATACGGCGGCTTCATTCCCGGCATTCGTCCGGGCAAGCGCACCGCCGATTACATCAACGAAGTCCTGACTCGCATCACGCTGGTGGGCGCGCTCTACCTGATCATCATTTCCTTCATCCCCGAGTGGATGATCACCGGTATTCACCTCAACCATTTGCCCTTCTGGCTGGGTGGAACTATGTTTGAGCGGCTTCCAGTGTGGGTGACCAACGGCCTGGGAGTGAACTTTTATTTCGGTGGAACGTCGCTGCTGATCGTAGTCGGAGTGGCCATGGATACGGTAACGCAAGTCGAAGCGCAGCTGATCATGCGCCATTACGATGGCTTCACGCCGCGCAGCGGACGCATTCGCGGCCGCCGCAACTGGTCGTAGGAATTGAGTAATTGTGGAATTTGGTAATTGAGTAATCGTTGGATTTGAGAGAGAGGTTGTGAAATTGTGACCCGGTTCGGAACCAGGGTTTCCGAAGCCAGATTTTAAAATTTCTCAATTACCAAATTTCTCAATTACTCAATGCTGAGGTTGCTGCATCTGGAAGGCCTTGTGCGAGGCGGACCGGAAACACTGTTCGGGAGGCTTTGGAGCCAACTCGATGGCGCAGGAAACCTCGCGTGATGTGGGTCCCGTGGTCTTGCTTGGTCCGCCAGGCGCTGGGAAAGGCACCCAGGCCAAGCGCATCATGGAGCGCTATTGTATCCCGCAGGTCTCTACCGGAGATATCTTGCGGCTGAACGTGGTTCAGTGCACCGAACTCGGCCGGGCCGCCAAAGCGGTGATGGCCCGAGGCGAGTTGGTTTCCGACGATCTGGTTTGTGAAATGGTCCGGCTACGGTTGGTTCAGCCGGATTGCAAGCGGGGCTACATTCTGGATGGTTTTCCCCGCACCACGGCTCAGGCCGCGTGGCTGGACGCTTTGCTGGATGACAAGCTCTTTGAAAACTCGCGGCCTACTCGGGCTTGGCCAATTGTGATCCAGCTGAACGTGGATTATAATCAATTGTTGCTCCGGATTACTGGACGCCGTTCTTGTCCCACCTGTGGGCGGATCTATAACGTCCACTTCCAGCCGCCCCGCGTCGAAGAACTCTGTGACGTTGACGGAAGCAAGCTGGTGACCCGCAATGACGACCGGTTGGAAGTGATTCAGCCCCGTTTGGCGGCCTATCAGGAGCAGACTGGTCCTGTGGCGGGGTACTACCGGCGCACCCGTAGATTGCTCGCGGTGAATGGCGATCTGCCGATGGATGAAGTTACAGAACAGATTTTCCGGATTCTCGAGCATCATCACACAGAGGATCATCAGGCATAACGTTTTGATAGGACATGGCGATTGTTTGCAAATCAGCGGCTGAGATTGAACGGATGCGGCAGAGCGGGCACATCGTTCGCGAGGTTCTCGACCATGTACGCTCGCTGGTTGCGCCCGGCGTCACCACCATGGACTTAGAGCGCGCCGCCGAAAAGAAGATTGCGGAGTTGGGCGCGAAGCCCGCGTTCAAGGGATACTACGATTATCCCTGCGTGTTATGCACTTCGGTGAACGAAGAGATCGTACACGGGATTCCGTCGGAAAAGCGCGAGTTGAAAGAAGGCGATATCGTTTCCATCGATTGCGGAGTGGTGCTCGATGGCTACTATGGCGATGCAGCGATTACGGTTCCCGTTGGCAAAGCGGTGAAGCCGGAGTTGCAGAAACTCCTGACAGTGACCGAAGAGTCGCTCTATCGGGGCATCGAGCAGGCGCGAATCGGCAACTCGGTCGGCGATGTGGGATCGGCAGTGCAGGAGCACGTGGAAGCCGCCGGTTTTAGCGTAGTGCGCGACTTCGTAGGGCACGGCATCGGCACGCGCTTGCACGAAGAGCCGCAGATTCCGAACTTCGGCGCTCGCGGTCACGGTGCAAAGTTGCGCGAAGGTATGGTGATAGCGATTGAGCCGATGGTCAACTTCGGCAAGCCGCAGGCCAGAGTGCTCGAAGATAAGTGGACAGCTGTAACCGTAGACGGGAGCTTCAGCGCGCATTTCGAGCACTGCGTCGCGGTTACAAAAGATGGACCGGTGATTTTGACGAAATAAAAAGCTCTCAGCCATAAGCTGAAAGCTGAAAACTCTGAGAGGTGCATGAGTAAAGAAGACGCGATTGAAGTGATGGCCGTGGTTCTAGAACCGCTGCCCAATGCCATGTTCAAAGTCGAACTGGAAAACAAACACCAGGTGCTGGCGCACGTCTCTGGCAAGATGCGCAAGAATTTCATTCGCATCCTGCCCGGGGACAAAGTAGCGGTAGAGCTTTCGCCCTACGACCTGAATCGCGGCCGGATCGTGTACCGCTATAAGTAGATCATGTGGTGACAGCCGCCTCGGCTGTCCGGCCAGCGCGAAGCGCGGCTGAGAAAGAGGGAACTGAGAACTGTTATGAAAGTAAGAGCATCGGTAAAGAAAATTTGCGACAAATGCAAGGTCATCCACCGCAAGGGTGTAGTGCGGGTGATCTGCGTCAACACCAAACATAAGCAGCGTCAGGGCTAAGGACAAACTATGGCACGTATCGCAGGCGTCGATTTACCGCGCCAGAAGCACATCAACATCGCGCTCACTTACATCTACGGCATCGGGAATCCCCGCGCGGGCGCCATCCTCGACGAGGCCAAAGTGGACCCCATGAAGAAGGTCCAGGATCTCAGCGAAGAAGAAGTCAACCGCATCCGCACGGTCATCGAGCAGCAAGGGATGGTCGAGGGCGATCTGCGCAAGGAAGTTTCGATGAACATCAAGCGGCTCATCGAAATCGGCTCCTATCGCGGCTTCCGCCATCGCCGTAATCTGCCGGTCCGCGGACAGCGCACGCACACTAACGCCCGCACCCGCAAAGGCCCGCGCAAAGGTACGGTAGCGCAAAAGAAGAAAGCGACGTCAAAGACGTAAGAAACCGTCGTCGGTCGTTGGTCGCTGGTCGTCGGCCACAACCGAGAGTGTTGGTAGTAGACGACTGAATCGATTTTGACGATGCCTAGGGATCATGTGCGTTAGGCTTTTTGCTAGCGACCAACGACCAACGGCCAAGGACGATTTTCATGGCGAAACCAGCAGCAGCCGGCGGCGCAGCCGCACCGGACAAAAAGGGCAAGAAGAAGACGTTCAAGAAGAAGGAGCGCAAGCACGTTCCCCACGGACTGTGCTATGTGCAAGCGTCTTTCAACAACACCATCGTGACCATCACTGACATGAACGGCAACGTTCTGTCCTGGAAGAGTTCGGGATCGCTGGGTTTCCGCGGATCGCGGAAGGGCACTCCCTTCGCCGCGCAGCAGGCTGCTTCGAACGCCGCCAACATGGCGCGCGATCACGGTGTCCGGAGCGTCGACGTACGCGTCAGCGGCCCCGGCTCCGGCCGCGAATCCGCGGTGCGTGCCCTGGCCTCGTCCGGCATTGAAGTGCGCTCCATTCGCGACGTGACGCCCATCCCGCACAACGGATGCCGTCCGCCGAAGCGGCGTAGAGTGTAAATTCGTCGTTGGTCGTTGGTCGTTCGCAAAGGCGACCGACGAAGGTTTCTGATTTAGGCCGACGACTAACGACCAAAGACCAACGACAGATTTTGTCCGGGACGAAGGGTGAAGCCAAACCCGTAAACCGGTCATCTAAAAGGAGAACAACTTGGCCCGTTATACCGATGCAGTCTGCCGTCTATGCCGCCGCGAGGGCATGAAGCTTTTCCTCAAAGGCGCAAAGTGTTTCAGCGATAAGTGTCCCATCGAGAAGCGCAACTTCGCTCCCGGCCAACATGGCAAGGACCGTAAAGCCAAGATCGTCGGCTACGGCCTGCAGTTGCGCGAGAAGCAGAAAGCCAAGCGCATTTATTTCACCCTCGAAGGCCAGTTCCGCAACTATTTCGAGAAGGCGGCCCGCACTCGCGGTGTGACTGGCGAATTGTTGCTGCAACAGCTCGAGCGGCGTCTGGATAACGTAGTTTTCCGCCTGGGCTTTGCGCAATCGCGACGCCAGGCACGCCAGTTGGTGCGCCACGGACATGTCGCCGTGAACAATCGCAAGGTCAACATTCCTTCCTACGAAGTGAGCGCGGGCGAGGAAATAGCGATCCGCGAAAACAGCAAGAAGCTGGTCATTCTGGAAATGGCCAAGGAATTTGCCAGCCACGGCACTTTGCCCAACTGGCTGGAAGTGAATCGCGATGCGTATACCGCGCGAGTGCTTTCGCTGCCGAAGCGCGAAGATATTCAACTGCCGGTAAACGAGCAGTTGATCGTAGAGTTGTACAGCAAGTAGTGAGTCGTCGTTTGTCGATGGTCGTTAGTCGTTAGCAGTGCCAACGACCAGCGACAAAGGACCAGCGACGATTTTAGGTCCGTTTTTTCGAGCCAGATCAGCCTTTCCCGGCATCGACCTGAGTCGGACCACTCAGCGAGCCAGGATTGAGCCAAACGGCCGAAGGAGAAACAAATGCTTTGGAAGGGTTTTCAAAAACCGAAACGCCTCGCAGTCGACACCTCCACCCTCACCGATAAATACGGAATTTTCTGGGCGCAGCCCTTTGAACGCGGCTTCGGCACCACGGTTGGCAACGCCCTGCGGCGCGTGCTGCTGAGTTCGATCGAAGGCGCAGCCGTCACCGCCGTGAAGATGGAAGGCGTGCTGCACGAATTTCAGTCGATCCCCGGCGTGGTCGAAGACGCAACCGACATCATCCTCAACCTGAAACAGATTCCATTCAAGCTGGCGGGCGATGCGCCAAAGGCAATCTACCTGCGTGCCGATCAGCCCGGAGTGGTTACCAGCGGTATGATCGAGGCCGATGGCGACGTCGAGGTTCTCGACAAGGACGTCTACATCGCCACCGTCAGCGAAGGCGGCAAGCTCGATATGGAAATGCGTCTGAAGCGCGGCCGCGGCTACACCTCCGCCGACAAGAATTTCGACGAGGACCTCGGCATCGGCTTCATTCCCATCGATTCAGTGCACTCGCCCGTCCGCAAGTGCAACTACACCGTCGAGGCCGCTCGTCTCGGCCAGATCACCGACTACGACAAGCTCACTCTCGAGGTGTGGACGAACGGGTCCATTACTCCGGCAGATGCTATCGGCCTCTCGGCGAAATTGATGAAGGACCACATGAACATCTTCATCAACTTCGAGGAAGAGATCGAAACCGGCACGTCGTCCTCGGACGATCGCAAGCCCGAGATTCACAACGAGAATCTGAACCGCTCCGTCGAAGAACTCGAGCTGTCCGTGCGCAGCTACAACTGCCTGAAGAACGCGAACATTCAGACCATCGGCGAACTGGTGCAGAAAACAGAATCGGAAATGCTCAAGACCAAGAATTTCGGCCGCAAGTCGCTGAACGAAATCAAGGAAATCCTTTCCTCCATGGGCTTGAGCTTGGGCATGAAGATCGACGAGCACGGCAACGCCGTGCCCGGTCCGACTTCGAACCTGGTCCTCCCGGCTTCGGCCTACGGACCGGACGACCAGCTGTAAATCGGCTTCGGGCGCCCGGCTTCCGGAGATCGGAAGTCGGGCTGCCAGTAGTTCGGAGAAAAGAGATTCTGACTTTGATTTTGAGCTGGCAGCTAAGAGCTAGCAGCTAGAAGCTGAGGTTCACCATGCGTCACAAAGTAGCAGGCTACAAACTCGGACGGAACACATCGCACCGGCGCTCGCTGCTGCGCAACCTGGTCACCTCGGTGATCGTCGAAGAGCGCGTCGAGACCACCGTTCCCAAGGCCAAAGCCGCAAAGCCCATCGTCGAGAAGATGATCACACTCGGCAAGCGCGGCGACTTAGCCGCGCGCCGCTTGGCGTCGTCGTATCTGATGACCAACGAAGCCGTCGTGAAGCTCTTCGACACCGTCGGGCCGCGCTTTGGCGACCGTAATGGCGGCTACACTCGCGTGATTCGCACCGGCTGGAACAAAGGCGACGGCGCCGACAAAGCTTTCCTCGAACTCCTGGGCAGCGAAAAAGTGCTCGACGAAAAGCGCGAAAAACGCGCCGAAGCCCGCGCCAAGAAGAACGCTGAAGCCCGCAAAGCCATGGAAGACGCCGAAGCCCAGGCCCAGCACGACGGCGGCATCGAACCGATCAAAGAGAACGAAGACAAAAAAGAGTAGCGCGGTTCTTGATGTAATTTGTACGGAAACGGGCTTGTATAAGAACGGCCTTTGTGTGGAAACGGACCTCTGCGGGAGCAGGCTTGTGTGGGAACGGGCGCCTTCGCCCGTTCAGCCGAGCGCAGCGAGGCGCAGGGTTCAGCGTCCGCTCTCAATGGTCTGGTTTTGAAAGGCGCTGCTGAAGCCGCGCTGGAGTCCCCCCAAAAATTAGTCGAGCAAGCCGCCGGTACATGTCCTTCCGCAGCCTCCGCCAGTAATCTTGCCGTATCCAGCCATCCCGATAAACTCTCTCTCAGGATGGACCTCGCCCGCTCAGGCTTTACTCGTACCCAGATCGCCATCGCCGCCGGCGCAGGCGCGCTGCTGGTATTGATATTCCTAGGCTACATCTGGTGGCTGAGTAATCAAGGACCGGTGCTGGCGCGCTCCGAAGATCACGATCCGCTCACCGGCCTGCCGGTCAGCATCAAGATGAATCCGCTGCGCGACCGCACCATCGAGCACAGCGCCAACAAATTTCTGCGCGACCTGCGCGACGGACACTGCGACGATGTGCTCTCCAACTGGGAGCACGACTACCGCAAAAAGTACGCCCACTTTATTTGCGACTCCGAGAAACAGCATCCGCTGCTCTCCTGGGAACTGGCAGAGTGGGAAACCGCGCCGCCGCTAACGATTCTGCACTACCGCGGCAGGCGCCTGAACAGTCCAAGCCAGTCCAGCACCTACCGGGAACTATTCACCGTTACGACCGAGAATAAAGATGGGCAGTGGGTCGTGACGAAGTACGACGCGATGTACTGAGGACGGTCGTCGGTCGTTGTCATGGTTGATGTGAATCTCATCTTCATAATCGCTTTCGGCTTAACGGTCTGCTACGGAGCGGGTCTGTCATATCGGCAAATTCGAGAACGGAAAGCCGAAGTGTCCCAATCTACCTATCGGAAAAAAGTCATTTCCCTCTGTCTCGGAGCGGCAGCGGTCCTAGTCTGGTTTAGCTTGTGGTTCCTGTATCTCCATTATGACGAAACGCGCCCCACAACCGCCGATGAATCTTCAGGACGCATATATTCGCTCAGCAATCATGACCATGTTGTTTTCCTGACTCTGATGGAACGGTGGTATCTCTTTCTTCTTGGGATTATTGCCTTCGTCTTGTTCCTCTGTGGATACGTTCTTGGCCAGAGGGTCAGGAAATCACTCGTCGAGCCGGAGCAAGACGGCACATGTCAGTGATCGGGGTACGCCGTGATAAAACCTATTAATGCCCTCGCCAGCCGAGCGTAAGCCCTCCGCAGCCCGCAACATCTACGTCTTCGGTGTCACCTCATTCCTGAACGACACAGCCACCGAGATGGCGTACTGGGTGCTGCCGGCGTTTCTGGCGGCGCTGGGCGCGGGGCCGGCGCAGTTGGGACTGATCGAGGGCATCGCCGAAAGCGTGGCCTCGTTCGCCAAGCTTTTCTCCGGATATCTTACCGACCACATCGATCGCCGCAAGCCAGTCGTAGTCGCCGGATACGCGGTTGCGAATGCCGTCAAGCCACTGCTTGCTGTCGTCACCGCATGGCCGCAGATTCTGCTGATTCGCTTCGCCGATCGTCTTGCGAAAGGCGTGCGGGGAGCGCCGCGCGACGTGATGGTAGCCGAATCCGTCCCAAATCAACGTCTCGGCTCTGCCTATGGTTTGATTCAATCCATGGATTCCGCCGGCGCAATCGCCGGTCCTTTGGCCGCGCTCGTTCTGCTCGCACATTTCGGAATCCGCAGCGTCTTCTGGGCCGCCGCCATCCCCGGAGCATTGTGCGTCTTGGTCGCGCTGCTTGGAATTCGTGAAACCAAGCGCCGGGCTGCGCCCGGCAGACAGCCGGGGGCGGCTGTCCCCACAGCTGACGAACCCAAGCCAAATGCGGCTTTGTCTTCTGCAGATGTAGGCCCGATTGTTTTGCCCGCGAGCTTCTATTTCGTGCTCATCGCGGTCACACTTTTCTCCCTCGGCAATTCCAGCGACATGTTCCTCGTCCTGCGAGCGCAGAATGTCGGTATTCGCGTTGCCCTCGCACCGCTGCTCGGCCTGGTTTTCAATATCACCTACACGCTAGCCTCATGGCCTGCCGGATGGTTCAGCGACCGCGTCTCGCGCCGGCTCATTGCGTCCGTTGGCTATGTAATCTTCGCCGCAGTTTATTTTGTCTTCGGGCGCGCGCCCTCGACGTTGGCAATCTGGATTGCGATGGCAATCTATGGTTTTTACTACGCTCTTACGCAGCCCGTGCTGAAAGCCTTAGTGGTCGAGTCCGTGTCGGAGAAAGTGCGTGGCCGCGCGTTGGGAATCTATTTTTTCGTAACGAGCGTAGCAACTCTGGCCGCGAGCTTAGTCACCGGCGAACTTTGGAAGCATTACGGCGCCACGATTCCGTTTTACGTCTCGTCCGCGATGGCCTTGCTTGCTGCCGCGCTTTTGCAGTTCGGTGAGAGCAACAAGGGATAGCAATCTTAACCGGAAATCGAGTGAAACGAACTCCGCCGCATACGATTTCCGCGCCGGTTCAACCACAGAAAAACCAGCGCCTGAGCCCCAATTCCGGCACACGTATCGAGAATTACGTCGCGAATCGTGCCCGTGCGCGAGGGGATGAAACTCTGATGCCACTCGTCCAGGCTGGCCACGAATGCCGTCCCGAGAATCGCAATGTTCGCCCAGCGCAGCGTCCAAGTTGCGCTCGACATATCTGGCAGCGTTGCGCGCCATGCGCGAAAGAACAAAATGCTCAAGATGCCGTAGCCCACGACGTGGCCAGTCTTGCGAATGTAGAAGTGCCAAATCGCGAAGCGATCCCAACCTACGCCAAAGAGAAAATGCAACACGGGATAAAGAATGCGGCTGGTATTCGCCGCCGAAAGCATCGCGCTCGATTCAATAGCAATAAGAATCAGCCACAGGATCGCGGCGATCCACGCCATCAACAGACTGTGCTGTTCGGTATTCAAATGCGCGGGCTACTCGATGGCATAGTTGGGAGCCTCGCGTGTGATCATGACGTCGTGGACATGGCTCTCGCGCAGTCCGGCGCCGCTGATGCGCACGAAGCGTGTTTTCTGCAGTAGTTCGGCAATGGTAGCGCAGCCGCAATAGCCCATGCCCGATTTCAGTCCGCCCACCATCTGGTGCACGATCATGGCGACCGAACCGCGGTAGGGCACTCGTCCCTCAATGCCCTCGGGAACAAGCTTATCGAGGCGGTTGGAGTCGCCGTTCCTGGCTGAGACCGCGGCGGATGAATCCCCCTCCGTGCTCTGGAAGTATCTTTCGCTCGATCCCTGTGCCATAGCGCCGAGCGAGCCCATGCCGCGATATGACTTGAAAGAGCGGCCTTGATACAGAATCATCTCGCCCGGACTTTCGTCAGTGCCGGCGAAGAGCGAGCCGATCATCACCGCGCTCGCGCCCGCGGCCAGCGCCTTGGTAATGTCGCCCGAATACTTGATGCCGCCGTCGGCGATGATAGGAACGCCGGAGTCCTTCACTGCGCGGAAAGCCTCGGCAATCGCGGTAATCTGGGGCACGCCTGCGCCCGTGACCACACGCGTAGTGCAAATCGACCCCGGACCGATGCCAACCTTAATGCCATCGGCGCCGGCGCGTGCCAACTCACATGCGCCGTCGAAAGTTGCAATGTTGCCGGCGAGCAACTCAACTTCAGGCAGTTTCGCCTTTACCGCCTTCACCGCATCGAGCACCTTGCTGGAATGCCCATGGGCGCTATCGATGGCCAGCACATCTACTTTTGCCGCAGCCAGTTCCTGAGCGCGTTCGAGAAAGTCGCCGGTCGCTCCGATCGCAGCTCCTACGCGCAAGCGCCCCTGCGGATCTTTCGCGGCGTTGGGGTACTTTAATTTCTTCTGAATATCTTTGACCGTGATCAGTCCCTTAAGGTTGTACTTGTCATCGACCACTAGCAATTTCTCTACGCGATGCTCGTGCAAGATTTCTTCCGCATCTTCGAGCGTAGTGCCCACGGGAACGGTGATGAGGTTTTTTTTCGTCATCACCCGATCGATG
The DNA here is from genome assembly GCA_963789875.1 of uncultured Acidobacteriaceae bacterium. Taxonomy (GTDB): domain Bacteria; phylum Acidobacteriota; class Terriglobia; order Terriglobales; family Acidobacteriaceae; genus Sulfotelmatobacter. Next base: position 726,525 of record CAWBMI010000004.1, on the reverse strand, counting down.
GGAATATCGAAGCGGCTTTCGAAGCGGAGATCACGGTTGGTAAGAATACCGACGAGCCGCCCATTCTCGGTGATGGGAACACCAGAGATTTTGTATTTGCGCATCACCTCGAGCGCATCGCTGACCTTATCGGTGGGAGACATCGTCACTGGATCGACGATCATGCCACTCTCGGAGCGCTTCACCTTGTCGACTTCGTTAGCCTGCTCCTCGATCGAAAGATTGCGATGAATAATGCCAAGGCCACCCTGCTGGGCCAGCGCGATCGCCATGTGCGATTCGGTGACGGTATCCATAGCAGCGCTGACAATGGGAATGTTCAGCGTGATGTTGCGCGTCAGCTGCGTCTGGGTATTGGCGGTCGCGGGAATTACATCGGAACGCGCGGGGAGAAGAAGAACGTCGTCGAAGGTGAGAGCTTCGGGTACGGGAAAATGAATCATAAGCTTTGGAGATTCTCCCAGCCGCCTTGCGCTGGAATCTTTATTCTAGAGAGAGGTGGGGATTCAGGCAAATTGAGCGAGCCGGTAGTGTGCGATTCGAAACCGCAGCACTACCGTTCCATAGATCCGCGGACATCACAACTTTCGCGAGTATCGCTGCGCCTTAGTTCACCGTAAGCGGCGCGGTAACGCTGCCAATCTTGCCGCTGGCGTTGTCGCGAACGACTATGCGGACCACATAATTCCCGGGACCAAGTTCCAACGCGTTCTTCATGTCAATACCACTGGAGCGCAGTGAGGCCATCTGCGCATCAGAAACCGTTGTATTGACGGCCTTGCCGATGGTCTTGGTGGGTTTTTCGCTTTTGCCGCTTACGACATAGGCGGCTGCTGCAAAGTCGAAGTTCAGGTGGTTTTGTCCGTTAGCGCCTTCGATTGAGATGCCATCGGCCGGAAGATGAATGACGAATTCGGTTTTCTTATTTGCGCCGTCGCCGGATGTACCCAGCCACTTCACGCTCAACGGCACCCCAGTACCATCAATCGGTGAGCTCAGGGCATAGGTCAAATCGGCAGTTCGGGTTTCGTCAAGATTCATGCTGGCATTCGTGACGAAAAATCCTTGCCGGGCGCGAACCTGCGTGTCCGGCCTTTTGACCTTGACTTTGATCTCTCGCCAGCCGGCGTTGCTGTTGTGCGTATCGAGGTAGTAGCTGGCGAGGTAATAGGAAGAGCCATCGTCGGCGGCGCGCTTGAAGCTGGAAGCCAGATCATTCGTGTTGTAGTAAGCCTTGCCGCCGGTCATGTCGGCGAATTCGTCCAGAGTAAGGATGGTCGTTTGCAGGTACCAGTCACGGCTTCTCTGCACAGTTCCACGGCCCGTCCGGCCGCCGGCAGTACCCCCAGCGACGGCGATCGCGCTGCCGTTAACGGAGTTGGCCACCAGACCGCGAATGTCGACGGGGTAAACCGAGATTTGCGCGGTTGTTAGAGCCTGCATAGTCCGCTCATACAGTGGTGAAAGGTAGCCGCCTGGAAGTTGTGCGGGCGATGAGATTTCGAAGGGAAATCCGCCCGTTGCCCAAATAAGAGACTTCCGTCCAGGCACGCCGGAAAGGGACCACGCAATCGACAGGAACGAGTTCAGCGTGTCTTCAATAGCCTTTTGCTGGGAGTACCCCGCGTAGATCACATCGCCGTAGGCAAGGAATCCATTTATCGTCGATTGGGCAATAGCTGCACCCTTGCCTGGGTTAAGCGGAAAATCGAGGGAAGGTATGTTTCCTTCCGCTGCATTTGCCTGCAGGTCCGGTATGCCAGCCTGCACATCCGTATTGGAGAGCTCGCCGCTCGCTTTCTTGAGCACCTGAACTAGTTGGTCGGTGTCGCCGGTTAAGTTTTGGACCACCCTCACTCCTCGGCTTGTCATGATCATAAGTGCCAGCACTTGGCCAGAGTTGATGTTCTCGGCCAAAAACTTGATCAGCTCACGACGACCATTGGCCTGATCGAGAAAAGGAGTATTGATGGTGTCAAGAGCGATCACCGTTACCGTTCGTGGTTGCTGATCGGAAAGAGCCAGATTGGCGTATTCGCCCGGTTTCGAGGTCACGGCCAGTAGCTTCGTGTTCGTCGCAGTAATCTCTTCGAAGTTAGAGATCTTCTGTTCCTTGCCGTTTTCGAAAACGTGCACGTCATCTTTAGTCAAGCCGTGAATATGACTCCCGGCCTTGTCGGTGACGACGATGGGAACTTGAATCAGTATCGACTGAGCATGGAACTTGACCTTGCCTTCGCGGTCGGCGGTCGGCACCGAAACTTCGCCAGTTCCGAAACTGGCGTTCGATCTTGCGACCGAAGAATTTGTATTCGGACTTATGCTACCGCCAGGTGCAGCCGGGTTAGTGCCGGGGCGCTGTGCCAAAGCCGAAACAGGAAACAATACCAGGCAGACAAATGCGAATAGGGAGGAGAACCAACGGGAAGACATACGTACCTCCAATACTGACGCAACGATTATATGCCTAACACAAAAACAAAAATGCAAAATTGCGGGGACCAGGCCTTGAACGCGAGACAAAGCCCCACACGCCAGCAATGCGACTCGATCCTGCGTTCATCGATGGGCGTTTGTCTTTTACGGTTGCACGGCGTATATTAGAAAACTGAGAACTGTTGTGTAGTACCGGCGTTTGTCGAAGCACACCAGTGGGCGCAAGCCCACTTTTTCGTTGCGGGCTACTTTGTCAGCGCACGCCGAGGCGTAAGTTATTGGATGCATGGCACTTGATCTTGATCATGTCCGGGAAATCGCGGAGCGGGTTGCAGCTTCCAGCGGGCTTGAGGTTGTCGAAGTTGAGTTTCGCGGCAGCGGGAATGCCCGCGTGTTGCGTGTGTTCCTGGATAAGCCCGGAGCGGCGGGTGGTGATCCGCTCGCCGGAGTGACGCACGGTGATTGCGTCAACTTCAGCCGGGAGTTTGGCACGATCCTCGATGTTGAGGATGCCATGCAAGGCAGTTACACGCTGGAAGTTTCGTCGCCGGGTTTGGATCGCAAGCTGACGAAGGCGGCGGAGTTTGAGCGCTTCGTCGGCAGCCGGATGAAAGTTACAACAAGATTTCCGGTGAACAACAACCGCCACTTTGAGGGACGCCTGGAAAGTTTCACAGACGGGCGCCTTACGTTGGATGCAAGCGTGGCCAGCAAGAAGTCACGCAAGAAGATGGGCGCGGCAGCAGCCGAACAAGGACAGAAGATCACCATCGAGTTCGCCAACATTGAGAAGGCGAATCTGGTGCCGGAAATCTAAAGAGATTGAGTAATTGGGAAATTCAGGAATTGAGTAATTTGAAAATCAGGGTCGGCCCGATTTCAGCTTTGCAATTACCGAATTACTAAATTACTAAATTACTCAATTACCAAATGGTTTTTATGGCTAGTGAGCTTTACAACACGATTGATGCGTTAAGCCGCGAGAAGGGTATCGACCCGCGGATTGTGGTGAGCGCGGTGGAAGACGCCATTGTGATGGCGACGCGCAAATACTACAAGACGCAGGAAAATCTGCGCGCTGAACTCGACAAAGAAACCGGCAAGATTAATGCCTACGCGGTGAAAACCGTGGTCGAAACGCCGGAGCAGGTGGAAGATCCGCTGCTGCAGATCACGGTGGAAGATGCGCGCAAGGCCGATCCTAACCTGGAAGTCGGCGGCGAGTTGCGGATTCCGAAAGTTACGGAAGGAATTCTCGGTCGCATCGCAGCGCAACTCGCCAAGCAGGTGATCTTTCAGAAGGTGCGCGAGGCTGAGCGCGACACGGTCTACAACGAATACATCGGACGCGTCGGCGAAGTGGTGAACGCAACTGTGAAGCGCGTCGAGGGTCCGGATGTGATCTTCGACATCGGCAAGGCGGAAGCGCGCATGCCGCGCAAGGAGCAGTCGCGGCTCGAGTCCTTTGCCATCGGCGAGCGCGTCCGCGTGGTGATTGCGCGAGTCGAAAAGGCTTCCAAGGGACCCGGCGTGGTTGTCTCCCGCGCTGTGCCCGACCTGGTGCAGCATTTGTTCCAGACCGAAGTGCCCGAAATTTACGACGGCACAGTCGTAATCCGCGCCATCGCGCGCGAGGCCGGCGAGCGCACGAAGATTGCGGTCATGTCCAAGGACAAAGACGTAGACGCGGTGGGGGCCTGCGTCGGCATGAAAGGAATGCGGGTGCAATCGATCATCCGGGAACTGCACGGCGAAAAAATCGACATCATCGAGTATCACGAAGATGCAGTCACCTTCGCCGAAAAGGCGCTGCAGCCGGCCAAGGTGAGCAAAGTAACCGTGGTCGACTCCGGGGGCAAGCACCTGGAAGTGGTGGTTGACGACAGCCAACTCTCTCTCGCTATCGGCAAGAAGGGGCAAAACGTGCGGCTGGCGGCGAAGCTACTGGGCTGGAAGATCGACATCAAGAGCGAGGAAGAGAAGCGCCAAGAAGTCGAGCAGCAGATGTCGGCGATGGTCCCGCAAAGCTCTACGCCGCTCGAAAGCGTGCCTGGCTTGGGCGAAGGCCTGGTAGAGAAGCTGAATGCCGCCGGGGTGAGCACGGTCGAAGCCCTGGCCGATATGACGCCGGAGCAACTTGAGGCGATCGAGGGCATCGGGCCGAAGACGGTGGAAAAAATCAGTCTGGCGGTGAATAATTACTTTGCCAGCCTAGAGTCGGGCGCGGCCGTCGACGGTGAAGCGCCGGTTGAAGGCGTAGTCGAAGGTGAAGCGGCGCTTGAATATGTGGCTGCCGCCCAGCCTGGGGCAGGCGCGGACGACATTACGGCGGAAATTCCTGCGGCAATGGAAGAATCAGCATCCCTCGACGGAATTGCGGCGAGTGCGGAAGTTGAGTCCACCGACGAAGGCACGGTCGAAGCAGATACGCTTGCCGGTGACAACAACAGGAACGAAGCGCAAGCGGATCACCTTGAGGAGCCGAGCGCTCCTGAATCTGCGTCCGCTTCCCAGAAGCCAGAATAATCATGACACGCTGGAATACATTCGTTGGCGTGGTAGCGAAGAAATTGACTCCGTGAGGTCGCAATGAAGACCTAACTACAACACGGAGAATCGAAAGGCCGGATGAGTAAGGTTCGCATCAACGATCTTGCGCGAGAGCTGGAAGTAAAGAGCAGAGCTATTCTGGATACGCTACCGTTGGTAGGGGTGACCGAGAAGAAGACGCACTCCAGCTCTTTGGAAGAGCACGAAGCGGAAAAGGTACGTGTATACATCCGCTCCTCGGGCGAAGGTTCGTCCCAATCCGGAAAATCTTCTTCGCGCGGACTACGCGGCGAGGAGGAGATCAAAACAAAAATTGATTTGTCTCACATCTCTCGTCCCGGAGATGTGCTAAAGGCGATTACACAGCGCAAAGAAGTTGCGACGCCTCCGCCATTGCCGCCGCGGCCTGTCGCTCCTCCCGTAACGCAAGTCGCCGTTGATCATCCACCTGCAGAAAAACCCGCAGCTCCTCCCATTCCGATTAATCGTCCCAATATTGCGCCGCCCGTTGCCCCGGCACCTCCGCGCTCAGCCATCGCGCCTCCGGTCGAGCGGCCGCCTGTTGCGCCGCCGACAACGGCCCCGCTTACAGCGTCTCCGACAGCATCGGCATCCATAATTGCGCCGCCACCACGCCAGGTGCCCCCTACAGCCATAAATATTCCGTCGGCCGCTGCGCCTCCGCCTTCGATGAGCGCTACGCCGGCCGCGCCTCGCCAGACGGTGCCGCCGCCGCCGCCACCGCGAATGATCGTGCCCCAGACTGGCCCGCGTCCCGTGTACAAGGCTCCCGTGCGCCCCGCGCCGCCGCCGGTGCAGCCGGGAGTTCCAATCGCCAGCGCTCTGCGTCCCGCACCTGGCCGTCCCGTGCCGGGCCAGCCCATTTTTCAGCGTCGACCGCCGATGTCCGGCGGAGCCCCCGGTGCGCCGCGTCCGGCGCTTCGTCCCGGCGAGCGCCGTCCTATGCATCCCACGCGCCAAGCTCCTGCTGGCGCGCGTCCACTCGGCGTAGGTCCCGCTCTTCCGCCTCCCGGAACAACGCGTCCGGGCGCTCGGCCAGGCGGCCCGGCCAGGCGGCCCGGCCAGCGCTACGTTCCGCGCGGCGTAAAAGAAGGACCGATGAAGGGCTACACGCCGCCGCCGCGCATGGTGGTGTCGAATGAGCCGCAGCCGATCACGCGCAGCATCACGATCGCTGAAGGTATCAGCGTAAAAGACTTGGCGGAAAAACTTGGTATTCGCGCGAAGGATCTGATCTCTCGCCTTCTTTCGAAGGGAGTTTTCGCCACCATCAATCAGACCCTCGATGCAGAGCTGGCAAGCGAGATGGCGCGTTTCTTCGGAGCCGACACAAATGTGATTTCGTTCGAAGAGCAGACCGCAAAAGATATTGACGCAGCCTCTGCTGGTGAAGAAGCCGTTCCGGAGACCTGGGTGCGCCCGCCTGTGGTCACGATCATGGGCCATGTCGATCACGGCAAGACCACGCTGCTCGATTCGATCCGTTTCACCAACGTTGCCGAAGGCGAAGCCGGAGGCATCACCCAGCACATCGGCGCTTACAAAGTCCGCATCACCGACAAGGAATCGCCGGCCTTCGGACGCGAGATCGTTTTCCTCGACACTCCCGGTCACGAAGCCTTCACCCGCATGCGTTCGCGTGGAGCCAAAGCGACTGACATCGTTGTGCTAGTGGTAGCGGCCGATGACGGCGTAATGCCGCAGACTCTCGAAGCCATCGATCACGCTCATGCCGCGGAAGTTCCCATCATCGTAGCGGTGAATAAGATCGACAAAGAAAACGCCCTGCCTGACCGCGTCAAAAAGCAATTGGCCGATCGCGGCCTGGTGCCTGAAGAGTGGGGCGGCAAAACAGTTTTCGTCGACGTTTCAGCGAAGAAGAAAACCAATCTGAATTTGCTGATGGAAATGATCTGCCTGGTCGCCGACTTGGGAGAATTGAAAGCCACGCCCGAGCGCGCGGCAACCGGCGTAGTGCTAGAAGCTAAACTCGACCGGGGACGCGGTCCCGTAGCCACCGTGCTGGTACAAAACGGAACCCTGAACGCTGGCGACAATTTTGTCGTGGGCAACGTATACGGAAAAGTTCGCGCCATGTTCGACGATCGCGGCGCGCAGTTGAAAATCGCTCCACCGTCCACTCCAGTTGAAATTATTGGTATGGAATCCTTGCCTCAAGCCGGCGATCAGTTCGTGGTCGTAGCCGATCGCGACAAAGCTCGCGGCATCTCCGAGTATCGCGAACAGAAATCCCGCGAAGCCGCGCTGGCCAAGAGTTCTCGCGTATCGCTCGAAGGCCTGGCCGAGCAGATCAAGGCCGCTGGCACCAAGGAACTCAACATCATTCTCAAGGGCGACGTGCAAGGCTCGGTGGAAGTCATCACCGACCTGCTCACGAAACTCTCCAACGACAAAGTGCGCCTGAAGTTGCTGCGCTCCGGCGTTGGCGCGATCACCGAAACCGATGTGCTGCTGGCCTCGGCCTCGAACGCCATCATCATCGGCTTCAACGTGCGCCCCGAGCGCAAAGCGCAAGAGATTGCCGAGCAGGAAAAAGTCGACATTCGCCTGCACTCGATCATTTACGAATTGCAGGATGAGATCAAGCGCGCCATGAGCGGCCTGCTCGAGCCCACGTTCAAAGAGCACTACCAGGGCCGCGCCGATGTGCTCAACGTCTTCCGCATCCCGAAAGTCGGCACCGTGGCCGGTTGCCGCGTGAGCGACGGCCAGGTCAAGCGCGACTCCGAAGTCCGCCTGCTGCGCGACAACGTGCAGATCTTCAAAGGCAAAGTCGGATCGCTGCGCCGCTTCAAAGACGACGCCAAAGAAGTCACTAACGGCATGGAATGCGGCATCTCCATCGCCAACTACGGCGACATCAAGGTCGGCGACATAATCGAAGCCTTCGCCACGGAGAGAATTGCCGCGGAAGTAATCGCGTAAGACCGTCGTTGGTCGTTAGCCGTTGGTCGTTAGCCGAGAACCGTGAGCCGAGCGGTTTTGCCAACGACTAACGCCCAGCGACCAACGACCGCCATGATCGCCTTTCTCACCCTCGAACTCCACATCGAAGCGGCGCAATCGCTCAAGGACAAACGCCAAGTGCTGCGCAGCCTGAAAGACCGCCTGCGCGCCAGCTTCAACGTCTCCGTCGCCGAACTCGATCCCAGCCCCATCTGGAATCGCGCCACAATCGGCGTGGTGGCGATCTCCCATTCGCGCGACTATCTTGATGGCCTGATGAAGAATGTCGAACGTGCCGCCACGCGCATCGCCAACAATCATGGTGCTGAAATCGCCGACTCGTTTGTGGAATATCTCTAATATCCGCTGCTTGCGCGGCACTCTTCCTATCGGTTTCTGTTGCTTACCTTCATCAATTGATAAATTATGCTCGCCAACGCAGCAAATACCCCGATCCCGAAACTGGGAAAGAGTACGAGGAATATTCCCTGCGCTTCGCCTGCGCGTAGTGTCTTGCTTGCCCACGTGTACGTAAAGGGCAGAGACACAAAGAATGCTGGAAAAAAGCAAAGCGCTCCAACGACTACACCTTTAAGATATTGCTCAAACAATGATCGGGGCTTTGTCCTCAATTCTGGCATTGAATCTTTTCTCGGTGACGCTTTCAAATTGCCGAGCGAACATCCGGGACAGTGTAAATGCTGTACATAATGATGTACAATGTACTAAATAAGGTGCATGGGTGACCGAGGATCGGCAAGCCGCCAAGATTCCGCTGGTTTTCTTTCGCACCTCTAGCGGGAGCGAACCCGTGCGCAAGTGGTTAAAGGAATTGCCCGAGGTCGAACGCCACGCGATAGGGATGGACCTGTTAAGAGCGCAGTGGCGATGGCCGATAGGCATGCCTCTCTGCCGACCCATGGGAGGCGGCTTGTGGGAAGTACGGACCGATCTGCCGACAAGACGGACGGCGCGCGTACTGCTCGACTTCCACAAAGGGCACCTCGTCGCGTTGCACGGATTCATCAAGAAGACGCGCGCGACCCCGCCTGAAGATTTGACGCTGGCTAGAATGCGAAAGAAGGAGTTGTAGCAATGAGGAGCAAGCATATGGGCTCGACCATCGAAGACTTTCTCAAAGAAGAAGGCATCTTCGAGGAAGCGCAAGCGCAAGCAGTCAAAGAGATCGTTGCCTGGCAACTCGCGAAAGCCATGAAGAAAAAGAAAATCTCGAAGAACAAGATGGCTACGCTACTCGGGACAAGCCGGACTCAAGTTGACCGGCTGCTCGACGGGAGGGACGACATTACGCTGTCCAGTCTGCAGCGGGCTGCGGCCGCTGTGGGCCGTCGCGTCTCGATCAAATTGGTCTGACCCGCGTCCTTGTCGAGCCGCATCCCATTGTTACCTCTGTACTTACCCATCCCGCTCGTTTGTGCGCGAGAATAGCACTTCTGAGCCAACACCTGCGGCCGTTTTTCTGATATTCTCATGCGTTTTACTTTGAGGGGAATCATGGAAAAGCGCGCGGTCAAATACCATCGCGGCCGTTTGGGCGAGGCCTTGCGCGAGGAGATCGAAACCCTGGTGGAAGGTGAACTGGCCGATCCGCGCATCGGACTAGTAGGCGTGACCGCCGTCCACGTGGCCGACGATGGCCGCTCTGCGCAGGTCCTGGTAGATGTGGATGGCGACGACCGCGAAGCTGACCGAAGCCTGGAAGGCCTGATCGCCGCGAAAGAATATATCAGGCACGAATTAGCAGAACGCCTGCGTTTGCGGCGAGCTCCAGAACTGTATTTCCGGCTGGATCGCTCGGAGCGCGAAAAAGCCCGGGTGGAAGAATTACTTGCGCGGGCGAAAAAAAGAATGAAGTCGCATGCGGCATCTCTTGAGAAGCGCGAAAAGAAAGCCTAAGGACGAATAAAAGCAAGAGAAGAGAATAAGAGTAAGACAAAAAGAGAATTAGATATGTTGCAGGACGTTCTCCGGCAGATCGAGCAGCGTGACCGCTTCGTGCTCACCTCGCACGCGCGGCCCGATGGCGACGCCATCGGCTCGGCGCTCGCCTGCTGCCAGATTCTGCGCGCCATGGGCAAGCAAGCCGACGTGGTCCTGCATGATGGCGTCCCGCGCATCTATCGTGCTCTGCCCTTCGCCGATCAGGTGCTGCAGGCCGATCGCGTCGGCGGCATTTACGAAGCGGCAATCATTCTGGAGTGCGACAGCATCCATCGCACTCGCCTCGAAGGCCTCGAAGACCGCTTTCTGATCAGCATCGATCACCACGTCAGCGGCCGCCCCTTCGCGCACGTGAATTGGATCGATCCTCATGCGGTGGCCACGGGAGAAATGGTTTTCCGTTTGGCGCGTGAGGCGGGAACTCCGTTCTCTCCGGAGATTGCCACTTGTCTTTACACCGCGCTGATGACCGACACCGGTTCGTTCATGTTTCAAGGCACCAACGAGCACACTTTCGCGCTGGCACGCGAGTTGGTGCTGGCCGGCGCCGACCCTTCGCACTGCGCCCGGAGTATTTATTTTGCTCATTCCGTTGCCAAGATGAGGTTGCTCGGCGAAGCCTTGCGCAACCTCAACACCGAAGGCCGCGTAGCCTGGACCTGGGTGATGCAATCGCAAATGGAGCGCTGGGGAGCCAAGGAAGAGGACTGCGAAGGTCTGGTGAATTACGTGCTCAGCATCGGTGAAGTTGAAGTGGCGGCATTCTTCCGCCAACTTCCCGACGGACGTTTTCGCGTCAGCCTCCGCAGTAAAGGCAAGCTCGATGTCGCGCGCGTGGCAGAGACCTTCGGCGGCGGTGGCCATGAGTGTGCGAGCGGTTGTTCCGTCAATGGCCCCCTCGACGAAGCCGTGCGCGAAGTGCTTATGCTCTTGCGCGCCGGCCCATCGGTACAATGAGAAGGGGCTGAGCAACCAACATTAGTATTCAGAAATCCGTCACCATCATCGGATTGCGATGGCTAAATACTGAATACTAAGTGCTGAATGCAAGCTACGACTTCGCACAAATCCCTTGCCTCGATTATCCATCAATAGTCTCCATACCTCAGCGGGAGTCGGCGACCGATGACGAATCGCACCCGCATCGACGCGTTGTTGCTGGCCGGCGTCTGCGCATTTCTATTTTTCTACGGCTTGGCACAGTTCGGTCTCATCGGTGCCGATGAACCGCGCTACGCGCAGGTGGCTCGCGAAATGCTCGAGCGCCACGCCTGGATTACACCCACTCTGGGCGGCGAACCCTGGCTCGAGAAGCCCCCGCTCTACTACTGGCAAGCCATGATCGCCTACTCCGTCTTCGGCGTGAGCGACTGGGCCGCGCGTTTGCCTTCGGCCATCAATGCCACGGTGCTCGTTCTCGCGGTGTATTTCTTCCTGCGCCGGTTTCGTCCGGGGTGGGAAGTTGACGGCGCGCTGATCACGGCGTCCTGCGCTGGGACTATCGGCTACGCTCGTGCGGCCTCCATGGATATGGCTCTGGCCGCCACTTTCACGATTGCGATGCTCGGCTGGTGGTCATGGCGCGAGAGCGGCAAGAGAATATACCTAGCCGCGTTTTACGTTTTTATCGCCCTAGGTATGCTGGCGAAAGGTCCGGTCGCTCCCTTTCTCGCGCTGGTAGTAATTCTCGCTTATGCGGCAACGGTCCGCGAAATAACTCCGGTCCGGAAGACGCTCTGGCAGCCGGGAATTCTTTTATTCTGCGTGATCGCTCTGCCCTGGTATTTCGCAGTTCAAATACGCAATCCTGAGTTCGTCGGTGAATTCATCGTCCAGCATAATCTCGAGCGCTTCTCGACGAATCTCTATCACCATACAGAACCGTTGTGGTATTACCTGCCCGTAACAGCGCTGGCTCTGATTCCGTGGACAGTCTTCGTGATAGCCGCTCTCGTGGAGTCGGCGCGAGGCTGGCAAAATCATCGACAAGGGCCACCCACGAATCCGCCAGACTACGAGTCGCAATTCAGATTCTTCGCGGCCTGCTGGCTGATGGTTCCGTTAATATTTTTTTCTCTCTCTCGATCGAAATTGCCGGGCTACATTCTGCCGGCGCTCCCGGCCGGGAGCTTGCTGTTAGCGGACTCTCTGCGGAAGCGCCTTCTGCAAAATTCAGCAGAACCGGTGGCAAAAGCGCTGGCCGTAGTACACGCTCTGGCCGCCGCAGCTCCAATCGTTCCCGCACTGCTCGTCTCATACTTGATTACTCAGCGTCGCCTCCCCGCAGGGCGGCCTATGGTGGTAGCGCTCTCGGTCGCATTTGTCCTATGCGCCGGAATCGCACTCACCCTGGTGCGCGAAGCAGGAATGCGCATGGTGCGCTTCGTCACGCTGATTCCAGTCGTACTTACGGTAGCGGCAGTTGTCAAACTGGGTTCGACATCGCTCGATCAGAAACTTTCCGCGCGTCCCGTGGCACTCGAAATTGCCAACATGGAAACGCGTTCCCTACCGCTCGCAGTTTCTCACATTCCCCGCGAGCTCGAGTATGGCCTCACTTTCTACCGTAACCACTTAACTGCCAACTACGATTTCGGCAAGATTCCCCAACAAGAACATCTGCTGGTGGCCCCGGCGAATTCTCAAAGCGAAATTGAAAAGCTCGTGCCCGGCCGCCGCGTCTCCTACCTGGGGCACTCTGCCGCTCAGCACGTGGATTATTTCTGGGTGGCCGGCGCCTCTATAAGTCCGAAAAAATAGATTCCAAGATTCCATGGTCAGTTTGCCTCGCGTCAGCAAACCAACTAAACTCGGAGTTCTGCCTTCGCAAAAGAGGCCGCAGTTTTGTTCCGGCTGACTTTTGCAGGAGCCCCGTGGAGATTCTCGACCTCAGGCATTTTTCCTCCGTAGACCTGCGCCCTTTGCTCGATGACGAAGCGCGGGTGTGGGCGAGTCTGCTCTCATGGGACTACAGCGGATCGGCCGAGATGATCCTGCGCTACGTCGACGCGAAGATTCTTCCCGGCTATGCCGCCATCGAGCGCGGTCGAATTTTCGGCTACAGCTTCTTCGTCTACGAAGGCAGCAAGGGAGTGGTCGGCGACCTCTTCGTTGCCAACGGAAGCCGTTTCTCCAACGCGCGCGAAGTCGAAATTAAGCTGCTAACCCACGTGATAGAAACCTTGCAGCAGTCTCCCGGTATCCACCGCGTGGAAGCGCAGCTGTTGGCGCATGAAACTGGAAGCGTCGCAAGGCCCTTTCTCGATCAGGGATTTCAACGCCATCCAAGGCTATTTATGGTTCTAGGGTTGGGCGACAAAGTGCCGCAGGCACGGCCGACGCACCCCGATGTAGAAATTCGCCGCTGGACTGAAGCGGATTATCAGCCTGCCGCAGCAGTGATTACAGCAGCATATCGCGGCCACGTAGACGCGCAGATCAACGACCAATACCACACGCTGAGCGGATCGCTGCGTTTTCTGAATAATATCGTGCGCTTTCCAGGATGTGGCTTATTTGACGCGGAGGCTTCGTTCGCCGCAATCGATCGGAAAGCGAAAAACCTGATCGGCCTGATCCTGTGCTCTCGCGTTCGCGGCGACGTAGGCCATGTTACCCAGGTTTGTTTGTTGCCCGAGTATCGCTCGCGCGGCATCGGCGAATCGCTACTGGCTGCGACCGCCGCAAGCCTCGGCAAGCGCGGATTTTCCATGCTCTCGCTGACGGTCACAGAAGCGAATGCTCGCGCCATTGCTCTCTATCGGCGTTTGAACTTTGAATCAAAACGAGTGTTTGATGCCTTTGTTTGGGCAGGATGAGAAGCAAAAATCCCCTCACAAGATCCTAATGCGAGTTAGCGCCGACGCTGTAGAAGTTCGCCGACCTTCACCGCAAATTTAGGGCCTGGCCGTAAACGGTCGGGTTAGCGAAGAAGTAATCGCGGTGTTGCTCGGTGCTAAAACCACCTGGTTCAACACTGCCGATGTGCTGCCTACATATTTCGGATTGCCGAGGTAGACAGCCGTAATCAAGTTCGACCCCGCCGGCAATCGAGAGGTCGTGAACTCGGCCTTTCCGGACCTAAGCTGTACCGTCGCCAGAACTACAGTTCCGTTCAGGAATTTCACCGTGCCCTTGGGAGGGCCCGACGTCGATGAGACGATGGCCCGGAAGCCCACCGGTTTCCCTGCTACAGAGGGATTAATGGTCGAAGCCAGTGTAGTCGTCGTACCTGTGCGTGGCGCGACATTGAGAAGGATGTTCACTCCTCCGGCCGCAAGGTCAGGTTTTCCGTCGCGATTGAAATCGCCGACCGCAATGCCATAGCCGCCACCTGAACCCAGCCGCAGCGGAGGTTGAAAGGTGCCGTCGCCATTTCCCAAAAGCAGGAAATCACCCGCCCCGGATGCGACATCGAGCTTACCGTCGCCGTCGAAATCAGCGATAGCCAGCTGATCGGATGTTATTGCGACTGGGCCCGTATAGGTTGGGATGGGGCCTAGCCCAGTTGCGATCACTGGGGCCCGAAAAGTTCCATCGCCGTTTCCCAGCAATACACCGATTACAGCGTTTGTACAGTTGCTGCTACTGGCACAATCATGCGCCACTACGAGGTCGAGTTTGCCATCCCCATTCATATCCGCGACTGCTACGGAGCGGGCTTGGTAGCCGCCCGAGTTGTAGGGCGCGGCAGCCTTAAAGGTGCCGTCCCCGTTACCCAGCAATACGCTCACGATGCCGTTGCAGTTGCTGCTGCTGGTGCACTCATTCGCCACCAGCAGATCGGGCTTGCCGTCGCCGTTTACATCTGCCACCGCAATTGACGTTGCAGTTTGTCCGCCGGAATCGTACGGTGCTGCGGCCTGAAAGGTCCCGTCTCCGTTGCCCAGCAAAACGCCTATGACACCATCGCCTGAGCAACTGCCGGAGCAATAATTCGTCACCAGCAGGTCGGGCTTGCCATCATCGTTTACATCTGCCACCGCGATGGATGTGGCGCTAAGTCCTCCCGAGCCATAGCTGACGGCCGACTGAAAGGTACCGTCGCCATTGCCCAGCAACACGCCTATCATTCCGGTGCCGTTGTCCAGGCAGTTTTCGCTGGAGCATAGGTTCGCCACCAGCAGGTCGGGCTTGCCGTCCCCGTTCACATCCGCTACCGCAACAGATAGACCGTATTCACCTCCCGTGTTGTAGCTCACGGCTGGTTGGAAGGTGCCATTGCCATTACCCAGCAGCACGCCTACCAAGCTGCCGCCATCGCCGCAGTTGTCGTCCTCGTTAAAGACGCCGCCACAGAGATTAGCCACAATAAGGTCGGGCTTGCCGTCCCCGTTCACGTCTGCTACCGCGATGGAATCGGCGAAAAACCCGCCTGGAGATAAGGTCGGGGCCGCCCGGTAGGTGGTGTCGCCTTTCCCTAGCAACACGCCAACAGAGCCAGCGTTTCCTACCAATAGATCAATCGTGCCGTCGCCGTTTACATCCCCCGCCGCGACAGAATTGGCGATAACCGCACTTGTATCCCATGTCGCAGCCGGCTGGAACGTACCGTCACCGTTGCCGAGGAGCAAGTCCACTCCCCCGACTGTCGAACAAGGGATAGTAGCGCACTGGTTAGCCACCACCAGATCGAGCTTGCTGTCCCCATTGACATCAGCCAGCGCGATGAAATTGGCATTGTGCCCGTTTAGGCCATAGGAGATGACTGGCTGGAAGGTACCGTCGCCGTTGCCCAATAGCACGCCTGCCGTGCCACTCGACCAGGACTCGAAATAATTGAATTCGTTGGAGGCTTCATTCGCCACCAGGAGGTCGGGCTTGCCGTCTCCATTCACGTCCCCGACTGCGATGGAATATGCGTCAAACCCGCCCGAGCCGTAGATCACCGGCGGTTGAAAAGTGCCGTTGCCATTGCCCAGCAGCACGCCCACAACGCCGCCCGAGCATTCGTGACATTCGTTTGTGACCACAACGTCCAGCTTGCCATCCCCGTTTAAATCCGCTACGGCAACGGACTGAGCATGGTCACTGCCTGAGTCATACGTCGCCGCAGGCTGAAAGGTGCCGTTGCCGTTGCCGAGGAGGACGCCTATGTTGCCGTCGAAAAAACAGGTGGAGCTGCTGGTGCAATCATTAGCCACCACGAGGTCTGGCTTTCCATCGCCATTTACATCGGCCACAACGATCGCGGGCGCCGCTGCCGAAACGGCATCATATCCCCCAGAGCCGTAGATCACCGCCGGCTTAAAAGTACCGTCGCCGTTGCCCAGTAGAACGCCCAAAACGCCATTGGTGCACACGGTGCTGCTGGCGCATTGGTTCGCTACAACTACATCGAGTTTGCCATCTCCGTTTACATCAGCGACGGCAACGGAGTAGGGCACATATCCTCCTGAGCCGTAGGTCACCGCTGCCTCGAACGTCCCGTTTCCGTTGCCTAGCATGACGCCAACTCCACCGTTGGCGAAGACCAGGTCGAGCTTGCCGTCCCCGTTTACATCTGCCAGCACGACAGAATCGGCGGTTGTTCCCCCCGAGCTGTAGGTCGTCGCTTCGAGGAAAATCGAGTTGATCGAACTGATAGAAGTTCTGGTGACGCGCACGCCGTCAGATCCAAAGTGATGCGATCGGTGGGCATCATTGCGGTACCCTGCCTGCGCCGCCAGGCACCGATCGAACACGAAAACGGATAGAAGAATTAACAGAACCCGGAGTAGTGCGGAGCGCTTCGAGAGCATAAGTCTTCCTCCTTTGGAAGACGTGCGGGTGGTGGCGCAGACTTCTTTTGACTGTTGGGGGCGACGGTCAGATTAGCTGCGACCTGATTTAGGGAAGATCAGGAACTTGTTTCGAGCGACATCTGCGTGCAAAATTCTGCCTCATTTTCGGACGCAGGGCAAGCATTTTCGCGCCGGCACCTCAATTAGTCATCCCGACGCAGGAATCAGACCGCTAAACTGCGAAACATTGCACAGACGGGCAAATCCTGCCATCCCGATGCCGCATCACAGCTTTCCTCTGGCTGTAAAATTTCGTGCCCGTACACCGCACCTTTTCAGGGCAGCCTGGGGCTGATTTTCGTCACCGCGGTTTTCTATCCAAGACCGAACTGGACCTTTTTGATTTTCACGGCTCCCTTATCGAGCGAGCGCTTCAGGATACCTCGAGGCAGCATCTCTTCTGGGCTTTCTGAGTTCGCTGTCGGCTGGCAGCGCACTCGCAGGCGGACTACCGGGAACGTTCCGCAGCAAGCCAACCTATCTTCCGTCGAACGGAATAGCGCCAAACATCGGATTTCTTAGGCTGGGATACAGAGCACGATTTCGGTCGTAAACTTAGTACCAAAGTTTTCCCGGAGCCGTTAGGGTCTCTCCCATCCGGAGTCCGCGGGACTACACTCTTGAAGTACGCTGAGCGGCGCCGCTTCGCCACTTTTTGTGCTCATAGCAGGGGACGCCGCCGAGCCCACGAACCGGCTTTTGCGGTTGGGGCGGCCCTCCCGGTACAGACAGATGCGGCAGGTGGGCTTGCGCATGCGCCGGATCACCAATACGCCGAACGTAGGCATAAGAAGACCAGGAGCACATCACGGGGGAGGGTGCATCATCGCCTTCATCCTTGAGTTCAGGACGTATTTTGGCCGACCGCCAGCCGTGCGGTCTTTGATTTTAGTCACGAGAGCCTGTGCTGCGAACGGAGATTCGCACTTCGCTCTCCGTGAAAAAAACGCAGGAAGCAAATTGTGAGTGGAGCCCCACAGCAATCGATCTCGAGATTATTCCCGCCGGTTTTCGCTTTCATTCTCGCCGCGATTGCCCTCGCAATCTGGCGGGGTCCGCTCGCGTCTACTTTGGCGCTAGCCTCGAGAGATGACCGTTACACTCACATCCTGTTGATCATCCCAGTCTGCGCGGCTCTGCTCTTCCTCGATTGGAGAGAGAAACGACTGCACTGTGAACTTCCCGATTTTTCCGATCGCTACGGAGTGGAGATAGGTTCGATGTTCCTTGCCGTGGCTGTTCTTATTACGGTGTGGAGCAGATGGAAGTCCGCCTCTCTTTCTTCTGACCTCGAACTCACGCTGAACATGCTCGCTTTTGCAGTCTGGGCGATCGCAGCCTTCGCACTCTGCTTCGGCACGCACGCTTTCCGGCGTTCTATCTTTCCTCTCTGTTTTTTGCTCTGGCTGGTGCCCCTTCCCGAGTTTGTCTTGAAGGTCCTCGTGCACCTGTTGCAGCAGGGCTCCGTGCAGGCGGCACATTTTTTCTTCTGGATAACGCGAGTTCCAACGACGCAGTCGGGCATGTTCGTGCAAATTCCAGGATTAACGCTCGAAGTTGCGCCGGAGTGCAGTAGCATTCGCTCCAGCCTGGTGCTTGTGGTCACCACGATGGTGCTGGCTCAACTTCTCCTGCGCTCGCCCTGGCGGAAGGCATTGCTGATCGGCGTTGCGATTCCGCTTTCAGTAGCTAAGAATGGACTGCGCATCTTTACTATCGCCATGCTGGGAACCCGCGTCGACCCCGGCTTTCTGACTGGAAGGATTCACAATCAAGGTGGATTTATCTTCTTCTCGATTGCATTGGCTGGAATATTTCTCTTGTTCTGGATTTTCCGCCGTACCGAAAAAATCCCTGAGTGAACTACGCAACCTAAGTTCGTAATGAAACTGTGCATAGAATTGCACACCCCGAAAGTGACTTACATAACCAGCTCACACCCAAAGTAATCATTCTAAATAGCTTAGTGGCACCTACGGGCCATTCTCTGCGGTCATGTATATGCGGTAGTACTAGTACAGGTGGCCAATGTTTGCACACACTAAAGTTAGGTTCGCCAAACATCCGTCCTCGAAAAAATGGTTAGGCGCGATTCTGTTAGGCAGGGCAGGAATCTTGCTGGCGTTACTGACTCTCTGTCGGCCCGCACTATCGCAACAAACGATAGCCATGCTCGAGCCCGAGGCACCCGATCCGACGGCGGCGCTGCAACCTGCTCCGATGGCAAGGTTCGTCCAACCGGCAACGGCCACTGAGGCGCCAACTTCCCATCGCTTTTGGGATCGTGAAAATAGCGTGCTGTTCGCCGCGAGCGCAGCCTTTAGCGCTGCCGATTTCGTGGTGACTCGAGACAACCTACGCAACGGCGGACAGGAATTGAATCCGGTAACGAAATTGTTTAGCGGTTCTACGGCAGGACTGGCAGTAAACTTCGCCGGCGAATCAGCCGGCGTCATCGGATTAAGCTACTTCCTGCACAAGACCGGTCATCACCGCATGGAGCGAGCCGTTTCCATCCTGAATATAGGATCTTCCGCAGGTGCCATTTCATTCGACCTAGCCCGCCGATAAAGGGGGATGGACGAGCGTGCCTGAGAGAGACAATTTTCATCTCAAGGTGAACGAGGCTCTTTGCTTCGGCCGCGAAGCGGTGTAAAGATGCAGCGCACGGCGTAAGCTGTGGGCGGAAATAGGAATGAGCCAGCCCCGAGGGGGCGAAAGAGAAGTCTCTGGCAGACTCTCTGCGTTCACAGCGGGAGACGGCTTGAGGCACTCCATCTTTCTGCGCGCCCCATTCTTGTTTCCAGACAAAGCCTTGAACTAGGGCACTACCGCCGCCACCGGAGGAACCGATTTTCCGCTCTCCAGCCCGTTCGCATTCACCGAGGTTGCGGAGTAGTAATAAGTCTGGCCTGAGGTGACCGAGCCGTCGGTATATGTAGTATTCGGGTCAAGCGCGGGGTTAATCCTTGAATACGTGCCGTTGGCGGCGTTGCTGCGGTACACGTTGTAGCCCACCACATCCGTGGCGGGATTCCAGGAAACACTCACCGTATAGGTCGGCATGATGCCAGTGCCCGTCAGGGATTCAGGCCCCGGAGCCGCGGAGGCATTGCTTACGAAGGTGAGAGAACCAGAAGCGGCCCCGCCGGTTTGCGGAGAGAACCCTACGTTGAGCGTCACACTGCCGCCGGCAGCGATCGTCAGCGGAAACGAAACGCCTTCCAGGCCAAAAAGGGAACTGCTGCTGGCTGCGGAAGTAATGGTCACAGGAGCTCCAGCGGCGCTTGCGATCATGGATTGCGTCCCTGTGTTTCCAACCGTTACGTTGCCAAAGCTGAGCGGAGCCGGCGCAATTGACAGTTGTCCACTGACGGTCGTGCCTGTGCCCGTCAGCGGGATTGTGATTCCACCGTTCGGAAAAACAACGCTGCCGCTGGCCGCGCCACCTGCTGGTGGACTGAAAATTACGTTGAACGTCAGAGTTTGGTTCGGCGTCAGAAGCATGGGCAGGCTCAACCCGCTGGCGCTGAATCCGCTACCCGTCATTTCCACCTGGGTCACGCGGACGTACGTTGCTCCCGAGTTGGTCACGGAAAGCGGCAGAGTCACGGTCTTGCCCAGAGGCACGTTCCCGAACGACAAGGCCGCCGGGCTCGGCGTTAAAGACTCGTTGGCAGCGCCCACGCCGCCCACTCCTACATGCAGCGTCGAATTGGATGCGTTGCTGGTGAACAGGATCGTTCCCTCTACCCAAGCCACGGTCGTTGGAGTGAACGTCAAGTCGACGTTCACGCTCTGTCCCGCCGGCAACGTAAGCGGCAGGACGATCCCAGCCACGCCGAATGCCGGAGAGGTCGAACTCACGGCCGAAATGGTCACGCTGCTCGAACCCGAGTTAGTCAGGCTGACGGGCACGGTCTCCGTTTGTTGGAGCAGCATCGTGCCGAACCGCACGTTTCTCGGATTGCAATTGAGCTGGTAAGTCTGCGCCGAGGCGTTCGGAGGAGCAAAACTCAGAACGAGTGCAGCGGTTGTGATTAACGATTGAAGGGAACGCAGAGAAACAGAGTGAGAGAGCGATTGGGGGAGTCGCATAACATGATCAGTGTGTAAGCTCCGCCCCGCGCGCAAAAGATTACATGAGTACAGCAACTCGTATGGCCAATTGGTCTATGCCTCCGAAGCCGCTTATTCTATGGGAAATACCAGCCGAGACCCGTTTTGCTACAGGAATAGTGAGTAGGCTTAGGCCCTGTAACTTTGGAAGGCGGCAGTATGCTGCTGCCGCCCGCCAAGGGCAGAAAAAGACCGCGCGCAGTCTTCTGACAGTCAGCGATATAGTTGCAGTGCACGGAACGGAACCGCTAAAGTTAAATTGCTGTTAGAAGGCCACGGGCGCGTAGCTCAAACGGATAGAGCATCGGATTTCTAATCCGACGGTTGCAGGTTCGAGTCCTGCCGCGCCTACCACGAGAAGAAAAAACTAACAGGCTTCCAGCTCTACCCTGTGGACTCGGTGCCCTCTGTGGTTAAAGGTTTTTGCGAAGGAGTGCACCACAGAGCGGTGGGGTAGTTTGTCCAACGGACCCACTACCAGCGGTAGGGTAGTGTCTTAAACAATTTAAGACAGCACCAGCGGTAGCGGTTCATTGCCATTGGCCCCACCGTCACGATAAGATAGCTAGTACACATCTTCTCCGCTTTTATCCCATAAGTCCTGTTACGCATTTGCCGCGGGGCAAGTCGTGTGCAACCCCGGTATTCAGAGATACGTGCGGCGCACCTGCGCGTCCGCGAATTCCTGTGACGGAGCTTCTTTTGAAACGAGGCAAGACCGCGGTAATCGTCGGCGCCCAGTGGGGCGACGAAGGCAAAGGCAAAATTGTCGACGTTCTCTCGGAAAGCTTTTCCGTCGTGGCTCGCTACGCCGGCGGCCACAACGCCGGCCACACTGTCATCATCAACGGCAAGAGATTTGTCCTGCAGTTAGTGCCTTGTGGCGTGTTGCGCACCGCCTGCCGCAGCGTAATCGGCAATGGCGTGGTCCTAGATCCCATAGCGTTTCTTAAAGAAGTGGACACCCTGAGTCACGCCGGCGTGAGAGTCGACGGAAATCTCTTCGTTTCCAACCGCGCGCAAGTAATCCTGCCCTACCATCGCATGATCGAACTGGCCGCGGAGAACGCTCCGGGCCGGGTGAAGATCGGCACCACCTCGCGCGGTATCGGCCCCGCTTACGAAGATAAGATGGGACGCCGCGGCCTCCGCGTCGCCGATCTCCTCGACCTGCAACTTCTCAAGAAGCACATTGAAAACGCTGTGCGCGAGAAGAACATGATTGCGCATGCGCTCTTCAACTCCGAACCGCTCGACGCCGACAAAATGTACACGGAGTACGCCACGGCCGCCGAAAAGATGGCCCCATTTGTTTGCGATACGGCAGTCCTGCTAAATCAGGCGCTGGCCCTTGGTGAAGCCATTTTGTTCGAAGGCGCGCAAGGCACCATGCTCGACATCGATCATGGCACGTATCCCTTCGTCACGTCTTCCAGTGCCACCTCGGGCGGCGCGGCCACCGGCACCGGTGTCGCTCCCAATGCCATCGATTCGGTGATCGGCCTAAGCAAGGCGTACTGCACAAGGGTTGGTGAAGGCCCATTTCCCAGCGAAGACAAAGGCGAACTCGGGGAGCAGCTGCGAAAGCGCGGCAACGAATACGGCGCAGTTACTGGGCGTCCCCGCCGCACCGGCTGGCTCGATCTGCCCCTGCTCCGCTACGCCGGCATGATCAACGGCATTTCCTGGCTGGTGGTGACGAAGCTGGATGTGCTCGACGAACTCGCCGAAATTCCGGTCTGCGTCGGGTACATCGTCGACGGCAAAAAGACGATGGAAATCCCCGCTCAATCCAGCGGATACGACAAGCTGGAGTGCATTTATCACAAGATGCCGGGTTGGAGGAGTTCCACGCTTGGCGTTACGGAATTCGAAAGGCTGCCCGAGGCGGCTCGCGCCTATCTAGAGTTCGTGGAAACAGAAACGGCCGCGAAGGTCGGGTTGGTATCCACCGGACCGGACCGCGACCACACCATCTTTATCGACGAATTTGCGGCGGAGTTAAAGACAGCGTCGACCCGTAACAAAATCTAGTCTGTTGTAGCAACATGAATTTGTCACCCTAACGGCAACATGAAAATGTCACCCTGGCGAAGCCAGGGTGTGTTGCAGGCGGGTGTCGCCGTAGTAAAGCGAGACGCGGCCGTCGAGCGCCTGATAGACATGGACTTTGGCTCCGGCGAAGCTGAAGCGTTGGCCTTGCTGGGGGATCTGGAAGCGCTGACCGTCCCACTGCACGATGTTGTCGTTGCTGACCACGCGCGGATGAACGAAGCAGCAGATGCGGTCGAGATTTTCCGGAGCCGGACGCCAAGCGGTTTGCATTTCACGCGGACGGCGGGCGAAGCGGCGGTTGTAGTCGGCGAGGAAAAGGCGCAGCACGGCATTGGCGGAGTGCAGATCGCAGGCTTGAGCCAGACGAAGCTCGCTGCACAAGCGATCCTGGAGCACGCCCCAGAGGCGTTCGACGCGGCCTTTGGCTTGGGGGCTGCGGGCGGCGATGAAAGTGATGCCGAGTTGATCGAGGGCGCGGCCGAACTGGGTGGGCTGGCGTTTGCCGGCGAGTTCTTCTTCGACGGTCCAGAAGTCATCGTTGCGCACGAAGATACCGCTGTGATCGCCGTAGAAGGCCAGCGGAGTGCCGTGGCGGCGCAGCAGTTGGCGCAACAGGGTGAGATAACCGAGCGCAGTTTCGGAAGGAAAAAACTGAGCGGCGAGGATTTTACCGGTGGCATCATCCTGCAGGCCGAGCGCGGTGAGGCGCGGGCCGCGACCTTCGAGCCAGTCGTGAGGCGAGCCGTCGAGTTGCACCAGTTCGCCTTCGCGGGCGGAGCGCAGCCGGCGCTGGCGATGCGCGGGAGCGCGGCGTTTTCTGGGCGATCCCAGACCGGCCTGACGCAACATGCGGCGAAGAGTTTCACGGCTCAGGGCGAAGCCCTCGAGCTCGCAAAGTTTTTCGCAGAGATGGTGATCGTTGAATCCGGCATAGGTGGTGCGGGCCAGATGAACGATGTGTTGGCGAACCCGGGTAGGCAGGCGGCGCGGGCTGGGCCGTCCGCGGTTGGCGTGCGCCAGAGCCGCCTCCCCGTGCTCGCGCATACGTTTCTTAAGACGCCTGACCTGACGGATGCTAAGCGAGAGCAGTGCGGCGGCTCTGGCGCACGCCATGTCTCCCTTAACACAACTGGAAATTACGCTCACTCGTTGCAGTTCCTTCTGACTCAACGCGAATGTCCTTCCTCTCATGGGGTGACATTTTCACGTTGCCGTTAGGGGGTGACAGAATTATGGAGCTAAAACAGTAACAAAATCTAGTCTTGACTTCTCACTGATCACGCAATAAGACTACTTACTACCTTCCGCAAGGAGAGTCGCACGATGGTAGTTTTGGCGGTTACCTGGATGGCAAAAGCTGGACGTGAAGCCGAGGTCACTACGGTATTTGCAAAGCTCACCGAAGAATCGCGCAAGGAGCCGGGTTGCGCGCAATATCAGGTGCATCGCCACAAAACCGAGCCGCGCCGCTTCTTTATCTACGAGCAATACAAAGACGACGCTGCCCTCGAAGCCCATCGGAACGCACCGCACTTCCAGCAGTTCGCCCGCAAAGATCTGCCAAAAATCGCGGAGCGCATAGAAGGCCACCTCTTCGAACCGCTAGGTTAGCCCGTGTGGCGCGGGCGCCCGCCCGCGCACCGATAAGGAAAAAGCTGCGCTGTTTACTTAGCCAGCTCATACCCCGCAAAAAAGAAGCTCAATTCAAATCGAGCCGTGTCTTCGGCATCGGAGCCGTGAATGGCGTTATGCTCGATGCTAGAAGCCCACCTCTTGCGGATAGTCCCTTCCTCCGCATTGGCCGGGTTGGTAGCGCCCATCAACAGCCGCAAATCTGCAATAGCATTTTCCTTTTCCAAAGCTAAAGCCACAATCGGCCCGCTCGACATAAACTCGGTAAGAGAGCCATAGAACGGCCGGCTGGCGTGAACGGCGTAGAACTGCTCGGCCTGATACTTCGAAATCTCGAGCATCTTCATGGCAAGAATGTGAAATCCATTCTTCTCAAATTGTTCAATGATGTCGCCGACCGCGTTTTTCGCGACGGCATCCGGTTTCACGATCGTAAGAGTGCGTTGTAGAGTCTTCATAGGGTCGTTAGTCGACGGTCCTTAGTCGTTAGTTTTCTTGAAATGTTGAAAAGCGCTCCCCCGCTTTTTTAGGTGGTGGGAACCGGGTGCCGGGCGCTAAACTTTCGCTCCCACGGCCGCCGCTAGAGTCTCCCCGATATCGGCGGGAGACTTGGCCACACGAATCCCAGCAGCCTCCATGACTTTGATCTTCTCCGCCGCCGTTCCCCTGCCGCCCGAAATGATCGCTCCCGCATGGCCCATGCGGCGTCCAGGTGGCGCAGTCTGTCCAGCAATAAATCCTACCACCGGCTTTTTCATGTGAGTCTTCACAAATTCCGCCGCAGTCTCTTCGGCGTCGCCGCCGATTTCGCCGATCATGATCACGGCTTCAGTTTCCGGATCGCGGTTAAAAAGATCGAGCGCGTCGACAAAATTGGTTCCAATGATCGGGTCGCCGCCGATCCCAATCGCCGTAGACTGCCCAATGCCGCGCTGCGTCAACTGGTGAACCGCCTCGTAAGTGAGCGTGCCCGAGCGAGACACGATTCCGATCGAGCCTTCTTTGTGAATCGACCCCGGCATGATTCCGATCTTGCACTTTCCCGGAGAAATGATTCCCGGACAATTCGGCCCAATCAGCCGCGAACGACGATCTTGCAGAAACTCCCAAGCCTTGACCATGTCGAGAGTTGGAATGCCCTCGGTGATGCAAACGATGAGATCAAGCTCGGCGTCGGCCGCCTCCATAATCGCGTCAGCCGCAAACGGCGGCGGAACAAAAATCACGGTTGTGTCTGCGCCGGTCTTCTCGACTGCTTCGTGCACGGTATTGAAAATAGGCCAACCTTCGTGGGTTGTCCCGCCCTTGCCCGGCGTAACTCCGCCCAGCACCTGCGTCCCGTAAGCCGCGCAGGCTTTGGCATGGAATGTCCCTTCGCGCCCGGTAAGTCCCTGCACAATCAACTTGGTTCGTTTATCAACCAGAATTGCCATAGAGATGATTCCTCACCCATCAGTACGCCTGATGTTCCGCGCATCAAGCTTGTCTCGAGCGAAGCGAGGGACCATAGTTTCTGCTGGACGTCACTCGCAATGCCGCTCCAGGCAAACACCATGGTCCCTCGCTTCGCTCGGGGAGAGAAGATGCCTTCACCTAAACTCCCCGGGCCGCAGC
The DNA here is from genome assembly GCA_963789875.1 of uncultured Acidobacteriaceae bacterium. Taxonomy (GTDB): domain Bacteria; phylum Acidobacteriota; class Terriglobia; order Terriglobales; family Acidobacteriaceae; genus Sulfotelmatobacter. The sequence continues at coordinate 700,387 of CAWBMI010000004.1, read as the reverse complement.
CACCACTCTGTCCGCCGCATCCTTCATCGTGTCGCTAACTACAAAATTAAGTCCCGACTCCATCAAAATCTTTTTGCCCTCATTCACATTGGTGCCTTCCAACCGCAACACGACCGGAAGCTTAATATTCGTTTTCTTCGCCGCCTCCACCACGCCCGTCGCCAAAGTATCGACGCGCAGGATGCCGCCGAAGATATTGATGAGCACGGCCTTTACACTCTTATCGCTCAGCAGAATCTCAAAGGCATGCGCTACCTGCTCAGCGTTGGCGCCGCCACCGACATCGAGAAAGTTCGCCGGCATGCCGCCCGCGTACTTAATGATGTCCATGGTCGCCATGGCCAGGCCCGCGCCATTCACCATGCAGCCCACGCTGCCATCGAGTTTGATGTAATTCAGGCTGTACTTGGAGGCCTCAACTTCCAGAGGATCTTCCTCGGTAATATCCCGCAGCTCGCGAATGTCCGGATGGCGGAAGAGCGCATTGTCGTCAAAGGTCAACTTCGCATCGAGCGCAAACAACCGCCCATCGGTGGTCGTAATAAAAGGATTTATTTCCAGTAGCGAGGCGTCGGTATCAAGAAACGCCTTATAAAGATTCGAAAGAAACTGCACGGCCGGATTGATCTGCTTGGCGTTGAGCCCCAACTTGAATGCCATCTTGCGCGCCTGAAAGGCCTCCAAACCCATGCCGGGATCGATGTGCTGTTTCGAAATCGCATCGGGATTCTCCGCCGCCACCTGCTCGATCTCCATCCCTCCCGCAGCCGAGGCCATGAACACCGGCTTGCCCTCCGCGCGATCCACCAGAATGCCCAGATACAATTCTTTTTCGATCGGCAAGGTTTCTTCAATCAGCAACCGCCGAACGATGCGACCCTCGGGTCCGGTCTGATGCGTAACCAACCTCATGCCCAGCATTTTGTCGGCAAGATCGCCAGTTTCGCTGACCGACCTGGCAATTTTCACACCTCCGCCTTTACCGCGGCCACCGGCGTGGATCTGCGCTTTCACGACCACCCCGGCTGCACCTGCGCTGAATAATTCTCGAGCGGCGGCTTCGGCCTCTTCGCGCGACGTCGCCATCGCGCCACGCGGCACGGTTACACCATATTTCTTAAGGATCGCTTTTCCCTGGTACTCGTGGATTTTCATAATGACGCTCGTCGGCTAAAAATCGGAAGGAACCTGCTTGCGGCTTTCGACAGAGGGCAGCAAACCTTCAATCTTAACGAAGGGGGCGGATTAGGGCAAACGGGCCAGAAGGCGGTGTGGATGCAGCGAGGCGGATTCTTTACTTCTTCGGCGTCGACACGCTGAGCGGATAGGACGCAATCAGATATTTGGCCTCGTCGCTGTCGACCTCGCCAAGAAACAAGTACTCGCTGGATTCCGCTCCATAGACGGTCCGCGCAATGAAATAGTAAACCTTTCCTGCCTCTGCCGTGAAATGCGCAAGCCTCATAGGATGTCCGCGAAAAGACTGCACGTTCGCACACACATGATGCTCTCCCGGCTCGACGGAAACAGCAAAATACGAACTATTCTTATTCGCGCCCACCCACGTCCCGTCCAACCCAATCTTTGTCGTCACACTGAAGGTATCCGCGCCTTTTTCCTGAGTGAAGTAAACCAGCGCCTTGCCTGCTTCGGGCTGTGCCTGGGCGCGTCGGGAAGAATCCAGATTCACAGCGAAGTTGCTACTCTCTGGACCGCAGGCCGATGTCACGCGGGCAGGCGGCTCTTGGGCCAACGCCGATGCCCCGAAAAGCAGCGCAATGAGAGCGATCTTCATGACTTCCCTCCAGCCTGTTGTGAATTAGTGCTCAGTCACCGTCTGCCGCTATAGTATTGCTTATTCGTGCTCTAAATGAATGCTATTCTGCGGGAAGATGGTAAAGAATTAGTCAATTCGAGTAAAGTTTTGTCGGCTCGATCGGTCGATATAGTGATTTCCGAGCCGTCCGAGCTCTGCCACAGCATTCAGCAAAATTGCCCTAACGCTCCAGGCGGAACACTTTTCGTGTGACCACGACCCTCGACGCCCTGTAGCGCATCGCCCGGCAAGGCCAATCCCTGACCCGCGTCGTTTAAACCGGCAGGACATCTAAGGTTGAATCGGGAATCGGATTTCTTAGTGAAGAGGTCGGTGTTCTCGACGGGGGAAGAACGGTGAGAATACTATCGCTCAACGTGGCGCGGCCGCGGCTCACTATATACAAGGGAACGACCATCAACACCGGTATCTTTAAGAAGCCGGTATCGGGGCGCGTGAAGCTCCGCACCCTGAATCTCGATGGCGATCAGCAGGCCGACCTCAGCGTTCACGGCGGCCCCTTCAAAGCTGTCTATGCTTATCCCTCCGAGCACTATGCCTATTGGCGGCATGATTTACCGGCATCGGAGCTGCCTTGGGCTGCATTCGGTGAGAATCTCACCACAGAGGGGCTCAGCGAGGCCGACCTCCATGTCGGCGACCGCTTTCGCATAGGATCGGCGATAGTGATGGTCCGTCAACCTCGCATGCCCTGTTATAAGCTGGCGGCGAAATTCCGGCGCGATGACATAGTGGAAAAATTCCTGCACAGCGGCCGAAGTGGATTTTATTTCTCTGTGGAGCATGAGGGCGAAGTCGGCGCGGGAGACTCTTTCGAACTTATCTCCCGGAACGATGCCGGCATTACCATCGCGGAGATGAACAAGCTCTTTGTCGGAGAGAAATACAATCACGACCTGCTCCAAAAAGCGATCACGACAGCCGAGTTGCCAGAGGAATGGCGCGAATATTTCCTGCCAAGACTGAACGCGCCGACGGCGAGCACCTGACTTAACCATTCTTCTCGGCGAATGACGGTTCTACCTTAGAATGCCGAGTGAGATGATTATCGAGGCCCTCCACAACATCTCCAATCGCGGCCAATCGCTCGCACGCGCGGAAGCCCGGGAGGTAATGGCGGAAGTGCTCGCCGGAAGTTGCACCGACGCGCAGATCGCTGCGCTACTCATGGCTTTGCGCATGAAAGGCGAGACCGTCGAGGAGATCGTCGGCTTCGCCGAAGCCATCCGCGCCGCGGCAACTCCCTTGCCGATTTCGTCTGGCGGAACGAGTTCTTCAGAATCGATCGCACTCGATCTGAGTGGCACCGGGCGCGATGCACTCGCAGACTCAGCGTTAGTCGATACCAGCGGCACCGGAGGCGATGCCGCCGGAACCTTTAACATTTCAACAGCTACAGCCTTCGTAACTGCGGGTGCCGGCGTGCGCGTGGCCAAACATGGTAATCGCAGCATTAGCTCGAAGTGCGGCTCGGCCGACGTGATGGAGGCTCTCGGCGTAAACATCCAGTTGACGCCAGCTCGATCCGCGGAATGCCTGCGCGAAGTCGGAATCTGTTTTCTCTACGCCCCCGATTTGCACTCCTCCATGAAGCAAGTGCAAAAAGTGCGGCGTGAGTTACGCCTGCGCACCATGTTTAATCTGCTCGGCCCGCTCACCAATCCCGCGCATGCTTCGGGACAAGTTGTCGGTGTGTACGCGCGAGAGATGGTCGAAAAGCTGGCCGAAGCACTCAGCATGCTGGGCCTGCATCGTGCGCTCGTAGTCCACGGTCTCGACGGTCTCGACGAGATCACGATCACAGGACCAACGCGCATAGCCGAAGCCCGCGACGGATCGGTGCGCTCCTATGAAGTCGATCCCGAAGAGTTTGGCATGCAGCGGGCCACGCTCGCCGACATCGCTGGCGGAGACGCGTCAGACAATGCGGCTATCATTCGCCAAGTCTTAAGTGGAAGGAAATCTCCGCGCCGCGATGTCGTGCTCTTGAACTCGGCCGCGGCGCTCGTAGCAGCGGGATGCGTGGATCATCTCGCAGATGGAATCCCTCTGGCCGAACGATCAATCGACTGCGGCGCAGCTGCCGCCAAACTCGCCGAGCTCTGTCGGTTCACGACCAGCACTCTATCATCCTGAGCGAAGCGAAGGACCTCTGTATTTTTGCCGGTGCCATCTGTCACGCCGGCAATCACCATCACTGTGCGGCCTCGCCTTCGATTTTAAAAGTATTGTTCGTCATATCGTTCTCCGGCACGCTGCCGTCATTAATCACGACTTCTTCCGGCATTTTAGCGACCTCAAAGCGAATCACAGCATTGCTTTTACCGCGCACGACAAGTCGCTGCGTAGCGTCTCCACCAGCAAACCTCACCGTGACTGGAACTTCCGCCCCCGCTGCGCCCGAGTTCGCCACAGTCACCGTGAGCACGTAAGCTCCGGGCAAAGTCTTTCGCACAAAGGCGGATTCCACTTTGAAGTCGGGCAAGCCTCGGTCGCGATACACCCAGTCGTCAAAGAACCACTCCAGATCGCGCTTGGTTTGCGCTTGGACCAAGCCCGGGAGGTAAGAAGGTTCCTTATCGTCATTCGGACGATACAAACCGAGCGCCTGCTTCAGTGCCGCATCGCCGACCAAATCGCGCAACATCCACCACACAAACATCGCTTTGCTGCGATAGAGTTCTTCAACCGAGGTGTTGACTAACGACCGCTTCACTTCGTCCTCTGACCTGGGTACTGTCGTTTTTTCGTTCTCAACCGCGCTGAATGCCGAGCGGTGCAAGCCCATGTAATCCAGCGCCGCGTGGCGTCCGCTCAGTTGCTCGAGATACAAGGTTTGCGCGAAATGAGCAAGGCCCTCGTTGATCCAGGGCCGCGGCGAGGAAAAAGCGGCGTGGGTCAACTGGTGAGCCGCAGCCAGCCCCGCAAGTTTTGCATCGGTCGATGTCAGTGGCGCTAACAGGAACGAACCGCTTTCGTAAGGAGCCGAGCCAGGGTCGGCGAGATCGGCGGTTTGCGCTTTTCCGTGCGGTGCGCCAAACCAATCCGTGACGAGCGGCGTAACCTTCTCTGCGGCATCGGCGTAAGTCGCAGCAGCGCCGTTATGGCCGCGCAGAAAATGAACCGCAATGGCCGCGCGCTCGAGCACCTCGTAATTCGCAATCACAAACGTGGGCACCACTGAGCCTAACGATTGATAGGTGCAGTCTGCAACGAACTGACTCTTGGTCTCAAGCGCCTTCGGACAAGCGCTTGCGTTCAATAGCAGCTCGGGCGGCTCGCTTGTATCGCTCGGTGTGGCGAATTGCAGGTGCATGGTGGAAGCAGCCTCACGGCGCTTCCATCTGCCGACAATTTCGAAAACGCTGCTGCCGTCGGAAAAACTTCCCGCCTCGGTAGCGATCGGATACCAGGCCACATACCCCGCACCGCGCACGCCGGAAAACTTCGCGCCGATCTGGTCCCAATCGGAGCTATTGGCCTGAGGTTCGGGCGTTCCGATGCGCATGAGCCGCGTGGCATCGAGCAAGATCATGCCTTCGTAGGCAATCTCTAACGCGACTGTGCTTTGAGGCGGCACCGGCTCGGGCAGAGTCACAATCGCCTCCGAAAGCTCGCCCGTATGATCGATGTCAGAAGAGTAAGGTTGCGAGACAAATTGCAACTGTTTACTATCGGCCTTGATGGAACGCCAGCTTAGCGAAGAGGAAATCTGCAGCACGGCAAGCTTCTGCGGAGCGGAGGAATCATTGCGTAGACTGATCGTTCCTCGAACGCCGAGCCTCTGGATAGCGGGATCTACATGGACATCGAGGTCATATTTCGTAAATGTGAAGGCCTCGCGATCGAGAGCCAAAGCGTTCACAACAGGAGCAGAGAGAGCATACACAACACAGAAAATACAAAAGCTGCGGAACTTCATTTGGCGCTCGAAGCCGCCTCTTTATTTTTTTCAGCATTCTCTTTCGCACGTCTCTGCCGCACAATCTCATACATCACGACCGCGCCGGCGACCGATACATTGAGTGAAGGAACTTTTCCCAGCATCGGGATCGACACGAGAAAATCGCACTTCTTCTTTACCAGATCATGCAACCCCTTGCCCTCGGCGCCCAGAACCAAAGCGCAATCCATGTTGTAGTCGAGCGCATCGTATGTCTGCTTGCCACGCTCGTCGAGGCCGACGGTCCAGATATTTCGTTCCTTCAAGTCTTCCACCGTGCGCGCGATGTTGGTAACCTTGGCGATGGGCAAGTACTCACTGGCTCCCGCTGAAGTTTTCGTTACGGTGCCGGTGACGGGAGCGGCGCGGCGCTCGGGAATGACCACTCCGTCGGCGCCCGCTGCGTCAGCCGTGCGCATGAGCGCACCGAGATTATGCGGATCTTCAATGCCATCGAGGACGATAACGAGAGAGTATTGTCCGCGCTTGGCGCCGACAACGTCATCGAGATCGCTATATTGTTTCGCCGACGTGACCGCCACGACGCCTTGATGCGCCGCCCTGCCAGCCATCTGGTCGAGTTCCACGCGAGATAGAAATTTAACCGGCACGCCAAGTTTCCGGCACTCTTCGATCATCCGCTGCAAGCGGATGTCGTTCCGCTCCTTGGCCATGCCAACCCACTGAAAAGCTCGCCCCCGGGCCTTAAGCGCCTCGGAGACGGCGTTGATGCCGTAGATATAGTTCATAAGAACGGTTGCCAGTTGCCGGTTGTCAGTTGCCAGGCTTGGGCTTCGCGCATGCTCCAAGTGTACCGAAAGCTAAGGATTCAGACAGCGTCTGTGCGTCGTGCTCCTGACGGATCGGGAAGGGCAGGACTTCAGTCGTGCCGTAAGACCCGCACTATGGTGGAAGAGCGGCGCTTCAGCGCCGCGTAAGCTCACGGGTCACGCGGGCTTTAGCCCCTGAGGGTCGCACTGAGGAAGCGCACGATATCCTCAGGCTCAGGCCGCTCCGTGTAGTCCTCATTCGCCGAAGCGTAGAGCACCGTGCTGTCGCGGTCGATGATGTAGGTCGCGGGAATCGGCAACTCCCAACTGTCGTCTCCATTGGCGAAAGGGAGATTGACGAAAGCTTTTCGAAAGATCGTCCGCTGTTCGTCGGGAACGCGATAAGTCAGCCCAAACTGCCGCGCAACTCTGTGGCCGGCATCGGAGAGCAGCGCAAAGCGCAGCTTGTGCTGATCGCGCATAAAGAACGATTGCTGTACGGTCTGCGGAGAAATGGCGGCAAGCGTCGCCCCGGCCTGCTGAATTTCCGGGAGAACGAAATTCATCGCTTCCATCTGAGCGACGCAAAACGGGCACCAGCGCCCACGGATAAAGCAGAGCACAAGTGGTCCGTTTGAGAGTAATCCGAAAGAAGAGACGGTCTTGCCGTCGTGATCTTGAAGCTGGAAATCCGGAATCTTCGCGCCTACAGGAAGAATGTTTACGGCTACATTTTCCTGCTTCAACTTTGCAATGGCCCGAGCATGGACAGCCTGTGTCTCCGCGGGAACGTATTTCGCGATAAGTTCCTTGCGTTCGGAAAAGATTTCGCGCAGCGGGCGAACGTCCGTCTCTGGACTCGACTCTTCGAGAGAATGCCATTTCATAAGAGTGGGCTTCCGGCTTCGGCAGAGCAACAAGGGAGCGCCGATTGCAATCGCCGCAGCCCGCGGTCCGGTTCTACAGCCCGGGCAGCTTCATTCCCGCCATTCTTCTCGCGAAGCTGGGCTTGCCGATCTGCTTGAACATCTTTTTCATCTGCGCGTACTGGCGCAGCAGATTATTGACTTCCTGCACGGTGGTGCCAGAGCCGCGCGCAATGCGCTTGCGGCGGCTGCCATTGATCACTTCATGATGATTGCGTTCGTGCATGGTCATTGAGCTGATGATGGCCTCGACGCGGTTGATCTGCTTTTCGTCCACGTTGTCGGCGGCCTTTTGCAATCCGGAGAACGGACCGATGCTTGGCATCATGCCTATGATGCTCTTGAGCGAGCCTATCTTCTTTACCTGCCGCAACTGGTCGCGAAAATCTTCCAGCGAGAAGCCGTCGCCAGTGAGGGCCTTGGTGGCCATCTCCTGCGCTTTTTTCTTGTCAATCTGCGATTCGGCGCGTTCGATCAGCGAAAGGATGTCGCCCATACCGAGGATGCGCGACACGATGCGGTCGGGATGAAACGGCTCCAGCGCGTCATACTTCTCGCCGACGCCGATGAACTTGATGGGCTGCCCCGTAACCTGCCGGATGGAAAGCGCCGCGCCGCCGCGGGCGTCGCCATCCATCTTGGTGAGCACGACGCCGGTGAGCGAAAGCTTTTTGTGAAACTCATCGGCGGACCGCACCGCGTCCTGCCCGGTCATAGCGTCGGCCACGAACAAAATCTCTGACGGGGTCAGCAGCTTCTTCAGCGACTGCATCTCGCTCATCAGATCGTCGTCAATGTGAAGACGCCCGGCAGTGTCAACGATCAGCACGTCGCAGCCGGAAACGATGGCCTCGCGCCGGGCTTCTTTCACCAACCGCTCGACCGTCGCCGTGAGTTGCGCGGGCGAACTCGCCTCGCCGACTTCGCCTTCGTAAATCTGCGCTTTCACAGCCTGCGCCACGATTTTCAACTGCTCTCGGGCCGCGGGACGGTAGACGTCAACCGAAACCAGCAGCGGACGATGCCCGCCGATCTTGAGCCAGTGCGCCAGCTTGCCCGATGTTGTGGTCTTGCCCGAACCCTGCAACCCGGCCATCAACACAACCGTGGGCGGCTGCGACGCGAACTTCATGCGCGCCGTATCTTTTCCCAGGGTCTCGACCAGTTCGTCGCGCACGATCTTGATGACCTGCTCGCCGGGAGAAAGCGCGGTCAGCACCTCCTGGCCCACGGCCTTGGCCTGGATGCGGTCGATGAGCTCCTTGACAACTTTGAAGTTGACGTCGGCTTCGAGCAAAGCGAGGCGAATTTCGCGCAGCGCTTCGCCAATGTTTTCCTCAGTGAGCCGAGCCTGGCCGCGAAGGGACTTGAACGCGCGTTGTAGTTTTTCCTGTAGATTCTCGAACATAGAAGCGATAAGTCATTTTACCAGTCGGGCGGATCTAGTGCGCCGCGCCAAGTGTCGCGCCGAACACTTCCTTCGCCGCGACCACCGTGTTGCAGTGAATTGTCACCGTGTCCTCCACGTTCTGCGCGTAGCCTCCCGCGTATGTCACCATCACGGGAATGTTGCGGGCGCGGGCCGCGCGAAACACCAGTTCGTCGCGCCGCTTTAATCCGTCGATCGTCAAAGCAAGCCCGCCCAGTTGGTCTTCGTGGTAAGGGTCGGCGCCCGCGATGTAGCACAGGAGATCGGGCTCGAACTGCCGCAGCCCCGAGCTTAGCGCATTGTCGAGCCAGGCCAGGTAGTCGTCGTCTCCGATGCCATCGGGTAAGTCGACGTCGATCGACGACGGCGGCTTCCACAGAGGATAGTTATTGTGCTGGTGGAGCGAAATCGTGAAGACGTCGCCGGCATGCGCTCCGCGAGTCTTTCCGGGCGGCGCCGGTTTTTTTTGCGATGATCCCAGCGTCGCCGAATCCAGAGTCGATGCGCCAGCCGAAGGCAAAAGCGCGCCAGCGGTTCGTGTCCCCGCAAAAATCGCCGCCGTGCCGTTGCCCTGGTGAACATCGCAATCGACGGTCATCGCGGTGCGAATTTTGTCGTCGCGCTGCAGTCGCCTGATTGCGACCGCCACATCGTGAATCACGCAGAAACCCTCGCCGTGATCGGGAAAGGCGTGATGAAACCCGCCGCCGACGTTGATCGAGACGTGATCGGCCAAGGCCTGCCGCGCAGCCAAAATGGATCCTCCGGCCGACAGCCAGCAGGCATCGATAAGATCGAGCGAGTAGGGGATCTCCAGCGCCATCTCCTCGCGCGGACTCAGCGTCCCCGTCTTCAGCTTGTGAACGTACTCCGGCTTGTGAACCAGCAAAATGTCCTGATCGGTCGCCGGTTCGGGTTTAAGAAAGTCTTGCTCGTCGGCAAACCCTTTGGCCAGCAGTCGTTCGCGGACGCGCCGGTACTTCTCGGCGGGAAAGACGTGGTCGCCGATGGGCAGATAATAGCCGTCGCTGTAGACCAGCTTGAAGGGAAGCATAATGCGCTTCCATGATACTGCGGGCAGGCCTCGAACGCTGCCGCTCAGGACGACATGAAGAGGAATTAGCGCTTCTTCCCCAACTGCACCGCCGGCACCATCGACCTACGCACCGGGACGATCGCACCCTTGGCGGGGTCGGCCGCGGCGTTTGCCCGGGTAAGCACTTCTTGCTGGATATACTGCACGAATTCCTGAATCTGGCGTTGCATCTCCTCCATGCGCTCACGCATTTGCAGGATGATCGCCATGCCGCTGATGTTCACACCCAGGTCGCGCGCCAGAGACAGAATAAATTCCAGCCGCTGCAGATCTTCGTCGGTATAGAGGCGGGTGTTGCCCTCAGTGCGCGAGGGCTTCAGCAATCCCTCGCGCTCGTACAGACGCAAGGTCTGAGGATGGATGCCATACATTTCGGCCACAGCGGAAATCATGTAGGCGCCCTTCGATTTCCGTTTGGTCATAGATCTCCTCGGTCGATTCTAGAGTAGCGTACATTTTCTTTCTAGTTCCGAGCTGGCTTCGCGATGAAGAACACCGCCAAACCTCGCCCCCCAGTTGGCATCTAAGTGTCGGAGGTAATAATGGACAAAGATAAAGATAATGCGATTAGCGTAATTGAAGACCTAATTGAAACCTGCAAAGACGGACAGAAGGGCTATCAGGATGCCGCCACGCACGTGAAACGGTCGGATCTGAAAACGCTGTTCAATGAACAGAGCTTGGAGCGCTCGCGCTTTGCCGGAGAGTTGGAAGCGGAGCTAATCCGGCTGGGCAAACCGGACAAGAAAGTCTCCGGATCGGTCTCGGCGTCGCTGCACCGGGCCTGGATCGATACCAAAGTAAGCCTCGGCGCTGGCGACAAGGCGATTCTCGAGTCGGTTGAGGCCGGCGAGGACAATGCCAAAGAAGCCTACCAAAAGGCGGTGACCGCCGATCTGCCGGAAAATATCGCGCAGATCGTTCGCCGTCAGGCTGCCAGCGTGCAGAAAGCTCACGATCAAGTGAGGAATCTGCGTGACGCGGCAAAAGCGGCGGCCTAGCTCGGGATCAAAGAAGAAAGAGGACCGGCTTCGCCGGTCCTCTTTTTGTTTAGTCTGGATTTATTAAGCGGCCGGCTGCGGCTTTTCCGCCGAGCGAACCGAAGCCCACCCTTGCGGTTTGAGCAGATGATTCACGGCATAGGCTACGAAGCCCGCCGCGATCAGGATCATGCCGAACTCAAACGAACTCATGTTCCAGACCTGCTCATGCTCACTGCGAATAACGGAGAAGCCGAGCAGCAGCATCGGCGGAATGCCGATGGCAATCGCTCCGAATAATCCTCCGGGAACGCGGAAGGGTCGCGGCAGATCCGGCTCGCGAAAGCGTAAGACCGCCAACGCCACGAACTCCAGCAGCAAGCTCGCGCCATAAAGAAGGATGTCGAGCGTGACCAGCCGCGCAAAACCCAAGCCAAGGCACATCGCCCATCCAATCGCCAGCGCGATGATTGCAACCCAGGGAGCTCGCGATTTCTTCTGCAGCTTGCCGAAAATACCCGGCAGCATGCCATCCTGAGCCATCGCCAGAGGCAGCCGCGAATAGCTCATCACCAGCGCGTTAAACATGCCGAAAGCGCTGATGACCCCGCCCAGTACTACGCCGATGCGCAGCAGCGGCCCACCCAGCAGGCCGGCGATGTCCGCCCAGGAGCCAGTCTCCCATGCCGTAGCTTTCAGTCCGGTCATCCACATTGCAGCGAACGGAAGCACGTAACTCAAGGCCACGATCACCACCGCAACTAGCATCGCCCGCGGATAAGTTCGCTGCGGCTTCTCGACTTCGGTCGCGATCGTCGAGGCATTGTCCCAACCCATGTAGTTCCACATGCAGATGAGCAGCCCGCCAAGAATATCGACCGAAGAGGTCGTCGGCTTGGTCACAGCGTTCGCGAGCGCTCCAATCTTGAATGGAGCGATCAGCACAATCGCCACAAACGGCGCCGACAGCGCGAAGAATAGCCACAGCGACGTCAGCGAAACCACCTTAACGCCGGCAATATTGAGCGCAGCGCAGGCAATCACCACAGCCAGCGCGACCCACCATCCGCGGTTGTTTTCCTGGAAGTACGGGAACATGCGCGTCAGGTAGGCTACGAACAGCGTGGGATAAATCGCCATATCGAAAATCGATGCGACCAGCGAGAGCCAAGCCTCCTGAAATCCCCAGAAACTGCCCATGGCGCGGCGCACCCAAGCGTAATAGCCGCCCTCGTAGGGCAGCGCGCTCGAAAGCTCGCCGATCATAAACGCGGTAGGCAGACTCCAAAGCAGCGGGGTAAGCAGCAGAATCAGAATCGCGCGCCCGTACCCGGCGCCGTGCACGATGTCTTCCGTGCCATAGGTTCCGCCCGACACCATAAAGAAGGTGGCAGCGACCAGTGGCCACAGCGTGAGGCGCACGAACTTCTTCGGGGCAATCGGGTTCTTGGCGATCGGGTTCCGGTTGGGGATGCTGGTGAGAGGCGGGGGATTCTCTGTTTGATGGCGCGGGGCGCTAGCTGTTGCCAATTTCGATGTCTTCCTCCTCAAGCGACTCACTCTCAGCTACTCCGCAGCGGGCTGGTTCCTGCTCGAGCTTTCTGGTTGGTTTAGATTCCAGAAATTCCGCTGAAGTTAGTTCGCATTGATGAGATTACGAGAATTTTCCAGCGATGCAAGAAAAATATGTAATTTTTTTGGAAAATTCTTGTCAAGCAGGTCAGCGACGGAGGTAACGCAAACCTAAGCCGGACTTCGCCGCGCCGCGGATTTAAATCTTCGCTTTGGGAACCCTGAGGTTGTTGCGGGAGACCCTGCCGTTGATTATCATTCAGGTCGGTCAGGAGAGATCTATGAAACTAAGATTCGTCGTTGTCGGTGTGTTTGTAGTTGCAATTGCGTTCGCGGTGCAGCCGTCGCTGGGGCAAAACGCCTTCACGCCCGATCAGGTGAAGTATGGCCCCGCCCCGCCGTTTCTGACGCGCGGTGCGCAACTCGCCGTTCTCGAAGGCGACCCCATGGCCTCCTCCGGCGATTACACCATTCGCCTCAAGATGCCGGACGGCTACAGGATCGCGCCGCACACTCATCCGCTGCGGGAAAATGTGACCGTGATCTCCGGAACTCTGAAAGTCGGGATGGGAGATCAGTTCGACGCCGGCAAGATGATGAGCTTCGGGGCGGGCAGCTTCGCTTACCTCGACCCCAGCATGCATCACTACGCCGCTGCATCCGGGGAAACAGTGATTCAAATCCATGGCCAGTCGCCGGTGAAGGTCAACTATATCAACCCGGCCGACGACCCCAGCGGGATGAAGTAGAGTCTCACAGCGACGCTTATCCTGAGGCCCGCGCCTTTTGCGGGCCTCAGGAGCCATGAAACTTGCGGGTGTAGCCTCGTCGCAAGCACGTTACATGGGTTCTTCGGTTCGCGAAGGAGAACAACACAGGATTCACACTTTCTTCCACAATTCTTCCCGAGGATCCTCAGGGTTCAACTTGGCCAGTTCCTTCAGCAGCTCTTTGGTACGCTCATCGCGCGGCATAGGTACCGTCACCGTGATTTCGACGATCTCGTCCCCGCGCACTCCTTCTTTCGTGGCCGATGGCACGCCCTTCTCGCGCAGCCGCAGCTTTTGTCCCGACTGCGTCCCCGGAGGAATCTTCAACAACGCTCGGCCGTCGATGGTCGGCACTTCAATCTTCGCCCCGAGCGCGGCTTCGGTAGCGCTGACCGGCACACTCAGATAAATATCGTCGCCATCGCGCCGAAAGACAGGATGCTCCTCCGTTCGAATAATCACATACAAATCGCCAGCCACGCCGCCGTGCGATCCGGCATTCCCTTTGCCTGCCAGCCGGATACGCTGCCCATCGCGCGTCCCGGCCTTGATACGAACTTCCAGTGGCTCCGTGCGGCTGACCGTGCCTTCGCCGTGACAGGTAGGACAAGTCGAAATATTTTTGCCCGTACCCTGGCAGCGCGGGCATGGCACGTTGAACTTCATGCGCCCGCCGGTCTGCGTGATCTGCCCTGTGCCGTCGCAGTCCGGACATTTTCCAGGCGCCTCGATATAACCCTGCCCATGACAGTTCGCGCAAACGTCCTGCCCGGTGATGTTGAGCCTCATTACGCCGCCGCGAATCGCCGTCCAGAAGGGAACATTAACCTGATATTCAAGATCGGAGCCGGCTTCTGGCCCATTCTCCGCAGCCGTGGCGCCGCGTCCGCCTCCGAAGATTCCCGAGAAGATGTCGCGGAACCCGCCGCTGCCTCCGCTTCGTCGACCGCGCCCCGCGCTATCGGCCAAATCCGAAAAGTCGAAGCCGCCAAAATCAAACGGGACGCCCTGTCCCGCCCCGCCCGAAAATCCTCCCCGCGCTCCGCCGGAAAAATCGTTAGGCGCGCCTCCAGAAGCTCCGCCGCCCGCCCGCGCATAAGCTTCCGCCGTCGCTGGATCGATATTGTCCGAGTAGAACCCAAACTGATCGTAAATCTTCCGCTTCTTCGGATCGCTGAGAACCTCATTCGCCTCAGAGAGCGTCTTGAACTTCTCCTCGGCGGACTTGTCACCAGGATTGACGTCGGGATGATATTTTCGCGCCAACTTGCGAAACGCCTTGCGAATGTCCTCCGCCGAAGCGGACTTCTTCACACCCAGGATTTCGTAATAATCTTTCTTGGTTGTAGTTGCCATGGAAGGTGTTTGTTCTACTGCTGCATGGTACCCGAAATTCTGTCATCCTGAGCGGAGTGAGCCGGCGAGCGAAGCGATCGGGCTCACCCCGCCGACGCTGGTCGTTCGTCGTTGGCTTCTGATCTCGGCAAACGACTAACGACCAGCGACCAAGGATGATCTAGTTCGGCAACCGATGCCTCTCCTCTGCTAACACAACAATCGGCCCAGCCTCCGCGGCATCCACATAGACCGGCACCGGACGTGCTCCGTCTGGAGTCTCGACGAAAACCTCCCACCGCTTCTCATCCTCAGCCAGGCTGAGGAAGTAAGTCTGCTCATGAACCTGGAAATCCATCTCCCCCCCCACTTTCTGAATGCATTCTACAAACGTAAGGCGCGGGCAAAGTGCCCGCGCCACACGTTCCAAGCCAGAAGCCAGGATCTAGTAGCTTATTTCTTGTCTTCCACGTCCACGTACTCAGCGTCGATCACGCCTTCATCTTTCTTCTGACCGCCGCCGTTCGCGCCCGCTCCATCTCCGTCCGTCGGAGCACCCGGCCCGCCTGCCGGAGTCTTTGCCTGCGCCGCCTTGTACATCTCTTCGGCAAGCTTGTGCGAGGCTTTCGTTAGAGTCTCGCGAGCCTTATCCATCTGCGCCTTGTCGTTCGACTCCAGCGCCTTCTTGGCATCGGCAATCGCGTTCTCCACGTCGCCCCGATCCGCGCCCGAGATCTTATCTCCCGACTCGCGCATCATCTTCTCGACGTTGTACACCATGCTGTCGAGCTGATTCTTGGCGTCGATGGCGTCGCGCTGCGCCTTGTCTTCCGCCGCATGCGCGTCTGCTTCCTTGGCCATGCGCTCGACCTCTTCCTTCGACAGTCCGGAAGACGACGTGATCGTAATCTTCTGGTCCTTGCCCGTGGCCGTATCTTTCGCGGTCACGTTCAGGATGCCGTTGGCATCGATGTCAAACGTCACCTCAATCTGCGGTACGCCCCGCGGAGCCGTCGGAATTCCGGTCAAGTGGAACTTGCCCAGAGTCCGGTTCTGCGCCGCCATCGGACGCTCGCCCTGCAGCACATGCACCTCAACCGACGTCTGACTGTCCGCCGCCGTCGAAAACGTCTCCGTCTTCTTCGTCGGAATCGTCGTGTTGCGCGGAATCATCGGCGTAGCCACGCCGCCCAGCGTTTCAATCGACAACGACAGCGGAGTCACGTCCAGCAGCAACAGATCTTTCACTTCGCCGCCGAGCACGCCACCCTGAATCGCCGCGCCAATCGCGACCACTTCATCGGGATTCACTCCCTTGTGGCCTTCCTTGCCGAACAACTCCTTCACCAGCGCCTGAATCCGCGGCATACGAGTCTGTCCGCCGACCAGCACCACTTCCTGAATCTTGCTGGCATCCACGCCCGCATCTTTCATGCACTGCTTGCACGGACCAACCGAACGCTGAATGATGTCTTCCACCATCCCCTCGAGCTTCGCCCGCGTCAGCTTCTTCACCAAATGCTTCGGACCCGAGGCATCCGCCGTGATAAACGGCAGGTTGATCTCGGTCTCCATGGTGGTCGAAAGCTCGATCTTCGCCCGCTCAGCCGCATCGCGCAGCCGCTGCAAAGCCATTTCATTGCCTTTGCCTCTAAGATCTAAACCTTCATCCTTCTTGAACTCATCGATCAGCCAATCGACCAGCCGCTGATCCAGGTTGTCGCCGCCCAGGTGCGTGTCGCCATTCGTGGCCTTCACCTCAATCACGCCCTCGCCGACTTCCAGCACCGAAATGTCAAACGTTCCGCCGCCAAAGTCGTAGACGGCGATCATCTCGTCCTTAGTTTTGTCGAGCCCGTACGCCAGCGCCGCCGCCGTCGGCTCGTTGATGATGCGCTTCACTTCGAGTCCAGCAATCTGCCCGGCATCTTTGGTGGCCTGTCGCTGCGCGTCGTTAAAATACGCCGGCACGGTGATCACAGCCTCGGTCACTTTCTCGCCGAGATAGTCTTCCGCCGCCTTCTTCAGCTTCTGCAAAATCAGCGCCGAAACCTGCGGAGGCGTGTACTCCTTGCCCTGCGCCAGCACGGCCACGTGGTCGCCCGACTGCACCACCTTATAGGGCACCATCTTGATCTCTTCCCCAACCTCGTTAAAGCGCCGCCCCATAAAGCGCTTGATCGAATAAACCGTGTTCTCAGGATTGGTAATCGCCTGCCGCTTCGCGACCTGCCCCACCAACCGCTCTCCAGTCTTGGTAAACCCCACCACGGACGGAGTAGTCCGCCCTCCTTCTTCATTGGGGATAACTTTAGGCTCGCCGCCCTCCATCACCGCCACGCAAGAATTGGTGGTTCCAAGGTCAATCCCAATAATCTTGGCCATAATCGTCTCCTGTCAAGCTTTCTTGATGCAAATAAGTGCTTTGGAATCAATGCGCTTATGATTGCCAACGCTCCCATGCTAAGACCTGAGTGGGATGTTGTCAAGGTTTAGATGCAGTGGGGATGTGAAAAGTGGCAGCAAAACCTCCTAAAACTGAACGGGACAAAGCGTACTGGCGATGGTATATATACCATCGCCAGTACAACATGCATTCCGGACCTAAATCCTTAACTACCAGGCGGTTGGGATCGAGTTCAGTTGTTTTCGATTGCAGGAGGTATATATACCTACTGCAATGCGACTCTTGCGGCATAAATGACGTTCTGGTATATATACCAGAACGTCTTTTATGCCAAGAAAGCCATCCCGAATTCTCGCGGCCTCGTCGGCTATCTTTAGCTTCTTTGAGAAGTCGATCAAGCACGTATATACGGAGAGCGAACTGGGCGAGGTCCTCTATCAGAATCGAGCAACCTGGAAAATTCCTGACTACGTGAATATAACCCGATTTATCAGCTTTCTCGCGGATAACGGCAAGCTTTCACAGGTTCAGGTCGCGTCAGAACATTACCGCTCTGCAACTCGCTATATCTGGGGGAAAGCGTCTCCCTTCGCGGTCGCTCTCTCGTTGCGTCCCTCCGCGTATTTATCTCACGGAACGGCGGTTTTCCTGCACGGGTTGACCGATCAGATTCCTAGGACTCTTTACATCAATAAGGAGCAAAGCGTTAAGCCTCGCCCCACTTCGACACTAACACCGGAGGCGTTAGCCCGGGCGTTTTCGGGCGAGCAAAGGCGTTCAGTCTACACTTTCAATTACGAAAATTGGACCATCGTCCTATTAAGTGGCAAGAATACGGGGCGGCTTGAGGTGGGGCCAATCGCGGCAGATACGGGTGAGCCGATCGAAGTCACGCGCCTGGAAAGAACTCTGATCGATATCACGGTCAGGCCTGCATATGCAGGCGGTATCTATCAGGTGCTGGAAGCCTATAAAGCGGCGAAAGACCGGCTCTCAGTCAACACTCTGACGGCTACCCTCAAGAAACTGGACTATGTTTATCCTTACCATCAAGCGATAGGCTTCTATATGGAAAGAGCTGGATACGAGCAAAACAGGACCGAGAGGCTCTTAAAACTCGGAACCACCCTGGATTTCTACTTGGCTCACGGAATCAAGGATCGGGAATACGATTCCAAGTGGCATCTATTTTATCCAAAGGGGTTCTAGTCTTTTGACAATGCCAAGCACGAAGTCGAAATAAAAGTCGAACGGCTTTAGTTCTTGGCCGACAGTCGCCTCAACGGACGGCCAGTCCTGACGATGAAAGTCTCGATACTTACCGATCAATCCCATGAGTTCCAGAGGCACGTCTTTGGCGGCGAAAATGTGCTTTGCCAACTCCAAGTTCTTCTGGTCAGCTAAGTCAGTTTTGGATTCTTCGATTATTACGTATACGTCATAGAAGTCTCGAGCCCTGGCTGTTTTCGCTACCCGAGCGACGTACTCTGGCATCTGTTGACAGATCGCCCGGATTTTTTCGATCGCCAGCATCGCGGGAGTGTAGACGTAAATAGCGAATTCCTCTAGGTGAGTTTCCGTTTTCCCTTCGCAAAATTCCCACTTACTGATGTCGATAGTAAATGTCCGTTGCTGAGATGGGCCGATCACCGTTGCATTGCGCCGGACCGTCTCCAGGTCATCTTTAAGCTGGCGGTGCTTCTCGCGCTCGATTAGTTTGAATTTGATCCGGTAGCCACCCCATTTAGGGTTGTCTGGATCGGGTGCCAAAGGTCTAGGCCCAAATGTGCAGTCAAAGACAACAAACCCTGCTGCATCAAAGCGGTCGGTCAGCGCTCGCGTGATTCTCTTCGCGGCGTCGTCGGTGTCGTCGAAATCCCCTTCGATCGAGAAATCGACATCCAGTGAGCCCCTTGCGCCGTATCTATAAACTAGACTTATCGCATTGCCACCCTTCAGAACTAATTTTCCAAACAGCTCGTCATCTGAGAACATCGCGACGATCACTAAACGACGAATGTCTGCTAGATCCACGAGGAGCACTATAAACGAGTCCGAGCCGGATCTGAGGCACTCATTCGTCGCCAAGGAGCCAACCATGACCATCGAAATCCGCGACGCATCCTTGGAGGCCAGACTCCGAAAGCAACTCCAAGCCACCGGCTCCACGAGCGTCGAGGAAGTGCTGCTCCGCCTGCTCGTAACTACCTCCGCTCTGTCATCCTGAGCGGAGTGGCTGCTTCGCGCTTCGCGAAGCAGTTGCGCAGTCGAAGGATCCCTACCCCCGTGCAGTGACGCCGACCCCGCAGAGAGTTTCCACCAGTGACACTCCCCTCTCGCACAAACCCCTTGACATGTACGGTTAAACCGTACACAATGAAGAAGTAGCAGCAACAAGGACAACATGCAACTTGTCCGCTTTCGCCACAAAGGGCTAAGGCAGCTCCAAGAGGACGGAAGCGCCAAGGGCGTGCCGCCAGCGATGGCCGACAAGCTGCGCAAGCTTTTGTTCGCCCTCGAAACCGCCGAGACGCTGGAGCAGCTTCGCCGGTTTCCCGGCTGGAAGCTGCATCCTCTCAAGGGCGACCGAAAAGGATCATGGAGCCTGACTGTTACGGGAAACTGGCGGCTGATTTTCTGGTACGACGAACAGACGAACACCGCCAACGATATTGACCTGATCGACTATCACTGAGAGCCCAAAATGCCCATGAAGAATCCGCCCCATCCGGGCGACCTGATACGAACCGAAGTCATTGAAGCCCTGGGCCTCACCGTGTCGAAGGCGGCGGAGATTCTGCAAGTGCGCCGCGCGACGCTCTCCGATCTGCTGCACGGCAAGGCGGCACTGACCCCGGAAATGGCCCTGCGAATAGAAAAGGCGTTCGGCCCCGACATGGACCACCTTCTCCGAATGCAGCTCGCCTACGACGTAGCGAAAACGCGGGAGCACGCCGGGCGCATCCCAATCAAGCGCTACGCCCCGGCGTGAAGGAGCCAACCATGGCCATCGAAATCCGCGACGCATCTTCGGAGGCCAGAATCCAAAAGCAACTCCAAGCCACCGGCTCCAGCAGCGTCGAGGAAGTGCTGCTCCGCTTGCTAAACCACCATACCCTGTCATCCTGAGCGAAGTGACTGCTTCGCGAATGCGAAGCAGCCGCGCAGTCGAAGGACCCCATACCCGCCGGCAGCGGCACCAGCAGCAAAAGGAGTTTCCACCCTCGCTCCCAACTGCGCAGGCAGAAACTCCCTGACGCGCCATCGTCAGTCCCCGCGTGCAAGGGGTCCTTCGACTCGTTGTCGCTCGCTTGGCGACCGCCAACTCCGCTCAGGATGACAGAGTGATTCAGACGGCTGGGGATTCTGTGGATTCGCCCCGCTCTTTCCGTACGGTTAAACCCAAGAAGCCAACCACGACCATCGAAATCCGCGACGCATCCCTGGAGGCCAGAATCCGAAAGCAACTCCAAGCCGCCGGCTCCAGCAGCGTCGAGGAAGTGCCGCTCCGCCTGCTCGAAAGTCCTGAATGACGTTGTAATTCACATGAAGTACAATAAGGCAGGAACTCTCTCATGCCTGCAAACGGTGGGTGGCCCGCACTTCACATCCCCCTCCACGCAGAAGGGGTGCCCCATATTTCGCGTTTTTTGAGAAACGTGATTCCACGGCCCCATCCCTCTGAGGCTTTTTGCATCAACCGGACTCACCGAGCTTTACATGTTTTCCACATGAAAGTATGCTATTCACATGTCTAAAATGATTCAGCTGCGTAACGTGCCCGATGGTCTGC
Organism: uncultured Acidobacteriaceae bacterium; assembly: GCA_963789875.1. Classification (GTDB taxonomy): domain Bacteria; phylum Acidobacteriota; class Terriglobia; order Terriglobales; family Acidobacteriaceae; genus Sulfotelmatobacter. Next base: position 679,529 of record CAWBMI010000004.1, on the reverse strand, counting down.
ATCGCTGTTTGAAGGCTCGGGCCGCCATGGCCGGCATGTCGCTCTCGGACTACTTGCTCGCTGAGATTAAGGAGATCGCTGAGCGCCCGACGCTGGCGGAGCTGCGAGAGCGGCTACACACGCGTAAGGCCGTAACGCTTTCACTGGACACTGCACGCCTGGTGCGGGAAGAGCGCGAGGGACGGTGATCGTCCTGGACGCGTCGGCTGCGATTGACTGGCTTCTGCAGACGGCTGTGGGCCGACAAATTGAGGGCCGGATTTACTCACGCGGCGAAACCCTCCATACTCCGCATCTTCTCGACCTTGAGGTCGCGCAGGTCTTGCGGCGACTGGTGCGGGAAGGAGCGCTTTCCTCGCCGCGCGCCGAGCAGGCAATTCAGGATTTGCTCGATCTTCGCGTGGCGCGCTATCCACACTTTGCTTTCCTGCCGCGCGTCTGGCGGCTCCGGGATAATTTTTCGGCCTATGACGCCGCCTACGTGGCGCTCACCGAAAAACTCGGCGCAACGCTCATTACACGCGATGCCCGCCTCGCCTCCGCTTGTGCCCGTGTAGTACACGCCGAGCTGTTTTGAACGGCGCGTGGGCCACTTTTCCGTCCCGCTCTACGAAAAAGGGTGCCCATGTTTCGCATCTTTTGCGAAACGTGGGATTCCACGGTCCCACCCCCGTGGGTTTTTCTTGTCGGTTCACCACCGCTTCATAGCCTTGTCGTCCTGAGTGAAGCGACTGCTTCGCGACCAACAGCCCCACTCAGGACGGCAAACCAAGTTAATAGCTTACAAAACAAAACGCCCCAGACTCATTCGAGTCATGGGACGTATGTCGATCAGCCCTCCCCCAAGTGCTGCTCAATTAGAAGACTAACCTGAAGCCACACATCGGTAAATGGCCAGTCCGGGCCATTACCGGCCCGAAGGTAACCGGCGGGGTCTTACTTCGCCGGAATCAAATCGAACTTTCCGGACGCTTCCTCATAGAACAGCGCGCCTTCTTTCTTGTCGCCGCCGCTCCAGTGTTTGTGCCCGCCGGGGACGCGTAAGTAGTCGCCTGCGGCCACGCGCTTTTCGCCCGCATCGTCCTTGTACAAATAGGCGCCCTTCAACACGACGATCCAGACATCGTTCGTGTGCGAGTGCATCCCGTTATCCTGCCCCGGATCGAACTTGGTAAAAGTGGCGTGCGCTCCCTTATCGGCGTCGCCCCAAACTTTGGCCATGGATACGCCCCTGGCACCGCTCGAGTACTTCGCCTGATCGGAAGAGACGTAAATGACTTTCTTCATCTCGTTCTGCCCGTGTACCCGCCCCACGGACCATGCCGCAATGATCGCCGCCACCACTCCAACTACCAACAGTGACCGTTTCATTCAATTCTCCATTTGCATTCCAGTTTCAGATTGAACCCCAAGGCACACGCATCTTACACCCGCGCCGGGCGCTGGCGTGGCGAGAGCGGCTTACGGGAGGGATGTTTTGTCCGCATATTCTGGGTAAGAAATTCGGCAGGGTGTGTTTATGCGAACCAAGGAACCGTTCTCCAAGTAGAGACACTGGATGGAAGGAACGGCGTGGCGGTAGACAATAAAGGCAACACGTACAAGATGGTCTGGTAGAGATCATTCGATCTCAGGCGTCCAGACAGGTTCTCCTCCGAGAGATTGATAAAAGCCCCAGCCCGCCAAAGCCACCACGCTGAGCAGCGTAAGGGCAAAGGTTGTCATATACCAAGCCGAGAAGTTGATCGTGAAGGGAACGTTCGACAGCATGTTGACGGTAAAGATGGCGCAGGCCAGCGGTATGAGTCCGAAGCGGAAGACAATCAGCACTGCAATGGCGTAGACCACAATCCACATGGGCAGATCCACCGAGACGTGCTGGGATGAGAGCCCCTGGGGTAAGGCATAGATAGCAACAAAGGCAATCGCCGCCAGCCAGTCTTTGCGCAGCACAAGTTTCAGTCCAAGAAGCAGAAAGAAGAAGCCCAGAGTCCCTAAAATCGAAGCCGGAATTTGTGAGAGCCACTGCCCCAGCGCCTCGCGCCCTCCGGTGAGGTAATCGGTTTGGGCGAGGTTCGGCGCCCCCCCAAGGTGAGCCAAAACGGCATATCGAATCTCGATAATCAGCACCCAAAGCACGCCCAATATCACGCCGAATAAAATGTCACGTCCCACCAGCGGATCGCGAAATTGCCCAGAGAGCAGCCGGCTCCACGAAATGATGGTCTGTGGCCAGCGCCGCCGCACCCAGGGCTCGAGAGCGAGATACAACATCCACGTCGTGCCCGATACAAATAGTGCGGTGCTCACCGCGATGATGAGCAAGCCCAGCGTTTCAATACCGGCGAGCATATGCCCGCGGCAAAACCACAACAGAATCTCAAGAGCAAACATCACCACCGCCAGGCGAAACGCACCTTCGCGATCGGCGCGCCCTTGCCGGTAATTCGCCCGCGCAAGCCGCACCGCCCCAAAGTACAAAGCCACAAACAGGAGGACTACAAGGACTTGTCGCACCTTTTTTCCAGTCGACTCCTCAGTTTTCATGCGATCAGGCTTGGTCCAATCGCTGACTAGTGAGAAGAAGACTGGCTTGCCACGCGAGGAAGCGGCTTCGACGCGCAAGGGTCGCGGCGTGCCCGGCCATGTGCCCGTCCATGCCACGCGTGTATCGGAATCCGCCAGCGAATTCCATGCCGGCTCTGCCTTCTGGAATTTTGTCGGATCAAGTCCGGCCGCAGTGAAGGCGACATTCCAGTCGAAGGCTGCCGGTGGTGCAGTCGAGCTTTCTCTCTGCGGTGGAATCGCCTGGAAATAGGTAAGTTGACCCAGCGGGTCTAGTTCTACATTGATCATCCCAGAAAGCACCTGCGGCGGATCATCGCGCGTTACGATCCCTGGGTTCATCAGCTGATCGCGAAAACCCTCAGCCATCATGTCATCGGGACTCTGCCGGTACCAGAAGCCCAGCAGCGAAGGCCGCGCCACCAGCACAGTGTCCCAGTTGGGGCGCGGCTTGTCGTTGTTCTCCACATACTCCTGAAAGTCGCCCTGGTAGTAGAGATCGGATGCGCTGTCTTCGGGGCGATCCCCATATCCCAGCCGGGCGATGATGTCTCGCGACTTCTGCGTGAGCACTTCCGGCGTAAGCTCCAACTGCATCTTCGCCAGACCGTTATAGCGGACTGCGAGGTAGGAGACTAAAACTAAAGCCGCGAGCACAGCCGCGAGGCAAGCCACGGCGACGCGCGGCTGCAAACCGATGGTCTCTCCCGACGCCGCGACCATTTGCGGCGATGGAGTCTCGCCCGCGGCAAGTGCTGCCGCCAGCGGATCTCCGCCGGGCAGAGCCGCTGCCACGCTGAGAACTGTGGCGGGACGCGCGGAAGGTTCCTGCTCGAGGCAACGGAGAATAACGCGTTCGACTACGGGATTCAGATCCTTGACGATCGACGATGGCCGGCTCAAAGTGCGGTCGCTGCTATTGCTGATGCCCTCCTTCTTATCCTTAGTTTTCGAAGCATCCGAGAATGGGCGCTTGCCGGTGAAGACTTCGTAGAGCACCAAGCCCAGCGAATAGATGTCGCTGCGCGTGCTCACTTCTTTTCCCGCGAGTTGCTCTGGCGCCATGTACGCGGGAGTCCCGCTGCGCACTTCCGCTCCCTGGATCTGATCGGCGATCCCGGCCAAGCCAAAATCTGTGACCACAACCTGCCCGCGTCCATCGAGCATGATGTTCGCCGGCTTTAGGTCGCGGTGCAGAACTCCCTTGGCGTGCGCGGCGGCTAGCCCGGCGCAAAGCTGGCGTGCAATGTCGAGCGCCTTGTCTTCGGGCAGGCGGCCAATGCGTCGCAGCAGGGAAGCAAGGTCTTCGCCGTCGACGTACTCCATAGTGAAGAAAGTGTGGCCATCAACTTCGCCGACGTCGTAGACGCGGCAAACGTTGGGGTGCGAGACGCGCCGCGCGATGCGCACTTCATTCTTGAAGCGTTCGAGCAGTGCCTGATCGCGCGCTGCGTCGTCTGGAAGGAATTTGAGAGCTACAGCTTGGCCGAGAGTGAGATCGTCGGCGCGGTAGACCTCGCCCATTCCGCCTTTTCCGAGCAAGGCAATGATTCGGTAACGCCCAGCCAGCAGGCGTCCGGGAAGAAAGCGGCCTTCGCTGAGGTATTCGGCGGAACTCGAAGTTCGCGATGATGATGACGATGTAGGTCGCGGCGGCACCAGCGAAGTTGCGGTAGGGAAGTCGAGAGCGGACGCGTCGAAAGTGGCGACGTCATCGGGGCTGAGACTCGGCGAACCGCAGGCCGAGCAGAAGCGCCCTTTGGCCGGCACTTCGGTGCCGCAGGATGAGCAAGGGGGCATAAGTTTTTCCCGCTACAGTCTAACCCAGACCTCGGCCTTCGGCCCTCATACCTCGGCCTTTGGCCCTCATACCTCAGGCGTCAGACCTCGCCCTCTGAATTTGGCCGAAGTCTGATGTTCAGAGTCTGACTTGATATCATCCAAGCGATGAGTTTGCGTTTACGTCGTTGGCTCTGTGATCCGCAAGTTTTGCTGTGCTTGGCTGCAGGACTCCTTGCCTTTGTGGTGCAATCCGGCGAGCTCGGTACCGCCGACACCATGCACCGCCTTCAGACCACGCACTGGCTGTGGACTTCGGAGCCGCAGGTATTTCCCAACGAGTATCCCGAGTTTGGCCTGCACGGGCGCGGAGGCCGGCTCTATAGCTGGTATGGCATTGGGCAGTCGCTGCTCATGCTGCCCGCCGATCTGGCCGGCACCAGGATTGCGCACCGGCACATTTTCACTGGCTACGGCGACGACCCCGCAGTGCGAACCATCGTTGTCGCTTACAGCATCAGCGTTCTCGTGAACGTGCTTACGACACTAGTGGCTTTTCGACTCCTTCGCCAGTTGCGATTCAGCGTGCGCGGGTCGGTGCTGGGGGTGCTGGCTCTTTTGTTTTGCACCACCCACCTCCATTACACACAGAACATGATGGAGAACAACTACATCATGCTGCTGACGCTCGCCGGATTTTCCTTTCAATACGAATGGTTGCGGAGTGGCAGCACGCGCGCCCTGTTGCTCGGTAGCGGCGCCCTTGGGCTGAACTTGCTGACGCGCCTGACCACCGGCCTCGATTTGGTAGCAGGCGGTGCTTTTCTGCTTTTGGTATTGTGGTTCGAAGGAGTGCGCGTCCGCGAACTCGCGCACCGTTTTGTGGCTTACTGCAAGGTCGCGGCTCCGGTCTACGCGTTTTTTCTGCTCATCGATCGGCTTTATCAGGTCTATCGTTTTGGGTCGTTCACCAACACTTATGTCTCGCTGTTCGCCGCTGAGCAGCGATTACAGGATCCGACGCTGCCGGCCAACTATCCTTGGACTACGCCGTTTCTAGAAGGTTTTCTGGGACCTCTGTTTAAGCCGGAGAAGTCGATTTTTCTTTTCGACCCGCTGCTGGTTCTTACTATTGTTCTGTTGATTTTGTTGTGGAAGCGCCTGCCCGCGGACGTTCGCGCCTTCGGCGTGGCTTCGTTATTGCTTCTCTTCGCTTACATCAGCTTCTACGCGCGCTATACATATTGGGCGGGAGATTTCGCTTGGGGCGATCGTTATGTGTCAACGGCCGTAGAGTTGTCGACCCTCCTGGCTGTGCCACTGTTACTGCGATATCGCGAGAAAGTGAGCGTGTGGATCTGGCGCGGTGGGGTTGTCGTGATTGCGACCAGCCTGATCATTCAGATTGCATCGCTCGCTTTCTGGCTGCCGCTTGAGATTTACCAGATGGAGACGCTGGGGCATCCCACGTTCGTGATTGCGCTGCGCTTTAAGAACATTGTGGCTTTCGCGTTGGGCAAGATGGACGCCTGGGGATTGAACAACGAATCCATGGGGCAAGATCCCTGGGATTATGTGCACATCACGACCTGGAATTTTCTACCCTTTCTATTGCGACGTGTGGGGGTGGCGCCGGGGTGGGTGGTGAACGTGGCGTTTGGGATTTGGTTCGCGGGGATTGGCGGGCTGCTGATTACATTGGAGAGGTTGCGGCGCCACGTGGTAGAGTGGTAGAATGGTAGAATAGAAAGGTAGAATAGAAAGGTAGAAGAGGTAGACTCCAATCCAAAAATTAATCTATGAGCCTGAACATTAAGAACGAAAACACGCACCGGATGGCGCAGGAATTGGCGCGCGCCACCGGGGAGAGCATGACGGTTGCCGTGAGTGAGGCGATTCGGGAGCGGCTAGAGCGCGTGCGTGGCAAATCGAAGAAGGGCATGGCGGAGAAACTGATGAAGATCGCGCGCGCGAGCGGCCCTCTTTGGAAGAAACCATACGTCTCGATCGAGGAATTGTTGTACGACGAAAAGGGACTCCCGAAGGGGCTCAAGTGATTGTCGATTCATCGACGATCATCGCAATTCTGCGGGACGAGCCCGAGGCCGCTGCGATGGCAGAAGCTTTGCAGGAGGCACCGATCCGCCGTATCTCTGCGGTTAACTATGTGGAGGCTGCAGTCGTTGCCGACAATGACCGGAACCCTCTGCTCAGCCGCCGGTTTGACGGCCTAGTTCGCGATGCACAGATGTTGGTCGAGCCAGTCACCGCAAGGCAAGCCGAGCTCGCCCGCCAGGCCTATCGCGACTTCGGCAAGGGCAGGCACAAAGCTGGGCTCAACCTGGGGGATTGCTTTGCTTACGCGCTGGCAAAGGAGATGGACGAGCCACTGCTATTAAAGGGGGATGATTTTCGGCACACCGATATTGAATCGGCTGAAGACTTTGACAGGTGATCTCGGCCTAGGCGGGGTCTGGGCTAGGAAGGATCGAATGTGTCCAAGGTCCGCAGGCCTCTAAATTTTCGGTTATGGAGCGGGCGCATAGGTCAGAACCTTGGGCTCGTGGTCGCAATCGCAGCCGTCGTGATTGCGGTGTGGTCCGCGAAGGTCCAGCGCGAAGCGATGCAGTTCGACGAACGACCGTATCTGAAGGTTTTCTTCGAAAGCATCGAACCCACGAAGCGAAACCAGCTCCCCAAAGAAGGAACCTCGAGGTGGAGTGGTTACGACGCAAAGGTTGAGATCCAAGTGTCCAGGAAAACTCCCGCGTTCAACGTTGCCGCGCGAGGCACATGCGTATATGAGGACTTGCGGAAAAGGCAAGAAACGGACAATGGGCTGACGTGGAGGCTGTGGCCTTTCCTGTTTGACGAGAAACAGACCGTCAGTTGCCATGTTGAGGAGGACCTGCCCGACGGCGACTTGCCTCCGAACGTTCCTTTCGACTTGGCTGTCGATTACGACGACATCTTCAAACGCCATCACAGAACAACATTTTGCGAAGTCATTATCACGATGCGAGGTGAGGGAGCGCCCCGCCATGACGCAATCGGGACGGTCGAATGCGAACAATTTAAATTCGTAATGAATTGAGGAGAGGGCTGGAATGAAGGCAGAACGGGCGCGAAGGCAGAACTATTCCACCGTCACCGACTTAGCCAAATTTCTCGGCTGATCCACATCACAGCCGCGGCGCACGGCGATGTGATAAGCCAGCAACTGTAGGGGAACGATTTCCAGAATCGGCGAGAGTTCCTCGGGCGCAGGCGGAACATATAACACATAATCCGCGGCTTCTTTGATTTCTTCGTCGCCTTCTGTGGCCAGCGCGATTACTACCCCCGAGCGAGCTTTTACTTCCTTGAGGTTTGACATCGTCTTCTCGTAGCGCAACATTGAGTCGGGATTTTTGGTGTCGCGCGTCGCTACGATCACCACGGGCAGGTTTTCGTCGATCAGGGCGTTCGGGCCGTGCTTCATCTCGCCGGCGGGATAACCTTCGGCGTGGATGTAGGAAATTTCTTTAAGTTTCAGCGCGCCCTCGAGAGCGATGGGGTAGTGAATGCCGCGGCCCAGAAAAAGAAAATCCTGGGCGCGCTGAAAGCGCTTCGCCAAGTCTTCACATTTTTCTTCGTGGGTAAGAATATTTTCGAGCTTGCCCGGGATTAGCGTTAGTTCTTCGGCTGCGGTTCTGGTCTCTTCTGGGGTCATAGCGCCCCGCACCTGCGCCAGGTAAAGTGCGAAGAGATAAAGAGCGGTGAGTTGGCAAGTAAAGGCCTTGGTGCTGGCCACACCGATCTCAGGGCCTGCGTGAGTATAGATGGTTCCGGCGGCTTCGCGGGTGATCATCGAACCGACTACGTTGCAGATGGCGAGCGTATGCGAGCCTTTGGCTTTGGCCTCGCGCTGCGCGGCGATGGTGTCGGCGGTTTCGCCGGATTGCGAAATTACCAGGGTGATCGTGTTCTCACTCACGATGGGATCGCGATACCGCCACTCACTGGCGTAATCCACTTCCACCGGCACGCGGGCGAAGCTCTCAATCATGAACTTGCCGGCTTGTCCGGCATGCCAACTGGTACCGCAGGCCAAAATGTTGATTTTTTTCACGGTGCGAAATTCGGCGTCCCCGATTTGCACTTCGTCGAGGAAGATGTGGCCGGTGTCGAGCGAGATGCGTCCCAGCGTGGTGTCGCGGACGGCGCGCGGTTGCTCGTAAATTTCTTTGAGCATGAAGTGCTTGAAGCCGCCTTTTTCCGCCATGATCGGATCCCAGCTGACATGCTGTACCTGGCGCTGAATGGGCTTGCCGTCGAAGTCGGTGAGCTGTACGCCTTCCGCCGTGACTACCGCGAGATCGCCGTCGGCGAGAAAGAAAATATCGCGGGTGTGATAAAGAATGGCCGGAACGTCGGAAGCGACGAAATATTCATCGTTGCCCAATCCGACTACTAACGGAGGTCCGTTACGCGCAGCTACGATTTTATTCGGTTCGTCGACTGATATCACCGCGAGAGCAAAGACGCCGCTCAGTTCCTTTACAGTCTTGCGAACGGCTTCTTCGAGCGTCGGATGGTGACCGTTACCTGTCTTGAACAAATGCTTCTCGACCAGGTGCGCGATCACTTCGGTGTCGGTTTCGGTGATGAACTTGTGGCCTTCTTCGATCAGCCCTTTCTTGAGGCTGAGGTAGTTCTCGACAATGCCGTTGTGGACGACCACGATCTTGCCGGTGCAGTCGCGATGAGGATGCGCATTTTCTTCTGTAGGACGTCCGTGCGTTGCCCAACGAGTGTGACCGATGCCGTAGGTGCCATCGAGCGGCTTGATGCGGATGACTTCTTCCAGATTGCGCAGTTTGCCTTCTGCGCGGCGCACCTGCAACTTGTCGCCATTGCCAGCTACGGCAATCCCGGCCGAGTCATACCCGCGATACTCAAGCCGTCGCAGACCATCAAGGATGATGGGAACCACTTCCTTCTTGCCGACATAGCCTACAATGCCACACATGCGGGAACTCCAGGAATTAGTCTGCGAGGGAGCAGCGAAATTCTTCGATCACAGGGTTGGTGAGCACTTCGCGCGCAATGCGCTCTACTTCGGTTTGGGCCTCTTCGCGGCTTAGCCCGCCATCGAGCGTGAGCTCGAAATATTTCCCCTGGCGGACCTCTTCGAGCCTTTTATAACCCATTTTTTTTAGCGCGCCGTGGATCGTCTTGCCTTGCGGATCGAGGACGCTCTTCTTGAGCGAAACGTAGACGTAGGCTTTCATTGGAAGCTCTAATTATACGTGACCATTCCGGTCCGCTGGTCCGGCATGTGTCCCGTCACAAAGAATAGGCAACGCCTTCGGTATTAAGTCCAATTCGCGAATTTTTCCGATTGTTCCGAAAAACGGAATTCCTTTGGTCGGATGGCCGGTTGGTATGGTGGCTTAACCTTTAAAGCCCATTTCCTCAATTTTGTGCTGCAGATCGCAGCGAGCGGCTTCGAGCAGGTCGCGGTGACGAGCATCTCGGGCTTGTTTAAGTTGTTGCGAAACATTCTCCAGAGCGAGCCGAAGCTTCTCTTTCTCGCGGACGCGATCAGCCGCTTCCCGCGTCAGGCGCGGCTTTCCACTAGTTGTTTTAGCGGCTGCCTCGTCCTGCTGAGCCTCGATCGACTTGCTCTCCCACCCACGAGCCATGCCAACGATTATATCTTTTCGTCCCGCAAGTTTAGAAATGTGGTGCGGCAGCTTCGTGCCGTCAACTGCGGCCGCGAATCCCATAATAGGAGGTGTTGTTACAGAAACCGATGTCTCAGAGAAAAGCGGAGTATCCTCCCAATTGTGTGGTTATAATTTTGGTGAAACTAAAAAGTGAATTGAGCGGCGTGCTTTGAGGGGGCGCAGCCGCCAGGAGTTTCAGTGCAGTGTGCCCCTTAAGCGCGCCACGCTTAGACCCCGAGGAGCGGCGCTATGCAGTTTTGCTGACTGTCGCGGAATTTATTTCGCTCCGACCAGAGCCCGCTGACTTGTTCCGTGAGATTGGTCCGCGTTTGTGCGCCGTTGTTCCCTTCGATCTCTTCCAGCTTGCTCTTTTCGAACCTCTTAAGTTCGTCCTCAAAACCTATCTGTGGGAGGGTAAGGAATGGCCCCGCCACTACCAGAGCATCGCGCCAAAAGATTCTGCGGTAGGGTCAGTCTGGCGCGATCAAACGGTCCTTACGATCGAAGACCTCCAGAGCGATGAAAGATTCGCCTCTGAGCTACACAGTTTGCGTCAACGAAAGATGCGCGCTTACTGCGGGCTGCCTCTCACGATTCTTCGGCAGAAGCTCGGAGCGCTTGCCGTCGCGAGCAAATCAGCGGGAGCATTTAGCCACGCTCACGTGCATTTCCTGCACCGTGTGGCGCAGATGATGGCTCTCTGCATTGATCCGGCGCTTAGCCATGCCGTCCTCATTGCGGAAAGAGACCGTCTGCTTCGAGAGGAAAGGGAAGCGGCGCAGAGACTGCAGAGCCTTAGCCAGGGATGGATCGCAAGTCGCGCCGCCACTAACGAGGGCGAGCTGCGGGGCATAGTCGAACAAGGAGAATCCCGTCGGCCCAACGGAAGTGGTGCAGCTTGGTTTAGCACAGCTGAGGTTCTGATCGAGTCTGAACCTTTATTGACGGCGTATTTCAATGCCTCCAAAGTCGGGCTTTGCATTTTGGATAGGGATTTCCGCTATCTCGCGATCAACCAGACGCTGGCCGAGATGAACGGCATTCCTGCAGAAGAGCATTTGGGCAAAAGTATCCGCGAGAGCCTGGGTGATGTGGCCGAGCTCGTCGAACTCCAACTCAAACGCGTGCTGGAAACGCAGCAGCCCGTCTTGAATCTGGAGATCAGCGCCACGCTTCCCACCCGCACCGAGCCCGGCCATTGGATTGAGCATTACATTCCCATCAAGGATTCGAGTGGCAAGACTAAACAAATTGGTGTAGTTGTGGTCGAGACTACGCGGCAAAAGAGACTTGAGGAATCGCTGCACTGGGTTTCGGAAACATTGCGCAGAGAAAAAAAGCGGCAGCAAGTATTGTCGGAAGTAGGCCGGGTGCTGTCCGAGGATTGGGACATGCGCCGCGTCTTTCCTCAGATCTCGGCTTTTCTTCGACGATCGCTTCGTCAGGAATACGCCGCAATTTCCGTGCGTGATGAGAAGAGCGGGCAGTTAATCCGGCAGGCCATGGATTTTCCTCTGGGGAAGGACCTCAATGCGGGCGAGCGCATCAGCACCGCGAAGGAGCCCGGCACCAAAGTCTTGCGAGAGCGCTCCTCCTTGATTTTCACCCACGACGATTTCCAAGGCATCGACCCGGCGGTTGCGAACAGCTTGATGGCCGAAGGCATCAAGTCGCTATGTTGTGTTCCCTTGCTTCGGCCCGCTGGACCTATGGGGGTTCTGGTATTGGGCAGTACCCGGGTGGATGCCTTCAAAACTGATGATTTGACCCTGCTCAACCAAGTGGCTGCCCTGGTGGCGATTGCTCTGGAGAACGTAAGGATCGGCCTTCAGGTGGAACAGTTCAAGAGCCGGTTGCGGAAGGAAAAACACTACCTCGAAGGCCAGCCACGCACCCAACTTCATTTTGAGGACATTATCGGCGAAAGTTCGGCGCTGCAGCAGGTCTTGGATCAGGTCGCTGTCGTCTCTAGCAGCGACGCGAGTGTACTGATTCTGGGTGAGACCGGCACTGGAAAAGGATTGATTGCTCGCGCCCTCCACCGCACCAGCCGGCGCCACGCACGGGCGTTTGTGTCGCTGAACTGCGCAGCTATTCCTACCGGCCTGCTGGAAAGTGAATTGTTCGGTCATGAGAAAGGCGCATTTACTGGAGCGGTCAGCCAGAAGGTCGGCCGCCTCGAACTGGCCGATAAGGGTACCCTCTTTTTGGACGAGATAGGGGAGATCCCCTTGGAAGTGCAGCCGAAGTTGTTGCGGGTCCTCCAGGATCATGAGTTTGAACGCCTGGGTGGGACGCGAACCATCAAAGTCGATCTGCGCCTGATCGCGGCCACTAATCGAGATCTGGGAAAAAGCGTATTTGAGAAGGAGTTTCGCAGCGACTTATTTTACCGCTTGAACGTATTCCCCATTCGGCTGCCCTCGCTGCGGGAAAGGCGGGAGGATATTCCTATATTAGTGCGTTACTTCGTGCAGAAGTTCGCGCGACGGATGGACCGCGTTGTTGAGAGAATTCCCAGTGAGACGATGGATGCATTGATCCGATGGCATTGGCCAGGAAACGTCCGCGAGCTGGAAAACTTTATCGAGCGCTCAGTCATTCTGACCGATGGGTCGGTCTTGCGGGCTCCCCTTGATGAACTGCGGAATGACTCTCCCGGAAACCCAACCGAACAATCACTGGAGGCAGCGGAACGAGAGCACATCGTTCGGGTCTTGCGACAGACGGGAGGAAGGATCTCCGGACCAGGGGGAGCGGCGCATCGACTTGGGTTGAAGCGCAGCACGCTGCAGTCGAAGCTGCAGCGCTTGGGCATCACACGCGACGACTCTTCTAGCCCGAAGCCGGATTAGAGGATGCCGGGAGCGGAACGTTCTGGGACTTGAGTGCCGAATGCTTGGCAGATTGCCGAAGCCTCGGCAGCTACCACTGGAGCAAATTCGCGAACCGAGTTGACTGGCTATTCCTTTCTTTAGGTTACGTGAACTTCAATAGGCACCCCATTCTGGAATAAAGATTGCATGGGCTTCCTCATTCGGAAAAGCTTGAGGGAGATATCGGGATCTTTCGGTATGCGAGTTGTTGTGTTAAAGCGGGCGGACGAGCCGCGTATCTCGTCGATAGCCATTTCGAGTTCCAGACTTGGGGTGCAAAGTGTTAGTGGCCAGGAACTATCAGTCCAGCAATCTGGTTCGCCTGCTTCCTGCTCGGCCGGGTACCCACGGGATGTCCGCAGTGTCGTTTACCCAAGCATTCGCAAGCAGTTCGACCGTTCGGCAAGAAAGCGCGGTGAGTGTTGGGTCGGACTTCATAGCCGCGTCGGGGCGGGAATCCTCCCGCGTCCAGATCTCGATCGATCCGCGGCCCGATGAAATCGATCCGCTTTATCTGTTTGCCTGCGAGCTGGAATGGGAAAAGCGTGCTGATCCCGGAAGCGCGTGGGAACTGATCGCCGCTGCCAACAGCCCCAATGGAGAGACGCGGGCTCATGCTCTTTCGCTGCTGGAGCGTTCGCTTCAAGTACAAGCGCGCTTCGAGGCGGACAGGAATTCAAGTCGTGACTACGAGCGAAATTCGACCATGGAGGCGGGCATGAGGACTCCCTACGGTCTCGAAATCATCGAGAGTTGCATGGGCTGCAAGGCAAGCCGGGATGGCTTTTTCTGTCGCTTTTCCCCGAACGTTTTGAGGTCAGTGGACGCCGCCAGCCATCACACCATCATGCCCCCCGGAGCTGTGCTTTTTGTGGAAGGCCAGACTCCGCGCGGGGCATTCGTCCTGTGCTCGGGAAAAGTAAAGCTTTCGACCACATCGAAAGAAGGCAAGGTGTTGATCCTGAAGCAGGCCGAAGCTGGGGAAGTGTTGGGGTTGAGCGCTGCCATTTCCGGAACCAGTTATGAGATGACCGCCGAAACCGCGACGGCCTGCCAGTTGAACTTTATCGGCCGCCGCGATCTGATGGCTTTGCTCCAAAACCAGAGCGAAGTCGGAGTGCATGCAGCGCAATGGCTCAGCCGCGAGTTCCAGAGTGCGTATCGCGACATGCACGACTTGGTGTTGGCTCGTTCTTCTTCGGGAAAGTTGGCGAGACTACTGCTGTCTTGCGCTCCGGGCGGAGTTCAGCGATCTGAAGAGCTGCATCTGCGTTCCACCATGACCCACGAAGAAATGGCGCAGCGGATCGGGTCATCGCGCGAGACCGTGACTCGGTTGCTGAGTCACCTGAAGAAAAAGAGATTAATACGGCTGGAGGGAGCGACTCTGATCATTCGCGACCGCACTGGCCTGGAGGCTTTGGCGGTTTAGCCCTTCCCCCAAGGGTCTTGGAGGGCGTTCCAAATACGGGACTGCCCTCCGATTCCGACTTGCCGGCACCTGCAGTCAACATTCTTGGCAGGAGAGAGGTGGTTTGAACGTCAGTACGTTGTTTGGCGATCTGATCGCTTCCGTCGAACGGGCCGAGAAGGCGGTCTCAAAGTCTGACCCAGTCCCATCCGAGCGAGCTCTCTCTTTAAAGGATTTCGTTTCGATGGAAATGTTGTTGGCGGAGCAATCGGGCTCAAGCCCCCACCCCCAATTGAAACCAGCGAATTTCGTAGTCAGTGCAAACCCGTACCAAGACCTAAAGCCCGAACAACTGGCGCAGTCGCTTTGTCTGCGCCCGGCTGACTGGAATCTCGCTCTGCTTTTTATCGTCCATGCGCAGTTGATACGAGCTCTTGAACCAGGGCACGACTTCGCGGATGCGATTGATGTTCACCAGGTAGGAACGGTGCGCCCGCCAGAACAATCCAGGGTCAAGACTCGCCAATAATTCTTCCAGGGTGCGGCAGTTGGAGTGCCCTTCCATGCCGGTGGCGCCCGCCGTCACCACCGTGATCACACCATCCTCAATCGAGGCGTAGCAGATCTCCTTCTGGTCCACCAGGAACATTCGCCCCAAAGCTTTCAGCAGAATCTTCGAGGTCTGCGGCTTGGGCGCCTGCAGCATGCGCACCAGCGTGTCGATTTTTTCTGCAGGTAAGCCCTCCGCTCCCTGCTGCGCTCGGGCCTTTTGCACTGCCAGTGCGACGCGCTTTTTATCAAAGGGCTTCAGCAGATAATCCACCGCATTGACTTCGAAGGCCTTCACGGCGTACTGGTCAAAGGCCGTGGCGAAAACAATCTTAGGCAGAGGGATTTTCCTGTCGAGAAGTTTCTTGATGACGCCAAAGCCATCCAGCCCAGGCATCTGCACGTCGAGAAAAACCAGATCGGGATTGTGCTCTTTGACGAGGCTGATGGCCTCAAGGCCATTCTTCCCCAGCGCGACCACATTAATGTCGCCGGCGCTCTTCAGCAGGTAGGCAAGTTCGTCGCGTGCGAGTTGCTCATCGTCCACGATTACCGCAGAAAGGGGCATTCAATCTCCAGCAATCAGAGTCTAAGTAGAGTATAGTGGCCGCGTTTTCGCAGCGTCAATGCAGGTGGAAGGCTCACGCCACATTCTCGAGTGCCAATGCCATGCCCATGCCGCCGCTGACACAGAGCGTGGCCACGCCCCGCTTCGTGTTCCGTTTCAGCATCTCATGCAACAAGGTCACGACGATCCGCGTCCCGGTACAGCCGATAGGATGTCCGATCGCGATCGCTCCACCGTTGACGTTAAGCTTGTCGCGATTGAAATTCAATTCGCGGTCGCACGCGATTACTTGCGCCGCAAAGGCTTCGTTTAATTCCATCAAACCGAAATGGTGCAGCCTGAGGTTGTGCTTGTCTTCCAGCTTCCGCAAAGCCGGAACCGGCCCAATTCCCATAGTGCGGGGATCGACCCCCGCCGACGTCACCGCCAAGATTCGCGCCAGCGGCTTCAGGTTGTTCTGTTTCACGAAGTGCTCATTCGCAACCATGACAGCGGCGGCGCCATCGGTGATTCCCGAAGAATTGCCCGCGGTGACGGTTCCGGTTTTCGAAAACACCGGAGCAAGCTTGCCTAATCTTTCCATGCTCGCTTCCGCGAACGGATGTTCGTCCCGGCTGAATGTAGTCGCGCCCTTTTTGCCCTCGATCGTGACCGGGGCCAGTTCGGCGTCGAAGCGTCCAGCCGCAATCGCGCGTGCGGCGCGGGTTTGGGAAAGCAGCGCAAATTCATCCTGCTCTTCACGCGAAATCTTGTAGTGCTCAGCCAACACCTCCGCGGTTTCGCCCATCACCAGCTTCGCCATTGGACAGAAAAATCCGTCGCGATACATGCCATCGACCAGTTCCTGATTGCCGAGACGATACCCCCAGCGCGCTTCGAGATAGTACGGAACTCTCGACATGGACTCTGTGCCGCCGGCAAGAATGCAACCCGCGTCGCCCAGCGCAATCGCTTGGTAAGCCAGCGCGATCGACTTGAGACCCGAGGCGCAAGCCTTGTTTACGGTGAATGCCGGAACTTCCTGCGGAACGCCGCTGCGAATGGAAATCTGCCGCGCCACGTTTGGCCCACCGCCCGCTTGGCGCGCGTTGCCGAAAATGGTTTCTTCGACCTGCTCCGGCTGAATTCCGGCGCTCTCTATCGCCGCTTTGGCGGCGACCACGCCCATGTCGGCCGCAGTTAGCGAAGCCAGCGAGCCGCCGAATTTCCCGATCGGCGTGCGTACGGCGGAGAGAATGTAGACGGCTTGCAAAGTTGCCTCCGGAGAGTTTGAGTCTAGCAGCAGGAGAGAACGTGCAAAAATCGGGTCAGGCGTTCGGTTTCTCCCGTGTTGTCCAGGTCCACAGCGACTGTCGTTCGAGCCTTTTCAGTTGGCCGTGTAACGATTGGCAAGAAATTGCACTATTAGCTTGTAGGGCGACACTGCCCGGTCGTCGCGGGTGTATTTCTTGATCGGCTGAACAGCATCTTATCAATCCATCGATCCGCAATGCCGGAGCTAGGTTGCGGTTCGTTCCCTTGGGGGGCTCCCGGGAATGCGAGTGTTGGCGCAAAAGCAAAGTGTGCCTCCACAGCGGAGTCCGCTGCATATCCCAGCTGTGCGTGCGAACGCACCCGTCGTCGCTCAACCGCCGCCGGGAGCGTTCTGGCAACCCACCCTCGAAGCGGAACGCGTACCTCGCCCGGGTGCCGATGCTGACGTACATAGTCCCGACCGAGGAGATTTGGGGCGAAACACAGACGATTTCAGCCTGATCCCCGTGCATACCACGCCGCGACCGATTCTACAGACCAAGCTGATGGTTAACTCTCCCGGCGATGTCTACGAACTGGAGGCCGACCGCGTTGCCGAACAAGTAATGCGCATGCCCGAAGCGGAAGTCCAGCGCGAGTACCCCTGCGGCGGAAGTTGTGACGATTGTGAGAAGAAAAGGCAAATGCAGTCCTTGCAAATGAAAGGCGATGGCGCTAGCTCCGGCCACACCGGGGCACCAGTCAGTGTCAACGAAGTCCTGCGTTCTCCCGGCCAGCCGCTGGATGCGGCGACCCGGGCCTTCATGGAACCAAGGTTCGGCATGGACTTCAGTCACATCCGCACCCATTCCGATCGGGCGGCAGCTGAATCCGCCCGCCAAGTCAACGCTCGCGCTTATACAGTCGGCAACCAGATGGTCTTCGGCGACAGACAATTCTCAACAGGGGACGAGGACCGCAGCCGTCTTCTGGCCCACGAACTTGTTCACACGGTTCAGCAACCGTCATCTTCTGGCGCAATTCAACGACAGCTTGCGACCGAAGCACCATCTGATGCCGATGCGGCCCGGCCCATTGCTACGCTCACATCTCTGTATGGCGTCTACGTCAATCGTCTTGGCTATATCGCGAAGTCGATGGACGGAAACTTTATGGCGCTCATCAACCCGAACCGTCATCATTTTGTGGAAATCACATGGGACGCGACTGCGCCAAAGTTGCAAAGTTTCATCGTCATTGATGACGAGACCTGGAGCATCAGCAATTGGAATTTCGCTACAAACCGCTTCGATACTCAGGAAAGCCACGTAAAACAGGAAGTGGTGGAAGTAAAACTCAGTTTCTGGGAAAGACTGGGGAACTCGATAAAGTTCTCAGGGCGAGTTGTCGAAGGCATAGGGACGTGTGCGGTCGGTACGGGTGAATCCCTCGGATTCGGCGCCTATGCGGCTTGCGCGTACGGCGCGGATGTGGTCGGAGCGGGATATCGCGAGCTACAGGGAGGAGATCCTAGGACTCTCGTTAATCAGGCGGTAACGAAAGGGCTTCGCCAGTTTCTCAGTCCAGAGATGGCGCAGAAAGTCGCCAACTATGGAGAGATTGCTGCAAATGCCGGCATGCTCGCTCAGAGCGCTGCCTCCGCCCGAGCCGCTAGACTGGGGATACCGAAAGCCGGTCCGGAAGTTCCTGGTTTCCAAGCCCCGCCTAAGCCGCCGGAACTGGCGCCTGGTGACGCCGAAGTCCCAGCCGCTAGCGGCGTGGCGAAAGGGACAGCGCCCATACAGCCAGGCGTGAAGGTGGCCCATGGAAGGCCACCGGCTCTCGAGGCGAGGCAAGGAGGAGGCCAGGGCTCCGGGGTACCCAAAGGACGGCTTTTCGACACCGACGCACCAACTATGAATACGGCCCAAAAGGGCGTGAAGGTGGATGCTTCTCATCCCATTTTCAAGGACAAGCCGCCAGTCAACGATCCGCCAGTTCCGCCTCAGAGCCACGTCGCCAAGGTGGCTGCAAATACAACTAGGGATGTCCCACACGCGGAACGCATTGATCCTGCACGAACCACTTCAGCGCCTGGTCGGAAGGCCGACCCAGCCCGCACGGGCAAGAAGCCTCCAAAGTCCGAACCCGGTCAGAAAAAGACGTCAGGGCCACCGGCTGCCGAACTTGATCCTGGGGAAGGAGATACTACGAAGAAACCACGAAGACACCGGGGAGACGCCGATGAACTCCCAAGGAAACAAAAAATCAGTGATCAATACGACAAGCCCGAGCTTGAGCAGTCTCCAGAACTAATCGCAAGGCTGCCGGAGGCAGGACATCGGCGCCTCTATATGGCTTGGTTGAAGAGGGGTCACGTCGGAAAAGGCCACCCGCATATTAATCCCGCCACGGATCTGGATGGGTCGCTGCGGCAGTTCAGCCAAGAAGAGGGAATACCGCTCAGGCAAGAAAAGTAAATCTCCGCGATCATGTTGAGACTAGTAGCCAAAGCCTGCGCGGTTTGTCACCCCTGAGCCTCCCGGGGGCGCAGTGCAGGGCAGTCCGATTAGTCTCGGGAGGAAATTTCAACCGCCTCCTTGCCATTCCATCTAACCTCCGGCATAATAAGTGTTTGTCCAGACCTCGCCGGACTCTTCCGGAACAAGGATATATATCTGTGTTAATGATTCGACTATCGCGCATGGGTGCGCGCAAACAACCACATTACCGCATTGTCGTGATCGAGAAGGAGCGCGCGCGCAACGGCCGCCCGGTGGAAGTTGTGGGAACGTACAATCCCCGCACCAACCCGGCCAGCGTGGACTTTAAGCGCGAACGCGTGGATTACTGGGTCTCGAAGGGCGCCCAAATGTCCGATCGCGTGGGCAAGCTCTACTCCAAACCCGCGCCGACCGCCGCAGTTTCTGTCGCCTAAGCGAGCCATGACTGAAACCACGGCAAACGTCGGGGCACTGATCGAGCAGATCGCCAAGTGGATCGTCGACGCTCCCGACGAGGTCTATGTTGATCATCTCGATGACGACGTGATCGAACTCGAAGTTGCGGAAGCAGACGTCGGTAAAATTATTGGTCGGCAGGGGCGCAACGTACGCGCGCTGCGCACGCTTTTGAACGCTGCCGGAGTGCGGGCACGACGCCGCTACACACTCGAAGTTATCGACTAGCGGGCTGAGGCATAGTCGGCGCTTGGCTGGAAGTTTGTAAGGTGGGTTGTATCAGGGCGTGCCTTCAGGCATGCCGCAAATGCCGGTTGTGAGATCGCCTTTGGGCGCGGCGCTTCGGGCAGGGAACCGGACCATTCGCCATCCTGAAACAGACGCAGAGTTCATTACGCTGGCCCGCGTGGTGAAGACTCAGGGCCGCCGCGGCGAGGTTGCGGGCGAGATTTTCAGCAACCGGTTCGATCGATTTTCTGTAGGCATGAAGTTGTTGGCGCTGCCCCGCGATGGCGTTGAACGGCGGGAACTGGAAGTCGAAGATCTTTGGCCGCACAAGGGATTGCTGGTCCTGAAGTTTACAGGAGTGGATTCCATCTCGGAGGCCGAAACGCTCATCGGATGCGAACTGCAAGTTCCTCGCAGCCAGCGTTCGGAATTAGAGACTGGTTGGAATTACGTCAGCGACCTGGTGGGTTGTGCCGTTCTCGATCAGGGCCGCGAGATCGGAGTCGTCGAAGAAGTTCAGTTCGGAGCGGGCGAAGCGCCGCTGTTAATTGTGCGCGATGCGCGAGCGAGGTTGTTAGAAGTCCCCTTCGCTGAGGCGTATCTTGCTGGCCCGTTCGATGAGAGCGTGGATATAAAGCAAAAGCGCGTCCTCACGAATTTGCCCGAAGGATTGCTCGAAGTGAACGCTCCGCTGACCGCTGAAGAAAAACGCGAGCAAGCGCAGGGGGCGAGAAAAGGCATGAAGCACAGGGGACAGAGAGGATCGCCGGGTTAAACTTTGTGTTCTCTGGGTTAGGGATTTAGGTTTGCGATGAAGGCCGACATAGTCACGATTTTTCCGGACTTCTTTCGCGGACCTTTGGATTACGGCATCACGCGCCGGGCTCAGGAAATGGGGCTGGCGAAACTTGAAGTTCAAGATCTGCGTGAGTTTACGCACGATCGCCATCATACGGTGGATGATCGCCCGTTCGGTGGCGGCGAAGGCATGGTGCTTAAGCCGGAACCGCTGTTTGAGTGTTTGGAGTCGATGGTCGTGGCGCCGCGCGATGAACGTATTGCGCGGAGAGCGAAAGAATCGGTAATTTTGCTTTCGGCGCAAGGCGAAAGGTTCACACAGAAAGTTGCTGGAGAGTTAGCGGCGCTGGATCGTATTATTCTGATCTGCGGCCGTTACGAAGGCGTGGATGAGCGCGTAACAGATTTTCTTGCCGATCGGGAACTTTCCATCGGCGACTATGTACTGAGCGGCGGCGAAATAGCCGCTGCGGTGATCGTAGAAGCTGTGATGCGGTTGCTTCCGGGAGCGGTGGGCAACCAAGCCTCGACGCAGCAGGAGTCGTTCACAGTTGAGGCGAAGGTAAAGAGCTTAGGCGGTGCGGATTCGACTTGCGGGTCGAATGGGTTGCTGGATTATCCGCACTACACGCGACCGGCGGAGTTTCGTGGGATCGCAGTTCCTGAAGCGCTGATGTCGGGAAATCACGAAGAGATTCGGCGCTGGCGGCGGCGGCGGGCGCTGGAGAAGACTTTGCGTAACCGCCCGGACTTGCTGGAAGGCGCGGTGCTCGCCGAAGAAGACAAAAAGTTTCTGCGCGAACTTGATCGGAACGGAAGCGCAAAAAATCATTGCTGAGTTTTGCGAAATCCAGGTCGCGAGTGAGATCGGATTCGAAAATTTCGGAAGAGGGATTAACTCATGTCGAACTTAATCATTGAAAAATTGCTGGCCAAGACTAAGCGCACCGATATTCCCGCGTTCCATCCGGGCGATACGGTTCGCGTTCACGTCAAGATTAAAGAAGGCGACAAAGAACGATTGCAGGCCTTCGAAGGAGTGGTGATCAAGCGCGACAAAGGTCCGCAGGCCAGCTTCACCGTGCGAAAGATCAGCTTTGGACAAGGGGTCGAGCGTATTTTTCCAGTCCACTCCAAAGTGATCGATAAAGTCGATCTGCTGCGCTCCTCCAAAGTTCGTCGCGCCAAGCTGTATTATCTGCGCGGTCTCAAAGGCAAAGCGGCTCGGCTGCGCGATGTCGAGAAGCCGAGCTGAGCTCGAATCCTGATTGTTGCAGGCAGATTCGGACGCTGGCGACTTCTATCCCGCGACCGTGGCGGGAATTTCGGTGATTACTTCGAGGTCAGCGAAGTCTTCGATTCGCGGTTTCTTCAGCCGGTTCAGAACGTAATCGAGCAGAGGGCGATCGCCCTGGCGGATCGCGTCAAACTCCACGCCCATGGCGCGGCCCTCATTCGTGCAACGCACCTGACCGCGCAGCGCGACGCTTACGTCGCACATATTTAGAACCAGCCGCAGGCCGGTGCCGGGTGCCAGTAGTTCGCTGGCACTGATAAGGCAACCTAGTTCGGAGATCTGTTCCAGGCGTCCTTCCATTCGAGACTTCCCTCCGATTTCTGCTACATCTGCCTGGCCTTCAATCTGGAAGCGCGGCCGGCGGCGGCGATTCTCCCCTCTGCGGGGCGGGGCGATTCCGGATTTTTGGTTTGGGCCGAGAATCGGCAAGTAATGTTCTTCGACCTGCCGTAACTCTTCTTCCCACGGACTTCGGCTGCCTTCCATGCACTCCACCGTGAACTGGCCGCGCAGCGCGGACTCTGGATCAGCGGTCCAAAGCACCTGGCACACGGACTTATGGCGTCCGCGTTCGACGGTAATCAGGTCGCCGACTTTGACGTCGCGAAAACTCAGCAGCCGCGCCCCCCGCGGGTGAATGTCGTAAGTGCACGCCAGCTCCTGTCCCCCACGACCGCCGTTCTGCATGTGCGTGAGGCGGACCGGGAGCGCCAGATGGATCAACTTCTCTACCCCGACAACATCTGGCTGGGACTGCGTGGGAATGATTTCTGCGCTCACCACGTTGCTCCTTAGACTTCTAATCTCATGTGAACATAGCAGTACATGTCCTACCGGACAATGTACGTTCGTAATCGTGGTAATGGTTACTGATGGCGTTACTTCGCTCCGCATTTCGAGAGATACGCCGAGAATTCGCGTCGCCGCTTTTGCTGCTTGCAAGAATCTCGGCGGGCGAGTGAAGATGGAGGACACACAACTCCTCTCGATGCCAAGTGTGGCGAAAAGTTCGTCCGAGTTTGAGCTTTCCCCGGCGGCTGCGAAATTGCGGCTGCTGAAAAGATTGCGCTGCACGCTGCGTTATGAAAAAAATGCCTGGGCCGGGGGCGCGACGATGGTTGCCGGCGTGGATGAAGTGGGGCGCGGCTCGCTGTTTGGTCCGGTGGTGGCGGCGGCTGTAGTTCTCGACCGCGAGTACCGCGTTCGCGGCCTGCGGGATTCCAAGTTGTTGTTGCCGGAACGCCGCGAGTTGTTGGCGCCGCGGATTCGCGAGCATGCTGTGGCTTGGGCGGTCGCAGCCGTGGATGCGGCGCGCATCGATCAAATCAACATCTATCAGGCGTCGCGGCTGGCGATGCTTGAAGCGGTAATGCGCCTGCAGCCCGCGGCAGATCATTTGCTCGTCGACGCAGTGAAACTGGATTGTGAATTGCCGCAGCGGGCGATTATCCACGGTGATGCGGTTTCCGCTTCGATTGCGGCGGCTTCGATTCTGGCGAAAGTCGAGCGCGACCGCATGATGTGCGAGTGGGACGCGATCTTTCCCGAGTACGGCCTGGCCGCGCACAAAGGCTACAGCACGCCGCAGCATCTGGCGGCCTTGCGCGAACATGGGCCGACGCCGCTGCATCGGCAGTCTTTTGCTCCAGTGTGGGGCGCGCCGATTGAGCAGGTCGCGTTTGCATTCGACTAAGTTTCCAATTCTGCGACCCATCCCTGGGGGGCTGGTGCGGTATCAGAATCATCAGCTTACCGAGAAATCGCGCAGTGATCTATTGGGATCAGTAGGTTGCCGACAAAATCCTGTTTCCAAATAAGTTAGTTCAGGTCCTCCGCACGGTTGCCGTCGCTTCACGTCCGTGGCAAGTAATTCTGCCCCTTTTCTGGCGCGGAGAACCTCCAGTTTTATGATTGGCGGACGGGGCTGTGGAGGGCAAGGTTAGATGTCACAGTGGACTTCGCGCGGTCACACCTTCTCGAGGGCCAGACTCAAGTCATCCAGTGACAACGAGCGCAGCAGATTGCGGCGCATGCCTCTTTCTACTTCGGCCAAACGATCGGAGGCCGCGGCAATCCATTCGAAGTCTGCGGACTCAGCCAGTTTCGTGAGCTGGTTGTGAATGTCGGTATTGTGTACCAACCCCGGTGACCCAGATCCGACGAACATGAGATCGCGCAACAGGGAATAGAGAGTGCGGAGAAGTTGCTCGGTCTTGTCACGGCCTTCGGCTCCGGCGCGATAGGATTCGGTGATTTTAAAAAGCTGGGTGTGTTCGCCGCCCGATAGCGCGGAATTGAGAATCGCCATTGCGTCGGCGCGGGCGGCGATGTACGCCTCTACATTGAAGCTGCGCGCTCGGCCCAAAGCTCCCTCGCTCAATCTAGCGACCAGAGCGCGTTGCTGCGGCTTCCACTCCGGACGCTGCTTCGTCAAGTAATTCTCAACTTCCGCCACCGGCACGGCAGCAAGAGGAAAGACCATGGATCGCGAACGAATCGTGGGGAGCAGTTCGCCTGGATTTTCCGAGAGTAAGAAAATCGTGGCGAACTCTGGTGGCTCTTCCAGAACTTTGAGCAAAGAATTCGCCGCCTCTTTCATGAAGGCGGAGTCAGTGAAGATATACACCCGCTCGCGCGCTTCCGCCGGACGGTAGTAGATGGTCTCGATCACGCGCCGCACCTGATCCACTTTAATCATCATCTGCGGAGGATCGGGAGGAATGATCAGGACATCCGGATGAGTCTGAACAAACAGGCGCGTATCTTTCTTGTCGGTTTCGCGAAGGCCTTCCCGCGCCTCGACCGCCTCGGCGAAGCGCGCGTCGAGATCGGCAGCCTGCGCGATGCGGCGACAGTTCGAGCATTGGCCGCAGAAATCTGGGAGCCCATCCGTGAGAGTCGGGCTCTGGCAATTCAAGGCCTGCGCCAGCATGAGCGCCAGCGTGTACTTGCCCGAGCCGCGTGCTCCGGAGAGAATTACCGCATGTGGAAAGCGCGCGCGTGCCAGCGTGTCGCGCAGGCGACGAACCGTTTCCGCGTTGCCGTGAAAGTCAGAGAAGCTCAATCCTCCTCCTCCTTTCCAACGGAAGGCCCTTTGGACTTCATGAGAGTGAACGGCCACAGGAGGAGGCCGATGACGGCATACAGGACGACATTTGTCCCTATACACATCACCCAAACGAGAACGACTAAGGCCGTTTGTGGTCGATTTTCCAACGACATGAGGCCCATTGCGCCTGGCCAGAAAACTTCGATTCCTAGTAAATAACCGGAAACAGCCCAGACGATGAGAAATAGGAGCGGTGGAACTAAGCTGGCTATGATCCACCCTAGCAGCCATTTCTTCAACTTCACAAGAACTCCCTTGCGCCGCGCGGCCAGAATCAGCGGATAACGTGAATCGAAACCCCCAGCTTCAGGCCCTTCCAGGCACGATCCGCAGTATAGATCGGCGCTTTGAGTGCGATCCCGAGCGCTAGGCACGCGCGGTCACCTAACGACAATCCAATGGAACGAGTTTGAGGAAGCAGTTCCCCCGCGATCTTGGACTGCTGCTTATCGAAATCGACGATCTCGGGGACAGACCCGATCACAGTTTCCCACACTACCTCAGAACCGATTCCGCGATTGAGCAGTTTGCCATACACCTCGGCAGCGTTCACCGTGCTCATCGCGGCGTTCTCCAGCAAATCAAGACGGCGGGCGAAGATTTCGGCGCCGGATTCCTGATGGAGTATCGCGAGAAGCGCCGAAGAGTCCAGCACGACTCTATTCACGCCGCGCCGCCTCGCGACGGTCTGCAATTAGCTCATCCACCAGCGACTCAGTCGCAGGGATATGCCTACGAACTATTTCCTGCGCCTTGGCTAAGCGCTGTCGCAATGTAGTGATTCGCAGTTCATCGTTTTCGATGCGCAGGACAATTTTGTCGCCCGATTGGAGACCCAGAGCGCGACGAAAGGCAGCGGGGATAACCACTCGGCCGTTTTCGTTAATGCGAGCAAGACTTTCTTTAACGCCCATGACATTTTTTATAGTATGTCATTTTAGCAAGAATGTCAAAGCCGAATAGCGTGACATCAATTTCCACATGTACCGTGCTACCGTCCCAAAGCTTGGCGATCATGCGATTCGCGCGCGACCTTGAGCTTCTTTCCCATAACTTCCATAATTCTGCGGTGCGTTTGCACCGGCGTACCGCTGGCATCGACGGCCACAACGCGTTGCGCCTCTCTCGCTGCAATCTCGAGATACCCTGCACGCACGCGGGCGAAGAAGGCGCGAGTCTCCTGCTCGAAGCGATTTTCGTCGCCATGATGTTTGACCGCGCTTTTATCGGAGCCGTGACTTGCAGCGCGAGTAGCATTCTGGTTTCTGCGCCGTGCCCGGCCGATGCTCATCGCCGGATCCGAATCCAGCAGTATGGTTAGATCAGGCTGAAGGTCTCCACAAAGCACGCGGTGCAATTCCAGCACTGCCTTGCTGCCGAGCTTGCGGCCGCTGCCCTGATAGGCCTCGGTGGAATCGGTGAAACGATCGCAGAGAACGATCGATCCGCGGTCGAGCGCCGGCTGGATTACCTCCGCGATATGCTGCGCTCGCGATGCGAACATCAACGCCATTTCCGCGAGCGGCGACAGGCCTTGAGTAGCGGAGTCGAGCAAAACTTTTCTGATCTTCTCTCCCGCCGCGGTTCCTCCCGGCTCGCGCGTTTCGACAACCTTGTGTCCAGCCACGCGCAGGGCCGCGGCCAGCTTGCGCATTTGCGTGCTCTTGCCGGTTCCGTCGAGCCCTTCGAAGGTGATGAACTTTCCGCGCCGCGACATCGAGGCATGATAGCAGCGCGGATGCGTCCCTGTACCGATGCTCGCGCTGCCTGTTATAGTCTAAAATTCTGCATCGCATTGAATCGATTTATCAAAGCAATTTGATCGACGCCATTGATCGACGCCATTGATCGACCCAGGGGGGTATGGAATGAAACTCTCAAGAGTCTTGGGAGTCGTGTGTATTATGTGCATTTCTCTTTCCGGCTGGTCCGCCACGCCGCCAACCATAACCATTTTCGTCGATGCGAGCTCGGCCCCGCGCAAGATCTTCCACGCCAAGCTGAAAATTCCCGCCAGCGCCGGAGAACTCACGCTGTATTATCCGAAGTGGATTCCAGGTGAGCATGCCCCCGACGGTCCGCTCATCGATCTCGCCGGACTGAAATTTTTTGCCGGCGGGAAAACCTTGAAGTGGCGCCGCGATCTGCTCGACGCTTTCACTCTGCACGTCGAAGTCCCTGCCGGCGAAAGTGAAGTCAGCGGCGAACTAGATTTTCTCTCTCCTGCGACCTTCGAAGGCGGCTTCTCGGCCGGTTCTTCCGCCACGGACAAGATGGCGGTGATTAGTTGGAACCAGGTTCTGCTTTACCCCCAGGGTTGGAAATCCGACGAAATCACCTATGAGGCCTCACTGAAACTTCCCGCTCATTGGAAATATGGAACTCCGCTGCCCATCGCCGGAATCGGCGGCACGAACGACACAACGATAATCAGGTTCCAGCCCGCTTCTCTGACCACCTTGATCGATTCTCCCGTGATCACCGGCGAATTCCTGAAGGTCGTAAAACTTGCGGACGATCCTCTCGTGGAGATGGATATTGCCGCCGACAGCGCCGCCGCGCTTGAACCTCCCCAGGAAGTCTGGGATCACTACAAAAATCTGGTCCAACAATCCTACAAACTTTTCGGCGCGCATCACTACCGCGATTATCACTTTCTTTACAGTTTGAGCGATCATGTCGCGCACTTTGGATTGGAGCATCACGAATCTGACGACAGCCGCGTCGATGAGCGCGGCCTGGTCGATGAGAATTTACGTAAGGGTGAAGCTAGTCTCCTCCCTCACGAGTATGTTCATTCGTGGAATGGAAAATACCGGCGCCCAGCCGATCTCGCCACTCCCGATTACCAGCAGCCCATGCAGGACGATCTGCTCTGGGTCTACGAGGGTCTCACCAATTATCTCGGCACCGTGCTTACGGCTCGCAGCGGATTGCTCAGCGAGCAAGAAGCTCGCGACGATTTGGCTTTAACTGCGGCCGCTCTCGACCACACTCCGGGTC
Organism: uncultured Acidobacteriaceae bacterium; assembly: GCA_963789875.1. GTDB lineage: Bacteria > Acidobacteriota > Terriglobia > Terriglobales > Acidobacteriaceae > Sulfotelmatobacter. The sequence goes on along the minus strand of CAWBMI010000004.1, from coordinate 651,442 downwards.
GAGCATGGCGCAACCTGCAAGACACGGCGGACGATGCCGCGGAACTATATTTTTCTCCTCACGCCTGGCAGTCCTGGCGGCGCGGGACCGACTTCTACGATGAAGACACACTTAACTGGCTGTGGGCGGATGTCGTCATTCGGCAACAGAGCAAAGGCAAGAAAACGCTGGACGATTTCTGCAAGCTGTTTCACGGCGCTCCCAACACACCGCCAATGGTCAAGACTTACACGTTCGACGATGTCGTGAATGCTCTGAACCAGGTCGTCGCCTACGACTGGCGCGGCTTCTGGACCGAGCGCCTTACCAACCACGGCCCCGGGGCTCCCTTGGGCGGAGTTGATGGAAGCGGTTGGAAACTGGTCTACGACGAAACTCCCTCTGGAATGAATTGCGGCGGCGAATGTACCTCGCATTACGTCGATGCAAAGTATTCCATCGGCCTCAACCTGCGTGAAGATGGCACGATTGTAGACACGATCGAAGGCCTGCCGGCGGCTGCGGCCGGCGTGGGTCCGGGTATGAAGCTGATCGGAGTGAATGGCCGGCGCTACTCCTCCGACACTCTGCGGGACGCGCTCAAGGCCAGCAAAACCAGCGACCAGCCGATCGAGTTGCTCGTCGAAAACACCGACTATTACAAAACTTTCAAACTCGATTACCACGGCGGAGAGCGCTACCCGCACCTGGTGCGCGACGAATCGAAGCCGGATTTGCTGACAGAAATCTACAACGCAAAATAACGCGGAGTAGGCAGTTCCAGATCAAAAATACTTCGTCTCGGATGCATTCACTCGGCTGTCGAGGAGATGCCGTTCATGAGCTTGCGCCGGCGCATGTTATTTCTTGCGAGCGTGCTAGGTTGCATAGCGCTCGTTTTCTCTTCTCCATTGTTTGCTCAAGGCCAAGCCAAGCCGTCGATTCTTGGCTTTACTCCTGCTGGCGCCGTACGCGAGTCCGAGATCGAAAGTAAATTCAAAGCCATACCCACGCCGGACGAAGAGCGACGCCAGCATCACATTTTCACCGCCGAACCGCACGTCGCGGGTTCGGTGCGCAATAATGAACTGGCTCGCTATATTGCCGACCAGTGGCGGCACGAGGGCCTCGAAGACGTAATCATCCGCCGCTACGACGTTTACGGTTCCAATCCCAAGTCAACTTTTCTGGAAATGGTTGCCCCGGTGCATTATCGCGCTGGACTGCGCGAGTTGCCCGTCCCCGGCGACCCCGACATGAAGAACAAGGCCATCAGTTCTGCATGGAGTGGCATGTCGGCCTCCGGCGAAGTGACGGCTCCGCTAGTCTATGCGCATAGCGGCAATCCCGAAGATTACGATCTTCTGCGGCAGCAGGGGATCGACGTGAAAGGCAAGGTGGTTCTAGTCCGCTACTCCAATCCCTACAGCTATCGCGGATTCAAGGCGCTCACCGCGCAGCGCGCAGGCGCGGCAGCGATTCTCATCTACAGCGATCCCGCTGAAGATGGATTCAAGAAGGGCAAGGTCGTTCCCAGCGGACCGTGGGGTCCGGAGTATCACATACAGCGCGGCGCGATTACGTACGACTTCATGGTGCCGGGCGATCCGCTCACGCCGGGCTGGGCGTCGATTCCCGGCGCGAAGCGCATTCCGGTCGAAGAGGCGGTTTCGATTCCGAAGATCATGGCGCTGCCGCTCTCGTGGCACGATGCCAAACCGCTTCTGGCGCAGATGGATGGCCCGGTCGCTCCTGAGGCCTGGCAGGGCGGACTGCCGATCAAGTATCACCTCGGCGGCCAGCGTGTGAAAGTGCACGTGAAAATTGAGATGGATAATTCCACTCAACCCTACTACGTAGTCGAAGGCCGCATTCGCGGCGCGCAGTTACCCGATGAGTGGATCGTGCTGGGCAATCATCGCGACGCGTGGGTCTTCGGCGGCGTCGACCCCAGCAGCGGGACTGCGTCGATGATGGAACTCACGCGCGCGCTGGGGCAGTTGGCGAAAAGCGGAATGCGTCCGCGGCGCACGCTGGTAGTCTGCAGTTGGGACGGCGAGGAGGTTGGCCTGACGGGCTCGACCGAGTGGGGGGAGCAGTTTGTCGACGAGCTGCGCAGCAAGGCAGTGGCTTACATCAACGTGGATGAGGCCACGTCGGGCGCTGATTTTCACGGTCAGGCCGTGGCATCGCTGGCTCCGATGCTGCTCGAAACCGCGCGCACGTTGCAGGATCCCTCCGGCAAAACTCTTTATCAAGCCTGGAAAGAATCAACGGCCCGAGAGCGGCGCGAAGCCAAAGAGTCCGAAGAAGTGACCGATTTTAATCTGGCGGACACGCGCATCGGGAGCGGCAGCGACCACACCGTCTTCCTTAACTTTGTGGGTATGCCCGTTCTCGGCTTGGGATTCGAAGGTCCTTACGGCGTTTACCACTCCGCCTACGACGATTTTTTCTGGATGAATCACTTCGGCGATCCCGGCTACCGCTATCACACGCTGATGTCCCAACTGTGGGGAGTGTTGGCGCTGCGTCTCGCGAACGCCGATCTGCTGCCGTTCGACTTCGCCAGTTATGCCAGCAACATTCGCCAGTTCGTACATGAACTGGCAAAGTACAACAAGACCCTGTTGGAACCAGCGCCCACTGCGACACAGAGCTTGCCGCTGGATTTGAAGCTGGTGTTGGATGCGATCGATGACTTCGAGGCGGCCGGCAAACGCCTCGACGAATCAGCAGCCCGCGCCTTGGCCGCGGGAGGGATCGACGCGAAACTGGCGGGCACGATCAATCACGGCGCGATGCAAGTTGAACGCAACTGGCTGAACCCTGACGGCATCCCCGGACGCCCGTGGTTCAAGCACATTCTCTACGGCGCGCGCTACACGTACGCCCACCTGGAACTGCCGGGGCTAACGGAGGCCGTGGAAAAACAGGATTGGCCCGTTGCCAAGCAGCAAGCGGAGATTCTCCGCCAGGCGCTGGTGAACAACACAAAGTTAGTGGGCGAACTCAGCGTAAAGCTGAAGAGCGAAACCGGCCAGCAGTGACCGACCGGGTCTGCGCCTTCATCGTGAAACCCTCGAGACGAACCTTTCTAACAATTAGGAAGAGTATTCGATGCACCAAAGTGGTGTATACTGGTGTGGCCATGCCAGCCCCGAAACGAGCCCGAGGAAAACAAGTCCGGCGCAGCATAACCCTGCCGCCCAAGATTGCCAAGCAAGTCGAAAACATCGCCAAGCGGCGTGCCCTGAGTGACAACCGAGTGCTGCTGGAACTCATCGAGCAAGGCATCGCAGCTGAGCGGCAAAAAGAGCAGGCATTCTTTCAGCTAGCCGAACGATTCCGCGCCGCCAGCGATCCTGAGCAAGTCAAGGAGTTGGGCGATGAACTGGGCCGCTTCGTCTTTGGCGAATGATTTCCGGTGAAACATGCCTCAGATCGAAAGCTGGTCCCGGCTTCCCGCCGCCGTTCGCGACCACCTTGTCGAGCGCATGCACGACAGCCAAATCAGCGTTGAGGACCTCAATAAATTGCGCGTCTGGATTGATTTGAAGCTGGCTGTGCCGGCGGGGCCAAGGTACAAAGACTTCGGCTCCTTCAAACTGTGTGGCGAAGGTAAGCTCCCCAAAACATTTCTTCTGCCCGGCCAGGTTGCCAGGGGGCAAGAACTCTAAAGTCATTCCGCAGAAGTATTAATGAAGGGCGCACCCCTCAGGCATATCGCGAAGCCCCCGTCAACTTAGAAAAGATGCTATCCGCGCCCGTAATGATGCAGGTGATGCATGACTGCGCAACTAAGATGACCCAAAACAAACCAAAACACGGCCCAGAGAACTGCCTTGAGTGTTGGATTCATCGGGCAAGACTACTTCTGCGACCGACGGATGTCGAGCCGAAATAGGGGTTAGGTGGGGGGAACATCGGTATATCCACGAGCCCCAATAACACAACCCACAAGACCAAGTCGTTTTTCCCAAGCCTGCTGCCACCGGCAATCCAAACGGGGGGCGCAGGTAACCTAACATAGCGTTAAGCCCCTTTTTTCCATGGAGTTATATAGATTACTTCGGTGGTTCTACGGCCTTTAGATAGATTGCCCGTCCTTGGTCCCCCGCCTATAATCGACTCACTCTGGTTGAAGAATTCTCCGTCAGGTTCCGGGTATGAGTCGGCTGAGGCGAGGTATGCCTTGCCAAATATAAAGGTGGATGAGAACCCGGTAATGCGAAAGCGCCTGCAACTCGCCCTGATGGCCATCACCGTAGCCGCGACCTCCCTTTTTTTCAGTCCCGCGCCGCAGCTTTTCGCCGAAAGCGGTGAGAGCCAGTCCCAAAGTTCGTCCCAAAAGATCACAACCAGCGACGAACACGGGCGCAAGGTCTATGTAAACGATTCGGCGGCGTCAGCTCCGGCTCACACGGAACAAGCACAAGCTCCTCGACGCTCGCTGATGTATTGGAGTTCGAAGGAAAATCGCTGGAAGCCGGTGCCTCCGCCGAATGCGGCATCGATGCGAGCGGCGCGGTCGGCGGCAGCCGAGGTGAATCAGTATTTCGGGCACGAGTCGAGTCAGTCGGCACAGGCGAAGATTGCGGCCGCAAACTTTGGCTCAGCGGCGGCGACGGTCGGTGATATCGATAGCGCAATCGAGCAGGCGGCGGCGCGGCATAACGTGGATCCCAACCTGGTGCGCGCCGTGGTGAAGGTCGAATCGAACTTCAATCCCAATGCGGTGTCGCGCAAAGGGGCTATGGGCCTGATGCAGCTGATGCCTTCGACGGCGCGTCAACTGAAGGTGAACAATCCGTTTGACCCTGAGCAAAATGTGGATGCCGGAGTGCGGCATCTAAAGCAGCTTCTGGAGAATTACGGGGGCGACATCAAGCTGACGCTGGCCGCTTATAACGCGGGCGCAGGCGCGGTGGCGCGCAGTTCTGGGGTTCCGCATTACGCCGAGACGCAGAACTACGTGCGGCGCATTACCAATCTGTATTACGGCGGCTTCGATTTTAATGCTGGGGCCTCGCGCGACCCGGTGCGCGTGCAGCGGGACGCGCGCGGCGTACTCTACATCAGCAACACCGAGTAGGTTTAAGGCATCTGTTTATTGGTATTCTCTTGATAGTTAGCTCTCAGGGACCCATGTGATCGGTTCAACAACCGATTCGAAAAAGCAACAACAGAAGCCCAGAAGCGCGGTCGCGTTCAGTTAGCGAGTTACTTTGAAGAGCTCATTGTGCCGGCGGAGTCTGTGGGGAGGGTTGCTGATGCTCGCCGTCTGCGCTCCGGCGATGCACGGCCGCGCGCGCCACTCCGAGGCCTGGGCGCGGGAGCATTTTTCAAGCGCAGAGCGCATGCGCGAGGCGTTGAACGGACGGCCTCTCGCCGACCGGACTCGGCGCGACTACCAGCGCGTCTTGAATGCCTACCGTTCTGTTTATCTGGGCGCGCCTGCGTCCAGCAAAGCCGACCCCAGCGTAGTGGCCGTCGCTGAGACCCTGGTGGAGATGGGGCGGCATTTCGACGACGACAAGATCCTGCACGCAGCCATCGAGCAATACAAGTTTCTGCGGCGCGAGTATCCCGGCAGCAAGTATCGTTTCGACGGGCTGTTTACCATCGGCGAAATCTATAAGGATGATCTCGGCGATCCCGCAGCGGCTCGCGCTACCTTTCAGGATTTCTTGCGGCACTATCCTCACAATCGTCTCGCGGACGGCGCGCGCGACGCTATTACCGAGCTGAACCAGCAGTTGGCTTCGGAAAAGACTCACCGGTCGCCGGTCGCCGGGGGCAAACAAGCCGGGGGCAGACAAGCGGAAGATAAACCAGCCGAAGACAAACAAGCCGAGGGCAAACAAAGAGATAAGAGCCCGAACAAAGACGCCGGGAAAAGCGGCAACGAGGTCGCGGCGGTCGAATTGGAAGATCAACTCCCTCCCACCGAAACTGCCAAGCAGTCTTCGACTCCGCATCCCGGGCGATTTCCACGGGTGACCGGAATCCGGCACTGGTCTACGCCGGACTACACGCGCGTGGCTATTGACGTAGAAGGGGATGTGAAATTCTCCTCGCAGCGGATTGACAGTCCGGCGCGCATTTTTTTCGATTTGCGCGATACCAAACTCGCTTCAACGTTAGTCGGCAAGAGTTTCGACGTTGACGACGGCTTCCTCAAGAAAGTTCGTGTCGCGCAATTCGTGCCCGGGCGCACCCGAGTTGTACTCGATGTCGATACGCTCTCCGATTACGACGCTTTCCTGCTGCCCAATCCTTATCGTTTGATTATCGATATTCACGGCAAGAGTGGGCGCGCGCGGCAAGCGAAGGACGCGGCGAATACAGTGACAGAGCCGGATGCTGACTCCAGGGCGCAAAACATTCCGGACGCGGACGCCCCGGTGAATGCATCGGAAGTGACGCCAGATACTGCGACTCAGATTGCTGCTGCGAAGGCTGAGAAGGTTCCAGTTGTCAGCATGGACGTTGGCGACGATGCGAAGATTCTGGCGCCTGGGACGGGCGCAAATAAAAAGTCGCAAGGCGCAGTGGTAAAGAAGGTGGTCGATGCCGACGATGCCGAGCAGAGCATCGGCGATTCGTCTCGAGACAAGTTTTCCGGCGATGGTAGAAGCAAAGTGGTCAACTCGCAGGGTAAGTCTGTGCGCGCGCTGGCTTCCGGAAAACCGCAAAATAATGATAATTCGGATCTCGATATTCACGAGGCTCGGCCTACCGCCAGCGGCAATCGTTCTCTGATTCGTGCTTTGGGTTTGAAGATCGGGAAGATCGTGATTGATCCCGGGCACGGCGGACACGATACAGGAACCATCGGTCCTGAGGGGCTGGAAGAAAAAGATCTGGTCCTCGATGTGGGACGGCGTTTGGGGAAATTGCTGGAGACGAGACTGGGCGCGGAGGTGGTTTACACCCGCAAAAACGATACTTTTATTCCGCTTGAGACGCGCACCGCTGTGGCGAATCAGGCGCGGGCTGATTTGTTTGTGTCGATTCACGCAAATTCGAGTCACGATCCCTCGGCTCGGGGGGTCGAGACCTACTACTTGAACTTCAGTTCTTCGCCGGAGGCGCTTGAGGTTGCGGCGCGCGAGAATGCGGTCTCGGAGAAGTCCATCTACGAGTTGCAGGATCTGGTGAAGAAGATCGCACTCAAGGAAAAGATTGAAGAGTCGCGCGAGTTTGCCGGAGATGTGCAGCAATCGCTGCACAGCGGGCTGGCCGTGAAGAGCCCCGGAATACGCGACCGGGGAGTGAAGAAAGCTCCTTTCATCGTGCTCATCGGGGCGAACATGCCTTCGATTCTGGCGGAGATTTCGTTTGTCAGCAATCCGGGTGACGAGCATCGGCTCGCGACCGGTGAATATCGGCAGCGCATCGCGGAGTCGCTTTACCGTGGCATCGCCAAATATGCCAACGGTTTGAGCGGCGTGAAAGTTGCGAGCAAGATGGATAAGGCTGCCGGGCAGTAGATTCACCGGAACTTCCTCGAATTCATTTCTGAAGAATCAATTATTCGGCTGAATCAATTGACCGTGGTGAGATCGAACTGTACAGTTCAAATAGGTGAAATGAGGAGTTATGTCCAGGAGAAGTCCAGCAGATGCGAGTGGCACGATTGTCGTTTCCGCGTTGCACGCGCGCACTAATTTCGGGAAACTCCTGCGTCGGGTGGACGACGAGCGTCGCTCCCTTGTTATCGAGAAGCGTGGCACTCCCAAAGCCGTGCTGCTCAGTATTCGCGACTATGTCCGGCTTGCCGCGCCAGAGCCTGAGGTCTTGAGGGTGATCGGCGAGGAGGCTGAGCGGAACGGGACGAGCAAGTTGACCTCACGCGAAATCGACCGGATCATTAAGCGTGCCAGGTCTCAAAAGACGAAGCGGTAGTGCTTCCCCTTCGTCTGACAATTGATACGAACGTGTTGGTTTCGGCCGCCCTCAGACCGAACAACCTGCAGCGCACTGTCCTGCTGATCGCCGTCACCAAGCCGGCGCGGCTCTACGTCTCGCCTCCCATCCAGGAAGAGTATCGGGAAGTGCTGGGGCGCCCGGAACTGCACATTGGCAAAGACGCTCGACAGCAACTGCTGCAACTCATACGTAATCGCAGCTTTCGGGTGTCTCGAACACGGTCTCTCGCAGTGACCAGCGACCCCGACGACAATATATTCCTGGAATGTGCCGAAGCTGCCCGCGCAGACTATCTGGTAACTGGCAATCTAAAACACTTTCCCAGATTTTGGAGGAACACCAAAATCGTCACGTCCCGTGAGTTTATCGCTCTCGCCGCACCTCATTTGGTGAGATAAACGAATTCCGGTGAGTGAACCCGCATTTCCGGCCTGCTATGCGGCTTTGCCCGTCCTGAAACTTTTTTCCTCGCCCTATGGTCTAATTACAAAAGGGATTCTGTTCCCTGCGGTGCGTCCATGCGGATTTCGAAGCCTAGTCTCTTATCTATTGCCGTTATCTTGCTCGGCGGCATAGCCTACGCTGCGCCTGCCGCGGATTCGCCCGCCCCGCCGATCCTCCCCAAGCAGTTTTCCGGATGGCAGATGCAAGGTGCCGACCAGGCCAGCAAAGATGTTGTAGTCGCTGATCCCACCAATGCCGCTGTGTTGAAGGAATACGGGTTTACGGACGTCGAGTCCGCGACTTACAAGAGTGACGATGGACGCACGCTGAAGGTTCGCGCGGCGCGGTTTAACGATGCCAGCGGCGCTTTCGGGGCTTATAGTTTCTATCTTCAGCCCGGGATGGCTCGCGAAACGATCGGAGATCAGGGTGCGTCGCTCGGTCCGCGGGTGTTGTTCTATCGTGGTCACGTTGTTGTCGATGCGGCCTTTAGCCAACTATCGGTGATGTCGGCGGCCAGTTTGCGCGAGTTGGCCGGTGTGCTTCCGCGTCCCAGCGGAAATGCCGGCAACCTGCCGCCGATCCTTGCCTTTATGCCGCATCATGGCTATCAGGCGAACACCGAGAAATATGCGGAGGGCCCCCTGGCCGCGGCTGCGATCAGTTCTCCTCTGCCCGCCGATTTGATCGATTTCAGCGCCAGTCCGGAAGTAGTGTTGGGGCAATATTCGACTCCAGGCGGCGAAGCTACGCTGATGCTGATCGAGTATCCGACGCCAGCTTTGGCCGCGGAACACCTGCGGCGAATCGATGCCGCCCATCATGCGGCTGCGCCTCAAGCGGGCGTGGCAGCCGTAGAAGATGTTGGACCGTTTTTCGATAAGCGCACCGGGCCCATCGTGGCTATTGCTGCCGGTCCGCTTCATGAAAGTGATGCTCGGACTCTTCTCGGTGCGGTGAATTGGGACCCCAGCGTTACCTGGAACGAAAACACTTATTTCGATAAGAAAGACAACGTAGCCAATCTGCTGGTCAACATCATTATCTTATGCATTATCGTGGGCGCGTTGTCGCTTGCGGCGGGACTGGCTTTCGGGGGCGCTCGCGTGCTGTTGCGGCGGTTCTTCCCCGGGCCGGTTTTCGGCCGGGCCGATCAAACCGACTTCATTTCTTTAGACATCGGAGAGGCCGGGGATCACCCACTTTCGACCCCCTCCTCAGCCCCCGCCGGTCCACCGAACCCGTCTTAAGTGCATTAGAAGTATTGGCTTAGAGGCGTTTTTGAGGCTTCCCGTCTCAAATTGGAACAATTTTTTCCACTGTTGATTGGTTTCGGAAGTCATTGAAAACAAGGTACTTTATTCTCTAGAAAGTGCTTGACACTCTGCTTTTTCGGCTCATAAGATTTTCTCCAGAAAGTTTTGACGGAATCTAAGCCTCCGTTGGAACTATTCTCCCTTGAAAAGAAGAGGCCGCCCTGTTGCCGGGTGGCCTCTTCGTTTATGGGCTGCGAATTTCAATAATCGGTTGGGCTATTAATCGGTCAGAAGGGAACTCACAGCGGAAATCGCCGTATCAGTTATCAGCGGCTGTGATTAAAGATTGTTTGAAGGTGTTGGAGCAGATCTGTTGGTAAATGCCAAAGGGAGGCAAGCGATGTTTTGTGATGGATGCGGTGCGGCGGTGCAACCGGGACAGGCTTTTTGCAGCCGGTGTGGGAAGCAGGTTGTCGGGCCGGTAGCAGCCACTCCGCAGCGACCCGGGCGAGTGCAAAGCCACGTTCATCTGCTCGGCATTCTTTGGCTGGCGATCTCCGCCTTCAACACCATCGGTGGGGTGATTCTATATATCATCGCGAACACGTTGATGGCTCATCTGCATGATATGGGCGCCCCGGAAGCACCTACGAGTTTCTTGCGCCCGCTATTAAACGTGATTGCGATTCTCATCCTGGGCAAAGCGCTTTGCGGATTCTTCGCGGGATGGGGTTTGCTCCATCGCGAACCCTGGGCTCGCGTGGCCGCGCTGGTCCTGGGATTCATCTCTCTTTTCAATGTTCCCTTCGGGACGGCCGTCGGTGTGTATACCCTGTGGGTTCTATTGCCGGCGCAGTCGCAATTGGAATACGAAAGCATGACAGCAGCACGGGCGGCATGATCCCGGAGAACAATTTTCTGATGCAAGGTGCTGATGGGGATTTATTGCCGAAAGCCCCTCTGGTGGCGCCGCAATCAGTTGGTACTATTCACGGCTTGCCTTTGCACGCGGGCAGCTATAGCATCTTGTCATGGTGCGCTGTCGCTCGCTCTTGGCGTTGAGCTTGGTTGCTCTTTGGCTGGCAACTCCCGCACTCGCATGTCTGCCAAACTCGCAGATGACGGCTGCTGAAATGGCGTGTTGCAAGAAGATGGCAGGTAACTGCCACATGGGGGTCGGACAGCATCCTTGCTGCAAGACTGCCGCCAACGCCCCGCAGCCTGTTGCGTCAATTCAGTCGATTGCACAGATTCAACCACCTGTCGAGGTCGTTGCTGAGATTACCGTTCTGTCGGTTCCTTCAATCGCTGAAGCTGAAGCAACCCAGGTAGGTCTCGGTCTACCTCCTCCCTCCCCGCCCAGTCTGCTCTCAATCCTGAGAATCTGAACTCCGCGTTGTTGCTTCGCACAAGGCAATGCCGACTTGTGTCAGCGTCGCGGAGGAAATATGAGATGTGTAGTAGTGCTCTTGGTTATTGGACTGTCCCTGTCCGCCGTTGCTGCGGAACACGGTCCAGTCTTCGGGCTTGCAACGCCCACAAATTCGCAAGGCGAGTGGAGTTTCGACGAGGGCGTGTTCGGTCGCAACACCAGCCTCGGTTCGCAAGCATCGGTCAGAGAGCTAGTCGCGTATGGCTTCACGCCGCACCTGACATTTTCGTTCACGCTGCCCGTCGTCGTGGGCAACACCACGCTCCCGCCGACCAGAATCCAACCGGGCGACGACTTCGATTCCACGCTGTCGTGGCGATTCCAGCACAGCGCGACGACGGTCGGCACCCGCTTTGAGAGCACAGCATTCGCTGGTCTCGCGGTGCCGGGCCCGCAGTCCGGGTTCAATGGGGTCGCTCACACGACAAACGTTCCCGGTACGATGTTCGGCGTCGTGACTGGCATGGCGTCTCTCAGTAACTACTTTTGGCTCGGCAGCACGTACACGAAATTTTACGAGCACAACGGAGACAAGCATCCCGACGTGCTCGACTACAGCCTCGTCTACGGCTATCGCCCCCCGAAGTGGCGCAGACCACCTGACAAATGGGACTGGAGATTGTTTGGTGAGTTAGTTGGCGAACGCTCAAACAGATTTCTGCAAGCGAGCGTTCCCGTCGCCGACACCGAGGCTCACCAACTGTTCCTCGGGCCGACGGCGCTTGGAATCTTTCACAACTACACGGTGAGCTTCGGCGCACAGTTCCCGGTCTATCAGGACGTCGGGGCTGCGTTCCCGAAGGAACATGTTCGCTTCGCGGTGAATTTCAGCTACTTACTTTTCCAGCACGGAAACTCACACTAGGAGACTTATGAAAAGACTGTCCGCACTACTCGCATCGTTCTTGATATTCGTATCCTCGGCGTCGGCAGAAATCAAGTCTATCGACATCAAGATTTTCGGTATGGATTGAGAGGTCTGTGCACACGCCGTGCGCGTGTCATTGAAATCGGTCTCCGGCGTTGATTCGGTCAATGTCAGCCTCGAAAAGGGGCTGGCCGTCGTAAAGATGAAGCCGGGGAACGTTGCTACGCTGAGGCAATTGAATGAAGCCATTGCTAAGAACGGATTCACGATGAAAGATTCAACCGCAACCGTCGTTGGCGCGGTCAACCTCACGGACGGGAGGGCGACACTACGTGTTTCGGGTTCCAATGACCTCCTGCAACTCTTGCCTCAGCCCGGTGTGACGCCGAACGTGGCCTCTCTGGTCGGCGCGACTGTCGTAGTGGAAGGCACGATTCCCGAGGGAGCGAAAGGCAAGACGTCCGACATTTTTCGGTATCGGTCAATGACGGAAGAAAAATCACAATGACAACTGTCGCAACCAGCAAGCGGTCCGCCGTGCTCAACTACTTCTCTCTGTTCACCTCGCTCAGTACTCTCTTGTGCTGTGCGCTGCCGTCGTTGCTTGTGCTTTTCGGGCTAGGCGCGTCGGTCGCCTCGATGCTGTCGTTCATGCCGTGGCTTGTGACACTGTCGCGGCACAAACAGTGGACGTTCGCCGTGTCCGGGGTTCTGATTGCACTGAGCTTCGTCAATACCTACTACGTCTCGCCGCGTATTCGGGCGAAAGAATGCCGCACCGACGACCTTTCAGCGTGTGAAGAGGCGAGTCGCCTCAGCAAGATTCTCATCTGGGTCTCGGCTGTCATCTACGCAGTCGGGGTCTTCGTCGCCTATGCGCTCGGGACAATCCTGTCGAGGCTGGACAGCGCGTGAGACGATTCAAACCCGCTGGTCTGACGTGATATTCTTGGGTGGGCGTTCGGCACGCAACAGCATCCCCGTCGCTTGACGTGCCGATAGCCTGCAGAACAAGAATAGGTGACAGATGGGTGACACCGAGGTCTCCCGATTCTTTGCAAGATGTTGATTCTGTAAAGGATGCCGACGTAGCTCAGTTGGTAGAGCAGCCGATTCGTAATCGGCAGGTCAGCGGTTCAAGTCCGCTCGTCGGCTCCATTCTTTTGCCCAATATCCATGCTGGTTCTATGCCGTTAGAGAGGTGGAATCAGGAATTGCCGCCCAGTTGGCGCCCAATTTTGGTCCGGCGCACTGCATGCCGCGCGCCTGATGTGCAAAGAGCATAATCGAGACAGGTGGTCTACTCAATCGCCGGGCGGAGGAATATGGTCTGTCCGACCGCCAGTCGACCGATGCGAGTGACCGCTCCGTAGATGCCGGCATTGTTTTGGTTGGCACGAACCACCGCCTTCAACACTTCTGGCGCAGGACTTGCCGAGTCGGGATCAATGTTCACCATGGAGCAGCGGGCGTCGCGCATCGTAACCGCGATAGCGGGGGCGTCATCGCCATCGCCGAAGGAGAGCACACTGCCCAGCCACTCATCCTCCTCGAAGGGAGCCGATCGCCGTAAACGCACTACGATATTCGGACGAAATCGTCGCACGTCCGGGCTCTGGCCTGCGAGTCGTGCGATCTCGCGCACTGTATCGGAGGCGATCACTGAGATAGTCGCGTCATCGAAGATGCCATGCCTTAACTGCATCATCTCCACCGGAGCCCCGTACCGCCGACCGACCTCTTTGGCCAAGGCTTCTCCGAAGACGGGCATCTCGTCGCCATCTGGAGTGCGAATGTGTGCAGGAAGGTCTGCGTCAGCGGCGTTTTCACGAGCTTCGTCTTTACGACGCTGCGGAGTAAACAAGACCAGATCGGGTAGCTTGCTTGCGCTGAGCCACGGAAACCCGCCGTGGTCTTGTATTCGGCGGAAGGCCATGCGTCGGTCCCCTTCGAGGCCGTGCCAGCCAAGGTTGGCAACCTCGAGCGATTCGCCGCGCATGGACTTCACGGGGTAGCGGAAGAGCGCCTCGATCTGTCCAATTTCTATGAGCATGCTCGATCCGAGCCAGCCCAACAGCGTATCACTGGAACCTCCGAGCGCGCTTCCGTATGCGATCGAATGTGGAACCAGATTCTTGGGAGGCTGTATACATTTATCAAGGTTCAGTTTTGGAGTGGAAATAGTTCGAAAGTGAGCATCGGAAGAGGAGACCTCAGGTGATAGCGGCTGTGGATATTGGCGGAACGAAGATAGCGGTTGGAATGGTCGATAGCGATGGCAAAGTGCGGGCACGCCTGGAATGCAGGACGGGCGCCGAAGGCAGTTATGCGTACGCCCTACAGCGCGTCTCAGAGATGCTCCGAGCCGTGGCTAAGACTGCGCAGACGCAGATCTCCGGAATTGGAATCGGGTCTACGGGACCGGTTTATCCACTGACGGGTGAATTTGGCGATGTACATTTCTTTCCGGACTGGAAAGGAGAAAATCCGGTTGCAGATCTCAGCCGAACATTCCACGTGAGAGTGGCGATCGAGAACGACGGCGACGCTGCTGCTCTTGCCGAAGCAGGCTGGGGGGCGGGCAGGAACGGGAATTCGGAAGACCGTTGTCGCCTGCTGCAGGCTGGCGCCTTTCGAAAGAACAGAATTGGCATTGGCGTCGCTGGGAGAAGACTCAAACCTGATCGGCGCCGCCCAAGTGTGGTACCACCGCTTCGGCGGGGAAGGCGGCACGTGTGCGATCTGAACTCTCTGTAATCGAAGGCGCATGCCTCTCGAGAGAACTCAGGCGAGCGAATTCAGAACGCCACGGTCTCAGCTTCGTTGCGGATAGGCTCCCTGCAGCGCGATGACGAAGGTTACAGTCAAGTTCGGCGGCATGTTGTTATGCGGCTGGTTTCCTCCGTTGTTTTGTACTGCTGCTGGGTTCATAGGGACGGCGGTGGCGGCAGCGGCGTAGAGCGGCGGCGGCACTCTTTGTGTTCCCTCGCTGGCCCATACGGTATTCGCCGGCACGTTCGGCGAATCTAAAGTTCCCGCGCCGCTGATGCAGGCGACGCCGTGGTTATGCGCAGCCATTTGGGACTGCAGCAACGTGACGGTATATTCGCCGCCGGTTTCGCCCCAAAATCGCGGGGTCAATCCCGAGCCGTTTCCATATCCCATTGGGGCCACAGCCTGCAGATTGGGCAGGCCAAACGTGCTCTTGCCGTCGCCGCCGAAGGTTGTACCTAAGAGTGAAAACAATGCCGTGTTTTGGGAGATAGACAGCAATTGGCCATTGCAAACCGCCCAACCGGTCGGCGCAAAACTGAAACCTACTATCCGAATCTCGCCAATATATTGATCGGACATACTGAATCCTCCTGCGGATTCTCCGCTTAGTTTCGCGAGGGGAAAATTCCCGTCAACGCGATGATGAAATTGAGAACCAGGTAAGGCGAACGGTTATCGTGTGGCTGGCTTCCCCCAGCAGGGGCAATTGCATTTCCCGCCATTGCCGTGTTGATGGGAGAAGAGGCGTACTGCGCGGGTCCAGTCGCCCAAAAATTCCCTGAGGGACTGCCCAGAGTGTTGCTCGCGCTGCTGCCCATGGCGGTGTGTGAATGAGCCGGCAGCTCGTTTAAGACCAGCGTATGCTGCTCCTCACCGGTCATTTGTCCGGGGGTATACGCCGGGGTCCCTTGTTGCGAACCCGCATGCAGGGCTGCACGCCCGCGAAAATCGGGCAGCAGAAAATTGGTTCTTCCGTCGCCGCCAAAAGTAGTTCCCAGAAGCGAAAAGAGCGCCTGGTTCTGGTTGATCGGCATGCTTTGCCCGTTGCATGATGCCCAGCCCTTGGGCGCAAACGAAAATGAGACGATGCGAATCTCGCCAAGATACTGTGAACCCATAACGTTTTTCTCCCAGAAGTATTCTTGCCGCTTTCAGTCGAGTTAGGTCTGTGATGGGTAAATTCCGGTCAACGAAATGATGAAACTGATCACCAGAAACGGCAATAGGTTATCGTGCGGTTGACTGCCACCGGTCAGGGCTGTGGACCCATTATTCATCGTGTTATTCGCCGAGGTGCCTGGCCCAAAAGACTTGTTCGAAATCCCACTATTCCCCCAGGTATTGTTCGAGGGAGTACTCGCGGCGCTACCGGTGGCGCTACCCATCGCGACGTGCGGATGCGAGGGCAACTGGCTGACGGTCAATGTCACCGTCTCCGATCCAGCTTTCTGGCCGAGGACGTAATTGGAGAGTCCGTTTCCCTGCCCCTGGTGGATGGGAATGCGGCCCTGTAGGTCGGGCAGTGCAAAAGTCTGCTGACCGTCACCGCCGTAAGTCGTTCCGATCAGATTAAACAGCACGTCGTTTTGCGGGATACTTTGTAACGAGCCGTTGCAAAAAGCCCAACCGTAGGGTGCGAAATTTCCGCCGAACATTCTGATTTCCCCGATATATGGTTGCGTCATCCTTCCCCTCTTTCTTCCTTCTACTTAGGATTGCGTTTGAGGCTTAGCCTCGATCAGGCGATTAAAAACTGCTTCGTAAAACGTGCCGGTTTCGTCCCGACCGGTCGGAACTAAAAACAAATCGAAGTTGCCGATGGAATCGTGTTTCATCGGATAGATACGCTGCGCATAAACCCGGTTACGATCGCCGCGAAAGCGCAGCGAAAACTGTTCCTGCTGGGGCGTGGCATGCCCATTGCTCAGTTCAACCAAGTCCATCGCATACGGCTCGGACCCCTCATCGATGAGCCAGAATGTCGTGTTAAGGTTCTGCTCGAACATAGCCTTAGTCAGATAAATTGACATAACCCATTACCGTATCTGGTGTAACGTCATCGCTTTCTTTCTTTCCGGCGACAGGAGTCTGCGATTGTGGCCGCCAAACCATTTCGAGATAGATTGGGCCGGAACCAATCACGGTAAATCCCAACCGCTCATACCAGCGTAAAGCTGGATTGAAGCGCTCAACGTGCAAGCCGACGGACTTACCGGCGAGCGAGGCCTCGTGGATGATCGCTGCCATCAGGTCCGAACCAATTCCCAGGCCGCGAAACTCCGGAATGAGGGCGATATCGACGACGTAAATTTTTTCTGGTGTCCGATGAAGAATCAACCGTCCTGCCGCCGTGTCATCGCGCCGGATCACCCAATACTCGGCGTCGGGCATTTGTATCAGATACGAACTGCGTTGAGCCTTGTACTGCATGCGCAGAAAAAGTTCTTGTTGCTGGGTATTCCATCCAGTAAGTGCCATCTCATCGCTGCGCGTGCTGGCAAAAGTCTGATACAGAAAAGGTTCGTCGGCTGGACCGATAGGGTCAAGTCTGATTAGTGGGGAAGTTACATTCGAGCCGAGCCGGTCTTCAGCTTCCGTAGTAACGATCAAACTGCAACCATCACTACGACCGTCTAGGTTCGGCACTAGATACTTACGCTCGAACATGCGAGCCACACCACCTGAAGTAATTTGGAGAAACGGGGCCCGTACTGATGAGTTAATGAGAGGGGCGAATGGTTCAACATCTACGCCTGTTTGTCAAGTCATTATTTGTAAAAAATGGCTATCCCTTCCCAAGTAGCTGAAAATTAACAAGTCGCAAGTTCTTTCATCTTGACTTATTTATTAGATCATTAGACCATGCCTACCGCGATCTTTCGAGATCACTATCCCCCAGCTCTCGCGATCTCGACGAACCCAGGGAATTCTAAATAGACGCCGGCAAAGATTATCTGTGTCTGCCGCGACCGACTTACGGGCGCACACAAATTAGATTTGCGGCGTGGAGATTTTCATGATGCTGCGCCCTCGTCTGAGCCGCACCTACGGCCTTGCCCTGCTCGCTATCACCACTCTTCTTGCCGTTTCCTATTTTCCGTTCACCAGCATACGCGCGGCGACGACGGGCGCAACCATCCTGCCCAGCGCAGGCAAGCCTCTGGTCAACCTAAAGAATCCTCAGACTTTGAAGGTAACTTACACCGGATCTGCCGATGCAACCGCGGCGTTGCAGAATGGCTCGGCGATTCCTACTGCTATGGCGGCGGCTGATTTTAACGCCGACGGCGCCATGGACGTGGTGGCTGGTTACTCCACTAAGAATGGCGGCGTGGTCGTGCTGATGAGCGGCAACCCTGACGCCTACGCGCCCGCGGACTTGACCCTCTATGGCAAGGCCGCCAAGGGCAATGTTCCCGCTACTTTCTTGCCGCAAGCCGCGGCCTTCGCCGTTCCCGGATCTCCCGATCTGCTGGCCACCGGCGATTTCAACCGCGATGGTTCCAAGGACGTATTGGTTGGGTCGCGCGGCGGAGCTCTGTATCTACTAGCCGGCGATGGACACGGAAACCTGCTCGCTCCCCAGGCGGTAACTCTGCCCGGCCAAGTGACGGCGTTGGCCGTTACCGCCGATGGCCACGTCGCAGTAAGCGTGGACGGTCCGAACGGCCCGCAGTTGGCCATGCTCGCCCCCGGCGCGGAGGGTCTCACCTCCGGTGCAATTTATCCGCTGCCCGCGCGCGGCGACGCTATGGCTTGGGGAAACCTAGGCGTCGGAGCCGATTTGGCAATTGGAGCAGGCACCAATGTTGCGATGTTTTATAACGCGCTGGCTTCAAACCCACAAACTGAGACGGTCACTGTTCCCTTTAACGTGAAGGGCCTGGCCCTCGGGGATTTCATTTGGGATCGCGACGGTCGCACCGAGATCTCTGTTTTGGCTGACGATGGAACCATCCACATCCTGCAACATGGAACCCTGAATACAGCGCCGCTGACGGCAGCCGAACTTCCCGCGCGCCGCGCTGCCATTCGAGGACACCACGCCAAGCCGGCCACTCCGCCGAATCCGACCGCCCTGGGCGCGTGGACCGTTGCCAAGCAACTGCCTTACACAGGTTCCGCACCGTCAGGGCCGGTCTCGGCCTCCGCATTTAACTCGCCGCGTGTCGCCCAGTCTTCAACGCACGACTTGATCGTGCTCGATGCAGCTACGAGCCAGCTTCATATTCTTGACACCTCCGGCAAGACGGCTAGCCCCAGCGCCGACGTTTCTCTCTCCAGCGCACCGGTTGCGGCGTTGGCTTTACCAGGAAAGATCGACTCCGGGCGCGACATTGTGGTCCTGGCGGCGGGCCAAGCCGCTCCCTTGGTTATCCAAACCCCCGCTACTGTCACGTTGAACGTGAATACAACTGCGGACATCGACACCATCAATGCGTGCACCACCAGCACCACCTCGATTCCATCCACGCTCAGCCTGCGCGAGGCAGTTTGCCTTGCCAACAACCTCGCCCCCGATACCGCCACCATCAATCTTCCCGCCGGCACGTATAGCCTCACTGCACTGGAAACCGGCGAACTCCAGGTGGGCGGGGCATCCGGCTATAGCCTGACGATCAACGGCACAGGAACAGTCTCCACCACGATCATCCAGCAGACCGACGGCCACGACCGCATCTTTGAAGAGGATTTCACTTTCGCAGGCAGCAACCCCCTCACGATCCAGAACGTTACCCTGCAGGGAGGCGACTGCAACACAGGCACCGACTGCCAGTTCGGCGGTGGCGCCATTCTCGCTGGTGGCCCGGACGTAGGCGACAATCTGACCCTTACCAACGTGGTGGTGAGCTCGAATTCCGAACCAACCAACAGCGACGACGGCGGTGCGATCGACTTCGAAACCCCAGGCAATCTTACGATCACCGGTTCGACGCTCTCGAACAATACCGCAACTGGGGGTGGCGGCGCGATTGAGTTCGTCGAGGGACCAAACGGCGCCGGCACTCTGTCGGTCACGAGTTCGACTTTCTCCAACAACACTGCGGTTATTTCCGGCGGCGGAATTTCTGCCACGCTGGAGACGGGCGCCGCCTTTACCATCAGTGGATCCTCCTTCACCAGCAACCATGTCACAGAGGGGGCCGGGCTTGGCGGCGGAATTTTTGCCGAGACGTCCGGCACAGTCACAGCTTCCAACTCCCGCTTCGTGGGCAACAGCGCACCCGGCGGGGGAACGGGCGCTGCTATCGACGCCAGCACCGCCGGCACTCTCACCAACAACTGGTGGGGTTGCAACGGCGGACCTGGCGCCAGCGGTTGCGACACTGCTCAAGCGGGAGGGGGCGGGACCGATACTTTCAATCCCTGGCTGGTGCTGAGCGTCAGCGCCAACCCGACTCAAATCAATCCAAGTGGCACTTCAACCCTGACTGCCGACCTCACGCACAATTCCAACGCCGTCGGCGGATTCAGCGTTCCCAACGGCACAGCCGTCACGTTCGGCGGCACGTTGGACAGCAGCGTGAACCCGACCAACACGACGCTTACTAGCGGCCAGGCGACCTCGACCTATACAGCGGGATCAAGCGCGGGTAACGGCACGGGTACGGCTGCGGTAGACAATCAGTCGGTTAGCACGCCGATCAACATTCTCGTTTCCGTCACTGTTACAACCAGCCCTGCCAATTTGTCGATCACTGTGGACGGCGTCACATCCACAGCTCCGCAGAGCTTCAACTGGGTCGTGGGATCGTCGCATACCATCGCCACCACCTCGCCGCAGAACGTCTCTGGCGGAACGGAACAAGTATTCAGCAGCTGGTCGGATGGCGGCGCGATTTCGCATTCGGTGACCGCACCTTCGGCCTCCACGACCTACACCGCGAGCTTCAACACGCAGTATCAGTTGACCACGCAGGCTTCGCCGCCCCCTGGCGGTTCGGTCACGCCGGCCTCGGGCCAATACTTTGCCTCAGGTGCAACCATACCGGTGACGGCAACCGCGAACACCAACTTCCAGTTCAACAACTGGACCTCGACCGGCGGAAGCTTTGACTCCACCACCTCGGCGAGCACGAACTTCCACATGCCCGCCGCAGCAACGACGGTGACGGGCAACTTTATTCCCGCCTCAGTGCAGATCACGATCACTACCAACCCTGCCAATCTCCTGGTGTCAGTGGATGGCGGAACGTTCACGGCAGCCCCGCTGGTCGAAAGCTGGATGATCGGTTCGCCGCACGTCATCACAACCACTTCGCCGCAATCCGGCGGAGCGGGCATTCAGTACGCCTTCAGTAGCTGGTCCGATGGCGGGGCCATTTCGCACGGCGTCATCGTGCCTTCGACACCTACGACCTACACCGCCAGCTTCGCGACGCAGTATCAACTGACCACCGCGGTGAATCCCATCGTCGGCGGGAGCGTCACGCCGCCTTCCGGCAACTACTACACCTCCGGGACCGTGGTACCGCTGACGGCCACAGCGAATCCCGGTTTCAGCTTCACTAACTGGACCGGTAACGTCGCGAGCTCCACCAGCGCCTCCACCAGCATCACCATGACGGCGCCACAGAGTGTAACCGCGAACTTCTCGCTCATCGTTGTGGGTGCTCCGACCTCAACCTCGGTGTCATCGAACAACAATCCATCGTTTACCCAGGCTCCCGGCAACTCGGTCACGTTCACGGCGACGGTGACTTCCAACACGACGGTGAACGAAGGCACGATCACGTTTAGTGATCCAGCCAACGACTTCACGTGCAGCGGCGGTAACACAGTGCCCGTAAGCAACGGACAAGCCAGCTGCACCACGTCATTTACCACCGAGGGCAGCCGCGTCGTCACCGCAGCCTACAACGGCACGGTCAACTTCCAGGGCAGCAGCGGAATGATCACGCAGACCGTGAACAACCACACCGTGGTCACCGGGAACCAATTCTGTAACCAGGGTCCGATCACCGTGCCCAGCACGGCTGGGGCTGCGACGCCCTATCCGTCGAATATTTTCGTAACGGGCCTGAGCGGCAACGTCGGAGTCGTCACCGTCAACCTCAACAACATTAGCTCGGCTGACATCGCGCAGACGGATTTGTTGTTGGTAGGCCCGACGGGCGCGGCGATCATTCCGTTCGCCAAAGTGGGCGATGGCACAACGATCGGCGGTGTAAACATTACGCTCGATGACGCAGCTTCCAGCTTGATTCCCGGAGGCTCTCCGCTCACCAGCGGAACCTACAAACCCACGTCGATCACGGGGAGCCAGAGTCTGGTATTCCCGGCGCCAGCGCCTACGGTGAACGGGTCGAACTACGCGGCCACCGATGGAACGGCGACCCTCTCGTCGATGTTCAGCGGCACGGCTCCGAACGGAACCTGGGCGCTGTATGCGATTGATAACTCGGGCAGCGGCGCAGCGACTATCGGCGGCGGATGGTGCGTGAATATTTCTCCCGCCACAGTGGCAGTTACGATCACCACCAGCCCCTCCGGCTTGCTGGTTTCGGCCGACGGTAGCACAGCAACGGCAGCGCCGCTGGTCGAAAACTGGGTACCCGGATCGTCCCACACCATCGCGACCAGTTCGCCGCAGTCAGGCGCGGCTGGCGTGCAGTATGTGTGGAGTAGTTGGTCTGACAGCGGCGCGATCTCGCACGGCATCACGGTGCCGTCTACCGCGACCACTTACACAGCGTCGTTTAACACGCAATACCAGTTGACGACGCAGGCCTCGCCGTCGGCGGATGGCACGGTCACTCCGGCCTCCGGCAGCTACTTTGCCTCGGGCGCAACCATCCCCGTAACCGCAACAGCCAAAGCGGGCTTCACATTCAGCAACTGGACTTCGACCGGCGGGACATTCGACTCGACGACCGCGGCCAGCACCAACTTCCACATGCCCGCCGCACCGGCGACGGTGACGGGCAACTTCACGACAGCGGCGCAACCGCAGGTGACGCTAAACCCGACCAGCGTGAACTTCGGGAATGTTTACCTCAACACCATGGTCTCGCAAGAAATCACGGTGCAGAACACGGGCAACGCTCCGCTGATCTTCACCAGCATCACCTTGACGGGCAAAAATGGCGGCGGCATGTTCCGCGTGCAGAACTCATGCCCGAAAACGCTGGCCGTAGGACACACCTGCGACGTCGTAGTCTATTTCACCGCCAGCCAGATCGGTCCACGAACCAACACTCTCAGCTTCTTCGACAACGCTCCGGGAAGCCCGCAGCAGGTGGGCTTCACGGCAACGGTCATCAATCCGGTTGCCTCGTTCAATCCCACCCCAGTGAACTTCGGCACGGTAAAGCAGGGCCACAGCAAGAAAATCAACGTGACCATCACCAACACGGGAACGACCCAACTGACGATCAACAGCGTCAGCATCACGGGAGCCGATATGGGGGACTTCGGGCAGGTGAATAACTGCACGTCGCTCGCACCCAACCACGCGTGCAGTGTCGCGGTGACATTTACCCCGACGACGACGGGCTCCAGATCCGCTGACCTGACGGTGATGGATAACACGCAGACCGGAACCGCCAACATCCCGCTCACCGGAAACGGCGACTAGGGGAGCACGAGGGACGGCGACTAAAAGCAGTGGAGAGTCGATTCAGCCGTTGCCGAGGCCCGGTTGGCTGACGCTTCAGGGCCGGTAAAGCGGGTGATCCTTCGCTACGCGTGAAAAACGGCTATGCTCAGGATGACGCTGGGCGTAAGGTCGAACCCCAGATCCTGGCTTTCATTTCCGCAAAACAATTCTCCGCCGCTATTCTTTTATAGGGGGGCTAGCCTTCCTGGCATCTTAGGTTCACAATTTAATCAGCCATAAATTGAAAAGCTTCGGAGGTGACAAGTGGTTCGACGCGCGCCGCTCATTGCTGTAACGGTGATGATTAGCAGTGTTTTAATCTTTTCGCAGAATGCCAAGACGGCTGCGAAGGCAAGTAGCGCAGCCAATAAAGATGTTGTCGCGCGCGGGCAATACATCGTGGACGGAGTCGCCATGTGCGGCCAGTGTCACACACCGCGCGATGGCCAGGGAGTTCCGGAGCGCAGCCATTGGCTGGAAGGCGCTTCGTTGTGGTTGACCTCGGCGCAACCGGTGGCAGATTGGCCGCTGCAGGCTCCGCGGCTCGCGGGTTCGCCCCCGGGAACGGATGCGGAAATCGTGAAACTATTGACCACAGGAATCTGGAGTACAGGAGCGTATCTGCGTCCGCCTATGCCGCAGTTTCGCATGAGCGTCCCGGATGCAGAAGCAGTGGTGGCATACCTGAAATCGTTGACGCCGATGCCGAAGTGAAACATGAAGCGGGATGCCGACTAAACCGGATGTGATTCTAAGTGGCACCGGCGCCGCGGGAATTTCGGAGGCTGTGGCCCTGGCGCACCAAGGATTGAGCGTGACCGTGGTTGAAGCACGCGATCGCATTGGCGAACGCTTCACCCCTGCGGGATGCGAAAGCGACGACTAAAACTTCGTCTTCTGGCTTGTAGTTGCATCTCATGGAAGCAATGTTTGCCCGCTATAAGCTCGCCGCAAGACGCACCTGTCGCGATGCGGCAAAGAACGAGACTGTGCAAGCGGCGGCTGCGCTTTCCTATTACTCGATTCTTTCGATTTTTCCCGCCTTGATTCTTCTCTCTGCGCTGATGGCGAACATTCGGCTCCCTGACTTTTTCGCCGATCTGCTGGTTGCCATGGGACGTGTGCTGCCCTCGGGGATCATGCCCATGGTCAATTCGGTGATGAGCGGTGACGCGCATCCGGGGGCGTGGCTTTCCCTGGGCACGCTTGGCACGCTTTGGGTGGTGTCTTCGGTCTTCGATGAACTGATCGAAGCGCTGGATGACGCTTACGACGTAGCCGACTCCCGGTCATTCTTGAAGACGCGGCTGCTGGCCCTGGGCTTGGCGGCGCTCACCACCTTTCTAGTGATGTGCGCCATTGCGGTTATGGTTATCGGCCCTAAGGCTGGTGCGTGGCTAGCCAACCGAATGTCACTATCCATAATTTTCTTCTTCGTGTGGCCAATTGTTCATCGGAGCATCGCCATCGCCTTCGCAGTATTCGCCGCGGCGATGGTTTATTTCCTCGCTCCCAACGTGAAGCACAGGATAGTGCAGAATCTCCCCGGCGCTATTTTATCGGTGTTAGGTTGGATGGGATTGTCATTCCTGCTCGGCCTCTATTTCCGTTACTTCGCTAATTACAACAAGATCTATGGGACTCTGGGCGGATTCTTGGCATTGATGACCTGGCTCTATTGGGCATTCTTTATTTTTCTCGTGGGCGGGGAACTCAATGCGGAGCTGGCTAAGGCGAATCGCGCCGAAGCCTTGCGAGCCGGCGCGAGCCGCTCTGGCAATACGAGTCGCGGCCGGGTTGCATAAATTTGTTGACCGAGAGCGCGACCTAGCCTTGATCAGAACTTGGTGTGATATTTTCCATCGACCGAGACGCCGCCGGTTTCGTCGCGGGTCACGCTTACTGACCAGTGTCGACTGAGTTGGTAGTCGCCCTGCACGACTTCAGTTCCGGGTTGCGAGAGATCGGTGGAAAAGCTGAACAAGAAATTCCTAGTCACGCGTTGCTGAATAGCGACACGCGCAGAAGCGTTCTGATTATTGCCGCCGAGCAGGGGATCGATCTGCAGGCTGGAAATTCCAGCGAGATGCTGCACGCTGCCCGCAACCTGACCGGCAACCTGCGAAGCGATCATGGAGTCGGTGGTCTGGCTGGTGGCGGCGGCTTCCTGCGTGGTCTGGCCGTTGGCGATGAGATTAATGATGTCTGCGGTCGCCAGGGGCGGATCCGACGTGTAGGTCGTGTTCAGCTTGTCGAACGCTCCCTGCAGCCTGAGGGTCAAGTTGTACTGTTCCACAGTGGTAGTGGCCGAGACGTCGAGCACTGGATTGGTCTGATTGGGATCGTCGAAGGTGATTAATCCACGCTGCAATTGATAGCGAACATTGCGGTAGAAGAGTTCGCCCGAGGTCAGATCGGTGCGGCCGATGACGACGGGATTCGCAGCTGTGCCGGTCACCTGCACGTTCACTTGTCCCGTCACGCTGAGTTGAGAGCTGTTAGCGCTGAGGGCGCCTTGCGACTGCACGTTGATCGCAAGTCTGATATTGTCGGCCACGCCCGGTTCAGCAGGCACCGTGCTGCCGCCGAACTGATCGCTGAATTTGGTCAGATCAAAATCAGGTGTGAACGAGAGACTATCCAGCAGGACGCGCCCGGTCAAGGTGGAAGCGTCCTTGGTCCCGCTGAAAATCAAGTTCGTATCGAGAACGTTTCTTAGTCCTTCAGGATAGAGGAGTCGCACCGACTTGCTCTGCAGCGTCAGGTTGAACTGCAAGGGCTGGTAGGAGATCGAACCTCCGACAGACACTTCGCCGCCGCCCACTTCGGCCTTGAGGCTTGAGATTTGAACAGCTCGGGCGCCGAGATCGAGAGTTCCATTCATTTTCTGAACGCCCAGAGGAGCGGCGGGAGTGGAGAGCGCGATATCGTGCAAATGCACCTGCCCTTGCACCACGGGATTCCCCGCAGTTCCTGAAGCGCGAACATTCAGTGCCAGAGTCCCAGAGCTCTGCAAGTCGGGATCGAAGATGCGAAGAATGCGAACATCGACGGAACCCTCGGCGGTTAGGCTTGGCGTACCGGCCTCATCGAATGGAACGTTGCCCTGCAGGCGCAGAGACGTGCCGGTGCCACGGATTTCCGCCGGTTGCAGTGTGGCGACAGAATTAGCATAATCGGCTCGGATGGGGCTCACCGCGCCGATCTCGAGCGATTGATAGCTGGCCTTTAGCGTGGGGATGGTGAGATGGGCTTCGAGGCGAGATGCGTTTTTTAAGGGCCCTTTCAAATTGGCGTGCAATTCAGTCTGACCCTGGAAGCCCTGCGGCACCTGCGGCGCAAACATAGCCATTAACGGAGCGAGTTCGATCTTGCCTGTGTCAACGGCCGCTTGGGCATTGTAATCGCCAGTCAGTTCGACATTTCCATGAGCCTGGACCGACACTTGCGCCACGTTCGAATCGAGCGCGAGTTCCGCCTTGTGGTTCGCGACCTGAAGGTTGAGTTTCACTTGTGAAATCGATTTGTCTCGAAGCTGAAGTTGGGGGACTTCGATCTTCGCCGTGAGTTGCGGGTTATCGAAGGTCCCCTGGCCGCTGGCCGAGATCGTCAAGTTGCCGGAGACGCCAAGATTTTTCTCCTTGACCGTCTGCAACTTCTGCAACGCCACAGACGGTGCGTTTAATCGCATCGAGTACGACCGCGTCGCCGGAGCGTATGAAATTGTGCCGTTGACTGCCCCAGCGGCCTGGCTGATATCTAACGTCGAATGGATGGAGTTTTTATCGGCGTTGAACGTGGCCGCGAGATGCTGAATAACCTCGCCGTAGGCGCGGCCGTTTTCGATTTTCGCGGTTCCGCTTCCGGCTGGGTTCAGTTGCGAACCGCTCAGCGAAACCTCGGCCGACAAGTCGCCCGCAATCGGATAGTGCTGGTTGGCGAGGCGCTGCAAGTCAGCCAGAGACAAACGTTCGGCCGAGAGATGGACGGTTAGAGGATTGGCGGGAAGATAGCCCCAGTTTCGCAATCCTACGCTGCCGCTGAGCGAAGCTCTGCCTTGATGGGCATTTATCAGCGTGGCATTCTGGAATTGCAATTGCGAAGCACTGGCTTGCAGGTTAAAGGTCGCACTGCTCCACTGGCTGCCCTGCACCTGCAGATTTTGCGCGCTGAATTGGGCCGCCAGCAGCGGTTTTTGGAGCGAGCCTTGCACCAGCGCATTGGCTGATGCAGACCCCGATATCTCGATCGAATTTGAACGATTGCCGCTGAGTGCCGAGACCAACTCCGCGAGTTGATGAAGGTCATCGCTGTTGGCTTGAATCTGGAGGTTCGAATGATCGCTAATCTTTCCTTGCGCGGTCAGCGTTGCGGAAGGAATGCGAACCTCAGTTTGCTTAACCTCGATTACATTTCGCGGCTCGTCGTACGAAGCGTGAATCGCACCCTCTACGGGAATGATGGCCGAGTTCGAAGAGCTATCACGAGCGCCACGACCGCCGGTTGTGAGGATTAAGTCGGCGCGAGCGAGCATATTGTCGAGATTGCCGGTCCACGAAGCTTCGGCTGTGCCGTCGACCGTGCCGCGAAAGGTCACGCTCCGGAGTTGTGCACCCGGTATATTATGCTGAGCGTTCTGCAAGGAGATTCCCTGGAAAGCCGCAAAGACGCGCGCTACAGGCCTTGTATCGAGTTGCTGGATATCTGCGTTCGAGACGATCCTTCCGCCCATGGTTTCGAAAGCAACGTTCTTCGCCTGCAACCTGCCATTCCGTAGCTCATAGCTTCCGTCGAGTTTGCGAATATCGACGCGGCCCTGGGGCGTGTGAGCTGTTAAGTTTTCGCCCGTAACATGGCCGACCACCGAGAGGCTACGCAACAACGATTGCTGATTGGCGGTTGCGTAGTGGATTTCTCCCGACAACGAAACTTCGCCCGCCGGCATTACAGGTTGCGAAAGTGCGGCGAAGTCCTGGGTTTGCAGACGAACATTGTAAGAGCCTTCAACGGTCGGGTTCGAGTAATCGGCAATCTCCGCGTGGAGGGACAGTAGCGACGATCCTACGCCTAACTCTGCCGATGTTAGAGCAAAGTGTGTGGGAGTTGCGTTGAACTCGGCTTTCAGGCTGTGGCTGAACGGGGAGTAGCCGGCGTAGTGAAGGCGGCCGCTGTCGTATGAAACGGTTCCTCGGTAGCGCGTGGCCAACGGGTCGAAACTTATTTCAGTGCGAAGGCCATACAGGTCCGCCTCAAGAGGAATCGCTTTGTCGTTGTAATTAATCTCCCCGTTGATAAGCCGCACACGGTGCGCGGCCAGGTCGAAGATGCTAGTGTGGCTGCTGGCTGTGGTTGGAGGAGCCTGCGGAAGGTTGCTCCGGCCTTGTGAGTTGACTCTGACGTTCGCCACCGGATGTTCAATGAGGAGTTCGCTCAGAGTAAACTTGCGGCGCAAAATGGATTGAATCTTAAATCCTACGGTTAGTTTATCGACGTGGAGCAGCGGAAGTTCAGTTTGAGGCTCGGCTCCGTGAATCGTGATGTTGTAAAGGTGGGCTGTAAGGGTAGTGAGTCTGAAGTCCAGATTTGCTATTTCCACGCGGCCGCCGGTGGCGTCCGTCCGCGTTCTGTACGATGGTGCGAATAGCCATGCGCTGAAAGCGCGCGCTCTGAAGAAAGAAATATCCACCAACCCCAACGGCGATTATCAAAATCCCGATGAAAGCCAATGCGCCAAAAATAATTCTTTGTTTTTTCGGCATGATTAAAACGCCTGCCCGAGAGTGATGAAGTACTGAGTGGCGCCGATGCCCGGAACCGGATTTAAATTGCGTCCCAGATCAATGCGGATGGGGCCGATCGGGGTTGCATAGCGCAGGCCAATTCCCACCGTATTGGTGTAATTCCCCGTGAAATTGTTCCAGTTAATGGCGCTGTATACGTTGCCGCCATCGTAAAAGACAACTCCTCCCAGGTTTTTCATGAGGCGGAGTGGAAAACGCAATTCGGAGTTCAAGAGGAAAAGCTGGGTTCCGCCGACCGGGACCGTGACGTCTACGCATCCCGATTGATTCTTTAAGACATTGCAAAACGGCACCAGGCGCTGCGGTCCGGCTTCATCGATGGGAAAGCCGCGCAGCGAGGTGCCGCCTCCAGAGAAATAAAGCTGACTGGTAGGAACGAAGCTCCCGTCGAACGCCTTGGCGAGACCAAGCCGCACACTATTGGCAAACACTAGAGAATGGAGGGATTTGTAAAAAGCGTATTGCGTAAAAAGCCTGGCAAAGCTTGCACTGGAGCCAAGCTGGGCCGGCGTAATGCCAACAGTTGTAGTCGCGAATATGCCGCGATGAGCGTCCAAAGGCTTGTCGCGCGTATCGCGAATCAGCGTGCCGGAGAAAGTCGACAGGTGAACGCTGCGATCCTGAGGCAACACCAGTTCCGGCACCAGCAAGTGAGAGAGCACAGTTTTGTTGAAGTCGTAGCGAAGCTGAAGACGACTATTCCTCTTTCGGCTCACAAGCTTTTCAACCTGGAACGAGAGGTCGCCCAGGCTGGCTGCAAACAATGGATTCTCGCTGGTTCTCTCGATAGAGAAACTGCTGAGTGATCCCCAGCTTGAACCCAGGAAGTGGGGTTGGGCGTAAGTGGTCATAATGCGCTGATCCAGACGAGAAAGCAGAAGCGAAGCGCTGGCGGTTTCGGCTAGTCCGCGCATGTTGCGGCGGGTGAATTCGATGGAACCGAGTGGGCTGGCAAAAGTCGACTGGCTGGGCGCGACCTGGTTGTTGCCTAAGCCGATGGTGGGAAGCCCCGGCACGGCGACGGTGCCGGTAGGAATATTTCCGCCGCGGTGAGAGACTTCAAAGCCAAAGCCGTAGGTGACTTCGTTGCGTTTGGCTTCGTGCACTTTCACCAGCGTATCTTCTTCGCTCTGATCCGTGATCGGTTTTCTCGGGCCGACGCTCGACCAGTCGAATACATTCAGATCATAGAGGCGGCTCTCGGCAGCGAGGAGATCGCTTTTTTTCATCGGGGATTCGGAGTGCAGGTTGGCGGTTTTCTTGATCAGCGAACCCCGAGTGTGGTTTTCCCCAAGATAAACGATGTCACTCACGCGAACCATCTGATGTTCAGTGATGAGGTAGGTCACGTCAATGCGGTGAAGATCGTCGGAGTGGCGGCTGACTTTAGTTCTCACTTCTGCGTTTAGATATCCGTGCTCGAAATATGTCGCGGAGATACGATTGCGGTCGTCCGAGAGTTCTCGCGCAGAAAAAGCCGCGCCCGCTTTCAGTTCAAAGCCGCGGGGCGCAGTGAGTTGGTTCTCCGGAATGTTGTTATTTCCGCTTATCTGAATCTTATCGACCAGCGTCTGCGCGCCCTCGTCGATTTCAAAGGCAACGTCGATCTTAGGCTCATGGTCGGTCACATGATCCGTAACTTTGACATCTTCGTAGCCTCGATCGCGATAGAACGCACGCAGATTGTCCACGCTCTTTTTCAGCAGCTTCTGGCTGATGCTGCCGTGCGTCCAGAGGTGAGAGCGTTTGATTACGATTTGATCCATCAGCGTTTCTTGCGCGATCTGAGAATTCCCGTGAAATGAGATGTGATCAACTCTATGCTTCCGACCACGATCGATCTTATAAACCAGCGAAATCTCATCTGGCCGCTGCTGAAAATCCGTAGCGACCTTAACGTCGTAGAATCCTTTTTTCTGAAAGTAGTTGATTAGATTATTCTGGCCCTCCTGGACGAGTTCGTTGTCGATAGTGCCTTCGGAGTAGGCGGGGACTAGCTTTTTCATCTCCCGGCCGGATTCGAACGGTATAGAGGAAAGACGGGCGCCGCTCGTGCGAATCACAACCCGCGGACCAAGTGTAACGTCGAACGCGACATCGACCCGATTCGTATCTGCGTGGTATACCGGCGCCGCTTCGTGAACTTTGCTCTCCAGTCGATGCTGTTGAGTCAGCGAGCGCTTAAGCAATTTGGTCGCGGCGTCGATTCTCTCTGCGCTGTAAGGCTTGCCCGGCTTGAGCAGACTGCCAGTAAAGCGGGCGTGAAGGGAGTGAGCTTTGTGCAGCAGCCAGGTTTGCTCGATGCTGTCAGCTCCCTCCACCGAGATGTCGCCGATGCGCGCCTGTTTCCCCATTGTCACCACGAAATTAACACTCACTAATTGTTTAGAATCGTCGATCTGTAATTCAGGGTCGACTTGGGCCTGAAAGTACCCGTTGTGCTTGAGAAAGTTCAGCAGAGCAGTCTTTGCGATGGGAATGCGAACCTGGTCGTAGGGATCTTCTTCTTCCAGATTCACGGTTTGTAGCAAGCGCGTGTAGGAAAAGAATTTGTCAGCACCTTGAAAATTAACCATGCCGACGTAATAGGCGGGCTCCAGAATGAAATTCAGACGCAAACCGGAAATATCTGGAACTACGTTCACCGTGACTTTGTCGAAGTTTCCTTGCTTTTGCAGGGCGGAGATGCTGGCTTCGACCTTCGCCTGAGCATAGGGTTCTCCGACTTGCTGAGTGACTGAGCTACGAAAACTTTCGATATCACGATGAGGATTGGCAATCAGATCGATGGCGCTCACGGTTTGACCGTCAAAAGTCGATTGCGGGCCGGTTGCGAAAACTTGTGCCCCGCCGAGCACTGAGGTTGGCAACACTCCAGCGACGAATAGGAAAAGCAATTCTGAGAAACGCATAATGAACGGACCGATTCGCGAGCGTAGGTATGTGATGCTTTTCAAAGGGGATGAGTTGGTGAGCCAGAAATCATCCACGGATCAAACCCATGACCATGATTAGTAATTTTGATTGGACTCAGTGAATGCGGCAACCTACAGTTACTTTGGAGACGGAGACACGGGCTCAAATGGCGTGCTATCCATGGAGAAAGTGTTCCGGTTCGATGGATGTTAGAATGCATGCTCCCCGGCATAAACAGCTCTACGATCGGCAAAAACAAAGATATTCGATCCCATTCGGTCAGATAAAATAAAATGGAACCTCAAAGCCTGGAACTGCAAGAGAATCATAGCGACGTTCAGGAGTCGAATCTGACCAGTCACGCGCGCGAGATCACACACGTTCTCACGCTGGAAGAAATCGGCAACCTGGCGGCAGCTGAGGGCCAACCGGCGGAGACGCTAATGAACGTGGTTGCGCTGATTGCGCGGCGCTTCGATACCCAGGTCTGTTCAGCCTACCTGCTGGAACCTGACCGAGCTAATCTGGTGCTGGCAGCCAGCGTTGGCCTGCGGCGCGAGTGCATCGGTAGCCTGCGCATGGGCATCCACGAAGGGTTGGCGGGTTTGGTGGCGGAGCAGGTGCGACCGGTAGCGGTGGAGCAAGCTCATAGTCACCCGCGTTTCAAATACTTTCCCGATGCTGGTGAGGATGCTTACCAGTCGTTTCTCGGGGTTCCGCTGATCGATCGCGGCGTTCTGCAGGGAGTGCTGGTGGTCCAGACCGAAGAGTCCCGGCTCTTTCTGGAAGATGAAATTCACATGCTAGCCGAGGCCGCCGCGCAAGTGGCGCCGGTCGTCAGCGAGGCGCGTGCGCTGGATCGCTTTATCGCTCCCGCGCAGGAGCGGCTGTGGGCGCTGGCGCGCAATCTCTGGTGGAGCTGGGATCACGATGCCATCAGTCTGTTCCGCGATCTTGACCCGGTACGTTGGCGGGAACTGAATCAGAATCCGGTTTCACTGCTGGCGGAGTTTCCCCTGGCGAAGCTCGAAAGCCGCGCCGCCGAACTGGTGCTGCACAGCCGCATCAACTATGCCTATCGACGTCTGCAGGAATATTTGCAGGCTGACCGCACCTGGGGCGCCCGGCACGCAGGAGTGTTGCGGCCTTGTCCGGTGGCCTATTTCTCGGCAGAGTTTGGCATCCACGAATCTCTTCCGGTTTATTCCGGCGGCCTCGGCGTGCTTTCTGGAGATCACATCAAGAGCGCCTCCGATCTGGCGATTCCGCTGGTAGGCATCGGTCTTTTTTATGGGCAGGGATATTTTCGGCAGCGTCTCGACCATCAGGGTTGGCAGCAGGAAGAGTACCTCGAAACCGATATCAACCAACTGCCGCTGGAGATTGCGATCGGCAAGAATGGCCGCCCGGTAGTGGTGCAAACCGAGACAAGGAGTGGCCCGATTCATGCCCGAGTCTGGCGGGTCAAGGTAGGCCGCTGCGACTTGTTCCTGCTTGACTCCGATGTAGAAGGCAACTCCCCGGATGACCGTGAGCTTACTTCCCGACTCTATGGTGGAGACCGGCGCACACGAATCCGGCAAGAGTTGTTACTGGGCGTCGGAGGCTTTCGTGCGCTCAAAGAAATGGGCATAGCTCCCGGCGTTTTGCATTTGAACGAAGGCCACAGCGGGTTCGCAGTGTTGGAGGCGGTTCGCGCGCGCATGCAGGAAGAAGGCATCGGCTTCGACGCCGCGGTTCCACGAGTGTCGCGTGAAGTAGTGTTCACTACGCATACCCCCGTGCCCGCTGGCCACGATCGCTTCGACGCCGATCTGATCGAGGAGCATCTTGGGCCCATGCGCGACGCTCTGGGGCTCTCTTCAGAAAGCTTGATGGGACTAGGACGCGAGACTCCCAGCAACCAACACGAAGCGTTCTGCATGACCGTACTCGGATTAAGGCTTTCACGCCGCGCCAACGCGGTATCCGCGCTGCATGGCGAAGTTTCAAGGGCCATGTGGACGGGGCTCTCGCCGGGAAAGCACGAAGACGAGGTTCCTATCGGACACATCACCAACGGCGTGCATGTGCCCTCGTGGCTGGCTCCGCAGATGTTTCGTCTTTACGACCGGCATCTGGGAACAAACTGGCACCAGCACAGCAGCGAAGCCAAGATCTGGGAAGGCATTGAGAACGTGGATGACGGCGAGCTCTGGGAAACCCACCTGAGCCTGAAGTCGCAGTTGATCGAGTTCGTGCGCCGCCGCGCTGTGGAGCAGGCCGAGCGCCGCTTCGAATCACGAGAGGTTTTGCAGCGCCTGGGCAGAGTTCTGGGTCCGGACGCTTTGACGATCGGATTTGCGCGCCGCTTCGCAACTTACAAGCGCGCCAATTTAATTCTTGCCGATATCGAGAGCCTGGCTTCGATGGTGAACGATCCCAAACGTCCGGTGCAGTTCGTATTTGCCGGGAAAGCCCATCCTCACGATGAGGACGGAAAAAGAGTTCTGCAACAGATTGCCGAATTGATGCGGAATCCCCGCTTCGCGGACAAGTTCGTTTTTGTCGAAGACTACGACATCAACGTGGGGCGACATTTTGTTCAGGGCGTCGATGTCTGGCTAAACAATCCGCGACGGCCGCTTGAAGCTTCGGGCACGAGCGGGCAAAAAGTTGTTTTGAATGGCGGCCTGAATCTCTCCGTGCTGGATGGCTGGTGGGCTGAGGCCTACGACGGCATGAATGGATTTTCCATCGGCACCGGCAGAACCCACTCCGATATGAAGGTTCATGACACGCGCGATGGAGAAGATTTACTGCGCACTCTTCGCGAACAAGTGATTCCGCTATTTTACCAGCGCGATCGCGATGGTCTGCCCCGCGGCTGGATCCAACGCATGAAGCGTACTATCCGCACCCTGGGCTGGCGCTTCAACGCCGACCGCATGGTGATGGACTACACGCTCAAGTGCTATATTCCGGCGGCAGGCGGCACGTCCAGCGACATGCGCTCCGCATGGTAAGCGTCCACGATGTCGCTTAGCCCGCGCCAGTCAATCGCCAAAACAGAAATTGACAAATTCGTGACATTTGCGTGACATGAAAGGTCGGTTGACCCTCCTAGTATTCCTCCTATAAGCAAGGAGAAATCCGCACGGCAGCGCGGATTTTCCCCTTTGATCACGAAGGAGGAATGTATGTCCCGTTACTTCAGTCGTACTTCTGTGCTTCCGTCTATTCTCGGACTCGCGCTGGTGCTATTGCCCAGCCTGGCCGGTGCTCAATACAAAGTCACAAATCTGGTTTCGAACCAGGCCGGCGGAGCGGGCCACACCGATCCTCTGCTGGTGAACGCGTGGGGGCTGGCTTACGCTCCGACGGGACCCTTTTGGATTAGCGACAACGGTTCAGGCTGGTCGACGCTTTACACCGGTACCGGGGTGAAGCAAGGCCTGCAGGTTTTGATTCCTACGGCCGGCGGCAATGGTCCCGGCTCGCCGACGGGCATTGTCTTCAACGGATCACCCGATACGAGTGAGTTCCAAGTGCAAGGGTGGGAGTCGATTTTCCTCTTCGCGACCCTCGACGGAACCATTAGTGGCTGGGCTCCGCAATCAAATCTCAATTCCGCGATTGTTGCCGTGACCACACCGGGCGCCGTCTATACCGGGCTGGCGATCACCAGCAACCCCGCCGGTAACTTTCTCTTCGCCGCCGACGAAGCCAATAATAAAGTCGACATGTTCGACGATACATTCAAACTGGTGACGTCATTTACCGATACCACCCTTCCCGCAGGCTTCGCTCCCTTTAATATTCAGGATTTCGGGGGCCTGGTTTACGTAGCGTTTGCCAGCACCTCTGGAGCCTCCGGCGGATATATAGATATCTACAGCGAAGGCGGAGTCTTTCTGAAGCGTCTGGCGCAGGGCTTTCCCTTAAACCAGCCTTGGGGTTTCGCTGTCGCGCCCAGGAATTTTGGACCGCTCAGTAATACGCTGCTGGTATCGAACAACACAAATACCGGCACCATCAATGCTTTCAACAGCGTTACTGGTCAGTTTGTGGGAACGATCCGAGACGACAACAACAAGCCCATCGAAATCAACCAGCTCTGGGGAATCGAGTTCGGCGGCGGCACCGCAAAAAATGGCAACACCAATCAACTGTTCTTTACGGCTGGACCGGACGGCAACTTGGCTGGAACCTTCGGCAAGATCGATTTCCAATAAGTGTGAATTGCTAGGACTTCGGCGGGACCATCTGGCATGGGCGGTCCCGCCGATTTGTGCACGGCGATCGTGAAGAGAGTTCGAGGAAAGGCAAATTCTTTTACCACAGGGGACCCAGAGGCTCCCCGGGTAAACCGGCCGACCTTCTTAATTAATGTCCCTATGCTAGGGATTGTTTTTGAATGCTTTACCGAGACACTCTGCCTGAAACAGACGCTCGTCTACTCGATGCAGACGTTTGGCCATTGCCGGCGTGATCAGCGGGTAGTGTTTGATATCGAACAGGTGAAACACAATGAACCACACCGGCTGATCAGTGGTCATCCAGTTCTGGCGATCGAAGCGTTTTAAATTGACCGGGACCGAGAAGCGCCGCAACGTGCGTTCGCGCCGGAGATTGAAATAGGCATTGAAGTAACTCAGGGCGAGTTCGCGCAGAGTGCGATACACCGGCTCGCGCCAGCGGCATCCGGTGTAATTCGACTTGGCGACCGCTCCCCAGCAGCCGTTCTCGCGAAAGATGGCGAGCACATGGTCGGTGTCGTGGTCGGCTTCAAAGTCGAGAAGCAGCGGAGGATATCCGTTCGCCCGCAGCGCGGCGGCGGCGAATATTGCGCCTTCCAGGCAATGCGCCGTCTGCTCAGCCAGCACGCGTCGCGGCGACCAGGCGGTATCGGCGAGGTGGTAGGGAGCGTCGTCGAGAAATTTCTGAATGCCGTGGGGAGTCTTCATACTGCGCAACTTGCGCAAATCGGCGGCGGTGAAGCTGTCCAGTGGATCGCTCATCGTCGGATGAGTTTACATGAGAGTGCAGGGAATTCGCTGGAACGGGGTGGAGGAGCCTTTTCAGCGGTGTGAAAGAGCGAATACTTCCGCAAGCTCTCGGGGTGCATCCACCAGCACGTCGGGAGGATTTTCCCCCAGCGTATGTGGCGCGAAGCCATAGCTTACGCCTATGGTCCAAAGGCCCGCGTTGCGCCCGGTCTCAACATCGACGTGGGAATCGCCGACGATTACAGTCTCTTCCGGTCGCACGCCGCATTCCTCCAGCAGTTTGCGCGCGCCCTCGGGATCGGGCTTCTTGGTCGCAAAACTATTTCCGCCGTAGATTTGCATGAAGAATTGGCCCAAGCCGAGGGCTTCAACGATGGCGCAGGATGGAACCACCGGCTTGTTCGACAGCACAGCCATTTGACGAGGCGTCCCGTTGTTCGAACCCTGCACCTCGGCCAGCGTTTCCTGAACGCCTTCGTAGACCGTGGTGTGGTCGAGTTTGTGCTCGCGGTAGTAAGTAAGGAAAAACTGCAAGCCTTGCCGCACCAGCGCCTCATCGACCGCTTCACCTCCTAGCGCTCGCTGAATCAGGATGGGAGCGCCGTCGCCCACATAGCTGGCAATCACGTTGTCCGGCAACTCGGGCCGTCCGATATGGCGGAGCGCGGCGTTCACGGAATGCACCAAGTCGAGCCGCGAATCGATCAGCGTGCCGTCGAGGTCGAAGATTACCAGCTTGATCGATTGCGGATCGAAGGCGCGGAGGGTTTGGATCATGCTCTTTCAGAATAAATGATTCCCAGCAGTCGGCACTTGTCATTCAGCATCCTGCGGTTCCGGGCCGTCTCCACATTGCGCTTGACATTCAATCCATATTTCTAGTATTACAGAAATATGCAAGTGACGTCTAGCGCCAAGAGCAGCGAACGCATCGCCGAATACGCCGACATGTTTTCAGCGATGGGCACCGAGGCCCGACTGCGAATTATGCGGCTTTTGCTCACAGCCCATCCCGAGGGTCTGGTGGTCGGCGATATTCAAGCTGAGTTGGAGATTCCCGGCTCGACCCTCTCGCACCATCTCGAAAAGTTGAAGGTCGAAGGCCTGGTCGAAATTCAGCGCCAGGGAACGTTTCTGCGCTACACCGCTAATACCGAAGCTCTTCAGGAACTACTTCAATTTCTTTATGCCGAGTGCTGCACGCGCAACAAGGCCGTTAGGCCGGAACAAATCGTTCGAATCAGTAAATAGGAGAGAAATCCGTGAGCACCAAAAATGCCGAAGTCGCTTCCGGCGACATTAGAGATGTCGTCAAAGAAAAATATGGGCAAGCTGCCCTGCGGGTGAAATCTGGGGGTAGTTCGTGCTGCGGCGCGGCCGCCGGCACAGGCTGTGACCCCATCACCGCCAATCTTTACGACGCAGCTCAGGCCGGGCAGATTCCTGAGGAAGCTCTGC
This sequence comes from uncultured Acidobacteriaceae bacterium, assembly GCA_963789875.1. GTDB lineage: Bacteria > Acidobacteriota > Terriglobia > Terriglobales > Acidobacteriaceae > Sulfotelmatobacter. The sequence continues at coordinate 612,991 of CAWBMI010000004.1, read as the reverse complement.
TGGCGTCGCTCGGCTGCGGCAATCCGACGGCGTTGGCTCAGCTGAATCCTGGTGAGACGGTGCTCGATCTAGGCTCTGGCGGCGGTATCGACGTGCTGCTCTCGGCTCGGCGTGTGGGACCCACGGGCAAGGCTTACGGTCTCGACATGACCGACGAGATGCTGGCTCTGGCCAACGAAAATAAACGCAAGGCCGGTATTGCCAATGTCGAGTTCTTAAAAGGTGAGATCGAAAACATCCCTCTGCCGGCGAACTCGGTGGACGTGATCATCTCCAATTGCGTGATCAATCTCTCGGCTGATAAAGACAGAGTGTTGCGGGAAGCATTTCGTGTGCTAAAACCGAGCGGGCGCTTCGCCGTCAGCGACGTGGTGACGCGCGGCGAGATGCTGCCGGAGATTCGCCGGAGCGTGCTGGCGTGGGTGGGTTGCATCGCCGGCGCTCTTGAGGAGAACGATTACCGCAGCAAGTTGACTGCTGCCGGATTCGAGCAGGTCGACATAGAGCCTACGAGAATCTACCGCGCCGCAGACGCGAGTGAATTTCTCGCGGGGCAGGGAATGGATGTCGCTGCGATCGCTCCCCAGGTTGATGGAAAATTCATGAGCGCATTTATCCGCGCAGTGAAACCCAAGACGGCGAAATCTACAGAGACAGAGAAAGAGGCTTGCTGTGCTCCGACGTGCTGCAAGTGAGGCCTTGGGCACAACATTCCTCCTGATGGCGGTAGTGGGATCGGGCATCATGGGCGAACGCCTGGCGGGGGGAAACGTTGCTATCGCGCTGCTGGCAAACTCAGTCGCGACCGGCGGGGCACTGGTGGCGCTGATCCTCGCCTTCGGGCCAATCTCGGGCGCGCACTTCAATCCCGTGGTTACTCTTGCCGACGCGTTGCAGGGGGGCATCCAGTGGCGCGAGGTGCCGGGTTATATTGCTGCTCAAACGATCGGCGCGTTCGCAGGGGTGGGAGCGGCGAATGAGATGTTTGGATTGCCGCTATTTTTCGTGTCGCATCATGTGCGAAGTGGCCGGGCACTGATGGGAAGCGAAATCATTGCGACCTTTGGGCTTCTGATCGTGATTTGGGGATGTTCCCGCAACCGCTTGCCAGTGGTAGCCTTTGCGGTCGGCGCCTACATCACCGCTGCGTATTGGTTCACCTCCTCAACTTCGTTTGCCAATCCGGCGGTTACGTTGGCACGTGCTGCGACCGATACGTTTGCAGGAATTCGTCCCTCAGACGCACCCGGATTCATCGGCGCGCAATTGGTGGGCATGGGTGCCGCGGTTTTGTTGTTTCGCGGGCTTCTTTCGGCCAGGCCGGATGAAGGGACTGCATGAGAAAACGGCGCGTTCTCATTCTCTGCACCGGAAACTCCGCTCGCAGCCAGATGGGGGAGGGCTTGCTGCGTCACGACGCCGGTGATCGCTTTGAGGTCTTCAGCGCGGGAGTAAGGCCGAGCGCAGTTCGTCCCGAAGCCGTTGCTGTCATGCGCGAGGTGGACATCGATTTGAGCCTGCATCTTTCAAAGCACGTAGATGAGTTCGCCGGGCAGGAATTTGATTATGTGCTGACGGTGTGCGATAACGCACGGGAGAGTTGTCCGATTTTTCCCGGCGCAGCCGTGAGGATGCACCAGAATTTCGCCGATCCAGCGGCTGTTGATGGAACGGAAGCCGAGCGTCTTGCTTCGTTTCGCGAAGTGCGCGATCAAATCCGCGAGTATCTGCGAAGGTTTCCCCAAGCGCCCGCTGACTGAGTGCTGACTGCTCAGCGCTCCGACCCGCCCGTATAATTCCGCCATGGGCAAGAACTGGAAGACGCGACTGATTCATTCCGATGTCCAGGTTCCGGCGGGATACCGCTCGCTGGCAAGTCCGGTCTATCGCGGCTCGACCACTTTGTTTCCCGACGCGGCTGCGGTCGACGACGGTTGGGATCAATACGAAGTCGGATATACCTACGGTCTCTATGGCACGCCGACCACGCTCGAACTCGCAGAGAAAATCTGCGAGCTGGAAAAAGGCTTTCGCACGATCATTACCGCCGGAGGGCAAGGCGCGATTTCACTGATCAATCTTGCTTTTCTTAAGGCCGGAGATCACCTGCTGATTCCGGAGAGCGTCTATACGCCGAGCCGCAAGCTGGCGTATCACGTGTTTCGCCGCTTTGGAGTGGAAGTCGCCCTTTATCCGCCAGAGATCGGCGGCGGCATCAACGCGCTGCTGCGCGAGAATACGCGGCTGGTGTGGTGCGAGAGTCCGGGCTCGATCACGATGGAGGTGCAAGATGTCCCTGCTATCGTCCAAGCAGCGCACATGCGTAACGTGCTGGTGGCTCTCGATAACACGTGGTCCGCGGGCGTGTATTTCGACACGTTCGCGCATGGCCTCGACATATCAGTGCAGGCGCTGACAAAGTATGTCGGTGGGCATAGCGACTTGCTGTTGGGTGCCGTTACGGTCAAGGAGAAAAGCCTATACCAGCAATTGGGAGCGACGCATCAACTGCTAGGCTACGCGGCCTCGCCCGATGATTGCAGTCTGGCTTTGCGCGGTATGCGAACCATGGCGGTTCGGTTGCAGCATATTGAAGCTTCGGCGCTGCGGGTGGCGCGGTGGCTGGCGGCGCGGCCCGAGATAGAGAGTGTTTTGCATCCGGCGCTGGAAGGCTCGCCGGGACACGAATTCTGGAAGCGCGATTTCACCGGGTCGGCCGGAGTTTTCTCGCTCGTCTTCAAACCCGAAATCTCGAAGGAAAAGGTCCTAGAGTTTGTTGATGGACTGGAGTTGTTCAAGATTGGCTATAGCTGGGGCGGCGTGACCAGCCTAGCGGTGGCCTATGACTTTCGCGGAGCCAAGGGGCGGCCAGATTATGGGCATCGCATTGTCCGGTTAAATATTGGGCTTGAGGACACAGAAGATCTGATCGAAGATCTGGATCAGAGTCTAAAAAAGTGTTCCGTAGAGACGTAGCTCGCTATGTCTCCCACCGCAGGCGAAACCTTGCAAGCTACATTTGTAGCAGAGGCTTGCATAGGAACTTGAGTGTTTTCCAACTTGCCCGAACCATTTACAATGCAACCTGCCCGGTGGCGCCCCGCACCATACGTTGCAACCGGATTTGATAACGGCAACTCTAAATATAAGCAATTCTCAGGAACCGGATGGCGACTACAAAGACCGACCCCAAACTGCCGCTGGCGAACGGAAGAAAGTCGCGCAGCTATGAGGGGCTCACGCGCGAGCAATTGATTGAGGCCTACCGCGTGATGTATACCTCCCGGCGCATCGATGACCGGGAAATCATGCTCAAGCGGCAGCAGAAGATTTTCTTCCAGATGTCGGGTGCCGGGCATGAAGCGATTGGACTTGCGGCTGGGATGGCCCTGAAGCCCGCCTACGACTGGTTCTATCCTTATTATCGCGACCGCACTCTGTGCCTGGCGCTGGGCGTCAAGCCGTTGGAAATGTTCCTGCAGGCGGTGGGAGCCGCGGACGACCCAAGCTCTGGCGGGCGGCAGATGCCCTCGCACTGGGGCTATAAGCGGCTGAATATTGTTACGCAGTCCTCCCCAACGGGATCGCAGATTCTACAGGCCGTGGGTTGCGCCGAAGCTGGTCGATACTTTACGCAGCATCCTAAGTCGGCAGAAATTCCGTCTTCGACTAACTCGAAATTTGGCACGGCTGCAGAATCCCCACTTCCCGCAAAAGACGCGAGAAATGGGGCACCCGCTGCGGGTTTTGTACCCGACTATCGCCAGTTCAAAGACGTGACCTTCCATGACAATGAAGTGACTTACGTTTCTCTCGGCGATGGCACGACAAGCGAGGGCGAGTTCTGGGAGGCGATGAACGCCGCGGCGCTGAACAAGCTGCCCGTAATTTTTAGCGTGCAGGATAATGGTTACGCGATCTCGGTGCCGGTGGAGGTGCAGACCGCCGGCGGGAGCATCTCGCGGCTGGTTTCGGGCTTTCCCAATTTTCATTTTGAAGAAGTCGATGGTACCGACCCGGTGGCGAGTTACGGGGCTTTTCAGCGGGCCGCGCAATATTGTCGCGAGGGTCACGGCCCAGCGTTCGTGCACGCTCACGTGATCCGTCCTTATTCGCATTCGCTTTCCGATGACGAACGTTTGTATCGTCCGGATAGCGAGCGCGAGCGCGATGCGGCGCGGGACCCGGTTTCGCGCACGCAAATGTTTTTGTTGCGCGAAGGCATCCTCGACGAAAAGGGCATCAACGATCTCGAGAAGAAAGTCGAGGAGGAGTTGCAGGTTGCGGTGGACCTGGCTCTGGCCGCCTTGCCGCCTACTCCCGAGAGCGTTTTGAACTATGTGTATTCGCCAGATATTGATCCGACGTCAACAGCGTTTGAATCCCAAGCGCTAATCGGGCCCGATTCTCCGGACGGTAAAAAGCCGGTGGCGAAGACCATGGCCGACTTGATCAACACTACGTTGCGCGATGAGATGAGGTACGACGAGCGCATAGTGATCTTTGGCGAAGACGTGGCCGATTGCAGCCGCGAGGAGTATCTCAAGCGCAAGCTCGTAAAGGGCAAGGGCGGAGTCTTCAAGCTGACCTTCGGCTTACAAAACGAATTTGGCAACGACCGGGTTTTTAATTCTCCGCTGGCTGAGGCGGCGATTGTTGGCCGCGCCACAGGTATGGCTACCCGCGGCCTCAAGCCCGTGGTGGAGATCCAATTCTTCGACTACATCTGGCCGGCGATGATGCAGATTCGCGACGAGCTTTCGGTGATCCGCTGGCGGTCGAATAATGCGTTCTCGTGTCCCGTGGTAATTCGAGTGGCCATTGGCGGTTATCTCACCGGCGGCGCCATCTATCATTCTCAGTGCGGCGAGAGCGCTTTCACTCACATTCCGGGGCTGAGAGTGGTTTTCCCGTCGAATGCGCTCGATGCTGCCGGCCTGCTGCGCACCGCGATTCGCTGCGATGACCCAGTACTTTTTCTGGAACACAAACGGCTGTATCGCGAAACCTACGGGCGAGCGCCTTATCCGGGTCCGGACTACTCGATTCCGTTCGGCAAAGCGAAGGTCGTGCATCCCGGAACCGACTTGACTGTGATTACTTACGGAGCGGTGGTGCCGCGCGCTCTGCAGGCTGCGCAGAAGATCGAACGCGAGCATGGCATCAAAGTGGAGTTGATCGATTTGCGTTGCCTCAATCCATTCGATTGGGAGACGATTGCGGCCTCCGTGGCTAAGACGAACCGGGCCTTAGTTGCCTACGAAGACACGCTCAGTTGGGGCTACGGAGCGGAGATCGCGGCCCGTATTGCCGACAAACTCTTTGACCACCTCGATGCCCCGGTGCGCCGCGTCGCCGCCGCCGATACTTTCGTCGCTTATCAACCCATTCTGGAAGATGCGATTCTGCCGCAGACCAACGATCTCTTCCGCGCCATGAAGGAACTGGCGGATTACTAGAACGCTTGTCGCAGCCTGCGCTCTGAGCAGGTTGCAAGTTTCGGTAGTGGGCGGTACCGCCCACTACCCAAGTTTCTGCATCTTGACGCAATTTCTAATAAAGGATATCTATCTCTCACGTCCTTTGTCTTGGCCATCTTCGGGACCCAACCCTGGTATCCTGACGCGCGTTCGGTGCATCGCAGCGGAGAGCGATTCCATGAGAAATTACACCAGATTCCTACTGTCTCTTGGGCTTGTCGCGAGCGTATTGCGATCGCCTTGATTCTGCCGGCGCCGGCGTCGGCGCAGCGTTTTGACGCCGGTCAACGGGGGGGAGTGTCGATGTTAGACACCTACTCCGATTCCTCAGAAAGCGCCATATACCTCCGTGCGCCGCGCCCAGTGCAGGTTTTGGTGGAGCCTTTGCTCTCCGGGCGTTCAGAGCCATTGACTGGCAGATAGCCTGCTGGCAGAATCAGTTGCCACTTTTTTAGGGGGATCTGATGACGTCGCTTCGTCTTACCGCTCGCCCGCGGGCAGGGAATGGCTGCGCTTTTTCCAGATTTGTTCTCGTTGCTACCGCTGTTCTACTCATAGACGCGATGGCATCCGCTCAAACCGCGGTCACTACCTACCATAATGACAACTACCGCACCGGCTGGAATTCGAGTGAGACTACGCTCACACCGGCGAACGTAAACAGCACATCTTTTGGTCCTCTATTCACCGTGAAGCTTGACGATCAGGTGGACGCGCAACCGCTGGTCGTGCCTGGGGTACCTATCGCCGGGGGCACGCACGATGTCGTTTACGTGGTGACTGAGAACAATACCGTATATGCCATCGATGCCAACGCCGGTACCGTTTTGTTGAGTAAGAATCTGGGCACGCCAGTGCAGAATCCCTTGGGCTGCGGGAATAATGGTCCCAACGTGGGCATCAACTCAACGCCCGTGATCGACCCCATAAGCAGCACGCTATATGTGCTGGACTATACCCAGGCGGGCAGCACGATTTCCCACCGGATGCATGCGCTCGATCTCGGCACCTTGACGGAAAAGGTCGCGCCGGTGGTTGTTGCGGGATCGCACACGCTCGGCGATGGAACAGCCTTTACTTTCAACGCGCGCTATCAGCGTCAACGTCCGGCTCTGTTGTTAGCCAATGGGAATGTCTATGCCGGATTCGGCAGCTTTTGCGACTTTTCGGCTAATCTTTCGCGCGGCTGGTTGCTCGGCTGGAATGCGGCTACTCTGGCTCCCCTCTCGGCTAATGAGGTTTTCGATATCCAGCCCAACTCCCCAAACAACTTTTTTCTGTCGTCGATCTGGATGTCAGGATATGGTCCCGCTGCAGATGACTCCGGCAACATCTTGTTTGTAACGGGAAATTCCGATCCTTCCGGAACCACCTACGACGGTGTCACCAACATTCAGGAAAGCGTGGTGAAGGTTTCCGCGAACCTGACCAGCGTGGTGGACCTTTTTACTCCATCCAACCAGTCCAGCCTCGATCAGGGCGACACGGATTTCGGTTCGGGAGGCGCAATGATTTTGCCGGATCAGCCCGGATTGCGCCCGCATCTGGCCGTGGCGACGGGCAAAGATGGCCACATGTATTTTCTGAACGAAGACAAGCTGGGCGGATACTCCCCCAGCAAAAACCACGTCCTCGGCACACTCAACGTTGGCGGATGCTGGTGCGGACAGTCCTATTTCGTGGATCCCACCGACGGATTGGCTCGGGTTGTGAGCAGTGGCGGCAACCGGGTTGAAGTGTGGAAATTGCAAACCTCGCCCAATCCTAAGTTGACGGGTGTTGCCAGCGGGACCATCTCAGCCGGAGGACAGGATCCAGGCTTTTTCACCAGTGTCTCCTCGAATGGCAATACAAACCCACTCATCTGGGCATTATCGCGGCCGATATCGCCCGGACAACCCGGCATTTCACTCTATGCCTTCAATCCTAAATCCGGCGGAAGCAAGATGCCCCTGCTCTACAAGAACCAGGCTGGAGCCTGGCCCAACCAGGGTGGCAACTCCAATCTGGTTCCGACGATAGCCAATGGCAAGGTTTATGTCGCCAGCTACGCTCAACTGCAAGTCTTCGGTTTGAAGCAGGGAGCTAAGGCTACCGCCTCAACCGGGCCTACGCTGCTGGTGGAAAAGAAATAGCCAGGAGCGAACGCAATTTTTGGCGTCGATAACCGCGCCCTCTCGAGCGCGGCCTTTGCTATGCTCACGACCCGAAGGTTACGAAGGCTTTCGGCGCAGGCCGATACGAATTGCTCGTTCTTGCCTGCGATGCTAGCCTTCGAACAGGTGTCATCCGCGTACGCCAATTCCGTGAAGTCGAACTCCGCCACCATCGGTCGAACCGCTTGGTGGCCCGGGGCGGAAGTGTGGATACGCTTTGTCCTGGCATTGGTTGGATTGGGTTTGGCCTTTGGCGCGGCTTTGTTTTCGACGGCCTCGCGGGAGGCGGGCAACCTGCTGTCTTCGGTGATCCTGGCGTCCCTAGCGCTTTTAGTGGCAGCCTGGGTAGGTCTCGTTACCGTGCCCTATCTGGCTCGGCGCGTAGCCGTGGAACGCTTTCGCCAGAGCTTCGACTACGAAGTCACCAAGGTGGGCGTCATTTACGTGCTGGTCACCCTGGTGATCGGCATCGCGGCGCTGAACACCGGCAACAACCTGCTGTACATCGTGGTGGCCGCCATGCTCGCGGCAATGCTCGTATCGGGAGTCGTTTCCGCGCAGGTGTTGCGCGGGTTGGAGCTGGATGTCCAGCTTCCAGAGCACGTTTTTGCCGGGCGACCGGTCGCAGGAAGAATCACACTGCGGAATCCGCGGCGACTTCTGCCCTCGTTTTCGATTCGTGTAGTTCCAGCGCGCTCGGGAAGAAAGACAAAAGGCAAGCGCTGGCGTTGGGAACCAACCACCTTTTCATTTCCCTCGAACCGCGCCCCCGGGGATCAGTGGTTCCGCATGCGCGACTGGCGCGTGATGAGAGTCAATGCAACTGCGCCGCCGCCGGGAATCTTTGACGGGATGGTTCACTTTCCCTATCTTCCGGCTCGAGCCACTCTCGCTGCGGACCTGGAGCTTCGCTTTGACCGGCGCGGGCGCTATTGCGAATCAAGCTTCGGTGTGGCGACGGGCTTTCCCTTCGCCTTTCTTACCAAAAGAAGGAATGTCGCGCTACAGCGCGAAATCTTAGTCTATCCTCCCGTCGAGCCGCCAAACGAGTTGTTCGACATTCTTCCTGTGATTCGGGGGGAGTGGGCGAGTTTCATGCGCGGCCGCGGATCCGACCTGTATCGTATTCGCGAATACCTGCCGGAAGATTCGGCGCGGCACGTGGATTGGAAAGCCACCGCCAAGTCCGGTTCTCTGAAGGTGCGCGAGTTCAATCGCGAGGATGAGAGCAAGCTCTGCATTGTCTTCGACAATCCTCCGGTTGGTCTGATTTCCGATGAGGCTTACGAACGGGCAGTGAGCCTGGCGGCCTCGCTGGCGTGGCATTGCTCGTCACAAAAGGCTGAAGTTTCGTTCGTGGTAGGTGACGGGAGCCGAAGCCATGATATTCACGAGTTCCTGGCACGACTGGCGGTGATCGAGCCGCGGCCTCAACTGAGACTAGAGCGGCAGGGTGGTCTCGAACGCGATATTCTGCGAGAAATAAATCTGGATAACGACGGCGAATACAGCATTGTGCTCACCGCGCGCTCGCAAGAAGATGTAGCGGGGGCATGGCAACACTGCTCCTACGTTGTGTTCTTGCGCGGCGGCAACGCATAAATGCGAAATGTCTATCCGCGACGTGCTTACCTGCTGCCAGTAAGCCTGGCGACTTCGGCATTCCTCATCGCTTGCACGCGCGAGTCCTCAAGCAGCTCCTTTAGCGCCTGCGCAGGCACAATCGCCGCGATGCCGCTGTTAGCCTGCGTTTTTCCGTTGATCGTAGTGGAAATCTTCAGGGAGAACTCTTCATCTTCATAGAAGTAGCCGCTTACGACGCCGAGGAGACGGTAATCTTCGCCCCATCCACGGAACAATATCCCCTTTTGCCACACTTTTAGCCTTTCCCTGCATCTGATTTCGGCATATACTCGCGCCCCGGTACAGCTTTTGGGCTGCGGAAAGTCAAAGTTCGAGGGAGGACCAAAATGCGTATCTGTGACTTGATTAAGCAACAGGAGATCCACCAGGCCGAAATGGGACACACCGTGCTTGAAACCGTACGCACCATGGTGCGGCATAATGTCGGTGCCGTGCCCGTACTGAACAATGGCAAACTGGTAGGAATTTTTTCTGAACGCGATCTGATGAAACGAGTAGTAGCCGAGGGCCTCGACCCTCGCAGTACATGCTTAGCCGAGGTGATGACCGATGATCCGGTTTCCGTCAGCACCGACGAGGAAGTAGAAAGCTGCATGACATTGATGCGGCGCAATGGCTTCCGGCACCTGCCGGTCTGCCTTGAAGGACAACTGGTAGGGATCGTCTCGCTGCGTGACATCCTGCTGCACGACTTGGACGAGAAGGATGACGAAGTCCGCATGATGCGTGCCTACATCCACTCCGTGCCGGACGCATAAAACTGTAGCGTAATACCTATTACCGGAGTACCCAGCAAAACCTCCGACCAGCAGGGTCTTTCCCTTTGCGAGGTACTAGCCACTGGGTGCTCGGTCATACCACATGGCCCGAAAGTAACGTTACCATCGATTACCTGGGTGCATTGAACACTCGTGACAAAAGGTTTAACTTCCTTAATAACGTTGACTGTTCGATCTCGCGCCAGAAGCGAGGGTATCTTCAGAGGCAGTGTTTTTCGCGGCCAAGGAGTAGTTTCGATGAGCGATAAAATGACCACCGTTTTTTACGCTCTCTGGGTCGCCCAGCCGCTTTTGCAATCCGTTATCGCTGTGCTGATGTTCCGCCGCGACCAACACCGGCAATTCCGATTCTTTTTCGCTTATGTGGTCACCCAAATTCTGGCCTTCTCCGTGATCTTTCCGGTTCGCCACAACTACTCGGTGTTCTTTTATCTTTCCTGGATCAGCACTGCCATCAGCGTATTTTTGGGTTTCAAGGTAATTCATGAAGCGTTTCTGGACGTCTTCCGGCCGTTCCACACCTTGCGCGATCTGGGCACGGTGTTGTTCCGGTGGGCAGGTCTGGTGATGCTGCTGGTCGCTGGAGTGGTGTCGCTTTCCACCAACTCATCGCAGACCCTACCCTGGGTGCAGGCTATCCTTACCGCGCAGCGTTGCGTGCGCATTATGCAGGTCGGGATGGTGCTTTTCCTGCTTTTCTTTGCGCACTACCTGGGAGTCAGCCGGAGGCAGCAGAGCTTCGGCATCGCCTTGGGATTTGGAACTTTCGCCGCGGTAGAACTGGCAGTGATTGCCTCCTGGGTTGGTCAGCACCTGGGTTCGGTTGCCATCAATCTTTTCGATATGGCGGTATACAACTGCACTTTGCTGATCTGGCTGGGTTACACTCTGGCGAAGATGCCGGTGAGCCGGGTCGGGACAAACACCTTACGTCCGCAGCGCTGGGAGCAGAGCCTCACCGACATTCATCGTCCCGTGCCCGCCGATTCCCTGATTCCGATGTTTGAGGGCATGGTGGACCGGGCTCTTTCGCGAACCCACGCAAACCCGGCTCAGCAGGAAGCCACTGGCGCCAATGCCGCAAATTCCTCAACTCCGGTTGCCGGTATGGCCCTTTCTACCTTCTTGGCCCGAGCCGCATCGAAGAAATAGGCCGAAACGTAAACATCTCGCCGCGCTCTTTTCTTTCATTTCTGCCCAAACAATTTCGGATTTCGTAACACCCTGCTTTTCTTGGCCACCGAAGCTTATGATGTACCGCTCCGCACCCAGGCTGAGGGCGGCTAGGTCGATATAAGCTTCTGATTATGAAGCGTTTACTGTTAATTTGGGCTGAAGGGCGGATTTCGATTTCCAGCGCAATTAATGCAGAACTTCGGCCCTACGGGAAGCCGGGGATGTTCAGGCTTGACTTTGTGGTTTATAATTCGCCACCGCGGTTGTGACAGTGTTTCCTACTGTCTAAGTCGCGGTAGGAGAAAACCCATGAAGAACGTTGTCAGGACTTCGATCCTGATGTTAGGGCTAGTGGGCACATTTGTAACCGCCGCCGTTCCGCAGGTTCCCGCCCCGGACGGTGGTCCGATTCCACTGTGCCCACCCCAACAGCAGCTGAATGAAAAATGCATCATCATTCCGGCTGCGCCAATGATGAAATAGCAGTTAACCGGATGACGATTGTGGCCGCAAGGTCACGAAAGTAACCGCTAGTAACTGGTAACTTGGGCCGAACCCAGGGCTCGCTATCTTAGGGCTGACGGATCTTCATACATTAAACCGTCAGCCCCGTTTTTTTTGGCCCTGGAGATACATCAACTCTGTCATTCCTCGCCAAGCGAAGAAACTATGGTTTTGCTGGACGTCAAGAAGAACCGTCGCGGCGCTAGGAATGAAGCGTGACCCGCAGACCGACGTTAGGAAGATCGTTGTAGTGCGGATTGCAGTGCCCGCTGCAACTCCTCAGCCTCGCTGATCGGAGGTTGACAGGCGGAACCGGAGCAGAGAACTGCGAATGACTTACCGGACTTCAACTGCGGCAAATTCGGAATGGTAGAGGCGAGCGTCGGCGGAAGGTTTTCCGCCACGGCCTGACTCGCTTTTAGTCGCAGCATGCTCTTATTGAAAAAGAACGTCGCTGCCGCGGTTCTGGCTAGACGCCTGGCAGACTCCTCCGATTCGCTTTCTTCGATCACGACAATCTGAACCGGACTCTCCAGGAGATGGACGACGGCGATCCCGTAGGTCGCGGCGAAGAGTCCATATTGCTCCGCCGCGCCTGCAAAAGCCTCCAGCGTTTCTTCCGCCTTATCGCGATACGTTGGATCGCCCGTGTAATGGTGCAGGCGCAACAGCGCAATCGCCGCCATGGGATTGCCCGCCGGCGTGGGGGAATCCTGCAACGGTTTGCGGCGCGTGGAAAGCACACCCAGGCTCTTTCCGTCCGCAGGCGATTCCGCATCAAAGAAGCCTCCGGAAACCGCATCGAAGAATCTTGCGATCATCGTATCGACGACGGCATGCGCGAATTTGAAATAGGTGAGATCCGCCGTAGCCTCATAGGCGTCGAGGCTGGCGAGTGCAGTGGCGGCATAGTCCTCGAGCAGCCCGGGTACTTCGCGAGGCTCTGCCTTAGGATCGGAGTAAGCTACCACATGCAGCAGCCGCGCCGGTAGGGTTTTTTTGCCACTGTCTTCAGGTCTCCACGCTTCCGCCAAAATGCGGTCCAGCGACCGCAGGGCAAAGTGCCGGGCCTCCTCTAATCCGAGAACGCGCGCCGCTTCCAAATAAGCGCTTACGCACATACTGTTCCAGCCTACATACACCGTTTTGTCGATGTAAGGCGTGGGCCGCAGCAAACGCGCGGCATACATCTTCTTCTTCGCTGACTCCAGCAACTCGCTCACGCGCTCAACGCTAAGGCTCATTTTCTTAGCGATCTCCTCCAGTGGCGCGCGCACGAACAAGACGTTCTTCGCCGGATTGTGATGCATCTCGCCCACTTCGTTGACGTCATAATGCAGAGCCGCAACCTGCGCTTCTTCTTCACTCAAGAGAGCCCGCGTCTCCCCCAGAGTCCAGGTGAAATAATCGCCATCGTCGTCCATGGAAATATCGGCGTCCTGCGAGGCGTAAAATCCGCCACGCTCGCGATCGCTCAACCATTCGTCCATCCAGCGAATAATGTCACGCGCCATGCCGGCGAAGAACTCGGAGCCCATCGCCTGATAAGCGTGCACATAATTCTTGAGCAATTCTGAATTGTCGTAGCACATCTTCTCAAAGTGCGGCACCACCCAGCGCTCGTCGACGGAGTAACGGTGAAACCCGCCGGCGAGTTGATCGTAGACCCCTCCGTTCGCCATGTGCTCGAGAGTGGTGACGATCACATGGCCAAGCTGCGAATCGTTTGTTCGGGCATAGCGTTCGATCAACAAATCCAGAACCGAGGGATGCGGGAATTTCGGCGCCTGCCCAAAGCCACCGTTTCGGGCGTCAAACATGCCGAGAGCAGACTTCTGAATCGCGGCAATAATGCTTGCGGAAACGCGCCCTCCGCGCCCGGCGACCGACTCCGCAATCGCGCGTTCGACCATCTGCGCCTGCTCCACGACGTCGCCATTTTTTTCTTTGTAAGCATTCGCAATGCTGAGCAGTACGCGCTTGAAGCTGGGACGCCCATAGCCATCGGTCGGTGGAAAATAAGTTCCGCCATAAAATGGCTTGCCGTCGGGAGTGAGAAACGCCGTAAGCGGCCATCCACCCTGCCCGCTGACCGCGCTCACCGCGGCCTGATAGCGGCTGTCGATATCAGGCCGCTCGTCGCGATCCACTTTCATCGCAATAAAATGCTCATTCACAATGGCCGCAACTTCCGGATCATCGTAAGACTCCCGATCCATCACATGGCACCAGTGGCACCACACCGCGCCAATGTCGAGGAGCATCGGTTTGTTCTCCCGCTGCGCGGTAGCAAAAGCCTCCTCGCCCCACTCGTGCCACTGAATCGGCTGGTGCATAGCGGAGCGCAAGTAGGCTGAAGAAGCGCGGGCGAGGGAGTTTAGGGTAGTCGTGGTCATAATGACCCCAGTGTATCGCGAGCGAAGAGGCGCTGCTCAGCCTTACGGGACCGACTCGATCACGATGACGGGCAGGCTTGGGTAACCAACGGCAACGGATGCATAGTAGCGGTGGTAGCCGTTGTGAACGGTAAAACGATACCTGTTGTTGTTCTCGTTGAGCAGAACCTGTACGGGAGGCAGCGCGGACTCGGGGGACTGGAAGCCGAACAGCACTGGGATGAGCTTGTATTTCTTGAAGGATGGAACGGCAGCGTTCCTAGTGGGCGGCTCAATCTCGGCAAGGGGAACGATTTGGACTTTTTGAGACCCCGGCCAGCATGGATAGGACTGGCTCCCACCTCTTGAGAACGTATCCATATCCGCGCACGCCCACCACTCGTCAGGAATGTTGAATAATACGCCCGCTGATGTTCTAAACTCCATGGCAAACCCCTTGTAGAGCCCTCATTGCGGTCACACGTCCAAAAGGGCCTAGGTCTCTCGAACCTAGCGCGTCGCCAGCGCATCCAGCCTGTCCAGTGTATCCGGGTACTTCCGCACAAGCAGCACCAGCGCAGCCGCCTGAGGATTCGGTTTCGCCCGGCCCTGCTCCCACTTTTCCAGCGTCCTTTCGTTAATCCGCAACTTGCGCGCGAATACCGCTCGCGAGCAACGGAGCTTCTTGCGAGTGTCGCGGAGCAGCTTCGAATCCACCTTAGGCAGCGGCGCCACATCCACTTTGTAGCTGCGCAACGTAAGCTTGCCCTCGCGGCGGTTCTTCATCGCCGCGACGCCTTCCATCATTTCGCCGAAAATATCTCTCTTTGCCATTATGTCCTCCGCCGACCCCGAGACGTCTGCATACGATGAGTGGCACGCATTTCCAACTCCAGTTCGAGTGCGTCCCGAAGTGCCTTCTTCTCTTTCGCCGTCAAATCCACAGCCTCATCTTTGCCGTAGAGAGTCATCAACCATATCTGGTTGTCAGACTTGAAGTAGTAGTAGATAACTCGCAAGCCGCCTCTACGTCCCTTGCCACGCCGAGCGTCTGCCCAGCGTAGCTTCCGGAACCCACCCATTCCCGGCATCAAATCTCCAAGTTCGGGATTGGCCGCGAGCCTCGTTTGCAACTCTTGATACTCGCCATCGTTCAGATAGGCCGGCAGATGACGGGTAAAGGCCGGTGCTTCGATAAATTCCATAACGACACACCATACGCTATTAGCGTATAGTGACAACTATACGCCGATGGCGTAGATAGGTAAAGGCAGGGGAGAAAAAATCGAGCACCACGGCGCCATAAAGGCCATCCTCAAACCAGCCCCTTCGCGATCCTGCAATACAAATCAATCGCCTCGGCAAGCTGCTTCTTCTCGATAAACTCGCTATCGGTATGCGCCACATGAATCGATCCCGGCCCGATCAGCAGCGGCTCGCCCCAATTTGTCAGCGAAGGAATATCGGTCGTGAACGCGGCGATCATTGTCGGCAAGCCTGCTACGGTGCGCAGGCGCAGGAAAGACAACTCCAAGGGAAACTCAACTTTCACCTGATCGCCGGTAGTCGCGAGAATCTGTTGCCGCAAATCTGTCGTTGGACCGACTAGTCGATAGAGCAAGTCGGCGCGAGCGTGGTCGGGGATCACATTGGGCGCGCGCCCGCCTTCGATGAGTCCTATATTTAAAGTGCAAGGACCGATCTCTGGATCCGAAGGCAAAGCCATCGCCCGCAAACGTGCCAAAGCGGCTATTAGTTTGTCGATCGCAGAGTCGCCGAGTTCTGGATATGCCGAATGTGCCATGCGGCCGGAAGCAATCACTTCCGCGCGCAGCGTTCCCTTCGAGGCCAGAGCGATGCGGTTCTCGGTGGGTTCTCCGTTCACCAGATATTTGCACTTGTGCTCTTGAGTTGCCGCGTACGCATTGGCAACTTTCGCGCCCAGGCTGTCGCGCTCTTCTCCAACCAGGAACAGCAATCCGACATACATTCCTTCCTGCCGCAGCCGTTCTGAAGCCGCAATTTGCGCCGCGATGATGCCCTTGGCATCGCACGAGCCACGGCCGTAAATTCGTTCAGTATCTTCGGACGAAGCAATGAACGGAGGCACCGTATCCATATGCGTCGAGAGCACAATTTCGGGGTACGGCTGTTCTGGCGAAACGGCGTAGATGTTAAAGCGATCGCCTTCCACCGGAATTCGACGTGCTTGATAACCGATTCTGCAAAGCTCTCCGTAGAGATAGTTACCGACGGCAGCTTCATTGCCGGAGATGGATTCGATGTCGACGAGCTGACGAGTGAGCGTGATAGCGTCCATGGAAGCAGGATAAACCAAGCCGTTTTTAAAGCGCAGAAACGCCGATCGTGTGGCCTGCCGATCCTGTAATCTGAATCACGTGAGCGTACAAAATTCAACCATCAAGTCCTTCTTCCTAGATGGGGCCGCGGGGCGGCTCGAGGCCTTGCTGAATGCTGGCGCGGAGACCGCAACTCACGCGGCTGTAATTTGTCATCCTCATCCCTTGTTCGGTGGAACGCTGCACAACAAAGTTGTGTTCCATACCATGAAGGCGCTGAACAGTTTTGGTTTTCCCGTGCTGCGTTTCAACTTTCGCGGGGCGGGACTCAGCGCCGGCGAGCACGACAACGGCAACGGCGAAGTCGAGGACGTCCGCGCCGCGCTCAACTGGATCGACGCCGAGTTTCATCTGCCGCTGATTCTTGCCGGATTTTCTTTCGGTGCCGCCGTGGGGATGCGGGCAGCCTGTTCGGATGAACGGGTGAAGGCACTCATCGGGTTGGGAACGCCCGTGGCTCCGGTGACCAGCGAAGCCGAAGAGCCGCGCGCTTATACCTTCGAGTTTCTCGGCGACTGCGCGAAACCGAAATTATTTGTAAGCGGCGCACGCGATCCCTTCGGCCCAAAAACGAAGCTAGAGTCGATGGTCCAGTCATTGCCGGAGCCGAAAAAACTTGTCTTTATTGAGGGCGCAGATCATTTTTTCGAAGGAAGGCTCCGCGAGTTGCGCGAAACCATTGAATCCTGGGTCAAGGAAGAAATTGTGCAGGAACATCCGCTGTGATCTCGCGCCCGCGGCGGGTGGCGAGACGCCCGCGCGACAGCCGGCGAGAAGCCGGCGCTACTGCTGTGCGCACTTATAATTCTGGCCATGCCCGACCCTGACCGGCAATCGCGCTATCAACAGATGCGCCTCCTCGCTCGTGAAATCTTTCACCGTGCGCTGCGGGAGTCTGCCATCGACGAGGCATTTTCGCGGCAGCTTCATTGTGAGCGTGGGATATTGCGCATCTGCGAGGATCTTTACGATCTGCATTCCTATTCGCGAGTGCTCGTGGTTTCCATCGGCAAGGCTGGGCACACGATGGCGGAAGCGCTGGTGCAGCAGGTTGGCGAAGCATCATTGGATGGCATTGTGGCATGTCCCGTAGAGCCGCCGAGGCAGGTTCGCGGCTTCCGTTATTTTCGCGGCGGGCATCCCATGCCGAACGCCGAATCCGTGCATGCGGCCAGCGCAATCCGAAAGGTGCTGGGCGCACAGAATGCGGCTGCGCTGATAATTTTTATGATCAGCGGCGGAGGCTCCTCCATCGTCGAAAAGGCCATCGACGATGAAATCTCTCTGGACGACTTGATCGCCACCTATCGCGCCCTGGTGCTTTGCGGCGCGCCCATCGCCGAAATTAATGCGATCCGCAAACACCTCTCGGCGGTGAAAGGCGGAAGGCTGGCGCGGGCGGCGTTTCCGGCGCAACAGGTTTCGCTGCTGGTTTCCGATGTTCCCGACACAACCCCAGACGCTCTGGCCTCCGGTCCTACGATGCCCGACTCCACCTCAGTAGAAGATTGTTATCGCATTGCGGAAAAGCATGGTTTGTTGCCGCAGCTTCCCCATTCCATCCGCGAGCTTTTTGATCGCCACGCGCTCGAGGAGACGCCTAAGTCCGACGACCCGGCGTTCCTTCGTTCGCGCTGGTGGACGATTCTCTCGAACCGAACAGCAATCGAGCAGGCGAGCGCCGCGGCCGTGCAAGCCGGTTTCAGGGTGCGCGTGGACAACTCATGCGACGATTGGGACTACGTGCCCGCGGCGGATTATTTGTTACAGAAGTTGCGAGAGCTTCGAAAACAATCCGAGCGCGTGTGCCTGATTTCGGGCGGCGAGGTTACGGTGAAAGTCACGAACGGCGGCGTTGGGGGTCGCAACCAGCAATTTGCGCTAGCGTGCGCAGAGAAAATCGCAGGAGAAAACATCACAGTGCTGAGCGCTGGGACCGACGGGGTGGATGGAAATAGTCCGGCGGCTGGCGCAGTTGTAGATGGAACGACTATCACGCGTGCGCACGCTGCCGGACTCGATGCCCGCACCGCACTTGAGAGATTCGACGCCTATCCGTTTTTCCGCGAGCTGGGGGATTCTATCGAGACGGGGCCTACCGGGAACAACGTGCGCGACCTGCGGGTGCTGCTGGCTTACTAGAAAGTCCCCTCCGGGCTTTGCCCAGGCGGGAGAGCCGAGGCAGCTGTCTCCACATAAGCACCCCTAGAAGGCTGCAACTCTTACGCCGCTTCGCCTTTTACCTGAACTCCGGCCCACTTTTCGAGCAAAGTCAGAGTCGCGGCGTAGTCGAGATCCTGGTGGCCGTCTTCGGTGGCCATCTCGTAAATCTCTTCTACGGTTTCGAGCGCGGGCAATTTCACGCGCGCTTCTTTCGCGGCGGCCAATGCGAGGCGGATGTCTTTATGCATCAGGCGCAAGGGAAAATTTGGTGTGAAGTCGCGGCGCAATACGAACGGTCCTTTGTATTCGACAACTCCGGAGTGGACCATGGTGGCGTCGATCAGCGAGAGCAGTTGCTGCGAATCCACACCGAGTTTGGTAGCCAGCGTCAGGGCCTCGGCAAAGCCCTCGAAGATGAGGGCGATTTGCAGGTTCATGGCCAGCTTGGCGGCCTGTCCTTTGCCGGTCTGGCCCATGCGAAAAACTTTCTTGCCCATGGCGGCGAATAGCGGGCCCAGCCGGTCGATGCTCGCATCTTCTCCGCCGACCATGAAAATCAGCGTCGCGTTCGCCGCGCCGATCTTCGAGCCGGTCATGGGCGCGTCCACGTAAAGCGCACCGCGAGCGCGAACGCGCTCGGCAAACTGCACTGTGGCAGAAGGAGAGATCGTGCTGGAGTCGGCGATGATCGCGCCTTCCGCCAGAGACTGCTCGACTCCGTCAGGACCGAACAATACCTTCTCCACCGCGGCCGTATCGGAGACGCACAACCAAACCACTTCTGCGCCCTGCGCCGCCGCGCCCGGCGTGGGCGCCATTCCTGCGCCTTCCACCAGTTTGCCGGGCGTGCGATTCCACACCGTGACTTCGTGCCCAGCCTTGACCAGATTCGTGGCCATCGCGTGGCCCATAATTCCCAAGCCTAAGAAGGCGACTCGCATTTCTGAACTTCTCCTCGGATAAGTGAACCTTCCGGATTAGATATGAGCCATAGGAGCAAGGTCAAGCAAGTCGCGTAGGCGAAACATGAAATTGGTGCGTCGCGCTCGTTCTGGGAACCCTCTTTCCATCAACGTAACTGCCGTGTGCAGAAATCTTCACATCGACACTCGGTCAACTATCGAGTTATAGTTCCCGGGGATCGACTCGACGGAGCCGCCCGTTAAACTTTCTGTCCAATTTTACCCAGCCCTGCATACTTCATCTCCCTCAACGGAGAACAAAGGAAGCCGCAATGAAGAAAAGGTTCGCCATTCCCGACTGTTATTCTCTAGTGATCATGATGATGTTGGCGATCTCGCTGGCGTTCGTGTCCCGCGCCCAGGCGCAATTGGCGAGAATTAGCGTGGATAACTTTACCAACACAGACAGCGATCACAAGACCGAAGTCGAGCCTGATAGTTTTGCCTGGGGCAACACAATTGTCAGCGCCTTTCATGTGGGACGCCGGCCGGGGTCGATCGGATGGGGCAGCGCCGACGTTGGTTTTTCCACTTCGACCGACGGCGGCGTCACTTGGAAATACGGCAGCCTTCCCGGCCTCACCGTGAATTATCAAGGTGGGACTTACGGCGCGGCGGCTGACCCCTCGGTTGCCTATGACGCCAAGCATGGCGAATGGCTGATCTCGACGCTTCCGCTGGTGGGCCTGAACGGCGGCGCTCAATTCATCGGCGACGTAGCCGTGAGCCGCTCAACCGATGGACTGAAGTGGGGAAATCCCATCAACATCGACAAGACTCATCTCGATGACAAGAACTGGAGCGTGTGCGACAACACGGCAACCAGTGCTTACTACGGCAACTGCTACACGGAGTGGGATCAGGCCTACGGCAGCGGCGACGTGTTGATGAGCGTTTCGAGCGATGGCGGGCAAACCTGGAGCAAAGGTTTGGCGTCGTCCGATCACGCTGGCGGGTTAGGCGGTGAACCGCTGGTGCAGCCGAATGGCACGGTAATCGTGCCTTTTCAGGGCGGAGGCATCGACGTTTTCAGTTCGACGAATGGCGGCACGAGTTGGGGCAAGAGCCAGTTGATCGCCAGCATCAGTAGTCACGGCGACGCCGGTGGAATACGAAATCCCAACCTTCCTTCAGCCAGCATTGATGGTGCGGGCAAAGTCTTCGTCGCATGGTCCGATTGCCGCTTTCGCAAGAGCTGCGCCGAGAACGACATCGTGATGAGTTCTTCTTCCGATGGCAAAACCTGGAGCGCGGTGACTCGCATTCCCATCGACCCTACGACCAGCACGGTCGATCACTTCCTGCCCGGAATTGGCGTCGATCCCGCGACTTCAGGCGGCACCGCCCACATGACGATCGTCTATTACTACTATCCTGTCTCGAATTGCACCGCGAAGACCTGTCAGTTGGATGTGGGCTTCGTTACCTCGTCGGACGGCGGAGCAACCTGGACTGCGGGCGCGCAAATCGCCGGCCCGATGCGGTTGTCGTGGCTGCCGGTTTCCGATGACGGGCCTATGGTGGCCGATTACATCGGCGTTTCTTACGTGAACGGCAATCCCTTCGGAGTATTTGCCGCAGCGCAGGCCCCCAGTGGCACTACGCTGAAAGAATCCATGTACACGACGAAAGCTCCGCTACCGGCGGCAGGCAGCGCTCCGCGCTTCAGCGGTGCCGCAGATAAGCCGGTTGCTGGCGCGAAGTCCGATCACGAAATGCACTTCTACTATGACGACGAAGGGAAGAAGGAGATCCCGCGCTCGCGCTGGATTACAAATACTTCGGGCCAGTAGACTAATTTCTGGTTCTCAACATCGAAGCCGTCAGCATTTCTGCTGGCGGCTTTTATTCGAAGACTCTAATCTGGGCGGCGCGGAATCGATATTGTCACGATGGGAACGGTTGAAGGACGCTCGTTCTCACCTTGACTGCACTAGAATAGAGCCTGCTGGTAAAAGCCCTCATCTAATCAGTTAGAGCACTGGATGATTAAAGCCACGCTTCACAGTCCGGCCCTGCGCAAGCGCGCGTCGCAGTTTGGACGCTTGGTTCGCCACTCGGCTGTGACTCCACTGTGCGGCCAAACGTATAAACCCCGGCTGGTTTCGGACGGCGAACTTGGCGTCACCTTTATCGGCCACTCCAGTTTTTTCCTGCAAATCGGGGGCAAGAGCGTCATGATCGATCCTAACTTCGCCCGCTGGCTGTTTGTGCTGAAGCGCCTGAGGCGGCCAGGGCTTCGTGTGCGCGATCTGCCCGCCATCGATCTGGTGCTGGTCACGCATGCGCACTTCGATCATCTCCACCGGCCGTCGTTGCGCGCGATCGTGCATAACAATCTGCGCGTGCGCGGCAAGGCACCAGCGATCATTATCCCGAGCCACGTTACCGATCTCGTCTCTGATCTGGGCTTCTCTGAAATCATCGAGCTTGATTGGTGGAAGAGTTCGCGGCACGGTAGTTTGTCGGTGACGCACGTTCCTTCGCGGCACTGGGGCGCCCGCATCCTTAAAGATTCGCACCGCGGCTATGGCGGTTACGTGCTGCAGGCGGGGAAGCATTCGGTTTATCACGCCGGCGACACGGCCTATTTCGCCGGCTTCCGCGAGATCGGGCGCCGCCTTTCGCCCGAACTGGCGCTGCTTCCCATCGGCGCCTACAACCCGGCAAGTTTCCGCAACGTGCACACGAATCCTGCCGACGCGACTAGGGCCTTTCTCGATTTGAACTCGCGCTGGATGGTGCCCATGCACTATGGAACCTTCCGTCTGTCGCACGAACCCGTCGACGAGCCTTTGCAACTGCTCGATCAGGAGGCCCGCTCCGCGGGAATCAAGGACCGCGTTGTGGTGCTCGAAGAAGGCGTTACTAGATTCTTCTAAAGCGGTTTTCTTCGACAAAACCAAGCCCCAGTTGGTTTTCCGCTGTAACACTCCTTTGACAAACTCAAGCCCGCGTTTGGTGTAAACTTCAGGCCCAGAAATCTCCGAGGAGGCAAAACATGGCAGTTCAAGCGATTCCCCAGGGCTATCACACTCTCACTCCCCACATGACGGTTCGCGACGCGGCGCGCGCCATCGAGTTTTACAAGCAGGCGTTCGGTGCCAAAGAAAGAGGCGTCATGAAAGGGCCGGACGGTAAAGTCATGCACGCCGAACTTATGATCGGAGATTCTATATTCATGCTGGCCGACGAATTCCCCGAGTTCGGGTCAATGTCGCCGCTCTCCACCGGCGGCTCCGGCATGGGACTGCACATCTACGTCGAAGATGTGGACTCTGCTTTCGACCGCGCCATTGGCGCCGGTGCCACCATCGACATGCCGGTCAGTGACATGTTCTGGGGTGATTTACGGGAAGCTGGCCGATCCTTTCGGCCACAAGTGGTCGATCGCGACCCACAAGCGCGATCTTTCTCCGGCGGAAATGGAAGAAGGCATGAAAGCTATGATGCAGGAGATGCCGAAGAGCGCCTAAACCTCAGCCCAGGCGCAACGGGAGAGCTTTAAGGGCGCGGCTTGTGCCGCGCCCTTTGTGCTTTCTAATCGCGTGCGCTCCCGGCACTTCAGTAATGTCCGGCATTCCGCTATTACACAAGTATTACAGTGTTTCCCCGATTCCCTTGATAGCCTAAGAATGTGCGGTAGCGAACTCAAGACCAAGGAATGGGGCCGATTTTGGAAATGCAACTGGAAAGCCTGGAAAAGCGACAAGCTGCAAACGGGGAAATCAATTGGGTGACTGCAATCTTCATGGGGCTGTTTCACGTGGGCGCTATCGCGGCGCTTTTCTTCTTTACTTGGAAGGCGCTGTTTGTCGCCATGTTCCTATGGTGGGTTTCGGGCAGCCTGGGCATCGGCATGAGTTACCATCGCCTGCTGACGCATCGCGGCTACAAGACTCCAAAGTGGGTGGAATATTTTCTGACCGTCTGCGCCACTCTCGCGCTTGAGGGCGGCCCGATTTTCTGGGTAGCCACGCACCGCATTCATCATCAATATTCCGACGAGGATGGCGACCCGCACTCGCCCATCGACGGCAAATGGTGGGCGCACATGGGCTGGATTCTCATGGGCAAATCGATGCATCATGACACGACTACACTGGCTCGCTATGTCCCCGATCTCGCCAAGGATAAATTTCATGTCTGGATCACGAAGTATCACTACGTTCCCATGATCGTGCTGGGCGTGATTCTCCTGGCTATCGGCGGATTGCCATTTCTGATGTGGGGCATCTTCATGCGCACTGTGGTCGGCTTGCACGCAACCTGGCTGGTGAATTCAGCCACGCACTCCTGGGGCACGCGCCGCTTCACTACCCGCGACCTTTCCACCAATAGCTGGTGGGTTGCATTGCTCACGTTCGGCGAGGGCTGGCATAACAATCACCACGCGCATCCTACCGCTGCGCAACACGGCTTCACCTGGTATGAGATCGATATGAACTGGTACGGCATCTGGGCCCTGAAGCAACTCGGCCTCGCCAGGGATATCAAGCGCGTAAAGCTGGCAGATCTGGAAAAGGGCATCGTCCCCACTCCTAACGGGAAGCTCGTAACCGTGGCAATGCCCGAGGTTTCGGTTGCCGGCGACTAAAAGAGTTTGGGAAGGCCTACCTTTCAGAGGTTGCGAGAAAACTCGGGTTTTGGATGGAGCAGCGCTTCAGGCGCTGCGTTAAAGGCTAGGATTCAAGAACGGCTTTAGCCCCTGAGGCGATAGACTCGGCCTCGATCTTCTCCCAGATCGAGGCCTTTGTGTTTTTACCCGCGGTTGTTAGAGAATGCCGTGGACGAAACCTATGAAAGTTTTCCGTGCATTCCTTTTGCTTGCTGCGCTCTTGGCGACGTGCTTCGCGCTGGCAGCGCCTGCGCCCTCGAACCTAATCGCAAATATCCCAGCCCGAATTCGCGTGAATCTTGACGGCAACTGGAATGCAATCGTCGATCCTTTCGAAACGGGCTTGAATTCTCGCTTCTACGAGAATCGCAAGCCCAAAGATCCCAGCGAATTGGTTGAGTACGACTTCGACGCCTCGGGAACTTTGAAGGTCCCCGGCGACTGGAACACGCAGCGGGAGAGTCTTCTTTTCTACGAAGCGCCGCTCTGGTATCAAAGATATTTTTCTCATCACAAAAATGACGGCGTCAGGACTTTCCTGAATTTCGCAGCGGCGAACTATTTAGCTCGCGTTTATTTTAACGGAGAAAAACTCGGCGAGCACGAAGGTGGCTTCACACCGTTTATTTTCGAGGTCACCAACAAAGTCTTGGAGGGTCAGAACAGCATCGTTGTCGAAGTCAATAACGCGCGGCGCGCTGATGCCGTGCCCGCCCTCAGCAGCGATTGGTGGAACTTCGGCGGATTGACGCGATCCGTGGATTTGGTAGAAGTTCCCGCAACATTCGTCCAGGACTATGTTGTGCAACTGGCGAAAGGCTCTTCCACCGAAATAGCCGGCTGGGTGCAGTTGGACGGCGCAGGCCAGCCGAAGCCCGTCACCATTGAAATCCCCGGGATCGGTCTGAAGAAAACTGCTACGGCGGATGCTTCAGGGCGAGCCGAATTTCATTTTCCGGCAAAGCTCGAACTCTGGTCGCCGGAGCATCCCAAGCTCTATCGCGTTCTGATCTCCTCCGGTTCCGACACCGTTGAAGATCAGATTGGATTTCGCAGCATTGAGACTCGCGGTATGCAAATCCTGCTGAACGGCAAGCCGATTTTCTTGCGCGGTATCAACCTGCACGAAGTAGCTCCATTCGGGGGCGGGCGCATTGTCTCCGAAGAGCAAGACCGCATACTGCTGGAGTGGGCCCAAGAACTCGGCTGCAATTTTGTGCGCCTGGCTCATTATCCGCATAACGAAGCCATGTTGCGGCTCGCCGACCGAATGGGCCTTTTGGTCTGGGAAGAGGTGCCCGTTTACTGGGACATTTCCTGGCAGAATCCTGCGACACTCGAAAACGCGGAGGCACAATTGCGCGACGCTATTACTCGAGACCACGATCGTGCCGCGGTGATTCTGTGGTCGCTCTCGAACGAAACGCCGCCCAAGCCCGAGCGCACAGAATTCCTGAGAACCATGGCGGTATATGCTCGCAGCCTCGATTCCACCCGGCTTCTGACCTCGGCCATGAATCGCACGCAATCCACCGATTCCAACAATCGCTTGCTCGACGATGCCTTGGGAGAATATCTGGACGTACTCGGCCTGAATGAATACATCGGCTGGTACGAGCATCGTCCCGAAGACGCCGATACCATTCAGTGGACATTTTCTTACAAGAAGCCGCTGATCGTCAGCGAGTTCGGAGCGGGTGCCCCGTACGGAAAACACGGCGACGCCCAAACCCGTTTCACCGAAGAGTACCAGGCGAGTCTGTACGAGCATCAGATCAGCATGCTGCGAAAGATTCCTTCGCTTGCGGGAATGACCCCGTGGCTGCTCATGGATTTTCGTTCACCGCGGCGACTGCTCGCCGGCGTTCAGGATTTCTACAATCGCAAGGGATTGATTTCAGATCGAGGCCAGCGCAAGCAAGCGTTCTATGTTCTGCAGAAGTTCTACGCTGAGATGGCGAAGCGCGACCAACCCTAAGCGCCGGGATGTGATGCTGGTCGAAAAAAGATTCGTATCAGGGCATGCCTTCAGGCATGCCGCTTCGGCGCAAACTCGAAGCCGGCTTCAGCCGCTTGCCGTCTACCTGGGCAGCAAGCGAGCCTCGGCGGCTGAAGCCGCTTGTCTTTAAGTGTTCATTGGCATCGCTGAAGCGATGCCCTGATACGAACCTCGACCTCTTCACTGCTGAAATGCGTCTATCCCCAAATTCTTGAGACTCGATAGCTGTAGAATCAGCCTGAAGCCATGCGCATCACGAGCCGCCGCGGAACCATCGTTTTCTTCCTCTGCCTGGGCATTGGCCTGGTGGCACTGGCGGTCGCGCTTAATGTTGGATGGATCATCCTCAACTGGCGCGAAGGCGTGCTACTGTTTTTCGGCATTATCTTTTTTGCTCTGATCATTGCCGGCATGATCGTCAACACAACTTTCTTGTTGCGCGAAATTCGCCGCAGTGAGCAGCACGATAGCTTTATCAATTCGGTAACCCACGAATTGAAGACGCCGGTCGCTTCCATCCGCCTGCATCTCGAAACCCTTCAGCGCCGTGAATTGCCGGAGCCGCAAAAGCAGGAATTTTATCGCCTGATGCTGAGCGATACCGATCGCCTGACCGAGACCGTCGAGCAAGTGCTGCGCGCAGGCCGCGCCGGAGACAAGAAAGCTGGGCGCGAGAAATCGACCGTCGACTTCCGCCAATTGGTGGGTGAATGCATGGAGGCGGCGCGGGTGCGGCATCACCTTCCGGCGGAAGCTTTGCACTACGAAGAGCCTTCCAGCAACGGCGCCGGCCCGCGCGTGCTGGGCAGCAGCGAAGACCTTCGCACCGCGGTTTTCAACGTGCTCGATAACGCTATTAAATATTCCGGCGAGCGCGTGGATGTCCGCGTGCGCCTCGCTTTGCCAGATGACAAGCGCGTTGTGCTCAGCGTGCGCGACCATGGCGTCGGCATTCCTCCCGACGACATGAAGAGCATCTTCAAGCGCTTCTACCGCGTGAACCACCGCTCGCTGGCGCACGTGAAGGGAACGGGGCTAGGCCTGTTCATCGTAAAGGCGATCGCGCAAAAGCACGGCGGCAAAGTTTCCGCCGACAGCGCGGGCGAAGGCAAGGGCACGACCATAACGATGGAGCTGCCGAGGTCGACGGTATGAGCCGCGTGCTGGTGGTCGAAGATGAGGCGCACCTGGCGCAGGGGCTGTGCTTCAATCTGCAGGCGGAAGGCTACTCCGCCGAGGTTGTCGGAGATGGCGAAGCGGCCACCGAACGCCTGATCGACAAGAAAGAAAACTTCGACGCCATCGTGCTCGATATTATGCTGCCGGGGAAGGACGGCTTCAGCGTAGTCTCCGAACTACGCGCGGCCCGAAATTACGTTCCGGTGCTGATGCTCACGGCGCGCAGCCGGCCCGAAGACGTGCTGAAGGGCTTCGCCGCGGGCGCCGACGATTATTTGCCCAAGCCCTTTGATCTTTCCATTTTGCTGGCGCGCCTGCAGGGATTATTGCGGCGCAGCCAGTGGATGCGAGCCGGCCAGCCGACGGAAAACGCGTCAGCAGTTCAGGCTGGAGCCGAATCCAGCGAAGTCGGCGACTTGGGAATATTTTCTTTCATTGGCAAAACCATCGACTTCGGCGCCCTAGAACTGCGCACCGCGAACAATGTGATTCACCTGACGGTGATGGAAGCGGAGTTGCTGCGTCACCTGGTGCGCAACGACGGAAAAATCGTTTCGCGCAAACAGATCCTTGAAGAAGTCTGGGGACTGCACGAAGACACCGACACCCGCGCCATCGACAACTTCATGGTGCGTCTGCGCCGCTACATCGAAGACGATCCCGCGCAGCCGCGGCACTTGCTCACGGTTCGCGGCGTGGGGTACCGGTTTCTGGCGAATCCGGAAAAGAAGTGAGAGGTGCGTAGGAGTACCCATGGGAAAGCCGACAAATGATCTCCGACCAGACGGCGCAAAACTCAGAATAACCATCTCGGGGAAAAGCGAAATAGAAATCACCGGGAATCGCCTCGGTCTCAAAGCCTTGTCTCGAATCTGCGCATCTCTGAGCGAGTCTGTAGGCGAAGGAGGCAACCATTACCATCTGATGGATGTTGAAGGTTTTTTGGGGAACTGAAATGGGATCGGCGCCGTTGATTATCTATGGGGAAGAGTTTTGACGGCAACTCCTACGCTCGGCACAACTCCGCCACCAACGTTTCACGGCGCCGCAACGCGATTCTATCCACGCGATTCAGAATCATGAAGTAGACCGAAAGCGAAACTCCCGCCAGCGCCAGCAATATCACCGTCGCGATCCAGAAGTTTCCATAGCGGTGCGCGACCCAGAATACGGTTGCGCCAAGCCCTACGACTACGATCTGTAAGCCCAAGCTAACCAGCACTGTGACTTGTGCGGCGCGTTGGCGGCCGAACTTGGAGAAATCCAATTTCTTCGGCGAGTAGAGCGAGAGCAAATTGCCTACGGAAAAGTTCAGCGGCGCGGCGAAGAGCAGGCCCGCCAGCGTTGCGATGACGACGTCGAGCCTGGGGCGGCCATAGAGATAGCTCACGCCGATCCACGTGATCAGCGTTTCCACGGCCAGAATGCTCGCATGGGTAAGATTTTTCGCCAGCACAATTTCGCGGAAGCGCACCGGCGACGCGTAAAAAAACTGAATGCCGCCGCCGTCTCCGCCAAAGTTGTTGTAAACGAGATTGGTGAGCATGAGCAGCGTGTAACCGGCTGCCGCCGGAAATGCCGTATCTGGCGTGCGCGAGAGAAACGCCCTCGAGTGGTGCCCGGTACTCATCGGTCCCAGGCGAAACACGACGAGTACAAACAGCGGCATGATTAAAGTGAGCAGCATCGGTCCGCTGCGCGATAGATAACGAAATTCTTTCTCGAAGACCGCCGCAACCGGTGCGCTGAAGCCGGGAAGTTCCCAGCCCAGGCGCAGCGAACGGTCTTTCGGTCGAGCCGAAACTGCGGCAACCTCGCTCAGATTTTCGCCTCGATACTGCGCCCGCAACCGCACGTGCAGGAAATACACGATGATCAAAAGAAAAGCGCACAGAAGACCGAACGAAGTGAAGGCGATTCGAAATTCCGAATAAAGACCCTGGGCAATCGCGTCGGCAGCGAGGCCCGGCGGAAAAATCCCCTGCACCGAAGCCAGCACTTCAACGAATCTCCGCACCCCAGGCCCCGCGCGCCGGCCGAAGTACCCCGTCAGCGGACCGATCAGCTGAAAGCTCAGCATCAGCAGAACAAACAGGATGCCCAGAACTTCGCGCGTGCGGCGCTGGGCCAGCCAACGCTCCACCCAGGCGAACACCATCTGCATGAAGAGCAGATTGAACGCTGTGAAGGCCAGCAGCACGAGCAGGGTCCAGGGCAAGAGCGAGGTTTTGGCAAAAATCACGCCCACGAAAATCCCGAAAGTCCATAGGCTGCCTAGAGCGGTGGCGGGATCGAACGAGCCATAGGCGAGCCGCACCAGAAAATATGCTCGATAGCTGAGAGGGAAGCGCAGCAGGTCGCTGGAGTCCGGATTATTCGTGAAGGCCGTCGCCATGATAGGGAAGAGCTGCCAGAAGATGGTCACGAACCAGAACAGCAGCGCGAGCAGCATTGGCCGCGCCGCAGAAATCATCCAGTAGGCGGCGATGCCCATGCCGAGCGCGCCTCCGAAGCCGCCGATCGCGAAGGCTATGCCCACGATGATCTGCGAGACCAATTCCATCTTGCCGCGCGTGGAGCGCAGTGCATTCACGAACAGCCGCCAGCGCAGCCACGCGATGGCTCGCAGTTGGCCGCCTTGATGCGGAGAAGAACGGAGTTCACTCGTATGATTCATCCCAGCCACGAAAGCTCCTGCTCGGCAGGGCGCGAGCCGCCGACAATGCGCAAGAAGATCTGCTCCAGCGTCATCTTTTCCCCGGACGGCCGCGCGCCGTTGATCAAACCGTCTTCCGAATGATCAACCAGCCCCGCCGCGTTTTGCGCTTCGACTCCGGCGCGCAACTCTTCGAGTGAGCCTTGAGCCACGAGCCGTCCGTGATGAATAATGGCGACGTGGCTGCACAGTCGCTCCACAATTTCAAGCACGTGCGAAGTCAGAAAGATCGTGGCCCCGCGCGCGATCATGCCTTGCAGCATTGCCTTCAGTGTGCCTGCGGCGATCGCGTCCACTCCTTCGAAGGGCTCGTCGAGAAACAATACCTTCGGCCCGTGAATCACCGCCGCCGCCAACGCCAGCTTTTTCTGCATGCCGTGAGAATAATCGGTGACCAGTTTTTTGGGTTGGTCCGCGAGTTGCATGAAGTCGAGCAATTCGACTGTGCGCGTGGCTGCGGTTTTGCGGTCGAGTCCATACATGCGCCCAGCGAAATTAAGGAACTCAGCTCCCGTCAGCCTTCCGAACAAAGCCATGCCTTCGGGGACGACTCCGATTTGCCGCTTCACTTCCACTGGATGCGCCGTCAGATCAAGCCCTAGAATTTCGATGCGCCCCGAACTCGGCGCGAGCAGGCCGGTGAGCATTTTGATGGTCGTGGATTTTCCCGCGCCATTGGGGCCGAGAAAGCCGAAGAATTGTCCGGGAGAAACTTGCAGGTTTACGCTGTCTACGGCCAGCAACTCGCCGAAGCGGCGGCTCAAACCTTGGGTTGAGATGGTGGGAGCGAGAAGCATCAAACCTCTGAATCTAGCACAACCGTGAATCCACCGCGTCTGACCTGATTTTCCGTTACCCAAGAATAATCGACAAAGTTTTTACATCTTCATGACAATTGTCTTCCGTTCCCGCCATATAAGTCCACGATTCGGCCGCCTCTGCCAAAATCTATCGTTTAGGAGAAGTCTCGTGAAAGAAAAGCTCACGCTCGCCATTTTCTTTGCGCTGCTGGCAGGTGCCGCGTCAGCGGGCAATCTGCAACCGGTCGTGGTCGAAACCTTCGAATGTAGCGGCAGCAAAGCCCTGCGAATCGGTCCTTGTCCGGAGGGTGGCCGTCCGGTTTCACTGATCCAGGGTGCCGACGGCAACTTTTACGGTGCCGCACAGGTATCCATGGAAGGAAGCTCGACCTCGGTTGGCGGAGACATATTCTCGCTCATCCCAGCCGGTGCCCTTACTGTGCTGCATACTTTTCTTCCTGGATCCAAAAAGAACTACCCGGATGGCAATTTGCCGGGGATGCTGATCCAGGGTCCGGACGGAAAACTCTACGGCACCACGCTCTTTGGCGGAGTCGATGGCTGCGATGGCTACTGCGGCTACGGGGTGTTATACCGGATGAACACGGATGGATCGGATTTTCAAATCGTCCACAAATTCTGCTCCGACGTGAATTGCGGCGGCTTTCGTCTGACCGCCTCCTCTTTAGTCGCCGGAAAAGATGGCAATCTGTATGGCACGATTGGCGCCGGTGGGACATTTGGCTACGGTTCTATCTTTCGGATCAAGCCATCGACTGGAGCCTATAAGACCGTGTTCAATTTTGATTTCTCCACCGGCGAAGGAGCCACATCCGGCGTCACTCTGGCGCCGGACGGTACTTTGTACGCGATCGCTCTCGCATCTCTGCCCTCGCTCTTATTGCATTACACCCCGGCCACCCGGAGTCTAACCAGCGCGGTGTTGAACTTCCCAGTGTTCGATGGCGACCTGCCCTCCGGGCCATCCTCAGGATTAACTTTTGGACCGAACGGCAACCTCTATGGTCTCTACCAGATCTACGCGGAGAACGGCACGGGCCTCTTCGAGGTTGACCCCGACGGCAGCCATCTGCAGCTTTTTCCTTTCTACACCACCACTCCCAGTGGAGGCCTTCCCGAGGGTTTGCTGCTGGCCAGTGATGGCAACTTCTGGATAGCTGGTTCCAACGGGAGCACCGGCTATGGTGACATCGTCACGGTTTCTCCGACCGACGGAACGCTGATTCGGACGCTCACACCGTTCTCTCAGTCAGCCGCGGTGGGCGCCTATCCGATGTCGCTGATTGAGGCGGTAGACGGCATTCTGTGGGGAACCGCCGATCAATTCGGTACAGCCTCGAAGGGAAACTTCGCCGACGGCACCGTATTTACACTAGATGCCGGCCTGCCAGTGCGGTAGGCGATTGCGGCTGAAATCCAGCCGATTTCGATGTTATAGTTCCTATCCGCGGGCAGAGCGCCGCGGCTTTCAATTGTTTTTGGGTCGAACCCGGGGGAATACAAGTGAGGCATTCGGCACGCAGGATTCTCGACATTCTGGCAAGCGTTACGATTTTGGCTGGCGCGGCTTGGGCGGCGAGCACGCCTCAGGTAATTTACAGCTTCGGCGGCGGAGCCGACGGCGAATATACCGACACGGAGTTGGTCGTCGACGCCGCCGGAAATCTCTACGGCACATCGGTGCAAGGTGGCACTTTCGGCGGTGGCACAGTGTTCGAGTTGTCGCCATCGGGCGGCGGCTGGACCCATACCGTGCTCTACAACTTCACCGGCGGAGCCGATGGAGGCGAGCCCTACAAAGGCGTGACGCTAGATGCTGAAGGAAATCTCTATGGCACGGCGGTCACGGGCGGCGGCGGTTCTTGTGAAGGCGGCTGCGGCGTAGTTTACAAAGTCACAAAGTCCAGTGGAAGCTGGACGCAGAGCGTCATCCACACATTTACCGGCGGCAACGATGGTTCGGGTCCCGGAAGTCCGGCAGTTTTCGACAAGAGCGGCAATCTTTATGGAATGACTCCCACCGGAGGCGCACTCGGGTTTGGAGTGGTCTATGAAATGAAACCCAGCCCCCACGGCAGTTGGAATCTGAAAGTGATCCACAGCTTCACGGGTGGCACCGATGGATTGGGAGGCTCGGCCGGCCGGCTGCTTGTCGATGCGGCCGGTAATCTTTATGGAGTGAACACGGTAGGCGGAGCGCACGGCTTTGGCAACGTATTCGAACTCTTGTCCAGCGGCAGCCAATGGAAGTTTGCAACACTCTATTCCTTCCAGGACCAACCGGACGGCGCTTCACCCTACGGCGGCGTGATTTTTGACAAAGATTTCAACCTGTACGGCACGACGTATTACGCTGGAGCAAACGACGTAGGCACCGTTTACAAGCTGACCCCCGCCAACGGTTCTTGGACGGAATCTGTCATCTACAATTTCAAGGGCGGGAGTGACGGCGATAGTCCGATCAGCACGCTCGTCGCAGATGCGAAAGGCAATCTGTATGGCACAACCAGCGACGGTGGTTCGGCAAAGTGCGGATGCGGCACGATCTTCGGACTCGCACCCGGCAGCGGCGGAATCTGGACAGAAAAAGTAATCTACCGTTTCCCGGGGACTCCGAAGGAAGCATTCGCCTACAACGGAATCGTCTCTGACTCGAGGGGCAACTTCTACGGTGCCACGGTGCATGGGGGTGCTGCCAACGAAGGCGCCATTTATCAATTCACTCCGTAGGGATCGCCGGGCGAAAACTAAAACGCCCCCGCCTGAAACCGGGGCGTTTTGTATAGAAGGTTTGCGAAGCCTGCAGGAGCGGGGTTAATTGTCATCCCGAGCAAAGAGAGGATCCCTGCTGTTTGCCGACACCATTGATCTAGCGGCCTAGAGGAAACACCACGATTCTCCACTTCGCTCGGATGACAGCAAGCGGACGAGCCGCCAACGTTCTAGAACATATTCCACAGGAACTGGTTGTAAACCTCATGGTGAAACTGCACCTCTGGAGCTTTCACGAAAGTCCCAAGCGAGCGTGCGCAGCGATCTGCCGCCGCCTGCTTCAAGTCGCCATAGCGGCCCTTCACATCTTCGCCGAGAATTTTTGTGGTCCACTCGGATTTGCGGAAGTTATCGAGCGCATCGTAGATGTTGTCCGGCAAATAGCGCTCGGCCTGGCGCAGGTTCTTGATCTTCGAAGTTTCGCCGTCGAGCCCACTCTTGAAGATCGAATACATCACGAGATAAGGATTAGAGTCGGGAGAAACCGATCGAACCTCGACCCGCATGCTCTTCTCATTGCCAATCGGAATGCGAATCATGGAGCCGCGATCAACCGCCGAAGCCTTAATCTGGTTCGGCGCTTCAAAGTGCGGATCGAGCCGGCGATAAGCATTCACGCTGGCGTTCAGCAGCAGACAAATATCATTGCCGTGGGTAAGAATGCGATCGACAAACGCCCAGCCCATCTTGCTGAGCTTCTCTTCGCCCTTCGCATCCCAGAATAAGTTGCTGCCGTCTTCGCTGATCGAAACGTTGGTGTGCATGCCGCTGCCGTTTACTCCAACCACCGGCTTGGGTAGAAAAGATGCCGTCAGCCCCATGTTGGTCGCCACCTGCCGGCAGATCAGCTTGTAGAGCTGAATCTGGTCGGCGGCCGCCACCACTTCTCCGTACCCATAGTTAATTTCGAATTGCGACGGCGCGACCTCAGGATGATCTTTCTCGTTCTGAAATCCCATGGCCCGCTGCACCTCCGCCGTGGTGTCGATAAAAGTGCGCAGCGGATCGCCCGGCAGCGAGTGATAGTAACCGCCGGTATTGACGTATTCGAATTTGCCGGTTTCGTGGTAGTTGCGCTCGGCGTCGGCGCCTTTGAACAGAAAGCCTTCAATCTCATTGGCGGCGTTCAGCGTGTACCCTTTTTTCTTATGCAGGTCGGCGGCATAACCCTTCAGCACGCCGCGAATGTCGGCGGTGTATGACGTTCCGCCCTTGTCGATGACTTCGCCGAACACCAGCACTTTGCCCGAGCCGAACACATCCGCCGGACCCCAATAGAACGCCGACCAATCGATCCCCAGACGCAGGTCGCTCTCCCGCTGCGCGGTGAAGCCGCGGATCGAAGAGCCGTCAAAGGTCATGTTGTCCCAGCTCTTGATAAGAAACTTCTTATCGTAATCCAGCATGTGAAGGCGGCCTTCGAGATCGCTGAACATGACCGTGACAGCCTTGATCCGCTTTTCATCGGTCAGATACTTTAATCGCTCGTCTTGAATCTTGTGGATTGCAACCCGCTTCCTGCGCTGCTCTTTCGCGTTCAGATTCAGTTCTTCCAGTTCGTCGTAGGTGAGAGCCAGGAAATTGCGCAGTTCGTTCGGCATGGATGTCTTCAGTCTCCTAGATTGATGGTCAGTAACAATAGCATTTAGCGGCTAGCAATTGGTGATTAGCCGGCTGGGCTAAGCGCTAACCGCTAAACATTGATGGCTAATAATGAAGGCAATCGAGATGGCTGGATTTTCAACTGAGAAGAATAACGCGAGCTCCGGGCCCTCGCCAATCGAAAAAGCTAATGCAGCGCATAAAAGAGTTTTATCCGGGAAATTTCCGACCTGCTACCGCACGCCTGTACCCTGTGCCGGCAACAACCAGATCATCACTCCCAGCGCGGTCAGCACAGTGATGAAGTAGACCGTGATGCCGATGCTAGGACGTTTGGGCAAATCTCCTACGAAGAAGGCTTGATACCCCGCGGCCAGAGCCACCAGGAAAAATATGTTCTGGCCAAGCAGCAGCCACAGAGCCAGACTCGCTGTCAGGAGAATGATCCGCTCCGCCTTGCTCAGAGCCAGAACCGCCTGTCCGCCATCGAGCACCCAGATCGGAATCAGGTTCAGCAGATTCAGAACCGCGCCCACGCGCGCCAGCGCCGCCCATAGCGGATCGTTCGTCTGCCACCAAAGCGTGGCGCAGGCCACCGACGCCAGAAAGCCCGCCAGCGGCCCGGCAAGGCTGATCGCGGCTCGTGTCTCGAGGGGCACGCCCAGCGCCTGCCAGCGCACGTAGGCTCCCAGGCCAGGCAGGAACACTGGCATCTCGGCGGGCAACCCGCGGCGTTTGATGTCGATGAAGTGTCCCATCTCATGAAGCAGAATCAGCACGGCGAAGCCAACGCCGAACTTCATGCCGAAGGCGGCCCAGTAGAGTCCGATGAAGGCAGCAAAGCTGAGAAGAAATTTCAACTTGAAGAGCGCTGTCAGCACGAATTTGCCCTTGGCTAACAGCAGCGCGATCGGCCCTACCGGGCCTAGCTTCTTGGCCCAAGGGTTCTCGCTCGGCGGCGGAGCCTGCGCCTTACTCGCCACGCTATCAAGCGCCCTCACATGCTGCTGAATCCAGTCGGCCTGCCGCGAATTTGGCGGGAGCAATGGCAGGCCCATGAGCCAGCGCAGCCGCGCCTGGCGCAGATCGCCGTGAGCCTCGAGGGCTTTAGCCTCAGCGGCCAGTCCGTCAAGTTTTTCGGAGTGCACGAGGGCATGGCATTGGTCGCACGCCAAGGCTCCGGGCGCAAGCGCCCGGGAACAGCGCTGACAATTGCCCATCAGTTGAGGTGTGATTGAGGACACGGCTTCAAAAACAATGTCCTTCAATTCTACGCGAGACTCATTGCGAAGGCTGCGGGGAATCGTTGAAAGGACCGTAAATCTCGGCCGGTCTACCTGCGGTCAGCCTGGCCGCGATTCTCATGCCCACGGCGAGAATCACGAGCCCGATCAGCCAGCTAATGCTTGGACCATGTCCCCAAAGTTCAAGAAACGGAGACGCTAAACCGAGCACAACTGCCCGCTCCAACCGGGTCCCGAAGCTCATCCGAGGCGCAGTCGGTTGGGGCACCGGCTGAGAAGATCGCCGTCCCGACTCAGCTTCTTGTTGCCGCTGTTCCTCTTCCAACTGTTGTTGATTGTGTTGGCGTCGACTTTCCCCCTGTTGCACCTGTCGGTGTTCGTCGGCGTAATGAATCCAGACCGGAACCGCCGCCATCGACACCGCAGCGTAAGTCAGTAAGACGGCCGTAACTTGGTAACGCCTGCCGCCCACGCCGTTCGATCCTTTCATCATCGCTTTGCCCACCATCCAGCCCACAGCCAGCGAGACATAGCCAATTATTAACCCGGTGGCTATTTCGAAGACGGCGTAAAGGATCATTCCTGCGATCGCCGCGCCCACTCCATAAACCAGCGCCCGGATGTAGGCGGCATGGCTATCGGTCGCGAGCATACCGCGCATTTTTGCGGCGCAATCTCCGCAAGCGATTGCCTGGTTGATACGGTAATAGTCTCCGGCGATAGGCTGGTGGCAGAACTGGCAATGGTCGTTCCCCGGCTTCCCGACGTATTCAGCCGTGCCGAATTGCGGCGAAGGATTGTTCACGCGTTCATTCATGGCCCGGAACGATAGCACAGCCCTACCGTCGGAGGAAGAGTGGTTGGAGGAAGAGAGAGAACGGCACATCGCTGCGGCTGGATGCAATAACCTGTCCGTGTGCTGGCGGTCAGGGCTTGTCGATCAGTCTCAAGGATATTCGTTGGCTTGATCGGCGCGATTGGGAGTGAGGGTCAGAACCTAAAAGGAGTCGCGTCGCTGCCGCATCCGGCGCTTACGGTGAGCCAAATCGTCCCAGGATTCGGGACGCAGTTTTTTCGATGCGAAGGATCGAAATTATGAGGCTTGCGAAGTTGATTAAGAGTGTTCCAATGAAGATATAGCGTTATTTCTTGGAGGTCCCCCGATGAACTCAGATTGTCCTTCCACTCCCCGATCACCCTACCGCGAGGAGGAACTCAAAGCACCATCGTCCCGGCTCACCGATGAGAAAATCTCAGACGACAGCGGGACGGAAACCCAAACGGACAGCGCGCTCAGGCCCGCCGGACTGCGGAATCCCTTCTGGAAGTAGACGCGCGAGTGTATTGCTTCGCTGCGACAACCGCCAACTTGCACGCGTCTTGCGCTTAGGATTCGGATCTCATCCTTTCCTAGCGCAGGATCGGCAGACTTAGGCAGGGCTTCAGCGCGAAAGGCAGCTTTGCCATTTCCTCGATAGCAGGGTGGAGTTGACCATCGCGGCAGGGCTCGAGCGTGATGACGAACGGTAGCGCGTTCTTGTCGAAGCCGGGTTTTTGCATCACCGCGTCAATATTCAGTTGGTGAGCCGAGAGAACTGCGGCCAGCCCGGCGATGATGCCGGGCTGATCTTTGACCATAAATCGCAGATACCAGGGCGTCACAAAGTCACAGCTAACTTTTGGCGACGCGAGTCGCAAGTGGCGAGGCGGACGCGGTCCGGCTGCGAGATTTTCCGCGACAAACATCAAATCTGAAACCACTGCCACGGCGGTGGGATCTCCTCCTGCGCCCGCACCCAAGAAAGCCATATCGCCGCCGTATTTTCCGGAGGTGAGAACCAGATTTAAGTTACGCTGCACCCGTCCGAAGGGCGACGCGGCGGGAACTAAACTCGGGCCCACGTCGGCGAGAAGTGTACCGTCATTTAAATCGGCGCGCGAAATCTGGCGAATAGTGCAGCCGAGATCGGCGGCGTAATCGAAATCGACTGCGTCGATAGGGCGGATAGTACGGGCGCGAATATCTTCCGGCGAAACGCGCACTTGCAATCCCGCCAGCGCGAGGATGGAAAGTTTAGCCCGGGCATCGCCACCGTCGAGATCTTCACTGGCGTCCGCTTCGGCATAGCCGCGGGCCTGCGCTTCTTCGAGCGCCTCGCTGAAGGGAATGCAATCGCTTTCCAGGCGGCTCAGAATGTAATTGCAGGTGCCGTTCAAAATTCCGGCAACGCCGTGCAGTCGGTCACCACACAGCCCGGTGCGCAGCGCGGGAAGCACGGGAACGCCCCCGGCGACAGAGGCGCCAAACTCAAGCTGGCAGCCGTGTTCGCTGGCCAACTGCAGCAACTCCGGGCCGTGGCGCGCGATCAGCTGTTTGTTGGCCGTCACCACGGACTTGCCGGCCTTCAAGGCATTTCGCACTAACTCTCCAGCGGGCGACAAACCTCCCATCAACTCGACGATGATCTCGGCGTCAGAGTTGAGGATCGACTGGAAGTCATCGGTCCAAACTACTTCGCTCGGAATCCATGATTGCCTTTTCCGTTCGAAGTTGCGATTGCAGATGTGGGTGAGGCGTAGCAAACTATCGCTGCGCTCGCAAAGAATCTTCGCGACGGCGCGGCCCACGGTTCCAAAGCCGACTAAGCCGACCCTCGCGGGAGCGTGATCCCGAGCGATGGGAGCCGGTTTGGATTTCTGCGCTTTCTTCGGCGGATTCTTGGGCAAAGCAGCTCTCGAGAATGGAAACTCATTTTTATCACATGTGGGATGCGCCTTTTCGTGAGCGGGATGCGGGCGGTCTCGGGGCGTCGAGAATAGTCCAGATTCTTGCAAACCGGGGGTTCTTCGAAGCGGGTCCCGTTCGCTACTGCCCGGACTTCGAGCCTGATTCTTCTGCAGCTTGCAGTCAGGACTAAACTGTTCGCCTGGGGAACTTCCCCTATATCACGCATAAGGAGAATCACAATGAAACGAATACTTGCAGTAGCGTTTTTGCTTTTGTCGTTCGCGTCGGTAGCGTTGGCTGACGGAGGGGGTGGACCGCCGGTCAAGCACGCGGTTAACTCGCCCACGGGGGAAGCTGCGTACTAACCGAATTACTCTCGAAAGCCGGGAGCGGATGCGATAATCTGCTCCCGGTACTATGAATCTCTTCATGCGGTACATCCCCTCGGGACTTCTGGCACTGTTGCTTCTCCTGATGCTCCGGAACCGCGCGTATAAGGTGTGCCCATTGTTTTTTTCCTACGTAGCCTTTGGAGTAGGCGCGGATGTGGCCAGATTCATAGTTGATAACAACCAGCACCGTTACTACGAGACTTATTGGATTACCGAGGCCGGCTATTGCCTTCTCGGGGTCCTGGCAATGTACGAGGTATTGCGCGCCGTACTCCGCGCCCGCACTTGGTGGACATACCTCATCTTCCCGGCCATCATGCTGGCTGCCGCCGCACTGAGCCTTGCGCACGCCCATGCCGTCCCGCCGCAAGTTGACGGACTCCTCCTCTATATTGTCACCGGCGAAATTATCGTCCGGTTCGTGCAGGTGCTCATCTTCCTCGGCTTGGGGGCGCTGGCGTCGTTCTTTGGCCTCCGCTGGCGCCAGTATCCCCTCGGCATAGCTGCTGGGTTTGGCCTATATGCCACAGTTGCCCTGCTGAGTACGATCAAGTTTTCGGATTTCGGAACGAGCTTCACATTTTTGTGGAGAGTGTCTTCGCTTGTGGCATACTCTTTTGCCGTACTGATTTGGATTTGGTTTTTTCGCGTACCCCAAAAGGAAGAAACTCCCCTGGATCCCGAGCTCGTGGCCCGCTACACCGCCGTCCTGGAGCAATATCTAGGCTGGCTACGGAGGATGCGTTAGCCGTGTTTGTACAGATTTTTATCTGGCTGATCCTCGCTTGCAGCGTACTGCAGTTGATTTATCTCTTGTATCTGGCCTGGGCCAGCGGCAGAGTTCCCAAGCTCGTTCTCGATGACGTAGTTCACTACTTGTATCCCGTCGACTCGGCTCTGCTGGCGGGGCTGCTCGATCCCGCCACCGATCTTGAATTACGCTGGAACTTGAGTCCGCGCCGCTTCCGGGAAGAGCAGCGTCGGCGCATGCGGTTATATCGTGAGCTTCTCCTGCGCATGTCTCACAATTCCTCAGTTCTTGCCGAATTCGATAATGCGGTGTGCAGTTGCAACCATCTCGCGCCCGGACCCGGCTCGAAGCTGCAGGAGGCCGCCATCAACGTCCGGATTTACTGCACGTTCGCTCGCGGGAGAGTTCGCGTGTGGTTATGGCTTCCACTGGCTGCGTTCAGCTTTATTCCCAGGCCGGAGCTTGCCCGCCTGCGTAAAGCCGCGTCCGTCGATGGTCCCAAAGCTTACGAAGAACTGAAACGGGCCGCTGCGGAAGCGTTCGCGCAACTCCACCCCGCTGAGCGTGAAGCCCTCACTCGCAACTTGTAACAGTTCGTCGGGCCTCGACTCTCTTGCCGAGACGCCCTCGGGGCGGCCCGACAGGCAGACTCGGCATCAAAGTTGGTAATATGATTCGATCCCGCCACAGCTAGGCAAATGCCTTCTTGCGAGGAATCACCAGCGGAGCCTTTACTGCCGGCGCCTCTCGCCTCTGCATGCCGAGCGCTACGGTCCGCCAACCACGCCCGGTTATGGGAGGAGAATGGATGATAGGAAAGTTCGCCACCGCGAGTGCGCTGCTGATCATGACGGTGATTTGGGGAGGGCAACTCTGGGCGCAGAGCCCGCCTTCCGGGCAGGCGCCGGCAACACCGCCTACGACTACCGCTCCCGCAGCGCAGGCACCCGCTACACGAACCACCCCGGCGGCCGCGCAGCAACCCGAGAACGGGCAGGAGCCAGCAGATGAGATTTCGCTCTCGCGGAGCAAGAAAAAGCCGAAGGACTACAAGAAATGGAACTTCAACGTAGGCGCGGGCGCAAACGTGGATAGCGGCACTACTAAGACATTCGTTCGCGGCGGCGGGGTTGTGGGTTCGGTGGGAGCGGCGCGCAACGCGAATAAATATCTGGGATTGCGCGCGGATTTCATCTTTGCCGATTTGCCTTTGCGCGACTCCGCTCTAAACCTGGCACAAGCTACCGGCGATACCAGTTACGCGTTCGCGGTGACGGTCGGCCCGGTGATTAACTTCGCCGTGACCAAGGTATGGGGTGGATACGTGCTCTTTGGACCAGGCTATTATCACCGCGCGGGTAGTCTGGATTCTGACAGTACTGTTCCGGGAGGACCATGCAGTCCCTTTTGGAAGTGGTGGGGCGCGTGCCAGAATTTCAGCACTCCGCTCAACGGCGACTTTACCGACACCAATCAGAACCAGTTCGGCTATAACGTTGGAGCGGGCGTCACTCGAAAGATGCCCAGCGGCGTCGAAATTTATGCGGAGTATCGCCTGACGCACGGCAGCGGTAACGGGGTCACAACTGATTTCCGTCCGATCACAATCGGGGTGCGCTGGTAGGACGAGTCTTAGCGTTATTCAGGATTCGTTCGGTAGCTCCACAGATCGCCAGCGTGCTGCTGCAATTGCACGAATGAGTTTGCCGCGACCGGCTGCGAAATTACGGCGTTTGAGTTTGCTTCCGCTAACGCGGCTTCTATGACGCGATGCGCGGGAGCGAGTGAGCACGCCGGATCCGTGGCGTTGACATCGTTCGTGAGAAGCAGGGCTTGGCAGCGGCATCCGCCGAAATCTTCGCCGCGCCGTTCGCAACTGCGGCAGGGCTCCGGCATCCAATCTTCGCCGCGAAAACGCTGGAACGAAGGAGACTCCCGCCAGATGAACTCCAGCGATTGATCCCTCACGTTTTCAAATTCGAGGCCGGGAATCACTTCCGCAGCGTGGCAGGGAAGCACTTTGCCTGCGGGGTTAATGAGCACCAATCTGCGTCCCCAGCCGCCCATGCAAGCTTTAGGGTAACGCGCGTAGTAATCGGGCACAACGGAGTCGATGCGGATGCGGCCGGCGAGGCGTTTGTCGGCGGCGGCGACGACCTCTACAGCTCTATCAACCTGCGCTCGGGTGGGTAAGAGCGCGGCGCGATTTTGCAGCGCCCAGCCGTAATACTGCGTGTTCGCAATCTCCATGCGCTCGGGCGCGAGTTGCTCGATGAACGCGATCATCTCTTCGAGGTGATCGATGTTCTGCCGGTGAATCACCAAGTTCACAGTGAAGGCAATCTTGTGGCGACGGATCAGGCGCGACAGCTCGAGCTTGTGCGCATGGGCTTTGGCGCCGGCAATCCAGTTGGCGGAGTCCTCGCGCGAATCCTGAAAGCTGACCTGAATGTGATCGAGTCCGGCGTCGACCAGACCTTGCAGTCTGGTTTCATTCAGCCCGAGCCCCGAGGTGATTAGATTAGTGTAGAGGCCTGCGATGCGCGCGGCGGCGATGAGTTCGGTCAAGTCAGGACGCGCCAGCGGCTCGCCTCCGGTGAAGTGTGCGTGCAGCATTCCGAGTTTGCCGGACTGCTGGAAGACATCGATCCATTCTGCGGTCGAAAGCTCGGAACTGACGGCGGCCAACTCCAGCGGATTGGAGCAATAGACGCAGTGCAGCGGGCAACGGTGCGTGATCTCGGCGATGAGGGCTAGTGGATTGGGAATCATTTGGTGCTCAACCATAACTAGTAGTCCACGATTCGTTTGTGACGCAGCTGTTCCAGGAACTGGCTGATGTCGGCGCGAATCTTGGCCGGATCGGCGGCGTTGAACTGGCTCTGCAACTCTTCAATGATCTGGGCGAAGGTGCGTTGGCCGTCGCAGCGCTCTAATATTTGCAGGCCGGTGTCGCGCAGGCGAAGGGCGCCTTCTGGATAGAGAACCGTGCGTTCTGGTTTGTTTTGCTCCGTTTTACTTTCTACGCCCCAGCGGCAACCCGGAGCCAGGTGCGGTCGGCTGGAATTTTCCGGCGGCGGCATCAGCGCAGACCCCGAGAGGTCAGCGGCATCGATGAACTAAAACCGCTGTGAGGCCACACGCGACAGCAGGTTCCTATACTTCGCTGCGCTCCGTTCGGAATGACAAACGTATGGGATTTGTTCCGCACTGCTTGCTTCGGAATGACAAAGAGTTGGGAATGGCTTGGCAGTGGTCGCGTACGAATGACAAAGTCTTGTCGCCGGGACCGGTTCACGTCAGTTGGCCTCGATGCGGAAAGCACCCGGTGGCGGCCATCCCGGCTCGACGTAGGCGAAGTAAAGAGCGTCCAGTTGGGCCCAGAGGATGTCGCATTTGTCACGCAGGGCTTGCAGCGCTAATTCCTGTTCGGCTCGCGTGTGCGCATTGTCG
This sequence comes from uncultured Acidobacteriaceae bacterium, assembly GCA_963789875.1. Lineage (GTDB taxonomy): Bacteria > Acidobacteriota > Terriglobia > Terriglobales > Acidobacteriaceae > Sulfotelmatobacter. The sequence goes on along the minus strand of CAWBMI010000004.1, from coordinate 569,117 downwards.
TAGACGTAGTTTACGGCGAATTGCGAATCTTCCGGTGCCTGGTAGAGCCTGGCTTCGAAATAATCCAAGCCTCCCGCCAGCCACGGATAATATTGCCGAAGTTTTTCCACGCGTAAGGTGATGAGCTTCGTGGAAAACAATTCGGTGAGCGACGAGGCTACCGCTTCCAGCAAGCTGCGGCTGCGCGCGATGTTCAGGTATTCATTTACCGCAAAGCGCGTAGCCGGAAGAATGCCTTTGCCGGCGCGGACATTTTGGGGGTCGAGGCCCGTGGCTTCCGCTAACTTTACCCAGCGCTTGATGCCGCCTTCGCTGGTGGCGTCGCCATCGTGATCGACCACGCGCTTGCGCCAGGCGCGCCTGAAGACCGGGTCGGGGCCGCGCGACAGGATAATCGAATCCTTGATTGGAATGATGCTCTGGTAGTAGTAGCGGTTGAGCGCCCACGCCTGAAGTTGGCCGCGTGTGAGCTTGCCTTCGTGCATCAACAGGTGAAAAGGATGTTTGTGATGGTAACGTTCTTCGCCGGTGGCGTGCAGATGCGAGCGCAGCTCCTCCAGCGTGAGCAGTGGCGCGGCTTGCGCAGTACTTTCGGTTGCTACAGATCGAACTGCCATCCATCCTCCGCGATCTCCCAGCCTGCGCCCCGCACCTGGCGATATTGAGGACTCGCCTCATCCAGCATGGGATTGGTGTTGTTGATATGTAGAAATATTTTACGCGGACGTTGGACTCCCGCCAACTTCTTTAGAATGTTCTCCACCGGAATGTGACCCATTTGCTGTGCGGTTTGCCCGCTGCCTTGTACGCGGACGAGTTCGTCGTCGCTCCAGAAAGTGCCATCGAAGAGAAGAACATCGCAGGCATCGAGTTGTTGGATGAGTTCGTCGTTCAGTTGTGGAACGGCGGCCATATAAGCGAGGCGAGCATTCGCGGACGAAGTTATGATGAACCCCAGCGAAGCTTCGCCCGGTGAAAGTTGCGCGCGACGATCTGCGTTGACGTAGGCCGGATAGTGTTCGCTTAACGAACACGGCAGACAGCGCAGGCCCGAGTCATGCCCTTGAGCGTCGATCAAAGAAAATTCTTTTCCAGGCTCAAAGTCTGTCCAGACGATTTGATTCGCGATGCGTTCGAGCATGGCGAACATGGAATTGTCTTCGCGAAGAATGCGGCGAACGGAGGCGGTCGCGTAAACGCGCAACGGCTGAAGCTCGCGGAGTAGAAGCAGTCCCAGCACATGGTCGAGATCGGCATTAGCGAGAACTACTCCGGCGATGGGCGACTGGCGCAGGCCTTCGCGTGGATGCAATTCCGGAGTGGTTTCGATTTGTGAGCGCAGATCAGGAGACGCGCCCAGAAGATACCAGGAATGGCCGTCTTCAGTGATTGCAACTTGGGTCTGGCTCCTGGGCTTGCCATGAAAAGTGCCGGTTCTTACGGCGCAGCAATTCGGGCAGGCGCAATTCCACTGCGGAAACGCGCCTCCGGCGGCGGAACCTAGAATCTTCACATGCATCTTAGGTGAGTTTACAGGGTTGGGTTCCGGCTGGAGTTAATCTGGCGGCTACCTTCCTTGAATCGCACTCGTTTGTCAGCAGGGAGCACCCCGGCATTTTTGGCCGCGCGGCGAAAGATGGCTCTCAGCTTTCTTGGCTTAGTCATGGGGAGTAATTCGAAAGCGTAGGGCAGAGACAGAAGTTGCGGAGTTTTCACGATCGGATTGCGGCAAGTGTGAAAGTCTATGCGATTCGGACGAGAATTGGCAGCGATTGCGCGCTTTATGCTTGCGTTCTTCGCACATGCCCCGCATACTGCAAATGGCCCGTGTGATGCGGGTCACAGCTCTCCCCCCGCCCTCCCCACTTTTTTCTGGCTGCGATTTTATCCTTGGCCTACTGCGGCGGCGCAGCGTAGCGGATCGATATCCCAGAAGCTGGCCTCAACGCAAAGATTCTCCACTCCTACTTCTCCGGCCATTTCGGTGCCAGGCTTGCCGATCCATACCACGCGAAATTGAGCTTTCGTGCCTTCGTAGAGAACATCGACTACGTCTCCGGGCTTGAGCCGGGCATCGACGCACTGTAGAGTGGCCCCGCGGCCGCTGATGGTGCGCAGGCTGGCCGGTTGAGTGAACGGGCGAGAGTATGTGTCCATGCCCCAGATATGAACGGGAAGATCAACGAAAACGCGCGATTGTTGCCGCCGATCCATGTCGTGTTCCTCGGTCTCAAAGTTAGAGTGGAGGGAGGATCATCGAATCGTAGGCGGGAGCGGGTGGGAAGCAAAGTGACGGCAGTCACCCGCAGGGAGTAACTGGGGGTTGGTTACTGAAGAGCAGTTGCCAGTACCCGGTTGCCAGTAAAAGCAAAGGCGAAGACCTTCGCTTTCACTGAGAGAAGTAGTTCTAGTCCATGTCGCCTAGGGAGCAGGAGCCTGGACCTCTTGGGTCGCCGCACGAGCCGCAGGCTCCAGTGGGAGCTGATGACGAGCCGGTCGAGCCTTTTGCGGCGACGGCGAACACGCTTAACTGCGGGCTTAATTTCTTGCTTTGACACTTCGGGCAGCTGGCCTTATCTCGGCCGAAGACCAGGGCTTCAAACCCGTGCTGGCATTCCTGGCAGACGTATTCAAAAATCGGCATCGAGGTTGCTCCGAAAAAACTGGCTGTGCCTATTAGAATCAATTCGCGCGAACTTCGCAAATGGAGCTGTGACTTCTGAGGCCTTCGACGGCAAGAGTGGGGTTCGAGGACGGGTCTTTCAACGAGGGATCGAAAGAGATCCGGACGGAGTCAGTGCGTCCCGGTTTCCGCGCGCAGCGTGGGCTTAGCGGCGGTCACATGCAGACTCTGGCGGCATTTTTTCTGCCGCGGCGAATCGAGCTAGCAGCAGCCGAGCGTCGCCTGATTGAAGTGGAGCCGGGGATTTCAGTGCTTTGCTATTGCCACTGGCAGGCCGAGCGGCAAAGCGCGCTTACCTTGATTGTGGTGCATGGACTGGAGGGATCGAGCGAATCGCAATACATGCTGGGTATTGCGCGCAACGGGTTGGCCGCTGGCATGAACGTGGTGCGAATGAACCAGCGCAATTGCGGCGGTATGGATCATTGGGCTCCCACGCTCTATAACTCCGGCCGCTCGGCCGATGTAGCGGCAGTGGCGCGAAATCTGGTTGAAAAAGATCAGATCGCCGGCTTCGTGCTAATCGGTTTTTCCATGGGCGGCAACTTGGTGCTAAAACTGGCGGGGGAGTGGGGAGTTGGAGGTCCGGAGGAGTTCCGCGGGGTGGCGGCGGTTTGCCCGGCGATTAATCTGGCCGCCGGGGCCGATGCGTTGCATGAGCCTGCCAACCGCATTTACGAATATTATTTCTTGCTTCAGTTATTCCAGCGCTTTCGCCGCAAGGTGAAGCTGTTTCCAGGAAAATTCGATGGCTCCCGCCTGCGCGGCGTGAGAACTCTGCGCGATTTCGACGATCGCATCACTGCCTACTATTGCGACTTCACAGGCGCTGCGGATTATTATGACCGCGCCGCTGCCGCGCATGTGATCGACGGGATTGCGCGTCCCACACTGGTGATACACGCGGCGAATGATCCCTTTATTCGGATTTTGCCCGAGACTCGCGCGAAGCTGCTCGCCAATCCGAACATCACTTACGTCGAGGCTGAAGACGGAGGGCATTGTGCATTCATCGGCGAACGCGATGGCGATCCCACATACGATGGGCGTTGGGCGGAGCGCGAGGTGGTCGAGTTTGCGAAACAGTTTCAGTAATTCGTGTAGCGCGGGCACTCTTGCCCGCGGAATGCCTGCACCGACTAACTGACGGTGTGCATCGACGGACTCTGGGCCACGCTCTCGAGGTTACGCTTACGGTTGCGGTTGTCTCATGGTGAGATTTCGCGGGCAGGCGTGCCCGCGCCACACAATCAATTCGACCGCACGGGAGTGCGCAGCCATGCTCGAATCTCAGTGCCTTGCCCCTTCATTTTTGTTCGCAGAAAAGCCAGTAGCAGCATGGCGAGAAAGATCGTCAACAATCCCACGGACGCTGTGCGGACGCTTTGAATGTGTTTAGGCAGGATGGAGAAGCGTCCGTAGACGAATTCTATGTGCACCCAGTAAACCAACAGAGACGCCTGGCCTAATTGGATCAGAGGGCTGAAGCCCCACTGCCCCATACCCCAGCGGCACCACGAATAGCTTGCGGCAAGAATGACGAGAAGCATTCCTACGCGAATCAGAAAAAAGTTTGGGCTGGTGTGCCAGTAGTCGTAGACGGCGTAAAGCTGATGGGGCCGCGCATCTAGCCAGCGTGAAAGTTCAACGAACAATAGTCCCGCCCCCCCGGCTGAAAAGAAAATCAGCGGCTCACGCCTCCGGGCCCAGTCGCTTTGCAAGATGAATCCGGTGGCGAGACCTGCGAAAGCGAAGGCCGTCCAGGGAAAAATCGGGAAAAGCCACGCTTGCGGTGTGCCTAGATTGTGAACGCCGTTGATGTAGGATTCGAGCGGCCACGGCAGCCAGTCCGGGCGCCATGTGGTCCATAGCGGAGGCGTGAGCAGGGAAACGAGTAGCGCGGTTCCGGCCGCCGAAGAAACGAGGGCGAGCGGTGGCCGCATTTCGCGTTGGGCGGCGAGCACCAACCAGCAAAGCACACCCATGAACATCATGGAGAGGCCGATGGTATTGAGCACGTCAACTCGCAACAAGTCGCTAGGAGGAGCCCAGCCCCAGGCGATGAGATATTCCTGCAGGCGGAAGAGGAGGCCGAAGGCGAAGATCTCCGCGCCACGAAGAATCGTGGTGCTGGCAATTTGCGCGGGTGCCACGTTTTTTCGGCGGAGCTTATCGACGACCAGGGCGAAAGAAATACCCGCCAGAAATAAAAACAGAGGCGCGGGGAAGGTTCCTCCCAGCTGTGATGTCACGAAGAATCCGCTTTGGCGCTCGGTGGGGTTGAGCCAGGAATCGTAGCAGTGGGTTTGGAACATCAGCACGCAAGCGAGGCCGCGCATCCAGTCGATATAGGCAAGACGAGATGAGTTCAAGGGTGCCATGCGGATTCACGGCGCGCAACGTGGAAGTATACGGCACGAGTGATTTGCAGAAACAAATACTGCCTGCTACGATATTCGCCCCTCCCTCCCCGCATTTACTCGCCGCATTTAAATGAGCGGATGAAATTGTGATAAGGTTCCCTGCGCAAAGCACGAAGTTACGAATCAGGTTACTCCGGTTACGAAAAATAGTGGGTCGGTGGTTTAGCACGATGTCCTTCCGGGACCTAGTGCGGCATTCGCACAACGGGCACACTACACGTTCAATTGCTCATGGACGAGAACCAGAAAGCATCTATCCTACTGCGTGTAAGCCCTCCCCGTGCTCTTTCGAGTGTGACGGCGATTGTGCTCGCCTTGGCCGCGCTGACGGGCTGCCAGGGATTCAGCACAGGCAAACCTGCAGCGCAAGGCTCACCAGACACGTTGGCGGCCGGGCTCACGGCTACGCCCACGAGCGTCGCCTTCGGCAACGTGCAGATCAGCACCAGCCAGAGTCAGATCGTCACTCTCGGCAATACCAGCAATTCCACGGTGAATGTAACCGACGCCGCAGTCACGGGAACTGGTTTCAGTACCACCGGTTTGACCACGCCTCTGGCTTTATCGCCCGGCCAGAACGCTACTTTCAGCGTGGTGTTTGCTCCTCAGGCGGCAGGTAGTGTTACCGGGAATCTCGCGCTTACCAACGACGGTTCGACGGCCACGGTAAATGTCGCGCTTTCCGCAACCGCAGTCACCCTGGGTAGCCTCACGGCAAATCCAACCAGCTTCAATTTCGGCAGCGTGCTGGTGGGGAGCAATCAGACTCAGACCGAGACTCTAACGAATGTCGGGAACCAGAACGTAACGCTGTCGACGCCGGTGATTAGCGGGGTGGGATTCAGTTATACCGGGCTCACCTTGCCGCTGACGCTAGCGCCGAATCAAAGTACAACTTTCGGAGTGGTGTTTACGCCCACCGCTACCGGCACGATCGATGGCACATTGTCGATCCCGAACAGCGGGTCGAGCGCCGCGCTCGATATCGCGCTCTCCGGTACCGGAGCCACGCCTGCTGTGGCGCAGCTGCAAGTTACGCCCTCCACAATCAACGTCGGCAATGTAACTGTCGGAACCAGTGGAACGCAGACGGGAACGCTCACTGCCATCGGAGTAGCCGTAACTGTTTCCTCCGTGAGCGTAGGAGGTTCGGAATTCGTGGTCGGCGGCATTCCGGTTACCATAGCGGCGGGACAGAGTGCGAATTTCACGGTGACGTTCACGCCTCAGTCAAGCGGGACAGCGTCCGTGACAGCCGTGTTCACGAGCAATGCATCGAACTCGTCGGCTTCTGTAACTCTCACCGGCACAGGAGTCGCGGCGCCCGCGCACACTGTGAATCTCATTTGGGATGCCAGCACTTCACCCGATATCATTGGCTACAACGTGTATCGTCGGACTGGGAGCTCTGGTAGCTTTACCAAGATGAACACTGCTCTGGATCCTCTGACTTCATATGTGGACTCCAGCGTTGTGGATGGTCAGACCTATTATTACGAGACGACCTCGGTGAATTCGGGTAACGAAGAGAGCGTAGCATCGGCCCCGGTGAAGGCCGTCATCCCTGTGCCATAGATCCCATGATGCTGAATTTCGTTAGACGCCTGATTCGCTGGCAGAGATGGAGAGCCGGGCATTCGACTGGCGATCCGATGTGGCTGGTGAAGTTCGCTCCAGCCGCATAAGCCAGGCACCAGCTTCGCGGCGCGCCTGCGCGATTTGTTCCACGGTCATGATCTTAGTGATCAGGCCCTGAGCTTGGGCCGCGCGCTCTATCGCTACCAGATACCACATATAAGCGCGTACGATATCTTCGGGTTCGCTGCTACGTGCCAGATACATTTGTGCTAGAGCCAGCTGGGCTGCGGGAAGGCCAGCCTCAGCGGCGCGCTGAAACATCATCATCTCATCGGGAGAGTGGCCTTGCCCGATCATCATCGTCCGTCCTGGCCTTGGCGTCCGGCCGAGAGCCGTCTGGCTCATGGTCATAAACACCAGTTCCATTCGGCTGGAAACGCCCAGCTTATCGAACACCCGGAAAAGATAATTCTTGACGGTGTGTTGACTCAAGGCCAGGCGCCCGGCGATCTCGCGATTGGTTAAGCCCTCAGCCAGGCAACGAACCACCTCCAATTCGCGCTTCGAAAGCAGGTTCACGCCGTCGGCGTTGACGGCGCGAAACGCCGGGGCATTGGCTAGAGCTTCCATAGCAATCACCATTTGCTCGCTGTTGGCCCAGATCTGACCCTGGTATACGCAGCGAATGCACTTACAAAGCAAATCGACGGCTTCGCCTTTGCTAAAAACTCCCCTGGCTCCGGCGCGGAAAGCTTTCAAAACGGTTTCGTGCTTCGACAAATTCGCCAGCACCACCGCTCGCGTCTCCGGACGGATCGTGCGCAATTCGTGCAGAATTTCGAAGCCGCGAGCCGGTTGATCATCGAGGTCGGAGCTTATTACGAGCACATCGGCGCTGTGGGCCACAACGGCGGCAGGCAGAGTATCACACCCGGAGTCGAAAGGGAGTACTTCAAGATCAGGGTTACGCTTTAAGGCCTCGGCGAGCAATTCAGTGTGAATCGGAGAACTATCAGCGACCAGCACGCGAATTGGACGGTCCAAGCTGCACCGGCCAGTTCCGGTTAGATCAGGTTTTAATTGACCGTTACTCGATCGACCATGGCTGAAGTGATCATCCCGCATAACATCCTTTTGGCTCTGGTATAGAGGAGGGCTACCCAGGGCCCGCAAACCGATTGGGTCACAGACGGAAGCAGATTCTATCTACTTTGCCGCCGGGGGTGCAAGTCTACGTTTGGAGGGAGAAGAAAAATGTTGCAGGAGACTGACACCCGGTGGCAATTCATTGCGCGATAGTTGCAAGCAGTGGCAACATCTGAGCAAGGTCACGATTGAGGCGCGGAAACTGCGTTAATGTTGCGTAAAAAATTGTATTTAAATGACTTAATGTCCGACGCGTGTTGTCATCGAGGCTTAGAGCAGCCTGCTTGCAGTCGAGGAGATGAAGTTCTCTAGTCCTTTTAACCCATCTCACTAGTACATACTTATGCAACGCCTAGGGGTAACCACCCGTTGGGTTGGTATACCTCTTGCAAGCGGCTGCAATCCCATGTACTATCTATTTCATCAGGGCACGCCGGTTTTGCTTTCGGCAGGTTTTCTCCCCCAAGCCCCGATGGCACCCTAAATTTGAGTGAGTACTCTTGCGTGACCGCGCACGCGGAATCATTGCGGCAGGCGCAGCTGGGGATTCATAGGCTGGGTTCGACCCCAAGCAGTTTGACCCGAAAATGAGAGCAGATCGTTAGGTCCTCATTGGGTGATTGGGAAACGAAAGTGGCAGTAAGAGCACAATAGAAGAAACGAAACGAGCCATAGCAGGAACCAAGTCCCCCCTCCTGATTCTGCTGGGCCATACTCCCCTTGGATCTCGTGATGGAGATCTTGTTTGTACCTGGTCTCGCGATGAATTTCGGGTCGCTTCCGCGGAAGTGACTTAGAGGGCGAAGCTATGAGCATGAGCAGCGCAATCTGGCATCCGCCGCAGCAATCCGAGTTGCAATCCGCTGTAGTCCCGTCTCAGCTCGCCGAATCCTCTCCCGCGCAGACTCCCGAAATGCAGGTGCAGACCGAACACTGGTACGGTTTACAGACGCGCCCGCGCCACGAAAAAATGGTGGCGCAGCGACTGGAGGAGCGAGGCGTAACCGCCTTCCTGCCGCTGGTCACCGAGGTGCGCCGCTGGAGCGACCGCAAGAAATCGGTGCAGTTACCGCTGTTCAGCTGTTATGTATTCGCTAAGTTCGCACCCAACCGGGCAGAGCGTTTGCGCGTCCTGCGTGTCGATGGAGTGTTTGGACTGGTCGGCGACCGCGGCGAAGGAGCCGCTATTCCAGAAGAGCAAATCGATGCCGTTCGCAACCTGACCGAGGGCAAACTGCCCTACAGTTCTCATCCCTTTCTGAAAATTGGCCAGAGAGTCCGAATTCGCAGCGGAGCTCTCGATGGTCTGGAGGGCATTCTGGTTTCGCGTAATGGAGACCGCACGCTGGTGATTTCCGTGGACGCGATTCAGCGCTCGCTGGCTGTGCGCGTGGAAGGTTACGAAGTGGAACCCGTCTGAGCGCGATATGAAAAGTCTTCAAGTGTTTTCTGCTCAACAAATTTTCGCCAGCAATCGCACCATAAGTTGAATCCGCAACGAAGTAGTCCGAACTCCTAAGAAAATCATGGAAACCATTCACTTACTGGCCGTGAGCCGAGAAGCCGCAGTGCTTCGTCTGCTCTGGTCGATGGCGGAATCGAACGCCTGGCAACTGGAGACCGCTGCCAGCGGACTCGAAGCCATGGAACGGGTGCAATCCGGGGTGGTGCCAGACCTGCTCTTGCTGGGGCTACCCCGCGGAGATGCGGAGAGCCTGCACATTCTGCGCTGGCTGCGTCGCATCCGGCCTGAGCTTCCGGTAATTGCATTGGGAAGCGCCGAGGATGCCGCCGGCGCGCAGGAAGCGATGCGCCTCGGAGCCAAGGAGGTTCTGCCTGGGCCCTTCAACGAGCAGCAAATCGAATTGGTGATCCAGCACCACCTCGGGCTTACCGGGAGCGGGCCTGGCGAATTCTCCGCCGAACACTTTGAACAACTCGGCCCCGATGCCATCTTCGTTGCTTCCAGCCCCATCATGCAAAAGCTGCGCTCTCACGTCGAACTGCTGGCCCAAGCCGATGTGCCGGTGCTGATTCTGGGCGAGGCGGGAAGCGGAAAGTACAATGTGGCCAGCCTGATTCACAAGCTTTCGGTGCGCTCCGGCTTCAAACTGCTGCGCGTGAATTGCGCGGAAATGCCGGAGTCTCTGCTGGAAACCGAACTGTTTGGCGATGATGCGGAGTTCGCGATCGAAGCTCCGCGAACGAGTTTGGGTAGATTTGCCGCCGGCGAAAAGGGCACGATCTATCTCGAAGAGATCGCCGAACTGCCACCCAGGCTGCAGGCGCGGCTGGTGCAGGTTTTGGAGAATCAGGGAGTGCAAAATCTGGCGACGCAAAGGCAGGCAGGACAGAAGCATGTCGGAAACGGTCACGGCTTGCCCGGAGAACTGGGCCGGCCTGCGGTCGCTGAGGCCGTGCCAGCCGATGTCAGAATCTTTGCCGCTAGCAGCACCAACCTGAGCCGGGCCGTTGCCAGCAAGCAGTTGCGCGAGGATCTGTATTACAGCCTCAGCGTGTTCACCGTGCACGTGCCGCCGCTGCGCCAGCGCAGGGACGAGATCGCCACCTTGTTGCCCTACCTGATGCACAAGCTGGCCAAGCACTATAGCCTGTCCCCTCGGCCTTTGCCGCCGTTTGTACTCGAAGCCTGCCAGCGTTACTCCTGGCCGGGAAACTTGAAGGAACTCGAAACCTTCGCGAAGCGCTATCTGATTGCGGGCGACTCGGATTTGAGTCTCGGAGAGAGTCGAATGCCGCTGGCGGAGAATGGCCGCCAGACTCCGATCACGGTGAGCCTGGCAACCGCGACCTGGGATGCAAGCGAACTGGGGCAGAGCGAACTGGGGCAAAGCCAACTCGGACAAAACCAACTCGGGGTCGGCGAATCCGTCAAGCAGCCGGAGTCCTTAAAATCCTTGATCCAGGGCATCAAGTCGGAGGCGGAACAGAACGCCATCGGAGCCGCCCTGAAGCGCACCGGATGGAACCGCAAGGCGGCGGCGCGGTTGTTGCGCGTGAGTTACCGCACCCTGTTATACAAGATTGAGCAATATCACATGCGGGCGCCGGAAACCTTTCTTTCTGCGCTGCCCTCCGACGAATTATCGGTGCCGGGCAAGGGCAACGGAAAAGCCAGTTGAAACGATGCTTGCCGCAGTGCGTCGCGTTATGATGAGGAAGCAATGATCGAGATGGTGTCTACGGGATGGAGTAAGAGAGAGATAGTCCGCGGGAGCGCGGTCGCCTTATCTGCGCTGGGTTTATCGTGGCTCGCGCTCTGCGCTCTCTTATGCGTTTCGCTGGCGGCGCAAAACGCTCCCGGAGAGGCAAGCCCCGCCAGTCCGCCTGCGAAAACGGCGGATCATGCCGATGTGCCGGCACCGGCTTCCAAGCCGCACGACGACACTTTTGTCATCGGGAACGACGACGTGCTCGCCGTCAATGTGTGGAAGGAGCCGGATATCTCGCGCTCCATCCCGGTGCGCTCCGACGGCAAGATTTCGCTGCCCCTGGTGGGTGAAGTACAGGCTGCGGGACAGACTCCGGCGGCGCTTGAAAAAGAAATTGCCGGCAAACTGAAGAATTACATCTCCGAGCCCGAAGTCACGGTGATGGTGCAGCAGGTCAATAGCCAGAAATTCAATATTCTGGGCCAGGTGGTGCGGCCGGGAGCGTATGTGATCGCAAACTCTCCCACGGTGCTCGACGCCATTGCGCTGGCCGGTGGCTTCCGCGATTTCGCCAAGCAGAAATCGATTTACGTTCTCCGCCAGGGTCCGAGCGGCGAGGCGCGTCTGCCGTTTAATTACAAGGACGTCATCCAGGGCAAGAACATGGCGCAGAACGTCAAACTGCAGCCCCGCGACACGATTATCGTTCCCTAAGTAAATTCTTTCGGCAAAACTCATTCAGCAAAACATGAGATTCTGCGATTCATTGGGATGGGCGTTGATGCTGCTGACCGCGGCGCCGCTGTGGGCGCAGTCACAGCCTGCCGCTCCAGTGCCGGCGGTGAGCGGTGTGCAGAATGGCGATGTGGCGAATTCCGATTCCACGAATAGTGACAACGACCCGAACTCGACGCGAATGCTCACGCCTCCTCCCACCAGCGGCGGAACGTATCCGGTTGCGGTAGGTGCTGAAGAACGCGCCAACTATCTGCGCGGAGGCTTAACCTTCAACACCGCCTATTCCGATAATGTGCTGGCGGGGGCGAGCGCCACTCCGCTGAGTAGCGTGAGTTATTCGGTATGGCCGACCATCGCTCTCGATGAGACCTCCTCGCGGCTGCACTGGGTCCTGGCCTATGCGCCAGGATTTACTTTCTATCAGAAGTTGAGCGCCTACAATGAGTCGGATGAGAACCTGGCGCTCGAACTCACTTATCGGCTGAGCCCACACGTGACGGTTTCGGCGCGCGACGGCTTGCAGAAATCATCGAACGTTTTCAATCAACCGTTCCTGGGCGCTGCCGGAGCCGTTTCCGGCGGCACCACGGTTGCGAACCAGTCGGTGATCGCTCCGCTGGCCGACCGGCTCAGCAATAGCGGCAATGTGGGCCTGACTTACCAATTCGCCGCCAACAGCATGATTGGGGCCAGCGGCAGTTTCACCAATTTGCACTACCCGAATCCGGCACAGGTTTCCGGGCTATTCGATTCCGAGTCGCAGGAGGGAAGCGGCTTCTACGCCGTGCGCATGGCCAAGCGGCATTATGTGGGAGCAATCTATCAATATCAGCGCTTGCTGTCCTATCCCGCGCCGGGAACCAATGCAACCGAAACCCATGCCGCGCTGGCCTTTTACACCTGGTATCCAAGCGCGAAGTTCTCCATTTCCGTCTTTGGCGGCCCGCAATACGCAGGCAGCAGCCGGCAGTTTGCCGCCACCGGAAGTGCGTTCTCGGCAGGTTCGCAAAGTTGGAAGCCGGATGCCGGCGGGAGTTTGAACTGGCAGGGACTGCACAGCAGCGCAGCCGTCAGTTATCTGCACATGGTCGGCGGCGGCGGCGGGCTGCTGGGAGCGGTTCAAATGGACAGCGCCACGCTCTCGTTGCGGCAGCAAGTGTTGCGGACGCTGGATGCCACAGTGCTGGGCAGCTACGCTCAGAACGATCTTTTGGTGAACACGCCTTTGGCCAGCGGTAACGGGCACACGGTTTCAGGTACGGCTTTGCTGCAACAGTTCGTGGGCCAGCATTTCAATGTGCAACTGGGCTACACACGGCTGCACCAGGACTACAGCACAGTGGCCGTACTGGCGACGAATCCCGATACCAACCGCGAATTCATTTCAATTTCTTATCAGTTCTCGCGCGCCTTGGGAAGATAATCTCGCCAAATCATGGGGGAACGTTTTCCCCGCAAACAGTCAGGAAAATTTTAAATCATGGTTGAAGATCTAGAAGAATCAAGTTGGGGCGGGTTCGATCTCGAGCACTATCTGGGCATCATCCGCCGCCGCCACATGCAGTTTCTGATCCCGCTGGTAGTGGGCTGGCTGCTCATTTGGGGGATCAGCTGGGTTCTGCCGGCGCGCTACCGCTCGACCACGTTAATCCTGGTGGAACAGCCGACCATGCCGAAGGATTACGTCACCCCCAACGTGAACGACGATCTGCAGGACCGGCTGCGCAGCATTACCGAGCAGATTCTGAGCCGCACCCGTTTACTGCACATCATCGAGCAGCACAATCTCTACTTCGAGCCGCACCGGGTGCTCACGCCCGACGAGCAGGTCGAGCAGATGCGGAAAGACATCGTGATCGAACTGGTGCACGACAACGAGAACCGGGTGAGCTCCTTCAATGTCTCCTATCAGTCACGCAGCCCGCGGGTGGCACAGGATGTGACCAGCGAACTTACCAACCTTTTTATCAGCGAAAATCTGGAGGTGCGCCAGCGCGAGTCCGAAGACACCACCAAATTTCTGGTGAGCCAGTTGGAGTCTGCCCGTAAGACCCTCGCCGACCAAGAGGACAAGATTCGCGACTTCAAAGGCCAGCACGTGGGCGAGTTACCCACACAAGTGGGCAGCAACCTGCAAATCCTGGCGGGGATGCAAAACCAGTTGCAGAACGAACAAGATGCCTTGAATACCGCGACCCAACAGCGTGTCTACCTGGAAACGTTGGTCAGCCAGTACCGCACGCTTTCAGGTTCGCCGAAGAGTGGAAGCAGCGCCTCGACCATGGGCCTGCCTGCGATCGATCAGGAGTTGGAGCATCTCCGGGCGGAGCTGGCCGATCTGAGTTCCCGCTACACCGACCGCCATCCTGACGTTCGCAAACTGAAAGAGCAGATATCCAAGACAGAAAAAATGCGGGACAAACTCGCCGCCGACCTCAAGGCGAAGGCCGCCAACCCTCAGGCCGATCCTGGCGCGGCAACGATGATGCCGGAGAGTGCCGATCCTACCTCCCCGATGGCGCAGTTGCAGGGACAGATCCAGGCCAACCGGGTCGAGATTTCCAACCGGGAGCGCTCCGTGGGCGAGCTCAAGCAAAAGGTGACCGACTACCAGGCCAGGCTGAATCAAGAGCCGGTGCGGGAGCAGCAACTTTCGGATCTTACGCGCGGCTATGAGCAGTCGAAGGCCAATTATGACGAGCTTCTGAAAAAGAAGAACGAATCCGCCATGGCCACCAGCATGGAACTACTGCAGCAGGGCGAGCGCTTTCGAATCATCGATCCCCCCAGCCTCCCGCTGAAGCCAGACTCTCCCAACCGCTTGAAGTTTTGGGGGATTGGATTGGGCGTCGGGCTGGTGTTGGGGATTGTGGTGGCCGGGGCCTACGAGGTGATGGACGATAGAGTTTATGAGGAGAAGGCTCTCGAGAAGTTATTGCCGGTAGCCATCATCTCGGAGATTCCGTCCATTTCGATCGTGTCCGATCAGCAAGCCGACCGGCGGCAGTTGTGGGTGGGATGGGCGACGGCGGCGATTATTTCCATTATGATTTTGCTGGGCTCGGCCGTGAGTTACCTGCGCGGCTAAGCTTCACTGATTGCCAAATTTGCTGACGGCAATCTCCGAACTCGCAAGATCTCATGTACAAAGCTTATTACAACCTGAAGCGCAATCCCTTCGAGATCACACCGGACCCTTCGTTCCTGTTTCCCACAGCGAGACACAACGAGGCGCTGGCGGCGCTGTACTACGGCGTACGTCGGCACAAGGGCTTCGTGGTGTTGACCGGGGAGGTGGGAACGGGCAAGACGCTTCTGCTGCGCTGCCTCCTGCAGTTGTTGACCCACAGCCATGACGTGAAGTACGCCTACGTTTTTAATGGGCTGCTGACACCGATTGAGTTTCTGCAATACGTAACCGGCGATCTCGGGTTGCCGGCCACAGGCAAGAGCAAGAGCGAACTCCTGTTACAACTGGCTCATTACGTGGTCGCGCGTGGAGAAAAAAAGTTGACTACCGTGCTGGTGGTCGATGAAGCTCACCATCTCTCGACTGACATTCTGGAAGAGATCCGGCTACTCACGAACCTCGAGACAGCAGACGAAAAATTGCTGCAGATTCTCCTGGTCGGCCAACCCGAACTGGATCAGAAGCTCGATTCGGTCGAGTTGCGGCAATTGAAGCAGCGCATCGCACTGCGCGCGCATCTGGCCGCGCTCGATCTCAACGAAACTCAGGGCTATATCGAACGCCGGCTGCAGTTGGCGGGCAGTCCCGATCCGGCAATGCTATTCCCAATCGAGACCATCGCCAGCGTGCACCAACACTCGCGGGGAATTCCCCGGCTGATTAATACGCTCTGTGAAAATGGATTGATCGCAGGGTACGCCAAGCAGGCCCCCAGCGTAACTCCTGCGATGATCGATACTATCGCCAGCGACTTCCGCCTGGGTGTGCACACCCGCGGTGGAAAAAAAAACAGCCCTCCCGACGAAATCGAGCTCCAGAAAGTGGCCAGGAAATTGCTTGAGTTATACGCCAGCTTGCAGGCTGAGAAAGCTGCAGAACAAGCTGCGGAAGAGGAACCGGAGCTTACCAGTCGCGCGCCTTTGCGCCTGAGAGAACAGTAAGAGGACCCGACGTTCGGAAACAAACCCGCGCGGGGGAAAAAGAGTCAAGGGTCGAACCGCAAATTAGCCGCAAATTAGCCGCAAATTAACGACCGCGAATTAATGACCGTTGAAGAAAATGAGTGCAGAAATCATGACCGGGAAAGTCGTGTTGCCAGCATGAGCCACATTTTTGACGCCTTACAGAGATCGGAAGCCGAGGCCAGCGGCCACGAGCGGTTGGAGAGTGGATCTTCAACGCAGCCTCACGCCACCGAGTTGCTGCAAATGGCCGAGCGCAAGATGCGCGCCCAAAACGCGGCCGCCGATCTTGCTCAGATGAATCGCGAGCTAGGGGATCGTGCTGCGAGCAGTCGGGCGGTCGATCTCTCTGATCTCGATCGTCCTGAAATCGAAGCTGACAGCGATGAGCAAGAGGAGGATCGCACCGACTCCGGACGGCACGAGTCGGGGCGGCGGGAGATGGATCATCTCGACCTGCCTTCAATTGCCTTGAAGCAGTTTCCCTCAATCCCAGTATCGATTGTGCCCAGCAGTCGGCTGGTATCAGTCGGAGCGGAGGAGAGCCTGGGCGCGGAGAAGTTCCGTTTTCTGGCAGTGAAGTTGCGACAGATGCGGCAAACCCGTCCGCTGAAAAAACTTCTGATTACCTCGACCATCCCGCAGGAAGGCAAGAGCACCGTCGCCGCCAACCTGGCTTGCACGCTGGCGCGCAGGAAGCAGCACAAAACGTTGCTGCTTGAAGGGGACTTGCGGCGGCCGACCGCCGCTGAGAAGTTTGGTTTGGGCCGGCCTCCCGGTCTCTGCGAGTGGCTCTCGGGGCAAGTGGAAAACATCAACCTCTACCGCCTGGAAAGCCTGGGTTTCTGGATTCTACCCGCCGGCAGCGCACCGGAGAATCCCCTTGAGCTGATGCAATCGGGAAAGATGGCGAATTTAATGCTGCAGCTGGAAGCCTGGTTTGACTGGATTGTGATCGATTCGCCGCCAGTGCTGCCGCTGGCCGATGCCAGCATCTGGTCGCGCATGGCGGATGGAATCCTACTGGTTACCCGCCGCGGCGTCACCGAGAAACAGCAACTGCAGCGCGGGCTGGAGGCGATTGAGCGCTCCAAGTTGCTGGGCGCGCTGGTGAACAGCAGTTCCAATGCGGCGCACAGCGACTACTACCAGCGTTACACCTCGGAGGGCGACCGCTCGAAGTAAAGAGGCGGCGCCCGCAAAATTGTTTCTGGTTCTGAATTTCCCCCTAAGATCCCCCCAAAAAGTGGCTGGAAATTGGTGAGTTCGCTCGTAAGTAATCGGGCGAACCAGGCGGAGGGAATCGTGACACCACGACGCAGTAACGGCACCATCTTAACCCCGCGCGCGGAACCGTCTTTGTCCGTGGATCGCGGCATGCTGGACGCGGAGTCTTTTCGGCGCATGATCACGCTGGAGAGGAAGAGAAGCGAGCGCTCGCGCAAGCCCTTTATTCTGCTTTTGCTCGATATGGGCGAGCCGCTGGCGCCGGAGAAGAACAGGAAGATTCTGGAAAAAATTCTGGCCGCGCTGGCCGCCTCCACGCGAGAGACCGATATTACCGGGTGGTATGCCATCGACTGCGTTGTCGGAGTCATGTTTACCGAGGTTGCGGTGGAAGACGGTCGCTCCATTCCCAACACCGTGATCGCGCGGGTTACGGAGATGCTGCGCAGCCGCCTGAGCTTCGAGGAATTCAGCCGCATCAGCCTCTCGTTTCACGTCTTCCCCGAAGACTGGGATCAGGATGGCGAGCAGGGCTCTAGCAATCCGACCTTGTATCCGGATTTGTCCGTCCGCGAAGATGCGCGCAAGGCTTTCCGCGTCACCAAGCGCATGATGGATGTCCTGATCAGCATGGCCGCGCTCGTGTTTCTGTTGCCGATTTTCCTGCTGATCGCCTGCGCTACCAAGTTGACTTCGAAGGGACCGGTATTCTTCCGGCAGCGCCGCATTGGTCAGTATGGAAAGCCGTTTGTCTTTTTAAAATTCCGCTCGATGATTGTGAACAATGATGCCGGAGCCCACAAAGAATATGTCCAGCAACTGATCGCCGGCAAAGCGGAGAAGCAACGCGGCGAAGACGGCCAGATCGTCTACAAGCTGACCAAGGATTCCCGCATCACGCGTGTCGGCGCCTTCCTGCGCAAAACCAGCTTGGATGAGCTTCCCCAGTTATTTAACGTTTTGCTGGGAGAAATGTCGTTGGTCGGACCGCGCCCGCCAGTCCCCTACGAGGTGGAGGCCTACGATATTTGGCATCGCCGCCGCTTGCTCGAAGCCAAGCCCGGCATCACCGGACTTTGGCAGGTCAGTGGCCGTAACCGCGTCGCCTTTGACGAAATGGTGCGCCTCGACTTGCGCTACGCCCGCACCTGGTCACCCTGGATGGACATCAAAATCCTTGCCCGTACGCCGGGCGCACTGAGCGAGGGCGCGCACTAAATTTAATTGACGGCTAACATGTCATCCGTTATATGTAATGTGTAAGTTACTTCCCCCTCCCCCGTTCCTCCCCCGGCTCCAGATCCTGCAGAAAAATCAAGGTCCGAAGAAGGTCTCCATATGGGTACAACAACTGTCACTCGACCGCGGACTGCCAACCTACCGCAAGAGCAAGGGAGCGTCGACATGGTGAAGTTTGGAGTGGTCGGCTACGGCTACTGGGGGCCTAACGTGGTGCGCAATCTTGACCGCCTCGAGGAAGTCGAGGTCATTGCGGTGTGTGACAAGAGTCCTGCCGCCCGGCGCAAAGTGGCGAAAGCCTATCCGGATGTGCGGGTCACCGACGATGCCGCCGAGCTTATGTCTTCGACCGAGATTGATGCCATTGCCGTGGTCACTCCGGTCTGGACCCACTATGAACTGGCCAAAGCGGCTCTGCAGAATGGCAAGCACATCTTCGTCGAAAAACCCTTCACCAGCAACGCAGCCCAGGCTGAGGAACTGATTGAACTGGCGCAGCGCAAGAACCTGAAAATCATGGTGGATCACACCTTCCTGTTTACTGGCGCGGTGCAGAAGATCAAGCAGCTGTTGCACGAGGGCGCTCTGGGAAAGCTCTATTACTACGACTCGATGCGGGTGAATCTCGGGCTCTTTCAGCACGATGTGAACGTGGTCTGGGATCTGGCGCCGCACGATTTGTCGATCATCGACTACCTGATCCAGCAGATGCCCGAGGCTATCTCCGCAACCGGGCAAACCCATCTCAACGGTCACGAAGACGTTGCCTTCCTGACCCTGTATTTTCCCGACAAAGTCATCGCGCATATCAATGTGAACTGGCTTTCTCCAGTGAAAGTACGCACCACGCTCATCGGCGGGGAGAAGAAAATGCTGGTCTGGAACGATCTCGAAGCCGATGAGAAGATCAAGATTTACGACAAGGGCGTCAACATCAAGAGCCGCGAAGGTTTGTATAACCTGCTGGTGCACTATCGCTCCGGCGACATGTGGTCGCCGCAGATCGAGCAGGTCGAAGCCCTGACCCGCGAAATGGCCTACTTCGTCGAATGCATCGTCAAAGATAAGAAACCGATGAACGACGGCGAGGCCGGCTTGCGCGTGGTGAGAATGCTCGAAGCCGCCAACGCCTCCATCCGCAAACGCGGCGAACTTGTTCCTCTCTAACTGAAAATTGAAGCGGCCATTTTCAATTTGTCCGCAGATTTTCTACCGGCGTACAGATCTGACAACCTTGAAACCCAAAGTTCTGTTAGCGACAACATCCTGCTGGTACCCCAGTGCCCGGCTGGTCATGGCTTTGCATCGCGCCGGATGCGAGGTCGATGCAGTGTGTCCCCACGCGCATCCCCTGCGCAAGACCCGGGCTCTACATCAGGCGCATGCGTATTACGGGTTGTCGCCTTGGAGATCGTTTGCCCGCGCCATCGCCGAGAGCCAGCCCGATCTAATTGTCTCGGGCGACGACCTGGCTACGCGCCATCTGCATCACCTCTACGCCGCCGAGAAACGGCAAGCGAACTCCTCGTTTTGCGGCCTGATCGAGCGTTCCTTCGGCGACCCTGAGAGCTTTCCAATAGTGAGCGCACGATCCGCCTTTATGGACTTGGCGGGCAACGAAGGCGTGCGCGTCCCTGCCACTCAAGTCATCCACAACCTTGAAGAACTCAAGGCCTCCATCGCCCGAATGGGCCTGCCAGCCGCGCTCAAAGCTGATGGCACTTCCGGCGGCCTTGGGGTAAGGATTGTCCGAACCATGGCCGAGGCGGAACATGCCTTCGAGAAGCTGCATGCTCCACCGCTTTTGGCGCGGGCCGCTAAGCGCGCCCTGGTTGACAAGGACAAAACCCTGGTCTGGCCGTCTTTGACGCGGCAACGACCGGTGGTCAATATTCAGACCTTCGTCGCCGGACGCGAGGCGACCAGCGCTTTATTTTGCTGGCAGGGAAGCGTCCTCGCGAGCCTTCACTTCGAAGTCGTCAACAAAGCCAGTTCGGCGGGACACGCCACCGTGCTGCGCTTAATCGAGAACGCAGAGATGCAGAGTGCAGCCGAGGCGATGGCTCGCCGCCTGCGCCTGTCCGGGCTCTACGGCCTGGATTTCATGCTCGAGTCCGAAACCGGCAACGCCTACCTGATCGAAATCAATCCCCGTGCTACGCAGGTGGGACATCTTAGCCTCGGGCCAGGGCGCGACCTTCCCGCCGCATTGCACCCCGCATTGTGCGCCCAGGGCGCCACGGGTAAAGTTACCGTCGCGGCCACGAACAGGGTCACGGAAAACGACACCATCGCGCTATTTCCCCAGGAATGGATTCGCGATCCGGAGAGCCCGTTTCTACGCTCGGCCTACCACGATGTTCCCTGGGAAGAACCCGAATTGGTGCAGGATTGTGTCAGCAACCGCCAGAAGCAGAGTGCATGGTATCGGCGCCAGGCCGCTGCACCGTTGGCTTCGACCGCAGTACCTCTTAGCGCCCGCGCCAAGCGTTCCAGCGCAGGCCTCGGTCGTCAATGACTGCGTGAGATGAACTGGCCAGCCCCAAAAATGCCCAAGCCGCTCCACGTTCTGAAGTTTGGCGGAACCTCGGTCGGCGACGCCTCCGCCATCGCGCGCGTGATTGAAATTATTCGCGCGGCGCGATGCGAGGGTGAGATCGTGGTCGTAGTGTCGGCCATGAGTGGCGTCACCAATAAACTGATTGAGGCCGCGAGCACGGCCGCTACGGCAAAAAAAAATCTGGCGACGATAATCGTTGCGGACATCTTCGAAGATCTGCGTCAGCAGCACCATGCCGCGATTAATAGCTTGATCCGCTCCACTGCTCGGCGAAGTCGCGTTACCGGCGAGGTCGACAAGTCGCTGAGAGAGGGCGAAGCGCTCTGCCAGAGCACGATGCAGCGCGGCGAACTAACGACGGCGCAGCGTGACGCCATCTCGAGCCTGGGCGAACGGCTTTCGGCTCCACTGCTGGCTGCCGTCCTAGTCGATCACGGCCTGGCGAGTCAGTCGGTCACAGCCACCGAATTGATTCAGACCGACTGCTGCCATGGTGCTGCGGAGCCGGACGTGGAAGCGACGAGGAAAAAGTGCGAATCGGCGCTGCGTCCACTTCTGTTGCGCGGGGTCATTCCCGTCGTCACCGGCTACATTGGCGCAACCGCGGCGGGAGCGCTCACCACGTTAGGCCGAGGCGGCTCCGATTTTTCCGCCACTATCCTGGCCGCGGCGATCGCCGCCGACGAAGTTACTATCTGGACCGACGTCGATGGGATGATGACCGCCGATCCGCGGTTAGTGCCGGAGGCTGCAACGATTTCAGAAATCTCTTACCGTGAGGCCGCGGAAATGGCGCACTTCGGCGCCAAAGTGCTGCACCCGAAGACGCTCGAGCCAGTCACCGGATGCGGCATCCCGTTGTGGATTCGCAATACCTTCGCGCCGCAGCGCAATGGCACTTGCATCACACCGAGGGGCAATCCGCGCGCCGCGGGTGCGAAGGGGCTCACCGCGATTCACCGCGATGCCGAGACTTCCGTCCTGAGTCTGATCGGGATGCAGGTAGGAATGACAGAGACTATGGCAGCTCTGCTTGCTGTTCTTGAACAAGAAAAAGTGGAAATCCTTGCAACGGAGCAGGCTTCCGCGGAACGGATTTCGTTCGTGATCTTGCAGTCGGACCTCGGCCGGGCGCTGGCGGCCTTGCACCGAGAGTTAGGCCTGGGCGAGCCGGAAGCGCGAGCTTTTCCCGCGCAGAGCGTGGGCATCGAGGGCGCATTGTGGAAGCAAGACTCGGAGCCAGGAACGGCCAATGCCGACTAGCCGCAGCTTCCGCCGCCTTGCGACCCATGATTTTTGAATTAGCCAGCAAGCTGGAGTCACCTCATTCATGAATCCTCACGTATGCATCGCGCCTGATGTCAAGCTGGGACGCGATGTGAAGCTATCGAAGTTCATCAATCTCTACGGCTGCGAAATCGGCGACGAAACGAAAATAGGGGCATTCGTCGAGATTCAGAAAAACGCCTCCGTCGGGAAACGCTGCAAGATTTCGAGCCACACTTTTATCTGCGAGGGCGTGAGCATCGAAGACAACGTTTTTATCGGCCATGGCGTGATGTTTATCAACGACAGTTATCCCCGGGCTACGGCCGCCGACGGAAATCTGCAGACCGAGGCCGACTGGAAGGTCGAGCGCACGGTCATCAAAAAAGGCGCGTCGGTCGGTTCGGGTGCCACCATTCTTTCGAATATCACGGTCGGCGAAAACGCCATCGTCGGCGCCGGTAGCGTGGTCACCAAAAATGTCCCTGCGAACAGCATCGTGGCGGGCAATCCAGCCAAGGTTTTGCGTTCTATCCAACAGAAAGCGGAGGCTTCTCAGTGAGCGTTTCGAACGGCAACTCGAACAGCATTCCTTTTCTTGATCTGATTACTCCTCATTTCGAACTCGAAGCGGAGTTGACAGAGGTATTTCACAAGGCGACCCGAAGCGCCGGATTTATCGGTGGTCCCATGGTGGAAAACTTCGAGAAGTCGTTTGCTGAATTTTGCGAAACCATGCATGCGGTCGGCGTGAGCAACGGAACCGACGCCTTGCGCTTCGCGCTCATGGCTTGCGGAGTGAAGCCTGGCGATGTCGTTATTACAGTGCCGCACACTTTTATTGCGACCACGGAAGCGATCTCGCAGGCGGGAGCGTTGCCTGAGTTCGTCGATATAGACGAGCGCACCTACAACCTGGATCCGGAAAAACTGCGCGAGTTCTTGGAGACGCAATGCCAATCAGACGCCTCGGGACAACTGATCAGCCGCAGGAGCGGGCGACCGGTCACGGCGGTAATTCCGGTACATCTCTATGGGCAGATGGCGGATATGGACCCGATTTTGGAGTTGGCCGAACGCTACCGCCTGATTGTGATCGAAGACGCCTGCCAGGCTCATGGAGCTGAATATTTTTCCCGCAAGCGCAATCGCTGGATGAAGGCCGGCTCGATGGGGAAGGCTGCGGCTTTCAGCTTCTATCCCGGCAAGAACCTCGGCGCCTGCGGAGAAGCTGGCGCAGTAACCAGCAACGACGCCGCGACTGCGGGCACCATCAAAATCCTCCGCGACCACGGCCAGGCCGCGAAGTACTACCACGATATGGAAGGATTCAATGGCCGGCTCGACGCGATTCAGGCGGGACTGCTGCATGTCAAGCTGCGTCACCTGGCGGAATGGAATCGGCAGCGCCAGCGCAATGCCGCGAACTACGCGGAGTTGTTCCACTCCGCCGACGGGCTCATGGTTCCTTTTGAGCCCAAGTCGTCGCGCGCTGTCTATCACCTTTATGTCATCCGAGTAGAGAATCGCCAAGCGCTGCGCACTCATCTGGAAGCAGCCCACATCGGCGTTGGAATTCATTACCCGATTCCGCTGCATTTGCAAAAAGCCTACGGCGCTCTTGGCTATCATCAAGGAGACTTCCCGGTCACGGAGCGAGTCGCAAAAGAAATTCTCTCCCTGCCCATGTATCCGAATCTGGCGCAACCTCAGCAGGAACGCGTCGTCAAAGAAGTGCTGAATTACCTCGCTGCAGAGGGCAAAACACCGGAACGCAAAGCTGCCGCTTCCGTGCGCCGGCAAGCGGAAGTTCTGCAGCGCTGATTCATTCGGAAGTGTCGTGGGGAATGGCGGAAGGGAACTAATCATATCCTCTGTTTCTCCGTTCTTCTGTGGTAAAAGTCTTGAAGCTGTTTTGACCCCAAACAATGTCCCTGGGAATCAACACGAAATCGGAAGTGGTCACAGGTTCGAAACCGGCGTCGTCTGTGAAGCGAATCGACCGTCCGATCTTTATCAACGGCCTGGGGCGAAGCGGCACTACGATTATTCACACGCTGCTCTCCACGCATCCCAACGTGAATTGGATGTCTTTGCTGTGCGGCAAATATCCGCGCCGGCCTTATCTGAATCGCTGGCTGATGCAGGCAATCGACGTTCCGTTGATCAACATTTATCTCAAGCGGCGGTTCGTGCCGCTGGAAAACTATTCCTTTTGGGACGAGCACTACCGGGGATTTTTCAATCCCTGCCGCGATCTCTTCGCTTCGGATGTCGATCCCTATACAACAAAATCGTTACGAAAGGCTTTCGGCCAATTACTGACCTCGAAGCGAAACCGGCTGCTGATCAAAATCACGGGTGTTCCTCGCATCAGCTATCTGCACGCGCTTTTTCCCGACGCGAAGTTTGTGCACGTAACCCGCGATGGACGCGCCGTGGCAAACTCCCGCATGCGCACCCCGTTCTGGACTGGCTGGGACGGCTTGAATCTGTGGGCGGGCGAAATGCCGGCTCACTATCGCCAGGAATGGAAGCGCCATGGTTACTCTTTTGTGGCGATGGCCGGCATCGAGTGGAAGACTCACCTCGACCAGATGGCGGAGTTCAGGCGCAATTATCCCAACATCGACGTGCTGGAAGTTAAGTACGAATCGTTTTGCGCCGACCCGGTACAGCAACTGCGGGAGATTGCAAATTATTGTGAGCTGGATTGGGATGGCAGTTTAGAATCCCGGCTCAGGAAGCAATACGTCGAAAGTGAAAACAATAAGTGGCGAACCGACTTGACCGAAGAGCAGCAAACCATCCTGCAGGATGTGCTGGCAGTTCAGTTGGTCGAACAGGGCTACGATCTCGATGAAGTGCCAGTCCGAACTCCATCGCTTCGCAGCGCGGCGGCAGGCTCGGGCCCTGCGCTTCGCTCTTAACCCGAAAGCTCGAAGTCAGACTTCTCGATAGCAATTTGTTCCGTTACCCCGTTCGGGCATCACGACGAACGGATAATAGGAGGTACATTACCCCGACGCAAAACACCTGAAATGACGCGGTTTTAAGCCTTTTCACCACAACTTTCGGAGACGGGAATATACTTCCCGGGTCATGTCCTAATGGAATCTGGACGCTCCCCGGGGTCCCTCCTACAGTTGAACTCTGTACTGCTCCCCCCCTTCTCACAGACAGGCCGAGCAGATTTAAAAGGAGTGAAAAGGTGAACAATGTTAAAAAAAGCGATTTTGACAAGAATGATCTCGGTCACCATTTTTGCGACACTTGGCATTCAAGCAAGCTTTAGTCAGACCACCTTTTACGTGGACCCAGCCTTCAACGGCACGCGCACCGGCAGCGCTTCTAAACCTTGGCAGTCCCTTTCGGACAATGTCTCACCCTCGCCATGGAGCGCGATCAATGCGGCTCTGGCCAGCGGCCCTGTCACCGTCTACTTTTCCGCGACTGGAAGCTCGACGGCGCAAATCGGCTACGGCGCGCGCACCGACAAGTCGTCGAACGTTCTGACGCTCGACGGCATTAGCCAGAAAAATACAAATAGCGCGTCTCCGTCGTGGACGACGAATGTGACTCTTTCTCCCTGTAACTACGAAGCCGCGAACTGTGCTTGGGCGACAGCTGCGAAGTTTACGATCACCGCCAATACGCCGTTCACTGGCTCGGATGATCGCGCCAACTGCGTGGGCAACTTCGTTTTTCAGGGTTTCACGGTGCACAACACTGAAGGTCAGTCCGCCGACCTCACCTATACCCACGACTTGGTCTTTCAATACAACGACGTTTCCCGCGTGGCCACCGGAAGTTACGGGCCAGGAATAATTGTTGGTCCCGGGCAGCACGGCCCTTGCCAAAATGGGACCACCTTCAGCGGGCCTGATAACGTTACGATCCAGTACAACTACGTCCACGCCACTTGGGGAGAGTGCATCTATGTCGGCGCAAGTACATCTGACCCGCCAGGCTATGGAGGCACGGACGGGGAATACACCTCTTCAGGACTGACTTGTAAGAATAACTGCCCCACCGGCGCAAATTATTTGATTCAGGGCAACGTAATCGAATCCTGTGCCTCCTGGGGGGGGCAGGGGGACGGCACCGATGTCAAAGATGGTCACGTGAACCTGCAGGTGCTCAGCAACATTTATCGCACCTCCAAACCCTGTACGAATTGCGGCAATAATACCTGTACGGCGGACGGGGTACCCGGGCCCGGATGCGACGGTCAAGGTCCATTATTCGAATCCGGCGCTGTCGTAGCTAACAATTACATTGAATCGCCAGGCCATCAATGCATTCCCGTCTATTCGTCATGGAACAACGCCGCGGGCCGTGGCACCATGACGGTCGAGAACAACATCTGCGTGAACGCCAATAGTGGCGCGGGCTCGAATACCGCGTATCACTGGTGGCCGCCAACCATAGTGCAAGGCGTCACGCCGCCCGCCTGGAATCAAGTTAATTTCTTTAACAACACCGCCTACAATAGTGGTTTAATCAACGGCGATCCTTGCATTCAGATCGACACCGGAGGGTCGGGCAACGGCACCAATCCTTCGAACAGTTCGATTGTGGAAAATAACATTACTAGCACATGCGGTGGCCCGGGTCTGTTGGCTGCGCCGGGTATCGTCAGCGTTCACGACTATAACGACTTCTACGCTACAGCCTCCTGCGGTTCCGAAGCGCACGGAATCTGCACCAACCCGCAGTTTGTCGCTACCGGCACGCCCTACGCGGATGTGAATTTCGCACTGCAGGCGGGTTCGCCTGCAGCCGGTGCCGGAGTCAATCTAGCTTCAGTTTTCACTACAGACTACTTCGGCAACAACCGTACCGTTCCCTGGGATATGGGGGCAATCGGGGGAAGCTCATCGGGCGGTGCTCCCAATCCACCAACATCGCTGGTCGTCACGGTCAATTGATATGGCTCGCGCCCTCGCCCCCTGCCAAGTTTTAGGCAGGGGGACGAGACGCGAAGGCTCGATCCTGCCGCGAAGCAACTTCCTGAAGAGATCGCCTGCCACTTAACTGCTGAGAACCTCAGGTGCTCCCGCAATCGACCTTATTACTCGGGTGATTTGTTCTTCTTTCAGTAGAATTTTCCTTCCGGTATTCTGTTTGCGAACTTCCCAACTTTACGTCGAGGGTCTGAGCAGCTCAGAAGATCGCGATCTTTATGGCGAACGCTGATATTTCCGCAACCTGGGCCGCGGATTCGATCTACGAAAGTAGGCCGCTGGAACCGAGTGTCGTTCCGGCGCAACCGGGTCCCAAGTCAAGAGGATCGAAGGTGATGGCGCTGCCCCCTGTGCTGATCGCCGCCTTCTTATTCGCTCAGATGTTCGACTATCACGCGCTGAAGCTGGCCACCTTCACACCCGATAAACTGCTCTTTCTTCTGCTCCTGCTGTTGTTCGCTAACGCGGCCCTGACCGGACGCCTGCGGTCGATCTCATGGTCTGGAACCGAAGTGTGCATGGTTCTGTTCGCGATTTTGTGCACGGTCTCATACTGCATAACCAATCCAGACGCCGGTTTGGAGAATTTCAAGTGGCTTACCACACTGTTCAATCTGATTGTGTACCCCTTCGGCCTCTATTTCTTCGTGAAGAAAACCCGTTATAGCGCCCCCAAGACTATCTGGTTGCTCAAGGCAATGGTTTGTGTCGGTGTCTACCTTGCCTTCACGGCAAGTTTCGAACACTTCGGGATTAACGCGCTTGTCTTTCCCAGGTACATCATGGATCCGCATGTTGGCATTCAATTCGGGAGGGCCCGCGGCCCCATGGTAGGTTCGAACCCCATGGGGGAACAGTTGGTCGTGGTTTTTCTCGTTACCTGCCTGATTATGCCGCTCACGCGGACACTTTCGAGGGTGCTGCTGCACGGCCTCCTACTGCTGGTGACCATGGGGATCTACTTCACCCTGACTCGCGGGGCCTGGATCAGCTTCGCCGCCGTGGTTCTGCTCACCGCTATCCTGGGCGGCAAGAGTTTTGGAACTCAGTCGCGGCTCATCATCGCCGTAATCCTGTTGGCATTTTTTGCCGGAGCGGGCAGCAAATTCTCCTACGGGGGAGAAACACTTTTCTCGCGGCGGCAAAACACCATCGACTACCGGTTATCGAACAACAAGACGACGTTCAATATGGGACTGGCAAACCCTCTGACCGGGGTCGGATATGGCAGCTTCAATTCCAACTGGGTGAAATATTTTGGCGACAAAGAGAAACAGCTGACCAACGATCTCACCGACGGCAATCACAATACTTTTCTTGGCCTCTTTGCGGATTTGGGAGTGCCCGGGGTCGCCTTGTACGCAGCGTTATTTATATATCTGTTCAGAGAGTCTTTGCGAATTCGCAAAACGCTAGGTCTCGAGGCGCAGTTCGAGAAAGGCCTGGCACTTACCAGCGTGTGCTTGTTGACCGTGGCCATGATCGAGGCGATGTCCGGCGATTTGCGCTTCAATCCCACTCTCAACGCGGTGACCTTTCTCTTCGCCGGAATTACCGCGAGCATGAAAGGCACTTCGTTAATTCAGAAGCGAGTTAAGAGGAATGTACGATCATAAAGGCGATCCGCCGGCAGATCATGCTCGATGCTAGATTTCTGAATCGTGTCTTGACGCACCATGGGAAAGCCTGCGATGTCTCATTTAGCTGACCTATTCGTTACCGCGGGGGAACTGCGCGCATCACGGGAACTGGAAAAGAATTTCTTCGATTGCCTGCGCCTCAAGAATGGCGTCTACAAGACGACTTATGCTCACCGCCTTGATGATCTAAACGCTCAGGTAATGAATCACCTCCCGGCCTCCCGGCCGCTGCAGGTGCTGGATGTCGCGATCTCCTCGGGCGTAAGCACGTTGGAGTGGGTAGAGGCGCTAGAAGCGATAAAGGTCGATTACCACATGACCGGGATCGATCTGACAATTGGCGGACTTCTGCTTTCGTTTGGCGATCGATGGCACGTTGTCCTTGACCGCACAAAATGGCCGCTACTATTCGAAATCGATGGCCAATGGGTATCGAATCCGCCCCGAAAACGGCACCTTCTCCGTCACTTCTTCTCGCTGGCCTGGATCAAAGCCGCTTTGTTCCTATGGAAACGGCGTTATCGCGAAGCCGACCAGGGCCGAATTCTACGAATTCTGGCCATGCCCGCGAGGACTCGCGCCATTAATCTGGTAACGCCGGGGCTTGTGCGGCATCCCAAAGTGGCTGTGGGCGAAGGCAATATTCTTGCGGAATCGTGGAATGAGGGAACATTTCACATCATCCGGGCAGCCAATATACTCAACAAGAGTTACTTCGATGTGGACGCCTTAACCCGCATCCTGACTAACCTGCGGCGTCAGTTGGCAATGGGTGGCATGTTGGTGGTTTGCAATACCGATACGGACGAAGCAGCTCTAAACCATGCCACCATCTTTGCGCTTGGGGATAACAATCGGTTCAAAGTGCTGTCGAAAATGAATGGTGGTTCCGAGGTCGAGAAATTGGTAGTCGAACTCCCGAACTGATAGCTCGTGAAAACCGAATACCCTCGGCACGCTTGCTGCCGAGGCCGAAAAAGCTCCCCTGTCATCGAGGGACACAATTATGCATCAGAGACATGTTAACGCTATGCAGCGCACACCGGAGGAAATCCGCAATCACTACCTCGCGGAGAAGGAACTTGCCGATCAACTTCGAACGTCGATGCCGCAGGAACGGGCCGCTCTCTACCTGACCGTCTACGAAGAGCTCTTTCGCAGAGTGCCTGCGCATCCGATCTTGTTCCGTACGGTGACGCCGGCGCAGCGGGAAAAAGTAATCCGCTGGCAGTTGCAGTTTGTGCGGCGATTCCTCAAGCCGTCACACTGCTTTCTCGAGGTGGGTGCCGGAGATTGCGCGCTGGCGCTAACTGTCGCCAAGATGGTCGCGAAGGTCTATGCCATCGACGTTTCCGCCAAGCTGACCGAGTCCATTACTCCGCCCGATAATTTTGAACTGCGAGTCTCCGATGGCAGCTCCATCAACGTCCCCGACAATACTGTGGACGTCGCTTACAGCAATCAACTGATGGAGCACCTGCATCCGGATGATGCGGTGCGGCACGTGCAGGAAGTTTATCGGGTGTTGAAGCCCGGCGGCAAGTATCTCTGCGTCACTCCCAATAAGCTAGGCGGACCCTATGACATATCCCGTCACTTCGACACCGAGGCGACTGGCTTGCATTTGAAGGAGTATTCGGTCACCGAATCCTCTCGCTTATTTAGCTCGGTTGGATTTGCCCGGGTGCGAGCCTATATTGGCGCGCGGGGATTCTTTTTCGGCCCTCCGCTCGGCGCCATGCGCGCCCTTGAAAGTGTTCTCGGAGTGCTGCCGCACGGCTTTCGCCAAAGCATGTGCGATTCGATGCCGCTGCGACCGGTCATGATGATCCGACTCGTCGGGACCAAGGGCTAGACGCAAGAATGCGGCAAAATAGCATCGGCGACGAACGCGGCTAGTTTGCTACCGAAGTCCGAGCAACTCCGTACACCTAACGCATGAGCACGAAATATCTCATCCGAAACGCCAGTATCAATACCTTCTGGCGGACGTTCGGCATTATCAGCGGGGCGGTGCTCGACGCCGTCATCCTGGCGCGTTTTGGCCTGGGACGCGAAACCGATGCTCTTTTTGCCAGCCTGGCCATACCCATGCTGATTACGTCGGCACTCGAACTCCAGGTTCCGAAAATCCTGATTCCCGCAATCACTCGTTGTTCCGAGGAGCAGGGGGACGAATCGGCCTACGACCTGCTCCGAACTCTGATGACGACTTTTGCTGTTATTCTGGGTGCAATCGTTATCGTGTTATCGCTATTCGCCCGCCTCCTGATGCGTCTTCAGGCCCCGGGTTTTCAAGCCAGCGAGTTGCAACTCGGCGCTCGACTGTTCATGGTGCTGCTGTGGCTGACCTTCTTCCAGGGCCTGGCTCCGATCCTGCAATCATTCCTGTTTTCGCGGCACCGCTACCTGGTTCCGGCCCTGGGCAGGCTGACGACCACGCTGCCCGCTATTGCCATGGTGAGTATCTACTACAAACGCTTTGGAATCTACGCCGCCGCCATGGGATTCATTCTTGGAGGTATGGTACAACTCCTGTTCTTAGCTATTACGGCGAGATCTCACGGCCTTCATCTCGCCTGGACTTGGCGGCCGAAGGATCCCAGAGTATATGAAATCCTGAAGATGTTCCGCCATCCGCTGCTTGGCCATGGCCTCAGTGAGAGTAAGGTATTCATTGAGAACTTTCTGGCCTCGCTCCTGGGCGGTGGAAATCTATCCATACTTCGTTACGCGACCCGGATTGTTGAAGCCATCTCCGGAGTGCTGCTCGGCGGCATCGTTACCAGCACGCTTCCGTTAATATCGGTTTACGCCTCCGAGAAGAAATTTGGCGAAATGAAAAAGAGCGTTCTGGATGCGATCCGCCTCATTATGTTTCTGGCTCTGCCGATAGCGTGCTGGCTGATCTTTACCGGCCAGCCCATGATCGTACTGTTGTATGAGCGCGGCAGATTCCTGCGGGCCGACGCGGCTCATACCGCGCTCCTCATCACCCTGCTTACCCCGTATGTCATTTTTGGCCGGCTCATCGGCGTCACCCAGACCCCGTTTTATGCCCGGCTCGATACCAGGACGCCTTTGCTCAGCCTTATTCTTTTCTTCGGCATCTACGCCACCTGCATCTGGCTTCTGAGTCGCAGCATGGGCATCTACGGCTTCGCCATCGCCTCCTCGTTTGCATCCGTTATGACGGCGGTAACCATGTCCGCCCTGCTGCATCGCGCTTTTGGACCCTTAGGGTGGAAGGGCCTGAAGAAGTTTGGATATCGTATGGCGATTGTCATGGGCCTCACGATCTGTGCCTTCGCCATCGGCCACACCATCGGCGGCAGATTCTTAGCAGAATCGCTGGCTGACAAGCTGATTCGTTTCTTGGTGCCGTCGGCTCTCGGCTTCACTGCCTTTCTGGCCGCGTCGTTCGGTTTTCGACTTCTCGGACGCCACCACATAGAAGCGCTGGTCACGCGATAAACACTGTGTCTGTTAAAACAAAATCGAGCGGTTTAAGAGGCACCGCCTTCTTGCTTCTGAGGATGTCGGGCGTGCCCTATCTCCTCCGCGAACTGGCGCAGAGGCGTCGGGTAACGATTCTCGTCTACCACAAGCTTCTTCCGGAGACGGCCGATTGTCACTTCAAGGCTCTGCGGCGTCGATACAACTTCATTACTCTAGCCGATTACGTGGCCGCGCGAGCAGACCACAAAGGGCCTCTTCCGGGGAAGTCCTTGATCGTTACTTTCGATGACGGGCACAAATCTAACTATGCCCTGAAGCCCGTCTTCGAGAAGTACGGAATCCGGCCAACGTCATTCCTTTGCAGCGGGCTGGCGGGCACGAACCGGCACTTCTGGTATGAGATCGAGATGGACGAGAGCTTAAGGCAGTCGCTGAAGCATGTATCCGATGAAGAGCGGCTCGAAACCCTTGCCGGACTGGGCTTTTCAGAGACCGCTGAGAATGCGGATCGCCAGGCGCTGTCAGCCGGCGAGATCGAAGCACTGAAGCCGGTCGTCGATTTCCAATCGCACACCGTCTACCACCCTCTGCTGCCGCAATGTTCCAACTTGCGGGCGGCGGTCGAAATTTCGCAGTCGAAGCTCGAGCTCGAAAATAAGTTCGGACTTTCCATCTACGCCCTCGCCTATCCCAACGGAGATTATTCCGCACGCGAAATCTCGGCCGCGAAGGCGAGCGGCTACCGCTGCGCGCTGACCCTTGAAAACGGATCCAATACCCGCAACACGCCGGCGTTTCAGTTGAAGCGCATCTGCATCAGCGACGATGCTACCCTCGATGAGCTTATCGTCAAGGCAAGCGGCCTGTGGGGTTTCTTAAGGAATCTCACGCGAAATGTTGCGACGCGCCGGTTGGCTCCAGCGCGCGACCTCGCACCCGATTGCTGCCGACCCGATCAGCGGAGTGTTTCTTGATCAAGATTGAACAGAAGCGGGTCCTGCGCTCGATCTTTTCCCTGAAAAGAAATTTCGCTCCGGGAATCGCCGCGCCGAAGAGAATCTTCGACGGTATCGAGATTGCGCCCTTCTGGAACGCCTGCAGTGCGGCAGTGTCGATTTCCGCCGATTTCGAGCTGAATTGGGCTTTTCGCAGCCTGCCGCCCGGGGAGCGGGATTACCTGGGCGTCACCGAACGTGACAATGTCCCTTATATTCTCGATGTGTTGAACGAGTTTGCCATGCCCATCACATGGGCGACTGTGAGCCATCTTTTTCTGGAGTCCTGCAGCCGCAACGGTCTCTATGGGCACGAAGATATGCCGCGCCCGCCCGCCAACCCTTTGTGGCAAGGCGATTGGTACAAGCACGATCCCTGCACCGACCTGCGGCGCGATCCGCTCTGGTACGCCCCTGATTTGCTCGAACAAATCATGGCTGCAAAGGTCGGGCATGAAGTTGGGTCACACTCGTTCAGTCACATCGACTTCTCCCCCCAAACCTCCGATGCGGAACTGGTCAGGCGCGAGATGGAGCAGAGCCTGGCGGTTATGGCGCCCCTCGGCCTCCGCTTGCGGTCTTTGGTGTATCCCTTCAACCACATGGGACACTCCTATCATGACCTGCTGCATCAATTCGGCATCATTGCGGTGCGGCACCGCGACGACAAGATCAGGCTTTCCTATCCCGAGCGTTCCGCAGTGGGAGTCTATAAGATTTATGAAAGCATGAACCTGCGCTCGTCGAATCTTTACCACTATCGAGATAAAGCGGAGCTATTTCTCGACCATGCGCTGCAACACGGCGCGGCTTATCATTTGTGGTTTCATCCCTCCGATCCGCGCACCGTATTTCAGAGGGAATTCTGCGAGGTGCTGCGCATCGTTCAGCGCCAACGCGAGGCGGGACATGTCTGGACCGCGACCATGGGAGACTTGGCGTCTTATTGCGAGGCGAGAGAGCGTACGAGCCTTCATGCCAGAACGGAGAGCGGCAAGACCACGCTGCACTTGAAGAGTTCCTTAGACACGAATAAGTACGGTATCCCGGAGATCACGCTGATTGTCCCTGGCGCGGCTCTCCCGAAGCGTATCGAGCGGCGGGTCGGAGCAGACTCGACTGAACTTCCGCTGGCCGAAGTATGTGCCAGGAAAAACGGCGCACTAATACTGAATGTGCCCGCCGTAACTCAAACCGTAACCCTTTCGCTTTAATTTCAGCTCTCATTTTATTGCAGCCCGATCATGCGAGTCCTTTACTACACAGATAGTCTTCGGATAGGCGGAAAAGAGCGCCAACTCGTCGCGTTGCTGAAAGGCCTGAAGCCGCGTCGAGATATGGAACTGCTGCTCGTCTGTATGGATCGCGGAGAATTTTACGAGCCGGATGTGAAGGCGCTGTCGATTCCGATGACGTATCTGTTTCGCAAGAGCCGCTGGGATCCGCGAGTGCTGCGAGGGTTTTACCGTCTGGTCCAGGAATTCAAGCCGGACGTGATTCATACCAATAGCGCAATGAGTTCGGCCTACGCGCTGCCCATCGCGAAGTGGTTTGGTGTGCCCCTGATCAACGGATCGATTCGCAACTGCTTCGAACCCCGATCTCTTCGCCTGAAGGTCGAGCGGTCGCTGCTGGCATGGTCGGATTTCCGGATCGCGAACTCGGCGGCCGGTTTGCAAAGCCGAGGTTTTTCGCAGGATTCCGCAAGGGATTTCGTCGTTTACAATGGCTTCGATGTGGCACGGGTCCAGTCTCCAGAAGCCCAGTCTCCGGAGGCCCGGTCTCGGGAAGCTAGGTTCGACAATTCGTGCAACGGAAATGGAGATGGACATGCTCGGGTGGGCATGGTCGCAGAGTTCAGGCCGGACAAGGACTTCAGAACATTTTTTTTAGCGGCGCTGCAGGTCGTGCGCGGCCGGTCGGACGTAACCTTTGTGACTGTGGGAGATGGCGAGACTCTGGACGAAATGAAAGCGCTCGCGTCCGGCGCCGGCGACCGCATTCAGTTTCTGGGGCGGCGCAAGAACGTCGAGCCGATCGTCAATTGCTTTACCGTCGGCGTTCTCGCCAGTTTCACCGAAGGAATTTCGAATTCCATCATGGAATACATGGCGCTGGCAAAACCCGTGGTGGCCACGGACTGCGGAGGATCGAGAGAACTGGTGCTAGATGGCAAAACCGGCTTCCTCGTGCCGCCTCGCGATCCGGAGGCGCTCGCCGAGAGAATTACATATTTGATGGATCATCCCGCCGAGGCTCGCGGAATGGGCCTGGCCGGCCAGAAACATATAGAGGAAAATTTCTCGCTGCAAAAGATGGTCGATAAGACGGTCGACATCTACGAGCATGCCATTCGATCCCCAAGCCGTCGCGTGGTATGGGCGGAGACAGTCCGCTCCAGATAACGGATACTACCGTGCATGTCGTAACCCCATCGACTCTGGCCGTAAATGGAAAAGCAACCGTGAAGTCTTGCGCCCCGGGAGGACTGACGCCATCGTCGAGCACAAGCGCGGGCCGCGGAGCGCTGAAAGTGCTCTTCGTCACCAATATGTATCCCAACCGGGCCAATCCTGCCTCGGGCACATTTGTGTGGCAGCAGGCGGAGCATCTACGCAAGGCCGGCCACCAGGTCGACGTCCTGCACATCGAGAGCGGCCAGTCGCGGCTGAAGTATCTTACATCGTTGTTCGACGTGTTGGCTCGCACCCGCCGCGGGTCGTATGACGTGGTGCACGCCCATTATGGGCTGTCCGGCTTTCCGGCGCTGTTTCGTTACAGGACTCCGCTGGTTATCACGCTTCACGGCAGCGACGCTCTGGTCGGCCGACTACAGCCGCTGATCAGCAAAACGGTATGCGCCTTCGCGGACGCGGTCATCGTAGTGTCGAAGGGCATCGCGGCCCGCATCGCAGGAGAAATCATTCCTTGCGGAATCGATATGGAACTCTTCCGGCCGCATGATCGCACGGTAGCCCGTCTTCGTCTTGGACTTCCCCAGCACGGCAAGTTGGTCCTCTTCCCCTTTGATCGGCAGCGCAAGATTAAGCGTTACCCGCTGGCCCAAGCCGCGATCGCAGCCCTTCTCGATCCTGAAGTTCATATTCTTACTGTTTGCGGAAAGCCAAACGAAGACATGCCCTGGTATTACAGCGCGGCCGACGCAATGATCTTGTGCTCTGAATCTGAGGGTTCGCCTACCTCCGTGAAGGAAGCCCTGGCCTGCAATATACCGGTGATTTCGACCGATGTCGGCGATGTCCGCGAAATCATGGATGGAATTGATGGCTGCGAGATCTGCCCCCCCAGCGCGGAGTCCCTGGCGTACTCTCTCCGGCGGGCGCTCGATCGCCCAGTCGAAAAGCCCTTCGAAGGCCGCTTGTCCATGGTGCGTTATGACCAGAGCCGGGTCGTGGAAGCCATCGTGAAAGTCTATGAGCGCCTCATCCACGAGCGTTTCGTCGATGCCCGCCGGCCAACAACGTCACAATTCCCGAAAACCAGCACACCCAGGATTAGCGCCAAGAAATAATGAAGAAAAAAGTTCTGATCATCGTCGAAAACCAGCCTGTCCCCTTTGACACGCGCGTGTTTAAGGAGGCTCGCTCTCTGCACGAGGCGGGATACGAAGTCAGCACTTTATCTCCTCGAGCCAAGGGATGTGAGCGCGGATATGAATTCATCGAGGGAATCCACGTCTACCGGCACCCCATGGGCGAGGAGGGCGACAGCCCTCTCGGCTACCTGCGGGAGTACAGCTTGGCGCTGTTCTGGCAGTTCTTATATACGTGGTGGATTTATCTGCGGCGGGGATTCCACGTGATTCAAGGCTGCAATCCTCCCGACGACATATTTTTAGTGGCACTTCCCTTCAAGCTATTCGGGGTCAAATACATTTTCGATCACCACGATGCCAATCCCGAGCTCTACGTTTCAAAGTTCGGTAATAAGGGACTCTTCTACAAAGCGCAGGTTCTGCTCGAAAAGCTAACCTACCGCTTTAGCGATGTAGTAATGGCCACCAACGCGAGTTACGCAGCGCTCGCTGTAAAAAGAGGGGGCCTGGCTCCGGAGGACATTTTTGTTGTTCGCAATGGGCCCGACTTGGAGACCTTTGAAGCCGTGCCTCCCAACCCCGCTTTAAAGTGCGGCAAGCCTTACCTGGTGGGCTACGTTGGAAACATGAGCACTCAGGAGGGCCTGGATATCCTTCTGGATGCGGCGCTGCACATCAAGAACTCAGGTCGTTCCGACATTCATTTTACTTGTATTGGCGGAGGCCCGGGATTGGGCGGTCTACGCAAGATGACGCGGGACAAGGGTCTTGAAGACATCGTAAATTTTACCGGGCGCATCCCCGATCAACAGTTGTTGGAAATTCTCTCCACGGCCGATATCTGCGTCAATCCGGATCGGCCATGCGAGATGAACGATATCTCCACCATGATTAAGATCATGGAATACATGGCCCTGGGCAAGCCCATCGTGCAATTCGATCTGCGCGAAGGCCGGTTCAGCGCCCAGGACGCAGCCGTGTACGCCGACACACAAAACCAGGTCGCCGACTTCGCCGCGAAAATCCTCTGGTTGATCGACCGTCCCGAGGAAAGAAAGAGGATGGGAGAGTTCGGGCGCAGGCGCGTGGAAGAGGATTTGGCCTGGAAGTATTCGGTGCAGAATCTGCTCGCGGCCTACGAGAGAACTTTCGCCAAGATGAGTCGTTTCAGCGAAAACGCTTCTACGGCTTGGCAGAAGACAACTCGTGCGGCTC
Source organism: uncultured Acidobacteriaceae bacterium (assembly GCA_963789875.1). Lineage (GTDB taxonomy): Bacteria > Acidobacteriota > Terriglobia > Terriglobales > Acidobacteriaceae > Sulfotelmatobacter. Next base: position 531,100 of record CAWBMI010000004.1, on the reverse strand, counting down.
AAAAAGAAGCCGAAGAAACCCAAACCGGTGCTTCCCTCGCGCGGTATTACCTCTGCCCTGAAGACTATGTTCACTTCGATTTGAGCGGGCCCCTCTCAGACGAAGAAGGCTATTTCGATTTCGGCACCGGTACAACCTGTTATGGGAAGTGCGCCGGCCACGCGCCGTCCCGTTCTCCAGCCGATGCGCATCCTGATGTGCTTGCGGATGCCTTCGTTGATGGAGGCAGCGTGCATCTACCCTTCGACCTGGACGAGGTGGCGAACAACCTGCGCAGTGAGAGATATTGCCAGGAGGTTGCCAGCTCCGCTGAAACCAACCTGCTGGCCCGCGCTTACTACATGGCGCGTCCTTTGCTTTCGGTATCGATTCGAAAGCATTTGCAAAGGTGGCGCCTCAGAGATTGGGAGCGACTGTCTTTTCCCACCTGGCCTGTCGACCGGACCGTAGACCAGATGTTCGAGCAGGCCATGTTTCTATCCCTGCAGGCGCAGGGCGTCGATCAGATTCCCTTCATTTGGTTTTGGCCAGAGGGCGCAACCAGTTGCGCCATCATGACCCACGATGTGGAAACTTCGCTAGGCGTATCTTCCTGCTCTTATCTGATGGACATGGAGGACACTTTTGCCATCAAAGGATCGTTCCAGATTATTCCGGAACAGCGCTATCAGGTGACCGATGATTTTCTAGCTTCCATTCGGCAGCGAGGCTTCGAGGTAGTGGTGCATGATTTAAATCACGACGGACTACTGTTTCGCGACAGGGACCAGTTCGAACGGCGTGCTTTCAAGATCAACTCTTATAAGAGGCGATTTGGCGCCACCGGATTTCGAGCTGCAGTTCTCTATCGCAGGCAGCAATGGTTTGACGCCTTGGAGTTCTCCTACGACATGTCGGTGCCCAACGTCGCGCATTTGGATCCGCAACGCGGAGGGTGCTGCACGGTTATGCCGTTCTTTGTGGGGAAGATTCTGGAGCTGCCGGTAACCACCACACAGGACTACACCTTGTTCAACATTCTCAACGACTATTCCATCGATTTGTGGAAGAAGCAGATCGACCTGATCATGGAAAAGCACGGCTTGGTCAGTGTTATTGTTCATCCCGATTATGTTCGCGGGATTCGGGAACGAGCCGTTTACGAAGCTCTGCTTCAGCATCTGGCCGATTTAAGAAGAGAACAAGGAATTTGGATTGCGCTTCCCGGCGAGGTCGATCGCTGGTGGCGTCAACGAGCGGAAATGAGAGTTGTGAAGAGCGGCGACGGCTGGCGGATTGAAGGACCCGGGAGTGAGCGGGCCCGTCTGGCCTACGCCTCTCGAGACCAGGACCGGCTGTCTTACACTCTCAGCCCGGTTGCCGCAGATCTCAGTCGAAGTTTCACATGATTCCCAGAGCTCGTTTGGCCATAGAGGGAAAATCGCAGCGGGTTCGGGCCATCGGCGGTAAGATAGGTAGAAGCGCTGGCGGAGCACGGTACAGGATGAGTATTAACACTGCAGCGGCGGCACGGGCCCGGTCAGAGCCCAAACTCGTGATTTCTAAGAAACCAGCTTCTTCCCCGGCCAGCGTCTATGAGATTAATCCCTTAGCAGATTTGCGTTGGGACGCGCTAATCAACAGTCATCCTTACGCTTCGGTTTTTCACAGCGCAAGATGGCTCAAGGCATTGCAGACAACCTACGGCTATAAGCCCGTGGCCGTTACCACCTGCGCCCCCAACGCCGCTCTCAGCAACGCTCTCGTCTTTTGCCGCGTGGAAAGTTGGTTAACCGGTCGCCGCTTCGTATCGTTGCCTTTTGCCGATCATTGCGAACCCCTGGTCGGCAACGCCGCGGAACTGGACCTCCTGTTATCCCACATGAAGCAGTATGTGGATTCCGGCCACTGGAGCTACCTCGAAATCAGGCCTGCCATCGGCCGGCCGGCGAGCCGGACCGGATTCAGTCCCAACCTGCGCTACAGTTTCCATACGCTGGATCTGCGCAAGAGTTCGCAGGAGTTGTTCCGCAGCTTTCACAAAGACTGCATTCAACGAAAAATTCGGCGAGCGGAGCGCGAGGAATTGCGCTACGAAGAAGGAACTTCTGAGAGTCTTCTGCGGAAGTTCTATGAATTACTGGTCGTCACCCGGCGGCGGCAATCCCTGCCGGCACAACCGCTCGTATGGTTCCGGCGGTTGATCGATGCCTTTGGTTCGGATCTGAAGATTCGAATTGCGAGCAAGAACGATCTGCCTATCGCCAGCATCCTCACGCTGACGCACAAATGTTCGATGGTCTACAAATACGGTTGCAGCGATGCCCGCTTCCACAAATTCGGGGGAATGGCGTTCTTGTTTTGGAATGCTATCCAGGAAGCCAAAGAAAAAGGATTGGAAGAGTTTGAGATGGGGCGCTCCGATAGCGCCAATCTCGGGCTCGTCGCCTTCAAAGAACGCTGGGGCACCACCGCCTCAGAGTTGACTTACTGGACTTATCCGCACCGGCCTGCAGCCGCTTTGAGCATTCGGCAGAAAATCCTCCTGGATCGAATGATTCCATTCACGCCCACTTTCGCCCTCAGCGCCATCGGCAAGATCTTTTACCGCCATGCCGGCTAGCCAAAAGCTACCGCGAGATTCGGTATCCCGGGATTTGCCCTTGAAGATTCAAGACGCAGGGATTCAAGACGGAGTGGTTCGCGGCGTTTCTGATACCGCACGCTGGGTGGCGTATTTCCGCGCCCAGGAAACGCGGCGCCCGGATGCGCTGTTCCGCGATCCGCTCGCCGAACGCCTGGCTGGTGAGCACGGTTTTCATCTCGCCAACACTCTCGCTGACGGCAAGAAACATGAATGGGCGTGGGTGGCCCGAACGTATCTCTTCGATCAGTTTCTCTCCCGTGCAATCCGAGAGGGAGTCGATCTGGTGCTGAATCTTGCGGCAGGACTTGATGCCCGGCCTTACCGCATGAATTTGCCCGCAAACTTGCAGTGGGTTGAGGTTGACCTGCCGGATATCGTTTCCTACAAAGAAGAAATCCTGGCGGACGAGAAGCCGCGTTGCCGATTGGAGAGGGTTGCTCTGGATTTATCGGATGTGTCAGGCCGCCGCGAGCTTTTCTCTCAAATCGACTCTCGCGCAAGTAAAATTATGGTTGCCAGCGAGGGCTTGCTGATCTACTTCTCGAAAGAAGAAGTCGCCTCGCTCGCTGAAGACTTGGTCGCTAAGGCACGATTTCAGAGTTGGATCATTGATCTCGCCTCTCCAGGGCAACTCCGGCTGATGCAGCGCACCACCGGAAAAGAGCTAAGTGAGGCCGGCGCGGCCTTCAAGTTCGGTCCGCCCGAGGGGGCGAACTTCTTTCTCCCTTATGGTTGGAAGCCGAAGGAGGTTCAAGGACTGCTAAAGACCGCCGCGCAATTTAAACGCGCGCCTGCCGAACTTTTATCGTTGCTGCCCGAGCCGAAGGGTAAATTCGGGAACTATCCCTGGACCGGAGTTTGCCTGCTGAATAGGCGCTGAAGCCATCTTACCTCCGGTTACCTTCATGCAAGTCATACTGCGCTTTGGTTCCATTGTCTGAATATCTGTACGTGGTACGATGAGCCATATTTTCCACATGGATTTGATTAGCTTGGCCAACTTCCCGAAAGGTTTTTTCTTAGAGTTATGTTGAACACAGTGATTATTGGTGCAGGCCCGTATGGGCTGTCGCTGGCTGCGCACTTCCGGCGCGAGGGTATTCCGTTTCGCGTCTTCGGCCGTCCCATGGATAGCTGGCTGGCGCATATGCCCAAGGGCATGATGTTGAAGTCGGATGGCTTCGCCTCCGACATTTACGATCCGGAGAGTACGTTTACGCTGCGAAAGTTTTGCGCCGAGCGCGGCATCGAGTATGGAGATACCGGCGTACCGGTGCGTCTCGAAACGTTTACGGAGTACGGCCAGGCCTTCCGCGACCGCATGGTGCCGGAGCTGGAAGACAAGATGGTGGTCAGCGTCGATCGGATTCAGAATGGATTCCGCCTGCAGTTAGAAGATGGTGAAACATTCGAAGCCCGCACGGTCGTGCTGGCGGTTGGTATCACGCATTTTGAGTACGTGCCCGAAAACCTGGCGCACTTGTCGGAGGAATTTTTGTCGCACAGCGCTCGCTACCATGAAGTCGAGCCCTTTCGCGGGCTCAGTGTGGTGGTGATCGGAGGTGGAGCCTCCGCCTTGGATTGGGCCGGATTGCTGAAGGAAGCCGGCGCCGACGTGCAACTGGTCAGCCGCCGGAAAGAACTAAAATTTCACAGCCAGCCTACCGGCAAGCCGCGTTCGGCATGGCAGCAGATTCGGCATCCGCAGTCGGGACTGGGACCGGGCATGCGTTCGCGCTTTTTTGCTGATGCGCCCGCGCTGTTCTATTACTTGCCGCAAAGTTTGCGCGTAGAAGCGGTGCGCAGAACCCTGGGTCCTTCGGGCGGATGGTTTATTCGCGATAAAGTTATGGGCAAACTTCCGCTGCATCTCGGTTTTACGCCGAAGAGCGCCGAAGTACAGAACGGCCAGGTGCATCTCAAGATTCAGGGCGAGGACGGCGGCGAACGGGAAGTCGTGACCGAGCACGTGATCGCCGCTACTGGCTATAAGGTTGATATCGAGCGCTTGGAGTTCCTCGGCCCGGAAATTCGTTCAAAACTGAAGACGGTCAACCGCGCGCCGGTGCTCTCGTCGAGTTTCGAATCCTCGATGCCCGGCCTGTACTTTGCCGGAGTCGCCGCCGCCAACAGCTTTGGACCGGTGATGCGCTTCGCTTTTGGGGCAGGCTTCTCCGCTCGCACCGTAACCCGTGCGGTGAAGAAGTCCACTGCTAATGTTCACGCGGCTGTTCCGGTTGGGAACGTGCTCCCCACCACAAAATGAAAGATATCGACGAAGAGCTTGCGACGATTTTATCGCGCGGCTTAACCATCGTTGAACGACCTTTGGTCGACGCATGAAGAGAGAAACCCTCGCCATTCACGCAGGCTACGACGGCGATCCCACCACGAAGGCGGTCGCCGTGCCCATTTACCAGACGATTGCCTTCGAGTTCGACAGCGCAGAGCATGGAGCGGCGCTGTTCAACCTGGAAGTCGAAGGCAACATCTATACGCGGATCGGAAATCCGACCAATGCGGTTTTGGAGAAACGCGTCGCCGCGCTCGAAGGCGGAGTCGAGGCGCTCAGCGTCAGCTCGGGAATGGCCGCGATCGAATACTCGCTGATCAACATCGCGGAGAAGGGAACGAACATTGTTTCTCTGCCGCAACTCTACGGCGCCACTTACACTCTGCTGGCGCATATCTTTCCGAAGCGCGGCATCTGCACTCAGTTTGCGGCGAGTGATCGGCCCGAAGATGTAGACAAGCTCATCAACGAGAATACGCGCGCCGTGTATTGCGAGAGCGTCGGCAACCCTGCAGGCAATGTCGCGGATATTGAAGGGCTCGCCAACGTTGCGCACAAACATGGCGTGCCTCTGATTGTCGACAATACCATCGCCACGCCGATTTTATTGCGCCCCTTTGAATACGGCGCGGATGTTATCGTTCACTCGATGACCAAGTTCATGGGCGGGCACGGCACCACGCTCGGCGGAATGATCGTCGACAGCGGAAAGTTTCCCTGGCGCAAATATCCCGAGAAGTTCTACATGTTCAATGTGCCCGAGATTGCTTATCACGGCGTGGTCTATGTCGATCACTTTGGGGATGCGGCCTACGTAGCCCGCTGCCGGACGGTTTGCCAGCGAAATACCGGAGCGACGCTCTCGCCGTTTAATGGTTTTCTGCTGTTGCAGGGCGTGGAGACGCTCGCGCTGCGCGTTGAACGCCATGTGGAGAACGCGCGAAAGGTGGCGGAGTTTTTGCGCGATCATCCCATGGTCGAGTGGATTAATTACGCTGGCTTTCCCGACAACCCGCTCTACGCGATGGCCGAGCGTTACCTAGGCTCTAAGCGCTGCTCGCTAATGACTTTCGGCGTGAAAGGCGGCTTTGAGGCCGGAACAAAATGTTTCAACGCATTGAAACTATTCAAGCGCATGGTGAATATGGGAGACGCGAAATCGCTGGCCTGCCATCCCGCCTCCACCACGCACCGGCAACTTTCGCCCGAAGAACAAAAGCAAGTGGGCGTGACGCCGGAGATGCTGCGCTTGAGCGTCGGCATCGAGCACATCGACGACATCGTCGGCGATCTGGCGCAGGCGCTCGACGCGGCCCGATAGAGCATGATCGATCTTAGGGCAGAACAATTCTCTAAATTAATCCTATGCCACTGATCATCGAAGGACCGACCCCCAGCGGCTGGGCCGAGAGAGGACACGCCAGTTCGCCTTCGGCAAAAGATCGCGCGGCGCTCGGCGCGGAATGCATCACTCTCGCGCTCATCAACAACATGCCCGATGCCGCGCTCGAAGACACCGAACTGCAATTCTTTCATCTTCTCGACATCGCATCCGGAGACATCCCGGTATTCTTAAAGCTTTACTCGCTGACGGGCATTCCGCGGGGCGAGCGTGGGCAAACTCGCCTCAACAGCTTTTATTTCGGCCTCGATGATCTCTGGAACCGGCGCTTCGATTGCGTCATCATGACTGGGACCGAGCCGCGCCAGTCCAACCTGCGCGAAGAGCCCTACTGGACCGTGCTGGCCAATATGCTGGATTGGGCCGAGAGCCACACGCACTCGACGATATTATCCTGCTTGGCGGCGCACGCCGGGGTTCTGCACAGCGACGGCATCAGCCGTCATCCCTTGAGTGACAAGCAGTTTGGCGTCTTCGATTTTTCCAGGGTGAGCCCGCATCCACTTACAAACGGTACCGGCGAGCGCGTTCGTTTTCCGCATTCGCGCTGGAATGAAGTGAAGGCCGACGACCTCATAGCATCCGGTTACACGATTCTGACGCAATCCGTCGAAGGCGGAGTCGATTCGTTTGTAAAGCAGAAAAAGCAGAGTCTATTCTTGCACTTTCAGGGGCACCCGGAGTACGTTGCCCAGACCTTGCTAAAAGAATATCGCAGAGACATAAGAAGATTTCTGAAAAACGAACGCGAAACCTATCCTTCGATGCCAAACAACTATTTTGACGCCGCGGCAACCGAGCGACTCGCCGATTTTCGCGATGCCGCTCTGTCAGACCGGCGCGAGGGACGCATGGAAAGTTTTCCCGAGGCTGCGCCGGTCGACAGTTTGGAAAATACGTGGCACCCGTCCGCGGTCAGCATCTATCGCAACTGGCTGCAGTATGTGGCGTCGAAAAAAGCGGACGCATCTTCCATTCCAGCTCTGGCCGCAGTCTACCAACCCGCTCCGCGAAAACGCTCGGCGCGTCCGTAGCAGCTATGCCGGAGACAATTCTCGAAAGCATCGACGAACTCCTAACCAATCTTCCAGATCGCATCAGCGACGTGATTGGGGCATGGTCGGAGCGCTCGCCGGACCGGTTGGCTCTGGTCGAAGCATCCGGTGCCTGGAGCTTCCGGCAGCTTGCATCGGCCATTTCCGATGCGCAAAACTGGTTAGCCGACTCAGGGGTGCGCCCGGGTGATCGGGTGATGCTCGTGTGCGAAAACTGCCGCGCTTTCGTCGCCATTCTCTTGGGGTTGGCCAATCTGGATGCATGGCCGGTTCTGGTGAACGCACGCCTCGCCGCCAGCGAACTCGATGAGATTCGCAATCACTGCGGCGCCCGCCGCGTGATCTACACCACCAGCGTCTCGCCGCACGCCCGCGAGCACGCCAAACGGCGCGCCGCTGTCATTGTGCAGCCTGGCAGCTTGGGCCCCGTCGCCATCGGACCGCTGAATGATCAAGTCCAGCCGGAGCCAATCGACGGCGTGGTCGCACAGCGTATCGCCGCGTTGATTTACACCTCCGGTACCACCGGGCTTCCCAAGGGAGTGATGCTTTCGCATCGTAACCTTCTCTTCGTCGCTGCAGTCTCCGCGAAAATCCGCTCGCTGACTGCGGAAGACCGTCTCTATGGCGTTCTGCCCATGTCGCACGCGGTCGGCCTGTCGGTAGTTCTTCTAGGCTCATTGCTGAGCGGAGCGACGTTATATCTTGCCTGGCGTTTTGATCCTGTGGCTGCGCTCGCCACCTTTGAAAAGGAAAAGTTAACGGTGGTGCTGGGCGCTCCCGGCATGTTTTCACTGCTGGGGGAGTACACGAAAATGAAGGGATTGACCTCGGTCAGGTTTCCCGCTTTGCGTATCATTTCATCTTCCGGAGCGCCGCTGCAGCCCGTTCTCAAAACGCAGATTGAGAGTTTGTTTGGTATGACTCTCTATAACGGATACGGAGTTACCGAGTGCTCGCCGAACATCGCGCAGGCCGTTGTGGGCGAGCATCGCACCGATACCTCTGTGGGAAGAATTTTGCCGGGAGTCGAGATACAACTCGTGGGTTCCGATCAAAAGTCTGTAGCCGATGGCGAAGTCGGAGAACTGTGGGTGCGCGGACCGAACGTTATGAAAGGTTATTATCGAGCGCCCGAAGAAACCGCCGCCGCTATCAATCCCGGCGGATGGTTCAACACGCGCGACCTCGCACGCCTCGAAAATGGATATCTTTTTATCGTCGGCCGCAGCAAAGAGTTGATCATCCGCTTCGGAGAAAATGTTTACCCCACAGAAGTGGAAGCCGTATTGAATGCGCATCCCGCTGTCGTGCGCTCCGCGGTGCTCGGTAGAACGGTGGAGGGAACTCAGGGCGGAGAGGAAGTGGTCGCTTTCGTACAACTCTCAGCCGCCTCGACAGCTTCTGAAGCGGAATTGTCGCAACACGCAGCGCAGCATCTCGCGCCCTACAAACGGCCGTCACAAATTCTGCTGGTGCCATCCATGCCGCTAACACCGACCGGAAAAGTCATCAAAGGTGAACTGGCCAAGCTTTACCAATTCTCTTCTACAAGCTGATCACGCCTGGCCGCCGTCTTCTCAGGCTGCAACGCTAACTTACAGCGGCACCTCAATCAGCTTCGGCCCGTCGTTTTCCAACCCCGCCCGTAACGCCTTTCCGAACGCATCGAGCGAACTCACACGCGTGCTGGGCACTCCCATGCCCTTCGCCAGCAGCGTCCAGTCGAGATCGGGACGTCCGATCTCGAACATGTCCAGCGCTCGCCTTCCCGGTTCACCAATTCCCAGGTAAGAAAATTCCCGCCTGAGCACGGCATAATCGTGGTTCGCAAAAACCACGGTTGTGACGTTCAGGCCCTCGCGCGCCATCGTCCACAGCGCCTGAAGTGTATACATGGCGCTGCCGTCTGCGGTCAGACACAGAACTTTTCTGTTAGGGCACGCCACTGCTGCGCCGACCGCCAGCGGCAAAGCGATTCCGATCGACCCTCCCGTGTTACCCAGCCAGTCGTGCGGCGGAGCGCCTCGCGTCGCCGCCATCATTCCGCGGCCAGAAGTCATCGATTCATCCACTACGATCGCATCTTCCGGCAGAAAAGCTCCAACCGCGGCGGCAAGACCCGGCAGCGTGATGCCGCCGCTGGGCAATGTCGGCTGATCGGCCTTCTCGGCAGCCACGCTCGATCCCTTCAAAGACAGAGCTGTGGCCAGTGCCTCGAGCGCTCCTTTGTAATCTTCGCCGGGCTTCGCCAGCGCGTGAATTTCACAATCGGCTGCGGTGAAAATGCTGCTCTTGCCCGGATAAGCGAAATAGGCGACCGGAGCCTGTGCGCCCACCAGGATGATCTGGCGAAACTCCTTGAACTGTTCGATGCCTTGCTCGAGCGCGTACTGGACTCGCTCTACGCGCGGCATGCCGACGCCTCGCTGCAGGCGAGCGAAAGGATAAGGCGCCATCAGCTTGGCGCCCGTGGCTGCCGCGATTTGGCCGGCGGCCATCAGTCCGTCGCCATAGAGCGCATTTCCCGCAAGCAGAATCGCAGTGTGCAAGCCGGAGCGGAGCAGCGCGGCGGCATGCTCGACGGTCGCAGTCACTGGTAAGGGCACTTTCGGGATTGCGGGCAGTTCGGCAAGCGCTCCGCCGTCACTCCAAGCTGCATCGGCGGGAACGATCAGCGTGGCAATCTGCCCCGGCGCCGTACGTGCGGCGGCGATCGCCTCCACTACGTCGCGGGCGACCTCAGATGCAGATTGCGAAGTTCGTAGCCATTTGGAATAAGGCCGCGCTATGCCTTCGATATCGGAGACCAGCGGAGTATCGTGTTGCAGATGATAAGTAGCGTGCTGGCCGACAATATTGACGATGGGAACGCGAGCCCGGCTGGCATTATGTAGATTTGCGAGCCCGTTCCCCAGACCGGGACCGAGATGCAGCAGCGTACATGCCGGCTTCTCCGCCATGCGCGCATATCCGTCAGCTCCACCGGTGACAACTCCCTCGAACAGGCCGAGCACGCAGCGCATCTCCGGCAAATGATCCAGCGCGGCGACGAGATGAATCTCCGACGTGCCCGGGTTAGTGAAGCAGGTATTAACTCCGCCAACCAACAGCGAGCGAATTAGACTCTCTGCGCCGTTCATCGGTTAGACAAGCCTATCCTTTTCCAACGGCAGAGTCGATAATCGCAAAAAAAGACAAGGGACTGGAAAGGCGCTGAGTACACAAAGCAAATTGAAGCATGAATCTATCAGGAAGAGATGCCGCCTCTAAGACAAACACCGGAACAACCAAAGAGCGCTCGAATCAGCAGCGCACTATCTTGGAACTGGAGATTCCCTTGGTCGCATTGCGCGTATCCACAACCAACTGGGCTTCCCCAACGATTCGTTTCACATCGTAGTCGGAGTGGTCGGTGACAATCACAACGCAATCGTAGCCAGCCAGGTCCGTTAGCTCCGAGCGCTTCATCTGCAGATCATATTTGCGACCTTTCCCCACAAAAGGGAAGTAGGGGTCGTGATAGCTGACTTGCGCTCCCTCCTTTTGCAAAAGTTCGATGATGGTCAAAGCGGGAGATTCCCGCAGATCGTCAATATCTTTCTTGTAAGCCACTCCCAAAATCAGGACGCGAGCTCCGTTGATCGACTTCTTATGCTGGTTCAACGCTCCCCCGATGGAGGCGAGTACGTGATACGGCATGTTGGTGTTGATCTCTCCCGCCAACTCTATAAAGCGCGTGCGGAAGTCCCACTCCTTGGCCTTCCATGAGAGATAAAACGGATCGACGGGAATGCAGTGTCCACCCAAACCGGGTCCGGGATAGAAAGGATGGAAACCAAAAGGCTTCGTCGAAGCGGCTTCAATGACCTCCCAAATATCCAATCCCATGCGCAGGCAAAGTAATTTGAGTTCGTTGACCATGGCGATGTTGACGCAACGGTAAATATTTTCCAGCAGCTTGGTCATCTCGGCTACGGCAGGAGATGAGACAGGAATTGTGCGCTGAAAAATCGATCCGTACATGGCCCCTGCTAAGTCCGATGCCTGCGCATTCACTCCACCGACGACTTTGGGAATATCGCGGCGAGCCACGGTGGTATTGCCAGGATCTTCGCGCTCCGGAGAGAAGGCCACAAAGAATTCTTTAGGGCTGGAAATACCCCGTGCTGCCTTCAATCCAAACTTGTTTTCCTTTTCCAGAATCGGCACCATTATTTCTTCCGTGGTGCCGGGATAGGTTGTGCTCTCAAGAACGATCAACTGTCCAGGTTGCAGATGCGGCCCGATCGCGCGCGTTGTATCGATAATAAAGCTCAGGTCGGGTTCGTGATATTGATTGAGAGGCGTGGGAACGCAGATGATGACCGCGTCCATCTCTTCGATTCGTGCGTAGTCTGAGGTTGCGGAGAAGCCCTGGGCCTGTGCCGCCTGAATTTCCTCCGCGCCGACGCGATAGATATACGATTTGCCCTGCGCGAGAGTATCTACTTTGCGTTGGTCGATATCGAAACCGGTAACGGGAAAGTTCTGTTCGCTGAACAGCAGTGCCAGCGGCAACCCCACATAGCCCAGGCCGATGATTCCGATGCGCGCCTGGCGCTGCTGGATTTTCTTCATCGTAGAATCGACAGTGCGGTCTCCACCGGAATAATTTGTCATTGAGGGGTAGGATTTCTCGGTATGAACTGGAATTCCTCTGGATTTTAGCACGCAGCTAAGGAGTTGACTCCTCCAGTAACTCTTTCAGATACTGCTGCCATACCGTTGCCCAAGTGTGAGTACCATGGCCGTGCCCCTGCTCGGAGATGGGAATCAATACGAACTTGCCTTTCTTTACGCGTTTAATGTAGCGTTCGGCGATTCTGAGTTCTGGAGGGTTGATGAAATCGTCCGCCGAATTCACGAACATCACCGGCACCGATATCTTTTCCAGCTGCGGCGAGGGATCGTAGTTCCACGACGCTTTCACCGCATAAAGCAAGTCATTGGCGTCATGTGCCGCGACGAAGCGCTTGGCGAAATCGTCTCCAGCAGCGTCGGCTGCAGTGCGCGTGGGGAGCGCCTTCTGCATTGGCAAAGCTGCACCTCCCGCAATGAAGAACATCTCCCCGGCAATTTCCAACCCAGTGTGTGGCTCAGCCCTATAGTCGCCGTTCTTCCAATCTGGATCGTCGTGAATGCCATCGATCACCAGTTTGCGCCATACACGGTTTCGCCCCGCGATCTCTATCGGTTGGCAGGCCAGCGGCATCATCGCGTCCATAAATTCGGAGTGGATTTCTCCCCAGATCCAGGAGTGCATACACCCCATCGAAGTGCCGAGAATCAAGCGCAGATGATTCACGCCCAATCCTTTTTCCAGCATTTCGTATTGCGCCGCGACCATGTCGTTATAGTCATATTGCGGAAAATGAGCCCTCATGCCGTCACTGGGCTTGCTTGATTTTCCGTGGCCAATGTTGTCCGGCAGAATCACGTAATAGCGTGTGATGTCGAGCAGTTGTCCCGGCCCGAAGAGCACCCCCGCAAACTGCGGAGCCAGGAACTGCGCGCCGGTACCACTGGTCCCGTGCAAGAGCAGCACTGCATTCGTGACTTGGCCTTGGGCATTGCGCTGCGGTGCTCCAAAGGTTGCGTAGTGCATACGCAACTCAGGCAGCGTCTCACCCGACTCGAAATGAAAATTGCGTGCGACGTAGTCGCCTTCCTTCGGAGTAGGTGTTTGGCTGGCCTGCTGCCCCACGGCAGTCAATGCCCAAGACCAAGCGAGGGCTGCAAAAGTAAAAGCTCGAATGGCAACGTTCATCTTCAAACCTCGTTTCCGAGGAAGATTATCACTTGTCCTATACTCGTGGTTGCCTGAGATGATCGAATTGATCGGGATCGGCTGCGTCCGTTCCTGAAAATTGCGTTGTCAGGGATACGCCGAATGAATCACATTCTTCACGTGGTGGGCGCGCGACCCAATTTTGTGAAAGCGGCGCCAGTGTTGCGCGCGCTCCGCGAGCACGGCGCACGCCAAACCTTGGTTCACACCGGTCAGCACTACGACCGGAACATGTCAGATGTGTTTTTCGCTCAGTTAGAGATGCCGGGGCCCGACTTCAACCTGGAAGTAGGTTCGGGCAGCCAGGCCTGCCAGACCGCAGATATTATGCGCCGGTTCGAACCGGTTGTGCTGGAACGGAAGCCCAACATAGTTCTGGTCTACGGCGACGTAAACTCCACCGTGGCTGCCGCGTTAGTTTGTTCCAAGCTGGGAATTCGAGTTGGCCACGTGGAGGCCGGATTGCGCTCCTTCGACCGCACCATGCCGGAAGAGATAAACCGGATTGTCACCGATCAACTTTCCGACTTCTTGTTTACTCCCTCGGAAGATGGGGATGCGAATCTCTTGCGCGAGGGACTGCCGAAAGAACGCATCCACTTCGTCGGCAACGTAATGATTGACTCGTTGATAAGGCTCTTGCCCATGGCAAAGGCCAAGCCTAGTAATGGTTTCCCGGAACGCTTCGCACTGGTCACCCTCCACCGCCCATCGAATGTCGATAACCGTGAAAATCTGCTAGGTATCTTGCGCAGCTTCTCTCGCGTCAGTGAAAAACTGCCAGTTATTTTCCCGGTTCATCCCCGGACCCGCCAACGCATTTCTGAGTTCAAGTTAAACTGCCAGAATTTGCGACTGCTCGAACCGTTGCCCTACATCGAGTTCCTGGCCTTGCAAAGCCGGGCTGCGGTCGTCATTACTGATTCCGGAGGCATTCAGGAGGAGACTACCTGCTTAGGGGTTCCTTGTTTAACTTTAAGAATAAACACCGAGCGGCCCATTACGGTGACATTGGGCACAAATCTTCTGGTAGGCGAAGATCGCGAAATGTTAGTCGCCGAACTAGAAACCGTTTTAAGCGGCCATACAAAGAAGGCTCATGCCATCCCTTTTTGGGATGGAAAGAGCGCCGGTCGCATTGCCGAGATTCTACTGGGAGCGTGATGAGAAGGATTTAACACAAGCTTTCCTGGTTTGGCAAGATGTCTGCAGTGTGCAAGCTCTTGCGTCTTGACAACGTTTGGTGCCCGTGGGAAACTGCTGCGACTTCGGGCATTATGGGAAGTACCCCAGGTAACTGCAGTAACAATGCTCCGGATTCATGATTCCAAAGGAGTAACGCCAGCCATGAGTTCCCCCCCCAACACCTCTTTCGTAGCTATTTGTGTGACCTTCGCACTTGTGCTGGCCGTAATTGCGGTGCCTCAAGTTCAAGGCCAAACCTTCAGCGTACTTTATAGTTTCTCCGGCGGAAGCGATGGAGCCAACCCACTCTCCGGTTTCATCATCGATCAAGCTGGAAATCTTTACGGCACCACCGACAACGGCGGTAGCTACGGCTACGGAGTCGTACTTAAATTCAGCCCGACCGGGCAAGAGACCATATTGCATACCTTCAGCGGCGGGACCGACGGGGCGTATCCGCAAGGGCGTTTGGTACGCGACGCACAAGGCAATCTCTATGGCACGACCAATGGTGGCGGAATTTCCCACGCCGGAACTGTGTTTAAGGTGAATAGCAAAGGCCAGGAGACAGTGGTCTACAGCTTTGCCGGCAATAGTGACGGCGCGAGTCCCGTGGCAGGCCTGACCCTCGATAAGGCGGGAAATCTATATGGCACTACGACGGTCGGTGGCGCGAGTGGCAATGGAACGGTTTTTGAGTTGGAAGCAGGAATCGGCGGCGCCTGGACAGAGAAATTGCTCTACAGTTTCGGACCATCGCCTGACGGCGCCGATCCAGTCGCCGGCGTCACCTTCGACAACTCCGGCAATCTCTACGGCACAACCGCTGCCGGAGGCACCTACGGATATGGAACGGTTTATCAACTGGCGCCTTCCGGAACGGCTTGGACAGAAAACATTCTCCACCACTTCGAACTGGGTAACGACGGCGGTGTTCCCTACGCTGGTCTGGTCTACTATGCCAATGGCTTCTACGGCGCTGCTACTGACGGTGGCCCGTCGAACGGTGGCGGCGGCACAATCTTCGAACTAAAAGAAAGCGCCGGAGTGTGGAAATTCGAAGTGATCTACGGCTTGCCTGGGTGGGGCATTTCGGGCTCATTCCGCAATATTCTCGTCGTCTCGGGCACCAAGATTTATGCTACAACTCATTGCGATGGCGCCAACAATTCCGGTACGGTCTACGAGTTGACCCGGGTAAACGGTACCTGGACCTACAACTCGCTCTACGTTTTTACCGGCGGAACTGACGGTTTGTACTCTTTCAGCAACCTGGTCAATGACAAAGAAGGCAATCTCTACGGCACCACGAATCAGGGTGGCAACAACGGCGCCGGAGTCGCTTTCAAGATTGCTATGTAGATTGACCCCTTGACCCTTTTGCAGTGATCCCTCCTTCCGCGTTTCTGCGGATCGCCGATCACATCTTGCGCTTCTCTTCGCGTCCCCGGCTATTCCGCTTATCCTCCTACCCGCGAGTCTCATTTCTTAACCACACTCGGGCTAGCGCCCATCTCTTGCAGCCTGATCTATTTTAGTAAACTCAAGTAACTTCCTTACGGCTTGCGCTCCGTTAATAATAGAACGGCCGGCCTCCTGCCTTAGGAGCGTTGCAACTTGCGCTGTACAATGGCGAAACCGATTGGTATGAGGCCAGGAAAGACTGGGAATCGCAGGACGTTGGGCCGATGAGTCGACGGATGACCGAAGTTCAGGAGAAGCCCGAGAACCAGCTCGCCGCTATTTGGCAAGAGCTTCTCGGCTTGCAATCCGTAGGCTTGGACCAGAATTTTTTTGATCTCGGAGGTGATTCGTCTCTGGCGGTTCGAATGTTCGCCGAAATTGAAAGGATCTTCGGTGTCAAATTGCCCCTGGCCGCGCTTTATGAAACACCCACCATTGAAGAGCTTGCGCGAGTGGTCCGGGGTGAAACTGCATCCTCCGGTTGGTCGCCGCTCGTAGCCATCCAGCCTCAGGGATCGCGACCGCCTTTGTTTTGTTTTCACGGAGCCGGTGGCAACGTGCTGATTTATCGCGACCTTTCGCAGCATCTTGGCGCGGAGCAGCCGATTTACGGCTTACAGGCTCAGGGTTTAGACGGAAGTCTTCCGCCTCTCACCACTGTCGAGGAGATGGCTGCGCTGTACGTCAAAGAAATACGCTGCGTCCAGCCACTCGGTCCCTACTTCCTTGCCGGTTATTGCGGTGGGGGAACGATCGCCTACGAGACGGCGCAACAACTCAACGCAGCTGGAGAAAGCGTCGCCTTACTAGCTTTGTTCGATACCATGAATTGGTCCAAGATTCCTATCACGCTGTGGAACAAGGCCGCCTATACGGGTCAACGACTAGTGTTTCATGCGGCCAGCTTCCTGGGCCTCAACGCGCAGGGTATGTCGAAGTTCCTGCAAGAGAAGATGGAAATCCTGCTCAGCCGAATTCCGGTATGGAGAGGAATGTTGTTGGCCAAGTTGAATCGTGACCGCAGCAGTGCTGGATCGACCGCCCTGGTGTTGGGTCGTATTTGGCAGATCAACGACAAAGCGTGCTGGACCTATGTCCCAAAACCATATCCCGGCGCCCTCACCGACTTTCGGCCATCGAAACAATATCGGATATTCAACAAGCCAGAGTTGAAATGGGGTCAGTTGGCGCGCGGCGGGCAGGAGGTCGTGGTCTTGCCAGTCTATCCCGCGAGTATGCTGCTGGAGCCGTTCGTCGAATATCTCGCCGTCGCCTTGACGCGCTCGATGGATCGAGGAATTGCCTCCGCCCAGGATCGTCAGGCCAAAGAGCGGAGCGCCGTTGACTCCATAAATTGAAGTGGCGTAACGTAACGTACATCGCGAGCGGTGCGCGCGCCGGTCAGATCCCGGGCAGTGCCGCGAAGTGCGATCATTCCCTCTCCCCCTTTTTTGCTGGTGACGCGGTCACAGGCGGCATCCTCTTCTGCGCCTGAGAGAGCGAGGAGCCGAGTGGGCGTTGAAACAGGATGGTCCAAAACCTGGACATTCTTCGAAGGCAAATGGCACGAAGGCAATGTCCCGATCATGGGACCGCGCACGCACGCCGCGTGGCTTTGCTCAGTCGTCTTTGATGGCGCTAGGGCCTTCGAAGGCGTAACCCCAGATCTTGATTTGCACTGCGCCCGAGTCAACGATTCTGCAAAGAAATTTTTTCTGAAACCCGCCGTTTCGGCCGAAACCTGGGTGAAGCTCGCCCGTGAAGGAATCGCCCGCTTCGATAAAAACGCAGCGCTCTACATCCGGCCAATGTATTGGGCGGAGAAGGAAGGTCCCTGGGTCCAGGCTCATGATCCGGAGTCGACGCAATGGTGCCTCTGCATCTATGAAGCAGCGATGCGGGTTCCGAAAGGCTTTTCCATCACTCTGTCTCCTTTTCGCCGGCCCACGCTTGAAAGCATGCCGGTCGATGCCAAGGCTGGATGCCTTTATCCCAATAACGCGCGTTCGCTATTCGAGGCCAAAGCACGTGGATTCGACAACGCGATTGTTTGCGACATGCTGGGCAATGTAGCCGAACTCGCGACCTCCAATATTTTCATGGCAAAAGGTGGGGTGGTTTTCACTCCGGTCGCGAACGGAACTTTTCTCGCCGGCATCACACGTCAGCGTGTGATCGGACTGCTACGGCAAAACGGGGTGCCCGTAGTCGAGAAAACTTTGCAATATTCAGATTTCGAAACCGCGGATGAAATTTTCGCGACCGGCAACTATTCGAAAGTAGTTCCGGCCACCCGAATCGCAGAGAGAACTCTGTCCTTCGGTCCGCTCTATACCAAAGCCCGAGAACTATACTGGGCGTTCGCGCACTCATGATCATGCGACATGACGAGCTAGGGGTTAGGCAAGATTCGGGTGTCAAGCTCAATCGCGCTGCGGTGCGCAGAGGTCGAGCGTGAATCCCATGCCCACTTCCACAATCGTCGACGGGTTAACCGCCATCTGGCAGCGCGTGCTGCAAGTTCCCTCGGTTGGCCTCGACGACAACTTCTTCGATCTGGGCGGAGATTCCGCGCTGGCGCTTGAGCTATTTCACGAGATTGCGCAGGCTGGCGGCCGCGATTTGCCGCCCGTAATGATCTACAACGCGCCCACTATTCGAGCCCTCGCCGCTCTGCTGGAGCAGTCGACCACGCCGCGGGTTCCAGCGCTGGTTCGACTGAAAGACGGCACCGAGCCTCCGGTTTTTATTGCTCACGGGCTCGGCGGCAGCGTCATGGACTTTTATCAAATCGTAAAGCTCATCCAGACCCCGCGCCCCATCTATGGCATGCAGTCCAAGGGGATTGACGGCGCTGAAGAGCCATTTGATCGCATCGAAGATATGGCACAATATTCCCTCGAAGCGATCCGAGAGTTGCAACCTCACGGGCCTTATTCGCTCGTTGGATTCTCGCTTGGCGGATTGGTTACGCTCGAAATGGCTCAACACTTGATCGCGAGCGGGGAAGAGGTCGCTCTTTTGGCGATGCTGGATACTTACCCGCACAGCAGTCGCCTCTCGCGAGTCCAGCGTGCCCTGCTTTCGGCCCGGCACAGTTGGCGAAGAATCGCCCGCAGGCTGGGCTGGTTGGGCGTGAGCCCCCCGTTCGAAACGATCGTGGAGGCGCCGCGATCAGAGGCGCAGCTACGCTTCCGCGATAGCTCTTATCGCGCTCTGGAGAATTATGAGCCCCGGTTTTATCCCGGCAAAATACAGTTCGTGCGAGCTGCTATTCCTACGGATTTTCCCGCCGATCCCAGCGCCGTCTGGTCTGGCTTGGCCTCTCAGTTTGAGTTGAAAACCGTCCCTGGCGATCACTTGGGGATGATGACGACGCACTTCGACAGCCTCGCCTCTGCCATCTCCAGTTGCGTGCAAAAAACTTCGCTGGCATAAGGGCTCATAGGCAAAAGTCCCCATTCCCTCTACTCAAAGGTGTGATTGACTTCATGGCCTAGTGGCTTTACTGTACAAGTTCTTAATCGCCGTTCCCCCCCGAAAAGTACAGCCAGACCTACTACCCAGAGAGAGAGAACTGTCTGCATATGAAGAACCTTGTCCCGCGATCCGTTCTAGTTGTCGCCATGCTAATTCTGGGTATGGCGTTCTCCGTTGTTTCGGCCAGCGCGCAATCCTGCTCAGGTGGCGCCCTCCTTTCCGGAGAGTACGGCATGCTGGTTGGCTCTTACGTGGGCACGAACGGAAAATATCTAGTCGGCGCGTTGAACTTCAACGGCGCGTGTGGGATCACAGGCACCAACACCTTTGGCGGCGTGGGAGGCAGCTTCGCCCAAGCTAGCGTCACCGGCACTTACGGCTTGAACGCAGACGGAACCATCGCCATCACGTTGAATCTATCGGGCCAGACGACGCCGCAGACCTATATCGTCGGCCTCAGCCAATCCGGACATGAAGCGATCGGCATTGAAAACGACGGCACTTCGGGCTTTATCGACCTCCAGTCGCAGCTGACCACACTCACGGCGGGATTCACCACCGCCAGCCTCACCGGCACATATGCGACCTCCTGCATCGGGAATGAAGTAGACCTCTACTATCAGACGTTTGACGGCCTAGGCAATATCACGGGCGTGAACTCCAAATACATCAACGGCACCGTGACCACGAATACTCCATACACCGGGACCTACACGGTGAACTCGGACGGAACCTACCAGGGCAGCCTGACTCTGAGCGGCAACCCGGTTCCGTTCTATGGCGTAATCGACAATGGCAACAACGAAATCGAATACATCATCACCGGCGTCAATGCCTGCTCGGGTAAGAAATCTACCAGCAGCACCCTGTCCGGCTCCTACGGCATCGTTGCTTCAGGCCCCTCGACGACGGACGGCGCGGAGGAATTCCTCTCCGGTGTAGTCAACTTCAATAGCGGGTCGTTGAGCGGTGAAGTCACAGGCGGAATTAATGGCGCCTTCGGTAACAGCACGGTCACTGGATCTTATACCGTGAACAGCAACAATACAGTGACGGTCGCAATGAATCTCTCCGGGCAAACGTCTCCGGATGTTTTCAACGTCGGTGTCAGCGAAGCGGGCTACCAGGCAGACGGAATTCAAACTGACGGCTCGGCGGAAGCGGCTGTTAACTTGCAAAGCCAGGTTTTGTCCAGCGGACAAACTTTTAATACTTCGAGCCTCAACGGAACGTACGCCGTTCTGTGCTCCAACGTAAGCCTGCTCGGCCTCAACTACATAACCTTCGACGGCGCGGGCAACCTCTCGACCGCCCTTGCTTACAGTGGAAGTGGCGCTTATGAAGGCGACGAAGCCTCTACTGGAACTTATAGTGTGAACACCGACGGTACCTTCTCGGGTAACTTGCTGGACGGTTTCAGCGAATACGCCTTTACCGGCGTCATCGAAAATGATGCTGCCGGGATTGCCTATACCTACACAGAGTCCGGTGCTGGCAATCAGGCCTGCCTTGGCGTCTCGACCTACAGTCCGGTGGGCACTGCCACGGTAGTGGCAACACCAACTTTCAGCCCGGCTCCTGGAGCTTACGGATCGGCTCAGTCCGTGATTTTGTCAGACTCGACGGGCGCCGCCATTATTCACTACACCACCAACGGAACCCCGCCCACACCGAATTCTTCGGTGTACAACAACACGCCGATTCCGGTCAGCGCTACCACTTCCATCCAGGCGATCGCAGTGTTACCCGGCGATAACAACAGCGCCATCGGTAGTGGGACTTACTTCATCACCATCTTGCCCACAGCTGCAACGCCAACTTTTAATCCGTCGCCCGGAAATTACAGCTCGGCTCAAACGGTGACCCTCTCCGACACAACTCCCGGAGCGGTCATTCATTGCACCACTGACGGAACCATGCCGATGCCGACTTCGCCCGTCTGCACGACGATCTCCGTGACCACCACCACCACGATCGAGGCCATCGCGGTTGCCACCGGATACAACAATAGCGCCGTAGTTATCGGCCTCTACACGATCACGTCCGGCGGGTCCGGTACACAGGTCAATCTAGCCAATTATTACAATATCTTCGGCATCGCTACGGTCGGGAATCCGCCGCGGTTCGGTGGGCTTGACGGAGTGGGCAACGCCTACAACTTCGCCACTCTCGGCACGACGGCGACTTACCAGGGTCAGACGTTCACGCTTGGGCCCGCGAATGCTCTTGATGCGGTCGTCGCGCAGACTGTTGCGCTGCCCGCTGGCTCTTACTCGAAGCTATTCCTGCTTGGCCTCGGAGTCTTTGGCTCGCAGAACAACCAAACCTTTATCGTCACCTACACCGACGGAAGTACCAGCACCTTTACTCAGAGCGTCAGCGACTGGTGGCACTCCTCAGTTTTCTCGGGAGAGACCATCGTTTCGTCTCCTTCGAACATTATTACTTACAATGGCAGCCTTTACTCCCAGCCGGTAAGCCTCTATGGCTACACCTTCAATCTGACTGCGGGTAAAGTGGCAGCCACGGTACGGTTGCCGTTTAATCGCAACGCGATTTTCCTGGCCATCGGATTGGGCGGTTCCAGTACTCTGCCGACGGCGGCCACTCCCACTTTCAGCCCGGCCCCGGGAGCCTACGGAACTTCACAAACTGTGACTCTGTCCGATACCACTCCGGGCGCGGTGATCCACTGCACCACCAATGGAACCACTCCCTCGCCGAGTTCGCCGGTGTGCACAACCATGACCGTGAGCGCCACGACAACCATCGAAGCCATTGCAGTGGCCAGCGGCTATAACAACAGCGCCGTTGCCACCGGGGTTTATACCATCAGTACTCAAGTGGTCAGCCTCTCGAACTATTACAACGTATACGGCGTCGCGACCGTCGGCAGCAACCCGCGGAACGGCGGCTTCGATAATGACGGCTATGCCTACAACTCAAGTCTGCTGGGCAACTCGCTGACGTACCAGGGTCTGAACTTCCCGCTAGGCGCCGTGAACACGCTGGATGCGGTGACCGGGCAAACTGTCACCGTAACTCCAGGTCAGTATGGACAGCTCTATCTTCTGGGTGCCGCGGTAAATGGTGCGCAGCTCAACCAGACCATCGTAGTGACCTACAGCGACGGCTCCAGCAGCACGTTCACCCAGAGCCTCAGCGATTGGGCGATTCCGAAGAGCTATCCAGGAGAAGCCCTGGTCGCACGCACCGCGACGCGAATCACTCCTAACGGACAAACTCAATCTGGCGCCTACTGCGTCTATGGTTATGCTTTCGCACTCAACTCGGGCAAGACCGTAACCAGCGTGAAGCTACCCTTCAATCGCAACGTGGTTTTCCTGGGCATGGCGCTGGGAAGCACGGCTGTACAGCCGACTTCGATCGTTCCTTACATCCAGGTAAACAACCAGAGCTGGCAGCAGATTTCCAGCGTGAGCGTTTCTCGCTGGCAATCCGTGAACCTCGGGCCTCAACCGCTGACTGGGAGCTGGAACTGGACCGGCCCCAACGGTTACACTTCCACCTCGCGCCAGATCAACAACATTCCGTTGAGCACGGGTACGAATGTCTTTGTCGCTACTTACACCAACACCAGCGGAGTTCAAAGCGCGGAAACGTTCACCATCACCGTTTCCTTCTAATCCAGGTCCAATAAGCTGATTAGAAAAGCCGCATCCGCTTTTGGCGGGTGCGGCTTTTGAATAGCGAAATTGCTACATGCGTCTTTGCAGATAAGACGCGACACTGTTCCTGTGAGCGGCGCCCCGCAACCGGATCATTTTCTCGAAACCGGTCTTAACATCGCGGAAAACTCCTTCAAAGTAGTGTCCAGCAAAAGTGGCACTCCGCACTTGGCGATGGCAACTGCCGGGTTGCCTTGCACGACGGTCTTTGCCGGGACCGAACTGGTTACTACACTTCCTGCGGTCACCACAGCGCCTTCGCCAATCTCTACGTCAGGCAGAATGATCACGCCTGGCCCGACAAAGGCCTGCTTCCCAATCCGCACACCGCGCCGTGTTTCCTTAAAGTGCGCGATAATAATGGTTCCAATTCCGATGAAAACGTCGTCCTCGATGGTAATCAACTGGGGATAGGCCGTCTCGAGAACCACGTTGTAACTGATCCAGACGTTCTTCCCGATGTTAACTCCCCGCGCCCGATGCAGCGCTACGCGCAAACCCTGGGCGCCCGGCATGATCATGGTAAATACTTGAAGAACTCTATTTACCAAACCTCGGAACGGGTTCTCGCTCATTCTTTTGCCTGCGCTAATAAGCCACGCTGCGCTAGATGCTGCTTCACGGAGGTGAAGTTTCCCAAATCCAATAACTCCGGCAATTCCATCTGCACCCCGAATTCTTCGTCCAGCACCGCCAGAAGCATGACCCCTCGGAGTGAATCCCAACCGGGAATGGCGTCGAACTGCGAGGTCTGAATATCATTGCCGGCCGCGCTGGGAAACACTGAGGCAAAGCAACGCATCAGGCGATCCTCAGCGTCACTGACTGGCATATACTTCCTCCACATGATGCGGCATCTTCGGAGCCTTTCTCAGAAAAGAAGACTTGGATAGCCAAGGCCTCGCTTCAGCCGGGTCATCCACTAACTGCTGCACAAATTCTATCAGTGGACCATTGCGGCCAGTCGCTTGCACTTCGAAAGCAATTTCTGTAGCGGCGAATCTCTCAAATAGGTATTGAACGCAATGAAACTCAATCCGCCGCGAAAAGGCGCGGCAACTCATCACCCAGCTTTCGACGATAAACTTCTTCTCGTCCAACCTGCCGACCAATACCGCGATCCTGCCCAGCTTACCGAACCTATCCTCATAAGAAACAGTGACCAGGCAAGTCCCTGGATCTTCGAGAAGTCTCGACCAGGCCGCTTCGTTGTAACGCTTGCCATTCAGGTTAAATTGGTTTGTCTTGTTGACCAATTCGAACGCGCGCGTATCACCCTTCGGCTTACTCACCTCGAAGCTCAACCGCCCTACCGCCTCTTGTAGAAAATCGTCCAGCGACTTGGCTTCTGCGCCTGCGGCTTCGCCGAACGTTCCGGAAGCCCGGATGCTTTGCATGCGAAGAGAATCCTCTTCCGAAATAGTCGCTTTCGCGAAAATAGTCCGCAGGTGGACCAACAAATTCCAGAACGCAGGATAGTCGCCCTTCGGAAATACCAGACATTCCATCTCCGGAAATACACTCTGCACTTCGGCCACTTCCATCGGGCTGTCATCAACAAATACGACCGAGTTTGCCAGCACATTCCACTTTTTCAGGATGTTCTGAACTGATTCCGACTTCCGCCTCCAGTGCGCTTCGATAGGAAACACACTTGCTTTCGAAAGCAATAGATCATCTCGTTTGAAAGCCTGGTCCACCACGGCATAGTCGTTCTTGCTGGCCGCGGCAATTAAGATTCCGGCGCTGGCAAGGGACGCCAGGAACTGCTGATAAATTCCGTGAATTTGCGCATGCTCCTCAAGTTGCCAGTGAATACCATCCACCCCCACTTCACCCAGGATGCCGGCCCACAAAGTATCATCCAGATCGGTGATCAGCCCTTTCTTGGATTCGGGCCGGCGGATGAGTTCTGCCAGGAGCTTTCCCACTACTGATGCGTGAGAAATCTTGTAAGGAAATCCCTGCGTGATTTCGGTTCTGAGGTCAAACCTCTTGCTCAAGGGTGAGTTTTCATCCAGACGCTCTTCGCTTACCACAAACATTCGACGGCCGTTCGAAATCGCTTCAGCAAACGAGGCAAGGCTTCGCCGCAGACTCAACTCGAAAACGCTGCTCTGCCGGGTGCCGCTATAAAACAGCGGAGGCAGCGGCAACGTCGGTAGGCAAACGAAGCTGGGAAGACTCAAAGAGATGCTTTCCAGCGCTCGCTTGAGCCGCTCGAGACTGTGATCCGCGAAGTTCACGATATCCGGCAGCTTTTCAATCTGCCAACCGCCCAGCGTTCGCATGCCCAGGCGCGAATCAAGGTCTTGCCATTCGATCATTACCGCAAGCGCGTCATAGTTCTCAGGACGCAACCGTTCCAGGTTCCCGATGAGGTCACCGAACAATCCGGAATTCACCTCAATCTTGCATGCAGGGTAAAGATCGCGCAGATGCGCAGCCAGAAAGGTCTCCACGTGCAGTGGAGTAAAACCGCAAGCCAAATAAACTCTGATCGGACGAGCATTCTCTTGCACCGGCCGCTTAAGGCGTTCGAGCGCGTCAATCAGATTCATGCGGAACCCACTGCTCTGAAGACGCTGATGCATGGGATTTCCAACGTTGTGGCAATCAATCGGCTCACGCGTCTCCCGTGACTTTCAATCCCCTGGCCACTCCTCTTGCAATTTTGAGCAGTCCGTCGTGCCGGGCGAGGGTATTGTCCCTGAATTCGGAGAGACCTCGGCGCAGCAGCACACCCGCGTTGTGGACTACTCCAAAACCTTTCGCACGACCATGAGAGTGCTCCCGATCAACGATTTCGATTTTGCGCGTCTCCCCCGGATCGGTTTGAATGTGCAATTCAAGAAAGCTGTTCTCGCAGGAGAATGGCGTGCCCTTTCCATCCACTAATACGCGCTCGATCAAAGCGGAATCCGGCTCGTATTTTCTGAGCAAAAAACTCTTCCTGTCCGGGTGATCATTCTCCAATTGAAATTTGCGGGTGTAGAACTGAATCTCAAGCGAATTATTCGAGAGCTTTCTCTTTCTGCAACTGCGCATCAACTGATCGGTGAGACCGGGCCAACGTAAGCTCGGATCCAACTTGTATAATGCAGCCACAAACTCCTCCCAGGCGTGACAGCCGTCACGAAAATACTCATGATGTTCCACCACTAGGGCCGGCTTGGCGAGAAAAAGATCGAAGGCAAAATCGAACAATCGGTGCGGATATCGCCGTTGAAAAATCGGAAAACCGTCATACTTCATAACCGCCGGCTGTAGAAGGTCGGCGACCTTCAAGTCGTCTGTCTCACTGTCCGTAGGAAAAACGGTTGAGTTTACCGCCGCTAGATAATCATTTGAACGCAACGCCGCAATCGCGGACCTCGAAAACCGGCCCTGAGGAAACACCATGACCGGCTCGAAGGCCGCACCCGTACGCTCACGCTGCATTTCCATCCGGTGCAATGCCAGCGCCGCCTTCCTGGCCAGAAGCGCCGAGTCTATGATCTCAAACTCCTTGTTAGTATGGTCGCAGCCGTGAACGCAGACTGCAAGGTTCGAATTCTCGCGCAGCAGCCTGGCGCCATTTTCGCGGGAGGTGCGCCAGTAGTTCCATGGGATAAAAGCGATCGACGTTCCAGAGCGGGTGCGCTGCATGGATTTCGTCAGAACGTTTTGGTCGAGGAAGCCGTAGTTCTCCGTAAGCAGTGGATCGTCGATGATCAGACGCGCAGTGCTCTTGGGGCCATGCCAGCAACTCTCACCGAAGCTGTGGCGCAGGAAGATCATCAGCGGAATCAGACGATGATAATGCTCTTGCAGTTCGAGTCTTGGCTGCAGCGCCCCATTTAGATCCGGCAAGGGCATGGACAAGAAAAATTTATCGCAGGGTCCGCCCCGCACACGGAAAAATACGGGAAGCCCGTTCGACGCCATAATCACTTCTGCCGTGGGCGCGGGATCCCGCAACTCAAAACTAGTAATCGCCTGCCCTGGTTCGATCGAGTAGCCGAGGCCCGCAAAGTGACGTCCAAGCGAGATTGCATCGGCGGGGAACGAAAAGCTTGCTGCTTCGTTGCCCTGGCTTCGGAGCTGGAAGACTAGTCCGGATGTGAACCGCGAAATCGTGCCAAGATGCTTCTTTGCGTCCAAGCATCCAAATACCAGCAGCCCGGCTGAGCGGTCGATGACCGATCGTTGCAGGTCGGCATCGACGATCGATGGGTTACCGGCCAACGTGTCAGTGCTAATGGCGAGACAGTATGTTCCTGGCTCAAAGGAATCAAGCAACTGTGGAGTAAAGACGCCGCGGGCAGGAATCGACACGCTTTTCGCCGGGACACCCATCCATGATGCGAATGCCAAGAGGCGCCGATCTTCTGTGGTCGGCTCGGGGCCCGACAGCAAGATCAGATCGTTCAGCGAACCCATAGCTCTTGAGGTGCCTCTCGCGGTCGAACTCTTGCAGGCCCGATATGGCGGTTCGACACTTTTAGCCCGCGTTCCCGAATGACCTGGAATAAATTGTCGCACAGCACGGACGCCGTGGTCCTTCACTTATCGAAGAGCGCAGCCGAAGGGCGGGTACGAAAGCTCGTGGCCGAAAGGGTCGCCGCCTCATCGGGTCTTCGGGTGTCTCTATTTTTCGGAGGCATAGCCAAAAATTGCTTTCAGTTCCAGAAATTCCTCGAGTCCAGCTTCTCCCCATTCTCGACCGTTTCCCGACTGCCCGTAGCCACCGAAACAGCCGGCGAAGTCGACGCGTGCGCCGTTAATATGCACGTTGCCCGACCTTAGTCGCTTTGCCACTCTCCGGGCTCGCTCCTTGTCCCCCGATGTTACAAAACCTGCCAAACCGTAAGGAGTGTCGTTTGCGATTCTCACCGCATCATCCTCGTCTGTATAGGGGATGATGCAAAGAACTGGTCCAAAAATCTCCTCGCGCGCAATCGTCATATCGTTGCGAACATCGGCAAAAACCGTCGGCTTTACAAAGTAGCCTCGAACAAATCCATCCGGGCGGCCGATTCCTCCCGCGACCAAGTGTGCCCCTTCTTCAATCCCGACCTTAATCAGACGTTGTACTTTGTCAAATTGCACTTTGCTTGCCAGCGGCCCAACGCTGGTGTCTTCAGCGAACGGATCACCGACCTGAGTCCCCTCTGCCGTTTGCTTCGCGGTGGCCACCGCCTCGCTCATTTTGGAGCTAGGCACAAGCATGCGAGTCGGCGCGTTGCAGGACTGCCCGGTATTGCGGAAGCATTCCTGAACGCCCTGCTTCACGGCCTTATCGAAATCGGCGTCATCGAGAATGATGTTTGCGGATTTGCCACCAAGCTCTTGCGTAACCCGCTTAACCGTTGGCGCAGCGGCGTTAGCCACGGCAACGCCGGCTCGCGTTGAGCCAGTGAAAGAAACCATGGCAACGTCGGGATGAGCGGCAATCACTGCTCCCACCGTCGGTCCATCGCCATTCACCAGGTTGAAAACGCCCGCAGGCACACCGGCTTCATCGAGAATCTCGGCAAATAGGTAAGCGGAGAGAGGTGCAAATTCACTGGGCTTCAGAATCATTGTGCAGCCCGCCGCCAGTGCCGGCGCGACCTTGGCGACGATCTGGTTCATGGGCCAGTTCCACGGGGTAATGAGCCCACAAACTCCGATTGGTTCTTTCCGCATGAGCGTCGAACCCTTGAGCTCTTCGAACTTGAAATACCCCAGCACATTCACAATCTCAAACAAATGCGCCAGTCCGGCCGGAGCCTGGGCCTTTCGCGTTAGCGAAATGGGAGCGCCCATCTCCTGCGAAATGTTCTGCGCCATTTCTTCGATCTTTGTTTTATAGGCTTCGACAATCCGGCGCAATCGTTGGAGACGCTGTTCGACGCTGGTTTCTGAATAAGCCTCGAAGGCGCGCTTGGCTGCGGACACGGCCCGGTCGACATCCGTCGCGCTGCCCAGCGAGATCTTCGCCAGAGGTTCTTCGTTACTTGGATTGATAACCGTGAAATCGTTGCTTTCGAACGGTGCGACCCACTTCCCATCGATATAAAATTTTCGGCAGTCTCTCATGCTTCCAGTTTAGTTCACGGTAGAGGATCCGTGCTGGTCTCGGCCCAGGAGTGGGTATGCGCTGCGCCGGCAGGCCCGCCCTCCTCCCGCAAAATCCTCCCTCATCTCGACCATTGAATCCAAGAACGCATAGGAGGGCGGATGCGGAGGCGCCGTACATCAAGAAATTTCGCCCGATTACACGGCAGCCTAAGTCGCTCTTTTCCTCGGATCTGGCCTCTCGGAGCCGATCAACTCGTTTGCTTGCGTGGCTCTCCTAGATATTGGAAGCCAAACGAAAGCGTGCGTTGCAATGCCTGCCTGACCATAACCACAACCCATGCCCATCGCCCTATTGACGACCGTCCCGAAGCCTTCCACATCGACGATATCAATTTCAAGCGCTCGCGGTGCGTCATTCGAATTTTCATTCTCTTGGTAGCGATGATGTGGTGCGCCCTTCGTTCCAGAAAAGCGGACCGCATATCTTTTTGCAGGCAACTGAGCAGGGATAAATTGATGACATGTTCGACCACAGCCTCGGGAACGAACAAAGGAAGGTCTCCGGTCTGCATCAGATTCACTAGCAGTAGCGTATCTTCAGCCCGCAGAGCCTGAGGATCAAAAACTCCGGCCTTGATATCCACTCTGCCCCGCCGAATGGCAAATCCCGACGTGTTCAAATATCGAATGCGACCGTCGGGCTGAAGCATATGGTTCTGCAACGTGATCAGCCGCAGTTCCTCTGCCCGGCCCACCAGGTTCGAGCAATCCCCCACCAGCCGCAGTTGAAAGCAATCATGCTGCCGGGACTGGGCGATGATACAGCTCAACGCAGAGAGACAGTTTGCCCGCAGTCGGCAGTCGGAGTCCACGAAGAGCAACACCGTGCCTTTGGAAGCCGCGACACCCCGATTTCTCGCAGCGGGAATGCCTGCGTGCGGCTGCTCTAGTACCTGCAACCGATAAGGGTAACCCGAGTTGCGAAGGGATTCGGGCGCAGCTTCCGAACTACCATCGTCCACCACGATCACCTCGAAACTCAAGCCGGAATCCGCCATAACGGTCTGCCGCGTCAGGGACTGCAAACATTGTTCTAGTGAGATCCAGTCGTTATAAACGGGGATGACAATACTGAACAGCGGGGCTGTAGAATGCTCTTCAGACTCGATCATTGGCTGTTCGGCTGCGGCTAGGTCGCGCTCGGAAGATTCGTTCCGCTTCCAAAATGTAGAATGGCACACTCAACCACGAAATCAAAATTTTACGGTTAGTCCCTTGGTTACTAAAGAAGGGGTTGGGTGGGGGATGCGTCTGGCTTGCGAGGGTACGGCGAATCAGACTGGAATGAGCCAGACGCCTGCGATTGAGAAATGCATCGCACAGATTAGACACAAATGAAGTTACGATCGAAAGTTCGATCGGGTGCCATCTGCAAGCTCCGCTGGCCAAAGCCTAGCGTATTCGCCTTCGCGAGCCTGCTGGTCATTGGCGCGACGGTGCCGAGGGGCTGCAGCGGCTGTAGAGTGGTCAGCGCTTTACGCGCCCGCCTTTCGAAGGTCAGGCGCGGTCAAGCGATTGTGGATCCTCCCGCCGCTTCGCGCATACTCTGCCCCACTCTAAATTCGTCGCCAGTACAGCCGGTACTTCAAGGCCAGTCAGGCCACACAGCGATTCTCTCGTGGCGCGCTAGCGCAGCCGGTGACGCCAGGCACGATTCCGCCGTCGGCTATTGCATCTATCGCGTCGGCGAAGACAAAGGCAAAGGCAAAGATCAGTCTCCGCAACTAATCAATCCACACCCATTTGAAGGGACTCGCTGTGCCGACGACTGGGTGAAAACTGCAGGGAAATACCACTACCTGGTCCGCGCGATCAGTCCAAGATGGGCTTTGAGTGAACCGTCGAACGTAGCGCACGTGGTGATCCCCGCCGACAGGCAGCGCAGTTCTTCCCCGGCGGAGGCCCCGGCTCCATTGTGCCGCGAACCAACCATAGTGAAGTAGCAGTGAGCGACCCTAAAGAGTTATCTCCGCACCAGCCACATCGCCCATCCCGCGAGCAGGACGCCGCCCAGGAACATGGCAAAACAATACAAGCCGTACCGGATCATATCGCGCGAGGTCTCGCGATGAGTTATGCCAAAGACGATCGAGGCAAACAACGCAAAGACAAAAGCCGCGCTGAAGTGAGTGAGATGGATAGTCATCGTTTCCCCGCCGCGATCGACAACCATATCCGACGATTCATAGCCGATACCGGCCTCATTGTTTCTTTCCGATGGCGATGTGGTAGGCGTCCGCCACCGCGATGAAGTTGAGAAGGCCGGCCACAATCATGAACTTGGTACCGTAATCCGCAATCGCGAACGCGATCGCACCTTGACCCCAGTTCATAGCGAGAGTGGCAATGTACATTCCGCCGGCGCCAAGATCGCCAATGAAACCAAGCATGTCGAGAATGTCGCCGCCGTTGGCTTTGTAAATGTGCCCTTGCATCATCAAGCCGAGCACGAATAAAGAGCCGATGGAAACCAGAAGGAGCGCTCCACGAATCCACCGTCTCTGAATAATATGTCCGGCGCCGGGAATGAGCCACCCCGCCGCGGGAGCGAGGATCGCCATCATGCTCGCGGGTTGCGCCGGTTCGGCCGTGGGTTTGGCTTTTGCTGTAGTTGTATTTGCCATTAGATAATTACGATCTCGCGCTGTATGTTGCCCGTGACTTCCGCCGACTTTGGCCGCACCAGCACGTTGACCTCGCTGCGCACTCCAAACTCCGGGAGGTAAATACCAGGCTCGATGGAGAAGCAGGAGTTGGGTAGAATCTGGCGTTCGTCATGAATTTCCAGATCGTCCATGTTAGCTCCATTGGAATGGACGTTGGTGCCGATGGAGTGACCGGTGCGGTGAATAAAATAATCAGCGTACCCTTTTTTCTTGATGTAGCTGCGCGTTGCGCGATCTACTTCCCACCCCGCGATGCGTCGTCCCGCGCTGATGGCATCGAGTACAGTCTTTACCCCGGCGTCGCGTGCGTCCCGCACGACTTCAAATACCTCGCGCATCCGATCCGATGGCGCCGGACCCAGAAAGCCCACCCATGTAATGTCGTAGTACACCGCATCCGGAGGGTTCTTTTTCCCCCAGACGTCTATCAATACGAAATCGCCCACACGAATTGGAACCGGATGTTCGGCACGCGGCTCATAGTGCGGATTGCCCGCATTCGCGTTGACCGCAACAATGGGCGGATCCTCCGTCACCAAATTCTCGCGCTGAAACGCTTCCAGGAACCATTGCTGGATTTCGTGTTCAGTCGTTCCGCCGCTCCGCGCTCGCCGTCCGATCTCGCGAAAGGCGGCATCAACAATCGCATCCAGGCTGTCTCGCGCCGCAAAATGCGACTTGATCTGCTCTTCGCTCCATGTCGCTTCGAACTGAGCCACGAGATCGGCAGAACTGACCACGTTCTTGCCCAGGCCGCGCAACAACTCGACCGTTCCCGCATCCACCAGTGAAATCGTGAAGACAATATTATTCGGCGAATACTGCATTGCAATATCGCGATAGGTCGACAGCATCGCTTTCAGACTGTCGAACAATTCCTGCCATCCCGAATATTGCCGCTTGCTGCCGGGCAGGGAATCGAGATGGCCGGCCTCAATCTTGTGGACCAACTTCACCGGTTCGCCTTGCGCCGGTATCAGATAAAACCAGCGTCGCGTCACCATTAAGCCCGCAGGCAGACCCAGCACCCGATAAGCGATGGGATCGCGATGATGATGGTCGTAGAAAAGCCACGCGTCGATATTACGTTCGCGCAGCGCAGATTGTATGGCAGCCAGGTCCATGGGCAAACGTCTATTGTAAACAATGCCCGTGATTTCAGCGAATCAGGCCCCATCGTCGTAATTGCGGAGGTAATAGTAGCCCCCGGTTTATTTGACGCGGGCTCCTTGTTACACTATGCCGACAATGGCTACTGCTACTGCCGAACGCACCGATGGCCCCATGATTGCGACTCGCGTTCGCATCGAGTCCATCGATGTAGTTCGCGGCGTAATCATGATTCTCATGGCGCTCGACCATGTGCGCGACTTCTTCGGCAACTCCGGTTTGAATCCCACTGATCCTGCCACCACGACGTTCCCGCTTTTCTTTACCCGCTGGATCACACATTTCTGCGCGCCCGTTTTTTTCCTGCTCACCGGCACCGGCGCCTATCTCTCGCTGCGCAAGAAAACTAAATCCGAACTGTCGCGATTCCTGTTCACGCGTGGTCTCTGGCTGATCTTCTTGGAACTTACTTTTACCCGCTGCCTGGGTTGGCAGTTCAACTTCGATTACCACGTGACTCTGCTCTTGGTTCTGTGGGCGCTGGGTTGGGCGATGATCGTACTCTCAGCGCTAGTTTACCTGCCGGCGCCGTGGGTCGCCGCGTTCGGCGTCGTGATGATTGCAACTCACAACTTGCTCGATTCCGTCGATTCTTCTAACCCTCTGTGGTCCATTCTGCACTCGCCCAATTTCATCCTGAACCATCCGGGGCGCATTATTTTTGTGACCTACGCGCTTATTCCCTGGATCGGCGTTACCGCTGCGGGATACGGCTTGGGTCAGATCTACAATTTGCCATCGACCCGCCGCAAGGCCTTACTGCTGCCGCTGGGTATCGGTCTAAGTGCGGCATTCATTGTGTTGCGCGGCATCAATGTTTACGGCAATCCAGTGCCGTGGAGCACGCAGAAGTCGGCTGCATTCACTGTGTTGTCTTTTTTGAACACAACGAAGTATCCGCCATCCCTGCTCTACCTGCTGATGACGCTGGGCCCGGCGCTGATATTCTTGTGGGCGGTCGATGCTGGAACGCCGCGATGGCTGCGGCCGGCTCTCACCATCGGCAAAGTGCCAATGTTTTATTACCTCTTGCACATACCCTTGATACACCTGCTCGCGATCGCAGTCTGCTATGCCCGCTACGGACAGGTACATTGGATGTTCGAGTCCCCCACGCTCGGAGACTTTCCGATCACCGCGCCACCCGGGTGGGGATACTCTTTGCCGATCATCTATTTCATATGGGCTGTCGTCGTGCTGACGCTCTATCCACTGTGCCGCTGGTTTGCAACCCTGAAGCGGCGCCGAAATGATGCTTGGCTCAGCTACTTCTGAATCCGTTAGGAACCCAGAATCCGTTTCTTCGCAGCGGCGGGCAGTGTCTCGCAAGCGGTCCGCAATACTAAACGCGGAGCGTTTCCACGAATCTTCATCAGATAAGGAACCGTTCGTTTCGCATCAAACTTGGCGGTTTCGCGCAGCAACCAACCTAATCCCTTTTGCACCATGTCATCGTCGTCGGCAAGAAGGGAATCAGAAAGCCTAGTGATCTCAGGGAAAAACATTCGCGCTCGAGACCCCCGAATCAGCGCCACACAGGCCGCCCGACGCAACCAGCGGTCCGGCGATTTTGCCCAGCGAAAAACATTTCTTATGCGCGCTGGTTTCAACGCGACCATCGGAGCGATCAAATCGTGCACTAATCCATCGTGATCAGCCCAACTGCTGATGCGGTCGAGCCACGACTCGAACAATTTGAACTCGCTGTCGCCAAGCTCGCCATCGAGTTTCTCCAGCAAAAATACAGCGACCACTTTCTCTTCCAACACCGCCCCCGAAAAGAGTTCATCCGCAACCTTTACAAGAAAATCCAGTCCAAACTCCTTTTGGATTTCCCGGCCAGAGCTTCTCGCTGCCCGTCGCAAGTCAGCTGTATACCATCCGTGCGATTTGATTGCATCTTTGAAAAACCATTGCACTCCTGCGGCGTGCTCGGGGGAGCCGCCTTCTTTCAGTGCGCGACGAATCTGCGCGGCGACTGCAGCAGGCGTGCGCAAAGACCCCGTCATGACTTGTCGACCGTCTCCGCGCGGACGACTTTGTCATAAATCCAGAGCAGCAAAGTTGTCGCCAATCCTACCCCGATCACCCACCACCAAACCATTTGCGGCCGGTGTAATTCTTCCCCGTAGTGCTGCATCAACCATCCACTGAACTTGCCTGCTATGAACGAACCGATGCCTAGCGGAAGAAACGCGAATCCCATATACGTTCCTTGCTGGTCGGGAGGCGCGAGCCGCGAAATGTAGTCGTAGTATCGCGGCTGCTGCGTGATTTCTCCAATCGCAACCACCACCAGGGTTGCCACCGCCATCCACACCGATGGGTGAATGATCAGCAAAACCCAGGCCACACTCGAAATCAGCGTCCCCAGTACGATGGCGTGAAACGCGTGCATACGCTTGGTCACAAAGCCGATCACCATCGTGAACAAGATGACCACGATCGGATCGGTAGCCAGAATCCGCGCCGTGTTGGCCTTCGGATCGATATAGGAGGAAATGTAAAGCGGCAGCGCGATGAATTCCTGCCAGAAGACGACCCAATATCCGGTAAAAATCAATAGAAAAAGCATGAAGCGCGGGTTGGAAAGGACCGTTAGAAAGTTTCTTCCAACCTGCCCGAGGCTGGCCGCTTCTCCCGCTTGTGCTGGTCGCGGCTCTCTGAAAAATAAGAGCACGACAAAAAACATGAGGAAGACGCTCAAGGCTGCAACACGAAAGAGACCTGCAGCACTGCCATGATCCTGTTCCCAACCCGCCAGCAGCGGCCCTAACGTGCTTCCCACGTTAACCAGAGTGTAGTAAATCGAGTACCCGACCGAGCGAACATTCGGATTCGATGAACGCGCCGTTGTGCCGACGACGCTGGGTTTCACCAGGGCCACACCCAGAGCGGGCAAGATCAACACGAAGGCGACCAGCGACGCGAGAGGGACGGCGTTGCGCACAGGCGCGAACCAAGACGCGCCGAGCGACCCCAAAAGAAAATACGAGAAACTCAGAATCAGGTAGGCGAGCGAAAGCGCGCGGCGAAAGCCGAGCCGGTCGGCGATTGCGCCTCCGACGACGGCGAGAAACCACACCCAACCGCCGAACATCCCAGTCAGGCTGCTGGCCTGTTCGACGCCGAAGTGCAAGCCTTCGTGCATATAACGCGCGAGAACGGCAAACACAGCATAGTAAGATAGCCGCTCAAAAAGCTCGCTGATATTCGCGACCCAGAAAGGCCGCTCGAACCCAGTTCGAATTTCCTGCAAGCGTTCGGAAAAGCTCAAGAGTGGCTCCTGGGTACAGCTTTTCTGTGCAGCAGAATACGGTGTTGTACCTCTTTCGCCGAGAGTTCAGCTACGCGAATCGTTTTACTTCGCATGCTCTGGCCGAAGGCAATGGTAACGGAAGAACGCGGCACCTTCAAAAGCTTTGCAAAGAATTCGACACATGCCTCGTTGGCCTTGCCATCAATCGGCGGCGCCGTAAGAGAAATTTTCAGCGCATCGCCAACTTCGCCCGTGATGGAATGTTTCTTGGCGCGAGGGTGGACTTTTACCGCAAAGGTTACGCCGCTTGCCGTCTTCTCAATAGTGATCAAGCTTTCTGTACCATCGAGAAAGCAGCTTCAATCAGCAACAGTCCTCCTACCAGCGGGACTTGCGGATTATGCAATGTTCGCAACTTTCCGATGCTAGCCATCAGCGCGATGGCGAAAGCAAACATCGACACATTGGCGGTGATGCAGGAGATCCCAAGGCCCCGGACTGCGCGGCTACGATTGCGAATCCGCAGCACGTTTAACATCGCGGTAAACAGCAATGCTAACGCAGTACCGAAAATCCAGATTCTGCCGGTATAAGTCCTCGGCACGAGCAAGCAGTCCACGATCGCCACAACAGAAAGAATCCCGGCGCAAAGCCGGTCGAAAACCTTCATCCTTACCCCGTGTTCCTCTGCGTCCGCTGGGTTTAAGTCTTGTTTCGTTCGCCGAAGATAGCAGTGCCGACGCGCACGCAAGTCGATCCCTCCTCGACGGCGACTTCAAAATCGTGCGACATGCCCATGGAAAGCTTGTCCATCGAAATCGCCGACAGACTACGCGCCGCAATCGCATCGCGCAACTCGCGCAGCTTCCTGAAGTAGGGCCTAGCGTCTTCGGGATTGTCGGTAAACGGAGGCACCGTCATCAGTCCGCGAAACGCAAGCGCTTCGAACCGCCTCGCGGAGAGCAGCAACTCTTCCAGCGCAGGAGAATGCAGAGCCACGCCGCTCTTTGCCACCTCACCGCCTGCGTTGACTTCGATCAGCACGTCCAACTTGCGGCCGAGTTTCTGCGCAGCCAAGTCCAGCTTCTCGGCCAGCTTCAACGAGTCGATCGAATCGATATTTCGGAACAACCCCACCGCCTTCGCCGCCTTATTACTCTGCAAATGCCCGATCAAGTGCCATTCTGCGTCAGGCAAATCGCGTAGAGCCTCAACCTTGCCGGCAAATTCCTGGACGCGATTTTCCCCAAATATCCTGAGCCCCGCGCCATAAGCCTCGCGAACTTGTTCCGGGGCCTGCGTCTTGCTCACCGCCATCAACGTCACATCGCCGACGCTGCGCCCAGCACGCTGCGCCGCCACGCCAATGCGTTCGTGCACAACCGCAATATTTTCGGAGATCGACATGAGGCACTAACGCGCGAAAAGAACGGAATCCTGCGCGGAAATCTCTGGGCAGCTACATCATCGCAGTCGGCGGCGCTGGCTCATTCGGATCACCCGCAGCCGAAACCGGCAAGAAGATCATCAAAGCCGCCAGCCCAGCCAGTACGATCATTCCTCCCACCAAATAAGACGGATCGCTGAAAATCTGCGGCGGATGATTCGGCGCGCCCCACGACGGCACGAACTGCAACCCCGCCCAAACCAGGCCGAGCAAGGCCTCACCCGCAATTAAGCCCGACGCGACCAGCACTCCAGCGTTTTCCACGCGAGCTTTCTGAGCGGCGTTGAAACCACGGCGCTCGGCAACCCAGTCTCCCAGCGACCGAAACACACCGCCGACAAAAATCGCAAATGTCGTTCCGAAGGGCAAGTACATTCCCACCGCCACCAGCATCGGACTCTTCACCTGCATCATGATCATCGAGATGCCGAAAAGAATTCCCACCACCACCAGAGGCCATGGCATGTCATGTCCCACAATGCCCTGAGCTAGCGTCGCCATAAGCCCAGCCTGCGGTGCAGGCAACTCCGCACCGCCAAACCCAACTCCGCCAGCCTTGATGCTGCCCTCGTGCAGCAGCATGAGAGGAAAATACATAACTAAACTAGCTACGACCACCGCAATCAACTCCGCTGCCTGAATTTTCTGCGGCGTTCCCCCAAGAATGTAGCCAACTTTAAAATCCTGCAAAAGCTCGCCCGCGACCGCTGACGAAACACAAACCACCGCTGCCACTCCAAGCACAGCTGCCACACCCGACCCGCCTGAAACCCCCAACGCCACCATCAGCAGCGCCGCGATCAGCAAAGTTGAAAGCGTCAATCCAGAAATCGGATTGTTCGACGAGCCGATGAATCCCACCAGATTGCCCGACACTGTGGCAAAGAAAAATCCCACCACAATCATGACCACCGCAGCCAGAATCGCTGGCCAGAACAAGCCCGAGATTCGTATGTAAAGCAAACACATCAGCACAAACATGACGGCGATCAAGCCGAAAACGGTTTTAGAACTCATATAGCGTTCCGTACGCTTCAACGCAGCCTGCTGATCGGCCGTCTGGCGCAGGTCTGCGAAGGCCTTCCCAATTCCCGCCGTCAAGCTGGCGCGCATTTTGAATAAAGTGTAGGCTGCGCCCACCAGCATTCCGCCGACGGCGATCGGTCGCACGATGTAACGCCACACCGCGTCCGCCATCGTCGCCCAGTTATCAGGAGTATCCGCAGGAATATACGCCCTCAATTGCGGACCAAGAAAAAAGAGCAGCAGTGGAACCAGCAGTCCCCAAGCCAACACGCTGCCTGCAAACTGAATCGACGCCAGCCTGACGCCGATGATATAGCCCACGCCGAGATATGCCGGACTCACGCTGGGAGCCGCGAACATCGTCGTTCCACCGGTGGGCAGCACGCGCGCGCTTCCTGCGCTTCCGAGCCGGACCTGACTGTGTCCCAAACTTCCAACCCCAACGTGCAGATCTGTGTCAGCGGAGAACAGGCCAAATTTCCCCAGCATGTAAATCACGCCGCCAATGCCGATATTCCAGAAAAGATATTTCGCCGCCTGCGCGCCGCGCTGTCCCGCTTTGTGAATCTCCGAGGCCGCCAGCGATTCTGGAAAAGGCAGCTCCGGATCCTCCACCATGGCCCGTCGCACGAGAGAAATAAAGAGCACCCCGAGAATGCTGCCCACCATGATGAGCGCCGTCGACTTCCAGTAGGCATCGGCGAAACGAAAAGAAGGCCACGCCTTCGCCAGAAGAAATGCCGGAAGCGTAAAGATTGCGCCCGCCGCAACCGACTCGCCGATCGAACCCGCGGTGCGTGCGATATTTTCTTCGAGCAGCGATCCTTTCCATGCCCGCATCGCTGCCATTGCAATCACCGCGGCCGGATACGTCGCTGCAATCGTAATCCCCGCGCGCAATCCCAGATACGCGTTAGCCGCTCCCAGAACAATCGTCATGAGAAGCCCAAGCAGCACGGCGCGCAGCGTGAATTCCTTCATCTCCATGTGCTCCGGAACGAAGGGAACGTGTTTCTTGACCGCGGGTCCCGTGTCGCCGGGGACTGAACTGCTCATAGATAGATCCTCAGTATTGCGGGATGAAAGCAACCATTCATCTAAGACAAGCGAACGGCGCACGTTAGCATGCGAGGCCTTCGCATTACAAGTGGGACGTGGCTTTCCAGCACTCCACTGGCTTGTGCCGCGCCGTCATAGTAAGATAACTTCACCTGCTGTGTACCGCCCCTTCGAAGCTTGATCCGGAGGTTGTAGTGTGAAAAGTAATTTTCCGAACCACCCGTGGTTCCAACGTCACCTGGAATTTCGCTGTAACGATTGCGGCAGTGAGATCGCTTTCCGTTCGCGGCGGCGCAATTTCTCCGAGCGTTATCTTCTGCCAATTTTTCTTCTGCAGCCGGTGCGCTGCGGCGAATGTTTCCGCCGGGATTATCGTCTTGCGTTCATCCCCGTCCAGGATCGTCCCGGGAAAGATTCTCTGGCGCGAAGCAAAGCCCCCACATCCGCGAAGCCGCCAGATAACTATCGGAACGTTGCCTAGCCGGCCCAAAGGCCGCTATACTCATTGTTAAGGCAAGGAAAGTCTCGCCCGCCCGGTATCGACTTTTTCGGGCATCAGGGAGGCCGTCTTCAGCAGTAGTGGAGACCGAATTCGGGCTGCCCAGGCCAAAGCTGCAGTGGCAGGGCCTTCTATTGCTTCGCGCAACGGCGCCCTGTGGTTCGAAAATTCGCCGTTGGCAAGAGCCTCGAGCAATATTGCCGAAAGTCTCTTCGCGGTTTTATTTCCCTCCGATTGCCGCATCTGCGGCGCACCATTAGTCAAGATCTCGCGCCTGCCGGTCTGTCTGCCGTGCCTTGACGCCATGCAACCCATCGAGGGTGGAACCTGCACAATCTGCGGTGAGCGTCTGTTCTCTCCGCATGCTTTTTCCGAGACTGAGGGGGACGCCGCGAATGATCCTCGCTGCGGATTATGCCGCCGCATCGAACCGCCCTTCGCGCGCGCTCTCGCCTATGGAAGCTACGAAGGCGGACTGCGCGAGTTGATTCATCTTCTGAAGTATGGTCGCGTACTTCCCGCCGCCAACGTTCTTGGTCGCATGCTTTGGGAAGCGATCGCAGCACTCGAACCAGCCATCGCTCCTGGCGCCGTAACTGTGATTCCGGTTCCTCTTCATCGCGCCAAATTCCGGCAACGCGGCTACAACCAGGCTGAACTGATTGCTCGCTCCGCCATGAAAATCAATCCGGCGAGAGATAGAGATAGAGATAAAGATCGCTTTCGTTTGTATGTAGATGGCCTGATCAGAAAACGTGACACTAGTTCGCAAACCGGACTCACCGCGCACCAGCGCCGCGCGAACCTCCGCGGAGCGTTTGCAGTTTCGCATCCCGAAGAAGTGAGGGGACGCGAAGTGCTGTTGGTCGACGACGTTTACACCACCGGCGCCACTGCATCGGAGTGTTCGCTGGTTTTGC
Organism: uncultured Acidobacteriaceae bacterium; assembly: GCA_963789875.1. GTDB lineage: Bacteria > Acidobacteriota > Terriglobia > Terriglobales > Acidobacteriaceae > Sulfotelmatobacter. The sequence goes on along the minus strand of CAWBMI010000004.1, from coordinate 489,925 downwards.
GGCGGGCCGGGGCCGCAAAAGTCTGGGTAGCAACGGTCGCACGCACACTGAAAATTTCCGCGCAACACGTCGAGATTCGTGACGAAAATCAGTACGGACCTGAAGAAGAAAGCCCAGCGGCCGAACGATCATTGGCCAAAGTGGTAGGAATTTAGCTATGTCTGCCAGACTAGAAAGCGACGCCGGACCACCGGGCCACTATGCCGCCGGCCTGTTCGTGTCGGCGGCCGTGCCCCGCGATGGCAACGGCAACGCCCTGCACGCCCCCGTGCTGGTGCTGAACGCATCGTACGAGCCGATTAATGTTTGCGCCGCGCGCCGCGCTCTCGTGCTCGTGCTCAAAGGCGTGGCGATGACCGAAGAAGAGAATGGCCATTTCCTGCACGCGGCCCGCATCGCCATGCGCGTGCCTTCAGTAATTCGCCTGCTCGAGTACCGCCGCATCCCCCACCAAAGCCGCGCTTTGTCGCGAAAAAATATCCTGCTGCGCGACCGCAACACTTGCCAGTATTGCGCCACCGTGCTTTCTTCGAGTGAGTTAACCCTCGATCACGTGATCCCGCGCTCCCGCGGGGGCTCTTCCACCTGGGAAAATCTAGTAGCCTGCTGCCACTCCTGCAACCGCCGCAAAGGCAATCAGTTTCCCCTCGAAGCAGGCATGAAGCTGATGCGCGAGCCCCGCGCCTTCAACCTCCACACCAGCCGCCACATCATGCGCCTGATGGGCCGCAGCGACGATAAATGGCGAAAGTATTTGTTCTATTAAACTCGCCGATAGAACTTTCATCCCGAGCAAAGTAAGGGATCTTAGTTTCGGCTGGCAGCTACTTCTGTGGAGGCTGCGGAGAGGGTGTCCCGTCCGGCTTTGGCGCCGGAGCCTTCTGATCCGCCTTCGGAACTTCCTGTCCGTTGTACAGAATCTTCACATTCGATCCGAAGCGCTTGTAATCCTCATACTTCACGATCTCGCGGATGTGAATATCGTTCAGGTTGAAGTGCAGCATGTCATCGGCCCGCGTGTAGGTAGGAAACCAATATTTTCCATCGATCTGCTGTCGCCAGGTAGTGAACTTCGGGTAGAGATGTTCTTCTTTGCCCTTCTTCTTCGTATCGCGAATCTCCGGAACCGCCTGCCCGTAAGTTTTTACGATTTGAAAATCGTGATCGTCCACCCAGATGCGCCCCTGGAAATACCTCTTCTTTCCTACGATCTGCTTGGGTGCGACGTCGAACACATAGCAGCGCAATTCGTCTTCCGACTGCTGACCCACGTAGAGAATGTTGTATTCCGGAATCTCGTCGGTGGTGAGCACAAACGGCAGCCGGTTGCGAAAGTCCTGCACATCGCCCTGGTCCAGTGAAAGCCCGCCCTGCTCCAAACTCGACTGCGGCGCGAAAACCACGTTCTCAATGCGGTGACCCTTGTCGTCAAAGAGCACGTCGAAAACTTCGTGATACTCCCCGGTGGTCGTGCTGCCATCGAGGGTCTTTACCGTGATGTCCTGCCTGTAGGTGTACTGATCGCGCGCCTCTTTGAATTCCTTCTCCTTGCCCGCGAAATGTTTAATGATTTCTTCCGGCGTGACGCCTTCCGGCGGCTTGTTTTCTAAGGACCCTTCTTGCGCCGGAGCAGGCGCTGTGGCGAGCATGCAAACTAAGAGAATCTGGAAAACGAAAGCGCAGCAGAACCCCGGTTTCATATGCCCGTAGTTTACCGAATTCAGCCGAAGTTTGTCGGAGGGAGAAGGATGCGAACGCTGCGAGATTTCGGGGAGGGCTGCCCCAGCACCGCGGCGACCCTCCCCCGACCCCTCTCCGCTCAGCGAGGCCGGGGGTAGGGCGCTGCAGTTCTGCCGCTACCTTGGATGCCATTTCACTCAAGGGGTTGCCGTCAGAAAAATTTGGTCTTCGCTGTTCAGAGATTCACTCGTCAGATGTAGCGCCGGCGTCCCGCCGGCTGTACCAGGGGCGTCTCGCCACTGGCCTCGGGATCGGCAAAACTGTAGCTAGAGTCTCAGCGCTATGCATCTGGAAGCCCGAAGCCCGAAGCCCGAAGCCTAACCTTGCAATCATTGCCATCAGTGCTATCATTGATGTCATGGCGAGTATAACCATCCGAAAGCTCCCCGAGACGACCAAGCGCCGCCTCCGCATCCGCGCCGCGCGCAACGGCCGCTCCATGGAACAGGAAGCCCGCGAGCTTCTCAAAATTGCACTAGCCTACCCCGATCCTCAGCCGGAGAATCTCGGCGAGGCGATTCGCAAGCTCTTTGCTCCTCTTGGCGGAGTCAATCTGCAAATCCCAAAGCGTGAACCCATGCCCGAGAGCAGGATCAGGAAACTCTTTTCGTGATCGTTCTCGACACCAATGTGTTGTCGGAGTTGATGTCTTCCTCGCCAAATCCAGCGGTTCGCCATTGGCTCGCGCAGCGGCCGAGCGCCCAGCTATTCACAACCAGCATCAGCATGGCCGAGATTCTTCAGGGAATCGAATTGCTTCCGCGGGGCAAACGCCGCGATGGGCTGGTCGTTGCTGCTCAAACGATGTTTACAGCGCTCTTTCCCGGTCGCGTACTCCCCTTCCATGAAGATGCTGCGCGCGCCTTCGCGCCTATCGCCGCGAACCGGCGCACGCGTGGCCGCCCGATCAGCCTCTTTGACGCGCAAATTGCAGCCATCACCCAAGCTCACGGCGCGACTCTATCCACCCGCGACACCTCAGATTTTGAAGACTGTGGCATCCGCTTGATAAATCCCTGGGAGCCCGCCGCGTCGTAATCGGGCTAATCGCGTCGACAGGCGGAAGGTTTGTCATTCCCACCAAACGAAGCGGAGGGAGGAATCTGCTGTTCTTGCCGTTACGATGCTCTGGACCTTTCCATCCACGCCGCATCTGCTACACTTGCCCGTTTGTCGAGGAGCCCTCATGCGCCGCTTCATTCTGGCCTTTACTCTGATTGCATTCGCCTTACCCGCCGTAGCCCAGTCCAAACATCCCTTCACCTTCGAAGACATGATGAAGCTGAAGCGTGTGGGCGCACCCGAAGTCTCGCCCGACGGAAAGTGGGTGATCTTCAGTGTGGTCGACGTCGATCTCGAAGGGAACACCAGGACGCCACACATCTGGATCGTGCCTCTGATTGGATCAGAAGAAAAAAGTAGTAACGATAAAGGTGGGGTGCCCCATGCCCGCCCTGAGCCCAGTCGAAGGGTCTCGCCGAATTTGCGAGACATGGGAAGCAAGGAACACGAAATCATCGCGGATCAAGATGGAGACCGTCCACGCTGGTCACCGGATGGCGAGCACTTCGCCTTCATCTCGACGAAAGAAGAGGGATCGCAAGTCTGGATCGCCGATTTCGACGGCACGGCGGGAAAGGTGACTAACGTCCACAAGCTGACGTCGATGGCCACCGAAGCAAGCGGAGAACTGTGGTCTCCCGATGGCAAGAACATTCTGTTCAAGTCCGATATCTACCCTGAATGCGACGGCACGCCGGAAGCGGAAACTGCCTGCAATGCCAGCAAGCTGAAAGAGTTCAAAGAGTCCAAGGTGAAAGCCCTGATCTTCGATCACCTGCTTTACCGTCACTGGGATTCCTATCGAGAAGGCAAGCGCACCCACCTCTTCACAGTTCAGCCATGTACGTGGATTATCCCGCCGCGAGTCGACAGCGCATCGACTGGAGCTCCGGCCTCCGATATGGCGAATGCGACCTCGGAGCAGCCATGTAGCTCGGCGATGGCCCCGGTCGATCTCACGCCCGGCGATTACGATGCTCCAGTCTTCTCCCTAGGCGGGCAGGACAACTACGCCTTCTCGCCCGACGGCCAGGAGCTTTGCTACACCTCGAATCACGACAAGAACCCAGCCGCTTCCACCAACAACGATCTGTGGACAGTTCCAGTCAGTGTGGGCACAGACCATGTGAGCACAGGCCATGTGGGGACGGACGCATTCGTCCCTCCCGCGAGCGAAGCGAGCGCCGCCCAGCCAAGTAACTACGCGGCCAAGGTTTTAGCCCAAACCAAAAACCTAACCGCCGACAATCCCGCCAGCGACTCAACCCCACTCTACTCGCCCGACGGCCGCTACATCGCCTACCGCGCCCAGCAGCGTCCGGGATACGAGGCCGACCGCTTCCGGTTGATGCTGTACGACCGCAAGACAGGCCGCAAAGGAGAGGTGCCAACCGCAACCGATTTGAACAACACGTGGGTGGGAACCATAGCTTGGGATACGGACTCCTCCCGCATTTACTTTGTCACCGAAAAACAGGGCGAGTCGCCGATCGTTGTGGTTAGGATACGGCCAGGCTTTTTGGAGCAAGACTATGCGGGCACCTCGCATCCTGAAATGCCGGAACTCATATCCGCGGGATTCAACGACGATCTGGTCGTCATACCGGATGGAACTACTCTGTTGTTCACGCGCATGTCTCTAAAGGCGCCAGCCGAAATCTATCGCACCATTCCGGTTAACGATGCGTGCAAGAACAAGCCACCTGTTGAGACTCGTCGTGAAGATGACTGTAACGGTATTGACCAGCTTACTCATTTGAACGATGGCCTCTTGTCGCAAGTCAGCATGCAGCCGCTCGAATCTTTCTGGTTCACGGGCGCGCACGGCGACAGGGTCGAAGGCTTTCTCGTGATGCCTCCGAACTCAGGCGCGCAGTGGCTCACGAACAGCTCAGGCCCTGAACTGTCGAACGCACGCGACACCACTACGTCGAAGAAATATCCAGTTAAATTCCTCATCCACGGCGGCCCGCAGGGAGCCTGGGGAGACGACTGGAGCTTCCGCTGGAATCCCGAACTCTTCGCCGCTAGCGGATACGTGGTCATCATGATTAACTTCCACGGCTCAAACGGCTACGGCCAGAAGTTTATGGACGCCATCAACGGCGACTGGGGCGGCGCTCCCTACGAAGACCTCATGAAAGGCCTCGACTACGCCGAGAAAACTTACCCGTTCATCGACAAAGACCGGGAGTGCGCGCTGGGCGCCAGCTACGGCGGATACATGACCAACTGGATTCTCGGCCATACCGACCGCTTCAAATGCATCGTCACGCACGACGGCATGTTCAACGCCGAATCCGCCTGGGGCACAACCGAAGAACTCTGGTTCAACAACTGGGAGTTCAAAGGCACGCCCTACGACAATCGCGCCGGCTACCAAAAGTGGTCGCCGCACCAGTACGCGAAGAATTTCAAGACGCCAACGCTAGTAGTCCACGGCCAGAAAGATTACCGGCTCGACGTAAGCGAAGGCCTGCAGTTATTCACCACGCTGCAGATGGAAGGCGTCCCGTCGAAGATGCTGTATTTCCCCGACGAAGGCCACTGGGTGATGAAGCCGCAAAACGGCCACCTCTGGTACGAAACAGTAAATGCATGGGTCGATCAATGGACGAAGAAGTGAAGCGGGCTTCGGGCTGCGGCTTTCGGCTCGGCAGTGTAGCCACGAGTCTCTTGCCTTCCGACCGGTCCGAGACTCTTGTCATTCCGACCGAAGGGAGGAACCTGCTGTTTGCCCGTGCGGGCACGAAACAGGTTTCTCCGCGAGAGTCGCTTTGCCTCGAAATGACGAAGCATAACGAAGCATATAGACAAAGCAATAGCCGCTTAAAGCGTCCCGCAGGGACGCCCGACAATAGCCCGGCGTTTCAACGCCGGGTAGATATCGAAACGGAGAACAAGTCCTGTCAGTGACGGCCGAAAAGTTTCCGTTGACGTACATTTCGGCTAAGGCACTACTCCATAACGGCATTCTTGGGTCGAAAATGCGTAAACAAAAACAGCCCATCCCGGCCGCACAACCCGACGCCGAAAAACAACTCAACTCCTTCCTCGAAAAATACGATCCCCAGATCGCGGCCTTCGCCCGCCGCGCCCTCGCAAAAATGCGCAAGCTCGTCCCCGGCGCCGTCGAAATGGCCTACGACAATTACAACTGGCTGGTGATCGGCTTCGGCCCCAGCGAGCGCCCCTCGGAAGCGATCTTCTCCCTAGTGCTCCCGCCCGGCCGCGTCACCCTGTGTTTTCTGCAAGGCGCAGGCCTGCCCGATCCCGCAAAGCGCCTTCAGGGAAAGGGCAACGTGGTTCGAAATATCCGTTTGTATAACTTGGGCGCGCCAGACGAACGGGTACTCGAGGATCGCGATGTCCTCGATCTGATGAATGTAGCTCTCAACCGCGCCAAAGTGCCGATGCCCGCAGCGGGACGTCGCAAGCTCATCATCAGGTCAGTTTCAGCGAAGCAGAGACCACGTCGCGTCCCGACCCGCAACAATTAGCTTCACGGCCATCAGAAATCGGTCGCAGGCCTGTAGTCACCGCCTTTCAAGGTGCACTTCCGCCGATGGCCGGATAAACCTCCAGTTCGTCCTGCAACGAAGCCGAGGCTCCAGCCGAAACTTGGATTTCTACCTGCAGTGACCCAGTGAAAGGCCCCACGAAAGGAAGAATGCTGGCCAAACCGTTGCCATCGCTTGCTACGCTGCTCTGGCTCTCGCTGAGAATGATAGGCATTCCAGATTGCGAATCGCCACCAGTTAGCCCGAGATTGTCTCCGGTTGAACGCAGTACCGTAGATTGAAACAGCACACTAGCGCCGAGGACTGGATTTGGCGGCGTGGAGCTGTCGGTAACACGAACCGTCAAGGGTTGAAAGGCCTGACCCGCGACCACCTGGTCGGCTCCCGCCACGGCCTGCAGGTTCATCAGCGCCGGAGCCACCGCATTGCCAGAGACGGTTTGGCACGGGGATCCGGATGCGACGCACACCACGACCTGCACGTGAGAGATGAAGTTGATCAGCGTCAGCGTGACCGACGCGTAACCGCCGCTGTTGGTGACCGCCTTTGCAGACACAGGGTAGCTGTAGATCGTGCATCCAGGAGTGGCGGGATTCAACGAACCCACGCCTTGCGCGATGTAGAAGCATACCGCTACCCCATTTTGCGGCGCGCCGTTGCTTACCACCCGAGCCGTAAGCGGCACGATGACCGATGCTCCGTTGGCGATAAAGAGCAGTGGCGTGCTGACTCCGATATCGGAGGCCGATCCAGAACAGCCAAAACATCCGTACAGCGTGCCGACGACCGCCTGCGCCGGATTGTAGACGCCAGGCGCTAGAGTTGCCGTGATGGTCGCAACCCCCGGGGCTTCCGGCGTAACCCAAGTGGAGGCAGTTCCGCTTTCATCGGTGATGGCCGAGCAACTCGACAAGCCGCCGCAGGCTGAGAAGGCAGCGCGGTTGGTGTTGGTCCATCCCACGGTTGCCCCCCACACTGGAGTGACCCCGTCAGCAGCGACCACCCTCGCGACTAGAGGGTTGGTAGCTTGAGTACCAACCGGTGTCGGCGGATTGCCGGCTCCCCACAACGGCAGAAGCACGTCGGTAGCCGCGGCCCCGAAAGTCACCGCGTCGGTCATGATCGAAAAAGCTCCGCTAATTGGATCGGTGACAGTAATCGTCTGCGGCCCATCAACCTGTGCCGGAGCCGCTACCAGAACCTGGCTGGCATTGGTCGCAACCACAGGCACGCCGCTGTTGCCCACGGTAATATTGAGACTGGGAGAAAGCCCGATGCCCTGCACCGTGATCGCTCCTCCGCTGACCGGCAGCCGCGCTGGAGTCGCTGAGTCGCCGTATAGCACGTGGGCGTGGTAGTGGTAATCGGGGCGGCCATCCCCGCGCATGTCTGCGATCCCGATGATAAAGCTGTTCGAAGCCAAGACTTGCGCGTCGAGACGGCTCATGCCAAAGGTCGGGGTGTTGAAGGGAACGGGCGTCAGAGTAGGCGGAGCTGAGTTTTGTGCGTCGCCCAAGGTCCAGATCCCAACCACAGGAGCGACTTTCGATTCGGTCGCAACGCCAGTTTCATCCAGCGCCGTCACGGCCACCGATAGAGTTCGGTTGGCCTGGGCTGGCATCGAGAAGTAAGCCACGTCCCCATAGCCGCTCAGCGAACCAATCCAATCGCCCGGGCTTGGAATAACCGCTGGAGCGCCCCAGCTCTCGGAAACCGCCCAGGAGGGCACGGACTGCCCGCTCTGCGGAATAACGATATCTTGCTGTGTTTCTCCGGCTGCATCGACCGTAACCAGAAACGACACGGATTGCAGCGCTCCCGAAGGCGCAACCTGCGTCGGATCGTAGGGACAGACGCCGGTGGATAGCGCAGGATCGATCGCTTCCACCGTGAGTTGATATTGCACCGTGCTAAACCCGTCAGGATTTGGCAAACCTGCGAGGTCGAAAAATCCCTCCAGGCTTTGATCGGATGATCCAAACTCGCTGTAGGGATTGCCCAGCGGATCGTTGAAACCTGTGACAGGATTGCCGGCGTTGCCGGCAAAGAGAAATCCAGACACCGCCGCAGCCGCATAGCGGTGCGAGGGTAGATTCGTGGAAGGATCGATCCACTGCGCGACTACGTTTACGCCTTGCATCGGTTGCCCTGCATTGCCAAAGTGATCGGCGAAATAAACAGAACCGTAAATGCGCACCGGAGAGTTCGAAGCTCCGGAGGGACTGGCGGGGTATAGCCGCGAAATCGCAGCTGCATCATCGGGGGCGAGTTGATAAGGATTTGGATAGCAGATCGTGATGGGGACGCAGCTCACCAGATCCATAAAATGCATGACGGGAAAACCGTCAAAGTCATCGGTTGTGGGTCGCGGGACGCCGGTAATGACGTTCAGATTCATCTGCGACCAGCCCAAGCCGAGCACGCTCCCCAGCACCCGCACCAGTCGGTATTCCACATCCGTAAGTTGCGAGGATTGCAGGGCGCACTGGCCGTTAATCACTACCAGAGCGTGCAGAAAATTGGCTGTCGTGCCGAAGTTGTCCGCGCCCCCGTAGACCGCGTTCCAGAAGCATTCTGACGGACTGCCGGCCCCAACCCCCAGCAGAGCCTCGGTAACCGTGCCGTCGTAGTCATAAACGATGCCTACAGGAGTCTGGGTGGCCGACGGTCTAATGTCGGCTGGCGCGCTGACCACGCCGCTGGAATCGACAGCGATGTTGCTGCCGGTCACGTCTTCAGCCAGTTCGCCGGGGTTAGTGGCTGTAATTGCGGCCGCGCCCACGGAGGTCCATTGACTGAAGGCGTTGGCGACAAGTACGTTGGCCGCGCCATTCGGCAGGATAGGGCTCAGGTCTCCCTGATCGGTGTAGTAGTTTACCTGGCCCTGTGCCCAGGTCAGAGGCTGGCCCATGCTCGACGAATTGAAGTAGCTCGAACCTGCCACATATCCGGGTCCGCCGGCTTGGCAAACAGGAGCAAGGGATACGACGAGAGTGCAGATCTTCGCCAACTGAAATAATGAGCGGCCTCCGATTTTTTCCTTCCGACTCACTTGGACAATGCCCCCTCGTTCGCTTTTCTCACGGCCGCGGCGAACTCCGGGTAGGCCACCGATCTCTTGCCCCCGAGCACAGGGTGGCCCGCAAAGCCATCCACATGTTGTGCACTCAACAGGATCTGGCCTTGCCGCCCGACCGCGAATCTTCCCATGGCTCCAGATACCGGGCTGGTGAGACCTAGCCTGCTGGGTGGATAAAGAAACAGCAGCACGTGCTCACCGACGCGATAACGGTCGCCTCTCGACCACAGCCCCGCCCACTCGTGAATAGTCACGCTCTGTCCACTCGCCGTCCCTCGCATGGCGTGCTCCACCTGAAAAGTGACTGCAGTAGCGGCGGGCTCTTTCCCGGAAACTGGGCCGGTCCTCCCAACATGAGTCACCTGGCCAGAGAAGATCATGCCTGCGGCTTGAACCATTTGTGTCAGATTACCCGGGCCGGGAGAAATTGGATTTCGCCATGGCGGGCGTGGAGGCAGCGGAGTCGGCAGGGGTGCAATAGGCCGAGGATAAGGGTAATTCCCCCGACTCGGCGCGAATAGGCCACGATCCAACGGGAGCGCGAGGTCAGTTGGCGCATCCTGCGCGCGCAGAGCCTCCGGCAGGGCAATATTCAGAGCGATTAGGCTGAAGCCTGAGAAAATCAGCGCGCAGTAAATTGGCGAAAAATCGGCGAGCAGACGCCTATTCATACGTCACCGCAAAGTAGTCTGCTCGAAAGGTTTGGGAAACCGCAGTCATCCTAAGCCCTGCTACCGAAACAAAGCTGTGACGGGTGTCACAACGAGCCTGTGGATTTCAGCGACCGACATTCACCCAACTCCGAACTTCCGTCCCATTCTGTTAGTGGAGCAGTTTCGCTGCGTTGACTTTGCTTCCGCCGCGCCCCTAAGATGGCTCCCTGTGTTCTTTCCCAGGACATTGCGGACGTCTCCGAAATCATGATTGGGCAAAACATCTCTCACTACAAAGTGATGGAGAAACTCGGTGGCGGAGGCATGGGCGTGGTCTATAAAGCGGAAGACACGCGCCTGCACCGCTTCGTCGCCCTGAAATTTCTCCCCGATGACGTGATCCGCGACGCCGCGACCCTCAGCCGTTTTCGCCGCGAAGCGCAAGCTGCATCCGCGCTCAATCATCCCAACATCTGCACCATCTACGACATCGGCGAAGAGGGTGGGCTCGCCTTCATTGTCATGGAGTATCTCGAGGGCGAGACACTCAAGCGTCTCATCGGCGACACGCCGCTGGAACTCCAGAAACTCCTGAGCATCTCGATCGATATTGCCGACGCGCTCGATGCCGCGCATTCCAAGGGCATCGTTCACCGCGACATCAAGCCCGCCAATATTTTTGTGACCGCGCGCGGCTCGGCGAAAATTCTGGATTTCGGCCTGGCCAAGGTCACACAGGATAGCAGCCGTGTGCTCGATCCCGGGGAAGCCACCAAGACCGACGGCGACAGCGCGCAGCACTTGACCAGTCCGGGATCGGCGCTGGGGACGGTCGCTTACATGTCGCCGGAGCAGGTGCGCGGCAAGCCGCTCGATGCCCGCACCGATCTGTTCTCATTCGGAATCGTGATGTACGAAATGGCAACCGGAGGCCTGCCGTTTCACGGCGAAACCTCCGGCGTGATTTTCGATGCCATCATGAATCGTGCGCCGGTCGCAGCCGTGCGCCTGAATCCCGATTTGCCGCCCAAACTCGAAGATGTGATCAACCGCGCCCTCGAAAAAGATCGCGACTTGCGCTACCAGCACGCTGTCGATATCAAGTCGGAGTTGCTGCGGTTGAGGCGTGATCTGGATTCGGGCCGGGTTTCATCGGCCAGTGCTCCAGTAGCCGGCACTTCCTCTTCGGTGCCGGTGCAAAATCCCGCGCCTCAAGCGGAATCGCCTCCCGCCGCGCCCGTCGCCGCCAACAAAACCAGCGGCCACGCCGCTGCAGTATCCGCGTCTTCTGTTTCTCCGACTGAGGCGTCGGCAAGCGCGCCTTCTTCAGCCAGCGCGGCGGCCATGCCGCAGGCACCTCCCTCTAAGCCGTGGTTGAAATTCGTAATCCCCGCGGCCGTTGTCGTTCTGGCGTTGATCGCCGGAGGAGTTTACTGGAATAAGCATCAAACTCCGAAAATCACCGACAGAGATCTGCTGATCCTCGCCGACTTCACCAATCAGACCGGCGATTCGGTGTTCGACGCCACCTTAAAAGAAGCGCTCGCCATCCAACTCGAGCAGTCCCCAATGCTGCGCCTGGTAAGCGACGCCGAGCTCCACAACAACCTGCAATATCTGGGCCAGGCGCGCGACCAAAAAATCACGCCCGATCTGGCGCAGCAACTCGGCCAGCGCCTTGGGGTAAAAGCCTATCTGGCAGGAAGCATCGCCAATCTCGGGTCGTCGTACGTCATTCAGATCAACGCCGTGAACTGCGGAACCGGAGAGGTCATCGCCCGCGAGCAAGTCACCGCGGCAGACAAGACCGGAGTATTGCAGGCAGTTTCCAATGCAGCCACGGCTATGCGCGCTCGCTTGGGTGAGTCGATGGCATCCATTCAGAAACTCACCACGCCCTATACCAACGTCACTACCGCGTCGCTGCAAGCCTTCCATGCGTTTTCCCTGGGAGAAGACGAACACCGCATGGGGCGCGATTTTCAGGCATCTTCTTTTTATCAGGAGGCGATCCAGCTCGACCCGACCTTTGCCATGGCCTATGCCCGGCTGGGTGTAGCGTACGGCAATGAGGGAGCCGCTGCCAAGGCCGACGCGCTCTTGAAGAAGGCATACGATCTGCGCGAACGGGTTACCGAGCGCGAACGCATGTACATCGAGGCCCAATACGCCTTGCAGCATTTCGATATGCCCAAGGCGCTGGATTCCTACAAGCTGTTCGTTGCCACTTACCAGTGGGACGCCGCCGCCTGGAACAATATGGCCTCCGTCTATGCCATTATCGGCAATTACCAGGAGGCGGCGAAGGGTTACGAGAAGACCTGGGAGATCGCTCGCTGGGACAATACTGCGGCCACGAATGCAGCCAGCACGCTGCTCGCCCTGGATCGCACCCATGAAGCCGATCGCTACTTCAAAGAGGCCGTGGATCAGGGTGGCGGAGATGACACTGCCTATCACAGTAATGCGATTGCGGATGATTTCATTGCCGGGCGGCCCTGGGAAAAGCACATACAGTGGGGTGCCAGCCATCCCGATGGTTTTCTCGTGCAAGGCAGCGCAGCAATCCTGTATCTCTTTCTGGGGAGGTTGCACGAAGCGGATCAGCAGTGGGAGCTAGCGGCTCAAAAAGCCGAGCAGCAGCATTTGCTTGACGTAGCGGGAGGGTTCTATGCGACTGAGGCAGTGCACGATGCGCTGGTCTCCAGTTGTGGCCCCGCCCGTGGGGCCGCTCACCATGGCCTGAATCTTGACCACTCCGTGGCAACTGTTCCCGATGCCGCGTTAGCGCTTGCATTATGTGGGGAGGAAGTAGCCGCCATAAAAGAAGTCGAGCGACTGGCCGCTGCGGTTCCCTACAATACCCTGGTCAACGACATTTATATGCCCGAAATAAAGGCCGCCGCTGCTCTGGCAGCCCACCATCCCGAACAGGTGGCGGGGCTACTGACCCCCGCCATGCCTTATATCCTTGCTACGAAGGCCCCTCATCTGCTGGGGCTCGCAACTCTCGCCATGAACCACGCGCAGCAAGCCGTGACCGACTTTGAACCCGGAATTCGCTACCGCGGACTAGGCCTCGAAGAGGCGACCAACGGCGGTCAGAATCCCGACTATGGTCTCTGCCTGCTGGGAACGGCTCGCGCCCAGGCTCAGTTCGATCGCGCGGCCGCGACCAGAAGTTACCAGCAACTACTCGACATCTGGAAGAACGCCGACCCCGATTTCATTCCCGCCCAGGAAGCGCGCCGCGAGCTAGCCGCTCTAACGGCGAAATAGTAACGCTGCAGTAGCGCCGGCGTCTCCCCGGCTGTCAAGCGTGCGTCCCGCACGCGCTCCCTATCCCCCAACGGTGTCGGCAGTTGGAAGACCACACCGCGCCCCTTCCGCTCTCCCTAATCTCGCCGCGCCAATTTGCCGATAGGCACCCAGAGAGGGTACTCCAACGTGAAAATTCTCTTAGTCGACGACAGCAAAACTATGCTGCGCGAGAACCAGCGTGTGCTTACCGAGGCCGGCTATGAAGTAGTCTGCGCCGAAGACGGATTGTCCGCTTTTAAGCTCGCCCGCGAGCACATGCCCGACGTAATCCTGTTGGATATGATTTTGCCTAAGATGAGCGGCCCAGACGTCCTGAAGGCCCTAAAAGCAGATGCAAGAACCGCCGACATCCCCGTGATCGTGTTGAGCAGCCTCACCGAGAAAAACCGCGACAAGCTGGTGGAAGCCGGAGCCGAAGAATACGTGGAAAAGAACTCGTTGGCGCCGGTCCCAGGCGTCAATCTTCTACCGAAAATATTGGAGAACGTGATCTGTCGTGTAAATCGCAGGCGTGGAGTCGCCTTTAGCAGCATTCCGGTGGAGAAATAAAGAAATAAAGAAAAATAAGCTAGACCCCTCGCCGCTGATAAGCCTCGGCGCTCAGATGCGCCCCGGCGAGCAGCAGCAGTCCCGTAAGGAACGCCCAGAACATCATGCTCACCGAAAGCGCGAACGGCCCGTACACCTCGGCAAAATTCAGCCAGGGCAGAGCCAGAATGTAACCGTACTTCAGAGCCTCCGACAGCAATCCCATAATGATGGCAGTAGGCAGGACCGCTCGCGCCGAGACTTTGCCATTGGGCAAAATCCAGTAGATTAGGAAGAAAATAGCGATGCTGGCGCCCATGGCAAATACCTTCATTGCCAGGAATTCCGCCAGCCGCAGCACTCCCACGGCGTGCCCGTGCAGCAGAAATTCGAAAGGCCGTATGATCCTCGCCGTCATCGCAATCGAAAGCAGCGCCAGCACCCCGCAGGCAAAAGCCAGTCCCAGCGAGATCACTTGATTTCCGAAGTAAGAGCGATTAGTGGGAAAGCGCCAGATGCGGTTCAGTGCCACTTCCAGCGGCACGAATATTCCCGTCGATGTTACCAATAAGATGACGAGCGAAAATACCTGCACTCGCTGGCGTGCCCCTACCATGGCGTTCAGGTTACGGATAACAAAATCCTGACCCGCGGGAAGGTAATCGCGCAGCAACTCCACCACAACGTCCGACATTCCGTGGGAATGAAAGACCCGCCGCACCAGCGTCATCAACAGCACAACAAAAGGAAAAAAAGACAGGATCGCGTTGGCCGCGACCGAAAAAGCGAACGTGTGCACATCGGTCCGCAACAGGTATTTCACCGTCGAGATCACGACTCCACCACGCGCCGGCTGCGGTGCTTTTGGCCGGACCATCTCTTCCTCCGGCGGCGGCTTTATTGTCAGCGTTGTGTTTTCGTAGTGCACAAATTTTCTCTAATCCTACAACCGTAGTCCCTCGACAACGATTGGAAAAGGAACGAAGGTGACAGTCGAAGGCACGCGAAGTCTGGAAGCAGCGTTTCGGCCCTAATATGACCCGCGGTCAGATTTTGGCTGGACCATCTAATTTTACTTGCGAAACGTTTCACCACTGCTTATTATTCGTTGCTCGTTCCTTCGGCGCAGCCGGAGGTCGAGTTGTAAAGCAGGTTGACGTTTTGAGTAGGTCGTTAGAAAACAGCGCCGCTGGTCGAGACTCCATTAGTTCACGCCGCATTCTGTGCGCTCGGCGCTGAGCCTGGGAGTTTTTTGCTTTGGGGTAACTTTCTTCGACGCAAAGAAACGCAGCCGAGTTCCACCGGTTTTTCTTGAGGGGGTACCCCCGGTTCGCCGGGGCTACGTTGGGGAACTCCGGGGAACTAATTCTTCGCGACCAGGTGAAAGGAGTATTTCCGTGAGAGAGAAGGGAACTGTGAAGTGGTTCAACGGGGCGAAAGGATATGGTTTCATCCAGCGCTCCACGGGCGAAGATGTCTTCGTACATTTCTCCGCCATACAGGAGAACGGCTATCGCTCGCTCAACGAGGGTGAGACCGTGGAGTTCGATCTGCTCAAAGGCCCCAAAGGCTTCCAGGCCGGCAACGTAGTCCGCGCCTAGCCGCTTTACTACGTTTTTTACCAACCCTCCCGTCTCGCAGCGGGAGGGTTTTTCATTGCCTGCCATGACCGCCGTCCACCGTCCTGTCATCGTGAAGAATGTGGGGGCGCGGGTGCCCACCTTTGCGCGTTCTTTGCGCAAAGGTGGGATTCCACGAACGCCTCCGCGCGCGCTCTATCCCGGATTCACTGCTGCATTTTCGCCTGCCGATTCCAGCAACCAATTTCGGACTAGGGCCTGAACCTTGCAGGCGGGCTTCGCCCTCGGGCAGGGCCTTTACCCCCGCTTCTTTCGTTCCGGCTGCGGGCTTTGTGGCTGCGGATTGCACTGGCGCTGCTGCGGCAGGCGCTTCCTCATCCGCTTCGTTTTCTTTTTCGCCTTCTATTAGTTCCTTAGCTTCGCTCCTCGGTTTCCTCTTCTTCTTCAAAATCTTCTTCGAACCACTGCGGGCCGCCGATGGAGGTGCGGTAGACGTCGTCGCGGTCGATCACGACTTGGTCGCGTCACCCGCCTCGAAATCGGCTTTGCGCAGGTTGATGCTGGCGGTTTGCAGCGCGTAGAGCATCAGGCCGGCGGTGCGGTGGTCCATGCGGCCGGCGCCGAGCATCTGCATTACCTTCATCAACGCGACCTGCACCGAGTTCGCGTCTTCGAGAAGCGGCAGGTCGAAGCGCCGCTGCGCCGTCCGGTCCTTCGCGATTTTCGCGCGCTCGCGATTGATGCGATCGTGAAAAAAGCAAAGCCTGCGCCAACGCAGCGCGGGCGAACCGCACTGCGTCCCATTCATCTTTATGTGCTGACAGCGTGGAACATTGTCCATCCCCATATTTTTGGTCACACCCTTCAAGTTGGTCGTTGGCGCGGAATTGCGGGTACCCTCCCCATCCCCCTCAAATATCTCGAATCATGGGCTTGGAGTGGAATTGGCCCGCAAAATCTAGAGGGCAAAGACGTTAGAAACTAAAATCTTTGCAGTCATGGACTTTGGAAATCTAGGAATCGGTTCCAAGATCATTTTTGCGCTACTGATCAGAGTCTCGCAGTTGGGCTGTGGACGACAAGGTTAGATGTCACAACGGGAGTGTGGACAAGTGAAGTGAAACTCGTGGACATGGAGGCGAGGGCCACGCCACTCTGACGCGCCAAGCGTCGAGGGGTACACTGTGTCGATATTGTCGTCGGGGCTCGCTTCGCTCTCGTTTCGGGTAGGGGTGACTGCTTGAAGGTTTTTCTCAGCTCGACGTTCCTCGATTTGATTCCCGAGCGGGATGCCGTTCGCGAGGCGCTCCACAAGAAACAAGCCTCAACACTGGCCATGGAATACTTCGTGGCGGCCCCTAGCACGCCACGCGAAACTGCCTTGGAGAATCTACGCGATTCTGACGTGATGGTCTTGGTGATCGGCTTCAAGGCCGGGAGCTTACTGCCCGACGGCTCAGGTTCGACCTATACCTCCGCGGAGTACGACGAACTTCTCAAACTCGGGAAGGCGGCACTCGTATTCGTTAGGCAGAAGAAGGGATTTTGGCGCCGCCGTCCATCGTGGCGGAATGAGGAAAGGGACCCCAAGAAGAGAGCGGCTCTCAACGAGTTTAAAGAACGCGTGGGAGAGAAATGGACTTGGGACTATTTCAGCACGCCGGATCAGCTTGCCCTTGCCGTTATTCAAGCGCTCGACCAGTGGGAAGCACGCGGCAGGCCTGGAGCCAGAAAGACCTTCGCCTCTACCGCTGAATACTTTGCTGGCAAGATCCCCGCAGGCCACTTCCAGATTCTCGATTTCGGCACCACCCTCCTCGGGCGAGAAGAGCAACTTCGAGCACTCAACGATTTCGCGAATGATGACCGGAAACGCGTTTGCATCCTGAGTGGCAGGGGAGGGATCGGCAAGAGCAAGATCCTCTATGACTGGGCCAATTCAGATCCCGAAAAGACCGTCTTTTTGAAAGATGAGCCCCTGTGGAATGAAGACTCTGAAAAAGAGATCCCGGTCACATGCAAGATGTTAATCGTCGATGATGCTCACCGGCAGGAGGCTTTTGGCAGGGTTCTCCAACTGATTCAAGATACGACGGGCCAGAGAAATCTCAAGGTGATTGTCTCTACACGACCTGGAAGCGCCACTCCTCTTTTGCAACAGGTCTTGCGGAAAATTGATGCCACGCAAGTTTTGCAACTACCCGAACTTCAGGAGCTCAGCAGACAGCAAAGCCGAGCCCTTGCCGAACAGGTTTTGGGTAGCGACTTCCGCAATTTCGCCGCTCACCTTGCCGAGATCGGGAGCAATAGCCCTCTGGTGATCGTCGCAGGTGGCCGTCTTATTGCTTCCCGCAAGATCCATCCAGCCACGCTGACGACGTTGCAGGAATTTCGTTCCACGATCTTCAATCGTTTGCTCGACGAGATGGACCTTCAAGGTCCAAAATTTGTAATTGACGCTCGTTCAGTGCTCCATCTCATTGCAGCTCTAGGTCCAGCGAACGTGGAACAGCATGAGTTCCAGCAGTCAGCGGAGAGGCTTCTCGGCCGGCGAGTTGATGAGATTCTCGCTACTGTTGATGCTCTAGCATCGAACGGCATTATTACACCGAGACCGAAGCCGGTGCGCGTTCTTCCCGACGTGCTTTCGGATTATCTGCTTGAGGAACGCTGTATAAATCAGGGCGGGCAGTCAACGCATTATGCGGACCAGGTCTATGCGCTTTTCGGTGCTCACTCGCTGAAGAGTCTCATGCGTAACCTCGCAGAGCTGGACTGGCGTCGCGGCCAATCAGGAGATCCCGGGCTGAATCTCCTTGATAGGATCTGGGCCGACATTCACCAACGCTTTTCCGCGGGCGACGAATACGCGCGCCATCAAATCCTCACTGATCTTTCCGGTGCCGCGATCTACCAGCCCGACCATGTTATTGCTCTGGTAAGGACAGCGATCAACGAGCCCATCCGGCTAGATACGGCGGGCGGGGCAGCCCCTACAGAGCAGGCCAAGACTATGTGCTGTCCGCTTTGCCAAGTCTCTTAGAGGCGACGGCATTCCATGCAGATCGACTCAGGGAATCAGTCGCTACGCTATGGGAGCTTTCAAAAAGGGGGTCGGATCGAAGCAGTAGTGCGGGTAGCGCAAGAACCGTTCTGAAGCGACTCGCATCCTGGCATCGCTTCGGTGATCCCGCCCTGAACTTCGCGATGCTCGTCGAGGCCGTGCGTCTCAGCCGGAGGGCCGATGCGTTTAGCGACGACTTCACTCCGTTCTCCCTGATTGAGCAGATCCTCGAGAGGGAGGGCGAATTCAACGAATGGCAGGATGAGATGACGATGTCGTTCGGTGGTTTCGGGCTCAACTATGCAGCAGTGGGGCCGGTCCGTGAGAGCGCTCTTGATTACCTAGATTTTGCATTGGAAAGCGATGGCAGTCCCGCTCTTCGCTCGATCTCCATTATGCAAAATCTGCTGCATCACTTTCTCAATCGCGTCGGTCGGAGATCAACGGAGTACGAGAACGATTGGCAAAATCGAGAAAGAGAGCGCTGCCTCCGAGCGCTTCTCCGCAGGTATATGCAGCCTGGGAGCTCTATTCTGAAGGCAAGAATCTACGAAGCTTTGCGATCCGCAACCGCGATCAACTGCCCCGAGCCCATACGACAGGCTGCTGCGGCAGTTCTCGCAGACATTGTGGTCGACGACGCAGTTGCGGTTGTGGACGCGATATGCACCGAGCAGCACGAGCTTCCTCTCCTTTCAACAGACTTTAACGAGGTCGAGTGGGAGCGACCTATTACGGAGTTGATGATGAAGGGGCGGTCCAGCCTGGAACGCCTCATTGCAGGTGCGGGGAACCAGGCCCGCTTCACGATCGATCAGACGCAGGCGTGTATCGAGGTCCGTGTCAAGACGGGCGGTTTTCATCGGTTCATGTTTGCCTTCGTTGAGCGGCCAGACTTCCTGACCGAGATGGCAGAACAACTGATTGCTCACCCGCAGATCGACGAGCTCGTGGGTCATCTCTCTTCGGTGCTGCATTCGATCCATGTTGCGGATCCGTCAGCGTTCCGGCAGAGGGCGCTGGCAGCCCTGCAATCTGGAGCTCTTCATGTCATTCACGCTTCTGCATGGAACTTGCGTGTATTCGAAGGAGCGACAGAGGAGGACATCGCCGTTATTCAGGCTTACGCGGGCTACCCCGACCCTGTAGCGAAGCGCGGGGCCATCTTCGCAATTACCTACATGGGTAAGTTCACTGAATTACGACAGAATTTGAAAGATGCCGTGCTGTCAATTCACTCAGAGGGAGACCAGGCTATTGCCTGCGACCTCGCAGACGCTTTCGGCCCCTACGGCGTTCCGCTAACTAGCCTGACCCGCGATGAGGCCGCTGCCGTCGCTACTGAGTTCCTTCTAGTACACGATTGGGAATTCGATCAGGGTGCGATTCCGCGATTCCTCAGCGGGTTTGTGAGTCTCTTTCCAGATGAAACCTATGACTTGTTGCTACGTCGGATTGATCGGAGCATCCAAGCGAGAGAGAATAATCAGTCGGGCTACCCCAGCTTCGGCCTCGTGCATGCCAACATTTCGTTTGGTGGCGTCCTGCTGAGAAGCGGCATCAGCTTGGTCAGAACTGTGTTACTCGGCTGGTTGCGTCGGACTCGGCAGAAAGTCTTGCGGAACTGTTCTGGAATGTCGCGGGTTATGAGCAGCCGGCGCTCCACCTCATTCTCGAAGTTGCCCCGACTGTTGATGAGCGAGGCGCCCGCAATATCGCAACGTTGATTGGGAAAGCAATCCCACGTCTGGCTTTCAGTAGTCCTGGCTTTGCCAGAGATCTAATCCGACATTTTACTGGTGAACGAAGAGAACATATCGTGGAAGCCTTCGCGTCTCAGGCACGGCATTTGGGCGGCGGCGTATTCCAGGGAAATCCGGACGACTACATGGCTCAGCGACAGAAACAATTTGCGGACCAGGTGGCTGCTCTTTTGAACGAGCCCGGTCTTGAGGATCTCGTGAGAGCATTGCGAAGGTTCACGTAGTCGAAAGGGGACCTGGGTTTCCACTTCTCGCCTCGCCGCTCACCGCAATTCCAGCGACAACAAATCTCCGCTGGACATGCCGCTGGGCCTGTAGTTCACCGACACCGAGCGGTCGTTCCAGCTGCAGGAAAATGTTTCGGCGCCGATCAACTGCAGTGATTTGTAGTCGCCGGTGCGCAGTTTCAGAACATCTTTGCCCGCGCTTACGGTTAGCGTGGCCGCGGGGGATTGCGAGCAATCTACGCTGACTAGGCGCCCTTGCGCGAACTTGGCGGGACGCGTATCGGCGGGGCCGCCGTTGTGCGCGGCCTGGGCTGCGGCGGCGCGCTTGGCCGCGTCCTGCTCGAGGACATCGAAGGGCGAAGGCTGCGCCTTCAGCGTTTGCGCGGCGGCGGCCGATGCCGCTGAGATGCCATATTTCTGCTCGGTCGTGAGCCGCTCCAGTTCGGTGCGCGCTAGCGCCGCGATCTGCGGGTTGCTACTGGTTTTCAAGCGATCGAAGAGGGCCTTTGCGGCCTCCCACTTTTTGCCCGCCTCGTAAATTTCAGCGAGGTGGTAAAGATATTCCTGGTTGCGCGGACTGAGTTGCATGGCCGCATGCTCGGCCTGCATGGCGGCGATTTGGCCTCCGCCGGCCATGCGAGCCATCGCTAGCAGATCGTATACGGAGGCGAATTCCGGGTACCATTCGAGCACGGCGCGCAGATCCTGCATCATGTTGGGCAGGCCCTGAATATCGCTATGCTTTGTCTGCGCGATGCGATACTTCAACATAGATAAGTAGTAGCGAATCCACATATCGCGCTGGTCGAGGGCAGCTGCGTCGCTGAGTTCTTCGGCAGCAGCATCGAACTCGGAGTGCTGGATGTGGTCCCAGGCAAGGGCGCGGTGGGCGACCTCGTTGCCCTGCGCGGCGATGAGCGGTCCGGTATCTTTATCTTTGTCGTCTTTAGCGCTCTTATCTTTATCTTTATCTTTATCTTTATCTTTGCCCTTCTCGTTTTTGTCGGGAGCTTTGAGCGTGGGCGCCGTGGCGAGCGCTTGCAATTCATGAAGTCCGGCTTCGCGGCGCTCGGGGATTCTGACTCTTATTTCTGCGGCCAGAGCGTTCGCGTCCGCCTCGCGCATCGCTTTGGAAGTGATTGCGCTGTCGTTGGGTTCGACCGGTGCAGGGAACTGGTAAACCTGCGCGGGATTCGTAGGCGGGGCCGGCTGCTTGGCTGCATCCTGCGCGACGAACAGCGGCGTGAGTGAATGAAAATAATCTTTCACCGCCTGGTCAAGTTGAGCGGAAGACATTCCGTAGGCTTTTTGAATGGCTTCTTCCACAGGCACATGCTGGTTCTCAACCAGATCGAAATAGGTGCCCGTCTCCGGCAGTTTTTTTTCGTGAAGCAGATAGTGCACCATCATCCACGACTGGGCGTAGAAGAGCGTGTGGTGGGTGGCTTCGTTGTAGGTGGAGGTGTCGTGCTTCATGGCGAGCAGGTCGGGCAGCGCGAGCCAGACTTGACCGCTTAGAAGTTCAGTGAGCGACTTGGGCGGATTGCGGGCCTCTTGCTGATTTCCGAGAAGATCCTGAACGAACGCGGAATTCAGTTCAGGGTCGCTGCCGATTTCGACATGCTTGTCATCGAGGCGGATCGAACCGAAGTATTCAGCCAGGCCCTCGTCGAACCAGCCTTCGACCGGGGGATAGTTATAGTTCAGCATTAAATGAGCGAAGTCGTGGGCAACGGCGCGCCAGGATTCCGGTTCAAATAAATTCAGCACGATGAAGTTCTGGTCGTCCCCGGGAACGAAGAAGCCGGGAACGGCGATAGGCTGGCCCTGGCGCAGCGGCGCAGTCTGGTAGTAGTTCTTGTCGTTCTTGAAGGCGAGGATAGTGAGCGGCTGCGGCTCGTTGAGCCGGGCTTTCATCAGCAGGCTGGCGAAGACCGCACGCATCTGCTCGAAGCGCAAGGCAACTTCCTTACCTCTTTTTTCGCCAGCGTCGGTGACCACAGTGAAGTGCGTGGAGTGGATCTCAAGCCAGGGAGAAGGTTCGGCGGCTTGAAGTCTCAGAGACTGGCTAAGAATAAGAAGTAGGGCGATTTGCAGGGAAGCCGGGATGAGGCGAGTCCGAAACATAATCCAAGGCGTAGTCGGAGACATGGCTGGCCGGGAAAGAAGAACCAACGAAATGCTATCACGGCGCGCCGACGGGACGCCCGCCTGACAGCCGCCGGGACGGCGGGGCTGCGAAATACTCGACCTGATCGTCCGCAATACTTACCGTTGGAATCGACTATGCTCCCGAGTTAAACTTCTTCCAACATGCGGAAGCTAGACTTCGGTGTCGCTGCGGTCGGCATCGCTGTGATCGGTATCGTGCTGTTGGCTCCGATCATAGTGCGTGCTCAGCAGGAGACGACCGTGCCCGTCACTATCCGGGTGAGCGATCCCAGCGGAGCTGGCATCCCGCACGCGCCGATTAGGTTGGTACCGGGTCCGGACAAGGCTCCGGCGAAGATGGAAACTGACGATCACGGCGGGTTCGTAGTCGAGCTGAAACCGGGCGGTTATGCCTTAACTGTTTCTGCGCAGGGATTCAAGAATTGGGCCGAGCGGATCTACGTCGGGAATACGGGCGGACGAGCTAGCTCAGGCCAAGTCGTCCCGGTAGTTCTGCAAATCGGCGACGTCAGTTCGCCAACTCCCATCTATCCGCGCGATTCGCTTGTACTCAGCGCTGCCTTGGATCACGCGCCTGTGGCGCTCTCGCTGGCAGATTTCCGCGCTTTGCCGCATGTCACGGTCAAGGTAAACAACGGCCATAGCAATACGATGGAGACTTATTCTGGGGTGCCGCTGGATACGCTGCTGGAGAAAGTGAATGCACCGCTCGGCAAAGAACTTCGCGGGAAAGCGATGACGAGTTATGTGATTGCCAGTGGCTCCGACGGATACTCTGTCGTGCTATCTCTGGCCGAGGTCGATCCCAACTTTCGCGACGCTCAGGTCTTGGTGGCCGACACGCGCGAGGGCCAGCCGTTGGGCAGTTCCGGCCCGTTCCAACTCGTCGTCCCGGGTGATAAACGACCCGCTCGCTGGGTCCGCAACCTCATATCCATTACGCTGCAGCATGCGCCCGAACCGAGACCGTAAGTGCAATCGCAGTTGACATCCTCAGCTATTGAGCATTCAATAGGCTCGCTTTCCGAACAATCTCAAGACAATCATCTGAAGACAATCAAGGAGACGCATGAAGAAGACGTCGATAGTGTGTTTGCTGGGAGTGGCTTTGCTGGCAAGTGGGGCTTGGTCGCAGGACAAAATGTCCGGTGGGACGGAAAAAGCGGTGGCAGGGCTGGAGCAGGAGTGGTTGCAGTCGCAAAAGACGAATAATCCTGGCGTGCTCACCAAGCTGCTGGCCGACAAATTCGTGGAAACCATGGGCGATGGCAGCGTTGTGGACAAGGCTGGTGCGATTGCGCAGGCTAAGTCGATGAAATGGAGTAGCGTCGAATATAACGATCTCAAGGTGAACGCCTTCGGCGATGCGGCCGTGGCCATGGGAGTTTTCAAGGGCAAGGGCACCGACGACAAAGGCAAAGCCATCGATATTCACGAGCGCTTTACCGACACGTGGGTGAAGATGTCCGACGGAAAATGGCAATGCGTCGCCAGTCAGGGCACGCCGGTTAAGATGTAATCGTTGCGTAGCGGTGCTGCTGGAAAACTATCCTGGAGTCATCCCGAAAGCCCGCGCTTTCCAGCGGGCCTAGGGACCTCCCAAGCCCTGGGGTCGGTTGGTCGAACTGCTACTCGCGCTATAATTGCCCACCGATGGCTCTAACCTCTGGCACGAAACTCGGACCTTACGAAATCGTCTCCCAACTGGGCGCGGGCGGTATGGGCGAAGTCTACCGCGCTCGCGATACTCGCCTCGACCGCGAGGTTGCGGTTAAAGTTCTCTCGGGGCATTTTGTTTCCACACCCAGCCTGAAGGAGCGCTTCGAACGCGAGGCGCGCACGGTTTCGCAGCTTTCTCATCCCAACATCTGCCGTTTGTATGACGTCGGCTCGCAGGACGGCTCCGACTATCTGGTGATGGAGTGCCTGGAAGGGGAGACCCTTGCCGATCGCCTCGCGCGCGGTCCGCTGCCGTTGCCCGAGGTGCTGCGTTACGGCACCGAAATCGCCGATGCCATCGATAAAGCTCATCAGCAGGGAGTGATCCATCGCGACCTGAAGCCCGGCAACATCATGCTGACGAAATCCGGCGCGAAGGTTCTGGATTTCGGTTTGGCCAAGCAGGCTCAAGTCGGGAGTGCCAGTGCCAGCGTGCTGACGGCGATGACCGCAGGCAAGCCGCTCACGGTGGAAGGCACGATCGTCGGCACCTATCAATACATGGCGCCGGAGCAGATTGAGGGCGCGGAGGCGGATACCCGCTCCGACATTTTTGCGCTGGGGTGCGTGCTTTATGAAATGGCCACCGGCAAGCGCGCGTTCGCCGGCAAGACGCAGGCCAGCGTGATCGCGTCAATTCTAGCCACGGACCCCGCGCCGCTCTCGCGCATGATGCCCATGACTCCGCCGGCGCTGGAGCGGCTGGTGACTTCGTGCATGGCGAAGGATCGCGAAGACCGCATCCAGAGCGCACACGACGTCAAACTGCAACTGCAGTGGATTGCTGAGGCCGGCTCACAAGCCGGAGTTCCGGCGCCGGTGGTTGCGCGGAGGAAAACTTCGCAGCGACTGGCTTGGATCGTGACCGCCGTTGCCGCGTTGATCGCGATTGCATTCGCGATTGGCTTTGTTTTGCGCGCGCCTGCTCCTTTACATGCTTTGCGCGTGAGCATTTTGCCGCCGGATCAGCATAATTTCGATCCCATTAGCATTGCGCTTTCGCCGGATGGCACCAAGCTGGCTTTTGTGGCGTCGGCCATAGGAGCTTCGCCGCAACTCTGGGTTCGCCCGTTGGATTCGACTGCGGCCCAGCCCCTGGCCGGCACTGAGGATGCGCTGTTTCCCTTCTGGTCGCCCGACAGCCACAGTCTGGGTTTCTTCGCGGGAGGAAAACTGAGAATCATCGACGCCAGTGGCGGAGCGGTGCAGACCCTGGCGGATGCTGCCAATCCGCGCGGCGGCACATGGAGCGTGGATGGCACGATTCTGTACACGCCGGATGCCGTCTCGCAAATGTTTCGCATCCCGGCTGCCGGAGGAGCGCCCTCGCCCGCGATCGGCCGGGAAAAGGAAGAATTAAGCGTAGGGTCACCGCGATGGCCGGTGTTCCTGCCAGACGGCAAACATTTCATCTTTTTTCAGTTCGCGCCCGACAGCGAGGGCGGAGGGAATCTTCATCTGGGCTCGCTCGATTCGAAGCAGGATACAACCCTGGTGCGATCGGAGGATCGCGGTCAATATGCGTCCGGTCATCTGGTTTACGTTCACGGCGGAAATCTGATGAGCCAGGCCTTCGACGACAAGAAGTTAAAGTTGATTGGCAATCCGGTTCCGATCGCGGAGCAGATTCGGAGCGAATCGCGCGGAGCGGCCGCGTTCTCGCTGTCGAACGACGGCAAACTCATCTTCGCCGGCGGGCAGGCGACCAGTCTCGACCTGGCGTGGTACGACCGGACGGGCAAGAAAGGTGATGTGATCGACACCGGAACTTTTCAGGACGCGCACATTTCACCCGATGGCAAGAGGGTTTCGGCGGCGCGCACCGATGCCGGCGGGCACCTGGAGATTTTCATCTACGATTTGACTCGCGGCACCAAGTCGCAATTCAGCTTCTCGCAATCGCGCGATGACGATCCCGTGTGGTCGCCCGATGGCAACACGATCGTTTTCGACTCGGCGCGCAACGGCAAGATAGACCTCTATACCCGGCCTGCCAACGGCGCGCGTCAAGAGGAGTTGCTCTACCACGACGACTTAGACAAGTATCCCAGCAGTTGGTCGGCAGATGGAAAATATATCCTGTATGAAACCATCGGCAACGGCCACTTCGATATCTGGGTGATGCCGATGTTCGGCGACCGCAAGCCCGTCCCGTTCCTGCAGGAAAAATTTAACGTCCGCTACCCTGCATTTTCGCCGGATGGAAAGTGGGTGTGTTTTACTTCTTTCGAAGCCGGTCACCCGCAAGTTTACGTAGTGGCCTTCCCCAAGCCCGGCGGCAAATTCCTGGTGGGAGACGGTGCGGTGCCGGTGTGGAGCAATAACGGCAAAGAGATTCTCTACATGGACGACCACTCGCGCATCGCTGGAGTGGAAGTGACGGCTCATGGCGATAGCGTCGAACTGGGCAAGCCGCAACCCTTGTTTCCCGCGCAGCCCGGCAACTTCGAAGCCAGCACCGACGGGAAACGCATCCTCATGATGCAGGCCCCGGTACAGAATTCACCGAGTTTGACGCTGGTGGTGAACTGGCCGCAGGAACCGAAGAAATAATCGTCGCTGTTCGTACTCGGGGGAGGACGCTGCCTTGGGCAGGCTCTCCGTGCAGCTGGCAGGATGCCGGCGCTACCCTTGTACCTAGTCGCCGCTGGCGTGGTTCTGTGTAGGCACGAGAATCAGACGTGGGCGCGCTTCGGCGGGGCGCAGTTGGGAAACGCGGTTGCAAGCCTGCAGGATTCCGATCACTAAGAGGTAAGCCGCGAGAACGCCGATCCCCACTGAGACCGCGACAGTGAGGCAAAGAATCACAGGCATGAAGAGCGAAATCACAATCGACCACCCTATCTAAATTACAGAAATATAAGGCCCAACTGATCAGATGCCGCAATCTCGGTTTCGGTCCATGCGGCTTCTTCAATTTACCTGCGCGGAAGCTTGCCGCTAGTGCTAACCCGGATGCGCCTGCAGAGTCGCTGCCCCGTAGTAAAATACGGAGTAGAGCTGTGCAGTCCTAATGTCGGGCATCTCCTGGGACCTGTCGACGTTACGGAAGGCCTATCCAGCCTGGCTTTTCAGTCCAATAACTAAATGGCTATTACCAAAATCTCGGTGCGCGGGGCGCGCCAGCATAATCTCAAGAACATTGATGTTGAGATTCCGCGCAATACTCTGACGGTCGTGACGGGACTGAGCGGCTCGGGCAAGTCTTCGCTCGCCTTCGACACGATTTATGCCGAAGGGCAGCGCCGCTATGTGGAGACTTTGTCGACCTACGCGCGGCAATTTCTCGATCAGATGGAACGCCCGGATGTGGATTCGATTGACGGCCTCAGCCCGTCGATTTCGATCGAGCAGAAGACCACCAGCCGCAGCCCCCGCTCGACCGTGGGCACGATCACCGAAATCTACGATTATCTTCGCCTGCTCTTTGCTTCGATCGGAGTGCCGCATTGTCCCAAGTGCGGCCGCGCTATCAGCCGGCAGTCGGCGGAGCAGATCGTGGCCCGGGTGATGGCTTTGACTCCCGAAGATCGCGTGATGGTTCTCGCGCCGATTGTGCGCGGCCGCAAAGGCGAATTCAAAAAAGAGATGGAGACGCTGCTCAAGCACGGCTACACCCGCGCCCGCGTTGACGGAGAACTGGTGAACCTGGATGATGATCTCAATCTCGACAAACGCAAGAACCACACCATCGAGGTGATGATCGACCGCCTGCTGGTGAAGCCGGGAATCGAGCATCGCCTCGAAATGTCGGTGGGTCTGGCGATGAAGCTGGCCGGAGGCCTCGTGCAGGTTTCGGTGGTCGGAGGCGACGAGCAACTTTATTCCGAAAAGCTGGCTTGCCCCGATTGCGGCATCAGCGTGCCGCAACTCGAGCCGCGGTCGTTCTCGTTTAACAGCATGTACGGAGCCTGTGCTGAATGCCACGGCCTGGGTAGCCGCTACGATTTCGATCCGGCGAAAGTGATTACAGACTGGTCGAAGCCTCTGCTCGACGGTGGCCTGGGGCCGGGTTCGGCGTCGCAAGGCCTCATCCATAGCTTGCAGATTGTGGCGTCGGCGCACGGCATCGATCTCAAAACGCCATTCGAAAAGTTTCCCGAGAAGATTCAGGATCTGCTGCTGAACGGCGAATCGGGCCGCGGCAAGACCGGCTTCAAAGGAATTTTTGGGTACCTGAAACAGAATCTCGAAGAGTCTACTTCGGAAGGCTATCGTGATTGGCTGATGGACCACATGTCGGCGACGGATTGTCCCGCATGCCAAGGCAAGCGGCTCAGGCCGGAAAGCCTTGCCGTGAAAGTGAATAGCATGTCGATCGCCGACTTCACCGCGCTGCCGATTTCGAAGGCGCTCGAAGTCGCGCAAAGCGTCAAGCTCGCAGGCCGTGAAGAAAAAATCGCAGGCCGCGTGATGCATGAAGTGGTTGAGCGCCTGCAATTTCTGAATGCCGTGGGATTGAACTACATTTCTTTGGACCGGTCGGCGGCAACTTTGTCGGGCGGCGAAGGCCAGCGCATTCGTCTGGCCACGCAGATTGGTTCAAAGCTGCGCGGCGTGCTTTACGTGCTGGACGAGCCTTCGATCGGCCTGCATCATCGCGACAACGGCAGGCTTTTGAATGCGCTGGAGAATCTTCGCGACCTGGGCAATACCGTACTGGTAGTCGAGCATGACGAAGAGACGATTCGTCGCGCCGACTATGTGATCGATCTTGGTCCCGGCGCTGGACGCCACGGCGGCGCGCTGGTTGCGCATGGTACCCCCGCGGAAGTTATGCGCGAGCCCAAT
This sequence comes from uncultured Acidobacteriaceae bacterium, assembly GCA_963789875.1. Taxonomy (GTDB): domain Bacteria; phylum Acidobacteriota; class Terriglobia; order Terriglobales; family Acidobacteriaceae; genus Sulfotelmatobacter. The sequence goes on along the minus strand of CAWBMI010000004.1, from coordinate 460,705 downwards.
TCGCTAACCGGAGCGTATATCTCCGGCAGGACGCAAATCGAGATGCGCTTCGAGCGCCGCCAGAAGAACGGCGCTGCTCTCACGATTCTGGGAGCAAAAGAAAATAATCTCAAGAATCTCGATGTAACTTTTCCGTTGGGAGTTATGACGGTGGTCACGGGAGTTTCCGGCTCGGGCAAATCCACTCTGGTGAACGATATTCTTTATCGCGCTTTAGCCCGCCAGCTTTATCGCTCGCGCGAAAAATCGGGCGAGCACAAGTCGATCATGGGCGCGGAGAACATCGACAAAGTCATTCGCATCGATCAGTCGCCGATCGGGCGCACGCCGCGCTCGAATCCCGCAACCTATACCGGAGTCTTCACGGCGATTCGCGAAATCTATGCCATGCTGCCAGAGTCGCGCGAGCGTGGCTACAAGGCGGGGCGTTTTTCGTTCAACGTCCCCGGCGGCCGTTGCGAGGCCTGCCAGGGCGAAGGCCAGCGCCGCATCGAGATGAATTTTCTTCCCGATGTTTATGTTCTGTGCGAAGTCTGCGGCGGGCGCCGCTACAACCACGAAACGCTGGCGGTGAAGTATAACGGTATTTCGATCGCCGACCTGCTGGAGATGCCGGTCTCAGACGCGCTGCCGATACTCGAAAACATTCCGCAGGTTAAACAAAAGCTGCAAACGCTGGTCGATGTCGGCCTCGGATATATTCATCTCGGTCAATCTGCAGTTACGCTCTCCGGGGGCGAAGCGCAGCGCATCAAGCTGGCCCGCGAACTGAGCAAGAGGCAGACCGGCAAGACTCTTTATTTACTAGACGAGCCCACCACCGGCCTTCACTTCGACGACGTTAAGAAGTTGCTCGACGTGCTCCACCGCCTGACCGACCTGGGAAATTCCATCATCATCATCGAACACAATCTGGACGTAATCCGCAACGCCGACTGGATCATCGACCTCGGCCCCGAAGGCGGCGAAGAGGGCGGCCGCATCGTAGCCCAAGGCACACCCGAGCAGGTGGCCAGGGTAAAGAAGTCGTATACGGGGCAGGCGCTGGCGGGATATTTCGCGGGGAATGGGAAGCGGAGCGCGTAGCCACGCAAACCCCATGAAATACCGGGCGCCCCATGTCGCGTGTTACGAGGCGCCCGCCGTCCATCGAGCACAAGCCATGAACGTTCCGTAGTACCCACGAGTGATCAGTTCGAGGGGAAGAAAAGGAACGTGCCGTATAGATTGTCCTGATAGTAGATAAACTCCCCTGGACCAGTATATGTCGGAGGTGGATCCGGAGGTCCCGTAACCGACAAAGCATCCGTCACCGTCGTTGTAGTAGTGAGCGTGTTCAGCCATGAGTAATTCCAGATAAGGGTGTTCGTCTCGGTGTATGTGGTCGATGTCCCCCAAATTTCCAGGAATGAGGCGGAAAGCTTCTCAGACAGACCAAACGACTCCTTGATTTGATAGGCGGCACCTGAGGCGACGCTCTGGGTATCTGTTTGGCTGAGGCTGTACATCGTATTCAATCCGCCGACGGTGTAATTAATCGGGTTCGGAGGATACGTACCTTGCGTGTACCTCTTATCGGCGGTTGTGGATGGCAACGAATTGAGATCAGTATAACTGCTACTTGCCGGCGGGTCGCTGGCGAGTATGGCCGTCATATCCGCGCTCGTAAGTCCGGGCCCCTGCCCCGTGGGCCAGGTTACATCGGTCGCCCAAGTTCGCGCGAGTATAGTAGCCGCGCTCGGGCAAGAGAAATGGCCGTTGAGGCATCCTACTTGAACTGCGTAGATATCCGGTCCGCCCTTCCCTGATGGGTCTGCGGGATCGTAGGCGTATCCATTCCATTGGATCTTCGCGGTTGATGGTGTGACCGCGAACAGCAGTTCCGGGTTTAGCCAGAGCCAGACATAGTCGTAGTCGTGATCTACGGGGGAAAAGGCAGTCGGAACGCCAGGGGTTTCATATGCCACCGAGGCCGTCTTGCTGACTGTCACGGTTGTTGAAGTATTCTCCGTGACCGTGTAATCAAACGAGCTAGAGTACGTGAGCGTCACGCCGCCGGAGGAGTTCGCCACCCCTGACGGGATGCCCGCTTGGTTCGTTACCGAGATACTAAATCCTACATCACTTGAGAAGGTCTGGTTGACGGTACTGGTGTTGCCGATTGTTGTTACGTTCGTATATTGCGCATAACTGCTAGGGCCCGGTGGCGCGTAGCTAACCCCTACCACGGCGTATTTAGGATTAATAAACCCCTGATATGACGCCGGCGTCACAACAGCCTTCCCGCTTGTCCCAGCCGGCGTGAAGGTTATGACATAAGGTAGGACTGTCCAAGAAATCGGCGGATCAGTTGGGGTAGGGCAGTCTCCGCCGCCGGGAAGGGGGATAACTTCAATGTCCTTTCCGGCGAGGGGCGTTGTTGTCCCAGAGAGGGTGTACGAAAAGTTAGTAAATGTATAGTCGTAAATTTGTCCTACAAGCCCAAATTTGTCCGTGCATGTGCCCACGTCAGTTGTTGTCTCCGTGAACGAAAGCGTTCCACTGCCTGCGGCTATGGTTGTCGCTAAGGCAGAGCCGGTCCACAGGCTAAGCAGTAGTAGCAGAGTTAACGGAAAGATGTATGCGCGTTTTGTACTCATCGGATCTCCTTGCAAGCCCTTAGGGATCGCTGCGTGAAGTCAGGCTCGCTGGCCGCAAGGGGCCATGCGTGTGGGTGTGGTGTGGCAACTCGCCGAAGGTGGCGGCGTGCTTATCAGAGATAATCTTAGAGTGGTTAGCGCCTGGGCCCGGCCATTGGAGGAAGGAGATAGTGAGAACCGCTTATCCGAACCTCTCGGATAGTCCCACCAGTGGTTGACACGAACCCTAGCGGAGGAAGATACGGGTGTCAATGCAAATAAGGGAAAGCCCTACCGCTCGGCGCCCCACTGTCGCGGAAGTGCAGCCAAGGCCTGAAGTATAAAATAAACTGGAGTTCCTCAACGCTCGATTTCGATGTCTACCAAGAACCAAAATCCGGCGGGATGGGCCGTGCATCCGGGAGAGATTCCTCGCGAGGAATTTCTGGAGCCGATGGGCATCTCCGCTTGCCGGCTGGCAGTGGAACTCCATGTTTCTCCTCCTACAGTCAACGACATCGTTCGGGAGAAGCGGGGAATCACCCCGGAGATGGCGGCTCGTCTGGCTAAGTATTTCGGCACCTCCGAGCAGTTCTGGCTGAACTTGCAGGATGCCTTTGCAGTTCATCACGTTCGGCGGAAATATTCCAAGGAGCTTAAAGCCATCAGGCCGCTAACAGCGGCGAGCGCGCGCTAGTGGTTGGTGCGAAATGGAAAAACGCAGCGCCCGACGATTCAAACCCATAGTTTTGAAAGGGCTACTTCCGGCGGCGCCGCTGCACGTCTAATATTAAGTTAGGCTTCAACCTCCGAGGAATTTTTGTCATCGCCCAACAATCCGTTGTTCGATCCGCAGCCCCTGGATAGCGGGCCGAAGCCATCGCTGCCCGTAATCGTCGAAACGTTTCCCGCGCCTCTCGCATCCGTGTCTCGCACGCCCAAAGCCGGCGAGAACCCGGTCTGGAGCGGATGGGACGTGTTGCAAATCGCCGGCCTGACCCTGTTCACGCTATTCGTTCTGCAGTTCGCGATCGTGCTGGGAGCGCGTCGCTTTGCCTATCCTCATGCCAGTTGGGTCGATGTGGCGCAGAAGCCCGCGCTGGCGCTGTTGGCCGAGTTGCTCACCTACGTCGCCGTGGCGTTGTATATGATTCTGCTGGTTGAGGGCAAATATCACACGCGCTTCTGGGCGGCGATTCGCTGGAATTGGCCCGGCTTCGGCGGGCTCAATCTTCTCGGCATGGGCGTGCTCATGGTCGGCCTCGACCTTCTCGGCCGTTTTTTTCCTATGCCGAAGAACACTCCCTTCGATCAATTTTTTGCACGGCCTACCGATGCCTATCTCACCGCGGCATTCGCCATCACGCTCGGCCCGCTGATGGAGGAACTTTTCTTTCGCGGATTTCTTTATCCGATCCTGGAGCGGCGCCTGGGAGCAATCTGGGGAATTCTTCTGACCGCGCTGCCCTTTGGCCTGATTCACATGGTGCAGTATGGCTATGCGTGGGGAGCGGTACTGATTATTTTTCTAGTGGGGGTTGTGCTTACCGCCGTTCGGGCGAAGACCAAGTCGGTGGCTTCCAGTTTTCTGGCGCACGTGGGCTACAACACTACGCTAATGCTTCTGGCCGCGCTGCAAACCGATGGATTTCGGCATATGGAAAAAGCGGCGGCGTGGTTTTGATTCTGTGGCTTTTGGATATGTGGCGCGGGCACTCCTGCCCGCGGAATGCCGGCACTTGAGAGAACTCGAGGATAGTAGGAAGTTAAGGCCTTTGAGCTGGGATCATGGCCAGTTCTGAACTGGCTTTTGCATTTTTGCTTCGTGGTTAGATTTCGCGGGCGGGAGTGCCCGCGCCACACAGGCAATGCCACAGACTTACTTCACCGTAACTGTGAGCAACTGCGCTCCGCTCACCACGTAATCCAGCGGGGCCGTGGCGGTTTCATCTACGCTTGATTCTCCGCTGACCACCATCTCCTGATTGCCGCGCATGCCATCCATCACATTCATAATCGAGATCGGCAGCGTGGGCATGACTTTGTCGGCCACGCGGGCTTCGGGGTCGGCCTCGAGCAGCGAGACGTAGACGCGATTGTTCGAGTGCTCTTTATTCAGCAGCGCGATGGTTGAGGCGAGATCGAGCTTGCGTCCAAAGGCCGGGTTCGCGTGGCCGACGTGGTCGAGCGTGTCGCCATCGCTTACCAGGATCCGCAGGGTTCCCTTGCTGGCCGAGGTCGGAATCTTCACCGGAATCTGCTGTACGATGCGGTCGCCACGGTAAGGAGCGAGCACCGTCTCGAGCATGATTTCTTCTCCGGGCCGAGCTTCAGTAACGTCGGTTCGCGCGCTCTCCAAGCGTGCCCAGCGGCGTTCGCGGACCAGGTCGAAATCCAAATTCACGCCCGCGATGGCCGGAGCGTTGTACGGATTGTCGTAGATGCGCCCGAAGCGTTCACCCAGCGACATGGCGGCTTGCATCGCGGCGGGCTGGGCGTTTTCTGACGGCGCGAACATGTTGCGCATGGTCACGTCAGGAAATCCCTTCACTCCGATGCTCCCGGCGAGGCGGTATGTAATCTCTTCGCCGAACTCATTCACGCCGTGCAGCGCGTTGAATACCGTCACCATCAAAGCCACCGGCGTCAGCTTCGGATTATTCAGCACTTGATAGTGGAACTGTTTAGCTCCGGTGGCGGCATGGATGCTCAACGTGACTGGAATCATCTCCGGCTGCCGGTCGAAGACGCCCATGATGCCGGTGTGACGATCCTGCACAAACGTGCCAACGGATTCCGTAGTGTTAACGATCTTGAAAGCATTCAGCGGCGAGGCCAGGGTTGCCAAAACTTCGGCCTTATTCATGGGCAGGTCAACGGAACCAAACTGCAGCAACGGATGCCCGCAAGCCAGCAGGCGCTGGGGATCGACATAAGTGACCGTGCAGGTGGCTTCAATGTTCATATCGCCGCGCACTAAAATCGCACTGACCGCCGAGCCGGCTTCGATTGGCTCGGGCTGCTTTTGATCGCTGACCGAGCCCGCTCCCATCACGGGAACAATTCCCGCGGCCCCGAGCTTTCCAGCAAAGAGTTGGATCGCCTGCTCGGAAAAGCCGTTGAAAACGAGCGGCGTCTCAATCGGCTTCAGGTAATTGGCAAAATTGGATACGGAATCCTGCGCTTTCGGGAACTCCAAAATCCCACTCGGCGATGCTGTTTTCCCGGCGACGGCATTTATCGCCGGTTTAACCGCGGCGCTCTCTTCCGCTGGCGAGCGGTCGAGCGCACTGATCTCCAGCATGTCGGCGATCGGCGTCACTCCGGCGATCGGCTCTTTGGAGAACTCACCGATGCGGAAAGCCAGTGCCCCGGCGAGTTTGCCATCGAAATAAACCGGACTGCCGCTCATGCCCGCGACTACGCCCGTGTACTCCACTTTCTGTCCATGCAGGCGCACCAGAATGATGTCGCCCTTGGGACCATTCACGTTGTGCAGCACGCCGAGAACTTCTACCTCCATGGCCTCCGGCTTCACACCCTCGAACACGGTGTAGGCCACGCCGCGCATGCCCGGATGAATCTGGCTAACGGGAATGATCGGCGGGTTCGCAGCCGCGTTCGCAGCCTGGACCGGCGCTTTCGCTGCGGGGGTAGAGTTGGTCGCAGCAGAGGAAAGAAGGGAGAGGCAAACAAAAAGGAGCGCTAAAGCTAATTTTTTCATGTACAACGCCCTGCAGGACCGCTTGCGTCCTGTGTTAAAGATCAGACATCGCTAAATTGTAAGTCGTTGCCAGGAGGGGAGTACCGGGAGCCGGGCAAACATCCCAATCGCGAATCCCTGCGTCTATACTAGCACAGGGACTTTTGCTCCCAAAGAGTCTTTACTCCCACGGAGTGCCAATGTTTGCGCATCAGCAATTCAAAAATCTAATGACAAAGCCGTCCTCCCACCTGCGAAATTTTCCTTCTGAGAAAGTGATTCTGGCAACGCTCCTTTCGCTGCTTCTGCTGAGCCCGATTGCCGTCGCTTCCGCCCAAGCCGCCGAGCAGGACCAATCTCAGCCGGCCCAGCAAACCACGCCGCCCGCTGATACCACAAACGACAGCAGCGGCAAGCCCAAGCAGGAGGCTCCTCCGGATGCCGGCGGCCCCGGCGGGAGCATTGGTCCTTACGCCATTCCGAAGAAGAATCCCGAGGCCGCTCCGCCACCTCCGCCTCCGCCCATTAATCCTAAGAAAGTCGAAGGCATGCCCGACTATTCCATCAAGGTGAACGTGCCCCTGGTGAATGTCGATGTGCTGGTCACGACCAAGGGCGGACAGTTCGTCCCCGGCCTGAAGAAAGATAATTTCCGTCTTTACGAGGACGGAAGCGCTCAGGAGATTACCAACTTCAACGTCTCGCAGGCGCCTATTACTGCGGTGCTGCTCATCGAGTACGCATCCACGAACTATGTATTCATGGTTCAGGCACTGCAGGCTTCCTACGCTTTCGCCAACACGCTCAAGAAAGATGACTGGGTCGCGGTGGCCTATTACGACATGCAACCGCACATCCTCGTCGATTTCACTCAGGATAAGAAGGCAGTCTACGGAGCCTTGAACGAGTTGCGCATTCCCGGCTTCGCCGAGACCAACATGTTCGACGCTTTATACGACACGCTCGACCGTCTCGACCGGATCGAAGGCAAGAAGTATGTCATCCTCGTGACCACCGGCATCGATACGTTCAGCAAACTCACGCTCGATAAGATTCTGAAAAAAGTGAAAGACACGAAAGACGTGACCATCTTCCCGATTAGCGTCGGCTTCATCCTGCGGGAATATTGCGAGGTTCATCCTGGGTCCTGCCGCAACGCGCACGGCATGGGCATTCCGGTGACCAACATGGACTATCTGCAGGGCGATAACGAAATGAGAACCTTCGCCTCCATGACCGGAGGCCGCGCCTACTTTCCGCGCTTTGAAGGCGAGTTGCCTGAACTCTTCGGCAGTATTTCCGACGACATCCGCCATCAGTATTCACTGTCATACCATCCCACGAATAATAAGTTGGACGGAACCTACCGCAAGCTGAAGGTGCAGGTCGTAGCCCCCGACGGCGGCCAACTGAAAGTGAAAGATCAGAAGGGCAAAGAGCAGAAGATCGACGTGGTGGCCCGCGACGGCTACACCGCTAAACATACGGTGGACTGAGCTAAGATTGTGAGCTCGGAAAGGTCGCGGCTTCGGGCGCAACCGAAGAGCGACAAATTGATCGGGAAGGGCACGAGCTTCGGTCGTGCCGTCATGGCCGCCATAAGATGAGCTTGCGCTTTAGCGCCGGAGGGCACAGGTGGCAACCAAGTACGCAACGGTAAAGTCCGAGGGGCAGATTGTGATCCCGGCAGAAATCCGCCACAAATACCAAATCGACGAAAGGACGCGCATCGCCTTTGTGGAGGAGGACGGTCGCCTGTTTATACAACCGATTACGGATGAATTTATCGATTCAATGTCGGGCATACTTGCCGGGCGCGGCCTTCCCGCTCGGGTGGAACGCGATGTGCCTTCACACCCCGTGAAACAAGGCAGCCAGCAACAAAACAACTCCTGCGCCCACGAAAACCAATAACGCCATTCTCGGGCCCGGTTCTTTATTCACCTCCGGAACCAAATCCGAAGCCGCAACATAGATCGTCACTCCCGCTGCGAGCGGCAACCCAGCGTCGACATGCTGACGAAAAACCGCCATCGTCAAAACTCCGGCCAGCGTAGCCCCGCCAATGATTACCGAAGCTCCCCAGGCCGCGGCGCGGCTGCGTCCGCTGGCCAACATCACCGAACTTACCGTGAAGCCTTCGGGAATCTTGTGAAGAAAAATCGCGACGAAAATAATCCAGCCCAACGCGTTAGAGACCAGAAACCCCGAGGCGATCGCAATCCCGTCAAAGAATGTATGGATGATTAACCCGAGCAGCACCGAATATCCCTTGTGCGAGTGCATGAACTCATCCTGGTGAGTCTCTTCGCCGAAGTGGAAGTGCGGCGTGAGGGTATGCTCGAAAAAATGAATGATGAGATAGCCGAGCAGAATCAAGTAAGCCGCACGTGTCCCGCGCAGTTGCAGACTTTCCGGAACCATCTCGACCAGCGCGGTAGCCAGCATGAATCCTGCGCCGAGTGCGACAAAGTAGCGCAGATAGCGCCGCTCCCAATGGCGCTGCACAATGATCGCCCCACCAAAGACGTTGGCGGCGGCGGCGGTCAGCCCAAGCAGGATACTGGTGGCGATCGGATGCATGAAGTAAGACAGTACCGAGTACCCAGTACCCAGTCAAATCTCCATCATGCCGCGGTGATGCGGTCTCTTAGAGAGTTAAGCAGCCCGCTCAGGATTCGTCCTACTTCGTGAGTGCGTCTTAGAAGGTCCCCGGTTTGCGATTCAGTCAGATAATTTCTTCGTTGCGCAATTAGTATCTGAGTTTCTAGCTCGGCAAGAGATCCACTTGCGTGTCGAAGAAAGTGCCGAAACTCGCGGCGACTGAAGTGCGCCTGCCCTTCCGCAATGTTGCTGGGGATTGACACGGCTGCCCGTCGCATCTGGTCGACCAGGCTGTACGTTTCTCTCTTCGGAAAGGTCTCTGTTGCATCGTAGAGCAGAGTGACCAAATCCATCGCCTTCTGCCAAGCGATCAGGTCTTTAAAATGTCGCGCCATGGCCTTCAGCCTACGGCGCAAGAGTCGACGTCCAGCGCTAATAATTTGATCTCGCTATCTCCAGTTCCAACTCGGGACGGGTTGTACTGGGTACTGGGTACTAGGTACTGGGTACTGGGTACTAGGTGCTCAGTACTCAGCCGCTATGCCGAATATGCATAACATCGCCATCCCGCACGATGTAATCCTTGCCTTCAAGTCGCAGCGTGCCTTTCGCTCGGGCGTTGGCTTCAGAACCCGCTTCCAGCAGTTGATCCCAGCGAATGGTTTCGGCGCGGATGAAATGTTTTTCCAGATCGGAGTGGATCGCTCCCGCCGCTTCTTGCGCCCGCGAGTGCGCCGGAACCTGCCAGGCGCGGCATTCGTCTTCGCCGGCGGTGAAAAATGAGATCAAGCCCAGAAGTTTATAAGTCGTGCGAATCAGCCGCGTGAGGCCGCTTTCGGTGAGTCCATAGCTGGAAAGAAATTCCGCGGCGTCGGCATCGCTCATCTCGGCTAGCTCGGCTTCCACCTTGCCACAGATCGCCGTAGCCGCGGCATTCGGCCGCGCGGCAATTTCCGTGAGCTTGTATTTGCTCACCGCTTCGTCGAGTTCCTTGCCGAGTTCGGTCGACTCGCCGATGTTGAGCACATAAAAAATCGGCTTCTCGCTGAGGAACATAAAGCCCTTGATGCGCTTCTTATCCTCGGCGGTCATCTCCATTTCGCGCAGCGGCTTGTCGGATTCCACTTGCAGCTTCGCCCGTTTCAGCAGCTCGAATTCTTTTTCGAGCTCCGGAGTTTTCATTTTCTTGAGATCTTTCTCCAGCCGCTCCAGCCGCTTTTCGATCTGTCCGAGATCGTTCACCAGAAGATCGAATTCCACATTCTTAATATCTTTCAGGGGATCGATTTCTCCTGCGTGCGGCACCGAGGGATCGTCAAACACGCGCACTACATGCGCCAGCGCGTCCACGTTGCGCAGATGCGCAGCGTAGGCGCTGTCTTTCAAAGCCTCCTGACCGATCGCCCCAACGTCGACGTACTCGACCGATGTATGCGTGAGCTTCTTCGGGTTGTAAAGCGCGGCCAGCCGGTCGAGCCGGTCGTCGGGAACCTTGGCCACGCCGATGTGCGCTTCGCGCGGGTTGGCGCGAGCCGAATCCGAAAGATGCGCCTTGGTAAGAATCCGAAACAACGATGTCTTGCCCACCTGAGGCAGGCCGATGATTCCAGTTTTCATGAGAAAGGTTCTAGCTTCTAGCTCCTAGCGGATTCGGTGCTGAAGGTATTCAGAGTGGATCGACACAGGCGCTTCAGCGACCGTTAGACAACCTTTAAGGATAAATGATCGGGTCGCAATGCCCAAGGGGATGACAGAGGTTTTAGCAAGAAGCTAGAAGCTCTTTGCAGCCAAATATACGACTACCAACCCTAGCAGCAGCACCGCACCCTCAACGCGGGTAGACCACACATGCAGCGCATCGAACAGAATGCGTTCAGGATTGTCGATCGGCGCGGAACGAACGTCTCCCAGCGACGCGCGCAAAACGTCCATGCGGGGAATGATGCCGAACTGCGAGATCAGCGTGAGCGCCAGCATCAGGCACAGGAGCACATGGCGCGCCGCAAACACATGCGCAGTTCCATCGGTGATGCGGCTGTGAAGCATCGAACTTATTAGAAAGACAATTCCGGAAATAACGGCGATCCAATGCAGCTTGCCCAAGGCGCGGCCCACAACATTTCCAGCAAGATGCGTATTGGGCAAAACGGAAAACACTGTCGGCGCCAGCACGAATGCGAAGAAGATCAGCCCGCCAATCCAGCAGACGAGTGAGAGCAGCATGAGAAAACGCAGTAAGGACATGCCGCAGATTATAGCTGTGTCCGATGGATTGTCTGCGTCTTATGCGCGAAGAGGGGTTGAGAAGCGTCACGTCCGTAGTTAACGGGCCGCCAAGTCACGCCTAGGATTCGCTGTGGAGTCCCAAGATTTTTCCAATCTTCCCATCTCGCTTCCGTCTTCGTATCTCAAGGCAAACGACCAAGGCAAACAAGACCCAACTGATCGCAGCTCCGATTTGCAAGATCTGGAGTTGAAGTTGCTCCCTACTTGTCACGTATACGAGTCCGTGAACGTTTATAGGGCAAATATGTCCGGATTGTGCCTCCGCCACTCTGGGGCGCGTTTTCGCATAGAGGTTCTCCAGTGCCAAATCGACCACCATAAGGATCGTCGCCAGACTGCCAAACGTTCGTCCCAGAGTCGGCAGTGATAACCGCATTTGATACCTCGCCTCGTTTTTGCAAGAGAAGTAAGCTCTTCGGACGCTCCTGGCCAGCCAATCGGAAGAAGGGTTCGATCGCTACACCGGCACAGCCACACTCTCCACAATCTCGCGCAGCACTTGATCGGCTTGCTCGGATTTTTTCAGCGTGGAGGCGTAGCCTCCGTTCACCGCGACGCGGTGGGCGAAGACCGGGACGGCCAGCGGCTTGAAGTCTTCGGGAGTGCAGAAGCTCCGGCCATCGAGGAAGGCCATGGCTTGCGCCGCGCGGTAGAGCGCTTGTGCTCCGCGCGGAGAGACTCCCAGCGATAAGTGCTCCGATTCGCGCGTGCGGCGAACGATTTCCAGCGCGTAAGTCACCAGCGATTCGTCCACCCGAATTTGCTTTACAGCCTCTTGCATCTCCAGCACATCGGCTCCCGTGAGAACCGGCCGCAGATCCTGCAACACTCCCGCGCCCGCCTCCGAACGCAAGATCTCTCGCTCCGCCGCCGCCTCCGGATATCCCATTCTTACCCGCATCAAAAATCGATCCAGTTGCGATTCGGGCAGAGGATAAGTTCCGTGATGCTCGACCGGATTCTGCGTTGCGATCACCAGAAACGGTTGCGGCAGATCGTAAGAATGCGCGTCCACCGTGACCTGACCTTCGTTCATGGCCTCGAGCAGCGCCGATTGTGTCTTCGCGGTGGTGCGGTTGATCTCGTCGGCGAGCAGCACATTGGTGAAGACCGGGCCGCGCTTGAACTCGAACTCCTGATCGAGCGCGGAGTACACCGAAATTCCGAGCACATCGGAAGGCAGCATATCGCTGGTGAACTGCACGCGCTGAAAGGTGCAATCGATGGCGCGGGCGAGCGCCTGTCCCAGCGTAGTTTTGCCGACTCCGGGAACGCCTTCGATCAGCAGGTGTCCGCGGGCGAAGATGCTGACCAGCGCGAGGCGGACGACCTCATCTTTGCCGCGAATCACGCGGCGCAGAGCTTTTTCAAGTTCGGTAGCTTTGTGGGATACGGCAATTGCGGTCTCAGGAGACATTGGATGGATTTTACTATCGGCTCGTGAAGCGGCGGAGTTACGGGGGTCATGCGGCCTTAGGCCTTTGGCTCTTGGCTTTTAGCTTTTGGCCTTTAGCTCAACCCCAATACCGCAAGTGTGAATCCCGACAATTGGAACGAATGCCAGAGCTCAGCTTGCAAGGGTTTAGCTAAGAGCCAAAAGCGAAGAGCCAATAGCTAAAGGCGGTTTTACTGCATAAATTCCGCCGGCCGTCCCGTAAGCCGCTCGATCCGCTTCGCGATCGGGGGATGAGTCGAGAACAGATTGCCGAAGTTCATGCCCAGCAGCGGCTGAATAATGAAGAGATGCGCCGTCGAGGGGCTGGCTGCCATGGGCACGCGGCGCGAATAGGCGTCGAGCTTTTGCAAAGCACTGGCCAGCGCATACGGATTGCCAGTGTAGCCCGCGCCGGTGGCATCGGCTTGATATTCGCGCGAGCGCGAAACCGCAAGCTGAATCAGGCTTGCCGCGATTGGAGCCACGATCAGCATGAAGAGTCCGGCGAGGCCGCCGCCGCCGCGGCGGTCGCGGTCTCCGCCCATGCCGCCTCCACCGAAGATCATGGCAAAGCGTCCCATGCTGGCCAGCATGGTGATGGCGCCGGCGATGGTTGCCGCTACAGAGCTGATCAGGATGTCGCGGTTGCCAACGTGACCGAGCTCGTGGGCCAGCACGCCTTCGAGTTCTTCGTCATTCAGCAGGCCCAAAATTCCGTGGGTTACGGCTACTGACGCGTGCTTGGGATTGCGTCCCGTGGCGAAGGCATTCGGCGATTCGGTCGGGAGCACGTAAATCTTCGGCATGGGCAGGCCAATCTTCTGCGTGAGCCGCTCGACGATTTCGTAGGCTCGCGGCAGTTGCTCGCGCGTGACCGGCTGCGCGCGGTACATGGCCAGCGCGATCTTGTCGGAGAAGAAGTAGGAGACGAAGTTCATCACGGCGGCAAAGGCCAGAGCCAGCAGCATGCCGTTCTCACCGCCAAAGTAGCGGCCAAAGAACATAAGCAGCAGGGTCAGCGCCGTCAGCAGAAACGCGGTCTTGAATGTGTTTCCCATAATGGACTCTCAGCTATTGGATGTTACGCGGTCCGGGGCGATGCAGTTCCGGGGTGTCTCGGAGAAGACAGAGGTACACCCTATCCCCCCGTCGGGGCGTTGGAATCATGGGGTTGGCGCGGAAACGCGAGTTGATCTATAGGCTGCAGTCGCTTACGGGCAAAATATAGAAAGCAGTGTAGTTAATCGCTCCGTCTGAAAGTTGGGGGATAATCCTCGTTAGCTATCGTGAGCTGTCAGGGCTGTGGATGGCAAGGTTGGATGTCACGTTGCTAACGATTCCTTTCGCAAGAGCGGCCTTAGGCCTCCGCAAGGAGTGCACGGGGACGCGAACGTGGACTACCTTCCGGAGTCGATAGGAAATCTTTGGCTTTCGTGGAGGTCGGGAGGAAAGTCCTCTGCAAACCAATGGTGTCCTGTTGCCCCAATCCCCCATCTGGATTCCCACTCAAGCAAATGATCTTGGGTCAAGAAATTTATCCGGTTCTCGATCCGCCTTACACGCGCTGCGCACCACCGGATTTGAGTATTAACAAACTTCCATACCCAAATGGCGGCACCGACCAACAGAATAGCACCTGACAGAGCGACTATGGCGGACGTGCAATCGTGATGCTCGATAATTCGCGACAGCAGCCAACCTGCTATCCCTGAAAAGACAGCGGGAAGAGCAAATCCGGCAGCCGTGCGCTGCAAAATCTCAGAGCGCAGGGTGTCATACTCTTTTAGAAGAATATTTATTCTCTCCAGATTCTGTTGCGGAATGGTCCTCAGGGCATCCGGGTGATGACCTCCATCGGGAGCGGCCATGCCAACACCTCCATTGCTGCAGACCAACCATTGTAGCCCGCAGGGGACAAACCGGGGACAGGACAAACCAGGACAGACGGGGCGTTACCCAATTTTTCGACGTACTGGAAATTGGGGAACGTCCCGTCTGTATGAATGCATAAGTGAAATGAAGAAGGGTTCTGCGAGCGGCTACGATGCTGAGGCCGGCGAGGAAAGCGCCGACTCAGAAAGCTCACTCGGAGAACCCTATGAATGCCCTTGACTATATCGGATTCGACGTACACAAGAAAACCATCAGTTTCTGTGTCAAGACCGCCGCGGGCGAGATCGTGGAAGAAGGCGTCGTGCCGGCGCGACGTGCGGAATTGCGGCGATGGGCCTCGGCGCGGCCGCAACCCTGGCGGGGAGCGATGGAAGCGACCTTGTTCAGCGGCTGGATCTACGACACGCTGAAGCCCTATGGCGAGCAGTTGGAGATGGCGCATCCGGCCAAAATGAAAGCCATCAGCGCGGGCAAGAAGAAGAGCGACAGCATCGACGCTCGCACCATTGCCGACCTGGTGCGTTGCAATCTGTTGCCCGCTTGCTATGTGGCGGCTCCGCGCATCCGCGAGTTGCGGCGCCTGTTGCGCTACCGCAGCCTGGTGGTGAGCGAAGCGGTGCGCATGAAGAACAAAATGGCCGGACTACTCATGGAGACCGGCGCCCTCTACGTGAAGGAGAAGTTACACCGCAAGAAATACTTCGCCAGCCTGCTGGAAGAACTCGAAGAGGTGCCGGAATCGGTGATCGACCTGCTGCGCTTGAGCCGCGGTGCGCTGGAGATGTTCGAGAGCACTCAGAAGCGTCTGGTCCGCGAGTTGCTCGCCGATCCCGAGCTGACGCAACGCGTGGAACGGTTGATGACCATTCCCGCCGTCGGAGAAATTACCGCTCTGACCTGGGCCCTGGAGGTGGGCGATCCGCAGCGCTTCCACTCCGGCTCCGACGCCATGAGTTACTGCGGACTGACCGCCGCCTTGAAGTCCTCGGCGGGCAAGCAGCAACGCGGACCGATCTCCAAACAGCGCAACCGCTGGCTGCAAACCACGCTCATCGAAGCGGCCAAGCTGGCCCCGCGATGGAATCCGCAACTGGCCGCGCTGCATGCCCGCGAGTTGGAGCGCGGACATCGCAACCGCGCCACCCTGGCCGTGGCCCGCAAACTCGTCACCTATCTGCTGGCCGTCGACAAAAGCGGCCAGGCCTTCCAATCGCGCGTGCCGTTGGAAGGGCCAACACAAAAGGCTGCCTAAGAAGGAAAAATCTTGAACTCAGCGGCGATCCACCGGCCGTTCCTCGCCAACTCGGGGACTGGGCAGAGGAGTTGCCACTCCCGATGCTCCTTACCGTCTGTATCGAGGCCGGCCGGTCAACCCTAACTCATACTTCGTGGACCGGGCTCGCCCCCGTTTCCCGCAAATGGATGTCTGGCCAAGCTGCCGCTTTGGTCGCTAACCAGGATCGCACGCCGTTCGCCAACTTTTCCGCCCCGCTTCCGCTTCGAGACTCCACTCTTCCAAGCGTCAGGAGACCTCCGTCTCCTCTTGACTTTTACTTATCATGGATGTCCCCAGTTTTGTCCCAGTTTTCAGTCCCCAGTTTTCCAGTCTCCAGTTTTCCAGTTCTTCACACGAAGAAACACGAATACACATTTTGGTTTAGCGCGCCGAACGGGCGGTGGACTGAAGCACTTAGCCTTCGACTCGTTAACGATAAGTGGCTTGAGGCTTTGGAAGTATATAGGGAGAGTAAGAATGAGGACGGTTTTCTGCAGAACAAAACACTGTTCAAGCACGCCGATCCTGGATTTCGAAGCCGGTGAATGAGGAAGCCGTGTGCCCCAGCTTTCTAGAGGGACACGTCCGCGAATGAGAGATGTGGGCCACCCGGCCTGAACTTCGGTTTCGGAAAGTCTCCTGATGCCGGCGGCACGGGTGCCCACCCTTCGGAAAGCGGAGGGTGGGGCAGCCTCTGGGTGATGAGGCCGGCAGCACAAGCCTAAACATGGGCCAGCCCCCCAAAGTTCTCTGTCATAACCCGGTCGTACTTATTCACGAAATGTACGAGCTAGGAATTGACCCTGTGTTTTGGAACAAACCGAGCGTAAACTACCGGCCATGCGGGCATTCAATATTTTGGTTTTGGTTCTGAGTGTCACTGTTGTTTTGATGGCACAATCACCAAAACAACATGCCAGTAACAAACAGAACGCTCAACCCCAAGTAGACAAGACCGCCAACCACCAAAGCATTTCCGATACGGGCAAAGCGCCCGAAATTCAGTTCTACACCTACAACAATCAGAAGGAAGAGGGGGACGAGAGTGCAAAGAAAGTAGGTGATTATCTTCTCGCAGCGTTCACTTTTGCTTTGGTAATCGTCAGCCTGATGCAGTGGGCAGTACTTCGCGAACATGAAAAATGGATGAAGAAGAATGTTGGTGTTGTTACCGAAGTTGCCGAGGCCGCCAAGAAGAATGCGGCTGCCGCTCTGCTGAGTGCCCAAGTTGTCATTAAATCTGAGCGCTCTTGGATTACCGGAAGCGTAGGAGACGAGTCTTTCCGACTTTTTAGAAACCCTGCGATCATTCCAAAATTCTGGTTGGCTATCAAGAACTCTGGAAGAACTCCCGGTAAATTGGTTCGTGTTTTGGTGAAATTCGAAAAGCGAGACAGTCTCAACGGTTTGCGCGGAATCGAGCACGATCTTACTGACAACGGCCTGATCCCTTACGTTCTCCTTGTTCCCGGAGAGGAGCCTTTTCAAATAGGTGCGGCTATTACCGGAAGTCAACCACTCGGTCGGGAGGAAATGAACGACATCAGAGATAGCAAGAAGTTCCTGGTTGCGTACGGCGTTATCGACTACGAGGATGTTTTTGACTTTGGTTTTCCGGAAAAAAAACACAGATCGGGCTTCTTCTTCTACTATTCTCACAGCGGCCCGACAGGCCCCGGATTCCAGACTTACTATCCCGCCCCACCCGACTATTTGCAGGTAACTTAGCAGAAGCAGGGCTGCCCAGAAACTCTTAGTCCTGAGAGCATGAAACCATCAACTCACTGATTCCAGATACTTTAGCGAGATCGGCACTTTTATTTCTTTAACTCAGATGGCGCTGGTGGGCCATCCTTCTAGTGCTCTTCGCCAGCGTCGTGAGAATGCCTCTGCGCACTTGGGTGGTGCCGTGGCGATAGGGATCCTTCGACTGCGCGGGGCTGCGCTTCGCTCGCCCCGCTGCGCTCAGGACGACAGACACTAGGGGCTTTGGGTGCCTCTCGACCCCATTCGTCGCGGGCTTCGCACGCGACGAACTCTGCCTGCTACGCCGCTAACCTTGTGGGCGCCTCAGTTGCTGCCCTGCGCACGGCCATCGACATGGCTACGCGGGTGATGCCGCTGAAGATCATGCTCACGCCTACCAGGGTGCCGATGGCCCACGCGGAACTGGAGGGCCATTGCAGGTAGATCATCCCGCCTAGCAGGAGCGTGATGATGCCGTCGATCAGCATCCAGGAGGAGCCTTGCACGTGACGCATGCGGAAATATAAAACCACGTTCAGGACGCCTTCCACCAGAAACAGCGTGGCCAGCAGCAGCGTGAGCGACGCCACTCCCAGCACCGGATGTATGAGCAGATATCCGCCGAAGCAGAGATAGGCGACGCCGACCAGCAACTTCCAGATGACGCTGCCGGCGCTATGCGCGTGGAACGCGATGACGATGTGAATTACGCCGGCGAAGACAAGCAGCCAGGCAATGACGGCGTTGACGGCAACTGCGGCCAGCAGCGGCGAGCCGATCGCCAGCGTGCCGCAGAGGATGAGAAGTGCGCCCCAGAGAATGGACCATCCAGAAGCGTGGTGGACGATCTCAACCGGAGTGTTCTGAGCCATGGGAGACCTCCTTGGAACGGGATAAGGGTAGCGCAAAAAGTGGTTTGAGGAAAGCGAGGCGAGCTTAAGTCGGGCGCTAAAGCGCCGGTTCGTTTTGGTAATTGGCGGCGGGGCTGAAGCCGCGCCCTTTCAAAACTTGGCCGCGGGGACGTTAGCAAGCTACGTCTCTACGAATCAGACCTAGGCCTTCTGGGCTTCGCGCTTCAGGGCTCGCTCAAGCGTTTGGTCCAGGGCTGATTTGGCTTTCTCGTATTCTGACTGCGAGATTTGGCCCTGGCGGCGTTCGACTTCCAGTTGGAAGAGTTCTTCTTTCAGTCCTTCGAGCAGCATCGATGTTGGTCGCGCTGCGGAGGTCGAACGGAGTGTGCTGGGCGTGGTCGCTACCAGATCGGCGGTGGGGTAATCATCATCTTCTTCTTCCAGTAGGTGCATCGTCGCTGCCTTGGCGGAAGCCGGTGCCGACGCCGCTTGCTGGCGCAGAACGCGGGCTGCCGATTGCTGTCTTGAGGCAACGTAGATTCCGCCGATTAGGAGAGCGGCGGCCAGTCCGCCTAAGATCCACCACTGATATTTCTGCAGCGGGTCGGGAGCATCGATGGGCGGACCCAGGCCGCCGCCGGGTCGGTTGTTGGCCGGCGTGCCGGAGCTTTGTTCGGGTCCGGATGGTTGCTGGCCCCCTTGTCCCTTCTCGCCTTCCTGGCGTTCTTCAAGCGTGCCCTGGCCGGAGACTTTGAAGGCCAGATTCTGCCCGACCTTGGTGTTCGAGGCCACCTGCACGATGGAGTCGGGCTGGTTGGGATCGTTCATGGGCTTGAATGCGGCGCTGCTGGCGGCTGCGGCGAACTGCATCGTCTTCGGCAGGATGGCGACGAAGTGCTCAAGCGGGTAGGGAGATTTGGGATCGAGATTGGCGCTACCCGAGTACGGGATCTGGTAGGCGACTTGGAACTGGCTGATGCCGGGGCGCAGCGGAAAAATGAAAGAGTAACGATTCTTCTCGCCTTCGGGGACGGGCATGGAACTGAGGGGCTGGCCGCCCGCGGTCATGGCCGAGCCGTCGATCACTTTGGCGCCTTCGGGCACGTAGAACTCGAGGCTGCGTTCGTTCATCTGCGTGCGCGGGGGCTTCGATGCGTTCTGCACGGCGAAGGCGCGCATTACGTCGAGCTTTCCCGGCTCGGTCTGGACACGCATGATGTCGGCCACGACCGAGATGCCTTCGATCTTCTTGCCAACATCGTAAACCTGGAGTTCGACTGACGTCGTGCCCGGCGGGGCCATGCGATGGTAGGTGACGTCCTGATGGATGGCGCGGACCAGGTGCGGAGACTGAGTGTCGTCCAGTTTGAAAGTGAATTTTCCTTTGGCGTCGGTCTTGGTACGTCCGGCTTCTTCCATGCCCTGGCCTAGTTTTAGAAGGACTACTTCGTCTCCAGCGGCGGGCTTGCTGGTGGTGGCGTTGGTGACTGTGCCGGTAAGGGTTTGAGCGGCGGAGAGGGTGGCGAGGAGGAGAAGCAAAGGCGCAATGCGTGCGGCTCTCGCGATAACGATGAAGGGTAGAGTTTTCAAATTCCCGTTCCTTTCGGAGTGCATTGGCAATTCAGCCGTCCCTCCGGGACGGTTTCCGCTCTTGCGACCCTCACCCGGAGTTGGAAACGCCGGGCTATTTTCGTGTGCCCCTCCGGGGCAAGATCTCTACGCGGCGAACTCATCTCTTCTCCATTTCGCCTCTACTCCCGGCCGTTGCCTATCCCTGTGCTTTTCTAGGCGCGGGGATGGCTTTGGCTTCCAGGCGGGAGATTTCAGCGAGGATGGTGGCTGCTTCGTCCTGCAGGGAAGATTTCAGCGATTGGTAGTCGAGGTCTGGAACCTTGCCGGCTTTGTATTCGAAGTTCAGGTCGCGCAGGTTTTCGTAGACGGCGTCTTTGCGCTCGCGCAAATACCCGGCGCGCGTTTTTTCCGGGCCGAGGAAAAGTTTTCCAGGCAGATAGAAAACATAGAAGAAGCAGGCGGCCGCCAGCGTAATGCAGCAGATCAGCCAGATCATAAGTCGGTCTCCTTGCCGGCTTGGTCGCGGAACTGTTCCAGTTCAGCGCCTCGCGCGGGGCGCAGGCCGTCAGCGAGAGCGGGCGCGGGGCGATTCTTCCAGGTGCGAATCACTAATACGACCAGACCGAAGCCGAAGAATAAAGCAGCGAATGGAATGATATAGGCGGCGCGGTCGAAGCCTCGCGCCGTTGGAGCCGCTAGAACCGTGGGTCCGTATTTTTGCACGAAGCTCTGCTCGACCAGGCTGTCGTTATCTCCGCGGCTGACTGCAGCCATTAATTCGTTGCGCATACCGTCGGAGGCGGGGCAGCCTACGTGATTGCACTCCAGAAGAATCTGGTTGCAGCCGCAGATGCACATCATCTGGTGGCCGATTTCGGAGAAGCGAGTCGCGGGATCTGACGTGCCTAGGAGAATGAAGAGTGCGACGGAGAGAAGCGAAATTTGCAGGGACTTACTTCGCAGTCTCCCGCTCTTCGGCAAGCTCAGGGCAGGCTGTCTCGCAAGCGACGCGGGACGTGGGGCACCCTGGTTCTCGTATGAGTTAGGGAGAATCGACATTAATCTCCTGTCGTTACCGGTTCGGCTCGCGTTGTCCCAAGGCGCGCTGGTGCGGGAACTCTTACCGGGGCGGGCGCGTTTGGAACCAGGGCTAGCGCTGTGCCGATCAGCATGATCCAGACTCCCAGCCAGATCCACATCACTAGCGCGTTCAAGTGCGCTTTCAGGATGGGATGACCGTTGTCTTGATTCAAGCCTTCGAAGACGATGTAGAGATCTTCGTTGAGCGTGGAGCGGATGTCGGGCATGGTCGACGTCTGCTGGCTAGCTTTGTAGAAGCGGCGCACCGGAGTCATGGTGTCGATCTGCTTTCCGCCTTTGTAGACGTCGAGCACGGCCCACTCGCTGGCATAATTCGGCGCATCATCGTCGGTATAGGAGCGGCAGATCAGAGTGTAGGGGCCGATGATCATTTTGTCGCCGTAGCCCATCTCTTGCTCTTTATCCTGATTGAAGGCGGCGCCGGCGAAGCCGATGATGACCACTACTACGCCGAAGTGAACGATATATCCGCCATAGCGGCGCGTGTTGCGATGGGTGAGTTGCACCATGGAGGCGAACATGCCCTGGCCGGTGTGCTTCGAAATGACTTTGCCGCCACGATAAAACTCGCTGGCGACGGTGAGCGTGACCAGCACGGAGAGCGCGATCGCCATCAAGGAATAGAAGTAAGAAATGTCTTTCCAGGGTTTGAGGCCGAAGGCTGAGCCCCAGCTCTGCGGCGTGAGCACTAAAAAGACTGCGACCACAATCGCGCCGATCGCAGGCCACATGAAGTTGCGCTTCAGGCTTTCGAGAGAAGTCTTGCGCCAGGCGAGAAGTGGGCCCAGAGCCGTCAATACAAGAAGGAGCAAGGCTACGGGGATGGCAACGCGGTTATAAAAAGGTGCGCCCACTGTGACTTTGTTGCCCTGAACTAATTCCGAAATTTTCGGGAACCACGTTCCCCAGAGAACGGTGAAGCACAGCAGAACGAAAAGCAAATTGTTAAACAGAAAACTCGACTCGCGGGAAACCAGCGACTCGAGTTTGTGCTCGGTGCGCAGATGCGATTTGTTTTTGAAGAAGAAAAAGACAAATACCGCCAACGTGATTACAAGAAACCAGGCGAACCAGTCGCCGATGGAAGACTGCGCGAAGGCGTGCACCGAACTGATGATGCCGCTGCGGGTGAGGAACGTTCCGAGAATCGCCAGCCAGAATGTAGCGAAGACCAGCCACATGTTCCACATTTTCAACATGCCGCGTTTTTCCTGCATCATCACTGAGTGCAAAAAAGCTGTCCCAGTGAGCCAGGGCATGAGCGAGGCGTTTTCGACGGGATCCCATCCCCAGTAGCCGCCCCACCCTAGCACGGAGTAGGCCCAATGCGCGCCCAGAAAAACCCCGCAGGTAAGGAAGGCCCAGGTGACCATGGTCCAGCGGCGGGTGATGTTGATCCATTTTTCGCCGGGATATTTCATGATCAGCGCGCCGAGCGCGAAGGCGAACGGCACGGTAAACCCGACATAGCCGAGATAGAGCATGGGCGGGTGAATCACCATCTCGGGATACTGCAGAAGAGGATTCAATCCGTTGCCGTCGGCACGCAGCGAGCCTTCGATCAGGCCAAACGGCCGCGCGGCGAAATCTAGCAGCAGCAAGAAGAAAATCTGTACGCCGGCTATGACCACTGAAGCGTAGGCAAAGAGGCGCGGATCGGTTTTGTAGCGGAGGCGAAGAACGAATCCGTAGGCCGCGAGGAGCAGCGACCAGAACAGCAGCGAGCCTTCCTGCCCGGACCACAGCACGGCGAACTTATAAGGACCGGGCAAATCGCGGTTGCTGTGGTGGAAGATGTAGGCGATCGAAAAATCGTCGTGGAAGGCAGAGATGACCAGGACGACCGCGGCGAGAAGCACCGCAATAAAGGTAGCGATGCCGGCGCGCCGGGCGGTTTCGCCGATGCGCTCGGAGCCTCGGCGCAGTATGGATGCCAGCGAGCCATCGTTGGCAGAGAGGTCGGCGACAGAGGATATGCCTCCAGCATTCGCGGCTTGCAGCACCGGGCGATTCTGGAAAAGCAGCGCGAGAATGCCGGCGAGGAACGAATAAAGGCTCAGAGCCAGCGCGAGCAGAAGTGCGAAACTACCAATTTGCGCCATGTGGCGGAACCCCGGCCTATTTTTTCAGAAATAACCTTGAGTGGCAACCAAGAAGGCCATTGGGTAGCGCCTCAGTTTTCAAGCTGAGGCGCTACCGGCTCTTCGGAGGGCTCTGTTGCAGCGGAGAGCATCGAGCTTCGCTCGAGGACGGCCCGAGGGCTGTCCCCCCACTCAACCCCATGCTATCGGAAGAGGCTCACGCCGCTATGCGCTGTGCTGGTGATAGCGCTGCAGAACTTCACGTTCCGCAGTCAACCAGTCTTCCGCTTCGTTTCCCGAGGAATAGCCGCGCTCTTCATATAGCTCATAGGCGCGGCGGCGGATTTCGTCTTCGAGATTAATCGGGAAGACGTTCTTGCGAGCTTCCGGCTTGCGAGTTTCGCTCTTCCCGTTTTCGGACTTAATTGTGTCGTACTTGACCGGTTCGCTCTTGCGGATCTCGAAGGGTCTGCTTTCCTTCTGCAATACAGGGGGAGCCGGTTCCTGAGTTACCGCCTTTACTTCCGGCACTCTCGCCGTGGTTGCTCCTACGACTGGTTCGGAAGGGATGGGATCGGAATTGACCTTTTTAGAACGGGCTTTGGCAGGGCGTTCAGCGCTGCCGCCTGAGGTATTTTTTGGTGGTCTCGCCATAGTTGGATACTCCTTGCATATACCTAGATTCAGGAATGAATTGAGTTGTTGATGAATGAACCGCATACACTTCACCCCGCGGCTTCGAACCAGAAACAAATTTTATTGGCGGAGTTCCAATATTATAAACTTGCGCAGGCTGTGGAAACCACTCTGAGCCCGAGAAATTGGCGGAGGATGCTTGCTATAATCGGTACCTCCGATGGCGCTATCGTCTAGGGGTTAGGACGGAAGATTCTCAATCTTCAAACCCGGGTTCGATTCCCGGTAGCGCTACCAGTATTTCATCCGCTAAAGCCCGCTAAATCAGCGGGTTGGTTTTTACTCCAAAATCTTGCTGTCACTCCCTGGCGGGAATTCGCGGGTACGATGGTACACAAAACGGCATACATTGGATTTTCTCTCAGAATTCTAGAGCTCTCTGATCAGGCGCGAGAAGCGGCCTTGCCTTGGAGGTTCGACTTGCTGTCGGTTTGTTCGCCGGACGCAGATGGCTTGCGCTCTGCGAAGATATGGTGAAGGCTCCGACTCAGGTCGTCAATGGTATCGGGCTTCAACAGTAAATCGGGCAAGCCAAGATTGCGGACTGCCTCGTTGTCTTCGGGACGAATATATCCAGAGGCAATCAAGATTGGCATGCCAGGCCGGATTTGCAAGACCTCACGCGCGAGATCGACGCCGGACATCTCAGGCATGGAGAGATCGCTCACGAGTACATCAAAATCATTTGGTCCCGACCTAAAAGTCTCCAGGGCTTTCGCCGGTTCAGTGCAGCCGGTTACTTTGTAACCGAGTTGGGTCAGCATACGGGTCATGAGGAACACCAGCGGTTCCTCGTCGTCCACGTAGAGGACGCGTTCACCATGACCACGAAATTCTCCTTGAGTGCGCAGTGGTCGAACTTCCTCGGCAGTCTCGTGGGCCACGGGAAGGTAGAGTTGAAAGACGGTGCCTTTTCCAGGCTCGCTGTAAACCGTAATCGCGCCGCCATGGGTCTTCATGATGCCATGAACAACGGACAGGCCGAGGCCGGTGCCCTCGCCCACTGGTTTGGTTGTGTAGAAGGGTTCATAGATTCGTGCCGTCGTGGCTTTGTCCATCCCACAACCGGTGTCACGAACGGATACGCGGATATACCTGCCTTCGTGTAGTTCGGGCGTTGTACGGGTAAGCTCAGCATCTACGAAGACGGGTTGCAAACGAATTTCCAGTATGCCAACCGATTGTTTCGCCATGGCATCGGCAGCGTTCGCGGCCAGATTCATGATGATCTGGTGGATTTGCGTGGAGTCGGCGAAAACATCCGGCAACCCGGAATCGAAGCGAGTGCGGATATCGATTCCTGCGCGCACTCCGGCGCGGAGCAGCTTAAGTGCCTCTTCAACCACTGGAGTAAGTTTTATAACCTGGAGCTTAGGCGCGTCGCGGCGACCGAAGGTGAGGATCTGGCGGACGAGTTGGGTGGCTCGCAAGGACCCCTTTTGAATCTCAGCGAGGTTCTGCTGCACGGGGTGATCGGCGGGCAGGTCGATAAGAGCGAGTTTGGCGTTTCCGGTGATCGCGGTGAGGATGTTGTTGAAGTCGTGTGCGATCCCAGCGGCCAGTTGTCCCACCGATTCCAAACGTTGCGAAACCTGAAGTTGTTTTTCCAGTTTTTTGCGCTCGCTGATGTCAACCACGGTGCTCGATATCGACGTACCCTGGCTGGTTGTGAGTGGCCCGAGACTGATTTCAAGCGGAAATGTTGTGCCATCCTTTCGCCGGCCGCGAAGTTCCATGCCCACTCCCATGGGACGAGTCTGCGGGCTGTTTACGTAATCTTGGCGGTGGGCAACGTGGCTTCCACGGTGTTGATCGGGAACAAGGATTTCAACGGCCTGCCCAACCAATTCTTCGCGTGCGTAGCCAAACATCCGCTGGAGTTGTGCGTTGGCCTCGGTAATCCGGCCCTTTTCGTCACAGATCAGAATGCCGGTGGGGGCGGTTTCGACCAGGAGGCGGAAGCGTTCTTCGGCTTGCTTTCGCTGCGCGACCTCGTGCTCCAATTTGGCAGTGCGTTCCTGAATTTCCTGGTAGCGAAGAGCGTTCTCATAGGCTACCGCCAGCTTGGCGGCGATGGTGATCAGAAAACGCAGGTCCTCTTGCGTGAACTCCACATTCGAAAGCTTGTCGGCGACGTAAATCACTCCGTAATTTCGCGTGCCGGTTTGGATCGGCGTCCCAAGGAAGCCACGCACCGGCGGATGGTCGGCGGGCAGTATCAAAAGAGCCGGTTCGTCGCCATTCTTAAAGACCTGTACGATTCTTCCCTCGATCGCGATCTCCCGAAACGTACCCGCCAAGGTTGGGTGATCAAGCTTGGCCGCGGTGGCCTCATCAATGCCAGTGGTAACGAAAAATCGGAAGTGTAAGTCCCCGTTATTTACGGTGCCTGCACCGGCGTAGTTGACTCCAATGATTTTGCGGGCCGCGTTCACCGCATGTTCGAGCAAGCGCTTGGGATCGCTGGTGCAGGATAAGTGCAAGCCGAGATCCAGCAACGCGGCGAGGCGCAGACTTAAAGCATCCAGCCGTTTCCCTTTCTCATAAAAAGCGTCGATCAACATGGGGACGGGATCGCTCAGCGCTTCGGGAATCTGCACCGGCATGGGAGCGTGAACCGGGAGCCCGAGTATTCGATTCACCGTTCCCAGAATTTCTTCCGGTTCGGAAGGCTTACGGAGGTAGTCGTTGACCCCACAGGCTTGGCCCAAGGATTGAGTTTCATGGTCAAGGAAGCTGGCGCTCTGAAAAATGACAGGCACACTTTCGAATCCCGAGAACTGGCGCAGCCGGGAGACGAACTCGTAGCCGTTCATCGTCGGCATCAGGATGTCTGATATCACCAGGATGGGGCTATGCTTGCGCGCAGCGTCCAGTCCTTCTTCCCCGTCGCGGGCCTCGTTGACCTCGTGGCCGAATGGAGTGAGCAAAGACACGTAGAGCTGCCGGGTGGCGGGATCGTCATCGACAATAAGGATCTTAGCCATTTGAGACTAATCAGGCTCCCTGCGGAACGGGAGCCTCCCCAAGCGCTTTCTGCACGGCGACGTCACTGGGGGGCGCATGGCAGCCTTCCCGTCGATAGCGCTAGATGGCATTTTCTGTAGATGCGCGAAGCAACAACGGTCCCTTGGCGCGTATTAGTGAAATGATCGGCCATGACGCGGGAAACTTTAGAGGTGAGCCGCCGCTGGTTTTCTCGGCCGGCCAGCACTACCCGTCATTGGGAGGTTCGGTTGTGCAGGCAAGCTTCCAGTTCGTCCAAAAGGGTTTGGGGATCAAGTGGCCGGCACAGAAATTTGGCCGCTCCTCGGGACAGGGCCAGCTCTTGGTCGCGGACGGACGAAACCGTGGAGGAGAGGAAAACAAAGGGAGTGTGGCAAAGCTCCGAATCCGACTGGACTAAGCGGATGAGGGCGTATCCGTCCTGATCGGGCATGTGAACATCCGACACTATCAAGTCGGGCTTAGTGCGTCGGGCGAGTTCCATGCCTTCTCGAACATTGGGAGCGCTGATGATCGTGTAGCCGTGCGGCTCCAAGATACTGCGCGCCAGTTGCAGGTTGGTCGGCGAGTTGTCGACAAAGAGGAAGACGCCATGTTTTGCCGGCGACGCGGGAGTTTGTTCTGGCTGTACAGCCGCCGCTGGTTGCGGAGAAGATTGTCCGCTCGGTGGCGGTAGGCTGAGAAAGCTCTGAACCTTGTCGACGAATGATTCGGGCTCGATCGGCTTGGAAATGTAGCCATCGAAGCCGGAGCTGAGAAGTTTTTCCCGGTCTCCCACCATGGCCAGCGCAGTGACGCCCACGATGGGAATGTGGCGGCAGCGCGGATCTTGCCGCAGCCGGCTCGCGACTTCGTAGCCATCCATTTTCGGCATGTGAATGTCGAGCAGGATGAGATCGGGCTGGTTCTGCTGCGCCATCTCGATGCCCTCGGCGCCGTCCGTGGCAGCGCTCACGCTGTGGCCAAAGGCCTGCAGCAGATAGAGCGCGAGCTGCAGGTTGGTTGGGTTGTCTTCGATTACGAGGATGTTGGCCGTAGTTCCTCCTTGTCGGATGGTTCCGGGGTTGGTAGGCCCTCGGTTCCGGAGGGTGTGCCCCGCAACCTCGCGGGAAGACAGTTTTCCAATTCGGCCACCAGCGCTTCGGACTCGATGGGGCGGGATATGAATTTTAGAGCTCCGCAGGCCAGCGCCGTTTCCTTTTCGCGGATGGACCAGACGGAGGAGGATAAAAAAACGAAAGGGATTTTGGCGAGATCCGGGTCACCCTGGACCATGCGATGAAAGTCATAGCCATCCTGCTTGGGCATGTGAACGTCTGAAACAATGAGATCCGGTTTGCTTCGTCGCGCCAGTTCCAGCCCTTCCAGCGCGGATGCGGCGGTCAGGATTTCATAGCCCAGAGGTTCAAGCAGGCTTTGCGCCAGGTGGATGTTGGCCGCGGTGTTGTCCACGAAGAGAAGTGCGGCGCGCTTTGCGTTCGGCCGCGCCGGGGTGGGCTGCTCCATGGCGTTTTTTGCTGGAACCTGAAACGAGTCGGGGCCACGTGGCGGCAACCCGAGAAATTCCTGAACTCTGGCGGAGAAGGTTTCCGGCTCGATCGGCTTTGAAATGTAGCCATCGAAGCCGGAGGCGAGAAGCTTCTCCCGGTCGCCCACCATGGCCAATGCGGTCACGGCCACAATGGGAATGGATCGGCAGTCAGGATCGTCGCGCAGGCGCCGGGCTACCTCGTAGCCATCCATTTTCGGCATGTGAATGTCGAGCAGGATGAGGTCGGGCCCTTGCTGGCGCGCCGAATCGATGCCTTCGGCGCCATCCCGGGCTCCACTTACCTGGTGGCCAAAGGCTTGCAGCAGATACAGCACCAGTTGCAGGTTGGTCGGGTTATCTTCGATTACGAGAATGCGCGCCGTAGGTTTCTCCCTTCAGATCGTGCTGCGGGACCGTATCCTCGGTCTCTCGTCGCGGTTACCTTCGGTAACTCTTTCGCAGCTATCAACGGCCCGCTTGCGCTGTTCTTGACGTGCTCCGATGCTCATTACAGCGCAAGCGCTTTCGGATCTTCCCGATCAATACCTGCGGTTCCCAGGGCTGCAAAATGAAATTCGAGTCATTCAGGTGGATTTCCTTTGCTCTGGCATCCATGGACAGATAAGTGGCGCTGGTGACCAGCCATGGGATCTGCCTCAACGTGGTATCGCGCTGGATGGCTCGGATCAGATCGAAGCCCGTACCGTCACCCATGTGAACGTCGGTCAGCAGGAGGTCAGGGTTGTCGCTGCGGGCTCGAGCGATGGCATCCTCTACTCCGCTCGCAGTGATGACAGGGTGGCCCAAGGGCTTAAGCAACGCGATCACCAAGTCAAGGTTTGCGGATTTGTCGTCCACAGCCAAGATCGTCCCAGGGTGCGCTCCGGCAAGCTCCTCGGACAGTGCTGGAGGCGCGTTTACCGTGCGCTGGGACGGAAGATTGCCGTCTCCTGACATGCAGCGGTTGATTTCAGCAAGAAAGTTCTCGGGCGCGATGGGTTTGAGCATGTAGTGATTGAAACCGGCGGCAAAGGCGTCGGCCGCCTGTCCCATGGACCCGGCGGTTACCGCCACAATCGGGACGCTGCTGAACCGGCCAGATTTTCTTAGATTTCGCACCAAGTCGATCCCGCTAGAGTTTCCCAGCTTGATATCGCAGATGATCAAGTCGATTTCCTGGCAGCACTGCATCATGGTTCGTCCGGATTCGGCGCTTCCGGCGCTCAACATGACATGCCCCTGCGAGCGCAGCAGGTAGGCCATCAGTTCCAGGTGGTCGCGGTTGTCTTCGATCAGCAAAATGCGCGCCACGTGAAGTCCGTCCTCCTCGCCATCCCCCGACTACTGGCCTGCTTGAGCCTTCCGCACCGCCACAAAGGCCGCCTGAGTAAGAGGCAGGGAAACGGTGAACCGGCTTCCTTTCCCAAATTCGCTCTCGAAAGAAATGCGGCCGCCGATCATGAAAGCCAGCTTCTGGCTGACGTGCAATCCCAGCCCCGTACCTTCGTAAGCGCGCGTCGAGGTATTGTCCACCTGCATGAACGCCTGGAAGAGTTTGGGCTGGTCCTCGGTTCGAATTCCGAGTCCAGTATCGGTGACCGTAATCTCCGCCGTGGATACACCGTTTTCCTCGCGTTCATGAAGTTCCAGCTTCACCGTGCCACGCTCCGTGAACTTGATGGCGTTGTTGGTCAGATTGATGAGAATCTGCGTCAGGGAGCGACGGTCGGTGCGAAGGTTGACCTCGTGATCGGGAAGGGCGATTTCGAGTTTCAGGTTCCTTCCTTCCGCCAGGGTCCGCAGCGTAGTGCTCACTTCAGCGATGACGGTCTGGCAGGTTACCGGCTCCAGGTTGAGCTCGACGTTGCCGGACTCGATCTTGGCCAGATCGAGCAGATCGTTGATGAGCGAAAGCAGATGGCGGCTGCTGGTCTGGATGGTGCGCAATTGTTTTTCCTGCTCTCCATTCAGCGGGCCCGGAAGCTTCATCAGCAGGGTGCCGGTGAAACCGATGACCGCATTTAGCGGCGTGCGCAATTCGTGGCTCATGCTGGCCAGGAAGCGATCTTTGGCCAGGCTGGCGTTTTCCAGTTCGACGTTTTTTTCCTGCAACGTCTGCTCGAAGCGCTTGCGTTCGGTCACGTCGCGGGCGGCGGCAAACACGCCCTGCAGCTTGCCCGCCTGATCGTTAAACGTGGTCGCGTTGTAACTGACCACGGTTTCGCGGCCGGTTTTCGAGTGGGCGGTTAATTCGTAGTTGGTGACCCGGCCTTCGCGCAGCACCACGCGGATGCCTTCTTCCGCGCGCTTCGGATCGGTGAAGTACGTCTTGAAAGCGGTGCCAATCAGCTCTTCGCGGGTACCGCCGGTGAGCGCCTCCATCTGCTGGTTGACGTCGGTGATGATGCCCAGAGGATCTGTGGTCATCAGCGCGTCGATGTTTGATTCGATGAGCGACCGGGTATAGAACTGGGAATCGCGGAGCTGCTTTTCCAATCCCTTCTGGGCCGTGATGTCGCGCGCGGCCGCCAGAATGCCGAGCGCCTTGCCGGCTGTGTCACTGAACACGCCGGCGTTGAAGCTGACTGAAATCTTGCGGCCATAGCGTGTAATGAGGACGAGTTCGTAGCTGATGACGCGTTTTTCGGCCAGCGTCTGTTGCACACCCTCGCGAGCGCGGTCGGGTTCGGTAAAGTATTGCGCGAAGCGCGAATTGATCAGGTGCTTGCGGGAGTAGCCGGCGAGCCGGGTAGCCTCCTCGTTCACGTCGGTAATGGTGCCGTCGGGTGCGATGGCGAAGAGCGCGTCGGCGGAAGCTTCGATGAGCGACCGGTTGTACACCTGCTGCTCCGCTAATTGGAGCTGCAAGCGGGCTTGCTCCGAGATATCGCGAGCGGAAGCAAAAATGCCCTGTACCTGTCCATCCGGGGCACGAAAGATGGAAGCATTGAAGGAGACGGTCGCTTTGCGCCCGCCTTTCGAGCGCAGAACCAGCTCATAATTGGTGACCGTGCCTTCGGTCAGTGTGCGCTTCACGCCCAAGTCGGCCTGATCGGGCTCGGTGAAGTATTGTTTGAACACCGAACCAATCAGCTCTTCGCGGGGATAGCCAGTCATGCGGCACATCTGGTCGTTCACGTCGGTGATGAAGCCGGTGGGATCGACGGTGACCAGGCCGTCGACAGAACTTTCGATCAAGCCGCGGAGATAGTTTTGCTGTTCGCGCAACTGTTCCTCCAAACGGACCCGGTCCGTAACATCGCGGGCGGAGGCAAAGATGCCACGCACGTTGCCCAACGGATCGCGGAAGACCGATGCATTGAATGAGACCTGCAGCAGCCGGCGGGTGCGGGAGATGAGAGTGAGCGCATATTCGGTGACCACGCCGGTATCGAAGGTTTGCTTGACCCCGGCGGTGGCGCGCTCCGGTTCGGTGAAATAGTCGGCGAAGGGACTGCCGATCAGTTCCGTGCGCCCGTAGCCCGTCATGCGGCACATCTGCTCGTTCACATCGGAGATGGTTCCCGCGGGATCGACCGTGATCAAGCCGTCGACCGAGCTCTCAATCAGGCCGCGATTGTAAGACTGCTGCTCGCGCAGCTGTTCTTCCAGCTTTTTCTGTTCCGTGATATCGCGGGCCGCAGCAAACACGCCTTGCAGTTTTCCACCTTGATCGTTAAACGTGGTCGCGTTGTAGCTGACGACGCGCTCGCGGCCGTTCTTCGAGCGGGCAGTAAGCTCATAGTTCGTGACTTTGCCCTGCTGCAATACCTTCCGGATTCCCTCCTCGGCTCGTGCCGGGTCGGTGAAATGATCTTTGAAGGCTTTGCCGATCAGTTCTTCCCGGGTGCAGCCGGTCAACGACTCCATCTGCTGGTTCACGTCGGTGATGATGCCCAGAGAATCGGTCGTCATCAGCGCGTCGATATTCGATTCAATCAGCGAGCGGGTATAGAACTGTGACGCTTGCAGCTGCAGCTCCAACCGCTTCTGCGCGGTAATGTCGCGGGCGGAAGCAAAAATTCCGCGAATGTTGCCCAGAGGATCGCGGAAGACAGCGGCGTTGAACGATACCGGGATCTGCTTATCGGCGCCGGCCTGCAGCGTAAGCACATAGTTCGTGACCGAACCTTCCTTGAAAGTCAGGCGCACGCCTTCCGCCGCCAGTTCGCGCTCCACAAAATAATCCGGGAACGAAGATCCGATGAGCTGAGTGCGCGATTTTCCCGCCATCTTGCTCATGGTCTCGTTCACGTCCGTGATCGTCATCTTCTCGTCGACGGTTACCAGGCCATCGACGGAAGCCTCGATCAAGCCCCGGTTGTAGGCACGCTCCTCGGCCAGTTGGCCTTGCAAACGGGCCTGATCGGTGATGTCGCGGGCAGAAGCGAAGATGCCTCGAACTTTTCCCTCCGTGTCTTTGAAAATCGCAGCATTGAACGAAACCAGCAGTTCCTGGCCTTCTCTGCGGCGCAGCGTGAGCTCGTAGTTGGTGACAGCTCCCTTGTCGAGCGTCTGGCGTACGCCATCGGCGGCGCGTTTCGGATCGGTAAAGTATTGCTGAAACGCCGTTCCGACCAGTTCGGTCCGGACGTAGCCGGCCATGCGGCACATGGTCTCGTTTACGTCAGTAATACTGAGAACCGGATCTACCGTGATCAGGCCATCGAGTGAAGCTTCAATCAGGCCGCGGTTGTAGGCGCGCTCCTCCCCGAGTTGAGACTGCAAGCGCGACTGCTCGGTGATGTCGCGGGCCGAGGCGAAGATCCCCCGCACATCTCCCGAAGCATCTTTGAAAACCGAAGCGTTGAACGATACCCGCATGGGTGCGCCGCTGCGCCGCGCCAGGGTAAGCACATAGTTGGTGACCACGCCCTTCTCGAAAGTCTCTTTCACGCCGGCCGTGGCCAGGGCCGCATCCTGGAAGTAATCGGAGAAGGGCGTGCCAATCAGCTCTTCTCGACTGTAGCCGGACATGCGGCACATCTGCTCATTGACGTCGGAAATGCTGCCCGAGGGGTCGACCGTAATCAGCCCGTCGACGGAAGCTTCGATCAAGCCTCTGTTGTAGGACTCGGACTCGCGCAATTGCTGCTCCAGTTTTTTCTGCTCGGTGATGTCGCGGGCGGCGGCGAATACGCCTTGCAGCTTGCCCGCCGAGTCGCGAAAGGTCGATGCGTTATAAGAAACGACGGTAGCCCGCCCGTCTCTGGATTTGGCGGTCAGTTCATAGTTCGTAACCCGCCCTTCGCGCAGCACCAGCCGGATGCCATCTTCGGCGCGCGCCGGATCGGTGAAGAAATCCTTGAAAAGCTTGCCGATGAGATCCTCCCGCAAATAGCCGGTCAAGGCGACCATCTGCTGGTTCACGTCCGTAATGATGCCCAGCGGATCGGTCGTCATCAAAGCGTCGATGTTCGATTCAATCAACGAGCGGGTATAGAACTGCGTCGCTTTCACCTCCTCGGTGAGGCGAATTTCGTCGGAGATGTCTTTGGAGATCAGAAGAAAGCCGATGGCCTTGCGCGAAGAATCCATGCGCGGAGTGATCACGACACGCGCGGTGAATTGCTGGCCATTCTTGCGCTGGCGGCGTAACGTGCCTTCCCACTTTCCGTCGCGCAGCGCCGCATCAAGGAGTTCGCGGGGCTTGCCGCTGGCCACATCGTCGGGTGTATGGAGAATGGACGAATTGGCTTTGCCCACTACCTCTGACGGTTCATAACCATAGAGTCTTCGCGCGCCTTCGTTCCATAACAAGATTTTTCCGTCCAGATCCTTCCCAATGATCGAGTACTCGGTGGAAGACTCCAGAATGTTGGCGATGAAATCGACTGCCTCTTGCGGGCTGCCGACGATGGCATTGTCGAAGAGTTTGGCTTTCCGCATCTCCTCCGTAAAACGCATCTCCTGGGAAATATCCTTGGAGATGAGCAGAAAGCCGACCGGCTTGCCCTGGCTGTCCCGCCTCGCCGTGATTACGACCCGGGCGCTGATGCGCCGGCCATCCTTGCGCACACGTCCGATGACTCCTTCCCACTTACCGTCCCGGAGAGCGGCGTCCATGATTTCCCGCGGCTTTCCCAGAGCCACGTCTTCCGGAGTATGCAAAATTTCGGAATTGAGTTTGCCGACAACTTCCTCCGCGTTGTAGCCATACATTCGCCTGGCGCCTTCGTTCCATAGCAAGATCTTTCCGCCGAGATCCTTGCCGATGACGGAGTATTCAGTTGACGAGTCGAGGATGTTGCTGATGAATTCCACCGCCTGTTGCCCGGTGCCAAGGGTAGAGCTGTCGAAAAGTCCCGGCTTCATTGCGACCTCGAATCAGAAAGTGGCGCGTAAACCGCGTGCCCGAGCGGATGAAATTGGGGGATTTCATTAATCGTCTGCGGTAAGTAATCTCTTCCTCAAACAATCAACCTATGTCATCACACCCTTATGCTTCCCATCGTCAACGGAAAAAATGCGAGTGTCACGCTGGCAATGACGGGAGGGACAAACGAAAGGACGAGCTATCTGCCGTTTTAAAACGTGTGCCATTTCGGGAAAGAGCTCCCTAAGAGAGCGGATGGCGGCGAAACACGGGGACACCAGCTAAATGCCTGCGCACTCACGGTGCTTCGTTTTCGGCGCGCTACAATGGTGGGGCGTTTTTACACAACCAAGGGGGGAACCAATGTCAGGTCTAAGCAGTGCGCTTCAAGAACTTCGTGCGGAACGTTCTAGAGCGCAGTCACAGGTCGAGAAGTTGGATCGAGCAATTTCAGTGGTGGAGTCGTTGAACGGCAGTGGGCTGTCCAGCGCTGGAACGTCGAATGGAACGTCTCACCAAGCAACGCAAACAGTCAGAGTAATTTCTTTGGCTTCACGCCGGAAAATGGCGCGGGCACAAAAGGCGAGATGGGCGAAGGCTCGAAACGGAACGAAGCCCGCAAACGAAGCAACGAAAGCGGTGGCTTCCACACCAGCAAAACGCACTTTGTCGGCGGCGGCGCGTAAAAAGATAGCAGCGTTTCAAAGAGCACGATGGGCGAAGCTGAAGGCGGCGAAGAAGGCGGCTTAGACCATCGACCATAAAAAGGAGATTTGTGGGAGCCTGCCGGGAATGTGCGGCAGGCTTTCGTTTCACAAAAATAAAAATCACATGACGTCGACCCAGCTTGGAGTCCTTGTGCTCCAACGGTTCTGAGCTTTTGGAACCTCCGGCCAAGCATGTTCGTGTTCGCGCAGTCGGTCCTTTCCGTCCTCGGTTTTGAGCCGTTCAACGGAATAGTGCGCCCGGGAGAAGAAGCGTTTCAGCGCGCGGCCCGACTTGGTCGAAGAGAACTTCAGACGGATGATCCGGAAATCGAAAGCCACCTGAAGCGGCGGCTTTTTCACTTATTCTCATTTTCATTTCCTCGATCTTCTGACCTACATCAAGGGAGCAAGCCATAGATATCGAGCTCGTTCGAGGTGGGGACGAAGACTTTGCCATTCGCGATGGTGGGCACGGTGAATTTTAAAGCGTAGCCGGCCGTATCGCGAGTGCCCGCCTGGGAGCTGTTGTAGAGTTCCGTGGCGACATTGGAGGCGTCGTAAGCGTGCAGCACCGACGGGCTGGTACCAAGCCCAGTGCCGACATAAGCCGAATTGTCGATATCCCAGATAATGCCGTTGGTTGTGCCATTGGCAGACAGCGAAGCCGTGGCGCCGTGCATGCTGTAGGTTATGGTGCCAAGTGTGGGCGACGTCGTGATCGGTGCGCTGGCGCTGGCCGGGTTCCAGGTGTAGGCACGCAGAACGTCCTGATTGCAGTGGTAGTAGAGGGTATTATTCCAGAAGACCGGAGTCGAGAAGATATTATCGTCCTGGATAGGGACGCCAGTCTGGACCGTCTGAATTACGTGGTTGCTGCCACCGGGCAGATAGCCACCCATGTCTTCGCGGTTCACCACGAAGATATTGCCGTCTTTGCCCCCACCAACTGTAATGGGAGGCAGCGAAGACGAATTCGGCACCAGAATATTGGAACCGCTGCCCAGGTCGGCATCCGCCAGGGCTAGGGTAAAGTTGTCGTCTGGAGAAAAATAATCCAGTACCGAGAGTTTGTTCGGATCAAGCCGCAAGAATGAGTCGTTATATAAGAGCGGATTGTAGTTCTGATCGCCGTAATCTACGCCGCTCATCAGATACACGTCACCGGTGATATCATCAATCGCTGGCGCCCCGCCGCTGGCCCAGAAGCCGCCGCCGGCCCCGTTGGGGGTGTCGCTGAAGATGGCGTTTTGCGCCAGCGTGGTCTTGTCGTACGCCGCTACCCACCCGTGATTACAGCTTCCGAAGGCAATATAGATGGCGTTGGTTACGGGGCTGAGCGCCAGTCCCATGCGCTGGTAGCAGTCGGTTTCGAGAGATAGGGTTCCGCCCGAACTGTCTACACCGGAGCCGGAGACAGAGCCACTTACATTCACCGGGCTGCCCGGTCGATCGAGGCCGGTAGTTGCGTCCAGCGCGTGGAGGTAAAACGGAGTGGGATTATTGTCGGCCTTCTCCACGATTAGGTAAATTGTGTTGGTAGTGGCATCGATGACTGGAGTGGAGAGAATGCCGACATAAGGTGAGACGCCGGAGTAATCGTTCTTGGTGACGTGCGGGCCGAGATTGACGGTCCATAGCGGCGTGGTCTGCCCCCCTGTGGCATCGAAGGCGTAAACGCTGTTGTTCTGCGTTGCGACATAAACCACTTCATGCGCGGTACCGGCAATGGTCACATTCGGCAGATACAGAGGTTGCGCGTAGATCTGCCCATCAACGGGAAAAGAAGTGAGCTTTCCGAACTTGGTGGAATTCACGTTCGCAGGCGTCAGAATCACTTCCTGCGTGTAGGCGCCATCGCGCGCGTCGTCGTTGTGATAGGTGAGCACTGCTCCTGGACTTGCATTGATGACCGTGAGTGTGGCATTCACGCTAACTGTGGGGGAAGTTGTGGTGGTGGCTGTGATGGTGTGTTGACCGAGAGCGCCCGGAGCGGAGTAGAGACCGCTCGTGCTGACGGTGCCAACGGTTGCGTTGCCTCCAACCGTTCCGTCGACCGACCAGGTGAAACTCGACGGCGATCCTTGAAGTAGGGCCGTGAACTGCTGAGACGCCGACGGGTTGGCCGTTGCCGTTGCCGGTGAAATTGTTAAATTGATTACCGAAATAGCGGCGCTGGCGCTGCCGGAAGTATTCACCACGCTAGCAGCGATGGTGTGAGTCCCTGGAGTGGCGGGCGCAGTGTAGAGTCCGGTGCTGCTGATGGTTCCAACCGTGGCGTTGCCGCCCGCGATTTGATCGACAGACCAGGACAATGTTGGGTTCGTCAAACCTGGAGTGGTAGCGGTGAACTGCTCTGGAGCAGAAAGAGCAACGGTCGCCGTGGCTGGCGAAATAGAAAGTGTGAAGACCGCGACAGCAGCGCTGGCACTGGCAGTGCTGTTCGCCGACGCCGTGATGGTGTGACTCC
Source organism: uncultured Acidobacteriaceae bacterium (assembly GCA_963789875.1). Lineage (GTDB taxonomy): Bacteria > Acidobacteriota > Terriglobia > Terriglobales > Acidobacteriaceae > Sulfotelmatobacter. The sequence goes on along the minus strand of CAWBMI010000004.1, from coordinate 422,816 downwards.
CCACAGTTGCAGGCGCTGTGTAGAGTCCGGCGGAAGTGATTGTGCCTACCGTCGCATTGCCGCCAGCAATCTGATCGACCGTCCAAGTAATTGTGGGGTGTGTGAGTCCGTTTGTGGTCGCGGTGAACTGTTGACTTTTACGGGCATAAACATCCGCGGTTGCAGGGGAGACCGAAACGGCGCCGGTTACGGTAACTATGGTGCTGGCCGTCGCAGTCGATGTCGCTACACTGGTGGCGGTGATGGTGTGAGCGCCAGGCTGGGTTGGAGCGCGGTATAGGCCCGCCGCAGTGATCGTCCCAACGGTGGAGTTTCCGCCGGCGACGGCGTCGACAGACCAAGTCACAGCGGTGTTCGAGAATCCTTGCACGGTCGCGGTGAACTGATCGGTGGCTGAAGTATTAACGCTGTTGCTGGCATCGGCCACGGATACGGACCCCACCGAGACCGCCGCACTTGCGCTCTTGGTCGAATCCGCCGCGCTGGTCGCAGTTACGGTGTGCGATCCGGGCTGGGCTGGCGCTTTATATTGTCCGGTACTACTGATGGTGCCGACGGTGGAGTTTCCCCCGCTGATCCCATCTACCGACCACGTCACAGCTGTATTGCTCGTGTTTTGTACTGTGGCGGTGAACTGCGTCGTCCCGCCGACAGCAATGCTCATCGAGGTTTGATTGAGCGAAACGCCTACTTGTGGGGTTGACGACGTGGTTGGGCTACCTGATCCACAATTGACCCCGGAAAAAGCAAGGGCCACGCCCAGACTCCCGGCAACTATTCTGGACTTGCTAAGGAACATAATTTGACTCTCGCAGCGCGCAAAACGTCGAGTTATAGATGGCTAACCGCGGTGGATTAGTTGCTGTGCCAATTGGATGAGAAGCGCGGCAAACCCTGCAGCGGCGGGGGAGCGGCCTGCGCCAAACCCGACACCTAGCGGAAGAGCGGCGTTTGAGCGCGGCGCTAGCTCCTTATCTCACAGGGCTTTGGCCGTTGACGGGCGCGGGTAGATCTGCGGGACAAACATGTGACCCGGTCACTTATTTGCTTTGTTCAGAGAAGAAAGTCCTCACTCATAAGTGAAGGTGAGCTTGTCGAGATAGACGGTATACGGCGTCTGCTGGAAATTGCCATCCATCTGGTAATTGACGGTGATGCCATACCAATTCACTGCCGGGCCAGGATTGTAGTACTGGTTAACGTTGCTGGTCACACCGTTCAACGTGATGGACTGATAGAGCAATTGATTATCGGTGGTGCGCTGCACCTGAATAGTGACGTGGTTCCATGCATTGCTGTTGGGATGGCAGGCAATGCCGGTTGGAACCCAGTGCTGGTTGACGTTGTCCCATATATCCCACTCATTACCGCCTGCGATGCGGCATTCGTGTCCCCAGATAAAGCCGAGGTTGTCGAAGAATTGATTCATGTCGAACTCCAGCGCCTGCGAGAGTTCGAGGTTCGTTCCGTAGAAATATACGTCGTAAGTGAAGTTGTGGTAAGTGGGAACGAGCGTCTGGTTGTTATCGGGCATGCCCTGCGAAGAAAACGCGCCGATCAGGTGATTATTGAAGAGGGCATCGGAGTACAACGCCGTGCCGCCAAGATTGTATTGAGTTGCACTTCCGCTCATCGAAGGCGATTTGATTCCCTGCGCCATGGAATAGGTGATCCCGTCGCACGGAGAGGGAGAGCAGTCCACGAAATTCGGAGGTCCTTGTCCGTAGCCAGACCAGCCGACGCTGCTCTGCAGATTGGAAAATGAATTTCCTGTCGTTACTGGCGCCGGGGGTACTGGCGCGGGGGGTGCCGGCACAGGGGCGGCTGAGATCGCAACCTGGAACGGTTGCTGTTTCGTCAGGTTCTTCGAGTCTGAAACTGAAATCGAAAAGCTGAAATTACCAGCGGCAGAGGGCGTTCCAGAAATGCGTCCCTTTGTCGTATCGAGCAGCACGCTCGCGGGCAATTGACCGGAAGTTAGCGAGAAAACGTAAGGCGGAGCTCCGCCACTTACATTGAAAGCGGCGCTGTAACTGGATCCGACCACGCCGGAGGGAAGGCCGCCCGAAAAACTTAGGCTCGAGGTTGTTGGTGTGGCCACAGAAGATGAAGTAGCGCTGGCGGGCACTGATACCCCCGAACATCCGTTCAGTAAGAAGAGACTAGAGAGCATCGCGACTAGAGCGGCGGAGTAAAAGAAAATAGGTTGAAAGAAGACGGCTCGATGGGCATACTTCGGCTGAGCCGCCGTGACGCGGTAACTCATGGATCGACCTCTCTTAGGGGGTTCAAGAGGACACTCGAGCGGAAGAGTCCTTAACGAACTCTAACCAGAGCGGTCGGAGCTATCCAGATCACCAAGGTATAGGGTGAATACAGTACTTGCGGGCAGGGGCCTCATGCGCGAGCTGCGTGGAGTGCGAGTTACAACAGATCCAGCGCAGACTTGTTTTCGCGTTCGACCTGCCGCATAGTGCAGTCTTTCGGAGATTTTTCCGGGCGCCAACGCAGAAGGTTCGTGCCGTGACGGAACCGGCCTCCGGTGAAGTGATCGAATCGGACCTCCACGACGAGCTTCGTCTCGAGAGGCTGCCACTCGGTAGAACGCTTGGTGCTCCAACGGCTCGGCCCCCCGGGAGATTTTCCGGTGAAGCCCGGCGGCTGAATCAGCGCTTTTAGTTTGCGAGTGAGCGCCGGCCTTTCTTTGGTGGCAATCGAGGACGTGAATCCCACGTGATCGAGCAAGCCTTCATCGTCGTAAAGCCCAAGCAGCAGAGATCCAACCACTGGCTGTTTCTCAAGATAGCGAAAGCCACCTACAACACAGTCGGCAGTTCGCAGGCGCTTGATCTTTTGCATGCCCGTGCGCGTGCCGCTCTGGTAAGGCAAGTCGCGGCGTTTGGCGATGACTCCATCAAGGGCAACTCCCATGTGGAACCACTTGCGAGCTTGGTCGAAGTCATCGGTGACGGGAGAGAGCCTCAAGGTCGGGGACGCTGCACGCTTATTCGACTGCACATACTTTAGAAAGAATTTTTCCAGCTCTTGACGGCGATCCGTGAGCGGAAGATCGAAAACGGATTTGCCTTTGTCGTCGACCAGGAGGTCGAAGACGATGTAGACACAGGGCGTAAGTTGGCTGAGTCTTTCGATGCGGCTGGCCGCCGGGTGAATCCGCATGAGAAGTTGATCGAACGAGAGCGCTCCATCCGACGGAATCACAATCTCACCATCGAGAACGAAGCGTTCTACTTTCAGGCCTGCCAGCGCCGCAACCAGTTCGGGGAAGTAACGCGTGAGCGGCTTTGCCGACTTTGACATTAAATCCACGCTGTCACCATCGCGAAAGGCGAGGCAGCGGAAGCCATCCCATTTGGGCTCGTATTGCCACTCCGGTCCGGAAGGAACCTCCGCAGCAGGCTGGGCTTCCATGGCGGCGTAGTTTTTGTTAAGAGGCAGGCCCATCGCGCTTTCCCGTTGGCATCGAGCAGAACGCTCTCGAAGCGCTAGCTTCTCAGATGCAAATGCTACCGTCAAAGTTAGGGCCGGGCGATTAATCATTGCATCGTCGGCGGCGTACAATGCCAGCGAAGCAATATAAAGGAGAAAAGAATGGCGCAAAAAGTGATTGAGATTGTCGGAACTTCGAAAGAGAGTTTTGCCAAAGCCGCGGAAAATGCGGTAGCCGAAGCGGCGAAAACCATCCGCGGCCTGCGCTGGGCGCGCGTGGCCGAATTCGAGATGGAACTGGATGGCAAGAAAGTAGCCAGGTATCGCGCTACCACCAAAATCTATTTCGATATCGAAAAATAGCGGTGCGATGGCTCCCTCGGCACGGGGGTGCCTGCCATTAAGTGAGGATACTGCGAGTGAGAATGACCGCGAGTCATTTACGCCATCGTGAGCTGCCGCTGACTCCGAAACTTGAACTAATGCTTTTCAATGTACTGCCGATATGGCTAGATAGGCGGATGTGTTGCCCGCCTATTCGAGGTGGAATTATGAGCGTCGAACCAATATCGGCTGCGAGCCTGAGCGCGTACGTTCTTTGGTCCAACGATTCCGAGCAGCAGAATCAGGCTTTGGAAAATCTACAAAGCAGTTTAGCGAATGGCAACCTGACCGGTGCCCAGTCGGCGTTTTCGAGCTTGCAGACGCTCTTCCAAAGCGCTCTACGGCGAGCGGAAGCTCGCTTTCAAGCCAACTTACAGATAACTTGAATACGCTGGGCAGCGCCTTGAGCGCGGGCAATCTATCGACCGCCCAGTCTGCTTTTGCGGCTCTGCAGAGCTATCTGAAAACTTCATCGCCAGCGCTGTCGAACGAAGCGGGTGCGGCTTCGCAATCGGTGGCGCTGGTTGAAGAGCTTCTCAGCACAATGGATGCCGCGACGACTTCCTCCAGCGCGTCCGATCTGAACAACTCGCTCCTGCAGAGTGTCTATGGAGGCTCGGGCAGCTTGAATGTGCTCGGTTGAATCCTGGCCTACCGCGGACTCAAGTCAACATAGTGCCCGAAATTCGAGAGCGCGACCTGATCGCCGCCAGGAATGTAAAAGCCAAACCTACCCTGGCTTAAATTCGTTCCCGGCTGGGTCCAGCGGTCAAGCACTACCCAACTCTCCCCCTGCCGGATGGAATGGACGATCTCATTCGGTCCCACGCGGATCTGAATCGTCCGGAAACTTTTCTTTTCGTTCTTGTGCGGGATTTTGGTCTCGTCGCCTCTCTGACCGTTTCGCACCACGGTGCGATAAAAATTATTGTCGTCCATTTGAAAGAGAATGTAATTGTTGGCGTCGGTGCAGTTGAGCAACCACTGCAAGCGGTGTCCTTTGGCGAGCATCGCGGAGAAAACGAATGTGCCCGACGTGGGAGACAGACTGTACATCACGAAATCGCCGCCCTTGCGAACGAACGAATCTTTTTCCTGCTTCCAGCCGGACGTGTCTTCCCACTTCGACATGCCGCTCGGCGCGAGGGCCAGGTCCAGGGTCTTAGATTGACCCGCGGTCATTTCAACCGTGGAAGTGCGCGTGAAGTTGTCCGAGGTCTTCGCCGTCAAAGTGTAAGAGCCGCCCGGCAGGCTCAGAGTTGCGCCGTTGTTTACCTTGATCGGCGCCTCGCCAGCTTTCGTTAGTGTTACCTGAGCGTCAGCCGGCGTGTATGAAATCTTAAGTTCGCCGGGAGCGGCCTCAAGTGCTACGTCGGCGGCAGTGAGGGAAACTGCGGTTCCAACTACGAAATGTTTCTTGATCTGCTTGGTTTTGAAACGGTCTTTGCGTACTTCGACGACGTGATCGCCCGGACTCACCGTTGAAACCGTGAGCGTTCCATCGGGCTGCACGATTCCGGCTGAAGTTTGATCGATAAGAATGGCCGAGCCGGGAGCTCCGCCCTGGATGGTCAGCGAGGCCAGATGCGGGATCGGCTGCAGGTTAAAAATCACCTTGCCTTGCTCGCCTTTGCGAATTCTGATTTTTTGTTCGGGAAGATCCTGAAAGCCATTCTTTGAAACTCGCACCGCGTAATCTTTGAGCTCAAGATTCGGAATGCGCAACTGGCCATTCTGCGTGAGTTGCGGTTGAGGCTTTCCGTTAAGAAAAACTTTGGCCTTATCCTGGCCCGCGACCACAAGCAGCGTGCCGAGGGATTCGCTCTGCCCCGATTCCAGGAACGCGCTCAGCGTCGGCGCGCTGCCAACATCGAAACCGAGTTTGTACTGATCGTGACCGCGCGTCACGGCTAGCTCGTGGTTGCCTGTCGAGATGCCGGGAAGCTCGACTCCCTCCTTCGATACATCCACCGGAGGCTGGCCATCGAGACTCACTTTCGCGCTTGAGTCGCTGGCATACACGCGAACATGGTCTGCGCCTCCCGTCACAACTACTGCAACGACTCCCTTTGCAACAATCGGGCCGCTGACGAGCGGAGCCGCGCCGGCAGCGGCCGAGAATGTAAATGAGGTCTGGCCTCGCGCACCCTCGACACTAAATTTGTGGTCGCCGGCCGAGATCTTATCCAGAGACCACTGCCCATCCCGAAGTTCTGACGCGGGTTGATCGTCGAGCGTGACCTTTCCCGCGCCGGCATCGGAAGACACTCTCAACATCGGCAGTTGCGGCTCCACTGGCGGAGCTGCTGGTGTGGCGACGGCAGAGGGCGCCTCCGCGGAGGGCTCCTGAGCGGCCGGCGGCGCGGGCTTTCTGCGCAACACTCCCCAGATTGCTACGACAAGAACAAGCGTGCCAACAGCAGCCAGAATTTGTTTCGTGTGAGACGAAGACTGCTTTGAAGCGGTCGGCTTAGCGGCTGCGGCCATGACTGGCCGCTGCGGCGGCTGAGGAACGGCAGGAGCTTTTTTTGCCGCTGACGCCGGAGAGGGCGGCTTCGGCGGCGCAATAGCGCTAACCTCGGGCGATGCGACCGGCTCGATAACCGGCGCGAGGGGCGACACGGTATTAAGAGTTAATTCCGCCGGAACTTGTGTGGCGCCGGTGGGCGGGGCGTTGAAGGTGAGCGTAGCGCCCTCATTGACCGGAGTGGCGCTTGAGCTCCGGGTCACTTCCAGCAAGCCGAGGCGATGCAGAATCCCGTTGGCGACGGACAGCACCTCTCCGTCAGTCGAGTATTTGCCGGAAATAGCGCGCACTCGTTGCGCCAGAGCTTGCTTAGCTGATGAATCAGCCGCCGCGTCGATTTCGGTCTCCAGACTGCGTAATCTTTCCAGGTCGCGGCGGCGATCCTGGCGCCGCTGAGTTTGCAGATCACGCTGGAGCGTCTCCTGAATCTGTAGCAACCGTGGCTCGCGCGGATAAATAGAAAGTCCCTCTTCAATGCGAGCCAAAGAACCGGTGAAATCCGCGCCAGTCTGCATTTTGCGCGCTTGCGAAACACAGTCCTCGACGAAAGTTTCACGCTTCTGATCGAGGATCAGAGTTCGAATCGTCTTGGCCATGGGATGCGCGGGATTTAAATCGAGCGCCTCGCGCGCCAACTTTTCGGCGTCCCGCCAGTCGCTTTCGACGGTCGCGTGCGCTTGCTCGACCAAAGCATTGGCCAGAACCGCTCGGGCCAGGGAATTATTTTCGTCAAGCTCGTAGGCCTGGCGCAACAGCTTGATTCCGTCCGCCGATTTCTGCTGCCCGCACAGATCTTGACCCTCGGTCATTAATCGGTGAGCTTGCGTCTTGCGCTTAACACCCTCCTGAGCCAGCTTCTCCAGTTCCGCGAGTTCCGCGTCGTTGGGAAATTCTGCCGCCGCGCCCTGCAACAGATCGAGCGCGCGAGCGTAGTCACTCGAATGCAGACAGGTGTCGATCTGCTCTACGAGGCGAGTGCGAGATTCAATTCGCACCTGCTGGTCCCGGCGCTTCTGCAAGCGCTCGACTTCAAAGGTCAAGCCAGGATACTGGCTGTAAATTGTGCGCAGAATTTCCCAATCGTTGAGCGCATCGCCGTAAGCACCCTGTTCTTCGTGAAGGTGGGCGCGGGCCACGATGGAATTCACCAGGTCGCGCTTGTCCTGCACCAGCCGCAGCGAGCGTTCGAAATGCGATTCGCCGGGTTGAAGATGAAGCGCCTCGCGCAGAATGTTCACACGCTTATCGAGATCCGGCTCGCCTTCGACCTGGCGATCGATCGACGCGATGAAGGACGAGAGCTCTTGCCGCTGTTGCTCTTCGATGTCGTAGCGCAGAGCCTGGAAGATGGCGTTGTTCGGATACTTTGCCAGATAAGACTGGCATGCATCCTGGGCCTTGGCGAAATTATGCTCGGTGAGATTTCTTCGCGCGTCGGCATAGGCCGTGTTCATGGCATCGTGCTCGGAGCGCACCTCGTTGTAGAAACTCTGATAGGCGGCGCCGCCTTCGCGATTGATTGAATCGGGAGCACGGCGATCGAGATCGAGCACAACCCCGAGTTTCGCCAGGGCGCTGCTTACGTCGCCCTTTTGCCAAGCGTCCATGGCGGCGCGATGGAGTTGCTCTTTTTCCTGACGAAGTTTTTTGTATTCCTGCTCCTCGCGATCGACCTCCGCCAGCAACTGCAGAGCACGCGCTTCCTTCGGGCGGAGTTGAAGAACATTCTGCAGAGCCTCGCGAGCGTGGCCGTAGGCGTGGTTGTCAATGTGCTGACTCGCCAGGCGGTACCAGTTATCGATTTGTTTCTCGCTGCGCCGATTCTCGATTTTGCTCTTGAGCGTGAGCGCGACCGCATTATCCGGCTCGATCTGCAACGCTTCCTGCAATTTCTGCAGGGCGAGCGGATCTTCTTCTTCCTCAAAGCGCGCCCGCGCAGCGTCGAGCAACTGAGAAAGCGTTTTGCGTCGGACCGCGCCATCGAGGCGGCGACGCAACGATCCGATGGCATCGTCCATGTGGCCTTCGGCTTCGAGCTCGCCAAGAATCTCTCCGGCAAATTGAAAGTCGCCTTCTTCGAGAGCTTTGGTTGCGCGCTGGAGCCGCGGGCGCGTGCGTTCCGGATCGAAAAATTCGATCGGCTCATTGCGCAGAGCTTTGTTGAGCGTGTCGCCGAAATCGCGGGCGCTGGCGAAACGATGCCACGATTGCTTCGCCATGGCTTTATGCAGAACGCGGCTCACCGGCTGCGTCACCGTGGAATTCAGTTCAGCCGCCAGCGGCGGAATTTGCCGGAGGATCGCATCGACCACTTCATCGGCGCGGGCGCGCTGAAACGGGTTGCGGCCGGTCATCGCTTCGTAGCAAACGACGCCCAGCGAAAAAATATCCGAAGCCGGCGACAAGGCTTTCAACTCGATCTGCTCCGGAGACATGTAGAGCAGAGTGCCTTTTTGCGCGCGTGTGGTATGCGCGTCGGCCATATGGGCTACGCCGAAATCGATGATCTTTACCGAGTCGTCTTCCATCACGAAGATGTTGCTCGGCTTCAGATCGCGGTGCACCAGGCCGCGCTCGTGCGCCGCCTGCAGCCCGCGGCACGTCTGCGAAATAATGTCGATAGTGCGCTCAACCGTCAAGCGATGGCTGGCCTTGCGGATGAAGTAATCCAGCGTTGTGCCCGGCAGCAGGGGCATCACAAAGTAAGGTTTTTTCTTACCGTCTTCTTCGAATTCTCCAATGTCGAAGATCTCGACGATATTGGGGTGGCTCATCGAGGCCAGCACGTCGCACTCTTTGTAGAAAAGCTGGAGCGAGGCGGGGTCGGGAATATCGAGGATGGTTTTGACCGCAACTTCGCGGCGCACAACCGTGTCGTAGGCGCGGTAAACCAAGCCCATGCCGCCCTGGCCAAGGACTTGGCGAACTTCGTAACGGCCGGCTAATTTTCTGGGTGAAGCAGGATTCTCCATGGCGCAAACCGATCTGCCGGGGAGGGGACCCTAGCATCTTACCCGATTTAGGCGAAAAGTGTAGCCCTCGCAAGTTATCAGGCCGATAGAGAGAAAAGGCCTAAGCTGCAAAATGCTTCATGCCTTACGAGCGTAGAAGATTGCGCGCGATGAACAATACATTCGCCGGGCGTTCGCCCAAGCGCCGCATGAAATAGGGATACCACTCGCTACCGAAAGGAATATAAACGCGGACGCGCCAGCCCTTGCGCGCCAGCTTGCGCTGCAGGTCGCGGCGAATGCCGTAGAGCATCTGAAACTCGAAGGCGTCGCGGGAAACGTTCTCGCCAGTAGCGAACGCCTGCGCTTGCTGAATGATGCTTTCGTCGTGAGTAGCCAGGCCGTGATAGATGCCGCTCTTCATCAGGACTTTCATCAGCTTGACGTAGTTGGCGTCGACATCGGATTTTGCGGCGAAGGCGATGTCCGTCGACTCTTTGTACGCGCCCTTGCACAGACGAATGCGAATACGCTCGGCAAGAAGTTTTTCTACATCGCTTTCGGAGCGCTTCAAGTAGGCCTGGATTACGGTGCCCACGCAGTTTGCGTTGCCGGGCATGCGATGCAGTTCGTGAACGAAATCGAGCGTGCGCTGGGTGTAGGGCGAGCCCTCCATGTCGACGCGCACAAAGCCCGGGGGATTCATCGCGGCGGCTTTGGCGACCAATCCACTCACGATATCGCGCGCGAGTTTTTCGTCTACATCGAGCCCCATGTGCGTTAGTTTGAGACTGATGTTGGCGTTGAGTTGGTTGGCGACGATCGCGTCGAGAATTTGATGGTAGAGTTGCGCGCTGTAGCGGGCTTCGTCGGGATTGGTGACATTTTCACCGAGGTTGTCGATGGTGACGCTCATGCCGGCGCGGTTGACGACTTCGGTAGCTTGGACGGCGTCGGCGATCTCGGTTCCGGCTACGAAGCGGTGCGAAACGCGCTGCCCCAGCGACGAGCGCTCGGCAAATCTTCTCAAGCGGGAGTTTTCGGAAAGCCCGACGAAGAACGCCCTTAACATGCTTCACCCGGAAAAATGTCGGCGGCAGCGATGAAATGGTCGCTCAAGATCACAGAAAGTTGTATCACATTGAGGCCGCACTGGCGGCGGCTGAAGCCGGTTTCAAGCCTCGCGTTCTCGGCATGCCGGAAGAAGTTGCGGAAAAGATCGCTCCGGCCGCAACGACTTACCTCAGGCGCTGAAGCGCGGAATTATTCTGAACGACTTAGCGGCACGAGTGGAACTCGTGCCCTTCCCTTCCTTTACCAGGTGTAGTGCGCCGTGTAGGCGATTGTTTTCTCCTCGTCGGGTGCGACGGTCACCGGGAATTCGATCGTGTGGCTGTCGCTTTTCTTGTAATCGGTCGAGTTTGAGGCAATGTCCCACGTCAGGGAACGATAGAGATGTTCGACCACGCGAACCTCGACCGGTTCTTTCTTGTGGTTGCGAACTTTGATTTCGAAGGATTCAGTGGCCGTGTTCTTATTCGTTTCGAGGACGTAATTCGTACGGCGCCGCTCCCCGGCTAAATCGAAGGAGTTGCCGGTGTAGATGCGCACGGTTTCGTCGCGGGGAGTGTGGTCGATGACGTTTTCTCCGGTGAATTCGATCTGGCCATCGTCGTTGCGGCGGTAGAAGCGCACTCGGCCTTTGGGCAGGGGCATGCCGAGGTGATTTGCTTCCGAGTTGCGAAACTCGCGCATCACCCAGATCTTGGGATTCGATTCTGTCCCGTAGGAGTGATCGTTGCGAATGTTCTCCCAATTCCATCCGTTATATCGGTTGGGGTCGATCTTTGCGCCGTCGTAAATGTACAGCTGCCTGGTCGCCACGCCCGCTGCGTGGATGAATTCCACTTGCTTGGTTTCGCGGTCGCGCAGGGTGGTGGTGCGTTCGAGAATGTAGAGGTGATACTCGTCGAAGGCTTTCTCGGTGACCGGCGGACGGGGTATCGTGCTTGCGGCGCCTATGTCAACCATCTGGGTGAAATTCCGGCCACTTATTGCGCCCGGCTGAATCTTGTTCACATCCCCGGCCATGAGGTTAATGCGCGCCTTCTCGAAGGTCTTGCCGGTCTGGTTATCCATGGTGACCCAGCCCACGATGTCGACGACATCTCCTTTCTCCGGCGCGACGATGTTGTAGTCGGCCTGCCAATTCATGCCGCCGGTGACATAGGAAAATTCGGCGGGAAATTTGCCGGTTCTGTCGGTGGCCAGCAGCCACTCGAGGCGGGGCTTGAGAATCGTCTCAGCCGTAAGGTCGGGAAAGATCGGCGTGCCGGGAAGGCCAAACTGCAACTGGCCCCCTACTTCAATGATAGGTTCTTCCTGCGTACGCTGAGGCTGGCCGTATCCATTCGCATTGAAGTAGCTCTGTGGAACGTATCCGCTGCGAACCACCTTGCCTTTGATTTTGGAATGGTCGGGCTGCTCGAAGTCGATGGTGCGGCCTTCATAGATGGAGAGTAACGAAAACTGTGATACGGGGTCGGCGCGATAGTTTTGCTCCAATATGTTTACAACATGTTTACCCGTGGGATCGCGTAGCACCACGGAGTCCGGTTCGAGGTGCATGGTGATGTCATTGATGTTGATCTCGTTATCCCCGGGCTTTAGATCCAGCGGAAGTTCCTGCCGCACGACAGCGAAATCCTGGTTATAGATGGTGAGTGAGGTTTGAGAAGTTTGTTGCCCCAAGAGACTGTTACAGAGAACGAAAAGGCAGACGAAGCGAGCGATCATAAAACCCACACCTCCGCGAGCAGGCTAAGGCCGAGCGTCTTTCGAGTTAGACACCGAAGATCGAGCGCCAGTTACCGGCGCGTTAGTCAAACTCTATCGATAGTGGAACGCGGGTGGGAGTGATTCTTGCGTTGCCCGGCGAGCCGGATTTTTCAGTGGCCGTGCTCTTCCATGAATTTCTCGACCTCGATCGCGGCCATGCAGCCGCTTCCGGCCGCGGTAATAGCCTGACGGTAGCGGCGGTCCTGCACATCGCCGCAGGCGTAAACGCCGTGTACGCGCGTGTGTACGAAGTTGTGGGTTTTCAGATAGCCATCGGCATCGGTATCGAGTTGGCCGTCGAACATCTTCGCATTGGGGTCGTGGCCGATGCCAAGAAACAGGGCGCTGGTGGGGAAGTCCGAGACTTCGCCGGTCTTCAAGTTCCGCAGCTTCAGGCCAGTGACTTCCTGCTTCTCGTGATCGTAAACATCTTCCACCACAGTGTTGGTGAGAAAACGGATTTTGTCGTTATGCTGAGCGCGGTCGAGCATGATCTTCGAGGCGCGAAAGCTGTCGCGGCGGTGAATGAGCGTGACCTTGGTCGCAAAGCGCGTGAGGAATATAGCTTCTTCCATGGCGGAATCGCCGCCGCCGACCACTACGATTTCTTTACCCGAGAAGAAGAAGCCGTCACAGGTCGCGCAGGAAGAAACGCCGTGGCCAATGAGTTTCTGCTCGTTGGGCAGCCCAAGCCACCGCGCCGACGCGCCGCTGGCGATAATCAGAGTCTGTGTATGCACTTGATGCCGGCCGAGATGCAACAGAAACGGGCGCTGGCTGAGATCGACGCTGGTCAGGTGCGCCATGCGGTATTCGGCGCCGAAGCGCTCGGCCTGCTTGCGCATATTCTCGACCAGTTGCGGCCCCATGATGCCTTCGGGGAAGCCGGGAAAATTTTCCACCAGCGTGGTGAGCGCCAGCTGGCCGCCGGGCTCATGCCCTTCGACCACAAGAGGCTTCAGATTGGCGCGAGCCGCGTAGAGGGCCGCAGTGTGTCCGGAGCAGCCGGAGCCGATGATGACGACGTTGCGAGTTTCACTCATGATTTGTAACCGTTAGATTGCGGAATTCTGATTTCGATGCAGCCGCTTGCTTCAGTTTCGAAGCCTTAAAACCTTAAACACAGGGGACGCAGAGTGGCACAGAGTAGATCATTTCTTCTCTTCCACGGGCTTGCTTGATTTCGGCCTCGCCGCGGTCTTTTGCGATGCTCCGGGGATCTGCGCCAACTCTGCTGGGACCAAGTGACGAACACTCAAGAGCCCGCGATAATTCGCCAGCACTTCCGAGGCGCTATGGAATAGCGGCTCGTAGGCGGTTTGATCTGGCGCGGGACCGTTGTCGGTTCCAGCGCAGCGAGCCAGCGCGACTGACGACTTACCGAAACGCTCGAGCCGAATTCGGCTTACCGGCGTGTTAGCCGCCAGCATGTTTTCCGCGCTGCCGATCGAAGACGCACTGTCTTCCAGTGAGACCTGAATCAAGTCCTTGGGATCGCGCACGTGTAGTACCAGGGTCTCGACCATGCTGTGTCCATCGTTGCTAAAAGAATATTGCACCGTCGCGAACAAAGCCTGCACCGAAAACTCGTGGCGGATGCGTACGTAGCGGGCGATCGAATCTTCGTCCGACATCTGGGTGCTCTGGCCGGGCTTAAGAAAATTCGGAGAATCGCTCAGAGTGGCGCGGCCGTGGGAGACCTCGAAATCCTGACTGAACAGCGGCTGCTTGGGTATGCGGGCCAGCGCCGCGGCGATTTCTTTCTGCTCTTCCGCCGAGGGCGTGCACACATTCAGAAGATTTACCTTTACCTGAGGCTGGCTCGGAGGAGGCTCGGGGGCTTGCTGGGCTGCGGCGAAAATGCCGCTCAGAATGAAAGCCAGGGTGACAGTGAGTTTTGACATTACAGCGGAATTCTAAATGATTGCCGCCGGAAACTTTAATCACTCTGCTGGCGCAACGCTTTCGTCCCGGCGAAGAAGGCGATTAGAATTCATAAATGGCAAATCTTACGTTAGTGTATGGCATGCGTTTGCTGCCGTCTGAGGATGTGGTGGAAGTGGGCCAGGCTCCGGTGAAGTTGGCCAATGGACGCGAGGCTCACGTGACCATGCACGTGCTCGAAGGCAGTAAAGAAGAGATCGAAAAACAGCTGCGCACCAGCCTGGAAGCGTTCTTCGATCTATACCCAGAGATCTGAGAGTCAGTGGTTGGGAAGAAGGATTAACTGACCCTGGCAGCTGATTGCTAGCCACCGACCACTGCTGTTTGAAGTCATGCGAGAGTTTTACGTACATTTCCGGGCCAGGCTTGTGGCGGCAGATCTTTGGCCGCAAGGCTGGGTTGCGCGCGGGGCCTGTTATTCGCTGGGTCTGGCGCTGGGACTCTTCATTCTCGGACTGCTGCTGAAATTGATTGCGCCGGTGGCGGGCGCGAGCCTTGATGGCTGGGTTAAGTTTTTACTGTTCGATGCAGCGCTGCTGTTTTGCATTGCCGCTTTCCGCGGGCTCAAGCGAAGAATTCTGTGGCGGCTGCGCAACCGGCTCATCGTTACTTATGTCTTCATCGGTGTGATCCCCGCCGCCCTCCTGATCGCTATGGCATTCATCACGATCTACTTGTTTGCCGGACAATTTGCCAGCTTCGTGGTCACTTCGGAGATCAATGGACAACTGCGAAGCTTGCAGGCAGTGAATGCCGCGGTGAGCAATGAATTGGCTGCGCGAATCGAAAAGGGCGAGGTTCCCACAGCGGAGTCGCTGGCCGGATTGAAGAAGCGCGACCGCGCCTGGGTGCGACGACGCGTTCATGCCTGGCACGGAACGAAGCCCTTGCCCCTTGCTAGCGGGGCGCTGGAAGCGCAACCGCTCGCCTTTCCTGATTTTTTCAATAAGGACGATAACGAATACGCCAAGGCGGTTCGCCAGGGCCTTCCCTTCAAAGAGATCGTGCGCGATAAAGATGAGCTGTATCTGCGCGTGGTCGCGATGTTCCCGGTGGGCAAGGAAAATCTGACCGTTGTAACCAGCGAGCCGCTGGACAAAAACCTGGTTACCGACATCGCCCAGAATCTGGGAGAAATCACGATGTCCGCTGCGGGCAACGCACTCGCCGATTCGCAGCAAAACGATACGCAGCCGAATTCGTCGCAACCGAATGAGCAGAGTCAGAGTGCTACCAAGAGTACTAAAAAAGGGCAGGCTTTCCAAACTCGTCTTTTTGAAGAGCGCGATAAGGAGAAGGCTGGAAGCGAAGCTGGCAAAGGAGAAACCAGCCTTAGCACGGAAGGTAACAAACAGATTTTCCATGCCTCGTTCACCGTGGGTTCGCTCGCCCCGCCTGCGGGCATGATGGATCGCGAGATCACCTTCGGTACGCCGCTGCCCGTAGTGGATTGGATCACTGGCGAACGGGGCCGGGCTGGCGCCTTCCTGGGGGTGCGAACCCGGCCTTCGATTCTCTATGCCCACTTGTTTGCCGCCCTGGGAGATATTGCCCGCGGCGTTGAATACATTCTGCTCGGGATTCTCATCTTCTTCGCGATCATCGAACTCGTTGCCCTGATCATCGGTACTCGCATGACTCGCACCGTGACGCAGGCTGTGGCTCAACTCGATGACGCGACCAAGCATGTGGATCGCGGCGACTTCAGCCATCGTATTCCGGTGCGATCGGACGATCAGTTGGCGCAGTTGTCACTCTCGTTCAACTCGATGACCGAGTCGATCGAGAAGCTGATTCTCGAGCAGAAAGAAAAGCAGCGGCTGGAGGGCGAACTCGCAATCGCGCAGGAAGTTCAGGCGCAACTTTTTCCGCGGCAGGTTACGGAGCTGGAATCGCTCGAGGTGCATGGCTTCTGCCGCCCGGCGCGGACAGTTAGCGGCGACTATTACGACTTTCTTACCGCGAGTTCACACAAGTTGATTCTTGCCGTCGGCGATATCAGCGGGAAGGGGATCTCGGCGGCGCTGCTGATGGCGACGATCCATTCGGCGGTGCGCGCTTACAGCGTAGAGAGCTTGCCGCAGATGCGCGAGCCAGTTGCCGTGGGAGCCGCTTCCGGTTCGGGGCGCGTGATGGCTGCGTGGCCTGAGGGTATTGAGATATCTCCCGGGGCGCTGCTGGGCCTGCTCAATCATCAGCTCTACGAAAGCACTCCGCCGGAAAAGTACGCCACGCTCTTTCTTGGCATCTACGACGGGCGATCGCATCGGCTCACCTACAGCAATGGCGGGCACCTGCCGCCGATCCTGATTAGCACAGATGGCGCGGTGCGGAAACTCGAGGCGGGCGGGACAGTGATCGGCCTGTTCGACAACATGCTGTACGAAGAGGGTGCCGTCGAAATGCATCCCGGAGAAATCTTTCTCGCCTACAGCGACGGAGTCACTGAGCCGGAAAACGAATTTGGCGAATTCGGCGAGGGCCGGCTGATCGATTTAGTTCGCGAAAACCGCCGGCTGCCTTTGGTGCAGATCAGCCAGGCGGTCACGCTGGCCGTTGATGACTGGATCGGCGAGCAGGAGCAGCCGGACGACATTACGCTGGTGCTGGCGCGGGCGCGGTAAGCAAGTTCTCAGTACCGAGTACCCAGTACCCAGTACCCAGTACCCAGTACCCAGTACCCAGTACCCAGTACCGAGTACCCAGTATGATCTCGCTGGTGGGGGCCGCGCGAGTCCTAGTTCTTTTGTGACGCGCGCTGACAGCAACTTTTTTGACGCTGCGGAGTTTTAATAGAGAGCGCCACTGGAATGAATGAAGGAGCTTCATGCCAGTTGATCCGACTGAGCAAGACCGCATAAAAGAACTGATCGCAAAAATCCAGGTTGAACGGAACCCACAAGTATTTACGGCCCTCATTGAAGAGTTAAACCGTTTACTCGACGGCTATGCGCCGCCTCCCGAGAATCACAAACCGAAGAGCGGATAGCACTCCGCTGCATTCCAATCGTGGAGAGGTTGTTTACTAGGTCGCGCTTCCTGCGGAAGCGTTGTCCCGCTTCTCGCCGCATTTTCGAGAAGAAGAAGAAGTGCCCCCGGCTGAGGTAGCGTGAAAAAAATTTTAGGCCCTCGTTTCGCTAAAATATCTGGAATCAATCGGTTGCGGGTTTCGTGGTCTGGCTTGGTCCGGCTAAAGTATTGCAATTAAACCACTTGCTCGCAAAATATTACATTTAAACGACTTAGGCGGTGTTGCTTCGGCTAAGTGCTTTGTAATCAGCGTTGTCACCGCAAAATATTGTATTTGCAGGGTTTATCTCGTTGCTATGTGGATTTCAAAGAGCTTAGACGCTGAAGTCATTGGAAAGAGACTTTCGGCACGCGAATTGGCTTCGGCCAGCTCTGGGCCTCAACCATGATGGCGCACGTGTTAGGGTGTGGACAAGGTCAGATATCACCGGTTGGCTGTGGAGATTCTTGGAGGTCGCTCGTCCTATTTGGTCATCCACGGAAACTGTTTAGTCGAATCCGCTTTCGTATATGTCACAGTTTTCCAATGGAAACCTTTCAGTAGCTGCTTGGCCACCGGAGAGGTGCGAACCGCTTCACCAATTTCCAGCTCGGAATCGGTAACTTTGTTGGATTTAGCAAACTGAAGCTGACCTCCGCTATATGTGAGGGTGCAGTTCTCAAACACATTGCCCCCGTAAAAGGCATTCTGAAGTTCCTGCCTAGTGTTGAAGAAATGATTACTGAAATACAATGCGTACAAAGTTGGACCAACAAAAGTTGCTGTGCCCACTCTTGAAAGAGACCGTGGGGGTGTGCCAGGCGGGGGAGTGGTGTTTCCAAAACCATCGGTAGCCACTATGGCGAACTTGTAACCGGAGGGTTGAATCGGCGGAAGGTGGGGTTGTTCAATGGACTGAAGCCGACCGTCGCTGAGAACCGCGATCTGACTTGGACCGCCGACCTCCTTGAAGCGGTCCGCTGTGCGCCCCTTGAGAGAAACCGCAAGCGCCTTCATCTGATCGATGGACAAAGCTTCATTTTCGTGCGTGCTCTGTTGACAACCCGGAATCGATGGGTCATTGGCCCAAGCATCGGCACTGCCTAATATTTGAAGGGCCACGTCGGGTATCCCGTTAAGGCAGATTATCTGGTGATGATTAATAGGAAAGACGCTGAGTTGTTGTGCGGTGGACCTTAAAAAAGGCCCAGCGGCGGTTTGCTCCAAATTCGTACCCAGAACCAACCTCCCTGCCTTAGCCGTTCCGTCTAGGTCGTAGCCAGCGATGAAAAGCTCAAATTGGTATCCTTGCTCACCGCGAATGTTTGCAATACCTGTGAGGTAATGAGCGAAAACACCCTGCAAGAGTTCCAATTTGTCCGAAACAGACAGAGGCCCCGCGCTTCTTAACCTGTCTTCGTAACGGCCAATCATCGCAGGGATGCTGTTTAGGAAATCAGGAAGTGGAGGCGTGTCGGCAGCCGCAAACCCGGCAAAGGCGCATACGGTTCGATCATCGATGCGGAAGAGCTTTTGACCTGGAGCGGGCAGCTGTTTATATGTGTGCGTGCCGTCTAAGTGCACCGTATCTTCAGTCAACATGCTGTCGGTAAGCACTACAATCCCTCGGTCATTAGCAACCAAGACGTTGATAGTGCCGTGAAGGCTCGGACCAAGTTCCACTTTGCCTTTGTCTTGGCAGAATGCTTGTAGTTCAAGCAGAGACATCAGCACGATAATTGAGGCTGCGCGCATAAGAGGCTCCTACCTTTGAACGTGGCCGTCCCTCTTAATTGCAAGATTAAATCACATACGTGGAAGGTCTCTCTAACGGTTGCGCCACCGGCGAACAGCAGGTTCCTCCGCTCCGCCGTCCCCTTCGGCCTCGCTCAGGGTCCGGCTCCGGTCGGAAGTGACAAAATGATGCATGGACGAAGTCCCTCAGCGGCTGAAGCCGTCGAGCTTGGGTGCTTGAATCGCAGCGCTGAAGCGCTGCGCCTCCCAAAATCGCACACTGCCCTAAGCGCTGCGCCACCCAGAATCAACCCGCTAGATTTTCTGCTTCTTCCATTTGCCTTGCTTGAAGAGGATTGCTCCGGCGGCGGCCATGGCGCTCTCGGAGATGGCTATGGCGAAGAAGACTCCGTTCGAGCGCTGGTGCAGCGGTATGGCTAGGCAATACGCTAGGGGGATCTCGAGAATCCAGAAGCCGAAGAAATTTACGATGGTGGGAGTGATGGTGTCGCCGGCGCCGTTGAAGGCCTGGATCATTACCATGAAGTAGGCGTAGCCGAGGTTGCCGTAGCTGATGATGCGCAGGCCGGCCGCGCCCAGCGGCACTACTGTGGGGTCTTGCGTGAATAGGCGCACAATAGGTTCGGCAAAGAAGATGAAGATCAGTCCTACGGAGCCGAGGAAAATTACGTTGTAGAGGCCGGTGCGCCAGACGGCTTTTTCGGCGCGCTCGGGACGTCCTGCGCCAAGGTTCTGGCCTACCAGAGTTGCAGCGGCGTTGCTCATGCCCCACGACGGCAGGATCACGAAGATGACGATGCGAATCGCAATCGTGTATCCCGCCAGGGCGGCAGCACCGAAGAAGCTTACGATGCGCACCAGGCCGATCCAACTGGTGTGACCGATGATGAATTGCAGGATGCCGGTCAGCGAAACTCGGATCAGGCGCAGCAGCACGTCGAAGTTCAGACGGACTTGACTGCTCAGAATGCGGAGGCGCTCGGTGCCGCGCATGAGGCGGTAGAACTGGTAGAAAACTCCGATGCTGCGTCCGATTAGCGTGGCTAAAGCCGCGCCGGTTACGCCTAGGCGCGGGAATGGTCCCAAGCCGAAGATGAGGCAGGGGTCGAGCACTAAGTTGATGATGTTCGAAACCCAGAGCAGGCGCATGGCGATGGCGGCATCACCGGCTCCGCGAAAGATGGCGTTGTTGAGAAAGAGCAGGAGCACGGCGAAACTTCCGCCGAGGCAAATTCTGGTGTAGTTGCTGCCGATGGCGACGATCTCGGGCGACGCCCCCATCAGGCGCAGAAGGTTGGGCGCAAACAAGAAGCAGGGCACGCCGATGGTTAGCGAAACAAACAGGCCGAGCGCGATTGCCTGCACGCCCGCGACTGCCGCGCCTTCGGGATCTTTTTCTCCGATGCGGCGCGCGACCATCGCAGTGGTCGACAAGCTCAAGCCCATGGCCACGGAGAAGACCAGGCCCAGCATCGACTCGGTGAGACCGACCGTGGCTACGGCGTTTGAGCCGAGGCGCGAGACCCAGAAGACGTCGACTACGCCAAAGAGCGATTCCAGGCACATCTCCAGCACCATGGGCACAGCCAGCAGCAGGATGGCGCGGTTGAGGCTGCCGGCGGTGAAGTCCTGGTGCGAGCCGCGAACTGCTTCGAGGAGCGAGGCCCAGAGGGTGTGGGGCCGGGTGGGCGAGGTTGCGGAATTCAATTCCATGAATACGAACGCGAACTGCAGCGCCTGAAGGCGCGATTGGGAATGCGGTTCTAACGGTATGCCTGAAGGCATACCCTGATAGGAGTCATCGTTTTTGAATCGTTGTTACTTCGGTCATTTTTTCGGTCATTGTTTTTTCGGCAGCAAAGTTACTTTCGAAGTTACGGCGCGATTCACGGCCATGCCGCCGAGGACCACGGGACCTAACGGACTCTCTACGATGCCGCTGCCGTCCAGGCGGCCCTCGGAGGTGGTATCGGTGATCGTTTCCCACTTGTTGTGGTGCAGATCGTAATCGAATGTGATTGTGGAAGCCTCGGCGGGCTGGCCGTCATAAGAGACGCCTTTGTAATCGTGAGGCGTGGCGGTACCTCCGAAAAAGAAGATTCTGTGCTCTTTATTCGATCCGCCGCCTGCGATGCCGAAGCGCGCCGTGCCGGGGTGGGCGGGCAACTTGGTCCACTCAATTTTGTTGGGATCTTTGTGGTCGATCTTTCCCAGCCAGCATTCGTCGGAGGCTATGTATCGCGGACCGCCTTCCGGGCCTGGCTTTGCGCCGTCCGCGACGATGATCATGTTGTCGGCTAATCCGCCAGCGGCTCCGAATACGGGAGTGCCGGGGAGAGGCGTGGCCTGGCTCCAGGAATCTTTTTCAACGTCGTAAACCTGGACGCTATTCACCGGGCCATTTTTGGCGCGGCCGCCGATGAGATAGACAAAGCGATCGCGATTCACGCCAACGACTGCGCGGTCCACGGGAACGGGAATATCTTTGCCGCGATACCAGCGGCGCTCTTCGATATAAACGTTCACGTCGGGAACTGTGATCTCGGTGCCCTGGGCATCGACTACGTATCCGCCCATGAGCACTACCTGGTTTTTCGCGCCGGCGGCGGATGCCCCGAGGCGGCCCGCTACTCCGGGAACGGGCTGGCCCGGATGCCACTTGGCCGAATGCGTGAGATGCATTACGTAAACTTTATTGGTGACGTCGTCCCAGGTTTTCTTGGGGCCGACGCCCATCAGAGAAAAAAGATCGAAGCCACCTTTAAGGCTGGCGGTGGCGTTGCCGGAAACGGCAGCGGGCATCGAGGGGAACTCGGGTTCGTCGGCGGCGACCGCAAACATGGCGCACAGCCACATCACAATCAGAAAAAAACGGAAGCACTGTGGTTTCATCGCTGAAATATTACTCCAGATTCGCGGATTGGAGCGGCGTGACAACCTTGAGCGAATCAGCGAGCTAATCAATCAGTCCCTGGCGTACGGCGTGAATGTAGTCTGTGTAGACAGGCGTTTCTCCTGCGGCGCGCATATGGCTGGCAATCTGGCCGCGATGATAGGCGGAGTGGAGCAAGACGTGGGTCAGGATGTCTTCCACGGTGCTGGTCCAGGGCTCACCCTTGCTATTTTTGTAAGAGACTTTCTGCGACAGGCCATCGGGGGAAATTTGTGCGAGAAACTCGCGCCAGGATACAGCGAGTCCGTTGATTTGCGCCGTACATTGATCGGGAGCGAGATCGACGCTGATGACAGGCCAGACTGGAAGGCTTTGCGGCTGGCCTTGGATGCGTTCGAGCCAAAGCTGCTCGGCGGAGAGAATGTGCGCCAACAATTCAAGCGGACGTTGGAGAGCGCTCTTCCTCAATGCGGCGAGAACTTCTCGATTGGCCCAGGCATCGTAGGCGAACTGACGGCGAATATATTCGAGGAGTTCCATCGCTTTTGCCAAGTCTATCGTGATTCGCCTTGCGACGAGGTCTCAGTTGGGGGTTTGGAGCTTACAGGCTCGCGGAGGTCGCCGCACGACAGCGGCGCTACTCGTTTTAACCCTCTGTTCACATTGCATAGTTAAACTTGCGCCTGATAGCCTCGCCCTATGCCGCGCAAAGCTGCCGCATCCCGACCCCCGCTAGAAGAGCCTGCCGTCCTCGAAAAAGTGGCCGCGCCTGATCAGAACCAGGAGGCTAGCAAGAAGGTCGCCGGCAAGAGCGCAGCGTCGTTGGATGACCTTGCGCGTACCGCCCTCAAGGCGTTCCTCATTGCTCGCGACGCGGCTTCCAATGTGCCCGACCTGTTGACCCATTCCTCGCGCATGGCTTTTCTTGCCATTAAAGATTGCGAGAAAGAACTCGACGTCATCGAGCGCTATATCGATGAGCGCCTGCCCGCGGCGATCACGCGAGTGAATGAAGCCCGAGCGCGGCAACTGCTGACCAGCCTGAAATGCACTACAGATCTGGAGCGCATTGGCGACCTGGTGATGAGCATGGCGATGCGGGTGCAGTCACGTAGTGCGAAAATTCCGGCCTCCGATGTGCGGCAACTAGTGGAGATGTCGTCGATTCTGCGCGAGATGCTCGACACGGTGTACCGCGGATTCGTCAATCTCGATCTGGAGTGTGCGCGCAAGGTGCTGCAGATGGATAAGGACATCGACCGCGTTTGTCATGCAATGTTTCAAAAACATCTCACCGAACACGGCGCGCAAAGCAATCCGTCAAGCTTTGAAGTGCTGCTGATGGCGCAAGCTCTGGAGCGGGCCGGCGATCACACCACTAATCTCGCCGAAGATCTCTACAGCTTGATCGAAGGCCGCAGCCTGCGGCATTTACCGAAGAAGCGAACGGAAGCATAGAAGACCAGTTGCCAGTAGTCAGTACCCAGTACCCAGTACCCAGTAGTCAGCCAGTTTTCTCCGGTGCGCAGGTTTCACCGGCACTGGCAACTTGGTGCTGGCTACTGGGCTTGAGCAAATTCATCATTCCTTAACACCCGGGAAACATTGCCGCAACATTCCCAACATACATTCAAGGGAGAACTCTGCAGCCAAGCTGCTTGTGCCGCCGTCAACCGATGATGCAATCTTCAACGGGATCTTACGAACCGCGAGGCGAGGCAGGAGTGCCCGCGGTATCTCGCACCTTGGTCTTCGTCGTCGAAGACGAGGAGGACATTGCGCGGTTGATTTCACACAACCTGCAGGCTGCTGGCTTCGACGTGCAAAGCTTTGTCAGCGGCGGGTCGGTGGTTTCAGAGGCGTTGCGGGAGATGCCTGCGCTTTTTCTTCTCGATGTCATGCTGACTGGCGCCGACGGTTTTGATTTGTGCCGGCAGATTCGGCAGACTCCGATTCTTTCCTCGACCCCAATCATTTTTCTGACGGCCAAGACCGCCGAAGCTGACCGCGTCAAAGGCCTCGAACTCGGCGGAGACGACTACATTACCAAGCCGTTCAGTCCGCGCGAACTGGTGGCTCGCGTGCGCAGCGTGCTTCGCGGCCTGCGCCAACCTGCGACGCTACCGGAGGTGCTGCGCCTGGGCGAATTGGAAATTGATGCTTCGTCGATGACGGTGCAAGTAGCGGGCCGGCCAGTGTTGACGACGGTGCGTGAGTTTCGCCTGCTGGAATATCTTGCCAGCCATTGCGGGCGCGTGTTGACTCGCGATCAATTGCTCGATGCGGTGTGGAAGGAAACTCCGTTTGTGACGCCGCGATCGATCGATGTTTACGTTCGGCGCCTGCGCGAAAAAATTGAAGCCGACCCGCGGCATCCTCGATATCTGAAGACGCTGCGCGGCATTGGTTATCGATTTGAATTGCCAAAGTAGAAAACCGGGGGTCAGTAGTTAATGGCCAGTGGCCAGCGAAACCAAGACTCACTACCTTTTCTGCGCATCTGGCCTCGCCTTCATCAGACCGCCCATTAGCCACTGATCACTGCCTTTTGATTTATCCTGTCTTCTCATCCCGCTCCTGAAAAATGTCCCGGCCTAAACCACTGTGGAAAGCCGATGATCAGAAGGGCCGTCTCTATGAGCTGACGGCGCAGTCGGATGATTCCGCCAAGGAGCATGCGCTGCGGCGGGATGTGCGTTCGCTGGGCGCGTTGCTTGGGCGCGTGCTGGTCGAGCAGGCCGGGCAGGAATTATTCGATAGGGTCGAAGAGTTGCGGCGGTTAATGATCCGGCATCGCGAGCGGGTGGGGCGCAGTCCTGCGGCGGAGGCTCGCGGCGAACTGATGGCCAAGGCACAAGCGCTGATTTCAGAGATGGATCTCACTCGCGCATACCAGGTCACCAAGGCTTTCGCAATTTATTTCGAACTGGCGAATCTGGCGGAGACGAACCATCGCAAACGCCGACGCCGTGCTGGACAGCTCAACCGGCAACGCGCGCCGCTTCCGGGGTCATTCCATGGAACGCTATTACGCATGAAGGAAGCTGGCATTTCGAGTGACGCCGCGCTGGCAGCCCTGCGGCAGGTGAACGTGACCCCCGTGTTCACGGCGCATCCTACCGAAGTGGCGCGGCAGACGGTGCTCCTGAAGCGACGCCGCATCGCCGAACAGCTCGAGCGCCTGGACCGGCTTCCGCTTACTGTGGGCGAGGCTTTGCGCTGCGAACAGATTATTCACGCGGAGATTGTTTCACTCTGGCAGAGCGATGAGGTGCGCCAGAGCAAGCCTACCGTAGGGGATGAGATTCGCATGGGGCTGCGCTACTTCCGACTCTCGCTGTTTGAAACCTTGCCTCGAATTTATGCCGAGGTGGCGGAGTCGATTGGCGAAGTGTATGGCACGATGCCAGATGCGGGCGCGCTGCCGAACGTGCTGAGTTTCGGCTCCTGGATTGGCGGTGATCGCGACGGCAACCCGCTGGTAAAGCCCGAATGCGTGCAGGAGGCGCTGGAGCATGCGCGAAATCTGATTCTTCGCGAGTACATCCGCAACGTAGAGTTTTCGAGCGATTGCCTAAGTTCCTCTTCGCGTCAGGTGGGCGCGTCCGCGGAGTTGCTCGCGCGGCTAGCGCAATACAAGGGCAAGCTGGCCGCTGCGACCATGCTTTGGGGGGCGGGCAATACCATCGAGTACTACCGCCGGTTTCTTTCCTACGTCGCGTACCGCCTGCAGCGCAGCCGTGAGGACCAGCGCGCACAGGACGCATACAAGGATGCGGCGGAGTTTGAAAGCGATCTATTGGTGCTGCGTTCGAGCCTGACGGCGAATCGCGGGCAGCGCCTGGCGGAGACTTATGTCGATCCACTGTTGCGCCAGCTTCGAACGTTTGGCTTTCATCTTCAAGCGCTCGATATCCGCCAGCATGCGCGCGTGCATGCCGAAGTTATTGAAGAGCTTGCCAGCAAGAAGATCGAGCTGAATCCTAACGCGCTCGGCAAACTTCTGAATCCGGCCGAGGCGAGAAACTCCGAAGCTAGCAAGACGAAGCTGCGAAAGAGCGAACTGCGAAATACCGCGCCAGCCGTGGCCGCGCCGGCGGCGATGATAGCAGGCGGGGACGCCTCTCCGCAGACCCAGGAACTGATCGAGACTTTCCGCGCCATCCGGCAACTCAAGCAAACTTATCCCGCCGAGTCGATTCGGCAGTATGTGATCAGCGGCGCGGAAAGCGAAGACGATGTGCTGAACGTTGTACGCCTGGCCAAGGCCTGCGGCGTGAATGTAGCCGGCTCGGGCGGGGACAGGGAGAGCATTCAGTTTGCGAAGGATTCCGCGCGCGATCCCGGAATCATGCCGGTGCCGCTCTTTGAGTCAATAGATTCTCTGCGCGCGGCGGGTGGGGTGATGCGGCGGCTGTGGCAGCTTGCAGAATATCAGCCTCTGCTCGATTCCTGGGGACGCTGGCAAGAGGTGATGCTCGGCTACTCCGACTCCAATAAAGACGGCGGCATGTTGACGAGCACGTGGGAGCTTTACAAAGCGCACCGCGATTTGCATCACGTGGCGCAGGAGTGCGGTGTGAAGCTGCGGCTCTTTCATGGCCGCGGCGGCACGGTGGGGCGCGGAGGTGGGCCTACGCATGCGGCGATTCTGGCGCAGCCCGAGGGATGTTTTTCCGGGCGCATTCGCATCACCGAGCAAGGCGAAGTTCTCAACTGGAAGTATGCCGACGCCGTGCTGGCAGAATGGAATCTGGAGCTGATGATTGCCGCGAGCCTGGAAGCGATCATTCGTCCGCGCTTGAAGAATACGAATGAAGATCAGAGGATATGGGAAGAAGCGATGGAAGAGATGTCGCACGAGGCTTATCGGGCCTATCGCCGCGATATTGCGGAGAATGCAGATGTGCTCGAATATTTCGAGCAAGCGACGCCCGTGCATGAACTTGATGCCGCGCGCATCGGTTCACGACCCTCGCGCCGCACACGCGGCCGTCGATTAGAAGATCTGCGCGCCATCCCGTGGGTGTTTGGATGGATGCAGAGCCGCTTCGCTGTGCCGGCGTGGTACGGCGTAGGGCTGGGCCTGAAGAGTTTCGCCGCCAAAGGTCGCAGCCAGGAGCGCCTGCTGCGCGAAATGGCGAAACAGTTTGCCGTGTTCGCGGAGATGGTGCGCAACGTGGAACTGGGTATGGCGAAAGCTGACCTGCACATCGCTCGGCTTTATGCCGGGCTGGTAAAGAATACGACGTTGCGCACGCGAGTCTTCACCATGCTGGAAGAAGAGTTCCTGCGGTCGCGGCAGATGATTTTGAGCATCACCGGTCAACGCGAGTTGCTGGCTCGCAACCGCGTGCTGGCGCGCTCGATTAATCTCCGCAATCCTTATGTGGACCCGATGAGCCTGATCCAGGTCGAGCTCTTACGGCGCAAGCAGCAAGGGCAGGAGCAGGCGGAACTGGAATATCCTCTCGGCGCGACTATTAACGGGATCGCCGCAGGACTGCATAATACGGGTTAGACAGTCAGTACCCAGTACCTAGTACCCAGTTGCGAGAAACCGAACATCTCGCGCCCGAAGCTGGCAACTGGGTACTGGCAACTGGGTACTGTTCTCACCGATTGATATCGTCCTTGGACTGCAGACGCTTGATGTAATTTTGCAAATTGGATTTGTTGGCATCGTCGGGCGCGCCGGGAAGAGCGGCCTGCATCTCCACTACCGCTTTGTCGAAGTTGCCCTCGCTGCTGTAAACCCGAGCCAAACCGACGTGCGTGGTCCAGTCATTGGGGAATTTCTTTGCATTGGAGCGATAGATAGCGAAGGCCTCTTCTGCTTTCTTCTGTGCCTGAAGCCGGCGGGCGTAGAAGTAGAGTTGCACCGCCGATGCCTTGTCCAAGGCTATGTTACGGGCGACGGTGGCTTCGTCTTTGCGGCCCATGGCGTCGAGAATCTGCGACTTGTTCATCAGGTTGTCGTAGCGTGCTTCGATTTGGATCGACTGATCTTCGTCTTTCAACGCCTCGTCGAGATGGGTTTTGCTGGTGAGGAAGTAATTCGCCGCCTCGTCCCAACCCTCCCAGTAATATTGATTGAGCCCGCGGATTTGCCGGGGAATGCTGGCTTCGACGATGTCGTCGACCTTGACTTGAACTTTGAAGGGGACGGCGACCTTCTCCCAGCTCATCGTGACGACGGTGGAATCCGGTTTCACATCGTCGAAGTCGTAAGTCAGCGCGTCGTGAAGTTCGGCGGGCTGCGGCTTCACCGTGATTCGCAACGCATCTTCGTCCTGCTTGTAAGTGAAGCTCCCCCAGGCTGTGGAGGCTTTGGAGAAGATCACGGTCCACTGATTTTCGCCGGGGATCATGTGGAGACCGTAGGTGCCTTTGTCCAGCGGTTGGCCCTCGATCGTGACGGGGTCGGTGAAAGTTACGGTGGTATTCTCGTTCGCTCCCGCACGCCAGACTTGTCCGTAGGGAACAACTTTTCCCCAGATTTGGCGGCCATTGGCCAGCGGGCGGTGGTAGTTGATGGTGATGTCGGTGATGCCAATGCGTTGCTCGATCATGGCATGCTGGCTCTGGCGGGGTAGGTCGAGCATGATTCCCTGGGCAGAGCACAAACTGGCTAGCGACAGCAGTCCGGAAAACAGGACCAGCGCGCGAAGGCGAAGGCGATTTTGCATGGGAGACTCCTCTTCTGAGTGGAGAATGGCAGCCGATCGGCGCTGCTGCAATCTGAAATAAAAGTTTGGAATTCAGCAACTTGCGCCGGACCGGTGTGCTGTTTGGCTTAGACGCATGAAGAGCTCAGGGGTGAGCATGGGCTAAATTTGCCCAGGACAATAAAAAGAATTTTCTATGCGGGCTTGACAATCGCGGCACCTAAGAGCAGAATTATTAGGCGAACAAAAAGCGAAAATGACTGAGCTCGCCGGTAACGTTCTCTGAAATTTTATGAAATAACTCCTGCTACTTCCTTGAGGAATCTATGTCTTCCGCAGTGTTTTCCACTTCGGCGGCTTCGGGCCACCTTTTTATTTTTGATGGCGACGAGGCGGTCGAAGTTTGCTCGGAGCCTTCTGGGAGGGCGCCGGTCAGCGAACCGCGCCCGCCGCAAAGAGTTTTACCCTATGGAGCTTCTACAGGTTTTTTTGCGGATAAGAAACTGGCTGGGGTTACCCCCGCTTCGCGACTGGCGGTGCGGCCCGCTCCGGAGATGGTTTCGAGCGGCGTGGCTGCGATCGATGCACTAACTGGAGGCCTCCCGCGCGGTTGCCTGACTGAAATTTGCGGATCGCCTTCTTCCGGGCGCACAACCCTGTTGCTGGCAGCTTTGGCCGCGGCCACGCAGCGTGGGGAATTCTGCGCGGTGGTGGATTGCAATGATGCTCTCGATGCACAATCGGCGGTATCTGCGGGAATCGAGTTGGAGCGGCTGCTATGGGTTCGCTGCGGAGAAAATTCGCAGCGTGAAAATGCGAGGCGAAAAAATGGGCAACGTGTCGACCAGCCTTTGGAGCAGCTTCTGCCAGTTACCGATTTGCTGCTGGAAAGCGGAGGCTTCGGAATGATCGCTCTCGATTTGGGCGAATTGGAGCCGCAAATGGCACGCCGAATCCCGCTGACCACGTGGTTCCGCTTCCGCCGCGCCGTGGAACATACCTCTACTGTGCTGTTGGCGGTGGAGCGGCAGTTCGTTGCGGGAAGTTGTTCTTCCTTATTAATACAACTGAAATCACAAGGACATCGGATGCAGTCCGTGGATTCAGAATTATTAGCGCCTTCTCATGCACAATTGCTGACGGAACTGGAAATCACCGCAGAAGTGGTGCGCTGTCGGCTGGAGCGTAAACCGGCTAGCTGCGCCGAGATTACATTCGCCAGCAAAACCGCATGGGCGGGATGAAAAGTGGCCAGCTGCCAGTACCCAGTTACCAGAAAAAACCTGGATACCGACAACTGGGTACTCGGTACTGCTTTATGTTTGCCTGCATATTCATGCCGAATTTTTCCGTGGCTGCCGTGTTGCGCGCGCAGCCAGAGTTGCGGGCGCGGGCTGTTGCCGTTTTTGAAGGCAGGCCTCCGCTGGAAAAAGTTTTTGCCGTGAATGAGAGCGCGGGCCGCATCGGCATCATGCCCGGCATGACGAAAGCTCAGGCAGAACTCTGTTCAGAAGTGACGCTATGTCCGCGCTCTCCGCTGCAGGAAGCCGTGACTCGCTCCGCTCTGCTCGATTGCGCGCAATCTTTTTCGCCCAGCGTGGAAGATACCGCGGCTGATACCGCGATTCTTGATCTGGCTGGTATGGAATCTCTTTTGGGCACGCTGCCGGAAATTGCTCAAAACCTTTTCCGTCGCGCCGCTGACCTTGGGCTGGATGCGAATGTTGCTGTGGCTTCGAATCCGGATGCTGCTGTGCTCGCCGCCCGTGGATTTTCTGGGGTGACTGTGCTTGCTTCCGGAAAAGAAAACGAAGTTCTGGGATCGCTGCCGGTGGATGTTTTGTTTGCCAGTGAAAATAAATCGAGTGAAGAAAAAAAGAAAGAAAACGGGCAGCAAAAAGAATCGACGCGTCTGCTTGAAACTCGTCTTGTCGAAACCCTGGATCGCTGGGGAGTGCGAAATCTGCGGGCGCTGGCGGCATTGCCGGAGATTGCTTTAAGCGAGCGCCTGGGGCAGGAAGGCTTGCGCTTGCAGAAACTGGCGCGGGGCGCAGCTTCGCGCACGCTGGTTCCGGTAGAAGCGCCGGCTGTGTTTGAAGAAGCTGTGGAGTTGGAATATCCCATCGTGCTGCTGGAGCCTCTGGCTTTTCTGCTGAATCGTCTGCTCGAAAATATCTGTGCCCGGTTGGCATCGCGGGCTCTGAACACGCAGGAATTACGGCTCACGCTGGAGCTGCAAAATTTGGCGGGAGTTGATCCGCAGCTTGATTTGGTTGGAATTGCGAGTGAGAGCGATGAAGCGCAAAGCCGTTCGTCGTTGGTCGTTGGTCGTTCGCAGTCATTCCCGACGCAGTCATTGCCGGGGCTCGGCGCTTTTGCCAACGGCAAACGACGAACGACCAACGACGCTTCTCAACCTTTTATTTCCTGGTGGCAAAATAGATTCTGCCGCACCCTCCGTCTTCCGCTTCCTATGCTCGACGCCAAACTTTTTCTCAAGCTGCTGCAACTGGATTTGAATGCGCATCCGCCGGGCGCGCCGATTGTGAAGATTCATCTTGTGGCGGAAGCGGCGCGGCCGCGCTCGGCGCAAGGCGGCCTGTTTCTGCCTCCGTCGCCGGAGCCGGAAAAGCTGGAACTCACGCTGGCCCGCATTGCCGGACTGGTCGGCGAAGCTCGCGTGGGTGCTCTGGAATTGCTGGATGCGCATCGCGCGGGAAGCTTTCGCATGAAGAGATTTGTATCGGCAGCGCCGCAAGAAAACCGTCTTTCTAAAAAACCTGAGACGAAAAAAGAAGAATCCGCGGTCGCCGCTCTGCGTTTGTTCCGTCCTCCGTTACGCGCGAATGTGACTTTGGAAAATGGAGAACTGGTGCGCGTGATTTGTCCAAAGAAAAAAGAAGTGCAGGGCAGTGTGCTCTGGAAAGCTGGGCCATGGCGCAGTTCCGGAGACTGGTGGGAGCGCCAAGCCTGGGCACGCGATGAGTGGGACATTGCCTTACAAAGTGCGGAGTGCGTCGTGCTCTGCCGGTTGGTGCACGATCTGCTTGGAGGAGGCTGGTTTGTGGAAGGTGTGTATGACTGATGAATTGAGTCATTGGGCGATTGAGTCATTGAGCGATCGGAATGAAATCAATCGCGCACTCACTCAATGACTCAATCGCTCAATGTACATCGAGCTTCATGCCCGTTCTGCTTTCAGCTTCCTCGAAGGATCGTCCTTGCCTGAGGATCTGGTGGGGATGTGTGCGCGGCTCAAGATGCCTGCAATGGCATTGCTTGATACGGACGGCGTTTATGGTGCGCCGCGCTTTCACTCGGCAGCCAGGAAGCTTGAGATCAAGTCACACATCGGTGCGGAAGTCACAGCCGGTTTTTGTTCGCCACAGCATCTCCGTGGTGGAGTCCGTCTTCCTCTTCTCGTCTCCTCTCGCGTCGGCTATCAGAATCTCTGCCGCCTGATTACAAAAATGAAGTTGCGGGCGAAAAAAGGCGAAGGGGTGGTTCAGGAGGAAGAGATCGAAGAGCACGCCACCGGCTTGATTTGTCTTACCGGCGGCGCTGATGGTCCACTAGCCGCTGCGTTGCAGCAGGGCGGCATCGAAGCGGCCCGGCAACAAGTCGAGCAACTCATCCGGCTTTTTGGCCCCGGCAATGTTTATGTGGAGTTGCAGCGTCATTTTCATCGCGAAGAAGAAAATCGCAATCGCGCGGCTATTGCGATTGCGCACTCGCTGAAGCTTCCTCTGTTGGCGACGAATGGAGTTTGCTATGCCACCGCGAAAGATCGCGAACTTTGCGATGCATTCACCGCGATTCGTAATCACCGTACGTTGTCGAGGGCCGGGCGACTTTTGGCGCGCAACTCCGAGCGCCATTTGAAATCGCCGCAGGAAATGCAGCAACTCTTCGCCGATTTACCCGAGGCAATTACTAACACGCTGGAACTTTCTTCGCGCCTCGACTTCACGCTCAACGATCTCGGTTACGAATTCCCGCGCTATCCCGTGCCCGCTGGCGAAACCATGAACTCGTTTTTGCGCGAGCGGACGTGGGAGGGTTTTCACCGGCGCTACGGCCGCGCTTCGCATGACGTGCAAAACCGCGCCCGGCGCCAGATTGAGCGTGAGTTGGGGCTGATCGAAAAGCTAAAACTCGCCGGATATTTTCTCATCGTGTGGGACCTGGTTCGTTTCTGCTGCGAGCAAAACATTCTGGTGCAGGGGCGCGGCTCGGCCGCCAACAGCGCAGTCTGTTATTCGCTCGGTATCACGGCGGTCGATCCCATCAGCATGGAACTGCTCTTCGAACGCTTTTTATCGGAGGAGCGCGGCGAGTGGCCCGATATCGATCTCGACCTGCCCAGCGGCGACGAACGCGAAAAAGTGATTCAACATGTTTACCGGCGTTACGGCGAACGCGGCGCGGCCATGACAGCGAACGTCATTACCTATCGCAATCGCAGTGCGGCGCGTGAAATGGGCAAAGCGTTGGGCTTCGATCCGGAAACGCTGGGCAAAATTTCAGCGGCTGTGGCCACCTGGGAATTTCGCGACGAAAACGATGCGCTCGACCGCCGCTTCCGCGATGCCGGGCTCGATTTGAATCATCCTCGCCTACGCAAATATTACGAGCTGTGTCTTGCTGTGCAGGATATGCCGCGCCATCTCGGGCAGCACTCCGGCGGTATGGTGATTTGCCAGGGACAACTCGATTCGGTGGTGCCGCTCGAACCCGCGTCCATGCCCGGGCGCGTGGTGGTGCAGTGGGATAAAGAAGATTGCGCCGACATGGGCATCATCAAAGTCGATCTGCTTGGGCTGGGAATGATGGCGGTTCTGAAAGATTCGATCGAACTGATTCGCGAGCACTATCGCGAAGAAGTCGATCTGGCGCATCTTCCCGCGGATGATCCCACGGTGTATTCGACTTTGCAGCAGGCGGATACGATCGGCATGTTTCAGGTGGAGAGCCGCGCGCAAATGTCCTGCCTGCCGCGCCTGCGGCCGAAGCGCTTCTATGACATTGTGGTGCAGGTTGCAATCATCCGGCCGGGGCCGATCGTGGGGCAGATGGTGAATCCATTTTTGCAACGCCGCCAGGGAAGGGAAGAGGTGACGTATCCGCATCCTTCGCTCGAGCCGGTGCTCAACCGCACGCTGGGTGTGCCGTTGTTTCAGGAGCAATTGCTGCGCATTGCCATGATCGCGGCGAACTTTACCGGCGGCGAAGCGGAAGATCTGCGCCGCGCCATGGGCTTTAAACGTTCACAGGCGCGCATGCGGGAGATTGAGACCAAGCTGCGCACAGGTATGACCCGCAACGGAATTTCGTCGAAGGCGCAGGAAGAGATTATTCTTTCCATCACCTCTTTCGCGCTCTATGGATTTCCCGAATCACACGCCGCCAGCTTCGCGCTGATCGCTTACGCCAGCGCATATTTGAAGTGCCACTACCTCGCCGCGTTCACCGCCGCGCTGCTTAACAACCAGCCCATGGGATTTTATTCTCCGGCGACGATTACCAAAGATGCGCAGCGGCATGGATTGAAAATGCTGCCGGTGGATGTGACGCGGTCGGAGTGGATGTGCAGTTTGGAAACTGCTTCGAGTCCCGAGTCCCGAGTCCCGAGTGACGTACCCAGTACCCAGTACCTGGTACAAAGTAAAACCTTTGCCATTCCGACTTCCGAGCGCAAGCTTGGGACGGAGGAATCTCGGTTTCTCTCGCAACTCGAGACTCGGGACTCGCAACTCGCTCCGGCGCTACGACTTGGCCTGCGTTATGTGCGTGGGCTGCGCGAAGAGGCGGCTCGGGCTTTGGTGCGGGAGCGCTCGCTTGCTTCGTTTACTTCGATTCAGGATCTTGTCGGGCGCGTGCCGGCGTTGCGCAAGGAGGAACTTACTACGCTGGCGGAAATCGGGGCGCTGAATTTAGTTGCCAGTACCCAGTACCTAATATCTAGTAAAACCTTTGATCTTCCTTCCGAGCGGGGTGCAGTTGCTGATGCCGAGAAAATAAAACCAGGCTTCCTCCGCGCCTCGCGTTCTCTCGGGGGTCGGAATGACAAAGGTTTTACTGGGTACTCGGTACCGGGTAATGGGCGCTCGGTACTGAGTACTAAGCTTCATCGCCGCGATGCGCTTTGGCAGGTGGAGCGCGCGGTACGCGGCTCTGGCCCACTGCTGGAAAAATTGCCGGAGCCCGATTTGCATTCGCCGCTTCAGCCTATGAATTATGAAGAGCGGTTGGTCGCGGATTTTCAGGGCACGGGCTTGACCGTGGGACCTCATCCCATGGCTTACCGCCGCGAATGGCTGAATGCCATGGGCATTCGGCGGGCTAGCGAATTGCGCGACATTCCTAGCGGGAAGCGGTTGCGCATTGGAGGCTGCGTAATCGTGCGGCAGAGGCCGGGGACCGCGAAGGGATTTGTGTTTTTGAGTCTGGAAGATGAAACGGGAGTGGCGAATGCGATTATCACTCCTGATTTATTTCATCGCAACCGGCTGCTGCTGGCGTCGGAGAAGTTTCTGGCGATTGAGGGGATTTTGCAGAATCAGGACAATGTGATTTCAGTGAAAGCTGAGCGCGTACAGCCATTGTTTGTGACGAAGGCGGAGACTGTTTCGCATGATTTTCATTAGCGTGATTGTAGGAAAGCGACAGGGGCTAAAGCCTAGTTCTCCAAAGGAATTTACGCGGGGCTAAAAGCGCCGCTCTTCCAGGTTTGTGGCAACAGTCGCGGCACGGCTGAAGCCGCGCCCTTTCAAAGCTGATTCTCATTCCGGCGGTTCTTCGGCTCGGCCATCCGGCGGCGCCAGCGGAAGACGGGTTGCGCCGCGCATTATGTCGCGCTCCTGGGGTGAGAACACAGATTTGAAGCGAGCCGAATCGATGATGCGCTCGCGCTCGGCTGGCGGCATGGCGCGCAGATCGCGCACGGCGGTGGTCACCATGCGGCGGCGATCGGAAGGAAGTTGCTGCATCCGGCCGAATAAATCGCGCACCTGCTGCTTTTGGCCTGGAGTCAAGTGCTCCCAAGTTTCCATGCGATTGAGCATGCGCTGCTGCTGATCGCGCGGCAGGCTGTAGAAGTGCTCCAGGCGCTGGCGCAGCAACTGCTGGCGCTCGGGAGACAAGCGGCGAAAGCCAGGGTCGTTCTGCAGAGCACGCTCGCGCTCACTGGAAGAAAGGCCCTGGTAGCGGCGCAGCCAGTCGCCGGCGTGTCCCTGCCCGGGATGAGGCTGGGGGCGCGCCTGCGCCCGCTGCAGGTTGCCGTTTCGAGCATTGGTGTACTGAGCCAGGCAGGGGGATGCCTTCAGGGTCGCAATTGCAAGCACCGCCATCGCGATCCATCTCACATTCAAATTGTAAAAACGCATTCTCCCCGTCCCAGTCTTTCTGCTCTCACTCCAAAATTACGGATTTGCGGTCACATCATGCTGCACTTCGAGATCGTCAAGCAAATCGAAGTCGGAATATAAGTCGTGATTCTTTTCCAAAGACTGCAGATCGCTGACTGCCGTGCCCGGCTCCGCCGCCGTGGTCGGAGCTTCGATCACCGCAACCTCACGCCCGGAGTTATAGCCGCCGCGCTGGCTCAGGAACAGACCTACGCCAATTGCCATCAACACCGTGAGAGCCGCCGCCAGCACCGGTTGCCGGAACCATGCCAGCCAGCCGGGCTGCGGCCGGGCCATTTCTTCGCGCAGGCGAGCTTGCAGGCGCACGTCAAAATATGGCGACGGCTCAGGAACCTGCCACTCATCCAGTAGCGCCATCGTCTTGCGGAATTCTTCCAACTCACCGGCGCAGGCAGCGCAGCCCGCAAAATGTTCGCTGATCTGCGGCGTCATCGCTGTGCCACTGGAGGCCAGCTCCGGCATCATCTCTCGAATCTCTTCACAGTTGCACTTCATAACCGTACTCCCCTCGATTTCACTTCTACTCCTCACTTCGCCTCGGTATTTCGCTTCATTCTCACAATTCTTTCAACCAGCCTTCAGACGAATTCTTTTAACTGTTCGCGCAAGGTCTGATAAGCCCGGAACAACAGCGATTTCGTCGCCGACTCGCTCAATTTGAGTACGTCGGCAATCTGTTTGTAATCCATTTGCTGATACTTGTGCATCAACACCGCCAGCTTCTGCCGCTCGGGCAGCGCCTCCACCTTGGCACGGATGGCCAGCATGCGCTCACGCCGCACCAGAGCTTCCTCGGCGCTGACGTGGCTGTCGGGCACATCGAGCGTGGTGCCCGAGTCTTCATCGGGCTCATCCAGGCTAACCGTGACTTCGGGACGCTCGTGCCGCGTATCGCGTGCGTGATTTACCGCCAGATTGGTGGCGATGCGGTACAACCACGTCGTGAACTTGGCGCTGGCTTCGTAAGTTTGGCGCGAGCGGTAGACTCGCAGAAAAACTTCCTGAGCCAGATCCTCGGCCGCCGCCGAATTGCGCGCCATGCGGTACATAAAACTCACCAGCGGGCGCCTGTATTTCTGGACCAGATAATCGAATGCGGACTGATCCCCAGCCTTCACCCTCAGCATAATTTCGGCGTCGGTGTAGCTCTCGCCGCCGGCAATCGCGGGCTGCAAGGGAGCGGGTAGGCGCGGATCGACCGCGGCCATCAGAACGCTCCGGTCCATGGCAGCAGTGCTCACACTAGAGGAAACCCGGTCAGTGCCGGAAAGTTGTTCTTTTTCTTGCCCGGAAGAAGCCCTCGAACTCCCCGTGGATGAGGAGGATACGGTGGATTGCAGAGGCCTGGTTTCGTCCGGCATTAGAGGATTACTTTAGGCTCAGGCGCGGACAGACCCCTCCGCCCCTGCGAAGATAGGCTACCACGAGGCAGTTCTCAGTTCCCAGTTCTCAGTTAAGGCCAAAACCATAAACCTACGGGCCTGAGACTTCGGTTTGCCGGGAAAATGGGTCCGAGACCGAGACCGAGGCCCAAGGACTGAGATCTGGTCTCCTCCTACTGGAACATCTGCGCCAGATGAGTGATGCGCAGCAATTCCAGGACTCGAGGCGTCATGTTGGCGAGTTCCAGGATGCAGTATCCCTGATTGATGGCGGAAACCTTCAGACCTACGACCGCTCCTAATCCAGCGCTATCCATATGACTCAAGTCCTTGAGGTCGACAATGATGCGTCCGCCAAGAGGAATAAGAGGTTGAACCACTTCCTTCAATCGCGCACTAGTATCGCCGACCAGCCTGCCGTGGCACCTGACCGTGGTGACCTGATTGCCGCGTTCGTCTTTCTCTTTCGATCTCTCCAGTTCACATTGAAAAGACGAGTCTGTGGCCATGGTTGCGATCTCCTTTGGCGGAAAAATGCCCACATAGTAGCACGTGCCCCAAGCAGTGTGGGTTGGAAGGTAGTTTTCTAAATCAGACAGGAATCGGCCTGTCTTGAACCCGAGGTCAACGGGTCCCCGAGGTCAACGGGTCAATGAGTGCTATCGCAATTCATGGCCAAACGATTAACGTGCTTGTGTCTTTGCATGCCAGCGGTACAGAATCATTCCATCTCTGGAGATCGGGTTGTGCCTATGGAAATCAGCGGTCACAGACAGTGCGACTCCCGGTTAGGAGTACTCCTGAACTTGAGTTGCGTGGGGGTGGGAGTGATAGTCCTATTTTGCAGTGTGTTCGCGGGAGCGCAAGAATCCGCCTCTCGCCATGGTTGCCCGGCCCTGAACGCGACCCAAACCACGACCTTGCCGAGAGTCCCCGATGACCGTGGCGGAGTTTCGGGCGATCTTCTGCGGCATGTTGTTTTGCCACCGCAATGACTGATGTTAACAATTACCCTTCATTGAACCTTGAGATCGTTTCTGATTAGAAGGAAATGAAAAAGCGCGGGCTACGGGCCCGCGCCATTTCGTTAGTGGTGATGGCGCTACAGCGTGACGCTGAGCATGAGGTTCACGCCCGGATAGCTCGCATTGCACAGGTAGTACACGCCGTTGATCTCGACCACATAGACATCTTGGGTGTAGAGCCAATTGCTCGGCCAGACGGAGGCGAAACCGAACCAATAGCCACCGTATTGGAAGCGGTGATTGCGGTAATCGCCTTCGCTGACGCGAAAGCTATGTTGGCGTCCGAAATTGGCCTGGAAGCGGTCGGCGGGAATGCGTCCGCCGGCAGCATGTTCTTCCTTCTGTTCGGGCTTGGATGGTTGGGCATGTTCTTCCTTCGCATTCTTCTCTTCCGGCTTGGCACCCTTCTCTTCCTGCCGAGCGTTTTTCTCTCCCGGCTTGGCGGATTGTTCCGGCTGCGCCTTCTTCTCTTTTTCCTGCGCAGGCTTGTCCTTGTTGCCTTCCTGCTGGTCGCGCTGCTCTTGTTGTGGGTACGCAAGAGCAGTGGCGCCCAGTGTTAACGAGAGAAATGCTGTGCCGATCACTCCAACTAGCTTCATGGCGTTGCCTCCGTCTATCGATCGCTATTGCGTTGCCTACTGCAAGCTTCCTGTGGTTGCGTTAACCGGGTTGCCGATGGCGTCGCCGGATACGAGGAGTTCCACTCTGCGATTCCGCTGGCGGCCGGCTGAGTTATCGTTGGAGGCTACCGGCAAAGTATTGCCGAAACCTTTGGATGAGACCGAACCGGTCGCGACTCCCTCCTGCACCAGATAATCGCGCACTGAACTTGCACGATTCTCGGACAAGGTTTGGTTCATGGCATCGCCGCCTACGTTGTCGGTATAGCCGCCGACTTCAATGTTGAGTCCCGGATACGCGAGCAGAATGCCGGCGACCTTTGCCAGTTTCTCTCTCGCGCC
The DNA here is from genome assembly GCA_963789875.1 of uncultured Acidobacteriaceae bacterium. Lineage (GTDB taxonomy): Bacteria > Acidobacteriota > Terriglobia > Terriglobales > Acidobacteriaceae > Sulfotelmatobacter. The sequence continues at coordinate 383,600 of CAWBMI010000004.1, read as the reverse complement.
TGGCTTCAGCGAATACTTTCCGGTGTCAAACAGAACATCGGACATGCTGACGATGAGCCCACGAGCGCTGTCTCGCGTCTGAAGAATCGAATTCAGTTGCTCGGACAATTTTGCCCGCATCGCTGCCTTGTCGGTTTCCGCTTGTTGGGCGGTCATCTGTGCTTGCTGTGCCGCCAGGCGGGATTGGTTGGCATCCGCCTGCGCTGCTGAAACTGCGTTTGCTGATGCGGCCTGGCTCTCAGCCATATCGGATTGAGCCTTCGCGGTTGCCGCTTGCGCATCCGATGCGTCTCTGCGGGCTCTGGCGGCATCGGCGTCAGCTTGCCCCTTTTGTCGGCGGGCATCCTCCGCCTGCTGTTGCGATTGCGCCTGCGCGTCGGCTGAGTTCTGGCGTTCATTAGCCAAACGGACGTCGTCCATTTTCTTGACCGCGATCGCGCGTGCATCTTCCGCGGTCTGCACTGCCTCGCGAGAAACTGCGATCAGCGGCTTCTTGTCGATATGTTTGTCGGTGGCATCGCTATCCGCGTTGTTCATCAACTGAACCGCGCGCTTGTAACTGTCGGGTGCGTACAGCTCGGCTCCCTCGGATTGAGCAATCCGCACGGCGTTCCGGGCTTCAAAAAACTCCAAGGGCAACTTCGCATTCAGAATCACTGGATCGAACTTGTAGCCGGTGGGAATATAGCCGCCCCGCTCCATCAGTTCATACTTTGCGTTGACGGCCACGCTGGTACCCTTCGTGTCCTCGCGAACCAGGTTCTCAAGCACAACGACATTGCTGGGCTGGCGAACGGCGTAGTAAGGTTCCGCAGTGACGATCAGAGCAAATGCCTGAAGGTCGGTGGTGACTCGCACTTTGCTGCGATGGTTGCCGCCGAGTAATATTTCGCCCAGATTTACGGCGCGGCCCTCGGGTGAAATCGCCCACAAAATGTAGGTCAGGTATTCGTTGCCAAAGATGGTCGGTTTCTGCAGGTCGCCAAATTCTGCGTCGATCTCAATGGATCCCCGCTTGCTGTTTACTTCGGCCACGCCATTGGCCGAGGGCATCAGGTCCGTGCCGGCGAAATCCAATTTCGAAGATCCGCTGCGATGCTGGTAGTTGACCGCTTGCACGCTGCGGCTGATCACGGTTACGCGGAACGTGGGCGTCGGAGTCATCGGCTCGGCGCTCACGATTGTTTGAGGATTGGTTTGAGCAAACGCGCTCAAACTGAGAGTGATTCCTACCGCTAACAACAGCTTGGTTTTCAAAATGTTCTCCTTAAGCAGATGCCTCGATATTGCTTGCCATGAATTGAGTGGCGCATTCAAATTGGGGCTGGCTTTCCTTACGGGAGCAGCAACATGCCCACGTGGATTCGTGACAACGAGTGAAAGAGCCCAAAAACGTTAAGCAGCCACAACACTACGGCGATGACCACTACGCCGTTTAAGATTGACTTGATGGATGACTGCATGGGGATGAAGCGATTCACCAGCCACAGCAGTACGCCTACCACGATCAGAACTTCCAGGAGTTGAATTAAAGGCATGAGTTTTATCGTCCTTTTTCGGGCTAACCCCTCGTATTCGCATGGAGGTGGCGCCTTGATTTCGATTTTGTAGAGTCTTTAGAGTCAAATCGTGTTCCAGCCGCAAGGTTTGGCAGCGGTCACACGGATGAAGAATGCTGATTCGCTGGATGTGGCCGCCTCGCGTGGTCTGACAGGACACGCCCCCGGCGACCTAAGGTAAGAGCTGCGATTCAGCCTCGCGGCTCCATCTACACACTCAGAGGACAATTAAGAATGACAGGTGCGGGTTAGCTCGTCTGAGCAACATAGCTCACATTATGAAGAATCGGACATTTCGGCGCGCCTGATCATGATGACGATTCGCATCAGCGGGACCGCGAAGCTGATGCAACGGTACGCAATGGTGACTGCGGCGCAGGCAAATCGAATTCCCGGCCGCAGTCGAAGCAGACTTTGCAGGTGCGGTGTTTGATCGTAAAAGTGCGGCTCATGTGGCGGTGATGGCAGTGGCCAACGGTGAATCGGAAGACCCAAAGCAGTGGGTTCAAGTGTTTTGTTCCCGGCGGCGCTCACAACTGCCGTTGACATCCAGCCAATCCAGCAGGGAGCGCACACTGGCCCGAGCGAGGGCGACGGAGCAGTCCGCAGCTCCGTAATAAATGTTGAGTGTGTCGCCATCGGCATCCAGGGTATAGCCACAGGGGAAGACGACATCGTCAACGTCGCCGTGACGTTCGTACTCAGCTTCTGGACCGAAGATCCATGAATCACCCCGCAGGAGGCATCTCTCCGGATTTTCAAGAGCAAAGAGAGCCAAGCCCAAACGGTAGAGACAGCCAGAAGGGGTGTGCCGCACTCCGTGATAGAAGACCAGCCATCCTCTGGAGGTCTCGATAGGTGGCGGCGATAAGCCGATTTTGTTGGCATCCCACCAGGCGCCGCGGCGGGCTTCCAACATGAGTCTGTGCCTTCCCCAATAACGCAGGTCGGGAGAGTAGGAAATCCACATGTGTGAGCCAAGAGTAGTCATGGGACGATGAATCAGCGCCCAGCAGCCGTCGATTCTCCTCGGCAGAAGGGCGGAGTCTTTGTCGTCCGGCGGCATGATTACGCCGAATCTTTCGAAAGTGCGGAAGTCTCTGGTCAGAGCCAGCGACACGCCGGGACCGCCGCGTGAATAGGAGGTGTAAGTCACCACGTATTGCTGCAGTTCGGGAACGAATGTAATGCGAGGATCTTCAATGCCCCAGATCTCTTCTGGATGGTTCTTCGGGTCGGGCATCAATGTGGGTTCATTATCAATTTGCCAACCGTCGACGCCGTTGCGAGAGCGCGCCGCGCAAAGATGCGACAGCCCGCGGCGATCTTCCACGCGGCACAGCAGCAGGGTCGTGCCATCCTCCAGTAGCGTTGCGCCCGCGTTGAAGACGCTGTTGATGGGGTATGGCCAGTCCTTACTGGTCAGGATTGGATTCGAAGGATGGCGATAGAGCAGTGGCTCAAAGAGAGTATTCGTAGGGCTAATTATTCTTTCTGTGGGTGCGGTCATGACGGAATATCCCCGGGTTTGGTTTCTTGCAAAGAACGCATTTCAAGGAGTGCCATCAGGAACGACAGCGTCGATTCCGCTCCCTGGTTCTCGTTAGCGCGGTCGGGATGCAAGCCGTCACGGCAGCCGCCGGTGACCGAATCATAAAGAGGCAGTTGCAGATCGTTATCGCCGAGGAACCAATTGAAAGCCGACCAGGCCTCGTTCCGCCAGCGGCTGTCGCCAGTGACGCGGTACGCTTGCAAACAAGCGGACACCGCGCCCGCGGCTTCAAGCGGCTGCTGATCGAAACGGGCCTTGTCGCCATTCAGCCGGTAAAAGCCCTGCGAACCGATGGGCACAAAGTGGCGGTTAATTTCGCAATGTTGCTGTGTCGATAGCCAATCGAGTGACTCGAGGCCCGCGGCAATCATCCGTTTATCCGAGCAGGCTGCGCCTACCAACAGCAAAGACTGGGGCAATCGAGCGTTTCCGTAGGCCAGAACGTTCTCGAACCAATGCCAATCGGGCCTTCGGATTGATTCGTACATATCGAGCAGTCGCCGGCTGAGGACGGATCGCAGTTTCTGTGCGTCGCGGTCTCCGGGATAGGAATTGAGGTATTCCTGAATTCCGAGCAGGGCATAGGCCCAAGCACGCGGACTGCTAAATTCCAACACTGCGGGGAGGGAAAACTCGAACAATCGTCCGGCCGCTCCCCTCAGTCCCTGATCTTGGGATCGGCCTAGAACCGCTCCCAGCGCCCACAAAGCCCGCCCATGACAGTCTTCAGAGCCAACCGGCTCGTTCCACCTGCGATCATAGCGGAGAAAGTTCTTGAATCTGCCTTTCGCGTGATTGAAGGCATGTTCCAGAAAAGACAGATAGAGACCAGGTGGACTCACGGAAGATAAACGTGTTTTTCCATGTTCCAAGTCCAGCTGTCCGAGCATCACGGTAAGTATGAGGGCGCGCGCATTGTCGTCCGTGGTGTATCCCTCGCTACGATTCGGGATCGTGAAGATTGAGTGTTGCAACATTCCGGTGTCGTCGGACATTCGGACCAAGTGGTTCAGCTTCAACTCCGGCAATTGATCCGGAAGTTTGGGCGTCATGCCGGCTGAAAACTGTACTCTTGGAGTCTCCCTGCGGTCGCTACGAACTCGGGCAAAACTTTCCATGTAACCTTGCGCCACCCGCTTCCAGATCATCTCGCGCGCGAACAGATAAGCACGCTTCCGCATCGCGTGACGAATTGCGGGTGTGTCCAGGAGTTCGATTGTTTTTTGTGCAATCGCGTCGGGATTCTGGAAGGGGACCAGCGCACCTCGGCGATCGTCCAACAATTCAATCGCGTGCCAATAGGGAGTCGAGATAATCGCTTTGCCCGCGCCCAGAGCATAGGCAAGCGTGCCGGAGACCACCTGTGCTTCGTGCCGGTAAGGCGTAATGTAAATATCCGCGGCACCAATGAATTCAACCATTTCTTCGGGGCTGACGAAGCGGTTGTGGAAGATCACCTTCGATTCCACTCCTACTTCTTTCGCCAAAGCCTGCAAACTGGCTCGGTACTTCTCACCCTCGCGACGGAGGACGTGCGGATGGGTGGCTCCGGCGACCAGGTAGGCGACATTGTTGTGTTTGGACAGAATTTGCGGCAGCGCTCGAATTACGTTTTCGATTCCCTTGTTTGGCGAGAGCAGTCCGAACGTGAGCAAAACCGCTTTTCCTTCAACGCCAAAGCGATCTTTATAGAAATTCGGATCCAGAAATGGAAGGTCGGGAACTCCATGCGGCACCATGTCGATCTTGCTGCCCGGCACCTTGAATATCTCCTGCAGGAACTGGGAGGAGAGCTGGCTCATGACAATGAGGCGGTCGGAGAGCTCCGCAATTTCTTCCATGACCATCAGTTGGTGGGGATCTGGCTCACGCAGAACTGTATGCAGCGTTGTCACCACCGGCATTTTCAGGCGACGCAGCAGATGCAAAATGTGGCTCCCGGCCGGGCCGCCAAAGATTCCATACTCGTGCTGCAGGCACACCATGTCGATGTTGTTGAAATTCAGAAAGTCGGCAGCTTCCTGATACGACTTCGCATCGTCCTGGGCGAGCGACCATCGCACCCGTGAGGGATAGTCATACCCTTCTTCGGTGTCATTGACCGGAAGCGCTAACAATCGCGGCGTCCCGTACTCTGCGGCAATGGCGGTACACAGGTCGGTAGTGAATGTGGCAATCCCACAATGTCGGGGAAGATAATTCCCGATCACCGCGATCCGAGTGGGCAGGGATGGCTTCGAGCGCGACCGAGCCCGAGCCGCTGCGGCCTCGCCCCGCATCAGGGCACGCGGACCGACCAGTTCCAAGAGAGGGTTTAGTGGGACTATGTTTGGGAGCGACATTGTGCCTATGACTTCGGTGAAAACTGGTGCTGCGAGGGCCAATTGCAATAGATGGTCCCGAGAACATCACCAGCCCTGGGTTTGAGATTTGCCTCTTCACAGTATTCACGAAGGTGGCCTTACGAACTGGTCATTATTGACCATCTTGCTGGCTGGCGACGGTGCATTGTGTAGCCATGAAAGCGAAACAGAAGCTGGCCCTGGCGGTCCGATGTCCTACATGTGGTGCGAAGCCGGGCGAAAAATGCGAGCTCAGTACCGGTTTACCACGCACCGAACCGCATCGGGATCGTCGATTAGAAGCCTCTGGAAAGTGAAGGCCCAGTAGGCTAAAGCCAGTGCGGGTCCGGCGAGGGTTAAGCTCTCCTCATCCCTGGTATCGCGATTATTAGACTACTTTCAATCCCATGCCCACAGGTAAAACTGCTCAAAAGTGAACACTGTCGCTGAAAATCATACGCAATTTTGTGCGAATTGGGCGCATCTGCGGACTATACTTAGCAAGGCATGAGCGCCGCGCTAGCAGTCAAGAAAAACGGTGGATTCGATCCAAATACTTTCCTTGCCACCATCGGCACTGGTCGCAAGATTCTGTATATTCCGAAGAAGCACGTAATATTTGCGCAAGGGGACGGGGCAGACGCTGTCTTTTACGTTCAGAAAGGCAAGGTGCGACTCTCCGTTGTATCCAAGATTGGCAAAGAAGCCACGATCGCTATCGTGAGCGAGGGGAACTTCTTCGGTGAAGGTTCGCTGGCAGGCCAGCTTTTGCGCATGGGCTCAGCGGCTGCCATGTCGGATTGCGAGATTCTCCGAGTGGAGAAGAAGACGATGATGGAAGCTCTTCATCGCGAACCTACGCTTTCCGAGATGTTCGTAGCCTATCTGCTGGGGCGGAATATCCGTTACGAAGAGGATCTGGTCGACCAACTTTTCAACTCCAGCGAGAAACGTCTGGCTCGAGTGCTTTTGTTGCTCGCTCATTTTGGCAAGGAAGGAATCCCCGAAACTGTAGTTCCTAAAATCAGCCAGGAGACGCTGGCCGAGATGGTTGGCACCACCCGCTCCCGGGTGAGCTTCTTCATGAACCGATTCAGGAAGCTAGGTTTCATTCACTACGCTGGCGGCTCCGAAGGCGCGCTACAGGTCCACAGCTCGCTGCTCAATGTAGTTCTGCACGACTGAGTACTTCCACAAGGTCGACTTCTGTCTGAGCAGGGATCCGGCTGAATCCCAATCGTCATGCTGGTGGAGCACCTGGAATTGCCGGACGGAGCCCTTAAGTCTGTTGATGCTGGTAACCAATCACGGGAGCTCACTTTCTGTTGGCTGCCGTCCATTTCTTACTGAAAGCGAAGCCTGCTAAACCTCTCGCAGGAGATCTGGAAGCGCGAAAGCCGACGCACCTTCGTCGTCCGAGCAGGTCACGAGATTGGGCGGACCGCAGCCGGGCCAACCCTTCTCCTCAGATGCAACTAGCGCTTAGGATGCGCCCAGCCTGTGGAGAAGCATTTGGGACGGGAGTATCGAATTCTGAACCTGTGCCCATTCGGGTCGTTTGAGCTTGACTCTTAGATTCCTCTTTTGTTGGCGAAGGGAGTTTGGCAAACGAGCAAAATTGACCATTCTCTAAACTCGGCGACGTGAATACTTAGAATGTGGAAATCCGGCCGCTCACGCAGAGACAGATATTGTCCGTGCAATGCCCGATGTGCAGGGCTAAACCGAAGGAGAAGTGCACGCGTATGACGGGACACCCGTCGAACAAGACGCATCTCGCCAGAGGCCTGGCGGCCGCCAAGGCTCCGCCTCCTGAGAGCTCCGGCCACGCTGCTTTGCGAATCCTGCGAACAGTGACAAGCCGTGGCCTTCGCGTCCTGTTTCAACACAAGTAGGAGACATGATGCTCAAAGAGAACAACCCTCCGAATTTGATGTCCTTTCAAATCCACAAGAACGGACGGGCGGTCGACGGAGTCAGCTATGCCAGCCTGCAGGAAGCCTCTGCGGCCTTGGAGAAAGCTGCAGAGGGAGGCGAGGTAACACAAGTGGACAGGCTCGACCAGGTCGTGCGGCGCTATACTTTGGGCGAGTGCCGTAACGCGCGCAACTCTTTGAACAAAAGGTGAAGTATGGTATCAGCCCGATTGAGAGCGCCTCAGGCTGCTCCGCGGCGTCCGCCGAACAGATTGATGACGATCACCACCAACGCTACCACCAGCAGCAGGTGAATCAGGCCGCCGGCCACGTGCAAGCTGAAGCCCAACAGCCACAAAATCAAAAGTACAGCGACAATCGTCCAAAGCATGGCAATCTCCTCGTAATTTATTCCAGATTTATTCCTGATGTGCAGCCTTCGGCTCGGTTTGAACCGCCCGGAGCGGCTTCCCACATTCCAAACAAAACCTTCCGGCTCGTGGCGTAATCAGCCCGCAAAACGGGCACATCCTTTGAATTTGGACTTCCTGAGCCTGCGGCCTGAGCAGTGCCGCCAGCCTTCCGAACCAGCCCGTGATTGAGGCCAGACGACGGCGGAAAGGAGGACGAAATGGCTCCATCGATGTCACCTTTCTCAATTTTCCCCGGGGACTGAACCTGTCGTTCAACGTTTCAATCTGATTCACAATGACAGGACGAGGGCGTAGATTCTGTGCAGGATTGCTCACATTTCCCGTGGTTCTCCACACGTCCCCAGCGGAACCAGAGCGGCGCGGCTTGAGAACTGAGCAATTCAGACCAGCTATTGCTTTCGCACTGCGCGATGATGATGCCAGAGACGAGCACCTCTTCTCTCTCTCTCAGGTCCTCTGAACTAAGTCAGCTATCTGAAGCTCTCTCCTCTTAGTTCTGTAGCCCCAAAGGAAAACTTCTCATGAAAAAAACAATGTCATTGCTGTTGATGAGCGTCTTAGCCCTGGCTGGAACGTACGCATTCGCCGGGTCGGACCGGGAGGACACGGTCGACCGCATGCAAAAGTCGGTGGAAGTTCTGCAATCGATCATGTCGACGCCGGACAAAGGTATCCCCGAGGAAGTGCTGAGCGGTGCGAAGTGCATGGTGGTAGTGCCCAACCTGCTCAAAGGTGGCTTCATCTTTGGCGGAAAGCACGGCCGCGGAGTGGCTTCGTGCCGCACGCCGGAAGGCTGGAGCGCTCCCGCATTCGTCTCCGTGGGTGGTGGTAGCTGGGGATTGCAGATCGGAGTCGAAGGAGTGGACCTGGTCATGCTCGTCATGAACGATCGTGGCTTGCAGCATCTGCTTTCGACCAAGTTCGAACTCACGGGCGAAGGATCGGTGGCAGCGGGCCCGGTAGGCCGTCACACTTCCGCCGGAACTGACGTATTGATGAACACTGAGGTCCTAACCTACTCACGCTCGAAAGGCATTTTCGCCGGTCTGACCTTGGAAGGTGCGGTAATCGAGCAGGACAACGATTCGACTCGCGCCATTTATGGACATCACATGATGTTCCGCAACATTCTTTCGGGTAAGGCTTCGACTCCCGCAAGCGCAGGTGCATTTGTGAAGGCGGTCTCCGAAGCAGGCCACCAGGCACACCTCGCGGAAGCAAGAGAAGACAGCAAGCAGTAAGTTCGGATAGCCCCGCGTTCCGCAGGGACGATTAGTGGCTGGCCGGATCTGCTCACGAGCTTCCGGTCAGCGCCACGATACCCAATACCAGCGTCACGATAGTGGATGATGGCTCACCCTTCTGAAGGGCGGACAATATGAAAGCTACTCTGCGGAGATATCTTTGGGGGTCAGTGACATGTCTTAGTCTCGGGTCCATCTTCTCGTGTGCTCAGTCCGCCGAATTTTCGCAAAATCTGGAGGCCTGCAAGGCAGGACGCGAAACCTGTGACCGGTCGAAGTTGAGCGTCTCCGAATCGGCGGAGGTGGCTCTGGCCGCCCATGGGCGAAACGTTGCAAACTGCAGGAATCACTATGGCTTCTGTGACCGCTCGAAACTCTCTGAACCGGAGATTGTGGCATTGGCCGTGGCCGATCACCAACGGAATGTGACCGATTGCAACGACCGACTGCAGTCCTGCGATCGCTCCAGGCTGACCGCATCGGAAGCCCAAGAAATGGACGCCGCCGAGCAGCATCGTAACTTGACCGCCTGCAAAGACGGAACCGGAGCTTGCGATCGCGACAGGCTGACTCTGGCGGAGACAGCGGAGGTGAACATCGCCCGGAGCCGGCTTAATGCATCCGATTGTGAGAACGGTTCTGGGCAATGCGATCACGCCCAGTTATCCCCTTCGCAAACCAGGGACGCGACCGCCGCTGAAGACCAGCGCAACGTTCAGAATTGCGAGGACGGATGGGACGAATGCGACCACTCCAAACTCACTCCGCTACAAGCGAAACAGACAGCCTACTCAGAACACCAGCGCAATCTCTCGGCTTGCAAGGACGGGCAGGAAACCTGTGATTACACCAGGCTGACTGCCTCGGAGGCCAAGACCCTGACCGATGCCGAACACAAACGGAATTACGCGGCTTGTCTGAAAGGGTACGGCTACTGCGACGCTTCTCGCCTCACCCTCGACGAAACCCATTCCATTCAGTCCAAAGGCCATTAGCCTCAAGAGGACGATTGCAATCGCGGGCTAGTCGAAGGATTGTTTTTGTCTTTGGGCATTTCGATGTCTTGCGATGCACTATACTGACAGCCTCGCACTTCGCGATTCGTATGGCGGCCTGTTAGAGGGCCTTGAAGCCCGTTGCACCAGCCAAATCCACAAGATGGCCTGCCAACCAACCGCTTGCAATGAAACTAGCGGTAATAAGCTCCCTCGTTCGCGCATTGACTCGGTTTGCGACCGATAACTTCGGCTAAACTTATTTTTCCGCTTTCCTACTGAACCCCAACCCATACGTCCGACCCGCGACGCCAGCCAGGCAGGCAGCGCAATCGCGAATCGTCCAATCCTCATCTCTTACCATCCGTTCCAAAGCCGTTGACGGAAACAGCTGTAACTGTTTGAATAGAAAGCGTTGGGCGCTTAACTCAGCGGTAGAGTGCCATCTTCACACGGTGGAAGTCATAGGTTCGAATCCTATAGCGCCCACCATTCAACAAAAAACTTACGGATGTTGCCGCGGCTTGTGTGTCCGTAAGCGTCGGTACTTGCTCGTGTTGACTGGTGCTTTGACCTGCCAGCGTATGGGGCGCTGGCGCGGCGGATCGCTACTTCCGTTCGTTGTCGAGAGGGCGATCAGCCGATTCCATGTATGGAGTGGACCACAGCGCGAGTTGCATCTGCAATGATTTAGTCCATGCCAAATGCATTTTGGCAACCTCTTCGGCGGAATGCCCCTTGGCTGCGAGGTAGGACTTGATGGTCTCATTCATCACTGCAACAAACGCGATAATATCGGGGAAGGGCACGTAAGGCGTCGACCGAACTCCGTCGGTTTGATTTTTCTTCGCGCTGGTGTGCCGCAAAGCGATCTCCTGCTGGTAGTTGAGCCAATCCTGATCGTAGGGGCGCAGGCATGTGTCCAGAATCCATTGCTGGAAACGCAGGCCGCTCTTCGCCACATACTCTGGAATCGGATTTCCCTCGGGTGTGCGCGAATGTCTTGCCAGGTTTGGAATTCCGGCAATGATGCCGCTACGCCAATGGTTGACGATCTGCTTCGTCTGATCGGCCAGCACCTCGCCAGCCAGCCGCAAGTAGCGCTCGTCCTCCTCGGTAAATCCTGCGCTGATTTTCAGATTATCCAGTTCGGGTATCGAGACCGGCGAGCGTGCGACTTCGCTGGTGCCGTATGAGTATCCCGGAATATCTGCAGAAATTTTCTTCATGCCATCCTCTCCTGAGTGTGGCTCCTGGCGGTCGCCTTAAGCCTAGTCGATAAAATCATAGATCAGAGACTGGCTTCCGAGCTTGCTACCATGAGCCTGCTGCGAACCCTAAATATTCGGGGATGAGCGAGGCCAATAGAAACGAGATTCCGGGCGCGGCGTTTTTCGCGGTTGCGTGATAGCATGCTTCACGCCGGGCGCCGGACTGGAGGCAATGTGGAATTTGTCATGTTTGAAGATGTGGACGGAATGGAAGTCTTTGTGAACCCCGAACGCGTGGTTTGGGTCAGAGAGTATCCCGGTGAGATCACGGTGATCAGTTGCGGAGACGATCACAAGTTTAAAGTGCGGCTGAGTCCGGCTCAGGCTGTGGCCGCGCTGGGCACGACGGTGCGCTAGGCCAAGCAGAAAGAAATGCGGTGCTAAGGTCGCGGAAGCGCCCACGCGAACAGTACACTGCCGCTGCTGGTCAGCACATATTGGCGGCCATCGAGCTCGTAGGTGATGGGAGAAGTTGCTATTTTCGCCCCCGAACCGGCATGCCAAAGAGCTTTGCCGTCGCTGGAGTCGAGAGCGAGGAAATTGCCCATAGGGTCGCCAGTAAAAGTGAGGCCGGAGTCGGTGGTCAAGACTCCCGCGCGCGTGCTCTCGGCGGCGGACCCGAACTCGTGAGTCCAGCGGATCTGTCCGGTCTCATAATCGATGGCCTCGATCACGCTCTTGCCCCACACGTCGTAATCGGCGCCCGCCCATCCGTAGGTTCCGTCGGCTGGTTTAGCGAAATAAATGCTATAGCTGGGGTGGGCGTTGACGATAAATAAATTGTTCTTGGTATCGAAGCTGGGAGAACGGTAGTTGGTCATGCCGCCTTCGTCGGGTGCGATGAGGCGTCCGTCGGGCGCGGGTTCCTTGGCAGGATTTGGAATGGGCCTCCCCTGCTGGTCAACTCCGAGCGACCAATTCACCGGACCGAAAGTCGTCGTCAAAAGATTCTTCCCGTTGGTGCGATCCAGAACAAAGAAGTAGCCGTTGCGCGAACTTTGGATCAACATTTTCTTCGGCTCAGTGTGGAAGTCTCCATCGACGAGCACCGGAGTTTCGACCGCATCCCAGTCGTGCGTATCGTGTGGTGAGGCCTGGAAGGACCATACCAGCTTGCCCGTATCCGGATTCAGCGCCACGATGGTGCAGGTGTAAAGATCGTCCCCCGGCCGCGTCGAGCCGGTGAGGACGGGAGTAGGATTTCCGGTTCCCCAGTAAACCAGATTGAGATCGGGATCGTAAGTTCCCGTCATCCACGTCATACCACCCGTGGTTTGTTTTGGGGTTCCGGTCGGTGGAGTGGAATTCCACTGCCACTGGGTTGCGCCGGTTTCGGGATCAAGCGACCGGATGTAGCCTTTGAGGTTGTCGAGATCTCCGGAAACGCCGACCAGCACATGGTTTCCGACGACCAGGGGAGCCATGGTAGTCCAATAGCCTTTCGCCGTGTCAGCGACCGAGACTTTCCAGCGCAAGGTACCATCTTTGGCGTTGACGGATAAAAGATTGGAATCGGGCGACATGAAGAAGAGAGATTGCTTGAACATGGCCACACCACGATTGCCAATGTGATTGCCCTGGCTAGTGATGTATGTGTAATGCCAGATCTGGTGCCCGGAGCGGGCATCGACCGCCCACAGGTTTTCCGGAACCGTGAAATACAAGATGCCATCGGCCAGCAGCGGCGAGGATTTGATTTGCGCGGACTGGTCGGTTTGGAAGGCCCAGGCCAGAGAGAGATTTTTTACATTCTCCGGCGTAATCTGGGTGATCGCACTGTGCCGCCTGCCGGAGTAGTCGCCGTGATATCCGGGCCAGGTGTCGACCGGTGGATGCAAGAGCATTTGCTCATTTACGCCCTGTGCGATCACCGGACTCGGCGCTGCCAACGCCGCTAGCGTAATGCCCGCAAATAGAAATCTGGCCTTCATAAAATTCACTCGCTGGACCTCCTACGGTAAAGCTCCTAGCGCAGAGTCTGCAGGTACGCCATCAGGTTGTGAATGTCGCCGTCGGTGTACTTGCTGAATAGGTCAACGTGGGCGTTCAGCGCCGGATCAACCTTGTACTGAACGCTGCTCGTCGGCCAGGATCGATACCAACCCGTGGAATCGACGATTCCAATCGTAAACTCATCCAGGTAATCGACCGTGCCGGTTACAGTCTGGCCAGAAGCAAGAGTCACGATGACTTTCGATTTCGCGTGCTTCGGGTAGAGCATTTGCTCTTCGAGTTCAAGGCCTTGATAGCGCGTGGCGATTCCGGCAAGGTCGCCGGTGGGTGAGTGGCAGGTGGCGCATCCGCCGGCGCCATTGAAGTACTGTTTACCGGCGTCGGCGTTTCCGGTTTGCAGGTCGGCAACGTCCACGCCTTTGCGCCCGCCTTTTTGTGTGAGCGCAATCTTTTGCCGGCTGTGGAGAAACGCTACGAGGCCCGCGATTTGCTGGGCGGTAAGGTCGAAGTGCGGCATGCCCTTGTCAGGCCGTCCATTGCGGACAACCGGGCCGATTCTTTCTCCGCTGACATCTGCGGTGACCAGCTTCGAACGCGTTAAATCCGGACCGCTCTCTCCGCCGCCAGCGTCCCGGCCATGACAAAAAGAGCAATTCTGTTTAAAGACCGCACCCCCGCTCGCGACCAGAGCGGGGGAGTACGATTTGGATGCGGTTGCGGGTTTGCGCTTAGCTGTATTTTGAGAAGGCCTGGCAGGAGCCGGCGCTTGCGCCTTCGCGATCGCGAAACTCACCAATAAAAGAGACGTCGACAGTAAACTCTTGTGCCGGGCCGAACGAATAAAATTCATGCCGTAAAATTCCCCAGAAATTCTTATCAACGCCCGTCGCCGGACATTTGCGGCCGGGCGTGAGACGCGGTGCTGCCTTCCGTCATGCCCAGCACCCACTTGATAGCTTCAAAATACATCTTGCGAATGTCGGGGTCGCTCCACGCTTCCTCAGTGTGGCCGAAGGTTGAATAGAAAACGCGTCCTTTGCCATACATCTTGTCCCATGCTACCGCGAAGTCATGATCGGTTCTGTGAACGCGCGCGTTATTGGCGTAGTTGAGCTTCGTAGGATCGAGGCTCAGCAGCACGTTGACCTTCTCGCGCGACCATTCCTTGGGCTGATAAATCTCATCATATTTGATGAATGACTTGGGAAAGTGGCGGACCGCGGGGAAGCTCGGGTCCTCATTGATGATGGGCGCATTAAAAGTGAACCAGGGATGCTCGTCGAACCAGCCGCCGATCATCTCGCCGTACTCCGGCCATTTGTAATTAGTGTCGAGTGCGGCGTGAATGCCGACGAAGCCCTTGCCGTCGTCTTTGATGAACGACATCATATCTTTTTTCTGGCTGTCGTCGAGGTCAAGCTCGCCGGTCGTGCTCACAAAAACGATGGCATCGAAGTAGTTGAGATTCTTCCCGTTTCTTCCCAAGTCTTTTTTTGTGATGAGCTCAGTATCGGTGCGCAGTTTCGTATCCCAGAGTCCGCTTTCGCGGCCCATGTTGTAGATGGCGGCCATGCCATCGGAAACCGAATCGTGTTCGTAACCCTTGGTTTGGCCGATCACCAAAATATGCTTGAGATGGATCTCTTTCACATGCGGTGGGGGTGGAAGCGAAGGATCTACCGCTGGCTGATTCTGAGCGCACGCGAAGCTCGTAAAAAGAAGAATAATCAGAGCAATAAGCAAGAGCAAAATGGTTCGATTATTTTGCAAGCGATTCCCCCTGGAGGGATATGTTTGGGACTTGCTAACAACTCGCGGACCTAAGGTATCACAGCAAGCGGGGATTTAACTCAGCGAAGACAGCCGCCGGGAGCATTGGCCGGAGTCAGTCTCCAGGCAATTCGATTCCTGATAGCCGTTTGCATTCGACCAGAAGTCCATCCTGCAATTTGGGATCGTGGACGGCGGGATTCGGAGTTCGCAACTTCATGTGATAAAAATATTCTCCGGTGACCATCGCCTTGGGGTCGTCGCTGGCTGCGAGCCATGCCTGCGTGCGATGACCAGCATCAATATCGTCGGGAGCGTTCGGACCTCCCATCTTAGTCGGGACCCAGCCGGGCTCCAGTGCATTCGAGAAAACATTGGGCCACAAGCGCGCAACGGCGAAAGCCAGCAGCACATCGTGAAGCTTGCTATCGGAGTAAGCCTGCTGGCCATTCCACGGTCGCTCTTTCCAGGCGAGATCTTTCAGGCTCGCGTCGCCGTTCCGATGAAGGCCGGAACTCAGATAGACAAGCCGCCTGGGTTTTTGAATGAGTGCGGTCAGAATATAAGGAGCGAGAGTATTCACGGCGAAGACATGCGGCAGGCCATCTGTAGTTTCGATGCGCCGCGGCTCCTGGTATCCGAGCGCCGCGTTGTGAATGACCGCGTCCATAGCCCCGATCCGGTTGACTTGATCGGCCACGCTCCGAGTTTCTGCCATCGTCATGAGATCGCCAATCACAACGGCTTCTGCCCCAGGCACAGCGGCCTTCGCCTCCTGCGCGCGCTTCTCACTGCGTGCATGCAGAACCACAGCGTGACCTTGCTCGATCAGCAGTTGCGCGGCCATGCGGCCGAGCCCGTCGGACGAACCTGTGATGAATACCCGCGACATGCTTTCTGCCTCTTTCTTTCTATTCGTGATTGGATGTCCAGATGCCTACTCGGGCTTCAGCCAGGGCGATCCAACATAAGACGAGAGATCGGGCAGGGGTAGCCAACGGCTGAGAGTCTTTCGCGGGTGGATCGACATCAAACGACTTTCATTTTATAAAGGTTCAAGAGGAGAGCCGCTATGTCGATTCGACCCGTGAAGCGGGTGATTCAATCAAAGCCCACGATGGAAGGGGCCGGAGTGCACCTGCGCCGCGCCTTTGGCTTCGGCAATACCAATGACTTCGATCCGTTCTTGTTGCTGGATGACTTCCGCAACGATGTCCCTGAAGATTATCTCGCCGGTTTTCCCTGGCATCCTCACCGTGGCATCGAGACCATTACATATGTTTTGGCGGGAACCGTGGAACACGGCGACAGCATGGGCAACCGCGGAGCCATCGCCGCCGGAGACGTACAGTGGATGACGGCGGGCAGCGGCATCATTCATCAGGAGATGCCGAAGGGCGATCCTACCGGGCGCATGCATGGCTTTCAGCTCTGGGCCAATCTTCCATCGTCGTTGAAAATGACTGCGCCGCGCTATCAGGAGGTGAAGACCGGGGAGATTCCGGAGATCACCGACGACGACGGCACGCACGTACGTGTGGTCTGCGGAAGTTTCTGGGGAAAAAAAGGTCCGGTCGATGGCATCGCGGCCGATCCGGTCTACCTCGATGTATCGGTGGCTCCGGGCAGACGGAAAACGCTGCCGGTTGAGACTACCCGCCACGCCTTCGCTTACGTCTTCGGCGGGGGAGGGAAGTTCTGCAACGCTTCCGGCCCGCTCGCCGTGCCGACCGAGGCGATTCAGTGGCTCGATACCGCGCCTCCGGTCGAGGCCGATAATCGTTCTTTGATCCTGTTTGACAAGGGTGACGAGGTAACGGTGCAGGCTGGCGACGACGGCATTCGCTTTCTTTTAGTTTCGGGCAAGCCTCTCGAAGAGCCGGTGGCGTGGTATGGTCCCATTGTCATGAATACGCAGGAGCAATTGCAGCGCGCCTTTGCGGAGCTCCGCGAGGGGACGTTTCTGAAAGATGGGGGCAGCAAGTAGAATCTGGATCTTCAAATACTGAGACGGGCCAACATGAATTCTACCGCCGATCAACCGGAGTGCTGGCCTGCGCTGCCGCTGAATTCATGGCAGGACACTTGTTCCACATTGCACATGTGGACGCAGATCGTCGGCAAAATTCGGCTGCGTCTGACGCCTTTGATTAACCATTGGTGGAATGTTCCGCTGTACGTGTCGGCGTGCGGCCTCACAACTTCACGAATTCCTTACGGCGAGCGGGCATTCGAATTGTGGTTTGATTTCATCGGTCATCGCCTGGTGCTAGAAACCAGTGATGGAATCACGAAGTCGTTGCCGCTGGCGCCCCGCTCCGTAGCTGAGTTCTATCAGGAAGTCATGGCGATGCTGGGTTCCGCGGAGATCGAAGTCCAAATCTGGCGTATGCCGGTGGAGATTTCGAACCCCATTCCGTTCGATCAGGATCGGACGCACGCGTCCTACGATGCGGCCGCGGTGGAGAAATTCTGGCGCATCCTGTTGTCGGTGGATGCGGTCTTTACGGATTTCAGAGCGCGCTACATCGGTAAGAGCAGTCCGGTGCACTTCTTCTGGGGAAGCTTCGACCTTGCAGTCTCGCGCTTTTCAGGACGTCGCGCCCCAGAGCGCGCGGGCGCCGACTCGATTACTAAAGAAGCTTATTCCCACGAAGTGAGCAGCGTGGGCTTTTGGCCCGGCGGTGGCGAAATCAAAGATGCTGCTTTTTATTCCTATATGTCGCCCGAACCTCCGGGATTCAAAGAGGCAGGCGTGCGTCCCGGTACAGCTCAGTACAACAAAATCGGGGAATTCCTGCTGATGTATGAAGACGTGCGGAAAGTGGCCTCTCCAACCGCCACATTGTTAGATTTTTGCCAAAGCACGTACGAGGCTGGAGCGAACCTGGGTCACTGGGACCGTGCTTCGCTAGAACGGTAAGTCTCACTACCTCCCACAAAAATTTCAAAATTATCCACATTGCAGATATATTTTCCTTGGCCAGGCAATCAGACTTGAGTGGAGCTTCGAAAATGAAGAGAGTTGACCTTAAGCTATTCACAATCGCAACAGCCGTTGCTGTGTTCCTTAGCATTCCTCTTTCCGCCAAGGCGCAGGACGCCTCGGCGCTTTTTAAGTCGAAGTGTGCCGGATGCCATGGCGCCGATGGAAGCGGATCGGCAATGGGGAAAAAGATGGGCGCGCAAGATTTTACCTCTGCCGAGGTTCAAAAAATGTCGGATGCGGAGCTCACCGACACTATTACGAACGGCAGGAACAAGATGCCCAAGTATGCATCTCTGAAGCCGGAAGAGATTAAGGGGCTCGTGGCCTACATTCGCACGCTGAAGAAATAGCCCCAAAGATTTGCCCTTAAGTTAATGGTTGGTGAAGGCAGCGGATGATTCGCCGTAAAACTTGGAGTGTGTCGGCGAAGCGCCGTAAGGTCAAGAGAGACTTCTAATGACTCTGCGGGAACGATTTCGCGACTGGTCCCAGCCCATCTATTTTCTCGGGCAAAATACAGTCACGGTTGTCGGCGCCGTGATCACAACCAGCACGGCGCTTACTACGATTGCTTTTTGGTTTTACGATATTTTCCTGCCGGGCCCTCCACATCCTTATATCGGCCTTCTGGTCTTCCTGATCCTTCCCGGAATTTTTGTCCTCGGATTGCTGCAGATTCCCCTCGGTATTTGGCTCAGGAGGCGAAGTCTGCGCCAGAGCGGTACCTTGCCGGCCACATTCCCCGGCATCGATCTTCGGCTGCCGGTGGTGCGTCGCACTCTGGAGTGGGTTGGGCTCGCGACGATGCTGAATCTTCTGATTATTGCGACGGCGTCGTATCGCGGCGTCGAATACATGGACTCGACCAGTTTCTGCGGAACCACGTGTCACACCGTGATGGCCCCTGAATATACGGCTTACCAGAATTCTCCACACTCACACGTCGCCTGCGTCGAATGCCACATCGGCCCCGGCGCGGGATGGTTCGTGCGATCGAAACTTTCTGGTTTGCGCCAGGTTGCGGCGGTAACCTTCCATACCTATTCGCGCCCCATTCCTTCGCCAGTCAAATATTTGCGTCCCGCGCGCGAAACCTGCGAGCAGTGCCACTGGCCTCAGCGCTTTACCGGCGACAAGCTCTTGGTGAACAAAAGCTACAAGGATGATGAGAAGAACACGCAGCAGACGGATGTATTGCTAATGAAGGTTGGCGGACGCACCTGGCAAGGCTCAGTCGGTATTCACGGTCATCATCTCGCTGAGACAGCACGCATTCGCTATATCTCGACGGACCCCGAGCGGCAAACGATTCCCGCCGTCTATTACAGCGACGACAGCGGCAAGACGACCGAATATCTGTCCACCGATTCAAAGCCCACGCAAGAACAATTAGATAAGGGCGAACATCGCACCATGGATTGCGTGGATTGCCACAACCGACCCACGCATGCCTTCGAGTTACCGGAGAACGCGGTCGACAAGCAGATGGCGCTGGGGCGCATCAGCCCTGAACTGCCATTTATTAAGAAAAAAGCTGTCGAGGTTCTCAAGGTGGACTACCCGGCGCGAGACCAAGCCAAGCAGCGCATCCTCGATGAACTCAACAACTTTTATCGCACGAATTATCCGCAGATCTACCAGACGCGGCGCGCTATGCTGCAGCAGGCCAGCGATGAAGTGGCAAATATCTACTTGCGCAACATTTTTCCCGAGATGCGCGTAACCTGGGGCGTTCACCCCAATAATCTCGGACACAACGATTCACCGGGATGCTTCCGCTGCCACGACGGCAGCCACGCCAGCGCGGATGGACAGACCATCCCCAACGATTGTTCGGCGTGCCATGACGTTCTGGCCGCCGGAGAAGAGAATCCCAAGGTTCTGACCGACTTGGGGATGAAGTAGTCGAGAAAGAGAACGCGGGTTCCGGAGCAGACGCTAGTGGAGATGGCTGGATTAATTTAGTGCACTGGAGCAGGTTCACCCATCCTGATGACGACGCTGAAACTTCGTGACATAAAAGCCTGCGTTTTTGACGCTTACGGCACGCTCTTCGACGTGAATAGCGCATCGCGCATCGCTCAGGATGCACTCGGCGAAAAATGGCAGCCGCTGACCGAGTTGTGGCGCACCAAGCAGTTGCAATATACCTGGCTGCGCGGGTTGGGCGAGCGGCACGCTGATTTCTGGCAAGTCACTGGCGATGCCCTGGACTTCGCGTTGGAGTCTCTGCAAATCGAAGACGCCGAGCTGCGCGCCCGGCTCATGAATCTATACCTGACTCTGGATGCGTATCCAGAAGTCCGCGCTGTGTTAGAGCGCCTAAAGCAATCACACCTGAAGCTGGCAATTCTCTCCAACGGCACTCCTGCCATGCTGGCGGCAGCCGTGGGCCATGCCGGCATTGCCGATCTGTTTGACGCCGTGTTGTCGGTGGAGGAGGTAAAGGTATACAAACCGCATCCCTCGGTCTACCGGTTGGCCTGCAGTCGGCTTGATGGGGCTGCGGACTGCATATGTTTCATATCGTCGAACGGCTGGGATGCCTATTCCGCCAAGGCCTTTGGTTTGCGAGTGGTGTGGTGCAACCGGCAAGGCCAGGCACCGGAGCGAATTCCGGAAACACCCGACGCGCAGATCGCTACGCTGGCCGAACTGCCGGAGATCGTGGGCGCTTGATCTCTCTCGGCTTGTTTTTCAAGAAACCCGGTCGTGCTATGGGTTTGTACTTTGCACTTCATAAACTCCGTATCAGCCCTCGACATTTCGAAGTAATATGTAGCTGGCGCATGCGTCAAAAAACTGTGATGGGGTTCCACTTCTGAAACTTAGGCCCAAACCTCTTCTGACTGCTTTTTGTTTCCTCATCTGCGCCCCAGCGGTTACTTCTCAAGATGCCTCGGGTACGAAATCTCAAGTTTCATCTTCTAAAATCACGTCCGTCTCGGTCTTCGCAGGCGCGGGTGATGTTGCCGTGGAAATCACTTTTAGCAAAGCAGTGCACGCCGGCATAGCCGCCCTTGAAAATCCAGATCGCTTGGTCTTCGACTTTCCCGGGTGCGAGCTGGCCCATTCCAATCAGCGCCTGCCTGTGAATCGCGGATCCGTCATAGCGGTGAGGGCGGCAGCGTTTAGTGTTGCGCCCCCAATCGCGAGAGTAGTCATCGATCTCAAGTCCATTACAGATCACGAGGAGACATACGCCGGGAACAAACTAGTCATCAAGCTCACCGCTAAGGCCGAGGGTGCAATTCCGGCTACCGAAGGCGAGGCAAGAATGCTCACCGCAGATGCTCCGCCGCCTAAGTCCAAACTGAATCACGCGCAAAAATCCGCGGACCCAGTGCTGCTGAAGTCGACTGTCTCTCCGTCGTCGGCTTCCCGCGCGGCGACGACCCAGCCCACGGCGTACAGTCTTCTCGCCAAGACGAAAACCTTAACTGTCTTCGATCTCGAGACGTTGGAAGCGAAATCCCGGGCCGGCGACCCCGAAGCCGAAGCAACTCTCGGACTCGCCTATCACGCCGGCACCCTGCTGAAGCCAGACGACGCCGAAGCCCGCCGCTTGCTGCGGCTAGCGGCGGATAAAGGCTTTGTCGCGGCTGAAGAGGCGATGGGAATTTTCTGCGAATCGGGCTTCGGCATGCCGGCCGACAAAGCCCAGGCATTTTCCTGGTACGCCAAAGCGGCGCGAGATGGATCGCGCGATGCCGCGACCAATTTAGCTCTTATGTACTCGACAGGAGATGGAATTCAAAAAGATCCAACAAAGGCCGCGACTTGGTTCCGTACTGCCGCGGATGCCGACGATGCCACCGCACAGCTAAACCTCGCTGCGCTTTATCACCGTGGCGAGGGCGTTGAGAAAGATGATGCGCAAGCGGTATCGTGGCTCACCAAAGCGGCCAATCAGGGTTTGCTTCCGGCTATGATTGAGCTGGCCAAGTGGAATCTGCAGCCCGAGCATGGCAACAATATCGATGCCGCAATCGGCTGGTGCAAGAAAGCGGCCGCTCAAGGAGATGCCACGGCGGAGGCTGTTCTGGGCGACATCTTCTCCGACGAAAAACTTGGCCGGCAGAATTACGCTCAGGCTGTTGTCTGGTACCGAAAGGCCGCCGATCAAGGCTACCGGGAAGGCGAATTTGGATTGGGGTCACGCTACCTGCTCGGGCAGGGGGTTCTGCAAGATCTTGGAGAGGCCCGGCGGTGGCTGACTCCAGCTGCAAATCAGGGTCATCCATACGCGCAATTTTTGCTGGCTAAGATGTTTGAAGAGGGGCAAGGCGGACCGGTCGACGTGGCTTCCGCTCGAAAATACTATGGACCAGCGGCAGACTTCGGAATCGCCGAGGCGCAATACCGTTTGGCGCGATTGTTGGCCTCCGACAGAGACAACGCGGCCAGTCTGATATCGGCCTACAAGTGGTTAGTCTTGTCTCAGACTTTGGTAAAGGAGAGCGCCCCGGCCGCCCAGGCGCTGCGCAATTCGCTCACTCCCGCGCAAATTGCCCAGGCCGACCATGACATTGATGACTGGCACAAGGAGCATGTTGCTCTGCATTCGCCTGAATAGTTCCTCGGTATATGTGATCGCTGGACGCTCTGTTGCCGACATGCCCTGGCCGAAGAGGCCAGCTTTACCCTGTGTTCCTCAGTGGCCCCTGTGTCAAAGGTTTTGCGGGGCCAAAATCTTCTAACACCGGTGCCACAGAGAAGCACATAGGCCTACTTCTACCGGTGAACTGCCGGATCTTTGCGCTGCCTCCATTCCTCGCGCGAGATGCGGTTCATCAAGAACAAATCCGACGTACGCGCGTACCATCCCGAGCCGTGCATGCGGCCAATTAGCTTAAGCTTCGGAGTATCGATGTAATTCTTTTTCGCGTCTAGCACGTAATCTTCGTGGACGTGCATCGCCAGCACGCGCCCCAGCACCAACCCGGTTTCCGCTCCCAGTTCGACGATCTGCATGAGTTCGCACTCCATCGATACCGGGCTCTCGGCGATCCGCGGCGGCTTGACGTGGACGCTCGGGATCGTGGTGAGTCCGGCGTCCGAGATTTCATTGGCTTCGGCCTCGAACTCGATAGCGGTAATATTCATTGCTTCGGCGGCATCTTCGGACACTAAGTTCACCACGAACTCCCCGGTATCGCGGATATTGCGACGCGTATCTTTCGGCCGGCCTGGATCATGACTTCCGATGCCGATGCCAACCACCGGTGGATTTCCCGCGAAGGCGTTAAAAAAGGAAAACGGAGCGGCGTTGAGTTGACCCTCCAGGTCCTGGCTCACAATCCAGGCCACAGGCCGGGGAACGATCGTCGCGAGCAGAAGCTTGTAGCGCTCTTTGGGTGGGATAATGGCGAAATCAAACAGCATGAATGCCCTCCAGAGGCGTAACCACATTTTCAGGTTAGCAAATGATTGGAATTCACCACAATCGCGCGGATCTCGCGCGGCTTTTTGCGGGGTCACGGCAGCACCAGAGCTCAAACGTCATTGCACTGATGATATTCTGGGCCGCAATGGCAGTCTCCAAGTCGCAATCTCGTCCCACCCCCTTCACTCCCGACGATCGCCAACGAGAGGCGATCGAGCATGTCCATGGTCCCATGCTCGTCGTGGCAGGCGCGGGCACGGGGAAAACCTCGGTCCTAATCCACCGCATCGCCCGTCTGGTCGAGCAAGATCAAGCTCAACCCGAGCAAGTGCTCGCTCTGACTTATACCGTCGCCGCCGCAAACGAAATGCGGGATCGCGTGCGCCAGCATGTGGGCAGCCAGATTCATTCCGCGACCTTTCACGACTACTGTCTCGGCCTCTTGAAGCGCGCCGGCAAAGGCTTTGGCGTGCTCGACGAAAGAGATCTGTGGATCTTCCTGCGCAAAAGAATCCGAGACCTTCATCTGCAACATTACGTTCGCGCCGCCAATGTGACTCAGTTTCTCAACGATCTCCTGGGATTTCTCAGCCGTTGCCACGACGAATTAGTGACCCCGGAGATGTACGAGGAATACGTATCGCGACTCGAGCGGGACGAATTACCCGTCCCCCGGGTCGCGAAGTCGAAAGATCAGTTGAGCGACGCCGAAGTAATCGCGCGCTGCCAGGAAATTGCCCGCGTCTTCACCATCACCGAGGGCTGGCTGCGCGAAGAGAATCTTGGCACTTTCAGCCACATGATCACGCGGGCTCATCGCCTGCTCTCAACCGATGAGAAGCTGCTCGCTGAAGAGCGTGCCCGCGCCCGCTTCGTGCTGGTCGACGAATTTCAAGACGCCAACTTCGCCCAGATCAAAATCCTTGTCGCGCTGGCTGGGAAAGAAGCCAATATGTTCGCGGTCGGCGACCCCGATCAAGCCATTTATCGCTTCCGCGGGGCTTCCAGCGCCGCTTTTCAACTATTCCGCCGTCATTTTCCTGAGACTAAATTGGTCGTCCTGGGCAACAACCGCCGCTCCACCACGCCGATTTTGGAGTGCGCTTTTGCCGTGGTCGATAAGAATCCTCCCGTGTTCGCCGCCAGCCAGTTCACGGCGAACCAGAGCCAGACCGCTTCGTTCGTCTACCACCGTGCTCCGTTGCAATCGGCGCGCGATGAGGCCGCCAAGCGAGAAGGAAAACCCTCGGCCACTTTTCCCGTGGAGGCAATTTCCTTTGCCGTCAAGGATGCGGAAGCGCCTGATGTGGCCCGCCTAATCGAGGAGTCGCAGCGGCGCTTACGCTGCAAATGGAAGGACTTCGCTGTTCTCTATCGCTTTCATATTCACCGCGATGAGGTTGTCAACCAGTTGGCTGAGCGGGAAATTCCGTTCACCATCGAGAATATGGACGTGAGCGACACGCCCGAAGTACGCGATCTATTCGCCTGCGCCGCAGTCGTGGTTGACCTGACCTCGGACGCCAGTCTTTTTCGCGTAGCCGCCCTTCCGCAATTCGTCGTCGATCCGGAACAGCTTCGCGCTGCCTTGCGCACCATCGCGAAAGAGTCGAGAGAAGGAGAAGTCGTTCCCCTCGCTTCGGTCCTGCACGACGTCGCCGGCGGGCCAGGCGTGTTGGAAACCATTCACCAGGCGCGCGCTGAAGTGAGTCGAAAGAAGGCCAAAACTCGCTCTGCTCTCGAATTGATCGCAAAGCAATTTCAGCTCGATCTCGCCTCTCCGATTCTGCAGGCAGCCCTGACCTTCGCCGCCGCCTGGGAAGAAAAGGAGACCACCGAAACCGGCGAACTCGGCGAATGGATTGAGTATCTCGATTATTTCCGCCAGGCAGGTGGAGTGATTCCGCTGGCCTCGAGGGACGAGGAAGATGCGGTCCGTCTGATGACCGCGCACGGTGCCAAGGGCCTCGAGTTCGCGCATGTGTTCGTTGTGCGCGCTACCAGCGGTTCGTTTCCCGCCAGCTACCGGGAAACCTTGGTCGGCTTTCCTCAGGAACTGCGCGACCCCGATTCGGCCGTGGACATCGACGATAAAACGCTCTACGGTCAGGAAGAGCGCCGGCTTTTTTATGTGGCCATGACGCGAGCGAAGGATTCGCTCCACATCTATGGCAAGCAGGGACTCGGGCGCGATAAAACGCCGGCAGGATTCATGCGCGAGTTGATCTGCAACCCGTTGCTGCAACTTTGGCTCAGGGCGCGCGCGGCCCTTCCTTCGCAGCCTGAGTTGATCGATATCACAATCGCCGCAGCCGCCGACGAAGCACATCCGGAAGGTTCGCGGCTGCCTGCATGGCTGGCTCTGCCTCCGATCATCGGCCTCGAAGCGCGCTTGAGCGCCTCGGCCATCGATACCTACGAAAACTGTCCGTTGCAGTTCAAGTTCGAGCGCGAGTGGAGATTGTCGAAGCAACTTCACGGGGCCATGCAGTACGGCGCAGCGGTCCATCGCGTGCTGCGAACCTACTACGATTCTCAGCGCCTGGGGCGGACGAAGACCGATGAAGAGTTGCTGCAACTATTTCGTGACGATCTGGCCGCATCGGGGATTCAGGACGAATATCAGCGCGAGTTGTATTTGAAGCAAGGCCTTCAGCAGTTGCAGGATTTTCTCACCGGAACAAAGTCAACTCCTGTACCAGAAGTTCTGCACACAGAGGAGTGGTTTGAAGTGCAGATCGCTGGCACGAAGGTGGCGGGACGCATCGACCGCATCGACCGCGCGCCCGACGGCAGTGTCGCGGTCGTCGATTACAAGACGGGCAAGGCTCGCTCCCAGGAAGATGCCGACGACAGTCTGCAACTCTCCATTTACGCCATGGCCGCGCGCGAGAAGTGGGGATATAACGTGAGCCAATTAGTTTTTCATAATATCGAGGGGAATGTTCCGGTGGTTTCGCGGCGTACAGAATTTCAATTGGCGGAGACCCGCGACCGCGTGTTGGATGTGGCGCGCAACATCGCTGCCGGCAAATTCGACGCCAAGCCTGATTTTTACTGCAGTTTCTGTGCCTTCCGAGGATTGTGCCCGGCCCGCGAAAAACGTGTCCCCAGTCTTTCGAAAAAGATCGGCAAGGCGGGCACTTCGTAGCTGATGCGATTATCTTCCGGCAGACTCTCGTGACAAAAACTTAGGGGACGCTTTGCGCGTCCCCTTTTTACTTCGTAGTGACTTCTCTTAGTGCTTCTTTTTCTTCTTTGCCTTTTTCTTGGTTGCCATTGGTTCTATTCTCCCTTCCATTGTTCATGGAAAAATCTGCAACGGTGAATTGTTGCAACTATTTGATTGTATAGAGTTAATGAAAAATGAAGTCAAGAAAAAAATGCATGCGGTGTAGCGTGCGTTGGTGTACCAAAGTCACCGCGATGTGAGTGTGAGGCGCGAGGTGAAGAAAAAGTTCTCGCGATTCTCCGCTTGATGAAGTCCCCAACTCTGAATCGCACAGCTTGAAGAGGCGATCGCGTTGCGCGAGCGAGAGCGGGTCGGGAGGACGTGCGACTCGCATCGCGCCGCGAACCGGTTCGTGAAAGCCATCGATTTCGCCTGCCGCGCATCTATAATAGAAGTCGCGAAATCTTCGCGGGAGCGTGATCAATGGCGGCTTTCGACGATGTTGTCATCATTTCTGGGTGTCGCACCGCGGTGGGAAAATTCCAAGGGAGTCTCAGCGATCTGAGCGCGCCGCAGTTGGGTGCAGTGGTGGTGCGTGAAGCGGTGAAGCGCGCCGGATTGAACTCCGATCAGATCGACGAGTGCATTATGGGCAACGTCCTGCC
This sequence comes from uncultured Acidobacteriaceae bacterium, assembly GCA_963789875.1. GTDB lineage: Bacteria > Acidobacteriota > Terriglobia > Terriglobales > Acidobacteriaceae > Sulfotelmatobacter. The sequence continues at coordinate 356,352 of CAWBMI010000004.1, read as the reverse complement.
TGCCGGACTCGGACAAAATCCTGCGCGGCAGGCCGCCATCTTCGCTGGACTCTCTCCCGCGACAGGTGCCATGACAATCAACAAAGTTTGTGGCTCCGGATTGAAATCAGTCGCACTCGCAGCGCAAGCCGTGCAAACCGGAAACAGTTCCATCGTCGTGGCCGGAGGCATGGAGTCAATGACGAACGCTCCTTATCTCCTGCCGCAGGCGCGCAAAGGTTATCGCCTCGGCAACGGCCAAGTGATCGATTCCATGGTTCACGACGGTCTCTGGGATATTTACAACGACTATCACATGGGCATCACCGGCGAAAATGTGGCCGAGAAATACGGCATCACTCGCGAAGAACAAGATGAATTCGCCGTGAACTCGCATCGCAAAGCCGTATCCGCGATGAAAGAGTGCCGCTTCAAATCGCAAATCGTTCCTGTAGAGATTCCGTCAAAGAAGAAAGGCGAGGCTCCCAAGTATTTCGAGAAAGATGAATCCCCGCGCGAAGACACCACCATCGAGGTTCTGCGCTCTCTGAAGCCAGCCTTCAAGAAAGATGGCACGGTAACCGCCGGCAACGCCCCTGGAGTGAATGACGGCGCAGCCGCAGTTGTAGTAACCAGTGCGCAGCGAGCTAAAGAGCTAGGGGCGCAACCCATGGTGCGGATTGTGGCGCAAGCCACCAGCGGCGTCGAACCCAAATGGGTGATGATGGCCCCAGTGGAGGCGGTCCGCAAAATCTGGGAGAAGACAGGCTGGAGGAATGAAGACGTCGATCTCTACGAACTGAACGAAGCTTTCTCCGTGCAAGCCCTCGGTGTCATGCGCGAACTTGGATTGGATCCCAGCAAAGTAAACGTGAACGGCGGAGCGGTTGCCATCGGGCATCCCATCGGAGCCAGCGGCGCACGTGTGCTCGTGACCTTAATTTATGAAATGGCTCGCCGAGACGTGAAGCGCGGCATCGCCGCCCTGTGTCTTGGCGGAGGCAACGCGGTCGCGATGGCCGTGCAGCGAAACTAGATTACTGAGCACAAATTCTTCGGAAGGATGTTTGGGAATGGCACGGCTTAAGCCGTGCCGGCCTAGGCCAAAAAAGACGGGGGCTTTAGCCGCGGAGGTACGTTCCCTGTTTCTTGAAATCCTATCTAGCCCGTAGTACTCCTCCGCACCGTAACCGTAAAAACCGCCCCGCCTCCTGGCGCGTTGGCAGCTTCAATATTCCCGTTGTGCTCTTTCAAAACTGACTTGCAGATACTAAGTCCCAACCCGGTTCCACGCCCCGGGCGTTTCGTCGTATAAAAAGGATCGAAGATGCTGGCCAATGATTCAGGGGGAATTCCGGGACCGTCGTCCTGAAAGGTGGCCCAAACCGCGTCCGCGCCCGCTCCCAAGCGAATGCGCAGCGTCCCGCGGTCGCGAGTCTCGCGAATTGCCTGTTCTGCATTCAGGATCAGATTTAAAAACACCTGCATCATCTGATGCGGATCGCACTCCACGTAAGGCAATCCCGGCTCGCGAAGGTAGTCGACCGTAATATTGTTTTTCCGCAGCGAGTAAGCGTGCAGGTTGAGCGTTCGTTCGACGATCTCCCCCACGTTGGCGCGCGTCTTTCCCGGCGCCGGCGGCGTCGAAAAGTAAGTCAGGTTGTGCACGATTTCCGCGGCGCGGCGCGCTTGCTGTTGCAGGATTGTCACTTGCTTGCGCGCCGAATCCGTAGTCTGGCTATCCTGCAGAAGTTCGCTGACTCCAAGAATGCTGGTGAGGGGATTGTTCAACTCGTGGGCCACGCCTCCGATCATCGCGCCCATCGCCGCCAAGCGCTCGCTCTGCACGATCTGCTGCTCCAGCTTCTTCTCAGTGGTAATATCGCGCACGGAAACGATCACGCCCGCCAGTTTGCCGTCGGCGTCAAAGAACTGGCTGGCCGCGGCGCGCATGGTGCGCCAGCTTCCGTCGCGATGCCGTGCGCCATACTCTGCGGAGCCCACTGCACGTTTGCTGGAAGCCACATCCTGATAAAGCATCGTCAACTCAGAAGAGTGGTCCCGAATATCTGAGATTTTCTTGCCCACGAGATCCTGCGGCTCATATCCCAGCAGGTCTTGCACCCGCGAACTCACAAACGTGTAGCGCTCAGCCAGATCGATCACAAGGATCAGATCCGGGAAGCTTTCCAGCAGGCGCCGGCGAAATTCTTCCTGCTGCAGCAATTGCCGCTCCAGCTTGCGTCTTTCCGTAACATCGACGAGCGTGCCTTGATAACGAATTAACTTGCCGCCGGCATCCCAGACCGCGCGCGAAGATTCCAGAAACACCGCTGCCGATCCGTCTTTTCTCCGCAGCGTGATCTCCCGGGCCCTCACTCCGCCGCGATCATCGGCGGCCCGGCCCAGCACCGGGGGCGCCGCCGGATCGGCATTGAGTTCGCTGGGGCCGAGCGCCAGCAACTCTTCTTTTGTGGAATATCCCAGAATGCCGACCAACGCCGGATTCGCATCGAGCAATCTGCCTTCCGGCGTGCTGAAATACGCTCCCTCCTGCAAAGTCTCGAATAGTTCGGTGAAGCGAAGCTCTTTTTCGTGCTGCCCGGTGACATCCCGCCCTAGTACACTCACGCCAAACACTTCGTCACTCTTAACGATGGCACTCAGCACGCAATCGAAATAGAGCATCCGGCTGTCGTTCTTCAAACGCACGCGCACCGTGCCCGCCCAATGCCTGCGTTCCAAAAACCGGCTTAGCCCGGCTTCAACGCTGGCGCGAGTCGGTTCTTCTACGAAGTCGAAAAATTTATGTCCTACAATTGCCGTGTAGGGAGCGCCTAGCAGATCGCTCACGCGCTTATTCACCGTTCGCACCGTGCCGTCGAGCGAGACCGCGCAAGCCGTGTCCTCCAGGGAGTCAATCAGATCCTTGAAGCTCCGGTTCGAGCGCGCAATCATCTCGTTGAGTTGGTCGAGTTGTTCCTCGGAAGGCGCCGCGCCCACATGCTCCTGCAAATTCTGCAGCAGTACCTTAAGCTCGCCGACTTCCTTCCGGCGGCCGTAGGCATAAACCGCAAGAAGCACCGCCAACAGCAGAACACCCAAGGCTACGGGGCCCAGGTGGTAAGGCAGGGTCTCCAGTCTCTCCCAGGCGAGCGCGGCGAAGCCCGCCGCCAATAACACCATGAACAACAGAATCCATCGCCAAAGCTGCGATTCTTCACGCTCAAGATTCTGCGGAGGGCGGGCGCGCCGAGGTGCGTCAGGGGAGGACTGCATGATGAGAGGCCGTCAGGTGTTCCGTAGCGGCTACGGGAAACCGTCCATTGCTCAAACCATCGTAGTCGTACGGAAGGGGCTGAACAACCTAGTTACAGAAGAACGCTGTTGGAGAATCTGGTACGTCGGTGTGATTATGCCATCTTTGTCCGCAATCCATTGACTTGCTGCTTCGGCACTCGTCAGTATGCTCGGTATGCATCACCGCCATTGGTGACGTAGCTGGCGTTAAATCGCCGTAGCGCTCATTGACCGGTCAAAACGGACCGGTCAAAACGGACCGGTCAAAACGGACCGGTCAAAACGTGTAATCGCCCTTATCAACAGTTAAGCTCCGGTTTGCCCGTGACTCGACCGACGCTATAGACTTATCACTCACCCGGATTCAGCGCCACTATAATTTCCGAGTTACATCATTTCGCCATTTGCCATGGGATCAAGGAATGATTTTGTTTTAGATTTAGGCGCGAAGCCTAAAGATGTTGACTAAGACTTAACGCCAAAGCGACAGGAGATCTTAGGATGGTTCCCGAAGCGTCACTCGACATTTCACGTCGGCAGTTTCTCGCTGCCGGAAGCCTGACGGTCGCCGCAGCTTGCTTTGCTCCAAGTTACCTGATGGCCGAGACAGAAGGCATCGTTGTCGGAGCGTTCAAAGAAGCCGCCACAGCGAAAATCACGGTTCAAACCCTTCGCCGCAACATCAGCGTTCTTTTGGGTCTCGGTGGAAATATCGCCGTTCTCACTGGCCCTGACGGAAAGCTGCTGGTCGATGCGGAAATCGTTACCGCACGTCCGCACGTCTCTGAAGCCCTCGCGAGCATCAACGCAGATCCCATCAAACAATTGATCAACACTCACTGGCATTTCGACCACACCGGCGGCAACGAGTGGGTCCATGAGGCTGGAGCCAGTATCCTGGCGCATGAGAACACGCGCAAACATCTTTCCCAGGCCACACGCGTCGAAGGCAACTGGCAGTACACTTTCCCAGCCGCGCCGGCAGGCGCGATTCCCTCCACCGTCTTCAAAGACGAACACACTCTGCATGCCAACAACACGACTCTGATGCTTAAGCACTACTCGCCTGCTCACACGGACTCCGATATCTCCGTTTATTTTTCTGAGGCCGATATTCTTCACACCGGCGACACTTTTTGGAACCGCGACTACCCCTTTATCGACTATGGCACAGGAGGCAGCATCGACGGCCATATACACGCGGCGGAGGCTAACATCGCAAAAGTGACGAGCAAGACGATCGTCATTCCCGGGCACGGAGCCGTGGGAACCAAGGCCGACCTGGTTCTATTCCGTGACGTGTTGGTTGAGATCCGCGATAAGGTTGCTGCACTCAAAAAACTGGGTAAGTCCTTGCCTGAAGTTGTCGCGGCTAAGCCTGGAGCGCGATATGACGCGGTCTGGGGCAACTCGTTCCAGAACCCGAGTGACTTTGTTGCGCTCGTGTACCAGGGCGTTTGAGATTTAGAAGCTATATCTTCAGCGCTTGAGGAATGCCAGCAGGTCCGCGTTGATCTTGTCCGCCTGCGTCGTCGGCATGCCATGGGGAAAGTCCTTATAGGTAATGAAAGTCCCGTTCTTCAGCAGCTTTGCCGACTTCGGCCCCGCCGCCACGTACGGAACGATCTGGTCGTCCTCGCTATGCATCACCAGCACCGGAATCGTGATCTTCTTCAGGTCCTCAGTAAAGTCCGTCTGCGAGAAGGCCACAATCCCGTCATAGTGCGCCTTGGCGCCGCCCATCATCCCTTGCCGCCACCAATTTGCGATGGTGGCCTCAACGGGTTTCGCTCCCGGCCGGTTGAATCCATAGAAAGGCCCCTCCGGCAGGTCGCGATAGAACTTCGACCGATTCGCTGCTAACTGCGCCTGCAGATCGTCAAACACTGACTTGGGCAGGCCCTCCGGATTGGCATCCGTCTTCAACATCAGCGGCGGCACCGCGCTAATAATCGCAGCCTTGGACACGCCCTGTTGCCCACGCCGGGCCAGATAGTGTACTACCTCACCACCGCCGGTCGAGTGACCAACATGAATCGCATCCTTCAAATCCAGATGCGCCGTAAGCGCCGCCAGGTCATCCGCATAATGGTCCATATCGTGCCCATCGGCCACCTGCGACGAACGCCCATGCCCACGCCGGTCATGCGCGATCACGCGATACCCCTTGCCCAGAAAGAACATCATCTGGTTATCCCAGTCGTCCGCCGAAAGCGGCCAGCCATGGCTGAACACGATCGGCTGCCCCGAACCCCAGTCCTTGTAAAAGATCTCAACGCCGTCCTTGGTCGTAATAGTAGGCATACAGACTCCTTTGACAATCGGATGAACGCCCGGCAATTAGATCACACTCGCGTGATTCGAGAGAAGAAGCCCCTGCCGATTCCAAAGCGCCCACCATGTCCGGAGTCACAGGCGATCAAGGCGCATGGCGCTAACAGGCCAATGCTTATTGAGCCCCAAACGGAGGGCCTAGAGGCGTTCGGGTTGGTTGTTGGCAAACCGGAAGTTCTCTGAGCCTCCAACCTGGTACGCCAATCTCGTCAATTGGTGTTGAATCCCCATCTCACTCATTACAGCTTGGGCGCCCTGGAATCCCCGAGTTTTCCTCACCTTCCACAGGAAACCTTGTGACATCTGTCACAGCCCCGCTCGTCTCCCTGCGCGTACCGTACCTACATTCCGGAATCAGGCCTCAGTGTGCCGACGGCGGCACGGTAATGTCTCGCCCGGAGCACGCATGCTCTACAAGACCCTCAGCGCCGCGGTCTACGGCATCGATGCCAACATTATTCAGGTGGAGGTCGATTGCTCAGGGATTAAGACTGACCAAGATCACTTCCATACCGTGGGCTTGCCCGATGCGGCGGTGCGCGAAAGCCGCGACCGCGTTCGCGCCGCGCTCAAGAATTGCGGCTACGATATTCCGCCCACGCACATCACCATCAACCTCGCTCCGGCCGACATAAAGAAGGAGGGCTCCGGCTTCGATTTGCCCATGGCGCTCGGCATCGTTGGTGCCTACGGAGGACTGACTCAGAAGACGATCGAAGATTGTCTTTTCGTGGGAGAGCTGTCGTTAGACGGCGGAGTTCGGGGGATTCGCGGCACGCTGCCTATCGCTCTCGAAGCTCGGAGCCGCAAAATCTCGCGACTGGTCGTTCCGGAAGCCAACGCCCGCGAAGCCGCCATGGTCGGCGGAGTCGATGTTTACCCGGTGCGTTCACTGCTGGATGTGATCCACTTCGTCAACTCCGGCAACGGAATCTTACCGCTGAAAGCCGATGGCGACGCTCTTCTTCGCGAAGCGCAAGAATTCCTGGTCGACTTCAAAGACGTACGCGGCCAGCAGACCGCCAAGCGCGCCATCGAAATATCCTGTGCTGGAGGACACAATATTCTGATGATTGGGCCGCCCGGCTCCGGCAAAACTATGCTGGCCAAGCGCATGCCCACGATCCTTCCGCCCCTCACATTCGAGGAGGCGCTCGAAACCACAAAGATTCACAGCGTCGCCGGAGTGCTCGACCCGGGCAGCGGCCTAGTCGGCAAGCGCCCCTATCGCTCGCCACACCACACCATCTCCGACGCGGGCTTGATTGGTGGAGGCGTTATCCCCCGGCCGGGCGAAGTTTCACTCTCGCACAACGGCCTGCTCTTTCTCGACGAACTCCCGGAATTTCCCCGCAATGTTCTCGAAGTCTTGCGCCAGCCTCTCGAAGATGGCACAGTCACGATTTCGCGCGCCGCCATGTCGCTTACCTTCCCGGCGCGCTTCATGCTGGCTGCCGCCATGAACCCCTGCCCCTGCGGTTTTCGCAACGATCGTACCCGCGAGTGCCATTGCACCACCCCCATGATCCAGCGCTACATCTCCAAAATTTCCGGACCGCTCATGGATCGCATCGACATTCACATTGACGTGCCAGCGGTGAATTACAAGGAAATGCGCTCCACCCACGAACCGGAGGGCTCGGCAATAATCCGCGAGCGCGTGGTTCGAACCCGAAAAAAACAGCAGGAGCGCTTCGCCACATCGCGCCAAAAAATCTATTGCAACGCGCAGATGTCGTCGCGGCACATTCGCACCTTCTGCGAGCTTTCCGCCGACTGCGAACGCCTGCTCGAGCGCGCCATGACCCAGCAGGGCCTAAGCGCCCGCGCTCACGATCGCATTCTTAAAGTGGCTCGCACAATCGCCGATATGGAAGAAACCGCTAACATCGAACCCAAGCATATCGCAGAAGCGATTCAATACCGCTCTCTCGACCGCACGTATTGGACTTAAATCTCAAACCTTGCTGCTGCAAAAAAGAAGCCGGGAAACTTTCCCCGGCTTCTTCGTTCGAGAAGCAAACTTCGTTTCCAGTGCTGGTTACGGTGTTCCGGTCATGCCAAAGGACACGCCCGAGCACTGGTGTGAGTTGAGTCCCAGAGCGCCATCGCACCAGTTCGCCCAGGTGAACCCGAAGAAAGGCGAGTTGAGAAACGCCTCATGCGCGGGTTGGTACTGGCCGGAGATGTTGTTGGCCTTCTGCGTGGTGTTGGAAACGAAAAATCTTCCATCACTGCAGCTGCCATCGGTGGCTCCGTTGGTGCAGTTGGGAGTGAGGTTAATCCAGTAGGCGCCTGGATTCAGGGTCAGAGGAGCCGACAATGCGACATAGACTGTGTATTCGTTCAGGCCGAAGAAATTACGGCCCGTCGCCGCCACGCTAGCACTGCCGGATCCGGAGGCCAGGCTGGTTCCGCCGTTGCCTTCGGAAACGCCGCTACGAATGTCATAGCTGCCGGTAACTGGATCGAAGTTCGCGTCTGCCTGGACGTTCACTAGAATCCCAGTCACTGTTACTGTGGTGGTCGGGGAAAAAGCTCCGTAAGTTGAGCTGCCCGGGATCAGCAGCGTGTTTTCATCGGAAAAGCCGGCCGCATTCAGGTCGGACGGGTTAAGGTCCCCACTATAAAACATACATGGGTCGCATAGCGCCGGGGGGACAGCTTGGCCGTTCCACTGACTTCCCCCTTTGGAGCTGCCCGCCGCGTGCTGCGACATTGCCGGTTTCATCGGTGCCGCTGCTGCGGAGAGAGTAAGCGCTACCACTAAAGCTACTGCGAAAAGCGTCGTTTTCACTCGAATTCCTCCTGTTCGATTTTTTCGCGATCTTTTTCAGGATTGGCAGCCCGGATAAATCCCGGAACCGCTCCTGTCCAAACCCAGCTCAAATCACGTCCTTATTTCGCTTCCGCTCCACGCAGCGCAAACGACATGCCGGCGCACTGCTTCGCATTGAAACCCAGAGCCGAGTCGCACCAGTTCGCCCAGGTGAATCCGAAGAAAGTGGAGTTCAAGAACATCTCGTGAATCGGCTGCCAGCTGCCGAACAGATTGTTGGCCAGTTGGCTGTTGGACACGAACTGCCGGAACACATTGCAGCTGCCATCGAGTGTGTTGAGGCATTCCGGGGTCACGTTGAACCAGTATTCCCCAGCGGGCAGCGTGGTTGCCGGAGACCACGACACTTCTACTGTGTATTCGTTCAGTCCCAGAAAGTTTCGCCCGGTAGCCTGAACCACTGCTTGGCCAGAACCCGACTGTACTTCGGTTCCGCCGTTGCCTTCCGAAACTCCTTGGCGGATATCGTAGGTCGCGGTCAGCGGATCGAAAGCGGCGTCAGCCTGGATATTGAACATGATGCCGAAAACATTCGATGTGACAGGAATGTTGACAGCGGCGTATGTGCTGGATCCGCCGGTGATCAGCAATGTGTTTTCATCGGACATTCCCGCAGCGTTGAGATCGGACGTGTTGATATCGCCACCGTAGAACAGACAGGGATGGCAAAGGGACGGTGGGGCGGGGCTGGGGCTGTCGGTGAACGCCGAAGCCTGGCCCGGGGTACCGGCCAGATGCTGAGACTTAGCCGGCTTCTTCGTCGCCGCCGCAGCTGTGAGGCTGAGCGCTACCACTAACGCTACTGCTGAAAGCGTTGTTTTCACTATATTCCTCCTCTGGGTTTTTCACTGCCGAGACAAGAAACCAATTTTGCGAAGCGCAAAACCGTTCGCCGAGTCTATGCCGCTCGCTTGTGGATTGCAATGGAGAACAAAGTACCTACAATGCCCAAATGCCTTGCTGCGCAAGCTTTTGCACTATACCGCCAACAACGGAGCGATCTCTTCTCCGACCAATCACGAACCGACAGCAACTCGCCGGTGACGCAGCGTGCGAAAATCCTTGTGGGGGAGAGTCGTTTCGGCTATCCATCTAGCGCAGCTCGACTTCTTCATTGAAAGCGCGACAACTGCGTGACCGCTATCCTACGTCGTGCGATCATTGACCCTTGCACGCCAACATGTTATAAATGCCCGTTTTGCACAGGATGGTCTGGAGTTGAACTCTAATCTCCGGGCGAACCTGGGCGCGAACTCCGACGCGGCCAAGCTCCAACACTCCCTTCAAGGATTGCGGTGGAAGCGTGTTCGGAATTCCGGTGATGGTTCTCGTTCGATTCCGTGACCTTGCCTGCGATAGGGCTTGGTCGAACGAGATTTTTCCCCGGAAGGCGTTGCCTAAACACGTTTGAAAATTCCTCAAAACCGAATCATATGGAGAATTCATTATGCGAACCTGGCTGGCATCTGCTCCGTTCCAACCTCGTCGTGCGGTTATAAATATGAAGAAGACTGTCCTGAAAAAGATTTTGGCCCTAAGTGCTCTGCTCACCCTCGGCACCGCCGCCTTCGCTCAAGCCGCTCCCGAAGCCGGAGGGGAAGCCTCTCTTAAGCTCCCCGACCTTTCCTCGGTCAGCTTTCTGAACGGCGCCATCGACGGCCATCGCCTGCTGATGATCGGCATTCTCTTCTGTATCTTCGGGCTTGGCTTCGGCATGGTCATTTACATGCGGCTCAAGAACCTGCCGGTTCATCGCTCTATGAAGGAGATCTCCGAACTCATCTACGAGACCTGTAAAACCTATCTCGTCACCCAGGGCAAATTCATCCTGCTGCTCTGGGCTTTCATCGCTGTGATCATCCTGCTTTACTTTGGCGTCCTTCAACACATGGAGGCCATGCGCGTCGTCATCATCCTCGCCTTCAGCCTGGTCGGCATCGCCGGCAGCTACGGTGTGGCCTGGTTCGGCATTCGCGTGAACACCTTCGCCAACTCCCGCACCGCATTCGCTTCCTTGCCCGGCAAGCCGTTCCCCGTTTACCAGATTCCGCTCGAAGCCGGCATGAGCATTGGCATGATGTTAATCAGCGTGGAACTCCTGATCATGCTGATCATCTTATTGTTCGTCCCGGGCGACTACGCCGGTCCTTGCTTCATCGGCTTCGCCATCGGCGAATCTCTGGGAGCCGCTGCTCTCCGAATCGCCGGCGGTATCTTCACCAAGATTGCCGACATCGGCTCCGACCTGATGAAGATCGTCTTCAAGATCAAAGAAGACGACGCCCGCAATCCCGGTGTCATCGCCGATTGCACCGGAGACAATGCCGGCGACTCCGTCGGGCCCTCCGCCGACGGCTTCGAAACCTACGGCGTCACCGGCGTAGCGCTGATTACATTCATTCTTCTCGGGGTGAAGAAAACCGATGTGCAGGTGCAGTTGCTGGTCTGGATCTTCGTCATGCGCGTCATGATGCTCGTAGCCAGTTCTGTTTCCTACTTCCTGAACGCCGCCATCGCCAAAGCCCGCTTTGGCAGCGCCGATGAAATGAATTTCGAAACGCCCCTCACCTCCCTTGTCTGGCTCACCTCGATCGTCTCCATTGCCTTGACCTTCCTGGTTTCGTACTTCATCATCCCCGATCTCGGGGGCGACGCGTCTCAGTGGTGGAAGCTGGCCGTCATCATCTCTTGCGGCACTCTTGCAGGAGCGCTGATTCCAGAACTAGTGAAATCCTTCACCTCGACCGAGTCGCGCCACGTAAGAGAGGTTGTCATCTCCGCGGAAGAAGGCGGAGCCTCACTAGGCATCCTGTCCGGCTTCGTGGCCGGCAACTTCTCGGGCTACTACTTGGGCTTGTCGATGGTCCTGCTCATGTCCATCGCCTACTACTTCAGCACCATGGGCTTGGCCCTGGCAGCGACCATGCTGGCCCCTGCCGTCTTCGCTTTCGGATTAGTAGCCTTTGGATTCCTCGGCATGGGTCCGGTCACCATCGCAGTCGACTCCTACGGGCCGGTGACCGACAACGCGCAGTCGGTCTATGAACTCTCACTGATCGAACAAGTCCCTAACGTCGAAGCCGAAATCAAGAAAGACTTCAACATGGGAGTCAACTTCGAACGCGCCAAGTACCTGCTTGAAGCGAACGACGGCGCCGGCAACACCTTCAAAGCCACGGCGAAGCCGGTGCTGATCGGCACCGCCGTCGTCGGAGCCACTACTATGATCTTCTCTATCATCATGGCGCTCACCGCCGGCCTCACCGAAAACGTAGACAAGCTCTCCCTGCTCCACGCTCCATTTTTTCTGGGACTGATCACCGGCGGCGCCATGATCTACTGGTTCACCGGTGCGTCCACCCAGGCAGTTACTACGGGTGCTTATCGCGCGGTTGAGTTCATCAAGGCCAACATCAAGCTCGAAGGCGTAGTAAAGGCGTCAGTCGCCGACAGCAAAAAGGTAGTCGAAATCTGTACGAAATACGCGCAGAAAGGCATGCTGAACATCTTCATTGCCGTATTCTTCGGCACGCTGGCCTTCGCCTTCGTCGAACCTTTCTTCTTCGTCGGCTACCTGATCTCAATCGCTATCTTCGGCCTCTATCAGGCCATCTTCATGGCCAACGCCGGCGCCGCCTGGGATAACGCCAAGAAAATCGTCGAAGTGGAAATGAAGCAGAAGGGAACTCCCCTCCACGACGCAACCGTTATCGGCGACACCGTAGGCGACCCGTTTAAAGACACGTCCTCGGTCGCACTCAACCCGGTAATCAAGTTCACGACTCTATTTGGATTACTAGCTGTGGAATTGGCTGTGACGCTCACGCGTGATCGAGGTCCGATGATCACAAACGTGCTGGCATTGGCGTTCTTCGCAGTCTCTTTCTTCTTCGTCTACCGTTCCTTCTACGGCATGCGAATCAGAAGCGGCAAAGCCGAGTAATTAGGGCCGGGCTTCACGATAAACAGCTCTACAAAAACGAAGCGCCATCCGGACCCATCCGGATGGCGCATCCACTTATAAGGAAGGTAATTCTCAATCACCCAATCGCGCAATGACCAAATCCCTCAATAACCTTCACCGCCGCTCCCAGTAGAACTCCCGGCGATCGCGATTCACATCCCGATATTCGCGCCGCAGCTCACCGCGCTCCTCACGCGCAGCCCCATACCATCCGTGGTTGAGATCGCGCCGCAATTCATGACGGTCACGAGCAATCCGGACCTCATCGCGCCCAATATCGCGCCGCCCGCGCCAGCCATCATCAGCGAACATCGTTCCCGCGCCCAGTCCCACCAGCAAGAGCACTCCAGCGATCGTGCGTTTCATATCGTTTGTCCTCCTCCGCAACCCGCGGATTCTACTCAATACAAACCCCGCGCCAGCCGTGGAGTTGCGGCCCGTAAGCTCTACCCTGTAAACCCCGTGACCTCTGTGCTTGAGCTTTTGATGTTGACCGAAAGATGCCCGAAATGCGAGGGCGCCAATCACCCGACGACCCGATCGCAAAATTACCCAATCGTTAGTTCGGTCCTTTCATTTTCTCTTTCACACTATGCGCCAGTTTCTCGATCTCCTCGGCCTTCTTGACCACATCTATCGACAGGATATTTTCGTTCGACCGATCCACATAATCCTTCAGCTCGCTGGAGAGTTTTAGCAGTTTTTCGGTATCGGCTTTGAGCGAAGCTTGTCGTTCCAGGTTCGCTCGCTTAGCCATATCGCGGTCGAGCTTCGCACGGCTCTCATCCACGTCGGTCGGAGCCACAGAGCCATCCACTGGCGACCGTCTTCCACCTTGGCTGTGAGCACTGCTGGAAATCAAGAACAACAGACTTAGAAAAAGTAGCCACGCTATGAATTTGGGTCGCATGGTGCCCCCGAAAGTAGGCGCAAAGCTGCCGCCTAGTCCGAAAGTATGACACTTCCGCAGCGCCAGACAATAGAAAATGTAAGGACAAAAGGCCCGAGAAATCGCAGTCCAGCAACCGTAAGGCCCGGACAAAGGGGCCAGTCGGCAAGGGAGGACAGAAGGGAAGATTCGGGAAGAGGAAAGGATCGGAGGAAGAAAGAATCGGGAAGGGCACGACGTTGGTCGTGCCATATCCTCTGCTAAATCGATTGCGGCTTCAGTCGCTGGCGGTCTACAGGGCGCTCATATTCGACAAAAACTCGCCATTCGCCTTAGTCTTGCTAAGCTTGTCAATCAGCAACTCCATCGCTTCCACCGGCGACAGCGGATTCAACACCTTGCGCAGCACCCAGATTCGCGACAAGTCTTCTTTCGGAATCAGCAACTCTTCTTTACGAGTGCCGGAGCGTTGTATATCGATTGCCGGAAACACACGCTTATCCACCAGCTTGCGCTCCAGGATAATTTCGGAGTTGCCCGTGCCCTTGAACTCTTCAAAGATCACATCATCCATGCGTGACCCGGTATCGATCAAGGCGGTGGCAATAATGGTCAAAGACCCGCCTTCTTCAATATTTCGCGCCGAGCCAAAAAACCGCTTCGGGCGCTGCAATGCATTCGAATCCACGCCGCCGGAGAGCACTTTGCCCGAGGGCGGAACAATCGTGTTATAAGCCCGCGCCAATCGCGTAATCGAATCGAGCAGAATCACCACATCGCGCTTGTGCTCGACCAACCGCTTTGCCTTCTCGATCACCATTTCCGCGACTTGCACGTGCCGCGCCGCCGGCTCATCGAAGGTTGAAGAGATTACCTCGCCCTTCACCGACCGCTGCATGTCCGTAACTTCTTCCGGTCGCTCATCGATCAAGAGCACCATCAGAACAACTTCTGGATGATTCGTTGTAATCGAGTTCGCCACATTCTGGAGCAGCATGGTCTTGCCGGCCCGCGGCGGCGAAACAATCAACCCGCGCTGTCCCTTGCCCAGTGGCGTCAGCAAATCCATGACGCGCGCGCTCGCGTTCTCGCGTGTAGTCTCCAGCTTTAAACGCTCTTGCGGATACAGCGGCGTCAGATTGTCGAACAGAATCTTGTTGCGCGCCTCATCCGGCGACTCAAAGTTCACCGCCTCGATCTTCACCAGCGCAAAATACTTCTCGCCCTCATGCGGAGGCCGCACCTGCCCGCTGATCGTGTCTCCGGTCTTCAAATCAAATTTGCGGATTTGCGACGGCGACACATAAATGTCATCCGGCCCCGGCAGGTAGTTGTAATCCGGCGAGCGCAGAAAGCCATAGCCGTCAGGCAAAATTTCCAGCACACCCTCGGCGAAGATGTGTCCTTCTTTTTCGCTCTGCGCCTGCAGGATTTTGAAGATGAGATCCTGCTTGCGCAATCCGCTGGCACCGGGCAACTCCAAGGTCCTTGCGATCTTGGTCAGCTCGGTGATGTTCTTTTCTTTCAGTTCAGCAATGGTCATGATTTGTCCTAGAAACGACTCAACTAAACCCGTGCACTAAAACTTATTCGTTAGTGTCTGCGGGAGATTTCCAAAGGAAGGGTATTCAGGGAAGACAAAACACCAGGCAGGCGGGCGGGGCTGTTTTAAGCAGCCCGCCGTTGTGCCTCTGCAAAATTTTCCGGCTCCGACAACACTTCCTGCCGCTCCGCGCCCGCGATCCGGTCCAGCACTCCATTCATCGTTTCCTGGATTCTGGTGCTCGGCCGGTGGAACTTCCGCGTGGCCTTCGAGGCAAGCTGGCAAAGCATATAACGATTCCGTAAGGTTTGTAAAGCGTCAAACACACGATCAGATCTCATGTGTGTCGTACTCCTTCCTTTATATATATGGGCATCTCGCTTTCGCCCCCGCACCCGGAAACCTGTCAGAACCCAAAGCCCACCCTAACTGACTGATTCCACTGAGATTGTGAAGGAGTTAGCGCAATTCCTACTCAGAATAGATGCGCGACCGGACTCCGAAGATGCTCTACTTTCCTGATTTGGGCTCGCAGGTCGGATCTCAGAACGGGACCTAGAGGCGTCTGACTGCCCTTGGAACAACACACTCTATATGGAAAGCCTAAACAGGTCAATACTTTTCTTAACCGAAAGCTTTACGTCTTGAGGGAAAATTCCTAAAAAGGCTTACGGATTGCAAGGTCCTGCATCTTGACACCTGAGCGCACCCGGAACAGAATTGGCTCGGGATTGGCATTTCGCCTTTCTTTTCATCGAGTCGCCAACACTATTTCCCGGGGGTTTCCGTGCGGCTGTCATGTATCCGGTGGTTTACTATTCCGGTTCTCGCTCTTGCGATCTTCTACCTGCATACCGTGACGCCTGCGGTAGCGCAGAGTTCCGCTGCCTGGCCACAGTGGGGGCAGAATCCCCAGCACACCGGCTTTCTCCCAGTCGTGGGCCAAGCGCTTCAGGCCAAGCTTTCGGACCAGGTTTTCGATCCCTTTGTTTCCCAGGAGATCGCGGAATCAGGTGGTCCGCTTCTGATGCACTACCAGGTTCCACTGGTCAACGGCAATAGCGTCTACATGATGTTCAAGACCGGCACCTATAACTCCTGCGATCCGCCCGGCTCTGGCAACCCCTTCCCCTGCGGCCCGAACGATTGGAACACCGAAATTTGGAACGAGACCGAGTTGCAATGGCAAAACGGACAGCTCGTCCCGGTGTGGAATTTCGCCAGCGACTGGACCCCAGTTCCCAACGACTACACTCTGGGAGGGTGGGAGCCGCTCTTTCAGCCAGTGCTCGCGTCAACCTATATCTATGTGCCCGGAGCGGGCGGAACGATCTACCAGCTTGACCAGGCTACGGGCGCGGTGTTGCAGCAGATCAATCCCTTCGGCACGAGCGAAGATCCAACCAAGTTCGTGGTAGGAGGTTTGACGGCTGACACGCAGGGCAACATTTATTACAACGTGATGCAGGTCGTGCTCGCCTGGCCTTGGGATAGCGATGTCGTGAATTCCTGGGTGGTGAAAGTCGCGACGAATGGAAGCGCGAGCCTGGCTACGTATACGTCGTTGCTTCCAAATGCACCCGCGGTGTGCGTAGGAGTTTTCTCCAAGAATTCTTTGCCCTGGCCGCCCGGCGCGAATGCAGTGCCGGGCAATCTGAAATGTGGAACCCAACGCCCCGCGCTGAATTTAGCCCCGGCAATTTCAGCCGACGGCTCCACGCTCTACACCGTGGGCCGCGGACATTTCTGGGGCCGCGACTCTTATCTTCTGGCGCTGAACACAGCCGATCTGAGTTTGCAGTGGGTATCCTCTCTGCAGGGGTTGTTTGACGACGGCTGCAACGTGTTGCTGCCGCCCGATGGCCAGCCCGATGGTTGCAGCGTCTATGGCGCCACGGGATTAGATCCCACCCAAAACACTCTCGGCGCCGGCATCGTTTCCGATCAAGCTTCAGCTTCGCCCACGGTCGCTCCCGACGGCAGCATCCTGTTCGGCGTGAACGACGGCTTCGACTACGGCCGCGGCCATCTCGTTAAGTTCAATGCCAACGGAATCTACCAGGCCAGCTACAACTTCGGCTGGGACTCCACTCCCGCCATCTATCCCAACAACGGCACCTATTCCATTGTGCTGAAAGACAACCACTACAACAACGGATCTTATTGCAACAATCCTACCTATTGCCCAAAGGCTCCCGCCGGACCTTACTACATCACCCAGCTTGATTCGAACCTGAACATCGAGTGGCAATTCAAAGATCCATCCGTGACCAAAGGCCATGCGAATGGCTACGAATGGTGTGCCAACGCACTGGCTATCGATGTAAACGGGGTCGCCTATGGCGATAACGAAGATGGAAATCTCTACGCCATTCAGCAGAGGGGTTCTTCTCACAGTATTTTCCTTCAGCAGTCCCTCGACGCTGGCTATACTCCAACCTCGATCGGCGGAGATGGCACCATCTACACGGAGAACGGCGGCCACTTTATTGCCATCGGGAATCTCTTCACCACATCTACCGTCATTAGTTCTTCCTCGCAGAATCCCTCGGCCTATGGAACTCCGGTCACATTCACCGCATCGGTAACCTCTGCCGCCGGCACGCCGACGGGAAAAGTCACTTTCAAGTCCGGCAGCGCTATGCTGGGAAGCGGAACTCTGAGCGGCGGCTCGGCGAGTTACACGACGCAGCCCGCCCAACTCAACGTCGGCCCCCATGCGATCACCGCAATCTATGGCGGAGACTCCACCCACGCTACGAGCACGTCCCCGGCATTTACTCAGACCGTGACCAAAGGGCCAACGACTACTGCCTTAATCTCCTCCCCGAATCCTTCTGGAGTGAATCAGAGCGTCGCGTTGACCGCGACCGTTATGGCGCCCCCAGGCGTACCCCTCCCCACCGGCAAAGTGCAGTTCACGAACGGCAAAGCGGTCCTGGGCACGGCCACGTTGAGCGGCGGCGTCGCGACCATCAACGCCACTTTCAGCAAATCCGGCTCGTTCACTCTGAAGGCCAGCTATCAGGGCAACGCCAGCTATCTTCCTAGCTCAGGCACCACGGTTCAAATGGTGCAATAGCGCGTTCCAGGTTGTGTGGAGCTGGCACTCCAGCCCGCTGCTGTAGACTTTTCTCTCGATGTTGATTTCGGTCTTCTTCGGCCAAGCAGCTTATAAGAGTAAAAATCAATCGTCCTCATTCCCCTTCTCCATCGGCCGCCACGCGCAACCACTCCCATCTCTCGCGATACCCCTCCCACCGCGGATTCCGGCTCTTCAACCCCGGAAAGAATCTCAGACTCTTCACCCCGGCAATCACTCGCACCGGCAGCAAATACCAGACTTCCTTCCCCACCACTCCCTCCAGAACCACATGCGCCGCCAGCACATCAATCTCCCGCAGCGTATAAGTCTTCTTCCCCTCGCCCCGCGTCGAATAAACCGGCTGGACGTCATATCCCCCGCGATTCAACCGCCCCGTAGCCTTTACCTGCACTCGCAATAGTCGCCCACCCTCCGCCGCCGAAACGATAAAGTCATACTTCTCGCTGTCCCCCCAAGGCAGCGCCACCGCAAATCCCAGAGTCCGCGCCCTCAGCAGAAACGCCGCCTGCGACAACTCCCCCATCCGCTTAGGATTCTTCTTCCGTTTTTCGCAAGCCCCATCCGGATCAACTCCGTCCCCATGCTCCCCACTCGGATCACCCACAGCCTGAATCCAAGCGACGAATCCCGCGCCTGCCCGGTTATCCGCTGTATCATCTCCACCCAAATCACTCACCGTCATAAACGACTCCTCCAAGCCAGCCCCGACAAAAGCCGCAAGCGCCCACAAAACCGCGCACTTTTCCACCAATACTTCCGATATATCGCGCCCGTCAATCGAAGTCCAGGTCATCCCGCCGATTATTTCGAAAGATTTCCACAACGGGAAAACCTGTCACGCAGAAAATTTGTCATTCCGAGCCGTTCGTAGCCGCGAAGCGGCGAGGAAGTCTCGGAATCTGCTGTTCGCCGTAAGCTATCCAGATGGCGGGCTTTGCTCCAAACTCTGATATTTACATTGTGTAAATACACCGCATGCGATACACTTGGGATCAAGAGAAGAATCGCCGCAACCGAGAGTTGCATGGAATTGCGTTCGAGGACGCGATTCGGATTTTCGAGGGCCTCACTCTCGATCGGACTGGTGAACGGCTTGGAAATTACCGTAATTTATGCCGACAGAGAAAATGACGAGAGGCGCATCATCTCGGCGTGGCGGTCGGAGCCGCACGAAAGGCGCCGCTACTGGCAAAACATCGAAGCCTGACCGGTCGCTTCTGAAGAGTTCGAGTGGCACCGACTGGGAAAGACTGCGCCGCATGACGCCTGCCGAAATACGCCGTGGAATTCTTGCCGACCCCGACGCTCACCCCTCCGACGAAGCCTTCTGGAAGAACGCAAACGTTGTCATGCCGGTGCCCAAAGAAATCGTAACCATGCGTCTCGACGCCGACCTGCTGCGCTGGTTCCGCCAACAGCGCGGCTACCAGACCCGCATCAACGCCATCCTCCGCGCCTACATGCAGGCGCAAGCGTGAGCGAAAAAGAAACTGAACGTCCCCTGCCACTTTTAACTCAGCGGGATTGGCCCCTCAACCAGTTGCCTATCAGAATCCGCAAACCACAGATTGCCCGAGGCATCGACGGCAACGCCCACAACATGTCCGCCCGTCAACCGCAGATCTGCGGGAGGATTCTCCGCACGATTATCGGATCGAGCCACGAACAAAACCTTATTGCCCGTTCCGAAAAGGATGTGTAGTGTGGAAACCGCGATCGAAGTGACGGCTCCAAGATTGGAAGCGATCACCTGCCCTTTTCCATCGCCCACTGAGATGGCATACGCCTTCCCAGAACTGCCAGCGACGATGATTCGATGTCCAATCGGGTCGAAGACCATGGATGCAGGTTGATCCTGCTCAACACCGCCAATGGACCAGTTCTTCGCCGAGGCAGCGTCCCAACTATCCCAATGCTTGATTTCCCGTTGGTCGGGCATCGAGAGGTAAATCGCTTTTCCATCGGTCGCAATGCCGGCGCAGTGTTGGTGCGCGCCCAAGAGTTTCTGGCTGATCGCTTTATCGGCCAAAGCATAGCGGAAAACGGTGCAGCCAACCACCGAGTTGGCTCCCACGAAGATCGCATCCGCACTCGCCGTAACCACGCTCGCCTGATAGGAGCGAGGCACGCGAAACAAAGTGTCGATGTCCGATTCCTTCCCGTCGGTCTCCAGCCTGGAAACACCTCCATTGTGGTCCAGCGCCACCAGTCCTATGCTCCCCGCGGTGGAAAGGTCGCTGGGGCGCCAGTTCCTGGCCTTGTATGTCATAAGCGGAAGGACTGGAGCAGTGGGAAGGGCCTTCAGGCCGATCGTGATTTCTCTGCTCATGCGCAAAAGAGTGTAGTAGGTGTAACCAGTCGCGTTGCTGTTGGACGAGAACGTCGAATCCTGCACTACCGCCGCGGCCTTGACCAGTGCGAGTATGTCAGGATCAGCAGCCTTGGGAGCCATCGGTTTTAACTTCTGCAGCGCATTGTTATAAGCGTCGCTAAGTGACTTAGTCTTTGCAGAGGCAAGAGATGTGTCAATTCCCTCACCACGGGAATAGAAGCTATAGCCGTTGTCTGGTGGCAGGTCGCTAACCCAAGCGGGTTGGGGTGCCGTGGATTGCGCATACACGATCGATACCAGAAGGATTCCGGGGGGCTTCGGCTTTTTCGTTTCTGCATCCCCTTTACCCGCAAGCCTACTAATCACAGCTGGGAACTCGGCTAACTCTTTGAAATATAATCCTTCGGTCGTCTTTCGGTTCTCCTCTGTGGTATGGGGGTCGTTCAGGATGGCCACCATCCCCTCTAACTGCGCGATGATTGCCTCGCCCTCGCTTGCGGCCTCTTTAAGACCGCGGTAGTCTGCAGAGAAGGCTTGGGAGTTCACTCCGGTTAAAATACTGCTCGCAATCCCCAGTGCGACCGTTGCTGTTTTTGCCCACGAGCTATTCGACTTTTGAAACAAGGCGATAAAGGGACCGAAGACAATCAGCGCTATCACCAATACTATTTCCTGTCTCGCCTCATTCTTCCAACTATCGACTTGATGCTGAAACTTGTCGATCGGCTGTTCCAAGGCGCTTACGGCGACCTTGCCAGGCGCTTCAGCGCGCAGGAGATGGGAGCGAAAACACACGGCTAACAGGAGAGCGGCCAACACAAGTAACGCGAAGCGCTTCACGAGGCACCCCCTTTAAATCGCCCCAGTGTACCTGTGAGTAACTTCGACGGGCAAGATCGAAATGCGTGGGAAGATAAACTACTTCTCCTCAGGACTAAGTGGAATCGGGCGTCGACGACGCAGTATAGAGTTGTAATCGAGTTTACCCTGAAGCTAGTGGGTGCGACTGTTACCTCACCTTACTCCCAACTGCCAAAACAAGAACGAATAAACGTCGGTGCCCTCTTCAATCTGCTTAGCAACCGGCTTGCCTTGCCCGTGCCCTGCTTTGGTTTCGATGCGCAACAAGATTGGACGCGTGCGGCTGGCTCCGTTTCTCGCTGAAGCCTGCATCAGCGCTGACATTTTTTTCGCGTGCATGGGGTCGACGCGCGAGTCGCTATCGCCCGTCATGAATAATATCGCGGGATATTCCGTGCCCGCCTTCACGTGGTGATAGGGCGAGTAGGCGTAGAGCCATTTGAACTGCTCTTCGTTTTCGGCGCTGCCATATTCGGGAATCCAGAGCTTGGCAATCTGGAAATCCTGATAATGCAGCATATCGAGCAGCGGCACCTGGCAGACGACCGCGCGAAACAGGTCCGGGCGCTGCGTGATCATGGCGCCCATGAGCAGGCCCCCGTTGGAGCCGCCTTGAATCGCGAGATGATTTTTGTCGGTGTATTTTTCGGAGATTAAATGCTCGGCGGCGGCGATCATGTCGTCGAAAACATTTTGCTTGTTGGCCAGCATGCCGGCGCGATGCCAGTCTTCGCCAAACTCCGCGCCGCCACGCAGATTGGCTACAGCATAAATACCGCCGTGCTCCATCCACAGATACGCGTCGCGCTTGAAGCTGGGAAGCAGGCTGACGTTGAAGCCGCCGTAAGCCGTGAGCAGCGTTGGATTGTGGCCGTTTTTCTGCAGGCCTTTCTTATGCACCAGAAACATGGGCACGCGCGTACCATCTTTCGAGTGATACCACTCCTGCTCGACGACGTAAGCCGCTGGGTCGAGCGAAGGCGCAGCTACCTTGGCCCAGAGCGAGGTTGCGCCGGTCTTCAAATCGTAACGGTAAACCGAGGGAGGCACGGTGAAAGACTGAAAGCCGTAGAAAATCTCATCACGATTCCATTTGCCGGCCGAACCGAAAACCGTGCCGATGGCGGGCAGAGCAAGATCGGCGATCTTTTTTCCGTCGAGATCGAAAAGTTTCAGTTGCGAGCTTACGTCGTGCTCATATTGGGCGAAGAGTTTTCCTCCCCATACTGCGGCCCCCTGCAGAACGGCGTCAGTCTGTGGGATGATTTCTTTCCAGCGCTCGCGATCGTAATCTCCGACATCGGTGACAAAGACGCGGTAGCGCGGAGCATCTTCATTGGTAACGATATAAAGTTTGTTGTCGTAGATAGACGCGTTGTAAATAAAATTCTTGCCCGTGGTCACCCGCGTGGGCGGCGTGCCCGCTTTCAGGTCCATTAAAAAGAGTTCGGTCTTGGTCCAGCCTTGCGACACGTGAATGATGAGCCAGCGGTCGTCATTCGAAAGTTTGACGTCGATCATGTCCTCAGGATCGCGGCCTTCGCCAAAAATGAGCGCATCTTTCGCGGGATCGTCGCCGAGTTGGTGATAGAAGACGTGGCGGTTGTAATTCTCCTGACCGGCGGCGACTTCGCCCTTCTTCGGGTAACGCGTGTAGTAGAAGCCGGAGTTGTCGAGCATCCAGGCGACGCTGGCGTAGCGGGTGCGCTCGATGGTATCGGGCAGAAGTTGGCCGGTCTTGGTTTCGATGATGTGCAGGGTGCTCATCTCCGAGCCGCTGGGCGAGGTGCCGTAGGCCGCGTACTTGCCGTTTTCCGAAGGGTGGTACCAGTCGAGGGCGACAGTGCCGTCGGCTGCTAGTTGGTTGGCGTCGACCAGAACCCGATCTTTTCCTTCGAGACCTTCGCGCACATAAAGGACCGGCTGGTTTTGCATGCCGTCGCGCCGGGCATATAAATAATATTTTCCAGCAATCTCCGGCTCGCTAAGGCTGCCGATGCTCAGCAATTCCGTGAGCCGATTGTGGATCGCCGCGCGCCCCGGCAGCGGATCGAGCAGCGAGCGAGTGTAGGACATTTCTTCTTCCACCCATTTGCGGGTATCGGGATTGGCGCTGTCTTCGAGCCAGCGGTATTTATCGACGACTTTAACGCCGTGAAAAGTTTCTTCGAGAGGACGCGGCACGGCCGCAGGAGGAGTAGAAGGCGGAGCGTTATCCGCAGCATAAACCGCGCCCGCTAATACTAAGAGGGAAGCAAGAAGCCAAAATAAATTCACCGGCAAACGAAGACCTCCAGACATAGAAACCTCACGTGAAACCGAGAGCAAGCGCAGAAGCCGGGACCTCCGGCCCGCACCGTTAGCTTTGATGTTCTCCAGCAACCGGCTAGACTACCAAATCGCAGCCCCTCGGTGGTATTGAGAAAGGACGAAGCTACGTCGTCGTCGACGAGGGATCTCCGCGTCTCCCAGCGAGAAGGACGCATGGTTCCAGCATTACCGAGGGGCGTTGTGAGTGTTGACTGCCTGCGGCGGAATGCTATGATAATGAAGCCAGCGCACTTCGTGCGCTCTTCGCGACACTCCTCAGTAGCTCAATGGCAGAGCATTCGGCTGTTAACCGAAGGGTTGTAGGTTCGAATCCTACCTGAGGAGCCATTCTAAAATCCGACCTGTCACTGGTTTACGCGGCCTGCTGTGAATCCGAAACAACTTGTTAGTTGGCCCAAACAGCGCGAGCCTAGCCCCGCGCGATCGCACCATTCCCGCCGCCGAGCTTTCATCATGTTGCGACTCGGGCCGCGTAGAAATCGGTGACGGTGCGCCGTGTGGGCCCGAGCCAAAGATCAGTTATGCCCTTGGGCACACGAGTGCGCCACAAGTTTCGTGCGCGGAAACGTAGCCCCCAAGGGGCTCGCGTGGCCGCGTTTGCATCTCGGACTTCATCAGCAGCGACGTCCAGGTGTACAGCACCAGCAGCAAGCTCCTGGCGACGATCAAATAGCCGCGCGTGTCTTCAGCGGCGGGTGGGCATAAGCTGCCCGCCGTTTCCTTTCAGACCAGGCTCTTCCGATTTTCGGGAAAGCGATGTCCAGTTTCATCCCTAAAGATCGCTATTGACAGTGAGCGGGTGAGAACGAAAATCAACGTCCCCGCAACTTTAGGAACCTGAAGGTTCCAATCCAGATTGAGGAGACACCTATGACTCGCTTACTAAGAATCGTTGCGGTTACCCTGATGGCGGTTTCAGCCTATGCTCAAAGCGGCGACGGACAACCAGCTACGACGCAGACCGTCAGCACTCCCGGTGGAACCACGAACTCCATCGCGCTGTTCTCCGGCAAGAGCACCATTTCCAACTCCCGGATTTATCAGAAAGGAGGCAACATAGGCATCGGGACGACTACTCCGGCGGCGCCACTAACGGTTAACGGCGCCATCCAAAGCCTGGCGGGAGGATTCACCTTCCCCGACAACAGCGTCCAAACCAGTTCTCCGGGACGTTCTCCCTGTTCCCTTGCCGCTCGGGCTGAGTCTCAGGCGAGTTTTTCCTGCAGCGCCTCTCTGCTCAACTCGTGCTCCCAGCGAGCTACGACGAGCGTGGCTACGCCGTTTCCGATCATGTTCACCAAGCCGCGGAACATGCTCATGAAGCGGTCGATGCCGAGGATCAGCGCCATGCCTGCCACCGGAATTGTTGGGACTACTGACAGCGTGGCCACTAGCGCGATGAACGAGGCTCCCTGCACGCCGCTGGCGCCTTTTGAGGTTAACGTGGCCACCGAAAAAATTGTCATCTGTTGCAGCAGGGTCAAATGCGTGTTGGTGGCCTGGGCTACGAACAGCGCGGCAAGCGTCATGTAGAGGCCGCTGCCGTCGGTGTTGAAGGTGTAGCCGGTGGGAACTACCAGCCCCACCAGAGAGCGCGAGCAGCCCAGCTTTTCGAGCTTTTCCATTAACGTGGGAATCGCGGTTTCGGAGGAGCTTGTGGCCAGGACCAGCAGAATTTCTTCTTTGATGTGCAGCAGAAATTTCACGATGCTGAATCCTGCGGCCCAACAGATCGCACCAAGCACGATTAGCACGAAGAGAATCGACGTGATCCAAAACGTAGCGATCAGCTTGGCCAGCGGCCCGAGCGAGGCGAGGCCGTACTTGCCGATGGTGAAGGCCATGGCTCCGAATGCACCGACGGGGGCAAAGAGCATGAGGATATTCACTACGCGGAAGACGACGTGCGTGAGCGATTCGAGCAGCGCGATGATGGGCTTGGCGCGCGGCCCCGCCGAGGACAGGGCAAAGCCGAAGAGAATCGAAACAAAAACCACTTGCAGGATGTCGCCTTTGGCGAAGGCGTCTGTGACTGTGGTGGGGACGATGTGCATCAGGAATTCGACTACGCTTTGGGCCTTGGCCTGGCCGGCATAATCGGCGACTGCGTGGGCATCGAGCGAGGCGGTGTTTACGTTGAAGCCGTTACCGGGCTTGACCACGTTGCCGACTACTAATCCGATGGCGAGCGCGATGGTCGAGACGATTTCAAAGTAGAGCAAGGCCTTGCCGCCGACGCGGCCGACTTTTTTTAAATCCTGCATACCAGCGATGCCGGTGACCACCGTGCAGAAGATGAGCACGGTGATGATCATGGTGATCATGCGGATAAAGGCGTCGCCCAGCGGCTTCATGGCTACGGCGCGCGCGGGGGCGACGTAGCCGAGAATGAGCGCCATCATCATGGCGATGAGCACTTGCACCCAGAGAGAGGCGTAGAAGGGCTTACGGGGCGGCCGCGCGGGCGGGGCGTCGAATTCCGAGGTAGTGATGGGAGCGGGCATAATTGATTCGATGCTGCCGTATTACTTGGATTCGGATCAGGGCATCGCTTCAGCGATGCCGCATGTCACAGAATTCAATCGCGCCTTTAGGCGCGGCACCTAACGCGCGGTTAATGTCAGGCGAATGTACGGCACGCCTGAAGGCGTGCCCTGATACGAAGCTAAGGCAAACCCAAAGTCTAATTTGCCGGCGGCCGTAGTGTTTTCACGAGCCACGGAATAATTACTTCTTTGAAAATGCGCGGATCGGGCCAGACTCCTACTTGCCGCCCTAGATGTCCCCCGTGGGGATTGATCCATGCTTCCTTGGGCACGTCGCCCTGGCTCAGCAACAGATATTCGTCGTCGATGGGAACCTGGGTGTCTTTGACTCCGGCGAGAATCAGCATGGGCGACATGGGTTTACCCAGCAGACCCTGCGAGACCAGCGACAGCTTCGGCATGTAGTTTCCCATCTCATCGAGGGAATGGACGCCTTCCATAATGCTCATCAGCGCGGGGACCTGATCAAATAAATACTCGCGATTCCCCACCAGCATGTTCAGCAGAAAATCTTTCTGAAAGAATTTGTCCACTGGTGGAGACTGCGCGCTGCAGCCGCGCAAACGCGCGTGCTCGACGATCGCCATCTTTGTTGCCCAATAAGCTCCCCAACTGACGCCATGCATCGCGAGGCGATTCTTGTCGATCTCGGGGCGGGACTGCACGTAGTCGATCACACGGGACAACATGCGATCTGAAGTCTCGCTGACCTTGATCGGATTTTGCCCGGTGCCGGGGCCGTCGACCGCGAGATAGCCAATGCCGAAGGGGAGAATCGCACTGAAACTTTCCGTCAGATCTTCTTTGCGACTGTCGAGGCCGTTCACCGCAATCACCAACGGCACGGGACCCTTCGCATTTTTCGGCAAGCGGAGGTATCCGATAATCTCTTTGCCCTCGAAGGGAATGTGCACGACCTCGAGCGGAGGGTCGAAGAACTTGGCATGATCCAGAAATGCTTCGAGGGCTTTTTCATACGAGCGCTGCTTGCCGGGAGAGGCCGGGATGGGCCAGCGTCCGAAGGAGTAGAGGCGCCAAGCGCGGATGTAATCGGCGTTGGCCTTGTTTGGATCGGATTTGTCTTTCTCCAGCGATTTGGCTTCGTTGAAGTAGCGATCGGCAACGCGCATGAAGCCGGCGGCCCATTCGTCTTTATCGGCGGTGTGGATGGTTTCGAAGGCTTCTTTCACGTCGGTTGGGTCGAGACCGATCAACGGATACTGGCCGACTTCGGCGCGGTGGATGGCTTCGACGCGTATCTCGTCGATGTTGCGCTCGCGGCGGGGTTCGTTTTGAGCGGAGGCGATCGTGACGAGAAACGCGAGTAGTGTGGCGGAAAAAATTGCGAAACGAAAATGATTTATTTTCATAATTGGGCCCGTTTCTTCTGATCTCAGTCGTTAGAAAGTGTGTGTCACAAAATACGAATGCGGTGGGAACTCGGTCGTCCCAACGGGACTTATTCCGAATTCCGCTAATTACCCGGCGTTGAAACGCCGGGCTATTGTCAGTTGTCCCTTCGGGACAGGATTTGCGGTGACGTCGTTCATCAAAACTTTCGAGAGAGCGTCCCGCGTCGGCTAAAGCCGGAGTCAATTCTTGTCCACTCGCCGCGCGGCTTGAAGCCGGGCCGTCTCAAAACATCCCACCAAAGCCCCTGCTGCGCCGGAAAAAAGGCCGGATTGAATTGCATCCGGCCTTTTTCATACCCGCAGGGCTGACCGCAAAACTAGAACGTGAACTTCAATCCCAACTGTACTGACCGCGGACCACCTGATCCTACGGCGGGGTTGGCGGCGGCTATATCTGGCGTCGCGCAGCCGCAGCCGAAAGGACGAACCGACGGATCATTCAAGCCGAATCCATTCTGACCGCCGTAGGGGTTGGCAAAGTTGGGATGGTTGAAAATGTTGAAGAACTCGACGCGGCCCTGCAGCCGCATGGTTTCTCCGAAGTGGAAATTCTTGGCCACGGAGAAATCGAAGTTTCTGAAGCCATCGTCCTCGAACATGTTGCGGCTCATGTTGCCGAAGTGGCCGAGCGGGGGCGCCATCATCACGGAGTTTCCTTTGGCATAGCAGCCGAACATGTTTAAGGACTCGGTCTCTGCCCCGGGAGTGCCGCCATCCTCAGCCAAGGCTGAGGCTGTGCAACTCGCTGGCGTACTGGGATCTCCCGCGGGATAGAACGGAATTCCAACCCCGCGTCCGGCCTTGAAGTCCGATGGGTTGCCCAGGCTATTGGTTCCGGCGCGGTAGAAACTCCAGCGAATCGGGCTGTTGGCTGGCGGGCTCACCGGCAGCGGGCCCACACCGGCCGCGTCCGTTCCCTCGTCCATCGGTCCCCAGTACTGCGGGCTTTCAAGCGTGATGATCGAGTTGAGCTCCCATCCTTCCAGGGCTTGTCCGTGGCCCTTGGCGCCGGGAATGGCGTAAGTGAGTGAGACGGTTAAACGATGACGGATGTCGAAGTCGCTGTTGGCGTACTCGGCTCCGACGTTGTGAGCGTTCTGCGGCAGGCCGGAGCCGTAGCCGAAATCCCAGTTGGCGCCCACATCATCCAGTGCATGCGAATAGGTGTAACCTGCGACCATGCTCAGGCCGTGGTAATTGCGCGCGTTCAGCGTCACTTGAAGCCCGTCATAGTTCGATCGGTAGACATTTGCCATCTGGAAGATGTTGCTGAGGTAGGGGAACTTGCCGTTGTATGGAAGGCAGAGCTGATCCGGAGAGGTACCCTCTGCGCAAGCCGGATTGTAATCGCTGCCGACCGGCGGCTGGTTGATATCCCTTATGCCGGTCAGATTCGATCCGTGATTGCCCACGTAAGCGGCCTCAAGCGAAAGGTTCGTCGTGAAAGCATGCTGCACGTTCAGAGTCCAGTTCCATACGTAGGGAGTGGTAAGGCCTCGGTCAACGGTCATAACGGGGCACGGGTTGTTGAAGCAATTGATCTTGTTGCCTCCGTAAAGGGGCCCATTCGCTGCATCCCAAGTGGCCGGGTAACTCAAGAAGTTTTTGATCGTGACGTTTCCTGTCGTGATGGTGCCGCCAGACGTATCTCCCGCCGCGTCGATCGGAGCTCCCGTGGGAACGCTGCCCGGACCGAAGGCATTGTTGAAAGCGACGAAGGATTGCCAGTTCACGGTTTCGTAGATCAACCCGCCGCCGCCGCGCAGCACGGTTCGGCCGTTTCCGCCAATATCCCATGCGAAGCCTGCGCGGGGACCAAAGTTCGTGTGATCGGGGTTCCACAGGCTGCTGATCTGATGTCCCACCTGAACCAGACCCCTATTCGGATCAAAATTTCCCAGCAGATTGTGAGCTTCCTGAGGCACAGTGCTGAATTCGTAGCGAACTCCAAAGTTGATGGTCAGATTACGGGTGGCGCGAAAGTCATCCTGGAAAAATCCCGCGTACGCCCAGTTGTGCAGTTGCAGGGTCGGATTTCCCACGGTTACTGACGACTTGAAGGGGGCGCCCGCAAAGAAATCTTCGAGCGGCGCCGAACCGTTGGGACCTGGGTTCGGGCTGGCAACACCCCCGAGGAATGTGATGCTGCCTCGGGCATTGCCGTAGGCCGCGTTCTTCACGTCGTCGTAGTGAAGTTCGCCGCCGAATTTCAGCGCGTGCTTGCCTACGGTGTAGGAGATGTGATCGATAAACTGCGTGATTGAATCGGGTCCCTGAAATTTAGGCCACTTGAAACCCCCGAGTCCCGGGAAGAAGTAGCCGCCGAAACCGATGCGCGGCAGACCGCCGGTTTCGGGACCGGTTACTCCTGTATCCAGGCCGTAAGTGGAGGCGGGCGTGTTGAGATCGCCCGGCAGAGTAGGCTGATAGAGGCGGTTGTAGCCAACGCGGGCTTCGTTCACTAGGCGAGAGGTCGGAGTCCAAATCCAATTGCCGCCGACCACCTGCGCACGGGTGTGTATATCAGAGAGCCATTTCTGCTGCAGTTCGGGAAAGTCTTCAACGGTGCCGGTGTTGTTTCCAAAAAAATATGTCCCGCTGATGCTGCTTCTTTCGTTGAGCTTGTAATCCACTTTGGCGACAACGTTATTAACGTGGACGACGTTGTTAAATCCGTTGGTGATATTGATGCTCGGCGCGGTGTTGGTGGGAAATCCTGAGCCGTTGCATGTTACCGCAGCACCCGAGAAAGAGCACCCTGAAATAAGAAGGCTCGCAGGGCTTACGATAACGCCAGCCGCTTTCGCCGCTGGTGTTGTGATATCGGCGACCGCATCGGGAATGCTATCGGCGCAGTCTCCCGCAAAGCCGAAGGAGCAGGTTCCATTGTTTGCCATGTGCACCATCGAAGGACTGGTTATTCCCCCGAAGGAGTTGCCCACGTTATACCGCTGGCCTTCATAGGCGGCAAAGAAGAACGCCCTATCCTTGATGATTGGTCCGCCGAGGCTGCCGCCAAACTGCTCCAGAGTTCGGGTTAGTTTCGGATTGGGGTCGTCGTTGAAATAGTTTCGCGCGTCGAGCGCTCCGTCGCGGCCAAAACCAAAGGCGCTACCATGAATCTTATTAGTTCCGGACTTCAGGCCTACGTTAACAACCGCTCCCGGTTTCCAGCCATACTCAGCCGGTGGGTTTTGCTGCAAGTTAAATTCCTGAATCGCATCGATGGGAAGGATGGTTGCTGAGTCGCCGGCAATTCCGGAACCGTTGATAATTGCCTGTCCGGAATAGGGCTCGCTGTTGAAGAGTCCTTCGACGAAGTAGGCGTTATCCTCCGCGCGAAGGCCGTTGGCGCTGGTGGTGGAAAATCCTCCGCCGGGATAGCGCACCACGCCCGGACGCAACTGGAGGAGATTTTCATAGTTCCGGCCGTTGAGCGGAAGGTCGTTGATTTCCTGGTTGCTGAGGGTTCCACCCAGGGTGGCGGAGGTTGTATTGAGCAAAGGAACTTCTTCGGTAACGGTAACGACTTCGGAGACATTTCCGGGCTGGAGAGCGAAATCTACGCGTATGTCGCTTGCGACCTCGATGGTCACGCTTGGCCGCTCCTCTGACTTGAAGCCTTTGGCCTCGACGCGAATTTTGTACATTCCGGGAATCAGATCTGGCGCGGCGTAGTCTCCGGAGGCGTCGGTGGTCAGCGTGCGCGAGGTTCCGCGCTGGGTGTCGGTAACGACCACGCTGGCGTCGGCTACTGCGGCACCGCTCTGATCGGTGACTGTTCCCAGGACGCGTCCGGCCGTCGATTGTGCGAATGCTGAGGAGCACATCAGGTTCGCCATGAGTACGAAAAGAATGAACCGGACAAACAAACCGGTTCTATGACCCGCGGACAGGGCGGCGCTTTGAAACATCATTCGGGAATCCCTTCGTGTTGCTGGTCCGACAGCCATACCACCATCCACGGAAGGAAGTCAAGAAAATTCGCCGTCAGGGGTTCCTGAAATCTCAACAATGAGTTCGGAATCCGGTCTGAAAAAAGTTCACAAACCTTTAGAAACACACGCTCCCGGCATAGAACACTTGCAATTGGCCGGGAGGAGTGGTAGTGTCTCAGCCTGTCATACCACCATACCTAAAGACCGCATATGCTCGCCTCCCGCTCCAAGACCGCAGAAACCCCTCCACAACCTCTGGAGCTGCGGTATAGTAGCCAGACCATCGCCGGCACCCCGAAGCTGGCTCCTGCGGGAGAATACTCAGTGTACAAAGTGGTTCGGACCTCGCGCCTCTACGAGCAAATCGTCCAGCAGATTGAAGATTCAGTTCTGAACGGCACATTGAAACCCGGCGACCAGCTTCCCGCCGAGCGGGAGTTGGCGCAGCGCCTCGGAGTGAGCCGCACAGCGGTGCGGGAGGCGGTGAAGACGCTGCGCGAAAAAGGCCTGGTCGAAGCTTACTCCGGCCGCGGAACATTCATCACCAACGGAACCACGCAGGCCGCGCGGCAATCATTCGACCTTATGGTGAAGATCGGGCAACAGGAAGGCTCGCCGCACTTAGCGGAACTGCGGCTCATCCTGGAGCCGGGAATCGCCGCATTGGCGGCGACTCGCGTCGACGAGGAAAATCTCGCCGCCATGCGCGACGCGGTTGCGGTGATGGAGCGTTCACAGAAAAATCCCGCAGCGTATATCGAGGCTGATCTCGATTTTCATTTGGCCTTGGCGGAGGCGGCGGCGAATCCTCTCATTCTTTCTTTGATCGATTCCATCGTCGGCCTGCTGCGCGAACAACGCATCAAGATCTTCAATGTTGCCGGTGGGCCGCAGCGTGGGCAATTTCATCACAAACGTATTCTCGAAGCGGTGGAGCGGCGCGACGCGGAGATGGCGCGGAGCGCGATGCGCGCCCACCTCGAACAGGTACGCCAAGATTCGCAGGTGTCTCCCGGGGGCAAAGCTTCCGGAAAACTTGCACCCAGCGGATCCAAAATTATTGCATAGCAAAGTGGCTGCGTAGAACTCATCACGGAAAGAGCGGAGGTTAGCAGCATTGGCGAAACTCGGATTCATCGGCTTGGGAGTGATGGGCAGCCAGATGGTGGACCGGTTGCTCAGCAAGGGCCACAGCGTCACAGGATACAACCGCACTCGCTCCAAGGCACAGTGGCTAGTGGAAAAAGAAATGCAGTGGGCGGATTCGCCGCGGGCAGTGGCGAGCGCTTCCGATTACACCTTCGCCATGGTCACCAACGCCGCTGCTATCGCGTCGATTGCGGAAGGTCCAGATGGAATGCTCGCGGGGCTCAGCGCGGGCAAAACCTTTATCGATATGAGCACCGTGAGTCCCGCGGTGAGCCGCGCGCTGGCGGCAAAGGTGCGCGAAAAGGGCGCGGACATGGTGGATTCACCGGTTTCCGGCAGCGTGATTACGTTGCAGGAAGGCAAGCTTTCGGTGATGGTCGGCGGCCGTCGCGAGACATTTGAAAAAGTAAAACCGCTGCTGCTTGATATTGGGCCGAAGGTGACTTACGTAGGCGACAACGGCCTGGCGCTGGCGATGAAAATTTCGGTTAATTTGAGTCTCGCTGTGCAGATGTTGGCGTTTTCAGAAGGCGTGCTGCTGGCAGAGAAGAGCGGCATCGCGCGTGAGACTGCAGTGGATGTGCTCACGCACAGCGCGGTGGCTTCGCCCATGATTCAATATCGCGGACCCTTCGTGCTGCAGCAGCCGGAAGAAGCATGGTTTGATGTAAACATGATGCAGAAGGATATGGTGCTGGCGATGGATCTGGGCCGGCAACTCGACGTGCCATTGCCTACGACTGCGGTCAGCAATGAAATCTTGACAGCGGCTCGCGGCATGGGTTGGACGAAATATGACTTCGCTTGCATGTTCGATGTGCTGGCCGCGATGTCAGGCGTAAAGACTCCCGTAACGGAGGGAGGAGAAAAGAAATGACGACGGCTATCTCGAAGCCTGCAGCCGGTCGCGAAGATTCGACTGCAGCCGCAACGGACAAAGAAAAGTGGATGAGCGCTTATCGCAAGATGGTGAGCATTCGCCTGTTCGAAGAGCAAGTGAACGAAGTTTATACCCGCGCTCTGATGCCCGGACTCGCTCACTTGTATAGCGGTGAAGAAGCGGTCGCCGTGGGCATCTGTGAAGCCCTGCGCATCGACGATTACATCACCAGCACTCATCGCGGTCACGGACATTGCCTGGCCAAAGGCGCGTCGCCCGATCGCATGTTTGCAGAGTTGCTGGGAAAAGAAGCGGGCTACTGCCGTGGCAAAGGCGGATCGATGCATATCGCCGATCCCGCGACCGGCAATCTCGGCGCGAATGCAATTGTCGGAGGCAGCGTAGGCATCGCCACCGGCGCGGCGTTCGCGGCCAAGACGCTCGCAACGGATCGAGTCGCGGTCTGCTTTTTCGGTGAAGGCGCGCTCGGCCAGGGTTCGCTCTACGAAGTGATGAACCTGGCGCAACTATGGAAGCTGCCGGTGATTTACGTCTGTGAAAACAATCAATACAACGAGTACACGCACTTCGCGGAGACCACGGCGGGGACAATTCTTGGGCGCGCCACTGCTTTCGGTATCGAGGCTGCTAGCGTGGATGGACAAGACGTGCGTGCCGTGAATGAAGTCGCGACGCGGTTAGTAAAGCGAGCGCGCTCCGGCGCTGGACCTGCGTTCCTGCAGTGCGACACCTACCGCTACAGCGGGCATCACGTTGGCGACATCAATCGCGAATACTATCGCTCGAAACAGGAAGAACATCTCTGGAAGACTGATCGCGATCCGATTATCGTGCTGGCGAAGTGGTTGATCGATAACGGTTATGCCGACACTGCAACGCTTGACGCAATCACTCCTGAAATTCGCGTGACGATGGAAGCGGCGGTCAAGTTCGCGATTGCCTCGCCTTACCCAAACGTCGACGAAGTGGAGATGCACGTCTATGCCTGATCGCGAACTCACATTTGCCCAGGCGGTGCGTGAGGCGCTGGCTGAAGAGATGCGCCGCGACTCCCGCGTTTGCATTATGGGCGAAGACGTTGCCGAGGCGGGCACGCCATTCAAGGTACTTTCAGGCCTGGTCGAAGAATTCGGCGCCAAGCGCGTGGTCGATACTCCGATCTCTGAGGCCGGGTTTACAGGCGTGGCTGTGGGCGCTGCGATGACAGGTCTGCGTCCGGTCGTTGATATCATGTTCGGCGATTTCATCACCTTGACGATGGATCAGATGGTGAACCAGGCCGCGAAAGTGCACTACATGTCGGGCGGGCATTGGAAGGTTCCCATGGTGATGCGCACTACGCTGGGTGCGACGCGGCGATCGGCGGCGCAGCATTCGCAGTCGCTACACGCCTGGTTCAGCCACGTGCCGGGATTGAAAGTCGTTTTGCCTTCGACGCCTTACGATGCGAAAGGCTTGCTCAAGACCGCGATTCGCGATGAAAACCCGGTGGTCTTCTTCGAAGACAAGATGATGTACAAGCTGAAGGGGCCGGTTCCTGAAGAGGACTACACGATACCGCTGGGCGTGGCGGATGTGAAGCGCGCGGGCGATGATATTACTTTGGTTGCAACAAGCAGCATGGTGCAAATTGCTTTGGGCGCAGCGATCTTATTGGAGAAGGAAGGAATCAGCGCAGAGGTGGTCGATCCGCGAACTACATGGCCGCTCGACGAAAAAACTTTAATCGACTCGGCGAAGAAAACCTCGCGCGTGATCGTGCTTGATGAAGGATATGGCCGTTACGGCGTGACTTCAGAGCTTGCCGCGGTGATCGCCGAAGGCGCATTCTACGATCTGGACGCGCCGGTGAAGCGCATGGGCGCGATGCATGTGCCAATTCCGTTTTCTCCGCCGCTGGAAGATGCGACAGTGCCGACGGAGCAGACTGTATTCGACGTCGCCAGGTCGATGTGCAAGCATTAATCCAGCTTATGAAACCAATCAGAAACTCAGATGATTTCGCGGAAATGCTGGCAGCGAATCATACTGCATTGTTCGTGTGGGTGAACTGGTCCACATACGCGAGACACGGAAGTGAGATCTATCGAGGCGCCGCAAAGCTTGCTGCGGATCGATTGCAAAAGTCGATCTCATGGTTTGTTGCCGACATGAGTTCTCCAGCCGCCGCGCCAATTAATGAAGCGCTGCACGGTTGGCTGGAATCACAAGAGAAAAAAAAGAAAATCGGCATGTTTCCCAATATCGACATGGGTAACGGCTCTGTCGTTTGGATTAAGAACGGGGAAGTTGTCGGATTTGAACCAAGCGCGGTGCGCTCAGGCACGGAAGGTTTGTTGAATCGTATCCAAGAGGTACTTGCCTGAGTTGGCATTCGTGGCTGGCAGTGACGCGGCAGTGGGAGATTTTTTATGGCGTTAAAGACTCACGGAACTATGGCGGTCGATTGGGAGCAGCGCATCGACTTCGATCGCTTACGGCGCGAGCGCCTGCAACGCGCGAAAGACTTGCTGAAAAAGTCGGAGATGGGCGCGCTGCTGTGCTTCGACATGAATAACGTGCGCTACCTGACTTCGACCCACATTGGCACGTGGGCACAGGACAAGGCGAATCGCTTTACGTTGCTGCCGCAGAATGACGAGCCAATTCTTTGGGACTTCGGTTCCGCCGCCAAGCATCATCAGCTGAATTGCCCGTGGCTTGGCGATCGTTCGCGTCCGGGGATTTCCATGTTGCGCGGCACCATGTCGCCGGAGCATGGACGCGCCGAAGACGTCGCCAAGAAAATTCGCATCGAGCTCGAAATCCGCGGTCTGCACAAAGAGCCGGTCGGCATCGACATCATTGAGCTTCCCGTACTTTTTGCGCTGCAACGCGAAGGCATCACGGTTGTCGATGGGCAGGAACTGATGTCGAACGCCCGGGTCATCAAAACGCAGGACGAAATTTCGCTGCTCAATACTTCCGCGATGATGGTCGACGCTGCCTATGACGAACTTTATCGCGCCATGAAACCAGGCATGCGTGAGAACGAAGCCGTCGGGCTGGTGAGCAAGGTTCTCTACGATCTCGGTTCAGAATACGTGGAAGCGGTGAATGCCATCTCCGGAGAGCGCTGCAATCCGCATCCTCATGTTTTTTCCGATCGCGTGCTGCGTCCGGGCGATCCGGTTTACTACGACATTCTGCATTCCTACATGGGATATCGCACCTGCTATTACCGTTGCTTCACCATCGGCTACGGTTCGCACGCCATGGTGGATGCCTATAAGCGCTGCCGCGATTACCTGGATGCCGCCATCGAACTGATTCGTCCGGGACGCAACACCGCAGAAATCGCAGCCGTGTGGCCCAAAGCGCAGGATTTTGGTTTCCCGAATGAAGAAGCCGCATTCGCCCTGCAATATGGCCACGGCATCGGGCTTGCGATTTGGGAGAAGCCCGTAATCTCGCGTCTGGTTTCGCTCGATCATCCGCAGACGCTAGAGCCGGGTATGGTGTTTGCGCTGGAAACTTTCTGGCCTTCTACCGACGGCTGGAGCGCGGCGCGTATTGAAGAAGAGATCGTGGTGACTCCGACCGGGCATGAAGTGATTACGCGTTTCCCGGCGGAAGAGCTGCTGGTGGCAGGCGCGCATTATGTCACGGTCAACGGGCCGCTGCCGACCACACGAGAAACTGAAGCTCCGCCCAGCGCGCGCGTACTCGATATGATCGAGGCCAGCGCGAAAACTGAGCGGGTAGGAGTTTCAGGCTGAAGGCCATAGGCGGCGCCCTTCCCCACTAAAAACGACTATGGCCTTCAGCGTAGTAATGCCCGCTCTCGAGATGGCGCAGGAAACCGGCAAGCTCATTGCCTGGCGCAAGAAGGAAGGCGACCGCGTCAGCAAGGGCGAGCCTCTTCTCGAAATAGAAACCGACAAAGCCGTGATGGAAGTGGAAGCGCCTGCCGATGGGGTGCTCGTGGGAATTACCGGCTCGGTCGGAGCCGACATACCTGTGGGACAGAGGATTGCCTGGATTGTGGCACCCGGCGAACAGATTCCGACAGAAAACGAGTCTCTGCCAGACGCGCCCGCGGCTCGCGGAAAAACAGAATCCCACGCCGCTCCGACGGCGACTGTTGCTGTCCAGCCTTCCGCGGTTCAAGGCCCAAAGGTTTCACCAAAGGCGCGGCGGCTGGCGAAAGAATTGGGCGTTGATATCGGCGCCATGCGCGGCTCCGGCCCGGGCGGTGAAATTCTCGCATCGGACGTGCAGGCCGCGGCTGCGCCAGCTGCCGGGACCGGGCTTCCGGCCGAGAAATCAAAGATTGAAGTCCCCACGACACTGGGTCGATTGATGGCCGAACGCACCACTCAAAGCTGGACCACGATCCCTCATTTCTTTGTGACGCGGGAGATCGACGCCAGCGCGCTCAACGAATACCGGGAAAAAATAGTTGCCGAGATTGAAAGCTCGCACAAGATTCGGATTACGCATACGGATTTGCTGGTCGCCTTGACGGCACGCGTGCTGCTCAAGCACCCGCGACTGAATTCGAGCTTCGCGGCAGAGGGTATTCGGCTTCACGATTACGTGAATATGGGCGTCGCGATCGCCGTGAATGATGGCGTGGTCGCGGCAGTGATTCCGAATGCTCACACCGCCGGTATGGCGGAGATTGCGACGCAGCGGCGCGACGTGGCCGAGCGGGCGCGGGCAGGGAAGTTGCGCCCCGCCGACATTGCCGATGCAACTTTCACCATCAGCAATCTCGGCATGTATCACGTGGATCAGTTCACCGCCATCATCACGCCGCCGCAAGTGGCGATCCTTGCGGTTGGCGGTATCGCGGAGCGAGTAGTCGCAGTCGCAGGCAAGCCCGCCATCCGGCCGATGATGACGCTGACTTTATCGTCCGACCATCGCGTGGCCGACGGCGCCCGCGCAGCGCTCTTTTTAAGTGATCTGGCGGAAGCGCTGCGTGAGCCGGAAAAAGTCCTTCAGCCCTCGACTCAGTAATTATTTCTCGGTTCGAGCACCGGCGAGATACCCTGGTTCCCGTCGAAATTTCCCGTCAAGCGCCGCATCGCATTCAAGAATTCCTGATTCTGCTGCCCTGTGCCGATCGTCACGCGAATGCAATTGGGCGCTCCCCAATGTCCCAGCGGACGCACCGATACGCCGTCATCGTTTAAGTGGTCGGCGACGGAAGCTGCGTCTTCTCCCAGATCGCAGCAGACAAAATTGGCGGCCGTGGGCACGACGCGATAACTCAGCGCCGACAATCCTTCGATCAGAACGAGCGACTGCACCGCATTGTTCTCTGCAACAGTCAGAATATGCAGGCGGTCTTCAAGCGCCGCCAGCGCGGCGGCTTGCGCCACTGAGGAGACAGAAAAAGTGTTGCGCATCCGCGCGCAGTATCCCAGCAACTCCGCCGGGCCGAGGCCGTAGCCTATGCGCAGTCCTGCAAGTCCATAAGCTTTGGAAAAAGTTCGCAGCACAACTACGCCCGCGCCCTGGCGAACATAATCGAGCGAGTTAGAATACGTAATTCCGCGCAAGGCGGCAAAATGTGCGGCAAATTCGAAGTAGGCCTCATCGAGCACGAGGAGCACATGGCGGGGAAGCCGCGCCAGAAAACGCTCCACGGTGCCAGCGTCCGACATAGTGCCGGTAGGATTATTGGGATTGGCCAGGAATACGATGCGCGTGTTGGCGTCTACGGCAGCGAGAATTGATTCCAGATCGAAACCATCTTCGCCCGGGCGCATCGGTGCCTCAATCAAGCGCGCGCCCGCCGCCTGCACTGCGAGTGAATAAACTATAAAGGAGCGTTCGCTGGTGACCGCGTTGAGTCCCGGAGCCAGCACCGTCTGGCAGAGCAGGCTCAGGAGTGCGGTTGAGCCCGCGGTCACGAGCACTTGCTCCGCCGGCAGACCGTGATGCTCGGACAGTCTCAGGCGCAGCGGAGTGCAATCATCGTCAGGATAAAGGTTGGATGAGCTCAGCGCGCTGCGCATAGCTTCGATCGCACGCGGCGACGGGCCAAAGGGACTTTCGTTGGAATCGAGTTTAATCAGCTGCGAACGGTTCTTAGAGGCGACTGGCGGCGGAACAGGAAGATCGACGATGCCCATCTCGCGCGCGGGCTTGGAAATCATGTCGAAGAAACGACTCATTGCCGCTCATCATGCCACGGATGGCTTTGCCGCCGCTAATGGTTTGTTGCAGGCGGTGCGCAGGCGATCAACTTCCTGCAATGTCAGCGCGCGGAATTTTCCCGGAGGCACATCGAGGGTGAGCGGGCCGTAGCGGACGCGCTTGATTTTTTCCACGTGATGCCCGACTTTCTCAAACATGCGGCGGATCTCGCGATTGCGGCCTTCAATCAACGTGACTTCGTACCAGGGATTAGTCGCTTCTTTGACCACGCGAATGCCGGCCGGCGCGGTTCTTACGCGGCGTCCATCATCGGTGGCGATCGAAACTCCGGCGCGCAACTTTGCTAAAGCATCATTGCTTGGAGTTCCAGCAATTTTCACGACGTAGGTCTTTGCTACCTGCGACGACGCTTTCATCAATTTGTTGGCGAGCGCGCCGTCGTTAGTCAGGAGCAGCAATCCCTCGCTGGCATAATCAAGGCGTCCCACCGGATAGACGCGTTTTTTCACGCCATGAAGCAATTGCATCACCGTGGGCCGATGCTCGGGATCGCTCACCGTTGTGACATAACCTTTGGGCTTGTTCAGCAGCAGGTAGATATGGAGTTGCGCGCCCTGCAGGAGTTTTCCATCGACGCGGATGTGATCGATGTCGGGATCGGCCTTGGTGCCGAGTTCCGTGATTACGGTTCCGTTGACCTTGACGTGTCCGGCGCTGATCAGTTCTTCGGCTTTGCGGCGAGAGGCGATGCCGGCGGCGGCGATAATTTTTTGCAGGCGTTCAGCGGTCATGGGAAACCTTCGAAGGACGACTAATCTTTCTGCGCCGCCGACTCGGCGATTTCTTCTGACGCAGATTCTTCGTGACGAGATTGGGCGGCATCTTCCGCTGGAATCAACTCGCTCTGGAACGATTCCGCTACCAGTTTTTCGAACTCTTCCATGCTGGGAAGCTCGTTCACATCTTTCAATCCGAAGCGCATCAGGAATTCTTTCGTCGTCTTGTAGAGAATCGGACGTCCGATCACCTGCTTGCGTCCGGCAGTAGTGATGAGCTTGCGGTCGAGCAGAGTGGCGATGACCCCGCCGGAATCGACGCCGCGAATCTCGCTGATCTCCGGGACGGTCACGGGTTGTTTGTAGGCAATCACTGCCAGCGTTTCCAGGGCAGGAAGAGAAAGCCGGACCGGCGGCTTCAAACTCCTGGCGAAGCTGCGCACCACCTCGTGCTGCTCAGGCTTAGTGGACATGCGATAGCCGCCGGCGACCTGGCGAATCTCAATGCCGTGATCAGGCGAACTGTAGTCGGCCACCATTTCTTCGAGCGTTGCGCGAACACGCGATTTCAGATCGGCTTCGTCCGCGGCGCCTTCGGCGATCGCAGTATCCTTCACGAGCTGTACCATGTGATCTGTGGTGATAGGCGTTTCCGCCGCGTAAACTATGGCTTCGAGTTGTGCTTTTAAGGACATCAGTAACAAGTACCCAGTACCCAGTTGCCAGCGAGAGCAGCCAGCGTTTGACTGGCAACCGAGACCTGGCCAGTGGCAACTGCTTTTCTATCTCCAATCATCGCGTACCGCGGCTTGCTCGGACATGACAGCATCGAAGCCAACATGTTTCTTGACCGCAATTTCTCCGAACATCTGGTCCTGCCGCACCTGGATCGCCTGCAGTCGCACCATCTCAAGCAATGCTAGAAACATGCACACCAGCGCCTGCCGCGAGGGTACGCGCATCAAGAGCTGTTTCAGCCGGATGGGCTTTGATTCCAGCGACAAACGGCGCCGCAAGTAGTCGATCATCTGGCCGACTGTAACTGTTTCTTCATCGACATTAATCACGGGGCGGGTACGCAGGCGCTCGAGAATTTGCTGGAAAGTCTTTACCAAGTCGATGACATCGGCGGCCATCTCCGGTTCGGTACCCTCGGAGTCTATGAATTCTTTCAGCGCTGGGTTTGAGAGCACGGCATCTTCTATTTGTTGCTTCTGCAAAAGCATCTGGGCGGCGGACTTGAATTTTTCGTGCTCGAGCAGGCGGTTGACCAGTTCGGTGCGCGGATCTTCCAACTCTTCGGCCTTGGCCGAGGGATCGCGAGGCAGCAGCATCTTTGACTTGATATGAATCAGCACCGCGGCCATGTAGATAAAATCGGCTGCGACGTTCACATCGAGCTCGCGAATCTTTTCCACGTAAGCCAGATATTGCGCCGTGATGCGCGCTATCGGAACGTCGTAGATGTCGATATCCTGCTTGCGAATCAGGTCCAGCAGCAGGTCGAGCGGCCCCTCGTAAACATCGGTCACCGAGACAGCGAAGGGAGAATCGCTTTCTTCTTTCTTCGCCGAGGCCTGGCGCGACGTTCTCTCAGGCGAAATTACAGCGCGCGGATTTGCGACGAAAGCTTTCGAGAGGGGCTCGGCGGCCTGGTTAGAAGAGGTAACGATTTTGTCTTCGATCGGCATCTGCATCCTATTTTCCATCAGTCGCCGCAGGCGCTTCGTACGCTAGGGACATTCCCATCGAAGCGCGCACGTCGCTCATCGTTTCACTCGCAACCTTGCGCGCCCGTTCGCTGCCAGCTTCCAGAATATCCCAAGCGAGCCTGGGATTCTCCTCGAATTTCTTACGCCGTTCTTGCATCGGACTCAGCAACTGCACCAGCGCATCGGCGGCCCAGCTTTTGCACTCGATGCAGCCAATTCCAGCGGAGCGGCAGCCCGCGTTCACTTTGTCCATGGTAACGCGATCGCTAAAAATTTTGTGCAGATCGCCCACCGGGCACACATCAGGATTGCCCGGGTCGGAGCGGCGGACGCGCGCCGGGTCAGTCACCATAGTCTTCAGCTTCTGGCGGATCACCGGCTCCGGGTCAGTCAGCAGGATCGCATTGCCGTAGGATTTCGACATCTTGCGGCCGTCGGTGCCCGGTAGCTTTGGCGCGCGCGTGAGCAGGGATTGCGGCTCGGGGAAGACACCTCCACGCTTGCCGTAAAACCCGTTGAAGCGACGTGTGATTTCGCGCGTCAGTTCGACGTGCGCCACCTGATCTTCGCCCACCGGGACGACATTTGCCTTGTACATCAAAATGTCCGCGGACTGCAGGACGGGGTA
Organism: uncultured Acidobacteriaceae bacterium; assembly: GCA_963789875.1. Taxonomy (GTDB): domain Bacteria; phylum Acidobacteriota; class Terriglobia; order Terriglobales; family Acidobacteriaceae; genus Sulfotelmatobacter. Next base: position 313,662 of record CAWBMI010000004.1, on the reverse strand, counting down.
GCCGAGAAAACCGTACGTCCCTAGATCTTTATCCTTAATATTCTCGCGTTGTTCTTTGTAGGTGGGAACGCGCTCCAGCCAGCCTAGGGGCGTGATCATCGAAAGCAGCAGATGCAATTCGGCATGGGCCGGAACGTGCGACTGGATGAAGATCACCGACTTCTCGGGATCGAGCCCTGCCGCGAACCAGTCCAGCGCCACTTCCAGCGAATTCTCTTTGATGCGCGAAGTGTCGGCGTAGTCGGTGGTGAGCGCGTGCCAATCAACCACGCAGAAGAAGCATTCGAATTCATCTTGCATGCGCACCCAGTTATCCAGCGCACCCACATAGTTTCCGAGGTGCAGTTTCCCGGTCGAGCGCATGCCGCTGAGCACGCGCTTACGCAAGTTAGTGGAAGTTGGCATCCGTTCTAGCGAGTCGTGTCAGGCGCCGGGAAACATAGCGCAAAACTTAAGAGCTGCGGCGTCATGCGAGAGTATTGTCGATACTAACATGCGAAGTGCGGATTTCGGGCGCTGCTGATTTTCGGCGTAGCGGGCGGGGACGCCCGCTGGACAGCCGCAGGGACGGCGGCGCCACTTCTCGTCACAATGCCTTATAATTCGCGCTCCACTTATCTGATCGAACTTCGCATGCCACATCTCGCCCGCAAACTTCGCCTCACGGACTACTTTACTCTGGGCTGGGGCACCATGGTCGGAGTCGGCTGGCTGGTGGTGATGGACGACTGGCTGTTGCGCGGAGGCGCGTTGGGCGCGCTTCTGGGCTTCGCGATTGGCGGCGCACTGCTCTTTCCGATCGGCTGGGTCTACGGCCGGCTCGTGGCCGCTATGCCCGACGCGGCGGGCGAGATAGCGTACACAGCCGCGGCTTTCTCGCGACCCGTAAGTTTCGCAACCGGGTGGATGATGATGCTGGCTTACTTTATCGTCTGCCCGTGGGAGGCCGTGGCCGTAGGCCGGATCGCCGGCTATATTTTTCCCTCGCTCGATTCGCTCGAGATTTATCGAATCGCGGGGCGTCCGGTTTATCTGCCGCATCTACTGATCGGCCTCGGACTCACCGCGCTCCTTACCACATTGAATTATCGCGGCATCCGACTAAGCGCAACCTTTCAGAACTGGACTTCTTTCGGCACGCTGGCTTTGTTTGTTATCTTCGTCGCGCTGGGCACGAGTAAAGGGTCGCCGCGCAACTTTCCTCCCCTCTTCACGCATGCACCGTCGGTGTCGTTTCTGCTGGTTCTGCAGATCGTTCCGTATTTCATGACTGGGTTTGAATCGGTGACTAAAGCCGCGGAGGAATCCAGCCCCGAGTTTGGCGAGCGCGAGTTTCTCAAAGCAATATGGATGGCGGTGCTGGTGGGCATTCTTTTTTATACGATTGTGATCGCCGCAGTCGCATTCGTGGCTCCGTGGCACGAATTGACCGGGGAGAAGTTCATGACGGCGGTCGCATTTCAGCGCGCGGTGGGCGCGCGCTGGATTGTGAATGTGATTCTGGCGGCGGCGCTGCTTTCGTTGTTCAAGTGCTTCAATGGGAACTTCGTGGCCGCCAGCCGCCTGCTGTTTGCTTTAGGCCGTCGCGGCTTGGTTGACTCGCGCGCGGGCCTAATTCATCCAGAGCACCAGACTCCGTCGGTCGCGGTACTCTGCGTGGGTCTCGTTACGGCCGCGTGTATGCTGCTGGGGGATGCGATCCTTGTACCGATCACCGAAGTTGGTTCGGTCGCCTGCGCCATCGGATGGGCGGCCACTTGCGCCGCTTATTTGCAGATGGGGCGTGCGGGCACCCTGCCGGAACAATTGAAGCTGTTGCGGGTTGAGTCGCTGGTGGCGATGCTTGGGCTGTTCGTGGCCATCGCAATGTTGTTAATGAAAGTTGTGCCGGCAATCCCCGGCCACTTCACTGCATACGAGTGGCTGGCGCTTGGAATCTGGATTAGCCTGGGCGTCGTCTCACATCGACGAAGAGCGAATACCGTTGGGATTTGATATCGGTGACAAAACACTTTCGAGAATAGAGACGAATCAATGGAAATTGAAGCCGGCTTGCGAAGAACGTTGCTGCTCGTGATTGTGCTTTCAACTGCGTCGTTCGCGCAAGGCCAAGCTCCCTACGATCTCGTCATCACCAGCGGCCGCATCATCGATGGTACCGGCTCTCCGTGGTATTCCGGCGATGTTGGTATCCGCGAAGGAAAGGTGGCCGCCATCGGCAATCTCACTTCCGCGCCGCGCAAGCGCACGATTGACGCAGCCGGCAAAGTTGTCGCTCCGGGTTTCATCGACATGCTGGGGCAATCCGAACTCTCGATTCTGGTCGACCCGCGTTTGCCTTCGAAGATTTTTCAGGGAATCACGACGGAGATTACTGGCGAAGGCAACTCCGCGGCCCCGCTTAACGATGCGCTCGTACAAGTCGACCGGCCTGGCTACGATCATTACCACATCACTCCGGACTGGCGCAGCTTTCGCCAATATTTTGCGCGACTGGAGAAGCAGGGCATGGGAATTAATCTGGCGAGCTATGTGGGCGCCACGCAGGTTCGCCGCATGGTGCTCGGGGACGACAACAGGCAGCCGACCGCGGAGCAACTCGAACAGATGAAGGCTCTGGTGCGCGAAGCCATGAAAGATGGTGCGAGCGGAGTTTCCAGCGCGCTGGAATACGCTCCCGCTCCTTATGCAAAAACTGAAGAGCTCATCGCGCTCGCTGCGGAAGGCGGAAAGTTCGGCGGAATTTATTCCACGCATATGCGGGATGAGAGCAACTCCGTGCTGGAGGCCATTGACGAGGCGCTGCGTATCGGTCGCGAAGCGCATGTTCCGGTGGAAATCTGGCATATCAAAGTCGCGGGGAAAAATAACTGGGGACGCATGCCCGAGGTCGTCGCCAGGATCAACGCTGCGCGAGCCGCAGGCGACGATGTGACCGCCGATACTTACGCTTATACAGCCTGGTTCAACGATTTTTCGGCGTTCATTCCTCCCTGGGCGCATGACGGCGGCACGGTGAAATTAGTCGAGCGTTTAAAAGATCCCGCCACGCGCCAGCGCATTCGCAAAGACATGCTTATGTCTTCGAAAGATTGGGACAACGAGTGGGAAGAGATTCCGGGGCCCGATGCCATCATGATCGGCGTGGTGCAGAATCCGGCGATGTTGCCGCTGCAGGGTAAGCGCTTATCGGAAATTGCAAAGCTCTGGAATAAAGATCCGATGGACGCTCTCTTCGATTTTCTCATCGAAGATCCGAACACGGGCGTCGCCGTCTTCGGCATGTCGCAGGCCGATGTTACGCTCGCGCTGCAGCAGCCCTGGGTGGCGATTGACAACGATTCCTCGGGAACTTCGCCGGAGGGGATTCTGGGGCAGGAGCATCCGCATCCGCGCGCCTACGGGACTTTTCCGCGCATTCTGCGCAAGTATGTTCGAGAAGATAAAGCTTTGACGCTGGAAGACGCGCTCCGGAAATTTTCTGCTCTACCCGCGCAGCGGCTACACATGACCGATCGCGGCGTTCTCAAGGCGGGGATGTGGGCTGATATAGTCGTTTTCGATCCAGCCACCGTGCGCGATCTGGCGACGTTCGATGATCCGAACCAGCTTTCTGAAGGGATGGATTATGTGTTGGTGAATGGAACGCCCGTTATCGAGCAGGGAAAGATGACGGGGGCATTGCCGGGGAAGGTTTTGCGCGGAGCGGGATATGTGCCGTAGGGCAGCGAGCCTAAGGTTTCAGTTGAGCTTGCGTTTCCGGCGCTGGAGTCAGCGCGACGACCGGTTGAGCGACTGTGCCGGTTATGGAGTAAACGGATGAACGTGCTCCGCCCGCATTCACATCCGGCCTGCGAGCTAATTTGAGGTCCAAAAGGCGCGCCAGCGATGCGGTGCCGCTGATCTCGTAGTCGCCCGAGGGAGAAAGCAGTTTACTGTTTTCAATTTCAATTTTGCCTTCGCGGAGACGCGCGTGGCCCTGCCAGCGCGAAAGTTGCAAAGGCCCTTCCTCGCTGGTGAGCGCTATGTGCGACAAAACGCTATCGCGCAGATCGAATTGCAATCCGCCTGCGGCCGACTGCCAGAATGCAGTATTCGAGCCCGATGCAGTGATCTGATAAGTGGCTGCCGCGGTTCCTGAAATCCAGGAATCGTGCATGGCGTCGGCCATCTGCGCCAGTGAGATGCCGGTCAAAGTTCCAGCCCCTTTATACGCGGGTGAGGCTGTTGAGAAATCCAATTGCCAATCGCCGCGATGGGTTCCTCCGAGCAGATCAGCAGCGAGTTGCGAAATTTCCAGCTTCCCGCGATCCAGATTGAGAGTGGCGGAAACCTTCTCCGCAACAATGTTTCGAATTCGCAGGCGGCTGGCGCTTACTCTTCCAGTCGCATGCAGGCTCTGGAAAAACGACGGTGTTGCGGGCTCGGCCGTCGACAGTATTGCGTACCACGGCCGCAGGCTCGGTCGAGCGTTCAGCCAAGCGGAGAGGTCGCTCAACCCGGCCTCTTCGGTATTCAAGTTAAAGCGGACGAGGCAAGCCCCGGGAACTCCGCAGCCGCGCGGCAAGGCCAGGGAGCCGGTCCAGCGCGAGTTGGCGGCGTGTACGCTTAATTTTTCCACCTGCACTTCATCGTTAAGAAGGTGAAGCTCCGCCGAGGAAATTTCAATCGGACTATTCACTCCCCGGATGTTCGTCCGCACATTGTGCATTTGCGCCGTTCCCGTGACCGTCGGCGGAGAAAAACCTGAGCCAGCTTCGGTTAAAGTCTCCGCCCAGGATCCAGAAATATCCAGATCGACCTGGACCGCGCCTTCCACGCTGGCACGAATTGCGGGCAAGCCGAGAAGGGCCGCCAGGCGCAGGGCGCGAGAGACTTCGGCATCTCCGCGCACAGCGAGGCTGTAACCCGAGCGTCCAAACGAGCCCCGCATTTGCGCAGCTGTTGGCCGGCCGAGCGCTACGGGAAAAGGTCCACACTCGACATGCAGATCGTCCGTAGCCAATGAAGTCCGGGCGCGTGACTGGCTCGCGGTTTTACGCCGTGCAGCCTGATCGCTGAGCGGGCTGGAACTGAGCACAAACGGTATGCTGGGCTGGACGACGTCGATTTTATTGCTAGTCGACCGCAGACGAAGATCGGTGATCTCGCCGTGACCTCGGAATTCGGGGCGAACCGATGTGGCATCTTCCTTCACGGAGAAATTGCCTTGCACGCTTCCAGTCGAAAGCAGATCGAGCGGCAGGTTTTTCTTGGCGTGGCGAGCCAGTTGCACGACAGAGTTTGCCGGGATGCCATCGATATTCAAAGAAATGTCTATATTGCGAACTCCCGGCAGTCCCGCTTCGCCGTGCAATGTGATCATGCCGTCGCCGACGGGAGCGCTACACAGGATGTCGTGCAGCATGGCTAGCGTGGAGCTATACCTGGCATCGCAGTGGGCCGCGAGGCGAAGTCCCTCGCTGCTGGGAATGTCGTAACGGTGAAAGTCGCGGATCGAGGTATCGGCCGTCACCTGCATTGCCGCGGGGATTCCGGCCAGGGTCGCATCGAATTGAACTTCGCCGCGCCAGCCTTTGTCGTAGCCGGACACGAGTTTCGTGAGTTGCCCGAGTTGTGCGCGGGTCCACTCAATACTGAATTGCAACGGCGTTTCACGCAGGCTTCCGGCGCGCTGCCACGTTCCACTCAAGCGCAGCAAGCCGGCATCACTCAGGCTCATATCGGTGCGCAGAGGTTCCGCTCGAAGCCGCACTCCCCACGCGTTTTCCGATTCCTGCCAAAGCGCAAAATCAGCATTGAGAAGAGCGAAGGGCTTTTTCTCCTGGCCGGCTTTGAAATTGATTCGGCCGGCAGAGGCCTCGATGTAGGGGAAGCCGGGGCGCGCTTCGGACTTCGATTTCGCGGTGGGCGCCAGCGGCGTGCGCGCGCTGCGCTCCAGCAATTCTTCCCAGTTCCAACTTCCATCCGCGCGGTGCACCAGGTTCAAGCTGGGTTCGGTGAGTTCCAGGCGGGCGATGTCCACGCGACCGCGCAGCAACGAGGTGAGGCGTATTACGGCCGTTACCTCCGGAGCGCGCAGCATGGGTTCCGCGCCGAACGCGGGATCTTCGTAGATGACCAGATTTTCCAGGTCGAAACCGGGACGCGGAAGGAAACGCAGGTGAACCGAACCAACGTCGGCGGGGCGGGCGACGGCGCGGCTGATGGAGTTAGTGATGCGGGTCTTCAGCCGCGAAGCACCTGGGCGTACCAGGAATAGAGCCAGCAGAATGAAAACTGCCGCGGCCACAACCCGCCGCCTGGAGAAAAAAAGCCTCACCGCACCACTCGCAGCGTTCGCCGCCACCGCGTTTCGTCAAAAAAGTGAAGCACGACGTGTGCCAGAAAGCCAATGCGGTCAGCGAATTCGGTCTTGCGGTATTGATCGCTCGGTGTTTCAAACGACCAGTAAATAAACATGGGCCGCCCGATCACATTTTCTTGCGGAATGAAGCCCCAATAGCGGCTGTCGAGGCTGACGTCGCGGTTGTCGCCCATGCCGAAGAAATGGCCCGGAGGCACAACCAAATCGTCGCCCTGAATGTGCATAGGAAGTTCCGGCTCCCAGCACGGGTAGACGTTCGAGCTTTCCGATGGCGGCACGGCTGGGAAGTTATCTCGATACGCATTCGGATAAGACTCTTGCGAGTGAATTACGTAAGGCTCCTCGAGGCGCTCGCCGTTGCGATAGACAACGCCGTTGCGCAGGTGGATGCGATCACCGGGTACGCCCATGATGCGCTTGACTACATACAATCCGGGCTCACACGGAGCAAGAAAAACTACGATATCGCCGCGCTGGACTGGGCGATAGGGAAGCAGCGGCCCCGCCCACGGAGTTCTAGGCGCGAACTGAATGCGGTTCACGAAGACGTGATCGCCGATCAGCAGCGTTTTCTCCATGGAACTGGAGGGAATTTCAAACGCTTGCACCACGAAGGTGATGATAAATAGCCCGGTCACCAGCACGGCAGCCAGAGAGGAGAGAAACTCGACCGTGGTTTCACGCGGTTTTTCTTCGACGTCATTCTTCGCGATGCTATCTTTTTTGGCCAATGTATCGATCCTTATATGGTGTTGCGTTCTGACGTCTCAATTCACCAGCCTCAATGTACGATTCCAGCGCGTACTCTGGAAGATATGCGTAACCGCGTAAGCGAAGTGGTACAGTTTACCACTCACCGACCCGGACGCCACGGGGTCGGCCGGATCTTTCACCGACCAGTAAATCAGCAGCGGCCTTCCGATAATATTCGCCTGAGGCACAAAGCCCCAGTAGCGGCTATCGTAACTGTCGTCCCGATTGTCTCCCATTACAAAGTAATGCCCCTCAGGAACGATCAGTTGTCCATCTTCGACCAGTTTGTGCAGCTGTATCCACCACTCTGGAGTCACTCCCGGCGAGATATCGAGGCGGGGAAAATTGTCGCGGAATCCGTCGTTGGCCGAGCGACTGAAGTGCACGTAAGGCTCTTTAAGCGCCGTGCCGTTCACAAACACCTGCTTGTTAACCAATCGCAGACGGTCGCCCGGTACTCCGATCACGCGTTTCACGAAGTGCTGTGCCGGAGTCACCGGATAGTGAAACACGACGATGTCGCCGCGCCGCACCGGGCGGTAAGGCATTACAAAATCGCCCAGGCTGCGGCTTCCATAGACCAGCTTATTAACCAGCAGATAATCGCCGATCAGCAGCGTATTCTCCATCGACGGCGAGGGAATTTGAAACGCCTGCACGATGAAGGTGATGACAAAGACTGCGATCACCACGGTCCCTAACAGTGACTGCAATGAACTAATAATCTCGGCTCCCAAAGTTTCCGTGCCGGGCTGATGATGTGTGGAATTCATTCACTCTAATTATTTTATTTTAGTCTTCTCGATTACTTACCGGGAGAGCGCAAACCCCGCATCGATTTGGCTCCCGCCGCTTGCGGGTGTGAGGCCAGATAGGCTAGGAGCTGCCGCGCCGCATCTTGCTCGGCCGTCTTCTTTGTGGAGCCTTTTGCCCGTCCGACAAATTCCGCCGGGCCTTCTTTATTATTCAGACGAACTTCAACCGTAAAGGTTTTCCTGTGCTCTGGCCCGGCTTCGTCAACCAACACGTAGGAAGGTTGCGTCAAGCCGAGGCCCTGCAGAGTTTCCTGCAGAGCCGATTTGAAATCGGTCATCGGCAGAGCTCCACCCTGGCTTGCCATGCGGTCCAACTCGGGAGCCAGAATCTCGCGGCAAATAAATTGCCGGACAGGCTCCAAGCCGCCGTCGAGGTAGATCGCGGCTAGCACCGCTTCGAGCGCATCGACGAGCAGCGCTGTCTTGCTGCGGCCGCCGCTTTTTTCTTCGCCGCGGCCCAACCGGAGATAGCGTCCTAGCTCCAGTTGTTGCGCTACCCGAATAAGATGCCGCTCGCTCACCAAGTGCGCGCGAAGCTTGGAGAGTTCGCCCTCTCGAAACTGCGGGAAGCGTTGGAACAATTCCTCGCTGGTGACGAGCGCGAGAATGGCATCGCCCAGAAACTCCAACTGCTCGTTGTCGCGGACTGTATACTTGCTGTCGCCGGTCTGTTGCGACTCCTGCTCCCGCGCTTGCGAACTGTGTGTGATGGCTTGCTCGATCACCGCATGGCGGTGAAAGTAATAGCCCAAGGCTGTTTCCAGCGCGGTGATTTCCCGTTCCTTCATGCTTGCATGCTTGCGCTTAGAAATTAGCGATCCCGCGCCGAGCTTTGAGAGACCGGGCCGGTTCGACGTCCCTCACTTTGCTGGCGGCGCGCCTCCGCTGGTCAACTGGGTCAGGCGGTCCTTCTCTTTGCGGGCGGCGTCGCCGGCCGCTGTGCCTTCCTTGGTCAAATCCACGGCTTGGTTGGCGAACTTCAGAGCCTCGGGATATTTATTCTGCATATCCAATGTGACTGATAGCCGGAAGACGGCGATGGGATCGACCTGCTGGGGGTAGGCGTCGATCGACTTTCGCAAACTCCCTTCCGCATCTGGCCACGATTTCGCGTTGAAGTCGATGGTACCGAGAATCGCATAGGCTTCGGAGCGCAAGAAGCCCTTGTACGCGTTTAGCTGCTCCGGCGGATAACCCGCGGTTGGAATATCGGTATCCACGGTAACCAGCGAGCGCTGCGCATCTTTTTTCGCTTCCCCGAGGCGCTGATCTTTATCCAAGTCGGTGTCGCGGGTGCGCTCGGCAAGCACCTGCGCAACCCCGAGCAGCGCTTCCGGATCGTCCGGATCGTAGCTCAATACTTTTTGCGCCATCTCCATCATCTTGTCGGCATTGTTGCCCTGCTGGTAGGCGTGCATCACCGATTTGTAGAGTAGTGGACGGAGTTCGCTGTCGGGAAACTTTGTTGCAAAATCGGCAGCCGCTTTTTCCTGCGCCGCCGGATCGGTTAATGCCGACGCGCTTTTGTAGGCGTCGAACTCGGGCTGCGTCTTGGCCTGAGGAGGACGCTTGCCCGCAGGAGCCGCCGCTGCTGCTTGCCCGGCCGGCGCCGTCTGCGCTGCCTTGTCGCCGCTCTGCGCGAAACTCGTGGTCACACTCAAAAACGCGATAATGATCGCTGCTCGCTTCATGCGCTCTCCTTAAGTAAGAATTTCGTAATTGGGTAATTTCGTAATTGGGTAATTTTGTAATTTAGAAATTTAAGAGACGCTTTCTTGGAATAAAAACTACAGACTACACAATTACAAAATTTCCAATTCCCTAGCATTGTAACCGCAGTACGCATTGTATCGGCACTGATCGTCTCACTGCGCCTTGGCGGGAGGCTCATAGGCTTTCTCCAGGCCGCGCTCGGCTGCGGTCTTGATTTCGGCGAGGCCTCCACCAATATTCAATGCGGCGCGATATTCTTCGAGGGCGGCGGCGCGGTCTTCTTTCATGTCGAGTATTCTGCCCAGGTATACGTGCGACCAACCCAGCACCTTGGGATCCTTGGAGGCTTCAATTGCCTTTTGAAAATTATCCTGGGCCCCGTCGCGGTTCTTGTTGGCTACGGCTACTTCCGCGAGGATGAATAAGGCGCGGCCCTGATCGCCGATTTTTTTATCCAGCGCCAGTTGCGCCAGTTCCTCCGCGCCTTTGGAATCGCCCGCAGCCAGACGTTTTTCCGCCGTGACCAGCATTCGGCGCTCTTCCGGCCGGGACCACTGCAGCAACTCGGGCGAGGCCGCGCTGGCATATTGAACTTCGGCTGCGGCGCGCTCTTCCTTCTTGAGATCCACATTCTGGATCATCGCACCGTAGGTGGCTCGAATGCCGGCGGGGTCTTGTTCAAAACCCAGGATTGCATTGTAGAAGTAACGGGTAAGAATGTAGCCCTGTTTCACTGCGTCGTCTACGGCCTGGGTTCGCATGGCCTCGAGCGTCTGCTTGTTGCCACTGGTGCGAATCTCGAGCGCGCGCACCAGGCATTCGGTCACCAGGAGCGAGATATCAGATTTAAAATTCTCTTCCAAGGGGGCGCGTTTCACCGCCTGCAAGAGCGGCTCCAGGCGCTTGATCGCGCTGAAATGTTTTTCCGCAAGCGGGTCCAGTTCGTAGTGCAGAAAGGTGTGGCGAATTTGGTCCATCTTGAGTGCCGCCTTCAGCGCCGGAGCGGAGTTGCTGCTGGGAGCGGGGAAGACGACTACGAAATAATCCGCGCCATAATTGCGCGCGTCCGTCTCGCTGGGCGAGCCCATGAAATCCAGATAAACCGTGAATCTGCGCCCCAGGTACTGCGACGAAGGCTGCTTCAGGTAAATCTCGGTATCGAACACCATCTTGGCTAGCGGCTCGTGATAGCGCTGCATCAGGAGCGCGTAGTCGTTGCGGTGGCGCTCCCAGATTCCGTGTAGTCCCGCTTTGTCGTAAAACTTTTCCAGCAGCGTTCCAAGGGGGGCTATCAACGAGGCATCCGGCGGCAACTCTTCCTCTTTTACTCGCGGCACAAAGTGTGGAGGCCCGTCCATGTACAGGGCCAGCGAAATGTACGGAGACAAACTGCGGTTCGTATTGCGATCGGGCGTGTGAACCTGGTAGAACTCACAGATCGCGGTGAGCGCGGCTTGCCCTTCTAGCGATCCCCGAATATTTCTCTCCACTTCCGACCGCACGTTGAGGCGGGTCGCATCGGAGACCGCCAGATCCTGATCGTAAGCGCAGGAGTTGAGCGCGGTGAGAACGGAAAAGATGGTCTCGCTGCTGTCCAGGGTGATAGGCACCTGACGCTCCTCACCCATGCAGAAGGAAGGCAGCAGACCCAGCAGAGCCGCCGCCAGCCATAAACTCAGGACTCGCAAATGCAGGAACCCCTCCAAAATTCGGCCCATGTCGAGAATATTTTAAGTGTAAGGAGTTCGGCGCGGAGGGTCAAACCGTTCGGTGGCGTTACGACCAGCCGCCGAGCGCTTTCATCAGGATCGCTCCACCCAGGGAAACCAGCAGGGAGACCGCCATGGTCACTGCGCCTACTTTCATAAAGTCCCAGAACGTGACATTAATATTCTCTTTACGCAAGGCGATGAGCCACAGAATCGTTGCCAGCGATCCGGTGATGGATAGATTCGGCCCCAGGTCCACGCCGATGAGCACCGCGTCTGCGATTATTCCCTTGGTATGAGCGGCTATCAAGGTACTGCCCGCGATCAGGCCGAGCGGAAGATTGTTGACCAAATTGTTTGCGATCCCCACGGCAAAGCCTGTGAGGAGTGCTCCGTTTACCGGCCCCAAGTTCTCCACCCAGGCTAACCACTGTTTTGTATACTGCATGGCGCCGATGCTCTCGATGGCATCGACCATCACGAACAGTCCGACGACGAGAGCCAAAGTTCCCCAACTGATTTCGCGAGCGAGTGGAATTGGGTTGGTGCGTGTCTTGATCGAAAGCATGGCTGTAATTGCGAGAGCGACTATAAAGGTGGGGAGACCAAGGTCTTTGCCCAGCGAGGAAGCTGTGAGGAGAGCGAGAACCATCACGGCCAGTCCGTACAGAACCAGCTTGCCCTCGGAATTCAGTGTGTGAGCTTCGGCTTCGGACTCTACCGCTGCCGAAAGTTGCTTCCGGAAAATCCAGCGCATGAGCAGGAACGTCGTCGCGATGGAGAGAACGGAAGGGACCAAGAACGAGAGCAGCCATCTTCCGAGCGACGGCATGTTGCCTCGGAAAACAACCAGATTTGCTGGGTTCGAAATCGGCAGCACGAATGAGGCGGCATTCGCAATGAAGGCGCAAACGAATAAATGTGGCAAGGGTTCGACTTTGGCCTTGCGCACAGCGGTCAGAATGGCCGGAGTGAGAACGACCGCAGTTGCATCGTTCGACATAAAAATCGTTACAAGCGTGCCCACTGCATAAACGAGCGCAAACAGCCGCGCGCATGAACCCCTGGCGCTACGCATTGCGACCGACGAAAGCCAGTCGAACACGCCGTGCTGGCGGGCAAGTTCCGAAAGCAACATCATTCCGATCAGAAAAAGACAAACGTCCAAGGCTTTCGCGGCGGCGCGTCCCGCAAGCTGCAAAGAGACGAGCCGAAAAAGGAGCAGTAAGAGGACGCCTCCGCTAATCCAGTAGGCCTCGGGAATATTGCGTGGACGGATCAGCATCAGCAGGATGCTGATGGCCACGATTAAGGGTGTCAGAAGATGGGCGATGAGCATGGATCACTTTCTCTGGCATCGATTGGGCGGGTTCGAATATAACTAGTCCAATCACGGAACGATTCTTTGATAACGGTTTGGGCCAAGCGAGTTGGCCTGGAAGATAAGAGTTTCTGCGAAAGCATGTCAGCCCGTCTTGTTCTGCTGTTATACAATGGCGTCCGTCGCCGAAATGTTGGATGCGATCTTCCATGCGCCGCTTTTATTTGCCGCCGCTTGTTTTGCTTTCATCCGTGCTCTGGGCATGTGCGCAGGACACAATCTCAGCGGACGCCACCCCGGCGATGCACGTGTGCAGCGACAAGTATCCGGCTTCCGCCGGCCCTTGTGCCAGTGCGCCGCGTCCGCTGAGCAAATTGACTCCGACTTATCCTGAAAAATCCCGTCGGGCGCGTAGCGAGGGTACCGTGGTTCTTGGCTTGACGGTCGGACAGGATGGTGCAGCACACGACGTCCACGTCATCAAAGGGGTGGACGGCGACATCGATCAGGCGGCAATTGCAGCGGTAAGCCATTGGACCTTCGAGCCGGCAACCTACGAAGGCAAGCCCGTGGCGGTCGAGATGAATGTCCAAGTGAATTTTCGCCTCGACCCGAATGCGTCGGCAGCGCCGGCAACCGCCAGTGGAGGCTCAGCAAACTCTGACCTTCGCAACCTGTACTCGGATGCCGAAGCCGCTTATAAACGTCAGGACTATCAGACCGCAGTTAACCTTGCCCGGCGAATTACTACTTTGTCCCCCCAGAGCAGCAGCGCTTGGAACCTGCTGGGACTTTCGCTGCTTGACATGCGCCAGTTCGACGCCGCTGCCACCGTGCTCGAGACCCAGATCAAGGTGGATCCTGCGAGCACCTTCGCTTATAACAACCTCGGCCGAGTCTATTGGCAGCAACGAAGATACGAAGAGGCGGAGGCGCAATTTCGTAAGCAAATCGTCATCAATCCCCGCGATCACTACGCACACGGCAACCTGGGCATGATGCTGCGCGACGAAAAAAAATGCGCCGATGCCATGCCTGAGTTGGAGAAGGCGCTGGAAATCACACCGAACCATGCTGAAGTCTGGCTTGCCCGGGGTGAGTGCGATATCGATCTTGGCAACCGCGCCAAGGGCCTCTCGGAACTTGATCAAGCGATCAGCGCTTCCTCCGCGCCAAACATATGGAACAGTGCAGCTTACAATCTGGCGAAGCGCAACATCGAGCTCGATCGCGCAGAAAAATGGTCGGAAACGTCCCTTACCGTGGAGTCGGCGCGGTTGCATTCCATTTCCCTCGAACACCTAACCACCGAGCAGCTCAATTACGTTTACTGGATATCCTCTTACTGGGACACAAGAGGCTACATCTACTTTTTGCGCGGCGATAATAACAACGCACAGTCTTATCTTGAGGCCGCGTGGCCGTTGGAGCCGCATCCGGTGGTCGGCAGTCACCTCGGTCAGGTCTACGAGAAGATGGGGCGGCGGGACGATGCCATCCGGCTGTATGCCATGGCCATTGCAGCTGCCGATCTGCCCAGCCGAGCCAAGGCCGATCCCGAAGACGTCGCCGACGCAAGACAAAGACTAACCAATCTCGCCGGTCCCACCGCCAATGTTGTCAGCCTAATTGCGCGGGGCCGAACCGATTTGGTCGCGATGAATGTAATCTCCTTCGCTAATCCCGGCAAAATCAACGCCGATGCCGATTTCACTATCCGGATCGCTGCCGGTAGTTCGGTGCAGGTTCATCAGATCTCCGGCGACGCGTCCATGGCGAAGTATTCCGATGAGCTAGAGGCAGCGCGGCTGCCGATAAGGATCCCGGCAACCGCGCCGGTCGAAATTCCTTTGCGCGGAACCCTAAGTTGCCGCGCTCAGGAAAGCGAATGCCGCTTCGCCGTGCTCATTCCTGAAGTGGCGGTGGACCTCGCTAGAAAGGAGCAGGCCACCGACATCGCCTCCATTGCTGAAGCTTCTGCTGCCGATCCTCACATCTACAACGATCCCAAGATGGGAATGCGCGTTTCTTTGCCGGACGGGTGGAAACTGGTTCGGGAGGATCCCGGTTCGTTCAGCCAGCCTCACAATGTCATGTTCGGTAAGCCAGGATCGATGGCAATGTTCATGTTGACCCGCGAGCACATGGAAGGAACTCCGGAGCTATATAAAAAATTACTGGAGTCGGGATTTTCCCGTCGACAGGAGTTTAAGCGTAACGGGGAACAGGCGATCACCCGGGATGGTTTGACCGGCACGCGCTGGAGTGCCAGCTGGAATGAAAATGGGGGAGTTAACTACTCTTCTGTGATGGAATTCTTTACGGTGGGAGACGACCATTACCGCCTGACGGCTTTGGCTCCGGCGGAGATTTATGACCGTTATGCCGAAACATTTGAGAATATCTTACGCTCAGTGCAGTTTCCGTTGCTGCGAGTTGATCCCAAGGCGCAGGACTTGAAGTGACGATTTTGTGGGACCGGCACCCCACATGGTTCTTGCCGCTTACCTCTTCCGGCCTCTGATAGCTTCTCGGGCTTCTTTGTCTGCGGTGCGGCGGCGTTCGGTTTCGCGTTTATCCCAGAGCTGCTTGCCTTTGGCTAGGGCTAGTTCGACCTTTACTTTGCCGTTCTTGAAGTACATGCGGACTGGGATCAGGGTGAGGCCTTTTTGTTGCGTCTTGCCGATCAGCTTGCGGATTTCTTCTTTGTGCATCAGCAGCTTGCGGGTGCGGAGTGGGGCGTGGTTATTCATGTTGCCATGCTCGTAGGGGCCGATGTGGGCGTTGAGCAGCCAGAGTTCGCCGTCTTTCACCAGGCCATAGGAATCTTTTAGGTTGGCCAGGCCTCCGCGGACCGATTTGGCCTCGGTTCCGGTAAGAACTACCCCGCACTCAAATTTTTCCAGCAAGAAGTAGTTATGAGAAGCGATCCTATTAACGGCGGCATCGCGCCGTCCGCTGGCGGTAGGCTCGCGCTTCGGGGCTTTCTCCGGCGTGGGCTTGGTCTGGTGTGTGGCTTGGCGGGGCATAGCTCGGCTCAGTTTTAATCTTAGCAGTGATGCGCGACTTCGGCCTGCGGACCTCGGACGTCAGCTACAGTAGAGCGATTGAAGTCCGAGGTCTGGGGTCTGAAGTCCGATGTCCGAGGTCGGCTCTCCCCCATTGGGACAACGACCAAAGAGTGTAACTGCCGTGCGTGCAATCAGATGGGTGGGCAAGAAAGCCGATGCTATAATCGCTGCAAAAGTGTGCTTCAGGAGCGCTTCGAAGGGATCCCTGGTTTACTCGATGCTGGTTCGCTAGCGTCGGGATTCAGGCTGCTTGTCCGGCGAAGACTTTAAGACGAGGAATTAAGAATGAGACGTCTGATGCCCGCGGCAGCGCTGCTGCTGGTTGTGTTCTCCATACTGCCGGTTATCGCGGCCGATAAAGCCAAGTCGGCTTACGCCAAGGGCGAGGACGCCGAGGCGCGCCAGAATTACGAACAGGCTTACGAGTTTTTCAAGCAGGCATACGACCTGAAGCCGAAAGACTTGCGCTATCGAACTTCTTTCGAGCGCATGCGCTCGAAGGCCGCGCTGTCGATCGTGCATCGCGGACTGGGACTTCGCGACCAGGGCAAGACGCAGGATGCGCTGGCCGAATTCCAAAAGGCCCTGCAGATAGATCCTTCGCTCTTCATTGCGCAGCAGGAGATGAAGCGTACCCTGCAGATGATTAACGATGCGACCAACCCGCCGCCGCAGGCCGCGGGCCCACCCAATAGCCTGGAGCGGAAGGTAAAAGAGGCGGGAGGCCCGGTAGAACTTGCCGCCATATCGAACACTCCCATTACTGTAAAGATGTCGGATAAATCCGATATCGTCTACCGCACCATCGGGCAGCTCGCCGGCATCAACGTGTTGCTGGATCCGGACTATACGCCCAGACTCATCAAGGTTGAGTTGAACGGGGTGACGCTGGAAGAGGCGCTGGAAATCACCGCGCTGGAATCGAAAACCTTCTGGCGTCCCGTGACTTCGAATACGATTTTTGTGGCGCAAGATAATCCCGCCAAGCGCAAGGAATTAGAGCAGAGCGTCCTAAAGACTTTTTATCTTTCGAATATTTCCCAGCCCACTGAATTGCAGGATGTGGTGAATGCGATCCGCGCCGTCCTCGACGTGCAGCGGGTGCAGCAATTGCTCTCGCAGAATGCGCTGGTGGTGCGGGGCACGCCCGATCAGATTGCGCTGGCGGAAAAGTTGGTGGAGGATCTGGATAAGGCGCGTCCGGAGGTGATCGTCGACATCGCCGTGCTGCAGGTGAGTAAAGATAAGTCGCGCACGCTGGGGTTGAGTCCGCCAACCAGCGCCACGATCGCCCTGCAAAGCAATATCAATACGACCACTCCTACGAGCTCTACCGGTACTACAACCACTTCTACTTCTTCAGGCAGCACCGGCCTTGAGCTGAATACTTTGGGCAATCTGAACGCCACGGACTTCCAGGTCACGATTCCCTCCGCCAATCTTTCAGCGGTGATGGGCGACAGCGATACCAAGATGTTGCAGAATCCCCAGGTGCGCGCCCTCGATAACCAAAAAGCGACGCTGAAAATCGGCGAGCGCGTGCCGGTCGCCACCGGTTCATTTCAGCCTGGCATCGGCGGCGTGGGCATAAATCCCCTGGTCAATACGCAGTTTCAGTATCTCGATGTCGGCGTGAATATCGACGTGACGCCGCACGTACATGGCGATCGCGAGGTCACGCTGAAGATCTCGATGGAAATTTCTTCCGTAGTGGGTCAGTCGAGCATCGGCGGCATCAGCCAGCCCATCATCGGGCAGAAGAAAATCGAGCACGAGATTCGCTTGCGCGATGGGGAGTCGAGCCTGATCGGCGGAATCATGGACGATTCGCAAACCAAATCGCTGGCCGGCATCCCGGGACTGGCACAGATTCCGATCTTGCGCTACCTCTTCGGGCAGGTTACGCAGGATCATTCGGAGGACGAGACCGTCTTCGTAATCACGCCGCACGTGGTCCGCGGAGCCATGGTTAGCGAGTTGAACCAGAGGCAGATTGATATTGGGACAGCAAGCACGATTTCATTACACCATGCGAACCGACCTGCAGTTGCGCCAGGACCTTCCGGTGCTCCCGCAGCGCAGCCTCAAGGCGCAGTCCCGGGAACTCCGGCTCCGACAAATCCGAATCCGGGAATTCCGAATCCGGCTACTCCTAATCTCGGTAACCCAGCGAATCCTTCGGCATCGGGTGGCGCGAATTTCCTCTTCGACCCGGGGCAGATCACGGCCACGAAAGGCAATACTTTCGTGGTGAACCTGATGATCTCCGGAGCGCAGAACGTTTATTCCGTGCCGGTACAGATGAGCTACGATCCGGCCAAACTGCAACTGGTCAACGTTTCAAACGGCGGCTTCCTTTCGCAAGACGGCCAAGCCGTGGCGTTAGTGAAACGCGAAGATGAGAGCACCGGCACGCTGCAGGTTACGGCGTCGAGGCCTCCCGGCGCAGGAGGGGTTTCCGGGCAAGGCGCGGTAGTGACGTTAACTTTCCAGGCTAAATCCAGTGGACAAACACCGCTGACGATTACGCGCGGCGGGGCGCGCGATCCGGGTCAGCAGGCCATTGCCGTCAACGGAGCGCAAGCGTCGGTGACCGTGCAGTAGCAGACCTCAGCGGATCGCGTAAAACGAGATGGAATACGAATAGAAGAAGATGATGCGGCAAAAATTATTTGAATGCGGGCGGCGAGCGAGGCCCGCACGAGGGTTTACCCTCCTTGAACTGATCATCGCGACCGCCATCCTGATGATTCTCACCACGATGGCTCTGCCACTGGCGAGGCTAACCATCAAGCGCGAGAAAGAGAAGGCTTTGCGCTTCGATTTGTGGGAGATGCGGGACGCCATCGACCGCTATAAAGACGCAGCCGACCGCAATGCCTTCCGCACCAAGGTAGATAGCCAGGGCTATCCTCCCGATCTCGAAACCTTGGTAAAGGGCGAAGACGTGCAGGGGCATAAGGTCCGCTTTCTGCGCAAGATTCCCATTGATCCCATGACCGGCACCGCCGAGTGGGGATTGCGCTCGATGCAGGACGACCCGGAGTCCGACTCCTGGGGCGAGCAAAACGTCTTCGACGTCTACACCAAGTCGATGGACACCGCGCTCGATGGCACCAAGTATAAGGATTGGTAAACGGGTATTGGTAAGCAAGGATTGGTAAATGGCTAGCAAGCTCAAGCGGGCGCGGAATTCTGGTTTCACACTGCTCGAAATGATGATCGTAATCATGATCGTCATGGTCCTGATGTCAGTTGCTATCCCGATCTATAACCAGTCGATTATCCGGTCGCGCGAGGCCGTACTGCGACAGAACCTGTTTACTTTGCGGTCGGTGATTTCGCAATACACACTCGATAAGCAAAAAGCGCCGCAGGCGCTCGATGATCTGGTGCAGGCAGGCTACCTTAAGGTGATCCCCAAAGATCCGATCACCAACGAGGCCAATTGGGAAGTAGTGCAAGAGGATGTGCTGCTGTCGGTAAGTCAAACCGATCCCGGCATCGATGACGTGCACTCGGCATCGAGTGCGATCGCGAGTGACGGCACAACCTATTCCTCCTGGTGAAGAATCGCCGCCAGTGCGAAGGTCCAAGAAGTAGTTTTCGGAAAAAGGCCTTCGTTTAACTTTGTGCCATGCGCGGTTACTGTCTTCTCATCTCAACCTGCCGAAGCAAGCTACGCTCTGTCCTAAAGGATATTGACAACCCCTGCTTTTGGGTTGAAACTCCGCTACAGAATCACATCTCAGTTTGGGTTTCGTTTCGATGCCTGATCGCCCCAAGCCGGCGCCACAGTCTGCGCTCGAGTCTCGTAAGGGTCCTCCAGAAAGCGAGCCTGCGCCGGACGGCGCCACCCCCCACAGTGGAACGAATAGGCAAACGGATCTGGCCACTCTTGCGGCACGCTTCACAGCCCATAGTGGTGGGAAGTTCACGCCGGAATTCTCCGCCGAACTCGCGCTCGATATTGTGCTGAATGAACTCGCGGAGCAGGCGTGTCTGGCGACCGGTGCGACCGGAGCCGCGATCTTTCTGGCCCGCGATGGCGAGTTGGTTTGCCGCGCCAGCAGCGGGACGACGGCTCCGGAGTTGGGGGCGCGCCTCGAGGAAGGCTCCGGAATCTCGCAAGCTTGCGTTGCATCAGGACGAATTCAGAAGTGCGATGATGCGCAAAGTGACCCTCGAGCAGATACGGAGGCCTCGCGGAGTCTGGACATTCGTTCGCTGATCGTGTTGCCGCTCCAGCGCAACCGGGAAGTGGCTGGTTTGTTCGAGGCCTTTTCCACCCGCCCTGCGGCTTTTCCAGAGCGCGACCAGCGCACGCTGGAAACGCTGGCTCGCCGTGTGGTTCAGAACCTCGAACGGGCTGAAAGGCCGTTCCCCGTGCCGTTGCCGCCCGTGCCCAGCGTTCTTCCTTCCTTGACTCAGGCGGGCTGCGAGGCCGCGCACCGAGCGGACGATCCTTTTCTTCAGGAGGATCGGCTGACTCAAGCTTTCGGCGGGCTCCCCTCGGCCAAAGAAACTGACGGTCGCGGGCTCCAACTTTTCACTTGGGCTTTGAGCATTGTGGTTCTGGGATGTGCTGTGTTGATGGGGGCGCTTGTGATTCAGCGCCTCGGATGGTTGCGGCCCTGGCATCCCAGCGGCACAGCAATGCGCGAAGATAGCGCGAGCGCCGAGCCGGGGGCGAGTGCCCCGAGTAGTTCAACCGGAGCCGCTCCCGACCGCTCTACCTTCCCGGCAGCGCCGATCGCCGAGCTCAAACGAGGGGAACTGAATCGAGACGGACTCAACCAAGACAAGGCCGCCTCTGAAGCCTCGCAGCCCGGCTCTGGTCGCGAAAGTCCCACAGATCCGCTGCAACCCGGCACACTCAGAATTTACAAGAACGGTCGCGAGGTATTTCGGGTGCCTTCGGCGACGGCTCCTGCCGAATCTGGCGATACGCCTGGTGTTCAACGTGCGTCGTCGATCGAGCCTGCCGACAAGGGGGAATGGTCTTCTGCGGCGGCCGAAGACGGCCTTGTGCAGCGAGTGGAGCCTGAGTATCCGGAGGAAGCGCGGCTGCAGAACATTCAGGGCGCGGTCGTGCTCGAAGTTCAGATCGATCAGACCGGGGTTGTGCAGGCGGTCAGACTGATTAGCGGCCCCGACATATTGGCCAACGCAGCTATCGATGCGGTAAAGCATTGGCGCTTCAAAGCACGGTCAGCGGATACGCGTCCCGCGGAAACGCAGACGCGAATTACGTTGAACTTTAAACTTCCCAATAAATGACGAAGCGATTTAGGTCGCGGTTTTGCGAATTGGAAGTTGGGCGGCAGATTTCGCCGGTGCCGGTAGAGTTACCGGTTGCCTTCTCTGCGAGGTGTCTGCGGGCGGCCGTTGAAATTGACCTTTTCCCAGAACGTAGAGTAGGACTTCGACTCGGCTCGAGACTCCCAGCTTATCAAAGATGCGAAACAGATAATTCTTGACCGTATGTTCCGTGAGCGTTAAGCGATGCGCGATTTGGCGATTGGTCAGGCCTTCAGCAACGCATCGAACCACATCAATCTCGCGGGCGGAAAGCAGGGTCGTGCTGTTTCCGGGGAAATTCGCGAACGTGGGTTGAGCCAACGCTTCGAGGATGAACCCCAACTCCCGGCTGCTGGCCCAAACCTGACCTACATGCACGCACTGAATGCACTTGGCGAGCGCGCGAAAAGGCTCGGTGCGGCAAAAAATCCCATGAGCTCCAGTCCGAAAAGCTTCGGTCACCGCCCCTTGCTCTGAAGTATCCAGCAACACAACGATGCGGGTTGCGGGCGCCTGGGCGCGGATCTCACGCACCACCTCGAAGCCGCCATCGGGCCGCTCGCCAAGTTTGGCGCTGATTACGGCAACCTGGGGATTCTCGCGCTTCACCAGCGCCAGAATTGCGGACGCCGTCGGAGCCGACTCGATCATCTGGAACTGGGCCTCGCGCGCCAGGGCTTCCACCAGCAGTTGCGTGCTCATGGAAGTGCTGTCTGCCGCTAAGACGCGAAGCCGTTCTTGCTCAAAAAACCCGGGTGACTGAACCATAGGGATCTTTACGCTGCGTCTTTCTGAAGGAGGTGGCCGCTTGCAGTTAGCGACTGGAACCGCTAGTTAGGAACAGCATAATAGTAGAGAGGCTCGGAGTAAATAGCACTAGCGGGGGTGACGGGTTTTTCCTCCGCAGTTTTCTTGATATGAATCATCAATAAAGATCATTGCCGGATGAGTTTCCCTTTGTTCTGCTGATCTGATGCCGGAATCAGCGGTTTCGGCCGTAAGTTCAGCGTTTTATGGCGAATAGCCAAGATTAGAATTCCCTCAGAGACTTTAGTCTCTCCACTTTTCGCCTCTTGCAGGAAATTTCACAGCAAGAGTAGGATCGCAGTACAGCAACACGATGGGAGGTTTTCCCATCTGTAACCGCCGCTTCGAATTCGATCCTCCCCTAGACGTGAGTCGATCCACTTGTAGAGCCAGCGAATACGTGTATTTTTTGTTCTACCCATATTTGGGTAAGGGGTATTTCCGACACTATGGCTTACGGAAACTACAGCGGTGATTGCGATGCAAGAGATTCCAAACTTGGCAGCATGGTTACGGACTGGTTGCATGAGCCCCATTGGTACGCCATCCGCACCCGCTCCCGCCACGAAAAAATGGTATCGGACCAGCTGGAAAAGCTGGGAATTGAGAACTTTCTCCCGCTGGTGAAGAAAACGCGGCAATGGACCGACCGGACGAAAGAAGTCGAGATGCCAGTGTTCTCCGGCTACAGCTTTGTGCGCATGGTATTTTCATCGCCGGCGCGGCTACGCGTTCTGCAGACGCATGGAGTTGCCGGATTTGTAGGCATCAACAGCCTGGGAACTGCGATCCCTGACAGCGAGATTGAGGATGTGCGCGCTCTGGTGGCCAGCACTCTTCCCTTCGAGGAACACCCTTATTTGCGCGTCGGTCAACGCGTGCGCATCAAGGGCGGCTCGCTCGACGGAGTGGAAGGAATTCTCTCCGCGCGCGATGAGGATAAGAGCCTGGTGGTGTCGGTAGAGTTGATTCAACGATCGTTGTCGGTGCGCATCAGCGGGTACGCGGTGGAACCGGCGTAGGTTTTCTGCAGGCTGTCAATGAGCAGTGATTCAGAGCCAGGGAGAATAGGGAGACCAAGATGTTTTTGAAATTTTACGGGCTGAAGGAACAACCGTTCGGAGTCACGCCCGATCCGCGGTATTTGTATCTCAGTCCGGCGCATCGTGAAGCTCTGGCCTCGCTTTTCTATGGAATCGAAGTGGGACGCGGCTTCCTGGCTCTTATCGCGAAGCCGGGCATGGGCAAGACCACGCTGCTCTTTCATCTTTTGGAAAAGTTCCGCAGCTCGGCGAAAACCGCATTTCTCTTCCAGACGCAATGCAACTCGCGCGAGTTCATGCGCTTCCTGCTGGCCGAGTTGGGATATGACTCGGGCGATCAGGACTTCGTGAAGATGCACGAAGAATTTAACAAGCATCTTCTGCGCGAAGCTCGGGCCGGCAACCGTTTCATCGTAGTGGTGGATGAAGCGCAGAATCTGGACCCATCGGTACTAGAAACCATCCGCCTTCTTTCGGATTTTGAAACTCCGCGTGCCAAGCTGCTGCAGATTGTGTTGGCCGGCCAGCCCGAACTGGCCGACAAACTGGCTAATCGCAACATGGCTCAGTTGCGGCAAAGAATTTCACTAGTCAGCGGATTGAAGCCGCTTTCGCTGGAGGATACGCGCAACTATATCCAGCATCGCTTGAAGGTAGCCGGCTATCAGGGCGGCAGCTTGTTTACGCCTCAAGCTCTGGTCGATACCGCCGAATTCACAGAGGGCATTCCCAGGAACATCAACAATTTCTGCTTCAATGCCATGTCGCTGGCGTGCGCCATGCGCCAGCAGGTGATCGACGCGGCGATTGTGCGTGAGGTGATCGCCGACCTGGATATTACCCAGCACGTCTCCCAGCCTCGCGCGGCGGAGAGATCTGTTTCCCGCATGGTCGCTGGAAGTGAAGAGTACGACTTGACGGCAGTGCCGGGCGCGATGGTCGATGTTCCACCTACGCGGGCACGCCGGAAGGCCAAAGATGAATCCCTGACCCCGACCGAAGCGCGCGCGTTCCTGGAGCAGATTACGCGCTCGCTGAAGGGCGGCCAGTCTTGAGAGTCCGGTCTGATTTCTTGGGACTGATTAAAGCTGTGATTGGTTTTGATCTTACTGGTTTTGATCTTAGTGGAGACGAATGTGCACGCGAGGCGGGTTCTTGGAGACTTTGGTCATCAAGGCATTTTGCCTCTTGTCGCAATTTGTGAGCTCTCGTAGTCTGATTTTACATAGTTGCAGACTACTGCGGCCCTGTTCGCCGATCGGTGGTCACCCCCCTAAACTCCTCCACTAAAGCGTTCGTAGTTTCAAAGAAAGACAGTACGGCGGCGAACTTTCCTCTATCGGGTCCGAAAATGGGACTCAGAGGGCGGAGCTGTAAGAGAGCTTCAGCCGGGCCCTGCCAGGTCCGGGAAGCCTCGCCGGGTCGATCTCCCAGGACTCGAACGACGAAACAAATCAGTTCCACGACACGCAAGTCGGAGAGATAAAAATGAATAGCAACTTTGCAGTCCAAGAAAATCTGGTTAACTCTGGCGACACGGCTGAAGTGGCCGCGGCGCCGCTGACCGTGGTCGAGAATTCTGCGCCGGCTCCGAGGCCAACTTTGCGCAGCCTGCGCGCCGCAGCCGAAGTGCTCGCCATTCGGCACGCCCTGCAGGAAACTGGCTGGAACCGCAAGCGAGCCGCCCGGCTGCTCAGCATCAGCTACCGGGGCCTGCTCTACAAGCTTCGCCAGCACCGAATTGTGCCTCAGTCCGAGGACCAGCGCGCCAGCTAGTCTGCGCTGCTGGAAGGGGACGCCTGCGCTTACAATGAGTAGCAGGTGCGCCCGAGTGAGGGGAGTCAATAATGAGTCGTAATTTCGAGCTGTTACAGAATCTGGGCAAGGAAGTTCTGCTGGATGCCCCCGCCGCCGTAGCTGCGGTCGAGCAGAAATACCGCAAAACGGTTCCTGAGCCAGTTGACGCCAAAGAGGCGCAACTGAAGCTGGAACCGAAGGAGCGGGAAGAGCTCACGAAACTGGCACAGCGCATCTTTTTGCATCCGGGAGCGGAAGCCCCGCGCGTGGTGGTCTTCACGGCCAGCGAATCGGGCAACGGATGCAGCTCCATATGCGCCTGCGCCGCGGAGCTACTCGCCGCACAGGTGACCGGCTCGGTTTGCCTGGTGGATGCCAATCTGCGCCACCCGGGGCTGCACGAACAGTTCGCAGTGGAAAATCAATTCGGCCTGGCTGATGCTTTGCAGGGCTCTGAACCTTTGCTCAACTATGCCCGCTCCATGTCGCGTCCGAATCTCTGGCTGGTGAGTTCCGGGTCGTCTCCGGAAGCCGCCCTGCCTCTTCTTAGTTCTGAGCGCATGCGCCAGCGGATCACGGAATTGCGCTCGGGTGTGGATTACGTGCTCATCGACGCCTCCGCCATGAATGTTTCGAATGATGCCACCGTGCTGGCCTCTGCCGCCGACGGCGTCGTAATGGTTCTGAAGGCGAATTCTTCGCGCCGCGAAACCGTTCGCAAGGCTGTGCAGGATATGCAAGCCGCGAACATTCGCGTTCTTGGAGCCGTGCTGAATCAAAGAACTTTCCCGATTCCAGAGGCGATTTATAACAAGCTCTAACGTCGCTGAACCTTGTCGCTGAACCTTAGAGAGTTCCAATAACCGTGCTTCAAACGAGTATCCTTTCTTAAATGGCGGTCCAAGGTAGACGGTCTTAAGAGACCGCGAGGGATTAAAAGAATGTTCGAGAATTTGCGCGCTGATCTGAAGGCCGCCGGCTCTCACCGGGTCATGGAAAAGCCTTGGCGGGTGTTGATCCGCAGGGAAACCAAGGCGATCCTGCAATACCGCTTTTCGCACTGGGTGCACACTTTGCACATTCCAGTAGTTCGGCAAATCCTGATGTTTGTGGCCTTGGTCTGGCAGCGTTGGAACCAGATTATGCTGGCCGGGATTTTGATCGCGCCGGATGCCGAGATCGGCCCGGGGCTGACGCTGCACACGGCGTATGGACTGCAAATTTCGCCAACGATCATCGGCGCGAATTGCACCTTCAATTCCCAGGTTCACATCGGAACTGGCGTTAAGAGCATCGGCGACAACTGCTATTTCGCGCCGGGCTGCAAGATTATCGGCGAAGTGAAGATTGGAAACAACGTCCTCGTGGTGGCGAACAGCGTGGTCCTCACCGATGTTCCGGACAACACCACCATCATGGGCGTGCCGGCACGCATCAAGCTGCCGGGGGGCCGTCTGCGTAAGCAGCCTTGGAAGACCATGGAAGCCAAAAAGGCCGACGCCAAGAAGGACGCCGAAAAGAAAGCTTTGGCTGCCGAGAAGAAGAAGGGAGCTAACGGTAACGGCGCTAACGGTAACGGCACGAAGCCGAGTGGAGAAGTGAAACCCAAGGCCGAACCTCAGTCTGAACCCCGGCCTGAACCGCAGCAGAAAGTCACCGTTTAACACGAGCTCCGTTTAATACGAACGCTGGGAGAAAGACCTTTGGATTTCGCGTGGACAGAAGAGCAAGCGGCATTTCGTAAAGAAGTTATCCGTTTCGCCCAGAAAGAACTGAACGATGACCTGATCCGCCGGGATCAGGAAGAAGAATTTTCCTGGAGCCATTGGAAGAAATGCGCCGAGTTCGGCATCCAGGGCCTGCCGGTTCCGGAAGAATACGGCGGCGGCGGTGCGGATATTCTGACCACGGTTTGCGCGCTCGAAGCACTGGGCTACGGCTGCCGCGATAACGGTTTTCTTTTTTCTCTGAACGCTCATATGTGGACGACGGTGATCCCCATTATGACGTTCGGAACCGAGGCGCAGAAGCGCCGCTATCTTCCCAAACTGATCAATGGTGAGTGGGTCGGGCTGCATGCCATGACTGAACCCAACTCCGGTTCAGACGCTTACAGTTTGAAAACTCGGGCCGAGCGCAAAGGCAATTGCTATGTGCTGAACGGCACCAAGACATTCGCCACCAACGCCGACCAGGGCAGCCTGTTCATCATCTTTGCCAACCTGGATCCCGCCAAGGGAGCCAACGGCGTCACGGCATTCCTGATTGAAAAGGGCACGCCCGGCCTCATCGTTGGCAACAAGCTGCACAAGATGGGGCTGCGAACTTCTCCGATGTCGGAAGTGGCGCTGGTCGATTGCGAGATTCCGCTCGAGAATATTCTCGACAAAGAAGGCGCGGGCCAGTCGGTCTTTACCGCCTCCATGGAATGGGAGCGCACCTGCATTCTCGCCAGCCACTTAGGCATGATGCAGCGCGTGCTCGAAAACTGCATAAAGTACGCGCGCGAACGCAACCAGTTCGGGCAGCCCATCGGCAAATTTTCCGCAATCGGCAACAAAATCGCCGACATGGATGTGCGCCTCGAAACCAGCCGCCTGGTGCTCTACAAGGCGGCCTGGATGAAGAGCCAGGGCCGGCATCCGTTACGCGAAACTTCGATCGCAAAGCTTTATGTCAGCGAAGCTTGTGTGCAAAGCTGCCTGGACGCGATTCAGATTCACGGCGGGTATGGCTACATGACCGATTACCAGATCGAGCGCGAACTGCGCGATGCGATCTCCGGCAAGATTTATTCCGGCACTTCCGAAATTCAGAGAGTGATCATCGCGGGATTGCACGGTTTCTAGACTCGGATTTTTTCTCAAGAAGTTTTTTCTAAGTGAGCGATCCAACGAAATATTTCCAAGGGGCGGGAATGGCATACATTCTTCAGCAGTTGCTAAGCAAGAGCGCGGCGCGTTTTCCGGAGAAACCGGCGGTCTGGGCGCGGGGCAAAAGCATCAGCTATCGGGAACTGGACGAGCTTTCCAATCAGCTTGCGCACTTGCTGATCGAAAGTGGAGTTCGCAAGGGCGATCGCGTTGGTTTGTTTTTTCCCAAGTGCGTGGAGTCGATCATCAGCATGTTCGGAGTTCTGAAGGCGGGAGGCGTTTACGTTCCGCTCGATCCGCAGGCTCCCGTAGAGCGCGTCGGCTACATCATCAGCAATTGCGGAATCAAAGTTCTGATCACGCAGGAGGACCGGCGCCGTTCGCTGGATTCCTCCACCCGAGAGTTGCTCGACCGCTGCGTAGTGATTGGCGCAGTCAAAGAGTCGGGCAACGGAACTGGCGTGCTGCCGTGGTCCGCGCTTTCGGAATATCCGGCTTCGCATCCGCCGCAGATTACGCTCACCGAAACCGATCTTGCTTACATTCTTTATACGTCTGGATCTACTGGTCGGCCGAAAGGCGTGATGCTCTCGCACCAGAATGCACTGACCTTTGTCGAGTGGTGTGCCGACAAGTTCCAGATGACGAACGAAGATCGCCTCTCGAACCACGCGCCCTTGCACTTCGATCTCTCAGTGTTCGATGTTTACAACGCCATCGAGGCCGGCGCGACGGTTTATTTGGTTACGGAAGAGATCGCGCTGTTCCCCACCACGCTGCAGAAATTTATCGAGACCCATCAGATCACAGTTTGGTATTCGGTTCCTTCCGCGCTGGTGTTGCTCTTGTTGCATGCTGACTTGAAAGCCGAGAAAGTGCCGCATCTGCGTACAGTTCTCTTCGCTGGCGAAGTCTTTCCGATGAAATATCTGAAGCAGTTGGCCCGACTTCTGCCCGCGGTTGAATTGCAAAATCTCTACGGCCCCACCGAAACCAACGTCTGCACCTATTACAAAGTGGATCGCGAGCGGCTGGCCAGCATGGATAAACTTCCCATCGGCATCGCCTGCGAAAACACAGAAGTTTTTGCCGTAAACGATAAGGATGAAATCGTAACGCGCCCCGGCGATAGTGGAGAACTCTACGTGCGCGGACCTGCCGTCACCTACGGTTACTGGGGCGACGAAGAAAAAACTAAAAAGATGGTGATACCCAACCGGTTCCAGAATAACTTCGAAGAGAAAATGTATCGGACCGGTGACCTGGTTACGCTGGCAGAAGATGGCAACTACTATTTTGTCGGACGCCGCGACAGCATGATCAAGAGCCGCGGCTACCGCATCGAACTGGGAGAGATTGAAAGCGCGCTGCTCAGTCATCCTGCAATCCGCGAAGCGGCGGCTATAGCAGTTCCTGACGAAGTGGTCGGCAATCGCATCAAGGCGATCGTGGCCGCCCACAAGGCGGATTCGGTGCAGGCCGCCGAGTTGCAGCAGCATTGCGGCACGCTCATTCCGAAATACATGATTCCGGAGTTCATCGAGTTCCGCGAGAGCCTGCCCAAGACTTCGACTGGCAAGGTGGATCGCGTAGGCTTGGCAAAAGATAGCCAGCCAGTAGCGGTCTCGTAATTCGAGAACGCGCACGCCCCAAAAGATTTTGCTATAAATCATAATTCCAATCCCAAGGGAGCAACAAATGTCCACGAAAGAAACCGCCGTCAACATTAAAGATCAAATCCGCCAATTCGTGACTGAAGAACTGGCCGCCGCCAAGGGCATCAATCAGGTGAGCGACGACGAATCGCTGATCGACAACGGTGTGGTCGACTCTCTAGGCATCTTCCGCCTGGTGACTTTTCTCGAAGAGAACTTCGGCGTAAAGGTTGCCGACGAGGAAATCAGCGCCGAGAATCTGCAGAGCATCGACATGATCGAGCAGCTCGTGATCAGCAAGAGCAAGAAATAGGTATTCAAGCCAAGTCGTATCTTATGTCGGCTGAGAATCAGTTCGAGAGCGGTATCCGGTACTCTGTGGTGCCGGAATTAGTCACCGCGCAGGCGGTGGCGGCGCCAAACGCCATCGCTGTCTTTGCCGCGTCAGAAGTACTCACTTACGCCGAGCTTGATCGTCGGTCGAACCAACTAGCGCACTACCTGAAGTCTCTGGGAGTGGGCCCGGATGCCTTAGTGGCTTTGTGCGTAGGCCGCTCGCCTGCGATGGTGATCGCGGCCCTCGCCATTCTTAAGGCCGGCGGAGCCTATGTTCCGCTGGATTCGACTCTTCCAGCCGAGCGCATTAACTTCAAGCTGCGCGATGCCGACGTTGGCGTGCTGCTCACGGAGGGCGCCTCCGCCGTAAAGCTGCCTAAAGGCAGTTGGCAATTCGTCGATCTGCAAAAGCAGGCTGACGAGATAGCAAAGTTTCCCTGCGACGCTCTTCCGTGTTCAGTGACGGAAGAAAATCTCGCGTACGTGATCTATACCTCGGGCTCTACCGGCCAGCCCAAAGGAGTCGAAATCACGCACGGCGGTCTGGCGAATCTGGTTGTGTGGCATCGCCGCGCTTTTCACATCACGCCGCAAGATCGTGCCACACAGCAAGCGGCAGTCGGCTTCGATGCCGCGGTCTGGGAGATATGGCCCTACTTAGCGGCAGGTGCATCGGTACACATCACGCCCGAGTCTTGCCGCACAAACCCCGAGGCCCTGCGCGATTGGCTGGTCGCGCAAAATATCACGATTACGTTTCTCGCCACACCGATGGCCGAGCGCATGCTCTTGCTGCAATGGCCTGAGCGAACCGCGCTTCGCATTTTGCTGACCGGCGCCGACACTCTGCATCACCGGCCAGGTGCGGGCTTGCCTTTCGCGCTGGTGAACAATTACGGTCCAACGGAGTGTACGGTGGTCGCTACTTCCGGAATTGTCGCGCCTGGTTCTCAGAAGGAACTTCCATCAATCGGGCATCCAATCGACAACACGCAGATCTACATCGTTGATGAGAGAATGCACGAATTGCCGGTGCGACAAGCGGGCGAGCTTTGCATCGCTGGGGCCGGACTGGCCCGAGGTTATCGCAACCGCCCAGACTTGACGGCAGAAAAATTCGTTACCAATCCTTTCAGTTCGAAGCCCGGTGATCGTCTGTACCGCACCGGGAGACTTGGCGCGGTACCTGCCCAGCGGCGAGATCGAATTTCTCGGCCGTCTCGACGAGCAGATCAAGATTCGCGGCTTCCGCATTGAACCGAATGAGATTGTCCGGGCTCTTGACGAGCATCCGGATGTGGAGGCGAGCGCTGTAGTTGCGCGGGAGAAGCATGGCGGCGAGAAATCGCTAGTTGCGTACGTAGTCGCATCCACGGTCACGAGCGCAAGATTGCGCGAGCACCTGAGCAAGCGCCTGCCCGATTACATGGTGCCCTCTGCGTTCGTGAGAATGGAATCCTTGCCCGTAACCACGAACGGTAAGATTGATCGGGCCGCCTTACCGGTGCCAAGTGAAGGCAATCGCCTGCATGAAGAGAACTTTATACCACCCAGCGGCCCAGTGCAGGAACGCCTCGCCGTAATTATTTCTTCTCTGCTGCGCGTTGACCGCATCGGCGCCAACGACAATTTCTTTATGCTGGGTGGACATTCGCTTCTGGGCACGCAATTGATCGCGCGTGTGAACGAAGCTTTCGGAGTGGAACTGCCGCTGCTGCAGCTTTTCGATCACCCCACGCTGGCGGAAATGTCCACTGCGATTGAAACCCTGATTCTAGCCAAGCTCGAACCGGTGAATGCTCTTGAAGCGCATCGCCTCCACACCGATTAACCTTCGTCGAAGTGCCACGCTTTTCTCTGCCGCAGTTCTCGATGTTAGAGATCGCTCATTTCTTGTCTCTCTTTTCTTCGTCGCCCCAGTAACAATATCCGTTGTATGCTGACTCATGGCCTCGACCGGCCTTGGGTGAGCGGTCGCTTTTTCGACAAAATATTCCTGTAATGCCTCCTGAGAACCAACCCGTTTCCCGGCTTGAGAGTCCCGGCGCCGCTCTTAGTCTGTATCACCTGCTTGACCCGACGGTCCTCGCTAATCCCTACCCACTTTTTCATCGGTTGCGGCGCGAAGCTCCGGTGCACTGGGATTCGTTCCTGCACGCCTGGATCGTGACCCGTTATGCCGATGTGCTCGAAGTGCTGCAGAATTTCTCTGCCGACCGCACCCCCACTCCCGAGCAACTCGATGGCATGGGACTTTCAAAAATCAGCCCGCTGGCGCAGTTGATGGTGAACCAGATGCTCTTCATGGACGCGCCGGCGCACACCCGTCTGCGTAGCCTGGCATCGAAGGCCTTCACTCCGGCTCGCATCCAGATTCTGCGGGAACACATTCGCGGAATCGTGGATCGCCTTTTATCTGGCGTCCGCGAAAAAGGCGGCATGGATGTGATCGCAGAATTGGCCGAGCCTCTTCCGGCCATTGTGACCGCTGAGATGCTGGGGGTGCCGGTCGACGATCATCGCAAGTTGAAAGTGTGGTCGGGCAACTTCGCCGAAATGCTGGGAAATTTTCAGCACAATCCAGATCACGCAGAAGTCATGCTTCGCACGGTCGACGAGATGACCGCCTATTTTCGGGATGCTGTGCAGGAACAGAAACAGCATCCGCGCGAAGGCCTAATTCACTCCCTGCTTACCGCCGAAATCGATGGCGATCGCCTGGGCGATGAAGAAGTGGTGGCGAACGTCATCATCACGATGGTCGGCGGACAGGAAACTACGACAAATCTGATCGGCAACGGTCTGCTGACTTTGTTGCGGCATCCGGCAGAGATGCAAAAGCTGCGCGGCGATTTGACTTTGATTCCATCCGCGGTAGAAGAAATGTTGCGCTTCGAAAGTCCCAGCCAGCATACCGCCCGTCTCGCGCCCTCTGACCGCGAACTTGGCGGGCAGTTGATTCGCAAGCGGCAAGCCGTGATCGCCGTGATGGCGGCCGCCAACCGCGATCCCGAGCGCTTTCCCGACCCGGACCGCTTCGACGTTGCACGGCAGGATAACCGGCATCTCGCCTTTGGCTACGCCGCTCACTTCTGTTTTGGAGCGCCGCTCGCGCGCATGGAAGGGCAAATCGCATTCGAGGCGCTCCTGCGCTTGTTCCCCGATATGCAGCTTGAGCCACAGGAACTTGTATGGCGAACGAATCTCGGCCTGCGCGGCTTGCAATCGTTGAAAGTGAAATTCGGAAATTCCGGGACAGGCATTTCCGGCTCGAACGACTTGCATGTCGAATCGACGATAACCACTCAGGCGACGACGGACGATCCATCGCGCAAATGCGTTCACGATTTAGTTGCCGAGCAATCGGCCCGCACTCCAAACGCAATTGCGGTAGTCCAAGGAGAGCGGCAGCTCACATTCGCCGAACTCAACCAGAGCGCGAACCAGTTGGCGGACTACCTGCGCCAGAAAGGCGTGGCGAAAGACACCCCGGTTGGAATCTGTCTCAAACGCTCACTTGAGTTGACGATTGCCCTGCTTGGCGTGATGAAAGCGGGAGGCGCGTGTTTGCCGCTCGATCCCGATTATCCCAGCGAGCGCCTCGCCTACATGCTCGAAGATTCAAAAGCTCGGGTGCTCATCACTCAACCAAACTTGCTTTCGCAATTAGGCAGAGCGACCCCGGAGGTAGTGCATTTTAACTCGGACTGGAAAATTCTCGAAGGCTGCAGCCGCGAGGATCCCGCCCCAGCAGATCCAAGCAGTCTGGCCTACGTGATCTATACCTCGGGCTCAACCGGAAAGCCGCGCGGGGTCATGCTCGAGCACCGCGGCCTGGTAAACCATCATCTCGCTGCCATCGAACTCTATGGGCTCACTTCAGCCGATCGAACTTTACAGTTTTCTTCTCTGAGCTTCGACATCGCCGTGGAAGAAATTTTCCCCACCTGGATTGCCGGCGGAACGGTCGTTCTGCGGACGGACGACATGCCACTCGCCGGATCAGGCTTTCTGCGCTGGATTCGCCAGCGCGAGATTACGGTATTGGACTTGCCTACTGCCTACTGGCACGAATTGGTGCGCGAGCTTGCGGAGTTTGGCGAAAGCCTGCCGAAAAGCCTGCGTCTGTTGATCGTCGGCGGAGAGAAGGCTTCGGCCGCGGCGTTCGCCTCCTGGTTGAAATACGGCGGCGCACGCGTGCGTTGGGTCAATACTTACGGGCCCACTGAAGCTAGCATCATCGTGAGTTCGTATGAGCCCGATCCGGCGAAACCCGTGCCCGAGAATCTGCCGATCGGTCAGGCCATCACCAACACCCACCTCTACATTTTGGATGAAGCGCTCAAAACTGTTCCTGAGGGTGTGCCCGGAGAGCTTTATATAAGCGGACCGGGCGTCGCTCGCGGCTACTTGGGGCGTCCCGAACTCACGGCCGAGAAGTTCATTACCGATCCCTTTTGCGAAGAAACGATCGGCGAAGCGAAATCCCGTATGTACAAAACTGGCGATCTGGTTCGCCGTCTGCCGGACGGAAATATCGAGTTCATCGGACGCGCCGATTTTCAGGTAAAGATTCGCGGCTTTCGCGTGGAACTGGGAGAGATCGAGTCGGTGCTGGAAAAGCATTCCGCAGTATCCGAAGCCGTGGTTGTGGCACACGAAGTGAACAGCGAAAAGCGCTTGGCCGGTTACGTGATCGCCTCCGAATCAAAGCCGAGTGCAAGTGAACTAAGCCGCTTTTTGAAGGATCGCCTGCCCGAGTATATGGTTCCGGCAGACTTCGTCTTCCTGGAGACGATGCCGCTCACTCCGAATGGCAAGGTTGATCGCAAAGCATTGCCACTGCCCCAGGCGAGAGAGGTAGAAAAGGAGGAAGACTTTGTCGCTCCCCGCGATAACTCTGAGCTAACCATGGCCCGCCTGTGGGAGCAGATCCTGGGCAAGCGGCCGATCAGCGTGCGCGATAACTTTTTCGAAATCGGTGGGCATTCCCTCGCCGCGGCGCGCTTGATGGGCCAAATCGAAAAAGAATTCGGCAAGAACCTGCTGCTGACTGATCTGCTGCAAGCTCCGACGGTGGAAGAGTTGGTCGCGATGGTGCGGCTCGACGCCCCCTCTGCCGCGCGCTCGGCCGTGATTGCTTTGCAGCCGCTGGGATCGAAGCCTCCGTTTTTCTTCGTGCACGGAATGGGCGGTACCGTGATGCGTTTTCGCGACCTAGCCCGGCACATGGCTCCGGATCAGCCGTTTTTTGGAATCCAGGCTAAGGGACTCGACGGCGCCGAAACATGCCTCGACCGCGTCGAAGACATGGCGGAGGTTTATCTGCAGGACTTACGCTCCGCGCATCCGGAGGGCCCATATTACCTCGGGGGTTATTCCTTCGGAGGCTACGTTGCGCTGGAGATGGCGAGGCGCCTGCTCGAACAAGGCGAAGAGGTGCGATCACTGGTCCTGCTGGATACCTACGTCGGCGGATCGCAGTCGTTGATCGAGAGATTTATGACGCTCTCTGCGGCGCAGAAGATTGCATACGTAAGACGAAGAGCTCGACGGTATCGAAAGAATTTGAGGCGAAGAATCGAATTCTGGTTTCTTCCCCCTGCCGTCAAAAAAGTGCGCCGAGGCTGCGGCGCTGCGGAGCATAGCTATCAGCTAAGGCCTTATCCGGAGCGGATCGTGCTTTTCCGGGCGGGCGAAAAAGGGCTGCGTGGACTCGAAGAGCCCGGCGATGGCTGGCAGAAATATGCTACCGGAGGCCTCGAGATTCACGAACTGGATGGTGATCACGGCAACATCCTCAACGAACCCAACGTACAGTCCCTGGCCGCCGAACTTTGCCAGTGTTTGGAACGCGCGCAGCTAGAGCGATCACAGACGGTTACCACCGACTTGTTGCCGCAGCCCGACTTGCAGTTAAACTGATTTCAGCCCAGCGATTTCCCGCACATGAATCCAACTAAGCTGCCTCTTAACCCGGTTGATGGCAACGACCCTGAGACGCGGGCGAATCTGCATGCCGGCGTCCAGGCCGTCGCGGAATTGCCAGAGCCTGCGCCACCCAAAGAAGAAGGAGATAATTCTCAATCGAGTCGGGTCGGGGCCTTTGCCACATTTCGCAAGTGGTTTGCCAAGGGCGGACTTGCCGTCGTCGACTACGGGCTGATGTCTGGCTCGAATTTTCTGCTGGGCATTCTGCTGGCGCGCTGGCTCTCTCCGCGCGAGTATGGCGCGTATGCACTGTCCTTCAGCTTTTTTATCCTGGCAGGTTTTCTTTATCAATCGCTTTTGCTGGAGCCATTGTCGGTTTTTTCGGGAACGCTGTTTCGCGACAACATTCGCGGATATCTAAAGACCACTCTCTGGATTCACTGGGCGCTGTCGTTCGTGATGTGCCTTGCCCTGGCTGTATCCGCGGTGGTCACCTACTTCGTGGGACATTCTCCCGTGCTGGCAATCGCGCTCGCAGGAATGACCATTGCCACTCCGTTTATTCTGGCGCATGGCTTGGCGCGGCGCAGTTTCTATCTGAAGTTGATGCCCGGCCCCGCCGCCTTTGGCTCGGTCTTTTATTGTGTTCTGGTAACCGGCGGCGTGTTCGTATTTTTCCACCTTGGACATCTTTCTTCGTTCAGCGCCTTCTTGCTGATGGGTTTCGCCGCGCTGGTCACCAGCGTGGTCATGGTCTTCCAGCTCAATGCGGCGCTGGAGCCGGCGACCGGCCGCCCCAGTCTGCGCGCGACTTCAAGAAAGCATTGGGAATATGGTCGCTGGGCGCTGGGCACGTGCGTAGTCGGTTGGATTCCGAACTATTTCTACATTCCGCTGGTCAGCAGTTTTTCTGGAATGGCCGCAGCCGGCGAGTTGCGCGCGTTGATGAATCTTGCCGCCCCGGTGCTGCAGACTTACGCGGCGCTTTCCATGTTGTTTCTGCCTTACGCGGCGCGCGTGCAAAACCAAAGTGGCCGCAAGGCCGCAGCGAGCCTCAACCGCAGGCTGGCTTTTTTATTCGTGGCCGGCTCCGTCGCGTATTGGGCGGTTCTCATTCCGCTGAAACAGCCGCTGTTCCACTTCTTATATAACGGCAAGTATATGGAGTCGGCGTATTTGATTCCGTTGTTCGCCTTGGAAACCACGATCTGGAGCGCTAGCCTGGGTCCGGCAATCTTGCTGCGCGCCATGGAGTCTCCGCGCTCGTTATTCATGGCGAATGCCGCGGCGAGCGTGGTCGCGGTGCTGGCCGGGATTCCCGCCACCCGCTACTTCGGCCTTAAGGGAGTGATCTGCAGCATGATTGCCGCCAACTTTTTGTACGTCGTGGTTGCCTTCATGCTGTTCGGCCGCAAACTCGCTACGCGCGAAGCGGGCGCAAATCTGGAAGAGCTTTACGCCGACAAGTCCTAATTCCAGGCGAATTGTATTTTTTGAAAATCCATGCCCCGCGTTTTCGTAACGACGAGTTGGGACGATGAAGACCGCAGCGGCCTGAAAGTCGCGGAGCTGTTGAGCCGCTTTCGACTGCCCGGAACTTTCTACGTGCCAACGGGCAAACTCGATCAAGGGACGTCCTTCACAGCTGGCGACCTTCGCACGCTGGCCGCGTCCGGCTTCGAGATTGGCGCCCACACCGTTTCTCACGTGATTCTCACTGAAGTGGGCGCGTGGGAACAGGCGCGCGAGATCGGCGACTGCAAGTTGACCCTGCAAGAGATTGTGGGAGCGGAGATCGGCATGTTCTGCTATCCCAAAGGCCGCTTCAATCGCGACGTCATGAAGACGGTCGAGCGCGCCGGATATCGCGGCGCTCGTGGCACGCAGATGCTTGCATCGAGCACCGTGTTTGATCGCTTTGCCATGCCGACGACGGTGCAGGCGTATCCTCATCGCAGATCGAATTATGTGCGCAATTTAGTGCGGTCAAAAGCGTTTGATGTTTTGCTGAAATCGATCCCGGATTTAATTGGCTTCCAGGATTGGCTTCGGCTGGGGCTAGTTAGTTTCGATCGCACTCTGCGCAACGGCGGCGTATGGCATTTGTACGGGCACTCGTGGGAGATTGAGAAGCTTGGCCTGTGGGATCAACTCCGGGAAGTGCTCGAGTATGTGAGCGGTCGCAGCGGCGTGGAGTACGTTACCAACGGACAGCTGCTCGACTGCGTAACCGGCAAAGTCGCAGCCCAGGACGAATTGGTGCAGGGCCGTCCTTGAAAGTCGTCGTCAGAAGAAACGTGCCCCACCAATAGCTTTTAGCAATGGCAGAAACTCCTACAACCTCGGATCAGAAGCGCAGGCTGCTGGAGCAGTATCTGCAGCAGCGCTCGCAAACAACGAGCGCCGTTGACGTGATTCCGCGCCGCCCGCCCGGCGCCTCGATTCCACTGAGTCTCGCGCAACAGCAAGTCTGGCTACACGCGCAACTTGCTCCCGATCTTCCGCTTTATAACGAGCCATTCACGATTCATCGCAATGGACCTCTCGACGCTCAAGCCCTAGAGCGCAGCCTCAACGAGATTATTCGCCGCCACGAAGCCTGGCGTACGACTTTCGCGATAATCGACGGCGAGCCGGTGCAGGTGGTGCATCCGCCCTTCGAGATCAAACTTCCGGTGGTGGATCTGCGCAATCTCCCGCGAATCCGATCGGGTCGCCGCAGCGCTTCGCCTGGCGACGGAAGATGCGCGCCAGCCTTTCGATCTCGCGAAACTGCCACTGCTGCGCGCTCAACTGGTCCGCCTGGCCGACGAAGAGTATCGCCTCTTCTTAAACTGTCATCACCTGATTTTCGACGGTGTCGCCGGCTACCGGGTCTTCTTGCCTGAGTTAGTAAGGTTGTACGGGGCTTTCACGAACCCCGAAAATTCTTCCGCCTCGGGGTCAACGGGCGAACTCTCTCCTCTGCCTGAGCTGCCCTTCCAATACGGCGATTATGCAGTATGGCAACGCGAGGCGCAGAACCGCGAGCCTCTGGCTGCTCGCATCGAATATTGGAATCGGCAACTCGGCGGCACGCTTCCTGTGTTGCAGTTGCCGACGGACCGGCCCCGGCTCGATCGTGAAAGTTTTCGCGGGGCCATGCAATGTTTCGCTTTGTCGCGCGAACTCAGCGACGGTCTGCGCGCTCTGAGCCGGCAGCAAGGAGTCACGCTTTTCATGACTCTGCTGGCAGCCCTCGATACGCTTCTCTACCGCTATACGGGACAGGAAGACATTCTTGTCGGCAGCATCACCGCCGGCCGCAACCATCCCGGAACTGAGAAGTTGTTGGGCTTCTTTCTGAATACTGTGGTCCTGCGGAACGATCTTACGGGAGATCCAACCTTTCGGGATTTACTCGACCGTGTGCGCGAGACCACCGTGGAAGCCTTGTCGAATGATGACGTCCCGCTCGACCGGGTGCTGCGGGAGTTGCACCCCGCGCGCGATCTCAGTCGCAATCCCTTGTTTCGCGTTCTTTTGTCGCTGGAGCCTGGGCTTGCGGAAGTCGAACCGGGGTGGAATCTCACTCCGATCGATGTGGAAACCGGTACTTCCAAATTTGATTTGTGCTTCGTGCTCGACGACCGCGGCGAAGGCCTCTCTGGACGCCTGATCTACAGTACCGATCTGTTTGATGCTGAGACGATTCCGCGCATGGTGGAATGCTGGCAGACGCTTTTACAAGCCATCGTCGCGAATCCGGAGGAGCGCATCAGCCGGCTCCAAATGTTGCCGGAGCAAGAACGCGAGAAGCTGCTAGTCGAATTTTACGAGACAACTGAAATCGTATCCGCAAACGCTCGTCCATCAGCGCTTTGAACTCGCGGCCGCGAAAACTCCGCAGGCCATCGCGGTGAAATGTGGCAGCCTGCAGCTCACTTACCGTGATCTCGACCAGAGGGCCAATAAGCTCGCTCATCACTTGAAGAGCCTGGGAGTGAGGCCGGAGGCGACTGGTTGCGCTCTGTGTTGAGCGTTCTGTCGAAATGCTGGTTGGCATTCTCGGCATTCTCAAGGCTGGAGGCGCCTACGTGCCGCTCGATCCAGCTTATCCGCGAGAGCGCCTGAAGCTAATGCTAGACGACTGCGGAGCCGCAGTTCTGCTGACGCAGCCGCATTTGCCTCCGCTGTCGTCATCGAGAAAGCTTCGCGTAGTTTGCTTAGACAAAGATTGGAATGCCATTGATCGTGAAGCCGCGCGCGCTCCACTGGTCGAGATCGCTTCGGAGAGTCTGGCATATGTGATTTACACCTCGGGTTCAACTGGAGGCCCGAAGGGAGTCGAAATTACGCAGCGCAACCTGGCACAGTCGACCAGCGCGCGGCTCGACTACTACCCAGGCACAGGAAATAAATTTCTCTTGCTCTCGTCGTTTGCTTTCGACAGTTCGGTGGCGACAATCTTTCATGCTCTTTGTTCCGGAGGGATGTTGGTTCTCCCTGGCCCAGATTTCACCTGGGAAGCAGGGCAGATTGCGGATCTGATTTTCGAGAATCAGATTTCGAATATTCTGTGCATTCCGTCTCTCTACAGCGAGCTACTGCAAATCGCCGATGTCGGACGGCTGTCTTCGCTTCATTCGGTGGTTCTTGCCGGCGAATCCTGCCCGAGACCGTTGGCCGAGATGCATTTCAATACCTTACCGGCAACACAACTCTTCAACGAGTACGGTCCGACGGAAGCGACGGTCTGGAGCACCGTTTATCGTTGCGAAACCGAGCCCACTGCAAGACTCGAGCCTGGAACTTTCGCGCACAGCTCCATTCCGATCGGTCATCCCATCGCCAACTCGCAACTCTACGTACTCGACCGCAACCAGCAAATCTTGCCCCGCGGCGTTCCCGGCGAGCTGTTCATTGCTGGCGATGGAGTAGCTCGCGGCTATCGAAACCTGCCCGATCTTACCCGGCAGAAATTTCTGCGGGTGCCGTTTTCCGACGACGTGAAGGCGCGAATGTATCGAACCGGAGATCTAGTTCGCTACCTTCCCGATGGCAACCTCCTTTTTCTCGGGCGGCTCGATGAACAGGTGAAGATTCGGGGAATGCGCATCGAACTAGGCGAGATTGAAGCCACTCTGTCGTCGCATCCTGACGTAAAAGAAGCGGCTGTCGCAGTCGAAGAAGAGCAGCGACTGGTGGCTTATGTGGTCGCGTGCGAAGAGTTCGCGACCTCAGGATCTGAACTGGGTGCGTTTCTCAAGTCCCGTTTGCCGACCTATATGGTTCCGACAGGCTTCCGTTTTCTTTCTGCCCTTCCGCGCACGCCCAATGGAAAGCTGGATCGGCTGGCTCTCAATCCTTCCACCACAGATCGCCTCGATATTGACTGCCTCGATATGGGGCGGCTCGATATGGATCGCCCCGATACGGATCGCCCCGACCTTGCGCGTTTGGATCGACTCTCGGGCGCAGCAAGGCTTTCGGATTCTACGGTTCCGGAGACCGTTTCTCCGCGCGATTCCATCGAAGCGCGCTTGCTGCCCATCTGGCAGGAAGTTCTGGGAAGCGACACTTTCGATGTCACTCAAGATTTCTTTCAGGTCGGCGGGCATTCGCTGCTGGCGGCTAAACTTCTATATCGCATCGAAACCGAGTTCAATCAGCCGCTCACTCTGGCATTCATCTTCCAGGCGCCGACCATCGAATTGATGGCAGATTGGCTGCGACGTCCCGATCAGAGTTTGCGGGCGCGTACCGTCGTCGAAATTCAGCCGGGAGGATCGCGTTCCCCTCTATTCTGGGTGCGAGCCACGCCGCGCTTCCGGCTTCTAGCGCAGAAAATCGGCCTCGAGCAGCCCTTCCTCGGCCTCGATATCCCCTTCGCCGACGCAACCAAGCTGCCCACGCCTTATCGCATCGAAGACATTGCTACATTTCTTATAAGAGCAATGCGCGAGGTGCAACCTCATGGACCTTATTACCTCGCAGGGCTGTGTGTGAATGCCGTTATCGCCTACGAGATGGCTGTGCAACTCGATACGCAGGGTGAAGAGATTGCACTGCTGGCGCTGCTCGACGGGCATAACCAGGCCTATTACAAGAACCCGCTGCGCGACGGCCGCTACACGGGCCGCATCAAATATCATCTGGCCAACATTGTTCACTCCGATGTGCGCGGAGGTTCAGCCTACATCCTGACTCGTTTCGAAGAAGCGCGGCGCAAGCTGGAACGGACGATCTGGCAGTTTTCACTCGATCAAGGGAGCAACGGCAAAGCCGGCAAAATGCACAATGCGGACGCCGTAGTGCATCCCGCGTTCCATCGTTACGAGCCCCAGCCTTACCGAGGCAAAATGGTGATGCTGCAATCGAGCGACTGGCCGCAAGGAGACTACTTTGACTTCGCGCTGGGCTGGAAAGACTTAGTTGGAGAAGGCATCGAATTTCACCGGATTCCGGGAAACCATCCAGCTATGTTTACGGAGCCCAATGTAACCCTTGTGGCGGCGAAGCTTCGGGATAGTCTCATGCGGGCAGAGGCCGGCATTACGACTGGCAGTGCCATAGAGGCGCTGCCAGTGGGGTCTAAGGAACCATAGCGGCGAGAAATAAGGCGATAAAACTTTATTCTCTAATCTTAGATAGAGACTTTGATCTCTAAATGAGGCAGGCCCGTATACCCTGTCCATTCGAGTTGAGGCCTTTAGTCACTAAGTTGTTTGGCCCCTTGCAACAATCTACATTCCCGTATAACCTCGCAACAGTCAATGGACACGCGCCTTTGGAGCGACCACGGCGTGGTGGCTCCCCCCCGTAGGCACAGCAACATCAATTTTTATTAGAAAAGCGGCAGTGAGTGGAAGCAATACCCATTCATCTGACTGACTTGTCCCCCGTTTTTGGATTATTAAATGGGACTCAAAGGGCGGAGCTACATCTGACTGCAAAGTTGACGATCGAGCTGGATCTGAGCTGACACTAATTTTATCGATTGCTTTACGCGGCGAGAATAGAATATCGCTGCCGGGACGCTGAGAGAAAAAGGTCGCCACTTGCAGTCAGTGGAGGAATTTTGATAATTATGAAAACCATAAAAATAAAATGGGCACTGGTTGGCGCAAGCTTGCTAATGCTGGCTACCCCAGTGCTGAGTGCCGCGCA
The DNA here is from genome assembly GCA_963789875.1 of uncultured Acidobacteriaceae bacterium. Taxonomy (GTDB): domain Bacteria; phylum Acidobacteriota; class Terriglobia; order Terriglobales; family Acidobacteriaceae; genus Sulfotelmatobacter. The sequence continues at coordinate 271,021 of CAWBMI010000004.1, read as the reverse complement.
AAATGCTTCGCAACCGATCCCGGTCAGCGCCACCAGCGCTGCCGTTGACACCAAGGTAGACTCGAAGACTGAGCCCCAGTTTCAGCCGCGCAACCCGCGTTATACCATCCGCTCCGCCGACGTATTCGAAGTCAACTTCGAACTAAGCCCGGAATTTAATCAGTCGGTAACAGTGCAACCCGACGGCTTTATTACTCTCAAAGGTGTCGGCGACGTTCACGTTGCTGGTGAAACCGTTCCTGAGTTGACGCAAACCCTGCGTGAGGCCTACAGCAAGATCCTCAACGATCCTTTGATTTCGGTCGTGCTCAAGGATTTTGAAAAGCCCTACTTCACTGCGAGCGGCCAACTGAACAAGCCGGGAAAATATGAACTGCGCGGCAGCACGACTCTAACGGAAGCCATCGCCATGGCTGGCGGCTTTAACGGGGACGCTAAACACTCCCAGGTATTGCTGTTCCGGCGTGTGAACGATCAGTGGCTTTCCGCTAAGATTTACAACGTGAAGGAAATGATGAGAGAGGGTAAGCTTGGCGAGGATCCCACACTGCATCCGGGAGATCAGTTGTTTGTGCCCAAGAACATGCTCTCAAAGATCAAGCCCTTCATACCGAATTCTGGCGTAGGCGCTTACGGTCAGATTGCCCCCTAACGAGCGAATATCTTTTCCTGTGGTTGCCGCGAGGAGACAACTTATGACGAATTACGATTTCAATAATCCAGCCAAGAATACAGGGACCTTCGCCTTTACGCTGCGCGATGTTCTCGCCGTCGGCTTTCGCCACAAACGCCTGCTCATGCTGTGCTTCGGAGGCGTGCTGCTCGGTACCGTGCTCGCCATCTTGCTGATGCCGCCCGAATATATGGCCCGCACCCAGATTCTGGTGAAACACGAGCGCGTCGATCCCGTGATCACATCGCAGCAGAGCATGCCGGTCCAGGCTCGCGATGAAGTCAGCGAAGAGCAGTTGAACTCCGAGGTCGCGATCATCGAGAGCGAAGATGTGCTGCGCGAGACGGTCGTCGCCTGTGGCTTGCAGAATCGTAAGAGTTTTTCCGGCTGGCTTTTCGGTCGTAGCGAAGATGAAAAGGTTGCCAAAGCCGTCGAGCGCCTGCAGTCGAATCTGAAGGTCGAGCCGGTGCGGAAGAGCGATCTGATCAGCATCAGCTACACTTCAAGCAACCCCAAACTTGCCGCTAGAGTTCTTCAGACTCTGGCCAACGGTTACATTCAAAAGCATCTGGAAGTTCACCGCCCACCGGGGCAGGTCAAGTTCTTTGAGCAGGAAACCGAACGCTACCGCAAAGATCTGGATCAGGCTGAAGACCAGTTGCGCGAGTTTGCCAAGCAACAGGGCGGCGTAGCGCCGCTGCTCGCTCGCGACATCACCCTGCAGAAGCTCAATGACTTCAACGCCAGCCTGCAGCAGACGCGGGCCGATATGGCTTCCACGCAGAAGCGCATCCAGGATCTGCAGAAGCAATCGGGTACCACTCCCGAACGTATGACCACGCAGGTGAAAGAATCCGATGATGCTTCGGTTCTGCAGCAACTCAAGAGCGCTTTGCTAACTCTGGAGTTGAAGCGCACTGAACTGCTCACCAAGTACCAGCCCGGCTACCGCCTGGTGCAAGAAGTGGACAAGCAAATCGAAGACACACGCGCTTCCATCGCGGACGAGCAGAGCAAGCCTCTGCGCGACAGCGTCACGGACGTGAATCCGACCCACGACTGGATTGGCACGGAACTGGCCAAGGCCAAAGCCGACTACAGCGGCATGCAGGCTCGCGAAGCGGCGACCCAGGCAATCGTCGGCATGTATACGGCGAACGCGAGCCAACTCGAACAGAAAGATCTTACTCAGCGCGATCTCGCCCGCACCGCCAAGGCTAACGAAGATAACTATTTGTTGTACCTGCACAAGCGCGAAGAAGCGCGTATGGCGGATGCCCTTGACGAACAGCGAATCCTGAACGTTTCGATCGTTGAGAATCCCACAGTACCTTCGTTACCGACCGGCGATCGCTGGAAGTACGCCCTGGTAGGTGTTCTGCTTGCGGCCACTTTGAGCGCAGGTGTTGTTTTTACGGTCGAGTACCTCGATCCCTCATTGCGTACTCCTTCTGAAGTCATGTCAGAGTTGAACATTCCCGTCTTGGCTGCGGTTCCGCAGAGAAGTAGCGGCCGGAGTGGTTACAACGGCAGTGGCAACGGCGATGCTCAGTACGCTCATGTCTCCGCTGCGATGGTCGCTACTCACGGGACCTCCGCGGACGACGACTTAAGTTAGAATCGCAGTGGTCAGGGGCAGGTCGCCGGCGCGAAAATTGCTGCGATCTTGCGCCTGACCAGCGTTTTTCAAACAATCTGCAAACACACTCTGCTCTTTTCTGTATCTCCCCCAAAAATAGCAGCGTCACGAACCTCTTGGAGGTGGGCCCCGGTGGGTAACGATCAGCGCAAAACGCTCAAGCATTTGGTACAGACGTTTGACGTGGCCACGGTCCTTCTTTGTTTTGGACTAGCCACCATCACCGTCTCGCAAATCTTTAGCGCCAGGTTGTCCTTCAATGAATTCCTCGAGTTAAGAATCAAGATTTCTAATTTCATCATTTTCTGTGGGATCGTTCTTCTCTGGCATCAGGTTTTCCGCTTTTTTGATATGTACGAGTCCCGACGTCTCTCGCGCAAGAGAGAAGAAGTTCTCGACGTTATCAAAGCCACTTCCGTAGGCACGACCTTGATGTACGTGATGGCGCTCGCGCTTCACGTCACCATGATCGATTACATTTTCGTGGGCGTCTTCTGGTTCTCGCTGACTTCCATTATGGCGGGCGGACGGCTGCTGGTTCGCGTGGCGCTGCGGCAGGTGCGCACCAAAGGTAAGAACCTGCGCAACATCGTAATCGTCGGCAGCAACGACGCTGCGGTTCAATTTGCACGCAAGATCGAGCAGAGTCCATGGCTCGGCTATCGCATTCTCGCCTTTGTAGACGAGCCTTGGGCCGGCGTGGAAAAGCTTAATCAGGAAGGCTATTCCATTAGCTGCAATCTCGCGGGCTTGCGCACGTTCATGCGCTCGAATGTGGTCGACGAAGTCGTGGTGACCCTGCCCCTGCGTTCGTTGCACTCCTACGCCAGCGAGATCGCGGAGCTCTGCGAAGAGCAGGGAATTCTACTTCGTGTCGTATCCAATATCTTCGATCTCAAGCGCGCCCGCTCCAAAGCCGAAGATTTCGAAGGCGATTCTCACATCACGCACCGTACCGGCACCACCGTTGCCGGTTGGCCCGCCGTGATCAAGTGGAGTGTGGACTTCACCATTTCCCTGATCTTCGTGGTGTTCTTCTCTCCGCTTTTCCTGCTGGTCGCAGCGCTCATTAAGTTGACGTCACCCGGCCCCGTGTTCTTTCTGCAAGAGCGCTTGGGCCTGAATAAGCGCCGCTTCAAGATTTACAAGTTCCGCACCATGACCGCCGACGCCGAAAGCCGGATGAAAGAGATTGAACACCTCAACGAAGTCAGCGGCCCCGTGTTTAAGATCAAGAACGATCCGCGCATTACACCGATCGGAAAGTTCCTGCGCTCGACCAGCATCGACGAGTTGCCCCAGCTGTTTAACGTGCTGAAGGGCGATATGAGCCTGGTCGGTCCACGGCCCATGGCAGTGCGCGATTACGAGGGCTTTAACGAAGACTGGCAGCGCCGCCGCTTCAGCGTTCGCCCCGGCATTACCTGTCTCTGGCAGGTGCTGGGACGGAATTCCATCCCCTTCGAACAATGGATGGAGCTGGATTTACAATATATCGATCGCTGGTCGCTGTGGCTGGACTTTCAAATTCTCATGAAGACCATTCCCGCGGTTCTGAAAGGCTCGGGCGCCAGCTAACGGAGTTGCGAGAAAGCTCTAAGTCGGACCTGGCTATTACGGTCTCGAGTTATTGTTCGTTCGTAACGATTTTCGACCGCCGCTAAGACTTAGAATTTCAAATTGAAGATGAGCTCTACCCCGAACCAACTCGCAGCTCCGGTCAAGTCACGCCTGCGCGGCACCACCGTCGCCATTATGGCCGTGGTGGCGTTTGCTACTTTATTTCTTCTGACCACGGCCACCGAGTTTGTCGCCGACGAAAACACCACTACCGTAATTGTGGCGGCGTTGGTCTTCTTTGGATTGCTGGTCTTCGCGGCCGCCTACGGCCGCGCTTCAAGCCAACCGGCCAAGTGGCTGATTTTCGTCGTCTGGTGGGGACTGCTGGTCTCCGAAGAAGTATTCTCCTACCGCAGCGACATCGCCGGAGGCGCGGGCTTCTCTTCACAGGCCTACGATCAGGGCATCCTTTGGATCGTCGCGCTGCTTGGCCTTCTCATCATCGTTCTGAAGTATCCCGAGGCATTGCGCGGACTCTTTCGTGGGGACTACAAGTGGGTCAGTTGGATCACGCTGGTCAGCATCGTCTCCTGCGCGTACTCGCCGAATCCCGCGTTCTCCCTCGCCTGGGCTTTCAAGCTGGCGCTGGTGGTTCTGGTCATGCACATCGGCTTGCAGCAGATCACCGGCATGGATGAGCTCCGCGACTTCCTTAACATTACCGTCTGCGGATTCTTTATTCTGGTTCTCGCGCCCACGTTGCGCTCCATCTTTGAAGCTGATCCCCTGGGAGAGTACGGCTCCGGTGCGCTCGAGCAACGCTTCCGCGAGGCTCCCACCGCAATCTCGGGCATCGCCGGCTTGCTGGCAATTTTGTGTCTAATGCTCTACACGCCGGGCAAGCGCCGTTGGCCGATCTGGGTCGGCGCCATCTCTCTGATCATCATGGTCGGCGCCGGAGGCAAAACCGGAATCATTGCCGGCATCTTTGCCGGACTGCTTTTCTACGGATTGCAGAGGCGCTTCAAGGCGGTCTTGATCTTCGCCGGAGTAGCGGCCGTCATGCTGGTCCTGGCGCTGAAGTTCACTCCGCTGGGCGATTACATGACGAACTACTCGCAGTTGCAAGCCGGCTCCAGCTTCACCGGACGCACTGGACTGTGGGGGTTCTTGCTTCCTTATATTCTGGCCAAGCCTATCCTGGGTTATGGCTTCGACGCCTCGCGCTTCATGGCCGTGGTTCACCCGGATACGCCCTTCGCCAGCACCCACACGCACAACAGCTTGATCGAAGCCATGTACAACACTGGCATCATCGGCCTGAGCCTGATTATCATGGTGCAGGTGGTGATTGTGAAAAACCTTTGGCGCACCATCAAAATAGCGGCTACACCGCAGTTGCGTTATATGGCAGTCGGCTGTCTTGCGGCCTTCGTCAATCTATTTATCAATGGGATGTTTAATGCCACTTTCGGGGGACGCCCCGACGCGCCTTACATGATGCTGATTGCGCTGGTTGTAGTGAGCATCCGTCTGCGGCAGTTATCGACGGCCGGCGAGCCGGCTCTTGCTTTCCGCGCCAATGCATAGCGATCTTTGAATTTCGCCGCACCCTAGCAAAACCTCCCCGACCTGATAGTCAGAGGAAAATCGTGCCAACATTACGCAAAGTTCGCCACAAGATTGGAAAGACTCCCATCCACAAGCCGCTGGCTTGGTATCGCCATCGCGCCCTGATTCCGTCGGATGTCTTCGTCGCCTCCTACCCGCGCTCGGGAAACACCTGGCTGCGCTTCATGCTCTTTGAAATTTTGCTGGGGCAGTCGCCGTCGTTCAACCACGTCGACAAGGTGGTGCCCGACATTGGCAAGCAGAGCAAGGCCTCGCCCGTGCTTCCGCATCAAGGGCGGCTGATCAAGACACACGAGCCTTACCGTCCCGAGTACAAAAAAGCCATCTACCTGGTGCGTGATGCTCGCGACGTGGCATTGTCGGAGTTCAACTATCAGAAGGCGCTGGGCTTCGCGGGCGACGATTTCGACAAATTCTTGCAGCGCTTTCTGCGCGGCACGGTGAATCCCTTCGGCTCCTGGACCGCTCACGTGGATTCCTGGGTCAAAGCCAAAGACGATGCCCGTGCGCAGATTCTGCTGGTGCGCTTCGACGAAATGCGGCGCGAGCCCGAACTTTCCCTGGGCAAGATGATGGAGTTTCTCGAAGTGCCCGTCGCGCCCGAAGTCATTCAGCGCGCCGTGGCCAATAACTCGGTTCAGAAGATGCGCGACCAGGAAAAGAAGAATCCCGTAAAAGCCTCCGCTAAAGGCCGCTTCATCGGAAGTGGAGCGGTGGAAGGCTGGCGCGAAAAATTTACCGAAACCCAGGCCCAGTTGGTGCAGAAACGCGCCGGCAATATTTTGTCCCGGCTCGGCTATTCCGGGGCATAGGCCGCGAGCGTCACTCGTCTGCAACAAAGTGCTGCAATTGAATACTCATATCGGGTGAATAGGCCCCGGTACTTTCCCGACATACCAAATTTTTTGTGGAGGTAATTACTGTGAACGCTCGCGATCTAGCGATTTCCAATACTGCAGCTTCTCAGCTCGAGCGAGAACCGGTTTCTTATTTCGCGGCCTTCGCCGCCTTCGTGCTTTGCCTGCTGCTCATGCCAGCCAAGGCGCCCGCACAGAACATCATCAACACCTACGCCGGCGGCGGAGCCGCTGGCGGAGCCGCACTCAGCATCGATTTGCCGGGACCCACAGCGGCCGTGCGCGACTCCGCGGGCAACACTTACTTTACCGCCCCCTATTCCACCTATGTTTTTAAGATGTCGAACGGTACCGTCACCACGTACGCCGGAACCGGCGTGGAAGGTTTTGGCGGAGACGGTGGGCAATCCACTTCAGCGATCTTGGCTCTGCCCAGCGGCCTCACCCTCGACAGCAAGGGAAATCTCTACATCGCCGACTTCGGCACCGCCCGCATCCGCATGGTTAATACCACGACCGGCGTGATCACCACCATCGCCGGCAGTGGTACCCGCTGCGAGCCTGCCACCGGAACCTGTGGTGATGGCGGACCCGCCACCAGCGCGGCGTTCAACTTCCCCTTGGGTGTGGCGCTCGATGCCAACGGCAACGTCTATGTCGCCGACGCCTTCGACAATCGCGTTCGTGCCATCAACATGGGCACGAGCGCCGTCACGATTTTTGGAGTCAAAATTCAGCCCGGCAACATCGCCGCGGTCGCCGGTAACGGCGTGCCCTGCGCCACGCCTACCGGAAAATGCGGCGATGGCGGTACTGCTATCGGGCCAACTTTGAATTATCCCCAGAGCGTCGCCTTCGATAGCGCCGGCAATCTCTACATCGCCGATACCCGCGACAACAAAATCCGCATGATCGCGCCCGCAGCGTCGCCGGTGATTACCACGGTCGCGGGCACTGGATCAACTTGTATTCCCACCACTCGTTGCGGCGACGGCGGGCTTGCGACCGCGGCGAACCTGTACCAGCCGATGTCGGTCTTCATCGACCCGGTTACCACGAACATTTATATTGCCGACACCTTCGGCAACAAAGTTCGCCTGGTGAGCGGTGGCAACATCAGCACGATCGCGGGCACGGGAGCGCAGGGATTTGCCGGCGATAACGGCGCGGCGACCAGCGCTCAACTGAATCGGCCCGAGAGCGTTTTTCTCGATAGCTCAGGAAATCTGATCATCGCCGATGAAGGCAACGAGCGCATTCGGCAATTCGTCGTCGGCGGCAACATCTCGACCATTGCCGGCGGCGGTTTGGGCAATGACGGCGGACCTGCATTAAACGCCATCCTGGCCGATCCTTTTAACCTTACGGAAGATTCCAACGGCAATCTCTATATTGCCGATACTTTGAACAACCGCATTCGCTTCATCAACGCCAGCACTCTAACCATTTCCACCTTCGCCGGAACCGGAAACGCCGGTTATACCGGCGACAACGGCCCCGCGACCAGCGCCACGCTCGACGGACCTACCGGAGTGGCGATCGACTCCGCCGGAGACATATTCATTGCCGATACAAATAACCTCGTGATTCGCGAAGTGCTGGCGGCCACCGGCAACATCGTCACCTATGCCGGAACCGGTAAATCCTGCCCGCTGGGTAATCCGCTCAATCCTTGCGGAGATAACGGCTCCGCAACCTCGGCCACATTCACCGATCCCTTGGCCATCGCGCTCGACAGCTCGAACAATCTCTACATAGCCGATTACAGCGTGCACCGAGTTCGGGAAGTGAACGCCTCCACCAATATCATCACTACGATCGCGGGAGTCGGCATCGCCGGTAAAGGCGGCAACGGCCTCCCGGCGGCGCAATCCCATTTGGATCATCCCTCCGGCGTCACCGTAGACACGGCGGGCAACGTCTACATCGACGACTCGTATAACAACGAGATTCGCTGTATTGGGTGCAAATTCGGTCCCGGGATTATCGGCGACTATGCCCTGAACGGCGCCTTCAGCCTCACCGGAGATGGCAGTGCGGCCACCGCCGCCAGCATGTGGGCGCCGATGGAAGTCACTCTGGATCCCGCCGGCGACCTGTTCATTGGCGGCGGAAACGATAACGTAGTGCAGCGCGTCAGCGCCGCGACCGGCATCATCGGCACCGTTGCCGGAGACTACGCCCAAAAAGGCGTGGGCGGATTTTCTGGAGATGGCGGTCCCGCAACGTCTGCCAAGATTTCAAACGATGGCCTGGTCGTCGACGCGAAAGGAAACCTCTACATCGCTGACGCAGGCAATAACCGCATTCGCGTTGTGCAGTTGTCGCCGGCCCTTACTTATCCCAACCCGTCGAATTTTGCTTCGTATCCCATTGGCACGGCCAGCCCGCCGCAGAACTTGAGCCTCATGAGCTCCGGCGGCGCCGATCTCAGCCTGACCGGCATCAGCCTAGGCGGCAACAATCCGCAGGACTTTTCCGAAACCACCACTTGCGGCGGAGGCACTCTTCCCGCACTCATTTCCGTGGATGTAACTTGCCAAGTGGCGGTCACGTTTAACCCCAACAACTACGGCAAGCGCTCTGCGACCTTGCAATTCACCGACAACGCGCTCAACAGCCCGCAAACGCTGAATCTGGTCGGCTTCGGGCCGTACTTCACGGTGTCGGCTTCGCCCACAGCGCTGCCGATCACCCGTGGATCTTCTGCCAATACAACCGTTACCGTGACGCCATTCGGGCAGTTCAATCAGGGTGTCAATCTTTCCTGCAGCGGATTGCCGGCTCAAACTACCTGTACCTTTGCCACCAATCCGGTCACTCCCGATGGCACCAACAGCGCAACCTCCGTTCTCACCGTGCAAACCGGTACGGGCACGCCGAAGGGAAAGGCCTTGATCACGATCACAGGCGCTTTCGGCCCGCAGAGCCAGTTGCAGTGGTCAACGCAAGTGCAGCTGGTCATCAAGTAACTTCTTGTCATTCCGAAACGGGCGCAAACCCGGCGAGGAATTCTGCTTGCCGCAGACTCGTTAAAAGGACGTGGGACCTTAGCCGCTGAGATGTTCGCCGAAGCTAGGCCCGCTTCAGCGCCCGTTTGTAGATGTCCAGCAGCACAGGATAATTACTCTCGGCAGTGTACTTGGTCTCATACTCTCTGCGCGCGGCTCTGCCCATGGCAGAAGTCTCCTCAGGATGAGTCCAAGCCCACTCCACTTTGCGAGCTAGATCTTCAGGATCGCCGGGTGTGAAATGGATTCCGGTTCGGCCGTCCGCCACGATTTCTGGCATTACTCCCATGCGGCTGCAGACTACTGGAGTGCTGCAGGCAAACGATTCCACCAGAGTCACGGGAAAGTTTTCATACCATTCGCTGGCAAAAACCAGGAAGCGCGCATGGTTTAAAGCGGAGAGAGTTTGCTCCCGTGGCAGGTGGCCGCGGAAGTGAACGTTCACCAGGTTCTCTTGCGCGGCCCGCGCTTTTAAGGCCTCGAGATCGGGACCGCCTCCAAGAATGTAGAGTGGGATGGAGAGGCGCAGGCGCTTCCACGCTTCGAGCACGGTCTGCACCCGTTTCTTTGGGGAGAGCCTTCCTACCAGCAAAGCGTAATCTCCGTTGCCATTTCGAGCGCCGGGATCGGGAGAAACAAAGTTAGGCTTGACGAAAATTTTGTCGCGCGGTAGTCCGCCTTCGACAAATTTATTGCGCGCGAATTCGCTGAGAGCGATGTAGCAGGAGATTTCGCGCTTCCACGTATCGCGCAGGCGATGCGCTTCGAGCATCAGCGCGACCACAGCGGATGCTGAGTAAGACTCGCGGTAGCAGGCGTGCTTCACACCCTGCCACAAGGAACCCTGCAGGCACTCTTCGCAAACCTTACCGTCGCGAAAGAACGTGGCGGCCGGACATAGCAGACGGTAATTGTGCAAGGTCTGTATTACCGGGATTTTTTCCTCGTAGCAAGCCGAGTAAATGGACGGAGAAATCATCACAAACGTATTGTGCACATGCACGAGGTCGGGCTTTTCCTGTTGCAGCAGCCGCAGAAATTCGCGCCGCGAATCCGAGGCCCACACCGTTCTTGTAGCCAGTTTCACCAGCCGGAGTCCCCGGTAAGTGTCCACATCCCAGTTGCTGCGGCAGTAGGGAATCACCTGATGGCCAGCGGCTTCGAGCATCTTCCGTTCCTGCTCGAAGACCACGTCCTCTCCGCCTGGCTGCTGGTAGGTGTTGTGGACTAATACGATCTTCAGAGGATCCTCCGGCATCGCCTTAGATCAATCGCGCCCGGCAAGGGCAGGGGGAGTGCCTGCGCCTGAACAAAATTGACGTAGCGCATCATCCTATGAAGCGCTCGCTCACATGTCAAGGAACTCTCGTAAGGGAGGGGACGCGAGCGCCCAGAGATATACTGCAGAGAACGCCCACCGAACGGCAGCAGAGCTTGCCGGGATTTTTTTCGAACGCCGTGGAAGGGGAAGGGTCACATCAAAGTATGGAGTCTCAAGAGGCAATGCCAGACGCATGGAAGTCGCTGTTGTTGAAAACCTACCCGCTGTGGTCGAGCGTGCTGCCCGGCTTTTATTATCCGTATAAGTTTGAGGGTGGGCGGGTTTATCTCAACATCAAGGAATCGCGCATGATGTTGATGCGAGCCCTCGGCTGCTACGAGGAATCGAAGCACCTCGCCTTCAAACAGTTCCTGCATCCCGGCGCAACGTTCGTCGATGTGGGTTGCAACAAAGGTGATTTCACATTGCTGGCTTCCCGCTTAGTGGGCCCCCAGGGACGGGTGTTGTCCTTCGAGCCGCACCCGGAAAATTGCCGCTGGATTCGCAAAAGCATTGCGAAAAACGAATACAGCAATATCAGTCTCTACGAAATGGCTCTCAGCGATAGCAATGGAAGCGCGCAACTCCACATCGGAGAAAAAAGCGGCTTTCACACGCTCTTAGCCGGCCAGCCGCAAAGGGAAGAGGGAATCATTGAAGTCAAGACCCGGTGCCTGGACGATCTCTTGGCCGAAGTTGATTTTGATCGCCCTATTGATGCGTTAAAGATAGACGTGGAAGGCGCGGACATGCACGTCCTTCGAGGAGCCCGCGAAACCATTGTCCGTAGCCCTGGCATCGTGGTTTTTCTTGATGTTCATCCTCATTTAGGCGTGAATCCGCGGGAGGTATGCGATTTCCTGCGCGAACTCGGGTTAGACCTGTATGCCGAGGAGCCGCCCTTTAATATCGCCATTCGGGACGAGAGCGCGCTCGATGCACTCATCGCACACTGATGGTTTTGAATCAGGGGTGGGCGAATAGAGTCTTTAGACTCTTGCCATACTTAAGTATTTTATTTTCAGCGAAAAACTGCCAGCCCTTAAGACCCTAATGGAGACTTTTGTAACCAAGGCCTTTGGCCTCTTGCAGCATTTTTCATGGCCGCATAACCTGAGTTCACCCTTTGCGGTACCTCCCCGAAAAAGTAAGCAAGCGTCTCTTCATTTAAGGCAAGCCAGATAAGTACGCGAATGGCGGAAGCGCCGTCAAATTTTCAGCCTTCCTCATATGGGACTCAGAGGGCGAAGCTGTATCTCTCACAATCTAAATAATTTTGGGCACACTGAGATTCGCTAAGAGACTTCCCTTCACGACATGAACGCAATCACCACTCAGGCCGTTCCTTTCGTCTCCGACGCAACGGAAATTCCCAGTTTTCGCGTGCTCAATGTCCGCGTCAATTCGGTGCAGATTCCGGACGTGGTGCAGATTCTCGAACAATGGATTGCTGAGCATTGCCGCACCCGTTATGTTGCCGTCACCGGCATGCACGGAGTTTCAGAGTCACGCGAAGATGCTTACTTTCGCGAAGTCCTCGACCATGCCGACCTGGTCATAGCCGATGGGATGCCGCTAGTTTGGATGGGGCGCTTCCATGGCCACAAGCAGATGAAACGCCGCGCCTGCGGCCCCGAACTCTTCGAGGTGTTTTGCCAAGTCACCGGCGCCAAGTATCGTCACTTCTTTTACGGTGGCGCGCCGGGTGTAGCCGATCTTGTGTCCCGCAGCCTGCAGGAGCGTCACGGTATTCGCGTTGCCGGAACCTACTGCCCTCCTTTTCGTCCCTTGACGGAAACCGAGGAAGCCGACGTGCAACGCATTGTTGCCGCCGCTGCTCCCGATATTCTTTGGGTCGGCCTTAGCACTCCCAAGCAGGAAAAATGGATGTACCAGCACCGCGACAAGATTCACGTTCCGGTAATGCTCGGCGTCGGAGCCGCCTTCGACATGAGTTGCGGACGCCTCAAGCGAGCTCCCGGCTGGATGCGTGAGCATGGTCTTGAGTGGTTCTTCCGCCTGGCGCTCGAGCCAACGCGCCTGTGGCGCCGTTACATTGTCAATGGTTCAAAGTTTGCCTGGGCAGTTTGCAAGGAAGATGTGATGCCGAAGATTTTTCAATAAGACATTTCAATTAGCTGTCGTTCGTTTGCAGTTCGTTGGTTGCAGTTCGCTGATTCAGATCTCATCCATCCCTCGTCGGTTCACAACAAACTTAGGAGAGTCAACATATGAGCAAACAGAAGCGGATTTTGGTCACAGGGGCGGGCGGTTTTATCGGGCATCATCTGGTTAAGAAGCTCAAGGCGGATGGACACTGGGTGCGTGGCGCCGATATCAAGTATCCGGAATACGAGGCGAGCGCAGCCGACCAGTTCGAAGCTCTCGACCTGCGCAAGTATGAAAACTGCCTCCTGGCCACGCGTGGAGGGATCGACGAAGTTTACAATCTCGCGGCTGACATGGGCGGCATCGGTTACATCACGGCATTCCATGCCGATATCAGCCGGAACAACATTCTGATCAACGCGCAGATGCTTGAAGCTGCACGGCAAAATAGCGTGCAGCGTTTCCTGTTCTCCTCTTCCGCCTGCGTTTATAACCAGGCGAAGCAGAAAGATCCGGACGTCAAGCCGTTGACCGAAGAAGACGCTTATCCAGCCGACCCGGAGCCGGGTTACGGCTGGGAAAAACTCTTCGCCGAAGAACTCTGCCACTACTACTACCGCGACTACGGTCTTGAGACCCGCATCGTGCGTTTCCACAACGTCTACGGACCGCTTGGCACTTACGAAGGTGGAAAAGAAAAAGCTCCCGCAGCCATCAGCCGCAAAGTTGCTCTGGCGGAAAATGGCGGCGAGATCGAAGTCTGGGGCGATGGCGAGCAGACCCGTTCCTTCATGTACGTCGACGATTGCGTGGAAGGCCTGAAACGCATTATGGCTTCCGAATATCGTGATGCCCTCAACCTCGGCACCGACGAACTTGTCACCATTAACGGTTTAGTCGACATGATCGCGCGCATTGCCGGTAAACGCATCAACAAGCGGCATAACATGGCGGGCCCGCAAGGCGTTCGCGGTCGCAACAGCGAGAACAGCCGTCTGCGCAAGGTGCTGGGATGGGAACCTTCCATCAGCCTCGAGCAGGGACTGTCGCTCACTTATCCCTGGATCGCCTCGCGCGTGGTTCGTCAACCGGTTCGCGAGATGGTTGATGCCGACTAATGAAAATGAAACGGAAACGTTTCCAATCCGCTGATTCCACTTCCGGACCGCTCATCGTTGTAGGCATGTGGCGGTCCGGAACTTCCTTGCTCTACAGTTTGCTGAATCAGCATCCTGAGATCGCCCTCATGTATGAGGCCGATCTCTATTTGCTGCAGCCGCTGTTTTCGCGCAAGGGCAGCAGCGCCGATTGGCGCGATCGCTGGGAATTCTGGAATTCCGCTTTCACACGGCATCATCTCCGCAAAGAGCGAATTCCTGTCATTGCCCCTGACCTCGCTACGGGCGCAACCGCAGCGTGGCAAGAGTATGCGGGTTCAGCAGCGGTCATGGGAGAGAAGTCGCCGAACTACTACGACTGCCTGCCCGCGCTTGCGAAGCAATTTCCCGGTGCGCGCTTCATCATTATCTGGAGAGAGCTGGCCGATATCTGCCGCAGCATTGTGCGGGCTCGCGCCGGCTCTTCTTTTTTTTCCAAGCCTGGTCTCTTGCATCGCGCCATCATCGGTTATCAGGAGATGAAGAACGGCCGCGATGCCCTGGTCAGCCAGGGAATTCACGTTTACGAAATTCAGTATGAGGAAATGATCAAGGATACAGAGCTCTCCATGCGGGAGGTCTGCGAATTTCTTGGTCTGAATTTCGATCCGCGCATGGCTTCACTACAGGGCTCCGACGACTCGCCCATATACGAGGGCGTTCACCATAAGCAGGTAAAAGGCGGGAAGATTCTGCGCTTCAAGGAATGCGAGGAAGTTCTTTCGTCGCAAGTGCGCAGCAAGATCCAGCGCTACGTAAATTACTGGAAAACACAATCGGGCGGCGCCTGGCCGCTCTATCCCGACTCCGATTTCTCCCTGTCGCATACCCCCGGCAGCCTCGAGCGTTTAAGCGACCGCATGCTGTTTCGTGCCCTACGGGGTCTGGACCATTTCACCGAGTTCGTCTACTGCAACGCTCCACTCGGTTGGTTGCACAGTTATCGTGAGTTCAAGAATCGCCGTCACAGCAAGGCCTACGCCGTCCCCATTGAAACCATTCCCGCTGATGCGGTCCAGCCAGTTCAGGAAGAAGTAGTCAACAGTAGATAAGATCCCAAACCCTAGGTTCCCTCTGGAGAAGAATAATGTGCACCAATGTCTACAAGCGGAGTACCCCGGCTATCGCGGTTGCGGCTATCGCCGCCGCCCTTGCCGTCATCTCTCTCGTGGCGGCACCGCTGCAAGCACAAACTTATACGGGGGTTTTGACCTGGCACAACGATAACCAGCGCACCGGTCAAAATCTCTCCGAGACCGTCCTGACTCCGACCAATGTCAACCCGAAACAGTTCGGTAAGCTCTTCACTTACGCGGTTGACGGCCAAGTCTATGCGCAGCCGCTTTACGTCTATAACGTGACCATTCCCAATCTGGGTGTTCACAACGTGGTCTACGTTGCCACCGAGAATGACAGCGTCTATGCCTTCGATGCCGATGGCCTCGTGACTACGCCCCTGTGGCAGGTCAGCCTTATCCTGAACGGCGGAAGCGCAGTTCCGTGCGGTGCAACCGGCGCCTGCTCGGGCATCAGCCCGGTCATTGGCATCACCGGCACGCCCGTGATCGACGGCCTGAGCGGCACACTTTATGTGGTCGCCTTTACCGTCGAGAACGGAATCTACATTCAGCGCCTGCATGCACTCGACATCACGACCGGTGCCGAGAAGTTTACCGGTCCCACTGTGATCGAAGGTTCGGTCCCGGGCACGGGAGGAGGAGCCGTTGGCGGCATGGTTTCGTTTCAAGCGATCCATGAAAGCCAGCGCACGGCTTTGTTACTTTCGAACGGCATCGTCTACATGGGTTGGGGCACCTTCGCTTACGCTCCCTGGCATGGCTGGATCATGGGCTACAACGCCCAAACCATGAAGCAGGTCGCGATTTACAACGACACCGCCAACGGCAAACGAGGCGGGATCTGGAATGCCGGCAGCGGTTTCGCAGCCGATATTGAGGACAACATTTACGTCCTAACCGGGGATGGAACTTTCGATGCGAACACGGGCGGTTCCGATTACGGGGACAGCTTCATTCGGCTGACTCCGACCGGGACGAACGGTCTTACCGTTGCCGACTACTTTACTCCATTTAATCAGTCCTACCTGAGCACCAACGATCTCGACGTAGGTTCCGGCGGCGGAATGATCGTGCCCAAACAAGCCGGTACTTATCCGGACGAAATCATCGGCGGCGGCAAGGAATCGATGATTTTTGTGGTCGACCGCGACAACATGGGAGGATACAACGCCACCACGAATAACAACATTCAAACCGTCACCGCTCCAGGCAACGGTTTCTGGAGCAGCCCGGCCTATTGGAATGGCCACGTCTACTATGCCGGCTCCGCGAGCCCGCTCGTGGCGTATTCTCTAACGAACGGTTTACTCTCCACCTCTCCGGTGTCTACGGCGCCCACGACTTTTGCTTTTCCCGGAGCCACTCCTTCCATCTCGGCCAACGGCAGCAAAACCGGAATTGTATGGGTGATCCAGGATCCCAGCGGAATGCCCAAAGGTGGAGCAGCTGCGGTTCTGCGTGCCTACTCAGCGGGGAACGTTGCTACACAGCTCTACGGCAGTGGCCAGATGGGAACGCGCGACGTTCCCGGTCCGGGAGTAAAATTCGCAGTCCCTACCGTAATCAATGGCAAGGTCTATGTGGGAACACAAACCGGGCTGTCGGTTTTCGGCTTGTTGCCGACGAAGTAATGTATATCTCGAGTGGCGCTGCGGTTTGAGCGCGAGACTCACGCGCAGCGCCAGCTCGAGACCTTAATGATGATGAAGAACTTGTTTCGATGGGAACGGCACTCTAATTTGAAGACTGTTCTGGCGGCATTCTTCTTGATTGCGTTGACCGCTCCGGTCTTGGCTCAGGAAATAGCCGCGAACCGTGCGCTGAAGTATCAGATCCAAGCAAAGATGACCGATTATTGCCCGGTCGAGAAGACTGTCATTCTGCATCCCTTGCTCTTTGATTTTCATAACAACTCCTGCCAGAATCCAAAGCGGGTATCGGAGTTGAAGACTCCTACTCTTCCCCACGGCCCGTTTTACCGCGACGTGCGCATCTCCGGCTATCACTTCGCCGATTGGAAGGAGGACCAACCTTCTCCAAAGTCGCGGAACGAAGCAAAAATAGAGATCTCGAAAACCGCCGCTACGGTCACAGCCTCAGGCACGCTCGGCAAAGCCTTCTGCGGGAAGGGCGCGACCGGCAACGCATCTGTCGAAGAAACCGTCTGGCAGGCAAGTATTGTTCCTGAAGTTACGCTGCTCGAGTATGAGCCGCGCCAGCAGGAGGTCGCGGCAGAAATTGTTCCGCCTCAGAGCACCGCGGTGTTGAAGCTGTCCGCGATCTGTGACAGCGGTCGCCCGCAATGGCTGCAATACACGGTCACGCCGATCGTAAATGGCATTGCCCAAACTTCGACATACGTCGGCGAACTGCAGCCCGACAAGAAAGCCGTCGAGAGCGCAGTGGATGGTGCGATGTCAATACGCACGGTCTGGAGTTCCTTGGCCGCAAAGGGCGCAAGCGAGCTATGCGTGACCATTGCTGATCGGAAAAGCATTAGCGAACCGGCGACTTCGGCTCCTTAACTGCACGGCGTTAAGGTCAGAAGGAAAGATTCTTACTCGTCAGCAGGATCGGTTCGGCGCCAATCTGTACGGTTCCACTGATCGGAGTCGGAGGATCACCCGCAAGGTCGTAATACTCGGTGTAACTCGAACTGGGCGTGTATGAGGATGTTGTGCAGCTTCCGTTGCTGCAGCTTTGCGAGGCATCCCAGACCGCCTGTTCTTGTACCCCACCGGATGAAGCGAAGCTGCAGGTCCAAACTGTTCCGTTGGCTGCGCAAGGGCTCGTTAACGTAGCGCCGACCATCCAGCCATAGACTTGGCCGTAAGCGGTTCCGGCAAGATCGAGGCTATTATCGGAATTCAGCAAGGTTCCATTTTGCGTGTTGCCATACTGGAACCAGTAAAAGCGGGAGATACCCAGGGACCACTGCAGCAGATACAGCCGGGCAAGATAAGCGGCTTGCATATTGGGGTCGGGAAGTCCAGCATCCTTGTTCCAGCTGCCTTCGGTGTTCCAGATGGGTAACGCAGTCAGCGAGGCGCTGAGCGGGGATTGACTGATTGCCAGAGTGAGATCCCTCAGGTTTGAATTTTCAGACGATTCCGGCACCTGGCTGTTGCAAGCATCGGTATAGCCGTGATAGGTGATGATGTCGGCAAAGACGCCTCCGAGTGGAAGTAAGGCTGCCAGATACGCAGGCTCCCAGCTGTTGATGTTTTGTCCGGTTCCATCGTCCCCGGGGGTGGGAGTGGTTACAAGGGCTGTGGGATCTGCAGCTTTAATGATGGCGTAGGCATCCTTCGCCATGCGAGCCATTTGAGCCGCAGTTCCGTTCCACTCCACGAGGATGTTGGGCTCGTTCCAGATTTCCCAGTAGTGGATGGGCAAGCTGTTTGACTTATTGTGAGCCGTAATTGCAGTCACGAAATTTTGCCAGAGGGAATCGTCGCCGGAACCATCCGAGTTGAGGCCAATCGGCGGATCGCAGGAGCCGTTGTTAGCAGCCGTGCAACTGGTATCGCCTGGATTCGAGGATGCCCAGGTCGGCACGGCGCCGAAAGTGAAGACGAAGTCGTTCTGCCCGTTCTTCTGTGATACGGCGATGGTGTTATCCAGCGTGGTGAAGTCGTAGACGCCGGAGGAAGTGTTGATGTCGTTCCATGTAGTCTCGGTCGCCCACAGGCGCACTGCACCAAACGGAATGGCCGGCCATGGATATTTCGGAGGGGTGGTGAAAACTCCGGGATGCAAATTGAATCCAAAATATGCCGCCGGGATGGCGCCCTGGGTTGCCGGTGATAACGCGCGAGGGCGAAGCGACGTTGCCGGACGCAGTGGTGCCACATTAGGCCCTGAGCTACAACCCGCAGGCGTCGGCGTAGGCGGCGGAGACGTAATGATCCGGGAAGACGAACTTGGTCCGCCGCCGCCGCACCCTTGCAGTAAGAGACACGAAACTAAAAGCACGGCCGGACTGACAGCGAAGAATGTGAATTGCGTAAGTCGTGAGGGCAAGAAAGTCAGTCGCATGGTCAACGTTACCTCATTCTGTTGCAGCCAGATTCGAGCTTTCCCGTTGGCTTCAGATACGTCTCAGCGTCAAAGGAACGATGCGGTTTGGCAAGTTATCGTGAATGCAGTAGCCATCTGACAGTCACGGATACAGGCCGTGGTCAGCGGCTAGGAAAGTTGAAAAAAAAGTCTGCAGAAATCAACCCGCTTCGGAGAAAAATGTTGCGTCATTTCCCGGAGCGCAAACTTGGAAATTTATAGTACCCGATTTTCACGCTCTAATAATTAGAAGGGAACCATCGCGAGCATCTCGACCCCCCCAGCTCTTGATGGCTTCCGCAGCGAACTTAAATCTGCGTCAAATCCGGCCGCAAGCCATTGAGTATAAAGTGGTTTTGCCCGGCAAGAGGACGGATGTTGTACAGCGACTACCGCTACCCGGTACTCGCGGTGAGGGGAGTCAATCAAGAAATGCCGATGAAAAACCGAGTCCTGGGTGTCCTACTGGTTCTGCTTTTTTCCGTAATGAGCAGCGTTGCCTTGAAGGCGCAGAACAACTGCAGCGGAAATCCCGCTTACGGAACTTGCGCCGCGCCGTTCGCTCCACCGCAAGTCTGGTGCGCCGGTAACAACAGCGCCAGCACCTGCCCCGGAGGGACCTCCTGGACTGGCTTCTCCACTACCACGCCGGAAACAGGCACTTGGACCAACGAATTTGAAGGCATCGACGCCGCCAGCATCATGGACGGCGGGCGCATACCCGGGGCCCAGGCCGATCCTAACGGCGCAGTCGGTCCCACCGACGCTTTCGGTGTGGGGCAGTATCTGGAATTTTCCGCCAACAGCCTGCAGGCTTTTGATAAGGCCACCGGCAAGGGTATCTTTGCCAATACCCCCGGCGGCGTAGCCACTCCTCAAGCTCAGATCAGCTTGTTTTCGCCCAGTGCGACGACCTATTGCAACACTCCTTCGCTCGATGGCACGGCCAGCTACGATCGCATCGACGGTGTCTTCTTCTACGCCAACATTTCCAGTCCTCACGGCGCCTACTACTTGTGTACAGGAGTCAGCGCACCGGTCGGATCCGTGCCGGCCAGCAATCTCCAAGGGGAGCAGGGAAGTTCTGCCTGGAACGCTTACGTATACCAATTAACTCCCGCGATTCCAGTGAACGCGCAGGGCATCCCCTACTTTCCCGATTACATGAGGTTCGGGACCTGGTCCGACGGTTTCTATGTAGCCTGGGATCTTCTGGACACTTCGCAAAACTACAACATAGTTGGTTTCGAAGTCTGCCAGTTGGATAGGGCGAATATGATCGCAGGCCTGTCATCGAATTCGCCGAAGTGCTACACCTACATTCCTAGCTATGTCGTTGGCCCATCTGGAACCGACCGCAGCCTGATTCACACTCTGTTGCCCGCTGACTTTGAAGGCAACAATCCGATTCCCGGCAACACCGCTGGAGAATATTTCCTTGCGATGGTGAATCCCGCCAATCCCGGAACCAACGTGCAATGCTCCAAGGCACCTTGTACCTCGAATCAACTGGCGTTCTGGACCTGGTCAGGATTGACCAGTGGCGCCGCTCCGACGATTCTGACGACTACGAATCACCCTTTCACCCCCGGCTGCTACGTTCCCAGTCAGCCCTACAACACCTATTGCATCCCCGAGCCTTACGGAAAAACGATCGACAGCGTGGGAGATCGGCTTATGTCCCGCCTGGCCTATCGCAATATTACCGGGACCAATGCAGGAGAATTTCTCGCGGTAACTCACACCGTGCAGGAACTCAGCAGCAGCCGCCGCACCGGCATTCGCTATTACCGAATATTGGCGGGAGCGAAGCCTAAGATCGTCGTCGTAGGAGATCTTCAGGACAAGGTCAACAATTATTTCTACTCCATGTCCAGCGTCGCCATGGATAAGACTGGCGACCTCGGCATCACCTTCACCGTCACGGGCAACACCACTCACGGTAGCGTCAACAATTACGATCCTTCGCCCTTTTTCGCCACCGTGAGCAGCACCGGCGCGCAGGGCACTGCGGTCGCGATTCTCACTAACACCGGAACCAGTGGCCAGGATGAGACCGACCAATATTGGGGCGAGTATGTCAGCGTCTCCTCCGACCCCGATGACGACACCACCTTCTGGGCAGTGGACGAATTCATGAACGGCAATCAAGTTGGCAATTGCTCATACCGGCTTGGAATCGGAAGCGGTTGCGCCTGGGCCTCAAAAGTTTTCACCTGCCAGAAGGGTTCGGGTTGTTAAGCATTACGGTCTGACCGCAACTGGGTTCGCTGACTGGCCTCGCAGTGATGTCAATACCCAATCGAATCGTCGTAATGGTGATGCTCTCCTCATTCGCTGCCCTTATAGGCTGTGGAGGCGGATCCAAATCCCAAACCACGGTGGTCACTCCGCCGCCTCCCACGCCAGCGGTCATCCCGACCAGTTTGAGTGGTACCTACGTAGTCTCGTTCTCAGGGATGGAGTTGAACGCCAAAGCAGGCACCTCAACCGCCTTCGCGGTGCTGGGCACCCTTACTGCTGACGGCAAAGGCAACCTGACAGGCACCATCGATCTTAACGACCTCGACCTGACCTCGGCAGCCGGCGCCATCAGCAATGTGCAGACCGGCGTGGCCACTACCGGAACTTACACCGTCGGCACCGACGGCCACGGCACTGGCAGCCTCACCTTCACCGTAAACAAGGCACCAGAACAGATCGGTCTCGACTTCGTTCTGATCTCAACGGCTCACGGATTGATTACCCGCTTCGACAACTCGGGCAGTGGAAGCGGCACAATCGATCTGCAGGGCAGCGCCTCGCAGAGTTCGTTTCCCACGCTATCTTTCTCGCTTTCGGGAAGCGATGCCAATGGCTTTCCTTTAGCTTCGGCGGGAGCGATCGCGATCGCCTCAAGCGGAAGCGTTACTGGCATTGAGGATTTCAACGAGAACGGCGTCTCGGCTGGGTTGTCAGGCCTGGATCTGGCGAGCACTTCCAAGTTGACTTTGACGAATGGCACCAACGGCAAGGCCGAGCTCGACAACAACTTTGGTACGCTCAGCTTTGATGTGTGGGTAATCGATTCCACTCACGTGAAGCTGATCGAGACTGATTCCAGCGGAACTGTCCTCTCCGGCGATGCCTTCACGCAACAGACTTCTTTTCCGGTGGGCCAGCTGGTTTTCACTGTAGGCGGCTTCGATGCCGCATTCAACCCATTTGCCGCCGGCGGCCTCTTCACTTCAGACGCCCAGGGGAGCCTGAACGGCTTTGAAGATTTCAACGACTCCGGCAACTTTAACCACGTGGCCAACGTGAATGCGAGCTGCACCAAGTTTTCCGCGGGACGCTGCCAGATGGCATTTACCGGCTTCAGCAACAACGGCGCGGTGAATACTTTCGAATTTGCCGCCTATCCCACCAGCGGCGGCGTTCTGCTACTGGAGATCGACAGCTTCGGCCTCGCGCAAGGCGCAGCTTACCTGCAGAGTGCAACCACTTTCGCGGCAGCGCAATACGGATTGAATCTTACGGGAGACAACACCGGAACGGAAGTCGACGACATCGCCGAGTTCACCGCAGGCAGCATCAGCGCCAGTCCGAATTTGACTGCGGGTACACTCGACGAAAACGATCTCGGCGGAACGCTGGCCCCCGCGACTTTGTCCGGCACCTACGCCCCGGCCGCGATGACACCGGGCGACGGCACGATCGCCATCCCGAGCATCAAGACCGCCAACGGTACGCTGAACCTGAAATATTACGTGATCGACAGCACCACCATCGCCTTCATCGAAAGCGATTCCGGCCAGGTTGGGGTAGGAAGCTTCGAACTGCAGGACGCCGCCGGCTCGACTCCGCTCGCACAAACTCACATTTCCGCGGTGCGGGCATTTATAAGTCCGCGTCACGGCAACAACAACTGCAGCGGCACTCCCGCCTTTGGAACTTGTTCAGCTCCGGCCGCTCCCGTGCAAATATGGTGCGCCAGCAATTCAGCCGGCACCTGCGCAGTGACCGCGCCCCCGGGCTTTACGACTGCAATTCCAGCCGCTGGATCCTGGACGAACCAGTTTGAAGGGCTGGATGCGGCCACTATTTTGCCTTTCATTAATTCAGTGGACAAGCTTGGCGAAGAACCCGACCCTAACGGCGCAGTGGGACCGACAGACAGCAATGGCGTCGGCCAGTATCTTGAGTTTGCCGATAACTGGGTTCAGGCCTACGACCGCGCCACCGGCAACGGGATTTTTACTACCAATAACGTCGTCGCGCCCCAGCCCATACAGAATCTTTTCCTGCAGATTCCGCAACCTGATACCAACGATTGCCAGCATCCTTCTCTCGATGGCATCGCCAGTTACGACCGCATCGACAACGCATTCGTGCTGGCTACGGTGTCCGATTATGTCGACACTAATAAAGTGAGCAACTATTTCCTGTGCATCGCGGTGAGCGCAGCCAACGGCTCCGTGCCCGCCAGCAATCTTGCAGGATCAGCCGGACAGACTTTGTGGAATGCCTACGCTTACAGCCTGAACGTCGCTATTCCCAACGATGCCAAGGGAGTTCAATTCTTCCCTGACTATGTCCGCTTCGGAACCTGGTCGGATGGCTACTACGTGAGCTGGGATCTGGAAGACGCTTCGAAGGACTACGACATCGTCGGCTTCGAAGTTTGCCAGCTCGATAAGGCCGACATGGTAGCTGGACTTTCCACGACACCGCCGCAGTGCTACACCTACATTCCGAATTACGTGGTGGGCGCGGGAACCGACAAGAGCTTGGTCCACACCGTTTTGCCGGCGGACTTCGAAGGCGACAATCCGATCCCGAGCAGCACTTCAGGAGAGTATTTCCTTGCTCTGGTCAATCCCAGAAATTTGGGCACCAACATCCAATGCTCGGCTTCTCCCTGCACCTCGAATCAGTTGGCTTTCTGGACGTGGTCCGGACTCAGTAACAGCGCGCCGCCTTCGTTCCTGACTCTTACCGGCCACGCTTTCACACCTGGCTGCTACAACCCGAAGAGCCCTTACGTCACCACCTGCGTTCCGGAACCTTATGGGATTGTGACAAACGGCATCGACAGCGGAGCGATCGACGGCCTTGGCGATCGTCTGATGTATCGTCTAGCCTATCGCTACATCCCCAGCAACGTAACCGGCATGAATACTGGCGAATATCTCGCTGTCGCGCACACGGTTCAGGAAGATCTGACCACGCAGCGCACCGGCATTCGCTACTACGAGATTCTGGCCGGAAGCCATCCGCAAACAGTTCTGGTCGGCGATATTCAGGACACCACAGACTTCTACTTCCTCTCGATGCCCAGCGTGGCGATGGATAAGAGTGGCGATCTTGGCATCACCTACACACTGACCGGAACCACCACGCCGCCTTACGGCAGCCTCTCGAACTACGATCCGTCTCCTTTCTTTGTAACCGTAGCCCCCGACGGAACTCAGGGCACGCCCGTCGCGATTCTCAGCAACAGCGGCAGCAGCGGGCAGGATGAAACCGACCACGATTGGGGAGAGTACGTCAGCGTCTCCGCTGACCCCGACGACGATTCCACCTTCTGGGCCGTGGATGAATACATGAACGGCAACCAGGTCCTCCTTCAGGGCTTGAACGAGTGCAACCTTAAGATGGGTAACGGAAGCGGTTGTACCTGGGCCACTAGAATTTTCACCTGCAAGAAAGGCTCCGGCTGTTAGTCGAAGGGGTTGCCATTCCGAGTCGGGCAGAAAGCTGGGAAGAGCACGAGTCGGGAAGACAACGACTGGGAAAAGAATGATTCGGAAGGGTGCGACTTCAGTCGTGCCGGTTAAGTCGCTAAGAAATTCGCGCTTTAGCGCCTGAGGTCAGCTTTCGGACAGGGGCGAGTTTTCCCCAGGCGAATACGTCAACGCAAATGCCAAACGCTAGTTGCCGTCACAACAAGAAAAAGATGAATCCGAATTCGCTAGACCGAAGACCAAACCCTAACTGTCCACGACAGACACGAAAAGAGGAGTACACAATGTACTTAGGCACAATTTCAACTCGAATCCTCCGGTGCAGCTTGCTAACCGGACTTCTCGCTCTCCTGGGAGCCGGTTCCGCAGCGGCAACGAATTGCTATACCGTTTCGCCGTCCAGCTTGAACATCCAGTTTGCCAACCAGGCAGTAGGCACAACCAGCACGGCGCAGCAGGGCATCACCATCGATAACCAATGCACTACCACCCTGCAGATCACCAGCATCACCGTGGCGCCCTCTGAATTTCTTTTGAGCATGGGCTATACCTGGAACATTCCTGCCAAGCAACAAATACAATACGGCTTGCGATTCAGACCTGACAGCGCTCAAACATTCAACGGAACCATCACGCTTGGCGTTGCCAGTGGGGATCCCATCGTACTCAACATCACCGGTACTGGTATTACGACCGGTGCGGTCGCGAGCTTAACCAGTTCTTCTCTGACATTCAAGGGGGTTCAACCGGGAAAGACGGCTACTCAGAAAGTTACGCTTACCAACACTGGCACAACCTCGATGACGGTGGAGTCGGTTTATACAGAGCCGCCCTATTCGGTGATTGGATACACCGGAGGCGGAGTTGGAACCGTGCTGCAGGCGGGAGGAACGCTGCCCTTGACCGTGGGATTTTCCCCAGCTGCGGTCGGATCTTACAATGGGACTGTAGTAATTACGAGCGACGTCCTGAACCCTGTAGGCGTGACCCTCACCGGGACGGCCCAGGCGCCGACTGCTCTCGGGATTACCAGTTTTGCTACTCTTCCGACTGCTACGCAAGGGGCTAAGTATTCGGCCACGCTTACCGCAGCCGGAGGAACACCGCCCTACACGTGGTCGCTTGCGGGTACTTCCAAACTACCGACGGGTCTGACTTTGTCAAGTGCGGGAATCATCTCCGGTACTCTTCCTTCTACTCTGAAAACGGGCACTTACAAGGTGTCAGTCGAGGTTACGGACTCCACTTCGAAGCAAGTCACGGCTACGAATTCAATGTCCGTTGCCGCAACGACCGGCGCCACCTGCAACAATATCTCGTGGAACATCGGCGGTACGACCACCCCGCTGGTTCCGATTACCGACTTGGGAACTGGGACTTACCTAGGAGTTCAGGGTGGTCTCTATCCTGGCGGAAGCAACATTATGCCGGCACCGCACGACGCCGACGGTGTGGCCCTCGCGAGTGCGATTCAGCCTCTGGATGCCAACGGCAACCCCGACCCCAACGGTAAGTATGGCTTGCTATCACTTGGGCTGTCGGTTACGTTCGAAAACTACTTTTACTTCCAGCAGGCTGGGCTCGCCGATACCTCGCTTAACTCGCACCTGGTGCTGGTCAATGGTGCCAATCCGAATCTGACGGCAGCTCGCTACGCGAATGCGGCGGATCCGATTTGGACTACCGAGACGAATTTCTTCCTGCCCAATGCCGGCTTAACCGCCAACCAGATCGTTGCGGCCTGGGTCATGGTGATCGATGGTTATCCCACCGGCACCTTCCCCAACGACATGGTCGCTCTGCAGGGCCAGTACGAATCAATCGCCGATAACCTGCATACGAAGTTTCCGAACCTGACTATGGCATTCTTCTCGTCGCGCGACTACTCCGGTTACTCGAACGGAAGAGTGCAGCCCGACGATCCAGAGCCATACGCCTACGAAACTGCGTTTGCGGTGCGCGGAATGATTGAAGATCAGCTCAACGGCAACGCCAACCTCAACTACAACCCCAACAACGGTCCGGTAACGGCGCCGTGGCTGAGCTGGGCGGACTATGACTGGGCCAACGGTATGATCCCGCGCAGTGACGGATTGGTTTGGACCTGTCAGGACTTCCTCAACGATGGCACCCACAACTCGCTGCCCACTGGCCGCGAGAAGGATGCCAACATGTTGATGAACTTCTTTAAGACGGACGATGCAACCATACCCTGGTTCCTCGCGCCCGCAGCTAAGAACTAAGAGCGAATAAATAAGCGCTCTTACAACACGTTCACAAGTCAAGAGCAGATGGCAAACCTATTTTCGCGGAGGTCTCGAGTTCCGGGGCCTCCGCGCTTCATCTCTTCCGTTTCATCCCCTTCCGCTATTTCCCGCACCGCCTGAGTTCAATCCACATTCGCAAGACGAGAGGGTTCATGCCGCCGGTAATGACTCGAAGCATTTCGAGTGGTCTTCGCTGCGCGTCCTTTGCAGTTTTATGTTTGTTCGCCGCTGCCTGTTTTTCTCAAGCCGTTCGAGCCGCTGAGCCCAAAAAACCGGCCAAAGGGCCCGGCGATATCACTGCGATTCAACATATCGTTTTTATTGTGAAAGAGAACCGTAGCTTCGATAACTATTTCGGGCAATATCCTGGGGCTGACGGCGCCACCACCGGTCTCCTCTCCACCGGGCAGACCATGACGCTGGAACACACGCCCGACCAGGTGGTCGACATGGGCCACGATTGGACTTCCGCCATTACCGCCATGGACGGCGGCAAGATGGATAACTACGACTTGATTCTTTACGCGAACGTTAATGGCGCGCTCATGACGATGTCTCAGCTAACTCAGCAAGACATTCCTAACTATTACACTTACGCACAACACTTCGTGCTGGGAGATCACATGTTCTCGTCGCTCCACGGCGAGAGCTTTCCCAATCATCTTTATACGATCGCTGCAACCTCGGGCGGCGTCTTCACCGTTCCACAGCCTTTAGGTTCGCAGAAGGCGGGCTTCAACTGGGGCTGCGACTTGCCCTCTGATTACGCCGTTCGCGTCATGGATGATGATGGAGATGTCAGCGAGTCTTTCCCATGCTTCGATTTTCAGACTCTCGCGGACAGCTTGGAGGGGGCGAACATAAGTTGGAAGTATTACGCGCCGCCTCAAGGTACCCAGGGATATCAGTTCTCCACTTACGACGCCATCAATCACATTCGTAACTCCCCGCTGTGGGCTCAGGATGTGGTTCCGGATACGCAGTTCTCTGTCGACGCTGCCAACGGCAATTTGCCCGCAGTAAGTTGGCTGGTAACTGGTCCCAACAGCGAGCATCCGCCCAACAGCACCTGCATGGGAGAAAATTGGACAGTCCAGCAGTTGAACGCTCTTATGCAGGGGCCCGATTGGAGCACCACTGCTGTCTTCCTGACCTGGGACGACTTCGGCGGCTTCTACGATCACATTGCGCCACCGCAGGAGGACGAGTTTGGCCTGGGCCCGAGAGTGCCGTTCCTCATCATCTCACCGTATGCCCAGCCCGGCTACATTTCACATACGCAGTATGAATTCTCTTCTGTGCTCAAGTTCATCGAAGACCGCTTTGGTCTGACGCCACTCTCGGATCGTGATGCCAACGCCAACGACACCACCGACAGCTTTAATTTCAGTCAGTCACCGATTCCACCGTTGGTGTTGACCCCCCGGACTTGCCCCATCAATTCGGCTTCCAATTTGTACTTCGGAGGGCAGTTGGTGCATGCTCTCAGCCCACCGAATGTGGTTACATTGACCAACATGCGCACGACTCCCATCACCGTCTCGAATATTGCCACGGCCGGCAGTTTCACTCAGAAAAACAACTGCACGACTCTCGCGGTTGGCGCGACCTGTCAAATCACGGTAATGTTCGGTCCTCGGCAGACAGGACCCCTGACCGGAACTCTAACCATTACAGATACCGATGTTACCAGTCCACAAGTGGTAAACTTACAAGGTACAGGCGGCGAAGTAACTCTGACCGGCTCCAAGTACCCTGGCCTTAACCTCGGCACATCCTATCTTAACGCGCAAACCACCAACACAGTAACGCTTACCAACCATGGCAGCTTGCCACTTTCCATCAACAGCATTTCCACCGTCGGGAATTACACGCAAACCAATACATGCGGCAATTCGGTTTCGCCTGGCGGAACCTGCACCATCACCGTTACTTTTAACCCCCAAACTGCAGGCACTCTTTACGGCAACCTGGTTGTCAACGACAGCGACCCGACCAGTCCTCAGACTATACGGCTATATGGAGTCGGGAGTTCGACCTTGCTGGCCCCTATGTTCTTGAATTTTGGGAACGAGTATCTGAACGAAAACAGCAAGCCCAAGACGATCACGATGACCAACGTGAGTGCAAGTCCACTGCATATCGGCAGTGTCACACCCAGTACTAACTTTTCGGAAACGAATACATGCGGAATATCGTTGGCGCCAGGAACTGCCTGCACGATAACAGTCACCTTCACGCCTACTCAGGTTGGAGCCATATCAGGTACTCTGAACATTTCGGATGCTGAATTGAATAGTCCGCACCTGCTGAAATTAACCGGAACTGGAGTCAATCCTTAGTCCGGCATTAACGGCCGTTGAAATGTCGTTCTCCTGTACCTGCTGAGTACGCCGGAGGCCGAGCGTCGTCTCTGGCCTTCCGCCACATCTGCTCTCCCCGTTGCCCTGGCAGATCATTTTCCTGGGTCCGCTCGAAATCTGTTAACGAGATCTGTTAGCGAGAGAAAATCCATGACTCATTTCCGCCGAAGACCATCGTGGTTGCTCACCTTCGCATTTTCGTGCGCTCTTAATGGGTTCACCGTCGTGAGCCTCATTGCGCAGGGGGGCGCCCAGATCGGTACCACCAGGCCTTCCGCGGACGCCAGTAAACAGGGGGACATCAGCGTTATTCAGCACATAGTCTTCATCATCAAAGAAAACCGCAGCTTTGATGAATATTTCGGTCTCTTTCCCGGAGCCGACGGCGCTACGACGGGGGTTACTTCCACCGGCCAGGTAATGAATCTTGAACGCACGCCCGATGAAGTCGTCGACATGGGGCACGATTGGACTTCCGCTCTGGTCGCAACCGACGGCGGCAAGATGGATCAGTTCGACCTGATTCTTGACGGAAATCTCAACGGAGAGTACCTGTCCTATTCCGAGATGACCGAAGCCGATATTCCGAATTACTACGCTTACGCCAGAAAGTTCGTACTCTCCGACCGTACCTTCTCTTCACTGCACGGACCCAGCTTGCCCAATCATCTCTATACCATCGCGGCTCAATCGGGCGGCGTCATCTCTGTTCCGGCAGCGACGGGAACCCAAAATCTCCCAAACTGGGGCTGCGATTCTCAGGCGGGTGCCCACGTGACCGTTCTTGACGACGATGGAGACATCTCGGAAGCTTTCCCTTGCTTCGACTTCCAAACCCTTGCCGACAGTCTGAAAAACGCTGGAATTAGCTGGAAATCGTATGCTCCGCCAGAAGGTCAGCCGGGCTACCAGTACTCCACCTTCGATGCCATTAACCACATTCGCAACACTTCTATCTGGTCTGAAAACATATTTCCCGACACCCAATTTGCCATTGACGCCGCCAGCGGCAATCTGCCGGCAGTAAGTTGGCTTGTAACGGGCCCGTCCAGCGAACATCCGCCTAACAGCACCTGCCGCGGCGAGAACTGGACCGTGCAGCAACTCAATGCTCTGATGCAAGGTCCGGATTGGAATACTACTGCGGTGTTTCTCACATGGGATGATTTCGGCGGCTTCTACGATCATGTCCCGCCACCGGCGCCACTAGACGAATTCGGCCTCGGACCTCGTGTTCCCATGCTCATCATCTCTCCTTATGCCCAGCCCGGTTATATTTCGCACACCCAGTATGAATTCTCATCGGTGCTTAAATTTATCGAAGACCGCTTCAACCTGACTCCCCTGACCGAGCGCGACGCGAACGCGAATGATACTGCCGACAGCTTCAATTTCAGCCAGCCACCGAATCCGCCCTTGATTCTTACTCCCCGCGCGTGCCCCATCAATACCGCTACAAACGTATACTTCGGCGGCCAACAGATTGGTGTCTCCAGTCCGCCCTATGTTTTAAACTTGAATAACATTCGGGCCACCACATTAAATATTTCGAAAGTTGCGATCAGCGGAGACTTCGCTGTGACCGGCAATTGCAGCAAGATACCGCCCAATCGGAATTGCAACGTCAACCTGACCTTCACACCTACTCAGACCGGACCTCGCCCAGGAACCTTGACGATCACCGACAATGATGCGAGTAGCCCTCAGATCGTAAATCTCTGGGGAGTTGGCTCCGAGGTTACTCTTTCGAATTCAGCTTACCCCGGACTTGTTTTCGGGACGGTCGATCTGAATGTCAAGTCCACCAAAACTGTCACGTTAGCCAACAACGCGACTTCTCCCCTTTCTATCGCCTCAATCTCGACCGTAGGCGCCTTTTCGCAAACCAATAATTGCAGCAGTAGCGTAGCGCCGGGAGGATCGTGCACGATTTCTGTGACTTTTGACCCAGATGGTCCTGGCACCCAGATTGGTAATCTGTGGGTGACCGATAGTGACGCGGCCAGCCCTCAGACCTTGCGCCTCAGCGGCACCGCGCAAGCTATCCTAGTGAATCCTTCTGCCCTAAAGTTCGGCAAGCAGAAGGTCAACACGGCGAGCCCTCCGCAGGAGATTGCAGTAAAGAATCTAGAAACCGCTGTGGTCAACGTAGGAACGATCACCACTACCGGCGACTTTAGTCAGACGAATACCTGCGGAACATCGATTCCGTCGAACGGACAGTGCGCCATCAGCGTTATTTTTTCGCCCACTACATCCGGAGGTCGGACCGGCACACTTACTATTACCGATAACGCCGACAATCCGTCAATCGCAAGCCTGTCAGGGACAGGAGTCAACTAGTACAGACGCAAAACCGTGAGCTAAGCGAGCTTGCCGAAGGCATGAACCGAAGAGACCGAAGGTGAACAAGTTCCGTCCGAGGTGAAACATATGGACTACCTATCGATGCAAAGGCCGCGTATTATCGTAAAGCAGCTATACCTGTTGGGTCTTAGTTTGCTCTTCCTCGCGTGTTATAGCGGCTCTCTTCGAGCGCAGGCTAAGAACCCGCCCAAGGCCGGCAAGCCGGGCGACATCACGGTGATTCAGCACATCATCTTCATCATCAAAGAGAACCGCAGCTTCGATAACTACTTTGGCCAGTATCCCGGAGCCGATGGTGCAAGCAGCGGAACTACTTCCGCTGGTCAAGTGCTGCCGTTGCGCCATACGCCAGACCAGGTCGTGGATATTGGACATGAATGGGTCGCCGCCCTTACCGCGGTGGACAACGGAAAGATGGATCGTTTTGACTTGATCCCATTCGGAGATATGAACGGCCAGTATCTGGCTTACTCCCAGGTCAATCCCGGCGATATTGCTAATTACTATAGCTACGCGAAAAACTTCGTGCTCGCCGACCGCATGTTTTCCTCTGTCCATGGGGATAGTTTCGAAAATCATCTCTACGCCATCGCCGCGCAAGCGGGCGGAGTCATTACTCAAAAAGTAGGCTCGCCAGCCTCTCCCAAGTGGGGCTGCGATGCCGCTCCGAATTTCCTGCTGCAGGCCGAGGACGAGACCGATGGAGTTATCTCAGAGATATTCCCTTGTTTCGACTTCGAGACCCTCGCAGACAGACTTGACGGCGCCGGAATCAGTTGGAAATATTACGCACCGGGTGAGGGACAAAACGGATACGCCTACAATACTTACGACGAAATTAATCACATTCGCAACACCTCACTCTGGACCGAGCATGTGGTTTCGGATACGCAATTCGCCACCGACGCGGCCAGCGGAAATTTGCCCGCCGTCAGTTGGTTGGTTACCGGACCCGAAAACGAGCACCCTCCGTCCAGCGCTTGCCAAGGCGAGAATTGGACTGTGCAGCAGTTGAATACTCTGATGAACGGGCCGAACTGGAGCACAGCCGCGGTCTTCCTCACCTGGGACGATTTCGGCGGCTTCTACGATCATGTTCCCCCGCCGCCTATGGACATTTACGGTTTGGGTCCCAGAGTACCGCTGCTCATCATCTCGCCTTATGCACGGGCCGGCACTATCTCTCATACTCAATACGAATTCGCCTCCGTATTGAAGTTCATTGAAGACCGCTTCAATCTGGCGCCGCTCACCCAACGCGACGCCAACGCCAACGATACAACCGACAGCTTTAATTTCAGCCAGACGCCGCTGCCCACGCTGATCTTGAAGCCGCAGACCTGCCCCATTCAAGGAGCTTCCGATATTTACTTTGGCGGACAGACCGTTGGCACTGCCAGTGTCCCCTACGCTCTTACGCTGACGAACATCCGCACTACGCCTATTACAATCTCAAATGTAACTATCACCCCAAACTTCAAACAAACGAATAAATGTACAACGCTCGCGGTAAACGGGAAGTGCACCATTAATGTTTCTTTCAATCCGACCCAGTCGGGCCCCCTGACCGGCACCATGACAATTACCGACACAGATGTAACGAGTCCTCAAGTGATAAACCTGCAAGGAACCGGCAGCCAAGTTAGTCTCTCTAATTCTATGTATCCGGGACTCATTTATCCCACGGTGTTGCTGGGCTCAACTTCCGTCTCACAGACCGTCACGCTAACCAACAAGGGTGCTACTTCACTCTCTAATATCAACGTCAGCGCCGTGGGAGATTACACTAATACCACTACCTGTCCGACCAGCTTGGCTCCTTCTGACTCGTGCACCATTAGCCTCACCTTCGCGCCGACCACGTCGGGTGTACGGTATGGAAACCTCATCGTGTCCGATAGCGATCCATCCAGCCCGCAGACCGTGCGCCTCACTGGCACTGGCACTGCAATCAGCGTGAATCCGCTCAAAATGAACTTCGGCAATCAAACGATCAACACGACCAGCGCGACTGAGTATGTCACGATTAAGGTCAGCGGCATCAATGCTGTGAATTTGGGAGCCATCACCGCCAGCGCCAATTATGCGGTGACAAACGCTTGTGGGACGTCAATCATTGGAGGTGGAAAGTGCAAAATCGGGGTCACTTTCACTCCTAGTCAGACGGGAAGCCTGCCGGGCACGCTTACCATTAACGATGCGGATCTCAGCAGTCCGCAAATTGTTACGTTAACAGGAACGGGCACTCCGTAGCTTGTTGCGGAACACAACTCTCCGGACTGTACCCAAGAGGGCAGCTTCGAGCCGCGCGCGCCCTTAGCTCTTAAGTACAGGCCAACCTACTCTAATGGTGAACAGCCTGCGCTTCGAGCAACACCGGTAACTCACTGGTGTCGATCGTATTTCCACTCCAAGCGGATTTCTCGCCAGAGAGCTTGGTCACGCTGGTCACTCCCCACGACTTGGGCACATCGAACTTAGAGCTGTGCCGCTCATTCCACAGAATCCAGGCAGCATTCCCAGAACCCTGCGTAAGCTTGCAAAGCCAGTTGTCGTCCGCCTGCCTTTCGCATGACTCCATGCGCGAACCAACCATCCATTTTTGCACTTCGCCATAAGCATAGGCAGAACGGGTCGCCGTCGCCTGATCCTCTTCTGTGAAGGGGATGCTGTC
This sequence comes from uncultured Acidobacteriaceae bacterium, assembly GCA_963789875.1. Classification (GTDB taxonomy): domain Bacteria; phylum Acidobacteriota; class Terriglobia; order Terriglobales; family Acidobacteriaceae; genus Sulfotelmatobacter. The sequence continues at coordinate 236,527 of CAWBMI010000004.1, read as the reverse complement.
ATGGCCGTCGTCATCCCAGGCATACCAATAGAAGCGCTGTACTCCTGCCGCCCAATTCAGGATATAGGCCCGCGCTGCCCATCCGGGAGCCTGCTCCACCAAATCAATCCGATCCGTGAGGGGATTTTTGATCCATCCTGACTCTGTATTCCAGAGAGGCTTGTCGTCTACGCCGTACTTCCGCATCAATTCTTTCGCGGGCAGGATAAGTTGGAGCATCGTCTCGGGCCGGTGATAGGTATAAAAATGGTATCCGATGATGTCGCAGTACTTACCCCCTCCGAGCTTCAAGTAACGCTCGAGCCAGTCCAATCCGTTTGCGTTTACTGGCGACGGAGATATTACCTTGATATCAGGGTCGACGTGCTTCAAGATCGTGTAGGCTTCTTTTGCCAGGGTCAGCATTCTTTCGGGCGTGCCGATGTCGCGATTGCGCGGCAAGTTCGGCTCGTTCCAGATTTCGTAGTACAGGATCCTGCCCTTATAGCGCATCGCCTGCGTGCGAATAAATGTTCGCCAATCATCCAGATCCGCCACATCCCCAACGATTGCCATCCGAAACCGGCCTCCAGTGGCCGCCCACTCCGGGGTTTCGCCGAAGGGAAGTAACACATCAACGTGATGCTTCTCCGCCAATTCTACTTCGCGATCGAGAATGTCCCACTGCCATTCGTTCTTCTTAATTTCCACTTGCGGCCAATGAACTTTCGCATCCCACAGCCGCCAGCTTCCGAACGGGACAGGCGGCCACGGAGTGCTTCCAAACGCACGATGGATGTGGAGTCCGAAAAAATCGCGGGGAACCGGGCCCGCCGGCGCGGTCAACTTGAGAGGTCCCGACGACGAATCCGACATCACAAAGAAAGATGTGCAAGTCACTATGAGAAAAACTGCAGGAATGCCAGCAACCCACCGACTAGATTTCATTTTGCTCTTCGCTGTGGAAGTGGCGGGCACTTGGATTAGTGTGCAGGCTAGTTGTTCTGCCGTGCCTTGTCATAGATATTCATTAATATTGGATAATTGTTCTCTGCGGTGTACTTGGCTTCGTACTCTCGACGCGCTTCCTTACCCATGCTCCGTAACTCGTCAGCGTGTCCCCAGGCCCACTCCACCTTGCGAGCCAGATCGGCAGGATCGGCAGGAGTATAGTGTAGCCCAGTTCGTCCATCGGCAACGAGTTCCTGCATCACTCCCATGCGGCTGCAGATTACCGGCGTGCTGCAAGCATAAGCTTCTGCGATCGCCATACAGAACGTCTCGTACCACTCGCTAGAAATTACCATCACGCGTGCGTTATTGATAGCGGCTAGCGTCTCGTGCCGCGGCATCTGCCCTTTGAAATGTACGTTGGACATTCCTTCGCGAGCGATCTCGCGCCTGCAGTTGTTCCTGATCCGGGCCTCCGCCGATGATCACCAGTGGAATTGAGCGCGGCAATTTCTTCCACGCCGCAATGATCGTGCTGACACCCTTCTCTGGCGAAAGCCTGCCGATAAACAGCGCGTACTCTCCATCGCTGTTGCGCGCGCCCGGATCCGGAGAAACGAAATTTGGCTTGACGAAGATCTTTTCTCGCGGCAGGCCTCCCTCCACGAATTTCTCGCGAGCAAATTCGCTGAGCGCGATATAACAGGAAATTTCCCGCTTCCAGGTCCCTCGTCGCGCGATGCGTCGCCAGCATCAGAGCTACAATTGCCGTCGCGGAATGCGAGCCGTGATAACAGGCGTGTTGCACTCCTCGGAGCAAGCCGCCTTCCATGCACTCTTCACAAACCTTGCCGTCGCGAAAAAAAGTGCCTGCCGGACACATCAGCCGGTAATTGTGCAGTGTCTGCACTACCGGTACCTTCGCCTCATAACACGCTGAGTAGATCGAGGGAGAGATCATCACAAACGTGTTATGCACATGGACTAAGTCGGGCTTCTCGTGCTTTAAAAGTTCCGCGAACGTTCGCCGCGACTCCGAAGACCAAATCGTACTTTTTGCCAGACTGATTCGCCGCAACCCCTTGTAGGAGTCCACATCCCAGTTCGTCCGGCAATACGGGATCACCTGGTTGCCGGCGTGTTCCAGCATTTGCCGTTCCTGCTCAAACACCGCGTCTTCCCCTCCGGGTTGCTGGTAGGTGTTGTGAACCAGTACGATCTTCAGAGAATCCTCCGGAGTCTGTTTACGTCTTTTCCGCTGAAAGCGCGCTGCTGCTCTAACCGGACCATGCGATCCTGGCCGACTTTACGGCCGCACAGCGCACCAGCTTCAGGATTGCCAAGAAATGCTATGTCGGGCTTGTATGCAAGTCAAGCCGTTTGCTCGACGGTGAGAGGAACGCTTCTATTCTTCTCAGGTCCCAATTTTACGATGCGCTCATCCGTGCGCAAGTTCTTTCGCCCTTTGCGCGGCCTTGACCACGGCCTTGATCAGCGTCACTCGCAGTTTACCCTCTTCGAGTTCCAGGATGCCATCGATCGTGCATCCCGCCGGAGTAGTCACCGCATCTTTCAAAAGCGCAGGATGGTCGCCCGTCTCGAGCACCACGGTCGCGGCGCCCAGAGTGGTTTGCGCGGCCAGCAGAGTAGCCACATCGCGCGGCAGTCCCACTTTTACCCCGGCCTCCGCTAGCGACTCCAAAATAATGTAAATGTACGCCGGACCGCTGCCGGAAAGCGCGGTGACGGCGTCCATGTATTTTTCGTCCACCGCAACCGTGCGCCCTCCCACAGCAAACAAGGCGCCGGCTACTTCCAAATGTTCAGCATTGGCAAACTTGCCGCAGCAGATTGCCGTGATTCCGACGCCCAACAAACAAGGAGTGTTGGGCATCGCCCGAATTACCGGTGCGTCCGTTCCGAGCGCGCGCTCGATGTGGCTGGTCGGTACCGAAGCCGCCACCGAAATAAAAAGTTGTTTGGGCGTCGCTACCGTTTGAACTTGCCGCGCCACTTCTTCCACGGCTTGCGGTTTAACGCCGATCAGAACGATATCGGCATTGCGAACCGCCGCCACATTATCGGTGCCCACGGCGATTCCCAACTTTTGACTCAGGCTCTGCGCACGCTCCTCATGAGCCACCGTAGCGCAAGTTAACTCCGGGCGCAGCAGTTTCTTTTCGAGGAGTCTCTTGAGCAGAATCCCGCCCATCTTCCCCGCACCCAACACCGCGACCCGCTTACCCGAGAGATCAACGCTCATTATCCGCTCTCCGCTTTTTCCTTCCGCTAGCTGCCGGCTTTATCAGCCGCCTGGCTCTGCTTCCATTTCCACGCCGTTGCAACGATCTGTTCGAGCGAGCGCCTCGTCTTCCAGTGCAGCACGGATTCTGCTTTACTGGGGTCTGCGACCAACGCAGGAGGATCGCCCGGCCTTCTCGGCACAATACGCCGCGGAACCGGCCGGCCCGCTCACTCTCTCCACGGCATCCAGGATTTCTTTCACTGACGTGCCCGTGCCGCTCCCAAGATTCACCGCAATCGACTTTGAATTCTGTCCCAGGTAGTGCAGCGCGGCAACGTGCGCTTCCGCCAGATCATTCACGTGAACGTAATCGCGCATGCAAGTGCCGTCGGGAGTAGGATAGTCGTCGCCGAAAATATCCAACTCGGGACGATCGCCCACGGCGGCATCCAGAGCCAGAGGAATTAAATGCGTTTCCGGCTGATGCATTTCGCCAATCTCGCCCGATTCATCGGCTCCCGCGGCGTTGAAATAACGCAAGCTGGCAAAGCGCAAACCATAAGCGCGGTCGTAAGCCTCCAGCGCGTTCTCAAAAAAAAGTTTGGTGACTCCGTAAGGATTAATGGGCACCCGCGGATTGTCTTCAGTGATGGGAACTCTTAGCGGAACGCCATACACCGCGCAGGTCGATGAAAAAATAAACTTGCGCACGCCGCAGTCGATGCAGGCATTCAATAACGCCAAAGCCGCTTCCACATTATTCTGAAAGTATTTTCGCGGATTTTCCACGGATTCGCCTACATAAGCGTAAGCGGCGAAGTGCATCACCGCATCCACCCGCCGTAGCGCAGCGGTTACTTTCTGCGTGTCACCGAGATCTCCAGTGATCATCTCGAACCCACGCGCGAGGCGCGCATGGCCTGTGGAGAGGTTATCGTAAATCAAAGCCTCGTGCCCGTGGCTTCGCAACACGCGCGCAGCGTGGCTTCCAACGTATCCCGCACCTCCGACCACTAGCACGACCAAGGGTTCTGCTCCTGCTTACTCTGCGTTATAAGAGTGATTGTCGAACAGGAGGAGTCTATCAAATCCCGCTTCCTCATCCCGATTTGCGAAAGCTTAAGCCGAGATTTTCTCCGCGGATGCCCGTGTGCGGGCCGGAGCCTCATGCGCGGGTACGCTAGCGGGGCCTTCGCGCAAAATCCGGTCGGGGCAAATCCACTCCAACAAGGGCGTAGCCATGAAAGTCGTGACCAGAGCCATAATCACCATCATCGAAAACAGAGCAGGAGAGATTACTTTGATGTCCAAACCGATATCGAGGATAACCAACTCCATGAGGCCACGCGTATTCATGAGCGTACCTAGGCCAGCCGCCTCGCGACCCGGCATGCCTGTTAGCCACGAGGCCAAAGTCGAACCGCCGAGCTTGCCTACCGTCGCCACCAGCACGATCAGTCCGCAGTACATCCACATCTCCGGGCCCTTCACCAGGCCAATATTGGTGCGCAGTCCCGTGAACGCGAAGAAAAGCGGCAGCAACAAAGTAACAGTGATGGTCTCGAAGCGGTCGAGCACGTACTGAACGAACTTCTGCTCCTTGGGCATAATCGCGCCCATCATAAATGCCCCAAACAGGAGATGAAGACCCAGCCATTCGGTGCATAGCGCCGCACCCAACACCAGCAGGAGCATCAAGGCCAGACGGTTTTCGCTGAGTCCTCCCCATTTCTCGTAGGAGATTTGCATTCCGCCGAGCAGATGCCGTACTCCGTAAATCATGACGAGAGCGAAGACGACGATGCCCCCAATCGTCATCCAAATTGGTGTTCCGCTGTGGGCGGCACGAGTGAGGACGACAATGTATGCCAGAATGCACCAACCGGTTACGTCGTCGACCGCGGCCGAGGCGATGGCTACCGTTCCCAGGCGGCTCTGCAATAATCCGCGTTCGATCAGAATGCGCGCCAGCACCGGAAATGCTGTGACACTCATCGCCGATCCCATGAACAACGCGAAGCTGGTGAAGGCCACGCTATCATCGGAAAGTCTGGGATAAAGATAAAGCGAAAGAAAGGCCGCCAACACGAACGGGGCGGTGATGCTGACGTGGCTGGTCAGCACAGCGGCGTGCCCGTGCTTCTTCAGTTCGTTGGGATTGATACCCAGCCCGACCAGGAACATGAAGATCACGACGCCAAGCTGGCTCAATGCGTTTAAAAAGCCCAGACTGGCCGGTGGGAACAGATAAGCGGATAGGTGCGGCGCCAGCCAACCCAGCAACGAAGGCCCCAACAAAATGCCCGCGAACATTTCACCCACGACCCGCGGCTGGCCGAATCTGCGGAATAGCCCGCCCACCACTCGGCAAACTCCCAGAATGACGGCAATCTGCAGGACCAGTTTGAAGAGATCCGGCATCAGCGCGATCCCTTCTTCGAAGGTGTCGCGAGCCGAACCGCGTTGAATTCAACCGGCGCGCAAGAAGGGCAAGCGTTAACCGACAAGGTACCTGCCAAAGAGCGTGGGTCGGTCTGGGGATTGACGGTGGCCACGAGCGTTAGTTCGTGGCCTTGTCCGCAGTTGCCATCGGCCGCCGAAGGAAGCGGCGTAGACCGCAAGGTCGTGCCCTCGATCACCCCTGCGGCCGCCGAACTCGAGTTGCCGTCGCTATTGAGCGAGCCGAGACCCCAGGAAAAATTCTTGCCCGACTGTGAGATGGAGAGAGTCGCATTCGAACCGTCGCCGAGTGCTTTGCCGCAAGGCAAAGCCACAAGCCGCGCCGGATCAGCCCGCAGCTGCCATTGTCCATCGATTGAAATTGGAGCGGTCAGAGTGCGTCCGCTTTTCAACACTCCCACGAGGCCCAGGATAGGCAGTCCCACCAACAGAACATAAGCAATAACGAAATTTCTGTTGGTCTTGGACATCAAGCCTCTTATCGGGGAGAGTGCAAGACTTCCCATCTGCCGTCACGATGCTCAGAGGCACCCGCGCAAAAATTGGAGGCGCGCAAGTTAAGGCTCAAGCCGGGGTCAAAGCAACGATTATGGTGCCGAACGCCCCGGCCTCGTCGAATTCTCAAGCGTTCGGGCTGAACGCGTTCGAAGTCAGATCGCCCAGCAGTTTGTGCCAGGGGTGTTTCTCGTTCTGCTCGACCTCAGTCACCATCTTACGCATCTTCTCCAGCACCGGGGGAGTAGCGTCGTCATAAACATCGCCCTGCAGTAGCTTCAGTACATCCAGACGGTACCGGTGATCGTTAATGAAGTAGGTGAACAGCACGTTCAGCCGGTAATACACCGTGATGAAGTCGTACCAGTTCTTCGTGCCAAGCCTCAAAGTATTCTCGAAGTTCGAGAAACTCTCTCGCGAGAAATCGTTTTTCTCGAGCGCGCTCAGAATGTCCTTGTGCGCGAAACGCGAGCTGTTTAAAGCTATGCTCACGCCTGTAGAAAAGATGGGATCGACGAAACGGCCTGCGTCGCCAACCATCAGAAAGCGGTCGCCAGCCAGTTGCTTCATGGCATAGCTGTAATCGCCCTCATCTTTGAAAGGACGAATACGGTTCGCCTTGCGCAGCGTCTCTTCGATCATCGGCCGCGTACCCACCGAACTCCAGAAAAACTTCTCCCGATCTTCTCTGGACTTGGCGAAGTTTCTCTTCTGCGTGACTACGCCGATGCTGGTGACGTCATCCGAGATCGGAATCTGCCAGATCCAGGTGTTCGAAATCGGCAGGAAGTGAATGTAAATGTAGTCGAGGTTCGTGTCGCGCTTGGCGAATACCTTTCGATCGTAGCTATCGAACCAGCTGTGAATCGCGTACTGATCGAAAACCGTGTCCTGAACCTTCAGCTTCATCTGGTTGCCCAGGAAAGTGTTGCGTCCGCTGGCATCGACCACCATTTTCGCGCTGACGCTCATCTCCTTCGGTCCCATGTTGAACCGGACGATGGGCTCTTTGGGTCCGAAGTCAACCCCGCTAACTTTGATACCGTCATAGACTGCCGCACCCAGCTTGTTGGCGTGCTGCAGCAGCATCAGATCAAACTTGCCGCGGTCCACATGGTAAGTGTGGTTCTTATCCACACCTGCCTGCTGGCGCTCGTCGAAGCGAATATCGACATTGCAGTCCGGAGCAAGGCCCTCGAGATCGTGCACGTACGGAGTTTTCTTGTCGTCCGTAGTCCACACTGCGCCATACTTATGCGGAAACTTTGCGGCTTCCATCTGCGGCAGAAAATCCAGATCCTTGAAGACTCTGGTCGAAGACGGAACGAGGGACTCGCCCACGTGCGGACGCGGAAACAACTCGCGCTCAAACACCACGCAACTTACACCCGCCTTGGCCAGGTAGGCGGCCATTGACGATCCGGCCGGTCCTCCACCAATAATAGCGACATCAAAATCTGGCTTAGTAATAACCAACGCTTCCTCCTAAGAATCTCAACTCTTTTGCAATGCGATTATTGGCTGACCTGCTTAAAGGCGTCCACGGTCATGTCGCCCAAAAGCTTGTGCCACGGATGCTTCGGATTCTGCTCGACCTGCGACACCATGCTCTTCATCTTCTCGAGCACCGGAGGCGCGGCATCGTCGTAGACGTCGCCCTGCAGCAGCTTCAAGACATCCAGGCGATAGCGCGGATCACCCACGAAATAAGTGAACAGCACGTTCAGCCGGTAGTAAACCGAAATGAACTCGTACCAGTTTTTGGTTCCGAGCCGCAACTTGGTTTCGTACTCCGAAAAGCCCTCGCGCGAGAAATCGTTTTTCTCGAGCGACCGCAAGACATTGGTGTGCGCAAAGCGAGCGCTGTTGAGGGCGATGCTGACTCCGGTCGAAAAGATCGGGTCCACGAAGCGCCCGGCATCGCCGACCAGCATGAAGCGGTCGCCGCACAGTTGCTTCATCGCATAGCTGTAGTCGCCTTCGTCTTTGAAGGCATGCATCTGATCGGCCGCCTTCAGTTTTTCCCGCAGCAGCGGACGTGTGCCCACCGCTTCCCAGAAAAATTGCTCGCGATCTTGCCGCGACTTGGCAAAATTTTTCTTCTGCGTCACCACGCCAATGCTCGTAACTGAATCCGTGATCGGAATCTGCCAGATCCAGGTATTCGAAATCGGCAAGAAGTGAATGAAAATAAAATCAAGCTGCGCGTCCTTCTTGGCGAAGGCGCGGCGATCGTAACCGTCAAACCAGGTGTGAATCGCGTACTGATCAAATACCGGATCTTTGATCTTCAACTTCATCTGGTTGCCCAGGAAAGTATTGCGCCCACTGCAATCGATCACCATCTTGGCGCTCACGCCCATTTCCTTCGAGCCCATGTTAAAGCGCACGATCGGCTCTTTCGGCCCGAAGTCCACATCCTTGACCTTGACTCCCTCGTACACCGCCGCTCCCAGTTTGTTGGCGTGCTGCAGCAGCATCAAGTCAAACTTGCTGCGATCCACATGATAGGTGTATTCGCGGTCCACGCCTTCCTGCGCACGCTCGTTGAAGCGGATCTCCACGTGCGATTCCGGACTGATCTGGTCGTGATCCTTTTCCTTGAATCCGCCCTGGAAGTTCATCTCATACGCACCCTGGTCTTCCGCGGTCCACGCCGCGCCAAACTTGTGCGGAAATTTGGCTTCTTCCATCTGCCCAATGAAATCTAGATCGCGAAACACTCTCATCGCTGAAGGGACCAATGACTCGCCCACGTGGGGCCGGGGAAAAAGTTCGCGCTCGAAAACCACGCAACTCACGCCTGCTTTCGCAAGGTAAGCGCCCATGGAGCCGCCGGCGGGTCCACCGCCAATGATGGCAACGTCAAAATCAGGTTTAGTCAGAACCAATGTACTTGCTCCTTTAGGACTTCCTAGTAGTAGTGGGGATGCGTCGAATAACCGATAGCGGGGGACAACCTAACGCTCTGTGTCCTTTCACTATGACGTCTGATTGTCTCCCATGTCAAGGAGACCTTCTACTCCGTTTGGTATCGGCTCTTTGGTAACTTCCAGAGTCGATTACGCAAAGCCTCAGAAGTGGCATTTTGTGCGGGTAAGCCGCTGAGTCCGCAGAGCTTTCGAGAATTGGTGGACCTCTGGTTCTCCTCGAAGCAAACTATTTCGACTTTTGCAGTCTCGAATCGCTAGCTCTTGGTTACCGATGTCCACCGAGGAATGGCACTGGTGTGCCATTTACTGATTTGATGATTGAGACTAAAGTCTCTCAAACGATGTTCTCTAGGCAGTGGTTATTTGAGGTTTTACGCTGTATTCAGGCTTTTTAAGCCATAGCGAGATAAGGACATTCCAATTCGTCGCGGTCCGTGCCCGTTAGAAATCCCCCCTGATTTCTTACACAGGAAGGTTAACCGTCATCGTCAGTGTAGGTGCCGAACTGGTTTGCGTTGTGCTGATTTGTGCTGTAAACGAAGTTAGTTGATCGGCTGTAGAAGTCACTGCCTTGATCGACTTTAATTTGCCGATGAAAGAGGAGAATTCGAGAATGGCTCAACACGTGATTCCGGCTCCGCAGAAGTTGGAGAGAATCCGGGTTCTTGCTGCTGACAGCACTCGAATGGGCAGCCAGTTGCTCGCGCAGGCCCTGGCACAGGATGAACAGTTCCACGTCACCGGCGTCGAGCCAAAATCTGCGGCCATCCTCTCGGCTGTGGCCGAGCAACGGCCTCATGTCGTTCTAATGAGCTCGCTGCTCGAAGATTCAGCCACCGAGGGCTTCGATGTGACCCGGCAAGTGTGTGCCGGCCATCCCGATACCCGCGTCGTGCTTTTGATGGACACCTCTAACCCCTCGGCTGTAGTCGAAGCCTTTCGTTGCGGGGCTCGCGGAGTTTTCTCCCGCACCGAATCCTCTGGCAGTCTGGCCAAGTGCATCAGCAGCATCCATCACGGACAGGTGTGGGCGAACAGCGCCGAACTGCGTTACGTGATAGAGGCGCTTCGCGAATCGGAACCAGTCCGACTGGTCGATGCCGGCGGCCAGGCCCTGCTCTCGAAGCGTGAACAGGATGTGGTGCGCTGTGTAGCCGAGGGTTTATCCAACCGCGAGATTGCCACTGCTCTGAAGCTTACCGAACACACGGTGAAGAATTATCTCTTCCGCATCTTCGACAAGCTCGGTGTCTCCAGCCGCGTCGAAGTCGTGCTCTATGTTTTCCGCTTGCGCAAAGCGATGGTGGGATTTCCTTCGCCCGACGAAGTTACCGCCGCCGCTCCCGAGCAACAACTTCTGAGCCGCTCGGCCAAGGCCGGAAGTAAGATGTCGCCAAGCGCTGTGGAACCCGTAAGAGAACTAGTCCGCCGCACCAAGAACTAATCCCGGACCGGCTCTATTATCGATCGCGCCTCCAGGCGCTGGGACGCTTTCAACATTCAAGCCTCATCTTTTCCCTAGCCCTAATTGCTCCTCCGCCATCCCGACAATAGTTCGTCCGATGAGGAGAGAAGCCGTCGCCGCCGGCGACGGAACATTCAAAACATGCAGCATCCTCCTCGACGGCACAATCTGAAAGTCATCCACGAGCGTGCCATCGCGCCGCAACGCCTGCGCCCGCACTCCAGAACCGCCGGGAGTCAGATCGTCGTGGCAAACCTGGGGCACCAACCGCTGCAAAGCGCGAACGAACTCAGGCTTGGAAAACGACCGATGGAATTCCGCTATCCCACTCCGCCAATGCTTCGCAGCCATTCTCCAAAATCCCGGGAAGATTGTCGAGGAAGCCAAATCTCGCAGGCTGAAGTCGGTGCGCCGGTAGCCCTCACGACGAAAAGCCAGAACGGCATTAGGCCCGGCATCCACGCTTCCACCGACGCGTCGTGTGAAATGCACTCCAAGAAACGGGAACCGTGGATCAGGCACAGGATAGATCAGGGCCCGAACCAATGAAGCGCGCGCGGGAACCAGATCGTAATACTCTCCGCGAAAAGGAACGATCATCACCTGCGGATCGTCCCCGGCCATGCGGCAGATGCGGTCGCTGAAAAGCCCGGCACAGTTGATCAGGAAAGCCGCGGAAAAGTTGCCGGCCACTGTTTCCGCAACAGTTTCATCCGCGCCACGCTTTATGCCAGTAACCGCAGTCGAAGTGAGAATCGTCCCGCCCTGCGCTGCAATCAGCTCCGCGTACTTCAGACAAACCGCAGCATAGTCCGTGACTCCGGTGGAAGGAACAACCAGCGCGCGCAAGCCTCTGGCGTGCGGTTCGATTTCGCGCAACTCGTCCGGCCCAATCACCTCAACTCCCGTTAGTCCGTTGCCCTCGCCGCGCCGCCTCAACTCATCGAGGCCCGCGAATTCTTTCTCCTGAGTGGCCACGATCACTTTGCCGCAAACCAGATTGGGGATGCCGTGCTGGCGGCAGAAATCGATCATTGCCCGCGCGCCCTGAACACACAGCTTCGCCTTCAACGAGCCAGGCTTGTAATAAATGCCGGAATGAATGACGCCGCTGTTGTGCCCGCTCTGATGCCGCCCCACGCGATCTTCTTTTTCCAGCAATAGCAGCCGCAACCGGGGCAAACGCCGGGTAGTCTCGAGCGCAACGGCGAGGCCAACAATGCCTCCGCCAACGATGACCACGTCATAACGTGAATCGGGCATAACTGCGTCGCAAAACTGCGGTTCAAAGAGAGAGTAACAGAGGAGTCTGTGAGATAACTCGGATGTCCGCCTTTAGCAGGTCACAGCCCGAAGGGCGGCATGGGAAAGCCCGGCACGGCGATGCCTGGGTGGGTCGCAAGCCGAACAAACCGAGTCCGCTTCAGCGGACGGCACAAGTTTCGTAACCGCCTCGCCTGCGCCCGCTAAGAATGGAAGAGTGAAGAAAGCCACTACAGTACGGCACGGTATGCAACAGAACCCCGAGGAAGGAAAAACCTACTCTGAAGCAACGATCCCGGAGCTCAAGGCTGCACGACCAGCGTAACCGGTGCTGCGGGATGAATTCGCTGATCGATCGACGGGCACGGAGAGGTGCCAACGGTGCACGACTTGCCTATCACTGTGATGGTGTAAGTCACAGGTATTGCACCTTGCGGCCCAAGACCTCCGCCGCCGCCGTTGCTCCCCCCTCCGCCGCAAGCGGGAAGCAATAACAATAGAAACACTCCGATCCCCGACCTCAGATGCCGGGACACTCTTCCGCTTCGCCTCCGAGCTCCCAGCAACAAAGCTCCCGGAAGCAGCAGCCACAAGCCGAGCCTCACACGCCGCGAAACGCTTGCCGAGGCTGGCGCGGTGACGCTCATAACGACCGCTGCCGCGTTGCTGCCCGGCGTGACCGATCCGGGTGTGAATGTGCACGGCGAAAGCGTTGGCGCAATTGTGCAAGAAAGCGTAACCGCGCCGCCAAAGGCCGCGCCCACCGGCAGCACGCTAAAGTTGTAGCTGGCCGATTGCCCGGAATTAACGGTTTGCGTGTCAGGCGAAAGCGTGCCCACAGCGAAATCCTGAATCACGGTAAGCGGCATTGCTAAGGTTTGAGTAGGTTGCCCCGATGCATCGGCGACCGTCACCCTGATGCTGTAAGAATTTGAGGGCTGAGGCGCCGCGCTATTCGGCACGTTAAGCGTAAGCGTAAGCGGAGTCGTTTTTCCGGCGATGATTGTCACCGGATCTCCCGGCGTCACCGAACATTGTCCCAACAGTGCGCCGGTATCGCACTGGGCGTTCACGGTGCCGCTGTAGTTCGGAGTGACGCTTACTTTCGCAGTAGTTTGCGAAGCGGCATCGACTCCACCGGGAAATGCTTGCAGGTTCGCCAACTGAAATTCAGGCCCCGATCCCGTTCCCGAGCCGGATTGAACCGTCACCGCGATCGGAATGCTATGGCTGGGATTGCCGAATGTGTCCCTGGCAGTAAAAGTCATGTTGTAAACACCCGGCACAGCGCCGCTCGGCACGGTGATGGTTGCGGCCACCGGCACACTCGGTCCCGGACTGACCGGAATCGCATTTGCGGGAGGTAGGCACTTTGCTCCCGCGAGCGCGCTGGCATCGCAACTGACGTTGACCGAGCCGACGTAGAAAGTGGAGGGCGTGATGCTAAGGCTTGCGATGCCTTCTTCGCCAGCGTCGATAGTCAGCGGCGTTCCCGAAAGTTGAAAGTCCGCCACGTTGAAGGGAACGGCCAGAGTGTTGGTGGTTGAACCCGAAGTTCCCAGCACTGATAGCTGGTAGCTGCCCGCGGACAGATTCGTCGCGTTCACAATCACATTAAACGCGGACGGAAATGCCTGCACCGAAACGGGGCTCGCGCTGCAGGTTCCATTTTCCGAAATCGAGCAACTCAAAGTGACAGTGCCCGCGAATCCATTGACCGTCGTGACGCTGATCTGCCCCTGTGTGGTTGTGCTCCCCGCATTGACGGTAGGGAAAGGGCTAGCTTCGGCGAAGCAAAAATCTGGAGCAGTGTTTGTTGACTGCAAGCCGAATTGCCAGATTCCGCGGCCGTAAGTAGAGGCTCGCAACAGGTTCTGGCATCCGGAATTGAAGAGCGCCAGCGCCGTCACCGCAACATTGGGCAGAAATCCCGATGAACCGCCATTCAAGTTCGGAGCCGGCCCCACTTCGCTCCACGCGGGCGCTACCGATGACGGGCAAGCCTGACTAAACGACACAGTACAACTCTGGAAGACGCCCATATCGGTGCCCACGTAAACCACGTGCGCTACCGGATCCACCACCACCGCATTCACCGGCGAATCCGAATCCGGAAGTGCATTCTCGCCGCTGCCGGTGAAATCAACCCAACTAGCTCCGGCGTTCGCAGTTTGCCAAACATGGCCCGCGCCCCCGGTAAAGCCCATCACGGTGACATACGCAGTATTTCCCGAAGTGTCCGAAGTATCGATCGCAACGCTTGAAACGGGGAACTGAAGAGGATTGATGCTGCTGCCCGCAGGTCCATTCAGAGTGACATTGGCAAACGTAGACGTAACGCCCGAAACCGCCTGGGCATTCGTAGTAACCCAGACATTCCCGCCGACCGGCGCCGAGAGATTATTGGGCCCGGGGCCATCAGTGGTGGCATAGATGAGTTGATCTCCTCCCGTCGTCGTATAAGTGGCCAGAGCGCGAACCGTGTTGATCTCGGTCCCCGCGCAAGTTCCGATACCCAGCGTATCGAAATTAAGGCTCATCGCGGTAAATGCCCCGCCCGCCCGCGGCCCGCCCCACACCCGGCAGGTTCCGATCAGCATCGTCGTCGCAGATTGCGGATCGAGAATATAAGGAAAATAAAAAGCCCCATCGTCGCCGCCAACGTCACCGCTGCTCACGATCACGTTGAACAGGCTGTCGTTGCAACCCACTCCCGACGAACATTCGTGGATATTCAGGCTTCCGCTTCCCGCCGGAAAATCGGGAGTCGATGCGTACCAAGCGCCGGTATTGCCATCGATGGCGTTGTACCCGCCGTCGCCGCTCAGCACATTTCCCCAGGCTGTGTCGGCCGGGGAAGCGGTCGCCGTAGCTGGCGAGCCGTTATCCTGTGTGCCCCCCAGAATTGTGCTGACCTCGGAAGGATGTTGCGAGAAACTCACAAACTGCGTCATCGAACCCAGGTTCTGATTCAGATCGTCGAACAGATTCGTGCCGGAACATGAGCCAGTGTTCAGTCCGCTGAACCCGTCGAGCGCGCGATAAATGCCGCCATCATTGGCAAAATACATAAGGTCCGTCGCCGAACTCGATCCGCTGTTCGGAATCGCAAACGCCAGCGCATGCTGATCGGGATGCACATGCGCCGGCGCGCCCAGCGGATCACAGCCATAGACATGGGTGAGGTTCTGAAACGGCGCGTTCGCGCAAGTTGTGTTGACAGAAGTGAGTGAGCACTTGTAGAGATTGATCGCCCCTGCATAAAGATCCGTCGGATTGCCGGGGCAAGTCAGGGTGCCGTTGGCGCAATCAGGAACAGCCAGAAGTTCGAGATTGTAAAATCCCTGATCGACGCCGCAGCCGCCGATGTCGCCGCAGTTGGCGATGCCGCTGTCGTTAATCTGCGCCCACGTCACGCCGCCATCAAAACTCTGCCAGATTCCCTGATCGATTGGATTGTTATTTGAATCGAGCGAGATAAACCACACATACATCTCGTTCCGTCCGGGAACCACGGTGATCTCACCGCGGTAGATAGGACAGCCTGTGCTGTAATTCTCCGGACAGGCTGTGGCGTTCAGCAATGCGGGCGCTCCCGGTTGGTTAGGCAGCAACGTCCACGTCAAACCGTCCGGGGAAGAATAAAACCCGTGATAGCGCAGCGCGGCAAAGAACAACCCCGCGGCTGCGTTATAGACCACAGAAGTAGCCGAGGTCGCTTCGCTTGCGCCTCCTGCAAAGAGCGCATCGTAGGTCCAAGTCAAGCCCGCATCGATCGAAGTATAGAGCCCACGCTCGGTGTTGCTCGTCAGCGCGTCATCTATTACACCTTCTGCGGTTGCAGCCATGGCCGCGACTACGGTGCCCGTCTGTGCGGTGCTGAAAGCCACGCGCGTTGCACCCAGCCCGCTGAAAGAAAGCGCGCCGCTATCTGCGGTGGAAATCAGTGTCCACGAATTCCCGCCGTCGGCGGACCTCAGAATGCCCAGGCCAAAATAGGAATCCGCCGAATTATCCGCTTCGCCCGTGCCCACCAGAATTACGCTGTTCGCAAGAACTGTATTCCCCGGCTGAATCCCAATCGCCCCGACAGAGAGTGTGGCCTGATCGTCGCTTACCGGCACCCACGTCACGGTGCTAGCGACGCTCGCGGCCGCGTTGCTGGATTTCCACACTCCTCCCTGCGCCCCACCGATGTAAATTGTGTTTCCTGTGGCATCGGCGGGATCGATAGCTACAGCGGTCGCCCTGCCCGAAACCTGGTTGTAGTTCTGAAAGCCGTTACCCGTAGCATCGGAGGCCAGCGGCGCCGGTCCCAACGGCACCCACGAGCTTGCCGATGGAAGATGCAACTCGGACCTTGCCCGTGCGCGACTTGCACGCGCCTGCATTTTTGCCCGATAGGCGCGACGCCGCAACTCAGCCGCCGACTTCCCGGGAACGGTCCTCCCACGCAAGAACCACGCCGACCGTTGCTCCTCGTGATCGGTGTCCGCGGCGGAGCCCGGCGTAGCGCCATTTTTCCGGGTCCCCTCATCTTCACCGTAGAAAGCAGAGGTCAAGAAAAATAACAACAGAGCCAGTCGGAATATTCGAGGCACATGGCGGAGCACGACAAGGGTCATAGAGGCCAGATGGTATGGTCAGTATCGAAGTGGCAGGGCAGAGGGTCAAAGCAAAAAGCGTCGTGAAGTCCTGCGAAAACCATATTGGGAAGTAGAAAGGGCATGCACCTCAAGTAGGCCCATGTACAATCTTCAGCGGATTTGCTTTGCCGTTAAAAGGCTATCTTCTATGTTGAAGCGGCGCTTAATATCCGCAACTTTGTTGGCTCTGCTCGCACTGATTCCCGCAGCCTCAGGCATGCCGGCCCAAGCCGCCGACCGCGAAATCAATGTCGCAGCCGCCGCAGATCTAAGCTCCGCTTTGCAAGAAGTGGCCACGAATTACGAAAAGCGCACGGGAGCCACAGTAAAACTGTCCTTCGGCGCCTCGGGCGCGCTGACCCAGCAGATTCAGAACGGCGCACCGTTCGACATTTTCTTCTCGGCCGATATGGATTATCCCCGCCAGTTGATTAAAGATGGCAAAGCCGACGGCACAAGCTTATATCGCTACGCCATAGGACGCCTGGTGCTGTGGGTTCCAAAAGATTCGCCACTCGATGTCGAGCACAAAGGAATCGATGTGCTTCTCGATCCTTTGGTAAAGAAAATTTCCATCGCGAATCCGCAGCATGCTCCCTACGGACGCGCCGCCGAAGCCGTCCTGAAGCATTACGGGATGTATGAAAAAGTCGCCGACCACCTTGTGCTAGGCGAGAACATTTCGCAAGCCGCCCAGTTTGTCGAGTCTGGAAACGCGCAGGCCGGCTTCGTAGCTTTGGCCCATGCCATGGCCCCCTCGATGCAGGGCAGAGGAAAATACTGGATCGTCCCCTCCGATGCCTATCCCCCGCTAGATCAGGGAGTCGTGCTTATTTCGCATTCGCCGCACCAGCAGGACGCTGCCGCATTCCTCGCCTACATAAAGAGCGAAGAATTCGCCGCCGAGTTGCAGCGTTACGGTTTCAGCACCTCCGAGAAAAACGGAAATAAGTAAAGATAGAAACCATGTCCATTCATTGGCAAGCATTCGAACTGACGGTAGAACTGGCGCTGGTCGTCTCCGTCATTCTGCTGGCGATTGGGCTGCCGCTCGCCTACTGGATCGCTTTCTCGCGCTGGCGCTGGAAATTTCTTGTAGAAGCTGTCGTAGCCCTTCCCATCGTCCTTCCGCCAACGGTGCTGGGATTTTACGTGCTAGTCGCCCTAGGCTCACGTAGCCCGCTTGGCCGCTGGTGGCAATCGCTAACCGGACACACCTTAGCCTTCACCTTCACCGGGCTTGTAATCGGCTCCGTGCTCTACAGCCTTCCCTTCGCAGTGCAGCCCTTCGCGGCCGCGTTCTCCGCTGTCGATCGCAGGTTGCTGGCGGCCTCGGCGATTCTAGGTGCTTCGCCAGCGCGCACTTTTGTTCGTGTGATAGTCCCGCTCTCTGTGCCGGGACTGGTCATAGGCGTAGCCTTGGCCTTCGCCCACACCATGGGCGAGTTCGGAGTTGTGCTCATGATCGGAGGCAATATTCCAGGCGTCACTCGCACAGTCTCCATCGACATCTACGACCAGGTGCAAGCATCGAATTATGCCGGTGCCAATGCCATGGCGCTATTGCTGCTGGTGTTCTGCTTCGCCGTGCTGACCTTGGTGTATAGCCTGAACAGAAGAACGCAGAATCGCAGGCCATGGTTGGTGAACCCCGCCGAATAAATGGGTCAATGTCTTGCACGAGTTAAGGCAGCTTTTGGTGACTTTGTTTCCTTGGCGACCTTTGCGGGTTTTTTTTAGCGCACTTTGCGGTTCAAAAGCTTCTGACCTTATATCTCGAGAAGCCCGCAAAAAGAGTATCCTGACCTTCATTCGTTGGAGATCAACACAATATCACCCTCGATGCCAACGCCCGCAGAGCAAGGGTCCGTCAACCGCACCCTAAACGCGCGCTTTCGCAAGAGTTTTCCCGCCGCGGAGCGTGCGTTCTTTCTAGATGTGGAGTTCTGCGCATCACCGGGCTTCACCATACTCTTCGGCCCGTCGGGATCGGGCAAAACCACGCTGCTGGATTGCGTAGCCGGACTCACGCCGCCAGACTCGGGCCGAATCGCCGTCGGAGAGCGGCTCTTTTTCGACAAAAACACCTCCAACCACAAAACTAAGGTCAACGTCCCGGTCTCGAAACGAAGCGTGGGATATGTCTTTCAGGATCTCGCCCTATTTCCGAACTTGACGGCAGAACAGAACACCGAATACGGCCTCGCGCACCTGCCGCGGTCGGAGCGCAAAAAGCGCGCGGAGGTTGTCCTCGCGTCTTTCCGCATCGATCATTTGCGTCAGCAGAGCCCCTCTCAGATCTCCGGCGGAGAGCGTCAGCGCGTTGCCCTGGCACGCGCTCTAGTAACCGACCCGTGCGTCCTCCTGCTCGACGAACCGCTGGCTGCGTTGGATGCAGCTACGAAATCCACGACTCTCGCTGACCTTCGCCGCTGGAACGATGCCCATGGCATCCCGATTCTTTACGTCACGCATAGCCGCGAAGAAGTGCTCGCGCTCGGCGAGCGCGTGCTTGTGCTCGATCAGGGCCGCATCATCGCGCAAGGCACGCCGCACGAAGTTCTGCGCACCCCGCTGCAGGAAACCGTGGCCCAGCTAGCCGGTTTTGAAAATATCTTCGACGCGACGGTTCTCTCGCTTCACCCAGATCGCGGTACCATGATCTGCCGGTTGCACGGAAGCAGTTCCGAAAATTTTCTCGACCTCGAGACTCCCTTAGTGCGCGCAGAAGTGGGTTCAAGCCTGCGTGTCGGCATTCGCGCCGGCGACATTCTCCTGGCCATCACCGCGCCAACTGGCTTGAGCGCTCGTAACATCACTCCCGGCCGCATCATCTCTCTCGAGCAACGCGATATGATCGTTTCCGTCCGGGTCGACTGCGGACTTCAAATGGAAGTCCACCTCACTCTGGCAGCCCGGGACGCACTGAAGCTGACGTCAGGCAAGCAGGTCTGGCTGGTGATCAAAACTCACTCCTGTCATCTGATGCAGCGCTGATTTCCGGTTTCGTCCGCAGAAATGACATATCTTTTACAACCTTTTAACAAGACCTTTCTTGGTCCACCTGTACATTCGCCTTCGGGGACCAGAAGCCTATGAAACCTACCGGGAAGTTGTCACAGTCACGAGCGCTCATATTGGCTCTCTTATTCAGTGGAAGCTTGCTGTTTTTTTCTCGGAATTCGAGTGCGCAAGCCGGCGTCTGGGCGACTCACGCTCATGATGCGCAGCATAGCGCAGTTTCTTCCGTAGCCTCGCAACCCTTCGGCAAGATTCACTGGCATGTGCCGGTGGATGTGAGCGGCTCCAGTGGCGAACTCATCCATTACGGTTCACCCCTGGTGACGGCTGCGAACACGGTGATTGTTCCAGTGAAGACAGGATCAAACAGTTTCCGCGTCGAAGCCCACAAGGGAGCCAATGGCGCCGCTCTCTGGTCGCAGAAGACCGGCTATCATGCGCCGATTGACGAGTTCATCCCCGGCATGGGTCCAACATTGTTTGGCACACAATTATTTATTCCCGACATAGCCGGCCGGGTTCTGGTGCGAGCCAATCCTGACTCGACTCAAGGCGCGGTCAGCCATCTTTACTTCTACGGAGAGAAGAATTACGCCGCCGATCCTACGGTGTACCAGGAGAATGTGCAGATCAACACCCCGCTGACCACGGATGCGAATGGAAATCTTTATTTCGGATTCTTGGTGCTTGGCTCAACCCCAATCGGTTTGCAGAGTGGGCTAGCTCGCATAGCCCCGGATGGCACCGGCGCGTGGGTCTCAGCGGCTGCGATCAGTGGCGACTCCACCATCACCAACGTCGCGATGAGCGCGGCTCCCGCTCTCTCAAACGATGGCAGCACGCTCTACGTTGCGGTGGCCAGCGAAAGCTTCGGCAACGGATACTTGGTTTCTCTCAACAGCACGACGCTCGCCGCCCTCAATCACGTTCGTTTGCTCGATCCTTCCTCCGGCCTGGATGCAGATGTCACCAGCTTAAGCAGCGCCACTCCTACCGTTGGTCCCGATGGCGATGTTTATTTCGGCGTGCTCGAGAACCCTTTTCCCAACCACAACGACCGCGGCTGGTTGCTCCACTTCAATAGCGATTTGTCGCAAACGAAAATCCCCGGCAGTTTCGGCTGGGACGACACTGCTTCGATCGTCGATGCCTCTCTGGTATCCACTTATCACGGTACTTCGACCTATTTGCTGATGACGAAATATAACAACTATGCGGACATCGGCACCGGCAACGGCCACAATCGCATCGCGATCCTCGATCCCAACGCAACCGAGAAAGATCCGGTAATTCCCACGACAAAAGTCATGAAAGAGGTCATCACCAAACTCGGCGTCACCCCCGATCCAGACTTCCCCCAGTTTCCGGGAGCAGTCAAGGAGTGGTGCATTAACTCCGCGGCAGTCGATCCCCTTACCAAGTCGGTAATCGCCAATAGTGAAGATGGAAAACTCTATCGCTGGGATCTCACCAGCAACACCCTGTCCGAGTCCATCGTTCTTACCTCAGGCGCCGACGAAGCCTACACACCAACGCTGATCGGCAGCGATGGCACGGTCTATGCCATCAACGAGGCGGTCTTAAGCGCGGTAGGGAAGTAAGCGGCGGCAAATCGGCCTGCCGAGGTTCGCGAACACAAGCGTTGGTCTTAGCGAAATTCGCGGCTCGTCTTCGCGTCCTTTGCGGTTAGAAGCTCTGGATGCAGGTCGCGAAAATCAGCCGGATGCCCACCTGCATTCTCTATGGAGTCGTGCTGCATCTCAATCACGGCGATCCACTGCCCCTTCCGCTGCTCAGAAAACACGATGCGGCCCCCAAGAATCTGCGTCACAGCGGCCGGAGGCAAATCGCGATGAAATCCGAAGAAGCGAGTTTTCAGTTCAGTCCACGTGCGCCATCGATCCCACACCGCAGGCCCGGGTTCGTACTTCGTGGAAAAGATCAGAGCGACTTCATACTTCGCCTCATCATTTCCGCGCAACTCCGCTGCCGATAGCACTTCGTCCAAAGAAAAATCCTCGATCCGAACCACGCGCATCGGGCGTGTTATATAACCCAGCCACGGACGCGTCAATTCATCTGAAGCCGGCCACGCCGTGAGCACGCGCGCCATGGGATAGCGAGCCTCGAGAAAACTCTCGCCGTCTTCATGCATTCCGACGTAATCGCGATAAGCAAGATTGTCCTCCGGCGAAAATCCGTAGCGCGGATTCCAGAACCAGGCCAAAATAAAAGCCAGAGCAACAACTGCAGTTGCCGTTCTCCAAAATCGGATCCTCCGCCAGAAGGTCGAAACGCAAAGAATAATTACCAGCGGAATCGCCGGAAGCATGTACCGAGCCAGCACCGCGCCGCCAATCAAAGCCATTGCGACCGTGTAAGTGATCACCACAACATAGAAAATCATCTGTATTGGGATCGAAATTCGCCGCCGCTCTGAATCTCGATCGCGCTGCGGCGCCAGCATCCACATGGCAATCAGCGTGGGCAGAGTCAGAATCCACAAGTGCATATACCCGACCACTTGCCAGGCCCGCATCGCCAGCGCCAGCAAGAAGCGCGTAAGACTAAGAGTCCCCGCCACGTTGTAGCGAAAAAATTCCGGATTGCCGAACACGTATCCAGTCCGCAGATAGTGATATAAGTACCACGCTACAAGTGCGACGACAGGCAAAAGATATGGGGCAAGGCGCCGGCCTACATCCATGAGATTCCAGCCCTGAAGGGGCGCCATGCGAAAGCCCGGCACGGCAGTGCGGGGTTGGATTTCTCGACCCAGCCAAAGCCCTTCCCACGAACTTCCACCGGCCAACAATCCTACAATCTCCCACGCCGAAAGAGTCAAAGGCGCTAGAATCGCCGTCTCCTTCGCCAGCGCAGCCAGAGAAAACCATATCGCCGCACGCACCAAGTCCCCGGCAATGTAGCTGGCAAGAGCCCAGAAGACAAGCCCCGCAGCGCACAAATCTACCTGCGCCAAAGAGCTCTGGGCAAAGAAAACCGGATACAGCGCGGTGCAAAGCGTCGAGGCAATCGCAACTTGGGTGTTAGCGACGCGCTCCGCCAATCGAAACACACCCAAAAGCGCGAACGCCGAAGCCATCAGCATCGCCGCCCGGGTCACCGGAGGAGCGTAGCCCACCACCTTCCACCACAGCGCGAGCCAAGCCAGCACCAGCGGCGGATGTGCATTTGAAACCGTAGTGCGAGGAATCAGGCTGCCGTGCAGCAGAATGTCGTGCGCCGCCGGGATGTAGTAGCCAGCCTCATCCCAGAAATAAGGCAGGCGCAACAACCCGACATGAAGCAGAAAAATTAAGATGAAGATTGCAGCGAAAACGAAGGCCGGATAGTCGCTTGAGTATTGCGTTCGAAGATTACCATCAGTAGGCAGATCGCTCAGAATTTTCCTCGTAAACGAAGTCGGGACGCAGACCTCAGCCGTCAGACCTAGCCATGCAACGTAACAATCGTCCGAAGTCCGGAAGCCGAAGTCCGGAAGCCGAAGCCCGATGCCCGCCTAATGCACTGGCCCCGTAGGCGTCATCCGCGGATCCAGTTTGATCTCCCCGAACGCGCTCTCGTAGCCAGAGACATTCTGCTGGAGCAGTCCCAGCAGCGCCTTGGCCTGTTGCGGGCTCAAGTAAATTCCCTGAAAGTTGCGAATCTCCACCTGCGATTCACTCTGCTGCTGCAGGGTGCCGAAGGCCAGAAAGAAATCCCAGACATTCACCCGCATCTGCACGCTGTTGGCATAGTTTTCCCGGTAGTCGGGAGCATTGGTCAGTTTAAGATTAGGTTGAGGCGGAACATTCATGAGGGCAGTGTAATGACTTTCCCGCTCGAAAGGGAAGTGCAGCCAGGAAAATCGCGCCTCACTCCGTGAGTTCGCAAAATTCGATCCAACCGCAACCGCCGATTCGCTGACAAAAATTGTTACTGCGATTGCGCATTTCCGGCTCTTTGCCCAAATTCAGCGCTCCCCGGAAGTACATGATCCTAAGCTACTTGGCTGAATTCAAAGGCCTTGTAGGATGTCAGTACAAGTCTCCTGTGGCGTTCCAAGTGCGGAGACTTGCTGTGGTTTACCGAATTTGATCGTCGACGTCCTATGACCCATATTCCCGAAGACGCGTCCACTTTGGACAATGAAGAAGAAATCATTCTCCCCGAGAATCTTCTCCCCCTCGGCTCTGTGCTTGGCCACGGCGTCACGCCGCTCGATGTCAGCATCGTGCTCGCCAAAGTTTTCGGCGTGCAGAACGCCGAAGTCGCCCTGCTGCGCCTCGAAGGCGGACTGCTGAAATTCATCTTCCCCGAGCACCTGCGCACCACTGGAGCGATTCCCATCTCCAGCAAAGCCGTTGCCGCTCACACCGCTCTCAGCAAGAAGGCCGAAATCTTCAACAACTTCGCCCGCGTCAAGCACGCTAGCATCTTCGAGACCATCAAGCCCATCCGCGCCGAAGAAGAAATGCCCGAGCCGCCGCCGCCCATTCAAAAGCTGATGTCAGTGCCGATCCTCGATGAAGACTCTACCGTGCTGGGAGTAGTTCAAGTCTCGCGCAAAGGCCTAGACCCGCGCTTCACCCGAGACTTCAGCCGAGAAGACCTCCACGACCTGGAACTAGCGGCGGGCTTGCTAGCCTCTTCTTCAATAATGCACGCAAGCTAGGCGGGATCGTTTCGACGAAAGAATCGCCCCGAAGGGGCACCCGAAAATAGCCCGGCGCTTCAGCGCTGGGAAAACCAGCACAAATGATTCAAGCCCCGTAGGAGGCGACTGAACGTCTCTCGCGGACTCTGCAACTGGATTCCACCTAATCGGTTCCGGGACTCGACACTGCGCTTTATGCGTAAGGCGCGTTGCCTTCGCATTTCGTAACAAACAATCGGAAATTACGGGGGGCCTTTCGATACGTATTCTGTATTACCCACAACGAATCAACCACATAGTCGCACTTCCGCCTGCGCGCCTTCGGTTTCCGTAACAAAATCAAAATTGTTTTGTGATTCCAAGAATTCATGAAACTATCCCCGTCAGGCCGAACCCACCGAGCAGCTTCCCCGGGAAATACAGAAGAATATTTAAGGAGAAGAATCGCGATGCGATACCTAGCTGTAATTTGTACCCTGCTTGCCCTTCTGTCGGCAACCGCCGCCCAGATGACGCACGAAGAAACCATCGTCCGAACCGCCTACGCCAAGCTGGCTTATGCGACCGAACAGGATGCCGTGATCCGGTTAGCAAGAGAAGCCGGGGAAGGGCGCGTCGTCCCCAAAGAGTATTCCAAGGCCGCCAGCGAACAACGGATCGCCAACGCGCAAATCGTTTTTACTTTAAGCGATTTTGTGGTGGGAAATATAAGCGACATCGCCAACCGCAAAGTCACGGACTTCGTTTCACCCGCAATCGGCGAGAAGCTGGTAGCGCAAACGCAGACCAACAGTGTCTCGGACGGCGGCCAGGTCACCATAATGCACTCCGTCCAGCTCACCTGGCAACCGGCGGCGGAATCACTCCCGCCCGACGAACAAGACATGAAGATTGAAGAGTTCTATGAGAGGCAGTGGCACACGATAAGACCCCAAGGTCTTTGGCAGCGCTACGCTTCGTATTCCGTTACGGTCAGTTATCTGGGAAAAGCGCGCGGACCCTACAAGGCCCTATTTGCCTTTGGACACAACGCCGATGGCAGCGAATTCGTCGAACCAGAGGACTCAACAACCGACGCGACTAGCCTGGCCGAGGTATTAGCACAGCCTCTTTTCCCCGATGGGCTCACCCAGAATCGCCTGCGAACTTACCCGGTGGTCGCCGACTGGCTCGAGAGAAAACAGATGTTTGGCCCCTCGTGTTCGGTCGGACAGCACGATGTCTGCTGCGACCTCGTCAAACTGAAATGCGGCCTAGGAAGCGAGGACCTCAAAACTGCGCTCGATAAACCATTGCCGACGCCCTCGCCGAAAAAATCTGGAGAAAACTAAGGGAGGGGACCAGAGCGGAAAAAATTCCAAAAATCCGATGGAAAGGGAGAAATTAAAAAAATGGAGATCAAGAGCATTGCTAAAGCGCTGGCGCTGGTCCTGCTCTCGGCGGCAACCGCGATCCCAGCTTCGGCACAAGCCACATCCTGCGGAGACTATAACTCGCTCACCGTTTATGCACCCTGGAATCCCTTTAACAACAACGGACATATCAACGGGTACCACTATTTCTACACAAACACCGCTGGAACGTGCAGCTATCAACCCGTGTCTGGACAAACAAACTGCGCGACCATCTGCGCCGAGTACGGCTCGGCTTCCGGCAAGGACACGGGCGCCATCACTCCTTACTACGACGACCACGTGCTGGGAGCTTACGTCAATCCTGGAGGCGCAGTCGCTCCGGGAGGGGGCCGATATCCTGCGGCGCGACCGCCGCAGTTACCGCAGTGCAATGCCTGGTCGGCTTCTCCTGTGGCGTGGCTCTCGGTTTCAGCGGGGGAGTGAATGGTATTGGGGTGAGCGTCAGTTTTCCTAGCGGAAGCGTCTACGGCCAGTCAGCACAGTATTCACAAATGTGCCTGAATGAGGCCAACCCCGCTCCCCAGATCTGCGGCGGCGAGTTAGGCGGCGGCGGCAGCTGCTCGCCGATCATTCTCGACGTCGCTGGGCGCGGTTACGAGATGACCTCCGGCGACGACGGCGTAGTATTCGATATCAAGGGCGACGGCCATCCAATTCAAATATCGTGGACGGCCAGAGGTTCGCGAAATGCATGGCTGGCCCTCGACCGCAATGGCAATGGCAAGATCGACAGCGGAAGGGAACTGTTCGGCAATTACACCGAACAACCGCCGTCGCCAGACCCTAACGGGTACCTTGCCTTGGCGGAATTCGACAAGCCGGAAAACGGCGGCAACGGAGATGGAATCATCGACTACCGCGATGCCGTCTATTCGAAGCTGCTGCTCTGGATCGACGAGAACCACGACGGCATTTCTCAGCCAAACGAACTTCACCACCTGAGGGATCTTGGAGTTTACTCTCTAAGCCTCAAGTACACCGACTCGACTTACACCGACGCTTTCGGAAACCGCTTCCACTATAAAGGCAAAGTTAACGTCCTCGGCGAGCCCACGGGGGACCACATCGACCGAACCGATTACGATGTGTTCGTGGTCGGGGCGGTATCCACCGTAGCTAAATCAGTTACTGAAGCTAAGTCATTTGACGAAGCCGGCCACAGATAAACTCACCCTTGCGGGGCGGCGCTCGCGCCGCCCCACCCCCTCTCGACCGTCTATCACGCCCTCTGATACCACCCATAAGAAATATGAATTGGACTCCCCACACCCCTGCCTTTATCGTTCTGCGGATCAGGGAGAGGACTGCGATTTGAACGCTCAAGCGCTCGTCGGGTCGGGTCACTTTCCCCCTCTGTCCTTGCCCGCGCTTATCATTACCCGTTAGGAACAGGAGCAACCTGGAAATGACAAAACGAGCCGGCAGGCACTCTTCGCGCCTGTCGATGAGAAGACCATGTTTGATTAAACGATCTTTGATTAAACCATCTTGGATTAAACGATGCGCCGCGATCCTGCTACTCGCCGGACTCTTCGCCGCGCTATCGACGCACTGCTTTGCCGATGAACCCAAGCCCGATCCCTCCGGCATCGCCACCGGCGACAAAACCACCGCGGTCGACGCTGCCGGCAATTCGTTCGTGGTCACCGAGCCCACCGACAAAACGGCTCCCGACTACGCCGCAAACAAGAAGGCCTACGACGACTACCAAGCCCAGGCCGCAAAAGAGCCTCTAGCTGTAAAGCTGGCCGATAGCGTAGGCCACGTGCGCGTGGCCACCAATTTCGCCTGGACCCTGAACACCGGCTATCTAGTCCTCTTCATGCAAGCCGGCTTCGCTCTGCTAACCTGCGGCCTGGTTCGCAAGAAAAATGCCGCGCATCTGATGATGCTGAATTTCGCCGCCTACGTCTTCGCCTTCCTCGCCTATTACGCCGTAGGCTACGCCTTCCAGTTCGGAGCCGTGGCCATCAACGCCGCGCCGACCAATCTCGGCGGCATTCCTACGCTCAATCATTTTCTAATCGGCAGCGGGCAATGGGGATTCGTAGGCGGCAAAGGCTTTTTCTTTCTCGGCCCTGCCTATGACGCGAGCAGCAACTGCTTCGCGCTCTTCGAAGTCGTCTTCATGGAGACCGCCGGCTACATTATCGTAGGCGCAGTCTGCGAGCGCATCACCTTCTGGGCTTTCCTGCTCTGCGAACTTTTCATCGGAGCGATCCTCTATCCCATCTCCGGCTGCTGGACCTGGGGCGGCGGTTTTCTCTCGCAGGTCGGCTCCACGCTGAATCTAGGCCACGGCTATGTCGATTTCGCC
This sequence comes from uncultured Acidobacteriaceae bacterium, assembly GCA_963789875.1. Classification (GTDB taxonomy): domain Bacteria; phylum Acidobacteriota; class Terriglobia; order Terriglobales; family Acidobacteriaceae; genus Sulfotelmatobacter. Next base: position 208,680 of record CAWBMI010000004.1, on the reverse strand, counting down.
GGATCAACGGTCGTCCATGCCGTAGGCGGTTTCTGCGCCATGGCGCTAGCAATAATTCTGGGTCCGCGTCTCGGCAAGTACGGTCCCGGAGGCAAAATTCGCGTCTTCCCCGCGCACAATATCGTCTACGTAGTCTCCGGTACGTTCATTCTTCTCTTCGGCTGGATGGGCTTCAATCCCGGCTCTACACTCGGAGCCACCGACCTGCGCATCTCAGTCGTGGCGCTGAACACAAACCTGGCCGCTGTAGCCGGATCCGCCGCTGCCATGCTGCTGTGGTATTTCCTCTTCGGCAAACCCGACATCACCATGGCCTGCAACGGGATGTTGGCCGGCCTGGTAGCCATCACCGCGCCATGCGCGTTTGTCTCTCCCACATCAGCCACAATTATCGGTGTGATCGCAGGTTGCGTGGTGTGCGCGGGAGTTCTCTTCAATGACCGCGTTCTCAAAGTCGACGATCCCTGCGGTGCGATCTCCGTTCACGGCTACTGCGGATGGCTCGGCGCAGTCAGCGTTGGCATCTTCGCCGACGGAGCCTACGGCGCAGGCTGGAACGGCGTCGGCGCCTCCAGCTATCTAGGCCACGCCGGTCAAGGTGTAACTGGCTTAATCCACGGCGACACGCGTCAATTCTTCTGCCAACTCGCGGGAGCAACTCTCTACGCAGTCTGGGCCTTCGGAGCAACCTTCGCGGTCTTCTGGTGCGTTAACAAAGTAAAAAGCATGCGCGTAGCTCCTGAAGTTGAAGAAGAGGGTCTCGACGTCCCGGAGTTCGGTATGCCCGGCTATCCCGAAGACGCGGTAGTAACCGCCTCGTACTAACTGTGTGCCCAGCGCGGCAAGGCATGCTAAGCTGCCCCTGCGCGAGACGGCTGAGGTCCGAAGTCTGACCTCCGCAGTCCGAAGTCCGGCGCACAAACACATCCGTGCTCGAGCAGCCAACCGCTGGCCAAACCTTCGCCACCCCACAGCACAGCTCTCTGCCGCTGGTGATCGTAGCTTCCTCGCTCGGCACCATGATCGAGTGGTACGATTTCTTCATCTTCGGCAGCCTCACCGCCGTTCTCTCATCAAAATTCTACCCGCCGGAAAACAACACTTTCGCGCTGATCGCCTACCTGGCCACCTTCGCCGTAGGATTCGTAGTTCGTCCCTTCGGAGCGCTCTTCTTCGGGCGCATCGGCGATCTAATCGGCCGCAAATACGCCTTCCTGGTAACGCTAACCATCATGGGTGGCGCAACCTTCTCGATCGGCCTGATGCCAACCTTCGCGACAGCCGGCTGGTTTTCCCCGATCACATTAATCGTGATTCGTATTCTCCAGGGTCTCGCGCTGGGCGGAGAATACGGAGGCGCCGCCGTCTACGTCGCCGAACACGTCTCCGACAGCAGGCGCGGGCTCTACACCAGCATCATTCAAGTCACAGCGATTCTGGGGCTGCTTATCTCGCTGCTGATAATTCTGGTCACGCAATTCGCCATGCCCGGCGCCGCTTTCAACGCTTGGGGATGGCGCATTCCGTTTCTGGTTTCGTTTTTTCTAGTAGGCATCTCGATCTACATCCGCCTGAAGCTGCGCGAGTCGCCGATCTTCGTGCGCTTAAAAAACTCGGGAAAAACCTCGCTGCAGCCGCTCACCGACGCCTTCACCAAATGGCCGAACCTGAAGCAAGTCTTGCTGTGCCTCTTCGGCCTCACCGCGGGACAAGGAGTAATTGCCTACACGGGCGAATTCTATTCTTTGTTTTATATGCAATCGATTCTCAAGGTGAATCCGCACACCGCCAATGTAGTGATGGCTATTGTGCTGGCGCTCAGCCTGCCGGTGATGATGTTCTTCGGAATCCTCTCCGACAAAATCAGCCGCAAGTGGATCATGCTGGCCGGGTGCCTGCTCGGCGTGCTCACATACATCCCCATTTACCACGCCATGCAGAGCGCCGCCGGCAATAACGTAGTCACGGTAAAATCCCGGCGGAATCCAGTCACCGGCGCCATCAACCTGACTCCCATGACCGTGGACGCAAGCGGGACCCTCACCCCAGCGCCCGAAGCCTCGCATCCCGACTTAACGAAGCTCGTCTTCCTGATCTTCATTCAGATGATCTACGTCAGCATGGTATATGGTCCGGTAGCCGCCTACCTGGTAGAAGCTTTCCCAGCGAACATTCGCTACACTTCGTTATCGCTCCCGTATCACATCGGCAACGGCATCTTCGGAGGCTTGCTGCCCGTAATCGGCCTCTCCATCTGCGCTGCTACCGGCAAAATCTATGCCGGGCTGTATTATCCGATGGCAGTAGCCGCGCTTACCTTTCTGTTCGGCGCCGTCGCCTTGCGCGAGACCCACGGCAACAGCATCTGGGAAGAAGTCGGTCCAGGCTAACGTCCGGCTCGTCGCTACCTCACGACGTCAGGCCGTCTCTCCAGGCGATCGTCTCGATCCCGCTGCGCCGGTTCTGAATCCAGAACTCTCTCAATCGTACTGGCCGGAACGATGCAGGTCATTCCGGTGTTGGCCTGATCTCCGCCCTCAAGCTTTCTGGTAGGCTGCCCCGCATTTAACGGTATGCTGAATCGGTTCACAAAGCTCGCCACGACCATCCCCAGAAACTTGGAGTTATTGCGTTTTGGAGCCAGCCTGTTTTGGGTACCTCGCTGCAAGAAAACAGGAGAGCCACTGTTGCCGGGCCAGCTTTCGAGTTCGGCGATGAATACCTGTTGCCGTCCCGAGGGAGTGTCAATGTATTCACCTGTAAGCAGCGCCAGGCTTCCGCGCCTCACCAGCGGATAATTCCGCCGAATTCCATAGTATTGTTCCATCAGGCCGATGAAGTACACGTCCTCGCCTTCCGCTAAAGCGCCTGAGTTCAGCTCTTGATCGTTCAGGAAGGTTCGGGTCGAGATGGTGTTGAATTCAAATTCGCGGTCGTCGGGAAACAGCGGAACCGCGACTACGTCCTCCGCCTCATCTTCGCTGTGAAACCATAGAAGAGACCCTTGCGCGTCCGTGACCGGAATGTCCCGGATAAAACCGACCTCCATATCGCCCGTCGCGGACTTTAAATTTAACCGGATGGATACACTCGGCAGGAAGCTCCCATCAACATCCTGCAAGACATGCTTGGCCGTGATCACATAAGAAAATTGATAGTTTGGTCCACCACGACGATCTGGATAACTTACAAAGAACCCAGTGCCCAAAGGAACATTCACCGCCAGACGGTTTCCTCCGGCGTCGGTCATTGCCGTCTTATCAGGGTTGAGTGGGTGAACAGTTCCGAAGATGAAAACCACCGCCGCTTTCTGCTCCGGGATGGATTGCCCTCCGAAGACTTGCGCCCTCAACAGTACAAGCGAAGATGCCAGTATCAAGAACTGGAGCACTCGGCCTTTTCGGATCATGGATCCCTCTCTGACTTTTACGCTCGTTGCTCCGGTCTCCGAACCACGCTCTGTGGATGGTGGTTCGCCGAAGCGTTCTCCGTTCACGGAGTACGGTTGGTACTTTTCCAGCACTTCCCAGATATCGAGAACGAGTCTTAGAAAAATTCTGGTTTGCGCTGCTTCAACCTCTTGGCCCAACTGCAACCCATCCTTCTGTACGCTACCGTTCATAGCCTCACTCCTTTGTCCAGCTACGAGGACGTTATAAACGTAAGACGCGTTCCAAAGTGGGCCTGCTCCTATAATGTTACCGGAACGACCTGCGGCGGTTCCGCTATTGGCACAGGTTTCAAATCGGGAATCCGCGAAAGTCCCTCAGCACTTCCAAATGCTCATTACCCGAGTCTGCCGACGAGAGAAAGGATGCGCGCTGCGAGGAAATAAGAACTTCTGTTGTATGCTGTTGATTCGACGCCCCAAACTCGCGACGACTGTGGGAAAGGTCTCCGTTGAGAAACGACAAATCGAGCTACAACCGCTTCCTCCTCCTGGTCGCAGGCCTCGGCGGATTACTCTACGGCGTCGACGTCGGAATCATCGCCAGCGCGCTCCCATATCTGGAAGCCACCTCCGGCTTAAACGCCGGCCAACTCTCCTTCGTAGTAGCTGCGGTTCTTCTAGGCAGCGTAATCTCGACTCTCTTCGCCGGAGCGCTGGCCGATTGGATGGGCCGCAAGCCCCTTATGTCGGTCAGCGGCGTGGCCTTCGTCTTCAGCATTCCGATCATTGCGCTCTCGCACAGCTATGAAGCGCTAGTTCTCGGCCGCCTGCTGCAGGGAATCAGTGCAGGACTGATCGGCGTAGTAGTTCCTCTTTATCTCGCCGAGTGCCTCGCACCCTCGAGTCGCGGCAAAGGCACCGGCATCTTCCAGTGGCTGCTCACGTTGGGCATCGTAGCGGCCGCCGTTGTCGGCATCGTCGTCAGTTTCCGCGTGGAAGAAGTCGCCCGCCTCGGCGACGCCGCCAAACTCTTCGCCTACAAAGATACTGCGTGGCGCAGCATCTTCTGGGTCTCACTGCCGCCCGGTATTCTATTCGTGATCGGCAGCCTGTTGGTCTCGGAATCTCCACGCTGGCTCTTTCGTCGCGGAAAAAAAGATGCCGCCCACGCCGCCCTTCTCCGCTCGCGCACAACCGAGCAAGCCGCAACTGAGTTCGCGGAGATGGAAAAAACCGCCACGGCCGAGAAAAACTCATCCGGCACAAGCGTCTCAGAATCTCTTCTTCGCCGAAAATACGTGATCCCTTTCGTGCTGGCCTGCGTAATTCTTGCGTGCAACCAGGCCACCGGAGTGAACTCCATCATCGGCTACAACACGAATATTCTTTTGCAGAGCGGCCTCTCCGATCTCCAGGCGCATTGGGGATACGTTCTCTTCACGGTAGTAAATTTTCTGATGACCATCGGCGGCATTCTTCTGGTCGATCGCAAAGGCCGTAAATTTCTGTTATCGCTAGGCAGCGCCGGCATCATCGCCTCGCTCATCTGCACCGGATTGCTGTTTCATCGCACCGAAAGCCTGCGCATCGATTCGCGAGATGCTGTGCAAACGATGGTTGAGCCGGGTCAGAAGATCACGCTGCACTACGACGAAAAAACTGCAAATGCGCTTCTGGCCATCAGCCATGCCGCAAAGCCAATCGCCAACCGCCCTACATCGTTAGTCGTGATCTATTCCTACGGGGATTTCCGCGCCGCCACCAAAGTTGCGCGCTCCGACGATGCTTCCGCCGCTCCCATCGAAATCACCCGCGAAAGCTGCGTCCCCGCCAATAAAGTGGTTGCATTCTTCACCAACCCGTTCAGCGACCTGGACGCAGCCAGAAACGCGCCTCTAAGAGTCGACAACGCCCTCATCACCCCGGTTCCCACTTCACAAAACGGCTGGCTGGTCGCCACCACTCTTTTCGTATTCATGGCGTTCTACGCCATCGGCCCCGGAGTCTGCGTCTGGCTGGCTCTCTCTGAATTGATGCCCACCCGAATCCGCTCCAACGGCATGAGCATCGCTCTATTACTGAACCAGGCGGTTTCGACCACTATCGCTGCCATCTTCCTGCCCACGGTCGGAAAGCACGGTTACTCCATCGTCTTCTTCAGCTTCGCCGCCTGCACCGTAATCTACTTCATCACGGCTGCGGTGTTCCTACCCGAAACCAAGGGCAAAACCTTGGAAGAAATCGAAGCACACTTCGAAGGAACTAGCCCCCGCTCCGCGTCAGCCCCATAGCTCGGTTGTGTCGATGAAGGGAGAATTGCCCGACATTTTGCCGGACCGCTGTTGGAAAGCTCGCGACTTCGAGCCGCGCTGAAAATCTCTTGTGGATGGGCAGCGCTTCTAGCGCTGCGTTTCGGCGCAAACCGACCGGTTTTAGCCTCTGAGGCTTTCGGCAAAATCTCTTGGTGCGAAAGGGGGGACTCGAACCCCCACGGTTTTACCCGCCAGATCCTAAGTCTGGTGCGTCTGCCAATTCCGCCACTCTCGCAACCCTAAGATTATACAAGCGGTTGACTTCTCGGCCGGCCGCTGATTCTAAGAGCTCCAAATAAAATCGGTAACTATTACTTTCGTGCCCCCTATCGGCCTTCTAGGGCCATTCCTCCGATGAAAGCATCCGCGTACCATCTTGATTGTCGGGGTTTCTAACTGGCGCGTCAGACCGCCTTAGATTCAAATAACATCAAATGTTTCGACCGTCGAGCTTAGGTGCAGTGCAGCATCGACTACGGGAACATCCGGACGGTATACATACTGCGCCGAGTCAATTCTTTTTGCGGAAACTGTTCGACTGATGTAGCAGTTTCTTGGATGTTGGTGGAGAGGAAGTTAACATTTTATGGAGTCCACACAAGTTGTCGTTGTAAGACCGGAAGCCGCAAGACCCGAAGCTGCAAGACCCGAAGCTGCACGGCCCGACGCAGCTCGGCATATCACCATTCGGCCAGAACCGCATCCGGTTCGGGCGGTTCCCATTCATTCGGTAGCTGTGCCCGAAGGCGGATCCACGTTGTTGTTCATCTTTGCTGCGCTGACGGCAATGGCATGGGCGGCGGTCACGCGTTACAGGACTAGTTACTAACTGGAATTGCCGACATTGAGCTTCGCTGGCAATTATCGTAAGTAAAAACCGCCCAGACTCGGGCGGTTCTTGTTTAGCAGCTGGGCCGTGCATCACGAACGCGAAGACTATGATTAATTTTCCAGCAGTATCGGCTTGATCCCGATTTGTATCGCCAGTCCCGGCGTAAAAGTTGTAACCTCTCCCGTCAGGTCTACGTACTTGCTATAGGCTGACGCAGGCGTGTAGCTCGAGGTCGTACAATTGCCGCCAGAGCAAGTCTTCGACGTATCCCACACCGCCTGTTGCACCACGCCGCCGGGCTTGGTATAGCTGCAAGTCCACACCGTGCCCGTTGCCGAACAAGGGCCGGTCAAAGTTGCATTCGTTACCCAGTTATAGACCTGCCCATAGGCGACTCCGGCTGCGTTCGTCCCCGCTGAGGTCCATAAAGTTCCAGTATCAGTATTGCCATATTGGAACCAGTAGAAACGCGAAACTCCCTTAAACCACTGCAGGAGATAGACCCGGGCGACAAACGCGGCTTGCAGATCGGGGTTCGGAAGATTCGAGTTATTCGTCCACCCACCTTCGGTATCCCATATCGGCTTCGTAGCCAGGGCGCTGCCCGCGACTGACGAAGTCACCTGGTCTACCGTGTTGGTGATGTTTTCCGGTTGCTGCCCCAGGGACGGATTGATATAGCCGTGGAACGCCACGACATCGGCGTAAGCGCCCCCACCCGCAGCTACATAAGCGGGCAGCCAGGTATCGATGCTACGCCCCGTCCCGGCGTTTACCGAACTTGGAGTCGTTACCACCGCCGTTGGATCGGCAGCTTTGATAATGGTGTAGGCATCCTTGGCCATCCGGACCATTTGCGGCATGGTTCCATTCCACTCGTAGGCGCAGTCGGGCTCGTTCCATAACTCCCAAGACTTGATTCGTCCCGCGGCATGGGCCACTAACGCCGTGACATATTCTTTCCACAATTCATCCGCGCCGGTGCCGTCCGCGTTCACGTCGTAAGGAGCATCGCACGAGCCGGCACTCGATTGCGCCGATACACAAGTCCGATCGTTCGGATTCGAAGATGCCCATTGCGGAACCACGCCAAAGGTATAGATCAGATCGGTCTTCCCATTTGCCGCTGCGATGGCAAACCAGCTGTCCAGTTGCGTCCAATCGTAGGTGCCCTGGGCCGGGTTTAGCACGGCCCACTGGGTCTCACCAGCCCACAATCGCATCGCTCCAAATGGTATCGTTGGCCACGGCACCCTGGCATCCAGAACTTCAGGATGCAAAACCAGTCCCATATACGTCGACGGAACAGTTCCAGTCACAGCTTTCCATCCTGTCCCGGTCAGTGTTCCCCGAATCGGGGATCCGGCATCGCTGATCACGATGAATCCGCCGCTGCTCGAAGTTGCAGTTTGCGGGTCGTAAACGATTTCGAAGGTAGAGACTTCCTGGGCCGACAGAACCAATGGCAAGGTCAGCCCCTTGATGCTAAAACCGTTTCCCCATATCGCGACGTTGGAAACTTTTAATCTTAAGTTGGTGTTATTCGTGATCGTCACCGTCTTGCTGGAACTCGTGCCCAAGTCGACGACGCCGAAATTCTCTGCCGTAGGGCTAACGCTGATTTCTGAGGCGGTGGCGGCGCTGGAGAATATCGTGATGGCCAGGAGTACGACAAATACTCGCAGGAGATCGGAGTTGGGACATGTGCGTCGGGGGAGGTTGCTCATGTTTTCTTTTCCTGAACGAACAGATTTGGCTTGGCTTGCTTCGAGTCTGATTCTGAGTTGAGCCCGCCACCTTTCCTAGGTTCCGGAAGGGCAGTATCGCGGGAGGAACGATTGACTGCGTCGAATTGGGAAGATGGCCGCTCGTCTATTTCACTAAAGTGCTGCTGGCTTACCTATGAAAATCAAGCGCTATGCGCCTAGAAAATACGTGTAGAAATGAAGAACCGCCCGTTCCGGGCGGTTGGTTGCGAGCTAGCAGACGCAGTGCGCTTTTGGCTAATTCTCCAGCAGGATAGGTTTAATCCCGATTTGGATGTTGGTTCCAGGCGTAAACGAGGTAACGTTTCCGGCCAGATCGATGTACTTGCTGTAGATCGTGGCAGGCGTATAGCTTGAGGTCGTGCAGTGCCCGCGAGAGCAAGTCTTTGACGTATCCCACACAACTTGTTCCTGCACGCCGCCCGTTTTCGTGAAGTTGCAGGTCCACACCGTTCCCGTCGCCGTGCAGGGACCGCTCAAAGTCGCGTTCACCAACCAATCGTAAACCTGGCCATAAGCAATTCCAGCTTCGTTCATCCCCGCCGACGTCCAGAGCGTTCCGGTGGCATCGTTTCCGTACTGGAACCAGTAGAAGCGCGACACTCCCTTGAACCATTGCAGAATGTAGACTCGCGCCACAAACGAAGCTTCCAGATCGGAATCCGGCAAGGCGGTGTTATTAGTCCAGCCGCCCTCGGTATTCCATACTGGTTTCGCAGCGAGTACAGTGCCGGTGATCGATGAAGTCACTTGATCCACCGTTGCCGTAATGTCTTCCGGTTGTTGTCCCAGCGAAGGATTTATATACCCGTGAAAACTGACAATATCGGCATAGGGCGCGCCGCCGGCCGCCAGATACGCGGGCAACCAGATGTCAATACTGCGACCCGATCCCGCATTCACCGAAGTCGGAGTTGTCACCAGCGCCGTGGGGTCCGCCTTCTTGATAATCGCGTAGGCATCTTTTGCCATGCGCACCATTTGGGCATTGGTCCCGCTCCATTCATAGGGGCAATCCGGCTCGTTCCACATCTCCCAGTATTTGACTCTGCCGGCGGCGTGAGCCACGATCGCGGTCACGAAGTCCTGCCAAACCGTGTCCGTTCCGGTTCCATCAGGGTTCACGTCATAAGGCGCATCGCAAGAGCCGGGGCCGGAATTTCCCGAAACGCAAGTTTGATCGTTTGGTTTGGATGAGGCCCACTGCGGCACCACGGCAAATGTGTATGTCAAATCCGTTTTTCCGTTCGCCGCCGCAATCGCGAACCAGTCATCCAACTCCGTCCAGTCATACACGCCTTGCGCTGGATTCAGCAGGCTCCACTGCGTCTCCGTATCCCACAAGCGCATCGCCCCAAAAGACACGGCCGGCCACGGCACTCTCGCATTCAGAACTTCAGGATGCAGCGCCAGTCCCATAAAGGTAGACGGCACACTCCCGGTGACCGCCTTCCACCCGGTTCCCGAGAGAGTTCCACGAACCTGCGGATCGCTGGCATTGCTGATCACGATGAATCCGCCGCTACTCGCCGTCGCTGTTTGCGGGGTGTACACAAGTTCGAACGTCGTGCTGTCTTTACCCGACAGAACGTAGGGGGTAGTGATTCCTTTAACGCTGAATCCGGTGCCCCAAATTGCAACGTGGCTTATCTTTACCGTCGAACTGCCCGTATTCGTCACGGTTACGGTCTTGCTCGAATTCGAGCCTACGTCGACGATGCCGAAATTCTCGGTCGTCGGACTAACGGTGAGTTCAAGGGCACTGGCAAAGCTGGAAAATGTGGAAAAGGCGAGGGTGGCAACCAATACTCTCCAAAAATCGGAGCTTGGACGAAGACATGTGCGTCGGGGGAGGCTACTCATGTTTTTTCCTGAAGAAATGGGATTGGTCGGGCTTCTTACATGAGTCTGTATTTTCATCGAGCTTTTAGCCGTTGACTAGATTCCAGAAGGGCAGGGCGGCTGAGGATAATCCGCTTGGATCGTCGGCGGATGGAGACGTGGCTATTGCACCAAAGGGTGGAAGGAACTACGGCCAAGACCGAGGGATTTCGAAAGGAGCGGTTTCAAGCGTGGGGTCAAAAACAAATTCGCCTCCTGGCTCCGCAGCCGCGGCGTACGAAAGCCCGCACGACTGGGCCAGGAGGCTTGAAGGGCACGAAGCGAGTCCACATCTGCCGACGACATCGCGATCGCGTCGATTTGGCCGCCGCGACTCTAGTCGGTGGCTATGTTACTGAACGGCGTTCAATCCCTGATAAATAAACATCCCCGCCAGCACCAGCAACAATACGCCAGAGCCTGCTCCGGCCACCCACACCGGAACCGTCAGCCGGTTCACTTTCACCAGCAGCTCCGTCTGCTCCTGTTGCATATGCGAGTTCGCATCATCCAGGTATAACTGCTCGTCTTCGTGCATGGTCAGCGTGCTGCGGTAGATAAGCAGGAGGATCAGCCCAACCGTGAATACGCCCCACACAACTGCAAGCCCCGTCAGCAACGGAGTCCAAGTCATAGTCCACCTCGACGAATTGCTACGCTGTTAGGCATCCCCCAAAATTCCAATCCCCAGCAACCAAACATTTCATCCAGAACCTGGTCATCCGAAACCCCGGGGCAGCCACAACGAAAACATTATAGCCCCGCTTGGCAAGCCGTGCCGTGAGAAAGTAATGCCAGCCAATAGTAGGGCCGACAACCTGCCGGCTGCCCTATGGACGTCCTCGCCCGGGGCGGCCGCAACTTCAAATCCCCAAACCGCGGTTCTCCCTTGCACCCCAGCTCCGTCCACTGCATCCAATGACTTTCAGGCTACTTGTAGATGGAGTATTTTTCCATTGATCGGCAACCACCGATGTTATAATTAGCAAGAACTTAGAGCCAAGGAGATACGAATGGCAACCACAACCGTCCCTGAAATTACCTCGAACCCTGAAGTGAAGAAGACCCCGCCGGTTTCGCTCACGGCCAGCGCCGTCTCCAAAGTCAAAGAGATTATGGGACAGCAAAATCCCGTCCCCGCCGGTCTGCGCATTGGCGTGGTGGGTGGCGGTTGCTCCGGCTTTTCCTACTCCATGCAGTTTGAAAATGCCGCCGGCATGATGGACAAGACCTTCGAAATGGACGGCCTCAAGGTATTCGTCGACGCCACTTCCGTGATGTATCTAAACGGTTGCCAGGTCGACTACGTCGAGACCCTCGAAGGCGCGGGTTTCAAGTTCGAGAATCCGAACGTGAAGAGCACCTGCGGCTGCGGTTCTTCCTTCAGCGTCTAGGCTTTCGCGGTCAAGAAATTGCAAACGGCCTCATCCATTAAGATGAGGCCGTTTTGATTTCGCGGCTAAAATGAGTCTCCGCTTATTGCTGTTGTTGTTGCGGCGGTTGCGGAATATTCGAAGGAGGCTGCTGCGCACCCCCAAATCCTCCCCCACTTCCAAATCCGCCTTGACTCGGATTATTGCCAAAACCCGATGACGATCCGAATCCCGACGAAGAGCCGGATCCAAATGCGCTTCCGTTGCTATTGGGCTGCTGCCCATTCTGTGTCCCATTCAGATTCGCAGTTTGCAGCGGCGTCTGATATGGCGTCGTAATCAGCCCGCCACGGTCGAGATTGGGATCGTAGACAAATTGCCACTCGTTGTAGCGCTTCTTTTTATTGAACTCGCGTATCGTCTCGTTCTTGCTCAAACTGGCCACGCCTACGATCGGTCCCCCGCCAACCACCTGACCATTGCCTCCGGTTGCACTCTGGGTAGAGCCGGTAGTCTGCGCAGAGCCTTGAGCGGAACCTGATCCTGTCGTCCCAGTCGTTTGATCGCCTGAAGACGTCAGAGAAGTGCCGGTCGAGTTGGAGTTCGCTCCCAGTCCGCCGCTTACTCCCGGCCCCGACGACTGCGAGAACACGCCAGAGCTGTTCACTCCAGTTCCGCCGAATGACGATCCACCGCCGGGGCCTCCGCCAAGATTGGACGATCCGCCGAAAGAAGAAGACCCGCCAAAGGCCGACCCGCCGGGCGATGAGCCAAACGCCGAACCACCACCAGGACCATTCATAGCCACGCCCGCCGGGGTCGCACCCGCAATCGCCGCGCCCCCAAAGCTTCCGCTGAGCGCTAGCCCCGGGTCGCCGTAATGCATCAGCTTAAAGTCCTGCTGGTTGATCGGATCTTTATAACGCTTTCGCAGAAAGCGCAGATTATTCGAGCTCTCCAAATCCTCCAGCCGCGTGGGATAACGATTAAATTTCTTGTAGTAGGCCTTGATGGCGCGCGTGTACTGGACCCCCCGGTGAACCATCTCCTCTTCCCGGTCACGCTTGATGTCGAAGGAAAGCTTGGAAGCAGCCACTCCGAAGCTGATCATGAGCAGAGCCACAATCAGCAGCAAGGTAAGCAACACATACCCCTGCTCACCCTGCCGAGTGTGGGGGACTGATTGACGAGAGCCACGGAGACCTGAAGATAAAATCATGACAGCCAGCTATCCCGAGCAAACATCCGTCATCTTGGAAAGATCTGTCCTCCTGGAACAATTTGTCATCCCGAGCGAAGCGAAGGACCTCTGTACTTGATTCGTCAGGCACGATCTTTGCGCTTCATCCGAGCTCCAAGAATTTCCCAATTGACCAAATTCCCAAACCAAGTGTTTTCATCCCTGCGACAGCGGAATGCTCTGCGGCGGCCCGCTCCCCACCACATCCTGAATCTCCACCGAGGTCGGCGAAATCCTCACCACCTTGTAGCGCCGGTCCACAATTTCGCCCTCCCCGGCGATAAAAACATCATCATCCTTCGATAGAAATACTTTCTTCGCTTCTCCACTCTGATTGGCGAAGCCAAAAAATTTCAAAGGGATCGGCGGAGGCGGCGCGGGCGGCGGCGGTTGGAAATTCTGAACCGCTTTGGCCGGATCGGTCTGCCCGGGAGCGAGAGGCTTGGGAATCTCGGCCTCGGCCTGCGAAACAAAAATATTCCGTCCCGAACCCTCATACTTGATCTGCTCGGTCGCCGCCAGGAGCTGTAAGTGCAACGTAGGATCGAGGTTCTGCGGTGAGCGTTCTTTCTTCGCCGCCACTCCCGCGCCTTTTCGCCCGGAAGCGCGTGCAGGTTTCGTGGATCCAGTCGCCGGCTCCGCCACACCATTCGCGGCCGGAGCCACCGGAGCGGTCGCCTCCGTGCTCGAGAACTGCATGACCTCGTGGATCACCACCAGCAACAGCACGACTCCCAGCGCGCCCGCCGTCATCGCCTTCGTCCGATTCTCAAATCCCAGCTGCACTAATTTTCCCTTCTAAACCAAGTCAATCTTGTCATCCAAGTCCATCTTGTCATCCTGAGCGAAGCGAAGGACTTCCGCACTCTGCTGTCACCATCTCTGCTCTTCGCCTGCGCACGAACGCTAAGCCCCAGACTTCAAGTAAGTCTCCAGCTTCATCTCCAGCTTGATGCCATTCTGCTCCCCGCCCAGCGTAATGCTGTCGATGATGAACACCATGTCGTTGCGTTCCAGCGCATTGATAAAGCGAGCCAGCGAAACATAATTGCCGGTGAGTGCCGCGTCGATTTCCACTCGCTGCAACTGCCCAACTTCGGAGTCTTTCACCGTGTACTTAGCCGACTCGATACTTACTCCATTTGCCGAAGCCAGCTTGCCCAGTTGAATCAGAATCTCCGAATCGCGGGCCGGAAAGCGAGCCTTGTAAAAGTCCGAAATCTGCCGGTTTGCGGCTTTCACCTTCTGGTCCAGATTCTTCAGTGGCTCTACCTGGTGCGTTTTCAGTTGCAACTCCGCCCACAACCGGTTGAGTTCCTGCCGCCGCGAATCGGCCGAACCCACCAGCGGCGAAAGCAGTACCACCACCGCCACTACATCCACGCCCAGCAGGACGGCCAGCGCGATCTTGATCTTCTTCCGGGCTTGCCGTAGATCAGGCATTAGGGCGCACTCCGCTTTGAAACCGCTGTTTTCGCGGTCTCCACGGGCGTAGTCTCAGGAACGTAAATTCCCACGATATCGAATGTGAACGTATCCCTGCTCGCCGTCGTCTGTGACTGCGCGCCTTCCCGCTCCACATGAGTGTCCGAGAAGCGATGGGACTCTTCCATGCGCTGCGCCAGTTCCACACCCTTGTCGCGCGACTCGCCGGCCACCATCATCTTCAAGGTCAGCTGGTTATCTTCGCTGAGTTCGGGATGAATCGAAACCAGATGCACCCGCGCCGGCATCACTTTTTCCAGATCTTCCAGAACATGAGTCCAAGAAAAAGTCTTGCGCTCGATCATCCCGTTGATCAGCTGCGATTCGTCCCTCGTAGTGCGATTCTCCGGACGATTCAAAAAAGCCTCGGCATCCTGCCGGGTCCGGTCGCGCTGCGCAATCTGCGCGCGGTAAGCGGCGATCTGCGCATGATCGTGTCTAGCCGCAAACCACCCTGAAATCGTAATCGTCACCAACGCCAGGGTAAGAATCACCGCCGCCGCCAGGCCCGCACCCCAGCGCGTCCAGAACTGCCGCGCATCCTCATACGGCTGGCTCGCGAGATTAATATCAAGTCGCATAACGGAAACCAGTTGCCAGTAGCCGGATTGTCAGCCGCCAGTGCTCTTTACTGGCAACTGGCAGCCGGCAACTGGCGGCTGCCTGACCCTAAGAAATCAGCGCCCCCACCACTCCGGCCATCCTCCACCGAGGCACCGAGCCTCCGCTGCTGGTTCCAAGTTGCGAGGGACTTACCAACTCCTGCACCTCAGCTCCAGTCTGCGACCGCAACGCCGGAGCCGCGCCGCTAGTATCCGACAACCCAGCGACAAATATTTTTTCAATATTCAAATGATAAGTATCCTGAAAGAACACGACCGAAGGATAAACTTCCTCGGCCAACTGCTCCCCGGTAATCGTGACCCCGCGCGTGTTCTCCAGTGTCCGGAAAAGCTGAAGCTGATCCGCATTCAGAATCGCAATGCTCGTGGTGCGCGCATCCACTTTCACTACCAGCGTAGGCCGCTCCGCCGCCGCAGCTCCCAAAGCAGCCAGCATCGAAGGTAACACCACCCCCGGACTGAATCCCGCACTGCGAAACGCCGCCTCGTAGTCCTCGACCACGCTGGCCAAAGCCACGGCAGCCACAACCTTCACGCCTTCCTTAGTCTTCTGGGCATGATAAGAAACTCGAGCCTTATCCACATCGAACGGCAAAGATTTTTTCATGCGAAAGCGTACCACCCCCGCCGCCTCTTCTGCATCGGATGGCAGCGAATCAAACTCCAACAGCACCACGCGCACTGCCGCGTCCGGCACCACCGCAATCACATCGTGTGAGCGCCCGGCCACGCTTCCAAGCGCTGATGCCACCGCTTCCTTCACTGCATCGCTCTGACGAAGGTTGACCTCGACCAGGTCCGGAATCACGCTACCCGGGGCCAACTCGCGCGCTGCAGAAGATTCCAGGCTCCGCCCATCTTCGGCCAGTCGCCCAGCCAGCACACGGTCGGCGGCGATCTCACACGCCAGCCGTGGTTTTGCAGGATTGGAAGCAGAACTCATCTAAGGACTGAACTCTCTCTGCGATTCTCTCTGATCTTTGTATGCCTGCAGTTACCACTACAATTCAAACGCCTTCTGCCACCAAATGCAATATCTGAAAGGGCACTAGGGGACATTGGCCGGTAGAAAGGGAACTCTCCCTAAAAAAACTTTCGGGAAGGGCACTGCCTAATGTGCCTCAAATCACCGGCAACTGAATACTCGGTACCAGGTACAGGGTACCAGCGACTGCCTACCGCATCGCCTCAATAAATGTGACCTTATTAATCTCCTTCAACGTAGTCATCCCCAGCCGCACCTTATCCAGAGCCGACTCGCGTAAAAACCTCATCCCTTCCTCGCGCGCTGCGCGCCGGATCTCCGAAGTCGGTTTCCGCGCCAGAATCATCTCGCGAATTCTGTCGCTCAAGTCCAGCAATTCATGAATCGCCGTTCGCCCGCGGAATCCAGTTCCCGCACACTCAATACATCCCGGCCCTTCATACAGCGCCACCTTGCCCCACTGCGCCGGATCAAGTCCGCTAGCCTCCAGAACGTCCGGTGAATAGTTCACTTGCGTCCGGCACGATTCGCAAATCAACCTCACAAGCCGTTGCGCCAGAATGCAGTTCAAAGCCGAAACAAAGTTGTAAGGCTCCACGCCCATATTCAGAAAACGCCCAATCACATCGACCACGTTATTGGCGTGCACCGTAGTAAACACAAGGTGGCCGGTCAGAGCGGATTGAATCGCGATCTGCGCTGTCTCCTGGTCGCGAATTTCGCCGACCATGATCTTGTCCGGGTCGTGCCGCAAAATCGAGCGCAACCCGCGAGCGAACGTCAGGCCTTTTTTCTCATTCACTGGAATCTGCGTGATCCCACGCAACTGGTATTCGACCGGATCTTCAATCGTGATGATCTTGTCCTCATCCGTCTTGATCTCGTTCACCGCGGCATACAGCGTAGTAGTCTTGCCGCTTCCGGTCGGCCCCGTCACCAGCACCATGCCGTAAGGTTCTTTGATGTAGCGGCGGAACTTGCGCAGGTCATCTTCGTCAAAGCCAACTACTTCCAGCGTGAGCGACTTAAACTTCTCGCTCATCGACTCTTTATCGAGCACGCGCAGCACGGCATCTTCGCCGTGAATCGACGGCATGATCGACACGCGGAAGTCGATAGCGCGCCCGTTGTACTTCACCCGGAAACGTCCGTCCTGCGGCACGCGACGCTCGGAAATATCCAATTCGCTCATCACCTTGATGCGCGAGATCACGGTTGAGTGGTGCTCTTTGCCGATCGGCGGCATCGCCTGCGTGAGCACGCCATCGATACGAAACTTGATTACGACAGAATCGTCGCGCGTCTCAATATGAATATCCGAAGCCCGCCGCTGCAGCGCAGTAAAAATCGTAGTATCGACCAGCCGGATAATCGGGCTGGTATCGCCCGCCCCCGTCAGCTTGTCGATCGTCAGCGTTTCTTCGGCGCCGGTATTCTCGTCCTCGCGAATAATCTGGAAGCCTTCGCTGGCTTCTTCCAGCACGCGCTGCGATTGCTCCGTCTTGGTAAGAATGTTGTCGATCTGCTTCAGCGTCGCGACTTTCGTGATAATCGGCTTCTGCAACAGCAGGCTGATCTCATCGATCATCATCAGCTGGCTGGGATCTGCAATCGCAATCGCCAGCTTGCCGTCCGGCGTCTCCTCCAGCGGCACGAACTTATAGCGGAACATTAACTCCGGAGAAAACTTCTTGAACAGCTCATGGTGGAGCTGGAATTCGCTGAGGTCGACAAACTGGCAGCGATAGCGCCGCGCCACGTCCTGAGCCCGCTCCAGGTCAGTGATGGGATTTCCCGTCGTCACCACCTGCCCGCCGTTCTCGCCGTGTACAAAAAGTGATTTCTTCTCAGCCATCGCCATTTCAAACCACCCCAACTTCATTGAATAATTTGGTAATTGAGTAATTTCGTAATTGAAGAACCGCGATCAAGGGGACGGTTCCGATTACCCAATTACAGATTTCCCAAATTACTCAATCCCCCTAATGGACTCCCAAAGTAAAGATCGGCAGATACAGCGAAATCAACACCCCGCCGACAAAAATAGCCATCACAATCAAAATCAACGGCTCAATCAGCGCCATCGACGCTCCCAGCGCCGTCTGCACATCTTCCTCATAAAACTCGGCCACCGAATTCAACATAGCCGGCAAAGCACCCGTAGATTCACCGACTTCCAGCATCTCCACCGCTAAGTCGGGAAATATTTTCTGTTCTTCTAAACTGCCCGCCAGCCCCTGCCCTTCGCGCACCCGAACGCTGGCCCGCATGATGCCCTTCAAAATCCGCCGGCTAGTCATCGACCCACCGGCCGTTTCCATCGAAGGCACCAAAGGTAACCCGCCCTGCAGCAAAGTAGCCAGCATCCGCGAAAAAGTAGCCACTTGATGCTTGAGCCGAATGTCCCCCAGCAACGGCAAACTCAAAATCACCCGGTCAATCCGATCGGCGCCGCTATCGGTTTTCTTCCACTGCCAAAACAAAAAACCAGCCGCTGCCAATCCGATCACGATAAAAGGAAAATACTTCTGCGAGTTCTTACCTACCGCCAGCATGAATAAAGTGATCGCCGGCAGTTGTGCATTCAGGCTTTCAAACAGATCCGCAAACTTCGGTACCACATAGGTGAACAAAAACATCACCATCACCGTTACCACGCTGATCAGCAGCGTCGGATAAATCAACGACACAAACAGCTTCTTCCGGAACGTCATCGCCAGCCGTTGAAAATTGATGTACCGGGTCAACACCTCATCAATATTTCCGCTCTTCTCGCCAGCCATCAGCGTAGTCGTGTAAATCTTCGGAACCATCCCCTGTGCCGCGAACGCATCCGAAAGCAACTCTCCACCCTTCACCCGCTCCCGCACGTTCTCCAATATTCCCCGCAGGCGCACATCCCTCTGCCGTTTGATCAGCAAATCGAGAGAATTCAAAATCGGCAATCCAGCCTTGATCAAAGTCAGAAACTGCTGGTTAAAAACCAGAAACGAAGCCTGCTTCAGCTTCCGCCGACGCCCCCCCGACAATCCGCCGGAGAGCAGCCCCTGCGGCTTCACCCAATAAACTAAGTATCCCTGCGCCGCATAGCGGTCGCGCACCTCGTCCACGGAGTAGCCCTGCTCCACCTGCTGATGCAGGTGCCCCCGCTCGTCAGCGACCTTTATGACAAATTCAGCCATCTACCTCTGCCTCAGTTCCCGGAGCCGCGCACCCTTTTTCGACACACCATTTTTGACACACCACCCTCTCGGCTCAGTCTAACATTCCCGCCAGCCCTCAAGTGCGTCAGATCGACCCGGTAACACTCCATTCCAGTATCGCAAGTAACCAGGCCGTCCCAGATTTGATTCGGGAAGCTTCCGGGATCCATTCAGTTCCCTTCGGATCGGATCCGTCATCTCCCTGACCGCGACGATTTTGCTTAGATATGACGATCTTGCTTCGAAAGGGCGCGGCTTTCAGCCGCGCCGCTATGGGACTCAAAGAAGCCGGGCTTTAGCCCCTGAGGTTACCCGCCTCGATCAAAACGAAACCCGCGCCCGATCCCCGTAAGCGCCCGCTTACTGCCCCAACTCCCCCTCCACCACCTCTGTCCCGGCCGGAGCCGCAAACTCAAACCGCCCCGCCGGAATCGCCACATTCTCTTTCTGACCGCTAAACCGGTATTCCGTCACTGACCCATCCACTTCATTGATCACAATCCGCGTAATCTGATGCTCAGGCCCAACCTCCACCAGGATTTCGCTAATCCGGTCCGCCATAGCAGTAGGCAGGCCGCGCAACACAACATCCGCAGCCGAAAGAGGTGCGAAATCTGGAGCCAGCGACAACCCCCGCAACTCCTTCTCTAGCTTGCTCTTACCCAGCAAAAATGCCAGCGGCGACCGGATATCCTCCAACTTCCGTCCCGAAGTCTTCCGCACCTGCCGGTCGCCCGGGACATAAAACCACGCATCCTTCCCGTCGCTGACAAACAGCTTCTGCCTTGGAGAACGGTACTCCCATCGCATCTTGCCGGGTTTTTTAAGCCCCGCTTTCTGCAGCCAAAGCGTCCCTGACTCCGTCCGATCCATCCCCGAACCGCGATAAACCTCCGTAAACTCCGCCTCCAGGTTGTGCAGGTGGTTGTAATGCTCATCCACAGACTGCGCTATGGTGTGGACATCGGCGCTCTCAGCGAGGCCCGCCAAAGCCGTTGCAAAGCACAAAACGAGGACGGAGAACCTGAGCATTGGTCTAATCACATCCCGATTTTACGCGACCAGCGTCATGGCGTTGTGCGCATGATGGTTTAGGCCTAGATTTAAAAGGGCGCGACTTTAAGTCGCGCCGTAAAATGTAAGCAAGCGAGGGAATAACCGTGGAAGAGCGGCGCTTCAGCGCCGCGAAAAGTCTTCAAGCCCTGGTACCATCTCCGGGCTGCGTCGGAATCGGCGCCGTGAATTTCTTCATAAATCCGCTCCAGATCCCGCGAGCGTCATACTGCGCGTCAGAAACCCTCGATCCCTCCCGTTTTCCACAGCATAATGGGTCACTCGTCACATCTTCCCCCACCTGCTTCCGGCTAAACTAAAAAAAATCCCTTTGCTCATTGCGAGGAAAAAGCCGCTCTTTGACAAGCGATTACCGGAAAAATTGGCCGCAAACGTATGAAAGCAGAGATTTTGCGGCTAAGTTCTCTGAAAGCAATATTTTAGCCGGATTTCAACGGACCCCGAAACGCGCAAGTCATTGCTTCTAGAGATTTTACTTGCTCGGCCTGAAAATTTTTTAATTCCAGACCTCAATCCCATGTGAACACGGAATACTGGTGGGTCTCGAAGATTTTTTTTAACCCAGCGCTCTCGACAAGCACATGCTCCATCAAGGGATTGTGATACAGCACGTACACCGTCCGCGGATGCCCCGACAAACTAGACTGCAGATTCCCGATCACTTTCCGCAGCCCAGCCTCCGGAAAAGGATTGAACAAGTAAAGCACCAAGGGCTCGCCAGGAAAGGAAAACTCGGCGGCATCCGCGCAGATCGCCTCCACAGCGAAGCATCTCTGTTTCTCATTGCGATACTGTCTTAGATTCTCCCTCGCGATCGAATGCAGAGATGGCAAGAGTTCTACGCCCACAATGCGCCGAAAAGGATAATCCGACGACATCAACAGAGTTCGACCTTTGCCCGATCCGAGATCGACAAACGTAAACTCGCGGAAGTCGAATCCAGCCTGCTGACTTAACTCCGCGATCATTTCATGAAACAGCCCAGCTTCAGTTGGCTGATAAGGAGAGTGAAAGGCACCCAGCAAGCGGTCGCGCCAACTCACCGCTGCGCTAGTCGTGTTGACGCGACGCTCCCAATCGTAATCGGCATCGCCATAACGTGACCGCCGCCGCTCTGGCAACGACTCGCGAACAAACTCTGTCAACGCACGCAGCAGTTGAAACGTGGCCTCAAGCCAGCCTTCACGCTCAACAACCTCGCTCCACCATCTCCGAGCGGAGCGGGCAAGGCTGATTCGAGGTGAAGCGGATTGATTGATGACGGATCGATCGATGCGCTGCACCTCAGCATCATAATCATCCGCCGAGCGGTTGCAGCTATTCCTGGGTATGAAACTTCGGGATCGGACTGTATCCCGGAGGCAGGCCCTTCACCGAGAAAGGGAAGTCATCGGGCACGTGCACTTCGATGCGCCCGTCGGCAGTCAACTGGTAAGGATGCCCATCCGGATCGACCGGCACGCCTTTCAACCCTTCGGCCGCGGCAACCTCCGCCAGGCTTGTGGGCGCATAGCCGTTGCGCTCGCGAAACCGTGCCACCGCTTCGTCGAGGTGAGTTACATCTTCGTCCACGCGCAAAGCCCGCAAATGCTCGAGCGCATTCGCGCGAATCTGCTTATCTTGTGTCGTCTGATACGTCGCAGACCACAACATGCGCGCAGTCTGAAATTCTCCGGCATGCTGCGCCATCTGCGCCGCCATCACCTTCAGAAACGGATGCGCATTCGGACGCTCTGAGCCGCGCTCGAAGGCCTCCGAAGCCTTCTGGTAATCCTTCAACTCCATGTAATAGACGAACCCCAGATCGTAGTAGAGTTGCCACGTATCGGGATTGTGTTCGATGCCGAAGTTCATCAGCTGAATGGCGCGCTCCGGTTGCCCCGCGCCATTCGGCGGTAGAGGTGCCAGGAAGCTTGCCCCGAATTGATAAGCGACAACCAGGTGAGGATCGAGTTGTGTTGTGATATCGAGCAGCGGAGCGAGCAGGTTGTCGTTAGGGCCGAGATGATGCGATCGTCCAAAATATTGCACTGCGCGCGTCCAGTAAATTTCGGCGAGAAGACCGTCATACCCCAGCGATGCGCGCTTCAGGACTTTCGGCGAACTGATGTACAGAACTTCCTGCAGCGTAGCCTGCGGACGGATGCGGTCGATGCTCCGCAGCATGAAGATGTTGGCCGCCAGCGAAAGCACGACGCTGGCGCCGGCAATCACCGTGACCTTGTCACACCGCTTCATTTCAGGTCTCGATGCTGAAAGATCAGCACCGCTCCACTCAAGGCCATCGTCGAATAGAATAGCGCGTACAGAGTGTTCTGCAATATTAGCTGCGCCGCAACCGGCTGCGCATGCGCAATCGAACTGATCACATTGAACGCGGAGAAGTTCGGCACCAGATAAGCTGCTCCAATCGCCAGCCAGCCGGGAACTCCATGCGCCAACCCCGCAAAGTTGCGCAGGTCCTCTGCAAAGCTGCCGATCACAAATAGCGAGAACGCGAAGACGGCGGAAAGCAGCGGCGAAGAGAACGACGAGAACAGCAGCGCCAACGAACAGATGATCAGGAACTCAAGCACGATGAAATACAAGGCTACGAGAATCAGCGCGTCCGCTTTAACGAACTTGTGCGAAACGTAAAGCAGGGCGCCGAAGACTCCAACCGCCATGCAGAACGTATTCACCACCAGCGTTCCCGAGAGCCCGAAGAATTTGCCGACGATGAATTCCCAGCGCCGTACCGGCCGCGAAAGCACGGTGTAGAGCGTGCGCTTTTCGATTTCCTTCGAGACCAGCCCAATGCCAATGAAGATGGCGATCACCACCCCGAAAAGAGAGACCGCTGTCAATCCCAGGTTGATGACGACCTGCTTCTCAATGTCGATCGAAATCTGCCCGACCAGCACGGCTGCTCCCGAAAGCAGCAGCGCGAAAGCGACCAGGTTATAGAGCACGCGATCGCGCACCGCTTCGCGAAAGGTATTGGATGCGATGCAGGCGATGCGGTAATTCATGCCATCCTCCCCGCGCTGGTTTCGACGCGGCGCAATTTCTCCACGAAGTAGTCTTCGAGCGACGTTCGCACCGGCGTCACCGCAATCAACCGCAGATGCTCGCGTCGCAGGGCATCAATGGCTGCATCCTGCTGGCTTTCGAGCAAGACCGCTCGCACGGTGTCGCCGGTCACGTGGCACTCCGCACCGAGAGCCTTCAACGAAGCGGGTATAAGTGTGCCTTGCCAGACCACTTCAACTTTGCCCTGGACCCCCGACGTAAGCTCTGCCACCGCACCCACGCCGCGAAGTTCGCCACGGTGAATAATGGCGACCCGATCGCACAGGGCCTCGGCGTCCGAAAGAATGTGAGTCGAGAAGAAGACGGTTTTCCCAGCGGCTTTGAGCTGCTCCATCAGATCGCGGACTTCGCGCCGCCCCATCGGGTCGAGGCCTGACATAGGCTCGTCGAGGAACACCAGCTTGGGATCGTGCAGGATCGCCTGCGCAATTCCGATTCGCTGCAGCATGCCCTTCGAGAACTTGCGCAGTTGCATGCCGCGCACATCGCGTAGCCCCACTTGATCGAGCACCGCCTCGACGCGTTGCTTGCGATTCTTTGCCGGCACACCGGAAAGCTGCCCGTAGTAGCCCAGCAATTCGTGCGCGGTCAGGTGATCGTAGAAATAGGGTTGCTCGGGGAGAAAGCCGATCTGCGCCTTGATCTCGGGATCGGTCCAGTCATTCCCCAGGATGCGCGCCGAACCCGCCGTGGGAGAAATCAGACCCATCAGCAGTTTAAGCGTGGTAGTTTTTCCGGCGCCGTTCGGGCCAAGAAAGCCAAATATCTCGCCTTCTTCCACCGTGAGCTCAAGCGGAAGTAAGGCACACTTCGGACGCTTGCGCCAGAAGCCAATCATATAAGTCTTGGTCAGCCCGAGAATTTCGATTGCGGCCATGGTGCTTTGAAACGGTTCCAATAACTTTAGAACGATGAGAAGGGAAATGATTGAACTCGAATTCCCCGTGCCTCCAAAATATTATAAGCAAGAGAGGTCGAGGTTAGGACTGCCCGGGCAGTTACGTCAGTCACTGCGGAGAAGAACAAAAAGCCTGAGCGAGAGAAGGGAAGATCGAGAAAGCTCAGCGGCTCACTTTGAGCGAGCTGAGTCTCATCTTGACGCAAAGCAATTCAGTTTCTTATTGAGCTACAGGAAAGATCACGCAGGCCGCGGTTGTAATCACCGGAGTATCGCCTAACACTCCCGGTTTTTCGCGCAGTACTCCATCGTCGGTCGAGCAGTAATCATTTTGGCCCGTCTGGCCCACGTAAACCGGCACTGCTCCGGCGGCGTAAGCTGTGTTCGTGGTGGCGCCTCCGCTTATCACGCCCGTAGCCAGATATACGTAACCGCTTTTGCCGATTGTGCCCGGTGTGGACGTAGACAACAGAGTATCTAATAAACAGGCGGTCGCGGCCGCGGGTACGCACGGGGCGGCTCCGCCCAGATTGCCGAGGTTGGCCGCATATCCGACCGTCGGATAACTATTCAAGTAGGAGATCTCGGCGGTCTTAATTGCGTTCAGCGATGCTGCCGCCGAAGCCTGATTGGCGGCGATGCGTGACTGTAGCAGGTTCGGAATCGCAATCGCTGCGATGATCAGAATGATCGCCACTACGATCAGCAACTCGATGAGCGAGAATCCTTTTTGCTGGTGCATTTGTAACCTGAGTGTCGGCGGCGAAGCGCTCGGCAATCCGCCCGTCCTCAATCAAGCTGCAGTTTGAGGGCCGTTTTTTGGGGCTTCTTTCTTTCCCTTCCCATCCATAACCGAGTTTTGATCAATGGCTTACAGGGTTACCACCTTCGCGACGCCCCTTCATGCCTGATAAGCCGCTCGGCTTGACAAAATTTGTCATCAACGCCCAGCAAGAAAGAAGCAGCGAACTCGCGTTCGCTGCTCGTAGCCCAAAAGTTCCCGATGCTCGCGGTTACTGGTTGAGCGGGTTGAACACGCGGATGCCCGCTTCGGTGATGGAGCAAACGCCAGCCGGGTCGACGCGAACTACTGCATCTTCCTCGGCGCAGAAGGCGCGAATACCGGTCTGGTTGATGGTGATCGGAGCGCCCTTCACAGCGTAACCAACATTGACGCCGCCGGCTACTGTGCCCGCGCCGGAAGTGAACAAGTAACCGCTCTTGCCGCTGCCAGCTGGGTTGCCGTCATTGGCCAGAACCGAGTCAATCAAGCAGGCCGTAGCCGGTGCCGGAACGCAGGCCGCGCCCAAGGGGCCGCCCAACGCCAGGATGTTAGGAGCAAAACCGGTGGTCGGATAGGTGGAGTTAAAAGTCACTTCACCGGTGTTGATGGTACGAATGGAAGCTGCTGCAGACGACTCGTTGGCCGCCATACGTGCACGCAGCAGGTTAGGAATAGCGATCGCTGCAATGATCAGGATGATAGCAACCACGATCAGCAGCTCAATCAGTGAGAAACCTCTCTCTCGACGCATCTCTTAGCCCCTGTTTATAAGAAGTTGACTTTCATGACTTTCTACGCATCTGACGTTGGCACGTAGCGGACCAATCGGCCGGGCCGTGCGATTCCGCGCGCTGTCCCTGTCTTTTCAGGGGGCCACAAGGAATCACGGACGATCCGAACTGGATGAAATCGACAGGTTGCCAAGGGCTGGTGACATTATTTGTCATCAGCGGCGCATACTTTAGAAGGGGCACGCTTGAAATGATGGTATGAGTGGACGCGGGATAATTAGAAGAGCTAAAGGTAAAACTTCCGAGGGCAGAAAAAAAACAGCAGCGAACTTGCGTTCGCTGCTGTGTCTCGGCTGTACCCTCCCCCAGGCACTCGCCAAATCTACTAACTTACTGCTCCTACGAATTACTGGTTGAGCGGGTTGAAGGTCAGGATGCCCGCTTCGGTGATGGAGCAAACGCCAGCCGGGTCGACGCGAACTACTGCATCTTCCTCGGCGCAGAAGGCGCGAATACCGGTCTGGTTGATGGTGATCGGAGCGCCCTTCACAGCGTAACCAACGTTGACGCCGCCGGCTACTGTGCCCGCGCCGGAAGTGAACAAGTAACCGCTCTTGCCGCTGCCAGCTGGGTTGCCGTCATTGGCCAGAACCGAGTCAATCAAGCAGGCCGTAGCCGGTGCCGGAACGCAGGCCGCGCCCAAGGGGCCGCCCAACGCCAGGATGTTAGGAGCAAAACCGGTGGTCGGATAGGTGGAGTTAAAAGTCACTTCACCGGTGTTGATGGTACGAATGGAAGCTGCTGCAGACGACTCGTTGGCCGCCATACGTGCACGCAGCAGGTTAGGAATAGCGATCGCTGCAATGATCAGGATGATAGCAACCACGATCAGCAGCTCAATCAGTGAGAAACCCTTCTGTTTACGCATCTCGTTTTTTTCCCTCGTTTTGACTTTCATGCTGGTCATGGAATGACGCAGTCGAGCCTGATGATGGCACTTGCCGGGCCAAATCTAATAGTTACCTTGGTTCCGGCCGCTCTGTTAGGAAAAGCTTTATTTTCATGGACTGCCCAAACTTCAGGCTCATTGTAACCCTGCCGCGGAGAGGTGTTCTTGGCAAAATATGTCATGAGTACTGACGGTTCGCGGCATATACTTCAGGCTCCCAGCATTCTCAGAACGCGACAGTGAGCGAACCTTGCGCCAGAATCTGCGGTTATAGCAGCGCGGGCGGGGGAGCTCTCGCGACAGCGGGCCAGAGTCCGACGCTACGATGCCGCTCGCTGCGGGAAGAATTCGGCCCAGCAGTTATTTTGCGGCGCTTGCTATCTTCACGTTATGTAAGTTGGCTGCATAGCGCGCGATGCCGTGGAAAAGAGCTTCGGCGATTTGCTCGCGGTACCCGTCGCTGCGCAGCTTTTGCTCGTCGGTGGGGCTGCTGACGAAAGAAACCTCCGCCAGAATTCCTGGCATGGCCGTCTCGGTGAGCACGACGTAAGAGGCCTCTTTTACCCCACGATCACGCAGGCCGGGATTTTGCCCGGAGAGTGCTCCGTAGAGTGAGCGCTGTACGCTGGCCGCGAGGCGACGCGATTGCTCGATCTTCTCGTGCAAGTCTACAGGCGAGAGAGCAGCTGTGGTCGGGCTTGGGCCAGCTGTTCGCGTCTCCAAATCTTTTGCGTTCGGCGACGAAAAGAAATTTGTGTAATAAGTCTCCACGCCCCGCGCCGAAGGCAGGTCGCTGTAGTTGGCGTGGACGGAAACAAATAAATCGGCCTGCGCCTGGTTCGCGATTCCTGCGCGCTCGTCGAGGGGAATGTAATTGTCGTCGTTGCGAGTAAGGATCACCTGCGCTCCCAGGCGCGTTTCGAGCAGCTTGGCCAGCCGTTGCGCGATTTCGAGCACCACATCTTTTTCGAGCAAGCCGCGGCGGCCCACGGTTCCCAAATCCCAACCGCCATGCCCGGCGTCCACGACAATACGCAGCTTCGGTAGATGCGCCCGCATTTGCAAATCTTCCCGCGTCGGCGGAGGCACTACGATGGGCAGCTTCAACCTTGTAGATTCTGCGGTCCCGGGAAAGAGAGCAACCTGAGCCTTGGGATCCGAACCCTGTTTGCTGATCTGCACAACGAGGCGGTAGGGGTTCGGCTCGAGACTCACGGAATAAGTGGCGTTGCCCTTGGTTTCAAGCACGACGCGGGTCAGACCCGTGGCCGGCTGCGCTACGCGAACCCGGGCCAGCAAGGCGTCACCGATCTCGAGGGTCTTTCCGGCTAACTCAGGACTGAGAGCGGTATCGTGCAAATCAAAATAAATGCGGTCAGGATTGGACAGCCGATGCGCTTCGTACTGCACCTGATCTTCGATGTCGAGCACAACCGTGCTGGAATCCGCCGACGACCAGTGGCGTACGCCGGTGATGCGCGGCATCTTGGCCACTTCCTGAGGGGTGGCGCTGGCGTGGGGTTGAGGCACGTCCGCATCCACGGCGGGGTTGATCAGTGTCGCGGGTGCGCCTGTGTTTGTCCCGCTTACGCTCGTGGTGGCGGACATGGATCCAGCCATGCTGCCGGCGGGTGCGACTATGGGTGCTGGTGGCTTGGAAACGCCGGCCGGCTTGGTAATTCTGGGCTCCGGTCGCAGCATCTTCTGGCCGAGTTGCACGTTGCTCAACCACCACCAGAGCGCGGCGGCGACAAGCGCAAATACGACCACAGCTGCTAATACCACCAAGATTCCCGGATGATGATTTGTTGGCGACGCCGTCGAAGGCGGAGCCCGTTCCGGTTCGATGGCAGGTGTTTCATCCAAGCTCGAATATGGCGCCCCAGTTGCTTCTACGACCGCTGGCGGCACCAGCGGTGTTGACTCGACTGCCGCTGGCACGAGTTCCGGTTCAAGCTCGATACCGTGCGCCTCGGCTGCAATTTCGAACGAATCCTCTGTTGAAACTTTCTCAAGCTGGCTGCGTGCCGACTCGTTCGCTGCGGGCGCATACAACTGCATCTCAGCTTGTTGTGCCGACTCGGCGAAGCGATCTTCGTCTTCGGGCCGCAGCGCTCCTAAAATCAGTTCAGCCAGCAACTGCAGGCTGGCCACGTCCCTGTCGTTGAAGCCGAAAGGCTCCGCCGAGAATGCTTCGAGCAGGCCGATCACGCGCCGGTGTCCGCACAGCGGCACCGCGACCATCGATCGCGCGCCCAGCTGCCGGCAGGCGTAAAGATTTACGCGATCGTCCTTCTCGGTGTCGTCGCAACGGATGATCTGCGCGGTGCGAAAGCACGCGCCGGAAAATGCCGAGTCGCGCTGAATGCGTGCGCCCACATCCGGCTTGATGGCTCCTGCGGAAGCCCGCAAAACTATTTCGCTATTTTCGGCGAGGGCGATGCCCAGGCCGTCTGCGCCGGTGATGGCGATGGCGCGCTGCGCCACTAATTGCAAAACTTCGTCGAGCACGAATCGTTCTTCAGTTTCGAATTCGGGAGCTTCGAATTCAGGAGCTTCGAACTCGGGGGCTTCGAACTCGTGCTTCGCACGATTTGAATTAGGTGCGACCGCATCGAAGCTGTTCAGTTCCGCAGCCAGAGCGCGCCGACGCCTTATTTGCTGATGCAAGGCCGAAAATGCGAGGAGCGCCTGCAGAGCATCGCTGGGTTGGGATTCGTTCGCCTCTTCCGGCTGGTTCAACGCCGATCTGCCTGCCACAGTGCCTGCCACAGATTGACTCGCGCTGGAGGTTCCAAGTTCTGGTGGCCATGACGACATAGTCGCCACCAGTCCGGTGCCAGCTGCAGTGTTTGGTTTGGTGGGCGTTGTTGCCATGTTAATGAATTAACTTATGAGTGAACAAACCAAACCAATCACCCTTCTGTTGCGAGTTTGGCGATCTGGGCAAGCCATGTCAATTGGCCACCTGGCGTAGCCCGTTTCTCGCGGTGCGCGCGCCTCGGGTAAGGGCCGCCGCAGCCGATTTTTCGCCGGGTTTAACAGTAAGTTAGCCGGATTTCATCTTCCTTGCAATGATTCGCGATGCCCCATTGGCCATGCCCTTCAGTACTGTGACGGGATTTTTCGAGCCTTGATGATCGAGTCAACGATGCCGCCAACCTCGGTTTCCTGATGATGCCGAACCAGCGCAGTTAACTGTCGGACCGAAGGCCCAGTCTAGAATCTAGCTAGATTAGGTCCATCCAATCATTCTCTGCCGGAGAGTATGCAGCCAGCATCTTTCACCGCGCCCCGTGCGAGATCCCACTACCGGTACGAACTGCAAACCGTGACTTACGTCACCCTCTATGAAGCCAATGCCGATCACGCCAATGGCCAGGAGGCCAATGTCGGAGTCATGCGCAACCTCAATCACCGCGGCGCGCAGATGCGTTTGGTCGCTTCAGTGCGCCCGCAACAGCGCTTGCGCCTGCGCTTTGAATTGAAGTCGCCTCGCGTGCGCGTGGAAACTCACGTGGAAGTTACCTGGATCGGTTCCTCCGGCCAGTGTGGAGTATGCTTCGTCGATTTGCCCGCACGCACGTCTCATCAAATCAACGAGTGGATCTTTGCCAACCTCTTAGACAAGGCGGCCCGCCAATCCGATCAAGAAGACGGCCTGATCCTTTCCGCACCTCCGCGTCCCGCGATTCAAGTGGAACCTGGCGCGACAACGCTCAACCCTCGCCAGCTTCGGCACCAGTCGCGCTTAAATCAGCCAGCTCAAGCTCAGCCACACGCGGATTGGCTCTCGCAAGATCAGCGGGATGAAAAAAGCCCTGGCACCAGGATGTCCGCCGTTCAAGGCCTTCCCGTTGCTTCCAGATCAACCCCAGTCGCTGACCTTCAGACATCGAAGGAGCGGGCGCAGACAAATGGGCTTTCCCAGCCACTTTCCGGACGCACTCTGGCTTGGCTGGTGGATAGTCTCGTGATGATCGCGGCCCTGCTATTTTTCGCTCTGATCTTCATAGCGATCGCGCACGAACTTCCTCCGTGGCCGCTCACGCTCGCGCTTGTTCTAGGCGCTGCCGTTTTCGTGGGGCTAGCTTATTGGGCCCTCTTCGAGTTTTGTGGAGGGGCAAGCCTCGGAGTTCGCCTGGCAGAGACGGGCGAGAGAAGACAAGAGAAAGGCCAAGAGGCAACCCGCTTTCGCTAAATCCGAACAGGAAGAGTGAAACCAGCCTGCCGGACGGCATTCCAAAACCAAAAACTGGGTATTGAGTACTAGGTACTAGGTACTGAGAATTGAGAACCCCTAATTCGTAAAATACTTCTGCGCCAGCCAAAGGCGTAAATTATATTGCATCTGCGGCGCAATCTTCGCGAAACGGATGCCTACATTTCCCCGGTCGTCTGACCATACCACTTCCACATCGGCTTTCACTTCGGATGTTGTGCCGGGCAGCGAGAAAGCAGCGCGCACCAGGTCTTTCGCGTTGTATTCATCATCGAGGTGGACCTGCAGACCGCCCTGGCTCAGATTAATGAGTTGTGCCCCAACTTGCTTCCGGCGACGCCCGCATAGCGTAACGGGAGTTTCCAACTCGGCGCGGTGGTAGCGCAGGCGTCCATCGAGAATCATGTTGCGGGCCGCCGAAAGCGTGCGCACCGCCTGCTCCACGGAAATGGGCTTGTCAAACGCGAACATGGCGCCGGTCTCTTCCATATCCTGCTGTCCCTGCGGACTCCCCATGATCACCAGTGGCACGGTATTCGCCCGCGGCGCTGCGCACTGCAACTCGCGGAAGAATTGTCCAGTGCCGTTCAGATCGCAATCGACAATGAGCGCGTCGATCTTGGAGTTGGTAAGCTTCTCCAAGGCTCGTTGCGGTTCAGTCTCGACCGCAACATCCATGTGCAGGGCGCCGAGAATGCATTCCAGAACGCTCACTTCCTGCCAGTCCTGAGAAACCACCATCGAGGAGAGTGTCATATGTTCACTCTACTCACGGGAGTAATCGCGACGTAGATCACTAACGTAATGCGGGGTTCGGCTGAAGCGCTCGCCGTTCAACGGGAATGGCTTGTCGGAGGACCGACGTCTGACGTCAGCCATTGGTTTACGCACCCGCGGCCTTTCCCTGGGCACGATACCACTCGACCGTCTTCCGCAAGCCATCTTCAAAACTGACTTTTGGCTTATAGCCAAGATGAGCTTCAGCCTGCGAGATATCAGCAAGCGAATGCTTGATATCGCCGCCGCGCTCGTCTGCATAAGCCGGCGTTCCAGAATATGAAGTCAGCGGTTGCAGCGCTTTGAAAGTCTCATTCAACGTGATGCGCCTGCCCGTGGCCACGTTGAACACCTTGCCCGCAACCTGGTGCCCCGGAGCCTTGCACGCCAGCAGGTTGGCCTCGACCGCGTTGTCGATGTAGGTGAAGTCTCGGCTTTGCTCGCCGTCGCCAAAAATCGTGGGTTGTTCCCCGCGCAGCATTTGTGTGATGAATTTTGCCAGCACACCGGAGTAAGGCGAGGATGGATCCTGACGCGGTCCAAAAATGTTGAAGTAACGAAGAGCTACGGTCTCCAGTCCGTAGCAGCGATAAAACGAGATCATGTAATGCTCGCTGGCCAGCTTGGCCACAGCATAAGGGGAAATCGGATTCGGAGTCATGTTCTCGTGCTTAGGCAAAGTGGGCGTGTCGCCATAGGCCGACGACGATGCGGCATAAACCACTCGCTTCACCTTGGCGTCGCGTGCTGCTACCAGCACATTGACCGTGCCATCGACGTTCGCGCGATTGCTTCCGATGGGATCGAGCACCGACTTCGGCACCGACGGAATCGCGGCCTGATGCAAAACGTAATCGACTTCCGTACATGCCAGCTTCATCGCATCAAGATCTAGAATGTCGGCTTCACGAAATTCGATCTGACCCGAAAGTTGCGTGAGATTCTCTCGCTTGCCGGTGGCAAAATTATCTACCCCGCGCACCTGTTCGCCGCGCCGGACGAGCTCGTGCGCCAGCGAAGACCCGATGAATCCGCCAATCCCAGTAATCAGATAACGTGCCATATTTTGATGATAATGGACGATCCGGTGGAAAAGCCGGAGCCGATCCAAACGGAGGTAATCGCACTTCCGAACCGAGGTTGGCGGTGGGGAAAACTGGCAACTGGGAACTGGCAACCGGCAACCGGGGCTCAACGCGTCTGGCTGCGTTTCAGAATCCGCATAAATTCTTCCCGGCTCAATATCTGCCGGTTAGCAAAGAAATTTACCATGGCCTGCATCGCAGCTCTTGGGTCGGTGATTCCGGTAGTAGGTCCGCCTGGTAAGGGCAACGAGTTGCGGTTGAGGCTTCCTGCCCCCAGGATCACCGATGGTCGCGAAAGCGAGCGCAGCAACTCGCGCAAGCGCTCGCGATCTTCGTCCGACATCGTGGTGAAAAAGATTCCCATACCCAGGTTCGGATAGTTCACCCGGACTTCACCCCGGGCCTCGACGCGAAAGCCGTTCACCTCAATCGAGAGCGAGAGCGTGGAGCCCATGGGATAAGTACACGCGGCCTCGACGTAGCATCCGTGCAAGCTGATATCCGTAAAAGCAGCCCAGGTGGAGACCCCGCTCTCCAATTCACGGATCTGCGCGCTGCCCTGGCAGCGATAGCGTGGGCTTCTGCGTTTCTCGGCTCCGGTTCGACCTTCCGCAGAAGGATCGCTGAGGGGCGCACGCTCGGGCGCCAGGCCCGTCCCCTCCGATGTGGGCGGCTTGAGGCCGGAAAGATAAGACGCACCGCTGGTGTCTTCAGGCATGGCCGGATTTGATTTTAACCTTCGAGCGACGCCCACCCATGTAGCGACGACTCGGCTTGAGAATCTCTGGACTACTCTACGAGGCTTTTCTCTCGAAGTCCTCAAAGGAAGTCGAGAGTGCCTACGCCGAAAGGCCCTATTGGATTCCCGCGCGGGAAAATTTCAAGATTGGAACTAGGGGGCAGGGAATTCCGCCGCCGCTTGCCGGATCTTGTTCCAAACTTCATCGCGCCCGGCGCTCGTCTTCGCCGAAAACGCGATCACCGCAGCGGTGGGGTAGGCCTCGGACAGAGTTTTCAGATGATTGCGTAATTGATTGTTCGATAGCCGGTCGCTCTTGGTTGCGACCATGACAAAATCACGGCCCGAAGCATTAAGAAAGTCCAATAATTGCCGGTCGCTATCCTGCGGTGGCACATTCACATCCACTAGCGCGAGGCACAACGCCAGCGTAGGACGGTCATTCAAATAAGGCTCAATGAACTTCGGCCACTCTTCTGAAATCTCGCGCGAGAGTTTGGCATACCCGTAGCCGGGCAGGTCGGCGAAGATGACCTCGGGGCGCGGCTTTCCCGGCCAGCGCACTTCGAAAAAATTGATGCTGCGGGTGCGTCCGGGCGTGGAACTTGTACGCGCGATCTTATCCCCGATCAGCGTATTGATCACGCTGGATTTGCCCACGTTTGATCGGCCGAGAAAGGCGACCTCCGGCAGGCTGGGAGCAGGGAAGTGCGCGGCATCGGTAGCCGCCGCCAGGAATCGCGCCATGACTCTCATGCTCCAGTGTGCTATGCGGCGGCGGAAAATGGCAAGCTGGCTGGAGGCTGGGTAGTCTCCTAATAGTCCGTTGCTGGCCTAACCCGATTGGGGGGCCTTAAACGTAACCGGGACGGAGGTAATGACGTTTTGTGCGAATCCCTCCACTACTGGCTTTTGTGTGATCACGAATCTACAATTCACGAAGTACACATTTTCCATCGCTAATGGACCGCCATCATACCGAACCTGCACATCGTGGATGACTATGTTCCTGAGGTGGAATCCATCTAAAATTATTTCCATGTTGCGTGCCTCAAGGACTAGAAATTCCGGCCCAGGTTGCTGAGATTCGTTCGGGGCATTGAGCTTTTCGTAACGCGCTGTTTCGGAAAACGGCACACTCTTTAAGTCGTCATAGCTAAACCCAAGAAACGTCCCTCCTTCTGTGGGTAATGCCCGCGCCTCGATTGTAACGTGGAGATACGGTTTCGGCCCCGTAGCCTTGGCTGCCTTAATAATTGGGTCAGCAGCAGCCTGATTCAACGTTGTTCGGTAGTTAGCCAGTTGGGTCTCAATGCGCCACGCAGCCGACGAGATCGACGACTCATTATAATTTGCGAATACGAGGACGTTTTCACTGAGACGCGAGATGGTTTCTGAGTCAATCGTTGTACGGCGTTGTTGCGCGGCGGTGATTTGCGCCGAAAGTTTGTCGAGTTGTAATTTGGTCAATCGCTTCTGATCGGCATCCAATTGCTCGAAACGCCCCTCCAGCTTCGCCACGCGAGTTGTCAGATCGCTTAGTTGACCCGATATGGGGGCAAGTTTCTTGTCGACGTTATCACCGATGGCTTGAATGGCGGGACTGACCTTCGCAGTAATCAAGGCGTTAGAGTGCTCATCGGAAGTCTGTGTCGCGGTTGCGGCGCTATGAAAGTATAAAGTCAGGGCGATATTAGATATCCCAAGAAAGAGGGCTAAGATTACAGCCGCCCATTGCGCCCAGTTCCCGTGAGTGGGCGGATGGAATCCTGGCGGCGGAGTGCGATCTTGGTCGGACATGCGTTTCGGGAAACCTCAGCCCTTGCGGAACTGCTTGCTCAGAGTCAGCGCCTGATGCTGATACGACGATCCGATATTCGTCCCGTAAATCTTATCCGGGCGGCGCAATAGCGGCATGTAATTCAGCCGGCCTACCAGCTGCCCGTGTTCCATCAGGAACGGGACTTCGTGGGCGCGAACTTCGAGCACCGCCCGGGTGCCCTTGATATCGCTCGATCCGTAGCCGAAGCCGGGATCGAAGAAGCCGGCATAGTGGATGCGGAATTCGCCGTCCGAGGGATCGAAGGGAACCATCTCGGCCGCGTAGTCGGGGGGGACGCGGACTCTCTCGCGGGAGGCGAGAATATAAAAATCTCCCGGCTCGAGGATCAGATTCTTGGCGGCGTTCTGGTGGCGGACTTCCCAGAACTCTTCGGTCGAATAATAGTTGATGCGATCAAGTTCGATCGCCGGGGCGTAGCGTTTGGCTTTGTAGGCGATGATTTCGCCCGGCTCCGCGGCTTCGAGGTTGACGGTGATTCTCAGGCCGCGATGAGTGCGGGCTTTGCTGGGGTTTTCTTCTTCGTCCATGTAGACGAGCGGTTCTTCCTGGTCGAGTTCGCGGATAGTGCGATCTCCGGCCACGGGGCTGCCTTGCACAAAGCGCAGCTGGCTCAGGCGCATGCCCGCACGAATCGCGACGGTGAATGTGCGGGAGACTACTTCGGCGTAGAGTTTGCCTTTGTATCCGGGAGGGACGCGGTCGAATTCGGTGCCGTAGTCCGTGATGAGACGCGTGAAGATGTCGAGGCGTCCGGTGGTGCTCTTGGGATTGGCTTTGCCGGAAATATTTTCGGGCAGGTTCAACTCTTCGACCAGTGGGACTATATAGACACAATCTTTTTCGAGGACAGGCGCGCCGGTTAGATCGACGCGCGCCATGCGGAGTTCTTTGATTTTGGCTTCGACGGTGCTGTTTGGGCCCGGTAGAAAGCTGGCGCGGACGCGGTGCGCCATGTCGCCTAGGCGCAGGTCAAGACTTGCCGGTTGAATATGATCAGGGTTGACCGCGGGCGAGGCGCTGATGTTTCCGCGGGCGATCAGATTACTGATTTCCTGCGAGGGCAGGATTCCCGTTGTGCGGGGATGAGCGGCCTCGGCGGGTGACTCTGGCGCGTTTTCAAAAGCGATTTGGCTTTGGTTGGATGTGGACATCGTAAGAGTTTCCTATTGTAACGCTTTGTGGGAAATCGAGACGATCACGTCGTTCCGATCAAAAGTGTCATCCTGAGCGGAGTAGGTGGTTCGCGGTAGCGAACCACCTGCGTAGTCGAAGGACCCCTTTCGCGCACCAGCCGAAAGCAGCCTGGCGGGGAGTTCTCACCATGGACTACGGGTTCGCTTCGGAAACTCCCTGAAGGGTCTCCATGCCGCCGCATAAGATCAAGGGATCCTTCGACTACGTTGCCGCCCGCTATCGCGAACGCCAACTTTGCTCAGGATGACAGCGGTTTATTCGTGCAGGGTTGCCTACTGATGCGCCGCTGGACTATCTCCCGTGCTCGACGTCAAAGGCGGCGCGATAGGCTGGGATACTTCTTCTTCGTGCAGCGTGGGCAAAGCAGATTCGAGGGCGATCTGCAGAACCTGATCCATGGTATCGACGAAGTGCAGCTTCATGCTGCTGCGCAGGTTTTCGGGCACCTCGGCCAGATCTTTTTCGTTGTCCCGTGGGAGGATGATTTCGAAGAGGCCGGCGCGGTGCGCGGCCAGCAGCTTTTCTTTAAGACCGCCGATGGGCAGCACTTTGCCACGCAGCGTGATTTCGCCTGTCATAGCAATGTCGCGGCGCACGGGAATCTTGCTGAGCGCGCTGGCAATTGCGGTGGCAATCGTGATGCCGGCAGAGGGCCCGTCTTTCGGAATCGCGCCTTCGGGAACGTGGACGTGCAGGTCGAGGGTGCGATAGAAATCGCGAGTCAGACCCAGACGATGAGCACGCGACCGAATGTAGGAAAGCGCGGCCTGCGCTGATTCCTGCATCACGTCGCCGAGCTTGCCGGTGAGCGTGAGCTTGCCTTTGCCATCTACTACGGTGGCCTCGGTGCTAAGAATCGAGCCGCCGACTTCGGTCCAGGCCAGCCCCGTGACCAATCCGACTTCGCTTTTTTCGTGAGCCAACGTGTCGCGGAACTTGATGACTCCGAGGAAGTCGGTAACATTCTCGCCGGTCACGGCGATGGTATAGTTTTCGCCTTCTTTCACAACCTTGCGCGCGACCTTGCGGCAGACGTTGCCGATTTCGCGCTCCAGATTACGCACCCCGGCTTCACGGGTATAGGCGCGAATCAAAGTAGTGATGGCATCGTCGGAGAACTTTACGTTCTTTTCCGACAAGCCGGCCTGCAGCATCTGCTTCTTGACCAGAAACTGTTTCGCGATCTCCAGCTTTTCCTGCTCGGTGTAGCCATGCAGACGCAGTACTTCCATGCGATCCTGCAGTGCCGGAGGAATCGTGTGCATCACGTTCGCGGTTGCGACAAAGAAAACCTGCGAGAGATCGTACTCGACGTCGAGATAGTGGTCGACGAACATGAAATTCTGCTCGGGGTCGAGCACTTCGAGCAGGGCGGCCGAGGGGTCGCCGCGGAAATCCATCGACATCTTGTCAACTTCATCCAGCATGAAGACCGGGTTCTTTGTGCCGGCCTTCTTCATCATCTGAATGATCTGGCCGGGCAGCGCGCCGATATAGGTACGGCGATGGCCGCGGATTTCGGCCTCGTCGCGCACGCCGCCGAGTGACATGCGAACGAACTTGCGTCCCGTAGCCTTGGCGATCGACATCCCCAGCGAAGTCTTGCCCACGCCCGGAGGGCCAACGAAGCAGAGAATCGAGCCTTTAGGGTTTTTCACTAACTGGCGTACGGCAAGAAATTCGAGAATGCGCTCTTTGATCTTCTCCAGCCCGTAGTGATCTTCGTTGAGAACCTTTTCGGCACGAGAGATGTTGCGAATTTCTTTGGAGCGCTTCTTCCAAGGCACAGCCAGCAGCCAATCGAGGTAGTTGCGCGAAACTGTGGACTCAGCCGACATCGGCGGCATGGCTTCGAGCTTCTTGAGCTCCTGCAGCGCCTTGTCTTTCACTTCCTTGGGCATGCCCGCGGATTCGACCTTCTTCTTCAGTTCGTCGAATTCGCTCTTCTCGCCGCGTCCGAGTTCCTTCTGAATGGCCTTAATCTTCTCGTTGAGGTAGTACTCTTTTTGTGCCTTCTCCATCTGCCGCTTGACGCGCGACTGAATGGTGCGGTCGACATTGAGTTTTTCGATTTCCACGTCGAGCACGTCGGCGATGCGGTTCAGGCGCTCGGAAGGATCAAAAATTTCAAGCAGTTCCTGCTTTTCTTCAATGGAAAGCTGCAGGTTGGCGGCGATGATGTCGGTGAGCTTGGCCGGATCTTCCATGCGCACGGCCGAGATCATGGTTTCGTAGTTCAACGCCTGACACAGCTTCACATACTGCTCAAACAATGTGGTCACGCGCTGCATTCCGGCTTCGATCTGCGCATTCATTTCTACGGGATAACGGGCCACGCGTACCGAAGCCTGCATGTAACCATCGGCGTCGGTGGCCTGCAGCAGGCGACCCCGCTCGATGCCTTCAACCAACACTTTAATGTTGCCGTCAGGGAGTTTGAGGCTCTGGACGATGTTGACGATGGTGCCGACCTGGTAGATCTCGTTGGATTTGGGTTCGTCGATGGAGGCATCGTGCTGGGTGGCCAGGAAGATTTTTTTATCCGCCGCCAGGGCCTCTTCGAGAGCGCGCACGCTGGATTCGCGGCCCACGACGAACGGAGTCATCATGTAAGGAAAGATGACCACGTCCCGGATGGGCATCATGGGAAGCTTTCTGGTTTCGAATTTTTCCTTGGATGTGGTCACTCAATCTCCCTGGGGTTATGCCAAGTAACGCTTCGTGCCGAATCACAGTTCGCAGCGACGACAGTGCTGAATGACGATCGGGTCGTACCGTCCTGCATGGCTGCCAACGAATTCAGTTTACTACTATTTTAGGGTCGTTTTAAGGTCGTTTTGCTTACCCAGCCTTTTCCATCATGGCGAGGGAGGCGTTGTGTTTTTCCACCATCTCCCGCGTCACTTCGAATTCTTTGAGCTTCTTCTGGCTGGGCAGGTGGAACATGAGATCGAGCATAAGTTCTTCGAGAATCATGCGCAGGCCGCGAGCGCCTACTTTGCGAGCCATAGCCTGGCGGGCAATGGCCTTGAGAGCCTCATCGCTGAACTTCAGGCGCACGTTTTCGAACTCGAACAGGCGCTGGTATTGCTTGACGATGGCGTTTTTGGGCCGGGTCAGGATTTCGATTAAAGCAAACTCATCCAGGTCTTCGAGCATCCCCATGACGGGCAGGCGTCCGACAAATTCAGGGATTAAGCCAAACTTAATCAAATCTTCGGGCTGCATCTCGGTGAGCAGTTCGTAGTTGCGTTTATTGCGGGCGACCACCGCTTCTTCTTTTTCCGACTCTTCTCCGGTGCGGAAGCCAAGCGACTTTTTCCCTACGCGCCGGCCGATAATTTTCTCCAGGCCCACGAAGGCTCCGCCGCAGATAAAGAGAATGTTCGTGGTGTCGACCGGAGTGAATTCCTGGTGAGGATGCTTGCGTCCGCCCTGCGGCGGGACGTTGGCTACGGTGCCTTCGAGAATCTTCAGCAGGGCCTGCTGCACACCTTCGCCGGACACATCGCGGGTAATCGATGGATTCTCGTCCTTGCGGCCAATCTTATCGATTTCGTCGATATAGATGATGCCGGTTTGCGCACGGCTTACATCGCCATCGGCGGCCTGTAGCAACTTCAGAATGATGTTCTCGACATCTTCGCCAACGTAGCCGGCTTCGGTGAGCGTGGTGGCGTCGACGATCGCGAAGGGCACATCGAGCATCCGAGCCAGAGTCTGCGCCAGCAGCGTTTTCCCCGTTCCTGTGGGACCGATGAGAAGGATGTTGGACTTGCTCAATTCAATGCCATCGCCCGCGACCTTCTGGCGATTCATGAAGATGCGCTTGTAGTGGTTGTAAACGGCGACGGCGAGCTTCTTCTTGGTCTGCTCCTGCCCAATCACGTATTCATCGAGGAAGGTCTTCACCTCCTGCGGCTTGGGCAGTTGGTTCGGAGCGGCCGCTGCGGGAGTTGCCGTGCGATCGTCTTCCAGAATCGAGTTGCAAACTGCCACGCACTCATCGCAAATATAGGCGCGCGGATAGTCGCTGGGCGACGAGATCAGTTTGGCCACCGCATCTTGCGACTTGTGGCAGAACGAACAGCGTAGTATCTCGTCGGTTCCCGACTTCGTTTTCACTCGGCTTCACTCCTTACTTGTTGTCATCCTGAGGAGGGCGCTGCCCGCCCAAGGACCTGGGTGAGCCGCGCGATGCGGCGCGCTTTTTTGCGACGCAATACTCGCGCGTTCGGCTCACTTCCTTACCGAAGGCAGATCATACCGCTTTTGCGGTCTTATAGATGATATCGTCTATGATTCCATATTCCTTAGCCTGCTGGGCATTCATAATAAAGTCGCGCTCTACGTCCTTCTCAACTTTATCCAGCTTTTGGCCCGTGTGCTTGGCTAGTAACTGGTTTGTAATCTCGCGCATGCGCAGAATTTCGCGGGCGTGAATGTCGATATCGGTGGCCTGACCCGACAATCCTCCCATCGAAGGCTGATGAATAAGGATCCGCGAATTGGGCAGAGCCAGCCGTTTCTTCGGCTCCCCTGCAGCCAGCAATAAGGCAGCCATCGAGGCTGCCTGGCCAACACAAAGAGTCATAACGTCATTCTTCACGTATTGCATGGTGTCGTAAATCGCCATGCCGGCCGTGATCGAACCTCCCGGAGAGTTAACGTAGAGCTGAATGTCTTTCTCGGGATCTTCCTGGGCCAGAAACAGCATTTGGGCGATCACCAGGTTGGCGATGTTGTCGTCAATCGGCGTGCCGATAAAAATAATGTTATCGCGAAGCAGGCGGGAATAAATATCGTAGGCGCGTTCGCCCCGACCGGTCTGCTCAATGACCATCGGTACCAGCATCATTTGCGCATCATTTGGCTTCATGTTTTGACCTGTCCTACCGGCCTGTGTCACCGGAACTTGCCACACTCCGCCCCGGGATAACGCCTTGCTATCGCTTCTCGGGGAGGGTCGAAAGTGGTCCGCATAATCAACTCACTACGCGGACTGATGATAAAGAAAATCGAGGGTCTTCTCGCTGCGGATTCTCATTCGGATTCTATCGAGGCCACCATCCTCTGTCAAACGAACGCGCACCGCTTCGGACGTTTGTTTTGATTGTTTCGCCAGCGCCTCCAACTCCCGGTCCATCTCTTCGTCGTTGACCTCGATTCTTTCGAGATCGGCGACTCGCTCCAGCAGCAGCGACGACTTCACGTCGTTAACGGCCTGCTCGCGTTGCCCGGCGCGCAGCCGCGGCAAGTCCATTTTCTTCAGGTCTTCCATCTTCATGCCCTGCGCCGCCAGAGCCCGCAGGCCGCGCTCCAGGCGCAAATCAATCTGCCGGTCGACCAAAGATTCGGGCACTTCGAAGTCGTTGCGCTTCACCAGTTCGGCCACCAGCTTGTCTTTCGCGGCGTGCTCACTGGTGTGCCGCTTTTCGGCTTCGATGTTCACCCGAATTTGCTTCCGAACCTCGTCCATTGTAGAAAATTCACTGACCTCTTTGGCGAATTCGTCGTTGAGTTCGGGCAGGCTCTTTTCCTTGATGCCGTTGATCTTTACCGTATAAACGAAAGTCTTGCCCGCCAGTCGCTTGTCGGCAACGTCCTCCGGATAGCTCACATCGAAGGTACGCTCGTCGCCTGCCGATGCGCCTGTGAGATGCTCGGTAAATTCCGGCACGGTATTCTTGCCGCCGATTTCGATCAGCACATCATCCATGTGCACGGGATTGGCTTTCGCTTCGGCAACATCCTGGCTGTCTTTGGGCTTGCCATCCATCGAGGCCTGCGCGAAATCGCCGGCGGCTAGGGCTCGTCCTTCGACAGAAGTATAGGTCGCACGTTGCTCGCGAAGGTGTTCGACCGCCTGCTCGACTTCTTCGTCGGCAACGGAGACCTCCGGCTTATCCGCGCGCAATTCTTTGTAGCCCTCGACCTGAATCTCGGGCAACACTTCGAAGCTTGCCTTGAAGGTCAGCGGCTCGCCATCGTGAATATGGAGATCGGTTACGCGCGGCTGCGAAACCGGAATCAGCCCTTGCTTCTCGGCCTCCCGGCGAAAATATTTCGGGATCAGCGCCTCGATCACGTCGTTCTTAAGGCCATCGCCAAAGCGCTGACGAATGATCGAAGCAGGCACGTGTCCGGCGCGAAAGCCCGGCAGCCGCGCACTCTTCTGATAGCGCACAATCTGCAACTCGGTCTCGCGCGCAACTTCAGCGGCAGGGATCTCGACGGAGATCTCGCGCTTCACGTCTTTACTATTGCCGGTAGTAGCCTCGCCGCTCGTTGCAGTCTTTCCTTTAGTCGTGCCTTTAGTCTTTGTGTCTTCGCTGGTCTCTGTGGGGCTCACGTTGGGCCTTTCGCCAGCCGCAGCCTTCGGAGTCTCCGTCGAGCAAACGAAGCCAACCCGAATTCATACGGCGTTAATTTGAGTGTAAAGAGAGAAGCAGGCAGCGTCAAACGGGCGGCGGGGGATAAACGCGTGAAGCCCCGTGATGCCTACGTAGGCCACCGAAACGCCGCCGCAAAAGACGGTTGCGAGGGCTCATAGGGACTCATATACTTCTTGACAATCTAGCTAGGTGTACCCAGGATGTCTATTCTCACGACCGCCGCGAACGGAAGTAAGATTCTCATTCTGGTTGCCGCATTTTGCATCCATGTCCCGTCCAAGGCCACTGATCCATCTCAGAGCTCGACTGCAGTGGATAATCAAACAGGCGAGAACGTGCTCCGCATAGGTGAGAATCGACCTTGCGGTGTTCCTGCAAGACGTCAATATGCGGCTCGCCATCGAGGAATAGGATTTGAAATTCTCGACTCCGA
Source organism: uncultured Acidobacteriaceae bacterium (assembly GCA_963789875.1). Classification (GTDB taxonomy): domain Bacteria; phylum Acidobacteriota; class Terriglobia; order Terriglobales; family Acidobacteriaceae; genus Sulfotelmatobacter. The sequence goes on along the minus strand of CAWBMI010000004.1, from coordinate 165,393 downwards.
GTCCGAAGCATGCTTTGTTCCAGATCAGGAGTATCGCCTCTTAGATGAGCTAATTGATTCGGTCCTCACCCGAACCACCTATGATGAAACGATTAGGACGAGAGAAGCTCAACGTCAACAGGCTATAACAATAAGCAAAACGATCAGCGACGTCCTCAATGAGCACGAGTTCGAACTCTTCATTGACACCGAAACGTTGAGCGATGCTCTCATCGATAGGGTTGATTCAAACGGCAACAAACGACGCATTTTCGACTGTGATACCGGAAGCTTAATATTCCTCACGGTCGCGGAAACTCTTGGTGCACCTGTTGCGATGGTTGAAATTCCCCTTCCTGGCAACAATGATCACAACTATGTTCGCTGGCTAGCGAATGGAGCGTCCTTGTTCGAGTGGGACCTTAACATGAGGGCTGCGCGCACCACCCCTCCTGATCTTCCCTGGCCCTTCGGCAAGACCATGACGAGAGAGGAGACGATCGCTTACGCGCTACAACTGCGCCCAAAGCTGTGGCAGAGACGCGGGCACTACGATGAGGCGATACTTGATTATCAAACGGCACTAATGCTCTATGGAGGATCCACTGGATACAACAACTTTGCCTGGTTGGTCGCAACTCGTGATGTGTCCGGCAGGCAAAAACTTCAAAACGCCGCTTTGTTTGCTGCGGAAAAGGCGCTATCCATTTCACCCAAGCCAAACTATCGGGACACTTTGGCATGTGTATACGCATTATTGGGGCATTTCGACCGAGCGCTTAAAGAAGAAGAAAGGGCTGTAAACGACCAACCTGACGCTAGTTTCAAGGAAAGAGAAGAGCGATTCAGATTGAAACCACCAAGGGATTGCACCGGAGACAAATAACAGTGGCGGGTGGCCCACATCTGTAATGAATAGGATTTGGGTGCCCCATTTCTCGCGTCCTTTGCGAGAAGTGGGGCTTTTCCCTCTTAAACGTGGCACAACGTCTTATGCAAACTACATTGATAAATCAAGATTTACCTTGATTGGCCGCTCTAGTCCGCTAAAATAGGAATGGAGAGGCGCAAGCCACGCCAGCCACCAAGAAGTTCACTCCCGAGATCGACGCAAAACTCTACAAAGAGTTCGTGGCCGTCGCCAAGCGCAACGGCCAATCGCAGCGGCGTGTTTTGGAAGAGGCCCTGAAGTTCTACCTGCACAATGTGGCTCCGGCGCAGCAGTTCGCACGCACGAAAGTGATGAAGGCCTTCGAGCAGTCGGCTGCGGCCAACCGTGACCTGCTGACCCGCCTCGCGAAGTAAATCCCGGTTTAGCCTTCCCGGAGTTCATGCCCCTCTTTTTGCGTCCTTCGCGATCACATAGCGGCCTTTGCGGTTAAAGGCTTTTTCGCCGCCGCCCAACGCGACCCGCTTAGAACCTCACCCGCTCCCAAAATCCTTCCACAACTCCATGTGACATCCAACCTTGTGCTGCCAACAAAACTTGCGCGATCATCATCGAGGCAGTGACCGTCGGCGACAGATCCAACCGCCGGGCGCTAACTCCTTTGTTTACGGATTTCGATGCTCAAGTCGTTTAGAAGACGTATTTTGCGGAGAAATTTTTGCTAGCGTGATGATTCTAATAGCGGGCTGGGTACGGGGGAGGTATACCCTGCTGAAACTCCGCTGCCCGAGCCAAAGGCACGGATCCCAATCAGTCTCCGGAAATTTATTTCGATGGGTGATCGACAGCGTCCTGGCCGGCCTACCCTTGGGCGGCGCTGCCCCGTCCATCGCGGCTCGCGACGGACAGGCACCACGAACACAGACAGAACGGGCCTTCTGCGAGCTAGGTCACAGCTTCAGTCCTTAAACGGTAGTGGTGCAGTTTGGTCCTTTACGGCGCGGTGTCATCCTGAACGGAGCCGTTTTTCAGGCGAAGTGAAGGATCTCCCGTTCAACCGGCCTAGCGCGGAAGCCAAAGTGCACCTCCACCCCTTAAACGCTAGAGCAGCGCTTTGTGCAACGATGAGGTAGAATTCCGCACCAGCTTGAGCATTCCTTCCAACCGAGGATTGAGGAGCGGAAAACATGAAGTCCGCAAAACGCACGTTTCCATGGCTCGTAAGCTTGTCGATGCTGGTGCTTGCGACTATTACCCCGGTTCTAGCCGCACCGGAAAACGGCAAAACCTTCGAGGCCTCAGGCGCAACTATCTACTACGAAGTGTTCGGAACCGCCTCCGGCCTGCCTTTGATCGTGGTCAACGGAGGCCCCGGCTTCGACCACACCTACCTGCATCAATCGACAGCTTGGAACGCCCTGCAAAGCCATCGGCAAATAGTTTTCTACGATCAGCGCGGAACCGGCCGCTCGCTCGGCGACCACAAAGGACAGACGTTCACCCTCAAAGACCAGATTGCCGACCTCGAAGCGCTCCGCGCACACCTTGGTTTCGAGCGCATCGATTTGATGGGACACTCCTGGGGAGGTTTTCTGGTGATGGCCTACGCCGCCACGCATCCCGATCGCATCGCTCACCTCACGATCGTCGATTCGATGTCGCCCAAGGGCTTCAAAGACACGATCTTTCTCTTCGATGATGTCTACCCCGAGACTACCGAAAGGCAAGCGGCCGTCGCTTTTCCTTCGACCATGGGCGATCAGGCGGCAGCCGCTACCGACCTGCGCGAGTACGCTTCCATGCTCTTCTATTCGCCCGAGAAGCGCGACGCTTTCATGCGAGAGTTCTCTCCCTCCGTATACAACAAGGACGTGAATCGCGCCGTCTCCGCCGACCTCGAACAGTTCGACCTAACTCCAGAAATTCGCAAATTCAAATTTCCGGTCATGGTCGTAACGGGACGCTTCGACATGAACGTGGCTCCGTTGGTCGCCTACAAAATTCATCAGGCGATTCCGAATTCAAGGTTCACCGCTTTCGAGCGCAGCGGCCACATCCCCTTCTACGAAGAACCGGATGCCTTCGTAGCCACGCTCGAGAGTTTCCTCGGTCAAAAGTGATAGAGCCGCCCGTTCGTCTCACTATCGACTGATGAGCGGCCCGTGCTCTGCATCTAATTGCGCGCGAAAGATCGTCGGGCAGGGTCGATTTCGTGCCCCGCTTCTTTTGCAAATGTGCGGGAAAAACTTCGGGAAAATACAATATCGGGACGCACCGGCGGCCGGTATTTCCGCCGATCCGTTCGCTGGCTTAAGGTTGGTAGCCGCCTGCCATCCAAGCTTGAAACAGCTGGATGTTGGCTGCCGACCACGGCGTCGCGGGCGGCGGAGGCATTATTGGCCTCGCCGTTCCATTCAGGCGGTTGAGCACGTTTTGGGCGTTAGTCGGCTGCGACATGTAGCTGTATTCCGCCAGCATCACGCCAAAGTTCGCCATGTGCGCAATATCGGTTGGGGTAAACAGTGGCAGAATTTGCATCGAAAAGGAGACAGGTGCCATAGGATCCTCGGGTGAAAAAATTGGAAATCAAGCGGGTAAGGACGCGAATCCCTCGCTACCGCCAACGCGGCAAGATAGTAAGGGAAAATCTCGCAGGACCTTAAGAGGGCGGCTAACTTTTACGAAAACCGGACAAGAAATGGTGCGGGCCAAACACGTCTTGGTCAAAGTCGTGATCTAGAGGGTCGGAAGCGCGAAGTGCAGCGTGATTCTGGCTTGCATCTCCGTTGCGTAGCCATTTACGTAGCGGGTCCGGAATCGCCATTGCTTTACAGCGGCACTTGCGGCTTGCGCAAGGAGAGGCTGCCCGCTCACCAGAGAGACGCCCTGTACCAGACCGTCTTTGCCGATATGCAGGTCGAGTACTACCGGACCCTGCGCTCCCTGCCGGCGAGCGTCCTCCGGATAGTCTGGTTCTACGCGATAGAGCAAGTTGCCTTCAGCGAGGTCCGGCGACAGGGTGAGAACTTGTTCTGCACTCGCAGACGACGAGGGGTTACTCGCCGAGGCGGCCGGAGGTTGCGCAGGTACTGCGGGCGCTACAACAGGCGAAGAGTCGGAAGACGATGAATTCTCCGGGACAGCGGCCATGGGCGGTGGAGTCGGGATTAAGACGTTAGCATTCTGATCCGCGGTTGCCGGCGTGCTGCTATAGGCGGCCTTCGCTCGGTGAACCGGTGGGGAAGCGTGATGCGGCATTAGTCGAAGAACGGCCAGGGTGATCAGCAAAACGGCGCACGCCAGAACCACCACGCTGAGAGCAAAAGTCATAAGGTCGAACCTTCGGCTGCTCACTGGGGCCGGTGATTTTGAGGCATAGATGTCTGGCGAAATTTCCGAGCTACTGATTTCCGGTTGGGTGGATTTGATTTCTTTAAATTGCTCTGGCGCGGGCAGGCGCTCAAGCGTGCCCTTTGGAGCGCGCAGTTCGCCAAGACTGACATATACGGTCGCGGGGGCGTTCACCTCTATGGGCTTCGGAGGGGCGTCGGAACCGTCGATTGCCCTGGATTTTTCCTCGCCAGCCGGATGATTTGCGTGATCGAAGACAGCGGGCGACTCCACGATCTTCACTTCAGCGATCCTCACATCAGTGATCTTCACATCAGCGACCCTAACTTCGGAACTGGACTTCGGAGTCTCCAACATCTCCGGGGCTTCTGCTTTCTTTTTTTGTTCCATTCGGCGTTCCGCTCCGACTGGCGCAGACTTAGAAGCTTGAGTCTCAATCAGCGCCGGGATCACGATGGGATCTTTGTGACTCTCCTCCGCGGCTATCCGTATAGGGAAATCGACGGCTGGAGATTCCAGTTCACTTGGGAGTTCGCCAACTCGGTGCTCTGAGACTAAACCAATCGACTCGGGGCGAGAAGCTTGATCTTCAAGCAGCATCGGAATCACGATTCGCAGGGCCTCGTTGATCCGATCTCGCCGCTGATCCGCCAGACGCTGATCCGCCAGGTGCTGATCCGTCAAGTACTGATCAGCGACAGCGGCGTGCATCGGCACAGCGAATGCCGGAGCGTCCAATTCAGGCGTGCGTTCCTCCTCCTCTTTGCGCATCGGGACAATCGCAGTAGGCACGGGAGCAGAGGCTTGCGCTTCGACGAAGGCTGGAATCGCGAAATGCTCTTCCTGACCGAACTGATCGTTATTGGGTCGATCAATAAGGCACTCGACTGCCGGAGACTCCGACTGCGGAGATTCTTCAGCTTTCTGCGTCGATACTCGGTCGGCGAGCGCGGGCTCAACGGTGGCCTGGATCTCAGCGATCGCCGGGATCGTAATCGACACCTGATCCTCGTTGATTTCTACTGGCGGAGCGACTGCCGAAGACTCCAGCTTCGGAGATTCTTTCTCTTCCTTCATCAGTACGGTCTGGGTCAATGCGAGGCTCGCGTGGGCAGGTTCAATGGCGGCCTGAGTCTGAGCGACCGCCGGAATCGTCATCGACTCCTTGTGATCGAGGGGCTGATCCTTCGCTTTGATTTCGATTGGCGGAGCCAATGCCGGAGACTCTGACTTTGGGGATTCCTTGACTTCTTGTTTCAGCGCGACTTTAGTCGATGCTGGCGCAACGGAGGTCTCAGACTTTACTGGCTTCGGAATTTTGGGGGCGACGACGGGAGAGACTCGTTCCCGGCCTTTGCAGATTGGGCAGAGCTCGAGGTCCGCCGGGAAGTATTTGTGGCACTTCGCGCAGGGCAGACCATAGCCCACTTGCCTACGTTTTGCTGTTTCGGCGGTTAGTCCATCCGCAGGGGCGGAAATCTCCTGGGTCTCCATAGGCCCTAAACTCCTTTTATATAAGCACTTAGGCTCGCGCGGCTGAAATGCTCGGGGGCGCATCTGGGAGAGTGGCCGATGCCCTTTACCGGCGGCGCAGGCCTTTCCGCGATGTTGTCTCTTTCAATAGCAGAATTTTCTAATGGAGTCGATGGCCTCTTCGTGCCGTATGAACTTCCTAGCTACCATTTTGGGAGGGCATGCGCGCTACGATTCTCCGTCTTGCAGCCCAAACAAGACATTTCTTAAAAAGCCGCAGCGATGCGCCCGTAACACCGAAGACGGAGTGCGGCAATTTCATGTAGCTTGATGAATGCAAGCTCGTTAATCGCTAGCACTTTCCCCCGAATGCCTCACTGGCTCACAGTCCTTAACCATGAAGTGATCGCTTGCACTCGCTGCCCACGGCTGGTCGCCTATCGCGAGCAGATCGCCGGCGAAAAGCGCCGCGCGTACCGCGACTGCGAGTACTGGGGCAAGCCTGTGCCCGGTTTCGGTGATCCTGAGGCGCGCGTGCTAATCATGGGGCTCGCTCCGGGGGCGCACGGCTCTAACCGCACAGGACGCCCCTTCACGGGCGATGCCTCCGGAAAATTCATGTTTCCGGTGCTATACGAAACTGGATTCGCGAATCAGCCCAACGCCACTGATCGCAACGACGGACTCAAGCTCACAGACCTCTACATTACGGCCGCAGTGCGCTGCGCCCCACCGGCAAACAAGCCGACTCCCCAGGAGTTGGCCGAGTGTTCTCAATTTCTCGATCGCGAGATCGCAGGATTAGAAAGAGTGAAGGTTGTGGTCGCGCTGGGCAAGATCGGCTTCGACGCTTACCTGAATTACCTCAAACGCCTTGGAATCCTACCGAGCCGTCAGGCGTATCTCTTCAAACACGCCGCTAGTTACCGGTTACCCGACGGTAAGGTGTTACTGGCCTCTTACCATCCTTCGAACCAGAATACGCAAACCGGCAAGCTGACGCGCGAAATGTTTGTCAAAATCTTTAAAGAGGCGGCACGAATGGCCGATGTATAAGCTGAGGCGCCGCCGGAGCCGGATCGCTGCACCCACTCCTCATTTGGAGTCTTTGCTCACAAGGCAGGGTCACGAACTGGGGCGGCGCCGATTTACGTCACACGGGCAACTAGAAACCTACCATCACCGGTTCCGGCTCCAGCCTCACGCCCCAGATTTCCTCGACCCGCTGCTGGATCTGATCCTTCAAAGCCAGGACCTCGACGGCGCTGGCTTCGCCGCGATTCACAATGGCGAGCGCGTGCTTGCTGGAGATCCCGACGCGGCCAAAGCCAAATCCTTTGGTAAAGCCGGAGCGCTCGACCAGCCAAGCCGCCGAAACTTTTTTGTGAGTCTCGAGCGCCGGGTAACTTGGGACGGTTAGTCCCCGCGCGGCGGCCCGCTTTTTCAGTTCTTCATGTTGGGATTCGGAGAGGATAGGATTCTTGAAGAACGACCCGGCACTCTGGCAATCAGGATCCCCGGCAACGATCAGCATGCCCTTCAAAGCGCGGATGTGGCGTACCGCTTCGCGAGTTTCAGCAAGGTCGGGAGTGGTCTCGCGGCCTTCGAAATGTCGCTGGAGATCGGCATAGCTGATTTTTGGCTTGCCACCGGGCTTCAGCGCATAAGTCACGCGCAGGACAATGTAGCGTCCGCGTTCGGTTGTGTTAAAGATGCTGGTGCGGTAAGCGAAGCCACACGCTTCCCGACAGAGCTCGCGCACCTGATTATCTTTTAGGTCCAGAACTTGCACCGAGGCAATGGTTTCGGCGACCTCCTGGCCGTAAGCTCCGACATTCTGCACCGGGGTTCCGCCCACGCTGCCCGGAATGCCGCTCAGGCACTCGACCCCGGCACATCGGGCCATGACCGCGCGGGAAACGAATTTATCCCAGGATTCCCCGGCCCCGGCGTCGAAAATAACTTTGCCTTCGTCATCGTGTCCGCTGCGTTGGTCGATGTCAGTTAGAGCGATTTTCAACACCAGCCCCGGCCACCCGCCGTCGGCGACGACAAGGTTGCTTCCGCCGCCGAGGACAAAAAGCGGCAAGGAGCGGGAGCGCGCAAAGACGATTGCCTGTTGCACCTCGCCAGGGCTCGCGGCCTCGACGAAATATCGGGCCGGGCCTCCGACCTTGAGGGTGGTGAGCGGCGCCAGCGGAATGTTCTCAAGCAGGTTCACGAACTAATATCTAAACACAGTTTTAAGGCAGTACCCAGTACCCAGTGGCTCGGACCTCGTACTGAGAAAGCGGTGGGCCGTTGATAGATGAGGTCTGGGTACTAGCTTTGGTGATCCGCGCTCGGTCGGTGGTACAATCCGCTCGGATGTTTGGCGCCGGCAGCCAAGCCGTCGGTCGTCTGTTTTCGGAGTTCGAGAAGTGGCGATTGATCCAGTTGAACGGGCACCACTCTACAGATACTCAACAAGAGTAAGCTGGAAAAAATAGTCAACTCTGACTCTAACCAAGGACCATGAAACGAGTCGCCGCGTATCGCGCCCCATACTCGGGAACTCAACCCACTTACTTGCATCCGCCGTATGTGACTTCGATCAAGCGTGCCCCTACGAAGCCGTTGGTGCCAATTCCTTACACGCTCTCCGAGGTCACCGGACCATCGTTTTCTCGCGACATCGTCGCGCCTTCGGCCAGCGACTTAACTCGCGGGTATCCGGGAGAGCCGCTGGGCGAGCGCATCATCGTGAGCGGTCGTGTGCTCGACGAAAACAGCCGGCCGCTTGCGAATACTCTCGTGGAAATCTGGCAAGCCAACGCCGCCGGGCGCTACCGCCACGAATGGGATCAACATCCGGCACCGCTCGATCCTAACTTCGCCGGCAGTGGACAAGCCGTCACCAACTCCGAGGGGCGCTATCGCTTCGTCACTATTCGTCCCGGAGAATATCCATGGCGCAATCACCACAACGCGTGGCGCCCGGCGCACATCCATTTTTCGCTTTTCGGTCCGGCATTTGCCACCCGATTAGTGACGCAGATGTATTTTCCCGGCGATCCGCTGCTTCCATTCGATCCCATCTTCAACTGCACGGCAGATGAAAAGGCCCGTCAGCGGCTGATCTCAGCCTTCGATTGGGAAACGACGCTACCGGAACGCGCGCTCGGTTATCGTTTCGATATTATTCTGCGCGGGCGCGAAGCGACTCCGCTGGAAGAATGAGGAATAACCCATGAGCTTACAGGCCACAACCTCGCAGACGGTGGGGCCGTATTTCAGGATCGGTCTGGAGTGGTTGCACTGCGACAACCTGGCGGGCGAAGGCGTTTCCGGCGAGCGCGTCACCATTCAAGGCCGCGTCTTCGATGGCGACGGAGTTCCCGTGCCCGACGCACTGCTCGAAATCTGGCAGGCCAACGCTCACGGAAAATATGCGCACCCCGAAGACACGCAGGATAAGCCGCTCGAGTCTGGCTTCACCGGGTATGGCCGCGTGCCGGTGAACGCGGAGGGAATGTTTCGCTTCACCACCATCAAGCCTGGGCCGGTGCCGGATCCTAAAGGCGGCGAACAAGCACCGCACTTGCTGGTTTCCGTCTTTATGCGCGGCGTGCTTCTACGGGTGGTTACGCGTATTTATTTCCCCGATGAGGCGCGCAACTCCGCGGATCTTGTTCTCAGCTTGGTAGACCCGGCGCGGCGCTCAACATTGATCGCGAAGAAAACAGCTGGCACTCCCGGCCTGCTGGAGTGGAATGTGCTTTTGCAAGGACCCGAGGAGACTGTATTCTTCGATCTGGGATTATAAGCACGAATTGTAGGCGCGGCTTGTAGATTTGCGGTCCAGACCCATCCAGATGGCCTTGCTAGATCCACTCTTCGGCTCCGCAGCGATGAACGAAGTCTTCTCCGACGCCGTGTGCCTCCAGCGTATGCTGGATTTCGAAGCCGCATTGGCACGTGCCGAAACGCGCTGCGGTGTGATCCCCGTCACCGCGGTCCCCGCGATCGCCGCCAAGTGTAAAGCAAGTCTGATCGACTTCGATGCGCTCGCATCAGCGACGGCTGCATCGCTGAATCCCGCGATCTCGCTGGTTAAGCAACTCACCGAACTGGTTGCGAAAGACGATCCCGAAGCCGCTCAGTTTGTGCACTGGGGCGCCACCAGCCAGGACGCGAACGACACCGGCCTCGTGCTGCAGATGCGGGATGCATTCCATCTGCTTGAAGTTGATGTTTCGCTGCTCTGCCAGGCGCTGGCCGAACTCGCGCAAAAACATCGCTCCACGCCAATCGTAGGCCGCACGCTAATGCAACATGCTCTGCCCACAACCTTCGGTGTGAAAGTTGCCGGATGGCTTGACGCGATGAATCGACACCGCGAGCGATTTGCCGAAACTCGCGCTCGCGTTTTGGTGCTGCAGTTCGGCGGCGCGGTGGGAACGCTGGCAGCTCTCAAAGATAAAGGCTTGCAAGTCGCCGAGGCCCTGGCTGCCGATCTCGACCTCGCGCTCCCTGCAATGCCATGGCATACCCAGCGCGACCGCGTCGCCGAAGTGGCAACCACGCTCGGCCTCTGTGTCGGCACGCTAGGGAAAATTGCGAACGACATTTCTCTGCACATGCAAACCGAAGTTGGAGAATTGTCCGAGCCTGCCGCCGAAGGACGCGGCGGTTCCTCGAGCATGCCCCACAAGCGCAATCCTGTGAGTTGCGGAGTAGCGTTATCCGCCGCAACCCGCGTTCCGGCCCTAGTCAGCACCATGTTAAGCGCGATGCCGCAAGAGGATGAGCGCGGCCTCGGCAATTGGCAGGCCGAATGGGAAACACTGCCGGAAATCTTCCGCCTCACAGCAGGAGCTCTTCATCACATGGTAACTCTGATTCCGCATCTTGAAATTGATGCGGCCCGAATGAGGCAAAATCTCGAGGCCACCCACGGCCTGATTTTCGCCGAGGCCGTCACTATCGCGCTGTCAGCTCGCATCGGCAAGTCTTCCGCCCGTAAGCTGATCGAAGCGGCGATTGAAAGATCGCGGCAGTCGCGGAAATATTTCCGCGATGTCTTGGCGCAAGAACAAGCCATAACAGAACATCTGTCCGCTGCAGAGCTCGATCGCCTTTTCGCACCTGAAAATTATCTCGGGTCAGCCGAAGAGTTTGCGGATCGAGTTATCCATTCCACTAAGAATTAAAGGATAAGCAATGCCGTTTGTCGATCTCGGAGAATTGAAGACGCACTACGAGCTATCTGGAAACAGAGAAGCCGTGCTGATGTTTTCCAATTCCCTGGGCACAGATTTTTCCATGTGGGATCCACAACTCCCGGAAGTGGAGAAGCAATTCCGCATCCTGCGCTACGACACGCGCGGCCATGGAAAGTCCTCCGTCATTCCGGCTGACTATACTATCGAGCAGTTGGGCCGCGACGTTCTCGCCCTGCTCGATGCGCTTCACATCGACCGCGTACATTTCTGCGGGCTCTCGATGGGCGGTATGATTGGCATTTGGTTGGGTATTCACGCGCCGGTGCGCCTGCATCGACTGGTGTTATGCAACACGGCGGCGCGCATCGGCTCTATAGAAATGTGGAACGCGCGCATTGCCACCGTTCGCAAAGAAGGTATGAAGCCGGTGGCAGCAGCAGTTATCGAGCGCTGGTTCACGCCCGGCTTCCGCAGGGAGGCTCCCGGTAAGGTGGCCAGGGCGCGACGCATGTTCGAGAATACATCTCCTGGAGGTTATGCCGCGTGTTGCGCCGCCATGCGCGACATGGATCAGCGCCCAGCGGTATCTCAGATAAAGGTCCCGACGCTGGTGATCTACGGCGCTAGCGACGCGGTGATTCCGCTCCCCGACGCCCACTTTCTCACGCAGCAAATTGAAGGTGCGCAAGAGCTAGAACTGGCCGCGGCTCATCTTTCGAACGTCGAACAGGCCGAAGCGTTCACTCGGGCGCTCCGTAATTTTATATCCAAATAACTCACGTAAAGCAGAAACACATAATGAATGAAACTAAACGCTACCAGCAAGGCCTGAAAATTCGACGGGCCGTACTCGGCGAGGAGTATGTCGATCGTTCCCTCGCCGCCGCAACCGACTTCAACCGCGACTTCCAGGAGTTCATTACTCGCAACGCATGGGGCGACATCTGGGCTCGCTCTGGTCTTCCTCGACACACTCGCAGTCTGCTGACGCTTGCGATGATGGTCGCGTTGAACCGTAGCGATGAATTCTGCCTGCATGTGAAAGCCGCCTTCAACAACGGCGTAACCCGCGACGAGATCAAGGAAGTTCTGCTGCAATCCGCAATATATTGCGGCGTGCCCGCCGCGAACTCCGCATTTCACCTTGCCGCCGAAGTTTTTGAAGAAATGGATCAAAAGAAAGACTTCACGGCCAGTACAAGGACTGCTCCCAAGAAGAAACGACGATGAATTGTAAGTGCATGACTTTATTTCTTTCCAGCCGAGCTTTTCTTTATCGGCCCCAGCATTGTACGAATATTCTTTCTTCCCACAAGCCGCACTTCGCTTTGAGCTGAGGCCGTTGTAATCTACTTAACGGTTTTGCAACAGGATTCGCGCCAGAACGCTTCAAACTATCCTCAAAGTAGCGTTGGTTTGGATCAATAAATCTAAATGAAGACCCAGGTAGGAATCGTCGGGGCGGGCCCAGCCGGATTGTTATTGTCCCACATCCTTTATTTAAACGGCATTGAATCCGTCGTCCTCGAAACCAAGGGCCGAAGCTACGTCGAAGAGCGAGTGCGCGCGGGAGTTCTCGAACACGGCACCGCCGACCTTCTCAGCGAAATCGGCGTGGGCGAGCGGATGCGGGCGCAAGGCTTAGTTCATGGCGGTATCGAGCTGCAATTCTCTGGACGCCGCCATCGCATCGACTTTCAGGACTTGACCGGCGGTAAATCTGTCATCGTCTACGCCCAACACGAAGTTCTGAAAGACCTGATCAAGGCTCGCTTGGCCACGGGAGGCCACATACGATTCGAGGCCGACGCGGTCAGCATCCATGATCTCAAAGATTCGAAGCCGCGCATCCTTTTCCGAAAAGATGGCAGAGATCACGAGTTGGTATGCGATTTCATTGCCGGCTGCGATGGCTTCCACGGTATCTGCCGCCCTTCCATCCCCGAAGGCGTTCTGCAAATCTACGAACGCATTTACCCCTTCGGTTGGCTGGGAATTTTGGCCGAAGCCCCGCCCTCCTCGCACGAACTCATCTACGCCAATCACGAGCGCGGCTTCGCGCTCTTGAGTATGCGTTCGCCCACGATTTCCCGCCTCTATATTCAATGCCCGCCCGATGACGATATCGACAACTGGTCGGACGAAATGATCTGGCACGAACTGCACACGCGTCTCGAAGCGGTGAACGGCTGGAAGCTCAGGGAAGGACCCATCATTCAAAAAGGAGTCACCGGGATGCGCAGCGTCGTGTTCGAACCCATGCAATACGGAAAGCTTTTTCTCGCGGGAGACTCGGCGCACATTGTTCCGCCCACCGGCGCCAAAGGCTTGAATCTCGCTGCCGCCGACGTTCGTGTTCTGGCTCGAGCCTTTGCGCAGTACTACAAGGACGGCAACACCCGACTGCTTGAGTTGTATTCCGAAACCTGCCTACGCCGAGTCTGGAAGGTGCAACGCTTTTCCTGGTGGATGACCTCCATGCTGCACCGCTTCGAAGCCGACAATCTCTTCGACCGGCGCCGCCAGTTGGCTGAACTCGACTATGTCACCAGTTCTCGCGCAGGAGCGCAATCGCTGGCGGAAAACTATGTGGGCTTGCCCTTCGATTGATGAAGGTAAAACGTTCGTTGAAAAACGAAGCCCGCCTACTACAAAAGTGTCGCCCAATGCCACAGTCCTATAGATCAGCCTCGGCACGTCCGTCTTTAATAGAAAATGTCCGCATCCGAATCCCGTAGTGCTGAATCAATTGTTAGCAAACAGGGTCGTGAGGCTCGGGCGGTTCAACCACATACATCAGACGGTGGCAACAATTCACAGGAGGATTCATGGCTACCAGCAAAGTCTCTGTGGTTCCGATGAAGGTTAAAAAGATGAAGGCCGCACAGGTCCAGAGTCCCGGAGCAGATTTCCAAATCGTCGAGCGCGACATTCCCAAGCCTGTCGCGGGACACGTGCTCATCAAAGTGCAGGCCTGCGGCGTCTGCCACAGTGACGTGCTGACCAAAGAAGGTGCCTGGCCTGGAATTCAGTATCCCCGCGTTCCCGGCCACGAAGTGGCCGGTGTCGTCGATGAAGTGGGCGCCGGTGTTTCCGAATGGAGGAAGGGCCAGCGCGTCGGCGTCGGCTGGCACGGTGGCCAGGACAACACCTGTCCCGAGTGCCGCCGCGGAGACTTTAAGAATTGCCGCAATCTGAAAATCTGCGGCATCAGCTATGATGGCGGATACCAGCAATACATGGTGGCTCCGGTCGAAGCGCTGGTATCGATCCCGGACAGCTTAACCGACGTCGAAGCCGCGCCGCTGCTCTGCGCCGGCATCACGACCTACAACGCCCTCCGCCACAACGGCGCTTTCCCTGGAAACCTAGTCGCGGTACAGGGCATCGGCGGCCTGGGACATCTCGGAATTCAATTCGCCAATAAGTTCGGCTACAAGGTCGCAGCCATCGGGCGCGGCTCCGAGAACGCTACGCTCGCAAAGAAACTCGGAGCCCACGTCTATATAGATAGCTCCTCTACGAACGCAGCGGAGGAATTGCAAAAGCTGGGCGGTGCAAAAGTAATTTTAGCCACAGCTCCGAGTTCGAAAGCGATGTCTGAGCTCATCAATGGGCTGGGGACTGGCGGCAAACTCATCGTGGTTGGTGCTACATTCGACCCCATCGAGGTCACGCCGATCCAACTCATCACCGGAAGCCGCACCATTCAAGGTTGGGCCGCGGGAACAACAGCCGACTCCGAAGACACGCTGCGCTTCGCCGAAATAAGCGGCGTACGCCCCATGATCGAAACTTTCCCTCTGGAAAAAGCGGCCGAAGCCTACGCCCGCATGCTAAGCGGTAAGGCGGAGTTCCGTGTAGTTCTGACCATGTGAGGATAAACAATGTTGTCCGTTTAGCCGTTAGAGGGCGGCCGTTCGACGCGCATCGCGGGTCGAAGGTTTTCAGGCAAAGAGATATGAATGTCAGATAAGAAAACGGCGATCGTTACGGGAGCATCGGGAGGTATTGGTTCAGGGTTGGTCAAGGCGTTCCTGAAGCAAGGCTACAACGTGGTGGCGACGTCTCTAAACGTTGGTCAATCGTTGGAGTCCTCGCCCAGTCTCGCTGTCGTCGATGGCGATATCGGAAAACAGGAGACCGCTGCTAAAGTTGTTGAAGCGGCGATCAAGCAATTCGGAAGTATCGATGTGCTCGTGAATAACGCCGGAATCATGCGCACGAAGCCCTTCACGGAGTTTAATGCCGAGGACTTCAATGCCTTGGTCTCGATCAACTTGCTGGGATTCTTTTTCATGACGCAGCTCACGGTAAGACAGATGCAGAAACAGAAATCGGGGAACGTCGTGACCATCACCGCTGCGCTTGCCGATCAGCCAATCGCCGGCATAAGTGCATCGCTTTCCATGATGACCAAGGGCGGTTTGAATACGTTGACGCGTCACCTCGCCATCGAATATGCAAAAGAAGGTATTCGTTTCAACGCCGTGGCCCCAGGTGTTGTCGACACCGCGATGCACAAGGATGGCCCCAAGGACACTCTCGATAAACGGCAGCCTATGGGGAAAATTGCGGAGATCGAAGACATCGTCGAGGCGGTTCTCTATTTGGCGCAAGCAGGCCAAATCACAGGTGAGGTATTGCACGTAGATGGTGGCGCTCACGCCGGCTGTTGGTAGTATCATCGGTCGCAATACTTTGCGGCGTCGAGCATCGAAGTTGCGCGAGGCCTCCTGCAGCAGTACTGTTTCTGAGAGCCAGGTCGAGTTCATGCCGTGGCATGTTCATGAGAAAGGAGCATTCAATGAAACAACCAACCTTTTATCGCACGATAAAAATAGACGGCCTCTCCATCTTCTACCGGGAAGCCGGCCCGAAGGATGCTCCACTGCTTCTCCTGCTTCACGGACTGCCCTCATCTTCGCGAATGTTCGAGCCGCTCTTCGCCCGGCTATCCGATAGCTATCACCTCGTCGCGCCTGACTATCCCGGCTTCGGACACAGCGATTGGCCCGACCCGAAGAAATTCACCCACACCTTTGATCACTATGCCGAGATCATGAATCATTTCACGGAAGCTCTCGGGCTCTCGCGTTATACGCTGTATATGCAGGACTATGGCGGGCCCGTAGGCTTCCGCATGGCACTCGCCCACCCCGAAAAGATTGAAGCTCTCATTGTTCAGGATGCAGTCGCGCACAACGAAGGCCTTGGAGTGAACTGGAAGGCAAGACGTGCCTTCTGGGCCGATCGTGTCGCCAACGAGATTACGCTGCGCGAGAATCTTCTATCGATGGCGGCGACTCGAACGCGACACGTAGGAAACGATCCTAACCTGGATCGCTACGATCCCGATCTCTGGACCGACGAATTCAACTTTCTCAGCCAGCCCGGCCAGGCCGAAATTCAGAGCGATCTTTTCTACGACTATCGCACGAATGTAGACGCCTATCCCAAGTGGCAAGCATGGATGCGCGCAACGCAGCCGCGACTCCTGGTTGTCTGGGGCAAGCACGATCTCTCATTCGATATCGGCGAACCGGAGCGCTACCGGAAAGACGTGCCGACCGCGCAAGTTCACATCCTCGACGCCGGCCACTTTGCCCTGGACACGGCCGCCGACGAAATCGCTGTGTTCGTGCGAGACTTTCTGAACGCCTCACGCGTGACTGTTTTAGCGCGGCAAGCTGGGTGAGGCAGCCGAGGGGAAGCTCTCTGCGCTATGAGATAATGCATTCCCTTACCACAAAAGTGTTACTCGCCGCCCCGTCTTTCGGGGTAGGGAAGAACACCCGCATCTCGTGATGCATTTTGTGCGGCGATGTCACAGGATACTCGATACGCAAACTAGGCTGAGTTAGATGCAGACGCAGTGAAATCAAACGATCGCCTTCAGGGCAAGCGGCCCCCGAGGTAAACCATGAATACGCTTTCGAAATACAAGTTCTGGATAGGCGGAGCCTTTGGCCTACTACTCATAGGCGTCATTGTCGGAGCGATCTACCCAAAGCACGTATCGGGAGCCCCGCCCAGCGCTCTGCTCGAAGTCCAAGTCGTGCAGGTTGAGAAGAAGGATGTCCCGATTTTTGGCGAATGGATCGGCACGCTCGATGGCTTCACCAACGCCGATGTCAAGGCGCAGGTCACGGGCTATATCATGCACCAGGGCTACCAGGAAGGCGCGTTCGTCAAGAAAGGACAGTTGCTCTTCGAGATTGATCCGCGTCCATTCCAGGCCGCGCTCGACCAGGCGCAAGGCCAGTTGGCTCAGGCCAAGGCCATGCTCGCCAATGCCCAGGCCGTGCAAGGCCGTACCGAACTTGATGTCAACCGCTATACGCCGCTGGCGAAGGTTCAAGCCGCCAGCCAACAGGATCTCGATAACGCCGTTCAGAACAACTTGGCGGCGAAGGCAACGGTGGCCACGGCCGAAGCGCAGATTAAGACGGCCGACGCTGCCGTAGAAACGGCCCAGATCAATCTCGATTTCACCCGCCTGACCGCCCCTATCGACGGCATCGCCGGGCAGGCTCAATTGCAGGTAGGTGCGTTGGTCAATTTAAGCAGCGGACCCGTTACCTCCGTATCCACCGTCGACCCCATCAAAGTTTATTTCACCGTGGGTGAGCCCCAATACCTCGCCTGGAGAAGGCGATTCCCGAGTGAAAGTTCTCGTTTGGCTGCTGATAAGGGTCTGCACCTCGAACTGATTTTGGCCGACGGCTCAACCTATCCTCACGAAGGCGCATTCTACTTCGCAGACCGCCAGGTCAATGAAGGCACGGGCGCCATTCGCCTCGCCGGACTGTTTCCTAATCCTGACAACATTCTTCGTCCGGGTGGCTACGGCAAAGTTCGCGCTGCAGTGCGGCTTCAACAGGATGCCTTGCTGGTACCCCAGCGCGCAGTCTCGGAACTTCAAGGCAGCTATCAAGTCGCGGCGGTCGACGAAGCCAACAAGATCAACATTCGAACCGTCAAAGTCGGGGACCGCGTCGGCAGCGAGTGGATTATCGCGGAAGGGCTGAAGCCTGGCGAACGTGTGGTCGCCGAGGGGGTGCAGAAAGTCCGCCCGGGCATGCAGGTGAACCCCAAGCCATTCGCCGCGGAAACTTCGGGAAGGTGATCCATGTCAAAGTTCTTTATCAACCGTCCCATCGTGGCCATGGTGATCTCGATCGTGCTGGTGCTGGTGGGCAGCCTCACCATCCTGAGTTTGCCGGTCGCGCAGTTTCCCAGCATCGCTCCGCCCGAGATTCAGGTCCTGGCGACCTACATCGGAGCCGACGCGCAAACCCTGGAACAAGCGGTTGCCACTCCCATCGAGCAGCAGATGAGCGGCGTGGACAACATGAACTACATGTATTCGCTCAACGCCACGGGCAACTCGACTACCAGCCTGATCGTTGACTTCGACGCAAAGACCGATCCCAATACCGATTACATTCTTGCCCAAAGCCGGGAAACGCTGGCCGCTTCTCAGCTTCCCGTGGACGTGACCAATTACGGCGTCAACGTTCGAAAGTCCGTTACGGCTCCCCTCACGCTGACTGCGGTGTACTCGCCGCACGGAACCTACGACGCTACCTTTTTGGCGAACTATGCCTACATCAATCTTGTGGATCCGATCCTGCGTTCGCCCGGCATTGGCAACGTTCAGGTATTCGGGGCCGGTCAATACGCGATGCGGTTGTGGGTAAAACCCGACACGTTGGCCAAACTGGGGGTAACCGTTCCAGAAATCGTCAGCGCGATTCAGGCGCAGAACACCGTGAACCCAGCCGGGAAGGCGGGCGGAGAGCCGGCTCCCAAGGGCCAGGAATTCACCTACACAGTTCTGGCACAGGGGCGTCTCATATCCCCGGAGGAATTCGGGAAGATCGTGGTCCGCGAAACGCCCGACGGAGCGACGGTGCGGGTCCGTGATGTTGCCCGGATCGAGTTGGGTGCCCAGGACTACAGCGTTGCCGGTCGTTTTAATGGGAAGCCAAGCGCCATTATCGCCACTTACCAGTTACCCGGCTCAAACGCTGTGGACGCAGCCGCCGGCGTAAATAAATTGATGGCTCAGATGAAGCAGCGGTTCCCGGACGATATGGATTACGTGGTTGCGCTCGATACGACGCGCGCGGTTACGGAGGGCATGAAGGAAATCGTTGTGACGCTCTTGATTGCTCTCGCCCT
Source organism: uncultured Acidobacteriaceae bacterium (assembly GCA_963789875.1). Classification (GTDB taxonomy): domain Bacteria; phylum Acidobacteriota; class Terriglobia; order Terriglobales; family Acidobacteriaceae; genus Sulfotelmatobacter. The sequence continues at coordinate 146,310 of CAWBMI010000004.1, read as the reverse complement.
CGTGATCCTGGTGGTCTACATCTTCTTGCAAGGGTGGCGCGCCACCCTGATTCCGCTGCTTGCAGTTCCGGTTTCGCTGGTTGGAACGTTCGTGTTTTTCCCCTTGTTCGGTTTCTCGATCAACACGCTTTCTCTCTTTGGCCTGGTGCTGGCGATCGGCCTGGTGGTGGACGACGCCATCGTCGTCGTCGAAGGCGTTGAGCGCCACATCGAGGAAGGCATGACTCCGAAGGCCGCCGCGTTGAAGGCAATGGAAGAACTTTCCGGCCCAGTGGTTGGAATCGCTCTCGTTCTCTCCGCCGTTTTTGTGCCGACGGCCTTCATTCCCGGTATCACCGGAAAGCTCTACCAGCAATTCGCCGTGACGATTGCGATTTCGGTTCTGCTATCGGCGTTCAATGCGCTTACGCTCAGCCCGGCGCTTGCGGCTCTCCTGCTCAAGCCGAAAACTCCAAGCCGCGGACTTTTGCGAAGATTCTTCGATTGGTTCAATCGCGTCTTCGAGCGCGCAACAGAGGGCTACGTGAGTTGGAGCGCGGTATTGGTGCAGAAGACGGTCGTCGTGGTCGTGTTGCTCCTTGTCTTCAGCCTGGCAGGGTTCTTTTTCGCTAGCCGAATCCCTTCGAGCTTTCTTCCAGACGAGGATCAAGGCTACGCCTACGTCAATGTTCAATTACCGAATGGGGCATCACTCGAGCGCACGACGGCGGTCACGACTGATGTAGAAAAAATCCTGCTGAACACGCCGGGAGTGGAACGGGTTACCTGCTTCGTCGGCTTCAGTTTGCTCAGTTTTGTTCGCACCAGCTACAACTCGACTTTTTTTGTGACCTTTAAGCCGTGGAGCGAGCGCAAGAGCAGAGAGGAGCAATTTCAAACGCTCAAGGCACATTTGAACCAGCGGTTAAGCAGGCTGCCCGCTGCAGTCGCCTTTGGGTTTTCGCCGCCTGCCATTCCGGGCGTCGGCACGGCGGGCGGATTTACTTTCATACTCGAAGACCGTTCCGGCAGCGATATTCAATTCCTGGCCAAGAATCTGAACATATTTCTTGAGGCTGCTCGCAAACGGCCGGAGATCGCCAGCCTCAGCACCACTTTTTTAGCCAGCGTCCCACAGGAATTTGTCGATGTCGATCGCGACAAAGTTCTGAAGCAGGGCGTGGCCCTGAACGATGTTTACCGCACCGTGCAGGCTTTCATGGGCGGATATTTTATCAACTATTTCAACCGCTTTGGTCGCCAGTGGCAGGTCTATATCGAGGCCGAAGGGGAAGATCGCGCCAAGGCGGAAAATGTGGGGCAGTTCTATGTCCGCAACAACAAGGGAGAGAGCGTTCCCCTGTCTACTCTCACCACCGTGAAGCCGCGCCTCGGCCCGGAGTTCACTTTGCGCTTCAACGAATATCGCTCGGCACAAGTCAACGGGAGCGCTGCGCCGGGCTTCAGCGCGGACCAAGCCACGGCCGCCCTGGAAGATGTTTTCAAGCAGACCATGCCGCGAGAGATGGGTTTTGACTATTCGGGCATATCGTTTCAGGAGCAGAAAGCGCGACAGGGAGTGCCACCAGCGGCGATCTTTGGACTTTCTCTGCTATTCGTTTTCCTGATTCTCTCGGCGTTGTATGAAAGCTGGTCGTTGCCCTTTAGCGTACTGCTCAGCACCCCCGTGGCGATCTTCGGCGCCTTTGCCATCCTCTGGCTGCGCCGCGTGCTGCTCGGTGTTTTCCTTCCGCCTTATCTGGTGCAGATCGAGACCGACGTCTATTCGCAGATTGGGCTCGTCATGTTAATCGGGCTGGCGGCGAAGAACGCGATTCTGATCGTCGAATTTGCCAAGGACGGATACGAGAATGGAAAGCCTCTCGCGGATGCCGCGCTCGAAGGCGCACGGCTTCGGCTGCGCCCGATTCTGATGACCTCATTCGCGTTCATTCTGGGCTGTGTGCCCCTGTGGACGGCGAGCGGCGCCGGCTCGGTTGCCCGCCAAATCATGGGCACCACCGTAATCGGCGGCATGCTTGCCGCCAGCTTCATCGGAATTTTCTTCGTGCCGGCAATCTTCTTTATGGTGGAGAAATGGTCGGGCGCGGGCGCGGAGCGCGCTACCTCCGCACTACCCGGAACACCTGCCCCTGCGGAGGGAGACTGAAATGGCCGCATGCTACAAATCAACCAAACGGCGAACCTCGTTCTCGAAAAGCCTGGCGCTGTCATCGTTATTAGTAACTGCGGCGCTCGTCTCGAGCGTGCTCGAAGGTTGCACAGTTGGCCCGAATTATCATCGGCCTGTAGTTCAAAATCCCGCCACCTACCGCGACCTTCGTGAAGACCAGAAGGCCGAGACACAGGCAGCGTCCTTCGCCGATCTTCCCTGGTGGAAAGTTTTTCAGGACCCGCAACTGCAGGAGTTGATCCGCACTGCCCTGAAAGAGAACTACGATCTGAAACTCGCGACCGAGCGCATCGCGGCGGCGCGCGCTCAAGTCGCGATTACGCGCTCCAGTCTGTTTCCGCAAGTGCAGGGAAGCGCCAACTTCAGCGGCGGCAAAGATGCGAGCACTCAATCCAAGTTCAATATTCTGGGTTTGACCGCCGATGCCGCCTTCCAGTTGGATCTTTTCGGTCGCCTGCGTCGTGCCACGGAGGCTTCGCGCGCCGAACTTCTGGCGACCGAGGATGCGCGACAAGCGGTTACGTTGACCCTGGTCAGCGACGTGGCCAGCGATTATTTTCAGTTGCTCGATCTCGACCTCCAGCTTCGCATCACGCAGGACACCGTCAAAACCCAGCAGGAGTCGGTAAAGCTGACAGGACTGCGGCTTGACCATGGTGTCGCGACTAAGCTCGATGTGCTCCAGGCCCAGCAGGTTCTGGATACCGCCAATGCGCAGATCCCCGACCTCGAGCGCCAGATCGGGCAGGAGGAAGATGCCATCAGCATTCTTCTCGGGCACTATCCCGAGGGCGTTCGTCGCGGGCTCCCGCTTGTCGATCAACCGTTTCCACCGGAAGTGCCGCCGGGCATGCCGTCATCGTTGCTCGAACGCCGGCCGGATATTCGCGAGGTTGAGCAAGAACTCGTCGCCGCCAACGCCGAAATCGGCGTCGCGAGAGCAGCGTTCTTCCCGCAGATTTCCCTTACCGGCTCCGGCGGCGGCGCCTTTGGCCGCAGCACTCTTTTCTCCGGCCTCATGAGTTCACAGACTGAAATCTGGTCTTACGGAGCACAGGTCAGTCAGCCCATCTTCACGGGAGGCGCTCTCCGCGGAAATCTCCACCTGGCTGAGTCGCAACATCGCGAGGAGTTGATCGCTTATCAGCAGGCAATTCAGTTAGCTTTTCGCGATGTCTCCGATGCTCTGATCGGTTATCAGAAACTTCATCAGGTCCGCCTGGCGCAGGAGATCACGGTCAAGGATCTGCAGGATACTGTCGACACCTCCCTGGTGCGCTACCGCGGAGGCATCACAACCTATCTCGAAGTTCTCGATGGACAACGCTCGCTCTTCACCGCCGAACTTTCTCTTGCTCAGGCCCGCGGCGGCGAATACCAAAGCCTAGTTCAACTTTACAAGGCACTCGGCGGAGGCTGGCAGTAGCGCGTTAGCATTGGGACTAAGGTTGCCCTGAAATCTTCGCAGGTCCGATCGCAAGAGCTTTCGCTTATCGTTTCGAAACCACCTCTTCCGGCACTTCATCCCGCGCCGAATTCAATCGGCTCAAGGCCGCGACCGGCCGCGCGAAGGGCATCGGACTGTCTTTGCTGTAGGCGCGTAACAGATGATAAGTGATAAGCAGTTGCGTGAGCGCCAGCGGATCGCTGACCCCACTTCGCTGCCGTCGTTGTAATCGCCGAATTGATCGGCGCGCAGCGGCCGCAGATCGGGCAGATGTTTCCAGATTGCTTGTTCCAGTTGAGACGTGTGTTCGCGGCTCACATCGCCGTCGATTTCAAGAAACTCGACGGGTCGTCCACAGTCTCGCCCCAGATCCAGGCGAATTGCCCCGGGCTTGCCGTTGTTGCGATCAACGTTGCGATCGACCAGGTAAGTGAGGTCAGGATGAGGAATAGTGGGGCGCAACACCAAGTGAACGTTCAAATGTCCATCCGTTTGGTCTGATCCCACACCGGCTTCCGGATAGAAGCGCACGACAATGTCGGCGAACTCGCGCTGCGGACGGATGAAGTCCCGCGAATCCGGTTCGCGTCTGTCCATTTCCCTCAGAACTTCGTCGGGCACATAGCCGCGCTTGGCAGTATCCCGCCGGATCTTCCACATGAGCCTCATGTCTTCGGGAGGATCGAGAAAAACTTTAACGTCGTAAAATTGCCGCATCGCGGGGGTGTGAAAGCCGAGCAGTCTTTCGACGATGACGAACTCGCGAGGCTCCACGTATTCCGGCCGCACCAGCGACCCTGTGCTGTGATCGTAAACCGGCTTCAGCATGGGCTGACCGTAGTGCGCCCGCTCAAGGTGTAGTTCAAGGATATCGAGAAAGTTGCACTCGGGGTGCAGCGGAGTAATGTTCAGCCGCGCGCTCTCGGGGCGATCGTATTTGTGATGGTCGTCGGCGCACACGTGGGTCACGCGCTCGGGACCCAGCAGCCGGGTTAACCCTCGTGTGATCGTCGTCTTGCCAGCGGCGCTATCGCCCACAATGCCCAGCAGAATTGGTCTCGCTTCATCGCTCCCCCTTCCCTGGGTGTTGGGTTTGTTTCTTCACCGTGCGCGCGCCGTTATTTCCGTCAGATTCAATATCTGCATCAAGGCCACCCTGAAAAACCCGGCTCTGCCGCACGTCAATCGCGGTAATGCGAATGAGTTCCTCTTTGCCGATGCGTCCGCCTGCGCTGACCAGGCGGCTGGCCTGCCGCAGTTTGATCCGGTCGATGGCATTGCGCACGCTGCGCGCGTTGGCGAATTGTGTCTGCCGGGCGCGCAACTCAAGGTATTCAACGAACGCCTGCCGTGCGCCATCATCAAAACTGTAGTTCTGCTCGCGCAGCATGGTTTCGGCAATCAGCGAATTAGCGGAAATCAGCGGCGCTGTGCCCAAAGGCGACCTTTGCCGACCGGCAAAAGTGGAGGCCAGAAAATAGTCGGGCACTAGGAATCCGATTTGCGATCAATCCCGTATCTATAAATGTCAGTTATTGAAGGCTCCAGACGTTCCCTGCCGTGCAATCTGGCTGGGCGGAATGAAACAAGGTCGAATCGCACTCAGTGAGGCCGGTATGGGCAAGTGGCTGCTGGTTTTTCTCATGTTCGCCGGGGTGTCGGGATTCTCTCAGATCGCTGTTTTCGAATCTCTGGAACGAGGGCGACCGGGTCCATCGTCGGAGACGGACAAGCAGATTCAGAGAACGCAAGATCATGTGAAACAGGCGCCGGGTGACTACGCAGGATACGACAGATTGGGATTCAGCTTTTTGCAGAAGGCCAGAGAGAGCGGCGACGCTTCCTATTACGACCTCGCCGAGCAAACCCTCAAGAGGGCGATCGCGCTGGCCCCGCAGGATTTCCGCACTGCGGATCCTTTCGTACACATGGCTTTGGTGTACATGGGGGAGCATCGCTTCTCAGAAGCTCTCGCGTATTCGCAAAGGGCGATCGGCACGGGCGCAGGAAATTTGTCTGCATTCGCCATCGAAGGTGACGCCTATACGGATATGGGAGATTACGTCGAGGCGGCAGCGGCATATCACACCGTGCAAACTCTAGGGCGGGAGATCTCTTCGCCCCTGTCTCTGGCATATATGAGCGACAGCCGTGTCGCATACCTGCGCTACCTGCGTGGAGACACTGGCGAAGCCATCCGCCTGATGAAGAAAGCCATCGCCGCCGCGTTGCAGACCAACGTTCCCCGCGAAAATCTGGCATGGCTTTATTTCGAACTAGGCGAGCGCTACTTTCAAGCCGGCGATTTGGAAGACGCCGATCTGTCCTATCGGTCAGGCATAACGGCCGATCCCAACCACTACCGCTCGCTGGCCGGTCTAGCGAAAGTTCGGGCCGCACAGGGGAAATTTGAAGACTCGATTCACCTCTATCAGGAGTCGATTTCGATCATTCCCTTTCCCGCTTACGTTGCGGAGTTGGGCGACGTTTACAAGAAAGCTGGGCGAATGAAGGAGGCTCAGCAGCAGTATGACCTGGTCGAATACATCGGACACCTCAGCAAATTAAATCAGGTGCTGGCAAATCGTGAGCTGGCGCTTTTCTACGCAGATCGAGGGATCAAACTGCCAGAGGCTTTGGATCTCGCGCGTAACGAGCTTGAGGTCCGGCACGACATTTATACATGGGACACACTGGCGTGGGTGCTTTATAGGAACAGCCGATTTCAGGAAGCGGCCGAGGCGATTAACAAAGCTCTCGCTTTGCACACCACCGATTCACTGCTCCTGTTTCATGCCGGCATGATCTACCACAGCGTGGCCAAGGATTCTGATGCGGAAGATTTCTTGCGTCGCGCGCTGAGGACAAATCCGCACTTCCATATTTTCCACGCTGAAGTGGCGAGCCGAACTCTAGAGGAGATCGCCCAATCGCGTAATCAGGATTCGAGGTCCCGCAATGCACAAAGATAGAGATAAAGATGGGAGCCGGCCGAGCCGGCGGCGATTCGCATGGTCGCTGTACGTTCTGATTCTTGCCTGCGCGACGACTTTCGCCCATCCCATGGGAAATTTCAGCATCAATCACTATTCCAAAGTGAAGATCGGCCGGCAGTCGGTTGAGATCCGCTATCTGATCGACATGGCTGAGATCCCGACCTTTCAAGAGATTCGGCAGTCCAATATCGCTACTGTGCCAGATGACCCCAGTGCTGCACGCTATCTCGACAAGAAGGGGCAACTTCTGAAGCAGGGACTGTCTCTTGATGTCGATGGCCAAGCCGTTCAATTGCAAGAGATATCTCGGCAGCTGACCTTCGCCGACGGCGCAGGCGGTCTGCCTACGATGAAAATAGGATTTGTATTCCGGGGCACGCTGGAGGCCGCATCACGCAGTCACAAACTTTCTTACTTCGATAACAATTTTCCCGGGCGTGCAGGTTGGAAAGAGATCGTGGTTCTCGGCGACGGAGCTGCAATTCTCGACAGTTCCGCTCCCGCCACCGATCGCAGCCAGGAGCTGACCAATTACTCAAGCGACGTTTTGAATAGCCCTCCTCAGCAGGTATCTGCCGTAACTACCTTTAAGAATTCTTTCATTGAACCGGGGAGAAACGATTCGGCACGAACTGATCCTGGCCTGATGCTTTTTCATCCAGCAAACCCAGCACGTCCGGCAGTCGCAATTAGAAGACCCAGCCGATCGTCAGATGCGATTACTCTGCCTGAACTCGGCGGCCGGCAAATCTCCCCCAAAATCGCGGTTTCCACGGTTGCATTGACTCCCACCCGTGTGCAGCAGAATACGCCGCGCAGCCGTTTCACCGAGCTGATCTCGACGCAGGGCAGGCTGAGCTTTTGGGTATTGCTGTCGGCCGCCCTGATTGCTGCGGGCCTGGGCGCTTTTCACGCGCTGGAGCCCGGCCACGGCAAGACCATCGTGGCAGCCTACCTCGTTGGTTCACGCGGTATGGCCGGACATGCGGTGTTGCTGGGAATCGTGGTCACGGCCGCTCACACGGCGGGGGTTTATCTGTTGGGAGCAGTGACACTTTATGCGTCGCGATACATAGTTCCCGAGCAACTCTATCCGTGGCTCGGAGCAATTTCTGGACTGAGCGTTGCCGGACTCGGCACATTCATTTTTCTCCGACACTGGACCGGAGAAACCGGAGAGCACTCTCACGCCCCTGGCGAGCAGCATTCGCGCTGGTTTCTTTCCATCTTTAAGCCGACCACATCCAAGCGAGCGACGACGGAATCAGCAAAGCGCACGGAGTGTTCAGCCGATTCAAAACCAGTCGAGCGTGCCCTATCGTTGCGCGAACTCTGCACGCTGGGCATCACCGGAGGAATCGTGCCGTGTCCGGCAGCATTGGTCGTGCTGTTGAGCGCTTTTTCACTTCACCGGATCCGCTTCGGGTTATTCCTTATCACTGCATTCAGTGTGGGATTAGCGGCCGTACTGGTCACGGTCGGGCTCACCATGGTTTATGCCAAACGCGTGATGTCTTCCCGGGTGCGCGCCGGCAATCGTGTCCTACGCTATCTTCCTTTCTTGTCATCCGCATTCATGGTGGCTTTGGGTGTGGGAATCACAGTATCTGCCGTTGCGTCGGTTCACCTCGGTCGAGGCGTCCTCGCCCACGGCCTGCTTGCTAGGGAGAAACTCGTCCCATTCGTAACCGTAATTCTCCTGGGATTGTTTCTAGGCATGCGGCATTCTACCGACCCTGACCACGTGGTTGCAGTGTCGACCATCGTGAGCCGCCAGAAGTCGATCCGAAGCTCAGCGGCCATCGGGCTGCTTTGGGGACTGGGACATACGATCACCATTTTTCTTGTGGGAACCGCCATTATTATTTTCGGCGCTGTGATTCCGCCTCGGCTCGGGCTGTCGATGGAGTTTTGCGTCGCCTTGATGCTGATCCTGCTCGGAGTACTGAACCTGACCGGCGTGATGCGCTGGATTACCGAACGTTTCAGTCCCGTGAGTCCTGACACCACAGCGGCGCAGATTTCCGGTAGCGGTAGCAACATCTCTGCGGAATCTGGCAAGACAAATCCGACGCTTGGGGCTCGTATTGAAAGTCTTGCAGAACGAACGGTCGGCAAACTCGGCCTTTACCAGACCATTCGGCCGTTGGTGATCGGCCTCGTGCATGGCTTAGCCGGATCGGCTGCGGTTGCCTTATTGGTACTGTCGACCATCAAAAGTCCGCTGTGGTCCACGGCGTACCTGCTAGTTTTCGGCTTCGGCACGATGGTCGGGATGATGCTTATGACGGCGGCTATCTCAGTTCCTCTCGTTTATTCGCAGAAGAGATTTTTCAACATCAATCGGCATTTGGCCTCGATTTCAGGTTTCGCAAGTATGGCTTTCGGACTTTTCCTGGTTTACCACATCGGTTTTATCGACGGCCTTTTTGCCTCGCGAGTGCATTGGATCCCACGATAAATTGTTGCCAATTTGTCGGAGCTTTCGACGTCGTTGACGACGATTCCAACAGTGTCACCCAGTCTTGTCTTTCTCCGCAGACTCTCGCCAAATGGTCGCCCACAATCCAACACATAATTATTTTCTAGTCGCTAAATCCGTCTGCGGTATTGGGACCGTAACTTGAACACGTGGGCTAGCCACAGGAACTGCGACAACCCTGACGCGCAGGCAGTTGACTCCATGGCGACGTCGACGAATTCCGCAGAAAGGCATTTCCCATGAAAATCCTAAAGCCAATTCTGGCTTTCGCGATGTCGCTGTGCATGCTGGCTCCTTGCAGCGTGTTTGCATCGAGCCATCGCGAAGCGCCGATCACGGCATTGGACCGTAGCGCGGATGTTACCGACTGGTACGCCTTCGTCAGCTATGACAATCCCAACAACGTAACCATGATCCTAAACGTCGACCCGTTGCTGGAGCCGGCCAATGGACCCAACTATTTTCCGTTCGACCCAAGCGTGCTCTACGAGATGCTCATCGACAACAACCAGGATGGAATTCCAGACGTGGTCTTCCAATTCCGCTTCACGACCAACATCTATCAACCCAATCTGTTTACCGGCTTCGTTGGCAACCTGGACGGCTTCCCGCCGATCACGTCGCTGCGGGGTCCCGGCTCCGAAGGCTTGAGCCTGGTCCAGACGTACACCGTAACCATGGTCAAGAACGGCAAATCAACTCTGCTCAACAACGGGCAAACGCTTTACGCAGTTCCGTCGAACGTCGGTCCGAAGACCATGCCGGACTACCAAACTTTGTTCAACCAGGGGATTCAGACCTTAAGCGATGGGATCAAGGTGTGGGCGGGAACCGCGGATGATCCGTTCTTCATCGATCTCGGAGCCTTCTTCGACTCGGTGAATTTCCGCAGCGGGGTCGGTCCGATTCTCTCTTCGGCAATTGATGCCGACAACACTCACAACTATGCTCCCGATGCAGTCGGCGGCTACAACGTCAACTCCATCGTTCTGGAACTTCCCATCACCATGCTGACCGTGGACGGCAAGATCCATCCTGCCACGGACAAACAGGCGGTCATCGGAACTTACGGCAGCACGTCGCGCCATCACATCACGGTGCGGCGCTCGCCGAATCCGGACCAAAACTACGGCTCGATGCAGCAAGTGAACCGGGAAGGCAACTCGCTGATCAACGAAGCCATTATCGGCACCGGCTTCAAAGATCGTTTCAGCATGGATTTCCCGGTGAACGATTCGCAGTTCGCGAACTTCGTTCTGGAACCCGTGGCGGCTGGTGTTCTCAGTTCGCTTGGGGTTCCGGTTCCGCCGAATCCACGCACCGACCTGTTGATTCTGGCTCAGTACGAACCTCCGATTTGTCCGGGATGCGGGCCAAGCGACGCGGGTCCGGTTGCCGATCTGCTCCGTCTCAACACCGGCATTCCCGCGACTCCAGTGGGCAGCCAGTTGCGGCTGGGTTTCATCGCCGGTGACTCGGCGGGCTATCCGAACGGACGCAGGCCGATCGACGATGTGTTTGACATCTCTCTCCGCGCCATCGAAGGCATCCTAGTGGATGCCTCCAAGTATGGTTTGGCGCTGGGCGATGGCGTGAACACCAAAACCGAAGGCTTCAATAACTCCTTCCCCTATGTCATGCCGGCAAACAGTGGACGCAATAGCGCGCACACTGGTCCCGGACAGGCAGGCTGTACCGGACAACCCGGCGGCATTTGCCCTGTGATGTAGCTAACCATCGTGGCCGCCGATTGAGGTGGCCACAATTTCCTTACCACCGAGGAGACATGCCGTGAAAAGAATTCTTCCGCTGCTATGCATAATAACGATGTTCGCCAAGATCGCCGCCGCTCAAAGTACCGCTGCAACCGGTGTGGAACTTTCCCGCGCGGAACAAAGTATTAGCGCTGCTCGACAATCAATCAGCGAGAGGCCGACCGAATATACCGGGTACAACCTTCTTGCAACGGCGCTGGTTCGCCGGGCCCAAGAGACTGCCGATGCCAGCTTCTACTCTCAAGCGGCAGAGGCGGTAAAGAAATCCCTGGAACTCACGCCCAACAATTTTGACGGCGAGAAGATTCGAGTTTCAATCCTTCTTGGTGAGCATGAGTATCCCGCCGCGCTGGGGCTTGCCAAAGCACTGAACAAGCGCGTGCCCGACGATGTGATGGTTTACGGCCTGTTGACCGACGCGAACGTAGAGCTCGGCAACTATAAGGATGCGGAAGTTGCCGCTCAATGGATGCTCGATCTTCGTCCCGGCAACTTGCCTGCGCTCATCCGGGCAGCGCATCTCCGCGAATTATTCGGGGATGCGGAAGGTGCTTACGAATTGATGGACATCGCCTATCAGTCGACACCTGCGACCGAAATCGCAGAGCGGGCTTCGCTCCTCACGCAGATGGGACATTTGCGCTTGGCTTCTAGCAGCTCCGATGCGGCGGAGAAGCTCTACCAGCAGGCACTGGCAAGTTTTCCAATCTATCCCTCCGCCTTGGGAAATCTGGCTCAGCTTCGCATTGCTCAGAAGCGCTACTCTGACGCGGCGACACTCCTGGAGCAACGCTATAAGGCACAACCCCGGCCCGATAATCTCTACGACCTGGGCGAGGCGTTGCAACTCGCGGGCCGCGATACGGAGGCCAAGAAAGTATTCGCTGACTTCGAAACCAAGGTGCTGTCGGAGTCCTCCCTTAAAGATAATTCCAACCGCGCTCTCGTCTTCTACTACGCCGATCACGCGCACCAGCCTGCCAAAGCGCTGGACGTGGCAAAGCGAGAGTACGCGTGGCGACGCGACGTATGCACGATCGATGCCTATGCTTGGGCGCTGCACGTCAACGGTCAGGACGCGGAAGCGCGCAAGCAGATCGAGGCTGCGTTGGCCGTCGGGATCCGCGATGCAAAAATCTTCGCGCACGCCGGCGAGATCGCTCTGAAGCTGGGAGACCGTGGCGCCGCACAGAAGTATTTACAGGATGCCGTTTCGCTGCACGCCATCGGCTCGGAACACGCGGAGCTCGTGCTGGCGCAGATCTCGGTGCCGAGCCCGCGACGTTAGTCGAGGGGCAATGCCAAACGGAAATGCTCTCACGGTGGAAAAATCTCGCAATCGCAGTGGCGTTCCTGATTCAGTTCGCGGTCCCGCTCATGGGCGAGGAAATCGCGTGGAAGGGCCGAGTCACCGACCCTCAGGGAAACGGGCTGCCCTACGCTTCGGTTGAACTCATTCCTCACGATTCAGGCGAAAAGAGTCTGGCACTAGCCCAAACCATTTCTGGGCCTGATGGTCGATTCGAAATCAAAGCGGCGGCTGCCGGCGACTTCGACATAAGGGTTGATGCCTCGGGATTTAGGCAGGTCATCGTGACCAAAGCGCTTCTCGCCGGCGGAAGTCCCGATATTGCGATCCAGATGCGGCAGATCGACACTCGCGTTGTAACCGTCACCGTGACTGCCGATGTAAACGAAACGGATGTAGTCTCCCCCGATCCAGCCGAGAAAGTGTTCGTCCGCGACGACATGCTGGATGCGAATCCGGGACGTCCTGGCGCCCCAGTCTCAATTCCTGGATATCCCATCGAGACCGCCTCCAGCGGGATTAAAGCTCCACAGTACTTCGCCCCCGGCGTTGCGGGAGATCACGGCGAACCCATCGCCCAATACATCGCCGTGGGCAGTTATATCGTGCCCAACAACCTGTCTGCCAATGCCCACGGCAACGGCTACTCCGATCCAAACATATTTATCCCGCAAGTTTTGGAAAGCGTACGGATCGATGGCGGAGCGTTCAATGTTGAAGAAGGGAATCATTCCGTCAATCTGGCCGCGACCTACGGGTTGCGCTCTCGCCTCAATCCGTTTTTCACTTTCACGGGGGATTATCGCGACATCAATGTAGAGACCGGGTTAAGTCCCATACCCGAATCATGGCTGGCGTTTGCGGCCTCCTACGGCAATGGATTCCTGGATCGACTGGAACACCGGCAACAATACAAGTTCAACGGCGAGCGAATGTTTCACTTTGGCGATCATCGGCTTACTCTGTTCGGAGTTGGCTACTACGGTTTTTCCTACATCCCAGGTCTCGTCCCGCTCTTTGCCCCAAATTCCGGCGATGCCAACCTCCGCAGTTACCGCGACACCATCGATCCGCGGCAGAAGGATCAGACTCATACGGCGCTCGTAGCTTTGAATGATGTTTGGCAACTGAGTGGAGGCCAGCAACTCCAGTTCTCCGGTTTTTTGCGCACTTACAATCTTTCGCTGTTTTCAGATTTCGGACAGGGCCTGATTCGCCAGAGCGAATTTCGCACCGTAGCCGGCAGTCGCGCGAACTATATAAACAAGGTCGCAGAGTATTTTTCGCTGCTCGGAGGCCTCGACTATGAGCGCGAAGCGCCTCGCCGCGACGATCTCGATCACTACGGACTGTTTAGTCCCTTGACTCCAACTTATTACGGCCCGCTCATACCCGTGAACGGCAATAATGTCACCATAGGGTCGGTTACGCCTTACGTCGCTGCCGCAGGAGGACTATCTCACTTTCGCTACTACCTCGGCTGGCGCCGCGACGAAATTAGCTTTATTAACGACGATTTGCTGCGTCCGCTGAACTCTTTTCACGCGTGGCAAGGAGTGAATTCCCCGAAGGCTACAGTTTCGTTTCTCCCGAGCCAATCCTGGTACGCTCCACTTCTCTCCCTGAGTTTTGGGCAGGCTTTCTTCACCGAAGATCCGCGCATTGCCACCGGAACGATCGCGGGCACCCCCGTGGCCACATCGCATTCCTATCAAGGCGTGGCCAGCAAGACGATTCACAACACCCATCTGCGCGTTACTCTGGGCCATGTAACCAGCAGCGCAGAGTTGGCAAAGATCGGATCCAGACACCGGACTCCAATTTAACCAAGGGCCCAACCGCCTGCGCTTTATGACGGCGGCCGTGCGGCAAAACTTCCGCAACGGATCGCTTCAGGCCAGCTTCTCCAAAGCCGACGCTCGTGATCTCGACTCGGGACTTCCCACGCCCGAGGCGCCTCGAACGATTTTCGATTTGCTGGGAACGATTCAGAAGCTTCCGTTTCATCTGCAAGCACGAACTGAGCTCGAATACGTTGGCAAGAAGCCCTTAGGCCTGGGATGCGTGCCCAACCTGAATGCGGAGTGCACCGGCACCTCAGTTAAAGAGTTTCGCGGTGCCCTGGTTCGGCCTTTTATGAACGGCCGCCTGGATGCCGGAGTTAATCTCCTTATAGCCCGCGGCTATACCGGGCAGACAACAGAAAATTTTGCCGCTTCCTGCCCCCAGGAGGTTGTAGGAGTGCACGCGCCTTCTTATGCAAGTGTATCCGTGACCTACCGGTTGGGTCGTGCCGTTCATCCCTGATTTGAGAATCGTTCCGGCAGGTGCCAATGGCTGCTCGCGGATCGACCACTTGAATCTTAAGGAGCGCAGAATTGGCCGGAACCTTTGATGGGTTTTCGGTTATTAAAAGGTTGGCGTGGCGTCGACGCGATCAGCGTTTGTAGTTGATGTCGTCAGAAGGGCAGGAGGATAGTGCCGGGAGTAAACCGAGGGCATGGAATCGGCACCTTTGCGGAATCCGCCGTACGTTGTTGTATGATTTTTTATGTTGTTTAATAACTACCGTATTATCATCAGTTTATAGTGGTGGAGGCGGCGGGAGTCGAACCCGCGTCCGAAAATTTTACTGGTCAAGAGACTACATGCTTATTCGCGTTCATGCCCCAGGCGTTTGCCGCCATTGCTGACGGTTCCCCCGGGACGTTCGCGGCCCACGCTCAGAACGGACAAGAAACGCTAGCCGCTAGCCTGTGATCTTAACCTCTCTCCCCAGACGTAGAAGAGAAGAGCAGCCCTCAGTGTGACGTTCGCTCACCGCCCAAGGGCGAAGCGGTGGAAAACGGCTGCCTAATTAATTAGGCTGCGTATGCCATTTGTTGATTGGCAATTATCATTTTGCACGCGATTACGGGTGTGTGCACCCCGGCATGCCTCTTGGCCGCAAGCATCTCCGTCGAAGCCGTGACGCCCCCACTGGTGGATTTGGCCATACTCAAAGAGCTACTTCCAGACTAGGTGCGAAACCTAGCGAAGTCAATGGTTTGATGCTGGAAGACGATCTGAAGGTTCAGCCTGGAGTTTTGATTTGAGTCACTGTGGAGTTTCTCTGTTTTCCGGCGTCGGCCGGTAGGCGCGAAAAATCTCATCGGTTCTCGATACAAATTGTCAGACTCGATGGTTACCGAAGCCGTTGTGGTGGGGTCAATCCTCAGAAGGGAATTGCGTATTATGCATGCACCGCAGACCTATACGGGCGAATCAGAGGCCGCTGAAAATCTCCTCCGCCGATGCCATCCATCTAGCCTGTGCGGCCAGCGCGGGCACAGATATTTTTCCTGACCGATGATAAGAATCTGGCGGGCAAGGTCATTCCTGGCATTCAATTCATCGCCGGGCTCGACTCCAGCATTCTTTGATCGTGCCGCCAGCCGCGATGTATTTTTTTCAATGCTTTACAAGCAACAGATAAAATCCATTTTTTTGCAAACCGCGACCAGTTCTCCCGCTGCGAAAATAAAATAAGGTCCGCTCAATGCCAGCAGTAGAGTCGCTTCCGCCGCGCCCCTGGGGCGGCGATTCGCTGCGCCAACTCGCAAGATAGGTTTGCATCCTCATCTTCAATAGCTGAACGAGTTTAGATGCCGAAGTTGCAGCAACTGTTTACTTGACGGATCGGGGCAGTAGTGCGATGAGCTACGGGACGAAAGCAGAAAACGTCTGCAGAATCAGGGTGATCCGCGCTTGATAGGGTCCAAGTTTTCCACACCCGGAACCACTTCAACTACTGTCTAACCGCGCCGTTACCTGTTTACCTTAATCTTCGCGTAATTGTCATCGAAGGGACACGCAATCATGTTTCGCAAGACGATCTACGGCACCACCTTCAAAGACGTTAATTTCGTTCCGCTGCAGTCCGCTACATTTTGCGTGCAGTGCGAATTGATCAGCACAAACAGCAGGCCCTATTGCCTCGCCTGCGGGAATACCTCGCTAGTCAACCTCTCGCGAATCCTCGGCGGAACTCTGCGCAACGTGCAGACGGCTCACCTCATCACCGATTCAGAACTCGACAGCCTGGTCCGCGATCTGCTGCGCACCGTTCCCGATCCGCAGACATTGAGCGTCGCCGACCATCACGCGCGCATTCCCTCAACCGCGCTACGCAGCCAGTTGCGGGTCGCCAATGCCGCACATCCGGTCTCTGGATTTCGTGCCGTGCATCCTGGCGAAGAGGTTGAGATTCACTCCGCCGATCTCGATCTCGAGCCCGCAATCAGCGCCATAACCGAGCGCGCCCAGCACCTCACCGGAGCCACCGGAGCTGCCATTGCATTGCGCGCCGGCGACGAGATTGTCTGCCGCGCCCGCGCCGGACGCACCGCTCCCGATCTCGGCGTCCGCCTGCAGACCGAATCCGGCATCTCCGCTGAAGCGGTCCGCACTGGGGAAGTTATGCTGTGCCACGATGCCGAGCGCAACCCGCGGGTCGACCTGGCCAGTTGCCGACGCCTCGGAGTTCGCTCCATCCTGGTCTCGCCTCTGCGTTACTATCGCCGCACGCTAGGAGTTTTCGAAGTGTTGTCTTCTTCGCCCAGCGCCTTCGGCGAGCGCGACGTCGCGACCATGCAATTGCTTTCGAGCATGATGGTAGCTGCCATCTCGCGCATCTCCAGCATCCACGAAGCCCAGCGTTCGCGGCCAGCGCGACAGTAGCGCCGTCGCCGTCTCGGCGGCTGTCCCGCGGGCGTCCTCGTCCTCGTCACGCCCAGACCGCAAAAGAAATGCAGAACAAAATGTGGGAGAGCCGCCCTCCCGATCTAGGCGCAATTCGACTTTATTCTTGAGCGCCAAGACCATATCCGGCCAGACTTTTGCATTCTGTGCAGAAGTCTGCAAGAATCTGCACTTCTCATTTTCTTCCTGCTTACTTTTCCTCATTCTGAGGTTAATATGTATAAGCGCAAAAGTGCATTCCGCGCGCTGGTCTAACCTATGGCCGCAACCGTTCATGCCTCTCGCCTCGCTCCTCCGAACCACCGCCGCCGAGTTCGTCACAAAATTCACGCGCCCGCCTACGCCACTTTCACCGCCAATGCGAAAGGCGAGATGCTTGACCTTTACGAAGTTCTGGACATCAGCGAAGTCGGCGTAGCGATCCAATGCGCGTCGCCGTCTCCCCTGCCGCCCGGCGAGCGCGTAGATCTGTGTCTCGACTTAGCTGAGGCAAGCGGATCGATCTACGTCACGGCTAACGTGGTTTGGTCGGACGCTTCCGGGCGCACCGGTTTCAGCCTTCCCACGCTTCCCGATTCTCTGGTCCGTCGCTTGCGCGAGTGGCTGTTCCTGAATGCAATGGCCGCCGCAGCGAATGCCGCCGCTTTCGGCATGGCCCCGCCGCTCCCAGCAGATTCCGCGCCAAAGCACGTCGAGGCAATTCCTACCCGAACCGACCTGCTGACAGCAGCCTCTGCCGTGCAAACCGAGGCCGAATCTCTTGGCGACAATCTGGCGGCGGTTCTGGCTGTGATTACGGCCCGTTCGCAGTCTCTGCTGCGAGCCTCGGGCGCTGCTATCGCGATGGTGGGGCAGGATGTCGAAACCATGATCTGCCGTGCCAGTGTCGGTCACAGTGCTCCACCCGAAGGAGCGGTCTTACGCGTTGGCTCCGGTTTCTCGGGCGAATGCGTGCGCAGCGGAAAAACTTTGCGTTGCGACGACGCCGGCACCGACGATCGCGTGGATGCGGAAACGTGCCGCGCCTTGGGTATTCGCTCCATCCTCGCCGCTCCGATCATCTCCGGCGATGAATCGATTGGCCTGCTGGAAGTCTTTTCGGACAAAGTCCGCGCCTTCGGTGAAAACGAAAGTGCGGTCCTGCAGCGCTTCGCCGAAACGATTCTCACCGCGGTTCGCCGCGTTATCCAGGCCAATCCAACCCCACCGTTTACGCCTCCTTCCGCGAACTTCTCTCCACAGGGCAGTGTACTTTTTGCTCCGGAGGTCTCGGAAGAGAAAAGGGCTGATAAAAAAAGACAACAGAAGCAGCAAGAAAATCTCGATGAACTCCTAGTTCCTGACCCTGACAATTTTGCCGGCATTCGCCTACCCCGGCTTCACCTCTGGTTGCTGATCGCCGTTGCCGCCACCATCTTCATGGTGCTTGGTTTTGTCAGCGCTCCCTGGATTCAGCCCTGGGTCCAGAAAAAATTTCAGGGCAGCCAGCGCATAAGCTCCGTTCTCGCTTCCTCGGGAGCTCCTGCAGACTCCCCGGCAGGACTCAAGCCGGGTGCGGATTCCGCCTCAGTCGATTCCGCGAATTTCACCCAACTCCGGCAACTGGCGCAACAGGGCAATCCTGCCGCAGAAAATGCCTTAGGCCTGATCTATGCCCAGGGCGATGCCAAACAATCCGTGAGCAAAGATGAAAGCGAAGCTTTCCGCTGGTTCACCAAAGCAGCTGAACAAAATTACGTCCCGGCACAATCGAAGCTGGGGGCGCTCTACTGGGGCGGTCGCGGCACTCCCGCCAGCCTGAATCAAGCCTACTTCTGGATCGTGCTGGCCCGCGCCGGCGGCGACCAAGGCAGCAAGACCCTGGCCCCAATCCTGGCCGCCCACATGACCCGCGCCCAAGCCGCCACCATCGAACAGCAAGCCGAAATCTGGTACCAGCAACACCAGTCCCCCCTCCAATCGCAACCAGGCCGCTAGACACCTCTCTTCTGTCATTCAAAAGTATTTTATCGTTCCGAGCGAAGCGAGAGCCTGCCCTGGCGTAGTCGAAGGGAAGCTGTTGACCGCGTGCGGCGGCACGACCCTCATCGGGGTTCTTACGAGATCCTGGTTTTCTGCTGAGCGCGCTAAAATGAGGATAGTTCCCGTGCCCACCCTCCGCACCATCCTCGACGAGCGTGTCCGTGAAGCGGACCCCGCTCTCTACGAAAAATTAGAAAACAATCGCCTGCGCTGCTACGCCTGCGGACACTGCTGTCCCATCCCCGAAGGCCAGCCCGGAGTCTGCAAAGTCCGTTTCAACCGTGGCGGCAAGCTCTACGTTCCCTGGGGATACACCGCCGGAACCCAATGCGACCCGGTCGAGAAAAAACCATTCTTCCACGCCTATCCCGGCGCGCTAGCCTATAGCTTTGGCATGTTGGGATGCGACCTGCACTGCGCCTACTGCCAAAACTGGGTTACGTCGCAAGCCCTGCGCGATCCCAACGCCGCTGCGGCTCCGCATCAAGCCTCGCCCGAACGTCTGGTGAGCGATGCCGTCGCCCAAGGCGCAAAAATTCTGGTCAGCACCTACAACGAGCCGCTGATCACCAGCGAGTGGGCCGCAGCCGTTTTCAAAGAAGCCAAAGCCGCCGGACTCATCACCGGGTTCGTCTCCAACGGCAACGGCACGCCGCAGGTCCTCGGATATCTGCGCCCATGGCTCGACCTCTACAAAGTAGATCTCAAAAGTTTTGACGATCGCCACTATCACGAACTAGGCGGACGCATCGGCCCCATTCTGGAAAGCATTCGCCGCATCCACGAGATGGGTCTATGGCTCGAAATCGTGACGCTTCTGATCCCGGGCTTCAACGACTCCGAAGACGAACTCCGTCGCCTGACTGAATTCGTTGCCGGAATTTCTCCCGACATTCCGTGGCACGTAACCGCATTCCACGGCGATTACAAAATGACAAGCCCACGCGATACCCGCTCCGAAGACCTGCTCCAGGCCGCCGAAATCGGCCGCCAGTCGGGCCTGCGCTACATCTACGCCGGAAATCTCCCCGGCCAGATTGGCGCGTGGGAGGGTACACGCTGCCCGCAATGCAGCGAAACGCTAATCGAACGCTACGGCTACCTGATCAAGAATTACCGGCTGACTCCTGAAGGTCACTGCCCGAAATGCAAAATTAAAATCCCAGGCCGTTGGTCAACGAAGTTTGAAGGCCAAATCACCTCCCGCCCATTCTCCCCGCGCAAGAACTCGCTCTTGTTTACGATCCAGGAAACCTGAAACTCGTTGTCGTTCCGAACCGGCCGAAGGCAGTAAGGGCTTGCCCTGAGAGAAGTCCAAGGGAACCTGCTTTCCGCCAGCACGTCTCACCGCTCGCAATCCCGAAAAAGGTTACAATCCAAAATCATTTGATCTGACCTTGCGAAACAGACTCATCCTCGCTGCGTGCGTCGCGTCTGCCCTCCTGCTCTGCTCATGTTCCCCACGCGATTTTCTCACTCGCCGCCTCGCCGCCGATCTTATCGTGAGCTCGCACGCGTTCCGCTCCCCACAAACTTTTCAAATGACCACCGGAATCGTCTCCAACAAAGACTATCTCTCTCCCGAATACCTGGAACTCCAGCATCACGGCTGGATCACCGCTAGTCGCACCAACTGCCTCGCCGATCTAACCCCTCCACCCTGCTGGGATGTCGCGCTAACCCCGGCCGGAGTAGACACCTTCCACGGCCTGATCGCCCCGGCCGACGCCGGGAGGCCATCCTTCCGCATTCCCGCCGCTCGCCGCGAATTGATTGCCGTCACCGGCATCAGCAAGGTAGGCCGCGTGGCCGATGTCGAATTCATCTGGCGCTGGATCCCTCTAAACGAAGTCGGTGCCGCACTCTATCCCAGCGAAGCTCATTACAAATCCACAGTAGGGTTCCGTGCCTACGACGACGGTTGGCGGTTGGTTCCCAACGCTCCGCGTGCCAGCCAGCCTCTCGACGACGCACTTCGCGACGCGGAGTCGCTTCCATAATTTCAGTGACTCAAGGTCATTTCGCGAATCTATTTCGCAGTTGCTCTGCGCGGACCAGCCATGTATAACGCTACTTCTTCCCGAGGGATCCATGAACGGTAAGACCCAACTCTGTGCGGGAAAGTCTGAAGGCAGGCATTCCCAAAAAAACTATTTTGCGCTCATCTCGATCCTGTTTTCCGTGTGCCATGTTCTCGCTGAGAGCAAACCCAAACTCACTGTCGACGAATGCTTCAACTCGGTAAGCTATCCGAGCATAACTCTCTCGCCCGACGGGCAATCCGTCGTAATCGGCACCGAGCGCGCAGACTGGGGTCAGCAGTTCTTCCGCAACGATCTCTGGCTGTACCACGACGACGGCAGAGCCGGATCGCTGATCCAACTAACGCAATCCGGACGCGACACGCAACCCAAGTGGTCACCCGATGGCCGCTGGATCGCCTTTCTCTCCGAGCGCAAAGCTTCTTCGGAAAAAGATTCCGACTCCAGTGATGACAAAGACGACAAAGGCGACATCGGCCAGATTTATTTGATCTCCCCCAACGGCGGTGAAGCTGTCGCAATGACCCAGGGTCAGGAAGAAGTCCAAGCCTTCTCATGGTCGGCTGATTCGCAAACTCTCTACTACGCAACCCGCACTCCGTGGACCAAGACCCAAAAAGACGACTACAAAAAAAACTGGAAAGATGTAGTCCAATATCGTACCGCTGAACGTGGCGACACAATCTTTGCCCTGGAAGTCGCCGCCACCCTCGCCCGGCACGAAGCGGCACCGGCGAAAAATGAAACCGTCGCCGAAAAAGAATCCGACCTCACGCCCGGTGCGCGCGTTCTCGCAACCTCGCCACGCCGCGTCGATGACATGGTCACGTCTCCCGACGGCAGCAAACTAGCTTTCCTCAGCAACGCTATCAACCAGCGCCAGGAAAAATTCGAGGACATAGAAATCTACGGCTTGGATCTGACAAGCATCGGCAAAAGCCATGTGGTCGCGGCCGCCGACAAGAACAGTCCGCTTCAGGAACCCCGCCGCCTGACTAACAATCAGGCTGTTGAAACCAAGCTGCGCTGGGCCAATGACAATCGCCACATCTTCTTCACCGTCGAAGTGGGAGACGTCACCGGCCCCTACCGTGATCTTCAACCCCACCTCTACTGGGTTAACAGCGAAACCGGAGCCGTCGAGCAGTGGAGCAAGGCCTTCACGGGCGAGATCAACGACTACGCCGTAACTTCCGACGGAGTCCTGACCTCGGCGCGTCTAGGGACAGAGGTTCCCATGTATTCTGTCGCCAAGCCCGAGCAGTCTTTGAACCAACT
Source organism: uncultured Acidobacteriaceae bacterium (assembly GCA_963789875.1). Classification (GTDB taxonomy): domain Bacteria; phylum Acidobacteriota; class Terriglobia; order Terriglobales; family Acidobacteriaceae; genus Sulfotelmatobacter. The sequence goes on along the minus strand of CAWBMI010000004.1, from coordinate 124,046 downwards.
AAACGGCTGGCAAGGCACCTATGAAATCCTTTCCACCACCCCCCACTCTTCTCGGGTCGCCTTCATTTATTCATCCCTGCAAAGGCCCGGGGAGGTTTATCTCGCCGATAGCGCCGACAAGCTGGCCGATGCGCGCCCCATCACGTCTCTCAATCATCTCTTCACAGAACGCGAACTCCCGCAGGGCAAGTCTTATCGGTGGAAGGCAGACGACGGGACCACCATCGAAGGCATGTTGATTTATCCTCCCGGAAAATTCGAAGTCAAGAATCTGCCCATGTTCACCTTCATTCACGGTGGCCCCGCGGATGCCGATGGCGATCACTTTTCAGTCGATTGGTACCAGTGGTCAGCGCTCGCTGCCACCAATGGATGGCTGGTCTTCGAGCCTAATTATCGCGGCTCCACCGGATACGGCGATAAATTCCTCACGCAGATCGTTCCTCAAATCGTCTCGCGTCCCGGCAAAGATATTCTCGAAGGCGTGGACGCGCTGGTGAAAGATGGAATTGCCGACCCCGACCACCTCACCGTCGGCGGCTACAGTTACGGAGGCTACATGACCAATTGGCTCATCACGCAGACTACGCGCTTCAAGGCCGCAGTCACCGGCGCAGGTGCAGTCGAGCACGTGGGCAACTGGGGGAACGACGACACCACTTACGACGACGCATACTTCCTAGGCGGACGCCCCTGGGAAGCCCAGCAGCGCTATCACGACGAAGCCGCCATCTTCCAAATCGACAAGGTCCGCACCCCCACGCACATGGTCGCAGGCGCCGACGATATCCGCGTAGCCGTGCTCGAAGATTACTTGCTGGAGCACGCGCTGTATTCGCTGGGCATTCCAAACAAGCTGCTCATCTTCCCCGGCGAAGGCCATGGCCTCGGCAAAAATCCCTGGCACGGAAAAATCAAAGTCCGCGAAGAACTGAAGTGGCTGCAAAAATACGGCGGCGTGCCCGGGTCGAACTGATGCAAGATATGAAATCCAGTTCGACTTATGACTTACAATGTCGAAGCTTTCATAGCTCGACTTATGAACAATCCTCCGGAGTCCTGGCACATAGACGGCGACATTTCGCGCGCATGGACTCTTCCGGCGGAGCTTTATCACAATCCGGCCGCGCTATCGGCTGAGAAGGAACGGATCTTTTCGAAGACTTGGCAGATCGTCGGACATCGCGATCAGGTAGCAAAGCCGGGCGACTATTTCACAACCAGCCTCATCGGCGAGCCTCTGTTGCTGGTCCGCGGGGCGGATGAAAAACTCCGCGGCTTTTACAACGTGTGCCGGCATCGCGCCGGCCCTCCGGCGGAAGGCTGCGGCTCGCGCAAACTTTTTCGCTGTGGCTATCACGGCTGGACTTACGGGCTGGACGGAGCACTCATCAGCGCCACCGAGATCGAAGGCGTGGAGAACTTTCGTCCCGAAGATTTCGCGCTAGTGCCTGTACGCGCCGAAGAGTGGTTCAACTTTGTTTTTGTGAATCTGAATCCCGACGCCCTGTCCCTTAGCGAAAGCCTTGGAGAGTTGGCCCAGCAAGTTGAGAAATATCCGTTCGCCAAGATGAAGCTGTTCGAGCGCCGCAGCTACGACATGAAGTGCAACTGGAAAACTTATGTCGACAACTATCTCGAGGGCTATCACTTGCCAAGTGTGCATCCGGGCTTGAATCGCGAGCTGGATTACAACGCCTACGTAGTTGAGCCTCACGCGCGGCATGTGCGACAGTTCAGCCCCATACGCGGGGCACAGCCGGGAGATGCGACTCCGCGGCGCTACGCCGAGACGCGCGAAAATCTCACAACGGATTATTTCTGGATTTTTCCCAACTGGATGCTCAACTGCTACCCCGATAATGTGTCTCTCAACATCGTGCTGCCATTAGAGCCCGAGCGCTCGCTCGCCATCTTCGAGTGGTACTTGCCGGAGCAGGAACATGCGAGCGCAGCGGCGAAAGCATCGGTGGAATTCAGCGACCAGATTCAGATTGAAGATGTGGGCATCTGCGAAGCTGTGCAGAAGAATCTGCGCTCGCGCAGCTACTCGCGCGGAAGATTCAGCGTGAAGCAGGAAAAGGGAGTGCACGCTTTTCACCGCATGTACGCGGAGGAGATGAAAGGCAGCTTCTAGCGGCTAACAACTTGCTGGTAGGTAATGGTGTTGGGTGCTAGACACTTTCCGCTTTCACCAGCAAACAAGTAATGTCGTCATGCTGCGGAGTATTGCCGACGAAGAGATCGAGTTCGTTCATCAGGCGATCCAGCAATTGTTTTGGAGTATCTGAAGCTCCCGCATGGATTGCGCTCAACAAGCGCGGCTCGTCGAAATCTTCTTCGCGACCGTTGACAGCTTCAACCACGCCGTCGGTAAAAACGACGAGCCAATCGCCAGGCTCAAGGGCAACGCTGGCCGACTCGTATTTTGCATCAGGCATGATGCCGAGAGGCAAGCCCCCGACATTCAGACGCTCGATTGATCCCGTGCTGCGGCGCAGGATGGGATTGTTGTGGCCGGCATTGATATAGGTGAAGACGCGCCGAGTCGCGTCGTACTCGGCGAGAAACGCGGTGGTAAAACGCAGTCCGCCCTGACTGTTGGAGCAGGCATATCGGTTCATGTTTGCCACCAATTCAGCCAACGGCACCTGCGCCGTGGAAAGCGTTTTCAGGCTGGCCTGAAAGGTGGCCATGAGCATCGCCGCGGGAATACTCTTGCCGGCGACGTCAGCGACGGCGAAGACAATGCGATTTTCGTCGTTGGTTTTTCCGGGACGTGGAAAAACGTCATAGTAATCGCCGGCGACAGTGTTCGCGGGGCGCGTGGCGTAGGCAACCGAAATCCCCGGAATTTGGGGCGGGGCGCCGGGCAGGAGCCAGGTTTGGATTTCGCGCGCAATCTGCAAGTCGCGCTTCATAACTACGCGGTCGCCAATTTCTAATATGAGCAGACCGAACAGAAGAAGTCCGCCCCAGAAATGGAGATCGAATTCGAGGACGTGGAGATTATTCTCTGTGTCGTGATAACTAAAGCCGCTTGTGGGGAAGACCAGCATGATCAATGCCGCCAGCAAAAGCACGCGGCGGGCGGGAGAAAGCTTCTCGAGAACCGCCCAGAAGAATTCTTTAGCCACATGCAGGCGATGGCCTCGGCGGGTAAGACCTTCGGGAGTCTTGGCGGCTACATCGCCTGAATAAAGGCGGTAGCTGGTGCGGGCTTCGTTTTCGAACTGCGACCAGAGTTGGGTGAGTTGCAATCCTTCGGTAACGCGCTGCCAGAACTGATGCAACCGCACTCCGAGCGGTGGGCGTGGGGCGGGGACAGGTTGAGCAGGTGGGGAAGCGGTCGCCATCGGCTTCAGTATAGAGGAAGAGAGTCGCGGTTTAGAACAACGCGAGTTGCTCGTCGAAGTCTTGAACCGGGCCCTTCGTTGCGTAACGCGGCTTTTCGCGCAGGTCCTTGTGAGCGATTCCATACTTCTCGCGAAAGCTGGCGACGAGTTGCGCGATGCGCTTGCCGTAAGAAGAAGGAAGGAACGAGCGGTCTTGATACCGCTGCCGGTAGTTCTCAACCAAGTGCGGGAAGTGTTGTTCGAGGAAGGGCAGAAAAACGGCTGCCGAGCACGGTTTCAGAAATAGAGGACCGGCGAAGATGTGGCGCGCTCCGGCCGAGGCGGTGGCCTGCACCACGGATTCCAGCTTGGAAGGTGAATCGGTGATGCCTGGCAGGACTGGCGAACAACTTACGCCCACCGTTAAACCGGCGTCGCTGAGTTGGCGAACTGCTTCCATGCGTAAGTCGGGACGGGGAGCGCGCGGCTCGAGGATTCGCGCCAGTTCGACATCCAAAGTAGTGATGGTCATGTGGATCGACAGCTTGTTGCGTTGCGAGACTTCGCGCAGGATTTCGAGATCGCGGACGATGAGATTCGATTTGGTGACGATGCCTAGCTCAAAGCCGCGATGGCGGGCGAACTCTTCGAGAATCCCGCGCGTGATCTCGTATCGGCGTTCGGCCGGCTGGTAAGGATCGGTGGCGGTGCCGAGAGCTATGGCTTCTCCTTTTTTCACGCGGCGCAGTTCCTGGCGCAGCAAACCTGCGGTGTGTTGCTTGACATAGATTTTCTGCTCGAACGCGGCGCCGTCGCGCATTTCCATGAATTCGTGCGTGTAACGGGCGTAGCAATACTTGCAGCCGAATTCGCAACCGCGGTACGGGTTGATGGTCCAAGTGAAAGGAAGGCCGCGCTGGCTGGCGCAACGGTTGAGCAGGGACTTTGCCGGGAGGGTGAAGTACTCGACCTGATGGCCTTCGCGCAGGGATTCGCCCTCGGCGGCTAGGCGGGCAATGCCGACCAACGGGGACTTGCCGGAGAGCGGGAAGAGGGAGGGGTTTGACATAGCCTTATTCGCTTTTTATTCGCCTATGGTAGCGCTGGGAATCGGGCATGTCAAGTGGTAGGGCCGGGGTCGAACTGGCGCTCGAACACAACTCTCCCCACATGCTTTCTTCAATGCCTCCCTGCTACTTACCTGCGGGGCTTTCTTTCGGCTTCTCGAATTGCTTGGGATCTATGATCGGATTGAAGTCGAGCGATTTGTATTCTGCAGTGCTGGAGTCCTGGCCATTTTGTTTGTTGTGTCGGACTAGAGGAATATTCAGGCCACCGACCGACTTCCAGTTGTCGAAATCGGTTTCGCCCTGAACTGGGCCACCCTGGCTTAGAGTGGGATAGGTTTCTTTCAGAATATGACCCGTGTTGGGATCGACCCACCAGCGGATGGAAGTACCGGCGGCATTCACGTCTACTATGCGGGCGTCGACGTCGCCAACTTTTTCGCTGCCGTCCGCGCGGAAGAACACGTTGGCATCTTTCCAGTGCGAGGCAATAAAAATCGGATCGCGTTTGATTTGATCGAGCGTTTCGGCTTTCTGCGAGGCGGGAAAGTCGCGCATGCCCTGGCCGGCAAAGGACATGAACGCGGTGTCTGGAGTCACCACGATATTCATGGCGCCGCCGGGAGTTTGCATCTCGGCGTGAAGACGATCGGGATAGACAATAACAGTTTCCATCTGCATGGGAAATTCGCCTTGCGGAGTTTTTTGCGTGAGCGTTAGTTCGGCCTTCACTGATTTGATCGCTGCCAGCTTGGCTTCGCCGCCCATTGTCGCTACAACTTTCGCGGCTAAAGCCTTGCCTTCCTCGTTCGACTCCGCTGGCTTTTCGCTTTTATCTTCCTTCGCGCCGGGAGGAGGAGGGATCGTGATATCGATTTCTCTTACCGGGCCGAGCGACGACATCGGCTTGTCGAATTCTTTGGTGTTCCCGACTACCAGCACCGCAAATTGATCGCGGTGCAGATATTTTGATGCGACTCGATTTACATCGGCGGCTGTGACTTTCTTAACTTCGTTGGAATACTTGTCGAGCCAGTCAGCCGGATACCCGTAGAATTCGTACGTCACGCGCTCGGCTAGAACTTTGTCAGGAGAATCCAGGCGGAAGATGAATGCATTGAGGATGGCATCTTTGGCGTGCTGGATTTCCTCATCAGTGATGGGGTCCTTAGTCAGGGCGTCGATGTCTTCGTCGAGGGCCTGAATGGACTCGACCGTGCTTTGGCTCTTGGTGCCCATGGTGAATTGCAGCATGCCCGGGTGCCCGAAATTGGCGCCAATGCCGCCGCCGACGTGGTAGGCGAGACCGCGCTTGGTGCGAATGTCGTTGAAGAGGCGCGAAGAAAAGCCTCCGCCGAAAGCTTCGTTGAAAACGCTGATGGCGTAGTAATCGGGATTGCTGCGGATGACTCCGATCGCGACCATGTGAATGTTGCTCTGGTTCACATCCTCTTTCGGGATCAGATAGTAACCGGGCTTCGCAGGTTGGTATTGAATCTCGGTTTTTGGCAGATCTGGTCCTTTCGGCCAGGAGTCGAAGGCCGCGTGCAGTTTTGTTTCGATACTAGCCGTATCGAAATCGCCGCTTATTCCTAAAATGATGTGATTAGGCTGGATGTAGGTTTTGTGCCAGTCGATTAAATCCTGGCGCGTAATGGCGGCGATGGTCGCATATTCCGGCTCGCGAACATAGGGATTGTCGGCGCCGTAGGCGAGCTTGGCGGACTCGCGAGCGGCAATGCCGCCGATTTGATCGTTGCGGCGGGAGATGGCATCTTCTCCTTGCTTTAACGCGATATCGAGCTTGTCGGCACGGAATTCGGGATTCTGCAGCAGGTCGACGAAGGCTTTGAAAACATCGTCGAAGTCGGCTTTTAAGCACGACAGGCTAATGCCAGTGGAATCGGGGCCGCCGCCGGTTTCGACTTTGGCGGCGCGCACTTCGAGATAATCGTCGAGTTGATCCCCGGTCTGGGTTTTCGTGCCGCCGGTACGCCAGACTTCGCCGAAAAGACCGACCAGCCCAACTTTCGATGCGGGTTCATTGCTAGACCCGCCGCGGATGCGCGCGCTACCTTCGATCAAAGGAAGTTCGTGATCCTCCTGGAGAAAGATCACCATGCCATTGGAAAGCTCAATGCGCTTTGGCTGCGGCGGATGAAACTCCGGCAGCGAGGGAATAGGGATTTGTTTCCAGTTCGTGGCTTGCGATGTGGCTTTAGGCGAGGGCAAGAATAAAGCGGCCAGAATCAGAGAGAACGCGATGCGTTTCGTCTTCACTGAGCACCTCCCTGGTCTGACGAGCCTTGATCGGATTGCTGATCGTTGTCTTGCTGATCGTTGTTTTGTCCTGGGCCTTTTCCGGGGCCCTTGATCGTTTCGATTACGCCTACGGTGCGATTGCTATCGTTGAACGTGTCGTTGGCGACGCGGCGAATATCAGCCTTGGTGACTTTATCGATGTGGTCAACCGAGCGGAAGAGCTCGCGCCAATCGCCGTAACGGGTTTCGTATGTCGCCAGATTTGTCGCGAGTCCTTCATTGTCGTCGAGGCTGCGGATCAAATTGGCTTTGGTACGAGTCTTGATCATCTTCAATTCGTCGTCGCTGATTTCTTCTTTCTTCAAGCGCTCGATCTCCGCGTGAATTGCGTCGGCGACCTCCTGCGTGGTGTGGCCGGGAAGCGGAACGGCGAAGAAAGCGAACAGGTGCGGATACTTGGTTCCGGGCAGGCCGCTGAATCCGGCCGAGTAGGAAGCAATTGTTTTATCGCGTACTAAAGCGCGGTAAAGGCGCGAGGTGCGGCCCTCCGACATGAGATCGGTGATGGCATCGTACACGGCATCATCTTTCGCGTGATAGTCGGGGCGATGATAGCCCTCGAGATAAATAGGTTGAGCCTTTTCCATCAGCACGACTTTGCGCTCGGAATTTTGCGGGGGCTCAGTTGTGGTGGTTTCGTCGGGCTTGTGGCTCGCGGGTAGGCGGCTGAAGTATTTCTCAAGTATAGGCATGGCCTGCGAGGCTTTGATGTCCCCGGCGACAGCGACCACCATGTTGGCGGGCACATAATATTCGTCGAAGAAATGTTTGGCGTCTGTGGCGGAGAAGGAATTCAGGTCCGACATCCAGCCCACGGTCGGGCGGTGATAGGGATGAGCCTCGAAGGCGGCGGCGTTGAATTGTTCGAGCAGGCGGCCGGTTGGGCTGCTATCGGTGCGCATGCGGCGCTCTTCGATCACGACGTTGCGTTCTTTGTAAAACTCCCGCAGCACGGGGTGAATAAAACGCTCGGACTCAAGATAGGCCCAGAGTTCGAGGCGGTTTACGGGTAGCGAGTAGTGATACTCGGTTTCATCGTAACTGGTAGAGGCGTTCAGTCCTTCTCCGCCGCTTTGCTCGATGATCTTGCCAAATTGATTGGGCACGACAAATTTATCGGCCACGGCGATGGCGTCTTTCCAGGTTTTTTCCAGCGCTTTTATTTTGGTTTCATCGCGGCCGACGGTTTTGTCGCGCTCAGCGATGTAGGCGGCGTAGGCGGTTTCGACTTTGGCCAACGCCGGCTTTTCGGCGGCGTAATCAGTGGTACCGATCTTGTCCGTGCCTTTGAAAGCCATGTGCTCGAACATGTGAGCGAGGCCGGTCTTGCCCATGGGGTCCTGCACGGAGCCGGCGTCGACCAGGGTGTAGAACGAGAAGACCGGCGCCTCGGGGCGCTCGCAGATCAGCAGTGTGAGGCCGTTGGCGAGCTTCTTGACCGTGATGCGCTTTTCAAAGGAGGCGACATCCTGGGCGGCGGCAAGGGCGGATAGGACGAGAATAAAAATGACGTGTTTGAGATGGCGGAGTTTCATCGGACCTCCAAAGGGCGGATAGTCATGCGTTAGACGGGCATGCGAAGCGGAAGTTTGAAATTACGTGGCCAGCGGGGAGGTTGTCAAACGTTGCCAAGCTTCAGGCTGGTGTCTTTCAAGTGAAAGCATAGGGAGAGGGCGGTATTTCTCGTTAGGCGCTTTTTGATGCACAATGTCGAGGCACGTTTCTTGATGCTCTCAGCGTGCGGGAGAAGCCCATGGATTCGACGGTTGAGGTGCAGGGAAAACAACTCAAGTTGTCGAATCTGGAGAAAGTCTTGTACCCCGCGACCGGATTTACCAAACAGCAGGTGATCGATTATTACGTCCGCATTGCTCCGGCGATGGTGCCGCATCTGGCGGGGCGACCGCTGACACGGAAGCGCTATCCGAACGGCGTCGACAAAGAATTTTTTTATGAGAAGAATGCGCCGCAGCACCGGCCGGATTGGGTGAAGACGGCTCCGATCTGGAGCGAAGGGAACCATCGCACCGTGCATTACATTCTTGCCGATGATTTGCCAACGCTGGTATGGCTTGCAAATCTGGCGGCGATTGAGTTGCATCCATCCCTTTCGCTGGCGAAGGACATTAGTTGTCCAACGATGATGGTATTCGACTTGGATCCGGGAGCGCCGGCCACGATTGTGCAGTGCTGCCAGGTGGCGCTGTGGCTCCGCGAAATCTTCGAGCATTTTGGGTTGCAGAGTTTTCCCAAGACTTCTGGGTCGAAGGGGCTGCAGATATATGTTCCGCTGAACACGGCCACCAGCTATGAATCGACCAAGCCGTTTGCCCACGCGTTGGCGCAGTTGCTCGAGCACGATCACCGCGAGTTGGTCGTCTCGGACATGAAGAAGACATTGCGGACCGGGAAAGTGTTGGTGGATTGGAGCCAGAACGACGAGCACAAGACGACGGTCGCGGTATATTCGCTGCGGGCGCGGGAGCGTCCCACGGTCTCGACGCCAGTGTCGTGGGAAGAAGTGGAGAAGACGCTGAAGAAGAAAGATCCGGGCCTGCTGGTATTCGAGGCGAAGCAAGTTGTGGCCCGCGTCGAAAAGATGGGCGACTTGTTCGCTGGCACGCTGACGTTGAAGCAGCGCCTACCGGATGTAAAGGGTCTGGCGGCTTCTGCGCAAGAAGCAGAGGCGCCGATCTCGATTGCCGCACAGGCGGAGGATGATGCGAAACCGGTTCGCCAGCGGTCCGTGAAGAAAACCGTTACGCGGCCGCGAGTGAGCAAGGCAAGACGAAAAAATTGAGTAATTTGGTAATTTTAGTGATTGGGTAATTTGAAAACCTGGCTCGCTGGCAGTGGTGATTTTAAAATTACAAAATTACTCGATTACTCAATTACTCAATCTCTTCCATGTCTCAACTATTTATTGGAACTTCGGGCTGGGCATATCCGAGCTGGAAGCCGGATTTTTATCCGGCCAAGCTCGCGCAGAAAAAATTTCTCGGGCATTACTCCACGCAGCTGAATACTGTGGAAGTCAACTTTACCTTCCGGCAGTTGGTGAAAGAGAGCACGATCCAGAACTGGCTTCAGGATACGCCGGCACATTTTCGCTTTGGCGTGAAAGCACACCAGGTGATCACGCACATCAAGCGGTTGAAGGCGACGGAAGATTTTGTGCCGCGTTTTCTGGCGACGATTGAGCCGTTGGCCAGCGCGGGGAAACTGGGGCCTGTGCTTTTTCAATTGCCTCCGAACTTGAAGGCCGACGCGGCGTTGCTGGAGAATTTTCTCTCCTTGCTGCCACGGCCGTTACCGGCGGCGTTTGAGTTCCGTCATGAGTCGTGGTTCAACGAATCGACTTGGGAACTCTTGCGAGCGCACGGCACCGCGCTGTGCGTGGCTGAGACAGAAGAGCGTACGACGCCGGATGTAGTCACGGGGGCGTTTGTGTATTACCGGTTTCGCAAACCCAGTTACACGGCGGAAGAGCGCAACGGGATGATGGGCCGCATTGGCGAGCATCTGGCCGCTGGGCGCGATGTGTTCGCGTACTTTAAGCATGAGGAGACGCCGGAGGGCGCGCTGTACGCGGTGGATTTGTTGCGCGGCGTACGGCAGAATTAGAAAGCCTCGTCTCTTCGGCGGGCTTTGTGCTTCTGAATCTGAATGATCACTTTTGTTTATGTCCGATAACGCGCATAGTTAGACTCTTTGCGCATGACAACTCCTACCAACAATTCACTCGTAGTGTCTGGCTTCCTCGATTATTTGCGGATCGAGAAAGGACTTGCGCCCCTTTCTATTCGCGCTTACGGCACTGACATTGGCCAGTTTGCGGAATTTCTCGATAAAAATGAACGCGCATTGCTGACGGCAAGGCGGAGCGATGTGAGGGATTTTCTGCAACAGCTATTTTCTCGTCAGGTGGATGGCCGCAGCGTGGGGCGAAAGCTTTCGGCGCTGCGGCATCTTTACCGGTACCTGCTGCTGGATAAGAAGATCGAATACGATCCCACGCTGGATATTGAGTCGCCACGACAATGGAAGGTTTTGCCGAAGGCGCTGGCTCGCGATGAAATGGAGGCGACGCTGGCGGCTGCACTTCAACGCGGAGTGGTGCGGACCAGAGAAGGGAAAGGCTCAGCCGCGCTGGCTCTGCGCGATCACGCCATGCTGGAAGTTTTCTATGCGGGGGCGCTGCGCGTTTCAGAAATCGTCAACGCCAAGTGGGAAGATCTGAAGCTTGAGGCGGGATACATGATCGTGGGAGGTAAAGGCGACAAGGAGCGAGTGGTGCCGCTGGGAAAGTCGGCGCAGGAGGCACTGGTGGAGTATTTGGCGAAGGCGCGCCCCGCGCTGGTGGCAGGAAAGAAGACAGCGACTGAAATTACGGCCAGAAATTCTCCGTCGCTTTTTGTCGCCCGCGGCGGCCGTAAACTCACTCGGCAGCGAATCTGGCAGATGGTGCGGGAGGCTTCGACTGCTTGTGGGCGTCCGTCTTCGCCGCACATGCTGCGGCACTCTTGCGCCACGCATATGGTCGAGAACGGGGCCGATCTGCGTACCGTACAGACGATTCTGGGTCACTCCGATATTTCTACGACGCAGGTTTATACGCACCTGGCGCTTGATCGGCTGCGTACGGTTTATCAGAAACATCATCCGCGAGCGAAGGCAAGATGAGCGGAAGACAACTAATTCACCACGGAGGCACCGAGACACGGAGAAAAACCTTTGATCGTTTCTTTGTGGCTGCTTGCGGGTCTTGAACTATGCGCGCGACTAAACGTTCCGAGTCTACAGTTGGCAAAGCTGTCGCCGATTTTATTCTTCATTTGCGGGAGCGCAACTCCTCGTTACACACCATCAAGGCTTACAGCCGCGATCTTGCACTTTTCGCAGCGTACGCCGGCGCGCGCGAGTGGAAGCAGATCGATCACATTGCGGTGCGGGGATTTCTTTCGCGGCTTTATGAAAATGGATTGAGCAAAACTTCTGTTGCGCGGGCACTGGCGGCGGTGCGTTCTCTTTATCGCTGGTTGGCGCGGGAGGGACTGGTGGAGCAGAATCCGGCGAAGCTGGTGGCCACTCCGAAGCTGGCGAAGAAACTACCGCGCGTGCCCACGATAGAAGAGATGAATTCCGTGATCGATGGCGCCATGCCCGAGGTCGCGGCGTTTCCAGAGCGCGACCGGCTGATGTTCGAATTGCTTTACGGATGCGGCATTCGAAATTCGGAGCTTACGGGAATCAACCTCGACGATATTCGTTTGAGTGCCGAGGCAATTCTAATTCGCGGCAAGGGGAAGAAAGAGCGCTACGTCCCGTTTGGCGATTCGGTGAAGTTGCCTCTGGCTGCGTATCTGCCGGAGCGCGCGAAAATTGTGGCCGCAGCCAGCGCGCATAAGTCTGCTTTGCTGATCAACACTCGCGGAGGGCGGCTTACTACTCGCAGCGTTGGGCGCATCATCAAGAAGATTGCGGTGGCGAAAGGGCTATCGCCCGATGTGCACCCGCATACGCTGCGTCATGCATTTGGTACGCACATGCTTGAGGAGGGCGCTGATCTGCGCGCCATTCAGGAGTTGCTGGGGCACGAACGGCTGGCTACTACGCAGCGCTATACGCAGTTGTCGATGAAGCACGTGCTGCAGGTTTACGATCAGACGCATCCGCGGGCGAAGTAAGACGCGCTCGGGACGGCCGGCGGGACGCCTGGGCTACTCTTTTCGGCGCTGGCGGCGCCAGTTTATCGTTAGCTCGGACGGTGTAATCCTTCCCAGATTTCTATTACTCTCGCTTTCAGGTCTGCGGTCAGTTTTTCGTAGGCGGTTTCGGAGGCTTCGCCTTCTGCCGGGGGAATGATTGGTTTCCCAAACGCCATTTTCAAGGGTGTGAATTTCTGGAAGGATTTGTTTCTGGGCCACGCGTCGTGCAATCCTTCAATTGCTACGGGAACTATTGGGGCTTGCATGTGGATCGACAAGATCGCCGCGCCTTTCTTGAAAATCTTCGGAGTGCCGTCTATGGAGCGTTCTCCTTCGGGATAGAGAATGAGCGGACGCCCCTGCCGCAGGCCGAAAGCGGCGGCACGCAAGGCGGGGACCAGGTTGGCGTCGGGATCGACCACTAGCACCCGCAACGAACGCGCCAGGCGGAGCATGAAGCCTTCCCCGAAAATCTCGCTGGTGCCTACGGCGAAGACTTTCTTGAAAACATCTGGTGGCAGCACACTCGACAGAATCAGCGGGTCGAGATAACTCTGGTGATTGGAAGAGATGATATAAGGACCTTGCTTCGGCAGGTTGTCAATACCGCTTACTTTGAGATCAAAGCGATCTAGAGCAACCACCTGCGCCAGCCGGGAAACCACATACCAGAACGTGGTCACAAGGCGCTGCGGACGGACCAAGGAGATCACATCGGACGGTGACGGTTCTTCGGCCAGAATCGCCTTCCAGCCGGCAAATGCGGGACGTGCCTGCGAAGCGCCAATTCCGGTGGTCGCGCTTTTAAGAACCGCGTCGACCAGATCGCGCACCGTATAAGTATCGGCGAGTTGTGATTCCGGGACGTTGGCTCCCAGTCGCGCTTCGAGCTGGCTTAACAGCTCTACGCGCTGCATGGAGTCGAGCCCGAGGTCGAGTTCTAGATTGTGAGCCGGGCGTAGAATCGGTGGCGATGTGCGGGCTGCATTTTTTATTACGGCCAGTGCTTTGTTTACTGCTGGCTGATCGAGCCACGCTCGATCATCTTCGGTCAACGGATGTTCGCTGGGCAACTCGGAGTCGTCGTCAACACGCCGAGTTTGATTTGCTTTTACATGTTTCTCCACTTCGAAGCGTTTGATCTTGCGGGTGGTGGTGCGAGGCAGATCTTCCTGCCAGATCTCGTAGCTGCCGATGCGCTTGGTGGTCGCGATCTGCTGCGAAAGGCTTTCGATGTCGAAGCGGATTGCCTCTTTCGCGTTCACAATCTTTTTCTGACGGAGCACATCGAAGTTCGGCACGATCACGGCGTGCAGGCGATCGCCGCTCTCTCCGGGCTTACCTTCTACCCCCAATACGGCGAGTTCTTTGATGAACGGAGACTTTAGGTAGTGCGCCTCGACTTCCTCGGGATAAATATTCTTGCCGTTGCTGAGGACGATGACTTCTTTCTGGCGGCCTGTCAGAAATAAGTTTGCGTTGTTATCGAAGTAACCGAGGTCGCCGGTGTAGAGCCAGCCGTCACGCAGAACGGCGGTGGTGGCTTCGGGGCGGTTCCAATACCCTTTCATCACGACTGCGCCGCGCAAGGCAACCTCGCCGGATGCGGGAACGCCGTCTTCTTGTTGCTCAGAGTCCGTCCGATCGCTCTCGATGATCCTGCCTTCGACGCCCTTCATGGCTTTGCCCACCGATCCTATTACGTTGTCGTCAGGAGATGTGGCAAAGACGGCCGCTGTGGTTTCGGTGAGGCCGTAGGCTTGCAGCACGTCGACGCCGAGAGCGTAAAAGTCACGGGCAATTTCCGGATCGAAGCGCGAGCCTCCGGTGACGAGGTAACGCATTTTGGCGCCCAGAGTTTCGTGGACCTTGCGAAAGAGAATAGTTCCGGCATCGATGCCGAGGGTTCGCAGGCCGCGGTTGATGTTCATCAGCAAGCGAAAAAGCTTCCGAGTGAGAGATCCTCGCTTTGTGACCTCTTGAAAAATACGCTCGTGGATGAGATAGAAGAACTGTGGCACGACGGCGAAGGCGGTGATATCGCGCTCGCGCAGCGCTCGCAACAGCTCTGTTGTATTTAAGGTTTCGAGATAAACAACGCGTGCGCCCTTGACCAGCGGGATCATCAGATTCGCCATTTGCGCAAGCACGTGGAACATCGGTAGAACTCCCAGCAGTGCATCGGTTGGGCCGAGATCCACCCAGTCGAATACGGCGGTTACTTCGCCGAGCAGATTGCCGTGAGTCAGCATGACGCCTTTGGGATCGGCGGTGGTACCGGAGGTGTAGAGCAGTGCCGCGACTTCCTCGGATGCGGAGTCGAGTGGGTGAAAAGATCCTGATCCGCGCTGGAAAATCGCGGGCAAATTCTCCAGTTGGTGCGCCTGGACAAAATCGCTGGGCGCGCGATCGGGGTCCGTCAGCACGAGAATGATTTCCCGCGCGGGGTTCAGCGAAGTGACAGACCCCCGAGCGATTCGCGCGTGCGTTGCGTCAAAGAAAAGAACCGAAGCGCCGCTGTCTTGAAGGAGCTTCGCGAGTTGGTCGGCATGCAAAGATGTGTCGAGGGGAACGACCGTGCATCCCGCTGCGATGACGCCGAGATAGACGGCGACCCAGCGGGGATGGTTGTCGGCGAGGACGGCGAGACGGGTTCCGCGCGCGAATTGTTTTTCTGCGATCCAGCGGCCCACCGATTCGGCCATGCGGCGCAGTTCGGAGTAAGTACAGCTTTCCGGGTGATCGGGGCGCTGAAGTTGAAGCGCAACATTATTGGGCCAGCGGTCAGAGCACTCGCGAAAACGGTCGTAGAAAGTGGGCATGGGTCGTGGGGAATATACACGAAAAGCAGCCGGCGCCGCCTCCGTTTATTCTCAATAGCACCAGAACCCGCGGCCGAATTCCACGACATTTTGTCAGGGCTTCTTCTTCTGCAGTTGTTCGGACTCAGCGATGGCCTTGCGAAATTCCTCGACGGCCGATACAGCCGGCGGCTGCAGGCAATCCTTCGCCACATAGCGCCATACAGGTACCGAGTCAAGTGGACGTGGGGTGCCCCCCAGATATACCTCGAACGAATCTTCCGGAGAACCAGCAGTTTTATCGATGTGGGGCGCGTTATCCTGTGGTCCTCCACTAGGATCGCTCAGCGGCGGGGCGTGGCCTTGCTGCGCACCAACGCGAATGGTGCTGTCGGTGGACTGGCCGACTCCCGGCCGATTGTCGATGGGCCCTCCTCTAACGGTAGGTGCCATTCGGCTCGTTCCGGTTCGAACCGCGATAACCAGATCCTTATCGGCTCCCTCCATCTTGGGGTCGAGCCTGCCCCATTCCATCAATGCCTTTTCGACGTTTTCGCGCGCAGTCGCGTTTGCCATAGGATGGTCGAGCGGTTCCCCCGCCCCGGGCGCAACTACGACCACGACCGTGTGCGCTCGCAACACTAACTCCGGCAGGGCAGGTTTTTTTCTGTCCTTCGCACTTAATGTGGAAAGAACCAATAAGGTAAGAAACAAAGGTAGCGATAGACGTTTTAACACTTGAGACCTCCAAGCGAATCGGCCTAACCCCGCAAGTATAATAGAGGCTGCATCCCCTGAGACGGCTAAGGGCCGTTCTTGCATCGAATATGCTAGGCTTTTTTAGGGATAGCTTTGGGCCGTACCGCCCTCCGAAGGATTTCGCAGATTGATTAATACTTTAATTGGCAAGGTCTTTGGGACCAAGAACGAGCGGATGGTTAAGAGCCTGATGCCGAGAGTTTCGGCCATCAGCGCGCTCGAACCGCAGATGCAAGAGTTTTCGGACGACGAACTGCGCGCAAAAACCGATGAGTTCCGGCAGCGGATTCAGGAGCGGTTGGGCCGGCTTTCGCCTCCCGCGGCGGAGGGTGAGACGGAAAGTGACGATGGTCCCGACCGTGCCAAGCAAATTGAGAAAGAGCAATACAACGCCCTGCAGGAAGTGCTCGACGAAATTCTGGTCGAAGCTTTTGCCGTGGTGCGCGAAGCCGGAAGGCGCGTGCTCAATATGCGACACTTCGATGTGCAGTTGATCGGCGGCATGGTGCAGCACAAGGGCATGATCTCGGAGATGAAGACCGGCGAAGGCAAAACGCTGGTGGCGACGCTTCCGGTTTATCTGAATGCGCTGAGCGGCCGGGGCGTGCACGTGGTCACGGTGAACGACTATTTGGCCAAGCGCGACTCGGAATGGATGGGCAAGCTTTACCGTTTTCTGGGTCTCACTGTGGGTGTGATTGTCCACGATCTTGATGACGAGCAGCGGCGTGCTGCTTACGCTGCCGACGTCACCTACGGCACGAATAACGAATTTGGCTTCGACTACCTCCGCGACAACATGAAGTTCGACCTGAAAGATTGCGTGCAGCGCGGGCATAATTTTGCGATTGTCGATGAAGTGGATTCGATCCTGATCGATGAGGCTCGAACGCCGCTGATTATCTCCGGCGCGAGCGAAGAATCCACCGACAAATATTACAAGGTCAACCGCATTATTCCGAAGCTGGAGAAGGGCGAGGAGCTAGAGGTCGCACCTGGCGAACCGGCGCAGCTTACAGGCGACTTTGTGGTCGACGAAAAACACCGCAACATTACCGTTACCGATGAAGGCTGGACGAAGGTTGAAGGCTTGCTTGGAATTGGCAATATTGCCGATCCGGAGAATTGGCCGCTCAAACATCACGTTGAGACTGCGGTCAAGGCGCACGCTTTGTACCGGCGCGATGTGGAGTACGTGATCAAAGACGGCGAGGTCATTATCGTCGATGAATTTACCGGCCGTATGATGCCTGGGCGGCGCTGGTCCGACGGCCTGCATCAAGCCATTGAAGCCAAAGAGGGCGTGAAGATCGAGCGCGAGAACCAGACTTTGGCGACGATCACTTTTCAGAATTATTTCCGCATGTTCAAGAAGCTGTCGGGCATGACAGGCACGGCGGAGACGGAAGCGACCGAGTTCGACAATATTTACAAGTTGGACGTCATCGTTATCCCTACGAACAAGCAGATGCTGCGGCTGGAAAATCCTGATGTAGTGTTCCGCACCGAAAAAGAGAAATACTTTGCGGTCGCCGATGAGATTGCGCAGTTGCACGAGAAAGGTCAGCCAGTATTGGTCGGCACCACCTCGATTGAAAAGTCGGAGCGCTTGTCTGAGCTGCTAAAGAAAAAGGGCCTCAAGCAACACGTGGTTTTGAATGCCAAGTTTCACGAGCGCGAGGCCGAGATTGTTGCGCAGGCCGGGCGCAAGGGCATGGTCACGATTGCGACGAATATGGCGGGGCGCGGCACCGACATTTTGCTGGGCGGTAACCCGGAGTTCATGGCCAAGCAGGAACTGGTGAAGAAGGGGATTGCGCAACAGTTGCGCGTGGCGCAGGGCAAGATTGAAGGCCCCCAGGAAGATGGCACGACCTCCATTTTCTATTACAACGGCAACGAGTACACGGTGCCCACCGACAAGTGGGCCGAAACTTACAGCCATTACAAAGCGCAGACCGATAAAGAGCATGACGAAGTTACGTCTGTGGGTGGGTTGCACATACTTGGAACGGAGCGGCACGAGTCGCGGCGAATCGACAACCAGCTACGCGGGCGCGCGGGGCGGCAGGGCGATCCGGGCTCGTCGCGCTTTTATCTGGCGCTGGAAGATGACTTGATGCGCATCTTCGCCAAGGAGTGGGTTTCGAAGTTGCTGGAGCGGTTGGGCATGGAAGAAGGCATGCCCATCGAATCGAAGCTGATCAGCCGGCGCATCGAGACTGCGCAGAAGGCCGTGGAAGGCCAGCACTTTGAGTCGCGCAAACACTTGCTCGAATACGACGATGTGATGAACAAGCAGCGCGAGGCCGTCTATGGTTTGCGACGTCGCTTGCTCGAGGGCATGGATCAGAAAGATCTGATCCTTGAGGATTATGTTTCTGCGATTCTCGGCGAGTTGATGGAGGAATATTGTCCGCCCAAGGGCCACGCCGACGACTGGAATATCAAGGGTTTAAAAGACGCGGTGTTCACGCGATTTGGCGTGGATTTTATTGCCGAAGGCGTGAAGCTGGAGTCGATGAACCGGCAGGAGCTTGGCGACGCGGTTTTCGAAAAACTGAAAGAGCGTTACGACGCCAAAGAAAAGCTGATTGGGCCTGAGGCTATGCGCCATCACGAGCGCATGATCATGTTGAGCGTGCTGGATTCACAGTGGAAAGATCATCTGCTCAGCATGGACCATTTAAAAGAAGGTATTGGGCTGCGCGGATACGGGCAACATGATCCGCTGGTCGAGTATAAAAAAGAATCGTTTGACATGTTCGAGGCCATGCTGCAGCGCTTCCAGGAAGACACGGCGCGCTATCTCTACCTCATGCAGATTATCGAGCGGCCGCCGGATCCGGGCGTTGCCGGGCCGCAGGGAGGCGATCCTTCTGGTCAAGGACTTGATACCGGAGTTCCTTCGCAGCAGGGAACGGGTGGGAATGGACATCATCCGCCACGGCTGGTGGCAACTTCTGCCGATGATCTTGAAGAAGCTTTCATGCGACGCAAACGGCGCGAACTGGAACAGGCTCGCATGGCCGGAGCGGGCGATGTGCAACCGGTGCAGCAAGTAGTTCGAGGTCAGGAAAAAGTTGGGCGCAACGATCCTTGTCCGTGCGGGTCGGGCAAGAAGTTCAAGAAATGCCACGGGGCTTAGGAGAGCGGCGCGCTGCGCTCGCCGGAACGGGCGAGGCCCCCATTCCCACATGTTTCTTTCATATTCGTCTTCAACTCTTCACAGCTTTGAACGTCATCTCTTTGGCCCTGCTTTCTGTCTGAACGCTCCATTCTAGAAACAAAGTCGCGTAAGTTTTCGTGATGTAATCCTTCTGGCTGATGCCTAGTTTCTGTGCCGTGGCGTCGATCCATCGCGGCGGGCCTTCGATCTCACAAAAGTTTCCAATCGGCGTTTCGTCGATCACCACCTGGCCTTTGCCGTCGGCCCACTCGGCGCGGAATTTTTCGTACCGGAAGGATGGGGCGTAACCAAGAGCGCGCAACATGGCATCCATCATTTTGCCGTCCGCCACCCTGGTTTCTAACTCGTCACGGCTGCTGTGGCGGGCGGTCTTGCCCTTGCTCTTGTGCGTGAGCGTCCACTCTGAACCGTATTTTCTAATGCGCAAGAGCTCTTTGCGATTGCGAAGAATTTCTCCCGGCAGGTCGTACAGCGTATTGATCTCGTGAGTGCGTTTGGTGAACATGCGAAACTTCGCTGCGCGTAGTTTACTGATTAGCGCGCGCAGATCGTCGACGCGAAATTTGATTTCGGTTTCTCGGTTGGAAAGCATTAAGGAAAAATATAGAGCCTACGAGTTTGAGCCAACGAATATCGTCCCTTCGGGGCTGGAAGCTAGCTGAACGTGGGCAATTTCACCAGATCGTTTTCCGGAACTACCTCTACTGGCTCACCCGCTTTGCGCCAAGCCGTCAGTCCACCGACGATTACGAATGTGTTGAAGCCCTTTTCCCGCAGTATGTGCGCCACCCGGGCGCTAGTCGCTTCGCGCGCTCAAGTGCAATACAGATAAATATCCTTGTCACGGGGAAGGTTTTTGATTTCTTCTTCGAGGTTGTTGGGCTCGATGCGGATGGAATTCTTGATGCGAGCGGCTCCGGAGTCGTAATAGCCGTGGCTGCGGACGTCGACAATCCGCACCCGGTCGGCATCCTCGGAAGCCAGACGGCGGGCCAATTCCTCCACCTGGATTCTTGGAACGATGCTGTAAGTTTTATTCTTGCGGTATTGCACGAAGCGGTAAATTCCATAAGCCAGCAGAGCCCCAATCACTACCGCTTCCATGGCGCGTCCGGCAGCATGAAAGCCACGCAAGATTGCCGCCAGAAAATCGCGCGAGAGGTATCCCACTAGGAGATAGGTCAGGGCGTAAAAGGAGGCGCCGACAAAGTCGAGACGCAGGAATTGCCAGAAGCGCATCTTCATGCTGCCGGCCAACGGCGCGGCCATGGTGTTGACCCCGGGGATAAACTTCGCGATCACGAGCGTGATCTTGCCGCGCTTATAGAACGATTCCGCGGAGCGCAGGATACAGGTTTCGGGATTGATGGAGACGCGACAGAGAAACCCGAGCAACGCCCAGCCCATGTAGCGGCCTAGCCAGAATTGCACGGTGTCCCCTATCAATAGGGCTGTGAGTGCAGCCAGCAGAACATATGGTCCCCGGAGCGCGTGGGCGGCTACGGCGGCCCCAGCCGCGACCAGAGCGATCGCAGCGGGGAAGGGAAGGCCCAGCGCTTCGGCCAGCAGTAGGCCGAAGGTCAAGGCATATCCCTGCCGCGCCATTAGCGAGAACAAATTCATAGACTGTGTTGGATCAGGAAAACCGGGAAACGCTTCAAGTATAAACAAAGCGGGATGTTTATGAACAAAGCCAGCCGCCAGAAACCGTACCGGAAGGCGATCCGGAGGGACCGTGCCCGGCTTCGTTTCGGGGACTCGCGTCGCCGTTGGGCTAGACTATTTCTCTCTAGCCACGACAAACTCCGGGGCCCACAGCAGAGTTCGTTTGATTTCAGAGTCAGGAAAGGTGCAAATGGCTTTTCGGGCGGACTCGGCGTAGCTGGCGGCGCTGCTGTTGGCGGCGTCGAGAGAGCCGTAGCGGTGGAGAATCTCCATAATCTCTCTGTGGGTGACTCCGTTGAAGGCGCGGTCGCGGAGAATGGTTTCGATCTTCGCACGTTCTTCTGGCGTGCAGCGCTCGAGGGCATGGATCACTGCCATGGTTACTTTGCCCTCGCGCAGATCGCTGGCTACCGGCTTGCCTAAAATTTCTTCGGAAGCGGTGAGGTCGAGCACATCGTCGACGATCTGAAAAGCCATTCCGAGGTCGTGCCCGTAACGCGCCACTGCCTCTTCTTGCGCAGCGGTGGCTTCGCCGAGGATCGCGCCAAGTCTCATGCAAACGGAAAACAGGCATGCCGTTTTGCGATAAATCAGATCGAAGTGTTCATCAAGGGTGATGAGCTTGCCGAGTTTTTCCATTTGCAGCAACTCGCCTTCGACCATCTGTTGCGTGAGTTCGATGAGGGCGTCGAGAATGCGGAAGTTGCGCTCCTGCACAGCGAGGCGGAAACCCTGCATGTAGAGCCAGTCGCCCGCCAGCACGCATTTGGAATTTCCCCACTGAGTATTGGCGGCGGGGCGCCCACGGCGGGTGGTGGCCTCGTCGATAATGTCATCGTGCACCAGCGTCGCGGTGTGAATGATCTCGACCACTGCGCCCAGGCGCACTGCGCCGCGGCCTTTATAGTCGAATAGCTTTGAGGAAAGCAGAAGCAGAGCAGGGCGGATGCGCTTGCCACCGCCATTGCGCAGGTATTCACCAATCTCCGTTATGGCCTGAACGCCGGCGACCGTATCCTGGCCGAACTCGTTTTCAAGCGCGACAAGGTCGTCGTGCAGAAGATCGAAAACTTCTTTGCCGTTAATAGTGGCCGGTGCGCTCAACGGATCGGACCTCGGACTTCAGACATCCGCATTTCAATTCGTCCGGTAATTTGTAAACTGCAAGTCGATACCGAAATCGTGCTGTCGCAACATCGCGATTACGTCCTGCAGCGTGTCACGGTCTTTGCTGCTGATCCGCACGAGGTCCCCCTGGATCGAGGCCTGCGCTTTCTTCTTCGAATCTTTTACCAGCTTTACGATCTCCCGGGCCTTCTCGATGGCGATGCCTTGCTGCATGGTGATCTTGCGCTTGGAAGTGCCGCCGGCGGCGGGTTCGGCCGCGCCGTAAGTCAAGCCTTTGAGTGAAACGTTGCGTTTGACCAGCTTTTGCTGGAGTACATCGTTGACCGCCTTCAACTTATATTCGTCGGCCGAGTGCATTACGATGGCATCTTTTTCCAACTCGATGTTCGACTTGGAATCCTTGAGGTCGAAGCGCGTGTGGATTTCTTTCAGGGCCTGCTGGATGGCATTGGAAACCTCCTGCAGGTCGATCTTGCTCACGATGTCGAAGCTGTTATCGGGCATCGGATTTCATTTCTTTCTGAAATGATGGAATATAACATCTGAGGTTAACAGAACGGATGCTCGACGGGGAGCTAAAGTGCGGAAACTTTGCTTTCAGCCGTTTCAGCCAATTTGAAAAAATTGTAGAAGTTGCGGCTGGTTTGCTCGCCGATTTCCTCGACCGTCAAACCTCGCAACTCGGCCATCTTTTTCGCCGTGTCTTTGACGAATGCCGGTTCGTTGCGTTTGCCGCGATTTGGCACGGGGGCGAGAAATGGGCAATCGGTTTCGATCAGCATGCGGTCGAGTGGCACCTGCAGAGCGGCGTCACGGATCTGCTGCGCCTTCGGGAAGGTCAGGTTGCCGGCGAGGGAGATCATGAATCCCGCGTCCAGAGCGCGCTGCGCCTGGGGCCATGTGCCGGTGAAACAGTGCAGAATTCCTCCGAGGCCTTTAGCGCTCCAATATTCGTCGATCATCTTAAAGAAATCGTCCCAGGCATCGTCACTAGCTTCCGATGGGCGACAGTGAATCACGATCGGCAGTTCGGCGGCTGCCGCCAGTTCCATCTGATGGCGGAAAACTTGTTTTTGCACTTCGCGCGGCGAATGATCGTAAAAGTAATCAAGGCCGATCTCGCCCCAAGCTATTACTTTGTCATGCTGCGCCAGTTCTTCCATTTTCTGATAGGCTGCATCCTCTGCCAGCCTCGCTTCGTGAGGATGAATTCCGATGGTGGCGTAGATGAACGGATATTTCTCGGCCAGCAGGACGCCGTGATCAAGCTCGGGAGGCCCGTCTCCATTGCCGATCGCGACGATCGTTTGCACTCCGGCTTCGCGCGCGCGAGCAATTACCTGGTCGCGATCGGAGTCGAACTGCTTGCCATCGAGATGCGCGTGAGAGTCTACGAACATGGATCGGACTTCAGACTTCGGCCTCGGCTTCAGACCTTGGACTTCAGACCTCACGATAGGATAGCGAACGTCTGAGGTCCAACGCCCGAGGTCTGGTCCTTCCTATTTCAACCTCGCCCCAACGGGCACATCCTCTAAGAAGCCCGCCAGCACTGGCTTTCCGCCTTCGAGCGAGGCCGCTACAATCATGCCGTTCGACTCCAAGCCGCGGAGTTTCCGGGGAGCGAGATTCGCCACAAGTACAACTTTACGGCCGATCAAGGTTTCGGGAGCGTAGGCCTCAGCGATACCGGCGAGTACCTGGCGCACTTCGGTTCCGATGTCAATTTCCAGACGCAAAAGCTTGTCGGCTTTGGGTACGCGCTCAGCGACTTTCACTACGCCTACACGCAATTCGACCTTGGCGAAGTCATCGATCGAAATCCTGTTGTCCGCTGCCGGGGAAGGTGTCGGGCCCGTTGCGGCCGCCGGTTGTGCAATTACCGGCGCGGAAACTGCCGGGGCTTCTGCTGGCGGAGCTATTCTTTGCTCTTCTTCCATCTTCTGCATCCTTTCGATGGCGCTCTTGTCGGCGCGCGGAAACACGGGATGAACTTCTCCGAGCGTGGTTCCCAACGGCAATTGGCCCCAGGCGAGAGCACTCAGGTCAGGCTTCTTGATGTCGCCCAGGCCGAGTTGCTCCCAGATTTTCGCCGTGGCATCGGGCATGACCGGATATGCGAGAGCCGTTACGATGCGAAGCGCTTCCGCCGCGGTGTAAAGGATTGTCGCCAGACGAGAGCGGCTATCCTCATCAAGCTTTTCACCAAGCGCCCAGGGTTCGTTCTCGACGATATATTTGTCGACCGCGGCGACCAGCGCCCACGCTGCTTCAAGAGCGCGCGAAAATTGAAACTGATCGAAGAATGTCGCAAACTCACGAATTGTTTTGCGAGCAACGTTTGCGATAGCCTCGTCCGCAGGCTTTGGCGCGGCGTGCGAGGGATACGGCACCGCTCCCTTGAAATAACGGTTGATCATGGTCAGGGTGCGGCTGGCGAGGTTTCCCAGGCCGTTGGCGAGGTCTGAGTTGTAGCGCTGTACCAGAGCGTCGAAAGAAAACGATCCATCCTGTCCGAAGACAACTTCGCGCAGCAGAAAATAACGCAGGGCATCCGCCCCGAGCACATCGAGAATCGTCTCGGTCCGCACGATGTTGCCGCGCGATTTCGACATTTTGCTCTCTTCGAAGAGCAGCCAGCCATGGGCCACGATGGCTTTGGGCATCGGTAGTCCGGCTGCCATCAGGAACGCCGGCCAGTAGACGCAGTGAAAGCGAACAATTTCTTTGCCGATCATCTGCACGTCGGCGGGCCAGAATTTCTTGAAGGCCTCTTGTGCGCCGGGATGCGAAGAGCCGTAGCCGATCGCCGTGATGTAGTTGGCCAGCGCGTCGAACCAGACGTAGATCACGTGCTTGGGGTCGTCAGGCACGGGAACGCCCCAGGTAAAAGTCGAGCGGCTGATCGACTGATCGCGCAGGCCCGAGCGCACGAAGGAAATCACTTCATTGCGCCGTGTCTCGGGGCGAATAAATTCGGGGTTCGCGTAAAGCTCTAGCAGCTTGTCTTGAAAGGCCGAAAGCTTGAAGAAATAATTTTCTTCGTGCACGGTTTCCGTGATCCGCCCGCAAATGGGGCAGGGATCGCCGGGTTTGGCGCCATCCACATAAAGCTCGTCCGACACGCAGTACTGGCCTGTATAGGTTCCTTTGTAGATGTAACCGTTGTCACGAATTCTCCGAAAAAGTTCCTGCAGCCGCTTGATGTGGCGTTCTTCGGTAGTGCGGATGAAGTCGTCGTTGGAGATGCCCATGCGCTTCCACAACTGGCGAAACTCGGCGGAGATTTCATCTGCATACTGCTGTGGAGTTTTTCCCGCAGCCGCGGCGGCGCGTTCGATCTTCTGCCCGTGCTCGTCGGTTCCGGTAAGGAAAAAAGTATCGGCGCCCAGCAGGCGTTGGCGGCGAGCAATGGTGTCGCAGGCGATCGTGGTATAAGCGTGGCCGATGTGAGGACGCGCGTTCACGTAGTAGATCGGGGTCGTGATGTAGAACTTCTTGCTCATATTATGTTTCTGAACTGTGCGCGAAGCGCGAGTCGATTGCCGAATCGCCACCGTGCGCGACTCTTGTGTTAAGCCTTAGCGTCTTTTCCTACGTACGCGCACGAAGCTTCCTGCATCACCGTCTTCAGAGGTATGCCTTGTTCCGTCGCTATGCGGCGGCAATCTTCATATTCAGGTGCGTAGTTGGTGACCGTGCCGTTCATGCTCGCGACTTTAATTCTTACCTTGCCCCAGGGCGTGCCGACATTTTCCCAGCGACGGGCCAGTATCTGCCGTTTTTCATCGCGCCGCCGCACGCCTAGCGTGCTTGTCTCCGTGAAGATCAGTTGCGTGAGCTTGGCCGCATCTTCAGGCTTGCAGAGAATTGTCAGCAGCGTCCCAGGCCGATTCTTCTTCATCTGCACCGGCGCTGCGAATGCGTCGAGGGCACCTTCGGTGAGCGCGCGCTCCATTACGTAGCCGAAAACCTGCGGATTCAAGTCGTCAAGATTGGCTTCGAGAACGGTGATCGTTTCAACCGCGGTGTTGGCACTGAGGGAGGTCGACACCGCTTCGCCGATCGTCAGGCGCAGCACATTCGGATGCCCGGGAAAATCATGTGTGCCCGCACCGTAACCTGACTTCTCGATCTTCATCTCGGGGAACGCCGCGAAACTAGAAGCCAAGACTCTTACGATCGCCGCGCCAGTGGGCGTTACTAATTCGGCTTGCACGCCCGAGGAATACACCGGAGCGTTCGCCAGCAGTTCCAGGGTCGCCGGCGCGGGAACGGGAAATGTGCCGTGGGCACACTGTACCGTGCCGGAACCCACGTTTAGTGGCGAGCAGATAATTTGATCGACTCTCAGCGCTTCTGCACCTACGGCCGCACACACGATATCGACGATAGCATCGACTGCTCCGACTTCGTGGAAGTGCACGCTTTCGATGGAAGTATCGTGAATTTTCGCTTCGGCGCGTCCCAGAGCTTCGAATATGGAGATAGCAGTTCGTTTTGCAGTTTCGGAGATGGCCGCAGCGGAGATGATCTGTCGGATTTGGGTAAGCCCGCGCCCATGATTGTGCTCCTGTTCGTGTGAATGAGCCGCGTGTCCGTGCTGATGATCGTTATGAGAATGATTGTGACCACTCGAATCCTGGCTCTCCGAGCATGATTCTCGCGGCGAATCTTTCTCGCTGTTTATCCATACATCCGCTTTCGTAGCCGAGATGCCGCTTCGCACTACACGGGAAAATTCTAAACGTGCTTCCAATCCCAACGATGCCACGGCATCTTGCAGCATTTCGGGCGGAACTCCGGCATCGACCAGTGCGCCTAGGAACATGTCGCCACTGACGCCGGAAAAGCACTCAAGATAAGCTTTACGCATAAGAAAACCGTCGTTAGTCGTTGGTCGTCGGCCAAGAGCACGACGGCCAGCATGGGAAAGGATGGCGAACGACCAGCGACTAAACGACGGTTTTTTCATCATAGGGAACACGTCCCACTCCGTCAAACCAGCCTCTTTGCCTTGCTCTGCTAGAATCACTATCTTCATAAACAAACTCAGAGGGAAGCTTTGTATCGTCATCTTGAACAGCGTCTGGCGAAGCGCATCGGCGAGTTTCTGAGTGGCCGATACCCTGGGGTGGCCTTGCCGAACGCGGTGATCGAGCAGCCGCCGAAGGTTGAACTGGGTGATTTCGCCATTCCACTTTTTCCATTTGCCAAGCCTTTGCGTACTGCCCCGCTCAAGCTTGCTGAGGCCATTCGGAGCGGCATTGGCGCAATCGAAGGTATCGCGGAGATGCAAGTCGCGCCTCCGGGATATCTGAATGTAAGAATCGATCGCGGGTGGATGGCAGCGGCGTTGGCTGCCGATCAAAAGCCCACAGAAGAAACTTCAGCGGGAAAAATTCTGGTTGAGCATACCAGCATCAATCCTAACAAAGCGGCGCATATCGGACACCTGCGCAATGCGATTCTCGGGGATACGTTTGTCCGGATGCTGCGCTTCGCAGGACGCGACGTTGATGTACAGAATTACATCGACAACACCGGCGTGCAGGTGGCGGATGTAGTGGTAGGGTTCATGCAGATTGAGAAAAAATCTTTGGTTGAAATCGAAGCGCTCGCACGGCAGCCGCGCTTCGATTATTACTGCTGGGATCTTTATGCGCGGGTCTCGCATTGGTACGCGCAGGATAAACAACATCTTCAAGCTCGCGCTGAAACCCTGCACGGCATCGAAGATGCTGCCAGCCAGACGGCTGCAATCGCCGAACTGATCTCGACCGCCGTGTTGCGCCGGCATCTTGAAACCATGGACCGGCTTGATATCGAGTACGACTTTCTGCCCCGCGAGAGCGAGATCCTGCATCTGCATTTTTGGGATGCGGCGTTCACTAAGCTGAAAGATGCAAGGGTGCTCACTTACGAAGATCGCGGCAAGAATGCAGGATGCTGGGTGATGCGCCGGGCCGGAACAGCGCGAAGTCTTTCCGATTCTGGGAGCGCCGAGATCGATCTGGACACCCTGCTCCTGCAAATTGGGACGAGTGGCCTGGAAGACATCGCTGAAGAAGACCAGAAAGTAATTGTTCGCTCCAACGGCACCGTGGGATACGTCGGCAAGGACGTCGCGTACCACATGTGGAAGTTTGGGCTGCTGGGGCGTGATTTTGGATATCGCCGTTTTTACTGTTACCCCAGTCTTCATGAGTGCTGGATCTCCGCGATGCAGGGCGAGAAAGAGCATCCGCACTTTGGCGATGTCGCGGAGATTTACAACGTGATTGATGCCCGGCAGTCGGAGGCTCAGAACACAGTAATCGAGGCTTTGCGCGGGCTAGGCCACGGCGAGGCGGCTGATCATTACACGCATTTTTCTTATGAAATGGTGGCGCTCACGCCGCGCTGCGCCGCTGAACTCGGCTACACGCTTAGCGAGGAAGACAAGACCCGCCCTTATACCGAGGTGAGTGGACGCAAAGGGTTTGGGGTTAAGGCCGACGATTTGATCGACCGGCTCATTACTTCTGCTCGCACTGAAGTGGATTCGCGGCATCCTGAGCTCAGCGAGATTGAGCGCGGATCCATCGCGACGCAGGTAGCCACCGGTGCCTTGCGCTATTTCATGCTGAAGTTCACCAAGCAGTCGGTGATCGCGTTCGACTTCAAAGAGGCTCTTAGTTTTGAGGGTGAGACCGGGCCTTACGCGCAATATGCCGTGGTGCGCGCCAGCAGCATTTTCAAGAAGGCGGGACTTGATGCGGATAGTTTCTCTCGTGAGATTTCGACGGCCTTCTTCGCTCAAGGTGCGGGCGAGTTTTTCGGGGGCTCAGCCGGCACCGAGATCTGGGAGCTGTGGCTGGCTGCGGCCAGGACGTCCTACATTGTGGACCAATGCATCGCTACTACGGAGCCTGCGTATCTTGCGAAGCACGCTTTTCAGCTTGCGCAGCTTTTCAATACGTTCTATCACCGGCATCCGATTCTGAGCGAAACCGATGAAAAGCGAAAACATTTCCTGCTTGCGACCGTTGCCATCGTGCGGCGAGAGTTAATTCGTACGCTGGAGGTCATGGGTATGACCGTTCCGCCGGTCATGTGAGCGCTGGCTGGCCTCTTCACTTGTCCCATTCAAACCTGCTACGTTTTAATACATTGGAGGAGGTGGAGAACGATGTGCAGAAATATCAAAACACTTTTTAACTTCGATCCGCCGGTGAACGACCAAGAGGTACACGCGGCGTCGCTGCAATTTGTTCGCAAGATTACCGGCTTCAATAAGCCTTCAAAGGGTAATGAAGTTGCTTTTCTGAGTGCTATCGAAGAAATTGCCGGGGTGTCAGCACGGCTTCTGCGGTCGCTGGAAACCAATGCACCTCCGAAGAATAGGGAGGAAGAGGCGGCTAAGGCCAGGGCCCGCGCGGCCGACAGATTTGGGGCTTGAGCAGATGATTGATCTTGCGCGCTTCCGGCGCAGATTCAATTGCTTAGCCTACGACTGTTGGCGATAGACATCTTTCAACCACTGGCCACCATCTAATTCCTTAGAAAGGCTCTAAGAATCGAGTGGTGGTTTCTATGAAAAGTAAAACTTCTTTGAAAATAATCGCGGCGCTGTTCCTGACGACCGCATTGGCGTTCGCCGCCCCTAAGGCGGATAAGGTGAACGCTGAGCAAAACGTTCCTGCGTTTCCGGGCACGTTAATTAACTCCCGTTTCGTTTACGTCACCAGCTATGACGGGGATCAATTCAATCCTCATTTGCTTCCCGACGACCGTAACGCGATTGGTGCGGTGCAGGATGCAATGCAGAAGTGGGGGAAATTTACGTTGGTGCTTCAGCCGCAACAGGCGGATATTATTCTGGTGGTGATGAGCCGGCCCACAGAAGACGTGCTTGCAGTCTACGACGCGCGCGGCTGGCCGCGGAACGAATATCTATGGCGCATGATGGGGCGGAGCGGGCTGCAAGCGAGCGAAACGCCCTTCGTTACCGACCTGGAGAAAGCGTTCGACGCAGCAAGAGCGAAGTAAGGACGGCGGTTCTGAATATTTCTCCGCAACCTGCGTTACGCGTTCTTTCCGGCGAACATCAATCCAGCGCCGGCGACTACTAATACCACGCTGAGAGCGGTTGGTACTTTTTGATCGTGCTCGGTTGTGACGCCGATGTGCGCATCGCCTACGCTCACGCCGTGATGTTCAGAGTGCGGGAACGGAACGAAAAACGAGAGAATCCCCAGAGCCAAAACGACCACACCCGCTACCAATAATGCTTTCATGCCAAGCCTCCGCCGCAAAGTAGCGGCAGGCATAAGATGCCAGCCGCGCCTAATGCGCTGTAACCAAAATTATACGGGAGTGGAAGGAGAAATTCGGCCCCGGCTTCCAGTTGGAAACCGGAGTCTATTTTCTAACGCGTAAAGCTCTGCACGAACTCTACCAGGCTGCGCAGGGCTATGCCCGACGGGCCTTTGGCGATCCACGGCTTTTGCTCTTCCATCCACGCCGTGCCGGCGATGTCGAGGTGGATCCAAGGAGTGTCTTCGGCGAATTCCTTTAGGAACATAGCCGCGTTGATGGCTCCTCCCCAGCGACCTCCGGAGTTAACCATGTCGGCAATGCCGGATTTGATGTTGTCTTTGTATTCATCGTCGAGAGGCAGGCGCCACATTTTTTCACCCGCTTCTTCGTTGGCTTTGTGAAAACGCTCGTAGATAGCGTCGTCGTTGGCAAAGACGCCAGCGTTAGCATAGCCAAGAGCGACCACGACCGCGCCCGTGAGAGTTGCCGCGTCCACAAGATGCGTGCAACCGAGTTGGCGGGCGTAGAAAAGACCGTCAGCCAATACGAGGCGGCCTTCGGCGTCGGTATTGATGATTTCTATGGATTTGCCCGACATGGCAATCTGCACGTCGCCGGGCTTTTGCGCTTTGCCGGAAGGCATGTTTTCGGTGGCGCATACGATTCCGATGACTTTGACTTTCGGCTTCAGCAGCGCTATGGCGCGCATGGCGCCGATCATGGTGGCGCCACCGGCCATGTCGTACTTCATCTTTTCCATGTTATCGGCGGGCTTAATCGAGATGCCGCCGGTGTCGAAGGTGATGCCTTTGCCCACCAGGCCTAAGACAGGTTTCTCCGGCGCGCCAGCAGGCTCGTATCGCATCACGATCAGCGTGGGCGGTTCGTCAGAACCTTGCGCGACGCCCCAGAATGCGCCCATTTTCAATTCTCTGATTTTGTCTGCGCCATACACTTCGCATTTCATGCCGACTTCCTCACACATCTTGCTGGCTCGTTCGCCGAGGATGGTCGGGGTCATCCGATTGGAGGGTTCGTTGACCAGATCCCGGGTGAAATTCTGGGACTCACCCAGGATCTGTGCTTCATGTGCGGCCTTCTCGAGTACGGCTTTGTCGCTGTTTCCGCTGGCGATGACGGTGAGGGCATCGATCTTCTGATCTTTGCGGTCGCTGCGATAGTAGTCGAGATCGAAATTCCCAACCAGCGCGCCTTCGACGATGGCTCTCACGGCCTCTTCCGCGGGAATGGTGGGCGGCGCGACGAAAGCAAAGCTTCGAATCCCACGCGCCTTGAGCGTGCGTACGGCTGCGCCGGCAATGCGTCGCAGATCGTAGCTGGAGAACTTTTTCGCCGCACCGCCGCTAATCAGTAACAGCCGCTTGGCCTTCAATCCTGCGGGCTTGTGGAGCAAATTGGTTTCAAAAGGACGCCCGTTCACCTCTCCGCTACCGAGAAGTTCCGCGGCAGCAGATTGCAGGGTGGCGTCTCCGCTGGCGAGTTTGAGTTGGTTTTTTTCGGACTTGGCGGAAGCGGGATGATTGCCGTTTTTCTCAGCGTGATCCAAAGCGACGGCGGCAAGGGATTCAGTTTCAAGTTCAGAGGGCGTAGAAAACGAGAGTGTAATTTTCATAGGCGTAATAGTTTGTTTCTCAGGAGTATTCCAGTATCGTCGGCCCCGTGGCAAAAGCGCAAGAGCCCGAGGCGCAAGTTGCTGATCCTATTTTGTACGGTGTTAAGCCGATCACGGAAGTACGCGCCCTGGGGTGGCGTGGAAGGCCTGCGGTATGATCTGAGCTAGCATGATCTAACAAATATCTTCATGAAGATTCGATGGCTGATTTTATTTCTTCCCGCGGTTGTTTTGCTCGTGCTGTCTCTAGCTGTGCATGAACATGCAGCCCGAGCTGTTCGGCGTGCCGCACCGGTTTCGGCTGCGGGCGCGCAGCCGGCAAAGGCGCCTTAGCCAGGCCGTAGGCAGGTTGGATCAAGGTCAGCGGCCACGCGGGGTTGGTTCCCGCGGGGATTCTTACGGCGTGGCTTGAAGGCGCGCCCTTTCAAAACGGGCAGGAGAGACGAGCTACTCCGCAAACTCTGAAAGCAATGCGCTTCTTAATCTGCTCCTTTCAAAATGAGGCGCGAAAGGGCCGTTAGCGAGCGTTGTCGGATGCGGGAGCTTTTTCCGGGTTGCTCTCGTCTTTGTGGTGGAAGTCGAGGCCGAAGTGCGGAGCACTGCGCGTGCCGGTTACTTTGAAGGGAACTTCGGTGCCGGCTCCGTCTTTGCGGAAGAAGGGATCAACCGGCTTCAGCAAAATCGATTTCCAGCCTGTCGTCATCTGCGAAAGTTTTGCTTCCATCTTGACCGTTCCGTGAAAATCGAAGGTGTTGCCGTCCAGGCTGTATTGGCCGGTCATGTCGGCGTGCGTGCCGGGAATCTGGAAATGAAGAAGAGAGAAATTGAAGAGGCCATCCTCCAACCGGAACGTTCCTTGCAGATCTGTTGTGACATCCTCTGTGTAAGGCTCCTTCGCGAGCTTAGGCTTGCCCTGACTGCGCAGACTGAGGGCGTCGATTTTACTCTGCACACTTTCGTTGGTGAAATGCGCTTGCGGAATATGGAATGTGCCCGCCAATTTAAGGCGATTGGCCACGTCGTTGACTCCGGGGGGAAGGCTGAGTTTGGTTTTCATTTCGACCACGCCCGTCATGATGGGGGGATCGGTCTTGACTCCCAGTCGAAGCAGGTCTTGAATGAGCGCGCGATCGAGAGCGACATCGAGCTCAATATCGTGCCCGCGCGGGTTTTGCACGCGCACGATTTTGCCCTTCGCAGTGAAAGACGATTGCAGCACGCGGGCCCTCACCGGCTCGAGATAAGTGTCGCCGTCTGTGCCGTCGACGATGGCATGAAAATCGGTGTGCAGTGAGACCGGATGTTCGCTGATGGCGATCCGAAAATCCGGCGTGTCAGTCGCGCCATCGACCACGATGCGGCCGAGCGTACCGTCATACTTCCCGGTGGAAGAAAGAATTCCGCCAATGCCTTTTATAGTGCCGAGGTCGGCGTTGCTAAACGTGTAATTGCCTTGCACCGGAGTGCCGCGCGGGCTTAACTCCTGGAACGGTCCGAACTGCCCGCTGGATTGAATGTCGCCCACTGGTTTGGGATTGACCAGGGTGGCATCGAAGTGAAGAGGCTGATTGGGGCCGATGTCCTTCATCTTGAGGCTACCGATATCGAATTCGAGCGGCGCCCTGCCCGGTTTCATCGTGTTGATCAGAAGCTTGGTGTCTTCGCAATCGAACTCTCCCACCGTGATGCTCATCTTTCCCGAATGCTTACGCATGCTGGTCATCTCTCTGCGATTTCCTGCCGGTGGAATGTTCAGTTCCATTCCCTTCACGCGGACACTGGCAACGCGCATAGGCTCGCGAAAAAGATCGCGCAGCGGAGTACTGAAGTCGAACTCCTGAATCAAGAGAATCGGCTGCACTCCCGGCTGGTAGGGATTGGGATCAGTCGCGCCGTAGATCTGCAGCCCTGAACCGGAAACGTGCAGTCCATTGGCAACTGAGACATGGATCGCGGCCAACTCGACCCGGCTCTTAAAGCGAGCCGAGAGAGTCTCGATCACGCGGGTGCGCAGGATTGGCTCAGCACGGGCCACCATCAGGCGCACCGCGATGCCAGCGAGGACGACCAATAGCGCAGAAATGCCTGCGATCCAGCGCAAGGCCTGAGACCGTCTACCGGGGCCGCGATGACCCTGTGTGTCGGGATGATTGCTTTGATGAAGGGCAAGCCCGGAACCGCTTCCGACCCCGGATCGATCACTATCACTACGGATTGGAAGCGGCGGCGCCATGATCGAACGGACAGCGCTACGCGGGAACTCAATACCCAGCACGAACTTTGATGCCTTATCGCGTAACAGGGTTTCAGCGAAACGGCGAAGCTAGAGCAAGACCACCGTGATGCCGAGATTGCGGCGGCCGAGGTCAGGATCTTTTTTGAGTGCGGCGTGAGCTTGAAGAAGCTGCCAGCAAGCCTCATTTGATTTGGTCCAATCTTCGCCAAAGATGCAGCCGCGAATCTGGCCGTTGTCAATCAACCCCAGCAACTGTTTTTGCACGGCGATGCGGATGTCTCCTCCGGCGCCCGTCGATCCGTATCCGTGAATGATTTTTAGAACTTTCACATTTTCCTGGTGGGCGAGAGCGAGTTCACGCTGCAGGCGCTGCAGGGCCTGGTGAACCAGTGGCATATCGGATTTCAGGTTTATGGTTTTGATCGTGCTGCCTCGGGTTTCTTGCTGTCGCTTTGCAGATAAGCGAGGAAGGAGCGGCATAGTTCCTCGGCAAGTTGATCATCGGTCCTCGGCATGAGCGTCGACCATGTGGAAGAAAGTGTATCGAGCACGATCATTTCGAGCAGAGCAAAGGCTGTGAGCATCAATGCCAGCGGGACGGCAGTGTCAGGATCGGGATGCTCGATTTCGTCGCGTTTGGTGAGCAGGGCGTCGACGATGCGGCGAAAGTTGCGTACCTCAATGAGGTCCATCTCTCTTCGGAAGGCTGCGCTGGGGTAAGAACGGGCGAATTGTGTGAGGGCGCGCATCAGGCCGGCGTTCTTGCGATAACCGCGCAAAGTCCCCTGGACGATTGTGCGTACCAGTTCGGGAAGTGAGTTTGTGCGGACGAAGTCCGGGGTCAGCAGCGCAGCCGAGCCCCTGTCCGCGGAACGAAGACTCTCGCGAAGCAAGGTTCGCAGCAGAGCATCCTTGTCGCGGAAGCGGCGGTAGACGGTGCCAGGAGATAAGCCGGCGTGGGCGGCAATACGGGGAATAGTCGCGCCCTCGAGTCCTTTTTCTTGCAGGAGTTGAGCCGCCGCCCGCAGCAGCCGACGCAGGGAGTCGCGGCTGCGGTCCTGCTGTGGCGCTAAAGGCTGCTTCTTGGCTTCGGGCATGGTGCAAGCCGAGAATATACTTGACAATCGCTGAATGCAAATGTAAATTCACATTTACATTTGACGAAGCGAGGCGATTCATGGGATTCCAATGGTTCTTCTCGGCGCTGGCGTTTTTCCCGGCGAGCCTGCTGGCACAGCATGCGCTGGTGTTCGTGATGGTGGTTGTAGCGCCCCTGCGGGATCGCTACGAAATTCCGCGGTTGAAGGCGAGCCGAGATCCGCGCAAGAAGGTCAAATTCTATTGGCGGGTGATTAACGCCGAATGGCTCTGCACCGCGGTCGCCTATCTCGCGCTGGGATTCGGAACACTACTGACGATCCGAACCAGGCCGGGAGAGGTTCATTGGCTGTTGGGTTCGGGCGGAAGGTTTATTGTGCTGGGGCTGTTTACAGCGGTTGCAGCGGCGCTTCTGGTGCCGGCGATAATGGCGTTGTGGAATGAGACTATCCGGACCAAGGCCGCGAAGGCGGCGCAAGCGCTGAGTTTTCTAATTCCATCGAGTACGGAAGAGCGACACTGGTGGTGGCTGCTTTGCATTACCGCTGGAGTGTGCGAGGAAATACTCTACCGCGGATTTCTCCTCCACTATCTTCATACCGCGCCTTTTCATCTCGGCCTCAGTTGGGCGCTGCTGGTGGCTGCTGTGATCTTCGGAATTGGACATCTCTATCAAGGCGTGAAACCGGCCCTTGGAACTGTGGTGCTGGGTTTTGCACTAGGAGCTGTGTTTTTGGCGACTGGTAGTCTGCTGATTCCGATTATTGCGCACGCAGTGCTGGATTTGCGAGTGTTGATTTTGCTGCCGGTGGTCGAGACCTCGGCAGGCGCCGAAGCCCACCTTCATTAGAGAACGCTTCCCTTCGCAATGAATCGCTTCTTCTCCACGGTTGCCTGAGGTCTCTCCTGGGCTGCGAAAGCGCGTCGTTCCCATCGGCGCCTTCTTTTGGGGCATGTCATCAGTAGACATAGCTATGTGCGTTAGCGTACAGTGTCTGCTGTATTTCAAGCGGCACTGCAAAGAGTATGGTCGAAGTAGACCTTCCTCGCTGTCATCCGACCGACGACAAGGTGATGGTTACGAAGCGCCGGTGTTCCCTATGCAATCGGAATCGAGCCAAGTCGAACTCACCCGCCTTCGCCGAGAGCAGAGCCAGGCTCGGCAAAACGAGGTCTTTGGAGGTCTCTCGACTGAGGAGCGGGTGGATTATGAAATCAAGGCGGGCCGCATCCACGAACTGGAGCATGAGGTCATGATAGAAGCGGAAGCATGGGA
The DNA here is from genome assembly GCA_963789875.1 of uncultured Acidobacteriaceae bacterium. Lineage (GTDB taxonomy): Bacteria > Acidobacteriota > Terriglobia > Terriglobales > Acidobacteriaceae > Sulfotelmatobacter. The sequence goes on along the minus strand of CAWBMI010000004.1, from coordinate 87,527 downwards.
GCCGCGATCTAGCCGCGTACGCTGATGCGTGAGAACGAGAGTACCGCTCGCGACGAGATGGGGTGGCCCATCGACATGGCTGGACGAAACGTGGTGAAGATCAACATTCTCTTAACCTGAGGCAGAAGTTCCTGAGACTCCCCCGGATCGGAAAGAATCTTGTAATCCTGCACCCGCCCGTGCGAGTCCACGTAGGCCTCAATTACCAGCGACTCAGTATTGATGGAGCTTAGCGTGGTACCGAAGACGCTCTGCTGCAATTCCGGTCCGGTGTTCAGCATCAGCGGGACATCTTCGTTGCGATTGTTAGCCTGCAATTGTCCCGGCATGGCCAGGATCGTTGTGACCAGGCCAAAAATCAGCAAGGCGCATGCGAGGCCCGCCGTGGCCGGCACCATGAATGCGTTCAAAGTATTTTCAAGACGGACGCGCAAGCCCTCATAGGGAGCGCGCCTGGTCTCTGCCGCTTCCCGAGAAATGGCAAGACGCAACTTTAATCCAAGATCGGAAGGCACTTGGGGTCGTCCCAGGTTCGCCAGGAGTTGCTGGGTGTGCCGCAAAGATGTGTATTCGCGATTGCAATTGGAGCATTCATCCAGATGCCGGCGCAATGCTTGCATCTCAGTGCCGGTGACTGCGCCGTCGAGATATGGCGACACCATGCGCTGGGCTTCGGCGCATTCCAACGCCGCTGCCTTCATGCCAAACTTCATCTGAGCTGATTTTTGAGCCATGTCATTCATGGCGTCGCCTCGGTTCTTCTGCCCCTTTCAGCAACCTGTGATGTGAAACTTTCCGTTCCTTCTTCTTCCGGTACTGTGAGTCCAAGCTCTCCGCCGACTTCGCGCACGTAGGACGCGAGCCTCAGTTTCAGGGCCTGGCGTCCGCGGGTCAATCTCGACTTTACTGTGCCCAGCGAGATCTGCAGAATCTCCGCAATCTCTTCGTAGGACATCTCTTCGAGGTCGCGCAAGATCAACGTCGTCCGGTAGGGTTCCGGAACTTTCCGCAGTTCTTCATCGACTCGATGCTGTACTTCGCGATGCGCCATGGTGTCGAAGGGCGAATCGCGTTGATCGGTTAGCGCGCTCCACATGGAGTCGTCGCCAGATAATCCATCGGAGCCCGCCGGTTCGATGGAGGTCTCCTGCGCCTTGTGCCGGAACCACCATCTCTTCCGGTTCGCGGCTTCATGCAAGGCGATGCGGTAGATCCAGGTCTTCAAACTCGATTCGCCGTGGAAGTGCTTCATGCCGCGGAAAACCTTCAGAAACACGTCCTGAGTAGTATCGGCGGCATCGGCCGGATCACTTACCATGCGATACACGAGACCGTAGACTGGGCGCTGAAATTCGCCGATCAGCCACGCATAGGCCGCCTCGGAGCCAGCTTTCAATTCGGCGACAATCGTCGCCTCTTCCGCCCGATCCCCGATCGCGCTTGCCAGATCTCCCAAGGTAACTGCCGCCTTACTCGACGCTTAGTTCGCTGCAGGAACGATTATAGAGTTTCCTGCCCCATCCCCAACCGAAAAATCGTCTGCCTCAGCCCGATGTGACAAAAACCTTCCTAGCCGAATAGACTCCGGGCAGAGGGGAGATGTTCCCGCATGTAAGTGATTTATTTGCAACGGCAAGAGCTTGGAGATCTAAATTGAAGGCAACAAAGTCACTTTGAGGAAGGTACCGCGGTGAAGCGACATGGCCCGGTATTCCCTAGGCGGTGGTGGATCTTCCCGTACTGGCTCGAATCCTTTCCATAATTTGCTGCAACTCGCTGAGGAGTTTTGCCGATCCTTTTTCCAGTTCGAGCGCGCCTTTTTCGAGGAAGGCGAAGGCGCCGTCGGCTTGCAGCTTGGGAGCGTTTTTTTGCGACATCCCGGTCAGCACGACCACTGGGATCCATTCGGTTGTAATGTCGCTCTTGAGTGTGGTCAGCACGTCGAGTCCAGTCATCTTCGGCAACAACATATCCAGCAAGATCAGATCCGGCAGTTTCTCGCGCGCCACACGCAACGCTTCCTCGCCATCCGCCGCGCAACTTACTTCGTAGCCGGCGCGGGTCAGAGCCCGTTCGGTTGTGACTCGCAGGAATTTGCTGTCTTCCACCAGAAGGATCTTGGTCATTGCTGCGCTGCCCCTTCGCAACTCCGAGTTTTCACCTGGAAGTGGAGCCCAAAGCCTTCCAAGAGAGCTCCAACAGAGCTCCAGTTGGACTATCGGCGGAAGCGGGGAAGATGTGAGTCGCGATTTCAGCGGCCCGGAAGCGAGGGGACGTTAGAGGTTCAGCGCCACTTACCGGGAGCTGGCAACTCTAGGAGGTTCGTAATCGGTGGCCTTGGGGCGGCCTTCCATCAGGTGCATGGTATTCAGGATTGTTTCGATTACGGCTTTATTGCCCAGAGCAGTGTTGATCATCACGTGATAGAGGGATCGCGTGGGCCACTCGGCATTGAAGTAGTGTTTCACGAAGGCGATGCGCTCGCGGTCGACGTTTTCGACGCGATCTTCGGCTTCCGATTGCGGGAGGCCGTCCAGCAGCAGGCGGCGGATTTTTTCCGCGCGTGGCGCGTAGAGGAAAATGTGGAAGGCGTCCGCTTGGTCGCGGAGGAAGTAAGGCGCACCCCGGCCCACAACCACGGCGTTGCCTTCGTGAGCGATTTTCGCCGTGATCTCTTCCATCATTTCGACCATGCAATCCGTGTCAAAAGCGCGAGTTTCTAGATTGGACCTGGGTTCGTGGCTGCCGCGCCAGAAGGTTTTTGCCAGGCGGTAGAAGCGGCTATCCATGCGCTCGTCGCAGCGCCTCACGGTTGCGGCATCCACATTGGCCATGCGGGCGATCTCTTCTGTGAGCAGGCGGTCCCAAAGCTTCCAGCCCAGGTGGTCGGCGAGTTGCGCGGCGATGGCGCCGCCTCCGCAGCCATACTCGCGCTCGATGGTGATCAGGCGAAACACAGTGAGCCCCGTCTATTGGAAGCGATTTACCGGCGATTAGTGTACCGCGATTCCGCCTCCGGGGCGGCCTTTTTTCATCAGGAACACCAGGGGAACCATCGCCAGGATCGATATGCCGAGCAGGCGAAAGTCATCAATGTAGGCCAGCATGGTCGCCTGCCTTTGCACCGTCCCCTCGATCAGCGCGTAGGCCTGCTGGGTCGCGAAGGCGGCGCTGGCGCCGTGAGCGCGCATGGCCTGCGTCGCGCCGCTAAGCATGGTCCGAAAAGCAGGATTGCCGGGGCTGAGATTCTTAGAAAGATCATTGAGGTGAACCTGGGTGCGGCGGTCGAGCATCGTCGTCACCAAAGATATGCCGACGCTGCCACCGATGTTGCGAGCCAGGTTCATTAAGCCAGAGGCCGCATTATTTTTTTCGCGCGGCAAAAAGGCGTATGCGGCCGTATTAATAGGAACGAAAAGAAATGCCATGCCGGCGGCCTGAAAAATGCGAGCGGTGGCCACGGTGCGAAAGTCAATATCCAGATCGAAACCCGCCATGTGAAACAAAGATCCGGAGAGCACGACCAGGCCGAAGATCAGCAGCCAGCGCGGACTGTAGCGCGAGAGCAGGAATCCCACCAGAGGCAGCAAAATAATGATGGTGAAACCGCCGGGCATCAGAGACAAACCAGCTTTTTCAGCAGTATAGCCGAGCAGCGTCTGGCTGAAGAGAGGCAGCAGCAAGGTGCTGCCCAACAGGGCGAATCCCAACATGAACATCAATAGATTGGAGACGGCAAAAGTACGATCGCGAAACAGATGCAAATCGATGACTGGGTCCTTGTGCCTCCATTCCCACACAACGACAAAGATCAAAGAAGCTGCGGCGATCAGCGAGAGCACCAGAATGAAGTGCGATTCGAACCAATCGTCGCGCTGTCCTTTGTCGAGGACGATCTGAAGAGCGCCCAGCCCAAGCGCCACAAAACTGAGGCCAACATAATCGATTTTAGTTTCGCTGAGTTTGCGGCGGCGGAAGTAAGGCGGGTCCTGAATGAGGCGCGTAGTGAGAAGGATGGAAAGAATGCCGACCGGAATATTGATGAAGAAAATCCAGCGCCAGCTGAAGTTGTCGGTGATCCATCCACCCAGAGTAGGGCCGATCGCCGGCGCCGTGACTACCGCAATGCCGTAAACCGCGAACGCCATACCGCGCTTAGCGGGAGGGAAAGTATCGGCCAGAATAGCTTGTTCGGTTGGCTGCAAGCCGCCGCCGCCCACGCCTTGCAGCACGCGGAAAAAGATGAGCGTTGCCAGATTCGGAGCGAGCCCGCACAAAAAAGAGCTGACCGTGAACAAAGCCACGCAGCTCATGTAGAAATTCTTGCGGCCCATGATGGAAGAAAGCCAGCCGCTCAGGGGAAGCACGATGGCGTTCGAGACGAGATAAGAAGTTAGGACCCATGTGCTTTCATCCTGCCCAGCGGAAAGACTCCCGGCAATGTGGGGCAGCGCCACGTTTGCGATGGAGGTGTCGAGCACCTCCATGAAAGTGGCAAGCGTAACCGTGATTGCGATAATCCACGGATTTATGGCCGGACGCCACGCATCGGCATCGTTCAATGTGGCGGAACCGGCACTCATTGCCGGATCCACACCTTCGGATCGACGGACATTCCTGGCAGCAAAGAATGATCTTTATTCTCGCCGGGATCGAGCACGATCTTTACCGGAATGCGCTGCACGACTTTTACGTAGTTGCCTGTCGCGTTTTCTGGAGGCAGCAGGCTGAAGCGGGCACCGCTGGCGCCGGCGAAGCTATCAACTTTTCCTTTGTAGCTTCTTCCAGTGGCATCGACTTCCAGGGTGACGCGCTGGCCGATCTTCATCTCCTTAAGCTGCGTCTCCTTGAAGTTGGCAGTGATCCAAACATCTTCGAGCGGAATCACTTTCAGCAACTCCTGACCGATACTTACGTTCTGGCCAACTTCGACGGTGCGATTGGTCGCTACGCCGGCCACTGCAGCCGTGATCTTCGTATATTGCAGATTGAGTTTTGCCTGATCGAGATCGGCCTTTTTTTGCTGAACCTCGGCCTCAGCCTCAGCCGCCCGGGAGCGGATCACCTGCATTTGCCGGGGAGCGGTTTGCGCGTTGCGCCAGCTGGCCTCAGCCTGCGCAAGCTTGCCTTGGGCCTGAATCACCTGCGACTGAGACGCGTCAGCGTTGGCGCGAGCGGCGTCAACGGACGCGGCGCCTGCCCTGGCGGAGGCTACGGCTTGGTCGTATTGCTGCTGCGAAATTTCCTGCTTGTCGACCAGTTGCTTGTACCGTCCCAGATCGTTTTGCGCTTTGACGTTGTTGGCCTCGGCCTGCTGTAGTTGGGCCTTGGCTGCTTCGAATTGCTGCCTGGCGCCGGCAATACCGGCGCGCGCGCTCGATACGTCGGCATCCGCCGAGGAAACCTGGCTGCTGGTGTTCACATCGGTAATCGGCACGTTCACACCTGCCGCAGAGGCGGCGGCCAGTGCATTATCGTAATCGGCCTTGGCGCGCTCGAACGCTACCTGGTAATCGGAAGGATCGATCTCAACCAATAACATGCCCGCCTGCACATATTGATTGTCCTGAAAATTCAGCTTGGTTACGTGGCCTGAGACGCGAGCGCTGACGGAATTGATGTGGCCGTCGACCTGAGCGTCGTCGGTCGATTCATAGCTGGTGACGTAGCGGTAAACGAAGAATCCGACCACCAGCAGCACCACCAAACCGATAATGATGGCGATGCGGAAGCCGGGACTCGACGTGCGCCCTGGACGAGCGCGGTAATCCCTTTCCGTGGCCGGCAGTGGTTTGTTACGGCTCTCGTTTTGCTCCTGGGGCTGCGAGCTTTCCTGCCGATTCGGAGCATCCGGCGGGCTTTGCGTGGTCGTCGGTTCCATGGATTTATTGAACGCCTTTCAAATAGCGCTTCACTCCCTGTTCCGCGTCTCCAATCGCGCGCGCTAGTTCGATCTTAGCCAGATTATGCGCGTAGAGACTTTGAATATAACTCTCATGGGAGCTGGCAACGGATTCCTGCGCCTGCACAACCTCCAGGTTATCGGCCACGCCGGCGGAGAAGCGGTCTTCGGATTGGACAAGAGCTTCGTCCGCCAGGCTTACGGAACTGCGGGCAACTTCTACCTGATCGGCAGCGGACAACAAATCCAGCAACGAGGCTCGCACTTCATAGTCGATGCGCCCGCGCAGATCGGCCAATTGCGAGCGCGCCTGTTTCAACTGGGCTTCGGCCTCGAGAACGTCACTATGAACTCTGCCGCCGGCGAAGATAGGAATATTAATCCCGCCGTCAACCTGCCACGTGCCATTGGATTGCCCCGGAGTCGTTCCAATGTCCCCGAAATTCGCATTCAAGTCGAGAGAAGGATAGTGGCCGGCGGTCGCGGCGCGGCGATTGAGTTCAGCGGCGCGGACCTGCGCTTGCGCTGCCCGATAATCGGAACGCGACGTATAGGCCCGCTCCAGGTAGGTATCGACAGGCAACGGAGTCAAAGCCTGGTAGGGAGCCTTTTCAGTGAGAACAAATTCTTGCCCGGACGCGAGGCCGATCACTCGAGCCAACGAAAGTTTTTGCTTAGCATAGTCGTTGCGCGCCGCAATCAATTGCTGTTCTCGGGTTTGCAGCTCGACCTGAGACCGAAGCGTATCGATCGCGGGACTTAATCCCGCCTTTTGCTGGTCCGTGGCTTTGTCATAAAGCGCTCGCGCGTTCGTGACCTGAGCCTCCGTGGTCTCGATGCGAGCCGCAGTCGCAATGGCCTGCAGGTAGGTGTTACCTACGGCAAGTACAACCAGTTCGCGAGCGTCCTTGTAGGTGTATTGTGCCGATTTCAGTCTCTCCGTGGCGGCGCGCTCCTGCTCGAACTGCTTGTAGTTCAGCAAAGATTGGCTGAGGGAAGCGCGCGCGTCAAAGTAATTGAATGGGCCAATCACGCGGGGAACCGGGAAGGGAAATACATTACTCTTGAAGCCGAGTGCGGTGAGGCTGGTAGTCTGCGCGTCTTCCTGGATTCGGGCGGAAAGATCCGGCAACAGGTTGCTGAGTTGCTTCCATCTCTCGCCCCGGGCTTGCAAGGTCTGATCTCCGGCGAGCAACAATCCGAGATTATTGCGCAACCCCCGCTCGATGGCCTCTTGAAAACTGAGCCGCAGAACTCCCGAAGTGGCCTGGGCCTCCGGTTCGCTCCCGGTGAAAGGACTCTGTGAACCGGGCAAAGAAATTGAAGGTGTCGGCGCGGGAGTCTGCCCTTCCAGGCCAACAGAGCCGAGCAACAGTAGAGGAAGCGTTAAGGAAAACTTGAAAATCCAGTTCGGTGAAAAGCGAGGCATCTCCGATTCTGAAATAAGTCCCACCTGTGAAAGCAGTTTCTGCGGGACGACCTTTCTTCCTTCTATCCAACCTATAACGTATTAATAATGCCGATGTAACGCCTTTCTACTGATGCGTTTAAAGGGCATCGCGACGCAAAAAAAACGCCGCAAGGACAAACTTTGTGGTAATGTGCGAGAGCCGCCGACTTTGAATTCCTGCCGGGTGCTCGCTTCGACTTGCCAACAATAGGTCCGATGACATCGAAACGATTGTAGCGAATTGCCGTTACCGAAGGCACTTTTCCGTCCGTCCGGAGTGCCGATAAAGTGGTAGTACGGCAACAGCCTTTAAAGTCGGAGAATCCCGCTTAAAGAAGGCTGATGTATTCTGCGGGCGTAGATTTCAAGCTGCACGCGCGCAACAGGGCTTGTGCGCAGCGGGCTACGGCCTCGCTAACTTCCGGCGCGAAGGAGCTTCTTTTCATCATGTCCAGTTCGATCCCAAAGCGCGCGCCAAACCCCTTGGATCGGCGGCGCCGGCGCTACGTGCGATACCGCGCCGATTTCCGCGTGAGTGTGAATCACCTTCTTGGCGACCACTATCAGGAAGTCGAGGGGCATTGCCGGGATTTGTCTGAAGCCGGGATCGGGATTCTGTTAGCGACGGAGTTGAGTCTCGGCGAAGTTGGGTCTCTTAGCATGACGTTTCCGGGGGCTGACTCTCCGTGGGAGCCGCGAGCCGTAGTCCGCCACCGGCGCGGATATCAATACGGATTCGAGTTTCTAGCACTAAGTTCAGAGCAGCGCGACGCGTTGACCAAATACCTCCAAGCTCTCGAGCGCGAAGAGGGTCTGGAATGAGAGCCAATTGGGAGCTTTCCGACGGCGCTCGCCTTTCAGCCGCTGCGTGAGCGGCTCTGGGTGTGCCCTTCATTCTGCATCCCCCAACGTTGTGCAATCCAAGTGCTCTCTTTATGACTTTGGTCATCTTGCGAGCGGGCGAGTCCCAGTCCAATCTGAGAGCGGACCCGTTTGTAAAGACGCGAGAGCACACTTTAATGAGCGATTTCAAAGCGAAGGCTGCGGCGGGAGCGGACTGGACGGGTCTTTTGGCCGACCCTGACCTGGCCAAAAACCTGGGAAAGCTCCTCCAGGCCTATCGTGATGCTCCGCCGGAGCTACGAGATGAAACTTTGCTCGCCGCCATGCGGGAGATCAAGCGGCGCGCCATGAAGGAAGGCGATTCCAGTCTGATAGCCGATTCGGCCGGGCCTGAACCAGGCCCTGCTCCTTCTCCTGGGCCCTTAGCCACGCCCGCCTCGTCCTCGCCACCTTTTGAGCCCGATATTTTCAGCTCGACTTCCGCACAGGACAGGAGACGAGCCTCGCGTATCAAGTGCTTCGTGGCGGTGGAGTTGCGGGTCAATGACGGTGAAAAACCTATCTGGGGTAATCTCTCCAATACTGGCTTGGGTGGATGTCAGGTCGAAACCGCTCAACCGATTAGCGGCGGGTCGAAGGTTGAAATTGGACTTTGGGTGGCGACCGGTAAAATCTGGGTCAAGGGCCTGGCTCTGAACGGAGTGGTCACGCGTAGCGCTGCTTCTGGCGTCCGCGTTCGTTTTGCCGTTATGGATACCAAGGAAAAAGAAAACCTGCGGCAGTTCCTCAAATATGTGCAGGAGACCACCCGGGCATCAAACAGCGAAAGCAGCTACCTGCAAATGCTGAAGTAATCGTTACTCTTTTGTAATCTCATTTATACCTAACTTCCCGAAACCGGCATTTCCCTCACCTTAAGAGCAAGCCGCTTTTTTCACACATCCGTAGCCATTGCCCGGCAATAAAATTGATACACTCGTTGCTACGTGAAACCCTTTGTGCCCTTTGGACTCTAATTAATTGCCGAGGGACCAGCAACCCAATTTTCGCTTTTTCAAAGGAGCACCACGCGCATGGTAGCCAGCGAACAGGCAGTTGTAACCGGTCAACAATTGGACACGTTGAGTATCAACACAATCCGCACCCTGGCCATCGATGCCGTGCAGAAGGCCAACAGCGGCCATCCTGGCGCCCCTATGGGCTTGGCTGCAGTTGCATATTGCCTCTGGCAGGAGTTTCTGAGCTACGACCCTGAAGATCCCACCTGGCTGAACCGCGACCGCTTCGTGCTTTCCAACGGCCATGCTTCCATGCTCCTTTATGCCCTGCTTTATCTAGCCGGCGTGCGTGAAGTGAACGAGAAGGGCGAAGTATTGAAAGAGTTGGCCATGCCCTTAGAGGAGATAAAGCGCTTCCGCCAATTGGGCAGCCGAACCCCAGGCCATCCTGAGTCTCACATCACAACCGGCGTTGAAACCACTACTGGGCCGCTCGGCCAGGGTGTGGGAAACAGCGTGGGAATGGCGATTGCCAGCCGTTGGCTGGCGGCTAACTATAATCGTCCTGGCTTTGAGGTTTTTGATTTCAACGTTTACGCCATGTGCTCCGACGGAGACCTGATGGAAGGCATCGGCGGCGAAGCCGCTTCGCTCGCCGGGCATCTCAAACTTTCAAATCTCTGCTGGATGTATGACAACAACCACATCACCCTCGACGGCCCGGCAAGCTGGTCATTTAGCGAGGACGTCGCCACCCGCTTCATCGGCTACGGCTGGAACGTCACTCGCGTCGCCGATGCCAATGATCTCGACATGCTCGCCCGCGCCTTTGAAACCTTCAAGAAGACGACGGACCGTCCGACGTTGATTATTGTGGATGCCCACATCGGTTACGGGTCTCCGCACAAACAAGATACGAATGCCGCTCACGGAGAGCCGCTGGGCGAAGAAGAAGTGCGCCTGGTCAAGAAATTTTACGGCTGGCCAGAAGATGCCAAGTTCCTCGTTCCGGAAGGTGTGCTCGAACACTTTAAAGATGGAATCGGAAAACGCGGGCGGGAAGCGCGGGCTCAATGGTCGAAGATGTTCGATGGCTATCGGCAGAAGTATCCGGAACTGGCGGATCAGTTGCATCGCATGCAGCGCCGCGAGCTTCTCGAGGGGTGGGACAAGAATCTGCCGACTTTTCCGGCAGACGCGAAAGGACTCGCCACGCGCGAGAGTTCTGGAAAGGTGTTGAATGCGCTGGCGCAAAACATTCCCTGGCTGATCGGCGGTTCGGCCGATCTGGCCACCTCGAACAAAACCAACTTGAACGGCCTCGGTGACATCGAAGCCGGAGCTTTTGCTGGGCGGAACCTGCACTTCGGCGTGCGCGAGCACGCCATGGCCGCATGCGTGAACGGTCTCGTCTTTTCCGGCATTCGCGCCTTCGGAGCTACTTTCTTTAATTTTAGCGATTACATGCGCGCCAGCATTCGCATAGCTGCGCTGTCCGAGATTCCCTCCATCTTTGTTTTCACGCACGATTCCATCGGAGTGGGCGAAGACGGCCCTACACACGAGCCAATCGAGCAACTGGCTTCGCTGCGCGCCATGCCAAACCTGATCGTGCTGCGTCCCGGCGATGCCAACGAAGTCGTGGAGGCGTGGAAAATCATCGCGCAGTTAAAGCATGAGCCCGCGGCGATCGTGCTGACGCGGCAGGCGATTCCCACGTTCGATCGCACGAAGTACGCCCCAGCTTCGGGAACTGCGCGGGGAGCCTACGTTCTCGCCGACGCGCCCTCGGGCAAGCCGGAAGTAATTCTGATCGGCACCGGCAGCGAGGTTTCCCTCTGCATTGAGGCCTACGAGAAGCTGAAGTCAGAAGGCGTTCAGGCGCGAGTGGTGAGCATTCCGTCGTGGGAAATCTTCGAGCATCAGGACGCCGCCTACAAAGAAAGCGTTTTACCTGCTTCGGTTACGGCGCGGGTTTCCGTGGAAATGGCCGCGACCTTCGGCTGGGAGCGCTGGGTCGGATTGAAGGGTCGAAAGGTCGGCATGCACCGCTTCGGTGCTTCCGCGCCTTTAAAAGACCTGCTCAAGTTTTTTGGGTTTACCGTGGAGACAGTAGTTGCCGAAGCGCGCAAGGCGATGGCAGAAAAGTAAGTGCTCCACTTAAACCTAACGCTCGTTTTACGCGAAGCTCGTTCTAGCTCAAAAGATTTGGCGGAAGTGTCCGCCGTCGCCTTATAAGGAGAAATCATCATGAATCCCACTGGAGTTCTGGAAACCGCGAAAGCCACCAATCCTCTCAAAGCGCTGCTCAGCTACGGCCAGTCGATGTGGCTCGACTACATTCGCCGCGATCTGATCACCACCGGCCAACTCAAGAAAATGATTGACGACGATGGGTTGCGAGGCATGACCTCGAACCCGTCGATCTTCGAGAAGGCGATCGGCGAGAGTTCGCTCTACGACGATATATTGAAGACGCTGGCCACGCGAAAAGATTTGGACACTACCGCGCGCTACGAACAGATTGCGATTCGCGACATTCAGGGCGCGGCCGATTTTCTCCGTCCGGTGTATGAAAATTCGCAGTTCCGCGACGGCTACGTCAGCCTGGAGGTTTCTCCGTTGCTCGCGCTGCAGACATCGGAGACCATCGAGGAAGGCCGCCGCTTGTGGAAGGCAGTCGATCGCGAAAATGTGATGATCAAAGTTCCGGGCACCGCGGAAGGGCTGCCCGCGATCAAGGCACTGATCGGCGAAGGCATCAACGTCAACGTCACCCTGTTGTTCGCGCAGGAAGTCTATGAAAAAGTTGCCCAGGCCTACATTGAAGGCCTCGAAGACCTGGCGAAACGCGGGGGGAATTTAAAGAAAATGGCGGGAGTCGCCAGCTTCTTCATCAGCCGCATCGACACTCTGATCGATTCCATGATTGAAGAGAAGCTGAAAACCACCACCGATCCCCAGCAGAAGGCGCTGCTGCAAAGCCTGCTCGGCAAAGTTGCCATCGCCAACGGCAAACTCACTTACAAGGCGTACCAGCGCATTTTTAGCGGGCCGCGCTGGCAGGCTCTCGTGTCCCAGGGAGCGCAGACGCAGCGCGTTTTATGGGCGAGCACCAGCACAAAAAATCCGGCCTATCGGGATGTGATGTACGTCGAAGAGTTGATCGGACCGGATACCGTGAACACCATGCCTCCCGCTACCATCGATGCTTTTCGCGATCACGGCAAGCTACGCAACAGCCTGACCGAAGACATCCCAGGCGCGCAGAAAACCATGGATGATCTGGCCAAGGCCGGAATTTCCATGAAGGAAGTCACCACGAAGCTGACCACCGACGGCGTGAAGCTCTTCGCGGATGCATTCCACAAGCTGTTGGCCGCGGTGGAAAAAAGCACGCAGCAAAAAGGCCAGGGCGCGTGAGCCGTTTCAATCCTCGCCGTCAGAAAGTCTCGCAGCGGCGGTGAAGTGGTAAAGACGGCTGTGGCAGACGTACCTTTGGTTTCTCCGGTCGGGAAGCCGGCGCTTTTCTTTAGTCAAAGTCTCGAGGACTCTGAAAAATGGCTCAATTGGCGGAACAACCTACGCTAGCCAAACCCCGCGTTGGCAGACAAGGCGATCCCTGCGTGATGGTGATCTTCGGCGCGGCCGGCGATCTCACCGCGCGGCTCTTGATCCCGGCGCTTTATAACCTGGCGCGGGCCGACCTGCTCTCCAAAGAATTTGCCGTCCTGGGTGTGGCCCGGGCGCAGATGTCGGACGAGGATTTTCGCAAGCGCATCCTCGACGATGTGAAGGAATACTGTGGCGACTGCGTCGACCCTGACACCTGGGACAATTTCGCGCGCCGCTTTTACTACTTTGCCGGCAACTTTGACGACGACAAGCTTTATCCGCAGGTCAAAGAGCGGCTGGAGCACATTGACCGCGATCACTCCACCCATCAAAACGCTTTCTTCTATATGGCGACTGCGCCAAGTTTCTTCGGGCCTATCGTGGAGAAGCTCGCGGCCAATGGAATGATGAATCAGAGCAACGGCAACTGGCGGCGCGTGGTTATCGAAAAACCTTTCGGGCACGATCTGGAATCGGCCAAAGCCTTGAACCAGCAAATCCTGAAGCTGGTCGACGAAAAGCAGATTTATCGCATCGACCATTACCTGGGCAAAGAAACAGTTCAGAACATCATGGCTTTCCGCTTTGCCAACGGAATCTTTGAGCCTATCTGGAACCGGCGCTACATCGATCACGTGCAGATCTCGGTGGCCGAAACCGTGGGCGTCGAAGGCCGCGGCAGCTACTTCGAACACGCCGGCTCGCTGCGCGACATGGTGCCCAACCACATCATGCAACTCATCAGCCTTACCGCCATGGAGCCTCCAATTTCGTTCGACGCCAACGCGGTGCGCGACGAGCAGGCGAAAATTCTGCATGCCATCCAACCCATCAGCGATGAAGACGTTCTCAGCCGTTCGGTGAGAGGGCAATACGGCGAAGGTACCATGGATGGAGAGCGGGGAGTGGCCTACCGCGCCGAAAGCGATGTGGCGCCGGATTCCCGCACCGAGACCTTCGTAGCCATGAAACTCCTCATCGACAACTGGCGCTGGGCCGACGTACCGTTCTATCTTCGTACGGGAAAGCGCATGCCGGCGCGCAATACGCATATCGTGATTCAATTCCGGCAGGCTCCGTTTGTGTTGTTCCGCGATACTTCGGTCGAGCACCTTATGCCGAACCAACTCGTGCTGCACATTCAGCCCGAGGAAGGCATTTCGCTGCAATTCGCAGCCAAAGTTCCAGGACCAGTGATGCGCCTGGGCACGGTCGATATGAACTTCGAATATCAGGAATACTTTGGCAAACATTCCAGCACGGGCTACGAGCGGCTGCTGCACGATTGCATGATCGGCGACCAGACTTTGTTTCAGCGCGCTGACATGGTCGAGGCGGGTTGGAGTATAGTCAATCCGGTCCTGGATTTGTGGAAGGCACTGCCCCCGCGGAATTTTCCCAACTACGCTTCCGGCACCTGGGGGCCTCGAGAGGCCGACGAACTGCTGGAGCGCGACGGGCGCAGTTGGAGGAACTTCGAAAAATGATTCTGGCCGGCGACATTGGAGGCACCAACGCTCGATTGGCCTACTTTCATCCGCAAAATGGCAGCCTGAAGCTGGTTTCCGAGCGGGTCTTTCCCAGCCGCGATTACAGCGAACTAGGCGATATCGTTTCCAAGTTTCTTGATGAATCCCACACCCGGCCCGAAGTAGCCTGCTTCGGTATTGCAGGCCCGGTACGCAATGGGCGGGTCGAAACCTCGAATCTTCCCTGGGTCATTGAGCAGTCTCGCCTGGCCGAACAAATTCAGTCGGCAACGATTTTGATCAACGATCTCGAAGCTGGGGCCTGGGGTATCGGCGGGCTCACCGCGCAGGATATGGTGCCACTGAATCAGGTAGGGCCCTCAACCGGCAATCAGGCAGTGATCGCGCCCGGCACCGGCCTCGGCGAGGCAGGCCTGTATTGGAATGGCCGCCAATATGAGGTTTTCGCTTGCGAGGGTGGACACGCCGATTTCGCGCCGCAAGGCGATCTCCAGATTGAGTTGCTGCGCTTTCTCGCTCACCGCTTCGGACACGTCAGCTACGAACGAGTTCTTTCCGGTCCCGGCCTGGTGAATGTCTACGAGTTTTTACGCGAAAAAAAATGTGCCGAAGAGCCGGCCGGGTTTGCAGAGAAGTTCGCACAGGGAGACGCTGCAGCTATGATTTCCGCCGCTGCGCTCAACGGATCAAACACGTTGGCCGAAAAGGCGCTCGACCTATGGATTTCCGTCTACGGCGCTGAAGCCGGGAATGTCGCCCTTAAGATGATGGCGACCGGTGGCATTTATCTTGGCGGCGGAATCTCGCCCAAGATTCTTCCCAAGCTGAGCGAATCCGGATTCATGAATGCATTTCTCAATAAAGGCAGGCTGCGTCCGCTGGTGGAGTCCATTCCGGTTCATGTGGTCACCAACGATAAGGCTGGACTGCTGGGCGCTGCACGCTGTGCCGCAACCAATGGCGGTGCGCGATCATGAGCACGCCGACGGAAGTGCGCCGCGTGACCACTCCCCAGGATCTGTTTCAGGCTGCGGCCGATGAAGTGCTGCAAGCCGCGAATGAAGCCATAAAACAACGCGGGCGTTTCACCATCGCGCTTTCGGGTGGCTCGACTCCGAGAAGTTTGTATACCCTCATTGCCGCGAATACCGTAACCAGCCAGCTGTGGAATAAATGGTTTTTCTTCTGGGGCGATGAGCGCCACGTTCCGCCGCAGGATCCCGAGAGCAACTTCCGCATGGCGCAGGAAAGCCTGCTGTCGAAAATCTCCGTGCCCCCGGGTAATGTATTTCGGGTTCCGGCGGAAAATCCGGATGCGGCAGGGGCGGCCGACGCTTACGAGCAGACGCTGCGAAGCTTCTTCGATCTGAAGGCCGACGAAAAGCCACGCTTCGATGTCATTCTTTTGGGACTAGGGCCGGATGGGCACACCGCGTCCTTGTTTCCGGAGACGGCGGCCCTGCAGGAAAAATCTCGTCTGGTAGTCGCCAACTGGGTGGAGAAGTTTAACACCTACCGGATCACGTTGACGCTGCCGGTACTGAATACTGCGCGGTTGGTAATGTTTTTGGTCAGCGGAATGGACAAAGCGCCAGCTTTGCGTGAAGTTCTTCAAGGCAATGCCCCGGGCGAGAAATATCCTTCCAAGCTGGTGCGGCCGGGCGAGGGCAAACTGATTTGGTTGGTCGATCGTGCGGCGGCGAGTGAGTTGTCGGCCGCGGCGTGACAGGGTCACGCCCGCCAGCCCCCAATTTCTTTCAGACCTTTGCCGCGGGCGTGTTCGAAGAGGCGCACGCGATGGCGCGTATGTTCGAACTCGTGAATGTCGGCCCAGACTTCGGCTTCCCATGATTTGCTGTGGCTGGCCGAAACCCCACAACTGGCGCAACGGGTGTGTAGGCTAATTGCTGCATCTTCCGATGCCCCCGCTTGGGGCAATTCGATGAAGATGCAACGTACTTCCTGAATTTCTTCGTTTTCGTCCAACAAGTGTTCGTAACGAAGCAGGTATCCGAACCCTAGCTTGTGTGCCTGGGCTTCGGCCTGTTCGCGTGTATGGAAGGGGCCGTATTCTGCCCGCAACTGTTCGGTAGAATCGCAAGCCATCCAGAAGGTTTCTTTGTAAGCCATTCCCGCCCCGCTCTAAGAGTCGCAGAGCCGGCTCCCCCACCCCCAGTGGCCCGCCCGCATGAGCGGCTCTCTTTATGCAATTCGCAGGCCGCTTTTAGAAGCCTTCAATGCCTTCTATTTCAAAGGCTTACGCACAAAATCTAAGGGCAACCAGCGCATTGTGGTGCAAACCTTTTGCAGAAATTTAACTCTTGCCCAAGCAGGAGATTGCAAAAAGAAGCACATCGGCATGTTCTATACGCTTTGGCGAGAGATCATCCGCCAGCGGCGCGCCCCAAAGCAAAGCTGGCCGGTGTCGGTGGTTCCATCCACCTTTTGCCGCCGTGGCTGGCCACGTACATAGCTAGCTCAAGGCGACTCCACACGCCGAGTTTGTCGAACGTGGTGCGCAAGTGATTCTTGATAACCTGCTCGGTCGTGCCCATAAGGCTGCCGATCTCGCGGTTGGTGAGCCCTTCCCACACCAGGGTTGCCACCTGAATTTCTTTCGGTGTCAATTGATCACGTGGGATCACGAGTTAGCCTCGTCTTTCTCGAAAGCAGCGATGGCAAGTCTCACGCGCTTGCGACCATCTCGGATTCCGGCGCGAAGAAAGAGCGTGCGCAGGTGTTGTTTCACGGTGCGCGGGCTGATCTTCAGTTGCCCCGCGATTTCCTTGTTATTGCAACCACGCACCAGCAGGTCCAGCACCTGTTGGTCGCGTGGCGTGACTTTCATGCCTTCGATATCCATCTCGCACTCCTAGCGGCCACTGTGAACTAACGGCTCTTGGGAAGTAGCACATCTCTCGCCAAAGCTTCAACCCCCACTTTCTTTTCGTCTAAGACCCTCGTGTATATACACTTAGGGACAATCACTCATGGCTTCCAGCAAAGCTTGGGGAGCTCGTGCCAGCCTAAAATCATCCCAAATTAGAACCTCTAAAGAGAAGTCTGGTCAGAATGGCCTCAACTCCCGGCCTGTGCCGCGTTCGTGGCCTTCTAGATCATACAAGTTGGCCAATGCCGCTCCTCGCCTCCGAACAGTATTCATATCAATAACTTGCACTTTTTTCGATGCGTGCCATTATCTCGGCGTACCTGAAGAGATGGACGCAAGACGGTCTGAACCGCGCCCCTCACTCGCTTTCCCAAAACAGCTCCCAGCGATTCTTAAGTCCGCCCGTTTTGGTTCTCACTCACCGGGTTGGGACTCGTTTTCCACAGGATCCCGCTCCTCAAAGGCGATAGAATCTCTATTCGCGCCTTGGCGTCTCTTCTTCCAACCCCTGTCCGCTTCATCGCAACTCTCCACGGCCGAATTGTGCTGCGCTTTTTCGTGCTGATTGTTCTCGCCTGTAGCGCTTCCTCGGCATTTGCCCAGGGTGGGCCGCCCTATATCACCAACGACCCCGGCACTCCCGGCGATCTCAACTGGGAAATCAATATCGGCTACGAACCTTTTTTTTACAGCAACCAGTCGTCTTCGCACGCTCCCGATCTCGACATCAATTTCGGCGTCGGCGACCGCATTCAATTAACCTACGAAAACGCCTGGCTCAGGGTTCAGAGTCCCTTTTCCCCCACGAGGTACGGCTTGGGTCAATCCAACTTCGGCAGCAAGTGGCGCTTCTACGATGGCGGAGACAAAGGTTTCGCCGTCTCAACCTTTCCCCAGTTCTTTCTCAATAATCCCAACGACGCGGTGAAACGCGGAATCACTCCGGCGAGCGATAGTTTTCTTCTGCCTTTCGAGTTCACTAAAAAGATCGGCCCCATCGACGTGGATGCCGAACTCGGCTATCAGTTCGTCCACAAAGGACCGGATGGATGGATTGCTGGCCTGGTGCTCGGCCACGATTTCACTCCCAAGCTCGAGGGCGACGTGGAGATCTACTCCCAAGGTACATTTCGCCCTTCCGAGGTTCAGCCGAGCCTGGATATTGGAGGCCGCTACAAACTCCATCGTCCCGTGATCCTGCTCTTTATGGCGGGACGCGCCCTGGAGTCCACGCACAGTAATCAGCCCTACTTTTACGGCTACTTTGGCATTCAGCTTCTTTTGCCTTCCAAGTCATACGACCGCGATTTACCCGACACTACCCGCCAGAATCAAGAACCCTGAATCCGACTCAACACTGCTTACGAGAGTAACCTGCGACTAGGCTTTGAATTCCAAGGACTTGGGGCTGTGAATTAGCATTATTGGCGTACTGGAATGTTTGTTCGGATTTATGACCAGCAAGGTTTGCGCGTCTGGACCCGGCAGTGCAGCAACCGTAGAAAAGCTTTTTTGTTCGCGAAATTGCTCTAGAATAAAGTGGATTACCGGCAGTCCGTCCCCCCATCGGTTGACGGCAATGGCGGCAAGTAAACATAGTGACTGACGAAAACAACAGACCGGGACTTGATGAGCAGACCTTCGGAAAACTGATCGAGGCCGCTTATGTGCTCCAGGAGCACAACCGCGAAATGCGGGAGATGGAAGAGAGTCTGGAGTTGCACAGCGAACAACTCCGGCAGCAGCAGGAGTCCGCGGCGCGAACCGAGCTAGCGGGAAAAGATAAAAATAAAGACCAGGAAGCGCAGGAAAATATTCCGCCCGGCGACTATACCCTTACGCTGGCGGAGATTGTCGAAGCGCAGCATCAGATTCAGCGGCGCCATCTGGAATTGGACCAGGCCATGGCGCTGGTCGCCGAACGAGTGGCGCGAATCACCAACGCCAGCGGCGCTGCGATCGGCCTGCTCAACGGAAAAACTGTTCGCTACCGTGCCGGCGCAGGACCTCTCGCCTTACCTGCCGGTACCGCAGTCACCCTTGACGCGGCTGTCTGCGCCGCCAGCGTTCGTACCGGTCAGGTGATTCGAAGTGAAGATGTCAGCCTGGAGTTCCTCTTCGACGCTGAAGGCTGCCTGCAGCGCGGAATCCAATCGCTAGTCTCGGTGCCGATCTATCACGATGGCAATATTGCCGGCGCGTTGGAATTGTATTTCGACAAAATCCGCGGCTTCAGCGAACAGGACGTTCACACCTGCCAACTCATGGCCGGCCTGGTGACCGAGGCGATTGGCCGCGATACTGAAACTTCTCTAAAGAAATCGGTGGCCTCGGAACGGTCGACCATGCTGGAGGCGATCGAAAAACTCAAGCCAGACCTTATCGCGCTGGTGGATCAGACCACAGCCAGCGTGGCGAAAAATTCCAGTTCCGTTTCGATTTCAAGCTCGAATACTCTGCTTTGCCGCAAGTGCGGCAACCAGGTTTTATCGATCGAACAATTTTGCGGCAAGTGCGGCGAGTCACGGGTGAGCGGTCGCGAACCCTCCGAGACTCAGCGCAAGGTCGCAGCTGCGTTTCAATTGGAGCAGGCCGCTCAACAACAGCGGAGTGTTGGGTCGCACAACGGAAGTTCTCCGGCGCATGAGTCAACCCGTTTTGCCGCAGTGCCTTCTCTGCTCAACGATCTTGAAAGGGAAGAAGCGCTTTACCAGACGCAGGAGCCCGTTTCCCCGGCCTGGGATGAAAGCCTGGATCTCAGGCACTACGCAGGGGCTCCGGATAGAAACGAAAGCAGTGAGGGCGCGATCGTGCGCAGGGCAATTCCGTCCGCGAACGTATCGCCCTCAGCCGCTTCGCTATTGGGAGCCGGCGCCGAGGTTTCAGCCGCTACTCTAACCAAGCCGAAATCCGACGTGACCTGGACCTCGGCTGCCAAGGCCCGTGAGTTTCTTGAAACTCTCTCCTCGAGTCGCGGGTCTGGGGCATTGGCACGTTTGTGGCGCGAGCGTCGGGGAACTTTCTATCTCGCCCTCGCAGTAATTATTGTCTTAGTGGCAATTCGCTGGGGGATATATTCAGGAAACAATCAAGCGGGCGCCGCAGGTACCGGAAATGCAGTTCCCGTGGCCACCAAGGAGCACAAAACAGCCAATCCCGAGTCGGATCTCTCCGCTTTCGATAAATTTCTGATCAGCCTCGGCCTCGCCGATCCTCCGCCAGCGCCGGAATACAAGGGCAATCCATACGTGCAGGTTTGGGTGGATTCGCACACGGCTCTGTATTATTGCCCCGGCTCCGAGCTTTATGGCAACACTCCACAGGGAAGATATGCCACCCAGCGTGACGCGGAAATGGACCAGTTCGAGCCAGCCGAGCGCAAAACATGCGACTAAACGTGTAAAAGGACCTTGTGAACTTTCCCACGAATCGACGTTTGACAACCATCTGTGACGGTAGTGCAATCATAAGATTGCGATCTCAGGAGTAATGCCCGTTGCCGCAGTTTTCTAAAGATAAAGATTCCGACGAAAGCACGTTGCCGCACGCTGAGCTGAATCCTCTGCTGAATCCTCTGTTGGCAGAGCACATGGGGCGCTGGGCGGAGGTGTACTTTACCAATCCTCCAGAGAGGCGGGAACAGGCGATTGCCGAGTTGTTGCGGGAGTTGGGAAGCGATCCGTCGCCCGAGAATATTCCCCCTACGCCACCTGCAGAGAAGACTCCTGAAACAGAAGCCGACCAGGTTTTCGGGCGCGGCGTGAATTATGACACGCTTGAAGAAGAAGAGAAGTCTCACCTTCTGCGCCGAGCGACCTATGACTCGCTCGAAGAAGAGACGTCTCACGCGGAACGGCAGATAGCTCAGACGAAGCAGTCCGGCCAAGTTTGCGGAGCGTGCGGACACATAAATTCTGACCTGCAGAGATTTTGTGGTATGTGTGGTGCGTCGCTGTTAGGGCAAACGCACGAATCGTATCCTTCGCCAGATACCGAGGCCGCGCCTGTCCCAGGATCGAGTTGGAGTGAACGTGGGCTTTCTCCCGCGGATGTGTCGGAAGAAAATGTATTACGGCGCACCAAAGATTCAGAGCTCTCCTTCGGGCCTTACGCCGTCGATAACTTTCTCCTCGGCCGTTCACTTGCGGACCGTTCTTCCGCTGAGAGTTTCTCAGCTCGGCCGTCTTTCACTGAAGCGCCGCTCAACACCGGTCACTCTCTGGCCGATCGCAACGAGGAACGCTCGGAAGAACATTACAAAGACCGCCATGAGGAGCATGACCTGACCGCCCCGCCGGAGCGTGCTCCTGCCTTTGAGAGCATTCCATCCTTCGCGATCGGACCTGAGGTTGAGTCGGAATCGGTTCCCTATCGTTACCGGGCCTATCTGGGGTTTGTGCTGGCAGTGGTCATCGGCGCACTGCTCTACATGATGTGGCGGAGTAAGCAGACTCCCTCTGGCACAGCGGTACTGCAGTCACAGCCGGTGCCGTCAGCGACCGCGCCGGAATCTGGGTCATCAGTGTCCTCCAGCCGGGTTGCAGCGGGGAACGGTCCGGCGGGAAATGATGCGACGAAAAACTCCATAACGAAAAATGCGGCGCCCGCAAAAGCACGGACGGCTACGCCCGCACGACGAGCCGAGGCGCCTTCACAAAAGCCCAACGCACCCAAGCGTTCAGCGCCGACCTTTGCGCCCCCATCCTCTGCCGCCACCGCCAACGGGCAGGGCGGCTCCGAAGAATTCACCATGGCAGAGGGATATCTCCAAGCCAAGCCGGGCCGAGCCCGCGATAGCCAGGAAGCCGCCAAGTGGCTGTGGAGGTCCGTAGCGAAACAGAACCTCACAGCCGCCCTGGTGCTCTCTGATTTGTATACGCGAGGAGACGGCGTACCCAAGAGTTGCGATCAAGCCCGCTTGCTGCTGGATGTGGCGGCACGAAAAGGTTCGTCCCCCGCCGCGGAGCGTCTGCGCAATCTGTCAACCTCCGGTTGCCAGTGAAACCGGCTGCCAGAAAGGCAGCGCCGCCGCAGAGTACTCCCTAGGCTTGAAGTTCCGGCTCGTGCTGGCGCGATTCATACCACAAGGCCAGTTCTACCCGGTTCCACAGCCCGAGCTTGTCATAGATCACGCGCAGATAATTCTTTACTACGTGTTCGGTGGTCCCGATTTCATGGGCCACGTCGCGGTTTTTCAAACCCTGGGCCACAAGTTCGATGACTCGATGTTCCCGTTCACTCGGGATGCGGTTTCCATAGCGTTCAGCTGCGAACATAACAATTGCCTCCGATAGAGTAGGGTTGCGAGTTTCACTCGTTTAATTCCGCCGGTGATTCCGAAACGAAGGAAAAGCCGGTTGAAATGTGCTTTTACGGTTCTACGCGCCATTTTGAGCTGGCTGGCGATTTCGGCATTGTCACAGCCTTGCAGAAGCAACTCGACAATCTGTTGCTCCCGCGGTCCTAGCCGAACGGACTGCTCCATCTTTACGCCCCCTGTTTGGATTCGCCCTGCTTCACACTGCGCGCAGCTGGGATGATTGTGAACTACCTAGCATCCACAATGCCATTTTGAGACGAAAAAGGCTGTGATGAAAGAACATCCATTTCCACAGGCACTTGCAAGCAGTGCAGCCCGATTCCGAACCTCCCTGCGAGGTTGAACGTGAGGTTCCTCTGGGTTGAACATTACAGCGGGAAAGGGCCGAATACGCGGGTACTGGGAGTGCACAGACCGGACCGCTTGCCGAAAGAGGCGACCAGATGCGAATTACGCCGGACCTTTCCACCAATGTCGCGGCACTTTGGTTGCTAATATTTTAATGTTTAGGATCGGCCAGTAGCCGGCAACTCAGGTAAATCCCCTAGGTGGAATCTGCCACACCCGGAGTCATGGGTTGAACAATTTACATGTTAGTTCATCCGGAGCGCGCTTCTTAGAACCGGCTCCTTATAGATTTTGAGGTCGCGTCAAGGCGTGCGCGAGCGCTTATAAGCTCGACAGCACACTAACTAATTTCTCTATTTGCCGGAAAATGCGTCGCTGCTGCCCGGAGAAGGCTTCTCGGCCACCAGCAATATGGACTCCTGCGCGACCGAGGCGTATTGGTTCGATGCCACCGGAACTTGAATCGAGTACTTCAGCAGACACCAGATAGCACGCAAGCCATCTTTCCATCCGATTTTCTTGCCCTCCTCGTAAGTTCTGCCCCAGTAGCTGATGCCCACTTCATAAATCCTGAGGCGGCGCTTAGCAAGTTTGACCGTAATTTCAGGCTCGAATCCAAATCGATCTTCCTCGATCGGAATAGATTGGATGATCTCGCGCCGAAACGCTTTGTAGCACGTCTCCATATCACTCAGGTTGATGTTGGTCAGGCAATTGGAGAGTAAGGTCAAGATCCAGTTTCCTACCGAGTGCCAGAAATATAGAACGCGATGCGGCGCAGCGCCGAGAAAGCGCGAGCCGTACACCACATCGGCTTTGCCTTGCAGCAGCGGCTCCAGCAGAAGAGCGTAATCGGCGGGATCGTATTCCAGGTCTGCGTCCTGAATCACCACAAAGTCGCCGCGCGCTTCTTGGATGCCGCGGCGAAGCGCTGCCCCTTTGCCCATATTTCGAGGCTGCTGGAAGAATCGGACTTGACTCTTCCCGGCGGCGAGTTCTTCCAGAATCTGTGTTGAGCCGTCTTTCGAGCCGTCGTCCACGCACAAAAGCTCGATGTCGAGAGGTTGTGCCAATACTCTCTCCACCACTTCGCGCAGGGTAGCGCGCTCGTTATAGACAGGCATCACTACGGATAACTTCATAGTCAAAGTGGCCGAGGATTGCCGACATTCTAAGTCGCTTGGAGGCCGAGCGCAACCTGCCCGGTTTCGGCGAGAAGTTGCCTGATCCTCAGGACTGATTTCCACAGAAACGAGAATCCCAAACGCGAAATTTACACGCGGTTCATCTCTCACTAATCTTGGCGAAACAACTTTCCACGACACTTGCTCCGCCGAAGCCAAAGACTACAAACAGGAGTCAAGCGGCGCAGAAATGGGTAACTCAATTCGACAAGGCTCGGGCGCTCGACGCACCGACGACTCCGGAGAAGTGAAAATTCTGCAGTCGTTGGGACGCAATTCCAAGAACAATTCTGATCTTGACGGGGCGCAGATTCCCCCCCCGGAATCGCAAAACGAGCCTGAATTTTCCGATGGAGCTTTCGCAACTCCGCTTCGTGACCCGGCTTCTCATTTCGGCAAAGACGAAATAGCAACGCCCCGCGACGTTATGGTCGCTCTGACTTATGGCTTGGAACTGGTTCGACAGGGCGCGATGTTAGTTGCCTTCGAGGGGCACCCGCAGTTGGTCAATCGCGCTGCTCACGCCATCCTCGAGAAAAAAGATGGACTCTTTCTGGGACGAACCGGGCTGATCGCCGAGCGTACGGCCGACACCAAGCTACTGCGCAAACTCCTGCAGGATGCGATTACTTCGCCAGAGATGGGAGAGCCGAAGGATTCGCCCGTCACGCTACCGCGCAAAGCGGCTCACAATGCCCTCATCGTGCGCATTGTCCCGGGTCCAGGGCTGGATTGCTGGCAAAACTCCGAGAACCGTACCGCGTTGCTCACGTTGTACGACCAGGATACGGGTTTGGAGGTAAACGCGGATGTGCTGGTAAGACTCTATGGATTGACCCGCGGTGAGGCGGGATTAGCGACTCATCTGGTCAAGGGGAAGTCGATCGAAGAAGCTGCGGCCGCCATGTTCATCAGTCCGCATACTGCGAGAACTCATCTCAAGCGCATATTCATGAAAACTGATACCCATCGGCAAACCGAGTTGGTGGTCCGAATCCTTTCCGCCATTTTGTAAAGTTTGGTCTTCTAACCCTGTCCTCCCTTCTCTCTGTGTTAAGGTTTTTCCGACAAATGCGGCCGCTAGTGTCCAACCTCGGCCATAAGGGCCATGATGTTGCCCTCCGAGTCGCGGAACTCCGCCAGCCACAGATCGTGATCCGGCATCTTGGCAACGAGGTGGGGTTCGCCTTCGGTTTTCACCTTCCGTTGCACCAGGCGGGCATGGGCAGAGTGAATGTCGGCCACCTTAAAATATAAGATGGACGCGGGGTGATCGAACTCAGGCCGCTCGGGCGTCGTCAGCATCAGGCGAACCCCACCGCAGTCAAGAAACGCCAGACTTCCCGCGGTGAAAAGCAGCTTGAGTCCGAGCGTGTCCCGGTAAAACTCAACGGCTCGGTTGGTGTCTTGCACGTTGATCGCGATCTGACCGATTTGCATGATGGAGATTTCGCTGGAGGCGGCATTGGCTGTCATAATTTCATCTTGCCTTCGATTTTGGAGTATCATTTAATTAGCATAGCTAACTAATAAAGTGCAAGCCCCTGGCGAGAATAAATTGCCCAGCCCTGAAGTCCTGGAAGCTGCCGACCGGTTGCACTCTGCCGCCATTCATCTGCTGCGGCGGCTCCGGATTCGTGATCGTGAAAGCGGGGTCGGTCCGGCGCAATTGTCGGCCTTATCCGTCCTGGTATTTGCAGGGCCAAAATCGTCGGCCGAACTGGCCGAGGCCGAGCAAGTCAAAGCGCCAACCATGAGCCGGATTGTGGGCGGCTTATTGCGGGCAGGACTAGTACGCAGCAGAACTGACAAGCAGGACCGTCGCGCTGTCGTGATTCAGGCGACAGTGCAAGGTGTACGCATCCTGCAAGAAGGCCGAAGACGCCGAGTGGAGGCACTGGCTGCGGCAGTTCGAGGTCTACCCTCAAAAGAAATCGCGCAACTGAAGAGAGCAGCGCAAGTAATGGAAAACCTGAGCCGCCAAATCTAGCTTCTCGACCGCGCTTCTCCCACCACCTTGATGGCCAGGCTGGCGAGAATACCTCATTTGGGGGATTACACCCGTGACCCAATCCACGATGATTTCCGAAGCGAGGACACCGCCATGCAGACATGGGTGCTTCAGGACGAAGACTACAAGGGAAACGTCAAATTGAGTTCGCGGCGTCGCCAAAGCTTTTACAGCTACTCCCTCTGGCGCACGCGCACGGGCGAACACCTCTTTGACGGTGCGGCAGGTGATTTGACCGAAGCTTTGGACACCATGCACGCCCATATTCGTTATTTGTCTGCAGGAGCAGAATTATCCTCTGGGGAGTAGTCAGGTCTAATGAAACTAACTCGGCTTGCGACTCGAGCAGCACCGGACAACAAGGCGGCTGCGACCAATCCTGAACGATTCGAGGTCGTCGATCTCGGCCCTTTCGACAACAACCGCAACGACGTACTCGCTATCAATGACGCTGCCCAACTCGCCGGCGTATCTTTGAATCCTGAGACCGGCCGTATCGAAGCCTTCCGCCAGCAACACGAGACGCGCACTATGCTCGGAACTCTTGGCGGTTCCTTCAGCATTGCGCGTGACCTTAACGACCAAGGCGAAGTTGTCGGAGGTTCGCTCACCGAGGGCGACGAAAACTTCCACGGTTTTCTTTACCGCGACAACCGGTTGCACGACTTGAACGAATTCCTGGACCCAGCTGCGGGGTGGGAGCTGATTCAGGCACTCGGCATCAACAATCACGGGGAGATTATTGGTATCGGCTCCTTCACCGGTCAGGATCGGATCGTTCTGCTCCGGCCCAGGACGTGAGTATCAGCCGAGGCTGTACGTTCGCGGCCTCGCTTTACCAGGGGGCGAAATGTTCGCAAGGGGACGAGAGTATCTTGGAGGGAGCAGTAACTCGGGAAATTCTAAATCCAGAGTTGCACTGTATCTAACCTTAACTTTCCTAGTCCTAAGCGGCATTCTTTATGCCACTCCAATTCGCACCTTGACTGCTGGCGAGGGGCATTTGCAAGACGCTCCGCAGTTCGCTGTGCTGGCGGGTTCTCAGGCAGGCACAAAACTCAGCCTGTCATCTGTGGCGGATATGGCTACTCCGGAAGGGCGCCACAATCCGGCATC
The DNA here is from genome assembly GCA_963789875.1 of uncultured Acidobacteriaceae bacterium. Classification (GTDB taxonomy): domain Bacteria; phylum Acidobacteriota; class Terriglobia; order Terriglobales; family Acidobacteriaceae; genus Sulfotelmatobacter. The sequence continues at coordinate 60,360 of CAWBMI010000004.1, read as the reverse complement.
CCCAAGCCCGGTAGCCAGCGTTGTTTGCCTGTTCGACAGTCGCTGCTACGCCACTGTGCAGGTTCCCGAGCCCCAATCGCTAATGCTGGTCGGCACGTGTTTGCTGGCCATGGCCGGCCTGATCCGGCGAAGATTAGTACGGTAATATTAGTGCGGTAATGAAATTGAACCCGTTCTGCACCGATCTAAGTTCCGACTTATGAGTGCCGTCCGCGCGAATTTTAGCTGGCGCGCAGTCTGCGCCATTTGCGGAGTCGCGGTCATGATCAGAGCCATTCCGGGCTTCATCAGCACTAGCTTTGCTCAATCCCTCCTCATCTTCGACATCTAGCATCTACAACAATCCTGACGCAAAGGCCTACAGCCGTACTTCTCTGCCTAGGTCCACTGCGCCGATGTCGGGGTCAATCCACGCCAAGGCTGACGAGCCTCTTCGGCAACTCGATCGGATCGTGCGCCAAAGCGTCCGCCGTAAAGTCAACTTCTGAGTCGCAGAGAAAAAATAATTTGCGCCAACCCGCCGTCCCACCTCCCCGCTCTTGCAGGCATCGGAAAAACAGCCGCTGATCGATTTCACTTACCGCCTTCCACGTTCAGGGCGGAACGCGAGATAAGACACTCCCACATCAGCGGGGAGGCGGCGGGCAGCAATTCTCCGGACAAACATCCGCCCGCACCCCAAGCGTTCCCAACGACCGCCGCTCAGAATCCGGATTCATTCTCTCCAGAATCAGTTCCCGAATCGCAGCAATGAACTTCGGATGCACGCCGACCGTCTTCGCGCGTGCCATCGGCAAAGCCAGGGTTTCGCACAACTGCTTCGCCACGATGTCGAGGTCGTAGAGGACTTCCATATGGTCCGAGATAAAGCCGATGGGCGCGAGAACCACGGCTGACGCCAGATTCCGAGCTTTCACTTCGCGCAGATATTCCAGAATATCCGGCTCCAGCCAGGGCTGCCCCGGAGTCCCGCTGCGGCTCTGGTACACCAACGCGTCGTTCTTCTGTCCCAGCGCTTCCGAAACCAGCCGCCGTACTTCTTCCAATTGCTTCACGTAATCGCTGGCATTCCCCATCGCAAGCGGAATGCTGTGCGCCGTGTAAACGATCTGTAGGTTTTCCCGCGCTTCCGGCGAAATCGCATCGAGTGCTTCGCGCACCCGGTCGATCGTCGCCTCAATGAATCCCGGATGGTTGAAGAACTGCCGCAGCTTGTCGATCTGAGGCGCGCCTTCTCCAACTTCGCTTTGTGCTCGAGCGATATCTTCGCGATACTGCCGGCATCCGGAATACGAACTATATGCGGAAGTCACAAAAGCCAAAGCCCCGCGCACGCCATCCTGTTTCATCTTGTTCAGCGTTTCGCCGAGAAAAGGATGCCAGTTTCGGTTGCCCCAATAAATCGGCAGCCTGGGCCCGCCGCGTTTCAACTCCGCCTCTAACGCGGCGATCAGTGCTAGAGTCTGCTGGTTGATCGGGCTCTTGCCCTCGAAGTGGTAGTAATGCTCGGCCACGGTCAGCAGGCGCTCGCGCGGAACATTCCGGCCGCGCAGCACGGTTTCAAGAAAGGGAATCACTTCTTCCTTCGACTCTGGCCCGCCGAAAGATACCACTAGGATCGCGTCGTAGTTCATGAGAAGTCTAATTTTACGTGTCGATGCTGAAGGCTGGAAGCAGAACGGAGTGGGGCAAGGAAGATCTTTTCGAGGGAAAAGCAGAACACTGGTGCGCCCGGAGAGATTCGAACTCCCGACCTATTGCTCCGGAGGCAATCGCTCTATCCATCTGAGCTACGGGCGCCCTGTAACTTCAGTTTACACGGGCTGGCTCAACCACTCAACGAGTGGGCGTTGTGTGTGCGATTAGTGCATGGAGTTCCCGATAATGCTTGGATCTGGATCCTTACCAGCGGCCTCGTCCGCCGCCGCCGCCCCCACCCCGGCCGCCACGGTCGGCACCGCGATCTCCACCACGTCCGCCACGGTCGCGGCCACCTCCACCGGCGTGCTCCGCCTTGGGACGCGCCTCGTTCACATTGAGGGTGCGCCCGCCCACTTGCGAACCGTTCAACGCGGTAATCGCCTTCTCGCCGTCTTCGTTGCTAGCCATTTCCACGAAGCCGAAGCCGCGCGAGCGCCCGGTATCGCGGTCAGTCATGATGCTGACCCGGTCCACTTGTCCGAACGCCTCAAACATCTGCCGCAGTTCGTCTTCCGACGTGTTGAAGCTCAAGTTCCCTACGAAAATATTCTTCACGCATCTTCCTCTGCATCGAGCTGTCGAAGTGCGAGCTCAATGCGGCGGACTGGCAGGTCGGGAACACCTTCCTGAAAATCAGAACCGGAGCTGGCGAACAGATCAAATGCGGCAGAAGTATAGCAGGTCTGTCAAATTGGTCATACCACGCTACCCTCGAAAAATGGATTGTCAGACGATTGGCGAGAGGTTGTGGGAGATGATTTACGACGCTTCAACACTTGTCCACCCGCCAATAGCCTTCGCGGTGATAGCCCACCTGCAGCAGTCGGTTTTTGGGATCGTGCCGCTTGCCGCAGTTAGGACAAATCAAATAGCGGCTCCAGGCTGTGCCGCGGTGATCGTAGTTTTCCGCGACAGCGAAGGTCGTCCGGCAACTGCAGGGGACAAGGAACATGCGCAGCGGCCAGTTGCCTTGACGTTTTTCTGATGCACTACTGGATTTCAACTTTCCTCTACCGTCGCCATTGACTTCTTCTTGCGCTGGTTTGATTGCAGAACTTTCTTCCGCAAGCGCAGAGATTTCGGAGTGATCTCGACGAATTCGTCATCGGCAATGAACTCAATCGCTTGTTCCAGATTCAACTGCCGGAATGGCACCAGGCGAATTGCTTCGTCAGCTGTCGAGGCGCGCATATTGGTCAGTTTCTTTTCGCGCACCGCATTCACATCAAGGTCGTCATCCTTCGCATTCTCGCCAATGATCATGCCTTCGTAGAGTTCAACGCCCGGACCAACGAAGAGTTCGCCGCGCTCCTGCAGCCCCCAGAGCGCGTAGGCAGTCGAGGCGCCAGAACGGTCCGCGATCAATGCGCCAGTAAGCCGGTGCGGAATTTCTCCCTGCCACTCCATGTAGCCATCGAAAAGCGAATTCATCACGATCGTGCCGCGCGTGTCGGTAAGCAGTTGGCTGCGCAGCCCGATCAGCCCGCGGCTTGGGACGCGAAACTCAATGCGCACCCGCCCGTAGCCGTGGTTGTGCATGTTGAGCACTTCGCTCTTGCGCGAGCCCAGTTGCTCCATCACCACGCCCACAAATGCTTCCGGCACATCAATCGTGAGATGCTCCACCGGTTCCATCAGCTTGCCCGTTTCTTTGTCGCGCTTGGTAACGATCTCCGGCTTGCCAACCATCAGTTCATAACCTTCGCGCCGCATCATCTCGATCGTGATCGAGAGCTGCAATTCGCCTCGTCCCAGCACTTTGAACGAGTCCGTCGTCCCCATCTCTTCGACGCGCAAAGAGACATTGGTGAGCAGCTCTTTCGCCAGGCGCTCGCGCAAATTCCGCGATGTCACATAAGTTCCTTCGCGTCCTGCGAACGGCGAAGTGTTCACGGTGAAAGTCATCGCGATGGTCGGCTCGTCGATTACGATAGGCGGCAACGGCGCCGGATTCTCTACATCGGTGATGGTCTCGCCAATCGTGATGCCTTCCACTCCCGCTACGGCGATGATGTCGCCCAAAACCGTCTCCGTAATATCGGTGCGCTTCAGCCCCGAGAAAGAAAACAATTTCGTGATCTTAGTTTTGTGCATCGAGCCGTCGCGCTTGGCGATCACGACATCTTCGCCCGTATGCATGGTTCCGTTGAACACGCGCGCGATCGCCAGCCGGCCAAGGAAATCGCTGTAGTCGAGATTCGCCACCAAAATCTGCAGCGGTCCTGCCGAGTCTCCCTGCGGCAATGGAGTGGTTTTCACAATCGCGTCGAACAAAGGCCGCAGATCTTCGCCAGCGACTTTGAGGTCTGTCGACGCCGTCCCCACCTTCGCATTGGTGTAGAGAACCGGAAAGTCGAGCTGGTCTTCTTTCGCATCGAGATCGATAAACAGATCGTAGATTTCGTTGAGCACTTCCTGCGGACGCGCATCCGGCCGGTCAATCTTATTAATTACGACGATCGGCGGCAGATGCCCTTCCAGGGCCTTGCTCAGAACATACCGCGTCTGCGGCAGCGGTCCTTCGCTGGCGTCGACCAGCAGCATCACGCCATCCACCATCTTCAAGGCGCGCTCCACCTCGCCGCCAAAGTCGCTGTGGCCGGGCGTGTCGACAATGTTGATCTTCACGTCGTGATAGAAGATCGCCGTGTTCTTGGCGAGAATCGTGATGCCGCGCTCGCGCTCCAGTTCATTCGAATCCATGACCCGATCGACGTGGTGCTCGTTCGAGCGAAACGTGCCGCTCTGCTGCAGCATGGCATCGACCAGCGTAGTCTTGCCGTGGTCGACGTGGGCGATGATGGCGATGTTACGAATGCTCAAACTCAAAGTATGGTTTGTCCTTTATTGATGGATACAGCTATTGAGGGATTCCGCTGCGGCGCCCCACCTATAACTTTACTATGCGCGGTGGCTTATAAGTAGATTAGATCGCACTTTGGTGTGAAGTAGCGCCGCCATCACGGCGACTGTCCAGCGAGCGTCCTCGGCGACTGCTCGAAGAGAAAGGCTCCCTGGCAGCGGTTATCTCGTGGGCGGGGGCTATCCCTCTGCCGCTTTTTCTTTCGGGGCCGGTTTTCCCGCCAGCCGTGCTTCCACTTCTCTCACCGCACGCTGGGCCGCCAGAATCCCTCCGTTCGTCGTCGATTCCGGCCCCTCGGAATCCGTGTTTGCAAAGAAGACCCGATCCATGGCATGCCGTGCGACCGGCTGAACCTTCGTATAAAGCCCCGGCGTCGACATATATAAAGGATGCCCGCGCCGGTAAATGTGCACCTCGACCGGATCGACGTTCGTCCCCGGCATCAACTTCTGAAAATCGCTTAGTACGTTGGTGGCAATCCTGCGCGCTCCCGGTTCGCTCAAGAGCAAACTGCGCTCCTCCGCCTTCATCGGCGTATAGCAACTGAGGATGTTGAATTTTTGCGTATATCCCGGCTGCTTCTGGATGACCCAATCCGCGACCACGATATCGGTAAAGCGATTTCCGGGGCACCAGGTGTCGTACCCATGATTGAAAACCGGTTTGTCGAAAATCAAATTCACCACGGGATAAGGAATGTAGCGAATGTCATGCATGGCATCGCTCTGCTTGTCAGGCAAGCCTTCAACGATGCGTCGAGTGATGAACTTGGGCGTTGCCATAATTACAGCCTTGGCCGCAACTGTTTTCAATTCTCCGGCCAACATGTAAGTGACTTGCACTTCCTGTTTCCCCGAAACCACTGAGACAATGGTCGCGCCGGTCTGCAGACGGCCGTTATATTTCGTCTGCAGCATCTCGGCCAGCTTCTTTGTAATCGCTCCCAAACCGCCAGGCCAGGTATAGCGATCATCGGCTCGGCTCTCCTCCACCATCTCCTGCAACGCTTCAATCGCTATTCCCGCCGCCGTGTCCTCGCTGGTCGCTCCCCAGTTCGATGGCCCGAAGTTATCCCACCACTGTGTAAGTTCCTCCGGATACCCCTTCAATAAATCCGAGAAAGGCTGGTTGAAAAATTCTTCGCGGCGTTTCTTCACATTGATCGCGAGCATTTCCTTCCTGAACTTCTTAAAGCTCTCGCGAATTGAAGTGTCGTAAGGAAGTTTATCGAGTCCTTCGCCCCATGTATCAAGCACCAGCTCGCCGCGAATGATGCTCGCGTCCGGACTGTTGATCGGCAGCATCTCCATTCCAATCTCTTTTGCGAAGGTGTACGTATATTCGTCCTTGGTTAAGAACGCCGAACCCGTTCCATAGGTGCTGCCTCCATATTCCATCGCGTAGGCATTGCCGCCCCAATGGGGTTCTTTTTCGAGGAGCAGAAAATCGCGATGCTGCAGGCGATAAGCAGCAGTCAATCCGCTCACGCCGCCGCCGACAATCACGACGTCATGCCGCGCCGAAGCCGGAGGCCGAGTGAATACTTTACCGTCGCGTACCTGATGGCAGATGCGATTGTCTTCACTATCCAACTCCGGGATGTGACCTTCCTGCGCGTCTTTTTGCATCTCACCGCTCTGCGCCGCCACCAACGAAAGATCGACCGGACATCCCGCCGTCATCGCGCCCGCCACTGCAAATTTGATGAAGTCTCTGCGATTCGCGCTCATGCAGCCTTCCCTTCGACCGCTTCGACGATCTCGGTGCCGACATCCGCGCCGCTTTCACCGCGCATCCGCAAACGGTACCAGAAAATAATTGCGATCAGAGAAAAAACAAAGATGATAGTCGAGACTGCGTTGATTTCGGGTGTGATGCCGCGGCGCAACCGTCCCCAGATTTCCAGCGGCAGCGTGTTGTTGCGGCCAATCAAAAAAAAACTGACCGCAATCTCGTCCATCGAAAGCGTAAAGATGAGCAGCGCCGCACCTATTATCGACAGTTTAAGATTCGGCGCTGTAACCCGCCAGAATGTCTGCCAGTAATTTGCCCCGAGATCAAGCGATGCTTCCTCCTGAGCGCGGTCAAGCTTCTGCAGCCCCGCGAAAACCTCAGTCGTCGCTACAGAGATCAAAGCGGTCCCGTGTCCTAAGACTATCGTGAGCAGGCTGAGCTTCGTTCCCGTCACGTTGAAGAGCATGAGCAGCGAAAGGCCGGTGATTATCCCTGGCAGAATCAATGGCAAGAGCACCAATCGCCGGAACACTGCCTTGCCTGGGAATTGTGCGCGGTCCAGCGCGAGGGCCGCGGGAACACCGAATGCTAATGCAATCACCATCGCAGCGAATGCCACCTGCAGGCTGTTGAGCACCGAATCCCAGATGGGCGCGTCGGCAAAGAGCGTGCGATACCAATCGAGTGTGAGATGGTGAGGGGGAAATCCTCCCACGCCTCCGCCGTTGAATGAATAAAGGATAAGAACCGCAATCGGCAAATAAAGGAAAGCGAATACGGCGACGGCGTGCACCAGCAGCCAGCGAGAGCCTGAACCGGAGTTCGTTTCGCTCACGAGAAACTCCATTTCTTTTCCAAGCGCTCGGAGAGAAACAGCAGGCTCACTACCAGCAGCAGCATGCAGAACGAAATCGCCGCGCCCAGAGGCCAGTTGTAAGCCGCACCAAACAGGCTGACCACAATGTTCGAAATCATGATGCCGCTCGGACCTCCAAGCAAAAGCGGCGCAAGAAAATCTCCCAGGCTCAGAACAAAGGCGAATGTTGCGCCTGCGACTACCCCCGGTATCGACAGCGGGAAAATAACTTTCCAAAAGGTTTGCGCCGGGGTCGCGCCCAGATCGTGCGAGGCCTCCACCAGATTCCGTGGAAGATGTTCGAGCGCCGCGTAAATCGGGAGAAACGCAAACGGCGTGTAAATATGCGTAAGCGTGAGCACAACAGCGAATGGGCTGTAAAGCAAGAATTCCAGCGGATGTTTGGTCAGGTGCGCGTACTGCAGCAGAGTGTTCAGAACTCCGTCGGAGCCGAGGATCGTCTTCCAGGCGTAGGCCCGCACCAGATAACTGACCCAGAGTGGAATGATCACCATTTGATACAGCAAATCTTTTTTCTTGCCGCCGTGAAAGGAAAGAAAATATGCGAGAGGGTAGCCGAGCAATAAAGAGAAAATCGTGACCCGCGCGGCAATCCACATCGAGCGCAACAGCGTCTGCCAATAAACATCGACTCGCAAAAGCTGGGCATAGTTGTCGAAACTCCAGGTATGCACAATCGTCTGCGCCGCCGAGACCGACCAGAAGCTGTAGCAGAACATCAGCAGATACGGCATGAGCAGAAACACTGCCACCCACAACAACGGAGGCAAAGTCACGGCGGTCTTGTAAGCTCGCGAAAACATCAGATTCTTTCGGGCGACTCCCGGACAGGAGTTGCATCCGTAGGAGAAAATTCGAGTTCGACCTCATCAAGTGTTGTGCTGCCGGGCGTCCGCACCACCAGCACCAGTCCATCAGCGCACTCGACGCGAATCAATTCTGTCGCTCCATGAAATGCCCGGTGGCAAACTCTTCCGCGAACCCGCACGCTGCCTGCACTCGCCATACTCGCAGGGGCCAGCCGGATATTCTCCGGTCGCAATGAAAATAAAGCGGGACCATCCAGAAGGGCGACCGGCCACGCCAGCAAACCGCAGCGCACATTTCCCGCACGCACCACGCCCTTCAATAAATTCGTGTGCCCGATAAATTGCGCGGCGTACGCAGTCCCGGGGCGGCCGTAGATTTCGCGCGGCGTCGCCACCTGCTCGAGCTCGCCCGACCGCAGCAGTGCGATCCGATCCGACATCACCATTGCTTCTTCCTGATCGTGAGTCACGAAGATGAACGAAATCCCCACTTCTCGCTGCAAAGATTTCAGTTCCACCTGCATTTGCCGCCTCAAGTTAGCGTCCAGCGCCGAGAGCGGCTCATCGAGCAGAAGCAATCGCGGGCGGTTCACCAGTGCGCGTGCCAACGCAACGCGCTGCTGCTGGCCTCCGCTGATTTTCGAGGGCTTCGCTTTCGCGTGCGCCGACATCTTCACTTTCTCCAGCGCCTCGGCAGCTCGAGAGACAATCTCAGCCTCCGGTCTCTTCGCCACGCGCAGGCCGTAGGCCACGTTCTGCTCGACAGTCAGGTGGGGAAACAGAGCATAGTGCTGAAACACCGTATTAACGCGCCGGCGATAAGGCGGTTGCCGGTCCAGTCTTTCCTCGCCCATCCACACTTCGCCCGAGCTCGCGTTCTCGAAGCCTGCAATAATTCTGAGCAGCGTAGTCTTGCCCGACCCGCTCTCACCCAGGATGGTGAGAAATTCTCCTTCGGCGACATCGAGAGAGATATCCCGCAACACCACATTCTTGCCGAAGTTTTTGGCCACGCTGCGAATCCTCAGCAGTGCCGGCGCTCCACTCGAAGTGCTGGCGGTATTGGACAAATTTGCTTCCGTTGTGATGGAGACCATGGGGTTCGGCTGATCCCTACTCGTATTCCGTTCTTACTGCGCCGCTTTCACTTCGTTCCAGATCTCGTTGTACTTGGCGCGGCGCGGCACATTCTGCCAGAAGTACAGCCGCTTCTGGTAATTGTCGACATCATCCAAGTGCAAGCTCTTCACTTCCTCCGGCGTCATAAGCTGCGCCGCCTGCGGATTCGCCGGAGTGTATCCCGTCACGTCCGTCACCTTCTTCTGTGTCTTCGCCTGAATCATGTACTCGAGAAACTGATAAGCCAAGTCCTGGTTCTCGCTGCCCGCCGTGATCATGAGGTGATCGATCCAGCCCGTGGTATTTTCTTTCGGAATCGTTTCGCCGACAGGAAAGCTGACCTTCCTCAGTTGATTGGTCATCAGCGGCCATCCCATTGCCGCGACCACTTCGTGATTCTGAAAAAGATTAGTCAACTCCCCGCCCGTCGACCACATCTTGCGGATGTTCGGCTTCAACTCCAGCAACTTCTTCTTCACGGCATCGAGTTGTTCATCGGTCAAGTTATAGAGCTGCGATGGATCCGGCTTGTCATAGCCCAGAACCTGCGCCGCCATGTAAACAGTCGAGAGATCATCCCACACAGAAATCTTTCCCCGGTATTTCACATCCCAAAACACGTTCCAACTCTCGGGCGGCTGGGCGAATACCGTCGTGTCGTAAATGAGCGGGTCAGGCCCCCACATGAAGGGAACTCCGAAGACCTGGCCTTTCACCCGTACCAACGGCAGGGAAGTGAGTTGTGGCGAGAGTTGCGAGTAACTGGGAAGCTTCGACAAATCGAGTGGCGCTGCGAGTCCGGCGGATGCGATCGACGTAGCCACGTCGCTCGAGGGCGAGATCACATCATAATTTCCCGCGCTGCCGCCGCGCAGTTTAGCCACCAGTTCGTCGCTCGAACCCATGTAGGACGCCGAGACTTTGCAGTGATGCTCGTCCTCGAAGGCCTTGACGAAGACAGGGTCACCGTAACCCTCCCACACCAAAAGATTCAGCGCAGGAGCTTTCTTGGTGCACGAACCAGCGAATAAAATGATCGTCAGAAGGAACAGCACGGTCAGCGACTGTCGCAATCTCATCGTCCCTCCCAAACTCAGCTTAAAAAGTCGGCGGCGTATTTACCCACAGCACCCAGGTCTCCGAACGCCCGGGATTTTTCCAGTGATGGAGCGTCGCGCTCTCGAAATAAAAACTGTCTCCAGCCTTCAGCCGGTACTCTTCATCTTCCAGACTGATGGCCAACTGCCCGCGCAGCACAAAAATAAATTCTTCTCCCGCGTGCGCGTAAGAGTCGCCGCTGCCGGCCTCCGGCGAAATGCGAAACAAATGCGGCTCCATCACCGTGTTTCCCCAAGCCAGCAATTCCATAGTCACTCCGGGGCCGGCTTCGAGAACTTTTCTTTGCTCAGGCTGCACCTGCCGGCTGCTCGCCCCGTTGGCATCAAAAAAATCCAGAATGTTGGTCTTATAAAATCGCGCCAGCTTGCGCAACGTTCCGACTGAGCCGCTCATCTGCGAGCGTTCGAGCGCGCTCAGAAATCCCACGGAGATGCCCACTGCTTGCGCCACTTGCGCCAGCGACAGCCTCTTTTTGGCGCGCAACCGGCGCAGATGCGAGCCCACCGCTCCCGCGCTTCCGTTAGCCGACGCACGCACGCGCCCTTCGCGCCGCATCAGTTCCACAATCGCCGCCGCGTTCAGCCCGCGCACCTTGCGCAGGAAGCGCGCCCGCTTCAGCAGTTTCACATCTTCCGCGGTGTACAGCCGGTACTTGCTCTCTGTGCGCCGCGGTTGCGTGAGTCCCAGGCTCTCCCACGCGCGGATCACCGACGGCGAAACTCCCACCTGCCGCGCGACATCTCCGATCTTTAGATAAGGCCTTGATCTGACGGAACCCATAGCGCTACGCCGCGATAAGAATTTCGCGATAAGAATTTTCTATGGGATACAGCGCTTTTTTTATCCTTGACAGCGCGCTACCCCCTTCTCTAACCTTGCGGGATTATAGCAAGGTTGTGGATTCACACAAGCTTCCGCTTTCAAGAAAATTAAAACATCTCTCAGACGTCAGAAGAAGAGGACGTCCGAAGCAGATGCATGGAGGTTCAATGCCCTCACTGCGCGCCCGCTGGACCTTGTTGAGCGAGAACACCATCTGGCAGAACACGAAGTGTTCAAGAACGGTTTTCTTCGTCGTCACCTTCGCTTTCTTGACTGCCGCTTTGTCCTCAGCCCAAGGCACCGGTGGTCGCATCCTGGGCCGCATCGCCGATCCCAGCGGCGCCGTGTTGAGCGGGGCTAAGGTAACGGCCGCCAACGACGCCACTGGAGTCTCTCGCGATGCCATCACCAGTGACAGTGGCGACTATGGATTTCCCGACCTCGCCGTCGGTACCTACACTTTGACCTGCGAATTAACCGGCTTTAAGAAGGACGTCCACAAAAGCATCGCGCTCGACGTCAACCAGGTCATCACGCTGAACATGACCCTGCAACTCGGTGCAACTCAGGAGGTGGTCGACGTGACCTCGGAAGCTCCGATGGTCGATACCACCAGCACCCAGCTCGGTGCCGTGGTGAACAATCGCTCGGTCAATGAGCTTCCGCTTAACGCTCGCGACACTTACCAGTTCCTGCAACTGCAGCCCGGCGTGCAATCGCAGTTAGGCTCGAGCGGCGGAACTTTTTACGGGAGTGACGACGCCGGAGCGGTCTCCGTGAACGGAGGCCGCAGCCGCGCCAATAATTTCAGCGTGAATGGTGGAGATGCCAACGATCAATTCGTAAACCTGCCCACCATCCAGCCAACGCCCGACGCGATCGAAGAGTTCCGCGTAATCAGCAACACCTTCGATGCGGAGTACGGCCGCAACTCCGGCGCCGTGGTCAACGTGATCACCAAATCCGGCACCAACAGTTTTCACGGCGATGTTTACGAATACTTCCGCAACACCGTGCTCAACGCGCAGGGCTACTTCAACACGGTCAAGCCCCAGGAAAACCAAAATCAGTTCGGCGGAACCTTCGGGGGTCCCCTCAAGAAAGACCGCACCTTCTTTTTCACGTCTTACGAAGGGCGCCGGATTCGCCAGGGAATTTCCGGGCAGACGGTGGCCGTGCCTACGCCTGCGGAAAGAACGGGTGACTTCTCCGCTAGCTTGGTGGCCAACGGCCCGTTCGGCGGAGGCATCGACGCCAGTACCAGTGCCACCCCATTTCTAGCGCAGGCTTTGGATGGGCGCCCAGGTTGCGATGCGGCCTTGGGTATCGCTTCGATCGTTGGGTTGCCCCAGCAGCCCAATTCCAATAACAACAACGCCCCCTACATACCTTGGTCGGAAGTTTTCCCTACCGGCGTCATTCCAATCCCGTGCCAGGATCCGGTAGCCCGGGACCTTCTGCGTTTTGTGCCCTCTGCGAACCGCCCCGATGGCACTTATCAGGCGGCTCCTGCGAGCGCCGACCGGCAGGACCAATTTACTTTTCGCTTCGACCATCGCATCAACGATCACCAGAACTTCAGCTTCTATTACTACTTCACCGACGACGCAAATTTTCAGCCCTTCTATAATTTCCAGGCTTCGGGAGCGAACATTCCGGGCTTCGGCGCAAAAGTCGGTTCCCGCTACCAGCAATACAATCCCAGCCACACCTGGACGATCAGCAATTCTCTCATCAACGAATTCCGCTTTACGTATATGCGAGAAGGCCAGTTGACCTTCCAGCATCCCCAGAACACCGGGCCGGTTCAATCTTCCTGCGTCTCGCCGGCTGCGCAGGCGGTTTGTTTCAACGGTGTGTCTGACTCCAACAGCGGCGCGACCTCGATTCAGGGACAGTTGGGAACGAATCCTCAATACGGCATCACCACCGGTTTGCCTGCAGGCCGCACCGGGGTTCCGTTCATTGACGTGGGCGGCGGTTTTGCCATTGGAAACGGCTGGGAGGGCGAACTTCCACAAGTGGGAAATTCGTTTATGTGGACCGACAGCCTCACCTGGGTGAAATCAAACCACACCATCAAGTTTGGCGCGGACTTGCGCCGAGCCCGATTTGATCAGACTCTCTACTACAACGTCAGCGGCGAATACACCTTCAATAGCTCGACCTCAAATTCGCTTTTCGCCGGGGATAATTACCCCGGCTACTTGCTTGGACTTAGTGACAGCTATGTGCAGGGTTCGGCGCAGCGCGAGAACATCCGCACCACTGGGGTCTATCTCTTCGCGCAAGACAGCTGGAAAATCAAGCCGACACTCACCCTGAACTACGGTCTGCGCTGGGAGTTGGATACACCGCTGACCGATGTCCTCCATCACGTCCAAACCTTCCGTCCGGGCCAGAACTCAACCGTTTATCCCTGCGTTCTCACCGCGGCCGAGCAGCTTAGCTTCGGGGTGAGCACCTGCGCCGAGGCGGGAGTTCAGCCCACCGGTTTGGTGGTTCCCGGCGACAAGGGCGTGCAGGCCGGCCTGACGCAAACCTATTACAAGGCTTTTGCCCCGCGCATCGGTCTGGCCTACAGTCCGAATTTCACCAGCGGCCTCTTGGGCAACCTTTTTGGAGCAAATGGCAAGAGCAGCATCCGCACCGGCTGGGGAATGTTCTACAACCCCATGGAGCAACTGGTGCTCGAACAGTTCGGCGCCGAGCCTCCTTTCGGTGGCAGTACTTTCTTGCCCGGTACTTTTCTCAATACTCCTTTCATCGGGCAAAATGGCGGCGTCAGTCCCAACCCATTCAAAGGAATTCTCAGTCCCAAGCCCGGAACTCCCCAGGACTGGTCTTCCTTCCGTCCCATGCTCCTCTACGGCGATTTCCAGCCCCACATGCGCACTCAGTACAGCGCTCAATATAACTTGACGCTTCAACGAGAATTAGCGCGGGACTTGGTTTTACAACTGGGTTATGTCGGATCACAGGGACACAGGTTGCTTGCTTCCCATGACATCGACCCCGGTCTGCCGCAGACTTGCCTCGATCTGAATGCGACGCTGGGATCCGGCACCTGCGGCCCATTTCTCGAAGACAATTCTTTCTTCATTCCGGGCGGGACGAAAATCGCCTCCCAGGGTCTCCATTTGCCTTACAACGCAGGCTCGGGAGGATTGTTTGTTTCCGGAGGCACAACTGTTGGTCCAAGCGGAATCACGCTGGTGGGTCTGCGGCCCTATTCCTCTCCAAACTGCGCTCCCTTTACAGGCGCTGGCTGCCCTCTTGATGGCGTGCCAGTCTTCACCAACATCTTCGCCGAAGATACGATTGCTCCGTCCACCTATAACTCATTTCAGGCGAGTCTGGAAAAGCGCTTCTCGCACGGCCTGCAGATGCAGGCTGCTTACACCTTCAGCAAATCACTGGATTGGGCTTCCAGCTTCGAAGAGACCGTGAATCCCTTCGATTACAAGAAAAGCCGGGCGCTGTCGCTCTTCAATTCCGCGCAGCGCTTCGTCATCAATTATTACTGGGACCTTCCCGTGCAGCGCTTTAGCGGCTTCCGAGAAAAACTACTGGATGACTGGTCTATGTCTGGAATCATTCAGTTTCAAAGCGGCTTTCCCATCCGCATCCAGACCCAGGACGATAACGAATTGATCAGCAGCCTGTTCTTCCTGGGCGCCGGCGCCCCGCAATTAACGGGACATTTGCAAATCCTGAATCCGAAGAAGAGTGGCAACTTTTACCTGAACCCGGCTCAATTCTCCGACCCTACGCTCGGAACTTTTGCCACCACGCCGCGCTCGATCTGCTGCGGACCGGGAGAAAACCAGTGGGATGTCACCTTCTCAAAGAGGCTCGCAGTTTCCGAGTCCAAGTACTTCCAGTTCCGTGCGGATATTTTTAATCTGTTCAACAAGACACAGTTCGTGAATCCCGATGGAAACTTCAGCGATACAACTTTTGGCCAAGTGCTGCAGGCGCGGGAAGCGCGCGACGTGCAGTTTGCCCTTAAGTTTTACTTTTAATTTGCCAGTGTAAGATGGTATCAGCAAACCCCGGGCGGCTCGCCGCCCGGCATTCTAATGGCCCGCGGGCCCGCCCTGAAACGCCGCCGGCTTGACTTTCCCTTGGAGACCTTGATGTACCCCGAACTGCAGAAGGAGCTCGCTACGTTCGAGCGCCGCACCCCCAAGTCCGCCGAAGCCCACAAGAAAAATCTCAAACGCATTCCTCTCGGCGTCGCCAGCAACTATCGCCACTATGATCCCTGGCCCATCTTCGTAAAGGAAGCCAGCGGCAGCAAATTCCGCGATCTCGATGGCAACGAATACATCGACTACAACCTAACCTTCGGCGCCCTCATGGCCGGACACTGCCATCCCGCCGTGATGAAGGCCGTCGAAAAACGCCTCTCCACCGGCACCATGTTCGGCATGCCGCACGACTTGGAGTGGGAACTCGCTGAAGAGATCTGCACCCGCTTTCCCGTCGAGATGTGCCGCTTCGGTAACAGCGGCACCGAAGCCACGATGCATGCCATTCGCCTTGCCCGTGCCGCCACCGGCCGCGACAAGATCGTGAAATTCGAAGGCGCATACCACGGCTTGCACGATTCTGCCTTGGTAAGCGTGAAGCCTCACGCCCCTGACTTCGGCGACATCGAAAATCCCACGCCCGTTTCAGGAGGACTGGGCGTGCCCAAGTCCGCAATCGACAACGTCAAGATTGCCACGTTCAACAACCTCGGCAGTGTCGAGCGCCGCTTCAAAGAAAATCCCGGCGAAATTGCCGCGATCATTCTCGAACCCATCCTGATGAACGTCGGCCTCTGCCTGCCCGAACCCGGCTTCCTGAACGGCCTGCGCGATCTTGCTGACAAATGCGGCGCGCTCTTAATCTTCGACGAAGTGAAAACCGGAGCGAAACTGAGCTGGGGCGGCGCCAGCGAATACTTCAACGTGAAGCCCGACATGATCTGCCTCGCCAAATCAATCGGCGGAGGCTTGCCTCTGGCCGCATTCGGCGCCAGCAAGTCCGTGATGGATCTTATCTCCCAGCACAAAGTCTTCCACGGCGGCACCTACAACACCAACCCGGTTTCGATGGCAGCCGGACTGGCGACATTCCGCGAAGTCCTCACCCGCGACAACTACGCGCACGTCGACAAGCTCAGCAAGAAGCTAGCCGACGGCTATCGCAAAACCATCGCAAAAGCCGGACTGCAAGCCTATATCGCGCAGGCGGGCGTGAACGGCGCGCTGATGCTCTACCCGAAAGAAATTCGCAACTACCGCGACTGGACCACGATCGATATCGATCTCTGGCGCCACTACTGGTTCGCCATGGTCAATCGCGGCGTAATGCCGCAACCGTATTGGTGGGATGAGCAGTGGACCATTTCCGTTCAGCACACCGACGCGGACATCGACAGGCATCTATCAGCCTTCGCCGACATAGCAGACTCATTGGCGAAAGCCCAACAAGAACGCGCCGGCCAACCAGTATTAGCCGCGCACTAAGAACGAAGTCGTTTGTGCGGGGACAGCCGCCCTCGGCTGCCCCTGCCGCGCAAGCTAAAAATAATTTGTCATTCCGAACGCGCGCAAAGCGCGGGTGAGGAACCTGCTGTCGCGGCCCGCTGAAAAAAGTGTCCACCACGACCCAACCCGAAGCTCAAACCGCGCTAATCCGCGCCCTTGGACGCCGCGATCTAGTCCTCCTCTTCGTAGTCGCCGTCTTCAATCTGAACGTAGTCCCGTCCATCGCGGCCAACGGCGGCGTCACCATCTGGCTCTGGATTATCTCGCTTCTTCTTTTCTTCTGGCCGCAAGGCATCGCCGTCATCGAACTGGCCCATCGTTATCCCGGCGAAGGCGGCGTCTATCTCTGGGCGAAAGAAGTTTTCGGCGACTTTCACGGCTTTCTCTCCGGTTGGTGCTACTGGACCAACAACATGCTCTACGTGCCGACTGTCATGCTCTACTTCGTCGGTGTCTCCGTCTACGTCCTCGGCCCCAGCCATCTTGCGCTAGCGGATAACAAACTCTTCGCGTCTACAACATCGCTTGTGTTGCTAGCATTGCTCACATTGTTCAACATCATGGGCCTCGGTGTCGGCAAGTGGATTAACAATCTAGGCGCGATCGGGACTTTCATCGCGGCCGCAGTATTAATCGGCCTCGGCGGGGTTATCTGGTTGCGCTTCGGCACAACGATCACCGCAGCCGATTTTAAGATCCCCGATAACCCGCGCTTCGTCCTAAATTCATTCGGAGTAATCTGCTTCGGCTTAGTAGGTTTAGAACTGGCGTCTGTAATGGGCGATGAAATCCAAGACCCGCGCCGCACACTTCCCGGCGCGGTAGCGTGGGGAGGAGTTCTCTCGGGCGCTTTGTATGTGGGAGCCACGCTCACGCTACTCATCGCCGTTGGAAAAAGCGTGAACGTACTCCAGGGCATCGTGCAAGCTGTAAGCCACATGGCCGGACGCATCGGCGTGGCGTGGATCACCGTGCCCTTCGCGTTAATGCTCAGCTTCTCCATCGCAGGCATCGGCTCGGCTTGGATGGGTGGCTCCGCCCGCATACCGTTCGTAGCGGGCCTCGATTCCTACATGCCATCATGGCTTGGCAAAATTCATCCGCGTTACGCCACGCCTTATGCCGCGCTTATCGTACAAGCAATTGTTTCCGCCTTTTTAGTCATCATGAATTTCCTGGGCGCGGGTGTGCAGGAAACTTTTCAAAAGCTTCTCTCGCTCGCGGTCGTACTGCAACTAGTTCCGTTCCTATATATGTTCGGAGCGCTAATTAAATTCGGCGCGCGGGAATCAACGCCGCAAGGCCAGTACAGCCGCATTACGTTGCTGCTCGCCGGGACCAGTGGTCTGCTAACGACAGTACTCGGAATCGCTCTGGTATTTTTCCCGGCCCAGCAGATTACGTCGCTCAGGTCCTACGAATTATGGATGTTCGGCGGCACGCTATTTTTCATCGGCCTAGCCGCATTCTTCTTCTTCGTCTACGGCCGCCACAAGGCGTCCCAGCGAAAGATCGGGAAGGGCACGACTTTAGTCGCGCCGTTAAGTGACTAAACATTTTGGGGCTTTAGCCCCTGAGGTACACAGGAGGTAGAACCAAAATGCCGGGCGGAGTGACCACCGAACTGAAAACCTACCAGATGTACATCAACGGCGACTGGGTCGCGAGCAAAACCGCGAAGACCTTCCCGGTCTACGATCCTTCGACCGAAGAAGTAATCGCCCAGGTCCCCGAAGCCGGCCCCGACGATGTCAACCGCGCCGTAGCCGCCGCCAAAGCCGCATTCGAAGAAGGACCGTGGAGCACCAGCACAGCCCAGGAGCGCGGCCGCGTCCTCTTTCGCCTCTCCGAAAAAATTCGCGCCAATGCTGCAGCGCTCTCTGAACTGGAATGCCGCAATACCGGCAAGCCCATCGTTGAAGCTGAATTCGATGTCAACGACGCCGCCACCTGCTTCGAATACTACGGCGGCATGGCCACCAAGGTAGTCGGCTACGTCAACCCAGTTCCAGACAACGCGATGTCGCTCTCGCTCAAAGAGCCGGTAGGCGTCGCCGGACAAATCATTCCTTGGAATTATCCGCTGTTAATGGCCGCATGGAAGCTCGCTCCAGCCATCGCCGCCGGATGCACCTGCATCCTAAAGCCAGCCGAGCAAACGCCGCTCACGGCATTGGAGCTCGCAAAATATTTCTCGGATTGCGGCCTGCCTCCGGGCGTAATCAATATCGTCACCGGCTTCGGCGAAACCTGCGGCTCACCGCTAGTCCAGCATCCCGACGTAAACAAAATCGCTTTCACCGGCAGCGCCGCCGTGGGCAAGATCATCGTGAAGCAGGCTGCCGATACGGTGAAGCGCGTTACGCTGGAACTCGGCGGCAAATCCCCCAACATCTTTTTCGCCGACGCCGATTTCGAAGCCGCCATCGACGGCGCGCTCTTCGGTGTCTTCATCAATCAGGGCGAAGTCTGCTCCGCTGGAAGCCGCATCCTGGTACAGAAATCGATCTACAAAAAGTTCGTCGAAGCCATGACGGAGAAAGCCAAGAAAATTAAACTAGGACCGCCGCTCGATCGCGAAACGAAGATGGGGCCGCTCGTCAGCAAAGATCAATACGACCGCGTCAACGAATACATCGAGGTCGGGAAAAAAGAAGCGAAGCTAGCCTCCGGCGGCGGGCGCCCGGAAAAAATCGGCAAAGGATATTACATCCAGCCGACGATTTTTTCGGATGTCACAAACTCCGACCGCATAGCCCGCGAAGAAATCTTCGGTCCGGTAGCGGCGGTAATTCCGTTTGAAGACGAAAAGGACGCGCTGAAAATCGCCAACGATTCCCCCTATGGCCTAGCTGCTGCCGTGTGGACGCGCGACATTTTCAAAGCCATGCGCGCAGTCAAAGCTTTGCGTGCAGGCATAGTCTGGGTGAATCACATGCAGCCAACCTACGTCGAAGCCCCGTGGGGAGGCTACAAACAATCCGGCTTCGGCCGCGAGCTAGGCCCATGGGGCATCGAAGAATATCTCGAAACCAAGCAGGTCTACATCAACCTGAACGAGCAACCAATAGGCTGGTACTGAGAAGTAGTGCCGAGTAGCGAGCGGGGAGTACCGAGCAACGCGAAGTGAAGCCGCGAAGCGGCGCAAGAAACGCAGCCCATGGCGAAAGCCGTGGGTAGACAAAGCGCAGAACAACGAAGCCCCGAAGGGGCGAAAGAAAATATCAGCGAGAGCCGGCCATACGAACTCGACCGAATTTCGGATGGCCGACGGCGACGACTAACGACCAACGACCAACGACGAGACCCACCATGTCCACGATTCGAATCAACACCCCAATCCCCGGCCCGCGCTCGCGCGATCTGATGAGGCGCCGCGACGCCGCCGTAGTCCGCGCCGTCTTCCATGCCACGCCGATCTTCGTCTCGAAAGCCGAAGGCGCTCAAATCGAAGACGTTGACGGCAATCGCTACATCGATTTCGCCGGCGGTATCGGATGCGTCAACTCAGGTCACCGCGCCCCGCGTGTGATCGAGGCAATCCGCCACCAACTCGATCGCTTCCTGCACACCAGCTTCAACGTGCTTCCGTACGAGAGTTATATTGCGCTGGCGGAGCGCCTGAATGTAATCACTCCAGGGAAGTTCGCTAAGAAAACAATCCTGCTGAACACCGGCGCTGAAGCAGTTGAGAACGCCATCAAGATCGCCCGAGCCTACGCCAGGCGCCCCGCGATCCTTGCCTTCGAAGACGCTTTCCACGGACGCACCTACATGGCAATGGCCGCGACCAGCAAGACGCATCCCTACAAGGCCGGATTCGAGCCTTTCCCCGGCGATGTCTACCGCGTGCCCTTCGCCTACTGCTACCGCTGTGCCTATTCGCTGCAATATCCGTCGTGCGAAATTCATTGCGCCCACCACATCGAAGATACTTTCAAGCGAGTAGTCGCTGCGGAATCCATAGCCGCTGTGATCGTCGAACCCATCATGGGCGAAGGCGGTTTCATCACACCGCCACGCGAGTTCTTCCCCATCCTTTCGGAGATCTGCCGTAAACGCGGGATTCTCCTGATCGCCGACGAAGTGCAATCCGGCTTCGCCCGCACCGGCGCAATGTTCGCCAGCGAGCGCCTGGGCCTGGAGCCAGATCTAATCGTGATGGCGAAGTCCTTGAGCGGCGGCCTGCCACTGGGAGCAGTAACTGGCCGCGCCGAAATCATGGACACGCCCGGCCCCGGCGCTCTGGGCGGAACCTTCGGCGGCAATCCCGCAGCCTGCGAAGCCGCGCTAGCCGTGCTCGAGACCATCGACGAGGAGAGCCTGTGCGCCCGCGCCAATCAAATCGGCGAGCGCTTCCGCCGCCGCGCCGCTGAGTGGCAATCGCGCTGGGAACTAATCGGCGAAGTGCGCGGCGTAGGAGCGATGCAAGCGCTGGAACTGGTCCTCTCCCGCCAAACCCGCGAGCCCGCCGATCAGGAAACCAAACAAGTTTCGCAATATTGCTATGAGCACGGCCTGATCACCATCACCGCAGGTTCCTACGGAAACGTAATCCGCCTGCTAATGCCGCTGGTAATCACCGACGCGCAAATGGACGAAGCGCTAGACGTGCTCGAATCGGCCCTGGCGGCCGTGGCCGACAAAAAAGGCGCAGTAGCGCAACTAGTCTAAAAGTTCTGTCATCCTGAGCGAGGATTGATCTTCGCGCCCAAGCCCGAAGATCAACCGCAGTCGAAGGATCCCTGTAATCTAAGTATCATGGAGAGTTATCGCAGGGAATTCTCACGACGCGCAGGACGTGATCGAGAGCTGAAGTATTTATTAGGGCATAAATAAATGTTGAATTGTCGTCCTAAGTTGCCGTTTTGTTGGATGTTATTCAGCATGGCCGCCGTTTCCTTGTTTGCGACGCTGTGTGCAGCGAAAGCGGACCAGGCCCGGCCCACCCTCGTTGAGGTTTGGTGCGTGGGTGATGACGGCTTGACTCAAAGGCTCAGAGACGCGCTAGAGAATGCGTTCAAATCGTCCTCTAACTTCCGGCTGAGTAGCGGGAAGAAACCAGGGACATTGGTAGTGACGATTCCTACCAACGTCGTATGGGAGCAGGCGAAGCAGGCGGACAGACGAACTAAGGTACTTTACTCTGTGGAATTTGCATCGGCTGACGATCAGAATATCAGCAGTAGTACTGGATCGTGCTGGGACGATGCCCTGGCGAAATGCGCAGCTCAGATCGTGAAGAATGCCAAGACCGCAGCGCGCAAAATCACAACAGCTAAAATACGTGCACGAACCCAGATTATGATCGGAGCTTTCTTCGCGATAGAAGAGGCAACCCCATGAAGATAGTTTCGGCTCCGCCTGTCATTAAACTCACCAACTACATCAACGGCCAATGGACCGACTCCCGCGCGAAAGAATGGCGCGACGTAGTCAACCCCGCGACCGGCGAAACGCTGGCCCAAGTCCCGCTAGCCGATGCGGCAGAAGTCGACCAGGCCGTAGAAGCCGCAGCCGCGGCCTTCCCCGAATGGCGTCGCACGCCTCCCGAAGACCGCATCCAGCCGCTCTTCAAGCTGAAGATGCTGCTCGAAGAGCACATCGATGACATCGCCCGCATCATCACGCAGGAAAACGGCAAGACCTTCGCCGAAGGCAAAGCCGAGATGCGCCGCGCCATCGAAAACGTAGAAGTAGCCTGCGGCATACCGATGATGATGCAAGGCTATAACCTCGAGGACGTTGCCCGCGGCATCGACGAAATGATGATCCGCCAGCCCCTCGGCGTCGTTGCCGCGATCACGCCGTTCAATTTCCCCGGCATGATTCCGTTCTGGTATCTCCCCTACGCCATCGCCACCGGCAACACGTTCATCCTCAAGCCATCGGAGCGCGTGCCGCTCACGATGCGCTACGCATATGAGCTTCTGGAAAAAACCGGCTTACCCAAAGGCGTAGTCAGTTTGATCAACGGAGGCAAAGCCGTAGTCGACGCGCTTATCGATCACCCCAAAGTGCGCGCCATCAGCTTCGTCGGATCGACAGCCGTTGCTCGTTACATCTACGCCCGCTCCGGAGAAAAAGGCAAGCGCTGCCAGTGCCAGGGCGGAGCGAAAAATCACGTCATCGTTCTCCCCGACGCCGACATGCCCATGGCCACCCAAATCATCAGCGACAGCGCCTTCGGCTGCGCTGGCCAGCGTTGCCTGGCCGTCTCAGTAGCAGTAACTGTAGGAGAAGCGCAGAAGACGTTCCGAGATTCCATCTCTGACGCCGCCTCCAAACTGAAAGTAGGCAATGGCCTCGACAAAGATGTGCAGATGGGCCCCGTGATCACGCCGCAAAGCAAAGAGCGCGTCGAATCACTCATCGCGCTCGGCGAGAAGCAAGGCGCGAAGGTCCTGCTCGATGGCCGCAACTCGAAGATCCCGAATATGAATCCGGCAACTTCGTGAAGCCCACCATCCTCGAGAACGTTCCCGCAACCAGCGATCTCGCCGACACTGAGATCTTCGGTCCAGTTCTCAGCCTGGTTCACGCTAACGACATGGACGACGCGCTCGCGTTCCTAGAGCGCAGCGCCTATGGCAATCAGGCGTCGCTGTTCACCTCGAGCGGTTCGGCGGCGCGCCGCTTCCGCTACGAAGCGCCCGCGGGCAACATCGGCATCAACATCGGAGTCGCCGCGCCCATGGCCTACTTCCCCTTCAGCGGATGGAAGAACAGCTTCTTCGGCGATCTGCACGGCCAGGGCCGCGACGCCATCGAGTTCTACACCGACAAGAAAGTCGTAGTCGAACGCTGGGCCAAAGAGCACAGCCGCAAGATTCTCCCTGCGAGCCGACCGATCCATGACCACAACTCTTACCACGCCGACGATGTCTGGCAAAGAAATCGTCGACCTTTCCCGTAAGCACACGCTCTATGAATGGTCCGCGCAGTCCAAAGTTGATCCCATTCCCGTTGCCAGCGCCAAGGGGATTTACTTCTACACGCCGGAAGGCAAGCGCTTCATCGACTTCAACAGCCAGCTCATGTCCGTCAACATCGGACACGGCGACCCGCGCGTCATTCAGGCCATCAGCGACCAGGCCGCGACGCTCGCCTACGCGAACCCCTTCATGGCGACCGAAGTCCGCGCGCGTCTCGGCGCCAAACTCGCCGAAATCACTCCCGGCGATATCGACACCTTCTTCTTCACCAACGGCGGCGCCGAAGCCAACGAGAATGCCATCAAGCTCGCGCGCTTCTTCACCGGACGCCACAAGATCATCGCCCGCTACCGCTCCTATCACGGTGCGACCGCGGGCGCGATCAGCCTCACCGGCGATCCCCGCAGATGGGCCGTTGAGCCTGGCATGCCGGGCGTGGTGCACGTGCTCGATCCTTATCATGGCGTCGAGCGCGGCTGGGAGTCGGCCGAGTCGTCGCTGGCCATGATCGAAGAGACCATTCAACTCGAAGGTCCACACACGATTGCCGCCTTCATTCTCGAACCAGTCACCGGGACGAACGGCATTCTCGTGCCGCCCGATGGATATCTCGAAGGCCTGCGCAAGATCTGCGATAGGAACGGCATCCTGATGATCGCCGACGAAGTCATGTCCGGCTTTGGACGCACCGGCGCGTGGTTTGCCGTCGATCACTGGAAGGTGGTTCCCGATCTGCTGTGCATGGCCAAGGGATTAACTTCAAGCTATCTGCCGCTCGGCGCGGTCGGTATGCGCCATCACATCGCGCAACACTTTCAGGACAAAGTCTTTTACGGAGGCCTCACCTACAACAGCCATCCCATGGGCTGCGCGGCGGCGCTGGCCACGATTCGCGTCTATGAAGAAGATGGCCTGATCGACAACGCCAACAAAATGGGCGTCGTGCTCAAGGCTCTCGGAGCCGAGTTGCAGGCGAAGCATCCGTCGGTGGGCGCGGTGCGCTCCATCGGACTGTTCGGCATCGTCGAACTCATCCGCAATCGCAAGACCCGCCAGCCCATGGCCCCATTCAACGGCACCTCGGAGGAGATGGCCGCCCTTGGCCGCTTCTTCCGCGAGCAAGGCCTGTACACCTTCGTCCGCTGGAACAGCTTCTTCACTAACCCCCCACTCTGCATCACCGAGCAGCAGTTGCGTGAGGCGTTTGCAATCATCGACCGCGGGCTGGAGATCACCGATAAAGCCGTGGTCGATTAGTAGCTAGTACCCAGTACCCAGTACCTAGTGCCGAGTCGCTCGTTCGGGGCGGAGACTCCTGTCCGCCTCTTTGCATTTGCAGGAGTCCTTCCGCTTCAAGTGGAACTCACTCCATGGCGAACCAGCGCCTAAAGGGCGCGAGCTATGCGCACTTTACGTGCCCTGATACGAATCGTAGGCCGCGCAAATCGTACTTTGCATTGCGGCGGTCGGGCTAACCGGCGCGGCTGGCTGCGGGGCGGGGATGGTGGGTTGCTTTGACGCTGGTGGGCGGTTTGCGGGGAAGGTTCGCCGACGCGGGCTGTACAACGGTGCTGGGGCGGCCTGGCTGTCGCTCTCGCTCTAGTTTCTGCTCGGAGGTTTTGCTGGTTAGGGTTGCGGCGGCGGCTATTTCGAATGGGCTTGTGATTAGCGGGGCTGCGGGATATTCGGGAACTTCCTCGACCATGTTGCTTCTGAAACAGTCGAATTGAGTCTTGCTTGAATTTCGGGCTGCGATGCTTAGGGCGCGCAGGATCAGGCGGGCGCGGGGGACGTCGATGTGGTTGCGGACGAGGGCGTTGACTACTTCCATGAGCGAGGCCTGGATGGCCTGGGCGTCCTCGAAGTTGGCGATGGGATGGAGGCGCGATTTGGGCGGAGTGCGCACTCCGCGGATCATGCGCTGATGGAAATAACAGAAGACTTCTTTGCGAAGCGCGGGCGAGCCGCAGCGGATTCCGTTGACCTTGATGTGAGTGCAGACACGAGTCTTGGCGTTGAGTGCCATGGAGTTTGAGCCTTTCGTTGTTCTGTTTCTGGTGGATTGATCTGGAGCGAAAAATTTTTCGGATTGAGTTTCTAACTCTTTGATAAGGCTTGGGTTAGCGTCCTGGCGGCGGAAGAGGTCCGCGTAAAATATTGCAAGCGAAGGGTTTGCACGCAAAATATCAAAAAATAAGGTGTTACGGATGTCGGATTCCTTGCCAGCCGGGATGGCCAGGAGTTGCTTTAAGACGATTTCGCGGAGAAGCATATTACTATTAGTTTAATGGATGGGGGCAAGGTTGGATGTCACAGAGGGGGTTACTCGCTGTGGAAAACGGAGGGCCGCCGGCACCGTCACATCCGACTGTTAGGCTCTGCAGGGCAGGTTGGGTGTCGCAAGCGGCTCAAACTTACAGTGCTCAGTCCGCAACATCGTTCGAGCTTTTTGCTTCCTACGGCGGCGATGTTCAAGATTTTCGGTCGTTCGAGTATATTCCTTATTAATTGATGGGCTGATGCTTTGAGGTAACGTCGTGACTGAGTCGCCCAACTCGGCTGGATGGCTTCAATTACCGGAGGAGTCAGGTGACGGCGTCGTCACTTACCTGCTGTCCGCCTGGTCCAATTTTTTCGACTTCTTAGAGACCGAGGTGTTTCATGCTTCGCTC
This sequence comes from uncultured Acidobacteriaceae bacterium, assembly GCA_963789875.1. Classification (GTDB taxonomy): domain Bacteria; phylum Acidobacteriota; class Terriglobia; order Terriglobales; family Acidobacteriaceae; genus Sulfotelmatobacter. Next base: position 34,169 of record CAWBMI010000004.1, on the reverse strand, counting down.
AAGTCGAAGCGAGCATATATATGGCGCGGCCAGCGCAGGTCGGACTGGAAGATCAGTTCGTCGCTCGACAGGCTTTTCTTGAGGCTGGGTTTGGTTTCCGCTAGTACCGACGTTCTCGAAAGATATTCTCAGGAGCACTTGCGGTCCTTCACTTACGCTAGTCGCGGGAGACGTGGCCTTAACCCCGCATCACTCCTGGAGAATGAGTGGTGGGCTCTGGGGCAGCACTTCGGCTTGGCGACTCCTCTGTTGGATTGGACACGGTCCCCCTTTGCGGCCGCCTATTTTGCATTTGAGGAGATTGGGCCGGAATCGACGGAGCACAGGATCGTTTGTGGGCTGGACCAGGTGGCGGTGGAGCTGAGAAGCGATCAACTGTTGGAGGAGCGGAGCTTTGAAAAAGGGCGGCCACCAGTCATCGAGTTCGTAGATCCGCTGTCAGATGAGAACCAGCGGCTAGTTAGCCAGAGCGGTCTTTTTACCAGATCCCCCATAGGGATCCCTGTCGAGAATTGGATAAGGCAAGAGTTCGGAGGATCGCCGCGCCCCGTGCTGCTCAGAATAAAAATACCCAATGGGGATCGGCTTGAGTGTCTTCGGACGCTCAACCGAATGAATATTAACCACCTGTCGTTGTTCCCGGATTTGGCTGGGGCATCTCGCTCGACCAATCTTAAGTTAGAGCTGGAGCCTCAGGACTGAGGAATTATGGCTACGCAGCCTATTTATGTTCCGGTGCTGAAAGGCAAAGAGGGCGAGTATGGAGCTCTAGAGGTGCTGAGAGGCGACGTTCGAACCCGGGTAATGCCCTTGATTGAAGTCCCTGACATTCCCTACGACTATGCAAGTGAGGGCTCTCTCAAGAGCCTTGATGAGCACATAGGTGGAGTCGCGGAGCGGCTTTGGAAGTGCTGGCAGGACAGGCCGTTGTATATCGAGCTGCCGTGGTCTGCAGCTGACGAGCGCCTGACTGATGGTCGGGTTGCCCTTGAAGCGCTGCTGTCTGATTGCTTGGAGCGGGGAGTGCAAGCTATTCCGGTTTTATCGCGCAAAAAATCGGATGGCTATTTGTCTGCTGCTTATAGGTATTCCGCAGCGGCCCGCAACGGCTTGTGTGTTCGGCTCTTCGTGGCGGATTTCGAGGAGGATATTGACCTAGAATCTGAGGTGGGCCGCTTGTTGCGGGGACTTGACGGAGCCGAGACGACCGAGATTGATTTGGTGCTCGACTTGGAGGATTTAGGGTCGGACACAGGGCGGGCATTGTTGGTGGCTCGTTCCCTCTTTTCAATGATGCCCGCCAAAGACAAATGGCGACGGATAGTTCTCGCGGCAGCCTCCTTTCCAGAAGACCTGAGTGATGTCGACGCTGCAACGACCACCACGTTGCCTCGTCGTGAGTGGGACCTGTGGAAGACGCTACAAAAGCGACAAGGTGTTCTGCCGCGCCGAGATCTGATTTTCGGGGATTATGGAATTACTCATCCGGTCACCAAGGACCTTGATCCCCGCACAATGCGGATGAGCGCAAGCATCAGGTACACCACTCCGGGAAATTGGTTGGTGCTTAAGGGCCGAAACGTGCGGCAGTATGGTTTCGATCAGTACTTTGAATTATCAAAATCACTAGTTAAACGCCCCGAGTATTCTTCCCGCGACTTTAGCTGGGGGGATCGGTATATCTCCGATTGTGCTGAGGGCATGACGGGGCCTGGAAACGCGACGACTTGGCGAAAGGTTGGAACCAACCACCACCTCACGATGGTCGCGGAGCAGGTCGCCAACCTGCACCCCGCTGCTTAAGTCTTTCGCGAACGATTTTACCGAGCATTTCCAGTTCTAGCTCTGCCAATCTGCGCCATAGCTTATCGCGTGTTTTGCCTCGCATTCCGGTCGCCAAGTTGAGATTGCCCAATGCCAGGAGAGCTTCTTCGCGCCACAGAAGCTGAGCGAGAGCGAAGGGGCTGACCTCCGGATTTTGTTGGGGTTCGCGGATGCTCTCAAGTCGAACGCAACCCTCATCTTGAGCGGCGGTCCAGACGCCCCACCATCCGGGGACCATCTCGTTCTTCCTAATTTTGTCAGCATGGCACTGGGCAGCGACTATTGTTACGAAATCTAAGGCGCGGTTGTAAACGTCGGTTTGCCCAGGAAGTCTAGCTAAGGTGTCTCGTTCGCTTTTTATCTCATATCCGTGGATGCTGCCATTGACCACGGCCATGTCTACTCGCACGATGCCCTGGCACAATCCCAATTCCTCGACGATTAAAGTATCAGCATCGCCTTCATGGCGGAGCGTGATCGTTTCGCGGAGTACTCGCCGGATGTCGATGTCGCGCATTGTATAGCTTCTCTGTTCCCTCCCAATTCTATACTGCAAGAACTGTAATGGCCGTTAGCGGCTGTGGAACCCCTTTTTTTGGTGTGGCGTCCGTCATCGCGGAACTGAAGAGCTGCGCCACCCAAAATCAATCTTGTCGGCGCGGCTGAAGCCGCGGCCTTTCAAAGCCTGAATGTCGCGTCCTACACGGGCGTCGCTTCGCTCCGCTGACAGCCGAGGCGGCTGTCTCCACATAATTTGTGCTTACGCGCTACTGCTGCTGTTGTTGTTCGTGGTCTAGGCGGTTGTTGCGGGGGAGAGTGGGGCGGGATTGGATTACGAAGGTGGGGGCGATTTGTTCGGGCGGGGGAAGTTCGGAGGGGCTTACGGTTACGGCTACGCTCAGTTCGCTGTGGGAGTCGCCTTTGTGGACGCCGCGGGTGGGCGGGACGTCGGTATAGTCGCGTCCGACGGCTACGCGGATGTGGCGATCGCCGCCAACCAGATTGTTGGTGGGGTCGAAGGCGACCCAACCGAGATGGGGGACGAGGGCCTCGATCCAGGCGTGGGATGCGCCTTCGAGGGAGCGATCTTTGATTTTACTTTCGTCGGCGTCGGAGCGGTGGAACATGTATCCGCTGACGTAGCGGCAGGGAATTAGCAGGCCGCGCACGAGAGCGATCATGATGTGGGCGAAATCCTGGCAGACTCCGTGGCGCGATTGGAGCGCGTCGTCGATGGGAGAGTTCACGTTGGTGCTGTTCTTGACGTAATCGAAGGCGTTGTAGATGGCTTCGTTCAGCTCGGTGAGCAGCGCGAGCGGCGTGTCGCGGCGCTCGCAGCCGAGTTCGCGGGCCAGCGCTTGCAGCAGCGTGGTGGGTTGGGTGAACTGGCTGGGGAGAAGCATCTCCCAGTAATCGTCGGAGCCGATGGCGGAGGCGACGATGCGGTCGAGATCACTCCAGCTGCCGGCGTCGGCGGAGTTGGGCGGCGGAGTGGGGTCGATGTCGACCGAGGATTGCGCGGTGACCGAAACCTCGGTGTGCTTTCCGGCGATATCGAAATGATGCACGGTATTGCCCATGAAATCGCGGTACTGCATGATGTTGGCCGAGGGGCTGACGTCGAGTTGAAAGGTGAGGCAGTGCTGCGGGCCGTCGCTGCGCGGTTGCATGCGGACTTCCATGACGCTCTCACGGACCGCGGGCTGGTAGCGGAAAGTGGTGCTGTGGCGGACCAGGTAGATCATGGCAGCGGCCTCCTTAGAAGCAGAGAGATTGAGTAATTGGGAAATTTAGTAATTGAGTAATTTGAAACCAACATCGCGGGTTTGAACTATTCAATTACTCAATTACTAAATTCCCCAATTACTCAATGCGTTACGCGACTAGCGCCGACTCGATCGAGTAGTCGAAGTACACCTGGTGGATTGCTGCGTGTGCTTGCGTGCATTGCCAGCGGATGCTGTCGACGAAGGCCATTGCGCCGGAGGCCATGATTTCGTGGATCTGGCTGAAGCTTAGGGTAGCTTGCAGGCGTCCGGCGATGCGGACGGGTTGGTCGGCCTTGCGCTCGGTCAACTCTGCGATTGCGGTTAAAGCGGCGTGCACCATGTCGACCGAGAAGCGCACGGAGTGCGGGAATCCGGGGTTCAGCAGCAGAAACTCGGCTACGCGCAGCGGGCGCAGTTCGGCGGTGTGAGCTTTGCAGTAGGCTTGAAAGGCGGCGCAGGATTTCAGCAGTCCGACCCACTCAAGATATTCTTCGCTCTCGACCGCCTGATCGAGGGCGTGAGGAAAGCGGCTGAAGTGCGAGCCGATCAGGCGCGCGACGGCGTCGGTGCGCTCGACGAAGCGGCCGAGCTGAATGTAGTGCCAGCCTTCTCCGTGAGACATGGTGGAGTCGGTTACGCCCTGAAATAAGTGGGCGCCATCCTGCACGGCGCGAAAGAACTGGTAAGAGTCGGACAGGCCGGCGTCGCTTGATGCGGTGCTTTTGACTTGCAGGAAGAGGCGATTGAGTTGCTCCCACATATCGGAGCTGCACTGCTCGCGCACCTGGCGCAGGTTCTCACGCGCGGCGGCCACGCAGGAAATAATCGATGAAGGATTGGCACGATCGAGCGTAAGAAGGTAGGTGAGAGTTTCGGCGTCGAGTGCGCCTTCTTCGGGAGTCGGCACCTGCAGCGCGGCGAGCAGAACGAGCCAGCGGGAGTAGCCGGAGTCTGGAGATTGATCGAGGCGCAGTTGAAGATCGACGTCGATGAGGCGGGCGGTGTGCTCGGCGCGCTCGAGATAGCGGCTCATCCAGTAGAGGCTGTCGGCGACTCGGGACAGCATCGGGTTTTCGCGGTTGGCATTCATCGGAGATCGTCATAGTAGATCATCATGCGCGGAGCACCCAGGTATCTTTACTGCCGCCGCCTTGCGAGGAGTTCACGACTAACGACCCTCGGCGGAGGGCTACACGCGTTAGGCCGCCGGGTACCAGCGTCATGTTCTCGCCATAGAGAATGTATGGTCTGAGGTCAACGTGGCGGGCTTGGGCTTCGCCATCGAGAAAACACGGGGCGCGCGAGAGGCTCAGCGTGGGCTGCGCGATGTAGTTACGGGGATCGTCCAGGATGCGGCGGCGGAAGTCCTCGCGCTGTTCGGCAGTACTCTGCGGGCCGATCAACATGCCGTATCCGCCGGATTCTCCCACGGCCTTTACCACCAACTGATCGAGGCGATCGAGAACGTAATCGCGCTGCAAACGATCGCTCAGCAAATAAGTGGGAACGTTTTCGAGGACGGGATCTTCTCCGAGATAGTAGCGAATGATTTGCGGAACGTAGGCGTAGACGGCTTTGTCGTCGGCGACTCCGGTGCCGATGGCGTTGGCCAAGCCAACGTTGCCGGCGCGGTAGGCGTTGAATAGTCCGGGGACGCCGAGGCTGGAGTTGCGCTGGAAGCAGAGGGGATCGAGATAGTCGTCATCGACGCGGCGGTAAATTACGTCGACCCGGCGCAGGCCGGCGGTGGTGCGCATGTAGACGACGTTGTCGTGCACGAGCAGATCGCGGCCTTCGACCAGTTCGATGCCCATTTGTTGCGCTAGAAAAGTGTGTTCGAAGTAGGCAGAGTTGAAAACGCCCGGAGTGAGCAGGACCACGGTGGGTTCGTGGCGACCTGAGGAATTCTGCGGGCTCAGCGCTCGCAAGGTCGCCAGCAGGGCTTGCGCGTAGTGGTCGACGGGACAGACTCCGTAATCGCGGAAGAGAGTGGGGAAGACTTTCTTCAGAACTTTGCGGTTGGCGAGCATGTAGGAGACGCCGCTGGGGACGCGCAGATTGTCTTCGAGCACGGCGAAGCTGCCATCGGGCAGGCGAACTAAATCGGTGCCGCAGATGCTGACGTAAATTCCCCGCGGGACCGAGAGCCCGCGCATCTCGCGGCGGAAGTGGCGACAACTATAGACGAGTTCCCGTGGGACTACGCCATCGGCCAGGATTTTGCCGCTGTGGTAGATGTCTTCGAGGAAGAGATTCAAGGCTGCAATGCGCTGGGTTAGGCCGCTCTCAATTTTGCGCCATTCGGCATAGGGAATGATGCGAGGCAAAAGGTCATTGGGAAAGACGCGCTCGGTGCCTTCCGAGCTGCCGTAAACGGTGAAGGTGATGCCCTGATGCAGAAACGAGAGGTCGGCGGCCTGCTGGCTCTTGCGCAATTCCTCAGGAGGCAGGTCGAGAAGCGTTTGAAATAGCGGCTTGTAGTGCGGGCGGGGCACTCCCGGGGCCTCGAACATCTCGTCGTAGGCACTGTCGAATTGATAATTGCGAAAGGGTGGGCGAGACAGTGAGATGGCAGACTCCGGCATCGTCATCCGCCGTAGAACACTGCGGGTTCGGGTACGGCTATGCTGCACCCAAGGACTTTAAGGCGCGAGTGGACGCAAGTCCAATCTAATTTGTTTCTCGGGTCCATTCGGTTTTCGGGAGATCGAATTAGCAAGCGCGAGTCAGCGAATATGCTTTGATGATTATCGCCAAACGCGTTGCTGGGTGTCGAGGGAGGAGAACATGACCGGCTCGTGGTGGACGTTGGTGGCGTGCTGATTGATGGCGGTTGCGGCCTGGGTGCGGAGGTTACCGTCGTGAAAGTCGAAATCGAGGGTGCTGACGTAGTGAGCGCAGCGGGTGCAGGTGAAACGCATGCCGCCTTTGATGCGTGCGATGGTGTAATGTCGCTTCACAATTCCGAGTGTAGTCCTTTATGTGTGGAGTGGTAGGCACGAGGGTGGGGCAGCGAAGGTAATGAGGGGTGAGGAGCGGACGTTCCCGAAGTGGGAAGGGGGGAATTTGATGCTGTGCCGTCTTACTGGAAGTCAAAATCCCCGCTCTTGCGCAAACAGCGCGCAAAACTGGCACGCCATCCAAAGCAGGTTCCTCCGCTCCGCCGTCGCGTTCGCTCCGGCTCCGGTCGGAATGACGAGACTTTTTCTCTGACTTTCGATCTCACTTTTGCAAGCGGTTGTATTTGTTTAGGACTTGGCGGAGGCGGTCGTGTGGTAGAGCTATTACTTCGTGATCGTCGATGCCTTTCATGGTTTCGGCCGCAACCATCGCGTTGACGACCGCTTCTTCGGTGGCTTGCACGGTGGCGAGGAAGAGAGGGTCCATGGAATCGTTGGGAAGCATGGTTAGTTGGTGGAGGCCTTTGCTGCCAACTGCGCCGGGGTTGGCGGTGGAGAAGGCGATGAAAATATCGCCGGAGCCGTCGCCGGAGTAGCTGCCGTCGCGTCCGAGGCCGAGCGAGACCCTTCTGGCCATGCGTTTTAGTTGTGTGGGAATTAAAGGTGCGTCGGTGGCTACGACGACGATGATGGAACCGGTATCGTGGTCGGCGAGCGGCGCTTCGCGCCGCTGGACAGCTCCTTCGGCTTCGCTCGGGGCAAGCGAGGGCGGCTGTTCCCAAATGCCTTTTACTAGACTGGCGGTTTCGTCTTCGCCGTAGGCGGGATATTCAGGGATTTCCTTACCGACGGGAACGCCGGCGATGCGGAGTTGATCGCGGCGACCGTAGTTGCATTGCACGAGAACGCCGACGGTGTAGCCTCCGGCTTTGGCAGCGAGGACGCGCGAGGACGTTCCGATGCCGCCTTTGAATTCATTGCAGACCATGCCGGTGCCCCCGCCAACGTTGCCTTCCTCGACAGGGCCGGTGTGGGCGACGTCGAGGGCGTGGAAGGCGTCTTCGGCGTGAACGTGGAATCCATTGATGTCGTTCAGCCAGCCATCCCAGGTTTCGGCAACCACCGGCAGCGACCACCAATAACCTTCCATGTCTGGCGTGCCATGTTTCACCTTCCACGCGATCACGGCGTCGCGCACTATGCCGACGCTATGCGTGTTGGTGATCATGACCGGACCGGTGAGAAAGCCGGAATCTTCAACCCACGTGGTGCCGGTCATCTCGCCATTGCCGTTGAGCGTGAACCAGGCGGCGAAGACGGCGTCATTACTGGCCTTGCCGCGGGGGTGGATGGCGGTCACACCGGTGCGCACCGGTCCTTTGCCGACTACAAGCCTGCCGGAGCCCGATATAAGCGTGGTGTGGCCGACCTCGACACCCTTCACGTCGGTGATGGCGTTGTTAGCGCCGGGAGTGCCATCGAAAGGCGCTCCGAGATCGCGGGCGCGGGGCTTGCTTTGGGCGGACGCGATGAGGGTGACGGCGAGGATCAGCGCGAGGATTGCGGGCTTCAGGCTAAGGTTCGTTGACATTCAGCCTCCGGGAGAACGAGGCAGTATAAAGGATCGGGCGTTATGACAGCGTTGTGGTGGACAAGAAGAAAAGCATGTTCCTCCACTCCGCCGTCACATTCGCTCCGGCTCGGTCGGAGTGACAGAAGCTGGGCGGGCTTGGATCCATGCGAACGACAACAGGGGAGGGGAAAGAGGCATCGGAGAGAGGTGGAGTAAATTGTGATGGAGCGGGTACAATCGCGGGAAGAAATTTGGAATTGGGGGAATCATGGAAAGCTGGAAGAAAGCGGTAGTGGCGGGCGCGATTGGGTCGGCGACAATTCTGTTTATGAAGAAGAGATATCCCGCGGGCGTGCTGGCAACCGGACTTGGGCTGGCGGTGCTGGCTTCCGAATATCCGGAGAAATTCGACAAGGTGAGAGAGGTTCTGCCGGAGTATTTTGATCGCGGCATGCGGGTAATGGAAATGGCGTCGAAGGCGGGGCAGCGCATTACCGAAGCTGCTGGTAGGGGCGCTATGGACGTTTGGGATGAAATAGGCGGGTGAGGCAAGCCGGGCTTCCGCTTCCCGGCAGCCGGCTTCCGGCAAGAGCGCGGTGTCGTGGAAGTTGCTGGTGATGCTTTAGCAGACTAGGGAGCCAGACGCCGGAACTCGCTTACTCGATGCCGAGTTGTTTTCTGGCTTCTGGGCTGAGGCGCTCGGGGGTCCAAGCTGGAGACCAGACCACGTTCACTGCGGCGTTGCGGATACCGGGCAATTGTTCCAGACGCGATTTTACCTGGGCGCTGATGTTGACGTGCTCGGGGCAGCCTTGCGAGGTGAGCGTCATGTCGACGGTGACATCCTGTTTGGCATGCTCGGGATTCTCGGCTGGAGCCTCGGCGAAGTTCACCTTGTAGATCAGGCCGAGATCGACTATGTTCACCGGTATCTCGGGGTCATAACAACTTCTTAGGGCGCTTAGGACATCTTGTTCGGTGACTGTGGGCATCGGTTTTCCTTCTCTCAGTTTACCTTAGGATGGGCTTGGCACGCAGTTTGTGGTGGCAGAATCTAAATTCTTCAACACAGAGGCCACGGGGTTTCACAGGGTAGAGTTTATAACTGCATGATGAGTGTAGAGGCTAAGCAGAGGATTCAGATTGCGTTGGCGTTGGCTGTCGCCATCGCCGGGATTCGGGCCGGCTACATTCTTTACCAGCGACATGAGGATAATCTCGCCCTGCAAAAGCAGCAGCGGGCTAAGGCAGCCGGGTATTCGAATGCCGATTACTACGTTGTGCCGAAGAAACTGTATCCGTTCGATCTGGAGTCGGCGAAGCAGTTGACGAAGCAGCCGGTCTGGGCGAAAGAAGGATACCGCTATACCTATTATCCCTATGATGTGGCGCACAAGCGCGTGGACTTTGCGCACGACGGCGGGCTCTTGCTTCCAATCGAACAAATGGAAGTTAAAGATGTTATTACCGCTATGCCGCCTGGAGCAGGGAACCGGCGGCAGGTTATGGCTATTTTTCAAAAAGGCGAGAAGAGTTACGCGGTGCCGATCGGATTCGAAGCTGAGGGTCAGTACAAGATTTATTCCGATGAAATGTTTTTTGTGGAAGATCCGCACGAGTTGTACAAACACTGGCCGCCGGAGGTTTGGCAGGCGGTTGCCGAGCATGAAGTGAAGCCGGGGATGAACGAACTGCAGGCGGATTTCGCCGTGGGCATGGGCGTGCCCGATGCTGGGGCATCGATGGAGGAGAAGACGGTGCGCTATCCCAATGGCGGCAAGCCGCTGGTGGTTAGTTATAGCGGGGGAAAGGCTACTGAGATTAAGGCTGGGTCGTAGTGCGGTTCGCGTGTTTCTTGCAGGCGTAGGCTGTACATCTGTACATCTTGAGAGCGCCTTCTTAGGATATTGGTAGCACCATCAGCTAAAGGGGTCCTTCGACTGCGGTTGATTCTTGCGCTTGGGGCGCAAGAATCAATCCTCGCTCAGGATGACATGACTCTTTGAGAGTTACTTCACTGCGGCCAGTGCTTTGGAGACTTCGTTGATATCCGGGACGACCGGGATGTCGTAGTCTTTGCGCCAGGCGATTTTGCCGTTGCGGTCGATGATGAAGATGGAGCGGCCGGTGATGCCTTTGTCTTCAAGATAGACTCCGTACTTGGCGCCGACTGCGCCGCGGGGCTGGAAATCGGCCAGCAGCGGATAGTGGATGCCCATCTTGTCGGCGTAGGCCTTGTGCGACCAGACGCTGTCGACACTGAGGCCGAGGACCTGGGCATCGAGATCGTCGAATTGTTTTTTGTCGTTGACCATGCAGGCGTGCTCTTTGGTGCAGACCGGGCTCCAGTCGAGCGGGTAGAAGACGAGCACTACGGGTTTTTTGCCGCGATAGTCGCTGAGCTTTACTTCTTTTTGATCCTGATCTTTCAATGAAAATTCGGGCGCGGGCGCGCCGACCGTTGCGGACATAAGTTCCCTCCTAAAATTTGATTCTATCTTTTTTGTGATTGCGCGACGAGGGAACCATAATACCTGAGTTGGGGTCTCTACAAACATGCGGAGAATGAGTTTCCTCATCCGGGTTGTGCTCGCGGTTCTTGTGGCAATTTCGATTGGCGCGAGCCTGCTTTTCTATCACGCGCATCGTGCAATGGTGGAGGCTCGTCAGTACGTTTCCGACGCGTCGCGGCTTGAGATCGGCGTCTCAGGAGCTCGTGAATTTATCCGAATTCATGAAAAGTATTCGCATTACGCCGAGATGGACCCGAATTGCAACCCTGCTGAGTGCTCTGTGAAGTTCAAATTCGACAATGGCGTGCCATTCGGCATTTTTGGCGTACGCTCAGCCTTTCTCTATTCGGGTCTGACTCTCTCCCACGGTTCGATCACGAGCAGCGCGATCGCGTCGTTTTGCTACGGGAGTAGCTGGGGTCCCTTCCTCGCTCACACTGAGGAGTTACTGCCAAACCCATTGACTTTTGTTGGACCCTTCAGGGAGGACCACAACCTGTCCTCTGACAAAGTCGAGCACATCACGTTCGAGCTGACGCCAGCGGCTTCGGCGAAGCAGAGAGCGCGAGCTTACGCCTTCAAAATGGGCTTTCTGGGCCGGTTGGGTGCGTGCAATGATGCAACCGACATGCACTGACTGGCCAGCCGGCTAACTGCGAGCGATTCCTTATTCGGGGTTTGTTCGCTCACTTCGCAGCGTGGCACCAACCGCTGGTAGACGAGAAGTAACGCGGTTGAAACGCCTAGCGAAGCCAATGGCTGTGTTTCGGTGAAAGGGATCCTTCAGCTGCGGTTGATCTTCGCGCTTGGGCGCGAAGATCAATCCTCGCTCAGGATGACATGTGGTTAGAGTAGGTTCGGGAAAATCACTTCACTAATGGCGAATTGGCGTCGGCTGGTTTTTCTTCGTCGGCGTGAATCTTGCCGTCGTCTTCGGCGTAGAAGGAGCGGTGCTGGGCGTCGAGATGCTGCGGGGTCATGGTCAGAATGAAGCTGTCTTTCTTGCCTTTGAAACTGGCGGTGTAGTCGCCGCGGTTGGGATCGACCATGCGCTTGGTGAAAGAGCCGGAGTGCACCAGTTCGGCGAGAGAAGTTGCGAAGTGTCCGTATTGTTTTTCGAAACGGTGCTGGGCGCGGAGAACCACGCGCATGTAGGCGAGGGCCGCCGCTTCCGAATCGGAGCGGGCGGGGTCGCCGGCGAATTTCGGCTGATAGGTGGGGGCGGTCTGAGCCAGGGCTGGCACGGCTGCGAATATGAGAGAGATCGCAATCGCACCACCCGCGATCAGAGCGAGTAACTGCGTGGTAACGATTTTCATAGCGGCGAATTTATGTGGAGCTACACGGCTCGAAGTTACTTTGATCACTTAATTGTCTCCAGCAGCATCGAGGCAGGAATCAGGCTGCCAATTGCGCTGCAAAAAGGCTGTTTTGAGCTTTCGCTTCATGTTACTCCCGTAATTTCCCTTCGGTCACGTTCTCTTTGCAGGAGGGCGGAATGCCGCTATGCTCTTAACTACGAACCTAAGCCTACAGGGAAACCTATGAAAGCAGCAGTTGCCAGAAAGCCGATCATCCGATTAGCCGTAGTTGAGAGCGATCCTCTGAGATTCGTGGGGTTTCGCGCGTTGTTCGACAGCGAACCTGAGTTCGAGCTAATCTCCGCCAGCCTCGCCGAAATTGCTACTTTGCAGAGCGTCGATCTGATTTTGCTGGGCAACCGCTCCGGGCAGAATTTGTTCGATGTAATGGCGAGCCTGAAAGCTACGCGTCCCGATCTGCGCATTATTGTTACCGGGTCCGGCGTGGACGAAGAGACGATTCTTAAAGCGATTGCCTCCGGCGCTAAAGGCTACGTGGATGAAGCTGCTTCGCCAGCCGAATTCGCGCAAGCGATTCGCATCGTGAGTCAGGGGTCGGTGTGGGCTCCGCGGCGAGTGCTTTCAATGTTCATTGAAAGAGTCTCATCGTCGCCGGGGAGAATTTTTCCCGCCGGCCGAGTGACCTTCACCGACCGCGAAAAAGAAGTGCTGGAGATGCTGGTGGCCGGGCGCTCGAACAAAGAAATCGGATCTCAGTTAGGAATCGAAGAGCGCACGGTGAAGGCCCACGTGGCTAAGCTGATGCGCAAAGTCGGTGTGCAGAACCGGATCGCTTTGTCGGTACATGCGATTACGCATTCGCTGGTGGCGGCGAAGTAGGGCAGTACCGAGTCGCGAGTCGCGAGTACCCAGTACCTAGTACCCAGCATTCTAGAGATCCTGCTTTACTCCTGGAGGGCGGCTGGGGTTAGGATGACGGCGGCGGGATAAGTTACTTCGGGACACTGACCTCGGTAATCTTGCGTGGAATGCTGCTGGGCGGCATACTCGCGTCACCTACCACAGAACCTGGGAGACGGGGTTGGGAGTGGCGATTAGGGTCACCACTTTTGACCCCGATTTTTTGTCTTCCAGAGATTCTTGACCCCGCTTAGACCCTCTCTTCTTCGGCCTCGGCAGTGGACAACTCCTACTTGCGCTCCGCATAAGACAAGGCGGCTCGCATCGTTTACAATCCAAAGCATTACTCCAATCGCTCAATGATGAGGAATTCATGAAGAAGCTCGTGCTGCTGACCGTAATTGTGTCTGTCGGTTGTTTCTCTTTTGGCGCTGGAATCCCGGCGAGTTTTGCGGCGGAGGATCCGCCGCAGCGGGAGACGAAGGCGTCTGACCGGGTGCAGGCTGCGGCTGACGTGCTGGATGAAATTCAGGGCGCGCCGGATAAGGGCATTCCGCAAGAGGTGCTGGGCTCGGCGGAGTGCGTAGCTGTAGTGCCGTCGATGCTGAAGGGCGGATTTATCGTTGGCGGAAAATATGGCCGCGGGCTGGCGAGTTGCCGCACACCGAAGGGCTGGAGCTCTCCGGCATTCTTTGTGGTAACCGGCGGGAGCTTTGGTTTTCAGATCGGCGGACAGGCGGTTGATCTGGTGATGCTGATCATGAACAAAGATGGCATGAAGCATTTGCTGTCGAGCGAGTTCGCACTGGGTGCGGACGCTTCGGTGGCGGCCGGTCCGGTGGGGCGGCACGCTGAGGGCAATACCGACTGGAAGATGCGAGCCGAAGTGCTCACCTATTCGCGGGCTCGCGGGCTGTTTGCCGGAGTGAGCCTGAACGGCGCGGTGGTGAAACAGGACAAAGACAGCACGCGAGAATTCTACGGGCGCATGGTGCCGTTCCGGACTTCGCTGATTGGGGAGATCGAGCCTCCGGCGGGATCGAATGCGTTTCTTACTTCCCTGGCTAAGTGGGCTCAGGAGGCTGCGAAATAGAGCTGGCTTCGGGCTTCGGCCATCGGGCTTCAGCTAAAGCACACAAGGTCAAGGTCCTCTGAAGTTTTTAAGCCGAAGCCCCGATTCTTAGATCGTTTGCAAATAATATTTGGCGGTGGTAGGTTCACGCTTCCCCCGAATGCGGCAGCGACTTGAGTACGCGGCAGCTTGGCCGTTCATACAAATTCTTGGCTTTTTGCCGCGGCCTCTGGCGCGCGGTCTGGGCATTGGTCTGGCCTGGCTGGTCTATCTTGTGCACGCGCGCTTGCGGCAGGTTGGCATGCGCAATCTCGCGCTGGCATTTCCAGAAAAAACAAACGCGGAGCGGGCGCGTATTTTGCGCGGTGAGTTTGCTTCTCTGGGGCGTCAACTCGCCGAGGTTTGCCACTTTCCCAGATACACTCTGGAGAATATTGAGCAGGTCATCGTCTACGACGGACTGGAGAATTACGAACGCGGGTACGCTCGCGGCAAGGGAGTTTTGTTTCTGACGGCGCACTTTGGCGGCTGGGAACTTTCTGCGTTCTCACATTCGATGCATGGGCACTGGATGCATGTGGTCATGCGTCCTCTGGACAATGAATACCTCGACCGGTTGACCCGCGAATACCGGACAATGCACAAGAACAAGGTGGTGGACAAAGGCGATTTTGTGCGGGGGTTGCTTTCGGCGATGAAGGCTGGAGAAGTGGTGGGAGTCTTGATGGATACAAATATGACACCGCCACAAGGAATTTTTGTGAATTTTTTCGGAATTCCGGCGTGCACGGCGAGTGGCCTGGCGCGAATCGCGCTGCGCACCGATTCGGCGGTGGTGCCAACGTTCACGATTTGGGATGGGGAACTGGGGAAGTACCGGCTACGCTTCGATCCGGCGGTGGAACTGATTCGCACCGGCCATCTGGAGGCAGATATCCAGACCAACACGCAGAAGTTTACTTCGATTATCGAAGAGTATGTGCGGAACTATCCAGAGCAGTGGCTGTGGGTGCACCGGAGGTGGAAGACGCGGCCACCGGGGGAGAAGGGGCTTTATTAGTGCTGGGCAACTCCGGGCCTTTTGGCAGGTTCCAACAGGAGGGAGCGGGGGTTTGCTCTTCCCGCGCATTCCTGATACATAGATGGATGGCAACACGCGCCCTAAAGTCATAGTCATATTAGGTTTGCGCGGCCGGCGACGGGGCAGCACGCTCATCGACAAGGTTCATAGGAGAAATAACGAAGGATGCGGACAAGGTTTACCTGGATAGCGGGAACTCTGGTTTTAATCGCAGTGGGCGTGTTGGTGGCATGCAGCGGCAAATATTCCGCTTCTAACAATGGCTTGATTGTTGTGACCACGCAAGCAGATCGCGTGATGGAGACCTTCAGCCTGGATCTGGGCAATGGCAGCGTTTCGCAGATTAACAATGTGAACGGACCGCCCACGGTGGGCACGCCGACGGCTGTAGTTCTTGATCCCGCGGGCTCATACGCGTATGTGATCGTTCAACAGAACACAACGCCGGGCAGCGTCAATGGTATCGCCAGGTTTAAAGTGGCTTCCGACGGCAAGCTTGCTGCCAACATCGGCACGGTTGCGGTGACGAATCCGATTGCGATGACCATGGATTCGGCGGGAAAGTTTTTGTTCGTGGCCCAGGGCACCGAGGGAAGCGTGGCGGTTTTCAGTATCGGGAGCAGCGCCGGCTTGACGGAAGTTACGGGCTCGCCTTTCGCGCTCCCCCTGTCGCCGGGGGGCCAAGCTCCCAATGCGTCGGCGCTGGCCATCACTCCGACCGTTTTCCCCACCTTGGGGACCCTGAGTACGCCTTGCGCCGCCCTCACTGCGCCTTCGACTGAGAACCTGTATGTAACTGACTCTCTTAATAATGTGGTTCTCAACTACTCTGTTTCGTCGACGGGTGCGCTGAAATTAATTCCCTCGACGACGTTGACGCCCGGAGTTGCGACTGGAAGTTCCCCTGCGGGGGTGACCGTCGATGCCTGCAACCGATTTCTTTATGTTTCGAACCAGGCCCCGAGCAACAGCGTCAGCGCTTTCACGATTTGCTACGCGGTTGCGTTACCGAACTGTCCGAGCGCGAATTACAGCCTGCAGCCAGTCTCTGGTTCGCCCTACATCGTGGGTGACAATCCCGGGCCTTTGTTGGTAAATCCTTTGGGCCAATTTCTCTATGTGTTGGATACGGGGTCGGGGGAAATCTCGGCATTTCGTATCGGTGCGGAGACCGGTAGTTTGTCGCCGCTTACACCTGCGAACGTGAATGTCGGTTCGTATCCCACTTTGCTTGCCATTCGCAGCGATGACCTGTGGCTGTTTGTGACCAACCAGAATTCGGCGACTGTCTCTGAGTTCGCCATTACGCCGGCCACCGGTACCTTGACGCCGTTGACTGCGTTCGAGACTGATAACAATCCTACGGGCGTAGCGGTTAAGTAGCGGGCGCGGCGGGCGAGGACGCCCGCCGGACAGCCGCCGGGACGGCGGCGCTACTTTCTACGTGGGAATTTTCAAAATCAGGTATGCGCCCAGCAGCGTGAAAATCAAATCCGGCGACCAGGCGGCGAGCGCGGGTGGGAGTTGGCTGAGGTCTCCCATGGCCTCAAATAATCGCGACACCACGGTATAGACCACGGCGATTCCGACGGCGACTGCGACTCCTGTGAGCGCTCCTTTTTTTGCTGCGGAAAGAGAGAAGGGAACTGCGAGCACCGCCATGATCAGGGTGATCAGCGGGTAGGAGAGCTTCTTGTTTAACTGCACGCGCAGACGCACCACGTCGAATCCACTCTGCTGCAGGTCGCGGATGTACCTCCTCAGTTCCTCATAGTTCATTTCGGAGTACTGCTTAACTTCTTTCTTGAAGTACGAAGGAGTCTCGGTGAGCTCCGGAAATGTGGAGACGTCGAAGGTGCGGTAGTCCGCGATGGCTGCGCCATCGAGCGAGCGCTGCCAGCCTTGTTCATAGATCCAGCGATTTAGATTGTCAGCCCAGTGTGCGCGGCCGGCGTGGATGCGCTGCGCGATGGAGAAACTGGCGGGGTCGATGCGAAAGACGGTTAGGTTGGCGAACTGGTCGCGATCGGGATCGAAGAACTGGTAGTAGTAAATGTCGTTGTGCTGGCCGAAGATCCAGCGGCGATCAGGACGCAGATAAGTTTGCGCCGGCTTGCCCTTGATCTGGTTATGCAGGGCTTCCTGGCGCTGATTGGTGCGCGGCAGGTAAAACTGGTCGGCGAAAAAAAGGCCCACAGCCAGTATGGCGGCCGCGACCAGAACCGGCGTGACGGTGCGATAGATGCTGGTTCCGGTGGCTTTGATGGCGGTTATCTCGTTGGAGCGGTTCATCAGTCCGAAGGTGATGAGTACGGCCAGCATCATGATCAGGGGGGCGACGCTGTAGAGCAGGTAGGGTGCGACGTTAAGCAGATACTCCGCGACCACGATGAAGGGAGTCTGATTACGCAGGATGTCTCCCAGCAATTCGAATAATGTGAAGACCAGCAACAGAACCATAAAGGCAGAGAGAATCATTCCCAGATAAACGAAAAAATCGCGCAGCACGTAATCATCAAGCAGGGTGGGAAAGGTGGCGCTGAAGACGCGGCGGCGGGTGGAGGCGCGTTCGAAGGCGTTGCCGCTATCTCTGCGAGCGAGGTGAATGGCTCGCGAGGGAAAGTTCGAAGCGGATTTCGCCAGCAACTGCGTTCGCTTCCAGGGCAGTTTGAAAGCGGAAAGAGCAATGGGCCGCCGCTCGGCCTGCCACAAGAGAAACAGGGCTGCGGCGAAGAATACGATATTTGCGAGCCAGGCTCCGAGCGCGGGCGGAAGTTTTCCCTGCCGTGCGAGGGATACTCCTATCAAAGAAACAAAGTAGTAGATGAAGACCAGGACAATCGTGAGCACGAATCCGCCGGACTTGCCGCTTTTCTTGGACGAAAGGCCCAAAGGAATTCCAACCATCGCGAGCACGACACACGCCGTGGGCAAAGCGAAGCGGCGGTGGAATTCGATGAGATACCAGCGCGCTGACACGGGATCGACGCGGCGCGCGAGATCGGGTAGAGCCCGGGTGGTTACTACGCCTACCGGAACCTGTTCTTCCGTTTTGTTTTCCGCGGAGGGTAAGTCGAGCGGAATATCGGTTTGCTGAAAAGTCGAGATCTGATAGTGATTGGCCTGCGCGGGATCGGTGTCGTGCGTAGCGCCATCGACCAGATGGAGATGAAGCCGATCTTTTCCTTCGGGAACCAGAATGCCTTCGTGAGCGAGCGTGACGCGGGGATTGGAGGCGTCGGAGATATCCGCGAGGAAGACTCCCTTCCACACTGCTGCGCCCTGTGCCGTGTGCACATCCTGCACGTAGAGCACGATCTTTGGAAAGCCTTCATAGAAGACGCGCGGCTGCACTTCGAAGGAGACTTGTGAGCCTTTGAGTTGATCTTCGAGACGTCCGAGAGAAGCCAGCGACCACGGGGCGATGTACAAGCTGTTGGCTAGAGCCATGAGCCCCGCGGCAATTACAAAAATGGAGAGCACGCGGCCAAAGCTCCAAACGCCCATGCCGCTGGCGCGCATGGCGGTGATTTCACTGTCGGCGGCGAGGCGGCTCAGCCCGATGAGAATGCCCACCAGCACGCTCATAGGAATGGTGTAAGTAAGGGCGAGGGGAACGGTGTAAAAGAAAATCTCGGCGACGCTGGGCAGGGGCGCGCTGGCGCGAACTACCAATTCGAGGATGCGGCCCAGATCGCGCGTGAACAGTACGAAGGTAAAGATGGCCGCGCCGATCAGGGCGTGCGAAGTTACTTCGCGGAGAATGTAGCGGGTGAGAATCCGCATGGAAAGTGCGTTTCCGGCTCGAAGGCCAGTCTAGCATGAGGTGACGAGTGAAACTCCGCTGGAGAAGCGGGTATGGGCCCAAAATCAGGTCGATCTAGATGCTAAAAAATACTGATGGCGACACGCGGAAGCGCCGGCTTAGAAGCCGAATGTGCTCTCGGGTAAGGCCGCGCTTTCCATTGAGAACATCCGAAACGATGCTCTCCGTCCCGAAGACATCCACGAGATCCTTTTGGCGAAGACGGCGGGAGTCCAAGAGGTGTCGGATAACGCCAACCGGAGAGGCGTCGGGCACCGCACAATTCCTGGATTCGTAATCCTCCACCAGCACCGTGAGCAACCGAATCAGCTTTTTCTCCGCGCGAGTGACCGTTTTCTGTGCGGTTAATTTTTCCAGTTGCTCGACGTAGTGGCGATGCCGGCGGCCTCCGCCAATCACCTCCGGCTTGGTTTGAGAAAGAAGCCTTCCATATTCCATTGTGGCAGCGTTCATCTTTTCCAATCTCCGCGGTTGTATTCGCGATGCGGGATCAAGGCTTTTACAAAGATCATCCTCCAGCGATACTCGATCTTCACGACCAACCGGTACGCATTGCCTTTGATGTTGAAAACCGTGTAAGGGTCGACAAAGTCGGCGTGCGGGTACACTTTTTTTACATCCACTAAATTAGCCCATGCAGCAGATGTCGCTACTTTGTGCCATGCGGCGATGGCCGGCGCCAACGCAGGGTCAACCGCAACAGCGTCCCGCCATGCGTTCTTGCTAATAACATGCACACTGTCGGGGCTTCGCCTTATGCGAAGTCGTTTTCGAGTATACTTCGCAATATGCGAAGTGTCAATGGCCAAGGAGTAATCCGCAAAGGCTCAAGATTGCGGCTTTGCTACGGTCTCGGAGAGACTATTCCGGCCACGTCCACTTGCGAATTTCTTCTTTATCGATGCCTTCGGTGTGGGCGTATTTAATGCTCTCGATGATCTGACCCTTCAACCATTCTTTTACGTGCGCGCCGACGGAGTGCAGGCGCGGAACGCGGTCGATGACGTCGATGGCCAGATCGAAACGGTCGATCTGATTAAGAATGGCGAGTTCGAGGGGAGTGTTGATGCTGCCTTTTTCTTTGTATCCGCGGACGTGAATGCTGTCATGATTCTTGCGGCGGTAGGTGAGTTTGTGGACCAGTGACGCATAGGAGTGGAAGTTGAAGATGACGGGCTTGTCGATGGTGAAGAGGGAATCGAAGTCGCGGTCGGAGAGTCCATGCGGGTGCTCGCTCTCGGGCATCAGGCGGAAAAGATCGACTACGTTCACAAATCGCAATTTCAAATCTTTAAAGTGTTCTCTCAGAATGGCGACCGCTGCGAGCGACTCCATTGTGGCGATGTCCCCGGCGCAGGCCATTACTGCGTCCGGCTCTTCGCCGTCATCGGTCGAGGCCCAATCCCAGATGCCGATGCCCTTGGTGCAGTGGATGACTGCTTCTTCCATGGTCAGATACTGAAGGTGTTCCTGTTTGTCGGCGACGATCACGTTGTAATAATTACGCGACCGCAGGCAGTGATCGGCGACGCTCAGCAGACAATTTGCGTCCGGGGGCAGATAGATGCGTACGACCTCGCGACTTTTGTTAAGGACGACATCGAGGAATCCGGGATCCTGATGAGTAAAGCCGTTGTGATCCTGCCGCCAGACCACCGACGTGATAAGGACGTTGATCGAGGGGATCGGCGCCCGCCAGGCTATCTCGAGCTTTGCCTTCTCCATCCATTTGGCGTGCTGGTTGAACATGGAGTCAATGATGTGGATGAAGCCTTCGTAGGTGGAGAAAAAACCGTGGCGGCCGGTGAGAACGTAGCCTTCAAACCAGCCTTCGAGCGTATGCTCGCTCAGCATTTCCATGACTCGGCCGGCTACGTCGAGTTCGCCACCGTCGGCGTCTGCGGGCAGATAGGCGGCGTCCCAAGTTTTCTTCGACGCCTGGTAAATGGCCTGCAGTTTGTTGGAAGTGGTTTCATCGGGACCGAAGACACGGAAAGAATTCATGTTGCGGCGCATTACGTCGGCAAGAAAGTGCGCGAGGATATCGGTTGGAAGAGCATATGCCGCGCCCGGCGCCTGGGTATCGAAGGCGTATTCGCGGAAGTCCGGGAGTTCGAGTTCTTTGCGCAGCAGTCCGCCATTGGAGTGGGGGTTAGCGGAGATCCGGCGTGTTCCTGTAGGCGCTAGCGCCTGCAATTCTGGAATGAACGTTCCCTTGGCATCGAATAGTTCCTCGGGTTTGTAGCTGTGCATCCACTCTTCAACTTCGGCGAGACTTTTTTTATTCGTAACGGGATCGGCGATGGGAATCTGGTGGGCGCGCCAGGTACCTTCTACTTGATGACGGTTGACCACCTTCGGGCCAGTCCATCCTTTCGGGGAACGAAGCACAATCATGGGCCAGCGCGGCCTTGCGGCGTTGCCCGATGAGCGCGCGTTCTGCTGGATTGAGCGAATCTCGAGTACGCATTTCTCCAGAGCGGACGCCATTTTCTGATGCATGACCGCTGGGTCGTCGCCCTCGACGAAATAGGGTTTGTGACCGTAGCCGATCATCAGTGCTTCCAACTCCTCGTGAGAAATGCGGGCGAGGATGGTTGGATTGTCGATTTTGTAACCGTTGAGGTGAAGAATGGGAAGAACCGCGCCGTCGCGAATGGGATTAATAAATTTATTCGAATGCCAGGAGGTCGCAAGCGGACCGGTCTCGGCTTCGCCGTCTCCGACGGCGACGGCGACAATGAGATCAGGATTGTCGAAGGCGGCGCCGTAGGCGTGCGAGATCGAATAGCCTAATTCTCCACCTTCATGAATCGAGCCGGGCGTCTCCGGAGTGCAATGCGAACCAATGCCTCCAGGGAAGGAAAATTGCTTAAAGAACTTCAGCATGCCCGCCTCATCGCGGCTTTTGTCGGGATAGATCTCCGAGTAAAAACCTTCCAGATAAGAGTTGGCGAGCGTGGCCGGCGCTCCATGGCCCGGGCCGGAGACGTACATCACATTCAAATCGTACTTGCGAATCAGCCGGTTCAGATGTACCCAGATCAAAGATTGGCCGGGATCGGATCCCCAGTGCCCGAGGAGGCGGTTCTTAATGTGCTCGGGCTTGAGCGGTTCGCGCAGAAGCGGATTGGCGCGAAGATAAATCATGCCCGCCGAAAGATAGTTGCAGGCGCGCCAGTAGGCATGAATCTTGCTTAGCTCCTCTAGCGAGAGAGGGGTTGAGAGTTCAGTTCCTTCAGCCATGAAATTTTCTCCGCGGGCAGGCGTCCATAGTTAGATGTCGATCCCTTTTAACATGTTACTGCTTTGGCAGGATCACTTTTTGTTTTGCAGCGCGGGGTCATTGGCGGGATCGACGTAGACGGTATCGCTTGGCCCGTAACCTGCGATCTCAACGATTACCGCATCGTCAGTGGTGCGGGCAAAGTGATTCGCGTGGCCGGGTTCCGAGTAGATGCTGCCCGGCGGCAGAGCCTTCAACAGGTTTTCATCGAAGCGATCGCCGTAGCCGAAATTCCATTGACCTGAGATCACGGTTGCCATGCGGTCGTCACGGTGCGAGTGGGACTGGATGGTAGTGTGCGGCGGCACGAACAAGAGAATCGAGTAGAAGCCGGCTTGGGCGGGATCGCCAAAGAGCACTTTCGAACGCACGCCGGCGAGGCCGGAACTTCCGACCTTACTGCCGTCAAAGGTCGTATTTCTGATTTCCGAAGGAGTCAAGCGTATTTGCGGAACCGACGTGGTTGAAGATGCCGCTGGGATGAGGACAAGAGTGAACAGGAAGTTCTTGAACAAGTGATTTTCTCCATGCCACCGGTGCCGGTAATCATGTGCGAACGAACTGGCAAGCCCCATAGGAAGTTGATCAGTGCGTCGGTGGTTTCCTTGGTTTTTTCTTCCAATATCCAGTGTCCGCAATCTTTCAAAACTATCATCTTGGCGCCGGTGGCGACGACCCTCATTTGCTGTCCGAGAACTCCACCGTTCGCTTTCTCACCACCGATGGCCAGAACCGGCATGGTGAGCTTGGTTTGAGAGAGTCGAGCGAAATCTTCTGCCGCCTTTTGGAAAGAGACAAAATAAGCCCAGCCCGCTCGCATGCGTCCGGGAAGAGCGTAAGCGGAGGCGTAAGCGGCTCGATCGGGTTCGGGAATGGAATCAGACTTGTTGGCAGCGAAGTCATTCCAGAAATAGTGCTGCGTAGGCGTAAGCCACCATCAAGCCGATGTCGTGGCCGACCACACGCCTTAGTGATGCCGAGTGACTTCACGAGCGCGTGGATGCGAGTCGCGGCGCTTTTCATGTCGAGCCCGTCCGCCGGAATTTCTGAGTCGCCGGTACCGGGCAGATCGGCGGCTATTACGGAAAATGTTTCGGCGAGCAGGGGAATAATCGGCCTCCACATGCGAGAGGTTTGGGTGTAGCCGTGCAGCAGAAGCACCGCGGGGCCATGACCGGCTAACTCGATAGTGGTAAAAATATGTGCGGAATGCAGCAAGCCGGAATGGGAAACATCCGAAGAAGAGACGGCAACTGTGCGTTTGCCGGACGGTTAGGCTGCTGGAGTTAGAATCGAGATTCTCGACGCAAGCATCTCAACAGGCATAAATCCAGCGGAATACTATAAGGAGAGCGAGAAATGCAATTGGCGATGGTGGGGCTGGGAAGAATGGGCGCGAACATGGTGCGCAGGCTGATTAAGGGCGGACACGATTGCGTGGTCTATGATCGCAGCCCAGAAGTGGTGCAAGGACTGGTCGAAGAAGGCGCGACTGGATCATCTTCGCTGCAGGACTTGGCGGCTAAGCTGACAAAGCCGCGCGCCGTTTGGCTGATGGTCCCGGCTGGCGTTGTCGACAAGACGGTGCAAGAGCTCCGGCCGCATCTGCAGAAAGATGACATCATCATCGACGGCGGCAACTCGCATTATGTGGATGATCTGCGCCACTCGAAGGCGGTCTCCGAAGTCGGGGTGAAGTGGGTTGATGTGGGCACCAGCGGAGGCGTCTTTGGATTGGAACGTGGATATTGCCTGATGATTGGCGGAGAAGACAAGGCGGTGCAATATCTGGACCCGATTTTCAAAACTCTGGCTCCCGGGCGGGGCTCGATCGATCGAACACCCGGGCGCGAAAAAGCTGCAGCGACGACGTCCGAGGAGGGATACCTGCACTGCGGACCTCCTGGCGCAGGGCACTTTGTGAAGATGGTGCACAACGGCATTGAGTACGGAATGATGGCGGCTTATGCCGAGGGCCTGAATATTTTGAAGCATGCCAACGCCGGCAACCAGCAGGCCACACTCGATGCAGAGACAGCGCCGATGCGCGAACCGGATCTCTACAAATATGAATTGCCGATTCCTGAGATCGCGGAAGTGTGGCGTCGAGGAAGCGTGGTCGCGTCCTGGCTGCTGGACTTAACCGCTGCGTCGTTGGTCGAATCGCCGGATCTGAAGGACTTCAGCGGACGCGTCTCGGATTCCGGGGAGGGGCGGTGGACCATGCTGGCGGCCATCGATGAAGGCGTTCCCGCGGATGTGCTGGGCGCAGCTTTATTTTCCCGCTTCACGTCGCAGTCGAATGGCGTTTACGCCAACAAGATTTTGTCGGCGATGCGCTACCAGTTTGGCGGGCATAAAGAGAAGAAAGGAAGTTAATGGCGGATGATGCGAGGCTAGACGCCATCCCGATAAGGAACCGTTGAAGCAGGCGTCAGCCCCTCGCGGATTAAAGCCCACATCTTCTAGTGGTCTGGGAGGGGAGTAGCCCTCCAAGAGATTCGAGAGATGACCTCTAGAAAAGAGGTGACCTCTGGAAAGCAGAGAAAGCCGTCGCGGACGGTTACTCGATAAATAGCGGAGATTGTTACTGAAAGGTTGATCAATGACGACTCGCCCTCCATTGCCTCCATTTACTCGCGAGAGTGCAACGCAGAAGGTTCGTCTAGCCGAAGACGGATGGAACTCCCGTGATCCTGAAACGGTAGCGCTAGCATACTCGCTCGACTCCCGCTGGCGGAACCGCTCGGAATTTGTAAATGGAAGACAGGAGATCGGTGCCTTTCTCAAACGCAAGTGGGTGAAAGAGCTGGATTACCGACTGATCAAGGAGCTCTGGGCATTCACGGAGGATCGTATCGCCGTGCGCTTTGCCTATGAATGGCACGACGACTCAGGGAATTGGTTTCGCTCGTACGGCAACGAGAATTGGGAATTTAACCAGGATGGGCTAATGCGAATAAGGTTCGCGTCGATCAACGATCTTCCGCTCAAGGAAGCAGATCGCAAATATCATTGGCCATTGGGCCGTCGGCCGGAGGGCCATCCGGGCTTGAGTGAGCTCGGATTTTAGCGCCCGCCTGCGATTGTTGACTCACGGCTCTGCTTACCAAACTTGGACCACATTCCCGTTTCCAACAGCATGAGGATATAGAAATACCTGTTACTAGTAGGGGAAGGAAATGACAGGAACGCACTACGATGCCCGCGCGGGGTGTAGCGCTCGCCAATGGGCGGACAAGCGAATTTCTACATTAATTGCAACTTCTAACAGCGAACAACCACCGGGATTTTGATTGCGTATGAAATCGGGTTCCCAGGCAGGAGAGAGGTTTGATCCGATTTCCTGCCTGATTTGCCGTATCTCTATCGTAATGTGAAGAGCCAACCTTCTTTCGTAAAAAATCCTTTGTTGTTCAGGGTTGTTGGAGAGGCTGTCTGCTTGAGATTCCGAGGCTGCGCTATACTGATCCGAATTCGGTCTGCTACAATTCAGCACAGAGCATGGACAGATGCTCGGCGTCGCGATAGCCTGCGGACGGTTTTTGGCGGTTTTTCATACTATCCATTTGCTGTCCATTTCGTACCGAAAACTGGTTATATTCGGTGGAACGGATTGAAGCAGGCGAAACGGTTGACGGCAAGAATAGATAGGAAACATGCGGGTTTGGCCCTAACCGTATGAAAAGCGAGTGGGGACGTAGTTCAGTTGGTTAGAACGCTGCCCTGTCACGGCAGAGGCCGCGGGTTCGAGTCCCGTCGTCCCCGCCATTCATTCTAAAGCGGTTAATGAATGGTGCTTCCACTCAAGTCTACCCACAATTTCACCCACACCCTTCACTGGACGGTCTCCCTCTCGAATCCCACGGCGTCAATGAATTTGTCTTGAGCGGCGATCATCTCGTCGAGGTCTTCGTCCGTATAGAGGTCGAGCGTGGTTTGAATGCGCGAATGACCCAAGATGCCCTGCACAGTCTTCGGGTTCTCCTTTGCCTTGTTCACCAGCCAGTTCGACAGGCTGTGTCGAAGGTTGTGCAAACCCCAGCGATGCCCGTCCGGGATGACGACCCCGGCATTCTTCGCCGCTGGTCGCAAGCGAACTCGGCAAAATACCGATGAGCAAATCGGTGTCCTTCCGCTGTTTCGTATGGATGGAAATACGAAATCGTTGGGCTTGGCGTATGGGGTTTCCTTATGCCACTCCCGCAGATAGTGGGTTAAGACCCTACCCATCGGGGCATCTCGTTCCGAAGATGGTGTTTTGGTGTCTCCGTCCACTCCCGTTTTTTTCCATGCCTTGACGATCTTAATCTTCCGCTCTTCCCAAAGGATGTCAGCCCAGCGAAGCGACAGCACTTCCGAACTTCGAAGCGCAGTTGCCGCCACGACGAACACCAGAGTGAAGTACAGCAGGTTGCCCATCACAGAACGCAGTATCAAGAGCGTCTGCGCCGGGGTGATCTTGATCGCCCTGTACGTGGTCTTGGTACTAGTCGCCAACCCCTCTACCGGGTTCTTCGAGACCTTTTTGTGGATGATCCCGATCTTAAAGATTCGGTTCATGATGCCCCGAATCTTCGAGACTGTTGTCCACCCGTACTGTTCCTTGTTGTGTAGAGCATTGAACCACTTCTGGATTTCAAGCGGCTCGATGTCTTCCGCGATCGACCACCCCACTTTGCAATCAGAACGTCGCGAACGTAGTGCTCAAGGATAGGTTTTGTGTTCGCCGACTTGGGACTGGCGGTGACCTCTGGGTCAAACTCTACCTTGAGGTAGTATTCCGCAAGCTCAGGGAACCTCACTCGTTCTCTTGATGAAATGCCGCAGTTGATCCTGACCCGGAGTCCAAGACGATCTGCCTCAAGAGTGCTTCGTCTTCACTAGGAAAATTGGCGACCAGACCAACGACTATTGGAGTCTGCTCAGCGCCGTTGATCCGGTAACGAAGCACCCAAATCCACCCTCTCTTCTTTCTAACTTTCTTCAAACTCCCCCGCTGGTATGCCATTTACCGGCCTCCTTTGCGGGGGCTGCCGCCAGCCATTCTACGACCAGATGTAGCGTTTGAAGCAACAGTGATTGGAAAGGTCTTGCTGAGCACCCACTCCCGTACCTCGGTGAGTAGGTAACGCCACGTTACGCGCCGACCAAAGCTGATCGGGTGCGCTGGGATGATTCCGAGCCGCGAAAGTCTGAGGATATGTTTCCGAGAGCAACGGAGATATGCTGCCGCGATCTCCGCATCGACGAAATGCTCTTGCTGTGCGCCTGCTGTGGTTTGGACGGAGACAGGCGAAATCGCGGGATCACGCGGCTCCGTGTTTCGTGGCGCTACTATTTCCAGCGGAGCGCTGGATGAGAGTCTTTGCGGTTTGTGCTGCTCCAAGTTTTCTTCTCGCTTTTCTTCCCATTGTTAGTTGTTGTCCGTGTCAAAGTCTCTCTCCAGCTTGGATGACGAGGAATCGGCGAACGTCGCAGTTGTCCGGTGCAGTTCGTCTTCTCACCTTCGGTCACGAGCGCGACGATGCAGTGTGACAACTTTTGTTAGTCGGCAGCCCGTTCCATCCTTAGTATTACCCTCAAAAAGATTGCGGGGCATTGAAAGACCTCTAATAAGCGCCATGACAAACCGCGCCCAGAGCCGCATCCCTGCGACCTCTCCACGCCGATTCTGTAACCGTTTCGAATCGGCGGCATCTTAACTGCATGTAGAAGACTGCGGCTCCACTGCGTGAGCCAAAGCGCTTGTGCCGCCACCGCGTGCGGCTACCCAGAGTCACCGAGAGACATCGGCGCGACCAAGAAGTGATGGAACTTCAGAATTTCCATCGTTTCTTGGTCGCGCCTCTTTATTTGCGGTCATCACGTCCGGCTACCGATGAATGCCGGACAAATCTAAGGCGAGCGGATCGGCAGTCAGAACTCAGCCGGGCGGGCTTTAAGCGCCAAGGAGAATTATTCATGGAGAAAAAATCTGAACACGAGTTGCAGGCGGGGTCGGACGCGCCGTCCCTAGACAAGAAACTCAACTTCGTGCCAAATGGCACGAAGTTCAAACGCCAAGCTCGATGAACGCATTCGAGCTTGAGAGTATCTCCGCATCCGTGCGCGGCATCACGCGACGGAAATCGCAGCAGACCTTTCATATCTCGTCGAGATGAAGAACCTGCTCTCCAAACAAGGCGCACGCACTGATCGCATGAAAGGGAAGGACGGGCAAGTGTGGGCGCTCGGATGGCAAGCATGGGCGAAATCCTACGCTGCCGAGATCGGCTCGTCACTCCGCACGATCCTGCGAAAGATGACCGAACTCACGGCGGGCGAAAGCAGCGCTCCGAAGCTCACGGATGGCAGCATTGTGAAGCTGTCCACGTCGGACGAGCCGTTCGTCGTTCTCGACGTTTACGAGAAGTCGAACAAGGTTGACGTGATCCCCGTGGAAGCAAAGACCGCGAAGGACATGAAGACGGTGAGCGCGGACGCCTGCAAGAAGGTAACCGTTCACACCGCCGAAGTCGGCTCGTTCTACATCCGCGATAAGGAGACTGATGCGGAGTACGTGTACAGCGGGCATGGCAAGCTATCCGTCGTCGCATACCCCGCCGTTCTGGAACAGAAGTGGGAAGAGGGGCGGAAGGAAAGCGAGCGGCACCTCAAGCAAGAGCGCGAGGAGAAGGAAGCGGAGAAGAAGCGCCGTGCAGCCGAAGCTGCCAAGCGCGACCTTGACAAAATCGCAGAGGCGAAGGAATCGAAGAACGCCAAGGCGAAGAAGTCGCGCAAGGCGGCGACCTTGGTCGGCTCTGACCCTAAGCTTGACCGGAAGGGCATGGTCAAGATGGCGAAGCTCGACGGCGAGGACGGCTTCGCGCTGTTCGAGGAAGCGGCATTCGCGCCGTTCACTCTGTCGAAGGCAAGCAGCGGCAAGTTCCACACGCTGGCGGAGTGTGAGTCGGCGCGTGACCGCGTGAACGAGAGACGCGCCAAGAAAGCGGATGGAGCAGTAGGCGCAAGAGCAGCGTAACCGTAGACCAAGAGGTCGAAAACGCTGAACTTGGGAAGAAGGACAGCGTTACGCCAGTGAAGCTGGCGCTGATGAGACCGCGATGAACTTGACCCAACTAGGGCGCACTCTGATGATCCAAGCCGAGTGGGAAGTCATCGGCACGGCACCGGGAGCACAGCTATGAACTTGGTAAATGTAATCCGCAAGGTGCGGAAGATATACCGCGACCAGAACAACCCCATCGAGGCGATCAAGTCGATTCGCACTATTACGGGCGTCGGTCTCAAAGCCGCAAAGGATTTCTGGGACTGGATGGGACACTTCAATGGCATGTCCGCAACGAAGCTCGCGGAGTGGTGGTGCCAACATCACTGGTGCCCCATCGGAACCTGTGGCTGCGCCGTAGGGAAGCAACTGGCGGAAGCCAGCGCGACTGGCACGGGTGCAAGCAATCCGGCGACATTAAATGAGGCACGCGAAGAAGCATTAAGCGAGCCGATCTCTGATGAACTCCGCAAGACGCTGAAGCCTGCCGAGGCGAGCAAGCTCCCCTGCCCGTGCGGACGAAAGCCATGCACGGACGGGTTCCACGCGAACTTGGCAGCACTCATCCGCAAGCATGGCACTTCGCGGGCGGTCGAACTCATACACATTTGGATGGGTCTTAAGGAGCCAGAGGACGAAGCGCAGGCGCGATCTGTGGAATCGCAGCCGGAATACAGGCCAATCTACAGGGAGCAACAGCAATGATCGAAGGCGCGGCGTGAGAGGGGACGATGCCGAGGCGGCGCTAGGCAGTCGCGCCGCGCTACCTTGCCTGTACGGCGCTGGGGTCTTGGTTCCAGCCCAGCAATCTCGCGATCCAGTACGATCCTTTCCACTTCTCTTTGTGGCTGTCGCACGAAAGCCGCCATTTTCGTAACTGAAAGCAGACTACGTGGGTCGCTGGGTGAGCGCACCCGCCAATGCCGTTGTACTCGCAAGTTGGTCTTTCCAAATCGGGCATATATCACCTCTGAATCAGGTTTGCGAAAGTTCGCTAATTAGGAAGGGAAAACGGAATTTCACCTTCTTAGTTATGAACGCACCGCACTACTACGAGAGATTGCAACAAGAGTTCACGCGCCTCCACGCGCTCGGTTGGACATTCCGGCAGATGGCTGAGGCGCTCGACGTTAGCGAGCGAACCATTGTGGCGTGGCGGAAGGAGTTGGACTTGCCCCGCCGCCCACGCGGCAGAAAGCCACGAAAGACTCGCGGGTGAGTATTAAATATGCGTTGATGGTCTTGTTCCGCAAGATCAAGAGCGCGGGGCTGGTTTTCCTATTCCTCACCAGCCCCGGTCGGCTTTCCCATCGACGCGCTATCAACAAGCGCAAAGGATACGGGAACGAGGAACAATGACAGACTTTAATTCAAGAAAGAAAAAACCCATCGCGGCGAAACTCGTCAAGCACGCGCATCGTCGGCGCTTCCAAGAATACGTTCGAACCAAAGGACGTGATAAATCCACCATCGCCTACGTGTACTTGAGCATGTACCTTCGCTCCGGCAAGGGGAATGTCTTTGAGCTAGAGGAGGGTCTTTTCCTCGGCGACCTCGGCATCGGAAAAATGCCCTACGTTCTGCCCGCGCAGAATTGGTCAAAGACGGTTGGCTGAGCAAAGAACCACAGAAAATCGACCTTCTTACAGGGAAGTGGGGCACGACCCAGTGGATCGTCAACGAGGAAAGCGTAGCCGTAGCCTCTTTAGAGGGCGTCGATACCGACGCCACTTTAGCGGGCGACCGTTCAACCGACGACGGTTCAGCGGGCGACCGTTAGCGGGGACACTGTAGTATTACATTCCCAGTACGCTAACGCTTCTACATGCGACTGTACGCCTTCGGCTTGTACATCTTCTGAGGCTAGTGAGTTAGTTAGTCAGTCAGTGGGTCACGCTCCGGCTTCGCCGTCGCTTGATCAAGCGGTCGAAGATTTCAAACCTGAGGCTGCTTTGATACTAAATAGCATCTACCCAGCATGGATTGACCGGCATAGAAACTCATACAGGAGCCTTAAACGCCGTGGTGGTGATGAACCCCAAGGTAGACTGGGACAAATTCTTCGAGTGGCACCGGAGCCACAAACCAGCCAAGCTAGTGTTCCGCAGTGTCGAGAAGTTCCTCGAAGGCTGGGAATACGCCATCAACGATTACGCTCAGCACGATCCCAAGGCGTGTGGCACATGCTGGAAGATCAAAGGCAAGAACCCACCAACACCCAAGGCCTGCGTTCGCTGTGGCGGCGAACTGGGATTCAAGAGTGTGAACGGCATTTGCCTGCCGTGTCATCAGGAGTCACCCGCCAAGCCCGGCTTCGAGGAAGAGTTGCTGGAACCTGTGGGTCGCACCTTCGACATCGAGGAAGCATGAGCGACACCTCTTTCATCGCCATCGGCGGACGCTGGTGGCGCTTCCTCGGCGCACAAATCGACGCAGATTCGTGGGAGGTGGAGTGGCGCAGTGATGGAAAACTTACCTGCACGACGGCATCGGGAACGTGGCTGAGGGCACGGCACTTCGCGAGGCAGAGGTAGAGCAGATGTCCCGCGAAATGTTGTTGGCTGATGTGCTGGAGCTTGCGGCTGGAAGCTGCGCTCCGGGGAGGCTGTGACGAAGGTACAACCAGAGATGTCCTCAATGGGATCGGGCACGCAACAGGACTGCAACACGAAACACTGGCTGAACGTCATCCCGGCAGTACAGAACGTACCCTTCCTGAAGAATCCCCAGAACCCGCACATAACCCCCGCCAATTCGGCCGCAGAGTTGTTTGACCGAATCGTTGAAGCTCTTCGAGAGAATTGCCCGCAGGAGTCGTGACAGGCTCCAACGGCGTGGACGCGGGCAATCTTGGAGAGTACCCCCTCCTAGCAAAAGTCATTGCAGAGAACGACGGGACAGAATTGGCTCAGACGCCGGGAAAACTCGTATAATTTCGCAGCGTGAGTGATCCCGCCCGCGAGCACGAAGCTTTTCTAAGATGGCAGGACATCAGGCGCACACAGTTCACCTATACGGTGAATCTGGTGTTGACGCTCACGACTGCCACTCTTGCGTTTGCCATCAACTTGATTGTCGAGCAGAAAATCAAGCCAACCTCGCCCGGCAAAGATGCACTTTCGTACTCGTTAGGGTTCCTCCTCGTGGCAGTGGCGGCGGGGCTGGCGTGTAATCTTTCCAGACTTTTTGATTTTCGCTACAGCGCAAAGGCGGCACGAAGTCGAGAGATGGAAGCAAGGCGCGTAGCAGGAGAAACGCTCACCGACGCGGAAAAGGTTCAAGCGAAGGACGGCTGAAGGCATAGCAAACTGGCAGATTGTCTTGGCATATCAACGTGGTGTTTGCTCGTTGCGCAACTCACAGCTTTTTTCGTTGGCGTCCTTTTGCTGTCAGATAGCGTGCGGCAAACCTACTGGGCAGGGTGACGTAGTGATGTGCGGACGCTACCGATTGTCGCGGCGGAAACAGATCATCGAGGAACATTTCGATACTGCCGACTGGAAAGACGACTGGAATCCACGCTATAACATCGCTCCAACTCAGCCCGTCCCAGTGATCCGCCAGCATCCGAAGGAGCCTCGGCGCGATCTCTCGCTCATGAGGTGGGGACTGATTCCGTCATGGGCGAAGGACACGTCCGGCGCTGCGAGAATGATCAACGCCAGATCGGAGACGGCACACACCTTGCCAGCGTTCCGTGAAGCGATGAAACTACGCAGATGCCTCGTTCCGGCAGATGGCTTCTACGAATGGCAACGGCGTGGCTCGGCGAAGCAGCCCTTCTGCTTCGAAGTCGATGACGGGGACTGTTTGCCTTTGCCGGACTGTGGGAGCGCTGGCGTGATCCGAGCGGGCAATGGGTGAAGTCATGCTCGATTCTGACCACCACGCCGAACGCAGTGACCTCGGCTGTCCACGACCGAATGCCAGTGATCCTTGACCAGACAACTACGACCTGTGGCTCGACCCCGGAATACCAACGTGCGGCCATCTCCGACGTGCTGAAGCCGTATGATGCCCGGCTCATGCGCTGCTATCCCGTGAGCAGTCGCGTCAACCATGTGGCGAACGACGACGAGGATTGCTCGCGACCTGTCGAACCTTCCGGCCTTCAGAACCAGCTATTCCCATAGCTCCGTGAGGCGATCCCCAACGTAGGCGGCAGGGCACGGTAATGATAGGATTTCACACGGAATTGTTTTGACGTTGCCACATGCTCCACGTAATCATCGACACCTCCATTTACCGAAATGATCCTAAGCGCGGGAAAGCCGCCTTTCGAGCGCTCACTCGCCTCTGCGAGGGCGGGAAAATCGCGCTGTACATTCCGGCGTATGTGAAGGGTGAGTTTGTATCCGAGCAAAGGATTGCAGTTGAGGATGACATCAGAAAGATCATTACCGCCGCGAAGTCGATCACGAGGCGGTCAGGGGACGAACGGCTGGCAAACTTCTCTGAAGAAATAATCAAAGCTGCGGAGAAGATTTTGCCTAAGGCTGGCGCACTGACCACCGAGGAGTTCACAAGATGGGCGAAGAGATGCAAAGCCTTCCTCAGCAAGATAAAATCTGAACACGCCGAGAGCGTAATGAACGATTACTTTGCGGGCAAAGTGCCGTTCAGTTCGGTAAAGCACAGGGAAGACATTCCGGATAGCTTCATTTGGCAAACCGTTCTCGACCTCGCCGACAAGAAGAAACACGTTTATTTCATCGCAAATGATGGGCAACTACTCAAAGCAGCGAAAACACTGAACAACGTGACTGCCCATACTACCCTCGACGAATTTGTCGAAAGCCCGGAATTCCAGAAAGCGATTGAAGAGCTAACCACTGAGGTTGTGACGAGGAATATCGCCCGTGCGAAGCGGATACTTCCCAAGAACGAGAGTGCGCTACGGGAGATGTTAGAGAGCGATATTGTGAACGCCGTTGCCAATCGGACGGTTCACGATTCGAGCATCCCGGATGACAACGGCGAGGGACTGATTATCGGGGTGGACAGTCCAGAAGACCTAACATTCGATTTTGATAACGTCGAGTTCTACGGCGG
>CAWBMI010000003.1:0-575985 GCA_963789875.1 uncultured Acidobacteriaceae bacterium | reverse complement strand
GATTCGAACCCACGTTACCCTTTCGAGTAAACACGCTTTCCAAGCGTGCGCCTTCAGCCACTCGGCCATCTCTCCGGCGAAATCAGAGACCAACCTTAGTTACCCGAAGGCCCCTGAGTCTCACACCACTTACTCACTAACCTGACTCGCCCGGCGCCATTCCATTCTACGGACCGCGAAGCGCACGCGCAAATAGGCAATTTCTGCCAAACATTTCGATCGCTGCGAGCAATCGACTGAGACTTCGAGGCTTTTAGGAAATTTTGTCGGGTGGGAGGGGAAGTCGCGGGTTGCCGTTTGCAACGGGGTTGTTGGCGGCGTTTAAGCCGGCGGTGGCGCTGGCCGCCGCAGCGCTCGCTGCGCTGCTGTTTTCTGGGATCATCGACGACGCGGTTGCGGGAGCAGATGCGGAAGATACCGTGGGTAGAGCCGGCGCTTTGACGCCGTCGACCACATGATGGCTCAGACAATAGAGCGCGAGTTCGAGACGATCGGCTACACCCAGTTTGTCATAAACTTTTCGTAGATAATTTTTTACCACCTGCTCGGTGGTACCCACGCGTAGCGCGATCTCTTTGTTCTTCATGCCCTGAGTCACGCACGAAACAATGAGCGCTTCCTTAGGCGTGAGCTGCACCTTCGAGCGCGCTCCCGAAGGGCGCAGGTTGTGGCCGCGATAAGCTTCCATCACCCAGTGAATCGCCTGGCTCTCAAGCCACGGTTCGCCGCCAGCAACCTTACGAAGACAATCAACAAAAACCTCCGGTTCCACTTCGCGTGTCAGGATGCCGTGAGCTCCGCGGCGAAAAAGTTCCAGGGTGAGTTGCTCGTCAGATGCCGGCGTCACCACCACAATTTTCAGTTGCGGCGTCTGGCGCAGAAGTTCGGTCACAGCCTCTACGGGATTTGGGGCCAGCGCCGATTCAAAGATCAAAATATCGGCGGAGAATTTGGTCACCGCGGATAGCGTCTGCGGCAACGTTTCCGCCTGCCCCACCACACGAATATCGTCTTCGAGGGCAAAGATTTTTCGCAGTCCGGCACGGAAAATGGCCTGCGTGTCAGACAGAATCACGCGGATCAACTGGCGTGTTCCGCTGTCCACTGGAAGCCCGTGATTTTCTCCCGCCCGTACCGAAGTGCTGGCCATCAGTTTCCTTGCACCTTACTTCCGCTATGCACGCTCGAAATGATATTCGTCGATGACTACGCCCACGCCGCGCCGCCCTTTGTCTTCAAAGCTGCGAACCACGCGTCCGTGGCAGTCAATTTGCACATCACACTTGGAGCCGACTACATCCCCGGGCAGCAGAATCGTGAAGTCCACCATCGAGCCTACGGGAACGTCGCGGTCCATGGCGAAGAGAACTCCGTTGGCGGAAATGTTCTGCGTTTCCGCCGCACACGCTCCGTCTTGCGACTTCACTTCCACGGGAAGATGCAGCGGAAACCGCGGAGCACTCTGCATTTCGGCATAGTGCTTGATCGCAGCTTGCGCCTGCGCATCTACCGTCAGTCGCTCTTCAGTTGCTTCGCCTGACACAGTCTCTAACGATCCTCTTCTGGAGCGCTCATTTTCTGCCCTGGCGCATCCCGATTTTGGGCCTACGTTTCTCTAATCTGCCTTTGCCGAGTCCGGCTGTCTTTTTTCAGAACTCAAGGGCAGCGTACACCCCGGAACCAGAGGTGCAAAGTTACCGAAGTCATGGAACGGAAGGGTGTTAACTGCTTCTAGATGAATGCATTAGACGGAATTTACGAGGTTGCACGGAGGCCAAAATGGCCTGATTCGGAGGGCCCTTGGTTTGGCGAGCATATCGCCTTTGAAGCTCGGAGCAGGCTAGAACCTGGTCACTTCCGTGAAATTAAATTCGCGGACCTTCATTGCTGGTACTACCATATCGAACGACTCTTCGCCGCAGGAGCGGCCGGGTACGCTCATGGCTTCGACGTTGGAAAGCATGTGGATAAGGCTCTGGTTGAAACGAAAATTGCGCACTCCGCCGGCGACACGTCCATTTTCCACCAGGAATGTACCGTCGCGCGTCATGCCGGTGACGATTTTTTCGTAAGCGTCGACTTCGCGGATGTACCACAAGCGAGTCACTAACACGCCACGTTCGGTGGAGGCGATCATCTGAGCCAGCGTCTGAGGATCGGTCGGCGCGGCAAAAACAATATTCACCGGCATCTCGCCCATCTCGTTGGGCAGCGCAATGCCATGGCCGGTGGCTTCGATGAGCCCGACTTTATCTTTATACTCGGAACTCTTCATGCGCTCGGCCGTCGCCCGCGCGTAAACCACCCGTCGTACGATTCCCTTCTCTACCAGCGGCACACGCTGCCGCCGCATGCCTTCGCCATCAAACGGCGCTCCGGTTTGCAGAGGATGCGTCACATCATCCCAGATCGTTATATTCTCGCCGAACAACTGCGTATCGATACGCCCACTGAGAAACGAACGCTGGTCGAGAATCGCCATCCCCGAATAGTCGAAAAACATGAAACCAACAATGTCGAGCACGGCGGCCGGTTCGAAAATCACGGTGTACTTCCCTGCCGGAATCTCTGTCGGCTTAGCTGAGTCCAAGGCTTTCTGCGCTGCGGTCTCGGCGAGTGCGAGAGGATCAAGATTCCTCACATTCGGCGAGTTAGCCTTCTGCCATCCCGAGGAATCGCCGCCTAGCATGGTGATGGAAACTTCCGCCAGCGTCTGGCGATGCCATTCGTTAAGGCCGCGCGAATTGAAAATACCTTCCACCGATTCAGCGCTGGAGTAGATGCCGGCAGTAGTGAGCTTATGTTTCCGCGCGACGTCGACAATCTTGCTTACGCTGTCAGCGCGAAGTTGAGGGGTGATCGCTGCAGTCGCTGCGAAATGCCGTGTGGGCAAGGCTCCTGTGATGGCGGGCGATTCGTCCGCTCCGGCCTCGCGTGAATCCGGCACAGGCAAGAGGTCGGGATCGGGATGCTGCACCCTCGCTAAATTCTCTGATGACCCAACCACTCGCCTCAAACTCTCATCATCAAACTTGTTCGTAAAAGCGCGAGCCGTGCGCCCCCCAAAGACTGCGCGCACCGAGACCACGTGGTTCTGGTCTTCCACATTCTGATGAATGACATTGTTTGCAAAGCGCGTCAGCGCAAAGCGCCCGCCCGAAATCAGCACTTCGATTTCGTCGGCAGTCGATAGCTTCTTTATTCGGTCGAAAATATCAGCGGCTTGGTCGCGGGTGAGCATCAGTGAGTTGGATTTCTTAGGGTTCTCTGAGTCTCCGTACCCCTGAATCAGCTTCCTTTGTACGCGCTTCCCACCTTTATATTCCGGAAACGCGAAGGCGCCGCCCCGTGCCCCGTGCCCATCACCTGTTGTGGCTGGCCCTTGCCGCAATTCGGTGTGCCCCACAAGGTCCACTCATCGCGTGAACAGATCGCGTCCAGCGCATTCCAGAACTCAGTCGTGATGCCGGAATAAGACGGGTTCTTCACCATGCGCACTCGCTTGCCGCCTTTAATCTCCCAGCCAATCTCACATCCAAACTGAAAGTTGTAGCGCTTGTCGTCGATCGACCACGAGCGGTTCGTCTGCATCAGAAAACCGTGATCGGTCGCGGCGATAAGTTGCTCCAGGCTCAGCGGTTTCTCACCTGACAGCAAGCTGATGTTGGTCATGCGAATCATCGGCAAACGGTTCCATCCCTCCGCGCGAAGCGTTCCTCCGGAGCGGCTCTCGCCAATCGTGTGCGCAGTCTCGCGAGAGCTGAGATATCCGGTAAACAATCCATCAGTAATGATCGGTGTGCACTGCGCTGCAACGCCTTCGTCATCGAAGCCAAAGGTGCCTAGCCCCGGACCGTGCTCCTGGCGAGCATCTGCAACCACGTTCACCATTTCGCTGCCGTAACGAAGCGTGCGCAACTTGTCGAGCGTGAGAAACGATGTGCCTGCGAAGTTCGCCTCCATGCCCAGCACGCGATCCAGTTCAATCGGATGCCCGATCGACTCATGAATCTGCAGACCCAGCTGCGAACTATCAAGAATAATGTCGAACGCGCCCTCCGGACACTGTTCGGCATGATGCAGAGCAACCGCCTCCTCTGCGATGCGCCGCGCGTTCTCAACCAGCTTCAACTCCTCGATGAGTTCATATCCTTTGTTCTGCCACTGTCCGCCATAAGAATTCGGGTACGACCGCTTTTGAATCTCGTTGCCCGCGAACGCGTACGCGGCATAACCCGCACCCGCGGAATACTTGGTTTGATGTATATCGGATCTTTCCGACGATACAAACCACTGCTCCTCACGATTGAAGTTGAGATTCGTTTCAGCCAAAGTGACACCGGCAACGGCGCACAATTCCGAGTCAACGTTCAATAGCAGCGCAATATTCTCTTCGACCGAAATCGAGAAGGGATCGATCCGGTACGGCGTCGTCCACTCTGCAGTAACCGGTCTTTCCGCGGCGAGCCGGACGTCTTCCTGTTTCACTTGCGCCGAGGAGCGCGCAATCTCAACCGCGCGCGCGGCGGTAGCTTCCACTCCGGCCCGCGACATATCGTCGGATGCGGCAAATCCCCACGCACCATCCGCCAGCACGCGCACACTCATCCCGGCCGATTCGGCATCGGAAGCGCTGCCAACCTTGCCGTTCTTCGTAGTAAGCACGCGGCTTCGCTGGCTGACTATGCGCGCATCGGCATAGCTTGCGCCGCGCATCGTAGCCACATCCAAAGCCCAGTTGGCAACTTCTCTCATGCGGAAACTCAAATCTATCACGATGCGGGATCGTGTGGCGCGCGCACTCTTGCCCGCGAAAGTCAACCACGCGCAAGACTGTTATAGTATTTCCTGATTCACCCAGCCGCAGCCTTGGGGTTGAAATGGCTGTCGTCGCACGCGGTTTGCGGCCGGCGGTTTTTCGCGGGCAGGAGTGCCCGCGCCACACAATCAAGCCCTACGGTACAGCCCGCGCCACATCCAGCGCCTGCCTCACTGCCAGCAGTTCCTTTAAGACCTCACGAAGCTTGGTCGATTCCAGTGCATTGGCCCCGTCAGACTTCGCATCTTTCGGATTGTCATGCACTTCCAGGAACACTCCATCGACGCCGGCCGCGACCGCCGCGCGCGCCAACACCGGGATGTACTCAGGTTGTCCGCCGCTCACCGCCGGGCCCCCATCATCGACTCGAGCAGAAGGCAGTTGCACGGAGTGCGTAGCATCAAAAACCACCGGCGCGAACTTTCGCATGATCGAGAGCGAGCGCATATCGACCACGAGGTTGTTATAACCAAAGCTAGTCCCGCGCTCAGTGAGAAAAACTTGTGTGTTCCCTGCCTCGCGGCATTTTTCCACCGCATGCCGCATATCCCAGGGAGAAACGAATTGACCTTTCTTGATATTCACCGCGCGCCCGCTGAGCGCAGCCGCAACCACCAGATCGGTCTGCCGGCACAAAAACGCTGGAATCTGCACTACATCCACGACCTCAGCCACCTTAGCGACATCCGCGACTTCATGCACATCCGTCAGCACGGGCACTTGAAGATCAGCTTTTATCTTCTTCAAAATCCGCAGGCCCTCCTTCACTCCGGGGCCGCGGAAGCTGCGAATTGACGTGCGATTGGCTTTGTCGTAGCTCGCTTTAAAAATAAACGGAAGCCCGAGCGCGCGCGTAACGCCCTTGATGATCTCGGCCATGCGAAGAGCATGCTCTTCGCTCTCGATCACGCACGGCCCGGCAATCAGGAAAAGATCGCCTGACCCGACGCGAACTT
This sequence comes from uncultured Acidobacteriaceae bacterium, assembly GCA_963789875.1. Lineage (GTDB taxonomy): Bacteria > Acidobacteriota > Terriglobia > Terriglobales > Acidobacteriaceae > Sulfotelmatobacter. Next base: position 570,210 of record CAWBMI010000003.1, on the reverse strand, counting down.
CGCCGACCTGAAAGGAAGTGGGCAAGAGTCTTAGCAAAAACAATTTCGCCACTGCGGTACCGGGCCACAGAGAAATGCACGTCGTGCGTTTGCCTCCCTCAGTGACTCTGTGACTCAGTGGTAAATTCGATCCCGCGATGCTACCTGCGCGCAACTTTTTCCGGACGATGAAACATCTCGACGGCCGCAACTTCTTTCTCCGCCCGCCGCTTCGTCCCATGTTTATACGCCGCCGCGATAAACGTGCCGAATAGCGGATGCGGCTCCAATGGCTTCGACTTAAATTCCGGATGGAACTGGCAGCCGATGAAATGAGGATGATCCGGCAACTCCACCATCTCCACGTAAGTTCCATCGGGAGTCGAACCGGAAATCCGCATTCCGGCCGCAACCATGGGCTCTTCGTATTCGCGATTGAATTCGTAACGGTGGCGATGGCGCTCGCTGATTTCCAGCTTGCCGTAGATTTTATGGGCTAGTGTGTTGGGCTCAATTTTGCAAGTCCACGCACCCAGGCGCATCGTGCCGCCAAGTTCTTCCACTCCGCGCAACTCGCGCAACTTGTAGATCACGCGATGCGGCGTCGCCGGGTCGAACTCGCTCGAATTCGCCTCCGCCAATCCCACCACGTTGCGCGCGAATTCCACGCAAGCGGTCTGCATTCCAAGGCAAATCCCGAAGTAAGGAACTTTATTCTCGCGCGCGTAGCGGATCGCGACCAGCATTCCCTCAATGCCCCGTTTGCCAAACCCTCCGGGGACCAGAATCCCGTCGTAACCTTCAAGCTGCCCGGCGATGCTGCTCTCATCGGCGCTCTCTAAACCCTCGGCCTCAATCCAGTTCAATTGCAGCTTCAGATTGTGCGCCAGCGCTCCGTGAATCAGTGCCTCCTTCAGCGACTTGTAAGAATCTTCATACTCCACATACTTCCCCACGATCCCGATCGTCACCGTGTCCTTCGGGTTGTATACCCGATGCACAATGTCTTCCCACTTGGAAAGATCGCGATCCTTCGCCTCCATGTGCAGATATTTCAGCACCAGAGTGTCGACACCTTCATTGGCAAACACCAGCGGCACTTCGTACACCGAAGCCACGTCCTTGGCCGTGATCACCGCTTCTTCCTGCACGTTGCAGAAGAGCGCAATCTTCGATTTTAGTTCCTTCGCCAAAAAGCGATCCGTGCGGCACAAAAGAATATCCGGCTGAATGCCAATGCTCAGTAATTCCTTCACCGAGTGCTGCGTAGGCTTGGTCTTCAATTCCTGAGCTGCGGCGATGAACGGCACCAGCGTCACGTGCACGAACAGCGTATCCTCGCGTCCCAGTTCCTGCCGCATCTGCCGGATCGCTTCCATGAACGGCAGCGACTCGATGTCACCAACGGTGCCGCCGATCTCCACAATCGCGACATCCACATCTTGCGCGACTTTTTTCATCGCTGCTTTGATTTCATTAGTAACGTGCGGGATCACCTGGACCGTCTTGCCCAGGTAATCGCCGCGCCGCTCCTTGGCGATGATCTGCTCATAGAGCCGGCCCGTGGTCCAATTGTTGTCGCGAGAAAGTTTGGCGTGCGTGAACCGCTCGTAATGGCCGAGATCGAGATCGGTTTCCGCGCCATCGTCGGTCACAAAAACCTCGCCGTGCTGAAACGGCGACATCGTCCCCGGATCGACGTTCAAATAAGGATCGAACTTCATCAGGTTGACCTTCAACCCGCGGCTCTCCAGCAGGCAGCCAATCGAAGCCGCCGCCAATCCCTTGCCCAATGAAGACACAACTCCGCCCGTCACAAAGATGTACTTCGCTGGCATCTCTTCCTCGCTCTAAATTGTGATTGAAATATGGTGCAGGTGGGGTGCACGAACAATTATGGCAGAAGATGCCTGTGGAAACCAATAGAAGAATCGGTAATCATGCCGATTCGCGATTTGCTGATATTGAGTCACTCCTGCGAGGGCAGCCGCCCCAGGCTATCTGTTGGAGCGCAAGCTCGACACTTCTTCCCCCACAGCGTCAGTAGCGCGCGTTGACTATCCCGGCAATGTGGGCGAAAATGAACCTGCACTTCCCTTCGATCCCGAATTGTCGGCCTTGGCTTTTTCGGCGTCGAATCGTGGGCCTGTGGCGCAGCTGGGAGCGCGCTTCCATGGCATGGAAGAGGTCGTCGGTTCGATCCCGACCAGGTCCACCAACACTTTGAAACCAGCATGGGCGTCCGGTTCCCGGCCTCAGGCCTCCGAGCCCACCAGAGTCCCCTCGGCGGCCAAAGCCTTTCCAATCCCAATTGAAGTCGGTGCCCGGACTGGCGAGAGAACCCAACACCACCCAACTACTCGTGTCTTCCCCTGAGTAAACTCTGACCGATCCCTGCCATCTGAGCACCACCCAGTCTGTGAAAGCCATCGAGAATGGACTCGAAGAGGCTCGGTTCACGACTCCTCCGGGAAGGCGGCTTCAGCGTCCGCCGAACAGGCCGTGGCACAATTCGCCTGACCTATGCTTATGTAGGCACAACTGCCCGTTAGGACGGCCGTGCCATCGTGTCGTCCGCTGCTGTGTCCGATCCCTCCTGAATTTTTACGGTTGGCCGGATTCTGAGGGTAAGGGTACTTGTAGCCTCGGCAGCTTTTTACCGTCTGACCAAGGCACTGGATCGCCAACAGCCATAGATATAGGAACGTTTGATTGGCATTGAGTATCTTTACGGGCCGCCTCGCATCACTTTATCGGCGGCACGTACTGAATATACCTGGCAAATAGCCAGCACAGAAAAAACACTACCGGCACATGCACCATCAACTGCAGCACTCCATAACCGACGATATCCCGCGCCTTCAATTTCAATATTCCTAGCAAAGGCAGCATCCAGAAGGGATTCACCAGATTCGGCAGCGCCTCGGACGCGTTATAAATCTGCACTACCCAGCCCAGATGCACCTGATGCAGATTCGCCGCCTGCAGCACATACGGCGCTTCGATCACCCACTTGCTGCCGCCCGATGGAATAAAGATTCCCAGCACGGCAGAATACGTCGCCACTAATAAAGGATAAGTATTGTGCGTGCTGACGGAAACAAACAATTTCGCCAGGCTGTCTGCAATGCCGGTCCCGACAATCATGCCGAAGATCACCGCATAAAAAGGAAACTGGATCAATACCCCGCCAGTCGCCGGAATGCATTCGGCCACAGCCCGAATAAAATGCTTCGGCCTCCAGTGCAACAAAAGCCCGACCGTGATGAACATGAGGTTATAAGTATTAAGATCCAGCGCGGCCAGGGCTCCCTGCGGAGAGGAGCGGAATAGATCGACCAAGTACCAGCCCAGCAGCAGGACGACCAGAACCGTCAGCAGCGGACTGTACTCCAACCACTCGCCGGGCTTGCTTCGAACTTCAAGGCTCGACTGAATCGGTTCGTATTGAATGCCGTAGGATTCCGCGGTTCGCGCATTCTCCGCCGATGGCGTAGATAAACAGGCAATCAGCACCGACAACAGGATCAGAATGGCAGTAGTCGCGATACTTTGCCACAAAAATAAAGTCTGCGTGAGAGGGATCAGTCCGCTAATGCTGAACAACGACGGCGGCATCGCAGACTTCGTCGCCATCAGCAGGGCCGCCGAGGAAGACAGGCCCATCGCCCACACCGCTCCCAGCCCAAGATAGGCTGCCGCTCCGGCAGCGCGATAGTCCATGCCCTTCACGCGATGCGCTAGCTCCCGAACAAAGAGTCCGCTGAAGATCAAACTCAATCCCCACGAGATCAGCGACGTCAGCATCGAGAAGAACGCAACCAAAGCGACCGCCTGCCGCGGCGTTTTCGGAACTCCCGCCAGCGCGCGAATCGCCCGATGCACCAGCGGCGTCGAGGCGACGACAAATCCGCCCACGATGATCATCACCATCTGCATGGTGAAGGGAACCAGGGCCCAGAAATTCTTGCCACCTTGAATCGCCAGCTTTATCGGGCTCTGGCGCAACACCAACCCGGTAACAAACACAACAACAATTCCGAGCAGCGCAAAAATCAGCGGGTCAGGAAACCAGCGCTCGCTCCAACCCGCCAGCCTTAGCCCGAAGCGGACCAGCCCTCGCTCCTGACTCGTTGATCGCTTCTCCGGTTGCGTGTACATTCACGATCCTTTCGCTTTGGCTGCTGTAGTGCCCGACATTGTATCGCTTATTTTCGGCGACCGACCTCGTTGTGCTGGGCTCCAATTCCGATGTAGGATTGCCCTCGACGAGCTGGCTCATCTCAGGCAATAACCTACGGCCGCATACCGAAGGGATGCTACGCTGGTAGCGTGACTCAGCGGCCAACTTTTTTTCAACCTCATTTTCTCGCGCTCCTGATCTCGCTGTGCCTGACTTCAGTTCACGCAGCAACCGCCGCAACCTGGAGCGCACGCGCTCAACCCGCGAAGATTGTCAATGGTGGTCCCGTGTTGTTTCGGGTGAAGCCGCCCCAACCACTGAGCTTGCTAACCGCAACCTGGCTCGGGCACGAAGTCACCTTCAGTTTCGATAAGACCAGCAAGACCTGGTTCGCGCTGGCGGGCGTGAGCATCGAGACTGCTCCGGGAACTTACCCGCTCGAACTGTCCGGCGAGACGCTAGCGGAAAAAATACCCGCGCAGGCAATTTCCTTCACTCGCAGCTTTGCCGTAGCCCGCGGCAAATATCCCAAAATACAGGTCAAGCTCAGTGTGGAAAACAAATTCACCGAGCCCAGCCCCGATCAACAAAAGCAGATCGCAGAAGCTCAGCAAATAAAAAAAGATTTCCTGAATCGCGTGACTCCCGAGCGCGAATGGTCCGGACCATTCTCCACGCCCGCGGCCTCTCCGCTCTCCGATGTCTTCGGTTCTGTGCGCGTCTTCAATGGCAAGACTTCCAGCCCTCACTTAGGATTGGATTTCCGCGTCCCCACCGGAACCCCGGTCACCGCAATGAACGACGGCACCGTGCTCCTGGCCCGCCCGCTCTACTTCGAAGGCAATTTCGTGGTGATCGATCACGGCCAGGGACTGCTCACCCTCTACCTTCATCTGTCGGAATTCAAAGTAAAGGAAGGCGATCGGGTGAAACGCGGCCAGCGAATCGCGTTAAGCGGAGGCACCGGCCGCGCCACCGGCCCCCACCTCCACGCAGCGGTGCGATGGCAAGGAACTTATCTGGATCCCGCGAGCCTGATTAAGATGCGATTGCCGTGAGCAGTCAGGCCTTAGAGTTAGCAGATAGCACTTGGGAGTTAGCACTTGGCTCTCAGCAATTAGCTCTCCGTACTTCGCCCACGAAGTTTGTCATTCCGAGCAAAAGAGAGGAATCTGCTGTCTGGCCGGCACCGCTAGAATCTCGCTGGGCTATATATGCTAACTGCTAAGTGCCGCCGCCGCTATGCCCCCCGCCGAAAATCCCGCAAGGCCTCCTTCAACTCTAAATTACGAATCAACCGGTGCAAGTAATTCGGATGCACTCCCAGCAGCCGCGCCGCCTCAACATAATTCCCCTGCGCCTGGGCCATGGCCTCAAGGATGATTTGCTTCTTCTTTTCCTTCACCGCCTCGTGATACGTCCCCTCCACCATCTCCGCCGGCGGAGTTCTCTCCAGCAGCGACTCCGGCAAATCCTCCGGACGAATCGTATCCGACTCTCCCAGCACCAGCGCGCGCTCGATGGCATTTTCCAACTCCCGCACATTTCCCGGCCAATCGTAATTCGTCATGCAGGCCAGAGCCTCGCGCGAAATCGGGCGCGGCTTTACCCCGCAGCGCTTCGCATGTTTCTGCACGAAATGCCGCGCCAGCATGGGGATATCCTCGCGACGCTCCCGCAGCGCCGGCATCGTAATCCTCAACACCGCCAGCCGGTAAAACAAATCCTGCCGAAACTTGCCCTCCCGCATCGTCTCTTGCAGGTTGCGGTTGGTGGCGGCGATCAGGCGAATATCCACCTTGATCGGATGCAATCCGCCCACGCGTTCAAACTCCCTCTCCTGCAAGACGCGCAACAGCTTGACTTGCAACTCCGGAGCCAGTTCCCCGATTTCATCGAGAAAAACCACGCCCCCGTCGGCTACCTCGATCCTGCCTCGCTTCAGCGCAGCCGCTCCGGTAAAAGCTCCGCGCTCATGCCCGAACAAATCGCTTTCCAGAAGCGTCGCCGGAATCGCCCCGCAATTGATCGCCATGAAGGGCTTGCTCGCCCGCGCACTATTGCGGTGCAGCGCGCGCGCCGCCAACTCTTTTCCAGTTCCACTCTCGCCCTCGATCAACACTGTCGAATCGATCGGCGCCGCTCGCTTGAGAAACTCGTAGACCTCTCGAATGCGGCCGCCATCGCCCACCAGGCTCCACTCCTGGCTGATCTCCACCGTTAAGCGCTCATTCTCCTGCTCCAGCCAGCGCAACCGCCGAGCATTTTCCAGCGCCACGGCGGAGATTCCCGCAATCGCCGTCAGCAGTTGCAGGTGCTCTTCGTGAAGGCTGCTGCCCAGGCTATCGCTGTACAGATAAATGCATCCAATCACCCGTTGCAGCACCGTCAGCGGCACGCACAGCAGCGACCGCACCTCCGACGCGGCCAGGCTTTCAACGTTTTTCAACTCTGGGTTGCGGCGCACGTCGCTGCCCAGAATCGCTACCCCCTGCTCCAAAACTTGGCGTGCCACCGTGCGACTTACCCTCACCATCGGCGTCGGCCCGCTCTTCCGCGAGCGCACAAATTCAGAGCTAAAATGCTCGCTCCCTCCCTCTCCCAAAAGAATCGCGCCGCGATCCGCCGGGACAACCTCAAAAATCAACTCCAGCAGTTGATCCTGCAACTCATTCAGATTTCCGATAGCATGCACGATCCGGCTGATCTTCAACAGCGCATTCAGATTGCGCGCCAGCCGCGAACTTGCCGGCAACTCGCGCGAAAGCCGCTCCGGCTGCAGATAGACCGAATCCCTGGGCTCGAGAATCGTGGTCTCCGACGTCCCCAACTCCTCCTCAAATTCCACTCGCCCCGCGGTCGGCTCCAGGTCTTCATCTTCCAGCAGAAATAGAAAAGACGAGTCGCCAATGGCAAGCTCGTCTCCGTGCTGCAACCACTGTTCTTCGACCGTCGACCCGTTCACGATGGTTCCGTTGCGGCTGCCCAAATCCCGCACTAGGAAGCGCCCATCCTGCCGGCTCACCACGCAATGCTTGCGCGAAACCGAAGGGTCGCCAACTGCAATTCCGTTGGAAGCTTCTCTCCCAATGCCGATTTCCCCTTCCGGCAAAGGAAACGTCGAGTCTTTCAAGGGCCCCGAAAGCACTAACAGTCTGGGACGCAATCTCTTACCTCGCGCACTTTCTTATCACACTTTCACTATAAATTCACTTCCACGACCAGCTTCTTCCATTATCCGAACGGATAGAAACACTATCTGATCGGATAGGCATCCATTGCCGAATCCGGCACCAGCTTCCCTACTTAGCTTGATGCAGCGAGACCAAGTTCAGCTATAACCAACTGATTAAAAAGCTCTTAACTCGCTGCCGAATATTTGTGCCGAAACTCTTCCGACTGGCATAGCTCGTGCATTACCCAAAGTGCGCCGCCGCTCGGCAAAAAAGCGAAGGGGGAAGCGCTTTTCGAATAAGTTTCGCTGGGCTTTTGCGCATCAGGGATCCGAGGGGCCCCCTCATCGGATCCCTGATTTTACCAAGACCAACTATTTAGCTACACTCCAGGATTTATCAGCCACACTCTAGGCCGAACGAACCCACCGGGGCCCAAAGTTTTCGGGATAAAAGCTCAAGAAGCCCTAAAGGAGAAGACTCTATGCGGCACCTAGCTGTACTTTGCGTCATGCTCGCGTCTCTCTCGGCAGCGGTGGCCCAGATGACGCACCAAGAAACCATCGTCCGAACCGCCTACGCTAGGCTTTCCTATGCCGCCAGGATGTGTGTCCTCCTGCGCTACGCAGAAGATGCTCGCGTCGGACACGACGAAACGGTCGCTGATCTAAAGAATGAGATGGACAGTCAGCTAGCGTTTCAGTTTCGTTCCTTCAATGTGGGGAACTTATCTGATATCGCCGACACGCGCTGGGACGCCTTGGTCAGCAAGCCTCAGCTAGACCTCATCACAGTAGCCTTCGGCTATTCGAAGGTGCCCACGAAAGTAGGGGCCAGCGATCCATTTTCAGAGATGAGCTATGCCTCGGCTTCCTGGCAGCGTTGGGATGAATACGATGCGGACTGGAGCACGCCGGTAAAGCAGGTTATCGCTGAACTTCCAAAGGATACCGGAAAGCCGGAGTTAGTCTATTCGCGATACGCCACCTATTCGGTTACAGTGGCACTGGCCGGTAGGCAGCGAACCTATCAGGCGATCTTCCTGTTCGGCCGAAATCCTGACGGCAGTGAGGCCCTTTACTTCATCGACCACGTACTCGGGATGGGGGTGCTTGATACGGCGATGCAAAGGTCGCTTTATCCGCAGCCGCTCCTTGAAACTTACATGCGCGAGTTCCCTGGAATCGCTGCATGGATTCCCTCGGCGGGCGTGCCCTCAAATGCGACCGCCAAGGACGTTGTCTGCGACGGAGCCACTGGCGTGTGCGGCGTTCCGGAGAAGTTGCTACAGCAATCCCTCAGCGTTCCCATCGACCCAGGCACCAGGACGTTCTATCAACTATTTCGGCCGAACGGGGCAAAGCCCGGCGCAGTCGGCTCGGCCCGGCCAAGCCGCGGTTCCGGGCACCGTCACGAGCTGTCCTGGGTATAACCAGCCGTTCCCAAGCACACAAGTTGCATCCGGGACGCTCGATCACTCGTCGGGCAGCCATAGCATTAGCCAATCGTTCAACGGCACCTGTAGCTACACGAGTGGAGGCACACCGGATTGCAATTCTCAGTGCCAAGTCACTCCCATTGCAGGGCAAAGCACCCAAAGCGAGACGGGCAAAACGGTTACAGGATACTGCCACGTCGTGGGCCTGAATTATTCCAGCGGAGACGGTGCCGCCACAAACGGGGCCAGTTCCTGTTCGGGTGCCGCCATGTACGGTGGTGCAGACGAATGCGCAACCTCGCTATGCGACTGTACCGTGGCGGTGAGTGTCGCTGGGCTCGTGACCGGCACAGGGAAGACCATCTTTACGGCAAATGTTCCCGTACCCTTGACTTGCAACGCACTCCCCGACCCGACCCACCTAAACTCAATCACCGTCACTCCCGCTACAGGGGCAGTCTTTGCAGGATCGGGCTCAGGCTCGACGGAGCAATTCACAGCCATTGGGAACTACAGTGGTGGTGGATCGAGCGACCTGACCGCATCGGCCCTCTGGACATCGTCGAATCAATCGGTGGCAACAGTCAGCGCAGGCCTGGTAAGAGGTATTGCCGACGGAACGGCGACGATCACCGCCAGCTCCGGCAATATCAGCGGTTTTGCGACGGTGACCGTATCGGGCGGAGGCGGCGGCTGTTACGTTGACTGCCACTGCTGCACCTGCGTTGGCGGACCGCCCTGCGCCAGCCCGATCATCGTTGACACGACTGGCCAGGGCTTCCGGCTCACCTCAGCCCCGAATGGCGTCATTTTCGATATCAGAGGGGACGGGCATCCCGCGCAGATGGCGTGGACCGCAGCCGGCTCAGGGAACGCCTTTCTTGCCCTCGATAGAAACGGAAACGGAAAGATCGACAGTGGCAAAGAACTGTTTGGCAATGTCACCGCCCAGCCAAAATGCGCCCATCCCAACGGATTCCTCGCGCTCGATCAGTTCGATAAACCGGAGAACGGTGGCAACGGCGATGGCGTCATCGATAAACGCGACGCCGTCTTCTCCCAACTGCGGCTGTGGATCGACGAGAACCACAACGGCATCTCCGAGCCAAACGAGCTGCATACGCTCGAATCGCTCGGCGTTTACTCGCTGGCTCTCAACTACACAGAGTCCAAACAATGGGACGTCTACGGCAACGCCTTCCGCTACAAAGGCAAAGTAAATCCGGAGGGTGAACCTAGGAGAGATCAAGTGGACCGCTGGACCTACGACGTATGGTTCGTGACCGAAGACGACATCAAACACGGCCACGTCAACCCTGGAACCGGCCAAGTCATTTCTGCCTCACCGTTGAAGGGCCTCGCCCAGCGGTAGTGCAGACACAACTCGGGGCGAAGATGTTTCCGTTGCGCCCCTTTCTTCGAACGAGCGCACACAATTATGGAACTATTAGTGATCCTGGGCGCGGTCGTATCCTCCGTTTTCTGGATGGTCGTAGGCTGGCGCGCTATGCCAGCCCACGAGCGGCTAGCGAAGGCCGCGGAGTATTGGGCCCGCAGATCGTAGCGCCGCCGTCCCGGCGGCTGTCCGGCTGGCGTCTCGCCCGCCGCGCCGAGGGCAAGGACACCCCGGGACAATTCCCACAACTGCACTGTGACATCCAAATTGTCCACAGCCCATCCCATGCGCGATGATGGTCGAGGCCGTGACGGTTGGCAGAAGCCAAATCGTAGCGCCTCTAAGTAATTTGTTATCTATAGTTTAGTACCTAAGTTCTTTGAAATCCCGCTTTTGCCACGAATTTCCCGCTAAAGCGATGATTCCAGAGATTTTGAAAAAAGGGGGAGAGGGAGGCATCGCCACAAATTTTCGCAGCATTTTCAGCCCAAGAGCGAGCGATCCAACACCCGCGCAACCAAGCCCCAAACTTTATTTTCGGGACATCAAGCCGTTTCCGCTCGGTACTCGGTACTCGCGACTGCGACAGCTGCAACCGCGGCCCCATCGCGAAAACTAACACTGTTGCCCGAGATCGCCGGCACGCGCTCGCCGGGCACAAGAATTCCCACCAGGTTCAGCGGATCGGCCGCCGACAACGTAACCGTTCCCGTGGCAGCATCAAGCTTGCGCAGCGCGCGAACAGAATCCACCGCGACCGGTAGGGCGAATTGCTCGCCCAGAAACCCGTCGACAAAACGCCCGCCGCGAATCTCGCCGCGATCTTCGAGGCGACGAAACGCCATCAGCAATTCGCGCCACGGCGGTAAGTTCGCCTCCCGAGCCAGCACATCGCGGATCACGATGCCATATCGCCGCAGCAGCATCCAGCAAGCAGCCTCAACCGCGCGCGGCCGCTCAACCACTTCCTCGGCATGCAACAAGGCCCAGCGCCCGGCATTGTGCCGCGGACGCGTAGTACGCCCACTGCCCTGCCCAGCGCGGCGTTTGGGGTCGATCAGTGAGCGCAGATTGTCGAAGCCATCGGCCGTTACGAGACCCGCAGCCACTAACTCCCAAAGCGCAGTTTCGATTTCCGCCTTCAACTTCTCCGTGCCGCGCACGATGTCGGCAAAGAAAGAAGCCCCGCGCTGTCGCAGAAAATCGAGCACCATCTGCGCTCCATGACTCAACCCATTTCCGCTTCTTCCGGAGTAAGGATCGCTCTTCCCTGCCGCAGTCCGCGCCCGGATGCCGCGGCGTCATCCAGTCCGCATCTTCTCGAACAAAGAAAGTGATGGGCGCAACGCTGGTCGGAATCACCCGCCGCTGCCGCGCCGGCGCGCCGGTCTCGCCGCCGCTGTCATTATCACTATCACTGCGATTCGCATTCGAATAGTCGAGCGTCGCCGGATGCGGCGACAACCGTCCCCAGCCAACCGCTCCGGTCAGGCAAAGCTGGTCGAGCCACTTGGGATCGTAATCCACAACCCGGCGAGCCAGCACCTGCCGCTCCCACGCGTTGGCAGGAATCTCAAAGCCTTGTAGTTGCCGCAGCACTTCGAGCGTGCCGCGCTCGCCGGCTACTTGGGTTCCCGGCGCCACATGCTGCCAGCGCAGCAGCCACTGCATGAACTGCGCCGCAGTCACCGGCTCGATCTGTTTGCGCAAGGTCGCGACAGTCAGCCGGTGAATGCGCGCCAGCAACCGCCGCTCGCACCATTCGACCTCACGCTCTTCGTTATTATTGTGCGTGAGCTGCCTGTCTTGAGAGAGGCCGAAGGGTCCAACCGAGCGAAGCTCGGCTGCACTACCACTGAAGTTTCCCCGCAGTACAGTCCCGCTAGCTTCCATGCGCAACAGGGCATTGAAGATGTCAGCCGTCGGAATGCCCAACCTCTCGCCCAGCTTCGGGGCTGTAACCGGGCCTAGGTGCGACATCCATCCCGTAACCATTGTCAGCAGAGCCTCATCGCGGCCGGGGACCGTGTCTTCGATCGCAGCAAGCGGCCGCGCAAACTGTGCATCGGGAAACAGAACCGTAAATGCGTTGCGGCGCTCTGCCGCCACCCAATAAACACGACCTTCCGCAATCGCAGACGCGGCGCGCCCTTCACCAATCAGTCGCTCGAAATGATAAGCCCACCTTCCCGCACTATCGCTCACGGACTCCGGCAACGCCACCAGTGTGTGCAACACATCGTGCAGTTCATCCGCATCCCGCACATCGGGCCACGCTTCTTCCCGCACCTGGGCGATCGCTTCCGGATCGAGTCCTCCTACCTCTTCGAGCACCGACTCTGGCAGCATTCGCCGCATCTGCACGGCACGAGCCCGCCGCTCTTCGAGAGGCGCATCGTCCAAATAAGCGTAAGGATTCGCATTCAGAATCTCGTGCGAGAACTGCGATGGCACCGGAGTGTCGACCGCGATGCATCGAATTCGACCATCGGCGAGTCCGCTCAGCACGGCTTTCAGTCCCTCGATATCCATGGCCTCGGTGAGTACATCTTTCATCACTTCGCCCACCAGAGGATGATCCGGAATCTTGCGCTCGCCCTGAATATTCTCGAAGCAGGCAGCAGCGTCAGGAAAAACGGAAGCCAGCAAATCGTCCGACCGCATGCGTTGAATCTGCGGCGGAACCTTCTTGCCGTTTTGAAAACGCAGCAGCGCGAGTGCGCGATTGGCGTCCCAGCGCCAGCGCGTGGCAAAGATCGGAGAGTCGAGCGCGGCCTGCTCGAGGATCGGCTGCACCGTTGCTGCCTGCAGGAAGTCGAAGACATCCGCCAGCGGGAAGCTGTGCTGCTCGGCGAGAGCAATATTGAGTCCGTTGTCGGTCGCCGCGGCCTGCAATTCAAAATTGAAACCAACGCAGAAACGCTTACGCAGCGCCAGTCCCCAGGCCTTGTTGATGCGACCGCCGAAGGGCGCGTGGATCACCAACTGCATGCCGCCGCCTTCATCGAAGAAGCGCTCGGCGATCACAGTGGTCTGGGTTGGTACAGCGCCGAGAACCGCGCGGCCTTGCAGGATGTATTCAATCGCCTGCTCCGCAGCGGAGTCATCAAGTCCGCACTCGCCTTTCAACCAACTCACTGCCTGCGCAACTTCGGGCTGCGTAGCGGAGAAGCCAACCGGTGAAGTGCGAGGCAGCATTTCGCTGATTTTTTCGCGTAACGTTCCGATGTGCTCAGAGAGTTCCTGGGTGCGCGCGGGAGCTTCGCCGCGCCAGAATGGGACACTCGGGGGCGCGCCATGCGCATCCTGCACCAAGACCCGGCCGGCGTTGGTTTCGATCCGGCGAATCATCCATGAAGTATTTCCCAGCAACATGATGTCGCCGCGATTGCTTTCGACGGCGAAGTCTTCATCGACCGTACCTACGACCGAACCGTCGGGTTCTGCGACGACGGCATAAAGTGAATTGTCCGGAATCGCTCCGCCGCTGGTGATTGCTGCGAGCCGTGCCCCGCGACGCGCGCGCAGCTTGCCGTTCACGCGATCGCGATGCAGGTAAGCCCCGTAACGCCCGCGGCGCGCGGCGATGCCTTCGGAGAGCATTTCCAGAATTGAATCGAAAATCTGGCGCGTGAGGTTTCGATAAGGATAGGCGCGGCGAGCCAGGGCGAACATCTCACCCTCGCTCCATTCTTCGGCCGAGCAGGCTGCGACAATCTGCTGCGCCAGAACATCTAACGGAGACTCTGGAATCATGAGCCGGTCCAGATCGCCTTGACGGATGGCGCGCACCAAGGCGGCACATTCGAGCAAGTCATCGCGGGTAGTGGCAAACAAACGTCCCTTGGGGATCGCGCCGCGCCAGTGACCGGACCGCCCCACACGCTGTAGAGTCACCGCGATGGCTCGCGGCGAGTTGATCTGCACAACGAGATCAACAGTGCCCACATCAATGCCAAGTTCGAGAGAAGCCGTAGCCACCAGCACGCGCACCTGGCCTTCTTTCAGCTTCTTCTCGGCAGCGAGGCGCAGTTTGCGCGACAGGCTACCGTGGTGTGCCGCCACATTCTCTTCTCCGATGCGCTCGCCGAGGTGATGGGCTACGCGCTCAGCCATCCGACGCGTGTTCACAAATACAAGCGTGGAGCGATGCTGTTCCACCAAAGTCACGAGGCGGTTATAGACCTCGTCCCACATCTCATTGGAAGCCACTGGCCCCAAGGGCATCGAGGGAACTTCCACAGCCAAGTCAAGCTTGCGCTTGTGTCCGATATTCACGATAACCGGATCAGGTCGCGAGCTCTCGACTTGTGAGTGGCCGGTGAGGAAGTGAGCGACTTCTTCGATCGGCTTCTGTGTTGCGGAGAGTCCAATGCGTACTGGCGCCTTGTAGGTGAGAGCTTCCAGACGCTCCAACGATAAAGCTAAGTGCGCACCGCGCTTATCATCTGCAACAGCATGGATCTCATCAACGATCACGGTTTCAATATCGCGCAGAATTGCCCGGCTCTTATCCGCGGTAAGCAGGATGTATAGCGACTCAGGCGTAGTAACCAGAATGTGTGGCGGGCGCTTGAGCATGGCTCGGCGCTCGGACATGAGCGTGTCGCCGGTGCGGACCGCGGTGCGAATCTCCGGCATGAGCAGGCCGCGCTCGCCGGCCATCGCCAGAATCTCTCCCAAAGGCACTTCGAGATTCTTCTGGATGTCGTTGCCCAGCGCCTTCAGCGGCGAGACGTAGAGAACCTCAGTGCGATCGGCAAGTTCGCCCGACAACGCCTTGCGCACCAGCCGGTCGATGCAGGCGAGGAAAGCGGCGAGAGTTTTACCTGATCCCGTGGGCGCGGAGATTAGAGTCGTGCATCCCGCCAGGATGTGCGGCCAGCCTTCCTCCTGGGGCTCGGTGGGCGTGCCGAAACGTTGCACGAACCACTCCGCAACCAAAGGATGAGCCCATGAAAGAGATGCGGGAGGGGACGACATTTGGATATTGTAGCCGGAGAAACGGTTTTCGTAAATTGTTCGCCATCAAATCAAGGGGCAAAACAAAAAGCCCATCGGATGCCTGCTTGGGGCGTGCTCGGGTCAGCAATCCGATGGGCTACCGTTTCTCCTTACTCACCCTGTTGTTTTCAGGAGTATTAGACTGATTAAACCCCAGAACGAAGAGAAGTTCCGTCTAATTTTGTAAAACTTTGTAATTCTTGTCACTGGGTAAATCGACCTCTATCTGTCAGTTGGCGACTGGTGCTGTCTTCGTGGCCATCAATTCGGTGAAGCGCGGGTTCTTTCTAAGCTGCGCGAATTCCGCGTCGGTGTAGACGTTTTTAAGATTCTTGTAACCATCCTCGATCGCCTTTCGCAGGTATTCAAGCGATTGATCGGAGAAGCCCATCTTGGCATAGAGTTTCGCGACGGTATAGTTGTAGCGGGCACGATCTTCGGGGCTGGGTAACTGCGCCTGCACGCCGGTGCGCGAGCTGCGCACAAAAACGTCGGGATCGATCTCGAGCGCGTGCTGATAAGCCGCAACGGCGAGCTCGAAGTGGCGCTGGGAGAAATAGGCCGCGCCCAGGTTGCTATAGAAAGATGCCGAGCTATTGTCTTTGGCAATCGCCCTTTCATACTCCTTAATCGCGGCTCCGTATTTCTTGGCTTCGTAATGAAGCACGCCGAGATTGTTGTAGGCGTCAGCGAATTCGTGATCGGCACGGATGGCGCGATCGAAACACTTTCGCGCTTCTTTGTAGCGCTGGATCATGAGATCGGTGATTCCGATTTTGTTGAGCAGGCGGGCGTCATTGGGCTTCTTGCTCAATGCCGCCTGATAGTAATCAAGGGCATCGAGATAGAGTTTTTCCGCGCGCAACTGATCGGCTTGCTGCTCCAGGTTGGCCGAGGTTGCATCGGGCGCAGGAGGCTCGATGGCGCGCACCAGGGGCGGCGCGATCTGTACTTGTTCTCGGTGAGAAATTTGCGCCAGTGCGGCGGTGGAAGCGGCGACCAAAAGAATCAGGCAGGCCTTTCGGTAGGACATAAGCACCCCCCAGACCATTCCAATGGCGCCATTCTGACACAGTTTTCGACTGGTGGCGAAAAAAATTCAGTCGCGTATCGATTGTGGATTCCCGAAGCGAAAATAAAGTTTCGGTGACGTTTTTCCGGGCCGGATTTCTGGTGCCCCTGGCAGCCCAGGAAAAAGTCGGTTCCCTTTCGGACGATGCGCTGATCCGGATGAAAAAAAATCACGGATCGAAACCGTAAATTATCTGTTCTCAATGACTTGGGCCGGGACCGGTCCGACTTAATCCGGCTAAAATATTGCGAAATAAGGACTTGCTCGTAAAATATCACGGCTAGGGCACTTAGGGGTCCCTGATTGACGATCTTGGCCGCTGCTTGTCCCCGCCCTGCGCTTTTGAGTTCGCTTTGAAGCATGGCCTTCAAGCATCGCTCAGGTGGAGGCGTGGGGCAAGGTTAGACGTCACATCGGGTTGTGGAAATGGCCGGGCTGGCCCACGTTTGATTTGTTCTCTGTCCGCACCATCACCACGCGGCCTTTACAGCCCGGCCTTGGTGAATGAGCCGCAGAGAGCCGAGCTGCGTATTCCAAAAGCTCCTGATTTTCGGCGGCACAGATACGCACCCTTCGAAAAGCGCGAAGGGTGGGGCAGCCTCCGTTGTCTTGATACCGGCATCACAGCCTAAACGTGGGCCGGTCCGGCCATTTCCACAACTGCACGTGACATCTAACCTTGCCCGCGCAATTTTATTCGGCGATCATGGTCGAGGCCGTGACAGTCTGCGATAGGACGGCCGCCGCACTATCGCGGCACTACAACTCCTGTGTTTTTTACGGAGTTTCATAGCTAAGCTTTTTGAAAAACGTATTTTGCGTGAAATTTTCCGCTAACCCCATGATTCCATCCGGGCTAGCGGACGGGGGAGTGCTATAGGTGCAGTCCGACTCCAGCCCCACAAGGCGGCGCGACGAAAGTCCGGCGCACTCCGGCGGGAAGTATTTTCGTCAACGGTCGGGTCGTGCATCGGGAGTCAACCCTGAGAGTGCTGAGTGGGCGCGCTCTGGCATTGCCAGAGCAATAGGGATCCTTCGCCTCCATTTGTCGCGCGCCCCGCGCGCGACAAATTCCGCTCCGGATGACAATACGTTTATGACGGGGTACGGCTTCAGTGCTGCGTCAATGCGGGGCGGATGAGTTTGCATCAGGCGGCTTGGGCGGTGGGCTTGCCGACTTGTCGTCTTTGAAGATGCCTACTATTTTGCCGAATAGGCCTTTCTTTTTCTTTGGGTCCTGACCGTCTTGCGAGTTCGCGTTGGCGTCCTGTCCGGATGGCGGGGGCAAAGCTTTATCGCCTCCTCCGCCGCCGAAGATGCGGGAGAACAGGCCTGGTGCGCCGCTTTGCTGGTCGCAGGTGTCGCGGGGCTCGGTGCCGGCTACGAAGGCGGCTACGTAATCATTCGGGCAGGTCGGAGTGGCGAGGCGGTTGGTGGCTTTGTCTAGCTGGACATCGACTACTCCGGTGGGCTGGGCGAACTCCTTCATGTCGTTGTATTGCGGCAGCAGGGCTGCCTTTTTCATGAACTCGGTCCAGATGGGAGCGGCGGTCATGGCTCCGCTCAGGCGCAGATCGAGTAATCGTCGTAACCTACCCACACGATGCAGAGCAGGTTCGATGTGTAGCCGGCGAACCAGCCATCGTGCGAGCTGCCGGTTTTGCCGGCCGCAGGCAGAGTGAAGCCGCGCAGGCGAACCGCGGTGTAGCCCAAGCCGTTGTTGATGACGCCTTCCATCATGTTGGTCATGATGTAGGCGATGCGGGGGTCAAGGACCTGGCGTTCGTCGGTTTTGAAATTGGCAATCACGTCGCCTTTGGTGTTGCGCACGGAGTTCACCAGGATGGGCGAAAGACGCGTGCCGTTATTGCTGAAGGAGGTATAGGCTCCGGCCATGTCGAGCGGGGTGGCGTCGTAGGAGCCGAGCGCCATGGCGGGCGTGGCTTTGACGGAGTTAATTCCGGCGGACTTCGCCAGCTCGGCTACTTTGTCGTAGCCGACTTCCTCGGCGACTTTCACGGTGGCGTTGTTGAGCGACATGGCTAGCGCGTAGCGGAGGGTGACGTCGCCGTGGTACTCCTCTTTATAGTTGCGCGGCTCGTAGATCTGATCTCCGTAGGCGAAGCTGGAAGGCGCGTCGGTCACGAGGGAGGCCGGCGTGATCACCGTGGGGGAGCCATCGAGCGCGGTATTCATGGCCGCGGCGTAGACGAAGGGTTTGAAGATCGAGCCGGTGGGCCGCTTCGATACCGCGTGATTCAGCTGGCTGAAGCCGTAGTCGCGGCCTCCGACCAAGGCGAGCACTGCGCCTGTGTGGGGATCGAGAGCTACCAGGGCTACTTGCGCTTGCGGGCCAGGCGCGACCTCGGTTTCTACTTTCTTGCCTACTTTTTTTCGTTTGGTGCGCAGTTTCGTGACTTGCTCATCCACGAGCTTGATGCCGGTCTCGACAGCCTGTGCGGCGGCTTTTTGCAGGTCGGGATCGAGGGTGGTGTAGATGCGGTAGGATTCGTCGTTGAGATCGTGCTCGCTGAACTTGTTGATCAGGTTGTCGCGCACCATATCGACGAAGTAGGGGGCGTCGCTTGCCTCTACGTTTGGCGGGGCGAGTTTCACGGCCGTCGCTTTGGCTTTCTCCGCCTGGTCGCGCGTGATTGCGTGGGTATCGACCATGGAGTCGAGCACGAGGTTGCGGCGCTCGGTGGCGCGGTCGAGATGGCGGTAGGGAGATAGGCGACTTGGTCCCTGGATGATACCGGCCAGCAGCGCGGCCTCGGGCAGAGTGATGTCCTTCAAATCTTTATTGAAGTAGGCGCGGGAGGCCTCGGCGAAGCCGCTGATGGCGAACGATCCGCGTTGGCCTAGGTTCACCCAGTTGCCGTAGAACTCGAAGATCTGCTGCTTGCTGAATTTTTCTTCCAGCTCTTCGGCGATCAGCATCTCGGTCACCTTGCGGCGGATGGTTTTTTCCGGCGTAAGAAAGAAACCGCGTGAGAGTTGCATGGTGATGGTCGAGCCACCCTGATCGTGCTTCTGGCGGACCAGGTCGACCCATCCCGCTTCAGCCATTCGGATAAAGTTCACCCCGCTGTGCTCGAAGAAGCGGCGGTCTTCGATGGCGAGCACGGCATCAACCATCACTTTCGGAATATCGGTGTACTTCACAACTTGGCGTTTGGAGCGCTGGCCGGAATCGAAGAGCGCGGTTATGAGCTGCGGTTCCAGTTCGTAAGCGGAGAGATCGTTGCCCTTGCTGACGATGCGTTCGACTTCGCCATCTTTCACGAGGATGCGCGCGGGTTCCGGGCTGTGGTAGCTCTCGGGACCGGGAGTGATTTCGATTCCACCTTTTACTACCTCGAAAGAGCCGAGCGGCGAGGATGCTTCTTTCTCTTTATCTTTGGCCAAGTCGGAATAGCCGGCGCGGCGCAGCAGGGCGGCGATCTCTCGGGGGTCCGCTTTGTCGCCGTTGTGCACCGTCCGAGGCAGGGCGTAGATTTTGGCGGAGTTAGTGAAAACGTTGGTACGGAAACGCTGCGCGATAATGCGATCGTACTTGATGTAAAAGTAGGAAAAGAAGGCGGTCAGCCCAATCGCGACTACCAGAAAAATGATCAGAGCCGCGCGGAGTACAGGGTCGCGGGGCAGAAGGAAGCCTCCGTTGCCAGCGTTTTTGCCGGTCTTATTGGCGCCCTTCGGGATTTTGATCTTAATGGCCACTCGTGCGCTTGGTACGCCTGCTGAGAAGCTGCCTCATGAGAGCCAGCTTTTCATTTGATTAGAACTTATTGATCAGACGGCGACGGCTGCCAAAAGGTTTGACGCGAGCGCAAATGCGTTTTCCGCTTCTGGCCGGCAATGGTCGAGAATTTAGATTTCGTCTATTGTCGATCTATTGTACCGCCGACCGGGTGAACAAACCCGCCAACAAAAAGAGACCCGCAGATCATGCGGGTCTCAAACTGGTTAACAACCACGCTGCCTCCAGGCTACGGATCGACCACAACCCAAGGAAGATTGCTGGGCACCTGGATGGGCGCGAACGCCTGCCCGGGGACGCCGCTGGTGGTGTTCAAAATCGAAACCTCGAAGACGTCGTTGGAGTGGACAAAGAGCAAGGCGCCGGTGGCATCGAACAGCCCATCGTAGGGGTTGGTTCCGAAAACGCTGAAAGGGGAGCCCTGCAGAGCAGTGAGTGCGCCCGTGCTGTCGTTGAGAGCAAAGCCCTCGACCGGTGAGTCAAAATTGAGAGCGGGGTCAATACCAAAGACGTAGACGAAGCCTCCGCTAGGGTGAACGAGGGCCGAGGTAGGCGCGCTCACGGTGACGGTCGACGCCACTTGAGTTAGAACTCCGGTGTTCTGGTTGATACTGAAGGTGTAAAGATGTTCATCGAGGGCGTTGTTGGGCGGCTTGGTGCCTACTTCGCCATCGGCGCCGAACATGAACTTTCCGGCCGGATCGCCGGCGACGGTCCACATGTTGATCGCCATCTGGGAGCCCAGGTTGAGGCCTCCAGTCGTGCCGTTGAGGGAGAACACCGCCATGGCTTGGCCTTGGCCATTGCCAAGAGCATCACCTTCGGTGACGTAAAGAAACCGGCCCAGTCCGTCGGTGGCGAGATTTGAAGGCTTGACCAGACTGGGGAAAGGAGAGCCGGAGGCGGCGGTCAGCGCTCCCGTGCTTGCGTCGATAGTGAAGCTATAGATCAGGGAATTGGTCAGATCGGCGATCAATAGAACGGTGCCCGTGGGATTTGTGACCATCGAAAACGTTGGCACGCTGGCCACCGGCAATCCCGCCAGAAACGAAGCCGACATTGGACTCCCGCTCAGAGCGGTTAGGATGCCGGTATTGGCATCGATGGAGTAACCGAAAATCCCCTGCGCCGACCCGTCGGCCAGATACAAGAATTTTCCTTGAGCGATCGCCATGGCCGAGGGGTCCAGAGTAGTGCCGGGCAGGGTGGTGCTAGGGAAGCCTGGAATTGGTTCGAGAACGTCAGCGGCGGTGAGCTCGATACCCGACATTTGATTCGGCACAGCGCGTGACTCGGGGAATTCGACAAAGGCTAGCGGACCGTTGTTGGTAGTGCCACCACCGCCGCCTGTGGTGCCGGTGACCGTTCCGGAACCGGTGGAGCAAGTGGACGAACCAAACTGAGCGGTTTTGGTGCAGTCGTAATGATCGCAACCGGCGAGCCCCACGATCGCCAGCAACACAGTCAGGGTTAAAAGCGTACGAACTCTCATCGTCATGAACTGCCTCCACCGTAAGTTCACTCTGGCTCCGTCTGATTCAGAAAACTCTGCAGATTTGGACTGACTAATTTGCCTTAGGCCAAGCCGAGAGTTTGGCAAAACACATTGGCCAAACTGAGCCGTGCTCGTGCTGGTGCTGGTCGTGGTGCGATTGCGGCACTGTGAGAAACCTCTTACTCACTCGCGATAGTAGGAGCAAGGTAACGCGATGACAAGGTTACGAATGTCACTGGCAGAATCGTCCGTGCAGCGTGGCTGCGGGATCCACGGGTGGGCGTGTCCTTTAGAGTCTGAATTGCGCGAAGGTAAGTTTAGGAATAAAGGATTCGGCATCGGGCTTCGGGAAGGCCGCGCAACATATGGAGTTTTCGGGCTTCATCCAAGGTTGGTGAAGTCCGCCAGCGGAAGCCCGAAACCCAGTTGGTGATTAGAAGCCCCTGTTCCCGCTCGAGGGGCTGAAGTGCATGTCGAAGGGATAGAAAGGCATGTTAATCGTCACGGAGTAGTCCGCCGCGACATAAACGGCGTTGTTACCGGGCGTGCTGATGCGCGTGACCGTAACCTGCTTCTCGGTGATCGGAAGGTCGTGCTCTTTGGCCTTGCGGAGAATATCGGTACGAATATCATCGTCCGTCTTGGTGGAACTGCCGCCCGAGACCATGGCGATGTTCTTCAGGTCATCCTGAAAGCTGTAGTTAGCCATCATCGGCGGGGCTACCTGAAAAATACCGACGACAACAGCTACGATGGCCAGAAACCCCACAACCAATTTGATCATTCCCATAGTCTGATTGCGCTGCCAGCGGGCGCAAATTTCAGGCCTGGGCTCGCAGCATTCCTTGAAGATATTCCACTACCGCGCCGATCCTAACATCGTGAACTTCGCGAGTCGAGCGTAGAACGACTTCAACAGTATCTTCGGTAACCTTCTTTCCCACTGTGATTCTAAAGGGGATGCCGACCAAGTCGGCATCTTTGAACTTGACTCCGGGGCGCTCGTCGCGGTCGTCGAGTATCACGTCGAAGCCAGCGGCTTCGAGGCGGGTGCCAATCTCGACTGCGGCCCTGAGCAAACTTTCGTCCTTTACATTGGTAGGGCTCACGACAATTTCGAATGGAGCGATCGATGGCGGCAGCCAGAAGCCATTTTCGTCGTTGCTCTGCTCGATCGCGGCTGTGAGAATACGCTCGATGCCAATGCCGTAACTGCCCATGATTGGTGTAACTTCCTTACCGTTCTTGTCGAGTACGCGGGCTCCCATGGAATCGGTGTAACGGTAGCCGAGTTTGAAGATATGGCCGATCTCGACCGCGGTGTCGATGCGCAGCGCGTTGCCACAATTCGGACAAGCCTCACCGGCAGTGACCTTGCGGATGTCCCTGACCCGGGTGTACTGAAAGTCCTTCCCCGGTGTGATGTTCTTGAAATGGTAATCGGCCCTGTTGGCACCGCAGATCATGTTCGTACGGCCTTCTAGCGCGGAGTCGAGGATGACAGTGACATTGCGAGGATCATCAATTACCGTTGCGAGTTGGGGATAATGTTTCTTGATCGTTTCCTTGCTCGAATGAAGCCACAGCCCACACAGGTCTTCTGGGCGTGCAACTAATCCGATGGGGCCAAGAAACCCGGCAGGACCTCGGAAGTATTTCTCAAGCTCTTTCTCCTCCATTGGGCGAAGTTCTGCCCCCCCCACCTGCTCGTCGTCGTGTATATCCTGCGCGTTGGGCTGTCCTAACGCGGTGAGCAGTTTGGATTCATTTATGGTGTGATCCCCGCGTAGCAAGACAACAACCGGTTGCTCCATCAAGCGCGATCCATCCCCGGTCGGCTTTCGCGCCATGTACGCGACCGTCTTGATGTCGTGCTGGGGTAAGATCCCTAAGAACTCAGCGACATCGGCTATCGCGCCTTTGCCTGGTGTGTGAACCTCGAGCGGAGTGCCATCTCCTTCTGGCTTTAGATCTTCGACCGCTTCGAGCCTCGAGGTGGCCTTCTCCATGTTCGCGGCGTAGTTGCAAGCGTCGCAGCTTACGATCTGATCTTCGCCCGCTGGAGTTCGCACCATGAACTCGTGCGATTCTTTTCCGCCCATGGCGCCGGAATCCGCTTCGACCACCATGTACTTCAAACCACAGCGGTCGAAGATGCGGCAGTAGGTTTCGTAATGCTTCTTGTAGGAAACGTCGAGGCCGGCGGCGTCTATGTCGAAGGAGTACGCGTCCTTCATCATGAACTGGCGCACGCGCAGCAACCCGGATTTCGGCCGCGGCTCGTCGCGAAACTTGGGAGCGATCTGGTACCAGATCTGAGGCAGTTGTTTGTAACTGCGGAGCTCTTTTAAGGCGATGGAAGTCATGACTTCTTCTTCGGTCATGCCGAGGGCAAGGTCGGCGCCCTTGCGGTCTTTGAGGCGAAACAGATTTTCGCCCATCAGGGCCCAGCGACCGCTGACCTCCCAAATCTCGCGTGGGTGGAGGGCTGGCAGAAGAAATTCCTGGCCGATCTTGTCCATCTCCTGACGCACGATGCCCATGATCTTGTTGAAGGATCGATTACCGAGGAAGAGATAGGAGTAGAGTCCGGCCGCTAGCTGGCGGATATAGCCGGCGCGCACTAGAAACTTGTGGCTGGCCACTTCGGCATCGGCCGGGGCTTCGCGGAGAGTCGGAATGAAGAGTTGGGACCAACGATGCATAGAGTTTTAGTACCTAGTGCCCAGTACCTAGTTGCGAGTACCGAGTGGAGGACGTTCGCTAGTGGCTTAATAGAATTTGTTATTGTAACAGCCGGATTCTTTTGGTCGAGCGCCCGCTTAGAGTACTCGACCTATCACCTCAGTCCAGTTGGGTGCAAGAGCCATGAGGAGTCGCATTGCGGTTTCTTTGGGGAGGCGGATCGAAAATTCCTGGTCTGCGATTCCACCATCTACAGCAATGTAGATCGGGGCTCCCGTCATTCTGCCGTTCTCGATTTCGCGCTCCGCGAGTTCCCAATAAATATGAACGAACTGCTTTCGTTTTCGCCAAGCCAAATTGACGCCCGCGTGCTCATAGTTAGCCTCTGCGGGAATATCGGCGGAAAACAAGCGGACTTCGCCCCGCCCGAAAGTCGGGGCGCCTTCTCCACATTGTGCTTTGCGGCCTAGCCAGCCAGTTGCCTGAGAATCTCCTTCCCCAACTTCTGGGCTGCGCCGAAAAATTTCTGATACTCGACGAAGATGCGGTTCAGCTCCAGCGACTTGTCGGCCGAGAGGTGCTTGCGCAGCATCATGTCGCGCACGTGTACGGGATTGGGCAGGGTTGCGTCTTCAGTCAGTTCTTCAAGCGCGGTATTGGGGTCGTAGTGATACATGAGACCTCCTTATCGGGCAATCGGGTAATCGGGCGATTGTGCGATTGAAAACCAAAAGCAGGAGACCGCGAGGGGGCTTCAAATCGCTCAATCAGCCGATCACTTAATCGCTCAATTCTTACACTAGTTCGGTGCTCCACAGATCGTGGAGGTGGACGATGCCCTCCAGTTTGCCGCTGCCGTCGACCACCATGAGCGATGTGATTTTCTTTCCTTCCATAAGCGCCAGGGCGGTGGCGGCGAATTCTTCGCGCGTGATGGTGCGCGGATTTCTTGTCATCGCTTCACCCGCCGTCAGATCTAGCACATCTTTGCCGCGCTTTTCGAGCAGGCGCCGGAGGTCTCCGTCGCTGATTACGCCGATGAGTTTCTCGCCCTCGACGACCGCCGTTACACCCAGCTTCTTGCGCGACATTTCATAGATCACATCCGGCATTTTATCTTGCGACTGCACACATGGAAGCGCCTCGCCCGTGTGCATTAGTGATTCGACCCTCGCCAGGCGCTTGCCTAACTTTCCACCGGGATGCAGGTTGGCAAAGTCTTCTTCCTTGAAGCCGCGCTTTTCGCTTAACGTGACCGCGAGGGCATCGCCTAAGGCTAGCATCGTCGTTGTCGAGGCTGTAGGCGCAAGCCCCAACGAGCAGGCCTCTTCTGCGATGGAGCAATCCAGTGCCACGTCGGCCGCAAAGGCTAGCGTGGAGACCCCATTTTTAGCGATCGGCGTGGTACAAATCTCATCCCCGGTCATGGCAATCAGGGGCACTTGCAGGCGCTTGATTGTGGCCAGCAACGCCAGGATTTCTTCAGTCTCGCCTGAGGCCGAGAGCGCGAGCACAGTATCTCCGCGGACGATCATTCCGAGATCGCCGTGCAGCGCGTCCACGGGATGGAGGTATAGGGCCGGAGTTCCAGTGGAGCTTAGGGTCGCGGCAATTTTGCGCGCGATGAGACCGCTTTTACCCATGCCCGTGACCACGACGCGACCCTGGCAAGAGAACATTAAATCTACGGCACGCTGAAGGGCTGCGGCCATCGGCCCGGCAATGCGGTCTGCCAGTGCGCATAGGGCCTGAGCTTCAATGCGCACCACGTTCTCGCCAATGTTCTTCATGGAAAACGCGATCTTAACAGACGGAAGCATCGGGCCATTGAGTGATCGGGTCATCGGGCGATTGGAAAACCAGATGCCCGCATCCATACAATCACTCAATCACCCAATGACTCAATCGCTCAATTCTTAGAAGTGGTCGTCGACGGGCCTCGGCTGTGCCGGCTTTTGGCCTAGCACTGCCAGTCCTTTGGCCTGGATGGCGCGATCCCATGGGCCTGCCTGCCAGTTATCCTTCGCTTTTTGCGGATGCTTCCATTGCGGAACCGATAGCATCAGCACTTTTCCCATGGCATGGACATAAGGCTCGTACATCGAACGCAGCTTAGCCAGCTTCTGCTTTGCGTCGTCGCCGCTGCGCAATACCAAACCGGCAGCGGCCAGCGCCTCCTGCAGGGCTATGAAATCTTCATCGGTTAAGCGTTCGGGCTGCTGCGCGTCGTAATGGGCGTTCACTACCTGTGCCAAGTCGACCGCCGCATGGCGCGCCATGGCAAAGGTGAGCCGCGCTTGGCCGGGATGCACTCCTTCGATGCCGGTGAGTAAGAGAGAGGTCACGTCGAGCATGGTGGTCAACGCTGCCAGCCATGACTGGTTGCTATGCTGCGAGCGGAAAAAACTCAGCACGGGATAGGAGAGCTGGCTTTCGAGTAATTCTCCGGTCCAGCGCTCCCAGTCGCGCAGCACTTCATCGAGCACGACCTGGTCGAGCGTGGGATCCTCAGAGCTGCCGGCGAGACGGACTAACAATTCGGTCGCTGTAGGAGGTGAGCCGGCTCGCGCGTCCATCATCGAGATTTGTATTTCTCGCCGTGAGAACGATACATACACCACGGGAAGGTAGCCGATTACGACACCTAGAAAAGTGAAGCCCAGTGCGGCTTCGAGCACCGACAACGCCCGAGCCAGGCTTGAGGTGGGCACGATGTCGCCGTAGCCGAGGGTGAAGAAAGTCTCGCCGCTGTGATACATGATTCTGGAAAAAGTAATGGGCTCGTTGCCTAATATCTCGTGCCTGCCGGCGCCATATTGCAGCAGGGCGAAACCGAAAATCAGGCTGGCGGCCCAGAAGGCTAGCAGCATAATGAGCGAGAGAGGGCCAAAGTATCCCAGGAAACTCTGTTGCCGGGCGGGCGTCTGGATGTGGGCAGCAACCTTCTTCCATGGAATCCAGGTGCGCCGGTAGAACCACGCAGTGAGCTTGAACTGGCGAGTGACACGGCGCGGCAGGACCACGGTTTCAAAGGCGTCGAGCAAGACCACGCCGATGATGACGAGTCCGAAGATGGCCGCGGGAATGCTGCCGTGAGGAATCATGAATGCAATGTGGATGCGGAAAAAGAGTAACAGATTCGGAAGTGGCTTCGGGCTTTGGCCGGCAGGCTTCGGCGAAAGCTTTGATAAAATGGAAAACCCCATACCGCCGCGCGGACTTGACCGGATCCAGCCGAAGCCCGAAGTCCCTACTGCGGATTGGATTGTGGCGGAGTTGCTTGTCCTGCTGGCACCGGAGTCGTCGTGGGCTTCTTAGCCACCGGCTTCTTTTTCGCTGGAGGCTTTTTTGCCGGCTCGTTATCGTCGACCACGACTTTCTTCGGAGGCGCTGCCGGGATTGCCGCCTGCGCCGTCTTCAGGTCGGCGCGCAGCCGGATAATTTCCTGCTCTTTCGCCGAGGCCAGAGTGCCAATGCGCTCGGCAATCTGTTTGCGTGTGCCTTCGAAGCTGCTCAGATCGTTGGATAGGGACTGAAAATCGTCTTTCGCGCCGAAGGCTCCCGCCGATTCGACGATGCTGCCGAGGACATCGTAAAGCGCATCCAGATTTCGATAGAGCTTGAACGTCGCGGGAACGTCTTCCGGCGAGTTGCGCAGCTGCGCGATCATCTCGGGCAAGGCATTTTGCAGGTTGCGCTGGACGGAATCCAGGTCGTTCAACGAACGCTTCTTCGAGGAGCCATCGGTCTTCCAGCGCTCGATGCGTAGCTTCGAGAGGTCGGACTGCGTGGTTTTGGACGTGTCCTCGAGTTGCGCCAGCAATCCGTTCAGCTGGGTCACGGAGGAATACGAAACCGCGCCCTGGGGCGATCCGGCGGAGGCGACGGTTCCCTGCACCGAATATTGTGGGGCATGATTGGCCGGGGTTGCGGGCGGCGGTGTAGCAGCCTGTCCGAAAACAAGCCCGGTTACGAACAATGACGACGCGAAACCACACCAGATGAGTTTAAGGTTCATGAATTGTCGAGTCGGCGGCGCAATCCGGCGGAAGACGATTGCGTGCAACAGAATATAGATAAGCCGAGGATACTACAAGGGGACGCGGATTTTCGGTGTGCTTGAGATGCTCGGGCAAACCAGTCGATTAGTGTAGTAGCGATTTGGCATTCTTTGCAGTTTCTCGTTTCCGAACGGTGCATAGCTGGGCGTTTGTCCGACGGACTTGCCTCCATCATCCTTCCACCGATAGTCTTTCGACAGAAAGCTCCGGCACGGGAGTTTCATGAGAATGGCGCGGCCGAATCAGATGCTTCCCGCACGAAACTTTCGGACACAGTGTTTCGAGCACGCAGACCGCTGGTTCAATCGTCTGGTTGGGCTGGTGACAGCAGTGCATCAGGGTGTTTGGCTCGGCTGTCTGAGTGCTGACGACCTGAACTCCGTTACAGCGAAGCACTTTGACGAGTCTCAATTCTACGCATCGAGCGCCCACAACCTCAGCGGCTTTTTCGACTGGGAACCACCCTTACTAGGCCGTTATTTCCGACGAGGGTCGCGCATCCTTGTTGCCGCCGCCGGAGCGGGCCGCGAGATTCTCGCTCTGCGAAAGGTGGGGTTCGAAGCTGAAGGATTCGAATGTAGTCTGCCACTCGTGCGTGCTAGCCAAGAGATTTTTAACCAACTGGGCGAATCCAAATACCCGACTCTTTGTCCCGCGGACACCGTTCCTTCTGGTCCCTCAGTCTATGACGGGCTGATTGTAGGCTGGAGTGCGTATACGCACATACCGACGAAGATGCGGAGGATTGCCTTCCTTCGAGCTCTGCGCCAACGAGCTGTGCCACTCTCGCCTTTGCTCATCTCATTCTTCACGCGACTCCCCTCCTCATACGATGATGTTGTTTACCGAACAGCCACAGTTTTCCGCTTCCTCGGGAACAGGGAGCCTTTTGAGCCAGGGGACCGTCTCGAGTGGAGTCGTTACGTCCATCGGTTTATTCGCGACGAAGTGGAAGCGGAGCTTGACACCGCCGGTTTTCGAATTGAGTACTACAGTGAAAAGAGCGGCGACGGACAAGCTGTTGGCATTGCCGAAAGCCGCACTGCGTAAATCAGCTGTTGTTAGCAGGCAATAGCGCTCAAACCCTGTGCACCTGTTGGCGAATAGACCCCATTTCGACCGATAATACTTAAAAACAATCAAAGTCGGCGCATCCAATTATTGATTCGTATGACTCGCACAAGCAAAACATTGGTCATTTCCAGAAGTATGCCGCTCTTTGCCACCGCTCTGTGTGTGGTTGGCCTGGCTCTTTCCTCTCACTCCCATGCGCAGGAGTTGGCGCGGCGGCTCATCCTTAAAGATGGTTCTTACCAGACGATTACGAAGTATGAGATCAAAGGCGACCGCGTGCGCTACTTGAGCGCCGAACGCGATGAGTGGGAGGAGTTGCCAAGTTCGCTGGTGGATTGGCCGGCTACCGAGAAGTATGAGAAGGAACGCGCGGCCCCGCCTGCCATTCCTGAAGCTGCGGCCATCGACAAAGAATTCAAGGCCGACCGCGAGGCCGAGTTATCGCATTTGCCCCAGGTCGCTCCCGGTTTGCGTTTGCCGGAAGAATCTGGAGTTTTCCTGCTGGATAACTTTCAGGGCCAGCCGCAACTTGTCGAGATGCAGCAGGCGGAGGGCGATATCAAGAGCAATACGAAAGGCAATATTTTGCGCGGAGCGTTGAATCCCGTTGCCAGCGCAAAGCAGACCGTGGAACTGGATGGGGAGCATGCGAGCGTACGCTCCCACGTCACAACGCCTTCCTTTTACATCAACGTGGACGAAAAGGTCGACACAAAGGCGAACAATGGCCCTCAGCCCGGCGAAACCGATTCGGCCCAGCCTTCGCAGCCCAGTCTGGACGCGCCTCGCACTGAGCAACAACGCTCGCAGCCGCAAGGGCCGATTCAGCCGCAGCAGCCGGTGCAGCCTCTGGTTCCCTTCGACCGCTTTCGTATTGTGAAAGTGCAGGTGAAGGGCGGGCATCGCGTACTGGGTGATTTCAAGCGCAGCCCGACCGGCAAGATCTCGCAGGAACAGAATGCGATGAAGACCTCGATTGATAACTTAAAGGGCGGGTGGCTGAAGCTGACTCCCATTGAGGCACTCGCTCCGGGAGAGTACGCGATCATTGAAAGCAAGAGTGGAGAAGGGATGAACCTTTACGTTTGGGATTTCGCCGTGAACCCTAGCGCGCCGGCGAACGCGAACCCGTGGAAGCCGGGGAATTGAGCGATTTTGCGATCGGGTCATCGGGCGATTGAAAATTCCCTATTCCTGCCGTTCGATGATTGTTCGATCACCCGATGACCCGATCACTCAATCGCTCAATTTATTTCAACACTCCCCGCTGGGCGATGCCGATGTTGTCGCGGGTGGAATTCTTGACCAGGTACATCATTTCGTCGGCCTGGCGGATGACGTCGTGAGCGTCGCGCGCGTCGTGGGGGTAGGTGGCCAAGCCGATCGACGCGCGAACATTCAGGTTGAGGCCTTCTTCGTGGCAGAAGCGGCTGGCGCGCAGACCATCGCGCAAGCGCTTTGCTACCACGAGAGCTGAGTCTTTGCCTGTCTGCGGCAGGAGCACGACGAATTCGTCGCCGCCGTAACGAAAGGCGAAGTCGATTAATCGGAGCTGGGCCTTCACGAGATATCCAATTTCGGCCAGCAGCTTGCTTCCAATCAGGTGACCGTGAGTATCGTTGACCGATTTGAAATGGTCGAGGTCGATAAACAGAACGCTGAACTCGTAGCCAAAGCGCGCCGACCGGTAGACCTCGGTCTCCAAGGTTTTGTAGAGATGTCGCGCGTTGTAGAGGCCGGTGCAATCGTCGGTGATCGTGAGTTCCTGGATCTTCTCCACCCAGCGCGCGTTTTCAATGGAGATGGCGGCGTAATCGCAAAGCGCTTGCAGAAAAAATAATTCCTGCTCGTTGAATTGAGAGATGTCGACATTCACCAACTGAATTACGCCCAGCACGCGCAGCTTGGAGCGCAGGGGCACGCAGATCACAGAACGCGTTTCGCACTGCGTGGCTTCGTCGATGCGACGGGCGAAACGCGGATCTTTTTCTACGTCGGACAGGATTACCTGCTCGCCCGTTTTGGCCACCCATCCAGCGATGCCTTCGCCGACTTTCAGGCGAATATTCTTCAATGCTTCGGCGGCTGCGCCCACGGCGATCGCGAAATAAAGTTCGTCGTGCTCTTCATCGACCATCAACAGAGACCACGTGTCGGGGCGGAAATATTCCGCCATTTTGTCCATGATGGTCTGCAGAATAGAATCGAGGTCGAGCGACGAAGTCAGCGCCTTCGCCACGTCGTGGAAGATGTTCAGCTCCTGGCTCTGCCGGGTTAGCTGAGTGCCGGTAGCCTCGGACATGGGGGGTTCCTTGGTCTCCAACAAGTTGTGCAACTGGCTGAGCTCCGAATGCGATCTTGCAAATTTGCCTTCGAGTAAACGGCGCCGCACAGACGGGGTGGCAGTTCCAAAAATTATAGGTGCGGCCTGTCATTGGGGCAACGAACGTTGGTAACCGGAACCCTTAAAGCCAACTGGATCAGCGAGTAGCATGGGGTTTGGGGTCGGAGAGGGATAGGCACTTAAATTAAAGCATTGCAGAACGAAGCGGCACGCCTGGCTGCGCTCGGTTGGTCGGCCGAGGCGGCCGTCTCCACATGCTTCATCACGAGTTTCCCCGTGGCTCTCATAATTGACGGCGGGGGTAATCTTAAAACAGCCATGAATGTTTCAACTTTGCTCAGAAAAACAACACTCGCACTCTTCGCCTTGACAGTGTTTTCACTAGCTACCGGTTACGGTTTAGCCGCTGACCCAAAATCCGTGCCCGTGGTCGATGGGGGCCTTGGTCCTTGCTCGGCGGAGTTCACCATCACCGACACTGCGGGGAAACCGGCGTATGCCGCCAGCATTCAGGTCCATATCGCTTACGGATTGATGAGTCTGCACAAAATGGACCTGCAGGTCGGCACTAATGCCGATGGCAAGGCACGCTTCGAAGGACTGCCCGACCGGATCAAGCAAGGCTTGTTCTTTCGCGCTTCGGAAGGCAGCCGGGAAGGTTCGGCTTTTGATGACCCA
Organism: uncultured Acidobacteriaceae bacterium; assembly: GCA_963789875.1. GTDB lineage: Bacteria > Acidobacteriota > Terriglobia > Terriglobales > Acidobacteriaceae > Sulfotelmatobacter. The sequence goes on along the minus strand of CAWBMI010000003.1, from coordinate 537,868 downwards.
GGCAAGACTTGCAAGGCATCGTTCGCTATCACGTTGCGGCAAAAATCGTCGGCAAAATCTGAATAGGAAGGCCGGCGTCTGGCTGCGCTCGACTGAACCCTTCGGCTCCGCTCTGGGCAGGCTCGCGAGGCGCCCGTTCCCACCCAATCCCACACAAACCTTTCGCCGCAAGCGGCTCTAGCGTAGAACCCTGCCATCGCCTATGATTGTTTCCATCTCGATGCGGGCGCAGACTGAAAACGCGCCTGCCGGAGTGGGACAGTGGGCGCATTCGGTGAAAAACTACGCAAGCAGCGCGAGCAGCGCGGCATTGAGCTCGACGCCATTTCCAATACCACGAAAATCGGCACGCGCATGCTACGCGCCCTTGAGGAAGAACACTTCGACCAGCTTCCCGGCGGCGTCTTCAACAAAGGCTTTGTTCGCGCCTATGCTCGCCACGTCGGCCTCGACGAAGAGGAAGCCGTCGCCGGTTATCTCGCCGCGTTGCGGGAGAATCAGGTTCAGGCAGTGCAGATCATGCCCAACCTTCGCGGCAAGCCCGGGAATTCGTCCCAGGCTGCGGTGGAGACTTTTCGTCCGGAAGCTGCGCCGCGCGATGGAAATTCGCGTTCGCCCCAGCCGCCAGCAACTCCGGCGGTGGCCGATACTCCTCCTGCCGACCGTTTCGCGAAGAAGTATCCCGCGGGGATTGTTGCCGAGACTTCCGGCGAATCACTTCGCGAAGTGCCATGGGCAAGACTGGCTGCCGTGCTTCTACTCGTGATCCTTACCCTTGCTTTTTGGGCCTTTCGACACCGGCGTAAAGTTGCGTTTGCAACTCAGCCTGTGAATTCTCGTCAGGAAACTGCCCATGTCGAAACTTCGCCGCCGGTCGAGGTTAAGAAGACAGAGGAGAATACCGCTTCTGCGCCTGTCAGCGCTGCGCCTTCCAAACCCGCGGCATCGACGGCGGCTACATCGGCGTCCCCGCCCAACCCGTCTTCTGCGGCCGCGCGTTCGCCTGTGCCAGAGCCGGCCCCGCCGAATCCAAGTGGGAAACCCGCTTCCCCAGACGTTCCTGCAGTGCGCCTTCGCAGCAAAACCGCGATCGTGAACGAATCTTCGCCGATGCTTCGCTTGCAAATTCGCGCCACGGAAACTTCATGGGTTTCCATTATCGCGGACGGCAACCCCCTGGCGCATGAAACATTGATTGCCCCGGCCAGCACTTCCGTTCGGGCTAATCGCGAAATTGTCGTGAGGACGGGGAATGCGGCCGGCTTGATTTTTTTTCTGAACGGCAAGGAGATCCCTGCGCAGGGCGCAGAGGGAGAAGTCAAGACTTATACCTTCGATGCTAACGGGCTGCGCGCACCGACTCCTTAGGCTGAGGCCGCAAATGCGCCCTGCTGCGCTTGGCTCGACAGCCCCTTCGGCTTGGCTCAGGGGAGCCTAAGGCGGCTGTTCCAATGAAACGGGCGAGGCACCCGTCCCCACACAATCACTCAATCATTGCAACGTCTGATACTCCGCTTTCGCCTCTTTCAGCACCGGAATATCTGCATCGGCGTCCTTCCACAGCGTCAGGAAATCTTTGTAGGCTCCGAGCGCCCGGACGCGCGCTGCGTCTGCATCCGCGCCGTGGGAGCTTTTGGCTTCCAATGCATTCGCCTGGGCTACTCCCAGACGCGCCATTGCCCCGGTCCAGCAATTCCAGACGATGCCGTTGTGATCGAGGATTTTATGAAATTCTCCGGCCGCAGCACGACCTTGTCCAGCTGCCAGATAGGCTTCGCCGCGCATGTACGCCGGATACAAGCACGACAAATTGAGCACGAACTGAATCTGACCTAATTCTGCTTCGGAGCTCTTGGCATCGGAGGCGCTGCCGAGATCTTGCAGCGCCTTGGCCGGATCCTTGCGAGCGAGCGCAATTTTTCCTCGGATCGCAGGTAGCCAGAGCGCCTGCATCTGTGTGTTGAGCGGAGAGCGTTTCGCCAGGTCTTGCGCCAGGGATTCAGCTCGCGCCGCGTCGCCTGCCATAGCAAGTGCCAGCGCTGCTTCGCTCGCGGCGCCTTCGCTCGCAGGAGCCAACTTCAGAGCCTCAGCCGCTTCCTGGCGCGCTTCGAGAGTATTGCCGAATGCGGCTTCACGCTGCGCCGCGATTGCGTGCCATATTGCGCCGCCTTCTTTGTTGTCCACTCGCAGAGCAGAGTCTACCGCCTGCGCCGTGAACTGCCGCGCCTTGGCGAGATGGCCTGCGTAGGCTTCACTGTCGGATTCGAGCGCGTATAACAAATTTTCATACTCGGGGCGCGCCGCGAGCCAGAGCTGCTGCTCCGCCATTGCGGCCGCGTCGCCGCGCAGGAAGGCCAGGGCGTAGAGCGCGTCGCGCATGACAAAGTCATCCAGCTTGCGCGCTTGCGCCTCGCGGACAATCTGCTGCGCCTCATCGAAGCGCTGCAAGGCTACCTCGAAGTTGACCAGATTCTCGGACCAGCCCACAAAATCCGGCGCTAGCCGCACGGCCTGACGTGTGGTTTCGGCCGCTTTGTCATATTGTCCCTGAGCTGCAAAGATATTGCCCAAACCGCCATAAGCCTCCGCCTCGCGGGGAAAGCTGGAGATTTCTTCCTGATAGGTATGAGCGGCCTTCTCTAACTCTCCGGTGACATTCAGATAGTAGTCGGCGGTGATCACCAGCTTTTCGCGCTCGCTGGCGTGATCGCGCAGTTGAAATGCCTTGGTGAAATACTGGCCCGCACGGGCTAGTTCACTAAGGCGAAAGTAGTCCCAACCCAAAGCCCAGTACCCCAGGGCGAAATCTGGATCGAGTTCGATGGCGCGCTGATCGTATGGCATGGCTGCGCCGGAAGTCTGCTCGCGACTAGCCTTCTCTGCCAGGCTGTACGCTTTCAACGCTTCGAGCGAAGATGTAGTAGCCTGGACCAATGGAACGTCGAACTTCTGCACCGTAGCCAGAGACTCGCCTAATTGCCCGCGCAAGCGGGAGGCCGCGTCCCCCAGGGCGTTCAGAACTTTTTCTTTGGACTCTGCCGTCACCTGTTCTTGCGCCAGCGAATCTCCGGTCTGGCAATTGATGGCTTTCAGTCCCAGCACGTATTCACTACCGAGGCTGCCGATCGATCCTGCCACGTAGGCCTTGCTCCCAGCTCGCTGGCAAAGCTCGCGCGCGACTTCGGGAGTGGGCTTGGAGTTCCCGGGAAGGGTCATCAATTGCAAAGTTCTCACCACTTCGCTGTTGGGAAGCACGTTGAGGAAAGGCGACTGGCGCAGAGAAACATTGAGAGCGGTTTTCAGTGTGTCGTCGAAAACCTGATCGCCAGTGCTGTTGGAAAAATCCGCGAGCACAATTGTGTCTTTATCGGTGAGCGACTGGGCGCGATGGGAACGATAGTAAAGGCCGCCTGCAACCAACCCGACGAATACAGCCGCCGCGATTACGGAGAGCAGCACCCCCCGCGAGCGCACTCTTGGCGCCGAGCTCGCGGCGCTTGCCCGGACAGCCGAGGCGGATGTCTCCACATGGATCTGCTCGGTATTGTTTGGCAGCCTCCGTGACACCGCTGCCGAGCCCGCGGTCGCCGCCGAAATCTTGCCGCTCTCGGTGTCGCGTTTCAGGCGCTGCAAATCAGTGCGTAACTCGCCGGCATGCTGATAGCGCAGCTCGCGGTTTTTTTCCAGCGCCTTGGCGATCACGGCCTCAAGTCCCCAAGGAAGATTGGGATTGACTTGCGAAGCGGGTCGGGGCTGCTGGTGCAGAATCGCTCCGCAAATTTCTCCTGAGCTCGATCCTTCGAACGGAGTCTTGCCTGTTGCCATCTCGTACAGCACCGCGCCGAAGCTGAAGAGATCGCTGCGCGCGTCTAAATCTTTTGCCCGGACCTGTTCCGGCGACATGTAGGCTACCGTGCCCAGCATCGTCCCCGGGCTGGTGAGGTGCTCAGGTTCCATTGTCAACGTAGGAGTATTGGCGGCAGCCTCCTGCCCCGAGGCGGTCACCGAATGAGAAACTTTGGCCAGACCGAAATCGAGAACCTTGGCGTGTCCGCGCTTGGTGACAAAAATATTTGCCGGCTTGATGTCGCGATGGACGATACCTTCGGCATGCGCCGCCTCAAGCGCATCGGCGATCTCGATCGCTATGCCAAGCAGAAAATCGCCTTCCACGGGTCTTCCACCGATGCGATGCTTGAGCGTAAGGCCATCGAGATACTCCATGGCAATAAAAGCCTCGGAGTGCACGTCGTCGATTTCGTAAATCGTGCAGATGTTGGGATGATTCAGCGCCGAAGCCGCCTTGGCCTCGCGTTGAAAGCGCGCCAGCGCCTGGGGATCGCGGGCCACATCGCGCGGCAGAAACTTGAGAGCAACGAAGCGCCCTAGCTTTAAGTCTTCAGCCTTGTAGACCACGCCCATCCCGCCGCCGCCGACTTTTTCGATAACGCGATAGTGCGAGATGCTCTGGCCGATCACGAATGCTCTTCCGCTCCAGCGAAGGATTATGTGCGCGTTGGAGCGATCATCGTAAGGGTCGCAGGACGGGGAGTCAATGTACTCTCTGGGGCGCGGATTGTTCAGCTGCCGACCATACCCGTTAGGTCGTGCCCTCTCGATTAACCACATCTGCCGCGCTTCCCCGCTAGAATGGAAATTCATTAAGGACTCATAGCTATGGACAAACTGGTCATTCGCGGCGGGGAAACGCTGCTCGGAACGATTCACATCAGCGGCGCGAAAAATGCTGCGCTGCCCTGCATGGCCGCGGCCCTGCTCACGGACGAACCCGTCATCCTCGAAAATATTCCGCAAGTGCGCGACATCCAGACCACGCGCAACCTGCTCGCCGCCATGGGAGCCCACGTCGAACTCGGCTTTGGGCGCGCTCATCATCGCACCACGATTCACTGCGAAACTCTGGCCAGCCCCGAGGCTTCCTACGAGTTGGTGAAGACAATGCGTGCCTCCACGCTGGTGCTGGGGCCACTGGTGGCCCGCTGTGGGCGGGCGCGGGTTTCGCTGCCCGGCGGCTGTGCCATTGGAAGCCGTCCCATCGACATGCACATCAAGGGGCTCGAAACCCTGGGCGCAAAGATCACGCAGGATCATGGATATGTTGAGGCCAGCGCCACCCGGCTGCGGGGGGCGGAAATCGTCTTTGACAAAATTACTGTGACCGGCACCGAAGACTTGCTCATGGCCGCTACGCTGGCCGAGGGCGAGACCGTCATGAAGAATTGCGCCCGCGAGCCGGAAGTCGCCGACCTGGCCGCGCTGCTCAATAAAATGGGAGCGAAGATTGAAGGCGCGGGCACGGCCACGATTCGCGTGACGGGCGTGAGCAAGTTGAAGGGCGCGAAGCACCGCATTATCCCGGATCGAATTGAGGCCGGAACGTTCATCATCGCCGGGGCTATGACTGGCGGTGATCTCAATATCACGGGCTGCGATCCTTCGCACCTCGATGCTCTGCTTGCGAAGCTCAAGGAAGTTGGAGTCAAGATTAAGACCAACGGCGAGTCGGTGCGGGTGATGGGGGACAATCCATTTACCGCAAGCGATATGACGACCGAGGAGTATCCCGGCTTCCCAACTGACATGCAGGCGCAATTCATGGCGCTGCTCACGCAGGCCGAGGGCACTTCGACCGTCACCGAAAATATTTTTGAGAACCGCTTTATGCATGCGCAGGAACTGGTACGCATGGGCGCGAATATTAAGGTGGAGGGCCGCCGCGCGGTGGTCATTGGCAAAAGCCCGCTCAGCGCCGCCGCCGTCCTGGCTTCCGATTTGCGCGCTTCAGCGTCGCTGGTGCTGGCCGCGCTGGTGGCCGATGGCGAGACCATCATCGACCGCGTTTACCATCTCGACCGTGGCTACGAAAATCTGGAAGAGAAGCTGCGCGGCGTGGGCGCGCAGATTCGGCGTATCGGAGAGATGCTGCCGAAGCGGGCCGCGGCCCCGGCGCGAGCGTAATTACAATTTGTTGGCGATCGCGCACACGGCCAACATAAATACGTACATTCCCAAGAGGCCTCCGCCCAGGATAAAAGCTTGTGTTGGCCAGGACCTTTTCCGCAAGTACGCGGTTTGTTCGTAGATGAAGGCCAGGGCGGGCGCGGACCAATAGATCAGAGCCTGCACAGGCGTTGCCCCACGATAGATTTTCGCGAGCCCGATTTCGAGAGCGGCAATTGTGAGGGCGCTCAATATCATTACTCGCCGCGCGACGCGCCGATCACTGGGTGAAAGTTTCGGACCACCGAAAGCACAGCGGCGCAACATTGCAACGGTCATAGCGTCGTCTCCTTGGATATGTGTGGAATCGGATTGCTGAATTTGTGGGTGCAGGTGCGCGTCAACGGCTCCCGCTAGGACGTCAAAGAACAGGCCCGCAGAGGCGCGCTGATTTGCGAGCACGGCGCGAAACTCTTCACCGTAACGCTTCCGCCAGCGCGCCGGATAGAGATGGAGCAGCCAGGTCATGCGTGGGCCAGTCTCCGCTGCCCGGTGCGGGCCACCGCCATCATGGAATTCAAACGGGCGCGCAAGGCGCGTTCGCCGAGAGCGGTGAGCCGGTAGGGGTTGCGGCGGTCTTCGCTTTTTAGGGGCTCGATCAGGCCGCGAGATTCAAGACGGGCAAGGGCTCCGTAAAGCGTTCCCGGCCCCAGGCGCACATCCGCAATGGCGGCAATGTCTTCGGTCATGGAATAACCGTGGCGTGGCCCTTCCGCCAGGCTTACCAGGATCAGCAAGGCCGGCTCCGAGAAGCGGCCAAAATCGTCAAGTTCGGTGTCGTCTTTGATTTTCTGCATCATAGTATCGTCCCGCGTAGTACGTAATACGTAGTACGTAGTACGATATATTACGTATGACGTAGTACGATGTCAAGAAAATAAATTGGCCGCGTTGCCGATTCTGCGCAGTTTAGGACCGGGTCAGCGTTTCGATCAGCTTTCGATGCTGCGGATAGAGTCTCGACAACTCTTTCCGCTTAGCCAATTCGAAATCGTCGAAATCAAATCCGGGAGCTACCGTGCACCCCACCAGGGCGAACGACTTCCCGTCTTTCACTTGGGAAGCGAACCAGCAGCCCGCTTTCACCACCGCATGCAATACCTCTCCGGCCTCAGGGTCGCTCCCAAGCAAGATTTCAGAATATTCGCCGTGCTCATCGATCACGTGCACTGCAAGCTGCGCTCCGAGGTAGAAATGCCAAAGCTCATCGGAGCGCAGGCGGTGGAAGGCAGAAAAATTCTCGCCTTCGAGTAAAAAGTAAATCGCTGTGGACGCTGCTCGCGGCCCGGTGAACTGCGGCGGGAGAGCATTATGGGGTAAGCCTAGATCGGCGCGGTAGGTCTGGCGGTAATAACCACCTTCGGGATGCGGTTCGAGCTTCAGCTTGTCCATCCAATAGCCTGCGGTTCTTGTATTCATGGCTTAATCATCTTTGCACTTTTCACTCACTCTTCCTTGTAAAATGTATCGAGGATACGAAGGGCGCGATGAACTATAAGCGATTTGCATTTCGGGGCAGCCTGGTGATGGTGGGAATCTCTCTCCTGCTTGCTTCGCAATTAAAGCTATGGGCGCAAAGTGGCGACGACTCTCAGAATAAATCGTGGACTTCGGTTACAACTTCAGGGGATAACGGGGAGGCGAATCCGGTGCGCAGCCGCGTCACGCATAACGAGAGCGGCAATCGGACGAGCGAGACAAAATCGCTGCAGCGGATGAATTCTGACGGGCATTACGAGCCTTACCTCGATGTCGAAAAAGAAACGGTGAAGGTGAATGCTACGACGACTCGCACCATCGAGCGTTCCTACGCCACCGATCCGCAGGGCCAGCGAAAACTGATGCAGGTTACGGAAGAAGAGAACCTCATCATTTCTGCGGGTGGTGTTTCTCCGGGGGGTGGTTCTGGAGCGTCCGGGCGCGAGGTGAGGACCGTTCGCAGCACGTCGAATCCGGACGCGAACGGTGGTTTGCAGTTGGTGCACAAAGAGATTGAGAACTCGAAGCAGATCAGTCCGGACGTAAAAGAAACGAAGGTTTCAATTCTGACTCCGGACATCAACGGCGGATTAAGCGAATCGATTCGCACTGAAGCGCGCGAGACTCGAACCGGTGAGCACACTTCGCAATTTCAGAAGACGACTTCGATGCCCGATGGCGAGGGCCACTGGCAGCCGAGCGAGGTGAAAAAAGGAGTCATTACAGAGAACGGCAAGGAGCAAACGAAGGACGAAACGGTTTTGAGACCGGATTCCGAAGGCAAGCTTGAGGTAATTCAGCGGACCGTGAGCAAAGAGGCGGCCGGTGCAGACGGCGAGACGCGAGCGACTACGGACACTTACTCCATCGATCTTCCGGGCGCGGCGCGCGATGGCGATTTGCATCCGGTGGAACGCGTGACGACGATTCACCGCGCGGGACAGAGCGGGCAATCCACGCAGACGCAAGTCGAGCAGCCGGATCCTGGATCACCGACTTTGGCCATGCGAGTGACGGGGGAGACCATTGACATCGTTCGACCCGGGAGCGATGGGACATCGCGCGAGAGCCGCACGATTGAGTCGCTGAACGGTAACGGCGACTTGGGCGTGGTCCGGGTCGATATGGGAGCCTCGACCAAGCCATCGACGCAAGGCGCCCCGGCACCAGCGGCGCAAGCGCCAGCCCAGAAACGCGCACCTTCGAAATAGAGACTAAAACAGGCTGGCACGAGGGGTGGAATCGGCATCGTACTCACGGGACATTGGCTGTGGAGTTAATCTAGAGGCTCCCGCAACTTTAACGGTCGGGCGGGATTTATCTTTCTAGGAGGAAGCGTGCGCTGCGGACTGTGCGGCAATGAGAATGCCGACACCAATTATTACTGCGGGATGTGTGGCGGAGCTTTGGTCCGGAAGAACCCGGCTCCAGCGGCAGCCCTTCCGTCAGCCCCAGGGAATGGGGCTACCGGTCCGCGGCAAAATTCCGCTCCCGCGCAGCTGCAGGTTTCAACGCAAGGGACGCGCGCAGGAAGCGAGCCTATGCGGCAGTCAGCGCCGGTGGGAGCCTCGAGACCGCCGCGACCGCAGGCGGAGGCTTACGCACAGTCTCCGCAACTAGAAGACTCCGTTCCGGCCATCACTGGACCGTCATTTCTGGGTCTGAATGTGGCACCTCCTCGCCGGAACCCGGGCCCTGAAGCAGCCTACGTTGATTCCGCGGGGCGCAATTCTTCGGATCATGATTCCCGCGCCCGTGCTTCTCGTGATGATTCACATCGCGATTCTTTGCGGTCTTCGGGAAGTGTGGACTATCTGCTCGAGGACGAGGAAGAACCAAAGCGCGGCTGGGGAAAGCTGCTGGCTCTCGTCATCGCTTTGGCACTGGTGGGCGCGTTGGGATATTTGCGCTGGAAGCAAGGCGGCTTCGACTGGTTCCTAGGCAAAAAGCCGGCATCGGCGGAGCAGACTGCGAGTGCTCCGGATTCGACCGACGGAAAAAGCACTCCAGAGGCGGCTGCTGGCAATGTGGCTCCGCAGCCTGCGGCGCAGACTTCAACCGCCTCGCCCGCGACTGCCGGCAACGAATCTGCGGGCGGGTCCGCGGGTTCAGCCAACGGCGGCGCAGCGCCTATCGCGGATACTCCGTCGCCGCAGACCGGCGCGCAGACGGATCCAAACTCAACTTCTCCTTTGACAACCCAACCGGCCGGGGCTGCAAATCCGTCGACAGATTCTGGCCAGCAGCCGGCACAAGCCGCCGCCGCTCCTCCATCCAAAGCCGACGAAGATTCTGATTCCGATACGACCGCGCCCGCAGACGTACCTGCGGTTTCCAAACGCCTGCAACGCAAGCCCACTCCTGCCAAACCGCTGGATTCGGTCGTCGAGGCGGAGCGATACATTTACGGAAATGGAGTACATCAGGATTGCGATCGCGGCCTGCGACTGCTGAAACCGGCTGCGCAGGCAAGTGCGAAGGCAATGATCTCTCTCGGTACCTTGTATTCGACCGGCACATGCACGCCCCGCGACCTGCCCACGGCGTATCGCTGGTTTGCGATGGCGTTGCACAAGGAGCCCGACAATCTTCCGCTGCAAAGTGATCTGCAGAAGCTATGGACACAAATGACGCAGCCGGAGCGGCAGTTGGCCATCAAGCTCAGCCAGTGAGCTAGCGGCTGTCCCGGGCAATACTCTATCTGGCTTGCTCGCTCTCCTTTCCAGTGCTATGTTTTGCCGTGCGCGGCCATCTGATTAGGCATCGCATCATCGAAACCCCATGCAAGGGCAATCCGCGCGGGGCAAGTCTTACGTATATCTTTTAAGGAAGAAAGACAGCTTTTGTCGAATCCGCAATCACAAGGAAGCTCGGCGGATCTGGCCATGGTCATGGGCTTGAAGTCCGGCGACCAAACGGCGGTGGCGGAGCTCTACGATCGCTATTCCTCGGTGGTATATTCGGTGGCCTTGCGAGTGTTGGGCGATACCGGCGCTGCAGAAGATGTGCTGCAAGAGGTCTTTCTTCAACTTTGGCGCAACCCCAGCGCCTTTGATGCGGCGCGAGGCAGCCTGGGAAGCTGGCTGGCCGTGATTACGCGTAATCGGGCCATCGATTTTCTAAGAAAACGACGTCCAGAAACAGATCTTGAAGATGTGGTGTTGTCGGTGTCGCCTGACCTGGCAGGAGAAGCCGAACGCGCGCGTGCTGCGGAAAAAGTGCGGGGTGTGATTGGAACAATGGCCCCGTTGCAGCGCAGCGCTCTGGAGATGGCATATTGGCAGGGCATGAGCCATTCCGAGATTGCCGACAAGACCGGAGAGCCTCTAGGCACGATCAAGACGCGGATTCGCGCGGGATTGATTTGTTTGCGGAAGGCGTTTCAGGCATGAGTGAGAGAGAGGCTTCGCTCCACATGTGTAGGAGAGAGCTAAGCCAGATATGTTCTGAGCACCGCGAATAACGAATGAATCAGCACGAACAATACGCCGACGATCTCGCACTCTACGCCCTGCAGGCGCTAGGAGGTGAGGAGCGCACCAGGCTCGAAGAGCATTTGGCGAATTGCGCGACTTGTCGGCTGGAGTTGGAACAGTTGCGTGGCGATGGCGCGCTGTTGGCTTTGTCGGCGACGGGACCGAGGGCTCCGCAGCGGGCGCGGCAGCGTCTGCTGGACGCAGTGGCGCGGGAGCCGCGGATCGCAGCCACGCCCGCGCCGGCGATAGTCCCAGGTCGAACGGGTTCGCAAAGAGGGCGATCCGAGGAAGCACGCGGCTGGTGGGGATGGCTGGGATGGGCAGCGACGGCGGCGGTACTCTTATTTGCAATGTCCTTGTGGCGGGAGAATTCGTCGCTAAGGCAAACTCTGATGTCAGCGAGTTCGCAGGCAGCACGAAGCACGCGTGAGATGGAAGAGCTGCGCCGCATTGCCGCGCCGATTCTGGCTCCCGAGGCGCAAAGGATCACGCTGATTTCGGCGAAGGGTCCGCCGCAACCGCAGGGCAAAGCTTTTTATTTGCGGAGCCGCGGCAGCCTGGTTTTCCTGGCCAGCAACATGCCGCCGCTGCCGCCGCAAAAAGCCTACGAATTGTGGTTGATTCCGGCGAGCGGAGCGCCAATCGCGGCCGGGTTGTTCAAACCCGACGCTCACGGCAGCGGCAGCGTGGTGAATCCTCCATTGCCGACCGGAACTGAGGCCAAAGCGTTTGCCATTACCGTAGAGAACGAAGCCGGATCGGCATCGCCGACCAGCCCGATACTAATGACCGGGGCGGGCGAGTAGAGGTTCAGTTCTCAGTTCTCAGTTCTCAGTTCCGAGTTCTAAGTTCTCGAAACCCCGTCCGGCGTTCGCCCGCTTCATGGCACCGATATCCGACCGCTTGCGCTAGTCTTGCTTTTCCAGAACTCTTTGAGCTTTCTTGTGGTTGAGGCGTTGTTTCCGGTAATCGCGGGCAATATCGCCGAGAGGTTTATCCCCTTCGCTGATGGGGCCGAAATCCCACATGGGACGGTCGCCGTGCATCGTGATGACGGCGGAACCCCCAACGAGAGGGGTGTCTGGCGCCATTTCGTGCACCGAGGCGTGCTCGGGATGATCAGAAACGACCGTAGGAACGGGAGTGCTGCTGAGATAGCTGCCAGCTTGTCCGAAGGCTGCGCCGGCGCAAAGAAAACAGAAAACGGCAATTGCGGTCTTCATAGGATTGATCCAGTCCGGGAAGCCGGCGATCCTAGGCGCGCAAAAATCTAAACGCACAGAAATTCCCCGTTCCCAAGTGCTTTTGGGGCCTGTTGAGGCACCATCCTCATATGGCAATCGCGATTCCAAAGCGGAGCGGATAGGATTCAACTTACGCAACCCCACCGGCGCAAAGCAGTAAAGGTTTGCGCAAAATGTGGAATACGAGAAAGCGTTGCGGGAATACTGCAAGTTTATACATCACGGCTCGCACCTAGTTCAGGGATGAACCAATTTGCACAGTTGACAGCAGGTGCGAATACGAGGAAAATCAATCGACCTTGTTGTCCCCTGCGTCCGCTTCACTGGAACTGCAACAAGCTTTTCGTAGAACTCACTTGCACCTGCTGATGCTGTTAAAGACCCTAAGGAGATCCCTACACATGAAGCAACGATTCACTGCGCTCAGCGTATTTGCTGCGCTTTTAGTGGTCGCCAGTTTTTCCGGCGCCGCTTTTGCCCAGGACGAGAATGACACTCTGCCCGCGCATCCTCGTTTCGCGCGGCTTGCCCCGAAACTCAGCAACGACGTCGCGACCCCGGCCACTCCGCTGACCACGTGGAATGGATCGTTCGTGTACGGCGGCACCACCTACAAGTACAACATGGTGGGAACCGCGCCATCGACGGGAACGTCGACGACGATTCCGGTTTTCATCATTCCGATCGCGCTGCAATACAAGGGCACGACCACGACCACGTTCTCTCCTGCCACCCTTCAAAGCAATGGAGCGAGCGCGATCACCAATACCGTGAATTCGCCGATCTTCCAGAATATGGACTGGATCGCGGGTGACGGAGTGACCGATCTGGGCACGACGCAGTACGAAGATGCCTTCCAGCGCGGCAACTTCTGGGGCCAGGTTTCGTCGGCCACCGGATATCACGTGCTCTTGGGAACGCCGAAAGTTGCCAAGGTGCAGACGATCGTGGTCCCGGCCGCCGATGGCAGCATCGCGACGGAGTTTGGAGTGAAGGTAGGTCTGGCGGACATCAACTGGTTCGACTCCGAACTGCAGAAGCTGATTGCGAAGTACAAATCAATTAAACCCAACACGATTCCAATTTTCATGACCTACGACGTTTACCTGACCTCGGGCGGATGCTGCATCGGCGGCTACCACAGCGCGACCGGCAGCTCGGCCGCCCCGCAAGCCTATGCGCACTTCACCTACATCGGCAAGCCCGGCGCATTCTCACAGGATGTGGGCGCGTTGTCGCATGAACTGGGCGAATACATTGACGATCCGCTGGTGGTCAACCAGAACGGGAATTCCGTCGCGTGCGGTATTCTCGAAGTGGGCGATCCGGAAGAAGTCTTCTCCAACTACGGCGACTTCGAGTACACCTTCAACGGCTTCACCTATAGCCTGCAGGATCTGACCTACCTGGAGTATTTCGGTGCCCCGAAGACGACCTCGGTTGGCGGCGAAATGACCTTCCACAACAATCCTTTCCACCTGACCGTCTGCAGTCAGGGTGGTTAGTCCTAATTTAGCTTTTTGGTTGCAGACCCGTCCCGCAAGGGGCGGGTTTTTTTGTTGTCCGAAATAGGAATATCCCAAAAGGAACTCATGAAAACTATAGGGTAACTGCGAAAAGTGTTCGCGCGTTGACCCCTGGGTCCGGTGCGCCCAGAATCGTTAGGCCTCAGCATTCATGGGCGATTGCTCTCAATTTGTGGTTACGAATGCGAAGGTGCAACTTCGCCTTCGTCGAAACCCAGGAGGATTCCATTGCGCAAACCGATTGCTTTCAGCGTCACCATGGCGTTGACCCTGGTCGCTGGCGCAAATGTCAGCTCCGCCCAGGTACGGCGAGGGGAAGGCATCGTCCCTGAGTCAAGCATCGAGCGGCCTGGGGATATCGGCCGAAGAATGCACACGAATTACCTCATCCGCGCGCCAGAGGGGATGGTACGGCCGGCAGCCAACCCGGGTGGAGAAACGCCTGCCTCGCTGGCCTGCGTTTACGACTTAGTCTCGAGCCCGGTCAGCGGCTGTGCGATTGCCGGTGCCACGGAAGTTCCGGGTGGGGGCAGCGGCGTAATCGTGATCGTCGATGCCTATCACTATTCCAGCGCCGCCGCAGACCTGGGGGTTTTCTCCACCGAGTTCGGGCTGGCGGCGCCAAATTTCGTACTGCAGTACGCAACGAATCGCAGGCCTGCAAACGGATGCAAGGCGGGCTGGAATGGCGAGGCGTCGCTCGACATCGAATGGGCCCATGCCATGGCGCCGAATGCGCAGATCGTTCTCATGGAAGCTGCTTCCGATTCCTACAGCGATTTATTTGCGGCCGTGTTAGCCGCAAATTCTTATATCTCGACACATGGCGGCAAAGGCGAGGTGTCGATGAGTTGGGGTGGCAGCGAGAGCGGTGCCGAGGTCAGCGCCGATCGCTATTTCACGCAGCCGGGAGTGGTCTATTTGGCTTCTGCAGGCGATACGCCTGGAGTGATTTATCCCAGTTCATCGGTGAATGTAGTATCGGCCGGTGGAACCCTCGTGGTTCGCAACGCCGGCAGTTATACGAACCAGACTGCGTGGAACGACGGGGGAGGCGGCGTGAGCGCTTACGAACCCCGACCTTCATTCCAGAACGGCGTCGCCAGTGTAGTCGGCAGCCACCGGGGCACCCCGGATCTCTCGTTTGATTCCAGCGGCGGGTCGCCGGTGGCGGTCTACAACTCCAGTTGTTACGGAGGATGGCTGGAATTTTACGGCACGAGCGTGGCCGCACCAGCGCTGGCCGGCATTATCAACGCTGCCGGAGCTTTCCACGCCAGCAGTAAGGCGGAAAATGCTGCTATCTATTCCAACATGAACAACGGCAGCGACTTCAATCGTATTGTCTCCGGAAGTTGTGGCACACACCGCTCGACAGCCGGTTATGACCTGTGCACCGGAGTCGGAGTTCCCAAAGGAATGTTCGGAAAATAAATACTCGGTGTGTCATGGATGTTGCGATCAGTGCGCACCGGGAACCACGATGGCACCCCCGCTGCCGTATTTCTTGAAAACGGATTCGCGGGAGATTACGCCTTCCAGATTGCGAGAGTCAGCGCGGTTGACGACCGGAATCAACGGGTAATCATTCACGTAGCGCAGCGCGGAATCCAAGGGAAGATCAGGATAAAGACTGGGCAGTGACTGCGCGGGCAGCAACGATCCGAGAGTCAACTCGCCTTTCCCCTCCTGTAAGAGACGCTGCAGTTGTTCGCGCGTTACGAAGTTCCATCCTGTGGGATGCATGCGGACAAGGAAGGTCGAGTCTGGCGAATCCTGCACGCGGGGCGCGTTGGCGTCGACATAATCCTGCGCGCTGAGAATCGTCGCCGGGACTGACAGCATGGCGTCTTCGACGCGGAGAATGGCTTCCTCTCGGTCCTCTTCTAATGAAGGCAGGATCAGACCGTCCTGGCGCGTAAGCATGTCGAAGACGGGGATGTTCTGCAGTCCACGCGAGATGAGATAAGAAAAAGCGTTGGCCACGATGACGGGAACGACGATTTCGTAGTTGCCGCTGACTTCGAGGACCATGAAGACCGACGTCATGGGTGCACGGATAAAGCCGGCGAAGAGAACGCCCATGCCCACGAGAGCATAGGTTCCGGTAGATCCGGCGAGGTGAGGAAAAAAATGGTGCTCGATGTCGCCGACTGCGCCTCCGAGCATGGCGCCGATGAAAAGCGTGGGAGCGAACATGCCGCCGGGAGTGCCGCTGACGAACGAGACGGTGCTGGCAACAATTTTGAGGACGGCAAGAATGGCGAGAAACTTCCAGGGGAACTGGCCGTGCATCGCCTGATCCATGGAGTCATAACCGGCGCCCATTATTTGCGGCGCGCCGAGAAAGGCGATGAGGCCGACGAGAAGTCCAGCGAGCGCTGGTTGGAAGTATTGCGTCCAGCGCGGCAAAGCCTTCAGCCGAGGCCGCAGAAAGCCGATGGATTTGGCGAAAACGACTGACGCTAAGCCGCCGACAATACCAAGTATCGCGTAGGCCAGCAGTTCACTCGGCCGCTTGAAAGTTGTGACCGGAATGCGGAAGAGTGGTTCGCTGCCCAGAAACCAGCGTACGATCACAACGCTCGAAACTGCGGAGAGAACGACAGAACCGAGAATACCGGCGCTCCAGCGGCCGATGACTTCTTCAATGACGAACAGAACCGCCGAGATGGGAGCGTTGAAGGCCGCCGCGAGGCCAGCCGCAGCGCCGACGGGTGCCATGAGGCGCAGCTTCTCGCGAGAGATTTGGAGTTGGCGACCCAGCGCGGAGGCGATGCCAGCGCCGATTTGCAGCGAAGGATCTTCGGGACCGAGCGATTGGCCGGAGCCGATGGCGACGGCGGCGCAAATGAATTTTCCTATCGCCGTGCGGAATGGAATGAAGCCGTTGAAGATATAGAGCGCAGCCTTGGTCTGATTGACGCCGCTGCCGCGGATTCCCGGAAAGACATGCAGCACAAGTACGGCAACGACCAACCCCGCGAGTGATGGCACGGCAAACAATCGCCAACTATGGGTTTGAGGCAACGGCCCCAGCAGAGCGAGGTGCATCCAGTCGATGGCCAGGCGGAAGCAAACCACAGCCAGGCCGGAAAAAATTCCGATGAAGACGGAGAGGATCAGGAAAAATACTTCTTCGTGAAAAACGCCTTCCAGGCTTGAGAACAGACGCTGTGGCAGTCGCGAAACTCGGACCGGCACAAATGGAACGGCTGGGTTCGTAGGCTTTGCGGAAGCGTTGATTTGAGAATTCGCGGTCATGGGGTCGGTGCTGGCGGGGATCATTGGCTGGCCGCTGCGCGCTTTCGGGAAATCAAAAGTAGTGCGAGGTCAAGGCCTTGGGGCTGGCCACAAAGCGCGGCGGTTTGCTGCTCAACCTGAAAAACGATATCCATGATCGCATCGGGCAGATCGGTTTCTCCCGGTGCGCGGAGATGTTCGAGGTCGGGCTTGGCGGCGATCCATCGTGCTTGCAAGCGCGACAGCGGAGCATTATTCGAAGCGGAATTGAGATCGACACCTGTTTCTTGCGCGCACTTGGTCAGCCGATCTTCGGCTTGCGAGAACGCGGTGGTGATACGGCGGTTGCGCTCAGCATCCGAAAGATGAGTACGGAAAGGGTTGGCGCGAAGGACAATTTCGGCAGTGTCGAGAAGTTGGCGCAAGTTTGCGTCCTGCGGATTCGCCGTCACGGCCGAGCGTAGATAAAATTCCGCCGTTGCGTAGTTGCCAGCCTCGTAGGCCGCTTGCCCGGCGCCGGCTAGGGCGGCGGAGTTGGTCGGGTCGAGCCTCAGAACGTCTTCATCTTGCGCCAAAGCGCCGGGATAATCCTGCGCCTCGGCGAAGAGCTGTGCCGCTTGCAGGTGCGAAGCCGGCTCAGCGGGCAGCGAAGCGGCGAGCGCCATAAGTTCTGACTCCGCGTTGGCGGCGACATTCTTTTTCAGCAAAAACTCTATGAGCTCGATGCGGGCCTTGTTGCGGTTGGCGTCCGGGTTCGAGTTCCAGACTCCATACATCGCATTGTGATAGTAGCGAGTGGCATCTTCGACGGAGCCACGGTGGGCGGCCACGCGAGCCAAGGCCAGATTCACAGCGGCATCCTGTGGAGTGCGCTGCCAAAGGGCGATCAGGTACGACTCAGCTTCTTCAAGACGCCGGGGATCGTTGCTATCGCGCAGCGCGCGAGCCAGGCTCAACTGGTATTGCGAGTTCGTGGGGTCGCAGGTCAGGGCGGCGCGGAAGGCGGCAATGGCGTCGTCGTAGTGGCCGGCACCAGCGGCTTCAAGGCCCACCGCGTACAGTTTGCGGCCGCGAGCCTGCTGGTTGGCGGTGAATCGCGCTACGAGATGACCCACGGCGGCGAATCCCGTGGCCGCGGCCAGGGTGAGAATGATAAGAATCACGGGCACCGAGCGGGGAACGAGTTTGGTCAGCGTCCACGACATATCTCGTATCACGATATCATTTTGGACGACCGCGAGCGTTGTAGGGTTGAGCACAAAAGGGGATGGCTCGTTCCTCGATTCAGGTAAGATGTTGGGTCAGCCGGACTACCGAAGCATGAATCGCGAATTTCAGAAGGGCTACAGCCAGGAATTGAATCGGGACATGGAGGCGCTGGTCTTCGGCCATGCCGGCACGCCGCTGCTCGTATTTCCCACGTCGATGGGAAGGTTTTTCGAATACGAAGACCGCGGCATGATCGGAGTGCTGACTCAGAAAATCGATCGCGGCGAGCTGCAGGTGTTTTGTCCCGATGCCATCGACCTTGAAAGCTGGTACAACCGCGGCGTTCATCCCCGAGTGCGGGTGCTGCGCCATCTGCAGTACGAGCGCTATATTCTGCATGAGTTTCTGCCGTTCATTCGCTGGAAGAATCAGACGCCGCGGCTCGCGGTCACTGGATGCAGTTTCGGCGCTTACCACGCGGTAAATTTTGCTTTGAAGCATCCCGATGTGGTGACGCATTGCGTGAGCATGAGCGGGGCGTTCGATATCCATCAATTTCTGGATGGGTATTACGACGACGATTGCTACTTCAACTGCCCTCCGGACTATTTGCCCAATCAGCACGATGATTGGTTTTTGAGCCGCTACCGGCAGATGAAAGTCGTGTTGGGATCAGCCGATTGGGATATGTGTCTGGATCAGAACGTAAAGCTTTCGGCGATTTTGAATGGCAAGGCCGTGCCGCACTGGCTGGATATTTACGGGGATAATTCGAAGCATGACTGGCCGTTGTGGTTGAGGATGGCGGAGAAATATTTTTGAAAACCGTCGTTAGTCGTCGGTCGCTAGCCGCATCGAGCGGTTGAGCCGGTAAGGATCCTTCGACTGCGCTCAGGATGACACTTTTATTTGGAGATAAATTTGTGAAGAAAATTGGAATCTTATTTGGGATGGAAAATACGTTCCCGCCGGCGGTGGTGAAGAAGATTAACTCGATGGGCGTCGAGGGGGTTACCGCGGAGTTCGTGTCCATTGGCGGCATTCGGATGGATGAGCCGAAAAAGTATGACGTGATCATCGACCGCATCTCGCAGGATATTCCGTTCTATCGCGCCTATCTGAAGAACGCGGCGCTGCATGGGACGATCGTCGTCAACAATCCGTTCTGGTGGACGGCGGACGACAAGTTTTTTAATTATGCGCTGGCGCACAAGCTGGGCGTAGCAATTCCTCCGACCGTGATCCTGCCGCACAACAAGCATCCCGAGGGAACGACCGATCGGTCGATGCGGAATTTGATCTATCCGTTGAACTGGCAGGAGCTGTTTGATTACGTCGGCTTCCCTGCTTTTCTGAAGCCTTATTCCGGCGGAGGATGGAAGCATGTGTATCACGTGCATTCCCCGGAGGAATTTTTCCAGCACTACAACCAGACCGCCGATCTGTGCATGACGCTGCAGCATGGCGTGGTGTTTGAGGAGTATTACCGCTGCTATGTGGTGGGGCAGGAAAAAGTTCACATCATGAAGTACGATCCGCGGGCGCCGCATCATGAGCGCTACGTGAAGGGGAATCCGCCGCCGTCATCGGAGGCGTTAAGGTCCAGAATCGAAAAAGACGCGCTGACTTTGTGCCGCGTGCTGGGGTATGACTTGAATACCGTGGAGTTTGCGGTGGAGGGTGGGGTGCCGTATGCGATTGATTTCCTGAATCCGGCGCCGGATGCCGAGATTACTTCTGTGGGGCAGGAGAATTTTGACTGGATTGTGAATGCCGTCGCGGAGATGGCGGTGAAGATGGCGGTTACGGGAGAGGATCCGGCGCGGGAGTTGCGGTGGGCCAGCTTTTTGGCGGGGAAGGCTCCGGAGAAAGAGGCTCGCAAGGGTGAGCCGAAGTGGGTGGCGGAGCGGAAGCGGGGGAAGGCGGCGAAGTAAGCCTCTTGGGGTGAGACTATCAATGGATACCGTTCATTTGCTCTGGTACGCACGGGAATCGGAGGAAGACGAGGGCACCGAACTGTTGATCGGGGTCTATCGCACCGAGGCAGATGCCAGAGACGCCGTTGGACGTCTAAGGAACCAGCCCGGATTCGCGGAATATCCAGAAGGCTTTCTGGTTGTGCCCTACGAGCTTGGCAAAGACCACTGGACAAAAGGATTCGCCAGAATGCCTGGAGAGTCGGACATTACCAATACCTCGCGCTAGGCTGGCGTAAGGTTGGTTTCTCTTCGCCGGAAGTTTGCTTCCTCGCGTTGTTATACTGTTTAGGCCGGTGGTTCCCATCCTTGTGCAAAGAACGCGCAAGGATGGGGCAGCCTGTGCAGGGGCGCTGCCAGCGGACAGCAGGTTCCTCGCTTCGCTCGGAATGACAGGGTTTAACTCAGCGATATCGGATCGATAGATGAAACCGACCTTCAATATCGGGATCGAAGAGGAATATCAGACGATAGATCCGGAGACGCGCGATCTACGCTCGCATATTCAGGTCGAACTGCTGGAGAAGGGCAAAAAAATCCTGCAGGAGCGGGTCAAGGCGGAGATGCACCAGTCCGTAGTCGAGGTGGGGACTGGGGTTTGCGCGACCATCAAGGAAGCCAAAGCAGAAATCAAGATGCTGCGGCGCGATATCGTGCGACTGGCCAAAGAGAATGGCCTGCGGCTGGCTTCAGTTGCGACGCATCCGTTCTCCGACTGGCGCACGCAGGAAATTCATCCCGATCCGCGCTACAAGAATATTGTCGAGGATATGCAACTGGTGGCGCGGGCGAACCTGATTTTCGGCTTGCACGTGCATATCGGGATTGAGGATCGCGAGACCGCGATCCACATGATGAATCATTCGCGGTATTTTTTGCCCCATCTGCTGGCGCTGTCGACAAATTCTCCCTTCTGGCTGGGCATGAATACCGGGCTGAAGTCTTATCGCTGCAAGGTGTTCGACAAGTTTCCGCGCACGAACATTCCGGATTACTTTCCCAGCTGGGGCGAATACGAAAATTTCATCAAGCTGTTGATCAAAACCAACTGCATCGATAACGCAAAAAAGATATGGTGGGATATCCGGCCGCATCCATTTTTCAACACCATTGAGTTCCGAGTGTGCGATATTCCGATGCGGGCCGATGAGACGATCGCGTTGGCAGCGCTGATTCAGGCGACAGTGGCCAAGCTGTATAAGCTGCATACGGCGAATCAGGGGTTCCGCCTGTATCGCCGGGCGTTGATCATGGAAAACAAGTGGCGTGCTTCGCGTTACGGGCTGGATGGCAAGATGATCGATTTCGGCAAGCAGATTGAAGTGCCGGCTCGCGATTTGATTCTCGAATATCTTGAGTTCGTCGACGACGTGGTCGACGAGCTGGATTCGCGCGAGGAGATCAGCTACATCCACGAAATGCTCGAGCGCGGCAGCGGCGCTGACCGTCAGCTCCGCGTGTATCAGGAAACTGGGGATTTGAAAAAAGTTGTCGATTACATCATTGAGGAGACGGAAGCCGGGCTGGCCGAAGATGAGCCGGCGTCGGTACGAAAAGTAAGCTAATGACCATCCCGGTAAAGCCACCCAAAGTTCCCAGCCGAATCGACGAAATTTCTTTTGATCCTGAATACTCTCTTGGCGCGCGCAATGCGGTGAACGTTTGCCTGCGCGTGCAGCCATCGGAGACTGTTTGCGTCATCACCGACGAAGCCACGATGGAGATCGCCGCATCGATGACGCACGAACTGGAGGCGCTGGGATCGCCTTATAACGCCTGGGTGCTGGAGGATTTAGCGCCGCGTCCTCTGAAAGACTTGCCCAAGGAAGTCCTTGACGACCTGGAGACCAGCCAGGTTTCGATTTTCGCGGTGTGGGCGCAGAAGAACGAACTGCGTTCGCGCATGCAGATGACGGATGTCGTGAATCGGAAGAAGATTCGCCACGCGCACATGGTGAACATCAACCGGCAGATCATGCTCGAAGGCATGCGGGCGGATTTCCAGAAGGTCGACCGCCTTAGCGCGAAGGTCGTGGCGATGGTGCGCAAAGCTCAGCGGGTGCGGGCCAAAACGGCTGCAGGGACGGACCTGACCGCGGATTTAAATCCCAATTACAAGTGGCTTAAGACCAGCGGAATTATCACTCCGGAAAAATGGGGCAATTTGCCCGGCGGAGAGATTTTTACCACGCCGGGCGAAGTGAATGGGACCTTCGTGATTGATGGCGTGGTCGGCGACTACCTGTGCACGAAGTTCGGCAATCTGCAGGAGACGCCGCTGACTATCCACATGAAGAAGAACCGGCTCACCGAGGCGCACTCGGACAATCGTGAACTGGAAGATGACTTCTGGAAGTACACACACACCGATGAGAACAGCGATCGCGTGGGCGAGTTTGCTATCGGAACCAACATCGATCTGAAAGACGTGATCGGGCAGATTCTGCAGGATGAAAAATATCCTGGCGTTCACATTGCCTTCGGCAATCCCTATGGAGCGCACACCGGTGCCGAGTGGGATTCGTCGACACATATTGACGTGGTCGGTCGCAAGTTCGATATCTGGGTGGATGATGAGCAGATCATGCAGAGCGGAAAGTTTTTGGTGGAAGCGTAACTGCGTCAGACAAAAGCTAAAATCGCCGAGGTCGCGGAGAGCTTCCGCGGAGGCCGGCGAGAAGCAGAGATGCGCCTGCCCAGATCCTGTTCGGTAAATACAAAGCCTCGAATGTTTTCGGGCTGATGGTGGCCACCGCATAATTTCCTCCCATGATCGCTCCCCTGCGAAAGCAATTCAACGCTAACTTCACCCCCGCGAAATATCAGGCCTTCCTGCGCAGCATCGATGACGCTTGCGGAACTCATGTAGAGTTTCGGCTGTCGGAGACTCCCTGCTTTTTTCCGAAGTCATTGCTCGATCGCATGGCCGAAGACGGCAAAGAATTAATCCGGCAGTTGGTGGAGAATCCGGAGTATCTGGCACGCTCCGATAATTCGATCCCCGCCGAATACCGGGTTGCGAATGAACCGCCACGGCCCTTGTTCGTGCAAGTAGATTTTGGGCTGGTCCGCGATGCCAACGGTGAATTGCAGCCGAAGCTCGTCGAGTTACAGGCCTTTCCTTCCCTCTACGCGTATCAAGTGACGCTGGCGCAAAGCCACATCGACATCTATGGGTTGGATCGATTCGAAGGTGGATCACGGCTGCAGTTCTTCCTGAGCGGGCTCGATGCAAGAACTTACCGCGAGCTTCTGCGGCAGGCGATAGTCGGCAAGTATGATCCCGAGAACGTAATCCTGATGGAAATCCATCCGGAAGAGCAGAAGACGCTGCCGGATTTCTTGCTGACGCAGAAGATGCTGGGAGTGCGAACGGTCGACATCGAAGCTATCAAGCGCGAGGGTTCCCGGCTTTATTATGAACGTGATGGCGGGCGGGTTCCGATCCAGCGAATCTATAACCGTACGATTGTGGATGAACTGCAACGCAAGGGCGTAAAGCTGGGCTTCGATTGGCGCGATGATCTGGACGTAGAATGGGCGGGTCATCCCAACTGGTATTTCCGCATCAGCAAGTTTTCCATTCCTTACTTGCAGCACGAGTCGGTGCCGAAGACCTGGTTTCTAGACCGGCTGGACCAGATTCCCGACGACCTCGAGAATTACGCTCTGAAGCCTTTGTATTCATTTGCCGGGCTGGGCGTCGTGATCGCGCCGAAGAGAGAAGACATAGAAGCAATACCGACAGCAAATCGGTCGAATTACATCCTCCAGGAGCGGCTGCACTTTGAGCCGGTGATCGAAACTCCCTTCGGCGGTACGAAGGCCGAAGTGCGCGTGATGTATGTGTGGGAAGAGAAGTTGCAAGCAGTGCTAACGATTATCCGGATGGGACGTGGATTGATGATGGGAGTGGATCATAATCGCAACATGGAGTGGGTGGGAGCGTCGGCGGGGCTGTGGGCAGAACATTAATACCAGTGGCGCCAGGAGAAACGGCGGAGAAAAACCTATCAGCCGATTCTCTTGACGATGGTGGTCTGAAGTTCCCTGCCGTTGCCGCGGCGGAGGTAAAGCTTGTCGCCGGAGAAGCGAACGGGAACCGGATCGCCGGGCTTCCATTCTCCGGGAAGGTAGCCTTCGGCGGCGGCTGATTCGTACTCTCCGGTGTAGACTACGCCGTTGACGTTAACCACGATGGCAAGGCGAGTGCGGTAGCCCGCAGATTCGCGGACGATCTCGGCCTCAGCCGCGCACCAGTTGTCGAAATCGTGACCAGGAAGCGCACCTGAGCGCTCGTACAGTTCCCCAGCGCGCCGGCGAATCGCCTCCTGCCAGTGAAAAGATTCGTCTGCCGATTTCTGCGCCATGGTTGAACCGCCTTGGGTTCGGTATTGCTTCCATAGTAGACGGCGCGGTGACAAACGGAGCGCGGCCCGCGAGCACGGAAGGGCAGGCCGCTTCACTTCGGGAACTAAAATCCCGTCCCACTGTTTGGAACAGAAAAGCTGGGATGAGACCTTGCTCTTCTAGTTGACCTAAGTCGCTGGCGCGCCTAACATTACCGCGTTCGGGATTTGTGTGTTTTCATGATCGGCCAAACCGTATCCCACTATCGCATTCTGGGAAAACTCGGCGGTGGTGGTATGGGCGTGGTTTACGAGGCCGAGGACCTAAAACTGGGCCGGCACGTCGCGCTGAAGTTCATTCCTGAAAATCTTGCCGGTGATCCCAAGTCGCTGGAACGCTTTACCCGCGAAGCGCGGGCAGCTTCTCTTCTGAACCATCCCAACATCTGCACCATTCATGGCATTGAGGATAACGGCGGCCATCCCTTCATCGTGATGGAGAAGCTCGAAGGCGAGAGCTTGAAGCAGTGCATTTCAGGCCAGCCCGTGCCTACCGAAAAATTGCTCGACATCAGCATTCAGGTCGCGGATGCGCTGGCCGCCTCCCATGCCAAGGGCATTGTGCATCGCGACATCAAGCCGGCGAATATTTTCCTGACTCCGAGCGGGCAGGTCAAGGTGCTGGACTTCGGCTTGGCGAAATTGCTGCATAACGTGGGAACCGATAGCGACGGCGGCGCGGCTGATAATTCATTGACGGCGGTTGGTGTAATTCCGGGCACTGCGGTCTACATGTCGCCGGAGCAGGCCCGGAGTGAAGAAATCGACTTCCGCAGCGACCTGTTCTCTTTCGGCGTGGTGATGTATGAGATGGCGACCGGGAAAAAACCGTTTACCGGCAAGAACTCGCTGATGACGTTGGATGCAGTTCTGCATGACAAGCCCGCCCCGCCCGGCGTGTTGAATCCTGCCGTCCCCGTGGAACTGGAAGGCATCATCGGCAAGGCCATGGAGAAAGACCGCAAGCAGCGTTACCAGAGCGCCACGCAGATTAAGGCCGACCTGCAGGTGCTGAAGCATCAGACAGAATCAGGGCTGGTTAAGAGCGGACTACGTCCGGTAAAGCTGAAAGTCTCGAGCCAGACCTTTGGCCGGTCGAACAGCAAATGGCAATTGTGGCTACTGCTCGGTACTGGGGCGCTGCTGCTTACGGTTCTCGCTGCAGTAGGCGCTTACTGGCTCAAGCACCGCTCGGCTGCGAGTGCGGAGTTGAAAAATGCGATCGCGGTCTTGCCGCTGCAGAACATGAACGGGGATTTCAGCGTCGACTACTTGCGCTTCGCGCTGGCGGATGAGTTGACCAGCGTGCTGACCTATTCCCGATCGCTCGAGGTGCGGCCCTCCTCCGGGACGCGCAAGTACGTAGAAGCGGACTTGGACCCCCGCAAAGTAGGACAGCAATTGCGCGTGGGGCGCCTGCTGACGGGTCACTTTATGCGTCAAGGCGAACAGTTGACGGTAACGCTGGAGGCGATCGACGTGGCCAGCGACCGTCTGCTATGGCAGGGCAGCGCGACTGCGCCAGTCAACGATTTGATTGCCCTGCAAAGCCAGCTGAGCACGCAGGTGCAACAAGGGTTGCTGCCGGCTCTGGGCGGCGCAGGAGGAGAGTTCGACACTGGTTCACGTCCGAAGAGTCAGGAGGCGTACGATCTCTATCTGCACGCTCTTGCCCTTCCCCATGATGCTGGGCCGAATAGAGATGCGATCTCGGTGCTGGAGCACGTAGTAGGAGAAGATCCGGGCTACGCGCCTGCATGGGAGGCACTGGGGCTTAGATACTACTTCGACTCGGTTTACGGCGGTGGCGGAGAGACGATCTTTCAGCGCTCGACAGCAGCCTATGAACGGGCACTGGCACTCGATCCGAACCGCGTGGAAGCGGCCAGCAATCTGATTGTAAATCGCGTGGAGCGTGGTGAACTGGGTCGCGCCTTTGATGCGGCTACGGACCTGGTACGGCGCCGGCCACAAAGCGGTGATGCGCACTTCGCGCTGAGCTACGTGCTGAGATACGCCGGCATGCAGGAGCAGGCACTCAAGGAATGTAATACGGCGCGAGCGCTGGACCCTGGCAACTTCAATTTTCGTTCTTGTGCCTGGGCATTTCTCGAACTGGGTAAGACCGACCAGGCAATGGATTTCGTGCACCTGGATGCCGGCTCCGAGTGGGCGGCATGGGTGACGCCCTATGTTTATCTGAGTGCTGGGAACCTGGCGCAGGCGCGGGAGAGCGTGAAGAATGTCACCAAGGCTGCCACCTATCACAGGGATTTGTTGGTGGCCTGCACGCAAACGCAGAAGCCCGCCGACATGGACCGGATCGTGCGGGAGGCGGAGTCGTCGGTCATGATAGAGCCTGACCCAGAATTGTGGTATCGCGTTGGGGCCCTAATGGCCTATTGCGGGCAGCACGAACCCGCTTTGCGCCTGCTGAAAGCAGCCGTCCAGCAGAATTACTGCGCATATTCGGCGCTGCTAGAGGATCCGCTGCTGAAGGATTTGCGCAAGGAGACGGCTTTTAACGAAGTGCTGACGGCCGGCAGCTCGTGTCAGGAGACTTTGAAGGAACAGCGTCAGTAGCCGACGCAGACGATGGATTGGCAGTGTTCAAACACCTGCTTGCAAACTGGATGAGGAAAGAATTTGCGTCGGAGCCGGGTTAACCCCCATCCTTGTAGAGTGAACTTTTCCGAACCTAGACATTTCAGCAATCGCTTGCTTCCATCTGCCCGGCTTCTCGTTCGAACTTCTTTGGTCCAAACTTCCTTAGTCCGGCTTGCATTCGCAGTTCTGCTGCTCTCAGTTCTGCTGGGAGTGTCCTCTGGGCAGCGTCCTGAGCCGGGCCTGGCGCGCCATCAGAATGCACCTACCAGCCAGGAGACTCCTTCGACTTCCGCCTTCGCTTTTCCACAGCTTCCTTATCAGGGCTCGCCGTCGGAGCTACCGCAGGATCAAGGCATCGTGGGTCTGCGCGACATGCTGCGACGGTTGAGCACTACCGCGCAGTTGATGCAGACCGTGGCCCATCCCGATGATGAGGATGGCGGCATGCTCACGCTGGAATCACGCGGGCATGGCGCCAGCGTGCTTTTGATGACGCTGAATCGCGGCGAGGGCGGGCAGAATAAAGTTGGCAGCAATTTGTCGGACGTGCTGGGCGTGCTGCGCACCCTCGAATTGCTCGCGGCTGACGAGTATTACGGCGTACAGGAGCGTTTCTCACGCGTTGCGGACTTTGGCTTTTCGAAAAGCCCAGACGAAACTTTTGCCAAGTGGGGCGGTCACGACATAGCGCTCGGGGATATGGTTCGAGTGGTTCGGACTTTCCGTCCTGATGTGCTCGTGGCGCGCTTTTCCGGCACCGAGCGCGACGGACACGGGCATCACCAGGCTTCGAGCATCCTCACAAGAGAAGCCTTCCGAGCGGCGGCGGACCCTAAGAGATTTCCCGAGCAGGTTGCGCAAGGCTTGCAGCCATGGCAGGCGAAGAAGCTCTACATCGGCAACGTGTGCGGCTTTGGAGCGACGAGCTGTCCCGATGCAAATTGGACGTTGAAGTTAAATACCGGGCAGAGCAGCGCTGATCTGGGAATGTCCTACGTGCAGTTCGCCATGCAGGGATTGCGCCACCAGCTTTCGCAGGGAGCGGCGAACTGGAATGTCGATCCGGGAGATCGCTTTACCTTTTACAAGCTGGTGGATTCGATCGAACCGGCCAAGCTTGATAAAGATGGCCATGAAAAAGATTTCTTTGATGGCATCGACACCAGCTTGCCTGCGCTGGCGGCGCGATTGGGAAGCGACGAAGCAAAGCTGCCGGGGTTGCGGCAGGAATTAAAAGAGATCGCGAACAAGATTGCACAAGCCGCCGTCGGTGCGAATGGAAATGATCCCTCGAAGGCATCGCAGCCTCTGATGGAGGTTGTGGCCGGACTCGAGCGTGCAAGCGCCCAAGTCAGCGCGTCGAGTTTGAGTTCCGCGGCAAAATCTGATCTGCAGGCGCGGTTGCAGAAGAAAATTGGGCAGGCGGGAACTGCCCTCAACGACATACTCGGCGTAACCCTGGCGGCGACGGTGGTGGTTCGCGCCGATACTAACGGCGTAACTGCCAAGGAGGCCGATGCCATGACCACGGTTTCTCCCGGGCAGGAATTTCTGGTGGCGGTCGATCTGCACAACGGTTCGAAGGACCGGCTGTTTCTTGACCGCTTGAAACTGGAGGTGCCGGAGGGGTGGGGCACGATCTCCGATAAAACCAAGCGCGAGATTATCAAGCCCGGAGAGAACGAGCGCGCGCTCTTTCGCCTGCGCGTGCCAAAGGATCCGCGGTACACACGGCCTTATTGGCATCGCGACGACCCCGAGACTGAGAGCTTGAATCACATCGACGACGAGAACTATGTGACGCTTCCCTTCCCGCCTCCCTTGCTGCGTGCGCATGTGGAATATTCCATCGCAAGCGGGACAGGTATAAGCGGACAAAGCGACATCGACGCAACCGTGGTCACGCCGTTTATCGCCGATGCCGGCAAAGAAAGCGCGCGTCCGCTGGCCGTGGTTCCAGCATTTTCGGTTGAGCTGGAACCGGGCACGCAGGTGATTTCCACTCATAACGGCGCCAGTTCAGCCGTAGCGGTGGGCGTGACCAGCAATCTTAACCGCGAGATGCGAGGCGTATTGCGCCTGGACTTGCCCGCCGGTTGGCGATCGGAGCCCGCGCAATTCGCTGTGGAATTCGCGCATCGAGCCGAAAAAAAAGATTTCCAGTTTAAGGTCTTCCCTGCAGGCTTGCAAGAGGGCCGAGCGAAAGTTCGGGCGGTGCTGGAAGCAAGTGGGGAAAAATTTAGCGAGGGCTACACCCTGGTCACGCGCGAAGATCTGGGCAGTTTTTATTATTACCAGCCGGCGGTGCAGCGCGTCAGCATCGTAGACGTGAAAGCTCCGCACGATTTGAAGATCGGCTACATCATGGGCGCGGGCGACGACATTCCTACGGTGCTGAAGCAGGTGGGGATGGACGTGACAATAATTCCTGCGGACATGTTAGGGAGCGAAATCCTGAGCGGGTACGGAACGATTGTTCTTGGAATTCGCGCCTATGACACGCAGAAAGATGTGGCGACCAATAACAAAAAGTTGCTCGAGTTTGTTCAGGACGGTGGAACCCTGGTGGTGCAGTACAACGCCGGGGTCGGTGATTTTAATAACGGGCACTTTACGCCGTACTCCGCGGAGTTGAGCCGGGCGCGGGTTTCGGTGGAGGAGGCTGCGGTGGATATTCTTGCGCCGGAGGATGGAATATTTCATTATCCGAATACGATTACGGCTCGCGACTTCGACAGTTGGGTGCAGGAGCGCGGGCTTTATTTTATGGACAAATGGGATGAGCATTTCAAACCTCTACTCTCGTGCCACGATCCCGGCGAAGACGCGCAGAAGGGCGGGTTGCTGCGGGCGCAGTACGGCAAGGGAACGTATATATACACGGGGTACGCATTCTTCCGGCAGTTACCGGCTGGGGTTCCGGGAGCGGTCCGGCTGTATGTGAATCTGTTGAGCGCGGGACATGAAGGCGGTCGTTAGTCGGTGGTCGTTTGTCGTTGGCAAAGCGGTGCAGGTCTCGATATATGGAACGTCGCGAGGAATGGCAGCCCGTACTCGACACCGAGGTTAAGAAGTGGCGTGCTAAATCTTGTTCGGAGCTTATCGCTCAATTGAACGACGTAAAAGCTTATCAAGTTGAGGTCGGGGGCAAGACATACCAGATAGAAGTGCAACTTCTTGAAAACACCGACAAGTATGTCCACGTTGGGGTGGCCGTAGACGACGGGAGTATCCCTGCCGCATTCCGGGCATTGAGTTCGAGCTTCATCCGCGAGAAGCAGTAGCGGGAGGACGATAAAGAAGCCTGATGCGCGCGATTCGTATTCATTCCTACGGTGCGCCCGAGGTCATGCAATGGGAAGAAGTCCCGACACCGATTCCCGGTCCGGGGCAGGCCCTGATACGAGTGGAAGCCGCCAGCGTTAATTTTCTCGACATTCAGAAGCGCCGCGGAGAGTTGGTGGGGCAAGAGTTCTACCGCCGTCTCGGCGCGGGTGAGGCTGAGTTCCCTGCGATTCTTGGTAGTCAGGGAGTGGGAATCGTGGAGGCAGTCGGTCCTGACGTCCGCAATGTTCACGCGGGCGACAGGGTTGCGTTCGTGGGGGATTCTTACGCCACACATGCGCTTGCTCCTGCTGCGTGGCTCATTCGCGTCCCTGAGGGCGTTGGCTTAGAACAAGCGGCGGCGGGTATGAATCAGGGATTTCTGGCTTATGCGTTCACGCACTTTGCGTATCGTGTAAAAGCTGGAGATTGGTGCCTGATCCACGCGGCGGCTGGAGGTATAGGGCTTTTGCTTTGCCAGATGGCGAAGATGCGCGGGGGACGCGTGATTGGGGTTACCTCGAGCGCGGAGAAGGCCGAATTTGTAAAAGCATCTGGCGCGGACGAGGTTATTAACTCGACGCAATCCGATATTGCGAAGGAAGCCAGGCGGATCACTGGTGGGCGAGGCGTCAACGTGGTTTTTGACGGAGTCGGCAAAGACACGTTTGAGGCCAGCCTCGACAGCCTCGCCCCCGGTGGCTATCTTGTGATTTACGGACAGTCGAGCGGGTATGTGCCTCCGTTTGATCTTATGAAGCTTCAGGAAAAGGGATCGTTGTTTCTGACCCGCACGAACGGGAGTCCTTATTTCAAAGAATATCCTCGTTACCTCGAACGGTTCGTTGACTGGATAAGGCAGGGAAAACTTTCCATCCGGATTGATCGCACGTATCCGCTGGCGGATGCAGCCCAGGCGCATACGGCGTTTGAACAGCGGAAGATTAGCGGGAGGGTCTTGCTCCTTCCGTAGCCATCTCTTCCGTGGCCATCAGGACTCGCCTTACACGAAATGCACGCGTTACCGCAAAACAATCCGGATTCTCCTGGCCTCATCCGCGGCATGGGGCTCGGAAGCGCCACTGCGCTCAACATGATCGATATGATCGGCGTGGGGCCATTCATCACCATGCCGCTGGTCTTGGGCGCCATGGGCGGGCCGCAGGCCATGCTGGGCTGGGTGGTGGGAGCGCTGTTGGCCGTGTGCGACGGGTTAGTGTCGGCGGAGTTAGGCGCGGCGTTTCCGGGGTCGGGCGGCTCGTATCGCTATCTCAGCGAGATTTACGGGCCGAAGAAATGGGGGAGGCTGATTTCGTTTCTGTTTATCTGGCAACTCTCTTTTAGCGCTCCGCTTTCGATTGCCACAGGATGCATCGGTCTGGCAGGTTACGCCGCCTATTACTGGCCGAGCTTGGAAACGGTTTACGCCGCGCACACCGCTATTTTGCCTATAACCTGGGCGCCTCTTCAGGTGAGTTGGATTGTGACGCCGGGAACCGCGCTGGCGGTCGTCATTTGCTTTTTCACGGTTTTACTGCTATTTCGGCGCATCACCGTGATCGGGCGCCTTTCGTCAGCGCTATGGCTGGGTGTGATG
Source organism: uncultured Acidobacteriaceae bacterium (assembly GCA_963789875.1). Lineage (GTDB taxonomy): Bacteria > Acidobacteriota > Terriglobia > Terriglobales > Acidobacteriaceae > Sulfotelmatobacter. Next base: position 505,757 of record CAWBMI010000003.1, on the reverse strand, counting down.
GGAACAATCGGATGGATCATCTTCGCCGGGCTAACACACTTCAACGCTGCCCTGGCTTTTGACTTCCCTCCCGGCGCGTTCACACTTTCGCGCGGGTTTTTCACGGGGCTCGGCGGCGCCATGCTGGTGGCCACTTATGACTACTGGGGTTACTACAATGTTTGTTACCTGGGAGATGAGATAAAAGATCCGACGCGAAATATTCCGCGGGCTCTGCTGCTTTCCATTCTGCTCGTAGCCTGTCTATACCTAATGATGAACTTGTGTATTCTGGCTGTGATTCCCTGGCGCGAGATGCTTCAAGCCGGGCATAACAACAACGGATTGTACGTCGTGTCGTTGTTTATGCAGAGGATTTATGGGCCTTGGGCGGCGCGATTAGTAACAGCGCTCGTAATTTTAGCCGCATTTGCCTCGGTCTTCTCGCTGACGCTAGGTTATTCGCGGGTTCCGTACGCGGCCGCATTGGACGGAAACTATTTCCGGGCATTCGCGAAAGTGCATCCCGTGTATCGCTTCCCGCATGTTTCGCTGCTGGCACTGGGAGTAGTCGCGGCGGCGTTCTGCTTTTTGCGGCTCAGGGACGCGATCGCCGCCCTGGTGGTAATTCGCCTCATCCTCCAATTTCTGGTGCAGGCGGTTGGGGTGATCGTGTTGCGAATAACGCGGCCGGGGCTTGCACGTCCGTTTCGCATGTGGCTCTATCCTTTGCCGGCGCTACTGGCGATCGCGGGATTTCTTTTTATTCTTTTCAATCGCCAGAACGCGTTAAAGGAGATCCGCTACGCGGTGGTGATATTGTTGGCGGGCCTCATCATTTACATGATTCGCGCCTGGAGAGGCAGAGAGTGGCCTTTTGCGATTTGATCCCAGGTTCCGCTCTTCTGGCCAGAGAGTCAACCGCGGAGTCGAGAGCGAACCTTAACACAGAGGGCGCAGACGTTCACAGACGCATTAGCAGCTTGCAGTAGCATAATTTTTTAAACGGAGGAATTATCGTGAAGGACAAATTAAGCTGTCTCATCTTCTGCGTGCTCGCCCTGGCGGCCACTGTCGCGGCCCAAGATAAGAAACCTAAGGACGAACATCGAACCGTCGCTCAAGTGTTGGATCATTCCGTCATAAATGTTGAGCACGAGTTTGTTTCGGCTGCCGACGCGATGCCGGAAGATAAATTTGGATTTGCTCCGTCCGGCGGCGAGTTCAAGGGCGTACGGACTTATGGGGAACAAGTAAAGCACGTGGCCGCGGTGAATTACATCTTTGGGGCGGCGATTCTAAGCGAAAAAGTTCCCGTCGATGTGGGGGATGAATCCGGGCCGGCCGGCATGAAGGGCAAGGCCGAGATCATCAGCTATTTAAAGGATTCGTTTGTCTACGTTCACAAAGCCATCACGACCATTAACGAAAAGAATCTGGTCCAGCCTGTGAAGAGTCCATTCGGAGAAGGTTCGGTGACACGCCTGGGGTTGGCTACCAGCGTTGGGGCTCACTGCTTCGACCACTATGGACAAATGGTAGTGTACCTGCGCATGAACGGCATCGTGCCCCCAGCCAGCCGGTGAGTGCGCGGTTCTTGCCTGATTAAACTACGGATGATTTTTGTGGCGAAAATCGACGTCCAGATAAAATGTGGCTGCGGTTTTCCCGATCCGGCGAAAAGAAGCTGCGCAGGTGACGCTGAAAACTAACGCGGGGCTCTTTAGCGAAGCGGTTCGGATAGGAATCCATGGCGCGTAGAAAGTTCTGGATCTCCTCCTGAACCTGCTCGCTCCTTGGTAGAGCGCTTTCACGCGGCTGGACGTGATGCCGCATCTTCGTTTCCACACTATTCTCCAATGCTTGACAGCGAGCAACTTCGGTTCGGGGTTAGAACCGAAAGTATCCCGGAAACTGTGCTCCGGTGGACAGTTCCTTGGTGGCGGCTTTAGGGTGACCTTACCACAGGCCGAAAGAGTTCCAACGATATTCACCGTAAATTAACATTCAACTGCGAGCGCCGTGTTGAGTGAGGGAAGTGAGCAGGAGTTCGGCGCGGAGTCCGCTACGAGACAAGTGTGTCGCTACAAAGTCGCGCGTCTTCCGGGCTGAGACGCGAGGGTCGAGAAAGACTATTACCGAAGGACCGGCGCCGCTGAGGGCCGCACCGAGAATTCCAGTGCTGCAGGTCAGTTGTTGCAGGCAAGGCAGCAGCGGGCAGAAGGGCGCGCGGTAAGGCTGGTGGAGTCGGTCTTCTAGCGCCGGCCGCAGCAAAGCATGACGGCCTTGCGTAAGGGCTGCCAGAAGAAGCATCGAGTTCTGAATGTTTACCACTGCGTCGGCGCGGGAATATTCAGCGGGCAAAAGGCTGCGAGCTTTGTCGGTGGATAAACTCTGTTCCGGAATCGCCAGCAGCAAGGGCCACTTCCCCTTGGGGCGAATCGAAACGACCAGAGCCTCGGCCCCGCCCGACATGCGAGCCACGGTGAGGCCGCCCATCCAGCAGGCGGAAGCGTTATCTGGATGATGCTCACGCCGCGAAGCTTCGCCGATGATCTGCGCATCCGACCAACGCAGGCCGCCGAAATGATTGGCCAGTGCAATACCTGCCAAACGTGCTGCGGCGGATGAGCCGCAGCCCTTGCCGATGGGAATGTCATTCTTGATTCGCAGTGAAAGAGGAAGAATTTCCCCGCCTTGCGCCTGGAGAACTTCGCGGTAGGTGGTGAAGATGAGATGATTCTCCACCGACCGGCAGATTTCGTGGTCGCGTCCAGATGCGGTGACGGAAAAATGAGCGTCCGGACGGGCCTGGATTTTAATGAAGAGATCCATGGCCAAGGCAGCCGCGTCGAAAGCCGGACCCAAATTCGCCGAAGTAGCAGGAAGAGCGAGATTCAGCGCGGGCGGGATTTTTCTCTTGAGCTTTGGCATTACGTTCTTGCGCTTCGGCATCAGAGCTGAGGACCGGCCTTCTCGGCCTGCTCTAAGGTCTTAATTACAGCGTCCAAAGTGGCGTCGATGATCACGGGCGGGTGCTGAAGCTGCTTCAAGTCAGCGCTTTCGCGTTCGTCCCGGGTGCCCTTGAATAAGTCGCCGCGATGAAAGTCCATGGTGAAGTCGGGATCTTTCAGCAGATTTCCGGTTAAAACCAGCACGACGGTTTCTCCGGCTTTCACAAAACCCTGGCGCAACAATTTTTTCAATCCGGCCAGCGTGACTGCAGAGGCGGGCTCGCATCCAATTCCTTCTGCGCCGATTTCGGCCTTGGCTTGCGCGATCTCAGCCTCGCTAACTTCTTCACAAGCGCCTCCTGTGCTCTGCAGAATGTTGACTGCCTTTTGCCACGAAGCTGGATTGCCGATGCGAATGGCCGTTGCTCGCGTCTCCGCTTGAACGCCTATGAGACGCTTTCCCTCAGTTTCGCGCAACGTGCGAACCAGCGCGTTTGCGCCCTCCGCCTGGATCACCGACAGCTTCGGCAAGCGCGAAATCAGGCCGAGGCCGCGCATCTCAAGCAGCCCCTTGCCGATCGCTGAACTGTTGCCGAGATTACCCCCGGGGACGATGATGTGGTCGGGCGGTTGCCATTCGAGTTGCTCGAGTAATTCGAACGCGAGAGTCTTTTGCCCTTCCAATCGGAATGGATTGATTGAATTCAACTGGTAAACCGGCGCTTTCTTAACGAGTTCCTGTAGCAGACGCAGGCAGCCATCGAAGTCGGTGCGGAGTTGGCAAGTCAAAGCGCCGTAATCGAGAGCCTGCGAAAGTTTGCTCCAGGAAATTCTCCCTTCCGGCACCAGAACCAGGCTGCGCATGCCGCCGCGTGCGGCATAGGCCGCCATGGATGCCGAGGTGTTGCCCGTAGAAGCGCATGCGACCCAGTTGAATCCAGCTTGCCGCGCAAAGGTGGCGGCCACGGTCATGCCCCCGTCTTTGAAGGAGCCGGTGGGGTTCATGCCCTGATGTTTCGCAAACAGGCGAGGGACACCGGTCGCGCGGGAAGATTGCGGAAGTTCGTAGAGCGGAGTGTTACCTTCGCGCAAAGTGATGACGTGTTGCTCAGAATCAGGCGTGGGCAGTAGCTCTCGGAACCGCCACACGCCGCTCAGATCGAGTGGCGAGTTCGAAGAGCGGCGCTGATGCCAGACGGATTTCAAATCCGCGGCGCGGAGCCTGCCGGACTTCCAGGAGGGGTCGGTGATTTCGAGCAGATTACCGCACTGCGGGCAACGAAAATCCTGAGCGGGCGCGGCGCTGAGTGCACCGCATCCGATGCAGTGAAAGCGGAAAGTGGCTGAAGGCACGTCCGGCTCAGAAGTGGCGGAAGATCGCATGGAGTCGGAGGTTATTTTTGGCCTCGCAAATATTGGTCGGAGCGGTTGATCCAGTCGGCGCGGGGAGGGTTGAACACATCGAGGTCCACCGTGTCTTCGAGGGCTTCGGCCTTATGGGGCATGTTCGAGGGGATGCACAGAACTTCGCCGGCGCGAACCACGATTTCCCGGCCGTCGATCGAAAACTTGAGCGCGCCTTCCACGATATAACTAAGCTGCTCGTTGTGGTGGCTGTGCTCGGGGACAACGCATCCTTTTTTCAAGAGCACCCGCGCCAACATGATTTCCTGACCGACGACGAACTGGCGCTGCAGCAACGGGTTCAGGTCTTCGAGCGGAATCGTATGCCAGGGAATGTATTGCAGGGACGACGCGGCGGCGTGCTTCGCCACGACGCGTTGCGCGCGCGAATGAGACTTTGCATCTCTTGCTCTCTTGCGAGGGGAAGTCTTGCTTTTCAGTTTATTCTTCATGACAACAGCACTCTGGTTTCTGGAAGCGAATCCGCCTGGATTTGCAGCTTCACCATTGTACGAGAAGCGGTCTGCCTGAGACTAACGATATCGGAAATAGGAGCGCCGCGGTCAGGCTTACGCGACAGGACGGTTAAGCGGGAGATCCCTCGACTTCGTTCAGGGCAAGCTCCTCGCTACGCCTGAAGAGCGGCGGCGCTCGGGATAACACCGCCGTAGCGCTTTTGGGTTCGGCTTGCGGGAGGGCCTGTGGGCATTTAGTCTGATCGAAACGAGGAATCCATGAAACGAAAGCCCCATCACTCCGAAACCAAAGCGGTGCGCGGCGCGGCAGATCTGAACAAGAAGAATGGACCTGTGGCGACTCCGATCTATCAGACTTCCACTTTCGAAGTCAGCGACAACCTTGAACAGCTAAACGTGACTCACACGGATCATTTTTACACGCGATACGGCAATCCAACGAACACAGTCGCGGAAAAAACTATCGCGGAGTTGGAAGGGTTAGATGCTGCCTTGACTTTCTCTTCGGGCATGGGCGCGATTACGACCACGATCATGGCCCTGCTCCAGAGCGGCGACCACGTAGTAGCGCAGCGCGACATCTATGGTGGGGTCAGCAAATTTCTGTCGCAATGGCTGCCGAAGATGGGGATCGGGACGACTTTTGTCGACACCACCGATTACGAGCAGCACGAGCGCGCGATTCGTCCGAACACGAGGCTGTTGTACCTTGAGTCGCCGACCAATCCCACGTTGCGTGTGGTCGACTTCAAGAAAGCCGCGGCGCTCGCCAAGCAACACAAACTGCTGAGCATGATTGACTCGACTTTTGGCACGCCGATCAACCAGCATCCGGCGGAATTCGGTATCGATCTGGTAACCCATGCGGGAACGAAATACCTGGGTGGACATACCGATCTGATTTGCGGCGCAATTGCCGGACGGCGCGACTTGATGGAAAAAATCTGGGAGACACGGACGATCCTCGGCAATTGCATGGATCCGCATGCGTCGTGGTTGCTGGTGCGAGGGCTGAAGACGCTGGCGGTCCGGGTGGCGCGCCAGAACGAGAACGCGCAGCGCGTGGCAGAATTTGTGTCGGCGCACGCTAAAGTAAGGAATGTGTATTACCCATTCCTGAAAAACCATCCGCAGTATGCTTTGGCACGCGAGCAGATGAGCGGCGGCGGCGGCATGGTTAGCTTCGAGGTAGAAGGTACGGGCGAAGATGCGCGGCGGGTAAGCGAAGCGATGCGACTGTTCACCCTGGCGCCAAGCTTCGGAGGTGTGGAATCTCTAGTATCGATTCCGGTGTTAACGTCTCACGCCATGATTCCCGCCGAGCAGCGCGCCAAGATGGGAGTAACGGAGCAGATGATCCGGCTCTCGGTAGGCATTGAGAACGCCGACGACCTGATCGCCGATCTGGAATGCGCGCTGGAAGCCGTCGTCGCTCCGCAGTCGGTACAGGTGGGCTGAGGCTGCGGGGCTAGTTGTTCCTTGGGCCGTCCCTAACGATTAGTGCGTGATAAAGAAAATCCTGGCCGGTTGGCCGGGATTTCCTTTTTAGGCGCTGGGGGAGGCTAGAAAATGAACTTCAGGCCTAGCTGCAGGATACGCGCAAGGTGCGCCGAGCTCGCTCGAAACAGAGCAAGGCCCTGGCCACCACAACTGGGATCCCCTGCCGAATTGTCAGATCCCCCGTAGCAGGTAATTTCGGTGGCATTGGTTTTTGCGCCATTCGCATTGTTAGAAGCGGATCCCGCATCCCCACCTAGGTAGGAGAATTCTGTGTGGTTGAAGACGTTGAAGGCTTCGGCACGAAATTCAAAATATTTGCTCTCCGTGACCGCGAAGTGCTTAATTAAAGCCATGTCGAAGTTTTCACGCCAAGGATTGTTGAGAATGTTTCTTCCGGCGTTGCCGAATGTAAGACCGGTCGGCGCGACGAATGCGGCGGGATTGAAGAGCAGGGGGCCAAAGCCGGGCTGAGTACCTGCGAGGGGGCTGCCTGATGCGCCCGAATGAGGGTTGCCGACAAGATCCGGGTAGGAAAACCCGGTCGCAACACTGTTTGAAACTCCCGCGTTATCGGAGGGGGCTATCGTCCCATTTCCCAGGTTGTAAACGCTGAAGGGCGAACCGCTTTGAATTAGCGTAATACCTGACCACTGCCAGCCTCCGAGAAGGGTGTGCTCGATTCCCTTCCCTTTGAAAAACGGAAGATCGTAGACGTATGCGATTGTGAAATTGTGGCGCGTGTCGAAATTGGAGCTTGCCCGATAGGCGTTGAGATTGTAGGAATCTACGAAGCCCAGGTCGTTATAATCCGAGGAGTCGTCGATCGAGTGGCTGTATGTGTAAGCGGCATTCAACTCCAGGCCGCCGATGCTGTGCCGGATTGTGGCTTCGAGCGCGTTGTAATTCGACGAACCGCTCTGATCTTTTCTAGTGACCGTCCCGATTCCCAGGAACGGCAAATAAGGGTTGGCGTTATTGCCGCACGCGACAGCGAGGTTGTTAGCCCAACTGCCGGTCGAAGTCTTGCCGTTAACTGTTGCTGTAGCTTGCCCGCTAACCGGATCGATCGCAACGGTTCCGCAGTCGGTTGGAGTAATGACCTGCCCTGAGGTGTACGGATTCAGGTTTGCCGGAACTTCGTGCATCTGGTTGTACGAGTAAGAACGAGTGAGGTGCACACCGCCGCTGCCCACGTAAGCAATCGTGGCCACCGTGCTGCGCCCAAGATCGTGCTGCACGTTGAGATTCCATTGCTGGACGTAGGGCCACGTGGCTTTACTGGGAATCGAGACAAAACTCAGAGGCGTCGTGCCGCCACCGAGTTGGCTGGGGTTGAGGTTGCCGTATCCCGAAACATTCACGACCGTGGTGGTTTGGGTATTGATGTTATACGGTTCCAGAGATTCGGTGTTAGATTCGTTGCCGTTGGTATGCTCGAAGAAAATGCCGTAGCCCCCGCGAATCGCCCACTTGCCGTCGCCCTTCGGATCAAATGCGAATCCAACGCGCGGGGCCGGATTCCACCAATGATTCTTCATGCACCCGGACGGAACACCCTTCGTAACCCCGCAATCGACCCAGCCGTTGTAGGGACTGCCGATCACTAGTCCTGTCACAGGGTCGACGCTGCTGGCGCCGTGGGTATAAAAAGCGGGGTCAAAGTTCCAAGCCAGGTTGTTCTTCTCACTGTAAGTTCCGTAAAAGCTCATGCGAAGACCCAGATTCAGCGTGAGCCGGCGAGTGGCGTGCCAGTCATCCTGAAAAAAAGCTTCGTAAATGCGGTACTGCTCGTGCATCTTGAGAGCGTTCTGCTCCTGGGTGAAGCTGCTGATGTTGCCTAGCAGAAGATCAGCGTAGGCGTTGCCACTCGTAACTGTGTTGCCAGTGTTGGCAAAGAACAATTGGCCATTCACGCCTTCGCCTGGCTGAGGGACCTCGTTCTTGTGGGCATCGACGACGTAGACTCCAAATTGGAGATTGTGGTTCCCCGTGACCTTCGTGAGATTGTCGCGGTAAGTAAAGGTGGGATTGGAGTTCAGGGGACCCTGGGGAACATAGCCTGGATCTTCGGAAAAGTTGTACAAAGCATCCCCGACGCTGATGCCTGGTACCTTTCCGCCAAAACCGTTGTCATAGAGCCCAAGTGCCGGAAAATTCGAAGGACGTTGCCAGGGGCCAGTCAGGTTGGTTGAGATGTGATCGGTTGTGTAGCTCGCTACAAATTCGTTCAGTAGAGTCGGCGAAATATTAGCGGTGAGTCTCGCAACCATACTGACGCCAGGATTACTGAAGGCCGTTTGCACGGTTGGAAAGCTGGTGCCGTTGGTCCACAAAGGGACAGGATACTGTTCGGTCCATGAGTCGTGGATGTAGCGGAAGTTGGCGCGAACCTTGTCGCTTATGTTGTGATCAATCTTAAAGAGTTCTTGACGCCAGTGGGTTGGCAGCGTCGGAGGCAGATCCCACTGATCGAGCGTGTTGCCCAGAGTTCCCGAGGACTGGTTCGGCTGCGGAATCAGCGCGGTCAGCGCATTCGCGACGGTTGGATTCCCGATCGGCACCTGATCGCCGACGAAAGGCTGGCCGACATCGCCTGGACTGTTTCCAACAGGCTGGGCGACGCCATTAATCACGGCGGGCACTACCGGGCACTCGGAGTTGTTGGGAACGGAACACTGATCGGAAAAATCTCCTGCGCGATTGGCCATCGTGGGTACGGCCGTTGTGCCAAAAAAATTCGTGGCTGGAACGAGTTCGCGGCGCCACTCTTCCGACCAGAAGAAAAATGTTTTTTGCTTGTTGGTATTGTAGAAGCCGGGAATATACACCGGGCCGCCAATCGTGAAACCGAAATCGTGTTTCTTATATGCGGGAACGGAAGTAGCCCCAAACTGGGTGGCGTTGAAGGCATCGTTGCGTATGAACTCGTACAAGTCGCCATGGAACGCATTCGTGCCGGACTTGGTCTCAACTTCTACCGTTCCCGATCCGTTTCGGCCGTATTGCGCGCCGTAATTCGAGGTCAGCACTTTTACTTCGGCGATGGCATCGATACTGGGGTAGACATTGAGGGTGGTATTGCTGCCGTTGTCCTGGGTATCGCCGCCGTCGACTTCGAAGTTATTGTATTCAGTTCGTCCACCGTTAACGCTGAACGCAACCGTGGAGGCTCCGGGTTCGCCTTCATCCGCTCCCGACTGGTTGGTCACTCCGGGCGAGAGCGCGACCAATTGAGTGAAGTCACGTCCGTTCAATTCAAGCTGAGAGATCTCCTTGCCCGTGATTGCTCCGGCTATCTCGGAGGATTGAGTTTCGACCTGCGCAACATCCGAGCCCTGCACCACCACCTCAGTGCTGATCGTGCCCACCTCGAGGGCGACGTTAACGCGGGACTTGTCGGCGACTCGCAGGACCACCCCTTTAGCTTCGTACTTCTTGAAGCCTTCGGCGGTGACGATTAAGTCATAGGAGCCGATGGGCAGCGACGCGAAGAGAAAATCGCCGCTGCTGTTGCTAGCGCTGGTCCGCTTGATCCCGTGTTCGGAGTTCTGGAGCACAACCTGTGCGTTTGGGATAGCCGCGCCGCTGGGATCGGTGATTGTACCCGTGATGGAGGCGGTATCCTGGGCCCAGGCGGCACAGCCAATCAGGATCAAGGCCGCGATCGACGCCAGCTTAAGAATCGACTTCATCTCGTGTTTCCCCTTTTTACGCGAAATCCCCAGAATCCGGCGGGCGTGCAAATACGAGCAATCGTTTATTAAAACGTATGAATAGTGCTGTTTTTACACATTGGATGTCAAGAAAAAAGCGCAGCTCTCACGCGCTTTTCCAGTTCCACTAAAACCATATTTCGGCTGAGCGGAACTCTGACGACAGTGAGACCGCCGCTATCCGAGTCGACGCGTGGACTCACGCACCACCAACTCAGGAGCAACTTTGCGGTGATTCGCAGCAACTTCCCGCTTTTCCAGCAGGGCGCGAATTCCGCCGAGCACAATGCCGACCGCGTCCGCACCCATCGCCTCCATGGGCTGGCGAATGGTGGTGAGCGGCGGCGTACACAGAGCCGACGCCGCGACGTCGTCAAAGCCAATCACTGAACAATCATCCGGCACACGCACGCCGCATTTGTTTAAGGCGCGGATGGCGCCGAAGGCCGTCATATCATCGAAGGCCATCAACGCAGTGAATTGGCGTTTTTGCTTGAGCAGATCTTCAGTGAGTTTTTGCCCGGCCTCAAAGCTGGAAAGCGGATCGCGCGATTCCGGCAAATCCACAACCAGACGCGGGTCAATTTCGAAACCGCAGTTCTTTGCGCACTTGCGAACGCCCCGCCAGCGCGGAGAACTATCTGCCAGAGTCTTGGGGCCGCGAATGAACGCGATCTTGCGATGCCCTAAGGAATGGAGATGATCAAGGGCGGCGTAGCCACCGACCTCGTTATCGACGATGACCGAACTCATCGAATCGCCTTTGAGTTCGCAGGCAATCAGAGCGGTAGGAATGCGGCTTTTTTCCAGATCGGCGAGCACGTTGATATCGAGAAAGAGCCAGTTCGCGAGCACCACGAGGCCCTCGATGCGCCGGTCGAGCAGCATTTCGAGATAGCGCTCAAAGCGGCTGCGCTCGTTGTGTACATCGGTGAGGATGGGCAGATACGAGGCTTGGTACAGCGTGTTTTCGATTCCACGCAACACCAGCGTGCAGTAGGGATCGGTCATGTCAAAAACCATCACGCCAACGGTGTGGCTGCGCTTGCTGCGCAGCGAGCGCGCAAACTGGTTGGGCCGGTAGCCCAACTTCTCCGCGGCCCGGGTGATGCGCTCCTTCGTGACGACGGGGATATAACGCGCCAGCGGCGCGTCATTCAGTACGATGGAGACCGTGGTCGAAGAGAATCCGCTCTGCTTCGCGACATCACGAATCGTCACCATCGAAAGACCGCTCCTGAAGCACTTCCGCGCCGTCGCCGAACCGGAACGATGCGCAACCGCCTCGCCCTTGAATTCGCGCGAAGGCTGGCGGACACTACAGCAGAGAGTGAGATCAGTGTCAAGCAGACGAATTGGATTCGGAATCGCGGGCACGCTCTTATCGGCCGCCGTAGCGATGGCTTTGGCAACGCGAAATGCATCGCCGGTGGCGAGCGCGCAATCGCGTACTCCATCGCGAAATGAAGCTGTTATGGCTTCATCCGGCAAGGTCAATGACGACCCCGGACAGATTTTTCAATCTGGGCAGACTGCGTTGAATCAGAATCGGCTGGACGAAGCGGAGCGCGACTTTCGCCGAGTGCTGGCTATCGACCCGAAAGCGGGCGCGGCCTATGCCAACCTGGGCGTGGTCTACATGCGGCAAAAGCAATGGGGAAAAGCTCTCGAGGCGTTGCACAAAGCGCAGCATCTCTCGCCACAATTGGCAGGAATCCGGCTGAACATCGGGCTGGTCTATTACCGGCAGAACGAATTTCTCAAAGCTATTCCTGTTTTCGAGTCGGTGGTGCGCGATCAGCCCGATGCGGTGCAGCCACGCCATCTGCTCGGCCTCTGCTATTTTTTTGCGGAGCGTTGGGCCGATGCTGCCAGTACGTTGGAGCCGCTGTGGTCACAGGAGTCCGGCGAGCTGAGTTATCTCTATGTACTGTCGATTGCCGCTCATCGCGCCGGGCAAAAAGAGTTAGATGAGAGAGCCACAGCCCAACTGGTTAAGGCTGGAGAAGGCTCGCCCGAATTTCACTTGTTCATGGGCAAGGCTCACTTGAATCTTGAACAGTACGATCTTGCGCTGGCCGACTTTCAGGCTGCGGCTCAGGCCAATCCGAAGCTGACTTTCGTTCACTTCAACTTGGGTTTGACTTATCTGAAAAAGCAGGACTACGAAAACGCGCGCGACGAATTTCTCCAGGATGCTGCCCTCGAACCCGATCTCGCGCTGAATTACGACGAACTGGGAGATGTCTACGCGCTCATGCAACAAGACGGCGACGCTGAAAAAAACTATCGCGAAGCGTTGAAGCACGATCCGAGGCTGGTGAATTCGTATTTTGGACTGGCCAAGATTTATCAGCGGGAGGAAAAGTACCCGGCCGCCCTGGCCGCGATCGATGCCGCCAACAAATTGGATTCCCGCCGCACAGACATCCATTACCTGCGTGGGCAGGTGCTGAAGCATCTGGGTCGGAAAGAAGAAGCGCAGAAAGAAGTGGATGCCGCAATCCGCATGGATAATGAGAGGCGTGCTGAACGGCAGAAGCAAGTAGAGAGCGGTACCATACCGGCGCCGGAATTGTTGCAGGAAGAACCCCGTTAAGGGTCCGCCGCGCGGTTTAATCTCGCGCGGCCGTATCCAAGTGGCCATCCCGCACTCGTTGACAAGCCCCTCGTTCCATACCATACTCAGCTTTAAGTTTTCGAGCATTGCACCGCCGCAACGCCAAGTCGGCCTTGGCTCGAGGTCACCGAAGAATTTCTTACGGCAACTCTTGGTGGCTGCGAGTCTTTTTCCGCCCAGCGGGGTTTCACGCTGTGATCGCAAAGGGCTCGCCATGGGCGAGCCTCAGCAATGTGCTCGTCTCAGTTGGTTATTCCAAGTTGTGGTCCAGGAGGATAGTCGTGTCGAAGCCAGCTTTTCCTAAAGCATCTTTCCCTGCGCTCTGGATGTCGGCCGTGCTGCTCGCGGCTGCGGCTCTGATCATTGCGGTCCCAGCAAGGTCAGGGCGCGCCGTCAGCAAATCCGCGCCTGCATCCGCGGCGAAGCCGCAAGCGACTTCGCCAGTTGCGGGGCGCGCCCGCCTCAACGCTGCCTATGCCGCTCTCCCCCTCGGCTTCGAAGCGAATCAGGGCCAGACCGATCCGCAGGTGAAGTACGTGGCGCGCGGCGCTGGTTACAAACTCTATTTGACCTCGTCGGAGGCCATCTTCAAACTCCATCAACGCGGCGGCGACTCCGAAGTGCGGCGCATGATGGAGCATAAGCGACTCGGTCCGGCCAAGGTTAAGGCTATGCGCCTGCAACGTGAGAAAGAAAATCAGAAGTCGTCGAAGTTTGCCGCGGTCCACATGCAAATGTTGGGAGCTTCTCCGGCGCAGCTTACCGCTTCCGAGCCTCAGCCGGGAAAGGTTAATTATTTTATCGGCAACGATCCCGCGAAGTGGCGCTCCGGTGTGCCGTTGTTTGGGCAAGTCAGCTATCGCAATCTGTATCCCGGCGTTGATTTGGCCTTCCATGGCAGTGGAAAGCAATTGGAGTTCGACTATCTGGTAAGCCCCGGCGCGGATGCGAAAGCGATCCACCTGAAATTTCAGGGCGCCGACCGGATGACCACAAACGGTGGGGGCGACCTTATTCTGACTACCGCGGCCGGCCCGCTCCAGATTCACCGCCCCGTTGCTTATCAGCGGAAAAATGGTGTGCGGCAGAACGTGGAGGCTCGCTTTGTTGTGAAGACCGGAGCCGATGTAGCCTTCGCGTTCGGGGCTTACGATCACGGCCGTGAGCTCGTGATCGACCCTACCGTGACCTATTCGACATATTTCGGGCACTCCGGCGGCAACACTCAAGACTATGGGTATTCGATCGCAGTGGATGCCAACGGCAACGAGTTTGTCGCTGGAGCTACGGACTCGGTCTCTATCCCCGACGATTCTAGCCCCACGAACAGCGGCAGCTTCGACGTGTTCGTAACTGAGGTCAGCTCCGTCGGTGTGCTTAAATTCACGACTGAGTTCGGCGGAAGCGGCGACGACTTCCCTGGTGGGGTCGCTGTGGACGGAACAGGAATTTACATTGGCGGAACTACCGACTCCTCCGATTTTCCCGTAACCACCGGAGTCGTTCAACACGCGTTTGAGGGGGGATCGACCACGAACGGCAACTTTGATGCCTTCGCCGTTAAACTTGCCTTAAGCGGCTCAATAACATGGGGAACTTACGTTGGCGGCTCCGATGCCGATTCGGGGCTGGCCGTCGCAGTTGACAGCAGCCAGAACGTCTATGTCGTCGGAGATACTTTCTCAACGAATCTGGGCGGCTCGGTTGGTGGTGTGAATCCGTTGCCTCATGGGAGCGCGGTCAACCTTGGGCAAGCCACCGGGGACGATGATGGTTACATCGTCAAGCTTAACCCGGACGCCACGGCCTACCTGCTCGTGAGTTACATTGGCGGCAGTAGTGGAGATCTCGCCACTGGAGTCGCCCTCGATCAGGCCGGCAACATCTACGTCTCCGGCGGGACGGTCTCTGTCGACCTGCCCGTCGTGAACGCAATACAGCCCGGTTGCGGTACCGACGGAAACTGTAATGCTGGCAATGGCCAAGTTTTCGATGACGCTTTCATCGCCGCCATCAAAGCCGACCTCTCCAATTACACCTATCTTACCTACTACGGAGGGTCGAGCTTCGACAACGCCGTAGCCATCGCGGCTGACTCGGCGGGCAACGCGTTCATCACCGGCAATACTCAATCGACTGACTTCCCGACCGCCGCGCCTTATCAGAGCGCGCTCGGAAGCGGGGCAACGCAGAACGCTTTCGTGCTCGCCTTAGTTCCAGACGGCAGCGGCGCAATCTACAGCACCTACTTGGGCGGCGGCGGAATTGACATCAGCTCCGGAATTGCGGTTGACAACACCGACGCCGCCTATGTGACGGGACAAACCAGTTCCACCAACTTTCCGCAGCTGGTCGCCACCCAGTCAGCATTTGGTGGCAGCACTGATGCTTTCGTCAGCATGTTGAACCCCGCGCCGAATAAACTCGTATTCTCGACTTATCTTGGCGGCGGCGGCGACGAAGATCAGCTTACGGGAGCTATCGCGCTGGATTCACTCAATAACATCTACGTCACCGGAGATACAAATTCCGGAAACGGCTCAACCGCCGCATTCCCGATCAAGAGCGCACTGGACGGAACGTACGGCGGCGGCACGTGCACGATCAACAGCACCAGTGTGGCCTGCCCTGAGGCGTTTATCACCGCCTACACATCAGTGCCGAACTTTGCACTATCCGCTACGACGCCCACTTCTGTCAGCCCCGGAGGAAGTAGCACATCTACCGTTACATTAACCACTCCTAACGGATTTAGCGCAGCCGTCAAGCTGAGCTGCAGCGTGACAGGGACCGGATCGCCGCTTCCCGCCTGCAGCTCGAGCAGCTTCTCCAGCGGATCCGTTACTCCTACCGCAGGGGGCGCGACCTCGACGCTTACCATCACCACTACCGCCAGCACGGCTGCGGAGGCAGTTCCGCGAAAATTGTTCTACGCGATGTGGCTGCCGGTCGCGGGATTTTCCCTGGTTGGCGTGGGCTTCGGCTCGGCGCGCTCGCGACGACGGAAACTGTTGGGCTTGCTGATGATTGGCATGGTCATGGCCACCGTGCTCCTTATGCCAGCTTGCGGTGGCGGAAGTAGCGGCGGCGGTGGTGGCGGCGGTGGCGGCACACCGGCCGGAAGCTACACTGTAACCATCACTGGCACCGGGACCGACACAGCCGCCACGACCCAGACTGCGATCGTGACTTTGACGGTGAATTAGCTCCCATTGGCAGGGCCGCTTCGCGCTGGAAGCGGCCCTCAGTTTTCTGAATGCACGTGAGCCATTGGCGTGATCGGCCACTCTAGTCTAAGATTCTTGTTTGCAATTTTATTGAAGTTGTAACAAGAGATTCTTGCTGAATAGAAAGCGCGCGGGGACGCCCGCTCGACAGCCGGCGGGACGCCTGCGCTACGGTTGTGATGACTTAGGCCCGGCATCTTTATCAAGACGGGGCAGCTTTTGTTGCATTGGGGGAATCGAAGGTAGTGAGTTTCCATCCATTCATGGTGAATCCCAGGCAGGTTGTGGCTCGATTTATTTCTTCTTCAGTCTTTTGGGCTCTATTGCTGCCATTGTTTTTTGTGGCTTTCAGCTCTCTCGCCTTTGGGCAAACCGACTTCACGATTACTTCCACCGGGCTCCAGAATCCGGTGCTGGAACCCGGCCTCGATACTGGCGCCACGATCATCTTGCAGCCGAACCCCACGACAGCGACGGGAACGCCGGTCACACTCACCTGCACTGTGACCACAACCCAGGTCACCACATTTTTGCCCCAGTGCGTACCTAGCCCTCCTGATCCCGTCCCATCTGCCCAAGCATCGATTACGGTCGATACTCAGGCTGCCAGCCCTCCGGGCGCGTACAACGTTATAGTGACCGGAACCAGCGGGACGTTCACACACAGCATTACGCTTGGCCTGAACATCGTGCCGGAATCTGCGGACTACACGATCGCAGTGACGACGGCCGTGTCGCCTACCAGCGTGGCTGCGGGAAACGGCGCGCAAGCGACCGTCACCGTTACTCCGATCGGCAATTACTCGGGCCATCAAATTACTCTTTCCTGTCTTTCCGTCACGCCGGTGGTGGCGGCCTCGCCGGTGTGCGCGTTTAAGCCGGAGCCGGTGACGGTAGCCAGTAACACCACGCCCACTTCCGTGCTTACCATTACAACGTTCGGAACGGCGACGGGCGGAATATCCGAGCTTAGAACTATGCGGATCTTTTACGGCTTGTGGCTGGCGATGCCTGGGCTGGCGCTGATGGGAGCATGCAGCCGTGGAAGACGCAGGAAAAATATTCTGGGATTGCTGCTGCTCATGGCGATTGCCTCCGGTGTTCTTTTTATGCCGGCGTGCGGCTCCAGTTCGAATAACGGCACCAGGGCACCGAATGGCGACAGCACTCCGAACGGCACCTACATGTTCACCCTTTCGGCCGTGGACGAAACCGGCGCGGCGCCAAGCAACATCACCACCAGTCCGGCCAGCGTTAGCCTCACCGTGACCACTCCGTAGATCATGCGCAGGCGGCGGAGTTCCGCGGCGGCAGCGTTCTCTCGCAGGACCATTTTCTCCTGGTTGTTTGTTTTCTCGCTGATCTCTTCTTTGTCGCCAATCTGCCTTCCTGCGAGCGCGGCGAACCCATTACCAGGATCAGGACCAGGACCAGGAAAAGATCAGCCCAAACCGCAGATTGTTCGCTGGGATGAGGCCCGGCCCGGATGCACATTTTCACGCGGCGACGACGGCAAGTATCGCTATGGACTCTGGACGGACGATGAGGGCATCGTCCTCGCGGTCGACGCGCGGGAGGTGCAGATCGTCCGCTCGCATCATCGCATCGAGCCGCTCTTCGGAGTTCTCCTCACCATTCGTTATCGGGGCACAGGCACGCTTGACGTCACGACTGATCAGATTTCGTTGCAATTCATGAAGCACTTCAAGGTCGTCCAGATGTCGGTGGACCCGGACGATTACGTACAAAAAATTCAGGCCGATGCCGACATGCTCGATGATGCGACGCGCCGCGCCGTGGCCAAACATCCGGAAGAAAGATCGGAGCGCGAAGCGCAATTGCAGGGCTATCAGAAATCGGTGAGCGAACTTATCGAATTTCTCGGCAAGAACAGTTTGCGTGCGGCGCATCTGGACCACGGAAATCCGGAAGCGACTGGCTGGGTCTTTTTCAATACCGACAATAAATGGTTGGGCGGCTGGAAGGCGCAGGAAGAATTTGTGCTGCGCTTGCCTCTCGATGGAAAGATTTTCAAGTTCCCATTCCGCTTGCCTCCTAAAGAAGGCGAACTGCTGCTGCGCAAGC
This sequence comes from uncultured Acidobacteriaceae bacterium, assembly GCA_963789875.1. Taxonomy (GTDB): domain Bacteria; phylum Acidobacteriota; class Terriglobia; order Terriglobales; family Acidobacteriaceae; genus Sulfotelmatobacter. The sequence continues at coordinate 487,799 of CAWBMI010000003.1, read as the reverse complement.
GCGAGTGAGTCTCAGCGCTCGACAAGGCTTTCGAGCGTGGCGAAGAATGCCGGATAGGAGATCGCGGCGCACTCGCTGCCGCGGATTAAGGTATCTCCCCGAGCGCGCAGAGCGGCGATGCTGAAGGCCATGGCGATGCGGTGATCGCCGAAAGATTCCAACTCAGCGCCGTGGAGGGTTTGTCGGCCGGGAATTTTCAGGCCGTCTTCTTTTTCTTCGACCTGTGCGCCGAGAGCGCGCAGATTGGCGGCGATTGCGGCGATGCGGTCGGATTCCTTCACCCGCAACTCCTTCGCGTCGCGCACTTCGATTCCCTCTTCTGTATAGGGCGCGATGGCAGCCAGCACAGGGATCTCATCGATCAGCGCAGCGGTGTCGGCGCCGGCAATTAGCGTGCCTTTGAGCTTTCCGCCTTCAACTTGGAGCGTGCCAACGAGTTCTCCGTGAACTTCTTCCAACTGGGTTACAGAAATTCGCAGCCCCATTTGCGCGAGGATATCGAGCAGGCGGGCGCGGGTGGGATTCATGAGCAAACTAGTGATTGTGAGTTGGGAGTTTGGGAAAAGAGCGGCGGCGCAAAGAAAAAAAGCAGCGCTCGAGAGATCGCCGGGCACACGAGCTTCGATTCCCCGCAAGCGCTGGCCGCCACGAATTCGCACTTCGTTTCCTCGGCTGTCTCCCTGGCGATCGAGTTGCGCGCCAAAACTTATGAGAGCCACTTCGCCGTGATCGCGGGTTCGCAGCGGCTCGACTATGCTCGTTTCTCCTTCGGCAAACAGCCCGGCAAAAAGCAGGCAAGTCTTGACTTGCGCACTGGCAACGGGCATTTCGTACGCGATGGCCTTTAGATTTCCGCCGGTGATGCGCAATGGCGGGCGGCCATTCTCTGAAGCGATCTGCGCGCCCATCGCGGTAAGCGGAGCGATTACTCGCTGCATGGGACGGCGCGAGAGCGATTCATCGCCGGTCATCTCGCTGACAAATTTCTGTCCCGCCAAAATGCCACTGAGCATGCGAATGGTGGAACCGGAATTCCCGCAATCGAGCGGTGCGCTCGGGGCAGCCAATGAAGGCCCGCTTCCCTGCACCGCAATCACGTTGTCAGGACGCTCGCTGCGCTCCCATTTCACCCCGAGTGAGTGCAGACATTTGAGCGTGCTGGCGCAGTCTGCGCCAGTGGAGTAGTTCTCCAGGCGCGACGGTCCCTCGGCAATCGCGGCCAGCATGGCGTAGCGATGCGAAATCGATTTGTCGCCCGGCAAGCTCACGCTGCCGCGCACGTTGCGCGCTGGGCGCACGATCACTTGTGATTCCCTGCTCATGCTGAAGATCAAATATATGAGATCAAGATAACGGAAGGAGAAATTGGTGAACCTTCTCAGGCGAGCGCTTTGGCTTCGGCGGTCGCTTCCCGCAATATCTCCGGAGGGACTTCTCTCAGTCTTAGGCTGAACTCAAACATCGGCGTCTCCGTGCCGCGCCCCCAGCGGGCCACGTCCCAGTGAGCGCGGACAAACTTCACATCGGGCTGCTTTGTCAGATCCAGAAGCATGGGAGCATCGCCGCAATAAAATTGCTGCGGGAAGGAGACGATAGGCTTGGCGCTCCACGCAGCACCATCGGCCGAGCCGTAAATGCTGACGTCGAGCGACTCCTGCTCGATGATGTTGGTGATCTCAAGAGTCAGCAGGAATACGCGGCCGGCCGCGGCGCTCAGGTCAACGGCGGTGCCGTCACCTTTAGCGGTGACGGTGGTTTTTTCCGGAACCAGAAGAGTCTGAATCATGGCGAGAGAATTCTAACAAAGTTATTCATGAAGCAGAGTGCGTATTCCCAATTCACCGCGGCGCGATCTGAGCGAAGGACAGTGTGGTTTGGGAGATCCCTCGTCCCGCTGGAGAAAACGCGGGACTTCGGGATGACTCCAATTCTTCGACGACTACTCAATACGGCAACTTTCACTCCGACGGATGCGGGCCGGTGAAGGCGGAGCAGCACGGCTTCTCGGCCGGTTTGAATTCCATGAGTTCGATGCGCGAGAGATCGGGATCGAAGACGTTCAACTGCCATTTGCCGTCTTTGCCCATCTGTGACTTTTCGCCGTCGTGCGGCTTCCAGCCATGCGATTCAAGCTTTGCCTGCGCCTGCTTCATATCGACAACACCGAGCGAGATGTGATTCAGCACTCCCATTTCATGCAAATCTGGAGGATCGGGGTGCCAGCTCAACATATATTCCAGCCAATCGGTGCCGTCCGGCACCTGGATGGCGACCCAGTCGGTATGGTCGGGCTGCATGCCTCCGTGCCAGTAAGGGCGAAAGCCGAGGAGATCGCGATAGAAGTGATCTTCGGCGTCGCGATTGTGAACGATAAAGCCGGTGTGGATCATGTGATGGGAGGCCGCGGTCTCAGGTACGGCTGGAGCTTGAGCGTTCGAGCGCTCAACGAATTCGATCCGATGTCCCTCGGGATCGGCGACTGCGAGGCTCAGGCTGTGGTCGGCGCGGCCCTCGATGGCGGGCGCCTTGATGCCGTTCTTTATCAGAAAATCGCGCATGGCTGCAATATTGTCAGTGGTGAAGGCAACGTGATCCATGCGGTCAGTGGATTTGGGGTTGGGCGCAGGGCTGTAACCGACCCACTGCTTGCCGACCATATATCTCGCGGTCCCGCCGGGCTCGATGGGTTGCGCAGACGGCAAGCCGAGTGTGCCGGCGTAAAGCGCTTTCACTCCATCGGGCGACGTAGTGTAGAAGGAGACGTGATCGATGCCGAGAATCTTGGGCCGGCCGCTAGGTGTGCTTTGGGCAAAGGCACATGTCGCGGAGACAACTAAGACGAGAGCTGCAACCAATGTTTTCATAAGTTCCCAATTCTAGCGCAGGCTCCGCTTGTCTTTATCTATTTCTAAAGCCGCTCCAGAAATTGCCGCAACAGTTTACTGGCTTCCTCCGGCCGCTCCCAGGACGAGTAATGGCCAGCCTTCGGTATTACGCGCAGCTGACTGCGGGAGATGTGCTGGCGCATCAACTCGGCTTCGTTCAGTCCCGTTAAGATATCTTCGTCTCCGGTCACGATGAGTGTGGGTACATTGATGGTCTTCAATGTATCGACCGAGTCGGGACGCTCCGCCATCCCTCGCTGAACCTGCGCCACATTTTCAGACGACATGTTCCGCATCATGTGCAGCGCGCCTTTGACCAGATCGGGGCGCGTCTCTAGCGTGCTTTTACTTAGGACGCGCGGAATCATGCTCTCAAAAAAAGGTGCGGTGCCGCGTTCGAGTACATCGTTCGCAGCTTTTAACCGGGCGGCGCGGGCCTCGGCAGAATCTGCCGGCGCTTTTGTGTTGAACAAACCCAGGGCGGCTGGGCGGCCGCGATACTTCCGCCAGAATTCGAAGAGAATGTATCCGCCAATGGAGACTCCGATCAGCGGAGCGCGGCCGACATCGGAGTCGTCCATCACGCGGGCTAGATCGGCGGCGTGTTTTTCCATAGTGGCCGGGCCTTCACCTGCGGTGGAATCGCCGTGGCCGCGCAGATCGGGAAGTATGAGGCGATAGCGCGTGGCCAGCGCTTCGGCTACGGGCAACCAGAATTCATGATTGGCGGGAAAGGGATGCAGGAGAACTACGGGAGGGCCTTCGCCCAGCACGCGGTAGACGATCTCGGCGTCGCCGCTTTTGACATGTTGCAAAGCGAGGGGCTGCATCTACGAATTAGTGGCGCGCTGCGCTCCGGCGGGCGCGGTCAGGAGCAACGGCTCTTCCGGCATTACGATCCAGGCTATGGGGTAAGAAATCAAGCCGATTCCGGTCATGCAAGAGGTGAGCAGCCACACCAAGCGAACCACGGTCACATCGACATCGAAGTACTCGGCGAAGCCTAGGCATACGCCCGCAATGTTGCGTCCCTGGCGTGGGCGTACCAGTCGCTTGCGTGCTACCGAGGGGCCTACGCGAACTCCGCAGTAGGCGCAGACTGCCGCATCGTCCTGAATTACTTTGCCGCAATAGTTGCAGTACATGAAGCTCCCTCTTAACTTAACGACGATGTCTACAAGACAAATACGCAATTGTAGCTTGAAAGTTCCCGGTCGGCCGCCGCAGGAATGGGCGTTATTCGCGGTAGGCTTCGCGGATGTGTTTGCGGGCGGCTTCGGCGGGGGGAGTACTGCCGTTTTCGGCTAGAACGGCTTCATACTTCTTCATGGCTAGATCGCGTTTCTGGAGGAGGTCGTACATTTCTCCAGCTGCCAGGTTGGCTTTTTGCAGGGTCTCGGGGTCAGGGTCGGCGACCTGGGCTACCTGCTCGAAAGCGGAGGCTGCGCCGGAATAATTTTTCTGGTTGCGCAGCAATTCACCCAGGCTCAGCGCCGCTATCTCGTAATGCAGGCTAGCGTATTTTCCTTCGCGGCCTTTTTGCAAAACCGTGCGGTAGGCTGCGGCAGCCCCTTCACCGTGTCCGCTGGAGCGCAGCAGATTGGCTTCCTCTAGTGGAAAAAGATAATTTCCGGGATAGCGTGCCGCCAACTCATGCATGAGCCCGCGCGCCTCGTCGTAACGGTGTTCGCGGCGCAGGAACAAGGCCAGAACAACTTTCGCATCGACGCTGTTTTCTCCACTGCTGGCGGCTACCTCGTTCAGATATTCGAAACCTTTCTCTTTTGTCCCGCTCAACCCGACCAAGGCGACGGCGGCTTTCACGCTCCATGGCAGGCTGCCCAGCACATAGTTATGGATGCCGACGACCAACTTCGCGTCTACATAGTTGGGATCGAGTTCGAGCACACGCTCGTGATCTTTTCGGGCGCCGACGGCGTTGCGCAGAGCGGAGAACCAGGCCCGCTCTACCAAAGCGGTGTCAAGCGCGAACTGGGCGCGGGTTACGCCGCGAGCATACAGCGCTTCTACATTCTTGGGATTGGCTTTGAGTTCCTGCTCTTCGAGATCCTGGGCGCGATCTACCAATTGTTTGATCCGATCTTTCACTCTTGGATCCGCGGCGCGGTGGGCCTGACCGATGAAACTGTCGTTGGAATATTCTCCGGTATTCATCGCGCCCATACGATAGAGTTCGCGCATGAGCACGACGCTGAGCAGATGATTCACTGCGGCGGGATCGTTGGGGTGGCGATCCAGGAATTTTTCGAACTCCGCGATGGAGCGGTCATACTCCATGTTGTAGAAGTGGGTGAAGGCGGCGTCGGCCAGCGGATCGTGGACGGAGGAGAACTCGGCTGCGGCGTTGCCTGGCTTGGGACTCGTCTGAGCTGTGGCGCTTAGTGTCTCGGCAGCCAGCACGGCTATGACGGCCAGTGCTAAGACGAACGACACACACAGTTTCACAATGTAGGACGAGCGAGAATGGGGACGAGTGCACTCTGCCACTTTCGGGGTCAACTGGATTCCTGCTCCAAGAGGTTATGTCTAGTTTAGCTGAATCTTTGTCCAGCAAGGAAGGAACCAAAGACGGTACGGGCGGTAATGGCTAATCTAGTGATCAATCTAATTGGCGTGACCTATAATTCCGGAAACTTAGAGCCCCGTTTAGGGATTGTTCGGGCCATCTTTACCCGCAAGTTTAGGTAATAATTGCGCGGGAGAAATTAACCGCCCGGGAATAAGGGACCGCAAGTATTTGAGATGTAAAGAACTCGGATTGCACAACATTTGGCTGTTGGCTTGCGTTATAGGAGGTAGCGTTCCTAGCTATGGCTGAAGTGGTAAATCAAGCGCAGCAGGAGTTCTGGCGGTCCTCGACGCCTGCGGAAGCAGCTGTTGAGGCGCCACTCCCGGCTGCGGTTCCGGGTTTCGAGGATGCGTGCCTGAGTTGTGGCGGCGAGTTTATGATTGGTGCGCGTTTTTGCCATACCTGTGGTCGGGCGCGAGCCAAGTTTGTTCCCGGACCCGCCGGCTCGGCAGCCTTGGAAAACATCTGGGGGCGCAGCATCGCTTGGGCAAGACAGTTTGCCAGCACGCTAGCGACTTACTGGCACGAAGCTTCCTTCCCCGAGTGGCTGCGCTATCTGCACTTTCACGAGATTAAACGCTGGGTCGGCCTTCCCACAGCCGCGCTGGTTGCTTTTATGATCGGACTGGGCTGTGTAGCCGGGGCTTTGGGCGTTGGCTTCTTTTATCGCGCCTCGAATCTGGCGGAGTTCCAGGCGATCCAGATGTGGCGGATCGAATGGCTTCTTGCGGCGACGGCGGCGTTTGTGGCGGGAATTCTACTGAAGAAGCCTTCCGACGATTGCGACTGATTGTTCCTTCCTACAACTCTCAATTAGGCGATAAGAAACAGCGGGTTCCTCAGTTCCGCCGTCGCGGTCGCTCTGGTGCCGGTCGGAATAACAGGAATGCGGAGGGCCGCGGTTGTTCGCGCTCTGTCGGAGTGACAAATGTGAGGCGATTTACGATTCGCTGCCTGAACCTGCCCCGCGCCTTTGCTCGTGCATGCGGTACAGGTGATGAACTGGGCCGGTTCCCCGTCCCAGGGGATGGCCGGCAGCGATGGCTGCCGATACATAGGTCTTGGCCAGCAAGGCGGCTTCGGCAATTCCGCGATCAAGGGCGAGATGGCAGGCCATCGCTGTGGAGAAGGCGCAACCGGTACCGTGTGTGGAATTCGAACGCTGGCGCTCGGCTTTGAAGACCTCTTGTTCTACTCCACGCTTCGTTTTGAAACTCAACAAGTCGATTGCTTTGTCGAGATGGCCGCCGGTGATCACTACGGCGGTGGAACCCATCGCGTGCAGTTTAGCCGCTGCGGCTCTCACTTCGTCGAGGTTCGTGACTTTTAATCCGGTTAGAACGGCGGCTTCATCCACGTTGGGGGTGATTACGTCAGCCAGAGGGATTAGCTTCTCTATAAGGATCTTTGTCCCGTGCCCATTGAGAAGATCGGCGCCGGATGAAGACTTTAGGATTGGATCGAGCACGATGTTGGGCAGCCTTGACTTACTTGACCCACTTTTGCTCGATCCTGCCAGGAAATCGGCCACGGCGCGGACGATATTCGCCGACCCCAGCATTCCAAGGTGAACCGCCGAGATGGTGACGTCTGAGGCAAGTTCCTGCAGTATGTCGGCTACCAGGTCGGAGTCGACGGCCTCGACACGCCGTACGCCTGTGGTCGACTGGACTGTGATGGCGGTGATGCAGGCCACGCCGTAGCAACCGTGGGCGGCGATTGTCTTGATGTCGGCGGTTACACCCGCTCCGGAGGAGGGGTCAAAGCCTGCGATGGTGAGGACTATCGGTGGAGCTTCGGCCATGGCGCTGGAATCTTAGAGGGACGAACCCCCTGAAAAGAGTCAGTTTTTTCTATCGAGCCAGTAGATGAAACGGCGCCTTGACGCTCGCGTCGCACGATCGACGAACTCATATTCCGATGGCGAATTTGGAGCAAGATAGCATTTTCCCTGGCAACCTTTTACCTAAAACCCTCACAATAAACAACTTATAAAGATATACTCCGTAAGTTATTGAATTCATTGGAGATGAATATTCTTTCGCACGTACCGATTGTTACCTAGTTACCAATATATAAACAAGTAAGTTTTTTGTTTACAAGTATATGCTGACAATTATTCATGATTAACAACATGTTACGTGAGATATCAAGCACTATCGCATACCAACTTTCCGATTGACAAGCCTCTGTCCGGCCTCTACGATTTAGAGAACTTAAAGACACAGCCTAGCTAGGACGAACTTTTGAGTATGCGAGGAGAACTGAATGCGAAGACGTTTAGCCCACGGACTGATGATCGCTGCTTTTGTGATCGTCGGCCTCGGGGCAGCTCAGCGACCCAACATCTCGGAGGCGAGTTCCGCTCCAACTAACCCAACCCAGACTCAACCCGAAACCCGCAAACCGGCGGCCAAGAATCAGCCCTACCAGGTAGGTACCGCTTCCTGGTACGGAGAGTTCTTTGACGGCAAGCCCACCGCTAGCGGAGAAGATTATGACATGTACGACATGACCGCAGCCCACCCGACGCTTCCCTTAGGGAGCTACGTTAAGGTGACCAACCTGCGTAACGGAAAGGCGGTTGTGGTCAAAGTGAACGACCGAGGTCCGATCGTCCCAGGAAGGATCATTGACCTGTCGTACGGAGCCGCGCAAGTGCTGCAGTTCGAGCAGCGGGGCTTGCAGAGGGTTCGCATCGACCTGGTTAAGCCACACTCGCAGCACCGGGCTGCATACCAGACCGTGGCCTACAACCGCCTGGAGAATTCTCTGGCGCAATCGCGATAAGAAAGTCTAAACTGGCAGGGATGCAGGCTGAATTGGCAAACCTCATCCCTTCCCGCGATTTTCCTCAAAGCAATCCTATTGGTGGCGAGTCTCAGAAAAACGATCCGCGCGGCAAGCTGATCGTGGCCTTGGACGTCTCCACGGCGGCCGCAGCACAGAAGATTGTGACGGCTGTCGGGGACTCGGCATTGACCTATAAAGTCGGCATGCAGCTTTATACGGTCGAAGGACCGCAGATCGTGAGAGAACTGGTCGCCTCGGGGCGACGCGTGTTTCTCGACCTGAAATTTCACGACATCCCAAACACGGTCGCAGCGGCAGTGGCTGAGGCTGCCAAACTGGGCGTGAGCATGCTGACCGTGCATGCGGCGGGCAGTAGCAAGATGCTGCGCGCTGCTACCGACGCGGTCCGGGCCGTAAACCCAGACTTGCTGGTACTCGCGGTGACCGTCTTGACCAGCCTGGACCAGAGCGATCTGGAGAAAGTGGGAGTGGGAGATTCAGTTCCAGAGGAAGTGCTGCGGTTGACCACGCTGGCGCTGGCGAATGGATGCCGGGGCATCGTCACATCCGCACGGGAAGCTCGCGTTGTACGCACCGAACTGGGAGATGATTTTGCCATCGTGACTCCAGGCGTGCGTCCCGCCGGCGCGGCTCACGGAGATCAGGCTCGCGTGGTTACGCCTTCGGAAGCGATTGCCGCGGGGGCTAGCTATATTGTTGTGGGTCGGCCTATCACCGAGGCGGCTGATCCGGCGGCCGAGGCGCGGGCGATTCTGGAGCAGATGAGGGCTTAGGTTGTGAAGAAAACAAAGAAGGTGCCGACACCGATCAAAGCCGTCCCCGGACCCGAAACTTCGTCGCGAAAAAATCGAGCAGACTGGTTTGGTTCGATGAAGGATACCATTGATATTCTCGGGGACATCATCGCGCCCGCTAGCGACGAAGGAGAATAGGAATGTGCTGCGCGACGAGCCCGATCCTTTTTCCCCTGATGGCTTGACTAAGGCGCGGGCGCTACCGAGATGGTTTTGTGCAAGTCCGCCGCCGAGCCGTTCAATAGATTCCGAAGCACGGCAACTTCCGCCGTTATCCCGGTGTGCAACGCTGGGTCTACATCGGGCGCGAACAGTGAAGAATGATTTGACGGCAGGTTTGTTCCTGCAGCATTAGCTTCCGCGAGCTTTTTCGGGTCGGCTCCGCCGAGACTGAAGTAAAAGCCGGGGATGCCCTGCTCGACGAAATACGAGAAATCTTCGGACGCTGTGATCGGCTCCTCCATTACTACGCTGTCTTTGCCTAACGCTGCTTGCAGCGCTCCTTTCAAGCGCTCGGCGAGGGCAGGATCGTTGTAGACCAAGTCGGTGCCTTCGTAGCGGTCGATCAACGGAGGCCGCGGCGCGGCGCCGGCTTCGGCTTCAGCGTTCGTGATTCGCGTTATCGCGGCGAGCACCTGCTTGCGTACGTCTGGTTTATTGGTGCGGACTGTTAGTCCCAACTCTGCTTCGTCGGGAATTATGTTGTTCTTGGTTCCGGCGCGGATGTAGCCGACCGTGACCACGGCCATTTCTCGCGGCTTTACTTCGCGCGAAGTAATCGTCTGCAACGCGAGAATCGTTCGCGCGGCGATCACGATGGGATCGATGGCGGTGTGCGGCGCAGAACCGTGGCCGCCTTTCCCGTAAATTGTGATGCGAATAGAATCGGCATTCGTGTTGTAGACGCCAGGGACGATGCCAACCTGGCCAGCAGCTAAGATATTGCCCACGTGCATTGCGACGGCGACGTCGGGTCTCGGAAATCTTTTCAGAAAACCGTCATCGAGCATGGCCTTGGCGCCGGCAATCGATTCTTCGGCCGGTTGGCCGATGAGGATGAGCGTGCCGTGCCAGGAGTCTTTGCTGTGGATCATGATCTCTGCCGTGCCCACGATCGAGGCCATGTGGAGATCGTGGCCGCAGGCATGCATCACGGGCACATCGCGACCGGCATCGTCTTTCGCATGAACTTTGCTCGCGTAGGGCAGTCCGGTCTTCTCTTCTACGGGCAAAGCGTCCAGTTCGGTGCGCAGCATGACGGTCGGCCCAGCGCCGTTTTTCAGGACGGCGACCACGCCGGTGCCACCGACATGCTCGCTGACCTCGTAGCCGAGTGCGCGAAACTTGGCGGCGAGCTTCGCTGCGGTCTGCGTTTCGTGCGTGGAGAGTTCAGGATTCTGATGAACATCTACGTACAACGCATGCGCGTCGGGATAGACCGCGTCGACTTCTTTGGATGTGGGCGCTTGCGCCGACGCCGCGACACCCAGAGACGCGAGCAAGAGAAAGCGCAGCCAGCACACTCCGGCTTTTAGCGGCGAGCGCTGCGGTCCATTATTCTTCATCTACTCTTCATCCAGATATTCCCCGGGGACGTCGTCTTCAGGCACTTCGTGGGTGCGAACTTCCTTTCCATCTTCGTTGCCGGCACGCTCCACGCCAGAGACTACATCGGCTTCGAAGGCATTACCTTCCTCGACCAATTCGTCGACGCTTTCGGAATCGGCGCCTTCGACGCCCGAGAGTCCCTGCAAATCTCCAGATTGTCCCGCGGACTCGGTTTGCGATTCTTGAGATCGATAAGGCTCACGTGCGAAACTGGGACGCTTCGCAGGAGGTCGTTTCGCCGTAGCGGTCCTAGTTGTCGGCGCGGTCGATATCTTAGTCGGCTTTTTCGCCCCGGCTTTTTTCGGAGAAGACTTCTTCACTGACGCTTTCTTCTTCGGCAAAGTTTTTTTCTTCGGCGTCGATTTCTTCGCTGCCAACTTCTTCTTCAATAAAAGCTTCGGTGCGGACTTCTTGACCGAGCTTTTTTTCTGGGCGGCTATTTTCTTGGGCGTAGTTTTCTTTTTGTTTTTCTTGTTGGCCATAGGCGCAGTTTAACATTGGCTCGGCGGGCACACAAAGAAGCGCCTTAACTTACCGGCTGGAATTCTTGGCGGGCGGGGTCGCGGCCGGTGGGTTCGTCGCAGGTGCAGACGTCCCGGGTTGGGTCTTGGCTGGCGGAACGCCGTGAATGTCGAGAAAGTAGCCCTTCGACTCCGGGTCGAACAAAAGACGCCAGTAACAACGGCTGCGGGTCTGGGACAAAACCTGCAACAGCAAATCGCGGGCCGCTAGTTTGGTCCCTCCAACTGTCACAGGATTGTGATCTATGAGAACTCTGGGCGAAACCCCGAGGCTCATCGATGTGCCTGTGATTGCAGTCAGACGTTTGCAAATCAGTTGAATGGTCTGGGTGCCCGTTCTCTTCACGCGCACCACCGTGAGCGGAGTATCGAAAATCGCTTTCTGCGTCGCAGGTGCACCTTTGCTGTCGTGGGCTGCGAGACCCACAACGAAGAAATCTCCCTGAGGGCTCTTTCTCACTTCGAACTGTTCCGCGTTGTTGCTGTGGTTGTAGGCATCGACTACGAGTCGAATGGTCTTCTCCTCCGCAGCCGACGCGGCCTCGGCCGAAACATTTCCAGTTGGGATGGGAAAAGTAGCTTCGAAGCGTCCGCCAGTTGGAACCAATCTGGGTTTTGGACCATGCAACTCGTCGATTGATTCTGTGACATCGACCTTGGAGACGTATTTAGGATCTTCGTAGCCCACCCCCCAGCCGTACTTCCTTTGCAGCGCATCCAAGGCTTGCGCCAGGGGCCGAGCATTATTGGCTACGAGGTGAACCGTACCCTGGTCCTCGGAAATCGTAGCCTCTTTCTGGTATGCGTCTTTCTGCGGCAGCGCGGTCTGTGCTCGCGAGAACGCGAGGAGGAGAAGGCACGGTAGAAACTTGATGACAGAAATACGGATGGCGTTCACTGAAATCTTGGATTTAAGACGTTCAATGTAAATCATGGTTGAGTATCGTGGGAAATTCGGAGTGAGCTCAGTGAAATCTCCGACCGCAATTCGAGGCAATTCTATCATTCATGGCTTAATGCGAAAGACGTAACTCGACATCAACAGGGTTATTGGAGAGGTTCAAGTGAAGTCACAGAATTGCTTTACTTGAGAGTCGCGCCGTTTCCGAAAATGTGAAAAGAAAACTATCAACTAAGGAAGTAGTTCCTTTTGAGCGGTGCCGGCGAGGCCGCCGAAGAGTATAAATCGGAAAACGGTGGGACGCCTCAGATGTGGAGTTGCATGTGAGAGATGGCGAAGAAAATCACTTGCAGAAGCGGGACGAGGATTGGATTCTCAAGTACAGAGCCGCGCTGAATGAGGTGCGGCCTCCGCAGTCGCGATTCACAAGAGTTCGCACCGCCTTAATGAACGCGTATCAACTCGTCGCGGCGCGACTCGGCAAATCTTTCGGACGCGGAAGTCAGGCGCGAGTGCCCAAACCGGTTGCTGTTCTCCGTTCCGTCCCAAGGCAGGAACCTCGAGCTCCGGAGGGGCCTCGGCTTGAACTTCGAAAACCCAACCGAGCCCATGCCATCGCCAAATCGACGGCCAGAAAAACCTCGGCAAGACCGCGGTCGAAGGGATTGGGCTAATTACAGCGAACTACAACCATTCGGTCGCATTTATGGTTTTCTTGGCCCCGCGCTGTGCAAGATCTTTCACGTCTGGGCGCAAGAAGGGACGCTGCACTACCCATTCGAATTACTTCATATGGACTAATGCTAAAAAGGCGTTAGTCCAGCGCCCTAAATCTCGGTTTAATCTTGACATCGGCTGATTATGTGGGCAGAATGACTGCGGCTTACTCCTCCCCCTCAACTAAAAGCGCGGGATCTTTCCTACCCCAAGGGAAGCGTTTACCTGCTCGGAATACTAATTAAATAGGGCTAGCTACCGCAGAAAGTTACGCATCAAAATGCGCTCTTTAGCCACTTCGCTTCTTCTAAAGCGACGACTCGCAAGAAGGGCCTGGTGGCCTAGTCAATTCGTGTCAGACGAACGGAACTGTTGTTCCGTAGTCCAAAGGGGAACTCAGTGCATACTGCTCCAGCTCGGCCCGGCCTGATCGTGGTGGACGGTTCGTTGAGTGTAGTGGCTTCCAATGCGGAAGTCCTACAAATACTCACGTTCCCTGATCGGCCGGAAAAGATTCATAACCTGGAAAACTGGCTGGCGAACAAGATCCGCTCGAATCTGATGGAGAGACGCTCGCGCTCCGGCCTGGTGGGAGAATATCAATCGGCGCGGCGGACTTATCTTTGCCGCTCTTTTCCTCTGGACTTGGCCCCTAACCACAAAAACGGTTCGGGAGGGCTACTGATCGTGATGCTGGAAAGAAAGAGCAATGAGGCGGTCACGATCGCGGAAATCTCGGAACGCTTCGGTTTAACCGCGCGCGAGCAGGAGACCGTGCAATTCCTGCTGGAGGGCTTCACTAGCAAGGAAATCGCGCAGCGGATGAAGATCAGTCCGAATACGGTGAAGGCGTTTATACGGCTGGTGATGGTTAAGATGAGCGTTTCAACTCGATCGGGGATAATCGGCAAGATCGTGGGACCGAGAGCTTGAAAACCGCACCGGTCGCGGGTTTCGGCGAGACTAATGATTTTGGACTAGTGCACTTGGAGACTTGTGGGTATCGCGAAATAAGATAGAGTTTGCGATGCGCCACGAAAAGCCGAGCATACCCCTCCCCAGCTTGGCGGCGTAATCCAAGGAGGACAAATGCGTCGAATCACAATGCTCGTAGTCTGTATGATCGCCCTGGCACTCTGTGCCGGCGTCGCGGCGGCGTCAACCACGCCACCCGCTCCCGACACACTGAAGGTGGACTATTTCGCGAACGCCAACACAGCTGGCGCTCCGGATGGAACCCTTCGCGTAACCAATCCCGGCACGGCCGGTGGCAGCCTTTGCGCGGCCATCTACGTGTTCGATCCGAACCAGGAAATGTCGGAGTGCTGCAGCTGCTACGTCAGCCCCGATGGTCTGCGTACATTCTCTGTGAACACCGACCTGACTGGTAACCCGCTGACCGGCGTGATCCTGAACACCGGAGTCATCAAGATCGTTTCGACTCCGACCAGGGGCGGCACTTGCCCGCTGCCCACCAGCCTGAACCCGACGGCTGGCATTCGCGCGTGGGAGACTCACATCCAGAACAGCAACTTCGCCATCACTGAGACGGCTTCGCAAGACGCTACTCTCAGCTCCGCCGAAGTGAGCCGTCTGCAGGGTGAGTGCTACGCTATTCAATTGGACGGCAGCAAGAGCGGCGTTTGCACTTGCGGCGTTGGCGACTAATTTAACCTGAGTTGAGCGGGGCTGACTGGTCCCGCCTGATTCCAAAACCCGGCTGGCCAGAGAGCGGGAACATCCGCTTTCTGGCGCAGCCGATATAATGAACGGCAGTAAAATTCTTGAGATGGGGGATCTCATGTCAGTTTCACGGAAGGTTCTGCAACTGGGTCTGGGAGCCGCACTCACAGTACTGAGCGCTGGAGTACTCTTCGCCCAAGGTGAAAGTGAAGTGATCGCAAATGTGGGTGGCGTTAAAGTGACAATGGGTGAACTCGAGCAAGAAGAGTCCGCCAAATTGTTATCCGCGCACTACCAGTATTATCAGGCCGAAACCAAAGCACTGGACGAACTCATCGATAAGCGCTTGCTTGAGCAAAAAGCAAAGAGCGAAAATCTTACCCTCGATCAGCTGATTGAGCGGGATATTAAGTCACAGGTCAAAGATCCGTCTGAAGACCAGATGAAGGTCTATTACGAGGGATTGGAAACCGATCAGTCCTACGAAGCGGTGCGCGGAAAAATCCTGGATAAGATTCGCGAACTGCGCACCAAGAAGGCAATCTCAGCTTATGTGAAGGCGCTCCGCATCCAGACTGAAGTGTATGTGACGCTCGCTCCCCCCAGAGTCAACGTCGATACTCAGAACGCTGAGATGATTGGACCGCAGAAGCCGCAGGTTACCGTCATCGAATTTGCCGACTACGAGTGCCCTTATTGCCAAAAAGTAGCCTTAGACTTAAAGAAGCTGCAGGCTGATCTGGGCGACAAGGTCGCATTCACCTACAAGGACTTCCCGTTGCCGATGCACGCGCGAGCGGAAAAGGCCGCAGAAGCAACCCGCTGCGCCGGCAAGCAAGGCAAATTCTGGGAGTTCCACGATGATCTGTTCCGCACCAAGGGCTTGGACCTCGAGCAGCTGAAAGCAGAGGCCCGCACGCTCAAAATGGATGGCGACGCATTCGACAAGTGCCTCGACTCCGGCGCGGAAGCGGCTACGGTGGAAAAGGATCGCAAAGAAGGCGTACGTCTCGGACTCAACGGCACACCGGCCTTCTTTATTAATGGACACTTCATGAGCGGGGCGCTCGATTACGCCACGCTGCGTCAAGTTGTGGAGCAGCAGCTGGCCGCCGCTCCGCCACAGGGAGCAGGAAGCGCCGGGAAGTAGGATCGGCGGCCCTCCCCCGCACCGCCCGCGCACTGAGCCCGAAAGGCCCAAATCATGAATTTGGGCTTTTTTTCTTTCTTTCCGCTCGTTAGAGTCTTTCGACTTTGTACATTCGGCTTGACACGAACGGGCTATTGCGAGCATGTGGAGCCCACAGTAATCTTGACAAGATTTCAAGCCGCAATTTCCTTCCCCTGCGGTCATTGAAACAAACTCCCCTTAGTAGATCTCTCCCCCGCAGCGGCGACTTTACCGGCATGTCGTTTCCAACTGCTCTACCCAGTCAGCGCTGATTTTCGCGTGGGATGGAATCGACAAGAGGCCAATTGCAGGACCACCGCTTAGCTTCGCGGAACCTATCTGAAGAACGAAACGCCATCGAGAGTTGAGGGAGGATTCATGTTACGACGTACGCTTGCAGGACTTCTGTTGTGCCTACTGACCGGAACTTTAGCGGCTCAAAACCCAAGACAATTTCTGGTCGCCCCTGAGTATACGACCGGAACTGCAACGAATCCTCAAGCGGCTGCCACGGGAGATTTCAACGGCGACGGGAATCTCGACATCGCCGTAGCCAATTCCAATACCAATACGGTCAGCATTCTTTTGGGCAAGGGCGATGGCACGTTCGGAGCGCACATGGATTATGCGACTGGCGGCAAGCCCCTCGGCATCGTCGTGGGAGACTTCGGCAATGGTCACCTGGACCTAGCGGTAACCAACTCCACGAGTAACACGGTGAGCATTCTGCTGGGTAACGGCGACGGCACATTCCAAGGCAAAACGGATTACGCCACGGGAAACGGCCCGCAGGGAATCGCGCTCGGCCAATTCGTGGCCGGCAGCTCCAGCGTCAACTATCTCGCCGTAACCAATGCTACGGATGGTACGGTCGGAATTCTTCTGGCCACGGGCAATGGCGCGTTCAGTCCGGTCACTGCTTCAACGACTTACCGCACTGGCTTCAATCCGACTTCGGTCGCGATCGGTGACATCAACGGCGATGGAGTTCCAGACCTGGTGGTTGCCAACAACAATAACAACAATGTGGTCAGCGTGCTTCTGGGCAATGTCACCGGTGGCGTTGGAAACGGCACATTCGGAACGCAGGTTCAGTATCCGACGGGAGCCAATCCGGTATCGGTCGCTTTGGCTCATCTTACGGGCGGCAGCACCACGCCGCTGGATATCGTGGTAGCGAACCAGCAAGGCAACTCGGTCAGCATCCTGCTCAATATCAACGGCACCGGAACCTTCGCGGCTCACGTGGATTACGCCACTGCCGCCTTCCCGACTGCTTTGACCGTAGCCGACTTTAACGGCGACGGCAATATCGACGTAGCGGTGTCCGCCGGCAACGGCAACACTGTGAGCGTGCTGTGGGGCCATGGCGACGGCACCATGCTGGGTCAGGTGAACGCCGGCACCGGAGATATTCCATACGGAGTAGTTGCGGGCGACTTCAACAACGATGGCACTATCGACCTGGCGACTGCCAACTCCGGGGACAATAGCGTGACTGTAATCCTGAGCAACGGCAAGAGTGAAAGCTTCCAGGCGCGGGCGGACTACCCCGCCGGCGCTACTCCATTTTCGATTGTAAAAGCCGACTTCAATGGAGACGGAGTTTTAGATCTGGCAGTTACGAATACCGGCACGGCGAGCGCGATTTCAGTTCTCCTGGGCAACGGCAATGGCACTTTCCAAGGGCCGAACCACTTCTCCACTGAAACCGTCGCCAACACTCCTACCGATCCCTATGGCCTCGCAGTCGGCAATTTCACGGGCAATAACATCCCTGACCTTGCGTTGACGAACTACGGAACCGGAACGGTTGGGATCATGTTGGGCGTGGAAAATAACGGCGTGGGAACCGGCACATTTCAATCGGACACCACATTCACAGTAGGCAGCGAACCCTCCGCAGTCGCGGTTGGCGACGTGAATGGAGACGGCATTGAGGACCTTGTGGTCGCGAATTACCATAGCGACAACGTCAGCGTGCTCCTCGGCAATGGCGACGGGACCTTCAAGAGCGCCGTCAATTACGCGGTTGGTAACGGTCCGATCGCTGTCGCTCTGTACGCTCTAACCAGCAACAAAATCCAGGACATCGTGGTGGTGAATGAAACCGACAGCAGCGCCAGCATTTTGTTAGGCAATGGCGACGGCACGTTCCAGGCCCAGATGGCGTATCCGACCGGACCCGGAGGCAATCCGCTCGGGGTGGCGGTTCAAGACTTCAACGGAGACGGCGTCCCTGATCTGGCGGTAGCCGACTTCCTGACGCAACAGGTCAGCATTCTATTGGGTAATGGTGATGGCACATTCCAATCGCCTAAAACCTACGGAACGGGCAATGCCAATCCTTCGTCGATTGTGGTTGCTGACTTCAACGGAGACGGGAAATGGGATCTTGCGCTCACCAGCACTCCTTCGGGACTTTCCCCGGGCAACTTGGTAATTCTGCTGCTGGGCAACGGCGACGGAACTTTCCAAACTCCTTCGTTGTATGGAGTGGGGTCGCTAGCGTATTCCGCGGTCGTAGGCGACTTCAATGGAGACGGTGCGCTTGACCTTGCCGTGGCCAACGGCAAAGCGGGCAGCGTGAGCGTACTGTTGAACCAGTCAGGCACGGGGATAACGGTGGGATCGTCCGATCTTTCTGCTCCCTACGGTCAGCCCGTCACCTTGCAAGCAACTGTGGCGGCCAGCGTCCAGAACGGCAACGCGCCGACGGGAACTGTCACGATCAAGAATGGAAACGCGGTAGTTGGCACGCCAGGAAACCTGGTAGGCGGAGTGTACAGCGTGACCACCGCTACCCTCCCGTTAGGGCAGAACAATCTTTCGATTGCCTACTCGGGAGACGCGAACTACCAGGCGCACACGATTGCCTTTACCCAGAACATCAAGCAGGCTGGCACCACCACCGTATTAGTATCGTCAGCGACCTCGGCCGTTCAAAATCAGGCCGTCACTCTTACGGCTACCATTAGCCCCAACACCAGCGGCATTCCTACGGGAACGGTCACTTTCCTTGACGGAACCACGGTGATTGGATCGGGCCTCGCTGTGAACGGAAGCGACGTCGCTTCGATGTCGATTTCCACCCTCGCTGTGGGCACGCACAGCATTACCGCCAACTACAGCGGGGATACCAACTACACTGCCTCGTCGGCGGCTGTGGGCCTGGTCATCACGTCTCCGGTGGCAGCTGATTTCGGGCTAGCCGCTTCGCCCTCATCGCTGACAGTGGCTCCAGGCGCGTCGGGCACCTCGACCGTCACCATCAGCCCGACCGGTGGACTTAATCCCTCGACGGTGGCTCTCAGTTGCAGCGTGGCCCCCGTCGTAAGTCCGGCGGTGACTTGCTCGGTAGGAACGATCGCAGTGGCGAACAGCAATGGAATCGCGACACTAACCGTAAGCACGACGGGCCCGTCGGCTGCTCTGGCCACTCCGGCTGGACAGAAGGGTTCGGGCACGATCTTCGCCTTCGCCATCATGGTTCCGGCCATGCTGCTCGGGGGCGCTGGAATCAACAAAGAGAACCGCAGAAAACTGCTGAGTTTCTGCATCGTCTTCCTGGTATTGAGCGGATGCGCATTCCAGGTCGCATGCGGCGGCGGTGGCGCGGGTTCCTCAACCACAGTCAAGCCTCAGGGCAACTCCGGAACACCGGCCGGTTCTTACACGGTGACGGTTTCCGGCAAAGCTGGTACAACCCAGCACAACAGCAACTCGGTTTCGGTGACGGTCAACTAGCCGGAAGCAAAGCTGTAGAGTCAAACTGCGGGACGGCTTCCAAGCCGTCCCGCAGATTTTTTGTAACGCCTCCGCGCCGTGGGCGAAGGAGCCGAATTGCCGTAGACGTTTGTATCCAAAGCAAGAGGCGTCGTACAATGGGTGGGTAACCGTCGTCCACTCACTTCCAATCGGATTTCTAAACTTTCATGATCATCCTGGTCACCATCCTTCACGTACTGGTTTGTCTGTTTCTGATTATTGTGGTTCTGCTGCAGAGCGGCAAAGCCGGCGACATCTCGGCCGCGTTTGGCGGACAAGGCAGCCAGGCTGCTTTCGGCCCGCGAGGCGCAGCTACGGCGCTCTCCAAAGCAACCACTATTTCCGCGGTTCTCTTCATGCTGACTTCGGTCACGCTATCTATTTATGCCACCAAGCACGGCGGAGCGAACTCAGTGTTGCAGGGAGTGAAATCGGCTCCAGTGAAGACGCAGCCGGCAGCTCCGGCCCACGCGCCGACGGCTCCGGCGCCTGCAAGTGCTCCGACCCAGAAATAGGTTTTGCACGGCGTCTGAGCTGGGTTCTTGTTTGCTCTTTCCTTCGCCGCAGCGGGTGATTAACCCTGACGCCGCTTCTGTCTTACGCGGAAAGCGATCGCCGTGCCGCTAAAAGCGAAGCGGCAATCTACTTGATCGCGCCCTTTTGTCTGCAGCTTTCCGCATCTCGCTTTACGGGTTCTGCCGTAATTGTATTTACCTGATGCGGGTGCTACCATCCGGATCAGTAGCACTCAGAGTCGGGAGGCGTGACTATGTCAGATCAGGATAGCGGCGGCAGCACTTTGATTTGGTTTTTGGCGGGATTGGGATTGGGCGCATTAGCTGGTGTTTTGTACGCGCCGCGCTCGGGGAGCGAAACCCGCGATGTCCTTTTGTCGAGAGCGGAAGAAGGACGAGACTACGTTCGCACCCGCGCTCGCGAAGCCAAGGAGCAGGCTGCCGGGTGGGTGGACAAGAGCCGTGACGTCGTGAATCAGCAGAAGGATCAATTCCGCGCTGCTTACGAAGCTGGCCGACAGGCTTATCAAGAGGCTACGACGGAAACTGGGGCGCCGAAGAACCTCTAAGACCGCGCCGGGTAGCGCCTTGATCCTGCGTGCCTTGCTTCCCAGTGGTCGATTTTGGCAGAAAGAGCTGGGTTTATGGAAAACCTCTTACCACTGTTTATCGCTCTGACGGGTGCAGCTGTGGTTCTTCAAGCTCTCATTCTTCTGGCTTTGTATATGGCTGTACGCAAGAGCACAGCGCGCTTGGAAGCCATCGCGGAAGAGGTCAAGACCAAGGCCTTCCCTACGATCGACACGACGCAAACTTTGCTGACGGAACTCCGTCCCAAGCTGAATGCGATCACGGATGATCTGATGGAAAGCACCGCTGCGGTGCGAGCGCAGGTACAGCGCGTTGATGCGACGGTGAATGACGCGGTGGATCGCGGCCGGCTGCAAATCATTCGCGCCGACGAATTACTGACGCGCACCCTGGATCGTGTGGAACATACCTCGGAAGTGGTTCACAAGACCGTGGTCTCTCCGGTGCGGCACGTTACAGGCTTGGTGCAGGGGATAACGGCCGGTGTGGAATTTTTCCTGGGAAATCGCGGCCGGCGCAATGGTGGTGGAAGCCGTGAGCCGCGGCGAGCCGTGCCGCAAGACGAAATGTTCATCTGAAGTAGGGCCGGGGTGTCCCGCAAATCCCCTCTTACATGCGCTATTTAGTTCGATCCCGCGTGAAAGCCGGCCGCGAAGCTGATCTGCTTCAGGCCATCGAGAAGGAAACACTCGGCGCTGGATCCATCGCGGGAGGCGAATACCTTCGCAATATGCGAGATGCCCGCCTCTGCTCCGACCAGACCGTGCGCTGGGTCGAAGTCTGCTACTGCCCAACACCACTTCAGGAAGAGCAGCCGTACTGGGAAGAATATTTTGATCTCACCAAAGTGCAAGACGCGCATGACCGCCGCCAATGCCGCGATGAAAACGGGAGCGAGTCCTGGGCTTGCAGCGATTGCGATTGCACAAAGCGCTTGGAGCAGAAGTTGAAAGAAGAAGGTCTTCCCTTCCTCCCTCATCTAAGATCGCTCTAACCGCGGGGTCCCTGCGAAGAAACCGACCTTGACGCTCGAGACTAACTGCCACAAAGTCATTGTGATCGAAGCAGAAAAATCAGATCTCGGATGGCGCCGTCGTTGATTGCGTCGGAACACCGTCGCCGGTCGCTGTGGTCTCCGCCGGACTTAAGGTCGCGGCCGGCGGCACAGGGATTCCCAGGTATCCATCCACAACAGCGATTGTGATGTCGAGGCTTTGCGCAAAAGATGAATAAAAAATCGGGCTTTGTCAGTTCACTTGTTTTAGCTGCCGCGTTGTCATCGTTCCTACTGGGCATGGCTTGCGGTGGACATCTCTACTATCGAGTTTACGATCCTTATTACAGCGATTATCACGTATGGAACGGCGACGAGGCGGTGTATTACCACCAGTGGGCGGGCGAAAACCATCGCGACCCTGATCGCGATTTTCGCAAGCTGCCGCCTGAAGAACAAAAGGAGTACTGGACCTGGCGTCACAGCCATGGGGATCACGATCGGCACTAAGCACGATCGGCACTAAGATCGAGGGGCGCGGCATCAGTCGCGCCCGCCCAGCGTTTTTATGTTCTAATGCTTCGCATTGACTGCGGAGAACCCCACCCCATTGCGCGCTGCTGAAGCCTCGGTCCAGGCTCGCAGCGCGGACTTGCGCAAAGAACTAGGTCTGTTTGACCTGGTAATGGCCCAGTTGCTTCTGGTGATTGTGCTGGATTTCTTTGGCACTGCGGCCAAGGCTGGATCGGCGCACGTGGTCTTCTGGCTAATCGCCATCGTCTTGTTCTTCATTCCGCTCGCCGTGGTGGTGGCTCATCTGAACCGGCTGATGCCATTGGAGGGCGGCCTCTACGAGTGGGCGCGTCTGGCCTTTGGCGATCAAGTCGGCTTTCTGGTGGCGTGGAACCTCTGGCTCTTCGTGATGCTGTATGTAGCGGTGATTGGTTTGGTTACGACTACTTTTCTCGCCTACGCGCTCGGTCCTGCCGCCGCCTGGATCGCTTCCAGCCGCTGGCTGATCCTCATAGTGTCGTTCGGCCTTATTCTTGGCATGATGTGGTTAACGGCTCTCGGATTGCGAGTCGGCAAATGGTTGAGCAACGCGGGCAGCATCGCCACATTGACTACACTTGGTATCCTTATCGCTACGCCAGTGCTCAACCGCTGGCGGGGCACCCTCTACGAATACCACCCCCTTCGCCTGGCGATGCCGCCGCTTACTGTCTTCAGCCTCAGCGTTTTTACGAAGATGATGTTTGGCGCGCTCAGCGGCTTTGAATATGTCGCGATCTTTGCCGGGGAATGCCGTGACGCTGGGCGCAATCTAACTCGTTCAGTTCTCATCACCGCGCCATTTATTGCGCTTATTTATATTCTCGCCACAAGTTCGATTCTCGCCTTCGTGGCTCCCGATGCAGTGGACGTAGTCGGCCCCATCCCGCAAACGCTACGCCTGGGTTTCGAGGGGTTGGGCACGCGAGCCTTCGGGTTTGCCAGCCTGGGTACCTTCATTGCGCCATTCGCCATCGTTCTACTTTTCGTCAACTACCCTACGTCATTCAGCGTGTACTTCAGCGCCAGCGCTCGGCTGCCGATGGTTGCGGGATGGGATCACCTCTTGCCCGAATGGTTCACGCGGTTGCATGCGAAATACAAAACGCCATTAAACTCGATTCTTTTTCTCGGAGTGGTCACGATGGCCGGCAGCGCGGCCGCCCTTATCGGAGTTGGTCCGCAGGAAGCTTACGAACTCCTGCTCACGTGGGCTTTCACCTTCTACGCGGTCGCGTACCTCGCCTTGTTCGCAATTCCGTTTCTTTCGCCAAAAGATCGCGGGCTGCGTCCCCGCCTGTGGCTGCGGCTGGCGGCTATCTCGGGATTTCTGATGACATTGCTCTACGTAGTACTGTCGATTTTCCCGATTATCGACGTGGAGAATCCGCAAGCATACTTCATGAAAATCGCAGGCGTAGTGGTAGGAGCGAACTTGCTCGGCTGGGCCATCTATCGAGCGGGACACGAGAAGAATCGCAGCATTGTGCGGTAATTACGGGTCTATTCGATTCGCCAAGATTGCAGTGGCAATGTTCACCTTCCCCTGGACGGCCGCCGAAGTGTTTGCAGTCAACGATCCGGTCTTCGACTGCAGAGCATAGATTTCAATGTTTCGGCCGTAGAGTGCATACACCAACGTACTATCCGGGCTGAAAAATAGCTTTGGGTTCCCTGGTATCGAGGAATCGCTTTGAGTAATGGTCGCGTCGTTGAAGTTCAAATTGCCGATGTAAGTCTGATGCGTATTGGTATCAGCAAAGAATAGGCTTCGACCCACCGGATCGAAGTACAATCCGTCGAAAGCGACAGCGTCGCCGCAAAACAGAAGCATGGATGACGTGCAATTGATAACTTTTCCTGACGACAATTGGGTGACGCCAACGCCGCCGCATCCCTGACCGCACGGACCGCCTGCCCCACCAGCAACGGAATCGCTCACAGCGACCGCACTGGGGCCGGAACAAGAGCCGCCCTCAACGATGTTCTGCAACGACCCTAAGTGCCCAGAACCCTGGTCGACCGGGTAATAGTCATAACCCCATTCGCAGGTGTAGGGGCCGTTGTTGAAAAAGCTGGCAAGGAGTTTCGTGCTGCTACGATCGAAACTGAAACCGGTAAGCCCGATGTAAGGATCGGGACCGTATTGCGCGACGACCTCTTCCAGATTGGTCAGTTCTCCCGTGGATTGACTAATGGTGTAGAGATAGACAGTGGCGTTGTTAGTTTCGCTTTGAGTATCCCACCAACTTACTCCGGCATAAGCGAACTTACCGTTGGGGTCGGCCGCGAATGACGTAACCGGATGCGGGAAGCTGAAGGTGAGGTGTTGCTCAGGCTTTGCGTTCGGTGCGCCGTTAGCGTCGGTGACGTATGTCCAGACGTTGGTCGAATTCCATATATAGACAAAGTGCTGGTCCACTACGGTGATTGGATCCACCGATGCGGCACCGACCGAAATAGTCTGACCCACCTGAGTTGCGACAGCTGTCACCGGATCCACATTGTACGTGAGGAGTGAGGTTTCACCGGCTTGGTTTTCGGCGACATAGAGAACCTCAATGGAAGAAACGGCAAAGGCGGAGTTTGCCAGTAAGCTTAACGCCAACAGAAAGAAGCTCGTTCTGGACATATGCATTCTCCCGGAACGTGGCAGTTCCGGGGTCTCAGATGCATTGAGAATCGATCGAGTTGCCGGGCATCTCGGATGTGACCCGCCTAAGCCCCGCTGATTGTGAAGAAAGTATTCGTACCACTTGTCTTCTACCAACTCGGGGATCACCACGATGATATTACGCTTTTGATTCTTCTTCGATACTTCGAGAACGAACTGCACGAAGGGAATAATGACAAAGCGGTAGGGGGAAGGCAGGACGTGAAGTTGCGGCAATGCCATGCCTGCTTCGCGAAACGGCGCCTCGACATAATGTTGCCAGTCGTCCCGCGGTAAGGCGTAATGTTCGCCGGGCTCGACGTGCACAGCGATCACTTCCGGGGAAAGGCGCGCCGCGAATTCGATTCCCTGCCGGACGATACTGCTCCAGCGATCGATAGCTATAATCGCGATCGGATGCTGGCTCAGGGCAGCGGCGTCAACCGGATCTCTGCAGGTGGTGAGAACTTTCACCTGGTGATAGTGGCGGCGCACCGCAGAGAAGAACACAATGGTCATGGGAATAAAAAGCAAGGTAATCCAGGCGCCTTCAAGGAACTTCGCTACTAGGACTACGGCGGTAGTAACGCCGGTAACCAGCCCTCCCAGCCCGTTCACCAGCGCGCTCTTGAGCCAGTGCGGACCTCGCTTCCTGCGCTAGTGCGAAACCATGCCGGCCTGAGAGAGCGTGAAGGCAAGAACTGCACCGACCGCATACAAAGGGATGAGCCGGTCGGTGACGCCGCCTAAAAGAACGAGAACTCCCCCGCAGAGCACGGCGAGCACGACAATGCCGAGGTGTAAACCAGCCGGCGGCCACGGCAACCGAAGACATGCGGAAGATAATTGTTTTGCGCGATGGCTTTGCAGAGCCGGGGAAAATCAGCGAAGGCGGGGTTGGCCGAAAGCGACAAGACCACCAGAATAGAGCCTATCGTGAGGTAATAGAAAAAGCCTTTACCGAATACGACAGAGGTGAGCATCGAGAGAACGCTCTGGTAGCCGGGCTGGCCAGGGTCGGTGGCGGCAATTCCATAAGACTTCACCAGATACATAGCAGACATGACCATATTAGTCACTTCAATGCCGCCTGAAACAGTAGCTTTTCAGTCACTTCCTCGCGGCGCCTTTAGCCGCTACAAATGTTGTTGCTCCCAGAAGCCGAAGCCGCAACCCGAACATGACCCACGCCCAACTAGTCCTAAAAGCTGTCCACTGGCTGCGCCGCTACCGTTGCGGCGTAGTGCTCTCCGAGCAAGCCTGCGTCAGCGGCGAAATGCCTGACGCCATCGGTTGGAAGCGCGCCTGCCACTCCGTGCTGGTCGAATGCAAAGTCACGCGCTCTGATTTTCTGACCGACCGCGCCAAGCCCTTCCGCCTCCAACCCGCCCAGGGAGTCGGATGCGAGCGCTTCTACCTCGTGCCAGCCGGACTTCTGCGCCGCGAAGAACTTCCCCAAGGCTGGGGCCTGCTCGAACTCCGCCAGAACAAAATCGAAACCGCGCACCCCTCCGCCAAGAATCTCCGCACCGACACAGGCTTCCGCTACGAAATGAACCTGCTTCTGGCCAGCCTCCGCCGCGTCGAAGTCCGGGTTGAGCCCCAGAGCATCACCGACTTCCTTAAATGGAAAAACCGCATGGCCGAATACAACCGTGGAAGCCTTCCGGAAGGCCTGGTTTCCGCGCAAGAAGAACTCAATGTGTTCCTGGAACCCGAATCGAACTGAAAGGTTCGGAAAAGACCTTGCGATTCCCAAAAGGTGCAAAAACCTGCACTCGCGGCCGCAATCCACGAGACGTGTACGTGCGAGGACTACCAAGCACTAGCACAACAGCAACCCGGTGTATGTGTTCTCTGCAAGTTGGAGGCAAGGATTATTTCGTGCCATCCGTTTACTGCTTGCGATCTGTGATACATTTCGCAACGAGTCACCCTCCCGCCGCTACGGGATCTGGGGCTGAACAAAGCTCGTGAACTCCCGAGCTCCCACCGTCAGAATTGATCAAAGAGATCATTCATGCCACTTGAATGGGAGAATTACTCAATGCTAGTCAGAAAACTGTCGAGCTTGTTTTCAGCGTTCGCGCTGATGGTTTCGGGGACCGTCTGGTTGGCTACCCCAGCTTCGGCGCAACAAGAGAAAGTCCTCTACAGTTTCGGCGCGACCCCGCAGGATGGGACTGAACCCGCCAACCTGATTTCCGATAAGGCCGGAAACCTCTACGGCATCGCCTCTGAGGGCGCTTACGGCAACGGGGCCATCTTCGAACTGACTCCTCAAAAAGGCGGAGGCTGGACCGAGAAGATCGTCCATAGCTTTTGCTCACAACCCAATTGCACAGATGGAGACGACCCCCGCGGAACGTTGGTTTTCGATACCGCAGGAAATCTTTATGGCACCACGGTTCAGGGCGGCGCTTACGGCATTGGCAGCGGCGGATACGGCACCGTCTTTGAACTCTCGCCCGCCTCGGGCGGCGACTGGACCCACACCGTGTTGTACAGCTTTGGCAACGGCACTGACGCTGCAATACCCTTTTCCGGATTGATCTTCGACGCTTCCGGCAATCTTTACGGCACCACCACCAGCGAAATTTACAACGGCCCTTACGGCTACAGTCTTTATTCCAGCGGAACCGTGTTCGAACTCTCTCAGAAAAACGGGGTGTGGGCAGACACGCTCCTCCTCACCTTCAATGATAATGGCAACGAAATCTACGCCAATCTGACCGTCGATGCGGCCGGCAATTTCTACACCTCCACTTTTAATCCGGGAACCGCCGGGACCGTAATCGAATTGAGGCAGAGCGCAGGAACTTGGAAGCGGAAGGTGCTCTCCGGCTCCGGCAATACCTCGAACTTAATCTTCGATGCCGCCGGTAATCTCTACGGCACGCAGTCCCTTGGCGGTACCTACGGTGGTGGCGTGGCTTTCGAGTTATCGCTCAAGGCGGGCGGAGGCTGGACCGAGAAGGCTCTTTATAACTTCGGAGGCGTCAACCACGGCGCGGATGGATACCTGGCTTCCTCAGGCTTAATTTTCGACTCGGCGGGAAACCTCTACGGCACCACGGAATACGGTGGCGGCGGTGGCCAGGAGTGTGGCAACGGCATGGGAGTCACCGGCTGCGGCACAGTCTACCGCTTGACTCCCGCTCAAGATGGCACTTGGACTGAGACAGTCGTGTATCTCTTCGGTCACGGCACCAACGCGAAAGCCGGTGCCTATCCCTGCTGCGGTTTGCTCTTTGACTCCGCAGGGAATCTCTACGGCACCACGTTGGGCGGCGGTTCCAACGACAAGGGCGCGGTTTTCGAAATCAAACCGTAGCCGCGCGGTCCCGCAGTCGTAACTAGGGGCAGGGAGGGTAAGCTTACAACTCCCTCCGGCCCTCCATTGCTTTCAGCATAGTAATCTCGTCGGTATATTCAATGTCGCTGCCGACGGGAATGCCCATGGCAATGCGCGTAACTTTCACGCCGGCGCGTTTCAGTTGATGCGAAAGGTAAGTGGCCGTGGCCTCGCCCTCAACCGTCGGGTTGGTGGCGACGATCACTTCATCCACGTTGCCCGCATCCACTCGCGCGATGAGATTGGCGATGCGCAACTGCTCCGGCCCGATGCCGTGCAGGGGCGAGATCGATCCATGCAGCACGTGGTAGACGCCGTTGAAGTGCTTCGTCTTTTCGATGGAGGAGATGTTGGTCGGCTCCTCGACCACGCACACTAGCCGCTGATTGCGGGTCGCGCTGGTGCAATACACGCAAGGATCGACGTCGGTAATGTTGTTGCACACCGAACAAAGCCGCAGGCTGGCTTTCACATCGCGCACCGCCGCGGCCAGCGCCTCTGCGTCTTCATCGCTGGCGCGCAGAATGTAGAAGGCCAGCCGCTGCGCGCTCTTCGACCCCACGCCCGGCAGCTTCTTCAACTCATCGATCAGCCGCGTCATTGGCTCCGCAAATTTAGACATAGAGAAGAATTGAGTGATTGTGTGATCGGGTCATTGAGCGATTGAAAATCAAGTCAAAAATCAAGCCCAAGTCAAAGATGAAAACTGGTGACGGAAAAGCTTAAGGGCTAAATGGCTCAATCGCCCGATGACGCAATCGCCTGATTCTT
This sequence comes from uncultured Acidobacteriaceae bacterium, assembly GCA_963789875.1. Taxonomy (GTDB): domain Bacteria; phylum Acidobacteriota; class Terriglobia; order Terriglobales; family Acidobacteriaceae; genus Sulfotelmatobacter. Next base: position 458,916 of record CAWBMI010000003.1, on the reverse strand, counting down.
CAGAGTCCCATCCCGCCCATCATGCCGCCAAGCGAAGACTGCATGGCGCTGTCGATCTTTCGCGCTGCCTCGTTGACCGCGGCCAGAACCAGATCCTGCAGCATTTCCACGTCGCCCGACTTCACTGCCTCTGGATCAATGCGCAGGCTCAACAGTTGCTTCCGCCCATCCATCTTCGCCGTTACCGTGCCGCCGCCCGCCGAGGCCTCGACGACGGTTTCCTGCATCTTCTTCTCCAGGGTCTCGTACTGCGACTTGGCCTTCGACATCAGTTCTTGCAGATTGAATCCGCCCATGATGGCTACCGCTTCTCCTTGTAATCAATTACAGTGCGAATCTCAGCCCCGAATTTCTCCCTCAGCCGCTGTACCACCGCATCCTGCTCAGCGCGGTTCCGTCCCGTCGCCCCCGATCCAGAAGAGGATCCGGGCGAGGGCCGAAGACTGGCTCCGTTGCGTCTTTCCGTCGCCGCCACACTCGCTCCTGGAACGATCTTTAACTTTACCGCGCGGCCCAGAATGCCGCTCGCCGAAGCTATCGCCAGCCGCCGCGCCTCGGCGCTCAATGACATATCGACGACTGTTTGCGACTCCGACACTTTGATCACAACTTCGTTACCTGCGACGCTCCAATCCCCGGCTTCGAGCATCGAGACCAGAATGCGCTGATTTCCATCCATCAGCGCCTGCAGGACCGCAGCTTGCAGCCTCTCGACGGAGTTGTTTGAGACGGGCACACTAGCCACGGGCTGCGGTTCAGCGAGCAGCTTGGCATCAACTTCAGGTTGCGATTGCAAACTCATCTCGAGTTCGGCGGCGCTTTCGCTGATGGACACAGGAGCAGCGGAACCCATGATCACGCGAGCGGACAAGTTTCCACCTGCGACAATCCGCGGCCCACTGACCGCGGCGGGCTCTGCGGCCGACTCCTGCCGCGGGTTTCCCTTGCGCGCCGAGTCAGCCGCAAAAGGCGAAACTTGAGCCGGACGAGCCTGCGCCGCCCCAGAACCAGACGAACCGGACGCCACGATCGTCGGCCGCGCCGGAGCGCGAACCGCATCCACTGCGCCACTGGAAGAAGCGCTGGCCACATCGCTCAGCAATTGCTCGATCGGCAAAATCCGCTGCGCGTGAGACATCTTCAGCAGCCCCAGCTCCAAGTGGAAGCGCTGCTCCTGCTTGTATCCCAGCTCCCCGTGAGTCCGCAGCATGATCTGCAAATGGCGGGTTAGATCTTCTTCGCCGAACAGCGCCGCAACCCGCTCCACGCGCTCCCGCTCTTCGCTCGAAATCTGTAGCAGGGAAGAATCCTTCCCGGCAATTTTGGCAACGGTCGCATTGCGCAGAAAACGAACCATCTGTCGCGCGAAGTGCGTGGGGCTGTGGCCCTCGCCAATCAGATGATCGACTTGCCGCAACACTTCTTCGCTTGCGCTGCGAGCCACGGCCTGCATGACCTCTTCCAGAATGTGCGCCGGCGCAGCCCCAACCAGATTCCGGACTGAATCAGCCGTAAGCTTTCCATTGCACGACGCAATCGCCTGATCCAGAATCGACAGCGCGTCGCGCATTGACCCGTCGCCAGCCTCGGCCAGCAGCGCGAGAGCGTCGTCATCGGCCTCGATCTTTTCGCGGCCCACTAAATCACGAAGCTGGCCCACGATGTCATCAAACTTTACAGCGCGGAAGCTGAAGTGCTGGCAGCGCGACCGGATCGTCCGCGGAATATCTTCGGGCTGCGTAGTCGCCAGCATGAACACAATATGATCGGGCGGCTCTTCCAGCGTCTTCAGCAGCGCATTGAAAGCCGCGTCGGTAATCTGGTGAGCTTCGTCGAGAATGTAAATCTTGAAGCGGTCGCGTGCCGGACGATACCGCGCCGCCTCCCGCAACTCACGGATTTCATCGATGCCGCGGTTGGTAGCAGCGTCGATCTCAATCACATCAACGGCATTCCCGGCGCGAATCTCGGTGCAGGATTCGCAAACTCCGCAAGGCTCAGCGACAGGCTTATCCGACGATCGGCAATTCAACGCCGCGGCCAGAATGCGCGCCACGGTGGTCTTTCCAATGCCGCGATGCCCGCTGAAAATGTAGCCGTGAGCCGTGCGCCCTTGTTCGAGGGCATTCTGCAGAGTGCGGGTGACGTGCTCTTGTCCGATCACCTCGGAGAATTTCTGCGGACGGTATTTGCGCGCCAGAACGGTATAGCTCATGAGCAGGAAGAGTAGATTATACGTGATGCGAGGGGGATAGGGCGGCGGTGCAACCCGTCCTCCGGCGCGAGACAGATGCTTTCAGCCGATGCTAGGATACGGCGTCATGAAATTCACTCCGGAACCTGTTCGCGTGATCACCGTACTTGCGTCCCTCCTGCTGACCGTCTTCGCTGGCTCAGTCGCGGCCCAAAACCCGCAAGCCTTTCGCCTCGACGGCGGCAACGCCACCTACGCATTCGGTGTCGACGAGCGAGGCGAGTTGCAGCCGATCTACTGGGGTGGACGCCTCGGCGCACACGACAATATGCCGGCGTCGCACTCGCTGCCGGAATGGGCGTCCTTCGATTCGCCCAACACCACCACGCCGCAGGAATATTCCGGTTGGGGAGCAGGTCTCTTCACCGAACCGGCCATCAAAGTCAGCTTTGCCGATGGCACCCGTGACCTCGTTCTCCATTTTGTGAAAGCTGACGCCAGCCGGCCACAGTCAATCGAAGTTCTGCTCAAGGATATTTCCCGTGAGATCTACGTGACGCTTCACTACACGATGGATGCAGACACCGGCATTCTGGCACGCTCCGCCAGCATCGAAAGCCGCGAGAAACAGCCCGTCACGATCGAGCAGGCCGCGGCCGCGCAATGGACCCTTCCGGCTGATCGTTACACCCTGACCTATCTAACCGGCCGCTGGGCGGGGGAGTGGACGCTGAACCAAGAATTAATTCAAGGCGCAGCGCGCGTCCTTGAAAGCCGTCGCGGAACCACCGGCCATCAGGCGAATCCGTGGTTTGCGATCTCCCGCGAAGCGGGCCGCGACAACGCCACTGCCGCCGATGAAGAGCACGGGGAAGTCTGGTTCGGCGCATTGGCTTGGTCCGGTTCGTGGCGAATAACGGTAGATCGAACTCAGTTCGACGCCGTCCGCGTGACCGGCGGTTTCAATCCGTTTGATTTCGGTTACAAACTCAAGCCCGGCGAGCATCTCGATACGCCGATTTTTTATGGCGGCTATTCCGATCATGGCCTGGGCGGCGCCTCGCGCTTGCTTCACCATTTTGAAATCGCGAAGATTCTGCCCCAGGCGCCCGATCCCAGGCCGCGCCCGGTCATTTACAACTCGTGGGAGGCGACAGAATTCAGAGTCGATGAAGAGGGCCAGATGGCGCTCGCCGAAAAAGCCGCCTCGATCGGCGTAGACCGCTTTGTGATGGACGATGGCTGGTTCGGCCAGCGCAAAGACGACCACGCCGGACTCGGCGACTGGTACGTGAATCCGCAGAAATTTCCCCACGGCCTAAAACCACTGATCGACAAGGTGCACTCCCTCGGCATGGACTTCGGCTTATGGGTCGAGCCGGAGATGGTTAACCCGGATTCCGATCTCTATCGCAAGCATCCCGATTGGGTTTTGAATTTTCCCGGTCGTCCGCGCTCCGAGCAGCGCAACCAGCTTATTCTGAATCTCGCTCGCCCTGATGTGCGCGACTACGTCGAGGGATTTCTCGACCAGCTACTCAGCGAAAACGATATCGCGTTTCTCAAGTGGGATTACAACCGCAACTGGTCCGAGCCTGGTTGGGATCAGCTTCCCGCCGACGAGCAGCGCGAAGTATACGTGCAGTTCATTCGCAACCTTTACTCGATCTTCGCCGAGCTGCGCAAGAAGCATCCCAAGATCGAAATCGAAGCCTGCTCCGGCGGCGGCGGACGCGTCGATCTCGGCATCTTGCGCTACACAGACGAGGTCTGGCCCTCGGATAACACCGATCCCTTCGACCGGCTCTCCATGCAAGATGGCTTTACCTACGCCTACACGCCGCAAATCATGATGGCATGGGTCACCGATTCGCCGCACTGGCTCAATGGCCGCAACACTTCTCTTACGTATCGTCTGCTGAGTTCAATGCAGGGATCGCTGGGCATTGGCGCCAATCTTAATCATTGGTCGGCCGAGGACTTCGCCACCGCCAAGCGCCTCATCACCGCCTACCACGCGGTGCAACGAACCATCGTGCGCGGAGATCTTTACCGGCTCATCAGCCCGCGCGATGGCAGTGGCATGTCCGCCACCGAGACGGTTGCGAGCCATAAGAATCAGGCCGTAGTCTTTGCCTTCGCAAACGCAACGCAAGAGGGCCGCGGATTTCCCTTGCTCAAACTGGAAGGCCTCGATCCGGCGGCGGAATATAAACTAACTTGGATCGACGGCAAGGCCCGGGCGGGAACCCCGGAAAGTGCCTCCGGCGCATGGTGGGTGCGCCATGGCATTCAACTGGAACTGCGCGGAGATTATCAGGCCGCCGCGTTCCGCCTCGATACGGTGCGCTAGGAAGAACCCCAAGCTTGCTAAAACCTCCGCGCAAGCGATAGGCTGTTGCGTTACGAAAAGGACGGTTTCTATGCAACTGAAACTTTCAACCCGAACTCAGGACGGGATCCTGGTGGTGAACTGCATTGGCCGCATAGTATTTGGCGAAGAGTCCGCGCTCCTGCGCGACACCGTTAAAAGCGCGTTGTCGTCTAGTAATCGCGTCGTGCTCAACTTGGGCGAAATCAGCTACATTGATTCCGGCGGCCTGGGCACGCTGGTCGCATTGCGCACTTCGGCGCAGAACGCCGGCGGTACGATTAAACTGGCCAACCTGACCAAGCGTGTCGGCGATCTTTTGCAAGTCACGAAGCTGTTGACCGTCTTCGACGTGTACGACTCCGAAGCGGAAGCCATCGAATCTTTCCGCAAGGCGGCCTAGGACAGCCATCCGCGAGGGCATGTTGGTCGATGATTCGCGCATGCCCTTGCGCTGTTTCGCATCCCCCGAATGTCTTCTCGGATAATTTTTCTGTTGTGTCTCGTCGTGAGCGCCAGCGGCTTCGTCTCTCCGCCTATCGCGCTCGCTTTAGGACTCGCATTCGGGCTCACGCTTCCTCATCCCTACTGCGACGAGGCCAGGAAATCCTCCAAATTTCTCTTGCAGGCCTCGGTAGTCGGACTCGGCTTTGGCATGAATCTTCACCAAGTCATCCAGGCCGGGCGCAGCGGTTTCGTCTACACCATGTTAGGCATAAGCTTTGCACTGCTGGTGGGCATGGGACTGGGTGCGGTGCTCGGAGTACAGCGCGTGCCCGCATTTCTGATTTCCACCGGCACCGCGATCTGCGGCGGCAGTGCCATCGCTGCCGTTGGGCCGATCACCAACGCTACCGCTGAAGAAATGGCGGTCGCGCTCGGAACCGTCTTCGTGCTGAACTCGGTCGCGCTGTTGATTTTTCCCGCGATTGGCGCTGCACTTAAACTTTCTCAATCGCAGTTCGGACTTTGGGCCGCGCTCGCCATTCACGATACCAGTTCGGTGGTAGGTGCCGCCGCTAAATACGGAACCGAAGCACTAGCGGTAGCGACCACGGTCAAGCTGGCGCGGGCTTTGTGGATTGTTCCTCTTTCGATCGGAACCGCCGTGGTCCGCGGCGCAAAGGCAAAGATTCAGTGGCCGTGGTTTATCGGGCTGTTTTGCCTGGCGGCGGTCATCAACACCTATCTACCCTCGGGAGCGCACGTTTACACGATTGCCGTGAAAGCTGCGAAAATTGGACTGACAGCAACCTTATTCCTGATCGGTAGCGGCATCTCAGTTGCGACGATCAAACGGGTAGGGCATCGTCCGTTGCTTCAGGGAATCATTTTGTGGCTGATAGTCCTGGCGGCATCGCTCTGGTTAATCCGCATCGGATGGATTGCGTTGTGAAAAAGAAAAGCAAGAAAGCGCGGTCAGGGAAGAGAACTTCGTCTTCGCCGGAAACGGCAGGTTTGTCGAACCTGCGCATGCGCGTTGAGTCCGTCATTCGCCGTATACCTAAGGGCAAAGTATCCACCTATGGGGCCATCGCACGAACCGCTGGATTTCCGGGAGCGGCCCGGCAAGTGGCGCGGGTATTGCATCGCGGTTTCGGCTTGCCCTGGCAGCGGGTCTTGGGCGCGGGTGGAGAAATAAAACTGTGTGGTGATTCGGCAATCGAGCAGCGCCTGCGCCTCGAAGCCGAAGGCGTGCGCTTTCGCGGGCGGCGGGTCGATATGAAGGAGCACGAATTTAACCTTGGACGCAATATCCGGCGCGCCTGAGTGGCGTCACTCCCACACGTTTCAGGCGTTTAACTTTATCGTGCCGACGTTCTATTGCGATCTCCACGGCGAACGCTCAGGCCAACCTCTTAGTGCTTCGTTCGCCCAGGTGGTGGACTTATCGGTGTGGCACGAGGTGCACGGGTTCGGAATATTGTATTTGTCAGACATCGCTGGCGTGATGAACCTAAAAGTGTGCGCATGCACCTTCACGTCGCCAATGGTCGTCTCGATCTGTGGCATGTGACACGCGACGCACTCGCTCCCCGGGCTGCCCTGCTTGTGATGAGTGTGTTCTTCGAGCGTGGCCGTACGAGGCCCGTTGGTCGATAGGGGACCGTGACAGTCCAGGCAAATTTTGTCTGCAGGTTTTATGAGTTGAGCGTAGTTTCCGGTGCCGTGTGCATCATGGCAACTGAAACATGTCACTCCGCGGCGATACATCACGCTTTGCACGAAATCGTTGCCTTGCATTCGGTTCTTGTGCGCCGTGCCATCCGCGAAATGGGTAAAGCTGGTCTGGCCGAGCGTACCGGTCTCGAGCGTCCAAAAATCCTGCAGTCTTAGCCCCACGCTGTACCCGACCGGCCAGTCGTAATAGGTCCCCTCGATCGGAGCGCTTCGCGGTCGGCCCTGGGAATGGCACTGAATACAGGTATCGCTGGCTGCCACATAATCCATGCGCCCCGCATTCTGGATATTGCCGCGCTCCGGGTGCTCAACATGCGAACTGCCCGGTCCATGACAGCGTTCGCAGCCCACATTCCATTCCGCGACTTGTTTGGTATGAATGTTGTAGTCCACCGAATGGCAGCCGTCACATAGAGGACCAGTGGGCCGTTTCATGTTATCGGGAGGATAGAAAGGCTCCCACCAGTCGCTCCCCTTGGCAACGAAATAAGGTCGCCAAGCGCGATGCACAACGTCCCACTGAGCTGGCTCGGGGTAATAGTCGTCGCCAACTTTGGTAAAGTAGCGTTGCTTCCAAACGCTGCCATAAACAAAGGCGACCTGGTCCTTGGTAAACTTCGCCAAAGGATTGGAGGCAAGGTCAGGAATGATGGCATCGGGATATTCCTTTGGATCCCGCACCACATTCGCCATCGGCGTTTTCACCCAGCCTGCATAAATCTGGGCGTGGCATTTCTCGCAGGCCTTCGAACCCACGTAGTGAGCGGAATGCGAGGTTTCAACTTGCCGGGCTTGCTCTACAACCGAAAGTGGCCGTAGATCGCGGACGAACAAGACCAGCTTCCAACTGTCGTCTCCAACTTCTTGATGGGGCGTGCTCCAGCCGGGCATTCCGGTCAGCTGAACTCCATTGGCGACGATGTAGTGAAGTTCGCCATCTGTGAGGTTTTGCGTTGATGAGGACAGCAGATTGGGTACTCTGGGATACAGGCTTTGCCCAAGTTGCGTCTGACCTTGGCCGTCATTACCATGACAAATCGCGCAGCGGGCGATGAAGTGGTCGCGAGCTTCTTTCAGGTTCTCAGGTGTGGGAGTCCAGGGGTTTTTCAACTTGCGCTCCCCGGTCGGGATCGCCAGATTCCTCACCGTCCTCGCCACCGTTTTCTCAAACGAGGAAGGCTCGGATTTGGCGTTGAACCCTCGCCTCATCAATAGGCGAGTGCCGATGGCCACAATCATGAGCAGCGGGAGAAAGAAGAAGCCCATTATTCGCCAGGGTCGCATCGGCTTTTCTAATGTCCAGCCACTGAACGCGAATGACCGCCGCTCTTGAACTGCTCATCAATCTCGACTTGATACCCAGTAACCATTTTATTGGTTTCGTTGGCCATGCCCACCACCGCCATGAGTTCCGCGAACATGGCGTCGCTCATACCTTTTTTCCGCGCTGCGACCGTGTGCGACGCGATGCAATATCCGCACTGGTTCGTGACGCTGACCGCGACATAGATCATTTCTTTGGTCAGCGGATCGAGGGCGCCGGGGGTCATTATCTGCTTAATGTCTTCCCACGTGCGCTTCAGCGTGGCGGGATCGTGCGCCAGCGCCTTCCAGAAATTGTTGATCCAGTCGGTCTTGCGCGTGGCCATGATGTCGTCATAGACCGCGCGCACTTCAGGGGATGCGTCTTTGTATTCGATGAGGCCAAGGGTCGCCATGAGTTCTCCAACTCCCAGACAATTCACCACAGGGTTATAGAAAGACCTTAAATTGTCTTGTTTCTCTGTGTCTCTGTGGCGACAGAGTTTTTTATATTGCTATTTCGGCAGTTCTCCGTTGAGCAAACCCTCCAGCGCCGCCGCCGGGCAGCGCACGCCCACGAAGAATTGGCCGAATAACGCGTACACCGCGCTAACGTGGTCGAAGCGCATTTCATAGATCAGCTTTTTGAACACCAGGGGATCGTCGGCAAAAAGATCGACACCCCACTCCCAGTCGTCAAAGCCAATCGACCCGCTGATGATTTGCTTGACCTCGCCCGCGTAGCGCCGGCCGACGAGGCCGTGATCGTTCATCTGGCGGGCACGTTCTTCGATAGGCAGTGTGTACCAGTTCTTCTCTTCGCCGCGCAACCGGTTCATGGGATAAAAGCAGAGGTAGCGATTGGGCGGAATCTCCGGAAACAACCGCGGGTGCATTGCCTCCCGATGCCGGTTGAGTTTACACTCGATCTCCGCCTTCCACTGATCGGAGTGCGGCTGAATGCCCTGATCCGTAAGCTCTTTATAGATCTTAAGCGTGGAGTCATACAGACCGAGCTCGATGATGGAAAGATACGAAGATGTGGGCTCGAGATAGTCGCTCAGGCGCAGCCCAGCCAGCCTTAGCTCGGCCTGATTGAGATCCGCGAACGAGCTGCGGAAGTGCACCAGCATCAGGTCGCCCTTATGGCCGAGCAGAGAAAATAGAGCGGATTGACCGGCCAGATTTTTTCCCGGAGAGTCTTCACTCGCCTTCTTGTCCATCGCCCCAAGCGCGCTCGCGGCTTCCTGAGCGATCTCATGCCTCGTGACTTCGGGTAAGGCTCTCCACGCACCCCGGCGAAAGCGCATCATCTGATGAAGCACGCTGTAACCCTCGGTCGTCAAAGGAACCTCGGGGATCTCTGCGGCAGAGACTTGTGGGCGATCGTGAGTGGTGGCTGAGGTCATGGGGTTCTCGCGAAGTGTGGTCATCGTTATTCAGCCTCCATTGTACGCAAGAGCCGCGAACGCAGCGAGTCCACGATTTACAATCATTCGGACGCCGATAATGGCTATCTCATGTGGAAACTCATCCCCCTGGCAGGCAACGGAAAAACTCTGATTCGCAAAGGTTCGGGAAGGGCACGACGTTCAGCTGTGCCGCTAGATCGCCTTGAATGTCTCCGCGCTTTAGCGCCTGGGGCATGCATTGGCTCGCGGCACGACTTTTTCTCCAGCCTGCTCATCTGCTTGGTCATTCTTCTTCCCGCTTCACTCACGGCGCAGAGCGAACGTTTATGGGTCTTGCGCGCGCCCGGCGAGGCGGTCGAATACGATCCCGCGACCTTCGCGGAAAAACAAAAGGTAAAGACCCCTTCCGAAGCCGTGACATCGCCCCAAAGCTTTGCGGTAAATCATCTAGGGCAAATGCTGTTCGCGGCCCCCATCACCTTGCCGCTCGCAGAAGGCGATCTGGCAGCTGAAAACATGGTGTGGTTTTGGGATGGTCACGTGGCTGCCGCACTTGCGCGCGGCGTAGCGCGCACCACCGCCACGACCGGATCAAACCTGGCGATCACGGAGTCCGCGTCCACGCTGTACCTTACAGAAGACGGCATGCATCTCTTCTGGTTTTCAAATCAGGCACGCCGTTTGCAACGCGACGGCGTCGATCTCTCGACACAAACGACCTGGCAAGCTTGGCAGACGAACCTTGCTGGCGGCGGCCGCCAGGATGTAGCCTCGATCACGCTGCCCGACTGCTCCTGCCGCACCGGAAGCTGCGAAGACACCTGTCCCTACGGCGAGGTGTGGGCTCCAGATGGTGGAGTGGGAACGTTCTTTCTGCTCACTCAATTCGTGGCCGGACAAACTCAGCCCACTTACAAATCTACTTCGCTCTATCAGCAAGACGCCGGCAAGTGGACCGCATCGTCGCTCGATCCTCCCCTGAGGCGGGTGCTGGACGCCCCAACCGCCGGAGCCGTTCTAGAGGCGATTCCCGACACCGGTTGCTGCGGCTGGTCCAACGAAAGCGACGATCAGACCTTGCTTCGTATTCGTGGCAAGACTTTGACGATCTTCGACGAACTCGGCGCCTATAAGAATTCCGACTATGACGTGAGCTTCTACTCGCAGAACGGAAAGCTATCGCCTGATCTCAGTTCAGTAGCGTTGACAATAGTTGGTACGGCTCAGCCGAACACCGCGATTCAGCTCGCGGAGCAAGGCCAGGCTAATCCGGAAGAGTCGCAGCGCATTCGCAAAGCTTTGCTCGATCTTCCGGCGGTCGAGGTGAAGACGGTGGAGGATTCCCCGAAGCGCCTCACATTTCTCCCCCATGCAACACTGGTGGGCTGGATCAGCAACAAAGAGATTCTTATTGTGGAGTCTCATCTCTTGGTCGCCTACAACGTGGGAAGCGGAGCACGGCGAAAATCGACCATTCGCGTCGAAGATTCCGAGCACGTCTTTCTGCGGTGACCCGCTGGATAAATCTGAAGTAAGCTTCTCTGGAACATCCTATGAACCTTCTTGACCTGATTGTCGGCAAGCCGATTCGAACCAGCGAGGAGCGTGCCGAGCAGATCGGCCCCACGCAGAGTGTCCCAATCTTTGGTCTCGATGGTCTGAGTTCTGCCGCCTACGGTCCGGAGGCTGCTCTCAGTCTTTTGATCCCACTCGGCCTGGCAGGTGTACGCTACATCGTTCCCATCAGCGCCGCGATCATCACTCTGTTTATAATTGTGTACTTTTCGTACCGGCAGACGATCGCGGCATACCCTTCGGGCGGGGCTCATACACGGTAGCTCGGTTTAACCTCGGCGCTCCCGCCGGACTGCTGGCCGCCGCCGCGCTGCTCGCGGATTACATTCTCACGGCAGCTGTGGGCATTTCCGCCGGAGTCGGCGCCTTGATATCGGCTGCGCCGTCGTTGTTGCCTCATACGGTTTCACTTTGTGTCGGAATCCTGATCGTCATTACGATTCTCAATCTGCGCGGCGTGCGCGAAGCGGGCACCGTTTTCGCGATTCCCACTTATCTTTTTCTGGGCACGATTCTGATCACCATCGGCGCCGGCCTGGTTCGCGTTGCGCTGAGTGGCGGACATCCCACGCCCGTGGACTCACTCCCACATCCGCCGCCAGTCACACAAGCCGTCACCTGCTGGCTGCTGCTCAAGGTCTTCGCCAGCGGCTGCACTGCCCTGACCCGCGTTGAGGCGGTGAGCAATGGCGTCAAGGCCTTCCGCGAGCCCACCGTGAAAAACGCCCAGCGCCGTAATCCCCGGTATCAATCAGCCACATTCCTTGACCTGGGAACTTGATTTCGTATCTCTTGGGCGGCTCGGCCAGGCCTACCGATGCGGGGCCACCCGGAGAGATACGGGAGAAGGATTCTTCGTAGCCTTGACCACCACTGCGCGGCGAAGAACTGTTTCCAGCAGATGGCGTTCGGCGGCAATGGTTTGGGCCGACGCTGCTAAAGGTGAATAGCCTTCGGCGGCGATTACGAGGGCTTCGTTTTTATTTGCCCTGACGCCGTTACTCTCAATTTGAATGCGCCGGATGTGTCCGTCGTGGCTGGCATCGAGAGCATTCGCCAGGCGCAAGATGGCGGCCAGTTGGATAGCGGATTTTTGTTCGTTGGGGAGAAGGTCCCGCAAGGACTTGTGGCGGCGGCTGGGGAGTGCTCCGCTGTGAAAGCGGGCTACAATTGCGGCGCGCTGAAGGTCGGCGGCTTTCCAGCCCAGCGGGTTGCCATGGGAGCGAATCATGTCGTAGGAAGTTTTGTGATGTCCCTTCTGGCCTTCAGATTTACCGACATCATGCAGCAGAGCGGCAGCTAAGAGGCTGGAGCGAGCGGAAATGGCATCGACGGAAGGCTGCCATCCGTAGGCTAGTAGGCCGTCGTAGAGTTGGAGAGAGAGGCTGGCTACGCGCTCGGAGTGGGGAAAATCAGGGTCGAGGGTGTTGGCCCAGAGCTTCATGCGGCGCATGGCCAGAGCCTTCACTTGTTTTCCCTGGGGTAGCGCGGCGCGCCAGACTTCCCAGAGAGAATTGGGGCCGACCATCTTCTTACGGTAGGAATCGATGCGTTTGCTGCGCTCGACAATAATTTTGGAATGCCAAAGGCGGCGCGAATCAGCGTCCGGGAAAACGTTGCAAGAGACGGCAGTGGCCCAGAACACGTCGAGGTCGTGAACTTCGCCGAGCAGATCTTGCAGCTCCTTTAAGTCCTTGCTCCACAGTTGGTGTTGTTCGGGAAGAAAATTCTCGACGATGTAGCGGAGGCGTTTGATACCGATGCGCAGGCTGTGGAGGGCGGTTTGAGACCGATTGCGCAGAGCGCGGGTGTGGAGGGCGCGGGCTTCGGTCCAGCGTTCTAGGGCGAGATGTTTGAAGAGTGGACTACCCGGACGGAAGCCGGCGGCACGCGCGGAAAGCAAGTTGCTCCATTGCCGCCATTGCTTGCGGTTGAATTCTTCGAGGGCGGCGTGGGCTTCGTGCTTTTGTTCGGCTTCTCGGCTCTTCAGGATTTTCAGAAGCGCACCCGCAGGCGAGTGATCGGTATCTGATAAGAGATCCGCTGGGCCTCGCGAGAACTGAGAGACCTGCAGAGCGGAAGAAGCGGGCGGAGAGGTCTGCCCCGCACTCGCCGGAATCTCCTCCAGCTTTTCAATCCACTCCATCATGATCTGAATGTCGCGCAGGTCGCCCAGGCGCTGGAAGAGTCCTCTGCCGGCCTTCTTCATGGCTTTCCAGCTGGGATCTGAGTCGATGGCCATTAGGCCGTCAGCAAGGGAGCGGCAACGGCGGAGGGCGACGCGAAGATCGTGAACCGGGTCTGCGCTGAAATCAGCGGAGACGAGGTCGCACTCATCCAGAACGCGCAACATCCAGTAGCGCAGGCCGCTGGTTTTCTGAGGGCGTTTATTGGGAGTTAGGTAGTGCACTCGGATTCTCAGGCTCTCTTAATCTCTTCGCTCCCTCTATTGTGACTGGAGACGATTACGAACGCCAACGCTGGCTCCGCCTCTCTCAACATCAAAAATCTTGACAAAAGGGAACACACGAACGCTGGCTAAAATACCACCCAACGATATTACCTCGGTAATGTGCGGGGACTTACGAATGGAGATAACCTTTACCTGCAGAGTCTTGGCTTGAGGAGTGCCTTATCACGAACGCAAATACATTCCACGCCAACCGGGCGACATCGGCACGCGCCTTCGTACACAGCCTGAATATCCTGATCAAGTATGCGCGAATGTATGGTCCGGAACACAAGCGGACCGAAGCGCAGTTTGAGGTCGCATGGAAGGAATTGCAGGAGGGACTGCCCGCGGCCGGCGAGGGCGGATTTCTTCTGGGGGTTTCCGACGGCAAGTTATTGCTGGATGGAGTTCCGCTGGAGACCGGACAGACCGAACGCAGCTTTGGGCAATTGTTGTCTACCGCGGGGCTGGCCAGCCTGCACTTTTCAAAAGACGTTACCATCGATGACTTCACGCGGCTGGTGCGAGCGTTCACCTTGGCCGGATCGAAAGCGCAGGATGTGGCCAAACAGATCAAAGAAGCGCTGGGCGACAGTAAGCGGAGCACGATCAAGATTAACGAAGTAAAGTTTGTGGCAGCCGATCCGCTGACCGGCGATGTCAGCGTGGCGGCACAGATTGCGGCGCAGACTTTAGGACCGGAATTCAAACAATGGTTGAACGATCCGCAGAAGCTGCTGCAGTTGATTGCGGCGGCCGAAGGCGCTAGCTCTGGGGGCGGTGGCGGTCAGAGCGGAGAAACGACGGTTCCTATCGGGAGCGTTCCGACCATGCACGGCCATTGGGTAGCAGGCGCGGCTCCGGGCGATGGAAGCGGCACGGGAGCCGCGACCGCGCCGGCAGTAGCTTCCAACTGGGAGAGCGGAGTAGTCCCGCTGCAAGAAGCGGAGGTGGTGCAGGCGATCCGGCTGCTGACGCGATTCGGACAGGTGAAAGAAGATCCGAATCTGCGTCCCGAAGACTTGCAGAAGGATCTGGCCGAGACCGACCCGAACACGCGGCTGAACCTGCAGCAGTTGCTGGGAAGTTTGGCAGCTAAGGCGACTTCGGGGGTGGAGGAAAGCACTCCGCTGCTGATGAAAGCGGCTGAGCATATGGCGATTCGCTTTGCCTTGGACCGTTATTCCAAGGGCGAGGTCAAAGTAAACGCGGTGCATCAGATGATGGAGCATATGAGCCGGCAGATGGATTCATTGCGCCAGATTCTGAAGTTGCAGGAAGACAAGATGAGTTCGGCGGGCATTCTGGTGGAGTCGCATGCCGACATTCTGGACCGAATGTTCTGGGCCGAAGTACCGGAGTCAGGCAAGAAGACGGTGCTGCTCTCGAATGAGGCGCCGTGCGTGCCTCCACGCAACCTGCGGCAGTTTGTGGAAGTGCTGTTGGACCGGGACGACAAGCAAACGTCTGCTGAGATTCTGAACAATTACGCGGGCTGTCTAGCTACTAAAGAGATTGAGTCGCGGCGGAAGACGTCGATTGGGTTGAGTCAACTGGCGGACCTTTACGCGCGCCTCGGCGGCGAAGCAATGGGCGGAGCAATTCGGAACGTGGCGGAGCAGCTTTGCGCGGAAAAAGATCCCGAGTTGCAGAGCCTGCTGAGTGCGGCCTTCGTGCGACTGAGCCAGGAGGCTAGCGCGGCGAAGAATTACCAGGCGGTAAACGCGATCTGCGCCGGAATTGAGATGCTGCAGGCGCAGCGTCCGGTGCTGGTAAACGATCTGCGTCCGCGCGTGGGGGTGGAGAACCGGATTCCAGAATTTATTGAAGAGGCTTTGCAGAATTCGGCTGTGCCCGGCGATTTGCTCGTGGTGCTGCGGCGCACCAGCGTTGCGGGAGCTGAGCATCTGGCTGACCGGTTCTTCCGCTGCATGCGCCGGGATGAGTGCGATCGCATGGTGGAGCTGGTGATGGAGTTGGGATCTCCGGTGTTGACGCAACTGCGAGAGATTCTGCGCACCGGCCAACCGCGGCAGGCTGCGGGGGTGGTGGGGCTGCTGAGCCGGTTGGACGTAGGCACATTGCTGGAGTTGCTGCCGTCCCGGCTGCCGGAGTGGAACCGTTTTTATCACGATATTGTGGTGCGACAGATCGCTTACGGGGCCGCGGCAGATCGCGGCCGCACGCTGCTCGAACTGGCTGAGGTGCTGGATTCGGTTGTGCTGCCCGAGGCCCTGGACGAAATTGGAATGAGCGGCGATCTTACGGCGGCACCTCCGCTGCAGGTGATGGCGAAGCCGGGCGAATCGGCTGCGCGTTTGCCGTTTGTGCAACTAAAAGCGATTGAGTCGCTCGGGCGGCTGCGGGATAACGAGGCGCTGCCGCTACTGCGCGAGATCGTCGAAGCCAAGAAAACTTTTGGCTGGATTCATCATCGCGAGTTGCGCATCGCGGCAGCGCAGTCTTTGTCGAAGACCGATCCCCGCTACAGCGCGCAGATTCTTTCCGACAGCGGGATTGAGCCGGCGGAATTGGCCATCGCGCCGCTGGATATGGCTCCCGCGTGCCCGTGGGTGAGGCAGCGACGTTATGAACGGATGGTTCTGTCGCGCGCGCTGAGCGCCACCATTGGGAGTTCCTGGGGCAAATCGAAGATTCAAGTGCGCGAGTTGAGCCTGGGCGGCGGCATGGGCACGAAGGAAGATAATCTGCGCATCGGCAGCGAAGCCGATCTGGAGATTTCTTTAGGTATGCGGACGAAGATTAAAGCGCATGTTCTGCTACGGCGGGCGCGAGTGAATGAAGTGGGATTTGAGATCGTGAATACAGACTTGGAGAGCCGTTACCGGTTGAGACGGCTGCTGGTGGAGTCTATGAACCGGGCTCCACAAACTAAAGATGGGCAGGAGTGGGCCGGGCAGCGGAAGATTTAACTGCGCGGTGAGAGATCGGACCTTCGCTCCCGCGAGCAGCCGAGGGCGGCTGTCCCCACATAAAAATCTCTAGCAAAAACTCCCGGTGTCATCCTGAGCGAAGTCGAAGGGATCTCCCGCTTAGCCGGCATAGAGCGTCAGTCAAACTGCACTAACCAAAAGCGGCCTCGTCCCTTGCGCGAACGAGGCCTTTCCTACATCTTCTGCGCTGATTACTTCACTACCTTTACGAAGATGATCAGAAACGTAAAGAGGACTAGCGACTCGATAAAAGCCAGTCCCACGAAGAGGGCGATCTGAATTCCGGGGCGTGCTGCGGGGTTGCGAGCCAATCCTTCGCAGGCTGCGGACGCTACTTTGCCCTGGCCCAGAGCGGCCAGAGCGGCAGCGAAGGCCATGGCGAAGCCGGAGGTGATCGCCACCCAGTTGGTGCCGCCGGATGCGGCCGCTTCCCCGCCCTGCGCGAATGCGGGCATGGCGAAGAGCGAGAACACGACCAAAGTCAAAATCAAGAAAACAACTTTGCGCATGTTGAATCTCCTTAGAAATATCGCCAGGAGGTGGTTGACGCCATCCTCGAGCAGACGCCCTCACACTGACGATGCGTTGCATGAAGCCGAATGAATTAGTGTTCGTGCGCCGTAGCCTCGCCTAGATAGACGCAGGCCAGAATCACGAAGATGTAAGTTTGGATCAGTGAAACTCCGATATGAAGTCCTTCAAAAATGATTGGCACTCCGATGGGTACAAGGGAAAAGAATACGAGCGTGACCATCTCGCCCGCGAACATGTTGGCGAATAGACGAACGGTGAGCGAAAGCAGGCGTGCGGTATGGCTGAAGATTTCAATGGGCAACATGAGCGGCGCCAGCCACCAAACCGGTCCCATGAAATGTTTGAAGTATCCGAAGCCGTTCGCGCGCAGGCCCTGAAAATGATAGTAGAACCAGGTCAGCAGCGCGCATCCCAGTGGAACTACAGGAACCGCCGTCGGGGATTCGAAGCTGGGGATGATGCCGATTAGATTGCTGGTCAGAATGAAGAGCCCAAGGGCTACTAGATACGGTTGGTAGGGACGATAGTGGTGGCCGATGATCTCCTCGCCCATGTTGGCGACGAAGCCCTCAATGCCCTCCGTGGTGTGCTGGAGCCCGCCGGGCTGATCGACCGATAGCTTCAGACGAACCGCGATGAAAAATGTGATCAGCAAAAACATCACAATCAATTCCATGGCGAAGCTGTTGGCGATGGGTGTGGCCGGATGCTTTGGATGGATGTGCAGGGCCAGCAACAGAGACGTGACTCCGCCGCCGAAGAGGCGGTTGAGCAGCGCGGTGAACCAGAGTTGCTCCATAGAATTCTAGGGCTCGATCAAGTTTAGTATCCGCGGCGCAAAGCGGCGTAGGCTTCAAAGCCCGCTTCCATCAACATAGCCGCTACCGGCGTACACAATCCAAACAAAAAGCCGCGAAAGGCTTGCGGCGAACTTGTGAATATAACATAGGCAACGATTCCGGCCAAAATATAGCGGAGGAAGAAGCCATGTACCAAAGAGAAGCCGCTGGCGGGTTGTTTGGCGTCAACGATGCGTGCGGCCAGCGATTGGACCGCTTTGTTTAGAGAGCGGAAGCTTAGGTAGGCGATGATGGCGCCCGCGGCGAAACCGAGAGCGGTGGGAAGTCCAGAACGCCAGGCTGCGTAGGGGGTAAAGATCGCGCCCAGGACTAGGATGAAGCGCAACATTCGGGGGATGGCGGCGGAGAAGAAGCGGTCGGCGGGGGTTTCGGTTGGCGGCTGTGCGGTAGAGATCATTGGGGTTGTGTTACAGCTACCTCAGGGGCTAGAGCCCTCATCAGACGCTTCTTTTACGCGGCGCTGAAGCGCCGCTCTTCCACGTTACTACTGGGGCTATCCTGCGAGGGACCCAAAATCATAAGCCTTCCGGTCTCTTATTCCGTGCCCTCACGAGTTTGTTTTGTCGCGGGATAGAGCTGTCGCCATGCGGATCATCTGTGCGAAGCCTACTACCGCGCCGAAGATCACTCCTGCCAGGTAGAGCCAGTGCGTGTGCAGCCAGTAATCTGCCAGGCGGCCCAGGGCGTAGCCCAGGAACACTGCCGCCGGAATTATGAAGCCAATTTCGGAGTAGCGGGCTGCAGAGACGAGGGTGTTGGGTTTCGGGCGATTGGGGTCTTCGGGCATCGACGAGTTGATTCTAAACTAACCGGTGCCCGGAAGCGCGCTCGTCGCTACGGTCGTGGTCAGTTCGGACTCCTGAGCTGCGGTGTCATCCTGAGCGTAGCCGTTTTTCAGGCGGAGAGAAGGATCTCCGGCTTCACTGGTCTCACGCGTGAGCCAACATTCCACTACCACCCTCGCTGCGCTCGGCTGGACGGCCGAGGCGGCCGTCCCCGCATAGTCATTCGCGGCTTCAGCAATTCGAAAGCATCCTGATTCCTAGCGGATCAGCTTTGCTATCGACGGATTCTGCGCGATGCCTAGCGACCAGTTGACTATGTGGATGAAACGGTCGGGTAGGATTCCGATGAAGAGGGTGGCGAATGCGGTCACTCCTAGAGCGGCGCGCATTGTCCAGCTTACAGGCAGCAGGCCTTCTTCTTCGGGTTTGCCCATGAACATGGCGTTGGCCATCTTCAGGTAGTAGTACAGGCCGAAGACGGAGTAAAGGACGCCTAGAGAGGCCAACGCGTAGTGTCCGGTTTCGATCAGGCTCAGGAAGATGAAGTACTTGCCATAGAAGCCTGCCAAGGGCGGGATTCCGGCCAGCGAGAGCAGGAAGATCAGCATCAGCACGGCTTCGACAGGGGCGCGTGAGTAGAGGCCGTTGAGGTCGTCGAGTTCGTCGCCGATCACGTTGCGATGGCGCAGCGAGGTGATAACGCCGAAGGCACCGAGGTTCATGAAGGTGTAAACGAGCAGATAAATCAGGATTCCTTTGATACCGTCAGGGCTGAGTTCGTAGGCAGTACCGGCAATCAGGCCGAGCAGCATGTAGCCCACGTGCGCGATGGAAGAATAGGCCAGCAGGCGCTTGGTGTTGGTCTGCGTGAGCGCTGCGAAGTTCGCGCCGGTCATCGTCGCGATGGAAACAAAGACCAGTACGGGAACCCAAGTGGCGCGCATAGGAAGCAGTCCCCAGAGCATGATGCGAAGGAGCATCGCCCATCCTGCGGCTTTCACTGCTACGGACATGAATCCGGTGATGCAGGTGGGCGCGCCTTCGTAAGCGTCTGGAGCCCACTGGTGGAAGGGGATGGCGGCAATCTTGAATAGAAGACCAGTCATCGTGGTGAGCAAGGCGATGATTGCAACCGGATTGTGAGGGTCGCGGGAGATAATCCGAGCAAGTTGGCGGGCGATTTCGCCCAGGTTGGTGCTGCCGGTCAGCCCATACAAGAGCGAGAGTCCGTAGGCGAAGATTCCCGACGAGAATGCGCCCAGCAATAAATATTTCAGCGCGGCCTCGTTGGAGCGGCGATCACGGCGCAAGAAACCTACGAGCACGTAGGTGGAGATCGCCATCAGTTCGAGACCGATGAAGATCAGAACGATGTCGAAACCGGCGGCCATGCACATCATGCCGACCACCGAGAGCAACATCAGAGCATAGTATTCTCCGTGATTTTCGTGCTCGGTCTTCATGTAGCGGACCGACATGAGAATCGAAATGGCTGTGGCCGCCAGGAAGAGGTAGAAAAAATAAATGGCGAAGCGGTCCATGGACATCGCGCCCATCAGCGCCGGCCAGCCGCCTCCGGGACGAACGTGGCTTCCCTGCAGAAATAACTGGATCTTGATGACGCCTGCCGTGGCGAAGACCACGCCGATCATCGCGGTGACCGCGTTCACCCATTTCGTCTCGGGCGGGATCATCAGATCGATGAGCAGGATGCCGAGCGCGAATAGAGCAAGCAAAGTCATGGGCAGGGCCACGAGGTAATCGGTCCAGGTGAATTGGGAAAGAATGCCCACTAGTTCTTCCCTTTCGATTCCGCTGCCGGATTGGTTACCGAGGCCGTTGCGACTGGAGTGACTGTGATTTCAGGTTTCGCGGCGGCGTTCTGCGCGCCTCCGTATTGCGGGCCGCGCACGTTCAGCACCAACTGATTCACGGGCTGCTCAAGAATCTGGAAAAACGGTTTGGGATAGAGGCCAATCCAGAAGGCCATGATTAGCAAGGGCACGAACGTTAGGACTTCGCGCGGCGTCAGGTCGTGCAATTTTTCGTTCTTCGGATTTGTAACTGTGCCGAAGAAGACGCGCTGGTAGAGCCAGAGCAGATATGCTGCGGCCAACACTACGCCAGGGACGGCCCATGCGCCCCAGCGCCAGTTCTCCATGAACGTGCCTTGCAGGATGGTGAACTCGCCGACGAAGCCGTTGAGCAGCGGCAGTCCCATCGAAGAGAGGAACATGATCATGGTGATGGTGGCGTAGACCGGCATGACGTTCGAGATGCCGCCGTATTCTGCGATCTCGCGGGTATGGCGGCGTTCATAGAGGATGCCGACGATCAGGAACAGCGCGCCGGTCGAGATGCCGTGATTGATCTGCTGCAAGACCGATCCGCTGAGGCCTAGAGGCGTCAGCGCGAAAATTCCCAGCGTGCAGAAGCCTAGATGGCTGACAGAAGAGTAAGCGACCAGCTTCTTCATGTCCTTCTGCATCAGCGAAACTAACGCTCCGTAGATGATGGCGATGATGGAGAGGGCGATCATCCAGCCGCGGACTTTGGTGTGCATTAGGACATCGGGGAAAAATGGCAGCGAGAATCGGATGAAGCCGTAGGTTCCCATCTTCAGCAGAACGCCTGCCAGGATTACCGAGCCCGCCGTCGGCGCTTCTACGTGAGCGTCGGGCAGCCAGGTGTGGAAGGGAAACATCGGGACTTTGATGGCGAAGGCGAAGAAAAAGGCGAAGAAAAGCAGCGTAGCGATGGTCGGTCCGTAAGCTGGGTCGGAATAAATTTTCGGCGCGGTTTCGTAGAGAGCAGTGAGGCTTAAGGTGTAAACGCCGGTCAGATGCTGGTGATGAAAATACAGGAACAGGATGCCGAGTAGCATCAGCACCGAGCCGGCCAGTGTGTACAGGAAGAATTTAATGGCGGCATAGAGTTTGCGCGGACCTCCCCAGATCCCGATCAGCAGGTACATCGGGACCAGCATGGCTTCCCAGAAAACAAAGAAGAGGAAGAAATCGAGCGCCATGAAGACGCCTAGCATGCCGGTCTGCAGAATCAGGAACCAGACGTAATATTCTTTGACGCGATTTTCGATGGCGGTCCAGGAAGAGAGGATCGAAATCCAGCCCAGCAGCGTGGTGAGCATGATGAGCAGGAAAGAGATGCCGTCGATGCCGATCACGTAACCGGCGCCAATCGATGGAATCCAGTTGTTGGGCTGTCCTTCGATAAACTTGAAGCCGGGTTCGAGGCGCTGGGCCCAGAACATAGGCACGAGCGGCAGCGAGATCAGGAAGCCGCCGAGCGCGAAGAAGTTCGCGATCCAGCGGATGGCGTCTTTTTTCTCCTTGGGAACGAAGAGGAGAACGAGGGCGCCGATCAGCGGCGTGAAGAGGATGATCGATAAAATGTGAGATTGCATAAGTGCAGTTCTCAGTTCCAAGTTGTAGCGCCAGTGTCTCGCTGGCTGTCGCGCTACTGTCGCTTCAGTGGTACACGTAATAGAACACGAATCCTACCAAGCCTGCGGTCATTACCAGGGCGTACCACTGGACCAGACCCCATTCAAACAGGCGCGCGGGATAAGACAACATGCGCGCCAGAATTGCGGGGCCGTTGACGCCGACGCCATCGATGATCCACTTGTCCCACCAACTGGAAATTGTGGCAGTGAGACGTGTAAGCCAGCCGGCGGCGTTGACCGCTCCATCAACTATGTTGGTATCGAACCAGGCCGAGGCTGCACCTAATCCGAGCACTCCTAAACGCAGGTTGCCCAGCTTTCTGCGTCCCGTAAAGGCGTAGCCGTAGGCTTCGTCGACGTAATACTTGTGCAGCAGCGTGTTGTAGACGGGCGGAATCGCCGCGATCGGTTCGGCGTAACCCTTGTCGGCGTGGCGATAACTTCGCCAAGCTGCGCCCCAGCCTATACCGGCTGCAGCCAACGACAGGCCCATGAGCAGCCATTCTGATTTCGTGTTCTTCTCTTCTTCTACTCCCTGCACAAGCTGGGTGGTTCGTCCCTCTTCTTGAAGGACGCGCGCTTCGGGAGCAAAAACCGGCTCGACGAATGCCGTGAAGCGGTCGGAGCCTCCGAGGCTATGCGGCCAGCCTAACCATCCGGCGACGATGGCACACAGCGCTAGCGCGACCAGCGGCCCGGTCATGGAAACGGGCGACTCGTGTATGTGATGCTCTGCCTCATGGCTCATGCGCGGGCGGCCATGGAATGTGAGGTACATCAGGCGGAACATGTAGAAGGCCGTCATCAGCGCCGTGGCATAGCCAACGCCCCAGAGAATGCGGTAAGCGCCGCCTTCGCGCGACCAGGCTTCCCAAAGAATTGCGTCTTTGGAAAAGAATCCGGCGAAGGGGAAGATGCCGGCGATCGCTAACGTGGCGATAAACATGGTGCGATGTGTCCAGGGAATGCGATGGCCGAGGTCTCCCATGTTGCGCATATCCTGCTCGCCGCTCATGGCGTGAATCACGGAGCCTGCGCCCAGGAATAGTAGGGCTTTGAAGAATGCGTGGGTGAAGACGTGAAAGACGCCGGCGGCAAATGCTCCGAGGCCGAGCGCAAGAAACATGTAGCCGAGTTGCGAGACGGTGGAGTAAGCCAGCACGCGCTTGATATCGTTTTGCACTAATCCGATGGAGGCGGCGAAGATTGCCGTCAGCGCGCCGACGACGGCAACTGTCTTCATCGATGTGGGCGCTAAGACAAAAAGCGCATTCGAGCGCGCGATCATGTAGACACCAGCGGTAACCATGGTGGCGGCGTGGATTAGGGCGGAAACCGGCGTGGGGCCTTCCATGGCGTCGGGAAGCCATACGTAGAGAGGAATCTGGGCTGACTTGCCGCAGGCTCCGACAAAGAGCAACAAAGTGGCGGCGGTGAGGATGGGGTCGCCGATGGCGAAGCATCCGCTGCGCGCGATTTGGGTAACGTCGGTGAAACGCAGCGAGCCGAAGTACCAGGCTATGAAAAACATTCCCAGCAGAAATCCGGCGTCGCCGATGCGGTTGACGATGAATGCTTTCGCTGCGGCGTCGCTCGCTGATTTGCGATGAAAATAAAATCCGATGAGCAAATACGAGCACAGACCAACGCCCTCCCAGCCTACGAACAGGAGTACATAGTTGTTGGCCAGGATCAGCGTGAGCATCGAAAACATGAAGAGGTTGAGGTAGCCGAAGAAGCGGTAGTAGCCGCCTTCGTGGGCCATGTATCCGGTGGAGTAGATGTGGATCAGCATGCCGACGCCGGTGACGAAGAGCAGCCAGATACTCGAGAGCGGGTCGAGCAGAAAACCGGCGTCGGCCTGGAACGGAGCTGGTGAGCCGTCGTGAGTGGTGTAATTCAGGTGGCCGGTGCCGGTGCCGAGCCAGGTGTAGAGAATCGTCTGATAGGGCTGGTGGTAATTCTCGGGCGTCGATGACCAGGCGGTGTATTGCCAGACCGCGCCGCAGGCCATCACGAAGGCGAGCACGATCGTGCCAACGCAGACGGCGCTGACTGAGGCCTTCTGCAGCTTGCGTCCGAAGAAGAACATGATCGCCGCGCCGCAGGCGGGGAGCAGCGGGATCAGCCAGATGTGGGTTAGGAAGAACATGTCGTTGGTCGTTCGTCGTTGGTCGTTGGCTGGAGGTGCGTCATCGTCGGTGACGGAGACTCACGCATTTTTTCGCGGCCGGCAGAGTACATGGGTCCTTCGCGTCGCTCAGGATGACAAGATTTACTTGGTGCTGAGTCGGTGCTAAATACGTGTTAGTGGCTACTGGGTACTCGATACTGGGTACTGCTCATCACCACTTCAGCAAGTTCACTTCGTCGATGTTGACCGTCTCTTTGTTGCGGAAGAAGGCGATCAGAATTCCGAGGCCCACCGCGGCTTCGGCGGCGGCATCGGTGATCACAAAGATGGCGAAGACCTGGCCGTGTAGCCCTCCCCAGAGCCGGGAGAAAGCTACCAGGTTCAGGTTTACAGCGTTCAGGATCAGTTCGATCGACATTAGGACTATCACTACGTTGCGGCGGGTTAGGACGCCGATCACGCCCAGCAGGAACAGAGCTGCGCCCAGGACCAGGTAGTGAAGCGTCGTGATGTGGAGTATGGATTCCATAGTAGCTGTCAGTCTCGAGTTACGACTCGCGAGCATTTTGCCATATGTCCCATTGCGTTGCTCGGGACTCGCAACTCGCGACTAAATTCTCTTCTTTGCCATCACTACCGCTCCGATGATCGCTACCAGCAATAACAACGATGCGATCTCGAAGGCGAACATATATTGTCCGTATAACATGCTGGCTATTTTTTGGGTGTTGTCACCTTCCGCTATGGAGAGAACGCGATCGGGGAAAATATTTCCTCCCTTTGCGTACACCGCCATAAAAAGTCCGCCCAGTGCCGTGGCCGCTATAATGCCGACGACCCACTGGTTGTTGAACTGGCGCTCTCGCATGGAGCGGTCGATGCTGACCAGCATGATGACGAAAAGGAACAACACCATGATGCCGCCCGCGTAGAGGATGATTTGCACGCCGGCTACGAACGGAGCATAGAGCATCAAATAGAGCGCAGCCTGCGCCAGCAGTGTGACTATCAGCGCCACCGCGGAGTGCACGGGATTGCGACGCGTGATCACCAGGATGCCGCCGATCAGCATGATCCCGGAGAGCAGGTAAAAGAAAAATGGTGTGGCTACGGGTGCCATATCATTGGTTGCAGCAACGCTACTCCAGCCGTCAGAATCAGAACGCCCAGGCCCATGGGCAGAAGAACCTTCCATCCCATCTGCATGAGCTGGTCAAAGCGGTAACGCGGGAACGTGCCACGATACCAGATATAGAGGTACATGAATCCGGCAACTTTCGCCGAGAACCAGAAAATATCCTGCACGCGCTCCCTTACCGGAGGAATAAACAGAACCAGGCCGATCAGGGCCAGGGCGATTCCGAAGCCGGCGAGGCCGATGGTTTGAATGCGGAACAGCGGATGCTTGGGCATGCGCGCCGTATTGTAGAAGCACATGGCCGCTAGAAAAAGGAAACATATGCCGGGGAAGAAAGAGAATGCCTGATCCCAGGTGTTACCGCTTAAGAGATTCGGGAACGGCCGCAGCCATCCTCCGAGCCAGAGCGTGACTGCGATCGAAGAGACCGCGATCATGGCAGAGTACTCAGCCAGAAAAAATAATGACCACCGGAATCCGCTGTATTCAGTGTGGAATCCGGCTGTGAGTTCAGATTCGGCTTCGGCTAAGTCAAAGGGAGCACGATTGGTCTCGGCTACCATGGCTACGGCAAAGATGAAGAAGGCGATCAGCCCGAGAGGGAAAAATTTGAAGATGAACCAGACGCCCTGAGCCTGCTGGGCCTGCACGATGCCGATCATGCTGAGAGTTCCGGTGCCCGTGGCGTTGAGGCTCGTCATGAGGACGGCCGAGACGACGGCTAGTCCCATGGCAACTTCATACGAAACCATCTGGGCGCTTGACCGCAGAGCTCCCATCAGAGGATAGTGCGAGTTCGAGGCCCAGCCTGCGAGAACGATTCCCAGCACACTCAAAGATGAAACCCCGAGCATGAAAAGGATTCCGATATTCATGTCGGTAATGGCGTGCGTGGGGCCGAACGGGACTACTACGAAAACCGTGAAGGCCGCTAGCACGACAACGAATGGAGCAATCCAGAAAATAAGCGCGTCGGCCTCGGAGGGCATGATGTCTTCTTTAAGCAGGAGCTTGATGGCGTCGGCGATCGGCTGCAGCAAGCCGTGAGGACCTACGCGCATGGGCCCGAGGCGCACCTGCATGTGGGCGAGGATTTTGCGTTCCAGCCAGTTCATCGCGATGACCGCGATTGAGAGCCCGCCGAAAACCACCATGATGTAAACAAAAGCCCAGAACATGTTTCCGGCGGCACCGGGGGTTTTGTCGCTCGAAAGATAGGACTGGATGTATTGAATGATCGCGCCCATCAGCGGTCCACCTCGCCAAGAACGATGTCGAGCGTGCCGATCACGGCAATTACATCCGCAACTAACTGGCCGCGGCACATGAGATCGAGCGCCTGCAGATTCACAAACGATGGCGGGCGCACGCGCACACGGTAAGGCTGCGTAGAGCCGTCGCTCACGATGAAATATCCCAACTCGCCTTTGGGTGCTTCGATGGAGTGGTAGACCTCACCCACCGGCGGCTTCATCACCTTGGGCACCTTCGCCATGATCGGACCTTCGGGGATGCCTTCGACCGCCTGCTCGATGATGCGCACCGATTGCCGCATCTCGGCCATGCGGACCAGGTATCGGTCGTAGGTGTCGCCGTTTTCTCCAATGGGGATTTCGAAGTCGAAATTTTTGTAGTTGGCGTAGGGTTGGGCTTTGCGCAGATCCCATTTCACGCCGCTGGCGCGCAGCACCGGGCCGGTGACACCAAGCGCGATGCAATCTTCGGCGGAGATTCGGCCGACATTCTTGGTGCGCTCGACCCAGATGCGGTTGGTGGTGAGCAACTCCTCGTATTCGTCGATCTTCGGGCGAAAGAAAGTGAGGAAGTTTCTAACTTCGCTCTCGAAGCCGTTGTAGGTTTCGTATTGCAGGCCGCCGATGCGGAAAGCGTGAGTAGTGAGACGCGCGCCGCAATATTTCTCGAAGATCTTAAGAATCTCTTCGCGGTCGCGGAAAGTGTAGAAGAGCGGCGTGATGGCTCCGATATCCAAAGCGTGGGTACCGAGCCACAGCTGGTGGCTGGTTAGCCGGTTCAGCTCCGTTAGGATTACGCGCACGTACTGCGCGCGGGGCGGGGCCTCCACGTTGAGAAGTTTCTCTACCGTCTCGCAGTAGCCGAGTCCGTTCGAGACTGCGGCCACGTAATCCATGCGGTCAACGTAGGGGTTAAACATCGTGTAGGTGCGATGCTCGCCGATTTTTTCTACGCCGCGGTGCAGGTAGCCGATCACACATTCGAGGCCGAGAACTTTTTCTCCATCGAGGCGGAGGATTACGCGCAGTACGCCGTGGGTGGCGGGATGCTGCGGTCCCATATTGATGACGAGCTCGTTGGCGTCAAGAAAGGGCTTCTCGGGTGCTTCGAGGTCGAGGTTCGAGAGTGTAATCGGGTCGGTCATGAACTCGGTCGTTGGTCGTTGGTCGTTAGTCGTCGACTCCCACTCTTGGTCCCTATTGGCCGCTCTCGATGCCCAGGTTGATCTGCACCCACTCGTTGTCTTGCTGCAGAATGCCGTAGTCTTTGCGCAAGGGATGTCCCTTCCAGCCGTCGGGAAGAAGAATTCGCTTCATGTCGGGATGGCCGTCGAATTTAATGCCAAACATGTCGAAGACTTCGCGCTCGAGCCAATTGGCCGCCGCCCAGATGGGGACCGAACTGGGCAGACTCTCGCCATCCAGAATTTGCGTTTTCACGCGAATACGCTCGTTGCGCGGGAACGAATAAAGGACCCAAACCACTTCGAATTGTTTTTCGCGATTGGGATAATGCACGGCGGTGATGTCGACGCAGTAATCGAACTGTTCGTCGTTGCGCAGAATCTGCAGAATCTCGGGAATCAGCGACCGGTCGACGACCATATAGTTCTGGCCGAGATACGTCAGCGGCTCGACGCCTGAACCGTAGGCGCTCTTCAGCTTCGCAATCATCGGCGAATCCCACGGGACCGGCGTTGGCACCGGGGCTTTTGCAGGGGCCGCGGGCTTCGCAGCCGGCGCTGCTGCCGGTGGGCCCGTCGCGGCTGGCTTATCTGGCTTTGCAGTTTCTGCTGACGGCTTCGGGGTTGTGGTCTGCGCGTCGGATTGAACCGAGCCCGGAGTGCCGGCTTTTACTCCTCCGGGAACTGGGGATTGATCGGGCGGCTTAGGCTCGCCTTCCGGCGGTGAAGAGGGCGACTTGGTTTCGTCCGGCATAGCCAGGAAAGAAGAACGCTCCAGCGCGGAGTGCCACGGAGAGAACGTTAACTTTTATCAGCTTGAGGATACGGTGTCAACGCGCTTGCGCGTAAAAACCCGTACGCTTCGGGCTAGGCAGAGCGTTTACGAGTTATCCGCGACCTTGCGCTTGATAGGACTCAATCAAGTCGCGGATGCGCTGCGCGTCTTTCTTGCGGTGACCGTGGCTGGTGATGGGATCGGTGCCGCCGCTGGATTCGATAAGAATCTCCGACCACAGCACTCCAGTGGAGATGTGCACAGAAGCGACCTTGGTAATCGGGATAGTCTCTTCGTTCCTGCCGAACCAGCGCGACTTGACGCGGCTTACTCGCAGCGGGCTGATCACAAGGCGAGTGGGAAAGAGAAAGTTCCCCTGGGTCCAGCGACTGGCGGTGAAAGTCTCTACCGAAGTTTCGGCGGCGGGCGTGGGCGGGGTTATACCCATTCCAGCGCGCCTTTTTGCCAGACCCAGATATAGCCGACGATCAGGATTATGAGGAAGATGAGCATTTCCAGCAGGCCGAAGAGGCCGAGAGCTTTGAACTTCACCGCCCAGGGAAACAGAAAGATCGTTTCGACGTCGAAGACTACGAAGAGGATGGCGACGATGTAGTAGCGGACGGTGTAGCGTCCACGGGCGTTGTCGATGGGGTCGATGCCGCACTCGTAGGGCATGAGCTTGGTCTTGCTGGGATTGTCTGGACGAACCAGCTTGGCCGCCAGCAGCGTCACCGGCAAGAGAACTGCAATCACGCCGATGAAGATGAAAATGGGAACGTAGTTTTGCGGCATTGGCGCCTCGCTCGGAGCGCTGACTCGCGAAATACCGAGCAAGTCATACTACCGCCGATGAGGGGCTACTTCAAGCACAGATGCTGGCCTTTCGAGACATTTGTCGGGCAGAACGAAAACTTTTCGGGCCAGCTCCGATTTCAAAGTTGCTTCGCGATAGTAGCGGGAGAGAATGCCTTCTTTCCAAATGAAGAGATCGGGATTGTCGCTAGCGAACTCCGCCCATTTCGTATTCCCGGAGTTTGCCATCCGTTCGTGGATCAGGAAGAAGTAGGCGCAGGTGATGGTTTCGTGGTAGAGCTGCGTTTTGCCATGAGCTGTGGCAAATTGCTTTAGCGCGGCGCAGAATCTCTGCAGCGCATCGAGAGCCGGGTATTTTTCCAGATAACTGAACGCCAAGTGGACGTGATCCGCGTGGTGAAAGGAATTACCGGCAATCGCTCCACTCTCGAATTGTTGGATGAGTTCTTCGCCGGTCACGTATGTGCAGCCTCCTCTTCCTTGAGGTCGGCGGTCCAGAAATGCCAGGCATCTTCCAGCGTCTGATCGGCTGCACCATCGTTTTGCGCCAGCAACTTGGGCATGGCGGAGTGGGAGAACAGCTCGGTCAGAACTTCCTGTTCGCGAAGAAAATATTTGTGTATCTCCGGGTGAGTGCGGCCGAATTTCTGGGCGTTCTCCTGGATGAACTGGTGGTTCGCCCGCGGAACGATTCCGCGCTCCCAGATTGTGGCTGGCGCTGCCTGCAGGAAAAGCAACTTGCAGCCGAGTACCGCCAAACGTCGATCGAAACACTCGACATCGTTCCACATCACCACGCCTGGGCGGACGCAATGGGTAAGGTGCAGCGTGTCGATCACGACAAAACACCATGGGCGGGCGTGCTCCTGCACGCCGGCATGTAGCCATTCGATCAAACCTACGATGCGTTCCAGATGACGGAGGTTATCATCGACCGTAAGCGTACCTGAATCCTCTGATACGGCTAACGGACCGTAGGTGTGCGATTGCGCGAGGTGAAGAAGTGTTCTGATTTTTCGCGGCGCGGAGGAAGCGACGTGGCGACGGATGAGGGCATCGATCAGCGTTGACTTTCCGACGCCAGAAGTGCCTTCGACCAGAATGGCCTTGAACGGAAGCATAGCCTTATCCAACCGGCCCGGCGGAAGCCCTTGCACTGGCAATGGCCCAGGCTGCGGCAATGTAGATGACCAGACTGCCCACGTTTGCACCGTGCAGGAGGTGGATGACGATCGCGAGGGCGAAAATACCGACCAGAAACCAGGCGCCGCG
The DNA here is from genome assembly GCA_963789875.1 of uncultured Acidobacteriaceae bacterium. Classification (GTDB taxonomy): domain Bacteria; phylum Acidobacteriota; class Terriglobia; order Terriglobales; family Acidobacteriaceae; genus Sulfotelmatobacter. Next base: position 428,258 of record CAWBMI010000003.1, on the reverse strand, counting down.
GGCTGCGGTTTGCGGGATCAGCAGAAGGACAGCGCCGATGATCTCGCCCCAGCCGAGAACTTGCCGCACGATCTCGGGCATGTGCGTGCGGGCAAAGTCGTGGCGGGCTGCTGGCATTAAGAATAGGATTGCCTCGATCAGGATTACAAGACCTAATGTCCACTGCAATCCCGTGACGGCGGTTTTTGTTTGTCGTTCCGACATGGTGAACCTCTTCATTCGTCTTTGTGCGATTTGTCTTTCTCACCTGTTCGCTTGCGCGCCGGCCGCGCCTTAATCTCTTTCAGGCGGTGGCTGGCGCCGGAATCGAGATCGAAATCGTAGAAGCGTTTCAACTCCTGAATGCGTTCGAGTGAAGCGGCGCTGAACGGGGTTTTTCCGTCGAAGGCGTGGAGCACGATGCCCTCGAGAAGATCGCCCAGGGTCATGTCGTGATACTCGGCGAAGGCTTTCAGAACCTTGAGCAAGCGCTTCTCCATCCGCACGCCCGTTTGAACGCGCTCGACCAGTAGTTTCGGATCGTCTCTCATTGGTACCAGTGTACCATTGTACTCGGAAAGGAATCTACCGAACGGAGGGTTGAGACCAAGGAAGAGAGCACAGATGCGCAGACAGTCGATGGTGCCTTATCGTTCTATGGGATGGGTTAGTATCCGCGGGCACGTGGCAACAGCTTCGCCGCGAAAGATTAGCGATCCATTTATAATCGCCCTTCTGCCACCTCGGCAATCAAAGGACTCTCTTGGCATTCGACGAAAATGTTTACGAACTGCGGCGCCAGAAACTGAAACAGATCGAGGCGCTGGGACAAATCGCTTACCGAAGCAAGTTTGAATTCACGCACACCATTCCGCAGATTCTGGCGGAGTATTCCGAAAAAACGGCCGAGCAACTGGAGAATCCACGGGTCGACGTGCGCGTGGCTGGGCGGATACTCGCGATTCGGCTGATGGGCAAGGCCGGATTCAGTCATCTGCAGCAGGAGGGGAAGCGGCTGCAGATCTACGTAAAGAAAGACGCGGTCGGAGACCACGGCTTCGAGCTTTACAAACTGCTCGACATCGGCGATCACATCGGGGTGCGTGGATATTTGTTTCGCACCCGGACGGGCGAACTGACGATCCACGTGGAAGAGATTACTTTTCTTAGCAAAGATCTTCTGCCGCTGCCTGTGGGTAAGGCAATCGAGGCAGATGCATCCGATCCCGGTGCCGCTCGCAAGTGGAACGAGTTGACTGATGTCGAGATGCGCTACCGCCAGCGCTACGTGGATTTGGTGGTAAATCCCGAGGTGCGCGAAGTTTTTTTGAAGCGCAGCAAGCTGGTGCAATCGCTGCGGCGGACGATGGAGGCGCACGGATTTGTCGAAGTGGAAACGCCGATGATGCAACCCATTGCGGGCGGAGCGGTGGCGCGTCCGTTTGTGACTCATCACAACACGCTCGACATCGATTTATATCTGCGCATCGCGCCCGAACTTTATTTGAAGCGGCTACTGGTTGGCGGATTCGACCGGGTGTATGAAATCAACCGCAACTTCCGCAATGAAGGCTTGGGATGGCGATGGAATCCTGAGTTCACGATGCTGGAGTTTTATCAGGCCTACACCGACTATCAAGGCGTTATGGATCTCACGCAAGAGTTGATCACGCAGGCGGCGAAGGATGTCACGATCGATAAAGACCATCCCGATGGAGTGACTCGCACAAAATGGGGCGAGAATGAGATCGATTGGGCGAACTGGACGCGGTTGACGATGCGCGAGGCGATTATTCATTATTGGCCGGAGGCGGCCGGAGTGAAGCCGGAAATGAGTGAGTTCGCTTCTCATGACGGGGTGAAAGGCCTTGTCGAACGTTTTAATAAGGCGCACGCGCACATGGCCTACGATCCGAACGAGCCTGTGGGGCGAACGATTGCAAGTTTATTTGAAGCCGTTGCTGAAGAGCATCTTACCCAGCCGACAATCATTTACGAGTTCCCTACTGCAGTGTCGCCGCTGTCGAAACAGAAGCCGGATGAGCCGGAGTGGACCGAGCGCTGGGAAATTTATGCAGGCAAGATGGAAATCGCGAACGGATTCAGCGAACTGAATGATCCCGAAGACCAGCGCCGGCGCTTCGAGGCGCAATTGCAGGAGCGCGAGCGCGGCGACCTTGAGGCGCACCAGATGGATGAAGATTACATTCGGGCTTTGTCGTACGGAATGCCGCCTGCAGGTGGTGTCGGAGTGGGCGTTGATCGCTTGTGTATGCTGCTTACCGATTCGCACACCATACGCGACGTCATACTCTTTCCTTTGTTGCGGCCGGAGAAAACCTTAAACCCTGGGGACCCAGAAGATGCACAGGGTAAGGCCTAGAACCTTTCCGTGCACTAGAAGTGGGGCAGTCTAGTCTCTACACTCTGTTCATGTTTTAGGGCTCAGTAATGGCGGCGCTGCCGTAGTGTCCGAAGGCTATGGATGCTGGGTCGGCAGCGCTTTGCTTTTGTTCGCGCGACCTCAGGGGCTAATGCCCGCGCGTTAAATGAGCTTATCGGCACGGCTGAAGCCGTGCCCTTCCCGAACCCAATCGTCGCCTGACTTTGAGACCGATCTCTGCCATCCTGAACAGAACTACTTCGAAATCTTTCCGCTCTTGGCTAAGGCGGTTCGTGGAGGTTCGTAGGCGGGCTTGTCGGGGCTGAAGTTCGCGCTTAGATAATCGATCAGGGCATCGCGATCGGCGGGATCGACTACCGCACCCCATTTTGTCATCTTGTCAACTTCTTTGGTCCAGGCGGCTTTGCCCAGGCGCTGCTGCAGAATGATGCGGGCTTCGTGACACTCCAGGCAGGAGGTAGTTGCTTTGGCTTGCATGGGGCCGGAAGGGAGATCGGCGGTCGGATTTGAGGCAACGGTTTTTTGCGCCAAGGACGCGAACGGGGGGAGGACCAACGTCGCGATGAGCATGAGCGCTGCGGCGATTAAAGCCCGACTAAGTCGGTTGAGACTTAACGGCGCGGCTATAAGGCGCGCCCTTTTAAAGCGCGGAGAGATTTTGCAAAACAAACTCCGGCACGCATCAAGAAACATGGATTTTCACCTGATCGACAGCGTTATAGAGATAGCCGCTGGGATTCCAGGTTGCGGCTTCGGGTTGGGTGTGTCCCTGGCTGTCGGCGGCGCGCGACATAATGGTGTAGTCGCCGGGCTTGGCGGGCTTCCAGGTGTAGCTCCACAGGCGCCAGGCGTAGTGGGATTCTTCGCGGCCTAGATTCGCGGCTTTCCAGGTGACGCCGTTGTCGATGGAGATCTCGACCTTGGTGATATCGGCCTCTCCGGCCCAGGCTGCGCCGTGAATACTTACGTTGTTTTTTACGCTCGCGCCGTCGCTGGGACCTGAAATCACTGACTTCACACGGAGCGCCTCGACGGGATGGGTATCTTCCGGCTTAACCGCCTCGCCCGGCTTCACCGGTTGATTGGGAAGCCGATAACCGGGGCTCATGAAATTTCCCACGAATTCGGCCTCGAGAATTTTGATTTCCGTTAACCACTTGCAGGAAGCTGCCCCGATCCAGCCGGGAACTAGAGCGCGAGCGGGAAAGCCGTGATGTTTAGTCAGTGGAGAACCATTCATGTGCGTGGCGATGAGAGTTTCTGAGTCGAGAGCTTTCTCGATCGGAATGCTGCGAATGAAGGGCGGGACTTTGCCGGGGACTTCATCGAGTCCGCGAAACATGACGTGCTTTCCGGTGGGTTTTACTCCCGCGCGCTGCAAGACATCACGTAGCCGCGGGCCAGAGAAGCGCGCGGTACCGACCGCTCCCTTGGCCCACTGAATGCCCGGCACTTGAGGACGATATAAGCTGCGCCCATTGCCAGCGCATTCCAGCGTATTTACCACCGAGTGGGTCTCCAGCTTCGAGAGCCCAGTCAGATTCAGTGTTAGCGGCTTTTCTACTTCACCGCCGATCGTGAGCCGCCAGTCCTGCGGATCGAGTTCGCTGGGCTCATGCATGTGATTGCGCACGAAGAAGTGCGGGACGGGTGTGAGCCAGGTATTGAAATACTCAACGGGGCTTTCCAGATCGACGAAGCGGAGAGAGCGCAGGATTAGGCCGTCTGCGCCGACAAAGGGAATGGCTTGGTTTTGCGGAACCGCCCAGGTTAAGGTCGATCGAGCCGCGGCTGCGGCCAGCGTGGCGGCGGAGAGTGTTTTCAGAAAGTGCCGTCTGGAGTTCAGAGACGTCCCTCAGGGGCTGAAGCCCGGTTCATTCTTCTTATCTGACGGCGCGGCCTGAAGCCGCACCCCTTCAAAGCCAAAGGTTCTGTCGTAGATTACGTTAGCACCACCGGCCCGGAAAAGGAGAGTAGCCGTAACCGGGCCGGCGGCGTTTTCCGAGGGGAAGGCGCCCCCCGGAAGGTGAATGAGCCGTTGAACGCATTGTGGAAATGATCCCGCGCCGACGTCCATGGCGCGGGATCCATTGCGTTTTACGGCAAGTAATAACGGAACGAGGTGAAAACCATTCCATCCAGGCCTTCGGGTGAGACTCCAACCCCTTTGGTGAAGCCCGTACCGGCCCAGGTCTGGCGGGTCACGTAGGAGTATTGCGTACCGAACTGGAATCTACCTCTGGGGCCGTTGTAAAAGCGATACCAGAAGCCAAGCGTGCCTTCGATGATGGCTCGGGTATCGGCAGTGCACTTCGTCAGAGAGCCCGGGTTGAAGCCGTTGGTCGTGGCGATGGAAGGAGCAGTTTCAGAGTAGCAACCGGAGTTGTTGAAATGGTCGGAGCCGTAGCCAACGTACGTCTTGGTGTTGAGATCGTAGTCGCTGGTTCTGGCGTCATACTCCGAGCCGGCGTAGGAGTAAACATCGAGCTTCTTGCCGTGCCATTCAAGGGTAGCAAGCCCTTGATAGTTCTTGATGAGGTCCGGCGTTCCGTTGGCGTGAATTGCCATGTCGGAAAGCTGGGCCGCGCCGTACCGTCCTATGCCCTGGCCACCGAAGGCGTGTAGGCCGAAGACGATATGCTTGTCGTAGAAGTTCCAGCGAGCGTTGGCGCCGAAGCCGCCACCGTTTTTTGAAGAGTTGAATGCGCCGGTAGCCGCGGTGGCTGGACTCGCGCAATTCGTCGTGCCGCCGATTACGAAGTCGGCGCAAGGGAAGACGCGGTCGCGGAAGCGGTCATACAAGCCGAAAACTTCGTAGTGTCCGAACCCGGGATCGAACGCTACCTTGGCCACGATATCCGGCGACGGGTTGAAAGTGTAAGTCGCAGTCGGGGTGCAAGTGACGTAGTAGACCGGGGCGGTTCCTCCGGTGGGTGTGTAGGTGTTGGTAGCACAAGAGGTGAGAGCGTTGTTGTAGCTGTTGGTGGCGCCGATCGAACCAAGCAGGAAGTTGTCGGTGTTTCCGTGCGTGGTGAGAGTGCCTTGGGCATTCTCAATGGCCACGGCTAACGCCACCTTATGGTTGAAGTCTTTTGCCAGGCGAAGGCCGTACTGTCGGGCGAAGCTGAACCCGACGTTGTAACTGGGGTCGATGGTCGCCGGGCGGGCGTCATTGGTTTTGCCGAGATCGTCGCTGGGCGCGATGCCGGCCTTGTTTTCGGTGACGAGACTCCACATCTGACCGCCGAGGATGCTCCATCCGCTATCGGACTTTACCTGGCCCCATGCCTGGCGAAGACGGAACGAGTAACTGTTGGTCTGCGTCGCGGAGGATGTGTCAGCGGAAGAGAGGAAGTCACCAGATACATAGCTGGAGAACTCGACATTCTTCATGCGCCCATCGACGTAGATGGTTGGACGAGACTGGCGTCCAGAGCCAAAGAACTCCGACAAATTGCTCTGGGAAGCGCCCGGCATGGTCAGAGAGTTCAAAGGCGTGGGTAGGTCGGCGGCGAGTGCTCTCGACCGGCGCACAAATGCAGCTTCAGCAAAGCCGGCAGGGGTGATCGTGATGCCCTTGAAGTGAATTGAGATGACCGGACTCTCCAGGGGATTCGAAGAAGGGGGCGGGTTCTCTTGCATATTGAGGCCAGGGCCAGACGTGCCACTCTGCGGCACCGCAACCGTAGTCGAGACTGCGGCTAACTGTTCGGGAGCTGGTTGGGGAGCATCCGAGCTGGCCGCGCCGGATCGGCGCAATTGCCAGGCTTGCTGAAGTTCCAATTGTTTGGTAAGGCGTTCGATCTGCAATTGCTGCGCGGCCAGCGCGTCTTTCAACGACTGAACATCGGCCGCGGTGACGGTGGTTGGAGCGGGAGCCGGAGCGGCCGCTGCAGCCGCTGGCGCTGGCGAGGCCGGACTTTCTGCCCAAGCGCCGGCGGTAAACGCCGCAAGCGTGAGGGCTATGATAAACAGGGTATTGGTTGCTTTCATGGAAGTAGTCTCTCCTTTTTGAGTTTGTTCCGAATTCAGTTTGTTCGAAGTACAGGTTCCGGGGGAGTAAAACAAAAAGCTTTCACTGAGGCGGCAGTATGGTCCGGCATATCCTTGGTCCAGCCGCAGCATATTTGATCAATCGAAGTGTAACTATTATTACAATCGACTTAGTGGTGATTCGGAAGCAGCAAACCTACCCCTTTAGTTAATAGAAAGTTAAATTTTTGAAGATCGTAGGGGGAATTTCTTGTAGACCGAGGACTTAGGTTGACGACGTAAGCCCCCACTTCTGTTGCAAATGGCGCTCCATCGACTTGAACACTACTCCATCCACAACGTACCCGATGGCTATTATGAGAATCATCACGGCAATCACGGCGCTCATGTCGTTCAGGTCTCGGCCCATCATCAAAACCTGCCCCAAGCCAAGGCTTAAATACAGCATCTCGGCGGTAATCAGGGAACGCCATGCAAATGCCCAGCCCTGCTTCAAGCCGGAAACGATGAACGGAAGACTAGCAGGCAGGAGCACATGCCAAAATAGTTGAAATCCACTAGCCCCGAGATTGCGCCCTGCCATGCCGTAGATTTTTGGCATTTGCTTACGTCCGTCTTCCATGGCCAACGTGACCGAGAGTAACGATCCCATGATCACGACGAACAGAATCGCGTTCTGGCTGAGACCGAACCAAAGCAGCGCCAAAGGCCACCAGCAGATGCTGGGCAAGCTTTGCAGACTCACGAGCAGACCGCCCACGGTCTCTTCAAGAAATTTGCTGCTGGCTACGCCAAGTCCGAGGACCATGCCGAGCACGACCGAAATCGCATAGCCGATCAGAACACGACGCATGCTGACGGCGATGGCGATCCAGTAGCTGTGATCTTTGAAGCCCGCATACATGGCCTCGCCGACGCCCCATGGTGTGGGAAACAGGTAAGGCGGCCAGATCTTCAATTGGGCCAGCAGTGTCCAAAGAGCGAAGAGTCCGGCGTAAAAGGCGATTAGTCGGGCGGCGCGTTTCATCGCTGTAACTGTCCCACTCCTGGCTCTACGTGCGGTTTTTCGCCGACGCTGTATTCGACTTCGAGGGAGCGGTTAATCTCTTCACGCAATTCGCCGAGAATCTCCGATGCGGCGCGGGCCACGGCCAGGTCTTCCAGCACGCGGGGCCGCGGCAGGTCCACGGGAAATTCGCGCTTCACACGGCCAGGGCGGAAGGTGAGCAGAGCTACGCGATCGCCTAGGCGTAAAGCTTCGCGGACATTGTGCGTAACAAAGATGATGGTGCGCCCGGTCTCGGCCCAGATGCGTTCAAGTTCGTCGTGCAGAAGATCGCGAGTCTGAGCATCGAGCGCAGCAAAGGGTTCGTCCATGAGTAGAACATCGGGCTCTGTCGCCAGAGCGCGGGCTAGGGCTACACGCTGCCGCATGCCACCGGAGAGTTGATGGGTATAGCTTTCCTTGAACTTGGAGAGGTGCACGAGGCGAAGGTAATAGCGAGTCTTCTCTTCCCTTTCGGCTTTGCCGATGCCTTTCATCTTCATGCCGAATTCGACGTTCTGTCCGACGGTGAGCCAGGGAAAGAGGCCAAGCTCCTGAAAAATGAGGATGCGATCGGTGCCTGGCCCTTGCACCGGTTTGCCGTCGATCAGAATCTGGCCGGAGGTTTGTTGGTGCAGGCCCGCGATCAAATGCAGCAAAGTGGACTTGCCACAGCCCGAGGGTCCGACGATGCAGAGAAACTCTCCTGCCTTCACCTGCAGGTTGATGTTATCGAGGGCGAGCAAGCGGTCGCCGCCGTGAGTGCGGTAGCTAAGACAGATATCGCTTAACCCAACTTTTGGGACCTCGAGGGAAAGTCCGTAGGAGGAACGCAGGCCGCTGGCGAGGCCCCGCCTGCCGCGTGAACCCTCACTGCGAACCGGAAGGCGGGGATTGATCGGGATAGGAAGCTGTGCTGGAAAGTTGTGCGCGTTGGTGCTCATTGAATGGCCTTTCTTCCCTTTTCCGCGAGAACCTGGTTCAACAGGGTTAGGTCATAGAGGCGCGACAGGTCGGGCATTTGGCGGCCGAGGAAACCGTCGTCGAAAGCCTGCTGCGCAGCCGTAGCGAGTGCGCTCTGCAGTGGGTCGTATGTGACCTGCAGGCGGGCGAAAGCCTCGTCCAGAATGACCGGGGCTAGGGCTTTGCCGGTCTCAGCTTGAATCTGCTGGTTCAAGAGTTTCTTGGCGTCGGCGGGATGAGCGTTGATCCAATCGGTTAAATCGACGTTGGCTCGAATCCAGCTCTTGACCAAGTCGGGATGATTTCTTAGAAATTTCGGATTCACCACTAGGAGTCCGATCACGAACTGACCGTTGGGCCAGAGCGTGCGCTCATCGACGAAAAGGTGGCCATTGCCCTCGTGGATCAGGCGTGTAGCCCAGGGTTCGGGAGCCCAGGCAGCATCGAGATCCTTCTTGAGAAATAGCGTGAGCTGATCGGGGTTCGCCATGGGAACGATCTGCACGTCGCCACCCTTGTCGTTGGTCTTCAAGCCGTGACCCTTCAGCCAATTGCGGAGCGCGACATCTTGCGTGTTGCCGAACTGAGGAGAAGCAACACGCTTGCCGTGGAAATCTTCGGGCTTCTGAATGCCGCTGTCGTTGCGCACGATGAGCGATGCGCCTCCGCTGGCCGCTCCGGCGATAACGCGAACAGCTTCGCCGTTCGATCGCACATAGCCGTTAATCGCCGGATTTGGGCCAACATAGGTCATATCGATGGCGCCGCCGAACAAGGCTTCAATGGCGGCAGGACCGGCATTGAAGCTGGTCCACTGCACTTTAACCTGGGGGCCCATGGCCTTCTCGAACCAGCCGTCGGACTTGCCCACCATGGCCTGCGCATGCGTGATGTTGGGGAATGCGCCTACACGTATGGTGGTTTGCGCCCAACCGGAAATCGCACCGCAAGCCATGAGGAACCCTAATACGAGGCGTTTACTCACCCTTGTGACCCCCGGCAACCATGGGGAGGACGCTGGCTTTTTCTTTTTTCTTGGCGGAGCGTTTGCCTCTCGGACCGGGGCCAGAGATCAGGTCGGCCAGCGTGGTGTTTTCCAGAATTTTGGCGGCGGCGTCGCGCACGTCGAGAAATAACTGATAGAGCGCCCGGTGCGGCAGATCGCGATCGATGAGCACGCGCAACTGTTCGGCATCGCCGAAGGGAGCGAGCGGTCCATCGATCAAACGCATGATTTCGCTGATGCGGATTTCGGAAGGTTCGCGGCGCAACTGGTACCCGCCCTTGGCGCCGCGCACGCTTTCCACCATGCGCGCGTTCTTCAGCTCGAGCAGGATCAGTTCCAGAAATTTTTCCGGAAGATCTTCCTCGTAGGCGATTTCACGAATCTTGATGGCGCCTTGATGGTGGTGACGGGCTAGCATCATCATGGCTTGGAGCGCGTAGAGTCCTTTTTGCGATATCTTCATGGCGAGTGATTATGCCACAAAGTCCATTGTATTACTAGACTTTGTCGACATTAAGCCTCAAGCAACTCTCAAGCCATTTCTGGCCTTTACTCCGCAGCTGCCTAAAATCAGTGTTTTTAGTTATTTGCGTTGCCGGATGAAAGGGGTTGCATCGACTGCGATGCGCATCGGTTTGCAGCGTGGAACCGAAAGGTTTCCACCGACTGGCCACAATTGAGGCTCAGGATTCGGCCAGGATGCGCAAAACTTGTACAGTGATGTTATCGGGACCGCCTCTTTGACGGGCCAGTTGCACCAGCGCCGCGCAGCACTCGGCAGGCCCATTCTCGGTCGAGGCCGCGGTCAATTCTTGTTCGGTCACTACACCCCAAAGGCCGTCCGTGCATAAAAGAAGATCATCGGAGTCCTGCAGATCCAGACTTTGGTTGCCTGCCTCGATCGCAACTTCCGTGCCGGCCCCAAGAGCCGCGGTAAGAATGTGGCGCTGGGGATGCTTCTCGGCATCCTCGGGGCGGACGATGCCGCTTTCGACTAGTCGGCCCACGTAGGAGTGATCGCGCGTAAGGCGGGAGATGATGGCGTCGCGCACAAGGTAAAGGCGGCTGTCTCCAACATGCGCGAAGTAAAGCTGCCGACCGCGGATCACCGCCGCCGTGCAGGTTGTGCCCATGCCATGGAGTTCGGGGTGAAGTTCGGCATAATCCTGAATTCTGGTGTGAGCGGTGGCGAAAGCCTCGAGCAAAGCGGTGTGCGGATCATCGCGAACAACCTGTTCATAGACTTCGCGAACTGTATTTACGGCCAGACGGCTGGCCTCCTGGCCACCTTCATATCCACCCATGCCGTCGGCGACTACCGCCAATCGTCCGGTGCGCTCGAATTGCTCATCTCCGGTCGGCTCCCAATAGAGGAGCGAATCCTCGTTGTTCTCGCGCTGGCAGCCCACATCGGTGAGGCTGGCCACTTCGATTCCCGGCTTCACATTCATGCAATCTACAGACAAATGGAACTCCGTGGACAGCGCAGTCGCGAGATGCCCAAAGACTGATTCCCGAGGGCGGCCCACACGCCCGCTACAACCCCGGCCATTATAGACAAGAGTGGGCTTAAAAGCGCAAGGGCAGGAGAAAAGTCCGGAAAACGTGACGCGCGAAGGCTGAAATCATTCCCTTCTCGATCTAGACGCCCTTGCGCGAAATGCCCTTGGCTGAAGTGGGGCCGGGGAATTTCGGTACGTCCGATTCGGCGCCCGTGATGGTCAGGTCGGCGGACCAGCATTCTGAGACGAGCTTCCACTCGCCGTTGCTTTGCTTGGCAAAGACCCAGAGATATTTGCCGCGCTCTTCGCGGCGTTTGCCAGTGGTGCCCGGCACGAGCGCGCTGTAGCGTCCTACCTCGTGAGCCAAGTCGCCGAGGACTTCAACGCGCAACGGCTCGACGGAGACTTCGCCCAGTCCGGCTTCGAGCGCCGAGAAAAAGAACTCGCGCACCGCGCCTGCGCCGCGAATGGTAGGCAAATTCGAACGTAGAACCAGGGCATCGGGAGCGTAGAGGTCGAGCAACTCATCGAGTTGGCGGGTATTACAGGCCAGAACCCATTCCTGAGTAAGGCGGCGCACGGCAGCTTCGCCGCGGCTCATGGGTTCGCCCTTGGACGCGGCAGCGATGCGCATTCGGTCGGCTTCGCGCGCGCTCTCGTTGGCATTGGGCCGCGCAGCCATTAGTCCGGGCTCGGCACCACCAGAAACATGCGCTGCGCCCGTCGGCAAATAGTGATGGTGGTAGTGGTGATGATAGTGATGAATCGCTCCCACGGCGTTAGCCGGAGCGTGAAATTCGGGCATCGCTTGCTGCACCTCGGACTCAACCTGTGGCAAAGGTGGCGCCGGCGCTGGATGGGATTCGGATGGAAGCTGAGAATGTTCCACAGAGAGTCCACATGTGCCGCAGAACTTATTGCCGGCGCGATTGTGATGGCCGCAGGCAGCGCACGGTTTTGAGGGGGGCGTTAGCGAAGGGCCGGCGGAATCCTCGGCGGCTTGCTCGGAGTCCATTTCAGTGGCCAGGCGTTGCATGGCATGGAGAGCGGCGGTGATGGCATCCTGATTAGGGCGGTGGCGATTGGTGATCTGGGGAACAAGCTGTTCGTAAATCTCGCCGAGAGCCGGGTTGTGAGGAGCGTGGGCTTCATGACGCTCGGACTCCGGCGGAGTCGCGGTTGCTAACGGTCTCGATATCTTCTTGTCTCTGTCCACGATTTAAGACCGCCCGTCAGGGGGAAGGTCTCCGGTCATTCTAGCTTAAGCAAGCTAATTCAGCGCCGGGAAAACTCGATCCTGCCCTCGGTCTCGATGGGCACGCCGTTGCAGGTTGCGGGACGATAACGCCAATTGCGAACCGTCTGCAGGATGTTGCGATCCCCGAGCACTCCGGAGCTTTGCAGAATGATAGGGCTGTGCACACGCCCATCCGCTCCTACGATGAAGCTCACTTTCACTTTGGCACCAGCAGCCACGGGCACGAGCAGGGGATTCGGAGTCGTTAAAGCCTCTGGAGGCTGAGTGTCGGCGCAGCGCGAGCGCACGCTCAGGTGAGGCACTTCGGCGAATTCGGCGGCGCGAGCAGGAGGCTTCCAAGTCTGGAGTTCGCGCGCACCGAGCCGAATGGTGGGCTGACGCGGAAACGGCGTCTCCACCGAAGCACCCGAGAGCGAGACGGCAAGGATTAGAAAACCGAGCCAGACGATTCGGCGAAACATGCGTGCAACCTTCCTTACAGCCAGCCGCAAGTGCTGAGTAACCCTTCTATGGGCACTTCTTGGACCAGAGGGAAGATCGCATAACCGCTGTTTTCTCAGCCTCTTACGTCGTACCGATTCTCATGAGAACGCTTGCAAATGCAGGGCTTTGCACATGAAAGTTGAAGCTTTGCGGAAGAAAACTACTTCCCTCCTCGCAACGTCAGCAGTGTGATCTCGGGCGGGCAATTGAAACGCACGGGGAGATTGACGGTGCCTAGGCCGGCATTCGTGTAGAGAGGAAGCGGACCGACGCGATAGGTTCCCCATACATATTTTCTGGCTAGCTCCGGCAAAAAAAAGGGACGCAGTAAAGGAATTCTGACCTGACCTCCGTGAGAGTGCCCGGAAAGCTGCAGGTCCACGGGGAATTTGCAAACCTCGTCGGCATAGTCGGGCTCATGCGCGAGCAGAACGACGGCTTCGGCCGGAGGGACCTTGCTTAACGCGCCAGCGAGATTGGCGGTACCGCTCAGCACATCGTTGACCCCGGCGAGCCAGAAGCGTTGGCCGTCGCGCTCGATGGGTTGCGCCTGATTGGATAGCACAGGAATATTCTCGGCTTGCAGCGCGCGTGTGACATGGTCGGGGTCAGTATCGTAATCGTGGTTTCCGAGCACGGCCCACAGGCCATAAGGCGCTGTTAGCTGATGCAAGAAACGGGCACAGGGCTCGGCATCGAGCGCCGCTTTGGCGCTGTCCCCGATGTCGGGTGCAGTGACAAAATCGCCCGTGAGCGCGACTAGGTCTGGATGAAGGCCATTGACCATTGGAATCGCAGCGTGCAGAGGATGGGCGGAGAAATATGGGTCGTAATGAAAATCGCTGAGGAGGGCGATGGTGAATCCGTTCATGCGCTCGGGCCAGCGCGGAAGAACGAAATCTCTCCGAAAAATAACCGGGCGGTTGGGCTCGAGCAGAAGTGAATCCGCAGCGATTCCGGCCGTTGCTGCGGCGGTGGCGGAGACAAGGAAGCGGCGTCTTGTGGTGGGAATCAAAGTCAAAATTAAGCTTAGAACGACGTTTGAAGGTACCCTTCCAGAATAAATGATAGTTGAGTTTTTAAGCGCCTACATCGCAGCGCTGAAAGCGTTGCACCACCGAAGAGCCTTGAAAAAAACTGCCCCACAGGGATTCAGTGCACCGACATGCACTCGCCCCTAAAAGTTGAAGGTCGCCAGCAAGTCGATGCGGCGGTTGGCTGCTCCGTTGGAGAAAGGCCCGTTCTGCGCCAGGCTGTTCGGTGTGTCGAAGAATCTTGAGCCTAAAATACCGCTGGGGTTCGCTAAATTCACTTTATTAAACACGTTTCGAGCCGACACCCCGAAAGTGACGCTGTAGCGGTGATCCGAAGTGCTGCTGGGCGGACCGCCGGGTCCGCCGCCGAACAGTGGGCCGCGCGGTCCACCGCCACCACCCCCGCGCCCTCCGCCGCCTCCACCACCGCCGCCTCCTTGAGTCCCGGCTGCACGAGTGACCTTGGGACCGAAGCCGAAGGTCTTGGTCAGGCGTAGATTCATCACGACATGGATTGGGCCAGTGGCGTAGTTGATAGGGACAATTCTCTCGCCAGCCTTGGGGACGGCGTCGAAGGTGCCGAGCGGTGTGCAATAGCTAGTTGAGGGTGCAGTCGGGGCAACCACCGCTGAGCATGTCGCGGTCGAAACCAGCCCCGGACGGTCATTGAAGATGGAGTCGTTATTGAGATCGTTCGTGGTGGTGATGTTGAAAGGTGATCCTGAACTCGCAACCATGAACGGACTCAAGCGGATGTTGTAGGGCGCGCCGAATGATCCGCCGAAGAAGAGTCGATTGCGCGCGTCGAACGATGCGCGGCCGTAGTCGGAGCTGATCTTGTAAGAGTTCGAAGGAAAGCCGGAAACGCCCGAAGCATCGCTATTGGCATAGTTCAAGACGTAGTAGCCGAAGAGTTGTACCTTCGAACCGACGCGCCAGTTGGTGTTGGCGATCAATTGATTCTGGCGGAAGACTCCCTCGGAAACGTAGCGGTAAAGATTCGAAGATCGAGAAGCGCAGTCAGGGCTACAAGGGGTTCCGGGGAACGGAGCGTTGGCGTTGATGGTAAGCAGTTGATCAAAGCCGCGCGAGTTCAGGTAAGTCACGTTCAGAGTTGAGGCCTTGGTAAGTTGCCGCTCGACGCTAATAGCACTTTGCATGGTGTAGGGCGAATGCAACCGAGGGCCGATCTGGTAGATCGTTGGCGTGGCGGGAATGACGGCTCCCGAGCAGCCGGCGATATCGGTTAGCGACGGGCACTTGGGATTGTCGATGACGAATTGTTCCTGCGTGATGCCGTCCAGACGATTAGCTTCGAGGATTTGAGCTTCCTGAAACCGGTCATAGAAAATTCCGTAGCCGCCGCGCAAAACGATCTTCGGCGGCGCCCCTTTGCCACCAACTCCCCAGGCAAAGCCCAGGCGCGGCGCCCAATCTGCGTGATCCTGAATGCCGGTTTGAGTCTCGAAGCGCAGGCCGTAGCTCAGCGTGATGTTCGTCCGAACTTTCCAATCGTCCTGGTAGTAAAGCCCTCCATCGAAATTGCCCACCACCAGCGGCGGGCTTCCCACGGTGAAGGTGAGTTGAGTAGCGATGGGTTGGGTGAGACTCCCGGCATTCTGAATTGCCGTGGCGTATGAAACCGGGCACGGAGCCTGCCCTGCAGTTGGAATGCAACTGGTCTCTTGCTGGGTCGGCAGCAAAGAAGAAAAGACAAATTCGCCATTGAAGCCGGAGGTCTGGCTGTTGGCGTCGCGAATGCCGCGCAGCCGCGCTCCGAACTTCACCGTGTGATTGCCGTGGATGATGGAGGTGTAGTTCTGCAGTTCGTAGTGATCCTGGTGGTCGAGAATTCTGCCCTGATTATTGCCGCCACCATCGAACGAACCCAGGACGTTAATCGTGGGCTGAGAGTTCAGAGCGATTTGATCATCCAGTTCGCGCAGGTATTGGAAGCGAATTTCGTTGATGATTTTCGCGCCGATCACTTGCGTATCACTAATCTGCAGCGTGTGCTCGGTCGAATCGGAGTTGTAGCCCTGCGAAGGCAAAGTGAATTGGCCGATACCGTTGTTGTTCTCCGTATCGCGATAATACTGATAGCGCGCGGTCAGCGTATTATTCTTCGTCGGCGCGAAATCGAGCCTGGCGCTGAGATTCGTGCGGTGCCGGGGAAACGGAATAGCTTCGATGAGCGGCGTTTCCGTGAGGGTAGTCGGGTCGAGCGTGATGGCGTTGATGGCTGAGAGATCGTTGATATTGCGGCGCTGGGCGTCGAAGAAAAACGAAGCCTTCTTATTAATAGGCCCGCTGACGTTGCCGCTGAATTGAGTCGTATCGTAGCCGGGCTGATTGGCGCCGCCGAAGGGGTTAGGAGAATTGAATGCGGAATCGTTGGCGTTCACCTGGACCTGGCCGTGAAACTTATCGGTGCCGGGTTTGGTGAACACCTCGATGCGGCCGTAGCCGATTTTGTCGAACTCGGCGGAGAAGGGATTCTGGTTGATGCGAATCTCGCGAATCGATTCTTTCGGAGGAAGCTGACCCGCGGTAAACCCGTCAATGTAAAGCTGGCCACCGTTGGGTCCAGCGGAGGGCCCGGCCAGGGCTTGCAGATCGGTGAGTAATTCGTCGGGATCGTCGGGCAAGGCCTCGAGTTCCTTGCCGGATAGGACGATAGCTCCGGCGTTGTCTGCGGGATTCACATCGACGGTGGGAGCAGTATCGGAAACTTGAATTTTTTGCTCTTCGACTTCAATGGCCATGGCAACGTTGAGGCGAAGAGGCTGACCCGGAGCGATGGCAACATTGTCGTTTTTGTAAACGGAGAATCCCGACGCAACCACGTTAAGCGTGTATTGTCCGGCAGGAAGCCCGTTGAATTCATACTGGCCTTGCCCATTGGCCTGAGTCTTGATTGGCAAGGCGGATGCCGCCGAGGGCAGCAGTACGACGCTCGCATTCGCGATAGCCGCTCCGGAGGGATCGGTGACTTGTCCGCGCAGAGAGCCAGTCGTAGTTTGCGCCGCGGCAGCTTGCGGAGAAAACGTTTGCGTAGGAGTAGTCTGCGCCAGAGCCGCGCAAGAGCACATCAATAAACATGCCAACGCAAAAAGAAAACACTTCCGTACTTTCATCTAATAATCCGTTCAGTGCTTAACTGATTTGATGCGGAGACGTTGCCTGTCTCCACGATGACCTTCAGCTTGTTAATTCTATGGACCAGCGTCGCCGCCCGCAGGCGCGCCCAGGCTCCAGGGGGCAAGCATCATGGCCTGGCCCGCGTTCGGCGCCGCTTGCAGAATCGGTTCGACGCCGCTGACCAACGTAATCGCGGTGCCCGCTTCCGAAGCAGTGCCCTCGGTCGAGAGAACTACCACCGCGTCGCCTTTGTGCAAGCCCGCCAATGACACAGCAGGAGCGCGACTGATCAGGCGTTGCAAATCGGGAGCACCTCCGGGCCGGGAGGAAGCATTGCCTCCTGGACTGCCGACTGGGCGCGCACTCGGATCGTTCGTCGATGCGGCTGAGTTGGGAGCACCGCTCATCGCACCCAGAGCCGCAGCTTTCAAACGCTTTGCCATCATCTGTGCCATCTCGGGCGGCAACTGCCGAAGCAGAGAGTCCGGTGTGATTTTTATCGTCACGTTTCTTTTCGACAATACATCGTGAACGGTGAGTTTGGATGAACTTGCGTCCACGGATTCGACGGTGCCGGCGAAATTTTTGAACGTCCCAAAGACAATCTCTTCGGCGCTGAAATCATTGCCGTCCGGGCTGCGTTCGCCTCGGGCGCGGATCTGGTCGCCGGGTTGGATCTGCTGCAACGCGCTGGGCTTCGCGTCTTCGAACTTCACGGAGTCAGGCGGATAGCGGCGAATCACAGCGGTGCCGGACGCATGAATGATCAGATTCTTGCTGCGAGCGGAAATGGTTACAGTTCCAGCGGTCGGGTCGATTGTTTTAACCAATCCATCAACCCCGCGCTTCTGCCAGTCCTGCAGATTCTGCTGGTCGCGCGCCTGCAGATCGGAGCGCTTCATCACCACAACCGAGGAAGCCAGCACGCTTGGACTGTCGGAGGAGGTTTTGCCCGCCACAAGAACGCGATCCCCGACTTGGAGATCCTGCAACTGAATGGGGGTTGCGTTCTTGAGATCCTTCTCGCCGGGCGCGACGCGAACGATGCGCGTTGCAGGCTGGACCGCGACAGCTACGTCGGGGCCTGAGTCAGGCGTGAGTGTTAGGTTGTTTCCGTTGATGGCCTTGATTGCGCCGATGTTTCTGACCAGCGCAGCGCCCGAGGCATTCGCGGGCTGCGTTTGCAGGGCGAGCGCCGCACAACTTCGAGGAAGCATCGTCCCGAGCCATCCCGCTGGGGAGAGCGCGATGGCAAAAAGCGCGATCCTAACCTCAATCCTGCGCTCATGATTCGGCGTTTTCATCCATTTATAATCTACATGGGAAAGCGCATGAAACGGCCTGATTTACAAAGTTTTACTCCGATAGGAAAACTTTTGCAGGAATCAGCGAGAGCAGCGACGAGCTGCGACGAGCGCGAGAAAAACCTGAGCCGGCGACTTCATTCCGCGATCAAGAGGCTCTCGGCGAAGGGCCACTGCTCATCGATCCATTGCACCTCGCAGCGGAAGCCTGTAGTGAGAGCCATCTGAAAAACTTCTTGCGGAGAGTATTTGTGACTGCTCTCGGTCCAGATGGTTTCTCCTGCCTGGAACTCCAACGTGAGCTCGGCCGCTGGGATGTTCACGGTCTGGCGCCGCTTAGAACGCAAGTGCATTTCTACGCTGCGCGCTTCGTAATTAATTTTTGCCATGTGTTCAAAGTGATCGAGATTGAAATCGGCATCGAGATCACGATTGATGCGGGCCAGGAGATTCAGATTGAAGGCCGCAGTCACCCCCAGTTCGTCGTCGTAAGCCGCGAGCAGTTGCGAGCTGGATTTCTCCAGATCGGTTCCGAGCAGCAGCGAGTCGCCGGGCTGCAGAATGTTCCGAACTTGTTTGAGAAATTGAGTACCGGCGGGGCGGTCGAAATTTCCGATCGTGCTGCCAAGAAACAACACCAGCAAATGCTGGCCGAGGCGCCGCTCCGCAGCTACTTCGAGCAGCCCATCGAGATACTCGCGCTCGAAGCCCAGAATGCTGATGGAATCGATGTCGCTGAGTTCGCGCTCGCACATGACGAGAGCGGAACGAGAAATCTCGATGGGATAGTAGCGGGTGCGCTGGCGGCGGCAAAGAGCCTCGAGCACCTGGCGCGTTTTCTTGCCGCTTCCGCTGCCGAGTTCGGCCACGGCGATGTTGGTCGGCAAGCGGTCGACGATGTCAGCTCCGTGGCGCTGCAATAGGCGCTCGTCGGCGCGAGTGAGTCCATACTCCGGCAAATGGCAGATGACTTCGAATAAGGCCGAGCCCACATTGTCGTACAGATACTTGGATGGTAGTTCTTTTTGCTCCGGTTGGGTGAGACCGGCACGCACATCCACCGCGAATTCATAGCTTGCGTTCGGGGTAACGGTTTGAACGATCATATGGCTCACTCCTTCGTTTCTTCCAACTCCGGTTTGGGAGTCAGCGTTTTACGCAGCGAAAGCCCGCGTAGGCGAATTGATAGTGGGGCTGAAACCAGTTGCGGAAAGTTTTGCGCAACATGCACGCTGCCGTACGCGGCGAGCCACCCTTCATGACAAAGTGTTGGCCATCAAAAAAATTGGCTGAGTAGCCCGGGTAAAAAGGAAAAGCTTCAAAGCCGGGAAACGGAGCGAACTCGGTGGCGGTCCACTCCCAACCATTGCCCAGCAGTCCTTGAACTCCGAAGGCGCTTTGGGAGGCGGGAAAAGCGTTTACCGGCGCCGGGTCCCAACTGGCGAAATCAAAGTTGCCGAATCTGGCTGCGGGCGCTTCCTTGCCCCATGGATATGGATATGAATAATGACCATCGCGCTCGCCGTTCGGCGCGCCATATGCTGCTCGCTGCCACTCGGCTTCGGTAGGCAACGACTTCCCTGCCCAGACCGCGTAAGCCTTGGCCTCGGCCTGACTCACGTAGACGGGCCAGTCGAGCGGCATAGGAATTTCTTCGAACATCGTTCGGTAGAGCCATTGATTTCCGTCGCGCTTCCAGAAAGCCGGATGAGAAATCCTTTCCGCGGACTTCCAATCCCAGTCGGCAGCGTCCCATAAGGCGCGGGTTTCATAACCATTGTCCGCAATGAACTCCAGATACTGACGATTGCTCACCTGGTATTGGTCGATGGCAAATGCCGGTACCTCGACCGTATGGGCTTCGAATTCGTTATCCCAGCCAAACGATTCGCCCGAGCGCGGGAGACCGAGAGTTATCGAGCCGGAGGGAATCGCGATGCTCCGGTGAACAACCGATGGAGTAACGGCGGTTACTGGATCGGCTTGCCGGTCTTTCTTATCGAGGGGCAATTGGTGAAGCATGTAGGCCAGCGTTTCCGCGTGCATAAGCCGGTGCTCAATAGCCACGTTCAGCAGAGTGTTCAAGGTGAAGCCATCGCCCAGCGGCATCTGAGAATCAGTAACAGCGTCGACTTTGTCGTCGAGGGCTGCGCGGATTTCTCTTACGTAATCGCGTACTTTTTCGATGGATGGCCAGTCAGAAGGTTGATCAGTGGGTAATCCTCCACCGACCGGGTCGATGCCGAAAGCGAAGAGACGGTCAAACTCGGGATGAAAGCTTTTCAATCCGAACACGCGCTCGTGAAAAAGATTCCAATCGAATGCTTCGAGGTGTCCCACGTAGAAAATGATGCGGTGACGTTCGGCGATCGGCCGGTCGTACAAGAATTCGGGTCTGACTACGCAAAAAAGATCGTCGGTCTGTTGACGGGCGGCGGAGATTTGCCGGCTTAGTTCTTCACGGCTGACGAGGTCGCTCTGCGTGGCAAGCATTCGAAATCCCCCAATCTGGGCGAGCGGACGAAATACTGCTACGGCACAGCAGGCGCGCAATCCTGGGATTCTATGCCCTTTTGCCGGCGCGTACCATAGGGTAATGCCCCTACAGATATTTCATCTCAATGCATTCACGGCGAAGCCGTTTACGGGCAATCCGGCCGCGGTGTGTCCGCTTGCAGGCTGGTTAGATGACGAACGGATGCGCGCCGTCGCAGCCGAAAACAATCTTTCTGAAACCGCTTTTTTCGTGCCTCGGGGTGACGATTACGAATTGCGCTGGTTTACCCCGCGGTGCGAGGTGAAGTTGTGCGGACATGCGACTTTGGCTTCCGCCTGGATCATCTTGCGAATGCTCGAACCGCAGCGCGATTCGGTGCGCTTCGAGACGCGTTTTAGCGGCAGGCTTACGGTTTCTCGCCAAGGCGATCTGCTAGCCATGGACTTTCCGGCCCTGCCGCCGTGGAGGTGCGTGAATCCGCCCGCAGCTCTGATCGAAGGTCTAGACAAAAGCGGGGGGAAAGCTCCTGTCGAGGTGATGCAGATCGAAGATAACTTTTTTGCGGTATACGAGCGCGAACTCGACGTGCGGTCTATGCTGCCTGACCTGCGTTTGCTGGAGAAGCTTCATCCTGCTGGAGTCGCGATTACAGCTCGCGGCGATAACTCTGATTTTGTGTCGCGATATTTTGCACCGAGCTATGGCATTCCCGAGGATCCGGTCACCGGTTCGACTCACTGTTCGTTGGCACCTTACTGGGCGCAGCGGCTGGGAAAAATAAGTCTGCACGCGCGGCAGGTCTCGCAACGCGGAGGTGAGTTGTGGTGCGAGGTTCAGGGAGACCGCGTGATACTCAAAGGGAACGCACTGCTCACCCTGCGAGGGGACTTGCTGATCTAATACAGCGAATTCGCAGATAACTCCTCTTTTGCCCCTGCGGGGCTGGCATGCCTCTACGTTCTTCCCATGGCTGGCTACATTCTTGCGCCGCTTCGCGACTGTGGCTCACAACCAGGTCAGTGCATCAGTTCGAATAAAAACCGGCTCTAGTGAACCAATCCTTTGCTTTTGAGGAATTCGCTCGCGACCTCTTTCACGTCGCGGTGCTCGCCATCCAGCGCGTAGTTTAATTTCTGCATTTCCTGGTCGGAAATCTTATCGCCTAACGCGGCAATCGCTGCTGCCACTTCCGGATGCTGCTGCAAGATCTCCTGACGAACCACCGCGACCGCTTCGTAGGGAGGGAAATAGTGTTTGTCGTCTTCGAGAATAAAGAAGTCGAAGGCAAGAATCAGTCCGTCGGTGGCATTGCCGGCTGCGATATCGATTTGATGGTCTTTTAACGCTGGGGCGAGAAGGCCCAGGTCCATGATGCGCGGGGGCGCGGCGAAGCGCAGACCGTAGGCCGCAGCCAGCCCGGGATAGCCATCGGGACGCTCCATGAATTCGTACCCGAATCCGGCGCGCCATTTGGATGCGTAGCCGGCTGCTTGCGATAGAGTTTTGAGGCCGAGCCGGCGGGCATCGTCGCCGCGAATCTCCATAGCAAACGTATCGTTGAAGCCGAAGGGCGGGCCGAGGGTAAGTTGGTAATGAGATTCATATTCGCTCTTCACTCGCTGGTAGACCCCGGACTTGTCGTTTGGAACCTGCTGTTTAAGAATTGCGGTCAACGCCGTGCCCGTATATTCGGGATAGATATCGATGCGGCCGGCCAGCATCGCTTGCTGGCAGATATAAGTTCCCGCAAGATAAAAGCGGCGCTCGACTCTTAAATGAGTCTGCGCTTCGATCTGTTGAGCCAGAAGTTCGCCGAGGATCAGAGACTCGGTAAAGTTTTTCGATCCGATGACAATGCGATCCGAATGAGAGGGCGCGCAGGAAGACAGCGAGAAGACCAACACTAGAACTGGAAGGATCGGAGCGAGCACGTTCTCATGCAGCAATTGAAAAACGGCGCTCAGTTGGTAGCAATGGGTTTTCATCTTCAAGTTATGCGGGCTGGTTACCGAGGCCGAAGACGCTTCTCCAGCCATCCCAGACCGAAATCGGCCGACAGCGCGAGCACGGCGGCGGGAATCGCTCCCGCGAGAATCAATTGGTTGTTCACCATGGCCAGCCCCCGAAAAATGAATTCTCCGAGGCCGCCGGCGCCGATCGCGGCGGCGATGGTGGCGAGCCCCACCGATACGACCACGGCCACGCGCACGCCCGAGAGAATCACACTCAAGGCCAGCGGCAACTCGACTTGAAACAATAATTGACTACTGGTAAGCCCCATACCCCGCCCAGCTTCTACCACGGCGGGATCGACGCCGCGGATTCCGGTGTAAGTATTGCGGATCACCGGCAGCAGAGCATAGAGAGTCAAAGCTAAGATTGCTAACCGGTCGGCGCGGGCTCCGATCCAGGGCACCGGCAGGAGAAAACCAAACAGCGCAAGACTTGGAACCGTCTGAATAATGTTTGCGGTCCCTAGCACCGGACGGTTCCACACCGGCCAGTGGGCGCTCACAATGCCGAGCGGAATGCCAATCAGTACCGCCAACAGGGTGGAGATTCCGACCAGCCAGAGATGCTCCAGCGTAAGCTCAAGTATCTCCTGATGGTTTTGCAGGAAGTAGTTCATGAGGAACCTCGTTTGGCTACCGAATCAAGTCCTTCTCCAAAGGCCCGGACATAAGCCGATGGCAGCGGGTCGGGTGAACGCAAGAAACCGGCGGGGGAGAAAACGCTCACTAACTGACCTGCTTCCATAAGGGCTATGCGCGACCCCAGCCGCAGAGCCTCGCGCAGGTCGTGAGTGACGAAGACGACGGTTTTATGCAAGCGTTGCTGCAGGGCGAGAAACTCGCGCTGCAGTTGGTCGCGGCTCAAAGCATCCAGCGCGCCAAAGGGTTCATCCATCAGCAGTATCGGCGGGTCTGCAGCCAGGGCTCGAGCTACTCCCACTCGCTGGCGCTGCCCGCCTGAAAGTTGGTGAGGATAGCGCGAGGCGATCGCGGCTTCGAGTCCCACCATTTGCAAGAGTTCCTCAACCCGCTGATGAATTCGTTCTGGTTCCCAACCTTCGATTCGAGGGACCAGGCCGATATTTCGTTCCACGTTGAAGTGTGGAAAGAGGCCCACATCCTGAATTACGTAACCAATGCCGCGGCGCAATCGGATGACATCCGTATCGCGGGTGAGCGTTCCGTTGACCAGTATTTCTCCACTGCTTGGCGACAACAAGAGATTGATCAACTTCAGTGTCGTGGTTTTCCCAGACCCACTGCGCCCCAGCAGCACCAGAGTCTCGCCACGGCTCACCTGGAGATTCAGGCCGTGCAATAACCGCTGGCCGGTGGGTAGAGAGTAATCGACGTCGCGGAATTCGATGACGGCGTATTTGGCGGATGTGTTTTCCACTTTCGTCAATCGGCTTTAACCCAACGTCCTGTCTGTCTCGCCCGCCACAACCAAACCGTATCAACCCGTGCTCGTAAGCATACCGAAGAGCAGGCAGAATCCGGCAAGCTTCGAGAGCCGAGGCGAAGTTACCTGATGCCACGAGCACCTAGAGAGCTAATAGACGACCTGACCCCCTCCCTCTACCATCTTGCTAGGACATGCTGTGCAAATGCAGCTCAGGTGCGAGTGTGCCGGCTTCGCGCAATTTTCTCTCCTGGATGATGGTGATCCTGTTCCCGCTCTCGCTCCTGGCAGCGGATACCGGTTCCGCCATCGTACACGGGACGGGCGGAGTGTTTGTGAACGGCACCGAAGTCGGCGATTCGACCGTCATCTTTCCGGGCGACTCGCTGGAGACTAAACC
Source organism: uncultured Acidobacteriaceae bacterium (assembly GCA_963789875.1). Lineage (GTDB taxonomy): Bacteria > Acidobacteriota > Terriglobia > Terriglobales > Acidobacteriaceae > Sulfotelmatobacter. The sequence goes on along the minus strand of CAWBMI010000003.1, from coordinate 403,835 downwards.
CGGATTTGTCGCTAATCTCGATGCCGAAGGGTCGTCCATCCTGATCCAGCCGGAATCCATCATAAAGTTTGAACATAACTTCGTAACCCTCGAGCACGGCGGCATTGCGGTGGGAACTTCAACCTCGATGAGCGTGCATGTGAACTGCATTAAAGTCGAGCCTGTCTCCCCCGGTCGCACGCAATACGATGTCACCGACACGAGCGGTTCGGTCCACGTGGCCGCACACAAGAGTGACGTGAACATCACGCAAGGCGGTGCGCTGCGAAAAGCATCAGAGGAGAAATCGTCGGGCTCGGCCACCGTGCACGAAGGGCAGGAGGCGACGCGGGACGAATCGACCGCCTGCGGAGCGCCCGCACGCCCCGAAGCGGCGAGCCATGGTCTCAATACGAAATGGCTCGAGGCTGGTGGCGGAGCTGGCGGAGGCGCTTTGATATTGTGCTTACTACTGTGCAAGGGTTCGCCTTCCAGCAGCATCAGCCCGGTGCAACCCGGAACCTCTTCCCCTGCTCATTAATAATTCAGAAATAATTCGGAAGAAAAAACTCTAGCCACTGAATTGTCCTTCTGAAAACCTTAGCAGGATGATGCAATGCGGCGTATACTAAAAGCCTTGACCTCGAAGACACCCTAACAGCACGTTGCGCCTTCGCGATTGAGAAGATATCCCTGAAAGGCGAGCGGCGTGTCCCATTTCAAACATCTATTGACGCTTTGTCGGCACGCGGAGATCTAGCGTCTTTGGCTCTTCAAGTACCCTGGTTTGCGGTGTTCAACCCGAACCACAGGAGATCGATATGTCCGGAATCAACGGCGATAAAGCACGATTCAACCGGCGGCGCAGGCAAAAAATTAGTCGCCGCTTGAGCAATCAAAAGATGTTGAAGGCGCTCGCGGAGAAACATCTGGTGGCGCCGGCGTTGCAAACGTCCCCGAAAGAGAAGCTAGCATGACGACTCCGGCGATCGGGCTGCCAGTAATGGATTCGAGCAGCATCGTGGCGAGCAGGAAAAAGCGGGTGCTGCTGCTGGATACGTCGCAGACCAAACGGGACCTGCGCGCCGACGTGATGAGAAAGATGGGCATCGAGGTGGATTGCGCGGCGGATGTGATCGAAGCGCGATGCTGGTGGCGCGCCGACTTGTACAATCTCGTTCTGATCAGCGTTGCTGGAGAAACTGACAGCCGGGACCAGTTCTGCACGGAGCTGCGCAGCGCCATACCACCGCAGAGGATAGCGTTCTTCGTGGGCCGCCCGGAGTTTTTGGCGGCTGCACCACATTCTGACGAAGCGCCAGTGGACCAGGCCGCGCTGGGTAAAGAAATGGTTTCGGCCTTGCTCGCTCAGGCTGCGGCCAACTCTTCCCAGCGGTGGGGAATACTCGAGGCCTGCCGGAGAATTTCTTCGGTGCGCTCGGTTAGCGAAGCGCGCTCGCGGGTGTTGCGCGAGGCACCCCGGCCTTCGCGCTGGGCAGAAGCCATCGAACAGCACGCAGCTTCTGAACCTCCCAAGGTTCAAAGCGCATTTGCAACAGCCATCGAACAAATAGAAAGAGAAGAACTTTTATGAAGAACCTTTATGTTGGCAATTTGCCGCACAGCACCACCGAGTCTGAGCTGCGCGGTCTGTTTGAGGCGCACGGCGCGGTGGAACGCGTGAGTATTGTCATGGACCGCGAAACCGGCCGCGCCCGCGGCTTTGCTTTTGTCGAGATGACCAACGCTGGGGAGGCTGACAAGGCGGTCGCAGCGCTGAACGGAACGGAACTCGGCGGTCGGGCGCTGAAGATCAATGAGGCCAAGCCCAAAGCGAGCGCTCCGCGTGGCGGCGGACAGCGCTTCGGCGGTGGTGGCGGCAGTCATGACGATTACCAGGGTCACGCGCGCCAACCCCGCGAGCCGCGCTGGTAGCACGGATCTTTTTTGCAGCTTAAATTTAAAATCGGCTGCGATTGGTAAGCAGTTCGATTTTTAGCCGCTGCGGTTCAGGCCGGCTCTTTTGCGCCAGGCCAAACCGCGGCTAACTTTGACGATTGGAGATTGGGATGCCAGGACGAGGTCGATCAAGTTTCACCAAACGCCAGAAGGAACACACCCGACAACAAAAACAACGCGACAAGGCGGAACGCCGAATTCAGCGCAAGGACGAACCTGGAGTGCCGAGCGATTCCAGCGAACTGGACCTTGACGAATTGCAAAGGCACGCCGCCGAGCAAGCTGCCCTGTTTCAGATGGGAGCGGACGACGCCGATATTTCGAGCATCCCCCGCGAACGCTCTCCCGAGAAAGCCGAATCATAGACATCCGGCTCCGAGTCGATTTATATGGTCTGAGAAAAAAGTGGGGCGCGTCTTCGAGACGCGCCCTTCGACTTATTGCCGACTTCCTTCTCTTTACTTCCCGTTTCCTAGGCGAATACTTCGCCGGGCAGTTTGGTCAGAGTCCGGCTCGCCAAAGTATTTTGGACGACATGCTCAGAGCGTTCCGCATTGTTCCAGTCAATCTGTTTACGCTCGATCTGAAGTTTAAGGGCGCGTTCTATGTGCCTTAGTTCGATTACCTCGGCGCCAGCCACTAAGCTCGAAGCCAGGCCCTCCGACCCCGCGCGCCCGGTTCGGCCCACGCGGTGAATGAAGTCCTCGGCCATCTTGGGTAGATCGTAGTTAATTACATGGGCGACGTCGTCGATGTGCAAACCGCGCGCGGCCACGTCGGTGGCAACCAGAATGTTGAAGCGCCCCTGCTGAAAGCCGCTGAGGGCACCGTTGCGCTGCGATTGCGAGCGGTCGCCGTGAATCATGGCGGCGGAAAACCCTTCACGTACGAGTTCCTTCGCCAGCCGTTCTGTGCCTCGTTTGGTGCGGGCAAAAATCAGGGTTTGGCCTTTCTCTGCGTAAAGCAATTGCCGCAGCACGTCGGGCTTCTCGGCGGGGCGCACTTCGTAAGCTTGCAAGCGTACGCTCTCGACCGGCTTGAGCACGGAACCGATCGCGACTCGCACTGGATCGCGCATAGCATCGTTTACAAGTCCTGCGACGGACTGTTCCAGCGTGGCTGAAAAACAGAGCGTTTGGCGGCGCTTCGGCAGTATCGCCAGGATACGGCGAAGAGCGGGAAGAAAGCCCATATCGAGCATGCGGTCGGCTTCGTCGAGCACGAGTATCTTAACTTCGCGCAGGTCGATTAACTTACGGCTAATAAAATCCTGCAACCGGCCGGGGGTTGCCACCACTAAGCTCGATCCGCTACGCACCGCTTGGATCTGAGATTTTTCGGAGACGCCTCCGATTACGAGCGCCGCCTTCGAGATTTGCCGGCCGCGCAATTTTTCGTATTCCTCGTTGACTTGAATCGCCAACTCGCGGGTCGGCAGTAATACCAGCACCCGGACCTTTTGTGATGGTTCGCGCTGTAGCATTTCGATCACTGGGATTAGAAATGCCAAAGTCTTGCCGGTGCCGGTCTGGGCCGTTGCCAGGACATCTTTGCCCTCAAGGGCGCTTGGAATGGCCTGCGCCTGGATCGGCGTAGGTGTGATGAATTGAGCTGTCGCCAGCCTCTCCTGCATTGCAGAAGATAATGGTAATTCGGTAAAACTTGTCATTCGAAATTGTCTTTCTGGAGGGCTTGATACACGTATCGTGAGTTCCCATGCCCGCTCTTGTTTTTGATTGACGCTGAATAAACGGCGGGCAGGAAAAGCGGAGATGAATCTTGATCCGACTGGATCACCGCGTCACGAGCAAACCGTGGCAGTAGCGTTAGAAATCATTATAGCATAGGGCTTAGTAAGGTTTACCGAGGTCGCCCGCCACGAATGAAACCGAAGTAACTATACGGATGCTCCCTGGCGCGCTCCCGTCCGGCTTGCGGCAAGGAACGCCAGGAATTGATCCATGCCTTCGCCAGACTTAGCTGAAAGCTTAAAGATCGGCATACCCGGACGCACCGCCTGAATATTCTTTGATGCCGTGTCCCAATCAAATTCGACCGCTTCCGACAAGTCGGCTTTGGTGACTACGGCTACGTCGGCGCTGTTAAAGATGGTGGGATATTTCAGCGGTTTATCCTCGCCCTCGGTTACCGAAATCAGCACGAGTCGCAGCTCTTCACCCAGATCATACGACGCCGGACACACCAGATTGCCGACGTTTTCGATAAAAAGAAAATCTAGTTGCTTCGGATCCCAATCTTCCAGCGCCTTTTGCACCATCGCGGCTTCAAGGTGGCAGAGCGTGCCGGTTGTGATCTGTTTGACCGGAGCCTGGCTGCGGGCCAGTCGCCGCGCATCGTTCTCAGTGGCGAGATCGCCGACCAGTGCAGCCACGCGATAGTCAGGACGGAGAAGCGTGAGGGTCTTTTCCAGAAACGCGGTTTTGCCAGATCCCGGGCTGGAGACAAGGCTCACCACAAACACTCCCGCAGCGCGAAAACGATCGCGCAGGGCCCGCGCTACAATATCATTCTGTTTAAGAACGTTCTTGCGAACTTCGATCAAGCGGGGTTCTGGACACATTCCTGTACCTCCAAGGCAACTACTTCCAGCTCTTTTCCCTGCACAATTTCGGCTGTCGGCGTGCCGCATTCCGGGCAACAGAATAATTGCACCGAGCTGAGCGGTCGATTGGCTTTGCAATTCGAACAGAAAATTATTATCGGCACGTCTTCGACTACCAACCGCGAACCCTGCAGGGGAGTATTTTCGCAGACCATTTCATAGCACGAGAGAAGAGCGTCTTGGGCAACGCCGGACAAGGCGCCAAGTCTCAAGTGTACGGCTTCGATTTTGACGCCTCGGCTCGCCGCCTCTTCTTGAGCCAACTCTACGATGCTCATCGCGATGGATAGTTCATGCATGATTTCACTCGGTTTCGTGCTTGCTAGTTTGAAAGGTATCAAACTGGCCAAAAGCCGCTAGGGCGGCCTGTCCCAGGCTGATTCCGCCGTCGTTCGGCGGAACGAAATGGTTCGTCCATACTTGCAGCGGAGGGCTTGTAGCGTCAGCGGCGGATATCACCGATTTAAAATCTTCGAGCAGCAGTTCGTTCTGGAAGACGCCGCCAGAGAAAACTACGGTGTCGAGTTCATGGATTTGGCAAATGACTTTGAGGGCGTCGTGCAGGCCCTGAGCGATTCCTCGTTGAAAAGCGCGCGCGATTTCGTGGACGCTTCTTCGTTCTATCCGGTCTTGCACTAACGACCGTAGCAAAGGGCGAAAATCAAGTTCTTCTTCTCCGATAAACGGAAACGGATAGGGCTCGACCATGGGCGAAGAGTGGGCGATTTGCTCCAGCCACATGGCGGCCTGGCCTTCAAAGGTCACATCGCGCGTGAAGCCGAGCAGCGCTGCAGCGGCATCAAATAAACGCCCCATCGAAGTTGTCGGAAAAGTTCTAACGTCTTTTCGAATCAGTTCCATGGCATTGCGGTAGCGCTCGGGAAAATCGAACGGACTGCCTTGCATCTCAGGCAAGTCGCCGATCTGAGCCAGAAAGCCTGCCGCCGCCTGCACGGGAAAGTGCGCCGCTGCGTCGCCGCCTGCGAGCGCAGCGCGCCGTAGATGAGCCACGCGTTTAAAGCCCTCGTGCACGCTGCCGGTAAATATTTCTCCGCCCCAGATCGATCCGTCATCTCCATAGCCGGTGCCGTCGAAGCTTACGCCTGCGACTCGCCTCGTCCACTCGCCGCGCTCCGCAAGCACCGAAGCAATGTGGGCGCGATGGTGCTGCACGGCGTGCCGCTCACCCGCTTGCAAGGTCGCGGCACGAGTAGTAGAGACATATTCCGGATGTAAATCGTGAACGAGCAGTACGTCGTCCCACTGAACGTCGTACATGGACACCAGATCTTCGATGGTCTCTTGAAATGCGCGCAGCGACTCGTAGTGATCCAGATCTCCGATATGCTGACTGACAAAGGCTTGGCCGCTGACTACCAGCGTGATTGTGTTCTTCAGATCGGCGCCCAGCGCGAGGATGGGACGCTGGGCCGGCAGCGCCGCCACTGCGCCCGGCGCGTAACCGCGAGCACGGCGCAGAATTGTGGGGCCGAAGGCTCCGACGCGGGCCACCGAGTCGTCGACCCGGCGCGCGATGGGCCGCTCGCCTATCAAGAATGCATCCGCGATTTCCACAAGACGGTTTTGCGCGTCTTCATCTTCGTAGGCGATGGGCTCACTCGAACGATTCGCACTGGTCATGACCAAAACTTCCGGCGCGCCCGCGGCGAATAATAAATGGTGCACCGGCGTATACGGCAACATAATCCCGAGCTCGCCGTTGTCAGGCGCGACTTCTGCGAATCGCAACTTCGCCGGCGCCAGCACGATAGGACGAGCGACCGAAGTAAGCAGCGATTCCGCCTCCGGCGATAAATCGACCAACGTCCCAACGAGCGCTAGATCTTTCGCCATTAACGCGAATGGCTTTTCTTTTCGGTATTTCCGCTCCCGCATTGCTGCGACCGCCGCGGCATTGCGAGCGTCACACGCCAGATGATATCCGCCAAGTCCTTTCACTGCGAGAATTTTCCCAGCGTTCAGCATCTCGGCGGCGCGGTGGATGGCGTCCGTGGACGCGCCCAGCCGCCCGATATTCTCTGGATCAGAGCTCTCGCACAGAAAATATTTTGGACCGCATGAAGCACAGGCTACAGGTTGCGCGTGAAAACGGCGACTGCAGGGGTCTCGATATTCTGCGGCACAAGAATCGTCCAACGGCCAACTTTTCATCGTTGTGTTGGGCCGGTCGTATGGCAGCGCGAGCACGACGGTGTAGCGAGGACCGCAGTTGGTGCAATTAATATAAGGATAAAGATAGTGCCGATCGGCCGGGTTAAAGAGTTCCTGAAGGCAATCTTCGCAGACGGGAAGGTCGGGCGAGATGCGAACGGTGGGATGTTCGCGGCGCTGGCTTGAGCGGATAGTGAAGTCACGCAAGCCCACTGGCTTCGACGGCTGCACATTGATTTCGGCGATGCTGGCGGCTGGCGGCGGCTGCGCCTTCAGTTCGCGCACGAAAGCGTCCAGGCCGGCCTCAGTGCCCTCAAGATAAATTTCGACCCCTTGTTCGGCGTTCAGGACCCATCCATTAAGGGCGTTGGCGTTGGCCAGGCGATAAACGAAAGGACGAAACCCCACACCCTGCACGACTCCGAGAACTCGAATGGAACAGGCGCTGGTGGTTGTCATCGATACGTTACCATCGCAGCGCAGGTTATTCATCGACGAGGCAGCCGCGGCCCTGCCAGCCCACTTGCACGACTTTCCCGTCCTCGACCAGCAGCGGCACGGTGCGCTGTGCGCCTGCGATTTCGCGCATCCGTCCGCGCGCTCCGGGATCGGCTTCCACGTCGTACTCAATGAACTCGCTGCGCTTCCACTCCAGCCAGTCACGCATTTCGCTGGTGTGGGGACAGCGAGCAGCCCCATAAAGTTCAAGTTTGGCCATGATTTGAACTCTCTTGATTTAGTAATTGCAGCGACTCGCGAATGACATGGTATATCGAAGCCTGCACTTCCTGAATGCGCGGGATGTAATCGCAGTTCACGACAATGGGAAAATCGGCGAGGCGCTTGCGCTTGATTTCGCCGCCATCATAGCCAAGCAGCGCAACCGTCAAGAGTCTACGTTTGCGGGCCTCTTCCAGCGCGAGAATAATGTTGCGCGAGCCACCGCTGGTGGAAATGCCGATGGCGACATCCACAGGCCGAGCCTGCGCGATCAACTGGCGGAGGAAGATTGCCTCCGTGCCGATGTCGTTCGCGACCGCGGTGATGTTCGCGGCCTCAAGCGAGAGCGAAACCGCAGGGATGGATTGATAGCCCGACGGAGGAAGCACGCAATCGATGGCAAAATCGTTGGCATCGGTGGCAGAGCCTCCGTTGCCGAAGAGAATGAGTTTGCCGCCGCGCCCCAAGCGCTCGTGAATAGCCAGGGTCGTGTTCGCGATTGCTTCGCACTCTTGTTGCGCGGCTTGCGCGCGCAGGCGCGCGTCGTCGTGCACCTTCATTAGGATCGAAGAGGCAACCTCCGCAAGTAGACCGGCAGTTTCCTGCTTTTCGGTTCCTAAGAATGGATAAAGAAATCCGGACTCCCCCACATCGTGGCCGAGTTCGCGATGTTCGAAAAACACATGCACGGTTTCCCACAGCGTGTGGTAGAGAATCTCGGTCACCTCCTGATGCATGAAAGGGTCTTCAGTGGCAGCTTCAACTGCATACGAACCTTCAATTCCCGGTAATGCGAAGGTCATTGCATCGCGCAGATGAGCCTGCTGCAGCGTGGCCCAAACTTCCGGGTCGCCCTCGGGAGGACCGAACCCCATGACGATATCTTCCGAATGCAGGATGGCTTCGAGCCACGGACGAAAAAGAACCGACAGATCGAGCGCGGGAAGAGCGCGCTTGCCAACAATTACGGGATGAACAAACTCGACCGACACATGCTGCGCGTCGGTGGCGTAAGGGCCGCGGCCAAAGGCGAGGAGACGACCTCCTCGCAAAAAGCGCTCAGACATTTCGCGGCAAGCTTCCGCCAGGCGCGGCGCCTCACGAGCAAAAAACTCTTCGAAGAGCTGATTGCGGTCGAGTAGGCGTTCTTCGACGCGGCTCGCTAATTTGGAAGCACTGGCCACTGCGCCGGTCTCTGGCAAATGAAGCTTCATTCAACAAATTCGGGGCAAAGGATCGCCAACTAACATATCAACAATGCGGCTGCCTCCATAGAGGGTTGTAACCAGAACCGTGCCTGCAGGCTGCTCGCGAACTTCGCCGATCACTTGTGCTTCGCTGCCACCGGAAGCGAGGCTGAGCGCGTTGATCGCAGCGTCGGCATACTCGGGCGAGACTACCGCCAGGAACTGGCCTTCGTTCGCAATATGCAACGGATCCAGGCCGAGCAGTTCACACGCGCCTCGTACCATATCGCGGACTGGAATTTGATCTTCGAAGAGCACCATGCCTAAACCGCAATCCCGCGCTAACTCGTTAAGAGAAGTAGCGGCTCCGCCGCGGGTGGGGTCGCGCATCCAGCGAATGCCCGGACCAGCGGCACGAACCAGCGTTTCGACTAGAGGAAAAACAGAGCGCGTGTCGGAACGAAGATCGGCTTCGAGATCGAGCTCACCGCGCGCCAGCAAAATTGTGATGCCGTGATCGCCGAGCGGGCCGGAGAGCAGGATCCTATCGCCTATACGCACCGAGCGCGGGTCCATGGTAACGCCCTTCAGCGGGCGGCCTATTCCAGCCGTGGTCACATACATCTGATCTGCTTTGCCGTGTTCGACTACTTTTGTGTCGCCGGCGACTATGCGAACACCCGCTGCCCGCGCGGCATTCGCCATGGCGCGAACCTCGGCTTCAAGGATCGCCGTCGGCAAACCGGCTTCCAGAACGTACGTAACTACCAGAGCTTCAGCTTTTGCCCCTGAAACGGCAAGATCGTTTACCGTTCCGTTCACCGCGAGTTCGCCGATGGAGCCGCCGGGAAAACTTAGCGGCTTCACCACAAAACTATCGGCGGTGATGGCGATTCTTGCGCCGTTGATATCGACGAGAGCAGCATCTCCAAGCGGACCCGGAGCTGCGCCGAAGAGCAAGGGAGCAAAAAGGCCTTCGACGAGTTTGCGGCTGGCCTTACCTCCGGCCCCGTGCGCCATTTCGATTTGCGCATCGCGAAAGCGGATGGGCGCGAATTCTACTGAGCCGCTGACGGCAGGATCCACGGAGCTGGCCCCGGAGAGTTCATCCGTTTCGCGACCACTCATGAGATCGCGATCAGGCTGCTCTCCATTGCTGCTTTGCGGTGTTCGTAGCTGTAATAGGCGGCGCATGATCCTTCCGATGAAACCATGAGTGCGCCAATAGGATGCTCCGGCGTGCACTCACGGCCAAAGAGTTTACATTGATGCGGCTTCAACACGCCCTTCAAAACTTCTCCACACTGCGCGGCTTTCGGATCAGTGACGCGGATTCCAGGCACCGTAAAACGCTGCTCCGAGTCCCATTCGGCATACTTGTCGTTAACGCGCAACGCTGATTGAGAAATAAATCCCAAGCCCCGCCATTCGAAATACGGACGTAACTGGAAAACCTCGGACATGGCGCGAAGCGCGGCGCGGTTGCCTTCCCAGGGAACAACGCGCTTGTATTGATTCTCAACCTTGCTCTCGCCCGCTCTCAACTGCTGCAGAAGCATGACTATGGATTGCAGCATGTCGAGCGGTTCAAAGCCTGAAACAACGATCGGCTTGCGTTCATTCTGAGCGATCCACTCGTAAGGGCGGCAGCCGATGACCGTCGAAACATGGCCGGGGCCGATAAAGGCGTCGAGGCGCATGTCGGGAGAATCCAGAATCGCCCGGATGGCTGGAATGATGGTGACATGGTTGCAGAAAACCGAGAAGTTGCGGATGCCCTCGGACTTGGCCCGCATGATCGTGAGAGCGGTGGAGGGCGCAGTAGTCTCGAAACCGATAGCGAATAACATTACGTGCTTGTCGGGATTCAGCCGTGCCAGCTTTAGCGCGTCGGAAGGCGAGTAGACAATGCGAACATCTATGCCTCGCGCTTTGTGTTCAAGCGGGCTGCCTTGCGTGCCGGGCACGCGCATCATGTCGCCGAAGGCCGCGAAGATGACATCTGGCTGCTGGGCGATGGCGAGGCCATCATCGATTCTGCCCATAGGCAGCACGCACACCGGACAGCCGGGGCCATGAATCAATTCGATGTTTTGCGGAAGTATATCTTTGAGGCCGAAGCGATAGATGGCATGAGTATGCCCGCCGCAGACTTCCATCATGCGGTAATGACGCTCGGTGCCGGCGAGACGGCGTATTTCTTCCGCGGTCTTCGAAATTAATTCGGGTTCGCGAAACTCATCGACAAATCTCATACCAGTCCTTGCCACGCGCTCCTGCTCGCTAAAGCCGTTTCAGTTCATTTCTTCCAGCCCGTATCCTTTTACTTCCTGCATGGCGCCGTCGATTTCTCCCAGCATGCGCAGCGTATCCATCTGGTCGACGGCATCCTGCTCGCTGATCTTGCTCATGGCGAAGCCGACATGGACGAGCACCCAATCGCCGGGCACCGGCCGATCCTCTGCCAGCAGGCCCAGGTCGATCCTGCGCCGCACGCCTACTACATCTACCAGCGCTGAATCCAGGTTCTCAGAGGAGATCTCGACAATCCTTCCCGGTATGGCTAGACACATTCGACACCCTCCAGCGCGATCATGATTCGCTTTTTCCCCGCGCATTGCAACTCGTCCCATTCCGAAAGCAAGGCCTTGCACGCGGCTTAGCCTTGCTTACGAGCGTTGATATCAAAGGTCAGCTTGAGCTCGTCTTTCAGTTTGATCGTTCCACCGACCGCAGAGACGGGGCGAATCTCGTACTCCCGTTGGCTGACCGAGAATTCGCCGACCGCCCGAAGCATATCTCCATTAAGGTAGACTCGCGCCGTCAGCGGCTGGGTTTGGGTCACGCCGTGCAGCGAAAGCTGGCCATCGAGCGTAATCGCGTATTGTCCATCCGCAATTTTGTTCGCCGAGGCGTGAGCCGCTTCGTAGACAATCTCCGGAAAAGAATCGGTCTCCAGTACTTCCTGCTGCATGTTGTGTTCGATCTCGATTCGATCCTTATCGCGGATGTCGTCGATCACGGTGAGCGCAGCCGCATCAATCACGAGCCGCGCGGAACTTTGCTCCATGGCCTCTGGATTCACAATGAACTCGCCCTCGAAATCGGGGATTGTGATGGTCGGGCTGTGACCTAGCGCCGAAAGCATTCCCGAGGCGAAAGCACGCACGGTAAATCTGCTCTTCTGGGCGTCAACTACGTATCGAACTGTTGTCGTCGGCTGCGCTCCCACGATAGACAATATTCCCCCTCGCTCAAGTGCACTTCACCGTGACCCAACTCTTACTGCCTACATCGCGCGCAATTTCAGGTAGCGATCGAGATCGGGCAATGCAGCTTGAGCCAGATCGCCGACCCCCAACTTGCCCATGTAGCTTCTGACGATCGGATTCGAAAGAATCAAGCCCGCTCCGAAAATCACCAGGGCCACTCCGCTCAGCATGTATAACGTGTCTTTGTCGCTAAAGCTTCCGTTTCCATTTTCGAATGCCACGGCAGTCTCCTCAATACGGGATTTTTTACATTTGTGATCCGAGTTTGGAACCAGCTTCCTTGAAATCTGTTTCTTTTTCATGAAGTATTTTGTGAATGAGCGACTGCACCAGATTGACAGCTTCGTCCAGCCCTGCCTCGACCGAGGCGCTCAATCCCATGTGGCCCTCTTCGCCGCCAAGAGTTTCAGGCTCGCAGCCGACGAGCAAGATGTTTTTTAATTCGATATTCATCGCTCGCGCCAGGCGCAATACGCTCACGGGATTCATCGCGTGAGCTTCCACCGCAGGCTGCGCAGCATTGTCGTCCAGTGCATTCAAGTCTGGCTCGATTACATATAAAGTGCCCGGAGCATCGCCACGCGGGCAAGCGTCAACGAGGATTGTAGTTTCGTAGCCATCTTGCAGCGCATAGGCGAGGTCAAAGCCGCGAATGCCAAAATCGGTGACCCGCACGCACTTCGGCAGGTTAAGTTGCGCCATGCGTCGCGCCACCTCCACGCCGAACGCGTCATCGCCTAGGAAGATATTGCCGATGCCGGCAACCAGAATGGTCGGCTTTTCCAGAGCCTTGAACTGCCGCGCCTCTTCTTCGGAAAGCGGTTCCACTTCTTCCGCATCAAAGAAGAAACGATGGCCGGGTTGGCGAAGCAAACCCATGTCTTTACCGGGATCGTCTTCGAGAATTACGCAAACGTGATTCTTGCCTTCGTAATCCTGCTCGATACACTCGATCGTCGCCACCTGGCCGCTGAGTGCGATATCCATCACATCGCCGCCAGGGCGCGGGCGCAGGCGCACGCGGCTTCCAGTCATTATCCTCACGCCAGAAATCTCCAAGTGATCGACGGCGGTCTTGTCTTCCAGAAGTTGCCACTCCCACTCGTTCACTGGGTCTCCTCCTTGAGCGGGCGCAGGTTTCGCAGCACTCCATGCATTTTCATCAGCTGTTCGACCGGCATGTTTGCGGTGCGCTCCAGCATCTGACGGGCACGTTCGTCGGACTGACTCATCTCGCGTTTTTCTTCGTCGGTCAAAGTCATGATGCGCAGGGAAAGAATTTCGTCGATCTCCGTGCCATCGAACAGGTCGCCCGCGCTTTCCGGCGCGATTTGCGGATAGTCGTAGAGAATGATGGGGGAAGAGAGCAAAGTGTCGCGTTGGCCCTCGGCCCCGACAAGCACGGGCCAGGAGCCAAGGTTCTGGCAAGCTGACGCGCTCTCGCGCAGTGCGCTCGGCGGGTCGAGCAGCGAAACAAATTGACCGTCTTGCGCACCAAGGACTGTATGAGTAGAAACCAAAGAGCTTAATAAAGCGTCTTCGCGATCAGAGCATTCGGCGCCGGCAAACCGCGTCAGGTTGCGGATGCGAACACTGACTTTGACAACTTCGGTCTCCACTTGTTGGCAGCTTAGGTCCACCACCCCCTGCAGCTCATTTTGTTGGCGGACAACCATTCCAGCAACAAGACCGTCGTCATCGCTCAGATACTCATATTGCCTTCCGGCAGAGAATTCGAAGGACTGAGAGCGCGGGGCGTGAATTAGCGTTCCGACCACGCAAGTGGGCAGGATTACTTCGCGCTCAACCGCCTCCTGCCAGGGTTGGTAAACGCGTCCACCGATCTCAAGTCGAGGCACCGTACAAAATTCCGGCACTTCCTCCGGCAAGTTGGGGACCGGAACCGCCAGTTCAGCAACTGAACGCGCCACTAATTGCAAGAATCTGACGCGAATCTCGAGCGCCGTGTCGGCGCTGGCTTCGACCAGGCATTCGGTCAGCATCGTCCAGGCTTCAGTTCCCTGCTGCGCTTCGCTGTACGATGGCGGGCACAGCACGCCGAAATTCCAACGCTTCCGATTTTTCACCGAAGACGGGCGATAGGGATAGAGCATGTATCCTTCGTAGAGCACCGCCTTCGCGATCTTGTCGACCGTCGCCAGATTCATCACGTCACTTTCTCTTCTACTGGCTCTGGGGCGGTTTCCTCGACGGGGATGAGAGCCTCGATCAACTCTTCCCATGTAGGAATGCCGTGCCGGACTTTATATCGATACAGTCGGTCGAAGGCATCTTTGTGCAGGCAAAGCCAGGCGCTGCGCGGATAGTAGGCCTCCATCATGTCGCGCCAGACTTTTACCGGAAGTTTGTACCGCGCTTCTTTGTCCCACGAAATTGGCGCAACTTGCAGGCCGCCTTCCCCACCGGCGTAGAACACCGTGCCACTGAACTGAAAGCATATTGGGACATCGCCCTCGGTTAGTCCGTCGAAATATTTTGTAGCGGCCACATTGAAATCGAAGGTGCAGGGCACGGGCAGGTCGGCTACCGTGCTGCCTTTGAACGAGGGCACCACCATGCTGGCGTGAGTCCACAAAAGATTTTTTAGGGTCTGGCCCCATCGGCTGGGTTCGTCGAAAAGATCGCGCAGCCGTTCCTGATCTTCCGGAGCGTACTTACGCCGGGTGACTTCGAGTTGAATCTGGCAGCGCAACGCAACGGTGTGAACGGTCTCTTCCGCATTCGAATTCGTCAGCCGCAGTTTGAAAGCCAGCAGCGGGGACGCGGCATTCGAAACCACTTCGGCGCGCTCGATCTGGAAACTCAGATCAGGCATGGGAGCCCTCTTCGCCCGACAATGCTCCTTCGTTCTCCGACGAAACCTCGGTTGCTCTTAGTTTTAACCCGCTGAAAAACTCGCCCAGCTCGCGCCAGACTTCTGTTCCGCCGGAGAGACCTTTCCAGTGCAGGCGAATCAGGCCCACCAGTTTGTAGCATTCGTCAATCGGCAGCAGATAGTACTCGGCCGCCGAATGTCCGCGGGAGTATCCCAGGCGATTCACCAGCAGGCCCTCCACATCCGCCTCCATTTGATTGAGAATCGGATTGCGTGCCACAATGTCGTTCCAGGATTCCAGCGCCAGCAGCGACTCGGTTGCGCCCGCGGGGCTGGGGTAAAGCGCTACGACTCGGCCTTCCAAGCTGCTCTTAAAAAAGAAAGCCATGTTGATCGGAACCATCAATGCGTTCCATTCAGCGTCGCTGAGATGGAAGCCGGGCAGCGAGCGCACGCGCCGCGGCACGCGCTTGAATTTCACCCCCTGGCCGCTGAAGAGAATCGCGCAGGCTTCGCATGTACATAGGATCTTGCGCTGCGCCAATTCGATCAGGTGGGGATGGTCGGGGTGCACGCCAACGCTGCACAACTCGCAACGTTCCAGCGGACGCTCGCGGCGAGCGAACTGCTGCAACGTACCAAAACCTCCGCCGGATTGTGAGAATTGTCCCGCTCCCATGACCTAATCCGCGCCCTGAGGTTGAGCTACAGTTTGAGCCGAATTGACAAACGATCCAGCGGAACCGCTCAGCTTACCCAGCGCTACAAATCCAGAAGCCGGTTTCTCCTCCAGACCCTCAACTACGACTGAAGCCAAATCTGGCGCGGCGTCGTACATCGCGCCTTCGAGAGTGGCTTGAATAGTCTTCGCGGTTGAGCCGCAGGTGTGAGATCCGGTCTCAACTCGCAGCCGAATTGCGCCATCGCGAGCACTCAGGAATTCCACTTCGCAACCTTGCTTCCGCAACTGCGGCCGAATTCGGTCGACAGCTTTTATTACGCGAGTCTCGATGTCCTCAGGATGCAGGCCGTAAAGAACCAGAACACTGCTTACCAGCGAGTCGCGGCCCAGGCGGTCGATGATTTCCCTTCCCGGTTCTCCAGCTTCGAAAATAATCTCGAGAGCTTTCTCCAGCGCCGCGCCATGTAAATCCATAAGCGATTCCATCAGGCCTTTAGTGGCAGCCCGCACGGCGGGATCGGCGATCGCTTCTATTTCCTGCACCAATCCACCGATCCTCTGCATGTCTTCGTGAAAATTTCTTCCTTCCGGCACAATTCTCCTTAACCAAATGAATACTCTAGTCCGCGTATTTGACAAATAAGGAGTGAGAGCGCTCTGTGCTACACCCTCACTCCCCATTCACCAATGAAAAACCGATTCGCACTCAGGGCTGAAGACCAAACATCGGTGAATGATGCGTCTCCAGCACTTTGCCGTTGCCTAAATACATGTGTACCCCGCAAGGCAGGCACGGATCGAAACTACGAACCGCCCGCATGATGTCGATCCCCTTAAATTTGTCGGGACCATTTTCTTCGAAGATGGGCGTGTTCTGCACCGCATCCTCGTACGGCCCCGGCGTGCCGTAGATGTCACGGGGATTCGCGTTCCACGGAGTCGGCGGATAAGGATGGTAGTTGGCAATCTTGCCCTCCTTAATGACGACGTGATGCGAGAGCACCCCGCGCACAGCCTCGTGGAAGCCGCAGCCAATGGCTTCTTCCGGTACCTTGAAGTCGGTCCAGGTCTTGGTGTGGCCGGCGTGCAATTCAGCCAGCGCTTTCTCCATGAAGTGCAGGGCGGCGCAGGCTGCGTACACCTGGAAGTAAGTTCGGGCGCGATCGCGTTCAATGGCGTTGCTCCATTTCGGAATCTTCCATTCGAACTCGACCTCTGGCAACGACGTGGTCTTCGGCAAATACATCTTCACACTGTTACCCGTGGACTTGATGTAGCCAATATCCACCAAGCCGGCCAGAGCCGTGGCCCACAGGCGTGCAATCGGACCGCCTCCAGTGTCCATCGCCAAGTGGTCGCCCGTGCGCTGATCGAGCCAGCGCGGCGACATCACCCAGGTGTACTTGCCATCGAAGTCGCGCTTCTGTGGCCGAGGGATCGTGGTTTGGTTCCAGGGATGATTCTTATCCACCGGATTCCCCAGCGGATCGGTCTTAACAAACGTCTGTGAGTTCTTCCACTCGTCATAGTAAGAACTACCGAGCAGAATGCGGATGTTGAGGTTAATGTCCACGAGATCCGTGGTCACCAGTTTGCCGTCGACGACGATGCCGGGAGTGACGAACATGGAGCGGCCCCAGTTCGTCATGTTCTTGTAGGTATAGTCGCAGACATCGGGATCGTTGAACGATCCCCAGCAGGCAAGCAACACTCGCCGGCGGCCAACTTCCTCGTAGCCAGGCAACGCGTCGTAGAAAAAGTCGAACAGGTCGTCGTGCAAGGGCACGACCTTCTTCATAAATTCGACATACTTCATCAGGCGCACGAGATAGTCGGTAAATAGCTGGATCGTCGGTACGGTGCCGACGCCGCCCGGATACAAAGTGGAAGGATGCACGTGGCGGCCTTCCATCAGGCAGAACATCTCGCGCGTCATGCGGCTCATCACCAGAGCTTCGCGATAGAAGGTGCCGGTAAACGGGTTGAGCGCGGTCATGATGTCGGAGATATTTTTGTATCCGTGCAGATTCGAGTGCGGAGCAGGTGTCGATTGTGCTTTGGCCCAGACCTTTGGGTTGGTCTCCTTGACCATCTGTTCGCAAAAATCAACGCCGACCAGATTGTCCTGGAAAATATTGTGATCGAACATATACTCGGCGGCCTCGCCGAGGTTCACAATCCATTCCGCGATCGGAGGTGGCTTGATGCCGAAAGCCATATTCTGCGCATACGTGGCGCAGGTCGCGTGATTGTCGCCGCAGATTCCGCAGATGCGGCTGGTGATGAAGTGGGCATCGCGCGGGTCTTTGCCCTTCATGAAAATGCTATAGCCGCGGAAGATCGACGAAGTGCTGTGGCATTCGACGACCTGACGATTTTCAAAGTCGATTTTAGTAAAGATGCCGAGGCTGCCCACGATCCGAGTGATCGGGTCCCAGTTCATCTCCACCAGATTCCGCTTCTTGCCGGAAACATCCTTGGTCGGTGCGGTAATCGTGCTCATTCGATCGCTCCTTTGGATTCAGTAGCCCCGTCTTAATAAGCTCTCGGGTGGTACCCGGTTGTCAGTTCGGCACGCGGATGACGCCACTTCGGCTCTTTGTTCACCGTGCTCTGCGTCATCGAGCGAAGAGCGCGAATAGCGCGGCCATAAGCACCAACCGCGGAAGTGGAGACCCGCGCGCCGGGTGGCTCGTCCATGAATGGCATGAATTTGTCGGGGAAGCCGGGCATGGTGCAGCCAATGCATATGCCCCCGACGTTGGGGCAGCCGCCAATGCCGGCCATCCATCCGCGCTTCGGAACATTGCAGTTTACGACCGGGCCCCAGCATCCTAACTTCACAATGCATTTCGGAGATCCGTATACCTCGGCGAAGTCGCCCTGCTCGTAATAGCCAGCCCGGTCGCAGCCTTCGTGAACGGTTTTGCCAAATAACCATGTCGGTCGCAGTTGATCGTCCAGCGGAATCATCGGCGCCAGCCCTGCAACCTGATAGAGCAGATACAGGACGGTCTCCATGAAGTTGTCGGGCTGAACGGGACATCCGGGAACGTTGACAATAGGCAGGCCTGCCTTGGACTTCCAATCCCAGCCCAGGTAGTCAGCAAGCCCCATTGCTCCCGTAGGATTGCCTTCCATGGCATGAATCCCGCCGTAAGTCGCGCAGGTTCCGCAGGCCACCACCGCAAGGGCTTTTGGAGCGAGGCGATCTATCCACTCATTGGTGGTGATGGGCTGGCCCGTCTTTGGGTCAGTTCCGAGT
Source organism: uncultured Acidobacteriaceae bacterium (assembly GCA_963789875.1). Classification (GTDB taxonomy): domain Bacteria; phylum Acidobacteriota; class Terriglobia; order Terriglobales; family Acidobacteriaceae; genus Sulfotelmatobacter. Next base: position 385,140 of record CAWBMI010000003.1, on the reverse strand, counting down.
CCGGCCCAGTAACCTTCCTTTTTTATTTTCTCGTTCGGGATTGAGCCTTCCACTACTAGCACAAACGGCTCTAGCTGGCCTTTCTCGGCCATGTACCAAAATTTCAGGAAGTCATCTCCGTTCTCGTAAGCTAGCACTGGATTGTGCAGGTGCACCTTGGGGAGCCCGGGGATGGCTCCCAACAAGACATCCTCAATGCTCGGCTGTGTAGCCGCGGTAACCGACACAGAATCTCCGTCGCATCCGAGACCGGCGGTGATCCACAGAATATGTACCTCGGCAACAGGCGAGGGCTTTTGTGTAACCCGACCGTATGGGACCGTTTCCGCTGCCATGGTGGAATTCTCCTTTTCCCGCACCTTTTTTGTTCAAGAACTGAAGGCAAACTTTCCCTAATAGGTGGATGAACGATAAAACCGACCGCTCATACTCCACTTCTTGTTGAGTTAGAACGGGATCAGGATCAACCGTTGCGGCACTGATCACAAGCGGGAGCACCACTTTTTCAGGTCAGTAGTATCACTATTTTTTATATCGGGGATTTCCTGATGACGATCTGGTTAGCTGGAGCGCTCATCAAGCGCTTTTTTCGTTCATATTCCACTGGATGGCATGCTGCATGAGCTCTCGCGCGCTGCGCAACGAGAGTTTTTCTTTGATGTGAGCCTGATAGGACTCTACGGTCTTAACACTCAAGTGCAGCTCTTCGGCGATCTGCCGCGTTCCGTGCCCCTCGCCGATCAGGCGAAAGACTTCGAGTTCGCGGTCGCTCAGGTCGGCAACCGAAGAATTTCGCGGAGTGCCGGCCCCGGTGATGTAGTGCTTGAGCATCCGATTAGCGATGCGATCGCTGAGATAAATCTCCCCGTTGAGAATGCGACGGACCGCAACCAGAACTTTCTCCGTTGCTTCCTGCTTCATGATGTAACCATTGGCACCAGCGCGCAGCGCGCGCTCGGCGTAAATGGACTCGTCGTGCATGGAAAGAATCAGCACCGGCAGGTTTGGATGAGTAGTGCGAATATTCTTAAGCAGGTCGAGGCCATCGGGGCCGTTCAGCGAAATATCTACGATGAGCACATCGGGGTGCGAGGAAGTGAGCACGTGCATGGCAGCCGTGGCCTCTTCGGCTTCGCCGCAAACAACCATGTCGGCTTCTCGGTTGATCAACAGGGCCAAGCCCTGGCGGACGATGGGATGATCGTCTACGACTAAAATTCTTTTCTTAGGAACGGCGGTCTGGTTCTGCAATTTGAAGGTCAGCGTCATGTTTTATTTGGCCTCAGGACCGCTGCGCAGAGTGGAGGCTGGAAATGAACACGTAACCACAGTTCCACCGGTTGCCCCCTGCTGCACTTCAAGCGAACCTCCTACCATCCTGGCCCTATAGTTCATCAGATGAAGCCCCATGCCTTTATTGCCGGGGGCGAGCTTGCCGATACCGTAGCCGTCGTCCTGGATTATAAGCGCACCCTGGTGCTCGTCGGCGGCGAGGCGGATGAAGATCTGGCGGGCGTGGCCGTGCTTGATCGCATTATTCACGGCCTCGCGCGCGATGTAATAAAGGTGAGTAGCTACGGCGTCGTCATGAATTAGAACCGGAGTGAAGCACTGAAAGCGGCAACTCACCGCGAATAAATCTTCGACTTCGCCCGCCCACTGCTGCAAAGCCGACATTAGCCCCTGTGCGTCCGATACTACAGGGAGCAAGCCGCGCGCCAACTCTCGTGTCTTGTGAATGGCTTCATTCACTAGGTTCACAATTTTGGCGGCATCGCCGGCCTCTGCTAAACCTTTTTCCACCATTCTTTGTTCCTGCACTTTGCTCATGAAGGCAATGCCGGTTAGATGTTGGCCCAGGCCGTCATGCAGATCCTGCCCTATGCGGCGCTGCTCGCGGGCACTGATTTCGAGGATGGTTTTCTCCAGAAGTTTGCGCTCGGTGATGTCACGAATCGCGCTGGAAACCAGCATCCCCTCTTCTGTTTCCAGAGGGCTAAGGCTGATCTCTACGGGGAATTCGTGGCCGTCCTTGTGCAATCCGTAAAGTTCTTCGCCGGCGGCTCCCATCGGCCGGACACGGGGCTCGTGAAAAAAGTTCTTGCGGTGTTCGGGATGGCGCTGACGCAGACGAGCCGGAACTAACTGTTCGAGTTCTCTTCCTAGCAGTTCTTCGCGCCGGTAGCCAAATAGTTTTTCCACCTGAGCATTGACCAGCACAATACGACCATCTCGATTGACTACGACCACGGCATCAGGAGCGGCTTCGAGCAGGCCGCGGAATTTCGCTTCCGCCCGTTTCCGCTGCGTAATATCGATGCCCGATGCGATGATGTATGAGCTAGCTTCGCTGGCGCCGGGAAGCACGGCCGTCGTCCACGCAATAGTGATTCGCTTACCCTCGCGGCTCATCCATGAACTCTCGTACTCCTGGGATGATTGATCGTCGCGCGTACGTTCGAAAAACGCTTTGAAGCGCTCGCCCTCTTCGGGCACCAGAAATAAATCCCAGATAAATCTTCCCTGGACATCGGCAAAATCGCACCCCATCATTCGCTCGCAGGCGCGGTTGAATCGGGCGATCCGGCCTTCGCCATCGAGCACGACGACCAGGGCGCCCACGGTATCAAGGATGGCGGAGACCACATTTCGCTCATCCTGCAGGGCCTCTTCGGTGCGCTTCAGGTCCGTGATATCGAAGCCCACGCCGTGAATAAACCAGGGCTCGCCGTTTTCTTTGCGGATCATCTTGGCTTCGCAGTGGAACCAGATGACTCGGCCATCGCGCGAAATCACGCGATACGCTGAGCGCAGCGGCTTGCCGGTGAGAAACATCTCGGCGGCCTCAATGCTCCAGCGTCCTTTGTCTTCGGGATGGATATGGCTGTACCAGCGCACCGGATCTTCTAGCCACTCTTCCTGGGAAAAACCCAGAGCGGCCTCAATCTGCGGGCTGACATAAGCTTCGCCGATGCCGCGATCCAGATACGCCATGAAGACGACCGCGGGAATCTGTTCAACCAACGCGCGATAGCGGGCTTCGAGATTAGGCAGCTGCCCATCCGCCGACCAGCCCTGATCGGAGTGCTCGGACGGATAGACGACATGACGAGCGCTCGCAGAATTGGGCTGGCTGAACACGCCGGCTAGTACTTGAAGAACTTCTTCGGCCTCAGCAGGAGTGGGCTCGCTGAAGTTCGTACTGCTCACGATGGGATCGGCCACTGCCGAATGGGCGTCGCGGCTTGTGACTTTCGCATTGTCCGGCCACGAGAACGATACCATCTCTACCTCAAAGCCCATCGCTCGCTCAAAGTCCGTGGCGATGCCTTCAGCCCACAGATCACACGCCACGCGGATTACCCTTCTATGCTTGGTTGCACTCTGCCGCGCGTCGGTTTGCGCCAACTGGGTTCTTTATTAAGTGACGCCTGGGTAAAGCGGCGCAAAGCGTGAATCGCGCGTCCGTAAGTTTGCACCGCTGCCGACGATAACAACGATCCGGGGGGCTGATTCATAAACGGCATGAACTTGTCGGGAAAACCCGGCATGGTGCATCCGATGCAGATGCCGCCGACGTTGGGGCAGCCTCCGATGCCGCCCATCCAGCCACGCTTTCCCACGTTGCACTGCACCACCGGCCCCCAGCATCCCAGCTTCACAATGCAAAGCGGCGATCCATATTCGTCGGCAAACTGGGCCTGCTCGTAAAAGCCGCCGCGATCGCATCCTTCGTGCACCGTATTGCCGAACAGCCACGTCGGGCGCAGCGCATCGTCCAGCGGAATCATGGGGGCGCGGCCAGAAGCCATGTGCAGCAAATATAAAAGCGTCTCCATGAAATTATCGGGCTGCACCGGACAGCCGGGCACGCACACGATGGGAATCTGAGCTTTCGACTTCCACTTCCACCCTAGGTAGTCGGCAAGCCCCATGCACCCCGTGGGATTTCCTTCCATGGCATGAATCCCGCCGTAGGTGGCGCAGGTTCCGGCTGCCAGAACCGCCCAGGCCTGGGGAGCAAGTCGATCGATCCACTCGCACGTGGTGATGGGCTGGCCACTCTTGGCATCGGTGCCCAGCGAAGCCCAATAGCCTTCCTCTTTATTGTGCTCGTTCGGTATGGAGCCTTCGACCACGAGAATGAAATTCTCAATCTTGCCTTCCGCAGCCTGATGAAACGGCCGCAGAAAATCGTCACCATTGGCCAGCGCGAGGAAGGGATTGTGCAGCTTGACCTTCGGAACCCAGGGCAGGGCACCTTGTACCAGTTCTTCAATGCTGGGCTGAGTTGCGGCGGTCATGGCGATCGTATCGCCATCGCAACCCAAGCCGGCGGTAATCCACAAGACATCGATTTCGGAAACGCCGAGATCGGAAGCTGTGGTGTTCGCTACAGGCGACAGCGCCATCGCTTGCTCCGTGGACGACATCATATGCCATCTATCTGGCTGAAGAGTACGTCCGGCAAACGACTTTAAGCCTTTTGGATTAGGCCTTCAAGTATCCAGTTCAAGATCGTCAAAACGGCGCCATTTGTAAAACGCTATCGAAATGATCCAACTGGCGGCGAAAACTCCGACTATCAAATAACCGAGCGTACCAAAATTACCGTTGAGTCTCGCTACGCCGTTCCAGAACCAGCCTCTGAAATGAAAGTGCCCCGCCAATAGTCCAAGGGATTCAATCCCGCCCACGACCAGCGCGACGATTACGGAAACACAGGTGATCGTGATGTTGTAATAAAGTTTGCGAACGGGTTTTACGAACGCCCAGCCGTAGGCGCCCAACATTAATATGTTGTCGGTTGTATCGATAAGAGACATGCCCGCGGCAAAGAGCGCCGGGAACACGAGGATCGACCAAAACGAGAGTCCTTTGGAGGCTTCGGCTGCGGAGATACCCAACAGGCCAATCTCGGTAGCGGTATCGAAGCCCAGCCCAAACAGGAATCCAAGCGGATACATGTGCCAACTGCTGGTGATCATGCGGAACATAGGGCGAAAGATTTTCGCCAGAAACCCGCGGCTGCCGAGGAGCAAATCGAGATCTTCTTCCACATAGGGCTCGCCACGACGGACTCGTACAAAAGTTCGGTAAATCGACCGCAGCACGATCAAGTTCACCAACGCGATGGCAAACAAAAAGAAGGCCGAGACTAAGGTGCCGACTACTCCCGCCACACTTCTGAAACCGTCGAGGCGATGTTGCAACGTGAGCGCCGCCCCTGCGATCGCCGCTGACCCCAGCACGACTACCGTGGAGTGCCCCAGCGAAAACATCAATCCGACTGCGACCGGACGCTTGCCATCCTGCATCAGCTTCCGCGTTACATTGTCGATGGCTGCGATATGATCGGCATCTACGGCGTGACGCAGGCCGAAGCTGTAGGCGAGAAGAGCCGTTCCCAGCAGCAAGGGGTAACGGTGAAAGGCGATCACCGCCCAGAACCATGCTCCAGCATTAAAGACGAGCAGGACGCCATAAATTCCTATGATGCGGCTGCGCAGGTTCGCGGCATGATCGTCGAATAGCGCGCTCACTCCGAGTTGAGATTTTCCGTTCGCCATACTATGGCGTAGCAGTGCGCCCAAACCGATAGCTAAAACTCAAACTGGCATACGATGGTATGCGAACTCCGACGACTTCCTGAATGGCTGAGGGATAGAAATTCTCAGTAGTCTGCCCGCTATAGCCGCCGGCAATAAGGAAATTGACGCCAGCGGTTGCCCGCTCATTCATAAATGAGCGCACCACTGCTCCGCGGAATTCTTTCACGGGAGTTCCCGTACACTCGGCATTCAGGTTGGGTAAACATCCCGTGCCTAGAGGCTTTCTGCCTACGTATTCGAATTCCGCCTGGGCTTGCAGTTGGAACGGAAGTTTCCGCAATGAGCCGAGCAAATCGAAAATCGTGCGAGGCGCCTCCGGAGTCGGCTGCCCGGAATCCAGGTCACGAGCGTCGGCCTTGGAGAAACTAGCCAGCAGCGATCCATAAGCAAAGCTGCGGCGCGCAGTAATCGTCATAAGTCGAAGCCGACTCGGCCCTTGATTGAATTGCAGGCCCGTGTCCGGATCAATCTTCGCCAGTTGTGCGCTGCTGCTGACATGGCCCAAGGTAAGCCGAACATCGGTCTTGTGAATACTCTTGCTGGCCACCATTTGATAGGAATGCGAAGTGGCCACCAGCGATCCTGCTGCCGTGCCCGTGCCGATGCGAGGATCTTCCGTGAAGAACGCCTGGCCGAAACTGAGAGAAAGGAGCGGCAAGTACCATGAATCTCTAGGAAGAAAAGACACTGTTGCTTTCGGCGAATTCACTCCCACCCACTTCCGAAAAGAATTCTGGGCATGCACAAGATCGTCGTTGTCGACATCGATTTCATCGTGCCGCCAGCCGAGATAGTAGCGGAAATGGCGCGCCAGAGCGCCTTCCGCCGCAATGTAGGGCGTTAGCGATGAGATGGTGATGTTATTCCCATCTATCGGCGCAAACGGCCCATAGTAGTTCGGGCTGTTGGAATTGAAGAAGCCGTAGCGGTCGAGGTCATCGCGACGCGGTGCTTCGAGCTGGTAGTCGAAGCCGCCTAGCAAAGATAGATATTCGGCAATCCTCTTTACATAGTTCACGCCAGCACCAGCTTCGGTGCGAAATTCACTTTGCCGGATCAGGCCTTGTCCGAAATCCGAGATTAGCGAAAGATTGTAGGTGCGGAAAAAGCTGGAAAACTGCAGCTGCTGGCTCCGGTCGAACTCCCACGTATCGTTTACAGCGATGAGCGCTGTATGAGTCTGGTCTTGCTGCCTGGGGTCGATGGTGTCGCCGTAATTAAGGAAATTAGAATCGCCCGAGTTCGAGGCGAAGATGGGTACCAATCCTGGGACAAAAGAAGAACCGTAATACCCAATGCCGAACAGTGTGAGAGTGTGATCTGCGAAGTGGAAGCGGCGCTGGCCGTTGAATTTGAACTGCTGTCGATGCTCCAAACGGTCGAGCAGGCCGTTGCCGTACGACGCTTCGAAAGCCAGCCACGATGCAGACGACGGGCTAACTCCCGCCACTAGGTCGACGTCGCGATAATCCCCTGTGATCGTTAAGAACGAATCGAGGTTCGAGCGGAAGCCGTAAGTTGTGGCAAGATTGACCGAATGATTTCCTTCCCGCACGTTGAACGCGCCGCCATCGACCTGCACCGTCTCCAGAGCCTGGGCAATAAAAATATTCGGATCGGCGTAGCCATTGCCGTGGGCATTGGCTGACAAATTGTTGGGCACGAGATAACTGCCAACGGCGATGTATTGCGCGATCGGTTCACCATGATCTCCCGCCACTCCGGGAGCAAAATACTGCGGCGCTTTGATACCGCCCGAGGCCGTTTCGATGGGGAGTCCCGGGACCGACACCGGCGCGCCGGGGCGGCTGGGATTGGCATCGAGTAGATCCTGGCGCACAAAAACCTTCTGCGCCGGATCTGGAGAAACAATGTCGGACTGGTTTACATCGGCGAGAACGTTAACGTTTTCGACTAGCGAGGAAAGTTTACTCATTCTTACGGTAGCTTCAGAAACGCCGCCGCCGATCACTATCTCCTGCTCGACAGGAACGAATCCGGCGGCCTCGACCCTGAGCACAAATGGTCCCGTAGAAAAGACCTCAATGTGAAACGACCCGTCAGGGCCGGTAATTGTTCGTCCCAAGACCCGGCCACGACTAACCAACTGCACGGCTGCCCAGGGCAAGACGTTACCCTGAGGATCGTTGACGTGGCCTTTCAGAATGATCTCTTGAGCTTGCATGGAAATTGACAGCAAAATGATCGCCAGCAGGAACTCGATTTTAGGTGTGATTCGAAATTCCATTCGGCGCTGCCCAGTAACACGAGTCACACAATCGTGCTACAAACAGCATACACTGACAAGCCAGGGTGCATTTTTCTCAGGAATGGGGGCGAGCCGTGGCTGACCTGGTTAGAACGGGGCTTTCGCTGGAACGGGATTTGCTGGAACAATTTGACGAAGTCATCTCGCGGCGCGGCTACCAGAACCGCTCCAAGGCGATCCGCGATTTAATTCGTGAGCACCTGGTTTACGAACGAGGCGACCGGAATAAGGTTATTGCCGGTACGCTCACGATAGTTTATGACCACCACCGCCGAAATCTGACCGAGCGCCTGGTCGAAATCCAGCACCAGGCGCATACGCAGGTTCTGGCCGCCACTCACGTTCATCTCGATCACCATAATTGCCTGGAAGTTGTAATTATGAAAGGCCGCAGTGCGGAACTAAGAAAAATCGCTGACCAGATTCTAAGTCTGCGAGGGGTGAAACATGGAAAGTTTGTGATCACGAGCGCAGGAAAGAATTAAAACGGCGGTGTCGCACTGCGGCACCGCCGATGTATTATGAAAAAATCCCTCTTAATCTGCTGCTGGCGCCGTTCTTCTTGCCTCATCCCAAATGCGAGTACCACCCGTTTCTTTCAGCAACAGGCTGCCGACTACAAAAGTAATGCCCGCGATGATCATCGGATAGTAGAGTCCGGCATAAATATTGCCGGTCGCAGCGACGCTCGAGAGTCCGATCAGTGGCAGCAACCCGCCAAATACTCCGTTGCCGATGTGATAGGGCAGAGAGAGCGATGTGTAGCGGATCTTGGCCGGGAATGCTTCAATCAGGTAAGCGGCGATCGGTCCATACACCAGGCAAACGTAAAGAACCTGAATGAAAACCAGCGCCACCAGCATGACTAGATTCGGATTCGGAGCTTCCTTCGCGGGCACGAGTGCCCCGGTTGCGTCGGTCGTCATGGCCGTGAGGCCGATCGCCCCGGTGACTTTGTTGCGCGTGGATTTCACGGTCACCACATGATTGCCGGCAGCGCTCTCCATCGCCTTATAGATCGGAATGTAAGTGAGCACGCCCAGCAGGCAGCCTGCCATCATTAGTTTCTTGCGGCCGATTTTGTCGGAGAGCGCACCGACCACCGTAAAGAATGGCATGCCGATCAGAAGCGCAATCGCCACTACGATGTTAGCGGTTTTTACATTTACTTTAAGAATAGTCTGCATGTAGAACAGAGCGTAGAACTGCCCGGTGTACCAGACCACGCCTTGCCCCGCGGTCGCGCCGAAAAGCGAAATCAATACGAGCTTCAAATTCGCCCACTTGGTGAAAGCATCCTTCAACGGCTGCGTAGAAGTCATGCCCGTGGCCTTGAGTTCGGCGAAGATGGGCGACTCCTTCATCTTCAAGCGAATATAAAGCGAGATCATCACCAGGATGATGGAGATGAGGAACGGAATGCGCCAGCCGTAAGCGGAAAAGTCTTCCTTCGACATCGAATTCTGCGTTACCAGAATCACAATCAGAGATACGAAGAGACCCAGTGTCGCAGTGATTTGAATGAAGCTGGTGTAGAAGCCGCGCTTATGATCCGGGACATGCTCGCCCACATAAACCGCGGCACCGCCGTATTCTCCGCCCAGCGCCAACCCTTGCAGCACGCGGATCAGCAGCAGCACGATCGGCGCGAACCAGCCGGCCGTTGCAAAAGAGGGCAACAGTCCAATCACGAAAGTCGAGAAACCCATGATCGAGAGCGTCACCAGGAAAGCGTATTTCCGGCCGACTAAATCGCCGATGCGGCCGAAGAAGAGCGCACCGAAAGGCCGCACCAGGAAACCGACGGCAAAGGTTGCGAGATAAGCGACGTAGGCAAAAGTGTCGTTGCCGGGAGGATAAAACTTAGGACCAAGTATGGCCGCGAGACTTCCAAAAATGTAGAAGTCGTACCACTCGATCATGGTTCCCACGGAGGACGCCATAATCACGCGCCATATGCTGTACTCCGGAGTACTTCTTCCCGCAGCCACCACCGCAGCATTCGCCATAAGTTTCTCCCCTTGCCTGCTCGATTCTTATTTAGAACCACCCGCGAGGGTTACTATTGCTTCTGCAAAATTGCGCTTACCGTCAATTCCGATCCGGACATCACCGTAAGTTCCCGCTTCCACTGAGTAAAGCCCTGCATGGAAAACACGACCACGTGGAGCCCGACGCTCAGACCAATTTCCGAGGGTGTGTTGCCTACATATTTGTCGTCGATCGATATTTCCGCGCCTGCGGGTGTCGATGCAAAATTACACCTGACTTTTTCTAAAGAAGTCTTCTGCGGCAGCTGGGGCGCTGCTGCAGCAGACGGTGCAACCGGCGCGGCAGAAGGCGAGTTCTCCACTCCCGTGGCCGCATGCGGCGCAGGCGCTGGCGGGGTTGCGACTGCGGGCGCCGATATGGCAACCCCGGCCTCCGACGCTACGAGGGTGTACAACTGCTTCCGCTCCTTGCCTTTGTCATCCACGTAGTAAACCGTGATGCCGTGTTTTTCTCTTTTTGCGTCGAAACTTTCGCCCTTGGGCAACGGCGCACACCGGGAATATTTTGAAGTGATGGTGCATCTGATACGAAACGGCGGCTCGTTTCCTTCCCGCACCAGCAAGGTACTCACCAGTGGCACAGTCGTAGTGGAACGGCAATATGCGTCGTATGTAAGTTGTTCACAATTCTGCGGGACGCCGTTGTTGTCTGGGGCTGAGGCTCGAGTCTCCGAATCGAGGACCGTAATGCGCATGTTGTTCGTGACGGAGGCGTTTGCACACATCGCCACGAGCACAAGAAACGCAGGCACGGTCGCCATTTTACAAATGCTCACAGACCCCACTCCTCCGAACATTGCGGGGCAACCATTGCCGACCCGATTTTCCGGCCACCATGGAGCGAAGCCTCGCAGATTCGGTACATTGTGCTCCCCCGGCGTGCCCCGTACAACAGTCTTTCCCGTGGGGGCTTGAGAGGACAGCCTCTCGGCCAGTAATCGCCCGAGCGGAAACCGTCCCCTGTTCTCGGTTAGCCGGTGCCTTGAATCTGCGCCAGCCATTTCAATTATCCGACCGCGAACCCCAGCGAGCCCGGTCTTGGCTCGCTGAGGAGGAGGGTCGGTCTGGAACGTCAGAAGGTAAAGATCGGCCCGAACTCAGTGCGGTGATCCTGCCATTCGTTAGATGAGTGTCCAGCAATGTTGTATAGCGTGAGGTGGTCTTCTAAGCGAGTGGCGTAGACCGACTGCTCGAAGGCGAACGAAGCCCAGGTATTGATTTTGTAGTAAAGGGTTCCGATCGCGCTTTTGCCCATCAGAAGAGGCAATGGCGCCGCAATGTTGGCATTGCCGGTAAATCCTGGATTATTCAGATCGCGATCATTCACCTGGTCCTTGCCGATGGTGAAATGAAGCTGCCAACCTGCGTTGTGGCCTTTCGGGTCGGCATTGAACCAGCGGGAAAGCGGCAAGCCAAGCTGGACGAATCCGCCAAACGCCCGGATGGGCCGCTGCGGCGCCACCACGGCGTCCCCGCTCGGGCATGCGCCGGCCGAGTTGAGTGCGGCTGTGCAACCGAGGACGGCGCCACCGGCTGCAGCTAGCGGACCGCCATCCGCCGTGACGTATGGTGCGGATACCGCAGTCAGCCCGCCCGTATCGGTGGCGAAAGTATTGAGTTGTCCACCCAAATAGAAGCGCAAGTCGCCTCCGCGGTAGGCGGTCGCAACCACTGTGAACCACCGCGTGGGTATTTGCGCCACGATCTGGCCGCCCCACTGAGGGCTGGAAGCCTGAAAGCCGTTCGGGAAGGCATTCTGTAAGGAGCAGTCCAGCACATTCGCGGTGGCCTTGCCGCAATCGGCGAAGGCGTAGGAGCTGTTGGGAACGATCGACGTGCGCCGGGAATGGAATCCAGCCAGGGAGATCTGCGCTGGGGCTACACCCGTGGCCCGGTCTAGCTGGTAACTCAATGCCGCTCTGCCTTCATACTCGGGACGGTCGGAGTCCGCGCCCTCGCGCTCGCCTTGCCCGAGCTGGCCGGCGAGCCCGACTGATCCGAGCTTCAGGATTTGACCTGTGCTCGGCATCATAACCCCAAATTGACCCTCCAGGTTGACATGGCGCTCCTTGTTCAGCGTCTGGATGAAACCGACCCGCAGTTGTGGCGACCGGGTCCAAACATTGCCCCAAAATGCGCCGTTGAACGTCGTTTCCACGATATTCATCAGCGCGCCAGAGCCGAAGAGCGTCCAGTCCTGTCCACCTACAAAGAAAATGTCGGTGTTTTCACTGGCGTGATAATCCATGCGGACGAAGGCCAATCTCAATTGCGGTTCATTGTTGCGAATGGAAGTGACGTCGCGATTGGCGACTTCACTGAAGTTGCCTTCGAAATCGCCCTCGATCTTGCCGGTCAGCGTCAAATTCTTCGACATGTCCGGCCATTCCACGTTCATCCCAAAGCGGGTGGAACGCGCCTTGACATGCACCTCGGGATCCTGGGTTGGGCCAGTGTTGAGAGTCGAGTTGCCCCCGGCATTCAGCCATATGCCGGGGAACGGGAAGTCATCACCATCGGGGGAGCTGCTGTCGTGAACCACCGTAGCCTTGATAAAACCGTAAGGAGCAAGCGTAATCGGGCCCGCTTTAATGCCAGCCAGGGAGCCAGTCTTGGGCGCGTCAACCGGAAACACCCGGATCGGAGCGATTGCCGGCGCCACCGAAGTTAGGGGAGCCCTCTCGCCCGCGACCCGCGAAGGCAAAGGCGGCTGCGGCTGGGTTTGGGCTTGCGGCGAGGCTTCCGGAATCGCGAGGGCCGCCGAGACGGTTTCGCGAACCGCAACCGGAGCTGCCGGAGCCGAGGGTTGCGCCGTTGGGGTCGTCGCTGCAGACAAATCCGCCGCGCTCAATACTCCCTTGCGGTTAAGCGCTTCCACGAGAAGTTGGAACTCCGCATCCGGCGCGGCATTCTTAATTGCGTTCGCTTCGCTCGGCGCCAGAACGCCTTTCATCACCAGCACTCCGAGCAAAGCGGTAACGTTCGCGCTGTTTGTTGTCGTCGTTAGGTTTGGACTCGGACTTGGACTAGGCGCGGGAGTGGCTTCTGCGCTACTTTCATTCGCTGTATTTTCGTTCGAGGTTTTCGCGGAGTTGCTTTCCGCGATGACGGGAACCACAGTGACTGCAAGCACGAGCAGACTCGACAACCAACTCTTCATCGTCGACATAGACGCGCTCCTCATTCGGATTCAGACCTTGATCCGAAATATGGGGTCGAACCCTACGTCATTCTCCTGAACGATGTCAAGAACTTTGCGAATCAGATCTCGGGAGTCTCTTATTTTCAAGACGTATTCGTGATCGATCTTTCGGGTTTCCTCAAAGTAACCATAAGGTTGTGATCCCCATTACCCGCCGACGAATTTACGGAAGAGCAGAATCCACGATAGTCTGATAGCATTTCGCCGCACGCTCGGGAGGTCCACGTGAGCGCTCGAACCGTCTCGAAACCAGAAGACATCTCCAACCTCTTAGCGCTGGATCAGGAATACCCAGCGCCCGGCATCGTTGCCGACAATGCCTTGGAAAAAGATTGGCCGGGCGCGTGCGCCCGCGCCACTAAAGACCCCGAGGGTTTCTGGGCTGACTACGCGGCCAGCTTCGCATGGTCTCGCAATTGGGAGCGGGTGCTCGATTGGGATGGCGTTCATCATCGCTGGTTCGCGGGCGCGAGGACCAATATCACGGTCAATGCGCTCGATCGCCATGCCGAATCCGATCGGTGCAACCGAGCCGCGTTTATTTGGCTCGGCGAAGACGGAAGCGAGCGCATCGTCACCTATGGGCAGCTTCATCGCATGGTCTGCCGCTTTGCCAATGGACTGAAATCGCTGGGCGTGGTCAAGGGCGATCGCGTAGTGATTTACATGCCACTGACAATCGAAGGCGCGGTCGCAATGCTCGCCTGCGCGAGACTCGGCGCAATTCACTCCGTGGTATATGCCGGCCTTGGGCACACGGCTTTGCGCGACCGCATTATCGATGCCCACGCCAGGATAGTGATTGCGGGAAATGTCGGCTATCGGCGAGGCAAGACCGTGGCCCTAAAAGCCATCGTGGATGGGGCCGTCGACAAGTTGGAGTTCGTCGAAAAGGTGGTGGTCTATTCGCGCGGCGGAGCCGAAATTCGCTCTTCTCGCGAGATCGACTTTAACGAACTGCTGAAGTTTTCTCCACACTGCCCTGCAGAAGAAATGGACGCGGAAGATCCTCTCTTCCTGCTCTATACTTCCGGTTCGACCGGCAAGCCGAAGGGTGTGGTGCACGTTCACGGCGGTTACATGGTAGGCACAACCTACCATCTACAAAGTTTCTTCGATGTAGGCGACCGCGATATTTTCTGGTGCACTTCGGACATCGGCTGGGTCGTCGGCCATTCTTATATCGTTTACGCCCCATTGTGCGCGGGCGTGACCACGTTATTTCGCGAAGGAGCGATCGACTATCCGAATCCCGGCGCCGCCTGGGAGATCGTCGAACGCTATGGCGTCACGAAAATGTTCACCGCGCCAACGGCATTAAGAATGTTCATGCGCTACGGCGATAGTTATCCGGCGGCGCGTGATCTCACCAGCCTGCGCGTGATTGCATGCGCGGGCGAACCGCTCAATCCCGAAGCTTGGCGCTGGGCGCAGACTCACCTTGCCGGCGATGGTAAGTGGGGCTACGTGATCGATAATTGGTGGCAAACAGAGTTGGGCGGCCCCACGCTGGGTACGCCTCCGTCGATGGCGATGCGTCCTGGAAAGGTCGGCGTAGCTGTACCTGGAGCTGAAGCCGATGTGCTTGACGAGAACGGCAAGTCCGCGCCGGTTGGAGTGGGCGGCCGACTGGTGCTCAAGCGGCCATTTCCTCACATGCTGCGGACAGTGTGGCGCGATCCGGAACGCTACGAACGCGACTGGCAGACTATCCCCGGCTGCTATGTTACCGGCGATGTCGCCATGAAAGACAAAGATGGATACATCGCCGTCCTCGGGCGCTATGACGATGTGCTCAACGTCGCTGGACACCGCATCGGCACAGCCGAAGTCGAGAGCGCGCTGGTGTCGCATCCTGCCGTCGCCGAAGCAGCGGCCATCGGCGTCCCCGACATAATGAAGGGCGAGACCATTAAAGTATTCGTGCAGGTTCGCGGCGATCATGTGGCTTCGGATGCGCTCGCGGCAGCGCTGATCGAGCACGTGCGCCGGGAACTAGGTCCGATTGCGACGCCATCGTCACTCGAGTTTGTGGCTTCGTTGCCCAAGACAAGATCGGGAAAGATCTTGCGACGCTTCCTGAAGGCGAAGGAATCGGGCGCCGACCCGGGCGATGTATCGACCATGGAAGGCTAAGGAGCGAGACAGTAGCGCCGGCGTCCCGCCCTCGCACCCGTGAACGCCGCAAAATCTTATCCCTCCTCTCAGCGGGCGTGCGATCCATCAGAATTTCACATAGACTCTTTCATATTTACTGTCGCGTCTGTTGGAGGCTCCTTTGGCCGTTGCAATCAAAATCTCTCCCACCCTCAAAAAACGGGCTGCGAACGTCAAAGTGCTCTTGATGGATGTAGATGGCACGATGACCGACGGCAGCGTCATCTTGCTATCGCAGCCCGACGGCACCGCACTCGAAATTAAAAAGTTCGACGCTCACGATGGCCAGGGCTTGACTCTGGCGCACACCGCGGGGCTGCGCACTGGGTGCATCACCGGTCGAGAAAGTTCAGCCTTGCTTCGCCGCGCCCAGGAAATGAAGATGGAGTTCGTATACATGAAGCAGCCGTTAAAAATGCCGGCCTATGAAGACATCTTGCGCGTCACCGGCGCGAACGATTCAGAAGTCGCCTATGTTGGCGACGACCTTCCGGATATTCCTTTGATGCGCCGCGCCGGACTGGCCGTGGCCGTCGGCGACGCAGTTCCCGAGGTAAAAAAGGCGGCTCACTATACGACGAAGGCTATTGCCGGGCACGGCGCGATTCGCGAAGCGATAGAACTCGTTCTCAAGTCGAAAGGCATCTGGGACTCCATGATCGATAAAGCGCGCGCCTAAGAACCGCCCGGTGGCATGTTGACATATAATGTTGCGATTTCGCCGCTTCGACGCAATCGTCATTGGGATTCGTACTTAGGCAAGGAGAGTCCGATGCGCTTATCGCTTGATACTCGTGAGGTGGGACGCGTCACCATCGTGCGCTGCAACGGCCGTATTGTTGCCGGCGGCGAGAGCGAATCACTGCGCGAGCACGTCATCTGGTTGTTGCGCGACCGGCGTTCGATCGTCCTCGACCTTGGCCAGGTTGGATTTATCGACAGCAGTGGCCTGGGAACCATCGTTCGCACTCTCACTAGCACTCGACAGGCACGCGGCGAATTGAAGCTTTGCAACGTGCCGGGTCATATCCGCAAAGTTCTGGAGTTATCACACCTTACTAAATTATTTGACACCCACGATTCAGAAGAGAAAGCGGTCGCCGCTTTCTACACTCCTGCAGCTCGCACCGAAGCGCCAGCGTCGACGGGTCGTGCCCTGTTATGCCTCGACGATAATGCCGATGTGCTCGCCTATTTGAGGGAGTTGCTTCGCCGCGCCGGCTACGACGTTCACACCAGTAGCCACCTCGGAGATGCCCGCCTGCTGATGCGGGTCACGTGTTTCGATCTCGTGGTGGTCGGGCCACAGATCGTTGCGTCTTCGGCCACGCGCCAAGCCTTCGACTCAGCTTGCGGAAAAGTTCCGGTGCTCCAACTCGGGCCAGAGTTTTCTACCAGCGAGGCCGGCGAAGCTGGAGCGGAACTGCTCGGTCAGATTGAGGCGCGGCTTAATTCCAAGCTCGTGTAACGGGGGTGGGCTATCGGATGGGCCGCGGATGCCGATTACCCGTCGTTAATCTGCGGGCTGTTTCATCTTCTCTTCCAGCTCAGACCAGCGGGCGAACAGTTCGTCCAGATTCTTTTGTGCGGCTTCAACTTCGTGGTGCGCATTCACAAGCCGAGGTCCATCGCTCGCGATCGCCGGATCCTCAAGCTGCGCACGTTTGGCTTGCAACGCCTGTTCAGCTTCGGCTATTCGCTGTTCGATGGTTGCGTATTCTCGGGCCTCAAGATAGGCCAGCTTTTTTCTCGATGAAGAACGCGCCTCCGTTGCGGGCGGCAGCGGGTCATTCTTGAACCCTTTATAGGAGTCGCGACGACCCTCCGACTCCTTGCGCTCAGCCTGCCAGGCCTCCCATTGCCGATAGTCGGCGAAGCTCTCTGCAGCGCCGTTTCCGTCGAGACCAAGAATGATGGTCGATACGCGATCGAGCATGTAACGGTCATGTGTGACCAGCACCAGCGAACCGCGAAATTCGAGCAGGCTTTCCTCAAGGATTTCCAGCGTAGGAATGTCGAGATCATTGGTAGGTTCATCCAGCAGAAGGATGTCGGCGGGCTGAAGCATAAGTTGCGCGATCAGCACTCGCGCGCGCTCGCCTCCTGAGAGCCGATGAACCGGCTGATTCAACTGCTCACCTGCAAACAGAAATCTCGCCGCCCACGATGCCACGTGAATCACTCGATCCTGATAGGTCACCGAATCGCCTTCCGGAGCTAGAGCGCGCCGCAGCGTAAGTGTCGAATCGAGTTCGCGATTCTGATCGAAATAGACAACGCGAAGCCAATCGGCGCGCTTAATGGCTCCAAGGCTGGAGATCAAATCGCCGCGCAACAAGCGCAACAGAGTGGTTTTGCCGCTGCCATTCGGGCCGACGAGTCCAACTCTTTGGCCCGCCGTCACAACGAAGTCGAGCCCGGCAAATAGAGTGCGATCTCCGATTTCGTAAGTGACATCTTCCAGTTCGATCAGTCGCTTGGTCTTGCGGTCCGTGGCCGAGAAATCGAGTTGCGCGCTTGCGGTGCGGGTTCTGATATTCAGGTCGGCAAGTTCTCCCATTAACTGGTTCGCCTTGCCGATGCGGGCTTTCGACTTTCGAGTGCGGGCTTTGGCTCCACGACGAAGCCACTCAATTTCGCGATGGACCAGATTCTCCAGAGCTTCCTGTCGCTTCGACTGCGCGTGCAGAAACGCTTCCTTCTTCTCCAGAAACTCACTGTAATTTCCGCGCACGCGCAGCAGACCATCCGGATAGACCCGGCTCAGTTCGACCATCTCCGTCGCAACACCTTCAAGAAAATAACGGTCGTGACTCACGACCACACAAGCAAAGGCGGCCTCCTCCAGCAACTGCTCAAGCCACTCGATGCCGGCGAGGTCCAGGTGATTCGTGGGTTCATCGAGCAACAAGACATCTGGGTCCTGGACAACCGCTTCGGCGATTGCCAGCCTTTTCTGCCAGCCTCCGGAAAGGCGGTTCGCGGCGGCCTCCAAGTCCTCAAAGCCCGCCCGGCCCAGGGTTTCGGCGAAGCGGGTGCCGCGCTCTGATTCCGGCACGGCAGCACGCTCCAGCGCTGCTTCGATCACCGACCGTACCGTTTCTTCTTCCTTGAACTTGGACTCCTGCTCTACGAAGCTGAAGCGCAGTCGCTTGCGGAGAGCTAATTCTCCGGAGTCTGGATCCACAATGCCGGCGAGAATTCGCAGTAGAGTCGATTTTCCAGATCCGTTCGGACCAATCAGCCCGATGTGGTCGCCTTCAGAAACCGTGAAGGAAATATCCTGAAATAACGGCTCGGCTCCGAACGTCTTCGTGATTCCCTGAGCGTTGATGATCGGCGGCAAATCTTACTTTCTCCTCGAGAGCTAAATTTCAGGGTATCAGGAATAGAAAAGTACTGACCGGCGGAGTATCGGTCTAAAATGAATGGTAGATAGACTGAGCGAAAGTGGAGGGCAGTAATGGATGACACAATCACAATCTCGCCCGGCACGCGCTTTCGCGCTGCAATGATCCTAGCCATTATCGCAGATGCGCTGC
The DNA here is from genome assembly GCA_963789875.1 of uncultured Acidobacteriaceae bacterium. Taxonomy (GTDB): domain Bacteria; phylum Acidobacteriota; class Terriglobia; order Terriglobales; family Acidobacteriaceae; genus Sulfotelmatobacter. The sequence goes on along the minus strand of CAWBMI010000003.1, from coordinate 366,307 downwards.
AGATCGTTGTTTTCCCTGCGTTCGTGGAAGGCGCATTATCGCCCGCCGATGACATACTCGATGTGGCTATTGGCGGCATGCTGATTCATCTTCTGGGCTGGCACTGGGAGTTTCTACCTTCGTTCTTTGCCAAGCTCGTTCCCGGAGTTGATCTAGTTCCCTTCTGGACGATGGCTGTCGCCAACGTTTATCGGAAATCGAAGCAGGACGCGGTAGCGGCGGCGGAATCTCAAACGCAGCCTGCGCTAAGCGACCGGAACTCCCAGCGTTGATCCACCGCGCATTCTTTACAAATTAAGTACTGGCTTTCTAACGGGCGAAAGCTTGCCTGGCCTGGGGCCGCGGCGAACGGCTGTAACCACAGGCACATAATCCAGTTCACGCCCCTCTTGAACACATCGCAGCATCAAGCCTCCGCGACTCATATCGCCTCTACCCACGAAGGTCTGCGGAAATAACAGATCGGATCCGAACACTTCGAGCAGCGGGTCAACATACTTGCGGCTGGCAATGCTACCGAGTAACACTACCTGGCCGCCGACTGGCAGGGCGCTGGCGAGCGCTCGCGCATCCCGGCAAAGCGGCTCGCGATACCGGGCATCGTCAGGATCGATTGGCACCAACGACATCTCCACGAAATCTTCGAGCTTGATAACGGTCTCAGGGGACACAAGGCCGCGCGAACTGGTCATTACCAGAACCGAATAAAATCCAGGCTGCGAACTTGAAAAAGCCTTTGCGTATGCCAACTTGCCACGGAAATAAAGGCTGCTGATGAAGCTGAAGAGTTCCCCAAGCGGCACACCCTGACGTCGAATGCGCCGAGCCAGTTCAAACTCGGAATTGCGATTCAACAGCAGCCGTCCGCGTATCGCCGATGCGTTGGCGGGAGAGAGAAGAAACACTCGCGGTGACGATTGCCCATAATCTTTCGGTTCGGGCGCTGCGGAACGATCGTCAAAGTTCAGTTTTCTCCTCGCCATCCTTTCTCCTGTCAAGCGAATTCTGAGCCTGATTATAAAAGAGCGCCGATACTGCCGCCTCCATCACCGGCAGCACCCACTTTATTGACGCAGGCGCGCTTCGCAAAGCGGGAACACTCCAGTCCCCATTCAGCTTTTGGTCGCTTCCGCTTCATTGGCTGGATAAGGTTTGAGGCCGTTAAGATGGAAGGCCGTGTTGACTAAGCCGACATGAGAAAATGCTTGAGGAAAATTTCCCAACATACATTTAGCAATGGGATCGTATTCCTCGGAAAGCAGCCCCACATCGTTGCGAACGCTCAACAAACGTTCGAACATAGCTTCAGCTTCCTGCCTGCGGTTCTGCAGCGCATAATTATCTACCAGCCAAAACGAACACGGTAGGAACGTTCCTTCTCCGTGAGGCAGGCCATCTACAGCGGGATCCTGCGTGTAGCGTCCGACGAAACCGTTTTTCACAAGATGGCTCTCGACGGCCCGGACCGTACCAAGCACGCGCGGGTCGTCGGGAGGAAGAAAGCCGACCAGCGGCATCATCAGGACGCTGGCGTCGAGATGTTTGCCGCCATAGAACTGCACAAAAGAATTCAGCTCCGCATCAAATCCTTGCCGGCAGACCTGCTCATGAATTGTTTCTCGAAGCCCCTTCCACCGAAGCAGGTCGATCTGGAAGCGTCCCTTCTCTGCCGATCGGATCAGCCGGTCCAGAGCCACCCACGCCATCATCTTAGAGTGAACAAAGTTCCGTCGCGGGCCACGCACCTCCCAGATGCCTTCGTCCGGCTGCTCCCATCCGGTCTCAAGAAATTCCAGCATGGCCAGCGCTATTTCGTGGCGCGAGTACATCGCGGGCCCTAGCCCCGCTTCGCGTGCCTGAAAGAGCGTGGCGGCGACTTCGCCGAAAATATCCAACTGGTACTGACGGTACGCGTCATTACCCGTTCGTACTGGCTTCGAGTTCGCATATCCTTGCAGCCACGGCAGTTCCAACTCCGTCAGCCTGCGTTCGCCGCGAAGACCGTAGAGAATATTAAGGGCGCTAGGACGGCCTGCGACGGCACGCAGCAACCATTCCCGCCACTCTCGCGCCTCGTCGAGATATCCCGCGTAGAGCAGCGATTGCAAGGTCAGCGACGCATCCCGCACCCAACAAAAACGATAATCCCAGTTCCTCACACCGCCCAATTTCTCCGGCAGCGAAGTAGTCGGCGCTGCCACGATACCGCCGGTCGGCAAATACGTAAGTCCTTTCAATGTGATCAAAGATCGCAGAACAGCGTCGCGCCATGGACCCTGGTAAGAGCAGCGATCGGACCACTCCCGCCACCAGTCCTCCGTTTTTTGCAGCGCTTGTTCGACTTTCAGCTCCGAAGGTTCATTTAGGTGTGAGGGATACCACGTAAGATCAAAAGAAACTTTTTGGCCCTCTTTCACGGTGAATGTCGCGTGGGTTTTGAAGTCTTCATCACGGATTTCTTCTTGCGTGCGCAGGCTAAGCATGTCCGGCCCCGCGATGGCAGACATACCATGGTCCGTGCGCCGAACCCAAGGAACCACCGAACCGTAATCGAAGCGAATCACGAGCTCGAGATTCATCTGCACTTCGCCTCTGATGCCGACGACCAGGCGGCAGAGCTCGGGCACTCTACTGCGAGTCACCATGAAATCGATCAATCTCACGGTCCCGCTCTCGGTGTCGAACTCAGTCTCAAGAATGAGAGTGCCCTCGCGATAACGGCGGCGAATCGAGCGGATCGGTCCTGCAGGGCTGATGGACCAGTGTCCGTTCTCCGCGGTTCCCAGCAAGGACGCGAAACAAGCTCCGGAATCAAAATCCGGAAGGCACAGCCAGTCAATCGATCCCTGCTTCGAGACCAGAGCGGCAGTGTGGCAGTCGCCAATCATGGCGTAATCTTCGATCGGAATAGACAATTCGCCTCCGCAAACAAAACAATCCTGATTAGAGTTCACACCCTGGCATTTTAGTTGTTATGCGCTCTGATCCTGTCGAGCGTTTAGGAAGGCATCGCTTTACCGCAGATGGGCATCACGAAGAGCTATCTGCCACTCGCGTTTTTGGAATCATAAGCCATGTCACCCCGGCGCTGGCCACCGCGAGGCCCGCACAAATCGACATTACAATTCGAAAGCCAAAAATAAAGGCCTGTGCAATTGCTTGTTGAACGGCAAGTCTCATAGTGGAACTCAGGTTCGCGGGAATCGGCAAGCCTGCAAGTTTGATTTCGTCCGACAGCAGCGCCTTCATAGTACTGGCCGGCAGAGAAAGTCCGATCAAATCATGATGAAGGCGAGCGCCAAATGCATTCACCATTACAATCCCCAGCCCAGCAATCGCAAGTACCCCCGCCACACGCGCCACGGCATTGTTGATTCCAGAGGCCGTGCCAACCCAATCCTGGCTCACGGAATTCATCACGACCGTAGTAAGAGGGGCGACAGTGATCGCCATCCCAAGCCCGAGAACGGTCACCGCCGGGAACAATGCTTTCCAATAGCTTTCTCCCACCGACGGCAGAGCGAACAGAACAAACCCTGACGCGGCCGCGAGCGGACCTATGATAAGCGGAAGTCTCGGCCCGTGACGCGCCACCAGCGCGCCTGACCATCGCGAAAGAAGAAAGATCAGAAGAATCAGCGGCAGCATCGCGGCACCCGCGGCGGTCGGGGAATAGTTTTGGACCTGAATCAAATTTAAGGGAAACAGAAAAAAGAAAATTCCAATTGCCGCATAAAGGAAGAGTGTAAGTAGGTTGCTGCCGCTGAATGCCGAAGATACAAATAGCTTGAGCGGGACCATTGGTGAAGCCGCGTTGGCTTCCACGAAAAGAAATGAAACCAGACAGCCGCAGCCCACCACCAAGCCGGTTAAGACCAGAGGATCTCCCCAGCCGCGGTTCGCCGATTCGATAAAGCCATAGACCAGTCCTCCCAGTCCAACGGTAATAATAAGCGCTCCCAGCCAGTCGACACGGCCTTTTGCGGCGCTGCGGCTTTCCGGAACATGCCGCATAGAAATGGCGATCACAGCTGCCGCCAGCGGAAGATTGATAAAAAATACCCAGCGCCAGGAAGCGTGCTCTACCAGCCAGCCGCCGAGAACAGGACCCATCGCGGCGGTGATCGCCGTGAATCCAGACCACGTGCCGATTGCCTGGCCCCGATTTTTCTCGTCGAATGAGGCGCTGATAATCGCCAGGCTGCCGGGCACAAGCAGCGCGGCTCCCAGGCCTTGAATGCTTCTAGCAACTATCAGGTGGTTTATGGTCGGGGCAATCCCGCAATATGCCGAAGCCAAGGCAAACGTTCCCACCCCGAGCAAGAAGACCAGCCGCCGGCCAAACAAGTCGCCCAGCGAGCCCCCCACCAGAATCAACGCCGCCAGGAATAATCCGTAAGACTCGACCACCCATTGCACATCCACGACCGTGGCATGAAAGCTGCTTTGGAGCGCGGGCAGGGCTACATTCACCACTGTGCTATCGATAAACGCAAGACTGGAACCAATAATCGTGGCGGCGAGTATCCATGCTCTGGCGTTTGCCGAACACGGAGTTCCGGCTGGTGTGGATCGGGTTACCTCGACATCGCAGGGAAACCTCATCGAGGCTATGGATGCCGAGCCGCCCGAATTCGCTTCTTAAGATCAGTTCGCTAGAGGAATGAAAATCCACTTCGCGGGCTAACTACCCAACTTCACGCGCCATGAGCGGTGCAGTGCAACACACCGAGGTATGCGCTCCATGGGCCGACCGCGTCCTTGTGTTGGTGAGCCATTACACGCGACAACTGATGCAAGTGAGTGAGGTCATGAACCGCCCAGGTCGCCAGCAATTCCCCCAGCGTTACAACTCCCAGCGCCGGATGCCTCCCTCGCCGCGCCAGGTCCTGCGGTTGCAAGTTCAGCCCGTGCAGCGCCGCAAGATTCTCGTTTCGCCACTTGGAGAAATCGTCTAACAATTGATCCATGGACTGGTTCGTACTCTCATTCACCTGTGCAAAGCGGTCAAACGGGTCAAACGTTCGCGCTTCGCCATACTCGAGGATGACCTTGACCCGAACCATCCAGTCAGTGCGCTCACCGACGATCAGATGACCCAAAATGTCAATTGCACTCCAGGTATCTTTTCCTTCATTGCTCCGCACCCAGCCATCGGGCAGCCCGCGCAACAGCGCGTTCAAGGCTGCGGGGGTCCGGCTGAGAATCGCACAAGCATCGGGCAAACTCATCTCGGTTTCCATTTCACGATAGATGCTCGGGGGCTGCCTTGGACTCAACGAAGCTATCTCTTTCAACTTTTGATGACGGCTTCTTGGGCCAGGAATTTGCCATTCTCAGCCCACCCCGTTCGACAGTAGCTGATAATCTTTCTCATGGCATGTTGCGCCCTTGATCGGCCCGCGCGGTACCGGTATTTCCTGTTCCCAATCCTGGTTCTCCTGCTGCTTCCCTGCGTCGCGAATGCGCAAGACAATTACGAAATCCAGGTTTATGGCTCTGACCTCGTCGAACCCGCTCACACCATGGTCGAACTTCACAGCAACTTCACCATTGAGGGTTCAAAGAGAATGGTCGATGGCCTCTACCCCACCAATCACGCGGAGCATGAAACCATCGAGATCACGCATGGCTTTAACGATTGGTTTGAATGCGGCTTCTACATTTTCACATCTGTCACCGGGGGCCAGGGCTGGCAGTGGGTTGGCGATCACATTCGGCCGCGCGTGGCAGTTCCTGCAAAATGGCATTGGCCGGTCGGTTTGAGCCTCTCGAATGAAATAGGCTATCAGAGGCGGCGATATTCTGTGGATACTTGGACGTGGGAAATTCGTCCCATCGTGGATCAAAAAGTCGGCCGCTGGTACTGGTCCCTGAATCCTACGCTGGACAGATCTTTCCACGGCGAAAGCGTGAACCAGGGCGTCGTCTTTTCACCGAACTTCAAATTCAGTTATGACATGACTCCAAAGATCTCGGGTGGCCTGGAATACTACGGTTCGGTTGGTCCGGTGACGGGATTTAATACAATCTCGCAACAGCAACACCAGATTTTCCCCGCCATCGATTTGAACATCGCTCCGCAATGGGAGATCAATTTCGGCCTCGGTGTAGGTGTCACCGGCGCGACCGACCATTTGATCGCCAAAATGATCCTTGGGTATCGCTTTAATCTTTGATTCGGAAACTGCCCGAAAGAGGCAATACATGGCAGGCTGCGGCTCGACGACTCCATTCTTTAAAGGCCGGGAAGTTCTTATGCTAAAACGCACGATGCTCAAAATGTTTCTACTCGCTAGTTTGCTCCCGCTCTCTTTGGCGCAAGCACTGGACGGCAACGCCTGCCAAGGGGATCCCAATCAGTGGCGGCAGCTCTTCAACGGCAAAGACCTGATTGGCTGGAAACATGTTGGGCCGGGAGAAGACACGGTTGAAGATGGCATGATCCGCACTCATGGCGGCATGGGATTGCTCTATTGGACAGGCGGAAAGCTTGGGGAATGTGTGATTCACGTGGTCTACAAAATGCGGGACGAGAATGACAACTCAGGAGTGTTTATCCGCATTCCGCTCGAACCGCGCGAGCCCTGGATGCCGGTGCATTACGGCTTCGAAGTGCAGATCGATAACCATCCAGAAACCTCGAACGAAGATGATTACCACGAGACCGGAATGCTCTACTCATTCACTAAACCGCTAGCCAAAGCTTGGAAGCCGGGGCCCGAATGGAACACGATGGACATCACTCTCGATGGGCCCAGGACAATCGTTGTGCTCAACGGGGTGAAGGTCACGGACTACAAAGACGGGGATCCGGTCCCGGAGCGTAAGTTTGATTTCGAACCGCAGCGCGGGCCGCGTCCCGATCTCGGCTACATCGGCCTGCAGAATCACGGCGACAAAGATATTGTTTTCTTCAAAGAGGTCGCAATCAAACCTAATAAGAAGTAGTTGAGAACATGTATACTCGCGCGTTGTTTTCGCGAACGGCTATTCTCCCGCGGAGAAGGAATTCACGATGGCAAAACTAACTAGTGTGCTCATCAAAGGGTGCAACGTGAGGCGTGGCCTTTGTGCAGCGGTTTTGTGCGGTTTTTTGTTACTAGCGATAGACTCCGGGGCGCAGTCCGCCGAAGAAGCCGCGCAAATCTCGAAAACACTTTCCCAGCAGTCGCAGACGGTGATACAGCGACTTTCAAGCCTTGATAATCTCCCGGCTGACGGATGGAAGATGCACGCCGGGGACCTCCCGCATGGCGAGGCCGTTGATTTGGATGACTCGAATTGGCCAACCGTCGCCGCCAAGTCGGTTGCTGGAACCGATGCTGTCTGGTATCGGCGCTCGATCACCGTTCCCCCTTCGTTGAGCGGATACGACCCCACCGGTACCAGAATCTGGTTCAGCTTTAACGCTGACGCAAACGGCCCCATGCCAGAGATTTTTTACTTGAATGGCCGTCGCGTGGCCATGGGCGATGATCTTGAGCCCATCGTTCTTTTCGACCACGCCAGCCCGGGCGAAACGGTCCTCGTGGCGGTAAAACTGCGGCCCACTGTCGACAAGAAAACCTTCCGGGGCACCGAACAGAAAATCGAGTTTTCCCCAGCTCGTCCCAATCCCGATGACTTGCGAGTTGAGTTTCTCACCGCAGCCATATTGCTTCCGACCTTGTCGACGAGCCTCTCCAGCGATAGCAACACCCTCGAGGAGGCCATTCACCTGGTGGATCTGAAGGCGCTCGACGCTCGGGACCAACACACCTTTGATGAGTCGCTGCGCCTCGCGCAGAAGCGAATGGAAACGCTAAAACCAACACTTCAACAAGCCAGTCTGCACTTGACGGGCAACGCACACATCGATGCGGCCTGGCTCTGGCCCTGGACCGAAACCGTCGACGTAGTCAAGCGCACCTTCGGCACCGCTCTGCAGTTGATGAACGAGTATCCCGACTATACCTTTACCCAGTCCGCAGCCGCCTACAACGAATGGATCGCGGAAAAATATCCCCCGATGAATGCGGAGATCAAGCGGCGCATCGAAGAAGGCCGCTGGGAGATTGTCGGCGGAATGTGGGTCGAGCCCGACTTGAATATTCCCGACGGGGAATCCACGGCGCGATCGCTCTTAATCGGAAAACGCTGGTTTCAAAAAGAGTACGGCGTGGACGTCCACATCGGCTGGAATCCCGACTCATTCGGTTATAACTGGCAGTTACCGCAGATCTATAAGAAATCAGGCGTGGATTACTTTGTAACGCAAAAGATGGCATGGAACGACACCAACCAACTCCCATTTAAACTTTTCTGGTGGCAGTCGCCTGACGGCAGCAAGGTCCTTACTTACTTTCCCCACGACTACGTTCACACCGATCTGAATCCCGTTCGCCTGGCGCAAGACCTCGCGATTGCCCGCAAGCAGGCGCCGGGATTGACCGAGATGATGGACCTTTATGGCGTGGGTGACCACGGAGGCGGACCCACGCGCGCTATATTGGACGAGGGCGTGCACTGGATGCAGCCCGGCAAAGTAGTGCCGCCCATGCGTTTCGGCACGGCATCGGCCTACTTCCGCGATATCGCCGGCAAGCTCGACGATCTCTCCCCGGCGTGGGACTATACATCAATAGCTAAAGGATATAGCGCTCCGCCCCCGCTTGCGACCGGCAAGATCAGCGTACCTACCTGGAAAAGCGAACTCTACTTCGAATACCACCGCGGCATCATGACAACCCAAGCCAACCAGAAGCGCAACATGCGTCAGAGTTCGATTTCGGCATTGAACGCTGAAAAATACGCCTCTCTTGCATGGCTGGATGGAAAGCCGTACCCAGCCCAGGAACTAACGGAAGCTTGGAAGAAAATTACTTTCAATGACTTTCACGACTTGGGAGCAGGGTCAGGCATCGGCGTCATCTATAAAGATGCACAGCGCGATTACGACCGGGTGCGCTGGGCAACAAATGAGATCTCCGGCAACGCTCTGAGCGCAATTGCGGCGCGTGTGAATACTTCGCTGGGTAGCGGAGTTCCCGTCTTCGTGTTCAATCCGCTAGCGTGGGGGCGATCCGGACTAATAACGCTGGATGTTCAAATGCCCGCTGCGGCCGCAAGCGTCTACGTCGTCGATTCGAAGAATCAGATTCTGCCCTCCGAAATCCTTGCCGGCGACCCTGCCACCAACACATTCCGGCTGCTGGTGAACGCCAAGAGCGTGCCGCCTATCGGCTATACCATCCTTCATGTCATTCCCGGCGCGAAACCCGCACCCAGCGACCTCAAAGTCAGTGGACTGACGATTGAGAATGAGAATCTGCGCGTCGTCGTGGATCCCAAGACCGGCTGCATTACAAGCCTCTTCGATAAGCGCTCGAACTTCGAGTCGTTGGCGAGTCGCGCCTGTGGGAATCAACTGCAAACGTTTAAAGATACTCCCAAAAATTACGATGCGTGGAATATCGATCCCGGAACTCTCGATCACATGACGCCGATTGAGACCGTAGATTCCGTAGAACTCATTGCAAAGGGCCCGCTGCGCGCTGTAATTCGGGTGTCACGCACTTGGCAAAACTCAAAGTTTGTACAGGACATCACTCTCTACGACGGAGCCGATCAGGTCGATATTGTCAACGATATTGATTGGCACGAAACTCACGTGCTCTTGAAGGCGGCGTTTCCCTTGGCCGCAACCAGCGACCACGCCACTTACGAGATTCCTTTCGGCAGCATTGAACGTGCCACGACGCGCAACAACAAGTGGGAGCAAGCGCAGTTCGAAGTTCCTGCCCAACGCTGGGCCGATCTCGGTGACGGCCAGCATGGCTTCAGCCTGATTAACGAATCCAAATATGGCTACGACGATGCGGGCAACATGCTGCGCCTTACGCTGCTACGCTCGCCGACTTGGCCCGATCCAGAGGCCGATCGCGGTCACCATCACTTCTCCTATGCGCTCTATCCTCATGCCGGTGATTGGAAGCAGGCTCTCACAGTAAGGCATGGTTATGAGTATAACTATGAGTTACAGACCATGCAGCTTGCAGCTCACGCCGGCTCGCTCCCGGCTGAACATTCTTTCGTCTCGCTTCAGCCGGAGAGCGTCGTACTCACGGCAATAAAGAAGGCAGAGGATAGCGATAGTCTTGTCTTTCACGCTTACGAGTGGGCGGGCAAATCCGGCGAGGTTACGTTCAAGGTGCCAGACGGGGCTACCGGTGCGACTCTAACCAATCTCCTCGAACAACCCGAGGGGTCGCCATTGACGATCAGCGGGGCTCAACTGACTGTACCGATTCGTGCCTTCGAGATTCTTAGCCTGCGGGTCGACTACCCGCACGGACTAAAGTAGATCATACAGTAGGCGCGCTGTAGACTCCTGGCATTATCGCGCTTAAATTTCAATGCCTAGACCGGGCCGCGCGAGTTTATTTTCGAGAAATGTTTTAGCTGACTTCACTCTAGCACCATGCAAGAAATCAAATCATCCCGCAAGCCGGTTCTGGTATTCGCCGCGTTGGTATTTGCCGGCTGCACCATCTTCTACAGCGCTCTCTGGGCACTCTACAGCGAGCAACCGGTGCTGGTGGAACTGGGCTTCGACAACAAGTACCTGCCATTGGACCGTTCGCAATTGGTTCGGAGCATAGTCCCCGGCAGTCCCGCAGAACAGGCCGGCATTAAAGCGGGTGATCGCATCGTGCGAATCAATGGGGCGCCGCTGCAGGAAGATTCGTTGGTTCGCATCTGGATTCAACATAAGCCGGGCGATAGCGTCGACTTGACTCTCGAACGGCGAGACGCTTCACGCCCCGGCGTATTTGTAGCGCTCGATATTCGGGCTACGTTTCGTGCCAGCGAAGCGGCGTCAGCCGAAGCCGGAGTAGCGCATCACTTGGGCCAGGGCGTTCTCCGCTTATATCCCTTTGCCTTTCTCATTGTAGGTTTAGCGGTTCTGTTCCTTCGCCTGGAGGACCCCAACGCCTGGCTGCTGGCTCTGATGTTTGCCGGCTTCATCGCCATTCCGGCCTTCGACAATGATTTCTTGGGCGTGCCCGCTTCGCTGAGATACTTCGCCATCGCATACCGAACATTCTTCGACAATATGGTGGCGGCGCTGTTTTATTTCTTCTTTGCGGTTTTTCCCACACGTTCTCCTTTGGACCGGCGTCTTCCCTGGCTCAAGTGGTCAGCTTTAGTCTTGGGATTATTCCTGGCGCTGCCTCTGGGAATTGCTATGGCGATGCCGGAATGGATTAGCCGCGATGTCCCGCGGAGCGCCACCTTGGGATGGGTCGCAAGAGGATATCCGCATTATCTGATTTTGTTCTTCAACTACGGGCTGGTAGCTCTTGGTTTTGTTTCCCTTGCTTGGAACGCCGCAACCGTGCACTCTTCCGAGGCACGGCGCAAGATTCGCGTGATCCTCTTAGGAACGCTGGTTGGAGTGGTGCCCGCAACCCTCGCATTGGCCGCCGGTGACTTCGCCGGATTTCACATCGGGCTTTGGCTGGGCGCAACGGTCACAGTTGTGCTCTGGCTCTTTCCTTTATCGTTTGCCTATGCCGTGGTCAAGCACCGCGTACTGGAGATTCCGGTTCTGCTCAAGCGCAGTGCTCGGTTCCTCATGGTGCAGTGGGGAATGCAGATTCTGGGCCTGATCGCCACGATCACCCTGGTCCTGGTTTTGGGTCGCGCATTCTCGAAACAGATATCCGCACACCCGCAAGTTTCGGTCATCCCAGCTTTCGCCTTGGGAGCTGTATTGCTGTGGCTGGGAGTCATCGTTGGCGAGCGCGTCAAAAAGCGTATCGACCGGGCGTTCTTTCGCAGCGCCTACGATGCCCGCCAGATTCTTGAAAACCTTGCCGAGAAAACGCGGACCGCCGGCACTCGCGACGAACTGGCCACTCTGCTGCAGGCGGAGATCAAGCAGGCGCTCCATCCTCAAACCATGGTGATGTATCAAAGCGCAGGCAACGGCAAGCTGTTCGCTCTAGCGAGTGATGCGCAGCAGCGACTGCCGGCGATTCCCGCCGATTTGCCACTGCTGCTCGATTTGGCGCGGCGCGGCCAGCCCTGGGAGGTCCCTCCTGCGGATTCAACCTTATCTCCGGAGCTGTCGGCCGCGCTCCAGACCTTTGCCCCCTTGCAGCCCGAGTGCCTTGTGCCCATGCCAGGCCGGGAGAGCCAACTCGCTGGGCTCTTGCTCCTGGGCGCAAGGCGCTCCGAGGAGCCCTATTCGCGCGAAGACAGGCGGTTGCTGGCCTCGGTGGCGAGCCAGGCTGGCGTCGCGCTGGAGAGCATCGCTTTGACCGAGCGCATGGCTGAGCGCATCGAGGCCGAGCGTCGCTCGCTTCACGAACTGGAAATGGCGAGGCAGGTCCAGGCCAGGCTCTTCCCCCAGAAGTTTCCCGAACTGCGCACCTTGGAATATGCGGGACGCTGCATTCAGGCGCGCCAGGTGGGAGGAGACTATTACGACTTTCTGGAACTGGCTCCGGGCCGGGTGGGCTTCGTTCTTGCGGATATCGCGGGAAAAGGATTTTCCGGCGCCTTGCTCATGGCCAATCTGCAAGCCAACTTGCGCAGTCAATACGCTATGGCCGTTGACGACTTGCCGCGGCTGCTCGCTTCGGTGAATCGCCTGTTCTATGAAAGCACCAGCGATTCCAGTTACGCCACTTTGTTATTCGCGGACTACGACGATTCGAACGGCAAGCTTCGCTACGCCAATTGCGGACATCTCCCCGCTCTCTTGCTGCGTGGCGGTGCCTTCTCGCAGCATACAATTTCAGCACCATCAAACCTCGAGCGCCTGTCTTCTACTTGTACCGTGATGGGATTGTTCGAGGATTGGCAGTGCGAGATTGCCCGAGTCGAGCTGACGGCAGGCGACACGCTCGTTCTTTACACCGACGGAGTCACAGAAGCTGCCAACAGGGATGGTGAAGAGTTTGGCGAATCGCGTTTGGTGGAGGCTTTGCAGAAACATTCGCACCTTCCGCTGGAAGCCCTGCTCGAGGCCGTGATCGGCGCAGTGCAGCAATTCAGCAGCGGCGCCGAGCAACAGGACGATATCACGCTGGTGATTGCCCGCAGCCGCTTGTAATAGAGTCCGCCAGACCAACTGCTTCTCAGCTAGTTTGCCGGTCCGGCAAACAGCAGCAGATTTCCATCTGGATCCTTGACGATGAAATTCCTGGCGCCCCAAGGCTGCCTTTTCAGCTTCTGCTGAAAGGCAACCCCGGCGGACTGAAGCTCAAGAAACAGCAGCTTGATCTCGTCTGCTGTAGCGACGGTCATCGATGCCGACAACAGTTCCTCGCGATCGCGGACCGTCGACTCGATTACTGATCGCTCGACGCACCTTAGATTGAGGCGCGCCTTGTCCCGTCGCACCTGCGCATAAAACCCAGGTTTGCCGTAACTGAAGACAAGTGTAAAACCTAACTTCTCGCAGAAAAATTCGCATGATCTCTCGATATCGGTGACGAACAGTTGCGGCTCCGCACCGACAATCGTTGCTTTGGATGGCGATGATTTCGGCTTGCCTGGCGTGGTCGAAAGTCCAGCTTTCAGCGCTTGCCAACTCTCGAAGCCCTGTTGTCTTGCGACCATTTCTTGCGCATCGCTGAGCTTGAAGCTCGTCGCTAGAATCTCGGAGTCGGGAATATTCAGGAAACGGGGCAGTTGCTCGCGGATTTGTGTAGCGATTGGATGGTAACGTTCGCGATGCCACCGCAATATGAGCTTAGCTTGCTTCTTGAGATTCTCTAGATTGGGCATGCAGGCCTCCACGATGAGATCGTAGCTGGGCATTGCCCTTCGGCGTGCGCCGTTGCATCCTACATGCGCAGGTTGCAGTATCCGCGACGGCGTCAATAGTTGTCAATTGAGAACGACGCCGGGTAGTGGGCGACTTTGAACGTCTTCACTGAGTTGACTGGTCGTCCACGTGCAAATGAATCCTAACTCTTTTCCTTTCCGACGTTGGAGAAATTGTGCGGGAACGTGCGTGATGCAGTCGGAGAACGGTTCATCCACAATCCGAACTTCAGGGTCGTGAACCTGAACCAAATCTGCCCACACCGAGCGGTACGCATCACTCCGCAGCATATTGAAATTCTGCTTGCCAAACGACAACGAGGCGAAATCACCGAACGCCAGATGGTCGATTGGGCGCATATGCTCGAAATCAACGACGCCTTTTATTGGGAGCCGGAGGACGCCGATGTCGTGGCGAAGTGGGTGAACTTCTTGTTCTTCGATTTCAGACCCGAAGGCTAGAGACTGCTCGTCGCATGAGTCGGCGTCATGCGACTGGGCTCAGTTTCGTTTCTTGTCAGGCGTACTAGCCATTGCAGTGTCTTTGCCTTGGGGGGCACATGGCTTCCGCTGAACGATGTCCCCCAGCTTCTCGATTAAATCTTCCGTGCTGAGGAATTTAGTTGGTCTTTCTTTCAGAACTTCGCCATTCTTGATTGGAGGGCCAGATGCTCCGGCGACGTTTATTTCTGCGAAGGTCTCCCCCAACACCCCTGCTGTGGCAAGGGACACGGTTGAATCGTTCGGGATGCTCAACTCATAAGGCGTCTGTAATTTCATCAACACTTCAGCGGGAGCGGCTTGCATCGCAGGACGAGCACGGACGCTCGTGATTCTTCCCACTTCCACTCCCGCCAATCTAACGGGCGCTCCTGCACGCAACCCATTCGCATTCTGAAAGTACACTCGAAGCTCAATGGTGTGCGTTAACAGTCGTGGGTAGCCGAACAGGACAGCCAATCCTATAGCCACGATAGCGGCAACGACGATAATTCCGACCCGGCGCATGCTCTCCTCCGCCACGGAAGATCATACCTGAGTTCAGCCCTCTAGGGGAGCCACGATTTGTATTTCCGAACTATGACACTAGTCAGTAGGGGCTCTGTATTCCCTGAAGACAGGTGACCACCATGCAATTTCGTTCAGAACTTTTACGACCACCCAGCGACGAGGATTCTGGAGCAACCTTAGAAAAAATATACCCGGTGTACAGAAGTCCCGATGGTCACATCGCTGGCGACGAAGAAGACGAACAGACATCCTCGACTAAGGCCGCTTTGCACAAGGCGATTAAACCTGTGTGTTTAAGGGCTTAAACTGCGATCTCCGACGAGTGCCAGATCGAGCCGGGGGATTCGCTGACTGGTCTCAACAAACTCACGGATTGGAATGGGAATTGCTAGGAAAATGAGGCTTAGCCGTGGCGCTTAATGACCTCACGTAATGTCCTCGCAGCCACCTGATTGACATCTTCATTTGGCTGTCTTTTCTTGCGCTTGCGAGGAGAACTCTTGGTTCGAGTTCGGGAACTGCCCTTAGATATTCTCTTCGGCATCCACTCCATCCTGCCACATTTGGAAGCTGAATGTCATGTTTGAGAATTTCAAAGTCGCCCACTACCCGACGCCGGGTAGTGGCTCGGTTTGAAAGACTCGTATCAGGGCATCGCTTCACAGGCTGCGGAAAAACACTGGTCTTGGGTGGCGCAGCGCTTTCAGCGCTGCGATAAACCGTTGCTTTTCTGAATAGGCTTTAGCCCCCGAGGTCGCTCCAACGACTTTTTCCGCAGCCTGCTCGGCGATACCGACGGCGGCCGAGGCGCGAGCGGCTTTAAGCCGCTGCGGCCTCTCCCAATGAAAACGGAAATTTCTGCGATTTAGCTCCGTTGTCGAGTGCGACCCAGCCATCGACGCCTGGACGAAAGACCGTTATATTCCCCAAGGCAGCCCTCGATTAGGGCTGCACGCCAAGCTCAAAATTCAATGTCGCAAGCGCCAGCCGGTATTGATACTGAGCGTTGACGTTGCCGATGGCGGCGTCGGTTTGCTGCAGCTGCGCCTGGCTGAGTTCGACGATCGAACCCAGACCGAGTTGGTAGCGGCTTTGCGCTAGAGACAAGGCCATGTCTGCCTGTTTGGCTAGTTCCGCGGTTACCCCGATACGCCGAAAGGCCGTGTTGGCCGAGAGCCACGCAGTGTGAACATCGCGCACCACGCGGTCGCGCAGGTCGCGAGTGTTTTCTCCGGCGGCTTGTGCCCGGAATTTCGCCTCCGAAGCCTCAGAGGCAAACAGAAATCCGTTAAAGATGGGCACCTGCATATTCACTCCGACGGCGCCGTACCACGGCGACACGAAGTAGTTGGGGAAACAGGCGCCGCCGAAACAGTCGGGACGAACGGGGGTCACTCCGGCGATGCCAAGCGCGCTGATCGTGGGAAAAAGCTGATCGCGCTGCGCGCGCCGGAATTTTTCCGCGGCCTCCTGATTGTGGGTAAGCGCCTGCAGATCGGGGCGCTGTTGCAAGGCGGTTTGGATGAGCACATCCACATCGGGCGGCGGCGGCGGCGCTTGCGTGTCGTCGTCGGTCAACTCATATGCAGCCTCTTTACTATTATCGAAGCCGAGCACGGCGGTGAGCGCGGCCAGAGTTGAATCGACGTTGTTTTGCGCGTCCAGTTGCAGCAGCTTGGCCTGCGACAAATTCACCTGCGCAAAGGAAAGATCCAGATTTGATTTCAGTTTGTTCTTGGCCAACTCATCGACCTGATGTTCTACGGAGCCGCGTGTAGTCACGGTTTGTTGCGCAACCCTCAGGAGAGCCTGGGCCTGTAGCGCGTTGTAAAAGGCCTGATCCGTGGCCAGAACTATGTCTTCAATAGTCGCGAGCGCGTTGGCGTTTTGCGCCTTCTCCTGCAGCTTCGAAGACGCAACCAAATTGACGGTGCGCCCGAAGTCGGTGATGAGTTGGCTGAGCGTGACTCCTGCTCCCGCATGCTCAAGCAGGCGGGACGCAGTGATCGCGCCCGCTCCGATGCGACTGCCCTCATTGGCGTCAACGGCAGTAATGGCTCCGTTGAAGTTGGGCAACTCGGCCGCCCTGCTCTCGCGATAAACCTCGTGCTGGGCCGAGGCCAGCAAATGTCCCACGCTGATTCGCGGATTATTCTTAATAGCAGTCTGCTCCGCTTGAGAGCGGGTCAAACGCATGACGCCGTTCAGAGTTCGCGGAACCGGCGTCGCCTGGAGTTCGGAAGAAGCGGCCTGAGGGGCAGCCGCAGCCCCAACTGGGAAACCGGCATCCAGTGGCATTTGTGCCTGCGCTGCTCCCAGGATACGAACGGGATTCGTCTCAGTTTGCGGCTGCGGCGCGGAGGGCAAGTCGGACTGGGCGTAGCTATATCCGGTAATAAATAAAAAAAAAGAGAAGACAAAAGCCGCGCTCTTCATCCCTCGCGCTCCGGTTGCCGCGCACCTTCGTTATTTTTTCCGCGCTTGCCATAGACCAGCAGGTAGGCCGCTGGCACGATGAAGATGGTCAGCAGCACCGATGAAGTCAGTCCGCCGATGATGGCGCGAGCCATGGGCGTGTACTGCTCGGCCCCGGTTCCCAATTTCAATGCCATGGGGATCATGCCGAAGATGGTGGCCAGCGATGTCATCAGGATCGGGCGCAGGCGAACCCGGCACGCCGTGATTACCGCGTCGGCGGCAGAAAATCCCTGCCGCTCCAAATTGTGGGCAAAGTCCACGATCAAAATGCTGTTCGAGTCCGCGATGCCAACCAGCATCAGCACTCCCATCAGCGACATCACGTTCAGGGTGCTGTGTGTGAGCGGAAGAATGATAAGCACGCCGATGAAACCCATGGGGATCGCCAGCATGATCAGGAAAGGATCAATGAACGATTTGAACTGCGCCGTGAGGATCAGAAATAGGAGCACGAAAGAAATCAGAAAACCGAGAGCGAAGCTTTTGAACGAAGCTTCCATGCCCTGCACCATGCCGCGCAGATTCACGCGCACGTTGCCGGGAATCTTGGTCTCGGCGAGAATCTTCCGGACGCCGTCGGTTACTCGCCCCAAATCCTCTCCTGCCGGTGTGACGTAAATATCGATGGCGCGCTGAATCTGGTAATGATCCACCTCGGTGGGCGTGAGAATCTGCTTCACATTCACTACATTTTTCAGGACTGTGGTCGGCCTTCCCTGCCCCAGGCAGGCCCATGGCGCGTGGCCGGTGCCGGGTTGCGGCGGCCCTGAGGGGCCGCAGGCCATGCCCTCGCCGTTACCGGGATTGCGCAGGGGGATCTGGCCGAGATCCATCATGTTGTGAATAGCAGCGTCGCCGTGCTCGAAGTACTGCACAGTGAGGTAATAGTCGTTGCCGCTCTTGCGATCGACCCAGTAATTGGGCGCGATCATGTAATTGGAATTGAGCGCGGTGATGACGTTATCGACTACGTCTTTTTGCGTCAGCCCTAACTCGCCCGCGTGCACGCGGTCGACATCGAGGCGCAATGCCGGATAATTCATATCTTGCGGGATGTAAATCTCGCCGACACCGTACACCTCGTGAAACCGGTTGGCCAGGTTCTGGGCAATGCTGTAAATCTGGTCAAGGTCGGGACTGCTCACCTGCACGTCGATGGGCGCGGGCATTCCTGTGTTGAGAATGGCATCGACCATCGAACCGCTGGAGAAGAACGTGCGAATATCCGGGAACTGGGCGGCCATCGCTTTCTGCACTCGGTCGATATATTCGAAACTGCTGAGCCCGTGCGGTTCGTTCAATGCCACCTGCACAGTCGCGGTATAAGGCCCGGAGTTCGTCGTATAGAGTGAGGAAAAGTCAGGCACTACCCCGATGTTCGACACTACTAACTTCAGGTCCTTCGGCTCTACTTCGTGCCGAATCAGATCTTCTACCTTCGCAACGTACTGATCCGTCATCTCGATCCGAGTGCCGGTGGGAACTTTGAGGTTGATGGTGAATTGACCCGCATCAGTCTTGGGAAACAACGCGAGACCGAGTAGCGGATAAATCGCCAGGCTCAACACGAATAATCCGCTCAGCAACGCCACGGTAAGCGCTGGACGCTGCAGTGCCCGTCGCACCCAGCGCTCATAGAAGTCGAGAATCTTATTAAACCCACGGTTGAATCGCGCGTTAAAGCGGTCTAGCCAGGAATGAGTTGCGGCAGTCGTCGGCTCTACTTCGTATTCGCCATCCGCCCTGGGCTCCGGAACGTGGTGCACGGCCTTCAAAAAGCGGGAACAGAACAGTGGAATCACCGTCATCGCGACCACGTAGGAGGCCAGCAGCGAGAGACAGAATGCCAGAGCCAGCGCCGTGAATAAAAACTTGGCGACGCCATAAAGGAAAACCACGGGAAAGAAATCAACCACATCCACCAAAGTCGCGGCCAGCACCGCGAGGCTAACTTCCGACCCGCCAACTTCGGCGGCGATCAGGGGCGTCGCTCCCATCTCCAGGTGGCGATAGATGTTCTCGAGAGAAATCACGGAATTGTCAATGACGCGCGAAAAGGCCAGCGCCATGCCCCCGAGGATCATCGTATTGATGGTGCCCCCCATCATCGCCAGCACAACGAAAGCCGCCAGAGCCGAGATCGGAATAGAGAGCAACACCGCCGAAGTAGCGCGAAAGCTTCCCAGAAAAACCAAAATCATCAGGCTCGTGAGCATCAGTCCAAGCGCGCCTTCATGCAATACAGTATGAATCGCTTCTTTCACAAACACCGACTGATCGAATACGATGCTGGTCTGCATCTGCTTGGGAATATCGTAGAGATGCTGGATCAGCTTGCGAACCCCGTCCACCACCGCGATGGTATTGGTATCCCCGCCTTGCTTCATGACCGGGATGTAGGCGGATTTCTGGCCGTCGATTCTCACGATGTTGGATTGAATTCCATGCGCGTCTTCGGCTTTGCCTACGTCGTTCACCGTGACCCACGAGTTGCCGTTTATTTTGAGCGGGACCTCCCCCAGCTGGCTCATGTTGTCGACCAGGCTGTTGGAGTAGACGAAGTAATCGTAGGGACCCATCTTCACGTCGCCGGCGGGCAGGATCAGGTTGGCATTATTCACCGCGCCGACTACGTCCATCACACTCAGTTGCCGCGAGGCGAGTTTGTAGGGATCGACATACACCATGATCTGGCGATAGATTCCGCCGAATACGCCGGGAATTTCAGCGCCGGGAACGCCCGCGATCTGGTTGCGAATCTGGAATTGCGCATAATCGTGGAGTTGCGTCTGGTTAAGTCCCTCGCCTTTCACAGTAACTAACGCCACTGGCAGACTGGAGGCGTCGAACTTAAGAACTACAGGTGGCAGGGTGCCCGGAGGCAGCCGCTTCAGGTCGGCCAATGCCAGGTTGGATAACTGACTTACATCGGCATCGGGATTCGTTCCGGGCTGAAAGTACACCCTGATGATACTCACGCCTAACAGCGACCTGGACTCCATGTGGTCCACACCGGAGGCAAGGGTAAAGAACCGCTCCAGCGGATCCGTAATGTCGGTTTCAATATCTTCCGGCGGCATGCCCGAGTAGAACGTCGCTACAACCACTTCCGGCAAGTTAATCGGGGGAAACAAATCCACCGGCATGCGCGACAGGCTGGTCACTCCGATCACCAGCAGCGTCAGACAGATCACGATGATGAAGTACGGATTACGAATTGAAAATCCTGGCATAAGGTCTTTCAGGTTCAACCGCAGCCGCAACAAAAAACTTGCGTGCGGCCGTGTTACTGCGTGCCCTCCTCGCGATACTGCGTGATCGCCACCTGCCGCGCATGCACCTTCTCCCCAGCCTTCAAACTGCTGCGATCGCTGACTACCACCAGATCACCCGCATTTAGGCCGCCGCTGATTTCTGCATCGCTCGCTGTTTGCAGCCCTACCTGCACATTTCGGTCCTCAAGAACGCCATTAGCATCAACCACAAACACCGTCGTCCTCTCGCCTTCATGATTCAGAGCCTGCAGAGGTACGCTAGGGACATCGTGTTCTTGTTGCAGATTCAACACCGCATTGGCATAGAGTCCGGGCAGCAGAACCCGCTTGGGATTAAGGACATCTACTTCGGTGTGCATGGTGCGGGTATCTTCGCGCACATCCACCGAAAAGCGCGCCACCTTGCCAGGAAAGGTCTGATTCAGAGACGGCACGCGAACATCTACGTGATCCCCCATATGGATGTATTGCACATAAGATTCAGGGACCGGAATTACCAGCCGGAAGAGATCGTCCTCCGAGAGACGCACAATGGGCATAGCCTGCGTGCTCGATCCCGTACCGGCCTGCACCAATGTTCCGAGATTCGCATAGCGGTCGGTAACTACTCCTGGAAAAGGTGCCGTAATCTTCGAGTAATCAAATAGACTCTGATCGTGGCCAAGCTTGGCCTTGGCTACCGACAACTGGCTCTCAGCCGCTTCTAAGGCAGCCTGAGCCGCATCCACTTGAGACGCCGCCGCGAGATCCTTGCCCTGAGCGTCATCCACTTCCTGCTGCGCAACAATTCCCGGCTGGCTTTCAAAAACTCCATTCAAACGCGTGTATTGCAGATGCAGAGCATTGTATTGCGCTTGATAGCGGCCTAAATCATGCTGCGCACGCGTCACTTGATTGACCGCGTTCTTAACCTCGGCCTGGTCTTCCTGCAGTTGAGCCTCTAACTCTGGAATCTCCAAAATCGCCAGAACCTGCCCCGCTTTGACGCGCGTTCCGTAATCCACATCAAGCTTTTTTACATAGCCTGACTCTTTGGCGTAGACATCAATCTCCTGAAAGGGCACTAACTCGGACGACAGAGTGATTTGCCGGCCCAGTGATTTCTTTACGACTCTGGTCACACCGACAGTAGCCTCGGCTGCGCCGGCTTGAACATTTTCGCTGCTCTTCTCTGAGCAGGAGATACCCATACTTACTGCAATCGCAATGGCCGCCACGCCAAAACCAGATAGCTTCCGCCACCGTAACTTACTGAACTGATTGCAATGTCGAGTCATCAATTCTTCCCTGGCCCCTATCCCAACCTGGCCGGACTTCACCCTGATCTACCCCGTCTAAGCGAACTCATCAGATCGCGCAATTTCGCCACCGAGAACTCCGGAGACTGGCAAAAGGCTATTACTTTCTTTTCGGCCTGCACTAGTCGTTCCGCGACGGCGGGTACTTTCGCAGCAACCTGTCGCGGAATCGTAAGTATGCCGTGCTGGTCTCCATGAAGTAAGTCGCCCGGGCGAACTTCCATCCCGCCAATCGCAAGTTCCGCTCCAACTTCGAAGATGTGAGCATAGGCGTGGGAAACCACCACACTGCCGGCGAATAACTGAAAGTCCATCGCCTGCACCGCAGGCAGTTCTCGCACCGCTCCATTGGTCACGAAGGCGACGCAACCTAGAGCCTTAAGGATCGCGGCGTGCATATCTCCCACGAAGGCGCCGCGGCCGGGCGAATGATCCATATCTTCCAAGACCAGAATGCGAGGTGCCGGAATCTGCAGGATGCCGTTCCACAAATCGAGGCGGTCGCGAAAACTGCCGCCTACGATGGGAGGCTCGCCGCTACTCAGCCGAGCCGTAACCGCGTACCCCACCACGGGAGGAGCCTCTTCGAAGATGCAACGAATCCGGGCGTCGGCAAAGCCCGTATTCCGCAGACGCGCGTCAAAGGTCTCAATGGCATTAGAAATAACGCAGGTGTTGAACCGTCGAAGAGCCTCTAAATCACCTTCCGTCAACAAGTACTCAGCGGCCACTTTCGTTCCTTTCGTCCCTGAGCCACGGTCACCCGGCCTAGATAAGTGATGCCTGCAGGAGCCAAGAGTTTGCGAGCTAAGCTGGCCGATCAGTCGATCGCAATCGCGGAAGACCCACCGCGTTGCGACATATCAGCTAAAACTAAGCGCGCTCGTACAAAGAAATTAAGCGACAGGAGGCGGCCGAGAAAAAAGGTTTTCGGCAAAGAATAAACTTAAGGGCGGGAGTACTTGAGGTTTTGCTGAAGAATCAAAGCTAACAGTCTGCGGTACCGTGAAGCTGAAAACCGGCGGAACCCAGTACAGCGAATCCTTGGCGAGATGTTGCCTCTTGGCCTCTGACGGGTGTCTGCTGAAAGTCTTTAGTACAGGCGACGAAATGTTCGATGAACCGCTATACCGGGTCGCCAGACTGATGGTCAGCGAGCATACGGCGAGCAACACTATCGACGCACACCAACCGCTTCCCGTTTGTTTTTTGAAATGCATTCGCCTCGATATTTCAGCGACGGTCCTTAACTCTGCTTGCTTGTATCATAAGAAACCCGGTTGCCGCAAGCAAACCAGTAATAATGCACTCTGCTAATTACTTAGATAACTATGGAGGGGGTGTTGGTTGCGTCGCGCAGCGGAATTCTGGGTGCGGATCAAGGAGAGAAGTTGCTATCTCGCGGCGTGGGCTCCGCCGGACTTTCTCGATACCGCGCTCGACGTCGCCACGGGGCTGACGCTCGCAAACCCTCGGCCTTCCCCGCTCCTTTGCGCCGCCTTTAGATCCCATTTGCAGAGCACACAGCGCATGGCCAGCGTATAGACGAAGTGCGCATAGGCGGGGCACCTGTTATTGGTGCAAACTTTCGTAGTCATGGAAAACCTGCGGATGTGGTTACCCGACGGGCAGGCAACCAAAACCGTAGGTCGAAAGTAGCACAGAGCGAACCCGCCTCAGACGCCGATCTTCCGCTCCGGACCATCGAATTTTTTTCTGGTCAAAACCCCGAATGAGAACAATAAAGCGAAACTGTTACTTCCCTTTCTTAAGGGATTGTCCGGCGAGGATTTCTTCAATCTGCCGCAAGTGGTTGAGGTCGTGTCCCGCGAACATGCGGACGATGTGTTCTATCGTCTCCTGTCCGCGCTCGGCGTGCATCCCGTAGTGCTTCCACTGCTCCAAACTGAGCGACTTGAGAAGCGCCAGATTGGCTTCCCGAACTACCCGAAACTGCTCAACCGACTTTCGCGGATCGCGCTTCTCGTAGTGTCCGCTGCTAACCCAGGAATCCTGATCGAAGGCGGCGACCGGAGTTCCGGGCGCACCCAGAATCAACCGCATGCGAAAGCCACCGACGATTTCGGCATCCGCCAGGTGCGCGAGAATTTCGCTCACCGACCATTTGTCGGCCGCGGGCCGTTTGCGCAGCCTGGCCGTGGGCACACTCTTTATCAGGCGCTCAATTTTCTTTGCTGTCGCAGCCTGAACCGCGAGCGGCTGCTGGCCTTCGACATAGCCAGCTACGCGTCGAATATATTGGGGAACAGTTTCTTTCATTTCCTTTGCCTCCGGTACGGGGATGTCTCTTAAGATTACTGAGCAGTTCTTTGCCCCGCTTGGAATTTCGTCCACGGACCAGCCTTCATATCGTGCAGCAGAGGCTTTTGCCAGGAATATTCCGGATGGTGCTCAAGGAAATCATCGGCCAGAAAATCAGCACCGCAAGGATGGCCGGCTCGCGCGACAAAGCTCATATCTGCGGCCATCTTGCTGTCGCTGGCTTTGCCTTGCACGGCCCCTCCCGGATTGAACGGATTCCATTCCCACTCCTTCACACCGCGCGGCGAACCTTCACCATGGCCGCAAAGCGAGCGCTCATTGGGCTGAATCTTTTCCCCGTTGGATGAAGACTTCTCGAAGCTATCGGCATGATCGGACAGAAACTGCTCGGCCATCTCCACGTCGATCGTTCCTTTGGCACGTTGCACCATCTCGTCCGCGCGGGCGTGGCGCGCGTTCATCGAAGACGATGCGTCGTTAGGATCGAAGCCGCTGGTTTCTTCGCGAATCAGTTTAGGATCGCGCGCGAAATTCGAACTGACAAAGTACCCATCTTTGGTTCTCCACAGCGGAGTATTTTTCAGGCCGAGTTCGAGATAGGCGATCTCTCCCGTCTTGCGATCGCCCACGAGCCAGTCATTCGCGTACCCGCCGTTATTTCCTTCTTTGATAATGCGCACATAGTCATCAATGCTGCGGGCATACTGCAACGCTTTGCGCGAGCGCATGAACTCGGGCTTGCCCTTCGGCTCCCAGCCTTCGAATTGAGTGATGGTGGTTTCGGTGATCATGATGCCTGCGGCGTTAATGCCGAAATCGTCATCGCTCGTGATCACTCCGGGAAAGCCGTCCATCACAATGCGCTCGCCGTGCTGCGGCACAATGTCGAAGACGATCACCCAACGCTCGCCGGTAAGATAACTGGTCCAGTTGTTGTGAGCGATGACAATCTGGTGATCTTTGGTGTACGCGCCGGTCGCGATGAACGCGCTGCAATTCCCCGGAGCCGCTAGCTTGGGCGCCTTGGCCTGCCTCTCGCGTTTGTTCAGCCACGGGACGTAGTAGTCCGGGACTTCTTCGAAAGCGTTCAGGGCCACGATGTCCCACACATCAAGATCCACCCCGTGCGCCTTCACCCCATCGGCGATGCCTTGCAGCTCCCGCTGATATTCAGCGTCGATATGCGGCCAAAGCATCTCGCGCGCGGTCTTGCGAAAAAATTCCCAATCGCGATGAGTCTGATGGGCGTCGAGGAGCTTGACGCTTTCCAGAGCGTCGGCAATCTCGGAAGCCAACAGATAACCGTGCTGGAAACCAATTTCAGCGGGTGCGCCTTCGAGGTGAACATAGGTCCAACCGCCGCGTTGAAAACGATAGGCCTTTTCCAAACGCGGATCTGCAGCACCGGCCTGCGATGCCGCGCATAGAGAGGCGAGAAAAAGTACCGCCGTTAAAGCACCCGCAATCCGCCCTGGTCTTTTCAAACCCGCCAAAACTAAACGCGAATGCTCGTTGTGCATGGAAGCCTCATGGCCGCGAATTTTCTCCCGAGATCAGGGAAGCCATTCTAGCCTAATCCATGGAAGCTAACTGCAAGTTCTTGCGGCCAACCCCGCATTCCTCTCTATTATGCGGAGTTTTTCCGTGGTAACATCCACGCCCTAAACTCGTGCGGAGGATCCCCGTGAAATGCACCCACTTCTCGATCGTCGCCCTTGCCCTGAGCCCGAGCCTCTTCGCAGGCGCGCAAGATTCCGCGACACTCGCGCATCACATCTCTTCGAATGTGCCGATACGGGCCTCAGCCTCAAGTCGCGAATTGTCAGCGGAGCGCCCTCTCGCACCTCAAGTTTCCTCGGAAATTCCGCACAGCGCCCCCGCCACGCACAACTGGCAACTGCAAGCCACGCTTCCGGGCACAGTCATCCATGACATTGCATTCGCATCCTCTTTGATCGGCTACGCGGCCGCCGAGCTCGGCCAGGTCTATAAAACCACCAACGGCGGCAAGACTTGGAAGGAAATCTTGAACCTGGGCGGCCCGTATTATTTCTACGGTGTCTCGGCCCTAACGACCACAGACGTGGTCATCTCCGGCTTTTACGATACTTCAAGCTTCGAGGGCTTAATCCGCTGGAGCCACGATGGTGGCCAAACCTGGAGCGCTGACATCGATCTGACCTCCGCAGGCTCGGTGCAACGCGTGCGCTTTCCCAATACCAACGACGGTCTGATCATGGACCTGGTGGGCGACTCGTCCGGCAACCTGGCCCAATACACCACCGACGGCGGTGCCTCCGCTACCGATTGGACGACGGTCGTCGACAACACCGACGGTGGCTGGTTCGCCCTGGAATTCAGTCTGCTCAGCAACCTGCACACGCGCGCTTCGGGCATCAATTTTTGCACCAGCAAGAACGGCGGAGCCAAATGGAACTGCGGCCCTTCGGTCGACTCCATCTTTGACGGTCCGGTTTTCTTTTTCAACGATACCGACGGCTGGGTCGGCGGCGGTGAGATCAGCCCCAACGTCGAAGGCTGGGTTCACGCGACCACCGACGGCGGCAAAACTTGGACCGGCCGCACTCTCGATGGTCCGTGGCCGATCCGCGAAATCTTGTTTCTCACGGCGAAATCCGGCTGGGCGGCTGGCGGCAACGTCTATACCGGAGTCGGGGGAATTTATTTCAGCGGCAACGGCGGCCAGACCTGGTCGGTCGACGTCACTACGAACGCCGAGATGGACGCCTGCGCTACGCAACCTGAAACGGTTGGATACAGAGTATGGTGCGCTGGCTACGATTCATCCCTCAACGGCCTGATCTATACCCTGGCCGTGAAATAGATCGAGCGCGCATCGCTACTACTTGGCGTACGTCAGGTGCGCCGGGTCGGAACGTACAGCAAACTCTCGATGCTGCCTTCGCCGCTGCGCCTGTAGAAGATTTCAGAGCTCTGGCGCTTGCCCATACGGTCGCAGGGACCGCCGTCGTTGACAATCACCCGCTTCGACAGGCAAACTACCGCATTCGCTGCGTGCGGTCCGCGGCGAGCCCCTAAGGGCCAATCCAGTGGATAGATGCAGGTCTAAAACGTAATCTCTATGGAGCAACTGGTCTCCTATACGCTCGATTCCACCCTCGACACGGTGGACAATGCGGAACAGACGGCCACCCGCATTGCTCAGGAGATGGGCTTTGGGGAAGATGAAGTCATGCAGATTTCCATGGCGGTGCGCGAAGGTGCGGTCAACGCGGTGCTGCATGGAAACGCCTATGCCCCTGATAAGAAGGTAATCCTCGCTTTCGAGCGCACTGCCGATGGCCTCGTGATTACTATTCGCGATCAGGGAAGAGGCATTGACTTGGGCGGCATTCCGAATCCTCTGGCGCCGGAAAACTTGCTCAAGACCTCGGGACGCGGAATTTTTTTGATGCGTTCCTTCATGGACGAGGTGGAAATCCGCCCGTCTCAAACCGGTACTGAAGTGAAATTGATTAAGCACGTCCACGGGCCATCCGGGGGCGACAAGGAGGGGTCTCAGTGAGCATGAAACTTAGTACTCGGCAGGTGGATGGGGTCACCATCGTGGATTGCAGTGGGCGCATCACGCTAGGCGAAGGCAGCGTCACCATACGCGACACCGTGCGCGACCTGCTCTCCAAGGGCAACAAGAAGATCGTTCTGAACCTGGGCGAGGTCAACTACATCGACAGCTCCGGCATCGGCGAACTGGTGAGCGCCTATACCACCACCAAGAATCAGGGCGGCGAACTCAAGCTTCTCAACCTCACCAAAAAGGTGCACGACCTGCTGCAGATCACCAAGCTCTACACCGTCTTCGATGTGAAAGAGGACGAGACTGCCGCAGTGAAGGCGTTCAAGTAACCATCTGCGCCGTCGTTGCTTTGAAAAGGCGCCGGCTTCAGCTGCGCCATAAAACTGAACTCAACGAATGTCATTCCGAACCGGGCCCCAAGCCCGGTGAGGAATCTGTTGTTCAGCCGGCGTGTGGGCCGCTCACGCGCGCATCTCTTCCGTCCCGTTGAGCGGAACGATCCGCGCGATGCGCTTCATGACCCTCTTGTCCCGCTCCGATTTTTTCAGTTCATAAGCGGCCTGCAAGCGCATCCATACCTCCGGAGACCCGCCAAACAGGCGCGCAACCCGGAGGCACACGGCCGAGAGGGGCTTGCGCCCCGACAAAATCCCGTGCAGCATCTGCCGCTACACTCCCAGAGCCTTCGCGGCTCCCGTCACAGACAAGCCAACCGAAGGCAGGATGTCTTCTTTGATGATCGCACCCGGATGAATGAGGGGCAGCCCGTTCCGTCTCTTCATCGATCGATCCCTAATGGTAGTCTTCATAATCAACATCCAGGGCACTCTCGCCCAGCTCTTCAGCCCCTTATGCCAGAGGTCTCCAATCACTCCTTAACGTAAGCGAATGGTTTACACAGTCAACACCGGCGAGGATGCGACGGGGTGCCGCACTTCTCGCATCCTTTGCGAGAAGTGGGACTCTCCGATGCCGCGTGGACAAATCCATCGCTACCGGACAACGACTTCATTCCCATTATCAATCATTGACAATCCTTGCCATAGATGCTATCTCTGTATCGGACCGCACGAGAGCCCATGCCTATAAACGTCAACCTCACTCCTGAACTGGAGAGCTTGATTCGTCAGAAAGTTTCCTCGGGCCGTTACAACTCCGCCAGCGAGGTCGTGCGAGAGGCCCTGCGTCTCATGGAAACACAGGACCAACTGCACGCCGCCCGACTGGAGCAGTTGCGCCACGACATTCAAGTGGGTATGGAGAGCGGTCCCCCGCTTCCCTGGAGTGTCTCCGAGATGAAACGTCAGGGACGCAAACGGCTCACAGCACGCGCAGACTCTAGCCGCAGGTAAATGCCAAGCGTAGTTGTACGCCCCAGAGCATTGATCGACCTCGCTGATATCTGGGCCTTCATCGCCCGTCACAGCGTGGATCACGCAGATAGGTTCGCCATGCTCATCGACAGTCAGTTCCGCGTCTTAGCTCGTCAGCCCCGCATGGGCCGACTCAGGCCAGAGTTGGTGACCAACCTCCGGAGCTTCCCGGTTGGTAGATACGTGATTTTTTATGTGCCGCTTTCGAAGGGGATCGAGATCATCCGGGTGCTCCACGGCGCACGGGACATCGAGTCAATTCTGCTGGACGATGAAGATTGATAGTCGCCCTCCGCTCCAAACCCTGGATAATATTCACAGCCCATCCCTGTGACATCTAACCTTGCGCCGACCTAACAACTCACCCGATAATTGCTAAGCAAAGGCAGTAAGACTCCGGACGACGAAAAGGAAGCTGAGGCCAGAAATCCGGCCCCTAACGCCTTTGTTCGAAGGATTTTAGCCCTTAACCCCTTTGCCCGACCGATTTTGCGAGGGAAAACCTCGCTAACGTGATGATTCCAGATACCGAGGGGGGATGGGGGTGGGGTATTAAAAAGGTAAAGAATTATCAAACATTAAACCCAACCGCGGCCGGGAAAGAACCCACTAGCGCACGATTCTCGTGGTCCACGGTAAGTAATTTAGCGCGGCTGGCGGTGCTGCTATCCACAACTGCCGCTGCCGCCTCTGATTGCCTCCCCATCGCCGAAGCCAGCCACCACGTCGGAGAGACCAAATGCATCGTCGGCAAAGTCTATCGCGTGAAAGCCGGCGCCAAGGGCATCCACTTTGTGGACTTCTGCGAAGCCCAGGCAGCTTGCCCGTTCACGGTCGTGGTGTTTCCTCACGACCTGAAGGATGTGGGCGACATTCGCCGACTCGAAGGACGCGTCGTCGAGATCCACGGCCCAGTAAAGCTCTACGACGGCCGCGCCGAAATCATTCTGAATCGCGTCAACCAACTGACCGGAGGCTCCACCCTCATCCCGCCTCTGCCCAAAAACTACGACGTGGAAAAAGAAGGCCATTACAGCGCCGGCCGCATGCGTCCGACGAAGAAGCCAGCGAAAGTCAAACGCACACCTTCGCCTACTGCGATTTATGGCAACGAAGCTGACGTTAGTGGCGAACCGCCGCAATGAGAGTGCTCCATCTTGATGTACATAAACATTGACAACATGTACATTGGCGGTAAACTGGATGGAGGGGGCAAACCTAAAAATGGCTGGCACACGAACGCGGACCCACAAACACTTTCAATTGGATTCAGCAAAGATCAAACGCGCCCAAAAAGCCCTGGGCGCGAAAACGGAAACGGAGACCCTCGAACGGGCGCTGGACAAGGTAATCGCGGAAGAACGAAGAAACCGCGTTTTGCGCGCAGCCAACGAGGAATTTTTTAGGAGCGGCATCGAAATTAAAGACGTTTATGGCGTGCTGGATAAATAAATAGATGCAGTCTGCCCTGTTCGACACGTCTATTTATGTTTCCGCCCTACGGCGTGGAGACGCGGGCCCAGCGGTTGCCAGATTCGTCGCCGAGAACGATATGTGGCTGAGCGCCGTTGTGCTGGAGGAACTTTATGCCGGCACCCGGGAAAGTGATCGGCATGTGGTGCAACTGATCGAACGTCAGTTTGACAAGGAGAATCGAATCCTCCTGCCGGAGCTCGACGACTGGATTCAGGCCGGCAAAGCATTGTCACGACTGGCGGTCAAGTACGACTATGAACAAATTGGGCGAAACCGGCTCACCAACGATGCGCTTACGGCGATGAGCGCGGCAAGAGCGGGGATCACCGTTGTCACCGCCAATGCGCGGGACTTCCGCAGGCTCGCCGAATTTCGCGCTTTTTCCTGGCAGGTCGCAAGCATCTGACCTCACACCATCCCCTTCCGCAACTCCTCCAGCGGATACTTCGTCCCACGCCACACGATGCCGTCATTCCACAACGTGTGCACCATCGACCGCAGCAAGGTATAGACGAACATCGCGGCGCTGATCGGATGCAGCAGAAAATAATACGCCGGAACCCCCGACCGCCACGACATGCCCACATAAATCGCGAACATCGACGCCAGCGCAATGGCATAAGGCAGACGCCCCCAACCGTGTGCCAGCCCAACCCCCAGGAAGGGCATGAGATTCAAAAAGGCCAAGCCGAACGCCGAAATCAGAGTCCGCGGCCACTGAAACGACAACACTGCGAAGAAATTCTTCGTGAGATTGTTGACCACGCCTCCTGCTCCGCGAGCCCAGCGCAGCGAGATCAGATCTCCACCGAAGACGTTACGCTGTGCGAAGCCCGCATTTTTCACCACTTTGCCCAGCTTCATGTCGTCGAGCACTTCCATGCGCAGAGCTTCGTAGGTTCCCACCGATTCATAGACACTGCGCCGAATCAGATTGAAGGCGCCCACACCCATGTGATCGCGCGACTTGGGGTCGGCAACTTTCCATGGCCGATGCCCAAAGACAAACATGGTTTGAAAAAAAGCGATCATCATGTACTCGCCCGGGCTCTTCATGATCATCTGCGGAAAAAGGACAACATGATCCGCCTGCTCGGCCTCGGCGTAAGCCAACGCACGCCGCAGCGAGTCTGGCTTGAACAATACGTCGGCATCCGTAAAAAGCAGCCAGTCCCCGTCAGCCTGATTCGCAGCGGTCCACATGGCATGAGTCTTTCCCAGCCAACCGGACGGCAATTGGCGATGACGAAGAACTTTGAGAGTTGAGCGTCGACCCTCTCGCGAGAGCCCTTCCACGATCTCTCCCGTGCGATCTGTCGAGCGATCATCCACCGCGATCACTTCGTAATTGTCGTAATCCAGTTCGAGTAACGAAGTAAGACACTGCTCGATGTCTTCTTCCTCATTGCGCGCGGGCACGATGATCGAAACCCGAGGACTTCCCGCGGCGGCAACCAGATTCCGATCCCATTCAGCGGTGGAAATATTGGCGACACTGGGCATGCCTATCGCGGCGTCAACGATGCGGGAAAACCAGGCCAGCGCAAGAATCGTTCCTGCTATCCAATAAAAATAATTCATTCCCGCCTAGGACTTCCCTGCCGCCGTAATCGCCGCACCGTTGCCACCCACACGTGGAGCGAATCTCATCCCATAAAAGAGTACGGCAGAGGAGGCCACCATGGCGATCACCGGCAGAATAAACGCCGCCTGCAGCGACCGCTTATCGGCGACATAACCCATAAGGGTCGGCGACGGCACATCGCCCAGGAGATGAAAAATGAAAATATTAACGGCAATCGCGGTCGCGCGAATGTGCGCTCCGACGGAATTAATCACGGCCGCGTTTAGCGGCGAAGTATTCAGCAGCAGAAAAAACGCCGATACGGCAATCGCCGGCAACATGATCGCACCGCGCATAAACAAAGCCACAACCATGAACGGCACTCCGAGAGCCATGCTTGCCGCCGAAACAAAGTAGTAAGAACCCTTCATCCGCGGCAGCAGATAATCGCCGAGCCAGCCTCCGGCAAGTGACGCGAGAATGCCATCGACCACGATGATGATTCCGAACATGAAGTTCGCCGACTCCAGCGAATAGCCGCGCGAGCGCGAAAGAAATGTCGGCATCCACACCTGAATGCCGCCCAGGGCAAAGGTCATCGTCGCCATACCCAGCGTCGCCGTCCAGAACGCGGGGTTGCGAGCCAACCCCAGCACTGTCGCCCGCTCCGGAGTTTCTTGCATCAAGTCATAATGGCCACGCTCCGGCTCGGGCAAGAAGAACACAGCAAGCGCGAGCAAGAATCCTGGAGCCGCCGCGATGTAGAACGGAAACCTCCATCCGTGGTGCGGACTGAGATTTCCTCCCAGCAGATAGCCGGCGGCGGTGCCCACGGGAATTGCCAGATAAAAAATGCCTAGGATTCTGCCGCGCTTTTCCTCTGGAAACAAATCGGCAACAAAAGTCGGAGCGATAGTTACGAACGTGGCCTCGCCGATTCCGACCAGCGTGTGCCGCACCAGCAGTTCCGTATACGTATGCGTCACCGCCGTAAGCAGGGTAAGCGCGCTCCAGAAAATTGCGCCTCCGGCGATGATTCGCTTGCGCGAGTAACGATCGGCCAGCGGGCCAACGAATGGAGCCGCGATCATGTAGAAAAGCAAGAACGCGCTGGTGAGGTAGCCCACCTGCGCGTTGCTCAAGCGAAATTCGGTTTGCACGAGCGGTTGCACCGCAAACAGCACAGAGCGATCTACGTAGTTCAGCAAATTCAGCGCGGTCAGCAACACCAGCGCGGTGCGAGGATAGAGTTTATTTTCGGCCACGGTCGAGCGAATATAGCACGCCGCCCGCGCCGCCAACCCGCCGTCCACAAGACCCGCATCATTCCGGTAAATTCTTCGCCTCGCCGTTGACTTGCTCGAAGCCTGACACCTATGATTGAGCGCTCAAACGAACATCCGATTTCGCCCCGCGCCTGCATGATCGGCCAAACCATTTCGCACTATGTCATCGTGGAAAAACTTGGCGGCGGCGGCATGGGTATCGTCTATAAGGCCGAAGACACGGAACTCGGCCGCTTCGTCGCACTGAAATTTCTGCCCGACGCTCTGGCCCAGGATCCGCATGCTCTCGAGCGCTTTCGCCGCGAGGCCCGCGCCGCTTCCGCGCTCAACCACCCCAACATTTGCACCATCTACGAGATTGGCAAGGATGGCGAGCAGACTTTTATCGCCATGGAATTTCTGGAAGGGATGACGCTGAAGCACCGTATCGCGGGCCGCGCCATCGAACTGGAAACTCTTCTCTCGCTGGCCATCGAAATTGCCGAGGCGCTTGACGCGGCCCACACCAAGGGCATCGTGCATCGCGACATCAAGCCGGCAAACATATTTGTCACAACCCGGGGGCACGCCAAAGTGCTCGACTTCGGCCTGGCGAAAGTCGCATCCAAATCAATTTCGTCCAGTCAGATTGGCTCCGCCAACACTCTCACCGCTGCGGACGAGAACCTGACGAATCCTGGAATGGCGGTCGGCACCGTCGCTTATATGTCGCCGGAGCAGGTACGCGCCAAAGAACTCGACGCCCGCACCGATCTGTTTTCCTTCGGCGCCGTGCTTTACGAGATGGCAACGGGGTCGCTGCCTTTTCGCGGCGAAAGTTCGGGCGTAATTTTTAGCGCAATTCTCGAGCACGAGCCCGTGCCTCCAGCTCGAATTAATCCCGACCTGCCGGCGGAGTTGCAACGCATCATCAGTGGCGCTCTTGAAAAAGATTGCGATCTTCGCTACCAAAGCGCAGCCCAAATGCGCGCCGAACTACAACGGCTCCGCCGGGACACGGATTCGCGCCGCGCCGCCCCTGTACTCGACACTTCGCCCGCGGTTCTGCCCGCGACGGCCTCGCGCTCACGTTCGAGAGCCGAGGAGTCTCGACGCACGTCCAGCGCGTTAGCAAGGGAGGTTCCGGCTGCGACAATCCCAACTCAGAAAAGCTCCGGCTGGAAAGTTGGGGCTGCCGTTCTGCTCATCGCAGCGCTCGTCGCTACAGGATTTTATTACCGTTCCCGGCACACTCCCAAGCTCAGCGATAAAGACACGATCGTGCTCGCCGACTTCACCAACACCACCGGCGATTCAGTTTTCGACGGCGCCTTGCGGCAGGCTCTCTCGGCGCAACTGGAACAATCTCCGTTTCTCAATCTGCTATCCGACGAACGCATCGCACAGACTCTCGCATTGATGGCCCAACCCAAAGAAACGCGGCTCACTCACGAGTTGGCCCGCGAAGTGTGCCAGCGCACCGCGAGTGCAGCCGCGTTGAATGGTTCCATCGCGCAAGTTGGAACGCAGTATCTGCTCACTCTGAAAGCCGTCAACTGCTCGAACGGTGAAACCCTGGCCAGCGCCACGGCACAGGCGAACGATAAGAACCACGTTCTCGACGCGGTAGGAGAGATCGCTTCCACGATGCGTCGCAAGCTCGGCGAATCGCTGGCCTCGGTGCAGAAATATGACGCGCCACCGGAGAATGTAACTACTCCATCGCTCGAAGCACTGCAAGCCTATAGCTTGGGCTACAAGGCGCAGGTGGTGAAGAACGACTATGCCGCGGCGATCACCTTTTTCCAGCGGGCGATTGACCTCGACCCCAACTTCGCGATGGCATACGCCCGCATGGGCGCGAACTATTTCAATCTGAATCAGACGGTACGTGCTTCAGAAAGCATTCGCAAAGCTTTTGAGCTGCGCGAGCGCGTCAGCGAGCGCGAGAAGTTTTACATCGCCTCGCACTATGGCCACTTCGTCACCGGCAATCTTGAGGACGCGCGCAAGGCTTACGAATTGTGGGCGCAGACCTACCCGCGCGACCGCGGCCCTTCCAATAATCTGGCGGTGATCTACGACAATCTGGGTGACTACGCAAATACTCTGGCGCGGGCCCAGCAGACTTTGAAAATGAACCCGGGAAGCGGCATCAGTTATAGCAACCTGATCAGCGCGTATCTCAGCCTCGACCGCCTGGACGAAGCCCGGGCCACAGCGGAAGAGGCGAAGGCTCACAACGTTGACACGCAACTGAATCACGCCAAACTTTACCTCGTGGATTTCCTGCAACATAATTCTGCGGATATGGAACGAGAGGCGGCTAAACTGATGGGCCAGCCAGGATCGGAAGACGTGATGCTTTATTACCAATCGGACACCGCCGCGTGTGCCGGCCAGTTCGCCAGGGCGAAAGAATTGTCGCAGCGCGCCGCCGAATCCGCCCGGCGCGCCGACGAAAAAGAAACCGCCGCCGGCTATCAGGCCGAAGCTGCGCTACGCGCGGCGTTGGTCGGCGACATGGCTTTCGCCAAAGCTCAAGCTCAGGCCGCGCTGGCGCTCTCCGAAGGCGGCGACGTTAAGGCTATGTCGGCGATTGCACTGGGACTGGCCGGCGACACGGCTACGGCGGTGCACGTCGCCGACGATCTCAACAAACGCCTGCCCGAAGATACCATCGTACAATTCGATTACCTGCCGATGATTCGCGCTGCTGTCGCCCTGCATAACGGAGATGCGCAACGCGCCATCGCCGCGTTAGCACCGGCCGCGACCTACGAACTGGGAGCAGCCTCGCAGAATCTGAATTTCGTTCTCTATCCCGTATACCTGCGGGGCGAGGCGTATCTGGCTGCGAAGCAAGGCTCCGCCGCAGCGGCGGAGTTCCAGAAGATTCTCGATCATCCGGGCGTGGTGTTGAATGAACCGATCAGTTCGCTAGCGCACCTTGGGTTGAGCCGCGCCCACACATTGGCGGGAGAGAACGCCAAAGCGCGCTCAGCCTATCAAGATTTTCTCGCCCTTTGGAAAGATGCCGACCCCGGCACCCCGCTTTTGCAACAGGCCAAGGCAGAGTATGCGCGGTTGCAGTGATCGATTCGGTGCGCAAACGATTTACCACTAGCTGTTTTTATCACGCGGCCAGCGCGCCACCACCGTCGTCGAAACTCCGCCTCGGGGCCTGAAATCCCCCTTTACCTCAGCCCACACCGGCTTGGCCCAGCGCACCACATCTTCAAGCACGCGGTTCACTACGTTCTCCTGAAAAATCCCCAGGTTGCGATAAGACTGTAGATATTCTTTGTACGACTTCAGCTCCAGACATAGCTTGTCGGGCTGGTAACGCAATGTGATGACTCCAAAGTCGGGCAGGCCGGTCTTCGGGCAAACCGAAGTGAACTCCGGATCGTCGATCACGATCTCATATCCTGGATATTGATTCGGCCAGGTTTCGATCTCAGGAAACTTGGCATCAAGCCCGGCGGCGGCGTGCTCGGGCGTATAACGGCGGGGTTTCGGCATGAGACTATTGTAAAGGCTCCGCCTCGGGAGAATCTGCAGCCCATCCGAGCTCACTGGGCATGTTGTCGATTCAATCTCTGAGAACTGGATCCTGAGCATCCGCCACCCTCCTGCGGCATCTAAATATGCACCGGCTCGGGAAACAGTGCGTTCTTCCACGCCCACGCGAGTGGTAAATTGATACGTGCAGTTATCCCCGCCGGCGGAAGAAAGATAACGGGTTGGCAACTACCTACAATGCGAACGGCCGGTCATTGAATGGCAGAAATGGCCATGGACGGCCCGCCTTGCGTCAGGGACGCACTTGGCTGGCCGTAGGTGTGGTCGCTGCTCTCGCTGTTATTCCCATCTTTACGCGGCCCGGACCGTTGCGCGTTCGAACTACTACGTTGGAGCGTGGTCCCATCCGCAGCCTGATCTCTACCAATGGCAAGGTCGAGCCTATTCAGAACTTCGAGGCGCACTCGCCGGTAGCAACCACGGTGAAGCGCCTGCTCGTGAAGGAAGGCGATCACGTTCGCAGCGGACAACTATTGCTGCAACTCGACGACGCCGATCTTCGCAGCCAGGCCGCTCGCGCAGATGCTCAGATAAAGCGAGCGCAGGCCGATCAAGCGGACCTCAGTACAGGCGGCACGCAGGAAGAACTGCTAACGCTTGATTCCGAACTGATCAAAGCGCGCAACGCCCGCAACACAGCGCAACGCAATCTCGACGCCCTGCATCGTTTGCAGGAGCAAGGGGCAGCTTCGTCGGGTGAGGTCAAGCAGGCCGAAGATACGCTGCAGCGCGCTCAGACCGATACCACTCTGCTGGAACAGAAGAAAAAAGATCGCTATTCGCAGCCCGAGACCGCGCGAGTGAGCGCGCAAGGGGCGGAGGCCCAGGCGGCTTACGATGCCGCCGAGGACGCACTGCAAAAATCGAGCGTGCGCGCTCCTTTTGACGGGATTGTCTACGCCCTTCCGGTGAAACAAGGCGCCTATGTGCAGACGGGAGACTTATTGCTGCAGGAAGGCGATCTCTCACGCATGCTGGTGCGGACTTTCGTCGACGAACCCGACATCGGCCGCCTCGCCACCGGACAGAAAATCGAAGTCACCTGGGACGCTATCCCGGGCCGCATCTGGAATGGAACCGTGAACACAGTTCCGTCTACCGTGAAGCTGCGCGGCGCGCGCAACGTCGGCGAAGTGACTTGCACGGTGGATAACCACGATCTGCGCCTGCTGCCGAACGTAAATGTCGGCGTCACCGTAGTCACGGCCGAACATGGCAGCGCACTGACTCTGCCGCGCGAGGCGGTACGCATGGACGACACCAAGCCTTATGTGTATCAGGTGGAGGACGGGCAACTGCGGCGTCGTGAAGTCGAAGTGTCCCTGCAAAATCTCACCCAAGTAGAGATCACCGCCGGGCTTCCGGAAAATGCGGTGGTCGCACTCTCCTCTATCGACCCGAAGCCGCTAACCGACGGTGCGCGAGCCAAGGTAGTGCATTAAGTTTTCGCATCCAATTATGAAGCACATTCTTTTTATCTCGCTTTTATTGCTGCTGACTGTTTCACTTTCGGCATCGTCGTTGCCGTCGGCGGAAACGGCGCAAAATCTCTTGGACGCAGGTCGTCCGGAGAAGGCGGTGCAGACTCTCCAGCGCCAGATCGAATCTACTCCTACGGCGGAAGCCTACAACCTGCTCTGCCGCGCGAAGTTCGAACTGGACGCCTGGGACGCCGGCATTCCAGCCTGCGAAAAAGCTACCGCCATGGCCCCGCACAATGCCCTCTATCACCTTTGGCTGGGACGAATTTATGGTGAGAAGGCGGCGCGCACAGCATTTTTCAGCGCCGCTGGACTAGCTAAGAAAGTTCGCGCCGAATTCGAACGCGCGGTGCAGTTTGCTCCCGACGACTGGCACGCACGCACGGATCTGGCAGAGTTCTACATGGAAGCTCCAGGAATCGTGGGAGGCGGGAAAGATAAAGCGCGCGCGCAGGCGGAAATGATTGCTCCGCTGAATCCGGGTATAGCCCATTGGGTGAATGCGCGCCTCGCCGAAAAAAATCGCGACAACGCCACCGCGGAGAAAGAGTATCGCGCGGCCATCGAAGCCAGTGACGGCGGCGCTAGAGCTTGGCTGAACCTGGCCGGGTTTTACCGCCACACCGGACGCCTCGATGACATGGAGGACGCATTGCACACCATGGAATCGCGTCCTCTCGACAGTCCCGCGGCTCTGGTGGATGGCGCCAGGCTGTTACTTCAAAGTGGCCGCGACAACGCTATGGCCATTCGCCTGTTGCGCCGCTATATCGCCTCGCCCACGACGGTTGAAGAGGCCCCCGTTTTCAAGGCACATTGCCTGCTCGGCGAATTGATGGAAAAACAGGGTGATCGTCCCGCAGCCGCCGACGAATATCGCACCGCGCTGGAAATGGCCGGCAACTTCAGGGTGGCCCAGGATGGACTCAAGCGCGTCAGGCCCTAGCCAAAAACATTCTCGGGAGTACTTTTCTTAATCCTTTGCGCAGCCGCGCTCCCCGTCAGTGCAAGGCCGCCCGTTAAAGTCTCCAGCAGATCAGTCTTGATAGTGAAATTGATCGGGCACCGGCGAATCGAGGCTGGTAACAGTTCTCTCCACTCGCTCCCCACCACCTCGCGTTATCATTCCTCTCGCATCCCATTACCGTAATATCTTTCCAGCAGCCCTGAAGGTGAGGAATGATAATGATGAAGAAAACATCATCGCGTGGTCCGTGCGGCTACGCACTCTTATTAGCCTTGCTTGTGTTCTTGCCGGCTTCCCTCCTGAGAGCCGAGCCGACTACGCTCCGGCAGGCCGTTGAACTGGCGTTGCAACATGCCACGACCCTCGGCATCGCCTCGGCCGACCAGCAGCATTTCTCGGCGAGCTACCGCGAGTTGCGGAACAGTTATATTCCGCAACTGAATGCGGGAGCCGGGATCGGCTGGTCCGATGGATTTCCCCTCAGTCTCGAAGGCGCGGCTCCATCGCTATTTAACGTGACCGCGCAATCGGCGCTGATTAATCCGGCACTGAGAGATTTCATCCACGCCGCCCAGGCTGACGTGAAGGCCGGCAACTTGCGCACCCAGGATCAGCGCGATCAGGTGGTTCAAGACACAGTATTGAGCTATGCCGAACTGGCGAAGTGGGAAAAGCGTTTGAACAGCTTGCGTGCGACCGAAGGCGCCGCGGAAAAGACGGCAGCAGCCGTAGCCGAAAGAGTGAATGAAGGCATCGACAGCGAAATGGACGGACGGCAAGCTCGCCTGTCAGTGGCGCGTTTGCGGCTGCGCCGCGCTGAAGCCAGCGGAGCCGCCGACGTTCTCCGCGAACATCTCTCTAAGCTCACGGGCCTTCCCAGCGCTTCGATCGTGATCGACGCTGAATCGGTCCCGACTCTGCCTGTCTTAAAAGACGAGGATTCGCGAAACAAGGCGACCGACAAAGCCACCGACGCGAACCCCTCCGTGCAAGCTGCAGTAGAACATGCGCGCGCGCAATATCTGCGGGTGAAGGGCGAGCGCAGGTCTTTGTGGCCCAGCATAGACTTTGCCGCTCAGTATGCCAACCTTGCCACATACAACAATTATCAAAAATATTACACACCGGGGAGCTTCCAACCGAACAACGCAACTGTAGGAGTAGCCATTCACCTTCCGTTCTTAAACCTGGCGCAGCACGCCCGCGTGCAAGAAGCAGAGGCGGACGCGCTCAAAGCAAAAGACCAAGCCACAGCCGCCCACGACCAGGTCTCGGAGCAGACTTTGCGCCTGCAGCGCTCCGTCACGCAGATGCAGGCCGCCCACCAGGTCGCGGAACTCGAGTACGAGATCGCGCAAAAAAATATCGAAGCCGTCCAGACTCGCATGGACTCCGGCGCAGGCGCCAACCTGCACGATCTCGATAACGCCCGCTCGCAGGCCAGCGAACGCTTCATCACGTTGCAGGATGTCACCTTCGATATGGAGCGCAGCCAGGTGGCGCTGCTACGCGCCACTGGGGAGCTACAGACTTGGGCCATGGGAAAGTGAAAGTACTTCAGCGAACCTCGGTCATAGAATGGGCCGGAGTGATCTCGTTATTTCCTGCGGACGCGTCCTTCTCACCATTCACTGCATCAAACCACCTGTTCGCGTCATACCAGTTCCTGTCGTCATTACTGACGAGTAAACTAGCGGTAGTCGCACCATCCGCCATGAGACGACAGGAACCTGCATAAACACTGCTTTTCGAGTAAGTCGACTCGTTCGGATGGTAAAATAAGTGCTTGCCCAATATGCCCTTAAAAACGCTTTTCCTGAACCCTCCGTCCTTTGAGAATTTCGATGGTGGCGCAGGCTCTCGTTGGCCTGCGACCCGCGAAATTGAGAGTTATTGGTACCCCGTCTGGCTGGCTTATCCCGCTGGCATGCTCGAGGGAGCGCGCCTGCTCGATGCCCCTCCACACTACATTTCCGCCGAGCAAACGATCGAGATTGCCAAGGACTACGAATTTCTCGTGCTCTTCACCAGCACGCCCGGCTTCCCCGGCGATATCGGCCTCGCCAGGGCTATCAAGTCGGCCAACCCGAAGATCAAGATCGCTTTCGTAGGTCCCCACGTCAGCGTGTTGCCGGAAAAATCTCTGCGCGATTGCCCCGCTATCGATTTCGTGGCTCGTAAAGAGTTCGACTACGCTGTCGTCGATTATGCCAAGGGCAAACCGCTAGCGGAGATTCCCGGCATCTCGTTTTTGAAAGATGACAAAGTCGTCCACAATCCCGACGCGCCGCAGATTCAGGATCTCGACGCTCTGCCGCACGTCACCGACGTCTACAAGCGCGATCTCGACGTCACTCGCTACAACGTGCCGTTCCTGTTGAATCCTTATGTCTCGCTATACACCACCCGCGGGTGTCCGGCGCAGTGCACATTCTGCCTATGGCCGCAGACTTTGAGTGGACATCCCTGGCGCAAACGTTCCACCGACGATGTCGCCGCCGAAATGTCGAAGGTCAAGCAGTACTGGCCCGAGGTAAAGGAATTTTTCTTCGACGATGACACCTTCAACATTCAGAAGGCGCGCACCGTCGAACTTTGCGCCAAGCTGAAACCGCTGGGGCTTACGTGGTCTTGCACCTCGCGCGTAACCACCGATTACGAAACTCTCAAGGCCATGAAAGAAGCCGGCTGCCGCTTGCTCATCGTGGGCTACGAGTCCGGTGACCAGCAGATTCTGAAGAACATCAAAAAAGGTGCAACCGTTGAGCGCGCCCGCCAGTTCACCAAAGACTGCCACAAGCTGGGCTTGGTGGTCCACGGCGATTTCATCATGGGCTTGCCCGGAGAGACTCGCGAGACCATCAACAACACGATCGCCTTCGCCAAAGAGTTGGATGTCGAAACTATTCAGGTCTCGGTCGCCCACGCCTATCCCGGCACTGAGCTTTACGATTACGCGCTAAAGAATGGCTTCATC
The DNA here is from genome assembly GCA_963789875.1 of uncultured Acidobacteriaceae bacterium. GTDB lineage: Bacteria > Acidobacteriota > Terriglobia > Terriglobales > Acidobacteriaceae > Sulfotelmatobacter. The sequence goes on along the minus strand of CAWBMI010000003.1, from coordinate 323,894 downwards.
GTCGGCGACAACAAGATGGTCGATGAAGGCGGCCATCAGTTGGCGCACATCGAATATCCCGGCCTGCCCGCGGACGAAATTCTTTCCGCAGTTCATCGCTTTTACGACGAATATTATTTCCGGCCCAAGGCGGTATTCCGGATTCTCAGGAAAGCGGCCTTCGACAGCAATGATCGCAAACGGCTCTATAAGGAAGCAAAAACATTCCTGAAGCTGCGCTCGCAACGCAACAAACTGGTGAAGCAGCATAATGACGAGGCGGCCGCTGAACTGGTCAAAGCATGAAGTAGTTTGGGAAGGGCACAGTAGAGGGCTAAAAACGCTCCGACTTGGGGCGGAGCAGCGCTTCAGCGCTGCGTTACAGGCTTTGATTTCGAAGATGGCTTTAGCCGCTGCGGGACGTTTCACTTTCGTGCGCTTCATCACCAGACAACAGTAGCCTCATCGCAACTTATTATCCGGTGAACTTTATCCAGTGAACTTTCGCAAGTATCTTGTGCTGGCCGGAGTCACGGTGTTCGCCGCCGCCGGAGATTCCATGCTCGCGCACGGCATGAAGCAAACCGGCAGCATCTCCCTCCATCACCTGTCCAGCGTAATCTTCGCCGTGCTGAATCCCTGGGTCGCGATTGGAATTCTCCTGCTTCTCGCTTTCTTTGCCACCTACATGACCGCGCTCTCCTGGGCCGATCTCACCTACGTTCTACCGGCAACTTCGCTGGGATACGTGCTCCTGGCGCTGGTCGCTCGATTCATTCTGCACGAACACGTCAGCCCGTTGCGCTGGCTGGGAATTGCCTTAATCACCGGCGGCGTGGGATTCATAGCCGGAGGGCCTGAGCTCACGACTCATCATCCCGCCGGACGCGAAGAAGAAGAGGGGCGTGCCGCAGTAGCTGTCAGTGGAGCAAAATCATGAAAGCCATTTACACCTGGAGCGCAATCCTCGCCATCGTCTTCGCCTCAGTGATTGGCGATGTGCTGTTGGCCCGCGCCATGAAACAAGTCGGCGATGTCGGCGCTCTGTGGCGGCGGGCCGGCATCATGTCGGTCCTTCGCCGCACCCTTGCCAATCCTAACTTCCTTTTTGGCGTCACGGCCATGGCCGCAGCCTTCTTCAGCCTGCTTTTCGCACTCTCCTGGGGAGATGTTAGCCTGGTGGCCCCCGCCGCGGCCTCCCTTACCTTCATCGGCAACGCCGTGGCGGCAAAAATCTTCCTCCACGAAAAAGTAGACCGACGCCGCTGGATCGCGGCTGGCCTGGTTGCTGCGGGTGTAGGGCTACTGGCAGGCTAAAATGGCTTTGTCATTCCGAATCGGGCCGAAGGCCCGGTGAGGAACCTGCTTTTGCCGCCGCCGAATCCGGTTTGATCGCAACACTGTGCGTTTTTTCCTACATGAAATTCCCTACCACAACTCGCCGCTTCCACTAAGGTCGCTTCCCTAACAACGCAAACTCCTTTTTCCTCAACCAAGTAAGTGACGCCTCGCAACCATTCCGAGCGCCGCAGAGTTGGCATACGGAGTGCTAAGAGCTATAGCGGATTTTTGCAGGGACTGGAATATGTTGAAACGAATTGCACCCATCGGGGTCGTTTCGTTCGCATTATGGAGCGCCAGCGCCGCGCTGTGTCAGAACCCGCGCGAGTCGCTTCCAGACGCTCCTTCGGCGCAATTCCAACCTCAGCAGCAGGACCTCAAGGCGATCGTGGAGCAGGTCCGTGCGCCTCTAAATCCGAGCGAGACAGCGGCTGATATTGAGATGGTTCGCCGTCCCGAATTCGCTCTCATCAGTTCCCCGGCGACGAGTAAGAAACAGCCAGACACTATTTTCCGCAAATATCTGTTGCCTTCGCCTCTCAAGCCGTTGACTTCCCCATCTCAAGGCAACGTGAGCCTCATGGGCCGCGCCACTCACGCGGCTTCCGGGATTATTGTTGCGCGCGACGAGACTGGGAGGGCCCGGCTCAACACTTCCTACTTGCTCCGAGCCCTGACTTCGGTTGCCGCAGATACCGCTTCGCGTCCCTACTGGCGGCGGTCGACTGGTGAGCCCTTCAGCGATTTTGGTTCAACCGTGGGCAGCGATGCGGGCATGAAAGTGTGGCATGAGTTCAGTCCCGGATTTCAGCAGTTGATGAAGAGTCACGCTCCCAAATTTGTTTCGCGGATCGAACAGCGCATAGGCCACAGTTAGCTTCGCCCTGGTATCGAAAGGGCTTCTACCCGAAGATCCGCATGAACCCCGAAGCCGGCATATCCGGTGCAAGAAAATGAGCGCCCATTCCTGCGCAGAGCGCGAGCGCTTCCGCCGCCAGATAACCGCTGCGCACCGCGCCCTCCATGGTCGCAGGCCAGCCGGTCTCGGTCCAGTCGCCGGCGAGAAAGACACGAGACCAGGCCGTGATCTGCGGCGGACGATAGGCATCGATGCCGGGACGCGGCGAATAAGTGGCGTGCACTTCCTTGATCACAGTCGACTTCACCAGGTTCGCGGCACACGCCGCGGGGAAAAATTCGCGCACTTCTTTTAGCGCAAGCTCAACAATTTCGCCGCGTGACTTGTCGATCAGCCCCTTCGACGCGCTGACCACAAGTTCTATATAGCTGCCGTTACTTTCCGTCTTGCCGGCACCGTTTCGTCCGGCCTCGTTGCGAGCATCGATAAGCCGCGACTTGTTGAACATCCATTGTGTCGTGCGATCAAGCAGGACGGCGTGGTCCAGTTCGCTGATCACGCGATCGAACCAGAGATGAATGCCGGTGATCGGTGAAGCTTCAAAGTGGCTGAGCTTTTCGCGCAAGGGCGCGGCTTCTGAACTTTCAGGCAGTACTCTTTCGAGTCCGTCGAAAGCCAGAGCCAGCACCAGATAATCAAAGGTCTCTTCCTGGTCTGCCGCGCGAATCCGAACCTGCAACGGCTCCGGAACAAATGTTTCCAGCGAACTACGGAAGCGAATCTCGCCGCCGCGGGCACGAATATAATCCCCCGCCGCGTTGTAGAGCTCCGTCAATGGAATGCTGGGAACTCCCATATGCCGCGCCGCCGGAGCCTTCATCGATTCGCGCACCACCTGCGCTGCGTAGGGAACGGAAATCAAATCCAGTTCTTCGCTTAGCGCACTTACCAGGATCGGCCGCCAGAATCGCCGGATCGCATTTTCAGTCTGCCCATGCCGCTGCAGCCACCGCTGGAGTGACTCCCCTGTGTCGAGTTGGGCCGTTAGGGTAAGCGCACCCATCGCGCGCGCGATGGCAACTTTATCTTTTGCATCGAGAAACGGAAAGCGCAAAAAGGAAGGTGCAGTATGCAGCGGCGCCGGCAGGGGCGAAGCCCGCATCACGGTGGCGCGCCCTCCGGGTTCGATGAAGGTCATTTCGTCGAACCAGCGGATCTTATCTTCCACTCCGATTCGCCGGTAGAACTCGACGAGATTCGTGCAAACTCGGAAAAGCACATGCTGGCAGTTGTCTACCACTTCACCGGTCCCGGGATGCTCGTAAGAAGAAGCCCTCCCGCCAAGGTAAGGCCGGCGCTCGAATAACGTTACGCGAAAGCCCGACTCCGCCAGCGCGCACGCAGCCGCCAGGCCGGCAAGTCCGCCGCCGGCTATGGCCACGGAAGATGCCGAAGCAAGTTGGGAGGGATTCGGGCTCATGATGTCTGGGGCTGCAGTCGTAACGGCGCTCTTGCTGCTTCACGAAGACAGCAGATTCCTTACCGGGCTGCGCCCCGTTCGGAATGCCAAATTATGTGAGGCGTTGCAGTAGGCCCTTTCCCAGAAGCCGCAGTTTCTCGCTGACCGTGAGGCTCACTTTTCCGCTGAACACGTCGTATTGACGTTCCGCAATCTTCTCCAGCAGCCTGCGATAGATATTGATCAGTACCCACAGAGTAGGCTGGCTGTCTTCCGAAATGTACGGAATCAATTCTTCGCCGGCCTTGTAGAAATCGCGGGCGCGGTCGGCTTCGAGCGCGAGCAGCGGGCCGAAGCGCGCCGCATCCGGCGTAGCCAGCAAATCGGCAGCCGATAAGCCGAACCTCGCCAGATCCTCCTCTGGCAAATAGACGCGGCCCATGGCCGCGTCTTCTTTCACATCACGAATAATGTTCGTAAGCTGAAACGCCAGCCCGCACTGCTCGGCGAGCGATTCAGCGGCGGGGTCGCGATATCCGAAGATGTGAATGCAAACCAATCCCACCACAGACGCCACACGATAGCAATACAGTTTGAGATCTTCAAACGTCTTGTACTGAACCGTCAGCCCCACAGTCGTTGATTGAGTTTCGGCGTCGCCTTCCACATCCATGGCCGTGCCTATGGCGAGTTCGTCCAGCAGGCCGGCAGGGATGGTATACCTCCGCTGCGCATCGGTGAGCGCCAGCAAAATCGGATCGTCGCTGGGCTCCCCCTGCTGCGCGCGGTGCAACGCCGAAAGCCAGCTGTCCAGCTTTATGCGGCGGTCTTCAAGAGTCAGGCTGGCGTCGTCAGCAATATCATCGCAGCGCCGCATAAAAGCGTAGACGGCGGACAAAGCCTCTCTTTTACGCTTGGGCAGCACCAGAAAAGCATAGTAAAAATTCTTCGCGTTGCTGCGGGTAATGCCGCGGCACACCGAATAGGCCATGGTGAGCTGCGCCGGCGCCGGATTCCAGGGCATCATCACCTGCTGTGCTCCCGCGCTCATGATAATTTACCCAGGAATTTTCCCAGCCCGGCCCGCGCTACCAGAGCCAGCTTGCGCGGCTTCGAAATCACCGGCCGCCGTCCCAGCACGGCGAATCCTTGCCGCTCGATCGCGTTCAGAATATCCTGGCCGCCCCGGCTGAATAGTTCGATATCGACAGCCAGTTCCTTGTCTACCTCTTGAATCAGCGGCAGGCCGCACGCAAACCACTCCCGCGCGCGCTCCACTTCGAAGCGCATCATTTCGCGGAACGCAGGCGTATTGCGGCCTTGTGCGACATCTTCTTCGCTCACGGAATAACGCCGCAAATCTTCGAGCGGCAAGTAGATTCGTCCCTTAGCATAATCCGCGCTCACGTCCTGCCAGAAGTTCGCCAACTGCAGCGCCGTACACGTGTAGTCGGAAAGTTGCTGGCGCTCGGCATCGTGATATCTGCACAAATACAGAACCAGATGCCCTACAGGATTCGCCGAATACCGGCAATAAGCGAGCACATCGTCGAAGCTTTCGAAGCGCGTCACAGTTTGATCCTGCCGGAAAGCGATCAACAAGTCGGAAAATTCATGCTTGGGAATCTCGAACTTGCGCACCGTCTCCGCCAGCGCCACAAAAACCGGATGCCGCGGATGGCCTTCGTAGCAGGCATCGAGCTCCGCTTCCCATTCGTCGAGAAGCGAAAGCGATGCGCTCGCGTCTCCCACTTCGTCGCCCAAATCGTCCGAGATGCGGCAGTAGGAATAAACATTCACAAAATCCTGGCGGAGTCTCTTCGGCAGAAACCAGGTTGCAACGGAAAAATTCTCGTAATGAGAGCGGGCCAGATTGCGGCAATACTGTTGCGATTCCTCTAACGATGGCGCGACCTTGGGGATGGCGTATTCCGCAGGCAGCCGGCTCCAACCCAGCGCAGCGGCGCGCTCGATTGTTAGGCCAGGGTCAGGGCTGGTTGCGGAAATCATTAGTTTTTCTAAGGTTCGAGGATCAAGAGCCAACTCGTAAATCAGTGACCGGGGATGATCGCAGTCTTGATGTCGCCGCCCCGGTTCAGCATGTGGCGCAGCACCTTCTGCAGGCTCGAGAGCGGAGCTTCGCCGGTAATGTAATCCGTAGGCCGGATCTTCTTCGCCGCAATCAGGCCAAAGGCGCGCCGCACCGTCTCCGGGGTGTGATGGAACGTGGCCTTGAGCGTGATCTCGGAGTAGTGCAGGCGACTAGTATCGAGTTGCACTTTGCTCCCGCTGGCGCATCCGCCGAAGAAATTTACGGTGCCGCCTTTGCGCACCATCTCGACCGTCCACTCCCAGGCCTCGGGACGGCCCACCGCCTCGATCACGACATCGCAGCCGCGTTTCTGCGGCGTGAGCGCGCGTACCGCATCTACCACGTTCTGCACTTTGGTGGTCTGCACTATTTCGTGCGCGCCCATATGTTTGGCGGCGACGACCTGTTCGTCGCGCTTAACCACTGAGATTACGTTGCAGCCGATCGCCCGTGCCACCTGCACGAACATCAACCCAATCGGACCGCCACCAATGATGGTAACCGTGTCGCCGATCTCCACCCCGGTTTCGTGCAGACCGCGCAATACGCAGGCCAACGGCTCGGTCATGGCCGCGTCTTCGAAGCTCACGCCAGATGGAATCACCAGCATATTCGCTTCGACAATCCGCCGCGGCACGCGGATATATTCCGCGTAAGCTCCGTTGTTAAAGAGCAGATCCTCGCAGAGATTCTCCTGATGTTTGGAGCAATAGAAGCACATCTGGCAGGGCGCGGAATTCAACGCCACCACGCGCATGCCCTTCTTGAAGCTGTGCACTCCCTCGCCGACCTCTTCAATAACCCCTGCCAGTTCATGGCCGAAGAGCGCCGGAGGCACAATCATCCGGGCATGGTAGCCGCGTTGATATACCTTGAGATCGGTGCCGCAGGTGAGGGCCACCTGCACTTTGACCAATACTTCCCCTTTATCCACGCGGGGAATTGGCACTCTTTCAATTTTCAAATCTTCTTTGCCGTACAGGACGGCAGCCGTCATTTTTCCATTCACTTCTGGTTTCCTTCCCGGGCTTCACTCTTCCAGGTACTACCGGGCTGAATCACAATCTTCATCGACGCGGGCCGGGGATGAGCCGCCAGATCCAGTGCCTGAGCGCTCTCCTCCAGCGGGAACCGGTGGCTAATCAGCTGTTCCATATCCAACTCCCGGTTCATAACAAAACGAACAGACTCTTCCTGCAAATCCACCGAGGCACTATACGACCCCACCAGCGTTTTCTCATCCACGCAAATCGCTGCCGGATCCACAACTACCTCGCCGCGCTGCGTTTGCGCAAATAACAGCACACGTCCTCCAGGACGCGCCGCATCCATGGCGGGCCGAATTAGATCGTTCGCCCCCACTGCTAAGACTACAGCGTCGGCACCCCTTCCTTCGGTCTGCTTCCGTACATAGCCGATTGCGTCCTCCCGGGACGCATCGACCGTTTCTTCAAATCCAAGGCTTTTAGCTATTTTAAGCCTCTCGGGATACAAATCGGAAGTGACAACCCTCGCACCCACCCTCCGTGCCAGCACACCCAGTATGATGCCGATTGGGCCCTGCCCAATCACCAGCACAGTCTCGCCCGGCTCCAGGCGAAGCGCATTAATTCCCTTCATGCAGGTGTTCACCGGTTCCACGAAGCAAGCCTGCTCAAACGAAACTCCTTGTGGAATCTTCACCGTTCCCTGCGCCACGATCCAATCCATTACCCGCACGTATTCCGCGAAGCCTCCGCCCGAAGGCTCGAAACCGGCCGTGCAGCCCACTTTCTTGTAAGTCGCGCACTGGGCGAAGGTCTTGTGGCGGCAGTAGTAACAGGTTTGGCAAGGGATATGGTGAAACACCACAACCCGGTCGCCGGGTTCGAACTCCCGCACTCCCGCGCCAACGGCCGCGATTACTCCCGAAGTTTCATGGCCGAAGATGCGCGGCGCTGAATGCGAGCCGGTAGCAATCTTCTTGAGATCGGTGCCGCACACGCCGCAGGTATGTACCCGCACCAGCAATTCTCCGCGGCCAATCTCCGGTACTGGGACGGTTTCAAGGCGGACATCATTCACTCCCCGGTACACCGCCGCCAGCATGGTTGTAGGAATCGACCGGCTGCGACCTTCCATCACGAATTGTCCGGCTATCGCCATCCTATTTTCGACAAACCCGTTAATTCGAAAAATGTTACGCGAACCTAACTTGGATGAGGTCTAGGCTGTGTTTGCTTCAATCGGCAGATGCTGCGGTCGCTCTAAGAGTTCCAGATGCATACCCAGCGCCCGTGACGCTCTGCGGCTGTTTAGCGCCAGCGTTGTAACCCGCGGCCACAACCAAGGGCGCAGCAGCGCGAATAACGCGAACGCTGCCCTTCTGAACTGACCCTGCGCGCCGACGAAGTGGTCCATCGCCGGCATCTCAAAATCCAATTCGTCGGAGATTACCTTGATGGCCGCGAAGCCAATCCCGCGCGCGACCGCGGCTGCAGCCACGCCGGAGGCTTCCATGTCAACGGCTTTCGCTGCGAAGGCCTGCGCAAGATTCTTTTTCTGTTGCACCCCCGCCACCGACATGAAGGTTACCAGCGAACTTCGACTGTCGACATCTTCAACGAAGACGCGGCTGCCATCGCGCGCGTCGATCACAGCTGACGGAACAAAAATGTCGCCCACATGCAGCGATCGATCCAGCGCCCCCGCAAACCCTACCGACTGCACCTGCGCCGGATGGTATAGCGCGATAATCGCTTCAGCCGCCCGCCTCGCGGCTTCAATCCCGATTCCGCCACAAACCAGGACCAACTCACTCTGCTCGAAGAAAATAAACCTGCGGCCGTCATATTCTCGCTCCACACGCGAGCAGCGCCTGATCGATTCGCGGACTTCGCGCTCCAGCGCAGCCACAATCGCGATCTTAGGCATAGGCGTTGGCCCGGAACCACTCCACTGCCCGGCGCAAGGCACCTTCCACCGGGACAGTCCGCCATCCCAACTCCCTCTCCGCCTTGCCCGAGCTCGCCCACATCTTCTTCTTTCCCATGCGAACCGTTTCGATGGTCGCACGGGGTTCGCGCCCGAGCAAGCGGCCCGAGATCGTCTGGTCCACGGCGCCCGCCAGATAGGCAACAAAATAAGGCAGCTTCACTTGCGGCGAAGGCAGTCCTGAGATATTCCCGAGCTTATCCAGAATTTGCTTAAGCGTCAGATTTTCGCCGCCCAGGATGTAACGCTCCCCGCTCCTGCCTTTTTCGAGCGCCGCCACGAGACCGAGCGCGCATTCGCGAACATCCACCAGATTCAATCCCGTCTCCACGTATGCTGGGAACTTTCCCTTCAGAAAATCGACGACAATGCGCCCCGTGGGGGTCGGCTTCACATCCTGTTCTCCCACGGGTGTCGTCGGGTTCACCGTGACCACTCGCATTCCCCCGTGCCCCGCTTCGATCGCTACTTGTTCGGCCATGAACTTCGAGCGCTTGTAGTGCCCTATCATATCCGCGAGGGAGACTGGAGAATCTTCGTCGGCCGGATGTTCGTTCCCTGTGAATCCCATGGTCGCTACGCTCGAGGTGTACACCACTGCACGAACAGCATTCTTGCGGGCCGCCTCCATAATGGCTCGCGTGCCCTCCACATTTGAGCGGTACATCTCTTCGGGATCGCGCAACCACAACCGGTAATCGGCGGCAACATGAAAAACCGTGTCGCACCCAGCCATCGCTGTTTCGAGCGATGCGGGCTCGCGCAGATCACCGATCGCGGTCTCGGCCCTCGTCGTCCCGACGTTCAGGCCTTCCAAATTCTTGAGACTGCTGGTGGCGCGCACCAGCAACCTCAGATCAGCTCCCTGTTCCGCCAGAACACGAGCCACATGCGATCCCAGGAATCCCGTTGCGCCGGTGACAAACGCTAGCATGCTTGAGCAATAAGCAATTGGCCGTTAACCATGAACGTCCCTTTTCAGTCCGCCCGCCTCGACTGGCCAAATGCTAATTGCTAATTGCCCACCTTTTCCACCTTCGCATACGTGGTCAGCGCCAGCAGCGGGAAATACTGCCGGTAGAGGTGATATTTCAAATAGAACACGCGAGGAAAGCCCGTGCCGGTGAAAAAAGCCTCGTCCCACGACCCATCCTCTTTCTGCTCGCGTAACAGATAAGCAACGCCGCGAGCCACCGAATCGCTGCGCGTATCGCCCACCGCCAGCAATCCCAGAATCGCCCAGGCCGTCTGCGAAGGCGTGCTCTCGCCCACGCCGCGCAGCGTCGGATCATCGTAAGAACCTACCGTCTCGCCCCAGCCACCATCGGCGTTCTGCACCATGCGCAGCCACTCCGCCGCCTGCTGCACGCAAGGCTCATGGCTGTCCATGCCCATCGCTTCCAGACCGCGCAGCACTAGCGCCGTCCCGTAGACATAGTTCACGCCCCAGCGGCCGAACCAGCTTCCATCCGGCTCCTGCTCGTCGCGGACAAACTGAATCGCCCGCTTCACCGCCGGATGATTCTGGTCATAACCATACGTCGCCATCATTTCAAGGATGCGGCCCGTAATATCCACCGTCGGCGGATCGAGCATGGCATTGTGATCGGCGAAGGGGATATGCTGGAAGACCATCTTGTCATTATCTTTGTCGAACGATGCGAAGCCGCCATTCTTGCACTGCATCGACAAAACCCAATCGATGGCCCGCTGCACCGACTCGCGCTGGTAACGACCGTTGGGATGCTCCACGCGGCTCAACGCCAGGCAAACCATCGCGGTATCGTCCACGTCGGGATAAAACTCGTTATTGAATTCGAAGTACCAGCCGCCCGGCTTTCCCTTCGGATTCTTAACATGCCAGTCCCCCACATTCCGCACCTGCTTCTGCAGAATCCAGTCCGCGCACTTCACCATTCTCGGGTCATTAACCGGCACTCCCGCCTCGCCCAGAGCGAACAGCGCATACGCCGTATCCCATACCGGAGACATGCAAGGCTGCATGCGGAAAGTATCGCCTTCTTCGATGCCCAGCTTCTCAAATTCATCCAGCGCGCGAATCACCTGCGGATCGTCGAGCGAATATCCCTGGCAGCGCAGCGCGATGATCGCATTCATCATCGAGGGATAAATCGCGCCCAACCCATCGCTCATCTCGAAGCGCTCCAGCATCCACTTCTCCGCGCTCTTCAGCGCGATCGAGCGCAGCGGCCGGATGTGCACCCGCTCAAACCAATGGGTCATGCGGTCCAGCACAAGAAAGAAATTCCGCCACGAAACCAGCTTCTTCGACCAGCGCAAGTGCATGCGCGACTTCTGCATGCCGCCGACAAATAGTTCTTCGACGCCCATCTCCCGCGTAATTTTCTTGAACGGCTTTTTTGCGTAGCAGATGGAAAGCGGCACCAAAATAGCTCGCGACCACGAAGAAATTTCGTAAATATTGAACCAGAACCAGTTGGGAAACAGCACGATCTCCGGCGGAATGGCGGGCACCGCATCGTAATCGTATTGCCCAAAGAAACAAAGATAGATCTTGGTGAATGTGTTGACCTCGGTCACTCCGCCGAGCTCCAGAATCTTCTTGCGGGCGCGCTGCAGCACGGGATGATCCGCCCCATATCCCGCCAGCTTCAGACCGAAATAAGCCTTTACCGAGGCGCTGATGTTCGATGGCCCCGCCGCATAAATACTCCAGCCGCCATCTTCATTCTGATGCTGGATGATCCAGTTCGCCGCCTTCTGAAAACGCGCCGCATCGCCCGTGCCAAGCAAAGTGTGCAGCAGAATGTAATCCGACTCCAGCGTGGTGTCGGCTTCCAGTTCCCCGCACCAGTAACCCTCTTCGTGCTGCTGCGCGAAAAGAAACTCGCGGGCCGCCTTCATCGCCGCGGACACACGCGTCGCCAGTCCATCGATCTTGCCAAAGCGGAGTTGTGGTTCGGACGCTAAATGTACAGAAGCTAAATGCGAGGAAGTGAGATTTGCATCGGGGGATTTTGTGTCCATATTTTTGCCGTAAAGCTCCGTTAATCCGCAGTAACCGTTGCCGGAGCGGCGGCGATCGCTTCCACAATCTCCGGCGGCAACCCAAAGCGAACGTTTTCCGGCATTACTTCCAACTCCTGCACGTTATCGAAACCCTTCGTGGCCAAAAACTTCATGGTCTCTTCCACCAGGCACTCCGGCGCCGAAGCTCCAGCAGTCAAAGCAATCGTCTTCACACCTTCCAGCCATTGCGCCTCAATATCTTGATAGCTATCGATGAGGTGCGCATTCGTCCCTAGGTTACGCGCCACTTCGACCAGACGATTCGAATTGGAACTGTTCTCCGATCCCACCACCAGTAACAGATCAGATTCCGAGGCCACCTGCTTTACCGCAACCTGCCGGTTTTCCGTGGCGTAACAAATATCCTGCGCCGCCGGCCCTTTTATATTGGGAAATTTCTTCTTCAACGCCGCGATAATGTCTTTGGTTTCATCCAGACTCAAAGTCGTCTGCGTAAGATACGCCACGCGATTCGGATCGGGCACGCTCAGCGACTTCACCTGTTCCGGCGTTCCCACGACCTGCGTCACTAGGGGAGCTTCCCCCAGCGTTCCAATCACCTCATCATGATCGTGATGCCCGATCAGAATCAGCGAGTAGCCTTCCTTGGCAAACTTCACCGCCTCCACGTGCACCTTGGTGACCAGAGGACAAGTCGCATCGATCACGCGCAAACCGCGCCGCTTGCTGTGCTCCCGCACCTCGGGAGAAACCCCGTGCGCGCTATAAATCACGCGTTCGCCGTTGGGCACTTCGTCTTCACTGTCGACAAAAATTGCGCCCTTGCCCCGCAACTCGTCCACCACAAAGCTGTTGTGGACAATCTCTTTGCGCACATAAATCGGCGGACCGAAGGCATCGAGCGCAATCCGAACCACATCAATCGCCCGCACCACTCCAGCACAGAAGCCCCGCGGCTTCAGCAACAGCAAAGTTTTTCCCCGGCTATTTGGCGCCATGAAACTCCCGCTCTCGAAAATCAACCTGGTAAATTCCCCGAGACCCGCCCCATGAGAGCAACCCCGTCTCAGTGATCTTCCCCAAGCCCTATAAGATGCAAAACTTCCCTCTGGAACTGTACCGTAAGGGTACACAAACTCCATGACTGGGATATCAATAAACTATCGAAAAGGATCAGGCTGGTCAACGTAAACCACAGAAACAGCGGTGATTAACAGCGAAACGTCGTTTCCGTACAGGGAGTGGCGGAGGCGATTCATGCAGCCACACTCGATTGATGTCCTGTAGGTTCCGAGTACCGCCGAAAATTTTAATTATATCCCTTGACACGTATATGCCAAGCAGAGTATATACAAGAGATGGAGTCGGTCTTCGAAATCATCGCCGAGCCGAACCGACGCGCGATACTCAGCCTTCTGATCTCTTCACAACAATCAGTGGGAGAGATCGAGCGCCAGCTTCGTATGTCGCAGCCCACCGTGTCAAAGCACCTACGCGTGCTGCGGGACGCCGGTTTCGTCGAATCCACTGTAGATGCCCAGCGCCGTCTCTACCGGCTGAAACCCGAACCATTTGAGGAGCTCGACTCCTGGCTGGCTCAGTTCCGCCGCTTCTGGTCCGCTCACGTCGATGCTCTCGAACGCCACCTCGATCGCATGGATATTGATAAAGAAGGCGCGGATAAAGATCGCGAGGATAAAGCTCGCATGGATCCGCCAGCACCAACCAAAGGCACGCCAACAAAAACAAGGGCCAAGGAAAAGACGACGCGGCCCAAACGCGAACCCTACAGAGGAGAAACGAAATGAAAATCAAAGTAACCAGCATCTATGTGGACGACCAGGCCAAGGCCCTGAATTTCTATACCGACGTACTTAGCTTTGCCAAGAAAACCGATTTCAGTCAAGGCCCATATCGCTGGCTGACCGTAGCGTCGCCGGAGGAGCCGGACGGCACCGAACTTCAGCTGGCGCTGAACAACAATCCCGCGGCCAAAACGTATCAGCAGGCGCTCTTTCAACAGCATCAGCCGGCGGCCAATTTTTTCACCGACGACGTCAAAAACGACTACGAGCGGATCAAGTCCCGCGGCGCCGAGTTCACTATGCCTCCCACCGACGTGACTGGCTCGACCATCGCCATGCTGAACGACACCTGCGGCAACCTCATTCAGCTTACCCAGCTAAAGGGCTGCTGAATGGAAAGTGAGCAGCATTGCCGCCGCTATAAAACGGTCGTTGGTTGCTCGTCGTTGGTCATTCGTCGTTGGTCGTTCGCCAGAAGGATTTTGGCCAACGACCAAGGACCAACGACCAACGACCAACGACATACTGGCGCCACTGCAATATGGCACCCAGCTGTAAACAGAAGGATGATGAAGATGACCGCTCACGCTCACTACACGCCGGGTCCAGCCAACATGGCGCGTATTCAAAAGGACCGGGTACAAAACGGCCGGGGGCAAGAAGAAGAAAAGTGGACCCTGGTTCTCGTCAAAGAACTGCGTCACCCACCGGAAAAGGTCTGGCAGGCGATAACCGACCCGCTGCATCTGCGCGAGTGGGCTCCCTTCGATGCCGATGGGAACCTGGCTACGGTCGGAACCACAGTGAAGCTCACCACCGTAGGTGCGCCCTCGCCCCGCATTACTGAAACAACTGTCAAGCGAGCGGACGCACCCAATCTGCTCGAGTACACCTGGGGCGACTTCGATATGCGGTGGCAACTCGAAGTCTTTGGTGGCGGCACGCGCCTGACCCTGTGGACCAACATCGGTCACCGCTTCATCGCCATGGGTGCCGCCGGATGGCACATCTGTTTCGATGTGCTCGATCACCTGCTCGGCGGAACTCCCATCGGCCGCATGGTTGGCCCCGAGGCCATCAAGTTCGGCGGATGGCAGCAATTGCACGCCGAGTACGCCGAGCAGTTCGGAATCGAGTCGCCCAATTGGCCGCCGCCGGACATTTAGGAAATAGTGTGCACAATTTTTCGACTGTCATCCTGAAGTCCGCGTTTTTTGCGGGCCGAAGGACCTATGCAATTTGTCAGCGCGTTGCACAGATCCTTCTCCGCAAAAAACGCGGCTGGGGATGATAAACGGGTTTACTCGAAGTTCAGGAAAAGAGACTGAAATCAACACCAAGGAGTGACATCATGGCACAATCAGCTTACGCACCCAACCTCGTGAACCGAGGCATCGCCCGCTCTATTTTTCGCTGGATTCACATCATCTTCAGTGTTCCGATATTAGGTTATATCTATAGCCCGTTCGAAAAACTTCCAGGCTATGCCTTCCCGACTCGATACATCTTCCTTCCAACCATGGTCCTCTCGGGGTTGTGGATGTGGAAAGGCCATATCGTTCGACGGCTTTTTTCCAAGAGATCGGCACGGGCCGCAGGTTCGTACCCGACTCCGAAATCTTCGATCTACAGTTGACGCAGCATCACTGGCTGTTCAGGCCGTGGGAGCGAGCCGGCATTGAGACCCGGCGATGCGACTGTCGCGAGAGGAACTATGTCAAGCGAAGCAAAGGCGGAAAGACGAAGTGTAACCCTGCACATGGTTTCCAGTCTGGACGGTTTCATCGCCAAACCGGACAACAATGTCTCCTGGCTAGACAGCCCCGGTAGTGTCTACGAAGCGGGCGCTTCCATTTCCGAGGAAGAGGCTGCAGCTTTCGTCAAAACGATAGACTGTTATGTTCTCGGTTCCCGTACCTATGCACACGCCCTTGAACTGGGCTGGCCGTATGGCGACACTCCGGTGGTGGTGCTGACTACTAGAGAATTGCCAGTGGCGAGAAAGAGCGTCGAGTTCTATTCGGGCGATCTCAAGACATTGGTTGACGCGAAACTTGCGCCTCGGTATCGAAATATCTGGCTGGTGGGCGGAGCCATGTTGTGCCAGCGTTTTCTCGAACTCGGCCTGGTGGACAAAATTGTTCTGACCATAGCTCCGGTCGTATTGGGCGAAGGACTGCGGTTGTTCGGTGACTCCCTGACCGAGGCGAGGTGGAATTTGAAGAACGTCGTCGCTTACAAAAACGGCTTTGTTGAGCTATCGTACTTTGCTCCCACGGACTGAAAGGCTTCCGAAAACCATGACAAACCCTACTCTTGCAAAAAAACAACGGGAAGACCTGCTCAAAGCATTGAAAGCCCGCTTTGAGAAAAACATGAACCGTCATAAAGGTCTTCCATGGGCCGACGTACAGGCCAAGCTGGAAGCGAATACCGAAAAACTGTGGTCACTCGCCGAAATGGAAAGGACTGGCGGAGAACCGGATGTCGTGGGACACGACAAAAAGTCTGGCGAATATATTTTTTATGATTGTTCAGAGGAAAGCCCCAAAGGCCGCAGAAGTATTTGCTACGACGCTGAAGCCCTGGAGTCAAGAAAAGAACACAAACCAAAAAATAGCGCCATCGGCATGGCTTCTGCCATGGGCATTGAGCTTTTGACCGAAGAACAATATCGCGAGTTGCAGAAACTCGGAAACTTCGACACCAAAACCTCAAGCTGGGTGAAGACACCCTCCAACGTGAGAAAACTCGGCGGCGCGCTCTTCTGTGATCGCCGCTTCGACACCGTATTCACCTATCACAACGGTGCCGAATCTTACTACGCCGGCAGGGCTTTCCGTGCCTCGCTAAGGGTCTAGCGAGAACAAGCTAGCTACTTGCAATCGATCTTGTTGTCCTGCGCGGCAACGATCTGCCACTTGCCATTGCGCCTCAACCAGGTATCGGTCCAGACCTGGCACACCTTGGCTTCCGGATGCGCATTGTCTTTGCCAATGGCGTGCTCGCTGCCGTAAAGGATGGCCACATCTTCGCCCCCAGAGACGGACGAAGCGAGCGAGAAGAGGCGCACCTTGGCATCATCGAGTCCGCAGCCGTGGGCCGAGTGTGGGCCTTTTTCGTCGCGTAGCTCATTCTCTTTGTTGTACCTCTCGCCGCCAGTGCCGGTGCCCTGGAAGTCGTCGGCCAACAACTCAGCGACAACTCCATTATTCGTGCAAACCCCTTCGGCCCACATGCGCTCCATATCAATCATAAGCTTCGCGGTCTTATCCTCGGGTGTGGCCCAACGGCTTTGCTGCGCATAGCTGTCGGTCATAAAGACTACGACGAACGTTACGAGGCAGATCAGCGGCAGAATTCGGTGACTCATCGTCCCTCCGGTATTTACGTCACTATACAGCTAAGCCACGCGCATGGATCGAGCCGAACGGGTGCCGCGCTCAACCCGCTTTTGGCTTGAGCGGGGAAGTCCCGCCGCTGGACTTATCCTGGGATGTTGCTTTGAAAGGACGCGGCTTTCCAGTCGCGTCGCCACGCAAGCCCACTTCCGCTCTGTCATACGGGCGGAGCATGAGCGTCCCCGGGCTGACTTTTCGCAAGCACGATCGGGAATGCTACGACGGAATAACGAGGTAATACCTCTGGGCGTCTGTTAGCTGCAAAGCCGCTCAGAGCCTAGCCACAGTTGAGCCAGATCTCTGAGGTTGTGTTTGTATGTACGCGTAACCAAGTATTCCTTCCCCCCTTTTACTAGCAGCCTGTACTCCCCCGTGGGTAAAGGTTGGATCTCCTCCACGGCCGAAATATTCACGACGACCGAGCGGTGGATGCGAATAAAACCGTAGGGTTTGAGCTTCTCCGCCATGGACGAGAGGGATTCATGCACTAAATAGGCATTAGTTCGGTGTCGCAACGAAACATAATTACCTTCGGCTTGCACCGCCAGGATGTCCCCTAAATCCAAGATTAGGATGCTACCCTTTCCCTTGAACGCGATTCGTGGCGCCTGTCGTTTGGCTATAACCTCCAACTGCCGCCAGACTCGCATGAAGTCTGCTGCATCAATTCGGGTTACCGGAAGCAACGATGTATCTGCAGCTTCGCAGAACTCGTCCGCTCTCGATTCAAGAGTGTAGTCCCGTCTACCGTTGGCGGAGCAAATCGTAGCGCCCCGCAATGGGCTGGCCGAAACGCCCGCATTAGCGTGAGCAACTTGTTGAACAAACATTTCACGTGCGACGGCCTTCTGATCGTGAATTTCGCGGGCGCTCATGATGAAACCCCTTGCTTCCAGGTGCGCAGTTACTGCTTCCCGCCGCTCACTGCCGAAGGAAAGCTGGATTGCGCGCCGAAATAACACTCGATGGACTGCAACTTTCCGTCCTTGATTCGGAGATACTCCACGTTCCGGAACGATTTACCGTCCCTGGTGTGGCAAAGGTATTTCACAAAGGCATCGTCCGGCCCAGTGGCGATTTGCTCCAGGTCAAAATGTCTGATGAAATCGATCTGAGTTTCCCAGCATCGCGTTTTGAAAGTGCTCTTGCTGATGTGGTCGTCGCCAGCCGCGCTTGTAAAGGTGAAGTTATCGGCGAGCAGGTTATCCACCGGGCCCCAGTCTCTCTTCTCCCAGGCCGCGTACCACTTCCGGACCACCTCCTCGCTCGTCAAGTTCTGCCCTCCCAATGCGCTGGCACTTGCCGGTCTCGGCAGGCTCACGGCACCAACCAGCGCGCAGGCCCCCGTTGCAAGCAGATTCCTGCGCGACACTGCGATCGTTGTCCCCGTCATCGTTCGTTCTCCTTTTCGTGATGTGGTTTGCAGCGCTTCTCCCGGTGGTGATACCGACTGCCAAAGCATACGAACCGGTTGGTATGTAACAGTATTCCAACTGCTCCTTGAGACACCGATGCCATCAACCTCGCTTGCGGTTGCCCGGCGCGCGCAGGGATCGTAGCCAGTCCACGATGTTTCTGATCCCCGCTTTCATTACTTTCGGATCCTGAGCATTCTTTGCCAGCGACCCGTAGCCTTCGACCATCGCGATCAGTAGGCCCGCGGCGTCAGTGGGTTCCACGTCGCGGCGAATGCTTCCGCGGGTCTGGCCATCTCGCAAAGCAGAGGCAACGGCCTTGCGCCAAGCGGCGAAGATTGTCGCCAGCCGTTTCCGGAATCCCGCGTCAAGAGGAGACATTTCTTGCGCCAGATTGTTCAACTGGCAGCCACCCCGCACATCCTCGGGCCGAACCGGTATACGTTGAACAGCGCCGATCAAAGCGTCGATAGGGTTCTTGACGCTCTGTAAAGGCTGCACCCATTTGCCGTTGACATCGGGGGCGATGATCTCTTGGATGACGGCGTACCCCAAGGCTTCCTTGCCGTCAAAGTGATGGTAGAGTGCGCCCTTGGTGACGCCGGCTGAAGCCAGAATGGTGTCCAGGCTCGCACTCTGGAAACCCGATCTGTAGATCTCGCGGGATGCCGCTTGCAGCAAGCGCTCCCGCGTGCGCTCAGGATCGCGCACCCTGGTCGCTCTGCTTGTCGGACTCTTGCGTGCTGCCAACATACCAACCAGTATGTACGTTAATCGTCTGAAAATCAATCACAATTCAACGGCTTGATTTGTGGCTGCTGACGTTCTTTAATTTCATAGCCTCTCGCCAGTCTGTGTGTGAAAAGTTGGAGAAACGGTCACTCTAGTTATTTTGGGACCGTCCCTCGCGGTTGTTAGTCCGTCACTCGTATTCGCACTCTGAAGTGTTGGCCCCGTAGTCTCACGTAATCGTTGTGAACATGGAACACCGCATGCTCCCTCAGTTCCAACTCAGCAGGAATTTGTGAAGTTGTGAGCAAATTCTGCTTTCAATTGCACACTAACCGCCAGAGCGCCGAGTCGTAACTGACGTAAATCGCCAGCCATCTCGGCACCACCAATTTGCCGGAGGAAAAGAGAAGATATGAGCGCACTAAAACGTTTTCGGAATTTCTGGATACCGTCGATTACGACGCTTGTTCTGGCTTGCTTCAGCAATGCCGTCGCTCAAGCGAGGTACACAGTTCAAGATTTGGGCGTTCAGCGTCCTGACAACCTGGGCATGGCCATGGGCCTTAACAATCACGGCGGGTCGCTGATCATGGATCAACTCCTGGATCATTTCACCCTTTCCACGGCCTTCCCGGCCGTCGCAGGCACCGTGAGGATCAGCAGCGGCGATCGCAACCTCGAACTCGGCACGCTGGGAGGAACGAACAGTTCGATCAACTGGAACGGAATCAACGACCCATGGCAAGCCGTCGGTATGTCCGAAACATCGGAGCCAGATCCGAATGGCGAAGATGTTTGCGGTTTCGGCACGCACCTTATTTGTAGTCCGTTTCTTTGGCAAAACGGCGTCATGAGCGCTCTGCCAACGGTGGGCGGAAATAACGGGCAGGCCAGCGCCATCAATAACAAAGGACAAGCCGCAGGCTATGCGGAAAATGGCGTCGTGGACTCCACCTGCCCGCAGGGCATTACGAATTTTATGGTTGACCTGCCAGTGATGTGGGACAACGGCGTAGCCACAGCTCTTCCTACGGTCGATGGCGAGCCAGACGGGGTCGCATTCGGCATCAACAATCAAGGCCAGGTCGTAGGCTACTCCGGAACCTGCACCGCAGCGAATTTCGCCGTGGTGTGGGAAAACGGCATGGCCACCAAGCTTCCGGACCTCGGAACTCCGGGCGGCATAGCCTTCGCCATTAACGGCCACAATCAGGTTGTTGGACAAGCCGTTAATTCTGACGGCACAGCCTTGGCCGCGATTTGGCAGAACAATACAGCCACAGCCCTCGGCGGCGGCCGCCTCGTGCCGGGAGATGTTGCCTCCTTTGCCACCAGCATCAACAACCGGGGCCAGGCGGTGGGAAGCTCCTTTGACTCTAAAGGCTGGTCCCACGGCCTCCTCTGGCAGAACGGCAAGGTGATCGACCTTAACACTGTATTTCCCGCAAGTTCCAACCTCTTCGTAGTCTCGGCTAGCAACGTCAATGAGAGCGGACAAATCGCGGGTATGGCGGTGGAGCTGTCCGGGTCGCCGGAGAGAATTATCGTCCACGCCTTTCTGGCAACCCCGGTAGAGGAAGACCAAGGCAAGTCAATTGCAGACGTCGTACCTACGCATCCGGAAATCACTTTGCCCGCGGCGAATGTGGGCAAACAGCTTTCGCCGAGGTCCGCACACTGCTCAATCCACGACAAAGGCATTTTCTGAGCTTCCGCACCATGCATTCCAGTCCTCTGGTGCGCGAAGGCGCAAGCCCGCAGGTTGTGCGGGACATTCTGGGTCACGCGAATATCGACCCGTGACCCAGAATATTTTCGCAAGAGCTTTGCTTTCTGAGGGATTCCAGCATGGCCACTCGGAAAGCAACTCCTTC
Source organism: uncultured Acidobacteriaceae bacterium (assembly GCA_963789875.1). Taxonomy (GTDB): domain Bacteria; phylum Acidobacteriota; class Terriglobia; order Terriglobales; family Acidobacteriaceae; genus Sulfotelmatobacter. Next base: position 302,952 of record CAWBMI010000003.1, on the reverse strand, counting down.
AATTGGGAACCGGAAACGGAAACCGGGACAGACGGGACCGACCCCTTCTCGCACCAACTTAGGCAAACGTCCCCTCTGTCCCGTGTTCGTCCCCCGATTTTTCCCTAGATGTTCTAGCCCGCATTCGGCTTGGGCGCCTTCGGATCGGCGTCGCTGACAGCCTTCTGCGCCGCAGCCACCTTGTTCTGCTTGTCCTGCAAATCCTGCTGGGCATCATCGAACGCTTTTTGTGCTGCCTGCAGGGCGGCTTGCTTTTGTGCATCTGCGGGATTCGCTTGCGCGTCCTTCTTTGCTGCCTCCAAGGCCTGACTGGCTTTTTCCAGCGCGGCCTGGGCATTGTGCGAGTCCGCAAGAGCATTGGTAAGAGCGGCCTGCAAGGTGGAAGTTTTTCCATCGCCTCCCTGCAGAGCTTTGGCGGCGGATGTGGTCACACTGCTGCCGAAATAAAAACTGACAACGCTCACGAAAACCGTCGCCAGCGTGGTGAAGATCTGCTTGGCAAAATCCTCGGCGTCCTTGTTTGCTTTTGGGTAATAGGTCACGGTATAGAGCGGGTGCTGTATGTCGTTGACCGGCGTCTTGCCGTCTTGTCCCCCAAGCTTTTGTTCGTACCGCACCTGGCCCGATTGGTCTTTAGCAAGTTCTGAGGCGACAACAAAGTTTGTCCTGAGGTCCGCCAGTTGGGATTCGGGGACCGGGCTTAGCGTCTTGACTTCAACCGGCTGATTGCTCTTGTTGACCTCGCTAAACAGGAATGCGCCCAGGCATACAAAGATGAGAACCAGGCTGAAAGCTAAGAGCGCACGCACCGACCCATCCGGCAGCCCTAAGGCTTGCTTTGCATCCTCCACACCCATCACCGAGTAGATGATGGCCAGAATTGCCATAAAGACCACGGTGAGAGCAAGCCCCATCAGAACGATCTGGCTCAGAAGAACGTAGTGGTAATCAGGGTCCGAAGTTCCCATCGATGGGAAACGTTTCCCGATGACGAATGCAGCACCAAATAAAATTACACCAGCGATTACTGCATAGGCCTTGTTATCGATCTTCATCGAGTTCTCCTTCCTAGAGTAAATGACGGCTGGAACAGCCATGAAGACAACTGTCAGTGCAAGCCCGACGAGCACTCGAATCAGTAGGGTGTAATTAGACGGGAAGCCCTTCCACCAGAAGAATCCTGCAAGCATAAGCAACAGAAGGCCAGCGATTATTGCAAAGCCTTTGTTACCGATCTTCATCCGAGTTCTCCCTTTTGGTAGGTGACTTCAGGGGGCCCGTTGAGATTAGGCCACCGAGATTGGACTCGAAGGCTGAAAAAGTCAAGAAAATCCTGTCAGAGTTGGAAATTCGGGGGACAGAACAGAACGGAACGTTCCCCGCAACTAGCCTGCATCGCAACCCAGAGAGAGGAGTAAAGCAGCACACACCTCATTTATTCGTGCGGAACTAAGCCACACGTTTCCCCAGGGCGCCGCCGCGACGCCGTCACTGCATTGAGCAGGTTCACCGCGCACGAAGACTTCATGCCATCCTCCTCTCGTTTCAGTGTGACATCCAACCTTGCCATCCACAGCCAAATCAATCCATCATTACCCAGCACCAGAAGCAAAGAGCAACCTCCATCGCGAGGTAAACTAAGGGCGAGCAAGTGCCTGATTCGAAAGAGCTAACCACTTAACTCATTTAAAAGACGGTATTTGCAGACAAAAAACCGCCAACTCCATGATTCCCGGTAATTTGCAAAATAGGGAGAGTGCAACGCACCAACGCCGCTAGGAGAACACATGCAAACAGCCACAGTCCTGCTATGCCAGCACTGGATGGACAGCGCCACGCGCTGCAAGTCCCCGGCGATGCGTGGCACTCGGTACTGCTATTCCCATCACCGTGTCCAAGCACGGGAGGCGAGAAAAAATGTGGAGCGTGCGCGCCAGCGATGGTTTGAATCCGTCCCGTTGGACAATCCGGCGTCCGTGCAGCACGCCCTGGCGCAAGTCGTGACCCGGCTGGCATCGGGCGAGATCGATCACAAACACGCGGGGCAGATTCTTTTTAAGCTCCAGGAAGCGAGCGTAAATCTAAGGAGCGAGGGCAGCGAGGGCTCCCGAAAGGCCGATGCCGAATGATCCCCCGCTTGCAAACCGCGGCGAGAACAGCGTTTTACCCGTTCGCCTTAATCATCTGCTCCGCATGTTTGCGCGAAGTATCGGTCAACTTCGCCCCGCTCAGCATGCGGGCCACTTCCTCGGTGCGCTCTTCTCCCGCCACCGCCCGGATACTGGTCCGCATTCGGCCGCCCCACTGCTTCTTTTCGATCACATAATGATGATCGGCAAAGGTGGCAATCTGCGGCAGGTGAGTCACGCAGAGAACCTGATGCGATCGCGCCAGCGATTTCAGTTTCTTGCCCACAGCTTCAGCGGCTCGCCCTCCGATTCCAATATCGATCTCATCGAACACCATCGTGCGCTGCGCCGACGAACGCGGGGTTGCCCTGTCTCCGGCGTGGGCGCCCCACTTCTCCCGTTCTTTGCGGGAAGTGGGAATCGGCGTCTCAGCAATAACGCGTCTTCCTCCGAGATTCGTATCGGCTCCCGCCTCCACGCTTACTTTCAGGGCCAGCATGACCCGCGACAATTCGCCGCCCGAGGCAATCTCTTCCAGCGGCTGCATCGGCTCGCCCGGATTCGTCGCGATCAGATAGACCACACTATCGATTCCGCTCGCAGACCACTTCCCTTCTTCTTCATTCACAGTCAACTCAATGCGGAAGGTCGACTTCATGGCCAGATCGTTGATCTCGGCCTCGACCAATTTCTCCAGTTTGCGCGCCGCCTCTGCGCGTCTTTTCGAAAGCGCCCGTGCCGCGCGAAGATACTCCGTTACCGCCTTCGCCAACTCGGCCCGCAACTCACGCAGAATCTCGTCTTTATTTTCGATCTCCGAGAGCTTGCGCGCGACCTCGGCTCCGAACTCAATTACATCCGCAAGCGTCGGACCATACTTGCGCTTCAGTCGGTCGAACATTGCCAGCCGGTCTTCCACCTCCGCCAAATGTTCTGGCGAGGCATGAATCCCGCCTGCATAATCGCGGATAGTCGCGCCCACATCCTCCACCGTGATCCGCGCCGTTTCCAGCGCGGCCAGCGCCTCCTGAAACTTCGGCTCATAGCGCGCCAGCTCTTCAATCTGCTTTTGCGCCGACCGCAACGACGCCGACGTAGAGGCATCACCTTCATACAGCAAATCGAAGGCCTGCATGGCAGCGTTGTAAATCTTCTCCGCATTGGCGAGCACGCGCTTCTCGGTCTCCAGTTGCTCGTCTTCGCCCGACAGCAACCGCGCCTCTTCAATCTCGCGCCTTTGAAACATCCACAGATCCACCAGCCGCAAGCGGTCCTGCTCGCCCTGCTCCAACTCTTCGATGCGCCCGCGTATCTCCTTCCAGGCGCTATAAGCGGTCGCTACTGGCGAAATCTCGCAGCCGCCAAATCCATCCAGCAGCGCCAAACGCGCCGGACCATCAAACGACATCAGCGATTCGTTTTGCGCATGAATGGTCGCAAGATGCGGTGCCAGTTGCCGCAGCACCGCGACCGTCGCCGCCTGATTGTTTACAAACACGCGTCCCTTGCCTCCGGTAGCAATCTCCCGCCGCACAATCAGAGTGCCGTCTTCGGATTCATCCAATCCGTTATTTTCCAGAATTTTTTGAATTGCCTGTTCGGCGCATCCTTCGTACTCGAATACAGCCGATACCACGGCGCGCTCCGCACCAGTACGAATCACTTCACTCGAAGCTTTATCGCCCAGCAGCAGCGCCAGCGCATCGATCAGGATCGATTTCCCCGCGCCGGTTTCCCCGGTCAGGAGGTTCAGGCCCGTGGCAAACTCCACCGCCGCATTGTCGATGACCGCGTAGTTTTCCAGCCGCAGCTCAACCAGCACAGGGCGCGTCCTCGGACCAGAATTAGGAAAGAGTTTTGCGCAGCATAGCACGAAAAGGGAGCTGAAACGGCGGCTTCGGTATGGTGACACGTTCATAATAGGAATATGAAAAAGCCACGGCCGCAGCCGTGGCTTCGCAAAAACTCTGAATGCAAGATTCAATTCCGTCTACTTAACTAGCCTTGCGCAAGTCTTCCTCCTGTGCTTCCGCGCCCGTGCCGATCACTTCTTTGCGACGCTCGCGCAAACGATCCTGGAACGTATCCCATCGCGGGCCAATGCCCATGGCGCCGCTGCTGATCACAACGCTATCAGTGCCGGCTGCGAAGCCAGCCTCTGGTGTGACATTGCTTTCGGGGATTTCAACAATTTCGACCGTTTCTTCTTCGGGCGATCCATATCTCCGTCCGGAAGTGGCCGTCGCCACCCGCTCCGAAGGCGAATTTCCTGGCATCTGCTGCGTGGTTGGAGTGATGTTCCGATCCGTTTCCGCTCGATGCATCACTGGATCAGCCTCCCACTTCGAGCGATACTTTCCCTCATAATCGGACCACTGTTCATTTGACTCCAGATCTTTTTCGTCATACGGCGGGAAACTCTCTACCTGCGACTTGGTCAGATCGGCAGCAAAGTCTTCTTTATGCTCAAGGGAGGCTTTCAGCCGGTCGGCCGGAACAATAAACTTCTTGGTCGTCAGCCAACCGCCGGTGTCCACCACTACGTAACGAATCAAGCCCGTTGAATAATCGAAAATCACATCGTCGATCTTTCCCAGCTTTTCGTCATTCAAACCGTAGAGCTTGGAGCCGCGAATATCCTCCACACCATCGGTAAAGCGGTAGTCTCGAAGCATGCCGTGCTGCGCCATAAGTTCTGTCCCTCCTGCAAGATTTGCTTTCAGGTAGTGCGCATATGAGATGTCACCGTGACCGTTGGGGTATATCAGCGAAATTAGTGATCAGTGGTCAGTGTCCGTCGAAACCCACAGGCGCGCAGAACTTCACAGAACCTAATTCTGACCACTGACCACTAGCCACTGACCACTGCAGTTAACACCTCCCGCCCAAAGCGTCCTGCATCAATCCTCTATAATCGCGTAGAGTAATTCTTAATCCCAATGCAACTATTCTCATACCCTGCATTCTTTATAGGCGGCGAAATTCTGGATATGCTCTCGAGTACTGGAGCAGTCGCCAAGTTCGTCCTCCTCACTTTGCTGGTTTTCAGCCTCATCTCGTGGGCCATCATTCTCACTAAATGGAGCCTGCTGCGTCGCGCTCGCCTGCAGAGTGGACGATTTCTGCGCGCCTTCCGCAAAGCCCAGCGCCTACAAGATCTGGCCAGCGTCTCCGATCAATTCCGGCCCAGCCCGCTGGTCGGAGTCTTCGAAGGCGGGTTCCAGGAGTACAAGCGCCAACTCTCCAGTCCGGCTGCCTCGGTTCGCATTAACGCCGTACAGCGCGGCATGCAGATCGGAGCCTCTGAAGAGATCACGCGCCTCGAACGCAATGTACCGTGGCTGGCCATCACCGCCGCCGTCACGCCGTTCATCGGCTTGTTCGGGACGGTGTGGGGGATCATCGACGCGTTCCACGGCCTTGGCACCGCCGGCGCCGCGACCCTGCGGGCCGTCGCTCCGGGCATTTCCGAAGCTCTCATCACGACCGCCGCCGGACTCGCTGCCGCCATCCCCGCCGTGATCGCCTACAACCTGATCGGCAACTCGATTCGCGAATTCGCCGCCCGCAGCGACGACTTCACCCTCGAAATGGTCAACGGTATCGAATCCATGCAGCCACAAGCCGTCGCTGAAGTGAGGCGCTGATGGCTTTCACGACTCCCAACGGACGCACCCAGAGCGCGCTCGCCGACATCAACATCACTCCTCTGGTCGACGTGGTGCTGGTGCTGCTGATTATTTTTATGGTGACCGCGCCGGTGCTGCAATCGGGCATTGAAGTCAACGTGCCGAAGACGCGCACGGTGAAGCAGATCACCGAAGAGCGGGTGGTCATCACGATTAATAAAGATCAGCGCGTCTTTCTCGGCAACGACGCGGTTAACATCAATCAGATTGCCGCCCAGTTGCGGCAGAAGATTCGCGATCCTCGCAATCAGGCTATTTTCGTGCGCGCCGATGAAAATGTTCCCTTCGGCGCCTTCGCCACAGTGATGGACGCGGTCAAACAATCCGGCATCACCAACGTCAGCATCATCACTCAGCCTTTGGAAGAAAATGGCGCAAAACGCTGAGATATTTTTCGAGCATGACAATTGGCCGCGCGCCCTCTTGTGGTCCGCGGGCTTTCACGCTGGCCTGACTGCGCTCATCGTGATCTACTCCGTTTTTTTTATGGGATCGCGCGGCGAAGGTTGGGGAGCCGGCGGCGGAGGATCGGCAATCGGCGTCACCCTGGTCAGCTCAGTTCCCTTGCCTGCGACGCCCGCGCCTACGCAGAATGTTCTCGCCAACGAATCAAAAGGCATCACAAAATCCGAGCCCAAGGTTGAAGAGAAAGAGCCGGACGCCATAGAGATTCAGGGCAAGAATGCCAAGCAAAAGCCCAAGAAGCCGCCCACTCCGACCAAGGAGCGCCAGCCCGCGCCAGAGCCGGAGACCAACCAGGTCGCATTCGGTGAAGGCGGCCCCGTCAGCGGACCCTATGGAACTTTCGATGCCGGTGGCGCCAAAGGGGGTTTCGGGGTCACCGGAGGTGGTGGAGACTTCGGCACACGTTACGGCTGGTACGTGCAGGTGATTCAGAGAAAAGTTTCCGAGAATTGGCTCAAGTACGAGGTCGACCCTGGCATCAGCACGGCGCAGCGCGTCTACATCACGTTCGACGTCGCTCGCGATGGTCACCCCTTCAACGTGCGGGTTGAGCAATCCAGCGGGGTTCCATCACTCGACAACTCGGCCAGTCGGGCGCTGCAGCGCATCGACACATTTGGCCCGCTGCCTTCGGATTACAACGGCAGCAAAATCTCGGTGGAATATTGGTTCGATTACAACCGGAAATGAGTTTATGCAGATGTATCGATTCGGGACTGAAGTAAAAATATTTGATCCCGGACCGCGTCGCTTTCTAAAGCATCTACCTGATTATTCTTAAGGTTCCAGTTTCGTGACATGATGGATCATATCTTGCCAATGAGAACGTATCGGACTACGATATTGTTGTGGGCGGCATCTTTTTCTCCAGCCGCGCGCCCCGCCTCCACGCGGATGGAAGACAAAAACAAACAATCCCGGCTTCGTAATCACAATCAAACCAAGCGCCTCGGCATAATCTTCCTCGGCGCCTTATTCTTTCTTGCTCCTCTGACCATTCCCTGTAACGCGCAAGATTGGGTCCGCACCGGCTCTGGCCTCGGCGTCGAAAAAGTTCGCCTCGCTGTCCCCGATTTCAAGCCGTCCAGCGGCGACCCTCAAAACGCCGCGCTGCTGAAAGTTTTTAACGATACTTTCTGGAATGATCTCGATAATTCCGGCGTAGTCGAACTCGTCTCGAAGAGTTTTTATCCGCTGCAGGTGCCGGGCCAGCCGACCGACGTGACTTTCGGACTCTGGAACTCGCCTCCGCCGAACGCCGCCATGCTGGCGTTCGGCAATCTCGGGGTGGCTGGCGGCAAAGTCACGGTGCAAGGCTGGCTCTACGACGTAAAGAACACCGCCTCGCCGCAGGTTCTCGGCAAGCAATACTCCGATAACGCCACCGATGATGCGGCCCGCGTCATCGCGCACAAATTCGCCGATGAGATTATCTTCCGCCTCGGCGGCGGCATCAACGGCATCGCCGAAAGCAAAATCTTTTTTGTCAGCGATCGCAGCGGCCACAAAGAAATCTGGGTGATGGATTACGACGGCAGCAACCAGCGCCAACTCACCCATCAAGCCTCGATTTCGCTTTCGCCGCGCATTTCTCCGGATGGCTCCCGCCTGGCCTTCAGTTCTCTGACCAAGTCGGGTTGGGACATCCTGATGTACTCGATCGATCTCAACCGCTTAGTGGGCTTTCCGCACTTCGGAGGAACGAATCTTTCTCCCGCGTGGTCGCCCGATGGCCTGCATCTGGCGCTCTCGTCGTCGCGGGGCGGACACTCCGAAATTTATGTTTGCGACGCCAACGGCGCCAATTTTCACGCCATGACTACGGGCCGCGGGCCCGACGTTTCTCCCGCATGGAATCGCAAGACCGGAGCGCAGATCGCCTTCGTCAGCGGCAGCACGGGATTGCCACAGGTCTACACCATGGAAGCCGACGGCGCCAATCAGCAGCGCATGACCGATCAGGGCTACGCGGTATCGCCGAACTGGTCACCCAATGGCCAGTTTTTAACTCTGGCGTGGACGCGCAAGTATGGCCCCGGCGAGCCCGGCTCCTCTGACATTTATTTGATGGATATCGCCAGCAAACAATGGGTGCAGCTCACCCACGATGGCGGACGCAACGACTTCCCCTCGTGGGCTCCCGATGGCCGCCACATTGTTTTCCAATCCAGCCGCTCCGGCAAAGAAGAGATCTGGATGATACTGGCCGACGGAACCAAGCTGCATCAGCTGACTTTTACTGGACGTAACTCGCAACCGAATTGGAGTTGGAAATAAATAAATACTTCGTCTGAACTCGGAATTCTTTTCCGGTTCGCTGGGAGGATTAACGTGAAAAGTATCCAATCGCAACAGAGCAATATGAGTAACCTGCCAACAACCCTTAAGACGCTTGCCACCGTGATCGCACTGTTCGCCGCAATGATGCTGGGGGCATGCCACAAGAAAACCGCGCCGCCACCACCGCCTCCACCGCCACCGGCGCCCGCGCCGACGGCATCAATTTCGGTGAGCCCCGATACCATTCAGCCGGGACAATCCTCCACGCTCAGTTGGCAGACCTCCGGTGCTACTGACGTTTCCATCGACGGGATCGGCGCGGTGCAAGCCAGCGGATCGCAACAGGTCACTCCCACTGCTTCCATGACTTACCACCTTGTCGCCAAAGGTGCCGGCGGAACTCAGGAGGCCACCACGCGCCTCACCGTGACCCCGCCGCCGCAGCCCATGGCGGCTGCTCCGTCGACCACCGAAGAAGACCTGTTCGGTCAGAGCATCAAGGACGTTTATTTTGACTATGACAAGTCCGATGTTCGACCGGACCAGCACGCGGTCATCCAAGCCGACGCGCAGTTCCTCGGCCAGCACTCCGGCATCAACTTCACGGTTGAGGGACACTGCGACAGCCGCGGCTCGACCGAATACAACCTGGCTCTGGGCGACCAGCGTGCCAGCGCAGTGAAGAGTGCCTTGACCGCCGCTGGAGTCAGCGCCAGCCGCATCAAGACCATCAGCTACGGCAAGGAAAAGCCCTTCTGCATGGAAGAGAACGAAAGCTGCTGGCAGCAGAATCGCCGCGGTCACCTCGTCTATCAAAAGTAGAAGTAAACGTAACCGGGTGCCCCACTTCTCGCATCTTTTGCGAGAAGTGGGCTCGGCCCCGTCCATTAGCAGATTCCTATCTCTGAATCTTCCTCGCGCTTAGGGCTGCGGCGCATCTAAAATAGGCTCAGGAAACTCATCTATGAAACTAAGACGACTCGCCGTGTTTATCGTACTGCTGGCTTTGCCCTGGATCGCTGCTCCGGCCTTCGGCGTGAGCAAAGAAATCATCGAACTGCAAACCCAGGTCCAGCAATTGCAAGAGCAGATGACCTCCATGCAGCGCAGCTTCGACGAGCGCATGGGCGTGATGAAAAATCTGGTGGAACAGGATACCGACGCGGTCAACAAAGTTGCTGCCAGCGTCGGCGCTTTGACGTCCACTCTGCAAAAGCAGCAGGGAGATTCGTCGGCCCACGTCGAGCAACTCTCCGGTCAGTTGCAATCGCTCAATGACACTCTGGACGAATTGAAGGCGCGGCTTGCGAAAGTGAGCAAGCAACTCGAGGACATGCAATCCTCGCAGCAGAGCCAAGCCGCGCAAACGGCGCAAGTACAAGCCCAGCAGCAGGCGCAGGCACAGGCTCCGCCGCCCGACGTTCTCTATAACAACGCCCTGCGCGATTACAACGGCGCCAAGAACGATCTCGCCCTGCAGGAGTTTTCCGACTACATTAAGTTTTATCCCAACACCGATCTCGCCGGAAATTGCTACTTCTATCTGGGAGAAATTCAATTTCGCCAGGGCAATTACCAGCAAGCCGCGCAAAGCTACGACCAGGTTCTACAGAATTTTCCCAGTGGATCGAAAGTGGCTTCTGCGCAGCTGAAAAAAGGATTTTCGTTAATCGAACTGGGCAAACAAGACGACGGAGTGCAGGAGCTTCGTCACCTGATTCAGCGCTACCCACGCTCCCCAGAAGCGCTGCAGGCCCGCGAACGCCTGCGTAAACTGGGAGTCAATGGCGCCGGCCGCCCCGGCGAATAATCTTTATTTTATTTGTCATTTCATCTGACTTTATTTGTCATTCCTAGCCAAACGAGGAATTTGGCTTCTGCTTGAGCAAACGTACTTAAGTCTTAGGAGGTTCTCATGAACACTAAAATTTCCGCGAACGATCCCGACGGCGCCAAGGGCGCGACCGAAGGCGAAGAACACCATCACGACGGAAACTCCGGCCTCTCCGGACAACTCGGTCATCGCGATCAGGACCCAATTCTGAAAGATGCCGACTCCGACTTCCCCGAGCCCGGGGGCAGTCCAGAACATACTGGCGAAGAACAGAAAAAGAGAGCCGGATCAACGAAAAGTAAATCGGAAGTAGCCTGACATTCGAAGAGAAAGAAAGGCGGCCGCGCCTTGCCCTGTGATTCTCTGTGCCCTCTGTGTTTAAGTCTTAGCGGCATCCATCACAGCGCTCTCGACGTCTTTCCAAGCCCCAGACCGCGGATCAACCACATCAAAATGCCCTGCCCCAGCGATCTCCGCGAGGCGCACATTTTCTTTTGACTTCGCACGCACGTAGTCTCGACTGAAGGCCGGCGGCACTATATCATCCGCAGCACCATGCACCAAAAACTGCCGCGCCGCGATCGCTAACTTCATCGGATCGGCTTCGCGATAATGATCTGCAACCTCTGTGGGCGTGCCGCCCAGGAATTCGACAACAGCGTCGTTGCTTAAATGCAACTCGTAAGCGCGCTGCAAATCGATTACTCCCGCCAAAGAAATCGCAGCCCTCACTCCTGGCTCATGGGCCGCCAGGCACAATGCAAGCTGACCACCCGCCGAATGCCCTATCGCAACGACGTGCTTGGGATCGATCCCGTATTGCTGTGCGCTCTGCAATAGAAACTGATAAGCCGCTCGAATATCCGCGAAGGTTCCGGGCCAGCCACCGCCCGCATTACCCACTCTTCGATATTCCAGATTAGCGGTAACGGCTCCCTTCGCCGTCAACGCAGCGCACAGATGCCCCATGTAAAACAAATCGTACTTGGCACGCCAATACCCGCCATGAATCGCGAGCACCAACGCGTGAGGACCCGGGCCTTTCGGCCGCCGCAAATCCAAAAACTGATTCTCATTACTCCCATAGGCAATCCGCGCATCGGCCTTGGGAGCCGGCAAACTCAAAATGTCATCGGAATTCATACTGACTGAGTACTGACTACCAGGTACTGCTACTCGTATCGCAGAGCCTCAATGGGATCGAGCTTGGCCGCACGCATAGCGGGAACCATGCCGCTCACCACGCCGACGACGGCGAGGATTCCCGTCGCTACGAGGAGAATCGTCGGCGAAACAATCAGCCGGATATCTGCCGACTCCGCGTTCTTGGCCATTGCGCTATAAAAAGTGAGCCGTCCAACCGAAACCGAAACCAAGTACGACAGCGCGATGCCAAGCAGACCGCCCACCGCCGTAATCACCATGGCCTCGGCGAGAAATTGAAACAGGATGTCGCGCCGCCGCGCACCCAGTGCCTTCTCCACTCCAATTTCGCGCGTGCGTTGCGTCACCGTCACCAGCATCATGTTCATCAGCCCCACGCCGCCAATACCCAGGGTCAGGGTGCCGATAAACGCCAGCAGCCCCTTCAGCGCCATCGAAATAATTCCAAACTGCGACAGTTGCTTCTGAGCGTCGAAGACTTGCAGCGCGCGCTTGTCATCGCTCTTAAAGTTATGAGCGGTAGCCAGCGTCTCCCGCACCGTGGTGTCCAGCCGGTCGTGATTTAGCCCCTGCGAATCCATCCAAATCCCATCGATATAATGTGTGTCCTTCAACACATTCATGGAAGTATAAGGAACGTAAATCGTACGGTTATCGTCGTCGTCACCCTCTTGCATGCGCGGCTTCACCACGCCCACCACTTGAAACTCAACGCCATCGATGCGAATGTCCTCGCCCACCGCTGGCGCGCCGGAAAACAATTTATCCCTGGCTTCCGAGCCGATCGCCGCCACCAGCGCATGCCTGGAGTCGTCGGCATCGTCGATAAAACGCCCGTCGCCCATGTCCAGATTCCAAATTTCTTGCACGGCTGGATCCAGCCCATCTACCGGCATATTGAAGGCCCGGTTTCCGTTCTGCACCAGCGAACTTTTCTGCGACATGCGCACTACGTTTTTGCACAATGGAACATTATTTCGCAGCAATTCGACATCGTCGTTGGTAAAGCGCACCTGCACCCCAGCTTTATTTCCCCCCGCCTGCTGCGATGTCCGTCCCGGAAAAATTCCGACCGCGGTGGCGCCAAAACTCTGAAAAATGTTCTCAATCGCGTTTTGAAAGCCATTCCCATACGCCAGCAGCAGCACCACGGTCGCAATGCCCCAGGCCATCCCGGCCATGGTCAAAGTGGTCTTGCGCAAATCATGCCGCATCGCGGCGAAAGCCTGCCCTAATAGGTCTCGCAACATAAGTGTGAGTTCTTCGCTTTAGACAGGGTGCCGGTTACTCGCGCCTTCCTACTCCTTCCGCAGCGCCTCGACAGGCTGCAGCATCGCGGCCCGGCGCGCCGGATACAACCCCGCTGCTACTCCCGCAAGCGCCAGCGCACTCACCGCCAGTGCCGCCGTCGACGCCACTAACTTCGGTGGATCAAATCCGTCGCCCAGCGACACTCCCGACAACACCGCCATAATTCCTGCAGCCGCCGCAATCCCGAACGTGCCACTCAGCACAGTCAGAAACGCGCCTTCCACAAAAAACTGGAACATGATGCTCGCGTTCGTCGCTCCCAGGGCCTTGCGCAATCCGATTTCCCGCGTACGGTCGGCCACCGCGACCAGCATGATGTTGATAATCCCGATCGCGCCCAGACCCAGCGTCACCAGGCCCACGCTGCCCAAAAATCCATTCATGGCATCAAAAATCTTGCCAATCTGGTCGACCGTCTTCACCGTATCCCACTCATCGAACGAATCCGGGTTTTTCGGATCGAAGCCATGATTCCGCGCGATCACTTGATGCACTTCCTGCCGGGCCAACTCATGCACCGCACGCGTCTTGGGCTGGTAATTGATGAAAGAAATTACGTCCGGAGCCTCGCCCACGTTGAGCGGACGAAAATATTCTCGCATAGTCGAAAACGGAACGAAGCTGCGCAGGTTCAGGTTGTTATCGTCTCCGTGGCCCACGCGCTTGATGGTTCCGATTACTTCGAACTGCACGCCATTCAGCAGAATCGTGCTGCCCACCGACGGACGCCCGGGAAACAAAGTTCGCCGCACCTCATCCCCCAGCACAATTACCGCGCGCTTCTGCGTAACATCCATTTCATTGATCCAGCGCCCATCCATAATTGGCAGGTAGCGGATCTCGTCGAATTTCGCCGGCACTCCTATGATCTGGCCGCTGGCCTGGTAGAAGTCGCTGACCGCGCGAATGTCGCTGCGCGAAATGGCTGGCGTGGCCGCTCCCACGCTGTGGCACTCGCGCAAAATGTCGTTGTAATCACGCTCGGTCAAGTAATACTGGCGCAGCGACGTGAAACTGCCTTCCATCGCCGGAGCCCGTCCCGACCAGATGAACATCACGTTCTCGCCCAGGGTGTCGAATTGTTTCTTATTTCCCGAGCGGAAACCTTCGCCTAGCCCGACCAGCAGCAGCAGAGAAAAAACTCCCCAGGCAATTCCGAACATGGTGAGAAACGAACGAAGTTTGTGTCCCCACAAAGTCCGCAAAGTTTGCCCGAAGATGTCAAGAAGCAGGCGCACTCCTTCATTATACGGGCCGCGGGAAGGGGCAGTTCCAACGACATCGCGACACCCTAAGAACGAAAGCCCTCCGGGGGAAAAGGAAGGGCTTTTCTAGCCACGCGAACGTGACGGAACACTCCTACTTCATGCTGCTTACCTTCGAAACCTCCGCCAAGCTGGTCTTTTCGTCATAAATCCCCGACGAAACAATGTAAGACGTCCCCTTGGCCGTGAGGTGATAGGCAACCTTGCGTGACGGTTCTTTCTCCCCGGGCTTCGGCCAATAATATTCGTTCCACAAGCCAGTAGGCGCAGCCTCGACTTTCTTGCACCAGGCTGCTGGGTCCGCGTAGATGGCCTTCCCCGATTTAGCGTCCATCACAGTGTCCAGGCCTTTGCCGATCATCTCAGGCTTGATCGGATGGGCCGCCATCACCTTCTTGTTGCAGTCCTGGATGAAGATATAAGTGTTCTTCCACACCCACGGACCTTGCTTCCGATCGAACTGTGACAAGTCCCCCGACTTCGACAGCGCAGCCGCTGCTTCTTTGACCTTGGCAACAACCTCCTGCGGGGTAGCATCAGTCTGCCCAAGCGCGACGGCAGAAAAGCCGGCGCTGAGGAGCACGACGACCGCACCAGCAAAAATCCTGCTGCTCTTCATGGATTGTATCCTTTCTGATTGAGACGGCACCCCACTCTACACCTCACCTCACCGAATGCACCCAACAAAATAATTCGGGAGTGGTGCGGTTTGGGTAACCGCCCACTCCCGATTTTAATCTGTGGTCCGAGGGATTCGTCTTCGCAAGAAGCAGCAAGCCTTGAGGCCTACAGCGGCTTCTGATCCTTCGGCGGCTCCTTTTTCGCCGGAGGAGGCGGAGTCTTGGGTTTGGCCGGAGCCGAACGCTGCGCCGGCGCTGGCTTAGCTGCCGGTCGGGCTTCGGGTTTGGGAGCAGGCCGATTCGCGGGCGCTGGCTTAGCTGCCGGCGCAGGTCGGCTGGCAGGCGCAGGCCGATTTGCCGGTTGCGAAGGTTTTGCTGCTTGCGGTCGTGCCGCCGATTCGGTCCTCGGAGCAGGACGACCCGCAGGCGCGGGAGCGGGCCTGGTTCGCGCCGCAGGCGACGCGGGTTGCGCAGCCGGACGTGCGGGTTCTGTTCTCGATTCGGCGGGCCGCGGCGCGGCGGGCTTTGCCGGTGCCGGTGCCGCAACTCGCGCCGGCGCTGCTGCCGGTGCTGGTTGCGCGCGATTAGGCTGCATCGCCGGCGCAGGCCGCGCCGCCGGAGCTCGCGCCGGAATCACAGCTGCAATCGGCTTCCCTGCCTGAATCGGCTGCGCAGCGGCAACTACCGCAGGCTTGCCATGATTGACCGAAGCAAACTGCTGCCGATTCTGTGAAGCCACCTGCCGCGCCTGCAACTGAGTCGTCATCGGAGGAATGCGTTGCTCGTGCACCGCGGCCACTTCCGTGGGCAAAGCCTGGCGCGTCACTCCTCCAGGACCGTTGAAACTCGTCCGGTTATTCACGATGTTGACTGTAGTGTTGTTGACGATCACGGTGTTCGTGATGGTGCGGTTATAAACCGTGACGTTCGTGACGTTCACGTTATTGACCGTCCGGTTGTAGGCGAAACGATTTCCGTTCCAGTACCCGCCCTGGTAACCAACCCCCACGTAGCCGAATCCATAGTTAATGCCGCCGTAGTAGCCAATATGCCGGCCCCAGTAGCCATAGCGGTAGCGGTATCGACCGCCCTCATATCCCCAATAACCCGGAGTCCACAGGTAGCCGACCTCGGGAGGCCGCGTCCATGCTCCCGGCACCCAGTAATAGCCCTCGGGAGAGTAGCTCCAATATCCGGGAGTCCAGATGTAACCCTCCTCGGGACATTCCGGCTGCACATATTCCGGAAGCGGCGGCGGCGGCTGCGGTGCCTGGAGCACGGGCTGCCCATAGCTCGCATCCTGCTCGTCGGCGTTGTAGTCGTCGTTGGAATCGTAATCGTCGTGAGAATCGCGATCGTGGCGCCGATAATTGTCGGAGCGCCGATCGGATTCCCTACTTGGTTGAGGATTGCTGGGTTCTGCATTGCTGGGAGCAGCGCTGGGTTGAGCCGCGCTCGTTTGCGTATCGCTGACGGGGGCCAGATTGGCCGCGGCGGCAGGATCCTGTGTCTGGTCGGGCTGCGCCGGTTGCGTCTGCGCGCTGTTATCCGGAGTTTGATTCTTGTTGCAGGCCCCTTCGAAGGCTAGTCCGAGGCATGCGGCGGTCAAAAGAAAAACAAAACGCACCTTGCGGTTCCTATTCATTGAATTTCCCCCAAGCTTAGTTGAAGGATATACCACCGGGTGGGAGATGAGAATACCGTGAATCCCGTTTGAACCAACCTTGCAATCCAGCAAGACAGCAGCTCCGAGGCAACTCTTGGTCATTAAAAGTACGATCTATCCTGTGTTCCCCTGTGTTCCCCTGTGTTCCCCTGTGTTTTCCGTGTTAAGGCCGTTGACGTGTGACATGATAATTAGAGCAAACTAACGAGGGTGCTTTCCACAAAATATTTACCTCCGGCAGCACATTTCATTTCTTTCTCCTGCAAAACTCCGCTATTCTCTAGCCGGGATGAACTCGCTGCCTCTCTCCGAATTGATCGGCGCCACGGTGTATGACCCGTCCGGCGCGGCAATCGGCCATGTGCGCGAGGTCACGCTGGCGCCTCAGGAAGACCGCGACCGCATAGCCTCCTATATAGTCAAAACGAAAACCGGGAATCGAGTTCTTCCCCATTCCGCCATTGCCAGCATCGATGCCAACCTGCACGCCTCGACCAATGTTTCCGATTGGCCTCAGGCGAACGGCGCGGAAGGACTCTTCCTTCTTGAACGCGACCTCCTCGATCAGCAGGTCATCGACGTTCACGGACGCAAGGTCGTCCGCGTCAACGATGTCGAACTTCAAATCGATTCTGTACCGGAGAACGGACATCCGCATTCGATCCTGCGGGTTCAGTCCGTCGACATCGGTGCCCGGGGCGCCGTCCGCCGCCTGCTGCGCGGGCTTGCGCCTCGCGCCGCGCTCGAGATTCTGGTCCAAAAAATTCCTCCCCGCACCATCCCCTGGAGCTTCGTCGATCTCATCGAGACCGACCCCGCCCGCCGCATCAAGCTCAAGATCTCTCACGACGGTCTGGCCAAGCTCCATCCGGCGGACATCGCCGATATCGTCGAAGATCTCGCGCCCGACGAGCGCGAGGCCGTCTTCCGAACTCTGGACGAAGACGTAGCCGCCGAGACGCTCGAAGAGGTCGAGCCGGGGATTCAGAAGTCGATCGTCGAGTCGCTGGATTCGGAGCGCGCCGCCGAAATCGTCGAAGAAATGGATCCCGATGCCGCCGCCGATCTGCTTGGCGATCTCTCCCATGATCACACCGAGCAGATCCTGGTGCAGATGGAGCCTGAGGCCAAGCAGGAGGTCACCGAACTACTCGAGCATCGCGAAGAGACCGCCGCTGGCCGCATGACCACCGAGTTCCTCGCGCTGCCAGTAACAGCGACGGTAGAAAATGCGATTGGCGTGCTCCGCGAGTTCGAGGGCGGAGTCGAATCCGTAAATACTATCTATCTGGTGGACTCTCGCGGCACTCTGGCCGCCGCTGTCCCGCTGGCCAAGCTGGTGATCGCCAAAGCCGACACGCCCCTGCTTTCGCTAACCCAAGAGCCCCTGGTCTTCACCAAAGAAGCCACTAGCGATAACGAAGTCGCAGAGCTCTTCGACAAATACAATCTCGTCACACTGCCTGTAATCGACGACCACAACAAATTAGTCGGCGTGATCACCTCCGACGACGTGATCAGCATGCTCCGCGGCAAACTGTAAGGGTTACCCTTGCAACTCAGTGTCCCCTGTGGTGGAGCCTTCGAATTTGTAGTCGGTATAATCTAGTCCGCAGGAGAACAGATTGCCCTTCGACGACCTTCGTCAATGGATCGCAGCCCTAGAGCGCGCCGGTGAACTGAAACGCATTCAAACCGAAGCCGACCCTATCCTCGAAATAACCGAAATCACAGATCGCATAAGTAAAGGCGTAGCCGTGACAAGCCATGTGGGGACGAGCGCCTCGCCGGTCCAGCCGGGCGCAGCAAGGCGCAGAGCTCCCGGCGGCCCAGCCTTGCTCTTCCAAAACATCAAAGGCCACTCCGGTGCTCAGCTTCTGATCAACCAGTTCGGCTCTGAAGCCCGCATGAAGCTAGCCTTGGGAGTGAGTTCCTTCGACCAATTCGCCGACCGCATCAAGATGTTCTTGGACGTGAAGTCTCCCCAAGGATTCCTTGACAAACTCAAAATGCTCCCACTGCTCACGGAAGCCGGGAAATTCTTCCCCAAAACCGTCCCTACCGGACCTTGCAAAGAAGTAATCAAACACGACAACTTTTCCCTTCTGGACTTCCCCATCCTGCAATGCTGGCCGCAAGACGCCGGGCGCTTCATCACCCTCCCCTGCGTAACCACTCGCGATCCAAAAACCGGCAAGCGCAATTTAGGCATGTACCGCATGCAGATCTATGACGCCACCAGTACGGGAATGCATTGGCAACGTCAGAAGGTAGCAGCCGAGCACTATCGTCAGGCGATACGAAATGCCGATAGCTTGGCAGGTCCTGTGGGAACGGCGGCCTCGGCCGTTCAGCCGAGCGCAGCGAGGCGCTCCGCTGTAGACATCATGGCCCGCACCTCGGGAGGCCAAGTTCTCTCAGAAAAGAATCATCCGACGGGCAGAATGGAAGTCGCCGTAGCCATCGGCACTGATCCGGCCGTAACCTTCTCCGCCATCGTTCCAGCTCCGCCAGATGTTGAAGAGTATTTAATCGCCGGCTTCCTACGCGCCGCACCCGTCGAGCTAGTGAAGTGCGAAACTGTCGATCTCGAAGTCCCTGCCAGCAGTGAGATCGTCCTTGAAGGCTACGTCAATCTCGACGAACTTCGCACCGAGGGCCCGTTCGGCGACCATACCGGCTTCTACTCGCTAGAAGATCTCTATCCTGTCTTCCACGTGACCTGCATCACCCACCGCAAAGATCCAATCTATGCCACTACTATCGTCGGCAAGCCGCCCATGGAAGACGCCTACATGGGCAAAGCCGTGGAGCGCGTTTTCCTGCCGCTGATGCGCCTCACCATCCCTGAACTGATCGACATCAACCTTCCCGTCGAAGGCGTGTTCCATAACCTGATGATCGTCTCCATTCGCAAGTCCTATCCCGGCCAGGCCCGCAAAGTGATGAACGCCATCTGGTCGCTAGGGCAAGCAACGTTCACGAAATGCATCATCGTGGTCGATGAAGACGTGGAGGTGCAGGATCTAGCGGATGTGACTCTAAAAGTCTTGAACCACATCGACCCCGAGCGCGACATCCAATTCATGTTAGGTCCGGTAGATTCGTTAGACCATGCCTCCCGCCTCGCCAACTATGGCTCCAAGATGGGCATCGATGCTACTCGCAAATGGCCTACCGAAGGCTTCACCCGACCCTGGCCCGATGAGATTGTTATGGACACGAAGACGAAAGCACTGGTCGAGGGTAAGTGGAAGGCGTTGGCGAAAGAGTTAGGGATTGAATAATACCAGTGAGTTCGCGTATCATGTATGTACATTTCGTGCACATGCCGGACTGCTTCGCCGTGCGAGGATAGCCGATGCTCCTCGAGTGGGACGAAACGAAGCGGCAGGCAAACCTTGCCAAGCATCTTATCGATTTCGCCGATGCTGTGCGGGTTTTTGACGGCCCGGTGTTCGAGAAAGTGCAGCGGCGTAATGGCGAGAATCGAGTGCTCGCCGTTGGCTCGCTGGAGAACATTGAAGTCGTGGTGATTTACGCCATGCGCGGAAAGTTCCGCCGGATTATTTCAGCCAGGACGGCCAATCGCAATGAAAGGCAGGATTACGCGAATCAACTCAAAGCAGCGGACGAACGGCGCAACCGACCTTAAACGGCTCCGTGCCATGCCTGATTCCAGTATCGATTATTCCGACATCCCAAGACTGAGTAAATCGTTCTGGAAGACCGCCAAGCTCACCATGCCCGAGCCTAAAGACAGGCTGACGATTCGAGTTGATCACGACGTTGTCGAGTGGCTGAAAAAGCGCGGCCGCGGCTACCAGACCCGCATCAATGCCATTTTGCGGTCGTACATGGAAGCGCAATCGGGAGGGTAGTTCGGACCTTTACGTCCTGTCAGCTTGCGCAGCCGCATTGTGACGAGCGAACTTGCGATCCACAGCCAACTCACTCGATCATCTTCCCAGCACGGGGAACCGGACGCGGGAGGCAAGGGCAGCCCGACGAGCAAAACTCGGGAGGTAATGCATGTGATTCAAAAGAGCTAAGGATCTAACTCATGTGGACGCTGATATTTGCCGCCAAGAAACCGCAAAGCAGCTGATTCTAGAGATTTTGCAAAATGGGGGAGGGGGCCTTACCTAGGTTCATTGAAACTGAACCCTCAGCCGCAACCCGTAACCGCAACCGAGTCAACCAAGATCGGGAGAACAAAAACATGGCAACAAAGACAGGCTCGCCACGCCAGCACTGGAAGGACAACTCCACCCGCTGCGGGTCTCCCGCGATGACGGGAAAGCGGTATTGCGATTCTCATCAGGGCGAGCACCAGCGCGTCGCGAGAAAAAAAAGGGGAGACGCGACAGCTATGGTTTGAATCGGCGCCACCGACAAAAATATACTTACCCAAATCTAAGCAAACGCTGTTGCCGAAATCGTCCAATGGACTCCCTGCAGGGACGGCATGAGCGTCAGGCATCGTGGCTGCGATTGCCGCGGCCACGATTAGAAAACGCCAGAAAGATTGCCGCACAATCTTGGGCATCGGAATCGCCGCCGGAAACGTTTCTCGTATCCCAGCATAGGCAAGTTTCGAAGCGGTTTCAATTCCGAAAAACATGGGGACTGGCCCGACTTTATCGCCGCGACCGAGCCGGCCCCTCGCTATGCGATTCTCGAAGCGCGTGGGAAAGACCAGACCTGATCGCGGTAGTTCGCAGAGCCAGAGGGGCTCGTGGGGAGGTCAAGTCCTAGCTCTGTCTCGGCAACAGGCGGGGAGACGAGGACGAGCAGATGGATCGATACGCCGGTAGTGGCATAAGATTAGAAATTCTTTCTCTCATCGCGTGGGCTGCATCTAAAGCAATCCTATGATTCTGCGCTTGGGGTACGACATTCAGTTTGAGATGGTCTGTCCGGTCCCGGTGGTGGCGCTACTCAGCGTGCATCCCTCGCGAGAGGCGGATCTGCGCGCGCCTGACGAATTGCGTCTGGAGCCGGCGGTTCCGCAGGAGGGTTATATCGATACCTTCGGCAATCGGTGCAAGCGATTCCTGGCGCCGGTCGGTTTGATCCGCCTGAGCAATTCGACTTTGATCAATGCTTCTGGCGAGCCCGATGCCGTGAGCCTGAGTGCGCGCGAGGTTCCGGTGCAGGAGTTGCCCCATGACACGCTGCGCTATTTACTGAACAGTCGCTACTGCGAGGTAGACCGCTTTTCGACGATTGCACTGGAGCTATTCGGCGGAGCAACGCCCGGGTGGTCGCGGGTGCAGGCAGTTTGCGACTGGGTCCATAGCCGGGTGAGTTTCGGGTATCAATATGCGCGCCCGACCAAGAGTGCGCTGGATGTGTTCACAGAGCGCTTTGGGGTCTGCCGCGACTTTCAGCATCTTGCGGTAACGCTGTGCCGGGCCCTGAACATTCCGGCGCGTTATGCGACGGGATATCTGGGAGACGTGGGAGTTCCGCCGAGCTCTGATCCCATGGATTTCAGCGCCTGGTTCGAAGTTTATTTGGAAGACCGATGGTGGACATTTGATGCGCGGCATAATCATCCACGGATCGGGAGGGTTCTCATGGCAACTGGACGCGACGCCTCAGATGTGGCGATCACGACTTCGTTTGGGATGGCAAATCTAAAGCATTTCAGCGTGGTCACAGAGGAAGTGCCCGGCGGGTAAAGTTTGCGCTTGCGATCGCTGGCTTCCAGCGAAACCCACAACGCTAAAGCCGCGAGCTAAGAAGGAAGCTCCACTTATTCGCTTCCTCTGGCGTTGAGATGCGGCCCACACTCTTGGCCGGAGCCTTGCATTAACGCTCCACAGCTTCGGCAACGCCATTCTGCTTGCATTGCTCCTTCTTGTCGAGCCGAACCAACTGAACGCTGACCTGGTCATGGTCCACGGTGAAGATCAGGTAGTGGTAAAAGCCTCCGTCGTTTGACTTCAACTGGGCTCCGGCGCCGCCTGAAACCAAATAGAAAGGCTTTTTGCCAGGATCGGTGCGCACTGGCGGAGCGCAGAATTCCTGGGCTCCCTGGCCCTGTTCGTTGTAGTACATGTGCTGATGACCGGCCACCACGTAGGAAAGATTGGGATAGTCCTCAAATATCTTCTCTAGCTTGGTGACGTTGTCGCTGCAAAGTTGATCCTTCCCGTTGTAACCTTTAATCGGACGGTGCATGAACAGGAATATGTGCGCCTTGTTAGCCTTCTTGGCGTCCTTCAATTCCTCTTCGAGCAAATCCATTTGCTTCTTACCGATGTAGCCCGGAGGCTTGTCGTCGCCGGGGTGCGATTCGCAGTAGCACTTGTTGTTCTTAGGCGCCGATTCGTCGGTATTCAAGGCAATGAATCGTGAATTGCCATAATCAAACCAACCGTAAGGCGCGGTTTGCCCGGTGTCCTCGAGATAGAGTTTCGTCATCGTCGCGGTTGGGCAGTTCTCTTTATTGTTCATCTCGTGATTGCCGGGAGCGTTATACACGGCAGCGCCTCCGCCGGCCGCAAGTGCAAGAAATTGCCGGTACTGCTCGGTAACCTGTTCTTCTTTCTTCTTGCTGTCGCCCTTCATCTTGTCGTAGACGATGTCGCCGGTCCAGAGCACGAAGGCAGGATGATGATCGGCGATGCCCTGGAATATCTCTTTCACCGCATCGGTTGGAGGATCGGTGGGCTCGGCGGGCCGATTGTCTCCCGTAACGATGAAGACAAATTTGTCCGCGTCTTTCGGCGGCGCAGGAGGGGTCGTGCCTTTCAAAGGCAGGAGCTGCGGCATTTTGTCATCGCCCGCCGCCGCGCTGGCGGTCAGGAGCAGCGCGAGGAAAAATGCTGCGGCAAATCGTTTCATGGAAGCCTCCTGCAAAAAACGGAAAGAGGCCGTGAGCCAATACGCCGCGCGAATGAATGCGCAGACTTTAGGCGGCGGCAACGGAGAGGGATTTCCAGAGAGTTTTGGACTCTCACGGCGTCCCTCTCCGGTGCCGAAATGTAGCAGAGCGCGGCGGGCTGTCAAGAAGAAACAAAATTCTGTTACGAAATCAGGAACTCCGCGTGTCGACGGTTTCTCCTTTCTCCAGAAAGGCATGCACCCAGCCGAGGACGCGCTTCCATCCTTCGCCGTGGTTCTTGGCGGCGTCGGCGTTGCCGGCGAAGCCGCTGTGCTGAATCTTCACCAGCGTGCCGCCGCGATGTGGTTCGAGCTCCCAGCGCACCGTGGTCTTGAGCTCGGGCATCCAACTCGCGATCCAGCTTTGGACGAGAAGCCGCGGAGGATCGATTTCAAGGTATTCGCCGCCGACATGAAAAACCTCCCCGGCGGCGCTTTCGCCCGCGCTCAGCCATTTGCCGCCGACGCGCAGATCGCTCTCGAACTTGGTGACGCGATACACTTCCTTTTGCCCCCACCAGAGCGGCAGTTGGCGAGGATCGGTTATGGCTTGGAAGACGCGTTGGGGCGGAGCTGCGATTTCGATCTCCGCCACGATGAGGTCTTGATCCGGAGTGATTGCAACGGTGGCCATGGTTCTCCTTTGGTCAAATTGGTGAAGCGCCGATTTCTTATTGCGACTCTGTCATAAAGCGCCGGAGCATGGTTAGAACCCCGAGCCAGCCCGATCGATAATCCTTGCGAGCTGATGCTTCCTGCGCGAGGCCGCTGTGCGTTACTTTGACTCGTGTCCCGTCTGCCGCAGGCGAAAGTTCCCAACGGACGACGGTACGGCGAGTCTTGTCTTCGTGCCAGCTGGCGACCCAGGTATAGACAAGTAGTCGCGGAGGATCGATCTCTACGATCTCGCCATGACACTCGAACTGATCGACTCCCATGACTATTGCCGTGCTCTCGACTGCAGCGTAGCGATAGCGGCCGCCGGGGCGCGCATCCATCTCCCAAAGAATGGCTGGGCCGTTGGCGTCTTTGAACCAGCGTACCAGTTGCTCGGGATCGGTTAGCGCTTTAAAGACGCACTCCGGCGGGGCGGCGATTTCGATCTCGGTGATCACCGCGTCCTGTTCGGCAGCGATCACAGTTTTGGGTTCGGTAGTAGTCATGTTTCCTTTTGCTTAACTACTCCTTCTCGGCGAAGTCGCGCAGCCATCCCAGAACTTGTTGCCAGCCCTGGTAGTGATCGGCGGCGTCTACGGGGCGTCCAGCAAATCCCTCGTGGCGAATTCGCACCAGCGTGCCGGTGCCTGCGCGGTGCGGACCGCTGGGGTAGAGACCGTGGACGGTCTGAGCCTCGAGTTGCCAATGCAGTACAGTCTTGACCGCACCCATCGAAGTGCACGTCCAACTCTGCACCAAGAGGTACGGGGGATCGACCTCAAGATATTCGCCATGGGTATGAAAAGCCTTTCCATCGCCTTTCACTCCGCGGATTGACCATTGGCCGCCCACGCGAAGATCCGACTCGCATTCATCGACGCGAAAGTTATCGTGATTTCCCCACCAGCGCAGCATTTGGGTCGGGTCGGTAACGGCCTGAAAAACGCGGGCCGGAGGAGCGGCAATAAAAATCTCGGTTGAGACCACATCTTGATCGGGAGCGATTGCAGTAGTTGTCATGACTCCTCCTGTTATGAATCTTATTTTGTTCTTTCAAGAACGTTCTTCAGCGACTGCACCAGCCCTGGCCAGCCCTGGCTGTATCCCTGGCACGCGCCCGGAATAGGCAGCAAGCCGCTATGAGTTACTTTCAGATGAGTGCCGGATTTCGTGGGCGACAAATCCCAGCGCACCACGGTGCGCGCCGTCGGGATTCTCATGCCAACTCGCGTACCACGAATACATGAGCAGGCTAGGCGGATCAATCTCGATGATCTCGCCATGGTGCTCCATCTCTCGGCCGGCGCCCTGGCCCCGTAGCGCGCGTGAGACGAAACGCCACTTGCCGCCGGGGCGCGCATCCATCTCCCAGGAGGCCATCTCGAAGGCTTCGTTGCTCCCCCATTGCAGAGCCTGATCGCGATCGATCAGAGCCTGAAATACGCGCTTCGGTGGTGCGGCAATTTCGATCTCGCTGACGACAGCATCCTGGTCGGGAGTGATTACGGTTTTGGTTTCGATGATCATGGCTTTTGGTCTCACCCGCTTTTCGAAAATCCCCACTTCTCGCGCAGGACGCGAGAAATGGGGTGCGCTGCTCTCGTTGCGATTCACGACTACTTCTGGGCGACTTCGGTTCGGCGCAGGTCGAAAACCTCCTTCATCTCTTTTCCGTGATCGCTGAAGGTCCAGTCCTCGGTGTGATGGTTGGCGTCGAGCATCGCGACAACCAGTCGCTGCATGTGTCCCGCATCCGGAGTTGCGAGATTCGTGGCGTCGAGAAAATCGAAAGTGACAGTTTTACCGTCGGCGGATGTGGTAGCCGTCATGCGCGGCTGGTTGCCCGCTCCGCAGTAGTGCGTAAGCATGAGGCGGTTGGGGCCGTCGAGATGAAACATGGAAACCATGTTCTCCGGGCCGTGAAAACCGTGGATTTCGCTCATCAACGCCGAGCCGCCGGCTGTTTTCTCAAAATTGACCGTCAACGGCTCACCCTTGGAGTTCTTCCCTTCCCACGAACCGGTAAGAGACTTCAGTTGGTCAAACGACTTCTGTGCGTCACTCTGGGCGAGAGCGACGGTTGCAATGGCTAAAAGACAAAGCGAAACAGCGATGCGAATGGACTTCATGTTAGCGGTCTCCTTTTGAAATTTTGGTATTCGATTTTGCGGCGTTGATTTCTTTGGCGTGTTCAGTTTCGACAAACGATTTCAAACTGGCGAGGTTCATCTTCCAGAAGCTGCGGTACTGGTCGAGCCAGGTATCGACCGCCTTGAGCGGTTCCGGATTCAGGCGATAGACACGGTGCCGGCCTTCGCGATGCTCTTGTACCAGATGCGCACGCCGCAGCAGGCGCAAATGCTTGGAGATGGCGGGACGGGAGACGGGAAAGGCTCCGGCAATCTCACCCGCAGGCTGGCTGCCTCTGCGTAAAAGGTCTAACACGGCGCGGCGGGTAGGATCGGCTAGGGCCTGAAACGTCGCCTCCGAAGAATATGTAACCGAACGGTTCCGCATAATGCGTAACCTTACAGTTACACGACAACCTTGTCAAGGGCAAAATTCTGTTAAGTGGTCTTACAGCGTGATGCCGTGTAAGCATGAATTGTCAGATCACGACAGTAAGCACCAAGGGCCAATTTGTAATTCCCTCCGATGTGCGATCTGCGCTCGGCATTAAACCGGGAACGCGCATTGCCGTGACCCATGACGGGGTAAGAATTACTCTGGAGCCTGTAACTGATCAGCTTGTCGACAGGACCCGCGGAATGTTGAAGGGAAAAGCCCGCCTTGCGGAAAAACTCAGACGGAAGTGGCGGCGCGAAGATCGATGGTGACGTACGTACTGGATTCGAGCGCAGTCTTGCGCTATCTGCACAATCAGGCCGGAGCGGCGCGGGTTGCAGAGATCATCGGCGGACACGTCGCCGGTGATTGCCAGGCGGTGACCCCCGCGGCACATTGGGGCGAGATTGCCGGGATCACGTGCAAGCTTTACGGCAAACGCGAGATGGAGCAGGTGCTTTCGCGACTAGGTGCCTTCGGGTTGCAGGTCGTCGCCGTGGACGGAGACAGCGCGGTGCGCGCCGCGTTGATAAAGGTTGAAACTGGAATCCCCTACGTGGATTGCTTTGCGGTGGAACTTGCGAACAGGGGCTTGAACCATGTGCGCGTGACGCCGGAGCTTGATTTCAAGCCCGCGAGCCGTGATCTAAAGATCGAGTTTCTGCCCGCGAAGTAGCCTCGCTGCCGAGGAATGGACTATTGAAGTGACAACGGATCCATGGGATGAATATTGCACTTCCCGCCGCGGTTGTCGACTGAGACCATGCTGCCTGCTTCGATTCTGAGTGCACCGGCCAGCCATTCAGCGATTGTTATTTTCAGAAAGCCTTCCTCCACCTCAGAGATACCGCGGGAACACTCGATGAACTCGGCGCCCCCGGCCTCGAGAGGGATTCGCAAAACGAGTTTGCCGTCAATTTTTTCGACCGGACCGCGAAGGAACGTGATGTCTTCATCCATTCTTCAGAATCCTCGTCTCCGGTTGCCACTGCCGACTAGATCCAGGAAGGCCCGATGTACACGCCTGTCGTCGGAGAGCTCAGGATGAAAGGTCGCGGCCATCGTGCTTCCCTGCCTAACGGCTACCGGGTCGGTGCCTTCGGTTGCGATCACTTCGACGTTGGCTCCGACGCGCTCGATTTTCGGGGCGCGGATGAAGACCATTTCCAGCGGCGATCCCGGTTCAGGGTTAAGCGAGCTTTGCAGCAATGTGCCTTCTCGGATCGAGCTGTCGACCTGGCGTCCGTAAGCGTTGCGGCGAATACCAATATCGATGGCGCTGAGGCCGGCCTGCTTTGGATTTTCCACTTCAGTCGCTAATAGGATCGCGCCGGCGCAGGTGCCGAAGGTCGGCTTCGCGCGCACGAACTGTTTCAGCTTTTCGAATCCCTCTTCTCCAAGCAATTTCAGGAACGTGCCGGACTCGCCTCCGGGGATGACGAGGCCATCGATTTCGTCGAGTTGCGCAGGCTTTTTTACCAGCACAACGTTAGCGCCCAGCTCTTCGAGCCGGCGGCGGTGAGCGTCGAAATCGCCTTGCAGGGCCAGGACTCCAATGGCCATAGGTCGCTTAGATTGATATTATCGGATACGCAGAGAAACATAACAAAATTGCTCTCGCTACAGGCACAGTAGAGATGGCGCAACCCAGGCCGCAATTGGCGGCAACTCGCGAGGTTGATCTTTAATCTAAACTCTTGCGTCACAAAGTTTCTGTTCTATCTTTCACGCGTTCATCAGCCTTCCTATGAAACCAACGACTCTATCTTTCGGTGTGCTCGGCTCACTCAAACTCTCCGATTCCACCCTTTCTTATGAAGGCGATGATGCGAAGTCGAGCCACTTTTCGGCGACTGCCAGCAAAGTCCCGCAGGTCGCACTGGCCTTCTGGATCATCAAGATTGCCGCCACCACTCTCGGCGAAACCGGCGGTGACGCGCTCTCCATGTCCTTAAAGCTGGGATACGCGCTCAGCACGATCATTTTTATGGCGTGCTTCCTGGTCGCGGTCACGGCACAGATCAAAGCGAAGAAGTTTCATCGCTTCCTGTACTGGAGCGTGATTGTGGCGACTACTACCGTGGGCACTACATTGGCCGATTTCACCGACCGCTCGCTCGGGGTTGGCTATATGGGCGGGTCGCTGATTCTGTTAGCCGCCGTAATGATTGTGCTGGCGTTGTGGCGCGGGTCGGTCGGGTCGATTTCGTTTAGCGAAATTACCTCGCCCAAGGTCGAGTTGTTTTATTGGATCACGATTCTGTTCTCGAACACGCTGGGCACGGCCCTGGGCGATTGGCTGGCTGACACCGAGGGCGTGGGCTACGAGCGTGGGGCGTTGGTTTTTGCCGGAGCGCTTACGGTAGTGGCGCTAGCTTACTTTTTTACCAAGACCTCTCACACGTTTCTTTTCTGGGCCGCCTTCATCCTGACCCGGCCCCTGGGCGCGACCCTGGGCGACATCCTGACGAAGCCTCTCGCAAGTGGCGGGCTCAATCTCAGCCGCATCACTTCGTCGCTGGTGATCGCCGTATTCATGGTGCTCTGCATTCTGTTTACTTCGCAAAAGTCAGGGCAGCATCCGGGCGAATCCGGGCGGTAGTTCTCCTCCGCGAGCTGAGAAGCCTTACGGAATGATTTGGAACGCCGCGTTGCTCTCCAGAGACCGCTTCGGGGTGAAAGACAGGAACGTCAAAGTCCCCGCCCAAGTAGAGCTTGAGCGGGGCATCCCATAAAGACTAAAGGTCGAGTCCGGGCCAGCCTCGCAGGTTTCTTTCTCGTTTTCAGCGCTGAGGAGGGGACGACGGAGCCTTGGCCGCATACGCCTGGGCCCCATGGTTGTTGCCATCCGTCTTCAGCAGCGGCTCATCGACCGGCACTTCATCCTTCACCAGGTCCGTCTTCACTTCCACTTTCTGGTCGCCCTGCGGATTGATGTCCGTCTCAAACGTCTTGTATCCGGGCAGCGCGATTTTGATCTTGTGGGCACCCGGTGCAATCACTAAACCTCGGCCCACGCCCTGGAACTCTGCCACGTGTCCTACGAACGATCCATCCAAAAAGACCGCGGCTCTCGACGGATTTACCGAAATCTTCACCGTGGACGTCACGTCGGGAAGGACCCCCATAGGAGCCTTCGCCATCGCCACCTGCACCACTTGCGTCCCTCCGGGCTGTACAACAAGCCGCTCGATGAAGTCGCGATAGCCGTTCTGGCGCACTGTAATTACGTGTTCCCCCGGCATAAGCAGCACCTTCTTCGACCCCTTCAGTTCCTTCAGGTAACCAACGTATTGCCCATCCACCCATATGCCTGAAGTCTTCTCAACCTTCGATTTTCCCTGGAACTGTATCTCCGCCATCACCTCGTTTCCGGCGTAGACCGCCGGCGTAAACAGCAGCGCCAGAATGGCGAGGGCGATCCACATCCGATGGGAGCCGAGCAGAACTCGTTTCATAAGGAGCCTCCTTTTTCGACGAGATACTGAATGAAATAGGCATTACGGGTGCCATCGTATGTCGCTGATAACAAACAGTGTGCGAGTCTGGATCAGGGGCAAAAGCACCCGCGGGTATGTAGATTGTTCGCCATGTTGCCGGAATGCACCTTGTCGGCTAAACAGTCTGGCGGGTAACCGATGTCTCGCCCTGGCGGAGCCGAGGAGCCTGCCCTCAGCTTGTCGAAAGGTCTCGCAGTTCTTGCAGACCTGGGATCTCGGGAGCTTGAGACCTAGGTATTCGAGATGAGACCCGGGCCAGCCTCCTACTTGCCAACGCCGGTGAGACTAGATTCCAAGGACTTCGAACAAAGCAAGCATAACTCATCGCTTCCATGCGGCCTCACTTGAAGCGCCCCTACCATCCCCGCGTTTGCAGCATCTGCGCCGCATCCAAACCTGCCACAGCCAGCCCCTTCATCGCCCCCTGCAAGTCTTCGCTGACTTCAAGTAATACTTTAGGATCGTTGAAGTGCGTGGCGGCTTTGACGATGGCGCGGGCGCGCTTCTCGGCTTCTACCGGGTCGGCGAAGGTGGTGCTGTCTTTCATGAAGATGCCGCTGCCTACGAAGACGGCTTCGGCGCCTAGCTGCATGACCAGGCTGGCGTCGGCGGGGGTGGCGATGCCTCCTGCGGAGAAGTTTGGGACGGGAAGCTTGCCGGTTTTGGCGACCATCCTTACCAGTTCGTAGGGCGCGCCGTGTTCTTTGGCTTTGGCGTAAAGCTCTTCTTCGCCAAGGACGGTGAGGATGCGCATCTCCTGCACGATCTGGCGAATGTGCTTGACGGCGTGGACCACGTCTCCGGTGCCGGCCTCGCCTTTGGTGCGGATCATGGCTGCACCTTCGGCGATGCGGCGCAGGGCTTCTCCGAGATTGCGCGCGCCGCAGACGAATGGAACTTTGAAGGCGTGCTTGTCGACGTGGTGAGCTTCATCGGCGGGTGTGAGCACTTCGGATTCGTCAATGTAATCGACGCCAAGCTCCTGCAAGATTTGCGCTTCGGCAAAGTGTCCGATGCGGCACTTGGCCATCACGGGAATTGAAACGGTAGCCATGATCTCGCGAATCTTCTTCGGCGAGGCCATGCGTGCCACGCCGCCTTCAGCGCGGATCTGCGCGGGCACGCGCTCAAGAGCCATTACGGCGACGGCTCCAGCCTTCTCGGCAATGGAAGCCTGCTCAGCGTTGGTCACGTCCATGATGACGCCGCCTTTTAGCATCTCGGCTAAGCCGGTTTTCAGGCGGAGGCTGGTGTTGCTGCCGTTTTTATTCGACATGTGTGGATACCGTGGGTACCTTTTCGCTAGCGCGAAGAATAGGCGGCTCCGGCCGCCTGCACTTTTATTTTACAGGGCATTCATCATTCGCGGTACTGTGGGCACCCGAGGAATTTAAGTCCCAATAACTACGGCGGATGGGAGTCAGGAACGGGGCGCAACTTGAAAAAGAGGGTGAGGTTGGGATTTCTGCTGGAGGCGATTCTCGCGTTAGGTGTTCTGACATTCGTAAGCTACCGGTTCTTACACGAAGAGCAGATGGTCGATAGTTGCTTATCCGGGAAACATGGCAGCTTCGATTATTCCACGATGTTCTGTGATCTTAGCGAGAATCACGTGTATGTTCCTTACGGCATCCGACACCCCCACGATGCTTCCGTCGCTTGGTTTGGTTTTCTTGCCTTCCTCTTGTCCTTTTTGGTTATGTCTACGTGAGGGCTGCTCGAAGGAAGGAATAATTTCGGAGCGACCCGGCGTTAAAATCCCGACCCCAGCGGCGCTAGTGAGGCTGCAAACGAAGCTCAAAATCAAAGGCGTCGTACAGGAGTGTCCGACCCACATGGGCTATCGTTCTACATATTTCGCGAACATTTTCTCGGGGTCAATGGCTATGAAGATGCCGCGGCTGCGGGCCAGGACTTCGTCTTTGTCGTTCAGGATTTCGGCGGTGTTGATGTGGGTGCGGCCTTGGACTTTTACTTCGCGTCCTTCAACCCGGAGCGGTTTGTGCAACGGGACCGGCTTCAAGTATTCGACGGTCATCTCCCGCGTTAGCGCGATCACGTGGTGGAGCTTGTTGACCTTGCCCATGGCGTCGTCGAGGATGCAGGCGATGACTCCGCCGTGGCAGTGGCCGGGAGGTCCGGTGTAACGGCTGCTCAGGCGGAATTTGCAGACGAAGGTTTGGCGGGCTTCGTCGAGAGTGAACTTCAAACGCATGCCCTCGGGATTATCCTGGCCGCAGACGAAGCAGTTATTTTTCTGCATTTTCAGGTAGCGGGTTTCGTGACCATGAGGTTTCGCGGGCATGAGTGATTTTAGCTTGTGTTGGAGAAAGTCAACAGCTTTTGAACGCGGAGCTCGCGGAGCAAACACCACGGAGGCTGCGAGACAAGGGTTTCGCGAGTGAGGCTTCTCAGTTGGGGCGGAATCCTGTATACATATCGGTTTTGGAAAACTTTGCCTTGGAGCGCTTGTGAAATTGGATTGTGCGGAGACTGTTGCTTTTTGTAACTCGGGAACTAAGGCCCGTTCAAACCAGGATGTCCCGATCGAATGGAAGAAGCGTGCGCGTAAAAATTCGTGTCGTCCCTCCTTGACTGGTTCCGGTTTTTTGCATTTCCCAACGCTGAAGGTGCTGGGCTATCGTCGTACGGCCCCTCCGGGGCGCTGGCTTGCAGTCCCCCTCGCTTGCCTCCTTCTGGGCGTCGGCACATTTGCGCCGGGGCAAGATAAGGATGCCGACAAGGCGGGCGTGTCCGCCCCTAGGAAGGCACGGAAGACTGAGAAGAAGGAGTCGGCTCCCGATTCTTCCCAAGAAGAGAAGAAGGGCGGGATGACTGCTGACACTTTTTCGGGGCTGAAGTTTCGCTCGATTGGGCCGGCCGTGGCTTCGGGACGGGTGGTTGCGATTGCGGTGAATCCTAAGAATAAGTTTGAGTATTACCTGGGCGTAGCCTCTGGCGGGGTATGGAAGACTGTCAATGACGGGACGACGTGGACTCCGGTGTTTGAAAAGGAGGGTTCCTATTCAGTTGGATGGGTGGCGCTTGATCCAAATGATCCGGCTGTGGTGTGGGTGGGGTCGGGCGAGAGTAATAGCCAGCGCAGCGTGAGTTATGGGGATGGGATTTACCGGTCTGACGATGGCGGAAAAGATTGGCAGAATCTGGGGCTGAAGAAATCGGAGCATATCGGGCGTGTGGTGGTCGATCCGCGGGATTCGAAGGTTGTTTACGTTGCGGCCGAGGGGCCGCTTTGGGGCCCGGGCGGCGATCGCGGCTTATACAAGTCGGTGGACGGAGGAAAGACGTGGAAGGCCGTCCTGACGATCAGCGAGAACACCGGGGTCGTGGATGTAGCGCTGGATCATTCGAATCCGGACATTATCTATGCGGCGGCTTATCAGCGGCGGCGGCATGTTTTTACTCTCATTGATGGCGGGCCGGAGAGCGCGATTTATAAATCTACTGACGCCGGAGCTTCGTGGAACAAGTTGAAGTCGGGCTTGCCTGCCGTGGATATGGGGCGGATCGGGCTGGCGGTTTCTCCAGCAGATCCGAATGTGGTGTATGCCACGATCGAGGCGGCGGATAAGAAAGGTGGAATTTTTCGCTCGGAGGATAAGGGAGCGACCTGGGAGCGGCGCAATGAATTCGACGTGGGCGCAATGTACTACGCGCAGGTAATTTGCGATCCGAAGAATGTGGATCGCATTTTCGTGATGAGTGTGCAACTGCGCGAGTCGCTCGATGGCGGGAAGACGATACACAAGGTCAGGGAAACGAATCATCATGGGGATAATCATGCCGTCTGGATCGATCCCGACAACACCAAGCATTGGCTGCTCGGATCCGACGGCGGGTTGTACGAGACCTGGGACGATGCCAAAAGTTGGGAGTTCAAGGCGAATCTGCCGACGGTACAGTTTTACGACGTTGCGGTGAGTAATGCGCTTCCCTTCTACGATGTGTGCGGTGGGACGCAGGATAATTTCTCCTGGTGCGGGCCTGCGCGCACTCGAAACATCAACGGGATCATGAATTCCGATTGGTATGTGACCACGGGCGGGGATGGGTTTCGTTCGCAGGTCGATCCGGTGGATGCGAATACAGTTTATTCGGAGTCGCAGTACGGCGTGCTGGTGCGCTATGACAAGGCTACGGGGCAGGAGCTGGTGTTGCAGCCGCAGGAGGGTAAGGTCGAGGCTCCGCTGCGGTGGAATTGGGATTCGCCAATAATTATCAGCCCGCATTCGCATACTCGCTTGTATTTCGCGGCCAATAAATTGTTTCGCAGTGACGATCGCGGGGATACGTGGAAGGCGGTGAGCGGCGACCTTACGCGGCAGATCGATCGTAATCAATTGCCTGTGATGGGAAGAGTGTGGGAGCCGGATGCGGTGGCAAAGAATCAGTCAACTACGCTGTATGGAAATATTGTGGCGCTGGCGGAGTCCCCGAAAAAAGAAGATCTCATGTATGTGGGAACCGACGATGGGCTGATCCAGGTTACTGGCGATGGCGGGCAGAACTGGACTAAGTACGAGAAGTTTGCGGGGATTCCGGAGAAGACTTATGTGAGCCGGCTCGCGGCTTCGCAGTTCGATGCGAATATAGTTTATGCGGCTTTCGACAATCATAAGAATGAAGACTTCAAACCTTATTTGGTGCGGTCTTCTGACGCAGGTAAGACGTGGACTTCGATCGCGGGGAATTTGCCGGAGAACGGTTCGGTGCTGGCCTTCGCGGAAGATACGGTGAATCCTAAATTGTGGTTTGCGGGCACGGAGTTTGGGGCATTCTTTACCGTTGATGGCGGAGCCCATTGGGTGCAACTTAAGGGCGGCCTGCCTACCATCGCTGTGCGCGATATGGTGATGCAGGCGCGCGAGGGCGATCTGGTGATCGCTACTTTTGGCCGCGGATTTTATGTGCTGGACGATGTTACGGCTTTGCGGCAGAGTGATGCGCAGTCGGTGGAGAAAGCCGCATCGCTGTTTCCAGTGAAAGATTCGTTGTTGTACATCGAGCGGCATCCGCTGGGCGAGCCGAAGAAAGGATTTCAGGGGGATGCGTTTTATACGGCGGAGAACCCTCCTTCCGGCGCGGTGTTTACGGCCTACTTGAAAGACAAGGTGAAGACTAAGAAGGAGAACCGGCAGGACGCAGAGAAAGAGGCCGCTAAGAAAAAGGAGACCCTGCCTTATCCGTCGATTGAGGCGCTGCGGGCTGAGGGTGAAGAGTCCAAGCCCGAAGTTTATTTCATGGTTTACGACGAGTCGGGCGCGCCGATTCGTCGGGTTGAGGGCAGCACTGACGCAGGGTTTCAGCGGACGGCCTGGGATTTGCGGTATCCGCCGGTTGCGCTGCATGAACACGGCGAAGAGGGAGAAGGCTTTGCTCCGGCTACGGGGCTGGGACCGCTAGTGATGTCGGGAAGTTACTCGGTGCGAATGTTTCAGAGAGTGGATGGCACGGTTACGGAATTGGCTGGAGCGCAGAGTTTCAAAGTTGTGGCGGATGGAACAGCAGCAATGAGCGGAGCGGATCGCGCGGCACAGGAAGAATTTCAACGCAGGGTGGCGCGGCTTTACCGGGCGGTGTCGGGAGCGACGCATACGGCGGAAGATGTGGAAGCGCGGTTGAAGTCGATTCGCGAGGCGATCCGGGAAACTCCAGCAGCTGAGAAACAATTGAACGCTGAAGCCGATTCGATCGAGAAGCACACCCGCGAAATTTCGCGGGTGTTGAATGCGGACGACGAGTTGCACAAGCGCAACGAGCCGATACCCTCGTCGATCAACGACCGGTTACAGGCGATCATGGAGGGCGAACGATTTTCACTGGCCAAGCCTACACAGAGTCATGCGGACGATTACAACATTGCGGCAGCGGATTTCACGGAACAATTGAGCAAGCTTCATGCTTTGGTTGAAGTAGATTTGGCTAAGCTGCAAAAAGATATGGAGGCGGCCGGGGCGCCGTGGACTCCGGGGCGGCTGCCGGAGTGGAGTGAGAAATAATTTGGAGATCGACGCGAACATAAAAATAAAGTCTTCACCCCAGGGGACACAGAGGAACAAGGGTAGACCTTTTGTCTTCGGGAACCTTTTAAAAACCGTGGCTGATTTTTTCTTTGATAAGTTGCTTGCAAATTAGTTCGGCGGCTGTGGTAAACTCGCCGCCGACTGATGCTTGCGCCATGAGGCGCAGGGGTTGGCGTCCGGGAGGACTGGGGAATGGGCCTTGCGTTAATGGCTTTGATCTGGCTGATCACCCTGATCAGCACCTATTTTTTTGTTGCTAAGACATGGTGGCTTCCGGTGGGGGCCGCAGAAGCGGCGCATTTCATTGATGGACAACTAGCGCTCACCTTCGTGCTGATGGGAATTGTTTTCCTGGCGGCGCAACTCTCGCTGGGCTACATCTCCTGGCGCTACCGGGAGCAGCCTTCGTCTCCTCCTGTGCTTTATTCGCATGGCAATACGAAGCTGGAACTTGTGTGGACGGTGCTGACCACGATTCTTTTTGTCGGATTGAATCTGATGGGTAGCACGGTTTGGGCTAGCCAGCGTTTCGATCCGGCGGGGCCAGATGCGGTGAAGGTGGAAGTGACGGGCATGCAGTTTGCCTGGTACTTCCGCTATCCGGGGCCGGATGGAAAGTATGGAGCTACCAGCCCTCGGCTTATGGATCCTTCGGCTGGTGGCGAGGCTGCGGTGGGGCTGAATACTTCCGATCCCGCGGCTAAAGATGATCTGGTCACTGGCACGATGTATTTGCCGGTGGATCGTGAAGTCGATGTCAGTCTGCGGTCGGTGGATGTGATCCACAGCTTCTTTGTGCCGTCGCTGCGCTTCAAGCAGGATGCGGTGCCCGGGTTGAATATTCACATGCACTTCAAACCAACTGCGGTCGGCGAGTATGAGATTGCCTGCGCCGAGCTTTGCGGGCTGGGTCACTACAAGATGCACGGCATGGTTCACGTCGTCAGCCAGGGAGATTTTGATAAGTGGCTGGCAGCTCGGGAGGCGGAGAAACAATAACATGGCGACCTCGGCTACCGTTCACGCGCACGCTCCTCAGGGGTTCATTCGGAAATATATTTTTAGTCTCGATCATAAGGTCATCGGCATCCAGTATTTTTTTCTGGCGCTCACGGCGGTGTGGGTAGGGATGTTCTTGTCGCTGCTGATGCGCATTCATTTGCTGTGGCCGGGTGTGAGCTTGCCGCTGGTTGGCGAGATCAAACCCGAAACTTATCTGAGCTTGCTCACCATGCATGGCACGATCATGGTGTTTTTTGTGCTGACTACGGCGCCGCAGGGCGGCTTTGGAAATTACTTTCTGCCGATTCAGATTGGGGCGCCGGATATGGCGTTTCCAGTACTCAACATGCTTTCGTTCTGGACCACGTTCGTGGCTTTCGTCGTGATGATTGCCGCGTTCTTTGTTACGGGCGGCGCGCCGCTGCACGGGTGGACGGGCTATCCTCCGCTGAGCGCGATTCAGCAGGCGGGTCCGGGCGAAGGACTGGGCGCGGATCTGTGGATCACCAGCATTGCGATTTTCTGTTTGGCGTCGCTGATGGGCGCATTGAATTTTCTTACAACTACTTTGGATATGCGGGCGAAGGGCATGACCATGATGCGTATGCCTTTGACCGTGTGGTCGTGGTTTATTACGGCGATTCTCGGGCTTTTGGCGTTTGGCGTACTTTTGGCTGCGGGCATTCTCTTGCTCATGGATCGCAACCTGGGAACCAGCTTTTATGTGCCGCTGGTGGTGGTGAATGGTCAGATCCTGGGCCACAAAGGCGGGTCGCCCCTGCTGTGGCAGCATCTGTTCTGGTTCTTCGGACATCCGGAGGTTTACATCGCGATTCTGCCGGGCATGGGCGTGACTTCACAGATCCTGTCGACGTTCTCGCGGAAGCCGATCTTCGGCTACAAGGCGATGGTCTACGCGATGCTGGCGATTGGATTTTTTGGCTTCATGGTTTGGGGCCATCACATGTTCATGAGCGGCATGAGCCCTTACTCGGCGTTTGCCTTTTCGCTGCTGACCATGTGCATTGGCGTACCCTCGGCAATCAAGACATTTAACTGGCTAGGCACGATGTGGAAGGGGCATATTCGATTTCAGACTCCGATGCTGTATGCGATCGGATTCGTCTCGCTTTTCGTGTCCGGCGGGCTGAGCGGGCCGTTTCTGGCGCAGCCGGTGCTCGATATTCAGCTTCACGATACTTATTTTGTCGTCGGGCACTTTCACCTCATCATGGGCGTGGCGGCAATTTTCGGAATGTTTGCGGCGACCTATTATTGGTTTCCGAAAATGTTTGGCCGCATGATGAATGAGAGTTGGGGACGGATTCACTTTTTCCTCACGCTGGCGGGGACTTACGCGATCTTTATGCCGATGCATTATCTGGGCATCGCCGGCGGCACGCGGCGCTACTCGCAGTACACCGAAGTAGCTTATCTGCAAAAGCTGATGCCGATTCATCAGTTCATGACGTACGCGGCGATCATCACGATTGCGGCGCAGTTTATTTTTGTCATCAATCTGTTTTGGAGCATGTTCAAGGGGCCAAAGGCCAGCGATAATCCGTGGGAAGCTACCACCTTGGAGTGGATTACGGCGACTCCGCCGCCCCATGATAATTTTGGAGGAAAGACTCCCGTCGTGAATCATGGGCCGTATGAGTATGGGGTTCCGGGTGCGCCGCGGGATTATGTGATGCAGACGGATCCGGCTACCATTGCGGCGCATTAACGCCGGGGGCTAAAGCCAAGATTCCAAGGTAAAGGTGCTTTAGCGCAGCGCTGAAGCGCTGCTCCACCCTTTGTTACACCGCGGTGGAGCACAAACGGTTCCGCGACAAAGACTTTGTTCTTATGGCGACTTATACACCGAGCAGGCCGGTTGGGCAGTTGGGAGGCGGAGGCGGATTTGTGCCTCCGCGTCAGGGCGGCGATGATGGGCGTTCCGACGGCTCGAATGTGCCGGATTATGGCGCGCGGCTGCGGCGAGCGCGCCTGGGATTAATCTGCGGAATTGCTACGGTCAGCATGGTTTTTATTTCGCTGACCAGCGCCTACGTGGTGCGGCAGGGGCTGCCTACCTTCGATGGGACTTCTAATACTTATGTCCGCGACTGGGGCGAGGTGCAACTGCCCTGGCTGCTGCTGGCGATCAATACCGCGTTTTTGCTGATCAGCAGCCTCACGATGGAAGGCGCACGGCGTCAAATCACGCGACGAGCGGCGCTGGCTCCGCTGCAGTCAATCCCCGGGATTTCACTGGGAGAAGAAAAAAACTTTCCCTGGCTTGGTGTGACCGTTCTGCTGGGCTTAGGCTTTCTGGTGGGACAGTGGATGGCTTGGGGTGAGTTGAAGGCACGAGGATTTTTCGTCAATACGAATCCCAACAGTTCATTCGTTTACTTGTTGACGGCGGCGCACGCGGTGCACTTAGCGGGAGGGATTATCGCTTTGCTTTGGGCGGCGATCACTTCCCTGCGCATGGCTCCGGTCGAGGGACGGCGAATTGTGGTGGACGTTACTGCCTGGTACTGGCATTTTATGGCGGTGCTGTGGGTTTATGTTTTTGCACTTTTAGCGTTTGCAAGATAGCGGCCAAGCGAAAGGGGACTCTGAGGAATGGCGGACGCCACGCTTTCACATAACGCTCCGGTTGCAGCGGTGCATGGGCACGAGGGCGAGTTCGAAGCTCCGCTGTTTGGAGCTTATTCGAAGAAGGTCGGAATGTGGCTGTTTCTGGCCTCGGACTCGCTGACCTTCGGGGCTCTACTATTTGCTTTCTGCTACAACCGAATTTACACAGCGTGGCCGACGCCGTTTGGCAAAGACAGCATCATCAACGCAACCATCATGACCGGCTGCCTGCTGTCGAGTTCTCTGACCATGGTGCTGGGAGTTCTTGCCGCGAAGAAAGGCGATCGTTCCGCTACTCGAAACTGGCTGCTGGCTACCATGGCGTTTGGCACGGCATTCATCGTGTTACACGGGTTGGAGTGGACGAAGCTGATTCAAGAAGGTTTGACCGTGCCGGGGTTTCCCAAGCCTGCAGTGCAACATGAAGGCGGCTTCGCCACGATTTCGACTGGTGTGCCGCAGTTCGCGGCTACGTTTTTCGGCTTGACAGCCATGCACATGCTGCACGTGACGATTGGAGTGATTTATTTGGGAGTCGTGGCACTGCGCAAATGGTTTCTGCCGATTCTTGGAGTAATCTGGCTGGCGGGATATTTCCTGATTCCCTCGGATAATGTTTTTCACTATGGCATCCATGCGCTGCTGATCGGGTTGATTGTTTCAGCTGTCATTCTGTTCTTGAAGCCCAAGGATTACGACTCAGATGATGTTGAAGTCTCCGGGCTTTATTGGCACTTTGTCGATTTGGTGTGGATGTTTATTTTTCCGCTGGTTTATTTGTTGTCGACGCGGGTGTAGTGGCGGATGGCGATCGGGACGCTGCACGCAAGTTGCATAGGTCCTTCGCTTCGCTCAGGATGACAAGCTTCGGGGCTAACGACGGGTTTAAGGGGAACCACGATGCACGATGCGGCTGGGCACGACGACGGCAAGGCGCAATATTTCTGGGTTTGGGGCGCGCTGCTGATTCTTACCGCGGTGGAAGTGGTGCTGGCTTACAAACAGGTGTTCCAGCCGGTGTTAATGCTGGAGGTACTGCTGGTTTTATCGGTGATCAAGTCGGCGTTGATCATCGGCTATTTCATGCACTTGAAGTTCGAGACCCCGCTGATGCGCTGGATGCTGGTGATCTCCGTGACTGCGCTGTTCGTGATTATGTATCTCTTCTTCTTTCCGGACGCGGGGCGCATTATCCGTTTAGGAGTCAGTGAAGTGTTCAAGGAATTGCGATGAAGAAGTTGGTTCGACTTTTCGTTTTGCTCGGGCTGCTCTCGTGGTTTACGGTGCCAGCACTCGGGCAAGGGTGTGCGATGTGCAACGCGGTGGCCAAGAGCACGCCTCGCGAGGGCCAGCGTGCCTTGAATCGCGCCATCCTCGTACTGCTTCTTCCTCCGATTGGAATCATGGTGTTCGGGTTCGGATTTGCCTTGCGATACGGGAAGAGGCGTGATCGGGAGCGAGGCTCCTCTGGAGCTTAAGAAAAGTTATCTCCCCATTCCAAAGCCAACTTCCAGCGCCTAAAGATCGGGCTAGCGTAGAATCCTCGCGGGCCTAAATGCCAGCCATCCATTTCCCTGCCGGGAGTGACATTGAAAGTAATCGCCGATCATGACGTGGAGGCAACCGTCGTCTCGCGCTTGATGTGGCGGTTGTTGCCCTTTCTTTTTCTACTCTACATTGTCGCCTACCTGGATCGCATCAACGTGAGCTTTGCCATCCTGGAAATGAAGCCGCAGCTTCATTTAAGTGATAGCGCGTATGGCCGGGCGGCGGGAATGTTTTTTGCGGGCTATCTGATTTTTCAAATTCCCAGCAACCTTATACTCGAAAAAGTGGGAGTGCGCCGCTGGATTGCCATGCTGATGGTTACCTGGGGCCTGGTGTCGTGCCTCATGATTTTTATTCGTGGACCGATCAGCTTTTATTCTTTCCGCTTCCTGCTGGGAGCCGCGGAAGCCGGGTTTTTTCCTGGAATCATTCTTTATCTGAAGCGATGGTTTCCTGCCGGGGCGCGGGCCCGCGCGGTCGCGTGGTTCATGACGGCAAACCCGTTGGCGGGAGTGGTAGGCAGTCCGATTTCCGGAGCATTGCTCGGTCTCCACGGCAAGGGGCTGGCTGGATGGCAGTGGTTGTTTTTGATGGAAGGGTTGCCGGCCATAGTGCTGGGGGTGGCGGTGTTGTGGGTTTTGCAGGAATGGCCGCAGGAGGCGTCTTGGCTGACGGCCAGTCAGCGCGCCTGGCTGCTGGAAGAACTGGGAAGACAACAGAGCCCGGAGCAAGCGGCGGGAGGTTTCGCTAAGAAGTTGGCGGTTCTCTGGGAAGTTCTTAACACGGGCAGCGTCTGGCTGCTTTCACTGACTTATTTTGGCGTATCCACTTGCATGTATGGCGTCACGTTGTGGCTGCCCAGCACCATCCGAAGCCTTTCCCTCCTGAGCGACCAGGCCATCGGGGTGGTGGCTACCGTGCCTTACGTGCTCGCCGCCGTCGCGATGGTGCTGGCGGGCCTTCATTCTGATCGCACAGGAGAACGGCGCTGGCACATCGCGTTAGCCGCATTCCTGGGAGCGGCCTCGCTGGCATTGGCGGCGAGCGGACGATCGGCTTTGATTGTGGTCGGAGGAATGAGCTTGGGCATGATGGGGGCGGAAGCAATGGTGGGGCCTTTTTGGGCACTGGCGACGGCGCGGATGAAAGGCTCGTCCGCCGCGGTGGCCATCGCGGTTGTGAATTCTCTCGCCAATCTGGGAGGGTATTTCGGGCCATGGATTCTCGGACTGGTACGTTCCGCCAACGGCGGATTTGCCGCAGGCTTGTTGGCCATCGCCGCGGTTCTCGCACTCAGCGGGTTAACGGCATTGATGGTAAGACCCCAGCGTGCGGCGTCGGC
Source organism: uncultured Acidobacteriaceae bacterium (assembly GCA_963789875.1). Taxonomy (GTDB): domain Bacteria; phylum Acidobacteriota; class Terriglobia; order Terriglobales; family Acidobacteriaceae; genus Sulfotelmatobacter. Next base: position 260,346 of record CAWBMI010000003.1, on the reverse strand, counting down.
CCCGTGAGCCTGGATTCCGGTTGCAGATCAAGGCGCAGTCATCTTTTGCAGAAATGAGTTCAGGCATTAGCCGCGGCGGCTACAGCGACCCCGTCGATTGCGCTTTCCTCCAACATAGCTACCTCTTTGGCGCCGGTATGCTGGAAGACTTCGCGCGCCCAAAACCTTTTTTCTTTCTGGGGACAGGAAACGTAGACCAGGACGCCGAGATGGCGGAGCTGGTTTTCGAATCTCTCCGCCTCGTTCTCGGAAAAGCCCAGTCCGACTAAAGTCCGGGCATTTCCGCAGAGAGCGGGGGCTTCGCGGGAGACCATCAGCGCATGAAAGAAGGAACGCGATCGAATGAAAAAACCAACTGTCGGGATCACTACCGCCCCAAGCTTGGAGAGCCAGCCAATCAATCCGGCGGTAAAGGCGCTGGATTCGCGCTCCGTATTAAAGATGCTGGCATCGCGGACTACCGAGGCGATGGGGTGCGTGGGCGAAACCATCATGCAGATGTCTTCGTTGTCGAAGCCGGCTTGGTTCAAAGTTTGGACGACATCGTTGAGGACTACGTCCTGCGAATACATTCCGTAGGCGGCGGCTGTGTTTGCGGCCATATTGAACTCTCCACGTCGGGGGATTTTTTTCTATCGCCGAACTCAGATTCTAGGTGCACACAGGCTGAGCTTGGGCTTCGCGGAATTTGGGTTTGTATTTCTGGAGGCTCTGCCACCAGAAGCCTGATCGCTGACTGACGCTACTCTTTTCCAGAGCCTCTGCCACTCGGGTGGATACCGTAGAGGAAGAACGCAGGGTTCCCGGTCTGCCCGGGCGAAAGATGAATTAAGTAACTCCTTTGCTTGCAATCATTTAGCGATATTGCGGATGCGGCAACCGTGGAGGAGAGTCACCGCATCGAACTGTGAATAACGACTACACAGAAGGGCGAATTCACAACTTGAGATGGATGGTGTCTATGAGCGTCGTGTCTATGAACCACGATAAGTTTTCGACCAAAGCGAGCCGCCCACACTACGACCTTCCGACCGCCGTGACATTTCTGATTGCCGGGTTAGGCATTGGATCGGTTCTCACGATGGTGCTGGGCTCGGTTTCCGGTTCTTCGAATGTCGCTGAAAAAAGCTCATTGAGTTCAGCGAACGCGGGACCTGTCTTGCGTTGAGAAGTGTGAAGTGAGGCTGGCGTTCTACGTCTACGCGCTGAAAACGCCGGAGAATAACCGTGTCACTTCGGGCCGCCGTCTTCAGTTTTCTTTCTTAAACGAGCCACGACCGCTAGCCTAAATTCGCCGCGAATCAGGCTGATTTATAATAGAAGATTCGGCAGCGCTCGCGGACGATGCTGGGAGAACTCCCGGCGTCGATAGGTTGCGGTGCCGTTACTCACCCGATGTCTACTTCCACAACTACGGAAAGTATTACGGTACGCGGCGCGCGCGTGCATAACCTGAAGAACGTGGACTTTGAGGTTCCGCACAACCAGTTGACCGTGGTGACGGGAGTTTCCGGGTCGGGCAAGTCGTCGCTGGCGTTCGACACGATTTATGCGGAGGGTCAGCGGCGATATGTGGAGTCACTCTCGGCTTACGCGCGACAATTTCTGGAGCGCATCGAGAAGCCGGACGCTGACTCGATTGATGGCATCGCACCAGCGGTGGCGATCCGGCAGAAGAACAGCACGCGCAATCCGCGCTCGACCGTGGCTACCGCGACAGAGATCTACGACTACCTGCGGCTTCTGTTTGCGCGGATTGGACGCACTTACTGCGTGAAGTGCGGGTGCGAGGTAAAGAAAGATACAGTCGACGAAATCGCCGACGCAATCTTGGCCTTGGACTCCGGAACTCGCGTGCAAGTGGTTTTCCCGGTGCAGTTGGCGGTTGCGGCCGCGAGCGAGGCCAAGAAAGTTTCGCGTGCACGCAAGACCAGCAAGAAGAGCGCCGCGCCGGACACGGGATTGACCGAACGACTCAAAGCGCGTCTCTTTGAGTTGCGCAAGGCAGGCTTCAATCGACTTTATCAGTCTGGAGAAGTGTTTGAGTTCTCCACTCCCGAATCCCTGCTGGATATTCGTTTTGATCAGCCGGTTTTTGTGCTGGTAGACCGTATCGCGGTTTCACCGGTATCACGCACGCGCATTGTGGATGCTGTCGAGACCGCTTACCGGGAGGGCGGCGAGGTCATCTTCGACATACCCGCTGCCGACGAACAACCGGCGCGGCAGATGCGATTTTCCCAACGCTTCGAGTGTAAGAACTGCAATCTGCGCCACGAAGAACCGGAGCCGCGGCTGTTCTCGTTTAACAATCCATATGGCGCTTGTCCCCGCTGCCAAGGTTTTGGAAATACGATTGATTTCGATCTCAACCTGGTGATTCCAGATAAATCGAAATCGTTGGGCGAAGGCGCGATCGATCCGTGGAACAAGCCCAAGTACCGGCCGGTGTTCACGGAGATGAAACGATTTGCCAAGCAGGAAGGAATTCCGCTGGACGTGCCCTGGGCGGAACTGGAGCCCGAGCAGCAGGAATTGATTCTCGATGGCGAAGGCGAAGGCGGCTTTTTGGGAGTGCGGGGATTCTTTCAATATTTAGAGCGGAAAAAATACAAGTTGCACGTCCGAGTCTTCTTGAGCCGGTATCGCGGATATTCCACTTGCTCCGATTGCCGCGGCTCGCGGCTCCGGCTCGAAGCCCGGCAAGTGAAGATCAACGGCCGAAATATCTGCGAAGTTTGCGCGATGACGGTCGAAGATGCGGCGCAGTTTTTTGCCGGCGTGCAGTTGACCGCGGAAGAAGCCGCGATTGGGGAGCGCCTGCTGGAAGAAATTCGGGAGCGCCTGCGCTTTTTGAATGATGTTGGGTTGGAATATCTGTCGCTCGACCGGCTGGCCTCTACCCTTTCTGGAGGCGAGGCGCAGCGCATTCAATTGGCTACTTCGCTGGGATCGCGGCTCGTGGGAACTCTGTATGTGCTCGACGAACCTTCGATTGGATTGCATAGCCGCGACACCCACAGGCTGATCAAGATACTGCAGGATCTGCGCGACTTGGGGAATACGATTCTAGTGGTGGAGCATGATCCGGACATTATGCGCACGGCCGACCGCATTCTCGACCTGGGTCCGGGCGCGGGAGAAAACGGCGGCAAACTCGTGGCGGAAGGGACCTACGAAGAAATCCTGGCGAATCCGGCGTCGTTGACGGGTCGTTATCTCTCCGAAGACTTGCGTATACAAATTCCTGCGGTTCGACGACAACCCGGGGTTCAGCAGATTCGGATCGAGGGAGTGCGGGCGAATAATCTTAGAGGAGTCGACATTTGCATTCCCCTCGGCATGCTCGTGGCGATTACGGGAGTATCCGGCTCCGGAAAGTCGACGTTGCTGCATCAGGTTCTATACCAGGCGTTGGTCGAGGCTAAGCATCAGCCTGTGTCTGGAGCGGGGCGCGGCGCGGCGACTTGGGAGAGCCTAGAGGGTGACGAGTTTATCGATGAAGTGGTGCTGGTGGATCAATCGCCGATCGGTCGAACGCCTCGCTCGAATCCGGTGACCTATATCAAGGCGTTCGATGCCATCCGCGATTTGTTCGCGTCTTTGCCGGAGGCTAAGAAACGCGGCCTGACATCAGGACACTTTTCGTTCAACGTTCCCGGAGGGCGTTGCGAGACTTGTCAGGGCGATGGAACGGTCACCGTGGAGATGCAGTTTCTCGCCGACGTGGAATTGATTTGCGAAGAGTGTAAGGGCGCGCGTTATAAACCGGCAGTGCTGGAGGTTCGCTACCGCGGCAAGAATATTCATGAAGTGTTGAGCCTCACCGTGAAAGAGGCTTTGCGTTTTTTTGCTGAGGTACCGAAGCTTACAGAGAAGCTACGGGTGCTGGATGAAGTTGGGCTGGGATATTTGCGGCTGGGGCAATCGGCTACGACTCTTTCCGGAGGCGAAGCGCAGAGGATGAAGCTGGCGGCCCATCTACAGCCCGCGGCGCGCGAAAGCGGCCGGCCCAGAGCTGGAAGAGTGGATGATGTCCGGCGCAAGCGGCGGCTGCTTTACATCTTCGATGAGCCGACTACAGGGTTGCACTTCGACGACGTAAGCAAATTGCTGGCGGCCTTTCGGCGATTGATCGACGCCGGTGGATCGATTCTTGTGATCGAGCACAATCTGGAAGTAATCAAGACCGCCGACTGGGTGATCGATCTCGGGCCGGAGGGCGGCGCGCGCGGCGGTAATATCGTGGGAACAGGTCCACCCGAGGCAATCGTAAAGTTGCCTGGGTCCTACACGGGCATGTATCTGGCACGGGTTCTACAGGGAAATCGAAAGGGCCGCGGAGCGGCTGGCTCGAATGGCAGCAAGTAGCGTTTTCGCACTTGGGCTGGCAATGTTCGCCGCAATTGTTTGCCCTGCCCAATCGTCCCCGCCACAATCTCCGTCTCCAACACTTTCGTCGCAGGGCTCGGCTTCGGGGTCGCACCGTTCCGTGCATCATATCCAAGTTCCGGATGACGAGGCTCCGTCGCAACCGGCGGAACTTACCCAAGCCGAGTCGGCAATCGAAAAACAAGACTACGTCGCAGCGGAAGCGCCGCTGCGCAAATTGGTGGCGCGCGATCCGTCGAGCTATGTCGGCTGGTTCGATTTGGGCTTTGTGGAGAATGTGCTCGGTCGCGTCGAAGAGTCGATCACGGCTTATCGCAGATCTGTGGCTGCGAAACCGGATGTGTTCGAGGCCAATCTGAATTTGGGATTACAACTGGCGAAGACCGGTCAACCCGATGCGGAGAATTTCCTCCGGGCCGCTACTCACTTAACACCGACAAGTCATCCTGCCGAGGGTCAGTACCGCGCGTGGCTTGCTCTGGGACATGCGATCGAATCCGCTAAGCCGGACGAAGCTCTCAGCGCCTACCAGCACGCATCGACTCTTCAACCCAAAGAGGCCGAGCCTCATCTTCTGGCCGGGCAGCTTTTAGAAAAAGAGGATGAGTTTGCCGATGCCGAAGCCGAATACAAGCTGGCGCTGACTCTGGATGCGCGTTCCACAGACGCCGTCATTGGCCTCGCTAATATCTACATGAAGGGGCGACGGTTTTCCGAGGCGGAAGAATATCTGCGCAAGTTGGTGGCTGCGAATGGAAGTGGTGATGCTCAAGACACCGGCCGCAGCGCGGCCGTTCATATTCAACTTGGGCGCGTACTTGCGGCCGATGGCAAGACCGATGACGCTATTGTTGAGTTGCAACAAGGGATCAAACTTCTTCCGGGTGACGACGCCGCACAGCGCGATCTAGCTGAGTTGTATAGCAACGCCGGGAAAAATGACCGCTCCGAGTCGGCGTACCGAGGGTTGATTGGACTCCATCCCAATGAAGCTGAACTTCATCGCCGACTGGGACAGGCTTTGCTGCGGCAGAGAAAGTTTCCGGAGGCGGAGAAGGAATTTGTCGCTACCCTGAAGCTCAATCCTGCACTGGCCGAAGCGTACGGCGACCTGGCTTTTGCAGCCAGCGAGCGTGGCGACTATGCGCTGGTGATTCGTGCGCTGGATGCGCGAGTAAAAACCTTGCCGGAGATTCCCATTACATATTTTCTGCGAGCTTCGGCCTACGACCATTTGCACGATGTGAAAAAAGCGGAGGTAAATTATCGGCTCTTCCTTAAGACGGCCAATGGGAAGTATCCTGATCAAGAGTGGCAGGCTACGCACCGGCTCAATGCGCTCGAGCCGAAGAGGTAGCGATGCCCAATCTTTGTGGGACCGGCGATGCGGGCTGCGCGAAAGTGGCGGATTTTAGCGGCGGGTTTGACGGTATGGCTGGTCGTGTGTCCCACGCTAGCTGGGCGCAATGAACCTACAATCGATGAATTGAAGGAGCGGGCGGCAAATGCAAGCGCCGCCGATCGTCCCGCGTTGTGCATTCGCGTGTGTGAGCGGCAACTGGAAAACGCCGACAAGCTTTACATCGCTGGCGATAGCGAAAAGGGGCAGGCCGCATTAGAGGATGTGTCCACCTACGCGGAGATGGCGCGCGACTCCGCGGTTCAAAATCATAAACATCAAAAGCAAATCGAGATTTCGGTGCGGAAGATGATTCGCAAGCTGACGGACTTGAAGCATACGGTGTCGCACGAGGAGCAGGAGGAAATCCAGAAGACAGTAGACCGGTTGGAACGGGTGCGTGACGATTTGCTGGGAGATATGTTTCCGAAAGGCGGCAAGAGGTGAGCGGGCGGCGATTTTCGAAATGCGTTTCAGTGGTGCTGCTACTAACGGCTCCGTTGGCATTCGGGCAGCGACGGCGGGATCCGTTTACTCCTCCAGAGGTTGATCAGATTCGCGACGCCAGTTGGGAGCCGCAACAGCGGCTGACGCTCTATCTTAAGTTCGCTCGGGCGCGGCTGCTTTCGCTCGATCAGATGCGCAGCGACCCTAAAATAAAAGACCGGGCGCAGCAGACTCACGACAAGCTGGATGACTTTCTGCTGATCTATGACGAGTTGAACGACAACATCGATACCTACGTTGGCCGTAAAGATGATATTCGTAGGCCGTTGAAGTTGATTATCGATGCCGATACCGAGTTCGAGGCCAAGCTGCGGGCCTTGAAAGATGCGGCAAGTGTGCGGGAAGACGAGGCTCGGCAATACGAGTTCGTTCTGACCAATGCGCTGGATACTTTGGATAGCTCGTCGGAGGATCATCGCAAGCTGCTGGTGGAGCAGGAAGAGGCGGCTAAGCATCGGAAGAAATCGAGTGCGAAGGCGTCGGGCGCTCGGTCGGAGTAGGGCGGCTTCGGGCTTCCGGCTTCCGGCTTCCGGCTTTCGGCTTCCGGCTTTCGGCTTTCGGCTTTCGGCTTCCGGAGGTCAGATGCGCGCCTGGAAGCCGCGCGCCTGGAGCCGGACGCCGATTTAACTCGTGATAATCTGGGCTCATTGTGCGTGAGGGGCTGCTGGAAATATTTCATCGTGAACATTCGCTGTTGCGGCCTGGGGCTGCGCCGCCGGAGGTAAAGATTGAGTTTTTTGCCTTTGCGAATGTCAATAACACGATTCGGATGCGCGAGGGGCGGCTGCTGGTGCGGCTTTCCGACTTGCTTGAGGGCGCGCCTGAGGGCGTGGTGCGCGCAATTGCTCACATTCTTCTCGCTAAGATGTATCGCAAGCCGATTGACCGCGCGCTGGCGGCTCGTTATCGCAGGTATGTGGGCAGCCACGAAGTGGTGAGCAAGGCGCACCTGGTGCGGCAGATGCGGGGGCGTAAGCGGCTGCACTCTCCTCAGGGACGGGTTTACGATCTCGATGCGATTTTTGAAGATTTGAACCGGCGATTTTTTTATGGGCTGATGGGGCGTCCGCGCATGAGTTGGAGTCCGACGAAGACGCGGCGGATACTGGGGCACTACGATCCGGCGCATAACGCGATTGTCATCAGCCGAATTTTTGATCAGATTTTGGTGCCACGCTATGCGGTGGAATACATTGTTTATCACGAGATGCTGCACTTGAAGCATCCTGTGAAGCTGCGCGGGAGCCGGCGCTGCGTGCACTCGGCGGAGTTTCACGAGGAGGAGAAATTGTTTCCGGAGTTGGAGCGGGCTGAGGGGTTTTTGAAGAGGCTGTAAAATCGGGTCGTTCCCCTCAAACGTGTCTGCCCGATTATCTGCCCGAGTCGCCAAATTCACAGGCCGAGACATCTGCATCGCTACTGGAAATGCTAGCGGCTCACTGCATGGACATCGGCGAGAGGTATTGCGGCGTTAGCCCCTGAACCAACCGTCATGGGATCGACGTTTATTCGTCCTTTATTATCGAACGTAATCTTTGCGAAGGGTATCTCTTGTCCCTTGCCTTTGCCTTGTTGATCGATTTGGAGCTGAAAAAAAGTAAAGGGATAGCCGCGATGTCCAATCGACACCTCGCCGCCTGTGTCGCCCCTGATCCGGTCAGCGGCCACCGCGACAATGTTTAACGTTCGGACCCCGCCAGCGGACGCCGACCGCGCCACTGTGATCGGATATGCCTGGTTACGCACCCAGGAATATCCCTTCTCAATTTTGCCCAATGCACTCTCAACAGCCTCTTCGCCTCCCTTGGCATACGCTTGCGAAAGTTCCTGAATGTCTTGATCGGTCGAGAACTCTTCAATCTCGAATCTCAGTATGCCGGAACCAGTAACCGTGGCCTCAAAAGTCTCGATGATCGGCTTAGCTGACTTCCGCTTGGCGACGCCGGGCGCGACACCGACGAGGAAGCATCCCGCACCCAGCAGCAGAAACATAGCTAATCGTTTGACCTGCCCTCTTCCATGCATGCGACCGAACCTCAGCGAGGAATTATAGCCGACTGCAGTTAGCGATAAGCCGGAGGGTACTCAGCCAAGAATGAACCTCGGCCCCTGAGGGTCGGAAATGGCGTTTAGGCAGTCCGCCTGCTATACACTGACCGGCCGCGACCACAGCTGCGATCCCACAAGAATGAACCAGATGGTCTGGCCCAAGCTGACTGCGGCCATGCCGTGGACGTCCATGCGCAGGTGGCCTACGCAGATTCCTACAATGATTAGCGCGGAGATTATGCAGCCGTAGATGGCGGTGCCGCGGGCGAGGCCTCCGTTGCGCAGGGCGGAGATGGACCAGAGAAGGATGGCGACGGAGGCGGCCACAGAATAAATGCGGGCGAAGGCCTGGTTGATCTGGAAGATGCCGTACATCACGATTTTCCATTGCGGCGCGGCTTCGGGGACGTCCCCAGTCATATGGTGCATGATGCTGGGGACGATGAATCCGCTGACTGTGGCGGCGATGAAGATACCGACGCACGCAAGAGCAAAAGTGACGAGCGCGGCGAAGGAGAGGCGATCGGCGGCGGCGATGCTCCGCGCCAGGCCGCAGGCGCCGAGGAACAGCGAGAGAATACTCACAATGGCTAGCGAGTGCGCGATGCCGGAGAGGCTCATGAGATGATCCACTTGTTCGGGAGTGAGTGAGGCCTTGGACACGGGATGGATTGCCATGGTAACAATCACCCCTATCGAGCCGGTGATGAGGGCGATTCCAGATTTGCGATTGTCTGTCATAGCGCCACTCTAGACATAGATCGCAGAGCGTGAAAGTGTTATTTGAAAAAGTGGCGCGATACCGAACAAAGGTGGCCATTATGTTCAGGAATAGGCGACGATGAAGGCCGTTAGAACTAAAGGTAAGAGTGCAACGCCGCGCAGGAAAACCGATCGCCGCGTATTGCGCACGCGCGATACCCTGGGCGATGCCCTGGTGGTGTTGATGCAGGAGAAGAATTTCGACGAGATCACGGTGTGCGAGGTGCTGGATCGGGCTGGAGTTGGACGGTCGACCTTCTATGCGCACTATCGCGATAAAGATGATTTGTTCCTGAGCGATGTTGAGGATTTTCTGGAAGGATGTTCGACGGCGCTGAAGCGGAGCAATCCGAGCGGAAAACGGCTGCTGCCGGTCGAGGAATTTTTTGCGCATGTGCGGGAGGCGCGGGAGTTCTACGGGGCTCTGGTGAGGTCCGGGAAAATGAATGATGTGAAGGAATTGGCGCGAGGTTTTTTTGCGCGCTCGATTGAGGAGAGATTCGACGACACCGGAGTGAAGATTGAGCCGAAGCAGCGATCGGCGCAGGCTCACGTTCTGGCGGGAAGTTTTTTCTCGTTGCTGGAGTGGTGGGTGGATAAGGGGATGAAAGCCGATCCCAAGGAAATGGATGAGTTGTTTCATCGCATGGCTTGGAGCGGGCTGGAACGCTGAAAGGGCACACCCCGATTCAATGCCGCAGGCGAAAGCTGACCGCAGGCGCTGAAGCGCGGACTCCGTACGAACGACGTAACGGCACGACTGAAGTCGTGCCCTTCCCGAACCTGCTGCGGCGCGGCTTGAAGCCGCGCCCTTTCAAAGAGGGCAGCCCGTCCTTCCGCAGCCTCTCTAACTGCATGTAGAGCTCCGCTTAATCCCAGATTTCGCCGTGTGATGAAGATCACGCGGGGTTGTGATATAGCGGATTGACGCCTCTGGCGCGGGCAGCATATCCTTTAAGTTGAAATTGAAATTCATTTTCAAGATCGTATTTTCACATTTGAAATCTAAATAGCATCAGGAAATTATCCATGCTGCAAGCATTCATCGTTACGTTGCGCGAGGGGGTTGAGGCGGCCCTGATCGTGGGAATTACTTTGGCCTATCTGGCGAAGATCGGGCGCAACGATCTGCGCAAGGCCGTGTATGCGGCGCTGGGCGCGGCTTTTCTGGGAAGCATCGGAGTGGCCGTGGTGATTTCGCGGCTGAACTGGAACGAGGATGTGTTTGAAGGCTGGATCATGCTGGCGGCGGCGTTCTTCGTCATCACCATGGTGATTTTCATGATGAAGACGGGGCGCAAGCTGAAAGGCGAGATCGAAGGCAAGGTCGGGCTGCTGGCGGGCCTGGGTGCGGATAAAGACGCGTGGATTGGGCTGTTCTTTTTTGTGTTCCTGATGGTGCTCCGCGAAGGAGCGGAGACGGTCCTGATTCTTTCCGCCGTGTCGCTGAATTCAACGGAGTTGATGAGCTTTCTCGGGACGCTGCTGGGAGTGCTAGCGGCGGTGGCCTTTGGGGTGATGTTCGTCAAAGGCAGCGTGCGGATTAATCTGCAGAAGTTCTTCAAGGTCACTACCGCGATTTTGTTCTTGGTGGCGTTGCAGTTGGTGATTGCCGGGCTGCATGAACTATCGGAGAGCGGCGTGATTCCGTCGTCGAAGCGCGAGATGGCTTTGATCGGGCCGATCGTGCGCAACGACCTGTTTTTCTTTGTAACGATTTTCGCGCTGGCGGCGTTAATGGTGTTGTTCGATGCCAAGCGGCGCGAGCCAGTGGCGGAGTTTGCATCTCCAGCGCAGCGGCGCAAGGCGGCGTGGTCGGCGCGGCGCGAGCGCTTGTGGATGGCCTCGGTTTACGTCTTCTCATTCCTGTTTATTGCCATGCTGACGGCGGAGTTTGTTTACGCGAAGAACCAGAGTACATTGTCCCCGGCAACCGAAGTCAGTTTTACGAATGGCCAGGTGAAGATTCCGCTGGCGCAGGTTTCGGATGGCGATCTGCATCGTTTTCAGACGCAGGAGAATGGGACGGAAATTCGCTTCTGGCTTTATGAGAAACCTGATGGAAAGATTGCCACGGTGTTCGATGCGTGCGAGATTTGCGGGGCGGTGGGTTTTTACAAATCGGGCAATGGAGTGATCTGCAAGAATTGTGCGGCGCCGATTAATCCGCAGTCGGTGGGAACGGCGGGCGGATGCAATCCGATTCCGCTGAAGATGACGCAGACTGCCGATGCGGTGATTATTCAGGAGGCGGACATCGCGGCCGGTAGCCACGTGTTCGAGAAATAAGCAGAAATGTTTGCGCGGCTGGTTTACGAATCGTTTCGGCGGCAGAAGCGGCGCAAATTGCTGGCGGGCGCGGCGATCACGCTGGGCGTGACCGTGGCTACGGCGATGATTGCGGTCGCCACCGATATTGGGGATAAGATTAATCGCGAGCTGCGCACCATCGGCGCAAATATTCTGGTAACTCCTCAGGAAGATACTTTGGACGTTGAGATTGGCGGCGTCAACCTGAAGCCACCGAGCGATGGCGCCTTCCTGAACGAAGCCGACCTGCCGAAAATCAAAGGCACATTCTGGCATAACAACATCACTGGATTTGCTCCCATGTTGCCGGTGAATGTTGCGCTCGCGCGCGACGGCAAGACGGAAAATCTCACTCTGCTGGGGACTTACTTTGCCAGGAAGGTTGCGTACGGCAAGGAAGAGTTCACGACCGGGGTGCGATCGACGCATCCCTGGTGGAAAGTTTCCGGGGCGTGGCCGGACGATGGTTCGCGCGATGTGCTGCTGGGAGAGCGGCTGGCGACGCGGCTTTTGGCGAAAACGGGCGACGAAGTTACGCTTTCTGGCCGGAGCGTGCGAGTCCGCGGAATTCTGGCTACGGGCGGGAGTGAGGACGATCAGATTGTCGCGCCGATTGGGTTGGCGCAGGAGATTCTGGGCAAGCCTGGAGCGGTGCGGCGCGTTTATGTGAGCGCTCTCACCAAGCCGGAGGACGCGCTCGGGCAGCGCGATCCAAGGAGCATGTCCGGAGAGATTTATGATCGGTGGTATTGCTCGCCTTATCCGCAGTCGATTGCCTACCAGTTGATGGAGGCGATTCCGCATTCGCATGCGGAGCAAATTCGACAAGTAGCGCAGAACGAAGGTGCGGTTCTGACGCGCATCGAGGGATTGATTTTTCTGGTAACGCTGGCGGCTCTGCTTGCTTCGGCGCTTGCAGTCTCGGCGGCGATGGCTACGGCGATTTTTGAGCGGCGCGCGGAAGTGGGTTTGATGAAGGCTTTGGGCGCAGGGAAATTAGCGGTGGCATCAATATTCTTTGCCGAGGCTACGCTGCTAGCTTTGATTGGCGGCGGCGTTGGATTTGCCGCTGGCGGATTGCTGGCGCATGAGATTGGGCGCTCGATTTTTAATTCGGAGATTGCGATCTCTGCGGTGCTGTTGCCGGTGATATTGGTGATCGCGGTGATCGTTACTTTTGCCGGGAGCGCTGCGGCGATTCGCAATGCGGTGCGACTGGACCCGGTGTTCGCACTGCGAGGTGAATTGTGAACGCTTCAGCGCAACTGCACTCGGCGCAAGAGGTTGCCGCGGGACGGGCGCAGGCTCCGCATACTTCAATGTTTGTGCGGATGCTCGTGAGGGCCGCTATCTTGCGGCGCGGGCGCGCGGCTTCGGCGCTGTTAGCCGTTGTTGTAGCGGCGGCGGTGACCACGGCGATGTTGAATCTTTACGTTGACGTGCAGTCCAAGCTGCGGCACGAGTTTCGCAGCTATGGGGCGAACATTATTCTTGTCGGCAAGGACGGCGCTTCCCTTCCGGCTGATTCGTTATCGCAAGTTGAATCGGTAATCGCGGGACAGGGAGTGGTCGCTCCGTTCGCGATGGTTGTGGCGCGGACTGCCGATGGCCGGCCGGTGGTCGTGGTGGGCGCGGATTTTGACCGGGTGCGTCAACTGGATCGCTGGTGGTCGGTGACGCGGTGGCCGTCGGCCCCGCTACAGGCGTTGGTGGGCGTGCGAGCCGCTTCGGTGGTTTCGGCGAAGAATCAGGCGTTTGATCTCACGTTTCAGGGACACGATATTCGCGTCACGCCAGCGGGAACTGTGCAGACCGGGGCTGCCGAAGACAGTCGAGTCTATCTTTCTTTGACGGACTTCGTCGCGTGGACTGGAGTTCAGCCTTCTACTATCGAAGTTGCAGCCAGCGGTTCGCCCGGGGAAATTAACGGCCTGTTGCAACGACTGCAGAGCGCGACTCCCGCGGCCGATGTGCATCCGGTGCGGCAGATTATGGAGGGCGAGGCGCGTGTGCTGGGCAAGACTCGGGCTACTTTGCTGGCTGCAACTGCGCTCATCATTTTAACTGCGGGGCTGTGCGTTCTTTCTACGCTGATGGGCTGGGTCTTTGACCGGCGGCGAGACTTTGCCATTATGAAGGCGCTGGGAGCATCGGACCGATTGCTAAATGGATTTTTTGCGGCGGAAGCGGCGGCTTTGGGCGCTTCCGGCGCGCTGATCGGATTTGTTGTGGGCATCGGCATTGCGGCTTGGATCGGGCGAGTCAACTTTCATGCTCCGGTGGTGCCGCGTTTTAGCGTGCTGCCCTTTGTGCTGGCTGGTAGCATAGTGGTTACGTTGCTCTCCGCGATCTTGCCGATTTCGTTGCTGCGGCGCGTGCAGCCGGCGGTGATTTTGAAGGGCGAGTGAAATGATTGAGATTAAGAATGTAACTAAGCTCTACCCTGCCAAAGCTGCGGCGAATCCCACTTCTCGCAAAAGCGGCGAGAAGTGTGGCACCCCCCAGTAGTCGAGAAAATGGCGCGATTCGTGCGCTCGATCATATTTCGCTACGTGTTGAGCGGGGTGAGTGGCTGTCGATCATGGGGCCCTCGGGATCGGGGAAATCGACGCTGGTGAATTTAATTGGGTGCCTGGACCGGCCGAGCTCTGGAGAAATCTGGCTCGATGGCGAGAATGTCGCGGAAATTTCGGCGAACGAACTCAACCGGGTGCGCGCCGAGAAGATTGGATTTATTTTTCAGCAGTTCCATCTGATTCCGTTTCTCACTGCGGTTGAGAACGTCATGCTGGCGCAGTACTTTCACAGCATGACCGATCAGAGGGAGGCGATTGAGGCACTGACGCGGGTTGGCCTAGGCGATCGCGTGCATCATTTGCCGTCGCAGCTTTCAGGCGGCGAGCAGCAGCGCGTGTGCATTGCACGAGCTTTGATTAACGATCCAAAGATTATTCTTGCCGACGAGCCAACCGGGAATCTCGACGCGCATAACGAAGAGCTGGTGTTGCGGCTGCTGCGGGAGTTTCATAAGCAGGGGCGGACGATTGTGATGGTGACGCATGATCCGGTGGTGGCGCGGCTGGCCGACCGGCGGGTCGAGTTCCATCACGGCAAGATTGCCTCGCAGGAAGTTTTTGCCATGGCGGACGAAGAGCAGTTCGACGAAGTGCTCGAAGAGCTGTGGGTGCTGGCTGAACACGGCGAGATTGCGGAAGTCGAGCGCATGGAAGTGCATGGAGCTTTGCCCGTAAGCCTGGCGATTGAGAAGATGATGCAGATGGGGCTGGTAGTTTCGGCGCCGCATCCTCCGATGGCGCACGATCACAAGCCCTTTGTGAATCCGTGCCATGATGCGCTAAAGCCGGTTTCGGCGTCGGCGGGCGATGGGACTTTGATCGTGGAACTGACTCCGCGAGGACGAGAGCGCGCTGGGAGCATTATTCGTCGGCACCGCCTGGCGGAGCGGCTTTTTACCGACAGCCTTGCCATGGACAGCGAATCCGAAATCGAGGAGCAGGCGTGCAAGTTCGAGCACATTCTCTCGCCGGAGGCTACGGATAAGATTTGTGCTTTTCTGGGGCATCCGCGGACTTGCCCGCATGGGGCGCCCATTCCGCCGGGGGGGTGCTGCGGAGGCGTTCGAATCAGGTCAGATGCACTTGACCTCTCGGCTTCCAACCGAACGTAGATGAAGGACCCCGTGCATGACGCGCAAGGACTTTCAACGCCTAGCCAGGATGAGGTTAAGTGACGCTCGCGTACTCCTGAAGAGCGGGAACAATGAAGGAGCCTACTATTTGGCTGGCCTCGCCGTGGAGTGTGCGCTGAAATCCGCGATAGCTCGAAGGACTAACCGACACGATTTTCCGCCGAAGCCAAAGATTGTCTCTAGCATGTATGACCATGATTTGAATAAACTACTTGTAGCTGCAGACTTGGAGACTGCCCTGAATGCAGCGGTAGCAAGCAATCCAGCTCTCAAAGCGAACTGGTTATTAGTGAAGGATTGGACGGTCGATAGCCGATACTTAGTAGCAGGCCTGAGCGCGCAGGATATCTATCGCGCCGCGACGGGGAGAAATGGGGTTTTGAGATGGCTACGACAGCGCTGGTAGATAGAGATCTTGACGTTGGTCGAAGGATCCTTAAAGCGCTGGCATGGGCCGACATAAAGGTGAACATTGCCTTCTGGGCCCACACCCCCCAAATCAGCGAATGGCAGCTTTTCATAGCCACTCCCCTGGTCGATTCCGAAGGCCACAGATCAGCATACGAACGAGTTCTGCGCACTCTGCACGATGCGGGCCTGGATCCAGACCTTCCCTGGCGAAGGATTTTTCTGCGCAGTCCCAAGGATCCCGTGTTGAAGTCTCTTGAAGATCGGACGAGCTATAGCGGGCCCGTTGAGATCATGGAATCCCAGAACGCTCTCACGGGAACTCCGGATTACTACGTCACCTATGCGCGGCACCAAGGCGGGACGTTCAGAATTCTTAATGTACCTGTCGGTGACAGGTTCGTTGAAGACGCATACGTCTACGGCGCGACGTGGCATGTTTCCGGTCTCGACCACTTAAGAGAATTCCTGACGAAGCTGCGCCTGAATCGGGATGTGGTCGAAGCCGCTGTCGAAGAGCTCTCCACCGAAAAAAGAGCCTCAATTCCGAACGTTCAGTTGCGAGTCCGAGATTTCAAGCAGTTGAGACCGGCTTGACGTGGCTGCACGGCGTCCCATAATCGGCGTTTTCGACTCCGGCTTCGGGGGGCTCACCGTCCTTAAAGTTTTACTTGAGGTTGTGCCGGAAGCTGACTACCTCTACTTTGGCGATACGGCGCGCCTTCCCTACGGATCGAAGTCGGTGGAGACGGTGGCGCGGTATGCGGTGGAAGCGGCGCACTACCTGGAAAGCCACGGGGCGCAGTTGCTGGTGATTGCCTGCAATACTGCAACGGCGCTGGCTTTGGACCGTATTGCCGTCGCAGCCCATGTGCCGGTTGTGGGAGTAGTGGAACCTGGGGCTGAAGCGGCGGCGGCGGCTAGCAAGAATAAGAGAGTTGTGGTTGTTGGGACGGAAGCCACTGTTGCCAGTCATGCTTATCGCCGGGCGTTGGAGGCTCGAGGGATTGAGACGCTGGAGAAGGCTTGTCCGCTCCTCGTCCCGCTGGTTGAGGAAGGGTGGGTTGAGCATCCAGTGACGGAGCAGGTGGCGCGAATTTATTTGGGAGAGGCTTTTGCCGATGGCTTTCGTGATGCGGATGTGCTGGTCTTGGGGTGTACGCATTATCCGCTGCTGAAGGACTTGCTGCGGCGGGTGGCGCCAGGGCACGCCTTGATTGTGGATTCGGCGGAGTCGACTGCGCAGGCTGTGGTGGGACAATTGGCGCAGTTATTGCCGGTGAAATCGGGGGCTGAGGAGCGGAGGGCTTTGCCGCGGATTCGATTTTTTGCTACGGATTCGGTGGAAAAATTTCAGCGGCTGGGCGAGAGGTTCTTGGGCCGGGCGATTGTGGATGTGCAGCATGTGGATTTGAAAGAGTAGCGGGGCTGAAGCTGGGTCTGCGCCCACGGCAAACAGGTTCCCTTCGGCTTCGCTCAGGGCAGGCCCTCACCGAGCTTTCAGCCCGATTCGGAATGACAAAGTTCCAGCGAGAGTTCTGCAGGCCTCAGTATAGGTGGAAGTCTACTTCTACGGCGATCACTACCGGGACGGGGTGGCCGTCTTTTTGGCCGGGTTCGAACTTCCAGTTCTTGACCGATTCGATGGCCTTTTCGTCTAGGCCCATGCCCAAGGTGTTTAGCACGTGGATGTTGGTGGGGCGTCCGGTCGCATCGACTACCACGCTTAACACGCAGGTTCCCTGGTATTTGGCCTTGCGAGCTTCTTCGGAGAACTCGGGATCGGTTTGATAGATTACGCGCGGCGGGGTTACTCCGCGGCCGATGCGGAAGGCGCCTCCACCCATGCCAGCTACGTTGCCGGGGCCAACGCCACGTCCGTCGCCGGAGCCGACGCCGCCGTTGGAGCCTGATCCGATGCCACTTTGGGATCCAGTCCCGTTCGAGGGAATGATGGCGGAGGATTTCGGGTCGCCGAGGTTCGGCATGTTATTCATGGCGACCTTGATATCCGGAGGCACGATTACCGTAGGCTCGACCGCCAGTTTGGGGTTCATGTTCCGAATCACTGCGACTGGAGGCGCAAGCTGGGGCTTCAACGAGAACTTTGGTAGTTTGCCTTGGGAGGCCTGCAGAACGTCACGGTCGCCACCACCACCACCGCCGCCGGATTGCGTTTTGGCGGGCTTCAAGACATACTCGCCGGGATCAAGCAACGTGATTGCAGTCTGAGGCTTGGCTGAGACCTGAGCGATCACTCGCCGACCAAGAATCGTGCCTCCGATGATCAAGGCGAGCACAATCACATGAGCCACGGTCGAACCGAGAGCGCCATTCTTCTTATAGTTGTAGAAACCCCAGATATCCTTGACCGGGATAGGCTTCGATTCGAGCTTGAGAGGCGGAAGTTTCTTGGGGAAGAAAAATTCATCGAGGCCGCGAAATAGCGACTTGTAGAGAGGCTCGAAGGTGTCGGGAGCCAGGAGCAGGTGCACTTCCGGCGCGGGCATGGAATTCGAACTTGCTTCGTTCGGATTAAGCTGGTTCGGATTTACTTCTACGGATGACATGTTCCCCGATTCGGCTTTCCCCTTTGTAGCAATCGCGATGGCTGTTAATGAGTGCTAAATGCTGAGACGGCGCCCCGGACACATGGCTAGTAACAGTGATGAGCGCTCGTTCCGCCAAGTTGCCTGCATATCTTACTAATCGGCTTTTTTAGCCCCGGCGACAGGACCATTTTTTGGGCCGGTATACAAGAATTGTACCTCTTCCATCTGGGTTTGCGGCAGTGTATTTGAAGGGACCGTGGGGGTGCGTCACCTGTCCTTTGTCCCAGTCTTCAGTGCGACCGCGGCTCAACTTAGCCGATTGATCGTCTAGTAATGTTTAGTAATGTTGCTCCGGCAAGTCGCGCAGTCTTTGGGCGGCTAGTTCCGGAGTCATATCGCGCTGCGGTGAAGCCAGGAGTTCGAAGCCGACCATGAATTTCCTGACCGTGGCGGAGCGCAGCAGCGGTGGGAAGAAGTGTCCGTGAAAGTGCCACTCGGCGTGGTCGCTGCCATCGGTGGGACGCTGGTGAAAGCCCATCGAGTACGGGAAGGAAACCTGGAACAAATTATCGTAGCGGGTGGTCAGGCGCTTGAGTATGTCAGCAAGCGCGAGACGCTCGGAAGCAGAAAGCGCGGCGATATCGGCTACGTGACGCCTGCTCAGCAACAAAGTTTCGAAGGGCCATGTCGCCCAGAAGGGCACGACGGCGAGAAAAGAATCGTTCTGACTAACGATGCGATCTTCCGATGCAAGTTCCAAAGCGTAATAGTCGCAGAGGAGACAACTGCTGTGATCGCGCTGATACTGGGTGAGAGATTCTTGCTCTTTGCGAGGCTCGTTGGGAATGCTTTGCGTAGCCCAGATCTGGCCGTGAGGATGAGAGTTGCTGGATCCCATTACGGCGCCGCGGTTCTCGAAAATCTGTACGTGATTGATGAAAGGAAGACTGCCAAGTGTGCGGTACTCATCGGCCCAGACGTCGACGACGGTGCGAATGTCGGCGTCCGGCATTTCGCCGAGGGTTAGGTCGTGGCGCGGCGAGAAGCAGAGCACGCGGCATCTGCCGCTCTCGGATTTGGCGATGAGCAAATTCTTTTCGCCGTCAGTGATCTCGAGGTCGGGAAGATCGGGCCGCAGAGCAGCGAAGTCGTTATCAAAGACAAAAGTCGCGGAGTACTTAGGATTGTGTTGACCGCCAGAGCGAGAATTTCCTGGACAGAGATAGCAGGTGGGATCGTAGGAAGGCGGTTTTGAATCGGCGCGCTTTTCGGTTTGACCTTGCCACGGGCGCTCGGTGCGATTAGGTGAAACCAGAATCCAGTCGCGGGTAAGCGGATTGTAACGTCGATGCGACTTGCCTCGAAGCTGGCTCAGGTCCACGGGTGGGGAATCCTCGCTGATTATTCTTCCATGAGCATTGTTCGCAAAGAAGCGGCCTTAGTGCAAGCCCGGCGGGATTGTAATCGATTACACAGAGTGCGTAAAGTGGCGGCGGAAACGATGTAACCGCAAGCGGAAAATGATGGTAATCTGAGCCACCATGAACATCAAGGAAGTCGCCGCGCGCGCCCGGCTTTCGACCGCTACGGTTTCGCGGACGATCAATCATAGCGACCTGGTGCGGCCGAGAACCGCGGAGAAGGTGCGGCGCGCAATTCGCGAACTGGGCTACTACCCCAACACGCAGGCCCGGGCGCTGGTTTCGGGGCGCAGCCATATGTTCGGCCTGATCATCTCCGACATCGTGAATCCGTTTTTTCCGGAACTGGTGAAGAGCTTCGAGTTTGCCGCCATTCATCGCGGCTACGAAGTGATCGTTGCGAATACGGATTACGATTCCGAACGCATGAGCGGATGCGTGCGGCGCATGATCGAGCGCAAAGTGGATGGAGTTGCGATCATGACTTCGGAACTCGACCGTCATCTGCTGGATGAACTCTCACACCGGCGGCTTCCGATTGTGTTTCTGGACGTGGGAAAACTGAAGCCACTGATCAGCAACATTAACGTGGATTACTCCAAGGGAATCAGCGAAGCCGTCCAGCACATTGTTGCGCTGGGACACCAGCGAGTGGGATTTATCAGCGGTCCGCTGACGTTGAAATCGGCGCGCACTCGCCGCTCCGCATTTTTGAAATGCATTGCGGCTTGCGGCATTGGGGAGCGACAACGAAGCATGGTCGAAGGCAACCACAAGATCGATGGAGGCGAAGAGGCGATGATGCAACTGCTTTCGCTTCCCGAGCCTCCGACTGCGGTACTCACGTCAAACGACCTGACGGCGATCGGAGCGTTACGCGCGGTTACGCGGGTTGGGTTACAGGTGCCGCGCGATATATCCGTGGTCGGCTTTGACGATATCGAACTCAGCCGGTTCACCCAGCCACCGCTCACGACGATTCGGCTTTCTCGCGATGAACTGGGGCGCAAGGCTTTCGATGCATTGTATGAAACGGTTTCGGGCGAGCGGGAGCTAGGGCACGAGATCAAAATCAGCACGAGCCTGGTGAAGCGCGAGTCGACGGCTCAGGTGAAGGCTGCGGGGCAAGCGGAGACGGCAACCGAGCCTGAGGCCCGGGCGATTTCCTAGAAGGGACAACTCTCAGCGGGGCGACCTGTTCCCGCTGCTTTCTAGCCGGGCACCATCGTCCGCGGAGCAAATGTAAATCGCCGGTTTGATGTTGACGGCCTTGTGGTAGCGAGCTGAAATCTGGTCCGCGAAAGCTTGCGCGTCTTCGGCTTCGACGAGATTGAGCGTGCAACCGCCAAAGCCTCCTCCAGTCATGCGCCCGCCATAGTAACCGGGCAGACCTTCGGCGAAGTCGAACATGAGATCCAGTTCCGCGCAACTCACCTGGTAGAGATCGCGCAGACTGCGGTGCGAGGCTCGCATGAGTTCTCCAAAGCCGGGCAGATCGCCGCTGCGCAGGGAGTCAGCAGCTTCGCGCACGCGCTGGTTTTCTTCTACCACGTGACGGCAACGCTTGTAAATTATTTCGGGCATGTCGTGGGCGTGACGGGCCAACTGATCGACTGAAACGTCGCGCAGCGCACGAACCTCGGGATACCAGCGGGCAAGGATGCGCACGCCTTCCTCACACTCTTCGCGGCGGCGGTTGTACTCTCCACCCGCGTGCTGATGTTTCACCATCGTGTTGCAAATCACCATACGGACGTGGTGGGGGATGGGGATGAACTCGAACTGCAGCGAGCGACAGTCGAGCAAAAGCGCGTGTCCAGCTTTGCCCAGGCAGGAGATGAACTGATCCATGATGCCGACGCGGGCGCCGATGAAAGTGTTCTCGGTGCGCTGGCAGAGCCGCGCGATATCCGGCAAGGGCAGAGTCGCACCATGCAGACTGAGGAGCGCAAGAGCGCTGGCAACTTCAATGGCCGCCGAGGAACTGAGGCCGGCACCCATGGGAATTTCGCTTTGCACAAAAAGATTTGCCCCGGGTGAAGTTTGTCCATTCTGCTGCAGAGCGACGGCGATACCAAGCACGTAGTCGCACCAAGCGCCGGTTGCTTGCCGGGGCAGATTATCGGAATCGAATTCGAAAGATTGGGGAAAATCCTGGGAGTGTATGCGCAACTTGGGTTCCGCACTGCGCGAGATGGCTACGCGAGTACGCATGCCGATGGCGCTGGGCATGACAAAGCCGTCATTGTAATCGGTGTGCTCGCCGATTAAGTTGACGCGGCCGGGAGCGCTGAAGATATCAGGTTGCCCGCCGAACATGCCCGTAAATTTTCGGGCCAGCTCTGTCGACTCCATTTTTTTAATCCTGATGAAGTTTTGGTCAGACCGAACGAGCACATGAAATGCGGGCCTGCAAGCGATTACATTCGCAGGAAAAACCATAAGCCGGAAGTGGCAGCGTGTCAACCCGCTGTTATCTCGGGTGCTTTCTGATTTATCGGCCCACGAACGATACTAAGGTGCACTGAGTGCCGGACAACGGCAGCACTTTAGCGGCTTCTTAACTTTCGTGATGTCAGACCACGGTTTGTCCGTAAACGTTTACACGCTTGACCTGATCGTAGATAATGCCCGAGGAATTGCAGAGAAAGGCGGGAGGGAATCCGATGGATCGACGACATTTTCTAAAAGCGACCGGGACATTGATGGCAAGCGCGAAACTGATTCCGTCAGCGTTTGCGGAGGAAGCAGGCGCGAGCGGGGGCCGAATGGTTCTTCCTATGAATCGTAGTTGGCTCTACAGCCGCTCGGTGGCTGAGAGATCTCATGAAAAAGATTTTGACGATGCCGCTTATGCGAAGGTGGTGATTCCCCACACCAATGTTCGCATGCCCTGGCACAGCTTCGATGAGAAGAGCTATGAATTCGTTTCGAGTTATCGAAGGCACTTTAAGGTTCCTGCGCAAGCGCGCGGCAAGCACGTATTCGTCGATTTTGAAGGAGTGATGACGGCATCGACCGTGTGGTTGAACGGAACGCGCTTGGGAGAATACAAGGGCGGGTACACGCCATTTTCTTTTGAGCTCACACCGCACCTGGATTTTAACGGTGAGAATGTTCTGGCGGTCGATGTAGATTCGACCGAGCGTCCGGATATTCCTCCGTTCGGCTATGAAATTGACTATTTGACTTTTGGCGGGATTTATCGCGAGGTTTCCCTTCGGGTTGTGCCGGGGACATTTCTTGAAAACGTGTTTGCGAAGCCGAAAGATGTGCTCAGTGAACATCCTGGTGTGGAGGTTGATTGTCACGTTCTGAATCTTGAGGCATCGGAATCGTTGCGATTAGAGGTCGTGCTTCGAGATGCGGATCGCGTGGTGGAAAAGGGTTCTCAAACGATTCCGGCCTCGACTGCGAGCGGCGAAGCCGCCGTGCATACGGTCCGGCTGACAGATTTGAAGTCGATCAAACTTTGGGATCTCGCGCATCCGAATCTGTATAACGTCGAAGTTTCGCTGTGGCGCGGGGATCGGCAGCTGGATAGTGTTTCGCGGCGCATCGGATTTCGCGAGGCCTCTTTCACAGACCATGGCTTCGCGCTAAACGGCAAGGTGATCAAGCTGCGAGGGCTGGACCGGCACCAGACGTTTCCTTTCGTGGGACAGGCCATGCCTGGGCGAGTGCAACGGCGCGACGCCACGATCCTGCGCAATCAACTCAAGTGCAACATCGTCAGGACGTCGCACTATCCCCAGTCGCGGCATTTTTTGGACGCCTGCGATGAGATTGGATTGCTCGTGCTCGAGGAAATTCCGGGCTGGCAACATATTGGCGATCAGCCCTGGCAGGATATTTCGGTGGACAATGTCAGCCGCATGATTCGTCGGGATTGGAATCATCCGTCGATCATTCTGTGGGGAGTGCGAATCAACGAGTCCAAAGATAATCATGATTTCTACACGCGTACTAACGCGAAGGCGCACAAGCTCGACCCGACGCGGCAGACGGGCGGCATCCGCTATTTTCAGGAGTCGGAGTTTTTGGAAGATGTGTTCACCATGAACGATTTCGGATTTCCGTTGCAACCGCCGAATCATCCGCGGTATTTGAATACGGAATTTGTGGGACATACGTACCCGACGAAGACGATCGATCAGGTGGCGCGGCTGACTGAGCATATGATCCGGCACGCGCGGGTTCACGACCAGCTGGCATCGAACCCGCAGTATGCGGGAGGCATTGCCTGGTGCGCCTTCGACTACAACACGCACGGCAACTTCGGATCGGGAGACCGCATTTGCTATCACGGCGTGACCGATATGTTTCGCGAACCGAAGCCGGCGGCGGGATTTTATAAATCGCAGTGCGATCCGGCGGAAGAGATCGTGTTGGAGCCGGCTTTTCACTGGGCGCGCGGAGATGCGGATATTGGTTTCTCGAAGGCCGTGGTCTGTTCGAATTGCGACCACATCAAGCTTTACATTCGCGACGAAATGATTGTGGAAGGCGATCCCGATCGAAAACAGTTCCCGCATCTTCGCTATGCGCCGTTCACTTTGGATTTAGGCGATCCCTGGCACAAGTGGGGCGATTTAAAGCTAGAGGGATATATCGGGGGCAAGCTGGTGATTACGAAAACTTATTCCGGCAAAGGCGTCGATGCGAAATTCATGCTTCTGCCCGACGATACTAAGCTGGCCGCCGACGGAGCGGATACAACGCGAGTCGTCCTGCGCGTAACTGATGAATATGGGGCCGTCCGGTCGTTCGCCAACGAAGCGATCAAGTTGGAGTTGGAGGGTCCGGCAGAAATTATTGGTGACAATCCGTTTGCGCTGGTGGGCGGCACTGGGGCGGTGTGGATTCGGGCGAAAGAAGAGCCGGGTAGAGTGAGGCTTACGGCAGTTCATCCGCAGCTCGGAAAACAGCAGATTGAAATTGCAATTGCTCCGGCAGCGCGCGAGCTATTGTGAACGCGCCCTTCTAGCTTTTCTTTTCTGGAGAAGAAACCAGAGCGCGCGTGGCGCCGGTGGAGATTCCGCCATCTACCAGGAGGGTTTGGCCGGTTACATAGCGGCTCGATTCGGCGGCTAGGAAGACTACGGCCGCATCGAGGTCTTCGGGCCGGCCCGGACGTTTGAGCGGAATGCGATCGCAGAGATATTCGATCCACTCTTTATTTTCGTACAAAACTTTATTTTGCTCGGTCCGAAACCAGCCGGGAGCAAGGCAGTTCACAGTGATTCCGTGCCTGCCCCAATCGTCGGCGAGGCTCATGGTCAGTTGGCGAATGCCGCCGCGGCTGGCCCCATACGGCCCAAGGCCCGCATACCCGGCCACGCTGGTAACCGAGCCGATGTTGATGATGCGACCGTATTGCCGCGGAATCATTCTGCGGGCTACGGCTTGAGCTACGAAGAAACTTCCGCGAAGATTCGTGTCGAGAATTAAATTCCAATCGTCCCAAGTCACTTCGAGCGCGGGCTTGCGAACGTTGCATCCGGCATTGTTGACCAGGATATCGAGATGGCCGAAAGCCTGTTCGGCTTGCGTGGCCATGCGCTCGATACTGGTCTGATCTCGGACATCGAGTTCGAGTGAAGCCGCGCGATGGCCTAACGCGACGATTTCTTTCTCGAAGGCCAACAAGTGATCGCGATTGCGGCTGGTGAGAATAAGGTCAGCGCCCGCTCGGGCTAATGCACGCGCCATGTATTGACCGAGGCCGCGACTGGTTCCGGTAACGATCGCAACCCGGCCATCGAGATCGAAAAGATTGTTATTCACGAAGTTTTTCCGGGCGCGAGAACTACTTTCATCAGATTCGGCTCGCGTGCGTAGAGGCGCTCGAACCAGCGCGCGCCTTCTTCGAGCGGAGCGACCGCGCTGATGAGAGACTTCACCCGGATGGCTCCGCTGCTCATCAATTCAATGGCGCGAGGATATTCCCCCGCTGAGGCGCACGAGCCTTGCAAGCGAATCTGGCGGGTTACAACTTTCTGCAAGGGCAGGGTAACTTCGGGCGAGACGTTACCGACCAGAACGACGTTCCCGCCTTTGCGAACGCTGTCGATCGCTGCAGAAACTGTTGCGTTGATTCCAACGGCCTCCATCACAAAGTCCATGCCAATTCCTTCGGTGACCGCCATTACTTGCGGGAGAAGGCTAGGTCCCGCCAGCAGGCCAGTGGCAAACTCAGCTAAATCTAGGCGCGATTGATCGACATCGGACACATATATGTGCGAACAGCCGGCGGCGTGGAGAGCCTGCACAATCAGCAGTCCTATCATGCCCGCGCCCACGACTAAAGCATTGTCCTGAGGACGAACTGGAATCAGCGACACCGCGTGGAGTGCGACCGACACCGCCTCGAGCATCGCGGCTTCTTCGAAGGGAAGGATTTCGGGAAGGCGATAAACGGTGCGCGCGGGGACAACGACAAACTCAGCGAAGGCGCCGGCGCGGCGATAATCCCCACAAGACACGCCCACAACCTGGCGTTGGTCGCAGAGATTGACGTCGCCGCGAAGACAGTTGGCGCAAGTTCCGCAGTAGATGGTGGAGTCAAAGGTTACGCGATCGCCTTCCTTGTAGCTGGCTACATTCTTGCCGACCGCGGCAATCGTGCCCGCGGCTTCGTGACCCATGACTATGGGAGGGATGCGGCGTCCGGATGATCCGTCGTAGCCGTGAACGTCGCTGCCGCAAATTCCACAGGCGGCGACGCGAATCAAAACTTCGTCGGCAGCGGGAGTGGGTGCGGGAAGATCTGCGATCTCGAGTTCGCGATACTTGGTGAGCAGCAGCGCTTTCATTTCGTTCCGCCGGTCTTCGACTTTGCAGTATCGACGATCCCGCTGCCTTCGCGGATGGTGAGTATCTGATTGGCTTTCACTTGGGTAAACTTTTCTACTTTCTGCGTAGTTGGCCATTTTACTTCGATGAGATCGATGATCTGCGACTTTCCCAGGCCGAAGTGCAAGTCGAAGATCGCTTTGCGACATTACGCTGCTGCCGCTATGAACTTCATCCATCTGAGCGTGAGTGCCGGTGACAACGCGCACGCGCGCGCCGATGGCCGTGCGATTGCATTTGGTGCCGATCAGCTTGAGCTTGATCCAGTTCTGCGCGTTGCCGCCATCGTTGCGAAGCAGTGAAGGCAAATCGCTCAGATTCAGGATAACCGCGTCAATGTCGCCATCGTTGTCGTAGTCGCCGAAAGCCGCGCCGCGACTGGAGAAGCGCTCGGTGATGCCGGGGCCCATCGCTGCGGAGACATCTTTGAATTTTCCCTGCCCCAGGTTTTTGTATACCAGACGCGGATTCTTGAAATCCTGGCCGATGCCGTGTCCTTCGATTTCAGGATAGACATGGCCGTTGATTTGAATGATGTCGGCCCAGCCGTCGTTATCGTAATCGACGAAGCCGCAACCCCAGGCGACGTAGCGGTTGTTGATCCCGACTCCGGAGGCGAAAGTCTCGTCAGTAAAAGTGCCGTCGCCGTTGTTGTGATAGAGATTGCAGGTGTCGTCGGCGAAGTTGGTTTTGAAGATGTCGAGCCAGCCGTCGCAGTCGTAATCCGCGACGGCAACGCCCATACCCGCCTGCTCGTGGCCGTTATCGCTGTAGGCGCATCCGGCGGGAACGGCGATGTCGGTGAAGGTGCCGTCGTGATTGTTGTGAAACAGAATGCTGGGCTCGGAGTCGACGGCCACATAAATATCAGGCCAGCCGTCGTTATCGAAATCGTAAGAGACAGCCGTGATCGAGTAGCGCGGGCCCGGTTTCAGGATGCCGGATTTTTCCGAAACGTCGGTGAAGGTGCCGTCGCCGTTGTTGCGATAGAGAACGTTGGTATCGCCGGTGAGACCGCGCGGGCCGCACATGACGGGGATTCCCTTCCATTGGCAGAGCGGCTCGCTCGCCGGGAGGAGGAATTTTTGCGGGATCGAGCTTGATGTAGTTGCAGACGAATAAATCCAGAAGGCCGTCGCGATTGTAATCGAGCCAGGTGCAACCCGCGCCCCAGCGGACTTGCTCATCGTAGACGCCGGCTTTGCGAGTGACATCGGTGAAGGTACCGTCGCCGTTGTTGTGAAAGAGAATGTTGTGTCCCCAGAAGCAGCAGAACAGATCGTCCCAGCCATCGTTGTCGTAGTCGCCGACGCAGACGCCGGTCTGCCAGCCAGTTCGAGCCAGGCCTGATTTTTCGGTGACGTCGGTGAAGGTGCCGTCGCGATTGTTTTTGTAGAGATGAGAAGTGGGAGCTTGGCCGGAGCGGCCAATGGGCGATCGAGTTTGGTTCCATTGGTCAAATAGATGTCGAGCCAGCCGTCGTGATCGTAATCGAAGAACGCCAAGCCGCTGCCCTTGGCTTCGATGATGGAACGCTTGTGATCGGTCGCGCCCCAGACGTTGGGAGCATTCAGCCCTGCTTCGCGAGCTACGTCGACGAATACCACCGGCGACGCGGGAGGGAGAGG
The DNA here is from genome assembly GCA_963789875.1 of uncultured Acidobacteriaceae bacterium. Lineage (GTDB taxonomy): Bacteria > Acidobacteriota > Terriglobia > Terriglobales > Acidobacteriaceae > Sulfotelmatobacter. The sequence goes on along the minus strand of CAWBMI010000003.1, from coordinate 232,354 downwards.
ACGCAGTAGCGGCCACGCTTGGCGCTTTTTTCCATCGCCAGAGCGGTGTCGTAAGAGCGTCCAGCAAAGTAGTGCCGAGAACTACAAGCGAAGAGCCGAGGAAACGGCGGCGGGGAAAATTCATGACTATCGACTCGGCACCTTGGGAAAGGGATGGGGCACTATTCCGGAGCCTTCTTTCACGGCGATGATCTGATCTACGGGCAGGTTGGTCAACTTTTGTACTTGGCCGCTGGGCCAGGTGATTTCGAGCGATTCGATTTTAGTGCGCTTGCCGAGGCCGAAGAAAATTCGCGGATCGCTGGCCGACATGTAGCTCATCCCGCCTTTGGATTGCTCGACATGCACGAATCCTTCGGAAGTTAATTTTAGCGAAGCGCCGATGCCGTCGCGATTGGACTTGGTGCCGATCAAGAAGAACTTCCAGAAAATGATTGGCATTGCCGCCGTCGTTGCGCAGCAGTTCAGGATAGTCGCCGCGAATATTGATGGCGACGTCGATGTCGCCATCGTTGTCGAAATCGGCGGTAGCAAGGCCGCGGCCAACGATGGGACGCATAAAATCAGGGCCGAGAGACTCGGAAACTTTCGCGAATTGGCCTTTGCCTAAATTTCGGTACATCAATAGCGGCTCTTTGTAAGTGACTTCGCTATGGTAGAGATTTACGTTGTCGAGCATGGCGCCGTTCAATTGCAGAATGTCATTCCAGCCGTCGTTGTCGTAATCCAGAAATTTCATCGATACGCCGCTTAGCAAGATGGCTTTGTTGCCGATGCCGGAGCGAAAGGTATCGTCGTCGAAGGTTCCGTCTTTGTGGTTCAGGTAAAGGCGGTTCAATTCGAAATCAAGGTGAGTGATGTAGATATCCTGCCAGCCGTCGCCATCGATATCTGCCGCATCGATGCCCATGCCGGCCTCGTAGCGGCCGTCTTCCCCGGCTGCCACACCCGATGTGAAACGAGACATCTTCGAAGGTGCCGTCGTGTTTGTTGATAAAAAGAAAATTCGGCCAGGAGTCGTTGGCGATGGCGATGTCGGGCCAGCCATCGTTGTTGAAATCGGCGAGCACTACGCCCATGCCTTTGGCTTCGGGCTTGCCGACGCCTGAGGCGTCGCTTACGTCGGTGAAAGTTCCATCGTGATTGTTGTGGTAGAGCTTGATTCTCTGCCCCTTGTAATTTCCCGGATGACAATAAGAACGATAGCCCGGGCGTTTCTCGCCGCACCACAGATTATTTTTCGGCGACCAGTCGATGTAGTTCGTCACAACTAAATCGAGGTAACCATCTTTATCGTAGTCGAACCAACCGGCGCTGGTGGACCATCCGCCTTCGTCGGCGACTCCGGCCTTTGCGGTAACATCGGTGAAAGTTCCGTTGCCGTTGTTGTGGTAAAGAATGGCGCTGCCGTAGCCGGTGACGTAGAGATCGGGATATCCGTCATTGTCGTAGTCTCCCACGGCTACGCCCTGACCGTAGTGTCCAGCTTCCGCCAACGCCGGCCTTTTCGGTGACGTCGGTGAAGGTTCCGTCGCCGTTGTTGTGATAGAGGGCGGAGCGCAGCGGGTGCGGCGGCTTATACAAATCAGTTGCGGCGGATTGGACGAAAAATAAATCCATCAGGCCGTCCTGATCGTAGTCGATCCAGCCCACGCCTGTGCCCATGGTTTCCAGATAATATTTTTCGTCGGTGGCGGTCGCATCCTGCTGAAAAGTGATTCCGGCTTTTTCGCGAACGTCGGTGAAGCGGACGGGGATGGCGGATTCTTGAGTTTTAGGGGTTTGGGCGGAAGGGGCGGTTAGGCTAATTGCGAGGAGAATGATGGCGCTGAAAACACAAGTAACGAATCTGCGGCTCAGAGAAGTGGAAGCTGGGCGCGTCTGGGATGATCTCGACATTATCGGACTGCGACACTGTAACAGCTAAAGCCGGTTTTGAATTGTCGGAACAAGGGCGCGGCTTCTAGCCGCGCCCTTTCAAAGCAACGACACAGATGCGGTTCGGAAGTCATCGAGCTTCATAGGGTTCGATCGGCGAGGAAGAGCGCGAATTGAAGTAACTGCTGCCGCGCATCCATCGACATTTCTCCCTTCGACGGAGTCGAGGGCGGCGCCTGTGATAAAGCCTGCTCGATGCGATTGACGTCGAGTCCGCCGGCGTTGCTGCCCTTGAAACGATTGAGCACTTCCCGCGCTTTGTCGACTTGTCCCGTTTCGTAATAGAAAACACCCAGCGTGGAGTAACTGCCCGCCCACTCGGGCAGCAGTTCGACGGCCCGTTCGAGTTGTTCGGCTGCTTGCGCGGTCTTTCCTTCCAACACCGAAACGACACCCAGTCCCCAAAGGATTTTTCCGGAACTCGGAACCCGTGCGAGTCCTTTCTGCAATGTCTGTTGCGCAGCGCGAGCATCGCCCTGGCGCAGTTCGACCAAAGTCAGCGAGAGGTAATACTGATCGTTATCGGGATTGCGCGCGATGGCGTCGCGGAAGATTTCGGCGGCTCGCGCGCCATCGTTCATGTGTGCGTAAATATCTCCGAGAAGTGCGAGCAGCGCGTCATCCTGCTGACCTTGCACGGAAAGGCTTTGCGCGGTTTGCAGTGCCTGGGGATAGACACCCTTGCGAAAGTAAGCATCGGCCAAATCGAATTTGACGTCGTCGGAATCGGGATTGGCGCGCAGGGCCGATTGAAAATGCGCGATCGCGTCGTCGTATAGGCGAAAGCGAGCGAGCAACACCCCGACGCCGGTTTGGGTGCGATAGTCGGCAGCGCTTAGTTGATCGAGTTGGGCAATCGCTTTTCTGGCTTCATCGTTGTTGCCGAGTTTCAAATAGGCTTCTGCCAACAAGTAAAGATCCTGAGGCTGGCCGGGATGTTTTTCAATTTGCGCGTTTAGTTCGGTGACGTCAAGTTGAGTGCGAGCTAGCGGAGCGAGATCGGAGCGGTTGTTGAGATAGTCGAAGAGATGTTCGTAGGGATAGGGTCCGGTCGATGCGTTTTTGGCGAGAGTTTGAAAAACGCTGAGATCGCGCTGGGCAGCTTCGCTTCTGGTGCAGGTTGCGCTCGACCATGGCCAGCTTGTAATAGCCGGTCGCGGGGTTGCGGCTGGACTTAACGTAACGGCGAAGCAATTCGGCGGCGTTGGCGAAATTCTTCTTTGCGATGCGTAGGTTAGCGAGTTCGAGGAGCGCGTCGGGATAATTAGGATTGGCGCGCAATGTTTCCTGAAACATCTTCTCGGCGCCCGCCTCGTTCCCCTGACGTTCTTCGATGTAACCCAGGTTGAACAGGCAGGAGTCGTTGTGGGGGTCGAGCTTGAGGCCCTCCTGAAAATATTTCTCGGCCTCGTCGAAGCGGCCCAGCTTGCGATACGAGAGACCGAGAAAAGCGTAGGAGCGCGCTGAAGGATCGAGCACGGTAAGCGACTTGAATTCTTCGATAGCCTTGTCCGCCTTGCCGGCCATGAAGTAACTTTCGCCGAGTGCGGCGTGCAGATCGGATCGTTGCGGCGCCAGCTTCAGTCCCGATTCGAGAAGAGGGATCGAGTCCTCAAAATAGTTCTGAGTCATGCTGACCCGGGCCAGCAGAAAAATTACATCGACATTTTCAGGCGCGAGTTTGTGGGCGCGCACCAGAACATCGAGAGCGTCTACGGCTTTGGTTTGCTCGGCATAGATCTGGCCCAGCGAATACAGCGTGTCGGCGGAATCGGGTTTCAGTTTCAGTGCGCGGTTCAACGTTACTTCGGCCTTCGTAAACTCGCGGCTCCGGAGGTAAGCCCGGCCGAGATTGAAAAGAATCTCGAAGGTTTCCGGCTGTAACGCGTTGGCTTTCTCGAGTTCGAGTTGAGATTCGCGGTATTGTTTCACTTCAGCGAGGAGAACGCCGAGAGTGAAGTGGAGCTGAACGTCGTCCTTATTTTGCGTGGAAAGCGTTCGCGCGAGGCTTAGGCCGACTGCGTTTTGGCCGGACTCAAAATAGCAGCGAATGAGATTAAATTTCGTTCCGGTGTTTGCCGGATGCACGCGCTGAAAGTATGGGATAGCGCTCCGTGGCGATCCTTTCGCCAGCAGCAGCAGGCCCAGATTGTAATTCCCTTCTTTATCGGAGGGGTTGAGGCGCAGAACTCTGTGGAATTCTTTTTCCGCGAGCTCGGGATGGTTTTGCACCACATACAAGTTACCGAGATTGTTGTGAGTTTTGGCGGAGTTCGGACTCAGCTTGAGCGCGTGTTGAAAAGCTTCGAGCGCACCTGAGTAATCTTTTTCGCCGCTGTCGACAATTCCTAAGAGGTTGTAGCCGGCAACGCTGTCGGGATGCAGCGCGAGTAGCTCTTGAATTTTCTGCCTCGCTTCGGCGATGGAACCCTCGCGAAGTAAAGTGTCAGCTGCGGCAAATGGGGATTGGATTGCAGACTGGCGGGGGGAGTTCGCCGCAGCACCGGTGTGTTGTGCCGCGGCCAAGGCACCGGCAAAGATTAGAGCCGGCATTTGCATAAACACAAAAGTCGCACTTCGCCGGAGCCCCTTAATCATAACGGTCACAACTGGAAGTCAATTTAGCATCTGCAGCGCTTGCTGAGCCATTTTGTGGCCGGGTTGCAGGAGCAAGAGTTGCTGCAACACTTCTTTTGCCCGCGGCTCGTTTTTCAGAACAACATATAAACGCGCCAGATTCAAATAGGCCTGATCGAAGTTCGGGGCAACTCGGATGCAAGTTTTGAATTCGTTCTCGGCTTCCGAGTAGCGTTGCTGACGCACGAAAAGGACGCCCATATTGTTGATGGCGTCAGCGTAATTCGGGCGCAGGCTTACTGCCTTCGACATATATTGCAAAGCGCGATCGAAACTATCCTGCCGAGCGTAGAGCATTCCGGCGGCGTAATTGGTTTCGGGGTCGTCGGGGGCGAACTGGAGCGCTTTCGTTAGCAAAACTTCAGCGTCGGCATAGTTTCCATTTCTTCGATAAAGGTTACCGAGGTTGAGCAGAGCGACGGTGTAATTTGGCTGCAGTGATAAGGCTTGGTTGAAAGCGGCGATGGATTCGTCGGTCTTGCCCTGCTCGGCGGAAATCATGCCCAGGTTGTTCCACGCATCGGGATAGTTCGGACGCAGTTGCAGCGCTTGTTCCAGATAGCGGCGTGCTTCAGACAAATTATTTCTTCGCAGACAGAGTGTCCCGAGATTGTAGTACGCCTCGGGAGCCTGCGGCTTGGCGGAGATAACCTGCTTGAACGAGTCGGCCGCTTGGTCGAGATAGCCGCGCTGAAACATGGCCACGCCGTAGGTGAAGTCGTTGCGCTGAAATCCGCCCTGGGGCAGAATTCCGGCGAAAGGCAGTGCTTTTTTGATGCGATCGGCTTCGCGTCTTAGGGGCAGAGCGAGCATCTTCGTCAATCTGCCGCAACTCTACGGGACCCTGATAGACCTTCACGAGCATGCCTGCGGGATCGATCAAGAAGGAAGTGGGAAGCGGCAAGTCGCGGCGACGATCGAACAGGTACCGATAGATGACGTTATAGACGCCCGCGATTTCAGGCGTGGCCAGCAGATTGGGGAAAGAGAGTTTTTCCGAGGACGCGAATGCCTTCAAGAAGTGGAAATCGACGGGATCGTCCAAGTTGATGCCGAGAATTTGAACACCGCCGCTCGCGAGTTGCGATCGGTTGCGAAGAAGACGCAACTGGTCGAGGCAGACGGCCACTGTTGCTCATCCAGAAATTTAGAAAGACGAAGGAGTTTCGGAATGTACGAAGTTCGCGCAGATTGCCGGCGAGATCGGGCAGAGAAAAATCGGGAGCATTTAAGGGTTGAATTAGCCATGTCTGCAATGATGGCGGTAACTGCTCAGGAGTGGCCGGAACGGTTGGCTGCAACCACGATGCAGGTGAACTTGCGAAAGGCCTGGCGATAACTTCGTTAGAGCCCTCGTGTAATTCGATTCGCTGATTGATTGGGAGATGGTCGAAGGTTTGAGTCAGGCCGCTCGGCCAATGAATCGAGGCTTGGACCGTTTTTTTGGCTTGGCCAAGTCCAAACAAAAGTTCTTTGGTGTGCTGCGCGAGAAATCCCGAACCTGCCTGCACATATTTCGTTTGGCGATGGCCATTTGCTTCTACGGTAACTGCGGCTCCAATCGCATCGCGGTTGCTTTTCGTGCCGTGCAGGCGGAAGACAATCGAGTCCCCGATATTTTTCGCGACGCTGTGCAACACACGGAGTTGCGGGGCATTGCGATTCTTTAGAATCAGTTCGAGGCGGCCATCATGATCGAGATCGGCTAACACGAATGAACGGCTGTCGTCGGGAAAGTCCAGGCCGACGGAACCTGAGACTTCGGAGAAGGTGCCATCGTGATTGTTCGCGTATAAAACGTTTCTCTCATAGCCGCTCCAGGAAATGTCGGAGCGAATCAACTCATTGATGGCGTTCCATCCGTGCTCGTATTTCACAGATGGAATGGGAATTGTTGGTGACTTGTCGACTACCTGACGCCAAAAGAAGCTTCCCAGGTCGCGGGTGTCGGCGCCGGAAATATAGCCGTTGGCGATGTAGAGGTCGTCATAGCTGTCGTGGTCGAAATCCCATGCGTCTGAACACCAGGCCCAGCGGCCCATTTCGACCCCTGCTTGCGAATTTACGTTTTCAAATTTCCCGTTGCCCAGATTGCGGTAAAGCGAATTGCCGCTGGCGTGGCGGCGATAGAGACCACGAGTCGCCTCGGGATCTTCTCTATGGAAATTATTTTGCTGCGAAACCCGCAAGCCAGCCGCTGACCACATATTGGCCGCGTAAATGTCTGGCTTGCCGTCGTTGTCGAAATCGAACCAGCATGCGCTCATGCCAGCGCCGACGTCGTTTACACCAGCTTCGTCGGAGACCGCAGTAAATGTGCCGTCGCCGTTGTTGCGGTAGAGATTGTTGCGGCCGAAATCATTGACTACGTAGAGGCTGGGGCGGCCGGAGGAGTTGTAGTCTCCCCAGGCGCAGGCGAAGCTGTAGCGGTCGTTCTCAGCATTCAATCCGGCGGCTCGCGTGCGATCTTGAAAATTGCCGTTGCCCTCGTTGTGGAACAGGAAATTCGGAGGACCGTTGCGCGCATCGAAATACGGGGAGGGGTAGTGATATTGATCGAGGCCTAGATAGTAGGAATAGAGGCAGAGATAAATGTCGAGACGTCCATCGCCGTCGTAGTCGGCGATGGCGGCGTGAGTAAAAGATCCTCGTGGAGGCTGTGCAAACTTGAAGGCATCGGGCTTCAGTTTGAATTTCCGGTTGCCCTGATTCAGGAATAACTGTGGACCTGAGGCGCACACCACCAGCAGGTCCTGCAGTCCCTTGTTTTCGAAATCGGCGAACAGGGCGCACGCGGTGTCCTCCAGAAGGCCGACTCCTGACTGCTCTGTTATGTCCTCCAGTATGCCATCGCCGCGGTTGCAGTAGAGACGGTTGGGAAGACCCTGGGGCTGGCAAATGTAGAGCGAATCGAAGCCGCTGTTATCGATGTCTCCGGCGGACGAACCATTGTTACCGTAGACGTCGATGCCGCAGGCTCCATCGAGCACGGTACGCCAGTAGTCGGCGCCGTGAAGCATTTGCTGCCTATAGGATTCGGTTTCGGCCGAGCGTCTGCGCTGTCACGTCGGCGAACCAGGGTTCGCGGACCCGGCTCACGGTTTCCTCGGTGGCTTCCCAGCGCAGGGCTCGCCATCCACTCGAATCATCGCGGAGCCACTGGGTGCGCCAGACCCCGATGCGCTCCTCGCGGGTGGAGTCAGTAAATATGCCGACTAGATCGTAACGAATTTCCACGTGAATGGGAGCGGTGGCGGTTGCTCCCTGCCCGATTGCTACGATCTGAAATTCGGCCGTTTCAATCTTTGATAGCGCAGCGAGGTAGTTTTCAAGTTCTTTGGAAAATTCATCGCGTCCCGCGACTGCTGTGGTTGGGAAGCGTCGTCGGAGCACCGCCAATCCCGCGCCGGACCTCACCGCCAGTTCCTGGGTATCGTGGAATGGAGTGGCTTCAATTGAAAGTGCACCGAAGCTGCTGATGATCTTGAGGCTATCGGGCGGTGAACTCTTAAGACTACTGCTCCATGCGCTAAGAATTTCCAGGAGCTCGGCGGCGTACTTTTCCGTGATGTAACCATCTGCTCCGGGAGCGACCAGACGCAAAACATCTTCCAGCGGGGGCTGGTTCGCGTAGTGAGGAGTAAGTCGAGCTTCAGCAAAAGAATACGGAGCGTGGACGAGGCCGGGGGGAAGGACGTGCCGTGGCGCCCACATGGCCCTTAAACCACAAAGAGGCGCGGCCATGAACAAGGCAGGTGCCCAGCCCGCAGACCGCAGAAATGCTCGTCGAGAAAGCGAGGGATAGTTGGGGCAGGATCCATCCTTGAGAATCTTGGTCAAACAGCCTCGCTCGAAAAGAAACGCGCGTTGCAGATATTAGCACTCCTTCGGAAAGTGTAAAGCTTGAGGAAAAGGCTTAGTTCGATTCTCCTCCGTCAGCGGCGCCATCCCGCGAGGTCGTCCCGAGGCGTCGTCCCCACCAAGGATAGTCTGGCGGAGAAGGATTTCTCCTGCGATGAGGGCGTGCCTCAAAGGAGATAGTTGGCTCCGCCTGAAAAGCAGGTCCGCTAAGGCTGACGTCGCCGTGATTGCTTGAAATCGAGCCATTAAAACCCACCCAAGGAGCGGCGGCGTTTGGCGGGGTAGTAGAAAAGCATTATTTTTTGGTTGACAAAGAATTTCACCGTGGCATATCGTAGCCCACAACTTGCGCGGAGGTCAGATTGGATGTTTCGGCCCCGCGATGTATACGATTACATTTTGCGCGTGTCAGACCCAGTTCGGCGGTAGGAGGCTTGCCAAGTTGCAAGTAAGAGGCTCAAAGGAGAGCTCATGAACCGACAGGCTGTTTCTTGCGTGGTGCGTGGTTTCCTGGCTCTAACGGTTGGTCTTCTTCTCAGCGTCAGCTCCCTGCAGGCACAGGTCGATACCGGTTCCATCACCGGGACAATTACCGACCCGTCGGGCGCGGTGCTGAGCGGAGCGAAAGTCACGCTCACCAACGAAGGCACGGCAATCAGCCTCACCACTACCAGCGCAGCCGATGGCGTGTACAGTTTCAGCCCGGTAAGAATTGGCTCTTACAAGATCGAGGCCTCGTACAAAGGCTTTAAGACCGAATTGACGACTCACGTAGAGGTCGACGTGAGCGCTAGAGTTCTGGCCAATTTCCAATTGCAACCCGGCGCCGTCAGCGAAACTGTCGAGGTCAATACCACGGCTCCGGTACTGCAAGCAGAAGATGCGTCGGTCGGTCAGGTGGTCGACCAGCGCAATGTAAACAATCTTCCTTTGAATGGCCGAAACTTTACCTTTCTGGCCCAACTCGCTGCCGGCGTGAATACGCCTGAGTCGGACACGCGCGGCAATGCCTCATCCGGCGCGTTCACCGCGAATGGCAACCGGCCGGCGCAAAACAATTACATGCTGGATGGTATCGACAACAATTCCGATACCGTGGATTTTCTCAATGGAACCAACTTCGTGGTTCTGCCTCCGGTGGACGCGATCGCGGAGTTCAAGGTGCAGACCTCAGACTTCAGTGCCGAGTTCGGACGCTCCGGAGCGGCAGTACTGAACGCCACCATCAAGTCCGGCACCAACCAGTTTCACGGTGCCGCCTGGGAGTTCTTCCGCAACGATAAATTGGACGCGCCGGACTACTTTGAAGACGCTGGCGGGATCAAGAAAGGCGAACTCCGGCAGAACCAGTTCGGGTTCGCCGTGGGCGGCCCGATCATTAAGGACAAGATTTTCTTCTTCGGCGATTATGAAGGGTTCCGCCGCGTGCAGGGAACGATTCTCACCGGCTCGGTGCCGACCGCGCTTGAGCGCAGCAGTGGCTATACCAATCTCTCGGACCTGATTACCGAGCAATCGGGTACGCAAACCGACGCATTGGGGCGTACGATCCCGCTGGGGACGGTTTTGGATCCCGCTACGACACGGGCGGTGACCAGTGGCGTAGTTGATCCCATCTCGGGCATCAAGTCCACCGCAACTGGGTACGTCCGCGATCCCTTCGGCACTTGCGGTCCCGCCACGGCAGCCTTTACTCTGGCCGGTTGCGGCCTGAACCAACTCCCGGCCGGACGGTTGGATAAGAACGCCATCGCGCTGCTGAATTTGTATCCCAGTGCCACCAACGCCTCGCTTTTCAGCAATTACGCCAATTCCCCCAAATTATTTGAACACCGCAATTCCTTCGATAGCCGTTTGGATATCAACTTCTCGCAAAAAGATCAGATATTCTACCGCTTCAGCTACGTGGACGATCCCCAGTTTATTCCCGGAATTTTCAGCGGCATCGCCGATGGTGGCGCTTTCCAACAGGGCCCGCAGACAGCGATCGCGCAGCAAAGCGCTTTGGCCGAAACGCACGTCTTCTCTCCGAGCTTAGTGAACGTGGCCCGCGTTGGTTTCAACTACCTCAACACCACGCGCGAAAGCCCGGTTGCGGGTCAACTCGGCATTCCCGCGCAATTTGGCATCCAGGATATTCCGCAGGTGGCTAAGAACGGCGGATTGCCAGCCTTTGGGATCAGCGGACTTTCCACCCTGGGCAGCAATGCTTTTTTGCCTTCGGATGAAGTCAGCTCTACCTTTCAGTTGACAGATGACCTCACCAAGATCTACGGCAAACATACGTTCAAGATGGGATTCGAGTGGCAGCACGTGAAGTTTTCTACGCTGCAACCACCGTGGTCGCACGGAGAATACGACTATAGCGGCCTGTTTACGGAGATCCCAGGCGTAGGCTCAGGCAACACCGGCCGGGCGCAGATCCTGTTAACTCCGATGCCATCGTCCGTGGGTGGCCCCGATTACGTGGGCGGACCTTCGGGTAACAACGATGACGGAGGAGTGCACAATGGGATTTATGCTTCCAACATTTCCCTGACGGACAACGGAAAAAACTACTACGGTACTTATTTCAACGATGACTGGAAGCTCACTCCCAAGCTGACCCTCAACCTGGGTTTGCGCTGGGACTTCTTCGGGCTGGTATATGAACATCATGGCGCCCAAGCTAACTTCGTGCCCGGAGGCTCTCCCACTGGATCTCCGATGTACATACTTCCGGGAGGAACGAATCCAGCCGATCTTTCCGCAAGCTTTATCAGTCTACTGGCCAAAGACGGCATCGGGCTCGACATTACCAACAAATACGGCAAGGGGCTGGGTCATTCGCAGAAGGCGAACTTTGCACCTCGCATTGGCTTCGCCTACCAGGTCAGCCCAAAATTGGTGGCACGAGGCGGTTTCGGAATTTTCTTTAACGGTTTTGAGAATCGAGGGTATTCCCCGAACTTGGGCGAAAACTATCCCTTCCAGTTCAATTTCCAATTCCAACCGCCGGACCCGGGTCACCCAGTCACCTACACCGGATGCACCAGTCCGTCTGCCACTCCAATTGGCAGTGCAACTTTGGAGACCGGATTCTCTTGCACCCCGCTCATCCCGACCGCAGTCAACGCCTCCGGCCTGGCGTTGCGCGGAATCCAGTTTGACTATCAAACTCCCTACACCATGAGCGGAAACTTTACGCTCCAGTATGAGCTAACCCCGACGTTAAGCGTTCAGGCTGGTTACGTGACCTCGCTGGCTCGTCACCTGGAAGTGTTTCCGAATTCCAATGAACCCACACAAATCACGCCGACCAACGGAACCGCGATCCTTCCTTTTCCGGATTTCGGCGAAGCAGGTAGCTATGCCATTACGGAGGGCAGCAGCTTCTACCACTCCCTTCAGACTAAAACTGAAAAGCGATTTGCGGAGGGCTGAATTTCCTGGCTACCTACACCTACTCCAAGACCCGCACCGACGCAGTCGATCTGCTTAACAACGGCAATAACCAAGGCTATCGCGCTCCTGAGGTGGTTGGAGCGGGCATCCACTACGACTACGGTTTGGCTGCATTCGACATTCGAAACGTCTTGCACCTCAGCGGCGGATATGAGCTTCCTTTTGGTAAAGGCAAGCGCTATCTATCTGACAATGGGATACCGAGCAAGGTGTTTGGTGGCTGGAGCATCAACACTGCCATTGTGCTGGAGGGTGGCCAGCCGATTACGTTTCCTTGTCCTTCGGGCACTGGTGTTGACACCGGCTGTTACGACTACCTCGTGGGGGACCCGGGTAGAGGGCTGCACATAGATTCCAATGGCAAATTGAGTTTGTTCAGCAACCCGAAGGCATTCAGCCAGCCTGCACCCTGCACGGCACTTCCCTGCCCTCTCTCGACTTTGGGTGGTGCGCCGGACCAAGTTGCCGGTCCCACGTTCAAGCGCGTAGACTTCTCCTTATTCAAGAACATACCGCTCACCGAACGGTTTAGGTTGGAGTTCAGGTCTGAATTCTTTAACATTTTCAACCATCCGAATTTCAACGCGCCGAATTTCGGCGGTAATGGCGTGGTGGCGGTTTCGGGCTCGGGTAACTTCACCAATTCGAGTTTCGGCGAAATCGGCTCTACGCGTGATGCTCCATACGATCCGCGGCAGATCCAATTTGCTTTGAAGCTGTATTTCTAGACTTGAGCATCATCAGGGAAGGACCACCTTATGATGCGTCCTTCCCTGAATTGTTTCTGGCGGATACTGCGCAGGCCAAATCTGGCGTGCCCTGGCTGGTGTACCATGCAAGGATTGTGAGTTTGAAATCCTGGGCGTTCTACTTTGCTCTAGTAATTCTGGCGTGCGTGACGAGTTCTGCCGTAGGGCAAACTTCCAGCCATGATTTAGAGCGCGAGTTCCAGGCGGCCATCGCGGAAAATAACGAAGGCAAGTTCACCGAAGCTGCCGCCAAGCTGGAAACTCTGGTGCGCGAAGTGCCACAAAGCTTCGAGGCGCAGGAACTTCTGGGGCTGGTCTATGCGGCCCAATCGCAGGACGCTAAAGCCAATCAACATTTGGAAAAAGCGGTGCGCTTGAAACCGGACTCGGCTCCGGCCAGAACTAACCTGGCCGCCAACTTGGTGCGCATGGGGAAGCTTGATCCCGCACAAGAGCAATTCGAGAAAGCCGTCGAACTGGACCCGCAAAACTTCGATACCAATCACAATCTGGGTGAATTTTACGCGCGGGCTGGACAGGTTCCGAAGGCCGCTCGGTATCTCGAACGCGCTTACAAAATTGATCCCTCCTCTTACGACAACGGATACGATCTTTCGCTGGCCTACATTCTGACGGGAAAACTTGCGGATGGTCGGCGGTTGATCCACGATCTCGCTGAAACAGAAAAATACCGCGGAGCTGCACAACCTTCTCGGCGAGCTGGAAGAAAAAGACGGGCAATTTGTAGCCGCTGAAAATGAATTTGAGGCCGCCGCTCATGAAGACCCGAGCGAAAGTAATTTATTCGACTGGGGCAGCGAGTTGCTGCTACACCGCACGCTTGGGCCTGCAGTCGATGTGTTTCAAAAGGCGACGGAGCGATATCCGAAATCGGCGCGGCTTATGATCGGTCTTGGGGTCGCCCTTTATTCTCGCGGCAACTACGACGACGCCGTCACTGCGCTGTTGAAAGGTGCGGATCTGAACCCGGCGGATGCGCGCTGCTATCTTTTTTTATCTCGCGCTTACGACAGTTCCCCCGGCCAGGCTCAGGAAGTAATCCAGCGGTTTCGGCGCTTCGCGGAACTTGAGCCGAACAATGCACACGCTCTTTATTACTATGCGATGAGCCTGTGGAAGGGAAAGCGAGCCGAAGACCCCGATGTCGACTTTCATCAGATCGAGGCTCTGCTGAAAAAGGCTGTGGCGCTTGACCCGAGCTTTGCCGAAGCTCACCTGCAGATCGGCAATCTCTATTCGGCTCAAAGTAAGTATAAAGATGCGATTCCGGAGTATGTGCGGGCCCGCGAGCTGAATCCCGATCTTGCCGACGCTTATTACCGGCTCGGGCAAGCCTACGTGCGGACCGGGGAAAAAGAGCTTGCGCAACAGCAGTTCCAGGTTTATCAAGGGATTCGCCAGCGGCATTTGGCGGATCTCGACAAGCAGCGCGCCGAGATTCAACAATTTGTTTTGTCGGCGAAGGACAGTCCGACTGCGAAACAGTGAGAAGTAAGGCGTGAACGTCTCGAAGAAATGAGCGCCCTTGACCAATCTGCGCCGGCACAAGAACTTACTCGAAGGCTGAGTTTGAGCCGGCGCGATTTTCTGCGCGATGCTGCCGGTGTAGTCCTGGGCAGCGCCCTGCTTGGTTGCGGAAAACTTGCGCACGCTGGCGTGGCCACGAAGAATCGAAAAGTTGTGGTCATCACATTCGGCGGTGGCGCGCGCGACCAGGAGACATTCGCGCCCGAGGGCCAGGAAAACATTCCGCACCTGATGAAAGAGCTGATTCCGCAATCCACTTTTTTCACACAGGTGGTGAATCGCGGAATTCTTGGACACTATGTAGCGACGGCAAGCCTGGCGACGGGAGTGTACGAAACCATCAACAACTTTGCCTCGCTTCCGCCGGAGCACCCGACCGTCTTCGAATACTTCCGGCAAGCGACCGCAAGCGCCCAGCGTCGGACGCTTGGGTTGTGGCGCCCAGCAATGGTTTTAATCGCATCGGGGAAAGCAGCCATCGTTCTTATGGGGCGGGGTTGGGCGCGAGAGTAATTCTTCCGAAGCACCTGCTCACGGCAGCGCTCTCCGGCGGACATAGTGATTACCAGCATCTGCTGCGCGACAATTACGAAACTCCTTTTTACGCACCGGAGCTTGCGGGCAGCGAAGTCGAACTGGAGCAACTCGACAAAATACTGAATCTTTCAGTCGAAGACTTTAAGGCGCATGCGAGGACATTGTCGAGTCCGGACGAACTCTCGGTCTACGTCGTGCGTCAATTGATGCGCCGCGAAGCTCCCAGTCTTTTGTGGATTACCATGCATGACATTGATGTGGCACACGCTGGCGCTTATTCGCTTTATATCGAGGGCATCCGGCGCACCGATCGCTTGTGCGCGGAAGTGTGGAAGGTCATCCAGAGCGAGCCTGAGTACGCGGGTAAAACCACATTATTCATTCTGCCTGATTTCGGGAGGGATTCCGACGAGGACTCGGGCGGCAACGGCTTCCAGCACCATCGCACTGGCGATGCGCCTTCCCGCACCACGTGGATGATGGCTCTGGGCGCGGGTGTGCGCGAGAATGTGGTTTTCGACCGGCCGATGGAATCTACCGATTTAGTCCCGACCATCGGCGCGATGCTGGACTTTTCTTCCGCACTTGCGCAAGGCAAACCAATTTCGGAGCTGGCGTAACTTTTATGTTGCCTGGCAATCTCAGAACCGAGAGCTTCAATAATTACGCGTCCGAGGCGAGAAAGCTAATTACTGGCTACGTTGATCCGCTGCGACGGCTTCCCTTGAGTTTCGTCCCCAATCTACTCCGCGAAGCAATCGATTACGATTTCAAGTTTCCCGCGGAACGCAGAGCTCTAGAGAAAGAACTCGCGAATCTGCAGTCGGTTTCCGCCGCGCGTTACCCTGAGTCGCGTCAAAGCTGGGTCCAAGAGTTTGCCAAGATTACGTTGTCTTCACAACTTGAACAAATGGACTGGGTGAATTCGCCGGCGCAGTTTGTCGAGCAGCTTTCCACTCATCTCTGGGCAACGCATCAACTGGATGCGTTTCGGAGAGCGGCCACCGATTATGCGGGAGCTTTGCTTGAGGCCGTACCCTCCGAAAAGCCTGCGATCCCGCGACTGGGAATTGCGGTGATTGGCCAGGCGGCTTCGACTTACGACGAGCCTCTGTTTCGTAAACTGCGGTCCCATGGGTGCTACTTCGACAGAGTTAGATCCGAGGGGGGACTTAAGGTATTGCTTGATGCTATAACGACCCGCGCTCAAACTCATCCCATTCTATACGGA
This sequence comes from uncultured Acidobacteriaceae bacterium, assembly GCA_963789875.1. Classification (GTDB taxonomy): domain Bacteria; phylum Acidobacteriota; class Terriglobia; order Terriglobales; family Acidobacteriaceae; genus Sulfotelmatobacter. The sequence goes on along the minus strand of CAWBMI010000003.1, from coordinate 216,409 downwards.
CATTGGTATGTAGACGGTGGACAGGCGGCCGGAAGCTTCCCTGCTGTCACGTGCGTGTCCTATCAGGCCCTGGAGCCAATACGGACGGCGTTGTTGCGCAAAATGCGGGCAAAGATCGAAACGCCGGGCATGGGACCCGAATCCTTGAGCTCCCAACTGGCGAAAATGACTCCCTCGGAGCTTGGCTTTCAATCGGGCGATCCGGTACTCGACCGCTTTCAACTGAAACTCCTAACCGAGGGTTCTGGGACGCAGATTTTCAGCACTACATTCGTTCAATGGACGGCGCGCGAAGTCTTGCGCAGAGCCCAACCCTGCACGCTGATGGTCCGCTTTGCTCCACGTCAAAGGCAGAAACCTATGAATGAGTTGCTCACCGATAAACAGGAGCAGGCGGAAGCCGATCCCACAGGTTCGCTGATGGATGCCGATATGGGCGCGTACTACAACTGGATTAATCAGCAGCGGCTCTCTGGTGCGGAGCAGTCGTCCTTTCTGGTGTGGTTTGAGAACCATAGTGAGGCTGTTGCTATTGGCCCCGCCATGCCTCGAGGAACCGAGTCCTCCACACCAACTGACCTTCGGGAACTGCTTGTATTGGTCTCTTAACTAGTTATCTTATAGATATAATAGCTTAAAGAATTGACCTACGACGGAGCGCTGGCAAGTCTGGTCGCCTAGAAGGTAAAACATGAATCGACGAAATTTTGCTGGAACCCTCGCCGGAACACTCGTGGGAACCTGCAGCATCGGAAAGAGCCTCGATTTATTCGCCGAGGACTCAACGCCCATGGCGAAAGTGGAAGCAGCCACTGGAGATCGGTTCAAGCTCTCCGTGATGCTCTGGACCGTTTTCAGAGACCTGCCCTTCGAACAGCGTTTGGAGAGAGTGGCGGAGGCGGGTTATCGAAACGTAGAACTTGTCGGCGAATACCAGAAGTGGACGGACGACGATTTCAAACGCGCGAACGCAAAACGAAAAGAACTCGGCATGAGCTTCGATTGCACAGCCGGCTTAAAGCATGGCGTAAGCGTGCCGGAGCATCGGGAGATCCTGCTCGCCGAACTGCGGCAGACGCTTCCAGTAATGGAGCGTATCGACTGCCCGACCATGATCATGCTTTCCGGCAACCGGGTTGCGGGGATGCCTCGTGAAATTCAGCATCAGTGTTGCGTCGACACGCTGAAAGCGGCGGCGAAGATTGTGGAGGGCAAATCGATCAGCGGCCAGCCGGTCCGCTTGCTGCTCGAAACCATCGACCCAGAAGAAAACCCGCAGTACTTTCTGACCGAGATTGTCGAAGCCCTGCAGGCGGTTCAGGAAGTCGATCATCCGCAGGTGCAGTTGCTCTACGATTTTTATCACGAGCAGATTAGCGCTGGAAATCTGATCGCGAAGCTGGAAAAGAGTATTTCGCACCTGGGTCTGGTGCATATCGCGGATGTCCCGGGCCGCCACGAGCCTGGCACAGGGGAGATCAACTACCAGAATATCTTCGCGAAACTAGCGCGGTTGAATTACTCGGGGACGATTGCCATGGAATTTCATCCCACGGGTGATCCGGTAAAGCAGTTGCGTGCCGCCCGCGACATGGCTCTGAACGCCGACCGATAGTAGAAGCGAACAATTTAGCTCCACGCTTCGTGACTAGGTTATTTCGCCTGATCCTGGAGGACGAAGAGGAACTGCTTAACTTCTCGCCGTTGGCGTTCGATTGCGGCAGTTTTCGTCTGATCGAGCTTCTTATACTCCTTGAATTCCCGCTGTGCACTGACTTCATCGCCAAGCCGCTTGTAGGTTAAGCCCAGCTTGTAGTGTGTTTCACAGCTATTGGGATTCGCGGCAACGGCCTTCTGGTAGGCGGCGAGAGCTTTCGGTATATCTTTCTGCTCGAAATAAATGTTACCCAACTGCAAGCTCGCCAAATCGAACTTGGGGTTGATCGTAGCCGATTTCTGTAGCAAAGCCTCTGCCTTCGCCGGATCTTCCGAATTCTTGGCGACTCGATCTCGCTTCCAGAGAGCGATCGCGTAGTAATAATTCGCAAGAGCATCCGCCGGTTGCTGCTTGGCAAAGCGCGCCAGTTTCTGCTCGGCACAAGGCAGCGGGCCTGAGGCCGCCTCCTGAATCTTACCGAGAAACAGATATGGAGCAGAATTCGACGGATCAAGGTCGGAGGCTCCGCATAAGCGACTGGCTGCCTCCTCAGCAGAGCCGCTGGTATAGAGAGCAGCGCCGAGTCCAGCTAACATTCTGGCCGACTCAGGATGCAAACGCACGCCTCTGGAAAAAACTTCCATCGCTGGAGAGGCAGCCCGATGAAGAAGCAACTCCGCGCCCCAGGCGAAATAGTTTCGCTCACTTGCATCCAATTCTGCAGCGCGCTCGTATTCCCGTACTGCCGCCAACGGCTCTTCCAGCTTTTCGTCGAGGTCACCGAGCAGGCAGTGCAGATTTCCATCCTCTTCTCTACTGAGTTTTCTCTCGCTCGTCAGCATTTGGCTCACCGTCTCACGAGCTCGCGGGAGTTCTCCGCAGGCTTCTAAGGCCAGTGCTAGATCCAAACTGTTGACATGATCCGCCGGATTCGCCTGATGCGCGGTCTGAAGAAATGGAATCGCTTCGCGGCACTCGTGCGAGTGAAGGTAGAACTCCCCAAGCGTGCGATTCTCTTCAAAGCCTCGAGGACTCTCTCTCAACGCGGCGCGCAGTTGGGTCTCCATCGCCTTCGCATCTTTTGCGGAGGCGCCAGGTGACATTGGGGCAGTTTTTGTCGATCCATTGGACTCGAGATTCAAAGTTTCTCTGGCGAGCTCTTCGCCGGTTCGCATCCGAGTCTCCGACCCGTGTCCTCCAGACGCGGTCACGTCAGTAATGCCGGCGACCTTGAAATTTGGCCGGTCCTCGAAGTCGATGACATTCACTGAAGACGCTGCGGTTGCGGAAACGCTCGAAGATGGTGGGGATAAGCGATACAGAACGCAGGCGTGCGCAGCCAGCGTCAAGTCAAAAGACTTAGCCGAGCCCAGATCTTCGTGTTCCCACAAATCACGAACTTCGTATTGCGCCGGAGCGAGACCCAAGTCTTTCCAATCGTAGTGAATTTTCTGCGATGCAGGAGCAACATTAAACACGGCTACATATTCGCCGCCCCCCGTGGATGGCGTCGATTTCCAAACAACCGTAGTCTCGCTCGTGACCACCGGGCGACTGGATACCGAGTGCTGATCAACGTCGATAACTTCTGGATTCGTTAACAAGGCTATAGCCCTGGCGTCGTCGGACTTCAGATCGCCCCCAACCATGAGCGGCGAACCAAAAATCGACCACAAAGTGACCAGCGTGCGCTGCTCATCGTCGGTCAGCTGAGTTTGTCGCGGCTTTCCCCAGCCAGGAGCGGGACCTAGATAGCCGAGCGGAAGCATATCGGCGTCGGGCCAGTGTCCGGGTTCGGCTGCGCCCGCCCATTTGGCGACATTAGCAAACTGATCTCCGAGACCCTGCGGATACTCGACGTTGCTGTGCCACAGATCCCATACGTCGTTTGAGATGCGCCACATCTGGGCGTACTTGCGCATCTCGGCAGTTTTCTCCAGCGGCGCGGGACCTGGAGACAAGCTCAGTACGATCGGTCGATTGGCCTGGTCGAGCGCTTCGCGCAAGACACGAATTTCGTCGCCTTTGTAGGGACGGCTGCTGATGCAATCCACCTTAATAAAATCAACCTGCCAACTGGCATAGAGTCGGGCAATGGAATCGTAGTAAGCAGCCCCTGCCAGAGTATTGGCCTTGATGCCATAGTTATCGAAATTCCAGGGACATGTGTCAGAGGCGTCGGCAGCATCCGCGGCATGATAGTTCGAGCCTTCGATCGGGAGATTCTTCCGAACGGCTTCTCTCGGAATTCCGCGGAGGGTGTGAATTCCAAACTTCAAGCCTCGAGCATGAACATAATCCGCGAGGGGTTTGAATCCAAGATCGCCGGCGGCTGACGGGAATCTGGCCGGAGGCGGAGCATAGCGGCCATAATTATCCATCGAGTATTGGAAGGTCTTGGAATTTCCCTCGGGCACAGGATTCGTTACGAACCACTCCATGTCGAGCACAACGTACTGCCATCCGTAGGGCTTCAGATTTTTCGCAAACCAGTCGACGTTGGCTTTGAAGTTGGCTTCGTCGATGGTGGTACCGTAACCGTCCCAGGTGTTCCAGCCCATCGGAGGGGTGCTAGCCAAGAGCGATTGCTGCTCTGGAACAGCCTGGGATGCGCCGTTCACGATGCACACGATTACGAGCAGCGCTGTACAACCAATAAACCTCGTGCGGTTATTCTCCATGATTTCGGTTTGCCGACTATTTCGTCGGCATAGATGCGCAGACAGTCATCCATTAAAGACGACAAACCCGACGTACGGGTCGAAATGTTACCATGCGAAACGCCGGATTCCGCGGTTGCAATTGAGGTGACATCGGAATAATCTAGCCTGCGCTATCGGAAGTAAACGATTACACAGGTTATCATCCGGCCAGGATGATAGCTACAAGCTATGCTGCAGCGTTTATGGGAGGAAGTTCTGGGAGCCAACCCTGGAACTGGTGGGGAAAGGCCTTGTCCTCTACGCTTTGGCAATGCCGGTGGCATGGAGCGAGACAAACATAGCCCCAGAAAGCATGGCTGAGCGGCGCATTGGGCAAGGGCGCCTAATACGGACAGGCTAAGACAGAGGACAAGCGATGATGCTATTGCTGGCTGCTGAAGTTCCGAATCGACTGGTACGCCTTTCTCCCATCGATATCGTGATCGTCGTTTTTTATTTTGCCCTAGTACTCTCCATCGGCTGGTACCTGAGAGGGCGCGCCAACACTGGCGAAGACTTCTTCATGGCGGGCCGCGAAATGACGGCTTGGGTAGCGGGCCTCAGTTTTCTCTCGGCGAATCTGGGTGCGCTCGAATTGATGGGCTGGGCCGGATCGGCCTACCAGTACGGCATCCTGGCCACGCACTGGTACTGGATCGGCGCGATTCCGGCCATGTTGTTTCTTGCGCTGGTGATGATGCCGTTTTACTACATCTCAAAAACTCACTCGGTGCCAGGATATTTGAAGTTGCGCTTCGGCGAATCCAGCCGCGCTTTGTCAGCAGTCTCGTTCGCATTCATGACGGTGCTCATGAGCGGCGTGAACATGTTCGCTATGGCGAAGGTGATGCAGATCGTACTGGGCTGGGACATTAATTTCAGCATATGGGTTTCGTCACTTACGGTTGCTATCTACGTTACGCTCGGCGGCCTGCGGTCGGCCATCTTTAATGAGGTGCTGCAGTTTTTTCTAATCTGGGCTGGCGCGCTGCTGATTCCAATCCTCGGATTATATGAAGCCGGGGGCTGGGCCAACCTCAAAGTGCTGATCACGCAGCGAGCCTCGGAACAATACATACATTTGTGGTCCGGCCTGGGGTCGTTCAGCAACAATCCCATGGGAATCAATTGGGTCGGCATTGTGTTCGGGCTCGGCGCGATTATTTCCATGGGTTACTGGACCACCGACTTTCTGGTCGTGCAGAGAATTCTGGCGGCGAAGGACATTCGCAGCGCGGAGATGGCTCCGATTATCGGCGCAGGATTTAAGATGTTCGTTCCTATTATTGTGATCCTGCCCGGACTGCTTGGCCTCGCGGTGCTGCCGGAGAAGCTGGTTCCAGAGTCGGTGGCAGCGGTCACAGGCGGCCACAGTTATAACGATGTTCTTCCGCTCATGCTCGCGCGCTATTGCGGCCCCGGGTTGCTCGGCTTGGGAGTGACGGCGCTGATCGCAGGCTTCATGTCGGGCATGGCGGGAAATGTGAGCGCATTCACTACGGTATGGACGTACGACATTTATCGTCCCTTCTTCAATCGCACGGCCAGCGATCATCACTACGTGAACATGGGCCGATGGACCACGGTGGTCGGAGTGCTGATCAGCGTGGGCACGGCATATCTGGTGATGCAGTTCGCCAGCATCATGGATTATGTGCAGGCATTGTTCAGCTTTTTCATTGCACCTCTGTTTGGAACGGTTGTCCTAGGAATGCTCTGGAAGCGCGCCACCGGCGCGGGCGGCTTCTGGGGACTGCTGTGCGGAACGCTATCGTCGATTGGCATGTGGACGTGGGTGAAAATCGATCCTACGGCGCTGCGTTATGTTGCGCTCTCGCCGAACGCTAAAGGACTGGCGCAGGACATGTTTCAGGCGCTCTGGTCTTTTGTCGTATGCGTGATCGTAACCGTCTCTGTGAGCCTCGCGACTAGGCCTATGGCTGACGCACAACTCACCGGCTTGGTGTACGGCTTGACCGAGGTTCCTTCTGTCGGGGACGTCCCTCTGTATCAGAAGCCTCTCTTCTGGGCGGCTATAGTAACCGTAGTTTTCTTCGTACTGAATATTATTTTCTGGTAGGCACTTTCTGTTAGAGACTTTATTTGCGCGGGAGGACCGAGCATGGTTTCGATCTGGTTTTTCATCGGGATTTCGCTGGCCGTAAATGGCGCGCTGATTCTCGCCGCGGGGATTTACCAACTAGTGTTTCCTCCTGCCAATCCTGGCATCGTTTTATTTAACTTGCACGCTAACGTGTGGTGGGGCGCTGTGCTACTGGCGATCGGTCTTCTTTACAGCTTCAAGTTCGCGCCGAAGCGCCAGTCTTAACTGCAGCTTCGCAGTTGCTGGATCAATTTATGAAGAATCTCGACGCCCTTCGATGAACAGCTCTCTTTTCAATCTTCAGGGAAAAACCGCGGTTGTAGTGGGTGGCACCTCAGGCATCGGGCGCGCCTTGGCGCTCGGACTGGCTGATGCTGGCGCAGATGTGATTGCATCCTCCCGAGGAAAGCAGGCGGTGGACGATACCGCCGCCGAAATCGAAAGACGAGGACGGAAGACACTTCGCCTGCTCAGCGATGTCGCGGAGTACGCGTCGTTAGAGAAGCTTCGAGACTCTGCGATCGCGGAGTTCGGAAAGGTCGACGTCCTCGTGAATTGCGCCGGGACCACGAAAAAAGGACCGACGTTGGATTTTCCACAAGACGCCTGGCAACAGATCCTGGATACAAATCTGAACGGTACACTGCGAAGCTGCCAGGTCTTCGGCAAGCATATGTTGGAGAAGAAATCAGGACGAATTATTAACATTGCCTCCCTCTCAACCTTCCTTGGATTGTTTGAAGTCGCGGCTTATGGGGCAAGCAAGGCAGCAGTTGGTTCGTTGACAAAGACACTGGCGGTCGAATGGTCGCGTCATGGCGTGCTGGTGAACGCCATTATGCCTGGAGTCTTTCGAACCCCGTTGAATTCGGCTCTGCTCGACGGCACCGAGCGCGGACGCGAATTTTTGGCCCGCACCCCGATGGGCAGATTCGGCAACGTCCAGGAACTGGTCGGGGCGGCCGTATTTCTCGCATCCGATGCTGCCTCTTTCGTTACCGGGTCGATCCTGGTGGTTGACGGAGGTTTCCTGGCCAGCGGTGTAAACCACTAAAGCAGTTTTTGGCGCATAGGCAGCCTCTTTATTGTGGGCGTTGGGGTTGAATCGAAGTATAATCTTCACTATTGCTAGTGCCGCGAGAACGTCGTTCTCCCAGAACCAGTCGTCCGACAAAAGGTTGGTATTAATCATATGTTGCGAAGATTAGCTTCAGGGTTCTTATTTTCTGCCGCGACTTTAGTGCTGTTCGCTTGTTCGCCGACGGTGCTTTGCGCTCAGACACAGCCCTCCACGAAGGCGAAGCCGCGCGTCGTGGTTGTCGGCGTGAACGGGATGGAGTTGGACGTCATTCGCCCACTCTTGCTGGAGGGCAAAATGCCCAACCTTTCGAGCGTGATCAAGAAAGGAGCTTACGGCAAGCTGCGCACCCTCTCTGCGCCTAACTGTCCTCGCGTCTATAGCACGCTGTTCACAAGCACAAAGCCGGAGGAGCACGGAGTAAGCGGCTTTATCGTGGGCGGCATCACGGCCAACACCAACATGCTGAAGGAAGAGCCGATCTGGTCCATGTTGTCGAAGCACGGCGTAACCGTGGGGATGGCGAACGTTCCCGCGACCTTCCCGGTGATGCCTGTGAATGGCTACATGATCAGCGGCATGCTTACGCGCGGCAAGAATTGCGAGGATGGCGTGCTGTGCGCTCCTAAGCTTTCGGAAGTGGAAGGGGGCGAAGCGGTTTATCCTCCGGCATTAAAGGCGGAATTGCTGAAGAACGTGGGCGATTTCTACATTGACTGCGAGCGCATGCCCGCGGCTTCCGATTTGAAGGGGCACGAAAGTGAAGTCATCGACGCGTGGCTGAAGAAGGTGCAACTGATCCGCGATGAGCAGACCCAGCTATTCGACTATTTGCTGGATCACCATCCCACCGATTTCACCTGGCTGGCGCAATCCTGTGAAGATCGCACCGGGCACTGGCTTTACCCCATTGCGCCTTACAATGCAGGGTACAATCCGAAGATCAATGGCGTGCGCACTGAGGCATTCCCCGAACAATATATTGCTTTCGATAAGGTGTTGGGCGCAATTCTGAAGCACACTGACGAGAACACTTACGTAATTATCGTCTCCGATCACGGAATCAAGCCGCTGCGCGAGTTCGAGGAAACCGACCCGCATGCGCACATGGATCACGAAAAAACCACGCCGGTTATCGCCAAGCACGACTTTGCCGACGGCGACGATGTGCCCGGATCATTCTTTGCCATGGGCCCGGGGATCAAGCATGAACTGCGTCTGATGGGATTCGAGGCTTCGGTGTATGATATCGCGCCGACCATCCTGCATATTTACGGCATTGAGCAGCCGGCTCAGATGCACGGGCATGTGCTGACCGAGATTTTCGTGAACTCAGACAAGGTGGTTGCGCAGAAGTGATTCGACGCTAATTTTCTCGTGTCTACCTGCGAATGCGAATTACTTTTTCCTGTGCAACGCATCCGCACGGGCTTTGGCTTTGTGAGCGTCGGCCACTTTACCCAACCCGTTATAAGCTTGCGCCAGCAGATCAAAAATCTCTGAGGTTGCGAGATGCGACGTGCTGAGGGGCACAAGTTGTTGCACCGCCCCGGCGAAGTTGCCTTCGCCTATTTGTGCCGTCGCGACACCAACCTTTGCTTCGACACTCTTCGACTGAAGTAGAAGTGCGGCCTCAAACTCGTCTTCAGCCGCTTGTGGATTCTTCAGCTCAAGAAAAACCTGACCGAGCAGCAGGCGAGCTTGATACTGACCGGGCAATGATTTCAGGCTGGCCTCAAGCGCATCTCGCGCGCCGGTGAGGTCGTGAAGCTTCTCCAAGGCCTCCCCGAGATGGAAGGCGACGCTGGCATCCTCCGGGCGCACTTCCATCGCCGTTTTCAGATGCTGAGCGGCTGTAGCGAACTCCCCATCATGCAATTCCAGTTCGCCCAAGTCCCGCAGTGCAGTCGGCGATCTCGGATTGAGTTGAAGGACTTTCTCCAGCGATCGACGCGCTTCGGTAGTTCGGTTGTCCTCCGACGCGATCATGGCCGTGTGCAGCAGGTTGAACTCTTCGATCCTATCTTTGGGATCAGGCAACAGCGAGGGCTCCGGAACATTCGTTGCGCTGCCTACGTCGGCTCGGCCGAGATAACCGAGAGCCTTTAATTCGTCGATGGTTCCCTGCCCGACCGCGCCTCGGGAATTTTCAAGCGCCGGTCGATTTGCCCGTAACGTGGCTAACAGTCCCCGAGACTTCTGCACCTGCGCGCTCCAGGGCTCGTACGCATTGCTGAGTTCTCCGTTGTCCCGCTTCAAATCATAAAGCTCGGGCCGGGGCGACTCGATGAACTTGAAGCCTTCCATGCGCACTGAACGCAAGGGCGCCCATCCGAAGCGCAGGGGATAGTCGGTCTCGCCAAAAACCGTCCGAGCCGCTAGCTCTGTGCCGGCGAAATAGGGCATAAGCGACTCACCATCTGTCGTCGCGAGGGCAGGGGCGCCTACGAGATCAAGCACGGTCGGCAGAATGTCAGTTGTTCGCACCTGCGCGTCGACGACCTTCTCTTTCCCTACTTCGCGTCCAGCCGGAAGTTTAACGATCAGCGGAACGTGGGTGGTGGAATCGTACAGAAAGATTCCATGAGTATCTTCCTGATGCTCGCCCAAGCCCTCGCCGTGATCACCTACAACAACGATCAGCGAGTTTTCGTATAAGCCGTGCTGCCTGAGGTAAGCGATGAAGCCTGCGAGGGCCGCATCGGCGTAAGCGATCTCCCCGTCATACAGGTGGTTTTTGTAGATCTGCGAATAGGGTGGGGGCGGCTCGTACGGGTCGTGGGGGTCGTACAAGTGAACCCACACGAAATGAGGGCCGTCTGGATGTACGCGCAGCCACGCCTCGGCGTGTTGCACGACCACCATGCCGCGGCGCTCCACGCGATCTCTGCGCGATTCGGTGGGTGGGCGCTGGGGAAAGTTGTCGTAGAAATCGAAGCCTCGATCAAAACCCGGGGCGAGAGACTTGCTGTCGAGAATCACCGCGCCGATAAAGGCCGCTGTCCGATAACTCTGTTTGTGGAGCAATTCTGCCCACGTGGGATGAGCGGGCGATAGAGGCACAGCAAAATCCGTAACGCCATGCGTACCCGGCAGAAGCCCGGTAAGGATGCTGGCATGCGATGTGTTGGTGATAGGACTGGGCGTAAACGCGTTAGCAAAACGAAATCCGTCCCTCGCGAGCGCATCGAGCGCCGGCGTCTTCACCTGGTCATAACCGTAGCAGTGAACATGGTCTGCGCGCAGCGTGTCGATGGTGACTAGAAAAACGTTGGGGCGGACCTCCTTTTTTGGCGGCGCTCCCTTTTGGGGCAACTGCAGGGCAATTCCGCGCGCAGTAAGGCAGCAAATCGCAAGCGTGCACAAGGCCTTCACGGTGACTCAGACTAGCATATCGTTGAATGGTTCTCGACGCCGCGATCGAGTTCGGGCGCCGGCGCACCTGAGATATAATCGTCTCGCCTATGTCTGGTTGGCGCGTGTCGTCTTTGGGGATTGTCGGTCTTCTCTGCGTATTTCTGTGCATGTTTTTCTGCTCGTTTTTTTGCCCGCTCGCTGCGGCCCAACCCGCTCCCAAAATCAACGTTGTTGTGATCACCATCGATACTCTGCGTGCCGACCACCTGGGATGCTACGGAGATAAACAGATCCGCACGCCGAACATCGACGCGCTCGCCGCCGATGGAGTGCGTTTCGAGCGCGCTTACACCCCTGTACCGGTCACGCTGCCGGCGCACACCGTAATTTTCACTGGAACCTATCCCATGCTCAGCGGCATGCATGATTTCAGCGGCAACAAGCTGAGTCCCAGCCAGCCTACGTTGGCGTCGGTTCTCAAACAGCATGGATACTCGACGGGAGCGGTGATCGGCTCGGCCGTGCTGGACTCGCGCTTTGGCCTGAACCAAGGCTTCGATTTCTATTACGATCACTTCGATTTCAGCCGGCTCGATGAATCGAATCTGGACGAGATGGAACGTCCCGGCAATTTGGTCGCCGATGTCGCGCTGGACTGGCTGGCGAAGAACCGCCGCGACAAGTTTTTTCTTTGGATGCACCTTTACGATCCGCATTATCCCTATCGTCCGCCGCCTCCCTACAATGAGCAATACAAAGATCGCCTTTACGACGGGGAAATTGCTTTCGCCGACGCGCAGGTCGGGCGCCTGATCGCTTATCTTAAAGCGAACGGGCTTTATCGAAATACTCTGATCGTGCTCACCGGAGATCATGGCGAGAGTCTTGGCGAGCACGGCGAGAAGACCCACGGCTTCTTCATCTATAACGCCACACTGCACGTGCCAGTGATTATCCGTCTGCCTGGGAGTCCGCACGCCTCAATTGTGCCGAAAATCATAAGCCTGGCGGATCTGATGCCTACAGTGTTACAGGCGCTGAAGTTTGACGCGCCTGCGCAAGTGCAAGGTGTGAGCCTTCTGCCGTTGATGGCTGTAAACAAGTCCGAGGATTCTCGGAGCGTCTACGCGGAGACTTTCCTGCCACGCCTGCATTTCAACTGGAACGAGCTGAGGGCCGTCGAAACTGAAAAATATCAATTTATCGATGCTCCGAAACCGGAGCTGTACGATTTGTCGAAAGATCCAGGTGAAACCCAAAATCTTTACTCTGAGAAAAAGGCTGTTGCCGACGAATTGCGTGCCCGCCTGGGCGCGTTGATCAGCAAGTATAGCGTTGGCCAGGAGCTTGCTGAGAAGACGGGCCTTGATCCAGCCCTGATGGAGCGTTTGAAATCGCTGGGATACGCCGGCTTTTCAGGAGGCGGCAAATCCACTGGCACCGACCACTCCCTCCCCGACCCTAAAGACCGGATCCAAGCCTATGAATTGATTTCAGATGCCATCGCTGAAAGCCAGCACGGTCAATATCAGAGTTCGGCCGACAAGCTCACAGCAGCGCTGAAGATCGATTCGAACTCTGTTCCCGTGCATTATTTGTTAGGGCTTGATTATTACCGCCTGCGCGAGTTCCCGCAAGCGGTCGAGGAACTGCAGCGGGTCCTTGAGCTTAGCCCGGATTATTCACTGGCGGTTTTCAACTTGGGACTCGCCTATGCCCACAGTGGAAGCCTCGATCTTGCTATCGAAACACTGAAACATGCTTTGGAGTTGGATCATACAAATTTTTCTGCCGCTTATAATCTCGGGGCGGCGTACGCGCAGAAGCAAATGGCGCCGGAAGCTGTGGCTGCCTTTCGGCAAACTATTTCCATCGCGCCGCAATACGCTCCCGGTCACCGCGCGCTGGGGGAGTTATTGCTTTATCAGGAACAAATGGATGAGGCGCTGGCGGAGTTGCGCCTCGCATCTGAGCTTGATCCCCGCGACCCGGGCACCCATGCCGCCCTTGCCAAAGCGTTGGCCGCCAAGGGCCTGAATGCAGAAGCCAACGAAGAAATGCGCAAGGCTCAACAGTCCCGGCCACAATAGTGATGCCACAGGCAGCGATGACGAGATCCTCTCAACGACAATGAAGATGCATCACCTCTTTGGCGTGTTGGGGTTGGTATTGCCGCTAGCTCAAGCTCTGGCGGCGGCGAACCCTCCAGCAGGCAAGATTCCGCCGAATGTAATTCTCATTACCATCGACACCGTCCGCGCCGATCACCTCGGTTGCTACGGCGCGAAAGAGATTCAAACTCCTACGCTTGATGCCCTGGCCCGCGACGGGATTGTATTCGAGCGCGCCGTATCGCAAGTCCCTCTGACCTGGCCCTCGCACGCGGCCATACTAACCGGCATGTATCCCTTTCAGAATGGCGTACAGGATTTTACGGGCCAACCGCTCGAGGCGCGCTTTCGTTCCGTGGCCCAAGCCTTTCAAAGCCACGGCTATGGAACCGGAGCTGTGGTCAGTTCTTTTGTGCTCGATCGCAGCTGGGGACTGGCGCGCGGATTTGATTTCTACGACGACGCGTTCTCTGCGGAAGCATTCGCCCAAAAAGATCTGGGCTTGGTCGAGCGTCGCGCCGGTGAGAGTGTTACACGTGCTCTGGCTTGGTTGCAGAAGCCATCGCGGCGTCCGTTTTTCTTTTGGCTGCACTTGTATGATCCTCACAGTCCATACGACCCGCCGGAGCCCTATCGCACGCGATACCGTGTTCACCCGTATGACGGGGAGGTCGCATATTCCGATCACGAACTTGAACGCCTGATTACTTGGCTGAAGCGCAAACAGCTTTACGATCACAGCCTGATCGTCTTTCTCAGCGATCACGGGGAATCTCTTGGGGGACATGGCGAGCAGGAGCATGGTTTTTTTGTTTACAACTCCACTGTGCATATACCTCTGATCGTCAAACCGCCTGCTGGACGCGGCTTTCATCCGGGCCGAGTGATGCGGCCGGTGGAGACGATCGCGGTTGCTCCTACGCTGCTTCGTTTGGCCGGTGTGAATGACGAGATTCAGAAACAATTTGGCTCGCATGATCTACTGGGCAGCGGTGCCGGGAACGAGGACGAAGCTTACACCGAAACTTTTTATCCGTTCAGCTCATTTGGCTGGAGCCCGCTGCATGCTCTGGAGACCAGCCGCTACCAATACATCGATGCTCCTACGCCCGAGCTTTACGATCTGGCAGCCGACCCTGAGGAGAAGAACAACTTGGCGGCGCAGCAACCTGCAACGGTTGCCGTGTTAAAGCAAAAGCTGGCCGTGAGGATGCAGGATCGCCGGTTCAATCCCTCTCGGGATAATAGCTCGGAGCTAAGCCCCGATGCAGTCGAGAAATTGCGCGCCCTCGGGTATGTCGCCTACCGCTCGCCGGTAGCGGCCAGTGCTCTAGCTGCGGGCCTGCCTGATCCGAAGGACAAATTGTGGGAGTTCAACTCCATCCTGCAGGCTGGAGATGCGCTGCATGCCGGCGACTACGCGAGAGCGAAGTCTCTGTTGCTACAGGTGCGGGAGAAGGATCCGACGATGTATGTTATTCCATTCAGCCTGGCAGAGACGGCAATGGCCCAGCAGGAATGGGATGAGGCCGCCATCGAGTTTCACAAATGCCTGGACCTGAATCCGCACTTTGATCAAGCCATGCTCGGTTTGGCAAGGGCGCTAAGCTTTCAGGGGAAAGGGGAAGAGGCCAAGCAATGGGCGCGACAAGCTATTCAAAACAATCCGCAGAGTTATCGCGCGTGGTATTTCTTGGGATCATTGGAAGCGCACGGCGATCAGCAAACTGCGATCTCTGATTACGAGAAAGCCGTCTCGATTCAGGGCAACTTTGCGCCTGTCCAGCGCGATCTAGGTTTGCTGCAATTTCAACAGCAGAGCTACGGTGAGGCTGCGAAACATCTGGCTCAGGCTGTGGCGCTAGGTATCAATGACGCAGTCCTTTATAACAACCTGGGAATTTCCTACAGCCGCACCGCGCGCCAGCACGAGGCCATCGCGAGCTACCAGCAGGCATTGCACCTCGACCCTAAGCTGGCACAGGCTCACCTCAATCTCGGCTTTGCCTACGAACAACTCAAGCAGAACACCCTTGCGGAGCGTGAATATCAGAAGGCGTGCCAACTAAATTCTGATCTCTGTCAGTTGATCAAGCAACACCAGCGGTAATCAGGGCAGGCAATCAATGCGAAACTGCTACCGGCGGGGCCGGCGCGTCCAGCCGCGTCAGCAACTGTTTCGCCTGTGCGGTGAAAGGATTGTCAGGGAAGGCGGCGATAAAATCTCGTAGGAGCGAAGCCGCATCTTCTCTGCGTCCCTGCTTCATCATGAGATTTACCAGCTGCAGGCGAACCTGCGACATAAAAGGATCGATGCGCATGGCCCGGCGCAGAGCGCTTTCGGCCTCGGAAAACTTTGCCTGCCGCAGGTTTAATGATCCCAGCAGGAACTGGCCGAGCGCCGAGTCGGGCTGGCGGCGCAATCCCTCATCGAGGTATTGCTTCGCATCGGGCAACTGGCCGGAGAGCATGCACACGTTGCTCAAATTGAAATAAGCGGCAGCATCGCTCTGATTGAGTTCGACCACCCGCTGGAACTCCTTACGAGCTGCAGGAAAGTCCGACTTGCTCTGGTAGTCAGAGCCGAGATTGTTGTGCGCGAAATAATAATCGGGAGCGATGGCCACCGCTTTTTCGTAGTGACGAATCGCGTCATCCCGTTTGCCAGCGGCATCGGCCTCCTGTCCCTTCTTGAATTCCTTCATCGCAGGCTTAGGAAAGTTGGCCGAGTATGCCCGCGCGTCGATCATGTTGAGATTTGATCCAGCAGCCGCCGACTGCCCCGGGGCCGACTCTTCCGTCTTTTTGGGCGCTAAAGTGATATCGACGAAGACGATCGGAGACGCGGTTGTGCTTTCGATAATGGCAGAGCGCTCGACGGGCTCGTAGTGTTCGTCGTCGATCCGTACCGTGTATTGATTCGGGGCGAGAGTGTGGAAGCCGAAAGTCCCTTGAGCGTCGGTGAAAACGCTGTTCATACTGGCGCCGCGGAAGTCGAGGTTGACCAAAATTCTTTGCGGCGGAGTGCCGCCTCGCTCGACGTGGATTCGCCCGATAATGGAACCCAGAGTTTGCCCAGTCTGCGCCAAGCTTTGCCCGCTGACGGTCAGCCACAACAGCACTGAAGCCAGCAGCAACCGAAAGCTGCCATCGGATATTACCCGGGAGAGCCTGGCGGTGACCAACATGTACTCTCGCTAAAACAATGGGGCTTGCCCGTGGTGGACAAGCCCCATCAACCTTTGGCCCATGGGGCGTTAGAAGGTGAACTTCAAACCGAATTGCATATTGCGCGCGTTCAACGTTCCAGCCGCCTCGCCAAATGCGCTGTCAGTGATTGCGTTGTGCGCGCCACCGCCATTGACCGCAAGCAGGAAGTTAGCGCGGTTGAACACGTTGAAGGCCTGCCACTCGAACTTCATATTCACCTGCTCGGTGAGCTTGAAGGTCTTGGCCAGGGTCATATCTGAGTACCATTGTCCCGGACCGACAAACTGATTACGCCGTAAGTTGCCGACGCATCCCAGGCAAGGCGCGGAGAGGAAAGGCAATGATGCCTGGCCGGGTGCTCCTCCGCAAGTGGAGCCGAAAGTATAACCACCCGGGCACCATCCATGCTCCCAGGTGCTGCGCGCAAATTTGGCGTTTGTCAGGCTGGAGTTTGGACGGTCATTGGTTCCGCCGTCGAGGTTGAAGTCGCCGCCTACGTTTTCGCAGTTTCCAGTGTTGACATCGTGCTGAGTGCAAGTCCCAGTGGGATTCAAGGTTTTGATTTCCTGCAGGCTGGCATTGTCTCCGTCGTAAGGTTCCCAGTGAGCGCCGGTCTGGAATGCCCAAATCCCGTTATACGACCAACCTCCGGCAACCGCACCCAGAGCGCCGTGCAAGTTCTGTCCAGGCAAATTAATGACGTAGTTCAGAACAAGGCGCTGCCGGATGTCGTAGATCGAGTTGCCGTAGTCCAACTTCGGATCGGTCTGGTCGGTCGTGTAACCTTCGCCTGCAGCGCCGCCGTTGGCGGTGGTTGCGCCGCTGTGCCAAGTTGAGCCGTCATCCATGGAGTGGCTCCACGTGTAGTTTGCATTGAACAGAACGCCATGGCCCATCTGCTTCTTTATGGAAGCCTGCAGGGCGGTGTAGTTGGAGTTCACCACATTCTCCCAGGTGCGCAGCTTCCCGTAGTTGGGATTGGGATAACCACCCAGACCTGTTAGAACGCGTCCAAGGTTGTCGGTGAGGGTAACGCCTGCCGGCAACTCAGCTCCGGGGGCGCGATTGATGTTCTCCGCACGGAATAGCCTGCGGCCCAACGTTCCCACGTAGTCTAACTCCAGCACCGTCTTCGGAGCGATCTCCCGCTGCAGGCTGAGGAACTCGTTGTAAACGTACGGATCTTTCACGCCCGAGGGCAGAACTACACCCGAGAGATAGGCGGTGTCTGGATTGAATCCCGCGTATCCGATGATGTTTCCGGTGGCCTGGTTACCCAGAGTACCCTGGCCAGGATTGGTGCCGGGACCGAGATAAGTAGGCGGTGCACCTGAAGCGGCACAACTCGAAGTTCCGCAGGTGGTGGGGCCGTAAACCACCGTATTCGTTCCGCCGCCGCTCTGCAGCGGGTTAAATTCGAGGTTGAAAGAGTAGTAGGGTGGGTTCCAGCGCGAGTTGGAAAGCGGGTTATAGAGCGTGCCTTCATAGGATATGCCGAAGCCTGCTCGAACCGAGGTCTTTCCGTCTCCATTCACATCCCACGCAAATCCCACGCGAGGCCCGAAATCGTGGAACTGGTTGGGACCAAGCCTGTCCGTGGGGGCGAAACCTCCGGGCCCGCAAACTCCCTTCAGAATATCTGTGCTGCTCGCCGCACCAGTGAGCATGCATCCGGGGGTACCCAGGGGAGCATTTGCATTTTCAATTTGCTGGACAATACCAGCGCCCGGCCCGAGGTCCAGTACGGTGGCAAGATTATCCTCTTCGGTGTGGCGGGTATACAGATCCCAGCGCAGGCCAAGGTTCAAAGTCAACCGCTTGCTCACCTTCCAGTCGTCCTGAACGTAGGTGCCCACTTCCCAATTGCGCCAGTGACGGACGTTGGTCTGTAGAACTCCGGTGTCGCTGCCATTGGTAAAGCCGGGGTTCACGCCGGCGATTTCGCCGTAGGGCGCATCCGCCGCGAAGTAAAGCGGATCCACAAACAGATAAGAGGGGCGGGCCACGTTGAACTGGCTGTTCTCCAGGTTGCGCCGCAAATCGCCACCAATCTTTATGTTGTGCTTTCCATGGCTGATGGAAACGATATCCGAGTACAGGTACTCGTGATCCTTAAATAACTGCGGATAGCCGTTGTACGAGCCGAAAGCAGCAACGCCGTCGTTGAATCCGACTGCTGGCACGCCCGGCACGGAGGTCGTGATGGCCAGGTTGTTCTGTGTGTATCCAACGGTCAGAGAGTTCAGAATCGTCGGCGAAAAGGTGTGGACAAAGTTTAACTGCCCATTCGGGTAGTAGTAGCGGGCCGGATTCGTGAAACCGCGGGTGCAATAAGAATAACAAGGGCCGAAACTATCGGTCGTATGAGTCCAGTTGAACTGGGCAAACATACGGTTGCTGGGATTGAATACGTAATCCAGCTTCGCCATAGCCTCGTTGCCGTTGAAGAGGTTGCCGAGCGATTGCGTCTGGGTCCCGAAAATGGCAGTCGTCGAGTTTAGGAAGGCTGAGCCGCGATTAAAGCTTCCAGCCTGGATCGGCAAAATGCTGCTGCACCCAACTCCACCTGACGTAGCCGCCTGGGCCAGCAGAGCTTGGTCGGCCTTAGTAACACCAATAATCTTTGCCATTTTTGCCGCTATGCCAGGGTTCCCGGGGAAACTATCCGGACAGAGATACTGCGCATAACTCGTAAAACTCTGGTTGGGCTGTACTCCCACAGTTCCCTCGCAGCCCGGAGCGCCGCAAATATAGTTATCCAGCGTAGTCGCAGCTGATCCTGGAATCGTCGGAGAAAAATGGCTATACAGAAGCGCCGCGACCGAATTCGGTTGACCAGCGATAGTCGCCTGCTCGAAGGCAGGAGACTCGACGGTTAGCGATTGAGGAGTGCCGGCACTTTTGAAGCGATCACCCTGATACGAACCGAAGAAGAAGAGCTTGTCCTTAATAATCGGGCCACCGATCGTAGCGCCGAACTGGTTGAAATGGAGGGGCGGCTTGGCCACGCCTTGTTGATTCAGGAAATACGCATTTGCGTCCAATCCGCTGTTGCGGAAGTATTCCCAACCACTTCCGTGAAAGGCGTTGGTGCCCGACTTGCTGATAAGGTTGTTGATCGTGCCCGCGCTGCTGCCGTATTGCGCAGACATATTCAACTGCAACTGCTGAAACTCCTGCACGGTGTCTTCGATCGGGATGTTATTCGGCCCACCGCTCAGATCTTTGTTGGAAACTCCGTTAATGAGATAACCGTTGAAGTCTTCGCGCACGCCATTGACTACCGCTCCCGTAGAACTGTGTGTGCCCGACTCAAAGTCAATACCCGTTGCGTTGATGGCGCCAGGGGAGAGCAGGATCAGGTCATAGACGTTACGGCCATTGAGCGGCAAGTTGGCGATCTGGGTAGACCCGATCGTGGTGGAGAGTTGGGACTGTTCCGTGTTGACGGCTGCCGCTTCACCCGTGACCTCGACAATCTCGCGCGCCTGGCCCAGGACCATCTTGGCGTCGACACGGGCGATGCTGCCCGCATCCAGAGTCACGCCCACGTGGGTAAACGTCTTAAACCCTGAGGCTTCCACCGTAATTGCGTAGACGCCGGGAGGAAGTTCCTTCGCTATATAAACTCCAGATTGGTTGGTCGTAACGGTAACCGAAAGGTTAGTAGCTCGGTTTGTGATGATGACCTTGGCGCCGGGCACGGCCGCATTCGACGGGTCAGTCACGGTGCCGGAAAAGTCGCCGTTCTGGACTTGAGCGATCGCCGTGAGCCCTAACATCGTGATACACAACGCCACCAGGCAAAACCGAAACTTTGTCATGACCTACCCCTCCAGAAAGCTTGAACGTTGGAACCTGAACTTTGCAACCTGAACTTTGCAACCCCGAGGACCCAATCTTGCACTTGGAACTCAACCCGACGCAGCCGAAAACGGTCATAGTAGAACGTGATCGGTAAACATTTGTAAACGGGCGCCATTCTGAGGCTTCCCGTCAGACACTGTCAAGCGTTAAGTTCTTGATTCCTTGTGAATAAACAATTGCCGGAGGCGAGCGGCACATCCCCAAGCTCGCTTGGATGGACAGCGAAGCACGTTTCCCGCCAAAAAATCATGCTTACCAGTCAACAAGTTACGAGGAATACTCGTTTTATACTATGAGAAATTGGAGAGGGACGGCAGAGATTCACCGGAATTTGGAATGAGTTGTCTAAGTCTTTTGTTGCAATCGAGGCGAACTCTGAATCGGGACGCGAGAGGACTCGGCACCTGAGCAAAGGCGTCAAACTCCCCGGACAGTCACGTAATCTACTGCGGCTGACTCGAGGTTTTGCGTGCGGAGCGGGGTCGTCGAATCGGTTCGGAGTAAATTCGCTTTGTAACTGCTCCGCCTTCTTGTACTACCAACTCCTGATCGGCGCTTTGTGGGCCCAGCGTATCTACCTTCCCGGACGGCCAATGTACCATGATCGAGTCAACCTGCGTGGCCGCACCCAGGCCAAAGTGCAGCCTGGGATCGCTGGCCGATTCGAAGCTCGAATTGGCGCGAACCTCTGCTACCTGCTTCAGACCTCCAGCTTTTATCTCAACCCTCGTTCCAAATCCATCGCGATTCGAACGGACGCCTACTGTCTTAATCCTCAGCCAGTGGCCGCGCTTGGAGCTTTCGTTGCGCAGCAGCACCGGAGAACCATCGAGCACGCTGACCAGCAGATCTTCCCTGCCATCGTTGAAGAAGTCTGCCGTCGCCGCACCGCGCGCCACATAGCGGCGTGCAAGGGCACTTCCCGCGCCTCGACCGATCTCCTCGAATTTGCCATTCTTCAGATTGCGAAATAGCAGCGGCCGCTCGGCGTAGGTCACGCCGAAGGAGTGCCCGTCTACCTGAGGATTCACATGCCCGTTGGCGACAAAAATATCTTTCCAGCCGTCGTTATCGAAGTCGAGGAATTTGATTCCGAAGCCAAGAAACGGAATGCTCACCGGACCGAAATTCGCCGGTCCTGCCAAATCGGTGAACTCACCATCGTGGTCGTTGTGATAGAGATTGTTGGTGTCGTCGGAAAAATTGGCCTTGATGATGTCGGGCCAGCCATCGTTGTCATAGTCGGCGGAGTCGATACCCATGCCGGCCTGCTCGCGTCCGTCGGCGCTGTAAGCGACTCCGGCCTGAACGCCGACCTCAGTGAAACCGCCCTTGCAATCACCGCGATAGAGCAGGCTCGGCGAGGAATCATTCGCGACGTACAAATCGGGACAGCCGTCCAAGTCGTAGTCTAGCCAAAGCACGCCTAGCCCATAGTAGGAGTCGGGATCGATATTAAGTTTTTCGGTGACCTCGGTGAAGGTCCCGTCTCCGTTGTTGTGATAGAGGCGGTCGCGCCCGCCTTTTAATCCGCGCGGACCGCACGAAACCGGAATCCCGCGATACTGGCAAAAAGGTCCTTGCCCAAACTCCGGTAAGTGGCTGAGATCGAGATCAACGTAGTTGGCGACGTAGACGTCGAGAAAGCCGTCGTTGTCGTAATCACCGAAAGCCGCGCTGGTGCCCCATCGCCCCGCGTTGCCAACTCCGGCCTTCGCGGTGACGTCGGTGAAAGTTCCATCGCCATTGTTGCGATAAAGAACTGCTCCATCCAGATAAGTGATATAGAGGTCTTCCCAGCCGTCGTTGTCGTAGTCGCCGACCGCGGCGCCGAATCCCCACCCGCAATGAGTGAGTCCGGCCTTCGCTGTTACATCCGTGAAGGTGCCGTCGTGATTATTGTGGTAGAGCTTACCGGAGTGACACTTCTTTGCCTGCAAGTCTTCCAGGGTCGAGCCATCGACCAGAAAGATGTCCATCCAGCCATCGTTGTCGTAGTCGAAGACGGCGACGCCACCGCACATCGAGTCCATGATGTAACGTTTTTCGCGACTGCCGCAGGTAAGGTGAAAGTCGATGCCTGCAGTGCGAGTGACGTCGACGAACGAGATCTGAGACAAAGAAGCCGCGGTCGAGGATCTGGCTTTACTTTGCGACTTCGGGCGGCGGCGGACCCGCCTGCTGCGAAAACAAGCTCGATGAAAATGCAAGAATAAAAAAAACGGCGATGGTAAGTGGACAGACAAAAGTGGCTTTCGAAGACCCGAGCTTCGCCATTTACTGGATCGGCCCTGTGGCCATCCCTCCAGTGACCGGCTGTTTCTTCTTCAGCGCAGAGAACGTCTGTAACTCCAAACGAGCCTCTTCCTTGCGGCCAGTCTTTTCAAGAGCCCGTGCCATTTGGTAATGCGCAGCAGGATCGTTGGGCTTCAATGAGATCGCGCGCCGGAGTTCTATCAGAGCACTCTCGACGTCCTCCTGCACAAGCAGCGCCTTGCCTAAGTCATAGGCGACGTCGGCATTCCGCGGATCAATTTCTGACGCTCGCCGCAAATGCTCGACCGCCGATTTATAGTCTCCCGCTGCGAGCAAACAATGGCCGAGTTGGTAAAGCACTAGAACATCATTGGGCGAGCGCTTGAGTTCGGCTTCGTATTCGGCAATCGCCTCCTCATCGCGGCCGAGACTGGCATAGGCAAATCCGAGATGATAGTGCCCGAGCGGAAGCTCGGGATCGAGCCGCAGCGTCAGCTTGAATTGCTCAACCGCCTCAACACTGCGGTTTGTATTCTGATAAGCGCGCCCCAGCAGCACATGAGGGAGCGCCGGCTTCGGATCGAGCCGAACAGCCTTCTCCAATTCCTTGGCGGCTGCGGGATACTGGTTGTCCGCGAGTAGCACCAGCGCTATATCGAAGTGAACGTCGGCCTGGGCGCCGCTCACTTTCTCAGCTCGTTGCAGTAGTTCCAAAGCATCTGCGTTCTGACCTTTCTTGAAATAAACCAGCCCGAGCCAGTGAAGTAGTTCGGCATCCCGAGGAAAGCGGGCCACGGCGGGTCGCCCAAAATTTTCCGCATCGTCGAGACGTTTTTCCTGAAGATAGCTGAGTAAAAGGCCGCGATTGACATCGAGATTGTCCGGAGCGAGTTGCCGCGCTTTCTCAAAGCTGGCTGCGGCGCGGGCGAAATCGCCGGCGTCAAGGGCAGCGCTTCCTCGGCTGATAAGAACGGTCACAGATTCATTCCCCGACTGCGCGGCGGCTTGGAGGACGAGGGCGAACAGTAGAAAAGTCAACGTCAGGAAGCGGCCTTTTGTTCGCGAAATCACAAGACTCAGCCAGTAGCGAAGATGTTATTCGCGCAGTATACCTTAGGCTCGCGACTCGCCTGCGACCTTACCAAATAGAGTATGATGTTCCCGCTAAAGATCGGCGAGGAGGACACGATGAGTACCCGCCCGAATCGATCACGCCGTCACTTCCCTGCAACGCTCGCCCTCGCCGCAGCTGCGCTCGCTGCCTTCGCCCAGGCCCCGCCGCCATCCAGCGAGCCTCCAGCTCCCAGCATTCGAGTTACAACGCACATGGTGCTGGTCGATGTTGTGGTAACCGACAAGCAAGGCAAAGCAGTGCCTGGACTCCGTCCCGAGGATTTCGTCGTGGAGGAAAACGGCAAAGCCCAAAAGGTTGCCAATCTAGTGACGCCTGCTGACAACGCGCCTCATGCCCCGGCGCAATTGCCTCCTGGAATCTATTCGAATCGGCCCCAATATCGCTCCAGCGGCGGTCCGGTTACCGTAATGCTGCTCGATGCCGTGAACACGCCTTTTACCGATCAAGCCTATGCCCGCAGTCAAATGCTGCGTTTCGTGCAAGAACAATACAAGCCGGGCGAACACATGGCTGTATTTACTTTCACTGGCTCGTTGAATGAGTTACAGGACTTCACCAGCGACCCGCAAATTCTCTACCGGGCTTTGTTGAGCTACAAGCCACAACAGCAACAACTTGCCAATGCCCCTCTGCGAACGGGAACTGGCGAAGGATCAACCACGGCCAGAGAAGCTGTCACCAACCTCGACGCGAGCACTCTCCCCGCGGGAGGTGGTGCCGGTGATGGAGCTTTGGGCCCCGGAGCTTCCATTGCCTTGGCCAATGCGCAGGCTGCAATCCAATCCTTCCAGTCAATCGAGGCTGGGTATGACAAAGATCGGCGCGCGGTAATGACCCTGGAGGCGCTGAACAGCCTTTCGCGAATTTTGGGGGGTCTGCCCGGCCGCAAAAACCTGATATGGGTGACTGGAGATTTGCCGTTTACGCTTGTTCCTGAGGACCGGACAGTGACCGGCGCGGAACTCGAGGAGGATCTGC
Source organism: uncultured Acidobacteriaceae bacterium (assembly GCA_963789875.1). Taxonomy (GTDB): domain Bacteria; phylum Acidobacteriota; class Terriglobia; order Terriglobales; family Acidobacteriaceae; genus Sulfotelmatobacter. The sequence goes on along the minus strand of CAWBMI010000003.1, from coordinate 191,954 downwards.
CAAGCCTGAATACACGTCGGGTTAGCGAGCACTCGGCTGGCAATTATGCCGCTACTTTCCGAAGTTCGCACGCCGAAGAAATTCGCGAAGTCGAGACCCGGCTGGCCAGCGCCCAGGTCGCCGTATATCCCGTAGATGCGCGTGGCCTCTCAATTTCCCTCGCCACTGATTCTCAGGAAACCATGCGGGAGGTCGCACGCGAGACCGGTGGCCGGGCCTATGTTAACCAGAACGAAATCAAAGTCGGGGTAGAACGCGCTTTCCAAGACGATCTCGCCGCTTACACTGTTGGCTACTATCCGGAGAACAAAAAGTACGATGGCAAATATCGACAGATTAAAGTCAAAGTGAAGCGCGATGGACTGGAAGTGCAGAGTCGTCGCGGCTATTACGCCATCGACCCTACTCAAACTAAGGGTTACAACGCGCAGGCAGAAGTGGTCTCCGCTCTAGGGGAGGATATCCCCTCGACGCTGGTGGCATTCAGTGCACAAGTGAAGCCGCCTTCGGCCAACGCGGTGAAAGATAAGATTGGAGTAACGTTTTTGGTCGATGCCAACACTCTCTCCGCTGAAGACACAAGCGGCGGAAAGCATCTCAATGTCGCGATGTACGCGACTCTCTACTCCCCGGCCGGGAAGATTTTGGCGAATCGGAGCCAGAAGGTGGACCAATCTTTCGATGCGAACACGTATCAGAAGATCTTGCAGCAGGGATTGATGCTGCACCTGGACCTGGATCCTCAACCCGGAAATAATCAGTTGCGCCTCGCGGTTCAAGATGGCCGCACCGGTCTCGTGGGAACTATCGATGCTCCTGCGCCTCAGTAATTACTGGAACTTATACCCGGACTTGAGTTCGCAACGGAAGACGCGGGTCTGATCCGGATTGGCGCGGGCGTTGCAATCCGCCCAACTTAATAATACGGACGGGCCCAGCGGGAAGATGACCATCTGCCCGTCGAAATCAGCCTCCAGACTTACCCCCTCCGCTGCGGTGGGCAAAGTAAAGTTCAGGCCATCGCCAAAGATCACTGGATAGGACTCGTGCACGATCTGGCTGATCATGGGGTGAAAGACCTCGGCTTCCAATAAGAAAGTTGCGGTATCGGACCAGTCGCGCGCGGCGACCATGATCACCTGGCCGCCTTGCGTGAACCTGTCGGATTCGATTCTGGTGAAGGGGCACGGTCCTGCAATGCAGGACGCGCGCGCGTTGCGGAACGTATTCCCCACACCCGCATCCAACGACACAGAACCAATCGCGGCCTTCCACTTGCCGTCCGGTGAGCAGGGGCGCTGCTTCTTGCACGGGACGTTCCCTTTGTTCTCGACCTGAAATGCCTTTGCCACGCTGCCCACGCTCGCATCTGTTTGGGCCTTCACCGAATAGCGCACACGAATATTTCCCACCTTCATTTCCGGGCGACGAGCAGCCGCCGCGGGTCCACCCAAAGGGGCTTCGCTCAGAGGAACCATGTGCACTACATAAAGTTTGTCGCCGACATAATCTTTGACCTCGAGATCCTCATACTGCGGATGATGAAAGAGCAGCGTAATCGCAGTACCGCGGCGCACAAACCGTTGCAGGTGAATGGTGAAGAATCCGGACGAGTCGGATTTGACTGTTCCAGGGGCCGCTAGATTCTCGGGCGCGTAAACTTCCACATCGGCGATGGGCCGCTCGTTGCGCGGATCGGAGGCCTCAACAGTAACGGCCCCATTCAGCGAGATGGGCTTTTGCACCCGCCAGCCCACGAGTAAGACTGCCAGGGCGATGAGAACCAGCGTGAAAAATGCGGCCGTCAAAACTTGCAGCCGATGGATCGAGGTCATGCCCATGCTGTAACAGTCATAATACGACGACTGCGTCGGTGCGTGCGTTGCACTCGCAGCTTGTCCCCTTGAGGCTAGGAGGAATCGCTTCCGTCTCTTTTGCCCCGCGACAAATTTGTTTAAGATCAATGAGGACGAAACGGATGACCAATGACAAACCGAACTGGCTCTCGCGCCGGCAAGCGCTGCGGCAAATTCTCGGAACCAGTCTCGGCTTGCCGTTAGCCGCAGTCTTACAGCCGTGGCAGAATTTGGCCTGGGCGGCGCAAACTCCGGCGCCTGCTTCGCCGGTTCCTTCTTTATCTCCCGAGGATGACCAGTTTCTCAACGAAGTGGAAAATGCCTCCTTCCTCTTTTTCTGGGAGCAGGCCAGCGATAAAACCGGTCTGATCAAGGATCGCTGCAATGTGCGCATCGACGACCAGGGTATCGTAGCCAGCATTGCGGCCACGGGCTTCGGGCTCACAGCGATCTCGATCGCCGACCAGCGCGGGTTTATCTCCAAAAGCGATGCCATTGAGCGTGTTGTCACCACGCTCCGTTTCTTGTGGAAAAAGTTGCCCAACCATCGCGGATTTTTCTACCACTTCGCCAACATCAACACTGGCGAGCGCGTGTGGGACTCCGAAGTGTCTTCGGTCGACACCGCCATTCTGTTGTGCGGAATTCTTACCTGCCGCGAACACTTCCGCCATCCCGGCATCTCGCAACTCGCCGACCTGATTTTCAACCGCGTAGATTGGACTTGGCTTTCGGAAGACACTTCCTTGCTGCCCCACGGCTGGACTCCGGAATTCGGCTTTCTGGCTTCGCGCTGGGACTATTACAGCGAATTGATGATGATGTATCTCCTTGGGCTGGGATCTTCGGCTTATCCCTTGAAAGAAGAGATGTGGAATGCCTGGAAGCGCCTGACTTTCGAATACGAAGGTCTGCGCTACATCGGTTCATTTGCGCCACTCTTCGTTCATCAGTATTCGCAGGCCTGGTTCGATTTCCGCGGGAAAAAAGACAAGTACGCCGATTACTTCCAGAATTCGGTGACTGCGACGGAGGTGCATCGCCGATTCTGCCTGGAGCTCGGGAAACAATTCTCCGACTATAGCGAGGACCTTTGGGGAGTCACGGCTTCGGACTCGGAGCACGGGTACGTAATTTGGGGAGGGCCTCCAGCTATGGGGCCGATCGATGGCAGTGTCGTACCCAGCGCCGCCGGAGGGTCGTTACCCTTCCTGCCGCGCGAGACCCTACGTGTGCTGAAGACGATGCGAAGCCATTATCCATCGTCGTGGAACAAATATGGCTTTGTTAATGCCTTTAATCCGCTGAAAAACTGGTATGACCCCGATGTGATCGGCATTGATACCGGGATTATCATGTTGATGGCGGAGAATCTGCGCACCGGCTTCGTTTGGGACACGTTTATGAAGGCGCCCGAAGCACAGCGCGGCATGCAGAGGGCTGGCTTCAAGAAGTACTAGACTGTTACTATGCAGCAACCTGCGGCGGCTACTCGCTATCTTTGACCGGGACAACAACCGGGCGGCGGGTTCCTTCATCCAAGACATGCTTGGGACATGCTTGGGAAAGAAGGATGACGGAATCGGGGTCGGTGTCGCTCGTGGGATGCAGGTTCCAGTCGCTCGCATTTCGTCAGGATATCGATCAGAAACGGTTCGATCTTCAACGAACTCTCGGGCGATAGGACCGTTGAGCCATGGCCATAACGAAGCAACAGGACTTCTGGGGCGGATGGAGGGAACGCTTCTCTGCCCTGCGCAACGTGCCTGCGGTGTTGCGCATTGTGTGGGAGTCCGGGCGGGGCGTGGTCAGCGCCAGCGTAATTCTTCGCGTCTTCGTTTCGTTACTTCCCGTCGCGCTTCTCTGGATTACCAAACTCATCATCGATGGCATTGTTCACGCCCGGTCGACGCACCAATCGGTCCCAACAACCTTGTGGTGGCTGGTCGCGGCCGAATTCGGAGTCGCCCTCCTGAGCAGTATTTTGACGCGCGGGCTAGATTTCCTCGATTCCCTGCTGGCTGACAAATACACGCGCTATGTCAGCGTATTAGTAATGAAGCACGCAGCAAGCCTGGATCTCGTGGACTATGAAAACCCTGAATTCTACGACCGCATGGAGCGGGCGCGGGTTCAGGCCACTGACCGCCTGGGAATGATTCAGTCGATCGGACGCCTTATCCAGCAGGTCATCACCACTATTTCTCTTTCGGTTTCGATCGTCCTTTTCTCGCCCTGGCTTTTATTACTTCTGGTTGCGGGTGTGGTGCCGGCATTTCTGGGCGAAAGCCATTTCGCCTTCCTCGGATATGCCAAGAATTTCCGCCAGACACCGATACGCCGCCAACTTGATTACCTCCGCGTCGCCGGAGGCAGCAAAGAAGCTGCGAAAGAACTCAAGTTGTTCGGGCTGGCGACGTTCTTTACCGACCGCTTCACCCGCCTCTCCGACGCCATATATAAAGAGGATGTCGGCCTGGCTCGCCGCAAGCTGTGGGCCGGCGCTCTGCTCTCGATAATCGGCACCGCTGGTTATTACTCCGCTTATGTGCTGGTTATCTGGCGAACTGTCATGGGATTGCTGAGCATCGGCACCCTGACTTTTCTCGCCGGAGCCATTCAGGGCGCGAGCACCAACATCCAGCAGATTTTTTCTACTGTGGCCGGCATCGCCGATCAGGCCTTATTCCTCACGGATCTGATTGCATTCTTCGAGATGAAACCGACTATTCGGTCGAAGCCCAATGCCTTGCCTACTCCGAGGCCGATTCACAGTGGCTTTGAGTTTAAAAACGTGTCGTTCCGCTATCCCGGAAGCTCGCGCCTGATTCTTGACGGTCTGAATTTTCATCTCTATCCCCGCGAGCGAGTCGCGTTGGTCGGTGAAAACGGGCAGGGTAAAACCACGATCGTGAAGTTGTTGACCCGTTTGTATGATCCGGTAGAAGGGCAGGTGCTGCTCGACGGCGTCGATTTACGAGAATACGACCTCGAGGATTTGTACCAAAATATCGGCATCATTTTTCAGGACTTCATGCGCTACGAGATGACGGCTCGGGAAAATATTGCTGTCGGACGAATCGAAGAAATCGACAATCTCGAACTTCTGCACCATGCCGCCGAAAAAAGCATGGCGGATGAAGTGATCGGCAAACTCTCAGGCCACTACGATCAGATGCTGGGGCGCCGCTTCGATGGCGGCGTCGATCTTTCCGGCGGAGAGTGGCAGAAGGTCGCGCTTGCCCGCGCTTACCTGCGCGATGCGCAATTGCTCGTGCTGGATGAGCCCACTGCGGCACTGGACGCGCGCAGCGAGTACCAGATCTTTCAAAGGTTCGCCGAGCTCACGGCCGGGAAGATGGCGTTGTTTATTTCGCATCGCTTTTCTACTGTGCGCATGGCCGATCGCATTGTAGTCATCGATGGCGGACGCGTTGCCGAGGATGGAGATCACGAGCAAGCTCACTCATCTTGGCGGCAGGTACGCGGAGATGTTTGAATTGCAGGCGGGTAGTTACCGTTAAACGGAATATCCCTAAATAAACATGGTTCGATAAACATGGTTCGATAAACATGGTTCGCAACGTTCAAGTCGAGAATGCCGCTGAAGAGCAACCCAGGCCCGAGGCCGCCGTCGAGGTTCCCACTCACGACACCCCGCGGGCTGCGGCCATGAAATTTGCCTCTAGTCTAGCCTGGTTGCCGGGCACCACTTCTTCCGAGACGTTCGCACTACGTTGCGCTAAGACGGAGGCCGATTTCGCACCTGTTTTTGCCGCTCTGCGCGGGGGAAGTAATTCCGTGCCGGAGCAACTGCGGACCGTCGGCGACAATTTTACTTTGTTAAGCGGGGAACTTCGCAGCGTTCCTACGGAGCTTGCGCCGCGCAAGCGGCTGGTCCACGTTCGTACTGGAAATAAAGACGTCGTGCCCAGAATCCTTGAATTCGCAGAAGGATTTCTGGATATCGCCGCCAACCGCTTCAGCGAAACGGACTTCATGGCCTACGCTTTAGCGTTTCAAGAAGTGGCGGTTCTCGACCTGTCCGAGGTTTTGTCGCTGGTGCCCGCTCTAAAACTGGCTTTGCTGGAGCGCATCGCATCTCGATCCCGCGCTGTGCTCGCAGGCTCTTCGCCTGCGCCGCATGATCTTGAGGCCTGTGTGAAGAGTCTGCGAGATGTGGTGCAGACTTCGTGGAATGAGTTGCTCGAGCCGTTGATCATGTTCGATCGCGTGCTGCGCCGCGATCCCGCGCAGGCGTATGCGGCCATGAATCTCGAAAGCCGGGCGCTTTACCGAGAGAAACTCGCCCGCATCGCCGGCCGCTCCGATATGTCGGAGATGGAAGTGGCCAATGAAACGCTCGCCTTGGCACAACTGGCTAACTCCCGCACCTACGAGAATCCCCGTATTAAGTTGCGCGAATCGCACGTGGGCTATTACCTCATGGGTGAGGGGGCCGGCGCACTGCATCAACGAGTCGGTTTCAACCCCGACCTGGGCCAGCGGGTGCGAAACTTACTGCACCGGCATCCTGATGAATTCTTCTTGCCGGGAATCGCAATACTGACCCTCGCCATCGTCAGCGCGATTTTGGTGGTCATCACCTTGAAGAGCAACTCGCCCGCGCTAGTGCTGGTCTCCATGTTGTTTTTGTTGCTGCCCAGCTCGCAGGCTGCGGTTCAGGTAATGAATTATCTGATCACTTCCCTGCTCGCAGCCGAAATTCTTCCCAAGCTCGATTTCTCCCAAGCGATTCCGACTGACTGCGGGACCATGGTTGCGGTCCCGACTCTTCTGCTCAGCGAACAGCAAGTACACCGCCTGGTGGAAAATCTCGAAGTGCGGTTCCTGGGCAATCACGATCCCAACATGCACTTCGCGCTGGTGTCCGATCTGCCGGATTCCGACCACGCCGCCAGCGAAGATAACCGGCTGATTGACCTTGCCTCTTCCCTCATCGACCAATTGAACGAGCAGTACGCGTCTCAAAACATGGGATCGTTTTTTCTCTTCCATCGTCACCGCGTTTATAACCCGCGCGAAAAAGGATGGATGGGCTGGGAACGCAAGCGCGGCAAATTGCTCGACCTCAATAAGCTGCTACGCGGCGAATTCGACAGCTTTCCGGTGAAGGTGGGGGATCTTTCCATCCTTCCGGAGATCCGTTTCGTAATCACGCTCGACTCCGACACCGAGCTTCCGCGTGGTTCGGCGCACTGCATGGTGGGAACGCTGGCGCATCCTCTGAACCAGGCGATTATCGATCCTGAAAAAAATATCGTGGTTGCTGGTTACGGCATTCTGCAGCCGCGAGTTGGAGTGAGCGTGCAGAGCACGGGCCGCTCGCGACTTGCCGCGATTTACGCGGGCGAAACCGGCTTTGACATTTACACCCGCGCCATCTCTGACGCGTATCAGGATCTGTACGGCGAAGGCAGCTTCAGTGGCAAAGGAATTTATGAAGTCGATACGGTGCAGCAGGTGCTTAACCGCCGCTTCCCGCGTAATGCGCTCCTTAGCCACGATCTGATTGAGGGAGCATACGCTCGCGCTGGACTGGTCACCGACATCGAGGTCATCGAGGATTATCCCTCGCACTATAGCGCTTACAACCGCCGCAAGCATCGCTGGATGCGCGGCGATTGGCAGATCGTGGAGTGGCTCACGGGGCAGGTGCCGGAAGAATCCGGCGCACGCGTGCCCAATCCGATCTCGCTGGTATCACGCTGGAAAATCCTCGACAATTTGCGCCGCAGCCTGGTCGAACCGGCCACTCTTCTTCTACTTCTTTATGGTTGGCTGCTGCCCCATGCCAACCATCTGTATTGGACCATCGCGACGGTGTGCATTCTTTTTATTCCGTCGTGGTTCGAGTTGGCCTTCCGCATCGTTCGAGCCATTTTTGAGCGCAACGCGACGATAGCGCGCGAGGCCGTGCGCGGCTTTTACGCGACCAACGTCAGTGTGTTCCTTACTGTAGTTTTCCTTGCGCATCAAACTTTGCTTTCGCTCGACGCCGTGGTGCGAACCCTGATCCGCCGCACGGTCACGCACGAAAGATTGTTGGAATGGGAAACGGCCGAAGAAACTGAGCTCGGTTCGCGCCGGCGTACACCGGTAGACCGTTATCTCGACTGGATGCCGATTGTCGCTCTAGTCATCGGAGTGCTGCTTTGGCTGCTGCAGCCGAAGTCTTTGCCGACTGCCTTGCCGTTCCTTTGCCTGTGGGGAGCTAGCAAACTTGTAGCGCTGTGGCTAAACCAGTCCCCAGTGCTTCCTTACTCAGAAATTTCCCGCCGCGATGCGCTGTTCTTGCGCCGCGCCGCTCTCTACACCTGGCGATATTTTGCCGAGTTCTCTAGCGCTGAGCACAATTGGCTCATACCGGATAATGTTCAGGAAGATCCGCTGGTGGTAGCAGCGCGCGTTTCTCCTACCAACCTCGGATTACTGTTGAATGCGCGCCAAGCCGCGGCGGAATTCGGCTATCTCACCGTCCCGGAGATGACTGAGTTAACCTGTCTTACTCTCTCAACAGTCTCGCGCCTTCCCAAGCATCGCGGACATTTGCTGAACTGGTATGACACGCGCACGCTGGAGCCTTTGAATCCGCGCTTCGTCTCTTCCGTCGACAGCGGGAATCTGGTGGCTTCGCTGTGGACCCTGCAGCAGGGCTGCCTCGATCATCTCAACCGGCCGCTTTCCCATTCGGGATTGACAGAAGGCTTTCTCGACTACCTTCGCATTTTGGCCGCCCGGCGCGTGCTTCCGCGAAAGACTCTTTCGCGGTGCGAAGCGCATTTGCAGGGCTTGGATCAAGGTGGCGCCCGGCGTAAGAATCGCAGCCACAACTACCGCAGCGATAACAAGGATAACAAGAAGGAAGGCGTAGACCAGTTCCTGGCGCTACTCTCGTTCCCTGAGGCGCTTCTTGATGAGGCCAACCCGCCCGCCAACTCTCCTGATGCCGCCGATATCGAATGGTTTCGATCGCAGGCGCGTTTGCGACTGCGCAGTATCGATCAATTGGCGCGATCGTACATTCCCTGGTTCTTGCCCGAATTCTCGCCGCTAAGGAACGCGGTGAGTACAAAGTTTTTCGGGCAGGTGCCCCTACGCGATCTTCCCGTCTTGATCGCAGAGCTTCAAACGGTTGTCGACCGAGCAATTCTTTCTGGCTCGGATTCGAACTTCGCGCTTTACGAACAGCTGCAGCCACTGCTGCCGGAGGCTCACGCCAATGCTGTCGCGACCATTGCAGACCTGCTGAGGATGAGTGCTCTCGCCGGACGCATGGGCAACGAAATGGACTTTCGCTTCCTACTCGATCCCCGGCGCAAATTATTATCCATCGGCTTTGGCGCCGAAACCGGGCAACTGCAACCTGCTTGTTACGACCTGCTGGCGAGCGAAGCTCGCATCGCGGCCTTCGTCGCCATTGCCAAGGAAGATATTCCGCAGGATAGCTGGTTCCGCATGGGCCGGGTGCAGACCTTTGATAAACGCGAGCCCGTTCTGATGTCTTGGACCGGAACCATGTTCGAATATCTGATGCCCGGGCTGTGGATGCGCTCCTATCCCAACACGCTGCTCGACCGAAGCCGCATCGCTGCGGTGCATGCGCAGCAGGATTATGCGACGAAGAAAGGTGTTCCCTGGGGAATTTCCGAATCTGCATTTGCGACGCGGGATAGCGCCGGAAATTATGGATACATGGCGTTCGGCCTGCCACGACTTTCGCTCATGAGGCGCGAATCGAATCCGCTGGTCATTTCGCCTTATTCGACTTTTCTAGCGCTCGCAGTCGATCGTCCCGCAGCCCTGCGGAATCTTCGGCGCATAGCCGCCATGGGCTGGTGCGGACCTTACGGATTCTATGAGGCCGGCGACTATAGCGCGACCCAGGGCCGCTTTCGGCATGCGCACTACGAGTTGACGCGCTGCTGGATGGCTCACCACCAAGGCATGAGTCTGCTCTCGCTCGCCAACGTTCTCGGCGACAACGTTGTGCAGCGCTGGTTCCACAGCGACCGGCGAGTCCAGGCAACGGAACTGGTTCTGCACGAAAAGCCTGCGGCCCGTGCTTTGCCGCTTTCCAATGGCAAGGCGGCATAATTATTCGAACGCTCAGAATTGAAGTGCCGAGGCGTTATTATGCGAAAAATCCAATTGGCAGCTCTTATGCTTGCGGTCTTTGTGCTCGCCTCTCCTCCGGACGGATTTTGCCAAACACAATCCGCGGGCGATGTAATCGTCGTCGACGCGAAAGCGCCCGCTCATCCGTTCCCGCATTTTTGGGAAAACATGTTCGGCTCCGGCCGCGCCATCCTGAGCCTGCGCGAGAGCTATCGCATGGATTTGCGAGCTGTAAGACAGATCACCGATGCGCATTACATACGTTTCCACGCGATTCTCAACGATGAGGTTGGCGTCTACGATGAGGACGCCCAGGGTCATCCAGTCTACAATTTTTCCTACGTCGATCAGATTTACGATGGCTTGCTGGCAAATGGAGTAAAGCCATTTGTGGAGCTCAGCTTTATGCCCAACAAACTGGCGGCCTCGCCGGTGTTTCAGGCTTTCTGGTACAAGCCGGATGTCTCGCCTCCAAAGGATTGGCAACGCTGGGACGATTTGATCACGGCATTAGTGCGGCATCTGGTGGAGCGCTACGGCGTGGACGAAGTGTCTAGCTGGTACTTCGAAGTTTGGAATGAACCCAACCTTGACTTCTGGGCGGGCAAGCCGGCGCAATCCACTTACTGGCAACTCTACGATCACACCGCTTTCGCGATCAAGAAAGTCGATCCCCGCCTTCGCGTTGGCGGACCCGCGACCGCTCAGGCAGCCTGGGTAGACGCCTTCATTGAACACTGCACACAGCAGAAAGTGCCGGTGGATTTTGTTTCGACCCATGTTTACGGCAATGATGGCGCGCAGGACGTATTCGGAACCAATGAAGAAATTCTTCGCGACAAGATGGTTTGTCGGGCCGTCAGCAAAGTTCACGACCAGATCCGCGCCTCCAGCCACCCCAGTCTGCCGCTGATATGGAGCGAGTTTAACGCCAGTTACAAGAATGAGACCGAGGTCACAGATTCGATCTACATGGGCCCGTGGCTCGCCGATATGGTGCGCCAATGCGATGGCCTGGTGGACATGATGTCCTATTGGACGTTCTCCGATGTTTTCGAAGAGCAGGGAGTAGTCAAGATGCCTTTCTACGGCGGCTTTGGATTGCTGGCCGAAGACGGCATTCCAAAACCTGCCTATCGCGCATTTTCTTTATTGCATAAGCTCGGAGATCAACGCCTGGAGTTGGGCTCGAATTCCGCTTTGCTGACTCGCACTTCGAGCGGCTCGCTGGTCGTGGCGCTGTGGAACTATGCTTCTCCCGGCCAAACCGGCCCGCCAAAGAACGTCACCGTGCGCCTTCAACACACTGCGGCCAAGCAGGTGACGCTGTGGCGGGTTGATGCCGACCATGGGGACTTCCATCACGCGTACGAGAAGATGGGATCACCACCCTATCCCACGGAAGCTGAGGTGAAGCAACTGCGCGAGGCAACCGACATTTCGATACCTGAGACTCTTCCCCTGAGGAGTGGAGAACTCACGATTACGCTTCCTACCCAGGGCTTGGTAGTGATGGAAGTAAAGAGGTGACGGCTCGAACGCTCTACCGCTATCGGCAATGGTGGGCAGTGCAGGACTCGAACCTGCGACCTCCTGCTTGTAAGGCAGGCGCTCTAACCAACTGAGCTAACCGCCCACGTTGAAAATAATCGTATCATCAATGGGCAGTCGTGAACCCTCAGCCATCTTGAGATCGTTTTGAGGATCGATACCTTAAGTTTTCAATGCGTGCAATCTAGGCGGGTGATGTGCGAGGGCAGACGCTCGAAGGGAAAGCCAAAGCCAGGAGTTCGACTAGCGGCGTCACCCTCGCTTCCCATCTCACAAGGCACCCCGACGCATACCACGCTCGTGGTAGTGAGAGCACCAACAAAAGTTTGGAATTGGGGGTTGAGCCCGGGATCTGAGCGGCACCAGACTGCCGGCGCTTGCCCCAACTCTGTAAATTCCGCTATATCGTCTAGCCGTAACGACTTCTAAAGATTTGAATGTGGAACCGTTCGGCACGAAGTGGCGGTTGTGTGATCCTGACATCATCTATTAGCATTCCCAGCGTACGAGCGAGGCCCTATTTCATGCGCAATCCTGCACTCTTTGCTATCGTCATGCTCATGAGCACATTTGTCGCTGAAAACATCGCAGCCCAGAATCTGCCTGCGCCACAAGCCATCACCGATCCGAAGCAAATCGCTTCGAAGCCCAATGCACAAATCGATCCGCGCAGCCTGACCATCGAAAAGCTTTATATGACGCGGCAGGTCGGCCGTCCGAGTTGGTCACCCGACGGCAGGAGTATTGCGTTCATCTCCAATATGAGCGGACGCAATAATATTTGGCTCGTCCCCGCGGAAGGCGGATGGCCGGTGCAGCTTACCGTGAGCGATCAGCGGCAGACTGCGCCTGCTTGGTCTCCGGATGGAAAGTGGATCGCGTATCAATCGGATTACGACGGCGACGAGCAGTGGGATATTTTTCTGGTCTCGCCGAAAACCGGCAAGGTGGTGAATCTTACCAGCACGCGCGAGATTTCCGAAAGCGATCCGACTTGGTCGCCCGATGGCCGCTATCTGGCGTACCTGGTCAAGCCGAAGACTTCGGCTGCGGCTGAGATCGATATTTATGACACGATGATGCGCGAAGTAAAACATCTCACAACGAACACGCCGCAGGACAAGGGCAATTCGAATCCTATCTGGTCGAAAGATGGGAAGTACATCGTGTACACGCAGGAACAGGCCAAAGGGACGGATTCGAATATTTTTATTGCGGATGTGGCTGCCGGGAAGAGCTCGCTAGTTACCCCGCATGAGGGTGAACAGATTTATTTCGCGAACGATGTCGATCCCCACGTGGTTCCCGATGGAGGGAAGATACTCGTCACTTCCAACGCGGCGAATGGTTACGACAACATTGGCCTGCTCGACTTCAGCAATAAAGCTTTATCGGCCGGCGGCGATTCACATCCTGCATCGATTAAATGGCTAACGAAAGACAAGTGGCAAATTCGCGGCCGCGAGTTCACGCCCGACGGCAAACACATCACGTTCACTGCAAACGTCGATGGACATGAAGACATCTACCTATGTGATCTCGCATCCGGCAAGTTCACGGCGCTGCCGATTCCGAAGGGCGTGAACGAGCCTGCCGGCGGGCACTCTGCTTTCGCCAAAGACGGATTGCGCCTGCTTTATTACCACAACGGCCCTACTGCTCCCGGCGATCTCTGGGTGTATACGCTTGCGACCGGAAAGTCGCATCAAGTCACGCATTCGCTGATCGCCGGGGTGCGATCGGAAGATATGGTTGAGCCTTACCTGGTGCACTATCCCAGCCGCGACGGCAAGTGGACCATCTCCGCGTTTCTTTATGTACCCTTCAACATGGCGCGCAGCGGCAAGAATGCCGCCATCGTTTACATTCACGGCGGGCCAACTTCGCAAACGATGAATTCCTTCAACCGTTTTGTCCAGTATGCGGCGAATCAGGGATACATGGTGCTCGCGCCGAATTATCGCGGGTCGACGGGTTACGGAAAGGAATTTCAGCAGGCCAACTTGTTCGACATGGGCGGCGGCGATCTGCAGGACGTGCTGGCCGGAGTCGATTGGATCAAACAAACCGGGCACCTCGATCCGAAGAAGATTGCAGTCATGGGCGGAAGTTATGGCGGGTACCTCAGCATGATGGCCGTGACCAAAGCGCCGGAGGTTTGGGCCGCGGGCGTGCCTATTGTGCCCTTCGTGAATTGGTTTACGGAAATTGAGAACGAAGACCCCGTGCTGCAGCAGTCCGATCTTGCGACCATGGGCGATGTGGTGACAAATAAGGCTCGGTATGAGGACCGATCGCCCATCAACTTTATCGATCAGGTCAAAGCACCTTTATTGTTGCTCGCCGGAGGCCACGATCCGCGCTGCCCGAAATCAGAGACGCAGCAGGTGGTTGAGGCTATTAAGAAGCGCGGCGGAACCGTCGACTACAAGATTTACGAGAATGAAGGGCACGGTTTCGCGCGTGTCGAGAATCAGATCGATGCCTATAAACGTGTTGCTGACTTTCTGCTGGCGCACGTGCAGCCAGCAGACTGCAGTTGCTCGCTGACGGAATAATATTCTCGTCTTTTCCAAAAGCCTTTGACCGCGAAGATCGCGAAGGGGTGCGCGCGAAGGCCGCAAAGAACATCGCTGGACTTCTTGAATTCGGGCCACTGACTACGATTCCAGCTTGACAGCTTTTGTGATGGCTCTTACCAAACCCGGGATAGTGAACTTTTTGGCCACTATATCAACGGGCAAGCCCACTTCGCGCAAAGTCGAGGAAGTCACCGGACCAATCGAGGCCAAACGCACATCGCCAAGATCAGGGTGTTCTTTCCCGAGCAGTGCGACAAAGTTCCTCACCGTGGAAGAACTGGTGAAAGTTATCACGTGAGGCCGGTTCTGGGGGTTGGCCAGCGCCATTCGCAGCCGGACACGCGACTTTTGCGGGACGACGGTTTCGTAGGCTTCGACAACATCCACGTAGGCCCCGGCTTTGCGCAGTTCGCGTGGGATTACATCGCGGGCAATCTTTGCACGAACCAGCAACACGCGCTTGCCCTTCACCCGACGGTGCAGGCTACGCACCACGGATTCGGCGACGTATTCTGTGGGAACTACATCCACCTTCGCTCCCCGCTGCTCGATAGCCTTTTTCGTGGCTGGGCCTAGGGCGGCTATGTGCAGGCCCGCAGCGGCTAGATCCGCTTTTTGTTTCGTGTTGCTGACGGCACGAGTGAACTCTTGCCTTTTCCGTCCCCACGGAACTTCAAGATCTAATCTGGCCAAACGTTCCCACATGGCTTCGACCCCGTTTGCGCTCGTCAGGATCAGCCAGTCGTAGGCAGCTAAATTCTTGAGGGCGGAATCCAAAGGCTTGAACGATCTGGGCTTGCGGATTTCTATGAACGGGATCTCCAGCACGGTTGCGCCCAAGTTGCGCAGTTCTGCCGAAAGCGCTCCCGCCTGATGGCGGGCGCGGCCTACCAGCACGCGGATTCCCGTGAGCGGTTTCTTCGATGCCGTTAGTCTCTTGCTCATCGTTAGAGTTGGCGGACAGGAGTGCCCGCCCCACGCAAACTCAGTCTTTCTTTCCCAGATTCTGTTCTTTCATCAAGCGGGCTACGCCGGAAATGGCTGTGTCTTCGGCCTTCTCCAGCGAGGCGATGACGTTGGCCTGTTCCTCGCGTGTCCGATTTTGGCTTAGCTTGAACTTGCCTTCAATTTTTGTTGCAGTAATTTCAAAGCCAACGATGTGACTGAGCGTGCCTTCGCGGTAGCTCTCGCTCAGGCCGTCCCATTGCAGGCGATAATCGGGCTCGAAGGTTTCCATGAGTTCATTCAACATGCCATGCAAGTCGCGCTCGGAAGAAAAGATTCGCGCGCTTCCGTAGATGTGGACCGCACCATAATTCCACGTAGGAACGCTCTCTGAATTCGTGTAGTTGCTCGGCGAGATGTAGGAATGAGGCCCATGGAAAATCGTCAGACACTCCGGCTGTCGTTCAAGGTAGCGCCAGTGCGGATTCGCCTTAGCCACGTGCCCACGGAGGATGAGTTTCTCGTCCTCTGCCTGTACGGAGAGTGGGAGATGGGTCGCGAAAGGACCGTCATCAGCGGAGGAGATCAGAATCGCAAAGGGATTCGCGCGCATGAACGCGATGGTGTCAGCGCGGTGTCGCTCGCGAAAGTGTTCGGGGATGTACACGTGTTGTCTTCCGTCCTTTTCGGGGCTGGCTCCAAGCTGCAGGCAATCCCCACAGCTTACGCCCCTTCGGCGGCCTCAGGGCGGGATGTTGGCTGCATTCTGCCGCCGCTTTGCGGCTCGCGCGGCGAGGCATCTTGCTTCTTTTTGATGTGCAGCAGTTTCTCGACTTCTGCGATGACTATGCCCGCTTCGTCCTTTATCTCTACTAAGAAGACGGGTTCGTATTTTGCCAGAGTCTTCACCTTCTCGCGAATGTCTTCGATCTGGCTATCGGTCAGGCGAAATTCTGCGCGCACAGTTCCGCGGCCTGGCTTACGATAACGGATGGTCGCGGCCTTGTCCCAGACGATGTAGTCGCGGCCAAGGTTTGCCATCACCATCAGCATATAGAAGGCGTCGGTCATGGCAAAGAGCGATCCGCCGAACTGAGTGCCGACGTAGTTGGCGTTCCACCAACGCAGCTTCATCTCGACATCAACGGCTTTCATGTCGGGGGCGATACGTTTGACGCGAATGCCCGCGCCTAGAAACGGCGGCCAGAAATTAATCCAGCGGCGTAGTGTATGGGAATTCTTGGTACCGCCGAGAAGTTGCAGTAGAACGCTGCCGCTCATGGCAGGGCCTCCTCAGCGCCTGAAGGCGACGTCTCATGACATGCGGGCGGCACGCCTGGAAGGAATGCCCCGATGCGAAGCTTTCCCATGTTCGCGTGCGCGGATCTCACGGTTGCGGCGGAACCGCCAGACCGCGGCCGTAGACGGCTTCGAGAATTTCGTCCCCGCCGCGGCTGAGGAGCGCGGCGCCTGCCTCGTTGCCGAGCTTTTCGGGATCGTCTCCGTCGCGGGAATCGCGGAGGACTCTCGATCCGTCAGGGTCGGCGACGATGGACTCGAGATGCAGATTGCTGTTGCGCATTTTTTCCGCGAAGGCTCCGATGGGGACCTGGCAGCCTCCTCCGAGGCGGCTGAGCAGGGCGCGTTCGCAGGTAGTGGCGGCTCGGGCTGCCGGGTCGTTCAGAAAAACTAGATACTCGCGAGTGGCCGCATCGCCTTCGCGAATTTCGATGCCGAGCGCGCCCTGGCCGGCGGCGGGGCACATGATTTCGGCAGAGATGATCTGCTTGATCAATTCTGTTTTGCCCAGGCGCTTCAGTCCGGATGCAGCCAGTATGATGGCGTCGTACTCGCCTTGTTCGAGTTTGCGCAGGCGGGTATCGACGTTGCCGCGCAGGGGAGGAATGTTGAGATCGGGGCGAATGGCATTGAGTTGCGCCTGGCGGCGCAGGCTGGATGTACCTACGCGCGCGCCTTGTGGCAGGTCTTCGATCTTCGAATAGTGGCGCGAGCAGAAGGCATCGCGGGGGTCTTGGCGTTCGGTGATGGCCGCGATTTCGAATCCGGGCGGAAGTTCGGTAGGCAGGTCCTTCAACGAATGCACGGCGAGGTCGACGCGGCCAGCGGCGAGAGCTTCTTCGATCTCTTTGGTGAAAATTCCTTTGCCAAGTCCGCCTTTGGTGCCGACCATAGCCAGGGGGACGTCAGTGATTTTGTCGCCGGTGGTGTGGATGATCTCGATTTCGACCTCATGGCCGCGCCCGCGCAGCAACGCGGAGATGTGGTTCGCTTGCCAGAGGGCGAGTTGCGAGCCGCGGGAGCCGATGCGGAGTTTAGGCATGGAATAGGAAAGATTATTCATTTGATGAGTCGAGGTTTCGGCGAAAGTGGCATTTCGATGAAATCGTACCTTCCCCGCGATGCCGCCTCAACGGCCTTGGCAATCAGGACTTCATAGTTACGAACAATCGGCCAAAGGTTTGAGCCGAGCACTACCAGCGCCAGCTTACGGCCTCGAAGATTTTGCTGATGCTCGATATTTTGATCGCAAGTTACCAGCACGTCGTAGGCGGATTCGTCAGCGGCTTTCAGCGGTTCTCCATTTTCCAATTGCGGGGACCATCGTAATTCGACAACGGTCCGCACTTCGTGCCGCGCAAGAAAGCGCCGCACGCCAACCGGGACGTTCTTATCGAACAGGACGCGCAATGCGATGGCTCTTTGCGTAAACTAGAATCTGATTGATTTCCGTTTCCGAAATTTCGAATTGCTCGGCAATCTCGGCGACGCTCAAGCCATACTCATAGTTGTCGACAATCGCACTGACCGGCATACGAGTGCCGCGCAGAACCGGAGCACCGCTTAGCACCTTCGGCTTAACTTCCACCAAGGGGCATTGGGACCAATCGACCTGGACTATCGCTGACATTAGTGTTTCCCCCTAAATCTTCTGCCATTCGACAAGCTTAAATCCGTATTCTATCAAGTACCTGTTGGCTTCCTGAAAATGCCCGCAGCCGAGAAAACCGCGATGGGCGGAAAATCCCGACGGGTGGAATGCTTCCAGCACTTTATGTTTTTTGCCGATCAGCTCGCGTTTTTTCTGCGCGCGGCGACCCCAGAGCATAAAAACGACCGGTCCGGGCTTTTTGTTGACGGCGCGGATAACGGCGTCGGTGAGTTTCTCCCAGCCTCTGCCCTGATGCGAGCCGGCCTCGTTCCTCCGCACGGTCAGCGTCGCATTCAGCAGCAATACCCCCTGCTCCGCCCACTTCGTCAGGTCGCCATGGCGCGGCATTTCGACGCCGCAATCTCTGTTGATCTCTTTGTAGATATTGCTGAGGCTCGGCGGGATTTTTTTGCCCTTGGAGACCGAGAAGCAAAGGCCATGCGCCTGTCCCTCGCCGTGATACGGGTCCTGACCGATAATCACCACTTTAACTTTCTCAAATGGGGTTAAATTGAGCGCGTTGAAAATTTCCTCATCCTTCGGATAAATGGTGCCCTTGGCTCTCTCCTTCTGCAAAAACTGTTCCATCGCCGCGTAGTCGAACTCGTCGCCGATAATGTGGCGCCAGTTTTTGTCAAGCCTGTTCGACAAGGTCGTCACAAATTGTCAGTGGCGCGTGCGCACTTCTTTTTCGCCCGATGATTCTCTATTAGCATGCGAGGCTGGCCCTTTCTCTTTCTCGTGCAGATTAAATAATCTCCGCACGACATCGATCACCGTCGTCGCTTCCGCCTCTTTAGCGGCGGTTTTCAGCGTAGTGATCGGCGTATGCATGACTTTGTTGATAATGCCTCGCGTTAGCGCTTCGACCGCCATCTCCTGCTCTGGCGTCAGCGTGCCCATGCGGCCGCGCACGCGGTCGATTTCAGCTTGGCGAATTGTTTCCAAATGATCCTGGAGGCTTACGATCGTTGGCACCACGTCGAGCGTGTGCAGTCTAGCTTCGAAGCGCTCGACTTCGCCGGTGATGATGGCTTCGGCCAGTTCGGCTTCGTGGCGGCGGTCGGCTACGTGACTGCTGACGGCTTGTTGCAGGTCGTCGATGTCGTAGGCGAAGATACCGTCAAGCTTTGCCATTTCCGGCGAGACGTCGCGGGGTACGGCAATGTCGATGAAGAACATCGGCTTGTTCTTACGGCGGCTGAGGAATTGTTCGCCGTGCTCGCGCCGGAAAATGGCGTGAGGCGAGCCCGTCGACGTGATGACGATATCGGCGCGGTCGCAGTTCTCGTACAAGTCGTCGAACTTGATGGCCTGGCCTTTGAACCGGTGCGCCAATCCTACGGCGCGGTCGTAAGTTCGATTGGAAACGAAAATCGATTCGCAGCCGTGCGCGATCAAATGCCGGGCCGCCAGCTCGCTCATCTTGCCGGCGCCGACGATGAAAACGTTCTTGCCCTGCAGCGTTCCGAAAATCTTTTTTGCGAGCTCTACCGCGACCGACGCGATGGAAACCGAAGAAGATCCTACCGCGGTTTCGGTTCTGACACGCTTGGCGACGGCGAATGCGCGGGTAAAGAGCTGATCAAGCTCGCCGCGCACTGAGCCCACCGCGCGGGCCGTGGCGTACGCTTCTTTTACCTGGCCGAGAATCTGGGCTTCTCCGACGACCATGGAATCCAGGCTGGAAGCTACGCGGAAGACATGGCGGACGGCATCTTTCTCGCGGAACTCGTATAAGTGCGCGTCCAACTCTTCGGCTGATAGATGAAAGTACTCGTACAGAAATCCCCGGAGATCGGCCGAGCCATTGGTAGTGTGCGTGACCATCTCAACTCGATTGCAGGTGGAGATGATCATGCCCTCTTCGATTCCGGGGTGGGCCGTAAGATTGCGGCAGCAATCGGGCAGGCGCGACTCCGGGATGGCGAGGCGCTCGCGCACTTCAAGCGGCGCGCTCTTGTGATTCACGCCGATGAGCTGGTATCTCATGAGGCGAACCTGTGGATGGTCGAGAAGTAGTTCGCGGCCCAGGCCACGATGGCGGCCACGAAGGCGCAGGTCGCAAGCACGGCGGCGCGGCGACCGCGCCAGCCTGAGCTCCAGCGGGTGACGACCATGATCATGTAAACCGCCCACATCAGGATCGACAAAAAAATCTTGGGATCGGCGAAATCGACGTGGCCGTATGTCGACATCGCAACCACCGAGCCGGTAATCAATCCCAGAGTCATGAACGGAAAACCGAGCAGCAGGGACCTATAACCGATCTGATCAATGACTTCAAGCGCGGGAAGAAAAGATATCAGGCTGCTGGGTCGTTTTGCCTTGAGACGTCGCTCCTGCAGCAGATAGAGCAGGCTGGCACCGAAGCTGAGCACGAGCGCGGCGTAGCCGGTGAAGATCAGGACGATGTGGGCGATCAGCCAGCCTTTACGCTGCACAAAAGCCATTTGAAGCACGGGCTGCTCGTCTATCGCGGCAACGAAGGTCAGAAAGAATACGACCGGGAAAACGATTACGCCGGGGGATGTAGTTTTATAAATGGCGTAGATGATCATGAAAAACGTCATGGAAAAAAATGCGAGCAGGGATTCCCCGTTGTGCACCGAAGCCCAAACCAGGTGGCCGGAGAGAAAAAGCTCGACCAGCGAGACGAAGTGAAAGACCATTCCGAGGCTGGCGGCATGCAGCGCAACGCGACTGAAAAGGTCGCTGGTTCGGCTGAGCGCGACGAACGCGTAGATCAAGCCAACGAAATAGCAAGCCAGCGCGAAGCGGAGCCAAAGCAATGCCATAAGTCAGGTAAGTATCTGAGTTGGGTGAGTTTAATGCAAGCTGGCTCGGGACGGCTATCTCCCGACCGGGCTCGCACTGAATCCCCAGTATCCTGTTGCCTACCATGCATTATATTCTGCACATCGATTGGGCAACGGGAAACGCTAACCATCACAGGCGACTATGATGCGGATCACAAACCTATTCCACGCCTAAACTGCTGAGGGCCTCTTCCAGGCCGGCCGCGTCGATTACCAGCCGACGAGCGTGCGCCTTTATATCTTCCACTTCATCGAAGGCGCGGAAAAGGCGCAGCTTGGCGGCAGCATACTGCTCGGTCTCGATGAGGGGACGCCCGTGAGTTTTCCCCCAAGCCACCGCGGATTTCTCGGGCAGAAACACGCTCACAGCATAGGTGAGCTTTCGATCGGAAGTCACGTCGAAGACAAATTCAGTGGCCGGGGCTTCGAGGTCATCCGCAAGAGCGGCGCGTCTGCCTACGAAGTAGTACTGGTAAACATATCCCTGCGCGCCCGCATAAGTCTTTAGGCGACGGACCGTCTTCTCTGATGACATGCGGATATTATCAATGGTTGTGGACGATTTGTCTCAAGTCCGCGTCATTGCTTGAGCGCCGTCGCTTAAACGACTTGGCTACTGGTGATTAGGCGTTCCCAGACTTACGTGCTGGGCCAGTCAATACGGTTGCTTCGTGACTCTGCCGATAGTCTCGTGCAGGAGGAGTCTTTTTCGCGAAATGACCGCTGTGTGGAATTGGATCGTTCTTAGCGCCCTGACGCTCCTGGTGGTCTGCCAGCAATTCCGCGTCTACTGGATTCGGCACGAGGCGAAGAAACGAGAGGAGCTATTTCAGATTGTCACCGAAAACGCCGCAGACATGATTGCGCTAGTGGATGTCAAGGGACGGCGGCTTTACAACAGTCCCGCATATAAAAGAATCCTCGGTTACTCCGCGGCTGAGATGGGCGAGACTTCTGCTTTTGAACAGATTCATCTGGAGGATCGTTTCAAGGTTTTGCAGGCGGCACAAGAGGCACGCACCACGGGAGTCGGCAGAAAGCTTGAGTACCGCATCCGGCACAAAGACGGGAGTTGGCACGTACTCGAATCGATGGCCGGCACCATTCGCGACGAAAATGGAGATGTCGACAAGCTTGTAATCGTGAATCGCGACGTCACCGACCGCAAACGAGCCGAGGAACTCGCCGAGCACAATTCATTTCACGATGGCTTAACCGGGCTCCCCAACCGCCGGCTTTTTCTGGATCGCTTGCAGAACCTGTTCGAGCGCTCGCAGCGTGCTCCCGACCGGCAGTACGCCCTGCTGGTCGCGGATCTGGACTGCTTTAAGACGCTCAACGACACCCTGGGCACGACAATCGGCGACGAAGTGATCGCTGAGACGGGACGACGTTTAGAAACCTGCTTGCGGGATGAGGACACGATTTCCCGCGTGATCGAAGAAGTCCCAGGGAAAAATCCCGTGTTGTCCCGCATGGGAGGGGATGAGTTCACCATGTTGCTCGAAGGAGTCACCGACCCCAGCGACGCCATGCGGGCGGGAAAGCGAATTCTCGCCGCCATGGTCTCGCCAGTCGTGGTCACGGGGCGCGAGGTGCGCGCCTCGGTCAGCGTGGGCATCGCTTTGAGCAGTCCTGCCCACAAACGCGCGGATCAACTGCTGCAAGACGCCGACGTGGCCGTACGGCGAGCGAAAGCTTTGGGAGGCGGGCACTGTGAAGTCTTTGACGAAGCCATGCACAACCGTGCCGTGAACCGCTTGCAGCTGGAATCGGAGTTGCGAGAAGCGTTAGCGAAGAACGAATTCCGCGTTTACTACCAGCCGGTCGTGAAGCTGGATACGAAACAGATCACCGGATTTGAGGCGCTGCTGCGCTGGCAGCATCCCGAGCAAGGTTTGATCTCACCTTACAAGTTTATCGATGCCGCAGAAGATGTGGGCTTGCTTTCTTCCACGGGACGATGGCTAATCCTCCAGGCGTGCCGCCAGTTACGTGCGTGGGAGCAGAAGAATCCGACCTTGGCGGCGATGAACATTAGCGTCAACCTTTCCGCCAAGCAATTTGCTGATGCCCGCTTCGTGCGGGATTTACAGTCGGCCATTCGCGAGAGCGGAGTCGAGCCGGCAAGACTCCAACTCGAGATGACGGAAAGTGTGGCAGCCGCTGACCCGAAATTGACGGTGACTGTTCTCTCTTACCTTAAGCACCTCGGAATCGGAGTCATCATCGATAACTTCGGAGTTGGGGATTGCTCCTTAAGCGGGCTGCGCCGGTTCCCCATCGTAGCCTTGAAGATCGATCGATCGCTGATCGGCGAAATGATGGCCGACCACGGCGCTTATGAGACCGTCGATCTGCTGCTGGTTCTGGCGCGCAAACTGAAGCTCAAGGTGATTGCCGAAGGCATCGAGACTGCCAAGCAACTCGAGAGCCTGCTCGAACTGGGCTGCGACCTGGGACAGGGTTTTTTATTCTCGCAGCCAGTCCCCGCGGAAGCGGCCGGACAATTGTTGATCGCACCAAATTCGATCCCGCAGGCAAAGACTGCGCGAGTGCGGTGAAGCCCAGCAATTAATCTCTCTCGCCATTTGCGAATGCACGTGTGAAACCTCTTAGTGTCGGCCTTGGTTCCTCACATTCCGCATGCTGTATAAACGCTTTACTGTAGAAATCGATTTCCATGCTTAATCCCACGACGAAGCACGTCCGTCGTACCTCATGGGTGGTCGCCGGTCTGGAAGCCGGAGCGGTGCTCTTTATCCTGGGTCTTGTGCTTCTCTATCTCAATCCCTTTTGGCATTTTGATGAAGGCGGCTTTCTGGACTGGCGGTTGCGCTGGTGGAACAACGTCGGGGAGTTTCTCGTGGCCGCAGGCTGGTTGACTGAAGCCGTGGCTTTAGTAGCAAGCCTGGCGGTAGTTGCATCTCGTTTTGCGGGACAGAGGTCGTGGCCTTACTTTGTGGCGGTGCTGCTGGTGGTTTGCGCTGTTGTCTGGGTCGGTGCTGCCGGTTTCGTTCGTGATTTAGACGCACGCTTTGAGTGGAACTCGTCCGACGGATTCACCTCATTCCGCTTACAATCCTGGGATGAAATGGCCGGAACCTGGCATCCGGCGGCCGGTGCCCTCTTGAATTCGATTGCTGCCCTCGAGATTCAGCCGGTGCTGCGCGGGTTTTTCAGAGTCAACGACTGGCAGAAAATGAATGGGGATCTGAGCATCAAGCTGACCAGAATTCTCCCCATCGCGTTGCCTGTTGCGTTGGGCAGCGGCGGGGAAATCCTGGAGGATCCCGACGAAACCGACCTGATGCGGGCGGCTGCACACGCAGACGTTACGACGGTCCAGCGGTTGCTCGCTTCCGTTCCGCAGGTCAACGTAAATGCGCTCGACCAGGGAGGGCAGACCGCGCTAATCCTGGCCTGCCAAAATCCGAAAGCCAACCCAGACGTGGTGAAGGCACTTTTAGCGGCGGGCGCGGATGTAAATCTACGCAGCCGCGCCGGATACACGGCGCTCACCTGGTCTCACGTTCGCAATAACAATCAGATCAGCAATCTGCTGCGCCGCGCCGGGGGCAGGCCTTAGGCGGCGTAGGGAGGTGAAGCATCCTACATTTTCAGCTGCTTATCGGCTCATCGCGCGCCGTTACCGGGAGAGACCACGCGGCCGTATTCCGAGGCGCGGCTGAACCGGTCGAACATGCGCCATGCTGCAAGGGATATCTTGCTGATCGCGTCTTCGCCGTCTCGTTCGTTGGTTAGAAACGCGGTCATAACGCAAATCACGTAAGGGCGTCCTTCGACGAAAACGATCCCCGCATCATTGCGGACGCCTTCGAGCGCTCCCGGCTTGTTTGCGATCTTTAAACCGGCCGGCAAGTCGCGGGGAATCCAGGAGTCTTTATTCGTGCTCAGGACTTTGAAAAAGTCGGAAGCAAATTCTTGTTTGAGAACTTTGCCCAGGTAAATGCCCGCGAGTAAGATCATCATCTCACGCGGAGTGGAAACATTCTCGCGACCCTGCTTGGCGGCTTCGAGATCCATCATCTTGCGGCGCAAACGAGTATGCGACAGCCCTTGCGAATCGAGCAGGGAGTTGACGTTCTCCATGCCGAGGCGATCGATTAGAACATTGGTGGCGGAGTTGTCGCTGACTGCCACCATCATGGTGGCGAGATCGCGCAGCGTGACTCGGGTGACGCCGGGCGTGAGCCCGCCCATTATGTCGCTATCGGGGACGAGATCGGAGGCTTGCACAGTGTACAGGTCGGCGAGCTTAAGCTTGCCCTCTTCGACTTGATGGTAGAGCTCTGCGAGGACTGCGATCTTGATGGAACTGGCCTGGGCGAAGACGTCATCCTCATGCAGAAAGAAGTGATCGCCAGTGTTGAGATCTTCGATCGCTAATCCCATCACGCCGTCGAGATGTTGATCGACATCCTTTATTGTGGACTCAAGCTTCTGCCAGAGGGCCTTCGCTTTTTCGTTCGGCCCGGCGGACGATGGCGGCTGGCTTTGCCTTTGAGCGAAAGCGGAGGCCACGAACAAGATCAAGCACAGTAGAGGTTTCAGAGAGACCGCTCCTGTTTCTTGGCTCTAACCATCGATCTTCGCCTCCCGAAGTTGTTTCACTGCTGTCTCCGAGCTGACCGGCGAATAGTACACCTCTTTGAATGTGTAAGAGCGGGCCTTGCCGGCGAGCACGGGCAATATCTCGATGTGCCAGTGATAATCGTCGTCGATGGTCTTCCAATAGCCCAAGGTTTTCGAAGGATGCAGGCTGTTGGGCGAAGTATGCAGCACGAGATGAAAACCCTCCGTGAGCGCGCGCACCCGTTGCAAGGTGCGACGCAGCAGTGCAGCAAGATTCACCCGCAAACCCGGCCTCGACAGCCCCGTACGCTCGAACGACGCTTCGTGGTTGCGCGGCAGGATCCAGGTCTCGTAGGGGATGCGCGGCGCGTAGGGTCCAATCGCCACGTAATCCCCGCGGGCCTCGATCACGCGAGCAGCATGGCGTTCCTCCTGCACGAGGATGTCGCAGAAAACGCAGCGCTCTTTGGCGGCGAAATACTCGCGGCCCGCACGTAACTCGTAAAGTACGCGCCTGGGCACAAACATTGTGGCCGTGATCTGCGAAGTGGGATGGCTGAATTCCTGGCCGGCGCCGGGACCGAAATCCTTAAAAAAACTAACGTACTTGATGCGCGAGTCGTGCTTGAGATCCAGAATGCGTTCTGCAGCCAAGCGCAAGAACTGCCCAATCTCATCGTCGCTCGCATTCCACAGTTGGCGGTCGTGCCGCGGATTCTCGACCAGGACTTCGTGCGCGCCGACCGAGCTCATGCGATCGTAAATGCCGTCACCGCGGCGGCCGGGCTCACCCTCAATGTGGTACAGGGGCGTGGGATGCACAACAGAGCGCGCCGACCATGCGCCACTGCTGGGCACGGTGGAGATCACGTGCGGCGTGTCTGGGGAGTCCGGGCAGAAGCGGCATGCGCCTTCCGAGCGTGGGCTTTCAGCTGGGTCGTCGCCGGTAATCACCCATGAACGCGTGATGGGATCTTTACGGAGCTCCATGACCTAGGAAAGCACTGTGGGAGAATGCCCGTCAACTGGCATCTCGGCTTGCAGCCGAAATAGAGGGCACGAAAGTCCGCGCTGGCGCTTTGTTATAATCCGCCGCGAGCCCCTTTATTGTCACCGAAATTGAAAAGTCGATTGCATGCCTGAGCCCTCCACTCCGCTGATGCGGCAATATGCCGCAGTCAAGAAAGAACATCCCACCGCGCTGCTGTTTTTTCGACTGGGTGATTTTTATGAGCTTTTTTTCGATGACGCGATTGTGGCCGCAAAAGAGTTGCAGATTACTCTTACCTCGCGCAACAAGGAGAAAGGTATCGCAGTTCCCATGTGCGGCGTGCCCCACCACGCAGCCGAGGGTTATATCGGGAAGCTTATCCGCAAGGGCTTCAAGGTCGCGATCTGCGAGCAAATGGAAGATGCCCGGCTGGCTAAGAAACACATGGGCACAAAGCTGGTGAGGCGTGAGGTAACGCGGGTGGTCACTCCCGGCACAGCCGCGGATTCGCTGCTCGGTTCCGAAGAGAACAATTTTCTGGCGGCGCTGGCGCAGGTGGGCGACCGTGTCGGTTTCGCGGCGCTTGATCTTTCCACCGGCGAATTTCGCGCTACAGAATTCTCAGGAGAGGCCGCTCTTCAGCGCATCCAGGAGGAACTCGAACAACTGCGTCCGAAAGAATTGTTGTATGGCTCAGCGGCTCCGCTGTTCGATGCAAGAGCCAGCCGCTCTCAAGCGGCTTTGCCGCGAGCATCTGGCACGGCGTGCACCGATACGCCCCTCGATGACTGGATATTCTCTCCCGATCATTCGATTCCGCTGCTGGAAAATCACTTCGGAGTGCTTTCGCTGGAGGGATTTGGTTTGGCCGGGCGCACGGCGGCCGCGGCAGCGGCGGGAGCGATTCTCTATTATGTGCGTACGACCCAGCGGGGAACGCTCGACCACGTCGACCGCATCGGCTGGTACGAGCGGCAGAACTGCCTCGTGTTGGACGCGGTCACGGTTAGAAATCTGGAATTGATCGAGCCGTTGTTCGCGGGCGCGGATGCGGGCGTTACCTTGTTCAGCTCTATCGATGCCACGATCACGCCGATGGGAAAGAGGCTGCTGCGAGCATGGTTACTGCGTCCGTCGCTCGATCTCGGCGAAATTAACGCGCGGCTCGATGCCGTGGAAGCCGGGGTAAAAGATACTATCGAGCGCGAGGAGTTGCGCCGAGCGCTCGATGGCGTGCTTGACCTGGAGCGGCTTTTGAGCCGCGTGACGCTCGAGACAGCGAATCCCCGCGATGTTTTGGCCCTAGCGGCGTCGCTAGCCAAGATTCCAGCGATTAAGAACGCAGTGGGACGCTTACCGGCGGTGCGCCTGAAAATACTGCAGTCGGCGCTCGACGAATTGGGGGATCTGCGGGAGCGAATCGACAAGACGATTACTCCCGAACCGCCTCTGAGTTTTGCCGATGGCGGCGTAATTGCCGCCGGAGTCGATCGCGATCTCGATGAATTGCGGGAACTCTCCCGTAACAGCAAACAGGTGCTGGCTCAGATCGAGCAGCGGGAGCGCGTGCGCACCGGAATCTCTTCGCTCAAGGTCAAGTTCAATTCCATCTTCGGCTACTACATCGAGGTCTCGAAGCCAAACCTGCATTTAGTCCCGCAAGATTACGAACGCAAGCAAACTCTAGTTGGCGCAGAACGGTTCACGACTCCGGAATTAAAGGAATACGAGAGCAAAATTCTCGACGCACAAGAAAAGATCGTTGAGATCGAACGCCGGTTGTTTATGGAATTGCGCACCGCGATCGCATCCGAGGCCAGGCGAATTCGGCAAACTGCGCTGGCTCTGGCGGAGGTCGATGTGCTAGCTGCGCTGGCGCAAGTCGCGGCTCTACGCAATTACTGCCGGCCGCGGTTTACCGCCGGTGACAGCAGCGATCTCGAAATTATTGAAGGCCGGCATGCTGTGATCGACCAACAGGAAATGGCTGGCGGCAGCGAGCGCTTCGTCCCTAACGATCTTTATTTGAATTCGGCTACACACACCATTCTGCTGTTGACTGGGCCGAACATGGGCGGCAAGTCTACGTACTTGCGGCAAACCGCGCTGATAGTGATTCTGGCGCAGATGGGCTCGTTCGTCCCGGCGCGCTCGGTACGGCTGGAAGTGATCGACCGCGTTTTCACCCGCATCGGCGCCAGCGACAATCTGGCTCGCGGCCGCTCGACTTTCATGGTCGAAATGACGGAAACCGCGGCAATCCTGCACACCGCTACGGAACGGTCGTTGATCTTGCTGGATGAAGTTGGCCGCGGAACGTCGACCTACGATGGCTTAGCGATCGCGTGGGCTGCCGTCGAGTATCTGCATGCGCGGGTGCGAGCCAAGACTTTATTTGCCACCCATTATTTTGAGTTAACGGAATTGGCCCAGCAATTGTCGGGCGTGAAGAATTATCACGTCTCGGTGAAAGAGACTGGAGGCGGGATCGCATTCTTGCGCAAGGTCGAACCGGGAGCGGCCGATCGCAGCTATGGCATCGAAGTCGCGAAGCTGGCGGGCTTGCCGAACGAAGTTATCACGCGGGCACGCGAGGTGCTGACTGAGCATGAGTCGGCAGAGCGTGAACTCACCGAGCATCTCTCGCCCGGGGCGGCGCCCCCGCCAGCCCAGCTGACAATCTTCACGCCGATTTCGCAGCCCGTGCTGGAAAAGCTGCGCGAAGTAGACTTGAACCGGCTCACGCCGCTGGAGGCGCTGAATTTGCTGGCGGAGTTGAAAAAGCAAATCGATTGAGACCGCAACAAACTAAGCGGTGCTAGGAAGAGTCCCTTGTTCGAAATCGCTACTTACAAAGATCGAACGATATACGCAAAAATTGGCTTCGTGCTTGCAGCCGTCATTTGCATCGCGATCTTGTCGATCTGGAATCTAATTTTGATGCTCGCACAACCCGGCCGGCTTCCAGGTCGGTCGCTCGCCCTGGTCGTGATCGCGATCTCCTGCGCCGCTGGGATCGTCCAGTCTAGCGCAATGCTATTAAGACTCGCCTTCGCTATCGCAGGCACCCAAGCCGCAGTTCGCGCCGCCCTTTGGCTCGTTGGCGCACCCCGCGGCTTGCAACGTGTTGCTGCATTCGGCGGAGAAATGCTTAGCGCGTTGGCTGCGATTTTAGTGATCTTTGTTATCGTGAAGTGGCTCGACTCTGCAATTCATCAACGTCCATCTGATCGAGAGAACCCCACTTCGTGAAGGTCCGGAATCAAATCGGCCAAATCCTCATCGTCGGCTTCGACGGCACCGAGATGACGCCCGGGATCTCTTCCCTGCTCACACGCCTGCAGCCTGCTGGCGTGATCCTGTTCGCACGCAATATTAAGGCAGCCGAGCAAACCTGGCGTCTGCTGCGCGACTGCCAGAAATGCGTTTCCACGCCGCTATTCACCTGCATCGATCTCGAAGGCGGACTCGTCGACCGCTTTCGCGACCTCCTCGGTCCAGCCCCGTCGGCGGCCGATGTCTTCGCCGCCGGCGATCGCAAACTCTTCCGCGAGCACGGGCACATTATCGGCGAGAACTGCCGCGCCTTGGGGTTCAACGTCGACTTCGCTCCCGCGCTCGATCTGGCTTTTGAAGCTTCGCGTAGCGTGCTGGGCTCCCGCGTGGTCTCAGCGAATCCGCGGGAAACTGTCGACTATGCGCGGGAGTTTCTCGCAGGACTTCGGAAAGCGAGTGTTCTCGGATGCGGCAAGCATTTCCCTGGCCTTGGCGAGGGCAAGCTCGATAGTCATCACGATCTGCCCGCAATCGAAAAATCTCTCAAGGACCTTTGGGCCGAAGATCTGCTGCCATATCGAGCGCTGCACGCGCGGATGCGATTGTTGATGATTTCTCATGCGACATATCCACAGGTAACAAAAGATCGGACTCCAGCCTCGCTTTCGAAGATTTGGATTACGGACATTCTGCGCAAACGTATCGGCTACCACAATCTGATTGTTTCGGACGATCTCGAGATGGGAGCAGTCCTGTCCTCGGCTCCGATCGGGATGGCCGCGGTTGAATTCATTCGCGCCGGCGGAGATTTATGCCTGATCTGCCATCGCGAGGATTACATTAGACAGGCTTACGATGAATTGGTAACGACGGCGGAGCGCGATCCTAAGTTCGCGCGGCGCATTGAGAAGTCTATCCTCCGGGTTCTTGCCCTGAAGAAAAAATCAGCGAGTTTTCTGCGTTCAACGAAAGCACCCGCTTCTGCGCAAGTTGACAGGCTTTCTCAGAAATTGTGGGAATTCGGCGAGCAGGTCCGCCTGCAGGCTATGGTCAACGCACCGACTCCGAAGACTAATCGCGCCAGGATGGCGCCGCGGACATTACCATAAGCATGACAAGGAAAGTCATGATTGTGGCCGGAGTCATGAGCGGGACCTCCGCCGACGGAATCAACGTGGCGCTGGTGCGGGTCGGAGGGAGACGCCGACAATCTGTGGAATTGCTCGGACACGCGGAATATTCCTATCCCGCGAGAGTTCGCGCCGCGATTCTTGAAACCATGAACGCATCTCAAGCTAGTGTGGCCGATTTGGCGCGATTGAATTTTCGACTCGGCCACCTCTACGCCGAAGCAGTGCTAGCGACCGAACGGCAGTTTAAATTGAAAGCAGCCTTGATCGGCTGTCATGGCCAGACGCTTTATCATCAGGGTGAACCTTCGCGTTTTCTCGGCCGCAAAGTTGTGGCGACGTGGCAAACTGGCGAGGCCGCCATCATCGCAGCCAGCGTGGGGGTGCCGGTCGTTTCCGATTTTCGCCCGGCCGACATGGCTGCCGGCGGCAAAGGCGCGCCTCTGGTTCCTTTTCTCGACTACCTGCTCTTTCGCGATGTGCGCGTGGGCAGAATTGTGCAGAATATCGGCGGCATTGCCAACCTCACGGCGATTCCGGCTGGCGCATCCCGAGACGAGGTGATCGCATTCGACACCGGGCCCGGCAACATGGTGATTGACGCAGTCATCGAGAAGTTGTTCGGAAAGCCTTTCGATCGCGGCGGAAGAATCGCAGCGTCCGGCGACGTGCTTGACAACGTCGTTGAGAGGTTTTTACAACACGACTTCTTCAAGAAGAAGCCCCCTAAGACTGCGGGCCGGGAAGAATTCGGCCGCGAGTTCGTTCGCGAATTCCTGCGCTCCTGCGGACGGGCACCAAAACCCGATATCGTGGCCACCGCTACAGCCTTGACCGCGACCTCGATCGCAGATGCCGTCCGGCGCCTCCGAAAAAATTCGCAATCCAGCCAAGAACCGCCTTCGACGCAGACTTACAAGGAAATGATTCTTTCTGGCGGCGGGGCGAAAAACTCCACCCTCATGACCATGTTGTCCACGGAACTAGCCCCACTCGGCGTGCGCCTGCGCTTCTCTGACCAGTTCGGCTTGCCCTCGGCAGCAAAAGAGGCGGTGGCTTTTGCAGTTCTGGCTTACGAAACCTGGCACAGACGCTCGTCTAATATTCCGTCAGCAACTGGATCAAAACGAGCTGCGGTGCTCGGCAAGGTTTCTTATCCTTAGTTTCGTAAAGTCGAGTCGTTCGCTTAAGCGAGATGACCATGCAGATTTATATCGCTATGCTTCGCGGAATCAACGTAGGCGGGCACAAACGAGTCAAGATGGAAAAGCTGCGACGATCATTTGAGAAGCTCGGATTCGAGCGGGTGCGCACTTATATTCAAAGCGGAAACGTGGTCTTCAAAGCCGGAAAGATTTCTGAAACTATATTGTCGAAAAGAATCGAGGACAAAATTATCGCCGACTTCGGTTTTTCCGCGTCAGTGATTTGCAGAATCGAGGACGAGATGTGCGGAATTATCCAGCGCAATCCATTCCTGAAACAGCGGGGGATCGATCCCGAAAAGCTCCATGTCACTTTCCTATCCGAGGCCCCGGCGGCCACATCTGTAAAGACAGTAGAGGAGTTGATTACGCCCCCTGATCAGGCCCGCTTTCTAGGCAAGGAGATTTACTTTTACCTGCCCAACGGGGTTTCGGGAAGCATTTTGATGAAGCGACCTGTCGAGCGCCTGCTCGGGCTTGTCGCCACCACGAGGAACTGGAGAACAGTCAATACCCTGCACGCGATGTGCAAGAATAAAGATTAAGAATAACCATGCCTCTGATGAGCCGCGCTTCTTCGCTTCTCGTAAAGACCCTCGTAGCTTCGGCCGCCCTCGCTTCGATATCTCTGCTCAATTCCTGTTCCAGCAAGGCCGATCCCAATACGCTGGTCATGCTGATCGAATCAAGCCCTACGAATCTGGATCCGCGCGTGGGGCTAGACGCACAGTCTGCGCGCATCGACAGTCTGATCTTCGATGACCTGCTTTCCCGCGGCGACAACCTCGACGTAGCGCCCAGCCTCGCCCAGCGTTGGGAGATTCCCGACCCGCTCACCTACATCTTTCACCTGCATCACGGCGTGAAGTTTCATGATGGACACCCGCTCACCTCTCGTGACGTGAAGTGGACGTTCGACTCACTGCTTGAGGGCAAGGTACGCAGCACCAAAGCTGCGGTCTACCGATTCGTCGACCGCATCGATGCGCCCGATGACTACACCGTAATCTTCCATATGAAGGAACCATTCGCAACTTTGCTGTGGAACCTTTCCGATGGCGCCATTGGCATCGTGCCTTACGGCAGCGGAAGTGAAATCACGACGCATCCCGTCGGCTCCGGGCCGTTCAAGTTTGTCAGTGCCGAGACTGATAAAGAAGTGATTCTCGAACGCAACCAGGATTACTGGGGCGACAAGGCGCGGCTCGCTCGCGTTCGCTTTGCCGTGGTTCCCGATGCCACCACGCGTGCACTCGAACTGCGCAAGGGTAGCGCTGACGCAACCATCAATGCTCTTACGCCTGATACCGTGCTCACTCTGCAGCGCGATCCTTCGCTTGCGGTCGAACGCGCTCCCGGAACCGTGCTGGCTTATCTCGGATTCAATATTCGCGATACCATTCTTAAAGATGTCCGTGTGCGGCAGGCGATTGCCTATGCGCTCGACCGGCAACCGATGATCGAGTACCTGTGGCGTGGAGAAGCCCAGGTGGCAAGAAGCATTCTTCCGCCGCAGAGTTGGGCTTACAATGCGCTCGTTGAAGGCTACAGCCACGATCCCGGCAAAGCCAACCAACTGCTCGACGCTGCGGGGTATCCAGCGGCGAATGGCGTTCGCTTTCACCTCACCATGAAGACCTCGACCGACGAGAACACGCGTTTGATGGTGGCCGTGATGCAGCAGCAACTGCGCGAGGTGGGCATTGCGCTCGACATTCGCAGCTTCGAGTTTGCTACTTTCTTCGCAGATGTTACGCACGGCGTATTCCAGCTTTATGGCTTGCGCTGGATCGGCGCCAATGAAGATCCGGACATTTTCGAATACGCCTTCCATTCGGCGAAGTTTCCGCCCAACGGCGCCAACCGCAGTTACTATTCGAACCCGCAACTGGACGCTCTGATTGACCAGGCCCGGCGTGAAGTCGATCCCAGTGTTCGCAAGCCGATCTATGCCGAGGTTCAGCGCATCCTCGCCAGCGATCTCCCTTACATTGATCTGTGGTATCTCGACAATGTTCTGGTGCATACCAAACGCGTCCGGAATCTCAAGTTGAATCCAGAGGGAAATTACGACTTTCTGCGCACTGCGGAACTGAGTCCCTAGAAAAACGGAGCTTGATGCTCTCCCTCGCGCCGGGCGAGACGTCACAACTTCTCGACGAGAGCCGATCGGTAGCCTCAAAACTCACGTGATACCATCCAAGTTCGGCCTCACTCATGCGGATTCTCTTCATCGGCGACATTTTCGGGCGTCCCGGACGCACCATCGTCAAAGACCGACTGCCGGGCATTTTGCGCGATCAGATGATCGACCTCGTTATCGCCAACGGGGAAAATTCCGCCGCGGGCTTCGGCATAACGCCCGCGCTCGCCGAGGAATTGTTTGAGCTCAATATCGACGTCATCACCACCGGCAACCACGTTTGGGACAAACGCGAGATTCTGGATTATTTTCAGATGGTCGAAGGCAATGGCCGCGGGCCGCAACGACGATTGCTTCGGCCCGCAAATTATCCTGCGGATATGCCCGGGTGGGGTCTTTATCAAGGGCAAAAGCAAAAGATTCCTTACGCGGTAATTAATCTGCAAGGACGCGTATTCATGGCTTCGAACGATGATCCCTTCCGCATCGCCGATCAACTTCTGCAGAAGATCGAAGCCAAAATCATCTTCGTGGATTTCCACGCCGAGGCCACTTCAGAGAAGATTTCAATGGGCTGGTATCTCGATGGCCGGGTAACGGCTGTCGTCGGGACGCACACCCATGTGCCCACTGCGGATGAACGGGTACTGCCGAAAGGAACGGCGTATGTGACCGATGTGGGCATGACCGGCCCCTACGATGGCGTAATCGGTGTGAAGAAGGAATTGGTCGTGAACAAGTTCTTGAACGGTATGCCGGTACGGTTTGAGCCAGCTACCGGAGATGTACGGTTATGCGCGGTCATCATCGACGCCGACGAGAAGACCGGGAAGGCTCGCGATATCGAGCGCCTGATGCTGAGCTGAAATTTGTTTCACACGGCCAACGTGTGCCGATGCAAGGAAGCGGCGGCTAGCCGTTCTGATGATGCCCTTCCGTTAAACCCGAAGGTACCCGGCACTTTTAGCGTTCTGAGGAAAGCGCTCGACAAGATACAATCAAGCCGATGCAACGTTTGCATTTCATCCTGGTGGTTGGTGTTTTGGCCACTGCGTGCCCCCCGTTATTTGCTAACGCCGACCTAAGCCCGGTCGACCCTGTCATTTCTTGCGGCAACGGCGTTCCCGGCGGCATCAATTGCATTCCCACGAAGCAAGATTTGAAGGAAGCGCACAAGGCCTATGCCCAAGGATTGAAGCTGGAGAAAGCGCAGCGCCTTGAAGAAGCATTCGCGCGCTTCGACGAAGCATCGCGGCTGGCCCCGCGCGATTTGCAGGTTTTTTCGGCGCGGGAAATGGTCAAGTCGCAGTTGGTTTTTCAGCATACTCAACGCGGCGATGCCTTGCTGGCAGATGCCCGGCAGCAACCGGCGATCGCGGAGTTCCGCAGCGCCCTGAAAATCGATCCTGACAACCCGTACATGCAACAGCGCCTGGAGGACGCTCTGCGCGCTCCCGCTAATTTCAATGCAGTGAAGCCGAATTTGGCGAATCTGCAATTGACCAATCCAGCCCTGGCAACCCCTGCGCTGGCCGCTTTGCCGGATCGGTTGGCTGCTTCCACGCCAATCCAAATCCAACCCAAAACCGACCGCGCATCTTTTCACTACCGCGGCGATGTGCGCGGCTTGTTCGCACAGTTGGGTTCATCTTACGGCGTGAGCGCAGAGTTTGATGAATCAGTCAAGAGCAAGACCGTGCGGTTTTTCGTGGATGATGTCGATTTCTTTACAGCGCTCGCCCTCGCCTGCCGCGTGAGCAAAACCATGTGGACGCCACTGGACGCGCACCAGTTGCTGATTGCGGAAGATTCCACTGAAAATCACAAACAGTATGACCGCATGTCGCTGGCCACTTTTTCGGTGCCGGGCGCCAGCACCCCGCAGGAAGCAACTGAACTGGTCACTTCCCTGCGCAATGTGTGTGATTTTCAGAAGATCAATTCGGGGGCCAACGGAACCGTGGAGGTGCGCGCTCCCCAGGCCACTCTGGCGGCGTGCTCAGAGTTGATGCGGCAGTTGACCAGCGATCGCCCGCAGGTCTCGATTGATATCGAGGTTTATCAAATCGATCACAATTTTACCCGCGAGATCGGCGCGCACATACCGGATACTTTCAACCTCTACAACATTCCGGTGGCCGCGCTCGCGGGCTTGGGAGGGCAGAGCATTCAGTCGCTGGTCAACCAACTGATTTCTTCCGGCGGAATCAATCAAGCCGGGAGCGGCGCTTTGTCAGGTCTTCTGGCGCAGTTGCAGGGTCAGGCCGGCTCTATTTTCAGCCAGCCTTTGGCAACGTTTGGCGGCGGACTTACCTTTTCCGGGGTGAGTCTGGATCATGTTACGGCGGCGCTTTCGCTCAACGAATCGTGGGCCCGAAGCTTGTCGCACGTCACGTTGCGCGCCGGACAGGCCAATGAGGCGACTTTCCACCTGGGGGAGCGCTATCCCATTCTTAACGGCTCCTACGCACCTATCTCCAATTCGCCGGCGATCTCGGCGGTGTTGGGCAATCAGAGCTATGTCGCTCCCTTTCCCTCAGTCAGCTACGAAGATCTCGGCCTCAGCCTCAAAGTCAAGCCCACAATTCACGGCAACGCCGACGTGAGCATGGCTCTCGAACTACAGGTTCGCTCCCTGACGGGACAGAGCGCGAACGGCGTGCCCGTGCTCTCGAATGAGGAATTCAAAGCCAGCATCCGGCTGCGCGATGGCGAACCGGCTGTGGTTGCGGGCGAGATCACGACCAACGACCAGCGCTCGATGGCTGGAATCCCCTGGCTGGCAGCTATTCCCGGGCTCAATCAGGCATTGACCGATAACAACCGCATGAAGGAGGATGACGAACTTCTCATCGTCATCACACCCCACGTCGTAGCCAGTCGGAACTTAACCACCAATGAAATCTGGGTAAGTCAGAAGTAGGCTGGCTAGGAATCGTCATGGGGCGCGGCGTTTCCGCTACTGAAAAGGCTCGGGAGGATTCCGAAACCATCCCTGAAATCTCCCCTCACGACCAATTCAGAGCGCTGGCCGTCAGAGCGCTAGGGCGTGACGCGAAATTGAATATTGCTCTTGAGCGTCTTCTTTGGCGTAGTGACTTCGACTGTTCCCGAGGTCGCCCCTGTTGGCACGACAGCGATAATTTCGGTGCTCGACAAAACCGTGAATGTCGCCGCCGCACCGTTAAAGCTGACACTGGTGGTACCCGTGAGATTGTTGCCAAGCATAATGATTCTCGTTCCCACCTGGCCCGCTGGAGGCACCGTCTCTACAAAGGCGTTCAGCTCCGTGGAAAGGCTGTAAACAGCACCGAGGCTACTGGCACCGCCAAAGGGGGTTGTGCCATAGAAAATCCCGTTCGTACCTTGTAGTAATCCCTGCGGGCCGGAGCCGTCAGGGCAGTTCGCTTGCGCGCAGAAACTGTAGAGCGTGGACAAGGTGCCGGTGGGGGTGGCTTTGAAAATTGTGCCGCAGCCGTCGTAGCAGCCATTGGTATTGGCTCCGCCCTTGGCGTTTGTCCCGTAAAAATTACCGTCGATGGCCTGCAATAGCCCACTGCCGTTAAAGCCGTCGGCGCCCGTGAATTTGTGCAGGGTAGTCAACGCCCCGCTGGTGGTGATTTTGAAAATCGTGCCGCAGCCATATTGATCTTGAGGGCAGGCAACGTGTCCGCCGTAGAAAGTTGTTCCATAGAAGTCTCCATCACTCGCCTGAATCAGGGTTGTCGGCAAAGCTCCGTCTTTGAGATTGAAGCTGTGCAAAATAGTTAGAGTACCGTTTGGCGTAATTTTGAAAACTGTTCCACAGGCGGCTTCAAACCCATTGTCGGTGCAGGCAGGGATAGCATTGGCGCCGCCATAAAGTGTGGTGCCGTAGAAGTTCCCGTCGGTTCCCTGCACCAGAGAATTAGGGTATTCGCCATCCGTTCCATCGAAGGTGTGTAACGTTGTCAGTGCGCCCTCGGGAGTAATCTTGAAGATGGTGCCGCAACCTGGAAGGCCGGTGCAGTTGGTCCCCGGCCCGTCCCCGGTTGTTAGGCCATAGAAATTTCCGTCGCTGGGAGATTGCACGAGCACAGTTGGGAAATAGCCGTCGGAGCTGCTGAACTGATGTAGCGTACTCAGAGAGCCTGCCGGGGTAATCTTGAACACCGAGCCATATTCGTTCGATCCGTAGTACTGCGTGGTCCCATAGAAGTTCCCGTCAGTACCCAGCACAAGCGCGGCGTAGGGTCTATAGCCGTCAGAGACGCTGAAGTCATAGATCGGAGTCAGCTTGCCCGCCGGAGTAATCTTGAATACCGTCCCCACACCACCATAGACGCCACGCCCTCCAGACTGGCTGGTCCCATAGAATGTGCCATCAACCCCCTGAACCAGCGGCCCGTTAGGACTCACCTCTTTTTCACCTGCACTTGCCAGTGTAGTGAAAGTCTGAGATGGGCATGCGACCGCAGTCAGCGCGGAAAACGCAAACACCAAGCACACCGTTTTCAAGAAGCTCGATCTCCCGGCATTCCGTGCCGTCAGGCTAAGAGAAGATGAGAAAGAGTCGGCCGATGGTAGTTTTGTCATCGAAGAAGTCCCTCAAATGCGACCTTTCGAGTCGCGTCTCTGAAATGTGTGACGGAACCGGTTGCACGAGTTGGACCGGGAACACCTGAGGGGATGGCGAACACGGCCGAGTTCCGCGATTATACCTCGGCCAAACGGACTGTAGTTGCGAATTCAAGGAGAGTTCGACGATCAGAAGCAAGAGGTTGGGCTGCAAGAATCTGCACTCTATCTTGAACTATTCCTTCGATATTCCACGTCGATTTTTTCTTGGACCACGGCGAACTCTGACATAGAATCAACCTCCGGCCACGGGCGTCGTCCTAGTGAAGGTTGCCCCTCCCTTGCGGTTTGGATCAGAATCGCCGCGCCATTCACACCGGCTAAGCGGTGCTCGTTCGCTCATCCACAGGATTCCGGCTGTAACTTTAGTGGGAACAGCAGAAAAGTTATGCGAGGAAAGAACGGCTATGAATCGCGACTGGATGTCTTCTTCTGTTCAGGCGCATTTTTATTCTGCGCTATGGTGTGCTCAAGTTCTGCGACTGCCCAGCAGTCACGACAGATATTGCACAGCCATGTCCGGGCCGTGGTCGCCAGCGCCCAGCAGCCTCACCATCCTCCAGGGGGGGGCGGCGTCAGCACAATTACGGTGAGCGCCGTGAACGGATTCGCCGGCACCGTTAGTCTTGCCGCCTCAGGCCTGCCCAGCGGAGTGAGCGCGTCATTCAGTCCAGCTCAGATAAGTGGAGGAGGAAGCAGCAAGTTCACGCTCAAGGCCAGCAGTTCCGTCAGCAACGGAAAGGCCACCATCCTCATCACCGGCACCTCCGGCGGCCAAAGCGCTACAACTAGCGTTGCGCTCTCGGTCGACTTTGCGCTCTCGGCATCTCCCGGCTCGCAGGCGGTGACGGCGGGCAAGAGAGTCAGCTACAGGGCCACGCTCACCATGAAGAGCGGCTTTACCGGCCCGGTGGATCTGAGTGTCACGGGGTTGCCGGCTGGCGCCACGGGAACGTTTTCTCCTCCATCGCTGAGTCAGTCGGGACAATCCATCCTGACCATTGCAACCACTCGAACGACTTCACCCGGCGCTTATACCCTCGACATAGTAGCTACTACCGGCGGCCTGCAGCAGGCCGCAAACGTAGTCCTCGCGATCGTTGACGATTCAGGCGCCTTCAGCGTCAGCGCTGCGCCGGATTCCGTGACGATAGGGCAAACCGCCTCCACCGCC
Source organism: uncultured Acidobacteriaceae bacterium (assembly GCA_963789875.1). Taxonomy (GTDB): domain Bacteria; phylum Acidobacteriota; class Terriglobia; order Terriglobales; family Acidobacteriaceae; genus Sulfotelmatobacter. The sequence continues at coordinate 151,980 of CAWBMI010000003.1, read as the reverse complement.
ACTGGCAACACGACCCTCACCGTCGCCAGCAACAACAGTTTCAGCTCTTCGGTCACGCTCAGCGCCAGCGGCGTGCCGTCTGGCGTGCAGGCGCTGTTCTCGCCCAACCCCGTGACTCCGGCGCCGGACGGGAGTGTGACCTCGATGTTGACACTGACTGAACTTAGCGTGCCCGCGCCCTTCGGATCTTTTGCGGTGACCGTTACCGGAACCGCCGGTTACCAGATCGCAACCACTCCACTTTCCCTCACCGTTAATCCTTATGTCTTTCAATTCTGGACGGATTTCAATTCCGCGACGTTAACCCAGGGCATCTCGTCTTATGGCAACTTCGGGGCCCTGTGGATCGGCGGCAGTTCCCCCATCACGGCCAGCATTTCTGGCCTGCCTAGCGGCGTGACTGCGGTGTTCTCCCAAAACCCCATGCTCTCGGTGAGTGACTTCAATAGTTCGACGTTGACGCTCACCGCTTCCCCCGCTGCGACTACCGGAACTTTCCCGATCGTCATCTCCGGAACCGCCGACTCGTTTACCAACTACTTTGACTTTGACCTGACGGTGGATTCCGCGGGCTTCACCATCACCGGGCACGCTTCTCTAGCCCTGCCGCAGAACGGGACCACAACCGCCAAAGCGAGCATCCAAATCACCAGCCAGGGCGGCTTCAGTGGGCCGGTTGGCATTGCCGGAGTGAGCGGCCTGCCCGATGGGGTGCAGTGGACCGTCTCCTCTTTCGAGGTAACTCCCCCGCCGAATGGCAGTGTCACCACGACCCTCAAGCTGTCGACGGCAGGGTCGGCTACCACCGGAAGCTTCCCCATCACTGTGACCGCAAGTCCCGCCTCTCCCTACGGCTTCGGGCTGTTGACCGCGACCAAACCGATCACGTTAGAAGTAACCCCCTCCGCCCAGCCCACCTACGTAACTCTGGCTTCATCCTTCAACCGAATTGGAATCGCCTGGAGGGACGGACTGACCTCTTACGGCATGAACATCGGCCTGGACGCACTGGGAAACTGCTACTCGGGGACTCAAATCAGCCCGTCTACGAGCGGATACATAACTTTGAATGGAACCCCGTTCGATGTCGCGATCAGTAACAACCCGACCAACGCGCTCAACAGCGTGAGTGCGGCAAGCCAGATCGTCGCGTTGCCCGAGGGCAAGTTCTCGTCGTTGGCCGTGCTGGGCACAGGGGTAAACGGCAATCAAACCTCACAAGCTTTCACCGTAAACTACTCCGACGGAAGCTCGACATCGTTTTCTCAGAGCCTCAGCGACTGGCAGAAGCCGCAGAACTATGCGGGAGAATCGAAAGGCCTGACCACGGCGTACACCGACAATCTCCACGCGGGAGGCAGAACCAATCGCCCCACGTATCTTTACACTTACTCGTTCGCCATCGAAAAGATGAAGACGGTGAGCAGTGTCACGCTCCCCAGCAACTCGAACGTCGAACTGCTGGCGTTGACGTTAGTTCCGTGATCGTAATCACGGAGATCTGGCTGGCTCCATCTTGCCCTCGCCAGGAATGAAGCCTGCGTCTGAGAGAGATAAGCAGCTCGGTTTCTATACCGGCGGCGGGTTTTACTTCGCCTGCTTGGCGGCGAAGTCTACTAAGCCTTTATAAGCGTCTCCCATCCGCGGGTCGACGTTTCCGATCGTACGGCCGTTGATGAAGAGTGTAGGCGTGCCGGTTACGCTGACCGCTTTGCCCAAGGCGATGGATGCATCCACGTGAGCCTTGGTCACGGGAGTGGCTGCGCAGGTGGCGATATCGGCGCCCTTCACGCCGGTGCCATCGGCTATGGCGGTCAATTTTTCGTCGGCATTTTCGGCGGTGATGTCGGATTGAGTTTCGTAAGTCTTGGCGACGAACTTCCAGAACGCTTCGCTCGACGCGTGACCTACGCAGTCGGCATAAGCCGCGCCTTTCGCTGCCCAGTTGTGCATCTCCAAGGGAAAATTCTGAAAAACGAAGCGGGCTTTAGGCTCTGCGGCAACCAGCGCTTCGATCGCCGGCTGCGCGGCTTTGCAGGCCGGACACTGCAGATCGCCGAATTCAACGATTGTCACTGCAGCATCTTTTGGTCCGCGCGAAGGTCCGTTGAGCCCCTTCTGAAGGGTTTTCATCGTAGCGTCGAATGGTTTAGCGCCGAAGGGGATGATGTCTCCCACAACGGCATGTTCGCCATCGGCGGTCACGAAGAAACGGCTGGCTTGCTGGCCTTGCGGACTGGCCAGAACCACGTCCACTTCAGCTAATCCCGGAACCGGCGCTGGCTTGATGCTGGAAATCTTCCAACTCATCTGCGCCTCGTAGCCAAAGGTTTGCTGCAAAAACGAATCGACCGTGGCTTCCGAGGGAAGAGTAACAGCGCTGGACGAGGTTGGCGCCTCCATCGGCTTCGACGAAGTGGTTTGCGCGGCCGCCAGCGCGCCGATAAAAATAATGAAAATCAGATTCACAGAACTGCGCATGTTTTCCTTTCGATTGAAGATCATCATTGCTGTGCTGCAAGGATTGACCACTGAATGATGCAACAAATCTTCTCAGACCTCGCTCTTCGCGGCGATGGGAAAGCGGCGACCGTAGCCGAACGCCTTGGCAGAGATCTTAAGGCCCGGCGCGGCCTGCTGGCGCTTGTATTCGGCGCGGTCTACCATGCCCATGACGCGCCGCACCAGGTCGATATCGAGACCGTGATCGGAGGCAATTCGTTCTGCCGAGTGCGCGTCTTCAACGTAGTCCTCAAGTACGGCATCCAGAATTTCGTAGGGCGGCAGTGAGTCGCTGTCTTTCTGGTCGGGCCGCAACTCCGCCGAAGGGGGTTTCTCCAGGGTAGCCTCCGGAATCACCGGGCGCCGCGAATTCACATGCCGGCTCAGCCGGTAAATCAGAGTCTTCGGCACATCCGAGATCACCGCGAGGCCGCCAACCATGTCGCCATAGAGTGTACAGTAGCCCACGCCCAGTTCGCTTTTGTTACCAGTGGAAAGCACTATGGCGCCGAACTTATTCGACAGTGCCATGAGCAGCGTGCCACGCGCCCGCGACTGAATGTTCTCTTCGGTGACATCTTGTTTTCGTCCGCGAAAAACATTCTTAAAAATCTCTTCATACGCTTCGTAAACCCGATCGATGGAAAGCAATTCGAAACGAATTCCGAGATTTTCTGCCAGTGCTCGCGCATCCTCAATTGAGCCCTGCGAAGAATACGGCCCGGGCATGCCTACTCCGATTACATTCTCGGGGCCGATCGCGTCGGCAGCGATCACGGCAGTGAGCGCGGAATCGATTCCACCGCTCAGGCCGATGATGGCCTGCTGAAATCCGCACTTCCGCATGTAGTCACGGGTTCCGAGGACCAGCGCCGCATATACGCTGGCTTCCTCGCTTTCCAACTGTTCGTCTAGGTGCAAATCTCCGGCGAGCGCCTTCGAATCGAAGTAGATGAGATCTTCTTCGAAAGAGCGGCCTTGCGCGATCACATCTCCTTCCGGATTTAGGACGAGGCTGGTGCCGTCGAAGATCAGGCTGTCGTTGCCTCCGACCTGATTGACCAGGGCGACCGGAACCTTGTGCTGGCGTGCGATGGAGGCCAGCATGTCGCGGCGGATTTCGCGCTTGCCGATCCAGAAGGGCGACGACGAAATATTGAGCACGAAGTTGCCGCCGGCGCGAATCAGCGTGTCGATGGGATCGACCGTGTACAAGCGCTTAGGCCAGAATAGTTTGTCGTTCCAAACGTCTTCGCAGATAGTGAGTGCCATGCGGTTGCCGCAGAAGGGGAACAATTCCTGGCTCTTGGCGGGTGCGAAGTTGCGCATTTCGTCGAAGACATCGTAGGTTGGCAGGAGCATCTTCGACTGCAGGAAGGCGATTTTTCCATCCTGCAGAAGCGCCGCGGAATTCATGGCCGACTTGCCGGTCTCCGATTCCGCCGGAGTGACCAACCCACAGATCACGGAGATGCCGCGGGTTTCAGCCGCAATCTGCTCAACAGTTTCGCGGTTGCGCCTGACGAAGGTCGGGCGCTCTACCAGATCGCGGGGCGGGTATCCGCAAACAGACAGCTCGGGAAACAGGATCAGCCCGGCGCCATCGGCCCGCGCACGCCGGGAAAATTCGACGATCTTTGCTGCATTGCCAGAGAAATCTCCGACCGTGGGGTTGATTTGCCCGAGCGCAATCTTCACCTCTTTAGTGTAAAGCGGAAGAGAGCGCAGGCGCTAGCTGGCGTCGCGGTGCACGTTCGAGTGCTCACTACGAGTTGGCACCGGCTGCTTTTGCCAAGCTTGAATCTGCAGCAAGGCCACTCACAGCGTCGCTTCCTGGAGCCCTCACAATCGTTGGGCTTGCGGCTTCCGGCAGCGCTTCTTTTGCCGACTCCGGCGCGCCCGATCTGGAGCACAGCTCGGCGGCCTCAGACATGTTTTGCGTTTCCTGTTGCTTTAGCGTTTGCCAGGCATTGAACGTGGCTTTCTCTCGCGCTACGCCTTCCAGGCTGCGTTTGATGCGAGCCATGAACTGTTCTTTCACCCGCTCCGTCTCGGCCTGGATTTGGACGACTTCTTCGGCGCGCCGCGCCCACTCGGACTCCGCTTGCTTTTTTTGAGCGGCCTCATAGACGTCCAGCGCTTCCTGGCGCGATTTGTAATCCTGCAGCACCTGGCCGACCGGAATTCCGGCCGCGTTTAGCGCCATCAGCACCGCCGCTCGCTTCAACTCCTTCGACAAGCCGCGGACATGCTCACTGTTAATCATTTCAACTACTTTGTTGATACCGTAATCCTTCGGCGGAGACATGATTCCTGCGGATCGGCAAATATCTTCCATGGGCAACAGCTCGACTGCAGGCCTGGGGACAACTTCGGCCGCCATCGTATAATCCGCCGTGGAAGAGACTCGATTTGCCATTTCATGCCCGCGTTCGTTGCTTTCTCCAGCGCTCGTGTCGACGCCCTTGCCGCCGCTTGCACCGGCGCTCTCGGGCTTGCCGTGCCAGAGTTTGAGATCGAGCCATTTTCGTCCCATAAGTTTCCATGCCTTTCCCACCTCGGCTTTTTTGCGGGGAGGCGGTTTGGTTTGCAGATCAGTTCGTCGCAATGCCTCCGGTTCCTTAGACGGCGGAACTCTCTGCTTGTATTTCGTGACGGCCTTCTTGCCTGCCTGAGAGGTAAATCCGCGAGGCGGCAGCGCAGCCGTATTTCTGGGGCCGTGCGCTGACACATTTGCCACCGGCCGCGCCGGACCTTCGTCCCGTTCTTTTCCTGGCGGAGTACGATGCCAATTGGGCTGGCTTTCGCTTCTCGTTACCGCCATCACCTGAGGGTTCGTCGTCATGCCCGCTCCCTCCGGCGTTAGCTTCGAAGTCGCTGCCACATCGCGCTGAATGCCAACGACATACTCTCTGCCCTCGCTGCGGCAATACTTGGCGATACCAGAAAAGTGCTCCCATTGCGACTGGATTTTCAGCCTGCTTCCAACTCCGACTTCCGTTTTTAACCGTATGCATGCTCCTCCCGCCGATTTGTCTTCCATTCGAGCGGAAACGGTCTGCATGATTCCACTGTGGTCCTTACACGACACCTCGACCAAAATCATGACTACCGTGCGCAGTTCGTACATAACTCCGCTCTTGCAGGTCCATCGGCAGAAAGTTAAAAGAGTGCACAGGGGAGGAGGAAGCTCCCACGGTGGGTAACCAAGCGTTCCCGTTTTGGATGGGGCTTCGGGGGAATAAGGCCGGTTTGGGATTGAGGGAAATACCCAGAAACCAACATAGCTCGTCTTGCTGCGGGTGCAGCGGGCGAGGATGCTCCGCCCCTTCGTCGCTTAGGGCAGGCTCCAACCGCCGGGACGGCGGCGCGACCGTGCTAGGCGCGTCTCGCGTTAGTCCGCTGCTACGGGAAATAAATCATGCTTGGATTCAGGCACGGGAGTGTCGCCCTTCTGATCTCGCCACAAAATTTTATTCAAAGATGCAGCCCCGGCGGCGTCGGGACGAGAGAAATCCATTTTCGCCGATTCGCTCGCGCCCGCGGCATCGCGCTTGTTCGTCTCGTAGATCAGACCATTCTTCAGATTGCGATAGTCCGCTTTGAACGCGGGTTGGTTGCCCGGACCGGAGAACAGCGGTCCCATGGCCGGCGCATAAGCGTCGTTCTGATTCATGGGAGGCAGGCCTAGCAGCATTTCCATGGTGTGAATCATATTCACCGTGGTGTAGAAGCGGTGCTCAAGGTAGGGCTGGGAGATAGCGTCCGGTGAATATTTGCTGATGACGAAAGCGATAGATCGATGGGCATCAACATGATCGCCGCCGTCTTGTGCGTCGTCTTCGAGAACAAAGATGGCAGTGTCATCCCAGTAAGGGCTGTGCGAGACGGCATCGACTACGCGGCCCAGAGCCAGATCATTATCCGCGACCGAGGCTGCCGGACGCGGCCGCTCAGGCCGCGTGCCGCCAGTGTGATCGTCGGGAAGATACAGCAGAACGAAGGCCGGTAATTCCAGTGGCTCGCCCTCGTCCTCCTCTCTCGCCCGAACGTAGGCCGCAAACTCGTTCAGAAATTCGTCGGCGCGAAGTTGATCGGGATAGTCGGTGTTGAAGTCGGGGAAGAGCGGATCGAAGTGATCGCGCAGCACGGCCTTGCTGGGTTTCACGCCTTTGAACAGCGGCACGTTCCAGGGGAACGGACTCGGCGCACCGTGCGGGTCACCTAAATTCGGAGGCAGAGCGTCTCCCTGGTGCAACTCGGTGCGCGGACACGCCGCTTCCTGGGCCGAAGGAGTTCCCTGCTTCGGCGTCGCGGCTTTGCGACTTTTGTTGCACCATTCGGCGTTCACGTATTCGCCATAATCTCGATATGAGAGTCCGTGATGCGCGACGTTATCCCAGAGAAAGCCGGTGGCCGGATCATCGATATCCGCTTGATTGTGATCGAGGGGATATTCATCGGCTACGGTGCCTTGAAAATCGTAAGTACGTTCTTTGCCTCGGTAGACGATCTGCCAGGTTTTCTCGTTGTAGTCGCTGGTGATGCCGGCAGTGGACCAGAGATGGCCGTCGCCGGAAACTTCTCCGCTGTCGTAAAAATTGTCGAGCACGCCGAATTGCAGCGCGAGCTTATGTTCGTTGGGGGTAATGTCGGCACCGTACATGGTGAGCGAGGGATCACCGTCACCCACTTTGAGGTCGCCGAGAATTTGATCGAAGGTGCGATTCTCTTTGATCACGTAGATCACGTGCTTGATGGGATTCTTTCGGCCCGCGAATTGAATGCTTCCAGGATTGTCGTGCAGCAGGTTATCGCCTTCGACCACGCGCGTGAATTCGTCGAGATTGGCAAGGGCGGAGGGAATGTATAGACGCGCCAGCGAACCCCGCAGCAGCGTAGGAATGTAAGGATGTTCGTGATGTCGCACCTCCCACGAGGTTTTCCCTTTGCCTTTATTGGGGCCGGTTCCCTGCCCTTTGGCGGTCGCGATGAGCAGGTCGTCGCTGTGAACCGCAAGCGCACTGGGGTACCAATCGGTAGGAATGAAGCCAAGGGCCGACAGCGTCGGCTCAGAAGCCGAGGCGGGCTGGTCACTTGAGCCACTCGCGATCTTTCTTGTTTCGATCTTTCTTGTTTCGATCTGTGAAGTGTCGATCTTTGATGTGTCAAACACTGCCACCGCATCGGCGGAAGAATTCGCGACGAAAAGCCGCTTGCCGTTGGCCGATTGGGCCAGGGCAGTGGGGAAGGTGCCGGAAACTTCTTGATGGCGAACCGCGGTATTGAGCATCGCGCGAATCTCGCCGCTGTCGGCAGCGATCGCTGCGACCGAGTCTACATTCGACAAAGCGACATAGAGCAACTCCTCATCCGGACTCAACAGCAGGGCCGTGGGGTGCGATCCTGGAGCGATCGGATCTTCGGGCTCTTTGAGTTTGATCCAGCGAACGACCTTGCCGGCGGTTAAATCGAGTTCTGCAACGCGTGATGCATTCCACAGACTGCACCAGGCGCGGCGGCCATCGCGAGTCGCAACCACAGTGTAAGGAAAAGAAGATGGGATCAGATCGTCGGTACTCAGGTCGAAGCTCTGCAGAGTTTTGCCGGTCGAAACCTCGAGCAAGACAGCGTTGTCAGAGAGATTGTTGGCAACCAGAAGGCGATCGTGACCGGACGACGGCACCAACGCCAAGCCTGCGGGATAAGGTAGCGCAGTTCCTGGCAAGGTTTTCCGTAGACCGATCGCGACTGTTTTCCCTGCCGCAAGCGTCTGCGGCGCGATCGGGATAAATCGGTCGGGCACAACTTTGCCATCGGCAAAATTGTAAACCGCGATGCCGTTGCCAGTATTCGGAGACTTCTGTCCAGTCGGATCGGTGACCGAACCGACCGATGCGTACAGGTGTTTTCCATCGGAGCCGAAGACCAGGCCAAGAAAATAACTCTGATGCACTTCTTCGCCGAAGCGCGGGTCAGGATAATCCGAGAGCTGATTGTTTTTCAGATCCAGAACCGCAATCGACTGCATGGCCATAGTTTCCTGCGTGCCATAGCCATTATTTAAAAGCGCGGCGTAGCGGCCGTCCGGGCTGATCACGATCGTGGCCGGAAAGCTATTGGTGCTGCCGATGCGGCCGGGCACAGGCGTAGTCAAGCGCTTGCTCGTGGGCAGGAGAAATGACTGCGCCTCGGGTTTGGCTTCCTGGGCCGCACAAGGCCCAGTTTGCGCTGCGAGAAAAAAAGCGAAGAAAATGACGCGGCAGAATCGAGTCACGGATGCCTCCGCTGGAATAAATTCGCAATACCTGAAAGGCGATCGACAGAAGAGCGTAATCCAGATAACAAGCCCCGGTCAAAGCCATCGATAATATCTGGACTTTCGGAGCCGGCTTCAGGGAAGCAACTTTTTCAAGATCGCATCCATATGCAACTGCGCGCAGTCGATAAACGGAAACGTCGTGGTGGATTCGTCAAACAACAACGCGAGATCGGTGCCGGCAAAGACGATCGCTTCCAAGCCGTCGCGTTCAATCAACTTGTGCGCTAACGCAGTTAGCGCTCGACGGTCTTCCTCCGCACCCTCGTTTCGCAAAGCGGTCCGCATATAAGCCTCGTGAATTTGTTCTACTTCACTCGGCTGAGGCTGGATCGTGTTCGATCCCTGAAGGACTCCAAAAAGATTCGATTCGATGGTGAAGCGGCTGCCAAACAGAGCGACGCGCTTGCCGATCCTCGCTTCGCGAATGACTTCCAGAATATCGATCAGCGGCAACGGCGATATGGAACGTAATTGTTTGATACAAATGTGCGGAGTGATTGCTGGAATAGCTGCGAAAGTTGCTCCGCCGCCTTTGAGTTGCGCGATGAGCGCCGCAAAATACTCTGCCAGATCATTCAATCGATTGCTTTGGACGCAGCTCACGACCTGGCGCACATCGGCCTGAACCATCAGGAGATGAAGAGGCAAGTGGCGCCGTTCCTGGACCTTGGCCAGCGACTGGTAATAATGAACCGCCGCCCCGACTCCGAGGCCTCCGATCAATCCCAGGCAGTTAGCATCCTCGCTCAGTATTCGCTCCTTTTATTTCGAGAGGCAGCTCGACAAGAACGCGCTGATGAAGGACGAAGGAAGATCCCTAAGCTCCGGAGGCTCGGGTTGGACTTTCGTGGGCAGCGGAGGGCTGCGTTTGTTCCTCTGCACTCACATTGTGTCGAACGTCCGCACCCTGCACCCAGAAAATGACATCTTCGGCGATGTTGGTGGCATGGTCGGCAACGCGCTCCAGATTGCGGGCGACAAGCAAAGCATCCAGCGCCTGCCGCACCACGTCCGGACGCTGGTTCATGACCTTCACCAACTGGATAAAGGCATCGTCTTTCATGCGATCGACCACGTTATCCATTTCGAGGACGGCCTGAGCCAGTTCGGCTTTTCCTTCGATGAACGATTCTAAAGCCCGGCGCACCATGGCGCTGACGGCCGCGCCCATACGCGCGATATCCACCGGCAAGTCGGCCGCCGGCAACTCCACCATGTCCATGACGCGCTCGGCGATGTTCACGGCCTGATCGCCAACGCGCTCGAGGTCAGAATTAATCTTGGTGACGGCCAGGATGAAACGTAGGTCTACGGCCATGGGTTGCTGCATGGCCAGCAGATCGAAGGCGGCCTCGTCGATCTGCCGCTCGGCGGTGTTGATCTGGCTTTCGCCTTCGAGGACCATCTGGCAGCGAGTGAGATCGCGATCGATGTAGGCCTGGCGCGCGCGGTCTACGGCCTGCTCCGCGAGTCCACCCATGCGAAGCAACTTCTGCCGCAGATCGTCGAGCCCTTGCTGAAAACGCGTGCGCATTTATTTCAACCTGTATCGGATTAAGTAAAGATACCTTATCCGAATCTGCCGGTAATGTAATCTTCCGTCTTCTTATCCGACGGCTTGGTGAAGATTTTTTCCGTTCGATCGAACTCAATCATTTTACCCAGCAGAAAGAATCCGGTAAACTCGGCGACCCGCGCCGCCTGCTGCATGTTGTGCGTAACTATTACTATCGTATACCGTTCTTTGAGCTGAAAAATCAACTCTTCGATTTTACCGGTCGAGATGGGATCGAGAGCCGAGCAGGGCTCATCCATCAACAAAACTTCCGGCTCGACCGCCAGCGCGCGGGCGATACAGAGCCGCTGCTGCTGGCCGCCGGAGAGGCTGGCGCCCGATTTCTTGTGAATGTGATCTTTTACCTCTTCCCACAGCGCCGAGACTACGAGCGAGCGCTCCACGATTTCATCCAGCTTACGGCGATCGTGAAAACCGTTGAGTTTTAGTCCCGATGCGACATTGTCGTAAATCGACATGGTTGGAAAGGGATTCGCCTTTTGAAACACCATGCCGACGCGGCGGCGCAACTGGGTAGCAGATGTACCGTTATAGGCATCGACATCGCCGATGCGAACGCTGCCGCTCACCCGCGCCTCGGGGATGGTCTCATGCATGCGATTCAGGCAGCGAATGAACGTTGACTTGCCGCAACCGGAGGGCCCAATCAATGCCGTGGCATGGTTCGCGGCCATGCTCAGCTTGATGTCGTACAACGCCTGGGTTTTGCCGTACCAGGCGTTCAGGTTTTCGACCTGGATTCCAACTCCCATAACTTATGCCGCTCCGAACGTACCACGGCGCACCGCGAAGCGCACCGCCGAGACCGCGCTAACAATAAGAATGATAAGCACTAGCGCCCCTGCCCAAGCCTGTTTATGCCACTCGTCGTAAGGAGAGATGGCGTAGCTGAAAATTTGCAGAGGCAGCGCCGCGGTGGGCTGGTTGGCACGCAGATTCCAGAACTGATTGCCGAACGCGGTAAAGAGCAGCGGAGCCGTCTCTCCTGCGACTCGGGCAAAGGCCAGCATGATTCCGGTAATCACTCCGGAAGTCGCGGTGCGCAGCGTGATGGAAAGTGTTGTACGCCAGCGCGGAATTCCCAGCCCGTAGGCCGCCTCGCGCAATGCTTGCGGCACCAGCAGCAGCATGTCTTCCGTAGTCCGCGTGATGGTGGGGATCATCATGATGGCGAGAGCTACTCCACCCGCCAGCGCCGAGAAATGCCGCTGGGAAAGCACCACCAGCGCGTAAGCCACAATGCCAATTACGATCGAAGGCACGCCATTCAAGACGTCGGCGGTAAAGCGAATGGCGTCGCCGAAGCGGTTGCGGCCAAATTCCGCAACATAGATGCCTGCTCCCACGCCGATTGGAACTCCCAGCAGGCTGGCGAGGCCAAGAATGAAGGCCGAGCCCACAATGGCGTTGGCCATTCCACCGCCCGATTCGCCGACCGGTTTCGGAGTCTGCGTAAGGAAAGCCCAGTTAATCGATCCGACGCCGCGGTAAACCAGATAGGCGAAGATCGCGAACAAGGGCACCAGGACGAGGATAACCGTCAGAATCGCCGCACCGGTCATAACATGATCAGTCACCCGACGCCGCAGAGCGATAGGCGGAGTCTTCTTCTCAGCTTTTGGGGTCTCAGGCATTGGCCCTCGAAGGCTGGCCGCGAGTCACAGTCCAAACCAGCAGCCGCGCCAAGGCGTTCACAACGATGGTCACCAGAAACAGTGCCAGACCAATCTCGATCAAGGCCGAGAGGTAAACATCGCCGGTAGCTTCACTGAATTCGTTTGCGAGGACGCTGGCCATGGTATATCCCGGAGCGAATAGAGATTTCGCAATCTCGGGACGATTTCCAATGACCATGGTAACGGCCATGGTCTCGCCCAGAGCGCGACCGAGTCCGAGGATGATGCCGCCCATGATTCCGGCGCGTGCGTTGCGCAGCACGCCCACGCGAATCATCTCCCAGCGCGTGGCGCCGAGAGCGAGTGCGGCCTCGCGCTGGTGCTGCGGCACCACCATCAGAACCTCGCGTGTAATCGAGGAAATAATCGGGATAATCATGATGGCCAGAATAATTCCGGCGGCCAGCATGCTGATGCCATACGGCGGCCCTTCAAAAAATCCCGTCCAGCCAAGCGTGCGGGAGAGAAACGGTTCCACGTAGTCGCTAAGGATGGGCACAAGTACAAAGATGGCCCAAAGACCATAGACCACACTCGGAATCGCGGCCAGCAACTCCACAAAAAACGAGAGCGGCGCGCGCAGCGCCCTGGGACACATCTCGGTGGTAAAGACTGCGACTCCGACGGAGAGCGGCACGGCGATCAGCAGTGCCAGAAGAGAAGAAACCAGCGTTCCGTAAACGAAAGGCAGTGCGCCGAATTTTTCGCTAACCGGATCCCAATCGTGACCGGCGAAGAATTTAAATCCAAAGGCGTGCCAGGAAGGCCCGGAGCGCAGCATTAACTCGACGACAATCAATACCAGTGTGCCCAGAACCGCCAGTCCACAGAGCAGCATGGCAAACTCAAAAATCCGGTCGCCCGCCTCGCCCGAGCTTTCGCGCAGTCGCGGGCCCGGCGCCGCCACCGAAGACACACCCTTAAGCTTCGTGGTTTCAGTAAGTTGCGGACCAGGCATATCAGGCCGAGGTACGGCGGAATTCGCCATGCGACGCTACCTTAGCAGAATCCTGTTAACAACGTGTTAAAATGACCATTCTTTCGGGATTGCCTTTTTCCGGTTGAGCCTGTATTTTCGTCTTCCCATCGATTCTGCGTATGTCGATCGCGCCCAAGCGTAGCCGAATGGTTTTTCAGAGCCTTGAACAGGAGTTGGTCAAGCTCTCCGCGAAGCCGCGGGCAGAAAATGTCCATCGTTTCCGTACTGGCACTCGGCGGCTGCAGACTTTGCTCGCCGAGTTTTCTCCCGAGCTTGATCGCAATCAGAAAAAAGTTCTCAAACTCCTGAGCAAAATCCGCAAGCGCGCCGGAAAATTACGTGACCTCGATGTCCAAATGGCGGCTCTCCGCAGCCTGAAAATGCCGCGCGAGCCGCGGCGCAAAACTCAGCTCGTCAACCACCTGATCGAACTACGCGGAGAGCAGGAAAAGAAGCTGAAGAAGGCGGTCGATGCCGCAGCTGTTCGGGAAATTCGCAAGCGCTTGAAGCGCGCGGCGAAGAGCTTCAAGCCGGAAGCGAGCCGGGATCCTCTACAGGTCGCGCACGGAATGATCGAGCGCATCGATCGCGCCGATGCTCCGCTCAGCGAAACCGTGCTCCACCAATATCGCATTTTGAGCAAGCGAGCGAGATATGCTGCCGAGTTTGCCGGCGACTCCGCCGATGCCAAACAGTTTATCGCCAGCCTCAAGCGCATTCAGGACGCCGCCGGCGATTGGCACGACTGGCTCACTCTTACGCAGACCGCGTCCGAGCATCTCGGCGATGTGCGCGACTCTTCCCTCGTGGCCGAGCTGCGCAATGTGACCGGGGCAAAGTTCCGTCATGCCGCTGCGGTGCTTTCGCAGTTGCGGTCGAAACTGGAGACCGTGGCCGCACCGCCAGCCCAGAGCGCAGCTCGAGTTCCAACCAAGGCTTCCCGCCCGATCCCATCTGCTGCCTAACAAAATCCACAACGAGTCCCAGCGACACCGAGAAGGCTTCCCAGTGAATCCCTCCTGTCTCCGTGCACTCGTGGTGTGACGAAATTCTACGGGATGACCGCGCGGCCCGGCGGCATGTAAACTGTTGGCCTTCCCTCATGCCGACCTTTGCCGCGGTTGATATCGGTTCCAACTCCGTTCGACTGAAGATTGCGCGACTGACGCGTGGCCGGCTGCGCGCGGTGCACGAAGACCGCGAGGTTACGCGACTCGGCGAAGGCGTTTTTCGTTCCGGCTTTCTTACCCCCGAATCGATGGCGGAGACCGTGAAGGTCTTGCGCCGCTTCCACCGCGCCACGCAGCAGGTGGTCACAGAATCAGTGCGGGTAGTCGCCACCAGCGCGCTACGCGATGCCCGCAATTCGCAGGCGTTTCTGGAGTGGGTGCGTTCGGCCACCGGATGGAAAGTTGAAATCATCTCCGGACTCGAAGAAGCGCGCCTGATTCACCTCGGCCTGGTTTCTAATCTTCGCGTGGATAGCTCTCCCACGCTGATGATGGACCTGGGCGGAGGAAGCTGCGAACTCACGATCTCGAGTCGCGGCCACATTCGCGATCTGGTGAGCCTCCCTCTAGGAGCGGTGCGGCTGACCGATGAATTCCTGCATCACGACCCTCCGCGCAAGGGCGAGCTGAAACGATTGGAAGGCTTCGTCACCCGCGAGGTAAATCGCATCGCCCCGCGCGTACTGGCGGCGCGGATCAACGGTGTAATTGCGACTTCCGGAACAGCCGCGGCGCTGGCGGCCGCGGCCAGCCATATAAGAAAGAATGGAACTCGCCAGCGTTTAATCGTCTCACGCGCTGAGATGGCACGTCTCACCAAGCAACTGTCGCGCCTTCCAGTGGAACAACGCCGGCAGATAGAAGGCATCGGTCCGCGGCGCGCGGAAATTGTAGTCGCCGGCGCGACCGTTTATCACGAACTACTGGATCGCTGCCGTCTCAAGGGCTTTCGCTATTCGGCGCTGGGCTTGCGCGACGGCCTGCTGGCGCAAATGGCGGCCGAACATGACGGCAGCACGCGCTCGGGGAAACAGATTGAATCGGAGCGATGGGAGTCCATCGGGCGCGCAGTGGCTCACTATCATGTCGACATGAAGCATGCGCTTGACGTGCGCGACGCCGCTTTGTCTCTGTTCTCGGCGCTGCGTCCGGTCCACTGCCTGCCGCCCGATTTCCGCGAGTGGCTCGCGGCTGCGGCCATGCTTTACGAAGTCGGAGATTATCTCAACCGCAACGGCCATCACCGGCATACTTACTACATTATTTCGAACTCGGAAATTCTTGGCTACACCCCGCAGCAGCGGCGAATCATTGCGGCCATTGCGCGCTACCTGGGAAAATCGCGCCCCACGATGGAGGATGGTCCTATGAAGGTGCTCGATCCCGCCGATCGTGCGGGCGTGCAGAAAGCCATTCTGCTGCTCCGGCTGGCCCGAGC
Organism: uncultured Acidobacteriaceae bacterium; assembly: GCA_963789875.1. Classification (GTDB taxonomy): domain Bacteria; phylum Acidobacteriota; class Terriglobia; order Terriglobales; family Acidobacteriaceae; genus Sulfotelmatobacter. The sequence goes on along the minus strand of CAWBMI010000003.1, from coordinate 136,477 downwards.
CCTGAATTTGGGCCGAAGCCGCGCCGTGCAAAAAGTGCGCGTCAACTTGCATGACGCCGAAGTGCGCTTAACGCTGGTGCCGCGCCGGCGCATGGGTGTGGATCTGGAACTTTGGGCCGTTGAAAAAGACTGTGCTTACTTCCGCGAAGTTTTCGGGCGGGAGCTTTCGACTGCAGTCGTGTAAAGCGTGCGCAGCGCCTTCGGCGTTAAACACCACAGCAAGGTACCTGACGTTCGGCGCATATCGACCCGCGCCACGGCGCCCTTCTTGAGATCTACAGAAGCTTCGCAGGCAGATTCGCTGATCACAGTCCCGAGGAACTGGCTGAGATTGGGGTTGTGTCCCACAACCATGATCGATTCCTGAGTGGCGTATTTCTCCAGCAGTCGGCGAAAGTCGGCGAAGGTAGCCTCGGGACGCAGCGCATTCTCGATTTGCAGCTTGCCTTCGTACCCCATCTCGTTGCCCACGAGTGAAGCCGTCTGACTGGCGCGCTTCAGCGGGCTCGACAAGATGACATCGACCTGGACTTCGAGGGCAGCCAGGGCGCGGCCCACGTACCCGCACTGCTCGATCCCTTCTTTATCAAGGGCGCGCTTCTCGTCTTTTTTCGGATTGACGAAATGGTTACCGGCATTGGCGTGACGTACAAAGTAAATAATCATGACCGGCTATCGTACTCTTCCGGCCGTAGCCTTGCGCTTTTTGGCGGGCGGCAGCGGCAGCGCGAAACCGGCGGGTTGCTTGCCTTCAGCCACGCTGATCAGAAAATCCTGGGCGCTGAAAGCGGCCGCGCCGGTCGGCGGTTTGCGCCGGCGTCTGCCGTGAAGCGGCTGCCAGGCGCGGATGTATGTCTCGTCTCGCAATAAAATGCGGGCCTTGCGATTATCCGCCAATAGAGCGTCGAGAATTTCGCGGCGCACGCGCTCCCGCAGAAACTCGTCACGCACCGGCACCAGCACCTCCACGCGCTCGTAGAGATTGCGCGGCATCCAATCGGCGCTGCCAATATAGATCTCCTCGTCGCCGGCATTACCAAAATAGTAAATCCGGCTATGCTCGAGAAATCGACCGACTATACTTCGCACTCGAATCCGATCGCTGACTCCGCGCACCCCCGGACGCAGCGCGCAGATGCCCCGAACGATCAAATCAATCTCCACGCCGGCCTGTGACGCGCGATACAAAGCCTGCACAAGATTCTTGTCGAGTAGCGCATTCATTTTGGCGATGATCCGCCCCTGCCGGCCCTGAAGCGCATGTTCGGCTTCGCGGTCGATCAAGGCAATCACTTTTTCAGCCAGATCCAGAGGCGCCACTAAGAGCGGGTCGTAACTCGGATTCTCGGCGTAAGCGGTAAGGAAACTAAATACATCGTGCACCGCACGGGTGATCTCGGGATTCGCCGTGAACAGGCTGAGGTCGGTATAGATGCGGGCCGTAGTGGCGTTGTAGTTTCCGGTTCCAATATGCGCGTAGCTGCGCGGAACCCCGTCGGGATCACGACGCACCAGCAGCGAGAGTTTGCAGTGCGTCTTCAGGCCGACCAGTCCGTGGAATACCTGGACACCGGCGTCTTCCATCTCGCGAGCCCAGCGGATGTTATGGGCCTCATCGAAGCGCGCCTTCAATTCCACCACAGCCGTGACTTCCTTGCTGGCAGCAGCGTCGATGAGCGAAGGAACAATTAAAGAGTGCTCGTTGGTGCGGTAAAGCGTTTGCTTGATAGACAGTACGTGCTGATCTTCCGCCGCCGACTCGATGAAAGATAAAACCGCGTCGTAAGAATCGTAAGGATGGTGCAGCAGGATGTCGTGCCGCCGCAGCTCTTCGAACAAATTCTGCGACTTCGCCGTGAGCCGCAGCTCACGCGGAACAAAAGGCCGGTATTTCAGCTCAGGGCGCTGCACCTGATCGTAAACATTAAACAGGCGCGAAAGATTCACTGGGCCATTCACCGGAAAAACTTGCCAGGGATCGAGTTCGAAGACGGTCCGCAGGCGCTCGATGATTTCCGGATCAGCGTCGGCCTCTATCTCCATGCGAACGGCATCGCCCTTGCGGCGATTGTGCAACTCGGCGCGCACCGACTCCAGCAGACTGCGTGCTTCTTCTTCCTGCAGATAAAGATTGCTGTTGCGGGTTACGCGAAAAGGAGCTGACGAAACGATATCGTAACCTTGATACATGCGCTGGGCATGATGAGCGACAAGATCGGCGAGAAAAATAAAATCGATGCTGTTTTCCGAGGGCAGCCGCACTAGTCGAGGCAGTGCCCGCGGCACCGATACCACGCCGGTATAAACGAGCGCCGAACGCCGCCGCCGCCGCAATAGAAAACCAAGACACAAGGCCTTATTGATCACCCGCGGAAAGGGGTGCGAAGGATCCACCGTGACGGGCGTGAGTAGGGGATCCAGTTCCTTCTCACAGTATTCATCAACGAAACGCCGCGCCTCGGTATCGAGATCAGGCAAGCTAAGCAGGCGAATACCATGCTCGCCGAGTGCCGGGCATAGAGCGTTCCAACAGTCGTACTGGTCGTCTACAAACTCGTGCGTGGTGCGGGCCAGAACGTCGCGCTTTTCGGTCAATGTTAGGCCATCGGGGCCGGCCTCGTTATAGCCGTCCTCGATCTGCTGGACCATCGCGGCCACGCGAATCTCGAAAAATTCATCGAGATTACTCGCCGAAATCGCCAGGAATTTCAGCCGCTCGAGCAGCGGATTGCCTTCATCCTCAGCCTCTTCAAGCACACGTCGATTAAACGCGATCCAGGAAGTGTCGCGGTTGAGGTAATACTTGGGATTTTCCAGCGAAAGACGAGCCATCTGCGAGGATCTTACCGGTTGCTTCGCCTATCATTATAAAACATTCCCCAGCCGCTGTAGAGACGTGGCAGGATCCTTTGATCGCATCAACAACATGACGCCCAGGAACGTTTCGGCAAGAAAAAACGCATCGCAACGTTTGGGTTGCGATGCGCTGCCTGATTCTGCGAAGAAGCCTATGGCAGGTAGTAGCGGAACGAGGTAAAGACCATGCCGTCTACACCTTCGGGCGAGACTCCGACTCCCGGTGTGAAGCCCGTCCCAGACCAGGTCTGGCGGGTCACATACGAGAATTGCGGCCCCCACTGCAAACGGCCCTTCGGACCACTGTACAGCCGATACCAGAAGCCCGCTGTTCCCTCCAGCAACACTCTGGTGTCAGACGTGCAACTGGAAAGGCCGCCCGGAAAGAATCCGCCGCCGATGCTGGGAGCGTTTTCGCTGTAACAGCCCTTGTTCGAGAAGAACGGCGAGCCATAGCCCACATATTTTCCGGTGACAGGGTCGAAATCGGTGGCCCGGCCAGCATACTCTCCGCCTCCATTCAGATATATGTCGAGTTTCGGAGCATGATACTCAATGGTGACCAGACCCTGGTAGGAACGAACCAGGTTCAGCGCTCCGTCGGCCTTGACCGAAGCGTCGGCAAGTCCACTCGTTCCGTAACGGCCAATGCCGCGGCCGGTAAGGCCGTGCACACCGAAGTCGAAGCGTTTTTGAGCGAACGACCAGCGCGCGTTGGCGCCAACGCCTCCACCATTTTCGGAGTCGTTAAATGCCCCTTTGCCGTTGGGACCAGTACCATTTCCATTGGGGCAAGGTCCCGTGGTTGCCGGAGCAATAATCACAACCTCTCCGCAGGGGAAGAGACGGTCACGAAAGCGAGCGTAGATTCCGAACACCTCGTAATGTCCAAAGCCCGGCTCAAACGCCACCTTGGCGATGATATCCGGCGAAGGATTAAACGAGTAACTGGCGGCCAGCGAGCAGGTGGTGATCGGAGCGCCGCCGGAAACGGGATTGTTGGCAGTGGTGCAATTGGTGACGCCGGAATTGTACAGGCCTCCACCGGCACCTTCGGAACCGACCAGATAATTGTTTCCATTGTTGTGGGTCGAAAGTGTGGCCTGGGCATTTTCCATCGACAGGCCGAACCACGCCTTGTTGTTGAAATTCTTCACCACGCGCAAGCCATACTGCCGAGCCCAACTGAAGCCGACGGTATACTGCGGGTCGATGGTCATGGGTAGAGCTTCGCTGCGGTTGTCCATGCCCTTCTTGGTCTCGGTGACCAGGCTCCACATCTGCCCGCCCGTGACCGACCAGCCGTTATCCATCGCAGCCTGGCCCCAGGCCTGCCGCTGTCGGAGGGTGTAGCTGTTGCTCTCGTTGTTGTTCGACGTGATGCCCGCAGAAAGGAAGTCAGCTTCCACATAGCCCGACAGTTTAGCGTTCTTAAGGCGGCCCTCCGCCAGTGCCGAGATACGCGACTGACGACCCGATCCAAAGAATTCAGAAAGGTTGCTCTGAGAAGCGCCCGGCATCGTTAGCGAGTTGAAAGGCGTGTTGATATCAGCCCCCAGAGCTCGTGTGCGGCGGACAAATTCAGCCGCGGCGAAACCGCCCGGCGTAATCGTGATTCCCTTATAGTGCAGCGCCAGCGGGCTTTCCAACGCCGTGTTCACATTCTTTTGTGTTTCCTGCAGGCTCAGAGCTGTGTTGGTGACGTTAGTTCTGAGATCGGTGACGTCGCTCTTCAACTCGACCACGGCTGCCTGCTGTTGCGTGGCCGTGACTTCGGCGGCTGCGGCTTTGGTAGAGGCATCAGTAGCTGCCGTGGTTGCCTGCTGCACCGCCTGATCTTTACGGTGAAGTTCGTCGCGCAGCTCCTGAATCTGTTGTTGCTGCTGGGCAATGGCGGCGGATTGCGAGGCAATTGCGTCCTTCAACGCCTGCACATCCGCTGCGGTAATCGTGGCCGCCCGCTTCTTAGGCTTTAGCGGAGGAGTGGTCTGCGCGACCACTGTGGTCGCCAGAAACAAAATAAGACAGCTCTTCCATGAGGGATTCATAGCACTCTCCTTTTCCAGTTCAATTGGGAATAAAACTCGAGTTCCTGGGTTATTTGACCTGCTTGATTGCCTCTTTCACTTTTTGGGCGACATTTTCCGGCAACGGAGCATAGCTCAGGGCAGAGGTCATTTTTTGTCCATCGCTCGCCATCCAATTCAGAAAGTCAGCCAGAATCTTTCCTTTGACTGCGTCCTTGGATTGCTGCGGTATCAGCAGCCAGGTAAAACTGGAGATGGGATACGCATCCTTTCCGGGAGCGTTGGTGATGGACACGCGGAAATCCGGCGGCATTTTTGGAGACGATGCGGCAGCAGCTGTAACGCCCTCGAGAGAGGCCTTTACAAAATTCCCCGCAGAGTTTTTCACGCTGCCGAACGAGATATTGTTCTGCACGGCGTAAATCAATTCGACATAACCGATTGACCCGGACAGCTGCCGGATCGAACCGGCCACGCCCTCATTCCCCTTGCCACCCAGCCCGATCGGCCACTGTACCGATGTATTCCTTCCCACCCTGCTCTCCCACTCCGAGCTGACCTTCGACAGGTAGTCGGTCCAGATGAACGTGGTACCGCTGCCGTCGGAGCGGTGAACTACAATGATGTCTCGGTCAGGGAAGCTAACGCCTGGATTCACACTCGTAATGGCCTGGTCATTCCATTTTGTGATTTTGCCCAGAAAAATCCCTGCCAGGGCCTCGGGGGTGAACTTCACTTCGCCCTTCACTCCGGGAATGTTGTAGGCGGGCACGTTTGCGCCCAGCACGGTCGGGATGTTCAGAATCTTCGTCGAACGCTTCTTTAGGGCCTCGGCCAGTTGAGCATCTGTCATCGGCATGTCGCTGGCGCCGAAATCTACAGTACCTTCCGTGACTTGTCGGATTCCGCCGCCGCTGCCGATCGATTGGTAGTTGATTTGAATATCGGAGTGCTGGTTGTGGTATTCGTTAAACCACTTCGAATACATCGGGTACGGAAATGTAGCGCCCGCACCGTTCAGCGTAGTCTGCCCGAAAACTGGCAGGGCGAAAATAATGCATAACAAATGCGGCACGAGTCTGCGCATCGCTCGCTAAGTCCTCCTCGGATGAATACTTTGGTTCTAGCGGCGGAGTGTTACAAGACTGTTACAAACGGGTGAATTTCTGATGAATGGGCCAGGCAGGTATAGAAGGAGGGCAAAGACTGTAAAGTCGTAGGTGAAGTGGAGTTTCTTAGTGCCCGATCCGCTAGCGCGCGATCTCGCGGGGAAATCAAGTTTTGGCGGGAACCTGCGTGCGTGCGCAGGGACGCATGGAATTGAATCCTTGTATTATTCTTCGTTTTCGGCCGAATGCAGGATTGCTTTTGATACGGTTACGTTCGTTGCAACTAATCGGCGTTTCGCCCATCCCATTCTTCGGAGTAAGGGCAGGATTGCGAACATCTCTCGGGCAGTCAGTTCTGGCCGTAAATCCCTTAGGATGAAGACCTCATGAGCGATTCGCCTGAGATTCGCCATGCCCCGGGGCGGCCTGGCATTCCACCCCGCTGGACCTCAAGCGCTAAAACCGGCGTAGGCACTGCCCTGAATCAGCACAGCAAAGTCTGGTTCACGCTGAGCCACGGAATCGTCAATGAAGTTTATTTTCCGCGCGTGGACCAGGCATGCACGCGCGACTTCGGATTTATCGTCACCAACGGGCGCGATTTTTTCTCCGAAGAAAAGCGCCACTGCACATTCGAGAACAGTCCGGTCGACCCCGGCGTTCCCGCTTTCGAATTGGCCAACACCGAAGTCGACGGACGCTACCGGATTTACAAAGAAGTGCTGACCGATCCCTACCGCAATGTCCTGTTGCAAAAGATCCGTTTCGAGCCGCTGCAAGGCCAACTCGCCGACTACCATCTTTATGCCCTGCTTTCGCCCCATCTGGCCAACTGCGGCTATGACAACACTGCATGGGTGGGGGACTATAAGGGCATCCCGATGTTGCTGGCTCAGCACGACGGTGTTGCGCTGGCTTTAGCTTCCTCGGTGTCGTGGAAAAAGATGTCGGTAGGCTTCGTCGGCGTCTCCGACGGCTGGCAGGATCTTTCGGCTCACTTTCAGATGGAGTGGGAGTACCAGCGCGCCGAAAATGGCAACATCGCCTGCACCGGAGAAATCGATCTCGTCGCGTGCAACGGAGAATTCGTGTTGGCGCTGGGCTTCGGCGCGATCGTAACCGAGGCTGGCCAGCAAGTTCGTTCGAGTCTCCTCGAAGATTATGCAGACCTGCGACAGCACTATGTCTTCCACTGGAAGAATTGGCAGAGCACGCTGCTCAAGCTTGATGAGCCCAAGCGTGAAATCGATTTATACCGCACCTCGGCAGCGGTGTTGCGCACCCATGAGTCGAAGGATTTTCTGGGCGGCATTATCGCCAGCCTCTCGATTCCCTGGGGATTCAACAAAGGCGATGAAGACCTCGGCGGCTACCATCTGGTCTGGCCACGAGACTTGGTCGAGACCGCGGGAGCGCTGCTGGCAGCAGGCGCAGTCGGCGACGCCGTTCGCGTGCTGCGTTACCTCGAAACCACGCAGGAGGCCGACGGCAACTGGGCGCAGAATCTCTGGCTCGATGGCCGGCCCTACTGGAGCGGCGTGCAGATGGACGAAACTGCTTTCCCTATCCTGCTGTTCGACCTGCTGCGGCGCGAGGCCGCCTCACACCTGGGCAAGCTTGAGCGCTGGTGGCCCATGGTCCGCAACGCGGCCAGTTTCATCGTGCGCAATGGCCCGGTCACGCAGCAGGATCGCTGGGAGGAAGAGGCGGGCTACTCCCCATTCACACTGGCAGCTGAAATCTCCGCCCTGCTGGCGGCCGCCGAGATCGCAGACCTCACCGGACACAGCGCCGCCGCTTCCACCTTGCGCGACACCGCCGACGCCTGGAACGACAACATCGAGCGCTGGGTCTACGCCACCGGCGGCGAACTCGCGCAGCAAGTCGGAGTGGAGGGCTACTACGTCCGTATCGCGCCTCCGGATGTCGATCTCGCTGCTGCATCGCCCACGCAAGGCTTCGTCCCTATCAAGAACCGGCCACCGGGAGAGGATCTGCACCGCGCCTACCAGATCATCAGCCCCGATTCCCTGGCGCTGGTGCGCTTCGGACTGCGCGCGCCCGACGATCCCCGCATTCTAAACACGATTCGCGTAATCGACGCACTGTTGCGCGTGCAACTGCCACAAGGCCCCTGCTGGTATCGGTATAACGGCGACGGATACGGAGAGCATAAAGATGGTTCGCCCTTCGACGGCACCGGCATCGGCCGGCCCTGGCCTCTGCTGGCCGGGGAACGCGCCAATTATGAACTTGCCGCTGGCCGCCCCCGCGAGGCCGAGGCTCTGCTGACCATGATTGAGAACTGCACCGCCGGCCGTGGACGTCTGTTGCCGGAGCAAGTCTGGGACGACGACGATATACCGGCTCTGGAACTATTTCGCGGCAAGCCCACCGGATCGGCTTGCCCTCTGGTGTGGGCTCACTCCGAATACATTAAGCTTCGCCGATCCTTACGAGATGGCAAGATCTTTGACCAGCCCCCACAAACGGTGCAGCGTTATCTGATCGAGAAACCGACGCGGCAAATTTTTGGCTGGAGGTTCAACAACAAAACCCGCTCCGTCCCGCGTCACAAGAAACTCCGCCTCATCCTTCTGACTCCGGCGCTGGTGCACTGGAGCATTGACGGCTGGCAAACTTCGCAAGATACCCATACCCGCGATAGCGGTTTGAGCACCTACCTGCTCGATTTACCCACCGCGTCGCTTCCCAGCGGAGCTGAGGTAGTTTTCACTTTCTATTGGCCGCAGGAAAATCGCTGGGAAGGTCAGGACTACAAAGTAGTTGTGGGGTGAGTTTCGAGAAATAATGCGGCGAGGGGACGCAAAACCGCAAAAATTACGCCTCAGCGGGAGTCGTATAAGTGAGCTCCACCACGGTGCAGTCGTCATTCAAGGGACTGCCGGCGCAGAACTCAGTCACCGAGGAGAAAATTCCCTCCAGCGTAGGATCCTTAGCCGCGGCTGCTTCCAGGCGAAAGTCTTCGTAGAAATCACCCATGGCGTTTTCGGCTTCCGTGACACCATCGGTCACCAGAATGAAGCGGTCGCCGGACTTCATTTGGCAGCGCGCACTCTCGAACGTAGCGTCAGGCAACAGTCCCACCGGCACGTTGCCGTGCGGTGGACGCATCACTTCTCCACCACAAACCAGTAGCGGCTGTACGTGGCCGCAGTTCACGTACTCGAGGTCGCCGTCTTTACGCAGGCGCACCAGCAGCACAGTGGCGTATTTTTCTCCCACCAGCTTGTCGGTAAAAAAACGGTTGACGGCCACCACGACATCAAGCAGCGGCACGCCCGCGCTTAAATGCGAATAGATCATTCCCTGCAGGGTTGAAGCCAGCAATGCCGCGGAGACTCCCTTGCCGCTAACGTCGGCGAGAACAACCGCGAGGCCGTCCTTAGTATTTACGGCATCGAAAAAATCGCCGCCGATTTCTTTACAAGACAGATTCTTTCCCCGCAGCGTGGCGAACGGCACCTCGGGGATCCTCACCTGCATCAGCCGTTGCTGGATGCTGGCGGCAATGCTGAGCTCCTGCTGATAACGCCGCGACTCTTCTTCCGCCTGCACCAGACGGGCGTTCTCGATCAAAGACCCGGCTTCTGTCGCGATCGCGCGCAGAATGTCATGGCCTACTCCGGAAAATTCGCGCGAGGCAAAGCGCGAGTCCACGTATAAAACTCCCGTCACTTCCGAAGCTGCATTCGGCGCCGGTGTCTGCTCGCGCGTCGCCTGCACCTGCCGTTTGCGTAATGGAATACAAATCACAGTCCTCAGATCGTAGGCCACAATGCTTTGTCGGCCGGCGAGATCTGCCGAGCTCCCAGTATCCGTAAGCAAGAACTCTGAGTTTGAGCGCAGCGATTCTTCAAGGGCCGAATGAGAAATGGTCTTATCGTCGAGCAGCGACTCGCCTTTGCTGTTGCGTCCCGCCCCCAGCCGCAGATTGCCCTCGTCATCCTTGAGAAAGACGTAGCCCCGTTCGGCGCGCGTGAGCCGTAGCGTCACTTCCAGCATGGTCATCAGAATCTCGTCGAGCACGCCGGCGGTGTTTAACTTGCGGGCCGCTTCCAGAAACAGAGTCAACTTTTCCAGGTCGGTGGCTTCCTGCGAAATCTGGATCCCCGAAATCTGGCTCAGGAACTCGCGTGCCGTGTTCGAGGTACTGTGGGCGGGATTGAAAATCGCGTAGGTGGAGTCGCGCGCCCCGAACTCAAGGCGGTCATTGCGCTCCAATTTCTGACGCTGTATGCGCTCTCCGTTGACGAAAGTTCCGTGCTTGCTGCCCTGATCGACGAGAAAAAATCCTTCGTCTTCGAGCATAATCAGTGCGTGGTCGCGGGAGACGCGAGGATCGGCAATCACCAGATCCTTATCCACCTTGCGCCCTACGGAGAAAGGCGTACGGTTCAAGACGATATTTCGCTGCTCGTTTCCCTGCACCAGCACCAGCGCCGGAAACACCCCGGAACCCGACGACTGCGCGCGTATTGCACTTAAAGTCATGGAATATGGAACCGCTTCCCAGCCTACCGGAAAGCGCCGCAGATTGGAATAATGACAGGAATCGGCCCGCGACGGAAGAGCCTTGTCGAGACCGCCGGTAGCGCATCCATCAATGGTTCGATAAACTGCGTCGGCGTGATCTCCGCCCATACAACCTGCGAGCCGGCCGTTTCCCGGGTAAAGACACTCATTTTTCTCCTATTCCTCTCCTGCCTCGCTGCCTCGGTGAACCTGCGCTCTTTGCCCTGGCTGCAGGGGACCGATTTCCCCCAGTTTTACTGCGCCGCGCGCATCTTGGCGCAAGGCCACGGAGGTCAACTCTATGATCCCAGCCTGCAGCGGCAATATCAGGCTCGTTACACCGGAAGGGTTGGCCCGCTTTATAACCATCCCCCGTATGAGGCCCTGCTGTATCTCACTGTGGCTTGGCTGCCCTTCAAATACGCATATCTGCTGTGGTTTTTTCTTAATACTGGGTTTCTCGCCACCGCGGCACACCACTTATCGACAACCGTTTTGCATCGCCCCGGACCGCACAAATTACTTGCAGCCTCGCTCACTTTTGTTCCGGGGATGCTGTGCCTGCTACAGGGTCAAGATTCCTTGCTCTTGCTGTTGCTTGTCATCCTCACATACTCGGCCCTTCGCCAGGACCGAGCCTTAGCCTCCGGCTGGTGGCTCGGACTTGGACTCTTCAAATTTCAGATCGTCTTGCCCCTCGCTGTCGTGCTGGTTTTGACCCGAGGCCGAAGCAGGTTCGCAAAAGGTTTCGGGGTGACTGCCCTTGCACTGGCAGGATGTTCGGCCGCCCTTTGCGGATGGCAGGTCTTTTTCGACTATCCCCGATTCCTGCTTCATTACTCGGAGCAGCCATTCGCCGGCATTGTTCCTGAGGCGATGGCAAACTTTCGCGGGCTGACTGATCTCCTCAAACTTGGCCACACGGCTCCTGTTTGGTCCGTCGCGACCGTTTCAGTCCTATCCGCTGCCGCTCTGCTGAAAACCCTTACTGCATGGAGAGGTCGGCAGCTCGATCCTTCCCTGGGCCCCACTGCCTATCCCTCTGCGGATCGGTTCGATCTCGCTTTTGCCAACACGGTACTGTTTGCGCTCCTGGTCAGTTATCACTTGAACCCACATGATCTCAGCCTTTTGCTCTTGCCCCTCATTCTCCTCTACGTCAGGCTCACGCAGAACCCGCGCTGGCGCAGTCGTCGCGTGGACTGGATGACTCTTGCCTTCCTCTGGCTCCTGTTTCTGCCTCCGCTGCACCTGTGGGCACTGAGGATGGGCACATACGCTATCGTAAGCATTCCCTTGCTCGCCCTCTTCCTGTTCACAGGTGGCCCAAGCGCAATCTCAAGCTCATGTGAGGCTCCGGTCCGTTGACCGAAGGTTTCAGAACTTGCGGACGGGAGCAGATATCACCTGCACAAGACTTAGCCCGAAAGCTACTACTGGGACCGCGAAGGTTGCCAGGAATGGCCATTCCCACGCGCTGAGCGCCCATGCCGGAGAAACCAACCAATAAGCCCCGGTTAGCGACAAGCTCGCGATCCATTGCCAGGTCACGATGAAAGCCCCCGCGAGATATAAAAGGCGAAGTGCCTGTGACCGCGAAGTGAACTCCGCCCGACCCTGCACGAGCAGCATTATGGCAGGCAGAAGCAGCACCTGGTTGTAGGGCGAGGACATAGGCGCCACCAGCACAGTCAGCGCCAAAACCAGTCCCGTGACCCGGCCGAAGACCCGGGAACTAGAGAACTCGCCGCGTAGCCTCCCAAGAAAGAAAATGCAGGCGAAAACCGCCCCCGCCTCTAATATCTTTCCGGCAAAGGACCAAGGCGCCAGCGCATCCAGGACCGACCGGTTCTGCGTGTACTGCTGATATCGCCGAATCGCCTCGGCAAACATATGCCACCAGCCGGGCAGGACGATCTCCCCTCCCGCAAGCAACAGGCCCATCATCGAAAAGAACCCGTAGGCGAGCTTCCGTCGTCGCCCCCAATCGCACGCAGCCCAACATAACAGCCACGCCACCAGCGGCCACGCCAGCTGGGGCTTGATAGTAGCCAGAGCCAGCAAGACGCCCCCACAAAAAAACCAGCCGCCCGCGACAGCCGCCACTGAGGCTGAGAGCAGCCCCGCAACCAGCACGCTGAGTTGCTGCAGCTTGATTCCCTGCACTACAGGAAAGCTTCCCAGCGTAAAGAGCACGCAAGCCGCAGTCTCGATAGTCGACAACCGCCACTGCAGCACACGCAGCCAGAGCCCAACGCTGACCGCGGTCAGCGTCAGCAACAACCAATAAAAAACGATTTGCACCGGATGAAACGAAAATCCGACGAAGGGCGCCAGCAGGAATACGACATAGACTGGATAAACGAACCCTTGCTGGTCTTTTGGATCATCGGGCCGCAAAGGAACGAGCGAGCGCCCGTAATACCCCTTTTGTATCTCGAGAGTGATGTCTTCGCTGTAAGGATTGCGCCGGTGCAGCAGCAACTCGCGCGCGCCCAGCCAGCGCGGATAGAGATCAGAAAGATTGCCGCGGGGGCGCCCGTGCGCGGCTGCGTCAGTAAGTTGATGACCGATCAGAATTCGGTCCACATAAAACCACATGCTCGCGGCTGCAAAGAGTGCCGCCACGAGAAAAAGCACGGGTTTTACACGAGCGCGCAAATCAGCTGATCCGGCCTCTGCTTCAGCAATCTGCAATCAACCACCCCCATGTTACAACTGGTGGGACATCTCTCTCTTTCATGTGGAAACGGATCGTAGCATCAGTCCTAATTGGTTTGGCTAGCGGCATTTTGTGCAAGCTGTGGCTGGCGCATCTTCACATAGGCGCAGGCGACTTCAACTGGGCGATTTGGGCAGCGCAGGACCTGCTGGCGCACCGCAATCCCTATGACCGCCCGATGCAGCTGTACCCGTTGACCTGCAGTCTCTTCGGACTGCCTTTTGTCTGGATGCGCCCAGAAAATGCCGGCGGCGCTTTTTATGGCATTAGCTCGGGCTTGATGGCATTCGGTTTGTCCCGCAGCGGCTTTCGTCGGTTTTACGTGTTCCTGGCTTATCCGTACTGGGCCGGGTTGATCACCGCTCAATGGACTCCTCTTATCGTGGCCAGCACCTTCCTTCCTTTCTTGCTGCCGGCCACTCTAGCCAAGCCGCAGATCGGACTCCCCGTGCTCCTTACGAAATCGACATGGCGCGGTCTGTTAACCTGCGCGGTCGTACTCGCAATCAGTTTCGTTCTTCTGCCCCGCTGGCCCTGGTTGTGGATGGGAAATTTTCATCTCTACGCCCGCTTTATCCCGTTGCTGGTCCTCCCCGGCCCTCTTTTAGTTCTGGCGCTGCTGCGCTGGCGCTCTAGCGACGCGCGTCTTCTTTTCTTGATGGCTGCGATGCCACAGCGCTGGTTCTACGACCAGCTTATCCTCTACGTGATCCCGAAATCATGGCGCGAAATGAGCATCACAGTTTTCCTCAGCTGGGCCGTCGGCGTATGGCGCTGGTATCACATTCCCCATAGCTTTACCCAAGTCGGCCGCTGGAGCGTGATCTTCATGTACCTGCCCTTGCTGGTTGTGGTTTTGTTGCGAGGCCACGATATTCCTTCCCGATCTTTTACAGCTGGGACTGAACGCTGACCCCCTGGCCGGCTCCAGGCAACCGTTTCCCGACCTCCCAAACCCACCACAAAAGCGGGATCGCCATCAGATTCATGTGCCCGACCACGAGCCAAAGAAGCAACCACAAGGGACTGATCAGGATCGGCAAAGCAAGAAACAGCGGGGCGAACTGTCTGCCGGATGTTCTCCGATTGGCACGCAAACAATCGTCTGCAATCAAGACCAACGGCAAGAGAAGAAGACTATAGTCGTGCACGTTCGTCTGCCAGCCGATCAGTTCGGACACGCCGATAGCCAGCAAGAACTGCAAGCCACCGTTGCCCCAACCCGAAGCCTGTCGTCCTCTAATCGCGGCGAATGCCAACAGGCCAATCGAAATCAAACCGATAAGCCCGGTCGCAACCGCCCCCGAAAAGCGGAGAGGCCAACCCATGACCAAACCGTGCAGGTTAGGAATGAAATCAGGAGGAACCCCCCCCACGCTTGGAGTGTTGGCAATCTGCAAAGCAAAGACAGGATAATGCAGCAGGCCCTGCCATCCCACGAGCCCGATCGAGATCAGCAGCAGCACAACCGAGACAGCGGCGAACCCGATCAGCACCCGGCCGCGCTTCCAAAATACAATCAAGAGCACGATCGGCAGCATAAGCTGAAATTTGAAGGCACCAAGAGCAAACCAGCACCCAGCCAACGCGTCGGCTTTTTTTCTGAGCGCCTTCCACGCCAGCACGCAAAATAACAATTGCAGAACGGAATCCTGACCTTGAAGCAGGGTTTCAAAGACAGGAAAGAAAGCCAGACTGCAAAGCACAAATTCCCAGGGAGCGATTAATCGAAGAGCACTCACATCGGCTCTCAACAACCAAGCCACCCCGAACAGGATGGCAATGTTCAACAAGTCCCAGACTGCAAACGCTTGTCGAAAGGAGAGCCGGGTCAGGGGCACAAAGACTAATGCTTCCGCAGGGGGATGGATAAAAGGCAGCGGCCCGATTCGAGTGGGAAGTTGCCCCGTGATTCCCTTTTGCACTTCGGACTGCACGTGACCGACATAAAGTTCGGGGCCACGCCCATCCCCCAGAATCGTCGCAGCCGTGTAGTAAACCACGAAGTCGGGATAGCCCGACTCAATTCGATGCCAAAGATTGCAAAAAAGCAACGCATGCAAACCCAAGATACCAATGACAACAAGGCGCGCAAAACCTCGATTCGATTTGCGCTCGCCCTTTACCTTTTCGTGCACGATCGATGGCGATTGTATCCTGTTAAGAATCCAGCCGCTATGATGGTGACGGACTCCTTGTGAAATTGCTCCTTCGCGGCAACGGCGTGTTCCCGACGATTCTGTTCCTTGGTCTCTTCGCCATGGCCGCGCGCAACGTCGCCGATCCAGATGTTTGGTGGCATCTCCAGACCGGGCAATATATTTCTGAGCACAAAAGCGTTCCGCATGTAGATCCCTTTTCTTTCACCCGCGCCGGATTCCCGTGGGTGGCTCATGAATGGGTTGCCGAACTTGTTTTTTATAAGATCCAACTCGTCGCCGGTTGGGGCGGACTGATTGTCCTCTTCGCCACAATCGTCGCAGCTGCTTTCTTTTTGCTGTATCTCCGCTGCGGCCCAGATTCCCACGCCGCCGGGGTGCTAACTCTCTGCGGGGCGTTTGCCACGATACCCCTTTGGGGACCTCGCCCACAGATAATCTCTCTACTGCTAACCAGCTTGTGGCTGCTCATTCTCGAGCGCTCTGAACGCGATCCCGGGTTGCTGTGGTGGACGCTTCCACTTACGCTGCTTTGGGTGAATCTACACGCGGGCTTCGCATTGGGATTGGCCCTCTCGGTTTTTTTTCTGGCCGGCGAATGGATCGAAGGATTAAGAACGAAACTCACGCTCGGCCATTTTCCTCCGAACGCGCCCCACCTACGACAGGCCGCTCTGATTCTCTGCTTCGATCTCCTGCTGGTGCCATTGAACCCCAACGGATTCCGTCTCTTCTCTTATCCGTTCGAAACTCTGCGTTCGACCGCCATGCAGAACTACATTGCGGAGTGGGCTTCGCCGAATTTCCATCAATCGGAATACTTACCTTTTCTACTCCTGGTGATGGCCGCTTTTGCGATTCCCAGCTGGATGCAAGCTCCCCTGCGTCCACGCGACCTCATCCTCTTACTCGTCAGCCTTTACGCCAGCCTGATTTCTATCCGCATGATTCCATTGTTTGCCTTGATTGCGGCGCCGTTGTTATCCCGGCAGATCTCGGACCGTCTGCGGAATCGGTCGTGGAAAATTTCTAACCGATCACCCCGCCGATCCGAGCCACACCCTGTGCTCAACACAGTGATAGTCCTTGCCATGGGAATTTTCGCTACGCTACACACCGCCCAGATAATCCGCCGTCAACCTGAAGCTGAGGCCCGGGCATTCCCCGAGCGGGCAGTCGCCTACCTTCAATCCCGTTCCGGTTTCGGCCCACTCTTCAATCACTACGACTGGGGTGGATATCTAATCTGGAAGCTCTATCCTGCGACTCGCGTTTTTATCGATGGCCGGGCTGACCTCTACCGTGAACCGATACTCGACCAGTTCGCCGCTACCTATCAACTCAAGGGCGACTGGCGCCAACCCCTAGACCATTGGGACATCCACACGGTTTTGGTTCCACCCAATTCGGCGATCGCCGTGGGGTTAGGCGATGCTCCCGGCTGGAAAATCGCTTACGCAGACTCTCAGGCAGTGATTTTCACTCGTGAGCCCGACTCCACTCCCCGGTTACCCTAGATACCCAGTAAAATACCTCGCAAGCATTTTGGCGGGTACTAAGGGTATTATCAGTGGTATCGTTGTCGAGATAACTCCCCCGTACGATCTCGCGTAAACCCGGGATCACTTATTCCCGGGCCGATCTCCTGCCTAAGCAATTGGCAGAACGGGATGTGATCCTTAGGTTAGGAGGATATAAAGAATGATGGCGCAACTCAGACGACTGTGGCAGCAAGACGAAGGGCAAGATATTGCGGAGTATGCTGTGATGCTAGCGGTAATCTTGGTGATCGTGGTTGGCACCATAAGGTTGATCGGTTCCAACGCGAACAACGTCTTCTCCAGTGTAGCCAGTTCGATTCAGTAGAATTTGCAGGCATCACCTAGAGAATTTCATTCTCCAGCGGATGGTGTGGAGAAGCGCCTCGGCTCGTCTTTAACGGAGCATTATGAACCGTACGCGTTTGTTGATGATTGGAGCGTTGGCCCTGGCTCTGGGAGTCATCGTCAGCCTTTCCGTCTATAAAAATTTGCAGGGTAGAGGCTCAGGCAGCAGCGAGCCCGGCACCGATGTGATTGTGGCCGCCGATGACATTCAGGTGGGGGCCAGAATCGAAGAGCATGACGTGCACATTGTGAAATATCCGGCCTCGTCTCTGCCCGGCGGAACTTTCGGCAAGCGCTCCCAGATCATGGGCCGAGGCGTGATCATTCCCATCTCGCGGGGCGAATTTATTCTGCCCAGCAAACTTGCGCCGGAGAACGCCGGAGCTGGCCTGCCTTCACTGATTCCTCCGGGAATGCGGGCAGTCTCGGTGAGGGTGAACGAAGTAGTTTCAGTCGCCGGGTTTACCGGCCCCGGGACACGAGTCGACGTCCTGCTGACGGGCACGCCTAACGGCGGCAGCGAGCCCCAGACCACCACGGTCCTGCAAAACGTGGCTGTGATCGCAGCTGGCAATAAGCTGGAGCGCAATGCCGCCGGGGAAGCTCAGAATACTCCGGTGATTACGCTGCTGGTTTCGCCAGATGATGCGGAACGCCTCACTCTGGCCAGTGCCGAAGGCCATATTCAGCTTGCGCTGCGTAACCCGCTCGATACCCGGCAAGACGAAGTGGCTGCGGCCAACGCCAAGGGACTATACAAGGGTAGTACGCCGCAGGCTGCGCCCGTAGTTCATATTAGCCCGGTTAAACATGTCGTAAAGAATAATGCACCGGCCCCCCCTCCCTCGGTGCTCAGCATAGAGGTTTATCAGGGCGATAAGAAAAAAGATGTTGTGACGTTTCCGGAAGCGGGCGGTGAAGAGCCCAAGTAGGCGGAAAGAAAGTTTGGCCTGCTGAATCGATTGCAGCAGGTTTCCTCAAGTGGAGAGGAATCACACGATGAAGGTTCGCGCCACGATTTTCGCAGCAGTCGCACGTTCTTTCTTGTTTACAGCTCTGTTGGGACCGGCGCTTCTGCTGCCGCTGCCGGGTCTTGCCAACGCGCTGCCCCAGGACGCGCCGCAATCTCAGCCCGCGCCGCAGGATATGGCTCCGCCAGCCAGCTCTCAAACCACTCTCCCGCCCCAGTCGGCGCAAGCCCAAGCGCAAGGTTCGGCTCCCTTGCGGGTGATGGTCGATAAATCTCTGCTGATTAATACCACCGAACGCCTCAAACGCATCTCAGTCACCGACCCTACGGTCGCTTTTGCCCAGGTCATCACTCCCACGCAAATACTCGTGCATGGCCGCGCTCCGGGCGAAGTTTCGCTCCTTATCTGGGACGAACTGGAGCGCTCCCGCAGCTTTGATCTGCGCGTGGACGTCGACGTCAGCGCCTGCGCCGAAGAAGAGCATCGTGTCTTTCCTGAAGAGCAGATCACGGTCACTCCCTCGCGCGCAGCTATCGTTCTTTCCGGCCATGTCACCACTGAGGATGTCGCCAAGCGCGCCGGCGAACTGGCCACGGCCTATTCCAAGAATATTGTGAACGTACTTACCTTTGGTCCGGTTGGCGCGCAGGAAGTTCTGCTCGAGGTAAAGTTCGCTGAAGTGGATCGCTCCGCGCTCACCCAACTGGGCTCGAATTTCCTCTCGACTGGCGCCGGCAATACCATCGGAACCGTAGGCACCGGCCAATACGGCGGCTTCGGTTCGCAGACCATCAACCAGACCGTGGGGCAGGGTGGGCCATTTACAGCTAACGAAACCGTCAGCAATGTTTTGAACCTGTTCTTGTTCCGCCCCGACATTCACTTCGGAGCCGTCATCGAAGCGCTGCAGAACAAGAACCTTCTGCAGATTCTAGCCGAGCCCAATCTCATCGCGGTTAACGGCAAGAAAGCCAGCTTTCTCGCCGGTGGACAATTCCCCTTCCCCATCGTGCAGCCCGGCGCTGGATTCACCGCCGTGACCATCTCTTTCAAGGAGTTTGGCGTGAAGCTCGAATTCACGCCGGTGATTATGCCCAACGGCAATATTCACCTTATCGTGGCTCCGGAAGTCAGCACCCTCGACTTTGCCGACGCGCTCACCATTTCTGGATTCACCATCCCCGCGCTCAGCACACGCAAGGCCGAGACCGAATTTGAGCTTCGTGACGGGCAGAGTTTTGTAATTGCCGGCTTGATCGACAATCGCGTGACCGACATCTGGAACAAGATTCCGGGACTGAGCGACATCCCGATCCTGGGGAATTTCTTCAAGAGCAAGAGCATTTCGAAAAGCAATTCGGAGTTGATGGTGCTGTGCACCGTGCACCGGGTTTCGCCAAACGCCGAAGCACCTACGACGCCTAAGAATCCGCAGCCGTTTATGGATAAGAACAAGTTCGATGAGAAAAAACCGCTCTGGAAGTAATCATTAGATCCGCTCAGAAGTTGGGGGAATGTGCTAGGCGATGCCCGAGCTTTCCGTCGTAATCGTAGCTACCGACAATGAGCAGCGCACCTTGATGCAGGTGCTCGTGGATGGCACCAGTGTGGCTCGCACCGTACATAGTTGCGCCAGTTATCCTGTCGCGGCCTCTGATCCCGTAACCCGCCGCGTGCAAGCGGCCAATCCCGAAGTCGTGCTGGTGGATATTCCAGAAGATAATCCACTTAGCGCCATGCGCGCCATCGAGCTTCTTCATCAGGAATTGCCCGACACGGCCATCTTCGCCATCGGTAGCCTGAAACAGCCCCAGCTTATCGTGAACGCGATGCGCTGCGGCGCGGGAGAGTTCATAGAGCGGCCCACCACCACTAATGATCTTCTCGAAGCCTTCGTGCGCCTGACCACCGCCCAGCGCCGAGTTCAGAAAGAAGGACCACGCGGCAAGGTTTTTTCCGTGGTCAACGCCAAAGGCGGCAGCGGAGCTACCACCGTCTCGGTGAACCTCGCGCTGGCTCTGCAAGCGGCCCATGGACAGACGGCCCTCATCGATCTTGCACCTCTCGGCCACACTGCCCTGCATCTCAATCTCAAGCCCTTGTTCACCGTGGCCGATGCCACGCGCAACCTGCATCGCATGGATAGTTCCCTGCTCGAGAGTTTTATGACACGGCACGGCGGCGGCCTGCAACTGCTAGCCGGCACCAACGTGCCCGCGGCCATCGAACCTTCGACTGCCGATTTTGTCCGCCTGTTCGATATGCTGGTTACGCACTATCGCTACGTGGTCGTGGACAATTCATCGCGCCTGGATGCCGCCTGTCGCTTAGTCTCTAATTTGTCGGAATGCGTGCTGCTGGTCGCCTGCACCGACGTAGCTTCACTGTGGAGCGCCGCGCGCGTGCAACAATATCTGGGTGAGACCGGTGGCCGCGAGCGCGTACGCCTCGTTCTCAACCGCTTTCGCAAGGTCCCCGGCTTCAGCGAGGCCGACGCCGAGAATGCTGCCGGAGCCAAATTGTTGTGGCGTGTTCCGAATCAGTATTTCGCCATCTCGTCGGCCATCGATCGCGGCGCCCCGGTGATGGAACAGAGTCACACCGAAATCGCGCGTTGCTTTTCCGGACTGGCACAGGAATTGACTCGCAACGATGTGGACGTGAAGCGCGCTGCCTGGTCGCTGTTCAAGACGGTGTAGGTTTTTATGGCCAATCTGCAAACCTTCGAGCGCAGCGAGTATCAGCAGGTAAAGGCCGACCTGCACCGCAAAATTCTCGACCGGCTCGACCTGGAAAAACTCGGCCGCTCCACCGGCACCTCCGCCCGCGAAGAAGTTCTTGTTCTCATTCGCAATTCCGTAAACAGCGAAGTCGTTCCCCTCAGCTTTGCCGAACGTGAGCGCCTTTCCCGCGAAATTCTCGATGAAATCTTCGGCCTTGGTCCGCTCGAACCGCTGCTGAAAGATCCCACCATCTCCGACATTCTGGTCAATCGCTTCGACCGGGTCTACATCGAGCGCTCCGGCAAACTTGAGTTGACTGGCTTGTCTTTCAAAGACAACCAGCACCTGATGCAGATTATCGAGCGCATCGTCTCGCGCGTAGGCCGCCGTGTAGATGAGTCTTCTCCCATGGTCGATGCTCGCCTGCCCGATGGCTCCCGCGTCAACGCCATCATTCCTCCGCTAGCCCTCGACGGCGCTTGCCTTTCCATTCGCCGCTTCGGACGCGACCCGGTCACCGCTCGCAACATGATCGAGAATCAGTCCCTCACCGAGCCCATGCTCGAACTTCTCTCCACCATGGTAAAGGGACGGCTGAACATGTTGATCTCCGGCGGTACCGGCGCCGGCAAAACGACTTTACTCAATGTGCTTTCCGGCTACATTCCAAACGTCGAGCGCATCGTCACCATCGAGGACGCCGCCGAATTGCAGTTGAAGCAGGAGCACGTCGTGCGCCTCGAAACCCGCGCTCCTAATATTGAAGGCAAAGGCGCAGTTCGCCAGCGTCAGTTGGTCATCAACAGTTTGCGTATGCGTCCGGACCGCATCATCGTCGGCGAGGTTCGCGGCGAAGAAGCCTTCGACATGTTGCAGGCCATGAACACCGGCCACGAAGGCTCTCTTACCACAGTCCATGCCAACTCCGTACGCGACGCTCTTTCTCGCGTGGAGAACATGGTTTCCATGGCAAATCTCAACATTCCCGAGCGCGCCGTGCGCCACCAGATTGCCTCGGCCATTCACGGGGTCGTCCAAGTCGCACGTTTGTCAGACGGAACCCGCAAAGTCACCTCGGTTTCCGAAGTTACAGGCATGGAGACCGACACCATCGTCATGCAGGAAATTTTCACTTTTGAACGGCAAGGCATCGACGAAAATGGCAAGGTGCGTGGAACTTTCCGTGCCACTGGCATCCGACCTCAATTCGCCGATCGCCTGGCTACCTATGGCACGCGGTTGCGTGCGGCGTTGTTCGAGTCGAAGACGGAAGTTTAGGGAGAACGCGTAGAATTGAAGAAGTATTCGTAGAAACGTAGCTTGCTACGCCTCGCAGCCAGAGCATCGAGTTCTTTATGCCGGTACTGATTGCTGTCGTGGTTTTCTTCGTGGTCGCGGTCGCGGCCTTTCTTATCGGGTCGCTGGTCGACGAGCGCAACGCGCGCGCCCGTCTCATTCGTGACCGCCTGGCCACGGTGCAGAAGGCGCCGGAGCGCGATCCCAACGAAGAACTGGCATTACTGCGCGATGAGCAACTCAGCAAGATTCCCGCGCTCGATACTCTGCTTCGCCGCTCAGAACGCGTCACCGCTATTCAGGACGCCTTAACGCAGGCTGGCATGAGGTTTCGTGCCGGCAACTTTTTGCTGCTCTGCCTGCTCTCCGGCGCTGTGGCGGGCCTCGCCGCCACCCTGTGGAGCAAGAATCCCGCCATCGGCTGGGCCGGACTGGTGATCGGCGCCTTCCTCCCTTATTCCTTCGTCTCCTATCGCCGGCAAAAGCGCTTTGAAAGATTCGAAGAGCTTTTTCCAGAAGCCATCGATACTCTGGCTCGCGCGGTTCGCGCCGGACACGCCTTCACCACTGCTCTGGAAATGATCTCCAACGAAGTCTCAGAACCGCTCTCCGGCGAGTTCCGCAAACTCTACGAAGAGCAGAAATTCGGCATGCCGGTGCGCGACGCCCTCATGAACCTGACCGAGCGTGTGCCCCTGGTCGACGTAAAATTCTTCGTCACCGCGGTCATGCTACAACGCGAGACCGGAGGCAACCTCGCCGAAATTCTCGACAATCTTTCTTACGTGATCCGCGAACGCTTCAAGATTCAGCGCCAGGTCAAGGTTCACACCGCGCAGGGGCGCCTCACCATGGCCATGCTGATGGCCATGCCCCCGGTGGTTGTGGCAATTCTTTTCTTGTTCAGCCCGGATTTTGTGAAGCCTCTGTTCAATGATCCCATCGGCCACGCCCTGCTGGTAGGCAGTGTGGCTCTGCAAACCGTTGGCTATTTTGTGATTCGCAAGATTATTAAGATCCAGGTCTGAGTAGAGTTTGAAGAAAACTAGAATTTGAAGAGAAACTGAGAGATCAGGTTTAGAAATGCCGTTGATTCTGACCATCGTCGTGTTCGTCACGGTCGTGCTGGTGGTGTTCTCTTTCGGCGCCGCCGTGATGACACCCAGTTCCGTGCTGGGCGCCCGTTTGCGCGCTCTGGGCGGTCAGAGTGCCCAGGCGCAGGAAGCTCCCACGATGAAGGTCAAGGAGCGTCTGGAGCAAGCCCTCGATCCACTCAGCAAGGCGATCCCCATGTCGCCCTCCGACGTCTCCCGCACCCGTGCCTGGCTTATCCAGGCCGGACTGCGCGAATCCCGCCACGTCAGCTACTATTTTGGCGCTCGCCTCGTACTGGGTACTCTGGGCCTGGTTGGAGTGCTGGTATTCGCCGGAGTCGACAATGTGCCCATGCTGGTTTGCGTTCCGGCGCTCGGATTCTTTCTTCCGCGCTTCTACTTAAAGCGGATGATCAAGAATCGCCAGCAGCGCATCCGTATCGCCCTACCCGATGCGCTCGACCTAACCGTAATTTGCGTGGAAGCCGGCCTCGCCCTCGATCAAGCCCTGATGCGCGTTGGAAAAGATCTGCATCACGCCCATCCCGATCTGAGCGACGAATTCCACTTAGTCAACCTCGAGATGCGCGCCGGAAAACCTCGCGCCGAAGCCCTGCGCAATCTGGTCGATCGCACCGGCGTGGATGACATTCGCTCCCTCGTCGCCACGTTGATCCAAACTGACCGCTTCGGCACCAGCGTCGCGCAGGCCTTGCGCGTCCACTCCGATTCGCTACGAACACAGCGTCGACAGCGCGCCGAGGAGCAGGCCGCCAAGACAACCATTAAGATGGTCCCTCCCCTCGTGGTTTTTATTCTGGTGCCATTCCTCTTCGTGACCATCGGTCCAGCATTAATCCAGGCCTACCGATCACTTACCAGCAAGTAGCCGGCGAAAGTCCTTCAGATGGAGGTCTGGCTTCAGTCGGATTCGTATTCAGGCTGTGTTGGCATACCGCAAGTTCCGTGTTTCTTTAATTGCGCCTAGAGGCGTCGAAGGGAGCCAGTCGGAAAATCTCGATGGCGGCACTTACTCAGCAAGGCCAGGCGTTCAACCAAACCCGCCAGTGCTACCTGGCCACCGATCTCTCTGTGGCTCAAACCCATTGGACGCGCCTGCGCGGCCTGCTCGGCGCCAAGGTAGGTGACTTCGGTAACGGGCGGGGTCTTTGGATTCGTCCCTGTAGAGGCGTTCACACTCTTGCTATGCGCTTCCCAATTGACGTAGTCTATTTAGACCGCGCCGGGCGGGTCGTGCATGTTGAGCACAACCTCCAACCTTGGCGCTTCTCCCCTGTCCGCTTGCAGGCATCGTCAGTCCTGGAGTTACCCAGCCACACGGTGGCCAGAACCGAAACTGCATTGGGCGATAAAATAGAAATCAAGATTAACGAAACTGGTTAGCATATTGTGCCCGCAGCCGTTCCTAACTGGGAGGCTAACCTGAGAACACCAGAGTGGGAATTTCGGAACTTAAATTAAGAAGCCCTGCAGTGACCGGAACCCTTCAACTCGAACAGCGCGCCACCGAACTGCATCGTGCGCCCAAGCTTCTGGTCGAGTGGTCGCCGCGCTGGGAAGAGTTTGTCACTTCGATCCGTCCCGCGTTTGCGCGCTCCGGCCCGCGTTTGGCCGGCGAAGCGCCCCACGGAGTTTTCCCCTACCGCGGCCTGCTCTCTGCCTTGCTACTCGAAGCGCTGTTGATTTTTATATTCGCAGTGCTTCCTCGAGAGATTGCTCACTTGCGTCCCTACGCCGCGCCCAAGCTCACCCCCTACGAGGTAGTCTACTACTCCGGCGACGAACTCCCGCGCACCGAAGACGTAGGCGGGGCCAAGTCCGGATCCAGCGGACGCGCCGGCGGACGCGAAGCCCACCATCGCTCGCAGACCATTCGCGTCTCTCGTGGCGCTTCGCTTGCGCAAACGGTAGTCGACGCTCCCGATCTAAAGCTTCCTGCCTCGAGCACTGCAGTTGCAAATCTTCTGGCCTTCAAATCCAAGAATTTATCCAGCCCCGGGCCTCCTCCGGCGGAGGGCTTGCGCTCTTCTCTCGTCGCTCCACGTCTCTCGGAGAACGTAATCGCCCCAGCGCCGGAAAGCACCCTGCACGATCAAGTACGCAATTCCCCGGGACTTGATGCGGCGGTTGTGCCTCCAACCCCAACCGTTCAATCCGAGCGCAGGCTGACCGCGCCCGCGCTAAACTCCGGCATCATCGCACCCGCACCCAGCGTCTCTCGCGACCGCTTACGCAACGCCCCTTCGCTCAATTCAAGCGTGATTGCGCCGCCATCGACGCAAGTCTCGCACGACCGCCCGCGCTCTACACCAGCGCTCACCGGCAGTGTGATTCCGCCCGCTCCGACTTCCGTAAGCCACGAAGTTTCGCCTTCACGCGTGCAGATGAACAGTGCGGTCGTGCCCCCGCCCGTCTCCGCCCCTGAACGCGAAAGCTCGCGCGATGCAAACCTCACCCTGCCCGCGCCTTCGGTCATCGCACCGCCGCCATCGACTGACTCTGCCCGCGACCTGCGCCGTCTCGAAAGCGGCAGCGCAGTCAGCGTCTCACAGAGAGTAGTTCCTCCACCACCCACCGCGAACACGTCGATACTCAGCAGTGTCATCGGCAAACTCTTCGGCACGCAGGATGTCGTGCCTCCGCCTCCGAATGTTGCTGCGGGATCAACCTCCGGTGGGCGTAACCCCACTAGCGGATCTGACAGCGCGCTCGCCAGCAACATCGTCCCACCTCCGCCATCGGTGGGAGGTTCCGGCAAATCAGCCGGGGGATCAGCTTCAGGCACAGGTCGCAGTTCCGCTGGCAACTCTCTGAATTCGAATATAGTTCCGCCGCCGCCGTCGGTATCGGGATCGGGCAGCGGAATGGGCGGAAGCGGCTCGGGAAATGCAGCTGGCAACAGCTTGGCGGGGAATGTAATTCCTCCGCCGCCCGCACTCGGCGCCGGCTCCGCCCCGTTCGGCTCTGGCAGCGGCAGAAAAGGTTCAGGCCTCGGCGGACCGGGCGATGCCGGCTCATCTCTAGCACCCCCCAAAGGCGGCGGCGGAAACGGCGATCGCGCGGGAGTGGTCTTATCCTCGCAACCCGGCGACAAAGTCGGAGTGCCCGGCAGCGGCGGCAAAGGCTCGCTTGCGATGTCTCCCGGCGGCGGTGACAAACCCGGCCTCGGCGGCGCGGGGGAAGGCTCTGGCATCGGACACGGCAACGGCCCGGGCAGTGGCATGGCGGGCGATGGCCCCGGTGCCGGCAAGTCCGGTGCTGGCAGTGGCTCCGATCCCAACGCGCGCGGAGGAATCTCTCCCACACCCGGGCCCGGCGGCGCCGGCAGCGCCCCCAGCGGCAATCCCACGGTGACCGGAGTCGACGTACGCGGCGGCACAACCGTCGTGACCCTGCCCAGCTTCGGCTCTGACGGCGGCAGCAGCGGCGCTTCCAATCTGCCCGGACGATCTTCGGTCAAAGGCGAAAAAGGCCCGGCGATCACCATCGTCGCCACGTCGCGCTCCGGCGGAGTCTTCAATTTCTACGGAATGCTCCCCGGCGACAACTACAGCGTATTGGTGGATACGAACGCGGGGACTGCTGTCATGCAGTTCGCCGAGACCAATCCTTCAACAACCCAGGCTGGCGCTCTAATCGGCCCGCAAGGCATGCGCACGAGCTTACCGCCAAATCTTCCGCACGCCCGCGTCGTGGTGAAATGCAGGGTGGACGCCTCCGGCAATTTGCGAGATTTGCAGATGCTCGAGCCCGGCCCGCCAGCAATGTCGGCGAAGATTATGCAAGCTCTACCCAACTGGAAGTTCCGTCCCGCCATGCGCGGCGAGCAAGCAGTCGAAGTGAATGCCATCCTCGGCTTCAACATCAACACCAACGACCGCAATTGAGGCTGGTCGCGCTTGACCCACGTCGCCTCCCGGCCTTGGTCTACAACTGCTCCTGAGGTGATCTGCCATAAAAAACACGGCTCAATCCCATTAAAGTCTTTATGATGAGTTACTTACATTAGCTCGGCCGCCCGGTCTAGCTAAAGCGACAGAGCCGCTACAATCCTGGCGCCGGCAATCAAGAGGCATTCAGATCGCGCGCAACCCTTGACTTGCAGCCGCCATTTGAGGACAATGCCTTCGTTCTCGATCCGGCGTGAATTTCCCCCTCCGCGCCACCGGCGAACCGGGCCCTCTCAAGTTTCGTTTTACGCTGAAAAAACGCATTCCGATCAAAGGGGATTTTCTATGAAGCTCGCACCGCCTAAAATGTCACGTTGTGTTCTCCCGCCGCAATCCCGCACGTTGGTTGTGGTTTACCTCGCGGTCGTGATCTTGGCGCTGGGCGCGTTGCCATCTCAGGCGCAGTCTCCCACCATTACGTCGATCAGCCCGATTTCGACGCAACAGTTTCAGACCATCACTATCGTGGGCAGCGGCTTTGGCACGCAAAAACACTACACCGGCGACTCCGCCTATATCAGCCTGCTGGATGAGACCGGGAGTTGGCAGGCGGGCTTCGTCGGCATTTTTGAGGGCGTCCAAGTGGACGATACCGTCACCCTGATCGTGAACTCGTGGCAAGATTCGAAGATTGTCCTCGGAGGCTTCTCCGGGCAATGGGGCCAGTTCAATTTCATCCTCAACAAAGGCGACACCGAACAGGTTTCGATCTGGAATGCGCAGTCGGGCGCCGGACCTGCCACCATGAACGTGACCGTGGGCGGCGAACTGACCAAAACCTCGCTCACATCCTCGCCGAATCCATCCACGGCCGGGCAGCCAGTCACGTTTACCGCAAGCGTCATCTCAAAGGCCGGTGCTCCGCCAGACGGGGAGACGGTCTCGTTTATGCAAGGGAAAGCCCTGATTGGAACCGGTACCTTAAGCGGTGGCACGGCAATGCTTGTGACCTCGAGACTCAAGGTTGGAGATCACACCATCACCGCCATCTACGCCGGCGATGCGAACTTCGATAACAGCAATTCCAGGCCGGTGAAGCAGGTGGTGAACGCCGCGGATTAACCCAGTCGCTGGGGAAACGGCACAGTTCGACATCCTTGAAAAACCTCAGAAGCGAGCGATGCCGAGGCGGCTGTCGGTTGGTGGAGCCACGTTAAGAATGCTCTGCCTCGGACTGGGCACCGGCAAACTGCTCATGGGCGCCAAACCCGTAATCGACTGGTTCGCGACCATAGGAAATTTGGTCATGATCGTGGTTTACACGGTCGTCTGCGCGGTTTATGCGTTCAAGAGGGATGTTACGACAAAATAAAATTGCGGCGCGCCTACAGCCGCAGCCTTGCCATCAACGCATAAGCCTTGCGAAACCACACCCGCTCCCGGCGCCGCTGATATCCGGGCATGGTCGCGCGGTTATCGAGAATCTTCTGCACCCACTTCCGCGCTTCATCCACTCGCCCCTGACCCTGCAAGAAGAGCGCGTAGTTGTAATAAATTTCGGAGCTGGTTGAAATCTGCGTGGCTTGCTCAAACAACTTGCCAGCCTTCTCTGCTTGACCGGTCTCGGCATAAGCGTGCGCCAACAATCCTATGCCGCGATGAAAGTCATAAGTCGGATCGGCTCCAACCGCCCGCTCCAAATCCGGCACCGCCGCGACATAATCGCCCAACTCTACCTCGGCTACTCCTCGCCGATAGAACGGATCCACCGAATCCGTTCGCTGCGCAATCGACCGGTCATAACATTGCCGCGCCCGCGCAAAGTCTCGATCATCCAGATACAGCAAACCCAACTCTTCGTAATTCCCTGCCGAAGGATTATCCATGATGGCGAGCTCTAGCTCGCGAATGCGCCGCCGCCGCGGAAATACTTGAAACGACCCGCGCAACAACTGTGCATCCGGAATCACTTCCGCAACAATGTAGACTGCGGCGCCAATCCATCCCAAAAATAAAATTACAAAAATCCAGTAGGTGTCGGGGCGCCGGCGGATAAAGTGCACAATCGCCACCGCCTGCAGCAAAAATCCCCACCAATGAACGAAGAGGAAAAGTAGTCCCATGCGACATGGAATATAGCACGCTGGTGACGGGCTTCGGCTGTCGGGCTTCGGGCTTCGGGGATTACAAACTTGGCTGAGCGTGCCTTTAAGCAGCGGGCTTCCGGACGGCCTTGATGAGGCCGTTCAGCAGGCGTCCAACCTCCCCGCATCGCTTCAGAAGACTTTGAGACTGAGAGATGCTCAGGAATCCGAGATCGAGTGCGATTGTGATCTGGGTCTCGATTTCGAATACTGAACCGCGCGAAATGGAAAAAAACTGGCTCAATTCGCGATCTGAGAAGCGTCCCTTGCCCTCCGCGATGTTGCTCGCCACGGATACTGCCGCCCTCCGCAACTGGCTGGTGAGCCCGAACATCTCCTCGCGCGGGAACTTTTCGGCGCTCTTGTAGATCTCAAGCACAAGTGATCGAGCACATTGCCACGCTTCCAAGTCTCTGTACGTTCCGCTCATGCTCCGCAGAGTACTGTGTACGGAGCGAAATAGGCTGTGACAGTTGTCACATCGAAGCTGCGGAAAAGCGGCTTCGGGCTTCGGCTAGCGGGGTTCGGCTCAAACCTGCAGGCGACTACCTTTCGATGTGTAAGAATGAACGGGTGAGCGACGCCACCGATTGTTTGCCGAAACTCGAAGCCCAGAGCCCGAAGCCTAATTCTGAGCCGAAGCCCGAAGCCCGGAGCCCGAAGCCCAATTCTGAGTCCATCCAACTGATAGCCACCGATATCGACGGCACTTTGCTGAATCCGCAATTCCAAATTTCCGAAGACGATCTGAACGCTCTTCGTCGCGCGCACGCGGCCGGCGTCGAAATCGTCCTCGTAACCGGACGCCGTCACACCTTCGCTTTGCCCATTGCTCAGCAACTCGGATTCGATCTCTGGCTCATCAGCTCTAACGGCGCGATCACGCGCTCGCTCAGCGGCGAAACTTTTCATCGCGACCTGATGCCGCGCGCGACCTGTCGCGATCTATGCGGGGCCATGCAAAATTTTCGCGGGAACACCGTTCTGACTTTTGACAAAGACTCGAAAGGTGCAATCGTGGTCGAGCACCTCGATGAAATCGGGCCCAGTATCCGCCGCTGGCTCGAAAAAAACATGCGCTACATCGACTTCGTCGTGCCCATCGAGAATTCGCTGACCACAGACCCGGTGCAAACCATGTTCTGCGGCACCATGGCCCGCATGACCGAAGCCCTGCAGGCACTCGAAGCCAGCGCCATGGACAACCGGATTACCGTCCTGCGCACCGAATACCCCGAGCGCGATCTCTCCATGATTGACATCCTGAACGTCGGCTGTTCCAAGGGCCACGCCCTGGCCCGCTGGGCCGCCCACCGCGGCTTTCGGCGCGAGCAGGTCATGGCCATCGGTGACAACCACAACGACGTCGAAATGCTTGAGTTTGCCGGATATCCGGTTATCATGGGGAATGCATGCCAGGAACTGCGCGACCGGGGATGGAAAGTAACGTTGGGTAATCACGAGTGTGGAGTGGCGGCAGCAGTGGCGGATGTTGTCAGCTAGGACGCAAGAACGCCCGTAGTATCGTGGAAGAGCGGCGCTTTAGCGGCCGCGTAAAGCGTCGTAAAGCGGGCCGGGCTTTAGCCCCGCGATAGCCGTATATGAAATAGCCGTACATGAAGAAGACAACAATTCAACGCGTCGGATATGCGGCCTTAATTGCCCTGCTCGGGGCTGCCCTCCCCTGCCACGCCGCCGACTCCGCCGTGCTGCGCAACGGATTTTCCATCCGCCACGAGCGCCGGGAAATAATCGGCACTATCACTCGTCTTTACACAAATGCAGACGAAGCGAATTTCGTCGACATCCCCACCACCGAGATCGATCACTTCGAGGCGGCTCCGCCCGATCCATCGAAAGGCATTCCTAGCGCGCAAACAACACTAAATGTCACATCTCCGATTGATCTCAATCAGGTGGTGAACCAGGCCAGCGGAACCTACCGCCTCGATCCCGATCTCGTCAACAGTGTGATCCGCGCCGAAAGCGGCTTCAATACTCACGCTATTTCGCCCAAAGGCGCGCAAGGGCTGATGCAGTTAATGCCGCAAACGGCGTCGCAACTGGGCGTGCAAAACGCCTTCGATCCCCAAGCCAACGTCGAGGCCGGCACACGCTACCTGCGCGAATTGCTCGAGCGCTACAACTTCGATCTAATCAAGGCTCTGGCCGCCTACAACGCTGGGCCGCAGCGGGTCGAACAATACGGCGGCGTGCCTCCTTACTACGAAACCCGAGCCTACGTAGCGCGCATCGTGCGCGACTTCAACAAAAAGAAAATTGCCGCGCGCAGTGCTGTTCCAACTGCAGCGCAAAAAACCGCAGTGCCAAAAAACCGCACGCCCGCACGGGCTACGGCTCCTAAGCCGAAAGTTTCATCCGCGCAAACCCAAGCCAAGCTGACTGCCGAGACCCCGAAGGCTTTCAACTGAGAACCGCGCAACCGGGAACTGGTTCTCGCCAGTGCCCGATGGTATCCTGACTTATTGCATGCTGCAGAAGCGCATCGATGATCAGCCTTCGATCTCGCGCGAGATGGTGCGTGAAGCGCAGGCCATCCTGCACCGCCATCTCAAGCGCGTCGGCCTCAAGCAGACCGCGCAGCGCGACAGCATTCTGCGCACCTTTCTCGAAACTCGCGATCACCTTTCTACGAACGAACTTCATCGCCTTGTCCACGAGCAGGACGCTGGCATCGGCTACACCACTGTCTATCGCACGCTGAAATTGCTGGCCGAGTGTGGACTGGCCAGCGAAGTCGCCTTCCACGATGGCATCGCCCGTTACGAGCACCAGTACAATCGCCGCAGCCATCACCACATGGTGTGCACCGAGTGCGGAAGTTCGGTGGAATTTTTCTCGCGCGAGGTCGATCTGCTGGAGCAGGAAATCGGCCGCCGCCACAACTACTCCACCACACGCCACACTTTTCAGATTTACGGAGTCTGCCAGGAATGCCGCCAGCGGCCACGCAGTTGACGGAATCCTCATTTGTTCTTGAGCAGGACAACGACTTCAGCACGGAGCGTGAATCTCGACACTCTCCGTTTGCTCTACCACCTCGGGTTCTGATAAGGTGCGCCTCAACGGGTTACCCCGCCTTCATGCCCATCACTTGCCCCGACTGCGCCGCATCCATGCCTGAAAATGTCGCTTTCTGTCCCGCCTGCGGACAGGCCATGCATGAGGTTGAGCGTGCTCGCGGAAAAGTAGGCATTCTGCCTGAACCCGTCGCCGGCGCCCTCGCCTATTGCACTTTCTTCCCCGCACTAATTTTCTTGTGGCTCGAGCCTTATCGGACGAATCGCTTCGTCCGCTTTCATTCCTTTCAATGTATAGGTCTATTCCTCGTGGCCATCGCCGCCGGCGCTGTGCTAAGAATAGTCGGCGTACTGCTGGCTTTGGTTCCGTCATTTGGTCCGTTGCTAGTTCTGCTGGCGTCCATGCTGATCGGCCTCGGGCTGTTTGTGATCTGGCTGGTGCTGGTGGTGAAAGCCCTGCAGGGCGAGATGTTCAAACTCCCGTTTGTGGGCAACTACGCTGAAAAGCAGGCTGGCGCGAGTTGATCAGGCAGTTCGCAGTTAGCAGTTGGCAATTAGCCTGCGGATCGAAGTGCCGGCAATAAATGCCTTCGATCGCTTAGTAACTCTGCTAATTGCTAATTGGCAACTGCCAATCTCTCATTGCCTCCGGCCTTGGCTTTCTGATACCTTTCCGCAACGCCGCTCAGACCGCACTGAATCGATTCGCGGATCTCACGAAACCGGAGGAACCGACTATGGCCTTCTGCAGCATGTGTGGAACCCAGATTCCAGAGGGCTCGACGCAGTGTGCCGCCTGCAGTGGGCGTCCTGGCGCCATAGCTCCCGTCATGTCCGGTGCCGGACTGGCCGACAATGTCGCCGGCATGCTGGCTTATTTCACCATCATCCCGGCCATCATTTTTCTGGTATTGGCGCCATACAACCGGAGCCGCTTCGTGCGTTTTCACGCCTGGCAGTGCATTCTTTTCAACGTGGCCTGGTGGATCCTCTGGATCGGCCTGCGCATTATCGTTCACCTTCCGTTGCTGGGATGGCTCACCCTGCTGATCTGGCCGCTGGTCGGCATCGCTGGCTTTATTATCTGGCTCATCCTAATTTTGAAAGCAAATCAAGGCCAGATGTTCAAACTGCCGGTGATTGGAGATATTGCAGAGCAACAAGCCGGCGCCGCGTAAATTTGCGCAGGGATGAAACGTGGATGTTGAGCGAATACCGGCATGGCCTCCAGCACTCAAGCTGGGGCATCGCTACCAACAGCTGCGTACTAGATTTCGATGAAGATGCGGCCATTTCCTACGCCCCGAATCCGTACTGAACTCAAGAGAGCTGGCACTCCAATTCCTTCGAATGACGTTTGGATTGCCGCGCTCTGCCGTCAGCATTCCTTCTCCCTGCTCAGCCGAGACCAGCATTTCGACCTTGTTCGCGGAATCGAACGAATCGGTTGGTAACACTGCCGCTTGACTTTCTTCCCTTAAGCTGTCATTCCTATTAGCTTTCGCTTCGAGTAGATCGACGCGGCGGAAAGCAATTTTTTACGACTGGGGATTGATTTGAAAGTAAGAGTCTTTTACCACGACAAGTGTTTCGATGGAGCCTCCTCCGCCGCGCTCTTCTCTCGCTTTTACCGCGAGCGCATTCGCAGCGACGCCGACTTCATGTTCTCCGGTCTGCTGCATCGCGCCGGAGCTTTATTTAATGAAGCCGATTTCACCGGCGACGAGAACGCCATCGTCGACTTTAAATACTCAAGCTCGCCCCGCATCACCTGGTGGTTCGATCATCACGAGAGTGCATTTCTTTCTCCGGCCGATGCCGCACATTTCGAGCGAGATCAAAGTAACCGCAAGTTCTACGACCCAGCCTTCAAATCCTGCACCAGCTTCATCGCCATGATCGCGCAACAGCGCTTCGGCTTCGATCCTGCCCCTGTCGCCGATCTCGTGCATTGGACCGACATCATCGATGGCGCCCTCTACTCCGACGCCAAAACCGCAGTCGAAATGCGCGAACCTGCCATGAAGCTGACCATGGTCATCGAGTCGGCCCCGGATCAGCGTTTCGTTCCGAACCTTATTCCTTTGCTCGCAACCAAACCGCTAGCTGCGATTCTCGAAGAACCATTTGTCGCCCCGCTCCTGCCGCCACTACTCAAACGCCACGAGATCTCAATCGAGATTCTTCGCCAGCGCTCCGAATGCAAGGACGGCACAATCTACTTCGACATCGCCGATCAGGATCTCGAGGGCTACAATAAGTTCATTCCGTATCACCTGCATCCGCAATCAATCTACAGCGTCGGCCTCAGCAAAAGCAGCTTCCGCGTGAAAGTTTCGGTGGGATCGAATCCGTGGGCGCCGCAAGAGCCGCTGGTCAATCTGGCGAAAATCTGCGAGCGCTACGGCGGCGGCGGACACGCTCGCGTGGGCGCTATCTCCTTCAACCCCGACCAACACGCGGCAGCGATTATGGCGTCGCGTGAAATTGTGACGGAACTTCGCGCCGCTGTTCGGAAGCAAATGCACGAATAGCTAGGAGTCCAAGTGTGGGGACAGCCACTCCGGCTGCCCAGTCGAGCGCGGCTCGATAGCTCTTTGTCGACGCCTCTTCGACGCTACGGTTGAAGAAGGCCGTTTGCTAGACAGTTCGCCGGGTTCCCGTCGCCTGCATAGCGTACAACTCCCGATTGATCGGAGCAAAAGGCCTTCCGTCCAAAACTGTTTCCTGCAGGCGCAGCCGTGAGGTGAAATTCGGCCGCAGAGCTTCCGGCGCATCCTGATAGCGCAAACACGTAGCCAAACTTCCTCCCACCGGCCAGACCGCTCGGAATCAGCATGGCCTGATGTTCATTGGCCTCTCCCCCACCGAAACCATCCAGATCGGAGAGCGTACAGGTATAGCCGACCGCATGATACGTACGGCTGTACGTGGCCTCCGCGGTAAGAATGCTTCGCATTGCCCCAAGCACCGCGGCATCATTGCCGAACGCTATCGCGGCCTGAGGCCGGGACGTTTGCATCGCTGAGGCTTGCATCATCGGAGTCTGCATCGTAGAGGTCTGCCCCGGCACCCCCTGGGTCCGAGTCGAAAGTGGTGAGGCCGCGTTGCTGTGCGACTTGATGCCATCCGTAATGCTCTTGAGAAAGTCCGGATCGGCCAGCGCCACCCGCACCGTAAATTGAATTTCGTTCAGCCTCCACACACCAGCTTCCGTTTTCATGACAAAAGTCATTCGCGGGAGATAAGGCGTCCTTTGGACTACTTGCTCTTTATAAGTGTGGAAAGAAACTTCAATCGAATCCTCATCGCCTTGCAGGGAGTCCTTCTCCACCATAACGTCGAATTTCTGTCCCTTGCCATCGGCTATAGCCAACATCACGGCGCCGGTTGCAAAAGTTTCGAAGCTCGATCCCTCTGCTTTCTGCGTTTTCAGATGTCCGGCCAGCGCCGAGTACTGTTGCAAAGTAGCGAGCGCGCCCGACTTCTCCAGGGCCGCAAGCGTCGCCGCGGGCAAATGCTTTATGAAACTTCCCTGCTTCCCGCTGAACATCTCCATCAGCGCCTGGCGCGCGGTTTGCGGAGCGGCAGACTCGGCCGGCAACGCCCATACGGAAGCCGCGGCGAGAACCGATAACACCATCCCGAAGGCGATCTTTCTCACCCACATTCTCCTTGCCCTGGCACGATCTTGCCATTGCTCGGATCAGTCCTCCAGTTACGGACGTAAGCAACCGCGATTCCATCGTTGTCATCTAGTGCCGTGGTAGTCTGAGTGTGCTCCGCAACGCTGCATGCCCCCGCCTGCAACACCAACCCGTTCGCATCGCGCCCAAAGACATCTGCTGCAGGTGGTCGCGACTTTCGAATTTCTCAAAGGTATTTTTGTGCTGCTGATCGGCCTGAGCGCCATTCTGCTCGTCCACAAGGACGCGTGGGTCGTCGCGGAGAGCCTGCTGGCGCTGTTTCACATCAGCACCGACCGGCATTGGGCGCAGCTTTTCCTCGATTTTGCCGACAATCTCACCGACGCTCGCCTGTGGGCCGCAGCCAAACTGGCCTTCGCTTATTCGCTCTTGCGCTTTGCCGAGGGTTACGGCTTGTGGAAAGCGCGCACCTGGGCGGAATGGATTGCCTTTCTCTCCGGCACACTCCTGCTCCCGCTGGAAGTTCGCGAGCTTCTGCGCGGAGTTACTTTTCTGCGCTCCGCGATTTTCGTTGTCAATCTTGCCATCGTAGGCTACATGCTTTACCTGCTCCGTTCAGGACGCCTTTCTCCGTTGCAGCCAGCCGAAACCGGCGATACACACGCAAAGTAGGGTCTAACGACTCTCGCCCTTTTTTGTTTTTGTGCATCATAATCTTCAGCAGAAAGGTCTGCGGAGGTTCCCATGCGCTTTGTTGTGTTTTGCTGCACCATTCTGATTGCGGCTCTGGGCCCAGCTTTTGCCCAGGATTCAAACTTCGCCATTGGCCCGCAATATCTTCTGAATCAAACCTCCGGCTACGCCTCAAGCTATTCTCCGATTTCAGGTTCCCAGCAATATGGCCCCATCAACTACGGGCCGGCGGATTACGGCTCGACCTTTTTCTTGCGGCCAATTTCCACTCCCTCGCTTTCGTTCGCGACTCCGGCGCTTGAAGTGGGCGCAAGCAATGCGACAGGTGTGCTGACTGCCGGTGCAGAAAATCAGGTTGTCTTCCCGCCCCAGGCCGTCGCCGAACCCAAGTTTGATTTATTTCCCATCCTCTATGGACAGCCCACCGTCCAGAAGATCGAGATTAGCTTCTCTGAAAGTTCCAATGCAGCGGCTCTGCCCCCTAGCATCGCCGAGTACGGCGTGGTTCAGTTCACAACGCCGCAGGCACTGCAGGAGCGCGGCTACGGAGTCAGCGTCGCGCAGGCCGCCGCCTACAGCAAGGCGCGCCCCAGTCACCCCGCTCGCGTCTACACCAATTCCGACATTGACCGATTGCACTCGGGCAGCTAATCGAGTCGCGCAGCTGCTCGCTCACTCCTGCGATAAAGGGCGTACTTGATATACGACCTGGGGCTTAGGTCCCCAACCTCCGCGGATCTGAGAAAGAGTTAAGGTTTCCAAGGACTAACAGGATTGTCCCCGACACAAAAAAGCACGCACAAGATGGGGGCAGCGATCACGACTACTCCCGTGACCTTCGCCCAATTGGCATCCAAGACAGCGAGTTTGCCGTCGGTAGCAGCCGGGGTTTGAATCGCCCCTCCACACTTTTCGCTGCGAGTTGACTGCTCGCCCTCCCGCACAATCGCCTCAGAGGAGTTATCTTTCTTTGACAGGCGCGTGACCGCCCCCTTGGCGTGTACCTTTACGTCTTTCTTGTACGCTACGACTTTAACTTTCCCATCAACGTCGGTTACTTCGTAATACGTCCGGTCTTCCGTGACCGGAATCACGGTGACGCAGTTCACGCGCACCCGCAACTCTCGCACTGTGCTTACCTGCAAAGTACCGTGGTCGAGCACGAGTTCGTCTCCTTCAAATTGCACACTGGTGTCGGGTCCTACGGTGACCGTGGACCCCTCCGCATCGATGCGCGCGCTGTGATCTTTTTGAGTCTGGATGAGCGCTTCCATGAAGATCGCGGCAGACTCCGGCGCGGGCCTTTGGTTCAGCCAGGTTCCACCATTATTGTGAAGCATGGCGCGCCCATTGCTCTGCGGAAAGCCTTGCGCATTGCCCTCAGCCGCAAACGACGCGGGCAGGCACACGACCATCACGCCGCAAATTAAATTGCGCCATTCCAGCAAGCAGACTCCCGCCTTCTCCGCAAAAACTGCCTTCGGCAAGCATAGCCTGCCCCATTAGGCGCGGGTATTGGCTTGCCTGATGACCGGAAGGGAGCAAGGCTTCCTGCTGAAGAGAATGGAGCGGGAGACCGGGATCGAACCGGCGACATCCAGCTTGGGAAGCTGGCGTTCTACCGCTGAACTACTCCCGCTCATGGAGAACTTGCGAAGTTTACACCACCGTGGCGACGAACGCGTCGCACGGGATTGGCGGCACAACCAGAGTCTAGCATTCGATAGCGCCCGAAACAATCTGATGCACTCGGAGCGCCGGCCGGCTGTCCCACGGACATCCCGCCCGCGGATACGCCGAGAGAGTCGGTGCATCGCGATCCCACCTGCACTAAATGTCAACCGGTTCGTAGATCGCGGTATGTTCGTTCAGTTACACTGCCTGAAGAGGATATTCATGTCTTCTACGTCCACCAGAAAGCATGCTGGGCCCGGACCGGCCGACCAAATCGCGGTCGCGGAGCCGACTTTCTCCGAGCGTGCCCGCACTCTCATGTATCTTGGCCGCATCGGCAGCCTCTCGACTCTCTCCCGCAAGCAGCCGGGATTTCCCTTCGGCTCCGTCATGCCCTACGCTCTTGACCTCCGTGGCCGCCCCATTTTTCTAATCAGCACCATGGCAATGCACACTCAGAACCTGCATGGCGATCCCCGCGCCAGCCTGCTGGTGACCCAGCCCGATGCCAGCGGCGATCCGCTGGGAGCATCTAGAGTCACACTGATGGGAAATGTCGCCACGATTCCTGAACCCGAGAAAGCCGAGGCTCGCCGCCTCTATCTCGAGCGCTACGAAAACAGCAAGTACTGGGTGGACTTCGAAGATTTTTCCTTCTTCCGCATGGACCTGCTCGACGTGTACTACGTCGGCGGCTTCGGGGTAATGGGCTGGGTCGCAGCTCCGGACTACGTCGAAGCTCAATCCGATCCTTTAGCGGACGCGGCGGCGGGAATTATCGAGCACATGAATAATGACCATGGCGATGCCATGATCCTGCTGGCTCGAGTGCTGAGAGCAATCGATTGCCAGGAAGCCAAAATGACTGCGGTGGATCGTCTGGGTTTTCACCTGAGATTGAAGACCGCAGAGGGCATGAAAGGCGCGCGAATCGCGTTTCTGCGGGAGGTCCGCGACCCTGGCGACACTCGGAAAGTCCTAGTGGAGATGGTGCAGCAAGTCCGTCAACCAGAGAGGTAGCGCTCGCCAAACCCTGACAAACGAAAATGCCCGCGATCCTCTCGGATCGCGGGCACCTATTTTCGCTCAGCGTTGTCCCTCAAACAGCCTGGACGTTCTCCGCCTGCCAGCCCTTCGGGCCCTTAGTCACGTCGAACTGCACGGTTTGGCCTTCTTGCAGGCTGCGGAAGCCGCCTGCTTGAATAGCGGAGAAATGCACGAAGACGTCCTCGCCATTTTGACGGCTGATAAAGCCATAGCCTTTGGCGTCGTTAAACCACTTCACTGTTCCTTGTTCTGCCATTGATAGTCCTATTCTTTTCTTGTTGCTTGAAATGTGCTGAGAAGATTCGCTGCTAGTGAGGGGGTGACGCTGGTTGGCGATACCGACCTTCAGTTGCTCGTGAGTCAAACTTAGCTGAGTTTCATTATACACAGAAAAGCCAAAAAACACACAAAATGTTGCGCTTTACCGGATACCCTCCATAATCCCCGGCGTGATCGGTATCATCGGGTTAGTTTTTCCGATCTGTTTTTCGACCTCATTTAGTGATCTTTGCGGGTAGATTCATGGTAAGCTGGGCGGAATCTGGGGCTCCCCGCCTCAGTAGCAGAAGCCGGTCGTGGAGGTTCGGCATGACCCGCCTAGGTTCGTTTCGTTTTCGTAACCTCCTATTTGCCCTGGGAGTGGTACTTTATTTTGCCGGAGTCGCTGTGCCAGCCTCGGCGCAGTTTGAAACCCGGGCCACGCGCATCCTTCCAGGCGAAACGTTCGGCATTGTCACTGGCGACTTCAATGGCGACGGTAAACTCGACCTCGCCGTCGTGGACGGGCAGCTTTCGATACTCCCTGGCAACGGCGACGGAACTTTTCAGGCGCCTATCAATTATCCGGGAGTGCAGGGGCTTTGGATCGCCGCAGCGGATTTCAACCGTGATGGCAAATTGGATCTGGTTGTGAACATAGACCCGGACACCGTGAGTGTTCTCTTGGGGAACGGTGACGGGACCTTCCAGGCACCGATTACCTCAAGTATCACAACTGGTGCCTCCTTCGTCGCTGTGGGGGATTTCAATAATGATAATATCCCTGACTTGGCCGTCATCGACCCGCCTTATATCAGCGTTTTGCTGGGCAAGGGCGACGGAAGCTTCCGGGCGCCCAGCGATAACGACTCATTTGTTGGTCCGCAGCAGCTTGCAGTCGGGGACTTCAATAATGATCATAAGCTTGACGTTGCCGTGGTAGGTTTTTTTGGCGGAACTCAGAATTTCGGTATCCTGCTGGGTAACGGCAATGGTACGCTCCAGAACTCTCTTAGCTACCCGCTTACCTACACGCCCAACTCTGTTGCAGCGGCCGACTTCAACGATGATGGAAATGAGGATTTGGCTATCGCGTCGGCTGGCAACGCTGTGACTGTGCTTTTAGGCAACGGGGATGGCAGCTTCAAAGCCCCAACGAACTATTTTGGCGCGGGAGGTTTCCTAATTGTCGGGGACTTCAATGGGGATGCTAAGTTGGACTTGATCTCTGGCCCGCTGCTTTATCCAGGAGTGGTCGAGTTCTTGGGCAACGGCGACGGGACGTTCCAGCCGGGGAAAACTTATTTTTCCGGCAGCGGTGGCCCCGACATAGCTTCGGGCGACTTCAATGGCGACCATAAGCCTGACGTGGTTCTCCTAGATCACGTTAACTCTGCGGCCACAGTAATGCTGAACACCGGGACGTTGAGCTTTTCCCCCAGTTCACCGCGGAGGTTCCCAACGGCGCAACTGGTCGGCACCTCCAGCCCCCCGGAGATCATAACCCTCACCAACCTGGGCAGCGGGCCTGTCTTGATTCATTCCATCTTGGCCTCAGGCTCGTTCCAAGCGAGCAATACCTGCGGGAGCGAGGTTGCTGCCGGCGCAAACTGCGCTGTGAGCGTTGTATTCGCGCCGAGAGCAGACGGCGTTCGCATTGGGCGGATAACGCTCCTCGATAACTCGTCCTCGAAGCCACAGATTATTGAGCTTTCAGGTCGCGGAACATTTGTCGCCCTCTCTCCGGGAACACTGAGTTTTCCACCTCAGAAGGTCGGGACAAAAAGCTCTCCCCAGGGGATTTCGATTACGAACGATGGAACCGCCTCTTTAATCGTTTCCAAGATCACGATAGGCGGCGCCGACCCTAAAGATTTCGCTGTCTCCGGAACAAGCCACCGTACCTCCCAAGAACTCGTGCCGGGCGCTACGTGCCAAGTGAGCGTTACCTTCGCTCCTAAGAAGACGGGCCCCCGCAATGCCACCATCTTCGTGAACGATGACGGCCCGGGCAGCCCTGAGACCTCGAGCCTGACTGGCACGGGGACGTAGTGCTGGAGCCGGAGTCGGCACCGCCTTGGCGCCCCTCGTGGACGGCCGTCAGGCCTCATTACTGGACCGGGTGTGTGCAGTGCTGGACCATATTGTTCTCAATCGCGATAAACCCCTCGGGGTCGCCTGATATGCCGGTGACATTCCCTTGTTGGACGCCCTCGGGCCCCTCACACATGTCGACGGCGTAGACGTTATAGACTGGGGGTGACTCGTTGTAGTGAAGTTGCTGTAGAAGATTTCCCCTTGCGGACTGGAGTTGTTGGGACAGTCGTTCGGATGGTTCGCGTCACAAAGGTTTTGGTTCATTAGGGTACGGCAGATCCATGCGGACATGCCGGTGCTGGGGTAGGTGAAAGTGGGAACCACCCCCTGGGTTCGGCCTCGAAGCAGCGAGTGTCTGGCATGTGGCTCTCCTTCTACCCGTCGTCTTTGGGAATGCGGAAAAAGATAGCGGAAGGCCGGAGGTCGGTCAAGCGAAAGATATCCACAGTGGGCGTCCTCGCTGCGACGCTTAGTTATCTCTCTTTACTAATTACTAAATAAAACACTGAGTGCGATGGATTGCTATGCCAAAGAAATTCGTCTAGCGGAGTTGGCCCTGCTTCGCTAGGGACACCCGCGAGTCTCGGCGCGCTCATTCTGAATATCCGTCCGAGTTTTCGTCCCCTTCTTCCTCATCATCTTTGTCGTGGCCTTGATTCTCGTCCTCGTCTTCGTCTTCTTCCGGCTCGTCCCGGAACAAGAAAGCGCCGGACGGCAGACGATCGGCAATCTCAGAGTCGACAAATTCTCGATACATTCCGCTTCATTCCCCTTATCGTACACCGTGCTGCTCAAGGGCTTCGATTCATTCCCCCGCACGAGTCTTCCCGCATGCATTACTATGTGTCGTTGCAATTTGCGACTTCTGATCCGTCAAAAAGGACCTTCCCGACCATGCCGCCAAAAGATGCGAAGCTTGCCGCCAACCGCCGTTCATTTCTTAGAGTCACTCTTGCCGGCAGTGCGGCCGCGACCGTTACTCCGCTCTACTCTGCGCTCGGCGCCGCGCGCGAAGTGACTCCCGCCTCCCCGGTTCCCCACCTCAAACCCTTCGAACTCGACGAGATCACGATCTCCGATCTACAAGCCGGAATGAAGACTGGCAAGTTCACTGCACTTTCTCTGGTTGAAAAATATTCCGCCCGTATCGAGGAGATCGACAAAAGCGGTCCCGCCATCAACTGCGTAATCGAACTAAATCCTGACGCTCACTCCATCGCCGATGCCCTCGATCGGGAGCGCAAAGCGAAAGGCCCGCGCGGGCCGCTGCACGGCATCCCAGTCCTCATCAAAGACAATATCGATACCGCCGACCGCATGATGACCACCGCAGGTTCGTTAGCTTTAGTCGGCTCCAAGCCTGCGAAAGATTCTTTTGTGGCCCAGCAGTTGCGCAGCGCCGGCGCGGTCATTCTTGGCAAAACTAATCTCAGCGAGTGGGCCAACATCCGCTCCAGCCACTCCACCAGCGGATGGAGCGGGCGCGGCGGCCTCACGAAAAATCCGTACGCCCTCGATCGCAATCCCTGCGGCTCAAGCTCAGGTTCAGGCGCAGGCGTCTCAGCGAATTTATGCGCGGCGGCGATCGGCACCGAAACCGACGGCTCCATCGTTTGTCCATCCTCCTCAAACGGCATCGCAGGCATCAAACCCACGGTAGGGTTAGTGAGCCGCGGCGGCATCATTCCCATCTCGCACAGCCAGGATGGCGCCGGTCCCATGTGCCGCACGGTGCGCGACGCCGCAACCATGCTGGGCGCGCTTACAGGGATCGACCCAAGAGACCCTGCCACTGCCGCCAGTCAGGGCAAGTCCTTCACCGATTACACTCGATTTTGTGACCCCAATGGCCTGAAAGGAGCCCGCATCGGCGTAGCCAGAAAG
This sequence comes from uncultured Acidobacteriaceae bacterium, assembly GCA_963789875.1. Taxonomy (GTDB): domain Bacteria; phylum Acidobacteriota; class Terriglobia; order Terriglobales; family Acidobacteriaceae; genus Sulfotelmatobacter. The sequence goes on along the minus strand of CAWBMI010000003.1, from coordinate 92,702 downwards.
TACTTCGGCTTCAGCGACACGGTCGATGCCCTCATGGAGCAGTCTCTCGACGCCATGAAGAAACAGGGAGCCACGCTGATGGACCCCGCTGACATAGAAACTCTTGGTAAGTTCGATGAGACCGAACTGTTAGTCTTCATGTATGAACTAAAGGCCGACCTGAACGCATACCTGGCGAATCTAGGTCCCGGAGCTCCCGTCCAGACCTTGAAAGACATCATCGACTTCAACGATCATAACCGGCAGAAAGAGATGCCCTACTTTGGCCAGGACTTACTGATTAAGGCAGAAAGTAAGGGTCCGCTAACCGAGAAAGCATATCTTGACGCACTCCAGAAAAATCACCAGCTAGCCAGAGCCGAAGGCATCGATGCCACCATGGACAAGTTTCACCTCGATGCAATCGTAGCCCCCACCGGTGGCCCCGCCTGGATCACCGACCTGATCAACGGCGATCACGTGGCCGGAGGCAGCTCGAATGCCGCTGCAGTCGCCGGTTATCCCAACATTAATGTGACCGCTGGTTTTATCTCCGGCCTGCCAGTCGGAATTTCTTTCTTCGGCCGCGCCTGGAGTGAACCCACCCTGATCCGTCTGGCGTTCGCTTTCGAACAAACCACAACGGCAAGACGGGCTCCGCGCTTTCTATCCACCCTCGGTGCCGGTTAAGCGATTCAGTTACAACCGAACTAGATTAGAACCTATCTCACAAGCTATGTCGGAGGGCACAAATACCGAGCTTGCCCGGGGAACTTGCCCTATCCGATGTGCAGTGTGCCTTCCAGGCCCAATAAAGACGCGGGTTTTACCTCTCTACCAGCCAGCCAACTTACTTCGAAGGTTGCCTGCGAGACGGAATCTGGGTAACTTCCAAATCAGTTCTATCTAAACTTTTAGGCTATAAGTCATCACTAAAGTATTCGTTCGATTTGGCTTCTCGTGTTAGCCTACTCCGCAGGGGGTAGTAACTAATGATGGATAAAGTAGTATCATCACTGCGGAAAGAGTACTCCCGTCTCGAATCGGAAATGGGTAGAGTGGGTAAGGCTCTTGACGCACTCGGCCATAACGGCAGTTCCAGGCTCAAAAAAACAGGCCGTACCATGAGCAAGGACGCGCGCCGCCGTATTGCCGAAGCGCAGAAGCTACGCTGGGCGAAAGTCAGAAAAGCCGCCGCCAAGCTAGCCAAGTCGTAAAACCATGGATGCTTTCGCAAGCACCGCAGCCGGCCTCGTTCGTAAGTATAGAAATTGCGAACGAGGCTGATGTTTGTTGGCCAGATGTTGTTTGGACTGATGTTGGTTGGAAAAAACGCTAACTCCAGATCACGATCCCGCCTTCACCGCGTACTGCAGCGAAACAATTCCCGTCCCATAAACAGCATGGCGAATAAGCTCCAACTTTGCTTCACTCGCCGGAGCGGGCAGCATCGGAATGCCTGCCCCAAGTAACACCGGCACTACCGATATCTCTACTGTATCCACCAGCTTCGCTTCCAACAGACTACGAAATAGCGTCCCCCCACCCATCAGCCAGATATCTTTTCCCGGCTCTCGCCGCAGCGTAGCGACGATTTCTTCCGACCGGTCTGCCACTATTGTCACTTCGGGATGATCGCGCTGCCGCAACGTTCGCGAAAAAACAAAGGTCTGCAGTCCCGGCATGTTACGGTGTCCGGCACGCGCCATGGCTTCGAAACTGTTGCGCCCCAGCAAAACTGTATCGAACTCTTTGAACCTCTTCGTGAAGTCAATCTCCGGATCGAGAATGATCCACTCGGCCTCGCCGCTCGGTCCCGCGATGTAACCATCCAGGCTGGCCGCGACCGCGTAGCGAATTCGCCGCATCACTCCCTCTTTCTGCCATCCGAGTTTCTCGAATTTCTTACGACTTTATTCGGAACTCACGCCTACGTCCAGCGAAACCACTTCAAGGCCAGTACGAAAGAGATTCCACCCCACAGCCCCATCACCAGCAACCGCGGCCATTGTAAGAACAGCGGCGTACCCTCGAGAATGCTCGCCCGCAACGCATCGTTCAGCGCCGTCAGCGGCAGAGCTTTGATCAGCGGCTGAATAACGGCGGGAAAGCGCTCGTAAGAAAAGAACACGCCGGAAAAAATCCACATCGGCATCATCACCAGATTCATTAGCCCGCTCACGCTTTCGATCTTCTGCGCGCGGCTTGCCGTCAGCAATCCCACTCCGCCAAAAGTCAGCGCCCCTAGCGCTCCGATCAGCAGGATGGCCAACAATGACCCCAGCACTTTCATGTGAAACACCACCACGCCCAGCGTCAGCAGCAATCCGATTTCGATCAGCATCAGCACCAGCCGGCTTGACATCAGTGCCAGCAGAAAATCCGAGCGCCGCATCGGCGTGCCCACAAAACGCTTGAGCAGCTTCCGTTGCCGCATATCCACCAGCGCGAATCCAATGCCCCACATGCCGGAGTTCATCAGGTTCATGCCCAGCAACCCGGGAATCAGAAAGTCGATGTAGCGCGACCCCGGCTCCGAAGAAGTCTGCACGGTGGTCGACACCACATCCTTACGTCCGGCCGCAGTCTGGAGCGCGTCGTTCACTTGCGCCAGAGCCAGCACGCTCTCCGGCCGCGCCGGGTCGTAGCGATAGCGCATTCCGCCCTCCGCCTCCGCTTCGATCACTAAGTCATATTTTCCCAGACGGAATCCTTTCTGGGCATCGGCGGCGTTCACCACATCGACTTTGAACGAAGCATTCTGCCGGAAGGGCTGCAACAGCGCGCCGGCTTGCTTCGCTCCGGTACTCGCAACGATCGCCACCGAAGAGGCGTCGCTGGGCTTGTTGCGGAATGCAATCCCGAGTCCAGCAGCCAGCAGCAACGGAAATACAAATACCCAGAACACCACCTCGGGCTCGCGCTTCAACTCCAGCATGCGCGCGCCTAGCAGATGGAGATATCCCGCCCAGCGCCCGTTCCGGCGCGGCGGACGGTGATTCGGCCTGGTCTGCATTACTGCCGGAGTCTGTTCAGCAACGCTCATAAATTTACTAGACCGTTATCGCGGCTCCGGCTTCCACTTATTCAAGAACTCCAGCAGCGCCTGCGGAGCTAGCGACCGCGCGTCTTCGAATTCGCCATTTTTCTGACTCATCAGCAGTTTGCCATCGCTCTCAATCACCGCCAGCACCGGAATGCCTTTATTAAGCGGCACATCGAACTGCTTCACCACATCGGCATTTTTCTCTTCGTCCGGCCCTAAGTCGACGTGCACCACTTGATAACCTGCCGCTAGCACAGGCGCTAAATCGGGCCTGTGAAACGCCAAGTCCAGGACGTGGCAGTCGTAACACCAGTTGGCGCCGAAGATCAGCAAGACGCGCTTATGCTCGCTCGCCGCTTTCTCTTCGGCTTCTTTGATCTCGAAATGCGCGTCGGCATCTGCGGGATAGATGTTCTTGTTCATATCCGAAGGTTGTTTGAGTTGAGGCGCATCGGCTCGCTCCACGCTGATCACACGCCACTGCTCGCCTTGCTTTCGCCACATTTGACCATCGGTCACATTCAGCGTTCGGCCATCCGGCAACTTCACTACGGCTTTAAAAACGACGCTAGTTCCCTGGGGCCGATCTAATACCGCAACGGTCTCCAACTGAATGCTTTGCGCACGCAGGCCCAGCCAAAAGTTGATGTCCGCATCCACGGTAGTCTTCAAACCATTGGCCATGACCTGCGCCGGCGGGTCGGCGCTATAAATCGCTTTAAGGGTCAGAGGATCCCCAGCTAGAATCTCGGCCTTCCAAAGCTCCAGTGCCGGAAAACTCTCAGCAGACTGAGACGGCCTACTCTGCGTCGAAGCGTAGCGCCCGGCGAGCATTCCGACCGCGACCAAAACTAGAAGAAGGTTGCGAAAATATCGCATAGAGTTATATCGATCCTTTCACTTGTGATTTACTCGGTCACTCTTCCCGCAAGTGTCGTCCCGTAAGCCGCACAAACACATCTTCAAGACTAGCCTGCCGCGTGGTCAGGTGCTGCAATTTATTCCCTTGCTTTCCCACCGCCTCGAGCAGCGCCGGAATCGCCAAATGCGGCTCTCTTACATTCAGGGCCATCATCCCCTCATCTTCGCGCACCGACTCCACGCTCGGAAGCGCGCGCCACGCCTCAAGCGCGGCTCCGTCGGAATTGCCTCCCGCCTTCGCCTCCACGGCAAACTCCACCACATGATGCCCGCCCAGCCGCTCGATCAGATCAGCCGGCGAACCTTCCGCAATAATCTGTCCGTGATCCACAATCGCCAGCCGGTTGCACAGCCGCTCCGCTTCGTCCATGTAGTGCGTGGTTAGCAGAACAGTGCCACCGGCGCGCTGAAAGTCGCGAATGATGTCCCACAACTGCCGCCGGCTCTGCGGATCAAGCCCCGTGGTCGGCTCGTCCAGAAAGAGAATCTTCGGATTGCACACCAGCGCCGTTGCCACCGCCAGCCGCTGCCTCTGCCCGCCGGAAAGCTTTCCCACCCACGCGTCCGCTTTTTCCGTAAGCTGCAACTGATCCAGGACTTCGTCGCTGTACCGCGGTTCGCGATAGAAGCTGGCAAACAGTTCGACAGTTTCGCGCACGGTGAGCTTTTCGGAAAGCCGCGTCTCCTGCAGCGAAATGCCCAGCCACTCGCGCATCTCGCGAGCATTCTCGCGCCAACTGCGCCCGAAAATAGAAATCTCTCCCGAAGTCGGCTCCAGCAAGCCTTCCAGAATCTCGATAGTAGTTGTCTTCCCCGCCCCGTTCGGCCCCAGCAGCCCGAAGCACTCACCAGTTTGGATTTCGAGATTCAGCCCGCGCACGGCTTCGACTTTGCCGTCGTAGGTCTTGCGCAGGTCGCGACACTGGATGGCTACGGGCATTGCGCGATTCTACCGGATCACTCCCATGCACGCCCTCACAAACGCCTAGCATCGCCCCGAAGCGAAAATAACGCATCGCCGATTTCCTTTCCGGCATCTTCACTCCCATGCGCACACCTAAGCCCGGCTTCACTTGACGGCGCTCCTTCTAAGACGCCCGTGTGTCGTTGCCAACCAATTCGCAGTTCAATACTCTTTCTCAGTTGAGAACCTGAAAGGACGCCTCCTATGCCGCGCAAGCTCAGCATATTGTTGTGCCTCTTTTTCGCCTTTGCTCTCGCTGCCTTCGCCCAGGACTCCCGCCACTTCACCTTCCACTACGCCTTCACTGTAAGAAATCTTCCCGCCGGGAAAAAGGTTCGCATCTGGATTCCCGCCGCCCACTCCGATCCTTATCAAGAAGTAAAAATCATTTCAGCCACCGGCGATCTGCCGCTTGAAAAGACAACCGAATCAAAATACGGCAATCAGATTTACTACGCCGAAGCAACCTCCGCACAGCCCGAACTGCGCTTCGATATTGAATATGACGTCCTACGTCATGAGCGCAAAGCGTTCGAGCCCACACCCGCGCATTTAATCGCAGCGTCGCTGTCGCCCACGGAGAAACAGCAGGATCTGCAGGCCGATGTGCTAGTTCCAGTGACCGGCCTGCCCGCCGACCTGGCTATTAAGGTTACGCAAGGCAAAACTCAGCCGCTCGAAAAGGCTCGCGCCATCTACGATTACGTTTTCACCACGCTGAGTTACGACAAAACCGGAACCGGCTGGGGACGCGGCGACGTTCTCTATGCCTGCGATGCCAAAAAGGGCAACTGTACCGACTTTCATTCTTTGTTCATTGCTATGGCCCGGTCTCAAGGCATTCCTGCCCGCTTCGAGATTGGATTCCCCCTCCCTGCCGACAAGCATTCCTCTGAGATCGCGGGCTATCATTGCTGGTCCGATTTTTACATCGACGGCAAAGGCTGGATTCCGGTCGACATTTCCGAAGCCTGGAAGCATCCCGAGAAGCACGACTATTTTTTCGGTTCGCACGATGTAAACCGCATCCAGTTCAGCATGGGCCGCGATCTGCAGTTGAATCCTTCGCAGGAGGGCAAGCCGCTGAATTATTTCGTCTACCCTTATGTGGAAGTCGATGGAAAGGAATTTCCTAACGTGGCATTGCAGTTCTCATTTGCAGATGCGGGCGCGGTCCTCGCCATGCGCTAGACCCGGCCCGCCATCTTTAAGAGCGAGAGCACATCAAAGCGAAGGGAAAAAACCCGGCCCCGACGCCGGCCCGGGCAAATCCGGTGGTGGCGGAGGCGGCATCGGCGTTGCCCCATTTGCGGGTTTCGGCACATCCTCCGCAGCCTCTCCAGGACGCCGCAAGCTCGGGGCATTCGCCGGCCGCTCCTGCGGCTCTTGCTCTTTCTTTGCCTCGCGCTCCGGTTGCTCCAGCACCACTTCCCTTTCGCTGCGCACAATCTTTTCGCCGCCCACTCTCATGGTTTCGACGCGCACCACTTCGTCACCAACGAAGCGGACGAAATCCACATCGGCTGGAGCCTCGCCATAAATCCACTCTTCATATTCCGTATCGCCGTCGCGTTCGCGAACTTTCTTGGGGGGCTTGCCCTTGGCGTGCAGCACCATCTCCTGATTCATTCCCACCAGCACGTGGTGCGCCTGAATCGCCTCTTTCGCCTTGGGCGGAACTGTATCCAGATAAGCCTGCTCCTTGTTGCGCGCATTGAAATCGAGCACTGGATACAGCAACTCGCGCAACTGCCCGGCATTCATCTCGGGCACGTACTTGGCAAAATAAAGATCCACATAAGAGCCATGCGGATTATTCTGCGGCTCATTCGGCGAAGTTTGCACCGGCGCGCCATTCGAGCCCGAAACCTGGACCTTCTGATACCACTTTTTGCGCCGTATCGGCCCACCATTGATCTCGAAATGAATGTGATCTTCCTTAATGCGCACGTATGAAATCTGCGCCGGCTCACCAGGCTTTACCGCCGGGCCGTACAAAGCGAGCGCCTGCCGCATCTCGTCGCCGTGAGGAGTAATCACTCCTTCCTTCAACTGCAATCCCTTCTTCCCCATGGGGAATGGCGTGCGCGCATAAACCAGTTGGGTTTCAAAGTCGCGAATGATTTCGAAGCGGGTTTGCTTCGAAATTGGGCCGGCGTTAGGCGGAATTGGCGCCGCCGCCGCGGTGACGGTATTTTTAGCGCTTGGGTCACCGGCCGAGTCCGAGCGACGGCTCACCGTTTTTCGCAAACCACCATCCTGGGCATACACAAACACAGAGAGAAACAAAAGAAAAGAAACTAGGCGGGACGTACTCCGAAGACAGAACATGCAGCACCCCAGCGGGCCAAGCCGTGGGACCTATTATATGCGAGCGCGAGGCTGATTGAAACCCGCTTCGGGCCCATGGTCTTGAAAGGGATATGGCCTTCCAGCTGTACCGTGAGACGCCCCAAAATCAAGCCGGCTTCAGCCGCCGAGAAAAACGGAGACTAAACGCTCTCCGGTCCGCGCTTCTTGTGCTGCTGGCACTTGGTCATAATCGCAGAACGAAGCCGCGTGCGGAGATCTTCGGGCAATTCATAGAGCTGTGAGTCACGGTAAATCTCAATGGTCTTCTTGGTCGTGTCACAGACAACATAGCAGTTGTGGCACCAGGAAAGATGATTCTCCAGCTCGACTTTTGTATTGCTGTCGAGTACTCCATCCAGATAGTTGGTCAGCTCGGTCAAAAACTCAGAACATTTCACTGGTCGCCATCTCCACTCTCGCGTTTCTGGAAGAACCTTCCTAACCGCTCGCGAAGTTGCAGGCGAGCCCTCAACAACCGCGATTTCACCGCCGGCACGCTCAACTCCAGCGCCGCCGCCGTCTCCTCGGTCGAAAGACCTTCCACATCTCTCAGCACAAACACCGTCCGGAAGCCCGGGGGCAGGCCCTGGATCGTCTTACTCAAAATCTCCCGCAACTCCGCCTGACTATACTGCTGCTCCGGATTCGGCGTCCAGTCGGCGATCTCCCGCGGTAGAGAATCGTCTTCGGTCTTGATATCTTCGTCGAGCGAAACCGTGCGCTCCGGCTTGCGCCTGCGCAACTTCATCAGGGCTTCGTTCACCGCGATGCGCACCAGCCAGGTGTAAAACTTCGACTGCTCCTGGAATTTCGCCAGGTTTCCGTAAGCCTTCAGGAACGCTTCCTGCACCACATCTTCCGCATCTTCGCGATTCTGCGTGATGTGTTGCGCGATCCGAAAAACGTTACGATCATAGCGCCGAACCAGCTCTTCGAAAGCTGAATCGTCGCCTCCCTTGGCGGCCCGCACCAGCGTCAGCTCATCACTGACAGGCCCTTCTAGTTTGTTTTGGATGGCTCCCATTCTCTCGGCGATGCAGTATTTTCAGTGACTAAATGGTTCGCTGAAAAGCGAACTGTTATTCTACTTGGTAACCGGGGACTTTGCCGAACCGCTTTCCGATTTCGTTCTGGAGCCTAATTGCGATAGAGTCAAAGGAGCGAGGGATACGCGGTCGAACACGTCCTGACGTACTCTGGGATGCTCCCACAAGTGCCGTATAATCAGCACTTAGACCGTTCTTCCCGAGTTGCTCGCTGCAAACGCTCGCGATTCTCGGAGATAATCGGCTTTTCGCCATGGCTGAAAGAAATACAGAACACGCAGACCACGCGCAGCAGAAGGAGATCCGGCAAACGATTGAGCACGCCGTAGCTCAGTCCATGCAGGAGCTGATTCCCAAACTGCAGGCGCAAATCGTGCAGCAGGTTCTGGAAAATCTTCCGCCTCCGGGAGATCATTCTGTAGCCGCGCCGCGCGAAGATTCCAGCTCGTTGGTAGAAGCCGTTACTCACATTCACGCTGGCAGCACGCAAAAAGAAATCCTGCGCGCCTTGCTAGATCGTGGCAGTGCTCACTGCTCGCGCATTGCGCTGTTCGTGGTGAAATCAGGAGCGGCCTCAGGCTGGCAGGCCCGTGGCTTCGCCAGCGACGAAGCCATTACCGATCTTCCATTAGATCTGCAGTCCGGTCCCGCAGCCCACGCCTATCAGAATCGCGTGGCCACGCCGGGTAACATCGCCGAGATCGATCCGCGTTTCGTTGAAGTTTTCGGGGGCCCGGCCAATGAGCAGATCCTGCTCTTGCCGCTCACTCTCAAAGACAAAGTCGCAGCGCTCATCTATGCCGACGGCGGCGAAAGCGGGACGCTCGGTGCCAGCGCGTTGGAACTATTAGTCCTCGCAACCGGCTCGTGGCTCGAAGTCAATTCTCTGCGCAAGCAAGCCGCTAAAATCGATTCGGAAGCGTCTGGCTCGATAGCTCATGCGGCGGTTCCGACGCCGCCTCCGCCCGTTCAAACCGTGTCTACGTTTTCCGACCCCTTCGCATCGCACGCGCCCAAGCACGTTCCAGTAGTGTCAGCGGAGCCGCAACCCGCTGCCTCCGAACCGGCTCAGCAGGAAGCCGCGGCGGAAGTAGTTGAAGTCGAACCGGCACGGGCGGCGGCTGCAATGGCCATGGCCGCCGCGCCAGCCGCCGCCACTGATCCCTGGGCTGGACTTTCGCCCGGGGATGCCGACATTCATCGTAAGGCGCAGCGCTTCGCCCGTCTGCTGGTCGACGAAATCAAGCTCTACAATCAGGCTAAAGTCGCCGAAGGCCGCCGCCACAAAGATTTATACGATCGTCTCAAAGAAGACATCGAGAAGAGCCGCGGCACATTTCAAAAACGCTACGGAAGCACGGTAGCCTCCAGCGGAGATTATTTTCAGCACGAGTTGCTGCGCAGCCTGGCCGAAGATGATGTAGCCATCATGGGCGCAAATTTCCGCCGTTAAGGGCGTTACGCATTCGCGTAAGTTCAGCCGCGATGCGGCGAAAGAATGCAGCCCACAGCCTGCCCTGAGCTTGCCGAAGGGGCGCAAGCCGTGGGGAGCGGAGTAGAAAGTGAGCAAGCCCTCAAAGGGCAGAAGAGAGTTCTCCCAAGCATTCGGTTTTTCGCGCGAGAAGTAAAAGTGGTTCGATCCGTCTCCAGGTGGTGGGTAATCGCAGCCGCAGTTTTCTGCGGAGTCCTTGGCGCTCTGCTGGCTTCAGCGGAAGTGCAATCGCAAGCTTCGTCCGCAGCCCCAGCCGCTTCTCCGCAAGCAACTTCGGCTGACCGTAATAAATCTAAAAAGCCGACACCCCATCCCGCCGCCAAAGCCGCCCCGGCCAGGAAAACACCTGCTACCGCCAAGGGCCATTACACCAACGCGAAGAAATCTCACACCGTTTCCCCACGCGTGCGCCGCATGCGGCAAGCCTTCGTGGCCTCGGCCAGCCTGCGCCCAATGGCGCAACAACTTTTGCAGGATCGCACGCTCCCCGCTTATGCGGGTGTCCAAAACTACGCGCGCGCTCACTCTAAAGAAGACGCTGGAGCCTTGGCTTGGCTCGTCCTCGGCTACGCCCACGTACTCGATCACGACTACGCCAAAGCCATCGACGCCTTGAGCCGAGCCAAACTCCACGCCGGAGATCTCGGCGATTACGTTGCCTACTATCTGGGCACCGCCTACATACAAACCGGACGCACCGCCGAAGCCTTGGCCACTCTGGCCGACTTCGGCAAAGCCCATCCCGATTCCTTGCTGGTGCGCGACGCCCGCGTCTGTTATGCAAATGCGCTTCTTCAGGAAGGCCAGGCAGCAGAGGCTGCTTCTGCGTTGGAGCAAATCCGCGCGCCGATACGCCCCGACCTGGAATTGGTTTTAGGCCGCGCCTACGCCGCATCCGGAAACGTAAAGGCAGCCGAGATTTTCGAGAATATTTACTACACCATGCCGGCCAGCGGCGAAGCCGACCCCGCACTATCCGAGTTAAGAAAGCTGCCCTCGGTCTCGCCGCCCACGGCTTCTCAACGCAAAGTAAGAGCCGATGCCCTGGTCGCTCGCAAACGGTACTCCGAAGCGGCCGATGAATATCGCGCATTGGCGAACGAGGCCGGTATCAGCGAGAGACCGGCCATGCAGCTGGCCTTGGCCGACGCCCTGCATCGCAGCGGACGCAACCGCGACGCCAAGCAGGTTCTCGCATCACTTCCCGCAGTCGTGGGTGAGCAAAATGCGCAGCGCCTCTATCTGTTGGGTCAGATCGCCTTCGCTTCCAACGATAACGGTACTTTCTACAGCACCGTCGATCAGCTCCGGCAGTCGTCGCCCACGAGCCCGTGGCTGGAGCAAGCCCTGCTCTCCTCCGCAAATCTGCACCTGGTCCATCACGAGTACGACCAGGCTCTGGATGCCTATCGCGAAGCTCAGCAGCGCTTCCCCAGTGGCACCCGCGCCTCCTACGTGCACTGGAAAGCGGCCTGGCTGACCCTGCGACAGGGACGCAACGACGAAGCCAAGAAGGCCTTCGAAGAACAAATTGCCATGTACCCCTCCGGAGCGGAGACTCCAGCCGCACTTTACTGGCGCGCCCGGCTGGCCGAGGAAGACAATCAGCCGCTAATGGCGCGCGCTTTTTATCAGAAGCTTTCCGAGCGCTACCGCAATTTTTACTACGCCGAATTAGCCCGCGAGCGCATGAAGCACCTGCCTGCGGCCGCCGACGCTACAACAACCTACTTCCTACTCGACCGCGTCCCGCCGCTGGATAGCAACGTCAAAGTACAAGACTCCGAGCCCCCCGTCGATGAACTCCACGTTCAAAAAGCGGAGCTGCTAGGCAACGGCGGCCTGGTAGATTTCGCCGTGCGTGAACTGCAAGCCGCGACTGCAGCCGATGGCGGAAGCTGGGGTCCGGCGGAGACCGCGCAACTCTACGTCGAGACCGGGCATTATGATCGCGCCATCGAATTCATGAAGCACTCCGCGCCCAACTATTTCGCGCTCGATATTCCCGATCTTCCGCGAAAGTATTGGGAAGCGCTCTTCCCCAGGGCTTATTGGACCGACCTCAAACGCGCCTCGACCGCCAACGGGCTCGATCCCTATCTTGTGGCCTCGCTGATCCGCCAGGAATCTGAATTCAATCCCAATGCCGTCTCTCGCGCCAACGCCGTCGGCCTGATGCAGTTGTTGCCCAAGACCGGGAAAGCGGTAGCCAAAGAACAAAAGTTGAAGCGCTACAACGCCGGCCAACTCTATACGCCCTCCGTGAATATGCAGCTGGGCACGCGCTACTTCCGCGGCATGGTCGACAAGTTCGGAGGCTCCTTCGAATACGCCCTCGCCGCCTACAACGCCGGCTCGGAGCGCGTAGACGAATGGCTGGCGCAAGGCAAATACCGCGATCCCCAGGAGTTCGTCGAATCCATCCCCTTCACCGAAACGAGAGAGTACGTGCAAGCCATCCTCCGCAATGCCAGCCTGTACAAGCAGCTGTATGGGACGCCGTAAGAGCAGGCCAAGGACACCAAACTAAATTAGAACGCCGCTGATTCTCGGGCTGGCCACCATAGCGCTGACTTAAAGCCGCACTCGTTCCGGGCTGTCAGACTTCCTGGAAGCGGAACCTCGCTACCGCGTAGTTATAATTTGGTCTGGACCTGAACTTCAGGTTGGCCGGTCAACCGGGAATAGTCGCGAATCGCCTCCCCAAAGCCGACTTCTGACCCCGTGAGTCAGTCTCCCGTAATTTCCCCGTTGCCCGTCACTCGGGACTGTTTTACTTCAAAGCGTGATTAGCGATTCCTGTGCGTGGGTCAATCCTTACGCGGACACCTTTCATAAGACGATGCAGAATCGTTCCGATGATGGAGACCATCGTTGCCTTGCGCGCTCCCGGGATGGCCGCACGCGCGGCGGCAACCTCATGAATAACGAACACTGGGGGGGCGACTTCGTGTACCTTCATCTGCCTCGGCTTTGGTGGGCAGGGTAAAACAGAAACTTGCGCCACGCGGAGAGTTGTCGACAGCCCACAAGCGGCCACCATGCGATTCGATAATCGAGCGGCTGATGCGAAGTCCCATGCCGGTGCCATGCGGCTTGGTAGTAAAGAAAGCATTGAAGATCTGGTCCACCTGCTGCGGAGGCAGTCCCACGCCCGTATCGCTGATCGAGACTATGAGCTCGCTGCCTTCCCCTTGCTGCGAGCGGATGATTAGCTCGCGCGGCCCATCTACATCTTTCATCGAGTCGATGGCGTTAATCATCAGGTTCATCAGCACCTGTTGTACTTGGACGCGATCAGCCAGGATTTGCGGAAGTTCTGCCAGTTCCGTTTGAATTGATACGGAGTACGGGGTTGCTTCACTGCGCAGCAGAACGACCAGCTCTCGAACGACTTCGTTCATGTCAACTAACTCTCGTTGCGAACTACCCTTCTTGAAGAGCAAACGGATTCGTCTGATGATATCGGCTGCACGGTTTGCGTCTTTCGCCATTCTTGACGCTGCCTCACGCGCCTCTCCCAGATCGGGCTGATCCCGGGTAAGCCAGCGCAAGCATGTATTGGCGTCGGTGACGGCCGCCGCGATCGGTTGATTCACTTCGTGCGCTAGCGAAGCAGTCAGCTCTCCCATCGTTGTGATGCGGCTGATGCGCGCAAGATCCGCCCGTGCCTGACGCAAAGCTTCTTCCGCCTGCCTGCGCTCCGTAATGTCGGTGGAGCTGCCGACGAATTGCACCAGGTTCCCAGACGCGTCCAACACAGGATGTCCCACACTGTGGAGGTGTCTTACGGAACCTTCTGGACAGAGAATCCGGTACTCAATGTCGTAATCCGACTTTTCGCTTATTGCTCTCTCGATTGCTTGCCGCTGCCCGACTCGATCATCTGGATGAATGCGCTCCTCCCGTCGTTGCCACGTAAGCATGCCCTCTTCCGGATCGAAGCCGTAGATGTAATACCATTCTTCGGAGATATGCAATGCGCGTCTTTTCGCTACGTCCCAGACCCAACTTCCAGTATGTGTGAGCTTCTGCGCTTCTGCTAAGTAAGCTTCGCTCCTGCGCAAGTCGTCTTCAGCGCTCTTGCGTTCTGTGACATCGAGCTGCGAGCCGACGATTTCAACCAGTTCCCCGCTGGCGTTAAACACCGGATGGCCCAACCCATGGATGTGCCTGATCGTTCCCCCGGGTAACACGATTCTGAATTCGACAGTGTAGTCTGTTTTCTCCTGCACTGCCTTTTGGACGGATTCGAGCACCCTAGCGCGATCTTCCGGATGAATCCGTTCCAACACGGATTCGCGTTCCGGCAAGCCCTGCTGCGGATCGAAGCCCCAAATTCGGAAATTTTCCTCGGACCAGTAAATGGCCTTCCGATCGTCGAAAGCCCAACTACCTGTGTGTGATAGCCTCTGCGCTTCCGCCAGATAACTCTCAGTCCGCCGCAATGCCTCTTCCGCCTGTTTGCGCTCGGAGACGTCCATTACAGTGCCCACGAACTCGCCGGCCTCGCCGGACGCTTTGACCAGAGGGTGACCGATTCCGTACATGTATCTCGTGCTCCCGTCCGGCAGAACGACTCGGAAATGGGCCTCGACGTCAGTTCCCGCAGCCATTGCTCTTTCGAGATCTGCGACGATCGGGCCTCGATCGTCCGCATGAATACGTTGATAAAACTCTTCGAACGGAGGTATTCCGACTCTCTCCGAAACGAGGCCAAACAAGTGCCGGTGTTCCTCGGACGAATGGATCATCTCTCGACTGGCAATATCGCTTGCCCAGGTGCCGGCGTGGCTTAACTTCTGCCCTTCCGCCAAGTACGCTTCGGTGCGAAGCAAAGCCTCCGCAGCGCGTTTGCTCTCGGTGACGTCCATGACCGCTCCAACGAATTCTGCCTTGCCCGATTCATCGATCAACGCACGAGCCACAACATGGACATGCTTGATGGACCCATCCGGCATCGCCAAGCGATGTTCTAGGTTAAAATCCTTTTTCCTTTGCGACGCGCGTTCGATTGTCTCTTGCACGAACGCCGCGTCTTGCGAATGAACCCGCTGGAGAATAAGTTCTACGGTCGGTATTGTGGTTCGGTCGTATTGGAAGATTCGAAAAGTTTCCGCTGACCAGATGATCTCGCCCGTCGAGGGCCTCCAGCCGAAGCTGCCAGTGTGGCTGATGTTCTGTGCCTCAGCTAGGAAAGTTTCGCTTCGCTTCAGCTTCTCTTCTTGTAGTTCCAAGGTCTGGGCAGCGAATCGCCTATCCACCCAGGACGTCAGCATAGCCAGCCCGAGGACGATAAAAGTGACGGCGGCAATTCCGGCGGTGCCGAGTGCGGAGATGGTTACGGCGTGAGATAGGTCGGGCGGCACGCCGGAAAACGTGAAACTGGCGGCGGCCATGCCCGTGTAATGCATGACGGGGATCGCAGCACCCATCACCATGGCTCCGGCCAACTTTTCCTGGCCAATCCCCGTTTTCTCATGTCGGAAGTGAAAGGTAATCCATAGCGCCGCGAGAGAAATTAGAACCGCGAACACGACGGACCGGACGACCAGAAAGGAATTAAACTGGCACATAGCCGGTAAACGCATGGCGGCCATGCCGATATAATGCATACTCGCGATGCCCGCACCCATCAGGACGCTTCCGGCGACCGCTTGGAACGCACTCATTTTCTCTCGGCTCACCACATGCAGCGCAGTGATCGACGCAACAATCGCCGCAAACAGCGACAGCAGAACGGTCGGCCAATGGTAGGCCACAGGAATCGGTAGGCTGAACGCCAGCATCCCGATATAGTGCATTGACCAAATCCCAATCCCCATCGCACCGGCTCCGCCCAGCACCCAACGCGCACGAGCCCAACCGTTCGCCGCAGTTACGCGCCCTGCAAGATCGAGAGCAGCGTACGAGGCAAACATGGCGATCAATACCGAAAGCGTCACGAGTGCGTAGTTGTACGACCCGATCAAGTTCATGGCAACCATGTGACTCGCTCAATCAGATCAACCGGTCTTGGGACAAGGTTGGTATCATGATTGGCGCAGGCGTAGCCCACACTTAACCCGTATGGCAGCAAATTTAGCTCACCGCGGTCAAGATTAACAAGCCCCAGTTCCGACTGGAATCCAACGGAGGCTTTAGGCTCTTCTGGTACTTCCAGATAGTCTGGCATACCGGAAACTCCAAAAACGGCTTGTGGGAAGTTAGCACACCCTAAGCAGATAAAGTTCTAGGCCGGCCCTAATCGGGCTGGCCGCCGTCGCACATCGAAAGAAAGTTCCGCTAGTGGAGTTCGTGGCCGTGGTGAGACCGGGAGAACAAAATCTCCATAATAAGCAATCCCGCGCCCACGACAATCGCGCTGTCCGCGAGATTAAACACCGGCCACTGATACCGCCTAACATAGAAAAGCAGAAAATCTACCACCCGCCCGCTGGTCAGCCGATCCCATAGATTTCCCAGAGCCCCGCCCATGATCAGCGACAATCCTATGCCGCTCACCATGTGAGCAGGGTGGTTCTTCCACAGCAGCACCGATACAACTACCAGCGCCACCACCGAGAAGCCGATCAGCAGAGCTGTCTTCCACGGCGCTGGCGAGTCGGCAAATAAACTAAAAGCCGCGCCAGTATTCTCGGTATGAGTAAGCCGAAAAAAACCGGGAATGATCTGGATGTGCGTATACAGAGATATACGCCGCGCCACCAGTCGCTTGCTCCAGCGGTCCAGCAGCACGATAACGATCACAATTAGCAGATAGTAGAGTCGCGCGGCATTCTTGCTCATTCGTTTTCGAGAAACCACCAACATCTTAACCGACGCCGGGCGCTCCAGTTGCCCGGAGAACCAGAAGAGGCTTTCCGGAAACCGGCCGACGGAAGCCGGAAGCCGATTCTTTTCCCCCAACAGTGATTTTTTCTATCCCACGCCAGCGCTCTCCATGTATCCTGATGCGGCCTTCAGCCGGATTGCGCGCCGCATTCCGGCCATAGTGCTGCAATTTTTACGTCACTGAAGTCTCCGCATGAGGAAGTTCAAAGGTTGGAAGAGTCGAACCCTGTTGTTCCTGGCCGTAGTCGGCCCGGGCATCATCACCGCCAACGTCGATAACGACGCCGGCGGCATCCTCACTTATTCCCAGGCCGGGGCGCAATACGGTTTGCTCCTGCTCTGGACCATGATCCCCATCACGCTGGCTCTGATCGTGGTGCAGGAGATGAGCGCCCGCATGGGCGCCGTCACCGGTAAGGGCCTGAGCGACCTGATTCGCGAGGAGTTTGGCCTGCGCATCACCTTCCTCATGATGCTCGGGATTCTGATCACCAACTTCGGCAACGTGGTGACCGAATTCATCGGCATCGCCACCAGCCTTGAACTCTTCGGCCTGTCGCGCTATGTAACCGTCCCAGTCTGCGCCGTCATAGTCTGGCTCATCGTCGTAAAAGGCCAATACAAGAGCGTCGAAAAAGTTTTCCTCGCGGCCTCATTCTTCTATATCACTTACATCTTTGCCGGAGTGCTGGCCCACCCGCCGTGGAACGATGCCGCTATCGCAACATTTAAACCGCCCGCGCTGGGCGCCTTCCGACAGCAGGCCTACCTGTTCATGGTGATCGGCGTCGTCGGAACCACCATCGCCCCCTGGATGCAATTCTATCTTCAAGCCTCGGTAGTCGAAAAAGGCATAACCAAGCGCGGACTGCAGGCTTCCCGTTGGGATGTCATTGTAGGCTGCATTTTTACCGATGTAGTCGCGTGGTTCATCATCGTAGCCTGCGCCGCAACTTTATATGTGCATGGCTACCGCGACATCAAATACGCCGCCGACGCCGCTCAAGCCCTCAGGCCGCTCGCCGGACAATACGCCTACATCTTATTCGCCGTGGGATTATTCAATGCCTCGCTGTTCGCCGCATCGATTCTGCCGCTCTCGACTGCGTATACGGTCTGTGAAGGCCTGGGCTTCGAATCCGGAGTCGACAAAAAATTCAGCGAAGCTCCATTCTTCTACTGGCTGTATACGCTGCTGATCGTCGCCGGAGCGGCCGTGCTTCTAATCCCGGGCCTTCCCCTGATAAAGATCGCCGTCCTCTCACAGGTAGTAAACGGAATAGTCCTGCCCTTCGTACTCATCTTCATGCTGGTGCTGATCAACAAGAAAGACTTGATGGGGAAACACGTAAACTCGCGCCTGTTCAACGCCGTAGCCTGGCTCACCACAATAGTAATGATCGGACTAACAATAGCCTGGTTCTGGACGCTAAGAAACGGCGGTTAGATGGTAGTAGCGCCGGCGTCTCCGCCGGCTGTCAAGCGGGCGTCCCGCCCGCTTCCTGTCCAACAAACAAGAGGCGTACTGTGACTCGAAGAAAGTTCGCGGCGGCGCTACTCTAATCTCAGAGAAGGCTTCTTGCCGACGTGATTTAAAGCAGCCGTCCAGCGGCCAAGTCCTTCACTAGCGAGGCATCGGCTTCCAGAAAATCGTAAGAAGGCAAGTCCCCAGGAGCCGACCATTGCAGATCGCGGAAGATACGATTCTCGATTTCCCCCTCATACTCCCGAACAATATAAAACCGCAGCTCGACCGTAGCCCCATTCGGATAAGCATGCTGCAAGCGCGCAATCTCGTCGCCGATGCGAGCCTGGATTCCCAACTCTTCTTCCAGTTCCCGCCGCAGGGCGTCGCGAGGCTGTTCCCCGGTTTCAATCTTGCCCCCGGGAAATTCCCATTTAAGCGGCATGGTTTGATGGCGCGTGCGCTGGCATACCAGCAGCTTGCCGTCCTTCTCGATCACGCCTGCGACCACCCGCTTCATAAGCGCCGCGTCACTGAGCCTGCCGCTTTCATTCTCATTGCGGCTTCTCTAGCTTTTTCCCCACGACCTCTGCGCAGTACTGCACCAATTTCTGATCCTCTTCCCCAAACGCAGCCGCAAAATGGCTGTCGATGTCGAGTTCGCCGGCTACCTGTCCGTTCACAAAGATCGGCACCACAATCTCCGACTTCGTTTCCAGAGAACAAGCCAGATATCGCGGATCCTTGCTCACGTCATCCACAATGATCGTCTTTCCGCTGGAGGCCGCCGCCCCGCATATCCCTTGATGCAGCGGAATGCGCGTGTGCGGAGTCATCGCCCCCATAAACGCCCCCAGCACCAGCACCGGCGGTTTGGCCCCGGGCTCGAGCATGTAAAAGCCCACCCAGTTGTACTTGAGCATGCGATCATGCAGTAGCTTGCATACGCCCTGCATCAACTCCCCCGCCGTGTGAGAGGCGCGAGCTAGTTCTGCAACTTCGGCACGAACTTCCTCTATTCGGGTTGTGACTGGCATGAGAGAAATCTTAACTCAGCGGGGTAAATTCGCGCCTGCGGAATATATGACTCCGGTAATTTGACGGATTCCCTCCACTGCACCAAACACCTCGGTGTGGATCGCGTACGCCAACGCCTCCAGCCCCTGCGCAAGCGTGGGCGCCGGCGTATTCAGATACTCATCCCGGATGCAATACACGCGCCCGTTGCGAGCCGCGGCTGTGCCCTGCCAATGTCGCTCCGCCACAATTTTCTCCAGAGGCACGCGGTCCCCAGCTCCGCACCACGCCGCAATCAAAATCCCAGGATCGAGCCGAGCCACTTCTTCACTCGAAACCTGCCGCCCCGCCTGACCGATAAATTCACCTCCCGCGGCCTCCACCAATTCCGCCACCCATCTCTGCGAAGCAATAAGAGGCTTGCCCCACTCTTCGCAGAATACTCGCGGCCGTGGCAGTGCCGCCGTTCGCGCCCGAACCTGTTCGATTCGCTGCTGCATAGCCGAGATCGCGTGATCCCCTCGATCACCAGCCCCGACCGTGCCCGCAATCACTGCGATATCGCCGTAAATGTCCGCAAGACATTTCGGAGCAAGCCCCAAGAACCGTGCCCCTGATTTGAGAATCTCGATCACAGCCTTCTCCTGATAGGGCACAGAAGCAATCACCAGATCCGGCTTGGTCGAAATAATCGCGAGCGCGTCAGCGCTCCAGGAGTCCGCCAGAATCACTCGCGAAGAGTTGGCAACTTCGGGAACCACAGCGGCGCAGTACTTCGTGCACGCCACCACTCGATCGAGTTCCCCGAGCTCGGCAAGAATGACGGTTGCGCTGGGCTGCAAGCATGCAATGCGCCTCGGGGTGTGAGCAGAAGACATAAATGCAGAGGACGTAAATATAGAGACGTAAATATAGATAAGATACGGAAGTCGGGACGAGTTCCCGGCTGTTACACTTTGCTGACTGAAAGCGCCGCAGCCAGCACATCCAGGGCCAACTGCGCCGCGTGGATTGACCCCTGTGGCAGTCCGCCGACCGCCGCGATCACATCTTCGCGCTGCAGCCTGCGCACTTCTTCGAAACTCTTGCCGCTGACAAGTTCGGTCAACGCCGAACCGCACGCAATCGCCGCCACGCAACCTTTAGCTTTGAATTTCGCCTGGGCGATCACTTGCTCTTCAGTTCTTAAAGTCAGCCGCAACACATCGCCACAAGCAGGATTCTCGATGTCGGCGACCAGATCGGCGTCCGTAATTTCTCCCACGTTGCGCGGGTTTTGAAAATGATCGAGCAGTTGCGCGGCATACATGGCTAACACCTTTACCGGCCTTTTCCCGGGACTAGCACAAACCAGTACCATCGGGAAAATATACTTTCCATCCCCGCTCGCGTGCGGTCACCTCGAAATCCGGATTCGGATTCACAGCAAACGCACGCTTCGCCATCGCCAGCATCTCCGTATCCCAGCGGGCATTGCCGAAGGCTGCGTCAATTTCCTTTCTCACCACCCCGCGCAACGCCTCCTGCTTCCCCGGACCCGATGGCACTCTAACCAATCGATCGGTAGCAATGCCCCTATCGACCTCCACCTTCGCAGCCAGAATCCGCTCTTCCGGCACGCCGAAATGCCTCATGCCCGCGCGGATTACCCACTCATTCGAGGAAGAAACCACCCACACCTCACAAGAGCCCTCCGTTAGGCGCCGCACCAACTCGCGCATCTCAGGAAAAATCAGTCCGATGAAGAATTGGTCAAAAAACTCGATCGCCGCCGCCATTAACTTCGCTTCCGCAATGCCACGGTGCATTGTCACCATCTCGCCGCACATGGTGCTCTCATCGAGTTCGCCGCGTTTATACGAAGCATACCGCTCCCGCAACGCCTCGCTAGTAACGCCGTGAGCGCCGAGTTCCGCAACCATGTCGTCCTGTTTCAACTCCCAGTCGAAGAACCTTTCTCCTGCATCGCCCGACCAAAGCGTGCCGTCGCAATCAAAGGCCGCCACACGCGGCCGTAGTCTGACCACTGACTCCACAAATTCATTCGTAGTGGGATGGAAACTCTTAGCTTCTGTCGTACTTCTTTCCCCTAGCTCGACAATAACGTGTTTCAAAGGCATCGCGCAATCGCGATCCGCACCTCACGAAGGTCGCGCCTGCAGTCCGGCATAGTCCTCCGGAGTATTGATATTCAGAACCACCAGAGGATCATCGACCGCGACATACTGAATCCGATCCTGATGCTCGTGTTCCACTTCGCGCGCGCTGGCCGTAGCCGGAGCCCGCAGAAAAGCCCCCATCATTTCACGCCCCGCTAAATAAGGATGACCATGCTGCCCCGAAAACTCAGGGACCACAGCCCAGATGTTGTGACCACCCACTTCGAAAGCCTCGCGCAGACTTTGAATTGTGCTTGTTTGTACTGGAGGCCGGTCAACCAGCGTAACCATTGCGGCGTCCCGGCCCTGATTCAACACTTCCTGCAGACCCACCTGCAACGAACTGAATTGTCCTCGATCCGTTTCGCGATTCAATACCAAAGAAGCTCCCTGCGCATAAATAACCGGCGCCAACTGCGCTTCATTCTTTCCCACCACGACCACCACAAAATCTGTGGCCGGCAAAAACAACCGAATCGCCGCCGAGAGAAAGGTATCGTTCGAAACCGCCTGCCCCTCGGCACGCGGCGGCCAGGGCAACAGTGCTTTATCCGTACCCATGCGCGAAGAATCCCCTGCGGCAAGAATCACGCCGGCGAAACTGGATGCGCGCGTCATGCTGCGAAGATAGCAGGGATTAATCGGAAATTGGAAGAAACCGAGTGCTCCGCAGGGCTGGCCGCTCTCTCTATCACGTCAAGCCGCGATCGCATCACTGGAGATTCCCTCGTATCGCAAGCTTCACCCAAACAAAAAAGGAGTCGCACGCTGTGCGACTCCTTAATGAAACACCTGCCCTGAGTTGGCCAGAGGGACAGATAAATCATTCAGTTCTGCAATTAGTCACCCGTGCCGCAGCTGCAGATGCCAGATCCGCTGCCATCAAGGACGATCGCGTAGCACTCGTTGTACACGCGGCTATCCTCTACTGCACTGAACGTCGCATCCAACGATTGGGTTTCAGTGATGGTGAAATTGCTGTTCTGGATGTGCGTGCTCCAGGCTCGTAAGCCGGGGTACAGGAACTGCGGGACCGAAGTGGTTCCGGGCAGCGGGCAGGTGTTGTTCACCGGCTGAACCGAAACGATATCGATCGTACCCGTGGTCAGCTTTACGCCTGTCAGCGGATTGCTGGTCAGGTCCGAATTGATGGACAAAGTGCGCAGTCCATCGGGCGTCAGCAAGCATCCGCAGCACTCGCTGAGTTCCTGGTTCGGATCGGTTACGAACACATAGGCGCAGATATTGCCGGGCGTGGTGCCTGGATCCGTCATCCGCACCGTTCCATCCGGTGCGCCCGACGTGTTGGCATTCGAGAAGTAGTTAACCTTGAAGACGTCCGGTGTGGTAGTCGAAGGCGGCGTGTTCTTAAAGGAACCGCTCGCAGCCGACGCTCCCACAGCAGAGATCGCCAGAATACAAACTGCCAGAATTGTGTGACGCATTGTTTTCCCTCCCTCAGGGTGACTTTTTATTTTTGCGGCTGGCGCCTGAAGTATCCGCGCTGCAAGCCGTTAAGTGGCACAAGTACTTTACCCGTATTCTGACAAGAAACAACTCCCCGAGTGATCTAATCCAATTTCACTAGCCCTTCTCTACGGGAATTTGGGTGCCTATCAGGGGTGGGGCTATTGACAGGCTAGTCGCCGGTCCCGCAGGTGCACAGGCCGGCGCCGCTGCCGTCGACCTGGACGGCGTAGCATTCCGTTTGCAAACGCTTAATTTCGGCAACGCTTAGCGTCGCATCTTGCGACCCCGTCTCCGTCACAATGCCCCATTCCTGAACATGCGTCGCCCACGCCCGGACTCCGGCCGTCGGAGTCAGGTAAGTTGGGTAAGTCGCGCATCCGCCACCTCGCGCCTTGGTGGAAACGATCCCGATGGTTCCCATCGACAACGTGTTCCCCTGCAGAGGATTGGCCAATAGGTCATTATTCACCGACAACGTCCGCAGACCATCCGGGGTGAAGTAGCAGGCGCAGCACTCTGACATTTCCTGATCGGGGCTAAAAACGTAGATGGCTGCGCACAGGCTGCCTCCCGCGGTCCCGGCATTCGTCAATCGCAAGGTTGCGTCGTAAGGCGTGTTGCCGTAAGAGAAATAGTCCACCTTGAAGGTGTCCGGTGGCGGTGGCGTCTGTGCCCTCGCGTACCCGGCACAAACTGCCAGGGCAGAGATACAAACCACAAGCGTGACATGGCGCATTAGGCTCCTCCAGGGGGACCTCCGCCGCCAGTAGCGGAGGGGTGCTCAACTCGTGAGCGAATCGTCTGAGGTCCAATATTCTAAACGATGCGGCAAGTCCCCAAGGGGACTAAGCACACATGGCTAAACCACAAAAGCCGCGTCCAGTGCCTGTTTAGCTCAACAAGCCGCACATTTGTCGGAAGTCTCTTCGCAAAACGCAGTCCCTAATCGAGCCAAAGGCAAACCTGTCCTCCGGCTCCCGAAAGGCGGTCCAGAATCGACAATTTCGTGACTTTGTAAAACCAATATTGCGGTACAATCACGTGTTACTAAGCGCAGGCTCCCCCGCAATCGTCAATCGAGCATCTCCAGGAGATTTATGACCCAGATCAAGAGAAGGTTTCTGTCCCTCTGCCCGCTAATCATTGTTGGGATCTCGGGTGACTTGCTTCTGCCAGTGGCTCCGGTTGTTGCGCAAATGCAAACCTCGCTGCAGATGGGTGAAAAGGAGACCCCCCAGTGCGCGTTGGAACAAAGGCTGGTGGTCACCGTCGTCGACGAAAATGGCAAGCATCTCGACCGGCAAGCGATTGTGAAGGTGCACGATGACAAGCGTAACATCGAAAGCTGGGACACCACCGACAATGAAGCCCAGATGACCTTTTGCCAGATCGACCCAGGAGATTATGAAATTGACGCCAGCGCGGTCGGTTATCTGGTCCAGCACAAAGACCAGCATATTGCCCTAGTGCAGGATCGTGAACTCAAGCTGGTGATGCACAAGGACCCGATGGCGGTCGATTTGAGCACACCCGAAAGTGCCATGCCCGCCAACGCACGCCGCGAGACGAAACTCGCCGTGAACGCTCTGCGCTCCGGCAATTTCAAAGAAGCCCAGAAGCAACTCGACAAGGCCTACAAACTTGCCCCTTCCAACGCGCAAGTCAACTTCCTCTTTGGTTATCTGTGCATGGGACGCAAGGAATACGATAAGTCGGAAACCTACCTAAGCCAATCCGCCGCCCTCGAACCGCGCAGCGCGCGAACTCTTACGCTACTGGGCCGAGTGCAACTGGAGCGTAAAGAGTCGGATGCCGCCGGCAAGACGCTTGAACAAGCCGTGGCTGCCGACCCTACCTACTGGATGGCGCACTATCTTCTCGGCGATGCCTACATCAAGCAAAAGGAACAGGAAAAAGCTCTCGAACAAGCTCAACTTGCGATCACCTACGGCAAGAGCGCGGCCAACATTGCCGAGTTGGTTCTCGGTGAAGCCCAGGCCAACCTTGGGAAAAACGCTGAGGCCATCCAGACGCTGAAGCTCTTCGTGCAAAACAACCCGGGCAACACCGCCATCCCGCAGGTTAACGAGCTGATCGCCAAGCTCGAAGACCGCCTCGCGGGCCGCACCCCCCCCCCTTCAAAGGAGGAAATCGATCTCGCCCTCGTGGCCTTCGCGCCTTCCCTTCCTCCCAGCGCCTGGGGACCTCCAGGAGTCGACGAAGTGAAGCCGCCGGTCGCTCCCGGTGTCGGCTGCCCTCTTCCGCAAGTGATGGAAGGCTCTGGCGAGCGCGTCAAAGAGTTGGTCGATAACATCACCAAGTTCGCCGCCATCGAAGCCATGTCTCACGAGCAACTCGATAAGACCGG
This sequence comes from uncultured Acidobacteriaceae bacterium, assembly GCA_963789875.1. Taxonomy (GTDB): domain Bacteria; phylum Acidobacteriota; class Terriglobia; order Terriglobales; family Acidobacteriaceae; genus Sulfotelmatobacter. Next base: position 67,589 of record CAWBMI010000003.1, on the reverse strand, counting down.
CAGCCCCATCACCAAAGAAACCCGCAAGTTCACCTACGTGGCTTCGATCAGCGAGGATATACCGGGCTACCTACAGACCGACGAGTACCGCAACCTGCGCTACGGAATTACCGATCTTCCCGACCACATCGTTACCTCGGGTTCGATGGCGTTAGCGCTCATCTTCCATCCCGATATGCGCGACAATTTCGAGATGACCTGCGAAGGGGTAGGCGACTGGAAGGGCCAATCCGCCTGGCTGGTGCACTTCCGCCAGCGCGACGACAAACCTAACCGCTTCGCCGAATACAACATCGGCTCGCAACACTATCCGATGAACATGAAAGGCCGCGCCTGGATCACCACCGACAATCTGCAGATCGTGCACATTGATGCCGAACTCATCAAGCCCTTGCCGCAGCTCTCGGTCCAGCACCAGATAGCCGACTACGGCCCGGTCCACTTCGGCCACAAGAACATGGACCTGTGGCTGCCCCAAAACGTGGACATCTTCATGGAGTTGAACCGCCACTACTATCACCGCCGCCACGCCTACGATCACTACCAACTATTCTCGGTAGACTCGGCAGACAAGCAGGGCGCAGTGAAGAAGCCCGACGATAACCCCTCGGTCATCAAGAATGCGTTGCCGACAGCGCCGATCAAGCCCTAGAGCCTGACAACGGAAGGCAAAAGGTTACGGACAACTGCAACATTGAACGCCGCAAAATCTTGTCAATAGCAAAACTTGATCTTTTTCGCATAACTCATTGCTTCCAATCGCCAAATAAAACACCAAGCTATGTCTCTTTGATGCCTCCCCACGTGATATAATATATCTATAAGCTAATAAATGGCGCAGCCCTCGGGCATGCGCCATTTTATTTTTCCGGATTATTTATCCGAGAACTGAGAACTGCATTTGAAACGCAGGGGCTGTTCCCCCGGACGCAAACTCCGGCCGGCCCAAGCCCTGCCCACTCCAGCAACTCCGCACCAAACCCCATTCGAGCGCGAACGAACCACCAAACGCCGCGGAGAAATTTCCGAACTAGCCTTCGCCCTCGCCGCCGCCCGCCATGGCTTCGGCATCGCCAAACCCTACGGCGACAGCGAACGCTACGACATCATCCTCGACCCTTCGCACGTTGCCCGTGTCATCCCGACCGAAGCGGAGCGAAAGCGAGCGAAGTGGAGAGCCTGCCCTGAGCCTGCCGAAGGGGACCTGCTTTTGCCCCTCACCCGTCCGCGCCTGGTTCGCGTTCAAGTCAAATCCTCCACTCAACTCCAGTACGGCCTCTACCGCGTCAACGCCCACCGTCGCATCAACGGACGCGCCGTTCCCTACACCCTCGATGAAATCGACTTCTTCGCCGCCTACGTCATCCCCGAGGACTCTTGGTTCATCTTCCCCCTATCCCACATCCTCGGCGCAACCGCCGTAACCCTAAGTCCCAAACGCCGCCGCAAGCCCCACGTGAACGACCCCTACCGCGAAGCCTGGTACCTACTCCACCAACCCGACGGAATCGAGTTCGCATAAAACGAATTCCTCCCCATTGTCATCCTGAGCGTAGCGACCATTCCGCGAAGCGGAGTGGTTGCGCAGCCGAAGGACCCCTTGCCCCGCGTTCTCAGCAATGGCCTGTCAGGGTGTTCTCATCGCGCACTCGCGGGCTTTTGATTTTGACGTCGATTTTGCCCGTGTGGGTCGGACACTCCTGTCCGTCGCCTTTGACCTTGATTTTGACGTTGATTTTGATTCTTGATTTTGACTTTAACCGGGAAGGGCACGGCTTCAAGAGCCTGCCCTGAGCGAAGCCGAAAGTGAGGGGACTTTGACTTTCGGCTGCCCGTGTTCTTAGACTCGGGCTCGGAAAGGGTCTCTACCGGTGATACAGGCCATGTACTACTCCACCCTCTGCATCGAAACGATGAGCAATAACTTGGTAGTATTTCGAATCCGCGTGCTCGAAATGGCGAAACAAACCGTAGGCTACCAGGTCCGCCAACTGGATAAGGCGCGAGGCCCTGGAATCAACAAATACGGGCACCTCAGCGTAGTTGCGAGTTACTCCAAACGAGTGTCCCGCAGATTTGAACTCTCGTGCCAGCGTCTGAATCCGTTGCTCCGTGGATGACTTGTCGAAAACGATCAGGCCCCTTTGCGTGTCATTCTTTAAGCTGTGAAGTCTGCCTAGAAACTGATCGAAGCGGCTACTCAGTTGTTCGAACGCCACTTTAGCTATGTCCTGCCCGGAGAAGTTCTTCTTCTCCAGAACAACGCCAAAGAGGCGCACGTATCGGGGATGCCTGTCGGCGACTCCGAATCTCAGAGCGTCGAGCATCGCTTGTTCACGGTCTGCTCTAGGATACTGATCCCATCCCCGACCCCCCGTTCTCATCGGTGAGCCATGAAGCTCTACCGAGTGAGGTTGATTGGGCTCAAAGCGGGCGGCGATTTTGTCCAATTCCTGTTCGATCCAGTGCGGTTCGCGCTCGAACACGGAAACACCGGCAAGCACGAAATGCCGCTGGGCGGGATCGGAGAGGCTTCCAGATTCATCGGCGTACAAAAGATGCATCGCAACCTCAAACGAAAAAGGGGCTGCGCAAGCAGCCCCTCAGAAAGGTTGGCCAGGAGGGCTATAAAACCCTGCGCGCCGCAAAGAAGATCAGCACATCCCGACCTCTCCTAGAATACGCTTGATCCAGTGAAGAATCAAGGCTGTCTAAGCCTTTCCCACAGCATGGGCTGTATTGTATTCTCTATCTGTTCGCCCCCATAACCTCACGAGGAAAACCCGCGGCGGACGGGGCAACCTCAAGTTAAGATAGTCCCGACAAATAGGTCGTGGAAAGGTGGGCGAGCCAAATGAGAGCCTTCTACCTAGCCGTGCTGCTGGGCGCGCTCGTTCCTGTTGGGCATGGACAGGGCATAACGCACGACTCTCAGGTAACGATCGACGTTGTTGAGAATGATCGCAGGTGCTGTAACGACGGTGGCATACTCAGAGAATGCAACGTAGCGTACGGGCACTATAAGGCCTATGACACCTGGACGAAAAAGAATCTCGTCTTTCGCATTACGATGCTGTGCGAGCGCCAAAACCGAAGCTGCATCGCCCTTGAGATTGGGAAGACCTACCAATGGAGCGCTGCAGCGATAGACGAACAATATCCCTATACGTGGTATGAGGATTTCTACTATGCCAGTTATTTGGTCACGCCGCAAGGGAGGGCTTTGTACGCCTGCAGGGATGAAAGATCCGTGCGGCAATATGGGCAGTCCCCACCGAAAACCGCGACGGACGGGGCGGCCTCAAGTTAAGATAGTGCCGATGATATAAGGTCAAGGAAATTAGGATAGGACTACACGTGCCCCGAAGTATTTTCCCCCGCGGAGGTACAAGTTGAAAAATCGAGTGTTGTATTTCCCCTACATCCGGGTACCCCGGTCAACATGGCTTACACAGATGCTGCTCTACTGGGACAAAGTCTCCAGCATTGTGCCGTACGAATTCATTAACCGGCCGGAATCGCTCGGACCCTACATGGAAAGCCTGCTGAGAGAGGAACTAGTGGACCAGGTGATTCCCGGAATGTACATTTACGAAATCCCAAATTTCGAACAATCCTTCCAAACCTATATTGACGGCCTCGGCGTTGGGATGGCCCGGCGGAGGGTCCGGTTCGCACAGGGGCGACGCCTCAAGGTCCACATAGAAAAGATGGGCGAAATTGCGCACGCGCTTGCTGGCCAAGGACTGGCTCACGAGGGGCCGTACCCTTGGTACGAGGTCGAGGCGGATACCGCCGACGATTTTATGTCGTACCTGGCGGCGGCTCTCGGCCAGCTCGAACGCGTCGATTCGTCTCCGGTAACGAACCGAGCAGCCTACCTTCGCCGCTTCACACATGCTGGCGTGGCAGAGGATCGAGTCTTCCAGCAACTTCAGTCGCTGAGAACTTCGGTCCTCAAAAAAGTGCTTCCCGTTCCTAGTCATGAAGTCGAGCCGTCCGCAATTCGGGCGTTCAAGGATAGGCACGGCCAACTACTTGCCGATTTCCGATGGCGAGTGGAGAGAGAGCTAGTTGCCGCTGCGGCCATCGAGGACGACCTTCTGCGTCAACGCCACCTCGACATCTTCTTCGACGAGTCTGCTGCCCGCGTTGAGGAAATTCAGGCAGCCATGCGTGGCGAGCGATGGGAAACGACCAAGGCAAGTCTCTCGGTACTTGCAGCCATACCCGGGGTTCCGCAAATGTTCGGGCTAGCTGCTGCTCTCTGGGACGCGCTGTCTGGAAGACAGCGCCAAGCTGCTTCACGGGACTTCGCCTATGCTGCCTATGTGCGCGCGAAGCTGTGAGCAACTCTGCAGGGTGCCCCCGTCTCTGCGCCCCGCAACGCAGGCGGGTTGAACGCTAATTGATTTGAGCTCAGGGCACCCGCCCGCCGAAAACTGCGACCGATGTGGCGGGCGCAAGTTAAGATAGTGCCGACGAATTGAGCCCGGGAAAGGCGGCCAGCTCGACCGTGAGGCAGGGAATGTTTCTGTTCGCCAGCCACCAGCTTGCGCAGTTGAAACTGCACCAACTCGCCCAGATGAGGGTGCGCGTCGCGTCGGAGAACCCCGACTACCTGCTGAACGTGAACGAGATCGAGTACGTCGATCACATCGTCTCGGAGTTCGAGATTCCACTCGTGGTCCTTGGCGTCGACGCAATCGAGGCGAGCTCGTCGTCGAAGCTGGTTCCGGCGGAGTTGTTCCCCCAAAACTCATTTGTCGAGAGAGGAGCCCGCTACCAGAAACAAGTGATAACTTTCCACGTTCCATTTTCAGGAAATAGTAACTTGCTACTGTGTTCGCCCGCGACCCGTGAACTCGCCAGCTTCGAGGTACGCTTAGATGTACAGAAGGGAGAAATCCAGCACGATGTGGTCGACTTTTACAATAATCCTGGAACGATCACGAACGCCAAGGATCGCTTTGTTGCGTATGCCAGTAACACCCTCACCAGCCTGAATAATGATCTAAGCCTTTTTCATGCCGAGCTCCGGACGGAGGTGCAAAAGCTGGTATCAGCCGCTAGAGCTAAGCACCTGGAGCATGCCAAACTCTTGTCCGCTCTTGACGTGCCAATTCGCCGCAACCCCAATGTGCCTGCAACTTTTTCGGTGCCAGCCGTGATCCCAAAGAAGGTCGTAGTCAGGCCAACGGCATCCCCGGGCCCATACCAACCAGAGCCGGTCCTAGACGATGGGATCTACCAAGAAATCTTGCAAATTATCCATGACACAGGGAAGACCATGGAGCGCTTGCCGAGCACGTACTCCGGTAGGGACGAGGAGACCTTGAGGGATCATCTGCTCTTGGTCCTACAGCCGAGGTTCGAGGGCAGCGCCACGGGCGAAACATTCAATCGAGCCGGCAAGACAGACATCCTACTGCGATATGAGAACCACAACATATTCGTCGCCGAATGCAAGTTTTGGGGTGGGGCCAAGAAACACCATGAAACCATTGACCAGCTTTTAAGCTATCTGACGTGGCGCGACTCGAAAACCGCCGTCGTCTACTTCGTCGACACCAAGGCGATGATTGCGCCCTTAGTGTCGATTGAAGAGAGCACCCCGAAGCACCCCTGCTTCGTCGCGTACAAGGGGAAGCGAGACGAGTCCTGGTTCATTTATGAGATGCACATCCCAGGAGATCACGGTCGCCGAGTTCACATGGCAGTACTCTGCTTTCATCTGCCGAAAGCCTGACCATCAGGCCAAGCCAGCTCCCGCGCTTTACCCCCCCACCCCCCGCATGTTATCCTCACTACTGTCACCAAGATAAATCGAAACTAGAACAGGAGTGCACCAGGTTAGTGTTAGCCAGAGAGCAAAAGAAATCTGTCATTGACCAGTATCAGACGCACGCGACTGACACGGGGAGCCCCGAGGTTCAGATCGCCATCATCAGTGAACGCATTGGCCAACTGACAGACCACTTCAAAACGCACCAGAAGGACCACGGCTCGCGCCGCGGCCTGCTTATGCTGGTCAGCAAGCGGCGTCGCTTGCTCGACTACCTCAAACGATACGATTCCGAGCGCTATAAGACGGTCATTGGAAAACTCGGCATCCGCAAGTAATCCTGGGAATGTGGATGGAAACTGGGTGCCCCATCCCTCGCGGTCTTTGCGAAGGAAGTGGGAGCGATGAAGCATTCACCTTGGATTCTTAAGAGCGATCTTCTTCCGATGAAGAATGATCGTCCAAAGAAGACATTTCCCGACAACGTATCTGAGAGAAAGCCGCCTTCCTCGAAGCCGGTACAGCATTGAGCCAATTCACAACGTGCGCAATATCGAAGACGAATTCCGATTGCACATCGGGACCGGTCTCTCATGGCCCGCGCATCATTCTCCTGCGAACCATGTCACCCTCCTGATTCGAGAATAAGGATGAAACAATGAAACCAGAAGTTAGTACCGTTACAGTCGACCTCGCCGGCGGCAAACAAATCTCATTTGAAACCGGAAAATTGGCCAAGCAGGCCCACGGCGCAGCCGTTGTTCGCCAGGGCGATAACGTTGTCCTCGCCACCGCCACCGCAAATGCCGATCCGCGCGAAGGCATCGATTTCTTTCCCGCTCACCGTCGATTACCGCGAATACACCTACGCCGGCGGACGCTTTCCCGGCGGCTTCATCAAGCGCGAAGGCCGCATGAGCGAGCGCGAAGTGCTCACCAGCCGCCAGATCGATCGGCCGGTGCGTCCGATGTTTGCCGAGGGCTTTAAGTGCGAGACGCAGGTGATCGCCTTTGTGCTGTCGGCTGATGCCAGTAATGATCCTGATGTGCTCGGGATTAATGGCGCATCGGCTGCGCTGACTTTGTCCGATATTCCGTTTCTCGGGCCGATTGGCGCGGTGCGCGTTGGGCAGATTGGCGGACAGTTCATTATCAACCCCACATATGACGAGATGCGGGAGAGCCTGCTGAACATCATGGTGGTCGGAACCTCCGATGGCATCGTGATGATCGAGTCAGGCGCGAAAGAAGTCAGCGAGGAAGTGGTCGTTGATGCCATCGAATTCGGCCACACCGAAGTCAAGAAGATCTGCGCCGCCCTCAACGATCTTCGCTCGAAGGCCGGCAAGAAGAAGCGCGAAGTCACTCCGCCGGAATTCGATCAGAAGTATTACGACGCGCTGAAAAAGAAAGTCGGCGCCGAGCTTTCGGAGCGGCTGGATACGAAGAAGCATCCCAAGGCCGAGAGCTACACGCTGGTCAAAGAGCTGAAGAAGAAGTTGCAGGCAGAGATTCCCGCCGATGATGAAGCCGCGCAGGCCAAGCTCAAAACTTATTTCGAAACTTTGCGCGAGCGCACCTTCCGCGAGGAAGTCATCGATAAGAAGCACCGTCCCGATGGACGTGCGTTCGACGAAATCCGCGAGATCTGGATTGAAGCCGGGGTTCTACCGCGTACCCACGGCAGCGCGATTTTCACCCGCGGCGAAACTCAAGCATTGGTCACGACAACGCTCGGAACGTCGGATGATATGCAGCGCCTTGAAGGTTTCGAGGGCGAAGCCAAGAAGCGCTTCATGCTGCATTACAACTTCCCTCCATTCTCGGTGGGAGAAGTTGCATTCTTGCGGGGAGCGGGCCGGCGCGAGATTGGTCACGGAGCTCTGGCTGAGCGCGCTCTCTCGGGCGTGCTGCCTACGGAAGAAGCCTGGCCTTACGCCATGCGCGTGGTGTCGGACATTCTCGAATCAAACGGATCGTCTTCGATGGCCACGGTGTGCGGCGCCTCAATTTCGCTAATGGATGCCGGCGTTCCGTTAAAGGCTCCGGTGGCCGGAGTCGCGATGGGCTTGGTGAAAGAGGGCGAGCAGTATGCCATCCTCACCGACATTGCGGGCGCGGAAGATCACTACGGCGATATGGATTTCAAAGTCGCCGGAACGAAAGATGGCATCACCGCGCTGCAGATGGATATTAAGGTGGCCGGCATCACTTCGCAGATTATGCGCGAGGCGTTGGCGCAGGCGAAGCGTGGACGGCTGCACATTCTCGGCAAGATGGAAGAAGTGATCACCACCGGTCGCGAGAAGATTTCCGACTTCGCTCCGCGCTTCTACACCGTGCAGATCCCGGTCGACAAGATTCGCGATCTGATCGGGCCGGGCGGCAAGATGATTCGCTCGATCGTCGAGCAGACCGGAGTGAAGATCGATGTCGAAGATTCCGGTCTGGTGAAGGTTGCGTCGAGCGATCAGGCTTCGGCGGCGAAGGCGCTGCAGATTATTGGCGACCTCACGGCCACGGCGGAAGTTGGAAAAACCTATCTCGGCAAAGTCACGCGGCTCGCGGACTTCGGCGCCTTCGTCGAAATTATTCCCGGCACCGACGGACTGCTGCACATCAGCGAAGTGGCCGAGCATCGCATTGGCGACATTCGCGACGAACTGAAAGAAGGCGATCAGGTGCTGGTGAAGGTGCTGGCGGTGGAAGGCAACCGCATCAAGCTTTCGCGCAAGGCGATTCTAAAAGAGCAGCGCGCAAAGATGGGCGGAGGCCCAGCCCCGGAAGGCGCGCCGGATGTTGCGGCGGCGGAAGGCGAGTTTGTTGCCGCTCCCGTGACTACCGGCACGCTGGTCATCGAAGGCGGCGGCGACTTCCCCGATGAAGCCGAACCGAACTTCAATCGCGATGGCGTCGCGCATGCGGTGAGCAGTGACCGTCCTCAAGGCGATCGTCCTCATGGCGGAGACCGCGGCGGACGCGGTGGACGTCCCGGCGGCGGTGGACGTGATCGTGGACGCGGTGGTCGCGGTGGACGGCCTGGTGGCGGCGGACGCGATCGCGGACGCGGCGGACCTGGCGGGGGACGACACTAACTTCTTTGCCAAGGATTTTCGCGGATCAACAGGATGTGAAAAAAGCCACGACGAGAGTCGCGGCTTTTTTGCTGCCGCCCCATTCTTGACGCACGCGATGCAAGAAACTGACAGAGCAGAATTTGCTTTGTATTCTGTGAACCTTTACGCGGCCTCGAAAGCGCCGCTCTTCCACGTCACCACACACGCTCCTTCAGGCATAATACCTCTGCATGAAATCGCCCCACGACCGGCTGCTTCGACTCATTGCGATCTTCAAATTCTTTAAGTCGGGATTGCTCATCGCTGTGGGCGTTGGTGCGTTCAGGCTGCTTCACAAAGACTTGGGCGGCGTGCTCGAACACTGGATTATGGCGTTACGCCTCGACCCGGGACAACATTTTCTCGACATTGCGCTCGCGAAAGCCTCCCATGTGAGCCCTGCACAGATAAAGCAAGTTGGTGTGGGCAGCTTTATCTATGCCGCGTTGTTCTTAACGGAGGGAACCGGCCTTTGGCTGCGCAAGCGCTGGGGAGAGTGGCTCACCGTAATTATCACGAGCTCTTTATTGCCGGTTGAAATTTACGAGATTCACCGCCATCCCAGTTCCGTCAAAGTAGCAGTGCTCATAATCAACATCGCAATCGTTGTATATCTGATTTACCACATGCGGACTCAACGCTCGCCGTAACGGAGGCCGACCATGTCGCGAATTGCGGTGTGTGCTCTTACGTCGGTCATTGGGATTCTGGCTACTGCACTCATGCTGGGGCAAGCTGCATTCGGACAAGCTTCGCCGCAACCCTCTTACCGATTTTCTTCCGGCAATTCGTCTTTGAACATTCCCGTTGATTTGGTCGCGAACGGCCTCGTGTTTGTTCGCGCGAAAGTGAACGGTCACTCTGGCTGGTTCATCCTCGACAACGCGAGCCAGGGCTTCACGGTCGATCGCGACTATGCGCGGCGCATTTCGCTCTCGAGCAGCGGCAACGCGGCCGCCCGCGGCGGTGGCGCCAACGCCATCGAAGCTCAGGTTTTCCGAGATGTGGAGATCAGTTTGCCGGGTTTCGACCTCACCCATCGCAACCTGATCGGGATCAGCTTGAAGGCTCTGGAGCCTGCCCTCGGTCATGAGGTCGATGGCATCATCGGCTCGCGGTTGTTCGACGACTTCGTTGTGGCCGTCGATTATGAAAATCACTCTGTTTCTGTGTATCTTCCGAAAGAGTACAAGCCCTCTGCACGTGATACTTCATTTCCTGTCAGCATTGACCAGCACGGCTTCCCTTTCATTGAGGCTACGATTGCGCTACCGGGCGTCGATGCTGTAACCGGCAGTTTTTTGATCGATGGCGGCGCCAACACTTACGCAGACATTTACAAACCGTTCGCCGACGCTCACCATATCCCGCCTGCAACGATGAAACTCTTGGACGAGCCTGGGACCAGCACCGGAGGGACGACGCAATCGCGAGACGGTCGAGCCGAGCACATCGAAGTGGGTTCTTATTCAATTAAGAATCCGCCGATTACTTTTGCGCAAGATACAGAGGGCCTGATGGCGTCGAAAGATTATGCGGGACTGATTGGCGCCGAGTTCCTGGAGCGCTTCACGGTAGTCTTCGACAATCCCGGCAAACGCATTTTCCTCACGCTCAATGGCATCTATGCCAAGCCTGCGGAATATGATCAGAGCGGATTGCGGATACGAGCGGAGGGCCCTGGCTTTCACAAGTTTGTGGTTCGACGGATTGTCCGTGACTCGCCCGCCGCGGAGGCTGCAATCGAATCCGGAGACATAATTGAATCGATAGACAATTCCTCGGCCGAGCGATTGACTCTGACCGAACTGCGAAGCATGCTCTGCCGCTCAAGTGCAGTCTATTCACTCGGCATCCTGCGAAGCGGCCAGCGTCTGCGAGTATGCCTGCGGCTGCGCCCGCTCCTCTAAAGATGCCAATCCGCTTCAGCAGGTCACCCCAAGGAAGACTTATGCATGAAGTGATTCTGAAACGATTCGAGCATCCGGGGTGCGAACTCTTGAAAAGGGAAAACTTGAACTGACTTCTTTATGCAGCGCCGAAAGCGCTGCTTTACCCGAAACCGAATATACCCCCGGCCGGCTGAAATTTGGGCGGCATGCGCGGCTTTCAGGCGCGCCCTTTCAAAACGTTGCGCTGGTTCCCGACTTCTGCGGGTTATCCGATTTCACCACCGCAGCCGATCGATCGGGCAGAGAATCATCCAGCACCATGCCCTTCGTACCCGGCCTGCAGCCTGACTGCCCTTTGATACCGTAGGCTATGAGCCGGCCCTTGGTTTCCACGTAGACAGTGCCATTGGCAATCGTCGGCGAAGGATAACCGCCAATTCCTTGAACCGGTGCCGTGAATAACTGGCTGCCGAGGTTTGTCGCGTCGAAGGCGCGCAGCGTTGCCATGCGAGTATTGGGCCAGGTTATAACCCAGAGCAGGCCGGCGCTGGTTCCGTTTGCAGAGATGGACGGACTCGCCGACGCCAGGTAATTTCCGCTTGTAAAACCGCCTTCGATTGTGGGGCAGGTGGCCAATGGAGTGGCGCTGCCCGGTGTCCAGGCGTAGGACATGATCGGGCCGGGATTCGAGGTGAAATAAAGATTGTCATTCCAGTAAACCGGTGCATTCCATCCGCAGGTGCCGCGCTGGTTGGCGCAGCGGTTGAACTGCGTTACCGAGCTGCACTTGGATGTGGTTGGATCTTGCACGTCCTCAAGAATGTTATTCGGGCCGTTGGGCCCGGTATAGCCTCCCATGTTATCGCGGTCGACGACATAGATTTCTTCTGACTTATCATAGCCAACCATAATATGTGGAGTCAGTCCGGGCTGATCGGGCAGCAGAACGGGGCCGGTCGAGCCTAAGTCAAGATCCGTAGAGTAGAGTGTGCGATCGTTAAAAGGCGTGAAGTAACTCGACGACGAGGCTGGGGCGCCAAGGCTGGGAGTAAGCTTCACAAAGCTGTCACCGAAATCGGTGCCCTGCCACCCGGCCAAGTTATTGGCGAAGTTATTTGCATCGGCGGTCTCAAAATAAATATTGCCGCTGGCGTCGGCGGCCAGCCCGCCTCCGGCTTGCCAAATGCCACCATTGGCGAACGGCCCCTTGGGATTCACACTGGCTAGATCCGGTGTTGTATTGAACACGGCCTGCTGGGTAAATCCACTGGTGCTAGAAAATGTATAAGACATCACCCACCCGTAGCTGGGATAAGCTCTGCATCCAGTCGAGCCCAGGCCCACGTAGATGGTTCCATTCGAAAGCAACATCGCGGGCCGAGAACTTTGGTACTCCGGCGCCAGAGGGATCGTCTTGCCGGAGTGATTGACCACCGAACCGCTGATCACGATGGGATTATTCGGCGTACTCAATTCATTTCCAGTCGAGGTATCAACCGCATGCAATCTCAGTAAGTGAGTCGAGGTAGCGCTGTTGTATTCCTTGGTCACAAAATACATCGCTGGCGGAGAAATCGAAGTATCGATCACCGGAGTTCCCACGATGCCAGCTCCTCCGCTCGGATTCTTTCCGAAGCCCGAGTCGGTGCAGCCAGTCGCCGATTGATAAGGAATTGTGTCAGGCGTGCCGTAAACCATGTGCCAATAAAGTTTCCCGGAGTCGGCGTCGATGGCATACACGCTGTCGGCGAGCGTGGCCACAAAAATGGCATTATGGGTGCCGCCGCTGATCGTGGTCTGGGGCAGATAAAGTGGTTGTCCCACGGCCCAGCCGTCGAACACAGGAGAAGTCGCGAACTTCTGCGTCAAGGTGCCCACGTTCGCGGGAGTCAGCACGGTCTCCGCCAGATTCTGGCCGGTGCGCAGATTGTCGTTGTGGTAAGTGGTAACCGATACGCAACTCTGTCCCTTGGCTTGTGGAACGAAGCAGTTCGTCACCGCGATAAACATCACAGTCCCAAACAAGGATCTGGCAGAAATAAGGCCAATAAGTGCGAGTCGCATATTGCTCCTGATGGGGAAGGGCGTCCTGTTATTGTAAGCTGCGGCCAAACGTGCCACAACAGGCTTCCCTGCGGGAAGTAGCACGAAGGTGCTATTTCGTGTGCCGCTTTGCCCTTACATCTCCCGGTCTTACGGACTACTTCAGTGGGGCTAGGCAATTTTGCTCGATTTAGGGCACCTCATCCACGGCCTTTTGCTATAACATGGCACTCCGGCAGTACTCACCGTCCACCATCCCCAGGTCAGGGGTTTGTGGGCCAATACGCGGAACCGCTATCTCGGATTCAAGTTCCTAATTGACGGCGAATATCACTTCGGATGGGCGCGCATGTCGATTCACGACAACCACATGAAACTGGACGGCTACGCCTACAATACCGTCGCCAACCAACCCATCGTTACGGGCCAGGTGAATGGCTCAGCCGACGATGCCACAAACGTTTCCCCGGCAAACCCCGCCACTCCTGCTGCCAGCGCAACCCTGGGACGTCTGGCGCAAGGCGCCGCAGGCCTGGCCGCCCGGCGGCGCGAAGACGCCGGCGTCGTTAAGTAGGTTTCAAAAAGATCGTTAAGCAGGGTTTGAAAGGTCGCGGCCCTAGCCGCGTCTGCCGCCGGGCATTTCCCCGTCGGCTAAACTGCCTCAGGCAGGGATAGGAAAGCTTTCAACAGTGTGCCGGTAGAATCGGACTCGATTACTAAGCTTCCTCCCAGCTCCTTAAGCCTTTCGCGCATACCCGCGATCCCGACTCCAACATCCGATCCGCTGCTATTCATCTTCGCAAGTCTGTCGGCCGAAATCCCTTTGCCATAGTCCCTGACTGAAAGACAAATTACATCTCGGTTGATCTGCAGAAGCACATCGACCGTCGCAGATCCCGCATGTCTGATGATGTTCGTTAGACTCTCCTGCAAGACCCTGAATAAAACAATTTCAAGCGAACCGGGAAGGCGAATGCGCTCCGGCAATTGGATCCTGACCTGAGTGGTGCTGCGCTTATTAAATCCTTCGACGTACCAGCTAGCGGCCGCAGCGAACCCAGCTTCATCCAAAAGGGGAGGATGCAACAAATACGATGTGGTCCGGATTTCCTGAAGGGCCTGCTCCGCAAGCCCGTTGAGTTCGAGAAAAAAATCAGCAGTTTCAGGATATCGTGCCACCGCATCTTCCAGCGCACTCAGACTGATTTTCAACGCAGTCAGCGTTTGGCCCACAGTATCGTGTAAGTCCCGGGCAACACGACGCCGTTCGTCGTCTTGAATGTGCAGTACGCTTAACGAAAGCTCTCGTAACTTTTCTTCTGTCCTCTGGTGAACCTTAACCTCTTTTCGAAAAGCAGCCAAAGTGTCTTCTAATTCTCTCGTTCGTTCCTGGACCTGCCTTTCCAGGTCGACGTGAGCCTTGCGCAGTTCTTCCTCGGCGCGCTCGAGTCGGACATTCCTTTGAACAACCTCTCTCTGCGCATTGATCAGCTCATTATTCACGCGAGATAGCTCGCTGTAGAGACGATCGTCGCTATCCATGTCGCCCAAAGAATTTGCGTTCATGACACCCATTCCCTGGCCCTTACGATCAGGGCTCAGATTCAACGCTCCAGTTGTCTCACGGACATGGTAGAGCTACACGGCTCGAATCGTCCGGTCGTCCAGTTCGCTTATCAGAAATATCGCAGAAGTGGCGTCCTTGGCCCAGTAATCGGCTCCCACATCGCGCCAGAGATTGGGAGCGATCTTGAACGCATAACCGCCTACGAGAATTCTCGTCGCCGGAATCGTCAGACGTACTGCCGCAATCACCTCCCGCACGGCGGGGATGTGAAAAGTCATGGACGCGGAGACCGCAAGAATATTGGAACGATTGTCGCGAAGTACATCGACAATGCCGGATGTCGGCACATTCGCACCCAGGTAGATTGTGTTCCAGCCTTCCATTTCAAGCAGGTCGCAGAGCATGCGCGCACCAATTTCATGCAGCTCCCCACTCACGCAGGCTGCCACAATCGTGCCTCTGAAAGTTCGATCCGAGCGAAAAATGTAGGGATAGAGCTGCGACATAATAAGCTGCGTCGAAGCAGTGCAATAGTGCTCCTGAGCGACGCTGACCACGTTCAACTGCCACAGGCGCCCAATCTCGTACTGGCAACGCTCAAAAACATAGCAATAGATCTCCTTGATGCTGACCTTGTTCTCCACGGCTGCCAGAATGAGAGCCGACGCCGAGTGTCGATCGTAGCGAAGCAGTGCGCTCAGGTACCGGTTGGAAAGTTCCGCCAGCGGTTGAGCGGGGTCGAGAAATGATGGGTTATGGTTCGGGAGGCTCAGACTCCGAATCGCTGCTTGCACATAATCCACCGCGGGCATCTTCATCGATGGAGGAAGTTCTCTGCCCAAAACGTCCACCATCACCTCGAGATTCTGTACCAAATCCCCAACGGGGATATTGCGCGAACTAAGCATTGTTTTGGCCCATGTGGCGTAATGCACGAACAGCGCCGGCTCTCCTGCTCCAACCGCTTCGGAGAGATATTTTAGGTGGTAACGGGCATCTTCCAAACACCTCGTCATCCCCTTCTTGCCATAAACTTGCTCGAAAGCAGGCCTGAGTTTCCACTGCCGGTCGACAATTTCGCGAGCGAGATCATCCTGCCGCTCAATGATGAAATCGCGAGTTGTTTCGAGCGGCTTCGACATCGCACTCCGCCGATGAATAGCTTTTAATTGGAAAAGGCGGAATTCGGCTACATCGCCGTTTCCGTGGTTGCCCCTCTTACGGCGAACTAAAGGCTGAATCACCCGAAGACTGTGGCCGAGCTGCGCCAATGAGCTGTGCCAAAGAACGGACGGCTACTACGCTTTTACTTCAGTTCTCCCATTAACCGGCGGTTTCTTCAGAAACATCATTCCTTTAGGAAGCAATGAGCTTGAATATGCGCAGCGCAGTGCTCCCCGGCACCAGCTTTAATCCCTTCGGTATTCCCGCATGCGATTCATGATAAGCATGGCTCTTATGCCATTTCTGATAGCTGGAAAGATCCACCCAATATGTCATGAGCCAGATTTCGTTGGGCATGTCTTCTGGGCTGAGGACATCCATCCGGACAAACCCCGCGGCGGTGTCGACAAGATGCGGGCGGAGAATGAAAGCTCGCTTGACCTCGGCGTCCATGTCATTGGCCACAACAAACCTGCTCAGGACGCCAACCGCTTGCTTTTCCAATTGCGCAACTCTTCCCGACAGAACGTCTCCCTTGAGTCTACGCCTACAGAACCTCGGGAAGGACATACTTGTCAGGGACAACGATTGTGATCGATCCCTTGCGCGATAAGGAGGGAACGCGAGGGAATGCGGGGAGAGACAGGACACTCTCATTCGTCGGGCCCATCACGCACAAAATAAGCGGACCGCCCGCAGGCGGCCCGTGGTTCTATCGATACCTAAAAGCTGACGGCTGATCGCTGGCGCTTACCGAATCCCGCCGGTGGCCAGCAACTGCTCTCCCGTGAGCCAACCGGAATCGTCCGAAGCCAGAAATGTAGCGATCGAAGCAATGTCGCCGACCCGGCCCGTGCGGCCGAGCGGCGCCTGCGCCACGAGGGTCTTCTCGAAGTCAGAGCCGATGAAGCCGGCGCTGACCGTTCCTTCGGTTTCAACCATGCCCGGGTTGATGCTGTTGACGCGAATCTTCTTCGGTCCAAGTTCGCGCGACAGCACTCCCGTGATCGCATCCACGGCGCCCTTGGTCGCGCTGTAAACCGCGCTGTTCGGGGGCGTAATCCGGCTCACTCCTGAGCCGATGTTGATAATGCTGCCGCCTTCGCCCAGGTGCTTCACCGCAGCTTGCGTAGTCAGCAGAACGCCGAGCACGTTGATGTTGAATTGCTTGTGAAAATTTTCTTCGGTCACGCCTTCGATGGGAGCGAACTCGTAGACGCCGGAGTTGTTGACCAGAATATCCAGGCGTCCAAAGTTCTTGATCGCGGCGGCAATGATGCCCTGGGCCTCCGAGGTTTTGGAGACGTCCCCGGCCACGGCGACGGCCTTGCCTCCGGCTGCGGTTATGGCGGCGACCACTTTGTCCGCGCCCGCCTTGCTCGAAGCGTAGTTCACCACGACGGATGCGCCTTCGGCAGCGAGGCCCTTGGCAATGGCGGCTCCGATTCCTTTGGATGCGCCCGTTACGACTGCGACTTTACCTTTAAGTTTGCTCATGTGCGTTTCCTTTCGAGAATGATCGAGGGTGTTTTGAAAGAGCCCCGCTCCTTAGCCGGACCGCAAGCTAAGCTTCGAAAGGGCGCGGCTTAAAGCGGCAGCCTTTAAGGGCTGCAATGCTCAGATCAGCTTTAGCCGTTGAGGAACTTTCGTGGCCCTGGCTTCTCGATAAGATGGGCGCGGGCTGTTGAAAGATTCATTAGTTTAGTGTTTACGAACTATTGAACTATCGAAGAAATCGCGGTAGGATCGCTGAGATGAGGCCGCTGGTTCATCCCGCGCTGGAAGACGTTACCGTCGAAGGCATCCTGCATGCGCTCTCGGATCCGGTTCGCGTGGCCATCTATGCCGATCTCATGGGTTCGGGCTCTTCACTCAACTGTTCGAATTTTCTTAAGATCAGCGAGAAAGCCATCCCCAAGTCAACGCTCTCGCAACACTTCAAGGCGCTCAGAGAGGCAGGCCTGATCCGGGCAGAGCGTGTTGGAGTCGAGATGTATAACACTTCGCGATGCGCGGAACTTGAAGAGCGCTTTCCCGGATTGATCAAAGCGATCGTCAACGCCTACAAAGCTCAGTCGGCGAAATCCAGGAAAACTAAACCTGAGAAGCGTAAACCACGTAAAGATTAGGTAAGAGGAGCTTTCCAGGTGTTCTGTAGCAAGAGTCTGAAATTTGCCGGGCCGTCCAAGAAGCAGATCAGGCCGCCCCGAGGCGACCCGATGTCTGAATCCGAAAGTCGGAAGCCGAGTCTCAGTCGCCGGCCACCGGCTCCGCAACTTCCGGCTTCGGAGCCGCAGCGATCCCGCCCTTCGGCTTGCTCAACGCGCCTAGAGGGATGAAACCGTTCTCTGCCACCGCTGGCTTTTCTTTCAGGACGACTTCACGATACAGCGAAGCCATGCGTGCGTTGTAAGCCTCATCGTTCTTCGCCGGCCCGCGATGCCCTCCGTTGTTCGCAGCTGCACTCGCAGAAGCTGCCGCCTTCGCGTCTCGCGCCCGTGTCTTTTCCTCGCGCGCGTTCTTCGCGATGCCCAGTTTATCCAGGTCGTGCTGCAATTCGTGGGTGACGATCTCCTCGCGCAGCCGCAGATAGTCGACATGCTCTTCGTCCATCCGCACCTTCTTGCCGCCGGCGAAGATTTCATGCCGCCCATGCTCCTCGTACCACTTGGTGAGCGTGGCCGTCATGTGCATTTTCTCGATGATGTTGCGCCAGCCCACGCCAGTGTTATAAGCGCAGAAGCTGATCTCGCCTTCCTGCGTCGCGTAAGGAATAATGCACTGCTCCGTGCGCCGGAAGTCGTAGTTGAACAGATCCTGGAACCACATACCGGCGATGAACAGGAAGTTCCAGCGATCGTTCGTGCGCCGCTTCATAACGTCATCGACCGTCCGGTCCGGACCCACCTTGCCGTAGTCCTTTCCGGTAATGTGATAGTTCTTGTCGAACTTCTTCAGCAGATCCATCAGCTTGAAATGCGTCGGCGACTGGTACGGATCGTAGTTCTTCATCAAACAGAGAGCCATGCCGAACGCAGTCAGGAATTTTCCGCGCGCAGCGTCATTGACTTTGGCAATATCTTTGGCCAGTTGGTCGCCGTGAAGAAACGCTGTCACGGGAACGGCTTCTTTAGTTTCCTTGTCGATCATGATGGCCATGCCAGTCCCGCAATTCGGGTGGCAACCACATGAAAGTTGACCCCAATCGTTTTTGACGTCGTTCACGTGCATCAGGTCGGCCCAATCGCTGAAGGTTCCCATGAAAGAAATCGGGAACCAGTCGCGGCTTGGCTCGCCAAGAGTAGTCTGATTTTTTACGTCATGCGCCAGGTGCGACAGCGTGTAGCGCTGCGCTTGACGGCGGTCATCGGTGACAGCTTCGTCTCGACCCGTGAAGCTCACCGGCTGGAAGCTCAGGAAGCTGATCGTCTTGGGATTATCGAGCGCGAACTTGATGATGCGCCCAACCTGTTCGTTGTTGATGCCGTTGACGATGGTCACAACCGGAACGATTTCGACTCCGGCTTTGTGTAGGTTTTCGATTGCCTTCAGCTTCACGTCAAACAAATTGCCGACCATGCGGTGCGCGTTGGCGGCGTTGCCGATGCCGTCGAATTGCAGGTACGCGTAGCGCATTCCGGCTTCGACTGCCTGCTGGCAAAATTCAAAACTCTTGGCGAATTCGATTCCGTTGGTCGCGGCCTGCACCGAGTTGTATCCCACTTTCCGGGCGTAGCGCACGGCGTCGAGAAAATACGGCGACAAAGTCGGCTCGCCACCGGAGAACTGCACGCTCATCTGCCGCCGTGGCTTAATCGTGATGGCGTTGTCGAGCATGGTCTTGATTTCTTCCCATGTGAGCTCGTGGACGAAGCCAACCTGGTTCGCATCCATGAAGCAGGGATCGCACATCATGTTGCAGCGATTGGTGAGATCGATGGTAAGCACCGAACCGCGTCCGTACTTCACCGTCGACGACCCATGGTGATGCAACTTCTCGTCGTTGTGCGCGGCAATGTCGCGGCCGGGGAACACATCTTCGAGATGCTTCGAGAAATCGGTGTCCATCGACATCACATCTTCGAAGTGGCCGTGGATGGGGCAATCCTTCACCATCAGAATCTTGCCGTCGCGCTCGATGATGGTGGCCTTGATCTCGCCAATCTTTTCGTTCATCAGAACTTCGTGCGGTAGCTTGCCGTCGAGAATCTGCTGGCGAATCTCCGGCACACACTTCGGGCACAGCGAATCGGTGGAGCGCGGCCAGCCCAGCGGCGGCTTCGACTTCTCATAGGACTTGAGCAGGGGCTTCTCCGACCACTTCGGCGTAGGCGACGGGTTGGGCTTGATTCGGTTCAAGCGGTCGAAGACCACCCACGCGCCCTTGGCGGCGACGACGGCAGCTTTTTCTACGTACTTGATCGGCTTTCGCATATTAGCTTCTGGCTCCTGGCTTTTGGCTTCTAGCTTTTCCGTGCTGGGTGCGAGAGTTTCGATTTAGGAAACAGCTTTGGCGGCAACTTGCCTGACTTCGCTGAGATCCTACCCACAAACCCAGTCACACTGCCTACAGCTGCAGCTCTCCAGAGAATTGAACCGATTTTACGGTCCGGGTCCTTACACTTTTCCCTGGGTAATGTCTGATAGTGATGCTATTGGAGGGCAAGGAGTTACGCATCTTTATCCCAACGAATGGGAGAAAAACGGGGTTTAGCGGTTGAATGCAGGATTGGGCGGAGGTAAGTTGTTGAAAGGAAAAGGGGCTGGTTGCCAGCGGACCACTCCAGAATTCCTGCTTTTCCCTTATGAGAAGATTGTGCTGAGGGGTAGAACCTTTCCATGTCTCCTGAAGCCGACGAACTCCTGAAAAAGGCAATGGCGCTCCCGCTGCCCATTTGATCGAAAGTCTGGATGAAGGCAAGCCTGATTTGGACGTTGAGGAGGCATGGCAGCACGAGGTCGCTCGCCGCATGGAAGAAATCGATTCAGGCAAAGTAAAACCCGTCCCGTGGCTGGAAGTGAAACGCAGGGCACGCGAGATGTTCCAACCGAAGTAGCCCGACATGTCGCAAGAACCGCTCGCGCTTCACCCCCGAGGCGGAACAAGAATACTGCGACGCGTACGCCTGGTATCGGGAACGAAACATCCCCGCTGCCGAAAGGTTCGAAAACACGGTCGAGCGCGCGTTACACCAGATCCAACAATCGCTAGACCGCTGGCCTTTATCCCATTCGCGCTTTCGCAAATACACGCTATACGAATTTCCCTACTGCATCTTTTATCGATGCGATGCAGCGCGGACGTTCGTGCTGGCGATTGCGCACAGCCAGCGAAGGCCGGGTTTTAGGAGGGATCGGGTGTGAGCGGCTTTGAATCCTAAACTACCTCCGCCCCTCCCGTATAAGTAATGGAAATATCTTCAGCCGCATTCCGCAGCTTCGCCATCAGCGCGGAAAACGCATCGGCGCTATTTCCCACCCAGTCTGGCGCGTAGGTCTGGCCCACCAGACAGCAACCGTCGGTGTTCGCCGCATCGTTACCCCGGTGAATCTCGATGGCGGTAAAGCCGGGAACATCCAACACGCAGGGCACAACATATCCAAACTTGCCCGACATCGCCAGCGCCACCTGATAAGTGCCCGCCGGGATGCAGCACGGCTTCGTCTCTCGGACTGGTGGCTCCAAGGTATAACATTCAAACTCGCCGTCCAGTGCCAGGGTGCCGCACGTGCTCAGGTCCGTGAACCATTGTCGTTGCACCGTGATATTCATGGTGAGCTTCCTCTATGCAACTGAACCTTCCGAATTAACTTTTAATGTTGCCCGTTCGAACCGGTAGTGGATTGGGTTCCTTTCCTGTTCTTAGACTGCGGATTTGTCGTCGTCGATCCGCCTTGCGTCGGCGGCGCGGCCGGAAGCACGCCCTTAATCGTCAGTTGGATTTTGGTGTCCACCCCTGTACCTGTACCGCCCGGCAGATATAAGACTTCGAATTTAGCCCCATCCCCACCCGCTGCAGTCGTGCCGGGAGTGATGGTGAATGAGGCATTCGGAGGCGTCTCATTCGGGTCAAACAAAAATTCCTGCTGTTGGCCCGCACCTGAAGGCTTCAGTTGAACCTTATCCTGCTTGCCAATCTTGTCCAAATGGTAGCCGGTTAGTTGGACCGGCGTCTTGTTGACGTTGTTTCCTTGTGGTGCGCCCAGCGTGACTGTCAAGGGATCAGGCAAAAAATAAGGCTTGTTCGGATCAAAGTGGAGGGTCTGCTTCGCGTCGTTCTCGGTGCCATCTTTGGCAACGGCGTACACCTTGTAGTCAGGCTTTTGCAGGGGGCCGATTTGCGCAAGCGGGAAGTCTACATTTCCTTTGGTCTTGTCTCCGCTGATTGTGACCGAACCGTCGGCGGTCGTGTTATCGGTAGCATCGGCGGCATCGCGCAGTTTGAGCTTGTTAACCTGGTCCAAGTTCGTACCGGTCAAAGAACACGTTACCGAACCTTTCACCTGCTGGGTGAAATCCACATTGCCCAGTTGATCTTTCGGGCAATCGAGTGTTGCTACAGTCGGCTTCGTCGAATTTTCCTCGGTGATATGCGTGCCGGCTACCACGGCGAATGCGAGTTCCCGAAAAAGAGAATCCGCAGTCGGCGACCAGTCCTTATATTTCTTCCTTGCTGGAGAGAGCGGAGCCGTGTTGGGGTCGTAGACGGCATTCGGGTTGTAGGCCGTGACTGTTTTACCGCAAGCTGTTTGTGCCATCTGTAGATTTACGCCCACTTGGCTCGACGGGGAAACAGCAGGCAGCGGAACTGGCGGTGAAGTAGGTTTAGGCGCGGGGGACGGAGACGGCTGATAACTCTGTCCGTTCTGTGGATAAGATGACGGCTGCGAACCTAGATCCTTCTGGACAATAGGCGTCGTTCTGGTGCTCGTGGTCGCATCGGAGGTTGAGGTGGTTTGGGTGCTTGTCGTCGTCTGCAGCGGGCCGAGGAACTGAGGAGGCGGTTGCGAGGTCGCTGATGCTTCTGGCTGACCCGCCATAGCCTGTGGAGTCGATGCGGGTTGCGAGGAAGATACAGGCGGCGGTGTCGATACCGGTTGGGAAGCAGCCGCTGGTTGCGCGCTTGATCCGGATTGTGGCGGGAGTGCGGGTTGCGGGATTGGTACCGTCTGGGCGGTTGACGTGGACGTCGTGCTGGTCGTCGTTTGATTGCTCACAGTCGTCTGGGAGCCCGAGGCAGTCTGCGCACCTGAAGCAGCCTGCGAGTTCGATATTGTCTGGGAAGGCTGAGGTACCTGGGAATTCGACGTGGGCCTCGCCCACGCCAATTGATGAGCGCAATCCTGAGTCCACCACCCTTCCTCAAATTGTTTCGCAGGGACGAACATCACGAACATGGCCGCGCCGGACTTAGGTACCAAAATTTCCTTGCTGTCAGTCGACGCGGAAAATCCAACGTCGTTGAGCAGATTGAGTTGATCGATCGAGTGGTCGGGCCAGGTTTTGGTCAGCGCGCTGAGAAAACCGCTGTTATAAACACCGGTAGCGTCTTTGAATGCACCCGGGGCGAAAGGCTGAGCCGCACTGGCAATGGTTCCGATGGCGCCGGCAATGTTTACCACCAGATTACGCACGCTTGCCGCTTGCTGCGAAATCGAAATCGCCCGCACGATCTTTTGGTCGCGACCGGAATAGAACCGGCCAAGTCCTGCCGTTGAGGTCGGCATCGACCGCCAGCTCTGAATCGTGGATGAGAAATTGTTTGTCGGCGTTGAGATTGCGCACCACCACCTGGACCCCGATGTACTCATTGGCTACTGATCGGCCGAAGGCAACCTGCACCTCATGCCACGAAAGAATCGCCATGGCGCACCCGACGTCGAGGGGGCGTCCGGCTGAGGCGACTGGCAGTACGGGCACTATCGACTATGGCCGGGCCACTCTTGCTCTGAGCTTGTAGCGTCTGCTGGATGCTGTTCTGGACTGCCTGATCCCAATTCTGCACCTTGGCCTGAGCCGCTTGATCCGGGTTTTGCGGAGGGGCATTTTGACTCGTCTGTGATCCGCCGCCCGAATTCGGCGCGATGTTCGACTGGGCGTCGTTTGACCGGCTACCCGTTGACTGGCTGCCCGTCCCACCGTTGCCGGAGTTGTTTTGGTCGTTCGGCTGCTGAGGGGCGGCCTGCTGCAATCTAAAATTTAGGAAATTCCGACTCGCCTCCGCCATTTTCTGAGCGGCTTCCGTCGGGCTGATGTTGCTGACATCGACGTTACTTAGACTCTGCTTGTAGGCCGAGAGAAGATCGGAGGTTGGGGTGGCCTCGGCGTTGTCTCCCTGGGGCGACAGATTACCTTGCGGTTGGGCACTATTGGATGCTTGGGGGCTAACGCCTTGCACCCCTTGCTGGGGTCTATTTTCACTCGGGGCTTCGGCACCACTTACCTTAACGGCGTTCGTCTCGTAGGGCTGCAAGGTAGTAATGATCATCGACAGCGCTTCGCTACGAGTGCGTCCATCCAGGTTGAAAGTAACAGCTCCAATCTTCTGGGCAAAATCGTTCCCGTCTCCGTTCGCGAAGCTGCCCCTGTTGGTCGGATCGAGGGCAGCCGTGATCACGCTCTTCTTAACCGCCTCGGCGTCATTAGAAGTTAGGTAATCCGCAACCGGCTCAGGCCGATAATCCCGAAGCTGCGCGATGGTGAACTCGCAAGGGACGTAATCACCCAAATCGGAAGTCGAATTCAGTAAAGAGCCAAGCGAGCCGCTCAAATTGGACGGTGCCGGCTGCTCCGCCGCCGGGGATGGCGATGGGGTGTTGTTCGTGGAACCATTATTTTGCTGAGCTCCGGCAAAAGGCTCGGCAACCAGATTTGCAAACAACAGGGCACACAGCAGACGACTTGCGGAATTAGGGCGCATGCTGACTTCCCTTCCAAGTGGGTTACTCCAAACGAATAACCTAATTTTTTCGAAATGCCCCAGGGGAAGAAGTGGCGGGAATTTAATCGCATCCGCCTGCAGTTTGCAGGAATTTCCAATTCTGTTACGAAATCCGAAACGGCGCAGACCGACGCGCCAAAATGACGGCTTATTTGGAAATCGTATCGATCAAAAGCTAGTAACCGCCATAGTTGCTGTTACGAAATCGGAACAACCGGAGAGAAAGGGGTTCGCCTCTAGTCAAATCGTCTTTAGCCTCGTATCCCCTGGGTAGTCTTTATCCATGCAGGCGCGAATAGTGCGGGGGGATCGAGGAGGCGCCAGGCTGCGCGGTATTTCCCTAGACGCGCGAGATTGACTTCGCGGTGGGGTAGAAGCGGAGCATGGGTTGGGGCGTGCAGGCTTCCACGGGGATTATGTACCCGATGTCCAGGGCCACCACATGCGCGGCGATGAACGATGTCTCGTTTGGTGTAGCCGGGGGCTGGCCCAGCCTAACTCAATCAGGGTGCCTCGTTCAAGCTTGCTTGGGCGCGGGTCTTTGGTTTTCCCCGACCACCCAAGGACGTCGCCTGTTCCCCTGCCATTTCCACACCCCCATGTGACATCTAACCTTGCCTACACAATTTTATTCGGCGATGATGGTCGATGCCGTGACGATCAGCGATCGACCCCGCCGCTGCGCCATAACTCCTTTGTTTCAAGGATTTTAGCACGGCAACAATATACCTACCTAACCAACGGAAATTTTAGCGCGAATTTAGAATGCGGAAATCATCTCTTGTGGCGATTTTTCCGTGGCTTTAGTATCCAGAGGAATGCTGCGGCTCCAGCAAAGATAATTCCCGCCGCCAAGTTGACTGGGTTTCTCTTCGGGAAACGGAACGCCCACTGTGCTGCGTATATGAAGATGAAGAACAGAGCTATCGGTACAGCAAAACTTTGCAGCTTCAACTTCGGTTCACCTTCCTTCCGGTGAACGTACTGGTGGCGGTTCATCGATTGCGCTCGACGTCGCTCCCATCTCGCCACCAGTCAATCATGTCACAAAATCCTGCCTACGCAAAGCTGCTCAAAAAGAAAGCGTCTAAAATTCTCTGGCCCGACCTTCCGGCAACGTTCGAGGGGATCATCTGAAACCGCCGGCCGTCATGACGGGAGCCTTCTTGCTGCCGCGATTGTTGAATCCCAAGAATAAAAACCCGCCATCTCTGGCGGGTCATTCTTTGGCTTTGGTTAGGCAGGTATATTATTGCCTTTAGCACCTAAGCAATTTGAAACGTTGGATTTAGGGGGAGCTCCTCCCTAAGATGGTGATTCTTCTACCGGGGAGGCGCCGCGCAGGGGGTAGGGTATATCCAACTTTCGCCGCCAGAGCGCAAGGAATGCGCTTGCGGCAAGGTCGCGGCAAGCTTTATTTTCGCGCAGCTCTCTCAGTGTGGCGCTGGCGTGTATCCAGGGCGTCAAGGATGGGAGCCTAAGGCGGATCGGTCCGACTGCGTTGAGTGACGTTCCCGCTCGTCCCTCAACTGCAGTCGGACGCTCATCCACTCCCCGGGCCACGATGGTGACTAAGAACGTGGCGGGGCGGTCAAACTCACGCTCTATCAAGAACTACAGCCGCTCCACTCTTCGCGATTTCCGAAGGGTGTGCGCCTCGGCGAGCGTCAACGAACGATCGCTGCTACCTGTTGATTCCGGTCTCTGCGCACGTCGATATCTGCAATCTTCGGTTCCGTAGCGGACTGCTTCCCATGGGACTTCGCGGCGCGCTCGGTTAACGACACGGACTTCACCGTCGCCTCATGCCGCTGAAACGCTACTGCTGGCTGAGCGGCGCGAATTGCCGGCTGGGCGGAGTGAGCCACGGCCACACTCGGTGCGGCACTCGGCGTCGTGACCGCGTACGGGTCAAACCAATCCGGGGCGACTTCCTGCTGGCCGTAGGCCGGCAGCAGCATAGTCGTAAGCATCGCGCCAGCTAGCATTGCAACGTAGGTCAGAACTCTACGTGGGCTGATATTTTTTGATGCGGTCACTGATGCGGTCATTGATGCGGTCATGGGAATCACCTCCTGATAGATTGCAACCACAAATTGATTTCGTCCCGATGCTACTGGCAAGCACGAAATCATGTTTGTGATCTTGCCCCAGCTAGCAGGAAGTGTCCATGGAGAGAGTCTGAAGCCGTCTGAAGCGATCTGAAGAATTCGAAGCGAGGCAAAAACATTCGTAGAGACGTAGCTTGCTAGCTCTCGGGCGGGCAAGGCGAAGCCGGGCGCACCTCAAAGATTCTTACTCAGACTTAACAGGATCTTCGGAAGAGTCCTTCCCGGTTCCGCGCGGATCCTCCGGATCCAAGCCAGCGGCGCTCATGATGGCGCGACCCAGGTCTTCGGGAGTGATCACAAATGCTTCGGCGGGCGCGGCGCCCGCAGCGTCCTCTGCGGCATTAGGAGCGACGAAGCGATAGCCGCGGCCAACCACGGTCTGCAGGTACTGCGGTTCGTCGGCATCGTCTGCCAGGGCGCGGCGAATCTTGCGGATGGCGGTATTAATCCCTTGCTCGACGTCAACGAACACATCTTTACTCCACAAAGCCGCGGCAATCTGCTCGCGAGTCACGAGTTGACCGCGGTTTTCAACCATAAACATCAGCAACTGCAACGGCAACCCCTCCAGACGAACCGGGACGCCACGGCAGCACAGCTGAAAGCGCCCGTAATCCAACTGAAAATCGTCGAAACGAATCTTCTTCTCCGCCACAACCGAACTCCTGTGCAACTAAACTAACGCCCCAACGGGCATTTCCCTCGCCCACCGCGAAGGCGCCGACTCTCCGGGGTTCGAGGGATACGGTTCAGAAATAATCTTCCGCCAGCCTCCCCGAGTCAAGCCACGATTTTAGAATTTTCCTCTCTGCCAAGAATGGGAAGGTCGAAAAAACAATTCTGCTCACGACGGTATCCCCACCGAGAATAAGAATGAAGCTTAGGTGGGCCTGCCCCCATCCATTCAGTTCGGAGGGGGTCTCGTTTCCAGATTCATCAGCGAGCCGCAGCCTTTCAGCAAATCGACAATGTTGTCCCCAAGCTGATTTGCCGCCGCCACATCTTTCTGGATTTCCGGGGGGACCACAACGTTGCTCTTCCGTCTGGGAAGGTGAAGGATTGCGCGTCCCAGCTGTCGGCGTTTGTCCAGTATTTTCTCGAAGGTCGAGTAGACCGCCGGATTCTGAAAGCTTGCGGTTAGTTTAGCGCTCAGAACCTTTGACGAAATTCTCCAGTTTCGGCTTGTCTTGTCCCAGTTGTCGAATCGCTCCTGGATTTCTTTTTCCGTCCAGTTATCTCCGTAATAAACGGATAGAACGTCTTCGGCAGCGGCGGTTGTGGTAGCAACCTCTTTAAAGGTGCTCTCAATCGTCGCGTATTTCTTGTCGAGGGCTCTCTGCTGTACTAGATACGACTGCTGATTCTTCCAATCTCTCTGTTTCCAAAAATATGTCAGGCCTACTAATCGTTTCCGCATTTCCACACCCTCATGTGACATCTAACCTTGCGCGCACAATTCAATTCGGCGATGATGGTCGAGGCCGTGACGGTTGGCTATCGGGCCCACCGCCACGCCCTAACTTCTTTGTTTCACCGATTTTAGTATCTAAGCTCTTTGAAAAACGTATTTTGCCCGGGATTTCTCCGTAACGTGATGATTCCAGATAGGCAGGGGGGTGGGGTATACCCCCAATTTTTGCCGCCACAGGGCAAGTCCAGCGGCTCGGGCAATAACGCGGCAAACTTTATTTTCCCGCGCACGTAGGGAGGGCGCGCGTAGCCGAGCCTCACGGAGTCACCACGATCTTGCCGAACATCTGGCTCTTCTCCAGATATTCGTGGGCGGCGCGGAGTTCGCTTAGCGGGAAGACGCGGTCGACTACCGGCTTGAGGCGTCCCGCGAAGATGTGGCCCAGCACTTCGTGCAACTCGCTCATGGTTCCCATGTAGGAACCGAGCAGAGTCAACTGCCGCCCGAACAAGTGTTGCAGGTTGAGGCCGACGGCCGGCCCGGTGGTGGCGCCGCAGGTGACCAACGTGCCGCCGCTCTTGAGCGAGCGAACGCTTTCGTCCCAGGTCGCGGCGCCTACGTGCTCGATCATGATATCGACTCCTTCTTTGTTCGTAATCTTGCGAACCTCTTCGGAAATTTTCTGCTGGTAGTGGTTGATCCCGAAATCGGCGCCGAGCTCGCGTCCCTTCTGCAGCTTGGTTTCATCGCCCGCAGTCGTGATCACGCGGCAGTGGAAGAGCTTGGCAATCTGAATGGCCGCGATGCCGACTCCGGAGCTTGCGCCCAGCACAAGCACAGTTTGTCCGGGACGAATGCCAGCGCGTCCGACCAGCATGTGCCACGCTGTGAGAAAGACCAGAGGAACGCTCGCTGCCTGAATGAAGTCGAGCGAGTCGGGAATCGGGATCACGTTGGCCGCGGGAGCGGCGATGAGTTCGCAATCGCCTCCATCGACGGCGTTGCCCAGCACGGTGAATTGGCGACACTGGTTCTGCAATCCGGCAACGCACTTCACGCAGTGGCCGCAGTAGTGCATGGGCGACAATACGACGCGCTGGCCGGGTTTGAAGCCGGTGATGTATTCGCCGGCCTCGACGACTTCGCCGGCAACGTCGCTGCCGAGGATGTGGGGGAGCCTGACTCCTGGCAAGCCCTTGCGCACCCAGACGTCAAGATGATTCAGTGCGCAGGCTTTTACTCGGACCAGGACTTCGTTTTTACGCGGCTGCGGATCAGGGATATCTTCGTAGGTGAGAACTTCGGGTCCACCGAATTGGTGAATACGAACGGCTTTCATGGAGAGATCCTTTTAAGAGTTCGACGCGAGCGGCACGACCAAACGCGCCCTTCCCGGTTTTAACACAAACTCAGCGGCGGAAGTTTAAGGTTACGGTTTGACTCGCCTCTGTTAACCGACTGATAATCAGAGTTTGAATCTGATTCCTCCTCCATGGATATCTACGAACAAATCGTGCAACTGCGCCGCGAAGGGCGACGGGGAGCTGTAGCTACTATCGTGAATGTGCGTGGGTCGATCCCATCGTTCAAGACTGCGAAGATGCTGGTGCGCGACGACGGCTCGATTGTCGGGACGATTGGCGGCGGATGCGTTGAGGCGGATGTGTGGCAGGCGGCGCGTGAGGTGATGGAATCGGAGAAGCCGCGCAGCCTGACTTTTGATTTGAATCAGGATCCAAAGTACGACACCGGGTTGGTTTGTGGCGGAACGCTGGAGGTATTTATTGAACCGGTGTTGCCTCCGGCAGTGCTTTATGTTTTTGGCGCGGGGCATGTCGCGTTGGGGCTGTGCCGGGTAGCGGCTGGGGCTGGTTTCGAAGTGGTAGTGATTGACGATCGCACGTCGTTCGCTACCTCGGAACGATTTCCCTCTGCGCGCGAGGTTCATGCCATCGAATTCGACGAAGCGATGAAGAAGTTCGATCCGGAGGAAGGGTCTTATGTGGTGATTGTTACGCGCGGGCATCGCGATGACATGCGCATTCTGCGCTGGGCGGTGCAGACGCGGGCCCGCTACATCGGCATGATCGGATCGAAGCGGAAGGTGATCGAGATTTTCAAGACTCTGCAGAGTGAGGGTTTGGCTGCTGATCTTTTTGAGCGCGTGCACGCCCCAGTCGGCCTTGACATTGGCGCTATCACTCCTGACGAGATTGCGGTTGCCATCACTGCGGAGTTGATTTCGATTCGGCGGCAGTCTGCTGCGGCTCAGCCGCATATGAGCTGGTTCCACTCGCAAGAATCCCAAGCTTAAGACCGGAAACAATAACGGCGCACTGCCCGCGTCATCACCAATAGCATTTTCCGATTGATCGCAAAAGATTCGCGTTGACCGCGTGCAACTCGTAACGCGCGGTCGGCAACAGATGAAATCAGTGTCTCTATTTTTGGGAGGTATGGTTGAAAGTAAATCCGGGTTCGAGCAGCGAGGTCTTTGCCAGGTTCGCTTTTAGAGGTGTATTTGTCGGAGTAAGTATCGCTTTGATGGTTCTCGTGAGCGGCAATGGCGGCGAGCGCCTGGTTGCGGCCCAAACCAAAGAAGAGACGCAGCCTGCGGCGGTGCGGGTCATTGGGAAGAAGTTGGAGCAGAAAGGCGTGCCCAATTTTGGCGAGGTTACCCCTACTTTGTATCGTGGCGGACTGCTCAATGCTGAAGGTCTCAAGGCGCTTAAGAAGCTGGGAATGAATGTCGTAATCGACACGCACGCCCACGATAAGCACGAGGAGGAGTTGGTTGAGAGCATGGGAATGAAGTACGTGGCGATTCCCTGGCACTGTCCGTGGCCGCACGACGAGGTGTTTGCCAAGTTTCTTGACGTCGTGCATGAGAACAAAGGCAAGAGGATTTTTGTGCATTGCCGCCTGGGTGATGATCGCACTGGGATGATGGTGGCGGCTTATCGCATGGCCGAAGAGGGATGGACTGCGGATGAGGCTATGAAGGAGATGAAGTCTTTCGGATTTACGAAGTCGCATCACATTATTTGTCCGGGACTCGGCAGGTATGAAAAAGAGTTTCCGCGGCGTTTGAAGACGGATTCGGCGTTTAAGGGAGAAAGGGCGCGGCACGGTCGAAGCGATTCGATGTGAGCTGAAGGTGCCGGTGCGAGAAGTTAAAAGCCCGGCCTGATCGGGGCCGGGCTTGCTCTTGGGTTGCCGGACTTGCTAGGCAGCCGCAGATCTCTTGGAGCGACCCTCCGTCGCAATTGGTTGTGCTACTTTGCGCACTTGGAAGGGCTGCAGATTCGGCTCAGAACCTGCCCACTCCAAACTAACGATCGAGTGTCCAGGTTGACATGTCACGAAATAGCGTTCTCCATTGGGGCTGGTTACTTCAAATTTGCCGGTCTCGCCCTGCAAAGCCTCGGCAACATCATAGGTTGAAATACTATCGTTCAGTTTCATGGGGACTTCCTCCATTTCAGTAACAGTTTGTTGGTTGGATTGTCCCCTGCCCTAGGGAGGAGCGTTAGTTTTATGATAGTACGCTAGCGCACGGAGTCAAGCTTGAAGCGTCCTTTTTCTTGTCGAATTTACTCTAGGGTATAGACCCGAGGCGGGTCGCGGGCTAGTTTACTTAACTCGCGCCAACATGCCAAATATTTAACGGACGCCCGGTGTAACGCTGATCTAAACCTCGTCACTCTCTTTCAACCGCGCAATCACGCCGAAATCTTCCAGCGTAGTGGTGTCGCCTTTCACGTCGCCACTGCTGGCTAACTCGCGCAGAAGCCGGCGCATGATCTTGCCGCTGCGCGTTTTTGGCAACGTGTCGGTAAAACGAATGTCGTCGGGCTTGGCTAAAGCTCCGATTTCTTTTGCTACCCACTTGCGTAGCTCTTCTTTTAATTCTGGCGTGGGCTTTCTTCCCTGCTCCAGCGTCACGAAGGCGGAGATGGCCTGGCCCTTTAGATCATCGGGACGGCCTACTACCGCGGCTTCTGCAACCGCTTCATGAGCCACAAGAGCAGATTCGACTTCCATCGTACTCAGCCTGTGGCCGCTTACGTTCAGCACGTCGTCGACGCGGCCCATGATCCAGAAGTATCCATCTTTATCTTTGCGGGCGCCGTCTCCGGTGAAGTAGTAGCCGGGAATCTGCGACCAGTAATTCTTCACATAGCGATCGGGGTCGCCGTACACGGTGCGCAGCATGCCGGGCCACGGTTTTGTGATGACAAGAAATCCGCCGGAGCCCAGAGGAACTGGTTGACCGTCCATAGTAACGATTTCGGCGGCCACGCCGGGGAACGGGCGCGTGGCCGAGCCCGGCTTGGTCGCGATCGCGCCAGGAAGCGGGGCGATCATGATGTTGCCGGTTTCGGTTTGCCACCAGGTGTCGGTGATGGGGCAGCGATTGCCTCCAATGATTTCGCGATACCACATCCAGGCTTCGGGATTGATGGGTTCTCCTACCGTCCCTAGCAAGCGCAGGCTGCGCATGTCGTGTTTCTTCGGCCACTCCGTGCCCCACTTAATAAATGTGCGGATGGCAGTGGGTGCGGTATAGAAGATGTTGACTTTGTGGCGCTCAATGATCGACCAGAATCGATCGGGTTCGGGGTGGTTGGGAGCGCCTTCGTACATAAGGCTGGTGGCGCCGTTTTGCAGCGGCCCGTAGACGATGTAGCTGTGGCCGGTCACCCACCCGATGTCGGCGGTGCACCAGTAAGTGTCTTCTTCTTTGAGATCGAAAACCCACTTGGTGGTGAGGTAGGTGCCGACGGAATATCCTCCGGTGGTGTGAACCACGCCTTTGGGTTTGCCGGTTGTGCCCGACGTATAAAGAATGTAGAGCGGATGCTCGGCGTCGAGGGGCTCGGCCGGGCAAACGTCGGAGGCTTTGGCCATCAGGTCTTGCCACCAGTAGTCGCGGCCCGGCTGCATGTTGATGGGAGTTCCGGTGCGCTTATAGACGATTACGCTCTTCACGCTGGGACAGGATTTCAGCGCTTCTTCAACCGCGGGAAAGAGTCTTACTTCGGCGCCGCGGCGGTAGGAGCCGTCCTGCGTAATCACGGCGCTCGCGCCGCAGTCGTGAATGCGATCAATCAGAGCGTTCGAGGCAAAGCCTCCGAAGACTACTGTGTGGGGGGCGCCGATGCGGGCGCAGGCCAGCATGGCGATGGGCAACTCGGGAGTCATGCCCATGTAGATGGCGACGCGGTCGCCTTTTTTTACGCCCAGCGATTTCAAGGCGTTGGAAAATTTCTGCACTTCGCGATGGAGTTGCTGATAAGTGAGCGTGCGAATTTCTCCGGGCTCGCTCTCCCAGATGATGGCGGCTTTATTTTTGCGTGGACTTTGGACGTGGCGGTCGAGGCAGTTGTAAGAGAGATTAATTTGTCCGCCAACGAACCACTTTGCCCACGGAGTATTCCATTCGAGAACCTTGTCCCACTGCTTGAACCAGTGCAGTTCGCAGGCGATGCGGCTCCAGAACTTGTCCGGTTGCTCGATCGATTCTTTATAGAGCGCCTCGTATTCTTCCACGCTCTGAATGTGGGCCTGGCGGCTGAAGGCGGCGGGCGGCTCGAAGCTGCGCCGCTCCTGGAGGATCGAATCGATGCTGCTGGCCTGAAGATCGGCCATGGCTCTATCGGACATGGGGGATGGCCTCGGCTTGGAGGAATTTGGAACCCGGTCGCTGGTCGTTCGTCGTTGGTCGTTGGCTCAATGTCAGCGTAGCCTGACAGCGCCTGAAGACAATTCGATCGTGCAGCTTTGGCGGAATGTTTGAACACATACCCTGAAGCGAATCCTCACTCGACTGGAGCACCGCGACATTTTACTCCAACACATTACCACTACACATCGAGGAAGCGGCTGTGATCCTGGTCTCTGGGCAGCATACAGATCTCCGAGCGGCCGAAGATGCGGTAGCGGCGGCGGGCTACCGCGTTGTAGCCGAGGTCGCGAAGAAAGCTGGGCAGCAAGCGCAGCAGGAATGCGGATGCGGGCCAGGGTGTGGGTAATTGCTTGAGGACAAAGATTACTGCGTCAGAGCGCGAGAGCAGAGATTCCGTTGGGAGTTCATGGTTCAGAACTACCCATACTGTGTCCAGGTTGCCGGGGTTGACGCCGTGGCGGCTCAGAATGCGCGCGGCTAACGGACTTTGCAGCGAGGCAAAACGGAAGAGGGCTTGGCGATCACCGCGGAGGATGAATTGGACGAGCTTGTTGCAGAGTCCGCAGACGCCGTCGTAGAGAAGGATGGGGTGAGGCATCGAGCAATCAGCGTGCCTGAATAGGCATACTCTGGTACGAATCCTAAATCAAAGGCTCCGGAGGCCGACTTTTGCGGAATCCCACCCCTTCGACAAGCTCTGGGCAGGCTCTGGCGCAAAAAGCGCGCAAGGATGGGACGGCTACGTTGACACTGGATGCCTGCTTAGATCCAAATGTTTATTTGACTGGCAGTTAGTACAAAAGGGAAGCGCTGAAAAAATCGTTCAGATCGGAGACTACTCCGGAGCCGCCGAGAGTGAGGGTGAGTGTGTGTTGGCCAGGGTTCAGATTAAAGCCGATGAAAAGCGTCGGCAGAACGCGATGAGTAGCGGGACCGTTGGACCAAGTCTGGCCGGTCCCGATTTGTGCGCCGTCGAGGCTCACGAACAATTGCATCATGGTGTTGGCGGTGCTGGTCCATAGGCTGCTGGTAACGACGAGGAGAGCGGGGCCTTCGAGGGGAGCGTTAAATTGAGCTTTAACTGGTAAAGGACCGGGCTGATTGATAATTTGCAGAGCTTGCATATTAAGTCCTCCTTGGATTTGGTAGCCGGGGACTCGTTAGCTAGCAGATTTCGTCCGACTGTATAAACGGTTCGGCCCCACGCCCCTGCCAGATCGTCGACCTCTGCGGAAGTCTCCCGCTTGAGACGCCGGATTGTAGCATGCCAAGCAGGCTGGTCCGGCGTTTATTTGCGGCTGGTTTGAGTGGACAGCCGAGGTCTTAGGACGGAGGCCGCTGTCTCCGGTGATTCGAGAGGTAAGCAAAAACGAAGACAAGAAAAGAAGACAAGAAAAAAGGCAATTTCAAAGGCAGCGGACAGGAGTGTCCGCTCCACACGGTTCATTCGCGGTGCTTGCGGTTGTGACGATTGAAGCAGGCGGAGAGCATGTGATTGCTGATGGCGGTGAAGCCGCTTTGACCTTGCTGAGTCACGCCCGTGCTGACATCCTCCGGGCCGTTGCAGTGATCGATGCGGGTGACGGAGTAGCCAGCGGTTTGGTTGAAGCTGGTGAACTGCTGGTAGAAGAATTCACCTTCAGCGGCGGAGTTGTTTTGCTGGGAATCATCGCTGCTGCATAGCCAGGCCGCCATCGAGGTTTGGGGATACTCGAAGCTAGGGTTGTTAGTGCCATCGACGATGCTCATCTGTTTCCAGAGTTCGTTGGCGAGTTGGCTGGTGTTTTTTCTTTGCGAGTTGTTGCAACTGGGCTGACCGGACCAGCGGCCAACCAGGGCGGGATCGCCGTTCACGTAAGCCGGGGGATCGAACCAGGGCTCGCCATCGCAGCCTAACTGCCCGAATTCGCATACCATCATCTTAGGGGGGTTGGGAACCTCGCAGCCTTGCTCGATATCGCCGAAGACCGGGCCAGAGAGCATCTCGACGTTATCGAGATAACTGCCGGCGCCATACCATGCCAGTGAATAGGCGGCTGCGCCGGAGCCCGCGCTGAGTGCCTGCGCGCACATGGCGCCTTCGGTGTGGAGATTCTGATTGACATAGTTGAGAAACGTGGCGGGCCGGCAGGCAGCGGCTTTGATGCTGGTTCCGGAGTCTCCGTCGGTGGCTTCCCAATCGGAATCCCAAGTAAAATATACGACTTGAAATCCTTGTTGCAGATACGCGAGGGGATAGTCGGAATCCTGGAAAGCGCTTTGGCCGCCGCCGCCGACCAAGAACACGACCGTTCCAGCGTCGCTGCGGCCGAAACTCTCGACCCCGTAGGTGAAGCCGATAGAAGAGGTATTGGGGCAGTTTTCGACTTGGCCGCTGAAGCAGGACATGCCGACGTAATATCCAACCGGGCAGGAGTGCAATTTGTGAATAGCGTGAGGATCAATGGTGCCAAGAGGCAACGGGGCCTTTTGCCCGTAAAACGGAACCGTGCTCAACATCACCGCCGTGAGAATTGGCGCGATCGCGGAAAGCAGCGAATTTACTGATTTAAACATACTTCCTGTATCTTAAGACGCCCTCAAACTGTCGGGCCAGATCACAGAAGTGGGAAGTCTTTATTCTCTATGCTTTTGGCACGCGCAAAAGCAGGTTCTACTTATCCTTCCAGCTTTGTTACGGCAAGTAAATTGGGAAGTTGTCAGCGATTTGTAATTTGTGATCCTAAGCCCAGCAATTCCGCGCGGAAACGAGAGTGGCGTTGGGTGAGCCGCAGGAAAGGTCGCTCGCTGGCGGCGGATTTGGCTTGAATGATCTTAACTAGTTGTTGCTTTTCTTCTCTTGTCCAGTCGGCCAGTCCAGGAATCAGCGTCAGAACCAGAGACCAGTTGTCGAGGGATTCACGCTCGTGCGGAGTCCAGCCGGCGCGGACGATTCTTAGGGCTTTGCACACTGCGCTGGAGGAGGCTTGACGGATTTTCTGGCTGTCGCCGTTAAATTCTTTGGCCATGCGGCGATTGATTCTCAGGCCAAGGTTGCGGAGGGAGAAGCTTTCCCACGGGCCGGGATTTTTCTTTCGCCCCTTCGGGGCTTGGTTGCCCCGCGCCAGCGCACCCACGGCTTGCGCCGTGGGCTGCGTTCCTGCGCCGCTTCGCGGCTGATCGTCGAAAGCGGAATCCATCGCTTCGTACACTTCATAGAACATGTGGGCTTCGGAGAGACGTCTCAGGGTCCGGGGTGGGGTGCGGTATTCGGGGTTTGCTGCGATTCTCTTCTCTTCCCTTTCGCACAATTCTTGCAGGTCGGGGCGGCCCGAGCGGAACCCCAGCTTGCGATAGAACCAGAAGGCGCCGGAGTCGATGGCTTCGTCGTTGTTCTGGCCGATCTGGTAAGGATAAATCGAAAAGCACTCTGCGCCCGTGAGGGCGCGTAAACAGCGCAGGGCCTGGGCGTAGATCCAGGCGGTTTCTCCCTGGCGATAAGTGTAGAAGGTATTGAAGCCGACCTCGATCCAGTCGCAGAGGCCGATGGCTTCGATGTAGTTGACGGGTACGCCGTTTTTCAGCGTGTAGCCGGCTACGTAGGCGCGCAGAGGGAGACGGCGGGCGGGCGGGAGTCCCCAGAAATGCATGACCACGCCACGGCCGAGATCGGCGCGCACTACGGTGCGCGGGTCGCCTAGCGTGGTGCCGTAGAGTTCACGATAACGGACGAACATGATCTCGCGGATGGAGTCGAGAACCGATTGTCCGGCTGCCGGGGAAAGTTTTTGAAGCTTAGGCGGCGGTTGAATTAATTCTTTGGCTAGCGAGACGTCGATGCGTTGGATTAACGGCGCTTGGTGAAAGTAGAACCGGCCGGGACGTGCCCAGTTGCGGGTGCGGGAAAGTTTTAGGTTGCCGAGTTGCCAGCGCAGAGGCAGACGCAGAGAGTCGTAGAGTTCGGCTTGCTGGCGCGCGGGCAGTGGCAGTTTTTCAAAGCGCCCGATCAGCCACGGTAAAGGATTCAGGCGGCCGCGGGCAACATCGAGCCAGCGCTGCCAGGGAATATTCGCTTCTACGTCGGCATCTTCTTCCAGGAGCGGAATGAAATGCGGCCAGGTGTTGCCGCGGGCGCGCTCCCCTTGGTAGTCGTCCCAATAATCGTTCCAGGCAATCTCGACGTTGCCAGGAATGCGGCGCACCAGCCACTTTGCGACTTCGAAGCAGAGGACGTCCTGCATGGTGGTACCGGCGATTCCTGAGGTATCGAAGTCGTCGAACACGGACATGTCGGCGTGAACCGCTTGAACTTTCTCAATGCGCTCGTGGAAAGTGTTGAGAAAATGTTCGACTCGTGCAAGAACTGAGGTGGAGTGCGGAAAGGCGCGGAGGAAGAGCAGTGATTCGTGGAAGCGGAGGAGGTGGTGAGGATCGCCGAGTTGGAGTTGGGAAAGTTGGGTTAGTAGTTTCGTGACTCTGAGGGCGTGATCGCGATCAAAGCGGCTTTTGAGGGCTTCTAGTTTAGTGAGTAAATGATCGGCATCGCGGGCGCTTGGCATGGCGGCGAGATAGTGTAACGCAGGCGCCGCTCCCCGGCTCATCATAAGGCCACTTCTCGCAAAAGATGCGGGAAGTGGGCAGCCCGGTTTGCTGGGCGCCCTGCTATGCCGTCTCGGGATCCCTCGCTCTGCTGGCGGCTACAGCTTTGATCAGCATTGCCTCAAGTACTTGCGGGTCTACGTCGGCCAATTTCTTGATGTAGAGGCAGCCCTTGCCGGTGGTGTGTTTGCCGAGTTTTGGCAATAACGCTTTGGAATCGCCGGCTCCTGTCACTCCGTAGAGAACTGTTGCATCTTTGCGCGGGGAGAATCCAATCACG
Organism: uncultured Acidobacteriaceae bacterium; assembly: GCA_963789875.1. GTDB lineage: Bacteria > Acidobacteriota > Terriglobia > Terriglobales > Acidobacteriaceae > Sulfotelmatobacter. The sequence continues at coordinate 29,011 of CAWBMI010000003.1, read as the reverse complement.
GGCACATCACCCTCGCGGCCGCTCTCGTAGCGATAGTGGAAGCGGCCGAAGCCGACGATTGAAGGCCCCCACATTTGGGGCTTTTCTCCAGCGACGCTTTGCATCAAGTTGAGCAGCACCTTGGCGTCGGCGCGGCGGGCCGGGTCCGTAACAGCACTGACGAAGGCCTCTACACTTAGTTTCGTGGGCTTGGTTTTGTTCTCCGCCATCTGCCTGCCTTTCGCTTCTTCCAGGGCTGACCTTCGTCTCTCGGACGGTACCTACCAGCTATGACGCGGACGTATTATAGGTCAAGGAGTGAGTTTTGAGAGCACTTCAAGTCCAAGTTAACAGCAAAACTGGCCGGGCCGCGGTTCAGATATTTTCCGCCAATGAGCGCATGAATCAGATGCTTATTGAAAATCTTGATCCGGCCGTTTGGAGAGCCAAGCCGACCGGCGGAATCCGCCCGATCGTAGCGATTTTTACGCATATGCATAATGTCCGCTGCAAGTGGGTGCGGCTTACCGCGCCGCACTTGAAAGTTCCCGCGCAACTTGATCGCGCGCACTGCACGCCGAAGCAGGCTCGTACGGGACTGGCTGTGAGCGGCGCCCGGTGCTGCGACGTGCTGGCGGAAGCGTTCCCTGAAGGAGGACGCATCCGGAAGTTTCGTCGAGATGGCTGGGCTCGGCCCTGGCCAGCGGGCGTGGAAATGCTTTGCTACATGATTGCTCACGAAGCGCATCATCGCGGTCAGATTTGTATGCTGGCGCATCTGCTTGGATTTCCATTGCCGATTCAGGTCATGTCGGGAATCTGGAATTGGGAGAAGCTATGGAAGGAGTGCGGGGCGAAGAGTGGAATTGGTTGCGATTGTTAGCTGTCTCGCCGTCCCGTTTGGATAGAATCCAACTTCTCGCAAAAGAGGCGAGAAGTTGGGCTCCCCAATTGTATTCTGGCCCACTCGTGACAAATCAAACACCAGGCGGCGAGTTTCATCGCTGCCTGGCGTTTGCAATCGCAGGGGAGCGGCTCCAGTTTCGGAGGCTCCCCTGAGTTGGTGGAAAGCTGAATTAGTCGCCGGTACCGCAGGTCAAGATACCCTTGCCGCTGCCGTCCAAAGCAATGGCGTAGCACTGATTCTGCAGGCGCTGCACTTCGGTGGCGCTGAAGGTCGCATCCTGAGAAGGAGTCTCCGTGATAGTGAAGTTGCTGTTCTGGATGTGTGTTGCCCACGAGCGAATGCCAGCAACTGGGTTCAAGGTGTAGTCCGGCAGAGGGCAGGTGCCGCCCTTGGTCGGAGTCGACACGATCTTGATCGCGCCGGTTTTGAGAACTACGCCTGTCAGCGGGTTACCGGTCAGGTCCGTATTTACGGAAAGTGTGCGCAGGCCATCCGGGCTCACGTAGCAAGCGCCGCATTCCGACATTTCCTGGTTGGCATCGAAGACGAAAATGTTGGCGCAAAGGCTGCCACCGGCGGTTCCGGGGTTGGTGATGCGGACGGTCGCATCGGGAGCGCCAGCGGTGTTGGCATTAGCGAAATAATCTACCTTCAAGGTGTCGGGACCCGGGGTTGTGGTGATCGCCCCCGCGTAGCCAACACTCAGGGCCAGAGTGAATGCACAGAGTGCGAACAAAATTGTTCTAGACTTCATTCGTGGTTCCTCCAATGGGATTGCGCCGCCAAGCTGGGGAGGGAGAGCTGGGACTACTCTGGCGCCTACCTACTTTACCTGTAATCGGCGTGGGAACAAGACCCCAGGTGAAGTAACCCAATATTATTAGTTCGTTGAAGTTGGCTTCCAGAGCGGAGTTTGGCTGATTTCGGCATGCAAGAACAAGGTGTGCCCCAGGGCAAGAGAAAGCCCCACTTCTCGCAAAGTGCGCGAGAAATGGGGCAACCGTTTTACCGTGCTGCTACGGCTAACGATTAGTCTCCAGTACCGCAGGTGCAGACGCCTTTTTTGCTGCCATCGAGTTGGATGGCATAGCACTCGGCCTGCAGGCGGCTAACTTCTGCGGAGCTGAGGGTCGCATCCTGGGATGCGGTCTCAGTAATCGCGAAGTTGCTGTTCTGGATGTGGGTTGCCCACGCGCGAATCGCCGGCGTCGGATACAGAGACGTCGGCAGCGGGCAGTAGTTCTTGTACGTTGGGGTCGACACGACCTTGATCAGGCCCGTGCCCAGAACGACGCCAGTCAGCGGATTGCCGGTTAAGTCCACGTTCACCGAGAGCGTACGGAGACCATCGGGAGACAAGAAGCAGCTGCAGCACTCCGAGAGCTCCTGATTAGGGTCGAAAACGTAGATGGCGGCGCAGATGTTGACGCTGTTATAGCCGCCCGTTCCCGATACTGACTGGATGGTGCCGGGGTTGGTCAGACGCACAGTGCCGTCGGGAGCGCCGGCGGTGTTGGCGTTGGCGAAATAGTCAACTTTGAGAGTGTCGGGAGGCGGCGTGGTGGATGCTGCCGCGAACCCGGCGCTCAGGGCCAGAACTAATGTGCACACTACGAGCGTTGCTTTACGAATCATTGGAATTGTCCTCCTATGGGATTGCGCCGCCAAGCTGGGGAGGATGGCTGGAGTTACTGTGGCGCGTGGTTACTTTAACCCGAAATGGCCGGCGCGCAAGCCCTCTTGCGTGTTAATCCAATTGTATTAGCCCGGCGGGAACAGGCTTCCAGCGCTAGTTTTCGAACGGGGGCCGCAGCGAAGAAATGCTCGTAGTAATAGCATGCTGGCGTAGACGTCCCAGAAGGCATACCCCGGTACGAATCGTGATCACTCCGGTCGCGAGTTCTCGGTTGAGCCCCTGCATCAGGCGTAACCTTTTTTCTTCCAGACATTCCAGTCGTCGTGGACGGCTTGCAGCATGGCTTCGGCAGCATGATGCAGCCATCTCCCTTTCAATTTGCCGAGATGGTGCAGGATATTCTTGCGCGCCGAAGGAGTGCCGAGGTGAATGTTGGCGGATTCCCATCCCATGGCGTGGAGAAGACGGAGTTCGGTGGCAGGCGCGTTCAGAGAAGCTAGTTCAATACGGGAGCAGAGCGGGCCCAGGCGGCGGACGATCCAGCGTCCGCGGAGTTGAACAAAAGGATCTGGACAGCGCACGGCGCGGTTGATGATGGTCTGATAGAAGACCTCTCCGGGGCCGGCGCTCTTCTGGGATGAGAGATTCTCGGCCCAACTCGAGGCCGACGGAACCAGCGCTTTGGCTTCGCGGGCGATGCGGCCGCCGTGCCAATCAGCGATAGCGACGTAGCGGCCGTGGCCGAGGCTACCCAGGCCGGCAACGCGGTGAGCGATCCGATACTTGATGCCCGAAGCTGGCATGAGGTGTTCGATGGCATCGACGGCGCTGACAGGGACTGTAGTTTTCAGGGTGACGAGCTTATCCATTTTCTGCCAGAACCGGACAGGATCGCGAAGTTCATTTTCAGCGATCAGGCGGAGCCAGACGTGGGCTTCGGCGAGTACGAAGGCTCGGCCTTTTTCGTGGATGCTCTCGGTGTAACCATCGAGGATGGTGTCGCAGACGTCTTCGCGCTTCAGGGGAAGGCGTCCTGCATCGACCGCGAGATGAACGCTGACCGCCAGGCGCACTAAGTCGATGGTGAAGGCCAGGGGCCACGCTTCGTCGAAATCGTTCACCCCCCAGATCAGTCGTCCTTCAATGTCGCGCCAGGTGCCGAAATTTTCTACGTGGAGGTCGCCTACGGCCAGGACTTTCGGTGCTCCGGCTAGATCGGGACAAACTTCGGGCCAGATTTGTGTCCAACGGTAATAGGTGGCGCGCAGGAACATGAAGAGGTCCGACTTCATTTGCGCGTGCTTGAAGTAAAGATCTTTTTTCTCGATTTTAGTGCGTAGAGCTAGCCAGTCCTCGAACTGGCGGGTGGCTTTGACTACATTCATGCGTGGAACGATAGCTAGGGGTTGAATGGGAAGTCAAATGCTAAAACCTTTACCACGGAGAAAGCTGATCAACACGGGGTGGAGATTTGGTCAAGGCACCGGCGCGACGCGGAACTCGTCAGTTCACGAAACACTATGCGAGATATCGTTACTAGTCTGGCGCTTGCATGGGTGTCGGCGTTCTCTGAGCTAGCCGTTTTCGATGCGCTCCTTTATATCCGCGTAAGCCGCATCGATGAGCCTGCTTAGCTCTGCGGCGTTTATGGCCGCACCCGGTCTGAGCTTCACATGGCGCATGAACTTTCCGGCGCCCTGCAGCAATCGCGCCGGATCCACCAGCGCTGCGCCATGAAAGAACCCCACATTTACGTGCAAAGTAAATACATTGACGTAGCCGAAGGGCGCATCTCCCAAACAGGCAACCGGACAGCCGTCATGCAAAAGCTCCCGAACTTCGTCCCCGCATTTTCGCATTACTTCCAACCACTCATGTGCTAACGCTCCCAATGTGCCTTCATGCTCTTTCATCCATGCATCGATGGCTGGATCACGCTTTACAGCGCCGTTGAATCGCAGAAATTCCGTTCTCATCGTCGCTCTGCCTTCAATAAATGCAGCCCCGTCGAACGGGGCTGCGATTCGTGGTTCCAGACAATTCACATTCTATTTTCTTATCTAACTTCGCTTGGCGTTCCTACAGTCAGGGTTTCACGCAGAAACATCCCAGGGGCGTGCATCGATAGACCAACCCGGGACCGCAGTGGATCTCGGAGCTGCCGGCCGAAGGAAGGGATGAAGCACGCGAACTCCCCGCGTTCTGCCCCTGAGCGCACAACGCGATGATCGCGGCGCACAATGCGGCACGGGCGATGAAGAGTTTTGGCATTTTCATATAAGGTTTCTCCTGATTTTGCGATTCGCGAACCGAGCGGAAAAGTGGCGGACTGCGACTTTCTGTCTAACTACCATTCGGTAAAAGAGAATGTCAAGGAATTTATGTGTTGGCCCGGACACAGTGCCCTCCTTTTGCCACTCATCGAGCAGTTGGTGTCCCCGTAAGCCCTTATTTCTCAGTTCCATCCCGATTGGTATTCACCCTGCGATGTAAAGGTTGCGGGAGGCTTTATGCAAATGCTGATTACATTCATGGCGGTGGTGGCGGGCCTGATTTTTTCGGTAGCTGTGGCGTTGCTGGCGGAGGAGCTGATTTTTGGCCAGGTGTTCCGGCTGTTCTTTTCTCGACGGGCGGTTCAGCAAGAGGCTCCGCAAACGGTATCAGTAAAAATCGGGCAAAGGCGCTGAAGGAAAAAGGAGAACTACGATGGTGGCGTTGAAATACTTGCTGATTACGGGCGGCCTGGGAATGATCTTCGCGGCCCTGTGCATTCTCACGTACGACCTGTACCGCGAAATGCTTTACCGGCGGGCGCTGGAAACGCCGGGCGGGGCGGCGACGGCGGCTCCGGTGACGCTGCGATGGCGGACGTCGTTGGCGCTGGCGATGCTGGCCTGGGGTCCGCTGCTGGTTGCCTTCAGCATTGTGGTCGTGCCTAGCGGCATGGCCGGGGTTCGAGTTAGCGAGATGAGCGGGACGGTGCCGGGAACTTTGTATCCGGGAGCGCACATGGTTATGCCGCTGATTGAAGATGTGGCGCTCTTCGATACCCGGGATCAAGTTTTCACTACCGGTGTCTCTGAAGATGGGAAGGCTGCAGCGGCGAACGTTGCGGCCAAGACCCAGCTTCTGGATGTGCAGGCTAAAGAAGGGCTGACCTTGGGGCTGGCGATCACGGTGCGCTACCGGCTGGATCCGAAGCGGCTCGACTACGTTCAGGGAAACTTGCCGCATCCGGTGGAGAAGGAGATTGTGCCTCCGACGGTGGCAAGCGTATGGCGAGAGATCGTTCCTAACTACACGGTACGCGATGTGTTTTCGGCGAAGCGTGAAGAGGTGCGGCAGCGCGCGGCGGGGCTGATCACACAGAAGCTGTCGGCGGATGGAATTGTGGTGAAAGAAGTGATGCTGAGGGACATCCAGTTGCCGCCGGAGTATGCAAAAGGGCTGGAGGCGCTGCTCTTGAAGGAGCAGGAGAATGATCGCATGGGGGTAGAGACAGAATTGAAGAGCAAAGAAGTGCGCATCGCTGAATTGGAAGCCGAGGCTACCAAGGTGCAGCAGATCAAGGCGGCGGAGGGCCAGGCGCAAGTGCGCGTTCTGGCGGCCAAAGGTGAAGCGGATGCGATGCAGTACACACTGCCCTTGAAAGAAAAGCAGATCCAGCAGAGCCGGTTGGAGGCTCAGGCGCGCAAGGAAGCCACGATTCAGAATGCAGAGGCGGAGGCGCAGGCCAAGGTGATCGACAGCAAAGCTGAAGGCGAGCGGCGGAAGTTGCTCGCGGAGGCTGAGGCGGATCGCATCCGAGTGACGGCCGTGGCGGATGCGGAGCGCATGCATGGCGAGGCGGCGATTTTGAAAGACAATCCGCTGCTGATTAATAAGATTGTGGCGGAGCGTCTCTCGGACAAGCTGCAGATCATGATGGTGCCGGCAGATGGAAAATTCTTCTTCGCTAACGATGTGTTGAGAAGCATGAGCGTAGCGGGGCAGGGAGCGCAGGCGGAGCGGTAGTAAGAAGTGGTCGGTGGCCAGTGGGCAGAACGCTCTGGCCAGTATCTGGCTGGCCACTGGCCGCTGTCGACTCTTCCAGAGAGTATTTAAACGATGGGTAAATATGCGCCGTGCGAGTGAGTCGACATCTTCGTTGAAGGCTGGTTGCAGTTGGCTCGCTGCAGGCGGCGAGGGCGGGACGCTCTTGCGACAGGCGCCGGGACGCCGGCGCTACTTTCTGATGTGCGCTCTTCTTTGCCTCGCTTTGCCGCGTCTTGCCGCCGGCGGTAGTTGGAATGGGCCGGCGCATTCGCTGGCGCAGAAGATCGTTGCTGTGACTGGGCCCGGGGCGGTTTCGGTCACGGTGGAGAATCGTTCTTCTATCGCTAAGAAAGACGGGGACGCGATCGGAGGGCTACTGCGGGTTGAATTGGAATCTCTGGGAGCCCGGCCGGTTAAGCCGGAGCAGGCTGCCGCTTCGGTTACGGTGTGGCTTTCGGAAAATCCTCAATCTTATGTGTGGGTGGCTGAGATCCGGGTGGGAGTGGGCGAGCCTTCCGTCGTGATGGTTGACTTGCCGCGCTCTGACGAAGGCGCATTCGCGCGTGAGAGCGCGGCAGAGAGCATTCGGAGGATCGCTTTGTGGGCGCAGGAGGACCGCATCCTTGATGTGCTGGTGCTGGAGGAGCAAACATCGCCCACGCAGATTGCGGTGCTAGACGGCGAGAAGGTTGCGATCTACCGTATGAAGAATGGGAAGTGGCTGCAGGAACAGAATCTGGCCATTTCGCATGCACGGCCGTGGCCGCGGGATTTGCGCGGACGCATCGTCGCGGCGCAGGATCATTTGTTCGACGTTTATCTTCCCGGCGTATTTTGCCGTAGCACTACGACGTTGCCGCTGGCGCTGAGTTGCCGGGAGAGCGATGATCCGTGGCCGCTGTGGACGCCTGATGCTGGAAGTAAATCTGCGATCGTCCGAGGACCGGCGCTGCCGGCGCTGGGCGCGTTTTACTCTGCTTCGCGAAATTTCTTTACCGGGGCTCTCACGCCCGGAGTGGGGAAGCTCACGACGGTGGGAAAGTTTTATTCGGCCGCGCCACTGCCGCGCGAGCGATATGTGCTCTGGCTGTTTGTCGAGACGGATGGTGAGGTTCATCTGGTTGATGGAGTCACAGACCAGGCGGCGAGGCTGGGTTGGGGCAGCGATATTGCAAGTGTAAAGACCCCGTGCAGCGTGGGTTGGCAAGTGCTTGCGACGAGCGCCGCGGATAGCGGAGAGAACGGTGCGGACTCGGTGCGGGCTTATGAAATTGCCGATCGCGATCCCTCACCGGTTAGTGCGGCGTTAACTTTTCCGGGAGAGATCACCGCGCTATGGTCGGAGGCTAAGGGCGATAGCGCGATCGCGGTTGCCAGGAACCGGCAGAGTGGAGAATATGAAGCGTTTCGGTTGGCCATGGTTTGCGGCCAGTAGTGTGCTGCTAGTGTCGTTCCTGATTGTGGCGGCAACGGCGGAGACTCGTCCGCAATATGGCGGCACGTTGCATATTGCGATGCACGAGGCGCCGCTGTCGCTTGATCCGGGCGATGCGGCGCAGCCCGACTCATTCGCGCGCACCAATTTGCTGGCGTTGATTTTTGAAACGCTGGTTACTGTGGACGAGCGCGGGAGAGTAGACCCGGCTCTGGCTGTGGATTGGCAGACGGCCTCCGGAAACCAGAGATGGCAATTCCGGCTGCGGCGCGGGGTGAGGTTTCACGACGGCTCGGCGCTGACAGCGGAAATCGCGGCCTCTGACCTGCGCACGGCGAATCCGTCGTGGAAAGTTTTCGCTGAGGGGGAATCAGTCGTCATTGAGCTAGATCGTGGCGATCCTGATTTTGCGGCGGAACTTGCTTTATCGCGTAACAGTATCGTGAAGCGGAATGCAAACGGCAAACTCAACGGCACGGGAGCTTTTCACATTGAAGATTGGCAAGCCGGGAAAAAGCTGACGCTCGTGGCGGAAGAAAATTACTGGCGCGGGCGGGCGTTTGTAGACCGGATCGAAATCGAGATGAGCAGGAATTTTCATGATCAGCTGGTTGAGTTAGATTTGGGACGGGCTGATCTGATTGAAGTCGCACCGGAGTCGGTTCATCGAGTTACGACCGACGGGAGACGTGTCAGCAATTCGCAACCGATGGAATTAGTGGCTTTGTTTTTTGGCGAGGCCCCGCAGTCGGCGGAGGAAAAGCATTTGCGGCGCGCGCTCGCGTATAGCGTGGAGCGGGCTTCGATGCGAAGTGTGGTGCTGCAAGGCGCGGGGCAAGCCGCAGGCAGCATCTTACCCAACTGGATGACTGGTTACGGATTCGCATTTTCGAGCGAGGCGAATCTGGAACTGGCTCGCCGTGGACGTGAACAGCTTCGCTCCGCGCCAAACTTAACCGTGGGATATGATGCGAACGATTCGCTGGCGCGGATACTGGCGGAGCGCTTAGCGCTAAATGCGCGTGACGCAGGAATCAGCTTGCAGCCGACAACAGCCGGTAAATCGGATTTGCGGTTGGTACGGATTCCGCTGGTCTCTGCTGATCCGTGGGTCACGTTGAAGAACGTGACTGCAACTTTAGGAGTCGCGATGCCGAAGGTTGACGGAAGGTCCGCGGAGGAGCTTTATTCCGCGGAGCAGGCGCTGCTGGCCGGGCAGCAGGTGATTCCGCTTTTTCATCTTCCGGCGGAGTGGACAACTTCGGCGACGCTGCAGGATTGGAATCCTTCGGCGACCGGCGAGTGGCGACTGGAAGATGCGTGGCTGGGGAGAGTCGCAACGGGAAAAGAAAAGCCATGATGTTTCGCCGGAAGCTGCTGGCCGTTTTTGCGCTGACAGTATTTTTGTCGGTGGCTGCGGTGGCATGGCTGGTATCGGAGGTTACGCGGCGGGCTTTTGCGCGCAGCGATGATGAGCGAACGGCAACGCTGGTCGCGCAGTTCCGGCGCGAATTCACCCGGCAGGGCGAGGATGTGACTCGGCGGGTGGAAGCGATCGCCAAATCAGACACGGCGAGCCACATGGCAATGGCATTGGGTCGAGCGCCGGCCGATTCAAGTCCTTATTTTGAATTGGCTAAGATAACTGCTGAGAATAATCAACTCGATTTTCTGGAGTTTGTTGAGAGCGATGGCACGATTGTTTCGTCGGCACAGTGGTCGGCTAAGTTTGGATATCCCGAAGAAGCCTTCGCAAGTTTTGCGGGAGCTTTAGAGCAAGGCGCATTCTTGAAGCAGGAGCCGCTCCAGGATGGCAGCGCTCTGGGACTGTTTGCAGTGCGTCCGACGCCCGTGGGCGAGCGTCCGGTTTACGTGGTCGGCGGGCGGCGTCTGAATAAGAATTTTCTTTCTCAACTCGACTCGCCGGCGGGAATGCGGGCGCTGCTCTATCAGAACAGCGGCGATCATTTTTCGAGTGAGTTGTTGATCGATCCGTCGACGAGTTCTGAGGAGAAGCAATCACGTTCTCCGGAAAAGCTAGAGCCGGTGCTCAATGCGGTGCGGCGGTACGGGCAGGAGATGACGGCGGTGGTGTCGTGGTCGGGGAATCAGGCCGATGACGAAGTGTTTCATGCGATCCCTCTAATGGGAGCGGGCAATGGTCATCCGCAGCTGGCGATTTTGCTGATCGGTAATTCGCGGCGGACGTATGTGGAGTTGAAACGGCACATACGTTCGGCCGCTTTGCTGGTTGGCGGCGGAGGGATTGTGCTGGCGATTCTTCTCAGCAGTTGGGCGGCGGCGCGAGTAACGCGTCCAGTAGAGCAGTTGGCGCATGCAGCGCAATCGGTCGCGGCCGGAAATTGGAATGCGCACGTGGAGGTGGTTGGCACAGATGAACTGGCGCAACTGGCGGAATCTTTCAATCGCATGACTGCCGAGTTGCTCGGGCAAAAAGAGAGGTTGGTGCAGGCGGAGCGAGTTGCGGCCTGGCGCGAGTTGGCGCGGAGGCTTGCGCATGAGTTGAAGAATCCGCTGTTTCCTTTGCAGTTAACGGTGGAGAATCTGGTGCGGGCGCGGCAGCAGAGTCCGGAGCAGTTTGAGGAAGTGTTCCGCGAGAGTTCGCAAACGTTATTGGCTGAGATTTTTAACTTAAAAGGAATTGTTGGGCGATTCAGCGAATTTTCCAGGATGCCGCAGCCGCAGTTGCAGTTGGTACAGGTAAATGAGGTGATTCGCGGAGCGGCGAAGGTCTTTCAGGCGCAATTGGAGATGCCGGGTCGCGCGCCGATTGAGTGCGATTTGCAACTCGACTTGACTCTGGAACCCATCCCGGCGGATGCAGAGTTGTTGCATCGAGCTATTTCGAATTTGCTGCTGAATGCAGTAGAGGCGATGCCGCAAGGCGGGCAATTGACTCTGCGCGCTCGGAGCGAGAACGGCAAGGTAGTTATCGAGGTTGAGGACACGGGCTCGGGGATGACGCCCGAGGAATGCGCACGAGTCTTTACTCCTTATTATACGAGTAAGAAAAATGGCACTGGCCTGGGACTGGCGATTGTGCAATCGGTGGTCACCGATCACGGGGGAAGGGTCCGGGTACAGAGCAAGGCCGGCGAGGGGACGACGTTTGTGATTGAGTTGCCGCGGAATGTAGATGCGTTGCATAGCGCGAGTTGAATTCTTTCGTTTGAGCGAGTTTCAAGATCGAAACTGCGATTGGGAGGGTGTTTGCCGACGAAAGCTCATCTGCTGATTGTGGACGATGAAGCCAACACGCTGGCCTCGCTGGCGCGGGCGTTTCGCCTCGCGGGCCACGAGGCTACCGTGTGCGACAACGCGGCGAAAGCGCTGGAACTGGCGAAGGCGCAGAGTTTTGATGTAATCCTTTCTGATGTAGTGATGCCTGGCAAGGGCGGCCTGGCTCTGTTGGAGGAATTAAAGGCGCAGGGCGTAACTGCGCCGGTAGTGATGATGTCGGGACAAGCTGATATTGAGATGGCGGTGCGAGCTACGCGGCTGGGCGCTTTAGATTTCCTGGAGAAACCGATCTCGTCCGACAAGCTTTTGTTGACCGTCGAGAATGCGCTGAAGCTGCAGCGTTTGGAAAGCGAAAATCGGCAACTCAAACAGCGACTGGGCAAGCATGAGATTGTCTGGTACGGCGAGGCCATGCGGCGCGTGATGGCGCAGGTGGAGCGGGTAGCTGCGAGTGAGACGCGGGTTTGCATTCTGGGAGAGACCGGTACGGGCAAAGAGTTGGTGGCGCGAACAATTCATGAACGGAGCGCACGCGCCGGCGGAGCGTTTGTTACGTTAAACTGTGCGGCGGTTCCTGCTGATCTGATTGAATCCGAACTGTTCGGCCATGAGAAAGGATCCTTCACCGGCGCGGCGGGAAGACATATCGGAAAATTCGAGCAGGCGGATCATGGCACCATTTTTCTGGATGAGATCGGCGATATGCCGCTCGCCATGCAGGCTAAGTTGCTACGCGTGCTGGAAGAAGGTGAAGTGGAGCGTATAGGCGGGGACAAGCCCGTAAGCGTGGATGTGCGGGTGGTGGTGGCCACGCATCGCGATCTTGACGCGAGAGTGCGCGAGGAGAAATTCCGTCAGGATTTATTTCATCGCATTTATGTTTTTCCGTTGGTGCTGCCTCGCTTGCGAGAGCGAAGGGAAGATATCCCCCTGCTGGTTTCCCACTTTGCCGCGCAAGTGAGCGCGCAGAATGGATGGAAGCCCGTTCCGTTTACCCCCGAGGCAATGGCTGCGCTGCAGTCGCATGCCTGGCCGGGAAATGTGCGCGAGTTGCGGAATATGGTGGAAAGACTGATGCTACTGGCTACTAATGGAGAAGTGGATTTGCAGACCGTGGAGATCGCTTTGCCGAAGGGTGTCGGGTCCGCTGCAGTTTCCGCAGGGTCGGCGGGAACTCTTTCGGATCGCGTGGACGTTTTCGAGCGAGAAGTCATTCTCGCGGAGTTGAAGCGTAGTCACTCCAACGTGAGTATGGCGGCGAAATCGTTGGGACTGGAGCGCAGCCATCTTTATAAAAAGGCGGAGCAGTTGGGGATCGATCTGCGAGCGATGCGGCGGGAACAGAGTTAGGTGCGAGCTACTCACTTCTAACTCCTAGCCAGCCGTTCGCCACAACATCCAGGAGATTTTATTTGATCAGGCCTGTGGTTTTCCGAGTCTTCTCGTTTCTTCTCTTTACTTCAATTCCTTGTATAAGCGCTTTCGGCAGTGAGCCGCCTTCGCCTCCTACCTATGGAGTTCGTATGAAGCCGGCCTGGATTCCCATGAAAGATGGAGTGCGCTTAGCGGCTACGCTTTACATGCCCGACGGAGCGAAGCCGGAGGAGAAGTTCCCTGCCCTGCTCGAATATTTGCCGTACCGCAAAGACGATGGCACGGCTGCCGGCGATTATCCCAAGCACGCTTATTTTGCGCGCCGTGGATATGTTAGCGTGCGCGTGGACATTCGAGGGTTTGGTGCGAGCGAAGGCTCGCCGCCGGAGCGCGAATATTCCGAGCAAGAACAAGTCGATGGAGAGCAGGTGATTGCCTGGCTGGCGCATCAGCCGTGGTCGAACGGGAACGTGGGCATGTTCGGGATTTCGTGGGGAGGGTTTACCGCGCTACAGATGGCGATGCGGCATGCGCCGGGGTTGAAAGCGATTTTGGCGACGGACGCGACAGCGGAGCTGTTTCATGACGATGTGCATTACGTCGATGGCATCGCGCACATTGATGAATTCGAGTTGAATATGGATATGGCCGAGGGATGGACTGGCGCTCCGGAATACACTCTCGATGAAAAAGTGTTGGGGCCGCGATTTGAAACGGAACCATGGTCGCTGCTTTATCTGAGGCATCAGCGAGATGGAACGTTCTGGCGAGAGAGGGTGCGTCCGTTGAAGGAGATTACGATTCCGAGTTTTCTGATTGGCGGACTGCTCGATGGCTACCGCGACAATGTTTCCGACATGCTGATGCAGTCGGGTGGACCGGTGAAGGCGATCGTGGGGCCGTGGAACCATACGTTTCCTAACGAGGCTGTGCCGGGGCCGCAAATCGAATGGCGCAATGAGGCGGTGCGTTGGTTCGATCATTGGCTGAAGGGGCATGACACCGGGGTCGAGCGCGATCCGCGGCTGGTCATTTATATGCAGCACTGGCATCCTCCGGATCCGAGCCTTGAGAATATCCCCGGCGAGTGGCGGCGCGAAGATGTTTGGCCGCCAAAAGAGGCGCGGGCTTCAACTTTATTTTTGCAGGGTAATCACACTCTGGCGGAGACTGCGCCTCGGCCTGAGACTCATCAACTCAAGTATGTCCCGTCGGTGGGCGTAGAGGCTGGGTTCTGGTGGGGCGAGTTGCTAAGCGATGTGCGACCCGTGGACGCTTTCAGTCTGGTCTACGATTCTGCGCCGTTGCAACAGGACTTGGCAATCTTGGGGCGTCCACATGCTTTTCTGCGAGCTTCGGCTACCGCGCCGCTCGCGGATTGGATTGCCCGGCTCTCGGATGTCGCGCCCGATGGTACCGTCACGCAGATCACCGGCGCAGCAATCAATGGCGCACAGCGCGAGTCGATGAGCGAACCTCGCGATCTGGAGCCGGGACAAATTTATGCGCTCGACATCGAAATGCATTTAACGTCGTGGGTATTTCCCAAGGGCCATCGCATTCGGATGGCGATTTCAAATGCGTTGTGGCCGATGATGTTGCCCACGCCTTACTCGATGACCACGTCATTGGAACTCGGTGGAGCTTTGGGCTCACGGGTTGTGTTGCCGATTGTTCCTGAGCACGGCCTTGTTCCGCCGGTGTTTTCGCCGCCAGAGCCATCGGAGGAACGTACGGACATCAAGAGCGAAGGCTTTCCCTGGCCGGGCGAGTGGACCGTAGAGCGCGATGAGGCGCGGCATAAGACTACTGTTCATTGGAAGGGGAAGGAGAGCGGCGAATACCCGTGGGGAAAAGAAAACGATTATGAGAATCTTACTTACGATGCCGACGACGAGCATCCGGAGAGTTGCTCAGTGCGCGGTGAGGCTGAGAGTGTGTTTACGCTGCAGGGGCGCACTCTGACTTGGCGCGGGCATTTGCTGGTGACTACGGATCAGAAGAACTTTTATTACAAATACACACGGGAGTTGTTAAAGGATGGGGCGATGGTGAAATCGAAGACGTGGAAGGAGACGATTGCGAGAGATCATCAGTAAGCGGTCCGCTCGTTATACCTCAGCGGCTAAAGCTGATGGGTAAGAAGCCAGTAACGCAACGCTGGAAGCGCTGCTCCACCCAGAATCCGCTACTGTTTGTAGATTTTGCCGTCTTTCATTACGAATTGGACATTTTCGAGCAGTCTTACATCTGACAGAGGATCGCCTTGTACCGCAATAATGTCGGCATACTTTCCTGGCTTGATCGAGCCTATTTCGTTCGAACGGCCTAGAAGATCAGCGGCGTTGCTGGTGGCGGCTTGAACTGCCTGCATGGGCGTCATGCCATATTTCACCATGAAGGCGAACTGCCTGGCATTGATGCCATAGGGACAGACGCCGGCATCGGTACCGAACGACAGCTTTACTCCTGCAGTTACGGCTTTGCGAAAGTTCTGACGGTGGAGTTCGCCTAGCTCGGCGTCGTGCTCCAGAAAATCTTTTGGCATGCTGCCGTTCTTGCCTTCCTCCTGAATGCACTCTTCGTCGTAGATATCCATGTCGAGATAGGTGCCATGTTGTTTAGCTAGGGCGATGCCTTCATCGTCGATCATGGTCGCGTGCTCGACTGAAGCTACGCCGGCGCGGATCGCGTTCTTGATGCCCTGGGCTGAATGCGCATGGGCCTCGACGCGCAGGCCGAAGTGGCTGGCCTCGTCGACTGCGGCCTGCAATTCTTCGAGGGTGAACTCCTGCGAATTGGGATTGCTGCCGTGCGTGAGCACCGCGCCGCTGGAGAGAACCTTGATGTGGTCTGCGCCGTCATGCACGAGTTGGCGCACGACCCGGCGTACCTCCCAAGGGCTGTTGGCTTCGCCGTAATGCATATCCCAGGGCAGCTTGATGTCGGGGGCGAGGCCAGAGTCGGAGCCAGCGCCGCCGGTGATGGTTACGTAGGCTCCGGCTACGAACATGCGCGGGCCGATGATGTCGCCGCGATTGATGGCGTCGCGAAGAGCAACGTCGCCGAGCGCGCGATACGTGCCCACATCGCGGACAGTCGTGAAGCCGGCTTCGAGCGTGACCCTAGCATTGGGCACCGATTCGAGTGCGATTCGGGCTGCGGTTTTCGTGAACTGGCTGACGGGATCGGTGCTGTGGGCGCCATCGGCAAGGTGAGTGTGACAGTCGATGAGGCCGGGGAGTACCGTCATTTTGGAGAGGTCGATGATTTTTGCATCGGGCGGAATTGCGACGTTGCTTCCTATCGCCTGGATTTTGTTGTCGCGGATTAAGATCGTTTGATTGTTTAGAACAGTGGCGGAGTCGGGGTCAATCAGCTTGCCGGTGCGGATGGCTGTGACTTGAGCGCATCCGGCGCCCACTAGCGCGCAGCACGCGACGGTGGCCATCAAACTAGATCGCAAAGTTGAGACGCCTCGTTCTGGCCAGAAGACCTTGATCATGGTTATTCCTTATTTGTATTGCTAGTCTGCGGCATTGGACGGCTAGATAAGACTTTGCTTCAGGTCAGAAGCCAGCAAGCGGTGGAATAGTTGTTCTCCCGCCTCGCGGCGTACCGATAAACGCCCGGCCTGATAGGCTCGCGATTTCAATCCGCGCTGCACATCTTCGCAGATGCCGAGATCCTCTTCCTGCACTCGATTGCCTACGTTTACCGATTGCTCGTTATATTCGCGGCTGGCCTCGCTGATGTCGGCAAAATAAAAGTCGAAGATCACGGTGCAGTGATCGACGTCGACGGGAATGACCAGGTTCGTGTCCATGTATCCGGCGTAGCAATTGATCATGAGGTTGGGATGCTGCCAGAAATACCAGGCGCGGTTGCCCTTACGGGTTGCGCCCGTGGCCGCATCGGAATCGGAGGCGACCATGGGGCTGGATTGCAAACAGTAACGATCCTCATTTTCGATGGTGTAGTGCTTGTAGTCGAGGACCGAATTCAATCCCTTGTGCAAGTGCGGCACGTGGTATCCGCCGTCGAGGAAGTTATCGACAAAAACCTTCCAGTTGCAGTTGATGTTGTACGTGCGGCGGTCGAAATAATGGAGATCACCAATGCCGAGAGGGGCAACACGTTTCACCAGTCCGCCGAGAAAATCGGTAAGTGGGGCGGCGGCGTTGTCGAGGTTGATGAAGACAAAGCACTCCCAGGTTTCGACGCGGATGGGCACGAGACCGTTTTGCGAGCGGTCAAAATTCTCGACTCCTTCGAATTCGGGCATGCCTTTGAGGCAGCCGTCGAGGCCATAGTTCCAGCCGTGGTAGGGACAGTGAAGCAACGAAACTTGTCCGCAAGGCTGAGTTACAACGGCGGCGGCGTGGTGGCGGCAAACGTTGTAGAAAGCCCGCAAAACGCCGTCGTTACCACGCACGACGACGATTGGCTCGCCCGCGACCGTGGTGGCCACGAATTGCCCGGGCGCATTTACTTGCTCGGTGCGCGCCACCAGTTGCCAGGTCTTGCTGAATACGTGGAGGCGTTCTAGGTCGGCGATGCGAGCATCGACATACCAGATCCCTGGAATGGTGGAGGCCTGAGAAAGAGGCACGCGGTCGTCATAGCCCAGAAGAATTTGTTCGAGCGAAGAATGCATGATTGGAAGCTCTTTCATTTGCGATCTCGATTCGCCTTTCGCAAAAATCGTCCGGCGGTTGCGATTCTCTACAACTTCTTCGGAGTTGCGATCAAATCTGCAGTCGCTAACTTGCGCAGTTCATGGCGTGGGCGTGGCAGTGACAAAGACTCCGCTCCTACTGCGCGCTGCAAAACGGCCAGGAACTGCTGGATGCGGGCTTCCTTCTTTTCCGGCATCTCACCTTGCTTGCGGAAGAGGCCGGGATCGAGCTCGGCGGTGAGCAGCGCATCCTGAAAACGTTCCATGGTCCAGTCGAGAATGGAGACAATCATTTCGATGTCCATATCATTGCGGAGTTCGCGGCGCTCGAGACCAAAGCGCACAAAGTTGACCGTCCCATAGGGATCTTCGGCAATCAGAAAGCGATTGATTTCGCGCTTTAGAAGAAGATCGGTGCCGTAGTTGCCGAGCAAGGCGATGCGATAAGGGATCCAATCTTCCTGCAACATGTGTTCCGTGCGAATCAGCCAGTAGTGGAGCACGTTGAAGAAACCGGCAGTGCGAACTTCGGCGGGTGCATCCAGATATTTCGAGAAGCTGCGCACAGCACGTTTGTAGACCTCGAAGAACAATCCGTCTTTGCTGCCGAAGTGCTGAAAGATGGAGCCTTTGGCGATACCCAGCCCGGCCGCAATGTCGCCAACCTTGGCGGCATGGTAGCCATTTTCCGCGAAATGCTGCATAGCGATGTCGATGATGCGCGAACGCTTGGCTTCGGAACGAGGACGGTGATGCTGGTGACGAATGTAAAGCGGCTGGGCGATGGGATTGCTGGCGATTCCGTTCATGAATGACTCCAAGTCACGGAAGCATATAGGAGACACTTCTGATTTTCAACTTCATTTTTAGCAGGTTCTACAGTAGTGTTGTTCCGGCTTTCCCAGGCAATTTGACTTTAGGTCATATTCGTGGTCGAGGTAGGGCTGAGATTGGAAATGAGTCGCGCTTCTGATTCGATTTTCGACGCAATCGTCGTGGGTGGCGGACACAATGGTCTGACTGCGGCGGCGTATCTGGCTCGCGCCGGGTTTTCCACTCTCGTACTGGAGCGCCGTGAAATCGTGGGCGGGTGTTGCGTTACAGAGGAGATCGCTCCGGGTTGCCGAGTTTCAACAACCTCTTATATAGCCAGCATGCTGCGGCCGGAGGTGATTTCGGAATTGCGGCTGGCAGAGCATGGCTTGCGCATGATTCCCTGCGACCCGGCTATTCAAGTTCCCTTCCCCGATGGTCACGTGCTTCCCTGGTGGGCGGATCGACAGCGGGCGAAGGCGGAGTTCGGCAAGATCTCTGCGAAGGATGCTGAGCGCTTTGTGAAAGTCGACGATCAACTGAAGAAGCTGGCGCGATATCTGCAGCCGTTTTTCATGGAGCCCCCGCCGGAGATAGATACATCCACGATGAGGGGCTGGAGCGATTTATTTCGCGTAGGCAAACGCTTTCGCGGAATCTCCAGCGCTGAGATTGCGCAATTGGTTTCTTTTCTCACCGGAAGCCTGGGCGAATTTCTCGATCTCAATTACGAATCCGAAAAGATTAAGACGATGTTCCTGGCGAACAATGTCTACGGAAAGCATGGTGGACCGTACCAGCCGGGAACGGCGATCGGACTGCTTTTTCATCTCCTCAGCGGGGGCGAGCACGAACTGCAGGGTTTCTACGGGCACGTGATGGGTGGGATGGGATCGATTACAAAAGCATTGGCCGCGGCCGGCGCGCAGCTTGGCGTTGAGATTCGAACTTCTTCCTCTGTGGCGCAAATCGAGATCCGCAATGGGAGGGCTTATAGCGTTGTACTGGAAGACGGCACCGAGATTCGCGGGCGGATGATTCTATCGAACGCCGATCCCAAACGTACTTTCTTGAAGCTGATTGCAGCACGCGAACTGCCGGAGGATTTTCTTTTCGCGGTGCGCGCCATCAAGATGGATGGACCATGCGCGAAAGTCAATTTTGTGTTGGCGGAAGAGCCGCGGTTTACCGGGACTTCTCCCCAGGCTACTGCGCTGCAGCGCACTTTCTATACGCTGGTTCCGTCGCTCGAATTTGCCGAGCGGTGCTATGACATTGCGAAATTCGGCGACATCCCTGAAGAACTTTGGGTGGATTGTGTCGTCTCATCGAACGCCGACCCGTCCCTGGCCCCGACTGGAAAGCACATCCTTACCTGCTTCGTGCAATATGTGCCCTACCGGCTGCGCGAGGGCAACTGGGATGAAAAGCGGGAACTGCTGGGCGACCGCGTGGTGAAGAAGATCGCGGAGTATGCGCCGAACGTGTCTGCTGCAGTTGTGGCGCGGCAGGTACTCACTCCTCTGGATTTGGAGCGGACTTACGGATTGACCGAGGGCAACATTTTTCATGGCGATCTACGGCTGGAGCAACTTTTTTTTATGCGTCCCGTTCCCGGCTGGTCGCAGTACCGGACGCCGATTGCCGGACTTTATTTGTGCGGAGCGGGAACTCATCCGGGCGGCGGCGTTACGGGCGCGCCGGGCCGCAATGCGGCGCAACAGGCGTTGCGCGATTGGAAGACCGGAAGATTCAGAGTGGCTGCGGCTTAAGAGTCTTTAATCGCGGAGCCTGCTGAGGCTTCGCCGAGATCACGGAGAAGAATTCAAGGAGATCGCATGAAAAAGAAAGGCATTCTGGAGAGATTGAAAGACGGACCCGTGTTGGGCGATGGCGGATATCTTCTGGAGCTCGAGAAGCGCGGCTGGGTGCGGGCGGGTCCGTTCACGCCGGAGGTGGTGCTCACGCATCCCGAGGCGTTGCGCGAACTGCATGTGGAGTTTCGCGAAGCAGGATCGGAAGTGCTGCAGGCGCTGACATTCTATGCCAGCCGGGACAAGTTGGCGACGGTGGGACTGGAAGATCGATTGGAAGATCTGAATCGGACCGCAGTCCGCATTGCGCGCGAGGTTGCTGGAGAACAGTGCCTTGTGGCGGGAAATCTGAGTCTCACCTGGATGTACGAGCCGGGCAGCGCGTCGGCTGCAGATCGCGTGCGGAAAACGTTCGACGAGCAACTTGCGGTGCAAGTGGAGGAGGGCGTCGACTTCATCATCGGTGAAACTTTTTCCTGGTTGGGCGAAGCCTTGATCGCCGTCGAACGTGCCAAGAAGACCGGATTACCCACGATGGTAACGATTTGTTTTGAGAACAAAGATGAAACCGCCGAGGGCAAGAGCGCTGCCGATGCGGCAAAGGCGTTGTTCGACGCGGGCGCCGATGTTGTGGGCATGAACTGCCTCAGGCCTCCCGAGCATATCCTGGGTCCGATGGAAGAGATGCGGCGTGCCGTCTCCGGATATCTGGCGTGCCAGCCGGTGGCCTATCGCACGCCGAAAGTGAAACCGGACTTCACCAGCCTGCCGGAGTTTCCGTACGCATTAGATCCGCTCCAACTCACTCGCAAAGAGATGGGAGAGTATGCCTCGCAGGCGCGCGATATCGGCATCAATTTTATTGGCGCGTGTTGTGGAACGGTCGCCATGCACATTCGCGAGATGGCTCGCGTATTGGGCAAGTTGCCCGAAGACTCGCGGACTTGGAAAAAGGGCGGCGAGAAGCCGATGTCGGCCTACGAGTATTACGACCACGATCAAATGCAGGCAAGCAGCCGAAAGTAGCTGGATGGTTTTCGACCGAGCAGGCTAAGACCGGAACCGCAGCGGCTTCACATTTATTGCTGGCTAGTGGGAATAGACAGAGCAGGCTCGACGCAACGAGCCTGCTCATTTTTGTTTAATCAACTGGCGTTCCGTAAGCGCGGCTGATCAGCGCGCACTAGGGGGGCGTCCACCAAATGCTCGCTGAGAAACCAGACCTGCAATTCATTGGCGCGCAGCACGTCGCTAACGACAAGATCGTTGGTGCCGGCGTCACCCAATTTGTCGGCCCGTTCGGCTAACTCGCGGCAGTGGCCGATGATGATCTGGTGGGCGTCGAGAAGGCGTGAAATCTGGACGGGCACTTCTTCCCTGCCTCGCGGCGGTCGCTCAATGCGCGTGGTTTCGGCGACGTCAGCCGCCATGGCGATCGAGACCCCACCGAGCAGCTGAATTCGTTCCGCGATCGTGTCGACGATTTCCGATTGTTCCTCATAATGCTTATCGAAGAGCAGATGCAACTGATAAAAAGTCGGTCCGGCGACTTGCCAATGCGATTTCTTGTAGAGATCCCGCAAGGTCATAGTATCGGACAGTAACAGGTTCAGTTGTTCGGTCATTTCCAAGCGAACAGGTTCCTCAAGATCGAGCGGCAACATATGCGAAACCGTGCCGTAGGCTTGAATCTCGGCGGCACGCTGGTGTAGACGCGGCTGCGCGCTGACTTTGCCTTGCTCCGCGGCGGGTGTTTTCTTCGGCATAAATAGTGTCTCTCCTGGCGATGTCGATTCTGCTTCCAACCTCAAAGTTGGATGCTCGGAACTCTGGTTGGATGCGGTTTGTCTGGAACGGAACACAGTATCACCGAAAATAAACTTGTCAGGCAAGTTCGCTGAAATGGGTGGGTTCCTGAAGAAGAATCTCGCGCAGGAATTTGCCATGGCCGGAAGCACAGGTTTGACGATGTCTTACTCATTGTTTATGATCGAAATGCGGGGTGGAGCAGTCTGGTAGCTCGTTGGGCTCATAACCCAAAGGTCGGTGGTTCAAATCCACCCCCCGCAACCAATTTTTTCAATCAGTTACAGCCTTTCGGTCCCGAGCGTTCCGCTCATTTTTCGCTCATACTGCCAGCAATTGCCCGACAACCTGCCCGTGCGCGGCCCGTTTTTGGTCACTCACGGCTTGGGTGTATATGTTCATTGTCGTGGCGATGTTGGAATGCCGCAAGAGTTCCTGCTGCACCTTCACATCGGTGTGGTTCGCACGTAGCAGGCAAGAATACGAGTGCCGGAACGTGTGCCAGCCCACAGTCTTGAACAGACCAGCCCGCTTCGCCGCCGGTTGGATGATGCGCTTCAACGCCGAATCAGGCCAGTAAGGAACTCGCCCGCCGTTGTAGGAAGACGCGAACACCCAATCCGAATCAGATGCGTAGGGAGACAGCAGCCGCCACTCCTTGAGAATCCTGATGAGTTCCGGAGCGAGCGGCACTGGCTTGCGCCGTGCTTGGGTTTTCGGATTGCCCACATGGTTGTTCACCATGCCACGACGGATGGTCAAGGTTGCCCCTTCCCAATCAAAATCCGACCACTGCAAGCCAGTCAGTTCACTACGGCTCAGGCCCAGACAGCCTGCCAGAATGACCATCACTCTGTACGGCTCCTGTTGAAGTTCTGCCAGCACCGCGTGAAACTCTGACACTGACAGAATTTCTGGCTCTGCACGTCTTGCCCCGCCCTGACGTACGCGACTGATGGGATTGTCTCGAACGAATTCCCACCGGATGGCGCACTCGAAGAGCACGTGGAGTACGTTACGCACGTTCACCTTGCTTTTGGGTGCCAGAGGTAAAACTCGCAACCATTGTTCTACTCCCATCGTGCGTACCTGCTCCAAAAAACTCGCGCCCCACTTGGGTTTCACCCATTTCTGCAAACAGGTCACGTAACTCTTGCGCGTTGCGTAAGCCAACCGGCCCATTTCAACTTCATCGTTCAAATACCGGCCAATCAGTGCCGCAACGGTTGTGGGAACTGCCTTCGGCAGTTCGCTGTTAATCTCTAAGCGAAAAGGATCTGCGGCACGCTGAGCATCCTGTTTTGTTGGGTATTGCTCCAGGGTGCCCAGCAGTTTGCTTCGCAGTCTTCCGTTTGGTTCGTACCAACGAAACTCCCAAACGTCCGGCCCTTTCCGCTTCTTCAGCGTGACATTTCCTCTTTGATACCGGCTTCTCATTTTTTCTCCTTCGAGAAGCACGGACGGTATTCAGACTGTACACCAATCCATTCATTCAGTGCGCTAGCACGAAAGAACCAGAAGCGGCCAATCTTGATAGCAGGCACCACATGGGTGCGTGCAAGCCTTTGCAAGGTTCTGGGGTGCATGTTCCCTAGGAGGTGGGCTGCCTGCGCATCATTCAGCAGCGGCTCAAAATCGGTTTCGGACCGCGCTCGTTGTGGGGGCTTCTTTTGGTCTGGCCGGTCTGAGGATTGCGGATTGGTATTGGCTGGCATTGAATTCGCGTCTCATCGCGGAAATTGCAGGGCATAGAGCGCCCCGTGAGCGGCATCGTAAACCCTGTCGCTGGCAGAACTGGAGTTACATGTCGTGTGTGGTTGATGAAGCGCCATCCGAACGCCGCCTCTGTTTGCTACGTACTCCCATTGCTTGTGAGGATGAAAGACAGCGCCGTATTCGGGAGTGCTCATAGAAACCTTGAACGATTGGGGGTTGTTGTTAGACCTGTCATTTTTCTTTCGCTTCCATAGTGGCGGGGTGGGTTGGAACTGCGAAGGTTCAGTCAAGGGCGACCGGAGGGAGCCGCGCCAGCGGGCCTGCCCCTTGACGGGTTCTTCGCAGTTCCGGTTGCATTCATGTGGAAGCGAAAGAAAACGTTGGATGCGTGGAATGTTGTTCGTGTGCTTCATTGCGTCGTCCGATCCTTCGATGTGGACTTCCTTTGAATCGTGCGGGCGGGGTGACTTGTGGTGGTGCTAGGCGCTGCTGCCTCGGGGTTAGATGGAACCACAACAGTGTTTGGGGTTGGTTCCGGTGCCGCTGAATTGATCCAGCGGTAGTACAAAGTTCCCAGCGCAAATCCCACGGCCAGAGCCACACTGCACAAAACGAGGACCGACCACTTGTATTCGCGGAGGAACGTGTGCGTTAGATCGTTTGCTGCTCGCTTCGCGGTGGCCGTGGCATACTCGATGCTTCCGCGTATTTCATCGAGCGCCCTGCGGGCATCGCTGGCAGCGCCTCGATAGGAATCCGTCAGTTGCTTGGACGAGCGATCAAACTCTCCCGCGACTTGCTTCGTTTGTTTCGAGACGACGGCTAAGGCTTGTGCTGTTTCGGGAATGCCACTTGCCACAAACTGTTGGCGCAGACTCTCGCTGAGTTTCGCGGCAATAGCTGCGGGACTGATGCCCTCGGAGATTTCTGCTGGCAATTGCGCCAGCCGTTCTTCGAGTTGCTGATGCAGAGCGATTGCATCTTGTCGAGCGGACTGAATTGCTTTGACGCTGTCGTCCAGGATCGTGGCAAGCTTTTCCCGCTCCGTGGCGATCTGTGCCGGAGTTTGCCGCGTCACCAATGCCAGAAAGCCCATAGCGCGGGCAATCCGTAGCATCTCGTCATCGGCGGGCAAGCGGCGCAAATGCGCCATGTCACGATACCAAAGCGGACGCTGTTCGGCGGGCAGCAGTTCGGCGATATCGTCGATGAAATCGGCCTCAGCAGATTGTTCTTCTACGAGTTTGGGCTGGGGGTTCACGGCAAGAGCAACCCCTTGGCTTTGTCAATTTCCTCAAAGAGCCGCCGCCGATAGCTCTGAGCGCGGATGACCAGTGAGGCCCTCTGCAGCTCCGGGACTTTAAGCCGGCGTTCGACGATCTGGCCGAGTGTGACGCCGTGTTGTCGGGCGGGGTTTTCGAGTTCCGGCAGACGAAACTCCATCGTGAGGACAACTGGCTGGAAGACCGTGCGAAATTGCTTAGCTTGCTCGCTGTCCCGCCAGTAGGAGAAATCTGCTTGATGTGTCATGGCGTTCTCAACCACGACGTAGTTCACTCTGTCTTGCAGACGGGCCGCCCAGCTCAGAATGCTTTCCACGCTCGC
This sequence comes from uncultured Acidobacteriaceae bacterium, assembly GCA_963789875.1. Classification (GTDB taxonomy): domain Bacteria; phylum Acidobacteriota; class Terriglobia; order Terriglobales; family Acidobacteriaceae; genus Sulfotelmatobacter. Next base: position 3,952 of record CAWBMI010000003.1, on the reverse strand, counting down.
CGGGTCGGGAGTGACGATGCCGATGGCCGTGAACGCCACACCGGTAGCTGCCACATCCTCAAACATGCTGTCGAACCACTCGTGAGTCACTTGCCCGGAACTCGCGCCCATATCCGCAAGGATGATTGGAGCGCCCTCTGCCAAGTGGTCAACGAAAGCGTCAAGACCCGCAGCGGTGTGAATGTTTACCTTGGTCACCCTGCCGTCGAAGTAGTGCTTCAAGCTTCCGCGAGATTTGTTTTCGGTGTCCAGGTCGAGAAGCGTTACCGGAATCTCATGGCTCTGGAACCATTCGGCGAGGGCAAGCATAAAGCTGGTTTTGCCGACTCCTCCTTTTCCTCCCATGGTGAGAATCACGCGCTTGGACGGGGCGGTGGACGAGACGACAGAAGGTGAATCGGAATTTTTCCGTTCGGCTGTTGCAGCGGTGTTGGAGTCGTACATATATGGCTACTCCTTCGTTCTTTGATTACGATGAAGCCGCAACGGTTCGTCTGGGTTGTATTCAAATAAAAGTTTTTTCGCCCGCGTTTTCAGCGGTCGGTCTTTCAATTCCTTAATCGTCTTTGCAATGCCTTCCAGTGCCTTCTGAGGCCTTCCAGTGCTCTTGTGAGCCTCGGTGTCCTTATAAGTACCTGTAAGTCCTTCCATGTTCTTCTTAGTCGCTGTTGTTCTCGAAGTCGAGAGCGACGGCTTCGCTTTTGATTTCGACCGTGCGAGCACGAAGTCATTCACGGTGCTCGTGCCCACCTTGAGGCCACAAGCTTTCTTGAGTACCTGCGTAATTTCTCGATAGCTGTGACCTCGCTTTCGCATCTCAGTGATTAGCTCGCTGTACGGTTCCAAACGCGAGCGCGGCTCTTTGGCAGGCAGGCTGTTGAGTATGGCTTCAAATTTGGCGTCCACAATTTCCTCCGAGAGCGTCAGGCGAGATGGACTCCGGCGAAAGGCCGTTACTGATAACAGACGCCAAACGGAGGTCAGAGGATGGCCGGACAAGTCGCCGGACAGATGCCGGAAGTACACCGGATGAGGCCGGACAGCACACCGGACGAGATTCAGGTCGCGCACGCGACACCGGACCTAACGCGGAGCGTTAGGGATGGTGTCTTCTTGCAAATGAGACGTTAAAGGTCTTCAAACATGCTCACCATTCGCGCCATGTCCAACGGAGCAGGCTACTCCGCACGCCATTTGCAGCACAGTGACTACTACGCCGAAGGGGAGCGTGTAACGGGTCAATGGCAAGGCCGGGGAGCGGAGATGCTCGGCTTGGCAGGGGAAGTTCAGTCGGAACAATTCGAGGCGCTGCGCCAGGGCGTCGATCCGCAGAGTGGTGAATTCCTCCGGCAACGCCACAGCGCCGACCGCACAGCCGCTGATGGCAGCACCCAAAGCCGAGGTCGAAATCTGTACGACTTCACCATCTCGGCTCCGAAGTCAGTTTCCATCATGGCCCAACCGGGTGGGGACGCACGACTTGTGGAAGCTCACAAGAAGGCCGTTGGAGAAACGCTGACAGAATTGGAGCATCGCGCAGCAAGCCGCGTCCGAAGGGACCAGGCGAATGATAACCGCACCACGGGTAATCTTGTATTGTCTGTCTACCATCACGACACGAGCCGCGAACTTGATCCCCAGCTTCACACCCACGCGGTTGCCGCTAATCTGACCTACGACGGCGCTGAGGGCCGCTGGAAGGCGCTGCAAGCCTCCGATATCTACGAGCAGCGGGCGTACCTGACTGAAGTCTACCGGAACGCGCTTGCCCGCGAAGTGCGGTCTCTGGGCTATGAGATCGAGGACCGGCGCAGCTCCAAGGGCAAGAACCTGGGTTTTGAGATCAAGGGTGTCTCCGATGAATTGCTCGAAAAATACAGTCAGCGTAGCGAGCAGCGCGACCGGGCCATTGCCGAGTTTGTCGAGAGTAAGGGTCGCCAGCCCAGCGACAACGAAATCGCCGTGCTGGTTCGTGAGTCGCGGGCCGATAAGCTGGTTGAGATTTCAACTGCGGAGGTGCACTCGCGCCAAACGGCTCGATTGACCCCAGAGGAGAGCCTAACCCTTGAACAAATCCGCGAGGCAGTCCGGGAGAGATCCGAAACGCAGCGACTAGAACCAGAGAGTGCAGTTCCTTCCCTCGACTACGCAAAACAACACGTCTTTGAGCGCGTCTCTGTGGCGCTCGACCATGAACTGTTGACTGAAGCACTCCGTCATGGCCGGGGCCGGATCGACTTGGCGGACCTGAAAGGTGAGTTTTCACTGGAAGAAAGCAACGGCAGAATCCTCCAGGCTGGGAAGGAAGTCGCCACACGCGAGAGTCTTGACCGTGAGCGCGACATGATCGAGCGGATCAATCGTGGAATCGGTCAGTTTGAGCGGCTAGGTGGGCAGCATGAATTCGCTGATTCCGCCTTCCTCCGCCCCGAGCAGAAACAGGCAATCGAATTTGTTCTCGATTCCCGTGATCTGGCCGTGAACATTCGTGGGGCGGCAGGCACCGGGAAAACCGCCACGCTGCAAGAGCTGCAGCGCGGCCTCGAAGAAAGCGGTCGCCAGGTGTTGGCGGTGGCTCCCACGATGAGCGCGGTTGAAGAACTGCAGAAAGTCGGCTTCTCGGATGCCATCACGGTGGAACGGTTGTTACAGGGCCAGAGTGCGCAAAGGAGATTTGTTCGGGAAAGCGCTGATCGTGGATGAAGCGGGCATGGTTTCCGGCCGTCAAATGTCCGAACTACTAAAGCTGGCCGACCAGCAATCAGCGCGAATCATTTTCAGCGGTGACACCAAGCAGATTCGGAGTGTCGAGGCCAGCGATGCTCTTCGTGTGCTGGAAAGAGAATCTCACTTGAAGAGTGTTTCGCTTAGCGAAGTGCAGCGGCAAACTGCCCAAGGCTATCGCGAGGCGATTCAGGAATTGCGCCGTGATCCTGAGCGCGGCTTCGACAAGCTGGAACAAATTGGTGCTGTGCGTGAGGTTCCCTGGCCCGACCGTGCACAGGCGGTTCAACAAGCCTACTCAGAAGCTCAGGCTCAAGTCAATGCGAAAGGGCAACCACGCAGTGTGCTGGTTGTCGCCGCCACACACGAAGAGATTGGCCATATCACCGAGGCTATCCGCGCTGAGCGCACGCGCACAGGGGAACTGGGACAGAGTACCCACCAGCAGCACCACGTACCACTGAACTGGACGAGTGCGGAGAAAAGTGACGTGCGGAACTATGCTGAAGGCCAGGTGCTGGAATTTCATCGGGCTGTCAAGGGCGTTGCTAGGCATGAATCGCTGGAAGTCATCGGAGTGGAAAACGGCAAGGTCGTTGCCCGCAACGCACGCGGCGAAGAACGCGAGTTCACAGCAAAGCACGCGAAATGCTTTGATGTCTATGAGCGCCGCCCCATCGAAATTGCTCCCAATGACAAGTTACTGCTGATGGCAAATCGGCGCGAGCCGGGCTTTCGCGCTACCAATGGCGAGCTGGTGACGGTTTCCCGAATTGACGAGCAGGGGCGCATTCATCTGCAGGATGGTCGCACTCTGCCGGAGAATTACAAGCAATTCACACACGGCTACGCTGTCACTGCCCATCGCAGTCAGGGGAAATCTGTCGATGCCGTTGTCATCTCCGCTGATGGGATGCGGAAAGAGCTGTTCTACGTGGCTGCTTCGCGGGGCCGGGAGAGCATCACGGTTGTGACCAGCGATAAAGACCTGCTGCGGGAGTCGGTAGCACACTCAGTCGCGCGGCAATCCGCTTCCGAGTTGTCGCGCAAAGCGCAAGAGCCTTCCTTGGAAAGGCTGAAACCGTCTTTACGCGAGCGTGAACGCCGAGAACTGCCGATTGCCCGCGAGCAAGGGTGCGATAACGTACTCGAAGGAAAGGGGACCACTTAGAAAAGCTCCCACTCCCGAAACAGTGCAGACCATCGACCGGGAGAATCCGACTCGCGA
>CAWBMI010000002.1:517500-1225812 GCA_963789875.1 uncultured Acidobacteriaceae bacterium | reverse complement strand
GCGGCTCTGATCGCTGCGGCGGCAGGTCCCGCGTCGCCGACTGGCATCAAAAACGTGGTTCTGGTGCATGGAGCGTTCGCCGATGGCTCCGGCTGGGACGCCGTCGCCAAGATCCTTGAGAAGGATGGCTACACGGTATCGGTAGCGCAGCCCCCCGAGACCTCCTACGCCGACGACGTAAAGTACACGAAAGCCGCAATCGACGCCATGGGCGGCCCGGTCGTCCTGGTCGGCCATAGCTATGGCGGGTCCATCATCAGTGAAGCCGGCAACGATCCAAACGTTGCGGCACTGGTATACATCGCCGCGTTTGCGCTCGATGAAGGTGAGAGCTGTGCGTCAATCGAAACGGCGGTGCCGCAGGCCTCCAAGGCATTCAAACCAGATAGCAATGGAAATTGGTGGATAGAACAGGAACATTTCGCTGCCGATTTCGCGGCGGATATTCCTCTGGCCCAGGCTCACTTCATGGCTATATCGCAGGTGCCAATCTCCACCGATTCATTCACCCACAAGGTCACAAATCCCGCCTGGAAAACCAAACCGACCTTTTACATGGTGGCCAGTTCAGACCGGTCGATCAATCCTCAGCAGGAACGCATGATGGCAAAGCGCGCCAATGCCAAGACGGTCGAAGTGAATGCGAGCCATGTCGCCTACATGTCTCACCCGAAGGAAGCAGCCAAGCTCATCGAAGAGGCTGCTGCGCCCGCACACGTCAACTAGGAGTCAATAGATTCTTACCTTGCAAATGAGTTGTACGCCTTACTGAAACGATAGCGGTTCGGCGTTCGACATCGAAACTCAATTGATCCGAGTGGATCTTTACCGCAAAGGAGAAATGGTCATGAGTCAGCATATTAAGAATGTGGTTCTGGTGCATGGAGCTTTCGCAGATGGCTCTGGCTGGAAGAGGGTTGCCGATATCCTCAAGAATGATGGCTACAAAGTATCGGTGGCACAGCCTCCGGAGACCTCGTACGCCGACGACGTAAAGTACACGAAGGCCGCAATCGACGCCATGGGCGGCCCGGTCGTCCTGGTCGGCCACAGCTATGGCGGGGCCATCATCACCGAGGCCGGGAACGATCCAAATGTTTTGGCACTGGTCTACATTGCCGCCTTCGCTCTCGATGAAGGTGAGAGCTGTGCGTCGATCGAAACCGCGTTACCACAAGCATCGAAGGCGTTCAGACCGGACAGCAATGGGCTTTGGTGGATCGACGAGGCACATTTCGCGGCCGACTTCGCGGCGGACATCCCGCGAGATGAGGCGGAATTCATGGCTATATCGCAGGTTCCGATTTCCACCGACTCGTTCACCCATCAGGTTAAAAATCCCGCGTGGAAGAAGAAGCCCACCTGGTACATGGTGGCCACCGAAGACCGATCGATCAATCCGGACCAGGAGCGCATGATGGCGAAGCGCGCTAAGGCTGAGACGGTCGAGGTAAAGGCAAGCCACGTGGCCTACATGTCTCATCCGAAGGAAACAGCCAAGCTCATCGAAGAGGCTGCCAGCTCCGAACGGATCAACGTAGCTGCCTGAGGAGTACACAATGAAAGATCACATCACCATAAAAGGAGATGACAGCACGTTTGCCGCCTATATCGCGCGGCCGACGACTTTGCCGGCTCCCGCTGTTGTCGTTCTGCAGGAACTTTTCGGTGTGAACGCCGACATTCGCAAGCACTGCGATGAATTGGCAGAACAAGGTTACCTCGCGCTCGCTCCAGACCTGTACTGGAGGCAGGAGCCGGGCGTCGACCTGAACGTCACCTCCGAAGCCGACTGGCAACACGGCCTTCGCCTCTATTCGGCCTATGACAGAGATTCGGGCGTAAGGGACATAAAGGACACCATTGACACAGCACGCAGTCTTCCGGAATGCAACGGTAAGGTTGCCTTGCTCGGCTATTGCCTCGGCGCGCTGATGGTTTTTATGACAGCCGTGCGCAACGACGGCATCGACGCCGCGGTCTCGTATCACGGCGCCGACACGGAGAAATATCTGGGAGAGGTCGGTGGGCTTCATGCGCCCCTTCTCATGCATGTAGCCGAGGAGGATGAGTTCATGTCCAAAGCTGCACAAGCGGAGATTAAAGGGGCACTTGCTAAGAAACCGAACGCAATGGTCTACAGCTATCCGGGTCAGAGTCATGCCTTCTCTCGTCATAATGGGGCGCATTACAACGCCGCGGCGGCTCACCTTGCCAACGGTCGGACGAGCGAATTTCTACATCAGCAACTCCAGTGACACCCGTTTCGGACGACTGAAGCCCTTCGCCTTCAGCCAGGACGGTGTTGTTCGCGACGAGCGAAACCCCGTCATGGGCGCGGCTCTGATCGCTGCCGCGGCAGGTCCCGCGTCGCCCGACTGGCATCAAAAACGTGGTTCTGGTGCATGGGGCATTCGCCGATGGCTCCGGCTGGGACGCCGTCGCAAAGATCCTTGAGAAGGATGGCTACACGGTGTCGGTTGCGCAGCCTCCCGAGACCTCGTACGCCGACGACCAAAAATACACGAAGGCCGCAATCGACGCCATGGGCGGGCCGGTCGTCCTGGTCGGCCATAGCTACGGCGGGTCCATCATCACCGAGGCCGGCAACGATCCAAACGTTGCGGCACTGGTATACATCGCCGCCTTTGCGCTCGATGAAGGTGAGAGCTGTGCGTCGATCGAAACGGCCGTGCCGCAAGCCTCCAAGGCATTCAAGCCGGATAGCAATGGAAACTGGTGGATAGAACAGGACCATTTCGCTGCCGACTTCGCAGCGGATATTCCCGCGGCCCAGGCTCACTTCATGGCTATATCGCAGGTGCCGATCTCCACCGACTCATTCACCCACAAGGTCACGAATCCCGCCTGGAAGAACAAGCCGACCTGGTACATGGTGGCCAGCTCAGACCGGTCGATCAATCCGATCAGGAACGCATGATGGCGAAGCGCGCCAATGCCAAGACGGTCGAAGTGAATGCCAGCCATGTGGCCTACATGTCTCACCCGAAGGAAGCAGCCAAGCTCATCGAAGAGGCTGCTTCCTCCGCGCACGCCAACTAGCAGTCGGTAAATGTTTACGTTGCAAGTGAAATGTGCGTCCCGCGCGCGAAGCAAGAGCGATTTGACGCGAAGGCGCGCAAGATTGAAATCGAAAATCAAATGATCCGTCTGGATCTCTACTGCAAAGGAGAATAATCGTGAGTCAGCATATTAAGAATGTAGTTCTGGTGCATGGAGCTTTCGCGGATGGCTCGGGCTGGAAGAGGGTCGCGGACATCCTCAAGAATGATGGCTACAGAGTGTCGGTGGCACAGCCTCCCGAGACCTCGTACGCCGACGATCAAAAGTACACAAAGGCCGCCATCGATGCCATGGGCGGGCCGGTTGTGCTGGTCGGCCATAGTTATGGCGGGTCCATCATCACCGAGGCCGGAAATCATCCAAACGTTGCAGCACTGGTCTATATTGCTGCATTTGCTCTCGATGAAGGCGAGAGTTGTGCGTCGATCGAAACGGCGTTGCCGCAAGCATCGAAGGCGTTTAAAGCGGACAGCAATGGGCTTTGGTGGATCGACGAGGCCCACTTCGTCGCCGACTTCGCAGCGGACATTCCACGGGATGAAGCGGAGTTCATGGCAATAGCGCAGGTGCCGATCTCCACCGACTCGTTCACGCATCAGGTAAAGAATCCCGCGTGGAAGCACAAGCCCACCTGGTACATGGTGGCCAGCGAAGACCGATCGATCAATCCGGACCAGGAGCGCATGATGGCGAAGCGCGCGAAGGCAGAGACGGTCGAGGTGAAGTCGAGCCACGTGGCCTACATGTCTCATCCGAAGGAAGCAGCCAAGCTCATCGAAGCGGCTGCCACCTCCGAACGGATCAAGATAGCTGCCTGAGGAGTACACCATGAAAGATCACATCACCGTACAAGGGCAGGACGGCAAGTTTGCCGCCTATATCGCGCGGCCGGAGACAGTACCGGCTCCGGCCGTTGTCGTTCTGCAGGAGCTGTTCGGGGTGAACGCCGACATTCGCAGGCACTGCGATGAATTGGCGGAACAAGGTTACCTCGCGCTCGCTCCAGACCTGTACTGGCGGCAGGAGCCAGGCGTCGACCTGAACGTCACCTCCCAAGCCGACTGGGACCACGGCCTTCGCCTCTATTCGGCTTATGACAGAGATGCGGGCGTAAGGGACATAAAGGACACCATTGACGCAGCACGCAGTCTTCCGGAATGCAACGGTAAGGTTGCCTTGCTCGGCTATTGCCTCGGCGCGCTGATGGTCTTCATGACAGCCGTCCGCAACGACGGGATCGACGCCGCGGTCTGGTATCACGGCGCCGATACTGAGAAATATCTGGGAGAGATCGATGGGCTTCATGCGCCCATTCTCATGCATGTAGCCGAGGAGGATGAGTTCATTTCCAAGGCTGCACAAGCGGAGATTAAAGCGGCACTTGCCAAGAAACCGAACGCAACGGTCTACAGCTATCCGGGTCAGAGTCATGCCTTCTCTCGTCATAATGGGGCGCATTACAACGCCGCCGCGGCTCACCTTGCCAACGGTCGGACGAGCGAATTTCTACAACAAAAACTGCGGTGACCTTCGAGATGATAAGAAAAATCGAGATAGAGCGGTTCAGTCTGACGACTTCCAAGCCATTTGATGAAGTAATAGCCGGTGTGAACGCCGCCATCGGTCATCCGGATATGGCTGAATTCGGGAGATCAACTCACGAAGCGCGCTCTTTTGCCGAGCTGAAAAGCACAGTTGAGAAAGGCCTGAGCACAGTAGGACTGATGCTGTTTATGCAGTTGGATCACGGCGCGATTCTGCGCAAAGAAACGGGCCGCGAGACTCGAAGATGATTCGCTTCGTCATTGGCAATCCCCTCATCATGAAGGAAATGGTCAAGCATGTTCCGGATGCGGGCTCTTACGCGCCGGTTACCGTGCTTGTAGATGAGCGCGCCGATGGCGTCCATTTGTCATATGACAGGATGGCGAGCTTCTTAGCCCCTTATGGGAATCGCGACGCACTAGAGGTCGCCCGGAATCTGGATAAAAAAATCGAGATCTCTTACGGCAGGCTGCAGCTTGAGCACACTTGACATCACTGCGAAGTTTGCGGCCGGACTCAACGAGGTTAAGAATTTCGTAGGCGTGAATCACTCTCTACGCTTGTGGATGAGCGCGCCGATGGCGTCCATCTGTCATATGACAGAATGGCAAGCTTCTTAGCCCCTTATGGGAATCGCGACGCACTAGAGGTCGCGAGGGATTTGGATAAAAAAATCGAGGATCTACTGCGGGAAGCCGCAGCGTGAGCACACTTGACATCACTGCGAAGTTAGAGGCTGGACTCAACGAGGTTAAGAATTCCGTAGACATGAATCACACTCTGCGAAAATCTCCGCCTCGTCGAATCCAGTGTGGCACTTGAAGCCTAATCTGCGGCAGCATTCGTTGCGCCTTCTTTCGTTGCCACCAAGGCACCTGTTGCGGCCTGCTCGATAAGATGAGCGACGGCTTGAGGATGGGACAGGAACACGGAGTGACTGCTTTTGACCTCGACAACGGTTGAGCCTGCGCGTTTGGACATAGCCCCTGGGCGTCAGGCGGGATCATCTTGTCTTCGGTAGTGATGAGGTACCAGCTTGGCTTTGTTCTCCATGCCGGCTGGGTGATCGCACCACCGAGCGCTTCCACACCCCACGGGACCTGAGAGTCGGCCATGAACGAAGCCAGGTCAGGACTTACGTCCGCGGCGAATGCGGCCGGGAACTTGGCCTTATCGAGGAATAGGTATCCATCCTGAGGCGGCAGGATCGGCGGAGCAGGCGCGCTCGCGGGTGCACTCTTAATGATCGCCGCCGCCGATTCGCCCTTGTCCGGTGCGAATGCCGTGACGTAGACCAAACCAGCGACCTTTGGATCGTTGCCCGCTTCGGTGATCACTACTCCGCCATACGAGTGGCCGACGAGGATCACCGGGCCGTTCTGACCGTCAATCACGCGCTTCGTGACCGCCACGTCGTCTGGCAGCGAGATGGTCGGTTCCTGAACAATCGCGACCGTGTAGCCATCCTTCTTCAGGATTTTATAGACATCCTTCCAACCGGACCCGTCCACCAGACCGCCGTGGACGAGAACGATGTTCTTCACAACTGCCGTTGATTTTGTTTGTGCCATTGTGTTTTCTCCCATGCTTAGAATGATTGTCATGATCGCCATCGCACAGTAGATGATTCGTGTTCTGACGCCTATTGCCATTGCGTTATTCTTCATCGGATATCCTCCTTTTCATCGATTGCGAAGTCCTAAACTCGTTCCAGTCTTGAAGCATTTGATATATCGCGTTCTTCCAGTTCAGCCGTCCATTCCGCGCGATGCGCTGTCTTTCATTGCGACGAATTTACGGTTTCGCCACGTGCGCCGAACCCCATAGTGAGCCCGGGTTGGCTCGATCCGGATAGATCTCCAGCATCTGGTCGTATAGCTCTTTCGCCGTCGCCGTCATCGACGCGACGCGCTCAAAATCGCGGATGTATTGACGGGTCTCTTCAATGATTCTTGGACTGTCGTCCCTGTCAGCTTTCTTGTGCCCCGCGATCACGGCGCGCGGTTTCAGCGTCTCAATAGTGTCGAGCGCAGTGATCCACTCGCGGCGAGTTTGCGCGTTTGACTCGGCGAGGTAGAGGTGAACATCGTTGTAGGCGGCGTCGCCAGCGACGACCAACCCGACTGATGGCACGTGAAGACAAGTCGTGTTGTCGGTGTCGGTATGCCCCACTTCGACTGCGACAAGCTCACGACCTTCGAGGTCGATCACATTACCCCGGAGTTCCTCGGGAAGGACCAGGTGCTCCGGAATCTGGCCGGGATAGCGTGCCTTCCAGAAACTCGCGACGAATTCCGGAGACATTTGCCGGCGCATGACCTTCAGAACGTCAGCCGTTGCAACCGCTTTGGCATTCGGAAACCGATCCAGGAGGGCGCCGATGCCAAAGAAATGATCGCCGTGGCCGTGAGTGATATAGATCGTAGTCAGGTTCTTGCCGCTCGCCGCGACCCATTCCACTGCGGCGTGCGCCTGCTCGACGGTAAGAAAGGCGTCGACGAGAACAGCGTCCCGTTCGCCATAAATAAGTGTGGCCGATGTCGGCACCCACATCCATTTTTCTTTCCCCGGTGGCAAGTCGCGGGTGAGGCCTTGGCGATTTGTTACTAAAACGTCCCACTTCAGCGTGGTGCTAGTGGTGGTTGGCATTGCGGTCCTCCTCTACATCCGGTACTGATCTCGCAGCAAAGCAAGTTTGCCGCGGCTAAGACGGCCGTTGATCGCTCACACTCGCCGATGACGGACGCAGACGAAGATCGTCGAAGGTTAGAGGCCCGCCGGTTTGCTGGTGGTCGTAATGGCGTTCGTATACGACGCGAGAATCAGCCCAGCGTCGAAGAGTGCACCAGGAAATCTGGCACGTCCTGCCTGACACCCCGATCAGATCCACTGACCAGGCCGAATGTGTCTCATCTGCGGTGTCTCCGAGAATCGGGCTTTCTCGAATCTGTACCGACAGGCCGCCAATCTCAGCCATTACATGAATCGGGACAAGGAATTTTAAGAGGAGGGCGCGAATCCGCTCCCGGCCAAATACCGCGCCACTCTCGGTGCCGTCGCTGACCTCGACATGATCGGCGTAGAACGCGTCAAAAATCTGAAGATACTGCTTCCCAGCCGCTGCTGATATCGGCGGCAATGATGGCGGAATTCAGGACCTTCTCCCGTGCGGATAGATCGCGATCCGCGCGGTTGATAGAAGCCAAATGCTGTTGGGTAATCATTGACATTTCTCCTAACCGGGGGAGTCGCTCAGACCTGCGCTCTGCCCCCATCAACGAACAGTTCAATACCCGTGACAAAACTTGAGTCGTCGGATGCCAGATACAGCGCGGCCTTGGCAACTTCCTCGGGTTTCCCCATGCGTCCCATGGGGATGGTGGACACAATCCGCGCAATCACATCTGCGGACTGCCGACTCGCCAGCGGCGTATCGATCGGACCCGGACTGACAACGTTTGAGCGGATACGACGGTCCTTCAGATCCGTAGTCCAGGTTCGCGCGAAAGATCGGATTGCGGCCTTACTCGCGGCGTAGACGCCGAAGGCGGCCGTGCCCTTGATGCTCGCGACAGAGCCGTTGAGAATGATCGAGCCGCCATCATTCAGTAACGGCAAGGCCCTTTGCACCGTGAACAGCGTTCCCCTTACATTGATGTTGAATATCTTGTCGAAATGCTCTTCGGTAACGGCTCCAAAGGCAACGAATTCGCCCACGCCGGCATTAGCGAAAATGATGTCGATTCGCCTCTTGGCCTTGGAGACGGTCTCGTAGAGACGATCAAGGTCGGCCAATTGGGCGACGTCGCCCTGAACGCCAGAAACGTTGGTGCCGATTGCCTTCACAGCCTCGTCGAGTTCCTTCTGGCGACGGCCCGTTATGAAGACATAGGCACCCTCTTCGACGAAAAGTTTTGCCGTAGCGAACCCAATCCCTTCTGTTCCGCCGGTGATGACGGCGGTCTTGCCTTCGAGCTTTTTGGTCATTGCCTTTCTCCGTTGTTGCTGAGCTATCCGCTGGGATGAAGGCACCCTTAACGACCCAACGAATCCTTTTCAAAACAAGCCCGCGCTATCCTGTACATTGGCCCGGGCCACTTCGACAGTATTCAGAGCTTCTCTAAACAGCTTGATCCTTCCTTTCTCGGCAACCAGTCGCGCAAAGAAGAGTTGATGAACAGTTCGTCCGGTTTTGCTTGACACCGCAGTGGCCTCGAATTCTGCAAAGACTTGGTCGGGAGTATCGATCAACACCTTCGTATTCTCGAATTGGAAACCGGGATAGATGTCGAGCACGGATTGGAAAAAGCCGGCGATCGCGTCTCGGCCCCTGTACTGCGTAGGAAGTCCGAACGTCGCAAGATACGGCAGCTCAAAAGCGCCGTCTTCCGCAAACATCTCAGCCGCTTTCTTCGGATCTCTGAACGAGAAGGCGGTGTATTCAAGCATGAGTTCTTTGGCGTTTTTCATCGATATTCTCCTGTTTCTGACCATCAGTTAGTCCGCATTTTTTAATTAGGGCTGAGCCTATCAGCGCTCGGTTTGCGGCGTGATCCGCACGGATCTGTGAAGCAGATACACCACGAAGAATTGGAGGACAGCGATAAAGAGCGGCCCAGCGCATTTCCCGAGATCATGCTCAAACAAACCGATTCCGGCATCCAGCAATTGCATGGCGCCGGCGAGCGCACCCAGAAGCACCAACGCAGGCAACGCCTGCTTGTAGATCGCCCACAACGCGAACAAAGCCAGAGGAATTGTGCGTGCCGCCGCGTACATCGCCAATATCAACGACGCCTGCGTTGGAACGGATCCCGCAGGGACCAGGTATTGCGGACGGATGATCCCCACGATCGAAAAGCCGCTGGCGACCAGGACATCGATTGCCGTGACCACCGAAGCCAGCCGCATCGCCTTTATCGTTGTCATTGATCCCTCCAGAACCCTCGCCTGCAAACAGGCGCAACCGGTGCCGCCCCGGGGCTAAACGCTTTGAGCCTTCCCGTGATACGCAGGCACAAAAACTTCCTGCACAAATCGTTCAAGCGAAGTCGGTGCGGTGTTCTCCCGCGAGCGCGGCTCCAGCGGAACGAGGACTCCTGCGTTGATGGATTTGTACATCTCGATGTACATGGCAGCTCCCTTCGGCGGAACACCCAATTGCGTCAATGCCTGCTGCACTTGGTCATACGGGAACTGCTGGTAACGCAGATCCGGTTTACCGATGCCGCGCGCAATCACTGCGGTAGCTTCCGTCATCGAGAGGTCGCGCTCCCCAAGCAGTTCGCGCGTTTGTTTGCCGGAGAAATCCAGGTGCAGAAGTCGCTGCGCGGCGTAGTCACCAACGTCGCGCGTCGCGGCCATGGGAATCTTCAGGTCGGGTAGCAGCGCATTACCGAAGATTCCCATCCCATGAATCATGCCGATCGCGGCCAGATTGTTCTCCATGAAATACGCGGCGCGCAGGTGCAGAACGTTTAGACCGTCGATAGCATTCAGTTTTTGTTCCGAAGAATGCAGTCCCGAGACTGGACCGGCGCCTTCCGCAACCTGCGCGCCGTAGCTGCTCAAATGCACCGCGTAGCGCAGGCCGGATTCCCTTACGGCCTTTGCGATCCCATCGCTATCTCGCTCTTGCTCCTCCGGGGATTTCGCTGGTGGCAACAGCAGGTATGCCGCGCGCCCGCCGCTGAAGGCTTTGGAGAGCGCAGCTGCATCGCTCATTTCAGCCGTGAACGCTTCCGCGCCTTTGTCCACAAAGCGCTGTAGTCGCCCCGAGTCGCGTCCCACGACGCGTACCTTCTTGCCCGCTGACAACAGAGAATTGGCGATGATCGAGCCGGTGTTCCCGCTCGCTCCTAAAATCACATACATTTCATTCGAAACAACGGATGACGTCATAGTTACTACCTCCTGGGTTTCGTAAAAAAAGTGTCGAACGCCTTCAGGGCTATCGCCTTGTCTTCTGCTATCACTTGGGGAACCTGTCGCCGAACATGGGAAGGCCGCTGACAGATTCGGCCTTGGTCGCCTCATCCTGTAAAACGTCCCAATGCTCTTTGAGAAGACCGTCTTCGAACCGGATAACGTCGGCGGCGATCCACGCGGCGGGCCTTCCCATCCCAGTGAAGCGGCCATGCGCTATGACGTAATCGCCTTCTGCGATGATGAGCTGGTTCTCATAGTGCAAAGTCTCCGGCACTGAGCGGACCAGATTGAACAGTCCTTCGCGACCTGGCGGTATGTGTGCGCTGTGCTGAATGTAGTTCGGTGACCAGAAGCGTTCCGCCGCAACGTAGTCACGCTTGTTGAACAGTGTCTCGAATGCTTCGAGCACGATTGCCTTATTTCGTTCTGGGGACGAGTCGCTCATTTCTTCTCCTGTGCTGGGGAAAAGGTTGATCTGCGCTTTCTCTACACTAGAGTATGCTCGTAATCCAGAAGTTGCAAAGTATTTTATAAAATCTTTTCGAGACATTTCGGTGCCGCTTCATTTCGAAAGCCGTTCATTGTTACTATTGATGCAATGAGCTTTTGCACCAAGGATGCGGCAGTTTGCATCCAATCGCTGAAGAGTACGCTGATACTCTAGGGGCTCTTTCTGCAGGGAGCCATAAATGCGGACTCGGGAAGAGATGGTAACGGCAAATGGGTTATTCGAAGAGTGACAAGGCGGAGACGCACACTCGGATCGTGAAAGTTGCTGCCAAGAGGTTTCGCGAACTTGGTCTGGAAGGCATCGGCGTTGCCGATGTGATGAGAGAGGCAGGTGTTACTGTCGGCGGTTTCTACAAACACTTCGGATCGCGCGATGAACTGGTCGTGGAGGCGCTCGCGGCGGCATTCAAGGATCTTGACGTTTGGGAAGAGCATACGGCCGACATGGCGCACCTTCTCCAGAACTACCTGACGGAGGCGCACCGCGATGCGCCGGGAACCGGCTGTGCGATGGGAGCGTTAGTAGGCGACATGACCCGGGGGAGCAAATCCGCGCGGGCCCTGTACACGGCGCGGGTAAAGCGGAGCCTGGCGTTCTTCAGCGCCCTTCTTCCATCGAACCGGCGCTCGGATAAGCGCCGGCGTGCCCTGCTTATTCTGAGCGCTCTGCTCGGAGCGATCAATCTATCCCGTGCTGTGTCCGATCCCAACTTATCGCGAGAGATCCTTCATGGGGTTCGCGAGGAGCTGATTGGTTTGGTGAACCCGAAATTTCATACGGATTAGAGGACCATATGGCAAACACTAAGGCGTCACCCAACCTGTCGACTTTCCGACCCGCGCGGAACTCCCGGTTGGCGGGCTATGGAAGAGTCCGCGAATTTGTGCCGTGCTGAATAGCCAGTGTCCTCAAGCACTTAAGCGATAAAAATCCGCCGCGTCGGCTGACGCGCAATTATCTTATTTATTTACTTATACTTAAGAGGTAAGCAGCATCCGCTTTTGAGTCCGCTGCGTCTGCCAGTTCCGCCATCCCGGCTTCGTGCTACTCGATTCGCTGCGCGAAAGAGGAAGAGAAATTAAGCTTAATCGACGGGGAAGAGCTTTGCAACTTACGCCTTCGTTCAGTAGAACCGCAATCTGAATTCTCATCGAGTCCACTCATCTGCGACTCAAGCCTCCCCCGCTCCTCCCCGCCGTTGCCGCAGCGATAGTTATTTCACGAAGGTAAGTCCGTGCGGCACGGCATATTTGAAAACATAAGCATAGAGCAGAACGATGATGCCGACGATGGAACAGAGCGCCACCGAATGCCAAGCCACAAAGCGAAAGATAATTCCTTCGTTGCCGACTTGCTCAGTAGCGGCTGTGGCAATCGTGATCGACTGCGCGTCAACCATCTTGCCCATCACACCGCCGCAACTATTGGCTGCGCACATGAGTACCGGATCTATGCCGAGTTGCTGCGATGTGATTCTCTGCAGGCTACCAAAGAGTGCATTTGCTGACGTGTCACTGCCGGTGAGCGCGACGCCCAGCCAACCGAGGAAAGTTCCGAAGAAAGGATACATCCATCCGGTGCGCGTGAAGGCCAAGCCCAGCACGGCATCGAGGCCCGAGTAACGCGTAACGTATCCAAGCCCCAGCATGAATGAGATGGCAATCATGGCGAGGCGCATGCGCACCAGCGTTCGCCAGAAAATTTGCATCAGCCTCAGCGGCCCCAGGCCGAGCAACAATCCAGAGACTATCGCCGCGAAGAAACATCCGGTGCCGGTCGCGGAGAGCCAGTTGAAATCGTAGCGCGCCGCCTCGGGAGTCGGCTTGGTAACAATAGGCGAGGCGCGAGAAATCGCATTGTGCAGATAAGGCACGTCCCAGCCCGCCGGACCGGGGCGGACTTTCCCATTTGCCAGCATAACTTTAAAAGCCGGAGTGGTGGCCTGATTCATAGCCAGTTTGATCTTGGGTAGGCCCCACAGGAGCACAAAGAGCGAGAGAATAGCAAACGGCATCCATGCCTTTAAGACTTGCGCTGCGGTGTATTTCTGAACTTTGAGTGCGCCATCGAATTGTTTTGCAGTCCACTCGCCGCCCACATCGTCGGAAAGTGCGCCGGGCTTATGCGATGCAACCGCTGGCTTGTCGTCATAATCGAAGCGCCAAATCTTCTTCGGTTTCCAGAATCGAAGAAAAATCAATGTCACTATAATCGAGACCACGCCTCCCATGATGTCCACCAGATTGCTGTCGACGTAATTCGACCAGAAGAATTGCGTGAGCGAGAACGACACGCCAACCACCAGAATGGCGGGGAGAACTTCAAATGTCTCCCGCCAACTCACCATGGTTCGCACCAGCCAGAAAGGCACGATCACTGCGGTGAATGGGAGAATTCTTCCGATCATCGCGTTGAGGTCGGATTCCGGCAGCGAAGTGACCGCAGCCAGTGTGTGCACGGGAGTTCCGATCGCGCCCCACGCAACCGGCGCAGTGTTGGCGATCAGATTCAAGGCGGCGGCGTGAAAGGGTTTGAAACCCAGGCCGATCATGAACGCTCCGGCAATCGCCACGGGCGCGCCAAAGCCCGCAGCTCCTTCGATGAATGCGCCAAAGCAAAACGCCACGAGCAAGACTTGCAATCGGCGATCGGCGGTGATCCCGGCCACCGACTCTTTCATGATTTCGAATTGTCCGGTCTCGACCGATATATCGTAGAGATATACCGCGGCCAGCACGATCCATGCGATCTTCAAGACTCCGAAGGCTACGCCGTAGCCGAAGCTCATGGCCGCGAGCGCCAGAGGCATTCTAAAAAAAATGATCGCCACGGCCACGGCGGTAGCAGCGCCCGCGATGGCGCACCAGTGCGGCTTGACCTTGAGCCCGGCCAGCAACCCGAACAGAACAATGATAGGCAAAGCCGCGACCAGCGTCGAAAGCCACCAATGTCCGAACGGATCGTAGATCTGAGTCCACTGCATGGCTTCCTCCCCGCCCACTCGATGCAACTGAAACGACGTTACTCTTGCCTACTGCGAACCTCGGCGGCTGAAAGCCGCGTCAATTCCGCGGCAACTTACGGCACGACTGAAGTCGTGCACTTTCCAATCCCTCACGAACCAGGGTTTTTCAGTTCGCCTCCCAGCTTTTTGGAACATTCACGTAAGAGCGATCCAGTTCGCCAACGGAGGCGCAACCTAGCAAGCGCAGGGTGCGATCGAGGTCCACGCGCAGAATCTCGATGGCGCGATCAACCCCGGCCTCGCCACCGGCCGCCAGTCCATATGCGTAGGCGCGCCCGCACAATACTGCGCGCGCCCCCAGGCAAAGAGCTTTCACAATATCGGTGCCGCGGCGAATGCCACCATCCATCAGCACTTCGACGCGCCCCTGCACTGCTTCGACAACCTCCGGCAAAGCTCGGAGAGATGCAGGAACGCCATCGAGTTGCCGGCCGCCGTGATTCGAAACCGAGATCGCCGCCGCGCCTTCATCGATCGAGCGTCGCGCATCGTCGGCCGTGAGAACGCCCTTCACTACAATCGGCCCCTTCCACGCATCGCGAATCCACTTGAGATCGGCCCAGGTCACGGCGGATTCCGCCAGCGCCGCCGCCACATCGATGAGTTTCATCTGACCTCTGCCCGGCACTACCACGTTCGGCAGCCCGGGCAGACCGCCATCGAGCAGGTAACCGATCAGCCAGCCTGGCCGCGACAAGATCTGCGGGAGGTAGCGAATTTTCTCGAACGGACCACCGCTGATCAGTTCCTTCATGCCGTTGCGATAATCGCGCTCGCGGATGCCAGACACGGGAGTATCGATCGTCACCACCAGCGCCGAAAATCCTGCCGCGCGCGCGCGCTCAATCGAAGCTTCGGCAGCGCCGCGCCCGCCCATGAGGTAAAGCTGATAAAAAACCGGCCCCGACGAGCCCGCCTTCACATCTTCCAACTTGTGCCCGGAAATCGTCGAGAGAATATAACCTGTGCCGGCGCGGCCAGCAGCCCGAGCCGCCGCCACTTCTCCTCCGGGATGCATCAGGCGGCTATATCCCACGGGAGCGAGCAAGAATGGAAGGGCGAGATTGAATCCCAGAACGCTGGTGCACAGACTGCATGACGACAACGCAACCGCATGCCGCGGACGAAAGGTCACGTCATCAAAAATGCGGCAATTCTCTCGTAGCGTGACTTCGCCTTCGGCACCGCCGTCGAGGTAGTCGAACACCGACTGCGGCAAGCGCTGCCGCGCGATGGGGCGGAAGTCTTCGATGCAAACCACTCTGGGCGATGCCACCGAACGCGCGGACATAGTCAACTGCACCCCAGGTTAAACCTTCCAGCAAGCCCGATATCCTATCACTCCAACGAGTGGCCCGACGAATAGAAACTTCTCACCCGCAGAACAATGGCCCTACAGAACATCGGTTCTACCACTGACAGGAATTGTACAAACTGATGACAATCCTTTGACAATCGCGCGGGCCGGGCCCCCTAGCATGACGATGGTTCGCAGGCCGGGATCCAAACCGCGGCCAAATGGAAACTGAATCTCGCTGAATCAGACTTCGTCGAATCAGATTTCGTAATGGGGCTTCGCTTCACCCTCACTCGCTTTACAAAGGAGAATTCGCATGCACGGTTGGCTCAAGCTCACTCATATTCTTACGGCCCTACTCACGCTGGTGTTCGCTTCCAGCGCGGCTTTGGCGCAATATCAACCCACCTATCTGGTTTCTGACAAGTCGGGCGCCAAACACACCGACCCCCTGCTGAAAAATGCCTGGGGATTGACCTACGCTCCCAGCGCGCCCTTCTGGGTCAGCGACGAAGCCGACGGCTGGTCGACGCTCTATGATGGCAAAGGCAATCCGCAGAGTTTACAGGTGATAGTTCCTCCCGCCAGCGGCACCGGCTCGGGATCGCCCACCGGCATCGTCTACAACGGCTCCACTGAGTTCCAGATCGATAGCTGGACGTCAGTATTTCTTTTCGCCACACTCGACGGCACCATCAGCGGATGGTCGTCGTTCAACCCCAGCGCGGCCCTGATCGCCGTTACCAGCAGCGGCGCGTCCTACACCGGGTTGGCCATCACCAGCAAAACCTCGGGGAACTTTCTTTTCGCCGCCGACGCCGCCAATAATAAGGTGGATATTTACGACGGCAGCTTTAACTTTGTGAAGTCGTTCACCGATACCGCGCTGCCCACAGGCTTTGCGCCCTTTGGCATTCAGGATGTTGCCGGTAAAGTCTATGTTACATTCGCCAGCACTTCGGGCGGATCCGGCGGTTACGTCGACATTTTCGACGAGACCGGCAAATTCTTGAAGCACCTGGTTCATGGCAAACCGCTGAACCAGCCTTGGGGATTGGCCGTGGCTCCGGCAAACTTCGGACCACTCAGCAGCACTCTGCTGGTCAGCAACAACAACAGCAAAGGCACGATCAACGGCTTCAATCTGACCACGGGTAAGCTCGTGGGCACGATGATGACGCCCGCGAACAAGCCGGTCACCATCAACGGGCTGTGGGGGATCGAGTTCGGAGGCGGAAGCTCCGCCAATGGTAACACCAACGCGCTTTATTTCACTGCCGGCCCCGGCGACACCGATGGCTACTTCGGTGTGATCAATTTCAAGTAGCGCCTGTTTAAAAACTGCCGCCGGGTCAAAAAGGGCCGCCTGCCGAGGGCGGCCTTTGCTTTTGCCTTGAAACTTCTCCCGGCACCTGCCACACTTCGCGGAGCGAGATACAACGATTTTCTGGTTTCCAGGCTTTCCACAGCAACCGTAAGGGCAACTGGGCGCCTCAAAGGCTAATGCCAGGCACAGCTACGCCACCCGCAACGCTCCAGACGCGAAGGAAGCAACTTCTCGCTCTTACAACCTGGCATATCGTTATCCTGGTCGTCTTGGCGCTCGCCGCCGTGGCAGTCGCGACTTTCAGCCTTTTGCCGTTTTCACGCTCCTCGGTCCTGCAAAGCTTGCGCGAGGCGAGCGATAGCCAGGTGCAAGTGAAAAGCTTCGAGAGATTCTATTTCCCTTCTCCAGGTTGCGTGCTGAAGCAAGTAGCTTTTATTCACGATCCCGCCCAATCCAAGCCTCTCATCTCCATCGAAAAGCTGACGATCCGGGGAAGCTATTTCAGCGCTATATCGAAGCGATTGAGCCAGATCACCCTCGAAGGCCTTCGCATCTTCGTTCCCCCTTTCGGCACGAGCCGGCCTTTCCACACAACGCCGTCAAAGATTACGACCGACGAAATCATTGCCAACGGTGCGGAGCTCGAATTCGGCTTGCATGATCCCAATAAACCTCCCCTGCGCTTCGATATTCATGAAGCGGCTCTAAACAACGTGGGCTGGAGCGGTCCGCTTACCTACAACGTGAAAATTCACAATCCCGAGCCGCCGGGGGAAGTCACCGCTGCGGGACGGTTTGGCGTTTGGAACGTTAGCAATCCCGGGCAAACTCCTCTTTCTGGCGAGTATAAATTTGAGCAGGCTGATCTGAGCGTATATGAAGGCGTCGCAGGAAAGTTGTCATCCCAGGGAAAATTCGGCGGCGTTTTAGCTCATGTCGATATCTCGGGCACGACTGACACGCTTGATTTCGAAGTGAAATCAGCTGGACATCCGTTGCAACTGAAAAGTGAATTCAGCGCCTATGTCGATGCCATACAGGGCGATACCTATCTAAAGCAAGTCAATGTAGATTTTCTGAAAACGCATGTAGTAGCGGAAGGCAGCGTGGCTGGCTCCCCCAACCAAAACGGTAAAGTCGCGCGCATCGATCTGCGAGTCAGCAACGCCCGCATCGAAGATTGTCTGCATATGTTCGCTCGGTCCAATCGGCCGCCGATGTCGGGAAGCTTAATCGCGCACGTCCAGGCGCAGATTCCGGGCGGCCCGCAGCCGTTCTTGCGAAGAATAAAATTGCAGGGAAATTTTGGCATCGCGGCGGGCGCTTTCTCCAAACCTTCCACTCAGGAAGGCGTAAATAAACTCAGCGCTGGCGCGCGCGGAGAGAAGGATCCGTCCGATCCCGAAACCGTGCTCACGGACTTGAAAGGGCAAGTGCGAACCCTGAATGGAGTCGCAACCTTCCAGAATCTTTCCTTCGGGGTTCCCGGCGCGGCCGCCCGCGTGGACGGAACTTACGAACTGATAAGCGGCAAAATCGATCTGCGCGGCCAGATGCAGGTGGATTCGAAAATCTCGAATACCGAAGGCGGCGGCAAAGCTCTTCTGCTGAAAATGATGGAGCCCTTTTTCAAGAAAAAGAAAAAAGGAGAAATCGTCCCCATACGAATCTCCGGCACCTACGATCATCCCACCTACGGCCTCGACCTGAAAGACAAGAAGGCGGATAAGGTCTCCCCGCCTCAACCCGCGAAGTGATTGCGGTCGGCGATGGCGGTTGGAGTAATTCGCTCGCCACCGCAAATGGTCGGGAGTTTTGCTATGAATGGCCGTGCCGGAAACACTGGACTACATGATCGTCAACCATGCCCACGGCCTGCATGAACGCATAACAAATCGTCGATCCCACAAAGCTGAATCCGCGCTTCTTCAAATCCTTGCTCATCGCGTCTGACTCAACGGTGCGCGCCGGAACCCGCTGCCGCACCTTCCACGAATTCACTCGCTGCCTTCCGCCCACAAACTGCCAGATGTAGCGATCGAAGCTGCCGAACTCTTTTTGGACTTCCAGCAGCGCTCGCGCATTCTTCGCCGCCGATGCGATCTTCAATCGATTGCGCACGATCCCAGGATTCTTCAACAACTGCGCGATCTTGTGCCGGTCGTAGCGCGCTACGAGCTCCGGATTGAAACCATCAAACGAATCCCGGTAATTTTCGCGCTTGTTGAGAATCGTCTCCCAACTCAACCCCGCCTGTGCGCCCTCGAGAATCAGAAATTCGAACAGTATGCGGTCATCATGCGCGGGCACGCCCCACTCTTCATCGTGGTAGCGCATCATTGGTTCGCTCTGCGCCCATGCGCAGCGCACCACGCGCCGTCGCTCTGTTGGATCGCCCCCCACAAATTGATAGCACCCAATGTGCCTAGCGCTGACGCAGACCCCGTAAAGAACTGTAGGCGATGCCCGCGTTCGCTACTGCAACTTGTGCTTGCACTGCGCCTCCATGTGACCCTCAATTGCCGCGAAACCCGTTTGGGTCGTACAGTTCACTCCCGGCGTGCAGCCCGGTGGATAGGGATCCGGGTCAGTGGCGTTACCGACGCCCTCTGATCCCTCACAGCCAAGAATACCGGTAACTAGAAATCCAGGCTTCACTTGCCCCGTACCGGTGAACTGGACGAGGAACGAATTGCCCTGGGCGGCGCTATTGTTCGGGCAAGGCTTGCTGGGGGAACCGTGCTAGGCTGGGAACTCGCACACAACCATCCTGCCATACCCAGATTAGGATAACTGAAGCTCCCGCCGGAACCGTTGACAATGCTCATCGAGAGCCATTTTTGGTTGTTGGAACTTGAGGTGGCCGTGCCGTTATTGCAGGCGTTGCCAGTTGCTGTGTAGGTCCACTGCCGTATTGAGCCGACATTGGGGTCGATGTAGCTAAAAAAGTTGGACCACTGAGTGGTTGCGGGAGAACAGCCAAATTGCCCAGGAGGGCAAATACTGGCGAGGACAGGCGGTTGCGGGACTTCGCAGCCAAATTCTATGTTGCTAAACACCGGCCCGGACTCGAGTTCAACATTGTCGTAGTCCGTGTTTAAATAGGCCCCATTAGAGTCTAGATACCAGGCGAGCGAGTACCCTACCGCCCCGGAGCCAGCGCTGATTCCTTGCGCACACAACCCATTCGTCGATTTGGAGAGCCGGGAGTTGAGGAGCGGGGTGGTCAGGACGTAGTTCAGGAACCCGGCGGGCCGGCAGGCGGCCGTCATGACCCCAAGCGGGTCCGATGTCTGTTCCCAGTCCGAGTTCACCCAAGCCACCTCCACGACCTCAAAATTCGCATTGTAGTAGTCGATCACAAACTGTCCGTTTACCTCGTGGAGCCCGCCGAGGACTCCGCCTGCTTCGGAGAAAAGCACGATGGTCCCAATTGGCGATGGTGGTGTAACGTAGCTGTACACTAATCCAAGGGGCGGAGTGGTCGAGTTTACGTTAGCGCACGTCACGGTGGCGCTGTAGCAAAACGGAGGGTTGCCCGATCCTGCGGGGGACGTAAAGTCGGCGGGACACGTCCCAGGCGGATGGATGCCGTCATTGTAAGGCATCACCGAACCTATCGTGCCGGAAGCTAAGGGGAGAGTCTGCGCACTTATATTCCTGTGGGCATTGACGGGCGCCCTGGCGTTGGCGGCAGGGGCAGTGGGGGGCTCGTTCGCTCAGTCGCTTGAGACACGTTCCAGTACCCCTGCTGAGGCATCCCCATTCTCGGTCGTGGTTGGCGATTTTAACCGCGACGGCAAACTTGACTTTGCTGACGCGACCAACAGCCTGCAGATATTCCTCGGTAGCGGTGACGGGACCTTTCATGCGCCTCATAACTACCTGGTGGGAACGGGCGCTCTTTTCGTCACAACAGCGGATCTCAATGGTGACGGCAAGCTCGACTTGGCTGTAGCTGACCTAAACGGCCTCTTTGTCCTGATGGGGAACGGCGACGGGACTTTTCAGACTCCGGTCGCTTACGCCACCTCCTGCACCCCCGCCTTCGTTGCCACCGGAGACTTCAACGGCGACAAAAAACTCGACCTGCTGGTGACGTACAGCTCGGGATCGTGCAGCTACGTAAGCGTTTTCCTAGGAAACGGCGACGGGACCTTCCAATCGACGCCGATCAACACCTCGCCGTCATACGCCGCGGCTGCCACGGGAATCGGCGACTTCAATGGCGACGGCAAGCTCGACCTCGCGGTTGCGGAGCAGTTCGGGACAATAAGCCAAGTAGAGATTCTCCTGGGAAACGGCAATGGGTCTTTTTCTCTGGGCGCGATCTACCCAGTCGGCGTGTTTCCCGACTCGGTGGCGGTGGCGGATTTCCGCAGTAACGGAAAGTTGGACCTGGCCCTCGCGACCTTGTATGGGGGGACCGACGTGCTTCTGGGCAACGGCGATGGCACCTTTCAATCGTTCGGAGGACTCGCCACGCCTTTCCCGGTATGGGTAGTAGCCGCCGATTTCAACGGGGACGGCAAGCCGGACTTGGCGGTGGCCTTGCAGGGCCCGCCCACCAGCGTTGACGTAGCCTTGGGGAACGGCGACGGCACCTTCCAACCTCCGACGCCCTATCCAGTGGTTAAGGAAGCCGTCTCCCTGGCCGTTGGCGACTTCAACGGCGACGGCAAGACCGACATCATCGTTCCCGACTATGTTTTCGGCAACGTGATCCTCCTCCTTAACACCGGTGCCGTAACTTTCTCGCCCACCACCCAACTGCATTTCCTGTCCCAACTCGTGGGCACCGCCAGTCCGGCCCAATCCGTCACGCTCACCAACACAGGCAAGACCGCGCTGTCCATTTCTTCGATGACCGTGCTGGGCCCATTCCAGGCGAGCAACACCTGCGGGTCGAGCGTCGCTGCGGGAGCGAACTGCACCATCACAGCAATGTTCAAACCGAAAGCAACGGGAGGCGTAACGGGAGGCATTTCGATCGTCGACAGCGCCTCGTCGAAGCCTCAGGTCATTGAACTCACAGGCGCCGGAACTGTGGTCAAGCTCTCACCGGGCGCATTGAGTTTCCCGCCTCAGAAGGTAGGCACAACCAGCCCACCGCAAACGGTCACTCTGACGAATCAAGGCACGGCTGCGCTCAGCATAAAGCTCATTTACACTTGGGGCGCCGATGCTCTGGCCTTCTCCGAAACCAACACCTGCCCGGCGTCACTGGACACGGGCGCCAGTTGCAACATTGCGGTCACCTTTAGCCCGAAAAAGACGGGGACGCGTTCCGCACGTTTAGTCGCCGAAGATAACGGCGGCGGTGGCACCCAAGAAATCGTACTCACCGGCATCGCTGAATAGCGATTTCCGACGCATCAGGAAAATCTTGCGCTACACCTATTCCAGCGACTTCGGGTCCGACAAATTCTTCGGCGACTTCTTATCGAGCAGCGCCACTAATTCTTTCGCCGAGCCCGGAACCCCGACTTTGTGCTCCACAATAATTTCTTTCGCGGTCAGCCTGCGCCCGTAGAGTTTTTCATTGGCATTGCCGTCGGAGCGTAGCGTAGAACCCTCCAAGGAAATTCCGGCAAACAATCCTTTGTTGCGCGAGTAAGAAAGAATCTCCGCGCTCATTACCACGTCGGTAGCGCCCTCCGCCGTGCGCCCCTTCGGACCGGCCGCCGCCGAAGCGTCCGCGCCCAGCTTCACTTTGCTCGAGAGCAGCGAGCGCGCACCCTGAGGATTCATCACCAGCAAAACGAAATCCGTAGCCTGCCCGCCCAACTGAAATCCGATGCTGACTCCCTCCAACGCATACAAAGCCGGCGGACCCCACAGCCCGGTATAGTGCAGGCCGCTGCGACAAATCATGACCCCGCGACCGTAGCTGCCTCCAACCCCGAACGCTCCCTTCTTTACCGAAGGCAAAATCACCAGGCACTCGGCCTTATCCAGCAGATCCTGAGGAATGTCGTCGGGAATATTCAAAATCTCTTTCAGAACAACGCCAGCGTCGTGGACTCGATCTTCTTCCTTGTCATCGTTGGCGGCGAAGGCCGTCTCCGACGCTCCCAGGCACAAGGCCAGAAACCAGGCTGCAATTTTCTTCGCTATCATCTGTTCGCTTTCCTCCGGCTAACTCTTAATACATCTGCCGACCGTATATCCTGGAACCGACCTAATCTTAAACCTTACTCATGCGCCGCCGTCCCGAATTGCGGCTTAGGGTTGCCGCACTCGTAAACCGCCGATATAGTGCTATGACCATTTGGGTGCTCCTTTTGTAACTTGGCACTCCGCCCCGCCCCACCTAAAGTCAACGCAGGACTGAGCGGAATTGGCCAGCCGCCTTTCGGCACCCAGCGTGCATCTAATAGATTGGAGTACCCTCTGGCCATGGGTGAGAGTGAAAATTTTGGATGGTTCCGGCATGAAGTACACGCGCAGCAACGGCCGAATGGCCGCGGTCTTTGCGGCACTCCTGGCTGCATTCGTCTGCGCGTCGCCGCTCTCCGTGTCGCCGCTTCGCGCCCAGTCGGCCCCGGCTCTCAACACCGCCACCCTTAACGCTTACATCAATCCTCCCGTCGAAGACGATCCCCAGGCCGGCTTCACCATTCACAAGCGCGTCGACGAAGTGAACGTGCTTTTTATCGCCACCGACAAGCACGGCAAATTCGTCCGTGACCTGAGCCAGAAAGATTTCTCGATCCTCGACGATCACAAGCCGCCGCAATCGATTCTCAACTTCCGCCGCGAAACCGATCTGCCTCTGCACCTCGGCCTGTTAATCGACGTCAGCGGCTCGGTCCATGGACGCTTCGATTTCGAGCAGA
Source organism: uncultured Acidobacteriaceae bacterium (assembly GCA_963789875.1). Lineage (GTDB taxonomy): Bacteria > Acidobacteriota > Terriglobia > Terriglobales > Acidobacteriaceae > Sulfotelmatobacter. The sequence goes on along the minus strand of CAWBMI010000002.1, from coordinate 1,202,256 downwards.
CCGCTGCCATCAGCTTTCTGCAGCACTCCATCCGTGCCGGCTTCGACAAAGCTTTTATTGTCGGCTTCAACACCCAGACTCAGATGTCGCAGGACTTCACCGACAACGTGCAACTGCTCTCCACGGGTGTGCACAATCTGCGCGATGGCGGCGGCACTGCGCTTTACGACGCGGTCTATAAAATCTGCCGCGAAAAACTGCTGAAAGATCGCAGCGAACATCCGGTGCGCAAGGCCATCATTATTCTGAGCGACGGCGAAGACAATCAGAGCGATGTCACCAAGGCCCAAGCCATCGAAATGGCCCAGCGCGCCGAAGTCATCATCTACGCCATCTCAACCGACGATAGCGGCCTGATCCTGCGCGGCGACAAGACCCTTGAACAGCTAGCCACCGCCACCGGCGGACGCGCCTTCTTCCCCTTCAAGGTAAAGGACATCACCCACTCCTTCGCCGCTATCGAAGACGAACTCCGCAGCCAGTACGTAGTCTCCTACAAGCCCGCCGACTTCGACGCCGACGGCCGCTACCGCAGCATCGAAATTTCCGCCCTCAAGAAAGACATGCAGGTCCGCGCCAGGAAGGGCTACTTCGCCCCGCAGCAGTAAGCTGATATTTTCTCATCAGAAAACCGCCGCCGGTCCAAAAGAAGAATTGTCACTCCGAGCAAAGCGAGGAATCTGCTGTCCCCGCCTCCACCTCCGGCCACGACTCCTCGCAGCAAGCCTGAATCGTCAACCCAGTCTCCCGCAACAGATGCCACGCCTCGCGATACTCCCCATACTTCTGCCGCGCCCCCTTCGGTGTAAAGTGAATCGAACTATTCGTCCTCCCCATCAGCTCAAACGGCAGAATGTACCAGTCATCAATCGGGATCAGCAAGATCGCAAAGAAATCCACCGACCCCGGCTCATATTTCTTCCGCTGCGGCCCCATCACATTTAAGCTGTACTCCCCATTCCTCCGCTTGTATATCGTGGACTTCACCTGCACCCGCAGCAGCCGACCCCGATTTTCTACTCCCACGTCGTACCTGCCGGTCTGCCCAAACAGCCGCAAAACCTTCATCCCCAGCCCCGCCGCCAGCATCATGAAATAAAGCTCCGCCCACTCCCCGCGCTCCTTGCACCCCGCCAACTTCCCACCCGCCATCCGACTAGCCTTCCGCCGCATTACTTGACCCCTTCTTGTTTCTGTGACGCCCGCGGAACCATCCCGCTATTTCAATCCTAAATACATCCGCAAGGTCATCCGTCACACGCCGCAGCGCGGCCCTGTGGAAATGCCTAGATCTAAATAGATTTTGGATGGCACGCAGCGCTGCAGCCTTGCGATGAGAAACTCCGGTAGAAGAGGGAACCAGGCTTCGCAGGGACTGCTCCGAGCACTTCAACTTACGCCGGTCAGTTCGTCCGCCGCCTTGCTCGCCCGAACGCAGAGTTCTTTGAACACTCGCGCGTTGAACGCGTCCTTCGCGCCGGCTTTTTTCAGGACGCTGCGAAAGTGCACCCGCAGCAGCCGGTAAATCTGCGACATCTCAGTCACGCTTGGCTGGTGCCTGCTTCCCACGAAGGCGTTGCCCAGTTCGCGGAAAACTCCGGCGACAGTCCCGCCATGAATGTAAGCGTCGGTGCCGTCAAGATCGCTCAGCGATTTCTTGATTCGATGCGGCACCGTCTCACACACAATCCACAAATGATTGGGATGCGCTGACCTCTCCAAAGCAACGGTGAGTCCAAGTTCAGAATGGCATATTGAAGCGCGGAGTCGGCGGAGCATTCGGATCGAGTTGTACGCGCGAAAGATCGTGAATGGAATATCGGGATTGGCGAATGAGCGAGAGGATGCGGTCAAGCCGGCGCTGCCCAAAGGGAATTTCTAGAGTCGCGCGCGGAGCGAAGCCGAAGGCGCAGATGCCGGCGATATAGGCAAGAAGAAGGTTTTCGAATCTCGCATCGTAGGGAATGTTGAGGAAGACATCTTCTTCCCTAACGCGAGGTTTTGCGGCGCGCCGACCCTGTTTTGCTAGTTTTCCTGCCATTGCGGGAGCTATGATTCCCAGGCGTGTTTTCCCATCCCTTGGTTCGGATCACGATTTTCCCAGTTTTGGCATCTCTGTGAATCGTCCGCTTTACTTCACGGATGATCTCCTCGGTACGCTTCTTCGAAACCCCCAAAATCCGCGCCGTATTGTACACGGTCATTGGCCGGCTGTTATCGACTCTGATCGGTTGCCGCATATTCTGATTATACGCCGCGCCAGTTGCCCATCTCCTCTAGGGATTTTGGAAGCGCCACGACCGGGAAGGGCACGACTTCAGTCGTCCGCGAGCCCGAGAAATGGGGCGTCACCGCAGAAGAGCCACTACACCACCAGAAGACGGTGGAATCGATTGCCGCTCCCGACGTCATTGAAAACCGCGAAGACCAAATCTCCGAATTCAAACGCGGAAGTCCCAGGTACTCACTTCTTTTTCCGCTTGTCCATGAATCTCGCTACGAGTTCCTCCTCGGAAGCTTCGGTTCTGGCGAGAAATCGCTCGTAGCCCTCTATCAACTTTCCAATCGTTTCTCTTGCGCCTGTTAGTTCGGGTTGCGCAAGCATCCATTCAAGCCGCTTGGTCGGACTGAGCGCGATCATGCTTGCGGCATCAGTTTGGACTGACCGTTCCATTCTTGGAGAACACCGCGAGCAAGTAAAGCAATCCCGAGTAGCAGGTCAACAGCCGGCTATGCTTCAACTTGTAGTTCTTCACCCCTCGCTTGGCTTTTCGCTCTGGAGGAACATTTTGCGTGCGAGCTTCATAGTTCACGCAAAATGTTCTCCACATTCGGAGAATATCGTTCGCCAGAAATGCCGGAACGAAGTTATTCTTGTTGTCCTGGTAGTCTCGCCAGTAGGAAACGATCACATCGTCAACGATTCGCCGATACGCTGATTCTCCGATAAGTGGAGTACTTTCCAGCAATAGCAGCAACCGGGCTGTGAAAGTGTTGCTGGCGTCGTCCTCCGGCTTGCCCAGCGTGTTAAGCAACTCCCCAACTGTGTGATGGGCGAGGTATTCCCCGTCTCCTGAGAAATCAGGGAAGCCGAGTTTCCTGTTAGCTTCGATCAGATCTGCTTTTACGAGGATTTGATTGAGCCGAGACAGCGTCGGAGCTTCGAGCGAGCCCTGCCCCACGATAAATAGATCGAGATCGCTATGTGTGCTGGCCTCGCCGCGGCCAAAGGAGCCCGTCATGTACACACAGGCGGTCTCGCCGCATAGCTGCGCTGCCCGGGGAAGCTCTCCGCGAAGAGCCTCAATGCGCTTCTGCCGCTTCTAGTCGTCTGACGGTCAAGGATTTCGCCCATGCATTCCCTCCCACTGGAACATTTTGGTGAATATCTCCGCTTGTTCTACCGCATCTTCAAGGGCGTGGTGCGTGTGCTTACGCTGAGGTCGAAGGGAGGGAAGTATCTTCGACCGGCCAGCCTCGGAGATTGGAACGCCAGCCTTCACGGCGAAGGCGGTCTTCATGTCAAAGCAGAGGGAGTGGTTGAAAGGCGATCCCTCCGCAGCAAACCGAACAAAGTACCAATAAAGCCAGGCCCAATCGAAGCTTAACGGGTAAGCCACGAGAACCGGCTTTGCATCACCTGTAATACCCTTGATCCACCGGCAAGCCTCCGTCATCGCCAACTCCGGAGCTTCACCCTCGCTGAGCAATCTGTCTCTGTCCAAGCCGTTGACGCGCAGCGCTTCTGACTTGAAAGTTCTCCGAGATGGGTTTGAGTTCGCGGTAGAAAGTCCGCTTGTAGTCCTGTGGCGGGGTGAAGTGCTTCCCGTCGAACGCTCCCGCATAGACGAGCGCGAACGAGAGTATCGAGAACGGACCAGGAATCGGGCCATCCGTCTCAACGTCCGCCGAGAAGTAAACGTCTACCGCACGCTTGCTGTCCTTACTCTTCTTTGCGCTCATGACGACATTTTCATCCCGGTGTTCTGCAGCCAGAGTAGTCATGTTAGCAGGCCCCCATTTCCCCGACGCGGGCGAGCGTATTCCACGGAAGGAGAGAACTATCGATGCACATTACCACACGGGAACCTGAGGAAAAATGGATTTCCGTCGCTCCGGAATCAGAGTGTTACAGAGCACACCGGAATCGGGACATCGGGGAACCTACTCCTGCTCCAAATCGCAAGCCTCCGACAGTTCCTCCAAGAAATCCGGCTTCAAGTACCGAACAAAATCCTTCACGCGCGCCAACCGCTCCCTCAGCGCGTCGAATGAAATATAGCGGCATATTTCCGCAAGCTTAGGATCCAACCGTGAGAACGTTGGTCGATTGACCTCCGCCAACACTTTTTCCCGGCGCTCTTCCGGCGCGACTAGGAAGAGCGGAATGTTCAGATTCGGCTGCATCGCCACTAAATCAGCCATTCTCAATAGACCTGAATAGATTGATGTCGTGCTTTCGATCTCGAAAGCAGCAACATACGCGTTTCTATCGAGCCATAAAACATCGATCAGCTCGATCGTTCGGTTGGTTGCGTCGTCGAACTGGAGCGGAAGACTCGACTTCATCGCAGGCAGCTCAGAGAAACGGTGCCCATCGAACGAACGATTCCGATCATTTCGCGCGACCCAAACGCTGAAGCCCATGTCAGAGCCCAGTTTGAGGAGCAACCATTGAATCTCGGTGTGGGCAGCAGGTTCCTTTACCACCTCTTGCGCCGAAGGCTCAGTTGCCTCCGATTCTGGGACCGTAACCAGACCAATTTTCGTCTTGAGCGCTTTGGGACGGTATTTCAATTTGCTCGGATCGATGGGGCGAACTACCGGGGATTCCGCAGCTTGCGAAACCGCCTTGAGCACTGCCTCACCATCGGCCGTTTTCCATTTCGTCGGTGAACCGCGAAAATGCCCAGTCCAAGCGAGAGCACCGCCGGTCGTTTGGAACACCGACAACTGTTCCTTCATATCCTTGACGGGAACTCCGGTTTCGGGAGTCAGCTTCGCCACAACCTTGACCTTCACACGACAGGGGAAGCTCTCGTCCTTCCAAACCGTAGCCGTATCGCGGAACGCCTCAGAAGTGACTTCGAGCACACCAATCCATCTCGAGATGCCGGTCACGTAACAAGGAAAATAATCGCCCGGTTTGACCCTCTGGAGAGTGCTCCATCTTGACTCTCGAAAGCCCGACACCTTACCACCCGCTTCGAGAAACTCTTGCCACGTGACCGCCGTGAAGAGATCCAGCCAGTAGTTACGCCCAGCCATTGCACCTCCCGAACACTTCACCACCCACAGCGCTTGCGCTTTCCATAACAAAAAAGGACACGGCGTGCCGTGTCCCCTCACAGTACGTCTCGAATCATTACCACATTAAATCAGCGAACAAAATCTTCTACGAGCACCCGCTCGTGCTCCCGCAACTCCCGCACCGATAGCACGAACCATTCCGCGTCATGATGCTGCCGCAGAAGCTGCACGTGGGAGCGTCGCCCAGGTCGATGATGCCGGCCAGCGCGTCGGCGGCGTGGACTGAACCCGCCCCCGGCCGCTGCTCGTTGGTCGGAGGCCGGGAACCATTCATGTCCCCGACTTCTGGCAACTGGCTACTGGCAACTGGCGGCCGCAGTCTCAGATTCTCGAACAGCATCTGCTGCTGGCCGGTGAGGAAGCGCAACTGGAGCCAGCGGAAGATGTAGTCCATGATCGACTTGGCAAAGCCGATGTCAGGATTGCTGGTCCAGCCGCTGGGCTCAAAGCGCGTGTGCGCGAACTTTTCGCAGAGCAGCTTCAGCGGCACGCCATGCTGCAGCGCAATGGACGTGGCCAGCGCAAAGCTATCCATCAGCCCCGAAACCGTCGATCCTTCTTTGGCCATGGTGATGAAAAGTTCCCCCGGCTCCCCATCCGGATAGAGCCCGACAGTGATGTAACCCTCATGCCCTCCAATATTGAACTTGTGCGTGATCGAAGCCCGCTCCTCCTGCAGCTTGTGCCGCACCGCACGAGGAGGCGCATTAAGATTCTCGTCCTCCCGTGGCGCAGCCGCCACCCGCGCGTCATCTTTGCTGGAGTTGGCAGTCTTAGTCCCAGCCGCCGACAATGGCTGCGACTTCTTGCAGCCATCGCGATACACCGCGACCGCCTTCAGGCCAAGCTTCCAGGCCTGCAGATAAGCCTCCATCATGTCTTCAACCGAAGCGTTCTCGGGAAGATTGACGGTCTTCGATATAGCCCCGGAGATGAATGGCTGCGCCGCCGCCATCATGCGCAAGTGACCCATGTAAGCAATCGACCGCGTTCCCTTAGCCGGCTTGAATGAGCAATCGAAGACGGAAAGATGATCGTCTTTGATATGCGGCGCACCTTCGATCGTGCCGGTGGCGTCGATGTAGCTAACGATCGCATTCGCCTGCTCGTGATCGTAACCGAGCTTGAACAAAGCCGTCGGCACAGTCTGATTAACAATCTTAATCATGCCTCCACCAACCAGCTTCTTGAATTTCACCAACGCGAGGTCAGGTTCAACGCCCGTAGTCGCGCAGTCCATCATGAAGCCGATTGTGCCTGTGGGGGCCAGCACCGTTACCTGGCTGTTGCGGTAGCCGTGTTTTTCGCCGTGGGCCAAGGCCTCGTCCCAGCTCGCTTTGCTTGCTTCGTAGAGTGGGGTGGGGACGTTGTTTTTGTTGATGTTGTTGACGCTGGCGCGGTGCATTCGGATTACATCGAGGAATGGTTCACGGTTTATGTACCAGCCGGGGCAGGCTCCTCCGGGCATGGTCTGTGCAGGGGTGCTCGCTTCGCTCGCTGGACGGACGAATGCGTCCGTCCCCACATGGCCTGTGCCCACATGGCTTGTCCCAACGCTGCTGGGGGCGAAGCTTGCACCTAGATTTGTTTCAGCCAGATTCTTCTTTGTCGCTTCTGTGGCTGGTGACAGCGGTTCGCATTGCTCGGCGATTCTGGACGACTGCAGGTAGGCTTCGCCGCACATGATGGCGGTTACGCAGGCAGCGTAGTCGCGGCCGGCATCGGAGTCATACGCTAGGCCTGCGGCCATCAATAATGCGCCTAGATTCGCGTAGCCCAAGCCTAGCGGGCGATAGTCATGCGAATTGCGCATGATCATCTCAGTGGGATAGCCGGCGTTGTCTACGAGGATTTCCTGCGCAGTGATCAGAATATCTACTGCGTGGCGGTAGGCTTCTACGTCGAACGTGCCGTTCGGAGCGAACTTCAGTAGATTCAAACTTGCTAAGTTGCAGGCCGAATCGTCCAGGAACATGTACTCACTGCATGGATTCGAGGCATTGATTCGCGCCGTATTCTTCGAAGTGTGCCAGCGGTTGACCGTAGTGTCGTATTGCATGCCGGGGTCGCCGCAGTGCCAGGTGGCTTCGGAAATTTTGCGCATTAATTCTTTGGCTTTGTAGGTGTGCATGACGCTGCCGTCCTGCACCTTCTTGGTGGAGAAGTCGGTGTCGCGCATCACGGCGTACATGAAGTCGTCGGTGACGCGAACGCTGTTGTTGGCGTTCTGGAAGAAGATGGACGAGTAGGCGTCGGAGTCGGGATGGGAGCCGTCGTATCCCATCGAAACCAGCGCGTGCGCCTTGGCCTCTTCTTTTTGTTTGCACTCGATGAATTCGACGATATCGGGATGGTCAACATTGAGGATGACCATCTTGGCGGCACGGCGGGTTTTGCCTCCGGACTTGATTACTCCGGCGAAGGCATCGAAACCTTTCATGAAGCTGAGGGGACCGCTGGCTGTGCCTCCGCCGCTCAGACCTTCGGTGGAACTGCGCAGCGGCGAGAGATTCGAGCCGGTGCCGCTGCCCCACTTGAAGAGCATGCCTTCGGTCTTAGCCAAAGTGAGGATGGAATCCAGCGAATCTTTTACCGAGTTGATGAAGCACGCCGAGCACTGTGGCTTGCTATAGCCGGTAATACCGAACTCGACTTGCTGCGTGCGGGGATTCCAGTGCCAGTTACGCGCGTCGGAAGCTGGCTCGATGCGGTCGCAGCCTACGTTGAACCATACCGGCGAATTGAAGGCGGCATACTGACGGACGAGAATGTGGACCAGTTCGTCGTGGAAGGTGGCGCCGTCTTCCGGGGTCTTGAAATAGCCCTGGTCGAGTCCCCAGTTGCGGATGGTTTCGGCTACGCGGGTTACGAGCTGGCGGACTCCGGTCTCGCGCTCGGGCGCGCCTATTTTCCCATGCAGATATTTGCTGGCCACGATGTTAGTCGCGGTCATGGACCAGTCTTTGGGCACTTCGACGTCTTTTTGTTCGAAGATCACGTTGCCTTGAGCATCCGTAATTTGGGCGAGGCGGAGATCCCACTCGAGTTCGTCGTAGGGAGAGACTCCGGGCTTGGTGAAGAAGCGGCGGAAGGAGAGACCTTGGGCGGTCTTCTTATTATTGGGCGTGACGGTGAAAGCGGGGGCGGCCGCTGGGGAATTGACGGTGGTGGTTTTGAGCTCAGGCATTGCTTTCTCCATTAATGATTAGATTCTATTCAACAAGTCCCGATTCGGCGCCCATGGGGGTGGGCGGGTGGGGACTTACCCGAACGGGAATCTGTTCGGGGTAGAGCATTTCTTTCAAAGAGCGTCTTCTTTCGCCCCTTCGGGGCTGGATCGTTTGCGTTTTTTATCCACGGCCTGCGCCGTGGGCTGCATTCTAGCGCCGCTTCGCGGCTAGGAGCCTTCGGCCCAAGGTCCCTTCCGATCAGAAGCCCGAGGGGATGGACTGAGGACAGTGCAGGTTCTTGCCGGCTCCGTTATCCAGATTCGAGGCTGCGGCGAAAGCATCCGTACTTAGCTCCAGTGAGGATGAGAAGCCCGCTATCCCGGAGGCTTTTTCCGCCGATGAAATCAGCCATTGATTCAGCGCGCTGCAAATGCTGCGACGCTGGGCCTGATCCTCGATTACCACGAAGCGCAGGAAACAGCGTCCGGAGGCTAGTCGGGATCGTAGCGGATTGACTTGCGTGAACATGCGGTCCAGGACGAAGGCCATGTCGTCATCTTCGGCGAATTGGAGGACAGCCAGCATGCGGCGAACCTCAGCGGCTGAAGCCGGTAGATTTGTTGCAGACTTAACGGCACGACTAAAGTCGTGCCCTTCCCGACCTGTTCCAGATGCAGCAGGATCGCTAGGGCCCAGATCCATAACCTCCTCAGCCAATGCGAAAATGCCCGGCTTGCTGGGTACTACCAGCAGGCTGTGGGGAGAATCGCAGCGGGACCACCGCGACCATTGCAGGCGGCGCGGGTCCGGGGGGCCATCGAAACCGTGGCGGGCCAGGGAGTCGGTTACCAGGCGGGTTAGAGTTTCCATGTTGGGCTCCTCAAATTCAGTACCCTTGGGCTAAAAGCCCAAATCATTTGTCCTGCTTGCGCGGCGCTAAAGCGCCGCTCTTCCACGGACGGTCCTACTTAGGCGGCGTGGGTGGCCAATCGCAGAACTGGAACCACCGCGCAACCTAAAAGCTCACAGATCGAGCTTCTTAAGAAACTCTTCGACTTAAATAGAGCCCCCGGGGGGAGGGATCCGGGGGAACGGCCACCGCACTTCTTAAGGCGACTTGAGCCTCCGTATTGGGGAGGCTGCCGCCAGCCTGATTTATGTTTACGGGAGCGGTGGCGGTCACCTCTAGCCGTGCGCCGCTCCCAACTTGGTTTCGGTTTAGCTTCAGTTTTCTCTCTCTGAAAAGCGAGTTCCGTTCCCGCGAAGCCAGCTTTTGAGAAAGGGGCTATGGGATTGCAAAGTTACTCCCGCTTATTGTAGCTGTCAAGAGAGAAACACCATATGTTGTATCTCCAGCAATGACGGGCTTGATGCGGGGTGAGGGTTGGAATTTCCACAAGTCGGGATTCATGGTGGGTTCACAATCGAGAAAGCGGACCGGGGAAAATAAATTTCCCGATTCGCGGCGTGGCTCAACTGCTGGCGAACAAGGTCCTGGGAAAACAGTCGAGAGCTAACCCCAGCGGCTAAAGCCAGCCTCTTTTTTGCCGCCAAGTGGCACGACCGAACGTCGTGCCCTTCCCGATTCGCTAGAACGTATGCTTCGCTGTTCATTAGAGCGTTGTTCGTGAGAGCTAAGTTCATCAGAGGTAAATTCATCGGACCTCAATTCATCGGACCGAGGTTCATGAGAGCGACCGCAGGCCTGTGTTGAGCGAGCGGCGGTCGCGATAGGTTTGAGGCGACTTGCGAATTAGGTGAGGGGGCAGCGATGACATCGCCGCATCCGACCGTGGATTAATTTGTTGCCGCAGTGTATTCGAGCACTCTTGACTTTCCTCTGGCGACAGGACCTCGCTGGAGAGCAAAGGGACGTAGATATCCTCGAAGATCTGACGAGGTGCGATGCGGAGAACGCCATCGGAGGATTCGACGAGGTAATCCCCCTTGCGGCCCGAGTGCTGACGGCCGAGTGAGTCGGTGAAGCTGAGCGAGGAACTGAGTTGTTTAGCTTTGACGAGAAAGCGAGTACGGTACGTGATCCATGGGCTTATGGCTTTCATACATTCCAACCGGGGTTTTGGATTGGTGTTGCGAATTGATGTTGGATGGCCGATGGTTGTCGGCGATCGACTTGCTTAAGTCTCGGGCCGGTTACAGTCTTCGAACCGAGTTCGGCTATTCATTTTTTGTGAAAGGCGAAACCGAATGTACGAGCGAAAGGGCACGAGGTCAATCCATATTTTTGGTGCAGTTGAGGAAAATGTTGGCCGGGGATTTTCGTGGAGGGACGCGGATGAAGCATTCGGGTAAACATGTGCCGCTAAACCGCTTGCAGGGCTTGGCTTCGATCTGAGCGGGAACATCGAGGAAAAAAATCAGCGCGGGGAGGAGGCGGGTTGTGCACAGAGCTTGCACAGGAAATGCAGAGTGCAGCGGTCGTGATTCGCGATTAGTGGCTAGCGGCTAGTTGCTGATTTCGATGCGGCTGAAACTGCGCAAGTAGTTTCTGCTCGAACTCTTGTGGGGCCGTAGAGATGGCGCCGCAGTGCTCGGCGCCGGGAACTTCCCAGAGAGCTGCTTTGGAGTTGCGCGTCCGGATGCGTAGAGAATGACGCAGGGGGATGTTGCCGTCGACCTGTCCGTGAATCAGAAGAATTGGAACTGTGGCGGCTGCGACAGCATTTTCTGGCGAGACCTGTTGCATGTCGAGTCGATATCTCAGGCGAACGTAGAGGAAGGCGAATTCTACGACGGGACGGAAGATAGTTCTTCCGAACCACGGCCCGAGGTTGAATGGTTGGCCCATGCGGTCGTAGGCAATCTCGCGAAAACTGGAGAACGAGGATTCGGCGGCGACTGCGCAGAAGCGCGGCTCGACGGTGAGGGTCTGCAAAAGTTCGGCTGCGCCCATGGATTCGCCGAGTCCGAAGATGCAGCGGGGATGATCCTCAGCGACGAGAAAGTTGAACCACTCGTGAACATCGTTGCGCTCGAGCAGGCCGTAGGTGGCGAGTTGACCGCCGCTGGTGCCGTGAGCGCGAGCGTCAGGAAGCAGGATGCAGGATGCCGAAGCCGTGGGCGAGAAGGAGTTGCGCCGAGCCGGTCATGCCTGCGCGGTTGTCGCCCAGGCCGTGAAGCAGGATAACTGTGTCGCCGTTGCCGCGGTGCGGGTGGATTTTCCATGCGCGAAGGATGGTCGCGTCGGACGCGGTGATGGAAACGTTGCTGAGATCGGAATCGAGATGATCAGCGATTTCCCGCATTACGCTCTCAGCCTCCGGCTGTAGAGGGCGACGAGCGGGATGTAGGGTTCCTTCTGCAAGGAAGACACCGGCAGTCGCGGAAAAAATCAGGTAGAGACTCAGGAAAAGGATGAGCCGCCGGGATGATCGTGTAGGTTGCATTCGTGCTCTGACTTTATATACGCGTCGAGGCTTGGCGAGGTTCCGCGAGGCCTGGGGCCAAGCGACAAACGACAATGAGTGAGTATTACCAAGGTGACTGGGTATTAAGGTCGATGGAGAGAGCAAAATCTTCCTGGTGTGAGGGTTCATTGCCCGCAGAAATTGTCTGCTTAGTGGATGTTTGGGCAGGATTAGAAACGGAAGTGTCCTTGCTTGCATTGATTGCGAGGTGGGCGTGTCCAAATTCGCAGTATGGAGGACTTATGACGAATGACCCGGTTTGCGGGATGAGAGTCAACGAGGAAGCCACTGAATTCCATACGATGTTTGCGGGAAGGAAATATTACTTCTGTTCAGCGGAGTGCCGAGAGGAATTTGAGGACCAGCCGGCGGATTATGTTGAAGCGACTGCTGCTTAATCTTCCAATCGCCTTAGGATAGATTGCTTCGTTTTCGTGTCTTGAAAAGAAAAAGGCCCGGCGATTTTCGCGTCGGGCCTTTTGTCTAACTACTTGCTCAGGTTTCGCTCCTTCGCTCGGGGGACAGCCGAGGCGGCTGTCCCCATACGAGCCGTTTAGCTTACTGCTTTAGCGGGCGGCCAGGGCTGGTTCGTGGACTGCTTTGCCGGACTTGTAGGCTTCGAAGCGCGCATTGACTTCGTCCCAGTTGATCACGTTCCACCAGGAGGCTAGATATTCAGGACGGCGGTTGTTGTATTTCAGGTAGTAGGCGTGCTCCCAAACGTCGTTTCCGAAGATGGGGAAATGGCCCACGGTAATCGGATTGTCCTGGTTGGGCGTGCTCATGATGTGAAGCTCACCGCCGCCTTTGCCGGCCAGCCAGACCCATCCTGAGCCGAATTGTTTGACGCCGGCGTCATTGAACTTGGCTTGAAAATCTTTAAAGTCGCCGAAGGTCTTGGTGATGGCCTGGGCGATGGGGCCGGTCGGATCGCCGCCGCCTTTGGGCTTCATGATCTTCCAGAACATGGTGTGGTTGACGTGGCCGCCGCCGTTATTGCGCACTGCGCCGCGAATATCTTCGGGAATGGAATTCAGGTCTTTGATTAATTCTTCGGCAGACTTGCCGCCAAGTTCGGGATGCTTTTCGATGGCGGCGTTGAGGTTCTTGACGTAAGCACCGTGATGCATGTCGTGGTGCAGGGTCATCGTCTGCTTATCGATGATGGGTTCGAGAGCTGCGTAATCATAAGGCAGGGGTGGTAGTTCGTGAGCCATGATTTCTCCTCCAGAGTTCTTATTGTACTGATGATGGGAGTTGGGGTACAGATTCAGGCGAAGAGTTGCGGGAGATTTTGGAGCCGTCCGCGACTTGGAGTTCTGACGAAGACCGTATTCATTGACGGAGTTCCGAAGCGCAGCCTAGCATGAGGCTGGAAGGAAGTGTTCTGTGATCGGTCGAGTTCTCGGTCATTGCCGCGTTGTCGCGAAGATTGGGGAAGGAGGGATGGGTGTTGTCTATCGCGCTTACGACGAGGTGCTGCATCGCGACGTGGCTTTGAAGGTAGTGAAGAAGGATGCTCGTCTGGACGCATCGTCGAGCCAGCACCTGCTCCAGGAGGCACGCGCTTCTTCCGGGCTCGCTCATCCGAATATCTGCACCATTCACGAAGTTGGCGAGAACGAGGGCGAGCTCTACATCGTGATGGAGTTGGTCGAGGGCAGGTCTATGGCTGCGATGAGCGCAGGCCCGGGACTGGCTCCGGAATCGGTGCTGCGATATGGGGTGCAGATCGCGAGCGCACTCGGACGCGCTCATGATCGCGGTATCGTGCATCGCGACCTGAAGACGGCGAATATCGTGATCACGGCGGAAGGCCTGGTCAAAGTTCTCGATTTCGGTTTAGCCAAACAGATCGGCAGCGGCATATTCGAGGCATCGACACGATCGTTTGCAAGCCTGGAGAACGCCTCGGGCATAAGCGGCACTTTGCCGTATATGGCGCCGGAAATCCTGCGGGGCGAGGTTGCCGACCAGCGCGGTGATCTGTGGGCGCTTGGGGTTGTGCTCTACGAGGCGGCTTCTGGGCGCCTGCCGTTTGAAGGACGCACTGGCTTTGAGATCAGCGCGGCCATCATGCGCGAGATGCCGAAACCGCTCGGCCCTCCCGTACCCCCTGGGCTATGGGCAATTATTCAGCGCTGCCTCACCAAGGAACCGATACAGCGTTATCAACGCGCGGGTGAAGTTCAGGCCGCTCTCGAAGCCGTCCAGTCGGCCGCAATCGTTTCTGCTACCCCAGGCTCTGCTGCACCAGGCCCCGCTACACCAGGCCCCGATCCGAACGCCCCCCGCACGACCGTTATGCACAGTGTGCAGCACGCTCGCGTCAAGAAGGGAGACTTCCTTTTGCTGGTGGGTACGACGAAAGGAGCGTTCATCCTGCGCTCAAATGCGCAGCGCAGCCGGTGGGAGGTGGGTGGCCCCTATTTTCACGGGCACAATGTTTACGCGATGGCCTTTGATGGCCGCGGCGGCCAACACCGCATATGGACCTCGACGGCGAGCTATTGGGGCACGCTGTTGCGATCAAGCGACGATTTTGGAAAGAGCTGGACGAATCCGCAGCAGGCCCCCATTCGATTTCCCTCCGATACTGGCGTTTCCTTGAAGAATATCTGGCAGATCACACTAGGCCGAGTTGAGGAACCCAATGTACTTTATTGCGGAGTAGAGCCGGCTGCGCTTTTTGAAAGCCGCGACGCGGGCGAGACCTGGTCGTTGGCGCGTGGGCTGTTCGATCATCCCCACCGTCCCCGCTGGATGCCAGGAAATGGGGGACTGGCTTTGCACACCATAGTGCTTGACCCGGCCGACAATCAACGGATGTACGTTGCCATCTCAGCTGGCGGCGTTTATCGCACGAACGATGGAGGACTCACCTGGACCGCGCAAAACAAGGGCATCCGCGCTGTGACCATGCCCGACAGATTTCCCGAGTTCGGGCAATGTGTGCATAAGGTTGTTATGCATCCGGCTCGCCCGGAGCGGCTCTTTCTGCAGAGTCATTGGGGGCTGTATCGTTCTGACAACTTTGCCGAGAACTGGACTGACATTGCCAACGGCGTGCCCTCGGATTTTGGTTTTGCCATGCTCTCGCACCCGAGAAACCCAGACTGTGTGTATATCATTCCAGTGGAATCGGATGAGTTTCGTTGCGCGTGCGACGGACGCCTTCGAGTTTATCGAACCCGCAACTGTGGCGCCTCATGGGAGCCTCTGATGCGTGGCTTGCCGCAGAAGCGCGCTTACGAAACCGTTTTGCGGGATGCCATCTGCGCGGACGCATTCGACCCGGTTGGAATTTATTTTGGTACGCGCAGCGGCCAGCTCTTTGGCTCGCGAGATGAAGGAAGGACGTGGCAAAAGATACTTGAAGGGCTGCCATCAGTGACCTGCATACGGAATGGGGTCGTGGAGGACGCTTCTGGCGGTTCACTGCCAGCACTGCCCAAGGCCGCGGCTGCGCAGCCAACAAAATTGGCGTCGAAGAGCAAGATGCGGACAGCATCGCGCGCACGGAAGAGATAATTGATGCCGGTGACTTTTCACATTCCGGGAGCTTTGCAAGAATTCACGTCAGGACGCAGTAGGGTGGTGATCGAGCAATCTCCTGGGACCTTGGCTGATGCGTTGTCGGCGCTCTGGACACTCTATCCCGGCGTCCGCGACCGCATCACAACCGAGCAAGGACAGGTGCGGGAACACATCAATATTTTTATCGGAGACGAGAATATCCGATATACGGGGGGACTCGCGAGTCCGGTCGCCGCTGGGTCTGAGATTTCGATTGTGCCTGCGGTTAGTGGGGGTTGACCCAGTCGGATGTGGGCGTAAGCAGCCTCGATCGCGGCTGCAAGTGCAGAGGTCCTTCGCTTCGCTCAGGATGGTAAGGGGCCGAGGATTTCGCGGACTTTTCGGGCCAGGCTTTGCAGGGTGAAGGGCTTTTGCAGGAAGATTTTTTGGCTGTCGGCGGTCAGTGGAGTCGGGAAGGCGTCCTGCGCATAGCCCGATAGATAGAGAGTTTTGATGCCGGGGCGAACGGCGAGCAGTTGCTCGACTAGTTCATGGCCGCTCAGGCCGGGCATGACCACGTCGGTAATTATGAGATGAATCGTATCGGTGTGGCTGGCGGCCATAGCTAGTCCAAAGTTGCCGTTTTCGGCTTCGAGAACGCGATAGCCGCGGGATTCCAGAGTTTCGCGAACCAGTTGGCGGACCGAGTCTTCATCCTCGACCAGCAGCACGGTTTCTGATCCTCCTGCCGAGGCCATCGCGACCTGCGTGGTGCCGAGCGGCTCGGAGGGTTCGTCGACGCGGGGGAAATAAATGGTAAAGACGGTGCCTCGGCCCAGTTCGCTTTGCACAAAGACGTAGCCGCCGCTCTGCTTGATGATTCCGTAAACCGTGGATAAGCCGAGGCCGGTGCCTTTGCCTTTTTCCTTGGTGGTGAAAAAAGGTTCAAAGATGCGGGCCTGGGTTTCGCGGTCCATGCCCTGGCCGGTGTCGCTGACCTGAATCATGATGTAGGCGCCGTTTTTGATGAAAGTATTCTCCGGCCGGTGAGACTCGTCGAGGGTGACGTTGGCGGTGCGAATGCTGATTTTGCCGCCGTTGGGCATGGCATCTTTGGCGTTGACCACCAGATTCATGATGACTTGCTCGAGCTGGCCGGCATCGGCGCGAGTGCAGCCCACCGAGGCAGCGAGCTGAGTCACAAGCTCGATATCTTCGCCGATGAGCGGGCGCAGCAGGCGCTCCATGTCGGCGACTATTGCGTTCACGTCGATCACTTTGAGTTCGAGAATCTGTTTGCGACTGAAGGCGAGCAGTTGGCGCGTGAGCGTGGTGGCGCGGTCCGAGGCTTGTTGAATGGCTTCGGCCTTGGCGTGTAGAGGATTGCCCGGAGCAAGCTGGTCGAGCATGACCTCGGTATAACCACTAACGACCGTGAGCAGATTATTGAAGTCGTGAGCAATGCCGCCGGCGAGGCGCCCGACGGCCTCCATTTTTTGAGCCTGACGGAATTGGTCTTCGAGCACGCGGCGTTCGGTGATATCTTCGGCGATGGCTTCGAGCACGTCGGCGGGTTCGTCGCCGCCGGCTACGGCGCGGCCGCTGATGCGGACGGTGATGGCGTTGCCGTCTTTGCGCTTCCAGCGCACTTCAAAGCCATCCATGCGCCCGTTGCGGCGGAATTCGTCGACCAGGCGCGAGTATTCGCCGGGATCGACGAAGACATCTTTTTGGGGATCGAGGGCGAGGACTTCGAGTGCGGAATCGTAGCCGAGCATTCCGATGAGCGCGGGGTTTACGTCCAGAAAACGGCCTTCAAGACTGGAGCGATAGATTCCGTAGACGGCGGTCTGCACCAGAGAGCGGTAACGAACCTCCGAGCGGCGCAAGGATTGCTCGTTGCGCTTGTGCTCGATGGCTGCGGCGAGTTGCTGCGAGATTAAGGTGAGAACTTCTTTGTCGCGCTCACTGAAGCGGACGCTTTCGGAATAGCTTTTGACGATGAGCGCGCCGAAAACGTACTGGTTCACTTTGAGCGGGATACCCAGCCAATCCAGTGCCCGAGTACCCGTGATTTCAACTTCGCCGCTCATTCGCAACTGGCGAAGCAGTTCGGGAGTGCAGAGCACGGGTTCGCCGGTGCGCATTACAAAATCCGTAAGGCCTGAGCCTAGTTTTGCGGGGGCGGGTGCGGACTCCTGTTCGTCGACGAAATATGGGTAGCTAAGGAGTTGCGATTCGGAGTCGTGAATGGCGATGGAAAAATTACGGGCGCAGAGGAGTTCATCGACGATGCCGTGTATGGCCGCGAAGAACTGCTGCAGATTTTGTGAGGCGCCGGCTTTTTCTGCGATGCGATAGAGTGCGGAGCTCAGGGTTTCTGCGCGCTTGCGATCGGAAATGTCGCGATAGATGGCGTAATAGGCCGCGGGGCGTCCGTCGATAATCAGCGGCGCGGTGGAGATGGATACGTCGAGCAGCGCGCCGTTGCAGTCGCGGCGCTGAGTTTCGAGAGTGAGCTGTTCGCCGCGCTGCAGGCATTGGGTGATCCAATCGGATTCCGCGGCGCGGCCCGCGGGAAGAATGAAAGAGTCAACAGGCTGACCCAGAGTCTGCGATGCAGGGTAACCGAACATGCGCTCGAACTCGCGGTTCACGCACTGGGCGCGGAAGGTGGCATCGACCAGCACCAGCGCGTCGGGAGAACTCTCGAAGAGTTGTTCGAGATAGTGGCGGCGGACTTCGAGGGTTTCCTGAGGATTGGCGACTCCGGGAGTGGGCTCCAGGGAATTCCAGGAAAGCGAAGAAGGTTGCGCGACTGAGTTGGGGATGCTGGGCGGAATAAATGTGGGCATGGGTCCGTGCTCGAGCGCGCGATGCAAATCGCCGGCACGCACGAGTTCCTTGGACTGCGCTGATTGGGTGAAACGCTCACCCATTTTCGGCTCCCCCTCTGAAGCCCAGCAGGGACGATGGTAAAGCGCAGGGGGTGTACTCGAAAGTTACTGAGGTAATTGAGAAGAATTTAGCGATCTGGCGATCGGGTGATCTGGCGATTGAACCACGTCAGGTTTTTCAATCGCGAAATGACCCGATCACTCAATGACTCAATTTCTAGTTTCCGTGCAGTAGGTAGCCTGGCTCGAGCGGGAGCTTGCCGGCGATCTTGAGGACCGACACGCTGCTGTTGATGGAGTAGACATCGATAACGCCCACGGCTCCCGGAGTGCTGGCAACTTTTTCCACCAGATCTTCGTCGGAGGTGGCGATCAGGATGGCGGGATGGCTGGTGCGTCCGCGGTTGGAGTTTGCTATGAGAGTGTTTACTTCGGCTTGGGAGAGGCTATAGACCTTGGCCAGAACCAATTGCATTTCAGGCGCCGATGGTGAGCGCATGACGAAGGTGACCGGCTTACCATCGGGCCAGCGGCTGATCTCAGCCTTGCAGACTTTCACCAGTTCGGCCAGGCTGAGGACGTGAAGTGTGTTGCCTTTGTTGGAGACCAAAGCGATATCGCGCGCCGAAGCGAGCTGGGCGCTGCCGATCGCGAGCACGAAAATAGAAAGACAGCGTTGAAAAAACAATTGACGTCTCCGCAATGACGCACAAACTTCAGTACGTGATCTTAAGATTGATTGTGCGGGAGAGCGAGGATTCTAGAAAGGTCACCAAGGTCATGAATGGGCTGGGAGTAATGGCCTGAAAGAGTGAGGGATGTAAAACGGGCGCGGCTAAGGCCGCGCCCGTTTTATTTGGAGCTTCTGATACTACCTGTGGCGCAATACGGCGTGCGCTCGGGCTGCTGGCCGTATCATGGAGACACCCGGCTCAGGCCCCGCCGATCCTGAAGCGTTTTGCAGTTCAATGATCCCAGCACCTATCTGTCCAGCGTCGGTCTCAAGCAACAGGAAAGTCGAAGCGTTTACGGGGTAGAAGTTGAAATTGAAAAACTTGGTCGAGGTGGCAGTAAACCTGCCGGTTCCAGCTGCCGAGTAGCTTCCGGTGAAGGTCTGCTTGAACGAGGTGCTGCCTTCGTCGTTTAGATCGACGATACCGCTGTAGCCGCTGCTGGTGGTTTGAAACTCGGCGATGTCGTCCTCCTCAAAATACCCGCCGGGGCCGTTAGTTACGTTGATACCGCTGAGATTCAATCCATAACCCTGCGAAGCGGCAAAGGTAATGCTGGTCTGGACAAAGGCGGCGCCAGATGTAACCCCGAGTCCGTCGATTTCCAGCAGTTCAACACCGCTGACACCATTTGAGGTGAAGGGATAAGCGGCAAACAAGTAGCTGCTCGCAATATCGTTCGCGGCTCCGTTGACGAAACCTGTCAGGTTCAGAACCGATCGACCTCCTGTGAGGGCGGTGAAGCCGCCAGCAAAGGTTGTGTCCTGGCTCACATTGCCGCCGTCGTTGAAATCCTCGACTCCTCCTGCGGCGATGATGCTGCCGGCGCCAACTGGCATTAAGCCTCCGAGAGCCAGCGGGTTGTTGGGACTCGTAGTGAGGTTGAAGCCGGTCATGGTAAAGGCGAGTGTCCCCGAGGTAGGCAGAGAAGTAGCCGCGGTGTATGCGTCTCCCGAGCTGAAGAATTGAGTATCGGTTTCGATCAATTTGAAGTGCGTGCTGTCGATCACGTACACATCGAAGGGGATAGTTCTGCTTGTTGTAACCAACTGAGCAGTTCCGGGCGCGGTCCCAGTGCCGACGGCCACAGTCGACGTAGTGCCGATCGGTAGATCCAAAGTGCCACTCGTACCGTCGAGAAAGTCCACAACGCCCGCAGTGACATTTCCCGTGCCCCCCAGTGTCAGCGCGCCGGCTGCCTCGAATGAGGTGGTTGTGCCGGTGCCGGTCAGATTAAAGGAATATGAGCCAGTGAGGGAAGTAGAGCTGGACTGGAGATCGATGGTCCCGCTGCCGGTTCCGGCGCCGTCAAATTCTGTGACCAGTCCGTGAGAACTCGAGCTCAAAACTATATCCAGGCCGAGACCGCTTGCGAGGACGGTGTTGGCATTCAACTGAACTACACCTCTACCATCGGGTGTAATGCTGTAGGAGCCTCCGGTAATAGGCTGGTTGGATGAAACACCTAGACCGAGGTCAGCCACATCAATCGAACCTGATTTGACGCTTCCGTTGCCATCGGCTACGAAAGCTCCAATAATGCTCAGAGGGAATCTTGTGGTGGCATCTGACCCAGTTGTTGAGAAAACGTAGGTTCCGGACAGGCTTGCTTTGCTGAAACCGCCGGTCGGCGGAGCTATCGTCTTCGGAGAGCTGCTACCGCAGCCAGCCAAGAATAGGATCGTCGAGAGTGCGACGAGTAGAACGAGTGAGTTGCGTACTGACATGGATTTCCCCCTGGAAGAGAACCGATCATGGCTGACCGTCTTTAGTTTCGAGGTTAGCACACACGAATTCTGTTGCTTGTAACCCGAACCACGAAAAATAGTAGCGGCCGGCGTTCGCGATATACATACTTTTACAATGCGACGGGTCCTTACTCTTACTCTTGGGACGTAGCGCACTAGGCTGGGGTTGCATCCTAATATTGCGCAGCCTGCAGCGCGTAGAATGACGAAAGGGTTCGCAGTGCTGCGGGTAGGTTGGGAAGGTCGTTCATTTTGCACAAGCTAACAGCGATTCTTGAGGACAAAAAAGTTTGCGGACCTGGCCAGAAGCTGCCCGGTTCGCGCGTCTGCGCTCTCTGGCACAGTCTTGTCGTCTTCTGCCTCGTGGCTTTTGTCTTTTCTCTGAATATGTTCGGGCAGAGTTCGCCTGCGCCCGCGGCGGGCAGCGGTGATGGGCTGGTGATTGAGCCCAATGAACTGCCGAATACTTATCCGCATGGTCCTTATCAGGTTGCTTTCCGCGCCCGCGGTAATTACGTGCCGGTGCTGCGCTGGAAGGTGGAGCAGGGGGCGCTGCCTCCGGGAATCACGCTGGAGGAGAATGGAGCGCTGCGCGGCGAAGCGGAGCGCGCAGGCGAGTTTTCCTTTGTGGTCTCGGCGCGGGACGGCGGACAGCCGCAGCAGGCAGTGCAGCGCGGATATTCGATCAAGGTGGTCGAGGCGATTACCTTGGCGTGGAAAGTTCCTGCGCACGTGAACGTGAATCGAATCGAGGGCAGCGTAGAAATTTCAAATACGACCGTAGACGATCTGGATTTGACCTTTGACGTGAAGGCGGTAGCAGAGGACGGGCGCGCCACGGAGATCGGCTATCAGCGCTTTCCTTTGACGAAGGGCACAATTGCAATGGCGTTGCCTTTTGGCGAATCGTTGCCGCATGGGGCTTATATGATTTATGTAAACGTGAATGGCGAGGTGGCGAAGCGCAACAGCATCTACAAAGAGACGATGCAGACTGCAGCTCCGCTGCAGGTTGTGGTGGGGCCTTAAAAGCAGTTCTCAGTTCTCGGTTCTCAGTTCTCGGTTCTCAGTTCTCAGCCTTCGATTTGGGGCATGTTTTTTGGCTGGTGGTACTGTGGTCATGTTGACTTGAATTCGCGTTTTCTGAAAAACTAGCTTTCTAGCGGGTTGTGGCTTTCTTTTGCCTCTGCTTTTCGCTTATTGACGTCTATGGAATTGATGCTCAATCTGGCGTGGCTGCTGCTTGCGCTGCCGGCTTACTGGCTGTGGCGCCGGAGCGCTGATCCGCGCGGCGTGCGCAAAGTGAGTTCGCTGCAGTGTCTGCTGGCGCTGGGTTGCGTAGTGGTGCTGCTGTTCCCAGTAATCTCGGCTACCGACGACTTGCACGCCATGCGAAGCGAGATGGAAGAATCATCCAGCAGCAAGCGCGCCGTTCGCCAGACTGCAAGCGATAAGAGCTGCTCGGCGCACCGGCTGCAATCGCCTCCGGCTCTCTTAGTGAGCGCTTTGTGGCTGCCGGCTCCCGAGGCCGGATTGGCTGAAGTTTTGTTTTCTGGTTCGTCGTTGATAGCGAGCTGTTGCTCTTTTCCTGCCGGCCGCTCGCCTCCTGCTTCCCTCCTGGGATAGTTCGCCGAAGTCTGTCTAAATATTGCGGTTCGAGAAATTGCTGATGGGATGCGGCAAGAAATCCGCAGCGATTAGTCTCCCGCATTTTAGAGAGAATCTTTACAGTACCGATGCTCGTTGCGGTGGTGACCCACTGCTAAACATTCAATTAAAGGAAACACTTTGAAGGTGGCGGGAAAAATATGCTGGCGGGCTGGGTTGGTGGTGCTGAGCCTGGCCGCGAGCGCTACAGCGCAGGGGACGCCGCCGCAAACAGCCGCGACCACGCCGCAGGCCTGGACCTGGGAGCAGGTGAAAGAGCGGCTGGAGTTGGGTAATCCGACTCTGCTGGCGGGGAAACTGAATATAAGCGAGTTGCAGGCGGAGGAGATCACGGCGCATTTGCGGCCGAACCCACAGCTGACGCTGCTCTCCGATCAGATCGCTCCTTTCAATACGGGTCAGCCGCATGGGGCGTTTGCTTACCTGCTGCCCTCGGCCACAGTGAGTTATTTGCACGAGCGCGGGCATAAACGGGAGTTGCGCACCGAGAGCGCCAAGAAGGCGACGGCGATTGGAATTTCGCAGCAGGACGATCTGCAACGAGGGCTTTTGTTCAACTTGCGCAGCGCTTTTGTGCAAACGTTGCAAGCCAAGGCGGTGGTGCGGGTCTCGAAAGACAATCTCGATTATTACGATCACGTGCTGAAGATCAGCCGCGACCGCTTCGAGGCCGGCGACATCGCGCAGATCGATCTGGATCGCCTGGAGTTGCAGCGGGTGCAGTACGAATCGGACTTGCAAACCGCGATAGTGAATTTGCGGACGGCAAAGATTCAAATGCTAATGCTGTTGAACGACCGGACTCCGGTCGAACAGTTCGATGTCGTCGGTGTTTTCGACTTCAGCGATCAGATCGAGGCGTTGGATTTTTACCGCAAAACGGCGCTGGACACGCGTCCTGATCTGAAAGCCGCCCTACAGGCTGTGGACAAAGCACAGACGGATTACAAACTTGCGGTGGCCAATGGATCGACGGATCCAACGTTTAGCCTCGACGTGGGCAGAAATCCGCCGATTGATTTTTATTTTGGCGTGGATGTGAGTATTCCTTTGCGCATTTTCGACCGCAACCAGGGCGCAAAGCTGCAAACCAAGATCGATATTACTCGCCAGGAAAAGTTGCGGGACGCGACAGAGGCGCAAGTCTACAGCGATGTGGACTCAGCTTACGCGACCTTGACCAGCAACGTGACACTTCTGCGTGCCTACAAGCAAAAATATCTGGCGCAGGCGGTGCGGGTGCGGGACACGATTTTATTTTCCTATCAGCACGGCGGAGCAGCGCTGCTCGACTTTCTCAATGCGGAAAGCGATTACCGAACCGTGGAGTTGAATTACGCGAACCTGGTGGGTTCGTATTTGACGGCGGCGGCGCAATTGAATCAGGCCGCGGGGCGCGAGGTTATCCAATGACAATGATGAGGGTACGCGTTGAAATTTTGGCCCGAGCCGCATTGTGCTTGGCTCTCGCCGGCCTTCTCGCGGCGTGCAATGAAGGCAAGGCTGACCCTAAGGCTGAGGCCCCGCCAGCGGCTACGGTCGAGCCGGATATGGACGCCAACAATTTCAAGGTGGACCATCCGGAGCAATTTCCTTTGGCGACGGCCGTGGAATATAAAGCCGCCCCCGCTTTGAACGTTACGGGGTTGGTGCAGCCAGATATCGCGCGGTCGGTGCCGGTGATTTCCCTGGCTGCGGGGCGTGTGGTGGAAGTGAAGGCCCGGCTCGGCGATGTGGTGCAGAAGGGGCAGTTGCTGCTGAGAGTGCAGAGTAACGATGTTTCTGGAGCCTACCAAGGTTATCGCAAGGCCGTGAACGACGAAACTTTAGCGCGCTTACAACTGGAGAGGCAGAAAATTCTTTACGACAAGGGTGCGGTTGCCAAAAGCGTGCTCGAGCAAGCGGAGGATGTGGCCAAGAACGCGCAGGCTGACCTCGATGCCGCGACCGAACAGTTGCGGATTTTGGGCGCGGACAAAGATCATCCTTCGGGAATCGTCGATATCCACGCGCCAATCTCAGGGATCATCACCGATCAACAAGTGACAAATGCAGCCGGAGTGCAGGGATTGGGATCGCCGAATCCTTTTACGATTTCCGATCTTTCTTACGTGTGGATTGTTTGCGACGTTTTTGAAAACGACCTCGATGCGGTGCGCGTGGGAGAGTTCGCCGACATCCACTTGAGCGCTTACCCCGACAAGGTTTTCAAGGGAAAGATCGATAACATTTTGCCGGTGCTCGATCCGACTATCCATACCGCAAAGGTTCGCCTGGAGGTTCCAAACCCGGGGTTGATGCGCGTTGGCATGTTCGTGACTGCAACGTTCTATGGCAAGCAACCGGAAATGCGCGCGGCGGTGCCGGCGGCTGCGATTTTGCATCTGCATGATCGAGACTGGGTCTACGCGCCGATAGGCAGTGGACACTTCAAGCGGCTGGAAGTGGTCGCGGGGAAAATGCTTCCCGGCGAGCAGCAAGAGATTTTCTCTGGAATTAAGGCCGGCGATCAAGTGGTTTCAAACGCTTTGGCTCTGCAGAATACGGTGGAGCAGTAGGTGAAGCGATAAATGATACGCCGCCTCGTCGATTTCGCACTGAATAACCGGCTGCTGGTGCTGGCGCTGGCGTTGATTCTCTTTGCCGGAGGCGTGGTTTCGTTCAAGCGGCTGCCGATTGAAGCCTATCCCGATGTCGCGGACAACTACGTTGAGATCATTACCCAGTGGCCGGGAATTTCGGCGGAGCAGATCGAACAGCAGGTCACAATTCCGCTCGAAGTAGTGATGAACGGCATCCCGCACGTCGTGCATCTGCGGTCGTTCTCGCTTTTCGGACTCTCGGACCTGAAACTGATTTTCGACGACGAGTCGGACAATGACTGGAACCGGGAGCGGGTGCTGGAGCGACTGAGCCAGGTTACGCTGCCGCCGAACGTGATACCGCAGATGGGCACGGACTGGAGCCCGGTCGGCCAAATTTATTTCTTCACGCTGCGCAGCACCAATCCGGCCTATGACGCGATGGAATTAAAGTCCCTCGAAGACTGGGTCGTCGAGAAGAATTTCAAAGCGGTGCCGGACATTGTCGATGTATCGAGCTTCGGCGGTCCGACGCGCGAATACCAGGTTCGTGTCGATCCCAACAAACTGGTGGCTTACGGTTTGAGCCTCGCGCAAGTGGAGCAGCAACTCACCAACAACAATACGAACGCCGGCGGAAGTTTCATCCAGGAAGGCTTGCAGCAGATCAATGTACGCTCCGTGGGATTGGTGGACCGATCGCAGGACATTGAACGCACGGTCATCCTCACCAAGAGCGGGACGCCGGTGCGCGTAAAAGACATTGCGGTGGTTTCGCAGGGCCCAAAGATCCGGTTGGGCCAATTTGCGCGGGCTTGCAGTGCCTGCCCCTACGGACACGACGGTGCCATGCTCCGCGAGGATGGAAAGATCGTTGATAACGACGATGTGGTGTCGGGCATCGTGCTGTTGCGCAAAGGGGCGGCAGCGGACACGGCGCTGCAGGCTATCCACAAAAAAGTGGAAGATCTGAACAGTCATATTTTGCCTCCAGGAGTGAAAGTTGTTCCCTTCATTGATCGCAGTACTCTGGTTCACTTCACCAGCCATACTGTGCTGCACAATTTGACGGAAGGAATGATCTTGGTCTCGATCATTCTTTTTCTGTTTCTGGGGAATATTCGCGGCGCGCTGATTGTGGCGGCGACGATTCCCTTTTCGCTGCTGTTTGCATCGATCTGTTTGGACTTGAGGCATATTCCAGCGAATCTGTTGTCGCTGGGCGCGCTTGATTTTGGCATGGTGGTCGATGGCGCGGTGGTGATGATCGAAAACATTGTGCGCCATCTCGGCCACAAGAATGGCGATACCAAGACTCCAAACGAAAAAATTAGTGAGGCCTCGCATGAGGTGCAGCGACCGGTGTTTTATGCGATCGCCATCATCATCACGGCCTACTTGCCGATTTTCACGCTGCAGCGCGTGGAAGGCCGACTCTTTCATCCCATGGCTTGGACGGTGGCCTTTGCGCTCCTCGGGGCCTTGCTGTTCTCGATTGTGATTGCGCCTGTCCTGGCCAGTTTTGCCTTCGCCAAGGGAGCGAAAGAATGGCACAACCCGGCGATGGAATTTTCGGTTAAACACTACCGCAGCGCCGTGCGGTGGGCTATACGACGCCGGACATTGGTTTTGTGTATAGGCGTGATTGGGTTCTTGTTTACGCTTTTCCTCGCGTTCAGCGGCGTCATCGGTTCCGAATTTCTGCCCCACCTGGATGAAGGCGCGCTCTGGGTGCGGGGCACGCTTGCGCCGAGCGCGGGTCCGGACGAAGGCATCCGGGTGATGAATCAAGCGCGGATTATCCTTTGCTCTTTCCCCGAAGTTCCGCAATGCACCAGTCAGACCGGGCGGCCGGACGACGGCACGGATACGACAAGCTTTTTCAATACCGAATATTTTGTCGATCTCAAGCCGAAGGAGGAATGGCGGCCGGTTTTTCATGAGAACAAAGATGAGTTGATCGCCGCCATGAATCGCGAACTCAATAAAATCCCCGGCGTGGTCTGGGGCTTCTCGCAGCCGATTGAAGACAATATGGAGGAAGCCGTCAGCGGAGTAAAAGGCGAGTTGGCCATCAAAGTCTACGGCGACAGCTTGAAAGATCTCGAAGAAAAAAGCGCCCAGATCGCCAACATCATGGGAACTGTTAAGGGAGTCGAGGACCTTGGAGTCTTTCATGTGTTGGGACAACCCAATCTGGACGTGACAGTCGACCGCGATGCGGCCGCCCGCTACCAGATCAATGTGGCGGACGTGCAGGATGCGGTGCAGACGGCGGTGGGGGGAAACGCGCTCACGCAAGTCTTGAAAGGCGAGGCGAGGTATGACCTCACTCTGCGCTACCTGCCGAAATTCCGGGATACGAAAGAGGCGATTGAGAATATTCGTCTGCTATCGCCCTCGGGAGAACGGGTGTCGCTGGCGCAACTCTGCAAGATTAGGGAAGAGGACGGCGGTTCGGAAATCTACCGCGAAGGCAATCAGCGGTATGTTGCCATCAAGTACAGCGTGCGGGGCCGTGACCTGGGGGGTGCGGTCGAAGAGGCGATGAAGAAAGTCAACGAACAGGTAAAACTGCCGCCGGGATATCACATCGATTGGGCGGGAGAGTACGAGAGCCAGAAGAGGGCGGACGAGCGGTTGCTGATCGTGCTCCCGATCACCATTCTCGTCATCTTTGTCATCCTCTATACGATGTTCAAATCCTTCAAGTGGGCGTTGCTGATTCTGGGTAACGTAGCTATGGCTCGTTTTGGCGGCCTGTTGGCTCTGCTGATCACGGGCACGAATTTCAGCGTTTCCTCCGGCGTCGGCTTCCTGGCACTGTTCGGCGTGTCGGTGCAAACCGGAGTGATCATGCTGGAATACATCAATCAGCTGCGGGCGCGGCGCTTCACTATTGAAGACGCCGCTGTGGAGGGAGCCGTGTTAAGGCTTCGGCCCATCATGATGACGATGCTGGTGGCGACTCTGGGATTGCTGCCTGCCGCTTTGTCGCATGCCATTGGTTCCGACTCTCAGCGTCCGTTCGCCATCGTAATCGTGGGGGGACTGATTGCAGATCTGGTGATGAGTATTTTTCTACTGCCGACGCTGTATGTATGGTTCGCCGGCGAGCGCGACGTGCTGCCGGCCGCGGACAAGGACGATTTCGAAGTCGGGGAGCATGTGGATTAAAGAGCAGTTCTCAGTTCTCAGTTTCTAGTTTGCAGGTTTCCGTTTCCGCAGAAAATTTCTGTTAGCGGCTGAATCGGGACTTCGCGTCCCACCTCGGTATATCCTGAACGGGCGTCACATTTTCCTGTGAAAGAAGAACCATGTCCGAATCCAATGCTCCCGTGGAGGGAACCCTCGCGCATTATCAACTGGAGATCGATCGGCTGAAGAATGCTTTGGCCTTGCTGGGGGTGAACGCCTGCTCGTGGTGTAAGAAGTTTTTTCGCAGCACCGATCCTGGAGCTCTCTTCGACGCGGGAGGCGAACTGATCTGCTACGGCTGCATTCTCGATTGGTGGGCGCAGAAGTCCGCGCAACTCAGAGGCAAAGATCACGAGAACCTTGAAGGTAAGCTCGTCTTCTGGCTGCGGGACCACCATCATGCCGAGACGTTCAAGGACCCAGCCAAGCTGCCGGAGAGTTCGCTGCAGGAACTGAATATTGTGGCGAACTGCCTGGAGTGCCACGGGACGGGAAAGTCATTGGGAGGGGAACACTGCCGCTTCTGCGAAGACCGGGGGACAGTATGGGTGGTGGTATCGCGGAAGGTGTGCTAGCTCTGCGCCTCCTAGAGAGCTGGCAAGCCATGTCCCTGGGGGTCACGAGCGAAAAAAATAAAGAGTTCCGAGGTGGTGTTGAGTCCATTCGTCTCGGCCAGTAGCTCGCGTTAGACCCTTGCTTGACCTGCTGTGCCGCTTCCCTTGCGGGTGCTCTGCATGCGATCTTTGCTCGGGCTCCGGGCTTACCGCCAACCGGATAAACCTACTCAACGCCTCGGAACTCTGTCTTGCCTTCGACTGGGTTTCCCGTTCTCCTCGACCAGCGCTTTGCTATAGACCCTTGCTTGCCTTCCCTTTTCATTTTGCAATGGAAGAGTGACTTCGCTTGAGCCCCGGACGCTGCACCAACCGGAAAAACTTAAGAAACTGTCAAAGAACGATCTTGTTTTACTCCTTCTAATAAATTCGTCAATTAAAAAACAGCGTTTGCAAGATGCGTATTTTCAATCGAGTGCAGCCCGTCCACAAGTGGGTGACAGGAATTGGTGCAGTGCGGTGCGCGGCTTTGCCGGAGAGCTGCTGTGGAAATCCGCATATCGTATGCTTTCGTGCCGATTGTTCCCGTTTGTGTACCGTTTTCGACCGGCCCTGTGGAGTTGTGCATATCTTGCGAACTCGGCTTCTGGCAAGGGTTTTGGCAGCATGCGATGCGGATAGCCGAAGCAATATTCAGTTATTGCGCAAATGGTCTCCACGTTGCCACCATTGAGCTCCGCGAAAGCCTTGACAAGCCAACGAACCATGTTACAGTGCGAGAGAAAAGCAATTTCGTCAGCGCTCTTCCTAGAAACGCAGGCGGCGTTAGACACATTTTGCGATCTGAAGGTGCCCCGAATATGAAGAATGTTTATGAGGTTCTGCGGCAGAAGGAAATGGAGCTTACCCGGTTAGAAAAGGAAGTGGAAGCTCTTCGGCTGGTAGCTCCGCTGCTCTCGGAAGAGAAAGAGATGAACGCAGAAAATGGGAAGCCGGTGCTGGCGACAGCAGTGAATGGGCCGCAGCAGCCGATTCGTATACCTTCGCCTCCCGCCGCCGTGTCTGCGGCTCAGCCCGTGCGCGCTGCTGGCTGGGACGATAGCGCAAAACGCTGGCCGTAGAAAGTTACCGCACCGGAATTTCTTGCTTTGTAGGTCGCGCTCCCTGCCAGCCTGGGACTCCGTTCCGGGCTGAAGTGTTTTTGAGGAGAGCCAGGCGGCTAACTTCTCTACGAATGCGTTTCCACGATCCGCCGGAGTACTGCCACCAGGCGGTCCACCTCCTCTTCCGTGTTGTAATGCGCGAGGCCGATCCGCAGAAAACCTCCGGATTTTTCCACGCCGAGGCGCTCGGAGAGATTCAGAGCATAGTAATTTCCGTCCCAGGTAAAGAAGCCGAGCTCGCCTAGCTTGGTGGCGAGTTGTAGAGGAGTTTGGTCTGCCGTTTGACTGATCACTCGCAAGGCTAGCGTGGGACAGCGCCAGCCGAAGCAGGGGGGTTCGGTAATCCCGTAAATCTTTAGCTGCGGAATCTCCGCAATCCCGGCTATTAGGAGTCTCATCAGCGCGTGTTCATGGCGATGAATCGCTTCGAAGGCTGCAACCATGGCGGTGCGGCGTGTGGCCACTTGGGGTTCGACGCGGCGGCCTAGATCGGCTAGATAGTCGACGCATGCGGTGATGCCGGCGATACATTCGTGATTGGGCGTGCCCCACTCCCACCGGTAAGGAATGGCGTTGGTGAGGGGACGGACTTTGTAGGGACGCAGGCGCTCGAGGTGCTCGCGCTTGCCGAAGAGCACTCCCATGTGCGGGCCGAAAAATTTGTAAGTCGAGCAGACCAGAAAATCGCAATCGAGATCGGCGACGTCGATCACTCCGTGAGGCGCGTAATGAACTGCGTCAATCCAGGCGAGCGCTCCGGCGGCGTGGGCAATGCGGACGATTTCTTTCACGGGATTGATTGTGCCGACGGCGTTCGAGGCGTATCCGACCGCGACCAGCTTCGTCTTCTCATTGATCTTCGAGGCGAGGTCGGCCAGGTCGAGTGTGCAATCTTCTTCGTGAATCTCGGCCCAGCGGACGGCCACTCCTTTTTCTTCGAGCGCGAGCCACGGGGAAACGTTGGCGTCGTGATCGAGGCGCGTCACCAGAATTTCATCGCCGGGGCCGAGGTCGCGGCCGATTGCGCGGGACATCATGTAGGTTAGCGTGGTCATGTTGGGGCCGAAGACGACTTCATCGGCGCCGCAGTTGAGAAAGTCAGCCATAGCGGCACGCGCATCGGCGACTACGGCGTCGGTGCGGCGACTGGTTGGGTAGGCTCCGCCGCTGTTGGCATTGTCGCGGCGCAGATAGTCGGAGATGGCGTTGATCACGCGCTGCGGCACTTGCGTTCCGCCGGGGCCGTCGAGGAACACGGCCGGATGGCCGTTGACGGTTTGGGTTAGTGATGGGAATTGGGCGCGAACCCAGGTGAGGTCGAGCATCGTGGGAGCGGACGATTCAGTCGTTGGCATGGTTTTCAGTTTAGCTCTATTTTCGAGACTCGTCTGAGGAAGGCTTGGGGCCTATTCAGGACAGGACGGGGATCGACCTCGAAGCCCACCCGCTCCAAATTACCCGTGCCAATGTTCTCTCCGGGGCCAAATCCTTCTGGGCAGTGGTGTTAGCTTCTTTGACCCAAAGGATAAAAGGAGATGCGCGTCCGGAGGACGCCTGAAAATAGCCCGGCGTTTCAACGCTGGGTCGGGCCGATGGCGATTGCGCTGTCCCGTAGGGACGGCTGATACGGTCAGCCAGAGTCGCTGCGCACGCACGACTTGGGGAACGCGTTTTCTTGAAAATCGATTCAAGGCTTTCCCGGCACTGAACGCGCCGGGCTATTTTCAGGCGTGCTTCGGACGCGAAGGCGTTATGAATGCGAGCCACGCCGAATTAAGAAACGGCGCGGATAAAATCCGCCAGCATGCCGTAGGCGGTGGCGTACAGGCCTGGGTCTCCCTCGAACACGGAGAGCATTGGGAAGATATCGGTATTGAAGCAGATATACGATGAGGTGCCAGATGTTCCTCCCATCGGCGTTCCGACCATCACTTTCTCTGGCTTGACGCTCGCCTTGACTTTATCTCCCTCCCGTTTAGCGCGGCACACGAGTTTGTAGGGGAAGCCATCCATTCGAGCCTCGCGCAGCACCCTAGGGTGCAGGTTGCGAATTCCTTCGCGGTGGATTTCTTCGAGACGTATCGGGACATCCATCAGAACGGTGATCAGCGCGGCGGTTTTTACGGCGGCGTCCCAGCCGTCGATGTCGTGCGTGGCGTCGGTTTCGGCTATGCCGAGGGCTTGCGCTTTTTTCAGCGCGGCGTCGAAGCTTAGGCCGTGTTCTATTTCGCTTAAGATTACGTTGGTCGTGGAATTCAGGATGCCGTGAAATCCCTGCAGATCGATGGCTGGGATTTGGTCGAACAGAGAAAAAATTGGGACGCCATCCATCACGGTGGATTCGAATAAGAAGCGCTTGCTATGGGCGGCGGCCAGGTCGCGGAGCTCGCGGTAGGCGCGGACGATGGGCCCTTTGTTGGCAGTGATGGCGTGGGCTCCGTGCTCGAGCGCGGCTCGGATGTGATCGACTGCGGGTTGGCCGGTTTCAACGTTGAGGGAAGTGGCTTCGAAGAGGACGTCGGCGGCGGCGACCTTCAGCCACTCTTCGACAGCCCCGGGATTTATCTTAGATTTCCGGCTTTTGTCGGACAAGAGTATCCGACCCGCACGGTTCGGGTCCAGACCATCTCGGTCAGCGATGCATCCCAGAGTGCGGGTTGCGACTCCGGTAATGCGGAATGCGATCCCGTGGCGTTCGCGCAGTTCTTGCTCCCGGATGTGCAGGAGTTGCACGAGTGTGCGATTGACGTTTCCGAATCCGAGGAAACAGAGGTTGAAGGTGCGAATGCGACAGCCTCGCGGGGCTAAAGCCCGGTTAGTTTTTTTGGGCGGCATGCGGCGCGCCTGAAGCCGTGCCCTTTCAAAACCGCCTTCGGCGCAAACCTGTCGTCGAATTATGATTCTTAGCCCATCACCTGGGTGTGCTCGGGCTTGATCTTGTAAATGACGCGCACTTCGCCGGGCTGGCCGTAGGGGTACTTATCGACGCCAAGATATTTCTTGGCCAGCTTGTCGATGCTGGCGTCGGCGCCATCTTCGGTGATTTCGACCACGCGCCCGCGAATCTCTAAATAGCGATAAGGATTTTCGGGATCGATTAAGGCCAGCGAGACGCGCGGATCGCGGCGGACGTTCTTGTCTTTTTGACGGCCCTTAGCGGAGTTGAAGACAACGTGCTCGCCGTCGAAATCGACCCACACAGGCGTGACCTGCGGGCGTCCATCGGGCATGAGGGTGGCCAGGCTGGCGAAGGCGCGCTTGGTGAAGAGGTCGCGGTATTTCTCGGGGATAGTTTCGGGCATAAAGAGCTCCTTGCGGTCGTGCTATGAAACGACAGGACATTATAGATCGGAGGACGGGGCTGCGGAGGATTTGCGGCTGCGCAGCAGTCCCGAGTATTCTTGCAACCACCAATTTCATTCTGGCTGGAGGGACCATATGCGGCTGAAGCCGCTGCGAGCGTTATCGAGGCCTTACGGCGCGACTCGACGTCGCGCCCTTTCAAAGCGGTTCTTTTCTGACTGCGAGGGCCGTGCAATCCCACTCTTGCTGATCGTACTGCTTCTGCTCCCGGTGCTGGCTGGAGCACAGACCGAAAAATATCCGCAGACTATCGTCTTTATGACCGACTTTGGAGTGGTGGATGACTCGGTCGCCATCTGTCGCGGCGTGATGTACTCGATCATGCCGCAGGTGCGCATTGTCGATCTCTCGCAACAGGTGACTCCGTTTTCGATTCTCGATGGCGCGCGTTTTCTTTATGGCGCGACGCCCTATTATCCGGCGGGAACGGTGTTTGTCGTGGTGATCGATCCGACCGTGGGTAGCACGCGCAAGGCAATCGTGGCGAAGTCGAAGCGTGGACAATATTTTGTGCTGCCGGACAACGGTTTGCTCACGCTGGTGGAGCAGCGCGATGGCATCGAGGGCGTGCATGAGATCACGAACACGGATTGGATGATTGGGACTAAGTTGTCGTCGACGTTTCACGGGCGCGACATTTTTTCTCCGGCCGGAGCGCATGTGGCGCGGGGCGACGATTGGACGAAGGCGGGACCGGAAGTTCCGGTTGCATCGCTGGTTCGGTTGCAATTGAGTGCAGCGCAAGTGGATGAGCGCGGGGCTACGGCGGAGGTGATTGGGACCGACGGTCCCTTTGGCAATCTCGTGACAAATCTTCCCGCGGAAGATTTTCTGAAACTCGGCTACCAGCGCGGGCAGGACGTACCTGTCAAACTCGGCGGCAAACAGATGGAGATCAAGTTTGTGCGCACCTTCAGCGACGTGCCGGTAGGGCAACCTCTCTTATATATCGACTCGCGAGGGCGGTTTGCGATGGCGGTGAATCAGGGAAGTTTTGCGGCGGCTTACGACGTGAAACCGCCGGTGGACTTGTTTATTCCACGCGCGGGAAAGTGAGGCGCGGGTCGCGCGATCACAGCCGACGAACGGGTGCATTACTCAAGATCATCGTTCGCGATGCCTGGCAACACTGCAGTCAGCAGGGCTTCGAAGGTGGTCTTCACACGCTCGCCGGTTTCCATCACTTCCTCGTGCGAGAGCGGTTGATCGAGAATTCCCGCGGCCATGTTGGTGACGCAGGAGATGGCAAGCACCTTCATTCCCATATGACGCGCAGCGATTACCTCGAACACGGTTGACATGCCAACCAAATCGGCGCCGATGATTCGCAGATAGTTAATCTCTGCCGGCGTTTCGAAACTTGGCCCTAAAAGCGCCGCGTAGACGCCTTCGTGCAGCGTCATTCCGAGCTTCGTAGCTTCTTTTTTCGCAAGCGTCCGATAATCTTGAGCATAAGCGTGCGTCATGTCAGGGAAGCGCGGGCCGAAGCGGTCTTCATTGGGACCGACCAGCGGATTCGATCCTTGCAAATTGATGTGGTCGCGGATCAGAACCAGCGCGCCCTGCTGATAATTCAAATTGATGCCGCCAGCCGCGTTGGTAAGGATGAGGGAACGAATTCCCATCCGACCGAAGACGCGCATGGGAAAGGCGACTTCCTGTGCGGAGTAGCCTTCATAGAGATGAACTCGGCCCTGCATCACCGCGACGGGAATCGCTGCCGCTTTACCGAGGACCATCTGTCCGGCGTGGCCGATGGCGGTGGAGCGTGGGAAGTTGGGAATTTCTGTGTAGGGAATTCTTGTTGCATGGGAGAGAGAATCTGCAAAGCCGCCTAGTCCGGAGCCAAGCACCAGGCCGATCTTCGGGCGCAACGGTGTGCGCTGCAAAATAGATTGTGCGGCGGTTTCTGCGAACGTGAATTGGTCGGTTGTCAACTTGCCCAGGCACCTCAGGAGCTAAAGCCCGCACTCATGGCGACGTTGGCGGCGCAGCTTTAAGCCGCGCCCTTTCAAAACGACACTCTAGTATTTCTTCTCGAACTTAGCGAATTCGGTTTCCAGCTTCCACTGCATGCGGGCGCGTTCGCTGGCCGCTAGAAATTCTTCGCAGGCCGCCGAAGACTTCCCCACCGCCGCATCGCTTGCGCAGGCCGGCGTCACACGGAAGACCAGTTTGGTATCCACCCATAAACTTTGGCCCGGAAGAAAACTGTGCTCCAGGCTTTGTCGCGTCATGCGCTTCAAATCTACATACGACAGGCGATAACTCTCGAACGCGCGAAGGTATTCGTGCGTCATGTCCGATCGGTTCACCCCTTCATCGTCCGTCGACAGTGCTACCGGAACGCCACTCTTCAGGTAGGCCGGCAAAGGATGATCGTCTCCACTGACGCCGAGAATTACATCATTCGAGGTTAGGCAGATTTCTACCAGCACATTGCGCTCGGCCATTTCGTGTAGTAATCCGAGAGCATCGTTCTCGTTCATCACGTCGACGCCGTGGCCGATGCGCTCGGCGTGGCCGCGCTCGATGGAAGCCCGGATATGAAACGTCAAGGCTTCGGGAGGCACTAACCCCATGGCAAGTTCGCCGGCGTGGAGCGTGATGTGTACCTTGGGATAGACGGTGTGCAGATAGTCGAGCATCGCCATGTGCTCGTTAAAGTCGCGCACCGGGATGTACCAGTCCTCGGGCATCACCATATTCAGGCCGACGAATCGCGGGTCGGAAGAAGCCAACTCAAAACCCAGAAGAATCTGTGCAAAGACGGCTTCGTGCGGCAGACCGCGCAGAACTTGATAAAGATAGCGCACGGTTACCTCGCAACCGGGGGAGGCGTCGACAGTTCCGCACTTCAGTAGTTCTTTGACGCGGGTCTCATCGGCGGCGAGTTTTTTGCTGGTTTCCGAGGCTACGTCTTTCAATCCTTTGTCGAGCAATGCTTGTCGCATCTTGGCTAGATCTGGATTCCACTCGGCTTGGCCTCCGAGCTTCGCCGCTGCGAGACCATCGGCTGTATGCATGAACTCTACGTACTGGAGGTGATCAAGACCGGCGCGATTGGTCGCGGCGGCGATCGCCTCGGCAGTGTGTGTGTCCGCGGCGAGTTCGAACTTATCGAAAGTAGCGAAGAAATGATCGTGACCCGATTCTTCACCCGGTTTCCAGTTGCGCATCGACCAGGCATCGATGAGCTGGTTATAGAGTACCGGGTCGCTGTAGGCGCAACGAGCCGCAGGCTTGGCGCGATAAATCTCGCAGGGGTCGCAGGGGCCCGGCAGGAGCCGCGAAGTAGTACGGTCGACGCAGAGCTCGCCTGCCGCGGCGAAATCCACCAGGTCTTCAGCATAAATTGCACCATCGAGATGATTGTGCAGGTCTCCGCCCTTGGGCATTTCGCGCAGGAATGGCAGCAGCAGTTGCGGCTGCTTGCGCAGGGAATCCAAATACCGGGCCGTGCGCTGTTCAGAACTCTGGGCCGCGCCCCATGTGTTTAGCAATAGAACGAACGCCGGCAGAATGAGAACGGCGCGCAATCCTGCTCGCATGGTTTTCTGTATCGCCCTGTCGATCATCATCATCCTGAGATCAATGCAACGTCAGGAAAGAAATTGTAATCTGTCGAGGGTGCGGCATTGCGGGAAAAGATTCAGGGAAGAAGCGGAAGACGCAATTTCGAGGAATTTCAGCGCAGGTAGGCGAACGCGCCGACCACGATAGCGACCACAATCAGCGCGGCGAGAATATATTTGTGGGCGGCGAACCAGGATTCGGAGCTGACCGCCGAGGCGAAAAAGGGAGCAGCAATTTCAGAGCTCGCGCCATCCGGGGTTTTATCGATGGCGGATTCCACTGGAGACCCCTCAGTAGCAGGATTGGCTGAAGCCTGGCTTAAACTTTGAGCTGGCTCGACCAGGGCCGGCGACCCAGCAACAAGTTGTGACTCGATAGCTTCCCCGACGTGATCGGGAGACACGAAGCTGTCGGAGATCTGGACGGAAATGCTCTGTAGCGATAGAGACTGTTTCGAAAAGACGGCAGCCGCCGGACTCAGTTCCGGTAGCGGCAGCGTCTGACCGTGAGGGGTATCGCGAACATTGGCGATCGGCTGCGAGACCTGCTCTCCTCGCCAATGTTTTTCTTCGCATTCGACGCAGAAAGTGCGTCCCGACGATACCGGGAAACCGCAAGCCTGACACTTCTGCAGCTTTCGCAACATCGGAGGCACTGGCACGGCCGCGGGCGATATCTTGTCGGCCACCGCGGCAGCGACGCGCTGAGTTCGTATCGCCGCCGACCACAACAGGGGCTTGCCTGAAGCGTCGACCTTCGGAGCAAGGATCGCTGCGGGCTCTAAGTCTTTTGTGCGCACCTGAGATTCCATTGGGGGCGCGGTTCGATCCTGGATCGTGGTCTCCGGTTGCAGGGGTTGCGAAACGACAGAATCCACAGGCGGAAACGTTTTTTGGGCTGCCACGGCGTGCTGGACGGCCGTTTCGACCATCTCGCTGAGACGCTGCAAAGCGGCCAGATCGCGCTCATCAAAGGCGCGCGGCTTGCCGGAGAAAAGCTCGAAGACGCCGAGAATCTGGCGTTCGCTGACGATCGGCATTACTACCACCGAGGCGATGCCTAGCTGGCGGCAAACCTGGCGGTTTACGCGAAGATCGCTCTCGGTGTCGTCACAGCGCAACGCACGGCCGGTGCGTACGCTCTCCCCGGAAAGCCCATATTCCATGGAAAGAATCGCGCCCAGTTCGGGGGCGCAGGCGCCGGCACTGGCCCGGCAGAGCATGTCTGAGTGTTCCCCGCGGCGGAGTGCGATCGCGGCGCCGCTGGCTCCAGTAATATATTGGGCGCGATCGGCAAGGAGTTGAAGGGTTGCGTCGAGGTCGCCGTAGGCCATTTCGGCCAGCGAACGCCCGCCATCTTCTCCAGGAAAGCGCGGCTCTTCATTAAGAAAGCCAGTCCGATCCAGGATTGCAGTGCCGGAAGGTGGGTGTTCGAGAAGGTTGGCTGCCGCGATTTGGGCGGAGACACTGGGCAGACTGCTTCGCGCAACCGCAGTGCGCTGCGATTTGGGCCGGGTGCTGCTCAGGCCAGAAAAATCTACTTCCACCGCCAATGACGGGGAACTTTGGCCGAGAGTCGATTGCGGCTCCATTCTGCGAGTGCGAAGTCCTTCAGTAAGTTGCGGCGGTCACGGGTAGTCAAGCCACCACGAACTCATTTCATTTTGGCGTGCAATACTTTGCAGTCTCACCCGCTGAAGGCGGGGTGTCAAGATATCGCGCCCCCGAAAGTTCTAAGACCTCAGTGTCAACCTAGGTTCGGGCTAGCCGGATCGAGTGCAGGGAGTTCCGAAGTGGCTGAACGCTGCGCTAGACGTTCCGCTCGCGGACAGCGGTATTGGCGAGATGATTGGCCTCGGCATTCTCCTCACGCGGCACGTGGGAGATGGAGAAATTCAGCGCTCGGGCTAGTTTTCGGCAGGTCCAGTGGAGGGAGTAAAGGCGGGCACTACGGCAAGTGTATTCGCCGCTCATCTGGCGAACTACTACCTGGGAATCGGAGTAAACGTGCAGGGCCTTAGCCTTCAGCGAGAGCGCGCACTGGAGGGCTTCCATAAGCGCCACGTATTCGGCGACGTTGTTATCCTGATGGCCAATCCATTTGGCGATGCGGATAGGACCGCTGTCGCAACCGTCGATGACTACTCCAATACCGGAGGGCCCGGGATTGCCCAGAGAACCTCCGTCCACGTAGGCTACGAGTTCTGCCATCACTGCCGGTCCACTCTCGGCTGGTTCGTCCTTGGCTAAGCCGCCCTCAGATGATTCACTGTGAGAAAGATGCGCTGAGAAAGTTCCGGCGTCAAGGTGATTCTTTAGGATCACGATTTTCGATTCCTGCTTGCGGAAGTTCGCTCTGTCCCAGCTGTGCAAGTCTTTGTGAAAAACGCGACTTTATTCAAGCCGGCTATCAGTAAGCTTCTGCGCAACAATAGGTTGCACTTCTAATTATTCACAGGCACGAGCTTACGCATTGCACCAATAGTTTGCGTTGACATTTATGAACGCTCTGTTAAGGTTGCTCCCGTCGACGGTCGAAAGGGACAGCGAAATAAACCTTGCTGACCCGAACTAGACTGAGTGATCAGCCCGGCGAGGCAACTTGCGGGGCAGCCAGACCTGAAAAAACCGACCGCCCTGCGAGGGGTAGTTGGGGTTTGGGACCGCGAAAGCGGTGATTGCATCAAGGGGCTGTGACGGTACATGCGTCCACGCGGTTGACTCCCTCGCAGGAGTTGGCAGCTAGAGCATAACCAATGTCACGGTCCTTTCAATTTTTGGTTCCCGCGTTTTTCTCGCCCCGATCAAAGCCCTGGCCATCCAATATCCAAGCAAGCCTTCCAAATTTTTTCCCGCCCTGCCTAACTCAGACCCGGTGGATTCGATCTAATTCCACCTGCAAGGCAATGGGGTCGAAGGTAACTCTGAAGCTTTCAAAGAAACCAACCATCCCCAGCAGACCAGCGATCGGGAGTTCGTCTGAAAAGCCAGCGCGAGTCGCAACCATTCCGCCAGGCACAAACAACGAAATATCATGAAGATAGAGCTTGGTAGGACCAGCGAAACCTTGCGTCAGGGCTGCTAACCCCTTCTCGATCTCAAGTCCTATAGCCCGTCCGATAGAGGCATGAAAAACACAACTGGATGCACCAGAATCAATGATTGCGTCGAATCGTTTGGAGCGGGGAGAGTTCTTGACGGACAAGCCGATGTTTATTGGAAGTGAGGCTACGTAATAAAATCCTGCCGGCGAAAGTGAGTCTGGGTACTTCTTATATGGAATCTTCAGACTCACACGGAAATTGGGAGCCACTCCTTAGGAGTTTTCACCAGTACAGGGTCAGATACACCCGCGCGCTCGCTCTTATCGACAGCTTCAGCATACGAACTACCCACAGCGATAATTTCGGATTCGTCCTCGGAAAGGGCGATCCAACTGTCCAACGGGGCGGATTTCAGCGCCTCAAACCTAAGGTCATTCATGGTAGTAACTACACCCACAAGGCTACTCCCGGAGGTCGTAGCCGTCAACGAATCTTAAGACTTCGATTGAATGTCACCTGCCGCCACAACGACCCCACCACTACCTGAGAGCCGGCGGCGTTTCTTTCTCCGCCCCGCCAGTGGTAGAATCGTCCTTTCGGTCCTCTTGTGCGGCGGAAATGTGGCTTGTCCCGCCTTCCGCTTGCCCAGCAAACCGCATTGATTTACAAGGAGATGGTTGCAAGCAATGTCGATCCCTGCCACCCAACTGCGTCCCGGCATGATCATCAAGCACAACAATGATCTGCACTCCGTATTCGCCGTCGAGCACCGCACTCCCGGCAACCTGCGCGCCTTTATCCAGGCCAAGCTGCGCAACCTGCGCACCGGCGCCATGTTCGAGCACCGTTTTCGCTCGCCGGATCCCATCGAGAAGGTGAACGTGGACGAAGTGGATATGCAGTTCCTCTACGCCGACGGCGATAACTACTACTTCATGGATACGGCGAACTACGAGCAGACTCATCTCACCAAAGATGTTCTGGGCGGCGCCGTAGATTATTTGATCGAGAACCTGGAAATCAAGGTCGAATTCTTCGACGGCAAAGCCGTGGGCATTGAACTGCCCCAGACGGTGGAACTGAGGGTCGTCGAGACCGAGCCGGGGCTAAAGAGCGCTACCGCTTCGAGCGTCACTAAGGCAGCAAAGACAGAGACCGGGCTGGTAGTGCAGGTGCCTCCCTTCATCAATGAAGGCGAGAAGATTAAAGTGGATACGGCTGAAGGCGTTTACTTGTCGCGGGCGTGAGTAGCAGATCTTCGAATCGTAGAGACGGAGCTTGCTACGTCTCCTGCTGCGAGGCTACCTCATTCGAAGTCGACGACCTTTTACTTCAAACTTCCCTTCTAGAACAATGTTGATCGACTCGGTGTAGGCGATGTGCTCCTGCTCCAGAATGCGGGCGGCGAGCGTGTGTTCGTCATCTTGATCGAACACTGGTATCGCCTTCTGCACGACGATCGCGCCGTGGTCGAGTTCTTCATCGACAAAATGCACCGTGCAGCCCGAAACTTTCACTCCGTAAGCGAAGGCCTGCTCCTGCGCTTCGAGGCCAGGAAACGCGGGCAGCAGCGAGGGATGGATATTGAGAATCCGCTGCGGAAATCGCTGCACGAACCAGGGCGACAGCAGACGCATGTATCCGGCAAGGCAAATTAAATCGACTTTGTGCTCTTGAAGGGCGTAAACAACCTCACGATCGTGTTCTGCGCGCGGCCTGCCTTTCGATGGAATCACCAGCGCGTTCAATCCGCGCTGGCGCGCAATGGCGATGCCCGGCGCGTCGGTTTTGTTGGCGATGACAACGGCGATGCGCGCGTTCGGAATGCGGCCGGCGTCGATGCTCTCGGCGATGGCGACGAAGTTCGAGCCGCGTCCGGAGAGAAGTATGCCAAGGGATTTCATGAGAGTTCAGATGATAATGCACTACCGGGACACTGAGGCACGGAGACGAACAAAAGCAGTTTGGTTAAAGAAATTAGCCTTAGAGATTTTCTCCGTGCCTCCGTCTCCGCGTGCTGAAGAGGTTCTTTAGCTGTACATCACTTTGCGCTCGCCTTTGACGATACGGCCTACGGTAAAGGCTTTTTCGCCCACGCGTTCGAGAACGCTTTGCGCTTTCTTGAATTTTGCCAGCGGAACTACCAACAACATGCCCAGGCCCATATTGAAGGTGCGAAGCATTTCTTCTTGCGAGACATTTCCCAATTGCTGCAAGTGCTCGAAGAGCGGCATCACCGGCCACGAGCCTAACTCGATGATGGCTGCGGTCCCTCGCGGGAGGACGCGCGGCAGATTTTCGGTGATGCCTCCGCCGGTAATGTGAGCCAGAGCGGAAACGCATTGCGCGTCGACCAGCTTCTTTAATGCCGGCCAGTAACTTTTGTGGGTACGCATTAACTCATTGCCGACTTTATTCTTGATTTCGTTGACGTAGGTTTCGGCCGAGTAGTGCCCCACCTCGAAAAGCAGTTTGCGGGCCAGCGAATATCCGTTGGTGTGCAGGCCGTTGGAGGGCATGCCAAGGATGATGTCGCCGATCTGCACGTCTTTGCCGGTGATGATGCGGTCGCGCTCGACCACCCCCACAATAAATCCCGCGAGATCGTATTCGCCCTCGGGATAGAAGCCGGGCATCTCGGCGGTCTCGCCGCCGATCAGGGCGCAGCCGTTGTGCTTGCAGGCGGTAGCGATGCCCTCGACGATCTGCTCGGCGATGGTCGGCTGCAGTTTTCCAGTCGCCAGGTAATCCATAAAAAACATCGGCGCCGCGCCCTGCACGGCGATGTCGTTCACGCAATGATTTACCAGATCGGCGCCGATGGTCGAGTGCAGGCCCATCTCGAAGGCAATCTTGAGCTTGGTGCCGACTCCATCGACGCTTGAAAC
Organism: uncultured Acidobacteriaceae bacterium; assembly: GCA_963789875.1. Lineage (GTDB taxonomy): Bacteria > Acidobacteriota > Terriglobia > Terriglobales > Acidobacteriaceae > Sulfotelmatobacter. Next base: position 1,159,421 of record CAWBMI010000002.1, on the reverse strand, counting down.
CAGCACGGGATCCAAATACTTGGCCTTGTCGATGGCGAAGAGGCCGCCAAAGCCACCGATCTCGCTGAGCACACCGCGAGTGAAGGTTTTGTGCGCCAGGTACTTGATGCGTTTCTTGGTGCGATTGGCGACGTCGATATCTACGCCGGCGTCGGCGTAGGTGACGGGAGTGGCGTCGGAGGTGGGATTTTTGGCCACTGATTGATTACGCGTCGTTTTCTCAATGCTTCAGTTGTGGGGAAACGTCAGGCACGTTGCGCCGCGCCGTAAGTTCGAAAGCGGCTCATTCTAACACGTTCGCAGAGTTGCACAGGATGGGCTAAACCGCACGGCACAGAGCCGAAGATTTTTAGATACACGTCGAACGCGCTCCGCGGACGCGCATGCCCGTTCGCCACGTCAGACGGAAAACTAATGAGCGATGAAGTCCGAGAAAAAGTACGCCAGAACGCCAAACAGCGCCAGCCCGGAAATACCATAGGCCGTGAGCACCCACGCGCCGCGCGGTTCACGGCGTCTCAGGGATGACTGGGAAAGAGAGGACTGGGAATCCGATTGCGAAACCGAAGCAGAGACGACAGGGGCCCGATCTTCCATGCAAACCTCCGAACGGAAGGATCGTGGCGCAAGTACATTATGCGTCACGCTTGCCCGGCAACATGGCCCGGCAAGACAATCTGGGCAGGAATTTTACTATGGTTTTGAGGCCAACAAACAAAGAACTGTGATTGTGATGACAATTCTGGCCGCACCCCTTATCCATCCCTTATCTTGGGATAGGCCCTTCGCAGGCCTTACTATGAAGCATATGCGCCGTTTTCTCCTCTTTTCTTTATTGTTGATCGCGTACTTCTCTGTCCTGCCTTTCACCAGCCTGGCGCAGACTGCGGCTGCACCATCCAGGCCGGAGGCCTCCGCTGGCAAGTATTCCCAGGAGGCCTTCGTCGTTGAGAAATACGTCTCCCGCTACCGCTTCGAGAGCGACGGCACGGGCCGCCGCGAGACCATCGCTCGCGTCCGCGTCCAAAGCGAGGCTGGAGTGCAGCAGTGGGGGCAGATTCAGATTGGGTATAACTCCGCGAACGAGCGCGTGGAGTTTCCCTATGTCCGCGTGATTAAAGCCGACGGCAGCATCGTGAAAGCGGGCGACGACGCCGTGCAGGATCTCAGCACGCCGGTCGAGAACGAAGCTCCTGTATACACGGACTATCGCCAGAAGCACGTTACCGTCCCGGGCCTGCGTCCCGGCGAAGTGCTGGAGTATGACGCTCTCACTGTAGTGCATACGGCTTTAGCAGCAGGCCAGTTCTGGGCTGACTACGATTTCGACAAGACCAACATTGACCTCGACGAAGAGGTAGAAGTTGATATCCCAGCCAACCGGTCGATCAAGTTGAAGAACAAACCGGGAATGGATCCAAAGATTACCGAGTCCGGCGGCCGCCGCATCTACCGTTGGACTAGCTCCCACCTGCAGCGGGAAGACGACGACAATAAAGACAAGGCCGCAGATCGAAATAAAGACCGAAAGAAGAAGTACGATGCCGAACATCTCGATATTCAGCTGACAACCTTCGCAAGCTGGGAACAGGTCGGCCTCTGGTATGCGGGTCTGGAAAGAGATCGCCGCGCGCCTTCGCCCGAAGTTCGCGCCAAGGCCGAGGAGCTTACCAAGGGTTTGAATAATGATTTGGATAAAGTGCAGGCGCTCTACGATTTCGTGGCAAGAAATTTCCGCTATGTGAGCCTTTCGCTGGGCGCGGGCCGCTACCAACCGCACGCGGCGGGGGACGTGCTCCACAACCAGTACGGCGATTGCAAGGACAAGCACACGCTACTGGCTTCGCTGCTCGAAGCCGAGGGTTTCCATGCTTCGTCGGCGCTGATCAACTCCAGCCGCAAGCTCGATACAGACGTGCCCTCGCCCGCGCAGTTCGATCACGTAATCACCATGCTGCCCATGGCGCACGAAGAAGTTTGGATGGATACGACCAGCGAGGTCGCTCCCTTCCGGTTGCTGGCCTATACATTGCGCCACAAGGAAGCGCTGGTGATTCCCGCTTCGGGCGCGCCGCATCTGGAGGAGACCCCCGCCGATACTCCGATGCCCGACAGCGAACTCGCCGAGATCGATGGAAAAATTAACGATATCGGCAAGCTCGAAGCCCATGTGCATTACACCTTTCGTGGCGACGAAGAGTTGATGCTGCGTTCTATCTTCCGCCGCTTCCCTGAGTCGCAATGGCAACGCGTCGTGGAGAACGTGAACGCCGGAGTCGGCGAGGTCACGAATCTGAAGATCAGCGATCCGGCCGCGACCCGCGAAGCGTTCACCATGTCTTACGATATTTCGAAGCCCAACTATCTGGACTGGTCAAAGAAAAAATCCGACTTGCCGCTGCCGCTTTGCCAATTCAATCTGCCCGACCTCAGCAATGCCGATGACAGCAATGATGCAGCTACCGAACCGCTGAAGCTTGGTCCGAAAGCCGAGTACGAGTACAAAATCAAGCTGCAGGTTCCGGCAAAGTACAGCGCACACGCTCCACTGCCGTTTTCACTCAAGCGCGACTACGCGCAATACGAAGCCACCTATACGTTGGAAGGCAACACCCTGCAGGCGGCACGCACGCTCGTGGTGCACCAGGACGAAATTCCCGCGCCCCGGTCTGCGGATTACGAGTCGTTTCGCCATGCCGTGAACTCGGATCTGGCGCAGCTTCTGTCTCTCGAGAACACGGTGGCCGGAACGCCCACCGCTCCGGCGGACATGAAGGCCGAGGATCTGGTCGAGAGTGGACGCGCCGCTATCACGAGCGGCAATCTGCCGATGGCGATTAAGCTTCTCAAACGCGCGACCGAGGTCGATCCGAAAAATAAATATGCGTGGAACAATCTGGGGCTGGCTTATCTTGGACTGCGCAAGGACCCGGAGGCGATCGCTGCCTTCAACAAACAGATCGAGCTCAATCCTTACGACGAGTATGCGTATAACAATCTGGGACGCGTCTACTGGCAGGCACGCAAGTACGAAGACGCGGCAACTGCATTCCACAAGCAGTTGGAAATTAATCCTCTCGACAAATTCGCCCACGCCAACCTGGGCGCAATGTATTCGGAATGGCACAAGTATGCTGAGGCTGCGCCGGAACTGGAAAAGGCGGCGTCGCTCACGCCCGACAACCCCGAACTGCAGGTGAGCCTCGGCGATTCTTATCTGAACCTCGGCCAGGACGATAAGGCGTTGGCGACCTTCGATCATGCGGTGCAAATCGCAGCCACGCCGCTAATCTGGAATAACATCGCCTATCAGCTTTCACTGAAGAAGACGCATTTGGATCGCGCCCAGCAGTATGCGGAATCGGCGGTATCGGCTACGGCGGCGGCGTTGCGCAATGTTTCGCTGGATCGGCTCACGCCGCAGGATCTGCCGCTGGTGCCCTCGCTGATCGCCTATTGGGACACCCTGGGCTGGGTTTATTTCAGTGCGGGCAATCTTGATAAGGCGGAGAAATATGTGTCCGCTTCGTGGCTGCTCGGGCAACACGGCGAAGTCGGCGATCACCTTGGACAGATTTATGAGAAGCGCGGCGGCAAAAATTTGGCGGTGCCCGCCTATGCGCTTGCCATCAGCGCGCTGCGCCCAGCTCCCGAAACCCACGACCGGTTGGCGGCGCTGGCTGGCGGCAACGCCAAAGCAGATGCGGCGGTCGCGAAATATAAAGATGATCTTCAGAAAGCGCGCACGATCGATTTAGGCAAAGTTGCAAAAGAAACTGGCAGCGCGGAATTCTTCGTGCTCTTGAGTCGCGGCGTGGAAAGCTCAGCGGCGACAGTCGAGGAAGTGAAGTTCGTCAGCGGCGATGAGAAGCTGAAAGTCTTTAGCGATGCGCTCCGCACCGCCGACTACCATTTGAAATTTCCCGATGATACCCCGGTTAAGATTCTGCGCCGCGGAGTCTTGTCTTGCTCGACCGCAACGGGGAACTGTTCGTTCGTGTTGATGCTGCCGGAGGATGTTAGAACCATCGACTGAAAATGAAGGCTAGCAGACTCTCTCAGGGGATCTGTCCACCCTGAGCGTGAGTACTTGCTTTCGCGAAGCGCAAGCAAGTGCGGAGTCGAAGGATCCCCACCAGCGTACGCAACCGGCGACCCGCAAGGCGTTTCCTTCGAGGCTGCATCCCTTGGCGCGATTGTCACGGCTCCTGCACCACCTCGATCTCGTTTCCCTCCGGGTCGTGGATCTGAAAATATTGAGTACCCTGCCGGTCGCGCTCCATGTCCCCCACGCCAATGCCGCGTGCCGTCATGATCTCGCGCATCCTGGCGATCTTTTTCGTAAATAAGATCAGCCGATTACCAGCTCCGGGGCCACTGCTCGTAGTAAGCACAACCGACCTTCCATCTTCTTTGAACAGCAAAGTGACCGCGTTAGACTCGCGCAGGTCCCGCTTCGAGGACTTACGCAATCCCAGCTTCTGCATATACCAAGGCGAAACGAAATCGATATCCCTCACCAGAATGCTAGTGCTGAAAGGGATGGAGAAACTTGCGGCCTGCCAGGGAAAATACCATTTGCCATCGGCGCGGCGGAGAGTCTCGAATAAATAATGCCTCTGAATCCAGATTGCCATGCCCCAACAGGAGTAGCCAACCGCACCGAGCACAAGGCGCAGAATCTTATGAGTGGTGGCTAACGCGAAAACGAAGTAAGGTACTAGAAACAGAGCGTAAGCAACCCATAGCCAAGGTAAAAAGCGCTTGAACGAAATATTGAGGGTATTGGCCGCGACCCAGACGATCAACGGCGCAAAAAGCGGGGCGCAGGCGAGAAGCCAGAACCAGAGAGGATGGGTTGGAAGATGCACGAACTCTCCTGAAGGCAAAGGACGCGTCTTCGCCGATTAAGGTACCACAGAATCATCCAATGGAGTAGGCTCAAGCGCGCCTCTGTTTTAGCTCCATAATTCTGTCACCCCCTAACGGCAACGTGAAAATGTCACCCCATGAGAGGAAGGACATTCGCGTTGAGTCAGAAGGAACTGCAACGAGTGAGCGTAATTTCCAGTTGTGTTAAGGGAGACATGGCGTGCGCCAGAGCCGCCGCACTGCTCTCGCTTAGCATCCGTCAGGTCAGGCGTCTTAAGAAACGTATGCGCGAGCACGGGGAGGCGGCTCTGGCGCACGCCAACCGCGGACGGCCCAGCCCGCGCCGCCTGCCTACCCGGGTTCGCCAACACATCGTTCATCTGGCCCGCACCACCTATGCCGGATTCAACGATCACCATCTCTGCGAAAAACTTTGCGAGCTCGAGGGCTTCTCCCTGAGCCGTGAAACTCTGCGCCGTGTTTTGCGTCAGGCCGGTCTGGGATCGCCCAGAAAACGCCGCGCTCCCGCGCATCGCCAGCGCCGGCTGCGCTCCGCCCGCGAAGGCGAACTGGTGCAACTCGACGGTTCGCCCCACGACTGGCTGGAAGGTCGCGGCCCGCGCCTCACCGCGCTCGGCCTGCAGGACGATGCCACCGGTAAAATCCTCGCGGCTCAGTTCTTTCCTTCCGAAACTGCGCTCGGTTATCTCACCCTGTTGCGCCAACTGCTGCGCCGCCACGGCACTCCGCTGGCCTTCTACGGCGATCACAGCGGTATCTTCGTGCGCAACGATGACTTCTGGACCGTCGAAGAAGAACTCGCCGGCAAACGCCAGCCCACCCAGTTCGGCCGCGCCCTCGATCATCTCGGCATCACCTTCATCGCCGCCCGCAGTCCCCAAGCCAAAGGCCGCGTCGAACGCCTCTGGGGCGTGCTCCAGGATCGCTTGTGCAGCGAGCTTCGTCTGGCACACGCTTGCGATCTGGACTCCGCCAATGCCGTGCTGCGCCTTTTCCTCGCCGACTATAACCGCCGCTTCGCCCGCCGTCCGCGCGAAATGCAAACTGCATGGCGTCCGGCTCCGGAAAATCTCGACCGCATCTGCTGCTTCGTTCACCAGCGCGTGGTCAGCAACGACAACATCGTGCAGTGGGACGGTCAGCGCTTCCAGATCCCCCAGCAAGGCCAACGCTTCAGCTTCGCCGGAGCCAAAGTCCATGTCTATCAGGCGCTCGACGGGCGTATCTCGCTTTACTACGGCGACACCCGCCTGCAACACACCCTGGCTTCGCCAGGGTGACATTTTCATGTTGCCGTTAGGGTGACAAATTCATGTTGCTACAACAGGCTCAAGCGCGCCTCTAACCGTCGCGTAACTGGCTCACGGGACATCCTGCTGGTAAGCATGAGCGAGCTGTAGTACAAGGTCTTCGCGCCACGGCGGGCCGGCGATTTGCAGACCGATCGGCAGACCGGTTTTCGTGAAGCCGCATGGAACTGAGATCGCCGGCAGCCCCCACACATTGAAGGGACGTGTGTTGCGCAGCAAGATTAGCTCCGCCGGGCGCATCGACTCGGGAATTTTCTTTAGATCGGCGATCGCGGGCGCTGGGATTGGCGTGGTCGGAGTCACCAGCAGATCCACTTGAGCGAAGAAGTCGGGTGCGCGGCGGCGCTCCAAACCGAGTTCACGGCGTCTGTGAATGTATTCTGCCGCGGAAATATTTTCGCCGTTGCGAATGCGCCGCAGCGTCTCCGGCTGATACGACTCCGGCGTGCTGACAACATTCTCGGCGTGAAAGGCAAAAGCCTCCGCGAGTTGCACGGTGCGGTCGGACGGCACATCGATCCGAATATCGCGCACTTCCTTCACGAACGTTCCGATCACGGCCAGCGCCTCCTCGACGCCGGCGCGGACTTCGTCGTCGAGATCATCAAAGAAATGTCCCCGCGGAATGCCGACGCGAAGCGTTTTTGTGTCTTCACGCAGCGCAGAAATATAGTCCGACGCCGGAACATCGACGCTGCATGGGTCGAGCGCATCGTAGCCTGCGATTGCCTGCAAAACTAACGCCGCGTCGCCGACGGTTGCGGCCAGAGGCCCGATATGGTCGAGCGACCACGAGAGCGGAATCACGCCGCGAGCGGAAACCCGGCCATAGGTTGGCTTGAACCCGACGCAGCCGCACAACGCGGCCGGCTCGCGGATCGAACCGGCAGTGTCGGTGCCGATGGCAGCGTAGCATAACCCCGCGGCAACCGCAGCGGCGGATCCTCCGGAAGATCCTCCCGCGATGTGCGCGGGGTTGCGCGGATTGTGAACATCGCCGTAAAAGCTGACCAGCGAACTTCCGCCATACGCAAACTCGTGCAGATTATTCTTGCCAAGGATCACTGCGCCGGCCTGACGCAGCCGCAGAACCACTTCCGCATCCTCGTTTGGAACGCGATCCTGATAGAGCGCACTGGCCGCGGTAGTACGTATACCTGCGGTGTCGATCAAATCTTTTATCGCAATCGGAATCCCGTGCAGAGGGCCGCGCCAATTTCCGCGGAGGAGTTCGCTTTCCGCAGCCCGAGCCTCCGCCAGCGCCGATTCGGCCGACACCGTGATAAAAGCATTCAGCTCGGGGTTGAGCCTCTCGATGCGATCCAGGCACGCGCGCGTGAGCTCGACGGGCGAAAATCCTTTCCGCCGGAGACGTGGGGCGAGTTCGACAATCGTTTGCAGGATGGGCATGCCGGCGGCTTTCATTGTAGTGGAGGTTTACGGGAGTACAGCAAACCGTCCCACGGCCCGAGCGACCTTTCCCGAACCTGGAGTCACAACACTTTTGCTACTCCTTCTTCTCAGTCATCAGAAAAAAGCAACCACCAGCGTGGGCCTATAATCAAAGACGCTGTCCGCACAAGCCTTGGTAAACCTGGAGGCACCAAAAATGGCGGAGATGACATTCGCCCCAGTCGCAACCCATGGGTTTTTCGTGGATGGGCGCTGGATTGAAGACGGAGACCTGGTCGAGGTTCGCGCGCCCTTCGATGGCAGCGTGGTAGCGCGAGTTGTACAGGCGCGACGGCAGGATGCAGAAAGCGCCATCGCGGCCGCAGTAAAGGCTTTCGGTACGACCCGCCGGCTGCCCGCGTTTGAGCGGCAGCGCGTTCTACGGCGCGTGGCGCAGTCGATTGCGGAACGGCGCGAAGAGTTCTCCCGCACGCTGGCTCAGGAGGCGGGCAAGCCCATCAAGCTGGCGCGCACGGAAGTGGATCGAGCGGTGTTTATCTTTAACGTCGCCGCAGAGGAAGCTACACGTATTTACGGCGAGTATCTTCCGCTCGATTGGCAGGAGTCTACGGCGGGGCGCTGGGGCATCGTGCGGCGTTTCCCGCTGGGCCCGATCGCTGGAATCACTCCGTTTAATTTCCCTTTGAATCTCGTCGCGCACAAAGTCGCTCCTGCGATTGCTGCGGGATGTTCGATGGTGTTGAAGCCGGCACCACAGACTCCGCTCTGCTCACTGTTGCTGGCGGAGTGTGTGCAGCAGGCGGGCTGGCCCGATGGCGGGCTGAATGTATTGCCCCTTTCGAACGAAGACGCCGGCTTGCTGGTCACTGACGAGCGCATCAAGCTCATCAGCTTTACGGGCAGCGTGCCTGTGGGTTGGGACATCAAGCGCCGCGCCGGCAAAAAAAAAGTCGCGCTGGAACTGGGCGGCAACGCGGGAGTTGTAGTTCACAGCGACGCCGACCTCTCCTACGCCGCCGAGCGCTGCGTAATGGGCGGTTTCGCCTACGCCGGCCAGACTTGCATTTCGGTGCAGCGCATTCTGGTGGAAGAGTCCGTCTACGGCAAGTTTGTCGATCTGCTCGTGGACGGCGTCAAGAAACTGAAGACTGGCGATCCGCTCGAGGAATCAACTGACGTCGGTCCGCTGATTCGCGAGAGCGATGCCATCCGGGTGGCGAACTGGATTGAAGAGGCGGTTCGTTCCGGCGCGCGCCTGCTGTACGGAGGCGGTCGTGAGAGATCCGTTGTCAATCCGACCGTGTTGACTGGCACCAAGCCTGACATGAAAGTGAACTGCCAGGAGATTTTTGGCCCCGTAGTCTCAGTGGAGCCTTATAAGAATTTCGACGAAGCCTTGCGCCGAATTAACGACTCCAACTACGGCCTGCAGGCGGGGCTGTTCACGCGCGACGTAAAACTGCTTTTCCAGGCTTATGACGAACTGGAGGTCGGGGCGCTCATCGCGGGGGATATACCTTCGTTTCGCATCGACCAGATGCCTTACGGCGGGGTAAAGGATTCGGGCCTTGGACGCGAAGGGCTGCGCTACGCGATCGAAGAGATGACCGAAATGAAGCTGCTGGTGATGAATCTCCGGTAACAGCTGTGCAATCAGCTGAGAAAAAGTCGGCTTTTTCAAACCGCAGTTTCAAATTGGTCATTTTTATCGCTTCATTTGGCAAAAGGACGCGACAACCGTGCGCGGAATATTTATAATCTGCAGTTCTCATAGCTGACGCGAGAAATTCTGTGTGTATCTTCTTTGCGTCGTTGACTCATTATGCCGTAACAAACCAGCAAAGTGGTGGCTCTCGTTCACAATTCCTGAAGTCCGTACGCAAGCATGTCGCAGATCTTTCATCGCAGCACGAACACCTTGTCCCGGGCCACAATTTTTGGCGCGGTGTTCGTGGTTGCTGCCCTGGGCTGGGTCGCGATGGAAGTTCAGCGCTCGCCCTACGTTACTCTTGCCGGGGTGCGCAAGCCGCAGCCGGTGCCCTTCAGCCATCAGCACCACGTTGCCGGGCTCGGTATCGACTGCCGCTATTGCCACACTTCGGTTGAGACTTCGAGCTTCGCCGGTATTCCGCCTACCAAGACCTGCATGAACTGCCACTCCCAGATCTGGACCAACGCGCAGTTGCTCGAGCCGGTGCGGGCAAGCTATCGCTCCGGGCAATCGCTGCAGTGGACGCGGGTGAACCAGCTTCCCGACTTCGTGTATTTCAATCACAGCATTCATATCAATAAAGGAGTGGGTTGCAACACCTGCCACGGTCCGGTCGACGAGATGCCGCTGATGTACCAGCAGGAGTCGCTCCAGATGGAGTGGTGCCTGAACTGCCATCGCGCGCCGGAAAAAGCGCTGCGGCCACGCGAGCAGGTCTTCAATATGCGTTACCGGCAACCGACGAGCGTGAATCCTGTCGTACTGGATGGGCAGAGCTTTACGGATCAGATGGAACTGGGATCGGCTCTGGTGAAAAAGTACAACGTGCGCAGTGTGAAGGACATCACTAGCTGCAACACGTGCCACCGGTGAGGCAAGCCGCGGAGCGGCGACAGAATGCAGCCCACGGCGCAAGCCGTGGGTGAGATCGAGATTAGGGAAAAGCCCCGAAGGGGCGAACGAATGGAAGAGCAGAACAAAACCGCCGGGCGAGAAGACGTTTGTCCTAGCAAGAAGGGCAAACTGGACTTGGATTCCGTCCGTGAGCGACTCGAAGCAGCTGTCGCGCAAGATGCCGCCGAAAAGACGGGGCCGGAGTACTGGCGCAGCCTCGAAGAGTTGGCCGGCAGCCCGGCGTTCCAGGAGGCGCTGCATCGCGAATTTCCCAAGGGTGCATCCGAGTGGTTGGATTCGGTCTCGCGTCGCGGCTTTCTGCGAGTGATGGGAGCGTCGATGGCGCTCGCAGGCATGACCGGCTGCGTGCGCCTGCCTCTCGAGCCGATTGTTCCTTACGTGCGCCAGCCAGAGGAAGTCATTCCTGGCCGACCGATGTTTTACGCGACGGCAATGACTCTGGGCGGATACGCCAGCCCGTTGCTGGTTGAGAGTCACCTCGGGCGTCCGACAAAGATTGAAGGCAACGATCAGCATCCGGCGTCGGTCGGCGGGACTGATATTTTTGCGCAGGCCTCGATTCTTGGGATGTACGATCCTGACCGCTCGCAGAGCGTAATTTCGCTGGGCGATCAGCGCTCGTGGCAGGCGTTCGTGAATGCCATTCACGGCCCGCTTAGCGCGCAGAAGGCGCTGCAGGGCGCGGGCATTCGCATTCTTACTACAACGATTTCTTCGCCCACGCTCGCCGATCAATTGCGCGGCTTTCTGCAGATTTATCCGCAGGCCAAGTGGCATTGCTACGAGCCGGTCAATCGCGACAACGTGCTCGAAGGCGCGAAGCTGGCCTTCGGCCAGCCGGTCGAGACGCGTTACGATTTCTCGAAGGCCGATGTAATCGTCTCGCTCGACGCCGACTTTCTGTATGCGGGTTTTCCGGGAAATGTCCGCTACATCCGCGACTTCGCCAAGCGCCGCAATCCCGATGGCAACATGAACCGGCTGTACGTGATCGAGAGCACGCCGACGACGACGGGGGCGAAGGCGGATCATCGGTTGCCCGTGCGAGCCAACGAAATCCAGGGGATAGCAAGTGTCCTGGCCGCGTTTAACGGGGCGATAACAGATGACAACATGACAGTGGGTCTCCACGGAGAAGGCGCCGAGGGCCAGTCTCTGGTCAGGTTCTTCTCTGCCCTTGAGCAAGATCTGAGGAATCACGCCGGTTCAAGCGTTGTCGTTGTGGGAGATCACCAACCGCCTGCCGTCCACGCGCTCGCCCACGTCATTAACGCGAAGCTCGGCAATGTCGGAAAGACCGTTTTCTATACCGATCCCATCGATGCCAATCCGGTCAACCAGACGGAGTCTCTGAAAGACTTAGCTGCCGACATAGACGCGGGCAACGTTGATCTGCTGGTTATTCTCGGCGGCAATCCGGCCTACGACGCGCCCTCTGATCTTGGCTTCGCCGAATTGCTCAAAAGCAACAAGGCTCCGCTGCGCGTGCATTTCGGGCTCTATCAGGACGAGACTGCCGAGCTTTGTCAGTGGCATGTCAATCAGGCGCACGATCTCGAAACCTGGGGCGATGCCCGCGCCTACGACGGGACCGCCAGCATTATTCAGCCGCTGATCGCGCCGCTCTATCAAGGGAAGAGCGCATTCGAATTCGTTGCATTGCTTGCCGGGCAGGCGGATGCGACAGGCTACGATCTTGTCCGCTCCTATTGGCAGAACCAGCGTAAAGGTGGAGATTTCGAGCAATCCTGGCGCAAATATCTGCACGACGGATGGATCGAGGGCACGGCATCCGTCACAAAGCGGCTTGTGGCCCGGACTGAAGTACCGAAAGAGTGGGCGGTTCGCGACAACATGCCTATCGAGCTCAATATCCGCCGCGACCCCACGATCCACGACGGGCAATTCTCCAACAACGGCTGGTTGCAGGAACTTCCCAAGCCGATGACCAAGCTCACTTGGGACAATGCAATTCTCATCGGCCCCAAGATGGCGGAGCGGCTGCAGATCGCGAGCAAAGACGTGGTCGAACTTGAGTTGAACGGGAAGAAGGTCAAAGGTCCCGTCTGGATTCAGGCGGGGCATCCCGATAATTCCGTCACCGTGTTCCTCGGCTATGGACGCAAGCGCGCGGGCCGCGTGGGCACCGGCTGCGGCTTTGACGCTTACGCTCTGCGAACCAGTGCAGCGCCCTGGTTCACGACCGGCGTGCAGATTCGCAAAACTGGCGACACTTACGAACTTGCTTCCACGCAGGGCTACCAGACGATGGATACGCCCGATGGCGGCCATCGTCCGCTGGTGCGCGAGACCACGCTTGAGGAATATCGCAAAGATCCCGACTTCGCGCACAAAGAAGAAGAAGAGCCGGCGCCGGGGCTCACGCTTTACAAGCCTTATCCCTATAAAGAAGAAGACTACGCGTGGGGCATGGCGATCGATTTGAATGCGTGCGTGGGCTGCAACAATTGCATGGTAGCCTGCCAGTCGGAGAACAACATCGCCGTCGTCGGGCAGGAGCAGACCAGGCTGGGCCGCCACATGCACTGGATTCGCGTCGACGCCTATTACCAGGGCGACCGCGATAATCCCAAAGCCTATTTCCAGCCCGTACCGTGCATGCAATGTGAAAATGCCCCCTGCGAAGTGGTTTGCCCCGTGGGCGCGACCAACCACTCGAGCGAAGGCCTGAACGATATGGTCTATAACCGCTGCGTGGGCACGCGCTACTGTTCGAACAACTGTCCTTATAAGGTGCGGCGGTTCAACTTCCTGCTGTTTCAGGATTGGGAGACGCCGCAGTACAAGATGATGCGCAATCCCGACGTCAGCGTGCGCAGCCGCGGCGTGATGGAGAAGTGCTCGTACTGCGTGCAGCGCATTACCGAACATCGAATCGACGCTGAAACCGCATCGGTGCGCGAAGGCAAACCAATCAAGATTAAAGACGGCGAGTTAAAGACGGCGTGCCAGCAGTCATGCCCAGCAGAGGCGATCATCTTCGGCAACATCAATGATCCCAACAGCCGGGTCTCGAAGCTGAAGGCGCAGTCACGGAATTACAGTCTGCTGGGCGAGTTGAATACGCGGCCTCGGACCACGTATCTGGCGGAAGTCAGCAATCCGAACCCGGAGTTGAAGTCTTAGAGCTCGGCTTCCGGCTTCCGCTTTCGGCTGCCGGAAGCCGGAAGCCGAAGAAGATTTGCTGGAACTTTAAGAATTTCAGCGACAAAGAATGAACGAGCCATACAAGACGACAATCGAGGCGGAACGCGCTCCGGTCATAGAGCCGGGCCATACCTTCGGCACGGTCACGGAAAAAATCAGCGCAATTGTGCTGACCCGTCCTGCCTCGAATGGGTGGTTCATTGGCTTCGGCATCGGCTTCCTGCTGACGATGATGATGCTGTTTGCCATCGGATACCTGTTCCTCAAGGGCGTCGGCATATGGGGCGTAACCATTCCGATCGGCTGGGGCTTCGCCATCATCAACTTTGTCTGGTGGATCGGAATCGGGCATGCAGGGACGCTGATTTCCGCAATCCTCTTATTGCTGCGGCAGTCGTGGCGCAATTCCATCAACCGCTTCGCCGAGGCGATGACGCTGTTTGCCGTGGCCTGCGCCGGAATTTTTCCCGCCATCCACGTTGGCCGCCCATGGCTGGCGTATTGGCTGTTTCCTTATCCCAGCACCATGGGCGTGTGGCCGCAATTCCGCAGCCCGCTGATATGGGACGTATTCGCCGTCTCCACTTATGCCACGATCTCAGCCCTGTTCTGGTTCATCGGATTGATCCCGGACATGGCCACGCTACGTGATCGCGCTACCCATCCCGCAGCCCGAATGATCTACGGAATTCTCTCGCTGGGCTGGCGCGGATCGGCGCGGCACTGGCACCGCTACGAAACCGCTTATCTGCTTCTCGCGGGGTTGGCTACGCCTCTGGTGCTTTCGGTCCATACCGTGGTGAGCTTTGATTTTGCTGTCGGCATCGTCCCGGGCTGGCATACCACGATCTTTCCTCCTTATTTTGTGGCCGGCGCGATCTACTCCGGCTTTGCCATGGTGCTGATGCTGGCGATTCCCATCCGCAAAATTTACGGACTGGAAGATTTCATCACTGAGCGTCATCTGCAGAACTCGGCCAAGGTGATGCTCGCGACCGGATTGATTGTGGCTTACGGCTACGGTATCGAAGGCTTCATGAGCTGGTACAGCGGCGATCGCTATGATGCCTTTACCGTCTGGAATCGGCTGCATGGCCCCTACGCGATTCCCTACTGGTCTCTGCTTATCTGCAATATCTTCATCCCGCAGGTATTGTGGATCCGCAAGCTACGCAGCAATCCTGTGGCGCTGTTTTTTGTTTCCGGCGTGATCCTGGTAGGCATGTGGCTGGAACGCTTTATCATCGTCGTCGTCAGCCTGCATCGCGATTTTCTTACCTCATCCTGGGGCATGTACTACCCCACCCGCTGGGACTGGATGACGTATATCGGCACGATCGGCATGTTCCTGGCCCTCATGTTCCTGTTCCTGCGGCTTCTACCCGCCATTTCGATCTTTGAAATGCGCACCCTGCTGCCTGAGGCGGAGGTGAAGGAATAATAATGAAGCGCGAGCGCATTTACGGCATGATGGCGGAGTTCGACTCGGCGCAGCACCTGATCGATGCGGCACGGCGCACTCACGAGGCAGGTTACAACAAGATCGACGCCTACAGCCCCTTTCCGATTGAAGGGCTGGCCGATGAGATTGGCTTTCATCACGACGAGGTTCCGCTGGTGGTGCTGATTGGCGGCATCATCGGCGGGTGCACGGGCTACCTGATGCAGTACTGGATGTCGGCGGTCGATTATCCGCTGAACATCGGCGGCAAGCCGCCGCACTCCTGGCCCTCCTTTATTGTGATCACGTTTGAGATGACGATTCTGTTTGCCGGAATCTCTGCGGTCTTCGGCATGCTGGCTTTGAACGGCCTGCCCATGCCCTATCATCCTGTATTCAATGTGCCGCGCTTTGCACTGGCGTCGAAAGACCGCTTCTTCCTGATCGTGTTTTCTTCCGATCCCAAATATGATCCCGCCGGCACGCGCGGTTTTCTCGAGAGCCTCGAGCCGCGCTCGATTGCGGAGGTGCCAAGCTAGATGCTGCACCTTCGCCAAATTTCGGAGCGCTCAGCAAAAGTGGGTCGGCGACACAGGCTTGTGACCTTGGTCGCCGCGATGTTACTGCTATCGGCCTGCCGCATTGATATGCATGTGCAACCGCGTTTAAATCCGCTGGCCAAGAGCGATTTCTTCGCCGACCAGCGCGGAGCGCGGCCGCTAGTCGAAGGCACGGTAGCGCGTGGACAATTGCACGCCGACACATATTTTTATACCGGGCGCGTGGATGGCAATCCCGGCAACTACATGCCTTTCCCGGTTACGAAGGCAGTTCTCGATCGCGGGCGCGAGCGCTACAACATTTATTGCTCGCCCTGCCATTCGCTTCTTGGCGACGGCAACGGGTTCATCCCGTCGCGCGGCTTCTCGAAGCGGCCGCCGTCGTATCACACCGAACGGCTGCAGAAAGCTCCTCTGGGATATTTCTACGATGTGATCACGAACGGCTTCGGCATCATGGGAGACTATTCCGCTCAGATTCCTCCGCAGGATCGCTGGAGCATCGTGGCGTACATTCGCGCGCTGCAGCTTAGTCAGAATGCGACGAAAGCCGATGTGCCCGCGGGGGAGAATGTGCCTTCGGCGGTTCCCAGATTCCGCGGCGAGCCGGGTTCGGGCGCGACCCTTCCGGTCACGCGTGAGAGTGCGTCCGCGGAAGAAAAGAATTCCCAGGGCGGGGCGCAGAAATGAGCGCCGCGATCACGCCCCATATCGATTTGACGGCGCCGCCGGTAGTGAGAAAGATTTCGCAGCGCTCGCTGATTGTCGGCGTAATCTTCGGTATCGTCGCCGTCTTGTTGGCCTTCGTGCGTCCCGGCGAATTCTATCGCGCTTATCTGATCGGCTTCCTGTGCTGGCTGGGCGTTGCGCTGGGTTCGATGGCAATTCTGATGATTCGCCATCTTACGGGAGGCGGCTGGGGTACAGTGATTCGCCGCATCCTGGGCGCGGCTATGCGCACATTGCCGCTGCTGTCCGTGCTCTTCATTCCGCTGATTGTGGCCGTCGCGCAGCACCAGATTTATCCCTGGGCGATGCCGCTGGAGTCGATTCAGGATGCGCACATTCGCGAGCACCTTGAGAAACACAGTTTCATTAAAGCAAGCTACCTGAATTTTTCCGGGTTTTTGATCCGCGCAATCTTTTATTTCGCCGTCTGGAACTTGCTCTCGTTTCTGCTATCGAAGTGGTCCAAGGAAACCGACCGCACCAGCGCGCCTGATAACAGCGACAAGTTCAAGACCGTCAGCGGGCCTGGGCTCATTCTCTATGGCTTCACAATCTCCTTTGCCGCCATCGATTGGGTGATGTCGCTCGATCCCAGTTGGATTTCGACCATCTTCGGCTTGATCATCCTGATCGGTGAAGTGCTTTCCGCGATGTGCTTCGCGGTGGTGGTCGAGCGGATCCTGGTCGACTACAAACCGATGTCAGAGATGTTAAAGCCGGATTTCGTCCACGATCATGGCAAATGGATGCTGGCCTTCACTATGGTCTGGGCCTACTTCAACTTCTCACAGTGGCTCATCATCTGGGCCGGAAACCTTCCTGCGGAGATTACTTTTTATCTGAAGCGTTTGAACGGGGGATGGAGTTCGATCGGGCTGATCTTGGTTTTGTTTCACTTCGTCATTCCTTTCGCCATGCTGCTCTCGCGCCCCTTCAAACGCAATATACGCAAACTCGTGTGGGTTGCGGTGCTGCTTTTGTTCATGGGCTATGTCGATCTGTTTTGGATTATCGAACCGAATTTTTCGAGGGTCTTGATTGTAACCGTGGCCGACATGGTTGTGCCTATCGCCATCGGAGGATTTTGGCTTTGGTATTTTTTCCGCAATCTCGCGGCGCTGCCGCTATTGCCGGCCTATGACGTGGATGCGCACGAAGTTCTTGATCGCGAAAATAAGGTGCACGAGCAGGGAACACCTTAGGCAAAGCGGTGGTAATAAATTGGCGATAGTCATAGGTGGCGGTACTGATAAGTGAAGAGATGAAACACCAGAGTTCACAACCCGAACCCACCGCAGCCCACGGCAGCTACGAGCATCAGGATTTGCTACCGGCCGGCATTTTCTACTTTTTGCTCGGCTTGGCGGTAGCGACGATTGTCTCCATGTTTGCACTCGGCGGGGTCTACAACTTTCTCGATCGCCGGGAAAAAGCGTTGCAGCGACCAGTGAATCCGCTCGTCACTAATGCGCCCACGGATACGCGCCATATCGCGCGGGGCTATCCCCAGAGCGCGTTCCCCAACCCAAAGCTGGAAGAAAACGAGCGCGGCCAACTGAGCGGATTCTGGCTTCAACAAGAGGAAACTCTTTACAGCTACGGCTGGGTCGATGAAAAAGCCGGGACGGTGCACATCCCGATCCAGCGCGCTATGGATTTGCTGGTGCAGCGCGGGCTGCCGGTGCGCACACAAGGCGCGGGTGGCGCTGCCCCCGGAAGTACGACTATGAGCACGACACCAGAGGAAAAGCAGTGAGCCGCAAGTATCTCAATTCGGCGCTCGCGACGCGAGTGATCTTGGTGGTCGCGCTGCTGGCGGCATCAGCCAGCGCGCAGATCAACAGCGGCGTCATGTCTCCGCCCGCCAATACGCGCCCGCCGCTGCTGCAGAATGTCGGCATCGAACAACATCTCGACGCGCAGGTTCCATCGGATCTTACCTTCCGCGACGAAGCCGGGAAAACCGTGAAGCTGGGAGATTACTTCGGCCGCAAGCCGCTCATCCTCAATCTGGTTTATTACAACTGCACCATGCTGTGCGGCGAGGCCTTGGCGGGACTCGCGAGCGCCATGCGCCTGGTGAAGTTCGACTTGGGCAACGAATTCGACGTAATCACGGTGAGCTTCGATCCGCGCGAGACTCCGGAGATGGCCGCCGCCAAGAAGATCGATTACGTGAAGCGCTACGGCCGCCCCAATGCCGCAGCGGGTTGGCATTTCTTAACCGGGCCGGCGGATTCGATCGATGCGCTCACCAAGGCGGTTGGCTTTCAGTATCAATACGATCCCAAAACCAACCAGTATGCACACGCCACGGCGATCATGGTGCTCACGCCGCAAGGCCGCATCTCGCGCTACTTCTACGGCGTCGATTTTCCGCCCAAAGATTTGCGCATGGGATTGGTCGAAGCCTCGCAGGGCAGGATTGGCAACGCTGTCGATGCGGTGCTGCTCTACTGCTATCACTACAATCCCGAGACCGGGAAATATGGCGCGATGGTGGCAAACATTCTGCGGCTGGCGGCGGGCGCGACCATTTTATTTCTCGGCGGCTTTTTATTCATCTTGTGGCGGATGGACCGCTCCGTAACTCGAAAGACGGTGACGAAGACACGGTATGCTCAATAATTTTCCATTATGGCCGGAGCAGGCCTCCACGCTGGCACGGCACGTGGACGCGCTGTACATATTTTTGCTCATCGTCACCGGAATGATGGCAGTGCTGGTCTTCACTTTGGTGATATTTTTTGCGGCCCGCTATCGCCACCGTCCCGGCATTCGCGCCGAACAGATCGAAGGCTCGACCGCTCTCGAAATCACGTGGAGCGCAATTCCATTTCTCGTCTTCATGGCCATTTTCGCGTGGGGTGCCGTGGTCTACTTCAAGGAGCGCACTCCTCCCGCCGACGCCACGGAGGTTTACGTAGTAGCGAAACAGTGGATGTGGAAGCTGGAACATTCCGAAGGGCAGCGCGAGATCAACGAACTGCACGTTCCCGTAGGGCGCGACGTGAAGCTGATCATGACTTCGCAGGACGTAATCCACAGCTTTTACATTCCTGCGTTCCGCATCAAGCAGGACGTGCTTCCCGGCCGCTACACAGTGGAATGGTTCCGCGCCACCAAGCCCGGCGTCTATCATTTATTCTGCGCGGAATATTGCGGCACCCAGCACTCCGGCATGGTTGGTTCGATCGTGGTCATGGAGCCGGCACAATACGAGGCCTGGATGAATAGCGGCTCGACCGGGCCGCTCTCGGCTTCGGGCGAAAAAGTTTTTGCCGAATTGGGCTGCGCTACCTGCCATCGATCGGATATGCCGGGGCGCGGTCCTAATCTGCAGGGAGTCTTCGGCAAGCCAGTGCAGCTTGAGGATGGCCGAACGATCACCGCCGATGAAAACTATCTGCGCGAGAGCATTCTCGATCCGGGCTCGAAACGGATGAAAGGCTTCAAGCCCGTTATGCCGACATTCCAGGGTTTGGTAAGCGAAGAACAGGTCAACGCTTTGGTCGCCTATATCAAATCGATTTCGGAAGTGAAGCCGGTGGAGACGCGGCTTCAGAACGATCTTCAGAACGATGAGCCGGGCAACATGCAGGCCAGGGCGAAGCCAAGTGGAAATCAGGTGCAAAGGCCATGAGTATGTCCGCCGTACTACCGCAACCCGTGGAACGAGAGAACTACCTGAACAAGGAATATGGAGTGTGGTCGTGGCTGCTCACCACCGACCACAAACGCATTGCGCTGCTCTATCTTCTTTCCATTACGTTCTTCTTTTTCATCGGAGGCTTCTTCGCGCTGCTCATCCGCCTCGAGTTGCTGACTCCGGCCGGCGACCTGGTGCAGGCCGATACCTACAACAAGCTCTTCACCATGCATGGCATGGTGATGGTGTTTTTCTTTCTGATCCCCTCGATCCCCGCTGTTCTCGGGAACTTTCTCGTTCCGTTGATGATTGGGGCGAAAGACCTCGCGTTTCCGCGCGTGAACTTGCTCAGTTGGTATCTCTACATCATCGGCGGCGTGATGATGTTGCACTGTATGCTTACCGGAGGCGTAGACACGGGTTGGACTTTCTACGCGCCTTTCAGCACGAATTTCACCAACACGAAAATCGTCGAAGCCGGATTGGCGATCTTTGTCGCGGGATTTTCTTCCATCCTCACCGGTTTGAACTTCGTGGTTACGATCCATCGCATGCGCGCGCCGGGGATGACCTGGTCGCGCCTGCCATTGTTCATCTGGGCGCACTACGCTACCAGCATCATCCAGCTCCTGGGCACGCCGGTGGTGGCGATCACGATTGTGCTGGTTGCGGCCGAGCGCACGCTGCATCTCGGCATCTTCGATCCGAAGCTTGGCGGCGATCCCGTTCTCTTTCAGCATTTGTTCTGGTTTTACTCGCATCCCGCCGTCTACATCATGATCTTGCCTTCGATGGGTGTGATTAGTGAGGTCATCGCTTGCTTCTCGCGCAAACGCATCTTCGGCTACAGCTTCGTGGCCTTTTCGTCCATCGCGATTGCCGTCTTCGGCTTTCTGGTCTGGGCCCATCACATGTTCGTAGCCGGAATCTCGGTGTACTCCGCTCTCGTATTCTCCTTCTTGAGCTATGCCGTTGCGTTGCCCTCGGCGATCAAAGTTTTTAACTGGACGGCCACGCTTTACAAGGGCTCGATCCACTACGACGCGCCCATGCTCTACGCCTTCGGCTTTCTGGGCCTTTTCACGATCGGGGGGCTCACGGGATTATTCTTGTCGGCCCTCGGCATTGACGTGCATGTTACCGACACTTATTTTGTCGTCGCGCACTTTCACTACATCATGGTCGGCGGCGCGGTTATGGGCTATCTCGGCGGCATGCATTTCTGGTGGCCGAAAATTTCCGGACGGCTCTACCCCGAGGGCTGGGCTCGGCTGGCGGCGCTGATCGTTTTCATCGGCTTCAATCTCACATTCTTTCCGCAATTCCTACTGGGCTATATGGGGATGCCGCGGCGCTACTACGATTACAGCCACATGCCGGAATTTCAAATATTGAACGTTCTATCGACAGCTGGCGCAACAGTGCTCGGCGTAGGCTATCTGCTGCCCATGGTTTATTTCTTGTGGTCGATGCGCTACGGCAAACCGGCTTCAGACAATCCGTGGAATGCGGCTGGACTTGAATGGAAAACGGCTTCCCCGCCTACGACTTTTAACTTCGACGAAGAGCCCGTGGTCACGTGGGAAGCGTACAACTACGAAGAGCTCGATGCTCCTCACCCGCAGGAGGTCCCCGTTGCCCGATAGCACCGTGATCGGACTGCAGCACGAGGAAGAGCATCATCCCGAACTGCTGCATCACTTCGCCGACGCGCAGCAGCAGCGCGATGCCTCGAGCTTGGGTATGTGGGTGTTTCTGGCTACTGAAGTCATGTTCTTCGGCGGAATGTTTTGCGCCTACCTGGTTTACCGCCACTGGTATTTCGGAGACTTCGGCGCCGCCAGCAAATCCATCAATATGGCGATGGGCGCAACCAACACCGCAGTTCTCATTTGCAGCAGCCTGACCGTTGTGCTCGCTGTTTGGGCGGCACAGACCGCGCGCAAAACGTTGTTGATTGTCAGCCTCGTCATCACCATGCTTCTCGGCGTCACCTTCCTCGCCATCAAGGGGATCGAATATCGCGACAAGTTCGTGGAGCATCACGTGCCCGGCGCGTCTTTCAGTTTCGACCACGAGGAAATTCCCGGGCATCCCGGGCAGTACGCGAATCCGGCGCACGCGCAGATTTTCTTCTCTCTGTATTTCATCATGACCGGTCTGCACGCGCTGCACATGATCATCGGCCTCGGCATTTTTCTCTGGCTGCTGATCATGGCCTGGAAGGGGCGATTCACACCCGAGTACAACACTCCAGTCGAAATCGGCGGATTGTACTGGCACTTCGTCGATATCGTTTGGATTTACCTGTTTCCACTGCTCTATTTGATCGACCGGCATTAACGCAGCTGCCGCTAGGACTTTTATGTCTGGACACTCAAAATCGTCCCCGCTTCCAACCTACTTTGCCGTATTTATTGCGTTGCTGGTCGGCACCGGCTTGACCGTATTTGCCGCCACGCTAGATTTAGGCGCCTTTAATGCGCCGGTCGCTCTCGCCATCGCCACCGTGAAGGCGACGCTGGTCGCACTCTTCTTCATGCACGTCTGGCACGCCAGCGAAAAACTCACCAAGCTGGTCGTGATAGGGGCGGTCTTCTTCTTGCTGTTGTTACTTGGGCTCACCATGTCCGACTATCTAACTCGCCCATGGAGCTAGAAGCCGGGGCAGAGCTTTTTGGTCTGTATTAGAGGGCCGGCTTCGGAGTCGGCCCCGCCGCCGCAAAAGCTCCAGCCGCTCTGTTTCTGTTCGATCTGCGGTATACTCGCGCCGACGTCCCAAGCCCAGCATTTTCTTGAGGTGATTTATGGCGTTTTGCAATTCCTGCGGCGCAACCCTGGTTCAAGGGACCAGATTTTGCAGCAAGTGCGGCGCAGCCATTATTTCTTCCTCGCCGGCCGCCCTAGGCGTCGCTCCCGCAGCTGGTACGGTGGTACCTCCGCCGACGCCCCCGGTCCCTCCGCAGCCGTCGGGCGGAGGCGCTCTTAAGGCGATTCTGATTATCGTGGCAGTGATCGTAGTTGTAGGTTTTCTTTTTATCGCCGCTGCCGGTTTTGCTGCCTGGCATTTTGCGCATCGCACTCATATTCGCCAGGAGGGCGGCAATGTGAAAGTGGAAACTCCCTTCGGCACGGTCGAGTCCACCAAAGATCCGGAAGAAGCCGCCCGCGCTGTAGGCGTAGATCTCTACCCCGGAGCGCAGATTCTGAAAGAGGGTGCCAACACCGCAACCATCGGGACGGTTCATACCGCAACCATAAAGTCCGAAACCACCGACTCGTTGGACAAAGTCTCCAGCTTCTACAAAGCTAAGTTCCCTAATGCCACGGTCGCGACTTGCGATGCTGAACAGTGCACGATTGTTTCGAACGACGACAAGAATGTGACGACCATCAATCTGAGAACCTCCGGCGGCAAGACCACGATCCTGATCAGCAACGTGACTCACAGGACAGACGCAGGCAAAGCCTCTTCGGACTAGCTCGAATTTAGAGAACCCTCCAATTCATGACAGATTCATTCGCACAACTGGCGCAAGCCGCAAAGTCAGCGCAAGTAGATGCAGTGGGCTTAGCTGAGGCTCTCCGCGCGGATCTTCGCGGCGAAGTCCGCTTCGATCGCGGTAGCCGCGCGCTGTATGCGACCGACGGCTCGAACTACCGGCAGCTTCCGATCGGCGTCGTACTCCCGCGCGATGTCGATGACGTGCTGGCCACAGTCGCGCTCTGCCGCGAATTCGGCGCGCCGCTACTCTGCCGCGGCGGAGGCACTTCTCTTGCCGGCCAATGCTGCAATGTCGCCGTGATTCTTGATTTCTCGAAGTACATGGCGAGCATTCTTGAAATCGATCCAGCGCGCCGCATTGCGCGAGTGCAGCCTGGAGTCGTACTCGACAGTTTGCGCTCCGCCGCCGAAAAGCACCACCTCACCTTCGCGCCCGACCCCGCCACTCACGACCGCTGCACGCTCGGCGGCATGATCGGCAACAACTCCTGCGGCGTGCACTCGGTAATGGCAGGCAAGACCGACGACAACATCGAGGCGCTCGAAGTCCTCACCTACGACGGCCTGCGCATGAAAGTGGAAGCAGCTCCCGCTGACGAAATTGAAAGCATTAGTGCATCCGGCGGACGCCGCGGCGAAATTTACTCAAGTCTGCAAGCGCTCGCTGGGACGTACGGCGATCTGGTGCGCCAGCGCTTCCCCAAGATTCCCCGCCGCGTTTCCGGTTATAACCTCAACCATCTTCTGCCGGAGAACGGCTTTCACTTAGCGCGCGCCCTCGTCGGCTCCGAGGGCACGTGCGTCACGGTTCTTGAGGCGACCTGCCGTTTAGTCGAGAGCCCGCCGGAGCGGGTGCTATTGGTCGTTGCCTACCCGGATATTTATCAGTGCGCCGATCATGTGCCGGAAATCATGCAGCACCATCCCATCGGCCTCGAAGGCTTCGACGATCTCCTAGTCAGCTACACGCGTTTGAAAGGAATCAACTCCGAGGGCTTGGCGCTTCTGCCCGAAGGCGGAGGGTGGCTGATGGTGGAGTTCGGCGCTGCAACCGCGCTGGAAGCCGAATCTCAGGCGCGGGGCCTGATGCAGGCGCTGGGACGAAATGTCACTCCGCCCGAAATGCGCCTTTATGTCGACAAGCGGCAGACCAAACGCGTTTGGGAAGTTCGCGAATCGAGCCTCGGCGTCACCTCGCATGTGCCTGGCGAAGGTATGGCGTGGGAGGGATGGGAAGACGCCGCGGTCGCTCCCGAAAAACTCGGCGGCTATCTGCGCGATCTCCGCAGGCTGATGGCCGTCTTCGGATATAAAGGCTCGCTCTACGGCCACTTCGGCCACGGCTGCGTGCACACGCGAATCAATTTTGATCTGCAGTCGAAAGAGGGCATCGCTAAGTTCCGCACGTTTATGGAAGAAGCTGCCGATATCGTAGTCGGCTATGGCGGGTCCCTGTCGGGCGAACATGGCGATGGTCAATCCCGCGCCGAATTGCTTCCGAAGATGTTTGGCCCCGAACTGGTGCAAGCTTTCCGAGAGTTTAAATCGGTCTGGGATCCGGAGTGGAAGATGAATCCCGGCAAGCTGGTTGAGCCTTACAAGCTCGATGAAAACCTGCGCCTCGGGGCGGACTACGCTCCGTGGGAGCCGAAAACCCATTTTAAGTTCGTCGAGGACCACGGCAGCATGGCTCAAGCTGCGCTACGCTGCGTGGGCGTGGGCAAGTGCCGCCGCGACGAAGGCGGAGTGATGTGCCCCAGCTACCGGGTCACGCGCGAGGAGGAGCAATCCACCCGCGGCCGCGCCCATTTGCTGTGGGAGATGATGCAGGGCGATGGCCGAAAAGACGGGGTTATTCACAATGGCTGGCGCAGCGAAGAAGTGAAGCAGTCGCTCGACCTATGCCTCGCCTGCAAGGGATGCAAGAGCGACTGCCCGGTAGGGGTGGACGTCGCCACCTACAAGGCCGAGTTTCTCTCTCATTATTACGAAGGCCGCGCGCGTCCGCTGAGTGCTTATGCCTTCGGCAATATCGACTTGTGGGCGAGGGTCGCATCGCATGCCCCCGGACTCGTTAACCTGACTACGCAGCTTCCGGTTCTACGCGACATTTCCAAGTTCGTGGCGGGAATCCCAAAGCAGCGTACCATTCCGGCCTTTGCTCCGGAGACGTTCAAGGCTTGGTTTTTTCGCCGCGGAACGGGACCCAGAGGAGACTGCCCGCCCGTGCTCCTGTGGCCCGATACCTTCAGCAACTACTTTCAGCCGGAGATCGCGAAGGCAGCCGTCGAAGTCCTCGAAACCGCCGGCTTCCGGGTTGTCGTCCCGCGCGCTCATCTTTGCTGCGGCCGCCCACTCTACGACCATGGCATGCTGGATCGCGCCCAAGCTCTGCTGCTCCAGACCATCGACGAACTCTCGCTTGAGATCGAGGCTGGCGTTCCTATCGTTGGATTAGAGCCAAGCTGTGTCGCGGTTTTTCGCGACGAACTCGTCAATCTTTTTCCCAACGACGCACGGGCACAAGCCTTGTCGCGCCAAACTTTTCTGCTCAGTGAATTCTTAGACAGCCGCGCGCCGAATGTTCCGCTAGGTCGGCTGGATCGCAAAGCCATCCTCCACGGCCATTGCCATCACAAGTCGCTGATGAAGATGACCGCCGAAGAATCGGTGCTGCGGCGGCTGGGCGTGGATTTTCAGAGTCCCGCTCCGGGTTGCTGCGGGATGGCTGGATCCTTTGGGTTCGAGCACGACAAATATGACGTTTCTATGGCTGTCGGCGAACTCGAGCTTCTGCCAGCGGTTCGCAAGGCTCCCGACGACTGGCTGATTATTGCCGACGGCTTCAGTTGCCGTGAGCAGATCGCCCACGGCTCCCCTCGGCACGCCCTGCACTTGGCCGAGGTTCTGCAGATGGCACTGGCAAATCGTGAGCGTGCCGAGGACACGAACCAGCCCTGTCCCTATCCGGAGTCAGCGCGCCAACGGCAGCGCGAGGCGGAACTATCGCGGTCGATCAAGCGCGCCGGAATAGGACTGGCGGCTCTGGCAGCCGGGGGCGCGCTATTATGGGAATTGTCTCGAAAGCATTTATTATCAGGCACTTAACTTGGCGCGCGGCCTCGTTCTGAGAGTGCTCCCTCGCCAAGCGGCCCGGCTTCTGGGACAATAGAGAGGTGGTCGGCAACCGGCCAAGGTACAATTTTTGTAGCATTTCTAATTTATGGATCCCGAAGTCCTGGAAGGCGAAGTTCAAGACCGTGATGTGCTGGATTCCGGGATTCTCTCTGCCGAAATTATGGATCGCGAGAAAACAATCGTCACCCCGGTAATCGGCAAAGTTCCCGCTGAGGCGCTCACTACTCTGGTGGCAGCCCAGCCTTCGGACGGGCCTTTGTGCGGGTCGGTTCTGGTGCTGATCCAGTTTGACGTTTGCGAAGAGATTCGTCTCGACCAGTTGCGGCAGATTCTGGGCGCTCGCACAGCCGATGCCAGCTTCAAGCATATGGCTCCCGGATATGTGCGCTACCAGCGGCCGCCGGTGGAAGAAGCGCTCGAACCTCTGGTTCTCGAGGGCGGCGAGCGTCTGCAGGGCGAAATCAAGTACTTTGACTACGGCGTGGTGAGCGTCGTGTTTGAGCTGCCCTTCTCGGGCGACTGGGACAAGCTGGTTCAACTTTCCAGCCGGTGGGTTTGGGACACGAACTTTGAAAGCCTGGCCACGCGCATCGTCAGACAGAAGCTCGAACAGGCAGCCCCGGCGCTGGTTAAGCCCTACACGACCGAATGGTTACAGGAAGACTACTTTATCTTCCATCTGCGCGAGATTGTCGGGTCGCCTTCAGCCAGTGACTTGCTGGCGGCCCAGGGGGAAATGATCGCCCAGGTCGTGCGCGGTGAGACTCAGCGACTTTCCGATGGCGAGCGAATGGAGATTCTGCAATCGCGAATTTCCTACTACCCGAACGATTTAGCCGTGATCGGCTGGAACGCGGCGTTCATCTATGACAATCCTTCCGGCGCTGAAACCGCCATTCAGCTTTTGCAGTATGCGAATTCGCAACTGCTGGAGTTCCGCCACTATGACGAACTCCTGACTAAGCAATTGGAGGGCGTATACGACTTTCTCGAGCGCGGAGGTCGCGGCTTGTGGTCGCGCTGGCGCACGGCTCGAGCCGCTTCGAAGTTGCACACTGTGTTGCTCGATGTGAGCGAATTGACCGAGCGCGCCGACAACGCTATCAAGTTCCTCAGCGATATGTTTTCTGCCCGCTTATACAAGCTGGCTGCCTCGAGAGTCGGTGTGCCCGATTACAAAGACCTGGTCCAGCAAAAGCTGCAAACCGCAGAGGACCTTTACCGCTTCATGGTGGATGAGTTTAACCAGAGCCGTGCCTTCGTGCTGGAACTGATGGTCGTCGTGATTCTGATCATCGAGCTTATTTACTTCTTCCGCGGCAAACCGATCTAATCTGCTGGTACAGCTCTCACCCGATTGCGCGATGCTCGGATCTTTCCTAGACTGCATGGGACATCAGCCAATCGAGGGAATTGAGAATGGAAGCGAAGACCAAGAAATGCGCCCACCTACCCTGCGTTTGCGTCCCGCCCGCCGGGGAGAAATATTGCGGCCAGCTTTGCCAGGATGCAGGTTCCGAAGAGGCAGAAATATCCTGCGACTGCGGCCATCCTGCTTGCTCGAAGTAAATTGCTCCTTCGACGCGAGTATCGAGCAACAGCACTCATGCCGGGGTGTAAGTAAGCGATTACAAACTGTGAAGTGCAAAGCTTCGCGGGTAAGCGGCCGTCTTCAGGCGGCCGCTGCTCGAAGTTCGAAGCAACTCTGAAGAGCCTTCAAAGCGTACAAAGCATCGTCCAACGCCTGGTCTTCCTCGATCGTGTCCGCCCCCTGGGCGAACAATTCTCTTTCCCTGGCCATGATCGCCTTCTGGGCTGCGGCGATGCGTGCTGGAAGATTTCGGGTGTCCGGCTCAAACAGAGCTGCAGTATAAAGTTGGCGCCAGTTCTCCGGCCTTGGTTGGGATACATTCTCCATACTTGCCTCCAAAGTCGTCACCCAAAACAGCGGTGGAGCAGCTGCAAGAGGGTCAGGGAAACAATGTAGCGAAATGCCTTAGGATTAGTCTATAAGGTTAAATCCGTAGTTGGAAAAGTCGGAACTTCTTGTTTCGCTCACCCAAGAAACAGGTTCCTAGCGGAAAGAGTACATACTCCTGATAATATTCCGTGCGGTATCTCACGCGGAGGATTCATGCGCCATTGCCTGGGGGTGGTCTATTTCACTTTGATGGGGTCTCTTTTGCTGGCGCAGCAACCCTCAACGCCGACGGAGTTCGGTAAAGAACCTCAGACCTCCGCTGCCGGACCCGACTTAGCCTTGAAAGACCTGTTCCAAGCCAAGATTAAGGCCGAGTGGGAGGCATTGAAAAACAAAGACAAGAAAGCCTTGGGCGAGTTGTTGGCCGACGACTACCAGGGAGTCGAGGTCGACAACAAAGGCGAGCGTAATAAGGTTCAGGCTCTGAATGAATTAGTGGACCAGAACGTGTTTAGCTACACATTGTGGGGTTTCAAAATGATTCCACTGGGTGCGGATGCCGCCTTCCTCACCTATGAAAGCACGATTCAATTTCCACCCAAGGCTCAGGTACGTTTTTCTAGGGTTTATATTACGGAGCTGTGGATGAAGCGCTCCGGCCAGTGGAAAGAGGTGCATTATCAGGAAACACACGTGAAGTGAGGCAAGTTCCGCAATATTGAGTGCAACCATGGCAACGAGGTCGCCATCCATCCTTTTTAGAAGGAGAAATTCCCATGCGAACAATATGCGTCGCGATCATTGTGCTTTCAGCGGGTTTAGTTCTGGCTCAGGACAATGCCAACAATCAGGCCGAGAAGAAGAACGCCGATGGAACCGTGACGGTGCAAGGATGTGTGAGCCGGTCCAGCGGCGATTACACCCTAGTGAAGCAGAATCCTGCCATGACTTACGAGTTGCAAGGCAGCCGCAAGATTAGACTGCGCAACTATCTGGGACAGCGGGTGGAAGTGACCGCCAACGAGTCGCCAACCCTGAGCAGCAGCTCCGATGCTCTGAACAAGACCGGTTCGGCGGCGCCGGTTACTCTCAACGTGATCTCGATCAAGACCATCGATAAGGATTGTTCGGTTCGTGATGTCTCAAGGTAGGTAGGATTCCAGGCTCCGCTACAGTTGTGCTCACTGGCAGTCCGGCGGCATCGCTTGGATTTCAGCTTCTGAATTGCACGGCGGCTTCTTCTTTGCCGGTTCCAGCAGAGAAGGATGATCGTATCGGAGAATCCACAGCCCTTCGTTGTTGGTGAGGTACATCAGGCCATGACCGCCGTCAGGAAGGACGCTGGTTACTTTGTTGAAAGTCTCCAGCGTCTTGGGATTGCGCGGGTCGCCTAAATCAAGCACGCGGACGGTCTCGGTGGGATGGTTGCTGCTGGATAAAGTCCCAGGCGTCTTTTCCGGAGCTTCAGCAATGGCCACATCCGGGCTAACTATCTGCAGGTTTCCCGCAGTGGCCTGGTTGGATTCGGCCGTCCGCTTCAAAAGAATTGGAGTGTCGGGCTTGCTCACGTCAACCACCATGAAGCCCTGCTTCGCCGCCTGCTGCACATATAGATACTGCTTTCCTTTTTCCTTCTGCAACAGCATTTGACTCCCGCTCGCCTGTGGCAATGGCAGGTGCGCGATTACCGTCGCGGGAACGTCGGTGGGTTTTGGATCGACCTTATTTTCGGCGGCTGCTGAAAGGGAAATCAGCAGGGAGAACATCGCTGCGCAAGCTGAGAGCGGTCGTCCAAAGCATCTCTGCATAAGTCACATCCTTACATTTCGCATTCCGACGGTGACGCGAAACCTGAGTTTCGCGTCTCTAGCTAAAAATATACCACCTCTACGAAGACGTTCCGCGCGGTTACTGTTGCGTAGCGACTCCAACGCAACCGTACGAAGCCAGCGTGGTGCAGACTGCGCCAGACTGAAGCGGCACAAAAACATGGTTAGTCTTCGGGTCGACCGAGATGCTGTGTGAGTTAGAACCAGTCGGCATGTTGTAGAGCCACTGATTGGTTTTGGCATCAATGACGCCCATGACCGCAGAGGGAAGCATGTCGCGCGCCGCGAGATAGTACTTGTTGTCAGTGGGGTTATACCAAGTCTCGTCCACTCCGCCGACATTGTTAATCGGAATGCAGTTCACGCTGGTGGCCGCCTCCGAGGTGCAGGTGATGGTATTGCTCGGGGTGTAATTAATTATGTATTCGTTGGGGGGGAAGGTCTCGCCGTCATGGTCTGCACAGCCCACGAGGAAATAGGTCCCTGGGCCGTTGGTGATGCTAGTTGGCATGCAGTTGGGCATGACGATGCTGTTGATGACCACGGGGCCACAGGACACGCCTCCGCAGCTAGTATCCGTCAGCTTGGGGTCGATTACGTCCAAGCTACCGATGTTGGTGGTTGCGATAGAGTTCTCGTTTGTCAATAGCAGAAAACCGGAGTTGGGGTCCCAGACCATTCCACCTAAACCGGCAGGAGAGATAGCGCCGGCGCAACTGCCAGCCGGCGCTTTTTGCTTGCAGAAGAGCCCGGTGCCGTAGTCGAGAATCGGCCCGTGGTGACAAGGGATGGTGTAGGAAACACCGCTGGGGGTGATTCCGATGCCCGGGAGACCTAACGGACCATCCGCTGCAGCTGAGCCGGAGACGCCGCTGAAGACGTGCGGGTTCGAGGGATCCGGGCAGGGGAAGGTTGCTCCGACCGTGTCTACCGCAACGGTATTCGTGAGTCCCACTCCTCCCGAGGCACTGCCGCCAGCGCCATCGTAATAAATTTGTCCGAGAATGCAGCTTGGAGGGTTGAACGAGCCTCCGTTGCCGGGATCGAGTTGTATGGATGGCGGCACGCCCGTGCCTGAGCCCTGAAGGGGATAAGTCGCTGCGCTGTAACCCGGGGGATAAGGGCCATACGCTAGCGTCGAGTCAATCGGCATGCAGTGCTGCTGGGCGACTGTTCCCGTCCTGCCTACGATGTGCGACATGTCGATAAACGTGATAAATGGCAAGCCAGGATCGCCGTTGATGACGGCCAGAACCTTGTGCACATTGTCGAAAGACATTTCGTCGGCGCGATCGTCTCCGCAATCCGTGGCCGATCCAGCTTCGCCGTTCCACGAAGCGATACAGCCCGAGATGCCTTGCGGCCCGTCGTAGTCGGCAGAAACTCCAGTCGGTATGGTAGCAACGACCGTGGGCGGCGTCGGCGGGTTTGTCTTCAGGCTCATCGTGGTCAAATCGAAAACTACGACCGAAGAACTGCCATTGGCGACGAACAAAGTATTGCCGTCGTCGCTGACCTCAAGGCCGTCGGGTCCAGACATGGGATTCACACCGTTCGCGCGGGAGGCGCAGCACTGAGCGCCGGGGAATGCGCCGAAGTGATGGCTGGCACCGAACCCCGTGATGAGGTGGAATGTAGGTCCTCCTTCCCAAGATAGATCGGTCCTGCATCCGTGACGGGTAAAGTTGCCAAATACGTCTATGATCGGCGGAATGAGGTCGTTGCCCGTTGCCGGATCCATTGCGCATGGGCTGTCTCCATTGCCCGCGTCCGCAACCGAATTCTGGCCTTGGATCGAAAACACCGCGATGTCCTGGGCCGTATCGATGACCTGTACGGCGATGCCAATACGGTCTGAAACGTAGAAGAGATTGTTTGTCCCCGACTTTCCGCCAGCCGGAGGAGTCGCGACCCAGCTAATATCAAAGGAGTTGAATGGGCCGCCGGGCTCGCCGGTAGCATTGTGCTCGGGAACGGGAATAACGTTGACGATGGCGTAGGAGCCCTTCACCGTGGTGCCGCACGTGGGGCAACCCGGCGTTGTGCTGCAGCCGGCCAGGATAACAAAAAGCGCGGTGAGAAGAATGGTAAGAACAACCCTGGGTTTCATTCGAATTCCCTCCTCCGATTTCCCTTCAAGGCCGGCCTGCGACCAGCCCCGGCGTTTTGTTCAACCTGCTAACCCTTCCATTCGCGATCCACCTGCGAACGGCTCAGAACCTGAACTGCAATTGCTGCAAGACCACGTAGTAATTCTGGGGCACCGCGCCTATTGTGCTGGGATCCTTCAACTGATCGATGCCCAGGTTCACCTGGTACTTGACCCAATAATTGGGATACCAGGTGAGTCCCATGGTGATTTCGTCGGTGTGGTAATCGAACGTGGGCACAAAGCCCGGAGTGTAATAGCTCAATAAATTCGCACCCGGTTCTCTTGCCTGGATGCCCATGTATCGGAAGCCCACCCCCCACGCGCCCAAGCCCCGCCCCTTGCCGCCCGGAGTGTCCGGACCAAAGAGCGGATGGCGCACACGAGGTGTGCCGTTTTCCGGCTGTTTTTCTCCCGTGATCAGATAGGTGGCGCTGAGATCCCAAGCTTTGGCGATGATGGACGGAAGACTGATAAAACCAAGTCCCCCAACCTGCTCGGACCCGACATTGTCGCGAGACATGTTGAGTTGATCGAATTCGCCGCGCAGAGCGAAACGCGACTTCAGATAAGTAAACTCGCCGTTGTAGCGCTGGATCGGCCCGTTGATGGCAAACTGCGGGAAGAAGTTGTAAGCGGCATCGGGCAAGTTGCCGCTGAAGCTTTGATCGCCGGAAAGACCACGAGAGCGGGCGCGATCAATCGATCCGCCAAAGGCCAACGCCTTGAACCAGTCGCTCTTGGATTTGCGCCACGGATAGAAGCGAAGGCGGCCAATGACTTCGGGCTGATTGGTGGTGTTGGCGATGGCATAGCCTTTGCCGTTAAACGCCCCCACCCAGTACTGCAGAATGCCGCCGTAAATATCTCCATGCAGTGCGATTCCGGGGCTTCGGAAGGCTGAGGCTGCAGATGGGTAGAGTATTGATTGGAATCCGCGCTCGACGAAATCAAGATTGGTGGCGCCGGTGCCAGCCTCTTGAGCAAAGGGCACTTTGAATTGACCGGCCTGGAATTGGAACTCGGGGCGGATTCTGACGTTAAGGTAAACGTCGCGCACGACGGATCCGGTGGTCGCAGCGGCATCGGTGAGCAGCGCGAAATCGAAGTGGGAACCGTAATTTCCCTGAAATCCGAAACGAGCGCGCCGCAAAATGAACGTGTCAGCAGGGGCGCCGTCGCCCTTATACGCACGGTAGTCGTTGTCTACATAACCATAAGGGCTGATGCTGAACTGTCCATCGGGGCTCTTGATGAAAAAGTGCTCTCCGTTCCATCCTGCGGTCAGTGGAGCATCCTTCTTCGGAGCAGCGGCCGCCGGCGCCTGATCCACAAGTGCGGCTACAGGCAAAGGATCGGCCTCCAGCAGCACGGCATTCCTCAGGTGGACGCCCTCTGCGGAGAAGCTCGCGGGCTGGGAGCTACTTTCCATCGCTGCCGCCGCTGGGCGAACCTTAGCCGCGCCGGTGTCGGCCGTCGTAGCCTTCTCGTCCGCCAGCTTTTCAACCAGAGCTTTCAACTCTTCGATGGTTTGGCGCTGGGCTGCGAGTTCGCTGCGCAACTGGTTTACTTCCTGCTTGGTGGCGCTCTGAGGTGCCGCACTCGCGGAAGGCGCTGCAGAGGGGCTCGCGGATTCCGTGCCTTGTGCGGGGGCAAGCGCAGCGAGCGCCAGGGGAACGACCATCAGCACGAAAAATTTATTGAGCGAGCGCATTGGTTTCTTCTCCCGTGATGATTTGCAAAATGAATCGGCCTTGAAGGCATGGCGGGGGCGCCGAGTGCGCACCGCCTTGTTCGTTCGGGAACAAAATCGAAAGATGGCAGAAGGTAAGAATGATTCCACATCCGGTCTGAAGAGCGGACCACTTACGCTCGGCGGTTTACCATGTTCGAATGACGACTGTCAAGAAAACTTTGCTAGCCATCATCGAATTCTTCTTCTAGTCCCCATCTGAACCGCACATTACACTGCCAAAGAATTGTCGCCGGGAAGCCTAGCAAGCGGAAGATGGCGGTTTTGGTTCGGCTCAGAACTCCGCTTCCCGGTTGACTCCATACCGAGCGCCCTGCCATTATGTCTGGCACCCCACACTGGGCAAGGCCTCTTCAGGTTCGGATTGCCGCTTCAAGAATCTGCATCCTACGAACGGGCCAGGCGACTTATTTGTCGGCGAGCACGCTGAAGGATTGAATCATGGCGTCGCACCTTGAACCCTCCACCTCGCAGTTCATGAACTATGCGCCCGCGGATCTGAATCCGCGTACAGATCTTCCTGAGGGATTCGTCGATTTTTTGTTGCCGCTGCACCGGCAGTTCACGCCCTGGCAACAAGAACTGGTAGCGAAGCGAGCCGAAGTGTTGCAGGCCTCGCATCAGGGAAAGCCGCCGAACTATTTGCCGGCTTCTGAGGCTACAAATTTCGATTGGCGCATCGAAGTGCCCGACTGGTGCGCCGATCAGCGCAATCAGATGACCGGCCCTGCCGACGACGCGGAGTTAACCGTAAAGCTGCTGAACTCTGGATCTCCCGCCGTGATGATTGACCTTGAAGACTCGACCGCGAACCTTTGGGAGCACGTCATGCTTGCGGTGAAGAACACCCTCGCCGCCTACAAATACGAACTCAGCTACGAGGACAAAAAGCGCAATAAAAAAGTTTCTGTGCAACGCTCGAAAACGGTGACCTGGGTGCGCCCCCGAGGTCTACATATCAGCCAAGGCGGAATTTTCAAAAACGAAATTATGTCGGCCTCCCTCTTCGATCTGGCCTTGATCTGGTATCAGATCGATCCAGCTTCGCTGCCGCATAATTTTTCTGTTTATATTCCCAAGAGCGAGTCCGCCGAAGAGGCGTTGTGGTGGCGCGATCTTTTCCAGGCTTTCGCGAAATCCAAAGGTTTGCCCAAAAACTACATCAAGTGCATGGCGCTGGTGGAAGCGCATCCGCTGGCCTACCAGATGGAAGAATTTCTCTTCAACCTGCGCGGCCACTGCCTGGGATTGAACCTCGGGCGCTGGGATTACATGGCATCGCTGATCGATTTCATGCTCGAAGACCCTGCCTGGATTTTGCCGGATCGCAACACCATCCCGCATGATGTTGCGTTTTTTCAGAACTTCCGCACCCTGATGCCGGAAATTTGTCACAAGCACGGAGCTCTCGCCATCGGAGGAATGACCGCTCTTTTTCCCAGCCGAACGGATCCTGAACTAAACGAACGCGCGATGAAAGCTCTCAAGCAAGACAAAGAGAACGAAGCCAAATGCCTGATGGATGGCGCCTGGACGGGTCACCCAGATCAGAATGAAATCGCCGTGGCCCAGTTTCCGTATCCCAATCAGATTGCAAAGCGGCCGAACTTGCGCAACTCGCATCCCGATCTGCGGCCGGCGCCGAAAGATGTCGGCAAAACCACGCTAGCGGGCACCCGCGCCGCCGTGCGGACCGTAATCCGATATCGCAACGGCGTGCTCAACGGAAAGGGCGCCAGCCTGCTCGATGGCTACATGGAAGATCTCGCGACCGACCGCATCTACCGCCTGATGATTGCACAGCGCGTGCGGCACAAAGTAAAAGTTACAGATTACGACGGCACACCGTTGGAACACACTCCGGCGTTGATTACGCGTTTATTTGACGAGGAGTTGGCGAAAATACAGAAAGACCTTCCGGCGGAGATCGATAGAAAAGCCGCTTCAACTCTGCCCGAGGCGCGCCGCATCGCCGAGGATATGATTGCGCAAAGACATCATTCGCCGATTTAGAGAACAAACGTCGCGTGCCGTAAAATTAAAGTTGATGTCTTGCCCGAAATGAGGACTATGAGCGCCATTGGCCAGGAAACGACTGCACTTCAATTGCCCGCCTTGAACCCGCCACGCCGCTTTCTGTTCGGTCCGGGGCCAAGCATGGTTCATCCGCGCGTCTACGAAGCGCTCTCGAAGCCGATTGTCGGCCATCTTGACGCTTACTTCATCCAGGTGATGGCAGACGTTCAACAACTACTCAAAGAAGCTTACGGCACCCGCGAAGGCGCCACGCTGGTAATTTCCGGCACGGGCAGCGCGGGTATGGAAGCTGCGGTTGCGAATTTCATCGAGCCCGGCGCCAAATGTGCGATTTTCGCCAACGGGTATTTTTCCGACCGCCTCACCGATATGGCCAAGCGCCACAGCGCCGGCGTGGTTCGCTTCGAAAAAGACTGGGGCGAGACTTTCACCGACGATGAAGCGCAAGAGTTCATTCGCCGCGAGAAGCCCAAGGTTGTAGCTTTCGTTCACGCCGAGACCTCTACGGGAGCTCTGCAATCAGGAAAGGCGATCTGCGCAGCCGCTCATGAAGTTGGCGCTCTCGTGATTGGAGATTGCGTCACGTCGCTCGGTGGAGTGCCCGTACAGTTC
Source organism: uncultured Acidobacteriaceae bacterium (assembly GCA_963789875.1). Classification (GTDB taxonomy): domain Bacteria; phylum Acidobacteriota; class Terriglobia; order Terriglobales; family Acidobacteriaceae; genus Sulfotelmatobacter. The sequence goes on along the minus strand of CAWBMI010000002.1, from coordinate 1,122,688 downwards.
GATGAAACCGGCATCGATGTCGCTTATAGCTGCACGCAAAAAGGTTTGAGCTGTCCGCCGGGCCTGTCTCCTATGGCGATTTCGCCGCGTGCCATGGCTTGGCTGCGCGCTCGTACCACCCCAGTGCGGAGTTGGTATCTCGATCTGAAGTTGATTCATGACTACTCGACTGTCTCTCACCGCTATCACCACACCGCCCCCATTTCCATGTTTTATGCCTTGCGCGAGGCGCTTATGGTTGTGGCTGAGGAGGGCATTGAGAATCGCTGGGAGCGTCATCGCCGTTGCCATAAGTCTTTTGTGAAGGGCGTCGAAGCCATGGGCCTGAGCATGCACGTCCCCGAGGAGCACCGCATTGCCACGCTCAACACTGTGCGCGTCCCGGCGAATATCGACGAAGCAAAGGTTCGCAAGAGTTTGCTGGATGGTCCTGGCATCGAAATCGCAGGCGGCTTCGGACCGCTCGCGGGCAAGGTCTTTCGCATTGGCGTGATGGGTCCTTTAGCGACCGAAGAGAACGTCCAATTCTTTCTCAACGCGTTTAAGAAAGCGTTGAATGCAGAGGGTTACTCGATGTAAGTCGGCGGAAGTTTTCCCGTGTGTCACGGTTGAGACGAAGAGCATTCGCATTCCTTTCGTTCCGCCGACAATAGATTGCGACAACGAAAAGAGTCGCGCAGTCTCCAAGGACCGCGCCTGAGGCCACAACGTCATGACATTGAAGTCGGTAGACACACTGCTTGACGTTTTACAATTCGCGGACAGCGCCACTGCGATTGTTGTGCCTGAACTTGGACTCAACATCACTTACGATTCCCTGCGGCAGCAAGTATTGGCCATGGCAAATGCTCTCGTCTCCGCCGGGGTGCAACGGGGGGACGCCGTCGCCATCGCGCTCCCCAACGGTTTGCCCGCGATCGTCAGCTTTCTCGCCGCTTCCATCGCAGGGACCGCGGCCCCGCTGAACCTGGCTTACCCTTATGAAGAATTTCATTTTTTCCTGGGTGACACCAAAGCTCGTCTTCTACTGTGCCCGCCAGTCGGCGCGGAATTTGCGCGGAGTGCGGCCGCGGACCGTAAGATTCCCGTTTTTTCCGTGGAGATGAGCGAACGGGGCGAAGTAAGTCTCGCGGGCGCCCCCACCGGAGCCAAAGCAACAGTTCCAACCGCGGATGACATTGCCTTGATACTTCACACCAGCGGAAGCACAGGCCGTCCTAAGCGCGTACCTTTGCGGCATTTCAACCTCGCTGTCTCATCGGCCAATATCGCGAATACCTACTCTCTCACCGAGCACGATATTTCCCTCTGCATCATGCCGTTGTTTCACATTCACGGCTTGGTGGGTTCCGTGATGTCTACGCTGCTCACCGGGGGCACCGTGGTGGTGCCCGCAAAGTTCAACGCGCTTTCTTTCTGGCGTACGGTCCGCCAGCACCGTGTTACCTGGTACTCTGGGGTGCCCACGATGCACCAGATTCTGCTGGCCCGCAGTCGACAAAAACCGGTGGAAGCAGAATCGTTACGCTTTATCCGTTCCTGCAGCGCTCCGCTGTCTTCGGATCTGATTCATAAAATCGAAGGCCTTTTCGGTGTGCCTTTCGTCGAAGCCTACGGAATGACCGAAGCCGCCCACCAGATGACTTCGAACCCGCTGCCTCCGCGGCATCGCAAAGCAGGCTCTGTCGGGGTGGGCGCGGGATTGCGCATCAGCATCATGGACAAAGAAGGCAATCATCTCGGCACCCATCAGCGGGGCGAGGTCGCGATTCAGGGAGCCAATGTTTTTCGCGGATATGAAAATAATCCTGAAGCCAACACCCGCGCCTTCGTCAATGGATGGTTTCGAACCGGCGACGAAGGCTACCTTGACTCGGATTGTTATTTGCATCTGACCGGCCGGATCAAGGACATCATCATTCGCGGGGGAGAAAACATTGCGCCGCATGAAGTTGATGAAATTTTGCTGCGGCATCCAGGGGTCGCAGCCGCCGTCACCTTCGGTTGCGCGCATCCCACACTCGGTGAAGAAGTAGCCGCGGCCGTAGTTTTACATGAATCCACAGATGCCGACGAATCCGCCCTCATCAAGCACTGCCGCGAGTCGCTGGCAGAATACAAAGTTCCCAAGAAGATTTATCTGGTAAAGAGCATTCCTACCACAGCCACCGGAAAGATTCGCCGCCGTGCGGTCGCCGCCGCACTTCTCGATCGCCACGAGGACGAAGAGTGAAATTTCTGATCGCGGGCGCCGGCGCAATCGGAGCCTACATCGGTGCGCGCATGGCGCGGGCCGGCTTTGACGTAACTCTCTTCGCGCGAGGCCCGCATCTTCGCGCCATGCAAGAGCACGGCGTACAGGTGAAAAGCAGCGAAGGAGACTTCGCTGCGCGCCCTGTCGTAGCCGGTTCGCTAGAAGAAGTCGGTCCAGTAGATGTAGTTTTCCTGGGAGTAAAAGCCCACGGTCTACCCCAGCTTGCGCCTCTGTTAAAGCCGGTTCTCGGCTCCGACACAGCGGTCGTCAGCACGCAGAACGGAATTCCGTGGTGGTACTTTCAGGGCTTCGGCGGCGAATGGGAGGGCCTGCGCCTCGAGCGCATCGATCCCGGTGGCGTAATCTCCTCCGCGATTGAGGCGCGACGCGTGGTCGGTTCGATCATTTATTTCGCGACTGAGATTTCCGAACCTGGAGTGATCCAACACACCGAGGGCAATCGAGTCACGCTCGGCGAGCCCGACGGCGCACGCTCCGAGCGCATCCGCGAGATTGCCGAAGCGCTCATCGCCTCCGGCTTTCGTTGCCCAGTCACCACCCGCATCCGGCATGAGATTTGGGTGAAGGTTTTGGGGAACGCATCTTTCAATCCCGTCAGCGCGCTCACCCAGGCCACTCTGGCACAAATCGCACGCGACCCTGGGACTGCTTTCGTAATTCGCAGCATCATGCAGGAAGTTGAACAAGTTTCCACGAAGTTGGGCATGGAGTTGCCGATTTCCATCGATCAGCGCATCGCAGGCGCGGAAAAAGTTGGCGAACACAAAACTTCGATGCTGCAGGATCTCGAGGCCGGCCGCCCCATAGAGTTGGAAGCCCTGGTTGGCGCGGTGGTGGAGCTAGGGGAGCGCGTTGGCCTTCCCATGATCTGCACGAGAACCGTGTATAACTGCACCAAACTGTTGGCTCAGGGCATGGCCCTCCGGACCTAGAATTTCTGTCTGAAATCCGACTTTCTAGTCGGTCATCAGCAATATTTATCGCGTCCACAAAAAAATTTGCTCGCCGGTGGACAAACGGCGTATACTCCCTCCGTTGACTGGTCCACTTATCGGACCACTTGGAGCAACCCGCGATGGCGACTACCCGACCCGACTTCGAAACCGTTCGCCGGAACAAGGTCTACGAAGAAGTGGCAAAACAGATAGAGCGGCTGATCCTGAAGAAACTGAAGCCAGGGGATAAGCTGCCCTCCGAGCGCGAGCTCGCGGAATCGCTGCGCGTCAGCCGAAGCTCCATTCGCGATGCGATTCGCGGCCTCGAGCTGATGGGCCTGGTCGAACCGCGCCAGGGAACGGGAACCATTGTTCGAGAGGTTTCTGCCGAGACCGTGCTCAATCCTTTTGCCGATGCGCTCAAGCGCCGGCAGGAACTGGTGAGCGAACTCCTCGATTTTCGCAAGATGCTGGAACCGCCGTTGGCTGCGCGCGCCGCCACGCACGCTTCGACCGAAGAAATCTCCGAGATGGGAGAAATTCTGCAGCGGCAGGAGCAGAAACAGAAGCAGGGAGATGCCGCAGTAGCCGAAGACACCGAATTTCATTACAACGTTGCTTTGGCTTCCGGCAACAGCGTGGTGCTCAAAGTGCTCGACGTTCTGATGGACTTGCTGCGTGATACACGACAACGGTCGCTGCAGGTGGAAGGGCGCGCGCAAAAATCGCTGGCAGGCCATCGACGGATCCTAGCTGCGATCAAGCGCCACGACGCGGAGGCGGCAAAATCCGCTATGCGCCGCCATATCGAAGACGTAGAGGAAATTGTCTTGGGAAAGTTCTGAATCTGGTTTGGGCCTTATTCTCCGCAGAATGGGGCGCGCTTTGAAGAGTTCGTTGAGATGACACTCTGTGTCGAGTGAGACCATGACGGAATTCACAACATCGTCGCCGGTAAAAACGCTGACGCTTCGCGTAGCCGAGGCGCGGGTTGAGGATGTTGGCCACGCCATTGCGCGACTTGCGCCCTCTGATCTTCTGCGCCTGAAGGCGCGCGCTGGTGACGTCCTAAGAATTTCCGGAGGCACTATCGCCTTGGGCCGCGCCGAACTTTCCGATGACGGCCACGAAGGCATGATTCAGATCGACGGCACCTGCCGTAGCAATTGCAGCGCCGGTTTGCAAGAGCAAGTTCTAGTTTCTCCGATCGAATGCGAGCAGGCGGTGGCAGTTCGTTTATCGCCCCTGTGGGTAGGTGCCGCGCCCGCGACTATTGCGCCCGAACGGATGCTCGAAGATCTTGTGGGAGTTCCCGTTATCACCGGCTCTGTGGTGCGCGTGCCCACGTTCGCGAAGGCAATAAACTTCCAGGTCGCGCGGACGATTCCATCCGGTCCAGTTGTCATCGGCCCACGCACCGACATTCGGGTGGTCGAAGGCGAACAGACCGCCGCCCGCGCTCCTTCCGTATCGTACGAAGATATTGGCGGCCTCGAGCGTGAAGCCGCGCGGGTCCGCGAGATGGTCGAGTTGCCGCTGAAGTATCCGCGCATCTTTGAGCGGCTTGGAATTCTCGCGCCGAAAGGCGTTCTCCTATACGGTCCGCCGGGCACCGGCAAGACTTTGTTGGCTCGCGCCGTTGCCGCCGAAAGCCGCGTGCACTTCATTCACCTCAACGGCCCTGAAATCATGCGGAAGTTCTACGGCGAGAGCGAAGCCAAGCTCCGCGAGGTCTTCGAAGAAGCCGCGCGTCACGCTCCATCCATTCTCTTCATAGACGAGATCGACGCCGTCGCGCCCAAACGCGCCGAAGTTACCGGCGAGGTTGAAAAGCGCGTAGTAGCGCAGCTTCTGAGCTTGATGGATGGCTTCGTCGCGCGCGGTCAGGTTGTAGTGATCGGCGCGACAAATATTCCCGAAGTTCTCGATCCGGCGCTGCGGCGTCCAGGACGCTTCGATCGTGAGATTGAAATCGGAGTTCCTAATAATCAAGCGCGCCTGCAGATTTTGCGGATTCACACTCGCGCCATGCCTCTGGCGATGGATGTCGACCTGCGAGAAATCGCCGAGCACTCGCACGGCTTCGTCGGCGCCGATCTCGAAGCCCTTTGCCAGGAAGTTGGAATGATCGCCTTGCGTGGCTTTCTCGCGACGACGCGATTGGAAGCCGATGGCGCTCCTTCGACTGATCTCGGCGCCCTGCAGGTCACGCGCGAAGATTTCCTCGCAGGACTAAAAGAAGTCGAACCCAGCGCGACTCGCGAATTCTTCATCGAGAAAAGCTCTTCGACGTTTGCCTCGCTCGGCGGCTTGAACGAAGTTAAGCACTTGCTGGATACGGTAATCGAGCACTCCCACGTTCGCGACGAAATCTACGAGCAAGTCGGACTCGCTCCGCCGCGCGGCATCCTGCTCGCCGGACCTTCCGGCACCGGCAAGACTGCGATGGCGCGAGCGCTCTCAGGCGAGAAGCAACTCCCGCTCATCGCCATCGACGGCCCGCAACTTTATTCCAAGTGGCTGGGAGAATCCGAGCGCGCTCTGCGTGAAGTTTTCACAAAAGCCAGACGAGCCGCCCCGTGCATTCTGTTCTTCGACACAATCGAGGCGATCGCACCCAAGTTTGGCGCCGATCAATTCGGAACCGATGTTTATCAGAGAATTCTCAGTCAGCTACTTCGCGAGATCGACAATCTACGCGACGTAAAAGGTGTAATCCTGCTGGCGGCTACGAATCGTCCGGAGCGGGTGGAACCAGCGCTGTTGCGCAGCGGCCGCTTCGATTACATTTTGCCCTTCGCGAAGCCCGATGCGGCAGATCGCGCAGCGATCATGCGGCTGTGCTGCCGGCGTGTGCCGTTGGCAGCGGATGTTGATTTCGAAGACTTCGCCGCCCGCACGGAAGGCTTCACCGGCGCCGATATCGAAAGCTCGTGCAAGAAAGCGACTCTCGTAGCGATTGCGGAATTTCAAAAAGGCGCTCGCGTCGCTCCATTCGTCGTCTTGCGCGGCGATTTCGTCTCGGTTCTGGAATCTGATCGGGGCAATCCGAAGCATTTACAATCGGCGAATCCGCTGAACACAAGCACCGGCGATTTGCGCACCGGCGCGTCGACAAATTATAAGTGTGATTGATTTTTTAAGAGTGATTAAGAGGTGATCATGAGCTACACCGAACTCACGGTTTGGACGCGCGGCATCATCATGGACAAGGAAGGCCGCGATATCGTTAACTCCGTCTCCGCCTCCGCCCGCCTCGAAGGCAAGTATGCGCAGGCGATGGAAAACTACGTCGACAATCCTGATCGCACCAACTGCCCCACGCGCAAGTATTGCCGTGTGAGCGATCAGGTGCTCGAGAACGAACTCACTTACGAGAACGAACACCCCAACGTCGTCGTGCTGGTCGAAGGGACGATGGTGAAGGGTTGGGATTACATGCGCGGCATGCCGCCGGGCGGCACGCTGATCATCAACACGCATTACACTCCGGATTACATGATTCGCTTCGTCCCCCGCCCCGAGCGCCTGGCGCAACTCGTGTGCGTAGACGCCGCCAAACTGGCCGACCACAAATGGCTTTACTATCGCCTCGGTGAACTCGGCCTTGATCGCCTATCGACTGAAGGCGCCGCGGAGCGCAATAAATCCGTCGCACCCGATATCGCCGCCCCGCTCATCGCAGCAGTAGTGAAGACCACCGGCATCGTCAAGATGAAGACGATTGAACCGATGATCGCCAACAAACACGCATTCCAGATGGCACTCGACGAATTACATATCATGCCGCTGAATCCAGTGGCCGTGTAGGAGAGGACTAAATAAATGTCGACTAAAGGAACCAAAATTCCCGACTGGCTGACTGTACCGTTCGCCGGCATCACGCCCGCACCCTCGCAGGAAAAAGGCCAGGATCTTTTCCCCACCGGCAACTGGCGCTCGATTCGGCCGGTCTATCGCGACAAATTGCCACCCTGCAATAACGCTTGTGGCACCAACGAAAAAATTCAGGGCTATCTCGACCTGGTGAAGCGCGGCAAATATCTTGACGCCTACGCGCTCATCAAGGAAGACATGCCGTTTCCTTCGGTAACGGGACGCGTTTGCTATCACCCCTGCGAGCAGGCTTGCAATCGCGGCAAATACGACGAGGCTATTTCGATTCGCGCGGTGGAACGCTTTCTCGGCGATCTTGGCCAGGCGCTCACCAACGACGTAGTCAAGCCCGGCAAACCGAACGGCAAGAAAGTCGCGGTGGTCGGTTCGGGTCCGGCCGGGCACAGCGCCGCTTATCAACTGGCGCGGCTCGGCTACAAAATCACAATCCTTGAGAAATCTCCGAAAGCCGGCGGACTCAATCGCGGCGGCATTCCCGACTGGGTTCTTCCTCAGGACGTGCTCGATCGCGAGATCGAACGCCTCGAACAACTCGGCATCACCATCAAGACTAACGTCGAAGTCGGCAAAGACGTTACGTGGGACGATCTGAAAAAAGATTATGACGCCTGCGTGTTGGCTGTCGGACTTACCGAGCCCAACAGTGTGCGCGCCGAAGGTGAAGACAAAGCCGGCGTACTCTACGGTCTTCCCTTCTTACGCGACATCGGCATGGGCACCTCGAAAGTGAAGGTGGGTGCTCGCGTGGCCGTCATCGGTGGAGGAAATACCGCGATCGATTGTGCTCGCGAAGCTCTACGGCAGGGCGCGATCGAGGTCACAATGATCACGGTGGAATCGAACCCTCAAGAAATGCCGGCCGTGCCCGAAGATCTGCACGACATGCGCGAAGAAGGTGTGGAACTCATTCACGGCAAGGCGGTAACGGCAGTTCTCGGCAACGGCAAAGTTGAGGCTTTACAACTTCACCCGGCGCGTTTCTCCGGGGCGATCAATGCTTCGCCGATCACGGTTAATCGCGATGTTGCTGCAGAAAAGTTCGCCGTCGATAATGTGATCATCGCAGTCGGGCAGCGCGCTGCGATCAAATGGTTGCCCGATGAATTCAAGACCGAGCGCGGGACGATCAAGATCGACAAGTTCGGCCGCCTCGGCGATACGAACTTCTTCGCTGCCGGCGATATCGTGCAACTGGGCTCAGGCCAGCCGCTGATGGTGGTCAACGCCGTCGGCGATGGCAAGCGTGTCGCGTTCAATCTCGACAAGGTAATGCGCGGCGAGCAGTTGCAACCTCGCACGATTCCGGTCGACGTCATCTTCGATCTAAACCGCATGAACATGACCTACTTCCCGCACTTCCCGCGCGTGCGGCAAGAGTTGCTGAATCCAGCAACGCGGAAGAAGACGCAGGACGAAGTGATTCAGGCGTTCACCGAAGAACAGGCGGTCGAGGAAGCAGGTCGCTGTTTTAGTTGCGGCACCTGCAACGCTTGCGACAACTGTTATCTGGTCTGTCCCGAGCCTTGCATCGCGCGGCCCGAGCGCTCGAACGGGATGTATAAAATCTTGGTCGACTATTGCAAGGGCTGCCGCGTATGCATCGAAGAATGTCCCACAGGCTGTCTTGAGGGCGTGCCCGAACTCGACTTCGATACCGGCGTCGTGCGCATGGATACAGCCTTCGCGATCTCTCCCGGTTTGCACGGCCGGCAGGCGGAGGAACTGCGCAACCTCGGCGACCGCGCCGCAAAGAACATTTAACGATTCAAAACAGGGTTATTGAAATAGGATTGGTGAAATATGGCAATGCTGGCAGATGTGAAGAAGAGAACGGTACGGATCAACGGCTGCGTGGCATCGGCGCAGGCTGCCAAATACGCGGATGTCGATGTGATCGCGGCTTATCCGATACGCCCTTACACCGCGACCATGATGGCTCTGGCGCAGATGGTGGCGAATGGCGAACTCGATGCTGAGTACATTGTCGCCGATAGCGAGCACTCGCAGTTAAGCATCGCGCATGGCGCGGCTTCGGCGGGAGCGCGCGTCTTCACCGGCAGCTCCGGCGTAGGCGTTCAATTCGCATATGAACTCTACTCGCCGATCTCCGGCAGCCGCATGCCGGTGCAGATGATGATCGCCGATCGCACCCTCGATCCTCCTGGCGACTTCGGCTCCGAGCATACTGATGCTCTCTCTACCCGAGACATGGGATGGATCATGGGCTGGTCGTGCGATGCGCAGGAAGCGTTCGATAATCACCTGATCGCGTATCGCATCGGCGAAGATCCGCGCGTGCTCTTGCCGCAGATGGTTTGCCAGGATGGCTTCTTCGTCTCCCACATTACGGGCGACGTGGAATTGCCGGACTCGGGCCAAGTGAAAGAGTTCCTGCCTCCGTACAAGCATCCTTACCCGCTCGATCCGCGGCATCCCGTATCGCACGGGCCGCAGATCATGCCGGAGCAGGGTCCGCCGCTCCAGCTCGAACGGGCGCGCGCGATGGAAGAATCGATGGCCGTGATTGAAGAAGTTCACGAAGAGTTCGCCAAGATCTTCGGCCGGAAATACGATCCGTGGGTCGAAGAGTACATGACCGACGACGCCGAGGTCGTCTTCTTCCTGCAGGGCGCGCATGCAGTCACGGCACGCTTCGCGATTCAACATATGCGGGAGCGTGGATTGAAGGTCGGCTTGGTGCGGTTGCGTACTATTCGGCCTTATCCGACCGAGCGCGTGAAAAACGTCCTGAGCAAATTCAAGGTAGTCGGCGTGATCGAAACCAACATGGGGCTGGGCGGAGTAAGCAGCGGCGGCGCACTGTACGCCGAGGTGGCTGCGGCTCTTTACGAAAGTCAGGCGCGTCCGCTCGTGCTGTCGTTCATGGCGGGCATGGGTGGCGAGGCGATTGTGCTGAAAGAGTTCTATTGGATGACGGAGAAGATGCTGGATGCACAGCGACGCGGCAAGATCGAGAAGCGCACGCACTGGGTCGGATTCGAAGAGTAAGAAATCATAGCGACATTTGATGCAGAGCCTGCGGCTCTGCGGTGGAGGAAATGATATGGCAACGATTGAAGTTCAGCGGCAACTGCTGCCGATTCTCGGTAGCCCGAATCAGGGAGCGCGCTTCTATAACCCCGAGTTACCTTCGTCCGAGCCGTTCGTGCCGGGGCATCGCACCTGCGCGGGATGCGGGCCTTCGATTCAATATCGAATGACGAGCAAAGCTGCGGGCGACAACACCATCCTGGTCGGACCGACGGGCTGCATGTATGTGGCGAACAGCTCTTATCTGTGCACGCCTTACAACGTGCCGTGGGCGCATACGCAGATTGGCAGCGCGGGCAGCTTCACTGCCGGCGTGGCTGCGGCGTATGAAGCGATGATCCGCAAGGGCAAGTGGAAGGGCCAGTTCCCGAACATCATCTGCGAGGCGGGCGACGGCAGCGCTTCTGACATTGGTCTCGCATCGATCTCTGGCGCGCTCTATCGCAACCACGATTGCCTTATCATCTGCTACGACAACGAGCAGTATGCAAACACCGGCATTCAGGCGTCGTCACGCACGCCGTACGGCGGGATGACCACGTTCTCGCCTCCCGGGCCCGAAGTTCCGGAAGGCAAGAAGCTGTTTCCCAAAGACCTCGCGCGCATGATGGCTGCGGGACATCCTCATTGCTACGTTGCGACCGCAAGCGTCGGCTATCCCATCGACTTGATGAACAAAGTCCGCAAGGGGCTCAACCACAAAGGCGCGGCTTATCTGATGGTCTACACTCCGTGCCAGAAGGGCTTTGTGTATGAGACGCCGCGATCGATCGATCTTGGACGGCTCGTGGTTGAATGCGGGCTCTATCCCATGTGGGAGTGGAACCCGGAGAAGCGCGCCTTCGATTACAGCTTCCGCCCGGCGAGCATGCGGCCGGTGTCTGAGTACCTGAAGCTGCAGGGACGCTTCGGTCACCTTCACGCCGAGCACATTGCCACGCTGCAGAAGTTCGCCAATGAGCAGTGGCGGATGATGGGCGTGCAACTGCCCGAGGCCCTGATCCACGCGGCGGATGCGAAGAACCTCACTAACATGGCGGCTGCAGCGGAAGCCGAAGCGGTGGCGCAAACTTTATGAACACGAAAACGAGTGCTCCCTTTCATCCCGTTGAGTCCGAGCCGGAAGTTGAGCCGGAGGGACAGGAAAGTTACATCGTCACCGAAGGCAAGAAGCGCGGGGCTACGCGCGACGTGCGTAATGAAGCGGCCTACGACCGCTTCTACACCGTGCTGCGCGTGCACGCGGGCGATGCGATCCTGACCGACAACTGGCACACCAACGAAGTGCTGAGCCATGCCCGCAACAACTTTGAGGGCGTGACCTTCGCCATGCGCACGCTGGAGGCGTGGGGCGCGATGTTCGAGAACGACAACCGCGCCTACTACACCGCCGGCGGACGCATCTGGGTGATGGATCTGGAGCTGGCTGCGGGCAAGAAGCCGCGGCTGCCGGGCACCGGACCCGCGAAGAAGTAGCGGACGCTTGCGGCGCATTCTGCTCATTGACGATACGCCGGAGATTGCCGAGCTGTTGACCTTCTCTCTGCGCGACCTCGGCTACGAGGTTGTTGCCGAAGGCTACAGCAACGCCGTTAATGAGCTCATCGACCAGCATCGCACCGAGGCGGTGGTGCTCGACTGCACTGCTTACGACATGAGCGAGGCCATCTTCGACTCTGTGCGCCACAATCCCAATCACGCTGATGTGCCGGTGGTCATCATCAGCGATACTCCCGAGATCGCTGACGTAAGCTTGCGTTCGCGAAAGGCTAGAAAGGTCTTGCTCGTGCCCAAGCCTTTTACCGGAACGCAGGTGGCTAACGCGCTGGCGCAACTGCTCGAATAACTATGCCGCTTTGGAGCATGGACGATTGGCAGTTCCTAGAGCGCGAGGTCGTCAGCGACCCCAAGGGTAGGCAGTGGACCGTGGCGCTGATGGACGTGCTGGGCCAGCAGGGCGATCCTGATATGCCAAACAAGCTGCTTGAACTGCAATATTCTTCGGGGCGTTATTTCACACTGATCTATGCCGATGGCGGCGCGCTGCAGCGCGAGCGCGGGTACGCTTCGCTGCCCGAAGCTACGAACGCGTTTGGAAATCTTCTAGTCGGCGTGATTGATGGGAGCGTTGATCCATCGCAGCCCGTGTTTCGGCAGGACTTGGAAGATTGAGGCAGTGGTCGGTGGCTAGTGACCAGTTCTCACACCGAGCCCGAGCCCAAAAAAAATTAACGGACCGATCCGGCTAAAATCTCTGAAATCATACAGTTGCGCACCTCGGACTCGCCCTCAATCCGGCTAAAATATTACGAACACGCGACTTACCCGCAAAATATTTGATTCAAAGGAGTTACGGGCTCATTTTCTTGGTGCTATTCAGTTGTCCACGAGCAGATGCTTTAAGCAATAGGTTTTCACCTTCGTGAATCGAAGTCAAGGGAATTGCGCGAAGCAAGACAGGTATGAAACGACGAAGCCGATCGCAGGGGCGATCCTTCGCTCCGCCTGAAAAGCGGCTGCGCTCAGGAAGACGCCGAACGGCGACGCTAACCGGAAATGCGCGAATCGAAAAATTCGATCAACACCTCGAAAATGGTAGCGTCCATTGGGGCCCAATCCGAAAAATCATTCGCTGGAATAATCCCCTTAGGTGAGAGAGAATATTAGGTTTGGAATCTTTGCCGGACCCTGCCGGGGCAACTTATCCCCGTCATCGGATCGGCCGGGCGCCGGCGACAACCAAGTCGGCCGGGGAGCGCACCTCAGTAGTGAAGGCGTAGTAAAGGCGTGGAGAAATCTTATGGGCAGTATTTTGGTAGAAGTTGAGACATCGGCTTACAACCACCGTCACTCGAAGCTCGAGCGCTGGGTGGAAGAAGTCGCGGAAATGTGCAAGCCCGACCGGATTTACTGGTGCGATGGCTCGCCGGAAGAATACAAGAAGATGCTGCGCTTTCTGGTGCTGAGCGGAACGGCGATTCCCTTGGACCCGGAGAAGCGGCCGAATAGCGTTCTAGTGCGGTCGGATCCCGCAGACGTGGCGCGTGTTGAAGACCGGACCTTTATCTGCTCGCGAACTAAAGAAGACGCAGGGCCGACCAACAACTGGGAAGATCCCGACAAGATGAAGCAAAAGCTTGCAGGCCTGTTCGCGGGATGTATGGCTGGGCGAACGATGTTTGTCGTGCCTTACAGCCTGGGGCCGATCGGCTCGCCGATGGCGAAGATTGGAGTCGAGATAACCGATTCGACCTACGTTGTGGTCAGCATGCACATCATGTCGCGAGTTGGCATTCACGTGCTCGAGGCGCTGGGCGAAGGTGGAGAGTTTGTGCGCGCGCTGCATTCGGTTGGAGTTCCGTTGCGTCCCGATCAACCGGATAATCCATGGCGCTGCAATTCAGAAAATAAATACATCTGCCACTTTCCCGAGACTCGGGAGATCTGGTCTTACGGTTCGGGATACGGCGGCAACGCTCTGCTGGCGAAGAAATGCCACGCGCTGCGCATTGCCTCGGTGCAGGCGCGCGACGAAGGCTGGATGGCCGAGCACATGCTGATTCTCAAGCTTACCAGCCCCAGCGGCCAGGCCAAATACATGACCGGAGCGTTTCCTTCGGCGTGCGGCAAGACTAATTTGTCGATGCTGATTCCCACGATTCCTGGATGGAAAGTTGAGACCATCGGCGATGATATTGCGTGGATGAAGGTCGGCGCCGATGGCCGGCTTTACGCGATCAATCCGGAATACGGATTTTTCGGTGTCGCGCCGGGCACGAGCATGAAGTCGAACGCCAACGCCATGCTGAGCATCACAGAGAATGCCATCTTCACGAATTGTGCGATGACCATCGACGGCGACGTCTGGTGGGAGGGCATGACCGACGAGACGCCGGCGAGGCTGGTGGACTGGCTGCGGCGGCGCTGGACTCCGCAGTCGGGGCGGAAGGCGGCGCATCCGAACTCGCGTTTTACCGCGCCAGCCAGGCAATGCCCGGTGATCGCGCCCGAGTGGGAAGACCCGAACGGCGTGCCCATCGATGCGATTCTATTTGGAGGCCGTCGCGCAGGAATCGTGCCTCTGGTTACCGAAGCCTTCAATTGGCAGCACGGCACTTTTCTTGGGGCGACGGCGAGCAGCGAGACTACCGCCGCCATCGTTGGCAAAGTCGGACAGCTTCGGCGCGATCCTATGGCGATGCTTCCCTTCTGCGGCTACAACATGGGTGACTACTTTGGGCACTGGCTCACCATGGGGTCGATGACTACGGCCGCGAAGCTGCCGAAAATTTTCTACGTCAACTGGTTTCGACAGGGGAAAGCTGGCGAGTTCCTGTGGCCCGGCTATGGCGAGAACAGCCGCGTCTTGAAATGGATCTTCGAGCGCTGCGACGGCAAGGTGCACGCTAACGAGACTCCGATCGGACGAGTCCCCGAGGTCGCCGATCTGGATACACGCGGCCTCGACATTAAAGGCTCGCGGGTAGAAGAGTTGCTGAGCGTGGATGTCGACGGCTGGCTGGCTGAGTTGCCTTCGATCAGGGAGCACTTCGCGCACTTCGGCAATCATCTGCCGGAGGGCTTGAACGCCGAGGTTCGGGCTTTGGAAGAGCGGCTGCTGGCAGCAAAGGGGTAAGTTTCTCGTGCTGGCTGTTGAGCGGGCGGGACGTCCGCTCGACAGCTGGCGGGACGCCGGCGCTACTTTCTATTCACATATTTTTGCGGCGCTGGAGCGCTTCTTTGATATAGTTGCCTGCCATGCCGCGTTCCGCGATGAACGAAGCGGGTGATCTCAACCCTGTCCCGACGCAAATCGTACCTCTTTCTGAGTCCCTCACACGAAATCAGATTCGGGGCTTCTGGGCTTCGTGGGGCGGTTGGACGCTCGACGGTATGGACTCGGTGGTCTACGCGCTGGTGCTCGTACCTTCGCTGCGCGAGCTGTTGCCGAACTCCGGCATAGTTGCTAGCAAGGGCAACATCGGCTTCTACGGGTCGTTGTCGTTTGCTCTGTTTCTGGTGGGCTGGGGACTCGCGTTTTTGTGGGGTCCTATCGGCGACAGGTTTGGCCGCGTGCGCACGCTCATGCTCACCATCGTGTGGTACTCGGTGTTCACGTTTTTGAGCGCGTTTGTGCACAACGTTTGGGAGCTGGCGATTCTGCGGCTGCTGGCCGGCATCGGCATCGGCGGAGAGTGGGCGATGGGCGGGACTTTCGTCGCCGAAGAGTGGCCTGAGCATCGCCGCCGCATGGGCGCGGGCTTTATGCACACGGGCTACTACGTGGGATTTTTCCTGGCCGCGCTGGCCAACTACGGTATCGGCAGCCACTACGGCTGGCGCGCCATGTTTATTGTTGGAGGCCTTCCGGCACTCTTGCTGGCGTGGGTGCGGCACGGGGTGAGCGAGCCCTCCGCCTGGAAGAAGAAAGAAAATGTTGTTCGGTCGTGGGCCGTCTGGCAGCCGTTTGCCACGTTGTTTGCGCCGGCTTGGCGGCGTCGAACAATTGTTAATGCATTATTGATGCTGGCCTCGATCTGCGGGCTGTGGGCGGGCACTGTGTACGCTCCGGCGGCTATTACGGCGCTTGCTGAAGCGGGTGGTCACGTTGGGCCTGCGGCCGCGAAAATTGCTTCGTGGGGAGTGATGCTGATCTCCTTTGCCACGATTCTAGGCTGCTTGGCGATGCCATGGCTTTCGGAGCGCCTTGGCCGCCGCGGGGCGCTCGCGTTTTTCTTCACTCTGATGATGGTTTTTATCGCGCTTACTTTCGGCAAAGTTTTTTATCTCGGACCGAGCGCGCTGCCGCTCTTCTTTGTCTGCCTGTTCTTTTTGGGTTTAGGCGGGGCTAATTTTGCCGTCTACACTTTGTGGCTGCCCGAGCAATATCCCACAGAATGCCGGGCCAGCGCTTTTGCTTTTTCGACATCGTTCGCGCGCTTTGGCGGTGCGGGAATTACGTTTCTGGTGGGCAGCGGCGTGCGGCACTTTGGCTCGCTGGGAACGCCCGTAGCTTTGACATCGATCGCTTTCACGCTGGGGCTTCTTTTGATTCCATTTGCCGCGGAAACCCGCGGCCAGCGGCTGCCGGGGTAAGTTTTGTACAATCCTGGCGTTTTCCGGCGCTTACAGTGCAGCTTGAAGCCGCGCCCTTTCAAACCAGGTTTATCGAGGAACTGAAAAAGGCTCTCTTCAAAGAAGAGAGCCTTTGACTGTCTTGCGTCGGCGTTGAAGCGCTATGCTACGCCGCGCGCCTTGATGGGCGCGCCCATGTTGACCGGACGAAGTTCGGTGTTCGACTGCGCAACGGTGCGGGCGGCGAGCGGCTTCAGCCAGAACAAGGCCAGAAGTGCGGCAAGCAGGTCGCACGCGATCATCGCCCAGAAGACCTTCGTCCACGAGCCTGTCTTTTCAAACAGCCAGGCAGCGCCGAAGCCGGCGAACAGAGCGCCGGTTCCTTTTGCCGTGTAGACGATGCCGTAGTTTGTCGTGGCCCAAGTCTTGCCGAACAGGTCCCCGGTGATCGAAGGGAAGAGCGAGAAGATTTCGCCCCAGGCGAAGAAGCACAAACCCGACAACGCAATGAACCAGACCGGACGGCTGATCAGTTGCAGCAGAGCGAACACCGCGATCGCTTCCAGCGTGAAAGCGATGAACATGGTGTTTTCCCGGCCGATATGGTCCGACACCCAACCCCAGAATGGCCGGGTCAGCCCGTTGAGGTAGCGGTCCACCGAGATTGCTAGGACCAGTGCGCTCATGCCCCACGCAACGATTACCTTATCGACATGGAACGAGACCGCCATGGGATTGAGTTGGGCCGTGACTACCAAGCCTCCGAAGGAGAGCATGGTCATCATGAGATAGATCATGTAGAAGGAGGGTTGGCGCAGCATTTGCAGCGGGGTCATGTCGACGGCCGAACTGCGCACACGCTGCTTGATCTTGGCTTCTTTCTCTTTCCAATTGGGAGGGGTCCATCCGGTCGGCGGCTTGGCCAAGAACAACGCTGCCGCCAGCACGACCACACCCTGGATGATCCCCCAAACCACCAGCGTGTGCTGGTAGCCCGAAGATGCAATCATTTTGGCAATCGGAGCCACCGTGAGCGCAGTGCCAATACCATACGCGCCCGCGGTCAGGCCTACGCAAAGTCCGCGGTGGTCAGGAAACCATTTCAGCGCGTTGCCGATGGTTCCCCCGTAGACGATGCCAGCGCCGACTCCGCCCAGGCAGTACCAGAAATACAACCCGCGCAGAGTTTCCGCTTGTCCGGAGAAAATCCAGCCCAGGCCGACCATAACGCCACCAACACCCAGCATCAGGCGGGGGCCGATGCGGTCGACGAGCGCCCCTTCGAAGGGCACCAGCCAGGTTTCGAGCAGAATAAAAAGGCTGAAGATGCCTTGAATCGCTGTCAGTGAGACGTGCAGGTGGGCCTGCATGGGTTTGGTGAAAAGGGTCCAGGCATACTGCAGGTTGGCGATCGCCATCATGGCGACGATGCCTGCGATGAGTTGGATCCAACGATTGGGAATTCGAGAGGGGTGAATCAGAGAAGACGGTGCGATAGGTTCAGCCATAGGGTACACTTCCTGGTGTCTGGGCTACGGGCTACTCCTGATTCCACGATCTTAATTCCACGATCATCCAGGCGAGCACTCCCGGAAACCGTGGTAGACTGGTCCAGTGATCGAACCACTTGCGGAACGCACTGTACCATCGTTTTAGAGAAGCTGTCAAGGGCCAAAAATCCGGTGTGTAGCACGATCGCAGGATCACTCCAATCACCCAAAACTATTATGGATACGGGTCTGCGAGCGCAGATTGACACTTACCTGAGCCAACTTGAAAGCCTGAAGGGGCGCGGAAATCAACTTCGCGATCGCCTCGCGGCGGAATCCTCCGACCCCTCCGCCATTAATGACACGCGCCAGTGGCAAGAAGATTGCGGAGTTACGATTAATCAATTGTCCGGAGGTAGCAAGGCTCACTGGCTTGCCCGTTCGTTCAGCCAAGCTTTTCTGATGCGGGCGCAAGGCGGCCGCGCGGTTGCAGGAGTCGACCCTAGCGAGATCGTCCAGCGTTTGCTGGATGTTCTTCAGTTGGCTGCCACGACTCTTTCGCAATCGGATGAGGCGCCGGTCATCGCTGCATCGTCGCAGGCTCCGGCGCCGCACCGCTTCGACTTCGTTCACAACCTCGAGCTCCGTCCCGTGTTAGAGCAGGCTTTTGCCGATAGCAACCGCGCCTTCGAAGCGCAGGATTATGACGCGGCGATGCGCACATCCTGCGGAATCCTTGAAGCGATCGTTACTGATGCGCTGGAACACAAAGGGCTGGGCGCTTTGATCGCATCGGGCGCGCCCGCGGAAAAGATTTCCGAGTGGTCGTTTGAGACGAGACTTGCCGTTGCGGAGCGTGCGAAGTTGATTCGCGGCGGCTGCGCCCGGCTGCCTGCGGTGGCACGCGCGTATCGCGATGAGAGCGGCGTTGACCGGGGGGCGAGTGCGCAGATCTTCGAGCGGGAGGCGCGGCAATCTGCCCAGGTGCTGCGCGTGATCATGAGGGATCTTGACCCGGGCCGCTAGAGGCCGCCGGAAAGACTCTAATCTGCACGGCGACGACTAACGGCGCGTTTTATAGCGGAGCCGTTACGGTATGCCTGAAGGCATACCCTGATACGAATCCTGGAAGTCTAGCTTGCGAGCAGTTCGACGCCCAGAGTGGCGAGTTCGATATCTTCCGCCGAGGAGAGGCCGCTCACGGCGACAGATCCGATGACTTCGCCATTCTTCCAGACCGGAAGTCCACCGCCCCAGCCAACATATTTCGGATCGCCGTAGTAGCCGATATCGTGGCCCTTCTCTGGATGTCTGACCTTCTCTCCGATCTCTTTTGTGGGCTTACGCTCGCGTGCGGCGGTCCAGGCTTTATTGGTGGCGACGGTGATGGAAGAGACAGGAGCGCCGTCCATGCGAGCTAGGCAGATGAGATCACCGCGGGAATCGGCGACGGCTACGACGGCGGCTTTCTTCATCTGCAGAGCTTGTTCAAGGATGAGGTCAACGGCACGTTTGGCTTCGGAATAATCGATGGTTTGGAGGGTTCGCATCGTAAGGACGGCGTCGCTGAGGCAGGCCGAAAACGATCCCAATTTCCACGAAAGTAGAAGAGAGCCAAGGGAACCCCCTGGCTCTCTCTTGTTTCACTAGAAGCGGACGACAAGGGCAAACTGAATCAACCTCGGGTTGCCTATGGTTGAGTTGATGACTCCGAAGCCGTTATTGTTCGGACCCGTCGGAGTACCGTTAAAGGCTTCTCCCGGAATGCCGAACTGGGGATGGTTGAATAAGTTGAAGAACTCGGTCCGGAACTCCACGCCGACCTTCTCAGCGATGGTAGTTCTCTTGAAGATGGCAAAGTCGAAATTCTTGGACCCGTCACCGCGAAGGACCGCATCGACACGAGATTCGCTGCCGAATCCCCAATCCGGCGGAGTTGCAAAGCAGCTGGTGTTGAACCACTGATCAATATGCTTGCCACCCGCCTTCTTGTCGCACCCGGCAATGCTGTCGGGTCGCACGTTCGACACGCCAAGATTCGCAGCCTCCAAGGGTGTTGAACCGGCATAACTGATCTTCAGCGGGAAGCCCCTCTGGAAAGTCGTGATACCGTCGACACCCCAACCGGAAACTACCGCGTTGCCGATGCCAGTCATGCTGGAGAGGAACGGCTTGCCATGACCGAAGGGTAAATCGAGCACGTAGCTGATTACAATGCGCTGCGAAACGTCCTGCGAGGAAAGCGATCTCTCGCCGCTGAGATTATTCCAGTCCTGCACCTGACCGACGCCACCCGTATTTCCGGTGCCGCTTTCGAGCCAACTGGTAAGGGTGTCAGTGTTGCTGAGCAGCTTGGAGTTGGTGTAGGCCACCAGCAACGTGCCACCGCCCTGGAATCTTCGAGTGACTGTCGCCTGCAACGAGTTGTAACTGCTGCCGCAGCATCCGTATCCGGCGAGCGACAGGTTGTTGTATTCCGCATAGGGCCGGTCGAGCTGACCGGCAGGAACCGTGGCCCCATTGAGGCCGGCGTAGGGGCTCCCAACCAGTGGGTTAGTGACCGGGGTCGTCAGAGCCGCCTGCTGCCCGAGGAAGGAGTCGGGGATCTGGTTGATCTGAGTGTTGTACTGCTGCAGATGCACGCCATGAGAGCCGGCAAAGGCGACATCAGCAAAAAATCCCGCGGGCAACTGGCGCTGAATATCCAGATTGTACTGTTCCACGTATCCATACTTTGGGTCTTGCCATGGAGCAAGGGTGGGCGAACCGTTGGCAGCTGCCGTGAGGGAAGCGCTCTGATTTCGCCCCGGTGGCAGCAGAATTCCGCCTGCGCCAAACGGCCCGGCATTGCTGGCACAGTTAAAACTGGCGAAGCTTGGGGTGCCGGCAAATCCGCAGTTGTTGCCGTTTAAAGTGCTATAGGGCGTGAGGTAGGAATCCTTAGTCGCGGTGAATGGCGTGGTTGCCAAGTTGATCACATCGTTGTCGGGATTCAGGCCAAACGAGATGTAGTTGGGAATGAAGAAGATGCCGTAGCCTCCGCGGATCACGGTTTTGGCGTCGGCACTATAAGCGAAGCCGAGTCGGGGCGAAAAGGCCTTCTTGTCGAGGGGAAGGTTGTTGTCGCTATGGTTCGGGCCGACGCCCACAAGCTCGGCATCGCCGGGGCAACTGGTTCCGGCACCGGCGCAGCCGCTGACTGTCGCATTGACAGCCCTGGGGTCCCAATAGCTGAGGCGCTTGTAACGCTCCGACCAAGTCCCGGGTAACTCGTAGCGCAGGCCGAGATTCAGCGTGAGCTTCGGAGTGGTGTGCCAAGTGTCATTGAAGTACAAAGCACGGTAGGTTTGCTTACCCGCGGTCAGAGCGGGCACTTGTGCCGCACCCTCGGTCTGATTCACGAAAGTTCCCTGGTTCTCCGAGAGGCCCAGCAGGAAGTCTGCGAAAGCGCAAGAAGTACAGGTTACGAGATTGGCTCCGCCGGTGCTTGACGTCCACACACCACCGAAACCGAAAGCGCCACTAGCGATGTTGGTCTGGTAGTAGTTATCCAAGCCCAACTCGTACTGACCGCCAACCTGCAAGGTATGTTTGCCACGAATGAGCGTAAGCTGCGGCGAAACATTATATTGCGTGTTGTG
This sequence comes from uncultured Acidobacteriaceae bacterium, assembly GCA_963789875.1. Taxonomy (GTDB): domain Bacteria; phylum Acidobacteriota; class Terriglobia; order Terriglobales; family Acidobacteriaceae; genus Sulfotelmatobacter. The sequence goes on along the minus strand of CAWBMI010000002.1, from coordinate 1,101,324 downwards.
ATCTCCGATGGCGCTGTTGCCCTGCGAACGGCCCACGTCGTTCGGGAACGGGAACGCCGGCGTCGGAGGAGTACGGATGGCATCGGCCGGAGCGTTGTACGCGGCCGACCAACCAAGAGTGGTCAGGTCATAGCCTGACAAGATGGGGGCTCGGGCATAAATGAACCGACTGGCCGAGAGGTTGACGTCAAGGATAGTCGTGGCGGTGAAGGTGTGGTTTACATCGATAGCCAGTGCCTTGGTGTGGTAGTCCTCGGCGCAGCGGTCGTTGCACAGGCCGGTGCCAAAGGGATTGGTAGGCAGATCCAACAAGCCGTTGTAGGTGAAGCGCCCGAATATACGGGTAGTGCTAGATATGACTTGGTCGCCACGAGCCACAAATTGGCTGGTATTTCCTCCGGAACTGCTGGCGCTCGTGAAGTTGTTTACAGTTCCGGGAAGGTTGGGAGCGATGAAATATTTATCCCACATGGTCGTCGTAGCCTTGCTGAATTCGGCCGTGGGAATTTGATTATTCAGATAGGGCTGGCGGGCGCCGGTGCTCAGATTTACCGTGTAAGGATCGTAAATCTGCTCGGCCGCATTCGAGCATACGCCGTTCACGAAGGTTGCCGGGGCGGCGCACAGGGCCGAAAAGTTGCCTTGCCGAAACGCGGTGAGTGGAACCGTCGTGGTCAAGACGGAGCCAGTTCGAAGTCGGAACTGCTCCCAACTTACAAAGAAGAACGTCTTGTCCTTGATGACCGGTCCGCCGAAAGTGAAGCCGTACTGGTTTTGAACGTACGGCGGTGGGGTGTTCGCAGTTCCTGATGCTACTTCCTGGGCTTTATTGAAATACTCGTTCGAGTTGAGCACTTTGTTGCGCAGATACTCGTAGGCCGAACCGTGGAAGCTGTTGGTGCCGGACTTGGTGCTTAGATTCACAACCCCGCCGGAGAATTTGCCCCAGTCAGCACCCAAATCGCTGTATTGCACCTTGAATTCACCAATCGAGTCCTGGGTCGGGATGACGATGGGCAGATTAATATAGCCAATATTCAGGGGTTGACCATCTAGGTACTCAGCGCTCTGATTCGCAAAAGATCCGCCCACCTGATAATTGCCCCAGCTGAAGGGATTCTGGCTCACGGGCGTGCCGCCCGATCCGCCCTGTGCAACCGCAGCGGGAGAGATGGTGATTAGATTAAAGATATTGCGGCCGTTCAGCGGCAGTTCGTCCGCCTTGCGCTGCTCGACGACCTGGCCGAGAGACGAGGTCTCCGCTTGAAGCAGGGGCGTCTCAGATGTTACCTCGACGACCTGACTGACCTCGCCCACCTGAAGCTTGGCATCGACGCGCGTGTTCTGCTGAACGTCGACCGTGATCGGATTTTGCGTGAAGTGCTTGAATCCAGACTTCTCCACGTCGACCCGGTAGGTACCTGCGAACAGATTCACGAAGGTGAAAAGACCATCACTGCCGCTGGATTGCGTGCGCTTTTCCTGGGTGCCTAGGTTGGTCAGGGTGACGGTGGCGTCTGTAACCGACGCGCCTGAACTGTCGGTGACTGACCCGGCGATAGAGCCATAGGTACTTTGGCCGTATAGCGAAACCGCGGCAGAAACGAATAAACCAAGAGAAACGACGAGCGCCCACAGTGTTCTACTGCGCATAGTGACTCTTTCCGAAACCGGAATTTCCCAAATGGTGGAGCGGGTGGATTCTTGACTACTTCGACAACCGTTGTCAAGCAGAAAATAGATTATTCACATTTGAATAATCGTTAACCCTTCCAATTCGGTGATATGCTTCCGGGCGCATGACCGCGACCATGATGGACATCGCGAAAGACCTGAAAGTGTCCGTGGTAACGGTGTCGAAAGTACTGCGCAACCAGGGCCGGATCAGCGAAGCCACTCGCGAACGGGTGTTGCGGCACGCCAAGAAGCTTAATTATCAGATGAATTGGGTGGCGCGCAGCCTGGTAACGCGGCGCACTTATACGATTGGGCTGCTGCTGCCGGAGTTCACCCATCCTTTTTTCGCGGAGATTGCCCGAGCCGTGGCGAAGACGGTGCGACCGCATGGTTATCACGTGGTGATTTCCTGCTTCGAGGAAGATCCCGAATTGGAAGCGAACGAGGCGGAGTCGTTGCTGGCACGGCGCGTCGATGGCCTTATTATTGCCTCTTCGCAACCGCCGCATCAGCTTGGCCTCTTCCGGCGGATTCAAGAGCAGAAGGTCCCTTATGTGCTGATCGACCGTCCGATCGCGGGCCTGCGCGCCTCTTATATTGGCGTGGATAACTCGGCAATCGGCAGAGTAGCCACCGAGCACTTGATCGCGCGCGGCTGCCGGCGCATTGCCCATCTGCGCGGGCCCGAGGTACGCATCGCCGCTGAACGGCTGGCCGGCTATCGGCGAGCTCTGAACGAGCACGGCCTTCATCCGGAGTGCCGTTACGTTGTGTGCGGCGGGCGTAGTGACGACAGTGGTTACGATGGGATGCGGAAATTGCTCGACCTCAATCCCTTCCCCGATGGGGTTTTCTGCTACAACGATCCGGTGGCGATCGGGGCGATACGGGCGATCTTAGCGGTTGGTTTCAGTCTCCCGGAGGACATCCGCGTGGTGGGAGCGGGCAATATCCAATACTCCGACCAGGTTGCGGTTCCGTTAAGCACCATCGATCAGGGAACTTGCACGATAGGGCAGCGCGCCGCTGAACTCCTGATTGAGCGAATCGCAGCGAAACGGGCGCTGCCGCCAAAGAGAATACTGATCCCCCCAAAACTAGTGGAGCGGGAATCTACGCGCGAGACAAAATAGCAGTGCCCGGCGACGGAGAATGCAAGCGGCACAAGGAAACGATATGCTGAGCCAGTAAGGTGATCGGGAGTTGAAAATCTTGCGTCGCGTATCGTCTTTCCCGGTGCTGATCTTAGTGCTGACCTTATTGCTGACCCTGGTCGGCGTGATGTTGTGGGCGGCGGCCCCGGTCCCGGTTTTCGAGGTCAAATTGCCTCGTGGCATCGATTTCACCTTGCAAAATTCTTCCACTCCGCAGAAATATCTGATTGAAACCATGCCGGGCGGAGTGGCTTTGCTCGATTACAACAACGACGGGTTGCTCGATGTTTTTTTTGTTAACGGCGGGCGCGTTACCAGTCCGATGAAGGGTCCGGACAACTTCGACCGTCACAATCCGCGGTATTGGAATCGGCTGTACCGGCAGAATAAAGACGGAAGCTTTACCGACGTGACCGAACAAGCCGGCCTGTCCAATGCCGGAGACGGCAACTACGGCATGGGCGTCGCTGTCGGAGACTACGACAATGACGGCTATCCCGATCTTTTTGTGACGAACTACGGGAAAAATATTCTCTATCACAACAACGGCGACGGCACTTTTACCGATGTGACTGCGAAGGCCGGAGTCGCGGGCGGCGGCTGGTCGGTCTCAGCGGGATTTTTCGATTATGATAACGACGGCAAGCTCGACCTGTTCGTTACGCGCTACATGGACTGGGATACCCAGCACAGCAAAGACTGCGGAGGCAATTTTCATACCTACTGTCCGCCGGGAGAATTCCCTCGCACTACCAATATTCTTTACCACAATCGCGGGGACGGCACCTTCGAAGATGTGAGCCAGCGCTCAGGGATTGCCGCAAAAAAAGGTCACGGCCTCGGCGTGGCGTTTGCGGATTACGATGGCGACGGGTTTACCGATATTTTTGTCGCCAACGACGGCATGCAGCAATATTTGTTTCACAACAACGGCAACGGCACCTTCACCGAAGTGGGCCTTGAAGCCGGCGCGGCGCTGAATCTCGATGGGGGCCCGCTCTCGGGCATGGGCGTGGTTTTTCAGGATTATGACAACGACGGCCGGCCCGATGTGATGGTAACGACGTTGCCGCGGCAGGCATACCCGGTGTTTCACAACGATGGCAATGGTTCCTTCAGTGATCGAGGATTGCCCACCGGTGTAACCATGCTTTCGGGAGTCACCTCAGGCTGGGGCATCGGTCTGGAAGATTTCGATAACGATGGGCAGAAAGATCTGTTCATTGCTCAAGGGCACGTCCTCGACAACGTGGAAGCCATTGATCCGTCACTACATTATCTCGAGCCGACGTTGCTTGCCATGAATCGTAACGCGCGCTTCGAGCGCGCGGATTCCGGCAGCGATGCGCTGGTTGCCGGGCGGGGCGCGGCTTTCGGAGACATCAACAACGATGGCTGGATGGACGTTGTCACTACAATCCTCGCCGCGCATCCTCAGTTTTATTACAACCGCGGTGGCAGTGCGCACTGGCTCTCCATCACGCTGCGGGGCACGCGCAGCAATCGCGATGGACTGGGCGCGAGGGTGCAGGTGAATGGCCAGACGCGTTTCGCGACTACAGCTGGGAGCTATGAATCGGCGAGCGATAAACGTCTGCATTTCGGACTTGGCGCCGCCGATAAAGCTCAGATCGATATCAAATGGCCTTCCGGGGTTCATCAGGTGTTGAACGATGTTCACGCCGATCAGTTCCTGGAAGTGCGTGAGCCGGAGAAACCGTGATTCGCAATCTCATACTCTTTTGGTTGGCATGGCAAATATCGTCGCCGCAAGCCGCCGAGCACATGCAGGCCGGACTCGCAGCCGACAAAGAACGCCACCTCGATGTCGCCATTACGGAATTCAAGAAGGTCACCGAACTCGATCCTTCGTTCACTGATGGGTTCATCAGTCTCGGCCAGGCTTACATGGAGAAGGGCGATTACGGCTCGGCAATTGCACCGCTGAAACATGTACTGAAGCTGAATGCGGATTCGGCGCCCGCGCATCAACTGCTCGGTTACGCGCTGCTTGCGCAGGGGTATGCGAGCGAGGCGATTCCGCACCTTGAACGTTCGCCCGACAAGACTGCGCTGGGAATTGCGCAAACCCAGACTGGGCAGTTGCCAGAAGCGGTGGCGAATCTGCAGACCGCGCTGGCCGCGCATCCCAATGACGCGGACCTTCTGTATTACCTTGGGCGCGCCAGCGGATTGCTGGCGAAACAATCGATCGATAATCTGTTGGCGCTTTATCCGGACTCCGCGCGCGCGCACCAGGCGATGGCGGAGAACTATTTTGTGCTTCGGCGCATGCCCGATGCGGAGAAAGAATATCGCGAAGCGCTGCGCCTGCGCCCCGGCCTGCCCGAAGCTCATCTTGCCTTGGGCGAGGTGTATGCTGGCGCTTCGCAATGGGCGAAGTCGGAAGAGGAATTTCGCCAGCAGGCCAAGTTGCAACCGGGCAACGCCGAAGCCGCGTATCGACTTGGCGAAGCGCTGCTCGAACAGGGCAAGGCGCATGAGGCGCGCGCAGAACTTGTACGTGCCGACCGTTTGCTGCCGGAGATGCCCGAGACCCTCTATTCGCTCGGGAAAGCGGCCTCGCTCGATGGCGACTCGGCTGCTGCCGAGCAAGCATGGACCAAATTGCTTGCGATTGAGAAGCAGAGTGCGCTGGCCGCGCAGGCGCATTTCGGATTAGCCGCGCTCTATCGAAAACAAGGCAAGACCGCACAGGCTCAACATGAAATGCAGGAATTTCAAAGTTTGCAGAATGCCGCTGGGCATGCACAACCCTCCGGCAAACCAGAGTCGAAGCAGTAGGAATGTGGCGGGACGATTTACGACGGAGGCTTGCTGATATGGGACGAACTCAGCTGAAGTTATTTCGCGGCGTGAGCGCTGCCTTTTTTTATTTTTGGGGCGCTGTAATGTTTTTATCTTTCGTTGTATCGCCGCTACATGGGGCCGAGCCTTCCTCGCGCAATCTGGATTCCGGCTGGCAATTTCGCGCGGTTGCCGGAACGGACCGGTCCGACGTCAAAGAGTGGCATCCCGCGCAAGTTCCTGGCGTGGTGCAAACCGATTTGCTGAATGGCAAACTCATCCCCGATCCGTTTGATCGCGACAATGAATTTCATTTGCAATGGATTGGCCTGGCCGATTGGGAGTATCAAACGACTTTTCAGCTCGATGCCGCGGCGCTCGGACATGAGCACCTCGATCTGGTATTCGAAGGGCTGGATACGTTCGCCGATGTCTACCTTAATGAGAAGGCGATTCTCAAAGCCGATAATATGTTCCGCCGCTGGCGCGTTCCCGCGAAAGCGCTGCTAAAGCCGGGTTCCAATACGCTCCGTATCGTATTTCATTCCGCGGTTGAGAGCATGATTCCTTACGTGAAGACGCTGCCCTACATTCTGCCTTCCATTTCAACTCATAACTACGGCAACGAAGAAAATATTGCGACCGCTCCTTACACGCGCAAGGCTCCGTACAACTACGGCTGGGATTGGGGTCCGCGGTACATGACGGAAGGAATTTGGCAGCCGGTTCGGCTCGAAACCTGGGATGCCCTGCGAATTGAAAATTTTCATATTCATCAGGAGCACATCGCAGCGGATTTAGCGAATGTCAACGCCGAGTTTGAGATCGAAGCCAGCAAGCCTACAACAGCCACGCTCACGCTAGCCCACGACGAATTGTCTGGGCCGCAGACAAGCGACGGAACGCAGACGCTGCAACTCAACGCCGGAATCAATCATGTTTCGCTTCCCGTGCGAATAGTTTCTCCGAAGCTGTGGTATCCCGTGGGTTACGGCGCTCAAAACCGTTATCGGTTTTCGGCACAAATCCGCATGGGCAAGGAAGCTGCGGCTCGCGCGGAAACCAAGACTGGCCTGCGTTCTGTCGAACTGCGGCGCGTCCCTGATCAATGGGGCAAGAGTTTTGAATTCGTAGTCAATGGAATTTCTGTCTTTGGCAAGGGCGCCGACGTGATTCCCTTTGACAGTTTTCCCAATCGTGTTACCCCTGAGAATCATCGCAAAATTCTCGATGATGCTCGCGATGCGCACATGAATATGGTTCGCGAATGGGGCGGCGGGTACTACGAGTCCGACGACTTTTACGATATTTGCGATGAGCTCGGCATCATGGTGTGGCAGGAATTCATGTTCGGCGGCGATATGGTTCCGGGCGATGCCTCCTTTCAAGAAAACGTCCAGCAAGAAGCTATCGACCAGATCAAGCGCCTTCGCGATCACCCCAGCATTGTGATCTGGTGCGGGAACAACGAGGTTGAAACCGGTTGGTGGCACTGGGGTGATCGTCAGGAATTCAAAGCTTCCATCTCGCCCGACACGCGCGACAAAGTCTGGCAGGATTACGTGATTCTTTTCTCCGACATTCTGAGGAGCGCGGTGACGCAATATGCTGATCCCGTGCCGTATACGCCGAGTTCGCCGAGCGCGAATTTTGAAGAGATTCCCGACAACCAGCATAACGGCGATATGCATTACTGGGCGGTATGGCACCAGCAAGCACCGGCTTCGGACTACACTTTGCAATTTCCGCGCTTCATGACCGAATACGGATTCCAATCTTTTCCCGAGATGCGGACCATACACGCTTTCGCCAACAAGCCCGAGGACTTCGACATTCGCTCGACGGTGATGCAGGCACACCAGAAGAACAAGGGCGGCAACGAACGTATCCTCACCTACATGCTGCGTGAGTATCGCGAGCCCAAGGATTTTGCTTCTTTCGTCTATCTGAGTCAGGTGCAGCAGGCCGAGATCATCAAGATTGGAGCCGAGCATTTGCGGCGGCAACGGCCTCGCACCATGGGATCGCTGTATTGGCAATTGAACGATTGCTGGCCGGTGGCGTCGTGGGCGAGCATCGATTATTACGGGCGCTGGAAGGCTCTACATTATTATGCACGCCGCTTTTATGACGACGTCTTGATTTCACCGTTCTTGCACGACGACAAGGTTGATGTCTACGTCGTATCCGACAAATTGCAAGCGCTCTCCGGGACGATCCACATGCGCTTGCTTGATTTTGCCGGAGATGTTTTGCTCGATCAAAATAAGGATGTGCAAATCGCGCCGCAGTCGAACGCGATTTATCTGAATGTGGATAAAGCCGCCATGGCTGCGAAGGGCGACCTGCATCGCAGTTTTTTAGTATTCGATCTGACCATCGCTGGAAAGCAGGCATCGCGAAATCTGATTTTCTTCAATGCAACACATGATCTGGATCTACCAGTTGCGCCCAAGATAGAAACCAGTCTGAGCCAGAACGGTGGCAACTATACGATTACCTTGCGGTCGCCGAAGCTTGCTCGCGGCGTGTACGTGTCTTTCGCCGATCTTGATGTGCAAAGCTCGGACAACTTTTTCGATTTGCTTCCGGGCGAAACCGTAACGCTAACGATTAAGTCTGCGGCGACGCTGGAGCAACTGAAGAGTGCGATGAAGGTGATGTCGTTAACTGACGCATTTGTCGCGGATTCGCGACGACCTTAGATTTTCCCCCGGGGGCCTTGAGCCTTTATTACACTTAGTAAACTGGCTTTGCATCGTGGTTTCCAGGCGCGCGAAGTTTGGTAAACTAAATGGACGGTTTTCTGTAGGCGCGTAGCTCAGTTGGTTAGAGCGCTACCTTGACACGGTAGAGGTCAGGAGTTCGAGTCTCCTCGTGCCTACCATTTCTTTCAATCACCTAGCCACTTTGGTCTCGTCCCCCGAGGCTCCAGATGGCTCCATTACGGGCGCCCAAAGCGGAGAGGGGAGGTTATTCCACACTTCCCCGAAGCCGACTTCTGGCCCGGAATAAGTTCCGATTAGCCCGTCACAGCACAGAATCCGGCATTACAGGAATCGCTCTCATCTAGCCGCGCTTGCCATCCGAAAAGCGGCCCAATCAACTCTTACTCGCAATTTGACGCACGCTCCGCTTGACACAGGCTGTGCAAGCACGCCGAAAGACTTGTCTATGGAAGGCCACTACAATAAGCTTCAGTAACTTCCCTTGGGGGTTGCCGCTCGTGCTTCACTAAGCCCGTTTCCAGAGCAGAATCCGTTTCCTAAACTTGAAATGAGGAAAGTCGAATGAAGATACCTGCTCTCTTTGACCTAACCGGCAGGGTGGCTGTGGTGACTGGTGGTAACGGTGGGATTGGTCGCGGCATTGCGCTTGGTCTGGCCGAAGCTGGTGCTTCTGTCGCAATCTTTGGGCGAAATGACGAGAAGAACCAGCATGTGCTCTCGGAACTGAACGCTATCGGCGTTCCGTCGATCGCGGTGAAGATCGATCTTACTCATCGCGCCGCATTGGAGCCATCGCTTAGCAGGGTCGCGAGCGAACTTGGTAGCATCAGCATCCTGGTCAATAACGCCGGCAACGTGTCGCTGAGCGGCGGAATTTTGCGCGAGAAGCCTGAGGACTGGGACAATGTGATCGAGACTCAACTCAATGCAGTTTTCCTTCTGTCGAAGCTTGCCGCTCAATCGATGATGAGTCAGCAAGGAGGAAAGATTATCAATATTGGCAGTATGTACTCTTTCTTCGGATCTGGGCTGATCCCATCCTACAGCGCAGCGAAAGGCGCAATCATCCAGTTGACCAAGTCCATGGCGATTGAACTTGCACCCTACAACATTCAAGTTAACGCGATTGCGCCAGGGTGGATTGAGACCGACATGACCGCCCCTGTAAAAACAATGCCGCTCAACGACGAAATTCTTTCGCGCACTCCGGCCGGTCGATGGGGACAGTCCGAGGAAATTGCTGGAACGGCTGTATACCTAGCTTCACGAGCCTCGGATTTTGTGACGGGTACTACGATTCGTGTCGATGGCGGTTATTCGATTCGATGATTCCAACCAAATTAGGGTCCGGCGATGATGGCTCGGCGGCAATCTCCAGCCCCGCCTTGCGGAGTCCGTCAATCACGCTCTCGACGTAATCGGAATCCCACCATTTTTTGAATTCCTGGCGCACGGTCTGCCCAAGGTTGGGCCGCAGATGCAGGAGATCACGTATTGCCTTCGCGGCAGCCTCCCGTTCCCCGAGTTGGCCGCACGCGGCGGCTAGCATTGCGTGGGAAGCCCATTGTCCGGGCAGATTGATCTTCAGGGCGAAATCGCGCGCCCCGCTATAGTCGCCCTGGCGATACGCGTTGTAGAAGTCAGCGTACCAGTACCATCCGGGATGATTGGGATTGAGTTGCTTGGCGCTCCCGGCCAGCGCGAGTCCGCGGTCGCGGTTGCCGGCATAAGTCAGCAACTCGCCCAGAAAGGCGATGGAGTTCCCGTCCATGGGGTTAAGTACAACAGCCCGCTCGGCTGCATTCCGGAAGCTCTGAAATTCCTTGTGGAAGAAGAGCACTTGGGCAAGACTAACGTGGGCCAGAGGATTGGACGGCGACGCCTCAACGGCCCGCCGCGCGGCGATTAGGCCGCTGGTCAAGGCATCTGCATGAAGGTTGACTCCTTGCGCATAGTCTTGGACGCACAAGTACGCCAGCATGGCCCACGCATTGGCATAGTTTGGCGCCTTCTGCACGGCCTGCTCCAGACCGGCCCGCGCAGTGGCAAGCTCTTCGGGGGTAACCCGCTGCAAGTAGCCGAAGCTGCGCAACACTGCCTCGTAGGGGCTCAACTGTTCGGGAGCACGGCCGCGCACCGCTTCGCTCATGTCGCGGGTCAGGACTCCGTTCATATCAGCGGCCGTCGAAACGATCCGCGGAACCAAGTCGTCCTGTAACTCGAATACCGCCTCGGGGCTGAAGGCGCGCTCATAGTTCTCGGCCCAGAGGTGAGCGCCTGAGACCGCATCCACGAGTTGCACGGCGAGGCGCACCTTCGATCCCGCCTGCCGCAGGCTGCCTTCCATCACGTAACGCGCACCGAGTTCTTTGCCAATGGTGCGCACATCCCCCGACTCGCTCGAATACTTCGCCGTCGAGCCGCGCGCGATCACTCGCAGATACGAGAAGCGCGATAATCCGGTGACGACTGCTTCCGACAGCCCATCCGCGAGTAATTTCAGTTCAGTACTTGAGCCCGCATATTTGAAGGGCAGCACCGCGACCCAGAATCCTTCGTCGGCACGAGCCGCACCCGAATCCGCGGACACGGCGCGCGAGGCGGACGGCGCGGGATCTGCTGAATCCTGCGGAGTCTCCAAACTCGCCGAGCCATACCTCAGACCGGCCTTCTGCAATCCTTGCAGCAACCGTTCCACGTCATCTTTGTCCGGATCCCACATCCCGACATCCTCACGGACATTTGCAAGGTCGATAAACGTTGGATTGTATTTGCGCAGAGACTCAATGGCCGTGCGAGCTTCCTCAGGGCGCCCCAGCATGCCGCACGAGGCGGCAGTCATCAGGTGCATCCAATGGAACTCCGACATGTTGATCTTCTTGGCGGCTTGCAAGGCGGCTTCATACTCGCCTTTGCGATAGTGATGGTGAAAAAATATGTTGTGATACCAGCCGGGATGATGGCGGTTGAGTTCAATCGCTCTTTGCGTCAGAGCCACGCCGCGCTCCCACTCGCCGGAGAAGGCAATCATCAGCGCCATATAAGCCAGGGTGGTGCCGTCCCGTGGATTGAGCGCCAGGGCCCGCTCCGCACTCTCGCGAAAGGCGGTGAAATCCCGACCGAAAAATTGCACAGCGGCGAGTTCTTTCCAGCCCATCTGGCAGGCAGGGTCAATCTTAACGGCCCGCCAGGCGGCCTCACGCGCGCGCTCCAATGGCTTCTCCCGTGGATTGAACCGATCAAAATATTCCAATTGGTAAAGGTTCGAAAGACAGGCCCAGGCAGCGGCGTGGTTGGGCTCGCGTTCCAGAGCCTGCTCCAGACCCGCGCGGAGCGCAGCATGCTCCTCGGGACTGAATTGCTGCATGAAGGCGTAGTGGCGCAAGACCAGTTCGGACGCACTGAGTTCCTCCACCTTTCGCTCTCGAGTCGGCGCGGCCATGGAGCGAACCAGAACTCCATACCCATCGGCGACGGTGGTCACGATGTGGTCGGTAAGGTCGTCCTGAATCTTGAATGTCTGAACCTGGAATGTGCCCGCGTCGCTGCTCTGGCCAGCGATGAGTTCCCTGTCATAGGCCTCGGCCCAAAGCTGCGTGCCGCTCACAGCGTCCATCAGTTGCGCGCTGACGCGAATGGCACGGCCTCTTTTGCGTATGCTCCCCTCGATCACATAGCGCGCGCCCAGTTCACGGCCCACCGTGCGGATATCCGCGGCGCGGCCTTTGTAAGCCATCGCCGAATTGTGGGCGATGACTTGCAGATAGGGAAATCGTGAAAGCCCCGTGGTGATGTCTTCGGTCAGCCCGTCGGCCAGAGCTTCGAGGTCCGCATCGCCGCTCGCCCCCCTGAACGGCAGCACCGCGACCCAGAAGCCTTCACCGGCGCGGACGGAGCCGGAGTCGGGCGCGGCTACAGTGCCCGGGGTGGAAGTCTTTGCCGGCGTCGCTTTCTGAGAGGTCTGCCGCGCCAGATCCCGGAATTCATTGCTGACGTCGCGCGCGGTCTGCAGACGATGACGAGGATCCTTCTCCAGACAGCGCCGAACGATGCGGGCCAAATCGCTGGGCAGATCAGGACGCACGTCGGTAACCGACGGCGGAGTATCGCGCAAAATCGAAGAGACCAGCTCGGCCGACGATGTTCCTTCGAACGGCCTGCGCCCGGTCGCCATCTCGTGAAGCATGACTCCGAGAGAAAAAATATCGGTGCGGTGGTCGAGCGGGCGAGCCGATGTTTGTTCAGGAGACATGTAGGCTGGCGTCCCCATTACCACGCCCACTTCCGTACGGCTGGCCGAGGTCATCGTGGCGTCTCCGAGGTTGGAGCCGCGAACATCCTTGGCAAGGCCGAAGTCGAGCACCTTGACCCGGCCTTCATTCGAAACCATAACATTAGCCGGCTTCAGGTCGCGATGCACAATGCTTTTCTCATGTGCCGCCGCCAGCGCATCCCCCAGAGCGCCGGCAATCTCGATGATCTGCTCGACTGGAAGTCCACCTTGAGGAATCAGGCGGTCCAGTGGGAGTCCATCAACCAGCTGCATCGTCAGAAAATGGATGCCGCCGCATTCCTCCACAGAGTGGATTGTGACGATGTTCGGATGGTCGAGTTGGGCGAGAGTCTTGGCTTCCCGACGAAAGCGCCCGAGCCGCTCCGGATCTTGAGCCATCTCGGCGGGTAGCACCTTAAGCGCGATGTCGCGACCGAGCTTCGTGTCGGTGGCGCGATACACCTCTCCCATCCCGCCCGCACCTAACGGAGACTGGATTTCATATGTGCCGAGTTTCGTGCCTGGAGTAAGAGCCATTCGTGCGCGTAATTATAGTCTGTGCAGCACGTTGCACGCGGATGCGACGATTCTGGACGTATGGTCGGCAACCCGAAAGTTATCCAGAAACGGGCTTCTGGAGACCACGGTGATGTCCTACAAGCCGACTTCTGGCCCGCGTCGTTGAAAATCCATCCTGGGCATAACTTCCGGGTTGCCCGTTATCCGGACACAATCCCCTAGGAGCCTAGTTAGCAGGTTTGGAAGAGGTCGGAATGAAAAATTTGATCTACGATGTCGCGATCTTCTGCGCATGCAAAAGAGAACAAAAACTAGTCCGCGTCGAAATGCAGCTACCCAAGCACCCACAACAATAGCAGGCCTGCCAGAATCGCGACGATTGCCGGTACAATCCCGAGCCCTTGCCGCGTCGTGAACTTATCTACGGTCCTTTTCCTGCATTTGAATAAAGACTTGCCCATAGATTCTCTGAGTCTCAAGAACCTAAGGTCGCGAATTGAGTAGCGCGCCTCCCCGCCTTCGATGTCTCGCTCAAGTCGTCGATCTGAACGGCAGTAGACCCCGAGAGTATCCGCGGCTCGTTCGACACATTCGATGAGTTTTCCGGCTTCACGCCAGTTTTCGCCTAGACCTGAAGCACATCACCCTCCCGAGCAACCATTTCGTACAACACCGGATTGACAAAGAACCCGATGAAGAGGCGGGAGATTAGACCGGCAACTATGACGATGGCAAACGGTCTTTGAGTATCCGATCCGATGCCGGTGGAAAGGGCAGCCGGCAGTAATCCAAGGCACGCAACGAGAGCCGTCATCATGATGGGACGAAGACGTAAGAGCGAGGCTTCCCGAGTGGCCGCGCGGACCCCCATGCCCTCCAGCCGCAACTTGTTGATGTAGGAAACGAGAATGACGGCAGTCTCCACGGAAACGCCGAGCAACGCCAGAAGACCGAGGACCGAAGAAACGCTGAAAGGAGTGTGCGTGAGTTTCAGCGCAACCAGCGCTCCTACGGGTTCAGTCATGATGACACCCAAGGCAATGGTTACGGGGAACTTGAAATTTCCGTAGAGCGCGAATAAGATCATGAAAATCAGCACGATGGCAAGTGGGCCAATAAAATACATCTGGGACCTGGCCTCAAGAAACTGGCTGTATTCGCCGCCCCATTCCATCCGGTAGCCTTGCGGCAGTGTCACCACCTTCTTCACGGCCGCCTGGCCGTCTCGCACCGCCCGCTCCAAGTCGCGCCCCTCGACACTGTATTGCACGCCGATGTAGCGAGAGTTATTTTCGCGGTAGATAAAGGACGCCCCGTTGCCTTGGGTGAGGTTGGCAAGCTGGCTTAGCGGAATCTGCTGACCATCCGGGGTGCCCACCAACAAGTTTCCAATCTCATGTGCGCTGCTGCGAAACTGGGGCTGCATGCGGACCACCAGGTCGAACAGCTTTTCTCCTTGAATCACTTGAGTAACGGCCTGCCCGCCCACGGCGGCCGAAATCACGGCTTCGACATCGGCAACGTTGATCCCATACCGGGCGATTTTGCCGCGGTCGACGTCGAGCAAAAGACTAGGCTGACCAAGTTCGCGTACGACAGTAAGATCCGTGAAGCCGGGTATTTTCGATAGAGTGGTTTTGATCTGTATTGCTTTATCCTGAAGGACGTTGAGATCGTCGCCATATACTTTGACCGCCAACGAGCTCTTTAGACCGGTGAGTGCTTCGTCTACGGCATCTTCCGCGGGTTGAGTGTAGTTGAAAATAATTCCCGGGAAGGCGGTAAGTTTGTTGTTGATCGATTCGATGAGCTGTTTTTTCTCGCTGATCTGGCCCGTCCAACTTTTATCCTTGTAAGGTTTGAGGCCGACATAGAACTCGCAGTTGAAAAAACCTGTGGGATCGGTGCCATCGTCGGGGCGTCCCAACTCCGAACCTACCTCGGTGACCTGCGGATATGACATAAGGATGTCGCGTATCTGAGGAGCAATGTTGCCAGCCTCCTCGAAAGAAATCGTGTAGGGCATAGTGGCCCGCACCCAGAGCGCGCCTTCATCAAGGTGAGGCATGAATTCGCCTCCGATGAAGGGAACCAGAAGCAACGCGGCCCCGAAGATCAAGGTGGCAATTGCGATGGTGGTCTTCGGCCGATCGAGTGCCCAATCCAATTGACCGGCATACTTCCGCTTCATCCATTCGAATGCGCGATTCGGTTTCTCCCGCACGCCTTTCTTGAACCAGTAGGAGGCGAGCACAGGGATCAGCGTCAGCGTCAAAATCAGCGCACCGACCAGCGCGAACGACATCGTCTCGGCCATCGGATGGAACAGTTTTCCCGAGGGCCCACTTAACGCGTAGATCGGAAGGTATCCGGCGAGGATGACGGCAACCGAATAGAAGATGGGGCGATCCACATCTTTGGCAGCGGCAAGAATTACCTCACTCAGGTTGTAGGTCTGCCCCTCGCGCATGGCCAGCTCGCGGTAGATGTTCTCAATCATCACGACTGTGCCATCGATGACAATTCCGAAGTCGATGGCTCCGATGGAGAGAAGATTCGCCGCTACGTCGTGCGCATGAAGCACGATGAAGGCAAACAAAAGCGAAAGTGGGATGGTGAGGGCAACAATCACAGCGGCTCGAAAGCTGACCAGAAAAAAAATTAGCACAACTAAGACCAACACCATGCCACGAAGCAGATTCGCCTCAACCGTGTCTGTGGTCAGGCCCACTAATTCGCTACGGTCGTAATAAGGATGAATCTTTACGTCAGGCGGGAGGATCTGGTGGTTCAGTTCTTCTGTCTTTGCCTCGACTCCCTTGAGGACGTTCTGTGTCTGCTCCCCGCGAAGCATGAGAATGACACCTTCCACGGCGTCGTCATTTTTCTGGAAACCGAACTCGCCCAGGCGTGGCGCATGTCCGATGGTTACGTCTCCCACATCGCGCACTCGAATGGGCACTCCTTTGTTAGCTCCGACTACGATGTTTCCAATGTCATCCGTGTTTCGGACCAACCCGATGCCGCGAACGTAATAGAACTGTCCCCCTTGAGAATAGAAGCCGCCGCCGGCATTTGAATTGTTGGCAGCCAGAGCCGCTGTGACTTGCGGAATGGTCAGGTGATATCCATAGATGCGCGCCGGGTCGAGCAACACCTGATATTGCATCACCGTCCCGCCGAAGCCGGAGTCGTCTGCCACCCCGTGAACCGATCGATAAGCTCTCTCAATCACCCAGTCTTCAATGGTTTTCAGTTCCTGTGGGCTGCGGTCAGGACTCTCCAGAACATAGCGATAGACCAATCCACTGGGACTGAACAGGGGCGCCAGAGTTGGGGTCACTGCTGTTGGCAGCGTAGCTTGCGCTAGCCGCTCAAAAACAATCTGCCGCGCGAAATAATCATCCGTGCTCTCCTCGAAGGTCAGGATGAGATCGGAGAGCCCGTAGAGCGAGATGGAGCGCATCACGACCATGTGAGGCACCCCGTTCATCTCGAGTTCGAGGGGAAGAGTGACCAGCCGCTCAACTTCTTCGGCGGCATGGTCCGGCCATTGGGTGATGATTTCAACCTGAGGAGGCGAGAGGTCGGGATAGGCGTCGACGGGCATCCTTTGAAAAGACAGGATTCCCCCGACCGTGATGAAAGCGGTCAGCATCAACACCAGGAACCGTTGCCGCAGCGCCGCTTGGACGATTCGATGGATCATTCAGTCTTAACGAATCCCATTCTTTGGAGAGTTATTGGAACTGTCTCTCAATGTCTTCGCGATCTGGCTAGCGCTGCAGCGAGTTGGCAAACTGCAGGAACAAGCTTCCATTGCCGACGACTTGGTCGCCAGACTTGAGCCCACTGGTAATCTGCGTCTGACCATTCAAACTTTCTCCGAGTGTTACCGACCGTCTGCCAAACTGGTTCGCAGATGCCGCGGCATAAACAAACGGCTGGTTCTCGGTATCGCGCAGAACGGCGGCATCGGGAAGCGCGATGGCATCGCGAATCGTGCCCGCGTTCACGGTCGCAACCACGTACATATCTTTCTTGAGCTTGTCGCCAGGATTTGGAGTTTCAATCCGCGCCTGCAACGTGCGCGTGCTCGGATCGAGAGAGGCCGCTACATACGCAATACGCCCGTGGAACGCTTCGGGATAAGTGTCCGTCTGAATGGTCACGGTATCTCCCACGCGCACGTAGGGCAAATCTTTCTGATAGACGTTCACCAATACCCAGACCGTAGTGGTGTCAGAGATCATGAAACATTGCGTGGTTCCAGGCTGAATGACCTGTCCCGCTGAGACATCCTGCTCGACTACGAGGCCGCTGATCGGCGCTTTAACCGGAACTTCGAACGAAGGTGGAGCTTTCACGAGCGCGTCGGGATCGGCGATTCCCATGACCTTCAAGGCGGCTTGAGCAGATGCGAGGTCGCCGCCGGCCTGAACCTCAATCGATTCGGCCTGTTCTACATTCTGTTCTGCAATTGCATGGTGCTGATATAAATCCTGGGCTCGCGCATAGGCCTTTTGAGCCAGGGCGTAGGCATCTTTGGCTTTGAGATAGTTGGTGCGAAGCTGCGAGTAATCTGGGCTGGCCACGTACAGCATCGGTTCGCCCTGTTTCACTTTCTGTCCCGGAACAGCGACCATTCTGCTGACCGGCCCGCTGACTTGAGTGATAACTGGCGTTGTGTGGAAACTGTTGTAAGCCACGGCCCCGGTCAGCCGTAAAGATCGGGTGAGCGTAGTGGGCTGCACTGTGAGGACCTGCACATGCGACATCTGATCCGCTGGGATATTAAACAGCTCGGCACTGTTGGAAGTCGTATTGTTGGAGTTCGCCGCGGCATTGGAAGCCGATTCCTGACAGGAGGCGAGCATGAGTGCGATGGCAGTTATGGCGGCGAACACAACCAACCGCTGTCCGCGATTCATGATCACCATCATGGCAAGTTCCTCGCTCCCACGGCTTGCTTCAGTTGTTCGATCGCGGTCATATAAGAGGCCAGTGCCTGGCGATATGCCAGCTGGATAGAGCGATAACTGCGCTCGGCGTCGAGAAAATCCAAGAGGCTGGCGGCGCCGCGCTTGTACGCATATTCGCTGATATCGCGCGAATCCTGCGCCTGCTTAAGGTAACCGGACGTATAAAGTTGCACGACTTCGTCGTTGCTCTTGACCGCCTCGAAGGCATTTGCAACATCGGAAAGAACTGTATCACTGGCCGCCTGTTGTTGCTCTTGTGCCTGGGTGAGCGCATAGCCGGTACGCGCGATCTCCCCTTGATTGCGGTTGAAAATAGGCAACTCAAAATTCGCGAAGAGCGAAGCCGTGTTCTCGCCGGAAACGTGAGTAAAGTCATAGGTGCCATTTACATCGACCTTGGCATTCGCCTTCGCCAGCAAGATCTGGCTCTGCGCTGCGGTTATTCCTAGTTCCGCGGCACGGAAGTCGGGGCGCTCGCGCATTGCTTTTGTCTGCAAGTCTTCCAGGTTCGCCTTGAGCGGCTGATACGCGAGATCGCCGATCACGTCATAATCAGCCGGTACTGCGTTGTAGCCTAGGAACTCACGCAGGCCCACGAGCGCCTGCACCTTCGCCAGGCGGGCGGAGGACACGTCGGTCTGAAACTGAAGAAGCTGCAGCTTGATCTTTAAATAGTCACCTTCTCCGATGTAGCCTGCCTTTAGCTGTGCCTCACCAATGTCGACCGTCTGCTGGAAGCCCTTCAGATCTTCAAGCGCGAACCGAAGGGTGGATTCAGCCAGTAAAACGCTGACGAACTGTTGGCCTACATTGAATGCAAGGGTTCGTTCGGCGTCGGTAACTTGGGCGCGAGTGACGGCGGTCTGATCGCGAGCGGCTTGCAATCTTCGTTGCCGCTTGTGACCACGTTCGAACAGATAACCGATCCCGATATCGAATTGCTGAGTCTCGTTCAGATTGTCTCCAGAAAAATCTTGCGGACTGAAAAATGGGACGAACTGGGTATCCGCACCAAAAGTCGGATTAGGCCTCAGGTTCGCGGTAATCTCCTGGGCCTGGTTCTGGAGAATCAGAGTTCGCGTGGCTTTTATGGAATGGTTGTGCGCCAGAGCCAGATCGATGGCCTGATCAAGACTGATCAGCGTCGTATTTTGCCCACTGCCTGTCCCCAGTAGCAGCAGGAAAAACATCGTGGCCGGGGCGAATATCCGAAAGTACCTGGAGCGCATAAGAGTTGAGATCAAAGCGCACTGAGTGTGGCGCAACGGATATCGAACGGAGGCTCTAACCTAATGGGCCCTTCCGCAAGCTCCGTCGTCCGTGCCATCCTCCCGGGTAAGACTGCGACTCGAGCTCAAATGGATGTATTCTACTTCACCCTATTCACGATTCGGGTCATAGTCTTGAATCTGCGGGTGCCTTCGATCTCGCAATGCATACCCGCTCAATTGGGGATACCTCCTGTAGAAAGCTCGATCTAGGCTTGATTCCTCCGTCTGTGTGTTTCACCAGCCGGATTTTTCCGCTTCAGACTTTCGCTCAACCACCCTCCCCTGCGCGTCGTGAGCACGAGTCGGCGCGGCAACCCCCGAAGGCGATCCAACTCCAACAATCACGATTAAAGCAAATGCGAATTGCCGCTTGGATCTCATGGTGTTGGTAACTAACGGGCCGATTCTCCCATAGCGATCTCATTTCCGCCAATGGAGTTCGCTGTGGTGTAAACCAGAACGTGAGCAGGGGAGTTTCTCCAGCGGCAACAGAACTCTTTCTATCTTAATTCGATCTACCCTTAACATGCCCGCCGCAAACCAGCGTGGCAATTTCGGAACTTCGGCGCTGACAACCGGGTGCCAATCGAATTCTTTCTAGAGACAGCCAGCCTCGCCACTAGTTCAGGCGTCAGCAGTTCACCGTGTCACAGTATCCTCGGCAACTGAGGCCGCGCGCTCGCGGCAAGACCAATAGCGACCTTCCTGTCATTTTCGTAACTGCCTGCGGGGATATATTGTTCCACTACTCTCTGATGCAAGCTGGAGCCGCCCTCTTTTTTGAAGGCCGGCGCGCAGCGACGCGTTGCTGAAAGAAATTCGCATGGCGCAGCGCGAAAAAGACATTGACTCACGACTATGAATGGAGCTGAGTATTTCCACAACGTATTTCTGAGGACGAATGACGAGACCGCGCAATTCCACCGAAATCCCAACAGCCAACAACAGGGAATATCGCGAACTAGAAAGACCCGGCATCGCAGTTTCCCCATCTGCGCAAAATCCGTCAACACCCCAATTGCTGCGCTGGCAGTTTCCTTCGAAGCGCCGTCATCCTATTCAATTCTCGGAGCCACCCCAGAGTTTTGCGAACGTTTGGTCGGCAAGGGTCCTTGTCTTCGTGGCTTACAGAAAAGACGGGGGTCTCGCAGCCTTTTTCTCCAAGCGGGGTGTTATCTTCCTATCGCGAAATATCTAAGGCTTGCCAAAATGGAGGAGCAGGGTACGGTGCACGTACTCCGCGCCGACTCCGGTCGGCATCCGGATGCTGATGTTGCCCTGCTTGGTTAGAATCGCGCCCTCTACCGAAGCTATCTGTGCGGGGTTCCACACTCCAAGTTCATACTCCGCACCTGGCAAACCCGAGACTTCTACCGTCAGTTGATTCCTTGAAGAATTCCACGATTCCGAGATCACGCGCAAGCCTCGGCTCGCGCTCCCCAGAGCGGGAAGCCCGTTCGACAGCGCCAGCCCAAAATCGTTCTTTGTATGTATTACTACGCTGTTGGGGCCGCCATACACTGGAAAACGCATCGACACATGCTGATCTTCAGTGTTCGAGTCCACTGTGAATGGCAACGATCTGCCGTTCATTTCTACCGAAACAATTTGCGTGCGCGGGCTGAATGCGGGAGAGAACTCCACCCAGCAATCCCCGGCGCCGGCGGGTTTTACGTCGAGCACAATACTGTCATCACTCTTGTGATATTGAAAGTCGACCGTGACTGCCCCAACCTGAACATCGCGCAAAGCAAACGACTTCCAGTCTGCGGGCAAATGCGGAGCCAGCGTGATCTGTCGATTCAGGGCATTCGTCTGCAATCCAAACAAGCCACGCAGGATCGGGCTCACCACCATTGCCGCCGACCAGATCTGATGCGGAGAGCTTGTCGAAAAAGACTCGTAATAGTCGCCCGCCAAAACTTCCGTGTCGTGACCCAAAGATCCATCGAGCGTCAAAAGGGCATTCGCGCGAAGATTCGAATATGCCGGCAGCGCCCGATGATAGACGTATTCGCCCACCGATGCCCACCCGGTGAACAGTGGCCACACCGCTCCATAGTGATAGCCAGAACCATCATAGAGTTTCGAGTGTGAGGAGATGATACGCATACCCCAGTCGGTCTGCTGGTCGGCATCGGCCAACTGCGTGATCATTTCTTCGGCGTGACCAACGTCAGGCAGTCCAAACCACATGGGCACCGTAGCCAGGACGCTGGGTTCGTCTACCCGTTGATTGTTTTGATCCAAAGCAAATGCGAATGTCTTTTTCTCGGGAGACCAGAATGTTTGATCGAGTGCCGGCCGCTGGCGGTCGAATTCCGCCGCCAATTCTGACCGCACATTATCTTTATCTTTATCGTTGCCTATGAGTCCAGCGAGATGGGAAAGCGCATGCAGAGCCTCTACTCCAAGCCCGCTCTGGTAGTACTCGTTCTTCACGGGGAGCAGCGGGCCGCCTTCTACCCAGCCGTGTCCGACGCCGGAATTCTGCGCGAAACCCTGGGCATCGTAAGTGGATCGCAGAAACTGAAAGGCTCTCCAAACGCTATCCCACTTTTCCCGCGCAAACGCTACATCTCCGCTCTGCGTCACATAATCGTTCATCGCAATGATGAAAAGGGGCGTCGCATCTGCCGATGCGTAGGCGTAGGGAAAATTCTTGAACCAGAGAACAAGGTTCGCCGTTTGCGCAATCTCATGCGGAATCTTGCCGTCTTCGCGCTGATACTTGCTGATGAACTCCAAAGCCGTGCGGGTCGTGGCATAGTCTCCGGCGGAGTTCAAGGCGAATGAAGTCCACAGTGAGTCGCGGCCGAAGAACCACGCAAAGCCCGGTCGCTGGCTCACTCCCGCGGTTCGATAGCCTGCAACCAGCCCCGCGCCCAGATAAGGATTGTTCACCAGTCCCTGGATCACGCTGATTCGCGCCCAGTCGTAGGCCTGCTGCAAGGCAGCGTCGGGCAATTCAAGGTTCACGGTACGGGCGAGATAGTCGCGGTAATACTGGGCGGAGTCGCGCTCTAGATTCGCAAACGAGGCAGCAAGATGCTCATAGGTTTTCTGCGCCTCGTCGCGGCCCGCGACGGACGCCGCAAGTACCAGCACCCTCGTTTCTCTTCCCGTCTGCGTCACGCCCAAACGAAAGGAAGTTTCATTGGACGCCGAGTAATTGGTCTCGTAGCCAAGATGAGCGCCGTGCGCCGTCAGGGAACCCACCAGCGCAGAAAACGTTTTTGTCTCCTCGCCAAAAACGACTTGCCGATGAGTTGCGTCCCAGTCTTCGTAAGTACCGCCCATTGCCGCCGGCCATTCCAGAGCAAAATCGCCCACGAATCCGGCCTCTATTTCCAGAGGCTGCTCGGTTTCAACCTCAAACAAAATCACCGCGCCCGGCTCGGAGACGGGAACGAAGAGCGTTTCACTGACTCGGAATGAATCTCCGGCGTAGAGTAACGTAGCTGATTCAGGACGGACCGTGACGGTCCGGGCGAGGCTCTCCGCGGGAAGTGCACGCCCGCCGACGTGAAAAGTCAGATGAAAGTCTCGAAAAATCTTGAGCGGATACACCCACGCCTCGAGTGAGCCGGACTCGTTGCCGAACAAGCCAGCGCGAGTGCCGACCACGGGAAGAAACTCCCATGTGCGAACCGGTCGCGATAGCTCCAGAGGCTTGGGTGCCGACTGCGCCTGCGCGAGCTGAATCGAGAAGATGAGCGATGCGAGGACTGAGAAAAAAACCCTGACAGCGGCGGGTTTGCAAAATTGCGGTTGGATACCAGGGAGCACAGGAAGCGTGGAAATTCGATCAACCCACTCCCCGCCGGAGCTTGCAAAGTGAGGGTTCACTGAATATAAGAATTAAGGGCGAATTTTAGCACGAGTCGAGTGAGCCAGGTAGCGAATCTCTTGTCCTCTTCACGCCGCGTATTCCTAAAGTCTCTGAGCCGGTCGGGCCTGATCTTGTCGTTGGAAAGCATCCTGGGCATGGCTTCCACACTCAGGCCGCGCGTGAACTCCAGACCGGAGCAGACGACCGGCCCTAAACCAGATCTTGCCGAAAGCAACGACCTCGGCGTGAGTTTTCTGAATGTGGCTCGCGAGTCCGGCCTCAGCGTGAAAACCATTTTCGGCGGTGAACACAAGAACAAATACCTGCTGGAGACGACTGGATGCGGCGTCGCCTTCTACGATTATGACAACGATGGCTGGCTCGACATCTTTCTGGTGAATGGCTGGCGCCTCGAGGGTTTCCCCGCTGGAAGCGAGCCGACCTCTCATCTTTTTCGCAACAATCGCGATGGCACTTTCACCGATGTCACAGCCAAAGCGGGCGTAGCGCATTCCGGCTGGGGCCAGGGAGTCTGCATCGGCGACTATGACAACGATGGCTGGGACGATCTTTTTATAACCTATTACGGAAAGAACGTTCTCTATCACAACAACGGCGACGGAACCTTCACAGACGTGAGCCAGAAAGCTGGAGTCGCAGGCAAAGCCCCGCGGTGGAACACGGGCTGTGCCTTTGTCGATTACGATCGCGATGGCCGCCTTGATCTTTTCGTCGCCAACTACATCGACATGGATCTGGCCACGGCTCCCGTGCCGGAGTCCGGGCCCTGTCTTTATAAGAGTGTGCTGGTCGCGTGCGGCCCACCCGGTTTACAGGGCGGAAAAAATATCCTCTACCACAACAACGGCGACGGAACATTCACCGACGTTTCTGAGGCCGCGGGGATTTCTCGTGCGAATGGCACCTACGGCTTGGGCGTTCTCACCGCCGACTTCGATAACGACGGCTGGCCAGATATATACGTGGCCAACGATTCTACCGCCAGCGCGCTTTATCACAACAAGAAGAACGGAACCTTCGAGGATGTTGCGATCGAGGCCGGCTGCGCTCTCAGTCCCGACGGCAAACCGCAAGCCGGGATGGGCGTTTCCGCTGCGGACTACGACCTGGATGGCAACCTCGATCTGGTCAAAACCAACTTCGCCGGTGACACGCCTTCGCTCTATCACAACGTGGGCGGCGGAAACTTCGAGGATGCGACTTTCACCGCAGGTTTGGGCGCGCACACGCAATTTCTAGGCTGGGGTTGCGGCTTCTTCGATTTCGACAACGACGGCTGGCCCGACATTCTGATCTGCAACGGCCACGTCTACCCCGAAGTCGAGCAACTGAAGACCGAGGCCGGCTATCCTCAGCGCAAGTTGCTTTACCACAATCTGCGCAATGGCCGTTTTGCAGACGTTTCTTTTCAGGGGGGACCCGGCATTTCAGATCCGGCTCCATGCCGGGGCTGCGCCTTTGGCGATTTTGATAACGACGGCGACATCGACGTGGTCGTGAACACGGTCAACGATTATCCACAACTCCTGCGTTGCGACTCCAAGCTGGATAACAACTGGATTAAAGTGCGTACGATCGGGACGAAGTCGAATCGCAGTGGAATCGGCGCGCGCCTTAAGTGCACGACGCATATGCCCGGCGAAATCAAGCCTCACCAGCAGATCGACGAGGTGCGCAGCGGAGGCAGCTATATTTCGCAAAGTGACTTGCGAGTGCACTTCGGGCTGGGGAAGGCCGACAAGGTTGACGTGCTCGAAATCCGCTGGCCGAGCGGCCAGGTCGACACTCTGAAGGATATAAAGGTTAACCAGTTGATCTTTGTGAAAGAAGGCGAAGGCATTAGCCGAACCATGCAATTCACGAAAAGTTCCAGAGCCGTGAAGTAATGGCCTGAGTTCAGGGCTTCTTCGCTTGTTCCGCTATCGCCGTGCCGGTTCCTTCCTTCGCCGTATGTATCGCATCCACACTCAGGCCGGTGAAACGTTCGGACAGCCCACTGGGCCAGCGAATCTCCACCCACTCAATCTTTGTTGCCGCGCCCAGCCCAAAGTGCACTCGCAGGTCGCTTTGCGAAATGTAGCTGGAACCGCTGCGCACTTCGTTCACCAGAACGCGATTTGCGGTCTTCACCACGATCCGCGCCCCGATGCCATCGCGATTCGACTTCGTCCCCTCGGCGCGAATAGCGATCCAATGATTCGCCGTGCGAGTCTGGCTCACCAGCAGGCTGGGCGCGGCGTTCATGTTGCTGATCACGATCGACATCCTGCCGTCGTTCCACATATCTCCCACTGCCAGCCCACGAGAGGAAGCCGCAGTCGTGATGCCTGTTCCGGCCGATGATGAAATATCGGTGAAGGTGCCATCCCCGTTGTTGTGATAGAGGATGCGCGGTTCTTTGTAAGTGCTGCCCAGGCGCTGGCTGTCGACTTCCGGGTAAACGTGCCCATTTACGAGAATCAAGTCAGGCCAGCCATCGTTATCGAAATCGAAAAACATGGTTCCCCAACCCAGATACTTCGTGTACAAGCCCAGGCCAGCCGCCGATGTGGCATCGGTGAAGGTGCCGTCGCCGTTGTTGCGATACAAGGTGGAAGTGTCGTCCGAAAAATTTGTCTTAAAGATGTCGAGGTGGCCGTCGCCGTTGTAATCGGCGATAGTCGATCCCATGCCGGCCTGTTCGCGGCCATCGTCATTGAAAGCTGCTCCTGCTGTCACCGCAACGTCAGTAAATGTCCCGTCATGATTGTTGCGATAAAGAATGCTTGGCGTGCTGTCGCAGGCGATGAATATGTCGGGCCAGCCATCCTCGTCGAAATCGAGCGTGGAGACACTGAACGCGTAATGACCGTTGGTACGGTCGATGTGGGCTTTGGTGGTGACGTCTTCGAAGGTGCCCTCGCCCTTGTTGTGATACAGGATATTTTTCGCGCCCGGCAGACCGCGCGGGCCGCACATCACCGGGACGGCTTTCCAGATGCAGGTGGGGCGCTCGCCCGGAGCGGGCGCGGTCGCGAGATCAAAGTCCACATAATTGGCCACGACCAGATCAAGTTTGCCGTCGCGATCATAGTCAACGAAAGCGCAACCTGTGCCCCAGGCCTTCCCCGAGCCGGCCACTCCAGCCTTCTCTGCGACCTCGGTGAAGACGCCGCCCTGGTTGTGATACAGGCGATTCTTGCCGTAGTAAGTTACATACAGATCTTCCCAGCCGTCATTGTCGTAGTCTCCAACGCAGACGCCCTGTCCCCAGCCAGTTGCCGTGAGGCCCGCCTTCGCGGTGACATCGGTGAAAGTCCCATCGTGATTGTTGCGATAGAGATGGTTGCTGGGAGCTTGCCCAGCAGGAAATTCCGCGAGCTTGGTTTCGTTCAGCTTCGTTCCATTCACCAGGAAAATGTCGGGCCAGCCATCGTTGTCGTAGTCGAAGATGGCGACGCCGGTGCCGGTGGTCTCGATGATGTATTTCTTGGTCTCGACACCGCCAAAGATTTCCTGCATGGTGAGGCCGGACTTTTCGCCGACATCGGTGAAATTCGCGATTGGCTTCTCGGGCGTGGATGTCCCGGTCTGCTGGCCCTGACCTGTCGCGAAGCAAGCCGCGAGAGTCGCCACAGAGGCATATTGACGGAAGCCAACACGCAGACCGCAGGGAATTTTCCATCGCATGATTCGCCTTGCGATTTTAGGAGCGCAGTGGGTATTGGTCATGCGAGTGCCAAAGGGCCGATTTGCGCTATTCTGAGACGCCAGTCCCTCACCTCGATTCCGATGCGTGCCACTCGATTCTCCGTCAGTCTGCTCTTCCTGGCAATCCTAGGCGGCCGATGTATGGCCTTGCCGCAGACGAAGCCCACAGGCAGCGCGTCTTCGACGGCATATCAAAGTGGTCTCACTGCGATGCAGCGCGGTGATTTGCCCGCGGCTCGCGCCGCCTTCGAAAAAGCTGTAACACTCAACCCGCAAAGTGCGGACGCTCAAAACATGCTGGGGCAGGTCTTGTTGCAGCAAGGAGACTTTGACCATGCCACCGAGCATTTTCGGACGCTGATAAAGCTGCGCCCAAGGCTAGCGATCGCGCATGCCTACCTTGCTCAGTCCTTGCAAGCCAAGAGTCTGCTGGACGACGCTGTGGCCGAATATCGCGTGGCGGTGAAGCTCGCGCCTAGCGAACCGAAAGCCCATCAGGCCCTGGGACGCGCTCTTAGTTTGCAGCAGAAAACGGACGAGGCGATCGCCGAATTGCAGCAAGCTGTGACTCTGGCTCCTCAGGAACAGGGTTTTCACGATGAGTTGGGCGCGCTGCTGGCGCAAGAATCGAAATTCGCCGATGCCGAGAAGGAATTTCGTGAGGCGCTGAAACTTAATTCCGACTACGAGCCGGCTCTTCTCCATCTGGGCGTCACTTTTTCCAGTGAAGGCAAGAGGCGTGACGCACTGGAGACGTTCGACCGGGCAATCAAGCTGGATCCCAAGGATGCGATGGCCTGGTACTACCGAGGCAGAACTCTAGAAGCGGATTCTGATCCACAGGAAGCTCTGCACTCCTACGAGCATGCGGTCGAATTGAAGCCAGAGTCTGTGCTATTACAGACGAGCTTTGGCATTTTGCTGCAGCGCAGGGGCGATCCCGATCGCGCCGTGGCTGCTTTCACGAAAGTCGTAAAGCTTACGCCGTCAGACTCGGAGGCGCACAACAATCTCGGCCTTGCCCTGCTGCAGGTGGGGCAAGCCGATGCCGCCATCACGCAATTCCAGGCGGCTATCCAACTCCAGCCTAACGATTCCGGATTTCAAGGAAATCTGGGTACGGCGTTTCTGCAGAAAACCGACTTCGACGCCGCCGAGACACAGTTCCGTGCAGCCCTGAAGCTGGACCCGGAAAAGGCGAGCCTGCATCATGACCTGGCCCTGGCGCTCAAGCTTAAAGACAACTTGCCCGGTGCGATCGCGGAATGGAAAGAAGCGATCCGACTGGATCCGCAGCTAGCCGATGCGTTCTACAGCCTCGGGGTGACGCTGTGGCAGTCGGGAGACTTTCCGGCCGCGGCTGACCACTTGAAGCGAGCGATCGAGATCGAGCCCAACTATGCCGAGGCGTACTACACGCTGGGCACGGTTTTGAAGCAGATGGGAAAATTGCCTGATTCGGCCGATGCCTTGCGCCAGGCACTTCGCCTGGAACCGGATTTCGCGGGCGCTCACGTCACACTCGCTGCGGTGCTGCGCCAGCTTGGCGACGCCGTGGGAGCGGCCGCCGAAAGCAAGGCGGGGGCAGAAGTCGCGAAAGAAAAAACCAATCTTCAGACCGCGACATTCGCCACGAATTCCGGACGTCGTTTACTCAACGCAGGCGACGTTGACGGAGCGATCTCCCAATTTCAGGCAGCCATCCAGGCGATGCCCAGAAATGCCATGGCGCACTATCAACTCGGCATCGCTTTCCTGCAGAAGGGACAAAAGGAAGAAGCCGGCAAGGAATTCGGGAAGGCGGCGGAACTCGACCCGCAGCTAACGCCGCCGGCGCCGTAAGCGATGGCGGATGGAAAAAGGAAAGCGACGGCTCGAAGGTCCTAGGGGCTTCGTTTGCGTAAAGCGATGATGTCTGCCATGACTGGAACTCCGTGCGTTACTTTGACTCGCAGCAGAGCTTCGAATGGCTTGAGCTCCCCGGGCGTGGACACGTCCAGGCCATGAAGCAGTTCGGCTAGAGAGTTTTCGCGACAAACATACTCCACAGCCGCCTGGGTACCGAAAGTGGAGCTTCCGGCTAGGATCAGGACCGATCGCTCCGGCTCCAGACCGGGCAACAGGCCGATCACGGCGTAGTCCTCGATGGTGGGCTGGTTTGGAGGGGTCGCAAAGAAGACACTCTGTTCGCCAGGCTGGGGATGCACATTCACGACCCCGAGATCGCCTTTGCGTGGGCCGGAATCCATACGGTGGAAAATGAACTCCTGGGTTCCCGGGATATCCAGCAACGTCAGGTTCTCCGAAGGAGATCCGACAAAAATGAGGTCGTTATTCCTGGCATCATCGAGTGAGAACAGCGCCCCGCGTTTCACTCGAAGCTGCCGATTGAACAGGTCGAAGACGTGATCCAGTTGGTGGATCGCCAAAACTTCACCCACGCCGGTGTAGTGATCGAGAACAAAGGCATGAGAATCCGAGGAGGGGTTGAAATAGCGCATGCCGGTCTCCGGACGGCCGACAAAAGCTCCATTGCTGAAGATTACCCACGGCGCCGCCGGGCCGGAGGCGAAGCGATTCCAAAAAATCTGTAACTCCCGAGCTACGGGCGGCCGCGAATCTGCTGCGCTCTTCCCGCGGATGACGGCAACGGCAAGACAGGCCAGTGTGAGAACTAAGAGCACCGCGAGCGCACCAACCGCCACCTGCCAGCCGTTACCGGGCGATGGACGGGTACGACTGTCTCCATGAATCTGCCGAGAGGCAAACGAGTGCCCACCTACCACCGCCGGCGCGCGAACGTGGAACTGCAAGACGTAGGAACCCTTCGGCAACTCGGCCACGATGGGATCGTCCACACCTTCGGAGGCGTAATACTCCGTGAGCTTGATTCGCAAGCGGCCAGCTTGCACGCGAACAGTGGAGTCTCCTTGCGGATCGAAGTCTGCCGAGCGGCCAAAAACCTCGGTCGCAATTTGGTACTCCTTGACGTGGGAGGAAGGATGGGCCAGAGAGTGTTCGGCAAGATAACGAAGCAGCTTGCACAGCGATTCGGAGCCCCGCAAGCTGTGACTGTTAGTAAGTTTCTCGATTTGCCGGAAGCACTGCTCCCGCCCAGCGGCGAAAATACGCGTCACAGCCATGTAACTGCGGAGGTAACAGCTAACGTATCTTACTGCAAAGGTAGAAGTTTAATCCAGTAACGGTATAAAACCTAGTGAAACTTATGCCACTAATAGTTTTGTACTAGACCTACAAGGTTCTCCAAACAGCTTTCTTTGTTATGTTCCTGGGGCCAGTCGGTTAATCGGGAGGGTCGTCAATGTACAGGCAAAGTCTTGCGACGGTGGCAGCGCTCTTTCTTCTGTTCAGCTTTTGCTTACCTGCGGCACACGGCCAGGCGGTTTTCGGCAGCATTCTCGGCACGGTGACTGATCCCTCAGGGGCAGCTGTGGCAAACGCGAAGGTCACAGTTACAGATGAAGGCAAGGGCACGACTGAGCAGACTACCACCAACGACAGTGGCAACTACTCCGTGACGCACCTGATCCCCGACTCGTATACCGTGCGCGTGGAAGCATCGGGATTTAAAGTTTTGGAATTCAAGGGCATCCCTGTTTCTGCCGACGCTGGCAGCAAGGTCGACGGCCAGTTCCAGGTTGGCTCAACCAGCGAGCAAGTGGAGGTCACGGCCGAAGCCCCGCAGCTCAAGACTGATCGCGCCGACGTGGCGGTAGAGTTCAATTCGAGGTACGTGGAAGATTTGCCGATCTTGAATCGCAACTTTACCAGCTTCGAATTGCTCTCGCCCGGAACCCAAAAGTTGGGTTGGGGTCACGCGGCCACGGAGAATCCCCAAGGAAGCCAGCAAATCTTCGTTCAGGGGCAGCACTTCAGCGGAACTGCGTATGAACTGGACGGGACCGACAACCAGGATCCCATCCTCGGAATTATCGTGGTGAACCCCAACCTGGATGCGGTAACCGAAACCAAAGTCGCTCTCCAGAACTATGACGCGGAATTCGGCAAGGCCGTAGCGGGTGTGGTAACGGCGCAAACCAAGTCCGGCAGTAACGACATCCACG
Source organism: uncultured Acidobacteriaceae bacterium (assembly GCA_963789875.1). Taxonomy (GTDB): domain Bacteria; phylum Acidobacteriota; class Terriglobia; order Terriglobales; family Acidobacteriaceae; genus Sulfotelmatobacter. The sequence goes on along the minus strand of CAWBMI010000002.1, from coordinate 1,070,283 downwards.
GCAGCGGCTTCTGGTTCCGGCGCACCGATGCAGAGCAGGCGCGCGATCCCTTTACCCAATTTGCACCCGATCCGATTACTGGCCGGTTCATCCCCAGTTCCCGTTGGCAGCAGTTCGGCGGATCAGTCGGCGGTCCGATTATTAAGGACAAATTGTTTTTCTTTGGCGATTTCCAGGGCACCCGGCAAAGCAACGGAATCACCAACCAGTTGACGATTCCCACCGCGCTGGTGCAGAGCACGTGTAACCCAAAGACCAACGCCGCCAGCGCGAGTCCGGGTTATTGCAACTTGAGCGAATACCTCGCCGCCGGACTGCAGGGTGGAGGACAAGTCTACAATCCCAACACGGGTACTCCGGGCGTGGGCAATGGCGGGAACAGAACCGCCTTCGGAGCTGGCGGTGCCTGTACTGGCAACTGTATCCCGATCGCTGACGTTTCTCCGCAGGCGGCGGCAATTCTCGCCCTGTTCCCCGCACCCCAGAATAATAGCGTGTTCAACAATTACGTCTCTTCTGGATCGGGCCCCTTTAGCCAAAATAGCTTCGACACACGAATTGACTATTCCGCATCCTCGAGCCTGAATGTCTTCGGAAGGTTCAGCCTGGACTACTTCAGCCTGTCGGGCAAGGGATCGTTGGGACCGCTTGGCGGCCCCGGAACCGGATTGCTTGGTCTGGCAGGCAGTTCGATCACCCATAACTACAGTTTAGCAACGGGCTTTACCAAGACTTTGAACCCGTCGCTTCTTACCGATTTCCGTTTCGGATGGTTCAAATACAATCCGCAGACAATGAAGCCGGATGGCGGCGCGCCGATGACTGCTTTCGGAATCCCCAATGCAAATACCAGCGACCCCAAGACCGCTGGTCTAGGCGCATTTCTCCTGGGGCCGGATCCGAACACGGGTGAAGCCGGCACGAACAATAACGGCAGCGCCTTGACCATATCGAGCTTCGGTGATGGCCTTGGTGTGGCCCGTTGTAACTGTCCTCTTACAGAGAGGGAGGACCAATTCCAGTTCGTGAACAACTGGACAAAGACGAAGGGCAATCACCTCTTCAAGGTGGGAGCGGATGTTCGCTACGCCAGGAATTTACGCATCCCCAGCGACAATAACCGCACGGGCGAGTACAACTTCAGCCCACTGGAGACTTCAAATCAGATTAACCCGACGCTCAAGAAACCCCTGCCGATTGGCGGCCTTGATTTGGGATCATTCTTGCTCGGCGACGTTTCGCTACTGGCGCGCTACGTAACAAATCCGACTCTTACTAATATTAACGACGCCGCGGAGCGGCAGAAGAGGCTGTTCTTGTATGGTCAGGATACCTACCGTGCAACTTCGAGGCTCACCTTAAGCTACGGCTTGCGCTGGGAACTCTACACTCCTGAATCCGTGCTTGCCAAAGGCTACGGAGGGTTTGCAAACATCACTGACAACGGCGGAACCGGAGTCATTCGCGTCGCCGGGTATGGGCCTTACGGCTTGAACGGGAACGTGTCGAATGACCTCCATGCCTTCGCGCCTCGACTCGGAGTGGCTTACCAGGTAACTCCGAAAACCGTGCTGCGTATGGGATACGGCCGCAGTTACGATATCGGAGTCTTCGGCTCGAACTTTGGACACACTGTAACCCAGAACCTGCCGGTGCTCATCAAGCAGAACATCGATGCCTCCGCCGCGACGAATGGCGTAGCCACCGGCAACGACATTCCAGTGTTCACCCTCGCACAGGGACCCATCGCTCCTCTCTTCCCCGCAATCCCGGCCAATGGTCAAATCACTTTCGCCAGTTTGAAGGGTCAGGACTCGGGCGTGCATATTCGTCCCACCAAGCAAGTGTTGCCGACCCTCGACGCATGGAACGCCACGGTACAGCGCCAAGTCACCAACACAATTTCGGCTGAGGTCGCTTATGTGGGCAACAAGGGCTCCCACGGATTCTCGGGGGATGGCCCCAATTATGATGTGAACCCGTTGTCTATGTTCTTGTACGGGAAGATTGATCCCGCGACAAACAAGGCCTACAATTCGAGTTTGCGCAGGCCGCTTTGCCACCCCGATTTCACACCAGGCACCCCTCTCTTCGACCAGTGCACTGGCATCGGCGACGATCTAGGGAACTTCTACGGCAACGACGCCAGCAGCGAATATGACGCGCTTGAAATCAAGGTCGACAAGCGATTTGCCCAAGGCCTTCAGTTCATTTCTCACTACACTTACGCGCACGCTGATGCATACAACAACAACTATTATGCGATCAGTCATCCCATCGCGTACGGCCCCAACGATTTCGTGCGCAACAGCGTGTTCGTGATTAACACGGTTTACGCATTGCCCTTTGGCAAAGGCAAAATGTTCCTGGGGAATGTCGGCCGTCCCGAGAATTACCTGGTCGGCGGATGGCAGGTGAGCAATACCACGAACTGGAGCAGCGGTCTGCCGTGGACGCCTACCACGAACGAGTGCGGCGGCGAGCAAGATGTGGGCATCTGCCGGCCAAACAACGGTTCGGGTTCTTTCCCCCTGAGTCTGGGATCCCTCCAACACCCTGCGGGTAGAGCGCCCTACGTCCAGTACTTCACCCCCGCTCCGCTGGGCGGACGATTCACTGACGCCGGAATCGGGAATATCGGCAACGCGGGTTACAACTCCCTCCGAGGGCCGGCTGGGTTCTATTCGGACCTGTCGGTGACCAAGGATATTCCCATCTCGGAGCGGTTAAGAGGCCAGTTCCGCATGGACGCATTTAACATCTTTAACCACCCTGTTTACGCATTCAGCGGGAACAATGGTGCGAACGCTTGCGTGGATTGCGCAAACACAAGCGTAAGCAGCAACAACGGGAGGATCACGGACATTGAAGCTGGAACCACGATGCGCGAACTGCAGTTTGCACTGCGGTTCACCTTCTAGCTTCTGCAAAACTGAGCTTCATTAGAGGGAGCCCTCCGGGACTCCCTCTTTTTGTTCCGCATACTTTTTCCCGCGTACTTTTTCCCGCATACAATGGAATCGGACTGTAAGGGTAGGCGCAACGTGAAGCGCTCGGGATGGTTGGACAGGCGCACGGCCGTGGGATTGCTTTTCATGGTAACGCTGACAGTCGCCGCATTGACGGCCCGGAATCCTACCGCGAATCAAGCCACGCCAGCCAAGGTCTCCGGCGAGGAAACTCACGTTGCCAACCAGACCTGCGCCCGGTGCCATGCCGCAATCTACGAGTCTTATCGCCGCACTCCGATGGCGCGGGCCAGCGGCCCCGCAACGCAGGGCTTTCGGCCTGCGGAGTTTACGCACAAAGAGTCCGGCGTACACTACCGCGTCTACGCCGAAGATGGACACGCGTGGCTACACTTCGACCGGCCAGGTGATCCGGAAGTTCACGGCACGCGCGAGCTGCTCTATTACATCGGCTCAGGACGCCGTGGCCTCACCTACCTCTTTGAAACCGACGGATTCCTCTTTGAGTCTCCTGTGAACTGGTACGCTGACAAGCAACTCTGGGACATGACTCCTGCCTACCAGACGGTCCGCGAGATCCCGCTGAATCTCCCCGCTTACACCAGTTGCCTGCGCTGCCACGTAAGCGGCATGCAGCCTCCCGCGCCGGGCACCGACAATCACTATCCCGAGCCTCCGTTCACTCAAGACGGAGTGGCTTGCGAACGCTGCCACGGTTCCGGAGATGCTCACGTGAATGGTGGCGCGATCGTCAACCCGGCCAAGCTCGCCCCGTCGCGGCGCGACGACATCTGCATGCAGTGCCACTTGGAAGGCAATGCCTCCATCGAACGCCCCGGCCGCCATGCCTACGAATTTCGACCAGGAGATGCACTCTCCGACTACGTCCGGTATTTCCTGCTCGTCGATTCAAAGGGTTCGGGCCTGGGCGCAGTCAGCCAGGTGGAAGCTTTAGCGCAGAGCCAGTGCAAGAAAAAATCAGGCGATGCCATGTCGTGTACAAGTTGCCACGATCCGCATGGGTCTGCCGCTGCAGAAGACCGCACCGCTTTCTATCGCCGCAAGTGCTTGGTGTGCCACGGCGCAGCTTTCGCGGTCAGACACCACCCGGACAGGCCCGATTGCACCGGGTGCCACATGCCTGCTTCGGCCAGTACAAACGTGGCGCATACTCAGGTCACTGACCATCGCATTCCGCGTCGCCCCCCGCTCTCTCCGCAATTGCTGCAGAGTGCCACAGATTCTTCTTCGCCGCGCTTGGTTCCGTTCCCCGATTCTCAAGATGATCCCGATCTGCGAGACCTCGCTCTGGCTTGGGATTCAATCGCGGAGACCGGTTTGCCGGCAGCCGAAAGCCAAGCCAGACAACTGCTTCCCGTGGCCGTGAAGCGATTCCCGGACGACGCCGCTCTTCTTTCCGCGCTTGCTTATGTTGAACAACGGAGGGGCTCGACCGAGCATGCCCGCGAGCTTTATCAGAAGGCGCTAGCTAAAGATCCGAGCCTGATCAATGCCGCCACAAATCTCGGCGTGATCGAAGCAGAGGCTGGAGATGTGCCGTATGCCGTCAAGCTCTGGCAGGGTGCATTTCAGCGCGCCCCGGCCAGAAGCGCCATTGGTCTCAACCTGGCGCGCTCCGATTGCGCCTTGGGAAAGTTCGACGAAGCTCGCACTTATATCCTTCGCGTACTCGAGTTTAATCCCGATCTGCGTTCGGCACGAAAGCTGCTACAGTCGCTGAATCGCTCCCCGGCAGGCTGCGGCCCTTGATCGATTGAACGTTGTAATCTAGTCGCCTATGCTCCTCCACCGCCAATTCCGTACCCTCCTTCTGTCATTGTGCGGGTGGTTTTTTTTATGCGGCACGAGTCTGCCCCAACAGCCACCAGCGCTGAATGCGCCTGGCTCTCAAAAATCGGAATCGTCCACAGCGTCGCCGGCTGATTTCGCACACGCTCGCAAGCTGATGCAGCAAGGCAAACTCGACGACGCGGTCGCCGAACTGCAAGCTCTCGAAGCCGGCAATCCGGAGATGAAGGGACTCGACATGGAACTCGGCACCGCCTACTACAAAAAAAGCGAGTATACGAAGGCGATTAGCTTTTTGAAGAAAGCTACCGCTTCCGATCCTGCCAATGGCGAGGCCGCGCAGTTGCTGGGCATCTCTTATTACCTGAATGGTTATCCGGCAGACGCGATTCCTCTTCTTGAGAAAGTGCAGGGCTGGTTTCCGCGGGCTAACGTGGATGCCGCCTATATTCTTGGCATCTGCTATATCCAAACCAAAGATTATCCGCACGCGCGCAATGCCTTCGCCAGAATGTTCGACGTGCCGCCCGATTCTGCGGCGAGCTACCTGTTTACCGCGCGTATGCTGCTGCGGCAGGAGTTCGATCCGGTGGCGGAGGAATACGCGCAGAAGGCTGCGGCGCTCGACCCCAAGCTCCCCCTGGTTCACTTTCTGCTCGGCGAGTTGTACTTGTACAAGTCGCGAGTCCCTGAGGCGATCGTGGAATTTCAAAAAGAGCTGGCGATCAACCCCGCCCACGCCGCCGCCTACTACAAGCTGGCCGACGCCTATTCGCGCACCCAGAAGTTTGATGACGCCGAAAGACTCTTGCAGCGTTCGATCTGGCTCGACGCAACTTCTACCGGTCCGTATATCTTGATGGGAAAAGTACTGGAGAAGAAAGGCGAGTTCGAATTGGCGCTACGCGCTTTGCAGAAGGCCGCTATGATGGACCCGAATAATCCCACCACCCACCACTTGCTGGGACAGGCTTATCGCGATATGGGTAAGAAAGAGGAAGCCGAAAGCGAACTGAAGCTGGCCGAAGAGCTACAGAGCAAGCAAGATTCCCGGCCTTAGATATTGTCATTGCGGCGCGCCGGTCAGCGGCCGGTTCTGTTCTTTCCGCAGGCGCTCCGCCATCTCCTTCGGCAAGGCGTGCAGTAATTCAAGAAAAGCCGCGTTGGTCCAGCCGAAACCCACAACATTCATCTGGTAGCCAAGTTCTACGCGGGCCTCGGAGGAGCGAGTGACGACGTTGTATTTCTCGCGAATGTTACCGTCGCGCCGAAAATTCCCGGCAACGGTCGAGAGAAACTCATACGAAATGCGGTCCGCATCGGCGTTATATCCGTAGCGGCGCAGACCCTCGACGGCCAGCATTTCAATGTTTCCCCAACCATAGGGCAAGTCCCACTGCGCGCCGCTGTCTTCGGCGCTCATGGGCAGCCCTCCGGGCTTCTCGAAGTCCGGTAAGTTCCTCACCACTCCCTTTGCCTGCTCGGCTGTAGCAAGCCCGGCCCACAAAGGATAGAAAGTTGTTGCGTAGCGATAAGACGACATCTGCGCGGTCCTGAAGTTGTAGTCGAAGAAGAAGCCGGCTTTGTCATCCCAGAGATAACGATCAATGAGTTGCTTTCGCTTCTCGGCGCGCTGGCTCCATCTCTTGGCATCGCTTGAATGGCCCAGCCAACCGCCGATCTGCTCCATATCTTTCTCGGTTTTATAGAGCAGGCTGTTAAGACATACCGGGGCATAGTGGTGCGTCTCCGCGCCGAATGGTCCGAAACGAAAACTCACGTCGAAGCCTGATTCCCGCATCGAGCGGTCACCTTTGTAGTAGTCGGAGCTCAGCTTGAATTCGCGGCCCTTATCGCACTCCGCGCGGCCCATGGTGGAAGAAACGTCGCACACCTGTAAAGAGTAAGCGGATCCCGCGCCGGACGGCAAGACTCCGGGCTGGCTTTCGAGAATGTAGTGATCCGCTTGCCCAGGATGCAAGAAAAAATAGGTCGCGACCTTGCGGTAGAATCCGGTCTCGTCCTGCACAGCTTCTGCGGGCGGACCCTCTCCAAAATCGTAATAACGCGATAAGCCCGTCCCGCCCGCAAGGTGCGGATCGCGGTTCCACATATCGTAATCTTTGTTGAGATCTGCGTAAGCTTTCGCCAGCCAGGCCGGATCAGCATGACCTTCTTTTTCTAGGGCGCTGTAAACATCGACGACCATCGAACTGAGAAACGGAGGCTGAGAGCGCGTCAGATAGTACGTGCGATTGGCGTTGAGCATCGCGCCATAGTGCTCGATTTCAAATAAGAAGTTATCCACCATTCCTCGAGCCAACTCGACCCGACCGGCGCGCAGCAGCCCGCGAATAATAAAGTAGCTATCCCACCCGTACATTTCGTTGAAGCGTCCGCCGGGGACAACATACTTATTCTCAAGATAGAGCAAGCCATGAGGTTGAATCTTGCTGGTATCGATCTCACCGAGATGGTGGATCTCGATGGGAAGGTGTTCCACGCGGACAGCGCACTCCTCCCCTAACTTCCGGACGGCAGCGGGTTCTGGAAAGCCTGCCGGCAAATAGAGGACTGGAGCGGCTTTCAGCTTGGGGTCAACCACGGTCTGGCAATCGGTCATGGAGCGAGTCAGCGTGTCCCAAGCGGAAGAAATGTAATCGAGAATAGGTTTCAGACCCTGATTGTCTGGAGTCCTCGGCGCTACTTGGGCGCCAGCGTGGAGAATGGTTGCGCAGGACAGCGCTAAGACAATAATAAGGAGGCGCAGAACGCGAGCGAACGATAGACGAACAATCGTAGAAGATTGTGTGGTCATGGGTTCGGGAGAGCCGTCTTATTCTAGTCGTAGCTGCTGACCCTGCAAAATGAATTCGATCAAGACTAATAGATGACTTTTAGCGACAGTTGAATCTGCCGCGAGGTTCCCGCAGTCTTACTGATAATGCCAAACCCCGATCCTTTTATGGTATTCGCCGGCAGGCCCATGTTGACGACGTTGAAGAGATTGAAAAACTCCCCGCGGAACTGCAGGTCGGCGCGCTCCAGACCGCTCTCCCGGTGTCCGATCGGAGTGGTCTTGATGAGTGCAAAGTCGAAGTCATAGTACGCGGGCCCGCGAAACGTGTTTCGTCCAAGCGTTCCAAAGCGCCCTGAATTTGGACCGGTGCCACCCGGTATCCCAATCGGAATTGAAAAGAAGTTCGCGTTATTGGCCCCGCGCCCAAAATAATCGTCGCGCGGCCGGGTTGAGCTGTGAGCCGTGGAGAGGTCCGGTATTCCGATTTGATCCGGTCGATCCGCACCAATCGTCCCTGCACCCGTCTGCTGAATGCCCGAGTAAACCGTAAACGGTGATCCACTCGTGATCGTGGAGATACTCAGTAACTGCCAGCCCTTGCTCAACAGACGGAGTCGATCCGACTGAAGTCCCAAATCTTCAAGATGAAGATCCTGTGCCGCGCTCAAGGTGAAGGCATTCGTCACGTCGAAGTTCGATGGACCCTTCTCCACCAGCGTGTCGAACGGATCTTGCGGACCGAACACCGCTATCGCGCCCGTCGATCCTGTTCCACCGATCACGCCGCTGACGTCGTCGAGCGATTTGCCAAACGTGTATCCCGCCTGTATTGCAGGACCACCGCGCCCAACATTCCCGGACAACGAAGTCTGCAACGCATGGTAGGACGAGTGCGATGTAGCTGTGATCACAGACTCGAAGCCGAAGCCTCCGGTCACTGCTCCGCTACTGTCGAAGTCGGTGAAGCGGGCAAAAGCCGGATCCGCTCCCTGATACGCGTTCGGGTACGAACTTCTAGGAAGTCGAGAGGCCGCCGTTCCGACATAGCTGATGTCCGCCGTCAGCTTTCCGAAGGCCCGCTCCAGGCCCAGCGTCCAAGTTTCGAGGAAGCCGTTGCCGAAGCGGCGATCGACTCCGCTGAGATTCAGCAGTGACAGCTGATGACTCGGCGCCAGCGCCGCCAAGTCTTGCTGATACCGATTGACGTCCATCACCGTGTTGGCCGGCACGTTTTTCGGATCGCCGCTGGCCAGCACGTTCACACCCTCGGGCGTATAAACCTGCGGCAATTCATCCGGTGTGATCTGGAATCCGTACGCAATCTCGCCGTTCTGGGCCGCATTAATATGCGGATATACGACATACGGGGTCGATCCGGTTAGAAAATTGTCCTGCCAGATATTCGGTGGAATGATGGTGATTGCCCCACCCATGTGGACATGCACGGCTTGCGGCGCATTCCAGTCTACTTGCACACGCGGCCCCAAGCCGTTCCAATCTGTCCGATACGTAGGCTGCGGATTGATCAGGTACTCCTGGCCAACGCCTGGGGCTGGAAACGAATTTAGAAAACTTGAAGTCCTGTGCGCCCGCTCCGTAATCGGCGTGTAGACCTCATACCGCAGCCCGTAGTCGAGCGTCCACTGCGGATTGATTTTCCATGTGTCCTGCACGTAGGCGTTCACGTCGTTGCGATTGACCGCTGCCGGCCCGATGTGCGCGCCGTTCGAGGAGTACGGCGGCGCCACTGCGATGGTATATCCGTAGGGGTACCCGACTAGCAGACTGCTCAGTGTGTCTGGCAGAGGATCGCCAACCTGCACGTTGTGCTGTCCGCTCGCGGAAGGAATGAAGACCGGCGAATAAACGGTTCCATCGCCAAAATCGTATTCGCCATTGGGACTGATCCCAAAATATGTCGTATCCCGATTGAGACGCGCTTCGATACCCCACTTCACCGCGTGTTGGGCTGTGGTCCAGGTAAAGTTCAATTGCCCGTGAAACAAATTTCCGAACGATGACATCACAGTGCCCGCCGCACCGTTGAACGGCTCGTAGAGACCATCTGTGAACTTGACGGCAGGATCTGTGTGGTTTGGCGTCACAAACGAAGGCGTCGTCCGCGTGACACTCAACGATGATGACCATAAAAACCGTGGCGACACGGTACGTGTATAGTTCAACACCGCGTTCCGTTGCCGATCCACATAGCGTACGCCGAAGCTTGGATCGAGCAGCGTCTGCGAGGGATTTGTCGTTGGCCCGGTGAGATTGTCGTAGTTGATTCGACCGAAGAGCTCACCCTTCCGGCCTAACTTCTGATCGATGCGAACGGAAAACTGATCTGCATTCGTGACCACATTCGATGGTGCCGCATACGTTCGCTCACCGTACGCGCCTGTCGGGTTGTTGGGCAGGGGATAACGGGTAAGCACCATCGCAATCGCCGGATTTACAGGAACTTGCAGCGTGTCGGTGCCGCCATCCGGATACGTCACAAAATCCTGGCCGCCTCGCTCTGCCGCCGTAGGCACGGCCAGCACCTGCGTGGTTCCAAGCACCTGCCTGAATCCCTGATATTGCACAAAATAGAAAGTTCGGCCGCGCCCGTCATACACATTCGGCAATACAATCGGTCCGCCGTTCGTGAATCCGAACTCGTTTCTCCGAAAAGGAGGAATTCGCCCTGGCTCCGCAATCGAGGGGTGATCGAAATAGTTCCGCGCATCGAGAGCAGAATTCCTTAGGAACTCAAAGAATGATCCGTGAAAGCCGCTTTTCCCGGATCGCGTCACGATGTCGGTGAAGCCAGCCCCGCCCCGCCCGATATTCGCCGGCATCCAGCCGGAGCTTGATTGCAGCTCCTGAATTGCGTCCACGTTGAAATTTGTGAACGTACTCCCGCCCATCTCAGGATCGCTGGTATCGGCGCCGTCCATCGCGAACACAGCCTCCACGCCGCGCTGTCCGTTAATGGCGAACTGCTGGGTGAAATTCGTCTGCCCATTCACGTCCGTCATGGTGCCTGCGGCTAACAACAGCAGCGTGCTGAAGTCGCGTCCGTTCAGCGGCAACTCGTTTACCTTCTGGCTCGAGAGTTTCTCGCCGCTGCTTCCGCTCGTCGCGGTCGAAGTTGTGCCTGGATTTCCGGTCGCGGCTCCCGCTGGAGTTCGCGGATCGGCTGCGACAGACAGGATGTTTTGCTCGGATACGGTCAGCACAACTGTCGGGCCCGTAACGTCCACAGCCACTGGGGCAGTCGGAGTTCGCCCCGGCAGTTGTACGGTTACGTTATGCGACCCTTGTGCGATGGCCGCGATCGCGACCTTTCCATCGTTTCCCGTCACCGCAGTTAGCTGATTCTCGCGGGCGGAAGATGTGAATAATGTCACTTTCGCTCCTGCCACAGGTTGGCCCGCAGCCGTGAGGACTACCGCGGTCCAGGCCGTCACAGACGGCGCACTTTGTTGGGCCACGAGCGGGAGCGCGAACATCAGTGCCAACAATAAACTCGCTTCCACTGGGCAAAGGCTTTTATGAGAAGTCCTCGCCATTACGCGTTCCTTTCCGTTCCGTGATGTGGCCTGTGACATAAGCTTGGGTGGTCTTGCTTTGTTAGCCGAATCCGCCACCACGTATGCAATCGTAGCCTACGCGGCGAAACCGAGCCACCGTAGTAGGGATGGAATCGCCGTTTTTCGGTGAAGCTCTGGACAAAAGCAAATGGACAACTACGACCGCCAAACTTGTTTTCGATCCCCCGATAGTGCCTCCTACATCACCGGTGCGAACCTGACCGTCTATGGTGGCACGAACGCATGACTGAAAGTTGCGAAGTGTCCCGTGATATGGCCGAATAGAGTCGGCTCGAGTTGATTGTGCCTCCAGCCATCCTGTAGGGTTTTGTTGGAGCTAAGCTTGGACATTTACTTGGTCGATGGCACGTACGAGTTGTTCAGGCACTACTATGCGCTGCCGTCGGCCAAGGATTCTGAAGGGCGAGAGGTGGCCGCGGTCCGAGGCGTTCTAGCCTCGGTGCTCGGCATGATGAAGGACGGCGGCGCTACCCACGTTGCCGTTGCCACGGATCACGTGATCGAGTCCTTCCGCAACGGCTTGTGGCCAGGTTATAAAACTGGCGAAGGCATCGAGCCCGACCTGTGGGCGCAATTTCCGTTGCTCGAAGAAGTGTTAGCAGCGGCGGGCATCTTGGTCTGGCCAATGGTCGAGTTCGAGGCGGACGATGCGCTTGCCGCAGGGGCGGCAGCGGCGGCTAAAGATAGTCGCGTCGAACAGGTAATCATCTGCACGCCGGACAAGGACCTTGCGCAATGTGTGAGCGGAACGCGGATCGTCCAGCTGAATCGCCGGACCCGAGTAGTCTTGGACGAAGCCGGTGTGGTCAAGAAATTTGGAGTCGGGCCGGAGTCGATCCCTGACTATCTGGCTTTAGTGGGCGACAGCGCCGATGGTTATCCGGGGCTACGCGGCTGGGGTGCTAAATCCTCGGCCGCTGTGCTTGCCAGGTTTCTGCACCTTGAATCGATTCCCGCCGAGTGGCGCGAGTGGCACGTGAATGTTGCCGGCGCGAGTACCCTTGCCAACACGCTTCTCCGCGATCGCGAGCAGGCAGAGCTGTTTCGCACACTGGCTACGCTACGGACTGACATTGCGCTCTTCGACAACGTGGACGAGTTGCGCTGGAACGGCCCCAAACCAGGGTTCGGCGAACTCGCGGCTCGATTGGATGCGGCGATCACAGAAACTCGGCGTCGAGCCTCGCGATAATCGGAAAACAGAGGCTTGATAGGCGGTTGACCGCGTCTGCAAAACTCGCACTCAGGCTACCTGGGTGAAAGTTTCCAGCAGAGTCTTCATATCGTCGGCATGCTCTTCTTCCTCTGCCAGGATTTCTTCCATAATGCGCCGGCTGTTGGGATCGTTCTCGCCCAGGTAACGAATGATCTCGGTGTAAGACTCGATGGCCACGCGCTCGGCGACCAGATCCTCTTTGAGCATGTCCACCAAACTGTCGCCTTCCACGTATTCCGAGGGACTGCGGGTAAGCATGCCTGCGGGATTAAAATCTGGAGCGCCGTCGAGTTGCGTGATTCGCTCCGCGATCATGTCGGCATGCTGCTGCTCGTCGGCGGCATGTTCGAGAAATTCTTCGGCCATTGACTGCGCGTCGATCTCGGCGGCCATGTGGTGATGTCGTTTATAACGGAGGGCGCAGACCAGTTCAGCGGCCAACACCTGATTCAAGATGTCGATCACGTCTGTGCGGTCAGCTCGATGCCCGTCCGTGAACGCTCCCTGATCCATGGGATGCCGCCCCCGGCGCCGGATCTCGCCGACATCGCTAAGAATCGGCTCAACCTTCCCAGCGGATTCTTGCGCTTTCATGGCTTCCCTCCTAAAGGATTCGGCATTGAGACAGATCGCCTGCTATGCGGAGAATCACGATTAGGTTCCGAATCCATTGAAATTGGTTGCCTGGAATCGCTTCTTTAATAGGGCAATTCAGTATTTCCTCTTCTACCTCAGTGGTGAAATTACATCTAACTTTCATACTCTTTCGGAAACACCAGCTCAGGAATAAGGAGGCAGTTTTATGAAACGGCTCTGTATCACAATTCTGGCAGGAGTAGCGTTATGCGGTGTAACGTCAGCCCAGGAGGCGGCAGAACCATCCGGTAACTCGAATTCAACTAGGCCCGCGGATCCGGGCCGGACGACGACTCAGATCGCTCCCGGCAGCGTGATCCCCATAGAACTCACGAAGACGGTGGACGCGAAGAAGGTGAAGACCGGCGAGCAAATTGAAGCGAAAGTTACAGAGGATCTTAAGGCTGGTAATGGCGAAGTAATTCTACCGAGAGATACTAAAGTGATGGGACATGTGACCGGAGCTCAAGCCCGCAACAAAGACCAGAAAGGGTCACAGATCGGCATCGCATTTGATCATGCTGTTATGAAAAATGGCGGCAATATCACGATGCCCATGTCCATTCAGGCAGTAATTGCCCCGGCAGCTTTAAATGGCAACAATAACGGCAGCGATAACACACCTCAAGCCCAGAGCGCGCCCAACACGACCGGGACACAGTCGGGGCCGAGCGGCGGGCGGAATCCGGGAATGAGCAGTGGGACTCCGATGCCGACTTCTTCGCTGCCAAGCGACGGGCCTAGCAACTCTTCGGCCAACACGCATCAGCCGATCACAGGTAATACACGAGGTGTCGTCGGTATTTCCAACCTGACGCTATCGCCTGCGGCTAATCCTGCAGACGGATCTGTGCTGAGTTCAGATAAGAACAATGTCAAACTTGAAGGGGGAACAATGATGCTTCTGCGAGTCAATCAATAACTCCAGAGGGATTCATTCGAGAACGCAGAGTGCGACTGGAAACTTCGATAGAAGGGCCGAAGCTCTCACTTCGGCCTCGAGGGAAAGTATTTCTCCAGTAAATGCGTTTCGATAGGGATTCTTGCCCATAGCGGGCGGCAGCAAGATTGCCGTATCCCCCCAGACTATCTCGCCCATGGGTGGAAGGTCACTATCGTTGAGCAGGCTGGCGATAAGACGTGGGACAACCACTAAGAGGGTCTTACTCTCTGACTCTCTGGAGAACGCTATGATATGTTCGGCGTTCGTTCCTATTACTCGCAAAGGAACATAGTCCCCCCGCTGGAATAGTTCTGGTTTGTCCTGCCGTAAGCATAAAGTTCGCCAGATCAAATGCAGTTTTAGACCTCCGTCTTCGGGTGTCGCGAGAAGGCGGGCGATAGATGCAGCGTCAGCGGTGTTACTTGATTGGCGTAAGCGCTCGAACATTGCCCGCCTCAGGCTATAGTCCACAGGACGGCGGTTATCCGGGTCCACCAAACTGAAATCCCACAACTCTGTTCCTTGATAGATATCAGGGACACCGGGGCAAGTCAACTTGAGAAGAGTCTGCGACAGACTGTTCCACATCCCGATTCGAGCGATTCCCCTTTGAAAGGGCACAAAGTCACCTAGAAAGCGATTGTCACCGGCTGGATTAAGCAACGCCCGTACAAATGAAGATACCGAGGCCTCATATTCAGCGTTGCGATTGATCCAGCTCGTGTTCTCCTTCGCTTCCCGGATAGCTTTCAACATATAGCTCTCCATCCGGTCGGAGAAACCGTTCCATTCGTTTTCGTTACTAAGAGGCGAGACCGGCCAAGCCCCCACTAATGTCTGATAGAACAAGTATTCATCGTTGGGCGAGGGTGAAAGTTGATCATTGACCATGCGCTTGTGGGAGTGATTGAAGCGTCGCCAATCCCGCACGCGAAGCCTCCACTGTCCCGATATCTCCGACAACACGTTGATGCGAGCGCGAACATCTTCTGAACGCTTCGAATCGTGCGTGCCGGTAGCGAGCATGGTGTTGGGCCACAGACGCAAACGCTCCAAATTCGCCTCATGGAACTCGTCTGGCGTAGTTCCGAAGCGACGCAAATCACCTCCCACATCATTCAATGACACCAGACGCTCATAGCGATAGAACGCAGTGTCTTCGAGACCCTTCGCCATCACCGGGCTGGTAAACTGCTGAAACTTCATCGCGAATGCCATAATCGCATTTTGGTAGGCTGCATCCTGTCCCTCAGCGATGCTGGTCAGAAGTACTTCACGGATGAAATCGAAGATACTCGTATCAGCCGCGGGACTTCTCCACTTAGCGACGTCGACGGCATAGCGTATGTAACGTTCGTCATTATCGGAGACTTGGGTAGGACTTACATAAGTACGGTAAACCGGAAAGCTGGAGACGACTTCTGTCAGCGCAGCGCGCAGGCTATTGAGCGTAAAGTCGCAAGTCCGCCGCTTGGAAAGAGCAATTCGCGCCAGTTGGTTCGCCAATACACTCAATTCGCTGGCGAGCGGGACTTGAACGATAAGCTTTCGCGAGCGATAGGCAATTTCTTCGTAGGTTTCGTCGTCGTTAACAAAGCCTCGGTAAATGCGCTCGAGGCGTCCAGCAGACGCCACGTCGACAAACAAACCATTCACCAGGTTCGCATAGTCGTAGCCGGTCGTCCCGTCTACAGGCCAATCGGCCGGCAGTCGCTCTGACCCTGTAAGGATTTTCTCAATAACTATGTATCTTGATCCGGTGGCGTCGGAACCTCCAGTTGAAGATAGGGCACGTTGCAGACGTTCGAAGTACTGCGCCGGGTCATACAATCCGTCAGGGTGGTCCAGGCGCAAACCATCGACTTTTCCTTCCGCGATCAGTTGCAGAATGAGTCGATGGGTAGCCTGAAAAACATTCTCATTCTCCATGCGAATGCCGGCGAGATCATTCGTGTCGAAAAAGCGCCGGTAGTTAATGTCATCGGAGGCAACCCTCCAGTTAGCCAGGCGAAAGGCCTGAGCCTTGATGAGCTCGTGCAGTTGCTCGAAGCTTCCCGGGTCCGCTGGGTTCCCGTTCAGAGAGTCGACCGCTCGAACGATACACGTGGCAATTTCTGGAGACCGCGAACAAAGCTCCGCCAGTCGGCGTTTGAGGATCTCCTTGTCGCGATTGCGCTCCGCAACCCGATCGCCGGCAATTTCCCTCCTTCCTGGCAAGTGTCCGAACGCGGTGATCAAGCTCTGAAACTCAAGCAGGTCGGGGGTTTGTACTTCGAGACTAGGTGCCGGTTCGGCGTTACATGACTTAAGAATACGGGGATATTCTTTCGGATCGATTGGAAGCCGATGGTCGCGATAATAAATATCAAACTCGCCGCGGTCCGAATTGAATACGACCTTCAATTCGCCACTTTCCAACACAGCTCCGTAATGATCGTGTAGAACAGCCACTAATACCTTGCCATCGAGTTCCTCCTTCAGAGGATGCCAGTCGATGTCGAAGAAGTTAGCGTGAATGGAAGCCTCGCCATTCTCCAGTACATCCAGCCACCAGATGTTATCGCCGCCCATGACGCCCATGTGATTCGGAACGATGTCGAGAATCAGACCCATGTTGTGTTCGTAAAGCGTCTTTACGAAATGGTCAAACTCTTCCGCAGTGCCTATCTCTGGGTTGAAGGAATTGTGATCGACGATGTCATACCCGTGCATGCTGCCAGGACGCGCTTTCAGGCAAGGGGAGACGTAACAGTGACTAATACCAAGATCAGCAAGATAGGACACGATCGAGGTTGCCTGCGAGAAAGTGAAGTCGTGGTTGAGTTGCAGTCGGTAGGTCGCAAGCGGTATGAAAGACCGAGACTTCATGCTTCAAGCAACCAGATCACGGACCACGCGGGCATGGCCCCAAGACTCAGAGCCTCCGGACCGACTCCGTCGCTTGCGTAAATGATTCGAGCCGCGGGAGAAGTCGTCGATAACGAAGTCCAGCCTGATATTGATGTCTTCCCCAAATTAGCGAGGAGAGTCAGACGTGAGCCATCCGGGAATTCGTAATGCGTCCGTATGCCTCTGCCGCCATCTATCTCATAGGTTGCTTTAATTCTGCACGCTTGTGAGAGGCGGGGAACAACGTATTCGTGCCTCAGCGAGAGGAGATTCCGGTAGAAGCATGACCATTCCTGATGAGACGGTTCACCCAGTTCATTCCAGTCAAGGATGGAAGCCTCGAATGTAGCGACGGCATTGGGATCTGGTATAGCTTCGCGCGAGGCCGGGTCACTGAATCTGGCGAATCGAGCGAATTCATTTCGACGCCCCGCAGTAACCGCCGCGGCCAAGTCTTTTTCAAAGTCGCAGAAAAACGGAAATGGCGACTCCGTCCCGAACTCTTCACCCATAAAAAGCATTGGGGGAGAAGGCGCGAGCAGTAGAGTAGCTACCGCGGCTCGAGCCGCCTGAGGCTCAACGTCCGTCGTGATGCGTTCTCCAAACGCGCGGTTTCCTATCTGATCGTGATTCTGCAGGAAAGAAACGAACGCAGTGAGCGGTAGGCCGGCCGTAGGTTCCCCTCGCGTTTTGCCGTTGCGGTGTAGAGACTTCTCGCCTTGATACGCAAATCCATCGACTAAGGATTGCCCCAATTGCTCGAGAGGCCGCTGGGCATAGTCGGAGTAATAGCCGTCGCGCTCGCCCGTGATCAGTACATGCAGCGCATGGTGGATATCATCATTCCACTGCGCGGTATAGAGTGGCGGCCGACAACCTTCTGCACGCCGAAGATAGCGCGACTGATTATTATCGTTCTCCACGATCAGATGAATCTGCCGATCAACATCGACTGTACTCCGGATAACGTCGGCCAATTCCGCAAGGATGTGCCGACTAGAGTCATCTATAATCGCGTGCACTGCATCCAGACGCAGTCCATCGAGGTTATACTCCATCAGCCAGTACAGTGCGTTTTGAATGAAGAAGTCTCGCACTGTGCAGCTTTCGGGCCCGTCGAAGTTGATTCCCTTTCCCCAAGGAGTCTTGTGCCGCTCGGTAAAGAATTGCGGGGCATAGAGATTCAGATAATTTCCCTCGGGACCAAAATGATTGTAGACAACATCCAGCAGAACCATGATGCCGCGGTGATGAGCGCGTTGTATAAATTCCTTAAGATCGCCGGGCCGGCCGTAGGTGCTATCCGGGGCGAAAGGAAAGGCACCATCGTAGCCCCAATTACGACGCCCGGGGAAGTCTGCGACTGGCATTAATTCCACCGCTGTCACTCCCAGTTCGGCCAAATAGTCGAGGCGTTCACAGGCGGACAAGAAAGTTCCCGCTGGGGTGAAGGCGCCAACATGCAACTCATAGAGCACAGCCTCTTCCCAGCGGCGGCCAAGCCAGTCGATGTCATGCCACTCGAAAGCGGCTGGGTCGATAATTTCACTTGGGCCGTGAACGTCGCAGGGTTGGAAGCGCGAGGCGGGATCAGGAACTTGCTGGCCGCCGTCGATCTGAAATGAATATTGTGTTCCGGCTTGTACTTTTTCAGCGATGAGTTCAAACCAGTCGCCCCCGCAGCGGTCAAGAGTGAGCCGCTGAGACTGATTGTGATCGCCAAGGCAGACTTCCACCTGGCGCGCCGCCGGGGCCCAGAGACGAAAGCGAACGCTCTCGTTTTCGTACTCCGCGCCGAAAGGCATCTTATGACGGCGCTTCATTCGACTCCTCCTTCTTACTGCCACCATTGCTGCGGCGCTCCATCATCACTACCATCGAACGCGCTTGCAGGGGATAAGCTTTGCCGCCATCGACCGTGTCGATCGTGCGCAAGCCATTTTCCCGGGAGGTGTCCATCCATGAAATCCAACGGTCGCCCGAACTGAATACGGGAAGCGTGAAGGAGACATCTTCGTGAAAGGCGTTAAGAAGCAGGAGAAAGTTTTCATCACTGACTTTTCGGCCGCGGTCATCAGTCTCTCCCAATCCCTGGCCCGAAAGAAACATGCCAAGGCAATGAATGTTGGTATCTCGCCACTCATCTTCAC
This sequence comes from uncultured Acidobacteriaceae bacterium, assembly GCA_963789875.1. Classification (GTDB taxonomy): domain Bacteria; phylum Acidobacteriota; class Terriglobia; order Terriglobales; family Acidobacteriaceae; genus Sulfotelmatobacter. Next base: position 1,051,275 of record CAWBMI010000002.1, on the reverse strand, counting down.
TCATCTCGTTGCCATTGGGCTTAAGCCAAAGCACATCCTTGACAGCCTCCCCCTTGATAGGACGGCCCTGGAAGAAGCGGCGACGACGAAAGACAGGATGCCGCTTGCGCAGATTGATCATGCGTTGCACGAAAGTGAGTAAGTCACGGTCTTCAGGCTTCAGGTCCCACTTTAACCAACTAATTTCATTGTCCTGGCAATAGGCGTTGTTGTTTCCATTCTGCGTGTGGCCCATAGCGTCCCCGGCGTAAATCATTGGGACGCCCTGCGACAAAAGTAGCGTGGCTAGAAGGTTTCGCTTTTGCTTGGCTCGGAGCAGATTGATGTTGGTGTTGTCGGTAGGTCCCTCGACGCCGCAGTTCCAGCTGCGATTGTTATTATTTCCGTCGCGATTGTTTTCGCCGTTAGCTTCATTATGCTTGTCGTTGTAACTCACCAGATCCTGCAATGTGAAGCCGTCGTGCGCAGTTATAAAATTTACGCTGGCGTAAGGACGCCGGCCGCTGTGCGCATAAAGATCGCTTGAACCCGTAATCCGGTACGCGAGATCCCCGACAACTCCGTCGCCCTTCCAGTACGAGCGAACCGTATCGCGATAGCGATCGTTCCATTCCGCCCAGCCCACAGGGAAATTGCCTACCTGATATCCGCCTTCCCCAAGATCCCATGGTTCCGCAATTAGTTTTACCTGCGACAAGACTGGGTCCTGATGGATAATGTCGAGGAACGCTCCCAGTCGATCTACTTCGTGCAGTTCGCGAGCTAGAGTGGCGGCGAGGTCAAAACGAAAACCGTCGACGTGCATTTCCAGCACCCAATACCGCAAGCTATCCATAATCAACTGCAGCACGCGCGGATGCCGCATGTTCAACGTATTTCCTGTGCCTGTATAATCCTTGTAATAACGTAAGTCGTCACTTACCAAACGGTAGTAAGCACTGTTGTCAATCCCCTTCAGCGATAAGGTGGGGCCGAGATGATTACCCTCCGCGGTGTGGTTGTATACCACGTCGAGAATCACTTCCAGCCCCGCCGAGTGGAGCGTTTTGACCATGGTCTTAAATTCGCTGATGGAATCAGTCGCCAGATAGCGAGGCTCCAGCGCCAGAAAGCCGATCGAGTTATAACCCCAATAGTTGCGCAAGCCACGTTCAACTAACTGGCGGTCGTCTACGAAGCTATGAACCGGCATGAGTTCGATTGAAGTCACGCCTAGTCGCGTAAGGTATTCGATGACAGGCGCGGTCGCGAGGCCGGCATAAGTTCCGCGTAAGTGCTGGGGAACATCGGGGTGGCACATGGTGAAGCCTTTCACGTGGAGCTCATAGATGATCGTCTCATGCCAAGGTATGCGGGGCGGTGCATCATTCCCCCATGTGAACGCGGAGTCGATCACGCGGTTCTTGGGCATTCCTGCCGCGTTATCTCTTCGATCGAACGAGAGATCTTCCAGTTTGTTCCCTACCCTGTATCCGAAATGCGAGTCACTCCAGCGAATCGCGCCCTGGAGTTGCTTACCATAAGGATCAAGCAAAAGCTTGTTTGGGTTGAAGCGATGGCCCTGCTCCGGTGCGTAGGGACCGTATACGCGGTATCCGTAGAGTTGCCCGGGGCGTGCTTCCGGCAGGTAGCCGTGCCAGACCATATCGGTTTGCTCAGGCAGCGTGACACGCTGCGTTTCCCGCTTGCCAGTATGGTCGAAAAGGCAAAGCTCCACCTTCTCTCCGTGTTCCGAATAAAGGGCAAAGTTAACCCCCTCGCCGTCCCAACTGGATCCTAAAGGGTAGGGCCGACCGGGCCACACGATGAGTTGAGGTTGTTGCGCCATCTAGCTTTTGGCTCCTTCAAAAATAACCGAGAAATGCGTGAGACCGAAAACGGTGTCTGAAGCAGTACTAACATATCGATCAAATTCGCCGGAGGAATATACAGAAATCTATGATAGCTGCATCTCGCCTGCAGGAACCACACATGCCTACGTCAAGAAAGAACCGGCACGCCGTGGGGTGATTGCGAAGGCAAAGACGCCCTGTCGCGACGCATCCAGGCGGATAAGAAATCGCTGCGCGAAAGGCTGCATAGCTGTTGTGCCCTAGGTAGCTTTTTTCTTTCTCGGAACCTTGGCGCCTTTTTCGCGTGCCTCAGAAAGGCCGATCGCAATTGCTTGCTTGCGGCTCTTCACTGCGCCTCCCTTGCCACCTTTGCCCGAACGCAGCGTGCCTTTTTTCTTTCGGCGCATGGCGCTCTCTACGGATTTGCTCGCCGCCTGCCCGTATTTGCGGCTCGATTTTTTCTTGGATGAGGAATTTTTCTTCTTAGCCATGATTTTCTCCAGCCACTTAGAGACCCAAGCGGCATAAGAGGTTGGGTCAGGATTAGAGTATGGGGCGGCGGAGAGGCCCTCGAAATCATCGACCTCCCCGTCACCACGCGACTTGCGTTTCTATGCAGCCCGGCGTGGCTTCCGCTTCCCGGTCTGCGGCTCCTGATCCTCCGAACCGGCATCGACTTCTTCATCGCTGCCGCCTTCTTCGGCCTGAGCATTAATTTCTTTCGCCAACTCGGTCAGCTTGTCGTCGGTCTCCTTCTCCTCTTCGAGTGTTTCCTTAAGAAGAGACGCTTGCTCTTCTTCGCCGAGCTGCTCAGCGAAGGCAATGACGCTACCGTACGCTGCAATTTCATAATGCTCGACGCGCTGAGCTGCAGAGATGAGGGCAGCATCCATGACTGCCTCTTCGAAGTCTTCGTCCATCACCTCGGCGCCCTCCTTCACCAAGCCTTCCATGCCGAGACACTTCTTGCCCGTGGCTTTCTCTCCGAGCATGTCAAAGATCTGCTGCAGCCGCTCGACATGGCCCCTGGTCTGCTCCAGATGCTCTTCGAATCCCTGGCGCAATTCATCGGACGTTGCCGCTTTTGCCATTTTCGGCAGTGCTTTGGTTAGTTGATTTTCGGCGTTGAACAGATCTCTCAATTCATCGACGAATAGCTCTTTGAGCGAATCCTTAGTCATATTATGTTCTCCTCAATAATTTGTTCGTATGGTTTCTCGAAGTGGCGGTATAGAAATCATTCTTCCCTTAGTTGCAAATGTAAGCCGTGGCGGATGGTTCTCCGCGAAATAAGATGGGACGGGCTCGTCCTCCACACAGCTAGCCTGCAAACTCTCGCGCGGCTTTCTCTTCGAACTTCGTCGAAACCTTTGTGTAGCCGTCGATGCGCTTGTCGAAATTGTACTGACCTGGTTGCACATGGCGAGCGCATTTTCATTTTGGCAACCCGCGGAGCGTACAAGGCCACTAACGTATTGTTCGCGGAAAGGACACTGCAATGGACGCCGCTCTTCGTCGCGCTCTCAGGGTTTCGACCCGCGTCATTTCCAAACCGGCGCGTTTGTGAACCGGAGTTCCGCTTTGATCCGCTCCAAGGATTCTCCGTCTTCTTCGCAGTCATTGGTGCTCATCGCTTGTGTGCTGGCGATAGCCGCCCTATATTTCGGCCGGCAGGTATTCATCCCTTTGGCGCTGGCTCTGGTCCTGAGTTTCCTCCTCACTCCAATGGTGATGGCCCTGGAGAAATTGCGCTTGGGCCGCGTCCCGGCGGTGTTCCTGGTTACGCTCCTTTCGTTCGCATTGATCGGAATTGTGATGTGGGGAGCAGCCGGACCCCTGGTCGAGATTTTATCGGAGCTGCCAAGTTATCAAGAGAACCTGGACACAAAGATCCACGCGCTGCACGCCAGGAAGGACGGAAATCTTAGTAAGGCAACTGCAACCGTGGAGGCGCTGAACAAAGAATTGAGCGCAGTTCCCGGAGAGATTACGGCGCGAGCTCAAAACAAGGCTTCGGCTCGACCGCTTCCGGTTCAGGTCACCGCCCCGCAGTCGAGTCTTATCCAAGAGTTGCGGGAGCTTTTAGGTCCGCTGACGGGACCAATCGAAACCGCCGCCATCGTCGTCATCTTCACTTTATTCATGCTGGTCCAGCGCGAAGACTTGCGGAATCGCTTGATTCGGCTGGCGGGACGAGGACAATTGAGCCTGATGACCCAGGCTCTCGACGATGCCGCTCAACGCCTCAGTCGCTATCTCATGCTGCAGTTTCTCGTGAACGCCTGCTACGGCCTCTCGTTTGGATTAGCCCTCCACTTTATCGGCGTACCGCACGCATCGTTGTTCGGCGTGCTGGGCGTCATTCTGCGATTTGTCCCCTACATCGGCACGCTGATCGGTGCAGCGTTTCCAGTTGCCATGTCGTTGGCGGTTTTTCCCGGCTGGGGGCATGCAGCATCAGCTTTCGGTGTATTCGTCGTTCTGGAGTTGACGGTCTCAAACATTCTTGAGCCTCTGCTCTATGGCGCGCACACTGGGATTTCGTCACTCGCCATTCTTGTGGCCGCGGTTTTCTGGGCCATGCTCTGGGGGCCCGTCGGACTTATTTTGTCGACTCCCCTCACCGTGTGCCTGATGGTGTTAGGGCGCCATGTTCCGCAGTTGAAGTTCCTGGAAATTGTGTTGGGCGACGAACCTGTACTTCCCCCTGAGCAGCATTTCTACCAGCGCTTGCTGGCCCTCGATCAGGAAGAGGCTCGCACGATAGCGGAAACCTATCTCAAAGATCATCCACTTGAGGTCCTCTACGAATCTGTACTCATTCCGGCACTTAAGTTGGCGGAACAGGATTACAGCACCGGCGACGTCGACGACGACACCAGGCGTTTTATTTTCAGGACCACCAAGGAGCTCGTCGAGGAGTTGGGCGAAACTCTTGAGGAAAGCGATCTCCCGCGAAGTGCAGACGCAGGCGAAGTGCGGCTGCGCATAACTGCCACTTCAACCGCAGAAATCGCGTGTGTCCCGGCGCGAGAAGGCGCCGACGAATTAGCCACGACTATGCTGGTCCAGGTGCTCTCCCAAGCCGGCCACCGGGTTCATGAGTTCGGTACAGCTTCTATCGAGAATCTGGCTTCAGAACTCTCGCCCGCCGCCTCGAGGATTGTTATTTTGTCAGCGATCCCACCATTTTCGGTGAACCAGGCGCGGTTGCTATGCCGGAGGTTAAGAAAGAATATTTCTAATCTTGAGCTTGTGGTAGGCCTGTGGAATTTCGAGGGAGGCGCGACTGCCGCGCAGGAGCGCCTGGGAGCAGGATGTCCGAGCGCAGTGGTTACGACGTTGTCGGATGCACTCAATCAAATCCAACAGATTATCGATCCCATCGCTGCAGAGGTCGCAGAGGCGCAAGAAGTTCGCGCGGAGTCGGAGGCGTAATTTTTGTTCTTCATACCCTAGCACGGGTGTCCCGCATGCAGCTTTCACCCGATAGACCCGTCTTGATGCGCGACCTAGGTTGCTAATAGATCGAATTTTGATAATCACTGTAACGGGAGATTAATTTTATGGCGGGAAAGAACACTGCAGTTTTTGGTATTTATTCCACCTATGCTGGCGTTGAAAAAGGAGTCGACGCCCTCAACATCGCGGGCTTCAGGAGCGAAGACATTTCGGTATTGTTTCCGGAGAGTTCCGGATCTCGGGATTTCGCGCACGAAAAAAACACCAAGGCTCCTGAGGGTGCAAGCGCGGGCATGGGCACCGGCGCTGTAGTGGGCGGAGCGCTGGGCTGGCTGGCCGGCATCGGCGCGCTGGCAATTCCGGGCATCGGTCCCTTTATCGCAGCCGGTCCGATCATGGCGGCGCTGGCGGGCGTGGGAGTCGGAGGCGCGGTAGGCGGGATTGCCGGAGCCCTCATCGGCATGGGAATTCCGGAATACGAGGCTAAACGTTACGAAGGGCGAGTGAGAGACGGTGGCATTCTGCTTTCCGTGCACTGCGATAGTTCGGAGTGGACGAAGCGCGCCAAGGACATTCTCGGCGGAACTGGCGCACAGGACATCTCTTCTACGGGAGAAGCCAGTGGAGACCGGAGCGCGAGTGATGTCGCGAGTGAAGATCGTCGGGTCGCATAGCGGAGCCAAATGAGGGCGCGGAAGCGAACCGCGCCTTCGTTCGCCCACGCCTTCGTTCGCCCCTCCTTTGTTCGCCCGTCCTTCGTTAACCCTGGACGAAGCATTTTACGGAGGTAGACATTTCGGGACCTTTGAGAGTGAAATAGCTGTGCGTTGGTGCGCCAGCCGATCCACGGAACCGCGGAAGTGAAAGAGCGGGAAAACGAGGGATGACTGGCGAGAGGAGTGGCATGAGTAAGATTCTCCCCCTACGTTGGTTTTCGTTGCTACTCGTTGTATTAGCTCTTTCTTCCGTATTGTTCCAGCAAAAATCATTTGCGCAGATCGGCGTAGCGGTGTCTATCGGTCCGCCGGCATTGCCCATTTACGAGCAACCCATTTGTCCGGGAGACGGCTATCTCTGGACGCCTGGCTTTTGGGCTTACGACTACGATGATGCCGATTACTACTGGGTTCCGGGCACGTGGGTATTAGCTCCGGAAGTCGGTTTCTTGTGGACTCCAGGCTGGTGGGGATGGGGCGACGGTGGGTTTTTCTTCCATGACGGTTTCTGGGGACCACATGTCGGTTTCTACGGAGGCATTTATTACGGCTTCGGCTACTTTGGAGTGGGCTTTGAAGGCGGCCGCTGGGATGGCGGGCACTTCTTCTATAACCGCGCAGTAATGAATGTGAACGTGACTGAGATTCACAACGTTTACAACACTACAATCGTAAACCGCACGGTGACGCGTGTCAGCTACAACGGCGGCAACGGAGGGATCGAGGCACGTCCGACCCCGGAAGAGCAGGCCGCCGAGCATGATCGTCACGTTCCGCCGGTCGCTGCACAAACTCAACACGTGCAGGCGGCGCGAAGTAATCCGCAGTTGCGCGCTTCGGCAAACCATGGCAAGCCGCCAATCGCCGCCACCGGCAGGCCGGGTGAGTTCAGTGGAAGTGGTGTGGTTGCCGCCAAAGAAGCAGGAGGACCTTATCGGGCTGAGAATCGAGGGACTGCAGAGACCCGCGGCGGATCGACTGCGGGGCGGCCCGGCAACAATCCAGTGCATCCGGGCGACTTGCCTCCGATTGACCGCGGACCGGCGCCAAATACAGGGAACTCGAAGTCGGATCGCAAGTACATGCAACAGCAGGATAAATTAGTTGCCAAGCAGAATCAGGAGCGGCAAAAGCTGCAGCAGAAGCAGGACCAGGAACATCAAAAGACCGCTCAGAAAGCCAACGACGCTCAAAAACAACAACTGGAGCAGAAACATCAACAGCAAACACAGCAATTGCAGCAGAGGCACGAGCAGCAGCGTCAGGCTCTGCAGTCGCGCCAGGCACCCTCGACCCCTCGTAAGTAGGCTTAAAACGAAGAGTCTGTAGATTCTAGGCAGGAGTTTTGGAATAACACTCAGTCCATTATGGGTAATGGCCGGGTTCGCGCCCGGCCTTTCTTGTTGCCACTCTCTCTGAAATCCCGCATCCTTTTAAGACACAAGCGCAACCAACTAGAAGCCAAGTAGACCTAAGGAGCGTTTAATGAGCGCCATAAAAGTAGTTCGCAATGTACTCGGAACGGCAGGACTGATATTTGCGGGATACATTTTTCTTATGTCGCTGAAGGATGCCGCTCGCTACGTGAAGATCAGCACCATGTGATTGTTCGACGAATGCCGCTTCCGCCGGGTGATTAACGTCTCATCTAGAGCGCGCCCGCTACTCTCAATGAGAATTGCGCGCGTTTTTGGTCGGTAGTCAGCCCGATTTATTCCTCTTTCCCGCCTACCACCTGGGCATGCCCAAGGGCCGCCACTAATGACATCCCGCCGATTACATTGCCCAGCAAGGTAGGAAGGAAAAACTGCATGAAGTATGTTCCCAGCGATATCGACTTTGTGACTATCAAATAGAACATCGTGGTCGAACCGGCGACGATGTGGTTAAAGCCGCTGATTCCCACCAAGTACGTGACGATGATGATGATGCTTACGCGTGCCGACTCAGCGCCCGGAAGCAGCCATACCATCAGCGCAATCAGCCAGCCGGCAAAGACAGCCCGCACTATTACGATTCCGAATGATGCCCCCATATGCGAGGCGCCGATCTCGGCCAAACATTGTTGCGTGCGAGCATCGAACACATTGATGCGTCCAATCACCAGGGCGAAAAGAAAGGTCCCCACCAGGTTTGCCGTCAACACGACGGCCCACAGTCGCAGCATCTTTAGCAATGTGGACAGGTCTTTCCGCACTAACAGAGGTAATACCACAGTGAGGGTGTTTTCCGTAAAAAGCTGCTGCCGTCCCAGGATAACGATGAGAAATCCTATGCAGTATCCGGCTCGCGCAATCAACACCCGCCATGGCTGGTCGGGTAAGTGGGACATCAAAAGCCCCTCTGCGATAAATGAGAAGCCCATGGACAGTCCGGCCGCAAGCCCTGACCATGCCAATGCAGCGGCGGGGCGTTGCAGTTCGTCTTCGCCTTCGCGGCGAATCGTCTCGTAGACCACATTCGCGCCGATGGCCAGGCGTTCTTCCACTTGCTTCTGCTCGGCGCGAGTGGTGATGGGCGACTCGGGTGACGGAGCAACTTTCAATGGTTTTTTGCTAGTCATTTTTTCCTGGACGGGAAAGCAGCAACGAACGCTGAGGCCGAGCTCAGTGCATGAAAAATGCGAGGCGATTTTCTGCGCCTATCAGCCGCGCAGAATCAAATTAAGGTGACGATTCTTGATCATCGGTTGGCTGGATTCGCTTTCGATACAATCGGCCCCAACAATTGCCAGTTTCGAATCTCGCGCTGCACAATAATAATGCTGCACCATAATAATGATGAGTAAGCACCAACGAGATTCGGTGGAGCGATATCAGCCATGATATACAGCGAGGCCAAAGCTTTAGCAAGTGACCTGATGTCCGCGTATGAAACCGGCAAAATACTGCCGATTCCGCCCTCCGCTCGACCCGGCTTCGATCTCAACGCCGCCTACGAAGTCGAGGCCGAGCTCAAGCAAATGCGCGAGGCCGCAGGGGTGCGCTCCATTGGCCGCAAGGTTGGCTATGCCAACAAGGCCATGTGGCGCGTACTCAAACTCGAAACGCTGGTTTGGGCCCATATGTACAGCGACACGGTTCACGATAGCGAGAACAATTCCGCAGCGCTTTCCCTTCCCAATCGACGCTCACTGAAGATCGAGCCGGAGATCGTCTTCGGATTGAAACATCCGTTGGGTGCGCAAGACATGGTTGCGCACCATCTTGCCTCGCAAACTCTCGATGCCACGGCCGCTCTCGAAGCCGTCGATTGGCTGGCCCTGGGCTTTGAAATCATCGATTGCCCTTACCCGGACTGGAAATTTCAGCCCAGCGACTTCGTTGCATCTTTCGGACTTCACGCCGCGCTCGTGATCGGAGAGCGTGTTGAGGTGCGTCCCGACTCCATTGTGACTCTGGCCGGGCAGTTAGCTCAATTCAAAGTGCGCATGTCGAGGAATGGAGAGTTCGTCGAAGAAGGTTCCGGCAAGAATTCTCTGAAGAGCCCGGCATTGTGTCTGGCCGACGCCCCCCCCCCCCCCCCCCCCCTCCCCCCCCCCCCCCCCCCCCCCCCCCCCCCCCCCCCCCCTCGAAGCCGTCGATTGGCTGGCCCTGGGCTTTGAAATCATCGATTGCCCTTACCCGGACTGGAAATTTCAGCCCAGCGACTTCGTTGCATCTTTCGGACTTCACGCCGCGCTCGTGATCGGAGAGCGTGTTGAGGTGCGTCCCGACTCCATTGTGACTCTGGCCGGGCAGTTAGCTCAATTCAAAGTGCGCATGTCGAGGAATGGAGAGTTCGTCGAAGAAGGTTCCGGCAAGAATTCTCTGAAGAGCCCGGCATTGTGTCTGGCCGAACTGGGTGCGGCGATCGTGCGCCGTTTTCCCTCTCGGCCGTTAAGTGCAGGGGAAATCGTTAGCTCGGGAACGCTGACTGCCGGCCATCTCACGGATGCCGGCGATTCGTGGACCGCCGAGGTCGAGGGCATTGCTCATCCGCCGCTGACTTTGCGCCTCACTTAAGCCCATAAATAGATCTTTGTTCGGTTTTCGTAACACAAATCACTTTCCGCTTTCATCAGGCGAATTTAATGAAACACTCACTTCCAATGAGGGGGATGAGTGGACCCGCAAGACTGCCCGCACTGCGGCGGTACCGGATTCGTGGCTAGACCTGTGGACATCAGTGGTAGGTCTGAAGGCGTAGCCTTTATTCGGATGCAATGTCCCGCCTGCGCAGGCAGCGGCCGGAGACGCTCGGTCCCACCTTCACCCGCAGGCTGACCGCACGGCCTGTGGTGCTTGCGAAAACGTTCGAGCCCGGGGCGTCATGGTTCCCGCCCTAATAGTGGCGTTCCGGGCCGCACGTTCCTTGGCCTTCGATTCCATCGACGGAATACTAATCTACGCAACACTAACCTACGCAACACTAACCTACGCAATACCAGCAGATTTGCTCCGCGTGCGGCGTCGCGCTGCGCCTGACGTCTCAATGCGATTGCGCCCGGCATTCTTCGCCCGGTAGAGAGCTTTATCCGCAGCCTTGATCACTTCCTCGGCGGAACAGTTAGGCTCGGTTGCGGTGGCCACGCCCATGCTGGCGGTCACCGAGAGTTCCGCGGGTGCGCTCTCCCGGTGTGCGCTGACTTGCGCAAGCTTCCGGATTGCTCGTCCAGTTTGAACGCGGGTTTGCGCCGTTCGAGTGCGGCGATCGGGACCGCGCTCTTCCTGCCGCCGCTCCGTGCCGCGCAGCCGAAAAGAACTGGCCGCAATATCCAACCGCAGCTGCTCCAGCGGATCAAGAACATCCTTCGTAGTCTTGCCGGGAAATATGACAGCGAACTCTTCGCCGCCGACGCGGTAAGCCTGTCCTCCACCGCTCACCCGCGCCAGTCGCGCAGCCACCATGCGCAATACCTCGTCTCCGGTGTCGTGACCGTAAGTATCGTTGCAGCGCTTGAAGTGATCGATATCCACCATCGCAATGCAGTACGGCGCTGTGAGCCGAAGCAATGCCTCATGAAAAGCGCGCCGAGAAGGGAGCGCGGTGAGTTCATCGTAATAGGCGAGCCGATAGGACGTCTCGACGATCGAACCTGCCAGCGTTAAAGCGGCGGTCGCGAAATAGCCTGTGGGGATTCGTCCAGCGCCTCCGAAATGGAGTGCGAGAAAGCACGCGGCGAGAGCCCAGAGCAATCCACTCTCGACCGGTTTGCGGAAGAGCAGAAAACGCACCAGCAAGATGATGGTTGCCGCAGCGAAGGCCAACAGCGTGGCGAAGGGCAGCGGCGCGGACGCAAGAGCATGATGGAGAGCGTGCGGCGCGGTTGGTTCCGGACGACACACGACAGCTACGATCACCGACTCGATAAAGATCAGCACGCTGAACGGTCCAAGGCTCGGGAGCGTGAATCCTTTTTCCTGGTGAAGCGATAGCAGCACGAAGTTGAAAGGAAGGAGCAGCCCGATTGTGGCCAGGGCGATGCGGCTCGATCCGACTACATGAGCGGGAGAAAAATAGTCCAGCGCGCGCTCGGCGAGAAAAAGAACCAGCAGCGCGACGAAGATGCGACTGGAGTGAAAGCGGCCGGCCATCAGCAGGCCCGCGATCAACGCGCCATATAAGGCAAAGTTGATCAATGATGCGTTGATCGAGGCCGCGCTGGGAGCGAAGACCCCCGAATGCAGAAGCAGTGCGGCTGCGAGCAGCCAGAGCCCGGGCATCAGCAGGGACTTCATCGAGCGTCAGCCTGGGCAGTTCTTGGAATAGACGTATCCTTGTGCTGGCGCCGCGGAGTTCGGCGCAAATTCGCTGCTTCGATTATCTCCGCAGGGCGAGGTTCTCAGGGATTGACCGATGGGGTTCGGCAAGGGCTGTAGATGTCTCTCAGTAATCATTCCTGTCATATAAGTTCTTATATACAACCGGTCTGTTCTCCCGAATCGGTACAGTTCCCGAATATTCATGACCTACGCAGTTCGTTTCGCCAGTAAGTCCCCGTAAAATGTTACACGGTGGACGACTCGTTTAGGAGGGTATTGCCAGTGGGTACTGGACGACGTCTGCCAAATGTCGAGTGGTTTGCAGCCACCAGGGTTCGACTCCCTTGCCCTCCTCGGGTCACTCGATACCATAGATTCTTGACAATTCAAGCGCGCCGTTTATCATAGTAGGTGTTTGGCGGACGTCGTCTAGTATCTCGAAGCCCCGAGCCAGTCTCGGGGCTTTGGCTTTTTGCCAGCGTCCGTCTGTTGCCTACATTTTCCCTACATTTCCGCCCCTACATTTTGCGCCGGTCACTTCCACGATTCGCGGCGTGCCCTCGGAGGTGATTCTGCATAGGCTATTCGCAAGGTGCGCGGGAGAGGATCCGGCTCGCGAGGAACGTAGCCGTTTCAGCATGGTGCGAGGAGTCTTGAATATTCCCGCTTCCGCTTTTCGAATCCGCTTTTGAAACTGCGCCCTTTCCCGGAAGCGCACACCTTCGTGCAGAGCCGCTTTCCGCCGCGTTTGAGCCTCCTCTAATTAGAATCGGGCTGTGATTAAGGTCCGCCCATGAGAATTCTGATAGCAGAAGATGATGTGGCTCTCGCCGGTTTTGTGCGTCAAGGCCTGCTGGGGGAGCATTATGCGGTAGATGTGGTCGAAGATGGAGAGCAAGCCCGGGCTATGGGGAGCGAGTTTGATTATGACCTGGTCATCCTCGACCTGAATCTGCCGAAGCTTGATGGGATCAGCGTGCTGCGGCATTTGCGGCTGCGGCGGCCGAGTTTGCCGGTGCTGGTGCTCACGCAGCGCAGCCGGGTGGAAGACCGGGTGCAGTGCCTCGACACCGGCGCGGACGATTATCTGCCGAAGCCGTTTTCCTTCAGCGAACTCTCGGCCCGTATTCGGGCGCTCTTGCGGCGCAGCCATCTGCCTTCGGAAGCGGTGCTGGTGGTCGAAGATCTAAAGCTCGACCGCGTGGAACACCGTGCCGAACGCGCCGGCCGGCGCATCGACCTGACCGCGAAGGAATTCTCCCTGCTCGAATACCTGATGCGGAACGCGGGGCGCAGAGTATCGCGGGCGATGATCATCGAGCACGTCTGGAACCTGACTTTCGACACGACGACGAATGTGGTGGATGTTTATATCAATTATCTGCGGCGCAAGGTGGATGACGGGCACCCGCGGAAGCTGATTCATACGGTGCGCGGGGTGGGATACGAACTCAGCAGCGGCGCGGAGGTGCCGGCATGACTCCCGCGGAGGCAAAAGTTGCTCAGTCGGCAACAAGCCCCGTTGCAACCGTGCCGGAAGTGATGAAGGGTGAGCCGATTCCGGCAAAGATCGAAGGAATAGAAATAGAGACAGAAGAACAGAAAGAAAACGTCAGAAGTCGCAGCCCGCTGGCGCAACTGTTGCACGCACTGAACCAGCCGCTGACCGGACTGCAGTGCTCAATGGAGGTAGCGTTGGCAGTTCCCCGCAGCAACGAGGACTACCTCCGTGGGCTGCACGAGGGATTGGAGCTGACCGAGCGCATGCGGGGGCTGGTCGAGGCGATCCGCGAAGTGGCGGATGGCCTGGAAGAAGGCCAGCAAAACCGCGAAACGCCCGAGACGGTGGAGTTGAAGGCTGTGTTGGGCGGAGTGATGGACGAACTGGCTCCCGTGGCCGAAGCCAAGGGCGTAAGCCTGGTGGTAATTGGCTCAACTGCAGCGCAAGTCATGATTGAAGGTCGGGTACTGACTGGCCTTTTGTTCCGGCTGCTGGAATCAGTTCTGAGCCTGGCGGCGCAAGGAACCTCGATGAGGATTGAGACTGTTTCGGAGGAGGAGGGCGCGCCGGGTGCAGTTTCGATTCGACTCCACTGGCAAGGGGAAGAGACTCAGTTCGCAGGTTCGCGAGCCGAACCCTTTTCCCGCGCTGAACTCGGGTTGCTGGTGGCGCAAGCCGCATGCGAACAAAACGGGGGGCAGTGGGAACAGGCGCGAACAGGCGAGATCGAGAGCGTGACCCTGCGGCTAGCCGCGTCCGGTCCCAAGAAGTCCTAGTGTCTTAATCGATCGTCTTTCGCTCGATCAACCTTTATCGGCGTCAAATCAACACTCAATCTTCCTTCTTCTTTCATGTTTCATGCTTGATTCATTCTGGTTCTCGATCGATTGAGGATTTGTAAGTTCATGAAACCGTTCTAACTAGAGTTCTAAGTCTGGAGCCGCAAAAATGACGGTTATGACAAGCTTCCCGGCGATCGCCGGATGGGCAGGGGGAGCGCTGATTGCCAGTCCGAGCAGGGCTTTCCGCGAGCGCGTGTTGCACAGCCTGAACGGCCGCTGCCGTCCGGTGCAGCAGGCCGTAGGCGGGGCGGAAGCTTTGGGCAAGCTCGAGAAGGGAGAGTGGCAGGTACTGGTGCTCGATCGGCGGGTGGCGGATCTCGACACCGACGAATTGATTGCGATCATCCAGCGCCGATTTCCCGGAATTCAGGTGGTGCTGCTTGACTCCGATATAACTTTTCCCGGCGATGAGACCAGGTTGGACGCGGGCGGAAACGCTTCGTCGACCTCAGGGTTATCGTCACTACCGATGGGAGAAGAAACCACGTCGACAGCAGAGGTAAAGAACGGAATTCCGCACGAAGATTCAGGATGGAAGACGGCAGAAAAGCTAGAGGAAAGGCACAGAGCCGAGCCGCTGCCGGGCATGATCGGCACGAGCGAAGCGATGCAAAGAGTGTATCGCATGGCGCGGCTGGTGGCTCCGCGTCTGACCACGGTGCTCATCGCCGGGCCGACCGGAAGCGGCAAGGAGTTGGTGGCGCGGGCGCTGCACATGCTGAGTCCGCGGGCGGCGCGGCCCTTCGTGGCGGTAAACTGCGCGGCGATCCCGGAGGCGCTGATGGAATCCGAGATGTTTGGCTATGTGCGAGGAGCCTTCACCGGGGCATTGCAGGCGCAGGTGGGGCGCATCCCGGCGGCGCATGGGGGAACGTTGTTTCTCGACGAGATCAGCGAGTTGCCCCTGGCTATGCAGGCGAAGCTATTGCGCTTCCTCGAGCAAAAGGAAGTGCAGCGTTTAGGAACGGCCGACTTGACGCGAGTGGATGTACGGGTGATTGCGGCGAGCAACGTGGATCTGGCGGGACGGGCCGGCCGGGGAGAATTTCGCGAAGATCTGTTCTATCGGCTCTCGGCATTTCCATTGGAGTTGCCGCCACTGGCCGAGCGGCGCGGCGACATCATCCCGCTGGCCGAACACTTTCTGGCGTGCATGGCGGCGGCCATGAATACTCCCTGCCCGCGGCTGGGCCGGGAAGCAGTGCACATCCTCGAGGATCATCTGTGGAAGGGCAACGTGCGCGAGTTGCAGCATGTGATGGAGCGGGCGTCGATCCTGGTGGAGAGTGGGGACACGATTCTTGGCGATCACCTGTACTTTCCCTTTCAGGCCTTCCGCTTCCCGCGCACCGCCGGGCACCTTTCGTGCTCGGGGCGAGCAGGCTGAGGGGAATCTCAGCGATCTCTCAGCTCCAGTGGCCCAAACCGTGCAGATGTTGCCTTGCAGCCATGATAGATTTGCCCACTTCAATGAGCCCCCCGGTAAGCTTGGCCGGGGAGTTTTCGCTCCCTTCCTTGGTGGAAGGAGAAAAGGCCGCGAGCGAGAAGCAGCAGTTCCTGCTCGAAGCGTTTCGCTCGTTTGCGGATGCCGCCGGCTCTCTCGAACATTCCTATGGCCTGCTGCGCTCCGAAGTGGTGCGGCTGCACGGTGAGTTGGAGCAGAGCAATGCTGGCCTGGGGCGGAGTCTCGCCGAGAATCGCCAGATGCGGGAGCATCTGGATCACATTTTGGATGGGTTGCCCTGCGGGGTGCTGGTGGAAGAATCCGATGGCACCATCTCGCGGCTGAATCCCGAGGGTCGGCGCTTGCTGAGGGGCATTGCCTCGCCTGGTTCGATTGCTCCAGATTCAGCCACGATATTGAGCGTCCCGCCCGCACTGCGCGAACTGCTCGACCGTGCCCGTTCGGCCGCAGGCGAGCACGAGCAATCCTTCCCTACTGGTGAGAGCGGCGAACGCTGGCTGGCGGTGCGGCATGCCGTGGTTCCAGGCCAACGCAGGAACGAAGACAAAAACGAGAACGAAAATGAAAATGCGAGTGCAATTGAAAGTGACGCTGCGGCCGCTGGCAGCACCCGCGTCTCTATTTTCATAATGCGCGATGTGAGCGACGCCAAGCGCCTGCTGCTGGAACGGGAAAAGCTGCGCCGCGAGCAGGCCCTGGCGGAGATGGCGGCAGTGCTGGCGCATGAGGTGCGCAATCCGCTGGGCAGTTTGGAATTATTTGCCGGCTTGCTGGCCGGGGCGGGACTTTCGGCGGAGTGCAGCCGGTGGGTGGAGCAGGTGCAGGCAGGACTGCGCACGCTGGCGGCCACGGTAAATAATGTTTTGCACTTTCACAGCCTGCCGCCTCCGGAGCGCGCGCCCATCGATTTGGGCATGCTGCTCGACTGGGCGGGGGGGTTTCTGGTGCCCATGGCGCGGCAGGCGCGGGTGGAATTGTGCCTGCGCAACCGGCTGCACGGGGTATGGTTCGCCGCCGACCGTCATCGTCTCGAGCAGGTGCTGCTGAATCTGGTGCTGAATGCGCTGCGGGCCATGCCCGGCGGAGGCTGGGTGGAAATCTCGGGACTGCAGATGCAAAACGGCGAGGCCACCTCCGCGGTGATTTCTGTCTGCGACACCGGACCGGGAATCCAGCCCGTGCCATCGGAGAAGATCTTTGAGCCGGGATTCAGCACTCGCCCGGGTGGGCCGGGGCTCGGGCTGGCAGTGTCGCGCAAGATCATTGAGCAGCATGGCGGAGCGCTCACAGCAGCGAATCGCGCGGGATCGGGAGCGACTTTCATGCTGACGCTGCCTCTTGCGGGCGAACACTTGCGGGCGGGATTCCGGGGAAAATTTCGACAACAGACGGTGGTGGCTCAGTTTGATCCTGGATGCAATGGCAGTGCGCGGGAGATCCCTCGCCCCGCTGGTGAAAGCGCGGGGCTTCGGGATGACGCCTTTGAGGGAAGGAAGCCGAAGTCTGCAAACTGCGCCACTATCGAACAGTCCGGGGAGAGGATGGCGGGATGAATCGAGTCTTAGTGGTCGACGATGAAGCGGGAATGAGGGCGGCGCTCGAAGCTCACTTCCTGCGGCGCGACTGGAGTGTGGACACCGCGGCCAACGCGGGGGAGGCGCTGGATAAGTTCCGCCGGGTAATGCATCCGCTGGTGGTGACCGATATTCGCATGCCCGGGGCGGATGGCTTTGCCGTGATGCGGGAGGCGCGCGCGCTGGCGCCGCACACGGCGGTGGTGCTGTTGACGGCGTTTGGCAATGTGCCCGACGCGGTGGCGGCGATGAAGGATGGCGCCTGCGATTATCTGGTGAAGCCGGTCTCGTTCGAACAACTGGAGCAGGCGGCGGAGCGGATTCTGGCGCAGGCACGGATGCAGGCGGAAGCGGCGGAAGGTTTGGTGGGAGACTCTCCCAACTGGCTGCGGGCGCTCGGCCGGGCGCGGCAAGCGGCGGCGAGCGACGCCGACGTGCTGATTGAAGCCGAGAGCGGCACGGGAAAGGAGTTGGTGGCACGGCTGATTCACAGGCTAAGTCCGCGCCGCGATCATGCGTTCGTGGCGGTGAATTGCGCGGCCTTTCCCGAGACCTTGCTCGAAAGCGAGCTCTTCGGCTATGTCAAGGGAGCTTTTACCGGAGCCGTCACAGCCAAGCCGGGACGCTTCGAGATGGCACACCGGGGAACGCTGTTGCTCGACGAAGTGGGCGAGATGCCGCTCGGCTTGCAGCCGAAGCTGCTGCGGGCTCTGCAGGAGCGGGAGTTTGAGAGGCTGGGCGATACGCGCACGGTGCACGTGGATTTGCGAGTGATCTCGACTACAAATTGCGCCCTGGCGGAAATGGTGCGGGAGGGAAAATTTCGCGCCGATCTTTTCTACCGGCTGAATGTGATTCCTCTCAGCTTGCCGCCGCTGCGGGAGCGCAGCTCCGACGTTCGGGAGCTGGCGGAACATTTTCTGCGGCTGTACCGTCCGCAGGGCAAGAGCCTGCGGCTGGGCGCAGAATTTGTGGAGCGGCTCGAGGGTCACAGCTGGCCGGGCAATGTGCGCGAGTTGTCGAACTGCCTGCGGCGCGCGGTGGCTTTGGCGGCGGGCACCGAGATTGGGCGGGAGGGCATCGAAGGTTTTGGCTGGGAGGAAGCGGCGGCGAACGGCAGACTCGACCGGGCTGATGGCGAAGGTGTCGATTTGCGAGAAAACATCAAAGACAAAGAAAAAGAAAAAGACGATCGCCTGCGGGCCGGTATTTCGCTCGAAGACATGGAGCGGCGGCTGTTGGAGATGACCCTGGTGGCGACTGGCGGGAACCGCTCGCGGGCGGCGGGGCTTTTGGGCGTAAGCCTGCGCACGGTGAGAAATAAAATTCGCAGCTACGGGCTGCCGAGTTGGAGCAGTTATGTCCATGATTAACGATCCAATGGTTGAGGCGCTCGGCCGCTTTCTCGATATCGACGTGGCCCGGCATAAGCTGATTACGGCCAACATGGCGAACATCGACACGCCGGGATATCAGACGCGCGATCTGGACTTTCACGCGGAGCTGGCGCGCGCGGGCGTCGAGGCGGCGCGCGATGAGGGGGCGTCTTACGCAGGCAGCTTCGCGGGAGGTTACGCGAACGCTTCGCTTCCCAACGGCTCGA
This sequence comes from uncultured Acidobacteriaceae bacterium, assembly GCA_963789875.1. Classification (GTDB taxonomy): domain Bacteria; phylum Acidobacteriota; class Terriglobia; order Terriglobales; family Acidobacteriaceae; genus Sulfotelmatobacter. The sequence continues at coordinate 1,032,536 of CAWBMI010000002.1, read as the reverse complement.
CGCCGGTGGTGAAGAGGGTGCGCGGACTGCTGGAGCGTCCCGACGGAAATAACGTGAACCTGGAGCGCGAGAGTCTGCTGCTGGCGGAAAACCAGATGAAATTCAGTCTTGGAATTCAACTGATCCGGGATCAGTTTCACGGGATCTCGCAGGCCATTAATTCAGGAGGGACATCGTCATGAACCTGTTTGGCATGCTGGAGGTGAGCGGCTCGGCGCTGGGCGCGGAGCGCTGGCGGGCGGAGGTGGTGGCGGCGAATATGGCGAACGCCGAGACTACGCGCACGGCGGCAGGGGGAGCGTACCGGCGGCAAATGCTGGTGTTTCGGGCGCAGCCCATGCCGCGCTTTCCGAAGCTGATGTCGCTGGCTCTGGCGGGTTTGCATAAAACTCCAGATGGGGGGGTGCGGGTCGAGCGCGTGGTCGACGACATTACGCCGCAGCCGCGGCGTTATGAGCCGGGGCATCCAGATGCGGATAGCTCGGGGTATGTAACGTATCCGAATGTGAATCCGGTGATGGAGATGGCGGACTTGCTGGGAGCGGTGCGGGCGTATCAGCTGAATGCGGCGGCGGTGCAGGCGGCCAAGAGCATGCTGCAGCAGTCGCTGCAGATTTTGACTTAGGCGATTTGCGAATGAAGAAAAATGAAAAAGATGCGGCGCGGGGTGCGGCGCGATGAGCAGCCCGGTGTCTTCGTTGCGAATACTTCCTGCCGAGGTGGAGAGCCCGCTGGAGCCGGCGGCGCTGGCTCCGGCGGAAGCCGGCGGCGGCTTCGCCGATACCTTGCGGGGCGCGATCGACGAGATGGGGCAGTTGAGTTCGCAGGCAGATTCGAAAGTTGCGAGCGTGCTCGAAGGCAGCGGCACCGACGTGCACAGCGCACTGATAGCGGTGGAGAAGGCCGACCTGTCCTTTCAACTGATGATGCAGGTGCGCAACAAGATCGTTTCGGCCTATCAGGAAATTTCGCGGATGCAGTTCTAGGGCTCAGGCGAGGCACAAGACTTTAACCACCAAGGCGGCAATGCGACGTCGGCAAGGATCGCAAAGAATTTCTCCGGTGAATTTCGGTATCGCTGGAAAAGCCAAGGCTTTTAACACCGAGGACACAGAGGGTCGCAGGGTAGATCGGCGACTCTTTGACTACATGCGGATAAGAGGACCAGGCAACAGGGACCTTGGCTAGAGCGATGCGGGCAGAGCGATGGCCGAGAATAAAATTCAATCTTTCGAGGACCTGAGCCATCGCCTGGGGGCGTTCTTCAAGGGCCTCAGCTTTCAGCAGCGTCTGTGGCTGGGTGCCGGCACCGTCGTGGTGGCGGCGACGGTGTGGATTTTTGTGGCTCTGCTGGGCACGGCGAAGTTTGTGACCTTGTATTCGGGAATGCGGCCGGAGGAGGCGCAGGGTCTAGGGGTAAAGCTGGCGGCTAAAAACATTCCCCACCAACTTTCCCCGGATGGCGGCACGCTGCTGGTGCCGGAGGACAAACTCGACGCGGCCCGTATCGAGACCGCGGCGGCGGGGCTGCCCCGGAGCGCGCGCATGGGCTTTGAACTGTTTGACACGCCGAATTGGGCAGGGTCGGATTTCACCGAAAAGGTAAATTACCAGCGCGCGCTCGAAGGCGAACTGGAGCGCACGCTGGCCACGCTCACGGAAGTGGAGGCGGTGCGGGTGCATCTGGTGATGCCGCAGGAGTCGCTGTTCACCGAGCAGGAGCACGAAGCCAAGGCGGCGGTAATCTTGAAGACGCGCAGCGGACGTCTGTCGGAGCAGGCGCAACTGGCGATCCCGCAACTGGTAGCGAGCGCGGTTGACCGGCTGCGTCCGGAGAATGTGACGGTGGTCGATGCCGACAGCAATCTGCCGCTGGTGCATGGCCGGGATGGGCTGGGGGGGCGCGTTTTCGCCTCCGATGAGGAATTGGCGAAGACGCTGGTACGAACGCTCGAACCGGTCGTCGGCGCCGATCACGTGCGGGCCAGCGTGCATGTGGAGTATGACCCGGGAACCAGCGAAGAGACGCAGGAGACGTTCGACCCGAAGACTCCGATCGCGCTGACCACGGAGCACTCGGAAGAGAGTTCGACGGGAGGCGCACCGGCGGGAGTTCCCGGCACCGCCAGCAACGTGCCCGCACCCACGGCACCGCCAACGCCTCCCGCCACTGGAGCGCCGGCGGCGCCGGCGGCGCCGGCTGCGAGCACAGCATCGAGCCTGGGCACGGAGCAGTCCAATTCAAAATCCGACTCAACCACCTATGCCATCAGCAAGAGCCTGCATCGAACGATGGAGCCTGCCGGGCGCGTGCGGCGAATCGCCGCGGCAGTGCTGGTCGACGATGCCGTCGATGTGACGGATGTGGCGGGGAAGCGCACCAGCACACGGCGCAAGCGCACGGCCGACGAAATGAAACAATTGCAGGTGCTGGCGAGTGCCGCCATAGGCGTTGATACGCAACGCGGGGATGTGCTGGCGGTGGAAAACATTTCGTTCCAGGAGCTGCCTCTCGACATACCGGCAGCGCCCGGGAAGTGGGAGAAGTGGCGGCGGCTGTTTGAGCCCTGGACCTGGACCTTGCGCTACCTTGGCATCGCCGCCCTGTTTCTGGTGGTCTATTTCCTGATTTTGCGTCCGGTGAAAAAGCAGGCGGTCGCCGCCTTCAAGGAGCTTCCCGGCAAGATTGCGAAGGGTGCGCAAGGGGCGTTGTCTGGTGGAGCGGCTGGTGCGCTCGCGGGGCGGGGAGAAGGGGAGGGCAAGGCTCCGGGTGAAGGCCAGCGCGCCACCGATTTAAAGAAGATGCTGACGGAGAAGGTGAAGGCCGAGCCTGCGGCGGCGAGCCGTCTGGTCGAATCCTGGGTGCGGGAGGAGGAAAGTTGAGCGCCCCGGTCGCCGGACTGCGCAAGGCCGCCATCCTGATGGTGCTTTTGGGGGAAGACGCGGCAGGCGAGATCTACCGCCATCTGCCGCAGAAAGAACTGGAGCTGATCACCCAGGAAATTACGACCATCAGCCGGGTCGAGCCCGAGGACGGGCTGGCGGTGCTCGAGGAATTCGATCGCCTGATTCTGACCGGCGATTACATAACATCAGCGGGAATGGAGTATGCGAACAAGGTGCTGGTGAAAGCTTTTGGGGCAGAAGGAGCGACGGAGTTGTTGCGCCAGGTTTCGCGGGCGGCGGAGATAAGCGGCACCAAGCTGGATTCGCTGCGCAAGGCCGATCCGCAACAGCTGGCGAAGTTCATTCAGGACGAGCATCCGCAAACCATTGCGTTGATCCTGGCCCACCTGGAGTCGAAGATGGCATCGACGGTGCTGATGAAGCTGGCTCCGGAGTTGCGGGCGGAGCCCATCAAGCGTCTGGCGCAACTGCGGCAATTCTCTCCGGAGATGGCGGAGCGGGTGTCGGTGGTATTGCACAAACGGCTGGAGGCGATGGGTGAACAGAGTCGCAGAGCGTACCAGGGATTGCGTGGTGTAGCGGACTTGATGAACCGTCTCGATGTCTCGGTGGGCAAAACCATCCTGGAGTCGATTGAGGGCGAAGATCCCAAGCTGGCGCTGTCGATCCGGAACCTGATGTTCACCTTCGAAGACCTGCTGACCATTCCCGAAACTGGGATCCGCGAATTGCTGGGGCAGATGGACAAGAAGATGCTGGCCACGGCGCTCAAGGGAGCGACGGAGGAGTTGAAAACGTACATCTTCAAGTCAATGTCCTCGCGCGCGGTGGAGATGTTGAAAGAAGATATGGACGTGCTGGGGCCGGTGAAGGCGCGGCAGATCAGCACGGCGCAACTGGAGGCGGTGGCGATCGCTCGCAAGCTGGAGGCGGAGGGAAAACTTTCGCTGACTCAGGAGACGGAGGGCGAGGATGAGCTCGTCACCTAGCCGAGCTCCCGAGGCGCGGGAAGCATCTGCTGCCCAGTCCGGCGCGACGGAGAGTCCCGCACCCGGTCAGGCGCCTTCAGTGTCGCCGTTTCTCTACGGGGAAGTGACGCCGCATGTCGGTAGCAGCCCGGCTCCGGCGGGCACCGAAGCCGCTTTATCAAAAGGCAACTCGGAAGCGGCCGCGGCATCGCAGTTGGCGGAGCGGGAAGCGCAGGCGCGGCAGCAGGGCCGGCAGCAAGCGGAGGCGGAGGCGCGCGCCAAGTTTGAAGAACTGCTGGACCGCGAACGCCAGGGAGTGGCGAAGGCGGTGGCCGAGTTTGCCCGCGAGCGCGCCGTCTTTTATCGCAAGCTGGAAGATGCAGCGGTGCGGCTGGCTCTCGGTATCGCGCGTAAGATCCTGCATCGCGAGGCGCAGGTTGACCCGTTGCTGCTGATGGGCGTCGTCCGCGTGGCGCTCGAAAAGATCGAAGGCGCGACCAGTGTGACGCTGGTGGTCAATCCGAAGCAGGCTGCGGATTGGCGCGCTTATTTTGCCGGGCGCGCGGAGCTGGCGACGCCGCCCGAGGTGGTGGAAGATGCGGCGATGCCCAGCGATCAATGTGGGCTGCGGACGGCGATGGGAACGACCGAGCTGGGCATGGAAATGCAACTCAAAGAGATTGAACAGGGGTTGATGGATCTGCTGGCCGCGCGCCCTCAGGATCAGACGAGGAATCCATGAAGGCGAAAGAAAAAGAAGAGATCGCTGAAAAACTCTGTTTCGCCGGCAAACGTCCTGCAGCGGCTAAAACTAAAAGAGGGTGCGTGAGAACTCAGCCATCGCGCCGGAATCTGTGTCATTCTTACGCCCCCTCGGGGCTTGCTCAATTCCCATTTGCCACCCACGGCTTGCGCCGTGGGCTGCATTCTTACGCCGCTTTCGCGGCTGGAAAGAGGCCTGGCTCCGCTCTCCAGGGAGCCATCGAGTTTGCGACGCGGCTGGAAGCCATGCCCTTTCAAGGCGGGGGTGCGAAGTGAGTTTACCAGCGGCCTTAGAAGAAGGGTTGCTGGGCCCCTACTTCGCGCGCGTCGACTCTTGCGCGACCCTGCGCTGGCAAGGCCGGGTGACGCAGGTGATTGGGCCGCTGGTGGAATCGGCTGGTCCGTTTTGTTCGGTGGGAGAAGTTTGTGAAATCACGGATTCGCAGAGCCGAGTGCTGGCGGGAGAAATCGTGGGCTTTCGCGGCACGACAGTATTGTCGATGCCGCTGGAGTCGCCGCGCGGAGTGCGTTATGGCGATAAGGTCTCAACCTGGGGAGCGCGTCCGACAATCCGCGTGGGCGAGGGATTGCTGGGACGCGTGATCGATGGCAGCGGGGAGCCGATCGACTCGCAACCGGGCTACGACGGCATCGAGTCCCGGCTGCTGGACGCGGCCGCTCCGTTGCCGCTGCAGCGCGTCTCGATTACCGAACCTTTGGGTTGCGGGATTCGCGCGGTGGATGCATTCATCACCTGCGGGCGCGGGCAGCGGGTGGGCATCTTCGGGGGCAGCGGCGTAGGCAAGAGCACGCTGATTGGCATGATGGCGCGGAACACCAGCGCCGATCTCACAGTGCTGGGGCTGGTAGGAGAGCGCGGACGCGAGGTGCGCGATTTTCTGGAAAATGCGCTGGGCGTCGAGGGCTGCAAGCGCGCCTGCGTGGTGGTATCGACATCGGACCAGTCTCCACTGCTGCGGATTCGGGCAGCGCTGGCGGCGACTGCGATCGCGGAATATTTCTGTTCGCGGGGCAAGCATGTGCTGCTGGTGGTCGACTCGCTCACTCGCCTAGCGATGGCGCAGCGCGAAATTGGACTGGCGGCGGGCGAGCCTCCGACTGCGAAGGGATATACGCCTTCGTGCTTCACTCTGCTGGCGCGGCTGATTGAGCGCGCCGGGCGCTTCGGCGCAGGCAGCATTACCGCGTTCTATACGGTGCTGATGGAGGGTGACGACGAACAGGATCCGCTGGTGGACGGGGCGCGCGCTTTGCTCGATGGCCACGTCATGCTGGACCGGCGGTTGGCGGTACGCAGCCACTATCCTCCGATTGCGGTGCTGAACAGCGTGAGCCGGCTGATGGCGGCGGTGGCCGCTCCGGCGCATTTGCAAAAAGCGCAAGCGTTGCGACGACTGCTGGCGGCCTATGCGGCGTCGGAAGATTTGGTGCGCATCGGCGCTTACCAGAAAGGGAGTGACTCCACTCTGGACAAAGCGTTGACGATGATTCCGGAGCTGGATCGTTTTCTGATGCAGAAGCCTGGCGATGCCGCGCCTCTGGCGGAAACTATCAGCAAACTGCTGGCTCTGCCGAGTTGATTTGCCGAGTTGCGGTGTCGAGTGGGTTTTCGAGTTGAAGTTCATGCCTTTCCGATTTCCGCTGCAGGCCGTGCTGCACTTCCGCCAGAGTATGGAGCATCAGCAGGAGTTGCGGCTGCGGGCGGCGAACCAGCAGGTGGCGCGAGTGCAGCGCATGATCGAGGTGGCGGACGCGCGACTCCTCAATCTGCATTCCACTCAGAGCGACGAACTGGGCGCAGGCACGACCGCAGCCGAGTTGCAATTTACAGTGCTATGTGAAAAGGGGTTGATGCGGCAGCGGCACGAACTCGAGTCGCAACTGGCGCAGGTGCAGCAACTCCGAGAGCAGCAGGGGGAAATCTTTCGCCGGGCGCGGCAGGCTCGGGAGACGCTGGAAGGCGTGCGCGACCAGCAACTCGATCTCTATAAAAAAGACGCTGCGGGGCGGGAGCAGCGGAGCCTGGATGATTTGTTTCTTTTGCGGCGGGAATATCTGCGGCGTGGCTAAAGTTTGCCGGGCGGAGTGGTCACAGGTTGCCCAGTTAAGACTTCGTCGGCTTCTAAGTATCTCTTCGGCAAGAGTTGGATTGGCTTGAATGCACGGCAGTTGATTGGGATTCTGAGTTGACGAGCCGCGCAATTTTTCCTGGCTATGCGAATGCAAGAGAAGCGGCGAGCTTCGAGATATTAACGCGAAGCCGTCAACGTGAATCCGCTTCTGGAATCCATCTCGAATAGTGCTGTGGCGCTGCCGACGATAGCCTCTTTTGCGCAGCCGGTCTCGGGTCAGAGTCCTGGTCAAATTTCGGGCCAAGGCACGCCGGGAAAATTTGCATCCAGCCTGGCAGCGGCGAAAGCAGTAAGCACGTCCTCGCAGGGGGAAACAGCAGAAGCTGCGGTGGGTACTCGGAATGTCGGGCCGCTGGCGGGAAATCTTCCGCCCAAGAAATCAAGCGCAGCAACACCTGCAATCAGTACTGCGGCCGCGGCGAATCCTGTCGTACAGGGGTTGGCCCCTGCCGCCGCAACTCCGGTTTTGTTGCTGCCCGCTCCGGTGAGCCTTTCTCTGTTTGGGGCGCTGCAGGCGAGCTTTTCCCAGGGCAATTTGCCATCGACGGTTGCTGCGGCGCCGGTGCAGGCTCCTAACGGTCAGGCTACAACGCCTTCAATCCAAGGATCGCATCGATCGAGTTCGCATTCAGAGGGTTCAGGTGGATTTGGAAGCGGTTCACCAGTTTTGAGGGCGTCACTCCCAGCTTCGACAGAATCAGCCCTCATCGGAGCAGCTTTCGCTGCATTAACTCCGAGCGGAGGGCCCCGATATACGGTGCCTACGCCGGCGAACTCTTATTATGCGGCTGCGAGTGCATCGGGGTTCTATTCTGCGACTGCGCCGGCTGAATTCCCTTTGGCCGGCAAGCCGGCGGGAGAAGAATTAATTGGGAATTCAACGGCTGCGACCAACCTCTCGATGAGCGAGTCTCAGCCAGCGATACAAAATGTGGCTCAGGCGGTCGCTCCGGCAGCGGAGAACAATAATTTTAGTTTTGTTGCCGCGTCATCGCCAAGCATCGTTCCAAGCGCGCAAACCATTTCAAGTGTGAACCAACAGCCTTTGGCGCAAGCGACGCAGCCGAGTCCTAGTACGGCCGCCCCGGCTCCGGCTTCTGTTCCCACGGCCGCTGTTTCCTCTGCCACCACAGTGCGCCCTCCCAGCGCAGAGCCTGCATCGAGCGCAAGTTCAACACCTTCTCCTCTTGGAAATGGATCAGTAACGATTGAAGCGTCGGAAACTCCATCGACCCTGATTCAATCCGAGGTGACGCAAGCAGCGGTGCCGACGACGGTTCAAGGTCGTTCTATTGAAACCGTAAGCTCGGCACCGATCTTGTTGGCAAGCGTGAGCCCTGCAGGCGGGCTGGCGGAGACGATGCCTGAGGCCCCACCCATTAGCGCCTCGACGTCGGACGCTATCGCTTCCGAGAACACCGCTCCGCAACCAGCCGCCGAGGATCCTTCGGCCGCAACCGCCAACCCGGGACCGCTCAGCGGAATTATTGGCGCGCAGATTGCGGCCGCGGCGGCGGCGGCTCCAGCGCTGGCGGGCCCGGCGACAGGGCCAGCGCTTCCGGGAAAAATCGCAGCGAGGTCAGCGAGGTCCGCGACGGCTCCGGCGGTCAGCGATGCGGCGAGCGGTGCGAGTGCGCGGACGGTGAGCGCGGGTGCGGCGAATACCTTGAAAGAAGCGGCGAGCTCGCCGGATTCGGCCTCAGAGAATGGATCGAGTGCGGGGCCGACGCCGTTTTCGGTTTTCTTTTCGGGAGCCGGATCGGGCGCGCAGTCGGCAGCCTCGGCTTTGCCGCATCTGATCGCACCGGCGGTGAATTCCGGGTTGCGGGAGAACCATAATTTTGGCACGGCCACGGCGAGCGTCGCTGGGGCGACGGCGGGTACGCAGAGCAACACTGGCAATAATAATGTCGCGCAAAATTCTTCGTTGCAGAACGCGAAAGACTCGCTGGCAGCGAGCGACAGCACCGGCTTAACCGCGGGGCAGACGGCGCGCGCGGAATTGAGCGTGGCGGCGAACGCGCCGCTCAGTTCGTCGCAGAGTGTGGCGGCGGCAATTCCATCGGCGGCTCCGACTGGAATTACTGTCGCGCTCGGCGGGCAGGCGACGGCTTCGGGCGACGGCTTGCCGAAGGCGGAGGCGCTTCCGAATTCCACGCCGGGCAATCCGGCCAGCCTGGCACCGGGTCCGCCAACTCCGGCTGCGGCGCCGGGACCGGTGCAAATGGCGCAGATGGTAAGCCGCGCCGAGAATTCCGAGATGCGGATCGGGATGAGCACGACGGCATTTGGCAGCGTAGAAGTGCGCACGGTGGTGCACGCGAGCGATGTGGGCATGACGATCGGCAGCGAAAAGGGCGACCTGCGCGGGCTTCTGGCCAACGATCTGCCGGCGATCACGAACACGCTGCAACAGCAGAACCTGCGGCTGACCGGGGTGAACTTTACGCAGGGGTTCACCTCTTCCAACAATTCTTCCGGCAGCGGGGGCGATGCGCAGCAGCGTTCCTTTGCGCCCACGCGGCCGATTGCGGATCCCGTTTTATTCGAAGCTACCGTGGAAGACTCCCCGGCAACTCTGAACGCGTGGGGGGCCGGCGGTCGCACTGGCTTGAGCATTCTGGCTTGAAGGAGGAATCTTGATGATGACAACTCCAGTGACTCCGGCGTCTACGACGACCGGCACGACCACGAGCGCGACGAACGGCCTGCCCAGCGGACAGAGCTTGAACAACATGTTTTTGCAGTTGCTGGTAGCGCAACTGCAGAACCAGGACCCGACCAGCCCGGTGGATCCCTCGCAGTTCGTGGGACAACTGGCGCAGTTCAGCGAACTGAGCGAGGTCACGTCGATTTATCAACTGTTGCAGCAGGTCGTGCCCGCGTCGACGGGCACGGAGTCAGGATCGGGCGGAACTAGCTCGTCAAGCGGCGGAAGCGCCGGCAGTGCGGCTAGCAGCGCCGCCGCTAACGCGGCGATCAGTGCAGGGTCTGCGGCGGCAGCCAGTTCCCCGCCGGGCACGATTGCACTGGCGAGTTCAGCGGTACCGAACTTTGCTTCACCAAACATTTCTCAACTCGTCACCAGCAAGGTTCAAGGAGCGTTCTAAATGCCAAATTTTTCCATTCCACTTTCCGGGCTTACGGCGGAGTCGACGGATTTGTCGGCGATCGCCAATAATCTTTCCAACCAGAACACGCCGGGCTACAAAACCACGCAAGCGCTGTTCAGCGATTTGTTTTACCAGAACCTGGGCACCACCGGAGCGGGAGATCCGGAGCAGTTGGGTGCCGGCACGGAAATCGGGGCCTTGCCTTCATTGTTCACGCAAGGCAGCGTCAGTGCGACCGGAGTGCCCACGGACGTAGCTATTCAGGGCAACGGATTTTTTGCGGTAGAGAACGCCAACGGCACCATCAGTTACACGCGGGCGGGAGATTTCTCGGTAAACCAAACCAACTTTCTGGTGACTACCTCTGGACAGCAGGTGCTGGGCTATCCCGCAGTGAACGGAGTGGTGAACACGGGAGCGGGAATCGTGCCGCTGGAGCTGGGGGCCGGGACCATCAATCCACCGACGGCGACGGCGAATGCGGAGCTGACCGCCAACCTCAGCGCTTCCTCGGGGCTGGGATCCACCTTCTCTACTCCGGAGACGATTTACGATTCGCTGGGGGCGGCTCATACACTGACTTATAACTTCACCAATACCGGACCGAACACCTGGAGCTACAGTTTGAACATTCCGCCTGGCGACTTGAATACGGTAGGAGGCGTGATTCCCACGGGAATACTGTCCACGGGCACTTTGACGTTTAATGGCAACGGAGTGCTGATTGGCGATTCCGGGGGGGCGGGGACTGCGGTCGCCGGGGCCAACACCGGAAATGGAACCATCTCGGGGCTGGCAGCGACGACGGCGACGGCGGCTCAGAACATCGTGATCACCGCGACCAGCGCGACCACATTCTCGGTGGTAGGCTCAGTCTCCGGAGCGTTGGGAACGGCAACGGTGGGAGTGCCCTTCACTTCTCCGCAACTCGACTTCACTTTGGCGGCGGGATCGACGGCATTCGCGGTTGGCGACAAGTTCACCGTGCCTACGACGGCGCCTGCGCTGGCCAACGTCAAGGCGATTCCGATCACCGGATTCGCCGACGGCGCGTCGAATCAGACCTTCAACTGGAATGTGCTCAGCGGCAAGAACCCGGTTCTGACGCAGGTTGCCGGTGCCAGCACGGCCACAGCTCTATCGCAGGATGGAAGCAGCAGCGGTTCGCTGGTGAGCTTTAACATTGGCTCCGATGGAACCGTAACCGGTGCTTTCAGCAACGACAAGACGCAGGCGCTGGGACAATTGGTCTTGGCGAACTTCGGGAACGTCAACGGACTGCAACTCGATGGCAGTACGAATTTTTCGCCTACGCTGGCCAGCGGGCCCGCGGTGGTTGGGATTCCCGGGCAGGGGGTGCTGGGAACGCTCTCCGGCGGCTCGCTGGAACTTTCAAACGTGGATATTGCCACCGAGTTCGCCAACCTGATCGTAGCCCAGCGCGGTTATGAGGCCGACGCAAAAGCGGTAACGACGTTCGATCAGATTACCCAGGACACGATTGCGCTGAAACAGTAAGTTGCGGCGCGGTCGGGTCGAGTTGGTTTTTCCCCGTCTTCTCCTGACCTTGATCTTGCGAGGGGATTCTCATGAGGCCTTTCATGAGAATCCCCTCAAACCAAGCTGACCTTAACGTCCGTGGAATCGCGTCTCGCTATGGTTTGAGCCGTCAGGCCCGAGTTTTGGGTAGTTTGGGCAGCGTCAGCGGGAAGTATTTCACCCTCCCTTTAGTGCCCCTGCGCGGTCTCCCGATTGCTTTTTTTTCTGCCGATACCCCGCCGCGAACAAACCAGGAAATCGGACTCTTCGTCCGAGTCCAATGCGGGGCACTCCATGGGGCTTGAGCGTGCGCCTGTGGCTGAGGCGTCGCGAAGATCAATTTGCCAGGCTTCTGAATCGCAGATAAGGCAAAGAATCTGGGGACAGGGGGAAGCATGGCGGCAGCGCAAATGAGTCTCACCCCGGCGCCGGGCGCGGAAGCTGGAGGGGAAGAGGAGGCGCAATGGCAACGCGTACTGGCTTTGCCTTGCCTGCTGACTGTGGATTTGCCGCTGCCGGATTTCACTATCGCGGACCTGCTGAAATTGCGCATCGGGTCAGTAATCAACGCGAACTGGCGGATTGCGCGGGACGTTCCCCTGCGTTTGAATGGCACGATGTTAGGCCTGACCGAATTTGAAGTTGTGGGCGAGAACCTGGCGGTGCGATTGACGGAACTGGAATGAGAATTCTGGCAGACAAAAAGGATAACCGGCTTTGGCGGGGAGTCGTTCGCCTGTGGCAGAAGACGGTCCGGTTGGGCCAACGCTCTCCAAAGCGGTTGCGGCTGTGTGAGAGTTTGCCGCTCGGGGAGCGGCGCTTCGTGGCCGTAGTGGAATTTGACACAGAGCGTTTTCTGGTGGGCGGAACGGCATCGTCGATGGTGCTGCTGTCGCGCCTGGCCGAGGACCGCGCACCCGACGAAGAGCGGGAGAGAGCGGAGAAGAATCCGGAGCCGGCGGTTGCGGAGAACGGACTGGGCAGACGATGGTGAGCGAGACGATGCTGCTTCGAGCGGTGCATCTCACGGCCGTTCTGCCTCACCTGTTTCGCTGGGGCGTGCCTTCGATGTTTGCCTGGATTGGCCCTCGCCTTTGGTTTGCCCCTCGCCTTTGGTTTACCCCTCAACTGAAGAGCGGGGTCGGGGCGGCGGTCTGGCTGTTGCGGCCGCGGCATCACGCGACGGGCTTGAATTGGTCGGCACCGGGCGGGCCGAGCGGCTCGGTGCCGTGGAACATCGTGGTGCTGTTGAGCCTGCTGTCGCTGTTGCCCGCGCTGCTGGTGGCGGTGACTCCATTTACGCGGCTGCTGGTGGTGTTTCATTTTTTGCGGCAGGCGCTGGGCACGCAGACGGCGCCGAGCAATCAAACGCTGATCGGACTGTCGCTGGTGCTGACGTATTTCCTGATGCAGCCGGTGGGAAATGCAATCTACTTGGCGGCGGTGGTTCCGTTCCAACGCGGACAGGTGGATGCGCTGGCGGCAGTGGAGCTGGGTGCGCCGCCTTTGCGCCACTTCATGCTGAAGTACGCCCGGGAAAAAGACCTGGCGCTGTTTCTCGATCTGGCGAAGGCGCCGCGCCCGGCGCGGGCCGAAGACGTTCCCATGCGAGTGGTGGTGCCCGCTTATATTCTTTCGGAGCTGAAAACCGGATTTCAGATTGGGGTGGCTCTGTTTCTTCCCTTTCTAGTGATCGATCTGGTGGTGGCGGCGGTGACGACTTCGATCGGCATGATGCAACTGCCGCCGGTCATTATCTCGACTCCGCTAAAGATTCTACTGTTCGTGATGGTGGATGGCTGGAATCTGCTGGTGGGGTCGCTGATGAAAAGTTTCGCCTGAGGGGGTCAAAAGCATGGGAGCAGACCAGATCGTGGCACTGCTGCGGCACACCATCGAGACCGCGCTGTGGATGGGAGGTCCGCTGCTGATTGCGGCGGTGGCGGTGGGGTTGCTGATCAACGTGGTGCAAGTGCTGACCTCGCTGCAGGATATGACGGTTGCGACCGTGCCGCGCCTGGCGGCGGTCGCGGTGGCTGTGCTGCTGTTAATGCCGTGGATGGTGCGGAGAATGGGAATGTTTACGCTGCAGCTGTTTTCTGATTTTCATCCGTTTGTGCGGTGAAAAGCAGTGACTTGTACCCAGTACCTAGTACCCGGTGCCGGGCTCCATGCTCTTCAGAACCACGACCAAACGCAACGCTTCCTCATAGCTTGGAGTTAACGACCTTCAAACAAACAAAGATGGCGGATGCGCTTCATCTCGAGGAGTTGTTAGCTGGGGCGCTATTTACTGGGGCTCGCGTCTCCGGGTTGATGGTGTTCTGCCCGTTTCTGGGCAACAATGCGGTTCCTATCCCGCTGAAGGCTGGGCTGACGCTGCTGTTGACTCTGATCTTGCATCCGCTGCACGGTCCGGTCGGGCTCTCGCTGGGGGCGTGGCAGTGGGTGCAGGTGGGATTGAGCGAGGTGGTGATCGGGCTGGTGCTGGGGCTGGTGGCAAATTTTCTTTTTGAGGCGGCTTTGATGGCGGGGCAGATTCTGGGAGTGCAGATCGGCTATTCGCTGGCGAATGTGTTCGATCCGCAGACCCAGGCGGATACGCCGGTGCTCTCGGAGTTTCACCGGCTGGCGGCGCTGCTGATTTTTTTGCAACTCGACGTGCATCACTGGCTGCTGCGCTCGCTGGTGCACAGCTTCGCGTATCTGCCGCCGGGAGCGGCGTCGGCCACGTTGGGGATGGCTACGGGGCTGCTGCACGCCGCCGGGGGAATCTTTCTGGCGGGGGTGCAGATCGCGGCGCCGTCGCTGGTGGCCACGCTGGTTGCGGACATGGCCTTGGGATTCTTGGGCAAAGCTTCGCCGCAGCTGCCCGTGCTGTTCATCGGTTTAGCGGTGAAAAATCTGGTTGGCCTTACCGTGCTGATTGCGGCCATGGCGTACTGGCCGCGGATGTTCAACGAGGAGTTCGCCAAGGCGATTCGAATGGCCGAGGGGTTGCTGCATCTGGCGAGGTGATTGGTGCGGCTTCGTGGCTTCGGGTATGCGTGATCGGGAAAGCGTCGTTGTAAGGTTGCGAGAGTAGAACGCGCTGATAGCTGAAAGCTAAGAGCTAGCAGTCGAATTTCTATGGCCGATCAGAGCAAGACCGAGGGTGCATCTCCGCGGCGCCGGCAAAAGGCGCGCGAAGAGGGACAGGTTCCGCGCAGCCGCGATCTGACCGCGGGCCTGGCGGCCATGACTGCGGTGATGTTCCTGGCGGGGCAGATGCCTGCCTTCTCCGCGCAATGGCGTGGGCTGCTGCGTCAGGAGCTGGAAATGGCAGCCACGCGTCCCGAACAGTTGATGCCGGTGTGGCGTACGGCCTGGCCGGTATTTTCGGGAGTCGCGCTGGCGGCAGTAATGAGCTGGGTGGTCGGCACCGGGGGCGGACTGGCGCAGGGCGGGATGGTGTTCGCACCGAAGGCGCTGGCTCCGAACTGGAAACGCCTTGATCCGGTGAGCCACGTGCAGCAATTGTTTTCGCTGGCCGCCTTGAGCCGTCTGCTGAAGTCGCTGCTGCCGACCGCGGTGGTGGTCTATTTCGCGGTGGGAGTGCTGGTTCGCGACTTCCGTTTTTTCCCCGCGCTGCTGCACGGCAACCGCCAGCGCATTGTGGCCTTCACAGTGGGCCGGATGTACGAGGTGGCGTGGAAGGGCTCTCTGGTGCTGCTGGTATGGGCGGGCGCGGACTACTTTCTGGAGCGGCAGCGCCATGAAAACGATTTGAAGATGAGCAAGCAGGAGCAGAAGGATGAGTTCAAGGAGATGGAAGGGCATCCCGCGATCAAGCAGCGGATTCGGCGCTTGCAGCGGCAGGCGCGGCGGCGGCGCATGTTGAAGGATGTGGAGCGGGCGGCGGTGGTGATCACGAATCCGACCGAGTACGCCATCGCGCTCGAATACCGCGTGGAGATGGATGCGCCGGTGGTGGTGGCCAAGGGGAGAAATCTGGTGGCGGCGCAGATCCGCGAGATTGCGCGGTGGAACGGGATCCCGTTGGTCGAGAATCCTCCGCTGGCGCACGTGCTCTATCGGGCGGTCGAGGTGGGGCAGGCGATCCCAGCCAAACTCTACACCGTGGTAGCGGAGATTCTGGCGGCCATCTGGCGGGCGCAGACGCGGGCGGCGCAGAGTGGACAAAGTGCGGGCGCAGGACCGACCGGCACGGACGGGAGAAGGTAAGCGATGGCCCCGGCGGCGACTCCCGCGCTCGTCAACTCCGTCTCCCGCCCCAAGAACAACTTGTCGGAGTGGATCATGCCCATCGCCGCGGTGGGCCTGATCTTCGTGATGCTGGTGCCGCTGCCGAGCATTCTGCTGGATGTGCTGCTGGCGGCCAGCATGACCATCAGCGTGCTGGTGTTGTTGTCGGCGATTCAGATTCTGCGGCCTTCGCAGTTCTCCGTCTTCCCCAGCTTGCTCCTGTTGCTGACCTTGTTTCGACTGTCGCTGAATCTGGCTTCGAGCCGGCGCATTCTATTGCACGGTAACGAAGGAGCGTCGGCGGCTGGGAATGTGATCGAAGCCTTCGGGCAATTTGTGGTGGGCGGCAACTACGTGGTCGGCTTTGTGCTGTTCATGGCCTTGATCGCGATTCAGTATCTTGTCGTAGCGCACGGGGCGGTGCGCACCGCGGAAGTGACGGCGCGCTTCACCCTCGACGCCATGCCGGGCAAGCAGATGGCGATCGACGCCGACCTGAACGCGGGGCTGATCAATGAAGCGCAGGCGCGCGCGCGCCGTGAGCAGGTGGCGCACGACGCCGAGTTTTACGGCGCCATGGACGGCGCGGCGCGCTTTAACCAGCGCGATGCGATTGCGACCATCCTGATTACGGCCATCAATATTGTCGCCGGATTTCTGATTGGAGTTTTTCAACTCGACATCCCATTTCGCGAAGCGCTGAAGACCTACACCGTGCTGACGGTGGGCGATGGCCTGGTGACGATGATTCCGTCGCTGCTGGTATCGATGGCGGGCGGCATCGTGGTAACGCGAGCCTCGTCCGATGCCACGTTGTCGGTCGATGTGGGGCGGCAGGTATTGTCGAAGCGGCGTCCGCTGATCATTGCGGCGTGCGTGATGCTGGCGCTGGCGGCAATTCCCGGGCTGCCGAAATTCTCTTTCTTCCTGCTGGCGGCGGGGACGGCATTCCTGGCGTGGCGAGCACCGAAATTTGCTGAGGAACCGGCCGCCGCGGTTGCGGCAACAGCTGGGGCGGAAAAAAAGCCGGCAAAGGATTCGGTCGAAGAGCTGCTGAAGCTCGACGAACTCAGCCTCGAGGTGGGCTACGGCCTGGTGGCGCTGGTGGATGTGAATCAGGGCGGGCAACTGCTGGCGCGGGTGAAGGCGCTGCGCCAGAATCTGGCGCAGCAACTGGGCTTCATCGTTCCCCCGGTGCACATCACGGACAACGTCCGGCTGAAACCGAAGGAGTATACGGTCTCGCTGCGCGGGGTCGAAATTGCGCGCTGGGAGCTTTATCAGGACAACCTGCTGGCGATCAGCTCGGAGGGGTCGCCGCGAGCGCTGGCCGGGGTCGCGACCAAGGAGCCAGCCTTCGGCGTAGCCGCAGTATGGATTACGCCGGCGCTGCAGAATCAGGCTCTGGCCTCAGGCTATGCCGTGGTTGACCAGACCTCCGTGCTGGCCACACATCTGGCGGAAGTGGTGAAGCAGCATGCCCACGAGTTGCTGACCCGGCAAGAGACGAAGCGTTTGCTCGACCGGCTGGCGGAGAGCCATCCCAAGCTGGTGGAAGAGCTGGTGCCGAAGGTGTTGAGCCTGGGCGAAGTGCAGAAGACGCTGCTGCAGCTTTTGCGCGAGCAGGTTTCGATTCGCGATCTCTCAAGCATTCTAGAGACCCTGCTCGACATGGCGCCGGGAAACAAGAATCCGGTGTTGCTGGTCGAGTCGGTGCGGCAGGCGCTGGGGCGCTCGCTGGTGCGTCCGCTGCTTTCCGAAGGCGGAGGCCTGCGCGTGGTCACACTCGATCGCGCACTTGAAGACGAATTGGGCCGAGCCTTCGGCGGAGCCGCGGCGGCGGGAGGCGGCGGACTGCAGCCCAATTTTGCCCGGCGCATTCTCGACGGCCTGCGCCGTTTGGCCGGGGAGCAGGTCGCCGTGGCCACTCCCGTGCTGCTCTGTGCCACGCCCGCGCGCTACTACCTGAAGCGTCTGCTCGAGCCTTTTTTGCCGAAGGTCGTGGTGCTGTCTCCGATGGAGGTGCCGCCGGTAGTCGAAGTGCAGTCCGTGGGAGTTCTGCATTGAGGAAGTTGGCAACGTAAGCCGATTCGGGAATTGAGTTCCCAACGAGAAACAGCAAAACACCGCGGGAGTGAAAACGAGCAGAAAGGAACGTCCAGGGAGAAGACCAAGGATCAGGATCAAAGGCAGAAAACAGGGGCAGAAGACAAAGGCGGAGACAAGAGAAAGCGGAAACAAGAGAAAGCGGAAACAAGAGAAAGCGGAAAAAGATCGCCAATGGAAGCGAGAGACGGGACCATGAGCAAGAGCACGGCCGCAGCCTACACGACCTGGCAGGACAAGGAGGAGCGCGACCGCATCCTGCTCGAACAATTGCCTCAGGTGCGCTACCTGGCGCGGCGCATTCACGAACGGCTGCCGCGGCACGTGCCGCTTGAGGATTTAGTGCATGCCGGGGTGCTGGGGCTGATCGACGCGCTGAATAAATTCGACCGCTCGAAGCATGTGCAATTCGGCTCTTATGCCAAGTTTCGGATTCGGGGAGCGATCCTCGACAGCCTCCGGGAGATGGATTGGGGGCCGCGGGAGTTGCGGCGCAAGGCGCGGGGAGTCGAAGAGGCACAACGCAAGCTGAGCATGGTGCTCAGCCGCGCGCCCACCGAGGTTGAGATTGCGGCGGAGCTGCATTTGGAATTGCGGGAGTTTCAGCAGCTCTTGACCGAACTGGATGGCCTCGAAATTGGAAGTCTTCACCTGGAGTCTCCCTGGGACGGCAAAGAGGAAGATCTGTGTGACTACCTGCCCAACGCTCCGGAAGACACTCCTTTTTTTCGCTGCATGCGCTCGGAGATGAAGGAGCTTCTGGCCCGCGCCGTGGCCGAGTTGCCGGAAAAACAGCAGCAGGTTCTGTCGCTTTATTACTTTGAGGAGCTGACCATGAAGGAAGTGGGAGCGGTGCTCGGGATCGGGGAGTCGCGGGTCTCGCAGATTCACTCGCTTGCGGTAGTGCGTCTGCGCTCGCGTCTGGACGATCTGACGACCACCGCGAAGCCACAGGCGCGGGCGGCTGGAGCGGGGGGATCTTAAGCGCTGATCTGAATTCGAAGAGGATCGAAAGGAAGCGAGCCGGGTGCAGAACGAACTAAACCAGGAACAAATCGATGCGATGGTACGGGCCGCCCGTAGTGGCGGGGCGGATGCCGGCAAGAACGCGGGTAAGGAGCCGAAGGTCGAGCCCTGGGACGTGCGCCGCGCCGGCACCATTGGCCGCGAGCAATTGAAAGCGATCACGCAGCTGCATGAGGGCTTTGCCCGCAGCCTGACGCAGTCCCTGGGCGCTTATTTACGCGTGGTCTTCGAGGCGACGCTGGTATCGGCCGAACACTTGACCTACCGCGAGTTTCTGGAGCGGGTGCCGGAGATTACTTATCTGGCCTCCTGCAAACTGGAGCCGATGGGAGTGACGGGCGCGCTGCAATTGGATTTGAAGGTCGCATTGCCGATCGTCGATCTGCTGCTTGGCGGCCAAGGAACAGGAGTTACGGCGACGCGGGAGATCACGGAGATCGAAGAGCAGATTGTGGAGAGCGTGGCCCGCATTGTGTGCCGGGAGCTGGGCGCGGCGTGGCAGGCGGTGGATCTGCAGGTAGACTTCGACAAGAGGATGGCCGTGGCCGACGCCTACCGGGCAATGCCGGCCGGCGAAAAAACTTTGTCGCTAAGCTTCGAGATAACCATGCTCGAGGTGCGCGGAGGATTGAATCTGGCGGTTCCGGTCTCGGTCTCGCACGCTCTGTTGCGCAAGATTTCGGCGGAGTTCAGCGACCGGCCGCGAGGCCGCGCCGTTTGGCGGGAGCGGGTGAAGCATCGGCTGCTGGAATGTCCCTTTGGCGTGGAGTTGCGGGTGGATGGTTTGCGGGCTTCGGTGCGCGAGTTGACCGATTTGCTTCCGGGGCAATTGCTGCCTTTGCAGCGCACGCTGGCCGAGCCGGCATCCCTGCTGGTGGCCGGGGTGGAAATGTTTCGCGCGTCGGCGGTGCGTTGCAGGGAGACGCGCTCGGCGCAGGTGCTTGAGCTTATCACCCAAGAGGAGCCCGAGCTGGCAGCTGCGCCGACCGAAGCGGTGAGGAAGGAGGCAAAGCAGCTATGACGGAAGCATCCGCTCCCGCTGCAGCCCCGGGAGCCGCGCCGGCGGCGTATCTACAGGTTTGGGCCGAAAGCTTTTCGCAGGTCATAGGGCAGGTCACCGGATCGCCGGTGGCAAGTACGCTGGCAGCGGAGGCTCCGGCGGATCTCTTGCCCACGGCGGAGAGCGATCTATGGGCGATGGTCACGTGCACGGGAGGGTTGCGGGGCGAGATGGCGATGCGCCTGGTCGCGGCAACCGTGCTGCGCCTGGCGCAGGCGTTCATGAGCGAACCGGCAGCGCCGGAAGCGGAACTCACACCCGATCATCGCCAAGCCGTCATCGAATTGCTGCGCCAGGTGGCGGGCCTTGCTGCGAGCGGAGCGAAGGCGGGTTGGGGCGAGATTCAGTTGCGGGTGGAGGGTGCGCCCGCGGCTCCATCGTGGCCCGCGGCGGCTACATTCTGGTTGCAGGCGGGAGAAGAGGGTCCGGCGCGCTTGACGCTGGAGTTTGCCTGCAGCGCGGCACTGGTGGCCGATCTGCGAGCGGAGAAGGCAGAAGCGGCGAAAGCTGCGGCCGTCCCAGATTCCGGGCAAGAGACAGGCGCGCTCGACCTGCTGATGGACGTCCAGTTAACCATGACCATGCGCTTTGGCTCCCGGCAGATGTTGCTGCGGGAGATACTCGACCTGAACCCGGGCACGGTGGTGGAGCTGGATCGCAAGATACAGGAACCAGTTGATCTGTTGCTGGATGGCAAGTTGGTGGCGCGCGGCGAAGTGGTGGTGATCGACGGCAGTTATGGCTTGCGGGTAACGGATGTGACGGCCCTGGGCCCGCCCCGGGGACAATGATGGTCACGTCAGTAGCGCCCTTGCCTCATCGCAGCCTCGCCGCATGGTGGTTAGCCTGGAGGGATCTGGGGAAAAGTTTTGCTCCGCTATGCGCATATTCGGGGTGCTCGAATCGCGACAGCGCATGGCGGCGAATGCGCCGGCGGTCGCGGGGCTCGCGCATGCAGGGGAAATGGTATTGCCGGCCGGAGTGCCTGGAGCGGATTCTCGGCGAAAATCTGCGCCACAGCCGCGCGGTTGCCCGGGCGACGGCTGTGCTGTCGCATCGCGTCCCCCTGGGCCTGTTGCTGCTCTCGCGCGAGCAACTGACCGCCATTCAGCTGCGCATGGCATTGGATGCGCAAAGGGCGGCGGGGCAGGGAAAAATCGGGGAGTGGTTGCAGCACCTGGGCTTTGCCACCGAGTTGCAGGTTACCGCGGGTTTAGCGCGGCAGTGGTCGTGTCCGGTATTGCGGAACAGCGCCGAAACGCTCAGCGCCGGGGGCTTCGCTGACGTGCCGCTGCGTCTGCTCGAAACTTTCCAGATGATTCCTGTGCAATTTGTGGAAGGTACGGGAACCCTGGTGATGGCGTTCAGTGAAGGCATCGATTACACGGTGCTGTATGCGGTGGAGCAGATGCTGGGATGTCACACGGTGCCGTGCCTGGTGTGCCCAAGCGTTCTCCAGTTGAGTTTGCGGGCGCTGGCGCAGCGGCGAGGGGCGGGCGATGTGGTCTTTGAACACATCGATGAGAGCAACGAATGTGCCCACATTATTGGGAACTACACCGCAAAAGTGAAAGCTCAGGAAGTGCGATTGGCGAGATGCGGGGGGTATCTCTGGGTACGTCTGCAGCGCTCGCGCCAGGCTCCGATAAACCTGTTGTTGCGCGCTTCAATGAATGATCTCCCCACCTTGACCTCAAGTTTTCCCAAGGTTCCAGCTTCTGAATCATCAAGTCTGGCGTGAGCTTGCCGACGTGCTCCTCGCCTGCTGAAACAAAAACTGAGTTCAGATCCGCGCTCCGGCACAACTGCAATCGAATCCGCTCAAGCGGAAAATTTTGCCGCAGGCCACCTGCTACCCGGCAAGATCTGCTGCGCTGCCGCTTCATCTGAGGATCCTCTTCGATTCCATCGCGCTGTCGCTCCATATTCTTCAAATACATCGTGAGTGGGATCGCAATCCTGGATGGACCGACGAGTGCTCTTCCATTTGCGGGAGTGAGCACATCATGGATAGCGGTTACTACGCAGCGTGCACCGGACTGGCGGCGCAGAGCCAGGCTCTCGAACTGGTCGCCCATAATATCGCGAACCTTACGACTGCTGGATATCGCGGGCAGCAGACAACTTTTCGATCTCTATTTCTGGGGAACGGCGCGGTGCGGGCGAATGGGTTGAATGCTGCAATCAATGACTACGGGACATTAAGCGGCAGTCGCCTGGATCTGACGCCCGGCAGCCTCGCAGCGACGGGGAATCCGCTGGATTTAGGACTTGCGGGCAGCGGATTCTTTCAGGTGGAGTCGGGGACTGATGTGCTTTACACGCGCAACGGAAATTTTCATCTGACCTCCACCGGAAAGCTTGTGACCAGCCAGGGGAATGCAGTGCTGGGCGAGCAGGGACCAATCACTTTGCCGAATGGAAGTGTGGCCATTGGCGCCGACGGGACCATTTCAGTGGAAGGCGCGGTGGTGGAGAAGTTGAAGCTGGCAGAATTTTCTCCGGCGACAAATCTGACGGCGCTGGGCGAGTCTACGTACACGGCGCCTCCGAATTCCGCTTTGATTGCTGCGGGAACGACGGTGCATCAGGGCATGCTGGAAGGCTCGAACGTGAGTCCGACGGAAGGCGTGGTGCAGTTGATTATGGTGCAGCGCAACGCGGAGATGATGGCGCGGGCACTAAGCGCGATCGACAGCCAGTTGAATCAGACTGCGGTGCAGGATTTGCCGAAGGTCTAGATCCAGCTTCGAAAAGTTCTCCAATAAACATTCCTAACACAGAGAGGAATTTATGATTCGCGCGCTTTATACGGCCGCCAGCGGCATGACTGCCCAGGAGTTGAACCTCGATAACATCGCGAACAATCTGGCGAACTCGAGCACGGCCGGCTTTCGCAGCCGGAGATTGCAATTTGAAGATTTGATTTATCAGAACCTGATTATGCCGGGGGCGGCGGCGACGCAGCAGACCACGCTGGTGGCCGGTCTTCAGGTGGGATTGGGAACGCGATCGGCGGCCTCGGAGGTGATTCAGCTTCAGGGCGATTTCAGCCAGACGGGGAATCCTCTCGATCTCACGATTCAGGGGCAGGGATTTTTTCAGGTGCTCTTGCCTGACGGGCAGACGGCTTACACGCGAGCGGGCAGCTTTCATACCGATGGGCAGGGGAATCTGGTGACGCAGGACGGCAATCCGATTCAGCCCTCGATCACGATTCCCACGGGTGCGACTTCGGTGACGGTTGGCTCCGATGGCACGGTGAGCGTGACCCTGGCAGGGCAGACGGCAGCACAGCAGGTGGGCGCGTTGCAACTGGCGCTGTTCAATAATCCCGGAGGCTTGAACAGCACGGGCAGCAATCTGTTGCTGGCGACGACGGCGTCGGGCGATCCCATTGTGGGGCCGCCGGGCGGCAGCGAAGGTTTGGGCAGCGTGGTGCAGGGCATGCTCGAGCAATCGAATGTGAGCGTGGTGACGGAGTTCGTGAACATGATCGTGGCCCAGCGGTCGTATGAAGCCAGTTCGCGAGTGGTGAATGCCGCGGACCAGATGCTGCAGACCATCAACAATCTTGGCCGGTAAGAAAGCGCACATCGGCAGCGAGGTATCGTCGCGATGAAAGTATGTGCCGTGCTGGTTGCAGGGATGTTCGCGATGGCGGTTGTGCGCTGCGCGGCGCTACCTGCTTGCGCAGAGGTTACGGTGCGGGCGAGCGTCGAGGTTGCCGATGGAAGCTTCTCTCTCGCGGACTTGCTGGCGGGAACGAGTTGTAGGGAAATACGCGAGGCCGCTGCGCAAGTGAGCATGGGCGTGGCGCCGCGGGCCGGGAGCGTTCGAATGTTCCAAAGCGACCAGGTGCGGGCTCTAATTGAAGCAATGGAGAGCAGTAAGTCTGGCGATCCGGAGCCCGCGGCGAAGCGGCCGGTTGCGATGCAGATTCCCCCGCGGGTCGTGGTGCGGCGCGCTGGCGCCATGAAGACTTGCGGGGAGATCGCGAAATCTCTGGCCAGTTCCGCACCCTGGCGGGAGGCAGATGGCGATGCCGTGCAATTGCGGCAGCGTCTGGATTGCGCCGCGGCCAGTGCCGTACCGGAAGATGCTGAGCTTGAACTTATCCGCGCAAATCGGAACCCAGCGCTGCAGCGCCGGGAGTTCTCTTTGCGCTGTGTTCAGCCGAAGGCCTGCGTTCCGTTTATGGTTTGGGAGTACGGAGAGAGCTCACGCACTGTGGGCTTCGGGCTGGGAGTTGCAAACGCGCGTGCAGCACTCAAGGGAAAACTTGTTTTGGTAAAGCCGGGCCAGACTGCAACCCTCATATGGGAGCAGGGCGGAATTCGCGCGGTGCTGCCGGCGATCTGCCTTGAGGCGGGGGAATTGGGTCAGGTGGTGAGGGTGCGGCTAAAGAATGTTGCGCGAACGCTGCGGGCTGAAGTGATGAGTGATGGCACGTTGCAGGTGAAGCTGTGAGCGTCCGGCTGAAGCGGGCCTGGTGGATTTTCGCGGCGGTGATGTTCGGGCTTGTGATCGGCGCGAAGGCGAGTCCGAAGAAGAAGGATTCGGCTCCGAAGCGGGATGCGCTCAGCGAATATATCCAAAAGGTGAACGGGGCCGCACCGCTTCGATCGGATACGACGCTGGGCAGTTTATGGGTGGATAACGGACGGCTGGCCAACATGGTGGCCGACTATAAGGCCTCGCGGGTCGGCGACCTAGTGACCATCAGCATCTCGCAGAACCTGTCGTCAACAAGCACTGGGAATGTGGCCACCAGCCGGAATTTTTCGGCGAGTTCGGGAATCAACGGGCTCCCGGGAAAATTGAAGACTACCGGAATCGCGACGCTGTTTTCGCCAACCTCCACTCAGGCGTTGACCGGCAAGGGTCAGTCCACTACGACTACGGCGTTAACCACTACGCTCACGGGCCGAGTGGTGGCATTGCTGCCGGGCGGAACTCTGGTGATTGAGGCCGAGCGGCAGATTGTGATGAATCAGGAGCGCGAGACCGTGGTCCTGCGCGGGCTGGTACGCCCTGGAGACATGGACGCGACCAATACGGTGACATCGAATCAGGTGGGCAATCTTGAGGTTGAGGTAAAAGGCAAAGGCGTGATCAGCGAGAGCACGCGGGCGCCGAATCCGATCATGAAGTGGATTTTGCGAGTGTTTAATTTCTAGGAGTCAGGATGCGCCGGAAAAATCTTGGTTCTGACTTCGGCTTCGCGTTGTTGCTGATCGCGCTTTTCCTGTGTCCGCTGTCCGGAGCCGCGGCTCAGAGCGCGATTCCTGTCATTTCTACGACTTCCACGACATCCACGATTTCGACGGCTTCGGTTCCTGCAGCCTCGAAAGCTTCTCCGACTTCTACGGTTGCAACTTCGGCGGAGAGCAATCACAAGGTATTGATCCGCGATGTCTCGACGGTGGAGGGAATTCGCTACAACTCGCTGATCGGCTACGGGCTGGTGGTGGGGTTGAAGGGCACGGGCGACAAGCAGCAGACGTATTTCACGATTCAGACTCTGGCCAGCATCTTGCAGCGTATGGGAGTCGAGATTCCTCCCTCGGTGGTGCAATCGACGGTGCAGGTGAAAAATGTGGCGGCGGTGTTCGTGACGGCGAATCTGCCTCCGTTTGCGCGGCCGGGGATGCCGCTCGATGTGATCGTGTCGTCGGCGGGAGACGCGCGCAGCCTTGAAGGCGGATTGCTGTTGCTGACTCCAATGTATGCGGCGGATGGCTTGGTGTATGCGGCGGCGCAGGGTCCGCTGGTGGTGGGAGGGTATGCGGTGGGATCGGCGGCGAATTCGAAGCAGGTGAATCACCCGACGGTGGGGCGGATTCCGAATGGAGGATTGATTGAGCGCGACAGCTCGCTCGATCTGACCAAGCTGCAGCATTTGTCTCTGTTGCTGAATGAGGCGAGCTTCACCACGGCGGAGGAGGTTGCGAGTGTGATCAATAAAGAATTAGAGATGCCGGCGGCATCGGTGATCGACAGCCGGCGGGTGGAAGTTCAGATGACGAATCCGAAGCCGGGGGATATGCCGGCGCTGATGGCGCGGCTGGAGAATCTTGAAGTTCGAGTCCACCGAAAAGCCAAGGTCGTGGTCAACGAACGCACCGGGACGGTGGTGATGGGCAAGGATGTACATCTGGGGGCGGTATCGATTCTGCACGGAACGTTCTCGATTGAAGTGACGACGGTTTACTCTGCATCGCAGCCGAACCCATTCGCTGGCGGGCAGACGGAGGTGCTGCCGGAGACGAAAGTGAAAGCTACCGAAACTCCGGCGCGAAACGTCGAGTTACACGAAGGGGCAAGCGTCGAGGAGTTGGTCACGCGTCTGCAGGCCATCGGAGCAACGGCCCGGGATGTGGTCTCGATTTTGCAGGCGATTAAAGCGGCAGGCGCGCTGGAAGCGGACCTGGAGGTGATCTGATGACGGCGATGGCAGGAGGACTTTCTCTTTCGGGGGCGGCAATGCTGCCGGCGGCAAGCGCGGCGCTGGGCAAAGGGCCAAAGGCGGCGCGGGAATTTGAGGCACAACTGATCGGCCAGATGCTGGGGTCGATGGAGAAGACTTTTGCGAATCTGCCGGGACAAGGAGAGGTAGCCGGGGAGGACAACTTCAACTATCTGGGAACGCAGGCACTGGCGTCGGCGATTGCGGCCGGCGGAGGCTTCGGCATTGCGAAGTTGATCGGGCAGCATCTGGGGGTGGCGAAGGAAAGCCCAAGGGCGCCCACTGCATTACAAAAGCCTGCTTCAGGGGGATAAAGTTTATATAACTTATGCCGATAGAACAACATAAGCGAAGGAAGCGAAAGCGAGGCGGGGGCCGAGGCGACCGGGAGCCAGACCAATTAAAGTTTTTTAACTATCTGCCGATAGTTGAGTTGTAAGCGAGATTTAGTGGAGGTAGTCATCATGAGAATCGATTTAAATCCGGGAGCGCAGCCGCTGCCAGAGAGCAGTCGAAGCTCGAGTCAGAGTTCGGCGACGAGCGCGAGTGCGGCGAGTGCCTCCGCTGCCAGCCCTCTGGGCGAAGATCAGGCGCAGCTGTCGGGCGCGCATGTGCAGGTGCAGACTCTGGTGGCGCAGGCATTGCAGCTGCCTGAAATCCGGCAAGAAAAAGTGAACGCGCTGCGGCAGGCCGTGTTGGGGGGCAGCTACCAACCGAGTTCTACGAAAGTGGCGGCGGCGCTGTTTGCTCACCTCGTAGTAGATCGCGCGGCGTAGGCTGTGGCGGCTTGGCGGGAGAAGACAGAGTCGCGCCCTGCCTTCCGGCAAAAAATCCGCAAAATGAAGTCGGTGGAATGCTTCCGTGGAAAGAATCGAACTCTCGGCTAATTCGAATTTGGAGCGCGTCGATCCGGTGGCAACGGCCGCGGGGCCTGTTGCGGAACGCACTTCCCGGGAAGGCGAGCGCGACAAAGCGCGCCACCGGCCACCGCCTCCCACGGAGGAATCCGCTGGAGAGCTGAGCGAGGAAGAGGACGATCTTCCCAACCATCGCATCGACAGCCTGGCCTGAAGTCGTCGATTGGCGAATCCGATTCGCGATTTCAGAGGTTCACGATTCAAGTTCGAGATCGAGGCTTCGAAAGTTATTTTTTCACTTTCTTGTCAAACAGCACGTGGGAGCTGGCGAGCAAATCGGTTTGAAAAAATTATGCTGAGTGACCTCACCGGCGCGATCCCTGCCTCAGATAGCAATTCGCCGGCAACGTCGGCCGAATCCGCGACAGTGCGTATCCGGCTGTTGGGAGCTTTGGAGGCAAGTTTGCTTCGCAGCCAGAAGGCTTTGCTGAGGCTCGACCTTGAGGGCATCCATCGGGGAACCCGGGAGCAGGTTGGTTTGGTCGCGGAACTGGCGGCGATTCCGATGCGCTGCGCCGGCGAGCCGACCGATGTTCTGGCCGGGGAAATCCGGCAGGGCGAAGTTCGCACTCTGCAGGCGGCGCGAGTGCAGGCCGCGCTGTTGGCGCGGGGGCGGGCCAAGCTGCGGATGCTGGCTAATATGCTGGCCGGCCCCGGCGTTAATTACGGTCCATTTCCGGGCAGGGACTGGAAGCCGGCGCGCGTTTTGGCGCCGGCGAAGCGGGAGAGCTGAATCATGTCGAGCCTGAATGCCAGTCTGGCGAGCGCTTTGAGTGGACTCACGGCCGATCAGGGCGCGATCGCAGCGACCACGAACAACGTAGCGAACGTGAATACTCCGGGCTACTCGCGGCAGGTGCCGGTGCTGTTGACGAGCGATCCCGTAGAACTCGGTCAGCTTAGCCTTGGCACCGGAGTGACGCTGCAGAGCATTCAAAGCATGCGCGATCCATTACTCGAGGCGCAGATTCAGCAACAGAGTCAGGGGCAGGGGCAGTACAGTACGCTCTCCGCGGCGCTGCAGCAGACGCAGGTGAGTTTCACTCCGAGCACCGGCGACATTGGGACGGAGATCTCGAATTTCTTTGCCAGCGTCAACCAGCTGGCGACCGATCCCAGCGATTTATCGTTGCGCCAGGCTGTGTTGACCGCCTCGGGCAACCTGGCCACCAGCTTCAACAACACCGCCAACAACCTGACCCAGCAGCAAACCAACCTTGATTTGACCGTGGTGCAGACGGTTGGGCAAGTCAACCAGCTTTCGCAGCAGGTCGCGCAACTGAACGACAAGATCAGCAGTCTGACGAATCTGGGCGAGAGTGCGGGAAGCTTCGTCGACCAGCGCACGCAGGCAATCGACCAACTCTCGTCTCTGATCAACGTCTCGGTAATTCCGAGCGACAACAGCCTCACGCTTACCACCGGCAACGGTGAACCTCTGGTGATCGGGCAGCAAAGCTTCCAACTGCAAACCCAAGTGGAACCCTCGGGATTGCACGACATCATAGCCGGGGGAAACGATATCACCAGCCAAATCACTTCGGGCGAGCTGGGGGGCACGCTGCAGGCTCGCGATCAGCAAATCTCCGCGATCAAGGGCCAGCTCGATACCCTGGCCGCTGGACTCGCCACGTCCGTGAATACGGTGCAGGCGAATGGATTTGATCTCAACGGGGTTGTGGGAACGAATCTTTTCAATGCTCCGCCACCCGGAGGAACGGGAGCAGCAGCAAGTCTTTCCGTGGCGATCACGAATCCCGCACTGATTGCAGCCAGCTCCGACGGGAGCACAGGCAGCAACGGTAATGCGCAAGCTCTGTATGCCTTGAGCGGGCAAAGCATCGTCGCCGGGCAGAGCCCCGCGGATTACTACTCCGGCATCATTTTCAATGTGGGCAACGATGCCTCGAATGCCTCGGCCGAGCAAGGCGCTTCGGCGCTGGTGTTGCAGCAACTCAACGATCAGCGCTCTTCCGTCTCGGCTGTCTCGCTCGACGAGGAGGCGGCCAACCTGGTGCAGTATCAGAACGCTTATGACGCCTCAGCTCACGTCATCACCACGATCAACGACATGCTCTATACCGTCATCAATATGGGCACTCTTACTGGGTAATCCCACTGGATAAGACCACTATGCGCGTAAATCCGCTTCCCAATTCCGACCTGCTGGCCGCGATCGAAAACACGCAGCAGGAAATCCAGACTGACGAACAGCAAATTTCGACCGGGAGAAGTGTCAATGTTCCGTCAGACAATCCTGTCGCGGCCGCGCTGTTGGCGCAGAATGCCGATCAGATTTCACAGACCGATCAGTTTCAGCGCAGCCTGGGCAGCGTGCAGGGCGAGATTCAGAACGCTGGCTCGAGCTTGAATTCGGTGATTACGTCGCTGCAGCAGGCCATCGATCTGGGGGTTGAAGGCGCTAATGGGACGCTAAACGCCACCGATCGCGCGGCCATCGTAATCCAAGTGCAAGGCATTCAGAGCCAGTTGCTCAGCCTAGCCAATCTTACCTATCAGGGCAATTACGTGTTTGGTGGAACCGCCGCGCAAACCACTCCGTATGTGCTGGATGCGAATTCCCCCTCTGGGGTGCTCTATCAGGGCGATACGGGAGTCAACAAGATCAGCCTGGGAAATAACTTCGCCCTGCAAAGTAACCTGCCAGGTTCGCAGATATTTTCCTCGGCCGGGGGAGACGTGTTTCAGAGCATCCAGGATCTGATCAGCAGCCTGCAGAGCAACAACACCACCAACATTGGGACGGCGGTAAACGAACTTTCCAATGCGTCGAGTCACGTAAATGCGCAAGAGGTTTTTTACGGCAACGCCTTGAATCAGCTGACCTCGCAGAGCACCTATCTCAGCGCGGAGAGCACGCAACTGGCGCAGCAGCAAAACACTGAGGGTGCCGCGGATCTTCCTGCCGACATCACGAATCTGACTACCGCGCAAACCTCTTTGCAGGCAACGTTCGCATCCATTGCACAGACCTCACAGATCAACCTGTTCAGTTATCTTAAGTAGGCGCACGCCAACTCTGCCGAGCTTTCGGCAGGAAGCAGATTCCCTTCGGCTTCGCTCAGGGCAGGCTCTCCTGTCTCGCTTCGCTCGCGCGTCGGAATGACAAAATCCCAGGGTTAAAGCGTTTGGCGGGAGGCACTCGCCCAAGAGGCGGCGGAAATGACACGAGCTCGTTGAGCTTCGATGCGTGCGCGCTCGGCGAGTAATTCGCGGTGAATCAAGGGCAGGATTTCGCGGAGGCGCTCGACGCTGCAACGATAGTCTTCCATGGCTTGATCGAGTGCAAGATCGTGTCCCTTGGGGGAGATGCCCTGCTCCCGAAAATTGGCGCCGGCGCTAAGCAATTCCGAAAGCAGCCCAGCCATCTGCTCGGGAGTAGCCACCATGGGTTGGCCCAGTTGGGCGCACACGGCGTCGAGCCAAAAGAGTAAGCGGCGGTTGATCTCCAGTACGTTCTGCGATCGCGACGGCATCAGGCGCTCCAGTCAGAAGTTGAAGGCGAGGAACGGGCCGCACCAATTTGACGGGGTTCAGCGGAGCGCACGGTGGTATCGGTGGCGCGTTCCACCTCGAGCCAGGCTTCGTGAACCGTCGACAGTTGGGCGATTTGCTGTTCGAGAATTGCCAAGGACTGTTTATGCTGCGCCTCGATCAGGCCGCGGCGCACTACGCCGTAAAACTTCTCGAGATTGCGGGCGACCTCGCCGCCACGCTCCATGTCGAGTGTTCCCTGCAGTTGAGCGATCACCAAAAGCGCGTGATTGATATGGCTGGTGCGGACTGCGGTCTTGCCATTTTCCATTGCCAGTACGGCGCGGCGAAGGTCTTCGATAGCTTGCTCATAAAGACAGAGGACGAGGCGCACTGGGCTTGCGCCGCGCACGGCTGCCTCGCGATAGTAAGTTTTGGCATCCATGCTTATAGTCCCGAAGTGAGAGTTGGAGTCGAAGGGGAACTCGAACTGGAGCTGCCCGACCCGCCTATCGATCCGAGCGTCTCGGTCACCAACTGCAAAAGCAAAGGATAGGACTGCAGCGAGGCGTTGACCTTGTTGTACTGAGAGGTCAAGGCGGTGGTCTCGGTAGTCAACTGGGTTTCGAAGTTTGTGATGGTGGTGGTAAGGTCGGCATTCTCCGCCTGGTTTTGCGCCAAATCGACGTTCAGTGGCCCGGACTTGGGAGCGGTCAAGCCGGTTAGATCGGCGTTGAAATTGTTGGCAAAACCGGTGCCGGAAGAATTCTGAAAGAAGTTTTGTACCGCGGCCGGGTTGCTGGCGAGGACAGCGGCGAAGGTCTGACCGGCGGGCGTGAGACCTAAGCTCAAGGTGCCATCATTGGCCTGAGTAATGCCCAGGGAGGCCAAGTTGACCAGTCCATTGTTGCCACCGATAGCATAGGAGGAATCCGTCAGCAGGCTGGATTGCAACGCTCGCAGGGAGATATCACCTTCGAGCGGCGGCGCGGGAATCGAGCCCGTAGGATCGACCACGTATTGAGAGTTGATGGTGCTGACGGCGGTGTTGTAGGCAGAGATGAAGTTGTTGACTGCGTCGGTGATCTGGCCAAGATCGGGCGAGACGGTGAGTTGCACTTGAGTGCCTGGGGATTGACTTACCAGATTGAGTGTGACCCCCTGAATGACTCCGCTGACGATGTTGGCAGCGCTACTGAAGGGAATGCCATCCACACTCAGTGCGGCATTGGCGCCGCCCTGGGGCGCGGCGAAAGTCAACGTGGTATTGGTATTGGCGGCGACGGACAAAGCGCCTGCGGCGCCCGAGTTCTGACTTTCTAACGAGAGCCGCGAACCGCTGCCATCGCTCACCACGCTGGCGGTCACTCCCCAATTATTCGCGGAGCTTTGCGTGTTGATGTAGCTGGCAAGAGTGGTCAGCGTGTCGTTGCTGCCCTGCGTAATGGCGATATCGCGTGTGGAACCGCCGACGCCGCCCGCCAGCAACTGGATGTCGCCCGTGGTTTCTCCCGTCGCCAGGAAAGATGTGGTGGCACCGGCGGCGACGGCATTAGTGTAGAGCGAACCTGTAGTGGCCAGGCTGGCGACTACGATCTGGTGAGTTCCAGAAACGGCTGTGCTGTTCGCGGTAGCTGTGACGATGCCTTGCTGGGAAGAGTTTGCTGCCTGGGCAGTAAGTGGTCCAGTCGGGCTAGAGAGCACGGCGACCGCAGTTTGCAGATTGGTGACATTATTTTCCTCCCCTTCGAGCAACCCATCCTGGGTTGCGAAAGAGGTTTGCTGCGCCTGCCAAATCGATAGTTGACCACTCTGCTCGCCGATGATCTGCTGCACTACTGAGCTCACATTCAAGCCCTGTCCGGAGAGGATCGACGCGGGATTTAAGCTGACACCCATGAATATTTCCTCCGCGATTACGACTGTCTTTTGGTTACGCTCTCCTGGGCCAGGCTCTGAGAAATTTCGCGAGCGATAGTGAGCATCTGCTCGCTCGGCACCTGGACGATCAAGCTTCCGTCCTGAGTTAAGAACTGGTAGACTGCGACCTCACCCGGGGGTTCGAACTGCACTTTGACTTCATCTTCGGGATCGATAGCGGCCAGCGGTGCACCTTGTTGGCCGGCGATTTTCCCGTATGAATCTTGTCCTGAACCGGGAAACGCAGGTACAGGAGCATTGGCTCGCACTTGTTCTTGTTCGACTTGAGTGTCCGTCGAGGCAGGAATCCGGAGTGCGGGAGTGACGCTCACTGTACGAGCCTCCCAGAGTTAATTCGGAAGGAGGCAGGCTCGACCGCCTCCTTCCGAGTTGGGCTCACGATACGGGCTTATTGCAACAGTTTCAAAACCAGTTGCTGTTGTTGGTTGGCCTGAGCGAGAGCGGAGATACCGGTCTGTTCCAGGATCGAGTATTTGGTCAGGGAAGCCACCACGGTGGGAATGTCGGCGGCGGTGATGGTATTTTCCGCCGAGGTCAGGTTCTGTACCTGACTGTTAATGACATTGCTGGCTGCGGTGAGCCGGTTGACGCTGGCGCCGAGAGTGCCGCGTACGCTGGCCACGTTCGTGATCGCCGAATTGATCAGGGTCAGCGCAGTTTGTGCATCGGTCTGCGTGCTCAGATCAGTCGTCGCGAGATTTACTGCGGATCCACCACTGCCGTTGGTAATCGATGTGGTGGCCAAGCCCCCAATGATTACGGCAATCTGAGTTGAACCTATCGCGGTCGAGTCGCTGAGGAAAATGTTGGTTGCGGTCGAACCGGTTGTAGTTGGGTTGGTAAAAGTCCCGAGGAGGGTCTCGGTGTTGCCCGCACCCACCGCAACGTTGTTGTTGGCGTTGGGGTCGGTCACGATCAACTGGGTCGTGGTGCCGCTTCCGGCAGTGCCGAGGTAGGCGTGAAGGCCGGCTGCGTCACTCGGATTGTTGATAGCTGCGATAAGGGCTCCAACCGTGTTGGTGGAGGCGCCCGCAGTGAAGGTAAACGTTTTGCCACCGGCGGTAAATTGAACGACACCGCCTGTGGTTAGCGTGGTTGCAGCCGTCACTGGGGTGCCGCTGGTTCCTACGTTGCTCGCCAGCTCGTTGGTGTTGAGCGTTGCCGCTGCGGCGGTAGTGGTATCGATAAAGCTCGTGGGAGCGCCCGAAACCGGAGCGCCCAGCACGGTGTCGTCTGTAGTCACCCCGAGGTCGGCCCGATTCTGTGGATCGGTGATCTGAAGTTGACCGCCGACCAGTGCTGCCTTCGCCCCTACCGTGGAGTCGGCGTTGATGGCATTAATGAGGGTTTGGACGGTGGGAGCAACGACTTGCGGGGCGGCGGCAAAAGTGCCGACGTCGGTAGTCGTCTGTGCGTTTCCACCCGTTACCGAAAGGTTATTACCATTGCTGATATCTTGAATGTTCAAGTGCCCCGTGGAATCGATAAAGGCGCGCAGGTTGGTGTTGGCAGTGCCGCTGAGGACGACGCCACCGCTAGTAGCACCGGTGTTTATTGCGGCTTCTAAAACAGCCACGCTCGAAGTTGCAGCGTTGGTGAAAGTTGAAGTCTTTCCATCGGCGACAACGGTAACAACATCTGCGGCGGTCAGGACAGAGGCGCCCGTGAGTGCGGCGACTGTGCCCACGTCCTGGTTCGGGTTGGTCGTGCTCTGGGTCGGATTGGCAAAAGTGCCGAGAACCGTCTGCAGGCCGGTGATGGCGGTGGTGCCGGCCGTGGTGACCGAGATGTCGCTGTTATTGTTTGGATCGGTGATGACCAGGTTGCCGGCGGTGTTGAGAGAAGCCTGCGCGCCAGTTGCGTCGGTGCCGGCGTTGATGGCGGTGATCAGGGAGCCAACGGTGTTTCCCGCGCCTGCTGCGTAGGTAAAGCTTTTTCCGCCAGCGTTGATGGTCAGGCTACCGCTGGTGATCGCTTGAGTCAGCCCCGTTCCAGGTATCGCGGAGCTTACTTCCTGGTTGGTATTGGTTGCGGTGGCGGATGCGTTCGCGGCGGTGTACGTGAATGTTTCGCCGCCGGCGGTGACGGTGGTGGCGTCGCCGACGGTGAGCGCGCTATTCAGTGTGATGGGAGCCGTGGTGCCGTTATTAAGGCTCACCGCCTGGTTTACGTTGGTCGCCGTGCCACTCTGAAATACGGATTGGCCGTTATAAGTGGTTGCAGTGCCGATCTGATTAATTTCAGCAAGGATGGAGGCATACTGCGCTTGAATGGCTGTGCGTTGTCCGTTCGAAACCGTGCCCGTGGCTGATTCCGTGGCCAACGTGACGGCGGTGTTCAGCAGGTTCGTGACCTGGGCTAAAGCGCCATCCGCCAGTTGCAGTTCCCCGACACCGTTATTGGCGTTGGAAACGGATTGAGTGAGGGCACTGATGTTGGCCTGCAACCCGTTTGCGATGGAGAGTCCGGCGGGATCGTCGGCTCCACTATTGATGCGTGATCCAGAGGACAACTGTTGTAGTGTATTGCTCAAAGCGCTGGCGGTGAGGGTAAGTTCGTTTTCCGCCGAGAGAGACGGAATGTTATTCAGGACTCCGATAGGCATTGTGGTGCTCCTTGTTTGAGTTGGTCCCGGCTACTTTGGAACCGTCTCCGCGCTAGCATCTGTGCGAAGTTCCTGTCCCACTTCTTGCTTTCGGAACCCGAATTACAACTGTTTGTCCATCGGCAGTTGACACGTTCCCTTTAGTGCGAGTTTCCGAGTCAAGCGCCGAAGGTCTTAGCTCTTTGGTGAGGGAGCCATCGCTTTACTCCGCGCAAGCCTCAACTTCCTTCGCCGATACCTAGATGTAGAGGCCTGTGTGCTGGCCGAGCGATCACGACGAGAGCCACATATATATGGGGAGAACAATATGATCCGGCTCACGCGGCTGAATCGTCAGCCGCTGGTCGTGAACTCCGACCTCATCAAGTTTGTGGAACAGTCTCCTGACACGTTGCTGACGTTAATCACAGGAGAAAAAATTGTGGTGCAGGAAACTCCCGAGGAAGTGCTGGCGCTGCTGGTCATCTTCAGGCGATCGGTGTTACAAGGTCTCTCCTTAACCTGGGATAGTTCATGGGATAGCTCGGCGGCGCACATCTTGCCGCCACGGCCTGTCGACGGAGGCCGGCGAGAGCCGGGGAAGTGAGCTCGGTGCGAATCGATAAAGCCAGCTTCGGCGGGATCATCTTGGCCGCGGGGGGAATTCTTGCCGGACTGCTACTCGAAGGTGGAAACCTGCGGCAAATTCTGCAGCCAACGGCGGCGATGATTGTGTTCGGCGGGACGCTGGGAGCGGTGCTGCTGCAATTTCCGCTACCCGTCATCCTCCTCGCGCTTCGGCTGCTGGGTTCGGTGTTTGTCAATCCCGCCCGCGACCCTCATGCGCAAATTCGTCAGCTTGTGGAATTTGCGCAAAAAGCCCGGCGCGACGGAATCATTGCCCTCGATGCGGAGTTGCCGGAGATCGGAGACCCTTTTCTGCAACGATCGTTGATGCTGGCTGTGGATGGCGTGGAACCTCAGGAACTGCGCAAAATTATGTGGCTGGAACTCGATAATCAGGCTGAGTACGAAGAGCAGCCTCCGCAGGTATTCGAGTCGGCGGGCGGCTTTGCCCCTACCGTGGGCATTATTGGAGCGGTGCTGGGATTGATTCAGGTCATGCAACAATTAGACAAAATCGACGAAGTGGGCAAAGGCATCGCAGTCGCGTTCGTGGCGACAATCTACGGGGTAGGCTCAGCCAATCTTATTTATCTCCCAATCGCAGGAAAGATGAAGATTCGCATTCGAGAAGAACAGATCATGCGCGAGATGATGCTGGAGGGCGTAGCCTCGATTCTCGAGGGAATGAACCCCCGCATGCTGGAAACAAAGCTGCTTGGCTTCATGGTCGAAGCCAACCAACTGCAACCGGCGGATTACCATGAGGCGGACGAGTGAGACGCCGCCGCAGACGGCCCCGTGCTCACAGCAACCATGAGCGCTGGCTCGTTTCTTATGCTGATTTCATCACTTTGCTATTCGCCTTCTTTGTAGTCTTGTATGCGTCGTCGCAAGTGGACCACCGAAAAGTCGGCAAACTGGCGGTCGCGATTCAGGTGGCATTTCGGGAGTTGGGAGTGTTTTCCCCCAACACAGTTCAGATTCCGCTCGACAGCAACGAGCCTTTGCCATTGTCCACCGTGCACGCGATCGAAGAGGTGAAACGGAGTGCTCAACTCGGGCTTGATACAGCGCAGAAGGATGGGCGGGCGAGCCAGCCCGACTCGGACCCAGCGGATGAGAGCGATCTCGCAACGTTGCAGAAAGAATTGCGAGACGCGCTGCACAATGAGATCGCGATGCACGAGGTATCACTGCACCGCGAAACCGAAGGGCTGGTGGTGAGCCTGAAGGAATTCGGTTTCTTTGATAGTGGTTCGGCGGCGTTGAAACCGGAGTCTTTGCCCGCGCTGGATCGCATCGCTTCCATCCTGGCGATTCGCATTTGCCGGTTGCGCATAGAAGGTCATACCGACAACGTCCCCATTCACACGGCGCAAATGGATTCCAACTGGGAGCTCTCGACGGCGCGAGCGACGGAACTGGTTCGCGTCCTTATTATTCGCCATCGCTTCGGGCCGGAGCGATTGTCGGCGGCCGGTTATGCTCAATACCACCCTATCGCCAGTAATTCTACGGTGCAGGGGCGGGCACAAAATCGCCGCGTGGACATTGTTATTCTGGGCGCGCGGCCGACGGCGGCGACGACCGCCGGTATTGCGCCTGCACAGACTGCGGACTCTGCTTTGGACAAGTCCTCGCCCGCGCCGAAATGACGGTTTAACACGGCCCTTTACGCATTCGTGAAGGCGTTCTCTGACAAAAAAACATCTCCGATCCTAAAGAACATCGGGCCCTGGCCGATAACCTCTATTGGCCGGGCCAGCCCGCAGGGCCTTACTTCAAGGAACTCCATTAAGCAGGCCTAATTTTCCCCGAGATATGCGGACACCGCCGCAGGAATGAATTTCGGTTGCTCCTACGATCGGAAAGGCACGCGCGTGCGTACTGCGTCTTTGCCGCAAGCTGCTCCTAGCATTGCCGCGCCGCCCGATCCCGATCTGGTAGGCATCCGCGAGCTGGTGTATCGGGCGGCAGGAATCTTTCACCCTGACAACAAGCTCAAGCTGCTGCAGGAGCGTTGTGGACGGCGCATGAAAGAGCTGCAAGTGGAAACTCTACACGAATATTTCGCATGCCTCACCAGTGGTGCGAAGCGGCAGGCAGAGCTGATGGCTCTTTTGAACGAGATCACCATCGGCGAGACCTGCTTCTTCCGCAATCTTGCGCAGCTGGAAGCGTTGCGCCGAATCGTGATTCCGAAGATCGTGGAGGCCAGAGCGCAGCGTTCCACATTGCATTCCGCCAACCGTGAGTTGCGCGTGTGGAGCGCGGGTTGCTCCACCGGAGAAGAACCTTACACGCTGCGTATGGTTCTTCATGAAGACAGCCAGGACCGGCTTAAGGATTGGACGATCGAGATTCTGGCTACGGATCTGAATGAGCGCTCTCTGGCTCACGCCAAAGAGGCTGTCTACGACAAGTACAGCACGCGCAATCTGGCTCCGGTCTACCGCACCAAATATTTTCTTCCCCACGGAAACGGCCTGGAGGTGAATTCGCTAGGCCGCGCCGACATAAGCTTCAGCCGGCTCAACCTCTCCGATGACGCCCGCATGAGCTTTATGAAAGGGCTCGACGCCATCTTCTGCTGCAATGTACTGATCTACTTCGATCTGGCTTCGAAGCGGCGGGTCATCCAACACTTCCTTCAGAATCTATTGCCGCATGGATACCTGTTTCTTGGCCATGCCGAGTCGCTCTACGGGGTCAGTGATGATTTTCAACTGGTCCACTTGCCCGGAACTACTGCCTACAGGAAAGCTGAAAGCGCTGCAACGGAAGGAGCAGAGAAGTGACCACCGCTGCCGTAACGAAGCAGGCCCTGCTGCGCCGTCTGGAAGATTTGCGGCAGATTCCAACCGTGCCTGCGGTGTTGGGGCCCCTGCTGCGGCGGTTGCAGCAACCGATCGAGCAAGTCGACGTGCAAACCATCACGCAACTGATGGAGCAGGATGAGTCCCTGGCGGCGCAGTGCCTGCACATGGCTAATTCTCCATTATTCGGGCGCTGGCAAAAAGTGGAATCGCTGCGCGCAGCAGTCTTGAGTTTGGGACTTCATCGTGTGGGCGACATCGCGATGTCGTGCAGTCTGCTGAATCTCTTGCCGAAAGGCAAAGCCGGCATGGACCCGGTCTTTTTCTGGGAGCATTCGCTGGGCTGCGCCTTGGTCTGCCGCCATCTTGCGCGTCAACTCAAGCTTGGCGATCCGGCAAAAGCGTATCTCGCAGGGTTGCTCCACGACCTGGGAATCATCGTGAACCTTTGGGTCTTGCCTGAGGAGTTCCGCGCGAGTTTTGAGCTAGCCAAAGCCGAGGCGATCCCGCTCCATGAAGCGGAACAAAGAACTCTCGGATTCACGCACTGTGACAGCGGACACCTGTTGGCCAAGCGCTGGGGGCTAGCTCCGGATCTTACTGAAGTTGCGACTCATCACCACTCGCCAGAGAATTCGTCGCAGCACCGAGAGTTGGTTGCACTGGTGCATATCGCGGATCTGCTTTGCCGGGTGAGCGGCCTGAACTACGGCTATGTGGAGGAGCGGCAAGTGGCTCTCTACGAAAACGGCGGTTTCACTTTTCTCGCTCAACACTCCTCCCTACTCAAGAATTTTGATTGGGCGCGCCTCACTTTCGAATTGGAGGCTTATCTCGAAGAAGTGCACAGCCTGGTCCGGACGATTTATCGATCGTGAGCAGCCAAGGCAAGAAACCGCAGACCCGGGTGCTGATTGTGGACGACAGTGCCTTCATGAGAGTGGCCCTCTCTCGCATGGTCGCGTCCGATCCAGAACTTTCGGTTGTCGGCACGGCGGGCGACGGAAACGAAGCCCTGCAAAGGATCAAGTCTCTCGACCCTGAAGTTGTCACTCTGGACGTGGAGATGCCTGGTTTGAATGGAGTGCAGACGCTCCGCCGCATCATGGCTGAGTTTCCGCGGCCAGTCATCATGGTGAGTTCCGCGACCGAGAGAAATGCGGGAATTACCTTCGATGCGCTTGCGGCCGGGGCCTTCGACTACGTGCCCAAGCACTTATCCGCGGCGTCCCTGGACATCCTGCATATTCGTGAGGATCTGCTGGCAAAGATCAAGGCGGCCGCGGAAATGCGGCAAGACCGCGAGAATCGCCAGCTTCTGCGGAAACCTCCGATCTCCGTCGGCCGGTTTATAGAGAAGGCTTACGTCGGTCTCCCGGCTATCGTTGCAGTCGGAATTTCCACGGGAGGGCCCAGCGCGTTGGAAGAGATTCTTCCCAAACTTCCCAAAGAACTTGCTGTGTCGGTTCTGGTAGTGCAGCACATGCCCGTCGGCTTTACGGCGCCCTTTGCGAGCCGGCTAAACCAGCAGTGCGAGGTCCCGGTGCGCGAGGCATCCCAAGGCGAGAAAGTGCAGGCCGGCGTGGTCTACATTGCACCGGCAGGCGCCCACATGACTGTCGCCAGACCCACGGAGTCGCGTGCCATAATTGTTCTCTCCGACAAACCCCATGATCAGCCACATACGCCCTCAATCGACGTGTTGATGCAGTCGATCGCCTTGGCCTTTGGATCATCGGCGATGGGAATCATCATGACGGGGATGGGAGCCGATGGGGCGCAGGGAATGAAAGCCATTCACGAAGCAGGCGGCTTTACGGTGGGACAGGATGCGTGGAGTTGCGCTGTCTACGGGATGCCGCGAGTATGCGCGGAAATGGGGATACTAAACCGAGTGGTGCCGCTCGCGGGGATCGTCCGGGAAATCCTGCAGGTCACGCAACCCCGAAGAAGGAGCGCGAGTTGAACGGGGTTGGCCGAAACCTCAGGCGAAGGAATTTAGATCCAGCGCCGCGCGTACTTTTCGCAAGAGCGTTTCGACACTAAAAGGCTTCGCCAGGTAGCCCCGCGCGCAAGTGAATCGATCGCAGCAGGCCAAGTGGTCGGCGCAACCTGTCATTAAAAGGATTTTCCCGCCTGGGCACATGGCCATGAATTCTTTGGAGAGTTCGAAGCCGCTCTTTCCCGGCAGCAGCACATCGGTCAACAGGAGGTTCACGCACTCTGGATCCTGCCGTCGCGTTTCTAGACTCTTCCACGCCTCAGCTGCAGTCGCGGCGAGTGTGACTCGGTAGCCGGCCGACTCCAGAACTTCGGCCGTAACCACCCGCACAAAGGCTTCATCTTCCACGAGCAGGATGGCTTCGGTTCCACCCGCAGCCAGGGAGCCAGACAAATCTGCGCCAAGTATCGCTTCAGCGAGTCCGGCCGCAGCGACGTTGACTAAAATTTCCGATCCGCTGACTTCGATGGTTTCCTGGGCCATCTTCTCCTGGGACATTTTCTGAATTCAGTTGCTAAAGCTGGAGAGCATGGTTCTGCAGCAGCTTTCATACCATACCGTCTCTTACCGCCAATCCTCCGCAATTCGATGAAAACAAGCATTCAATCGAACGGGATCAAGCTTGAATTAAGGTTCTCTTACCCGGAGAAGAGCCATTACAGAACTCGTCGAGGAAAGAGTTCGAATTCGGGAGGGGCCGTTACTTTGGGTGAGTGAGGATGGTGGCATTCGGATCGAGTAGGAGTTTGTGCGTTCCCAGCGGCGCAGACAGGCGGAAAGAGGATTCTGCGCCATCGGCGAACACCCGGCCCAGCAGTATGGGCGCTTTGCCGGAGATAACCGCATAGAGAGGAACTGACGTTACAAGGTCTTCCGGCGCCTCTTTTTGGCGTATCACCCCTGTCACGATGATTTCGTTTGCCTTGGGCGCGAACTTCACCGCTTGCAATTCGAGCTTGGGAAGTACAGTGCCATTGATCCATCCTTCCAGAAACCAGTCGAGCGAAGCTTTGCCTTCGTAGCGCAAAGACGGCGGCAGATTCTCCGCAAAAACGGACAGCAGTTGCCTGGTACTGATGGTCTTGCCCTGGTAGCGCTCGCGCACCTTGCGCAGGGATCGCAAGAAAGGTTCTTCTGCGCCGGGCAACCTTGATTCTTTTCGCTGCGCGACGGCGGCATCGAGCATCATGGAACGCAACATGTGAAACAACCAGGTGCCACGGCCATAGGTAACGACTCGATACGCTTCGGGAAACTGGGACGAAAGCAAGCGGTTGCCCAAGGTGACGGGGCCGGCATCCCTGGGAAGGTTGCCGTCTTTGTCTGGCTCCACCAGATCCTGTTTGTATTTTTCCATGATCTGGCGAAAGGCGGCAGGATTCTTTTCTTGCAGCATCATCAGCGAACAGTAATTGGCTAAACCCTCCGAAAACCATTGATCGCGATAGGAACTCCAAGTGACCAGGTCTCCCCACCACTGATGGGCCGCCTCGTGGGCTGGGATCTGATGATCGAGGGTGTGGGAAGCGCTGGTGTGAAGCGTTTCGCTTTCTTCGGCTGTGAGGAAAGCGTAGGAGGACAAAAATATCAGGCCCGGCCATCCCTGGCTGTCCCTTCCCGGCAACTGGGTTAAAGCGAGTTTGCTGTAGGGAAATGGACCGAAATGCTCGGCATAGTAGCGTATGGACTGCGCTGTCGCCTCGGCGACCTCCATGGCATTGCGCGCCGGGGATGGAGAAAGGGGAATGACGGGAATAGGTAGCATGATGCCCGCCCGCGAGGCCGGGTTCGGTGGAGCGGCTTGAGGGGAAGCCTTAGGAAAGTCGCGTTCGACTCCAGCTGTAGCGTAGGTTTCCACAATGACATTGCCGGCTTGCGTAGCGGCGCGAACATACTTACCCAAGTCGAATCCTGCAACCGGTATGGGCCTTTCAGAAACCCAGCGCGACACTTGATCCTGGCCAGCATCCTGCGTGGGTGCCGGTGCAGTCTTGCCGGTAGCGACCAGGGTCCAACCCGGCGGATAGCGAAAGGTGAGATCGAAATCGGCCATAACCAGACCCCGATTGGGATACCAGTTTCCGCGCGCACCCACGTAGAGCAGGCCCGGGCCGGCCTCAGCCAACACTTCTCCGGCATAGACGAAGCGAAGGTTGATCTTCTTTCCCTTTTGCGCCGGCTCGGGCAGAACCACGGCCACAAGATCGTTGCCGCTGCGAGCGAGTTGCGTGCCGTCTACTGCCGGGTTCTGAATGAACTCGACTGCTTTGTCCTCCGATTCTACGCTTTGAATCTGCAGGTAGCGCGATAGCTCGAAGACCAGGCTGCGCGAGCCGCCACGCAGCGCTTCGAGTTCCATGTTCACTTCCGCATCCAGCTCCTTGGGAGGTTTCACCCGGGCGTCAATCACGTAATTGCGGACTCGAACTGGATCTTCCTGAGGTCCGGTTTCTTCCAGCAGAACAGGAGGGGAGTCTTCCGCTGCCGCTTTTCGTCCGCCTGGATGTTCGATCGCAAAGGAAGTCCAGACGTTGAAGTAAAGGTTCCCGTCTGCTGTACTTTTGGCTTGTCCCGCTTCCACCTGTTCCCCGGCGGTTGCGTCGAAGAAGATGTCGAAGGCCCCAAGCTTGTTACCTTGAAAACGCGCGTGGAACAAACGATCGGCGGAATCATTAACAGTGGCGGCCGAACTGTCGGCGGCGGCCGTGTCCGAGCGTGGGAGCATTCTGCTGAAGGTGGAGAGCAGCCTCATGGCATCGGCATGGGCCAGGGAGCGAGCCGTGTCGTTCCATCGGGCCACAAACTCCGCGGCGTCCTGGGGCGCTCTGAAACCCGGTTGCAACTGGGCGGGGGTGTCGTCGTTGAAACGGAAGTAGGCGGTGCTGAAGCGCTCTTCAAGGATAGCCATTCCGGTAAAGAGGCTAATCGATTGCCGTTCAACGTCGTTGGGCGGGGCGAGCAGCACTTCTCCATCGCCTTCAAAAAATGCGCCGGTAATTTTCCCCATTACGTCCTGGGTGAAGGCGATGGTGCCGTCTTCGAGAGTGATATGGATCGCGGGACGATCGATTGAACTTTCGCGCAC
This sequence comes from uncultured Acidobacteriaceae bacterium, assembly GCA_963789875.1. GTDB lineage: Bacteria > Acidobacteriota > Terriglobia > Terriglobales > Acidobacteriaceae > Sulfotelmatobacter. Next base: position 988,721 of record CAWBMI010000002.1, on the reverse strand, counting down.
GCGAAACACTCGCGTCGGGTCGAGGCCCACATTGTTGAGTTGCAGGTAGAGAGACTTTGCTGGGCCGGGTTCGCGATTGTCGGCCGAGGGCGTTTCGGCGCTCGCTGCTGTGCACTGCCACAGTGCCAAGCCCAAGACGAGCACGATCTGAAACCGGCGAGATATCAGCACTTTGGTCACGTAGGTGTGTGCGTCCGCTGTTGCTAGAATGCGCTTCAATGCGGTTTCGTGTCACTACCTCCGTAACAATATGCCTTATGCTGCTGGCGGGCGTGGCGGCGGCCGACACCATTCATCTGAAGAATGGGCGCACGATTCTCGCCGATCACGTGCATGAGAGCGGCAATCGCTATGAATATGATATCGGCGACGATAGTTATGCCGTTCCAAAGAACTCAGTAGATCGGATCGAACTTGGCGGGTTACCCGTGGCTTCATCCGGTGGGGGCGGAAGCCGGGTGGCTGACTTGCCGTCTTTCAAGCCCGTTGACAGTCTTGCCAACGAAGGCGACCTTCCTCAAATCATTGTCAAAGAAGGCAAGATCGATCCGGAAGCGTTGTCCAAACTTGAGGGCAAAGGAAATTCTGAGCTTAGCGCAACTGCGGATTTTATCGCGGGCAAGTTTGAATCGGAGCATGGCAACCTGGATCAGGCGCGCAGATATTTCGACAGTGCCCTGCGCTTTCAACCGGATAACGCGACCGTCTTGATTTATTACTCGGTGCTGCTGGTGCGCACGGGGAACCCTTCGCAAGCGCTTACCTATGCGCAGCGAGCGGTTGCGGCCGCTCCGCATTCGCCTGACGCGTACACGGTGTTGGGCTATGCGCAGCAGGCTTCCGACCGGACGAAGGAGGCGGTGGCTTCCTGGAAACATTCGTTGGAGCTGCGTCCTGACACAACCGTGCAGCAGTTTCTGGCGAAGGCGCAACGCGAACAAAATGCGGAGAGCGATTTCGCACAGCGCGAGAGCAGCCATTTCGTGCTGCATTACGAGGGCAAGCAGACCTCAGAGAACTTTCGCGAGCAGATTCTTGCCGCTCTGGAAGCAAATTACGACGACCTTTCGCGCGATTTAGGTACGCCTCCGCACGACAATATCCTGGTCACGCTCTATACCGAGCAAGCTTTTTTTGATGTGACGCGCGCGCCCTCCTGGGCGGGGGCGATTAACGACGGCAAACTGCGCATTCCGATCAGCGGGCTTGGTTCGATGACGCCGGAGTTGGCGCGGGTCTTGAAACATGAACTGGCCCACTCCTTTATTAATCAGCTATCCGCCGGACGCTGTCCGCCATGGTTGCACGAGGGGATCGCGCAGTTGCTGGAACCGAAGTCGCCAAGAAGCGACGGGCACCAACTGGCGGCGCTTTTCAAGTCGCAGCGCAACATCCCGATGAATGTTTTGGAGGGCAGTTTTCAGCGCTTTTCCGGCGGCGAAGCGTACGTCGCGTATGCGGAATCGCTGGCTGCGGTTTCGTATATCAACGATTCCTACGGCATGGGCGACATCCAACGGATTCTGCAGCTTCTCAGTCAGGGAAGTTCCACCGAAGCTGCCTTGCGAGCTACGATTCACTCTGACTACGGGCAGCTCGAGGCTGACCTGGGCAAGTATCTCAGCGATAAATACGGCGACTGAGGTTCACTCTTGCGCTTGACCTGCCTCTAGCTCAAGAGCAAAGACGAAGAGCTTTATAATCTAGCCGATTTGCTCCCCGCCTGCGCTTATGCTAGTTTCGGTTTTGGCTTCCGCTCTTGATGTACTCTCTATTCCACCGCCGCGCTCCCGAAGTTCTGCCAGGCGTGGAGCCTGTTCCAAGCGAGTTTCCGAAGATTGAGGGCGCGGCGATTGCCGCGGCTACTTACGGGAAACGAGTGGCGGGAGACTTCTACGATTCGCTGCGAGTGAGCCCGGAGCGGATTCTCTTTGGCCTCCTCGATGTCGCTGGCCGACGCGAGACGAATCAGGCAGTCTTATCGGCCGCGCAGACTATTTTCCGCAATCTCGGAGTCGATTTATTTTCGACGCCGGATATCAACGAAGCCGATGCCATGGTCGAACTCTGTGTGAGCATGAATCGCGGCATTATGGAAGCTGCCAAAGGCGTTCGCTCCTGCCCGGCATTTATTGGCTGCTACCACGAACAATTCGGTACGCTCTGCTACACCAATGCTGGACACACACCCGCGCTTTTGCGCGACAGCACCGGCGTCATCGAATTAGTTTCGACCGGGCTGCCGCTGGGTTTGTTTTCGCACGCCACCAGCGATGCCCCGATTATCGCAGTGGAGAAAGGTGCGGCCCTTCTTTTAGTTTCGCGGGGAGTTGTCGAGGGCAGCTGCAAGTTGGATAATGCTGAAGATTTGGAATATGGGTTGGAGCAGGTAAAAGGACGATTTCTCGCCGATCCTTCGAAGTATCCTACGGAGTTGAGCGCTGCGATTTTGAATAAAGTTGCCGAATTCATGTGTGTGCCTGTCGTTCCCGACGATATGACTGCATTGGCGTTTGTCCGCGCCGAATAGTTCACGAGTAGCCCAGGCCCACCAAAAGTAGTAAAATGTCCCAAAGCCTGCCCGTATTCGTAAGCCCAGGTAACGTGGCGGCCTACAAGAAATCGATTCTTATGAAGAAACCAGCATTAGCACTTATTGCAATAGCATGTGCAGGTGTGGCATGCCTACCTGCGTTTGGCGACGGTCAGGTAGTGGAAGAGATAATCGCGCGCGTGAACAACCAGATCATCACCCGCTCGGAGTTCGTGCGCAGCAAAGATCAGCTCAAGGACGACGTTAAGCAGCAGGACGCCGCCAATGCCGACAAAGTCTATGCCGACAGGGAAAAGGATGTACTGCGCGATCTGATCGATCAGCAGCTACTGCTGGCGAAAGGGAAAGATCTCGACATCACCGGCGATACCGATCTGATCAAGCGCCTCGACCAGATGCGCAAAGAGATGAAGCTCGACACCATGGAAGAGCTTGAAAAAGCGGCCACTGGGCAGGGCATCTCGTACGAAGATTTCAAGCAGAACATGCGCAACCAGATCATCACCCAAAAGGTGATCGGCGAAGAGGTCGGCTCCCATCTGAGCATCACAAAAGACGAAGAGCAGAAGTTTTACGAAGAGCACAAGAGCGAGATGGAGCAGCCCGAGTCGATCCGGTTGAGCGAGATCCTGGTTGCGCCGCAGAAGCCGGCGGCTGATAAAGGAGAAGGTAAAACAGGGGCTGGCGCGGCGGCGGATTCCCCCGCGGCAGCGGGCAGCGATAATGCCAAGAGTGATGAGGCTGCTGCGGCAAAACAGGCGACTGATGCGGCAGCAGAAGCGGAGGCAAATGACTTGCTGAAGCAGATCAAGGCGGGAGCGAAGTTTGAAGACATCGCGAAGAAATATTCGGAGGGGCCTTCGGCATCACAAGGAGGCGACCTTGGCGTTTTCAAACGTGGAGCTCTGGCCAAAGAGCTCGAGGATAAAACATTCGCTATGAAGTCCGGCGAGATCACCGATGTGATCCGCGCCAAGCAAGGCTACATTATTCTGAGAGTCACTGATCACCAGAAGGCCGGCATTCCGGCATTGAAAGACATTGAGCCAAAAATACAGGATGCTTTGTATTATCAGAAGCTGCAGCCCGCGCTGCGCGCCTATCTGACGAAGCTGAGGGAAGAGGCGTCTATCTTCATCAAGGAAGGATATGTCGATTCCGGTCGCAGCCCGAATCAGACGGAGCCGATTGAGACCGCCGCTGCCAAGGAATCGGACAGCAAGAAGTTGAAGAAGAAAAAGAAGCTCGGCTTCCTGTGAGGATTGAGTAATTGGGGAATTTAGTAATTGAGTAATTGGAAAACCGGCGGGGAGATTGCTGGATTGGTCTTAAATTTCTCAATTACTGAATCTCCGAATTACTCAATTTTCGCGCTCCAGTTCCCTCGGACATCCGCCTCCGTTCTGATTTACACTGATACAGCGCATGAAAGAGTTTTATATCTGCGATTGCACCCGCCAGGAAAATAAGATCATCACCTCCAACTTCGTGGTGGTCAGCAAACAAATTAAGCCCAAAAAAACCGGCGAGCCGTATCTTGCCCTGATCCTCGGCGACCGCACCGGGCAAATCGATGCCAAGATGTGGGATAACGTCGACGAAGTGCTGAATGGCTTCGAGCAGGATGACTTTCTTAAGGTTAAGGGGCTAGTCAACAGATATAAAAACCGTTTTCAACTTACGATTCACAAGCTGCGCAAGCTGGGTGACTCGGAAATTGAGTTCTCCGATTACCTCCCGAAAACTACAAAGGATATCGACGAACTCTGGCAGACGCTGGGAAATTTTGTCGCGTCGTTTCAGAATGCTCATCTCAAGTCGTTGGTGCAGGCCTTCATGGCAGATTCTGAGATTGCCGCGGCATATCGCAATGCTCCCGCCGCCAAGACTCTGCACCACGCTTATATCGGCGGTCTGCTCGATCATGTGGTCTCGCTGATGCGATCGTGCGATCTGGTTTCCAGGAATTATCCGCAGGTCAATCGCGACTTGCTGCTGGCCGGAGTATTTCTTCACGACATCGGCAAGATTCATGAGCTCACCTATAACCGATCTTTTTCCTACAGCACGCGCGGGCAACTTCTCGGGCACATGATTATCGAACTGGAAATGCTGCAGGCTAAACTTGCGCTGGTTCCGGATTTTCCCGGCGAGCTCAAAACCTTGCTTGAGCATCTGATCATCAGCCATCACGGCGAATATGAATTCGGCTCGCCGAAGTTGCCCATGTTTCCCGAGGCTTTGCTGCTGCATTACATGGACGACCTCGACTCGAAGATGGAGGCCATGCGCGCTCACTTCGAGCGCGAGGCTGAGTCGGAAGGCCCGTGGACGAGCTATAACGCATCGCTGGGGCGCCCATTGCTGAATAGCGCAAAGTTTGTGGCGCCCAAGGTGAATGCCGTAGACACCAGTCCCCTTGCCGATGCTGCTGTTGCCCTTCCCGAGGAGGAAAGCCCGGCAGAGCTGCCTAGCGAGTCTCACGACGAAGAGGCGCCTACGCTTCCTGGATTTGTATCCTAGAATGCCTTAGAGACTTTCCGGATCATGCTTGACTTCAGCCGCTTTGAAATTCTCACTTTTGATTGTTACGGAACTCTGATCGATTGGGAGCAGGGGATTCTTCGCTGCCTGCGCGGGATTCTTGCGGCGCACGGGAAGAGCGTTGAAGACGCCATGATCCTACAACTCTATGGCGAGTTCGAGGCGAGCGCTGAGCAGGGAGAATATCTACGGTATCGCGAAGTCCTTGAATCGGTGGTGCGGCAGTTTGGCAAGCAACTCGACTTCACGCCTACCGAAGCGGAGGTTCTTTCGCTGCCGGATTCTCTGCCGGAATGGAAACCATGGCCTGACACGGTGACCGCGCTGCGCCAACTCGGCAGCCACTTTCGACTGGCCGTGATTTCCAATGTGGACGACGATCTATTCGCTTGTACCCGGCCACAGCTTGGCGTGGAGTTCGACCAGGTGATCACGGCGCAGCAGGCGCGAGCCTACAAACCGTCATTGAAGATTTTCGAACTCGCGCTGAGCCGCGTGGGCGTTCCGGCGCACCGTGTGCTGCACGTTGGCCAGAGCATTTATCACGACGTTGTCCCGGCGCAGGCGCTCGGCCTGGCTACAGTTTGGGTTAGCCGTCCTTCAGTGCGAAGTGGCGTAGGTGCGGTAAAGCTAGCGGAGGGGCATCCCGATTTAAAGGTTTCGAGTCTTGCGGAGCTTGCGGCCGCATCAGCGATCAATGAGTAGCGAAGAATGGAGTATTCGCACTGGCCCGACTCGGATTCTGCACGCGCACTAGAAGTTCGCCGGGACCTTCACAACTTTCATCTGAACCGCCCACATGACCAGCTCGGCTTTATTGTGGATACGCAGCTTGCGCATGAGATTGAATTTGTGCGCGTCGACGGTCTTGCTGCTTAAACCAAGAACGCTCGCGGCCGCGCGCACCGTCCTGCCTTCGGCCAGCAATTTTAGAACTTCATGCTCCCGAGCCGTTAGAGCGCGCTCCTGCGGGGCCAGGTTTTCCAAATAGCGCTGAGGATCGCGTCGTGACAAGGATTCCTGATCGATGCCGTCGCCGTAGCAGCAGTTCCGAACCATCCTGACGAGTTCTTCCGCGGAAGTGTGGCGGGCGGCACAGCCGGCGGTAGAAGAGCGCACGCCGCCGAAGCGGGAGCCGGCAGGCTGCTCCTGCATGTTCAAGAATACAATCTTGGTGCGAGCGGACTCGCGTGCTACGCACAGCTCAGCTTCGGGCGCAGGCAAACCGAAAGTCCCCGCGTCGGCAACCAACACATCGGGCCGAAGTTCGTAAACCTTGCGCAGGCACTCGGCCGCATTGCCGGCCTCTCCGACCACCTCTATGTCGGCGTCTTCCAACAAACGTCGCAGACCCTGCCGGAAGAGCACATGATCGTGGACGAGAACGCAGCGAATCAACCCGGAGCTGCGGGCAAAAATTATTTCCCTTGGTTCCGTGCGGGGGGGCACACGTACCTCCTCGAAGCAGTTAAATTTTTTGGCCAGAATCCTGCGAAGTAACGCGGACGGTTGAACAAATCCCTAACAATGAATGCGTTAATAACTCCTCTATTGTAACAACCATTCGCTCTCCTTGTATCGGTGGGACAGCGAAAAAGTGGCGATTTCTTGCAATTTCGGTTCTTATTTTGGGTCCGGTTTCTCTTTCTATTCACTGGGGGGCGCGCCCCATCAGGTAGAATCGAGCACAAATGTTGCGCTACTTTACAGCGGGAGAGTCGCACGGCGAAGCGTTGGTCGCCTTCCTTTCGGGTTTGCCCGCGGGGCTCAAGGTGGATCAGGCCTTTGTGGACCGCGAACTGTGGCGGCGGCAGCAGGGCTACGGCCGGGGCGGCCGGATGAAGATAGAGCGGGATAGGGCTCACATTCTCTCGGGCGTACATCACGGCATTACGATCGGCTCACCGATTTCGATCCAACTGGAAAACCGAGATTGGAAGAACTGGCAGGAGGCTCTGCCTGTCGGCGAAGGCGATCCGGCGAAGCACAAGCGTGTGGCGTCTCCCCGGCCGGGGCACGCTGACTTGGCAGGAGCTCTCAAATACAATTTTGCCGAAGCACGCTACGTTTTGGAGCGCGCATCGGCTCGGGAATCAGCAGCGCGTGTAGCGATCGGAGCGCTCGCGAAAATATTTCTGCGCGAACTCAGCATCGAGACACTCAGCCACGTGATCGCAGTCGGCAATGTTTCCGTGCAGCAGGAGGTTTCGTGGAAAGAGATCGAGTCACTTTACGGTAAAGACGAGATCCTGCTTAATTGCGCCCATCGAGAAACCGAAGAGAAAATGAAGGGCGAAGTCGATAAGATACTGCGGAACGGCGATTCGTTAGGAGGCGTGTTCGAAGTAGTTGCGCACGGCGTCCCGCCCGGGCTGGGAACTTATGCACAGTGGGATGAGCGGCTGGATGGGTTGCTCGCCGGTGCCGTGATGTCTCTGCAGGCCGTCAAGGCGGTTGAGATTGGGAGCGGCATTGCGTCCGCCGCTTCCCCCGGATCTGCGGTGCACGATGAAATCGGATACGGCGAAGCGGCGAAGTTTACCGGTTTTACTCGCAGCCGCAACAACGCTGGTGGAATCGAAGGTGGAGTCTCGAACGGGGAAGAAATTCGTGTGCGCGGCTACCTGAAGCCGATTTCGACTTTGCGTCGTCCATTGCAGTCAGTGAATTTCTCTACCCGGGAACCCGTGAGCGCCGCTTACGAACGTTCCGACGTGTGCGTGGTCCCGGCGGCTGGGGTCGCTGCCGAGGCCATGGTCGCGCTTACGCTGGCGCGGTGTGCTCTGGATAAATTCGGGGGTGATTCCATGGGAGAAACTTTGCGAAATTTCCAGGGCTACTGCGTGCAGCTGAAAAATTACTGATAATCTCTTAGCAGGATTTTGCAATGATGATCCGTCGCTGATGATCTATCCCATCGTAAAGTTCGGAAGTTCAGTCCTCGAGAAACCTGCCGAGAAAGTCACGGCTTTCGACGAAGAACTCAAGAATCTGGTCGAGGATATGTTCGAATCGATGTATGCTGCCCGGGGCGTGGGTCTCGCCGCGCCGCAGATCGGGATCTCGCGCCGCATCGCGGTGGTCGACATCACCTTCAAAGAAGATCCCCACGCAAGAATCGTTCTTATCAATCCGGAGATTATTCACAAAACCGGCCGTCACTCGCAGAGTGAGGGCTGCCTGAGCATTCCTGATTTCCGGGAGAATGTCTCGCGCGCCAAAGAAGTGACGATCCGCGCCCAGGATTTGAATGGAAACGTTTTTGAGAAGACCGGCGACGACCTGCTGGCACGCGCCTTTCAACACGAGACCGATCATCTGAACGGCAAACTCTATATCAGCCACATCAGTGCGCTCAAGCGCGACTTAATCAGGCGCAAGATTCGCAAGCTGGTGAGGGCCGGAGAGTGGTAGGAGGACTGAGTAATTGGGTAATTTCGTAGTTGAGTAATTTTTTGGACGGGTCATCCACTTTTCCAATCCCAATTAGACAATCGCCTTTTACTCAATTTATTGGATGCCTCCCGCGCTCAATCTCGTTTTTTGCGGAACGCCTGCTTTCGCGGTGCCCACTCTCGAAAAACTGGTCAAGGCCGGCTTCAATGTGCAGCTTGTGATCACGCAACCGGATCGGCCCAAGGGACGCGGCCTCGAAGTGATCGAGTCTCCTATTAAGCAGCGCGCTTCGCAATTAGGTTTGCCCGTCATTCAGCCTGCGGGCATCAAGACCAACGAGACTTTCCGGGCGCAACTAACCGAACTCAAGCCCGAAGCCATAATTGTAGTCGGATACGGCCGCATCATTCCGCAGTGGATGCTTGAACTTCCGCAGCTCGGTAACATCAACCTCCACGCGTCACTGTTGCCGAAGTACCGCGGCGCAGCGCCTATTCAGTGGGCGATTGCTCGCGGAGAAGTGGTAACCGGTGTCACGACAATGAAGATCGACGCCGGCCTTGATACTGGCGATATTCTTCTTCAGAAGGAATTGCCGATTGATCCAAACGACACGGCGGAAACGCTGTCTCCGAAGTTGGCAGCGGTTGGAGCAGATCTTATGGTCGCGACCTTGCGAGGTCTGCAGGCCGATGAAATTCATCCGCGCCAGCAAAATCATGCGGAGGCAACGCTCGCTCGCATCCTGAAAAAAGAAGATGGCGTCATCGATTTTTCCCGAACGGCCGCCGAGATTTTGAACCGCATGCGCGGCTTCCACCCCTGGCCCGGCGCATATACAACTTTTCGCGGGAAGACACTGCAGATACGGCAAGCATCTCCACTTCAACGTTCGCTGCCGATCTCTGAATTAACGGTAGAAGGCGATCACATTCTTGTCGGGTGCTGCGGAGACACAGCCATTAAAATATTCGAACTTCAGTTGGAAGGCAAAAAGCGGAGCCCGGCTGCGGATTTCTTGCGCGGTTACCGGGTGCAATCCGGAGAAAAGCTAGGCCGGAGCTGAAATTGACTTACTCTTCTTTCATGCCCTCTATTCCGTCATACTGGCAATAGTGAAATCCACAACCAAGAAGTTACGGCCTGGAGTCTCCGCCGCCCGCGCAGCTTCATTCGACATTCTGCTTCGGGTTGAGCGCGACGGTGCTTATGCATCCGAACTGCTCCATTCCAGGGCTTACGATCGACTCGACCCAAGTGATCACTCGTTGACGACCGAACTGGTTATGGGCGTTTTGCGCTGGCGCTCGTTGCTGGACTTCGAAATCGCGAAATATTCGGATCAACCTCTCTCCCGACTTGATCTCGAGGTTGTTAGCGCATTGCGACTTGCCGTTTACCAGCTTCGCTGGCTTACGCGGATTCCGGCGCGGGCTGCACTGAATGAGAGCGTGGAACTGGTGAAGCGCGCGCGTAAGCGCTCCGCCGCTCCCTTCGTGAATGCCGTGCTGCGCAAATTCGCCAGTGGGATGGATGGTCAGGAAAATTCTCAGCACGAGATCAGTCTGGCGTCAACCGAGGCTCTCGCCGCGAGCAGCGCCCATCCGTCATGGCTCGTGGAGCGCTGGGTCAAGGCGTATGGAATGGGATCGGCCTTTCAAATTTGTCGACAAGACCAGACGATTCCTATGACCGCGATCCGCCTGCGTGGGCCGGAGGCGGAGGAGCAACTTCGCAGCGAGGGAATCGAACTCGCTCCGGGTGCTTTGCTGGGTTCGGCGCGCCGAGTCGTGCGCGGAGATGTTGCCCGCACTGCCGCTTTCCGGGCCGGCCTGTGTGTGATTCAAGACGAAGCTTCGCAGCTTGTCGCGGCTTTAGTTGGAAACGGAACCCATGTTCTCGACTGCTGCGCCGCCCCGGGAGGAAAAACTGCAGCCATCGCCGATCGCAATCCGCGAGCCGAGATTGTAGCGGTCGAACTTCATCCGCATCGGGTGAGACTGCTGCAAACATTATTGAACGCCCGTGATCAAAGTGCGGGAAGTTCAGGTCGGATCCGAATCATCGCGGCCGATGCACGGGATCTTCCCCTCGCGACGAAGTTTGATCGAGTACTCGCCGACGTGCCATGCTCTGGCACGGGCACGCTCTCGCGTAATCCAGAGATTAAGTGGAGGCTTGCTTCCGCTGATCTCACCGATCTGCAGCTTCGGCAAATCGCAATCCTGAGATCTGCAATGGAGAAAGTGACTTCTGGAGGTCGAGTAATTTATTCGACATGCTCTTTGGAGAGCGAAGAGAACGAAGAGGTGATCGAACGTGCTCTGGCGGCAGAGGGGCCGGAAGAGGATTCGGGTTTTCGCTTGCTTGACTGCCGCGTGGAACTTGAAACTCTGAAAGACGAAGGCGAATTGATTTGCCCGGATATTTCTTCACTCACCCGCGGGCCTTATCTCCATACGGTGCCTGGGATACATCCCTGCGATGGATTTTTTGCGGCAATCTTGCAGAAGACTTAGAGTCGCCACAATGTCACCGCACTTCGAAGCTCACAACGGCTCCGGCGAGGACTTTCTGCCCCGCGGGCGGAGTCTGCACGACGATCATGCTGGCGGGCGAAGGCTGCGCCGGGGGAACGGGGACGAGCGGGGTGGCCGATTGAATATTCATCGGGGCTATGCTCGCCGGAGGCGCCATGCTCACGTTTCCGAGTTTGAAGCCAGCATCCTGCAGCGTGCGGCTTACGGTGCCCAGTGGTTGCCCCACAAAGCTGGGCATCAGATAAGCGGGCGGATCGGCCGCTGCTGTTACCAACAAGCTCGTCTTCGGGGCCGAAACCTGGCTTGCGTTGGCGGGCGGACTCTGCGCGATGACCTGATCGGCAGGCATCTGCAGCAACTGAATTTCGGCGGTCGAAGTTAGGTCCAATCCGCGACGGCGGATGTTCCATTGGGCGGCGCGTTCACTCTGGTGGGTTACATCCGGAATCACTACCCGCTGTGCGCCCATGCTCTGCGCCACGCGAACTTGCCACCCGCGCCGTACTTTAGTCCCGGGCAGCGGCAATTGAGACATGATTTTGCCCTCGGGAATCTGCGGGCTGTAGTATTGGCGTTCCACTTCGATCTGCAAGCCGAGCGGAGCCAGGGAGTGTTCCGCTTCTGACGGCGTGAGGCCAACCAATGCTGGGACCGCGACTTCCTGCCCATGAATGGCAAATCGCATGGCTGTGATAGCTGACGCCAGCGCTACTACCACGAGCACCAAACTGAGGAGCGCAAATCGGACCAAGGGCTTCATAGAAAACGGATCACTCCACTCTAGTGCGTTTCATCCTCGCCGGGCGAGGCGTCAGGCGTATCGACCTTCTGAGCTACTGGTCCTGCAACCTCTGGCGGGGGCTGGAATTGTCCCGCATCTTTACCCGCCATTGCAAAGCTCATAAAGTTCATCCAGATCGGCAAGGCTGCGTGCGCCCCGGTTTCTTTGGCTCCCAGAGTTCTTTTTTCGTCGAATCCCACCCATACTCCACAAGTCATGGTTGGCGAGAAGCCGACGAACCAAGCGTCGGTAAAATTGTTGGTCGTGCCGGTTTTTCCACCAATGGGGAAGGGCATCTTGGCCGCGGCCACAGCGGTTCCGTGGAGAACCACTTCGTGCAGCATCGCGGTCATAATACGCGCGGTGCGAGTGTTGATTACATCTTTCACCTCTGGGTAATCCTCTTCCAGCACCCGGCCTTCGTAGTCCGTTACTTTTGTGATGTAGCGCGGGGTGACGCGGACACCGTCGTTGGGAAATACACTGTAAGCCGAAGTTTGTTCCATTAGCGTGATCTCGCCCGAGCCCAGCGCCACGGGCAGAAACGGTGGCAGCCTGGCGGTAATGCCGAAACGCCCGGCGTATTCGATCACCATCCTGATACCGACTTTGCTGGCGAGTTTGAGCGCCGGAATATTTCTGGATTGCGCGAGAGCGCGCCGCAGGGTGATGATGCCTTCGAATTTTTCGTCGTAATTGTGCGGCGAGTACGGTCCCGAAGCGGTTTCGAAGGTTACCGGCTCATCCAGAATCGTATCGTCCGGGCTGGCTCCGAGATCGATCGCTGTCGTGTAAACATACGGTTTGAACGATGAGCCTACTTGCCGCAGAGCTTGAGTCGCACGATCGAATTTCGATTCGTTGAAGTTCCTGCCGCCTACAAGAGCTTTGATTCCGCCCGTGGCGTTGTCGATCGCTACCAGCGCTCCCTGTGCGCCGGAGTCCTGCTCAAGCGATACGCGAGCGGCGCCGTTTGGATATAGCGCCAATATTTTCACGTAACAAATGTCTCCTGTGTGCAAGAGATCCTGCATCTTGCCTTGTGTCCAGGCCACATCTGCCTGGCCCAGAGCGGCAGAGTAGCGTCCGAATTTTACCGTGGCGATCCCGATGCTGGAGGAAGTCACAAGTGCGTGAACATACCCGTTCACTTGAGGTTCTTCGTCCCAATCGGAGTGCTGATATTTGTCGATCGTATTTCCTTCCACCACAATATTTTCCAGGTGCGCCTTCCATCCGTGGCGACGCTCGTACGCTGCAAGGCCGTCCAACACCGCCTGGTTCGCGGTTTCTTGCAAGTCAACGTCCAGCGATGTGTAGACTTTCAGTCCACTCTCATGCACCTGGTCGGCGCCGTATTTCGTCTCCAGATATCGCCTGATTTCCTCTACGAAATATGGCGCGAGCGAGTTGGGATCGTTTTGCAGGTGAAGAACCAGCGGCAATGCGCGCGCGTCGGCGGCCTGGGTGGTGGTGATTTTTCCGTCCTCCAGCATTGCGTTGATTACAAGGTTGCGGCGCTTCAAAGCGCGGTCGGCATGGTTGATCGGGGAATAAAGTCCTGGGCCCTTGGGCAAACCGGAGAGCAGTGCAGCTTCTTCCAGAGTGAGCTTTCGGGCTGGCTTGTTGAAGTAGAACTCTGAGGCGGCCTCGAATCCGTAGATGCCATGGCCTAGAAAAATCTGATTGGCGTAAAGCGTAAAGATCTGCGGCTTGGTAAAACGGCGTTCAATCTGAATTGCAAGCATCGCCTCTTGTACTTTGCGATGGAAGGACCGGTCAGGCGAGAGAAAAAGATTGCGAGCCAGTTGCATCGTCAAAGTGGACGCACCCTGCACCCTGCCGCCGGATTCGATGTCGCGATAGGCTGCGCCTACGATGCGCCAGAAGTTGATTCCGGAATGGCGATAGAAATCCTTGTCTTCAATTGAAATTAGAGCGTCGCGGAGTACCGGGGCAAAATCATCGTAAGCCGCTACTACACGGCGTTGCAGCGCGAATGAACCGATGATTCGCCCCTGATCGTCATACAATTCCGTGATTGAGCTTGGGCGATAAGCTTCGAGGGCTTCCACCTGCGGCAGGTTCGTGGTATAGACCAGCAGCAGTCCCGCGGTCGCCCCTACCAAGGCGGAAACCAGCACCAGCAAGCCGAAGAGCACACGGCCCACTAACTTCCGACCGGCAATCTCTACCGGCGGGAGATCTTGATAGAGCGACTTCATGGGGCGATAGGTTCAGGATAGCAGGGCGTCTCCGAGGCCGGAAGTTGCAATGGTGCGTCACGGCGCGACAAGGCTTCGTTGGTCTGCGCCGACTAGGAACAAGTTTTAAAAAGCCAAAGAAATCGCGCACCTCGCGGTGCGCGATGGCCCGATTCAATCGAATCTTCTGAGATCGAACTAGCTGCTTCGGCTCTTCAGCACTTCGACTGCCTTGCGCAACTGATCGTCCTGGGGGTTCTTAGGCTTGGCTTCCGGTTCCGTAGCGGCAGGTTCCTGCTCGTCGTCTTCGGAGATCACATTTTCGCTTTCGTCCGCTACCAGCACGTTGGGGGTTACAGCGGTTTCCTGAATCGCCTTCCCGCTGGGCGAATAGTATTTCGCCACGGACAGAATCAGCGCCCCGCCATCTTTCAGGTCGATCGTCTCCTGCACGGAACCGTCGCCGAAAGTCTTGTCGCCCACAACATCGCCGCGAGCATTTTCGAGGACCGCCGCAGCCACGATTTCCGCCGGCCCCGCAGTGCCCTTGTTTACCAGAACTGCTAAAGGAAGGGCCGTAACAGCCTTGGCGGGGTCGGCGTTGAAGGCTTCGCGGGGATGTTTTTGGCCTTGCAGATAGGTAATTGTGCCGTGATTCAGGAAGAGGTTGGCGGTTGCGACGCCTTCGCTCTCCTCTCCATCAGATGTGTTTCTGAGATCGAGGACGAGCTTTTTCGCTCCCGATTTTTCGAGTGACTTAATCTTCCCCGCAATCTCCAGCGATTTGCCCTTGGTCAGGGCGTCTACTTTGATGTAACCGATTCCGTCTTCAATCATCTTGTCGGCGACGGGCGGAATGCTAACAATGTCGCGCGTGATCACGACCTTCTGCGGCTCCGCACGACGTGCTCGCACCACCGACACGTTCACGGTCGAACCTGGAGTTCCGCTCAGCGCGGCGTGAATTTCAGGGAGCGACATGTCGCGCGTGCTTTGACCCTCGATGGATTCGAAGATATCCGTGGACTCGATTCCGGCTTTGTCGGCCGGCGATCCTGGCAGCACAGAAACTACGTCGGCGTATCCAAAGCGCTTCGAGACGGTGGCGCCGATCTCACCCTTGGCTTCCGCTTTATGAGCCTTGAAGGCTTTGTAGGCGGCGGGCGTCAGATAGCTGGAATTCGCGTCGAGCGATTCGACCAGCCCGTGCAAAGCCCCGTCGGTCACCTTGGGAATGTTGGGGTCTTCCACGTATTCGCTTTGCACGCGCGACAGCACTTCGCTGTAGACCTGCATCTGCCGGTAGGAGCCATCGCCGGACGAGGCACGCACCCCTCCCAATGAGCCAACGACGACGAACAACAACACAGCAAAAGACGAAACCAGAATCGTAGCTTTAATTTTCATAGACATCGAATTCTTCGTTTTCCTGGAGAGGAATGTCTTCCCCACTTGATTGCTTCATTATATCCCCGTAGATGCCGATTCTCATCGACTGGGTGCCCCGTTTTCTCCGCGAGGGTAACGCACTACACTCTTAGACGATTAAGGTGGGAATTTGTATCGTCGATTAAGCCGGAGGCTTGAAGTTCAGCCTGATCGTGCTTTGCACCGAGACCGGTCGACCATTCAAAAGATAAGGCTTGAAATGCCACTGTTTGACGGCGTCGATGGCAGCCCGTGCAAACACGAAAGAGCCTTGCAGAAATTTTGCTTCCTGCACCGTGCCGTCGCGCGTGATCAGCACCTGCAGTACCACGCTGCCCTTCTGACTGCTGGACCTTCCCGCGTCTGGATAGATTGGATCCACAGACTGAACCAGCAGGCCCCAAGCGACTGACTCCGGCAAAGTCACCGGCTCAATCGAGGACATTGCGGCTTCTACCGGCTTGGTTCCGCTGGCTTCGGGAGTCATCGAGCCCATCTGCGACTTTAGGCTCGACGGGATGGGCGCGCTATTTCCCGCGGAAACTCCTGTTGGCTGCTTAGATTTCTGCACGGGCAGACCCGGAGGCCGCGCTGGGGTTGAGGTAACCGGCATTGGCTGCGCCTGAATCGCAGCGTGGGGGGGGGCTGTAGCATTCCCGGCAGAGTCTGGCGGAGTCTGGCTCATGCCGGTCTCAGCCTGCTGCGGCACGTTTTGAGTTTGGCCGGACACACTTTGGCCAGCCTGGCTGGGATCCACGGGGTTGCTGTCGATGGGGTTCGCCTGCGGCTGGGCGCCGTTGGCACCTGCATCCTTGGCCGGTTTCACTGTTGGATCAATGACCGGAAGCACGCGGATCTGCGAGGGATCGGTTGTAGCGTCCGGGATATTCGTAGCGACTGGAAGCTTGTATTCGTCACCTGCCAGGCCGAAGCTTTCGTGTTGCTTCGCTGCTGCCTGCACCGGCGCCGACGGCGGAGTCAGCCAAGTGCTCCCCGCATGCCCCGCGCCACGATAGAGCTTAAATAAGCTTTCTCGCGTTTGGGGCAACGCCACCAAGACGAGGCAGCCGAGGGCTAAAGGCACGATTAGAAAGACGCCGGCGCGCTTTGGATGCGGTGCCTCAACCGGTTGCGCCGCTTCATCCGCGCCGCCAGACATATAGGCGAAAAGTGCAGCTTCAGCGTCCGCTTCTTTTTGTGATGGCTTGTCGATGTGTGCCGTATCTTCGTCCGCCGCCACTGGCATGGGGGAGAGCGGCGCTCCGTAGGAAAGCAATTCGCTCTTGCGTGACACCGGGCTGGTGGCGGGCGCAGGCGGCGGCGAAGACTTGCCCAGGCGAGATTGCAGTGAAGCCCAACCAGTCAGCCGTTCGGTAGCTTCTGCGGGTGCTGCGGGCGCTGTGGCCGCATCTTTCACAGAGGCTGCGGTCGGCTCCAATTCGGTAAGTGCCTCGACCTCGGTAGCGGTGGACTGCTCTATCGATTTCTCGACATCGGCGTCGGTGTCGAACTGAGCCCCGGGGGTCGACGACGCGGTCTGCAGGAACTCTCCCGCCCTGAAGGTTTGCTCGGGCGCTTGTTTTATGAGTGCCGGCGCCGCCGCGGCAGCCGTCGCCGCGGCGACCGGAGCAAATCTTGGGGCTGGACCTGACGAAAAGGGTGCCGGCGGTACCGCCGCGGGCCGCAACTTTGATTTGAGCAACTCGCACGCGGTGCTCAGAGTGTCGCGAACTTGAGCGGGACGAATCGGTCTCATCAAGATCGAATTCGCGCCAGCCTGCAAGGCTTCTGGCATTTTGGACTCGGCATTGACGATCGCCAATGTGAGCGGGCGTTGCGCCGCTTTTAAATCCCGAACCGTCTTCAACAGGAAGCCCGCTTCCGGCTGATCCTCCCAGTCGGTGATCACGATTTGAAATAGTTGCGTGGTCACGCGCTCCACGGCGTCCACGGCGTTTTTACAGTATTCTCCCTCGATGCCAAGGTCGGTCAGCACCTGCCAGATCGGCTGTACCATCTCTTCATTCGACGAGAATAGAAGGCAGCGCAAGGGCATACTATTCCAGAGTAGGCAGCTAAAGTAACTGCGGCAAGTTACTTGAGGTGGAGTACGAGGTCATAGGGACGGGGAGCCCCCGCAGTACATGTCCCTTCGGGTGGCGCGTCTTACCAGCAGGGCTACCTCTGCAAGGAACTCGGCAAGTCGTGCGCTAGAATGCTGGATCGTTTCCGAAAGCACATGCAAACTGCGGATGTCGTCATCGTCGGGGGAGGAATCATCGGGTCGAGCATCGCTTGTCATCTTACGGCGAACGGATGCCGTAGTGTTCTGGTCGTCGAGCGCGAATCGGCGCAAGGCAAGGGATCGACGGGAAAGAGCATGGGCGGAGTGCGCGCACAATTTTCTACTCCCGTCAGCATTCAGATGTCGCTCTACTCGATTTCCTTCTATGCCAGCTTCGAAGGGCGTCTGGGTTTTCCCTGCGATTACCGGCCGCAGGGCTACCTGTTCTGCGCCACATCGGAGGAACACATCGCCTATTTGCGAACCAACTATGCGCAGCAGGTGAAGATGGGATTGAAACACGCCCGACTGCTATCGGGCGATGCGATCCGCAACATGTTTCCACAGTTGCGCGGTGACGACATTGTGGGCGGAAGTTTCTGCTCCAGCGATGGCTTTGTCGACCCCTACAGCGCGATGAATGGGTTCATGACTTGGGCGGCCGATCACGGCGCAACGTTACGGAAGAATACGGTCATCACAGGTTTCACGCGAGACGCAACCGGGATTTCTTTCGTTGAAACCACACAGGGGTCGATCGCGACTCGCAACGTGGTAAATTGCGCCGGCGCATGGGCCGCTGACGTTGCCCAATTGGCAGGCGTGGATCTGCCCGTCAAACCGCTGCGCCGGATGCTGGTGCCTAGCGAACCGTTCGACGAATTTCCCCACGACGCGCCGATGATCGTCGACATGTCGAACGGATTCCACTTTCGCCCGGAGGGCCGCGGTTTTCTTTTGGCTTGGAACGATCCCGAAGAAACGCCGGGCTTCAAAACGGATTTTGAACCGGCCTTCGTGGAAAAGATTCTGACTCGCGCCGCCGATCGCGTGCCTTGCTTCGCGAATCTCCCGGTGAACCCCAAACGGGCATGGGCCGGGCTCTATGAGATGACCCCGGATCATCACCCGATCCTTGGCGAGGCCCCGGGCGTGCCGGGATTTTTTCTTGCCAATGGTTTCAGCGGACACGGCGTGATGCACGCCCCGGCGACGGGGAAAATTCTCAGCGACCTGATTCTCACCGGGAAGACGGATCTGATCGATGCATCGTTGCTAAACTTGTCTCGCTTTGCTGAGGGGCGGCTGATCCACGAAACAGCAGTGTTGTAGGACTCTAGCCGCAACGCGGCGTCAGATTACAGCCCACGGCGCAAGCCGTGGGTGGAGAAACTGAGAAGGAACAAGCCCCGAAGGGGCAAAAGATAAGTACGTTCGCAACGACCACATGCCCCTGCAGGAACACAACTACTGGCTCACCACCACGGAATTTCCGAAGATAGAAGTCCGTCCGCTTCCCGAGCGCGTCGATGTAGCCGTCATCGGCGCAGGTTTTACCGGGCTCTCGGCGGCGCGCACTTTGGCGAAACGCGGTGCTAACGTCGCGGTCCTCGAAAGCGAAACCGTCGGCTGGGGCGCAAGTTCGCGAAATGGCGGCATGGTGCTGACCGGCATGAAGCTGGGCGTGAACCAGCTGATCTCGAAATATGGCCGCGAGCTTACCCGCCGCATGTACGCGGCGTCGCTTGAAACCATTGATTGCGTCGAACAAGTTATCCGCGAAGAGAAAATCAGCTGCGACTTCTCACGCTGCGGCCATCTTGAGGTCGCCTGCAAGCAAAAGCATTATGACGAGTATGCGAGCCAGGCCGAAGTGATCGCGCGCGAGTTCGATCACCAACTACGCGTTGTACAAAAACACGAGTTGAGTTCTGAAATTGGATCGAACATTTATTACGGCGGCATGGTCGATGAAGTGAGCGCCGGGTTGAATCCCGCGAGCTACGTCGCTGGGCTCGGGTGCGCAGCTTTACGAGCCGGCGCGAAGGTTTTTGAGCGGACGCGAGTTGAACGATTGGCGCGAGAATCTCAACAAGGCGAGTTGGGATGGACGATTACAACCTCGCAAGGAAAACTGTGGGCTCGCGAAGTCTTTGTCGCGACCAGCGGTTATACGGGGGGAGCTACTCCAGCTCTGCAGAAGAAGATCATTCCGATCGGGTCGTTCATTATTACTACGGAGAGTTTATCGGAAGCGCTGGCGCGTGAACTCAGTCCGCGCAACCGCATGATCTATGACTCGAAGAATTATCTTTATTACTATCGCCTTACGCCCGATCGCCGCATGTTGTTTGGAGGACGCGCAGCATTTTTCCCCGAGAACGATCAAACGATCCGCCGCAGCGCACAAATTTTACGGCGCGGCATGATCGATGTCTATCCTCAATTGAGTGACACGAACGTGGAATACGTCTGGGGCGGAACGCTCGACTTCGCCTTCGACATCATGCCCCACGCCGGCCAACTCGAGGGCCTGCACTACGCCGTCGGCTACGCCGGCCACGGCGTCGCCATGGCAACATATCAAGGACAAAAGATGGCGGAGTTACTTACCGGAGATAAGCCGGAGAATCCGTTCGTGGGTCTTCCGTTTCCTGGCGCTCCGTTGGGAATGTATAACGGCACGCCGTGGTTCTTGCCGTTCGCGGGAATGTGGTACAAGTTCTTGGACTGGGTGAACTGAGGATCGGCAAGTTTGCTGCGGAGTTAGTCAGCCCTAATCGTATACTTGGAGCCTAGCGTCGGCTGATAACGCGAGACTAAATGCCTCACGCCGCTATAGCCGTAAAAGTCGACGAATCTCCAAAATTTCGGCAGCACCTCGCGATGGCGAATTTTTCCGTACTCTCCGGCCAGTAGAGCTGTCCAATAATGCAGGTAGGGCGAAAAGTCTCTTGGTCTCACCAGCCCTGCTTCTATAAAAGCCTCGAATCGCTCCATGTACTCCAGAAAGCGATCAAAGCAATCGCGGATGGCGGCCTCCTGCTCAGAAAAGGCGCCGCCGTGCTCATCGCGCGTCATCAGCGCCGAAGACAGTAACTCATAATTCACCCGCGTTTTCCTCGGGCTACCGTCTTCGGCGCGCTCGCCCAATTCGATCCCGCGGGAGCCCCAATCGAGCATCGTCATCACCTTGAGCACGTCAGCGTCTGAAAGGAACGCTCGAACTTCATTCGCGACAAACTCCGCCCGCTTCCAGCTTTGAGCTTTGACGTATTGCGACAAGGCGATCACGAAAAGCGAGGCCAGCGCCAACCAGTTGGAGCACCTCAGGCAGCTTGATTGTCGGGTCAAAATGCATGCGCGAAACTCTAACACGACCGGACGGGTATCAGCGGGCGCTATTACCGGAACGGGTTCCGAATGGTCAGCCTGTTATCGATCATCTGCCCGTCCTGCATATCCTCCGAGTACAAGATCGTGCATCTCGCTTCCAGGGCGGAGGCGACGATGAGAGCGTCATAGATTTTGTAGCCGTATCTTTCCGCGATTGCTAACGCTTCTCCGTGAGTATCGAGCGTGATGGGGAGCGGATCGGGACAGAGGACCTTGATGCCGTCTACGGCCCTACGAATCTCGACCCAGGGCATCTTGGTCTTCCTGCGCGCCACAGCGGCGAACTCGCTCAAGACCTGCACGCTGACCGTTCCGCCTTCAGCAATCAATTCTTCAGCGTGGTCGGAGCGTGGGTCATCTTGGATGATGGCGTACACAAAGACGTTCGTGTCGAAGAACGCCTTATCGCTCATGGCTCTTCACTCATCATTCTTGCCTCCGCGTTCATGTGCTTCGTCGCGGTCGAAGACGAATCCCGGAGGAAAGGGACGACGGAGTTTGCGCAGGTTCTCTAATGCGCGCCGACGGCTTTCATCGCGGCTCACTTCGAAGGCGCGTTCGCCAGCGACTCGAATTTCGATGTCGTCGCCTGCTTTGAGTTCCAGCGCTTTGACGACTGTGGCGGGCAGGCGAATGGCTAGGCTGTTTCCCCACTTCGAAACCTGCATAGGCCTCCTTGGATATACATAAACAGTGTATATCTAAGAACGCTTGTAAGCAACCACCCCATAGACAACCGGCCCCAACATCAGCGCAATCGCCCCGCCGATCAAAGCAAACCGATCACTTCCGAGCAGTGCCACTAACGCCATCACTACCGGCGCGGAGACAACATAGAGCAATCCGATCCGGCCGCAGGGAATTACGAAAGCGCGCGGCATTTCCGGATGGGTGCGGCGAAGCTTCCAGGCCGATAACACTGTCAGCACCGTCGTGGCCGAGCGCAGCCAGATATATACCGAGATGAGTTGTGCCAGGCTTTGCCACGCCAGCAGCGCGTAGATCAAGGCGGAAACCACGATTGCAAGCCATGGCGTGCCGTAGCGAGAATGTTTGCGGGTGAGGGATGCGGGAAGGTATCCGTCTTCGGCCATGGCAAAAGGCATACGCGTCGTCGTTAAAACCGTGCTGTTTAAGAGAGCTACAAAGCCGATCATCGCGGCCAGCGTCATCCACGTGCCGAGCCAACTTCCACCGATCACGCGAGCTGCCTCGGAGAAAAAGCCGGTGCGCCAGTTTTGCCACTCTCCCGCCGATGCCAAACCGGCAAGCGTCGGAAGAAAGTACGCCGCGATCGATAACGGAACAACTAGCGCTAAGGCTTTCGGATAGGCTTGTTGCGGGTTCTCGACTTCCTCGGCCACTGTGGAGAGTTGTTCATATCCCGAGTACAGCCAGAGGCCCAAAGCCAATCCAACGCCGAAGATCTTGAAGGTGGCTTGGTGCGGCGGAATTAACGGGACGAACGGATTGTGATGCCAGTGCATTAGCCCGATTACAATCATCGTCATCACGGGCAGGAAGATAAAAATCTCAAGCGCAGTCGCGACCTGGCCGACCATCTCGATGCCGCGAACGTTGATCCAGGTAATCGCGGCAATCAGAGCAACTGAAACGAGATAGTGCTTCCACCCTGTGATGCCGGGGAAGTAATAGACCAGATAATCGGTGAAGAGGACGGCGTAAGCTCCGCCTAGCAGAAATGATGCCGACCAGTTCCACCAGCCGGCGAGGAATCCCCAGAAGTCTCCGAAGGCGGCACGCGTCCAGCGGTAGAAGCCGCCCTCGACTGGCATGGCGGTGGTGAGTTCCGCCGACACCAGCGAGACTGGAATGCACCAGAAGAACGGAAGGACGAGCAGGTAAATCAAGGTCATCCCCGGTCCGGAGGTCGTAACCATGTCTTCGAGACCGAAGGGGCCTCCGGTGGTGTAGGAGAACATTACGAAGACTAGATAGAAGAGTCCGGCTTTGCGAAGAGGAGATGGATTGGCGGTGGATTGGGTCAAAGTGGTTTAGTTTGCAGTCGTCGAAATGAGCGCCTAGGTGATTGTTTCGCACTTTGACGGCAAATGGATTAAGCACGTACCTCACAGGCTAAAGCCATCTGTGAAACAAAAGCTAAGACGCAGCGCTGAAGCGCTGCTCCACCAGATGGAAGCTGCACCACTCACACGTAAAAAGACGCCGTAGATTCAATCACTCCTTACGCCGCCAGCGTTCCGCTGAGTGCGCCTTCTAGTTCGAGCAGCTTGCGCTTCACGTCGAGGCCTCCGCCGTAGCCGCAGAGTGAGCCGTTGGAGGCAATCACGCGATGGCATGGGACTACGATCGCGAGCGGGTTGCGATTATTGGCCATGCCAACGGCGCGAAAGGCTTTGGGCTTGCCGACCGCCAGCGCAATGTCGGCGTATCTGCGCGTTTCGCCATAAGGGATTGCCAGCAGGGCTCGCCAGCAGGCTAACTGGAAATCTGTGCCCCGCAGGTCGAGTGGGAATGTAAACTCGCGACGCTGGCCGGCGAAATATTCTTGCAGTTCTCGGACATAGGGCTGCAGCGTGCCCGCGGATTCTTCCAATGCAAACCCGTGGTGTTCTTCGCGAAGATCGCGGGGATCGGGGCGGATCGACTGCTGTCCCGGCAATCGCGCGTCGAACTCCAGGGCAACTAGGCCACGGGCGGAGGCGGCAAGAAACAGCGGTCCGATCGGTGAGGCAACGTTTGTGTAATGGAGAGTCTCCATTGGATCTCCTGCCGCTGACAACCATACCAGACGAATCTTCGAGGGTCCGGTGAAAATCTTCACCAGAGAGGTCACTGGGGATCACAGGGCAGTGCAAAGCCGATTTGGCCCCCCCCGGTTGACAGAAATGGGTTTTTCGCCCAAAGTGTGTGCGGCGTGCTCTATGGGAGTTTTTTCGTCTCCGAAAAAGGGCTTATTCGTCGCGGTTGCCGTGGTCCTGGCGCCAGCCGTTTTTGTCGGCGTGGTGGCGCGGGCTGCGGGAGAGTGGCGGCAGGTGGGCGCCACCGCCGGGGGCGACAAAGTCTTGGTCAGCTCCGTCACAGCCCAGAAGAACAGCCAGCGGACCGCTTGGATTCGCGTTCAGTTCAAAGAACCCACGAAGCTGCTGCAAGGCGGACCTTTCGTGGAGTTGCGGGCGCGGGCTCGTTTCAACTGCGCGAGCGGCAGCGCGGTTCCGGGCGTGGTCACGACCTCGGAGTGGTTCTACTCCCGCGATCACAGCGGCAAACTTGTAGTGAGCAAGAAAGCTCGCCGCGACGATCAGTTCGGCCAGGTTTCGGAGGGCGGCTTCGGCGATTTGGCCCGCGAGTTCGTTTGTAAACAATAACCAAGGGCGCGGCTCCGCGACCTAAAGATCATCGTTTCCCGATCCCCTTCCCAAGCGGCGATTTCCACAGGCTGGCACCTCAGTAACCGTCACACGCACTTCCGCTGGCGCGTCTTCCGTCATATTCTGATAACGCAAACTCAGTCTTCGTTGCGCACTTTGCAAAACACTTCGTAATTTTTGGCCATTTCGTTTTATGGATTCAGTCAGTCTCTATTCGCTGGTGATTGTGGGCGGCGCAGTCGCCGCCGGCACTTATGCCCTGCTGCGGCGCAAGCCCAAGGGCCCGGCAGAACTCGAGCGCGAGCGCCGCACCTGGCTCGACGGCATCGGCCGCATCACCGATGGCACCGTTATCGATGTGCAGGAGATGCCCCCGAGCAATGGCCATCATGCCGCCGTGCTGCTGATTTACAAGTACGACGTCGCGGGAGTTTCGTACGAGTGCTCGCAGGACGTCACATATCTGCGACAGTGGATCAACCTGCATTCCTGCCGCCTGGGGCTGCCTACATCGGTGAAGTACGACCCCCATAATCCCGGCAATTCGCTGGTGGTGTCGGAAAGCTGGATGGGTTTAAGGCAGTAGCCAGTTGCCAGTACCCAGTACCCAGTTGTCAGTTGAGTCAAAGTCGCTTGTTTTAGACTGGGCACTGGCAACTGGGTACTGCTATATCGGTAGTCGTCCTGGAGCAATTCCGGCGGAGTGATATTGGGCGTGGACGTTTCTTCGTCGATGGCTCTTTGGGGATTCGGCTCCCAGTATCTGGTGCGAGTGCTGCGGAATTTCTAACGCGCAGCTCGTAAATCTTTTCGCGCGCTCGATCCGGGCGGGTTGGCCGGTGCGCGCCTCGATGCCTAGCCGGGTATACCCCCACCCCCCTCCCCTAGTGGAATCATCGGGTTAGGTGCGGACCGTTCGGAGAGAGTGCTGGCTTTCCAGCGCTCGATAAATTCGGGCAAAGAGAGAGATGGCATGCGTCTTTTTCGTCGGCACTATCTTAGCTGGAAGTTCTGCCTCGCGTCCGGTTTTCGGGAGGTCAAAATCCCCACCCTAGCGTCGCAAAACAGGAGTCAGGTTGGGATGGGAATTATCTCCGCGACGTTAGGATGGGGCACCCTCAATGGGAATGGTGCACGCAAAGATCGTTAAAGGTGGCCACTCGCCTTTCCAGCCGAGCGTGGCGGGCGCGGCAACAGGCTTAAATCTGGTAGTCGTCCTGAAACAACTCTTCTGGAGCGATATTCGGAGTCAGTGTGCCTTCGTCGATCGTGCGGTCAGGCTCCGCGCCGAGAGATTCGTGCGAGTGGTGCTGGAACTTTTGGCGTAGCTCCTGCACCTCGCCGGCCAGCTTGATGATCACATCGGAGAGCGGATCGCGAATGTCCTTGGGATCGGTAATGATTACGCGTTTGCCGTCGCGCAGCACGATGTGCCCGGGCACGCCTACGATGGTGGAATTCGCCGGGACGCTGCGCAGCACGACCGAGCCAGCGCCTACGCGGCAGTTGTCCCCGATGGTGATGTTGCCGAGGATCTTCGCGCCGGAGCCGACTGTGACGTTGTTGCCGATGGTCGGATGGCGTTTGCCTTTCTCTTTGCCGGTGCCTCCGAGCGTTACGCCCTGATAAAGCGTGACATCGTCGCCGACGATAGCGGTCTCGCCGATTACCGTGCCCATGCCGTGATCGATGAAGAGGCGGCGTCCCAGCTCAGCGCCGGGGTGGACTTCGATTCCCGTGAGCACACGCATTACCTGAGAAACGAATCTCGCGGGGAACCTCATACCGTGACGCCAGAGCCAGTGGCTCAAATGGTGCGCCCAGACCGCATGGAGGCCGGGATATAAAAAAAGCACTTCGAGGTAGGAGCGAGCGGCCGGGTCCGACTCAAAGACGGCGGCGATGTCTTCACGCATGGAATGGAAGAAGCTCGTCATTAAGCAGTTCTCAGTTTTCAGTTGTCAGTTCTCAGCAAACAGCGTTCGGCGTCGGCTGAGAACTCCGACTGAAAACTTTTCTTCCTCATGAACGTAGCTTAGGGTGGGGAAGAGTGCAAGGGGCAGCGGTGAGTCGCGCTTAAAGCGAAAGCTTTCAACCGCTGAGGGCGCTAGGGAATCGCGAAGCGCGCAAAGACTGAAGGGAATCAGCTACAGATGAAAGGGAGAAACTAGCTGCTGCTTAGCCGCCGGCTTGGAAGCCGCCGCTATGCGCGACCGTTATGCGGAGGTATTTGTAGGGATTCACCGGAGTGTCGTTGATGCGCACTTCGTAGTGGAGGTGAGGGCCAGTAGAGCGTCCGCTGAGGCCGACATAGCCGATGGTGTCGCCGCGGTGAACGTGCTCGCCCGAGGTGACGGCGAAGCCGGAGAGGTGGCCGTAGCGCGTGGAGATGCCGTGGCCGTGATCCATCATAATGGCCTTGCCGTATCCGCCGAGAAAATCGGCGAAGGTGACTACGCCATCCGCCGGCGCGATTATGGCGCGGCCGTAATTGCTGCTGATATCGACTCCGCTGTGAAACGCGCCTTCACCGTTGAATGGGTCGATGCGCTCGCCGAAGCTGCCCGTAACCTGACCTTCAACCGGCCACAAGTTAGGGGCGGAGTTGGCGCGGTACCAATCGGCAGTGGTGGCGTTGCGGGTCATTCCCAGGCTGATGCCCACGGAAGCTGCGCCGGTTAAAGCGGAAGTGCGGAGAGCGCCCAGCTGATCGAGAGAAGAGGCGACATCGGCGTCGTGAATCTGCTGTTGCGAGGCGGTCACCAGGGTAGGCTGCGACTTCAGACCATAGAGAGCCGAAACCTCGCTGGCGATGGAGCCAAGCGATGCGACCTGAACGTCCCGCTCTTTGGCGACTTCTTCGAGGCGAGAGTAACGAACCTTGAGCTGTTCTTTCTCGGTGCGGAGTTCGTTATAGCGGGAGACCTTCAAAAGCATCCGGGCGTACGAGCTGGCGATGCCGGTAAGGCTGAGAAAGCCGATGGCGGCGCCGACTACGAATACATAAAGATAATGGACTGGAATAGAGATTTTACGTAGCTGCCCGTCGTCCCCGCGAGCCACGAACAAGATGTAAAAGCGCTTCTGCAAGTGCCTTCTTTCTCCGTGTGAATCTGCTGCTTAAGTTCAGGGCCGGAACTCCAGGCAAGGTTCTGAGGTTGCAGAAAGCCTGATCGGACGCCTGATGCCCGGGCTGCGCGTTCCCATCTTGGGAATGGAGACTTCTAATCACGCGCCCTGAAGCTCACCGGAACCATGGCCTTGCCAAGCGCTGACTCTTAAGTCTGCAATTGCTTCCGCTTGCAGAACTTAGCGAGGCCAGAGGTTTTGTGAATGACAGGTGAAGGTTAGCAAACTGGGTTCCCCCTGTCAACGACCCGGACGGCTTTTTGAGAGTTACCTAAGACTAGGGTTATCTTCAGTCACCGGCCACTGGTTACCCGGAGCTTAGGCCAGCCTGGCGACTGACCAAATGGCCTATGCAGATTTCGGGGGTCGTCCGCTCGATAGCGAGGGCGTTTTGGGCGCAAAACAAAACGCCCCAGACTCGTTTGAGTCGTGGGACGTTCGTTGATCAGCCCTCCCCCAAGTGCTGCTCAAGAACGAGACTAGACCAAGGCCTCCGGTACGTAAATGGCTCTGTCGTGCCATGGCACGCCACCAACGGGCTAAGGTTTCCCACGTCGGTTTTTTCAGGGATTTCCCGGAGCGATGCATTTCGCGGATTATTATCTGCACGATGAACACGCGGGTCGTTTGACAAACTCAATCAGACGACTTCCGGGTGAGCGCCTTCGCCCTACATCGTGCGAAAATCAACCTCTGCCAAGGAGGTTACGAATGCGAAGGCTCAAGCCGCTGCCGGTTTGCCTTGGGCTCATCTGTTTCGCTGGTGCCTCGTTCGCGCAAAAGCCGGATTGGAATGCGCTGGGGCAACGGTGGTGGGCGCACATTCAGTTTCTCGCCGACGACGCCCTCGAAGGCCGCGATACGGGCAGCCGCGGTTTCGAAATGGCTGCTGATTATATGGCCGAGCAATTCCGCGCTGCGGGGCTGCAGCCGGCGGGCAGCGACGGCTATCGTCAGCCGATGAGCCTTCACGTGTTGCGGATCGATGAAGGTCACAGCTCTCTCGATTTGC
Source organism: uncultured Acidobacteriaceae bacterium (assembly GCA_963789875.1). Taxonomy (GTDB): domain Bacteria; phylum Acidobacteriota; class Terriglobia; order Terriglobales; family Acidobacteriaceae; genus Sulfotelmatobacter. The sequence continues at coordinate 960,319 of CAWBMI010000002.1, read as the reverse complement.
TGCGCGATGGAAAAGTGCAGGCGGTGAAGCTGGGGGATGATGCCATCTTCAGCGTTAGTTCGCGCGCAGCTGAGAACGTGGAAGCCGCTGCTGTGTTCGTCGGCTACGGTCTTACCGTGCCGGAGTTGAATTACGACGATCTGGCCGGCCATGTTAAGGGCAAGGTCGTGGTCTATATTACGGGCGGTCCTGCGAACATCGCCGGCCCGGTTAAGGCTCACTACCAGTCGGGGGAAGAACGGCGTCGAGCGCTTCTGAAGGCCGGTGCGATCGGCATCATCTCCATTCCGAATCCTAAGAGCAGCGAGATTCCGTGGTCGCGGATTGCCGCATCGCGTTTCCAGCCGAGGATGGAATTAAGCGATCCCGGCCAGGATACACCACCTCCGCTGCCGGTTGTAATCACGTTTAATCCGGCACAGGCCGAGATGCTCTTTGCCGACAGCGGTCATAGCTTTCAGGAAGTTCTTGCGGCCGTTAATGCCGGTAAGCCTCTGCCGCATTTCCCGCTGGCGGCGAAGATCCACGCACGGGTGGGGATGACTCAGTCGGAGGCGAAATCCGAGAACATCATAGGCCTCTTGCCGGGCAGCGATCCGGAACTCAAGAAAGAATACATCGTAATCAGCGCGCACCTCGACCATCTCGGGATCGGGGGGCAGGTGAACGGCGATCGTATCTACAACGGCGCGATGGATGATGCCTCAGGGGACGCCTCGCTCATCGAAATCGCCCTCGCCATGAAGGATGCCGGAGCCAAGCCGAAGCGGTCGATTCTTTTCCTTTCGGTTACGGGCGAAGAGAAAGGTGAGCTGGGCTCGCAATATTTTGCCGCGCATCCCACTGTCTCAGGCCCGATTGTCGCCGACTTCAACATGGATATGTACCTGCCCTTGTTTCCCCTGAAATATCTGGAAGTGCAGGGGCTGGGAGAATCCACGCTTGGCGATGACATTCGCGCCATGGCCAAACAAGCCAATGTGCAGGTACAGGCCGATAAAGAGCCGGAGCACAACCGCTTTATTCGCAGCGATCAGTACAGTTTCATCAAAAAAGGTGTCCCGGCGCTGGCCTTCAAGTTCGGTTACATTCCCGGTGGGCCGGAGGAGAAGATTTTCAAGGCCTGGTATGCAGAGCGTTACCACGCGCCTTCGGATGATGTGAGTCAACCGGTCGACCTGGCGGCCGCCGCGCAGTTCAATGCAATCCTGGAGAAATTGGCCTTACGGGTCGCAGATGCCAAACGCCGGCCAGAGTGGAAGCCCGGCAGCTTTTTTCGTCGCTTCGTCAAATAGACGAGACCCCCTCAGACTGTCGAATCTCCAACCTCTTCCACCTTCGAAGCCCCGAGGGTGCTATGCCATCGGTGATCTTTGTCTCGCTTAGAAGATCCTTAGAATTGATGCTGCGGTAGGAATCTTCCGACCTCCCTTGCTAAAAACTGGCGCGATCTAGTCTTGCGCGTCAGCGCTCAGTCCGAAAGAAATCGATATCTACGAAAGAGGAATTACTCATGGCTACTGGCGCCGCACCCGCCCTTGATCCAAAAATTGAAGACAGAGACGAAACCACCGAAACGCAGCAAGCGCAACCCCTAACCCTAAAGCAACGGATCGTGGCACTGTTGCACGAAATTTTCGGAGGCCGCGACGAATACCTAGGCTGGCGCCAGTAGGTCAGGGCCGGCTTTAGAAGTCTCCCTTACCCCGCCGCTCCCCTGCCGGCCTGATTCAGGGCTGCAGCGGCGATCTGCTCCAAAGGCGCAACCACGCTTACAGCCCCGCGAGAGATCGCTTCCTTGGGCATGCCGAAGACGATGCAGCTGGCTTCGTCCTGTGCGATCGTCGTAGCGCCCGCTTGCTTCATCTCCAGCAATCCCTCGGCACCGTCGTCGCCCATGCCGGTCATGATGATGCCAACTGCTTTGGAGCCGACTGAAATTGCGACCGAGCGAAAGAGCACGTCCACGCTGGGGCGATGGCGCGAGACCAGCGGCCCATCGATGATCTGAACAGCCAGTTCCTCTCCATTGCGATGGACAAGCATATGCCGGTTGCCCGGCGCGATCAGGGCCTTGCCGGTTTGCAACCGGTCGCCATCCCGAGCCTCTTCTACATCGATTCCGCACTCGCGATTCAAGCGTTCCGCGAAAGCCCTGGTAAAGCCTTCAGGCATGTGCTGCACAATCACCACCGGCGGACAGTTGGTGGGCAGCGCGGCAAGAAAAACTCTCAACGCCTCGGTGCCACCAGTAGAAGCACCAACGGAGATAACCGTGTTGGGAGTTTCTCTGGAATGAGGCACGCTGCTACGGGACAGCACAGCGTCCGCCGTCAGGCGAGGAGTAACCTCTAACTTCGGCGTGCCCCGTCTGATCTTGGCCTGCGAGGCGCTCCACACCGCATCCAGAAGAGTCACCGCCGATTCGTGAAGGAAATCGCGCACCCCGACCTTGGGCTTGGTGATCACTTCGACGGCCCCTTGTTCGAGAGCACGCAGCGCCAGTTCCGTGCCACCCGCAGCCAGGCCGGAGCAAACCACAACCGGCGTGGGCATCTCGCTCATAATTTTTTGAATGAAGGCCAGGCCGTTCATGCGGGGCATTTCGAGGTCGGTGATGACGACATCGAAAGTATCCCGTTGCATCTTTCCCCACGCAATCAGTGGATCGGCGGCGGCCTTGACGACGATTCTGCGGTCGGTGCCGAGGATGGCCTGCATCACCTGGCGCACCATGGCTGAGTCGTCCACCACTAGTACATGCAGGGCATCTTTTATGACAACGCGCTTCCCGTCCTCATTGCTGTTCGTCACGATTTTCGTCACCGGACTTCCTTTTCGCCAGTTTTTGTGTAGATGGTCGGCTCCAGGCTGCGTAGCTGCGTGGAAAAGTTGTTCAAGTTCTCGGCATGGCCCACGAACAGGCAGCCGTCAGCTGCGAGGTGACGAACCAGGCGGCCCACGACTCTCCGCTTGGAAGCCGCGTCGAAATAAATCAATACGTTGCGGCAAAAGATAGCGTCAAACGGACTGTCGCTGAGGTCATAATCCTGGTCCAGATTCAGTCTGCGAAAATCGATCAACTGCTGGATCTCGACCTTCACCTTCATCTCCCCTTCGCGCTCTGCCATTCCACGCAACATAGAGCTGTGCAGCAAATCAGCGGGCATTTCGCCTGCCCTGGCGATGGGATAGATCCCTCGCTGTGCCTTTTCCAGAACGCGATTGGAAATGTCGGATGCAAGAAGCCGAACCTCCCAGCCCTCGGCGGCGGGAAGATGCTTTGCCAGGAGCATGGCTACGGTGTAAGGTTCCTCGCCGGAGGAACAGCCCGCACTCCAGATGCGGATTTTTTTCGCGCGCAGGCGAGCTTCCGCTTGTGCCCGCCATTGCGGGAAAACGTTTTGCACCAGAAACTGGAATTGCCGAGGCTCGCGGAAGAAGCGGGTTTCATTGGTGGTGATGGCGTCGATCATCCGAGTTCGTTCATCGTGGTGATCGGGTCGGGAGACAAGCTGGTAATAGTTTTCCAGGGAACTAATTTCGAGCGAGCGTAAGCGGCGGAAGAGGCGGCCGCACAACAGCGCGGTCTTCGCGGTGCTAAGCCAGATACCGGTTTCGGAGTAGATGAGTGTCTGAAATTTCTGGAAAAGCTCGGGACTCACCGCCAGCTGCGGCGTCGGCTCGCCATCTACCTTGCGCGGGCGGGACTTGGCTGAGTTGGATGCGGCAGCGGCTTCCGCGGGCACGGCTATGCTCCCGCCTCGAAGTGCGCTTCTTTTTCCCGAGCGGCTTTTGCGGAAACTTCCTTGGAGGCTTCGACGCCAGGCGGTTGGTCGGCTGCGGATTCGGTGACCGCGAGGAATTCGTCCGCCGAGAGCACCTTGTCGATATCGAGAATCAGGCAAAATTTGTTACCGACTGCTCCCATGCCAAGAAGGTATTCGGTCTTGACACGCGTGCCGAAGGGAGGAGTCGCTGCGATTTCCTCCGCCGACAAGTCGATGACCTGGCTCACCGAGTCCGCCAGCACTCCCATGGTCACACTTTCGCCCTCGAACATGACCTCGGTGATGATGATGCAGGAGTACTTGGAAATGCGGCTCGCCGCTGAACCGAACTTCACCGCCAGATCGACTACCGGGACAACCTTGCCACGCAGATTCGTGACCCCGTGAATCCAGGCCGGTGTGTTCGGCACGGTCGTGACGGCATCAAACTCGACGATCTCACTAACCTTCACGATGCTGATGGCATACTCCCCGCCGGCAGTGAAGAAGGTGAGGTACTGCACCTTGCTGGCCGAAAGGTGTTTCTTTCCATGGTCAGAAACTTGGCCTGACACTTGCATGATTTCGCTCCTCTCCATCTCGCTGTCTCAGTTTGCCGTCTTAGCCCGGGCAGCCTCCTACGAAAAAGGAGCGAAGTTAGCTTCCTCTGCGCTTTCGGCGGCGGCGATTGCACTGGGCGCGCGGCGCGCGAAATCATTTCTGAACGTAGGGTTGAGGGGCATGATGACGCGCTTCTGGCCGTCTGTATCGCGATTCGTTTCCTGGGACACGCGGAAGAAGGTCATCAACTGTTGCAATTGCTCGGACTGCGCCGCGAGTTCTTCGGCTGTGCTCGAGAGCTCTTCCGCCGACGACGCGTTACGCTGGGTAACCGTGTCCACTTGCGCCATGGCTTGATTGATCTGGGTTACACCGCCGGATTGTTCCGTCGACGCAGCAGCCACATCCTGCACCAGTTCGGCTGTTTTCCTGATCGAAGGCACGAGATCCGCCAGCAACTGACCCGAACGTTCTGCCACGCTGACGCTCTTTGCCGCGAGGCCGCCAATCTCCTGTGCCGCGACCTGACTGCGCTCGGCCAGTTTGCGAACTTCGACCGCGACTACGGCAAAGCCGCGCCCCTGATCGCCAGCGCGCGCAGCCTCGATGGCCGCATTGAGCGCCAGCAGGTTGGTTTGATACGCGATCTCTTCGATCACCGACGTCTTGGCGGCAATCTGTTTCATGGCTTCGACAGTCTGTTGAACCGCTTCACCACTCTCTTCCGCTGCCCCAGCCCCTTTCGCTGCGGCCTGTTCCACCTGGCGGCTGTTGTCGGCGTTTTGGGTGATGGAAGCATTCATCTGCTCCAGGCTGGAACTCATTTCCTCGACCGATGCGGCCTGTTCACTAGTTCCCTGCGAGAGACTCTGTGAAGAAGAAGAAACTTGCTGCGCCGCGGAGGCAACCGCCACCGAGCCTTCCCTCACATCGCGAATGATCCCTGAAAGCCTGCTGCTCATCTCCTGCATGGCTTGCTGCAATTGACCCGTTTCGGAATGATTCGTGACCTGAATGTTTCGAGTAAGGTCGCCGCTTGCGATACGCTGCGCGTGCTCGACGGCCTGCCCGATCGGGATGGTGATGCTGCGGGTAACGCTGATCGCGGCGAAGGCGCCGAGCAGCAGAATGACGGCTAGCAGCAGCCATGCAACCCGCCGTCCCAGGATGTAAATTTCCTGGCTCTCCTTCATGCTCTGTTGCACGGCGGAGGTTTGGATGTCGATGAACCTTTGCCATGAAGCGCGATACTTGTCGAGCGCGGGAATGACTTCTCCACTCAAAACGGCCTGCGCCTGGTCTCGCTTTTTATCTGCAAGCAATTTCTTGGCCTGCTGCCGGGCCGAGATATAGGCCTGCCGGTTTTGGCTGACGACTTCAAACTGCTCACGCTCCTGAGAAGAGCTGAGGCTCTTTTCGATCTCGGCGATTTGCGCGCTGATCTCGTGGCTGATGGCTTCGTTCTGCGTGTTCAGCTTTTTCTCTTCTTCCGGATCAGCGGTCTCGAACAACTGCAGCGTGATGCGGGCGTTGGTGATTGAGTTTTCGATCGTCTGGTGAGTCAACTCGACCGTTTTGTAACGCTTTTGCAACGTGGCCGACATGCTGGAGTTCAGATGGCCAAGCCAGCTCAGCCCCAGACCGCTCACAGCGATCACACACAGCAGGAGCGCGCCAAAGACGACCCCAAGCCGCGTGCCTATTTTTCGATCTTGCCAGTTTTTCATCTTGCTTCACCTTTCCAGATGCTTGCTTGTTTCGAACTTTTTCCAATGCCTTACGCTTGAGCTTGCAGCGCAGAGTGCATGACTCCACGCAAAAGTCCGGGTACGTCGAGAATCAGGCCGACGCGTCCGTCCCCAAGCACGGTGGAACCTGCAATCCCCGGCACTGCCCGAAGGGCACGGCCCAGCGGTTTGACAACCGTCTGCATGCCGCCGAGCAATTCGTCTACTGCGATGCCGGCATAGGACTCGTTGATCTTCACCACTACAATGTTTTCTCTCTTTGCCGGCTGACCCGCGAGTCGGAAGACACGGCGCAAACGGACATAAGGTAGTGCCGCGCCGCGCAGACTGAGGACTCCGCTCGCCTCCAGGTTTCGTGAATTATGATTCTGCGAATCATGGTTTCGCGAATCGATGTTTCGCGAATCCAATCCTGATTGAGCGGGCAACTCCATGCACTCGGTAACGTGTTCGAGGGGAACGATGAAAGTTTCGGCACCGACTCTTACCTGGAACCCTTCGATAATGGCGAGTGTCAAGGGCAGGCGGATGGTGACCGTGCTGCCTTTGCCGGCAGGGCTAGCGATCTCGACTGTGCCGCGAATGCTGTCGATGTTGCGCCGGACGACGTCGAGGCCGACACCACGCCCGGAAAGGTCGGTGACCGATTCCGCGGTGGAGAATCCCGGCTGCAGCACCAAATCGCAAATGTCCTGGTCGCGAAGCTCGTCTTTCCCGGACCAAAGCCCGAGACGCCGGGCTTTTTCGAGAATACGTTTTCGATCGAAGCCAGATCCATCGTCCTGCATTTTCACGATGATGTTGCCGCCGCTATGTGCTGCCGTCAGGCGAATTACTCCGCAGGGATTCTTGCCCTGGCTTTGCCGCACGGCCGGCTTTTCCAAACCGTGATCGATGGCATTGCGTACCAAATGCAGCAGGGGATCTTTTAACTGCTCAAGCACCGTCGTATCGACCTCAACGTCTCCTCCCACCACTTCGAGGCGCGCCAACTTGCCGTGGCTTTTCGCGAGGTCGCGCACAGTGCGGATCAACTGCCGAAACAGCGGCCCGACCGGAACCATGCGAATGCTCATCACTTCATTCTGCAGTTCCATGTAGAGGCGCTCGGCCTCGCGATGCATTTCCAGGATCTCGCGGCCCTGTTCAGTGTCGAGGCGCTCGATCATGCGGCGCAGGCGGCCTTGCGCAATCACGATCTCTCCGGTCAGATTCAACATGTGGTCGAGTTTGCCGACGTCGGCGCGCAGAGTGCGGTGATTGGCCGGTAGCGCATCGGGCTTGACGACTACCGCTGAGTCTCCTGAGACCACACCGGCGGAAACAACTCGCTTCGACCGCCTTTCCACTTCTACCGCGATTTTTTTTCTGAGCTCCTGTTGCTCGAGCGTAAGGCTCTGCGGCGCGGTGGACGAGTTTGCGACCATTTCACGGAGTTCATCCACGGCCTTCAGCAGCAGCGAAATTAGCTCCGGGCCGGGTGCTGCCATCTGTCCGCGTAGCACTTCCAGCAAATCCTCTACCACATGAGCAAAGCCGGCCAATTCGTTCAGTTCCAGAGAAGCTGCGTTGCCCTTGAGGCTATGAGCCACGCGGAAAATGTTGTGCAGCACTTCGGGCTGGGAGGGATTCGATTCCATCTGGAGCAAGGCTTGCTCCATCAGGTCGAGTCCTTCCTCCGACTCGGCGAGAAACGAAGCGAAGACGGCATTATGGTCGAAGTCCGCTAGATCCACTTTGTTCCTCCTTCCTTCTATAGTTGCTCGAAATTCCTGGTAGTGGTTGCGCCATCAGAGATTTGAAATACCAATCTCCGGCCGTGCTTACCGGAAACTTCTCTCTCTAAAACTGGAATGCCCGCGGAGCGCAGAAATTCTTCCGCCAACGCAACGTTTCTTGCGCCCAGCGATTGCGACAGGTCCACGGCGAAGGCGCTGGAACCGCCAAATATCTTGGCTTGCAAATTCCGGATTTCACACCCCAAGGCCAGAACCTGGTTCAATAATTCGGGATTCGCCACGTTACCGTAGCGCAGACGGTTCGGGCCTTCATCCGTTCCCTCAGGCAAAAGGTAATGATTCATGCCTCCGGCTTTGCGGTGCGTGTCCCAAAGGCAGATGGCGGCGCAGGAACCGAGTATGGTCGAAATAGTGATGGGATCGCGGGTCACGAAAACCTGCCCTGGATAGAGGAAGTGGCGCTTTTCTTTGGAGTCCGCGGGCCGGAAGCTTTTCATGAACTCCGTGGGTAGAACCGCCGGATTGAATTTTGCGGGAGCCTCTTTCATGCTGTTGCTCCTGGGCCTTCGGCAGCAGACTTCGACTGAGGGCATGCGCCGAAGAGCGGTTTTCCCGCCTCTTCCGACAAAAGCTTGAACAGATCGAAGTCGGACCGGTCGAAGGCGGTTTTCTGGGGAAGCAAGCGCAGAATGGCAAGGATGGCGATGGTCTGTCCGCCGTGCCGAATGGGAATGAACGCTTTTACTCTAGCCGGGAGAATGCCGTCGCGGCGCGCAGCTTCCACGTGAGATTCACCTCGGATAACGCGCTGAACTCCGGTATCGCCGAGGGCCAACATGAGGTCGTAGTGATCGAGTTCGATTCCGAACGACCAGATAGGCCGGAATACTCCCTGTGCGCGATCAACGGTAAACAATCCGAATTCCTCGGAGCCGATAAAATTTGCCACAATTTCGCGCAGGCCCTCGATGGCATCTTCCTGATCGCAGCTTTCGGCTAGCCGCTTACGGGCCGCTTCCAGGCGCAAGTCGTTCATCAAGTCGGCTCCGCCGGACTTCGCTCCGCGTAGCTTACTGTTTTCAGTTCTCATGAAAGTGTCTTACTCGAATTGCAATTTCGATCCTCGCAGGTGCTATTCGCCCAGGTAGCTCTCTACCAGCGCTACCAATTCGACGCCATTCACCGGCTTGGTGATGTAGTCGTTGCATCCGCTCTGGAAGCCGGCCTCCATGTACGACTCTTCTCCGCGTGTAGTGACCAAAACGATCGGGATCTCGCGCGTGCTGGGTTGCTGGCGCATCATCTTGCAGGCCTCGAAACCGTTCATGTTGGGCATTACTACGTCCATCAGCACAAGGTCGGGATGCTCCTGTTGCGCCTTCTCTACCGCTTCCCTGCCATCGCTCGCGGTCACACACTGGTAGCTTGTGCGCTTTTCCAGAATCTCGCGCTCCATCATTAGGGCGGTTCGGGAATCATCAACCACAAGAATTTTCTTTGACATGGTTCTCCTGGACTTCTTTTCGAGAACTGCAGCGCGAGGTTCTGGCATCTGCTTCGGGGAGGGAAGTGCCGGCGTCAACCGCTTGGGCCGAGCCCCACAGCCGCTTCGCTGGCAGCGCCTATGATCGTGTTCGCAAAGGTCCGCGAACGATCTTTACCCGGCACAAATCACTTCCAACACAGGCTCGAAAGGATTCACGCAGAGTGCCTTAACAAAAACTTAAGTGCGGAACAATGGCCCACATTGATAACTAACACACGGTAGGAATCTGTCGGTAATTACGACGGTAATTAAAGACTTAAGCTCGCCTTGCTGTAGCGCAGGGGACGGGGTCGCCGAATTGTGGGCACAAGCCGAGAAGCACAGCCGACAGCGCCACCACATCTCCCCTTGCTCGGTTGGATTCTAGTTCGGTTTGCATTTGTGAGTTCCCTCAAGCTGGTTCGCCCTTTCTGATATAGTTTCGTTCCTCGGAGGTCTCCCCATGCCTCGAAATGTTCGTTGTGCATTAATTCAAGCCAGTAATGCGCTCAGCACGGAGCGTCCGCTCGCGCAGATCAGAAAAGCGATGATCGACAAGCATGTGAAGTTGATCGAGCAAGCGGCGCGAAAGAAAACCCAGATTCTCTGTTTGCAGGAGCTTTTCTACGGTCCTTATTTTTGTGCCGAGCAGAATGCCCGCTGGTACGAGCTCACCGAACGTGTGCCCGACGGTCCGACCGTGCGCATGATGCAAAAGCTGGCGGCGAAGTACCGCATGGTGATGGTGGTTCCCGTCTACGAAGAGCAGATGCCCGGAGTCTACTTCAACACCGCCGCGGTGATCGACGCCGATGGCCGCTACCTGGGCAAGTATCGCAAGCATCATCTCCCGCACTGCTATCCCGGGTTTTGGGAGAAGTTCTACTTCACTCCCGGCGATCTCGGGTATCCGGTATTCGAGACGAAGTATGCGCGCGTCGGCGTCTACATCTGCTATGACCGTCACTTTCCCGAAGGCGCGCGCATACTGGGTTTGAATGGCGCTGAGATTGTTTTCAATCCCTCGGCCACGGTCGCCGGCCTCTCTGAATACTTGTGGGAGTTGGAGCAGCCCGCTCACGCCGTGGCGAACGGTTACTTCGTCGGCGCGATCAACCGCGTTGGCATCGAAAAGCCGTGGAGCATCGGAGAGTTTTACGGCTCGAGTTATTTCTGCAATCCGCGCGGCGAGATCATTGCGCAGGCCAGCCGGGACAAAGATGAGGTGGTCGTCGCCGATCTCGATCTCGACATGATCGCGGGGGTTCGCAAAGTCTGGCAGTTTTATCGTGACCGCCGGCCGGAAAGCTACGGTCCTATCACCACCCAGAGCAGGGATTGAGTAATTGGAGATTGAGTAATTGGGAAATTTGGTAATTGAGTAATTGTTTTGGCCGGGAAATCTGTGCCTTTGTTCAATTCCCCAATTACTAAATTCCTCAATGTCTTATGACTGCTCACGCTCACGAAAATAATTCCCGCATCGAATCCAGTCCTCTCTACAACCCTGACCTCGCGCCTGCTTCAGCCGATAAGCGGCAGTGGGGCACTTACAACTTCGCCGCGCTGTGGATTTCGATGTCGGTGAACATCCTCACCTACATGCTGGCGGCGAGTTTAATTCAGGGCGGCATGGACTGGAAGGAAGCGGTGCTCACCATCTTCCTCGGCAACGTCATCGTGCTGGCGCCGATGCTGCTGAATTCGCATCCCGGGGCCAAGTATGGCGTGCCATTTCCGGTGCTGGCCCGCGCATCGTTTGGAGTGCTGGGCGCAAACATTGCCGCCGTGCTGCGCGCTCTGGTGGCGTGCGGATGGTTCGGCATCCAAACCTGGATCGGCGGCGAGGCCATCAGCACTCTGCTCGCCACGCTCGCACCCAGTTGGAAGACGTTCCCTTACGCCACGGCGGTTTGCTTTCTTCTTTTCTGGCTGATCAACCTGGCCGTGATTCTGATGGGGATCGAATCCATCCGCAAGCTGCAGGGAATCAGCGCGCCGGTTTTGCTGGCCGTTGGCTTGCTGCTCTTAGCGTGGGCCTACCGTGGAGCGGGCGGCTTCGGCCCCATGCTGGCTGCGCCTTCGCGCTTCAAGAGCTTCCCGGGATTTCTGAAGTTCCTGATTCCAGCTCTGAATGGAACCGTCGGATTCTGGGCCACCGTGTCGTTGAACATTCCCGACTTCACTCGCTTCGCGCGCAATCAGCGCGAGCAGATCATCGGCCAGGCGCTGGCCTTGCCGACCACAATGACTCTCTACGCCTTCATCGGAATCGCCGTGACCTCGGCCACGGTTGTGATTTACGGCACGGCCATCTCCGACCCGGTGCAACTGCTCAGCCGCTTTCACTCTCCCGTGGCGGTGGTGATCTCGCTGCTCGCCATTCTGCTGGCGACTCTCAACGTGAATATTGGAGCCAACGTAGTTTCCCCGGCCAACGACTTTTCCAACCTGTGGCCGCGAAAAATCAGCTTCCGCACCGGCGGAGTGATCACCTGCCTGATGGGGATCGCGCTGATGCCCTGGAAATTGCTGGCCGATTACAACACGTTCATCCTGGGGTGGCTCGGCGGTTATGCGGCGTTTCTCGGGCCGGTTGCGGGCATTATGATCTGCGACTACTTCGTCATTCGCAGGCGCGTGCTGCAAGTCGACGATCTCTATCTTCGCGGTGGGATCTACGAATATTCCGCGGGCTTCAACTGGCGCGCCGTCTTTGCGCTCGCGCTCGGAGCTGGCACTGCGCTGGTGGGTCTGGTGGCACCCTCCGTGCGCGTTCTTTATGACTATTCTTGGTTCGTGGGTTTCGGAGTCTCGTTCGCCGCGTATTACATAATGATGAGGGTGCGGCCCTCGTGATTCTTCTTTCGGGAATGGAACGAAAATAAACCGCGTGCGGATCGCGTCAGGTTTCTTGGTGGGCGATCTATGATCGCCACGGTTCGGCGCCCAATGAAGTCAACCGTTTGCCTGTGAGATTAGAATGGCTTGCACTCCATGAAAGATTGCAGAGTGGAGACGTCAGTGGTCAACGGAGCCTTCTTGAGACGAACTACAATTCTGTGCCTTTCATTTTCATTGAACCTGTCGTTGTGCTTGTCGTTGTGCCTCTCATCGAGCCTGAGCTCGGCGGCCCAGCAGAAGCCTTCTCCGCTTGCACCCTACGTGAAAGAAGACGCGCCGGTGCTGGTGCTGGAGCATGTTCGCCTGATCGACGGCACCGGCTCTGCGCCCCAGGACGACATGCGCATCGACATTGCCGGTGGCAAGATCGCCGCTATCCAAGCCGCCGGTGCGCACAGCGCGAATCCCTCCAGCTCTTATCCACCCAATGCCAAGGTGCTGGACATGACGGGAAAGACCGTGATCCCTGGCCTGGTTGGCATGCACGAACATCTTTTCTATCCCATGCCGCAGCAACCTCAGGGTGGCGTGGGGTTCTATGGCGAGGCGCCGGACAGCGCTCCACGTCTCTACCTGGCGGGCGGCGTCACCACAGCGCGGACTGCTGGCAGCCTGGAGCCTTACACCGACCTCGAACTGAAGCGAGAGATCGACGCGGGCTCGCTGCCCGGACCCAAGCTCGACGTGACTGGCCCTTACCTCGAGGGCAAAGGCAGCATTTGCACTCCAGATGCACACGCTTGCGGATGCGGCGGACGCGGCGCGCACGGTGGATTATTGGGCGGCCGAGGGCGTCACCTCGTTCAAGGCATACAACTACCTCACGGCGGATGAGCTGAAGGCGGCCATCGACCACGCTCATGCCCACGGGATCAAACTCACCGGGCATCTTTGCTCGATCGGATTCAGGCAGGCGGCCGCGCTGGGTATCGACAACCTGGAACATGGACTGTCGGTCGATACCGAGTTCTTTCCGGGGAAGAAACCGGACGAGTGTCCCGGATTCGTGGCGAATTTGACCTATATCGAGAAAAGCGTGGACGTGGCCGGGCCTGAGGTGCGGGAGACGATCCGCGACCTGGTCGCGCACCATGTGGCCATCACGTCGACGCTGGCGGTGATTGAGACCTTCGGCTCGAATCGCCCGCCCATGGAGCGGGAGAGTGCGGCGCTCAAGACTCTCTCGCCCGAAGCCGCGAAGGACTATCTGGTAGGCCGCTCGCACATGGCCGAGCACGACATGGGCGGTCCGATGCTGGGAAAAGAGATGAGCTTTGAGCGGGAGTTTGTGGCCGCAGGCGGGCTGCTGATGGAGGGATGCGACCCGACCGGCTACGGCGGCGTGGTGCCGGGCTTCGGCGACCAGCGCAACATTGAATTGCTGGTCGAGGCCGGCTTTTCACCGGTCGAGGCGATCCGCATTGCCACGCTGAACGGAGCAATCTACATGGGCAAAGATGCGAGCGTCGGATCGATTGCGCCGGGCAAGGCCGCCGATTTAGTGGTGTTGGGCGGCAATCCAGCGGAGAAGATTGAAAACATCGAGAAGGTTGAGCTGGTCTTCAAAGATGGCGTGGGTTTCGATTCTGCGAAGCTGATTCAATCCGTTACTGAGTTGGTGGGCTTGCGCTGAGCACGCATGGTTTCGGAGCGGAGAACGAAGAAGGGCGCGATTGCTGGTTAACCCTTCTCACAACAGGGCGGGCAGAACTTCTTTCTTGTAGGTGTCGAGCGATTGTTCTTCATCGCCGCACATCAAGTACAGATTGAATTGCGTGACTCCCATACTGGCCAGCTTGCGCAGCTTCTCCTGATGAGCCGTTGCCGGACCTACCAGGCAGAAGCGATCGACCACTTCGTCGGAAACGAAATTCTTGTTGTCGCTTTCTACCACGCAGTGGTGCTGGTAATCGTAATCTCCGCGGTCGCGCACATAAGAAGTTAGCGCGGGAGGCAAATCTTCCGGCTTGTATTGCCGGATGAGATCCATCACGTGGTTCGAGACCAGCGCCGGAAACCAGCGCACGCGTTCGCGCGCCGCAGCCAAATCATCGGAGACCCAGACCGGCGCGGCGGACATGACTTCGATGTCGCGCATGTCGCGCCCGGCCGCGCGAGCGCCCTCTTTCACGAAGCCCAGGCACCACGAAATCAACTCAGGATCGGCGAACTGCAGAATGATTCCGTCGGCAACTCGGCCTGCCATGTGCAGAACTTTGGGGCCGTAGCCTGCGATCCACACTCGCGGCGAAACCTTGGCCCAACTGAGGCGCGTGGGCTTACCGTCATGTTCAATTTCCTTACCGCTGGTGAGATCGCGGAAGATCTTGACCGCAGTTTCCAGTTGCGACCAGCTCACCGGCTTCTTGCCAAGAACGCGCCTCGAGCTGTCACCACGCCCGATGCCGAGCTCCATCCTGCCACCGGAAATCAAGTTCATGGTCGCGAACAAGCTTGAGGTTACGGTGAGATCGCGCACGGCGGGATTGGTGACCAGCGTGCCGAGCCGCATCTTCCGCGTGTTCGCCGCCATGAGTGTAAGCAAAGGATAGGGGTCCATCCACAAAACATGGGAGTCGAAGAGCCAGCCGTACTGCATGCCCGCGGCTTCCGCCTGGCGAGTTAATGCGAGGATGCGCTCCACCGAAATGTCTGGCTTCATCGTGATGCCAAACTGCATTGCTGGCCTCTTTCCTTGCCCCGGAATTATGGAGGTGGAGTGCGGCAGTTTAGCATAGAATTCCTTTTCATCTTCATCTTAGCGATGGAGTGTGGTGGCTCAGTTTGGCCTCCCTCAACTTGTGAGGGATCTCCCGTGTGGACGAGGCATGTGCCAAGAGAGATCGTTCGCTCCGCCTGAAAAGCGGCTCCGCTCAGGATGACACCGCATAACGATGAATGGAGGGTTCGATGGGCTTTGACACCATCATTGGCAGCGGGTCGGTGGTGACGGCAGCTGATACGTACGTAGCCGACGTGGCCATTACCGATGGAAAGATCGTGGCCATCGGCAAGGATCTCGCTCGCGAGAATGCCAAGAAAGTGCTGGACGCCAGCGGAAAATATGTTTTCCCCGGCGGCATTGATGTACACACGCACCTGGATATGCCCTTCGGCGGCACCACCAGCGCCGACGATTTTGAAACCGGAACGCGCGCTGCCGCTTTCGGCGGAACGACGACTCTCATCGATTTCGCGATTCAATATAAAGGACAGGCGTTGCGCCAAGCCTTTGATACCTGGATGAGCAAAGCCTCCAGCAAAGCGGTCTGCGATTTTGCCTTTCACTGCATCGTGACCGACATCGGCAGCGGCCAATTGAAAGAGATGAACGATCTCGTGCAAGAGGGCGTGACCAGTTTCAAACTTTTCATGGCCTATCCCGGCGTGTTTATGCTCGACGACGCGAGCATCTTCCGTGCTCTGCAGATAACGGCGAAGAACGGCGGCCTGATCTGCATGCACGCCGAAAATGGCAGCGCCATCGATGTGATTGTGCAGCAGGCGCTGGCGGAAGGAAAGACGGCGCCGAAGTATCACGCGCTCACGCGGCCGACGACCGCCGAAGCCGAAGCAGTATCGCGCGCAATTGCACTGGCGGAGATGGCGGGAGCTCCCATCTACATTGTTCATTTGAGTTGTCATGAGGCGCTCGAGAAAATACGCGAGGCGCGCGATCGCGGGCTTCCCGTGTATGCGGAGACCTGTCCGCAGTATTTGTATCTGTCGATTGAAAACTTCGATGTCCCGGATTTTGAAGGCGCGAAATTCGTGTTCACCCCGCCGCTGCGCGAGAAGTGGCATCAGGAGAAACTTTGGAGCGGACTGCAACGCGATCACCTGCAAGTGGTGTCGACCGATCACTGTCCTTTCTGTTTCAAGGAGCAAAAAGAGCTGGGGCGCGGCGACTTCACGAAAATTCCCAACGGTGGCCCGGGCGTGGAACATCGCATGAGCCTGATCTACTCTGGAGGAGTTGCCCAAGGCCGGTTCAGCGTAAATCGATTCGTCGAACTGGTGTCAACGACTCCGGCGAAGCTCTTTGGCCTGTACCCGCGAAAGGGAACAATCGCGGTGGGCAGCGATGCCGATCTCGTAATCTTCGATGCCAAACGCAAACATACGATCAGTGCCAAGACTCACCACATGCGCGTTGACTATTCGATGTTTGAAGGCATCGAAGTCACCGGGATGCCGGAGGTGGTTCTCTCGCGAGGGCGCGTGGTGATTGACCGCGACAAATTCTTAGGCCGCGCCGGCCAAGGAGAATTTCTTCGGCGGGCGACCTACTCACAGGTGAACGCGTGAGATCGATGCCTGAATTACCACCTAGAAAGTGAACCTCACGGAAAACTGCAATACTCGGGGAAGGCCGTTGGGGCTGATTTCCTGCAGAGCGCCAAAATTGCCGGGTCCTGTATTTGGCACCAGATAGCAGGTCTGGTTTATAGACTTGCCATCCCCGCAAGTGCTGCCGAACGGGTTGTATTGCAGCTGGTTGATACCGTTTCCGTTCTGGACGTAATAGTTGGGATGATTGAACAGATTGAAGGCCTGTGCCTGAAATTCCAGCTCCTTGCCTTCGCGAATTTCGAAGCTGCGCCCCAATCCGAGGTCAATCCTCTCGAGCCATGGACCGTAAAAAGAATTCAGGCCGATTCCCGGTGTGGGGCCGGCGCCATTGATGCCACCCGCAGTGTTGGCTGTGTCCTGATTGAAGGCGGAGTCGTTCAGGTTGTCATTGCCGAAAGATTGACAATTCAGGCTCGCCAAGATTCCGGAGTCGCCGGCGGTCGTGCATGCTGGGCTTAGCAGCCCGGCATAGGGGCGTCCGGAAGAGAAGTCGGTTACGCCGCTCAGCTTCCATCCTGAAAGGAGTGTGCGCGCCGTGCCGGGACCGATCAGGCTCTCGAGACGCGGCGCGTAGACCGCGGCCAGGGCGACGCGGTGCCTCTGGTCAAGCAGCGAAGCAGCGTGGGTATTGCTGAAATCGAACTGGTTACTGAAGTCCATGCCGTCGAGCATGGTGCTCTTGGCGAACGTGTAGGAAGCCTGCAAGGAGAGTCCACCCGGCATGCGACGTTGCACCTGGACAAAGAAAGAGTTGTAGTAGTTCTGCGCGGGACTGATCAGTTCGTTAATCTCGCCAAGGTTGGGGTTGATGCGGCCTTCGGTGAGCAGGCCACTGTCCAGGTTCGTCAGTGTGATCGCCCTCCCCCGGCAGGGCAGCGAAGTTGAACCGGCGGGACAGACGATGTACGTCGTCGTTCCTTGCAGGGGATTCAGATTCAGATCATAGGCACTGCCGGAGAGGAGATGAACTCCGTGATTCCACATGGCGCCGATGCTCAGGGTTGTGTTCTCTGCGATCTCGCGCTCAATCTGGAAACTTGCCTGCAAAATGTACGGAACCCGGAATTGGGGCGAAATCAGGGAAATATCCGGAGCGGCCTGGAATAAAGGCGAATTCGAGGGAAGGATATTGGGAAACGTGGGCGCTTGCTGGTTGGGCGCGCCACCATCATAGGCCGCATTCACCTCTGCCTGCTGGGACGCCAGACCATTCGAGATTACCGCGTTGCGATAGTTCAGACCATTCATGTTCGTATAGAACATTCCGAACCCGCCCCGGACCACGGTCTTGGGCTTGGGCTGCCAGGCAAATCCAAAGCGCGGAGCCAGGCGCTGGAATTGGTTCGGGTACTGCCCGGTCAGGGGGAAGGCTGGATTTTCCCTGGGCTGCGGATAAACCTGAAAGTCCTCGCGCAAGCCCATCTCCAGCGTCAACTGCGGTAAGGCGCGAAATGTATCCTGCACATAGATGCCGTAGTAAGGCACCGAAAAGGAAAATCTCGGATTCCCCGCCGCCTGGCTGAAATTGTTGTACTGTCCCAGGGCGAAGGCTTCCAGACTCGAAAATTCGTAGAGGCCGAGCGGCGAGCCGAAATCGACTGCCTCGTTCGGATCGGCGCCTCCATCTTCGGTGTCGGCATCGGAGGAGCGGCTCCAATCAAAACCGAATTGCAGGGTGTGCTTGCCTATCACATAGTCGATGCGGTCGGCGAGAGAGAATTGCCTTTCAAAAACTCTTCCGATGGAAAACGCAGCGTTTCCCAATGTAAAAGCGGGACTATCGAGGATGACCGTCGGCGTGTTCGGAGACAAACCGCTGGGCGTCGAGATTTCGTTGTCTTGCGATGTGCCCGCGTGGAACTCATTCAACAGTTTCGAAGAGAATGTGTGCGTCCATCCCAGGCTGGTTTGAAAAGTGCGTACGTAAGCATTGGCCAGCGTCTGCAGCCCGTAATTGCCCACCGTTGGGTCGGTAATCACACCCCCGGGTGAGTTGAAGTGATTGAAGTTCAAGGTGAGAAACAACGCGTCCCGAGAACTCGCCTGGTAATCGAGACGCGGGGTAAATACGAGATCGTTGCGGTTCCGGGTTTTGCTGCCCAGATTGGAATTCAACGCCTGGATGACATTGGACACCTGTTGCAGGTAAACAGGATTGTTGGGATCCGGCGCGGTGTCGGCACCGGGCAAAGGCAAAGGTGCATTTGGAGCTGGGAGTTTCGTCCCCTCCGGGATGCCAAAGTTGGAAGACAAGAAGCCGGGCTGCGTGCTTACCAGCGCCTGGTTGATTACAGAAATCGGATCACTCCGCAGTTGCTGCTCGTAATCTAGAAAGAACCAGAATCGGTTGTGCAGGATCGGCCCGCCCACGCCTGCGCCGAACTGCTGCAGATTATCCTTCGGTTTTGGAAAGCCCGCGGCCTCGTCGAGAGCGTCGTTCGCACCGGTAACAGAGTTGCGATTGTAATAGAAAGCGCTGCCATGGAACGTATTGCTTCCCGACCGAGTTACCGCATTAACGAAGCCTGCCCCTCCGCCATACACCGCGGAGTACGGGCTCACCGAGACTTGAAATTCCTCGATCGCGTCCTCACCATATAAATAAGGAATGCGGTATCGGCCGATGATGTCGGCGAAGTAGTTGTTAGTGGCGTTGGTTCCATCGACAGTAAACGCATTTGAGCCGTTTCCATTGGCGTACCCGGAATCTTCGCCGCCTTGCTGGCCGGCGATGCTCACCAAGCCGGTATCGCCGTCGTAGCTGGTATTGGGAGTGAGCGTGGTGAAATCGGTGTAGCGTCGTCCGTTGAGCGGGAGTTCGTCGACGAAAGACCGGTCAAGCACGGTGCTGGCAGAGGATTCTGCAGGCCGCAGGAGTAGCATCGTGCCGCTGACCCTTACTGTCTCGCCGCTGCCTCCGACCTGCAGCGTTAGATCCTGTAATGTATTGTTTCCTACTAGCACTCTCGCCAGCGCCTCGACAGGGCGAAAGCCTTTTCCTGCGGCTGTGACCGAATAGGTTCCGGGAATAAGAGCCAAAACCTGGTAGAGTCCGGCGTGATTCGTAACGGTGGACTGTTCCAGTCCGGTCGCGAGACTCCTTATAACTACGGAGACTCCTGGCACTACTGCTCCCACCTGATCAGTGACGCGACCTTCGATCGCGCCGCTTAGGACCACGTTCTGGGCTGCTAAGGGCTGGATGCCCACTAAGAACAACCATGCAGCCAGAACTAGGAGGGTCATGAAGTAGCTTGGGGTCGATTTGGAGAGAGTTTTCATCGATACACCGGTGCAGTCCAGTCGTGCCTTCGCCACGCAAGGACCGAACCATCAGACTCGCCTCACGGGGTGGAAACGAACAACCCTACGCGCCCATCGTTATAAGAAGTTGAAGGCAATGTTAATTTCGGATAAACAAACCCTTCTTAACTGGTCGAGCACCCAATGCTGCACGCGCCGCGGCGGTGCTTGAAGCGGCCCGGCGGAGTCTGGTCTCGGCGGAGTTCTGCGCAATAGAGCCTGCGATTGCAAGCGCAGGCTCTTCTCATTTTCTACCCGCCTTAACATTGAGGCACGAGTTTTAAGCGCTCTGCATTTCACGCTCATCGCTCCACAACGATGATCTCGAAAGTATCGGGAACCACGCTGCGCCGCGGATGGGGCATGGCCGCAGTCGGTGCCGGTGTCTCTCCGAACTGAGCCGTTGCCAGATAAACGCGCCCAGTCGACGCGTCCAGCGCCATGGTTCTAGCTCCCTTTGCCGTGGCAACGGTCTGGAGTACAGGAAAGCCGGCCTTATTCGCATCGATAATCGTGAGCGAGCCGTCGCCTCCATTCGAGGAAAACGCCAGCCCGTGCTTCGGATCGAAGCCCGCGGCATCGGGCGATTCGCCGATGGCGGCTAAGCCCAGGACTTTTCCGGTCGAATAATCGACAATCACCATCTTTCCTCCGTCGCAAACGGAGAAGAGCCTGTGCTTTTCGTTATCGATAGTCATGCCGGAAGGCGATTCGCAGCCGGGCAGGGGCCAGGTCGCGACTGCTTTACGTCCGGCCGCGTCAAATTTAACGACTTCATTCTTGTCTTCGATGTTCACGAACACGGTTCCATGTTCGTCGACTTGGGGGAACTCGGGCGTACCGGGCAACGCAATAGTGGCCACGATGGTATTCGAAGCTGCGTCCATCACAGAAACATTCTGGCTGCGTCCGTTGAACGCCCATACTGTCTTCGTCGCCGGCTCGAACGCAATGGCATCCGGGCCCGTACCGGCCGCGACCGTTGCCTGCACCGAAAAGTCTGCGCGATTGAAGACGACAATCGCGTTTCCCCCGCCATCGCCGATGTAGCCCGTCTTTCCGTCCGGATTGAGCGCCACACCGTGCGTGCGCTTTAAGCCTGTAATCGCACCAATCGATTTAC
Source organism: uncultured Acidobacteriaceae bacterium (assembly GCA_963789875.1). Lineage (GTDB taxonomy): Bacteria > Acidobacteriota > Terriglobia > Terriglobales > Acidobacteriaceae > Sulfotelmatobacter. The sequence goes on along the minus strand of CAWBMI010000002.1, from coordinate 939,293 downwards.
CGCTGGTGGTATCCACGACCTCAACTCGCGAGTTGTGAGCGATGTAGAGGCGGTGGGCCGCATCGTCGCTCAGCAGGTAGTCCCAGCCGCCCTGTCCGCCGACTTTCCAGTGATCGGCAATGTGATAATTCTGCGCAGCGCATGTTGCTGCAAGCGTGAGAACGGCAGCAGCCACGGCTGCTCGACGAAGTTGCATGGATAAACTCCTGTACTAGACTCGGCATTGCTACCGGCTCTATGAGGATAAATGCTTCGGCTCAAGCGAGGGAAGACGTTGCTGAGAGAGTAAAGGTTCGGCGGTGAGCTTCATTCTGGCCAAAGTACCGTCGCCTGGTTAAACGCATGGCTCGGCGGTCACGAGCGCTGCTGACCGCCTCCAGAAATCTGCGCGCGAGTTCGCCGATTTGATCTGGCTGCCGCTCGGCGACGGCTTTGCGATAGGCATCGAAGCCGCCGGCCACGTCATCGCTGCGAATGGTGAGTAATACCTGGCCTTTTTGTACGGTGTCTCCTAATCGAGCATGTAGGGCCACGACGCGCCCAGAGGCGAGCGAGACCACGGGAACATTGCACGCAATATCAGGTGTGATGTTCCGGTAACAATTAACTCGGAGGTTGTGGGCCGCTCGACCGCCGCAGCCAGAGGAAATTGCTCGAGATGGTCCACTGTGAAAAGGCTGGGATCCGCTCCGGGCATGATGTTTGCTGGCGGAGGCGCGCCCGCCGCCGGATCGGCATGCGCAGTGCAGCCGGACAGCGCAAGCAACGCAGGCAGAGTGAGAATAAAGAGTAAACGGAGCAAGCCCATGGACAATAGCTGTCGAACTCTGCTCCGCTTGATATGGCACAAGGTAGTCTCGTCTCGCCTTCCTTGCCCGGATTGACTAGAACTTGACCATGATGGCGTACCTCACGCTGGGCTCGTCTTTCCGCAAGTCGGGACAGAATCCGGCGCCTGCCACGCACGTAAAGCCAGGAGTAGCCGAGAGGAATGGTCCCGGCACAAACGTAGTGCCAGCTATCACAGACCCCGCACTTTGATTTGGAACGGTGCTGGGGTTGAGGTTGTCGCCCGGAGTGACACCTCCGCGACCTGTCCAATAAGGTACATTTGCATGGCGATAGCCGTACTCAAGTCGGAAGGTAATGTACTCTTTGGGCATCCAATCGAAGGTGAGCGAAGTATCCCAGGCTTTATAGGGATCACCCGGGTTCTGGGTGAAGTAGGGTGAGCCGGTGATTGCATCGGCTCCGTTGATGGGAGGAAGCAAGGTGAGATAGCGACCCGGATTGGCCATCGCACCTCCACCCAGGGTGATGCCATACAAATCTTTCTTCAACCACCAGCGGTTGTAGAGCATCCAGCCGGCGAAGGTCTGCTTGCTGCTGGTGAGCGTGTTGTGGTGGCAATTCACGTTGTTATTGATGGTCCGACCTTGGGCGCTGACAAACGATCCAGATCCTCCGTATTCGCAGCCCAAGTCGCCGGTGGCGGAGAACGCCATCTTGTCCAGGAACTTTTCCGGATGATCGTAGTATTTGACCTCGACGCTATCGTCGGTGTGGATGCGGGAGCGGCCAAAGTGGCCGTCGCCGTTGCCCAGCGTGTCTTCACCCATTCCGTAGTTGTTGAAGACGAGCGAAAGCCACGGCATCGGTCGATATAAGATCTGGCCTCCCAGACCGGGCTTGCTGCCCAATCTGCCGTAGGATTGCCAGCCGTTGATGATCCAGGGTTCAATCTTTAATTTGTCCGTGGGGAACCACTGGATTCGAACTCCGTTGAAGAACCAGGGAGTATTGGAAGACACGTAGGACGGTTGGTAGGTCCAGTTATCGAAATTGTAGTAACTGAAGAGACCGATGTAGGAGACGAAGATGCCTGCGTCGAAGTTGAGGCCGTGGTTTACGTTAAAGTGGTAACCGGCATTGGCCTCGGAAACATATTTGTATGCGCCCCGAAGGTCCCACTGACCGCGTCCCGCGCTGGCGTCATTGCGCGGCGTGGTGACGCCGAACATCCCGTTCATGGTCAGGATGCGGGCTTGAACATTCTGCCAGTGAAAGTTGCCACCAAAGCTGATTTGCTCGACCTGGATTTCATTAGAACGAAAGATTTCCGTCGAACCGCCCATGGTGTCATCTCTGGGATGGTTCAAGTCCTCGATGTAGTCAACGTCCATGCGTATTTCCGGAGTGAAGAATTTCGAATCCCACACGACGTCTTTGTTGCGAGGATTACCGTTCAGCCAGGTCCAGTCAGCATAGGCAAACGGTTCTGTGGGAGCAGGCTTTTCGAGTGAACCTGCTTTAGCCTCCTGTGCCGGAGACGCGACCGCGGCCGCCATGGGTGCGCCTGCAGTAGCCTTTGCCTCGAGCGCGGGCGCAGCTGTAGGGGAACCGCTGGGAGCAGGTTGCGCTACCGCAGTCGCAGTTCGGCCTCTCAGTTCCGCCCTCAGTTCTTCTATTTCCGCCTGCATGGCCGCAAACTGTCTCGCGACCGCCGGAGATATTTCCGGATCGGGCGCAGCCGCGGGTGCCGCGCTGCTCGCGGTAGTAGGGCTGGCCGGTGGCTCGCGCAGGGCCGCAACCTTTGGCAGATCGTTTGGCTGGGATTCAGTCTGAGCGTAACAGCGTGCCACCTGACCGACACAGAGACTCAAGACGAGTATCGGGTACAAGGCTGATACGGCAGCGGGTCTACGCAATAGAGCTCTCGCGATTTTCAAGTTCGAATCCTTTCCGGTACGCGGTCCGGTTCTCTTCACTACTAACCGCAGGTTGTCGAATCTGAGGAAATGGACCATGCGCATATCTTGCAACTTTCGTTCGGGATGAATCCACTATCACATCCGAAAACTCATAAAGATCGAGTAGGAAATTCGTAAAGAGCGAATAAAGTTTTTTCAATAAGCCCAGCTTTTCCGCGCAAGTCGAATTCCCGGCTGGTCTAGCGGTACAAGAGAAGAAGAAATCGTTGACCGTAGGTCGAACGTAAAGAGCCCAATCGAAATTCGGCGGTATGGCTTAGCATGCCATGAGCGTCGTGACACTGATTCCAGCCTCGCATAAAGTCTGGAGAGTTCAAGACGACTGCGACGGCGAATCGTGAAACGCGTCGCGTCTGCGCATCGTAGGCTGAGACATAACCGCGCACGCCGAATTCGGCGCCGCCGTTGCCGATAATCACTTTTCCCTTCACTATGCGCGGCGCGCCCGTGATGGTATAGCGCCAGTGCGGGTCGATGGTGAGCTTAGACCAAAGCGGTTGGCCCGTTGCAGCATCCGGGGGGATCAACCGCCCATCTAGAGTACCGATGTAGACCTTTCCTTGCCAAGCAGCGACGCCGCGATTGACCACATCGCAGCATGCATTTGCGCCCCGCTGCGTCGGTACTTCTGGATCATAGGACCAAAGGCGAGCACCGGTGCCTGCGTTCACGGCAAACACCTTGCTCCATGCAGTGGAGGAATACATTACGCCGTCGACCACGATCGGCGTAGCTTCTTGACCGCGGTCGGTGTCGAGATCGTAGTACCAAGCCAAAGCCCAAGCAGCCGGCGTTCTTCTCGTTGATAGTCTGCAGCGGGCTGAAGCGTTGCTGGCTATAGGTGCGGCCGTAGGTTAGCCAGTTTTGTGGCTGGCTATCGGCGTTGAGGATCTGCGCCGCTCACGTTTGCCGCTGCCGATGCCTGAGACTTTGTTTCTCGTGCGGTGGAAAGTACGAATCCCTGAAAAAGCACTCCGAGAACTGCTGCAACCAATGCGGGGTTAGCCTTGCGCATGGCTCTCCTCAGTCAGCTGGCATCGGGATTTCAAGTCTTTCGTCGCGGGCTTTTCTTTGTTGCGGAGAGTCTGCGGATCACTTCCGCAGGTAGAGGCACACTTTTCATTCGGTTCGCTTGGGTAGGGTGGGCTGCGGCCCAGACGTGAGTCTCCCAGCCCTCCACGGCCAACTCTCCTTCGCGCAGGAATTTATGGCTGATGACGAAGCTGCTCTTTTTCCATTCGGTAACGCAGGACTCCGCCACCAGTTCGTCGCCGTATGCAGAGGGAATAATATAGCGTGCTCGCGCCTCCACCAGCGGAATGCCGACAACGCCATGCACCTTGAACAGCTGCTGCAAAGGAAGTCCCGCCGCGCGAAACAGCGCAGTCGTGCACTGGTCGAACCAGCGGAAGTAGTTGGCAAAAAAAACAATCTGTGCCGGATCACAGTCTCCGAATTCGACCCGGATTCGAATGCGATTAATAAACATAATTCCTGCGATCCACGCAGAGCTCGGGCTCATTCCAAGTCAAAAGAATTTTGAATTCGATCATAACGATCCTGCTCTCCAACGGCCCTACTTTTTCACGGTGTGCGTCGGCAACGGTTGCATTGCGCTGGGCGCAGGGAATGCATCTTCGTGCAGGCTCAGGGGCGCGTCGAATAGTGCCATCGTTCAACTCCACACCGATCACGTATTCCGTTGGAATGCAGCTTACATCAGCATTAGGGTGAAGAGGCGACGCAACATTAAAACGCACCATCTTACTGTTGAACGGTGAGACAGGTAAATGGAATACAGCATTTTGATTCGGTGGCAGGTCACCAGAACGGACGTAACGAAGAGATGGTGGGACGAGGTCCCACCTCGTTGCACAAGGTGCGCTTGCGACTGAAATCGCTTCCAATTTCCATATCACAAGAATGCCGAATTCATATTCAGGCAGCCGTCGCCCCAAGAAGAGCGATCTGATCAACCGTCTCGAAGCCTGCGCTTAGCGGGCGTGTTCGGATCATTCGTACCTGAATTCCAGCAGTTCGTCCCATAGATCAGCAAAGTGCGTGCCTTGGGCAGCGTGCGTGCACTACCTTCTCCATCACAAATTCGCAAGTCAAAATCCGCGGGCGAGAAGCGAAGGAGAACCAATGAAATCCTCAATTGAGAAATCATTATTTTGCCGAGTGATTTCACTCGTAAACCGAAGGCCTGGCTTGGGAAGCGCTTTCATTGTTGTTCTCCTGGTGGTTGTCACTCTTCTGGTTTCCGAGTCTGCACTCGGCCAGGGCATCGTAACCGGATCCATCTCCGGAACGGTTCTGGATCCGCAGGGGGCCGTCGTGGCGGGAGCGAGCGTGCGCGCGACACAATTAGAGACCGACCGTTCCATTACCACAACCAGCTCGACTGCTGGCGTAGTGCAGCTTCCATCGCTGCCTCCGGGAACGTATAACGTAACGATTGAGGCCAAAGGGTTCGCGACTTATAGCGCGCACGGCGCCACCGTTGTGGTGGGAAAAGACACTAGCCTTGGCGACATTAAGCTCAGCGTTGGAAACACGGCTGAAACCATAACGGTCGAAGGCGCTGCCCCTCTAGTCGAGAGTACAACGGACCAACTCTCGCAGACTTTTGACACCAAGGAAGTTGCGAGTGTCCCCTTGGGCAACACCTACGATTCGTTTGTGCTGTTCAGCCCCGGAGTGGTGACGGCGGGAAGCGGAGCGTTCAGCAACAATAACGGTGCCGAGCTGTCAATCAACGGTCAGCGATCCCGCTCGAATAATTATCAATTGGATGGGCAGAGCAACAACGACAACACCATTGGCGGCCCATCCATCTTTTTTGGAAACCAGGACAATATCGCGGAATTGCAGGTGGTGACGAACTTCGACGCGGAATACGGACGCAACCTGGGCGGGGTAGTGAATTACATCACGAAGGGGGGCACGAACAACTTTCACGGAACGGGGTTCGAATTCTGGCAGGGCGACCACTTTGACTCGTTGCAGAATCAAGAGAAGTCGCCTCTTTATGGGTTTTGTCCGTCGGGTGTGAGTCCTTCGACTGGCTGCGCGCAACCAGTGGTGCCCCAGTTCGTGCAAAACCAATTTGGCGGTACTTTGGGCGGGCCTATTAAGCGGGATAAGGTTTGGTTCTTTGGCTCGACGAATTTCGAGCGCTTGCGATCCGCGGGCGCTCCTTTTTCCTCGTCGGCCTCTCTCACTCCAACCACGACCGGGATTCAGCAGTTGCAGAGTGCTTTTCCTAACAATCCAGCGGTTGCAGCTTTGGCGCAGTTCGGGCCAGCGACCCTTCCCATTGGAAACCCAGTGTTCAGTAATATTCAGAACATTCCGGTGTCGGCAAATGGAACCGATGCCACGGTCCAGATGGGAACGATCACGCGATTCCTTTCACAGCCGTTCAACGACTACGAGGGCACAGGACGGATCGATGTTCAGCTAACCAGCAAGGACCGATTCTTCGGCCGTTATATATTTCAGCAAACTGACACTACAAACGTGCCGGTTAGTTCAGTTCCTGGAGATGCACAGGGAGAGATTGTTAATGTCCCCGGCCGCGGCCAGCAAATCGGGCTGGATCTAACGCACACGTTCAACCCTTCGTTTTTGAATCAGGTACGCTTCAGCTACTCTCGATCGCGTTCCGCATTCGACGGAGGCGCATTCTCGAACTGCGTGTTGGCGAGCTCCGGCCTTTGCCCTCCTCAGCTTGTTATTGAAAACGCCGGGTTCCTGGGTGCAGGCCAAAGCATCGGCTTTCCGCAAGGCCGTATCATCAATATCTACGAGCTTCAGGACAATGCTTCGATGGTACGTGGCCGGCACGTAATGAAGTGGGGCGGCGAGTACGACAAGCAACGTTCTCCCAACTACGGGCTGTTCGAAGAGAATGGTGCGCTCATTTATTCAGATTTCAACTCGTTTCTCTCGAATGCGCCCGTCCTGACTCAATTCGCCTACGGGCAACCGGTGCTGCGCTTCAAAGAGAGCGATGTGGCCCTGTACTTCCAGGACGACTGGAGAATAAAAGATAACCTGACGCTCAATCTGGGATTGCGATGGGAGTTTTATCAGCAGGCCAGCAATCTTCTGCACGACGAGAGCGTAGCGCAGCAGACGGGTCCCAATCATCTTTGGGAGCAGAGCCTGCCTCTCGGCTTGACGACTGTGCCGAAACTTCCCAATCACTATCGCAACTTTGGACCGGTGGTCGGCTTCGCTTGGACTCCGCATATTGGCGAAAGTCTGTTTGGCCACGACCAGACGGTCATCAGAGGCGGATTCCGCATTGCCTACGATTTCGCTTATTACAACCTCGCCACGAATGTGGAGGGAACCTCACCGTTTACGAACCTGGCTACGATCCCCAACGCGAGCGGCACCGGGTTCGCTGGACTGCCCGACATCTCTACCCTCGACGGCGCCAGCATTGGCGCTGCTCTTTTCCCTCTGGCGCCGAAGGGAAATCCAGGGCTCGCCACCGAACTGCAGTTTGGATCCAACTTCCGCAACCCTTACTCCGAGCAGTGGAACCTGGGAATCCAGCGGCAAATTAACACAAAGATGGCCGCGGAGATTCGTTACGTAGGCAATCACGACCTGGCCCAATATCAGGAAATAAACGGAAATCCCGACCTTTTGCCTTTGATCAAGAATGGTTTCGGCGGTGTGATCCCAGCGGGTTTGACGCCGTGCACTGCTCCGGGGCAGCCGGGCTCAACCGGAACGGATCAGTTCGGGAACCCAGTAGGTTACGCAAACTGCAATTTCAGCAGGGTGATCGAGTACGCGAATACTGCGTACTCCATCTACCACGGCTTGCAAACTCAGTTCCGGTTGCAGAATTGGCATGGCTTTACGGGCGAGGCTTCCTATACGTTCAGCAAGACCATTGACAATACTTCGGAAGCTTTTTCGTCGAGCGCGGGGACGTTCTTTTCTCTGGCGCAAAATCCGTTTGACGTCAGCAAGGCCGAACGCGCGGTCAGCAACTACGATTTTCCCAACGTCTTTACGTTCTTGTGGGTCTACGATGTACCGTTCCGGCATCAGCAAGCTGGATTCCTGGGGCACGTGTTGGGAGGTTGGCAGATCAATGGAACCTATCGCTATAACAGCGGGCAGCCTTGGACGGTAGAGCAAAATTCGGGTCAAGGTTTGTGCGATCCCAGCAATTTCACCGGAGGAGGCCTGGATACGTGCAGGCCTTTCCCCGGCAGTATTAACGCGCCTTTCAACCTGGTGGGGCAGTACTGCGATGGAACTGTGGGAACCTGTCCAAATGCGGCAGGTGGAGCGTACCCCGTGGGAACCCTGGTCAGCTTGAACGCCGGATGCGTAAACAGCGGAGGCACTTCGGGGCAGTGCCCGGTCACTCCAATCACCGCGGCTCACTTCATTATTAATACGCCAGCGGCTGAAACGATTTTCGGCACGCCTTTCTCAACGCTGCCGCGCAATACGGAACGCGGCCAGCCCATCAGCACCATAAACATGGCGGTGTTCAAGAACACCAGTGTTACTGAGCGTCTCACGATCCAGTTCCAGGCCGAGGCGTTCAACCTTTTTAATCATCAATGGCTGGGCATACCCATACAAAACGTGAATGCTGCGGTCAACACGGTCAACGGTGTCAACCAGTTTGGCAGTAACGCATTCAACTTTAACGGGGGTGATACCTTCGCCGGCAACATTACCACGGATGGCATTGGACGGCGACGGCTGCAGTTCGGCGCAAAGGTTATCTTCTGAGCCCGTTTAATTGAGTCTGATTTAGCTTTTTTGCTCTGAAGTAGCAACGGATTTCTCGTGTCTGTCTTCGCTTGATTCGATCGCAAAGGGGATCGACACGCGGGCCATCACGAAACCGTACGGAAAACGGAGAAGCTCGAAGGCTTGATCATCTCCGTATAGAGATTCGAGGCGCTCCCTTGTGACTTTGAGTCCGACTCCATTGTCTCCGGGAGTTGCAAGGGGATAGTTTTCGGGACCATTATTTCTTACCTCGATTTGGAGTCTGCTCTCGCGTCGGCTGGAGGTGATGACAATCTCACCTCCTTCGGGAGCCTGCGAAATGCCATGCTTGACCGCGTTATCTACTAGCGGCTGAAGCAATAGATGCGGGACTTCTGCGTCCAGGGTATCGGGGGCAATGTCATATACGATCTTCAACCGCTCTTCAAACCTGACTTTCTCAATCTCGAGATAGCAATTCACGAAGTCGAGCTCCCGCTTCAGGGTCGTGATTTGAGTGCTTGCCGTCTCAAGACTGATCCTTAGTAAGTCACTCAGACGACAAATCATCCGGTCGGCGGCCAGCACGTCAATGAGCATCAGCGCCGAAATCGAGTGCATCGTGTTGAATAAGAAATGTGGTTGCAACTGGTTCTTCAATGTCTGCAAACGGGCGTTGGCCAGTTGGGCCTCGAGTTGGGTCGCACGGAGTTCTTCTTCACGGGACTTGCGGTAATACGATACCGCCAGCGCAACAAGCACGATCGGGACGTAGGCTCCGCTGACGTCATCGACGACGCTGGCGAGAAACATACTCTTGAGAACCGCCCACGGGACCCTAAGAGCGTGAGCGTGCGAATTCCAAATTGCAGAACTCCATTCTCCGTAGGCCGGATCCCAAAAGCCATAGGGCGTGGGCGCTTTCAACAGGATATGCCCGAGCGTAAACGCCACACCCAGCCCCAAATGCAGTAAGCAACGCTGAACCCAGTTGCTCCGCTGAATCGGAAATCGAACCGCCAGCATGTAAGCAAACGGGGTCAGAGGGGCATAGGTGAGAATCTGGCTAAACTCCATACCCGCAATCATTCGGAGGTCCATGCGGCCGTGGACAGGGCGGTATAGCTGGTAGATCGCCGCGGTCGCTGCGAGGGAGATGAATATCCAAACGCCAAAACTTACGACCCAGATTCGGCCGGAAAGGCTGCTGACGCGCACCGCTACTTCGGGCGCAGAACGGTGGCAATTCGATTGCTTTGTGAGCGTCATCATCTGGGTAGCGGCAGGCAGATTCTAAATCTGAGCCCGATCGCAGCTCGTCGAGTGAGCCCACTCATTCAATCATGCTTTATGCCAAAGTTGAAGAATTCCGTCGCTGGAGGGATGAATGGTCAGAAACGAGGGATGAACGGCTGGATCGGCGCGATAAATCGCGCTCGGTGCTTCTCGTCCGGGCCACCGATACATAGCAACCTGTTAGTGTTTGGCCCCCTTATCTATTAGCTATTGTAGGCCAGCAAATGGTGACCACTCCCTACGCCAGCCGTCTAAGACGCATCAGACTCTTCATGCGTCACTCTACCAATTACCAATGAACACTAATCTTGCAGATTCGGTAATGGCGGAAAGACCAACGGAGATGGTCATCCGCACGGTCATCGCCGACGATGAGCGATTGGCGCGGGAAAAGTTGCGCATTTTCCTTGCGTCGGAACCGGGAATGCAAGTTGTTGCCGAATGTAACCATGGCGAAGAGACCGTCCTGGCAGTGCGGAAGTATCGTCCTGATCTGGTGATACTTGATGTGCAGATGCCCGGCATGGATGGATTCGAGGTTTTACGGCAGTTGCCGCCGGAGGAAATGCCCATCATCATTTTCGCCACGGCTTACGATCAATATGCACTGCGCGCCTTCGAAGCCAATGCACTCGATTACCTGCTAAAGCCCTTTGATCACGAGCGCCTTCATAACGCGGTGGAGAAGGCAAAAGCGCAGTTGTACAGATCTCAAGACCGGGAGATCACGCGGCGCATTCTCGATCTCCTTTCTCAGGTACGCCCTGATCCTCCTCGACACGTGATGCCCCAAGGGCGCCTGGTTATCAGGGAAAAAGGGCGGATAGTTTTCATTGAATTGGATCAGATCGATTGGATCGAAGCTTCGGCAAACTATGTCCGTCTAAACCTCGGCAAAGAATCTCACCTTGTCCGAGAAACAATTAGCAACATCTCAGAACGCCTAAACCCGAACCATTTCATTCGGATTCATCGCTCGACAATTGTCGATATCCGAAAAATCAAGGAGCTGATCCCGGTGAACAGCGGTGAGTACGTTGTCGTTCTGAAGAGTGGCAAAGAATTATCGTGCAGTCGCGGTTACCGCGCCGCTTTGCAAAGCGTGATCGGTAAACCCTCCTAACCTGGGCTAACCTTGATCCGCCCTACATTTGTTACGTTCTGCTTTCTTCTCGGCTTTCTTCTGCGCCTTTGCCGTCCACGGAGGAACGATGCCGTTCACACGAGCGCAAGCCACTGCCTGCCCGAGATGCTCATGAGCATCGGCGACCAGGATGTACACTACGTCGCCGGCATTCGCCTGGGGACCCAGCTTGGGTAAGGGTTTTGCAAAATCGGCATTGCTCATACCGTTGATCGCCCTCTGAGCGAACTGCCAGGATTTGTCCAACTCGGCGATGATCCGAGCTCTATCCGTGGTCGATTTCTCGAAGGTCTTGCCGTCGAAGCCTTCTGGGGGGGCTGCACCCATGAGACCAAGAATTCCGTAGCGCTCGCCGGCGACATGCAGAAAGACTTCTGCGAATGAGCGCGAATCCGGTGAAGGCCGCCAGGTGAACTTGTCGGCGGGCAGGACGTCGGCAAGATCCACGAACTTCTTCTGCACCGCTTCGAGATTTAGCAACGCCTGGGCTTTCATGTCGTAACTAGGGGAGCTATGATCAGCGGAAGCCGTCGCCTCTGAATTCTGGGCTGATATCCCGACCGCTCCCGCAGCAAGCCCGGCTGCAACGAAGACCATAGCCAGAAAAGCTCTTTTCATGTTCGACCCTCCTTACGAAATTATTGCTCTCTTAGACGAGTCAGGCAGAGAATGGTTTCTCACAAGTGAACCCGTGTTGCGGTGGCTTCGACTTGGGAGACGCACTGATGGTCCCAAGCTATGTTTCGCCGTGAGTTATAAACGACCTTTCAAGGCTGTCGACCTGCCAGACTAGGATTGCATTGAACCGCCTCCGTGTGGCATTGACCGACTGAGAGCCGGCCGCGACTCCGGCAAGCCGGATACCTCTTGATCTGTGAGTTCTTCACCGATCTGACAAGCCACGGCCCCGTACATGTTCAATAAGCTCCTTACCTGCGCCCGTTTCCCCGGTAACCAGGACGTTTTGCGGTGCTTGGGCCTAACAGGAGAATTCTTTCTAGTAACGCTCGGGACTTCAGATCTTCAAAAACGAGGGCGCTCGCACGCAAGCGAAAGACAACCCGACAGAGCCCGGGAAAGCAAGAAGGGGAGTCAAAATTGAGGATAATGCCATAAACTCTACTACTTAGATGGACATAATAGAATAATAACGAGAGCCGAGTCAAGGTTTTCTTGCGCAGCGCGGCGGCAAGAAATTGCACATGGTAGCGTCCTTTGTCCGACAGAAGCGAAGCAGAGGAACTTCGCTATTTGACGCAAACGGGAACGACTTTGGATGGATGACGAATTAGTCCGACGAGCCAAGCCGAAATTTGCGACAGGGACAACGAACTGGCAAGACGCCCGGCTTAAGCCGAACCGGTCGCGATCCGGTAAGCTGCACGACCATCAGTTGAATCTGGTGGCGGCGGTTGGACTCGAACCAACGACCTACGGATTATGAGATGTACTTTCCGGAGCGCCGCCACGCGGATTCAATCACTTACATTCGGAATACGTCACCTGATTCGGGTGGGGTGTTGTCGTTTGGCGCTTAACTGACAACGCTTGTGGCAACATGAACTCTTGCGCGGGACGAGACCTTTCACATCACAGCGCGCACCGGCAACACTTTGAGATATCAATGCTGCAGGCAAATTAGACCGAAGAAGCTGCTCGTAATATCCCCGCAGGAAAGTTTAGCCCGGTTAAATCCAGAAAAGGAAATGATATTTCGAGGCTCACCAAGAACTGCGACGGGTTATCCGATAGAGTGAAATCGGGCGCTACCTTTGCCTGTCTGCCTGTCCAATCTTCCTGAATTCTTTACACAAAAGTTAGATTCCGGAGCCGAGGTTGTTCCTGATCCTTTCTAGAGGTAGCTCTTTTCGAATCGATTGGGGTGAAAGGCAACGATCTGGATGAAACTGGCCGATGATCTTCCCTCTCAGCGAAGACTACCATTCACCGTATTGAATCTGCTCCGCTGCATGCGCGCGAAGCGGTTTTGCCTTCAATCGTTTTCTATTGGCACTTCTTCTATTGCGCTTCCAGCAGAAGAGGCTTGATTCCAATTTGCACAGTCCCGCTTATTGGATAATTCGTACCCGTGAGATCCCGATAACTGGAATAGATAGGTGGAGCGGAATACGCCAACGTGCCGCAAACGCCCCGACTGCAAGTTTGAGAGGTGTCCCAAACGATCTCAGCTTGAGTTCCGTTTGCTTCAATCAAGCCGCACATCCAGGTCGTGCCGCTGGCGGAGCAAGCCGTCAGAGTGGACCCCTGCATCCAGTCATGCACCTGTTGATTAGCCACTCCGGCCTCGCAAATGTAGCCGCTTGTGAACGGAGTGGTGCAGCCGCTGATGCTGAAGGGGTTCCACAGTGTGCCATGAGCTGAGTTATCCCATTCATACCAGTAGGAGCGCGCGAGTCCGGAGGCCCAGGCCATGACCTCGAAGCGGGCGAGAAAAGCGGCTTCCAGATCGGGGTCTCCGTCATTCACTTCGGTAGCCATGCTGGTTTGCCCCCAACCACCTTCTCCATTCCAAATCGGCTTGCTCAAGTCCTGTTTCTGGAGAGCGGATCGAACGCTAGCTACCTCTGTTGGAATCTGCTCCGGCGTGTAGCTCTTGGGATAGATATGAGCTGAAATGATATCGACCGCCTCACTGCCAGCCAGGCCGGTGGGGCAGCCGGTCGTGCTCGCTGAACAGGAGTTGCCGGCGCAGGTGCAGTAGAGGAGATTCTGCATGACCTGGATGTAGGGAGCCGTTCTGCCACCCGTCGTCGGCAGTGGGCCAGTGGAAGGCATCACCATTTTCGCCGTGGGATCGATTCCCGTATATGGATATCCAGCCTGCCCGCAATTGACGCCCAACGCCGTGATGGGATCCGTGGGAGTGCCGATAATGATGCAGCGTGCGTCCTGCATCATGCGCACGAGTTGGGCGTACGTCCCTCGGTAAGCTACTTGAGCGCCATTGGAGCCGTAGCCGGGATCGAGCGTGGGAGAGCGGAAACATTCGTTGCAGGGTTCCCAATAGCTGATGTGGGCGTGGTTCGATAAGTAGTTCGGGTCGGGATTATTCGGGTCCTGTCCATTAGCGTGCTGAGCGATATTCTGCACCCAGGTACGCCAGGTTAGATCAGTTCCCGTCCCGTCGGCGGCTATGTCTTTGGGCAGGTCGCACTCGCCGTAGTAGGCATGCCCCTGCGCCGCGTAGTCGCAAGTAGCGTCGGCCGGCATCGATGAGGCCCAGGTCGGAACTCTCCACAGGGTATAGAAAACGTCGTCGATTCCGGCCGCGTGGTAGTCCGCGAGAAGCGTATCGAGATCGTCCCACACGAACATACCGCTCGCAGTATTAATATTCGGCCACTGCGCCGAAGCGGAATCCCAAACCCGGGCAGTACCCGCCATAGTGCTGGGAATCGGCGACGATAGCGAAAGAAGATGCATGCCAAAAAATGTGTTGGACAAAGGAACGAGAGAGCCAACGGTTACCGTTGCAGTGCCCTGGCTTGCGCTGTTCGCCTGCGCGATCGCAGTAATCGTGTGCATGCCGATCATCTGTGGAGGCACGTAGAGGCCGGATGAAGAGATTGTGCCTAGCGTCGAATTTCCTCCGGCGATGCCGCCTACGCCCCACGTGACGTTCTGATTCGCGTTGCCGGTCACCGTGGCGCTAAACTGCTGCGTTGCACCTAACGCTACGGATACTGTAGATGGCGTAATCGAAACCATTGGCGCTGTGACTGTAAGAGCAGTCGTGCCGGTCAACAAGCTTCCCCACTTCGCTGCGATTGTGGTCGAGCCACCCGTGATTCCCACCGCCAGTCCGGTAATGCCGACAGTCGCCGCGACGGGATTGGAAGAGTTCCAAGTCACCGAAGTCGTAACATTCAAAAAACTTCCATCGCTGTAATTCAGCGTGGCGCTGAACTGCTCCTGTCCGCTCACGAAGATGGCCGGATTCGCAGGAGAGATCACCAGCGCCACCGGAACCGGAGAAATTACCGTCAGTACGGCTGAACCTACAGTGGGACCGAAACTCGCCGACACGTTTGTGGCCCCAACCAGAGTGCTCACCGCAAGACCTGCAGTGTTTACGACGGCAACTGCCGGATTGGATGACATCCAGTTTGCCGACTGGGTGATGTCTTGCGTCGAGCCGTCGCTAAAGGTAGCAGTGGCTGTGAATTGCTCGTTATAACCCAAAGCGAGCGATATGGAAGGCGGAGTCACGGAAACGGATACGAGGGTCGCCTGTCCAACAGCAATAGTGGTGGAGGAAGAGACAGAGGAGAAAGTGGCGGTGATGGTCGCCGAGCCCTGTCCGGAACTTGTCGCCAGTCCATAACTACCCACCGCGTTGCTGATGATCGCCACCGTCGCATCCGACGAACTCCAACTCACCACCGAAGTTACATCCTGCGTGCCGCCATCTGTATACGTTCCTGTCGCCATAAACTGCTGGCTCGTACCCAGTGCGATCGCCGGCGCCTGCGGCGTGATCGCAATCGATGCCAGCGCCGCCGGATTCACCGTCAGCGTCGCCGCCGCACTCACCCCGTTCGAACTGATCCCGATCGTCGTCACCCCGGTCCCCAGCGTTGTCGCCAACCCTGCCGTCCCCGCCGTGTCGCTGACCGTCGCCACCGTCGCCACCGTCGAACTCCAGTGCCCGCTCTGCGTCACATCCTGCGTGCTTCCGTCCGTAAACGTCCCCGTCGCCGTGAACTGCTGCGTCATGCCCAGCGGAATCGTCGCCGCCGGCGGATTGACCGCAATCGATACCAGGGCCGCTGCCGTCACCGTCAGTTGCGTCGAACTGCTCACGCTTCTCGATGTCGCCGTAATCGTGGCCGCGCCCACGCCGGTGCTCTTCGCCAGTCCTGTGGCGTTGATCGTGGCTGCCGTCGGCGTGTCCGATGTCCACGTCGCCGTGCTCGTCAGATCCTGCGTCCCGCCGTCCGTAAATGTTCCCGTCGCCGTGAACTGCTGCGTCGTCCCCAACGCCAGCGTCGGCGTCGCCGGCGTCACCGCGATCGATACCAGCGCCGCCGAGGTCACTATCAACGTCGTCGATCCTGTCACCGCTCCCACACTCGCCGTAATCGTTGCGCTCCCTTGCCCCACTCCGCTGGCATTGCCCGGCGTTCCCGCCGCATTGCTGATCGTCGCCACCGTCAGCGTGTCCGAACTCCACTGCACTGTCCCCGTGATGTTCTGCGTGCTCCCGTCTGTATAACTCCCCGTCGCCGTAAACGGCTGCGTCGTCCCCAGCGGAATCGTCGGAATCGCCGGCGTCACCGCGATCGAAACCAGTACCGCCGGACTTACCGTGATCGTCGTTGAACCGCCGATCGCTCCCGAACTCGCAGTCACGCTCGTGCTCCCGACCGCCACACTCGTGGCTACTCCCGGAGCGCCGATCGTGGCGATGTTGCCGTCGGCCGTACTCCAGCTTGCCGAGGTTGTCAGATCCAGCGTGCTGCCGTCACTATAGGTGCCGGTCGCGATCAGAGCTTGCGTCGTACCTAAAGCAAACGACGGATTGGCCGGCGTCACCGCTATCGACACCAGCACTGGCTGTCCCACATTCAGCGTGGCCGAGGCCATAATCGCGCCTGCTGTAGCAGTAATCGTCGCAGCTCCCACTCCTGTCCCTGTCGCTAATCCCGTTGCTGAGATACTCGCTGCGTTCGAAGACGAACTCCAACTCACCGCGTTCGTCACATTCTGCGTGCTGCCATCGCTGTAGGTTCCTGTCGCCGTGAACTGCTGGCTCGTTCCTTTCGAGATCGATGCCGTCCCGGGGTTCACAGAAATCGAGACCAGCAATGGCGGGGTAATCGCGATACCCGTTGAAGTTGTGATCGAGCCCGAAGTGGCGCTGATGTTCGCCGTTCCCATCATGGCGCCGATCACGAGTCCACCGGCGCTTACAGGCGCAACCGCTGGAGTGTCGGAAGCCCACGTAACGGACGCAGTCACATCTACTGTGCTGCCATCGGTGTAGGTCCCGAGTGCGATGAATTGCTGGCTTGTGCCGAGCGGGATCGACGCGCCATTCGGCGCGATCAAAATCGCAATCAAAGCCGGCCCACCGACAGCAATAGTGGTGGAGGAAGAGACAGAGGAGAAAGCGGCGGTGATGGTCGCCGAGCCCTGTCCGGAACTTGTCGCCAGTCCATAACTACCCACCGCGTTGCTGATGATCGCCACCGTCGCATCCGACGAACTCCAACTCACCACCGAAGTTACATCCTGCGTGCCGCCATCTGTATACGTTCCTGTCGCCATAAACTGCTGGCTCGTACCCAGTGCGATCGCCGGCGCCTGCGGCGTGATCGCAATCGATGCCAGCGCCGCCGGATTCACCGTCAGCGTCGCCGCCGCACTCACCCCGTTCGAACTGATCCCGATCGTCGTCACCCCGGTCCCCAGCGTTGTCGCCAACCCTGCCGTCCCCGCCGTGTCGCTGACCGTCGCCACCGTCGCCACCGTCGAACTCCAGTGCCCGCTCTGCGTCACATCCTGCGTGCTTCCGTCCGTAAACGTCCCCGTCGCCGTGAACTGCTGCGTCATGCCCAGCGGAATCGTCGCCGCCGGCGGATTGACCGCAATCGATACCAGGGCCGCTGCCGTCACCGTCAGTTGCGTCGAACTGCTCACGCTTCTCGATGTCGCCGTAATCGTGGCCGCGCCCACGCCGGTGCTCTTCGCCAGTCCTGTGGCGTTGATCGTGGCTGCCGTCGGCGTGTCCGATGTCCACGTCGCCGTGCTCGTCAGATCCTGCGTCCCGCCGTCCGTAAATGTTCCCGTCGCCGTGAACTGCTGCGTCGTCCCCAACGCCAGCGTCGGCGTCGCCGGCGTCACCGCGATCGATACCAGCGCCGCCGAGGTCACTATCAACGTCGTCGATCCTGTCACCGCTCCCACACTCGCCGTAATCGTTGCGCTCCCTTGCCCCACTCCGCTGGCATTGCCCGGCGTTCCCGCCGCATTGCTGATCGTCGCCACCGTCAGCGTGTCCGAACTCCACTGCACTGTCCCCGTGATGTTCTGCGTGCTCCCGTCTGTATAACTCCCCGTCGCCGTAAACGGCTGCGTCGTCCCCAGCGGAATCGTCGGAATCGCCGGCGTCACCGCGATCGAAACCAGTACCGCCGGACTTACCGTGATCGTCGTTGAACCGCCGATCGCTCCCGAACTCGCAGTCACGCTCGTGCTCCCGACCGCCACACTCGTGGCTACTCCCGGAGCGCCGATCGTGGCGATGTTGCCGTCGGCCGTACTCCAGCTTGCCGAGGTTGTCAGATCCAGCGTGCTGCCGTCACTATAGGTGCCGGTCGCGATCAGAGCTTGCGTCGTACCTAAAGCAAACGACGGATTGGCCGGCGTCACCGCTATCGACACCAGCACTGGCTGTCCCACATTCAGCGTGGCCGAGGCCATAATCGCGCCTGCTGTAGCAGTAATCGTCGCAGCTCCCACTCCTGTCCCTGTCGCTAATCCCGTTGCTGAGATACTCGCTGCGTTCGAAGACGAACTCCAACTCACCGCGTTCGTCACATTCTGCGTGCTGCCATCGCTGTAGGTTCCTGTCGCCGTGAACTGCTGGCTCGTTCCTTTCGAGATCGATGCCGTCCCGGGGTTGATCGAAAGGGAAGTCAAAACGGCGGGTGAGACTGTCAACGTGGCCGCGCCGCCGATTGAGCCGGACGTGGCCGTAACGGTTGAAGTTCCTTGAGCCTTGCTCGCGGCCAATCCGCTGCCGCTTACAGTTGCCACTGAGTTCGCCGAGGAAGTCCAAGTTACGGTGTTGGTCAGGTCCTGGGTGCTGCCGTTGCTGTAGGTTCCTGTCGCGGCGAACTGCTGGTTCGTACCCAGAGGAATCGACGCGGTCGCGGGAGTTACGGAAATCGAAGTGAGGACTGCCGCCTTCACCTTCAGCGTCGACGAGCCGGTGATCGCGCCCGAGCTTGCCGTGATGGTGGTGGATCCCGGGGCCAGAGTGGTAGTCAGTCCGCTGCCACTTATAGTGGCTACTGTAGTCGCGGACGAAGTCCACTTCACCGTGCTGCTGAGGTTTTGCGTGCTGCCGTCGCTGTAGGTTCCAGTTGCGCTGAACTGCTGGTTGATACCAAGCGGTACAGACGCAGTCGCGGGAGTTACTGAGAGCGAAGTCAAGACGGCCGCCGTAACTGTCAACAAAGCAGAGCCCGTGATCGCGCCAGACTTGGCGCTGATCGTAGTAGATCCCTGAGCAAGGCTGGTGGCCAATCCGCCCGCGCTTATTTTTGCGACCGTAGTTACAGACGAGGTCCATTTGACGGTACTGGTCAGATTCTGGGTGCTCCCGTTGCTGTAGGTTCCGGTGGCCGTGAACTGCTGCGTGAATCCAGCCGCGATGGAAGCAGTCGCCGGGGTCACCGAAAGCGCAGTCAAAACCGGCGCAGTTACGTTCAAAACTGCTGAGCCGCTGATCGCGCCGGAGGTGGCCGTAATGATCGCTGTACCTTGAGTCAGGCTGGTAGCGAGCCCGCCATTATTTATTGTTGCGACAGCGATCGCAGAGGAGATCCACTTGACTGTGCTCGTAAGGTTCTGCGTGCTTCCATTGCTATAGGTTCCGGTCGCCGTAAACTGCTGGGTGAAGCCGGCGGCGACGGAAGCCGTCGCAGGGGTCACGGAGACTTTTGTCAAAAGAGCTGCCGTCACTGTCAAGGCGGCAGATCCGCTGATACTTCCTGAGGTCGCCGCAATCGCGGCAGTGCCCGGTGCGACGCCCTGGGCCAATCCGCTGTTGCTTTTCACTGTTGCTACGGCAGTGGCCGATGAAGTCCACTTGGCACTGGTCGTCAAGTTTTGCGTGCTGCCGTTGCTATAAGTTCCCGTTGCCGTGAATTGTTGGGTATTGCCGGCAGCAGTAGAAGATGTCGCGGGCGTGACAGCAATGGAAACCAGCAGCGGCGCGGTGCCGGTGCCACTCAACGCGACAGTTTGCGGACTGGAAGTTCCGCTATCTACGATCGTGAGATTTCCAGTTCGGGTGCCAATCGCGGTAGGAGCGAATGTAACCGAGATCGCACAACTCGCGCCCGGAGCCAGCGGGGCAGGACTAACCGGACAATCACTGGTCGCCGCATAATCAGAAAGAGTGGTGGATATGCTCGCAATAGTTATTGCTGAGTGTTGTCCATTCTTGAGCGTTACTTTCTTAGCTGGGCTGGTAGTTCCTTCTGCTTGATTTCCAAACGAGACACTGGTGGGTAATGCGGTTACACTCTGGGCTTCGGCCGCTGGGCTACTGACAATCAGTAGGAGGATTGCCAGCAAAAATGCTGAGGCTCGAACTACTATGTTAGTTACTTCCTAACCGGGGGAATGCGGAAGTATAAGCCGGAAACATGCGAACGGATAAATTTTTTATGAGGCTCAAAAGTGCTAGCACGTAAGGAGTAGCCCGGATACAACAAGCCAACGACCGTGAACTTGGAGCGCTTCGCCGGCCGCTGACCGAAACTATCCAGCATCCGGCTATTGCGTCAGGTAGACGATTCGGTACTCCGACGCGCGGATCCAAAATGGTCTTTGGCCTGAATGGCTGAAATCACATAGGGCCAATAGGCTTACGCAGAACTGAGCTTTCTTGGGATGCCTTGCGCGCAAGCAACCAGAGCGACTCCGTGGACGAAGAGGCTCTGGATTTACGAGTTCCGGACGAACGAGCACTTCACGCTGAAACTAATTTGAAGATTCATGCCGAGCGGCCATTGTGGTACCTGACAACGTGCTGTTTCAGTTACACCTTTGCGGCAGCAACCCGGACTCGACAAGGAGTTCGCTGGGAAAACGTCCCATTTCCGATTGAAGCTCGTCAATCTGGTTCCGGTACCTTGCCTCTCTGCGTTCACGCTAACTCCTCTTGACGTGCCAACCGCCGCGTCATGAGCGAACGGGTGGCGCAACTCGGCTCGATTAGGTCATGGCTTGGCTAAAGAGGAAAGCTGAGAGCCTAAGTCCCCGTCCCGCTCAGAGTTACCTTTTGCGGACTTCCCCCGGCGTTGTCCGTGACGCTGACGGCCGCTGATCTAGGCCCTGTGCCATGGGGAGTGAATCCAACGTTGAGCGTGCAAGTCGATCCTGCGAGCAGGCTCGTCCCGCAGTTGTTCGTTTGTGAGAAGTCAGCGAGGTTCGTCCCCGTGATCTTGATCGAGGTTATTGTCAGCGCTCCCGTCCCGGAGTTGGTCAGTGTCACCGGCTGCGTTGAACTGCTCGTTCCTACCTTCTGATTCCCGAACGCAAGGTCGGTCGGCAAGAGCGCCACCGACGGTGTGGTTCCTGTCCCAGCGATGCTCACACTCTGCGGACTGCCAGTCGCACTGTCGGTGACCGACACTGAGGCGGTGCGGTTGCCTGTTTGTTTTGGCTTGAAGGTCACGCTGACGGAACAACTTAACCCTGCCGCCAGGCTGGTTCCGCAATTGTTCGTTTGCGAAAAGTCGGTGTTGTTGGCGCCTGTAATCTTGATCGAAACAATGGCGAGGGTCCCCGTCCCGGTGTTTGTCAGCGTCGCCGACTGAGCCGCGCTGGCTGTTCCTACGTTTTGATCGCCGAAGGCCAGGGACAGCGGTGAAAGTGTAACCCCCGGAGCCGTTCCGGTTCCCGTCAGAGGAACCTGCTGGGGACTGCCAGTCGCATTGTCGGTGACCGACACTGAGGCGGTGCGGTTGCCTGTTTGTTTCGGCTTGAAGGTCACATGCCTATAGCCTCGAGGAGATTGGGCAGATTCTTTCAGTGATCCCAGAGCCAGCCGCGACAGTTTTCGCTGTGGCGGCCTTTACAGGAGCGCGGCGCGGAGAGATTCGAGGGCTAATGTGGGAGAACTACCAGAATGACGAGATCCAGATTACTAGGTCAATCTGGAAGGGGCCACATCAGCGAACCCAAAACGCGGAAAAGCCGCGGTGCTATTCCGGTGATTTCCCCTCTATCCAAGCGCCTGGAGTTCCACCGTGTCAGAAGCGGCAATCGAAGATCGGGCGTTATGTTCCCCAACGCAAGCGGCTCCCCAATGGACTTGGGCAACCTACTAAACCGCGCCATCCTCCCTGCACTCAACCGGTGCGCTGTGTGCGGAAAAGCCAAAAAGGAATGTCGAAAACCGCTTGGCGTGGAAAGGAACACCACACCCGATCACGAATTTGAGCGGGACAAGATTCTTCCCGAGTGGCACGGCTGGCACGCGGCACGGCGAGGACTGGGAACAAACCTGTATCGCCTGGGTGTGCCGGAAAAAACGATTCAGGCCATCCTTCGCCACGCAAACGTGTCCACGACCAACACGTACTACATCAAAAGTGTAGCGGATGACACGCGCGCGGCGATGGCGAAATTAGAGCGGCTTGTGATTGGCGGCGAGCCGCGAACTGAACAGGACGAACATTTCGCAAGTGGCAACGAAGTGGCAACAGAAGCGGCAGGTCCCAAGCCAGTCGCAATCCAGTAAACACCTTTGTTTACTGTCGTTTGAATCTGGTGGCGGCGGTTGGACTCGAACCAACGACCTACGGATTATGAGACCGTCGCTCTAGCCACCTGAGCTACGCCGCCACGTTTTAAAATAAGCAACTTAAGGTAACAATACCTTCGCGTTTCTGCATAATGTGTATTCTGCTCTTGAAATGGAGGGCAGTGTGGGTCACTTGCAGCGAGGTCACATTTACAAGGCACCGGGCTTTTCTACGTGCACCATTACGTCACTGAGATTGTAGACGGCCAGCCCAAGCGAGTGCAACGGTCGCTCAAACTTGTTGAAGTGAGCACGTCTGTTCCACAAGAGGGCGGCGCGGGAATTTACGAGACAAACAACAAAGAGCCCACGCTCGAAGAAGAGGGAAATCTCGTTTCGGCCTTGGTTGACCACGTCGACTATCACCTTGTTGTCGCCCTCTCCTGCTTTCTAGCGCTCCGATCCGGAGAGATCGCAGCCTTGAAATGCGAGGACTTCGATTCCGACAGCGTCCATATTCTTCGCGACGTTGTTCGCGGGAAAGTCGGGACGCCCAAGACCCCTGAAAGCTTGGCTGGTCTTCCATTGGTCGATTCTCGGATTTTAATTCCGTTGGAAGTTTGGCGTCAGAAGTCCGGGAATCCAAAAAAGGTTGGGTTTTCCCGAGGCGGAACAAGACTCCGGTCGATTTGCACAACATGGTTGCCCGGGTGGGGCGGCAACCGCTGTTATCGAAGGTAACAACGGAAACCTCGCCGTTGGACAAGCTTTGCTGCGCCACAGGCCGGGGAAACTAAGTCGAAACCTGGAAGAAGCGAAAGGCCGTCCTAAATCACCGGGCGGCCTTTTTGCTTCGCTGGCCTAAACGAAAGCCAAAGCGTTGGCGATATCGCAAAAAGTGTCTGAACAACGCACCCGTTCTGGAATAAATCGGGTTCGATCCAGTTAACACTAACAGAGTGCAAATGCCACTTACATCGGACGCAAGAAATCACCGTCGCACTACTTGAGATCAAACAAGGAATGGAAGGATTACAACATGAAATATCCAGCGATAGTATTTGCGTCCGCGGCTTTCTTTGTTACTTCTCTAGCTCTTGCCAGCGATACCTGGATTCTCGACTCTAGCAGATCCAGTGCCCGATTGTTTCAAAGCTCCAGAGCGACTTCGGAGTCAGTAAACGCCGGTGTCGCACGCGTGACCGGAAGAGTAAAACTCGACACAAACGACCTAGACAACTCGGTCGTCGACCTTAATATCTATCCGGCAGATGAGAAGTGGTTACACGCGCTCAGTCCTGAGGCTGCCTTGCCGACCGGCCAGGTTTCTGACACGACCGATCAGACTCTGCTGACATTTAAGTCCACGCGCATTCTGAGGACAGGGAATGGCAGGTTGGAAGTCGTCGGGGATCTTACACTGACCCGCGCGGAGCGCACCGTCACAGCGACGCCAACTGAAGCCTATGCCGGGCCGGTGTACGGTGATCCCGTCATTCATAATGTAACTCGCAAAGTCACGTTTTTGTTCCCGAGTGTGAACGCTGCGCGTTTCTCAGAATCTTTGACCCCGGCAGTGCAGCAGACAAGAGGAGTGCTGGAGGTTGTGGGGGCAGCGCGCGTCGACCGTGAAGAGTTTCCTGAACTGCTAAGTGCGATACAAGATACGAATTGGCCGTCGGTTGTGCAAAATGAACACTGTCAGGCGGCGTACGAGGGCGGAGGAGAAGGCTACAGCGGCCCTGCATGCACAGGAACGTTGATCGCAGCGACTCACGTTGGCAACTGTGAGAATGCGTACGAGGGCGGAGGAGAAGGCTACAGCGGCCTCGTGTGCACGCCGCCCGCGGGCAACCAGACGACAATTGTTCTGGACCTGAAGTTCCTCCACAAAGTCCCAGAGCCGTCGGTGGGAATGCTTTCGGGGAACGACGAAGATCGATAATTTATGCCGAATATTCCAACTATTGAGGCCGGCATTGCCTTTGTCACACTGGCTGCCGCCAACGTGGTGGTGATGCTGGAGGCTTCTCAGCCCTCGTGCAGCATAACGACGAGAACCCGTTTGATCGCTTTTCATCGGGGGGGGGGATACTTGTTCGTGATCTTGCTCTGCATCATGGCTTACAGCATGAGTCAGAGACTTGCTGGTTTGGGGATAACGGGTCACTTACCTACGCATCTGGTTTTGCATATTGTGCTGGTGCTCGTCCTCGTACCTATGCTTTTGCTCAAGATATTGATCGCACGCCGCTACAAGCATAGCCAATCGTCACTGAAGGCATTAGGAATAACCATTTTCGTGATTTCGTTCGTGCTTGCGGCCATCCCCGCGTTCTCAGAACTTCTTCGTTCGGCGGAGCCTGGAAGCTTGGGGCTGAGGCTCGCGACCGGTTTGGTGGTTGCCGTGTGCCTAGTCCAGTGCGTCTTGGTGTTCAAAGAGAGAAAACAGTCGCGGGCCTCCACAAAAGCACGCATTCCGGAGATGGCTCTCCAGCCGACCTCATCGACCAACCGTGAAAACGCGAAAGGCCTAATGAATCTCTTGCTGGCACAGACCGAGCGGCAAACGCACGATACCAAGACACTACGCTTTCAGGTTCCAAAGGAAAGACGGCTCTCTGCTCGACCAGGTCAGTTTCTGACCTTCCAGTGGAGGGTTAACGGCCAACGAATAACACGCTCTTACACCATTTCTTCCTCACCCATCCACGAGAACTATGTGGAGATTACGCCCAAGCGCATGGAAAATGGATGGGTGTCTGTTTTTCTCAATGACCGGGCGACGCCAGGCCTTACGGTGGAAGCGAGCGGACCGTACGGCCAGTTTTACTTTGACGAGACACTGCACAAGAACATAGTTCTCATTGCGGCCGGAAGTGGGATCACGCCTATGATTTCGATACTCCGCTATATCGACGACCTTAAACTTTCCCCTTCGGTCACTCTTCTGTATGGTGTGCGCACCGGTTCTGACATTATTTTTAAAAACGAACTCGCCAGACTGGAAGGATCGCTTCCCAACTTCAAGTACGAGGTGTGGCTCTCGAGACCGGATGCAACCTGGAAGGGGCACAGCGGACGCCTGACTGACGAATTCGTCTCCCGGCACGTGATCGATGTGGATTCTCCAATCTTCTTTCTCTGTGGCCCCAAGGGATTCATGGACAATGCGCGTCAAATTCTGTCCACTCTCGGCGTGAAGCAAGAACGGATCCTTCAGGAAAGTTTTGGGGAGAGCAAATCGACCACGGAGTCTCGTTCGCTGGAGACCCGCACGATCGAGACGGTCGTGTTCATTCACTCGCAGAAGGTATGTCAGGTTTCCGACGGGAGCACTCTGCTCGATCTAGCAGAACGAAACGAAGTACAGATTCCGTATGGCTGCCGCCAGGGGCTATGCGGCACGTGCGCGACGCGAGTTCTGAGCGGCACCGTTCAAATGGGCGTCGAAGTGGGGCTGACGGCTGAGCAGAAAAATGCTGGATTTGTGCTGCCTTGTGTTAGCCGGGCCGAGGGAACAGTTGTTTTGGCGGTTTGATCTGGTTCTCAGCCGGGAAAATCCCAGCTCCCACACAATTTTAACCCTCGGGGTGATTGTTTTGGATATGAGTTTACAGGCCTCCTTCGCGTGATTTGAAAAGGTAGTGCGAAGTCAGGGAATAAAGGTGGCTGGCTGCCAGTTATCAACTCGTGAAGGTCAAAATCCAGATAGTAATTCCGCACATTGAGGTGGAATTGTGAAACGAACATTTGGCGCGGCGATGCTTCTCGGATTGACGGTTGCCTTGTTTCAAGGATCGCCAGCCCAGGGACAAACGAGCGGAGGCGCTATTTTGCAGGTGGTCCCAACTCCAAACGAGAACTCCAACAGCGAACTTCTTGCGGCGTCGGCATCCTCTTCTAACGACATTTGGGCGGTAGGGCAGTCGACGATCCACTTTGATGGTACGACGTGGACGGCGTTTCCCGCTCCGATGATCAAAGGCGACAACAACAGCTTTCTGCAGGGGGTGGTCGCTATTTCTCCGACTTTGGCTTGGGCGGCGGGAAATGTGACTGACGGAGCGCATCCGGGGCAGGTGATCGAGCAGTGGAATGGAACCAAGTGGAGCCTGTTTCCGGGCCCCAAGTTCGGTAAGAAAGACCAAGCGAACGTTTTCGCCATGACGGCTAGCTCGGCGAATGACGTTTGGGCGATCGGCAGCCTCGTAAATCGCGGGACGAGGCTGGTCTCGACCCTTTTCGAGCACTGGAACGGCACGTCATGGAAGGCGACAACTGTGGAATCGAACGATGAGTTTTTGTTTGGCGCGTCCGCCCACGCCACGAATGATGTCTGGGCTGTAGGATTCAACGGTTCAGACAAGATCGAAACCTCAGCGATGCACTGGGATGGCGTGAACTGGAAGAGTGTGGCAACTCCCAACGTAGGCGAGGGCACAAATAAGTTGAACGCCGTGCTGGCGCTGGCGCCGAACGATGTGTGGGCGGTAGGCTTTTCCACGCCGCTGGCGCCTCCCGAACAGGCTGCCACGCTGACGTTGATCGAGCACTTTGACGGCACGAGTTGGACGGTGGTACCGAGTCCGAATGTTGGGCCGAATGGCGCGAATCAGTCGAATCGTTTGCTTGGATTGACGGCGAATTCGGCAAATGATATCTGGGCGTTCGGTTCCTACTTCCCGCCCGACGGATCGGGACACCAGATGACACTGCTCTTGCACTGGGACGGGAACAGTTGGACGATCGCATCCAGTCCCAACCCAGCTAAGGATGGATTTCCTTGTGATCTGCTGTGGGCGGGAGTTTCCCCATCACCGGGCGATGTGTGGATTCTCGGGTCCGTGCATGACGCTACCTTGGTTACGCATATGACGACGGGGCCAGATTCTAATTTAGTTTCCAGTTTCTAGTTTCTGTCCGATGTGTGCTATCGGTCCACGGACCCGGTTAAGCTCGGTTAGATTCCGGCTGGGGATACTTAGACAGGGAGTAAATCTCCCTGAATGAAGACTCAGGGACGGACAGCGCAGGTTTTACAGAACGTTCTGTTGCACCAACCTGAGGGGCCGCGCAATCGAAATCGAAGAGAAGTAGGAGGAGATGTGAGTAGCAACGTCCACGCCGCGTTGTCCAGAAACGACTGGCACCCTGATCTTGCCCACGATTTGCCATTCCGGTGTCTACAGGGCGATCCAAACATCGATGACCCGGTGAACGATACCGGAATCGGCCCGCGGTGCGGCGATTTGCATCTTTCGGGTGAGTTTGCTTGCTAGCCAGACCTGATTTGAAGTAGGAATATCTTCATGACGAAAGAGGAAATTCGACTGGCCGAATCTGGCACGCGCGAGAGGCATTGGAAGCGCTGGGGGCCCTACCTCAGCGAACGTGCTTGGGGCACCGTTCGTGAAGACTACAGCCCGCACGGGAACGCCTGGGAATATTTGCCACACGACCATGCCCGTTCGCGCGCCTATCGCTGGAGCGAAGACGGCCTGGCCGGGATCAGTGACCGCCGGCAGATGATTTGCTTTGCCCTCGCACTGTGGAACGAGTGCGATCCGATCCTAAAAGAACGAATCTTCGGTTTAACTGCAAACGAAGGCAACCACGGCGAGGACGTGAAGGAATACTATTTTTATCTCGACAGCACGCCCTCACACTCCTACATGAAGTATCTGTACAAGTACCCCCAAGCTGAGTTTCCTTATGCGAAGCTGGTCGAGGAAAACCGACGCCGCGACAAGACCCGACCGGAGTTCGAACTACTCGATACTGGCGTATTCGATGAAGATCGCTACTTCGACGTGTTCGTGGAATATGCCAAGGCCGATGTCGAGGACATTCTGATCAAGATCACGGTCACAAATCGTGGCCCGCAAACTGCCAATCTTCGGGTTCTGCCGACAACTTGGTTCCGCAATACGTGGTCGTGGGGAAATCGTGCCCAGCGCTCGAAGTTGCACGAGGCACACTCCGCTCCCAATCCCGTCATCGAACTGAACCTTTCTTCATTGAACCAAACTCAGTCCAATACCCGCTGGCTCCATTGTGAAGGCTCTGCGGAACTTCTCTTCACTGAGAACGAGACGAATGCTCGACGACTTTTTGGAACCGAAAATCGATCTCCTTTTGTCAAAGACGGGATTAACGACTATATCGTGCGTGGTGTCAAGGAGGCGGTCAATCCCGAACATGTTGGTTCGAAAGCAGCCGTTCATTACAAATTATCGCTCGGTTCGGGAGAGACGGTTGTAATAAGGATGCGACTCGCCGACTCTGACTTCAGGGGAACGAACGCGTTTGCCGCCTTCGACGACACGTTCGCGCTCCGGCAGAGTGAGGCCGATGAATTTTACGCAACGGTCATTCCTAGAGATCTCTCCGCAGACGCGAAGAACGTCATGCGCCAGGGCTTTGCGGGAATGCTCTGGTCCAAGCAGTTCTATCACTACGTCGTCAAGGATTGGCTGCGAGGCGACCCGGACAACCCACGCCCGTCCCAGGAGCGACGGAAGGGACGTAATCATCAATGGACTCATTTGTACAACGCTGACGTGATTTCCATGCCAGACAAGTGGGAGTATCCGTGGTATGCGGCCTGGGACCTCGCGTTCCACTGCATTCCGCTCGCCCTGGTCGACCCCGATTTCGCAAAAGAGCAGCTCACGCTGATGCTGCGTGAGTGGTACATGCATCCCAACGGGCAGATCCCCGCATATGAATGGGCTTTAGGCGACGTTAATCCGCCTGTGCATGCATGGGCGGCATGGCGAGTGTACAAGATCGACAAGAAGCGTGCAGGCAGAGGAGACCGCGAATTTCTGAAGCGCATCTTCCACAAGTTAATCTTGAACTTCACCTGGTGGGTAAACCGCAAGGATGCCGAGGGCATGAATATCTTCCAGGGCGGATTTCTCGGACTAGATAACATCGGCGTGTTTGATCGCAGCGCCCCTCTGCCTACGGGCGGCTACCTCGAGCAGTCCGACGGAACCAGCTGGATGGCCATGTATACCCTGAACCTGCTGGCTATCGCACTGGAACTGGCCAAAGAAGAACCCTGCTATGAAGACATGGCCAGCAAATTCTGGGAGCATTTCATCCACATCGCCCATGCTATGAGCCATCGCGGCCACGAAGGCATGGGACTGTGGAACGAAGAGGACGGGTTTTTCTATGACGTGCTCAAGCTACCGGACGGCTCACAATTTCCGATGAAGATCCGGTCCATGGTGGGTTTGATTCCGCTGTTTGCAGTGGAAACTCTGGAAGCGGAAGAGCTTGATCGGCTGCCCGACTTCAAGCGGCGACTGGAATGGTTCATCGATAACCGTCCCGACCTCACGGAGAAGATTGCCTGCATGCGCCGCGAGGGGATGAGCGAACGTCGCTTGTTATCCATCGCAAATCAGGACCAGCTTCGCTCCATTCTCAAGTACATGCTGAACGAACGTGAGTTTCTATCTCCGTACGGGATCCGCGCGCTGTCCCAGTTTCATCACGAAAATCCTTACGCACTCCAAGTCAACGGAACCGAGCACCGAGTGGCCTATGAGCCGGGCGAATCGTCGAGCGCACTATTCGGAGGCAATTCGAACTGGCGGGGCCCGATCTGGTTCCCGGTGAATTTTCTCCTGGTTGAGTCTTTGCAAAAGTTCCACCATTATCTAGGTAACGAGTTCAAAGTCGAGTTCCCGACTGGATCGGGCAACATGAAGACGTTGTGGGCCGTGGCAGCCGAGCTGTCGCGCCGGATGACCAACATCTTTCTTCGTGACGAAAAGGGCCACCGACCGGTATTCGGCAACTTGGACAAGTTCCAGACGGATCCTCATTGGCGTGACTTGCTTCTCTTTCACGAATACTTCCACGGCGATTCCGGTTCCGGCGTGGGCGCCAGTCACCAAACCGGATGGACGGGCATGGTCACCAAGTTAATGCAACAGAGCGGCGAATTCCGCGAACGCAAGAAGATTGAGCCAATGGCTGCCACCGTATCGCCGAGCGGAATTGAATTGTGGAGCGGCGTTTCCGTGCCAACATAGATGCGCCCCCACGCTGGCACATGACCGGAGTTAGCACCCAAACACATATGCACTACCATTGAGGTACAGAATGGCTGCGACTTTGCCCTGTTTAGTAAACTGCGCTGGCGTGCCCTTTGTTAATGTTTCGAGGATTTCAGCAACCCGCTAAAGAGTGATGCCAACTTTTAGGTAATCATGATCGCATCTTGTTCAGCAGCAGTCGAGCCCAGCGAGACCCCCGAACCCGCCGCTGTATCGTTCCTCCAAATTTGCTAAACCGCATTTGACAATCAATTGACAACTGGGCCGTATCCTGGAATCCCATCAGCGAGTCCAACGTTCTGTTGCGCTAGAAGTTCGCGATCGCAGTTTCCGCATGGTCCTCACAAGGATAGCTCGACTTGTGCAGACTGTGAAAATCGGGGTCAGTGCGTGTTCAGGGACAAATCGGCAGGTATTCACAACGAAGGAGAAATGGAATGAATTTGCAAGAGTTTGTGCGCAACAAGAATCGCAGTCTTACATCGTTTGCCACCCTTGTTCTCGGCTTGTCGCTGGCGGTGACCGCCCGGGCACAAACCATCAATCAACTATTTGCTTTCGCCTGTACCAGTGGCATCGGTGGCGACACGTGTCCTCAGGGCGCGCGGCCCGATCTCATCATTCAAGCTTCGGACGGAAACTTTTATGGCGCGGCGCAAGTTACCGATGAGGGCATCTCCGATCCCCAGGGTGGGACACTTTTCAAACTGACCCCTGCCGGGGAGTTCACCAAGCTCTTTACCTTCACCCGGGGCGCCAGCGGGTTCCGGAACGGCAACAACCCCGCGAATGGTTTTGTGGAGGCCAACGATGGATTCCTCTACGGCACAACCTTTAACGGCGGCAAGCAAAATGACGGCGTGCTCTTCCGGATTAGCAAAACCGGCAGCGGTTTCGAGGTTCTCCATAACTTCTGCTCATCCGCAAGCTGCGCCGACGGCAGTATTCCCAACGGCCTCTTGCTGGGACAGGACGGCAACCTTTACGGGACCACACAGGAAGGCGGATCATCGCTCAGCCCGTGCCCAAGCTCCGGCTGCGGCACGATCTTCCGTTTCGAGCCGACGACCCGCGCTTTTACCGCTCTTCATCGACTGACCGCCGCTGCCGATGGTATTCAACCATCCGGGATGATTCAGGCAACCAACGGCAACTTCTATGGTGTCTCGCAAGGACTCGACGTGAATAGCTTCAATGAGGATATCTTCCAATTCACGCTGGCAGGTAAATTCACGGTTCAGTTCAAGCTGCCTTTGTTCGATATCGGCATTAGTGGGCTGACCCAAGGCGCCAACGGCAATCTCTATGGAGCCTTCGAATCCATTACCGCGGGCGAGATTAACTATTTTGAAGTCACAACCAAGGGTACCGACTTCGTGGCTTTCAAACCATTCACGACGCTGGCAGGAACGACCAACATTCCTTCGCTTTTCCTGGCTTCCGACGGCAACCTGTGGGATACCAACTTTACGGACTCGACCGATCCGATGGGCAGCGTCTTCCCGATCAACCCGCAGAATGGAGCAGTGCTCCAGACCTTTGCTTTCGACGGCGCCAACGGTAACTCACCTGAGGTCGGCGTAATTCAGGCTGCCGATGGCAGTTTCGTGGGCACGACCGAACTAGGCGGCACGATCTCCGGCGGGAGCAACCAGTTCGCCGACGGCACGGTCTGGACTCTGGATACGGGCCTGTCCGCGCCGGTGCCTGCTATTACCCTGCTGAACTCGAGTAGCGGCAGTGTAGGCTCAACCGTGCTGATTAATGGCCACAACTTCATTGGCACTACAGCAGTAAGTTTCAATGGAGTCAGCGCTTCGTTCCAAGTGTTCAACCCGCAGTTTGTCAGCGCAACAGTTCCTGCTGGCGCCACGACGGGTCCAGTCACACTAACGAACGCTGGCGGTAAGGCTACCAGCACACAGACGTTCACCGTCAACTAGACGAGATTAAATCGGTGGCTCAATTGCCGCTTCATACCTCGGTCAGTAACAACACGCTGGTGAGAACTCAACAGTTGCGAGTTCTCACTGGCGTGCTTTTGATAGGTTAGCGGGAAACCGCCTTTGCCAAAACATTTGAAGCTTGAAGATATTTTGGACAGGCCAGGTTTCAAGTTGGTGCGTAGTGGAAGGCCCAACCCAAATATGATGAAGGCAATGCTTCCTCGGATGCTGATCTGCCTGATTTGCTTGCCTCTTTTCGCTCAGATCGGGCCGACCTTGACTCCGGCTGAGATCGACGCGAACGCTCAGGAAGCCAACTTCCGCGCCATGATCGAAGCGGCGCCGGAGCTCCCTCTCCGACAGACAGAATTTGTGATAAGGCTACCCAAAGGGCCAGGAACTGGGCATGGTTTCGTGGCTGGCGCGCGACTCGAAGACCGGCGTGACCTGGCTCATTCAGCGCGGCGATAAAGCCGAGCCAGTCATAGCGGTTGACAATGAAGGTCGCGTCTTGCGCTCGTTTGGTAAAGGACTATACAAGATTCCGCATGCGATCCGACTCGACCCAGAGGGCAATGTCTGGACGGTCGACGCGGGAAGTTCGACAGTCATCAAGTTCAGTCCGAAGGGGAAGAAGCTGCTTCAGATCGGCGTAGGCGAGCTGCCGGGGCCGGCGCTCAGCGATTTCCGCGGAGCTTTTCTCGGAACAACCGATATTGCGTTCGCGCCGAAAGGCCGAATCTTCATCAGCGATGGATATGCCAATGCACGCGTCCTGGAATATACCGCCGATGGCAAGAAGGTTCGCGAATGGGGCAGTGCAGGCGCGGGTCCGGGCCAGTTCCACTTGCTTCACTCCATCGTGGCGGATGAGAACAACATCCTCTACGTTGCACACCGCGAAAACGGGCGGGTTGAGAAATTCGACCTTGATGGAAAGTTTTTGGGCGAGATTTTAAACCTTGGAAGAACATATTCACTCAAACTCGGCGCAAATGGGACGCTATGGGCGGGAATGCAAACGCTGAATGAGGCTCCCGGATCTCGCGGCTGGCTGGTTAAGTTGGATCGCAAGACCGGCAAGATTCTGGGCTACGTGCCCGTGATCGAGAAGGCAGGCCTCCACACTGTGGAAGACGCCGGTAAGGGTCAGCCCATGACGGACATTGGCAACAAGGTTGTCTGGTTCAAGAGATGGTACGGGACGTCTCGAGCTAGGGGACTCTATCTCATGCGATCTATCGGTAGGACCGATCCATGAGATCGCACCACGGACACCACACCGCTCTCACATCCAGAAGGGCGTGGGCGATGCAGCCGTTTTCGCGCGCCCGAAAGGCATGGGGCCCCATGTGTACCAATGCACCGGCTGAGAAACAGCCCGCTTGAGGTTCGGCGAATTGTCAGCGGCTAGGTGGTTCAGTTTCTCTTGCGCAGGTGGGACGACCGTTCAGGCCAATCTGCAAGCAATCGCCAACGCGGAAATCATTCGCGCGAAACATCAGATCGGGCTGGCGGCATCGAGTTTCAATCCGCATCATTCCATATTCAAAAAGGAGGGCCGCTTCTAATTTTATTCATGCACGGCGACCGTAAGATGGGTCTTGCGATGTTGAGAGCTGCGCTCTCAAGGTGGAGATTGTCCAATCTGCCTACGGTATGTTGCTATACCTTTTCTACCTGTTTTGCCAGAGGAACAAGCGAGTGCCGAGGTCAGGAATATCTACGAATACGTTTTCGCACTTGGGGTTTCGTGCCTACTATTTCCGTTCATCGTTCCAGCCCACTCGCGGCCTCTGAACCCCGACTTCTTGACGAACTCCCCGCTGAGTTTAGAGTGTTTCCCCACGAGTGGTGCAATGGATAAGGGGAAAATCGCTCCCCACAAAGCATCTGTCCTTCACTACGCTAATGGAGCTACTCGGTCACTCCCAACTTCTTGTTGCTCTGCAACATGGCCTTAGGAGTGGTCACGGTCACGAGGCCTGTGGTCGCTCCCGTGGGCACTGCGGCAGTCATATACGTGTCTGACACGACAGTGAATAGGGCCGCAGCAGTCCCGTTAAATGAGACGGCCGTGGCTCCGGTGAATCCCTGCCCGAGAATTTCGACAGTCGCACCGACTTTCGCCGACGCAGGCAGCAAACTCACAAACGTCCTAAGACCGAGATTCAGGGAGTAAAAAATCCCCGTATTGTGGATGTCGCCGCCCAGCGACGTGTCCCCGTATAGTATGCCGTTCGTGTGCTGGATCGGGGTCACGAGAGGCTCCTCGCCAACAGTGGCGTTAAAATCCTCGCATACGGTGAACGTACCTTTCGAGGTAATCCGGAATAAGGTCCCGAAGCCGTTTCCTCCTTGCTGCGCCGCGCCGTAAAAACTGCCATCGCTTGCCTGAACTAGCCCAGCGTTAGCGATGGCCCCGTCAGTGCTCCCATTAAGAGCGTGGAGTTCCGCGAAGGAGCCTGTTGTGGTGATGTCAAACACGTCACCGAAGAGACTGGCGCCGGTGGTGGTTCCGTATAGCTTGGCATCGCCGCTCTGAATTAATCCAGCGTAGGGGTAGGCACCATCGAAAACGTCAAAGGTGAAGAGCAGCGTGAGTGCAAAGTCTCCCGACGGCGCTATTTTGTAGATCGTACCGTAGTTGAAACCGAATCCGGCCGTCGTTCCGTACAGGTTGCCATCAGTGGCCTGAACCAAAGGACCAATCGGAAAGGCGCCACGGATCGCGTCGAACTGGTAGATCGTCGTCAGCTTACCGGAGGGCGTGAGTTGGTATATCGTCCCAAATGGCCCAGTGCCGCCTTGGTATGTTGTTCCATAAAAGTTCCCATCCGTACCTTCGATGGGCCCAGAGTAGGGAACTTGACCGTCGTTGCCCCCGGTGAAGTTCCACAGAATCGTCAGCTTTCCCGAAGGCGTAAGCTTGAACAACGTGCCGCAACCGCCGATGCAGGCGGTTCCCGTTCCGCCGTTGAAGGTTGCCCCGTAGAAATTGCCGTCAGTGCCCAGCGTCAGCCCGCTGGCAGGCTGGCCGGTGGTGCTGGTGAAATTGTAGATGACGGTCAGCTTCCCCGCAGGCGTAACCTTGAACGCCGTCCCCATGTTATTCGTTCCTCCAGAGAGCGTCGTGCTCCAAAGGTTGCCGTCTCGCCCTTGCGCTATGACGCCAACAGCCGTTGGACTCAGCGGGTCCCCCGGATGGTCGCCGAAATCGTAAATTGCGTTGAAGCTGGATTTGGAATGGCAGGCGTCGGCATGCGCGCCAGTCGCCACCAGCGCAACCATCAACGCCACGAGCGCAATCCAAAGTTTGGACACGCTTGACTGCATTTCGTGCGAAAACCTAACGCTCAACATTTGATCTCGCTTCAAAGTTCTCTCCTCAGACGTTAATCGCCAACGCGAAAATCATTCGCATGAAACATCAGACTCGGGCTGGCGGGAAAAAGTTACAATCCGCAGGGTTTCATATTCGAAAAGGGTGGCCGCTTTTTATTGCAGAGCGTCTCGAGATTCGTTCGTCATCCATTGACGGCGACCATGAGATTGGTCTTGCGATTTTGAGAGCTGCGTTTCTCAACGGGGAGATTGTCAATCCGCCTACGGGGTTCTCATGCCTTTTCGACCAGTGTCGCCGGACTTGCCGGCATCACCGGCATACTGCCAGGCCAATATGCGGGATCGACGATGCGTTGGCGTAGGTGCTTAAACCATCCCAAAACTGTCCAGACGCTTGAAATCCAGTTGCGCTCGCTCGAGCGTTGTGCCGTCACTGAAGCAAAGCGGCTGAGCCTGCTAGTAGGCTCCATTTTTCCCCGCCTGCTCCCTCGAGCTTCTTTTGGGATGCTCTATAACTACTCTTCGATCACAACTCAACCGCCATCTTGTTAACGGAACGCGGGACGCAGATTGTCTCATCCGGGTAGGCCAATGCGGCGCACAAGATTCTTGAAGCGCGGATCGGAGCGGAGGGGATCGAAACCCGGCCGGAGCAAGACGCCGGGATTAAATCGTTCTTCGAAGCCCTTTTCGAGCCAATTCATGGCTTGATCCGTATCTCCGAGAGATGCATAGATCATAGCGATCTCCGAAGCATTCGAATAACCAGTGCTTGATCGCTTCTTCAAATCGCCCAGCAGCTTTACCGCTTCACTTCTCTTGCCGGATGCGACGTAGGCGCGAGCAAGATTGGCGATGCACGTAGGGCTATTCCCAGAAAGCGTCACCGCTTTTTGCAGTTCTGCGACGGCCTCAACGTACATGTGCTTTTGCAGATACGCCTGGGCAAGTTGATTATGGGCGAGAGCAAAATTAGGGTCTATTTCGATCGTTTTGAGGCTCTGTCGTATGGAGTCGTCGTAGGAGTGCGCGAGGCCAAGGAGTTCCGCCAGATCGGCATTAATAATAAGAGACAGCGGATCCAGGTTTTGCGCCTTCTTCATCTCCGCAATCGCTTCGTCAAACCGACCTAACAGACTTAAGTGCCACGCATACCAATGATGAGCGGTTGCGTAGCCTGGATTCAGTTCAATGGCGCGCCGGAATTCCTTATCGGCCGCGTCAAAATCCCAATCGAAACCATCCAAGGCAAAGGCAAGTGAGTTGTGAGCTTCGCCCAGCGTACCATCCAATTCCAGAGCTTTGAGCGCCGCCGCCTTCGCTTCCGGGAACGCTTCTTTGGGGGTCATCACCGCGTACTGCCAGTCACCCAACAACGCATAAGTGTCGGCCGAGCCAGAATAAGGTTGCGCATACTTAGGATCCTCTTCGATTGCCTGCTTGAAATAAGCCAGGGCGGCCTTTAAACCATCCGCAGTTCGCTTATTCCAGAAGTAGCGCCCTTTGAGGTATGACTCGTAAGCTTCGGGGTTGACAATTTTTGTGTTCTTAAGCGCAGCTTGTTCCCGCGGAGTCAGATTGATCCGAATTTGATCTGCAATGGCACTAGCCACCCTGCTCTGGAGCGCCAAAGTCTCACGCAACTCACCCTCATAGCTGTGGGACCACAAGTGCTTGTCCGAAGAGGCCTCGATCAACTGCGCCGTAATGCGGACCTGCTCGCCGGAGCGGAGCACGCTGCCTTCTACTACCGCGTCCACGTTCAGCTCACGAGCGATCTGCGGCAGCGGCTTGCGCGCTCCCTTATATGCCATTACAGATGTTCGGGAGATTACGCGTAAAGCGCTGATCTGGGCCAAGTCAGTGATCAGCTCGTCCGTCATCCCGTCAGCGAAGTAATTCTGTGAAGCGTCGCCAGAAAGGTTCTCCAGTGGAAGCACCGCCAGGGAGCGGATCGCCGTTGGCTCAGCGCCTCGCGAACGAAAACGCCAAACGGCTAGAATCGACAAACTCACGGCGAGCGCCAAGGCGACCATGACCGGACGCAAGAGCCAAACCCCGAGTTTGGGTGCAACTGCCAACCCGCGGCCATGGGGCTCTTGTCCAGGTTCTGTCTTACGCTCGGGGCCGGGCAGTCCTCCAGCGGTAGATGGCAGCTGCTTTCTTGTCTGGGCATCTGCATCGACAACCGACACGTCCGCAATAAACCGATAACCACGTTTCGGAAGGGTTTCGATAAATCGCGTGTTCCCAGCCGAGTCGCCCAGGGCACTTCTCAGCTTCCCGATTGCGATATTAAGAGCCTGATCGAAATCACCGAAACTTTCGTTCGGCCACACTCGGCTGCGCAATTCCTCCCGGGTGACGACTTCCCCCGGACGCTCCAGCAGAACCTCCAGCAGTTTCATCGGCTGCTGCTGCACTCTGATTCTCAAACCCGATTTGCGCACTTCGCCCGACTGGAAGGAAACCTCGAAAGTTCCAAATCGCACGACGGAATTGGGCCTCAGGTGTTCCATGGCGCGTTTGTGCCGCGCACAGAAGTCTAGCACCTCGGACCCCGAGACCTTCGCACCCGGAATATGTGCACAGCTAACTCATTGGCCGACAATTACTTAAGGGACGATGAGTTGGATATGTGGAAAAAGTCCTTAGTGAATTGACGCCGGAAGACTGGCGCTTCACAGTGGCTGCAACCGGGGTTCGAGCTGATTCAGGGAGAAGGCAAATGAGTCGTATGGGACTGGTCTCACCAGGAGCGGTTCGATTTGGGGCTTCGTCCTCCCAGGACGATCAACCGTTGGCGGGGTTCGAAGAACTAGCCATGCCCCTTTTCGATGCCCTTTATAATTTCGCGCGCTGGCTGGCGCGCGATTCGAACGATGCCGAAGATCTGGTACAAGAGACCTATCTCAAAGCTTTACGCAGTTTCGCATCGTTTCAGTCAGGCACCAATTTCCGGGCATGGATATTTCGGATCCTGAGGAACAACTTTCTAAGTTCGCGCTCAAAAGTCGAGCGATGCATGACCGTTGCGATGGACTCGGAGGAGGACAGACCGGAGCTGGCAGTTGATACAGAAACTCCCGAAACGATTCTAACCAATCGCTCTAATTCCCAACTGGTGCAGCGCGCTATCGACGATCTGCCGGCGCATTACCGGGAGACCCTCCTTCTTTGTGAAGTAGAGGAAATGTCCTACCAGGAGATCGCGGAAATACTGTCGATCCCGATAGGAACGGTTATGTCACGTCTGGCCAGAGCCCGAAAGTCACTTCGAGAGTCACTCCTTAGCGCTCCGGTTGCAACACAATCGAGAGACTTCTCTCTTCCTATCGAAGAGCACTAGAAAGAAGAAAAACATATGGCAACAACTACATTGGCAGCTTTGAACACCCCGATATCCGTACTCCAATCGGGTCCAACGGAGCGGATTTTGGTCGTCGAGCACGATGGCGCGCTGCGAAAGATCCTGCGACGACTTTTCTCCTCGGAAGGATATGAGGTCGATATCGTCTCCGATGCCGTTTGTGGTTTGGAGAGACTTCGTCAAGGATCGCCAGCCGCAATGATCGTCGATCTACCGCGCCCAGGATCTTCAGGGTGTGATCTTTGCAAGAAAATTGTGGATTGGATTCCCGGCTTGCCCCTTGTAATTCTTAGCGGGAGTGTGGACGTTGCGGACAAGGTCCTGCTGCTGGAAATGGGTGCCGACGATTATGTGACCATACCCTTCAGTCCCCGGGAACTCGTTGCGCGTTTGCGCGCGTTAATCAGGCGGGCGTCGCGCTCCAGTCCGGAGAACGCAGATGTATATATCTTTGCCGATGTGAAGGTGGATTTCTTAAAGACCGAGATCACTCGAGGCAGCGAGACAATCACAGTTACGCCAAAAGAATTTAAGACCCTTGAATTCCTGACAAAGCATGCCCAACGCGTGATTTCGCGGGAGGAACTTCTCAATGAAGTTTGGGATTACCAGCACTGCCCCTGCACGCGGACGGTTGACAACCACATTCTGAAGTTACGCCAGAAACTCGAAAGCGACCCTTCCCACCCGCTACACCTTCTCACGGTACACGGTCGGGGCTATAAGTTCATGCCTTAGGCGGATCAAGCCGGCGCTAGACGGGCGTCCATCCAACTTAAGTCTCCTGCCGAAAAGACAATCCGCATAAGTTCGCGGGGATGGGGGTCGAATCCGGAAGAACGTACATAGCAGCAGAATTACAGGCGGCAAAATCTATGACCCGGCTTTAAACAAGTTCGCGAGACTATCGATGTCCGCAGCACTTGCGTCGCCGATGACGAAATAGCGAAGCCCGCCCTGAGTCCATGTTTCCATGTTGAACGGCAGTTGCTTGGGAGAGAGCGAATTTTCGCCCAACTTTGCCGGCAGCGAGCGTTCCTGGAAGACGAACACGGAAATGTGGTGCTTCCGCGCATCGTAAATGAGGTGCGCGCCCGGCGTTTGCTCGAGATAGGTCATCCGGCCGCCGAGCAGAGAGAACTCGGAGTTCTGGAGTTCCGGCAAATTAAACGCGAAAGGAATTCTCCCCTGGAACCAGGGTTTCACCGTGTGCCGGTCAGTCGAGATCACATCCACGGGAGACGAACTAGCCAGAGTTGCCACGTGCAAGTCGGCGATCTCGCTGAAAACGTGATCTCTGCCGGGTCGAGCTCCAAAATATGCTGAAGTCAACGTCCCGGCCACAAGAATCACCGCTGCCGCCGCAGCTAACATCCATCTCAGGCCAAAACTTCGCTGTGACCTTGGCATAACCTTCTGCCGCATCCTCTTCCGGAACTCAGCACTGGGAGTGTAACGTTTTCCAGCGACGTGAATCGCGCGTTTCATCTGTACGCGTGCAAGAACATCCGACGAGCAGGAGTGGCAACCGCGCACATGAGCGTCGAAAGTGTGCATCTCCTGCTCGGGAACCTCACCGTCGAGGTAAGAGTCGAGTTTTGCTTCCAACTGCTCACAAACCATGATTCGTCTCCTTTGCAATTGCCCGTGGTCCTGCTCCTTGTTGCAAATGCAGTCGCAATTGACTCCGTAAAGTCTGCCGCGCACGTGATAACCGTGACATTACGGTGCCAATAGGAACCGCAAGAGTGTCGGAAATCTCTTGATACGACATTTCCTCTACCTCACACAAAAGAAGGATCTCTCGAAAATGCACCGGGAGTTCTTCGATCGCCTTCTGCAACAATTCGTGGCTCGATCGCGTCAACAGAAGCGTCTCTGGGGTGTCGCGCTCAATGGCATGTTCCGGTTCCGCTTCCTCATTATCGAAATCGAGCGGTACCGTCATCGTAACTTTCAGGCCCTTGCGAGAAGTCAAGAACGTGTTGCGCAAGATGCGATACATCCAAGCGCGGAAATTCGTGCCTAACTCAAACGACGAGAACCCTTTCAAGGCCTTAACGTAGGTCTCCTGAACCAGGTCTTCGGCGTCGTCGCGATTTTGCGTGAGCCAATGAGCGAAGTTGTAAAGCTGATCGAACAGAGGTGTGGCCAGTTCTTCGAACGAGTCGAATTGGAGAGTCGTTTCTGACCGGTCCACATGATGAGAACTTCGAAGTCCTGGATTTATTCCCTTCAGAACAACGAATTGTTGGGAAATCTGAGTGGCGACCTAAACGATTTGCATGACAACCACTGCAATCGCGTTAGCCACTTCCCGTAAACACCTCGAATGATCCCGCACTGCAGTTAAGAACTAGGGTCCCGGGTAAATATTCCATTGAAGGCGAGTCAATTTGTCGTGCCTCTTCGGCAATTACGCAATCCCAGCGGAATAAAGCGCTGAAAAGTACGTTATCCATGGTGAAGCTCATTTCACAGGAGGCGGATTATGAACATCAGAGGAAGCAGATTCGTAACGTCCAACTCGACGGCCATGGCACTTTTGGCGACGGTGGTGCTCGTATCGGGTGGAGCGTCGGCCAAGGATCACAAAGCTCAAGGCTCTGACAACCAGGCACGTGTGGTCGCCCACATTTCGTTTGCCGGCCTATCGGCTATTGACATGGCCATGCAGAACAAAGGGAACGGCAAGGTCTACCTATATGTGCAGCACTCACAAGAGCAAGGCATCTCGATTATCGACATCAGCAAGCCCGCTGAGCCGAAAAACCTCGGGGTAATTTCGTGGCCGGATCCAGCCATGTCCAGCAGGATGAACGTGACGGGGGATCTGGCGATTATTGCCGAGAGCGGGGTCCTCCCGATGCGAAGCAGCACCTCGAATGACGACCTGGTGCTTTGGGATTTGTCGAATCCAACCGCTCCGCGAGTAGTGCAAAAGTTCTCGGGTGTAGTCAAGTGGCTTCAGGACGGGCGAAATTTGATTTATGTCTTAAATGGCGATGGACTATGGGTGGTTTCGGAGCCGACGGATCGCCAGCCGGAACAGACGGAGTCCTCGAACAACTACGGAGGGATGTGATGACTGTAAATCCTTTCGATCTTAAGACCGCGGTTTTAGCGAAGCACGCACAGCACGTGGTGCTAATCCATTTCCCGATCGCTCTGTTTCTTGCGGCGGTGGCATTCGACTTCACCGCGTGGTGGACGAAGCGCCGTGGCTGGGCGGACGCGGTGTATCACAACCTGCTCGCAGCAGCGATTTCAACTGTCCCTGTTCTAGTCACTGGGATTCTCGCGTGGCAATTCGAGCTGGAGGGACGGAAGCTGAAGGGCATCCTATTGCTGCACCTAGTGCTGGCCTGCGTTTCAACGGTGATGATCTGGCTGGTGTGGTTGGTGCATTTCCGCGCTCGGCGGCGGGCGGTAAACCTGCCGAGTTACCGTCTGGCGGTCGAACTTCTGGCAGTCGCTCTCGTGGCCTTGACGGGGCACTTGGGCGGCTTTTTGAGTGGTGTGAATCTCCCGGGTTAGGGTGCGCCGACGAGACATTGCTCAGGCACAGATACAAGGACAGCGCAACGGAGTGGGGTAATAGCAAAGAGTCATCTATGACGGTAAATAAAGGAGTCACATCGCGGCCATCCCCGATATGCGCCGGCGAAGTCGAGCTCCTGGAGTTTCTTTCGCAAAGGCGCGCCTGGGAAGACCGGGATCGTGAAGTGTCGTGTTCCGATGTACGAGCATTGGTGCGTGGAATCAGGAATGGGTTACTGATGGTGATGCCGCTATGGCTAGCTCTCGCCTGGCGGTTGGCAAGGTGATGAATAGGGCTAACCTGCTTAGATCCCGCTGAGAATTGCATTGGTACTGGCAAATGAGGCTTCTATCCGGGGGCTTCTAGTGGTGGAAGCTCCAGGCCAATTTTCCACGCGGCTCGGTCGTTTCGCGCTTTCGCGTCCAACAGAGTCCAAAATTCTCCAACCTTAAGCAAGTTCGCCCAAAAGTTAAAACGAAGGACCGAAAAACCGTTTACTTAGGAATCCACGCAACCTTTACATCTCACAAACAACTTGCAGACAACTTGCAGACAACTGACGACTTTTCCCGACGAGAGTTGGAATAAATGCATTGCGTGCCCGTTATCAACGCTGACAGACATTCGGAGCCAGCCGGGAAGCACGGCCCTGGTGAGCGAATGCTCTGAACCAAAAATCAAACACAAAAGGAAAAGCAATGATGAAAGCCACACTTCATACGATCGCCGGACTATTAGCACTTGGCCTGGCATTTGGCGCTAACTTCGCGCAAGCCCAGGCCGGTACTCTTGACCCAACCTTCGGCACGGGCGGGACAGTAACCGCAAATCTCGGCCTCACTGCCACGACCTTAACCGCTTTCGAGCAATCCAATGGCAACATCGCGGTGGTCACCGGGCTCAACAAGACCGCTTTCGGGGGCATCGAAGCCTTTGCTTTGCTCAGATACACATCCAGCGGGAAGCTGTTGAGCACGACGACCGCCACGTTCTTCGCCAACGGCGACAGTATGCCGGTTGCGGCCGCGATGCAGTCCAACGGCGACATCGTAGTAGCAGGAACAACTACTGGAACTACCGCAGCAACTGAATTTGCTCTTGCGCGGTTCTTGCCCAGTGGCCAACTGGACACTACCTTTGGTCAAGGCGGATT
This sequence comes from uncultured Acidobacteriaceae bacterium, assembly GCA_963789875.1. GTDB lineage: Bacteria > Acidobacteriota > Terriglobia > Terriglobales > Acidobacteriaceae > Sulfotelmatobacter. Next base: position 895,386 of record CAWBMI010000002.1, on the reverse strand, counting down.
GGTGACGACCGTTCCCACGGGAGTTTTTCCTACTGTATTTGCACTTCTGGTGCAGCCCAACGGCCAGATACTGGTGGGTGGGGGTGCGGGATCGGGTGTCAGAGGAGTTCCGTCTCCAACGGTTCTGGTTCGGTATAACTCCAATGGCAGTCTTGATTCGACATTTGGCATTGGAGGAATTGTGGAGAAGCCCACTCCTATCGTTCCCACAGCATTGGCGCAGCTCTCCGACGGTTCTTATTTGGGCGTTAGCGGCGCGGGCTCCGAAGAGTTCAGCTCGACGGGAGTGTTGCAATCGACCGTGACGCCCGAAACCGTGGCGGCGTCCAACCCGTCGTCACCATCCTCCCAAGCGATTGTTTTCCAGCCCAACGGCGACTTTGTTCAGGCTGCGACTGTGGGTAACGGATTCCAGAGGACTGCCGGCGAACTATTCCGTTTCAGCGAAACAGCAGTTCTTGATCCTACTTTCACTTCCACGAAGTTCACCTTCGGCGGAGGGAAGCAGAACCAGCCAGCGGCAATCGCTCTTCAATCGAATGGGCAAATCGTGGTGGGCGGCGGCAGCGGTCTGGCGCGATTCGAATCCAACGGCGTACTGGACACTGCATTCGCCACCGACGGGTCAGTGGCCACACCTTTTGCCATTTCCGGAGTGCTGATACAAACAGACGGTAACATCGTTGTGGTCGGCAAACAGGAGAACGTCGAGACAGGAATTACAACCTTAACAGCGGCGCGATACTTGGGGAACTAACCGAATCGGCATTTACAGAAGAGGGATGCAGGTCCGGCGAAGGATTCTTTTCGAACACTTCACTACCTGCATTCTTCTCGCGACATCGATCTTCGATCTTGCCGGGAATAAAAGCGACTTACGCAGGTTATGAAGCGAGAAGGTAGAAAACCGACACAGCCAAAACAATATTTTGGGAGGAATTGTGAAACTTACGCTTAGCGCAGTCATGTTTTTAGGATTAGCGGCAGCCATGTTGCAGGGTACGCCGGCGAATGCACAAACCGGGGCAGGCTCGATTTTTCACGTAGTCCCAACTCCGAACGGGAACAAGTTCAACAGCGGCCTTTTTGCCGCATCGGCATCTTCAGCGAACGACATTTGGGCAGTAGGAGATTCAACCATCCACTTCGACGGCACCAAGTGGACCGCTTTTCCGGCGCCCTTGATTAACGGTGACCTTACCGCGGACCTGCAAGCAGTCGTCGATATTTCACCGACGCTGGCCTGGGCGGTGGGGAACATTACTCTCGGGGCCAACCCCGGGCAGATCATCGAACAATGGAACGGAAGCAAGTGGGGCCTGTTCCCGAACCCTACGTTCCCGCAAAACTCTCAGGCGGACCTTTTTGCCATGACTTCGACCTCGGCGAATGACATTTGGGCGGTCGGCAATCTGGTGCAAGACCTTTCCAATGGCGGAGCCTTGAGTTTCAACCTTTTCGAGCATTGGAACGGCACGGCATGGACACCGACACTTATCAATACGAACGCTTTTGAGGCCTTGACCGGCGTCTCGGCCGACGCCATCAATGACGCCTGGGCGGTGGGCTGGGTTGCTCCTCTTAGTGCGGGTAGCAACGAACCCCTTGCGATCCACTGGAATGGCACGGACTGGGTCAGTGCCGCAACTCCACACGTAGGCCAGGGTGCAAACGAGTTGAACGCCGTGCTGGCGCTGGCCCCGAATGATGTGTGGGCGGTCGGCTTTTCCACCCCGCATGCGCCTCCACAGCAGTCTGCCACGCTGACCTTGATCGAACACTTCGACGGCACACGTTGGACCGTGGTGCCAAGCCCAAATGTTGGGCCGCACAGCGTCAATCAATCGAACCGTTTGCTTGGATTGACGGCCAATTCGGCTGACGACATCTACGCTTTTGGTTCGTACTTCGCAGCCGACGGATCCGGGCATCAGATGACGCTCCTTTTGCACTGGGACGGGACCAGTTGGACTCTTGCACCCAGTCCCAATCCCACGAAAGGCACGTTCCTCGATGATCTACTGTTTGCTGGAGTTGTTCCTTCATCTGGCAATGTCTGGATCTTCGGGAACGAGGATGAGGGGGCTCAGGGCGGCATGGGTACTTTGGCTATCCGGACCGCGACTGGAGATTAGTCTTAGCTTCCAGCTTTCTAGTGCCAGCTGAAAGGGCGGGGCAACACTGCCCGTCCTTTTTTGCTGGGCTCAGCGCGCACTCCGAGCCGGCTGCGGAGGGCGAGCCACCTGGTCCATTCAGCCATGCGGCCTTTCCACTCCGAGGAGTCGCAACCCTTCCAGATACCCACAGGAATTTCTCCCAGACCGCAACTTAACTGGGAATAAAAGCGGCTCATGCCAGTTATCAACTCTGAACGTCACAAAACACGGAGGGCAAATGCCAGACAAAAAACAAGATCTTATCGATCAGAGTTTACAAGACCTCAACAACGACGGCGTCGATCGTCGCGGCTTCCTGAAGTGCATGGCATGGGCTGGTACAGGACTTGTCTGGACTATGGCCGGAGGCGTTCCAGTGTCTCGGGCCTTTGCCAAGGGCTATGGGAAAGATGCCAGCAAAGGCGCAGATTTCACCTTTGTCCAGATCAGCGACAGCCACATCGGTTTCAACAAACCGGCCAATCCAGATGTCACGGCGACCCTGCAAACGGCAATCAACAAGATCAACGCCATGCCCCAAAAGCCGGATTTTATCATTCACACCGGTGATCTGAGTCAACTCTCGAAGCCCAGTGAGTTCGACACGCTGGACCAGGTATTAAAAGGAGCGACCGCGAAACAGATCTTCTTTGTGCCGGGCGAGCACGACATGCTGACCGACAACGGCGAGCAATATCTCCAGCGCTATGGGAAGGGCACCAAGGGCACGGGGTGGTCGAGCTTCGATCACAAGGGCGTGCATTTCGTCGGTCTCGTAAATGTGGCCAATCTGAAAGCCGGAGGCATGGGGTCGCTCGGTAACGAACAACTGGAATGGCTGGAGGAAGATCTCAAGGGCCGCTCTGCCAGCACTCCGATCGTGCTCTTTGCCCACATTCCACTGTGGACCATCTATCCCGATTGGGGCTGGGGAACCGACGACAGCGAACAAGCCTTGTCTTACGTCAAGCGTTTCGGTTCGGTGACGGTGTTAAACGGACATATCCACCAAATCATGCAGAAGGTGGAAGGTAAGGTTTCGTTCCACACCGCGATGTCGACCGCCTTCCCCCAACCTGCGCCAGGGTCCGCTCCCTCAGCCGGACCCATGAAGGTGCCCGCCGAACAGTTGCAGAAGGTCTTAGGCATCACCGATGTGAATTACCTGGTGAGTGGTCGCAGCCTTGCGGTCGTCGATTCGCCTCTCGCTGGTTAGCTTGTCCTTGGTGTCGGTGGCCGAGGAGATCGCTCAAATAACAAAGAACACCATTAGAAAGGAAACATGACCATGACCAACAAGAATGTGTGGATTGCAGGCGTGGCAGTGCCCGTAATGATTGCGATGATCCTGTTAGCCGGATCGTTCAGCGCCACAGCGAATGCCGAGCCCTCGGCGGCAGCAGCGTCGGTAAAAATCGATAACTTTGTCTTCGGGCCACAGACACTCACGGTACCGGTCGGAGCGACAGTGACCTGGATCAACAGTGATGACATTCCCCATACGTCGGTCAGTACAGAGGGTGTGTTTAAGTCCAAGGTACTGGACACGGATGAAAAGTTCTCCTACACGTTTACCAAGGCGGGAACGTATCCCTACTACTGCACGATCCACCCGAAAATGACTGGCAAAGTCGTAGTGCAGTGATCGCAGATTTCTAAAGGGCCTGGGCAGCGCGTTCTAGAACAACGCCATGCCACCTCAAGTGCACGAATATGACCATATACTCAGCACAATTCGCAGTGAGGAAACTGGCAGACGAAGACCTGGATCTTGTCCACGCCAGCAAGAATGGGGATGATGCCGCTTTCGAGCAACTCGTAAGGCGATACGATCGCAAACTTCTTCGAATTGCTCAAAGCGTCACACATAACAGGGAAGATTCCCAGGACGCAGTTCAAGAGGCTTTTTTGAAGGCCTACCAGCATTTGGCCTCATTCCGAGAAGATTCCCAATTCTCAACCTGGCTGTTTCGCATCACTGTGAACCAGTCACTGATCAAGCTGCGAAAGCAACGCACAACAAGAGAAGTGTCGCTGAACGAGGATTTTCAGGCAGATGAAGACATACTTCCAATGGAGGTCGCCGATTGGGCTCCCAACCCCGAACAACTCTACCGCTCGTCTGAGTTAAGAGAAATCCTAATCAGCGCCCTCGGAGAGTTGTCGCCGATCTTGCGGACGGTCTTTGTGTTGCGTGATATCGAAGGGCTCTCCATAGATCAGACGGCGCAAGTGCTGAACGTAACTGATACGGCGGTGAAAGCGCGGCTGTGGCGAGCTCGACTGCGGCTTCGCGAACGCCTGAACGAGTACTTCAGCGCGCAGACGGCGTCGGCGCGAGCAGAGTCGCGTCTTTACAAACGCTTGATGCAAGCCGCGCAACATTCTCATAGCATGCTCGCAGATCAATCGAACCCGACATAATCCGAACGAGCCGCCTTAAAATGCGACCTCTCTCTGGTTTTGTCCCGGGTCAGTTCTTTCGATGAAGGGCAGGACGAACGCCTGGAGCGCAACAGTATTCTGGACTTAGAAGGTAAAGCTCTCCCCGGCGACGGACAGTGCGTCAGCGACGGTGACGGCCCGATGGAGTTGCTCAGGGTTGACGACCTGCCCGCCCTTCCCCCGAAAGGGTTTCTCTACCCCCTCGTGAGTGTGTGACTCGCTCGAGCTTTTCGACAAGCTCGAACCGCCGCCTCACCATGCATCCACCAGCAAAAGCAGCCGCCATCGATTATATGAAATTTGGACTAGTCATGGGACAAAGACTGACCCAAAGAAAACTCGTATAGACCGCGGATGCGAGAAGCGGATTCGCCGCACTACTACTCTCCGGCTCCAAAGATCGCAGTGATGTTGCATCTGGTGTTTACGAGATCTCGACAAACAGTTGACAATCAAATGACATCCCGCTCGCATCTCGCTCTTAATCGCCGCGTCTAACTCACATACGTTCTGATAACACAGTTTGATAGATGAGGCTGAGGACAGACCTGTGGAATAAAGACTCACGAGCGCAGTTATCACGAATAGATAAGCAAAAACATTTCAATAAGGAGAAATAATGAACAAATCATATTTGACGGCTGTACTTACCCTGACTTGCCTGCTTGGGCTGGGCGTGAGTGCCCGCGCTCAGGACACCGAGGGAGTTCGTGTGCAGGTTCCGTTTGAGTTCGTGGCTGGAGGTACGACCTTGCCTGCGGGCACGTATACGGTTGGCCGTCTCTCTTTTCAGACATTGTCAGGCGTAGCAATCAACAACGACCGCCATGGGGTGTTTGTTCTCCCCATCGCTGTTGATGGAACTCGTGCTGGGCAGCCAAAGCTTAGCTTCGAGCATGTGGGGGACAAGTATTTCCTGAGCGAAGCTGACACACCGGGAGGCGTCTATACCTTTGCGTTACCGCGGGTATTAGTCGCGCTGGCACAGATGAAGGATCAAGACACCGTGTCCTCGGGCGGTACTAACTGAGTCGAAGAACACATCAGCATTCATACGATTGTCGGGGGAGTTCCGGGATAAGAAGTAAGTCTGTCTACCTGAATCCCCCCTCATTCGCAATAACAGCTTCACGGTGAAAAAACAACTGTATTCAGCAACGTCGTACAAATCATAAAGGAAGTAAGGAGGACAACATGAAAAAAGCACTCTTGTTATTCGGTTTGCTCGCGGCGTTGACGATTCCGTCAGGGTTGTGGGCACAGCAGGGCGGCTATTCCCAGACGAACCTGGTCTCCAATGTCACTGGCCTAGCCACCACCACAGACTCTCAACTACTGAATCCCTGGGGGATTTCCGTTCTCCCCGGCCAAGATTTCTGGATCGCCGATAACAACAGCGGCGTTTCCACGCTCTATGACCAAAATGGCCACAAAGAGAATGGGTTGATCGTCACCATACCCGGGGCCTCAAGCAATCCAAACGGTAATTGCAGCCCTGGTTGCCCGACGGGAACTGTGGCCAACGCCAGCGGTTCATACTTCTCCGGCGGATCGTTCATTTTTGACACCGAGGATGGCCTCATTCTCTACTGGAACGGTTCCAGTAATACCGCGATTATCGGTAAAGACAATTCCGCCAGCGGCGCGGTTTACAAAGGTCTCGCTCTGCTGGGCACTAACCTTTTGGCGGCCAACTTCAACAGCGGCAAGATAGACGTCTACGATTCGAACTACGCCCTCACTTCGTTGGGGGGCACTTTCACCAATCCAAACCTTCCCGCTGGTTTCGCTCCCCACGGTATCCACGTCATCGGTAACCAGGTCTACGTCGCCTACGCGATGCAGGATACGGCCAAGCACGATGCCGTTCCCGGGGCCGGCGCTGGGCAGGTGGATATCTTCGATACAACCGGCAACTTCGTGAGCACTCTCGTCGCCGCTGGCGCCAAGAATGACCTGAACGCGCCTTGGGGCGTGGTGCAGGCTCCGGCTAGCTTCGGAACGTTCGCCAACGATCTCCTCGTAGGAAATTTCGGCGACGGCACCATCAGCGCATTCGACACGGCCGGGAAATTTATGGGCCAACTCACAGACGCTGCGGGAAAGGTACTGGCGAATCCTGGTTTGTGGGATCTGGTGTTTGGCGGAGGAGGCGGTGCCAATAATGATCCGGGTGTTGCCGGCACGCTTTACATAACCGCTGGAGGCAGCGCCGGGCAACCGAATTTTCCAGCCGGTGGCAGTGCTACCGCTGTATTTGCCAGCCTGGCACCTGCGGCTGCAGCTGGAAGCGGATTCTCTCTGAATCTCTCTGCGATGAGCACAACAGTCACCCCAGGAGATTCAGCTACGCTTATGGTTAGTGCCGCCGCGATGGGAGCGTTTAATAGTCAGATTACGCTTACATGCTCTGCGCCCGCCGGGTTGACATGTTCTCTAAGCCCTTCAACAATCTCTCCGGGGTCGAGCTCTGCGTCGTCTACGTTGACTATCTCCGCTGCCTCGGCCCCGCCCCCTACGGGTTACAACTTGCCCGGCATGCTGGCCTTAATGCCAGGTTTGGGACTGTTCGGGACACTTATCACCACTCGCAAAAGCAAACTGCTTAACCGGAAGAGCATAGTGGGGGTGAGCCTACTGGGCTTGGTGCTTGTTATCTCACTGTTCGCCCTTGGATGCGGTGGCAGCAACTCCAACAAACCCACAACTCCCGCATCTGGTCAGGCCACTGTAATGGTAACAGGGACCTCCGGCTCTCTGAGTCATTCCAGCGCGGTAACAGTCACTATCAACTAAGACAAAAGCCCCGGCGAGGGCGCACTTCGGTGCTCCCTCGTCCATGGGCGTCTCTTGACCATGTTCGGTTGACCGCCAAGAAGCACCGAGAAATGCGGAAAACCAAGAGTGGTGGAACTAACGGCGTACGGACTTACAGGGTTGATGGCAATACTGGTTATAGCGTTCTGTTTTGCCTACGGCAATGAACTCCCACCCTGAGGCTCGGAAGAACAATTAGCCAGCAACAGGGAACGGCCCCAGTGCGTGGGCAAAGGAGGCGATTCCTGGGTCGCCTCCTTGTCCGAATAGGATAAAAACCTTTTATAAGTAACTCCACTCTTCAACCACACCCTCGCCACAAGACGCCGCCTCATACGTGGAATAAGTAAGGACAAAGAGAGTTGTATCTGTAGGAGTGAGCACTTGAAACAAAGAAGCAAGAACCATTTCCGGATTGGCGCACAAAATGCCGTTATAGCCGGTCCTAACAAAGAGTTGACAATCAAATGACATTTCTTAGGCATCCCGGCCGGGGCCAACACGGTCTAACGCACAGTACCACCGCAATAGAAAATCGCATAAAAGGAATCGGAGCGAAATCATGAAAGATAAACTTTCTCCATCTATAGTGGTGTCTGAGACCAAGCCATCTGAAACCAACCAGTCTTCGACAGAAGATGTTCAGCGTCACTGGCAAGGTGTAGTCAAAAGACGTTCTTTCCTCAAGGGACTCGGAATTGCAGGAGCAACCCTGTCGGCCGGCGCGTTGCTGGGAGCGGAGAGCAGCGCGCAAGCGACGCGGAGCTCGGGCAAACTATCCAAAGGCGACGCGACCCTTTTGAAGTTCGCCGCGGCAGCAGAGCTCATCGAAGCTGATTTGTGGCAGCAGTACAACGAACTGGGAGGAGTCCAGGGCGGGAATCCGGCCTATATCGCTGCACTCAGCAACCTTGATGGCGATATGGCGCAATACATCGCCGACAATACAGACGACGAACTGAGCCATGCGGCTTTTCTGAATGCTTACTTGATTTCAAAGGGCGAGGAACCGGTCGATCTGGATGCGTTCCGAACTTTGCCCAGTAGTCAAGCGAGTGGCGCAAAGAACATCGGAAGGCTAACGAACCTACTGAAGCTGAACGTTGACCTCAGCTGGTACACACGCTATCGCAGTTCCCAGAACCCGGATTTCGGTGTGAAGTTTCAGGGACCCTTCACGATCGAAAATCAGCCCGCCATTCCACTGAACGACACCGACACGCCTCCCAACCAGCCCCAGCCGGTTCCTCCTGCCACTCCGCAAGAATCGCGGATGCAGGCGATTGCGAACACCGCTGGATTCCACTTTGCGTTTATCGAGCAAGGTGGGGCTAGCCTGTATCCGACCCTGGCCTTTAAGGCGACGGACGCTGAAGTTCTCAGAATCCTCATAAGCATTGGTGGAGTGGAGATCGACCACTTCGGTCTCTGGCACGACAAAGCCGGCAATGCTGTCGCTCAGCCCTTGGCCGGTGTCACCGATCCAGAAACTGGTCTGACATTCCCCGATCTCAATGCCCGCAACTCAGAGCTCGACCAGACCAACCTGATTCTGCCTGAGCCCTGCACGTTCATCAGCAAGAGTCTGCCCCAATGCTCAGTGATTCGGCCAACGCTGACAAATAACGGCGGAGCGGTCGCTACAATCAAGGCCTTCACGGATGACCTCTTGTTCCTCGGTCAATCGCAAGCCTTCTTTAGCTTGGTCAACAAGCTGGCGATCGAGGCTGATTCAGTCAAACGGGGATTCTAACTGTTGCGAGCTCTCCCCTTGCCGTAAGGGCGGGCGCTGTATCTGATTGCGACTTGCAGCGCCCGCATTTTTGTTGAACAGATTTTGACTCTCTAGCCCAATCCAAGGAGCCTATTAATGATTGAAGGACTGTTTCAACCGATGCACCTTCTGCTGATTTTCGGAATCGCATTGCTCGTATTCGGACCCAAGAAGCTTCCCGATCTGGGCAAAGGCATTGGAGAGGGTATCCGCGGCTTCAAGTCAGCAATGAAGGCTGACGAAGAGAAGCCAACCAGCACCGTACCCTCGGTTGCCAAGGACCAAAGTGTCAGCAAGGGGTGAATCGTGGGTTTAGGCACCGAAATCCTGTGCACACTTGGGCTCGGATTGCCTGATCTTGGTGCCAAAGCGTCTGTACACATTGTTCGGACACGTGGCGCGGGCTAAAGCCCAGTTCGAAGAGCCCCGCCGCAGCTTCAAGTCTGAACTTGCGGCGGAACTCGACGCTGCGCATCAGGAGGGAAGAACTGGTGCTTCTGATGAATCGACTAGGGGACCGCTGAACCATCCTCGGATACTCGACATCGGAAACAGCGACCCCACCGGTTATGCCACCCAAGAACAAAGTTTTATGCTGCAGTTTACCAGCGCTAGCATGTTCGCAAGATCTTCCTGAACAGCGATACCAATCATCGCTATTTTTATCTGGAGGCACTCTGAATCAGTGGCGAAAACTCTGACCAGCTGAATCACGCTATCTGCCTCGCCGCCGCACCGGGAATTGGTTGTAGTCGGTTCAGCAGGACTTGCAATCAGCCTGAGATGAATACTGCGGGGTTCCCGCAAGTGCATTGTAATGCAAAAAGGAAGGCAATTTGGGACATGTGCAGCGCGGCCGTATCACAAGGCATAGGCCAGATTTTAACCCCTTGATAGCGCCGATTATTGCAAATTGTGCGTTGAAGAGGGTGCAAGGATCATGCCGCGTGGAAATGTTATTCAGTTGCACTAAGTGAAAGATTTAGTGCCCTATAATCTCAAGAATCTGCGGGTCGGGACGCTTCCACGCGGCACTTCGCTCGTGACTCAATTTCTGTGCCGCATCGTCCCAGTGCAGATGAGTCTCCCTGCTGTCGCCCTTTTCGTAAGCGTAAGTCGTTCCGTCATCCGAGTAAAGAGTGAAGTCGCTGTTCGCGCCCGCATACACTCGCACGTTTGCGATGGCTTGGGTTTGATTTGTGCTCTCAATGGCCGCTCCCAGCGGCACAATAGATCCGGCGCGAACGAACAGAGGCAGGGTATCGATCTGGGCTGCAACCTTAATCGTCTGTCCCCCAGGAACACGCTCGTTCGTCCAGTAGTTATACCAATCGGTGCCCGCTGGAAGATAAACTAGCCTGCTGGTTGCGCCTTGCTCGGTTACCGGGGCAACCAGAAATGCGGGACCGAACATATACTCATCACCCAAGTCCGCCACCTTTGGATCCTTGGGGAAATCCATGAACAGAGCACGCATGAACGGAGCACCGGTTCGGTAAGTCTCATGCCCCAGCGAGTAGATATACGGCAAAAGCTCGTAACGCAGCCTGAGATACTTTTCTAGTATCGGCTCTGCTTGTTTTCCATAAGACCACACTTCGTTGTATCTGCGGCTGCCATGCGCCCGAAATACAGGTAGAAACGCTCCGTACTCAAACCAGCGAACGTAGAGTTCCGGGTAGTCATCGTAACCTCCTATATTGTCTCGAGCGTCGGCGGGATCGAGGAGCAGAGCATGGAGAGGGTGATGCTCCGCCGGCAAGTATTGCCAGCCTCCGATATCTTGTGTCCAATAGGCAAGGCCCGACGCGGTGAAATCGAGACCGGTTGGAATCTGGCGCTTCAACGTGTCCCACGTGGGAGAAATGTCGGAAGACCAGAACATGGTTCCATTGCGCTGCGCGCCGAGATAAGCGTCGCGCGAAAGGATAAGCGCACGATGATTCACGTCACGCCTGAAACCATCATAAATCGCGCCCGTGTGCAGCAAAGGATAGATGTTGAAATACTGGGTGCCGGGACCAACATTAAAGTAGCCCCCGTCGGGCGGCAAGTCAGGCTCAGTCTCGTCCGCCCAGATAGAGTCAAAGCCTTTGCTGATGATGTTGTCACGAATTATTTCCCAGTACCAGCGTGCCGCGTCCGGGTTGGTGGTATCTATGTCGGAACCCGCCCGGTCATACGGCAGCCCATCGATGGGAGTGCCGTCTGCTGAATGCAGGAACCACTTCTTCTGAGCCAGAAAATCATAGTAGCGCGAGCCTTTGGTGAAGCGCGGCCATACGCTAATCATGGTCTGAAAGCCCATATCGTGAAGCTGCCGGTTCAGCGCCGCCGGGTCAGGCCACTTCTCCCGAACAAAATCCAGCTCTCCCATCTTGGTGTAGTAGAACCAGTCCACTACTAAAATATCGGCGGGCAGATGCCGCTCGCGGTATCCCCTGGCCACCGCTAACACCTCATCTTGTGTCGAATATCGCTGCTTGCACTGGATGTAGCCGTAAGCAGCTTTCGGCAGTAATGGGGTTGGCCCAGTAAGCTGGCGGTACCCCGAGTAAATCTCATCGGTAGTCGTGCCTATAATCACGAAAAATGAAACCCGGTCGCCTACTTCAGATATCCATCGTGTCTCTTCATTGAAGCCCGGTTCGATGGTTGTCTTCGAGGGGTTATCCCAAACGATTCCATAACCGTAGTTAGTGACTAAGAAAGGTACGCACACGCTGGGTCCGCCCGTCGCAGTGTAGTTATGCCAACACTCTACTTTGTGTCCGCGATGGTCAAGAAAACCTTCTTGATTCTGACCCAGACCGTAATAGTGCTCGTCGTCGGGAGATACAAAAGTGGCGCCCACCTGGTAGAACATAGGATCCGAAGGACGCCTTTCATTCAAAACACTTGCATTGCCGTCTTTGTGATTGGGCAACGACATGGACCAGCCAGTCATATCCAGAATGGTCTTGCCTTCGGGCGTGCTGATCGTGATGTGAGCGGGCGGGGTCGATCCATTAAAAAACTTAGCGATGTCGATTTGCGTTGGCAGAGAGTGGCCGAGAGAGTTCGTGGCAACTGTTATTACCACGCGCGACGAACGATAGATATCACCTTTATCGTTTTGTAGGAGCGTCCAACCATTAGCTGACGGTGCCCCAACAAACCCGAAGCCGGGTGCAGCAAGAGCCGGGTCTTTCAGAAGGCTAAGCGTTATGCGGACGATATTGGGGGCGTAGGCATCGACGGCGATCGTGCTTTCGTTACGCGTCAAAACGACTTGAGGTTTTTGCGCACATGCCGGGCGGGCGAAAAAAGTCATCGCGACAACCAGGCCTATCGAAGCCATTCGCGGGATCCGTGTGGTCGCCTTATGCACGTACCTATCCTCCAAACAAGAGCTCGAGGCGAAGATGTAGAGCTAGCTCCGAAATCGATGCTACAACGGACTGTCGGTCTCGGAATAGAGCGCCCATGCGCTCGCCAGATCCTGCACGATATGTCCGAGGGATTTGTAGACCGTAATCTCTTCTGCCGAGCGCCGCCCTTCTACCTCACCCGCCAGTACCTGGCCAATTTCAGCAACAATATGTTCGTCGCCAACCAAACCCGCGTTTCTAGCTCGCAGAAACTCGGCTCCCTGCTGCAGGACGCCTTCGCGACTGTCGGCGACAAAACGCGATTTTACGACAAGGTCGCTGTCTACTTCTGCGGGACCCGCTAACCCTGAGCCAACCAAGTTCAGATGCGTGCCCCACCGCACCCACTCGCCCTTCAAGATCGGCTCAGTCGCCGCAGTGACGGTACAAATTATGTCGGCTTCCGCGACCGCTTCTTCGACCACTCTAGCCGCGATGAACGGCAAGCTAAGTTCTGCCTGCATTCGATTGGCAAAGTTCTGGGCTCGCTCGGGCGAGCGTCCCCAAACGACAACCGATTCAAGATTGCGAACCTTGCTGATTGCGCGCGCATGAGTTTCAGCCTGTTCGCCGTACCCGAGCAGAGCCAGGCTCCGGGCATCTTTGCGTGCCAATACATCAGTGGCGACGGCGCTGGCCGCTGCCGTGCGGATGGCCGTGATCTCGCCCGCATGAACCACGCACACCGGTGCACCGTTTGTGGGATCAAAAAGAATGACGAGCCCCTGGTGGGATTGGATTCCACGAGCGAAGTTTTCTGGGAAAACGCTGATTAGTTTTGCTCCGAAAGCCGCATTCACACCCATCGCACCGGGCATGATACCGAACAATCGCCCGTCGGAGAGCGGGATGATCGAGCGCAAGAGTTGCCTGGTTTCGCCCTTCGAAAACGCGATCATCGCACGGCGCACGATCGGAATGCATACCTCGCAAGTAAGCCGTCGAGCGACTTCTTCGCGGTCGATGAATCGCATCTAACGCTCCTGTAGTTTCGAGCCTTTGCTTGCAGAGATAAGAATCAGTTCTTGACGCCTGAAGCTTGATAGCCCCGCCAGATATACTCCAGGGCTTCGGGAAGAGTCTCTTTCTTCACCGCACGGTCCACGTGCCCGGCGTTGCGCGCAAATACGAATTGATAATGATAGCCTTTGGCCGCGAGCACCTTCGCCATGCGCTCGTTGGCCAGAACCCAATCGTGCATATTGTCGCGCATAGGGTTTGGATTAAGGAGATCCTGGTCCCCCACTTCCATCCAGATTCGAAGCGGCTTGGCCGGGCTATCCGGAATGAGGCGCTCATGAAATTCCCAGGCTCCGTGCGGCGTCTGTGGATTGTAGGGCCACTGCTGATTCACGAATGTGCCTGAATAACTTAGAACCCGATGATATAGCTCTGGGTGATACCAGGCCATGATCAATGCACACGAAGCTCCTGAACTGCCGCCCGTAGTCGCCCTCCCGTCGGGATCCTTGGTGAGCTTCACGTGCGCCTGCGCTTCGACCAGGGGCAAGACTTCTCCTTCCACGAACTCGGCATAGGTTCCGGACATCGTGTCGTACTCAAGTCCGCGTTCGCTGCCCTGCGCATCCCCGCCTCCGTTGCCGATAGAAATCGCGATCATCACGGGGATTCTATGTTGAGTGATCAAAGTATCCAGTGCCGAAAACAGAAGCCCATCGGGGCCGTCGGCCCCCACGATAAAAGGAGCAACTCTTCCCGGAACATATTGCCTAGGGACAAAAACAGTCACTTTGCGTTTGTACGGAGTAGGGCGGCTCGTAGTCACTACAACCTTCGCGGGGTCGACAGGATCGGGCGTTCCAAAAGTGTTCGCGTCACGTGCAATGCCGGGATACATCTGGCTGTCCGCCGAATTCATCGTGAACTCAATCAGCGTTCCGGTGAGTGTGCCGCCTTGGAGCAGGATTTTCGGCAGCAACGTTGTGGGTGGGCCCAATAATGAAATTACCATCGACATTAGAGGGCGGGTTTGTGCCGTCGGGTAATTCTTTCGGCCGCCACATAACCCGGAGTGCTCAGGGTCGCGGGTTGGGGGCACTAGTCGATCGATGTGTTGAGCGGGCGGAACAGTCTGTCCGGAGACCGAATTAAGAACCGCAACCAGAAATAAGATGTTCAAGATCCGCGGGCGTGAAGTCATATCTTCCTCGGAGTTAGTTCAAAACATCTGCTCTCAGAGTCCTGGCCCGACTAAAAGCGATCCGTTATGATTCTTCGGCCAAGGGTAAGAAGCCGCGAGCTTGAAACTCGTAATACACGATACAGTAGTCGATAGCTCTTGCGATCCTATCGCTTGCTGGTTTCCCGGGAAATCAGAAGCTGGTCACTCTCATATGAAGAACATCGCGATCATTCCAGCCCGGCTGGCCTCCACGCGTCTGCCCCGTAAGATGTTGCGCGAGATAGCCGGCAAGCCACTGATCGGCTGGGTATACGATGCGGTCTGCGCCTCGCCACTTCTTTCTCAAGTCATTATTGCGACCGACTCGGAGGAGATCTTGGAGGTTTGCCATAGGCACGGCTGGAACGCGCGAATGACTTCGTCCGCTCATCGCAGCGGAACCGAGCGTGTGCATGAGGTCTCGAACTCACTGGCTGGGGATGTTTACATCAATGTGCAGGGCGACGAACCCCTCACCCGTCCGGAGCACATCGCGACGCTACTTGAGGTTATGAGCGATCCCGCTGTTTGGATCGGAACGTTGAAGACTCCATGCGCAGCGCGCGATGTCGAAAATCCGAATGCGGTAAAAGTTGCCACCGAGACCGGAGGCCGCGCTCTTTATTTTTCTCGGGCGACGATTCCCTTCGATCGCGACGGTAACAAGCCGCGGTATTTCAAACATCTCGGCTTATATGCCTATCGCAAGTCCGCACTTGATTTCTTCGTGAGCCAGCCAGAATCGGCGCTTGAAAAAAGCGAGCGGCTGGAACAGCTGCGCTTCCTGGAGAACGGGGTTTCTATTTTTGTCGGCGAGACGCCGTTCGACTCGGTCGGCGTTGACACAGAAGAGGATCTGCTGCGAGTGGTCGAAATACTCAGGAAGCGTTGATTTCTAATTGAAGAATTCGCAGGCTGGTTAGCCCGCCTTTCCCGCGCCTTGCGCCCGGTCCCAAGCCTCCGCCGCAGCCACACGCTTCGAGATTGCGGGGTGAGAATGAAAAATCACTTCGACCCACTTCGACGGTGTGCGCTCCGCCAAGTTCTGTTGCGCCAGCTTGTTCATGGAAGAAATAAACGGCTCTACATTCGCAATCGATTCAAAAGCATAGCGGTCGGCCTGGCGCTCATTGAAACGCGAGTAAGCATTGAGCGCCGGCATCAGCAACAAGGAAAGCGCGGTGGCGGTGAGAGCCAGCAACGGCAGATTGGCGAAGTCAGAAAGTTCTTCAAACATGTGCCGATCGACTGCATAGTGGAGCACAACGTTTGCCACCCAGAAGCCCAGCAGAGTAATACCAGCCTGCACCATGATGCTCTTGAGAATATGCCGGTGTACGTGGTGCCCGAGCTCGTGAGCCAGCACGGCCTCGATTTCCTCCGGCGCGTAATTGTCCAGCAGTGTATCGGCAAGAATAATCCTGCGCGTGCGTCCCAATCCGGTGAGCGCTGCATTAGCTTTCTTGCTCTTTTCCGAAAGCTTCCAGCGATAAATTCCGCGCACTCGCGTCCCGGCCTGCTCGCTCAGTTGAACCAGCCGCCGCCGCAAATCTTCGTTCTCCAATGGTTCGAATTTGTAGAAGATGGGGAAAAGTACAACCGGAGCGAGTTGGGCCAGCAATATGAACAACCCTATAAACAGCGCCCACGTGATCACCCACCAGTGTTGCGGATACTGGCGAATCATAAAATACAACGCTTCCACTACGATTCCTGCCAGGACAAGGCCGACCAGAAAGCCCTTAGCTTCATCCCATAGCCACGCCCGAACTTTTTGCGTGGAGAGATCGAATTTTCGCTCCAGCCGAAAACCGTAGTAGTCAAGGCTCAGCCCGAGAAGCTTACTGATCAGCAACAGGAAGAGCAGATAAAGAAAAACAGAAAGGGTGTAGTTTTGAAATCCCCGCCGCAACGCCAAGTCGCGCAGCCAAGCGGTCCAACCCGTGGCCAGCAAAATGACCAGGAAAGCGGAGCCGATCACGAAATCGGCAATCCCCAGCCAGCGTCGGATACGGTTATATCGCCGCGCTTCGGGCGAGTCGGTCGAGGTCGAGGGTGGACTTCCGGCAAGTGTCATGCTCGATTACAAGTATCGCACCGACGTCGCATCCAATGTGGAGTTCAAGTGAGAATGACGGTCGCACCTATTGGCCAGTTCTGACGAAATCCTCAGCCTCGGACAGGATTTCGCTGACCAACTCTGGAGACGCGGCTTCCGCATAGAGGCGCAACAGTGGTTCCGTTCCTGAAGCGCGAAACAGTATCCACGCTTCCGCGCCGTTTCCCATAGTAGGCGCGTTGAGAAAAAACTTGATGCCGTCGAGAGCTTCTTTCTTCACCACGCGATAGGTTCCCAAAGTTTGTGTACTCTCGGCGCGAGCGCGCTCAATGGCGCCATATTTCATCTCGTCCGGAATGTGCAGGTCGCGCCGGCCGTAGAAGTGCGGGCCAAATTCGTTTTGCAAATCCGCTACCAGTTGTCCCAGGGGCTTGCTTTCTTCCGCCATCACATTCGCCAGCAAAAGGCAATTTAGCACTCCGTCGCGCTCCGGCAGAAAACGTGAGTAGCCAATACCGCCCGATTCTTCCCCGCCGATCAGGATGTCGCGCTCCATCATCAAATCGGCTATGTATTTAAAGCCGATCTTGGTTTCGTAGAGCCTGCGGCCATGCTTGACGCAGATGCGGTCGAGCATGCGGGTCGTATTAAAAGCGCGAACTACGTCGCCGGGCCACTTCTTTCGCTCCAGCAGCCAGCGCAGAAGAACGCAGAAAATCTTGTGCGAGTCGACGAAGCTGCCGTCCTCGGCAACCGCGCCGATGCGGTCGGCATCGCCATCTGTAGCCAGACCGGCGTCGCACTTCTCGCGCAGCACCGTTTGCTGCAACAAAGAAACGTGCGGCTCGATGGGCTCGGGATTGATGCCTGGAAACAGCGGGTGAACTTCTTGCCGGATCGCGACATGGGCAACGCCACTCTCTTGAAAAATTCCTGCGAGAATCCCGCGGCCGGAGCCGTACATGGAGTCGATCGCAAACTTGAATTTGGTTTTGTCGATGAGATCCAGGTCAGCAAAGCGGCAGACGGCGGCTACGTAAGGTTTCTTAAGGTCAACTTCTTCGATTTGCGCCGACTCCCCGCGCGGCATTGCCCCCACCCGCAGCTCTTCGTCGACTCGTTTCATGATCGCGGGAGTCGCGGAGCCGCCAAACTTTCCTTTGAATTTCACCCCATTCCAATTCCACGGATTGTGGCTGGAAGTGATCATCACTCCGCCCGCCGCGCCCTGGGTCTTCACCGCATACGACACCGCCGGCGTCGGCGTGTAGTCGTTAGAAAGCTGAACCGGAATACCAGCAGCGGCGATCACCTCAGCGGCCGCTCGCGCCGCAGGTTGCGAGGCAAAGCGCGTGTCGTAGCCCACGATTACTCCATGCCCGGGGTTCTCATACTTAGCCACGTAGGAAGCGATCGCGCCCGCGACTCGGCGCACATTGTCGAAGGTGAAATCATCGGCGATGATGCCGCGCCAGCCGTCGGTTCCGAATTTGATTTCTTGATCCATAGTCGATTCAGGGATGCCAAAGGGCCGGCAGTCACACCAAACGGTGCAGCTTCTTCTCGTCCAAATACTTGACAACTTTACCCACGTCTTGCGCGTGCTGGCGGGTGGTGATGAGTAAGGCGTCTTCGGTCTCGACCACAACCAGATCGCTCACTCCGACCGCAGCCACAAATTTTCCGGGAGCGTGCACATAATTGCCGTGAGCATTCAAGACGAAAACACCTGCGCCATCTATCAGGTTCCCTTCCGGTGGACTGCTCTTCGTCGTGTGATGCTCATGCAGCGCGGTCCATGAACCCAAATCGTTCCACCCAAAATCGGCGGGAAGGCAAAAGAGTTTGCTCGCCTGTTCCCCCTTCGCCGAGCGCGGTTCGAGCACAGCATAGTCCACGCTGATGTCTTCACATCTTGAATACAGCTTGCGGAAAGTCGCCGCAAACTTGCGGGTGCCGAAGGTGGCGGCGATTTCCTCGAGCAACGAGGCCGTCTTAGGAAGATGCTCCCGCAGAGCATTGGCCAGGGTGCGGACGCTCCACAAGAACATCCCGCTATTCCAGAAGTAGTTTCCCGCCGCAACAAACGCAGCGGCCTTCTCCGCGTCAGGTTTCTCGGTAAAACGACGCACCCGAAGGGACTCATCGTCGTAGGACGAGCCAGCCTCAATATAGCCATACCCGGTTTCCGCCCGATTCGGGCGGATGCCCAGCACGACAATGTTGTCGCCCGCAGCCGCGAGTGTCGCACCGCGCTCGATGGTGGAGCGATATTTCTTTTCATCGGCGATGACATGGTCGGAGGGAAACATACCGATGACAGCATCTGGGTTTTCTCGCAGAAGCAGAAACGCAGCGAGGCCGATCGCAGGGGCGGTGTTTCGCCCCAGCGGCTCGGCGAGGATTTGCTGCTTCGGTAACTTTGGGAGCTGCTTCAGAATCGCGGGGCGAAGATCAGCGTTGCTGATGATCCAAAAGTTCCGCGGCGAGGCCAGCGGCAGCAGCCGATTCACCGTCTGCTGAATCATGGTCTCTTTGCCGTCGAGCGCCAACAACTGTTTGGCGCGTTTCTTCCGGCTGATAGGCCAGAAGCGCGTACCCCGGCCTCCGGCCAGGACCACAGGATAGAAGTTTGAGTTCTTAGCCAAGTCTCGATTTTACGCGACTACATTCGTGTTTCGGGTTCAGGCCATGGCGCCCCGGGAACGCGAGCTCTCAGAAACTCTAAGTTCCACTGCGGGCGCACTGTGAACCTTTCCACCTCCGCCGGAACCACCACAGCATCGCCTTTCGCCATCGTAACCGACTCGGCCCCAGGCGATTCCACTACGCCGCAGCCCTCTACCGCCACTAATATCTGCGCGGAGCTCTTACCGGAGTCATCGCGCGTGCTGAATTCCTGTAGGTCCTTCATCTCAAACATGTCCACTGCAAAGTATGGCGCGGCCACGAGCAACGAGTGCCGGTTCCTGCTGCCGCCAATTTGCGTGGGAGCCGGCCGCACCACTTTACCGGACGCTGTGCTCGTCTTAACCACGGCCAAGCCGGCTTTAAGATGCAACTCGCGTGGCCGTCCGTAATCATACAGGCGATAAGTCGTATCCGATTGCTGTTGAGTTTCGACGATCACGGATCCGGGCCCCAGCGTGTGCACGGTTCCCCCTGCTACGTAAATCATGTCTCCGGTATACACGTTGAGCCAGTTGAGAAACTCCTCGGCGCGCTTCTCGGCGATCGCAGCTTCTAACTGAGTCACGTTAACACCCGGCTTGAGTCCCAACCCGATTTGCGCACCAGGCTTGGCATGTGCCACGTACCAGCACTCCGTCTTACCCCAAGGTTCGCCCACCTTGAGTGCCTGCGCGTCATCAGGATGAACCTGTACGGAAAGTTTTTCGTGCGGAAAAAGAAATTTCGAGAGCAAGGGAAAACGTTGTGCATCCCGCGCCGTATCGCCAACAAGACTCCGCTGATAGTGCTTGCTGACTTGCGCTAAGGTCTGCCCGGCAAGAGGCCCGTTTGCGACCTTGCACTCGTCGCCCGTCAGCCATGCCTCCCCGATCTTCTCTTCGAACTTGCGATTGTAGATCGGCGATAAATCGTGCGTTCCCCACGGGCGCGGATCGAAAGCAGGCAGCATCAAGAGTGGATATAAATCGCTCATAAAAATGAGGTCCGAAAAAAGGCCGTTCGCACAAGGACGGCCTAATTTCACAACACGCTTCGAGGCAACCCTACAGCGCCGCGAAGAACTTGTGCATGCGTTCGAGACCGCGATCCAACTCCGCTTTCGAGGTCGCGTACGAAACGCGAATGTGATCGCCGGTGCCGAATCCTTCTCCCGGCACGGTTGCCACGTGCGCTTCCCGGAGCAACCTTCCGGCCACATCCGCAGCCGAGCGAACGTTGCCGCGTCCCAGAAAGGCTGAGATGTTTGGGTAGGCATAGAACGCGCCTTCGGGCAGAGTGCAAGTGATACCAGGAATCGAGCGCAAGCCCTTCACCACGTGGTCGCGGAGCTCGATGTATTCTCGCCGCATCTCTTCGACGCACTCCTGGGGCCCCTGTAACGCGGCTACAGCAGCCTTCTGCACAATCGAAGTGGGATTTGAGGTCGATTGGCTCTGCAACTTTGCCATGGCGCTAACCACCGCAGCCGGACCCAGCGCGTAGCCCAAGCGCCAGCCCGTCATTGCGTAAGTTTTCGAAAGCGATCCCAGCACAACGACCCGATCTTTATTTTCGCGCAACGATCCTACGGAGAAATTCGTACCGGTGTAATTCAGATAAACGTAGCACTCATCGGAAAGAACCCAGATTCCGCGCTGGTGCGCCAAACGCACAACCTCTGTCAGATCCTCTACGCTCATCACCGCTCCGGAGGGATTTGATGGCGAATTCAGAATAATGACTTTTGTGCGCGGTGTGATCAAACTCGCAACCATCTCCGCCGTGACGCGGAAGCCTTGCGATTCGTCGGAATGCAACAACACGCACTGCCCGCCGGCATAGCGCACAATGTCTTTGAATGAAACCCAGTACGGCACTGGCAGAAGTACTTCGTCGCCATGATCCACCAAAACCTGAACGGCGTTGAAGAGCGCGTTCTTGCCTCCGGTCGAGGCGATTGCCTCCTCGCGCCGGTAATCGGAATCGAAGTCGACCGCATGCCGGTGGACGATGGCGTCGCGCAGCTCCGCCGTGCCCGCGACGGCCGTATACTTTGTGAAATTTCCCTGGATGGCTGCGATCGCCGCGTCCTTGATGTGCTGCGGCGTGGCGAAGTGCGGCTCGCCGGCCCCGAAATCAACCACGTCAATGCCCTGCGCGCGCAGCTTGTCAGCTTCCGCGACGACGGCCATCGTGGCCGACGGTTCAATGCGATTGATGCGGTCGGTAAGGCGCAGCGCTTCCGTGGTTGCAGTAGTCATAATCTTTTTTTCCTTTTTCTTTCTTTCTCCCTGCCTGCCGCTAGGCGCACTTCGGACTCTCGCGGCTCGTCGTGGAACCTGTAGGCGGGCTCAAGTTTTGCGCGCAGCTTTTGCTCGACTATCTCGGGAACCAGTCCCTTCACCGGACCCCCTGCCTGCGCCACTTCCCGCACCAGACGGGAGCTCACGTACGAATATTTGTCGGCGGGCATCATGAAAACGGTCTCGAGCGTAGGCTCGAGCTTGCGATTCATCAACGCCATCTGCAATTCGTATTCGTAATCGCTGATGGCTCGTATGCCCCGCAGAATGCAAATCGCACCTGAGGATTTCGCGTACTCGACCATCAGCCCGTCAAAAGTATCGATGCGAACATTTTTCAAATGCCCGGTAAGCTCCCGCAGCATCTCCAAGCGTTCGGCAACGCTAAACATCGGAGTCTTCTCCGAGTTGCGCAGGATGGCGACCACGAGTTCCTCGAAAATCTTGGCCCCCCGCTCCATCAGGTCAAGATGACCGTTGGTTGGTGGGTCAAACGAACCGGGATAGATCGCGATGCCTCTATTCAATCGTCCTCTTGGGGCACTGGGGGGTGAATAGAGATTCTATGCGGGCAGGAGAGGGTATGGCAATTAGGAATCCTTGTGCCGCGAATACTCATGTGGCGCGAGC
The DNA here is from genome assembly GCA_963789875.1 of uncultured Acidobacteriaceae bacterium. Taxonomy (GTDB): domain Bacteria; phylum Acidobacteriota; class Terriglobia; order Terriglobales; family Acidobacteriaceae; genus Sulfotelmatobacter. The sequence continues at coordinate 872,940 of CAWBMI010000002.1, read as the reverse complement.
ACTCTTGCCCGCGAGCCTTTAGGCGCATACGCAAGCGGGCAAGAGTGTCCGCTCCACACGCTCGTTTCCTAGCGTTTTGCTGCTATTGGCACTCTCGCCGCTTCCGGAGCAACACTCGGCATAGTCGTAACCCGCGCTCCTTGCGGTGGAGTTTGCGACGACGGCACAGCGGGCGCAGGCGCAGCGGCCGCAACCAGCCCCAGCGATTTGCGAACCTCCGCATCCAGTTTGGCCATGGTATCTTTGTTGTCTTTCAGGAACTGCCGCGCATTTTCGCGACCCTGGCCGATGCGCTCACCTTTATAGCTGAACCACGAGCCGGACTTTTCCAGAATATTGCTGTTCACCGCGATATCGAGCAGGTCGCCTTCGCGCGAAATGCCTTCGCCGTAGAGAATGTCGAACTCGGCCTCGCGGAACGGCGCAGCCACTTTGTTCTTCACCACTTTCACGCGAGTACGCGAGCCCGTAACCACGTCGCCGTCTTTGATCGCCGCAATGCGCCGAATATCCACGCGCACCGACGAATAAAACTTCAGCGCCCGGCCACCGGTGGTGGTTTCGGGGTTGCCGAACATCACGCCAATCTTTTCGCGAATCTGATTAATAAAGATCAGGCAGGTGCGCGACTTCGAAACCGTTCCCGTCAGTTTGCGCAGCGCCTGCGACATCAACCGCGCCTGCAAGCCCATATGGCTGTCGCCCATTTCCCCGTCGAGCTCAGCTTTCGGCACCAGCGCCGCCACTGAATCGACCACCAGCACGTCGATGGCGTTTGAGCGCACCAGCGCTTCCGTAATCTCGAGAGCCTGCTCGCCATAATCGGGCTGGGAGACAAGCAGGTTGTCGACATCGACGCCTAGTTTCTTTGCGTAGCCAGGATCGAGCGCATGCTCAGCGTCTACAAATGCGGCCATACCGCCAGTCTTCTGCGCCTCGGCAATCACTTGCAGCGTGATCGTTGTCTTGCCCGACGATTCCGGCCCAAACACTTCCACCACCCGCCCGCGGGGGAAGCCGCCCACGCCAAGCGCGGCATCAAATGAGATAGCGCCGGTCGAAATCACCGAGATGGGGACGATCGCTTCCTTCGACCCCAGCCGCATAATCGACCCCTTGCCAAACTGCTTTTCAATCTGCGCAACCGCCATCTCGATTGCTTTGCCGCGTTCATCCGCCATGGGAGTGTGGCTCCTTGTAAGGTGATCAGGTGAAAGTGATCTGGCCGGATTATACATACAGATTGAAGCGAAGAAAAGGCGAATTTAAAAAATATAGGTGGAAAAAATACCGAAATGGGAGAAAGTGGATAGTCTCACGGATCGAATTCACCGCCCGAATCTTCGTGCTAAATATACGATGTAATCGTATATTTAGCATATGTGGATTCCTCGCGACATCGAGCCCCGGCTGCAGCGTTCCGCGCGGACCCGTCCGGTTGTGGTGCTGACGGGTGCGCGGCAGACGGGGAAGACCTCGACTTTGCAGCGGCTCTTCCCGGACCACAAGTTCGTGTCCCTGGACTTGCCCACCGAAGCCGAGCAGGCGGAAAAGGAGCCCAGAGGCTTTCTGGACCGTCATGCGCCGCCGGTGATCATTGATGAAGTGCAGTATGCTCCGGGCCTGTTCCGCTACCTAAAGTCGGCGGTGGACGCCAACCGGGCGCGTCACGGGCAGTATCTGCTCACGGGCTCGCAGAAGTTTACGCTCATGAAGAACGTCTCCGAATCGCTGGCGGGGCGGGCGGACATTCTTGAACTGGAGACGCTCTCTTTCGCGGAAATTCTGGCGGCGCTTCCGGGCACGGGGGTGGAGGCGGCAATGGTGCGCGGCGGTTTTCCCGAGCTTCATGCTAACCCAGACATCGATCAGGCTGCCTTCTACAACTCTTACTTGGCGACGTATCTTGAGCGCGACGTGCGCACCCTGGCCAACGTGGGCAGCTTGCGCGATTTTGAGCGCTTTTTGCGCGCCTGCGCGCTGCGTTCCGCCAACCTGCTGAACAAGGCCGACCTGGCGCGCGATATCGGCATCTCTCCCTCGACAGCCAATCACTGGCTTTCGGCGCTGGAGGCTTCGGGGCAAATTGTCTTGCTGGAGCCCTGGTTTTCTAATCGCACCAAGTCCATTATCAAGAGCCCTAAGTTGTACCTGGCGGATTCCGGGTTGCTGTGCGCGCTGCTGAACATTCGGTCGGAAGAGGCGTTGCGCCAGTCGCCGGCAGCGGGGGCGCTGTGGGAAACATTTTTGTTCGCTCAGTTGCGTGCCCGCGAGCGCCGGGCGGGACGCGCCAACAGCCTTTTTTTCTGGCGCGACCGCACGCGAGAAGTGGATTTCGTGGCCGACGCCGCCGGGCGCCTGGAACTGTTCGAGGCCAAATGGAGCGAAGCGCCCGATGCCGGCGACACGGTAAACCTGGCTTTCCTGCGCAACCTCATCGGGAAGTCGCACTATGCGGGCGGATCGATTCTGTGCCGGGCGGCGCATAGTTATCCGCTGGGGGATGGGTTTCGGGCTGTGCCGGCGGAGCAGATTGGCTAGGCTTGCGTCAGCCGCTTGTACAACTTGCGATGCTTTTCGTTGGAGCGGCGATAGGCGGCCATCACCTCAGGCCGCACCATGCGCTGCGAAGGGACCACGTTGTGCAGGTAGTGCTCCAGCGCCCGCTCCAGCACAAAGCGCTGCGACTGCCCGTTCTCCTTTGGGGTCGTTCATGCGGATCCCACAATTATCGCGGCGCACCCTGCTATTACTAAAATGATCCCAATTCCGAGAAACAGAACCTGAACTCCCTTCTCCCCGCCGTGCGCCCAGACACGGGCAATGAAATGCGGACTAGCCTGCGTTTTGGCAAACAACTTTCGTCCGGTTGTCTTACAGAAAAGTACATTCGCGATACCAATCAGCAAGAAAAATCCTCCGAAGAACTTGCTATCCGGCAAAGGTTGGGACACATAAAGTATGAAGGTCGTCCATAAGGCGAAGACTATCAGAAGTGCGATTACCCAGCGCATAGAAGCCTAAACTACCTCTGCAGCAAATCCACCGGCGCAGTCACATCGTGCACTCGAAAATACTTCGCCAACGCCGGATACTTCCGCGCCACGGCCTCGTACATCGCGTAAGCCACATTGCGATAAGAAACGTGTCCCGCCGGCGTGGTGCGCAGCTCTGAAATGTAGACGGCTTCGGCGAAGTCCATCTTGAACAGCGCGCGCTTGCGATAGGCCAGGGGAATCGCGTATTGCGAATTCTCCTCGGCCTCGGGAAACTTGCTCGCAGCAAGTTTCTCCACCGCCGTCTGCACCCGCCGCATCGCCGCATCGAATCGCAAACGCATCCCCGCATCTTCTACGTCGAGCAGCATTTCGTAGCCGTGCTGCGTGGTGAAGCCCTGCATCAACTGGATGCAGCGCCGGTGACGGTGCATGTCGCGGAAGCCACCCGTGTCCATCAGAATGTCGAAGCGGAACTGCTGCCCGGCGCGGAAGCCGCGCAGCATTTCGTCATACTTGCCGCGATGGCGCAGTCCGAGGTCGATGATCTCTCGCCGGTGGCGCTCGCCCGAAACCTGCACCGCCTGCCGAACTTGCCGATACGAAAAGTGGCAGTGCTCGTAAAGCAAGGTGGTCGCAATCTCCACTTCCAGCGGCTCTTCGTCGAGCAAATCGACGATCGCCTTCGACGGTGCAAGCTGCTCGCTCTTCATCAACTCGCGCGCCGCCTGCCGCAATTCGCGCCGAGTCTCCATCTCATAGGGATTCGGATCCGCATACTTCACCAGCGTGGGTGCGACCCGAACTTCATGCAACAATTCCTGCTCGGCCCGCGCACCCAGCTCCGGACTGACAGCGCGAATTTCCTCCACCAACTTCTTCAACGATTCAGCGTTTACGTTGTAAGCTGCGGAAGTTGCGGCCTTCTTCAGCGACTCGCCCAGCACTCGTACCTCTTTATGCGAGTGCGACAAAAGATGCGCGACCTGCGTCTCCAACGTGCGCGCATTCACAATCTCGCCCAGCGAAGTGTTCGTAGCCAGCGGCAGCAGATAGCGGGTGATGTCAAACGCCCGCGCCTTCAGCGTGCGCTCGTAAGCCTCCTGCTTCATCTCCGCAGGCTTCGGAGTGATGCTGATCAGGTGCTGCGTCATGTGCGCCGAGAGCGCTTCATACTCGGCAAAAAGAAAATCCAGCGTCTCGCAGTAAAGCTTGCGGGCCTCGGTATCGGCTCCAAAGTCAGGGATGTAATAGCCACTCTTCTTGAAATCCTGATAGCGAGTCGAGCGCTCCTGCCCGTCCCAGCGCTGCTCGTCGGCAAGTTCGATCGCGGCAAGAATCGACAGCCGCTCGACCGCCAGCGCAATGTGCGCCAGGTCGGCGATCGAGCGATGACCGTACTGAAAATAAAAAGTGTTGAGAAATTTCTCCGCCTTCTGTGAACTGATCTCGCGCAGCGACTCCTTCATCGACAACGACGAGCGTGAATACTTTGCCATCGCGTAAGCCTGAATCTCCGGCTCAACACCATAGACTGCGAAGACCTCGGCCGAAGGCTCTGCCTGCGGCTTCTCCATCAGACTAGGCCCCTCGACCGCGGAGGCTCGGAGCGCCGAACTCTGCAGCTTCGAACCCTGCTGTGTCGAACCTCGCTGCGTCGAACGGTGACCCGAATTCGAATCGGCCGGCGATAAATTCTGGTTAGAAGAGTCTGGCATGATCACTTCATTAGAAAGAGTTGAAGGCATAGGAGTGTTTGCATGTTAATTGGCAAATGCACCGCGCGCAATCGTTAGAGAAATGACAACTCGTCTTAGTTGATCGGCCTCGCCAGCACATCGTGTGAACCGGCGCTAAACACGCCGGTAAAATAGTGAGAGGTGGCTGCTCTGCTCAAAACCGTCGCGCATCGACCGTGGCCGTTGCCTCCAGCTCCGTGGATCATGCTGCAGACCTGGCACGATCTACTCTTTGCCCACTGGCCCGTTGCAGCCGCGACCCTGCAACCTCTGGTTCCCCCGCAACTGACACTCGATACCTTCGACGGCCAAAGCTGGCTTGGAGTCATTCCGTTTCACATGAGCGGAATCCGTCGCCGTGGGCTTCCAGCGCTGCTCGGACTATCGCGCTTCCCCGAACTGAATGTTCGCACTTATGTTAACTATAAGGAGAAGCGCGGAGTTTATTTCTTCAGCCTGGACGCGGCAAACCTGCCAGCCGTGTGGGCTGCCCGTGCCTTTTACCACTTGCCCTACTTTCATGCCGACATGTCTACATGCGAGCGCGAAGGCACGATCCACTATTCTTCCCGCCGCTATCGCGCCTCAGCGGAGTTTCGAGGGCGCTATCGTCCGGTCGGCGCAGTCAATCTTGCGGAGAAGAATTCCCTCGAACACTGGCTCACGGAACGCTATTGCCTCTATACCGAGCATCGCGGTCAGCTCTATCGTGGAGAGATTCATCACCAACAGTGGCCTCTGCAGAAAGCTGAAGCAGATTTCGAAATCAATACCATGGCCGAAGCGGCTGGCGTCGCACTGCCGAAGTCAAACCCGCATCTCCTCTTTGCCCGCAAGCTGGATGTGCTCATCTGGCCGCTTGTACGCTGCGATGCAGCGGCGGGTATAATCTCACGTTCCGAAGTTAAAACTTCATAATCGAGCCAAAAAGAAACTCAGGAGATATTCATGTCCCTTTCAGGGCGAGTGGCATTCGTGACCGGCGCGTCGCAAGGGATTGGACGCGCCTGCGCCATAAAACTCGCCTCTCACGGAGCGGCGGTCGCTGTCGCCGCGCGCAATCAGGAAAAACTGAACGAACTAGTGGCCGAAATCGTTGCCGCAGGAAACACGGCCGTAGCTTGCGCTCTCGACGTCACCGACGAAGAGCAAGTAAAAGCCTCGATTAAAGGTGTTATTGCTGACCATGGCAAAATCGACATCCTGGTCAACAACGCTGGCATCACCCGCGACCAACTCGTTATGCGGATGAAGCGCGCCGATTGGGACGCCGTATTGCAAACCAATCTCACGTCGGCCTATCTCTGCATCCAGCAAGTCACCAGCTCCATGCTCAAACAACGCTGGGGACGCATCATCAACATCGCCAGCGTCTTCGGCCAGATGGGACAAGCGGGGCAGGCAAATTACTCGGCGTCAAAAGCCGGGCTGATCGGTCTCACGATGGCGATTGCCCGCGAACTGGGATCGCGCAGCATTACCTGCAACGCCGTCGCTCCAGGCTTCATCGAAACTGCAATGACCGAGGCGCTCGGCGAAGAGTTCAAGCAGAATGCCGCCAAGCAGATTCCGCTGGGGCGTGTGGGCTCTCCCGCCGACGTAGCCAGCGCAGTCGCGTTCCTGGCGTCGGACGAAGCGTCTTACATTACCGGCCACGTGCTCAACGTGAACGGCGGTTTGCTGATGGGATAATGCGGCCTTAAATACAGGGGACGCGGAGGTTTACAGAGAGAATGAAAGACGCGGTCCCAACGCCTGTGAATTACCCTGTGTCTCAGTGACCTCTGTGGCAAAGGCTTTGATTTTCACGCAAGCGGAATCGCCCCAGCACATCTCGCAGGCGCGCGAGCTGTTCCTGGAGTATGCACAGTCGCTAGGCTTCAGCCTCTGCTTTCAGAACTTCGATCAAGAGCTTGCAGGACTTCCCGGCGACTACACTCTTCCGGACGGCAGACTCTTGCTGGCAGAATACGATGGCGAACTGGCAGCCTGCGTCGCGTTGCACAAACTCGAATCTGGCATCTGCGAGATGAAGCGGCTTTACCTGCGTCCAAGTTTTCGGGGCAAAGGCCTGGGGAGGGTCCTTGCAGAACGCATCATCGCCGAAGCCCGCCAGATCGGCTACAAACGCATGCGTCTCGACACCGTCGAGCCGGTGATGAAAGATGCGGTTGCCATGTATCGCAAGATCGGGTTCAAGGAGATTGTTCCCTACCGCGCGAACCCGATTGCGGGCGCAATGTACATGGAGTTGGAGTTGTAACGTTCGCTTGAAAGGCCTTCGCCGTAAGCAAGATCTGCCGGTTTATGTTTGTCGCCTTGTGTGCGCTGCAGGAGCCGACGCAAGTCGCCTACGCCTTCGGCGGCCAGGATCTCGGCATCGCCCCCGACGATGTGCACAAATTCGAAGCCGCCATGAAACAGCAAGGCAAGAAAATAGAGATCAGAATCTATGAAGATGCCGGCCACGCCTTCGAGAATCCTGATAACAAGAATCCTCCCGGATACCGCGCCGCCGATACCGCCTATACCTGAACGCACTGTTAGTTTTCTGGCCGAGCACCTGAAAAAGTAGCGCGAAAACATGGCTGGCTCTTGTCAAGCCTTAATTAAGAATCAGTTTTGGATATGGCACTAATTTCCCCTTGCCAGAAAATGCCGATCTGGTTACTATGTCGCATCCTGCAATGCTCCCCACGATCAACATCGGCGAGACCATCCGAAACTACCGCCTGCAAAAAGGCATGTCGCAGGGGGACATTGAAAAGCGCACCGGCCTGCTGCGCTGCTACCTGTCGCGCGTAGAAAACGGCCACACCATTCCATCGCTCGACACGTTATCTAAAATCGCCGGGGCCATGGAGATCGCGCTCTCGCAATTCTTCTCCGAGTCCGGGCACACGAACGGCTCCAAGGGATTGCCGCAGCTCTCCGATGACGAAGTCCGCTTCCTCAGCCAGGTCCGCCGCTACGCCGTCAATCTCAACGATAGCGACCGCAAGTTGGTCTTGGCTATGGTTAAGAAGATGGCCGCGAATTCAGCCAAATAGCCGCTAGCTACTGGCTTTTAGCCAAACCTGTACCATCAACTTCGCGAACAGCCCGCTCTGACCATCTCAGCCTCGTGCTCCAGCGATCTCCAACAAGTCCGCAGAGTTTGGCTAGAAGCCGGCAACCAGAAGCCGCTCCCCTTACTTTCGTACCATGACTTCGGTGACCAACGGGTACCTCGCCGCCAAGCCCTCAACTCACCTACACTGGTCACGTGGAGATCCCCGAGTGACCACTGACGAAGAACTAAATGTGCTCGAGACTCAGCTGCGGCGGCTGAAAATCGAGTACGAAGTTTATTTCAGTAACCCGACCAAGCGCCCTCCCACCGACATTGAGTGGAAGGTGCTCTCGCTGCTGCGCAAGTTTTCCGACGGCGGCCGCATGAGCTTCTCGCAGCGCTTCCGCTACAACGAAATGGCGCAACGCTATGCCATCTACAGCGATCTGTGGCGCAAGAAATCACGCATCCGCGAAGAAGGCTATCGTCGACCTCAGGACGCGCTGCTTGCCGTGCAAGGCGTTCGGCCGGAAGAAGAGCATAAGCCCCAGCACAATCCGGTTTACGGTTTGAGCCATGCTGCAGCCGCGGCCACCGCGACCACCTCCGCGCCGGCACCCCAACCTTTCACGTTGCATAGCGTTGACCAGACTGAACGCGAGCAAGTCGAGCGACTCTACAACACGCTGGTAGCGGCGAAAAAGAAGGCGGGAGAAAATGTCTCCGGCAACCTCGATTCCTTCTCTACCTTCGTGCAGAAGAAGACCGAACAGATTCGCAAGCAGTACGCCTGCCAGGGAGTGGAGTTCTCCGTAGAACTCGCCGACGGGCACGTCAAGCTCAAGGCTAAAGCCAAAGCCTAGAAGACTGCCGCGTCGCTTTAGCGCGAGCGCGCTGGAGCGCGTGGCTTTCGACTGTCTTGGCGGATCTGCCCATCGCCTCAGTACTATTCGGTAACTTTACCCTCTGTACCTCCCGCCCGGCCTCCGTATATCGAATCATCACGTTTAGCGAAAAATTCTTCGTAAAATACGTCTTTTACAGGAGTTAGGGGGCAAAATACGCCGAACATTGGAGTTACGGCCCGGATTTTCATCGTACCCCCGCGTCTTGTTGTCCGACTCTGCGTAGTGCCTTTGCTTGGGCAATGATGAAGCGCTTCAGGGGCTGTGCGCAAGGTCAGATGTCACGGTACGGGCTGTGGATTTTCCCCGGGGCGCCGATCCGCAGAGTGAGACCTTCATCTACATGGCGTCCGCGCCCAAACAGATCGGAGCAATCCGTTGGAGCAGCCGGCAACTGCCATTTCCACCGGAAGGCGACGTTCTATATTCTTCGCGCCCACAGGTGGACATCCCGAGTTGGCCTATGCTAACTGTGGCTGCTCAAGGGACGGGGGTATATCAACCTGCTTGAGTTTTTCTTTTTTGATAAGCGGTCGTGCAACAAGACGAATGGACATCTGCACGGCTGGTTCTGGTGAATTGGCAAGAATTGCGTCAAGCAGCTTACTGATGTCCACTGGGGCCGAAAGGTCGATGTGGTTTTCTTTACAGAAGTGCCTTGCGCCTTTAACGGTGAACCCTACATACCTCTTCTGTTCAGACTCGGCATAGTTGTCCTCTAGCAAGGTCATGTTTTTGTTGATGCGAGTCTCCAAGACGCTGCAATCACGCGCGATCACGCGGATGCAGTCTAATCGCTCGTCGAAGAAAGCGCACGGTCTGAACTTGGTGGACTTGCCGTGGAACGCGTTTCTCACCTGGTCCCCAATTTGTTCTGCCGTTTTCATATATCTCTGCTCCAAAGCTTTTGCGCGTAACGTTCCTGCCACTCCACGGGAGCATGTGCCAAAGCCGGATCTTCACCTATCCAGCTCCAATGCTCAATCGTTCCCACGACCACGCCGTGATCGGGGTACTCCTCCGGCTGCTTCAACTCCTGCACCAGCACCACAAAGACCGTATCTTTGGGTGAAACTCGCGGCGTTGGGTTGCCGCTGAATCTCGAGTGACTCCAAACATAGTCAAACTTAGGCCGCCAACTATACGCAATGATGTGCTCATCCGCGTGCATATCATCCGCGTGCATTAAAGGACGATTCAATCCCCTAAATGCGTGAACGGCCTCCACCAGTCCACCCTGGATAATCCCGTAAAACTGAGCCGCCAGGAAACTCAAATTCCATTGGATAAACTGTTGAAAACTGGACTGATTAACCCCCAGCTTGATAATGCTTAGGTGGTTTTCTGGTGAGCGAGCCTCGACGATGTGTACGTACGGCCCAACCCGCTGTATTGTCTGCATGCTCACCACTACATATTACGGTTAGCATTACAAACACCACAACCCATTATAAATTGCAAGAGTTTTTTAGGGAATGGCACTCACCTGATCATTAGGTGCTGGACTTTCGCTTCGCAAGCACCCTGTTAATCCGCCAGTCTCTGAAGTCTTCGATAATAGGGTTCGAGGGCGCCGACGAGACCGGCGCGTGCCGGCCTCGCCATCGATATGGCCTATGCGTCGGGCAAGTTTGCAAGCCGACCTTCCAAGTACCAACGACGGACCTCAGAGTAGAGCGCCGTGTACACCTGCGCATCGCGGCCCACGATGTGTGGGTCGTTGTTAGCGGCGTCGCTATAAGCCATCGCGAGCTTTACGAGCTTGCTTCCATGTTCGTCGAAAAACTTGAACGGGTCTGCATACCATCGAAAACGGTTCGTTTTTTCTTCAAGAAGCGCCCTAAAGCTGGAAATTACGGGGATCGCAAATCCCTTTTCCACCGGCACGTCACCCTTTATGGGAACATGCTTCGGGTCGAGAAAGTAATAGGTGGTCAGGGCCGATCTGTTCCGCTTACGGAGGTGGGCCTCGGGTCTAGCTCCCAGCCGCCCTCTTCTACCGCTTTCATCCTGCGCGTTGCATGCATCTTTCCAGTGGAACCGAATGTGGTCATACAGCCGCAATATATCCTTCGCAATCGGCGCCAACTTCTTGAACCCGTACTTATCCTTTTCCTCGACAAAGTTTTCAAGGCACTTCCCGGCGTTCTTATAAGCTTCTACCGGTGCTACTGCGGGCGGGAAGGCTATCGGGTTGACGGCGTTCAGCACTTGAATCAAATCCAGAATGCCGACGGGTTCTGCGTCGTTCTCGCTAGTACGTACGTGACGCCTAAATTCGGGGCCGATAGCTTCCAGGAACCACTCGAATTTCTCGCGGTAAGCCGCTAACGTCCACGCCTTGAGTTGAACGCTATAGTTCCTAGCCTCTGCGATATCGGCGAGGTGATTTTCTATCCCTACCAGAATCTCCAGATGCACGAATTGAGAGCCAAGGCTCCCTTCGTCGATTTCCTTGTCCCGACTTACTGAATCAGTTATTGCACGGTAGCTGTGACCGCCATCTATGATTCCGTACTCCTCTCCGCGCGTAGGAATACGAACTTTCAACGAGCTGCGCCGATTGTCGTACTCGACTTCCCTCGCAGAAATCGTGACGCCGCGGTTGAGGAGATGGAACCGTCCGTCGTTCGTCTTGAGAGACGCTGAAATTTTCTTGATTACCGGCCCCTTCTCTTTGGGAACACGTGGGTCTGGATCGAGGGGAATATCGCTGGGCAGGTCGACCACTCGCACCAGCGCGTGGACCATCCTAACCTTTGGTTGATTGGGGTCTATCAGAGTTCGAACGAAATCGGAAGCAACAGGGATATCTAAAGTCATTTCCATCTCCATTTTGATTCTTGGAAGCACGAAGCCCCGCAAGATCAATTAGAGCCCTTGGGCTCGCCAGCTGGGGTTTGCCGCCAGTGGCATAATTAGGGCAATTATTTACTTGACTCGCCCAACAGTCAGGCGGATGATGAGCCGAGCGGGGATGATGACCCGTCATGGTGGGATGACGAGGATATCCTGATGGCGCTTAGTATTGGATATGACGAAGGCGGGAGCGGAGATATCTTGCTGGTATCGGTTCAAGTAGGCATTACCGAGCAAGCTAAGAAACTCAAGCAAAAATGGAAACAGCGCCTGAATGGAGTTCCGTACTTCCATTCAATAGACCTTTGGAATTTCCAGAGCGGTGTATTCACTGATTCAGGGTTAGGACGCGCAGAAAGAAGCGCACTATTAAGTAATTTAGCGGACCTGATTCACGATCGCCTGATTATCGGGCTGACAGCTAAAATCAGCACGAAGGAATATCTCGCCCATACAACCAACCATTTTCGTTCACAACATGGGACTGCTTATACTTATTGCGTCACAACGCTGATTTTGATGACGTATCTGCTGATGAAGCAACGCGGTATTCGGACAGGAATTTAATATCCTAATCGAAAACGGCCATAGAACGCAATGCAGGCTGTGCAGATTCTCGATAGGTATAAAGTGCCGCAGCCAGTGCCGGTGCCCGATTTTAAGATTTTAAGTGTAGGGCTAGGTTGAAAGGTAGATCACCCTATTTTGCAGGCGGCGGATATGTTGGCGTATTGCAAACATCAGCAGCATACGCATGGCGATACAGAGATTTACAAAGCCCTGCATAGAATCGGGAGTCCTTACTCGACGGAAACCATTTCTCTTGACCGTAGGGCATTTCTTTCTACTCAGCAGCACGTAGCTGAGTGGGCAGATAATTGCCGTGATTATTGGCTTCATGGGAGGAACGATGCCAAATGATGAATTTCGCAAGTTCGATGCCGTCGTGAGTAAAGTATTCTCCGTCTCACGCGCTGAGATTGCGGAACGCGAAAAGGAATACCAGCGTAAACGAAAGCGTATACGAGCAAAGCGGGCTAAGACTTTGCCCGCTTCCCGCGCTTCAAACGGTAAGGATTAGAATGCCTCGGCGGCTCCCACCTTGCCGGTAGTTCGGCGAAGGTTAGACGCTTGCCGAATATCTTTGAAACGGCCATGCTGAAACGGTCGGCATCGGTGATTTCTTTTCTCTTGTTGCCCGATTGTTGTAACGGAATGTTTGTTCATCCAAGTAGCGAAACAGATGGAATGGCTCAACGCTAACGTAGGTTCCAGCAGATGCCGCGCTTCAGAAGCGACCAGAAATTCTCCAGTCCGTTGGTGTGAACCTGCCGTCAACGTACTGCTACGGCATGGTCGATGACCTGTGCGCGTAATCTCTCGCCAGTCCCTCGTACGACTGCAGCGCATCGGTGTAAAGCGCGGAACCAGCCTCGACGTGCTTGCGGACTTCGGCTTGAAGCGCCTTCCTCTTGCGATTCGGAACTACGGCAGTGCGAACCTTGCCGCCGCGCTCCAAGATGCCCATGACGGCAGTCTTGTCTTTTCCGCCAGTGCCGGTGATTCGGCGCTCGCGTTCGTCGACGTGCATGTTGCGCGCCTTGCCGCCGATGAAGGTTTCATCGGCTTCGACTTGACCGCGCAGCTTGTCCGAAAGATTCATCCTGCATGGCCAGACGAATGCGGTGCAGCATGAACCATGCGGTCTTCTGAGTAACCTCCAGATCCCGGGCAATTTCGCAACTGCTGATTCCGTTCTTGCAGTTCGTGACCAGCCACAGAGCGGTAAGCCACTTGTCCAGACCGATCGGAGAATCTTCGAGATGGCTCCCGACCTTGACGGAGAACTCACGCTTCGGAGTGATGCTTCGCGCACTGCCAAGTGCGGCGATTATTGAACTTAACGCTCTCCGAGCCGCAGGTCGGGCAGATTACGCCATTCGGCCAGCGCACGGACGGCGAGATAGTCAATGCAGTTGTCGGGATTCGAGAAGTAGATGATCGCTTCTTGCAGGCTCTTTGGCTCGCGGTTTCATAACGCTCTCCACGAGTCAAAATATAGCCGAAATCCGTGGGCGAGTCAAGTAAATAATTGCCATAATTAGCGTATCGCATTCACCCAGGAATGCAAGGGCTTTTTGACAGCCGTTGCCCGGTCCTCGAGGAGCGGGGAAACTTGCAAAGCGAAAAGAAGAAGGCCACCCCGTGGGGCAGCCTTCTTCTCTTAGTAATCCGCGCAATTTTGTGGCGAAGAATCCTAGATATCCAGATTCTTCACATCGAGCGCATTCTCTTCGATGAATTTGCGGCGCGCTTCAACGTCTTCGCCCATTAGGGTGGTGAAGATAGTCTCGCACTCGGCGATGTCTTCGAGCTTTACCGAGAGCAGGGTGCGGCGCTCGGGGTCCATGGTCGTCTCCCAGAGCTGCGGAGCGGTCATCTCGCCCAGACCTTTGTAGCGCTGCACGTCGTAGCCGCGGCTGCCTTCTTTTTTCACGTAATCGAACAGCTCGCGGGCCGTGGCTTTTTCTACCGGCTCGATCGCGGCGCGATGCTTTCGGAGCAGCCTTGGCGATTTTCTTTTCAGCTTTCCATCTTCTTCGGTTGCTCGTTCTTCCGCGGACTTCGTCTTCGCAGCTTCGTCGACTTCTTGCTGCCGCCGCAGCTCCGGCTTTAGTTATTGCCTCGACCACGAACGGCGGCTCCATGATACGGCTCGATCTGTTTGAACTTCGAAATCAACTGGCGGCACTCGGCGCTGGACGCCAGCTCCCAGTTGATCACATGCTCGGAGCCCTGCGAGTTGACGATCTCAACTTCCCAGAGGTTGTGCTCTTCGTCGAAGACTGCTTCCACGCTCTTGAACTTGCGGTCTTTCTGCAGGCGCTTCAATTCTTTTTCGAGCTTTTCGATTTTCTTTGGCGGATTCTTCTTGTCGCCTTCGAAATCGGCGTGCTTCGAGAAATCGAGGTTCGGCAGCAACTCGGTTACGGCTCTCGTCGCGCAGGCGCTTGTTGACCTTGTCGAAGAAGTTGAGATACTCCTTCAGCACGCTCATAAAACGCGTGAGGTTCGCGCCTTCGAGCTTGGCTGCGCCTTCGCCGTAGCGGACGATAAGCCCGTCCGCAGCGCGCTTGAGCATGACTTTGTCGAAGGCATCGTCGTCTTTGATGTACTGCATCGACTTGCCCTTCTTGATGGAGTAGAGCGGCGGCTGCGCGATGAAGACGTTGCCGCGCTTGATCAGCTCTTGCATATGTCTGAAGAAGAATGTGAGTAGCAGGGTGCGGATGTGCGAGCCGTCGACATCGGCGTCCGTCATCAGAATAATTTTGCCGTAGCGAACTTTCGTAGGATCGAAATCGTCTTTGGCGATGCCGGTTCCGAGCGCGGTGATCATCGCGCGAATTTCTTCGTGGGCGAGCATCTTGTCGTAACGGGCTTTTTCGACGTTGAGAATTTTTCCCTTGAGCGGCAGAATCGCCTGAAAGCGGCGATCGCGGCCTTGCTTGGCTGTGCCGCCTGCGGATTCTCCCTCGACCAGGAACAATTCGCAGCGGTTGGGATCGCGCTCGGAACAGTCCGCGAGCTTGCCGGGCAAGCCGCCGGAATCGAGCGCGCCTTTGCGGCGCGTAAGATCCCGCGCCTTGCGCGCTGCCTCGCGGGCTCGCGCGGCGTCGACGGCTTTGTTGATAATTTTTCGCGCGACTGTCGAATTCTGTTCGAAGAACGCTCCCAGGCGCTCGTTGATGAAGGCCTGCACGATGCCGGCGATATCGGAATTCAACTTGCCCTTGGTCTGGCCTTCGAACTGCGGTTGCGGCAGCTTCACGCTGATCACGGCGACGAGGCCTTCGCGCACGTCGTCGCCGGTGAGATTTTCTTTTACATCTTTGAAGAGGCCCATCTGCTGGCCGGCATAATTGATGGTGCGGGTGAGCGCCATGCGGAAGCCAGAGAGATGGGTGCCGCCGTCGACGGTGTTGATGTTGTTGGCGAAGCTGAAGACCGACTCGGAGTAGCCGTCGTTGTACTGCAGCCCGATCTCCATGGCGACGCCGCTGCGCTCCGCTTCCATGTAGATGGGCTTGTCGTGCAGCGTCTGCTTCCCGCGGTTCAAATGCTTGATAAACTCGGCGATGCCGCCGTTGTATTTGAACTCGGAACGCTTGGCCCCGCCTGTCTTCGCGTCAGTAGATCGCTCATCGGTGAGCGTGATCGACAAACCTTTGTTCAGGAATGCAAGTTCCCGCAACCGTTGCGCGAGCGTGTCAAAGTTATATTCCGACGACGCAGTAAAAATGGTGCGGTCGGGCAGGAAGTGCACCTTCGTACCACGGTGCTTGCTGGCACCTGTCTTTTTCAGCTTGCTGGTGGGCTCGCCCTTCGAATAGGTCTGCTCCCAGGTAAAGCCGTCGCGCCAGATTTCGAGATCAAGTTCTTCGCTGAGCGCGTTGACCACGGAAACTCCAACGCCGTGCAGTCCGCCCGATACTTTGTAGCTCGAAGAATCGAATTTGCCGCCGGCATTCAGCGTGGTCATCACAACCTGCGCAGCGGACACCTTTTCGCCCTCGATTTCCATATCATCGACAGGAATGCCGCGGCCGTCATCGACAACGGTGATGCTGTTGTCGATGTGGATGGTTACGTTAATCTCCTTGGCGAATCCCGCGAGCGCCTCATCCACGGAATTGTCGACAACTTCGTACACCAGATGATGCAACCCAACTTCACCGGTCGATCCGATGTACATGGCAGGACGCTTCCTGACATGTTCCATGCCGCTGAGAACTTTGATCGAGTCCGCAGTGTAATCACTCTTGCCGCCGCCGTTGTCCGGTGATGGGGGTGACAACTCCGTTTTTTGTTTTGGTTTCGACGATGGGAGTATTGATCTCTTTGGTGGCCATTCCGCTCCGCGGGAAAATGCCCGATTTTTTCTGCTAACCTGTGACTCGTTGCGCTGGAAAAAAGACGCTCAAGTCAGCGCCGGACCCGGCGTTCGGCTGCGCCTTCGAATCGACTTCAAGTTATTGAAATGCCTTATACTTAGGCCCGATTGGTTACTGTAGAAATTATAGCACGGAAGGAGCGTTTTTTCGACGCCGGGAAGTTGCGAACCGAGGCGGTAAACGTCCCGTTTTGAATTGGTTCCGCAGACCCAAAAATGGATGGTTATTCGCTTCTCGTGTAAAGCCACCGGCGAGTAAGGGCGGTTTCTTTTCTGGCACCCTGAACCGCTTCGGGTCCATCTAAGTACGCGAGCCTGATAAAATACAGGGACAGGGGTTCCCGAACATAAATGGCCGTTCCCGTTTCACAGATGTGGACTGTGACGAGCTATGTGCTGCGGCAGAAGCTGGCCGGGCGCAAGCAGTATCCGCTTGTGCTGATGCTTGAGCCTTTGTTTCGCTGCAATCTGGCTTGCGCGGGATGCGGCAAGATTCAGTATCCGGCGCACATTCTGAAGAAAGATCTTTCTCCAGAGGAATGCTTTCGCGCGGTTGACGAATGCGGAGCACCCATGGTGTCGATCCCGGGCGGCGAGCCGCTGATGCATCCGGAGATCGACAAGATTGTCGAAGGCCTGGTTGCGCGCAAGAAATATATTTATCTCTGCACCAATGCTCTTCTTCTAAAAGAGAAAATACATTTATTCAAGCCTAGCAAGTATCTGACTTTCAGCGTTCACCTTGACGGGCAGCGCGAAGAGCATGATCTTGCCGTTTGCCGCGAAGGCGGATACGACATCGCTGTTGATGGAATCAAAGAAGCTCTCAGCCGCGGTTTTCGTGTGACGACGAACACGACTCTGTTTGACGGGGCCGATCCGAAATCTGTCCGTGCCTTTTTCGATGACATGATGGAACTTGGGCTTGAGGGCATGATGCTCTCGCCGGGCTATTCTTACGATAAAGCTCCGGATCAGAAACATTTTCTCGGGCGCGCACGCACGCGACGGATGTTCCGCGCGATTCTGTCGAATCGCAAGAAGAACTGGCGATTTAATCTTTCGCCGCTGTTTTTGGAATTTCTGATGGGCAAGCGGACTTATCCGTGCACTCCGTGGGGCATGCCGACTTACAACGTTTTCGGATGGCAGAAGCCTTGCTACCTGCTGCAGGATGGCTACGCTGAAACTTTCGACGAGTTGCTCACGACTACGAATTGGAGCAACTACGGCACGGAGAGCGGCAACCCCGCCTGCGCGAATTGCATGGTGCATAGTGGATATGAAGCTTCGGCTGTGAATGCGACCTTCAGCTCGCTGGGCGGATTTCTGGCCACGGTGAAGGCTACTTTGTTCTCAGGCTATCGCGATAAGGAAGCGCTGCGTATGTTGGATGAGCCTTCGGCGCCGGTGCATCCGCTGGTGCAGATCGCGGCCACGAGCGAGCCGCAGGAAACTCGCGCATAAGGCTCTGTCGTCCCTGAAGGGACTATGTTCCTCCGTCCTTCATCTCCCCGCACTTACTTGCGGGGCTAATGAATACCGTCGCTTCGCGACCTGGCCACGCTATGACAGGCAAAGAATCCGAACTGATGGCGTTAAAGAAACAATATCTCCAGAAGGCAATCGACGAGTACGAATACTCGCCCGCGCGCCATTATGACAAACCGCACATGAGTTCAAGGGCAGCTCAGTCGGGAACGCTCGACTTCGATTACCATGATCCCGAAAAGGATGTCGATCTCTGCAACATAGGCAGCGGGGCCTGGGTGAACGCGCGCGTTTGGGTTCCGAAAGAGTGGTTGGAAAATTTATTCTACTCGAGAAAAATAGAAAAACATGACTGGTAAAGAATCCGGGCACGTCGATCACGAAGCGGCGCAGGCCGTGCCGCACGCCAATCCTGACGCTCTGGAGATCGCTCCCGGCACGGCCCACGAACAGCTTGAGGGCTGGATTCCGCAGCTGGCGAGCGATGAAGAAATCCGCAGTGCGCTGGAAAAAGCTTTTGACTATCGTGGCGACGTGACCATCACGCGCAAGGATGGATCGAAGATTGAAGGCTACCTCTTCGACCGACGCACTACCACCACGCTGAAAGATTCTGTCATTCGGCTCTATCCGAAAAATAGCAACGAAAAAGCTTCCATCTCTTATGCCGACATCGCCGCACTCGCTTTCACCGGACGCGATACGGCCGCCGGCAAGAGCTGGGAAGCCTGGATGAAAAAGTACGCCCAGAAAAAAGCTGCCGGCGAAACTAACATCGCGTTGGAGCCCGAAGCCTTGGACTGATGCGGTGCTGGCAGGGCGCTTTAGCGGCAGCCGATCAAACATACCGCAGCGGCAGAAGCCGAGGTTGAGGCGGAACAACTTTACGGCGCGGCTGAAGCCGCGCCCTTTCAAAGCCAAGCAAGAGATCATTTTCAGGAACCGCCCGCGCGGCGCTCCCACGGTGGTGGAACTTTCACCGAAGCCATGCCCGCGGCCTTCGCGGCCTGAATGCCCATTTCAGTGTCTTCGAATACCAGGCACTTTTCTGGGGCGACGCCTAGTTTTGCCGCTGCCAGCAGAAATGCTTCCGGGTCGGGCTTGCTCTTCGTGTATTCTCCGGCGCAAACCATCGCGTCGAAGCGATCGAGCAACTTTAGTGTGACCAGTGACGCGGTGACGGATTGTCTCGTGCTTCCCGACACTACAGCAATCGGAATCCTGTTGCGTGCCTCTTCAATATGCTCGAGCACTTCCGGAACCGCTTCGAGTTCCGGCAGCAATTCGAAGTACAAGTCTTCTTTTCTCCGGCCCACGGCTTCCACCGGCATCGTCAGCCCATGCTTTTGATTGAGCGTCGAGATAATCTCGGCGACCGGCATACCCCCCCAGGCATAAAAAAGTTGCTCGTCGAAATCGCAATTTCTTTCCGCAAGCGCCTTTTTCCACGCGCGGTAGTGCAACGGCATGGAATCGGCGATGGTGCCGTCGCAATCGAAGAGATAGGCTCGAAAAGAACCTTCCGGCAATTTCAGCTTCATTGTGATTCGGGAAACAGCTTTCCTATTCTTGAGACACTTTAATGCTGAGGCGCTTTCGCGGCAGCTCCAAAACTGAGTCCAGAAATAAATTCGCTCACTTCGTCCTCGGTGCCGCCGATAAACGTAAATGAAAGCGCATAGCCACGCGCCAGCATGACCAGCGTAGATTGCAACATTACTCGCGTGGCAACGTTTTTCTGAAAATCCTCTCGCGCCATTGTCTTCGCACCCGCCGCGAATTCGTAAGGCTCGCTTACAACGTCGAAGCCCTGAGCCTTTGCGATCTCGCTCACCGGTCCAAGATATTGCGCGGCTTCTTTTAATCCCGGGTAAGCGGCGGCGCTCTCCGCCGCAATTAGAATCGAAGAATTCACGTCCTCGCCATGCGCCAGCGGAGGACGAGAAAACGCCGCCAAGAGAACCTGTCCTGTTTTTCCGGCGGTTGTCTTGGATTCGGCTGGGTCTCCGCTCTCCTGCGCATTCATCTCCTCTGTTCGCAACACCCACCCTGCCGGAATCTTGCAGGTAAATCCGAACGTCGGATTGCGGTATACGCCTTGGGTTATCGAACCTGCATCAAGCCGAGATTCAGATTGGGCGGGAGATTTTCCGCCATGCGTAAGCGAAGACGAGCTACTGGGAGACGCTGACTGGCCTTGCTGAGCTTGCACGCAGGGAATCAGCACCGCAAGAGTGAAAAAGAAGAAAAAGTCGAAGCCGAAACGGTTGCTCATGGAGCCAAGGCTCTCATCACGGCAATGTGCGCCGCGCTGGTTTGCTCTCGGCCGGCTTGTAGTCCGCCGGATAGAGCACGACGCAGCGGTGCAAGCCTTCGCCATCGCTCTCGGTGCGCAGGTCGGTCTGGTCGCGGAGAGCGAGGTGGACGATGCGCCGCTCGCGCGACGACATGGGTGCGAAATGAAAAGGTGTTCCGGTCTGGCGAACTTTTTCGGCGGCAACGGTGGCCGCCATGCGCACTTCCTGAGTCCGTGCCAGGCGCTGGCTCTTGCAATCGAAAAAAATCTGGTCGTGTTCGCCCGAGGGAATACGCAGAATTTCGAGGGCGAGCAATTCCAAGGCGCGCAAGAGTTCGCCGCCGCGATCGAGCAGCAGCGTGGAATCGGGACCGGAGAAGTCGACGAAGACCTCGGGCTTCTCCCACTCGCTGAGAGCGGGAGGGTCAACGACGATGCGGTATTTCAGGTGTAGGCCGCCATGGGTGACGACGGCTTTGAGAAATTCGTTGATACGATTGGCGGCAGCGACTTTATCCATAGGGAGCTCTTGGCTTTTAGCTTGAAACTCAAAACCTTTCACCACAGGGGACACAGAGGTTCACAGGGTAAAGCTTTTGGTCGAAAACAAATCTTATCGCAATCTCTGCGGGCTTGCTCTTCAAGCTAAGAGCTAAAGGCTAAGAGCCAACGGTCGTTTATTTCTCTTTCTTCCGGGCGCGCTTCTCCATCATCTCGCGCATTTCGCGGCCCAGCTTGGTGCGGTTCATCACGGCCTGTTGCGCCATCGAGATTAAATTACTCTCGGTGTAGTACAGGTTCAAGCCAGAGGCGAGATTGAAAAAGATGAAGCCCATCATCAGCGGCATCATCACGGTCATCATTCTCTGCTGCGCCGGGTCCATGCCGGTTTGCGGGGTCATGCGCTGCATCAGGAACATGCTGGCGACCATCACGATAGGCAGAATGAAATAGGGATCGCGCGCCGAGAGATCGTGGATCCAAAGCCAGTGCGCGTGGCGGAGATCGAGCGCAACGCCCAGCATGCGATAGTACGCGATCAGGAAAGGAAACTGGATCAGGAGGGGCAGACAGCCGCCCGCGGGATTCACTCCTTCTTTTTTATAGAGGGCGCTGATCTCCTCGTTCATCGCCGCCTTGCGCGGATCGCGCAGGGTGTATTTCTTGTATTTTTCCTGAATGGATTTGATCTGCGGGGCCACGCGCTGCATCTTCAGCATTGACTTCATCTGCGTGATGCGTAGTGGCAGCAATGCGATCGTAATGATCAACGTCTGAAGAACGATCGCCCAACCCCAGTTGGGTACGATGTGCTTGTAGGTCCACTGCAGCCAGAGGAATAAGGGGCGAGAGAGGATGCCCCACCAGCCGAAGTCCACGATGCCGCGCAGATCGCGGTTATCGTTCTTGATGGTCGGGACGGAAATTCCATCGAGCACTCTCAGTTCTTTAGGTCCCACGAACATACGCTCGGAAGTGGGGCCGTGCAGATCGCCGACGGCGGCGCCGAGGACATCTACCTTCGCGTTTTCGTTGGAGCCGGGCTTGGAGGGAATTTCGAGCGAGTCCCGCATCGTAACCATGGTGGCGCTGGCGGGATTGACAGGAATAAAAATTGCCGTGAAGTATTGATCGCCGGTGCCGGCCCACTCGAAGGGCCCATGAATGCTCCCGCCTCCGCTGATGCTTTTTACCGCGAGCCGGGAAATATAGTTCGGGAACAAAATATATCCGGTGCGCTCGGTGGAGGCGTCGTTGTGGTAATCGATGCGAGCCGCAGCGTATGCGGGAGCAGTGGCTTCGTCGCCGAAACCCGAAGGCCAAGCGGTCGCAGCAAAGGTTTGATTTCCTTTATATACGACCGAGGTTTCTACGTTCAGCACATAACTGTTGTGGTCGAAGTGGAAAGACTTTCGCACTGCAAGATCGTGATCGGCATACTCGAAAGTGATCTGCGCCGGGGCGGTGAGCTGGCCTTCGTTTGAGGGAACGTAGAGAACCGAACTCAGCTTGGAGCGCAAGTTCTCGTCGTACGTCCACAGGGAGAGCGGGTAGCCGTATTTCTGCGCCGCGGCCGTATTGACCAGATCGAGCAATCCGTTCTGCGCCTCGTTATCGAATTTCTTAAGAATCCAGGACTTCACCTGCGCGCCGCGATTGGTGAAAGTAACTTTGTAGAGATCGTTCTCAATCACAGTCTCAGTTTCCGCGGAGGCCTGCTTGCTCTCAGCGTTTGGCGGAGGGGTCGATGCGGCCGGAGTTGCTGTCGATGAAAGATCGGCGGTTTGCGCTGGCGCGGGATGGGCCGGCTGCTGTACGGCGGGAGGAGGCGTGGCCGGCTGAAGCCCAAATCTCTTCATCAGCGGCTGAAACACCATGAGCGCGACGAACGTCAGAAGAAAAACTAAAAGCAGTTTGCGTTCTGCGCCGGGTTCCTGCTGAGGATTCTTGAATTCGGCCAAAGTTTGATTTCCGTCAGATTCCGGTGGTATCAATACCGATCTCTAGTGCGCGCAAGCCGCACCATTCTGTGCGCTGTGACTTCCCGAGCTGATGACTCTCGGCGTTTTTACCACCGGATCGTAACCGCTGCGTCCCAGAGGATGGCAGCGCAACAACCTCGCCAAGGCCACCCATCCGCCGCGCCATGCTCCGTAACGCTCCACTGCCTCCATGGCGTATTCGGAGCAGGTGGGAATGTAACGGCATGCCCCCGGAAACAGCGGCGAGATCGCCCACTTGTAAGCCCGCAGCAGTTGCAACACGACGGATTGCGCGCTTCGCATCAAGATCGGCTTCCGGCCTCCGGCTTTCGGCTTCCAGCCAATTGCGTTACCGGCAAATTGGCCGGCTTCCCCGACAACTTTTGTTCGATGACCGCGAAGGCCCGGATCACCTCGTTCACAACATCAGTGAAGTCCGAGGTGAGCAGCGACTTCTTCGGATTGATGACCACATCCGCGGGGACGTTTTCCACGGGAAACGACAAGCGCACCGCTTCGCGCAAGCGCCGCTTCATACGATTGCGCACGACCGCTCCGCCCAGCGCGCGGCCCACAGTGAACCCCACGCGCAGTCCGCTTGGCGGTTGCGCTTTCGTGCGCAGGTGCACCTCGCCCTCCGGCCGCGCCAGATAAAAAACCGTCATCGACGCGGAAAAATGTCGCTTCCCTGCCTTGTACACACGCTCGAAATCCGCGTGGCGTAAAAGTCGCGACGTTCGTGGGAAGCGGGCGGTTTTCTTTGGCGGCATCGCTAACTCAAGCCCAGCTCCGACCACGGCATCAACCAGCACAACCTCAAACCGCTGGTTAACTGTCTGGACTGTGGAGGTGTGCGGCACCAGAAAAAAGCTACTCGCGGAATCCGGGTTTTACCGAAACCCGTTTCCGCCCCTTGGCGCGGCGGCGTGAAATCACCTTCTGGCCGCCCTGGGTCTTCATGCGCGTGCGAAAGCCATGCTTCTTGCTTCGCCTGCGCCGGTTAGGTTGGAATGTACGCTTGGGCATGAAAGATTACTACTCCTAGTTCCGTCGACAGTGTTAGGGCAAACGAGGAGTATAAATGACCGGGCGCCTTCAGGGCAAAGGGTGAACCGCTCCCGCTCCAACCGTCACAGACTGAATCCTTTCCGGATTCCGTAAAAAAACCAGCCTTAGAGTTTCAACTTACTCAACCCGACATAAACTCGTTAACCTCACTCGTTTTCGCAGACCACTCAATATTTCCAAAGCGCTTAAGATCCGCACGCAAATTCAGGAGAGAATCTCATGAGAACCCAACGGATACTCGCTGCCGGCTTCGTGTTGTTTACGCTTCTCATCTCTGCCGCGCCTGCGGGCGCACAAACGTGGACGACTTTAACGCATACGCCCCCAGCCCCGCTTGGCACGGCTCTGCTGCTCACCGACGGCACCGTCATGGCGCAAGGAATGGCGACGAGCGGCTACGGCACCGGAAACTGGTATCGATTAACTCCCACCAGCACGGGCAGCTACAGCACCGGAACGTGGACGACGCTTGCGTCGATGCCGTCAGGCTACTCGCCACTCTATTACGCGTCTGCAGTTTTGCCTGACGGACGCCTGGTGGTCGTCGGGGGAGAGTACAACAATGGCGCCGAAGCCGAAACCAACCTGGGCGCCATCTACAATCCGGCGACCAACAGCTGGACATCGATCAGCCCGCCTTCGGGTTGGACTCACATTGGAGACGCCGCCAGCGTCGTGTTGCCGAACGGAACATTCATGATCGGCAACTGCGGCGTGGCAGGCACGGAGTGCACCAATCAGACTTATCAAGCTCAACTGAACGCCACCACCTTAACCTGGACGATCATCGGCGCCGGTAATGGCAAAGCTGATCAGAACTCGGAGGAGGGCTGGGAGTTGTTACCCAATGGTGACATCCTGGCAGTCGACGTATGGGACGGCACAAATTCGGAGCTGTTCAACCCAAGCACAGGCAAGTGGACAAGCGCCGGCAGCACCGTTGTGGGATTGCCCAACACTTCTTGTGTAGAGATTGGCCCTGCGGTTCTGCGCCCCGAAGGCTCGGTGTTCGCAGTCGGAGGCACCAGCAACACGGCGATCTACAGCACCTCCAGCGGCACGTGGTCGGAGGGCCCAGTAATTCCAAGCTCAGCCGGCGTGGAAGACGGTCCCGCGGCGCTTTTGCCCGATGGCAACGTGCTGATTGATGTAGGTCCGCAGTCTCCCTGCTACGCCGCCGGAAGCAAATTCTATGAATTTAACGGCAGCACTTTGACCGCGGTGGCCGGTCCCTCGAGGGCGGCCAGTGATGCTACCTATGTGGCGCGCATGCTCGTGCTCCCCAACGGGCAGGTCTTGTTTACGGATGGCTCGACGACCGTGGAGGTTTACACGGCGAGTGGCACCTACCAGAGCGCGTGGCAGCCGACGATCACCTCACTGGCTACATCACTCGCACCGGGAAGCAGCAATAACGCCATCACGGGCACTCAGTTCAACGGATTGTCACAAGGCGCGGCATACGGCGATGACGCCCAGATGGCGTCGAACTACCCAGTGGTTCGCATCACCAATAATGCGACTGGAAACGTGGTCTATTGCAAAACTCACAATCACAGCACCATGGCGGTAGCTACGGGAAGCGCAGTTGTCTCCACGGAGTTCGACATCCCGTCTACCATTGGAACCGGCGCCAGCGCGCTTGCCATCGTGGCCAATGGCATACCCTCCAGCTCGGTCTCGGTGACTATCCAGAGTGAGACTGCTTCTGTGTCTCCCTCATCGGTCAATTTTGGCACGCACTTCTACGGCGATCCGCCAGCTTATAGAACCGTAGTGCTCACGAACAACGGAGGGGCCACCATGAGCATCTCCAGCATCGGAGCGAATCTGGACGACGATCCGTTTCTAGTTTCAAGTACGACTTGTGGTTCTACTTTGGGTGCGGGCGCGAGTTGCAACATAGTGGTCGAGTTTGATACCTCGAACGCCCCTGATGGAAAAAGCAGTCAGACCATGAGTATCGTCGACTCGGCGACGAACAGCCCGCAAAACGTTCCCCTGACGGGGGTGATGTCGTGCCCGGGAGGGCAGTGCCCGTAAGCACTTTTGACCTACTACCAAAAAGAGCGAAGCATGTAAGCTCCGTGCCTCGCTCTCTGTTTGCACGGCTCTCAGTGCAGTTACATGTTCGCCACTTGACACGCGGCCCGCTTAGGGTTCCGAATGGTGTGCGAGAAACAAATGAGTGCGAAGTTTTCCGCACGGCGAAAAAATTTTGTGCTACCATGCCGGACTGTCGGCTTTCGAAACAATCTCTTTCAACATGACAACCGCGCAGGATATGATCGGCGCATTCCGCAGTACACTAAGAGTTCCATCAGCAAGTCGGTAAGACAATATTTTCGAGAGGCGCCCTCAGCCAGCCGCCGGGACGCCGCGGCGGATATTCATAAATTATGTCAGTTCCGAGCATGACACTCTCTCCCAATCCGTGGACTCGTATTCTTGATGCCCTGGAAAAAAAGATCAACCGGCACTCCTACGACACCTGGCTGAAACCGACGCGCTATTCCCATTCGAGCGGCGGAATTCTTTTCATTCGGGTGCCCACAGTTGAGTTCCGGCACGCTGGCGATAAATATGCGGACCTGATTCAGGAAGCCATCGATAACCTTGGCCTCGAATTCAGCGATGTAAAATTTGTCACGCCGGAGGATGATCCGGCGTCAACGACAGTTCGTCACAATGGCGGACTCTCTGCGCCGCCTGCCGTAAGCGCGCCGGCGCAGGCGCGCTTCGATTGGGATGGCGCGGCGCAACTGAATCCACGCTACACCTTCGATGCGTTCGTGATCGGCTCGGGCAACCAGTTCGCCCATGCCGCGTGCCAGGCCGTAGCCGAGCGTCCTTCGAAGGCCTACAACCCGCTCTTCCTCTACGGTGGCGTGGGTATGGGCAAGACGCATCTCATGCAAGCTATCGGGCATGAGGTGAAGAGGCGCCAGCCCATGGCGGCCATCTGCTACGTGTCGAGCGAGAAGTTCACGAACGATATGATCAACTCGCTGCGCTACGACAAGATGACCACTTTCCGCGATAAGTTTCGCGGGGTGGATGTGCTGCTGATCGACGACATTCAATTTCTCGCCGGCAAAGAGCGCACCCAGGAAGAATTTTTTCATACCTTCAACGCGCTGCATGACACGATGAAGCAGATCGTAATCGCCAGCGACCGATCTCCGAAAGAATTGGCGGAGATTGAAGACCGCCTGCGCAGCCGCTTCGAGTGGGGACTGATCGCCGACATTCAGCCGCCGGATCTTGAAACCAAAGTCGCCATCCTGCAGAAAAAGGCCGAACAGGAGAAAGTAACGCTCCCGACCGACGTGGCGTTGTATGTCGCGCAAAATATTCGATCCAACGTGCGGGAGTTGGAAGGAGCGCTCATTCGGCTGGTCGCGCACTCGTCTTTGATTGGGGCGGAGATCACGCTGCCTTACGCGCAGCAGGTGCTTAAGAATTTTATCGACTCACAGGCTCGGAAGATCACGATCGAGTCGATCCAGAAAATGGTAGCGGAGCAGTTCGGGCTGCGTCTGGTCGAGATCAAAGCGAAAGACAATTCGCGGGCGATTGTGTATCCGCGGCAGATTGCGATGTATCTGGCGAAGCACATGACTGAAGCTTCGCTGCCGGAAATTGGGCGGCAGTTCGGCGGCAAGCATCACACCACCGTGCTGCACTCGGTTGAGAAAATTGAAGAGGTTCGCAAGAACGACAAAGATTTGAACAGGCTGCTGAACAAATTGACCGAGCAATTAGGCGGATAATTAGAATTCATTTCGAGTTTTGCACGAAGCAGCGCAGTTTTACTTTTTTAGGCTGTGAATGGCGTGTGGAAGCTGTGCAAGGTCCAGTGGAATTGGCAGAAGAGGAAAACTTCCTCTGGGGTGGGCGCCGACGCAGGGTCCGATTTCTCACACGAGGGGTTGATTCCAAAGCGATGAGAAGAAACACTTTGGGAGGAATTTCCACTTCTGCGCAACGCCTACTGTTACTGCTAGTTTAATAGGTTTTGTATTTGATATAAGGGACGTAATAAAAGTAGCATTGGTTTTTGCAAAGCTGCACGGGAGACGAAGTCTATGCCGGTCGAAGCGGCCGTCGCGGTAGGAACGATGGAAATCACGGTCAGCAAGTTCGAATTGTTGCGGGAGTTGACCGCCACGCAGGGCGTGGTCGAGCGCAAGACCACAATTCCCATTCTCTCGAACTATTTATTCGAGGCGTCGGAGGGAAAGCTATCGATCACCGCGACTGATCTGGATCTCAGCCTGCGCACTTCGTGCAACGCCAAGGTAAAAAAAGAAGGCTCGTGCACTATTCCGGCGCGCAAGCTGCACGATTATGTAAAGCTGCTGCCGGACGCCGATATCACCATCAAGCTGCTGGAAAATCACTGGGTGAGCATTCGCTGCGGGCGTTCCAACACGAAGATGGTTGGCATGGCGAAGTCGAATTTTCCCAGCCTGCCGGTTTTTCCGACCGCTGGAGTCATCAAGATACCTGGGCAGGTTTTGCGCGGATTGATTGCGCGCACCGGTTTTGCTATCTCCAGCGAAGAGTCTCGCTACACGCTGAACGGCGCGCTGATGCTGCTCAAGCCGGAGTCGATCACGATGGTTGCGACCGATGGCCATCGCCTGGCTCACTGCGAGCGAGCAGGAGAAAAATTTGAAGGCGTTTCGGGCGAGATGAAGACGCTAGTCCCGAAGAAGGCGATGGATGAACTCAAGTCGCTGCTCGATTCGACCGACGCCGAGACCGTAGAGTTTGCCAAAGACGAATCGACTTTATTTTTCCGCATCGGCTCGCGCCTGCTGACCTCGCGGCAACTCACAGGACAATTCCCTAATTTCGAGGCGGTGCTGCCCAAGGACAATAATAAGAGCATCGTGCTGATCAATTCCGACCTGAACGGCGCCATCCAGCGTGTCGCACAGTTTGCCGATGAACGCTCGCGCGCCGTGCGGCTGAAGCTGGAAAAAGGCGAAGTGAAGATTTCGGCTTCGTCCACTGAAGCGGGCGAGTCCGAGGATTCGATCGAAGCTCCCTACGATGGCGAGGTTCTCACCATCGGCTTCAATGCGGTGTATCTCGTCGACTTTCTCAAAGCCGCTGGCACCAGCGAGGTGCGTCTGGAGCTGAAAGACTCGCAATCCGCCGGGCAGCTGCGGCCCGCTGAGGGAGATGATTATAAGTATCGGTATATCGTTATGCCCATGCGCATTTGAAAAGGTGCCGTAAACATCCAAGGGGTCGCGACGGCTTTTGCGGCCCTCGACCCTTGACCTTCCTCCCGCCGTGTCGTACATTTGCCGCCCAATCTTTTTGGAGGATTTCGAAAATGCTGGACGGTTTCAAGAAGTTCATCCTGCGCGGCAATGTCGTGGACATGGCGGTGGGTATTGTGATCGGCGCCGCTTTTGGCGGAGTGGTGACCGCGCTCGTGAAGTCTCTGATCGAACCCTTGGTCGCGCTTCTGGTGGGCAAGCCCGACTTCACGGAGTTCGCCAGCAAGATCGGCAATACTACTTTTCCCTACGGAGTTTTTCTGACGGCGCTGGTGAATTTTCTCCTGATCGCCGCCGCAATTTATTTCTTTGTGGTCGTGCCCGTCAACGCTCTGATTGCGCGCATGCACCGGGGCGAGAAGCCGGCCGACCCAACGACTAAGAAGTGTCCGGAGTGCTTGAGCGAGATACCGATCGAAGCCCGCCGATGCGCGCACTGCACGCAGCCGGTGCTGGGCCGCGCGGCCTAGCCACGAAATCGTACGGAATAACTCTTAGCCCGGGTTCTTGGTCCACTTGGCCGCGGTGGAAGAAACTTCGGCACGCTGCCGATGCTGCAGGAATCGGTTGAATCTGCTCGCGAACTCCACTATTACTAAGCAGGTTCGCTCTTTTGTTCCTATTCGGGCGTTCCACTTCGACGTTTGCTAGCGCTAGAGAACTCACAACCGAGCGCCAGCAATAAGGCTCAATCTCCACTTACTAACTGCTGGGATTCTTGCCTTCCGGGGTTCCCCTGAATTTCTGTGGCGGGACTTGGCAGGCAACAACCGCAGAAGAAAAGGCGGCGAAAACTCGCCGCCTCTCAAAGACCCCAAACTGCCTTATCTTCCGGCTGCTGCCGCCGCTCCCGCCATCAATCCTGCGATCTTCATGCCTTCGATGCGAGCCAGGACGTTCTCTATGCTGCCGCCTGTGTCTGTGCACGCATCCACATAGGGATGCCGGCTGCCATCGGCGTGCATCACCAGCACCAGCGCCGCGGGTTGTGCCTTTTTCACAGCGTAGGGCAGATGATGCCGGTCGTTGCGGGTCAGGCTTGCTCCCAACACTACCAAGTCGAAGCCGCGCCGCTCAAGAGCAGCCACAACTTCCTTGCGCCCCAATGCCTTGTCTACTGTGTGTCCCGCCGCCTCAAATGCCGCTGCCGGAGCCGTTTGCGCCTCGGCATCCCCTTCGCCATAAAGAATATTCAGCTTCGCTGCTTTTACCATTGCCCCCATCCTTGCCCAGCACGAATACCGGGCAAGGTCACGGTAGCAACCGGAGCATTGCCTGAAAACGTCACCGAAGACCAGCGACGAAGGGGGCGCACGCCTGAGGCGAATTCCTTCCAATCAAGAATCGCAGCCCGAAAACCCTTTCCCTGGAACCATTTCGGCGCTACACTTTTCGGCCAGAGGGGAATGCCATGCTCCGCGCGCGTTTCGTCTTTGTTTGTCTGGCCACTCTTTGTCTGGCCACTCTTTTTCTGGCCGCTCAACCTGCGTTAAGCTCGGGGCAACAGTCTGAGCCTTCGTCGACCGCGACCTGTAATCTGGAGGATGATCGCCAAGTGTACATTCGCTACAACGCCGTCAATGCCAAGAGCGACAAGGTTCCCAACGGCAAGCCGTGGGCGCCCGGGGGCGCTCCCATGACGCTTTTCACAGAGGCTCCCCTGAGCTTTGGGGGCTCTACGATCCCGGTAGGCGCTTACACGGTATATCCAATTCCTGCCAAAGATAAGTGGACGCTGGTAGTCAACAAAAATGTGACCCCCGGCGCCGCCTACGACGAAAAACAGGATTTGGCTCGGGCTCCGATGGAGACCGACCAAGTCAGCCAGCCCGCTGATTCGCTGGAGGTTGCCTTCGCCCATGTCGGCGATAAGTGCACTCTGCGCATCTACTTCGGCAAGAGCGCGTCTTTTGTGCCGTTTATCGCGAAGTAGCGGTTGAGAGCAAGAACAGGTTCTTCCCGGACATGAGCCCGTTTGGAATGACACACGCTGGGTTGGGCTGCAGGGCTGAGTTCAGAAACCCGGAGCCGCTTTGCTCTTGTCTTCGCGCGTCCCGAGGCCGATCACCATACCCATATCTTTGGGATACACAACGTCACGTCCTCGTGCCAGGAAGTGGTAGTAGATCGAAGTTGCCGCTCCATAGGATCCGAATCCGGCTGAGACTAGTCGAGAACGGGCGGCAATTCCGACGATTGCTCCTACCAGCTTGAACCCCGAGGCGCCGCTGGCCGCTCCTCCCCCGGCTTCTCCGGTGCTGGCCCCACCGCGACCGGCGTCACGGTCGGGCGAGGCCTGGCTCGCCGCCAGCATCACCTGGATGCCCGTGGTGAGATAGCGGGTCCGGGGCGTGGTGACCTGAGCGCCGCCCTCCTGATCAAGCTTGAGATGCTCGCCTTTAGAAACGGCCACACCTTCCAGATTGGTCTCGACTCTGCGTGCTGCTCCGTTGGGTGGTGCGACCTCGTGAAAGAGAATTCGTAGCTGGCCGTTTCGTCCCAACCGGCGCGCCCGCTGTGCCTGCATGACCGAGCCTTTGATCAAGCTGCCTTCCGGCAAAATCAGGTGATCGGATACGACCAGAGGCTCGGTGATGAGAGCCTCAACCACATCTCCTCTTTTGGCCGACGCCGAACTCAGCGCCGTGACCAGCCGCGCATGCACTACGCTTCCGGTCGGCGGAGGAGCTCCAATAGTCGTGAGCTCTTCGGGCTTCACGGCCTCGGTGCCGAAGTCTAAGGCCTGCTGAAGATTCGCATTGAAACTCGTTCCCTGATCGATGTATTGAGGATGGACCGGGAGTTGCGCCAGGGCAAGCCGCTTGAGCTTGTGCATCTTGCCGGGCTCGTGAATCTGCTTCTGCAGTTCGCCCCACTGGCGCTGGATCTCCTGCCGCGTTGCACTGACTTTGTTGGCCGCCGCATCTTCGACCTTGTTTTTCTTTTGCGCCTCATGGGCAGAGACGAAGCGCAGAACTCCATTGGGCGCCGGCGAGGCTATGGTCTGCAGCGGGATTCGATGCCCGTCGGCCATTACCAGCTCGTCAAATTGTACGTGGACACTGCGTGTCGGAGAGAAATTTCCATCCAGCGCTTCGAGCGTTCGCACCTTCCCCGGGACGGCATCGATCGCGGACACTTTGCCATTGACCTTCGTGCCCACGGGAATCAAAAGCTTGTCAAAGGCATATATAGGCTCCGTTGTCTTGCCCTGGATCGCTTGCCCTGTTTTGCGTATGCGAACTTCGGAATCCAACGCGACTTTGAGGGGAGTTCCGGCCGCCACGCCCATGGGGACGATCAGAGGTGCGTTCGCTGCGTCCTCGGCAATTTTATCGGAGCTGCGAAATGAGTTGATGCTCGTGGGATCTGCCGGGGGGCGCGGCTTCAAGGCTT
Organism: uncultured Acidobacteriaceae bacterium; assembly: GCA_963789875.1. Lineage (GTDB taxonomy): Bacteria > Acidobacteriota > Terriglobia > Terriglobales > Acidobacteriaceae > Sulfotelmatobacter. The sequence goes on along the minus strand of CAWBMI010000002.1, from coordinate 840,404 downwards.
GCGCCGAGCTAACGTTGCACAGGCTGACCGCCAGCCCCGCCATCAGTAGACCTAAGACCGTTCTTGGCATGGCATTTTCCTTTATGAGTTGGGCCTGGCGGAGCGGCGTGAAACTCCGACTATACAACCCGATTCTACTGTGGATTCAGCACCGCTGACGGTTATCACCCGGGCATCCATCCGCTGGACTAGCTGTTCTGAATTTGCTGTGCTGAAGAGGAGCGCAAAAGCAGGACGACAACCCGTGCTTACTATGAAGTATAAAAAATGGTAAATGGTTGCAAGCGGGTTTTCTGAGACAATTTTCCAATGCGAATCATGCTGGCGGTTCTCGCCGTGGCCTCTGTGCTTCCGGTCAATGCGCCCCAGACTCAACTCTCTCACACTACAGAAAATCTACGGGGCGTAAGTGCTGTCTCGCGCCAGGTCGCCTGGGCCTCGGGTACACACGGCACTTACTTGCGAACTACCGATGGCGGCCGCATCTGGATCGCGGCGCAGGTGCCTGAGGCGAGCACGCTTGATTTCCGGGGAGTAGTGGCCTTCTCCGCCGACGAAGCGTTCCTGATGTCTTCCGGACCGGGCGACCAATCGCGCATTTACCACACCGGTGATGCGGGGCAGCACTGGCAGTTGGAATACAGTGCCAGCAATCCGAAAACTTTCTTTGATTCAATGGTCTTTTGGGATCGAATTCACGGGATAGTCTTAGGCGATCCGGTTCCGGACGAAAGCGGCCAGTCGAAGTTTCAACTTCTTATGACTGCCGACGGGCAAGCGTGGCATGCGATGCCATCGGCTCAACTTCCGGTGGCGTTGGCAGGAGAGGCGGCATTCGCTGCCAGCAATTCGTGCATCGCGATTGTTCGGGCGGATCAGTCGTCGGGAAAGGAAGCGGCTTCGTCCGGTCCAGATATCTGGTTCGCCACTGGTGGCCGCGTGGCCCGCGTTTTCCATTCTTCCGACCTCGGAGGCACCTGGCGGGTCGTCGACACTCCTATCGCGCACGGCTCGGAATCTTCTGGAATCTTCTCCATCGCGTTCCGCAACCCGCTGCACGGCGCGATCGTCGGCGGGGATTATAAGCATCCCGATCAGGACGGGCCTGACCTGGCTTTCACCAGTGATGGTGGAAAGACTTGGAAGCTCTCAGAGATTCATCCTCAACCTTACTTTTCTGCGGTGGCTTACGACCGGGGAAACCGGGCGAGTCCTCTGGTCGGCAAGGCGAAGAACAAAGACTTGGATGAGAACCAGGCCAACCCCCGCCTGCTTATCGTTGGACCGAAGTTCGCCTTCAACTTCCGGCCGCCCCAGGACCCTACCCGCATCAGCCCGCGAAAAAAAGCCGGGATTCAGTTCAACGCCGTGAGCCCGTTCCCGGAAGGCGGGGCTCTCTTGGTCGGCCCTGGCGGGTCTATTGCGATTGTGCCGTGAAAATGGCCATGTTTTCGTTCTCCATGGCTTGCTGCGCTCGCTCGGAGGACAGTCGAGGCGGCTTTCTCCACATGGCTCCTCCATTGGCTATCTCAACCTGGGCCTCCACCGGCTGGTTTTTGGGTATCGGTTTGCTTTTTGCGCAGCCAGTTAGGGCTCGCCGACATCCAACCCTGAGACCATGTTCTAAGGTTCTTCGCTTCGGTGATGCAAAACGCCCGATTTGAGGTACACTCCTAGGAACGTTGTACCGATATGTTCACGCCGCATCCCAACCTTGCCGATGACGTCAACAGCGCCATCATTCAGTCTGAGATTGAGGGCGGGGTCTTTCTGCAGGACCTGCCACCGTCTACGGTGTTGGAGATTCAGACTTTGCACCACTGCTACACCGCGGTGCTGCTCGGGGGGAGTGAGGCTCTGATCTCAGGGCACCCGGAATTCTGCCCCGACCCGGTGCAAGTGGCTATCGCCGGTTCTACCTGGGGAGGGTCTATGCTCAAGCTGCAGTTTGTGGGGCGCGGCATGCACCTGGAATTTCACCATCCCGAGTACGCCACGCCGATCGTGACTTCGCCCATCCAGGAAATTCGCGACTCACAACCAATGCCAGCCACCCCAATCCGGGCGAATTCTCTCAGCTACTGATGTTTGGCCCTCTCTGGCCGCACTAACCACGGCAGCCATTGACTTGCGGCGCCGACCTATCTAACATTCCCGCCAAGGCTTGAGCTGCTTTTTTAGAGCCGAAGGCCGCAGCCGAGAACCGACACCATGGACCTCAGCACGCGCGAAGTCAGCCACGTTACGATCGTCGACCTCTCCGGCCGCATCACGCTTGGGGAGGAAACCGGCCAGTTGCGGGATACAGTCCGCAAACTCATTGCCGACGGGAAGAAAAAAATCATCCTCAACCTGGCTCAGGTGGATTACATCGATTCTTCAGGAGTCGGAGAATTGGTGAGCAGCTTCACCGCCGTGCGCAACGCCGGGGGCGAGCTGAAACTTCTTAACCTGACCAAGAAGGTGCAGGACATTCTCAACGTGACGAAGCTTTATACCGTCTTCGATGTCAAGGAAGATGAATTCAACGCCGTGAAATCATTCGATTACTTCTTTGCGAAGTAATCGCTTCCGAGGCTAAAGTCAATCGATTCGCGCGTCATCCGGCGGGGCTGGAAGCCGCGCGCTTTCAAAACATCGTTAGGCAAGAGCGACTAGCCTCTCTCAAAGGCGTGCTTCTTTTCCAACTCTTCCACCGCCGCTCGCATGGCAGCCTCGAATCTCTCTGTTTGTCCCATCAGCCCGGCGGTCGGCTCCGCCCACTCGTCCTCCACGCGAACAAGCCCATCCCCGGCGACCAGCCGTCCGGCAACTTCGAGGAAGTGCGCCGGAGTCGTCTCCAGGTATTGCGCGTCGATGGGGTCGGCGATCCAGACTTTGTTTTTCGAAGCTGATTTGGGAGCGGGATCTGACCCTAACTTCGATTGCCAATAAACCTTGCGCTCAATGAACGTTGCAATGAGGTCATCAGTAGCTTTGCCGAAAACCCACTTCTGGCGCTTGAAGTCATAATACCGGCTGGAAAAAGCGACGGGTATTAATTTGCCCGACTTAGCGAACTCGATCTGCCGGCGATCGACTTCTTTGCGCAACGCGTTGATAACCGGTGCTTCGGTATGCTTCGGCTCAAGGGATGGGAGGACTTCGCGGACCGTGGCCGACAAATTAATGGCGACCGGCGCGTGCAGCCCGTACGAATTCTCAAGCCGGATGTCGCCATGCACAACCCAGAAATCGGCACCCGAAGTTGAGCGATGAAAGGGCCACTCCAGCGCGATCGTTAGCGGCAGCCCCGTTAACGTAATCCAAATCTTCTTATGCTCATCGGCATAGGTCATTTATAAACGGTCCTTCGGCGAAAACACTCGGTACTCGGTACTAGGTACTGGCTACTTCTTTTTCAACTTGGTTCCCATGCGCAAGAGCTTCCGCACCGTTCCTGTCGGCAGACTTTTCATCTGGTCGTGCAGTTCGGTGACGGCATCGAAAAATCCCGCCATAGCGGCCAGGCGTTCGCGCGTAAAATCTGCTCCGGTTTCTTTGGGATCGAGTTCCTCTAAACTTCGGCGCAGCATCTCGCGCGTGGGATCGATCTCGCGCCGCTTGCGGTGCTCAATCACCAGCCGGAACATCTCCCACACATCTTTCATCGACTCATAATGCTCGCGGCGGTCGCCGAGTACATGCACCGCCCGCACGATGCCCCAACCCTCCAGCTCGCGAATCGATGTGCTCACGTTCGAGCGAGCAACGCTTAGGGTTTCGGCGATCTCCTCTGCCGGTAGCGCTCGCGGCGAAAGGTACAGCAGAGCATGAATCTGCGCCACCGTGCGATTAATGCCCCAGCGCGTTCCCATCTCGCCCCAGTGCAGAATGTAGCCCTTCTGCACGCCGGTTAATGTCGCCATATCATTATGTTCAGTTCAGACAGAATCTACAGAAATGGTTGCCGCATGTCAATGCAGGCAAGCCACCAGGTTCCATCATCGGCTCATCGCACTTCGATTCCACCGTCTTGATCGGCAAGAAAAAGTCGCGAAGGAAGAAACGAAGTCGAGGGCGTCGCGGGGCGGCAGCTCACTTCGATTTCGAATTGTCCGTGCTCACAATGAAAGCTGCCACATTTTCGTGCAGTTCTTTCAGCGAGGCCTCGCGGGCATAGACCATATGGCCCGACTCATAGAACTTGAAGTCGATGCTCTTCTGCAGCGCTGCGGGAATTTGTAAATGCTGCATTTCGAAGACGGCTCCAAAGAACGGCGTTGCCAAATCGAAATAGCCTGCATTTACCAGAATCTTCAAGCCCGGGTTATATTTCATCGCGCTCGCCAGATCAACCATCACATTTGCTGCCTGGGGAAGAGGTGTGAGAGAGCCGGGGACCTGATGCAGAAAATTCCAGTTCTTCTCGATATCAATTTCCGGCTTGTATTCGCGGTTCTCGGTGAACTTCAAATCTTTGCGCACGTAATCGTTAAAGGCTGAGACGTAGGCCGAGCCGATCGCCGCAGCCTGCGGATCGTACTCCGCTTCCTTGCTCAAGGGATCGAGCGTGGGTCCGGAGAAGCGGGTGTCGAGCCGGCCGGCAGTCATATCGCTGTCGCCCTTCAGCGTCTTCACAAATTCTCCAACGTTGACGCGCAAATCGGCTTTCTCAATGTAGTCGGCGGGCAGCGCAGTATATTGATGCAACTTCGCGACGATTGCCTTCCGTTGATCCGGCGCAAGCGTGGCTCCGGCTGCGAGTGCTGCGGCGTAATCCGTCATGGCAAAGTGCTCGACCTCGGCCAGCAGCGGCGCCAACTCCTTGGGGGCGTCGGGCAGCTTGTGGTGATACCAGGCAGATGCCGTGTAGGTAGGCAGAGCGATCTGATACGGCATATCGATGCCGGGATCGAACTGCGGTGTGTCGGCATTATTGTCGTAGTTCAAAATCTGCGAGAGCAGAATCACGCCGTTGAAGTCGAGGAACTTTTCGGTTTCAAGCTTGTTGACCAGCACCGCCGACCGTGTGGTGCCATAGCTCTCGCCGAACAAATACTTCGGAGAATTCCAGCGTCCGTACTTCGTCAGGAATTGTGAAATGAAATCAGCGAAGGCGTCGGCATCGGCGTCGACCCCATAGAACGCCTTTTCGCGATCCTTGCCGCCGAGACGGCTGAAGCCGGTGCCCGGAGCGTCGATAAACACCAGGTCGCTTACATCGAGCAAGCTGTAATCGTTATTGACGATGGCGTAGGGCGCGGCTGCAGTGTGGGAATTGTCGGCGGTGACAACGCGTTTCGGCCCAAAGGCACCCATATGAAGCCAGACGGTCGATGAACCTGGACCGCCGTTGTAAAGGAAGGTGACGGGCCGCGGTGAATTCTCGCCAGACTTAATGTAGGCAACGTAGAACATGCTGGCTTCGGGCGGCGAACTCTTGTCGTCCTTGTCTGCGTTCTGAGGCACATCATCCCATCCCTTCGGATGAACAACGAGAGTGCCGGCAAACGAGTCATAGGGAATCGCCTTTCCGTTAATTGTGACCGAGCCTTTGCTGGTAGCCTGCTCCGGCTTGAACCCGTCGGTCTTTGCGTCCTGCGCGTTCTTGCTCTGTGTGTCTTGCTTGTCCTTGTCTTGCTTGCTCTGAGCTGCGTCGTCTTTCGATCGCGCGCAGAGTGGACTGAGAGATGCTGCAGTCACGACTGCGAGAGCAACAATTCCAAACGGCAATTTTCGCATCGTCGATGTCTCCGGAAACACGCTCGATCTTGACTCTCTACTCTACAGACGCAGCGAAGCCTATAACGGATAGACGTTGAACTTCAACTTTCATGAGCCGATTCACATCTTGCGTAACGGGAAAAAGTTCTATTCAGACCAGCGACGGAACAATAGTGCGCCGTTGGTGCCGCCAAAGCCGAAGGAATTCGACATGGCGTATTCGAGTTTGGCTTTTCGAGCGTGGTTGGGGACAAAATCCATGGCGTTGGTTTCGGGGTCCTGACAAACAAGATTGATGGTCGGAGGCAGAATCTGATCGCGCAAGGCTAGGACGGTGATGCCCGCTTCGAGGCCGCCGGCACCGCCTAGAAGATGTCCGGTCATCGATTTAGTCGAGCTGACGGGAATTTTCCGCTCACCAAAAAAGTTGCGAATCGCATGGGCTTCGAGGGTGTCGCCTATGGGCGTCGAGGTTCCGTGGGCGTTGACGTAATCGACCTTGTCGGGACTGACACCGGCGTCGCGGGCCGCATTTCGCATGACACGAAATCCTCCCTCGTGTTCGGGGGCGGGTTGCGTCATGTGGAAGGCGTCGCCGGACATGCCATAGCCGGCGACTTCGGCCAGGATCGTAGCGCCGCGTTTTTTCGCGTGTTCGAGTTCTTCGAGAATAAGAATGCCCGCGCCTTCGCCCATGACAAAACCATCGCGATCTTTATCCCATGGGCGGCTCGCTTTCTCAGGCTCGTCATTGCGCGTGGAAAGAGCGCGCATGGCGGCGAATCCGCCGACGCCCATCGGAGTGATCGCAGCCTCGGAGCCGCCCGCGATCATGACATCCGCGTCGTTGTGTTGAATGATGCGAAACGAATCTCCAACCGAGTGGGCGCTGGTGGTGCAGGCCGTGGCCGTGGCTTCGTTGGGCCCCTTGGCCCCGAAGCGCATGGAGACATGGCCAGCTGCGAGATTGACGATGGCCGCGGGAATAAAAAAAGGGGAAATCTTGCGCGGCCCGCCTTCGAGCAGGGCCGCATGTTCGCGCTCGATAATATCGAAACCGCCGATGCCGGAGCCGATGTGCACGCCCACACGCTCGGCATTTTCCGGAGTGATTTTGAGGCTTGACATTTTGAACGCTTCATCCGCGGCGGCAATCGCGAGGTGGATGAAGCGTCCCATTTTCTTGACTTCTTTTTTCTCGATGAAGTTCAGAGGATCGAAGTTCTTGACCTCGGCGGCAATCTGGCAGGCGTACTTGCTGGAGTCGAATTGCGTGATGCGGGCCACGCCGCTCTGGCCGGCGAGCACGGCCTGCCACACCTCTTCGGTGGTATTGCCCACGCCGCAGATCAGGCCGATTCCGGTAACCACGACCCTGCGTCCCAAACTACTTGCCACCTTTCGAATGCTTGGAGATGTAATCGATGGCGTCCTGGACGGTGCGGATTTTTTCCGCGTCCTCGTCGGGAATTTCGATGTCGAAGGCTTCCTCAAAAGCCATTACCAGTTCGACGGTATCGAGCGAATCCGCACCCAGGTCGTCCACGAACGACGCGCTGGAAGTTACTTCCCCTTCGTCCACGCCCAACTGCTCTACGATGATCTGTTTCACCTTCTCGTCAACGGCTGCCATGTTTCTCCTCGCTTGCGTCGAATTTATGTTAGCTGCCCATGCGGGCCCGAATGCTTATCTAAAATCGCGATGTGTGCTTTGGATGTCGTTCGATCTCACACTCGACCGAGCTAATTTTTTCCCGAGGCCTTTCCGGCGCCGGAGAACATCCTCCGACCGCCTTCAGAAAAGCAAAAAACGCGAGTGTGTAGTGTAATCGTCCCGGTGAATTGCTGTAAAGGAAGGGACTTGCCGCAACGGACCGAGATTCTGCCGACCGTGAAATTGCACAACCAGAATCCTAACGGCTAAGAGTTCGGATGGTCAAACCCCGCACGGCTGCCAAACGGCGGTTTATGATGGAGCGGCTTTGCGACTCTGCTTGGGTAGGAAGGTACCCGATGAAGCATGGGTGGTGGTTGTGGTTGCTGATGGCGTGTCCGTGCGCGATGGCCGCGGCTTGTCCGTCGGGACAAGCCAAGGATGCGACGGCACTTATTCAGATTGAAAAAGAGTGGGCAATCTCGCTGGAGCGGAAAGACGCGGCATCTCTGGGTTGCATTCTGGCTGAGGAGTTTCAGGACGTGGACCCGAAGGGAAGCATTTCTGGTCGCGCCACAACACTGGCAAAGGCTGCCGACCACCGTCCATCCCACAATGAATTGACGGAGTTGAGCCCACGTGTCTACGGAGATTTCGGATATATACGAGGTCTGGCAACTGCAACGGACTCTCAGGGCAAAGTTCTTGGGCGGGTGCGCTTCACCGACATTTATGTATATCGCGAGGGGCGATGGCAGGCGGTGGCGGCACACGAATCAATGGTGACTGGAACGCCGTAACCGGGAGCTTTCGTTATGCGCGCTGTAGTGCAGCGAGTGAGCCGGGCCCAAGTAACCGTGGACGGCGAGATTGTTGGACAGATCGGACTAGGATTGCTCGTTCTGCTGGGCGTTGGCCGAGATGACGGCGAAACCGACGCATTGTATCTCGTTGAAAAAATCGTGGGGGTGCGCGTGTTTGAAGACGATCGGGGCAAAATGAATCTAAACCTGCAGGATGTTGGCGGAAGGGTGCTGGCCGTCTCTCAGTTTACTTTGTACGGAGATGTAAGGCGGGGCAAGCGTCCATCGTTCGACGCCGCGGCGCCGCCAGAAAAAGCACGGCAACTATACGAATTCTTTGTCGAGCAGATCCGGGCCGCTGGCCTGCGCTGCGAGACTGGACGCTTTCAGTCGATGATGAAAGTTGAGCTGACGAATGAGGGGCCGGTTACGATTTTGCTGGACTCGGGGAAAGCTTTCTGAACGCGAAGTCTCGTTAGCTTTCCTTTGAGCCGATCTCCATCAGACGCTTCGTCATCAGCACGAGCCCCAGAATCTGGGTCCACTCGGAAACGATATTGCCGACGACTTGTCCCCACTTGCTGTTCGGGTCCATCGCTCGGAACGCCACGACCCAACCGGCACCCGTGATCAGAAGAAATAAAGTGAGGGAGTGCTCACGCAGGAATTCAATCGCTACGGACGGCAGTCTGCCTTTCGGGCGCTTACTCTCGGCCGATCCTTTTTCGTACAGATGTTTGGTCATGAGCACTGTGACCAGTACTCCGGACCAATCCGCGATGGCGTTGCCGAAAAACGAGCCCCAGTGCGTAGAGGGATCGGATCGGGTGTAGAGCGCGATCAAGAGCGCTACAACGCCCAATGCGGTCAGGCTGAGTGAATGTTTCTGGAGAAATGAATTTTGACTGCTGCTTTGATTCATCGCACTACTCTACTGGAGGAGGGTCGGTTCCGTTATCGCGGTTGCACGGTTCCGGACGTATCTGTTGTAGAAACAAGAATCGGAACTCCGGTCAGCGAGCGCTCAGAATCGCGTCGGCCACGCGTGCGGCGTCCACGGCGGCTTTCACATCGTGCGTGCGCAGGATGTGCGCGCCTTTGAGAATCAGCGCGGTTTGCGCGGCGAGGTTTCCATAAAGCCGGTCGGCTGGCGCGGCATCTTTTCCATCTCTTGCCAGAGTACGGCCGAGAAAAGATTTTCTCGACGTTCCTGCGAGGAGCGGGAATCCCAGAGATTGTAAATCCTGAAAATGCGAGAGCAGCGGATAGTTCTGCTCGAAGCTCTTTCCGAAGCCGAAGCCGGGGTCGAGCATAATCCGCTCGCGGCGGATCCCGGCCAGCACTGCGGTTTCTGTCCGCTCTCGCAATTCGCGTTTGACCAGAAGCACGATGTCTCCAGGCGGCGGTAAAGTGCGCCATTCTTCTGGACGCCCACGCATGTGCATCAACACGACGCCGCATTTTATTTCGGCCAGGGTCTTCGCCATCTTCGAATCCCAGCGCAGCCCGCTGACGTCGTTGACAATCTCGGCTCCTGCGCCCAGAGCGGCACGGGCCGCGCTGGCTTTATAGGTGTCGATCGAGATCACCGCATCTGGACGAAACTTTTTGACTCCCATGATTACCGGCAAAACTCTTCGCAGCTCTTCTTCTTCGGTCACGGAAACTTTCCCGGTCGCAGAATCCTCAGGAATTGTTTTCTTATCTTTTTCTAAGGGCTGCGGCGGCGAAGAGGTGACGACTTTTGCACCGGGACGCGTGGACTCTCCGCCAACGTCGATGATGTCGGCGCCGTCGTCGATCAACTGGAGCGAATGTTCGATGGCTTTCGCGTAATCGAGATAGAGGCCACCGTCAGAGAAGGAATCCGGGGTGACGTTGACGATGCCCATGATCAGCGTACGCTTGCCGAGTTCGAGACTGCGCTGGCCCAGGTTCCACTGGAAGATCGCTCTCATAGAAAAATTCTAAATGAATGAGGTGTGCTTTCAGTCCGGCAAGATGCCATCTGCTTAACGGCGCTATGGGATACTAACTACGACGATGACACTACCGGCTTTAAATCAGCAGCAGCGCCTGAGCACCACAAAAAACATTCATACCTGGATGACCTTATCGTTAACCGTGATTGTTTTGCTGACGATGTTGGCAGGATGCGATGTTGAGCGGCGGCGATCGGACGCGGAGCTCGGTCTTAATCCTCAGCAGTCCGCCGGACGCAAACTCTACGACGACCACTGCGACCGCTGCCACCGGCCTTATTCGACCAAGGGTAGAAAAGGTCCTGGGTTGAAAGGCGTTTTTCAGCATCAATATTTGCCGATGAGCGGACTTCCGGCGAATGACGAGCGCGTTAGCGAAATCATTGGCAGTGGGCGCCATGAGATGCCCGCCTATGGGCAGATTTTGAGTCCGCAAGAGTTGCAGGACTTGCTCGCTTACCTGCATACGCTTTAACCAGAGGCGTGGGATAATCTTGCCGTGAAAAACAGCGCGTTATCGGAGCTTTTTCGCAAGCTGCCCGCCGTGGATGAACTGCTGCGCGAGGCTGCGATTTCTTCTCTTGCGGCGAGCCACGGCCACGAACCGGTCGCCGACGCGGCGCGCAACGTACTAGCGCGGCTGCGGCAGGAGATTACATCGGGGCTTCTCGACGAGCATGCGCTGGAGTTCGCACTTGCCGGGCTGGCGGGTGCCGTGGAAAGCCAGCTTCGGCAGGCGACGAGCTATTCTCTGCGGGGCGTGATTAATGCTATGGGTGTAATCCTCCACACCAACCTTGGCCGGGCTCCGCTGAGTGAGGCCGCGATCGAGCATATTCGAGAGACGGCAAGAACCTACTCCAATCTGGAATTTGATCTTGAAGCTGGCGTGCGCGGTAAGCGGGATGTGCATGTGGACCGTTTGTTTCGCAAGCTGCTGAATAGCGATACCCCGCGGATCGAATCGTCAACGAATGCCGATATCGTTACCATCGTCGTCAACAACAATGCTGCGGCGGTGCTGCTGGCGCTTAATACTCTGGCGGAGGGCGGTGAAGTTATTGTTTCGCGCGGGGAGCTGGTGGAAATCGGTGGCTCGTTTCGGATCCCCGATGTGATGGCGAAGTCAGGCGCGACCCTGCGCGAGGTGGGCACGACCAACCGCACTCGCGTGGCGGACTACGAACACGCCATTACTGAAAAAACACGGTTGCTGTTGCGGGTGCATCGCTCGAATTTTGAGATCACCGGTTTCACCGAGCAGCCTTCGACGGCGGAGTTGGTGGCACTAGCGCGTGAGCGCGGTATTCCGCTGATGGAAGATCTGGGCAGCGGCGCGCTTTTTGATTTGCGCTCGATCGGAATCAACGGTGAGCCGGGTGTGCTCGATAGCTTACGATGTGGAGTGGACATCGTTACGTATAGCGGCGACAAGTTGCTGGGCGGCCCGCAGGCGGGCTTGATCAGCGGTAGTTCTCGATTGATTGCCCGCATGCGGTCGAATTCGCTGTTCCGCGCGCTGCGTGTCGATAAGCTGATCTATGCTGCACTGGAAGCAACTCTGCTTGCTTACGTGCGGCGCGATCACGATGCGATTCCCACCCTGCGCATGATGCGGCTTTCGAGAGACGAAATCGGCCAGCGGGCCGAGGCGCTGGCGGCGCAAGTGCAGGGGAAAAATTTGCACGTCGAGATCGTCGATGGCGATTCACTTCTCGGCGGCGGTGCGGCGCCGTCTTCCGTTTTGCCCACGCGTCTGTTGGCGCTGAGTTGCGGCGGCCTGAGTGCCGACGAACTGGCAGCGCGACTGCGATTGTCCGACCCGCCGATTCTTGGGCGGGTTGACGAAGGCCGCGTGTTGCTGGATTTGCGGACTGTGTCTCCCGTAGAAGAGGAAACTCTCGTAAACGTTCTCGCAAAGATCCGATAGAAGGTTTATTTCTTTTCTCGAAGAGGGGTTTGTCATGCGAAAACTGGTCTACACGAATCTGGCTGTGCTGCTGATGATTGTCGCCAGCGTACCGGCACAGGAGGTGATTGCTGTGCCAGGCCGGGGCCCGATCGATCAGGAACACACAAATTGGATTGGCCACGTGATGAAGTCCATTTCAACCATCAAGCCAGGAATGACGCGAAAGGACCTTTTCACGGTATTCATTGAGGAGGGCGGAATCTCCACGCGTACACAGAGAAGATACGTCTACAAGGACTGTCCCTACATCAAGGTGGACGTGGAGTTCTCTCCCGTCATTGACGTGGACACGAATCCGGGCCCAGCTGGCGAGAACCCGAAAGACAGGATCGTCAAGATCTCCCAACCGTATTTGGAGTATTCGATAATGGACTAGCCCTATCTCGCGATAGGTCGGGATGGGCTTCAACAAATGCTGTGGCTACCCTCTACACTGTCGGACATTCCACCCGCTCGCTGGATGATTTGGTCGAGACGCTGCAGGCCCATGCCATCCGAACTCTGGTGGATATTCGGGCTTTCCCCATGTCGCGGCGGCTGCCGCAATTCAATCGTGAATCCCTGGAGCAGAGTTTGCCTGCGGCTGGAATCCGCTACGTTTGGATGAAAGCGCTCGGAGGCTATCGCAAGAAGACTCGCGAAGAGTCTCCGCACGTTGCGATTCGCAATCAGAGCTTTCGGAATTATGCCGACTACATGCTGACTCCGGAATTCGAGAACGCGATCGCCGAACTGATTAAGCTGGCGGAGGCTTCGCCTACCGCTTATATGTGCGCCGAGCGCCTATACTTCCGTTGTCACCGCATGCTGGTTTCGGATTGGCTGGTGGCGCATGGGCATGAGGTACTGCATATCGATGGGAAGGGTCTGGCCAAGCCGCACCGGCTTACTGCAGAAGCGCGCATGAGCGAAGGGGAATTGATTTATCGCGGCGACCGGCTCTTTTAGGGCATGGATGCAAGAATCCAGCGCTGCAGTCTCGCGGCGCAGACCACGGGAACCATGCTGATCATTTTTGGCGGACTGCCGGGAGTGGGAAAGACAACGATTGCCAGAGAGCTTGCTCGTCAACTCGGCGCGGTGTATTTGTGCATCGACTCCATTGAGCAAGCCATCCGCGATTGCGGCAAGATGAACGGGCCGCTGGATGAGTCTGGGTATTGCATTGCCTACGCGGTCGCCAAAGACAATCTTCTCCTCGGTCGAACTGTGGTTGCAGATTCCGTCAATCCACTTCGAGTGACTCGCGACGCTTGGGCGGAGGTCGCGAGTGGGGCCGGAGCGGGTAAGTTTGAAGTCGAAATTACGTGTTCCAGTCCGCAGCTGCATCGTCAACGGCTGGAAGCGCGTCCAGCCGACATCGCAGGACTGCGCGTCACGTGGGAAGAAGTTCTCTCTCGCGAGTATGAGCCCTGGAACCGCGAGCCTATCGTAATCGACACGGCTGCCACGAGCGCCGCGGAGGCCGTCGCGGAGTTGCGAAGAGCATTTGAGGAGCGAGCAAGGTGAAAATATGATCGTCGGCACCGGTATTGACATCGCGGAGGTCCCGCGCATCCGGCAAACGATTGCGCGCTTCGGCGACCGCTTTGTGCAGCGCATCTATACCCCGGGGGAGATTCGCTATTGCGATTCGAAGGCGAATCGCGTGGAGCGCTACGCAGCGAGATTTGCCGCCAAAGAAGCGGCCATGAAGGCCTTGGGCACTGGCTGGAGCCGCGGGGTGCGCTGGCGGGACTGCGAAGTCGCGCGCCAGCCGGGCGCACGTCCGACGATTATTTTTCATGGACGGGCTGGCGAAGTTGCGGCCCGACTGGGCGTGAAAAATGCCTCGCTATCGATTTCACACACCGCCGAGCAGGCCATCGCGCAAGTCATTCTTGAAAACTAACCGGCTGGAGAACTGGCTCAGTAACTAACTATCCCGAAAGCTAAGGACCTTCTGCTAGACTGACGCATTCCTTTTAGCTATGTCCGCGACCCTACAGGCTGCCGCGCCCATTACCTCATCCGCTGAAATTCCCGAACGCACGCTTCTCTTAAGTTTGGCGCTCACCAGCTTTGCTGCGTTGCTATTGGAACTTGCGCTCACTCGATTGTTCTCGGTCGTGCTCTTTTATCACTTTGCATTTTTGGCGATTTCGATTGCTCTGCTGGGTTTGGGTGCGGGCGGAGTCTTTGCCTATCTACTCAAGCCTCGCCTCCTTCGCTTCGACACGCGCATGCTGGCGTCCCGCCTGTGCACGGCAAATTCGGCCCTGGTTTTGCTCGTGCTCGAAATTGTGCTGCATGTGCCGGTGGCACTCTCTGTGACCGGCAAGAATTTTCTGTATCTCACTGTGCTCTACCTCGCCGCGGCGACGCCTTTCTTCCTGACCGGATTGCTGTTCTCGATTGTCTTCGCCCGGGAAACCTGGCGCGTGCAGCGGCTTTACGGCGCCGACTTGTGTGGCGGAGCCTTGGCCTGCCTGGCGATCGTTCCTCTGCTGAACTGGATTGGGGGCCCGAACACCATCGTGGCCGCGGCAGTAGCGATGGCCGCGGCCGGTGTTGTATGGGCCGATTCATCGAGTGCGCGTAAGACTTGTGCCGCGCTCGTGGTCGGCTTCATCGTGTTGATTGCTGCCAACCATTCCAACCGGCTGATCGATGTGGTCTACGCCAAGGGCATCTTTCGCGACCCGGCTTGGGTGGAGTTTTCCCGCTGGAATGCGCTGTCGCGTGTGGAAGTTGATCGCCAGGATGAAGCTAAGGCCATCGTGATTGATGCCGACGCTTCGACCTACATAATGAATTGCGACCTGGCACACTGGAGCGGCTCGGAGTGGGAGCACAATCTGATGTCGGCCCCACCGGCGCTGGCAAATGTTCTGCGCCCGCGCGGCGAGTTCGCCATCATTGGGCCCGGCGGCGGCGTGGACGTATTGCGCGCAGTGGCGAATGGAAGTCCGAGCGTGACCGGCATCGAGATCAACCCCATCATCGCCGATACCATCATGCGCGGGCGCTACGCCGCCTACTCTCTGAACCTCTACGAACGTCCTGAGGTTCATATTCATGTCACCGATGGCCGCTCCTACCTGCGCTCGACGCCGCAACAATTCGATGTCGTGCAGATGACGCTGGTTGACACCTGGGCCTCGACTGCCGCGGGTGCTTTCGCGCTCAGTGAAAACAATCTCTATACGGTGGAAGCTTTCCGCGAATATTTCGAGCATCTCAAACCGGACGGTATGATCGCCATTACACGCTGGGAATTTCGCCAGCCTCGAGAGGCGCTGCGCGTAGTTTCGGTGGCGATGGAGGCTCTGCATCGGCTGGGGGTTGCGAATCCAGAGCGCAATTTTATTGTGGCCTCGCAAGGCGAGTTGGATGAGGATGGAATCCCAGTCGTAGTTCTGGCAAAGAAAACTGCTTTCACCCCGCAGGAACAGATGGCCGTTAGCGGTCATTTCTTGCGATACAAGGAACTCGTTTCTCTTTATTTGCCATATGGCCTTCCGAAAGCGGGTTCGGGAAATATATCCGGTAACGAAACTGCCACCGAAGCAGGCGACGATAACCCCTTTGACGATTTAATCGCGAGCAACGATCCTTACCGCTTCGCGCAGACCTACGCCTACAATGTCGCGCCGGTCACCGACAATGCTCCATTCTTCTTCTTCACGCTCAAAGCCGGACAAATCTTGGGGGAGGAAGGGCTGAGAGAGGCGATCGACTGGAAGGTAAATCTGGGAGTGCTGGTCTTACTGCTGGTTCTGGCTATATCGTTCGCGGCGGTGCTGGCTTTTCTGATCCTGCCGCTTGCGCTGCAGGGCAGCCGGCAGTCTCCGCTGCCTCTGCTTTATTTCGTTGCCGTGGGCCTGGGTTACATCATGGTGGAGATTGCATTTATCCAGCGCTTCGTACTGTTTTTGGGGCATCCCACCTATGCGCTGACGGTGGTGATTTTTCTGCTGATGCTTTCGAGCGGCGCCGGGAGCCTGGTTTCGCGGCGCTGGCTCCCACGCACTGAGATGGCGTGGATGCCGCTCCTTCTTGTGATCACAGCTTTGCTGGCGGACATCTTTGTTCTGCCGCGAATTCTGCCCACGTGGGTCGGGCTTGCGTTTGGCTTGCGTCTAGGACTTAGCGGACTACTTCTGGTTCCGCTCGGATTTTTAATGGGGATGCCTTTTCCCACGGGGTTGCGAGCCCTGGCGGTGAAATCCGGCTTCGGCAGTTCGGCCGGTTTCAATGACGAAGGCAACGCCGTAGAGTGGGCTTGGGCCATGAACGCCGCGGCCAGCGTGCTGGGCTCAGTCCTGGCCATGGTAATCGCAATCCAGTTCGGCTTGACCGCGACTTTGGCCTGCGGGATCGGAGCCTACGTGCTGGCGCTACTGTTACTGCCCACGCTGAGTCTTCGCCGCCGTGCCTAGGCTGGCGATTTGGTATGATGCTGCGATAGCGTCGGCATGCTTGGGGTAATCTCACGCCATCGCTAAGGGACGAGGGTGCCAGTCTAAGGAAATCATTTGCCCAGCCAAAAGCAACTCAAATGGTCGGAACTTCGGGTTGGCGTTACGGTAATCGTCGCTAGCCTGACTCTTGCGCTCCTTTTATTTCTGATGTCCGGAACCGGCGGGTTCTTCACCAAACGGATAACGCTGCTCTCCTACTTCGATAACGCCGGTGGGCTGCGCGTAGGTGCCCCCGTGCGCCTGAGCGGCGTGGATATTGGGAATGTTTCCGCGATCCGCATAGTGAACGACAAAGACAAACTCATTACGCCTGTTGAAATCGTGATGAAGGTGAGCACTAAGTACGGCTTCAACCTTCGCCGTGACTCGGTGATATCCCTTGATACGGCCGGCGTGCTGGGCGAAACCTTTCTCGATATTGACAGCTCGCAGGCCATCGGCCCTGTGGTGCTGGACGGGGATACGCTGCCTATACGCCAGCATCCTGACTTCAACGAGGTTGTGCGCTCCAGCCAGAGCACGCTACAGAACATGGATGCGCTGCTTAAGCGCGCCGACCGCATTCTGGCTTTTGCAGAGAGCGGCAAGGGCTCGCTGGGAAAATTGATCTACGATCCTGCTCTCTATGATCAGATCTCGCAGATGGTGAAACAGTTCCAGGGAGTGGTGGACGAAATCGCCAAAGGGCAGGGCAGCCTGGGCAAGTTGATCAACAGCAACGATGCTTACAACAAGTTCGTCGCCACCCTCGACAAAATGAATGCGGTGGTCGACGATCTGCAGGCGGGGAAAGGTACGGCGGGCAAATTCCTGAAAGATCCGTCGCTGTATAACAATGCCAACGACACCATCGCAAACTTGAGGAAGGTAAGCGACGACATCAATGCCGGTAAAGGGACTTTAGGCAAGCTGGCGAAGGACGAGGAACTGGCGAAGAAGATCGATACGACAGTAACCAAGATCGCCGCGCTCACGAGCGATCTGGAAGCCGGTAAGGGCACAGTAGGCAAGCTATTCAAGGACGACACACTCTACAACAACGCTAACCACATGCTGGAAGAGACTCAAGGTTTGATCAAGGCGATCCGGGAGAATCCCAAGAAGTATCTGAGTATCAAGCTGCATGTTTTCTAGGGGATTTGGTAATTGGGAAATTTGTAATTGAGCAATTGAAAATTGCTTGAGGGCCTAGTCTGAAATCACCCAATTGCTAAATTGCGCCATTCCTCAATTCCTCAGATCTCCACCTCGCCTTCCATATAAAACACGCAGGATCCTTCCAGTTCGACGCGATCATCTGCCAGGCGGCAAACGATCTCGCCACCGCGGCGAGAAGCTTGATAGGCCCGAAAGATGCGCTTGCCAAGACGTTGAGCCCAGTACGGCGCAAGCATGCAATGGGCTGCGCCGGTGACCGGATCTTCGGGTACACCTTTCGCCGGCGCGAAATATCTGCTGATGAAATCGTAGGTGTCGTCCCCGCGTGCGGTCACGATCACTCCCGGGCGATCCAGGCGCGCTAGCACCGTCATATCGGGAGCAAGGTTCCGAAGAATCTCAACACTCTCCAGGAGCGCCAAGTAGTTGAAGGAATTTGAGAAGACTTCGACAGGTTCGACGCCCAGCCCCTGGGCAAGACCGGGAGGCGCTGAGACAGGATCGGACGGTCGCGACGGGAAGTCCATGACGTAGCCGGACTCCGAACGCTTCACGGTTAGAACTCCGCTGGCGGAGTGGAAAAGCACAATCCGACGCCCCGGCTCTAACCGCTCCATCACCACAGCCGCACTGGCCAGGGTGGCGTGGCCGCAGAGCGGTACCTCGACGTTCGGGGTGAACCAGCGCAGGCGGTAATCTCGACCTTCCGAAACTAAGAACGCGGTCTCGGATAAGTTGTTCTCGGCGGCAATTGCCTGCAGCACCCCGTCCGGCAAAAAGCTAGTCATTGGCATAACCGCTGCGGGGTTTCCGGCAAAGCGGCGCGTGGTGAAGGCATCCACCTGGAAGATCGGCGTTCGCATACGGACTGGCATACGGACTGTCTAGGAGACGGTCTGCGGTGCGCTCGTGGACTCTGCCTGCTCGTGGGCGTGATAGCTGGAGCGCACCATGGGGCCGGACTCCACGTGACGGAAGCCAAAGCGCAAGGCTTCATTCCTTAAATCGACAAATTCCTGAGGAGTGTAGAAGCGCGCAATCGGCAGGTGGTCGCGGGAAGGCCGCAGATACTGGCCCACGGTGAGAATATCGACGCCTCGAGTACCGAGGTCGCGGAAGACTTCGATGAGTTCGTCTGTCGATTCGCCAAGGCCGACCATCACTCCACTCTTCGTAACCATGCCAGGAGAGAACTTTTTGGTATTCGCAAGAAGATCGAGAGTGCGCTGGTAACGCGCGCCAGAGCGCACCGTGCGATAGAGGCGTGGAACGGTTTCGGTGTTGTGGTTCAGCACGTCAGGGCGTGCGTCGAGGACAATTTTCAACGGTTCTTCCAGCCCTTGAAAATCGGGGATCAGAACTTCGATGCGGCAATCTGAAATCAGTTCGCGAATTTCGCGAATCGTTTCGGCGAAAACCTTCGCTCCGCCGAGGTTGTCGTCATCGCGATTCACGCTGGTCACGACCGCATGCTTCAAACCCAGTGTGGCTACGGCTTCGGCGACGCGGCGCGGTTCGTCCCAATCGATGGCCTCGGGACGACCTTTGGGTACCGCGCAAAATCCGCAACGGCGCGTGCAGACGTTTCCCAGCAGCATGAAGGTCGCGGTCTTGTGATTCCAGCACTCGCCGATATTGGGGCACTGCGCTGACTCGCAAACCGTGTGCAGGTCGAGTCCGCGCGCGAGCTTTTTCAGGTTGTGAAAATTATCGCCGACTGGGGCCTTGGCTCGGAGCCACTCGGGCTTGGGCAGGCGAAGAGGTGGGCTCAGCTCGATCTGAATGAGTTGTGAGGGCCCCGCCATTACTACGATTCTATCAGGTCGAACAATCGCAGGCTGGTGCGAAACTGTCTCTAGTGCCGATGCGTGCGGGACTTCGGAATCGCTCGCTAACGCCGACGGAAGATCTCGAAGATCAGATTAAATAGCTGGACCAGCGTGATCCCGATGGTCACGTACACTGCGATCTCGAGCCGCCGCCCCGCGTCTTGCGTGCCGCGCAGCAGCTCGGCCAGATCCTGCGTGGCCTGATGCAAGGTTTCAGCCAACTGCTCGAAGTGCTGGGTCGAAGCTCGCATCTTCTCCGACACGCGCGACATCACCAGCGAGGCCTCAGCTACCTGTTGCCCATTGCGCAGCTCCAACTCAGCTTTGCAGGCTGCCCACCAGGGGCTGCCGGGGGCGCTGTCATACATCCGCTGGCGGATCTCTGCGTAAGACCGGCCGCGCAATAGCTGAATCAGCTCTTCCACACGCCCTCCGGACTTAGTGGCGTCGGGGGGAGGGGTTGCTGCAGGGGGCGTGCCGCTCGTCGCCGAGCCCGACACACGGAAAGCCGGACTCGGATAGTTGGAGGTTACCTCTCGCGCCGCTTTGCGCTCACTGGCAATTACCGCCCGGGGGAGGGCTGAAGTTGAAGCCATTCTGACATCTGGCGAAATTTGATCCGTAAGTACTGGCATCCTGCGTAGCCTAACAGCCGATGTTCGGCGCACACAAATACCCGAGGTTCACTCCGCGATCGTCCATTTTGCTGAAACGAGACCGGGTAACTGACCTTACCCCCTGTCCGAAGGGACAGCATTGATCGAGCGTATGACACATCAAAGGTCGTCTACAATCGCAATGCAATGCAGGCCGCCCGCATCGCCGAACTGCTCCAGCCTTTCATCGAGGGGGATGGGGACCACGGTAAGCTCTATGAAGATATATCGACATACATCGATATACTAATACGCTGGAACGCCCGCATCAATCTCACCGCTATTCGTGACCCCGAAGAAATCGTCACGCGCCACTTTGGAGAATCTCTCTTCGCGGCTCGCCATCTTTTCCCTCGTCTTTCCTCCGAGCCCTCGGTGGTGAAATCTTTGACTCGGGTTGCCGACCTAGGCTCGGGTGCTGGCTTTCCCGGGATTCCGATCAAGCTGTGGGCTCCGGAGGTTTCACTAACTTTGATCGAGTCCAACCATAGAAAGGCTGTATTCTTGCGCGAAGTGGTTCGCGCGCTTGCGTTGACGGACGTTGATGTGAGGAGTCTGCGAGCGGAGGAAATGACTTCAGAGCCGGGCTTTGATATCGTGACACTGCGGGCCGTCGAGCGCTTCTCGGAAGTCTTACCCACTGCAGCGAAGCTGATCGGCTCTTCTGGACACCTTGCCCTGCTGATAGGTTCGGCGCAACTCGCGGACACTCAATCCGTTGAGCTATCCTGGCAGGCCCCCGTGCCGATTCCTCAATCACGCTCCCGCGTATTACTTGTTGGTCACAGGGAACCAAGAAAGTGAACAGGTGGGAGGTTTATGTTGTTCGGCACCGGAATACGATAACTCCTGCCATCGAACCAGGCCTAAAGTGGGATCATTCGCTTATTTGAGGCGGGGCGACAGTCTTGTAACGATGAAGAGACAAGGAAACGCCATTTTCCTTGCTCGACCTGACTTCATGGTTGGATCGCCGTCGGACTAACGACTCCGAGCTGGGTCTTGATTGATCACCTGGATTCGATGTTTGAGTCGGAACGTTCAAGTGCCGTGCGTGCTTCTCCTCCTGACCTATATCCGATTTGCCTAATCGAATGTTCCGACTGGAACATTGTTGCCGGGCATTCTCGGCTCCGCGCCCAAGATCCGACACGATATTCGTTGTGCAAGATTTTCAAATTGAACCCTCGTCGGACTTCTGTTCCAACTGGAACATCGGACGCGTTTTGCACATGAATTCAACATCGCGCCTCACATTCGACATTGCAATCGAAATGCGAAGCGCATTATGCTGCGAATGGCTCTGGCTCCTCGACAATTTATGGGACGTGTTATCGCTGTTGCCAATCAGAAGGGCGGCGTGGGTAAGACTACGACCGCCATCAACCTTGCCGCGTCTTTCGCCGCGGCTGAAGTGAATACTTTGCTGATCGATTGCGACCCGCAGTCAAACGCCACCAGCGGACTGGGGCTGGCGAAGGATCCCGACCGCGTTTCTACCTACCATCTGCTGCTCGGCGCTGCCAGCGGCGAGGAGGCGCTCGCGACTACTGAACTCGATCAGCTTTGGCTGATTCCCTCGCACAAGAACCTGATCGGCGCCAACATCGAACTGGTCGAGGCAGACCGTCGCGAATACCGTTTGCGGGACGCGATCGCTCCCCTGCGCGATCGCTTTCAGTACATCGTGGTCGATTGTCCTCCAGCGTTAGATTTGCTGACACTGAACGCGTTGGTCGCCTCCGATTCGGTCTTGATCCCCATGCAGGCGGAATATTTTGCGCTCGAAGGCATCAGCGAGCTAGTGGACACGATCGAGCGCATTCGCGCGGCGCTGAATCCTGAACTTGAGATTGAAGGCGTCGTTCTGACCATGCTGGACGAGCGTACCAACCTGGCGCAGCAAGTGATGGCGGAGTTGAAGCAATTTTTTGGGGACAAGGTGTGCAACGCGACGATACCGCGAAACATTCGCCTGGCGGAGGCTCCAAGCCATGGCAAGCCAGCGTTGATGTACGATCCGCGGTCGAAGGGAGCGGAAAGTTACATCCGGCTGGCTAAAGAACTCTTAGGGAAGCAGCTTGCCACGGCGGGCTCGGAGCCTGCGGCCAAGAGCGCTTAGTATATTTACCTATATCGATATATACATCGACATATATCAATGTAATTGTAAAACTTAAACACAGGGGATACAGAGTTTCACAGAGGAAAAACGGAATGACTACGGCAGCGGGAAACTTGGCGGAGAAGCCTGAGAAGAAGGACGAGAAGGTAGATAAGCGGCGGGCTCTGGGGCGCGGGCTGGCGTCATTGCTGCCGGGACCGCGGGTGGTGACGCCTGAATCGCGGGTTGCGATTGTGGAACGGGTCGGCGGCGAAGCGGTCGCCGGCGAGCAGCAGGTTCCTCACTTCGTTCGGAATGACAAGACTGAAGATCTTGACACCTCTGTGGCACCGTTGTCGGTTCGGCAAGAGGCTGGGACTCGCAACGTTGTTGTGAGTATCGCCCTTGATTCGATCGAGAAGAATCCTTACCAGACCCGGCAGGTGTTTGAAGAAGAAGGGCTGGTCGACCTGGCCGAGTCGGTCAAGGAACACGGAGTCGTGCAGCCTGTCGTGGTGCGTCCGGGGCAGCAGCAGGGAAGTTACATCCTGGTGCTGGGCGAGCGGCGGCTGCGCGCGTCGAAGATGGCCGGGAAAGATACGATCCCGGCGCTGGTGCGCAATCTTTCGCCGCAGCAGGCGGCGGAGATGACGGTGCTCGAAAATGTGCAGCGCGAAGATCTCAATTGCCTGGAGCAGGCGCAGGCCTTCCGTGTTCTCAGCCAGGAGTTCCATCTGACACAGGCGCAGATTGCCCAGCGCATCGGCGTGTCGCGGGAGACGGTCGCGAACTACATGCGGCTGTTGCGCCTTCCCGAAAAAGTCATGGGCTACATGCTGGAGGATCGGCTCAGCTTTAGCGACGCTCGCGAACTTCTGCGCCTGGAGAATGAAGCGCACATCGTGCTGGTGGCAGAAGAAATTGTAGGCAAACGGCTGAAGTGGGATGAGATTGAAGAGCGCGTGATGCGGCTGAATGGAACGTTCGCGGCATTGCCTTGGCAAGAGGCGACAACTGCGAAGAAGGGACGCGGCGCGCGATGGATCGATCCCAACGTGCGGGCGGCGCAAATAGAGATGGAGCGGACGCTGGGGATGCGAGTCAGAATCCGCGATCGCAACGGCAAGGGGCGGATTGTGATCGAGTACGCCTCGGTAGATGATTACGAGCGAGTGGTGGAATTGTTGGGGAAGAAGTAGATAGCTAGTATCCAGTACTCAGTACCGGGGCGGCTCTTGGCCACCGCCTCCGTCATTTGCTGGGAACGCAGGAATCTTAGTGGTAACAGTGGAACGAGATCGCACTTCTTTTTGCCTTAGGCGTGCAATTCTTTTGCGCCGTCTCACGTTTCGCTTGCCTAGTGGGATTCAGACAACTTTTTCCGTCCGCTTTTCTAAGCCGCTCTTCATCCAATCTCCAGTCGTTGAGGAATCAAGATAGCAACGAATTCAGATCGCTAACATGTGGAATCCGGCGCGTATTTGTGGAGTATTGTAGCCATCAGGCCCTTGGCTGCCGTGCGAAAGTGGGAGATAGTTGGCAGACTTCGCCGAATCCTTACGATCAGTGGCCACGCAGCTCATGAGCAGCGATATCGTTGTTCTGGAAGATCAGAGGATTCCCGTTAAGCGCATAGGAAGCGGCCGCTTGCGGAGGGTTCAGTTCAAACTCAACGGGCGGGTGCTGGAGGCGATCGAGCAGAACCCGGAGAAGCCCAGTCGCTGGGGAAAGCTGGCGCGGGAGAAACATCAGGTGGTGCAGTTCATCGATGTGGACACGCATAAGTATATTGCCGTGTCGGTGGATGGGGAACTGCGGGAGTATGGGAAGAGATAGCGGAATGATGCCTGGAGTCAAAGCAGGCCGCGGGTGCTGCGTCGCCTCGCTGCACTCGTCTGAACAGGCGAGGCGCCCGTTCCACAAAATTCTTTCGAAATGGCTTTTGCAGAATCGATGCCGGATATACGAGAATCATCGTCTCACTGATGCAGGAGGGCTTCATGAACCTTACACAAGAACCGGAAATTGTGAACTGGCCGCAGACGCACTACGTTTTTGTGGAGAGCATTGGACCTTTCCAGGAGACTGCTCCGCAGGCTTGGCAAGCCCTGCATCAGCTTCTCGCGAAGATATCGGAGCACAATCAGATCACGGGATTCACCAGCCTTTATAAGACGGGTCCGAAAATTTATCGAGCCGGAGTATCGCTCGCTGCGAAGCCGGAGAATCTGCCGGAAGGCCTGAGCTATCTCAACTTCGCGGGCGGGAAATACAGTCGATTTGTTCTGACAGGACCTTATCCGCAGTTGGGGCAAGCCACGGGCCGGGTCTTTCAGATCGTGGGCGAAAAGAAAATCCAAATGCGAGATGACTTCTGCATCGAAAATTACGTCAATGATCCGCGGACTACGCCAGAGGAGCAGTTGGTTACGGAAATACTGATCCCCACGGTCTAATCCTCGGAGTCTTGCCCTCCGCGAGAGAAGGGTCCCAACAGAACCTTGGCGCAATCGCGTAATTGAGTTGGACCAATACAATGGCAGCGATGCTGTAATACGTGTTGAAGAAGCAGAGCAGGGCTCCGCCGGCGTAGAGAGATTGCGCAAGCACGATGCGCCGCACTACGGCGGGATGGACTTCGCGCGGCAGATCGTCGGCCAGAAGGTGAGCGCGAGTCGCATAGCTCCAACTCCAGAAGAGTGTGAGTCCGAGCAGGAGGATGTTGCTCCAATAGACTAGCAGCGCGGTGCGGTACGGGATGTATTCGGCCAGCGCGGTGGAGAAGGGCGTGAGGCAGACTGCGCAAAGAAAAGCGATGTGAATCCAGGCCAGGTTGCGCTCGGAGCGGGCGAAATAATTGAGTTGAGTTTGCTGGCCCACCCAAAAAATGCCGTTGGTCATGATACTCATGAGGAAGACAAGCAAGCGAGGTGCGAGCGCGATCAGGGCATGGCGCAGGTCGGGCTCGGAGTGGATGGCAGCGGTTGGGCACGCGCAGGTCGAGCACTAACAGCGCCATTGAGACCGCAAAGATGCCGTCGCTTAGCGCAGCCAAGCGGTCCACGTTTTGACCTGCAACGCGGTTGTAGAGCGAGCGCATCCAACGCAGTTTAGCATCGCCAGTTGCGGCGTAATTAACCGCTAGAATCAAAGTTAAAACGGAGACGCAGAGGTTCAGACTGGAAAGGCCGCCTGGGTGCGGAGAGAGTGCTTGGGGATGAGGAACTATTGCGTGCGGATGGCGCTGTGCGCCTTGCTGCTATGTATTAACTCTTGGGGACAGGCTCCTTCAGAGCCGTCGAGTCAAGATCGGCCCAGTCAAGATCAGCAAGGAGGCGAGCCGGGAGCGCAGAAAAATCCTGAGCAAACTTCGCCACAGACTCCGGCACCGCAAACCCCCGGAGAAGAGCCGAAGAAAGAAGACAACCCGAATCCGGTGCAGGCCGTCGCTACCATGACTAAAGACGCTGCCACAGCCGGACTGCTGAAAGCGCGGGATTGGGAGTCCGGGTGGATCGCTGGAGTCTACGTGGGTCGTCGACGAAAGTTGGTCACGCTGACCGGGCAGCAGCGCCGAGAAATTTACCTTCGCCAGACATTGACCACGCCGGGCGCCTACATGAAGCGAATGTTTGGGGCCGGAATCGATCAGGCGCGCGGTGTTCCTCCGCAGTGGGACGACGGATGGGCGGGATATTTCGAGAGATTTGCATCACGCGAAGGCCAGTTCATCACTGCGAACACGTTGGCATACATCGGCAATGCCAAGCTGGGATACGAAGTTCGCTACGACCAGTGCAAATGCAAGGGATTGCCACGGCTGAAGCACGCCGTTATGAGAAATTTCCTGACGTATGATCGCAGCGAGGAAAATCTGCGTCCGCAATGGGCTTTGTACGGAGGAGCGTTCGCCGGAGGCTTGGTGGCGACTTCATGGAAGCCGAGGTCGCAGAGTGCGCTCGTGAATGGCGGGTGGGGGGTTTTGGGGCAGGCCGTCTACGGGACGCTGCTGAATGTTGCGACTGAGTTTTCCCGCGAGAT
The DNA here is from genome assembly GCA_963789875.1 of uncultured Acidobacteriaceae bacterium. Classification (GTDB taxonomy): domain Bacteria; phylum Acidobacteriota; class Terriglobia; order Terriglobales; family Acidobacteriaceae; genus Sulfotelmatobacter. The sequence continues at coordinate 814,036 of CAWBMI010000002.1, read as the reverse complement.
TAATCGTAAGCAGGGAGTGAAGTAGCCTCCGTCGCTTTGCTCGGTGGACAGCCGATGGCGGCTGTCCACACAGGCTTCCGCGCTTTTATTTCTTGCTGTCGCCTGGAGTCGGAAGAAGCCCGAAGACTCCCACGCCGGTGGTCGTGCCTACGTAGACTTTTCCGTTGATGATCACAGGAGCGATGAACTTGTTTCCGGCTCCGAATTGGTCGCGATGATTGGGGGCTTGCTCACTGTTGTAGATTTCGTGAAGGTTGAAGGCGTTGTAGGCGTGCAGAATGGCGTGGGCCGTGTTCTCGTTGGCCCAGAGGATCGCATCCTTGGCTTGGTTGGAAGAAATGCTGGGCGTGGCTCCGGGATACGGGAAGCTTAAGCTAGTCTGCGCCACGGCTGGGGTTTGCAGCTGCGCATTCTTAAACTGGAAGGCCATAATAGGCTCGCCTGTGGGACCATAATAGAGGCGGCCGTTGAAGTACGCGGGCATCGACCATACCCCTTTGGGAAAGACGCCGGGGAGTTCCTGGTAGATGTTGTTGCTGGAAGCATTGAACTTCCCCATCGAGTTGCGATTGACCAGATATAGATTGGTATCTTTCCCCGCGCCCGCGGCGAGTTGCCAGGTGGTGCCCGAAGTGTCCTCTATATTGGGTAAGAGAATGGCTCCGCCCGAACCCAGATCGATATCCTTATCACTTTCGGTTACTCCGTCATACATTTCGAAGTAGTCCGCGACGGCGAGACCACCTTTCGTCGAGAGCCTGAGAAAAGCGTTGCCAAAGTTGCCGTCACTGGGAAAGCCACTGGAATTTAAAGCAGGATCGAAGATACCGTTGGCGTCGAGGAAAAAGATATTTCCGGAGGTGTCGGCGGTAAGGCCGGTGCCCGCGCCCCAGATGGAGCCTTGGTGGCCGTTGGGCGTGACATCGAGAACTGTGGCCTGGCCTAGGGTGTGGGAGTTGTAGCCCATGATCCAGCCGGTGTAGGGGCGCACGTCACAATGTGAGGTCCAGGCCAGATACACAGTGTTGGCGAGCAGAAGAAGAGCGGAACGTTCGGCATACTGGCCGGGATCGAAAACCACGTAGCCTCCGGAGCTGCCATCTCCCGTGCCCGGGAACTTGGCTGCAATCTCGACCGGCCCTTTGTAGAGTTCGATGCCCGTGGTTGCGTCGAGAGCGTGCAGACGCTGATGATAGTCTCCGGAAGAATCCTTGGACATTGCAACCAGGTAGATTACGCCGTTCGATCCATTGGGCCGGCTGATAACGGGAGTAGCGGTGATGCCGATCTCGGGAGTGATCTGATTGCAGCCGCGATCATCGGATGTTGTTTCACCCGAAAGAAGAGTCGTGACTTGCCATAGAAGCGTTCCCGTGTCGGCGTCGAAGGCGTAAACCGAATCGTGTTCCGTTGCGACGATCAGCACGTTGTGGGTGGCGCCCTGGATTGTCACGGTGGAAAGATATAAAGGTTGAGCGTCTACTAAGCCGTCCACCGTCAGAGTAAACAGTTTGCCAAAGGAATTGAAATTGACGTTGTTTAGCATGAGCGTGGTTTCTTTCGCATTGAGCCCGGTGTGGGCATTGTTGTAGTGGTAAGTGAGCACGTCCTGGCCGAGGGCGGCAGATACTCCGCTCAATAGCAGGCCAAGGTGAAGGAGAGCGGCTAAGATGGGCGCTGCGACGAATTTGAGCAAAGGCTTCACTAGACTCCTGGGCGCTGCAGCGGACGGGGCTGAGTACACCTCTAAATTTTTCGCTTCTACTGATTGTGGAACGGGGTGGTGAGAAGAGCTAATCTACGTCTGCGACTCTTCTGTCGAACTTGTTTGTGCGGGGATTATTGCAGAGAAACACGGAGCCCGACAATATGGTCTTTCTTCTACATATAAAAAGGTAAGAAGTGAAGAGGTCAGTCTTGATGGAATTGGGTAAGCTGTTGGTCTTGCTGGGCGCGGCGCTGGCGGTCGCCGGAGTTCTGGTGATTTTGCTGGGGCGGATGAGCCTTCCTCTGGGACGATTGCCTGGAGACTTTTTGTATCGCGGTAAGAACTCTACGGTGTATTTTCCGTTGGCGACTTCGCTGCTATTGAGCGTGGTGCTATCACTTGTTCTTTACCTGGTGAACCGCTGGCGCCGCTAGTGAGGCTTCGGGAAGGGCACGAATTCATTCGTCCTGTAAGCGGCCAAGTTGATGCGGTTCAGCGCCTGAAGGCCGCGTTCTCCGAAACGGTGTCCGGCGAGCGGTATATATTTATGCGTCGCCCCAAAATTCATCGCCGTAAACAAAGGACCGTTCGTTGAAGAAATCATGGTTGCATTACGGGCTGCGGTTGATCGGGAACCTAATTGTTTGCTCGCTCTGCTCCATGCTGTGGGCGCAAAGCTCCGCCGACCGGATTTTCTTTCATGCCAAAGTGTTCACCGGCGATCCGCAGAATCCATACGCGGAGGCAGTGGCAATTCGCGGCGGCAAGATTCTCGCCGTAGGAAATCTGAGCGAGGTGGCGAAGTTTGCCTCGCCGCTGGCGGAGCGCACCGACCTCGAAGGCAAAACACTTTTTCCCGGCTTCATCGACTCCCACAGTCACTCGATCGATGGCGGACTCAATCTCATCTCCGCCGACGCCAGCGAGAAGGTGTTCAAGCTGAATCAGCTTCCGAATTTTGTCGCGGAAGCGGAGAAGAGCGGCGCAGGCATGCGCGGCGACATTCTTGAGATCTTCGGTATGCCTCTGGAGTTCTGGTCGCATACCGACGTACTCAACGCCGAGTTCAGCAGCAGCGCTTATGAGAAGCAAAGCGTTCTCCTGCGCGGGATGGATGGTCACACCTCGTGGGCGAATCACGCCTTGCTGCAGCGCGCTGGGATCACCACCGATTTTCTGAACAAACTTTCCCCCGGTGAGCGCAGTTATTACGGCGTTGACAAAAACATGCAGCCGAATGGGTTTCTAGTAGACGCCGGCGAGGAGAGAATCGAGCCGCTGCTACCGGAGGCGACCGACGATCGCCTGCTGGCTGCGGCTCGCGCCGCTTTGCAGTATGAGTACAGCCTGGGTATCACGGCGTGGCTTGATCCGCTGGCGAGCGATTACGTTTTGAAAGCCTACAAAATGCTCGCGGATCACGGCGAGCTGGTTTCGCAGGTCGTAGCGTTTCCGCGGGTGTTGGCCAAAGAGCCAGCGGCGGAATTAGCTGCGGTGCAGGCTACACGTGAGGCTTATAAGAACGTTGCCAACTTGCACGTGAGCGGAATTAAAGTGTTCGCCGATGGCGTGGTGGAGTTTCCCTCGCAAACTGCGCATCTCACTCAACCCTACAAAAATACGGGACACAACGGCGATCTTCTATTCGATCCCAAGAAGTTTGCCGAGTTGTGTGTGGCGGCCGACAAGCAGGGCTTGATCGTTCACGTGCACGCACTCGGCGACGGAGCGGTGAAAGAAGCACTGGATGGAATTGCCGCGGCGCGAAAGGCGAACGGCAATTCCGGCCTTCCGCATACGCTTACGCACGAGCAGTTCGTACGTCCCGAAGATTTTCCACGTTTCCGCCAACTGGGTGTGATCAGCGCGCTGCAGCTTTTCTGGGCCGATGCCAGTCAGGACACGATTGAGATTGTGAAGCCATATCTCGATCCGGAAATTTATAAGTATCAGTATCCAGCGCGCTCGCTGCTCGACAATGGCGCAGTCATTTCGGGCGCCAGCGACTGGCCGGTTTCAACCGCGAACGTTTTCCGGGCGATTTATCAGGCTGAAACGCGCAGGGGGCCGGAGGGTGTGCTCGACCCCTCGCAGGATATGCCGCGCGAGGCGATGTTCTATGCTTATACGCGAAATTCCGCGCGCGCTTTGAATTTGGATTCCATCGGAACTATTGCTCCGGGCAAGAGTGCGGATTTGATTTTGCTTGATCGAGATGTCTTGACGGATTCTCCCGAGGAGATGCGGGATACGAGGGTCTTGTGGACGATGGTGGCGGGGAAGACGGTTTACCGCGCGAAGTGATGCGGGAATTGGAGTGGAGGAGAATTGATTCGGGCAATTTCTTTCGCGGTGATCGCAGCGGCGCTGGGGACCAAGTTCAACCAGAAAGAATTCCACGACTTCATCCTGGCTCAGGGCCTGCTGCCGCCAGACCTGATGCGGGATGCGGTGATGAATGTATTGGTTCCGCGGCAGCAGGCGGCGAATTAGCCGGACGATCCAAGAATGACGATGCTAAATCTAGAGGCGTAGCCCGTTACGTCTCTATGTTTCTGTGGCTATATCCATCATCTCGCTACGAATCCGGGCATAGGCCCCTTTGGCCCGCTGCCGACTCGCAGTGCTTCCAATGCTCGCGATCCTGTTGTACCAGGAAGATGCCTAAGTATGTCCTAATGTGACTTGTTGGCTGTCCTTCCCCGCTTTATCGTCTTGTTACTTCACCTTCTCATGAAATTCTCAGTCACTCTTTTGTTCAAACCGGCAACCAACAAGCACGCCCTTCGCCACCGCTAGGCCAACGAACCAGCTTTCCAAGGAGGTTTCGCCGTGAAGTCCCTTAAGTTTCCTTGTCTCCGCCGCACCCACTTCGTCGCCATCATCTTTATGCTTACCCTGATCCTTGCCAGCCCCTGCGCCTTCTCCGAGGACGTACTCACTTACCACAACAACAACGCACGCACCGGACTCAACTCCATCGAGACTGCGCTCACTCTCGCCAACGTGAATTCGAGTCTGTTTGGAAAACTCTTTACTCTGTCCGTCGATGGCCTGGTGGACGCTGAACCTTTATATCTGTCAGCGGTGCCGATTTCGGGAAGCGGAACGCACAATCTTTTGATCGTAGTCACGGAAAACGATTCGGTCTATGCCTTCGATGCCGACACCGGAGCGCAGATCTGGCAGATTACTACGCTGAAAGCCGGCGAATCTCCCTCGGATGATCGCGGCTGCTCGCAGGTCACGCCGCAGATTGGAATCACCTCCACCCCGGTGATTAGCCGGCCATCAGGATCGAATGGGGTGATTTATGTCGTAGCCATGTCGAAGGATTCTTCCGGCAACTATCATCAGCGCCTGCACGCGATCGATGCTCCGACCGGCAACGAACTGTATAAAGGACCGGTCGACATCGCGGCCAGATATCCCGGCACTGGCGATAACAGCTCGGGGGGCTTTGTGATTTTCGATCCTGCGCAATATAAGGAACGCTCCGGCCTGCTTCTGCTCAACGGCATCGTCTACCTGGCTTGGGCTTCGCATTGTGATATCCGGCCCTACACCGGTTGGATCATGGCCTACAACGCCACCACGCTGGCGCAGAGGTCGGCGCTCAATGTAACGCCGAACGGCAATGAAGGCGCGATCTGGGGATCGGGCGGCGGTCTTACGTCCGATAGCAGCGGCAACATCTATTTTCTCGACGCGAATGGCATCTTCGATACGACTTTAAACTCAAACGGTTTCCCCAGCAGCGGTGACTATGGCAATGCTTTCATCAGGCTGACGACTAAGGGAGGCCTCGCCGTCGCGGATTATTTCGAGATGGATAACGGGCCGCAGGAAAGTCAGGGCGACGTGGATCTGGGCTCGGGCGGAGCTCTGATCGTGCCGCAGATGAAGGACAGCTCTGGAACTGAATGGCATCTCGCGGCGGGCGCAGGCAAGGACAGCAACATGTACATCGTGAACCGCGAATCCATGGGCAAGTTCAACCCGAACACCAACAATAACTATCAGTTTCTGTCCGGAGTGCTGCCGGGCGGAATCTGGTCGATGCCGGCGTACTTCAATGGCAAGCTGTACTTTGGTCCGGTGAGTCAGCCGATTCTAGCATTCCAGTTTAGTGAGGCGAGGCTGGCGACGGCTCCGGCAGCGCAGACCAGCAATAGCTTCGGATATCCCGGGGCCACGCCCAGCATTTCTTCCAACGGAAATAAGAATGCCATCGTGTGGGCGACCGAGAATACCAACCCCGCCGTTCTGCACGCCTACAACGCGAGCAATCTGAACGAGCTGTACAATACTAATCAGGCCACCGGCGGGCGCGACAATTTTGGCGTCGGCAACAAATTCATCACTCCCATGATCATCAACGGGAAAGTGTACGTGGGTACGACCAACGGAGTGGGAGTGTTCGGACTGCTCTCAGGTAAATAAAGCCCCATAAGAGAGTAAGAAGGGGCGCGGCATTCGCGCGCCTTGAACTCCATCATCCTCTCTACGCGTGGGGCGGGCGGTGATGCCCGACCCGTGAACCTGACCTAGAGTGCTGGCAGCCGGAGCCACTTTGCCTCCACCGCTGAACCCAATCTGTTCTAGACTCCTTATATTCCGATGGTGCTCAGGGATCAGCTCGGCTTCAGATTTCAGCCGCCGGAGCGGCGCGTGTGGACCGTTCGCGCTCTTGTCGCGGCGGTCCGCACGCTCGTGGAGCGCGAGTATTCCGATGCCTGGGTGGAGGGCGAGATCTCGAATTTTCGCGCTCCCGATTCCGGCCATCTTTATTTCACGCTGAAGGATGGCAACGCACAGATTCGCGTCGTGATGTTCAGTTCGAAGGCGCGGCTGCTGCGCTTTCGTCCGGCAGACGGGATGCAGGTAGTGGTCCGCGGGCGAGTCACGATTTATGAAGATCGCGGCGAGTTGCAGATCGCGGCGGAGTACATCGAGCCAAAGGGCGCGGGGGGATTGCAGGTTGCCTTCGAGCAACTCAAAGCGAAGCTGGAGGCCGAAGGATTGTTTGCGGCGGAGCGGAAGAAGGCGATTCCAACTCTTCCGGCGCGAATTGGAATTGTAACTTCTCCGCAGGCGGCAGCGCTGCGCGACATCCTTAACATTTTGCAGCGGCGCCATCGTACCGTGAATGCGGTGATTTATCCGGCGCAGGTACAGGGCGACGCGGCGGCGGCAGAAGTGGCGAGCGGAGTGAGATATTTTAACCAGAGCCGCAGCGTGGAAGTGATCATCGTGGGCCGCGGCGGAGGGTCAGCCGAAGATCTGGCGGCATTTAACGACGAAGGGCTGGCCCGGGCGGTGGCAGCGTCGGAGATCCCCGTTATTTCAGCGGTGGGGCACGAAACGGATTTCACGATCATGGATTTTGTCGCGGACTTGCGCGCGCCCACGCCTTCAGCGGCGGCGGAGTTGGTGATCCGCTCACGCGTGGAAGTCGAGAATCAGTCCGAAGCGGTGCGCGAGCGGCTGGTGCGCGCGATGGAGCGCCGGCTTTTGGAAGCTCGGCACGCCCTGGTGGAGCGAGCGCAGCACGGAGGTTTCGCCCGCATGATGGATTTGATCCGGCAGCGGCAGCAGAAGCTGGACGACTTGACTTACCGGCTCGAGCGCGGCGAGCGGCAAGCCCTGGAGAAAATGCGCCGGCGCTGGGAGGCGGTTGCTGCGGCGGTGCGACATTATGATGCCCGGCGCGTGCTGGCGGGGATTCGAAGCGAGTTGGACGCCGGCGCTGTCGCCTTAGCGGCCGTCATGCGAAACCAGCTCTTACAGAATAGAGTGCGACTTGAGCGCATGAGTCGCGCGCTGGTGTCGCTCTCACCGCTGGCGATTCTCGATCGAGGATACGCCTTGGTTTTTGATGAAGCGGGGCAGTTGGTGAAAGATGCCGCCCTGGTTCAGCCGGGTAATGCGATCATGGCGCGAGTGGCTCGGGGTGAAATTCGAGCTGTGGTCACGAAAGCGGCCGCCCCGGAACCTCGCAGCAAACGCGAGAAACGTTGATCCCAACCAACCCCGGTCTCAAGGTAAACGCTAACCTGGTCAGCATGCCCTGCATTAGAATAAGAGGTTCTAGACGCCTCAAATTTCAGGAAAGGGTGCGATGCCGGTGACGCAACTGCTGGCGCCCTGGGCGAGAGTGTCGTTTACGCTCCTCGACATTCTGCTGGTGGCGCTGATCATCTACGAAGTGCTGGTGATGATCCGGGGCACCCGCGCGGCGCCGATGCTGGCGGGCCTGGCAGCGGTCGCCGTGACCTTCTACCTGGCGCGAATCGGCGAGTTAGTCACGCTGAACTGGCTGGTCAGCCGTTTGCTGCCCTATGTCGTATTTGCGCTGATCGTTGTTTTTCAGGCGGAGATCAGGCATGTGCTCTCGGACGTGGGCCGGCGCGTAAGTTTTCTGCGAGGCTCGGCGGCTGAGGGCGATTCCTACGACGACATCGTGCTGGCCGCGAATCTATTTTCGCAACATCAGACCGGAGCGCTGATCGTGATCGAGCGCGAGATCGGTCTTCGAACTTACGTGGAAAGCGGCGTAGCCATGGATGCCAAGCTTTCCTATGATTTACTCGCAACAATCTTTCGGCCGAGCGCTCCGCTGCACGATGGAGCGGTGATCATACAAAAAGATCGGTTGGCGGCGGCCGCTTGCTTTTTGCCGCTTTCAATGAACCCAGTACTTTCTACGCAGATGGGCACGCGCCACCGCGCGGGCATCGGGATTACGGAGGAGACGGACGCAATAGCAGTCATTGTGTCGGAGGAGTCGGGCGCGATCAGCGTCGCCGTGGGAGGCAAAATCGATCGCGACCTCACCGTCGAACAATTGCGTGAACGCCTCAGCCAGGAGTTGCGGCGGTATGTGTCGCCGGTTGCGCTGCCGACGGTCGTGCCCCGGGAAGACATGAGAGATGACGAGTCGGACGCAGCTCAGGGATCACCCTTGACCTTGGGAGCGTCGATGGGAGCCGATGGGGATTCCGAGTCGGACGGGGAGCGGCCTCTATGAATCTTATCCGTCGCTGGGTGCTGCATAACTTCTGGCTAAAAGTGTTGTCTCTGCTGCTGGCGACCGGATTGTGGATGGCGATTTCTCCCGATGAGGAGTCGGCGGAAGTTGCAGTCCGCGTGCCGATTGAGTTCCAGCACGTTCCTCCTCACCTCGAGATCAGCTCCATTACTATCCCCGACGCGCAAATCCGCGTGCGTGGCCCCGAGCGTGTCATCCGGCAACTGAGGTCAAACGACATCCATGCCGAACTTGAATTGAAAGACGCCAAGCCTGGCGAGCGCACCTTCGATCTCACCGCCGAGCAGATTCGTCATCAGCGCGATTTGCACGTAGTACAAGTCGTGCCGGGGCAGGTGCACCTCACGTTTGATATGCGTCTCACACGCGATGTAGAAATTCATCCCCGGGTGACAGGAACTTTTGCAGGGGAACAGATCGCCAAAGTGATTGTTAATCCCGAGAGAATCACGATCACCGGGCCGCAGCATCACGTAGAGCTTGTAGACGCAGCCACTACCGATCCCGTGGATGCTTCGGGGACGAAAACCACGGCGACATTTTCGACCAACGTTTACGTTCCAGACCCGTTGGTTCAGGTAGTGCAGCCAACGCCGATCCGCGTGACCGTGATCATGGAAAAAACCACGCCCTCGTCGAATGGGCATTGAGTTGTGATCTTCTGAGTCTGCAAGTTTCGCGCGCGTCAGTTATCATCCTCGGTTCGCTATTTCATTAAAGCGTCCGGCTTCCGAATGAACCCACACGACCTATGAGCAATCACGGCAGACAACTTTTTGGTACGGACGGAATACGCGGCGTTGCCGGCGACTTTCCCCTAACCAAGGAAGGCGCGTTCCTGATCGGGCGTGCTCTGGGACAGGATTTGATTCGCAGCACGCAGAAGCCCAAGGCGGTGCTGGGGCAGGACACGCGCGAGTCGAGCGGCTGGATCGCGGATCGCGTGGCGTCGGGGCTGGCTGCGGTGGGGGTGGATGTGCACAGCTCGGGCGTAATCACTACGCCCGGCGTGGCTTATTTGGCGCGCACGCGCGGTTTTGCGGCGGGTGTGGTGATCTCGGCTTCGCACAATCCATGGATGGATAACGGGATCAAAGTTTTTTCCGGTGACGGTTTTAAGCTGCCGGATGCGCGAGAACTCGCCATCGAGCAGGATATTTTCGCTTTGCTGGCCAGGCCGGGCGCGGCTGACGATACGGCGTTGAGAATTGCACCACCGTCGCTGCCTGGAGAATTGGTCTTGCGGAAAGCTTACATCGATTCGTTGGCGAGCAGTGTGTCGTCCGATTTGAGCGCTTTGCGTGTGCTGGTGGATTGCGCTAACGGGGCGGCGACGGCCGAGGCGCCGGAATTGTTTCGCAGTTTGGGAATTCAGGCAACATTCCTATGCGTCGCGCCGGATGGCAAGAATATTAATGATGGCTGCGGAGCGCTGCACCCTGAGGCTTTGGGTAAGGCGGTAGTTTCATCGGGTGGAAAGTTCGATCTGGGAGTGACGTTCGACGGCGATGCCGACCGCGCCCTATTCTGCGATAGTGAAGGACGCGTGGTGAATGGAGATGGCATACTCCTGCTGACGGCGCGCGATCTGCAAGCGCGAGGTAAGTTGAACGGGTCGACTGTAGTGTCCACGACGATGGCGAACATGGGAGTCGAAATTGCTTTGAAGAACGCGGGCATTCGCATGTTACGAGCCAACGTCGGCGATAAGTACGTCCTGGAGGAGATGTTGAAGGCGAGCGCAACTCTGGGTGGAGAGCAGTCAGGGCACATTATTTTTCGCGATGGCGACGCGACTACCGGTGACGGCCTGCTGACGGCGTTGCGGGTGATGGATGTAATCGTGCGCAGCGGGGAATCGCTGGCGGAGTTGGTAAGCGATCTGAAAGTCTTTCCGCAGAAAATTCAGAATGTGCGGGTGCGGGAGAAGATTCCGTTTGCGCAGTTGCCGGAAGTGCAGCGAGCGATTGACGCAGCCGACCGCGAACTGGATGGGAACGGCCGTGTGGTCGTGCGGTATTCGGGGACTGAGTCGCTGGCTCGCGTAATGGTGGAAGCTGAGTCGGAAGAGAAGATGAAGGCGATCACGGCGGGGATTGCGGGGGAAATTCAGAAGGCGCTGGGACTGTGAAGGTGGTTAGTCGGGCGTTGCGGCGTGAGCCATACGGCTGCGGTATAGTCCGGAATCCAAACTTAGCAAGGATCGGGTTAGACGCGGAGCCAGCGAATCATGTGCGGGTAGGGAGGGACGGAAATTTCTGCGGCACGGGCGGAGTCCAGCGTGAGTCCCATCCATTGCAGCAGGGGCACGCCGGCGCTGCCATCGCGGTAAATCTGGATGAGGGACGCGGCGGCGCCCTTGTAGCCGGTGGAGTGGAAAACCGTCTCGGGTGGGAGTCCGAGGTGGATGGCGGCGGCGTAGGACCAGGTCTGGGCGGCGATCTCGTCGCCCATGTCGGAGCCGGCATTCGATCCGGCGGAGGCGCGCTGCTCGGGCAGCCTCGTGGCCAGATGGCCGGCTTCGTGAAGGAGATCCCCGGGGTGGAGCAGGCCGTCGGGATCGACGATAAGGCCTCCCGGCTCCAGCGTGACGCCGGGTAAGAAGGTATCGGCGCCGAGGGGTGCGAGGCGAACGGTGAGGCCGATCTGCCGGAGCCAGTCGAGGATAAGGATCGCTGCGGGATCAAGCATCGGTTGAGTTTAGCGCCGAATGGGGATTGCGGTTCGTTCGAATCACGCTCACTCGAGTCAGGTTCAGTCAAATATCGTTCACTCGAATATCGGGGTCAGCCTCGCCAGCACTTCGTCCATGATTGCGTCTGGGATGCTTTCGAGCTTCTTGCCGCTGCGTGCGGCGACGTCGAGAGCGCGGGGCTGATCGCATCGGATAATCCCCGTCGTTTTAGTCCCGGCTCCCGCCAAAGGCACCGCGAAACCCGCCATACGTGCGAAGTTTCCACGGGTTGTGATGGGCAGAACTACGGGGACTTTGGTGATCCGGTTGAAGGGCTCCGGTGAAACGATCAGCACCGGGCGCCGGCCTTTTTGCTCGTGGCCTGAAGCGGGATCGAGGCCGACGAGCCAGATTTCGCCGCGCTTCATAATTTGTTTAACCCTAAGTGCCTTGCCTCAGATTAGCTCGCGGCCTACGGGCTTGCTATAGAGCCATTCTCTATCTTCTTTCGGGCGTCGTCTCGAACTCTGTTTCGTGCGCCTCGTGGGATTACATTGGGCCAGCAGTTCGTTCAAGGTATAACGTGGACGCTTCCGCGGCTGCACGACGAGGCGGCCACTTTCGACCGCGATGCCAACCTTGGCGCCGGGCTGTAATTGCAGGACGTCGAGCAGCGCGGGCGGGACGGCCAGCATGACCGAGCCGCCGACTTTGCGGAGGTTGGTGGTGTGCATACGACCCTCCAGTGTTATACTCCAGTATAACATCAAAGGAAAGTGTGAAGGAAGGATCGCACTTCCGTTGCCAAAGAGCTCGACAAGCTTTACGGAAGGCATCCGCGAGGCTAAAGACATCAAGGTCCCCGCCCAGTCCCTCCAAGGTGCGGAGGGACAAGGACGGGGCAGCCGCTTCGCACTTGGTATCGGCCCTTGTCGGACAGGAGTGTCCGACCCACACTAGCATTGCTAATCCAAATCTCTCCAGTTCGGGCCGGTGCCCATTTCTACTAGCAGCGGAACTGCAAGGGCGTGAACTTTTTCCATCTGCTCGCGGACTAGGGATTGCATCGTGTCTACTTCTTCTTCTGGGACTTCGAAGACTAGTTCGTCGTGGACTTGGAGAGTCATTCTTGATTTCAGATCGCGTTCACGCAACGCCCTGTCGATGCGGATCATGGCTACTTTGATCAAGTCGGCGGCGGTGCCTTGCAGCGGGGTGTTGACGGCAGTGCGTTCGGCGAAGCCGCGCTGATTTGCGTTTTTGCTGTTGATGTCGGGGATGGGGCGGATGCGGCCGTGGAGGGTTTTTACTTTCAGGTCGCGGCGGGCTTCTTCGAGCGTCTTGTCGATGAAGGCGCGGACGCCTTTGTATTGCTCGAAATAATTTGCGATGAATTGTTTGGCTTCGGCGGGTTCGATGCCGAGATTTTGCGACAGGCCGAAGGGCGAGAGGCCGTAGACGATGCCGAAGTTGACGACTTTGGCCTGGCGGCGATGGTCGGGCGTGACCATAAGTGGCGGGACTCCGAAGACTTGCGAGGCGGTGAGGGTGTGGATGTCGTCGCCGCGGCGGTAGGCTTCGACCAGCAGCGGGTCGCGCGAGAAGTGGGCGAGCAGGCGGAGTTCGATCTGCGAATAGTCGGCGGTTAGGAGGACGTGGCCGGGCTCGGCGATGAAGGCGGCGCGGATGCCACGTCCTAGTTCGGTGCGGATCGGGATATTTTGCAGATTCGGATTGGCCGACGAAAGCCTTCCGGTGGCAGTTCCGGTTTGACCGAAGGTAGTATGCAGGCGTCCCGTGACGCGATTGATCAGCGCCGGCAGCGTGTCTACGTATGTCGATTTGAGCTTTGTAAGCTGGCGGTAATCGAGGACCATGCGAGCTATCGGGTGATCCTCGGCTAGAGTTTCGAGAACATCGACGGCAGTCGATAGAGTACGGCCCTTGCCATATTTTACCGGCTTGGGCAGATTCATCCGGTTGAAGAGAACGTCGCCAAGCTGCTTGGGAGAGCCGATGTTGAATTCGCATCCGGCGATGTCGCAAATCTCTTTGGCTTTGATGGCGATCTCGCGCTCGAGTTCGGAGGACATTTTCGCAAGCGCGGTGGTGTCGATTTTTACTCCGGCCTGTTCCATGCGCGCGAGAACCGGAACGAGCGGCAGATCGATTTCTTCATAGAGCTTGGTCAAACCGGCCTGCCTTACATCCTCGCGCAGTGCGTTCGTCAGCCTGCCGGTGACGTCGGCGGCTTCGGCGAGGTCGCCACTTAGCCTGAGATTGAAACGCCGCAAGGCAACGTCCGGCAGGCGATGCGATGAGTAAGTTGGGTCTAGCAGGTACGAATAGAGCATGGGGTCGTGCTCCACGCCTTGCAGAGTGATACCCTGCGAATCGAGTGCATGGATTGCCGACTTGTAATCGTGAACTGATTTTGGTGTTGCCGACGCTAAGAGCGGCCGCAGCTTGGCGGCCGCTGAACCGGAATCGAGTTTTACAATCGCTGCCGAACCCGCTGCCCCGGAGATGGCGATCCGCTGCGAAATGGCTTCGGGGGCTGATAACGGTAACGCATCTGAAAGAGGAAGCATCGCTTCCTGCGGTTCTTCGAGGGGCTCTTCCTCGCTTTCACCGCCCACTTCCACTTGCTCCAACTCAACCGCAACGGCAAGCACGCCTTCGCCCGGCACAGAGTTCAGAACGGCTTCGACATCCGCGGCGGATTGCGCTTCGCTGTACTGGGTTTCCGTGATTTGGACTTCAGGCAACAACTCTTTCAACAGCGAAGTGAATTCCAATTCGGTGAAGAGCTGGCGCAGGCGATCGAGGTCCGGCTCGCCGGCTCGCATGGCTTCGACATCCAGATCGACCGGGACGTTGCAGTCTATGGTCGCCATGCTCTTGCTGAAAAGAATCGTATCGCGATTGTTTAGCAACGATTCGCGGTAGGTTTTCTTCTCCACTTCAGCGGCGCGTTCGAGAGCCTGCTCGACGCTGCCGAAGCGCTTGATGAGTTCGACTGATCCCTTATCGCCGATGCCCGGGGCCCCGGGGATGTTGTCGATCGCATCGCCGCGCAACGCCATTACGTCGACTACGCGCTCGGGCAGCACACCAAGAATCTCTTCCACCTTGGCGGCGTCGCAGATCAAATTGTCTTTGGGAGGATTCAGAATGTGAACCTGCTCGTTGACCAGTTGCATCATGTCCTTGTCGCTGGAGACAATATAGACCGGATGCGCCGCGGCGGCGGCTTTGCGAGCAAGAGTGCCGATAACATCGTCCGCCTCGAAGCCGGAGAGTTCCAGGATGGGGATGCGATAGGCCTCGAGCGCGCGGCGAATATAAGGAATCTGCTGAGCCAAATCTTCGGGCATCGCTTTGCGATTGGCTTTGTATCCCTGGTAGGCGATTTCTGTGAAGGTCTGCGTCTTGATATCGAACTTGCGAACTGTGGTGATCGATTCCGCCTGCGTATCGCGGAAGGTGGGCGCGGCAACGTCGAATACGGCGGCCAGGTAATTAGGAGAGAAATCGTCGCGCAATTTGCGCAACATGTTGACGAATACGAGGACGGCCGCGGTGGGAATTCCGGACTTGGTGGACATCCCCGAGCGCTGCCGCGCCATGGCGTGATAGGCGCGGAAGATAAACGACATGGTATCGATGAGGAAGATGCGGGCAGTATTGGAGGATGCATCTCCAGCCTTGTTAGGTTTAGGACTTCTTGACCCATTGCCGGAAGGCGACGAGGCTGGGGCGGACGAACTCCTGGCCGTCGATTGTTTTCGGGGAGGCAAGCATCTAGTTTAGCAGCACCGAGAGCTGCTAGAAATCGACGGTGAAGTCGGCTTGGACCAATTTCCTGGCTGCGCCACCAGGGGTGTTTTGGAAAACGAGGTAGTACTTCTGGGAGTGATCCTGCGTGGGAGGGAGGCCGAAGTTTACGTTCTGGTCGTGCGACGCATCGGCAGAAAAAACCGCCTCGCTGCCTCCGCCTCGCACGAAATCGGCATACTGCGCTTCGTTCAAGATCAGAAAATCGACGTTGGCGATGTCTTCGTCGTCCTGAATACCGGTTTCTGTCACAAACGACCGGTATCTGCCGTGCAATTGCGGCCGGAACGCGTACGCAGGTACTTCGAAGGGAAAGTTGACCGAGGCCTTAAGGGTAAATGTCTTGTGAAGAATCGCCCGGCTGGTGCCTACGGCGGACTGCCCAATATAACGGCTGGCATGTGGCTTCACCGGGTCGGGCTTGTGCAACGGGTTGAGGCTTTCGGCCTTATCCATTAGCTCGGCCAGAGGCCCTACGACTTTAACGGCTGGGTCTCCGTCTTGGGCGGCGGGTTTAGTCTCAGCCTCTTGCGCTTGCTCGGTCGCTTCTGCGGATCGAAGATGATTTCGCCAGTAAGAATAGCCGCCCGCCAAAGCCGCACACAAGAGCAGCGGTGCAATCCATTTTTGCACTTCGGTCTCTCCTCCCAACTGTTTAAATTACTCCGAGGAGGCGCTGCGCATCAGGCATTTTCGGCTGCTGAAGTTACTTCGGTTTGCAGCTAGGAATTTCTCCTGACATGAGAGTTATGCAATTAACATACAGTCTCCGTACGAATAGAAGCGGTAGCGCTCGGCGACCGCGTGTTCGTAGGCGCGCAGGGTGTTATCCCTCCCGGCAAACGCACTCACCAGCATGAGAAGAGTTGACTGCGGCAGATGGAAGTTAGTGAGCATTGCGCTGACCACTTTGAACTCGAAACCGGGGTAGATAAAAACATCCGCCTCCGCGCTGCCGGTTGGGATAGAATCCGCGCCGCGGCGATACGCATGTTCCAGGGATCTCACGGTGGTTGTGCCCACGGCGACGACGCGCCGCCAATCGTGCAACGCAGAGTTAATTGCGGAAGCTGCATCCGCTGAAATCGAGTACGTTTCGGAATGGATTTGGTGATCTTCGACGCGCTCCGCGCGAACTGGCTGAAAAGTTCCCAGACCGACATGCAGCGTAATTTCGACGGTCTGAATTCCGCGCTGGCGAATGCGCTGCAAAATTTCGGGCGTGAAATGTAATCCCGCCGTGGGCGCTGCAACCGACCCAGTGTGCTGGGCATAGACCGTCTGGTAGCGCTCGCGATCGGCGGAAGATTCGGGGCGTGCAACGTACGGCGGAAGCGGTACGTGGCCGATGCGATCAAGAGCCGCCAAGAAATCGTCAACCGGCTCAAAGCGAATGCGGCGCTCACCGAATTCTCCGCGGGCGAGAACCTCTGCTTGAAACTCGTCGTCGGCGCCGAAGAACAAATGTTCTCCGACTCCGATCTTGCGGCCGGGACGCACCAGGCACTCCCAATCATTGGGCTCTCGGGAAATCTGACGAGTGAGTAGAATTTCTATGCGTCCGTGAAGAAAATCGCGGGCGGCGGGATCGTGCGGGCTCACAGGCTGCGCGGGGGAGCCCGCGCGGCGGCCGTAGAGACGCGCAGGAAAGACGCGCGTATTGTTGAAGACCATTACATCTCCCGGTTGCAAGAGCTCCGGAAGGTCCCGGAACAGGCGGTCCGACCGCTGTCCGCTCATGCGCTCCAGATGAAGCATGCGCGAAGCGTCACGAGTCGCGAGAGGCTCCTGCGCGATGAGTTCTTCGGGCAGATGGAAGTGGAAGTCAGAGACCAGCACGCTTTCAGAATATAAGATTCAGCGCCGCGAGAATTTGAAAGAGATGCCGGGAACGATCAAACTCTCCGATCGGCTGACGCCCGCAATTCTGTGATTTCAGCCCAAGGTTAACGATTTTTGTTTGTAAATTTGTTTGTCTCTTCGAGCCATGTGCGGTACTATGCGGGGGTTGCCGCTTTCGTCGCTCCCCCTGAGAGAGTTTTCCATGTCCACGGAACGTAAATACAGGGAAGAAATCGTCCACTATGGGCGCATGCTGCATAATCGCGGCTTCGTAGCGGCTATGGACGGAAATCTGTCGGTGCGATTGGACCGTGAACGGGTGCTGGTGACGCCCACCTGTGTGAGCAAAGGTGCGATGCGCGCTGGAGATATGGTGATCGTCGATTTGGATGGCGAGCGGGTCGCGGGGCGGCGCAACGTGACCAGCGAGATCGGCATGCACCTGCTGATTTATCGTACCCGGCCGGACATCCAGGCGATTGTGCATGCGCATCCGCCGACCGCGACCGGATTCGCTGCGGCGGGCATGGCGCTGACCGAACCGCTGGTCTGCGAAGTGGTGATGGGCCTGGGATGCATTCCTCTCGCTCGCTATGGAACGCCTGGCACCTCGGAGTTGGCCAAGACTCTCGAACCCTACGTGCCGCACTACGACGCCATTCTGATGTCGAATCACGGCGTGGTTACCTACGGCGACACGATCGAGCACGCTTACATGAAGATGGAAACCGTGGAGCACTTTGCGCAAATCGCTTTGGTCACGCACCTGCTGGGGCGGCAACAGCCGCTGACTGGAGTTGATATCGAAAAGCTCCTGCTGGCGCGGACGAAATATTTCGGAACCAAGGCTGCGGCGTCTCTGCCGATCTCGATGGCGAGGCCTCCGGAAAAAGTAAGTTAAGCTTAGCGCTCAGGCGTGAAGATCTAACTCGATTGCATCGATCAGCGGGACGAGCCACGCCAAGAGCGCCTGATGTGCCGGGTGTTTAACATAATCGTCAAGTGAAGCTTTGTCTCTGAATTGCATGATGCCGCCAAAGCTATAGCCTTTTCCGCGCGGCGAAATGTTTGGTCCCACATGAGTTTGAAGAAGTCCGGGGATGACTCCCTGGAAAGCGGAAATCTCTTTCGCCGCTCTGTCTTTTTGAGCTTCAGGGGTCCCTGGCTTCCACTGAAATGCGAACACGTGAAAAACGCTCGCGGGCTGGCTCCCCGCTCTCGCCGGTTCGGGCAAATTGAGAGAGATGAGGGTTGCGGCTCCGAGGGCGGCACAACCATCCCGCAGCAGGCTTCGTCGTGTCGAATTCGCCATTCGAGTCTCCTTTCTCGTGGGAATACCATACACTTTCCAGCCCGTATTCCAACCAGACATGGCTCTGTCGCTGACGGTGATCAGGATGCCGTGCGCCTGGACCTCATAATTGCCTACCCTTAGGACTGTCCGGGGGTGTGTAATCTGAGGGTTGGCGTGATTTTGCCATTTAATCTCCGGGCTGCAACGAGTTGCGGGCATAATCTTGAGCCCTCACGAGTTGTTAAGTTGCTCGCCCCTTCGAGAGCTATAGATTTATTTTCTGATATTGCGGAGAGATTAACAAGGTTGGGTGAACGTTGGCGTTGTGGAAAAAGACAAGAAGAATCAATAATAATAAATAATAAGTTAATCATAATAATGATAAAGAACGGAGTTCGTCTTGGAAAATCGGTTGATCCAGTCAGCACAGCCCGCCCAACCGTGAACCTGCCACTGGGGCATCCCAGCACCCGACCTCAGGTTTTCAACCCCGCCGCAGACGCCTTCCGTATTTCGTAACAAACAATCGCAACTACGGGGGGGGGGTAGCCTTTCGATGGGGATTGCGCTTTAGCCACGACGAATCGACCACATAGTCACCCTTCCCCGTGCGCTCTGTTTGGTTTTCGTAAAAAAATCAAAACTGTTTTGTGATTCCAAGAACCCGTGAAACTATTCCCGCCAGGCCGAACCCACCGAGCAACATGCCCCAGGGCACCACAACTCTGAATTGAGGAGCTTGCCATGCGCAATGCCGCACGTCTGCTGGCCACGATCTTCTAGTTTGCGCTCGCAATACTTGCGTCGGCTACTTGGCTTTGCCGCCGCTGGGTTTTGGCGCCCTAGAATCTCTGCCCTGTCTCAGACTGCAAAGCTTGCTCCCAACCTGCAGGCACGTTTGCAAGGTGACGCCGGGGGTCCTGGTCCGCATCAAATCCTTTTCCTCAACCACGTTTCGTAGCGAGGCCGCTAAAAACCGATTCTCACGCCAGCAGGACGCACCGCCAGCAGTGCCGTCTATCGCCTCCTCTGAATCCCACCCATAGGAAATATGAATTGGACCAACGGGAACTCCAGACCAACTATGCGCCCTTCGTGGAGTTTGGGCAGAAGAGATTCCTTGCGTTACCTACACTCTGGAAAACGTCAATCAGGTGACACTCTGTTCGCCTGTTCAGGATACCGAGATTCCTCTGGGGCCAGCGGCACCGGCGTTAAGCTGTACGACGCAACCGTAGCTTTCTCGCCGAGGCGAACACGCAGAACTTGAGGAATTTATGTTTATGTGGGGGAGTCGGACTTCTCGGCGGTCTGACTGACGAGTCGCTGCGACCCGGGCTCCGCGATCCCCCGCCCGAAAAAGAGCCACCCCATTGCGATTTCCTCCAACTTGACGTGATCCGTTTGCAGAGCCTCTTCCAGCTTGTCGGCAAGTTCCGCGGGCAGGGTGAAGGTGAGGGTCCTAGTTGCCATACCGTTTTTCCTCGAATTCTATAGTACAGAAATCTCCTCAAAACGTGCCCTCATACTATCAGTCGCGACTGGACTTCCGCACCGAGATTCAGCGAAGGAACGGCTCGGCCTCGGCGACTGGTTATCAGAGAGTAAGAGTAACGGAGCTGCGACTGACAACGTGGGGGATGGCTTGGAATCGTTCGCCCCAACGCTCCCCCTCCCGCAATTCGAACTCGCGACTACACTGGGGAAATGGACGGGGGAATACGGGAACTGTACGAAGGGCAGCCAAGGCTGTTGTAGCAACATGAATTTGTCACCCTAACGGCAACATGAAAATGTCACCCTGGCGAAGCCAGGGTGTGTTGCAGGCGGGTGTCGCCGTAGTAAAGCGAGATACGCCCGTCGAGCGCCTGATAGACATGGACTTTGGCTCCGGCGAAGCTGAAGCGTTGGCCTTGCTGGGGGATCTGGAAGCGCTGACCGTCCCACTGCACGATGTTGTCGTTGCTGACCACGCGCTGGTGAACGAAGCAGCAGATGCGGTCGAGATTTTCCGGAGCCGGACGCCAAGCGGTTTGCATTTCACGCGGACGGCGGGCGAAGCGGCGGTTGTAGTCGGCGAGGAAAAGGCGCAGCACGGCATTGGCGGAGTGCAGATCGCAGGCTTGAGCCAGACGAAGCTCGCTGCACAAGCGATCCTGGAGCACGCCCCAGAGGCGTTCGACGCGGCCTTTGGCTTGGGGGCTGCGGGCGGCGATGAAGGTGATGCCGAGATGATCGAGGGCGCGGCCGAACTGGGTGGGCTGGCGTTTGCCGGCGAGTTCTTCTTCGACGGTCCAGAAGTCATCGTTGCGCACGAAGATACCGCTGTGATCGCCGTAGAAGGCCAGCGGAGTGCCGTGGCGGCGCAGCAGTTGGCGCAACAGGGTGAGATAACCGAGCGCAGTTTCGGAAGGAAAAAACTGAGCGGCGAGGATTTTACCGGTGGCATCGTCCTGCAGGCCGAGCGCGGTGAGGCGCGGGCCGCGGCCTTCGAGCCAGTCGTGAGGCGAGCCGTCGAGTTGCACCAGTTCGCCTTCGCGGGCGGAGCGCAGCCGGCGCTGGCGATGCGCGGGAGCGCGGCGTTTTCTGGGCGATCCCAGACCGGCCTGACGCAACATGCGGCGAAGAGTTTCACGGCTCAGGGCGAAGCCCTCGAGCTCGCAAAGTTTTTCGCAGAGATGGTGATCGTTGAATCCGCCATAGGTGGTGCGGGCCAGATGAACGATGTGTTGGCGAACCCGGGTAGGCAGGCGGCGCGGGCTGGGCCGTCCGCGGTTGGCGTGCGCCAGAGCCGCCTCCCCGTGCTCGCGCATACGTTTCTTAAGACGCCTGACCTGACGGATGCTAAGCGAGAGCAGTGCGGCGGCTCTGGCGCACGCCATGTCTCCCTTAACACAACTGGAAATTACGCTCACTCGTTGCAGTTCCTTCTGACTCAACGCGAATGTCCTTCCTCTCATGGGGTGACATTTTCACGTTGCCGTTAGGGGGTGACAGAATTATGGAGCTAAAACACGAAGGGCAGCCAAGGCTTGACATACTGCGACTTCCAGGTTATCAATTACTGCACGGTCGCGACGACGCCGCCAGATTTTAATGTAAATGGCTTTTTCATCCACGACCTGCTGTTCGTGCCTCCCGCTACAGCATGGTACGTGGAAGGGGCCTGTGTGCGGTTTAGCGGACCGTGGGCGTGCTTATTGCTGCCGACTGCAGTTGAGGCTTCCTTCTCCCCCCAACGTTATACCTGGGACCTGCACCTTCAATCCCTGAGGCCCGACAAGTTGACGACGCGAATGACGATATATAAAGCCTTATTTGCCGGCGTAAGCATCGTGTTCGGTGAGGTAGTCCTTACGGCGGTGTATCCAATCGTGCACATTGCCATCGTCAGACGGTCCACAAATGTGGCATATGGGCTGTTTGCGGCGGCAGCGATAACCATTGGCTCTCCGCTGTACTGGATACTGCTGGTCGTGCTGGCCAGCGGCATCTCATGGCTGTTCATCCGGCACTGCTGATCTCGGCGGCGTCGCGCTGCGCTTCTTTAAGGTGGTTGGCTGGCGGGTGGTCCAGGCTATTGATCGCGCTGGCATCGGCAACACGGCGGGTGCCCCGTCCTTCGCGCACTTTGCGAAGGGCGGGAGTCGGGAACGCCAGCATCGCGAGGGTTTGATTCCGCCGCCACTACAAAATCAAATAGCGCGGGCAGCATCGCAGCCCACCCTTGCAAAAAACGCAAGGATGGGGCACCCTCTGTGGGAACGGAGCTTGCAGAAATCACAAAAGGTGGGCCACCCTCTATAACCTTGTCGGCGTTGTCAAGAGACACATAGAGTGTCTGAGATCAGCGTCGCTGTTGTGTTGGCGCTGAACTCGTTTTCCTTTTTACTTATTGGAAAGATTTTGATTTCGCTTTTGCTCACTCGACCGCAGCTCGCTTTCAGAATCTCGCGGTGGAAGCTAGTTCCACCAACCATCTATTCGGTTTTTTCGACCATGATTCGTTGTTCAGACTCCCCGACTATTCGGGGAGGCAAGGCGCCCAATCAGCCCAGCGATGGACTGTTTTCCACCAGGGTGGCCCACGGGCTACCTTGCATGCGAACCAGCTGCGCGTAAATCCGCCGTGCCGCGCAGCATCCAGTACATCCTCACGGCCAGCTTGCGGGCCACGGCAACTTTCGCCACCGAAGCTCCACGGCGAAACTTCAAACGTTGATACATGCGCTTCAGCGCGGGATCGAAGCGTGCTGCCGTGTGCCCGGCTTCCACCAGCAACGACCGCATCATCGGATTGCCTTGCTTGCTGATCGCTCCCAACCGC
This sequence comes from uncultured Acidobacteriaceae bacterium, assembly GCA_963789875.1. Classification (GTDB taxonomy): domain Bacteria; phylum Acidobacteriota; class Terriglobia; order Terriglobales; family Acidobacteriaceae; genus Sulfotelmatobacter. The sequence continues at coordinate 791,303 of CAWBMI010000002.1, read as the reverse complement.
TGCTTTCCGCCCGAACTGTGCTCCTGCGGATTCAGCCCCAGATAGCTCACCACTTGCTTGCTGCGTTCGAAACGTTCCACCGGCCCGATGATCAGGACGAAGGCCAGCGAGGTCACCGGCCCCACTCCCGGATGCGTCATCAACCGTACCGCCAGCGGCTGACTTTTCGCTGCCTGCTCCACCGCCAGATCCAGCTGCGCCGTCGCTGCCGCGAACTCATCGAACATCCGCAACAACTCTTGCCGCCGATAACTGGCCCACGGCCCCAGCGCCAGGCTCTCCAGTTCCTTGCGTCCTTTCGCGGTGAACAGCTTCTTCTTGCGGCACACGCCCTCGCCCATGGCCAGCGCGTGCAGTTGGTTCTTCACTGCTCCACGCATCCATACCAGCTTCTGCCGGTGCCAGATCAGTTGCCGCAAGTCCCGCTCCGCTGGCGACGGCCGCCAGATTTGCGGAAAGCGATCCTGGCGCAACAGATCCAGCAAATGGTCCGCGTCTCGTGCATCCGTCTTCTGCTTGCGCACCACCGATGCGCGAATCCTGGCCGCATCGCCCATCCACAACTCGTGACCGAACTCCGCCAGCAGACCCTCGAACCAATGCGTGTACCCGGTGGCTTCGATCCCCACTCGCACCGGCCCTTGCAGCGCAGAGTAAAAAGCTCGCGCCTCTCCGCTCTCGTGCTCCAGCCGCCGCTCCGCCAGTTCCCCAGTTTCCGTGTCCAGCATGGCGATCTGCTGGTAGCGCGTGTGCAAATCACAACCCATAATCATCATCGCTCGGCTCCTTTCCTCCGAGCCTTGGTCGCTTGAGCGCTTCCAAGTCTACTCGCCCGCGAGGAGCCGACACGGTTATCTCATCAGCCATCAAGAGGAGAGATGAACAAGGTTGAGTGGACATTCAGGTTATGAAAGAGGCGAGATAAAGGAAGCCAATCTCCGAGAGCGACGAGCTGCGCTCGATGGACAGCCGGGGGCGGCTGTCCCCACATCCGGCCTGAAGCTGACTGGCCTACGTTAGCGTCATTCTTGCGGCGTTGGCCGCACTACGACGGCGTAGGGGTTCGCGATCGGGTAGGGCGATCCGGGAGATTGTGCGTAGCTGTCAGTTGTGACGGTGAATACGAAGAGTTCTCCGGAAGTTTGGCTGATGGCGTACAGGTGATGGGAGTTATCCCAGTAAACCTGAGAAATTGCATCCGTGGTGAGCAAGCCGGTAAATTTCGTGATCGGATTCGCGCCGTTGAAGTGGTAGACCTCCACGCCTGCAGAACCGGCGACGGCGAGCAGTTTGCCAGACGGGGACATCGACATCGCCGCAAGATTGGTGACGTCGATGACAGGCATGTTCTGGTAGGTGCTGGTGGTGGTGAGGTTGCCGGAGCTGTCGGCAGTGTAGACGGCGAGCTGGGTCGGGCCAGTCGGGGTCATCTCGTTATTAGGTGACAGGGAAACGGCGAGATGATTTTGGCCGTCCGACACCGCAAGATATGGACAGTACGCGCCGTTTTGTGCCGCGGGGAAAGGCGGGTTCAGATTGAGGTCGGTAAGGACGCCGCTCTCGCTGCGCGAGAAGCCATAGAGCGCCTGGTCCCCGTGATAGCAGCCGCCGCCGTAGCCATACTCATTATTGCCGACGAAACTGAGTGGCGTTTCAAAATTGGGAGTTGCCGTACTGGTCGCGCCGACATAGGAGAGCGATCCAGTGCTCTGGTCGATATCAAAAAACTGAAAGGTGTTGTTGGCGTCGATATTGCCGTAGTAGTCCAAATCGTAGAGCGATTTGCCGCTACGGTCGAGAAAGAGGTTGACCGGGCCGCCGTCCGCATATCCGTTGTAAGCCTGAGCATTAATGGAAGAAACTTGTTTGAGAGCGCCATTGTGCGCGATAGAGAAGGAATAAATGTTGACGGTGTCGGAGGAGTAAAGCCATTTTCCGCCGACAGCCAGCGTGCTTCCGTTTTCGACGAAGGGTGAGCCGGGGACAAGCTTCAGGCTTCCGTTTCGGTCGGCGGCGTAGGCGTTGATCTGGGTTTGGTTCTGCGTGGGATAACTTGATACGTACACGTAAGCGACGGGAACCGTCGCGTTAGTTGAGGCTTGGGCCGATTCCTGCTGGGCGAAAGCCAATGGAGTGACTGCGGCTAAGAAGAGGGCGGCGAATTTGATGGAAGTTTTCATCCTTCTTGTACTCCAAAAAACGGCAGCGGTTAAGTCTTGGTGAACCGGCAACGAACGGCCGGAAGGATGCTATACAGGGGCGGAGATTAAAGAGCGCTAATCAGATGCTCGTGTTGGGCTGGCAGGTTGTTTCAGTGGAGGCTGCGGGGTTGCCTTTGTCTAGGGGTTTTGCTTCTAAGGCAGAACTGAGCGGACTCAGCGCGCGCAGGGGACTGGCCCAGCCCCCAGCTTTCAAAACTGAAATCTCTCGATTTTGCCGGGAGGCTGGCACGAGGTTACGAACATCCAACCAAGAGCGGTGAAGCAGTAGCACGGTTCATCCGGCCTAATTTGGTGATTTGGCGGCTCATCTTTTGGAACAGTCCTTTCCAATATCTGCAATCGCAAGAGATTCGCGATAGACATTTTCGCACGAATCACGCCGTACTCCCCGGTTTCGGCTAAAGACCTTGTGCGCTCGTAGTCCTTGTTCGCGAAAGACTGTTTTCTCATTTCTAGTAAAATGATTGGACCAAGTGCCCCAAGTAAATCCCCCTCAGTGAGAACAGTCCCACCCACAGGATTCATGAAAGGCAACGCATCGGCTGGTAGATCGTACTTATGTACAGTCGTGTCGAATAGCTCTTCCAGGGCCAACGCCTCGTAACGTGACAATTCTTTGAGGAAAGTGATGTAAGCGGAGGGCGTTTCCATGTCATACGTTGCCATGTTGGCAATTAGGCCAGCCCAAAGCTCTTGGAGGTCAGCATCATCTTCCAGCGAGGCAGCTTCCAAAGCAGGAAGGAATAGTCGGGAGGGAATTGCGTGAGGCTCGGCTTTTGCTTCGAGCAACATTTCGGCAATTCGGTGCTCGCACTTGAGCCAATTCTGCAAACGATAGACGGAAGCCTTGTCGCCCATCATTCGACCTAGTTCCGACGCAAGTGGACCCGCCAGCTTATTGAAGAGGTCGGTCAGATGCTCTAGCGCCTGTGAGCCGGCTTTGGCCGCTTCCATTGCGCTGTCGACAGTCTTTTCATCCATCTCTTAATCCTCAGCGTTCCTGCTGGTCATTTCGTGTACCTAACTCCTTGCTCCCCTACTTGTCCGACTTTGAGAGTTCTGCACGGCCAGTTCACCCTGGCTCGGACGAAATGCGTCGGCTGGGCCAGTCCCCTGCTTTTCAAAGCACGTTCGGGTTATTCGAAAACCAATCGCGAAGTTGCTCGATCTTTTGCAGAGCGTATGGAAAAGAGAGATATGAGAGCCGAACGGTGTTGTCTGAAATCTTCTCGTTCATGGGATGTACAGCGTTATTCCGTTGAACTTGGACCGCCTTAGTCAGCGACACAAGGTGATCCTGGCCTCCATCAAATACCTCAAAAGGACGATCTGGCAAGTTATTCGCTTGCTCTAACACGTTCCTCATTTGATCGAATAATTCTGTGAGGTCACGCCGTTTGAGCGCAGTAGTGAATTTTGTTTTCCATTTGGGTGTGGAAATACCACCCAGCATCTTCTCTGCGAGCATGTACAGCGCCTTCTCAGAAGCCGCGCCCACCATAACGGCTGCCGCCCGAAATCTGTCGTGCTCGAGTGAGCCAAGTCCCTCAACTATGTACTCCCGAACAACTTCATCCAGATTCGGAACCCTCCTCTGCAATGCGGCGATATATTCGGCAGGCAACTCTGGAATAGGTTCCTGCCCATCAACCCACTCACGGCCCCGGGTAGTCAGTTCCAGTCGCTCATTGTCCAAAGAAGGGAAATTTCTAGAAGCTGGGATCGCGAAACTGCGATGTTGAAGATATAGCCATGCCTGAACCGCAGATTTTCTCAGACTATCAGGGTCATTATTGTGGGCGAACTCGGGATTGTCTGGATTATTTGTTGCAGTGGGGCGTGATCGGCGCACTTGTGCGCCTGATTTTTCCAACTCTGTCCAGGTCGCGTTAACCAGTGCTGTGAGCGTAAAGCTTGGCTTCACCCGGCGCAGCCCCGACCGCACAAACGGCAAGATAGACGATAAAGTATACTCCGGCATCGAATCAGATCATACCGGACAACGGCCTCGCAAAACGCGGGAGAATCGATCCTGATTAACGCGGCAAACGGACAATTACCTCAAGGGTAGGTAGTTTTTGTCCGGTTGTTTCAGCGCGATAAGATTGCATGGTGGATTCCTCCCTAGTGACTCGCAAACCGGAAGTTGTCGCCTCAGGCTCGATTGCAGTAAGGAAGGTCCCTCTCACCCACTCTATGCACATTCGCCTCCGCAAATTCGCAGACGCGATCCAGTGAATCCTGTAGAGCCTGCTGATAACTTTCTAGATCCTCATCGCTGGCTTCGTTTGGCACCGGGATGAGGGTGCCGAAGCGCATGAGGACGCGGGAGAACGGCTTGGGGATGATCAGACGGTCCCAGGTGTTGAGGACCCAGGCGCGATCGACGGCCATGTGATACATCGTTAAGGGAACGCCTGACGAGCGTGCCAGCGCTACCGGGCCGGGCTTTACTTTGTGGCGTGGACCGCGGGGGCCGTCGATGCTGAAGGCGACGGTCCAGCCTTGCTGCAGGGCGCGGCGCAGGCCGAGCAGGGCGCGCACGGCGTTGCGGCTGCTGGAGCCTTTGACGGCGACGAAGCCGAATTTGCGGATGATGCGTCCCATATATTCGCCGTCGTAGCTGTTGCTGCTCATGACGCGGATGCCGAGGTTGCGGCAGAAGTAAGTCGAGGGAATAATGCAGGCGTGCCAGAAAGAGCCGATCAGCGGGCGCTGCGCGATGGTTTCTTGCGCACCCTCTTCGCGGGAGATACAGACGCGGAGCGTGGGACCGATGAGGCGGATGAACCAGTATCCAGCGGTGATGATGATGCGAAGAATGATGCGTTGGCGGAGGGTGAAGCGGCGGGGGGTGGGAGTGACCTCGGATGCAGGGGCTTCGCGGGTGGTGGCTTCGGTCACGGGGATATTGTAACGGCTGGATGGGTGCGGGATGCTTGCGCTCAGAGGCTGAAGCCCACCAAAGTCTTGGCAATCCTGGACGCAGGCCTGGAAGGCCTGCTCCACCCTTTCTTTTTCCTTGTCGCTCGTACTAGCGATCGCGCTCAACACCAAGGCGTGCGCCTCGCTCCGCTCGGCTGGACGGGCGAAGGCGCCCGTCCCCACACGGCCTTTCTTACGGGCGTGCGCCTGTACTCATATAAGTATTTCAGCCCGACCGGCCCAGCCTAAGGGATCAGTTGGTACATCGTTCCGGGGCCTGACGCGCCGCCCGAGGATGTGGTGCCGAAGAAGCTGCCGTCTGAGGCTGGAAGCAAGGGTCCCGCGGGAGCGCTGCCGTCTGCTTTTCCGCCGAAGTTGTAGACGACGGAATATGCGCCTTGAGCGCTGATCCGGTAAACAACTCCTCCGGGTAGGCCGAATGTTCCACCCTGGATGGTCGTGCCATACACGTTCCCCTGGGAGTCAACGGCCAACGGCGACTCGGGATAGGCTCCATCATTCTGGATACTGCCGAAGGCGTGGAGGATTGTCTCATTGCCGCTGGCGTCTACTTTGAATACCGTCCCAATGCCGTAGCCACCCTGGAACGTGGTTCCGTAGAGATCGCCGTTGGGAGCTCGAAGAACAGCGGTATCCGGGTCTTGCCCGTCCGACTTGAAGCCGCCGGCAAAGCTGTACAGCACAGTCTCATGGCCGGATGTGTCCAACTCGAATACCGTGCCCAAGCCGTATACACCGCCAGCCGAGGTCGTGCCGTAGAAATTGCCAGCCTCGTCGCGGATTAAGCCAGCCTCTGGATATTGAGCGTCCGGCTGCCAGGCAAAGCTGTACAGAATCGTCTCGGTTCCGCTTGGATCCACCTTGAAAATGGTTCCCGTACCCGATATGCCTCCGATTTCGGTGGTCCCATACAAGTTCCCATGTGAATCTAGAATCACGCCTCCAAAGGGAAACCCGCCATCCGTCCCGCCCGTAAACCTGTGCAGCACTTTCTCGTCGCCGTTCGGGTCTATTTCAAACACAACCCCACAACCCTTCTCGCACTGTGGGTTTTTGATCCCACCCTCGTTTGTTGTGCCGAACAAGTGGCCGGATGCGTCTATCACGACTCCGGCGCCCGGAGTTCGCCCATCCTTGCCCGGTCCAAAGCTGTGCTGTCCAAAGCTGTGGAGTACGGTTTCGTTTCCCGAGGCATCCACTTTGAAGACTGTACCGTAGTTGAAAGCTCCGCCCGCGACTGTGGTGCCGTAGAAGTTTCCTGACTTATCCCGGACGACGCCTGAAAACAGCGGCTCGTTCCCGTCGGCTCCGCCGGTGAAACTGTAGACCACTTTGTCGGTGAAAGTCTGAGCTTGAGCTGGGGAGTGCAGAGCCAGAAGGGGGAAAAGGGTAATGAATAGTAGGCAGGCCGCAGAGTAGCGGGACCATCGGGTCTCGTGGCTCGGGCCGTAGGGTTTGGGGTTTCCCAGTTTTTGCGAATGGACTTGGAGAGTCACGACGTGGTGCTCCTTGACGAGACGATTATGCAGAGCGAGGCGGAATCGCTCACAGCCGGAAACGTGGCGGGCGTGAGATGCCGAACCGGGTCTGAAGGTTTGCGCGATGATGCGGGCTAGCTTTCCAGGTAGCCGTCGATCCAGTCTTTGATTTTCTGGCGGCGCTCGTCGGCGGGTTCGAAGCGGACTCCGAAAGACTTGCTCTTGCGCCAGGTCACCACGCCGCGAACGTTGACTCGCGGCAAGGTCATCAGCGAAAAAGAAATGTCTACATTCGTGCCCGCGGGCATGTCTTCAGCGCTCTTGAGCGACATGCCGCCCGCGCTGATCTCAAGGCTGGAGGCGCTCAAGCGGTGGCCATCGTGGCTGACCACTGTAACCTCCGTCATGACCGGAATGCGCGCGTAGCGGCGAAATTCGTGGAGCACCAGCATATGAGTCGCGCGCACTAACTTGAGCGCAGCGGGGCGCTCGAGAGGCTCTTGAAACATGGCGTTGACGCCGTACTTCGAATAGCGCATGGCCTCCTGGGCATTGCCGCCCAGGCCGTAGAGGACGATGCGGCTGTTCGACGGCGAGGAGCGAGCCGTCTCCATGACCTGCTCGGCACCGGGACCCAGGCGCAACACGCAGGCCTCGAATTTCTCCTGCTTCAGGCGCTCCGTGGCTGATGCTGTAACCACCGTCTCGATGCCGAATTGGCGGAAACACTCCGCCAGCAAGGCTCTGGACGACTCTTTCAGGTCGACGAGCGCGGCGCGCGCCGATTTCTTGTGGGAGGGAGGGGGAGCCATTGCAGTTCCAAAGGCATTTTGCATGTTCAGGGCCAGGTTCGACTACAAAAGTTTATTTTGGCGCGCTTTCAGGAAGATGGAAAGACCCGAATGGGCAAGCAAAGGGGTACAAAAGTATCATTACTTGAACTGGACTGGCGGGTTCTGGAGGGGCTAAAGCTCCCAGCTCTGGGCCTTTAGCCGTCAGCTTTTAGCCACGTCGAAAACATTGTCATTCCGACCAGCGCGCGCAGCGCGGCTGAGGAACCTGCTTTCTGCTCGACCCCATTGCGAATGTGGCGTCTCCAAATCTGATCCGCCCTAACCCACTTCCACCAACCCGTACGTATGCTGCCAGCGGCTGCGCAGTGCAACCAGCGCGCGACTGATCTCCACCTGGGTAATTTCAGAGTTCGGTCCAGCCATCACCGCTGCGGCTTCGCGCTTGGCCAGCTCCAGCAGCTGCCGGTCGCGAATCAAGTTGGCCACGCGAAAGCTGGGCATGCCGGCCTGGCGCGTGCCGAAAAATTCTCCCGGGCCGCGCAGCTCGAGATCGAGTTCGGCGATCTGAAAGCCATCGTTGGTGCGCACCATCGCGTCGAGGCGGCGCTCGCCTTCTTCGGTGACCTTGCCGCCGGTCATCAGGATGCAGAACGACTTCGCCGCTCCGCGCCCGATGCGCCCGCGCAGTTGGTGAAGTTGCGCTAAGCCAAAACGCTCGGCGTGCTCGATCACCATCACCGTTGCATTCGGCACATCGACACCAACTTCAATCACCGTGGTCGCAACCAGAATCTGCAGTTCGCCTTTCTGGAACATGCGCATGACTTGATCTTTCAATTCAGAATCCAGACGGCCGTGCAGCAGCCCGACCTTCAGATCGGAAAACACTTTTCCGCTCAGCTCGCGATACATTTTGATTGCAGCCTTGAGCTCGGTCTCCTCGCTCTCCGAGATGACCGGATACACCACGTAAACCTGATGGCCCTTCGCAACCTGCTTGCGCACGAAATCCCAGACCTCGCTGCTGCGGTCGTCGGTGATTCGTCGCGTCACGATGGGCGTGCGGCCGGGAGGGAGTTCGTCGAGCACGCTGAGATCGAGATCGCCATACAGTGTGAGCGCCAGGGTGCGCGGGATCGGCGTTGCTGTCATGACTAGAACGTCTGGCTCGGCGGAGGCGGGAGTGGGGTCAGCTGCCGAGCTGCGCTCGGGCGGACAGCCGGGGGCGGCTATCCCCACATGAGCCACCGCTACACTAGCATCGCGTGTTTCGCCAGATTTCTTCATCAGCTTCAAGCGCTGTAAAACTCCAAAGCGATGCTGTTCGTCTACGATCACCAGGCCTGGCCTGGCGAATTCGACTTTTTCTTCCAGTAGCGCGTGGGTGCCGATGACGAGTTGCGCATTTCCTTGGGAGATGTGGCGGCGGATTTCACGCTTGCGATCGGCTTCGAGTGAGCCGGTCAGCAGGACGATGCGGTAACCGGCATTCTCCAGAATTCTGCGCGCGGAAAAATAATGCTGCTGGGCGAGAATCTCGGTGGGCGCCATGAGCGCCACCTGACAGCCGTTTTCAATGGCGATGATCGCCGCCTGAAAGCCAATGATGGTTTTGCCTGAGCCGACGTCTCCCTGCAGCAAACGCCGCATGGGATAAGGCTTTTGCATGTCGTCTGCGATCTCTTTCAGCACCCGCTTCTGCGCCGCCGTAGGATGGAACGGCAGAATCTTTTTTATTGCCTGGCGTACGCGGTCGTCCAATTGAAAGGCGATTCCGGTTTGCGCTTTCTGCTGGCGGCGCTTGAGTTCGAGTCCCAGCTCGATGAAAAACAATTCTTCAAAGATTAAACGGATGTGCGCCGCCGTGCGCGCCGACTGCAAAGCTTCGAAGCTCTCTCCAGCTTCGGGCCAATGAACTTGCCACAGCGCCTCGCGCTCGGAAACCAGCGCCAGGCGGTCGCGCACGGCCTGCGGAATGGTTTCGGCGAGTTCGGGAGTTAGGTCTTCGAGAGCGGTGCGAATGATGCGGCGAAACCAGCGCGCGGTCACCTTGCCCTGTCCGGCCGATTCGTAGATGGGCACGATGCGGCCGACTTCCAGGGAGGTTGCGGCTTTGTCTTCGGGGGCGTCTCCGTCTGTGCCGTTCGAGGCCTCGCCCAGCATCTCAACCTGCGGCTGGATGATCTGCATCTCTCCGCTGCGCGAATCCTGCTCGACTTTGCCGTAGAGTGCGACCAGTTGGCCGGGCTTGAACTTATCCTGCAAATACGCGCCATGGAACCAGAGGCATTTCAGGCGCGATCGTCCCTGGCCCACGGTGAGCTGAAAGATCGGCATCTTGCGGGTGCGAAACAGCCCCGAGTTGCGCACCTCGCCGATCACGGTGGCCATTTCGCCGGGGCGCAACTCCGCGATGCCGCGCGGATTCAGCCGGTCTTCGTAGCGAAAAGGCAGATAGTTCAGCAGATCGCGCACGGTGGCGATGCCCTTGGTGGCAAGAATCTCCGCCAGCCGCGGGCCAATGCCCTTGACGTACTGGACCGGCGTGGTGAGTTCAAGCATGGTGGTTCCAGAGGAATGTTAGCAGGGAGTGGGCTCATAAACGCGATGCTTGATTGTGTAAGCCTGTTGGGTTTGACCTTAGTCCTCAAAGCTCATAAAGTCTGTGTTTTGAGCACATCGAATCGGCTCGGAGGATAGTGGAGCGACATGTATCGAATAGTTCTCGCTTGTAGTGGTGTTCCTGCTCATGCCGGGGAGGCGGCTGCTCGTGATATCACCGAAGAGTTCACGCATAGGCCGTGGCACAAGAACGTAAGCTGTAAGTGGATTGGATCCCAACTTATTTTGCAAGCCGACAACGACTTCGACTCAAGCGGTCTCGCCTTGCTAGACGAGTTCTCGGACGCGATTTCCGCGTGCATCGAAGATGGCTTCGACGGCGATGTAGATGTTGTTTCTGTGAGCCCTTTGCCAAGCGACATCCAGACAGTAAATTGATTTTCGGAACGAGTCATCACAGTCTGAGAAAACAAGGGGTTATCCTCAGATCGGCTGCCGACCCAACCCGCTGACGATGAAACCGGTGTCTAAATCCTCATCCTCGGTGCTCATAAATCTGATCCAAGCTCTGTTCGCCATTATCCTGGGAAACGCGGCCTACTTCTTCCTCGGGCCCATGTTTCATCTGCCGCGCCACCGGCCCTTTCAGATGGATTGGGGTCTGATCGTAGATTTCTGGTTTTGCGCTGTGGCTTATGGACTGATTCGCAGTGCTAGACGGTGGAAGTAAGCTTCGCGCGAACGATTCACGTGCGCTACCTCAGGGGCTAAAAGCCCGTTAGCGCGGCAGCCCGCTTTCGGCGCGGCTGGAAGCCGCGCCCTTTCAAAAGCAGAACCGGGCCTCCCCAAGTCTTCCTGTTGAAGCCGCTCCCTTTCAAAGCTTGACGAGGAGCCGAGTAGCCGCAGCCGCGCCCTTTCAAACCTACACTCAACGATCTTCGGGCACGCCACGAACAGGCCAGTCCAGGTTACTTTGGGCACTCTTGTAATCGCCCCCGCCACGTTACGATGTATCCCAGAACTACCCCGAGTGCGGTCTCATCTTTTTTTGTTATGAATAAAATTGCGGTCCTGTACGACGCCGGGCAGGCGGTGCTCTCCACCTTTGATCTGGACGAGGTGTTGCAGCGCATCCTGGCGATCGCGCATGACTTTTTTCATCTGCGGAACGTGGCCATTGTGCTGCTCGATGGGCAGACACAAGAGTTGTATGTCCGTTCGCAGATTGGCTGGGACGCGGGCCAGGATCAGGTTCGCATGGGTCTTGGCGAGGGGCTGACCGGGGCCGCGGCGCTTAAGAAGCAGCCGGTGTACGCTCCCGATGTCAGCAAGGATCCGCGGTATTTCTGTTCTGCTAAATCGACGCGTTCCGAGCTCGCCATCCCTTTGATGGTTCGCGACGAAGTTGTGGGCGTGCTCGATTGCCAGAGCGACCGCGTAGACCACTTCGACGCCGAGACGATTGATTTGCTGACGTTGTTCTCTACGCAAGCATCAATGGCGCTGCAAAATGCGCGGCTCTATTCTCTGGAGCAGCAGCGGGCGCGGCAATTGCAAGCCATCAATGCCATCGCCCAGCAAACGACGGCGGTGCTCGATCTCGAAGAGCTGTTAAGCCGGGTGTGCGGGCTCATCCAGAATGCGTTTCAGGTTTCGCACGTGTCGCTATTTTTGCGCGAGGACCATGACCTGGTTTTGCGGGCGCACCACGGCACGCTTACGCCGCGCATTCCACAAGGGGGGCGCTTCCCGGCCAACGCTGAGCCTTGGTCTGGCATTCTTTCGGCCAGTGGAACTGTACTTGAGAGGAATCTTAGCGGCGCAGCCGCCGGCACGAGATTCTTTGCCGAATCCGCTTCTCGAATTTGTATTCCCCTGGTTTCTTTCGGACAGACTCTGGGTGTGATTTCCCTGGATAGCGATAAGGCTGATGCCTTCCGCGAGGGCGATTTGCAGTCGCTGGAATCGGTGGCTGACATTTGCGCCACAGCCATTCAGAATGCACACTATGTCGAGCGTGTGAAGCAACTCGCGTATCTCGACGGACTGACCGGCATTTTCAACCGGCGCTTCTTCGAACTCCGTATCGCGGAAGAGATCGAGCGTGCCAGACGTTACGGCACCGGCATGGCCGTGATCATGGCGGATATCGATCAATTCAAACGTCTGAATGACGAGTTCGGACACGTGCTGGGCGACGAGGTGCTGCGGCAGGTTTCCTCGCTGTTTCACCAGCAACTCCGGAAGATAGACGTCGTGTGCCGCTACGGCGGCGAAGAATTCGGCATACTGCTTACACAAACCAACGCCCACCATGCCATGAGCGTCGCGGAGAAGTTGCGGAAGATGGTGGCTGGCTGGCAATTTCCCGGCGTGCCACGGACGGTGACGATTAGCGCCGGTACGGCGGCACTCCCCGATCACGGCACCAGCCGCGACGAGTTGGTAAAAGCCGCGGACAATGCACTCTACGCAGCCAAGCAGGCAGGCCGCGACCAGGTTTGTCTGGCGGCTTTGGCTCACCGCCGCGGAACCTCTTAGAGTTCTTGTGCGGAACCTGCGTCCGAAGCGCTACAAAATTTAGATGTCCAGCGATCCCATCTGCATCTGACGGCGCAGGTGTTCCATCTGCTCCCGCATCGTCTTCTCATGTTTCCTGTATTCCTCGGTGGCTTTGCGAATTGCTTCCTGGGCCATTTTCTGTGATTGATCGTGCACCAGCTTCTGCTGATCGCAAAGAGCCTTTCGTATTTCCTCAGAAGCTTTGAGGGCTTGTTCGTGGGCCAACTCCATCTGCGGACGCAGTCTTGCAATCTCGTTTCGCGCTTCATTGAGCTCAGCCTGAGTCTCCGCGCTAATTTCCGGCACGTCCAGACTTTCCTCAAGCATGCCACCGGATTCCTTGAGCTGGGGCAAGCTCAGGGTAAGAGTCTGTTCTTTCTTATCGCGGATCACGCTCACGTTCACCGATCCAGCAGCATGGGCGCGCAGGGCATGAGTGAAATCGCTGGTATCATGCACCGGCTGGTCGGCAACGCGGGTAATCACATCACCTGCGCGCAGCCCGGCTTTATCGGCGCGGCTGCCCTTTTCTACCGACCGCACCAGCACTCCATTGCCATTCTTCGCGCCAAAGAACTCGCCTAGTTGCGGCGTGAGATTTTCCACCATCAAACCGCTGCGTCGGGACGAACGCACCACTACGACGTTGACCTCGGGGATATCGAAATCACCCATGTTTGGCATCGGCGGAATCTGAAAGTCCATGTCCATACCCTTGCCCTTGGCAACTCGCGGGAACTCCTGGTGGCGGTCGGCAAGCTGCACCTTGATGGTGACGGGCTGCCCATCGCGGCTCAACCCTAGCGTGACTACGCGCCCAGCAGGAGTCTCGTGGATCATGCGCTGCAACTGCGTCTTGCTTTCGATCGCCGTGCCGTTCATGGTCAGGATTACGTCGTGTTCCTTGATCCCGGCCTTTCCCGCGGGGGCGTCCTGATCGACCATCGTGATTTCGACGCCTTGCTCCTCTTTCAGCTTCAGCGCGCTGAGGCGCTCCGAAGTGATATCAGCGATGTCGACGCCAAGATAAGAGCTGGGTCCAGAATCTTCACTCCAAATACCGAAGGGTTGGGGAGAGTCGACAGTCCGGCTGTAAGCGGCTGGCAAAAAGCCGAGCAAGAAAGACAGAAACAGCGTGATTGTGAAAATGTATTTGCGCATGGTCAATCTCCTGAAGCTTTGGCGTGTTCGATTCGCCGCGCCGCTACTGGTTCATCCGCCTGATGCAGATATCTCCTGTTGTGGTGCGCACTTTCAGCACTGGACCGCCACCGTTCAATTTGCCTTCCGCGTTCAGCGTCCTCGGGCCCCACTTATCGCCTTCGCTGGCCACGTGGATGTCGGGAAAGTCAGAAGTGATGTGGTGCCCATTGCCGAGGTCAACGCTGGCCCGCACTGAGATGGCTACATCGGACGCAATGTAGACGGTGATATCGCCGGCGTTGGTCTCCAGGACCGAATCATTGCTTTCAGTGCCGGCCTTAATGAATTTGGCTGTAATTGCGCCTGCGCCAGTTTCTACGCGAGCCGAAGGCACACCGAACAGATCGATGCTGCCGCCTCCTGTTTGCGCCCGCACCAGGCCCTTCGCGGAAGCCAGCCGGATGCTGCCACCGCCGGTATTGATGTCAGCCGCGCCACCTATATCTCCGAGGTCAATGTTGCCGCCGCCAGTGGTGGCTTTGACTCTTCCCAAACAACGTTTGACTTCAACATTGCCGCCGCCCGCCTGGATGATCGCGCCTTGCTCGCCGGAAAGGACCGTCACGTTGCCGCCGCCGGTCTCCGCGATGATTGATCCTTTCGCCGAGTGAATCGTGATGCCGCCGCCACCGGTGTGCAGCTTCAGGTCGCCGCCAACGCTTCCCACATCGATGGTGTCGCCGCCGGTTTCCGCGATCACCGTGCCGCCAATGTCATCCACGTGAATGCTGCCACCACCGGTGCGGATATTCACCCGCCCCGAAACCCCCTTCGCCTCAACTCCGCCACCGCCGGTCTCGATATTCACCATCTCGGTATCCCGCGGAATGTTGATCATGAACTCGCCGGAAAATTTGTGATTGGAATCAGTATCAATCATCAAGCGCGCCGGCCCTACCTTGATGTGATGAGTGCCTTGCCATTCGCCCACCACCCACGCCGTATCCCCGCGAACATAAGTGCTGACTTTATAAGATTGGAACTGGCGCTTGGCATCTTCTTCTGAAGAGGTGTGAGCGTACATGTGGAAGCTGTAATCGATACCCGGGCGCGGTGCGCCCCGCAATACCACCGAACCCGCGTCTACCTTGACTTTCAGATTCTTGACGCCGGCCAGCGAGCCGGTCATCACCTGGCTCCAGGAGCCGCCATCGTGCGTTACGTGTGTTTCCTGCGCCAGACCCATCGGCGCAAGCACGGCCAGCAAACAAAGCAGGCCGACGAATTGTGGCGAACGTTTCAAATGCTCCACCTCAGTTTCTTTCTCTCCGCGCAGAGTAACGCGCTCCCCATAAACTTGTTACGCGGACTTCTAATCAATCTCCGGCAACTGCGCCAGCATAGTGCGAGCCTGTGACCTGATGTATGTACTCTGGTCTTTGTCGGCCAGTGTCATCAACACTCCACGCACGCTGCCGTCGGCTTTCGCCGGCTCAATCAAGCGCAAGGCTTCGGTACGCACGCCGGGATTCGAATCGTTTACCAGAGCTTCGAGTACCACGTCTCGAACGCGCGCATCGTCTTTCACAAAGCTGCCGAGGCCATCTAAAGCTTTCAAACGCACGCCCGGATTCGTGTCGTAACGCAGCGCGTAAACCAGCGCCTCGCGCACCTGTGAAATATCGGGCTTCTGGGTCAGGAGATCCACCGAATCCATGCGAACGCCGGAGTTGTAGTTGTTACGCGCGGCGAAGAGGAGCAACTGCTGGATGCGCTGATCGTTCAACGATCCTTGCGTCTCCAGAGTGGAAACGGTGTTGTATTTGATGCTGATCTGATTTGTGCCGGGGGCTTGCGTGATGGACTGGATGCCGGTAATGGAGGCTTCGGCGGGCGCAGCGGAAGTAGAACCGGGGGCTGAAATTTGCGGCGAGTGCGCAAATATTTTGTAGGATGTTCCCAGTCCGCCGGCAAAGCCAAAAATCAAAATCGCAGAGGCCAGTGCCGGAGAGAAACGTACTTGCCGCAGCCAATTTGCGGGATCGAGCGCCAGCCGCTGCCAGAATCCGCCCTGCTCGGCTGTTTCGAGGGCTTCCTGCAGGCGCATGCGCGAAACCGCCAGCAAGTTCGGCGTCGGCTCAGCCGAGCGATCCTGGGTGAGCAGTTCGTGAAAGCCCTGCTCTGCCTTCAGTTCAGCGGCGCAGTTGGCGCAGCGCTCAACATGCTGCTCCAGTTCATGACGAGCATCATCGGCCAGCTCGCCATAAACCAACAGCGTGATGCTTTCTTGTACCCATTCACACTTCATATTTCCCTCGAACTCAAACCGGGTGCCCCGTTTCTCGCATCTTTTGCGAGAATTGGGATTTGTTATCTCATATCCGCCAATTGCCCGCGCAATTTCTGCGTGGCTCGAAACAATGTATTCTTCGCCGTCTCTTCCGTGGTGTGCAAAATCTCTCCCACCGTCCGCAACTTCAACCCGTGATAGTGCTTCAGCTCAAACACCATGCGCTCCCGCGGAGTTAACTTTTCGAGCGCTCCAGAGATCCGCGCCCCGAGCTGCCGCCGCATCAAATCGCGCTCCGGATTCGCTCCCGCCCGTCCGTCGGCGACCTGATCGAGCAGATCATATTCGCCGCCATTGCCGTCCTTCACCACCGGCGCATCTTCCTTGCGCACGGTTTTTTTGCGTAGGTGATCCAGGCAAAGATTGGTCACGATGCGGTAAATCCAGGTATAGAAAGAACATTCGAAGCGAAAGCTGCCAATGTTCTTGTACGCCTTGAGGAAGGCATCCTGATAAACGTCCTGCGCGTCTTGCTCGGTGCCGGTGAGGTGCAGTGCCAGTCGCAAGACCGACTGGTCGTAGTGCCGCACCAGCTCCTCGAAGGCAGCGCGGTTGCCGTGCTGCGCCTCGCGGATCAATATCGTATCGTCGATGCGGCGTTCTTGCCCGGCCATGCGGTCCCGTGTCGGGGGATTCTGGTTACCGCTGACTCTCTCCACTCTCTCGTGCTTTTTTTCTGAGCGGGCCCGTGCGCCAACCGCAAATGGTACTGCCAAAACATCGGCCGGCATGTTTTTGTCGCTTCCTCTACCAGCCCGGGGTTTTGCCGTACCTGGGCTGGCACTGGAATAGACGGGCTGTCAGTGGAACCGTGAGCAGAAATTATAGGCTGGGCGAGGGATTTTATGGGGCTAGGTCATTCTTTTGGAATGGGTTAGTGGAGTCAGGGGAACAGCGACGGACCAACGTTTTGCGGCGCTGCATAACCACCCCTTGTGATTCTGTGTTCCCATGCCCGCACGCTCTAACCGAACAATCTGGCAATCTACGGATTTACTTCTTAAGATTGCTTTCGAATATTCATCGCCTCATTATCTGACCGAAGCATTGAAAGTTGCGCTAGAAAATGTACCCAACCTATTGATGAATAAGATCTTAGGTCAGCATCGCCAGCTAGAGTCAGAGCTTTGACTCTAGCTGCGAATCGGTGTATAGTTTCGATTATGCAAGAAATCTCTCCCGCAGACATAGTCCGGCGCGTACGCCTGGAAAATCCGTGGTGGGAGGGCGGTCTTTTATTTCAAGACCTGAAGCCACGCGCCTATCTAGCTCTGTTTTATCCACTCGTAAGAAAGGCAGTTCGACGAGCTGTCGTCTTGATGGGTCCTAGGCGCGTCGGGAAAACGGTATTGCTTCACCATACGGTTCACCGTCTTCTGTCCGACGGAGTTTCCCCAAAGTCGATCTGCTACTTCTCCGTTGATCATCCGATTTACAACGGCCTCAGTTTAGAGAAGCTGCTCAACTACTATTCGGAGGCAACCGGCGTTGACCATAGGTCGGAGCAAGTATTCGTATTCTTCGACGAGATCCAATACCTGCGCAAATGGGAGGTGCATCTGAAGACTACGGTTGACGCGCTCCCAACTGTAAAGGCAATAGCTTCCGGATCGGCCGCTGCCGCCTTACGGCTGAAGACGCAGGAATCAGGCGCCGGGCGATTTACAAACTTCCTGCTTCCCCCCTTGACCTTCTATGAGTACTTAGACTTGCTCGGCAGAACGAGTTTTTTGGATAAGCCAGGGGCGGAGTCCCCGCAGATTAGCGGCAGCTTCTTTGTTGCAAATAACATAGATGAGTTGAACCAAGAATTTGTGAAGTATCTGAACTTCGGCGGGTATCCGGAGGTGATCTTTGCGCCTCAGATCCAGGCCGATCCAGGCCGCTTCATAAAGAGCGATATCGTCGATAAAGTTCTTCTGAGGGATCTGCCAAGCCTGTATGGAATAGGGGACATCCAAGAGCTCAATTACCTCTTTACTACTCTCGCCTTCAACACTGCGAGAGAGATTTCGCTGGAAGAACTGTCGAAAAACTCGGGGGTAGCGAAGAATACAATCAAGCGATACATCGAATACCTCGAAGCAGCCTTCTTGATAAAGCTAGTGCATCGAGTAGATCGCTCCGCAAAAAGGTTTCGGAGAGCCAACTACTTTAAGGTGTATCTGACCAACCCCTCTATGCGGGCTGCATTGTTCTCGCCTTCAGGGCCGGAAGACAATTCGATTGGAGCTCTTGCAGAGACCGCGATCTTTTCACAATGGTTTCATAGCGAGAACGCTCAACTCTATTATGCCCGGTGGCCAGAAGGCGAAGTGGACATAGTGTCCGTGGCGCCCAATACGCAAAAGGCGACGTGGGCAGTGGAGGTCAAGTGGTCGGATCGTTATTGCGACAAGCCGGAGGAACTTAGGGAATATACATCTTTTTGCCGATCCAACGGCCTCGACACGATCCTCATCACCTCAAGATCGAGGGCGCTCTCGTGCAAGGTAGACGGGGTAACAATCAAATTTGTCCCGGCCAGCACGTATTGCTACACCGTCGGATACAACATCGTTCATCACAAGCAACTGGTCCCGAAGGCGTAACTTTCTCGCTTCGCGAAAAAGTGTCGTTGACGCGAAAAGGGATGCGAATCGGTCGTCTAGAGAATAGTCCCATGACTGGCATCCAGTTCGTCACCGATGATAAAGGCCGCAAGGTTGCCGTTCTCATCGACCTCAAAAAGCACGGGGCACGGCTTGCGGATTTCTGGGACGGCCTGGTCTCCGAATCCCGCCGCAAAGAGGTAGGCATCCCTCTGGAAAAGGTGAAGGCAGATCTCGTCAAGCGCGGGCGCCTGCCTCTGAGCTAAATCCCCGCCGGCAGACTCCGAACGGCATTCGTGCCGCAGCCTCAACGCCAAGGTATAAAGTCTTTATAAATAAACCGTGTATACTTCCCAGCGTTTGCGGCAAAGGCAGCCGCGGAGGGCCCAGGTATGAAAATAAAATTGGCAGGCCGCTGTTTGCTGTACATCCGGATCGCATTAGCAATTCTTCTCTGCCCGCAGATTCAAGTCGCAGCACAAACCAATCCGCTTACCGAAGCGCAAATTCATGAGAAGGCCGCCAACCTTCTCCAGCAGATGACTCTCGCCGAGAAAGTCGCGCAGCTATCGCAGCTTCCGGGAACTGACTCGAACGAATTCAAAGAAAATGTAAAGCAGCCCATGGAAGAACTTCTCAAGCAGGTGGGCGCGGGCTCTATCCTTTGGATTTCGGATCCCAAGGAGATCAATCGCCTGCAGCATGTGGCGGTGGAGCAATCGCGGCTGCATATTCCAGTGCTCTTCGGGCTCGATGTCATCCACGGCTACCACACCATATTTCCAGACCCGATCGCCATGGCCTCGTCGTGGGACCCTAAGATGGTGGAAGATGTGCAAGCAGTAGCGGCGCAGGAGGCTCGCGCTGTCGGTATTCAGTGGACCTTCGCGCCCATGGTCGATATCGCTCGCGACGCCCGCTGGGGACGCATGCTGGAAGGCGCGGGCGAAGATCCGTATCTTGGGGCGGCGATGGCCCGAGCCCAGGTCCTGGGATTTCAGGGCAAGCAGTTAGGTGCTCCGGACCGCGTGCTGGCCTGCGCCAAACACTTCGCCGGCTATGGCGCGGTCGATGGAGGACGCGACTACGATTCCTCTTATATTCCGGAAGAGCAAATGTGGAACACGTACCTACCGCCCTTCAAAGCTGCGATCGATGCCGGCGCCGGCAGCCTGATGAGTGCCTACATGGATCTCAACGATGTTCCGGCGACGGGCAATCACTGGCTCCTGCATGACGTTCTGCGCGAGGCGTGGAAATTTCAGGGATTTGTAGTCAGCGATGCCTTTGCGGTTCGTAGCCTGAGAATCCATGGCTATGCCAGTAATCCGCAAGATGCCGCCCACAAGGCTTTCACCGCTGGCTTGAATATGGATATGGCCAGCGGCACTTACCTCAAGTATCTGCCCATGGAACTCGAGCAAAAACACACCTCGATGGAGCAGATCGATGTCGCGGTGTTGCCGATTCTTGAGACTAAAATCCGTATGGGTTTATTCGAACATCCTTATTTTGATGAGTCGCGGATGGAGACAACGCTCAACGACCCCGCGCATCAGCAACTAGCTCGGACCGCCATACAGCGTTCGGTGGTCTTGCTGCGCAATCAAGGCGGGCTGTTGCCTCTGGATAAGACCGGCAAGAACATTCACTCCATCGCCGTGATCGGTCCGCTCGCCGACGCCAAGAATGATTTGCTTTCGATGTGGGGCGCGCTGGTGAAGCCGGGGCCTACAGTCACCATCTTGCAGGGAATCCAGGAAAAAGCCGGCTCGGCCGTTCATGTCGCGTTCGCTCACGGCCCCAATATCATGCGCAACATACCCTCGCCCTTTGAGGGGATTGCCCTGACTGCGGCATTAAAGGAGCAAGCAACTCAGACGACGCAGGAAGTGAAGCAATCCATCGAAGAAGCTGTGGCTCTGGCCAGGCGGAGCGATGTCGCGATCCTGGTGTTGGGTGAACTCGATTTGATGAGCGGCGAGTACGCCTCGCGATCTTCGTTGAAACTTTCGAACGGTCAGGAAGAGTTGCTGGAGGCTGTTTCTGCCACCGGAAAGCCAGTAGTTCTCGTTCTCGTCAACGGACGCCCGCTGGATATATCGTGGGCTGCCGAACATGTGCCGGCCATTCTTGAAGCCTGGTATCCGGGGAGTCAGGGCGGCAACGGAATCGCTGACGTTCTCTTTGGCGACGCGAATCCCGCCGGCCACCTGCCCGTGAGCTGGCCGCGCAGCTCGGGACAGCTTCCTCTTTATTACAACCACACTCTCACGCAAAATCCGGAGACTGCGCCGGATTTTAAATCGCGGTATTGGGATCTGCCCAGCACGCCGCTGTATCCGTTCGGTTATGGCCTCAGCTACACAACCTTCTCATTCGACAATCTGAAAGTCACCCCGAAGGCCAAGGTCGGAAGCACGATTGAAGTTTCGGCCGACGTCACCAACTCGGGCAGCCGCGCGGGCGACGCCGTGGTTCAGCTGTACATTCACCAGCGCGCCGGCAGCGCCTCTCGACCGGTGCGGCAGTTAAAGGGATTTCAACGCGTCTCTCTCGACCCCGGCGCCAAGCAGACGGTGCATTTCACTCTGGGAAAAGACGAGTTGCAATTCTGGAGTCCTGCCGAAAAGACGTGGGTCGTAGAACTCGAACAATTCGACGTATGGGTAGGAGGAGATTCAACTGCAGCGCTGCACAGCGAATTTCGCCTGAGTGATTGATGTCGTTCGCACTACATGCCAGCGGTGGTGTTCAACGGTAACAGCAAACGTTCGCTGACTCGATCGCCTTCCTTCACAAGCTCGGTCAGCGGCCGCCGAATCGGCTCCAGCGTCCCATCCGGACAGTAGATCGCGCCTGCGCCCATGGGAATGCCCACGCCTCGGGTACCGGTTTGCGAAAGATTCACGAGGGCACGCAGATTCCACCATTCGTCGTTTTCTTCGTGTGCGCCAACGTAGAAGGGCGCAAAGCCGAACATGTCAAATTTCTTCGGCTGCCCGGCGTCCGTGAGGGCCCCCAGCCCCAATTGGATCGCTCCGGCAGAAATGCCCACCAGGACGCCGCCATCGTAGCGCTTCTTCAAGATCAGGTCCTTCATCCCGTTCCGTTGGAACACCTGCCAGCCATGTTCGACCTCGCCTCCAGCCAGGAGAATCAGGTCGGCCTTTTCCAGGAAGAGCCTATCTTCGTCGTCAAGCTCACTCGGCACCATATGGCACTGGGATACGCCCATCAACTCCATGGCGGCGACGAACAAATCGTAAAACTCCGCACGGTCATGGTTAGACGCGCCGATGTAGGCCGCTTTGGGGTGGCCGGCGGCCAGGCTCGCCCGAATTGCGCCGGGCAAATTGTTATCGTCTGCGCGCGAAAAAAGCAACTGGCTATCCGCCAAGAGATAGAGCGGTGCGATCAAGAGCGCGCCCCGGGAACCTGGGCGGCATCTTCGCGGAGAATGGCGTCGAGCGTGTTAACGAAAAGATCGGCATCAGCGTCGGAAAATATCAACGGAGGCCGAAGTTTGAGGACGTTGTGATGAGGACCGTCGGTGCCCGCAAGAACGCCACAATCGCGCAGACGATTGACGATGTAGCTAGCTTGCTTCGTGGCGGGAGATCGCGCATTGCGGTCAATGACCAGATCGACGCCAAGGAACAAACCAAGTCCGCGCACATCTCCGATGATGGGGTGGAGTTCTTGCAGGGCCAGCAAGCGATCCTTGAGAAATGCGCCCACGCGCGAAGCATTTTCCTGAAGCCGTTCCTGCTCGAGGACGTCGAGCACCGCGAGCCCGGCGGCACAGGCCACAGGATTTCCCCCGAAGGTGCTGAAAAATTCCATGCCGTTGGCAAACGACCCGGCGATCTCGCGCGTGGTCACGACAGCCGCGAGAGGAAATCCGTTGCCGATCGGCTTGCCGAAAACCGCGATATCCGGAACCACCCCTTGCGTTTCAAATCCCCAGAAGTGTGAGCCCAAGCGTCCAAAGCCGACCTGCACTTCATCCGCAATGCAAACCGCTCCCGCCGCGTGCACGTGACGATAAACTTCGTCCAGATAGCCGGCAGGGAAAACAATCTGGCCGCCGACGCTGGGAAGCGTTTCTGCGATGAAGCACGCGATTTGCCGGCCGCTCGCGCTCGACTGCTTGAGTATTTCGGCAACACAATTCGCGTATTTCGTACCGGCGTTCGGATCGTCGCGGCGATAAGGCCCGCGGTAATCGTCGGCCAACGGCGCGACGTGCACCCAGGGTTTGCGTCCGCTTCCGCCCGGCCCGTCGAATTTATAAGGACTGATGTCGATGAGCGTAGTGGTGTGACCATGGTAGGCGTGTTCCAGGACGATCACATCTTCGCGGCGGGTATGCGTGCGTGCCAGGCGCAATGCCAGTTCGTTGGCTTCGCTGCCTGAGTTCACAAAAAAACATACGCCCAACGGTTCGGGCAGCAGGCGCGTAAGGCGCTCAGCATAACGGTTTATGTTGTCGTGAAGGTAGCGCGTGTTCGTGTTGAGCAATGCAAGCTGCGCGGTCGCAGCTTCGATCACCCGAGGATGGCTGTGTCCGACCAGCGGCACGTTATTGTAGACATCGAGAAACGCCCGACCCGTTTCGTCGTAGAGATACTGCATCCACCCGCGCACTATCTTCAGCGGCCGCTCATATGAGAGGCTGAGGTTTTTCCCCAGCGCAGCGCGACGCTGGTCCAGAGTGTCAACGCGCGATGGCTCAGGGGCGGGAAAGCGATCTGCCGGAATTCCGAGCAGAAGATTCGGATCGGGAGATAGGCTGGTCCAAACTTTGCGCTCCGAGGCTAGGGCAACTCCTAAAAAATCCGTGCCGAGATCGAGCAGGTCGAGAATGATCTGAAAGTGCAGATGAGGCGGCCAGCCTCCGTTTTCGCTCGCTGCGCCAATCTTGGCGAATACTTCTCCGCGAGCGATTCTCTGCCCGATTTGCAGTGTGGGTAGAGAATCTTCGGAAAGATGTCCGTACAAGGTAAAGAAGAGAGTTTCCCCCGCGCCAGGGCCTTCGATCAAATGCTCGAGGATGACGACCGGGCCGTAATCCAGATGGTCGCGGTTATTCGCGAGCGAATGAACCGTGGCATCGAGCGGCGCGCAAACCGTCGTACCCTGCTCGACAAAAAAATCCATGCCGAGGTGAACGGTGCGGTGTTCGTCGGTTGGTCGATCGCCAGTCGCGAACTGCGGCGAATTGTAGAGAGAGCGAGCTTCGTTGTAGCGGCCGATTCCAACTGCTGCAGCCTGGCGCTGCATCTCGGCGAAAATTGCCTCGCTTACGGCGGGCATCTGTGAACGCGCAGGGTTCGCCCCCAGAAATGTGCTGCCCACACTCAGATCGAAGACATGGAGCGGCGCGGTGCGAAGATCGCAACCGGAAAGCTCGAATACGGCGCCGCCTTTCGCGCCAGCTTGCAACCCTCGCCGCACAGCCGCGGCCTGAGGCACCGCCTCCAGTCCACACGCCGCACGAAACGCATAGTGCGCGAAGCGCGGATGAATCTGGGAAAGTTTTTCCAGCGCATCCCACGCCGGAGCCTCGCTCACCGTAACGTAGGCATCGTTCGGCTTGAGGGTTTTGCGATACGCCGAGTTGACCACGCTCACCGCCAGCCGCATGGCAATGAGCGCGTAAAGAACGGCAAGCTCGTTTTCCTGCAGCGGATAAGCGCTGTGATAACCGGAAATGACCGCTGCCGCCGCGGCTAATGGATTGGCTTTTCCCAAGATCGCATAAGCCGCCGCAATCGCCGGTTCGGAGGCAGTGATCCCGTGATGCATGTCGCCGAAGTCGATTACGGCGATTGCTTGTCGGGGTTGAGGGCACGACGGGCTCACAAGAACGTTGTAATCGTTAGCGTCGCCGTAAATTACGGTGTGGCGCAGGCCCGGCATTCCCGGAATCACCTGCGATTCGAAGAGCGCGAGAGAATTCTCAAGCAGGCGGCGACGATGCGGCTCTTTAATAAGCGGAAGAAACTCGCGAATCCAGCCGGGCCGTGCCGAATCCCACTTCAACTCTCGCTTTGCGGCAGGATGCGAGAAAGTTGCCAATGCTTCGTCAATCTCGCCGAGCAGTCGCCCGACACTATGCAAAAGTTCTGGCGATTGCGGTCGTGCTTCGGCCAGCACGGACCCTTCGACGAATGTAAGAAGCCAAACAAAACGCGAGTTGTCCGCGGCTCCCCCCGCAGTCACTAAGGTGAACGGTCGGCCATTCATGCAAGGCACGACTCGAGGCAATTCCCGGTTGGGCAATCGCTCTGCCAGACGCTGCAGGGCCCTGACCTGCAAATCGATGAAAGATTGCTCGCGCGCCGGATGCATCACCTTCAGCACGAAGGCACGGCCATCCCGAGCCTGTAGCCGAAAATTGTCGTCGTACTCGCCGGGCAGGCGTTTGGCCGAAACTTCCAGGCCATAGAGTTCGCGCGCCAGGCGCTCTGCCTGGACTTCGGTAGTCGGATCTGTGGCGTGATCTTCCAACAGCATGCTCGGATATTGTAATCTTCGCCGCCGTGGTCAGCGCCGTAGCGTTCATTCGTGCTTCCCCGATTGTGTGTATGTTCTAACTTCGAGAGCAAAAGCTTTTAACCGCGAAGTACACGAAGGTTCGCAAAGATCGCGAAGAAAGGCAGGGCGAAATTAGGCGCTCCCCGATTGCGAAATTCTTCGTCTCCGCGCCCGATGTGTGTCACAATATCGAGATTGCAGCGAAACGAGATTGCGGCGTAAATGACTGCTGGTCAAGGTGAGCGCGAGAAACCGGCCGGCAAACAAGCTCAACCCATGAGTCTCAAGAAGAAGAGCGCAGGCAAGAGCAAGCCGGACGAGATCTACATCCCTGACAAGCTCTACTTTCGCATCGGAGAAGTAGCCACGCTATGCCGCCTGCCCGCTTATGTACTGCGTTTCTGGGAGAGCGAGTTTCCGCAACTGAAGCCGGTGAAGAGCAGCACCGGGCAGCGCATGTACCGGAGGCGCGACGTGGAAAGCGTCCTGCGCATCAAGCAACTTCTTTACGAGCAGGGATTCACTATCGTGGGCGCGCGCCAGCAACTCCGCTCCGAGTCGAAAACCGACAAAGGCCAGGCGGCAATTCCATTCCCCGCGCAATCTTCGGCAGAAATCCAGCACATCCGCCAGGGTCTGCGTGAGATTTTGAAGTTGCTTTCGGCGCGTAAGACAGGCTAGGAAGACGATAGACTTCGGACGTCAGACCTCGGCCACCTGAAAATTTCCTGCTGGTATCGACGCCCGAGGTCCAGACCAGAGTCTTGCTGACGCCCAGGGTCCGAGGTCCGACGGCCGGGCGATTACGCCACGCGTTCCGGAGGCCCCGGCCGATTGCCTTCCGCGGCGGTTGCCGCATCCAGGCGAATGCGATTTACTCGCGCCGTCTCCTCAACCAAATCCTTGGTGACCTTAGCGCCCTCCCCGGCCATTATCGAACCTGCGGCCAAAGCGAAGCGCAGCGCGTCCTGCTGATCCTCGAAATACAAAATGACTTGCCCGGACATAAGAATTCCCCCGAGTGTAAGCTGCTTTCACCCTGCGGCCTGGAAAGATCTTCGACGTGGGCGCGCCGACGAGCGTGACTCCAGTGGTGCCTACGGCAATTGTCGAGGAAATGCCGCCCCGGTTATAGTGCTTTTCTTGGTTCGCGCCGACAAGTGAAAATAGTCGAGCTGCGCTCGCCGGCTGGCCGAGGGCCCACATCCACACGAGGTATTTGTCCCCGAAGACAAATGCTGGACCTGCTTTGGCTTACAATGTGATGTTTTGTCGTTGAGGAGGAAGCCGCCAATGTCGTCGCGTTCCATTCTTGCCATTTTTCTTTTGAGCGTTGCCACGGTCGGAGTTGCGCAGAACCTGCCAGAAGGCCGCTTGCTCAAATTCCCGGATGTTTCGAAAGACAAAATCGCCTTCAGCTACGGTGGAGATCTCTGGCTGGTCTCGCGAGAGGGTGGAGTCGCACAGCGGGTCACCAGCCATCCCGGCCAGGAATTGTTCCCGAAATTCTCTCCCGACGGAAAGTGGCTGGCCTTCACCGGACAATACGACGGCAACCACAACGTATACGTCATGCCGGCTGAGGGAGGCGACCCTAAGCAGTTGACCTTTCATCCGGGCGGTGACCACATCAGCGAGCGCATGGGCATTCACAACGAAGTCATCACCTGGACGCCCGACAGCAAGCGCATCGTTTTCCTGACGCGCCGCGATACTTATAACGATTGGTTCGGCCGCCTCTATAGCGTCAGCGTCGACGGCGGCGTGGCCGAAGCGCTGCCACTCGATAAAGGCGGCCTCACTTCTTTTTCTCCCGATGGAAACAGCATCGCCTACAACCGCATTTTTAGAAATTTCCGCACCTGGAAGCGCTACACCGGCGGCATGGCGCAGGATATCTGGATCTACGATCTCAAGGCCAACCATATCGAGCAGATGCCGCACACGGATTGGACCGACACTTTTCCCATGTGGCATGGCGACACGATTTATTTCGATTCCGATCGCGGCCCCGAACACCGCCTCAATCTTTACAGCTACAGCGTGACTTCGCACGAAATTAAACAGCTCACGCACTTCACCGAGTTCGACGTAACCTGGCCGAGCCTCGGTCCCGATGCCATCGTGTTTGAAAACGGCGGCTACCTCTATTTGTTCGATCTAAATACTCAGAAAGAACACAAGCTTACGATCTACACTCCCGGAGATCGCGACTTGGCCCGCAGACATTGGGCGAACGTAAGCAAGCTGATCACCGATTACGATATTTCTCCCGATGGCAAGCGCGCCGTGTTCACTGCGCGCGGCGACGTATTCACCGTACCCGCGAAAGAGGGCAGCATCCGCAATCTCACGCGCAGCCCCGGAGTTCGCGAAAAATATTCGGTCTGGTCTCCCGACGGCCGCTGGGTCGCCTATATGTCCGACCGCACCGGCGAGGATGAACTCTACATTGCTCCGCAGGATGGGCTCGGACAAGAACAGAGGATCACATCCGACGGCAAAGTTATCCGCTTACCAGTGGCGTGGTCCCCAGACAGCAAGAAACTTTTATTTGCCGACAAAGACACGCGCCTGTTTTATGTCTCCATCGATGAAAAAAAACCGGTCCAGATCGATCAGGGTAAATACGCCGATGTCACCGATTACAACTGGTCGCCCGACAGCAATTGGGTGGCTTACTCCAAACAAGCCGTCAATCACAACGGCGTGGTCTATCTCTATAGCCTCGCTGATAAAAAAATCACGCCGGTAACCACCGAGGCCTACGACAGCACGGCGCCCTACTTCGATCCGGAAGGCAAGTATCTTTATTTTCTCTCCAGCCGCGATTACAACGAGGTGCTCGGCGTATTCGACATGGAATTCTCGAATCCGAAAGCCGGACGCGTCTATATCGCGACTCTGCGCGCCGATGAACCTTCGCCTTTCCCTGCGTTGAGTGACGAGGTGTCGGTGCAGTCGCCTGACGTTTTGCTGGCGCCCCCGGGAACGGCCGCTCCCAGCCAAAGGCCGCCGGAGCAGCCCACGAAGAAACCGAAAACTCCCGCAGCGAAACCAGAGAGCGGAGCGACTGAATCTAAGCCCTCAGGCGAAGCTGAAAAAGAAGAGAAACCGGGAACTCGCCCGGCGTTGAAGAATTTTCACATCGATCTCGATGGCATCCAGAACCGCATTGTGGCGCTGCCGGTTCCTCCCGGACCGGTGCAAAACCTGACCGCAGCGAAGAACGTGGTCTTTTATGTCGTGGCTCAAGTGCAGGGCTTGTCCGGACCGCTGCCCGGCGAACCTCCAGCGATTCACGCCTTTGACCTGAAAGAGCACAAGGACTTCACCTTCCTCGAAGGCGCCGACCAGTACGCACTCTCCTTCGACGGCAAGAAAATTCTGTATGGAACTCCCAAGGAAGGCGGAGGCGAGGGTGGTCTCATCCCCGAACACAACTGGGGCATCGTCGATGCCAAAGTTCCGGAAGCCGGCAAGGAGGGCGAACCGCCGAAATCTCCCGTTCATGCCGGCGAAGGCGCTCTAAAACTCGATTCCATGAAAATGGAAGTCGACCCTGCCGCCGAGTGGAAGCAGCTTTTCAACGAGACCTGGCGGCAGGAGCGAGATTATTTTTTCGAGCCTGAGATGAACGGCGTCGACTGGCAAAAAGAGCACGACAAGTACGCGCAACTTCTGCCCTATGTCGCCGATCGCCTCAGCCTGACTTACCTGCTTGGAGATCTAGTTGGAGAACTTTCCAACTCGCACACCTATGTGGGCGGCGGCGATTACCCGGAAATTGATACCGTTAACGTAGGACTGCTCGGCGCAGATCTTGAGCCTGACGCCAAGAGCGGTATGTACAAGCTGGCGAAGATTTATCCCGGGGAAAACTGGGACCGGAGTGTGCGTTCTCCGCTCACCGAACCCGGCGTCATGGTGAAAGAAGGAGACTACCTGCTGGCTGTAAATGGGCGTCCCTTGCGAATTCCGCAAAATCCCGACGAATTCTTTATCAACACCGTGAACCAGGCCACAACTCTGTCAATCAATAGCAAGCCCACCGAGCAAGGCGCGCACAATGTTGTGATTCGGCCGATTCCGAGCGAATTCACTCTGCATGAATTGAACTGGATTGAAACTAACCGCCACAAGGTTGACCAAGCCAGCGGAGGAAAAATTGGATACGTTTACCTTCCTGATATGGGCCCAAGCGGCCTCAACCAGTTCGTGAAACAGTATTTTCCGCAGATTCGGAAAGAAGGAATCATCTTCGACGTTCGCTACAACGGCGGCGGCTTCGTGGATCAGATCATTTTCGAGCGCCTGCGCCGCGTGCTGGCTGGAATGGAATCCGCGCGCAACGCTGAGTCCGACACTGTGCCAAACAATGTTTTCCACGGGCACATGGCATGCGTGACCAATCACTACGCCGCCTCTGATGGAGACTTTTTCAGCTACTTTTTCAAAGTGTATAAACTCGGCCCGCTCATCGGAGAACGCACCTGGGGCGGCGTGCGCGGCATCCGCGGAGAAATCCCGCTGATCGACGGCGGCTATGTCACCCGTCCCGAATTCGCCCTCTACGGCCTCGACAACGAGTGGAAGATCGAGAACCGCGGCGTCGCGCCTGACATCGAGATTGATAACCGACCCGACTTGGTAAGAGAAGGGCGCGACCCGCAACTGGAAAAAGCGATCGAGCTGGTGCTGAAAGAAATCCAGGAGCACCCGAAGAAATTGCCGCAGCGCCCGCCCGATCTGCCTGCGTATCCCGCAGGACCGGGGCTCTAGAAAAGCTCGCCCAGTAGCCAGAGTCTCGAGTTCCACTCACGGGGGTCAGTCGTCCATAGCTTCCGGTTTGCCGAGGATCCGCAAGCGATCCGGGTCGACCGTGACTGAAGCGCCAGCTTCCCCGAGGCCCTGATCTGATTCGATGTGGATCAACGCCTTCCCGGACATCGCGACCAAAAGTTACCCGGGAGGTTATAATCTTGCCCGGCTATGTCTCTCGCGGCGGAAACGCAGTTAGGCCCTTACAAAATTGTCGTGCTCATCGGTGCCGGCGGCATGGGCGAGGTGTATCGCGCGCGCGATACGCGCTTGCTGCGCGATGTTGCGCTGAAAGTTTTGCCGGAGTCGTTCACCGCTGATCCGGATCGCTTGCGCCGATTTGAGCAGGAAGCGCGCGCCATTGCGGCCCTGAATCATCCCAACATTGTTTCCGTTTACGACGTCGGCAACGCGGGCGGTGTCCACTACATAGTCTCGGAGCTCCTCGAAGGCGAAACCCTGCGGCAAGGCATTCCTGCTTCGGGTATGCCGGCGCGCAAAGCGATGGAGCTCGCGGTGCAGCTGGCGCAGGGTCTGGCGGCTGCGCACGAGCAAGGTATCGTTCACCGCGATCTCAAGCCCGAAAATATCTTCATCACCCGAAGCGGCAGGCTGAAGATCCTGGATTTCGGTCTGGCGAAACTGCGTCGGCCGGAAACTCTTGCCGAGACGGTGGATGGCGTCACCGTGGCCCAAACTAGTGTTGGGCAAGTCGTAGGCACCGTGGGTTACATGTCGCCAGAGCAAGTGCGAGGCGAAGCCGCGGACCAGCGCTCGGACATTTTTAGTTTAGGCACCATTCTGTACGAAATGGTATGTGGCCAGCGTGCGTTCAAACGCAACACCGGCGCCGAGACCATGACCGCAATCCTGAACGAGGAACCCACCGAGTTTTCCCGGCAAAGCGCGGCCATTCCACCGGCACTGGAACGTATTGTGCGCCACTGCATGGAGAAGCAGCCAGGGCAGCGCTTCCAGTCGGCGCAGGATATTGCCTTCGCACTCGAGTCTGTCGCTGGAAGCTCAAGCTCAAGCACGACCTTGACCAGCCCTGTACGACCCGCGCGGAAGGGATGGGTGGTTCCGGCACTCGCGGCGTTGGTTTTGCTGGTGGCGGCGGGGCTGGGATTACGAGCATGGCTGCAACCTGGCGATGTGGCGTTACACCCCAGGCTGCACCGCATCACCTTCCGGCGGGGAACCATCTGGAATGCACGCTTTACGCCCGACGGCAATTTAATTTATGGCGCCGCCTGGGAAGGCCGGCCGGAGGAGTTGTTCGTTGCGGAGAACGGAAGTACCGAATCGCGCCCTCTTGGGTTACAAACCACCGATATCCTGGCCATCTCTGGGTCGGGAGAATTAGCAGTCTCCACCAATCGCCATTTCGTAATGGGTTTCGAATCGGCCGGGATGCTGGCTCGTGCGCCGCGAGGAGGCGGTGCCCCGCGCGACATCGCGAATGATGTGGAATATGCCGACTGGTCGCCCGATGGGGTCAGCATCGCAGTCGTGCGCCGGGTCGGCGGAAAGGTGAGGCTCGAGTATCCGCTGGGCAAGGTTTTGTATGAGACGGCAGGCTGGGTCAGCCATCCACGGGTATCCCCGGACGGGAAATTGGTAGCTTTTGTGGATCATGCCTATCAGAGGGATGATGACGGCACGGTTGCCGTGGTCGACGGGGAGGGCAAGAAGAAAACGCTGACTGGTGAGTTCGTTAGCGTACAAGGTCTGGCGTGGTGGCCGGGCGCAAACGAAGTGTGGTTTACCGGCACGACCTCGGGATCAAGCCGCGAGTTGCACGCGGTTACGCTGGGGGGAAAAGAACGACTGGTTTACTTGGGAACGGGCACGCTAACTTTGCACGATATTTCCAAGGATGGACGGGTGCTATTTTCGCGCGACGATTTACGCGCCGGCATGATCGGCCTTGCGCCCGGAGAGACGAAGGAGCGTGATCTGAGCTGGCACGACTGGACGGTGCCGCGGGATATCAACGACGACGGAAAGCTGGTCGCTTTTGATGAAACAGGTGAAGCCGGCGGCGAGACCGGCGGAGTGTACGTGCGGGGCACCGACGGCTCGCCAGCCGTGCGATTAGGCGATGGGCGAAGTCCTTCTTTGTCTCCGGACGGAAAATGGGCGCTGGCGCTCAACGCTTCTGCGGGACGTAGATTGATCGAACTGCCGACCGGGGCAGGGGAATCGCGCCCGATCTCTACGGGGGAAGTCCAGGTTCATCAGGCTTTTTTCCTGCCCGATGGGCGACATATTCTGGAGTTGGGTAGCGTACCCGGTGGCCACGGCCTGAGGTTGTGGTTACAGAGCCTCGACGAGGCCAAGCCTCGGCCCGTCAGCCCAGAGGGCGTGAGTATCGCCTACCGTAGCTGCATCTCGCCCGACGGCCAGCAAGTCGCGGCGCAGGATCCTGAGGGAAAGATTACGATCTATCCCCTAGTTACCGGTTCACCGCGAACTGTTCCGAATATTCAATCCGGAGATGTTCCGGTGCAATGGACACCTGATGGAAAGTCCTTGCTCGTTGGCCGTCGAGAGGTACCAAGCAACGTATTCACAATCGACCTGGCTACTGGTCAACGCAAGCTTTTCAGATCCTTTTCTCCGGCGGATCCGACCGGCCTGTTTCAAGATTCACCTCCGCAGTTTTCGCTCGATCTGAAAAGCTACGTCTACACCTACGAACGCATCACCTCCGACCTATACGTGGTTGACGGATTGAAGTAGGATCACCCGCTAGCAAGTCTTTCGCAATCAGCCAGTCGGAGGATGTGGACGTTTATTCGGGTCCGCCCGATAAAGCAGGAGTTCTAACAGACCGGCAATGTCAAAACCACTTATTGCCCCCGGTCGACGTCCTTGTTCTTATCGCCGGACTGATTCGCGGATTGTCGGCAAAGCGGAAACTATCCAGAAACGGGTTTGTGAGGAAGCTGTCGGCAGCGCCACTTAAGGTAGCGCTGTTTAGCCTCGGCGGAATCGCAAGCTAAATTCTGCGCTTTGTGCTGAGAGGGCTTCTCGGTCCGGCTATTAGATCCCAGTTGCTGCATTTCAACTGTGGTGCTTGCGCAGCGCGCTCAGCACAAGAATGCCGCTGACCGCAAAAGCCACGACGGCCGCCAGCGCAGCCACCAGCATATAGGCAGCATCAAGGTGTAGAACGTCTGCGAAGACGGCTCCAATCGCGAACAGCACTCCCACTCCGTTTACCCATAGCGGTCCTCGAACTGTGGAAGCTTGTAAGGTAGCGCGCAGATCTCCACGCAGACGTAATTGCAAAAGCAGGGCGGCCATGCCGATCGCTGCCACCACCACCAACGCCACCGGGCTCAGGAACGCCCGCCGGCTGGTGTAGAGCACAACCAGGGCTAGCGCAGCCAGCAGCAGGCCGGCCGCAAAGATGGTCGGTCGACGCGGCTTAGCGATGGGTGCGGGCTTGAGGGAGTTTTCCGGCACGGAATCTCGTCCTCAAGTTTATACAGGCGCCGCACCGCCTTTTCAAATCCGCGCTCGCAAGCTCATCAGCTACTCTGCACGACCTTATTCCCGGCCAGCCATTCAGCCTGCCTCGGATCGCCATGATTCACGGCGTAAAGCACCAGCTCGACCCGCGTAGAAATCCCCAGCTTGTCGAAAATGCGGAACAGATACTTCTTGATCGTATGTTCGCTTAGGTCGAGTTC
Source organism: uncultured Acidobacteriaceae bacterium (assembly GCA_963789875.1). Lineage (GTDB taxonomy): Bacteria > Acidobacteriota > Terriglobia > Terriglobales > Acidobacteriaceae > Sulfotelmatobacter. The sequence goes on along the minus strand of CAWBMI010000002.1, from coordinate 757,590 downwards.
GCGGGCCACGTTGCGGTTGCTCAGACCCTCTGCGACCAACGCCACCACCTGCTCCTCGCGAGGAGTGAGAATTTGTTTCCCTAAGGAGTTCAGAATTCGCAGCGAGGGCACCTCCGAAACCATCTCCACCAGAAAATTCATCTGCTCGGTATTAACCCAGATCTGGCCGGCCGCGACCCGCTGAATGCAACGGCAGAGCAGACGAAAATGGGCGTCGGTGATGCAGAAAATTCCACGCGCCCCGGAGCGAAAAGCGTTCACCACTAATTCGCGGTCATAACAGTCGGCCAGTAGAATTTTGGCAATGGCCGGCCGGCAGAGGTGAACGTGCCGCATCGTCGCCAGTTGACTGGCTATACTCTCGGAATGATTCAGGGTGAGGAGAATAACTTTCGCCGGGATCGCTACGACGGCCTGAAGGATTGAGGCGATGTCGGTCGCGCACGTCGAGATGCGGAACTCCGGCCGGCGGCGTAGTGCGCTGGTCAGCAACTGCGCTTGCATCCGGTTGGAGTCTGCCACGAGGACTGCAATTGCGACAGAAGTGACGGCACTGAACGAACTCATTGATCTTGGGCCCCAGAAGCGACAGACGATTCGTAGTGACGTGATCTTAGGTGGGCGCGCCCAGGTACTCAAGGAAACATGTCACATAATTCGCGTGCGGCATCCAAATCGGGAAGATCGGCTGCCGTGATGTGGAAAACCGCGACCTCACCTATTGCCTACGAATTTTCCAGGCGTTAAATGAAGGACAAGCACAAAATGCGGCCTTTCATTAGCCCTTTTCGGTTGAACGCCCTCCCGGCCGTGTGATGCAGCGAACGTGCAAGTCTACTTTCGTAGACAGACCTTTTGAGACAGCCTTTCGCCCTCTAGCGAAATTGACTAGTGTGGGCTGGCCCAATCACAGCGCGGCAACGGCAACAGGCCGCTTGAATTCGCTATGACTCCCTTAGTAGACAGCACTTTCCATGTCTTGTTGGTAAAAGTTCAGCGCGATACTTTGCATGAAGAGAGTCGCAGCTACCGAACGACTCTCAATATCCAGTAATACGAGCATCACCCATGAAGCCATTCGTCGCTTGTACGAGAATCGTGCGGATGTTGGTGATGCTGGCACAGCTTTGCGGGGCCGCACTCCCCCAGGAACAACCGAAGCAAGAACTGGGACCGAACCTAGGGCAATTTCAAACCAGCCAAACCGGGGCTGGGGTGGAAAGCAAGGGAACAGCGGCCGCAAAACCGGGGACAGCGGACGGCGTGGGAAGCCTCCAAAAGCTCGGAAGGGATCGCCGTCCGCTATACCGGCTCAACCGCAGCGATGTGGTGGCCTTGAGCTTCACGCTCTCTCCAGAATTCGATCAGACCCTTACGATTCAGCCAGACGGGTACATTGCCCTGAAAGACGCGGGCACGGTGTTCGCCCAGGGACTGACCCTGGAGGAGTTTCGCATGGCAGTGCTGCGGGCTTATACGGGTTATTTGCATGATCCGCAGGTAACTGTAGCCCTGAAGGAATTTGAGCATCCTTACTTCGTTGCCGGTGGCGAACTGGGGCGGCCGGGTAAGTATGAGTTACGCGCAGATACCACCATTATTGAAGCCGTTGAAATTGCAGGTGGATTCACCCACGATGCCAAGCATTCGCAGGTCGTTCTGTTCCGCCGGGTGAACGATGATCTGGTAGAGGCGCACGTCTTCAATGTGAAGAAAATGTTGAAGGAGAAAAGCCTGGGCGAATTAGCCCACATGGTTCCCGGTGATGTGATTTTTGTCCCCCAGAATTCGATCTCCAAGATCGAGCCCTTCCTCACGAAACCTGCCTTAAGCATGTACGTGAGTCCCACGCAATTTTAGGAAAAGACGCAGGCTGATCCGCATGATGTTAACCGATCCAAGCCGCAAGCAGGAAGAGGCAGTTACGCCAACCATTCGCGAGTTGGCCATGGTCCTGTTTCGTCAAGGCAAAGTCTTTGTTACCGTATCCGGAGTGGTTTTCCTCCTGGCCGTTATTTATGCCTTTGCCGGAACCACATATCGCGCCCACGTCCGCGTGCTGGTGCGCCGCGGGCGTGCCGACCCTCCGGTTACAGGGCAGCCGAACGCTCCTCCCGATTTTTCGCGCGTGGAAGTATCCGAGGAAGAACTGAATTCAGAGGTAGAACTCCTGAAAGACGAAGACGTCCTGCGACGCGTCGTGCAGGCCAACGGTCTGGCTGCGCACGACTGGTTGCGCTGGCTCCGGCCTCACGAACCCGAGCCCGCGCGCGTGGAACGCGCCGCAAAAAAGCTGGCCAACCGCCTGACCGTGGAATCGATCAAGAAGACTAATCTGATCGCGGTCAGCTATGGTGCGCCCGAGCCAGAACTCGCCGCTCGTGTGCTGCAGTCGCTATCCAGTGTCTACCTGGAAAAACATAAAGAGGTACATCGTCCCGGCGGTCAACTTCACTTCTTCGACCAGCAGACCGCGGAATCCCGCAGGCAGCTCGAGAATTCGAAGAACAAACTCCTCGAATTTACCCAGAGCCACGATGTGGTCGTGTCGGCGCAGCAACGAGACATGGCGCTGCTGCGGCTCAACGAAGTGGAAGCAAGCTACCGCCAGACTCAAGTCGAAACGGCACAGGCGCAACACAGAGTTGTAGAACTGCAGGCCCAGCTGGCGAAATTACCGGCGCGCAGCACGACTCAGGTGCGGGTCGCCGATAACCCCGAACTGCTGCGCACGTTGAAGTCGAGCTTGCTGGATCTCGAATTGAAGCGAACCCAGTTGCTCACGAAATTTGAGCCGAGCCATCGCCTGGTCCAGGAAGTCGATGAACAGATTCTTCAGGCCAAAGCCTCAATTACAGCGGAAAACTTAAGTCCCGTGCGCGATGAAACGACCGACAAGGACACGGATTACGAGTGGGCCAGGGCTGAGCTCCAAAAGGCGCATGTCGAACTGAAGGGATTGCAAGGCAGGACAACGGTAACCGGGGAACATCTGACGGCATATCGCGACCTGGCTCGCCGTCTCGGAGAGGACGCGATTAACCAGGATGACCTCGCCAGCGCCGAGAAGGCAGCGCAGGAGAACTACCTTCTTTATGTGAAGAAGCGGGAAGAAGCTCGCATGGGTGACGCCTTGGACGAAGACGGCATTGTCAACGTGGCCATCGCCGAGCAAGCTGTAGTTCCGGCACTGCCGCTATGGCCTCCCGCACTCGTCGTATTAGTGGGTTTTGCCGCGGCCCTGACTTCCGCTACCGGAGCGGCTTTTGCCGCTGATTATCTCGACCCGGCGCTACGGACTCCCGAGGATGTACTGGCATGTTTGGAAATTCCGGTTTTAGCTTCCCTTCCGGAAGGCATGGACAGACGGTTATCCGCCTGAGGAGATGAAATGAGTGCGAACCCGGAGCCGATGCCGGTACCCGAGCCGATGCCGGCGCAGAGCACGGCTCTGTCCCAACATCGAGTTGTTTCTGATAAAAACAGTTGGAGTCCCACAGGCTTCGCTCACGAACAGATTCGGGGTCTGGTACGCCGCGTGTTCTTCGGAGGGTTGGAGCCGGTGAAACAAGTGGTGTTCAGCGCGGTTGACTCTGGCACAGACGTGGCTCACCTCTGCGATAAAGTGGGGTGGGCTTTGGCCGCGGAGACCCATGCTCATATTGCCATCGTGAGCAGTGCGCCGCGAATCGCGCAAGTGGTGAGACCTCATTTTGGTTCGGGGCTTACACCAATCAAATCCTTATCTACCCAGCTGAAGGCCAATCTTTGGCACGTGCAGGAGCTTCGGCTTCGCGAGCTTGATGCCCGAGGACTAATCCCTCACGAAACCGGCTTGGCTTCGGGTAGGAGCTGCGACTGGCTTTCCTGGCTTGTTGAGCTGAGAAACGAGTTTGAATTTACCGTAATTCAGGGACCGGTCGCGAGTTTTTCCAGCGGGGCTGCCTTGATGGGGCACCTTGCAGATGGAATCATCCTGGTGCTGGGGGCTCGCAGTAGCCGGAAAGCGACGCTTCGCAAGATCAAAGAAGGTCTTGAATCCACACCTTGCCGGATTCTCGGCACGGTGTTAAGCGAACGGGCGTTCCCCATGCCGCAACGAATTTATCGCAGCCTTTAGGCCTTGGCCTGGGGCGGGCTCGAGAGATCCGGAACACTGTGCGAATCGAAGCGAAAATATCAATGGGACCCAATGAGCGGTAGCTATGGATTGCAGAACGCGGGAGTCCCCGACGATCACTCGGAGCTCTTAGCCGCATCTAGCGCGCTGCAATGGTTCGCGGTGCAGACCCGACATCGATTCGAAAAGACGGTGGCCGCGCAACTCAATCGCAAGAACTGTGAAACCTATCTCCCTTTGCTGACTGAACATCACACCTGGACTGACCGTCAAAAAGAAGTGACGATCCCGCTCTTTCCCGGATACGCATTCGTGCGCATCGATCAATCCTCGCATTCACGGCAAGCTGTGTTACGTACCGCGGGATTAATTGGCTTCGTGAACTTTGGCGGAGTTGTCGCATCCGTCCCCCCTAAACAGATTGAAGACCTTCAACTGCTCCTGCAGAAGAAAGGGGCATTTTCTTTGCATGCCTTCGTGCGAACCGGACAGCGCGTGCGTATCCGCGGTGGATGCCTGCATGGTCTGGAAGGCCTCCTGGTGCAACAGGGGAAAGACAAGTTGTTGATCTCAGTTGAATCCATCCAGCGCTCGCTGGCGATTGAAATTCAAGGATACGAGTTGGAACTGGCCTGAAGTGTCTTCCCCTTTTCTCTTTCCGAGACGGCAGAAATCCACCGGAACCGAGTGGGCGAATCGGTTGATCCCCGGTGCAGCCTGCGTTACAGGGAGAAAAAAGCCACAGCGTGAGGTCCGTTCTCCTTTCAGGAGCGCCACCACGCTCCCCGATCCTGAGCTAAAGACAGCTTCGACCTTTGCCTCTCGCAGGCCGAACCACCGCATACCACGTACAGACGGCAAGATTTGGTTCCATTCCTACATCAGGCATTACTCAGTCGTAATGGTCGCTTGGCTCGCGACGGCCGAGCTCTGCCTGCAGCTTCACAAGGCGCTACCTCAAGTCGCCAAACTCTCTGCTGTGGCACGGACATCGTCGGTTTCTCCTCTTCTACTAGGCTTCGTTCTGCTCCACGGGTTAGCCATCAAGTTGTCGAGTCATCCTGAGGGCCGGTATGTCGACGACGCAGATCGTCGGAAGCAAATGTGGAGAGTCGGGAAGGCAACGCTGCAAGGGACGTTGCTTTCAAGCGCTGCACTGCACCTGCAAGGGTTCTCGGCTCTGGCCGTCGCTCCCTTGTACGGTGCTGGTCTGTTGTATTTCTCGTTCTGGCTGGCTTGGCAATGGGCGGAGAAGAAGGCCGATGTGGAAGGGATTCGCGCCACTTGTGGAATGCGGAATGTCCTCATCGTTGGTGCAGGTCCGTTGGGTCGTAACATTGCAAATTATCTGGATCAGCATTCCGAGATGGACCGCGCCGTTTGCGGTTTTCTCGACGACGCCAGGCTGTCGGAAAAAGACGTGCTAGGACCTACCAGCAACTTGCCCGAGCTCGCCCGAACCGGATTTATAGACGAGGTAATCCTGGTCGCGCCGCGTGATCGAGAGCTAACCTTGCGGGTTCTGCGCCAAGCCCAACAGCTACGGTTGGATGTGCAGCTGGTTCCCGATCTGTTCGGTTGCTATCCCCCATCCGAGGTAGAACGAATGGCGGGCATGCCGCTGATCTCCCTGCACGAGGAATCAATTCCCGTAAGAAGATTATTGCTGAAACGCTCGGTGGATGTTGTATGCGCCGCGGCCGCATTGATCCTGTGGGCGCCGGTGTTGGCTCTGGTCGCGATTCTCATCAAAGTCGATTCGCCCGGCCCCGTATTTTACGCAGCGCCCCGGGCCGGCCGTAAGGGCCGCCCCTTCCGCTGTTACAAATTCCGGACGATGGTGAAAGACGCAGATAACCTCAAGCAAAAACTGCGCGCGCAGAACCAGAGACAAGGCCCGTTTTTCAAGATTGCAGACGATCCGCGTGTAACTCGCGTAGGACGCTTACTCCGCCGCTATAGTCTCGACGAACTCCCGCAACTGCTGAACGTGTTGAAGGGTGAAATGAGCCTGGTCGGACCGCGGCCCCATCCCATGGACGATTTCTCCGCCTACAGGATTGAACACCTGCCGCGCCTCGACGTTCTACCCGGCATGACGGGTCTTTGGCAAGTGACTGCGCGGCGCAATCCATCCTTTCATGCCGGGATGAATCTGGATCTGGAGTACATTCACCGCTGGAGTTTGACGATGGACCTGAGGATCCTGTGGAAGACTGCAGGAGCCGTGCTGCGGGGAAGCGGCGAATAGTGCCATCCACTTTGATAGCAAGCTCAGCTGTGCCGAAGGCGTGGGCCGCCATCCCGGCACGACGAAGCCTCCAAATTTGGCTGCGCCCGCTGCAAGCCCTAACCGCAGCTCCGGCCATTCTGTTTCTCGTGGCGCTCACGGCCATGCTATTGCGGCCTCCGGATGTACCTTTCTACGAAATCGATCGGGTCGCGTTTGTCCTTCTCCTGGTCGGCGTAGTGGCTCGGGCTGTCGCGAAGCGCGAACGCTTTCTCGTATTCGAACGAGCCACCTGGCCGATGTTGGGGCTGGTTCTGTTGGCTGTCGCCAGTTGCCTCCGGCAACCGTTTGATAACCAGAGTTGTTCTCTGTTGGCTGCGAAATTCATTGTGCCATTCGCGTTATTCCATCTTGCCGGTTTTGTATTTCGGGAAGAGCGTCAACTACGGCAGTTCGAGTTGTTCGCCCTGTTGGTCCTTGGCTACCTTTGTTTCACCTCGATTGCCTTCCTCCTGGATTTCAAGTCGTTGATCTTTCCGCGCTTTATTTTGGACGAGAGTCTCGGCTACCACATCGACCGGGCTCGGGGCCCGTTCCTGCAAGCTGTGGCGAACGGTGTTTCGCTCAACCTGCTGGGTTTGTTGGCGTTTCATGCTTTTCTGCGAGGTAGAATTCGAGGCGCAGCAGCTGCCGTAATTCTTGCTGCCCTACCGATCGCCATCCTGGCCACGATGACCCGTGCCGTTTGGCTTTCATTTGCAATCAGCGTTGGAGTCCTCATTCTGCGTTCGCAGAATCGACAGTCGCGCCGCATCTGCGTTGCCGTTGCCATCGTGGGTCTCATTGGCTTAATCGTTACTTTGGCCTTCGACGACGAACGCCGCACGTTCACCGATCGTCTGCGAGAGTCAGGGCCGCTCGATTTCCGCCAGGCGGTTTATGCCGGAGGCTGGCAGATGTTTCTGGAAAAGCCCTTGACTGGATGGGGCGTAAACGAGATGCCGGAAGAGTTGGCGCGGCACGTGAGCAGCTATAAACAAAAAGAGTTATATCCGCATAATACGTATCTCGAAATCCTCGTGGAACACGGCCTACTCGGCCTGGCACTCTATGCTTGGCTGATGTGGGAAATCTTAAGGCTTGGGCAAGGACCAATTCCTTTCGCCGACCGCCACGGTTTGCTGAACCGACAATTTCATGCGCTGTGGCCAGTCTTGCTCGGCGTGTACTGGGTAAATGCGGCGGTCGTTGTCATGAATTATCAGTTTGTGAATGGACTTCTGTTCACCATGGCGGGGATATTGGCGGCGCAGCGCCGCCGCGCTGAGACAGATCTCCAACGCCTCACCCCCGCTCTACGCCTATCTCTCGGTCGCGTCCCTTAATCCCTTCGATTCGCTTCCGGAGTTCATCACGTCGTGCTGACGGTCGCCTATCTCGCTAATAGATTTCCTGCTGTCGGAGAAGCATACGTGGGAGAAGAAATTTGCGAACTGCGTCGCCATGGAGTTCGAGTCATTCCAGCGAGCGTTCGAACGCCAGATCCGAAGAACTTCCCAGCTCGCGTGTCTCTTGATCCAGAGATGCTATGCCTATGGCCTCTTCAGCTCTCGACTCTCTTGCGAGCGTTCACACTCGCGCTTCGCCGTTGGCGCAGCGTGGGCAGTCTCCTGTGTCGCATTTTTCTACAAGGAAGTGAATCCCTGAGGCAACGACTGAAGGCCATGATCCACACGGCGCTCGGAATTTATTACGCTGCCTTACTTCAGAAAAGCGGAGCACAACACATCCATGTACATCATGGCTATTTTGGCGCGTGGATCGCTATGGTCGCCTCCCGCCTGCTCGGGATCGACTTCAGTTTGACGCTTCACGGCTCAGACCTACTGCTGGACGCCGCATATCTCGATGCGAAGCTCGAAACTTGCAAGTTCTGCGTAACCATCTCGGCGTACAACCGCGGTTACATCCTGGAACAGTTCCCGGCGGTCAAGCCTGAAAAAATCATCATCGCGCGCCTGGGCGTCGAGCAGACCCCGGGGAACTCGACTCGACAGGCCGCACCGGCTCGCAACTTGAAAATTCTGGCGGTAGGTCGGCTGCATGCCGTAAAGGATCACGCATTTCTCATTCGCGCTTGCGTCCAACTGCGCGACCACGAAATTGCCTTTGCCTGTGCCATCGCCGGTGAAGGACCGGAGCGCCTCCGCCTCGAATCGCTGATTCGCAAAAATCATCTCGAACCAGAAGTCACTCTCCTCGGCCACGTTACTCCAAATGAAATGGATGCCCTCTATCGTCGGGCCGATCTCGTGGTGCTTACGAGTCGCAGCGAGGGACTGCCTCTCGTTCTCATGGAGGCGATGGTGCGCGGCCGAATCGTGCTGGCGCCTGCCATCACCGGCATCCCAGAGATTGTTATTCCCGGCAAAACCGGATTTCTCTACTCGCCCGGTGCGCTGGATGAAATTGTGGAGAGAATTCTTTTCGTCCGCGAACTATTGCGCGCCGAAAAGGAGAACTCTGCGGTGAGCCCGCTGGATTGGATCCGTCACGCCGCAAGAATGCAGATAATGCAAAACTTCGATCGCCGCAACAATCTGACTTTTTTTGCCGGCCATTTCCTGCCGCGGATTGCTCGCGAGACTGGGAACCCTTCTGATGAAAATTCTGTACTGCAACAAATATAACTATCGCTTCAGCGGGACCGAATCCTATCTCTTCGAGGCCATGGACCTGATGCGCTCCAAAGGACACAAGACTGCGCTTTTTTCGATGGAGGACTCTCGCGGGGAGCCCACGCCGTACGATCAATTTTTCGTGCCGCACATCGATTTCAAGCAGCCGAGGGGATGGTTTCAAAAAACGCGCTTGGTTGGGCGCGCGATCTATTCTCGGGAGGCGCGCCTGCGAATCCGCTCCATGATCGCGGAGTTTCAGCCCGATGTGGCTCACGTGCGGAATATCTATCATCACCTGACCCCTTCCATTTTGTGGGAGTTGAAAGCGCAAAATATTCCCGTCCTCTATCACTTGAACGACTTCAAGGCGCTCTGCGCCAGCTACAACCTGGTTTCTCATGGAGAAGCCTGCGAGGCCTGCAAGGGCGGCGAATTCTGGCGCGCGCTTAAAGAAAAGTGCTATCCCGGATGGGGTGCTCGCATGACGCTGGTGGCAGAGGCGTACTTCCACAAATGGATTGGCACCTATCGGAAGTGCGTGGATCTTTTCCTGGCGCCCAGTCAATTTGTGCGCGACAAATTTGTCGAACATGGCTGGGACCGCGACAAGTTTGAAGTGCTGCCCCACTTCCAAGCCCTCAGGCCCGTCCACCTACCAAGCACAGAAAACCCTTCTGTGCTTTACTTCGGCAGATTGTCCCGGGAAAAAGGCGTCGATGACCTGTTGCGGGCCATGGAGCGTCTGCCTCATCTTCGGATGGTCGTCGCCGGCGAGGGACAGGATCGCGAAGCGCAGTTGCAGTTGAAGGCCGCGTTGAATCTCCACAATGTTGAATTCGTCGGCGAGTTGCGGGGGCGCCAACTCGAAGACGCGATTGCAGATTCAAGCTTCACTGTGTTCCCCTCTCATGCTTACGAGACTTTGGGCAAGACGATCCTGGAATCATATGCAGGAGGGCGAGCGGTCGTAGCTTCGGACTTGGGATCACGCCGGGAGCTGGTCCAGGATGGAAAAACCGGACTCCTGTACAAAACTGGAGATGTGGCGCAGTTAGCCTCGGCCATAAAGCTCCTGAGCGCGCAACCGAAATTGGCTGCAGAAATGGGTCGAGCCGGTCGCGAGCAGCTGCGGGTGCGGAACACGCCGCAGTCACACTTTGAAGCGCTGATCAGTTTGTATGAAAGGCTCGCGAATCGCAGGCCGCTATTTTCAATAGCGCCGAAGGCGAAGACCGTGCTCTTTGCAGAGTCTGTGGATTCTTCGCCAACCAGTGTTGGAACTTCCGTACTTCGCATCGCCTTCATTGGCGGACGCGGCGTCGCCTCGCAGTATAGCGGCATTGAAACTTACTACGAAGAAGTGGGTAGACGTCTTGCGGCAATGGGGCACGACGTCACTGCTTATTGCAGAACTTATTTCACGCCTCCGAAAAAAGAACACCAAGGCATGAAAGTCGTGCGAATGCCGACGATCCGCTCCAAGCATCTTGAAACGCTCGTCCATACATTCTTAAGCACTGTTCACGTCCTGGCTCAGCCCTGCGATATCGTCCATTACCACGCGCTCGGCCCCGCGCTGTTTTCATTTATCCCGCGTCTTGCCGGAAAGAAAACTGTCGTCACTGTCCAGGGACTCGATTGGCAGCGCCGAAAATGGGGCCGCGTCGCCGCAGCTGTCTTGCGGCGCGGGGAGCGGGCGGCGGTTACTTTGCCCACTTCTACCATGGTGGTCTCTCGCACCTTGCAAAGGCACTACCGCGACGTCTACGGCCGGGAGACTTTCTACGTCCCCAACGGGGGACTGCTACGCCAGCGGATTGTTCCGACTAGGATCCTCGACTGGGATCTGCAGCCACAGAAATACATCCTGTTTCTCGGCAGGTTTTCGCCCGAAAAGGGCTGCCATCTGCTCGTCCAGGCCTACGAAGAATTGGACACGGACATAAAGCTGGTTATGGCAGGCGGGTCGAACTTTCGTGACGATTACTCACTCCGCCTGCAATCTCATGCCACACAGAAAATCAAATTTCCCGGCTGGGTTGCTGGCGAGACCCTCGACGAGTTGCTGACGAATGCGCTGCTTTTCGTTTTGCCCTCGGATCTCGAGGGCTTGTCTCTGGCTCTTCTCGATGCCATGGGAGCGGGCCTCTGCGTGCTCGCCACAGACTTGCCGGAAAATCGCGAAGCGCTGGAAGGCACGGGCTTTACCTTCCGCCGCGGCGATGTTGCCGATCTCGCCGATCGCCTGCGCTTCCTGATCGCAAATCCAGCCGTACGCAAAGCTGCAGGCGAAGCCGCGAAGCAGCGCATTCGCGAGCAGTACCAGTGGTCAAAGGTTGCGAGCGAAATCGAAGCGGTCTATTTCCACGCGATGGGCTGGAAATCGCCAGATACGGCCGCAAGAAAGGCTGTTCAGCCCGCGGTAACGCCGGCCGCCAGCTCCCAACGAAAAGTAGGTTAAAACCCAGTTCGTGCAAATGTTCTAGACCGCAAAAATCGGCCACCAATACTGAAGGACGGGAGCAATCCCGTCCTTTTCATTTACAATTACAATTCGCACCCGCGCCACAATTACTATGGAAAATACGGCCCTTGTCACCGGCGGGGCGGGTTTCATCGGATCCAACTTTATCCTGCAGCGGATGATACTCGATTCGCGTTCTATCGTGAATCTGGACAAGCTGACCTACGCGGGCAACTTACATAACCTGAGAACTGTAGCCGACGATCCACGTTACGAATTTGTTCACGGGGATATTGCCGATCGCGCCTTGGTGCGCAGCCTCCTGCAACGTCGCCAGCCGCAAGCCATCGTGCATTTCGCTGCCGAAAGCCACGTGGATCGCTCCATCCTCGGGCCGGATCCGTTTCTCCGCACGAATGTGGATGGAACCTTCGCGCTTCTGGAAGAAGTGCGCTCTTATTGGAGCGCTCTAGCCGAGCCCGAGCAAAAAGCCTTCCGGTTTCTGCACGTCTCCACCGACGAAGTATTTGGCTCGCTCGCTCCCAGCGACGCCGCTTTTTCTGAGAACACGCCCTACGCTCCCAATAGTCCATACGCCGCCTCGAAAGCCGCTTCCGACCACTTCATCCGCGCTTACCATCACACTTACGGACTGCCCACGCTTACCACGAACTGCTCGAATAACTACGGGCCCTTTCAGTTTCCCGAAAAGCTCATACCGCTCATGATTCTCAATGCACGCGAGGGCAAGCCGCTGCCCGTTTATGGCGACGGCCAGAACGTGCGCGATTGGCTCTACGTTGAAGATCACTGCGAAGCCATCGCCACGGTTCTAGCCCGCGGTAGGGTGGGCGAAACCTATAATATTGGGGGCTGGAATGAGAAGCGCAATCTGGAGATCGTCGAAACGATTTGCGATATCGTCGATGAAATCGCCGGCAGCCGCCGCGAACCACGTCGTACTTTAGTTACATTCGTTAAGGATCGGCCCGGCCATGACCGGCGTTACGCTATGGACGCAACTAAGATTGAGCGCGAACTGGGCTGGCGCCCTCGAGAAACTTTCGAGACAGGCATTCGTAAAACGGTGCGCTGGTACCTGCAAAACGAAGAGTGGGTGCGCGATGTCACCAGCGGCGACTATCGTCAATGGATTGAGACCCAATACTCTTCTTGAAACGGTTATTGAATCGAAACGAACTCAGTGAATACATCGATGATGCAAGCTGTAAACAGCACGAGCTACAAGGGCATTATTCTTGCGGGAGGTTCGGGGACCCGCCTTTATCCCGTTACCCACGCCATGGGCAAGAGCTTACTCCCCGTATACAACAAACCCATGGTCTACTACCCGCTCTGCACTTTGATGCTGGCTGGCATCCGCGACATTCTTATCATCACCACTCCCCAGGATATAAGTAAATTCCAGGCTCTGCTCGGCGATGGATGTCAGTTTGGAATCCGCTTGCGATACGAGGTACAGGCCAAACCGGAAGGCATCGCACAAGCCTTCCTCGTGGGCGAGGAATTTCTTGCGGACAGCCCGTGCGCGCTGGTGCTGGGCGACAATATTTTTTATGGTCACGAGTTGGCCGATGATCTCCGCGAGGCCGCCGGCAAAACCCACGGCGCGCGCGTCTTTGCTTATCCTGTGCACGATCCCGAGCGTTACGGCGTGGTGGAGTTCGACGACTCCGGTCGCGCCCTAAGCATTGAAGAGAAACCTCGTCAGCCGAAATCGCGCTACGCGGTAACCGGGCTTTATTTCTACGACAATCAGGTCGTAAAAATCGCGAAGTCACTCAAGCCCAGCGCGCGCGGCGAGTTGGAGATCACCGACGTCAACAGGGCCTACCTGCAGCGCGGACAACTCGAAGTCGTGGTCATGGGACGAGGCATGGCCTGGCTCGACACCGGTACTCATGAATCCTTGATGGACGCGTCGCTCTATATTCAAGCTATCGAAAAACGCCAGGGTCTGATGGTGGCTTGCCCCGAAGAAATTGCCTTCCGCTCGGGCTACATCACTGCGCAGCAAATAGAACAAATCGGAAACTCGATGAAGACCAATGGTTACGGCTCCTACCTGCTCCAACTTTTGCGGGAAAAGGTATTCTGAATGAATTCGATGCAAGCGGTTCGTCCTGCCATGAATGCGATCAAGAAAATCCCTACTTCTCTGCCCGGAGTGTTCCTACTTGAACCCCGCGTCTTTTCCGATGAGCGAGGATTTTTCTTCGAGAGCTACAACGAGCGGGTCATGGAGTCTGCCGGCATCACGGAAAGATTCGTTCAGGATAACCACTCCTGCTCCTCACACAACGTATTGCGGGGAATGCACTATCAGATCAAGCACCCGCAAGGCAAGCTGGTGCGAGCGGCCGAAGGTGAAATTCTGGACGTTGCCCTAGACCTGCGCCGCAGTTCGCCCAACTTCGGCCGTTGGAAAGGCGTGCGTTTGTCGGGCGAAAACAGACGCATGCTCTGGATTCCCGAGGGTTTCGCTCATGGCTTCCGCGTGCTTTCAGAAAAAGCGCACGTCCTTTACAAAGCGACCGATTTTTACTCGCCGGAAGATGAACGCACGCTGGCTTGGAACGACCCCGATCTCAAGATTAATTGGGAACTGGAAGGCGTACCGCCGATTGTGTCGCCGAAAGATCAGCGGGGCATCCTTTTCAGCGATGCGGAGAGTTTCGCATAGATTCCCATGCGCGTCACAATTTTTGGCTCCACCGGTCTTCTCGGCAAAGATTTAATGCGCGAGTGGACGGCAGATACTGTGACCGGTCTCAGTTCGCGGGATGCCGATATCCGCGATGCGCAAGCAGTGCGGGAAGTCGTGAAGGACACTCGTCCCGAATGGATTGTGCTGGCCGCGGCCTATACCGATGTTGATGGTTGCGAAAACAATCAAGACCTGGCCTTTGCTGTGAACCGCGATGGAGCGGTCAACGTGGCCGCAGCTGCAAAGGAGCTAGGAGCGCGGCTTCTCTTCTTAAGCTCCGATTATGTTTTCGATGGCAGGAAAAACTCACCGTACGAAACTGGCGACCAGCGTAAGCCCCAGAGCGTATACGGCAAGACCAAAGCCGAGGCGGAAATCGAACTCTTGAAATTGCTACCGCACTGCTGTATTGCGCGAACCTCGTGGCTCTTCGGCACCGGTGGAAAATGTTTCCCCGATTCCATCCTGAAGGTGGCTGCAAGCCAGCCGACGCTCGATGTGGTCAATGACCAGCGCGGTTGCCCGACGCATGCGGTCGACCTGGCCCGCGCCATCGTGGAGCTGTGCCGCGAGAACGCGGAAGGAATTGTGCACGTGAACAACTCCGGCGATTGCACCTGGTTTGAGTTCGCGCAGGAAATTGTACGGAGCGCCGGTCTCACCACAACCGTGCGGCCCGTCAGCACTCAGCAGATGGCCCGTCCCGCGCCCCGTCCTGCGTATTCCGTCTTGTCCCCCGCCAGCCTGCACCGTTTCGGAATCGACTTGCGGCCGTGGCCCGACGCGCTGCAACGCTACCTCGAAGAGCGACGGGCTTCCACTTAAGTCGTAGACGCGTTACCTCCAACCACTCGCCGCAATTGCCCGCTTCCGCCAGCCCTGCTACGATTGCCGAACCAGCCGGGGATCTCGTGCAGCTAATCCAGAATTACATTGACGGCCGCTTCGTGTCGGGAAAGCGGCAGTTTGAGGATATAAACCCCGCCGACGGCACGGTCATTGCGCAAGTCACGGTCGCGGACGAATCCCAGGTAAACGAAGCAGTCGACGCGGCAAGGCGCGCGTTGCGCGGAGAATGGGGACGTATCGGAATTCGCGAGCGTGCCGCCCGCTTGCACCGCGTCGCCGACGCGATTGAAAAGCGCTTCGACTGCTTCGTGCAGGCAGAAGTCGCTGACACGGGCAAGCCGATTTCTCTGGCCTCAAAGCTCGACGTCCCACGTGCCGCCGCGAATTTCCGCGTCTTCGCCGACGTCGTGAAGACTGCGGGGCTCGAATCCTTCCAAACCGAAACTCCCGACGGAGCCGGCGCTCTAAACTACGCCGTGCGCAAGCGCCTGGGCATAGTCGGTGTGATCACACCCTGGAATCTTCCTCTTCTCTTACTGACCTGGAAAGTTGCGCCGGCGTTGGCTTGCGGGAACACAGTGGTAGCCAAGCCCTCGGAAGAAACTCCAGCCACAGCGACGCTACTCGCCGAGGCCATGCAGGAGGCCGGAATTCCCAGCGGGGTTTATAACGTGGTCCACGGCTTCGGTCCCGGTTCCGCAGGAGAATTTCTAACACAACATCCTGATGTGAACGCCCTGACCTTCACCGGTGAATCGAAAACCGGAGCGGCGATCATGAAATCGGCCGCGCCAACAGTTAAACCGGTGTCGTTCGAACTTGGTGGAAAAAACGCCGCAATCGTTTTCGCGGATTGCAACTTCGACGAGGCCGTGAACGGCTTAGCTGATGCCGTGTTCCTCAACACCGGACAGGTCTGCCTTTGCGCAGAGCGCGTCTACGTCGAACGCCCAAAATTCAGCGAGTTCGTAGCTGCGCTGAAACAAAAAGCGGAAGGCCTGAATCCAGGCTGGCCGACCGATTCCAAAACCGACTTCGGCCCGCTAATCTCTGTGCAACACCGCGAGAAAGTTCTCTCTTATTACAAGCTGGCCGAGGAAGAAGGAGCGACGCTTGTTACCGGCGGAGCCGTGCCGAAATTTAATGATGCTCGCGACCACGGTTTCTACATACAACCAACCATCTATACTGGACTCGTGGAATCGGCGCGCTGTGTGAAGGAAGAAATATTTGGGCCGGTATGCCACATCGCCCCCTTCGATTCCGAAGAGGAAGCTGTAGCGATGGCCAATGACACGAAGTACGGCCTGGCGGCCTCGATCTGGACCAGCAATCTTAAGCGCGGCCATCGCATCGCGCAGCAAATGAACGTCGGCATCACCTGGGTGAATTGCTGGTTTCTGCGTGACCTGCGGACTCCGTTTGGCGGCGCAGGATTTTCGGGCATTGGCCGCGAAGGCGGCATGCATTCACTGAACTTCTATTCTGAGTTAAATAACATTTGCATCAAACTTTGAGCCACACCGAAAGCAAAATCGTCGAGGGAAAAGCCACGCCGCGCGGCAAGTATCCGCACGTAAAGCGGGCGGGAGATTTTTTGTTCGTGTCCGGAACCAGCGCGCGTCGTGCCGACGATACGATCGCCGGCGCCGAAGTTGATTCCTCGGGCGTTGCGCGTCTCGATATCCGCGCGCAGACTCGTGCCGTGATCGAAAATATTCGCGACATTCTTTACAGTGTCGAAGCGCGATTACAAGACGTGGTTGAAATATCCGCATACTTAATAACGATGAACGATTTCGAAGGCTATAACGAAGCGTATGGCGAGTTTTTCACATCCGAGGGCCCGGCTCGAACCACTGTAGCTGTACATCAGTTGCCGCATCCGCACTTGCTCATCGAGATCCGGGCCACAGCCTACAAACCTCTGCTTTAGGAGTCGCAATGGCGTCCATCAAGAATCTGAAGGCGTTCAATTTTCAAGCCTGGATTGAAGAAAACAAAGAGAAGCTCAAGCCTCCGGTGGGCAACGCTCAAGTGTGGGAAGATGGCGAGATGATGGTCACGGTGGTAGGCGGCCCCAACCAGCGGCGCGATTACCACGACGATCCCACCGAAGAATTTTTCTATCAGTTGAAAGGCAATATCTCGCTCCGCATTATGGAGACGCCGGGCAAGCCTCCGCTCGAAATCCCCATCAGAGAAGGCGAAATATTTCTCTTGCCGAAACACATGCGTCACTCGCCGCAACGTCCGGCCGAAACGGTCGGTGTTGTCATCGAAGTTCCGCGCCCCGAGGGCTCTTTAGACGCCTTCGAGTGGTACTGTCCAAACTGTCACCAGTTGATCCATCGTGCGGAGCTACAGCTGAAGAGCATTGTGAAAGATCTGCCTCCGGTTTTCGAAAAGTTTTATTCCAATGAGAGCCTGCGTAAGTGTAGGTACTGTGGCACGATTCACCCGGGCAAATGAATGCAAGTCATCGATATCCACAATCATTTTTTCCCCAGAGCATGGCCTGATCTCGCGGCGCGCTACGGCACGCCGGAGTGGCCCTGGATCAAGCACACAGAACCGGGCAAAGCCGACATCATGGTCGGAGACCGCTTCTTCCGCCATATTTATTCCGCCTGCTGGGATCCGGAAGTTCGGCTGAAAGAAATGGATCGCGATGGCATCGACATGCAAGTGATGTCGGCCACGCCGGTGTTATTCGCTTACAACCGCCCCGTGGAACATGCGCTCGATTGCGCGCAATTGTTCAATGACGCCGCACTTGAAATTTGCACCCGCGGCCAAGGCAGACTGAAGTCGCTCTGTCAAGTGCCGTTGCAAGATGTCGGTGCAGCCTGCAAAGAGCTGACCCGGTGCATGCGAGCCGGGCACCTCGGCGTTCAAATCGGCAATCATGTCGGCAACAAAAATCTGGATGATTCCGGCATCTTAACTTTTTTTCACCACTGCGCAGACGAAGGCGCGGCTGTTCTCGTCCATCCCTGGGAAATGTTCGGCCCCGAGCGTATGCCGAAATACATGATGCCGTGGACCGTCGGCATGCCGGCAGAAACGCAGCTCTCCGTTGTCGCGATGATTCTAAGTGGAGCTTTTGATCGCTTGCCCAGCACCCTACGAATATGCTTTGCCCACGGTGGCGGGAGTTTCCCTTATTTGCTCGGACGCCTGGAGAATGCCTGGCACCATCACTCGGTCGCGCGCGGTGACAGCGAGTATCCGCCTGGCCACTATCTCAATCGTTTTTCCGTCGACTCTGCCGTATTCGACCAGCGCGCCTTGCAGTTTCTCGTGACTACGATGGGCACGGACCAAGTAATGCTAGGCTCCGATTATCCTTTTCCGCTGGGCGAAGAGCGCGTAGGCTCTCTCGTCCGGCAAAGTACTTTACTGCAATCGGCCAAAGCCAAACTCCTGAGCGAAAATGCGAGTCGCTTTCTTGGCCTTAAAGCGGAAAAGCGCCCCGAGAGCACAAGCTCGCAAGTATCCCTGACAACCCCTGAATCCGGACAACTGACCTACAGTTCTTATCTCAAAGTTCCGGAATTGCTGAAGTTGCAACAGCCGCAATCTTCCCCGCAGCATCACGACGAGTTGCTTTTCATCATCGTTCATCAGACTTACGAATTGTGGTTCAAAGAGCTGCTGCACGATCTCGATGCAGTCGTCGCCAATCTGCAAAGAGTGGCAGCCGCTCCGCAATTACACGACGAAGTATATGAAGCAGCGCGCCTGCTGCGCCGTTGTACCGAGATTACGCGCGTGCTCGTCGAGCAGTTCACGATTCTGGAGACCATGCTGCCCACGCATTTTCTGGCTTTTCGCGGCCTGCTCGAACCCGCCAGCGGTTTCCAGTCTGAACAGTTCCGCGAGATCGAATTTCTCTGCGGATTGAAAGACGAAAAAATGCTTCGTTATCACCGGCCCACGCCCGAGGCTTACGCCAGCTTGAAGCGCCGCTTAGAAGAACCTTCGTTGCGCGACGTATTCTTTGGCGCCCTGCAGGCGATGGGCAAACTTCCAACCCCTCCCGCGAACGCCACTGATAAGGATCTCTTCGAAGCGCGCGCTCGCGCTGTTCACGCCCTTTATGCTGACGAACCTCATCACCGGGATTGGATTGACGTCTGCGAACGACTTACGGAATTTGATGAACTCGTGGTGAGCTGGCGCCTCCGCCACATTCAGCTGGTTGAACGCATTATCGGCATTCGTATGGGCACCGGTGGCAGCGCAGGCACGTCTTACCTCAGGCTCACGCTCGATAAGAAATTCTTCCCCGAGTTGTGGGAGGCGAGGACGATGCTAACTGAGTGAAGCACCCGTCTTTTCATCCGCTCATCTTCGATGAACCCATCTCCTGACAAAATTACACTGATCGGCGCGGGGCTGAATGGTCCGCTTCTCGCGATTCTTCTAATTCAGCGCGGATTCACCGTCGAGATTTACGAGCGCCGGCCCGACATGCGCGGCGTTCGCGTGAATGCGGGCCGCTCCATAAACCTCGCCCTCTCTACGCGCGGCATTCACGCCCTGCAGCAAGCCAAGCTCTGGCAGGCGATGCGCAACATTATTATCCCGATGAAAGGGCGAATGATGCATTCGCTCGCCGGCGAACTAACGTTTCAACCGTACGGGAAGAACGAAAGAGAAGTTATTAATTCCATTTCGCGCGCCGACTTGAATATCGCGCTGACAAACGCGGCTGAGGAGCAGGGCGCGACATTTCACTTCCAGCAGCGTTGCACAGGCTACGACCTGGGCAATGGCGCAATCAGGATTCGCAACGAAGGTACAGGCGAAGAAAGTTCCCGGCCGACTAGCGTCGTGATCGGTTGCGATGGGTCGGCGTCGTCCGTTCGAGCGGAGATGCTCACGCTCGACCGCTTCGGACTCTCGCAGGAGTATCTTGACTATGGCTACAAAGAACTGACGATTCCCGCGGGCTCGCGAGCAGAGCATCAGTTAGAGCCTCATGCCTTGCACATATGGCCTCGCGGTAACCACATGCTGATTGCGCTGCCCAACATCGATGGAACCTTTGCCTGCATTTTGTTTCTGCCGTTCGAAGAGGCTGACAGCTTTGCGGGCGTCACCACTCGCGCAGATATATTACAGTTCTTCCAGGCTCGCTTTCCCGACGCGCTCCGGCTCATGCCGCAACTCGCCGATAACTATTTCGCGAATCCGACCGGCAACATGGTGACCGTCAAGTGTTCTCCTTGGCATGTAGACGGCAGAGTCTTGCTGCTTGGCGATGCGGCTCATGCTATCGTTCCTTTTTTCGGTCAGGGAATAAATTGTGGCTTCGAAGATTGTACCGTTCTGATCGATCTCGTAGATCATCACGGGGCAGACTGGCCTCGCGTCTTTGCCGAATTCGAAAAAGCGCGCAAAATCAACACCGACGCCATCGCCGAAATGGCTCTTGAAAATTTCACGGAGATGCGAGATCGTGTCGCCGACTCGCGCTTCTTATTCCGGAAAAAAGTCGAGTTGGCGCTGGAAGCACGATATCCCCAACTGTTCGTGCCAAAATATTCCATGGTTACCTTTCATCGCGTTCCCTACTCCGTGGCCCTAAGTCGCGGCAAGATTCAAGATCGCCTGCTGGCGGAACTCTGCGAATCCAAGGATCGCGTCGAAGATCTCGACTGGGAAAAAGCCGATCGGCTCATCCACCGCGATCTAGCTCCCCTGGAGATTACGTCTTGACCGACGCTCCTCTACAAATGGACTTTCAGGCAGGCGAAGATTTTGCGCTGGCGATGGACGAGAGCGATCCACTGAAAGAATTCCGCCACCGTTTCTCCTTCCCGAAATCCGCGAATGGAGGATGCATTTATTTGTGCGGTCACTCGCTGGGACTTCAGCCGAAAACTGTTGCGACTTACATTCAGCGGTCGTTAGAAGACTGGGCCAATCTGGGCGTCGAGGGGCATTTTCAAGCGGCCGACCCTTGGATGCCCTACCACAGGCTGCTCACCGAACAAATGGCGGAACTGCTGGGAGCCAAGCCTCTCGAAGTCGTGGTCATGAATTCCCTCACCGTAAACCTTCACCTGATGATGGTGTCGTTTTATCGTCCCACGACGCAAAGGCACAAGATTGTCGTCGAGCGGGGAGCTTTCCCCTCCGACCAGTACGCTGTGAAATCTCAGATTCGTTTTCATGGCTTTGATGCCGAGACTTCGCTGGTAGAGTTGACCGCACGCGAAGGTGAAAGCTGCATTCGCGATGAAGATATCGAGTCGCTAATCGAGCGCGCGGGAGAAGAGATTGCTTTGATCCTTCTGGGCGGCGTGAACTACGCAACTGGTCAGGCATTCGACATGGCCGGCATTTCGCGTTTCGGTCGCGAGCGCGGCTGTATGGTCGGTCTTGATCTCGCCCATGCTGCAGGCAATTTGCTTCTAAAGCTGCACGAGTGGGGCCCGGACTTTGCCGTGTGGTGCAACTACAAATATCTCAACGGCGGCCCCGGTTGCATCGGTGGGTGCTTTGTTCACGAGCGCCATGCAAAGGCGCGCGACCTGCCGCGCTTCGAGGGTTGGTGGGGACACGAAGAAGCGTCGCGATTCGAGATGAGCCCAAATTTTCAACCCACGCCCGGAGCCGAGGGCTGGCAGTTGAGCAATCCTGCGATTTTGAGTCTAGCGGCTCTGCGAGCTTCGTTGGATATCTTCCACGAGGCCGGCATGGAGCGATTGCGAGCCAAGAGTATTTCGCTCACCGGTTATCTGGAATTCTTGTTGAATCTGAATGCGCCGCCTGGTTTCTCTATCATCACCCCGCAAGAAAGTCAGCGGCGTGGTGCTCAGCTCTCCATCCGCATTCCCCGCAATGGCCACGCCTTGTGCGAACAGTTGGCCCACGAAGGCATCCACGGCGACTTGCGTGAGCCGGATATTTTTCGCGTAGCGCCCGTGCCCTTATATAACTCGTATCAGGACGTTTTCCGCTTCGTGCAGCGGTTTACCGCCGCCTCGCGCTAATGGTGCAGGGTTTTCGGAGAGCGAAATCGCCCAGCTGCTTGACCTTCAGAGCGGGCTTCAATACATTGAGAGTCCGTCCTGTTGAATGAAAAGTCGCGTCCGGCAATCAAGAAACGCAAGAGAAGGAAGTCTATGATGCGAGGCGCACCGAAAATGAACGCAAAACCTGCTTCGGAGAAAACCGGAATGCGCCAAAAGGCGCAATTGATGTCCGCCTCGGAAATCGAGCGCACGTTAGTGCGCCTGGCTTATGAAATTGTCGAAAAAAACGGCGGGGTCGACGGCCTCGGCCTGGTTGGGATTCGCCGCCGCGGAGTGCCCATCGCCGAGCGTCTGGGCAAGATCATCACGCGCATCGAGAATGCGCAAGTGCCGGTCGGCTCCTTAGACATCACTTTTTATCGCGACGATCTTTCCACCCTGGGACCCAAGCCGGTGGTGCAAGAGAAAGAGATCGGGTTTTCGATTGAAGACCGCAACATTGTTCTGGTCGATGACGTACTGTTCACGGGCCGAACTACGCGCGCCGCTCTGGACGCTCTCTTTTCGCACGGCCGCCCGCGGCGCGTACAACTGTGCGTCTTAATCGACCGCGGGCATCGCGAAATTCCCGTCGAGGCCAGCTTCGTCGGCCGCAACGTGCAGACCACGATCAATGAAGTGATCGAAGTAAAATTAACTGAGATTGACGATGCCGAGAAGGTTTTGCTCATGGAACGTTAAGCCACGCCGAGGCGACTGGAAAATAAAAAGGACGGCGCATGCGCCGTCCTTTTCTCTTGTAGAGATCCAGCGATCTTCTAGGACAACCTGGTGCAGATCGCCTTGGTCTGTGTGTAAAGGTTAATCGCTTCGTGCCCCATTTCGCGTCCCCAGCCGGATTGTTTATATCCGCCGAAGGGAAGCGCTGCATCGAAGATGTTATAGCAGTTAATCCACACTGTGCCCGCGCGCAACTGACCCGCCATGCGATGTGCCTTGCTGATGTCGCGCGTCCACACCGCTGCCGCCAGCCCGTATTCAGTGTCGTTGGCGCGTGGCAGAATCTCTTCCGCATCGTCGAAGGGCATCGCCACTACCACCGGCCCGAAGATCTCTTCCTGCACGATCTTCATATTTTCGCGAGTGTCCACCAGAACCGTGGGTTCCACGAAATATCCCTGGTCGCCTTTCTTGTGCCCGCCGGCAATGGCCTTGGCACCTTCTGAAAAGCCCGATTCAAGATATCCGCAAACCCGGTTCAACTGCTCCTCAGAAACCAGCGGACCCATGTGAGTCTTGGGATCAAGACCCGAGCCCACGTTAATTTTCTTTGCCTGCTCGGCAACGCCTTCCACGACCCGGTCGAAAACCGGTTTTTCAATGTAGAGACGTGACCCTGCACAGCAGCACTGGCCGTGATTGAAGAAGATGGCGCTCGCGGCCCCGGAAATCGCTGCGTCGAGATCCGCATCCTGGAACACAACATTCGGTGACTTGCCGCCAAGCTCCAGCGAAACTTTTTTCAAGTTCCCGGCTGCCGCGTGAACAATGAGTTTGCCAACTTCCGTGGAACCGGTGAATGCAATCTTGTCGACCGCAGGATGTGCCGCCAATGCCGCGCCCGCAGTTTCTCCGTAACCCGGCACAATGTTTACGACGCCCTCTGGGAAGCCGGCTTCCATCACCAACTCGCCGAGACGCAACGCCGTCAGTGGAGTCTGTTCCGCCGGCTTCAACACCACCGTGCATCCGGTAGCCAGAGCCGGGCCAAGTTTCCATGCCGCCATCAGCAGTGGAAAGTTCCAGGGAATAATCTGTCCCGCAACTCCCACCGGTTCGCGCAGCGTGTACGCCAGGTAATTTGCCCCGGGCGTATAAGGCACCGAGATCGGAATTGTATTGCCTTCAATCTTCGTCGCCCAGCCGGCCATGTAGCGAAACAAATCCACGGCCAGCGGCACGTCAGCCGCCCGCGCAATCGTCAGTGGTTTGCCGTTGTCAAGGCTCTCTAAATAAGCGAATTCCTCTACGTGTTCTTCCAGCAAGTCGGCTAGCTTCCATATCAGGCGTCCGCGTTCGGATGCGGTCATTCGCCGCCATGGCCCCTGATCGAAGGCGCGGCGCGCGGCTTTCACAGCCTGTTCAATATCTTCCCGGTCGCCCTCCGCCACCCGGGCGAGAACTTCTCCCGTGGCAGGGTTGTAGGTGGGAAAAGTCTTCCCGGAAATTGAGTTTACCCAATTGCCATTGATTAACATTTTGCGCGGCTTTTCGATAAAGTCCGCGACCTGCGGATGAATTTGTGGTGAAACTGCGATGCCCATATTTCCTCCTTAGATCGAACGTGGATCAAGCGAGATCTTGCATGATTACCAAAATGCCCGGCGGAGAAAATTACCCAAACATGCTAGACCCGAGTCAGCACAAAAGCAATTCCGCATCTACTGGATTCTGAGAGCCGAGTCGTCGCATAATTCTCAAGTGAAAGCCATCGCCCGTCCGCGCGTTAAGATTTGTTGTATTTCCAGTCCGCAGGAAGCCAGTTTGGCCGTTGAGTACGGAGCCGCCGCGCTGGGCTTGGTTTCCGCGATGCCGAGCGGCCCCGGAGTAATCGCAGAAGACCTCATCGCCGAAATCGCCGCCGCGGTTCCTCCGCCGATCGCTACGTTTCTGCTCACGTCCAGGCAAGATGCGCAAGGCATCATTCAGCAGCAGCGCGGTTGCCGAACCAATACTCTCCAGCTTGTAGATCGGTTGTTGCAAGGAACGTACGATGATCTGCGCAGTGCGCTGCCCGGAATCTCGATCGTCCAGGTCATTCATATGACGGGGCCGGAGTCCGCCGAAGAGGCCATCGCCGCGGCAGACCACGTCGACGCGATACTGCTTGACTCGGGAAATCCCGCGCTTGCCACCAAAGAATTAGGCGGCACTGGCCGGCGCCACAACTGGGCTTTAAGCAAACAGATACGAGAGCAAATCGACATCCCTCTCTTTCTGGCGGGCGGACTCAAGCCGGAAAATGTGTGCGAGGCGGTCGAGGAAGTGGGTGCCTTTGGACTGGATATCTGTACCGGGGTTCGTAGCCATGGGCGACTCGATGAACGAAAGCTGCTGGCCCTGTTTGCCAATTTGAATTCTGTTTAGTCAATCTGCAGTTCAGTCGAACGCAAGAAAACCCGCTCGATTATTGGGCCCAGGGTTTACAATGGCGGACGCTTTCGCGATGTGCGGTGAAAGCGCTTTTGCACTCTCCTTTACCATGCTCAAGAAAGCGCCGTCGGCGAAAGTGCGCGAGAACCTGCTGCGGGCCGCCACAAAGGCCACCAGGAAGGCGCACGCGCCTTATTCCAAGTTCCGCGTCGGTGCCGCTATCCTGCTCTCGAACGGCAAGATCTTCTCCGGCTGCAACGTGGAAAACGCATCCTACGGAATGTCGAACTGCGCCGAGCGCACTGCGATTTTCTCCGCCGTCGCGAAGCTGGGGCCAAAGATAGAAATTCGCGCCGTCTCCGTAGTGAGTGCCCAGAGAGTGCCTTGCTCGCCCTGTGGAGCGTGCCGCCAGGTCATTTACGAATTCGGCCCCGACGCAACCATCTTTTTTCAGGGAGCAAAAGGACCGAGACAAGCTCACATCACCGAGTTGCTGCCGGAGGGATTTCGCCTCCAGTGAAAACAGCAACTGCATCCGACACTTTCCGCGCGATCGACGTCATCCGCAAGAAGCGCGATGGCGGCGAGCTCTCCACGAGCGAAATCGAGTCGACGGTGAACGCCTACACAAGCGGCGAGATTCCTGACTATCAAGTATCGGCCTGGTTGATGGCCGTCGTGTTGCGTGGCATGACGCGGGCCGAAACCGCCGCGCTCACCGATTCCATGCTGCACTCGGGCGAGGTCCTCGATCTCTCCGGACTGCCGGCAAGAAAAGTCGATAAGCATTCCACCGGTGGCGTGGGTGACAAAACTTCGCTCGTGCTAGCTCCGCTGGTCGCGGCCGCCGGGGTTGTCGTTCCCATGATTAGCGGCCGAGGACTCGGCCATACCGGCGGCACCCTCGACAAACTTGAATCCATACCCGGCTTCAACGTGAATCTTCCCGTCGCTGAATTTCGGCGCGTACTAGAAACTTGCGGCTGCGCCATGATCGGGCAGACCGCCGAGATCGCTCCCGCGGATCGCAAACTCTATGCCCTACGCGATGTCACGGGCACGGTGGAAAGTCCTTACCTGATCTGCGCCTCCATCATGAGCAAGAAGCTCGCCGAAGGCATCGACGGTCTGGTGCTCGATGTGAAGACCGGCTCCGGCGCATTCATGAAAACCGATAGAGATGCCGCCTTCCTTGCCGAGCTCATGGTAGAAACCGGCGAGCGCATGGGAAAACAAATAGTGGCGCTGATCACGGATATGAATGAGCCCTTGGGAAGAATGATCGGTAACTCTCTCGAAGTTGTCGAAGCGGTCGAGATTCTTCGTGGCCAAGGTCCCGAAGATTTGCGCCAGCTTTGCATCGAGCTTGCGGCCTGGATGCTGCGTCTGGGAGGAATCTCGCCAACAGTTGCCGAAGGAAGAAATCTAAGCGAGAGCCTGATCGCATCGGGGCAAGCGCTGGGAAAGTTTCGCCGGATGGTTGAATTGCAAGGCGGAGATCCGCGAGCCATTGATGACCTGAAAAGGCTGCCGCAGGCTCAACACACAATGACGATCTCCAGTTCAAAGGCCGGATATCTCACCTCATTACAGTGCGAGGATGTTGGGACTGCTTGCGTAATTCTAGGTGGCGGCCGCGAGTGCAAAGAGGATTCGGTCGATCCCGCGGTTGGAATCGTTCTGCACAAGAAAGTTGGAGATAATGTCTCGGCGAATGAGCCACTGGCGACGATCTACTACAACGCGGAATCGCGCGCGGCGCGAGCGCGGCAATTGCTCGAACAGAGCTATCAGATTACAGATTCACGTCTACGCGAGAAAAGCCCTCTGATCCATCGCGTTATCGGAAATCACGGAGAGAAAAACTGAATGGGACGCTACACGGGAATTCTTGGGCTGCTCACGATGCTGGGGCTGGCTTATGCGTTCTCCACCAATCGTCGCGCCATCCGAGTCAAGACGGTGGTCTGGGGGTTGGGTCTGCAAATCGCGCTCGCACTCTTTGTGCTGCGCGTGAAGTCGGGTGCATGGTTATTCCAGGTTTTGGGAGACGGCGCCAAGAGGTTGCTCGACTTTTCTTATGCCGGCTCTGCGTTCGTGTTTGGCGAGCTCGGACGCCAGCAATCGTCGCTGGGACTGATTTTCGCCTTCCAGGTCCTTCCCACAATCATCTTCATCGCCGCATTTTTTGCCGTACTTTATCACTTCGGCGTGATGCAACTTATCATTCGCGCCGGGGCTTGGATTATGACTGCGCTCATGGGAGCGAGCGGTGCCGAATCCCTCAACCTTGCGGCCAGCATCTTCATGGGGCAAACCGAGGCTCCGCTTACCATTCGCCCGTTCCTTCCGGAGCTGACTCAATCGGAACTGATGTGTGTCATGACTAGCGGCATGGCCCACATTTCTGGAGGTATGATGGCGGCCTACATTCGCGTCGGCCATGCCGATGCAAAAAGTCTTCTGACCGCAGTGATCATGACTGCGCCGGGTACTCTGCTGATGGCCAAAATGTTGGTCCCCGAGACTGGAAAGCCGCTCACCGCCGG
The DNA here is from genome assembly GCA_963789875.1 of uncultured Acidobacteriaceae bacterium. Classification (GTDB taxonomy): domain Bacteria; phylum Acidobacteriota; class Terriglobia; order Terriglobales; family Acidobacteriaceae; genus Sulfotelmatobacter. The sequence goes on along the minus strand of CAWBMI010000002.1, from coordinate 729,827 downwards.
GCACGTGGAGATGCCAGACACCGAAAAAGAATCGAACGTTCTTGGCGCAATCGCGCGCGGCACCGTTGACGGTCTCCATCTCGCTCTCAATGTCGGAGCGATGCTGATCACCTTTCTGGCCTTGTTGGCTCTGCTGAATGCAGTGATGGGATGGGTTCACCTCCACATCGCGTGGTTCCCCTACAACCTGCAAGAAGTGCTGGGCTGGATTTTCGCGCCCGTGGCCTGGGTCATCGGGGTACCTTGGCGCGACGCTGCTACTATCGGCAATCTTCTGGGCACGCGCATGGTGCTGAACGAATTCGTGGCGTTCGCGCAACTCGGAACCGTAAGAGATACCCTCGACCCTCGCACGTTTACGATTGCAACTTTCGCCCTCTGCGGCTTCGCGAATTTCAGTTCGATCGGAATTCAGATCGGCGGCATCGGCGCTCTCGCGCCCAACCGGCGGGACGATCTGGCGCGGCTGGGCTTTCGCGCCATGCTGGCGGGCACGATGGCCAACCTGATGTCGGCGTCTATCGCGGGCATGCTGCTATAGCGGTTCCTGCCGTACAATGCAAGACGTGTCTGAGGGGCATAAAAGTCGCTATCGCGTCGCCGATAGTCGTCGCGAATCTGCTCTGGATGGCTTTGCGTCAGACTCGTCTGCGCCCATCGCCGTACTGGGTGGACGGCCTCTACTTTCAAATCGCGGCGTCCCAATGAACCTGGATTGGTTGAAACAGGTTGCGGTAAACACCAGCGCCGTCGAGCGCCGCGCGCAAACTCACGTCGCCCGCCGCACGGTGAAGAAAGAGTGGCAGGCGGCCTGGCTTTTGCGCGCAATTTCTTGCATGGACCTCACAACTCTTTCCGGCGACGACACCGAGGAGCGTGTGCGCCGCCTCTGCGCCAAAGCGCGTCAGCCGTTGCGACAAGAATTAGTAGACCAATTACAAATTAAAGAACTAAATATTAAAGTCGCTGCGATTTGTGTCTACCACCGATTCGTCGACACTGCGGTGCGAGCACTCAAGGGCAGCGGCATCCCGGTGGCTGCAGTCTCCACTGGCTTTCCGGCTGGCTTGTCCCCGCTCCAGGAAAGAGTTGCGGAGATTAAACGCTCGGTCGCCGCCGGTGCAGACGAGATCGATATCGTGATCACCCGCGCGCATGTCTTCGCTGGAAAGTGGCAAGAGCTATACGACGAGATCGCCGAGTTCAAACTAGCCTGCGGCCGCTGCCACATGAAAGCGATTCTCGCGACCGGCGATCTGCTCACTCTGCGCAACGTAGCTCGCGCCAGCTTCGTCGCCATGATGGCCGGCGCCGACTTCATCAAGACTTCCACCGGAAAAGAATCCGTCAACGCGACACTACCGGTTGGATTTCTGATGACGCGGGCCATTCGTGGATACGCCCAGGAAACCGGCATGGCGGTTGGCTTCAAAGCAGCCGGCGGAATTCGCACCGCGAAGCAATCTACGGAATGGCTGGCTTTGATGAAAGAGGAACTCGGCGATTCGTGGATGAAAGCCGACCTCTTCCGCTTCGGAGCCAGTGGGCTCTTGAATGACATCGAACGGCAACTGGAGCACCACGTCACCGGCCGGTACTCCGCGGACTACCGCCATCCGCTGGCATAGGCAGAACGCGGGAGCTGGAAAGTGTAACCTCGCATGAGCATAGCTGAAAAATTCCTCACCATGGAATACGGCCCGGCGCCGGAAGATCCCAAAGACGCGCTGCTCTGGCTCGATCACCATCAGCGCCGCTTCGGCCACTTCATCGCTGGCGAATGGCGCCAGCCGATCGAAAACGGGTTCTTTGATTCGATCGATCCTTCCACCGCAGAGAAAATTGCCAGCGTCTCCCAAGGTTCGGATGCGGATATCAACGCCGCAGTCCAGGCCGCAAGAAATGCGCTGCCGAAATGGCAGGCGTTGACCCCTCATGCCCGCGCCCGCTATTTATACGCGTTAGCCCGCGCCGTACAGCGGCATTCGCGACGCCTGGCCGTGCTCGAGACCATCGACAACGGCAAACCCATTCGTGAGAGTCGCGACATAGATATCCCGCTCGTGATCCGCGACTTTTATCACCATGCCGGCTGGGCGCAACTCTTGGAAGCAGAGTTTCCAGGTTATTCCGCATGCGGAGTCGTTGGCCAAATTATTCCCTGGAATTTTCCATTGCTAATGCTGGCCTGGAAAATCGCGCCGGCGCTCGCCACGGGAAATACGGTTGTGCTCAAGCCTGCGGAATTCACTCCGCTCACCGCTCTCGCGTTCGCAGAAATTTGTCAGGAAATCGGCTTGCCAACCGGAGTCGTAAATATTGTCACCGGAGACGGTTCCACCGGAGAGGCGTTAGTGAAACATCCGCACGTCGACAAAATTGCCTTCACCGGATCCACTGAAGTGGGCCGCGCCATTCGCGCCGCGACTGCGCACAGTCATAAGCGGCTTTCGCTCGAACTCGGCGGCAAATCTCCCTTCGTAGTTTTCGAGGACGCCGACCTCGACAGCGCCGTCGAAGGCCTCGTCGACGGAATCTGGCTCAATCAAGGACAAGTATGCTGCGCCGGGTCGCGCCTGCTGATGCAAGAGAGCATCGCCGAAACCCTGATGGAAAAGATTCGCAGCCGCATGAGCGCGCTGCGCGTCGGTCCACCGCTCGATAAAAACGTCGACATGGGGGCGATCGTTGCGCCGGTGCAACTCGACCGCATTCGTCGAATTGTTAACGATGGAGTAAAAGAAGGCGCGACTTGCTGGCAGCCGCAGCTCGAAATGCCAACGCGCGGTTTCTACTTTCCACCCACGCTGTTGAGCAATGTGCACCCCGCGTCGGCGGTCGCGCAGCAGGAAATTTTCGGACCCGTTCTTGCCGCTATGACATTCCGTACTCCCGCCGAGGCCGTAGAACTGGCCAACAACACCGTGTACGGTCTCGCAGCGAGTGTCTGGAGCGAGAGTATTAACGTTGCTCTGCAAGTGGTGGCGCAGATCAAAGCCGGTGTTGTCTGGGTAAACTCCACGAATCTTTTCGACGCGGCCTGCGGCTTCGGGGGCTATCGCGAGAGCGGCTATGGCCGCGAGGGCGGCCGTGAGGGTCTTCTCGAATATCTGGAACCGTCGTGGTTCAAACAAGCTCCAAAGCTGCCTACTGAGGAAAACAAATCTACCGGTGGGCTCGGCGAAGAAATCCAAACGCCGCAAACTTCAGACCTCGCCATCGATCGCACCGTAAAACTTTACATCGCCGGCAAGCAGGCCAGGCCCGACTCCGGCTACAGCCTCGAAGTTCGCGGCAAAAACGGCGGACTGCTCGGCGAAGCGCCGCTCGGAAATCGCAAGGATATTCGCAACGCCGTCGAGGCCGCGCGCAAAGCCGGCTGGAGCAAAGCTACCGCCCACGCGCGAGCGCAGGTTCTGTATTACATGGCGGAGAATCTCGCGCTCCGGCGGCAAGAAATCGCAAACGAATTAACCGCAGCGGTCGGAAGCGCGCAGGCGACCCAAGAAGTAGCGGCGAGCATTGAGCGCATATTTTCCTACGCCGCGTGGGCCGATAAGTTCGACGGCTCGGTCCACAATCCGCCCTCGCGAACCATAGCCATTGCGATGAATGAGCCGATCGGAACCGTAGGAGTTGTATGCCCTAACGGATTCCCTCTCTTGGGTCTGTTGTCGCTCATCCTGCCGGTTTTGGCGACCGGCAATGCGGCGGTTGTGGTTCCTTCCGAAACCTACCCGCTGATCATCGGCGATCTCTATCAGGTTTTCGACACCAGTGATCTGCCGGCAGGCGCCGTCAACGTCGTGACCGGGCGCACCAACGAACTCTTGAAAACTCTGGCCGAACACGATGGCGTTGATGCCGTCTGGTGTTTCGGCAACGCGTCCCAGGCAGCCGCGGCCAAATCGTTTTCCGCGGGAAATCTCAAGCAAGTGTTTACGAACGAAGGCCGCGTGATTGACTGGTTGAACCCGGCGCAAGGCGAAGGACGATGGTTCTTGCAGCACGCGACACAAGTGAAAAATATCTGGCTTCCGTATGGCGAGTAGTCGGCCGGCGCCTCAGCGCGAACCCGCGCTGAACTTATAAACCGTCACACTATGGAACTTCTCTCCCGGCTTCAGCTCGGTGGTAGGAAATTTCGGATGGTTAGGAGAATCCGGAAAGTGCTGGGTCTCCAGGCATAACGCGTAGCGCTGCTTATACACGCGGCCTTCCTTGCCCGTAATAGTTCCGTCCAAAAAATTCCCCGTATAGAGTTGTACCCCTGGTTGATCGGTGAGCACCTGCAAAATTCGTCCCGTGGTCGGCTCGTAAACCTCCGCCGCTTCCTTCAGCTCACCGGCTCTATGCTCCAACACGAAATTGTGGTCGTAGCCCCGGCCCAGGCGCAACTGCTCGTCGTTCACATCGATGCGCTCCCCGACGGCGTGGGGCTTGCGAAAATCGAATGGCGTTCCCGCCACAGGCTTCATCTCTCCCGTCGGAATCAGCCCAGCGTCCACTGGCGTCATCTGCGCCGCATCGATTTTCACCACATGTCCCAGAATATCTCCGGTGCCTTGTCCTGCGAGATTGAAGTAAGCATGGTTCGTTAGATTGAGCACGGTGTCTTTGTCTGTGGTCGCTGAATAATCGATTCGCAACGCATTCCCACTGAGCGTATACCGCACTGTAGTCGTGAGCTTGCCGGGAAACCCTTCTTCTCCGTCCTCGCTCACATAAGTCAGTTCCACGCCATCCGGAATTTGTTTGCCCGACCAAACTACTTTGTCGAAGCCACGAATCCCGCCGTGCAGAGTGTTGTCGCCATTATTCTTTGGAGTGGAATAGGTTTTGCCGTCGAGCTGAAAGCTGCCGTGCGCGATGCGATTCGCGTAGCGCCCGATCAAAGCCCCAAAATACGGAGTGTTCTTCGCGATATATTGGTCGACCGAATCGAAACCGAGCACTACATCGTCGAATTTTGCATTTCGATCAGGAGTGCGCAGCGACACGATGATCCCGCCGTAGGTCATGATCCGAACTTCGACCTGTTTGTCAGTCAGAGAATAAATGTCGACGGCCGTTCCATCGGACGAATGTCCAAAGGCCTGCTTGCTGACCTGAGTCTCGGCTGCCATGCTTGTTGTGAGCATAACCACAATCGCGAAAATTGAAAACCCCAAGCCGCCGTTTTTTGGAAGCATGATTCCTCTTTTTCAATGGGACGCTTCGCAGTGTAACTCAACGCGGCCGTTACGCACAGCTTCGGTTGAGGCTTGATTGAAAGGATGTCGGCGAAAAGCGACCAGAGGAGTGAGCGAAGAGTGTGGAGGATGATTCGAGTCCCTACGGAGAGACGACTCAGCACATCTTTCGCCCCGCCGGGGCTCGCTTCCAGTCTCGCCATCTACCCACAGCTTTGCGCTGTGGGCTGCATTCTTGCGCCGCTTTGCGGCTGATGAGACGACCGCAACTACTCGGCAACCGCTTCCTTCTCGATGACCACCTTCAGGTGAGTGGTCACATCCTTGTGCAGCTTTACCGGCACGGTAAACTCGCCCAGAGTTTTGAGCGGCTCATGAAGCTGAATCTGCCGCCGGTCCAGGTTGATGCCTTTTTTCACGACCGCCTCGGCAATGTCGCCGGAAGTCACCGAGCCGAACAATTGATCGTGCTCTCCGGACCGCCGCTCGAACGAAACCGATATTCCGTCAAACTGCCGAGCCAGTTCTTCCGCCTGCGACTTCTCCTTGGCCGAGCGGCGCACCGACGCCGCCTTCATCTGCGCCACTACAGCCTTGTTTCCGGCTGTAGCTTCGATGGCGAGCTTGCGCGGCAGCAGAAAGTTTCGCCCATAGCCTTCGGCGACCTTCACCACGTCGCCGCGCGAACCTAATTTGGTTACGTCTTCTTTGAGTATGACTTCCATGACATGACTCCGATGTTGGATCTTGTTCGCCGCGAATCCACACGGCTGACCGCGGATAAGTGAACATATTGCAAAAGCCTTATCCGTGAACATCCGTGTAAATCCGTGGCAAAATTCTTACGATGCCCGTCCGGCAAACGGCAACAGCGCGATATTGCGCGCCTGCTTGATCGCGGATGCCAAACGGTGCTGGTGCGGTGAGCACACGCCCGTCAATCGCCGCGGCACAATCTTGCCGCTCTCGGCCACAAACTGCCCGAGCATTCGATAATCTTTGTAGTTGATGTCCGCAATTTTCTCGGTGCAGAATTTGCAAACTTTCTTGCGCCGGAAAAATTTGCGCCCGCCCTCGCGCGGAGGACCACCCGGTCCGGAACGTCCACCACCACCGCCGCCAAACCGGGGGCGATCTCCCCCTCCAGAACGCGGTCCATCGCCGGACGGCCGCGACGGGCGCTCCGCTACCGGCGCTGCTGCTTTGCTTTCGTCACTCATAACGCTCCTTCTAAGAATCAGTGGCCAGTGATCAGTTGTCAGTGGCCGTCAAACCGGATTCGCTTCTAAACAGGCCACTGTCCGCTGGACATTGTCTGCCGGACATTGACCGCCGTCCTTTACACGCTCGCCGCCGGCACATCCACCGCCGGCGCTTCGCTCGCGACAGCCGCAGGCGGTTCCTCTACCGCAGCCGCAGGCTGAGCGCTCACTTTCTTGCGGGCATCGCGCAGCTTCTTGATCTTTTCCAGCCGCTTCTGCTCTTCGTCGATGCGCACAGTCATGAACTTGATCACCGGCTCGGTCACGCGCAAGCGCCGCTCCAGTTCGTGTATCACTGTGCCTGCTCCTTCGATAGTCATCAGGATATAGACACCCTCGCGGAATTTGCGTACGGTGTAGGCCAACCGCCGCTTGCCCATGCGCTCCACGCCCTTGACCGCGCCCGCAGCTCCGGTCACCGTCGACTCAAGGTTCGCTATCAGCTTTTCGAGATCTTCGTCCGCCATATCCGGCCGGACAATAAACATCAGCTCATAAGTACGGTTCATGCTGTCTCCAAATCTTTGCGGTTGAAGCGATTCATCGCCGCCGCCGCACCTTCGTTCAAAATCATTTTCACTGCTTCCGCAGCCGTATCGAGTACGCCATCGACCACTGCGAGTTCGGCTTTGCGCAGCGGCGCCAGCAAATATCGCTGACCATCCTGGACTTTGTGATCCGGCGCCACGCCAATCCGTATGCGCAGGAAATCTTCCGTACCCAGCGCCCCGATGATCGACTCGATTCCGTTATGCCCCGCCGAACTTCGCCGGGTGTGAATCCGCAACGTGCCCAAGGAAAAATCCAGTTCGTCCTGAATCACAATCAAGTCTAATTCCGGCTTCACCTCATACTCTGCCACCAACTCCCGCACCGACAGCCCGCTCAAGTTCATGAACGTCTCGGGCTTGACCAGCAAAACAGCCTCTTCGCCAATTCTTGCTCGAGCGGTGAGCGCCCGGCACTGCCGGTTTCTCACTTCAACGCCCAAATCGCCGGCAATCCGGTCCACGGTCCGAAAGCCCAGGTTATGCGGCGTCAACCGGTACTCTTCCCCGGGATTGCCGAGACCAACGATCAGTTTCACGCCGCTATCCTGAAACCATGCCACGGCGAGCCGCGCCGCGCGCGGCGGACAGCCGAGGGCGGCTGCCCCCACATGGTTCTATTTCTTCTCCTTCTTCTCAGCTTTTTTCTCGCCCTTCTCCGGAGCCGCGTCTCCTTCTTCCTCGGTCTCAGCCTTGCCTTTCTTAATCACCTCAGGCTCAGCTGGAGCCGCTCCCGCCTCGGCCGCCAGCGCTTCCGGCGCCGCCACAACTTCTTCCTTAACCGATGTCACGTGCGCCACCGGCTGGTTCGCGTCGGTCAAAAACTTCAGCTTCTCGCTGTGCGGCAAGTCAGAAACGCGCAGTACTTTGCCGAACGTGAGTTCCGATACGTCAACATCAATATGGCTCGGAATATCACCCGGCAGACATTCGATCTCGACTTCGCGCAGCATCTGCTCGAGAATCCCGCCTTCGGTCTTCACGCCCGCCGGAACACCTTGCAACTCAACCGGCACGCTCACGCGCAAAGCCTTATCCATCGCAATGCGCTTCAGGTCGATGTGCAGCAGATGGCCTTTGATCGGCTCATATTGCCAATCCACGATCATGGCCTTGGTGCGCTCTCCCCCATTCATGGCCAGATCGAAAATCGTGTTGTGACCGCTATCGGAGCGCAAAATGCGCAACACATGCCGCGGATCCACGCTCACCGGCTGTGCCTCTTTGCCGGCGCCATACACGACGGCGGGAATCTTTCCTTCCCGGCGCACGCGCCGGGCATGATTTTTCGTCCCCGCCTCGCGCGCCTGCGCTTCCAAAACATTCTGCTCAATCGTAGTTGCCATAATTTCGTGCCCTTCTAAAAAATATCGTCCCGAATCCCAAGCCTTGTCATCCTGAGGCGACAGCTTCATCGTCGCCGAAGGATCTCTTTCTCATCAGAACCGCACGTCTAAATAAACAGCTTGCTGACCGAAGTCTCTTCGTGATTGGCCTGAATCGCCCGCCCAATCAATCCCGCAATCGAAAGCACGCGAATCTTCGGCTCCTGCTTCGCCGCTTCGCTAAGCGGAATCGTGTTCGTAACCACCACTTCGCGAATTACCGACTTCGCAATGTTTTCCACCGCCGGCCCCGAAAGCACCGCGTGCGATGAACACGCATAAACTTCAGTCGCGCCGTTATCCATCAGCGCTGCCGCTGTCTTCACCAGGGTCCCGGCCGTATCGATCAAGTCATCGATGATCAGGCAGGTCCGGCCTTTCACATCGCCGATCACGTGCATGATTTCCGCGACGTTCATTTCAACACGGCGTTTATCGACGATCGCCAGAGCCGCATCCACTTTCTTCGCGAAGAAGCGCGCCCTCTCTACGCCTCCGGCATCGGGAGAAACTACAGTCAGGTTTGGCAGATTCAACTTTCTAAAGTGATCCACCAGCACCGGGGACGCGAACAAATGATCCACGGGGATGTTAAAAAATCCCTGCAACTGCGGCGTGTGCAAATCCACAATCAGCGCCCGATGCGCCCCCGCGGTCGTCAGCAAGTCCGCCATCAGCTTCGACGAAATCGGACTCCGCGGCTTATCTTTTCTATCCTGACGCGCATACCCAAAATACGGCATCACCGCCGTAATCCGCCTTGCCGACGCACGTTTTAGCGCGTCGATCATGAGCAGCAATTCCACCAAGTGCTCGTCCACGCTGGTGCTCTTGCCATTCGCGTTCACCACGCGGCAAGTAGGCTGCAGCACAAAAACGTCGGCGCCGCGCACGTTCTCCTGGATCTGCACATACGCCTCGCCATCGGCGAAGCGCTTCACCTCGGCCTGGCCGCGCTGCATCCCGAGAAAGTGGCAGACCTCATCCGCCAGCGCCTCGTTCGCGGTCCCGCTGAAGATCTTGAACTTCTCATCCACTCGCGCGCGCGCCTTGCGTTCCAGCTTCTCGTCGGGCGTTGGTGGCAGGACCTGTTTCTCGACCTTCTCCGTCTTTTCCGCCGGCGTGACTAGTGTGGCCATAAGCAGTTCTCAGTTCTTTGTTCTCAGTCTTGGGCTTCGGCTCTTAACTGAGAACTGAGAACCGAGAGCTGAGAACTGTTTTTCTGGCTGGGCCGCTAGGATTCGAACCTAGACAAAGTGCTCCAAAGGCACTTGACCTACCATTAGTCGACGGCCCAGTAGAAGCTGTTGTTGATTTTGGATTGTCGATTGAACTCAACCAACATGCCAATTGTCAATCAACGATCAAAAATCAACAATCAAAAACTTCTACGGACCACCCGCCCTCAAGCACCCGGATACCCGCTCTGATTGACTCCGCCTTACCCAACCAGACTCTTTCTCCAGTACTGCCGCCGCGTCAGCGTAACCGTAGCCTCGGCCACCCAACCCCGTTTCCGCAATCTGGTCGCCGCCCGAGCCGCCGCATCTTTCGAAGCGAACAGCCCGTACAACGTCGAGCCGGAACCCGACAGCGACGCATACTTCGCGCCCGCGCGCTCCAGCGCCAACTTGCCTTCTCTCAACTCGGGATACTCAGGAAAGACGACCTCTTCGAAGTCGTTCTTGATCCCGGCCCGGACAAGCTCGAGAAGCGGATTCTCGGCCCGGCCCCTCTGACTGCGAGGAGCACCGGAGTTATTCTCGCTCAGCCACGCCGACAACTCTCGGCCAAGCTCAACCATTCTATCGGATGCTCCTGCCATCGTCAATTTCGGTGTGGAAGAGCGACGCTCCGGTTCCTGCCCTGAGCTTAGCGAAGGGGCGGCTTCCCTAGAAGGGACGGGCTTCAGCGCGGCCATTCGTCGATCCCATTCCGCAAAAGCCTTCGGCGTAGAAATTCCAACCTCTGGCGTAACTACCACGCAAGCAGTAGCCGGTAAATCCTCGATAGGATAAACCTGCTCCCCGCGCCCCACTCCCAACACCGTCCCGCCAACTAAAAACAGCGGCAAGTCCGAACCCACCTCCGCTGCAATTCGCAGACGCTCTGCCCCCGGCAAACTTTTCTTCAGAACCGCCTCTAGGGCCAACATCGTGGCCACAGCATTCGACGAAGCTCCCCCCAGCCCACCCTGCACCGGCAGTCGCTTCTCAATTTCAATTACCACTCGCCCCTTCGCCCTCAAAGCGGGCATCATTTTCTCAGCGATACGATAGCAAGTATTGGATGCATCCTTGGGAACTCGATCATCGCTGCAACAAATCTCAACTCCACTCCCCCGTCCCACACTCACTCGAATCACATCATGCAGCCCAATTGTCTGGTACACCGTCAGCAATTCATGAAATCCATCCTTGCGCAGCCCGCCGATCGACAGCCCAAGGTTGATCTTCGCGAAGGATCGAACGCTTACTGGCATGGGAGGTTGATTGTAACCATTCGCGCCGAGCTTTTCGAATTTGATTTGCCGCCGTTCGTGCCAGCGAGGCCACAATTCTCCCGAGCAGACAAATTGTCCCCACTCGTCCTACCACTTCGGTAATCTCGACCGTCTTCAGCATTGAGAGCAATCTAATTTTGTGATTTCAATCACAACGAACCGTCTCGACGGTCCTCCCTATTGAAATCAGCATCGGCAATGAGCGCTGCCCCATGTAAACGGGAACCCTGTGCAGCGGTGTCCGAGAGTAGTAGTAAGTCGTTGCCTGGTCAAGGCAACCTCGTCCGATTCAAATTCAGCCCGCGTTCCACATACGACGCTAATGTGCGTGGGATGGGCCATCAGGGGTGTTTGTATGTGTCGGAACATCGTTCGTTCTTTACTAATGTTTCTTTTCGCTGTCGCCGCTTCTGCCCTCGCGCAGAGCGACTACACGGTCATCCCCGTAACCGACGGAGGCACCATCTCCGGCACCGTCAAATGGACGGGACCGACGCCGAAACTTCTGGATTTCTCCGTCACCAAGGATCCCCAAATCTGCGATCCCGACGGCAAGAAATCCGTCAGCCTCGACCGCTTGATCATCGGATCCGATAACGGCGTCGCCAATACGGTCGTCTATCTGAAGAACATCTCCGCGGGAAAACCCCTGCAATTGCCCGCGCAAGAGCGGCACCTCGACCAGCGGCATTGCCGCTACATTCCGCACATTCTCCTGGTGCCGCAGAACGCCGACCTCGAGATGCAGAGCTCCGACGCCACCCTGCACACCATCCACATGGATGGCGCCGCTAGCTATAATCTGCCATTCCCCTTCACCGGTAAGATCAGCACCCGCACCATGTCCACTCCTGGGCTGGTCAACCTGCGCTGCAATGGCGGACATGTCTGGATGAATGCGGAGATGATGGTGGTTTCGCATCCTTACTACGCGGTCACTGATGAGAGCGGACGCTTTCAATTCACCGATGTCCCGCCCGGAACCTATCAGGTCGTCGCCTGGCATGAAGGCTGGGGCTTGGCCGGCAAGGAAAAGGCTTTCGATGTGCTAACCGAACAATCGGTGCAGCGGCCACTATTCACCGAACCCCGCACCTGGGAAAAATCGGTAACCATACACGCCCATCAGCCCAGCTCAGTAAATTTTGTAATTGGAAATAAGTAGGGCCTGGCTTTTGATCATGTGGGGCGGACACTCCTGTCCGCCAACGGCCGGCAGCATCCCAGGGGCAGAAGGGGCAGGTTCCGTCGCGTTCACCGTACAAGTACAGGGTTGGACGTGGGCTACTTAGTACTTAGAACGTAACAGTCCGACCCCGGCCCTGAAGTACCAGGGCCGCAAGAAAAACCAACGATCTGGGTTCCGCCGATCGTGTGGGCTACCTTCAAACCCGATGCTACGGTCTGATCTACGTAGACCGTTACTGGGCCCTCAGCCTTCACTGGAAGGGCGTGGAAAACAGTTCCGAGGACGAAGCCCACGACCAAAGCTAAGCAAATAGCGCTTCCCGATTTCATGCAATGCCTCCGCCTTAACGCGAGGGGATGCCGCTGTTCATGGTAAGGACACTAGAACTTTACGCCGAGGCGCCGTAGCCGTTTGATCATCCGGTTCCGATCGATAGCGATCAGCATCTCTACTATCAAACGATTCAACGCCTTGTCAGAAATGTTTTTCATGGTTCCTCCTCGGGGTCGCTCCACGGCGAACCTACAATGTGGTCTTCTCCTCAGTTCTCAACCTGCAAAACGATGTAGTCGTGCCCTAGCCTGGATTCAGGGATCCGGCGTCCACGCCAGTGACTGCCTGCCACCCATACAACCTGAATCGCCTCTTGCCAGGAAGACAGTGCATGAATCAGCAAAACCTTTGTTCCGACTTTCATGTGGCAATTATCCTCGCCCCGGAGTCGGGATCCAAGCAAAAAGTCCAGCCCTCGGACACATCCAGAGGTATCGGGCTTCGCAGGCGCGGACTGCCGCGCCGTCCAGGCCTACCCGCGCCGCTTGTACAACACCGCAAACTCAAACCCCGCGTTCGCCGGAAACAACTCCGCCACCTTCCGCAGCCGCTCCGCCAGCGCCGAAGGCGCGAGCAACGGATAATCCCGCTCCCGCAGATCGTAGTAATCCACATCCAGATACAGCGAGAGCAAGTAAATCGAAATCGAGTCGGAAAACGTAGCCTCGAAATATTCGTTCTTGCAGCGCTCGGCTTCGGCTCCACCGGCCAAAGCCAGCTTCCGCGCCTCAAAGGCATCGAGCGAAGTCTCCCCGCGCACGCCACCCTTCACCTGCGCCCACGTCAACTCGTTGAACTCCTCGGAAACTCCGGCAACCTCAACCAGCGCGTGTCCCACGTTGATATAGAACTCGAAGGCCACGGAAAACTTGTCGTCCATCAGCCGCGTGGAGATAAACACACACTGGGAATCGCCCAAATTTAAATTGCGATGGCAAACCGCGTTGTCGCTGAGCGCCACATCATAGCGATCCGCAATCAGAATCTCGTCCCCCTGCGTAACCGTCAAAGGAACAAAATAATAAGCCTTGCGCTTGAGCGCCGCCGCTATCTTCGTGGGCACGGCGGCAATCATGCGCTCCAGGTCAAACGAACTGATAGAGGTCTCCCCCGCAAGGGCATAACAAACCCCGTTCGCGGCCTGTGAAACCGGCGTCATCCGCACCACATCGGCCGGACTCCGCGTAATAGCTGGCGCTGCCTGCGACATAATGACTATCTTATACACTACGAGTGCCCGTGCGCAGCGGGCCCTCCCACACACTGGAGTCCCTGGCATTCTCCGCCCAAAAAACAAGGCCTGCGGCGGGTGCCGCAGGCCTCATCCTCCGAACCAGGCGATCTTCTAGAAAAGCGGATTGAGAGCCGGGAAGACATGGCTCACCTGGGTTGTATTAGTAGTGTGGCAGCTGAGGCAGTTCGTGCCCCCGCTCTGCCCCGTCGGATTGCTCGGTGATCCTTGCTCATACGTCTCCATCGTGACATTCGATAACGAACTTGTTCCCACCTGGTTGCCCCCGATAAACGAACCTGGAGGCGCTCCTCCAATGGTCCACGTCACTCCCGACATCACATAGTTGAGGCGCAAATCCCCGCTCGTCATCATCGCTTCGACGCTGTTGTTGATGGCGATGATCTCCGTGTTCGAGGCCGCGATGGAGGGGTCGATCGGGTTCGGAGCAATATCGCTCGCCGCTCCGAATGGTTTCCATCGCATCGTATTGCTCGGAGTAATGGAAGTCGACGGGCTCAGCGCCGTAATTGTAGGCTGTGGCGGCGGCGTCAACGAACCGTTGTAAGTCATGTTCTGGGCGTTAAAGCTCTTGTCATTATTTCCCGCGGTCGCCGAACTGAACAGCCAGGGTGCGCTCGTGCCCGCAATGGCTGGCAGCGTAGAGACGCTTACCGGCACGCTCACAGTTGCGTTGCTTGCGTTCACATAAGAGTAGACATCTCTGGGTGCGTTGGCCACGTGCTCAAACGTTGCCCACAGCATCTCCGGATGCCCACTCGCGCTGCCCACCACGTGCATGCCCACCAGCGCTAGCTTCACCGTTTGCTGTGCCCCTGTGGCGGTCATCGTCGCCGTCCCCGCCGGTGGCGGGGCGGAAGGTGTATAGGTCGGTATCGTGGCTTCCATGGTGATGTAGCTGCCTTCGTTTGGAAGTCCGGCTGCCAGCACCCATGCCGACTTTATCTCGACCGCCAAAGCGTTGGCGTCAGGAAAAGTCTTTCCATGCGCCGAAGCGAAGGCCGTAATCTGATTCAACTGCGTCCCATTCGTTGGAAAACAAGGGTTGCTCGCCGATGGCGTGCAGATCCCGTCGCCGCTCAGCGTGAATGCGTGGTCCATCGCCGCCGTAGCGTAGTAGGCGTAAACGTCGTTTACGATGGTCGCAAAATAGACCAGAGATCCCCCCGACGATAGCTGGGCTTCGACCACGCCGTTGTCGGCCTCGCCCTGCTCCACGTCGATTACCGCCAGAGCCGGATCGATAAAAAGAGGAATCCCATCGATCACGAATTTTTGCGCGGTCGTCAGCATCGGGATCTGGGCTTCGGTAGCTGCGGCTCGAATTTCGGGCTTTATCCCGCGGGAAAGTGTCACCCGAATCGCCTTTCCGTTCGCGTCCAGTAGAATCGGCTTCCGGTCAGCCCCCAGCCTCGCGTGCGCCACCTGAATTTGCTGACCTGCAGCGTTGAGCACGGTCAGCGGCGCGTTTGCCGCCGCCGCTTTCACCTGGATGGGCATTCCCGAGGTATCAAATACCAGCTGCAACCCATTCGCATCCGCCTGCGCCGAGCGCAAGGCGAAGGGCCGTAGGAAGCCCGCCGAATGCCGCAGTAAGGTGCGCTTACCCGCGGGGCCCGAAGGCGGCGTTACATCATAAAACG
Source organism: uncultured Acidobacteriaceae bacterium (assembly GCA_963789875.1). Taxonomy (GTDB): domain Bacteria; phylum Acidobacteriota; class Terriglobia; order Terriglobales; family Acidobacteriaceae; genus Sulfotelmatobacter. The sequence continues at coordinate 714,520 of CAWBMI010000002.1, read as the reverse complement.
CCGGAGAATCCATGACCAGTCCTCCCCCGCCTCCATATGTAATCGGCGCCGGCGAAGTCAGCCACAGAAAGTCCTGCATAGCCCATTGATAAAAGCTGCAGTTCGGATTATTGGGAAAGCTCACGCTGTTCGCGGGAGCGAAGACAGCATTCACCGGTGCCGGAATCGGCGTTCCCGGCGTTTGGAACCAGGTGGCAAACATCGTGGACGGAACCACGCAGCTCGGACTGGGATCCTTGGGCAGCAAAGTCAGGGGATTCAGTGGCGGCGGTGTCGGCCCCGGGCAGCCTCCAAATCCCATCATCAGCACCACAGCAGCCGTGAGCAACATAACTTGGGCAACCCGAGTGATCTTAGGCATCGCTTTGTCCTCCTGGCAGATCTGCCGGCTTGAGAGGATAGTGAAGCCCAAACCGAAATCGTTACAGGATTACCAAGAAGGCAATCGACGGAACGAAATCTATATCTTGATTCGATTTTCTTGAATGACGCCAGCGCCTTCCACACGTAAGCCCGAACGGGTGTAGCCTAGCAGCATGCCGACCTCGCGCCCACTTCGCTGGTATGCCATCCCAGCGCGAGTCCTTCTTGTTACCTTCATCGGCACGCTGCTCTCGTTCGCAGTGAGCCTGTTCCTCGGCATCCTTGGGACGGTGATCATCGCGACCGTGCGAGGCGCGCAGCCCAACATGACCCTAGCCTATCGCCTGATCGCCTTGCCCGCAGCGGCGGTCGCCGGCTCCATCATCTTCTTCCTCGCGCTGGCGATGGAGATCCGCCACTACCGCCAGGTCAAGACCCTAATAGCAATCGAACGCGCCAGCTAACCTTCCGATCCGCAGCTTATGTGGGAGGGCCTCATGAGGGACGGCCGCCTCGCGTGCCTGCCCTCAGTCTGGCGCGAACAACAAAGTACTCGTCAGCGCTACAATCGATACATGCCCCCGCGCATTGCCATCCCCATGCCGCACTCCGCCAACAGCGAGTATGCCGAGCGCGCCATCCCGCAATACGAGCAGGCTGTCGAGCAAGCCGGAGGGGAGCCCGTCCGTATCCCGCTCGATCAAACGCCGGCGCAGGTTATGAAGATCATCGAGCGCTGCGACGGCGTGCTCCTCCCCGGCAGCAACGCCGATGTCGATCCCGCCAAGTTCGGCGCCGCGCGCTCATCGCATACCGCAGCCGCCGATCCGCGCCGCGACACCGTCGATGAACTCCTGCTGCAGGACGCCTACAACATGCACAAACCGGTCCTCGGCATCTGCTACGGTCTGCAAAGCCTCAACGTCTACCGCACCGGCTCGCTGGTTCAACATATCCCCGACTTTCTGCCAAAAGACTTGCGCGCCCGAGTAGATCACGAAGCCGGCAAGAAAGTGTCGATAGCGCATTCCGTGAACATTGAAGGGGATTCGAAGCTAGCCGCCATAATTGGCAACAACGGAGGAGAGCGAAGAGATCGGGAAGGGCACAGCTTAAGCCGTGGCAATCGGGAGGTTGAGACGAGGGCTTTAGTCCCCGAGGGCAAGCTGGCGCTCCCGGTGAACTCCTCACATCACCAATCGGCCGGCATTATCGGCGATGGCCTCCGCGTGGCAGCCCGCTGCGCAGAAGACGGAATCGTCGAAGCGCTAGAAGGAACGTCCGCAGATCATTTCGTGCTGGCAGTCCAGTGGCATCCCGAGCGTTCGGTAGAGCAGGACGAAGCCTCCCGCGCCATCTTTCGCGCTCTGGTCAAAGCGGCCGAAGTTCGTCATAAACAATTCGCCGACGAGTTTGAAGGAGTGAAGTGAAAGTAAAGGTATAGTCACCGAGGTCAGAGGGGGCGAATGCGCGGGAAGGGCACGTCTTCAATCGCGCTGTCTACGTCCGGAAGGAAGCGGGCTTTAGTACCTGGGGGTCTTCGGCCGAATCGTCGGGAGGCTGCCGCCTTGTCCTAGGGATCGATCTTCGTTTCTTCTAAGCGAGACTCTTCCGCTTCTCCAGCAGCACCACAACATGCGCGATCGCTGTGTTCTCGAGGTTAAGTCCCTCCGGGGTCTTTGCCTTCAGTCCCACGCAATCGGCCCGTACGCCGAGCAGTTCAGCCACGCGCGCCCGAATTGTGGCTGCGTGCGAGCCGATCTTCGGAGCAGCAAGAATCAGACTAGCGTCCATATTCGCCACGTCATAACCCGCTTCCCGCACGCGCTTCAGAGCCTCGCGCAAGAACACAACCGAATCGGCGCCTTTCCATTTCGCATCGGACGGCGGAAACAACGCTCCAATATCGGGCGCAGCGATGGCCCCAAGCAGCGCGTCGGTAACAGCGTGCAACAGCACATCGCCATCGGAGTGGCCGCCCAGCCCCTTGTCGTGAGTCAGCGTGACACCGCCGATCTTCAACGGAATCCCCGACTTGAACTCATGGGAATCGAAGCCATAGCCGATGCGGGTCGTTGGTCGTTTGTCGCTAGTCGTTGGTTTTCTGATCAGTGGCATGGAGGCTAGCGCGGACCCGCGGATTTCAGATAGAACTGTGCTAACTCCATGTCTGCCGGCGCTGTGATCTTAATATTTCGGGGCGAACCCATGACAACTGCAACCTCGTGTCCTGAGCGCTCTACCAGCGACGCCTCGTCCGTACCGAGGAACCCATCTGCCGATGCCTCATCGAACGCTTTCTTGATCACGCTGTAGCGAAAGCCCTGCGGAGTCTGCGCCATCACGATGCCCGCGCGCGGGATCGTCGCTTTAATCAGCGCACCTTCGGCCGTTCGCTCGACTTGCTTCACGGTATCGACGGCCGGCAGTCCGGCGATCGCTGCCCCATACTTTTCCGCGCCCGCGATCACTTCTTGAATAATCTCAGCGGTCACAAACGGGCGCACCGCATCGTGCACCAGAACGATATCATCCGCTGCGGCTGTCACCGCCTTAAGCGCATGTTCTACGGATTGTTGCCGGTGCTCTCCGCCCACGACAAATTCCACTTTCTTTTTCAGAAGATCTTTGGCTTCGTTCTGCAGGCGAGTACGGAATCCCGCTATCTCGATTTCGCGCAGCGCAATCCAAATCTCACTGACCGCATCGACGCCGGCAAATTTTCGCAGAGTGTGAATGAGAATGGGCGTTCCGCCGAGTTCGGTGAATTGCTTCGCAGGCGGCGTTTTCGTTTGCTTTTTGCCGACGGGCACGGGAGCCATGCGAGTTCCGAACCCCGCGGCAGGGATAATTACGACAACCTTCATAGCGGGCTGTAAGTATACGAGCGGTTGCGGCAGAGTTCAAACGCTGAGCGCTGGAGTTTCTTCAAACCCGTTAACGCGCTCTGCCGTCAACGTCTTTGGGGGTGACGCCCGACTGCCGCCGGGACTGCGCCAGGACGTTTCCATGGTTGCCCCCCGAATTGCCGTTGACGTCCACCAACTACCCCGTAAATCCGGCATTACTGAGCCAACCTGCGGCCCTGGGGCTGCACCTAATATTCCCATGAAAGTCGCGAAGGCGCGTTTCTGGATTGAGATCGTGGCGCTAGTCAGCAGCATGGCTTGCGTTCTTGCCGCCTTCTTGGCGCTGTGCCTCGCGACGCTAGGAGCAGCGGAGAGTTCAGCCAGCTATCGGCCGGAGCAGCAACAGGAGCAAGAACAACCGCGTAATGTTTCACTTACCAGGCCCGCTGCGGCTCACGTTTCTTACGTCGCGGCTAAATCGAGCCAACCCCAAGCTTCTCCACAGGCTTCACCAGCCTCGCCGCAAACCTACGAAGGCATCATTACCGACACCCACTGTGGCGCGAAGCATTCCGTCAAGATCGGCTTGAGCGCCGCCGACTGCACCCGCGTGTGCGTTCATTCCGGAGACAGTTTTGCTCTGGTGGATGGAGACACGCTCTACCTTCTCAAAGGCGAAGCGGCAGTGCTCAAACAGTCAGCAGGAGAACGGGTAAAGATTCTCGGCACCTTGACCGGAAATACGATTGCGGTTTCGTCAGTAGCCAGGCTTTAGGCTAGAGGGCGGATTTCCAGGCGGTCGCCCCGCAGGGGCAGAGGGCTTCGTCCATCGGGGTGTTTTGTGGCACGGCTGAAGGCTTGCCGGGATACGAATCTGGGTTTCAAACTTGTCAAAGTCGCCGCACCATCAGGCTAAGGTTGTGTCGGCTTGGTCTCGGCCAGAGCAGGCGGTACCGTTGCCGGCACTGCAGTGCTTGAAACTACAGTCGTAGTCTGCGGGAGCGGCGTGCTGCTACGGCCAAAGGCGCGCTCATCCCACTTGCCGAAGATCATTTTTCCGGCGGTCGTTTGCAACACCGACGTTACCGAAACGTCGATGGTCTTTCCAATCATCTTGCGCGCGTTGTCCACAACCACCATGGTGCCATCATCCAGATATGCGACGCCCTGGTTGTACTCTTTGCCTTCTTTCAGGATGAACACCTTCATGATTTCGCCGGGCAGCACGATGGGCTTGAGCGAATTCGCCAGCTCGTTAATGTTCAAGACCTCGACGCCCTGCAGTTGCGCCACTTTATTCAGATTGAAATCGTTGGTGATGATCTTGCCCTCGTAGACTTTGGCCAGCTCGATCAACTTCAGATCGACTTCGCGGACTGCCGGGAAATCATCTTCGACGATCTGAATTTGCAGCGTCGCCATTTTCTGCAGCCGTTGCAGCACGTCGAGGCCGCGGCGACCACGGTTGCGCTTTAGCGAATCGGCGGAATCGGCAACTAGTTGCAACTCCCGCAACACGAACTGTGGGGTGACGATGATGCCGTCGAGGAAGCCGGTCTCGGCAATGTCGGCAATACGGCCGTCAATGATGACACTGGTGTCGAGGATCTTGTAACTCCTCTTGCCCTGCTTTTCTCCGCCGAAGATTCCTCCCAGGGCAGCGAGGTTCAGCAGGTCGCCTTTGCTCGCGCCCACGATCAGGCCGACATAGGCCATGAGCAACATCACCAGAATTTGCAGAAAGCTTTGGGTATTGCCGGCGGGCACGCTGCTGCGAATCACCAGAGCAAACAAGTAGGCGCCGCAAATTCCGAGGATGCTGCCGATACCGGCACCGATGAGACGCTTCAGGCTCACCGTCCTGAGCTTCCATTCGAACAGGACGATGCCCACGCCCACCAACGCTCCCACTCCGGCATCCTGCGGGCGGGAGAGCCGGAAGGGCTCAATGAAATAGCATGCGACTGAAACCACTAAGACAAAAAGAAGGCGGATAATAATCAAATCCACAGATATACCTCCCCCGGATGCAGCTCCGCTTAGAATCTGGAGCGGTGCTCCGGTGCCGTTTTCTCGCTGCCTCAAGCGGAAGCCGGCAAATCAGCATGCGGGGCGCGCATGAATTAGGGGATGAATGTCGCCCCGTCCCGGCCCGTAGAGGCACAGCCGGGAGGACCTCGGTAATCCAACGCCAAAAGTATATACCCGGAAGTAAACGAACCGGCGAAGAAACTGGGAGTGCCCTTGTCCCCCAGCGCTTGGCCGGAGGAATTGGACTCTGGCCTCGATTCTTGCCCGCTAGGGCAATTTTCTGCGCCCTCTACAGGAAGCTCTGGACTCTGACATTTTTTGTCATCCGCATCTCATCTCTGCAATCCGGGCGACCCCAGAAAGAAGGCCGTCGCCGGCAAATGTGCCACCAGGGATTGCCTTGGAGGAAATAATGCGAGCTTTCAGAATTCTGAATGTCGCGGCTCTCTCTTTGCTGATTGCAGGGTCAGCCGCACTCAACGCACAGGACGAAAAGCCTCAGGAAGACAAAGCCCCGCGGCAGGAAGAACCGAAGGCTCAACCGAAACCAAATGAAATGAAGCCTCAGGGCGAGGCAAAGCCGGAACACCCGGACGGAGCTAAGCCTGCAAGGCCGGAAGATCAGAAGGAGACGGGCCGTGCGCAGGAGCGGACTCGGGAACAGGCCCGACCGGAAGAACACGCTGCTCAAGCCGGACACGCGCAGCCTGCCGGACGAGGCGGACACATTCCAGACGAGAAGTTCCGCGCCAGCTTTGGCCGTAGCCATACCTTCACCGCAAAAACTGTAATCGTAGAAGGCCGGCCTCAGTTTCAATACAGCGGTTACAGCTTTCAACTCGTGGATGTCTGGCCCGTAGGCTGGGCTTACACGGATGACTGCTACATCGATTTTGTCGATGGAGAATATTTCCTCTTTGACCTGCTGCATCCAGGGGTTCGGGTGGCTGTCTTTGTTGTGATGTAGAGCGCGATGATGATGTACCCCATCACGCGCCGCCGCTTCGCCGCCGAAGGTGGTCTCTTTGAGCACGGATTCAGTTCTGCTGGATTCAACCTCAACCGAAGGCCACCTTCTTTCTTTTCTTCCGCACTTGCAGCTTTAAGTTTTATTCGCCGCACTCCCAAGTCTTTGCCAGCCTGATCTCGTCGGGGGAAGTAAAGTATTGTCAGTCAGCCTCCGAAAAACGCAACTTTACTTACCGGGCGAGCTTTGTAGAATTAGGCAACTCGAAACAGAAATGAGGAAGCTATGAAAAAGCTCGCCACAATCGTCGTGATTTTGTGCTGCACTTTGTCCTGGGGCGGCGTAGCGCCGAACCCGGTCGACTACAAAATTAACGTCCATGTCAGTTTGGCACGGATCAGCGGCCGCGGCGCCGTGAGGCTAAACGTCACCATCGACGGAAGAAAATATTTACTCGACGGCCTCGATTTCGGGAGCCCGCTTTTGGTGCCCGGCGACTACAAAGCGAAAGCTGTTCCCGTAAAAGTGAAAGACGTCCACCCATACGATGCTTACGCGACTTACGAGTTCCTATTTCCCGACGGGAAAACGAGGACGTACGGTCTGGCGGGCATTATGGAGTAGGCGCGGTAACCACCTGCTAGACTTTGCTGCATGAAAGCGCTAGTCATCACCAACCTATCCGGGCCGGACGCGCTCACGATTCAAGACAGTCCTGAACCGACTTTGAAGCCGGGACAGACCGTGGTTCGCGTTTCCGCCGGAGGCCTGAACTTCGCCGACTTCATGACCGCGCAGGGCGGATACCCCGGAACGCCGCAGCCTCCACTCATCGCGGGGCGCGAATTCGCTGGTGTAGAAGAAAGTAGCGGCCGCCGCGTGATGGGCTACACGCAGTGGGCCGCCTTCGCAGAAAAGGTGGCAGCATATCCCACCATGCTGTGGCCCGTCCCAGACTATTGGAGCTTCGAGCAAGCCGCCGCATTCCCAGTGAACTACTTCACGGCCTATCTCGGTTACTGGCAGGCGGGAATGACCGCTCAGCCACGGTCCGAGCCTGTATGGGGGCAGCCGTCTCCGCCCATCCAGCAGCGCGAAACTCCGCGAGTGCTGATTCATGCGGTCGCCGGGGGTGTAGGCACCGCAGCCGTGCAGATCGGACGCATACTCGGAGTCGAAATGTATGGCACCTCTTCGTCCGATGAAAAACTTGCGCGAGTCAAAGAGCTGGGTCTTCAGCATGGCATCAATTACAAGCGTCACGATTACGAAGAGGTCGTGAAGAATCTCACCCGCGGCGAAGGAGTCGACGCCGTCTTCGAAATGCTCGGCGGTGAGCACACGGCAAAAAGCCTGCGCTGCCTGCGCGATTTCGGACGTGTCATTCAGTACGGCACCGCGACCGGCAAACAACCGCAACTCGATGTGCGCGCGATGTACGCAAAATCGGCCAGCGTTCAAGGGCTATGGCTAACTTACCTTTCGCAAAAGCCGGAGATCATGGAGCCGGCCTGGAAAAAGCTTTCGGAGTGGATCGGGCAACACAAATTAACTCCGGTGATCGGCGAGGTCTTTCCGCTGGCGCGGGCAGTCGAGGCTTATAAGCTGCTGCAGAAAGGGAAGAACTACGGCAAGGTTGTGCTCAAGATTCAGTACGAGTAATCATACGAAATGAGACATAGGAAAGCTTAAGGCTTCTACTGCATCGGGGGGGCGTTGGCGGAGAGCAATGGATTCCTCCGTTCAAACCGGGCGGGCACCGCACCTTTGAGTGGCAGCAATGCGCGAGTGATCTGCAAGGGAAACGTCTAACAGACATTCTGGGAATGAAGTCTGTTGACGCTCGAACGTTAGAAACTGTGTGACTGTTTACCTAAGAAACCGGATGCGGGTCGTGGTGTGTCGAATCATTCCGGCCGAGCGGCAAGCGCGCCCCGAGATTCCGGGCTCGAGTCAACGAATGCTGATCCTCTAAAAGCGAAGTCGAAGTCGCGAGCGCAAATCGTTTGTGCTGGAGGCATTTCTTGTTCGCTGGAGTTAGCGTAGCTTAGAGTGTCGCAACGCGGTGCGCAGTTTTTCATGTCATAACCTTTAGCCAAAGAGAGAGCTGAGTGATCTGGTATTCCATCTTCTTCTTCATCTCGGGATTCTGCAGTGTTCTTTATGAACTAGTTTGGTTGCGCCTTTCGATGGCGCAATTCGGCGTCACCACCGCTATGGTGTCGATTGTGCTCTCGGTATTCATGGCGGGGCTTGGATTGGGTTCGTGGGCCTGCGGCGCGTGGATACGTCGTCGCGGCGACACTTTCAGCTTTCCTGTACTTCGTCTTTATGCCGCAATCGAACTGCTCATCGGAGTTTCTGGAATCGTTGTACCCCGTGAGCTTCATCTGGGGCACAGCATTCTCGAACGCCTGGGAGCGACTTCCTCGGCAGGGTATTATGCGGTCTCCCTCGTCTGGGTGGGGCTCACTCTAATTCCCTGGTGCGCGTTGATGGGCGCCACCATTCCTGTTGGCATGCTCGCGATCGACCGCGAATACCCGAGAGAGTCCTCCCGCTCGTTCAGCTTTTTATACACGGCGAATGTGGCGGGCGCGGTGCTGGGAACAGCTCTACCTCTCTTGTTAATCGAAGTGTTGGGATTCTACGGGACTCTCAAGGCCGGCGCAGCCTGCAACGGCCTGCTCGCTCTGCTGGCGCTCACTCGCTCGAAAGCAACCTCTCGGAAAAATAGGGACGAAGTTCCTCCATTTCCCGGTGAGCCAGCGCGGGACCAGGTCGGACAGTGGTCCTTGCTGGCCTTGCTTTTCGCCACCGGACTAACCAGCATGGGCATGGAGGTTGTCTGGGTCCGCATATTCACTCCTTACATCGGGACGGTGGTTTATGCTTTCGCGGCGATTCTCGCAGTCTACCTGGCCGCGACTTTCGTCGGTGCGCAGATCTATCGGCTACGCAAATCTGCCTACCGGGAGAGCGCCTTGCTCTGGACGCTGTTGGCGTTCTTCGCGTTGCTTCCGCTCCTGGCGGCGAGCCCAACCTTCGCATTCCTTGAGCGCTCGCGAATTGTGCGCGGCGGCACACGCCTTATCTTCGGCATCGCTCCCTTTACCGGGCTACTGGGATTTCTCACGCCCATGTTGGTTGATCGTTGGGCTCAAGGCAATCCCGCCAGAGCCGGCAAGGCGTATGCGGTGAATGTTCTCGGCTGCATCCTAGGGCCGCTACTGGCGGGCTTCGTGCTTTTGCCCTGGTTAAGCGAACGCTGGGCGCTGGTTTTGCTGACCGCGCCATGGCTGATCATAGGCCTGCGCCCAGTACGGCTGCCGGCATCGCCGGCCAATCTAGCGCCGCGTGTCGCGCCATATCTACTTTTGCCGCTGGCAGCGCTTATCTTTTTCAACACCAAAGGTTATGAAAGGCGTTGGGGCACAGATAGCCAGGTCATGCGGGATTCCAGCGCCACTGTGATCGCCGTCGGTAAGGGCATGAACAAGCGCCTGCTGGTCAATGGTTTCGGCATGACCTCGCTAAGTCCGGTTACGAAGATGATGGCGCACCTGCCGCTGGCTTTTCTCGACCGTCCTCCGCAGAATGCCTTGGTCATTTGCTTTGGCATGGGGACAACCTTCCGTTCCCTGCGATCCTGGGGTATTCCGGTGACGGCGGTGGAACTGATTCCGAGCGTACCCCGCTTGTTCGGCTATTTTCACAACGACGGTCCAGAAATTTTAAGTTCGCCGTTGTCCCACGTGGTGATTGACGACGGTCCGCGCTATTTGGAGCGCACGACTCAGCAATACGACGTGATCACGATCGATCCGCCTCCTCCGATTGAAGCTGCCGGTTCGAGCTTGCTTTATTCGGAGGATTTTTACGCCATCGTCCGGCAGCGGCTGCGTCCCGGCGGCATTCTGCAACAATGGCTGCCGCAGGGAGATCAGGTGGACCTGGCGGCCGTCGCGCTGGCGCTGCGGCGGTCGTTTCCTTATATCAGGGTGTTGCCATGGCAGCGGAATTCTTCCTTTCATTTCCTCGCCAGCGATCGTCCGCTGCCGAGTCTCACAGCGGGAGAGTTGGCCGCGCGCCTTCCCGCTGGCGCCGCGAATGACTTGCTGGAGTGGGAACCACAGGCGAATCTCCCGGCTCAATTTGAAAACCTGCTGCAGAACGAACTGCCGATCGACCGGCTCGTGGCGGCCTCTCCCGCTACTCCGTCTCTGAGCGATGACCGCCCCATCACCGAGTACTACATGGTGCGTGCGAATTCGCGGTGATCGGTCGAGCCATCGCTCCAGTGTCAATAGAGGAACCATAGACAGCGGATTGAACCGATAAATTCATCCGCTGCCGCATGCCTCTGGTACGCTTTCAAAGAATTCTCTCGCGCATGCTGGAGTTAAAAGCTCGGCGTTTCTTTCAGCGTTCCAACTGCGGCTCATGACCAAGTTATTGCGGTTTTTCCGTCCGTCCTATCAACACTCTGCGCTGTCGGCCACGCTCTTGCTGATGGGCACGGTGATGCTCTCGCGGGTCATCGGCTACGTGCGCGAGGCTTACATCGCCTACGCATTCGGCGCCGGCATGCAGACCGACGCTTACGTCGCCGCCTTCACCCTTCCCGACTGGCTCAACTACGTCGTGGCGGGAGGCGCGGCCTCGATTACATTCATCTCCATCTATACAAGATTTCTGGCGGAGAAGCGGGATGCCGACGCGCAGAAAACTTTTTCGATCGTTATTACGGTGATGTCGGCAGTGATGATTGTGGGGACAATCATCACAGAAATTTTCACTCCGCAATTTGTGCGTTGGATGTTTCACGGCTTCTCGCCGGAGCAAGTCGAGCTCACCGTCCATCTCACGCGGATTCTTTTGCCGGCGCAGATTTTCTTCTACGTGGGCGGAGTAGTTTCCGCCGTTCTGCTCTCGCACAGGCTTTTTCTCTTCCCGGCCTTCGGACCTCTCATTTACAACGCGCTGATCATCGCTGGGGGAGTGATCGGCGGCCGCCGCTTCGGCATCGCTGCGCTGGCTTACGGAGCGGTTGCGGGGGCCGTCGCTGGTCCATTTCTCGCCAGCGTGCTGGGCGCGGCGCGGATCGGAACGGGCTATCGTCCCTCATTCGATGTGAGCAATCCTGCCTTTCGCGAGTGGGTGAAGCTTTCGATTCCTCTGATGCTCGGAGTGTCGCTGGTCACAGCCGATGACTGGATTCTGCGCCACTATGCCGCCGGCGGCGTCGGCGACATTGCCCGCCTCAACTATGCCAAGCGCCTGTTCGCTGTGCCCATCGCGGTTCTAGGGCAAGCCACAGGGCAGGCTTCGCTGCCGTTCTTTGCGCGCCTCTTCAATGAGAAACGGCTAAAAGAATTCGCCGACACAGTGAACGACTCAGTCTACCGCGTGTCTGCGGCGTCGTTTCTAGCGACAGGATGGATGATGGCCGCCGCCTTCCCGCTGATCGACTTGGTCTATCGCCGTGGAAGATTTCTGCTCTCCGACACGCAGACGACCGCCGTTTATTTTTTCTGGTTCGCGCTCTCGCTGGCGCTTTGGTCGGCTCAGGGACTCTACGCCCGCGCCTTCTACGCCGCCGGCGACACGCTGACTCCCATGGTCGCCGTTACGGTGATCACCAGCGCGTCGTTGCCCGTCTATTCTCTGCTCTTTCATCGCTACGGCGTAGTGGGTTTGGCTTACGCCTCCGACATTGGCATCGGCGCAAACCTGCTCGCGCTGGCGTGGCTTTTGCACTACCGCAAACTAGTTTCTCTCGCGACGCTGCGTTGGGATGAACTGGCAAAGTCCGCGCTGACGGCAGTGGTCGCCGGGGGCATCAGCCTCCAGGTCGCGAAGATCGTGACGCCGCTGGTTGCGGGCCACGGCAGCCGCGTCACTGACCTGCTTCAATTGGGGTTGGTCTCGGTAACCTGGGCTGCTGCCACCGCGCTAGGGTTGTGGCTGCTGAAATCGCAGCTGCCGAATGATTTGCGGCGACGCAAAAAGATCGCCTATCCCGCCGTCGCGCAGGGCGAAGGAAAAGAAATTCTCGACGCAGGCACGCAACCGTAATCGACCGAGCGTATCTACTTCAAGACTGTGCCTGGGCCGCAGACTCGGTCTATCTTTAACTTCTTACCAGTAAAGATATATCCGCATGAGCATTTACGTTGAGATTTTCATCCGCGGCACTATGGAGGATATCTGGCAAAAAACCCAGGAACCCAAATTGCACCAACGCTGGGATCTACGCTTTTCCGAGATTGATTACCTTCCGCGGTTGCCCGGTGAAACTCAAAAATTCTTGTACTTCACCCGCATCGGCGCGGGGCTGGGGATCAATGGCGAGGGCGAAAGCACCGGCGAACGCGACAATCCTTCTGGCGAGCGCACCTCGGCTCTCAAATTCTGGTCGAAAGATCGAAAATCGCTGATCGAAATTGGCTCAGGGTACTGGCAATATACTCCGCGCGAAAGCGGCATTCGCTTTCTTACTTCATACGACTACCGAACTCGGTTTGGCGCGATCGGCAGAATTATCGACAGCGTAATTTTTCGTCCACTGATCGGCTGGGCAACGGCGTGGAGTTTCGATCGCCTCCGGCTCTGGATTGAAAAAGGCGTCACTCCGGAAGTCTCTCGCGACCGAGCCGTAGTCCATGCGATCAGCCGCCTCGCGCTGGCGTTCATCTGGTTTTATCACGGACTGGTGCCGAAGCTGCTGTGTCACAACCGCGACGAACTCAGGATGCTGACCGACGCGGGCGTATCCAGTTCGCATTTGTTGAGCGTCGTCACTTTCTTCGGATGCCTGGAGGTGGCTTTTGGCGTGCTCCTTGTCATCTTCTGGCGCTCGCGCTGGCCGCTTTGGTGCACCTTGGTCGCGATGTTTGCGGGGACCATCGCCGTGAGCATTCATTCACCCGCCTATTTGACCGCTGCGTTCAACCCGTTGACTTTGAATTTGGCGGTAGCGTCGCTGGCTGCAATTGCGATATTGGCGATGATAGACCTGCCGACTGCAAAGAATTGCCTGCGAAGGCCTCCGGAGTCCAAACCATGAAGTCGATCTACCAGCAGGCGCTGGGCGAAAAGTTCAAGCTTCTACATCCTCGAATTCAGGAGAGGTTCGGATTCAGCAGCCGCGATAACCTCGCTTGCGTTGGGACCGGGACGATGGACGAACTTTGGCATGGGAAGGCGTACACGCTGCCTTTCCTTTTCCTCGGAAGTGCGCGCCGCATCATGTTTCCGGAGCGGGGACGGTCCGTGCCGTTCACCATCAGAAATTATGCTTACGTTGACGAGTATGGGCGAGAGACTGTGACCTGGATCCGAAATTTCGCCACCCGCAAGCCGAGGCGCTTCGATGCTTACATGATCTTCAGCCAGCAGCGCGGTCGAATCGTCGACTATCTGGGCACGCACCAGCATCTCGCGGTTGATATTGAACTGTCGGTGGATGAGCGCGGCGGCCTACGCCTCAAGTCAGGAGAGCAGCGTTTCTACGAAGGCCCGATCGATTTCAGTTTTCCTCTGCTCTTCTCGGGTGTTGCTGAAGTGTGCGAGTGGTTCGAGGAAAAAGATCGGCGTTTTCATATCGAAGTCAACGTAGCCAATCGGACGTGGGGCCCACTTTTCGGTTATCGCGGTTCCTTCGAGATAGAGTGGAGAAGCGTTGGCGCGCTGGAAGTCCCGACGGATATTCTGCCGGTACGGTGTGAAAGAAGGGAATAGAAATGTTCCCGCCTTGTCATGTTTCTTCTCAATAGGCCTGACGAATCGCAAATTCGCCAAATTCTAGCCGGTCAGCGAGAGAGTCCGTTTTCCTACCCCGAAGTTGGAGCCACTCGAGGCGAACTCCCCCGAGGTTACGCGGTGCTCCGCGGCCGCATCGACCTCGGCCATGGAGCAGTCGCTTTCGCCAAGGCTATGCAGGCGCTACTGCAATGGAAAATGTTCGAGGCTCCCGGGATTCAGCTCTGCTGGCCTAATGAGCCCATCCAACCTGGAGAAAATGTTGCGGTGCTGGTTAAGCATTTTGGATTTTGGTCTCTCAACTGTTGCAGGATTGTTTACCGGATCGATGAAGATGGGCCAGTCCGGCGTTTTGGATTTGCCTATGGCACTCTCAAAGAACACGCGGAGCAAGGCGAGGAGCGCTTTTGCGTAGACTGGCATCGCGCACGCAACATAGTTGGTTACGAGATCCTATCGTTCTCCCGGCCAGCCAACATTCTGGCGAAGGCAGGATATCCGCTAGCCGCCTGGCTGCAGAAGCGGTTTCTGCGCGATTCCATGGCGGCCATGACCAAAGCGGTGGCGGATGAGTGACGCCGGAATTCGCAGGCTGCGCACCGGCGAGGAAAAATAAAACGGCGGACATTCGCATTCCCTGCGAACGCCGCCGCTAATCCTTCTCTAGAACCCAGAAGCAGCCGCGCGAAGCCTATGCGCGCGCGCCGACTGCTGTGGGCTCGGGCATAGGAGCGCTTTCGTCTTTGCCGTTGGGCTTTTGCTGCGTGGGCTGCCCGCCTTTGCGAATGTCGATGCCGCCCTTGAAGTAAGCACCGTCTTCAATCGAAATGCGAGCCGCGACTACATCGCCGGTGAGCGAACCGTCGCTGCGAATATCCACGCGATCGCTGGCCGTGAGGTTGCCGCGCACTTTGCCCAGCACCACGATTTCGCGGGCGTTGATGTTGGCGGCGACCACGCCGTTGCGCCCGATGGTCACGCGGTTCCCAGCAAGGCTGATCGAACCTTCGACGCGTCCATCAATATAAAGTGATTCCGAACCCGTCACCTCGCCTTTGATCACCAACGATTTGCCGATGGTCGCCTGGTCCGCAGTCGTCGTAGTGGTTGCAGTCACGGGACGTGGCGCAGCGGCGGGCTCACTCGTCATCATGGCGGGGGCGCTCGGAGTGGATGTAGTTGGACGCTCCGGCTCGGCTGGCCGGCCAGGGGTCGTCGTAGGCTGATTCGTCGGCTTCCACATGGGTTACAAAGTTCCTTTCCTTGTTGGGATTAGGGATCACGAGCCGCACTTCCGTGACCAAACCAAATTGTACTCCCGTGTCTCAATTTGAGCGCTGTGGAAAAGCCTTTATTTTCAATATCGTTCCTAACTTGGTACCGCTTTAAATGTCCGAGTCGACGACGGTGTAAATCGGGGCGCCGGTAGATCTTGTATCATTTTGAGTCGACAACCGTGTAAGGATTTCCGAGAATTAACTCTGCCTGCGACACACCTTCCGCGCTTCGGAGTATGCTGTTTTGATTGCAGCCACGTCTAACTTCCATACCAGCCTCTCAGGAGCAAGACATGTCAGAGACCGCCGTGATCGCCTCTCCAACTTTTGTCGTTGTCCGGCCTCAGCCCGGGGAGTACGCGCCTTATTATGAGCGCTATATTTCTCTGATCGGGGGCGAGGATATCCTCAGCACGCTCGACCAGCAACGCCGCCAAATGATGCTGTTGCTCTCCTGCCGGGAGGAGGAGGAAGGCGACTTTCGCTACGCGCCGGAAAAATGGAGCGCCAAGGAAGTTCTCGGCCACATTTGCGACACCGAACGCATATTCGCCTATCGGGCCCTGCGCTTCGCGCGTGCGGACGCCACTCCTCTCGAAGGTTTTGAGCAGGACGACTACGTGCGCGACGGAGGCTTTGCGCAGCGACCGCTGAGCGACCTTGTGGAAGAGTTCATCGCAGTGCGCCGCGCGACGATTTCCCTGTTGCGCAATTTCGATGAAGCAGCGTGGTCGCGGCGCGGGATCGCGAACAAGAATGAAGTAAGCGTGCGCGCGCTGGCCTACATAATTGCCGGACACGAGTTGCATCATCGGCGGATTCTGGAAGAGAAATATTTCCTGAGCCGCTAGCAGGTACGCAAGTTCGCGCCCGTGATCTGTCCTGCGGCGTCATCCCAAGCAAAGCGAGGGACTAGGTGTCTGCTTGTTGCGCCTCTGTGTAGGGAAAACCCATTCTTATGCCCGCGCGCGCTCTCACTGAACTACTGCATGGCAAAGGCTCGCACGCCGATCCCCTCGTCTGCGTGGAAGATCTTTCTGCAGAGCTAGCCGGGCGACAGGTCGCAGGATTTCCTCATTCGATCGCACAACTCGTCTTCCACATGAATTACTGGATGGACTACGAACTGCGCCGCATTCGAGGCCAGCGGCCCGCATATCCCGAGCACAATGCTGAAAGTTTCCCGCCCGCGCCGGCTCCCGCCGTTGCCGAGGATTGGGATCAACTCCGAAAGCGTTTTGCCGATCTGCTCGATGATTACGGCGAACTGGCGAAATCGTCTGTAGAAGAAATGCAGCGCCTGATTGAAAGCGCACACGCAGGAGATGCGAAGCTCGCCGGGACGCTGGAGGCTGTCCTTTGGCAGATGGTCGTCCACAACAGCTACCACAGCGGCCAGATCGCCTTGATCCGGCGCGTGCTCGGAGCCTGGCCGCCGCGCGGCGGTGGAGACACGTGGTAATAAACCGTCGTTAGTCGTTAGCCGTTGGTCGTTGGCCAACGCGCTTCGCTTCTCGCTAAGCTAAGATTAAAGCCGCATTAGGTTTTGGCCAACGACCAACGACCAACGACTAGCGCCCAACGACCGTTCCGCATGCTCTCCGACTCCGCCATACTGAAACACATCGCGCGCCAGCCCAAGCGCTCGGCCGGATTCAAGCAACTGGTGCGCGAACTCGGCTTGCATGGAGAGGCTCGCGCCGATCTCAACACCCGCCTGCAGAAGCTCGCGAAGCAGGGCGAAATTATCCAGGTTGATTCCGATCGTTACACACTGCCATCCGCCGCTGCCGACAAGAATCTGGTCGCCGGTCGCCTCAGTATGCACCGCGACGGCTTCGGGTTTGTGATCCCCGACGCGAGTTCGCTGAGCCCCGCGATGAAGTCGCGGCTGACAGGCGATATTTTTATCGCGCCGCACGCCATCGGCAACGCCATGCACGGCGACCGCGTGCTGGTCGATGTCATCGCAACTCGCGCCGATGGACGCGCCGAAGGCCGCATCGTGCGTTCGGTGGTGCGCAGCCATCCCACTGTAGTTGGAACTTTTCATTACGGCAGCCGCCACAACTACGTGAAGCCCATCGACAGCAAGATCACGCAGGAAATCGTGATCCCGGCAGGCGTGGAGTATCCAGACACCAAGACCGCCGAGGACACGGGCGACTCGAGGAAGCGAAGAAAGAAGGACTCCGTCGACCGCGTGCTGGGCGAGGAAGCCGCCCGCCCCTTGCAATGGGACGATCTCGAAAACATAGTCGTCGATGTTGAAGTCACGGACTGGCCGACGCCCACGCAAAATCCACGGGGCCGCGTCATCGAGATCCTGGGCCGGCAGGACGACTTCGGCGTCGATGTCGAAATCACAATAAGAAAATTTCACCTGCCGCATCACTTTCCCGCGGCCACGCTCGAAGAGGCGCAGAACGTCTCGAACATTATCCCTGCGGAGGAACTTCGCCAGCGCCGCGATTTTCGCGCCTCGCCCATCGTCACCATCGACGGCGAAACCGCGCGCGACTTCGACGACGCCGTCACCGTGCGCCATCTCGCCAACGGCAACTTTGAGTTGCAAGTCCACATCGCCGATGTGGCGCAATATGTCACCCCCGATTCGGCGCTCGATCAGGAAGCGCGCCTGCGCGGCACCAGCGTTTATTTTCCCGACCGCGCCGTCCCCATGCTGCCGCTCGAACTCTCGACCGACATCTGCAGCCTGCGGCCGCATCTCGACCGGTTGGCGCTTTCCTGCGTGATGCAAATCGATCCGCGCGGCGAAATTGTTGGCTGCGAGTTGAGCGAGGGCGTAATCCGCTCCGCCGAACGGATGACCTACACCGCCGTGAACGCCGTTCTCGAAGGCGATTCCGCGATGCGCGAGCGTTACGCCCCGCTAGTACCGACGTTCGAACTCATGCGTGACCTGGCGCTGATTCTCAACCGCAAGCGCCAACGTCGCGGCTCCATTGATTTCGATCTGCCCGAACCGGTGATCGAATTCGACGAGTTGGGTTTGATGAAAAGTATCACTCGCTCGGAGCGCAATATCGCGCATCGCCTGATCGAAGAGTTCATGCTCTCGGCGAATGAGTGCGTGGCGCACTATCTCGAATCGAAGCGCATCGCCTCGTTATATCGAGTTCACGAAAAGCCGGACGCCAAACGCGTCTACGACTTTGAAACCATAGCCGCAACCTTCGGCTATTCGCTCGGCGTGGGCGCGCTGCCCGTTCATCGCGTGCAGTTCAAAAGCGATCGCCGCGGCGCTCGCGGCACGGGCAAGCAGCCGCGCACCATCGAGGTTCCCAAAGATGTTCACATAACTCCACGGATGTATCAGAAGCTGGCCGCGAAGATCGCGGGCAAACCTGAAGAGCGCATAGTGAGCTACCTGATGCTGCGCTCGCTGAAGCAGGCGCGCTATTCGGAAGAAAATCTTGGCCACTTCGCGCTGGCGGCAACGAGCTATACGCACTTCACATCGCCAATCCGCCGCTATCCCGACTTGATCGTGCATCGCATTCTGAAAGATGCGCTGCGTGATTCGGCGGAGAAAAGAGAAGGAGAAGTGCCGGTTGGAGTTTTATCTGTACTTGCGACCGCCACTGACGCGCCAAGCGCGCCGGATTCAGATGCTAGCCCCTGGTCGAAGCGCCGCGACCGCGAAGCCCTCGCATCTAAGAGCGGCCCAATCTCCGTCGACGAACTGCAAAACATCGCCGAAGAATCCAGCCAGTCCGAGCGCCGTGCCGATGAGGCCGAGCGCGAACTCATGGAGTGGAAGAAGGTCAAATTCATGCAGGACCGCGTGGGCGAGGACTTCGACGGACTCATCACCAGCGTCACCAAGTTCGGCTTCTTCGTCGAGCTGACCGACCTGTTCGTCGAAGGCCTGGTTCCACTGAATACGCTGACCGATGACTATTACACCTACCATGAAAACACGCGGCAAATCATCGGCCGGCGCACGCGCAAGACCTACAGTCTGGGACAAAGGATTCGCGTGCTGGTCGACCGCATCGACCCCGTAGAAAAGAAAATCCAGTTCGCCATTCTGGAGGAGAAACCGCTCCCTAAGCGCAAGCGAAAGAAGAGCTAAACAAGAATTTATGCGGATATGGACTGGTCGTCACCTGCTGCTGGCCGCTCTGTTGATAGTCTGGCTACTCGTGGCGATCAATGTTCATATTGTTCATGTTCGCGCACAATCTTCTGCTGCGTGCCAGTCCGTCTCTTTTAAAGCGAGTCTCAACGCTGGTGAAGACTTTGAACGGGAACTTGGAGGGGGATTGCTATTTCGCGTAAATAGTCAAAAGGAACCTGGCTGGTTCGTTGATATCGTTCCCGCAGAAGCGAACACCAAAGATTACGTCTATCCAGTAAATTTACCTTTGCGGCTTAACAGTGAACAGACTCTCGGACCCGGATACGGCGAGACCGTCAAGTCCTCTTTAGCCCATCCGCATACAATGCGTTTTCTGCTGAACCGCTCGGGCTACGATCGGGTCTTCGGCCTCGTCGGCAATGTCCTATCCGACCCGGATAAGGCACTCTCCGACTACACGAACGCCGTAGATGAAGCGAGAAAGGGATCGCTCAAGGTTACGATCTCTTCCTACAAGACGGATGCGAAGGGAGCGTTGACTCGCATCAAGTTGCGCGTGGAGATCATCACTCCGTCAGATTTCCAGTTCGCTCCTCACTTGAACCCTTTTCCTGGGCCCTGCCGTCCTTAGACAAAATGGAGCGCGGACCAACCAAATTTCCCGGCTGATGATAAAATCCCTGAGTTACCCCAACTGCTGCTGGATGTGAAAGAGCGGCGGTTTCCTTCCTAGTCGGGACGTGGCTCAGCCTGGTAGAGCACTCGCTTGGGGTGCGAGGGGTCGGCAGTTCAAATCTGCCCGTCCCGACCATTTTCACTTTCGATCTGCTGATCTTCGATGTTCAGGTCTCAAAAACGACGGACACTTCTCTTCGAAACTGCATCCAAGCAATCGGTTAGGGCCGGAGACTGAATCCCTGGGGGCAGCTTGAGCGCCAAATCGTCCGAAGCAATGATGGAACTCTTAAAGGAGCTGGCCTTGCTAAAAGAGATGGATCAGAGATCCGAAGCAGGGGCCGAGGGTGCTGAATCTAAAGAACGGCAGAGGCGCCGTGAAGAAATAGGGCACCAGATCAAATCGCTCGGTGCGAGTTAGGCTGCGCGTCAGCGGTCGTCAGAAGCGCGCTATTCTCATTCGCTCGGCTGAACCCACATCGGACAGGTCAGTTCGATTTCCCACACCGGCGTTCCTGCAGCCAACGGGCCCACCGATTTTAGGAGCAGTGGCGCGTCTCCAGTCAGGATCCACGAGCGGCCATCTGGAGGCTTCTGCCCTACCAGTGGAGCCACCGCTCCCGCAACGCCGCCAATTTCTATGCGCTCGAGATAACGTTTAGCTTTATACTTCGCGCCTTCCACCGAAAATCTGTCCTCCCCTTCGGGCGCAACGACCAGCTTCACAATTCTAGGCTTCGGGGTCGCCGCAAGAATAGGCAGCGTATGTTCAACATCGTCGGTGATGTTCTCCAGTAAAATCGCCACCATGCCATTGGCCAGATCTGCGGGGAGGTTCAGGCGGGTGACAGTGACCTTGTCCTTACCATCTTTCGTTTCCAGCATCTTGACCTGATTCGTCTGGCAATTGATCCACACTTCCATGGGATCTTTGTAAGCGGGACCTTTCTCCAGAAAGTGATCGCTTATCAGGCGAAACGCCACGCGCTGAGAAAACACTGCGGTGTCTTCGAAAACGGAGCCATCCTCCAGCTTCAGTGCCATTTTCGCAGTCACTCGCGTCCCGCTCACTGTCTGCTGGAAGTCGCCGACGCCGATCTTCTTTCCCTCCTCTGTCCTCACCACGACGAAACCATGAAGCACACCTTGCGGGTACTTCACCTTTATCTGCTCAGCGACACTCCTGCCAGAGGCCAAAAATAAACTGGTCAAGACGAGCATGCCGATCGCTGTTCTTCGAATCCATCTGCCCGTGGTCATCCTCACCTCAATCCGTTCTATGACGTCGAAGTTGCTCGCAGGGTTGGCTCGTGAGGTCTAGCTTTGCGAAAGCTGGTTTCGCTTTGACCGTCTAAGCGACCGCGAGGTACACATACCGGAGGATGAACAGCACAGTAAGAATCCAGATGAGAGTATTGACCTCGCGGAATTTTCCGGCGGCGATTTTAACTACTGTATAGGAAATCAGGCCCAGGCTCAGGCCCGTCGCGATGCTGAAGGTGAGGGGCGTGGCCAGAATCGTGATGAAAGCCGGCACGGCTTCGTCAAACTCTCCCCAGTGAATGTGTGCGATCGACTGCGACATCAGCACACCGACCAGAATAAGAGCGGGCGCAGTCGCGTAACCGGGGATGGCCGCCGCTAACGGCGAGCACAGCATCGCCAGCAAAAATAAAGCGGCGACGGCAACATTACTGAGACCGGTACGCGCGCCCGCAGCCACGCCGGCCGCACTCTCAATATAGCTGGTGACGGTGGATGTCCCGGTGAGCGCGCCAAACACGGTGCCGACAGCATCGGCCATAAGCACCCGGCCCACGCGAGGAATTTTGCCGTCCCGCATGAAGCCGCCTTGCTCGCATACTCCCACTAGAGTGCCCACGTTATCGAAGAGATCTACGAACAGGAATGCAAATGCAATTTCGAGCAGCCCAAGATGCCGCAACCCGTGAAAGTCCAGTTGCAGAAAAGTGGACGATGGATGCGGAATGGAAAACATCGAAGCCGGCCAACGGGTGATGCCGCGCAAAATCCCCAGCAGAGCTGTACCTAGAATTCCCAGCAAGATGGCTCCATGAAATTTTCGCGCCATCAGAATCAAAGTCAGGCCGACTCCGAAGCAGGCGGTCTGCACTTCTTTGTCAGAAAAGCTGCCCAGGCCGACAAATGTCGCGGGGTTCGCCACGACCAGCTTGGCATTGCGCATACCCACGAAGGCGATGAACATTCCAATTCCGGCAGCAGTGGAATGCTTCAGACAGTCGGGCATGCCGTTTACGATCTGCTCGCGCACGCGGGTTACCGTGAGCACCAGAAAAAGAATGCCAGAACAAAAAACTACCGCCAGCGCTGTTCGCCACGGCACATGCATCGACATGCAAACGTAGTAGGTGAAATAGGCATTCAGCGACATTCCGGGGGCCAGCGCGATGGGATAGTTAGCATAGAGTCCCATCACCAGCGTGCCCACAGCCGCCGAAAAACAAGTCGCAAAAACCACGCCCTCCGCCGGCATTCCCGCCTGCGCCAGAATCTGCGGGTTCACCACGATGATGTAGGCCATGGTGACGAACGTCGTCAGTCCGCCCAGCATCTCCTGTTTGAACGAAGTATGGTTCGCGGCGAGCTTGAAGTAGCGATCGATCAACTCGTTTCCTTAGTATGCAGTTTTGTTGGGTTTTTCTTCCCAGGCGCGAAACGCGGCCAGAGATTCTTCTCGCATCATTTGAATCATGGGAATGGCGCGCTTCTCATGCGGCGTGGCGATCTCGCGATAGATCAGAGAATCGTCGAAGCCCACCCGCGATGCGTCCGCCGCCGCACAGGCAAAATAAATGCGCTCGAGTCGTGCCCAGTAAATTGCCCCCAGGCACATGGGGCAAGGCTCGCAGGACGTGTAGATCTCGCAATTGTGCAACTCGAATACGCCGAGCATTGCGCAGGCAGCGCGGATGGCCAGCACCTCCGCATGCGCAGTGGGATCGTTGATCGAAGTGACTTGATTGGCGCCTTCGGCAATAATTTTGCCGTCTTTCACGATGACCGCGCCAAAAGGCCCACCGCCGGATCCGACGTTTTCAACCGCCAGCTGAATGGCGCGGGCCATGAAAGGATTATCCATGTGTGTCTGTGCCGATACGTGGCCGCCATAGTTCAGCCACGTCTGCAATCCGCGAACCCGCGAGCACATCGGTCGTCATGGACTTTCGCAGCCGCTTCGCTTGAGAAGGGAGTATAAGCTGGAAATCAGGAATTCGTAAAATGTTCTTGCGGTTCGATCGTCCCCACGCTTCTTGACGTTAAATCAGGAGCGAGCGTTGGATATGCAAGCTTTTCTATCTCGTCGAGTGGTGACGCCGGAAGGAATTCGGCCTGCCGCCATTGTCGTCGAAGGCGAGACGATAAATTCTGTCGTTTCCCCGGAACAAGTGCCCGCGCAAGCCGCAACGTTTGACTTCGGCAACGCGGCGATCCTCCCTGGCCTCGTCGATTCTCATGTGCATATCAACGAACCCGGGCGCGCCGACTGGGAAGGCTTCGAAACCGCGACCCGCGCCGCGGCCGCCGGCGGCTACACATTTCTGGTTGATATGCCTTTGAATTGTCTGCCGGCCACGACCACAATCGCGGCACTGGAAGCCAAACGCGCGGCGGCTCAAGGCCGCTGCCGCGTCGACTGGGCTGCCTGGGGAGGAGTCGTTCACGACAATCTCAGCGATATCGAAGCACTCATCGCAGCCGGGGTGATGGGCTTCAAGTGCTTTCTCATTCATCCCGGCATCGATGGCTTCACCATGGTTTCGGATCAGCAATTGCAAGCGGCACTGCCTGCAATTGCGCGATCCGGCCTGCCGCTCCTGGTGCACGCCGAGCTTGCCGGCCCCATCGACGCAGCCACGCAGGTCTTGGCCGATGCCGACTGGAGATGCTATTCCACCTATCTTCAATCTCGGCCGGAAGAAGCCGAGCTGGCCGCGATCCGAATGCTCCTGACCTTGTGCCTCCATTACAATTTTCGACTGCACATCGTGCATCTCTCGGCGAGTTCAGCGCTCCCGGAGTTGCGCATCGCTCGCTCGCAAGGACTTCCGGTGAGTGTTGAAACGTGCCCGCATTATCTGCATTTGCATGCCGTATCAATTCCTACTGGAGCCACTCTTTTCAAGTGCGCGCCGCCCATTCGCAGCCGGGAGAATTGTGAACGGCTATGGCAGGGACTGCGCGAAGGCATTATCGACATGGTGGTCTCCGATCACTCGCCCTGCTCACCTGCCATGAAGCGGCTTGACGAAGGCAGCTTTCGAACCGCCTGGGGAGGCATCGCCAGCCTTTCGCTGACCCTGCCTGTGATGTGGACGGAGTGCAGCAATCACGGCTTTAGTCTGAGCGACCTTGTGCGCTGGTTGGCGGAAGGCCCCGCACGATTAGCAGGTTGCCAGATGCGCAAGGGGAAAATCGCGCCGGGCTTCGATGCCGATTTTGTAATATTCAATCCCGAAGAAGAATTCGTGGTGACCGAGAATCGTCTGCATTTTCGCCATGCCATTTCTCCGTACCTGGGAGAAAAACTCCGCGGTGTAGTGAAGGCGACTTGTGTGCGGGGAATGCCAGTGTTTGTCGACGGTGCATTCCCGGGAGAGCCGGTGGGCCGTGAGTATCGATTGCTGCCCCAATCCGCAAGCTGATCGTGGGCGACAGTCGCGTCGATCTGTTTTTCCGATTTTCTCAGCTTGTTGATTCCGGGCCGCCGAGGCAGATTGTCAGCTAAACTATCCCAACCGCTGCGCCGTCACAGCAGCGGAATTAGACCGGCTAGGGAAATGGAGTTAGGGCACGAGCGTGAGCCACGAACGCATCGTCGGCACGGCGGTTCCCCGTAAGGAAGGCCGCGACAAAGTGACGGGAAAAGCTACGTACGTGGACGATATGAGCTTGCCCGGAATGCTATTCGGCGCGACCATTCGCAGTCAGATTCCTCGCGGAAAAATAACCAATATCACATTCGACCCCAAGATCGCGTGGAGCGAATTCGTAATCGTCGCTGCGAAAGACATTCCCGGGAAGAATTGCATCGCGCTGATTGGCGAGGATCAGCCGTGCCTCGCAAAGGAATTCGTCAATCATCCGGAGGAGCCGATCCTACTGATAGCTCATCCAGACCGCCATGCTCTTCGCAAAGCGGCAGATTCGATATTGATTGAATATGATCCCCTGCCTGCCATTTTTACAATCGAAGAAAGCGAGCGCGGCCCGGAAATTATTTGGGGTTCCGACAACACCTTCAAAACTTACTTGATTGAAAAAGGCGAACTCGACGGTGTCTGGGCCAAAGCTGATTACATCGTCGAAAGCGAATACTTCACCGGGGCGCAAGAGCAGCTCTATATAGAAAATAACGGGATGATCGCGGTCTATAACGCAGAGCATGGCATCACGGTATGGGGGTCGCTGCAGTGTCCTTATTACGTGCATAAATCGCTGATGACGCTGTGCAACTTGCCCGCTGAAAAAGTTCGCGTCGTGCAAATGGAAACCGGAGGCGCTTTCGGCGGCAAGGAAGACTATCCGTCGATCATCGCCGGACATGCCGCATTGTTGGCGATGAAGTCGCTCAAGCCGGTTAAGATCATCTATGACCGCGCGGAAGATATGGCCGCGACCACCAAGCGGCATCCCTCGCGCACGCGTCACCGCACTGCCGTCACGCGCGACGGAAAACTTCTCGGTGGAGAAATCGACTTCACCATCGACGGCGGAGCGTACGCAACTCTGTCTTCTGTGGTTCTTTCTCGAGGGTTGATCCATGCCGGCGGCCCGTATTACTGGCCGAACATTCGCATACGCGGAAAAGCCGTCGCCACTAACGCGCCGCCGCATGGGGCTTTTCGCGGCTTCGGCGCGCCGCAGAGCTTATTCGCCATGGAGCGCCACATGGATCGCATCGCCCATGTGGTCGGCCTTTCGCCAGTTGAAATCCGGCGCAGAAATTTCCTTCAGTCAGGTCAAACGACCACTACCGAGCAGATTGTGAAAGATCCGATGGATCTTGGCAAACTGCTCGACCGCGCGCTCGAATTGTCCAGCTATCACTCGAAGCGCGAACGCTTTTCGACTGAGAACCGTGCTTCGACCACAAAAAAAGGAATGGGCATTGCCGCTTTCTTGCACGGCGCGGGCTTCACCGGTTCGGGCGAACGCTATCTCAAGTCGGTGGTCGGCGTCGAAGGCTGCGCCGATGGCGGCATTTGCGTGCTGGTCTCGAGCACAGAGTTCGGCCAGGGCACGAACACAGTGCTGAGTCAGATTGCCGCAGAAGCGCTGGGCCTGCGCTACTCCGACGTGACCATGGCGCAGCCCGATACCATGCGAGTGCCGAACAGCGGCCCCACAGTCGCGTCCCGCACCGTGATGGTGGTGGGAAAACTCGTAGAGTCCGCCGCGCGCGGCCTCCAGCAGACGCTGAAGTTAAGTGGTCTCTTGGGAGACACTTATTCCGCCGACGAATTCCGCGCCGCTTGCGGAAGTTATGTTGCGCAGCACGGCGAAGCTCGGTCATGGGCGCAATATGAAGCTCCGCCCGACGTTTTTTGGGACGACCAAAAGTACCGCGGAGAGGCCTATGCCGCCTACTCTTGGGCGATCTACATCGCCGAAGTTGAAGTAGATCTAACGACCTACTCCGTATCCGTGCATGACTTTGTTGCGCTTCAGGAAGTGGGCAGAGTGTTGCACCCGGTTCTCGCCATCGGGCAGATTGCAGGCGGAGTCGCCCAAGGCATCGGCTTCGCGTTGTTCGAAAAAGTCATTTGGCAGAAGGGACGCATGCAGAACAACCAGATGACAAACTACATCATGCCCACTTCTGCCGACCTCCCACCCATCCGAGTCTTCTTCGAGGAGTTCGGCAACGTGCACGGCGCATTTGGGGCAAAAGGGATCGGCGAACTCCCCATGGACGGGCCCGCTCCGGCGATTCTCAACGCAGTCGCAGATGCGCTCGGAGTTCCCTTCGATTCGATTCCGCTGATGCCCGAAGATATTTTCGAAGCCATGACGCCGCGTCCTCTCGAGATCGATTTCCAACCGGCGAGCGAGGTGCGATGAGCCATTCATCCGGGGAACCCCACACCGAGAAACGCGCACCAGATAATCACGCAAAAGATACTAGAGCAAAAGATAATCGCGCAAAATCCGAGATTTCCTTCGCGGTGAACGGCGAGCGCAAACTGGTGCGGGCCCTTCCGATGGAGCGCCTCCTCGACGTGCTGCGGCAACAGTTGGGATTGACTGGGGTGAAGGAAGGCTGTGGAGAAGGCGAGTGCGGCTCCTGCTCCGTGCTGATGGATGGCACGCTCGTTAATAGCTGCCTCGTTCCAGTGCTGCAGGCCCAGGGTACAAAGATCACCACGATCGAGGGCATCGCGACCGGGGCAAAACTCCACGCGTTACAGCAGGCGTTTCTTGAATGCGGCGGTGCACAATGCGGCATCTGCACGCCGGGAATGATTCTCGCTGCCCATCATCTTTTGAGCCGGCGTCCGAAGCCCTCGCTCGCAGAAATCCAGGAGGGCCTCTCCGGTAATCTTTGCCGCTGCACAGGTTACGTTCAGATTTTCGAAGCGGTGGCAAAGGCGGCACAACTCGCGGGGGCCGAGTGAGGTCCGATCCCAGCGACTTCGAACTCGTCGCTCCCGCCAGCCTGCAGTCGGCCGTTGCGCTTCTGGCGCGCAATCCTGGCGACTGGCTTCCGTTGGCGGGCGGTACTGACTTGATGGTGCTGTACGCCGCCGGAAAGCTGCCCTCGCGAAAGCTAGTGAGCATCTGGAACCTGCCGGAACTGCGGCGCATCGAGGTGAGAGCCAACGAAATCAGCGTCGGCGCCGGCTCAACTTACACCGACATTCGCGAACATGAAGTGCTCGGGCGCGAATTCCCCATGCTGGCCCGGGCCGCGCGCTGGACCGGAGGCATCGCCAATCAGAATCGCGGCACTATCGGCGGCAACATCGTGAACGCCTCGCCCGCCGCAGATTCGTTGCCTGCACTGCTGGCCTACGATGCGGAGCTGATTCTGGCTTCGCTTCGCGGCGAGCGTCGCGTATCCTATGCCGGTTTTCACACCGGCTATAAAAAGACGAAGCTCGCACCCGATGAATTGATACAGGCGATCTGTCTTCCGCGACGTTTTTCAGGATATTTTAGTCATGCCAGAAAAGTTGGCAGCCGCAATGCCCAGGCAATTTCGAAAGTGTGCATCGCGGCTCTCGGGCGAGTCACGCCTCGCTTAGATGCAGCTCAAACTGCGGAGGGTCGAATCTTAGAAATAGAAGACGTCCGCATCGCGCTGGGCAGCGTTGCGCCGGTGCCGATGCGCCTCATCGAAACTGAAAAACTGGTGAGCGGCAAGGTGATCGATCCTTTACTGATACGGTTAGCGAGAAAGGCGGCGGCTGCGGAAGTCCAGCCGATTGACGATATTCGATCCAGCGCAAAATATCGCGCCGCAGTTTCTGGCAATCTGGTCGCCGAGTTCCTGACTCTGATCGCGGATGAAAACAGCCCGAGCAAAATTCTCGCGCGCTGGAATGAAGTTCCGGACGACGAAGCCTCGGCGCAGATTCTTCGCTGTTGCGGTTCCAAGGCATGGGCACGTGAGATGGCGGCGCGCAGACCATCGCACGACGAAACCGCTATCAAGAACGCCGCTGACGAAGTCTGGCAGACTCTCGCAGAAGCCGATTGGCTCGAAGCCTTTCGCAGTCACCCCCGCATCGGCGAATCCGCGGCCGTAAATTCAGGACGCCAGGCCTCGGCGGATTGGGCCAGTCAAGAGCAACGGCAAATGGCGAATGCCGACGATGCGGTTAAGATCGCGTTGGTGGAAGCAAATCGCGAGTATGAGCAGAAGTTCGGTCACATCTTCATCGTGTGTGCCACGGGAAAGTCGGCTGCAGAAATGTTGCAGATTCTTCAGCACCGGCTGCAGAATGACGCAGCCACGGAACTTCGTGAAGCCGCCGAGCAGCAGCGGCAAATTACCCAGATCAGGCTGACAAAATGGCTGCAGGAATAAAGCGCATCTCGACTCACGTTCTCGATCTCTCACTCGGCAAGCCCGCCAGGGATGTCCCCGTGCGCCTGGAGAGGCAGGAAGCTTCCGGCTGGCGCATTTTGCAATCGCAGCCCACCGATCAAGATGGCCGCTGCGCTCAATTACTGCCAGCAGGCGAAGACTTATTGCCAGGGGCTTACCGCTTAACTTTTGACACTGCGAGTTACTTCACAGCCCAAAAAGTGAACACACTCTATCCTGTAGTAGAAGTCGCGTTCTCCGTTCGCGATGCCGAAACGCAATATCACATTCCGCTGCTGTTGAGCGCGAATGGCTACACAACATACCGGGGAAGCTGAGGGGCAAATCAAAATGGAGCTGGCCCATTGAACTCCGCAATTCGCGAATGGCTCAACCTCGGCGTGCGCTGGTTCCACGTTTTTGCCGCGATCATGTGGGTTGGGCAAACATATTACTTCACCTGGCTCGACGGTCAATTCAGCCGCTTGGAAAAAACTCCTCCAGATGGCGGTCCCGGACAAGTCTGGATGGTGCACAGCGGTGGCTTCTACGCAGTCGCCAAACAAAAATCGCTGGCCGTCCCCGCCGGAGAAGTTCGCTGGTTTCGCTGGGAAGCGGCGATGACGTGGCTCAGCGGAACGGTTCTGCTGTATCTCGTCTACTACTCCAGCAGCGGCCTGCTCGATCCCGACGTGGCCAACATCACGCAAGCAACCGGCATAGTGATCGGGGTTGCCGTGTTAATCGGTGGTTGGCTCATCTACGATTTCGCGGCGCGCACGCCCCTCGCCGAATCCGAGATGGCTTTTGCGGGATTCTCTCTGCTAATGATTGCTCTGCTCTCTTGGGGATTGATGCACATCTTCAGTGGACGCGCTGCATACATCCATGTTGGCGCGATGTTCGGAACGATCATGACCGCCAACGTGTGGTCCCGGATTCTCCCCTCGCAGCGCAAGATGATCGCTGCAGTCGCGTCCGGCGCCAACTTCGATGCGTCGCTCAGCGCCCAGGCCAAGCTACGTTCCAAGCACAATACTTTCATGGCGGTTCCGGTTGTCTTTATCATGATCAGCAATCACTTCCCGGTAGCCACGTATGGGAGTGCGTACGCGTGGGAAATTCTGGTTGTGCTCGTAGTCATCGGCTGGGCAGCAGCCAAGCTCATCCGCGAAGCTTGAGTTTAGAGGCCATTCGGCTTGATGAAGGACAGCCAGAACCGGAGGCGCGCGGAAGAAGCAATAGCCCGTTGCCGAAAGCTCGCTTTGTTTTCCGAGGATGAGGTAAGCACGCGCAGAACATTTCTTTCCCCGCCCATGCACGATGGCCATCGTGAAATCGCGGGCTGGATGAAAGCTCTGGACATGTCCGTCCGAGTGGATGCTATCGGAAACCTTCGTGGCTTCTATCCCGGAATTGAATCGAACGCTCCGCGCTTGTTCCTCGGATCGCACCTCGATACCGTTCCGAATGCGGGAGCGTTCGATGGCATTCTCGGGGTGATCATCGCGCTCACGCTGCTGGAAGCTCTTGACGGACGCAGGTTGCCTTTCGGAATCGAGGTCGTCGGATTCTCCGAGGAGGAAGGCGTTCGCTTCGGTGTGCCCTTCCTTGGGAGCCGTGCGCTTGTAGGGCGTGTCGACGAAGAGCTATTACAGACTCAAGATGCTCAGGGAACTTCCGTACAAAAAGCGATCGAGAACTTTGGCCTAAGCACGCTGGAAATTCCTCAAGCCCGCATCGCCGCCGACTATCTTGGATACATCGAGTTTCACATCGAGCAAGGCCCGGTTCTCGAAGAACTCGGTGCGCCTTTGGCAGCAGTTGAGTCCATTGCCGGGCAGAGCCGGCTTGAGTTCACCTTTACCGGCCGGAGCAATCATGCGGGTACTACGCCGATGCATCTTCGCCACGATGCTCTCACCGCCGCCGCAGAATGGATCGTCGCGGTCGAGCGCACCGCTCTCGCCGTAACCGGACTGGTGGCGAGCGTGGGCAAGATCGAAGTAAAGCCCGGAGCGAGCAATGTTGTACCCGGAGAGGCCACGCTCACGCTCGATGTGCGTCATAGCAGCGACGAAACTAGAATCCAGGCTGTGAAGAATCTGATCGAACAAGCTAAACAAATCTCAGAACGGCGAGGAATAACAGTAGAGTGGAACACACGGTTGGACCAGCGCGCTGTTCCCATGGATACTCATCTCGCTGCCGAAATCGAGCGGGCGATTGCTGCCACGGGCTGCGCGCCGCACCGCATGATGAGCGGCGCCGGTCATGACGCCATGATCATGGCCGAGAAAATTCCTTCCGCTATGATTTTTCTGCGAACTCCCGGCGGTATCAGCCACGATCCAGCAGAATCCGTCGCCGTCGAGGATGTAGAAAAAGCGATCGAATGCGGCTTGCGCCTGCTCGATCAGCTCGCGGCTTCGCCGGGCGATTTTTCATCCGCAATTCGAGAGAGGATGGGACGTGCATAATCTCGGCCAAACACGCAGCGCGCATCGTAGCGATCACCTACTCTTGACACCGGATACTTTCGTGCGCATCACTCTGCCAGGCATGAAGGCTTGTTCTGCGATCGTTCACGCAACTCCGGCGTTGGGTGCGGGCTTCACCGAATATACCGCCGAGATCGAAGCTGGTGGCGAACTCGGCCCCACCTCGGCGCAACGCTTCATCTACGTAGTCGAGGGCGGTGTGAAAATAGAAGTGGGTGGCAAGTCGGGCCAGTTAGGCCCGCGCGGCTATGCCTATATTCCCGAAGGATTGTCCCATCGAGTAGTGGGAGCCAAGGCAAAGAACAAAATCAGCCGCATCGCTGTGATTGAAAAGCCTTACCAGTCTCTCGACGCAGTCAAGCTCCCGCAACTGATTATCGGCAGTGAAGACAAAGTTGATTCGCATCCTCTCGATGACGATCCCAGCCTGCAAGTGAAATGTCTGCTTCCCGATGAGATGAGCTACGACTTCGCGGTGAACACCATGGTCTACCAACCGGGAGCGGCGCTCAGCATGGTCGAGATGCATGTGATGGAGCATGGCCTCATCATGCTTGAGGGCGGCGGCATCTATCGCCTCGGTGACTCGTGGTATCCGGTCACGGCTGGCGACTTCATCTGGATGGCCCCGTGGTGCCCGCAGTGGTTCGGAGCGCTCGGCAAGGTGCCGGCGAAATATCTCATCTACAAAGATTTTCATCGCCATCCCTGGACGGGTCGGAAGCCGTGAATATTCAGATCGAGGAGGAGCGCCTGTCAGCCGAAATCGAGGCGCTATCTTCTTTTTCGGACGCTGACCCTCCCGCGGTAACTCGAATCGTTTTCACGCCGCAGGATCTGAAAGCGCGCGCATGGATGAGAGAACGCTGCGAAGAAGCGGAACTCGAAGTTCGCAGCGACGCGATTGGAAATACCTTCGCGCGTTGGCCGGGTTCAGACCCGTCGGCAAAAGTGGTGGGAACAGGCTCGCACATCGACGCCATTCCCAACGCCGGCAAATACGATGGCGTCGTCGGAGTGCTGGGAGGCCTGGAAGCGATCCGCGCCCTGAAGCGCTGCGGGTTTCGGCCGAGAAGCTCGATCGAATTACTAATCTTCACCGCCGAAGAACCGACGCGATTCGGTATCGGATGTCTGGGAAGCCGCCTGCTCTCAGGAAATCTCACTGCAGAGAGTGCCAGAAAACTGAGCGACCACGAAGGCGCGTCGGTGGAGGAAGTGCGAACGCGTGCAGGTTTTGTGGGCGAACTTGAAGCCGTAAAGTTGCCGAATGATTATTACAAAGCGTTTGTGGAGCTGCACATTGAGCAAGGTCCGCTCCTGGAGCGCGAGGGCATTCCGCTGGGCGTCGTTACCAAGATCGCCGCGCCCGCCAGCCTGCGCGTTTCCATCCAAGGATCCGGCGGACACGCCGGTGGAGTTCTCATGCCCGATCGCCACGACGCGCTCTGCGCCGCAGCGGAATTAATTCTCGCCATTGAGCATGCCGCGCTCGCAAGCGGCGCCGCCGACACCGTGGCCACAGTCGGAATCTGCGAAGTGTTCCCCGGCGCAGTCAACAGCATCCCCAGCCGGGTTCGCCTCAGTCTGGATGTTCGCGATACGGATCTAAAACGGCGTGATGCGGTGCTTCAGGCACTCGACGCGGCGAGCCAGTCGATTTCGGCAAAACGCAAGGTTGCGATCAGCAGCGAATTACTGAATGCCGATGCTCCCGGCGATTGTTCGCCGATGGTCGTTGAAGCTCTCTCTCAATCGTGCAAAAAGTACGGACTGCAATTTCGGACGATGATCAGCCGCGCCTATCACGACTCGCTTTTTATCAGCCGCATCGCTCCTGCTGCCATGCTGTTCATTCCTTGCCGAAACGGATACAGCCACCGGCCCGACGAGTACGCGTCCCCAGAAGATATTGCCCACGGTACGCTTGTGCTCGCGGAGACGCTGGCAACCTTGTCGAAGTAAGTCGAACGTTGCTGGTGCGCCGCGTTTGAAAGAAGATTGCGCACGACGATTTACTTGAAGGGAATCGCCGTTTGCTGGGAAGACCATCCAACGCTTGGGACCGAGCCCCAAAACATTCTTGCCGATGGAACATATTTCGTCATGTTGCCAGTGGGTGCGGCACGCGCAAAAACATCAAAGCGCCAGTTCAACACATCCGCCACATAGATGGTTTGATCCGCTCCCATTGCCATAAAGTGAGCCCACGCCATCTGTCCGGGCTTATGCCCGGGATCCCCCAACGCTCCGACGATCTTGCCGTTCTGGTCGAGTTCCACGATCCGGTCGTAGCCTCCGTCTGTCATCCAAATATGTTGATCTGCCGTGATCAGCAGGCCGTATGGATAACCGACGCCAGTCCACTGCTTGATGAAGTTGCCCTCGGAGTCGAAGATCTGGATGCGCTGGTTCTCGCGGTCGCCAACATACACCTGACCCTGCGCGTCTACCGCGACACTATGCGGTAGGTTGAATTCGCCCACGCCGGTTCCAAATTTTCCCCAGGCTTTGATGTAATTTCCATCGCGATCAAACTTCACGACACGGGAATTTCCATAGCCGTCGGCGACGTATATGTCGCCGTTCTTGGCGAAGGCCACATCGGCGGGCTTGTTGAAGAGCCAATTCGCTTCAGCGCCCGTGTTGATTCTGCCCAGCACCAGCAGCACGTTGCCGGCAGGGTCTAGTTTGAGAACAAGATGGCTGCCGTCGTCTGTCGTCCAGAGATTGTCGTCCGCGTCCACGCGCAGGCCGTGAGGGTGAGTGAATAATCCCTCACCAATGCTTTGGATAAAGGTTCCCTTCGCATCGTACTCGGCCAGCATCGGCTTGGTTCGTTGAAAGAGGTAGATGTGGCCCTTCGAGTTCACCGCAACTCCGGAGGCCTCGCCCGCGATCATTCCTTTAGGAAATTTGAAAAAGTTCGGCACCACGCGATAGGGAAGCTCTGGAACCGGCTGGAAGGCAGGAGCCTTTGCTGCTGCTTCCTGCGCTCCAGATTGCGAAACGACGAACGCTACCACTGCCAGTAGGATTTTTAACGATCGTTTCACCTGCGCCCCCCCAAGCATTCACTGAATGCAACCTCTCGAATTCCCTGAACCGCGACCACTCGCGGCTAAGAGTGAGTCGGCGGGCCCATCGAATTGCGAATCATCGCATAGCCGGGTTTGATAATCGAGTAGATAAGATCGCAGCGCTCGGTGTAGGGCAAGAAAGCGCTCTTCATCGCGTTGATCGTGATCTTCTCGAAATCATCGATCGACAAACCAAACGTCTCCGCAGCGGCCTCAAATTCCTGAGTCATGGTGGTGTTGCTCATCAATCGATTGTCGGTATTGAGAGTCACGCGAAACTTCGCCTGGTAAAGAACCTTGAAAGGATGCTCGGCCAAACTCGGCGTTGCGCCGGTATGAACATTACTCAGCAAACAAATTTCCAACGGGATTCTCTTGTCGAGCACGTACTGCGCCAGGTCGCCCAACTTCACCGCCTTGCTGTTGACCACAGCGATGTCATCGATCAGCCGCGTTCCGTGTCCAATGCGGTGTGCGCCACAATATTGGATCGCCTGCCAGATCGATTCTTTTCCGTAGCCTTCTCCCGCGTGAATCGTGATGTTGAAATTTTCGCGTTGAATGTAATGAAAAGCGTCCACATGCTTCTTCGCCGGATAGCCACCTTCTTCTCCCGCCAGATCGAAGCCGACCACGCCTCGTGAGCGGAAATCGACCGCCAGTTCCGCCATCTCCAGCGACTCATGCCGGTTGCGCATCGCGCAGATGATGAGGCCGGAGGAAATTCCAAAATCCTTGCGACCGCGTTCCAAACCCCGCAGCACTGCCGAGACAATCTGCTGGTGAGTCAATCCTTTCTGCGTGTGGAATACGGGAGCAAAGCGCGTTTCAAAATAGACGACTCCATCCAGATGCAAGTCTTCGGCCTGCTCGTACGCCACGCGCTCCAGCGCTTCTTCGGTCTGCATGATCGCGATCGTGTGCGAAAAGCCTTCGAGGTACTTGGCCAGGCTGCCCTGATTCGCGCCGCGATGAAACCATTGCCCCAGGGCTTGCGGAGTTGCCGTCGGAAGTTCTCCATACCCCACATCCTTCGCCAACTCAATGACGGTTTCCGGTCGCAACACGCCATCCAGATGCTCGTGCAGCAGAACTTTGGGAAGGCTCTTCAATAACTTCGTATCCAGTTTCATCGGACCGCATCCTTCGAGCGCCAGCTCTCACAACTTTGCCCGATCATACACCGGCAGCGTTGGGCGAATTGCACGTGATGTACAATCCCTCCCCAATCTTAATTCGAGGCGAACAACACTGCATGGAGCAGATTGTCCAGGATCATTCCGAGAGCGCCGATTACGGTTTGCGCCGCGGAATTCTCACGCCCATGGAAACTCTGGCGCAGTCGGTTTCCACAATGGCTCCCACCACTACGCCGGCCGCTACCATTCCCCTGGTCTGCGCTCTTGCTGGCAACGGTACCTGGCTTGCATATGCGCTCGCAACTGCCGCAGTCCTGCTCGTCGCGCTCTGCATCGCGCGTTACGCGCGGCTTTCAGCATCGCCCGGTTCGTTGTATACCTACGCTTCGCTGACGTTGCCTCCATGGCTGGGCGCGACGGTCGCATGGAGCCTCTTGTTAGCCTACGTGGCCACGGGATCGAGCGTGATTGGCGGCTTCTATCATTACGCAAACCTGCTCCTGCACGATGCCACCGGTCACGGCTACTCGGCGGTATGGCTCGCGATTCTGGTCACCGCCGTCTCTATCTGGATTGCCTATCGCGATGTAAAAATCTCCGCGCGCCTGATGCTGTGGATCGAAGCTCTTTCCGTGACCGTGATCATGATCGTCGTAATTCTGCTGCTGGTACGCCACGGCTGGCACTGGGATTGGGAGCAACTTCATCTGAGCGGCATGACCGGTAGCGGGCTGCGCCTCGGACTCGTGCTGGCGCTCTTCAGCTTCGTCGGCTTCGAAAGCGCAACCACGCTGGGCTCGGAGGCGCGCAATCCGCTGAAGTCGATTCCCCGAGCCGTGATCCAAAGCGCAATTCTCGCCGGGGCTTTCTTCACGGTGTGTGCCTATGCCGAAGTTTTAGGGTTTCACACCGCCGGCCAGGACTTGGGAGCGAGCCAGGCTCCCATGCACGTGCTGGCTCAAGTTGCCGGCAGTCCGGCGCTGGGGTTGCTCATTGATATCGGAGCCCTTGTCAGCCTATTTGCCGGCACCTTGGCCTGCATTACGGCGGCGGCGCGCGTGCTGCTGCGCATGGCGCAAGGTGGACTCGCCCACAACTCTCTGGGTGCAACCCACTCCGTCAATAAAACTCCCAGCCGCGCGGTGGTGATTACCGGCATAGCCGCGGTGCTACCCGTGGCGATTCTCGCGGCCCGCGGCGCCAGCGGCCTCGACGTCTACGGCTGGCTCGGATCGCTTGCGACTTATGGCTTTATCGTCGCCTATGCCCTGGTTTGTTTCGCTCTTCCAAAGCATTTGCGCGATCATGGCGTTCATTCTGTTGGAGCGCACATCATTTCCTGGATGGCGGGAATCGCCATGCTGCTCGCGCTGGTGGGCAATCTCTACCCCATACCCGAAGGGCCTTACGGCAAGCTGCCTTTCATCTATCTCGCTTACCTGATTGCGGCGCTCTTGTGGTTCGCCTTCCGCTTCCGCGGCCGTGGCGCAAAGCCCCCAGCGATTGCAGGGGACTAGGGCTGGCCCTCGACGTCAGGTTGCACCACAAACAGCAGCACGATACCGATCACCGTAAACATGCGGAAGGCCGCCTCCTGGCCATTCCAGGTTTTCGACTGCCACATCAGAAACCACTCCGCGCCGACACCGAGAAAAGCGACCAGCCACATCAGCAGCCCGCAGGTCAGCGCCATAATTGCGACCTTCTTGGATTGGTGAAACGCTGTCGCGGTCGCGCGCAATGATCGCGCCAAGCGCACTGCGCCCCACCAGCACAGAATGGTCGTGACGATCTCCCACGCGATGATCGAGAGATACAGACCCGTGTGTAATGCCGGTGAGCTCTCCGCACGCCACATGCCCCCGTTGCCCGGAGTGGTCGAGTCCATCATCAGAACGTGACGCGCGAATTGGAAGTTGGAGTTGTAGTCGGTGATATTGTTCAGCACGACTAACGAATAGAAAACGGCAACGCCAAACACCAGCAGCATCTTGCTCGCGCGCAAGGTCACCGCTTCCTCGCAGCGAGTGGCGTAGCGATCGTGCGTTGATCCGCCGCCGCAGAAAATGCAGCAGCAATCCCAAAGTGGGACATCATCAAACGGTGGGTCAACTGTGAGTGCATGGCACATGTTAGCGCAAGATCGCCAAATTGCATCATGGCAAGGGCAATTGCGGTTTTGCGGGCACGCATTCCCTGCTTCCCGAAGCAATAAAAATATCTAATCTGTGGCAAAGAAAATTTTGCTGACTATAATGCTTTCGTTCCGGAAGCAACTCGCGTAGATTGGTCCATCAACTTTGCGGATAGCGCAAACCATTTCTATTGCGGCCACCAGCGCATTAGCGATCCGATCGCTAGCCTGCGCTTCTGCGCGAGCCTACTACAGACTTAAACGAGGCCACTGATGCTCAAGAGAATTCAACTGTGCGTTCTACTGGTCGCAACCTTCGTGTGGATGCCCTCAGCCATTACGCCGTGCGCCCAAGCGCAGACCCTGGGTGGCATCACCGGAACCGTTACAGACACCAGCGGCAGCGTTTTGCCGGACACAACCGTCACCGCCGTGGGCGATCAGACCGCCCTCACGCGCTCGCAGAAGACAACCCCCACCGGCGCCTACGACTTCGTAAACTTGCCCATCGGCACTTACACCATTAGCTTCACGCACGACGGCTTCCAGAGCCAGAAGATTCCCTCGATCACGGTCCAGGCCGATCGAACCGCGACGCTCAACGCCGCGTTGAAAGTCGGGCAGGTTGGTACAGTCGTGACGGTTGAAGCGACGCCTTTGATGAACGCGGTCGACACCACCAATGGCTACATTCTGGAGAAAGATCAGATCGAAAACGTGCCGCTGCCCACGGGAAGTTTCACTGGCCTCGCCATCCTCTCGCCCGGAGTCAACGCCGAGTTGCCCAACGGCACCGGAGTCAACGCCGGCCTCGGAAATCAGCCCATCTGGGCCAATGGCCAGCGCGATACCAGCAACACGTTCCTGCTGAACGGAGTCGATGCCAGCAATCTCTTCAACGGCAAGAGCACCAGCCAGGTAGCTTCGGCGCGCGTAGTTAATAACACCGGCATTGCCGGCGCCTCGAGCACTACCGCAGAAATCATTCAGAGCACCGCGTCGCCTTACCTTGCCATCGGCCAGGCTCTACCCACGCCCGCCCCGGAGACCATTCAAGAGTTTAGCGTCAACACGTCGATGTACGACGCCCAGCAGGGCTCGACCAGCGGCGCTCACATCGACATGCACACTGTCTCCGGCACCAATGCCTTTCATGGCACCGCTTATGTTCACCGCGGAACCAACTGGTTGAACGCCGCGCCCTATTTTTACAATCAGGACCCCAACATCCCCGCCAGTGAAAAAGTCCCCGAACTCCACCGCTACACCGCGGGCGCAGCCGTAGGCGGCCCGCTCATCAAGGACAAGCTTTTTGCATACGCCAGCTACCAGCACATTCACGCCTCCGACTTGGAGATTGGAACTTCGCGCACGGCAGTTCCACCCGGACTTGGGAGTGACCGCAGCGCAGCCGCCCTCGCCAATGTCGACAACGCGAATTTTCGCTTTTTCAACGGGTATCCGTGCGGCACGACGCAGAATCCGACACCCTGCCTTAACGCTGGCAACGTGGATCCGGTCGCGCTAAAGTTACTCCAATCCAAACTACCCAACGGCCAGTATTTGTTCCCCTCAGCCAATCCCAACTTCACGCCCACCATAAACTTCCCGGAAAATGTTTTTCTCACGCAACCGGCCTACTTCATCTCCGATCAGGCCATAGCCAATCTCGACTACCTCCCTACCTCTAAAGACACTCTGGCCCTGAAGTACTATTACCAGCACGATCCCACCACGGCGCCCTTTGGCTACTCTTCCTTCGAAGGTTTTACCCAGCACTTAGACGCAGGCAGTCAGGTCGCCAGCATCACCAACACGCAATCCGTTCGGCCGAACCTGAGCATCGCCGAAGTATTTGGGTTCATTCGAGAGAAGGTGTATAGCACGCTCGCGCAGCCCTTCGGTCCTCAAGCTGTGGGTATCAACGCGTTCGGCTCCAACGTTTTTCCAGGAATTACCATTGACGACGATTTCGGCAACAATTCACCGGCTAATAGCAATTTTGTCTTTAACGCGGGCGCAAACATCGGCTTTACCGCAGCCTCGCAGGGCGCCTTTACAGGCATCTTCCAGAACCGCTGGATGCCCTCCGCCAATGCGATTTGGAGCCATGGCAAACATACCGTAACTTTTGGCGGCAGCTTCGCCTACACCCAGCTCAACGCCCGCGACCGAAGAACGAATACCGGCTCGATCGGTTTTCTTAATTTCGAAGATTTCCTCACCGGCTCTGCCATCACATACTCGGCGGATGGATTTGTCGATACCAACTTCCTGCAGGGCGACGCCAACCGCTATCTTCGCTCGAAGGAAACCGGCTTATACCTCCAGGATAAGTATCAGATTCGCTCCAATCTCAGCATAAGCGCCGGCTTGCGCTTCGACGATCATGGCGGCCTTACCGAAAAATATGGGAAGCTTTTTAACTTCGATCCCTCGCGTTACGACTACAACGCGACCACCGACGCGATCGTTTCCAATGGCTTTGTGGTCGCCGGCAACAATCCCCTCTTCCCCACCAAGGGCGTGAGCAATTCAACTCTAACCGGACGTCAATGGGGCCTGGCGCCGCGTGTAGGACTGGCTTGGAGCCCCAAGCGATTTAACGACAAAGTCGTAGTGCGCGCCGGCTGGGGCATGTACTACGACCGCGGTGAGCTTTTCACTTATCTCTCCCCGGGATTCGCATCAGGCGTGATCGCGGGCGGTCCGTTCGGCGTGAACCAGACTCCGCCCTGGGTGAACACTACGGCGTGCAGTGTATTTGCATATACACCGTGCAGCTTCGAAAATCCTTGGGGAGCTTCACTGAATCTACCTCCGAGCGGCAATCCCAAAGACTTGAACTTGCCAAATGCGGCTGCGATCGAAGGCGGGATCCCGCTTTTCTCCTTTGGCGATTACAACCGCGCCAACAAGCTCCCCTACACACTGAATCAAACGCTCGACATCCAGTGGCAGCCGCGTCGCGACCTGGCCATCGACATCGGCTATGTGGGCAACCTTGGCCGCCATGAAATCGTTCCCCTGCCTTTCAACCAGGCGCAAATTGCCTCGCCCTCCCATCCCACCCGGAAGGGCACACCCATTGAGCAGGACTATACCTACGGCTACAGCATCGTGGGTCCGTCCACATGCAATCCCCTTATTTTTGGAAATTGCGTGCCCATCAACCTCCCTAACGGCCAGCCCTACCAGGAAAACTTCGAAGGCGGCAACGTCGATCTCCGCGTTCCCTACATCGGTTACTCCGGCGAGTCAGAGTCGTACACTGCGGCCGGAATCTCGGCCTACAACGCGCTTCAGACCCACATCGAAAAGCGTATGAGTCATGGTTTTCAGGTCGGCTTCTCTTACACCTACTCGCACTCCGACGACGAACAGAGCGCTTTGGGACTGTTCTACAACGGCAACAACCCGCTGGATTTGCGCTCCGGTTACGGCCTCTCGGATTTCGATCGCAAGCACGTGATGAACTTCACCTATCGCTACGAGTTCCCCAAGTTCTTCTCCGCCTCCACCATCAAAGGACGAATTGCCGACGGCTGGGCGCTCACCGGTCTAACCGTAATTCAGAGCGGGCAGCCCTACAGCGTCGTCGATTACTCGGGCGCGGTCGGCAGCATCTTTTACAGCGTGAACAATGGCATCGGGAATCCCATCGTTCCTCTTGCCGGCTGCTCCCCGAGTCAAGCCCTCACGGGAGCCTCGGGCGCGACTCCAGGGTCTCCCGCCTTAAAAGCCAGCTGCTTTGGTATCCCGTTGCTGGCTCCAGGAGCGTTGAACGGCGCGATTCCGGCCAATGACCCTTACGAGACGAACTTTATCGCCAAGGGCCAACGCAATATTTTCCGGCAAACGTGGCAGCGGCGGGCCGATATCTCGCTGGTGAAGTTAACTCAGATCACTGAACGCTCTTCCCTGCGTTACAGTTTTGACGTCTTCAACCTCACCAATACAGCAAGCTTCGACATCCCGATTGACGACGTAAGCCAGAACATCAACTTCAACGGCTTTCCGGTCGTCGGTACGCCAGCCACGTTGAATCCCTGCAACCAGCAATTCAACGGCTCGCTCTACGTCTGCCCCACAACGGGCAGCGGATTGGGCATCGTGAACAAGACCATCGGCAGCGCGAGGCAGATTCAAATGTCGTTGAGCCTGACTTTCTAGTCGGATGGATTTGAAAGCGGCGCGTTTTGAGAGGGCTAGACTCCAGTTGCGCCAAAGACGGGACTCGTGGGAGTTGCTTTTGGGTGGCGCAGCGGTTCACCGCTGCGATAACAGGCCTTTGTTTTGAATGCGGCTTCAGCCGCCGCAAGCACTACTCCTGCCCAATATCCTCATTCCAGATCGCAGGATTCGCCCGAATATACTCCGCCATCATCGCCGCGCACTCTTCCGAATCCAGATCGATCACGTGTAAGCCGAGCGATCGCAACCACTCCACGCCTCCCGAAAAATTGCGGCTCTCACCCACCACCAGCGTGCCGAAGCCAAACTGCCGCACCAAGCCGCTGCAATACCAGCAAGGCGCGAGCGTAGTGACCATGATGAGCTTGCGATAGCTGCGCTGCCGTCCCGCATTACGAAATGCGTCAGTCTCTCCATGTAGCGAGGGGTCGCCGTTCTGCACCCGCCGGTTGTGCCCCGATCCGACGAGCGCACCGTCAGCATCAAAAATTGCCGCTCCGATCGGAATGCCGCCTTCGGCTAGGCCCTTGCGGGCCTCCGCCAGCGCCGCACTCAGCATCGCTGCATAATCAAGATCAGGCATAGTTCTCGATTATAGGGAAACAACTCTTTGGACTGAGCGCTCGAATTCCCACGTCAACAAAAAAAGTCGCGCAAGAAAAAGCCCCTCAAGAAAATCTCCTGAGAGGCTCCTTTAATTCTTTGGCCCTTGCGAGTATCGTCTCGCAACCGGTTAGTGTTTCTTCTTTTTTGCCTTCTTCTTCGTTGCCATGAAGGATCCTCCGTGAACGATTTTCCCTTGCAACT
Organism: uncultured Acidobacteriaceae bacterium; assembly: GCA_963789875.1. Lineage (GTDB taxonomy): Bacteria > Acidobacteriota > Terriglobia > Terriglobales > Acidobacteriaceae > Sulfotelmatobacter. The sequence goes on along the minus strand of CAWBMI010000002.1, from coordinate 671,561 downwards.
GCGGGTCCTGACTTCCAAAGCCACCCAACTCGTGGTACGGGCAGCATTCTTAATACAAGATATTGCGGCACTGTTACACCACTGTCAATATAAATTTGCGTTTCGTGAACAATTTTCTTGAGCCGCCCTCTTCCAGTACACTGCGACCACATGCGCCGTGATCCCATCGAACTGGAAATCTTCAAAAATCTTTATCACTCGATCGCCGAGGAGATGGGCGCAGCCCTGGGTCGCAGCGCGTTTTCCCCAAACATCAAAGAGCGTCGCGATTACTCCTGCGCCGTCTTCGGCCACGCCGGTGAAGTCATCGCCATGGGCGATCACATGCCGGTTCATCTAGGTTCCATGCCCATGTCGGTGCGCACTGCAATCGAAGCCTGTGCCATGGCGCCCGGCGATATGGTTATGCTGAACGATCCCTTCCGCGGCGGAACTCATCTTCCAGACATAACTCTCGTGGCGCCTGTCTATGTTGAGCGACAACGATCCCCAAGGCGAAGAGCGGGCTCGCGCGTGCAAAAGGCCCCCGCCCGGCCGGATTTCTACGTTGCCTCGCGCGCCCATCACGCCGATGTAGGCGGCGCCTACGCAGGTTCCATGGGGCTGTGCCGCGAGATTTATCAGGAAGGTTTCCGCATCCCGCCGGTGAAGATCATGCGAGCCGGAGCGATCGAGAAAGATGTAATGTCGCTGCTGCTCAATAACGTCCGGACCCCCGAGGAGCGCGAGGGCGATCTGGGTGCTCAAATCGCGGCCTGCCATACCGGAGCCGAGCGCCTGCAAGAAATTTGCGCGCGCTATGGAATCGACCGGGCCCAGCGCGCCGCGCAGGAGTTGCTGCATTATTCCGAGGAATTGATGCGCGCCTTTCTACGGGACGTCCCGCCGGGCGTCTACGGCGCCGAAGATTTTCTGGATAACGACGGCATCAGCGACCGGCCGGTAAGAATCGCTGTGAAAGTGAATGTGTGGCGCCGGGTCTCTGACCCGGCGACGGAACGAAAACTCGCTGACAACAAGCTCCAAAATCCCGCACGGCCGGCCATGACTATCGATTTCACCGGCAGCGACCCGCAAGTCCAGGGCAGCGTCAACGCAGTCGAGGCCATCACGTATTCCGCATGCTTCTACGTTTTCCGTTGCCTGCTCGCAGATGATGTTCCCGCCACCGCCGGACTCATGCGCCCAATAAAAGTAATCGCCCCGAAAGGAACGGTCGTAAACGCGCGTCCCCCAGCGGCGGTTGCCGGCGGCAACGTAGAAACTTCGCAACGCATCGTTGACGTACTCCTGCGCGCGCTGGCGCTGGCGCTCCCTGATCGCATTCCCGCCGCCGCCTCCGGAACCATGAACAATCTAACCATCGGCGGCATTGATCCCCGCACTGGCAAGCCTTTCGCCTACTACGAAACCATCGCTGGAGGCATGGGAGCGCGTCCCACCAAAGCCGGAGTCTCGGGCGTACATACTCACATGACCAACTCCCTCAATACTCCAGCCGAAGCTATCGAATATTCTTATCCGTTGCGCGTGCGGAAATACGCCCTGCGCGCGGCAAGCGGCGGAAAGGGAAAATTTAACGGCGGCGACGGAATCGTTCGCGAGATTGAAGTGCTAACGGATTGCGAAGTAACGCTACTCGCCGACCGTCGCACGCAAGGGCCGTGGGGCCTTGCCGGCGCCGAAGCAGGCGCGCCGGGAAAGGCGACCGTCCTCCGCAGCGACGGCTCAACAGAAGAGATGCCAGGAAAGTTCAGCACCCGCTTATCGGCCGGGGAACGAATCGTGATCGAAACTCCAGGCGGCGGCGGCTGGGGCAAAAACGTCGAGGAATAGGTTTTATCCTTGCTTAATGCGGAGCACCAGAGTACAGGTTAGCGGACCGCATTCGAAAAGAAGGAGGAGAGAGCCGTGCACATCGTAAAGTCCGTGGGAGTGCTATCGGTTGCCAAGATATTGGGGCTGGTCTATGGCTGTTTGGGGCTGCTCTTCGCGCCCCTCTTCCTGCTCATGGGAGTCATCGGATCCATGGCCGGTCGGGGCCAATCGCCCCTCGCCGGAATGTTTGGGGTGGGTTTCGCCATTCTCATGCCCGTACTCTATGGTGCAATGGGTTTCGTCTTCGGTGCCATCGGCGCTCTCCTTTACAATCTCTTTGCCAGATGGGTGGGCGGCTTTGAGCTCGAGATCGTAGTCCCGCAGACGTCTTCGGGTTCCTCTTACCCAATTATTCCGCCGGCAACTCCAGCATCGAATTTGTAGAACCTGAACTCATGAACGATATCGCGTCCCATTATCTCGATGAAGCCCGCCGCCAATTCCGCGGCCACAAGCGCATGGCCGAACGCGCCATGGAACAACTGCGGGACGAAGACCTCTTCGTTACCCTCGATCCTGAATCGAATTCAATCGCGATTCTGGTGCAGCATCTCGCCGGGAACATGCGCTCCCGCTTCACCGACTTCCTTACCAGCGACGGCGAAAAGCCCGGCCGCTTTCGCGACAGCGAATTCGAAGCCAAAACAGCCTCTCGTGCCGAAGTGATGCAGTGCTGGGAAGAAGGCTGGAGCCGCGTCTTCACCTCCATCGAATCACTCAAGCCCGAGGATGTGATGCGCACGGTGACCATCCGCGGCGAGTCTCACACCGTGCTCCAGGCCGTCAACCGGCAGATCGCCCACTACGCCCAGCACACCGGGCAAATCGTCTTTCTCGCCAAGCACCTGCGCTCCGCCGAGTGGAAGACGCTGAGCATTCCGAGGGGCAAGTCCGAAGAATTCAAAATAGCGCCTCCGAAGTCCGATCGAGGACTGCCCCCGCAACGCTGAAGCTCGCTATGTTCCGAGCACTACAGTCCCCGCGGTGCTAGAATCAAACGTTTTGTGCCCGAGTCTGCATTCATAGGAATTTTTCATGCAGTCTTCCATGTTCGCTGTAGTAAAGCCGCAGGCGGCCCCCGGCGCTGAAATTCGCGAGGTGAAAATCCCCACCTTCGGCCGCAGAGACGTTTTAGTCAAGGTCAAGGTCGCCTCCATCTGCGGTACCGACCTGCACATTTACAACTGGGACCGCTGGGCCCAGAACCGCATCCATCCTCCGCTGATCCCCGGCCACGAATTCTGCGGTGAGGTCGCCGCCTTCGGCGACGAGGTCACCAGCGTAAAAGAAGGAGACTTCGTTTCTGCCGAAATGCACGTCGCCTGCGGCAAGTGCCTTCTATGCCGCACCGGAGAAGCTCACATTTGCCAGAACGTAAAAATCATCGGCGTCGACGCCGATGGCGCCTTCGCGGAGTTCGTCGTAATCCCCGAATCAAATATCTGGAAATTAGATCCCGCAATTCCGCTGGAGTACGCATCGATTCTTGATCCACTGGGCAACGCAGTTCACACCGTGCTCGCCGGAGAGATCGCTGCGAAAACCGTGGCGATCACAGGATGCGGCCCCATCGGCCTCTTTGCCATCGCGGTAGCCAGAGCCGTGGGTGCAACCAGCGTCTTCGCCATTGAGGTGAACGAGCATCGCCGCAAGATCGCGCGCGAGATGAAAGCCGATTACGTTCTCGACCCGTCGAAGGAAGACGTGAAGTCAATTGTGCTGGAGAAGACTGGAGGCTTGGGTGCCGATGTAGTTCTCGAAATGGCCGGCCATCCTGACTCGATTCGTACAGCCTTCGATATCGTGCGCAGCGGTGGAAGAATCTCTCTCCTGGGCCTTACCTCCAAACCCATCTCGCTGAACTTTTCCGAAGACATTATTTTTAAAGGCATCACCATCCAGGGCATCAACGGCCGCCGCATGTATCAAACCTGGTATCAGATGACGGCGTTACTCAAAGCCGGCAAACTCGATCTGCATCCCGCGATCACCGACCGCATCCCCATGAAAGACTTCTCGCTGGCCATGGAGCGCCTGAAAACCGGCGAAGCCAGTAAAATACTGGTCTACCCCAACGGCGTGAAATGATTGCCCTTGTGGGGCGGACACTCCTCTCCGCCAACCCGTAAGTCTAAGAAGCGCTGGCGCGGAGTTACGAGCAGCTAGAATAATGAGCCTTGATGCCTTCGTCCGCTGCACCTGCATCCGAGATGGCAAGGCCAAACCTCACCCGCTTCCCGAGCGCCTCACTTTCGACGAAAGCGGCGAGCCAGAACTGACCGGCGAACCCACCGACGAAGAATGGGACGCCCACGACAAATGGATGTCCGATTCCTGCGAGCACGGCGGCTACATCCTCTCCATGTTCCTGGGGAATATCACGCGCGTGGGAAATCTGCGCAGCTTTCTGCGCCACCTGCAGGGCAAGCCTGGGCCCCGCTTTCCCATCCTCCTGGACAAAGTTCTCTACGACGGCACCCACACCGGCGACTGGATCCCGATTGATGAATCCCCTGACCTTCTGCAGGAAGTAGATACTGTTCTCCACTCCAAAGACATCCTTGCCGAATCGGAAAAGGAATTCTTCGACAACATGAAACAACTCTGCCAGGCCAGCATCGAAACCGGCAACCCGATCATGTTCTAGTTCGGATTCCATTTGTTCGCACCGTTTGGTAGTGGCTCAGTTTGAATTTATTCTCCTACAAAGGCGTCATCCCGAAACGCGGCGTACTCCAGCCGCGTGAGGGATCTCCCATAGATACGGCCAGTGGGAGGTCTTTCGTTCCGCCCGAAAAACAGATGCACTGACAATGACCTTGAACTGTGTGAGGAAGGATTCAAATTCAGCTGCTGTCCGCCGTTTTCCTTCCTGATGCGCCAGGATTAAACTAGTCTCCGGTTTTCATCCGTGTGAATCCGTGGCGAGGCTTTCATGACCACTGCAACCCGCACCAACCCGCTCTCCTATCTAACCGATCAGCTCAATGAACTCAAGGCCAAGGGCACCCACTTCAAACTCCGCGTGCTCGAAGACGAACAGGCCCCGGTCTGCACCTTCGACGGCAAGAAGGTAATCAACCTCGCGTCGAATAATTACCTGGGCTTGACCACGCATCCCAAGCTCCGCGAAGCCACGCTAGAAGCCACGCGCACGTACGGCGTAGGGTCGGGCGCGGTCCGCACCATCGCCGGCACCATGAAGATTCACATGGAGCTCGAAGAAAAAATCGCGCGCTTCAAAAATGTCGAAGCCTGCGTAGTCTTCCAGTCCGGCTTCGCGGCGAATGCAGGCACGGTCTCGGCGGTGCTGGGCAAAGACGATTTCATCATCTCCGACGCGCTCAACCACGCCTCGATCATCGACGGCGCCCGCCTGTCAAAAGCGAAAATCCTGGTCTTCCGCCACAAAGACATCGCCCACGCCGAAGAACAGCTGGCCAGCATAAAAGACGAGCCCGGCAAAAAGCTGCTAATCACCGACGGCGTCTTCTCCATGGACGGAGACATCGGTCCGCTCCCCGCCCTCTGCGACCTGGCCGAAAAATACGGCGCCATCATGATGGTCGACGACGCCCACGCCTCCGGCGTCTTGGGCCGCAACGGCCGCGGCACGGTCGATCATTTCAACGTCCACGGCCGCGTAGACATTCAGGTAGGAACGCTGTCGAAGGCCATAGGCGCGCTAGGCGGCTACGTCTGCGGCTCGCGCGACCTGATCGATTTTCTCTACCACCGCGCCCGTCCGTTCTTGTTTTCCACCTCGCATCCACCATCGGTGGCGGCCACCTGCATCGCTGCTTTCGAGGTTCTAGAAAATGACACCGAGCGCATCGAAAAGCTCTGGGAGAACACCCGCTTCTGGAAAAAAGAACTAGCTCTGCTGGGCTTCGACATCGGAGGCCGCGCCACCCCAGCCAGCGAAACCCCCATCACGCCAATCATCATCGGCGACGGCAAACGCACCATGGACTTCTCCCGCGAGCTATTCAAAGAAGGTGTCCTGGGCACGGGCATAGCGTTTCCAACAGTGCCCGAAGGCAAAGCCCGCATCCGCACCATCATGACCGCCACGCACACAAAAGAAGAGCTGCAGCAGGCGCTGGAGGTGCTCGGGAGGGTCGGGAAGAAGATGGGGGTTCTAGGTTAGACGTCCCCGTTCCAGGATTTCAGAAGAATATATTTGCCGTAGGTCGCGCACCTTGCAATGGCGTTCTAATGACATAAGTTGGGGAAGGCTGCCGATGACGAGATGCGCCCGTTCCCTTTAAGGGGACGGGATTTCGATCGCCCCGCATCTAAGTGCGGGGAAGAAGGCCAGATAAGGAAGTCCCTTTCAGGGACTGCCCCTCATGTCGCACACGCACGCCGCGAATTTCGTGCATTGCATCGTTTCGGGGTCTATCGGGGTTCAAAGAAGTTGACGGTGAGGTATCCACTCTCCGCCACGCCGACGAATGCAAACCGATCTGGCGCCGTCCAGCATGCCAGTCCAGGGCCGGGAGATGTGGGTCCTGATGGCGAGGTATACGTCGCCAACGGTTCTCCCTCCGTGCTCAATATCTTAATCATATCCTCGCCGCTCCGCTCATTGTGAAAGAGAACAGCCAAGCGGGAGCCGAGGACGTGGAGGGGCTCCAACGCAGAGAAGCTGGTATCGCTCAACTCGACGACGATTTTCTTGGCTACAGTGCCGCCGGGAGAAATTCCATAAATAATCGGTGACTCCGTTGATCGCATCATATACACATTGCCGTCAGGCGCAGCTTCCGCCGATCCAAAACTGAAGGCACGGTTGTTAGAGGGGCTGGAGGGGCTGATGAGGTGAGCGTCCCCCGCTTCGGCCATTTGATGTAGTTTTTCGTCGTCTGGCAACGTAACTTCCTTACGGAACGCGCCATCACTCGAAAAAATTCCCGTAAAAGGTTTTCTCGTTTGTTCACCGGCCTCAAGATGAACTCGAACCCCGCTTACTAACAGATCGCCTGAGGCAAACGGCGCTATGAAACCAGGAAGCCACTCGAATCCTGGGTCTAGCCTCGCTTTGGACTTGAAATCTCCCCTCGAGTCGAAGATGAAAACGTAACGTTGTACTCCCACTGACGCAAGCTGATACACGTTCGCGTTTGCGTCAACATTGAAAGTGCCAAGGTGCGGGTGAGGCGCTTCAGGGATAGGCCCCTTAGGGATGGCCGTATCTGCTTTGCCATCGAGACTTGCTTTGCGAATCAGGGCCCGTTCGTCAGCGCCGGTCCGTAGATACAAGTTGCCGCCGCTGTCGCATCTCACCGGCAAGAGCAACATTCCCCCTACCTCGGATTTAAGCTCCCTCGTCTCAATCAGGGACAGTTTGCCGGCGTTAGGCTGGCGCGGCGTTTTTTCCGTCGCGGACTGGGCGCACAAATTCGGTCGGAAAAACAAGGCGACAACACACAATAGACCAAGCTGCGTCGACATAACTCCCCGGCTCGCCTATCCCAGAATGGCACCCCTGAGTTGGTTAAAGACAGCACGCTACGAAATCACTCCACCGCGGAGCTGAACTTACGGCTTTTGGTTTCCCAGTTGGTACAGCTCGCGCACACGATAATTTCTCGCGCAGAAATCCGGGATCAACGCCAACTCGGCAATGCTATCGTAGTCTGACCTACAGCGATCAATTTCCGCTGCGCCGTAGATTCGCGTTTGCAGGTTCCGCTTTCGGGATTATGTGTGTTGTACGGGTCGCTGCAACACTCGCCGCCACCTTCACCACATGCCTCGTATCCTCACCGGCATACTCACAGGTAGATATCTCGACGCAGTGCCCCAGGCAATGCGCTGTGCCAGCGCAACAAAGCCTGGAGGGAAAGCCTTCGATGAAACAGGCATCTTGGGCGGAGGCTCGCCGAGGCGAAATCACAACAACAATGAACACCAGGAAGAAACTAACCAACGCGTGCTTCATCGACGTTTCTCCTTAGGGTAGATTGTAGGTACCTTAAGCTAATCGCCCGGAAAGATTCTGCACAGCTACAATAATTTTCGAAAACGGAACAACCGCTTGGGCCGCGAACGGCGTTTCAATCCGCCTGGCACACAATTCTCTCAGTCACAATCGCGGCCACAACGCTCCCCGCAAACTGCCGGCCATCAAACCGCGTGACGGGCCGCCCAAACCATTTCCGCGTGCCGACGATTTCACTTGATTGGCATCCCCGATTCGCCATACTATGTCACTCAGCGTCAGCTCTTTGAAAACTGAATATCACGCAGCTAAGTAAGTCGATCCATAAGATCGGTGCCGGAAGGTCTTTGGTCCAAGGGAGCTAATGAATCCAGTTGCAGACGAACCGGTTCGCATAAGTCCTGTGCCTGTAATATTTTGCAGCTAAGTCCTTTGGAAGCCAATATTTTAGCCGGATTTGGCGGATCACGAAAAATGTAACTACATGATTCCAAAGATATTAAGCTCGCATTCAGCATTTTTTTTATTTTGATCCGGCTCGGACTGGGAAGGGCGCTGGAAGCGTCTAATCTAGCCGGTAAACCATCTTCCCGCCGACAATCGTAGCCACCACTTTCCCCGTAAACTGCCATCCATCAAACGGCGTATTCCTCGACAACGACCGCGACGTGCCAGCCTCAAACGTCCAGCGCTTCTTAGGGTCGAAGATGGTGACGTCGGCAAAGTTGCCGCGAGCCAGCGACCCGCGCCCGCGCAGATCGAACACGCGCGCCGGACCGGCAGTGAAAAGTTCGACGATGCGGGCCAGAGAGATTTTGTGCTCGCGGTGCAGCTTCGTAATCGCCAAAGCTAGCGCGGTCTCAAGCCCAGTGATCCCGAAGCTAGCGCGCTCGAACTCGACCTGTTTTTCATGCGCTGCGTGGGGAGCATGATCAGTAGCAATCGCGTCGACCGTCCCATCGGCGAGCGCCACCAGAATGGCTTCGCGATCCGCCGCCGACCGCAACGGAGGGTTCATCTTGCAATTCGTGTTGTACTCGCCCACGTCCGCGTCGAGCAAGGTGAAGTGATGCGGAGTCACCTCGCAAGTCACGCGAGCCTTACCGCGTTTGCCGCGCCGCACGGCCTTGAGCGCATCGGAGGTCGAAAGATGCGCCACGTGCAAGCGCGATTCTCGAATCTGCAGCGCCAGATTCACGTCGCGATCCACGATACTGGCCTCAGCCGCGGACGGCATCCCGCGCAGCCCAAGGCGAAAACTGGTGGCGCCTTCGTTCATCGAACAGCTTTCGGTTACCCGCGTATCCTCGGCGTGCTGCACAACGGGAAGATTCAACTCTGCGCCCAGCCGCAAAGCCGCGCGCATGATTTCATCTTCGAGAATTGGCTTGCCATCGTCCGTAACGGCAACAGCCCCTGCTCTCTGCAAGGCCGCAAAATCAGTGAGCGCCGCCCCGCGCGAACTTCGCGTAGCGGCGGCGATCGGCAACACATTGACGACTGCTCCGCGCTCCGCCTGCCGCAACCACGTAACCCACTCGGCGCTATCGACGACAGGATCGGTGTTCGGCATAGTGCAGACCGAAGTGAATCCGCCCGCCGCCGCCGCCGCAGTGCCGGTAGCAATCGTCTCCTTATAACTTTGCCCAGGCTCGCGCAGATGAACATGAAGATCGATGAACCCAGGCGCAACCATCAACCCGCCCGCATCGAAGTTTTCATCCGCACTTCCGCGAATCTTGTTCGGCAGCGCAACCTCAGCGACGCGCCCATCGCGCAGAAGAACGTCCATCGGCGCGTTGATCTTCTCCGCGGGGTCGATCACGTGCCCGCCTTTGATCAGCAAGCTCGCGCTCTGTCGTTTTGGATTCTTAGCACTCAGCATTCAGCACTCGGCACTTAAGCCCTGTACAGTTTTTCTCGAGGCGACGATTCTGCGAGTCCGAATCGGCGCGAATCCGCGAAAATCCGTGGCTCACTTGGCCTTCCCCAGCGCACGAGCCAGAATCGCCATGCGCACCGGAACGCCGTTGTGAACTTCTTCCCGGATCACCGCCTGCGGGCCATCGACGACCTCGGAAGTGACCTCGAGTCCGCGGATAATCGGTCCCGGATGCATCACGATCGCATCGCGCTTCGCCAGCTTCAGCCGCGCCGCATTCATCTGGTAGCGAGCGATGTAATCCTGCAAGCCAATCTTCTGTCCCGCCAATCGTTCCTTCTGCACGCGCAGCAGCATGATCACATCCGTGCCCCGCAACGCCTCCTCGATATGCCGCGTGAGGCGAAGCCCCGGAGCGAGGGTCGCCGCCAACTCCGGCACCAGTTCCGGAGGTCCGCACAGTGTGACTTTCGCTCCCAGCTTCGTCAGCAGATGGCACGCCGAGCGCGCCACCCGGCTGTGATAAATGTCTCCAATAATCGCAACCTGCAGGCCTTTCAGGGATTTCTTGTGCTTGAGAATCGTGAAGGCATCGAGCAATGCCTGCGACGGATGCTCGTGCATCCCGTCGCCCGCATTAATCACAGGAATGTCGAGATGCTTCGCGATCAGATGAGGCGCCCCCGCCGAGGGATGTCGAATCACGATCGCGTCGGCTCCAACTCCGCGCAGCGTATACCCAGTATCGAGCAGCGATTCACCCTTCTCGATGCTTGAACCCGAAGAGAGCACCAGCACCGTCATCGCGCCCAACGATTTGGCTGCAACTTCAAACGAAGACCGCGTGCGCGTCGAGGCTTCGTAAAACAGCAGCACGATGCGCTTGTTCCGCAGTAGCGGCCGGGGTTTGAGCGGATTCATCCGCCGGGCCAGCTTCAGCAAGGCCACAATTTCTTTTTCGTCGATGTGCTCGATGCCGAGCAGGGACCCGCGCGCCGCTGTATTCATCGCGTAAGAATGCAAACCGTGCATCATACGCGGCAAGGGCAAACATCGGCAAGGCCGGGCTTCAATGCCAGTAGCGACGCTGTTCCGGCGGCTATGCCGTGGGCGTACTGCCCGCTGTGCCGGCTACTTCGGATCGCGCCGCCCTAAAAACGCTGCTCCGACAGCCCCGCCCAGGCTGCTAAGAAGAATGAATGCAATGAGCCCGAAAACCAGCGAAGCCACCATCATGATCGCGAAACCGTCAGGAGAATTCACAAACTCCAGAAATGGCTTAACCTCCGGCCCTGGATAACGCACCGCGACCTGCTGGAACTTCTCCATCATCTGGGCGCGAATTTCGCCACCTTTATGCAGAATGACCACGGCCAGCATCTCGAGAATGGTCGATGCGCCGAACAGCAGTAACCCGCTAAGCGCGCCCAGCTTGGCCCCGCCGCCGGCGCGCAAGCCCGAAGGGATACCGCGCCGCGAGAATGAGACCGTTAGAAATCCGGCAACGATCGCGGCCACAAAAGGATTCAGCCCAACAAACATAAGCAGGGCCGCGACACCAGCCGCCAAAGCGCACGGAGCGAGCTGAGATGGAGCCTGCGCCCACTGCACCGGAACCGAGCTAGCCGGACCAGGAAAGCCAGCCTCGACCTCGCTGCCCAGAGCCGTGACGGCCTCGCCGGAGGCGGCCAGGTCGGGCGAAGGCTCGGCAATCGCCACCCGAATCTGCGGGGCCCCACACTGCGCGCAAAAAGGCCTGCCATCTTCCACCGTGTGCCCGCATTTGTAACAGGGATGATCCATGAAATCTAAAACATCAGAACGTATCAGCGCATACGAGCTGATCGGCCTTGCTTTGAAAGTATCGCACGCTGCACGCGCACGCAAGGAAGGGTCCGGGCTTTCCTCCAGTATCCTCAACTCGTTTCTGCTTTCCACAGCTTCTTCACAACAATTCGTCTCGCGTATATTCACAAGAGAGGTCATCTGGAACAGAATCCACCGGGGGAAGTGTTCGTTTTCGACGACCGTACCTATCCATGCCCACGACGGACGATTTCAAAGAGACGGTGAAGCAGCAGGCGGATATTGTCCGCATCGTCGGCGACTACATCAAGCTGAAAAAGGCTGGGGCGCAGAACTACGCGGGGCTGTGTCCGTTTCACGGGGAGAAGACGCCGTCGTTCTCGGTGCACGCCACCAAGCAGTTTTTCTATTGCTTTGGCTGCCATGAAAAAGGCGATGTGTTCAAATTTGTGCAAAAGATCGAGAACATTACTTTTCCCGAAGCGTTGCGGCTGGTGGCGAGCAAACTTGGGATTCCGCTGCCCAAGGCTACCTACTCGAGTCCAGAAGAAGCTCGGGACGCCAAGCTGCGCGGGCAGTTGCTCGACGCTCAGGAGCGGGCTGCGGCTTTTTTCCAGGAGTGCCTGAAGCGTCCCGAGGGCGCGCGAGCGCGAGAATATCTTGCAGGGCGCGGTTTGGATAACGAAACCATTTCGCGTTTTCGCATCGGCTACGCGCCCGACTCCGGTTTCTTACTGCGCGACCGCTTGGCCGGTGAGTTCAGCGAAGAGGTTTTGCGCGAGAGCGGGCTGTTCTCGTGGAAGCAGGAAGACAGCCGTCGGACCTCCGGCCTCGGCCCTCAGCAAGACGGAGCCACAGGAGTAGGCGCAGAGTCTGAGGTCCAAGGTCCGAAGTCCGACGTCCGAGCCATCTATTCCAGATTTCGCAACCGCGTCATGTTTCCCATCGCGAACGATTCGGGAAAGATCATTGCCTTCACCGGACGAACCCTCGCTACCGATGAGAAAGCTGGCCCAAAGTATTTGAACTCGCCGGAGACCGGCATCTATTCCAAGAGCCGAGTCCTGTTCAATCTCGATAACGCCAAAGAGGCCATTCGCAAGCTCGATTACGCCATTCTCGTCGAAGGCCAGATGGATTGCATCTCCGTCTACGCCGCTGGGCTTCACAACGTGATCGCCAGCTCGGGCACGGCATTTACCGAGATGCAAGCCAAGCTGCTCGGTCGATTCAGCAAGAACGTGCTTGTAAACTTCGATCCTGATACCGCAGGAGCCAAGGCTACAGAGCGCACGCTAGGCCTGCTGGTCGAAGAAGAATTTCAAATTAAAGTGCTAACGCTGGAGCCAGGCTTCGACCCTGATTTGTACATCCGGCGCAAAGGCAAAGAGGCTTACGGCGAGGCGCTGCGAAATTCGCAAAAATATTTCGACTACCTGATCGATCGCGCGCGCAGTCAATTTCCGGTGCGCAACGCCGAGGGCAAAGTGAAGGCGGTGAATTATCTGCTGCCGCACATCCAGCGCGTTCCCAACCGCATAGTTCGCGATGAATTGAGTCAGGAAATCGCACAGAAGCTCGGCATCGATTCGGCCGTGTTGCGGCAAGAGCTGCGCCATACTGCGTCGTCCCGGTCCGCAGCGGCGGTAAAGGCTCCGGCGGAAGCGCAGGCCACCGACGCCGAGCGCATTCTGATTCGCGCCCTCGCCTCCGCCCGGCAGATGCAGCAGGGAGAGCATCTTTCCGCGCGCGACGGCGCCGAGAAGGAGTTTGATCCGGCGCGCCAAGCGCAATTCGCCTTGCAGAACGAAGCCTTGCACCGCGGCCTCACAACCGAATCTTTAGTTGAGGCCCTGCTCAATGCCGGACCAGAAGTTGCCGATGCAATGGAAGTACGTTGCTCCGAGAGCGAACGCCGTATGCTGGCCTCCATCTTGTTAAAGGAGGAAGAAGAACTCACGGCTGAACGCCTAGAGGGCGCAGTGCGAGGGTTGCGCCGCATTCATCTGCGCCGCCGCCTCGAGCACGTCCAGCGCGAATTGCAAAAACCAGGACTCAGCGACGACAAAGTTCTATTGAAAGAGTTGGTGGTAGAAAAAGAGCGGCTAAGCCGAGCGTTAAGAGATCCCAGTCTGGGCGAGGCCAGCCCGGAAAATGCCACAGGAAACCGGCGGAGCGCATGAAACAAAATGGCCCCTTTGACCATCTAAGTATTTAGGGAAGTTACAGATAGCGGCGCACGACGGGAAAATCTGCTGGCAACTAATAGACGCGACAGCACTTATGTGCTAAACTGAATCGTTTGTGCTAGAGGGCACAACTCCGCGTTACCCCAGAACCCCACCCGTAAAGATTTACCACACGCTCTGCGCGAGCGAATTGAAGAATTTGAGGAACACCTCTTTGGCTCTAGAAGACAAGTTCGATGACATTAAGAAGCTGGTCGATGCCGGTAAAGAAAAGGGATATCTCACCTATGACCAGGTCAATGACCTGATCCCGCACGATGTGCACAGTCCCGAAGACCTGGACGACCTGCTCACTACGATAGGTACGCAAGGCATCGACGTGCTGGAAGGCCCCAAGCTGCCTTCCGCCGCGCTCGATAAAAGTGACGACGGCGAAGAAGGTGAGGACGTTGAACTCGACCTCACGCCTGGCGCGCTTGAAAAAACCAACGATCCCGTCCGCATGTATCTGCGAGAGATGGGCACCGTCCCGCTGCTCACCCGCGAAGGCGAAGTGGAAATCGCCAAGCGCATCGAGTGCGGCCAGGTGCGCGTGCTCAAGGCGCTCTCGCGCTCGCCCATAGTGATTCATGAACTGCTCGCCATGGGTGAGGACTTGAAGAAGGGCGTGCGGTCGATCAAAGAGGTTGTGACCTTCGACGAAGAAGAGATCACCGACGAAATCCTGCAGAACCGGCTGAACGAATTTACCGGCAAGATCGATGCCATGGCCAAGCTCTATAAAAAGGCCGGCCAGCTGCAGGAAAAATACGCGACGGTCTCGCAAAAGAAGCGTCCTAAGGATCATCGCCGCGCCCGCCGCAACCTGGCCCGCGCTATCGTGCGAGTTTCGCGAGCAGTGCGCAAGCTGGGTTTCACCAACGCCGAACGCAAGCGGCTGATTGATCGCGTCAACAAGACTGTCGACAGCATGCGCTCACTCGACCGCCAGGCCGGCAATCTCGAGCGCAAAGCCGAAGCCACGCGCAGCGAGGACGTAAAAAAGGAATATCGCCGCCAGGCGCGCGCGGTACGCAGCGAAATCGAAAAGCTCGAAGTTGAAGCTGGCCTCCTGTTCCAGGAGATCAAACGCACGCAGCGCGAAATCATCCAGGGTGACATGGATGCCGAGCAGGCCAAGCGCGAGCTGATCGAGGCCAATCTTCGTCTCGTAGTTTCGATCGCAAAAAAGTACACCAACCGCGGCCTGCAGTTCCTCGACTTGATTCAGGAAGGCAACATCGGCCTGATGAAAGCCGTCGACAAATTCGAATACCGCCGCGGCTATAAGTTTTCGACCTATGCCACGTGGTGGATTCGGCAGGCGATTACTCGTGCCATTGCCGATCAGGCGCGCACGATTCGCATCCCGGTGCACATGATCGAGACCATCAACAAGCTGATCCGCACCTCGCGGCAACTGGTTCAGGAACTCGGTCGCGAGCCTACCAGTGAAGAGATCGCCAAGCGTATGGACATTCCTGTGGCGAAAGTGCGTAAGGTGCTGAAGATCGCGCAGGAGCCGATCTCGCTCGAAACTCCGATCGGCGAAGAGGAAGATTCGCATCTCGGCGACTTCATCGAAGACCGCGCCGTGGTCTCGCCCGCCGAAGCCGTCATCAACGTGAACCTCAAGGACCAGACCGGACAAGTCCTGCGCACGCTGACCCCGCGCGAAGAAAAAGTAATCAAGATGCGCTTTGGCCTCGAAGACGGCAGCGAGCACACGCTCGAAGAAGTAGGCCAGTCGTTCGCCGTAACCCGCGAACGCATCCGCCAGATCGAAGCCAAGGCGCTGCGCAAGCTGCGGCATCCCTCGCGCTCGCGCAAGTTGCGGGCGTTTATGGATGGAGTCAGGGACTAGCTTTGTCATCTTGAGCGAAGCAGAGCGATTCGCGAACGCGAATCGTTCTGCGAAGTCGAAGGATCCCTACCAGCTTCGATGAGGCCGGCGCGAGTGGTGTCTTTTCTTTCCCAGATCGGCAGCGTTCCCAAAATATTGGCCGTCTTTTCTGCTCTGCGGAGGCAGCGGCCCGTACAATCGACACGGGCAGATAGCGTTTAGGAGGGCATTGCCAGTGGGTACTGGACGCCGTCTGCCAGACGGTCGAGTGGTTTGCAGCCATTAGGGTTCGACTCCCTTGCCCTCCTCGGTCACTCGACAACCCTTTAGGTGCTTGACAACGGCCGTTATCGACTTATCATAGTAAGAGTCTGGCAGACGGCGTTTGGTATCTTGAGAGCCCCGAGTGACCCTCGGGGCTTTGGCTTTTGTTCTTGGTATCCGCTCTTCGGAAACCGCTAACGGTGGGACTGCCGGGCTACATCCGAGTGGGGTTTAGCTTTTTCTTTCCCAATCCGAGATCGCATCTCGAAATACTCCATTTTGCGCCGTGAAATACATCCCCCCGCAAAATACAATCGATTACGCAACAGGGTCGTCTGGAGGATGGTGCCGCGTGTACTGGACGTCGCCTGGTCATCGCGTTCGAGTGGCTTCCAGCAACTAAGGGTTCCTTCATCCTCTGATGTCACTCGAACCCCTTCACATACGTGTCATTCAGAATTGGGCCGAAGGCCCGATGAGGAACCTGCTCTTTGCGCCACAAGGTAAATGCCGTTGACATGGCTGTCCTGCCCGGTACGATTGGGGTCGGCAGGCATCGTCCGGTACCACTAGGGGTCTGGCAGACGGTGTTCAGTGCGAACGCCCCGAGTGACCCTCGGGGCTTTGGCTTTTATGTTCGTGGGCGGGAGGTTGAAGCACTGAGGCCGTACCTTTTTAGCTGCTCAGTGGAACATACTCGACCGCGCCGGTGTCCCCGTCAATGACCATTTCTTCCGGGACCCAGTAAATCTCCTCGTTCCCGTCATCATCGACATAGGAATAACCGATGTACACCGTGCCCATGTCCATGTCTTGAGGTAATGCGAAGGAGGCGTAGGTGAGGTGCGAACCCGTGGCCTGCACCATTTTCTTGTGGGTCTTGTATTTCTTGACGGGAATCTGTCCTTTGGTGTCATGGACGACGTGGAAACCCGCAATCTTTCCGCCCCTGCTCTCGACTGATGCGGTGTAGTGTCCCTTCTTTTCGATGTCATGATGACCGTCAGTTTTGACCTTTTCAGCGATCAGTCGTTTGCCATCGTGGTGGTTTTGCCTTTTTGCAGCTACGGCAAAGGCGACGTTGCCAATCGCTAACAGGCTAAACACAATAACGATGGCTGCGAGAACACGGTTCGTGTTCATTTCGGTCTCCAGTCGATCACGATTTAAAACCCAAGCGTAGCATTGATGCTTTTCAGTCTGATAGAGGTTGGCTGGAAAGCGAAAGAACGGGCCGCGCTCCCGTATCGTTCCTGATCTAGGTACAGGAATTTGTTCTGCGATCTCCCTCGATTGACTCTATACATTAGTATAGGGTTGACAATCTAATCGTGCGAATCGGAGAACTGGCCCATCAAACCGGGATCAATGTGCAGTCGGTCCGCTTCTACGAGCGGCGGAGCATTCTACGCGAGCCGGCGCGAACCCCTTCCGGCTATCGCGTTTACAGCAAGGGCGATGTGGAGGACATTTGCTTCATTAAGCAATGCCAGGAGCTAGGATTCACGTTAAAGGAAATTCAGCCCCTGCTCCGGTTGCACCGCGCGGCTGCGAAGGTGACTGCTTCGGGTTCTCGCCGCCCCGCCGAATTTCGCGACATCGCGCGCCTGGCGCGAGTGAAGCTGCAGCAGATTGAAGGGAAGATGACGGCGTTGAGACTGATGCGCATGAAGCTGCTGCGAATGGTCGACAAGATTGATACGGTAACTACCGTGGGTTGCCCCGCGTCGGCAGGACCCGCTCGAACTTCGAAACGCTAGCCAGTCGCCAGCGGAAGGAAAACTCCTCACACGCTCTTGACTCTATACCTTGGTACAAGCCGCACACTCTCTTCTTAACGAGGACGCGTCAGGCAGGAAGGAGACCCGCGGTGAGTTCCTATATTAGTTCCGCTAAAGGCAGCCTGGCTTGGCTTCTGATGCTCGTGGCGCTTGCCGCACTGAGCGCGGTCTTCGTGTGGCGGGGTGCGACGAAAGCAATGAAGATGCAGCCCGAGGCGGCCAATGAATCCGAGTTTGTTCAACTGAAAGCGCAAGAGACCGCGAAGATCGTGATAGAAATCTCGACGGTCGGTGAGGGAAAGATTCGCGGCCGTCTTCTCGAAAAGCAGAACGAGACGCACTACCTCCGCACAGATAATCAGATAGAGATTAAATGGGCTGCGGCCACGGAGATCGTAATGGGCACGGCGGCCGATCTGCATGCGGGCGCGGTCCTTCACGTCACCGGTGATGTGGGCGCCGATCATAGCGTGCAGGCGCGAAAGATCGTCGTCCTGACGGGATACGTGCAGGTGAAATAGACTTCGCCATGACAACTTACATGGTCAGCAGCGTCGCGGGAAGACTCGGCGTGGTTTTATGCGGATTCGCAATTGTGCTGCCTTACGTCCTGCGGCGGAACCGGCTGAGCGGAATTCTGGGCTTCGCACAAGAACCTGCCGAACCCTACCTGCGCCGCTTGTGGCCTCACTTCTGGCTGGGATACCTGATTTTGTTTTTTTCCGTCGTCCATGGATTCACGGCGGCAATGTCGCGCGCGAATCAGGCGGGCGTGTGGGCCGCGACAGTTGCTTTGTTTCTCTTGATAGTGGAAGTCATGCTCGGCCTATCCTTGCGCGACGTTCACCTGGCGAGAAGGACTTCCATCCGGCGCCTTCATTTTTGGACGATGACGGCCTTTGTGGTGTCTTTGGCTTCGCATCTATGGCTGAACGCAAGGTAACTCCACTCGGACAGAATAACGACTGGCCCGAGAAACTAGAGATTAGAGATTCTGTCCCAGTGCCGTGGCGGCGGTTCTCGCGCATTTTTCCTCAGGCTTCCACAAGAGAGTCCTATCGTCCACAGTTTCTGCACAAGAGAGAAATGTTTTTATGTTGCGGTGCGCGGCAATCTGCCCGAAAGTGTGTTCAGCGCATACGTGAGATCTCGAAGGCTTGCCGAGAGATGATGTGCGGTGACGCTGGTGGCAGCTGGCGATTCTCGAGGGTGAATCGCCGGGGGAAATCGAAACGCGCGTGAGTGCGTGATGGTTGCCCGGGCATTGCGGCCTCCTCTACGGTCCGCTCCTGGAGCGGAATAGGCTGCTGGCTGACGCATAGGCGGCAGAGTCGCGATTCTTCGGAAATGCGACTTTGCGGCAAGTACTGGCAAAAGGGGCGCTCTTCGGAGCGCTTTCGGGCCGGTACCATCGCTCCCGCTCCTCCTAGAGGCGAAGGCAAGACGGAAAGATTCACGAAACGATGCGGTCGGGTGGCTGGCCCGGCCGCATTTGTTTTTTTTGCGGGCAGCTTCCAATCTCTTGACATCTACTTCGCTATTTGTTCTCCTACGTTTTGGATGCATAATCGCCCCAGCCCGCGGGAAGATTTTCGCAAATGACTTTTTTTATTTAGGACGGACTTTTCCGAAGACTGCGCATCGCATTCACAAGCCGTGTCAGGCTAGAGTGAATTGCATTTTGAAATCAAGGGCGAAAATATTTGGCCACTACCGACTACAGCATCAGCACTCTTCCCGCGAATGTGGAAGCCGAGCGCTCGATTCTGGGCGCGATCCTGCTCGATAACTTTGCTTACAACCAGGCCGCTGAGCACTTGCGGATCGAAGATTTTTCTCTCGACTCGCACCGGCGGATTTATTCGCGCATGGTCGATCTGGCGGAGTCTTCGCGGCCGATTGATCTGATCACGCTAATCGAGGAACTCGATCGCCACAAAGATCTGCAGCCCATCGGCGACGTGGGATATGTCTCGAGCCTGCTCGATGGCGTACCCGACCGGCCGAGCATCGAGCACTATGTCAAGATTGTGCGCGACAAGGCGCTGCTGCGCGGGCTGATTCACGCCGCCAACACGGCGATTGCGCGAGCGTCCGATCAATCCGATGCAGCGGAAGAAGTGCTCAGCGACGCTGAGGCAGCGATCTTTCAGCTCTCGGAAAAGCGCATCGGCCGCGGCTTCATGGGCATTCAGGAGATCGTACGCGAGTCGTTCGGCTCAGTGGATGCGCTGCTGCAACGCGGCCAGCGCATCACCGGCCTGGCCACTCACTACACCGACCTCGATGAGATGACCAGTGGGCTGCAGCGTTCGGACCTGGTGATTATTGCAGCGCGGCCTTCCATGGGCAAGACCGCATTCGCCATGAATATCGCCGAGAATGCCGCGGTCGAAGATCAGCAGGTGGTGGGAGTGTTTTCGCTGGAAATGTCGCGCGAGGCGTTGTTGATGCGCCTGCTCTGTTCGCAGGCGCGAGTGGACGCGCACAAAATGCGCACCGGTTCGCTGTGGCAGGATGATACGCGCAAGGTGGTGCGCGCCATGGAACAGTTGGCGCACGCGCCAATCTTTATCGACGACACGCCCGGCATCACGTTGAGCGAGATGCGCGCCAAGGCGCGTCGGCTTAAGCAGGCGCAAGGCCACCTCGATCTGATTATCGTGGACTACCTGCAACTCATGTCGGGGGGCAGCAAGCGCTATGAAAACCGCACGCAGGAAGTCTCCGCGATTTCGCGCGGATTGAAGGCGTTGGCGAAGGAGCTGAGCGTGCCGGTGATCGCGCTCTCGCAGTTGAGTCGCGCTCCGGAAAGCCGTGGCGGCGACCATCGTCCCCAGCTTGCCGATCTGCGCGAGTCCGGATCGATCGAGCAGGATGCCGATCTGGTGATGTTCATCTTTCGCGAAGAAGTGTACAAGCAGGACGATCCGGATCTGCAGGGCAGGGCCGAGATCATTATTTCCAAGCAGCGCAACGGCCCGATCGGACGCCTGAACCTCGCCTTTATCAAGAACTGCACTCGATTCGAGACACTCGTGGAAGGTGGCCTGGCGCCGGAAGAGTGAGCGCAACAGGGTACAGGAACTACTGTAGTTATGCTCCGTAAATACCTTATCCGCCTTGGGTTGCGGCTGCTTTCTTCTCTGTGGAAAAGCTTGTGGAATTGCGGACGCTGCTCACAATCGCTCAGGGCAAATCACGCTGAGGTAGATCACAACAATCGGATTTGTGCCGCCTAAGGCTCTGAATGATAACCAGTTAGGCAATTCACTCGGCATTAACATAGAAGGAAAATGTTGGCAAGGGATGCTTGTCCGATTTGGGGTTTTGCACATTTTGGGGTTCCTGACCTTCCCATTTCGGTACAAACGTTGCTCAATCGCTGTCTTCGCCGACCTTCAAAACCGCTAGAAAAGCCTCCTGTGGGATATCGACGCGGCCGATGCGCTTCATTCGTTTTTTGCCTTCCTTCTGCTTTTCGAGGAGCTTGCGTTTCCGCGAGATGTCGCCACCGTAACACTTGGCAATCACGTTCTTACGGATGGCTGTAACGGTCTCGCGGGCGATGATTTTCGCTCCAATCGACGCTTGGATCGCCACTTCGAACATCTGCCGAGGAATCAGCTGCCGCATTTTTGAAACCAGCGCTTTGCCGCGATCATAGGCAAAATCGCGATGCACGATGATCGAGAGCGCATCGACCGGCTCGCCTGCGACGAGAATATCGAGCTTGACCATGGGCGACTCCCAATAGTCGGCGAGGTGATAATCGAGCGAAGCGTAGCCGCGCGAAACCGACTTCAGTCGATCGTAAAAGTCGAGCACGATTTCGTTCAGTGGTAACTCATAGTGCAACATCACGCGCGAGGAGCTGACATATTCAAAAGTCTTCTGCTTGCCACGCTTGTCTTCGACCAATTTCAGAATTCCGCCAACATATTCTTCGTTGGTAAGAATGGTTGCGAGTATCACCGGCTCTTCGATTTTCGCGATCTCGCTGGGATCGGGCCAGCGCGAAGGATTATCGACCTCGATCATTTTGCCATCAGTCTTATAAATCTTGTAGCGCACGCCGGGCGCGGTGGTGATGAGTTCAAGCGCGAACTCGCGCTCCAGGCGTTCCTGAATGATTTCCATATGCAACAGGCCGAGGAAGCCGCAACGGAAGCCGAAGCCCAGCGCGACGGAACTTTCGGGCTCGAAAAAAAACGATGAATCATTCAGGCGAAGTTTTTCGAGGGCTTCGCGCAGTCGCGTGTGCTCGTGGGCGTCGACGGTGTAGAGTCCGGCGAAGACCATGGGCTTGATCTCTTCAAAGCCGGGGAGGGCGTCGAAGGCGGGGTTGGCGTCGTGGGTGATGGTGTCGCCGATTTTCACGTCGGCAACGGTCTTGATGTTGGCGATTAAGAAACCGACTTCGCCGGCTTTCAGTTCGTTAATCTCGACCGGCTTGGGGTTTTGCACGCCGAGAGTTTCGGCGTCGAAGGTGGTGCCGTTTGACCAA
Organism: uncultured Acidobacteriaceae bacterium; assembly: GCA_963789875.1. Taxonomy (GTDB): domain Bacteria; phylum Acidobacteriota; class Terriglobia; order Terriglobales; family Acidobacteriaceae; genus Sulfotelmatobacter. Next base: position 649,425 of record CAWBMI010000002.1, on the reverse strand, counting down.
AGTCGAATTCTATCGCCCTTACGCAGAGTTCCCTGGAAGACGCGAGTCAGGATCACGACGCCGCGGTAAGCGTCAAACCACGAGTCGAAAACCAGCGCCTGGAGGCGGCTTTCGGGATCTCCTTTAGGCGGCGGGATGCGCTTCACGATGGCTTCGAGCACATCGGGAACGCCTTGGCCCGTTTTCGCGCTGATGAGTACAGCGTCGGACGCATCAAGGCCCACCGCGCTTTCAATCATTTCTTTGGTGCGCGGAATATCCGCACTCTGCAAATCAATCTTGTTGATGACGGGAATTATTTCGAGGCCGTTATTGATTGCAAGATAGGCGTTGGCGAGTGTCTGCGCTTCGACCCCCTGCGAGGCGTCAACAATCAGCAGTGCACCTTCGCAGGACGCCAGCGAGCGTGAAACTTCATAAGAGAAATCCACGTGGCCAGGCGTGTCAATTAGATTGAGCTGATAAGTGTTTCCGTCTTGCGCGGTATACATCATGCGCACGGCGTGGGCTTTGATGGTGATGCCGCGTTCGCGCTCCAGATCCATGGAGTCGAGCACCTGCGCCTGCATCTCGCGCGCGGTGAGCGAACCGGTGAGCTCCAGCAGGCGGTCCGCCAGGGTAGACTTGCCGTGGTCGATATGCGCGATGATGGCAAAGTTGCGGAGGAAAGCGGCGTCCATAGATTCGGTTGTAATCGGCCAGTCGTCAGCCGGTTTGAGAGGCTATCGGTTAATCTCTGATTTTAACAGGCGCGGAGTGGTTCCCGGTTCGGCTGCGATCGGCTAGCATGGTTGCTATGTCACGCGCAGCGTTTATCGCCATCGATCACGTTCAACTCGCCATGCCTGAAGGTGGCGAATCCAAGGCGCGAGAATTTTACGCAGCGATTCTCGGGATGACGGAAATCCCGAAGCCCTCCGAGTTAGCCAAGCGAGGAGGATGTTGGTTCGAAAGCGGCAGCGTACAACTCCATCTCGGAGTCGAAACCGACTTCCGTCCCGCAAAGAAGGCGCACCCAGCCCTGCGCTGCCGTGATTATCCCGCGTTCCTCCAACGCCTGCGTGATGCGGGGATTGAAATCAGAGAGCCGAACGATATTCCGGGAGTGAGTCGCTGTCACGTGCACGATCCTTTTGGAAACCGCATCGAAATCGTCAGCGGCTAAATTGGCGGACCCAACTCTGCGGCATGCTTGGGAACGCAACAACCGCTTCGGCTAGAATTCACCTTGCATGCTCGTTCTAGCCTCCGCTTCGCCGCGCCGTCAGGAGTTGCTACGGAACGCCGCGATTTCGTTTACAGTTCAACCGGCCAATATCAATGAGACCCCACTCTCTGGAGAGTCTCCGCGGGACTGTGCCGAGCGCCTGGCCCGGGAAAAGGCATTCGCGGTTTTTCAAAGCTGGCCGCAGGATTGCGTTCTCGGTGCCGATACCATCGTCGTAGTCGACGACAGGATTCTCGGCAAGCCACGCGACGCCGACGATGCCGCCCGCATGTTGCGAATGCTGTCGGGGCGCACGCACGCGGTGATCACCGGCGTTTCTCTGATAGGTCCAACAAGCAGCCAATCAGAATTGCCGGTCACTCCCAACCGGCAACTGCTGGCTGCATTTGAGAGAACTTTATCGGAGACCACACTCGTGACCATGTGCGAAATATCGGACGAAGAGATTCGCGCCTACGTCGCCACAGGCGAACCCATGGACAAGGCCGGTTCTTATGCGATTCAAGGCATCGCATCGCGCTGGATTCCGCGCATCGAGGGCGATTACAGCAATGTTGTGGGTTTGCCTATCGCTTTGATTTACAGCGAACTGAAAAAGCGGGGAGTCGTGTAGCGGGAGCGGCGCGGTCAGAAACCGCTAACTCTAAATCGCCTAAGACTTCTTTTCCTCTTCTTTCGTCTCTTTCTTTTCCTTGTCTTCCGGTTCCTTCATCGCCGACTTGAAGTTACGGATGCCTTCTCCCAGGCCTTTGCCAACCGCGACAAACTTGCCGGTGCCGAATACCAGGAGCGCGATCGCGATGAGCAGTATCAAATGCAAAGGCTGAAAAAGACCCTCACCCATAACTCCTCCAATGCCTTTCGGACGTTCTCCGCAAGTTGGTTGCGATTAGGGGAACTGTCCTTCGAAAAGTCTAGGCCATGCCAACTGCCGAGTCAAAGGATGCGGTGCTCATACCGGAGTGCGCAGACAACAGCGCTTACCAAGCCGCTCCCTCGAAGTCTATGCTAGAGGGCGAATGTTTCCCGGAGGTTTGCGGTGATTTTCAAAAGATGTCTTCCGATATTGGCGCTGCTTATTTCATGCGGGACGGCGCACGCCGTTTTCGCCCAGGCTTCCGCGCCTGCGTCGGTTGCCGCTGAGCATCGGAAAACCAGCGAGCCCTATACGGGCGATCTTTCGATTTTTGACTCGCCCGGGCGGGAAGATCGTTTACAGATCAACCGCGTCATGGACATCCTCGGCATCACGGGCGGCAAGACGGTAGCCGATATCGGAGCGGGATCGGGATGGTTCACGGTGCGCGCCGCAGGGCGCGTGGGACCAGGCGGTCTTGTGTACGCGGTGGACATCAATCCGGAAGCGCTTCACTATATCGAGGCTCGCGCACAAAAAGAGAAGCTGGCCAACGTTAAGACCATCCTCGGTAAAGCCGACGACCCACTGCTGCCCACGGGCAGTGTCGATGCAGTGTTGCTGCTGAAGACTTATCACGAAGTTGCCGAACCGGTGGTTCTGTTACGAAATCTTCGGGCTTCGCTTCGTCCTGGCGCCAAGGTTGGAATTATCGACCGCAACGGTAACGGTGAGGACCATGGGGTTGGCCGCGATGTAGTCCTCCGTGAAGCCGGGCAGGCGGGCTACCGGTTGATGAAGCAGTACGACTTTGTGAAGGGCGACAAAATGGATTACTTCCTGGTGCTGGTTCCGAAAGAATAGCATTCCGCTCAAACTCTCTCGATCATGGCCGCAAGCAGCAGAGCCCTGCGCGGGAGTTCCGAGACTACGATGTATTCGTGCACTGCATGTGCGCCCTCGCCGACGCCGCCCATGCCGTCGAGCGTAGGAATGCCCATGCCGGCGGTGAAGTTTCCGTCGGAACCTCCTCCGACCGCGGCTTCTTCCAAGGTCCATCGAATTTCGCCGGCGATTTTCCTCGCTTGCTTATAAAGCGCTGCCACGCCTGCGGTGCGCTCCATGGGCAGACGGTTGATGCTGCCCGTGATTTCTAGCTTGCAATATTTATCGAATGGCTTAAGGGCGTGAAACTTGCGATTGATGGCAGAAGCTTGTTTCGCTTTTTTGATACGCACATCGACCACGACAGAGGCTCCGGCCGCGACCACATTGGTGCGCGTTCCTCCGTGGATGACGCCGGGATTCACCGATATGCCGTGCCGCAAATTGTTCAGCTTCGCCATCACCGTGATCTGATGGGCGAGTTCAAGAATCGCGCTGTGTCCTTTCCCCGGGTCGAGCCCCGCGTGGGCCGCGACTCCTTTCACCCGCAAGGTATATTCGCCCACGCCTTTGCGCGCCGTTTTCACGGCCCCGCGCAGCCCGGCGGCAGGTTCGAGGACCAGGACTCCGCAAGATTTTTTCGCCAGCGCCTCAGTGATCTTTCGCGATGAATAGCTGCCCACTTCCTCATCGGAGACGAGAAATACCGTTACAGGCCTGGGGAGTTCTCCGTGCCAGGATTGCCAGGCTTCTATAGCATGGAAAATCAGCGCGATGCCGGACTTCATGTCGAGAACACCAGGCCCGTGCAAACGGCTGTTGGTTACTTTGCAAGGCATTTTGGCCAAAGTTCCCAGTGGATAGACCGTGTCGTAGTGACCGAGCAGTAGGACGGGCTTCCGGCTCGCTGCCTGCGAACCGGAACATACTCCGAAATCGATTTGCAGGCTGTCGCCAAAATCCGGCGCGCGATGCAGTCGAGTTTGTCCGCCGAGCTTTTCGAACTTGGCCGCGAGAAATTCTGCCATGCGGTCGGCCGCCGGCTTATCGTCGCTGGGTGATTCGATTTCAACGAACTCGCGCACGGTATCGACAATTCCGTCTCGATGTTGCTCGAAGTAACGCAGGCGCTCGGCCCATGTTGCCGGGTGCGCTGCTGCTTGCTCAATCTTCTTTCTGCTGGACACGATCACCTCGTCAGTCCCTCCACTACGAAACATTGTGAATGCGACGCGATAAAGTATAATCTTCAGGCTGTTCGAGACGAGCTTATCTTATTCACCATGATGGAGAGCACTTCACCCGTGACCGAGCCGTCCGCAGCCGCAACCAAGACGGCACTCGACATTCACGACATTCTGAAGATTCTGCCGCACCGCTATCCCTTTCTGCTGATCGATCGCGTGCTGGAGTTGCAACGCAAAGAGCGCATCGTGGCGATTAAGAACGTCACCATCAACGAACCCTTTTTCAACGGCCACTTTCCGGGGCTGCCCATCATGCCTGGCGTGCTGATTGTCGAAGCCATCGCCCAGGCCGGAGGCGCGCTGCTGCTCACCGAAGTAGAAGATCGTGCCCACAAGGTGATGGTGTTTACCGGCATCGATCGCGCCAAGTTCCGGCGTCCGGTGAGTCCGGGAGATCAGCTGCGAATTGAAGTCGAAGTCAAAGGCTGGCGAGCCGTGCCACGCATGGTCGCGGCGAAAATGCATGGCATCGCCTATGTCGCGGGCAAGCGCGTGGCTGAGGCGACGGTCTCCTGCCAGCTCATTGACAGCTCGCGTGGGCGCGGCGATGCTTCAGAAGACAATGGCGACGGCACTGGCGCGGAATGAATCGCACTCCGGCAATCGACTGCAGCGATCAAGACAGTAGCGAACAAGCACTCATGAATGTTCATCCCACGGCCATCCATCCCACGGCCATCATTGATGCGCGCTCCCGGGTGGCTGCGTCGTGCAAGATCGGCCCCTACTGCGTGATCGGCGCGGAGGTCGAACTGGGCGAAGGCTGTACTCTCCATTCGCATGTAGCCATCGACGGGCCGACGAAAATCGGCGCCGGCAACGTGTTCTTCCCCTTTTGCGCCATCGGCATGGCTCCGCAGGATATTACCTACAACGGCGAGCCGACGCGCCTCGAAATCGGCGACCACAACGAAATTCGCGAGTGCGTCACCATCAGCCGCGGCACTGTGAAAGGCGGCAGCCTCACCAAAATAGGCAGCCACACACTGATCATGGCCTACGCGCACGTCGGCCATGACAGCGTAATCGGCGACCACTGCATGCTGGTGAACGGAGCGACGCTCGGCGGCCACGTGATCGTCGATGAATACGCCGTGGTCGGTGCGCTCTGCCCCGTGCATCAATATGTGCGCATCGGAGCGCATTCTTATATCGGCGGCGGCACGACCATTACGCAGGATGTTCTCCCATTTTCCATGACATCGGCCACGCGTAACACGAACGCGTATGGGATGAATAAGGTTGGGCTGGAGCGGCGCGGGTTTTCGAAGGAGCGGATTCGCAAGATTCATCATGCTTATAAGACATTGCTGGCTTCGAAGATGAATACTTCGCAGGCGCTGGAAAAGCTTAAGTCCGAGCCCGATCGAAGTGAGGATGTGGAGATGCTGATTCGGTTTATTGAGGCGTCGGAAAGAGGCGTGATCAAGTAAGAGTCATCGAACCTTCCTCCGAGAACGCCGGGATTCCGGTCAGTGAGCGCTATCACGATGCTTCAACAGTTATCTCTAAAGCCGCGTAAGATGAGAGGTGAGCGGAGCCAGCAGCGGGAAGATGACCGGCGCGATTACAAACGGCAAACCTAGGAACAGGAATCCCATAACAATCGGATTGCTGCTGCTAGCGAGTGGATTGGCCTTGAACTATTTATTCGAGCGCGTTGGCATTTTCAAGGTTTGGGAAAATTCACCTTATCCAGAGTCACCGTTAGATGGAATATATCCGCTGGTGTGTGTGTTTCTGTCCTTAGCAGGGATTACCTTAGTCGTTGGTGGGGTGACGAGCCATGCCGCTATGCGGCCATTACTGCGGCACGCATTCGTGATCGTGATTCCATTAACCGTTCTCTTCGCTTTGTTCGACATCGGCGTCCAATTTGTCTCCACTGGGGCGGATCGCTTGGGCGAGTGCTCCGGCTTAAACCGAGCTGCTGCTAGCTCGAACGTGATCCCCGAATCCAAGGTGACCCCAGGCCGTCCTGCTGTCGGCTGCGCCGTAGAAAGACGGGGAATATTTCTCTCCTACTATGACAGTGTCGCGCTTTTTGGGGTAATAGACGCATCGGCGCAACAACGTGTTTTGGATGAAGTAGCCGAGCAGATTCGCCAAGCGCATACGCATCCTGTGCAAGTGATGTTCTACGAAAGTGAGAATTGGTCGGTCAGCAAGCTGGAAAACGCAAGAACCCTCGGATCGAGAGGTCCACGAAAGCTGATTCGGATTGTGAACATAGGATAGTTCCTCGAAAGACTCGTTAGCACTTATTTACCCCCAGAGGGTGGCGGCTCAATGAGAGCTGAGTGCTAGACTGACTCCGCGCTTTTGTGTTGACGTCTCACCTCATGCCCTCCCAAAGTGAAAGGCTCGGCCTCATCGCCGGCAACGGCAAGTTCCCCTTTCTTGTGCTCGACGCCGCGCGGGCCGCGGGATATGAAGTGGTTGTCATCGCCATCAAAGAAGAAACTTTCCCGGAGATAGAGTCGCACGGCGCGGCGTCGGTTCACTGGCTATCGTTGGGCGAGCTCTCGAAACTTATCGAGACGTTTCAGCGCGAAGGCGTGACCCGCGCCATCATGGCGGGTCAGGTCAAGCACAAGCAGATTTTCTCGGCGATCCGGCCCGACTGGAAGCTGGCGAAGCTCCTGCTATCGCTCACTACGCGCAATACCGACAGCCTGCTCGGCGCCGTGGCCAAAGTTCTCGCAGACGAAGGCATTATTCTCGAGAATTCCACCTGGCTGCTCGAACCGCTGCTGGCGAAGCCCGGAGTTCTCACGCGGCGCGCACCGACTGAAGCGGAGCGCAAGAACATTGAATACGGCCGCGCCGTCGCGGGACACTTGGCCCAACATGACATCGGCCAGACGGTGGTGATCGCCGAATCCGCATGCGTCGCGGTCGAAGCCATGGAGGGCACCGACGCAACCATCGAGCGTGCAGGCAAGATCATGGCCTCGCTGCACGGTGACGCTTCCACGCTCGGTCGTGCTCTTACGGTCGTGAAGATCGCGAAGCCTGATCAAGATATGCGCTTCGACGTTCCCGTGATTGGTATCAAGACGATAGAAGTCATGCGCAGCGCCGGTGCCTCCTGCCTTGCTATCGATGCCGGAAAGTGTTTGCTGCTCGACGGGGAGAAAATCATTGATGAGGCGAATGTGGCCGGGATTGCGGTGGTGGCGGATACGAAGTCGTCCTGAAGGAGATACTCGCGCGGCGAGAGCCTACCCCAAGCGCTGAAGCGCAGCTCATTTGAGCCATTTAGCGGCACGACTGAAGTCGTGCCCTTCCCGGTTGTGCTCTAGCAATGAGTTGAAGCAGCGCAGGCGGGAAGCAGGTTCCTCATCGGGCCACGCCCGCTCGGAATGACAAAGACTAAACTAGGCAAGCAATTTCGCGGCATCCTTGGCGTGGTAGGTGAGGATGATGCTGGCTCCGGCGCGGCGGATACTCATTAGAGATTCCATCATCACGCGGTCGCGCTCGATCCAGCCGTTGCGCGCGGCGGCTTCGATCATGGCATATTCGCCCGAGACCTGGTACGCGGCGAGCGGCACATCGAAGCGCAGGCGAGCCGAGGCGATCACGTCAAGATATGGCATGGCTGGCTTCACCATGACCATGTCTGCGCCTTCCTCGATGTCGAGTTCGATCTCGCGCATGGCCTCCCGCAGGTTGGCGCCGTCCATCTGGTAAGAGCGGCGGTCGCCGAATTGCGGCGCGCTGTCGGCGGCTTCGCGAAATGGGCCGTAGAAGCCCGACGCAAATTTGGCTGCGTACGAAAGTATGGGAGTGTTTTCTAAACCAGCCTCGTCAAGCGCGCGGCGGATGGCGGCGACGCGTCCATCCATCATGTCCGACGGAGCGATGATGTCGATGCCGGCATGCGCGAGCGAAACCGAGGTGCGAGCGAGCAGATCGAGCGAAGCGTCGTTGTCGATTTCAAATTTCGATTCCACCGCCTGGGCGACGATCGCCGCCAGCTCGTCGATTACTTTTTCTTTTTCCTGGTCGTCTTTCACTGCAACCTTGCCAACTTTACTAGCCTGCACCGCATCTCTGGCAGCGGCTCCAAGAGATTTCGCCGAGGCGGTCGTCTTCACAATCCCGCAATGCCCGTGCGACATGTACTCACACAGGCAGACGTCCCCCATCAGAATGAGGCCCGGAATCTCGCGTTTCATCGCGCGCGCAGCCTGTTGCACGATGCCATCATCAGCCCACGCCCCGGTGGCAAGATCATCTTTCTTGTCGGGAAGGCCAAATAGAATTACCGAGGGCACGCCGAGGGAATGAACCTCCTGCGCAGCTTTCACCGCCTCATCGACGGACAGGTTGAAAACGCCCGGCATGGAACGAACCTCCCGGCGTACTCCTTCACCCGGACAAACGAACATAGGGTAGACAAGAGAGTCGGGCGTGAGGCGGGTTTCGCGGACCATATCGCGAAGCTGGGAAGTACGTCGCAACCTGCGAAGACGGGTGATGGGAAAGGCCATGGGAACCACCTGACGGAACAAGACCCTTTCTAAACTCTTGATTTTAACAGGACAGGATTCGAGCCGGGCTGGCAAATGCACGAAACTGGGACGAGAACACTCTGGGCAGCGCACGGTTGGGGCGATAGCCGCCGCGAAAAGGGTGACGAAAGTAACCCGCACTTTGCTGAAAGCGATCTGGGAAAGACCGGCCTCATCCATAAGATAGAGGTGGATGAGTCTGCTCAAAGAAAATCGATGGTTTGTGCTCGCCATCGGAGTCACGTTGGCCTTGGCGTTGTGCTCTTTCGCACTGCCGCGGGGGGACGGGCTCACCGCATTCTCGGATGTGAGCTATTTTCTGCTGATGCTGTGCGCCACTCTGGCCATGGCTGCGGCAGCGTGGTCAGCGCGCGGCTCTACCCGGCGCTTCTGGGTCCTGATGGCCGCGGGCGGGGTTTTGTGGTCCGCCAATCAGGCGGGCTGGGTTTATTGCGAAGTCCTGCGCCACTGGGTTGTTCCCGATCCCTGGATCATGGATATTTTCCTCTTTCTACACTTGATCCCGATGATCGCGGCGGTGGGGTTGCGCCCGCATCGCATTGAAGGTGAACAAAGATTTCGGGTGAGCACCCTGGACTTTCTCCTGCTGCTGGTCTGGTGGATATTTTTGTATGCCTTTGCTGTATTTCCTTCGCAATATATTTCGGTCAATACAGTCGCGTATGATCGCAATTATGGCGTTCTATATTTAGTCGAGAGTGGTGTTCTGCTGTGGGTGCTGGGAGTGGTCGCAATCGGGGCACCGCCGAAATGGAAGCTTGTGTACCTGAACCTGATGGTGGCCAGCGCCGTCTATGCTCTGGATTCGCAGGCCGTGAACCTGGCGGTTTCAACCGGACGGTATTACACGGGAAGTTTCTACGATATTCCCCTCTGGGGGGCGGTGTGTTGGCTGGCTGCCACTGCGCTTACTGCCCGCGATTGGCGGCCGGAAGCGGCAGCGCCCAAAGGGCACGACAAGTGGGGAGCAATCGCATTGCAGTTGGCGATGCTGGCGATTCTCACTTTGCCAGTGCTGGGATTATGGGCTTTCCGCTGGGACGCTTCGACACCGGCAGAGCGAACCTTTCGGCTGTGCACAGTGCTGATCGCGATGCTGGTGTTGGGCGGGTTCATATTTTTGCGGCAGTATTTTCAGGATCAGTCTCTAGTACATCTCCTCGAAGATTCGCGACGGAGTTTCGAGAACGAGCAGCGCCTGCAGAGCCACCTCGTGCAGCGGGAAAAGCTGGCATCGCTTGGGGACTTGGTTGCGGGTGCGGCGCATGAGATTGAACATCCTCTGGCGGCCATTATGCAATATTCCGAGAAGTTGTGGTCGAATCAAGAGCTCACCGGCGATCAGGATAAGCTGGTGCGCAAGATTGTGAACCAGGCGCAGCGTACCGGCGAGCTGGTATCAAATCTTCTTAGTTTCGCGCGGCAGAGTTCCGGACAGAAAGCCAAAGTAGATTTAGCGCTGCTTCTACAGCGCAGTGTGCAAATGCGCGAGCTTCAGCTTCACGATCAGAAAATTCGCATTGAGATTGCTATCGAGCCCAACTTGCCGAAAGTTTGGGGCGACGGTCACCTGCTCTTCCAGGTATTCGTCCAGCTCGTGGAAAATGCGCTGGATGCTTTGGAGGAAGCCAGCGGAGGCGTGTTGAAAGTAAGCGCGCAGCGGCACGGAGAGCAGGTTTCGGTGCAGTTTGCCGACACCGGGCCGGGTATTCGCGAGCCCCATCGCGTATTCGATCCCTTCTATACGACGAAGCCGATCGGCAAAGGAACGGGTTTGGGGTTGAGCGCGGTTTACGGTGTGGTGCAGGAGCACAAGGGATTGATTACCTGTCAGAACAAAGCCGAGGGTGGGGCCGTGTTCGTGCTTGTGTTGCCGATTGGCGGCGAGAATGCTGCGCGCGCGGCGGGCGCGGCGCAGGCATAAGTAGATCCGCCTTCGCATCTCATCCTTCCTGTAACATAAATTGCGATGCCTGCAGCGCTCATCCATAATTCCGCGCGCGTACTCGAGTTCGACGCTCTGCGCGAGTTGCTGCGCGGGTACTCCTCTTCGCCGCTCGGGCAGTCGAAGATTGCTAGGCTTGCGCCTTCCACCGACTCTGCCTGGATCACCCAGCAGCAAGAGCTTGCTGGCGAAATCCGCGAGTTTCGCCGTGTGGGCGGAGCTTTCGAGTTTTCTGGTCTGCTCGACGTTACAAAGTTAGTGGAGAAGTCTCGGATTGCCGGCGCGACCCTGGAAACCACCGAGATTCGCGATGTGCTGTTGCTTGTGGATCGCGCCGCGGAATGGCGAGAGCTTGCCCTGCATCCGCCCGCAAGTATGAAATCGGAATGGCGGCGGACGGAAGCGCTTTCGGAAAGCGTGCCTGACTTCACAGAGTTCTTGAGATCGTTCCGAAATAAGATTCAGCCCGACGGAACCCTTGAAGATCGCGCATCTCCGGAGCTGGCAAGAATTCGCCGCGAAATCGAAAAACAGAGGCGTGGAATTCAGGAATCGCTGCGGGGGTATCTGCGGCAGTTGGCCGAGGGCGGCGCGGTGCAGGATGAACTGGTGACGATCCGCGGCGAACGCTTTGTCATCCCGGTGAAAATTGAGCAGAAACGCCGCGTCCAGGGAGTGGTTCATGGAGCCAGTTCCAGCGGCCAGACGGTGTTTGTGGAGCCGCTCGAAACCATCGAGCAAAATAATGAGCTGGTTCGATTGCTTGACGAAGAGCTGGCCGAGATCCACCGCATCCTGCTCGAGATGACCCGCCGAATTGGAGAGCAGGCGCAAGCGATCCTGGAGTCGGCAGAAGTTCTCGGCGAGTTAGAGCTGCAGTTCGCCAAAGCCCGCTTCGCTGAAGATTACAACTGCGTAGCCGTGCAGCTAAGCAAAGAAATATCAGGAAGGATGATCCTGAGCAATGCCCGCCATCCTTTGCTTGAGCGGAATTTAAGGCTCAAAGGCGTTGCCGTTGTTCCCATCAGTGTGGACCTCGAAGGGGAGCGGCGGCAGTTAGTAATCACCGGCCCCAACACCGGCGGCAAAACCGTGACCCTGAAGACGGTGGGACTGCTGGCTCTGATGGCCCAAGCCGGTATGCCAGTTCCCGCGGACCGCGCCGAAGTGCCGGTGTTCGATGCTGTTCTCGCCGATATCGGCGACTATCAATCGATCGAACAGAATCTTTCGACTTTTTCCGCACACGTTACCAATATTGATTTCATTTCGCGAACCGCGACCTCGCGATCTCTGGTGCTGCTGGATGAATTAGGCTCGGCTACAGATCCCGAAGAAGGCGCGGCCTTGGCGGTCGCGATTGCCGGGTACTTCGCCGGCCTCGGCTGCATGACCGTGATCTCTACTCATCACACCTCTCTGAAAGTCTACGGGGCGAATACTCCGGGCGTGATCAACGCCTCGGTGGGCTTTGATGAAGCAACGCTACAACCGACCTACGAATTGAAGATGGGAGTGCCCGGGGCTTCGGCGGGCATCAATATCGCGCAACGGTTGGGGTTGAATCCGGCGATCATCGCGGCGGCGCGCGGGCGTTTGGGAAGCCAGGCTCGCGACGTTGGCGAATTTCTCGACAGGCTCCATGCGCAGTTGCGCGAGGCGGAGAGCGAGCGCCTACGGCTAAAGACGCGCGAAGAGGAGTTGGATGGCGAAAGGGCTCATCTCGCAGCCGAAGGGAAAAAAGAGCAGCAGAGCAAGGTTCGCGAGATGGAGAAAAAACTGGAAAGCGTTCTGCGCGACTTCGAGTACCATGCTCGCGAAGCGGTGAACGCGATCCAGGATAAAGCCGCCGCTCAGAAAGTTGCGAAAGATGCGGAACGGAAGATCGCCAAATTACGCCGCGAGTTTCGCGAAGAGTTCGATTCCACGGTTGTGGCGCACGCCAGTGGCGCCGATCAGGGAGATCCGCACGCTCAGCCCCAGGTGGTGAAGCAAGTCGCTGAGGGAGACCGGGTCAAGTTGAAATCAACCGGCCGGGCCGCAAGAGTCGCACGCAAACTGGACGACAATCACTTTGAGGTCGAAATCGGCGCGATGAAGATGAAGATCGCGCGCGACGACATCGCGGAAGTGCTGGACGGAGCTAAGCCAGGCGCGGGCGATTCTCCAGTGAAAGCGGCGCGAGCGCGGGGCATTTCGGTTTTGCTGGAGAACGAAGGCGAGAGCGCGCCCTCGGAGATTAACGTTATCGGCTATAACGTGGACGACGCGACGCGCGAGGTGCAGAGGTTCGTCGATCGCGCCTTTCTCGCCGGACTGCCGCGGGTGCGTGTTGTGCACGGCAGCGGTATGGGCATCCTGCGTAAAGCCCTGCGGCAGGCGCTGCAGCAGCATCCGCATGTAGAGTCTGTAGCCGAACCTCCGCAGAACGAAGGTGGCGGCGGGGCTACGGTCGTGGAGTTAAGAGTGTGAAGCGCAGAACCGCATCGACGCTCACCCGATTCATCTGAGCCGACCCGTTTCGTCTCACAGATCGCCTTGCTTGCCGCGAGTGCGCACGTAGACCAGCGCGAATGTGGATCCGCCGTGTCCGTCTTTTCCTTTGCCTGCCGGTTCGATCGCAACCACATGCTGATCGTCCTGCTTGCCAACTTTCAATTCAGTGACCGGACCCGAGTTATCGCCCTCGCACTTTAATTCTTTAGAGTGTTTCGCTCCCTTATCACTATCGGAACTTTCGTCGTCGAAATCTTCATGTGCGTAGCCGCTGTGCTCCCGAGTGTGGCACTCCAGCACTTTTCCAAATTTCTTGAGCTGATCGCGATAAAACGCAATCACCTTTTCGGGCGCGTCGTCGGATTCATATTTCGCGACGACCAACTTCACGCCGAACGCTTGCGTCAAGAGGCCGAGGTTGACCGCATCGTTATCGTTTTTATCTTTGTGAACGCGGGCTCCGGGATAAAGCTGCAGCCCAGCTTTTCGGGCGTCCGCATCATCGCCCATGTGCAGATCGCCGATGGAACTCTGAATGTCCAGATGTTTATCTTGCCCGCTATCGGACTGTGCTTGCGCGGCGAAGCTGCACAGAATCATCGCGAAACTGAATGCTAAAGCACCACTCAAACGAAACCAGACGAGTCGGCTCGCAATACGTGAAAGCTGAAACATGACTTCTCCTCGATTGTGACTAGATGTCCGCATCCTTGCCGTGAGTGCGCACGTAGACCAGAGAGAAACTAGACCCTTTGCCTTCTGGCTTAACGGCCACGATGTGCTGATCGTCCTTTCTTCCCGCCTTCAGTTCAATGTTGTCGCCGCCGCTTCCATCGCACGTCAACTCATTCGAACCATCCTTGGAGTCATGCGATCCCATGTTGATGTTCCAGTTTCCTTTGGAAGTGTGGCATTCCAGCACGTTGCCGTATTTCTTCAACTGGTCCCTATAGAAGGACAGAACCTTGGCGGCTGTATCGTCCGATTCGTACTCGAGCGCCACCACTTTGATTCCAAAACCAAAGCCCGAGACATTCACGTTGGCGCTCTTGTCGCTGCCGTCGGAGTCTTTTTGTCTTATGTGTGCACCGGGGTAGACCGTAAGACCAGTGTCGGAGACATCCGCTTGCTTGCTGACGTGAACGCCGCCCAGAAGCGTTTTAATGTCGACTTGCTTGTCCTGGCCGTTGGCTTCCTTCTTCACGTTCACGCTGCAGGCCGGCAGAAGCAGAAGCGTAGCCAGGCCGGCCGTGATCGAAATGCTGATAGCGAGTCTATGGCTGTGCATTTTGAGATTCTCCATTGGCATGCTGCGGTGGGCGCTCGATTCCCGAGCCCCGCGAAGCAATGCCTGGAATGCTGACCGGAAGATGCCCACGTATCGCAATCTCGCCGAACAGAGCTTTGACCGCCGTGATCTCCGATACGGTGGCACTCGAAAAGGTGCACATATAATTCTCGATCTTCGGGAAGTCGGAAGCAAGATACGGATTTCCCATTGCCACAACCATTGTCTTTTCCGCCGCCCGATCGAGCAGTTGCCTCAGCAACCCTGCCGTCGCGTCCGCGACGGCGACCGTGTTCTCCATCTTGCCCGCCGACGGCACCACGTAGACGGCCGCGACCACAGCCTTGGCTTCACTGACTGCTTGCAAAACCTCGTCGCTTACTCCTGCGGCAATACGTGCATCAACGTAGATCACGCGCGCATCCGGGACACGCGCTCGAAATTCACGGCTGAAGGCGCGGCCCGAATCCGTCCGCACGTCGTCGGAGAAAATCACAGCGACAACCTGATTATGTGTCTCCTCCTGTGTTGTATACGGAAGCGCGGCCTTCAAGGTTCCCTTAGATTTCAAGGGAAGAATCTTGCCGTTATCGCGGACTAAGGTTACGGCGGCATCCGCCACGTGCTGGCCGAATGCCAGATCTTCCGGCCTGCCTACCACGGTTGAGATGGCTTTCAGATCGACCAGGCGGGCGTGCTGCAACTGAAGCGACGCCTTGGCCCGCAATATTTTTAATGCCGAGCGGTCGAGCCGCTCGCGGGTAATTTCTCCAGAGCGGACCGCCTGCAGCATCGCATTATAGGAGGCAGGTAAGTCAGCCGGAATCAACAGCAGATCGTTCCCCGCCTTGAAAGCCTCGACGGCGGCGCGGCCAATGTTGTTGGCAAAAAGCTTGGTCAGGCCGGCCATGTCGAGCGCGTCGGTGACGACGATCCCCTTAAACCCCAGTTGTGTCTGCAGTAAGCCGGAGACGATCGCCGGAGAAATTGTGGCCACATGGTTAGGATCGGAATCGAGCGCCGGGACTGTAACGTGCGCCACCATCACCGCGTCCACGCCATCATCGATAGCCCGTTGAAAAGGTGGCAGTTCGATTGAATCGAGATGGGCCCGATCACGATTGACACTAGCCACGCCCAGATGTGAATCGGTGGCGGTGTCGCCATGCCCGGGAAAGTGTTTCACCGTGGTCAGCATTCCGCCTTCGTGCGCTCCCTTGATGTAGGCCGAAACCAGATCCCCAACCTGTTTGGGATCTTCGCCGAAGGAACGTGTGTTGATGATCGGGTTCGCGGGATTGGAGTTGACATCGGCGTCGGGGAAAAAATTCCAGTGAATGCCGATGGCTCGCGACTCTTCGGCAGTGATTCGTCCGAAAGTTTCGGCATCTTCTAAATTGCCGTCGGCTCCGAAGGCCATGGCGTGCGGGAAGGCTGTCGTTCCCATCAGCCGCATCGCCACGCCGCGCTCGAAATCGGCGGCGAACAGCAAGGGCAACTTGGAATCACTTTGCAAACGATTCAGCAATTCAGCCGCTTCGAAGGGTTCAGTACGGAGAAGATACGGGCCGTCCACGTGCACCGACATTGCGAAAGAACCAACATGATATTTTTCGATGGCCTCGCGCAGTTGGAGGTATTCCGGATTCTCCACGTTGAGAAAGCTGGCGCGGCACCAGATCACGAAAAGCTGTCCAACTTCTTCTTCGAGAGTCATCTTGTGCAGCGTCTTTTCGGCCCATTTCTCGCCGTCGCGCGTTAAGTGAATTGGGCCGGGGCGCTGAAATTTTTCTCTAGCTGAGGCGGGTACCGCATTTAGAGTTAGGGCGAGCAGCAAATAGAAGGAAGCGCGGTGCATGCAGAGACGATAGCAGAAGACGCTTTGTGGTACGATCCCGCGGTGCTTCGTTTCGCCCGGCCGAGTTTGTGCGTCTTTTTACTGGCAGCTTTGGCGTTTGTTTGCTACCGACACCCCGCTGCCGATGATTTCGACCGATACATTTACGAGGCTATTGTCCGAGGAAAATCGCAGTCCCTTGATGAAGTGTATTCAATCGTCAAGCATGAGAGCCCCCGGACTGAGCGAAGCTCTCTTCTAGATAGCCCGCAACACCTTCGGGAATTGGAACCGCTATACGCCATCAGGCCGCTCTATCTGGCGATTATTCGGGTCCTAAGCAATATCATTCCCATCCAAAGTTCCATCAACCTGATCTCTGCAGCAGCGATGTTTGGAAGCGGCATTGTGGTCCTGCTGTGGACGAGAAATCCCCTCCTAAGTGGACTCCTCATGGCGTCCTATCCCATACTTTCGCTCGCCCGGTATGGCACCCCGGATGCCCTCGCCGCCCTGATGGCGATTTCGGCACTCTGGCTTGTGGATCGCCGCCAATATTTCGCACTCAGTTTGTTGTTCGTTTCGCTGGGCGTGCGAACGGATAATTTGCTCCTGCTCCTCGGCGTTCTCGCGTTGCTGGCATGGCAAAGGAGAATGCCACGATCAGTGGCAACTGCGCTGGCTCTGCTCTCGGTCGGAGTCGTTCTTCTTATCAATTACCGGGCGCAGAATTACGGTTGGATAGTCCTTTTTCGTCTTAGCTTCATCGGAGGTGGCTATCCGCTCCAGATGCCAAACGTTCTGACCGTTCGAGAGTACGTCTCCGCGTCTGCCAAAGGAGTGTTTACAATTGCTGACCGCGTAACTCTTTGGGTGTTTTTGGGTGTTTTGGCATGGAAACTTCGGCCAAACCCACTGCTGCTGTTAGTAGGGTGCGTAGCAGCGGCACACTTTGTTTTGTATCCATCGGGAGAGGATCGTTATCTAGTCTGGGCGTATATTGCAACGGCCGCGCTTCTCATAAGGTCATTTGAGCCAAAGATAAGGCTTTACGATAAATAAGGACAGAGATGCGGAGGAAGACATTCGATGGCTCGTCGCCTCACAAAATTGCTGAAACTTTGGCGCGACAACTATTTCGTGAGCTCGCTGCTTGCATATTCTCTGAAGCCGCTGCAGTTAGTCTCCGCCGAAATCGAACGGAATATTCGCCAGAGCGTGCGCAAGAACGGTATCACCATTCCGCTGCCCAACGGAAAGCAGATGTCCATTGGGAAAAACGCGGGGATCGCATTCTCCTCCCTGCTTTTCTGGCACGGCTTGGATGGGCACGAGCCCGAAACTTCGAGGACCCTGAGATTTCTTTTCGAGCGGGCGGCGACCTTCATTGATGTTGGAGCGAACTGCGGATTTTATTCGATTTTGGGTGCGTTGTGGAATCCGAGCCTGGAGATCGTCGCCTTCGAGCCGGTGCCGGCAATTTTTTCTGGTTTGCAGAAGAATGTCCTTCTCAACGGCGTGGAGAAGCGTGTTCGTTGCGAAAACATTGCGCTCTCGAGCAAAAGCGGGAGGGCAACGTTTTTCTTGCCGAAAAGTGAGGATCTTGACATCGAGAGCAGCGGTACATTAACCACCGGCGGATGGCAAACTACGAAGGTCTCCCCACACATCCTTGACGTTGAAGGAATTCGGTTCGACGAGTACGAAAGTAGTCATCCTATGTGTGTCGATCTGATCAAGATTGATGTAGAGGATTTTGAAGCGGATGTTCTTCAGGGCATGCAGGAAGTCATCCGACGAGACCAGCCCTTCATCGTATGTGAGATCCTTCCACGTCCTCACCGCAATATGAGAACTTGCAAAATCATCGAAGCTCTAAACTACCAGCCGTACTGGATCACAAGCGCTGGTTATATAAGGGTTCCGAATTTCGATTTCTCTCGTAGCCATTTCGCCGATTTCCTCCTATCTCCGGTTTCCACGGCCGACACCGTCTTGAACAATCTCGAGGTTCTTTTGGACCTAAGGAATAGTCAAAGAAAATAGCTTGTCCTTGTTTGGCTCTTACTGCCCAAGCATCGCTGCGACCGTGCCTTGCGCCTCGCGCTGAGCCTGCGCCTCATCCCCAAAGCCGCGCAGCCAGCGAACTTCCGGCTCCCGGCGGAACCAGGTCATCTGGCGCTTGGCGTAGTTGCGGTGCGCCTGCTGCGCGGCTTGTATCGCTTGTTCGTGCGTGAGTTCTCCGCGCAGGAATTGCACGGCCTGCTTGTATCCGAGTGAAGATAGCGGCGTAGCGGCTTCGCCATACTTTTTCAGCAGGCGCTGCGTCTCCTCGATTAGACCGGCGTCAAACATCTGTCGCGCCCGCAGGTTTATGCGCTCATAGAGAGACTGGCGATCGGGATCGAGGCCGAGGCGCACGATGCCGAAGCCCCGCAGCGGATCTCTACCCTGAATCTGCCAGAGTTCAGACATCTTCTGCCGCGACGCCAGGCAGACTTCGATGGCGCGGATGAGTTTGGGCGCATCGTTCGCATGAATTCTATTTGCCGCTGCAGGGTCGAGGCGGCGCAGAATGCGATGCAGATATTGATCGCCGTGGCTGGTGGCTCGCGCGCGTAAACGCTGGCGCAGTTCCTCGGAACGCTGCGGACCGGGGAAGAGTCCTTCCAGAACAGCGCGCAGGTAAAGCCCTGTTCCTCCTACCAGGATTGGGAGGTGGCCTCGAGCTTTGATTTCATCCAGCACTTGCCGCGCCAGGGGGGCGTACTCACCCGCTGTGACATGGCCGGTGGGCTCGACGCAATCGAGAAGATGATGCGGGAGCCGCGCTCGTGCGGAGGATGAAGGTTTCGCGGTTCCGATATCAAACTCACGGTACATGGCGACGGAATCGCAATTCACAATCTCGCCATGGAAGCGCTCCGCCAATGCCAGAGAGAGCGCGGTCTTTCCACTAGCTGTAGGGCCCAGCACGACCACCAGCAGCGGTCCAGGCTTCGGCAAAGCCACCGTCAGCGCCAGCTCCAGTGAATGACATGCCAGTAACGGATCAGCGTGAGGATGAGCAGCAAAAAAGCGATCAGCAGCAGCCCGGAAGTTTCGGCAGCATAAATCGCGTGCCGCTGCTGCTTAGGGGTGGAGTCGTTCTGTGGTTGAACTTTCGACACGCCTTTATTTTACGCCGGACGTCAGCTCCCCGCGACGGGTTTGCATTTAACAAACGTTATTGCAGCTCTTCTTTAGTTGGGTTGTAGAAGAAGCGGAAGCGTAGCGCCAGATATTGGCCGCCGAAATCGCTCGGCAACGGAGGAAATGGATCCGACCCCACGATTCCGGCCCACGCGGCGCGATCAAGGGGGACGTCTCCGGAACCGGCCACCAGCTTCATGCCTGCGACCTTTCCATCTTTCGTGATGGCGAACTCGATGATGAGGTTTCCATGCTTCATCTGCGCGGATTCTGGAATGGCGTTGTACCAGTTCTGCTTCACGTCGTGCAGAACGCGCTGCAGGTAAGGGCCGAAATCCACGCCCATGGTGTCGCTAAGAACTTCAAGGTTACCCAGTTGACGGCCATGAGCTCCGGTGCCTAAACCAAAATCGCCGCCGTTGCCCTGCACTCCTGTGCCGGACTGCTTGGCGTCAGCCACGCCACGTTCGGCCTGCTGAATCGCCTCGCCGGCAGACAACGGGCGCGCGTACTTGCTGAATTCACTGGCGACGTTCGGCTTGGGCAACTGCAGCTTCGCAATCTCGGGATTCTGCTGTTGCGGTTGCGGCGGGGCCTTCTCCTGCGGCGCAGGAGCGGCGGATTGCGCCTGTTGCGGCAATTGCGGCCCACTCATGCCCCTCGCTCCAGGAGGCGGCGTCGCTAAACTCTTGCGCAGCTCTTTAAGATCCAGCTCCGGATGCTTCGTCATCGCTACCCGATTTTTATCGGAAGCGATATTCGTCTTAGGACGCAGCTGCGGCTTTTGCAAATCGGACGGGAGTTCGAGAAAGGTCAGATCCTTGCCGCTGGTGAGATTTTTCGTGACCACCGCCGAATGCCAGGGAAAGTATTTCTCAAACCACTCAATCTTCACCAGGAAGAAAATCAAAATTATGTGGACGATGATCGAAATCCACGCGGCTTCGCGGCGGCGGGAGCGCGCTAGATCGTCCTGCAACTGGATGAGCAGGTGCGGAACGCGGGCGGCATCGTCATCCAGGTCGCGGTAGGCGGTCTCCCATCCCTGAGCATCGTAGAGGCCAAGCTGTTCCGGTTGCGGCTTCTCGGGTGGGGCGACGGGATCCTGGAATGGAATTTGGGTTATGGGCATGAACTAAGTTGGTGAGAAATCAGCCCGATATAAATCAGACTGTCCCGTTAGACACAGATTCCCCTCCCCACGTTGCATTCCGGATTCCGAGGTAACGCAGCGCGCAAACTCCGACCAAAGTAAGCTTATTTTCGCATCTTTCGCAGGATTCTGCTCACGACAAATGGCGAAGGACTTACGTGTGTAAACATTTGTAAAACGAAGCTAAATTCGGTGTCGTCGATGGGCTTATCGCTTCAGTCTGTGCAGCTAAAATAGTGACGACGCCAAGCGTCGAGCATATCTCAAGGAGCAGTTGACCACCACTACTCACCCCACCCCTTCATTGACTTGCAAGTTTTACGTAAGTAAGATTTGCGCCAATGCTCAACCAGACCATTTCGCACTACCGCATCGTGGAAAAGCTGGGTGGTGGCGGGATGGGCGTCGTGTACAAAGCCGAGGACACGCGGCTCCATCGCTTCGTAGCCTTAAAATTTTTGCCCGACGAAGTGGCTCGCGATCCGCAAGCGTTAAGCCGTTTTCGCCGCGAAGCGCAGGCAGCGTCTGCGCTGAATCATCCCAACATCTGCACGATTTACGACATCGGCGAGGAGAGCGACCAGGCATTCATCGCCATGGAATTTCTCGACGGCCTGACGCTGAAGCACCAGATCGACGGGCGGCCGCTCGATACCGAGCTGCTTCTGTCGCTGGCCATCGAAATCGCCGATGCGCTCGACGCCGCTCACTCCGAAGGCATCGTCCACCGCGACATCAAGCCGGCGAATATCTTCGTCACCAAACGCGGACACGCCAAGATTCTCGACTTCGGACTGGCCAAGGTGAACTCGCCCGTTCCCGGAGAGCAGAGCGACGCCACGCGCACCGACGTGATCGAAGCGCATTTAACCAGTCCCGGATCTACGCTGGGAACGGTTTCTTATATGTCGCCGGAGCAGGCGCGGGCAAAAGAACTGGACGGCCGCAGCGATCTTTTCTCTTTCGGCGCCGTGCTCTACGAAATGGGCACGGGGCAGATGCCGTTTCGGGGAGAGAGCTCCGCCGTTATTTTTACCGAGATTCTGGAGCGCCAGCCAATTCCGGCGCTACGGCTCAACCCTCATATCCCGCCCAAGCTCGAAGACATTATTAACCGGGCGCTCGAGAAAGACCGCGAACTGCGCTATCAGAGCGCGGCCGAGATGCGCTCGGAGTTGATGCGGCTGAAACGGGACACGGGAACGGGGCGCGTGTCGGTGGCAAGTTCAGGAACCGTCCCGATAGTTCCCGAGAGCGGGCCTTCCGCCGTGCAGCCGCCGTCCCCGGCGTCTGGTTCCTCTCCTGTGCTTGCTGCGCAACCTTCGTCGGGCAGCATGAAAGCCGTTGAAACTCCGGCAGCGCGCGGCAAGCTTTGGAAAGTTCTCGTTCCCGCCGCCGTCATTATTCTCTTGGCTGCAGTGGCCGCACTCTTTTACTTTCGCTCGCGTGAGCCCGCGCACCAGCTAACCGAGAAGGACACGATTGTTCTCGCCGATTTTGCCAACCGCACCGGGGATCCAGTGTTCGACGACGCTCTTAAGCAGGCGCTGGCCGTAGACCTTGGGCAATCACCTTACATCAACGTTCTCTCCGAGCGCCGGATGAGCGAAACTCTGCGCCTCATGGGCCGCCAACCCGGGGAGCGCGTGACACGCGATGTGGCTCAGGAGATCTGCCTGCGCACGGGGAGCAAGGCACTGCTTCTAGGTTCGATTTCAAGCCTGGGCACCCAGTATCTAGTAGGCATCGAGGCGGTAAATTGCGGCAGCGGAGATACGCTCGATAAAGAAGAAGTCACGGCCTCGGGCAAGGAAGATGTGGTGAAGGCCCTCAGTTCTGTGACTTTGACTCTTCGCACCAAACTAGGCGAATCCCTGGCTTCGGTGCAGAAATTCGATGTTCCCATTGAGGCGACCACTCCGTCGCTCGAGGCGCTGAAAACATTCAGTATGGGAGTTACCACACAGCAGCTGAAGGGAGATGCCGAAGCGATCCCTTTCTACCGACGCGCCAACGAGATTGATCCCAATTTCGCGATGTCGTATGCTCGGCTGGGAATCTGTTACGCGAATCTAGGTCAGCCCAGCGCGGCGCTCGAGAATCTGGAGAAGGCCTACCTGCTGCGCGACCGGGTAAGCGCTCGCGAAAAGCTGCACATCACGGCCGACTACGCCTACGCCACAGGGGAACTGGAAAAAGAGGCGCAGACTTACGTGCTGTGGATCCAAAGTTATCCGCGCGATGCCATCCCTCACATTAACCTCGGTGCGAACTCCGCCGCTCTCGGGCAATATGAAAAATCTCTGTCGGAGAACCTAGAGGGAATCCGGCTTGAACCCAATAATGTCGCCGGTGTCGGCAACGTCACGCAAGTTTATGTAGCGCTTAACCGTTTCGCCGATGCCAAGGCTACATGGGAGCTGGCGCAGGCTCGGGGCCTCGACGGAGTTGGGCTGCGGCTGTCGGTATATTTCCTGGCTTTCTTGCAAGGCGATTCTGCCAACATGCAAAAGCAGGTGGCATGGGGCGCGGGGAAGCCCGGCGCTGAAGACCCGCTGCTGTCAGCCCAATCCGATACCGAGGCCTACTACGGAAAGTTGTCGAGGGCCAGGGATTTCTCCCGCCGCGCCGTCGATTCGGCGCTACGCTCCGATTCCAAGGAGACGGCGGCGCTGTGGCAAGTCAACGGAGCCTTGCGGGAAGCGGAATTCGGCAACTACGCGCAGGCGAAACGGGAGGCTGTCAGCGCCCTCGCCCTTAGTCACGGCCGCGATGTAAAAGTGCTCGCCGCGATGACCCTGGCGCGCGCCGGCGACAAGGCCGGAGCCAAGGCGATGGTCCAGGAATTGGAGACCAGCAACCCGGCCAACACGGTGATCAAAGTCTATTGGGCTCCCACGCTGCGGGCGGCAATCGAACTGGAAGACGGAAATTCAAGCCAGGCCACGGTTTTTCTGGAAGCGCCCGCTCCTTACGAATTAGGCGAGCCGCCTCCGCTATCGCCGGGGTCGTTGTATCCCGCCTACCTTCGCGGCCAGGCCCAACTCCTGGCGCACAACGGCGCTGCGGCGGCGGCGGAATTCCAAAAATTCATCGATCATCGTGGGATTGTCGCGAATCTCTCTCTCGGAGCGCTGGCCCATCTCGAACTCGCCCGCGCCTACGCGCTCTCCGGCGATACCGCCAAAGCCAAGAGTGCCTATCAGGATTTCCTCAGCATCTGGAAAGATGCCGACCCCGATATTCCAATCCTGAAGGAAGCGAAAGCGGAGTACGCGAAGATGTAGTAGCGGCCAGAGGCTTTTCTAGCCTGTAGTCGCGTGCTTCGCACCCACTACTTCTTGGGAGTTGAAACACTCAGCGGAAAGGAATCGATCAGATACTTGCCTTGATCGCTGTCGATCGGATCGAGCTCTAACAACTCGACGCTTCGTGAAGTGACCAGTTCGCTGCGGTAGTAGTAAGTCTTGCCGGCCTCGGCGGTGAAATGTGCGAGTTCTACACGCTGTGCGACGAACGAGGACTGCAGGGTGACACACACATGGTGCTCTCCGGGTTCAACGGAGACGGAGAAATAGGAATTGCCGTGGTTTGCGCCTACCCACGCCCCGTCCATCGCTAACTTCACTGTTGGATATCCTAGTGTGTTGCCGTTACCGGCGTCATGAACGAAGTAAACGCGCGCCCTCCCCTGGTCCGGCGGCGTGAACTGATGCTGGGAGTCGTCTCGCCTGACGTTAAAGCTGACATCCTCGCGGCCACAGGCCGCAGTAGGCAAGGTGGTCGTGACTTGGGCACATGCAGACGCTGCAGAAATCAAAATAATCAACGGCGGTTTTCATGGCTTTCCTCCCTTAGCCATTCCGGCGAGGCCCACTTTCTTTCCGTGCTCGCGAATCGCCTCCACAATATCGAGCGCGAGAGCCAGCGCTTGGCGGCCATCTTCGAGCGGCACGACTGGGGTTGCGAGCTCCCGCACAGAGTGGAGAAACGATCGCAGCTCGGCATGCAGAGGTTCTTCTGAAGTCACCGCGGGCTTGCCGACCTTGATCTGCGGGTTAACGCTGGGCGTGCCCGCGGCCGGGCCCTCGTCACCGATGGTGAAGACGAGAACCTCCTGGCGTCCGTAGTCGACGGAAATATATTGCCGAGGCTGGAAGAAGCGCAGCTTGCGCACCCGCTCGGTGGAGACGCGGCTGGCGGTGAGGTTGGCCACGCATCCGGATTCGAATTCGAGGCGCACGTTAGCAATGTCAACTTTTCCGGAAAGAATCGGCAAGCCGACGGCGCGCACTTCCTTCACCGCAGAATTCGCGAAGGCGAGCACGATGTCGAGATCATGAATCATCAGGTCGAGCACCACGTCGACATCGAGCGATCGCGGCGTGAAGACGCTGAGCCGATGCACCTCGAAAAACATCGGCTGAGTGAGCAACGGAAGAGTGGCCCGCACCGCGGGATTGAACCGTTCGAGATGTCCGACCTGCGCAATCCGTTTGTGCGCCGCCGCAAGGCGCACAAGTTCGTCGGCCTCGGCGAGCGAGGCTGCCAGGGGCTTCTCGACCAGCACATCGACACCGGCTTCCATTAGTTGGCTGGCCGCTTCCAGATGGTTGACGGTCGGTGTAGCCACGGAAGCAGCTTGGATCTCGCTGTGCGTGGTCAGCATCTGGGAGATCGAACCGAAGGCGCGGCAACCAAACTCTCGGGCCACAGCATCGGCACGATCGAGGTTGGCATCGACCACGCCCACCAGGCGAACGGCCTCGCCCTGCTGCTCCAGTTCGCGATAGACGCGGGCGTGATTGCGTCCAAAGACGCCCACACCCACCACCGCTACGAAAATCGGATTTTCAGTTTGCAGCGAGGCACTCTCGGCCGGCCGGTTGCCGGAGGGAAAACAAATTGTAAATGGAAAGCTAAGAAAAGAGCATTGAGAGCGTTAAGAGTAACCCTGAAGGAGCGATTCGGGAATTGCCAGATTACGCGGCTCCGGCATCTCTGCGGGACAATGGCGCAGTGTCCAGGCAGACCGCAGTGGACTCCCGTCGCTTGATGGTCGCCCGCCCCAGCTTGCTGCGACGAACCAACGAGAATCGATAAACGAAGCCGGCTTTGTCGATTCCCCGCAAAGAGGCCGCATTCTTCGCTCCGCTGAAGATCCAGGCAGTTCTTCCTTCGCGATCCTGATTCGCCGCAGCCTGCCGAATCGCCACAGCATAGTGACCGCGCCCCCGATCGGCCGTAGGGGTCCAGCAGTCGAAGATCATGACTGCATTGGGGCCGGATGGCTCAAGTCTGTAGCCGATTTCCGCCAGACGGAAGCCGTCGTAGTTGTCGATCCAGAGAAAATGAACAGGCCGACCGGCTTCATCCTGCAGAAGAAAGCCGCGTGCAGAGTCGCCCGATGCGACCGGGGTCTTCAACCGCCGGGCGCAGCGCATCAGGTAGCGGAGCGTGCCGGGATCGCCGGCGTTGCTGATCGAGGCTTCGACCAGGTGCTCCCAGGTCAGCGGCAACAATTCCACGGGCGAGTCTTTCTGCGGTTGAAATCCCTGCGCTTGAAATCCCCGCGCCTGAAATTCCGGCGTTTCAAAGAGCAATACTTCATCTTGCGAAGCAACGGCACGAACCGCCTTGCCAATTACATAGCCCGCGGAGGCAAGGACTCCCGCCTCCTGCACGCGATTGGTCGCCGTTTGGCAAAACAATCGAGCTCGCCGCAGTCTGTTTCCCAACTCAGGAGATAGTTCCGCAGTTCTGCTGAGCATCTGTCGGACCACCGCGCCCACGTGCTTCTGAAAGCCGCGCGAGAGGTGCACGTAGCGGGTCTGCCGAACGTCGTTGGCGAAGCGCTCTTTGTAAGGCTCGTCTCCCAGGCCGAGATCGAGCCACCGCACCGACGCATCTCGAGCGCTCTCTTCCACCATGAGACGAAGCAGGCACGATCCCGGCGAAACATGTTCATACTCCATCTGAAAAGTTGGCAGGTACCAGAACCAACTGCCGCCGAAGCGAAACCCATAGTTCCATGCGACCGGCCGGCCATCGATCTCCAACTGGCTGATCTTCAGCCATCCGGAATGAGAGAGTAAGTTACTCAGCTGCCGCAGAAATGTGCGGCGCTCGGGGCCAACCAGCGGACTGACCCGGTCGCTCGCTAGAAACCGCGAAATCTGCGCCGAGACAATCGATTCCAGGCTCACCCCAATCTGCTCCGGCTCCGTAAGATGAATCACCTTCACCGAACCCAAAGTCGTAAGCTTCTTCAGCGCGCGTTTTTCGCGACTGCCTGTGGCCAGCGCACGGAGAACTCTCTCACGCTGCTCCTCCCCGCCCAACTGCACGACTCCACAGTTGTAGGAAGTGCGCGAACTCACATAGAAGCGCTGTGAACCGGCAACCTGCGAAAGTTCCTGCAGGGTAGTTGAGTTCGAGGGAACGTTGGCGAAAACCAGATCGCTGAAGCCGAGTTTCTTGATTTCTTCGAGCAGTGCCAGCACCACTGCCTTACGATCTGCGGGAGCGCTCACAACGTCGCAGTAATCGGCGGTGCTCGAAGTGAGAAAAAAAGCCGCATTCGGCGCCTTGCGATCGATGGCCAGCGCCACCACTCCTGCGAGGCGGTCGAAGTCGTAAATTAAGAAAAGCAGGGGCGAAAGAATCTGTTCGAAGCCACGGCTCGCAGCCAGCGCCCATTGGTAGGTGAAAAAGACCTCGGGATTCTCCATCGCCAGAACCAGCGTGTTCCAGGCTTCAGAGAGGTCAGGATCTTCGGGGATCTCTTTTAGAACTCTTACGCGCACGCGCTTTTACTTACCGGGTCTCGGGCATTCGATACAGACAATGGGACGGCAGAGGAATAAGAATGCCGAATAAGAATGCCTGATTCCCGGCGGAGACGCAACCAAGCCGTTTTAGCTTCCCACCGCAAGCTGTAAGCGAGTGTGTAACCCGCTCAAGTGAGCCGCGAATTCGGGGAGCGTCGTATTCAAAGTCACATGTATTCTGGGCACAGCAAATCGGTTGGAAGCAGGTTCGTCCGGCTGTTCGGTTTTCTCCCGGCCAACATTCCAATGTTCTACGTTAAGAAATGCGGAGCTGAAGCCGGCTTCGCGAGCCAGCAGCACTTCCCGCTCGCCCACAGTAGAAGGGTTTCCGAATGGATACGCGAAAGCCCACACGCGCTGCCCCAGCGCCTGTTCCAACTCGCTCCTGTTCTCGCTGATTTCACGGCGCGCTTCTTCGTCACTGCATAACGACAAGATGGGATGCGAGCGGGTATGCGCACCGATGCTCATTCCGGCCGCCGCCAGTTGCCGCAGTTCGGCGACATTCACGAGCCTCCATCGTCTCTCAGATCGAAGATCGCTGATCGGGCCGACTCGGTCGCGCAGTTGATCGAGCCAATCCGATCGTGTGCCCGCATCAAGTCGCGACGCCCTTTGCACCGTGCCCCACCAGCGAGCCTGAAAATTATCCGCAGGATCGAATCTCACCACTCCATCCGCTGGAAGTTGAAGATCTTCGTTAGTCAGTAGCTGGTTTCGCATCAAGCGATACAGCTCCTCGTACCAGAGCATGCCAGGGTTCTCGCGGCACGAAGCCGAAGTCACAAAAAATAGGCAAGACACGTCTTCGCTCTGCAAAATTGGAAGCATGTCGGTCAAGGTGTTCAGCAGGCCATCATCGCAGGTGAGGAGAACAGCGCGTGCAGGAAGCGGCTTGCCTTCCTCGGCCCAGATTCGAAACTCTTCCGGGTGGACTATGTGATAACGGTCTTTGAGGAATCTAAGTTGCTTGCGGAATTCCCCAGGCCGAACCAGGTTCGCTTCGAGAAAACTATCTTGGCTCGAAGCATCCGAGGAAAGATGATCGGCGGGAAAAACTCCGTGATAGTTGATCACCGCGAAACCTTCGGGCGGAGTCATGCGGTTCAGCCATCCGCTGTGGTGTAGGGCCGGATAGATCGCGTGTCTCAACAGTGGACTAACCAGCCGCATCGGGGGGAAACCGCTTCACATTGTAGCAATACGGTGCATCGGGCAACGGTAACGGAGCGAACCCGATATCTCTACTCGGCGGGGTGTGCTAGCGTGGGTCGCATGGACAAAAAAGAGATCAATTCACCCAAGATGACCTTAAACTTCCTGATCTGGGTCGGCGGCGTGTTCATGCTGCTGCTGTTTATGCTGCTGGCGCATTTCGTGTGGCGGATTTTCTAGTTTGCGCCGGGCACAAAAATGCGGCCCCATTGCTGGGGCCACGTTTTCAAAGAGGCAAAGTTGGTAGGCGAAGTCAGGAAAGGCGATGGAAGCGCCTGCTCCACGGGGAACGGCACTTCGGGAAATGTTGAGAAGGATCAAGAGTGAAGGTCATTGCTGGTTGCGGCCTCTTTATTACATGTGGAAGAAGCACTTGCCGAGCCAAAGACCGGGGAATTGTGAGTGCGAACAGGTGACCACACAAGTAATTGATGGGACAAGGTTTAGCATCGGCTGCCCCTTGCGGGCCAGTTGGATTTGGAGCGATGAAGGGCCAGCGAAGTGCAGAAGCATGCATATTGAGTGCACGGGGATTTGCCAGCCATCGCGGCAAGCGCGGTTGGGGTGAATATACCACGGTATACTGGTATAATACCTCTCGTAGGATTATTGTTATGTCCCGGGCATTCAACGGCCAAATTCATGTCAGAGTTCCGGCCAGCCTTCACGAGGAAGTCGCCAAAGAAGCTTTCGACAAAGGTACTTCCATCAGCGGGATTTTGGCGCAGGCGCTGGTCGTGCGGCGGGCTCTTCGCAACGTCGATCCCTGGAAATCCATCGAGGAAGTGCAATCTGCCAACAGGGGAGTGCCCGCGGCGGAAGTTGAAAACACGGTCGCCAAGGCCGTGAGGGCGGTCAGGAAAGCCCGGCGCGGGCCTGATGTAAAGAAAGCACGAATCTGAAGTGGAACAAGAAGGATTCCCGCCGCGCCTGGTCATCGACACCAACGTCTTTGTGAGCGGATTGATTTCGCCGGAAGGCCCACCGGCGTTGATCCTGCGCGCCGTTCGGGGCAAGAGGGCCGTCCACTTGGTTTCAGACTTTATCGTGGAAGAGTATTTGCGCGTGCTCGACTATCCCCGCATCCGGAAATTCAGGAAAATTACCGATGCCTTCGTCGCGGACATCGCCGCGTATCTGGTTTATCAAACCGAGCGGGTCGAGTTGCGGTCGCGGATAAAAACGAGCGCCGATCCAGATGACGATGTGTTCCTGAATACCGCAGTTGATGGACGGGCGACCCTGTTGGTCACCGGCGACAAGTCGGACCTGCTCGCGCTGCGGAGCGTAGACAGCATCCCTATTGTTTCGGCCCGCGAGGCGCTGGAGCGGGTCGATAACTAGGGCTTACGGCGTTCATCAGCTTTCATCCTCCCCACGCGTGCGGTTGCCAAGGTGAAGGATTCGGCATAGGTGGGGAAACGGCGAGGAAGGGGACAAGGAAAGCCTTCGCTCCGCAAAGAACGCGGCGGTCAGGATGACAAGGTGTAGGGAGATCAAAATCCCCACCCTCCCGCAAAACGCCAGAAGAGTGGGGCATCCGAATTCCTCGAGATACGACTAGCTGTTACCGGCCACAGTCCTTAGCTTCCCGGGCAGGAAGTGGTAGGGCGGCCAGGGTCCGCTGATGGCTACCTGGCAGTTTTTCAACTGCTTGGCGGCTGTCGAGTAGCGGTTCTGGTATTTTTCCACCGACTTGGAGTCGATCAGGTGGGCGATGTCGATGAGCATGCCCTGCGGAGCCACCTTCTTGCAGCTTATTTCTTCTTCCAGCGGGTTGAACAGCTTGTGCACCTGCACCGATAGCGCGCGGGCCTTGGTCTGGCGTTCGCGCTCGCGCGATGCCTTGACCTTCAGCTTCGAAAGATAGTCTCCGCCGACCGTGTCGGGCAGGATGACATCGATCATGGCTTCGCGCAGCGAGCCGTCGGTGACCGTGAGTTTAATGTGCATCTCCGACTTGCCCCGGAGCCGGGCCACGCTGGTGCCGAAGGCGCGCCGGTTAACCCGGACCGCCTGCCGCAGCGCGTCGTCAGTCTCAAAGATCGTTCCAAAACGGAACGGCAACACTGTGGAGTTACGGAAGCAGCCACTCACCACACGGGCGTGGTCAATGGCAGCTTTATGATCGAGAGCTCCTGCATTGGGGTCGTATTCGCTCACTATCACAGCAAATTCTCCGCTGGGATAGCTGAGGACGGGGGCTCCGTTCACGCCTTGGACATTTTCAATTACAAAGGGGCGTCGGGAACGGGTACCATTGGGAAGGGTCTGATGCTCGGTAAGGCAGTATGCATACCACGACATATTGAACTCTCCGAACCGGGACGGAGGCTGACGAGCGGCCTCTTATTTTCTAGCCATGCTGAACTGCAATTTTGGAAGTTGGACCAGCGGTACAGTTTTGGAACTGGGAAATCTTACTTTGGTACTCCGTAAGGCATATTACTTCGGAGTGACCCCAAATTGCAACTTTTTCGTTGCAAGCTGCATCCCTGTGGATTTCTCGCCTTTGGAACGGGGTTTCCGGGGATGGAACGGATTAGGGCTGGGATAGTTCCGTATGCGGGAATTGCGCCCCACTTAGCATTGCAGACACCGACGGAAGAATGAGGAAAATGACTCTTAGATCGACTGGGGGCCCCCGTGGTGGCCAACTGCGCTTCCGGACAAAAATACTGGCAGGAAATTGCGGTCCGCGCTATAGTTCTACGCCATCTGCCATTTGGTATTAGTTGTGAACGTCTATAGCCATTACGTCGACTACTTCCTGCTTCCAGTCCTTGGCGCTATCGTGGCCGGCATTCTGATCTACGGCCTTACCATGAAGTGGCCAATCAAGAAGTATCTTTGGATCATTTTGCCGGTGTCGCTGATGGCCTTGGCGGTAACCTGGTCCGTGACCCAGACTAGCAGCCCAGCGGGCAAGCTTATTGTCGCCGGCACAGTTTTGAACGACTCGAACGACCCCGTGGGACAAGCCACTATCACTGTAGCCAGGGGTGGTGACCGCTATCTCTCAGAGGACAACGGCAACTTTACTCTTGACCTGACGGGAAAGGTAAAGGAGTCGGAGAGAGTAGAGCTTCGAGTCACGAAGGACGGCTATTCACCGTTTGATGGAACGGTCGAGCCGCCGACGGACAGCTTCATAATACGGCTCCACAAGCTATGAACGCGATTATCATTTTGCTCGCGACCGCTTTCTTCGCCGGGCAGGCGCAGAATACTCCCCTGGCAATTTCCGGCGACGTAACAGACTCGAAGACGCACTCGGCAGTAGCCGGGGCTCGTGTCAGCCTGGCCGGCAATCTCGCCGTCCGCGATGTGGACACGGACGTTAAAGGGAACTTCGTTCTCGTTCTAAGCGGTTCTGTCCACGCTGGGCAGACCGTTACGCTTCTGGTCAAAAAGAACGACTACAACAGTTACGAGGAACACATTGTGGTTGCTCTCGGTGGGGCGCCGCCTCAGCACATCTCCCTTGAGCCGGCGATTCCTAAGCCCCGACCGTCGCCATCAAGACGGTCGCTCTATGTGCGGGGCAATGTGTCGGACGGCAATGGGGGAGCGGTTGTCGGGGCGGAGGTACTGATTCGTGGTGGACCACGATCACAGCCGACAGATAAGGCAGGGGAATTCCGAATCGAGAACATAACGCCTCCTCCCGACGTTGGCTATCCGGTCACATTTGAAGTCGTGGGTTGGATAGTAGACGACCCTAGAATGGGTGAGTTCGGACGCACATACTTGCCCAGTCCGTCTGCCGAGCCTATTCGGCTGCGTGTCCTGAAGGCTGGGGACCAAGCATTTCTTAGGGGGTCCTCCATTGAGAGAACCGTGGGGCAGAGGGTTTTCTTTTTTGGGGACAGCGACGCCAAGTTGGACAACGTGGCTTTCCGGCCAAGTCTAGCGACGGTCGCGCTCGACGGGCAGGCGGAATTTCGCGTCGTTTCGATGAGCTCAGGAACAAGCTCTTCCCCGAGTATGCGCCCAGGAAGTGGAGCTCGTGTTTGGGCGGAAGAGGAGCAGCAAGACCAGTCTGACTGGCAGCGATTTCTTAGCCAGAGGGCCGCTGAGATCCGCATCCCTCTGAAGGAGCTGTCATCGGCAGTCTACGAATGGGCGGAGCACCCACAAAATGAGTACCAAAAAGGACTAGCCGCCCTCTATCGTGGAAACTATAAAAACGCCGCCCTGGATTTTCGCGAAGCTCTTGACTCCGAGAATGCGTCGAAGGAACAGCTCTATATGTCTGTAGCCTACGCTGAATTCAAGGGAGGAAATTTCGCCGAGTCGTCGGTGTTTCTCGAGAAGCTGGCCACCCTACATCCGCAAGACGCCTTGGTGCAGCGAAACCTAGCCATCGTGGGGCGCAAAGGGGAATTGTCGGGGCAGTCAAAGGCTGTAGACCAAAAGCGGCTCGGGATCTGTCGGGACGCGATGGGCTATGTCGCCCACCATGAGAGCTTAATGCTAAGGAGTCTTTTTGACACGCCTATGGCTGGTTCCGCGAGTGAGCACGGGATCGGGCGTCTCTTCGATGAAGTAACAAAGAACGTGGGTGGCTTCGAGCTCATCCTAGAACAGTCGGTCAAGAGCCAGCCCTCTCAGCCTACCCAATATGTCACAAGGAGTCGGTTCGAGAAGGGAGAAATCGAAATGGTGGTCTCCTTCGACGATAATAATTTGATCGACACGATAATCTTCCGGGATCTGCTAAACAAGTCGGAGTGGGAGTTCCCACGGTAGCAGACAGCGGCTTTGGCTCTTCAAACAATCGTAAACCGATTCGACAATCTTAAGTAAGAGCGGGCCGGATTAGGCGTCTGGACTACTCGTACCGCAAACTCTCCACCGGATCGAGTTGCGCCGCCCGCGCCGCGGGCAGCGTGCCGAAGATAACCCCGACGAGCGACGATACTAAGATGGCGATGATCGCCGACAGTCCCGAAATCGGAATGCGATATTCGGTGAGAAAACGAACCGAATAAGGAATGGCGAGCCCGATCACGATGCCGGCGAAGCCTCCGATCAGCGAGATCAGAATGGCTTCCGCGAGAAACTGAAAGCGGATTTCGCGATTCGTCGCCCCCACCGCTTTGCGGATGCCGATCTCGCGGATGCGCGAAGTTACGGTGGCCAGCATGATGTTCATGATGCCGATACCGCTGACTACCAGCGTGACCATCGAAATCAGCAACAGCACCCAGGTCAGCCCGGTGGCGATGCGGTCGGCCATCGCGAGCAGACGCGGTGAGATTCGAAACGTCGTAAACCGACTCCGACCGGTGCCGCGACTGCAGCACGCGCTTGATCTGCGCCGTCGCCGGAATCACCATCGCCGGATCTTCCATGGAGAAATACAGCAGCTTGACGTTCGGTACCTCCATGAAATAGCGGCTCACCGAATACGGGATCAGCATGGTGTTATCGACGATCTCGGATTGCCCGAAGGTTTCCACCCGCTCTTTGAAAGTCCCGATGATGGTGAAGGGAAGTCCCGTCAGCTTGATGGCTTTGCCTACTGCGGCCTGCGGCGATCCGTAGACCTCGACCGCCATCTTCTCGGTGATTACTCCAACTTTGTTGTGAGCCTGCGAATCCTGCTGATCGAAGAATCTTCCGGAAGGCACAACCAGGTTGCGCACCCGCACATATTCGGGATTGACGCCGAGTATGGTGACGTCTTTCTCTTTGCCGTTGCCCACCGGAACGCGGTCGGAGAGCTGGCTGACGGGCGAAGAAGCGACAATTCCGGGAACGACCTCCTGCACAGCGTGCAGATCGTCAATGGTGAGCGGGTCGGGATTGGAATTGCTGATGTGGGGCGCGCCGCCGAGATACTCCGCCCAGATTTCATTCGTGCCGATGGCCTGTATCTGATTCAAGACGAATTGCCGGCCCGTCATGCCGATCGTAACCACCAGAATCAGCGAGGCAGTGCCGATCACCATGCCTAGAGCGGTCAGGATAAATCGCACTTTGTTGCTGCAGAAAGTGTCGTAGGCGAAGGCGATGATCTCGCCCAGTGCCATCTGCGGCCGAAGGCGCTCCGGGATGAGGGCGGCGGCCATCCTATTTTAGATGCTACGTAGAGCGGCGGGGACGCGCAACTATCAAATACGGAAGGGGTTCCTATATGAAACAGCGATGAGACGCAACCATGAATAAGCCCTAACAAAGCAACCATCAATTGTTCTTGTTGTGTCAAAGTAAAACAGGTTTGATGTTATCAAGGGTTGGGTCTTGGGGCTTCACGGGTGCGGATTGGGTCTCTCTGAAGCGGCGACTGAACTGAGTACAGACAAATCGGATCTGGGCCAAAGTAGAGGAAAGTCGCTGTTTTGGATCGTGGTAGTAGCGCTGGCGCTGCGCCTCGTCGTAATGGCCTTCCTGTATCCCGAGCGGACCGACCCGGGGCGCGACCACTGGCGCTGCGGCGGCGAAGCCGGCCGCATTGCGCGCTCCATCGCGCAAGGCGAAGGCTTCAGCAATCCTCTCTTTGGCAAGACCGGGCCCACCGCTTGGCTGGCTCCGGTATTCCCCTATCTGCTGGCAGAAATTTTCAAACTCTTCGGCATCTACAGCAAAGCCTCGGCGATTGCCGCGCTGGCTTTAGATTGTCTGTTCTCCGCCGTCACTTGTATTCCGGTTTACTTCATCGCCAGAAAAACATTTGGAGATTCGGCCGCCGCATGGGCGGCGGCCTGGGCCTGGGCTTTCTTTCCCTACGCAATTTATTTTTCCGCTGACTTCATCTGGTCCACTACGCTCAGCACTCTCTTGATGAGCCTGATATTTCTGATGGTGCTGTACCTCGAGAGCTCGTCTTCGGCTTGGCTTTGGATCGGTTTCGGCGCTCTCAGCGGATTTGCCGCACTCACCGATCCGGTGGTAATGTCGGTCGCGCCGTTTCTCGGAGCCTGGGCCTGGTATCGTTTGTATCGCAGCGGACAACGCTGGCTTCTGCCGGGAACAGGTGCAGTGTTGGCCGTCGTGCTGGTGGTATCGCCGTGGTTCATTCGAAACTACGAGACGTTCCACAAAGTGATTCCGTTCCGAAGTTGTCTTGGTCTGGAAGTTTACTTTGGCAACAATGCAGACTCCTGGCACTGGGGCCCGCCGGGCTATCATCCGTCCGATAACGAGAACGAGTGGCGCGAGTATCAGCAACTGGGGGAGATCGCTTACACGGAAAAGAAATTTCACCAAGGGCTCGCGTTCATCAACTCGCATCGGCTCCTTTACGCCGAGCAAACAGTTCGCCGTGTTGTTTATCTGTGGACTGGCTTCTGGAGCGTCAGCCCCCGCTATCTGCAGGAAGAGCCTCTCGACCCCTTTAACATGATGTTCTGCAGCGGCCTCACCCTGTTGACCTTGATGGGACTTCTCCGCACCTGGGGCACCAACCGCGCCCTCGCCTTCCCTTACATTCTGGTTTTTCTCCTTTTTCCTGTAATTTATTACCTGACCCATCCCGAGGACTATTACCGCCGCCCCATCGACCCTCAGTTCGTGGTGCTTTCGGCGTATGCAGTCGCGGCCTGGGTTGCGGAGCGAAATCAGACTCGAGCCCAGATTCCGCTGGAAGTTGCCGTTGCGGCCGGGGACTAACGAAACTGGATTGATGAAACTGGGCTGACGAAGTTGGATTAACGAAATCGGACCAACGAAATTACTTCTGCCAAGAATAAGACGTTCGGAATTCTCCTGCTCCTGACCGCAGGCGCAGTGCTGGTGCAGGGATACCATCCCTACGCTGAAGACGCCGAAATTTACCTGCCGGGCGTCGAACGAATTCTGCATCCGGAGCTGTTTCCCGTTGGGCGGGAATTTTTCGCGTCGCATGCCAGCCTGACTCTCTTCCCAAACTTGATCGCGTTTTCCCTGCGGATAACTCACCTGCGTATTGACGCAGGTCTTTTCCTATGGCATGTGGCATCGATTTTTCTGTTGCTCCTCGCCTGTTGGG
The DNA here is from genome assembly GCA_963789875.1 of uncultured Acidobacteriaceae bacterium. Classification (GTDB taxonomy): domain Bacteria; phylum Acidobacteriota; class Terriglobia; order Terriglobales; family Acidobacteriaceae; genus Sulfotelmatobacter. The sequence continues at coordinate 612,737 of CAWBMI010000002.1, read as the reverse complement.
AGCTGGGCAGCCTGTGCTTTTCAAATGCAAAGGCGCGCTGGGGTGGAGTCTGCCTGATCGCAGCGTTGTTGACGCTGCCCGTCGCAGGCACGGCGCTCTACATCATGGACCAGTATCTGAATCCGCGAAATCTGGCAGCCTTCGCGGGGATTTTCATGCTGGTGCGAACTCTGGAGAAAAAGTATGTGCAGGCTTTGCTCTGGCTGGCATTTGCCGCCTGCATGCATCCCCTGATGTGGGTGTTTCCATTTTCATTTTGTGTGCTGTTGCTGGTAATCGAAAGATTCGAAATAAGCTGGAAGAAAACGACTTCAACTGGCGTACCGGCTCTTCTTTGGATGCCTCTAGTTTGGATGCCTCTTGCCCCCGCCGCCTCCTCGGCTTATCACGAAGCAGCGAAACATCACCCATATCATTACATCCAGAATTGGGCCTGGTATGAATTGGTAGGAATCGTCGCACCGCTTGCGCTGTTCTGGTTTTTTGCGCGGCTCGCGAAAAGCCGCCAGTTGCAAGTAATCGAACGCCTGAGCCGAGCCTCCATGATTTATGGCCTGATCTATGCCGTAGCGGCGTTAATCGTTGATCTGCCGGCGCGCTTCGAAAGCCTGGCGCGGCTGCAACCGCTGCGTAGCCTTCACTTTCTTTACATCGTGATGTTTATCCTGATTGGCAGCTTACTAGGCGAGTTTGTACTGAAAAAACGGGTATGGCGTTGGCTCGCACTCTTCATTCCTTTGTGTCTGGGAATGTTTCTCGCGCAACGCTCGCTCTTTCCCGCGAGCGCACACGTAGAATTTCCCGGAGCAACAGCCAGAAATCCGTGGGCGCAAGCGTTTCTCTGGATTCGGCAGAACACGCCGGTGAATTCGCTTTTCGCTCTCGATCCCGACTACATGCACATTGCTGGCGAAGATGAAATCGGTTTCCGCTGTCTCGCCGAGCGCAGCCGCCTGGCCGACGCGGTGAAGGATAACGGCGTGGTCAGCATGTTTCCCCCGCTGGCCGAAACGTGGTGGTCGCAAGTGCAGGCGCAGACTCCGTGGAAGAATTTTCAGGCAGAAGACTTTTCGCGCCTGAAGCAAGAATACGGGGTAAGTTGGATGATCTCGCAACAGCCCGGAGTCGCCGGACTGGACTGCCCTTATCAGAATGAAGCGGTGCGGGTCTGTCGCCTGCCTTGATCGATCAAGTCGAATTGCGTCTTCCCGAGACCTCGCGCTTTTCAGCGGGGAGAGGGATTTCCGCGCATTTGCGACCTATGGGGATGAAACTGCAAAGCTATCTTTCCGTCGAAGTTTTGTGTGATTCCGCGCCATCACGATACAATTAAATTAGAAGTTTCTCAACGAATGTCCACTGCTCACGCCGTTCAAGCTCCGGTCCGGTTGTTCCCCTACGAAAAGTGGGACTCCGCGCTGCCTGCCCTGGCGCGGCAATATCGTGAGAACCATCCGTGTCCACACATCTTGCTGAAAGATTTTCTCGATCTCGAAGTGGCCTCGGCCATGGCGCAGGAATTTCCTCAACCCATAAGCGACGCCTGGACGCAATACAAGCACGCCAACGAAAACAAGTTAGGCATGGCGAAGCGCCAGCTTTTTCCGCCAACCATCGCGGCGGTCACGGACGAACTCAACTCGCCCGAATTTGTGGCTTGGATTTCTGAACTCACGGGCATCCCCGACCTGATGGCCGATCCCATGCTCGAGGGCGGAGGACTGCACCAGTCCGGTCCCGGCGGCTACCTCAACGTGCACACCGATTTTTCCATGCACCACTTCCACCCCAACTGGCACCGACGTGTGAACCTGATTCTTTATCTGAACCCCGGCTGGAATGAACGGTGGGGCGGATCAATCGAGTTGTGGGAGCGGAAACAGGGCAAGGTGGCAAGTTGCGCGGCGAAATATCCACCGCTGCTGAATCGCGCGCTCGTTTTCACCACCGATGAGCGGTCGCTGCACGGCTTTCCTGATCCGCTCACCTGCCCCGCAGGCGAGTCCCGCAAGAGTTTGGCCCTCTACTATTACACCGTCGACGGCAACAAAGTTGTAACGGGTCATTCCACGGACTACTTCGCACGGCCGCAAGATGGCTGGGCCAAATCGGCCATGATATGGCTCGATAAAAAAGCGGTCGATTTTTATTCCAGGGCCAAGGCGCGATTCGGATTCTCCGATGAGGTCGCGAGCAAAGTGCTGGGTTTTCTCTCGCGGAAAAAATAGACCCCCGGACGTCCGATCCTGTCCGAGGGTCCAACGCAATTTGTTTCAACTATTTCTTCTTCTTTTTTTCTTTTCCTTCATCTTTGTCGTCGTCATCATCTTTGTGAGATCTCTTCCTCTCCCGCTCTGGTTCCTCGAACTTGGTTCGCGAAGCCAGCCGATGCACGCTGCGTTGCAGATCCTTAACCTCGCGTTTGAGTTCCAGAATCTCAGGTTCGAGCACAGATTCCTCCTCGCAGCAGCATTCTTCACGGGTCTCGCGACAGCAGCACTCCGAGCACTCCGATTCGTCGCATCCGGAGCCGTGCCTCTTCGGCTTGTGATGGCTAAAGCTCACGCAGTGCGAACTGATGCCGTTCGCGACGACGCAGATGTCGTAATGCCCATGGGGCAGGTGTGGAATCGTAAAGCGCACCGATTGCAGGGAATCTCCCGTGGCCACGCCCATCGTGCTGAAGTCGTAGGTCCGGGCATAGAAAATTTCGTGCGTGTGATTGTTGCGCAGCCGCACCAGCGGGTAGTTCGTAGCCGCGCCACAATCGTCCCCGTAAATATTGGCCTGGGAGAAGCCGTTCAACTTCTTCCCCTTCAGGATGTAATAGTCCGGCGGCGAGCCGTGGCGAATCACGGCCTCGATGGTGGGCCGCCAGTGTTCCTCCGGCCCCCCTTTCGGCGTATAGACTTGCACGTCTTTCGAGCTGGGACTGAACAGTACCTGGCCGGTAGGCGTGAGCATAAACCGGCTCCAATAGAGTTGCGCCCCGTTGTTTGGAGGTGTCGGCGCTTGCGTCAGAGTATTGGTGAAGGGATCGTATTCGAAAAAAGAAATGGGAGATCCCCAGTTATTGAACTCGAACGGCGCCGATGCCACCAGCACATGGCCATTGGGCGTAAGGCTGGCCGGACAGTCGTTGCACACCATGGTCTTGCCACCGACTTTCGGGATGTCGGGTCCGGCAATCCACGTGCCGGTTCCCAAAGGATGCGGGGGCGGCGTGTAAATTGCGGTCTTGCCATGGCCCGCGCTGTCGGCCGCTCCGAAAAAAATGACTTTGCCGTCGTACATCAGCATCGCCGGACCGATCTCGCTCATCACCGGATCGACCAGGGTCACAGGCACGGCTCCTTCGTCCTTCCACGTGTCGGTGGCAATAATGTATTTCTGAGCCCGGTAGGGCGGGAAACACTCTACCGTGAGAATCGTGTGATCGTGCAGCAAAACCCAGGTCTCTTCATTGGTTCGAACTGGCTGTGCCGCGGCCGCAGACCATGTATTGGTCGTGGGATCGTAGATCGTGCAATCTCCCGAGAGCAGCGCGCCGATGATGAAGCGTCCGTCGTCAAGGACGCAGCAGGCAGCATCGCCTACCTGCGGCCAGCCGGGAGGCGATGGCAATGGGTCCCACGCATCCGCGACGGGATCATAGATTTGCCCCAGGTTCGTATCTCCGCCGGCGCCGCTTTGCTCGCCGCCGATCAAGATAACTCGTCCATCCTTGAGAGTTCCCGAAGCGTAATACCGCCGCCAAAATGCCATATCCGCCAAGGGCGACCAGGTCCCGTGAACGTAGCTCCCACTGCTATCCGGGGTTAACGCGTGCCAGTGCGGGGTGGCTTCCTCCTGCACCATTACACGGCCATCGGTGAGAAGTATCATTGTGCTGGTATTGAAGGTCGGCTGGTTGACCAGCCCCTGCCATGAGCCTGCCATTGGATTGTCTCCTTATCGAACTGCGGGAGGGGGGTAAGCCGCTGTGAGGATAGTGTCAGGAAGAATGAAAACGTTTCACCGCTGGAATACAGGCTTGTTTTTTCCAGGCAGTAGCGACCGGCGCTAACCACAGCAACCTTGTGTGGTCTAAAGAAAACATGACAAACCCGAGTCGTTTTGTAATGGCTGCGGTATTTTGTTTCGCAATTTCCGCATGGGCCGTCGACCATCCTTCCGACCGCTTCGATTCCGGCAGGTCCTCGACGACATTTTCCGTTCAGATCCACGACCGGCTCGTTTATATCCCAGTTGAGATTAATGGCCATCATGTGCAATTTGTGCTCGACAGCGGTTCCAGCCGGACTTTGGTAAATACTGGAAAAGTGAAGGATCTGGGCCTGCAAGCGCGCGTGTCTGGCGACACCATACAAGGCGCTGGCTCCGGACGCGTGCCCTTGCAGGCGATCGACGACCTCGCTGTCCGCTTGCCTGGATTGGATCTGTATTTTGATCAGGCGTCCTCTGTCGACCTCTCACCGGTGAATCATGAGGGCAGCCCGACCATGGACGGCTTGCTCGGCTATCCGCTTCTGGCACGATATGTAGTGATGATCGACTATGAACACGAAAGAGTCACGATCACGGCGCCAGACAAGTTTGTGCCGCCCGAAGGCACAGAACCGTTGCCTCTCGAAATTCGCAATAAGTTTTCTTTTGTTGCCGGTGAACTGAAGCCGAGCGCGGACGTTACGTTGCAGGATAGATTCTTTATCGATTCTGGATCCGGCGATGCTGTCGACCATCCCATCGCCAATAGCATGCAATCCCGTCAGCCGACCACGGCCGGAGTCGGCCTCGGAACGCCTTCGACAGGGAACGTCGCTAAGTTGTGGGGATTTCGCCTTGGCCCCTACCTGATACGCGACCTGTCGATTGAATGCTGTGGGGGCACCGAGGATACTATGCGTATGCTGGGCGGAGAAGTTCTCAGCCGCTTTACCGTGACCTTCGATTATCCGCACCAGCGGATATTCCTGCTGCCGAATCATCTTCACAGAGACGCGGCCAAGTAGGAGTTCTGTAGCAGCGCAGATCGGATGGTCGGTGTAAGAATCCTAGGCTGAACGGGCAGTTCTGCTGGCGTAGTAAGTGGGATAGCCGGGCTCGAGTTTGCGTCCCTGATCGCTGAAGCGCGGCAAATGGATCAATCCAGCCCTCTGCAGCGCAAATTGCAAAGTCGTAGCCACCACGCCGAGTCCGTACTTCACGCTGCGGCGGAAGTTGATTGAGGAAGCTTCCGCAAAGTACTTCGTAGGACAAGAGACTTCACCAATGCGAAAGCCGAAGTGGACGCATTGCGCCAGCATCTGATTGTCGAAGACGAAATCGTCGGAGTTTTCGAGAAGCGGAAGTTGGGAAAGAACACTGCGGCTGAAGGCGCGGTAGCCGGTGTGATATTCGGAGAGCTTCACCCGCAGAAACAGATTTTCGAATGCCGTCAGCAGCCGGTTGGAAATATATTTGTACACTGGCATGCCGCCGCGCAGGGCTGCTCCACCGATAATGCGCGACCCCAGCACCACGTCGTAGACGCAATAAGCCACCATGCTCGCCATAGCCGTGACCAGGTGCGGAGTGTACTGATAATCCGGGTGCAGCATGATGACCACGTCGGCCCCCGCAGCCAAAGCCTCGCGGTAGCAGGTCTGCTGATTCCGCCCGTACCCGTAGTTACGGTCGTGCTGAAAAACGAGCAACCCCAAACGACGCGCAAGCTCCACTGTGCAATCGGAGCTGTTGTCATCCACTAGAATGCGGATATCCACCAGCTCCGGAAGTTCGCCTACCGTAGCTTCAAGGGTTTTCTCCGCATTGTAAGCGGGCATCACCACCGCGATGCGCTTGCCGTTAATCATGAAAACGGGAGGAGCATTTTCGGATTAGCCTTCAGTTTACCCGAAGCGGATCGTGACAGCAGCCTGAATCTCTCAGTGTGCCTTCTCGCCCAATTTAGTGGTAGGCCACTTGGGCAAGGTCATCGTCCCGCCGCCAAATTGCCAGGCGGTCTGCGCCCCCTGCAAGCATACCCAGCGTTGCCGATCCAGGAGAAGGATTGGGAGCAAGTGCTTCGTCCGGATTGCCTGCGCTGGTGTCATTTGACCCAGAAGTTTTTCCAGCACTGATTGGTTTGTTAGGCGCGGTTTCGTAAGCGTAGCCGGTAAGAGTAGCGGCGATGCCGCCTTTGGCCGTCACCGTCATTCGCGCCCAGCCATAGTGCGTCTCGCCATTCAACGAAAACTTCAGCCCGAGATAGCGCTCGTGAGCGTTTTTCCAGGGGCCACCAGAGAAAAAGACTGTGCCAGACTGAGATCCCTCCGTAGCCATGGATCCGACGCCCTCGAAGAATCGATTGGGGCCGATTTGCACTCCGAAGGCTAGGTCGGCAGCCGGGCCGAGCCTCTGATCCTTCGACATCACTCCATTCGCCGACGCTTGGTGAATGACTGACAAGTGAGAGACTTGGTCATATTGCCAATTGCTGATTACGAAGTCATTGACCCCGTCGTTATTCAGATCCAAGGGCAGCGCGGTCCGCGGCGCGATTGTTATTTGCTTTGGGGTGTAAACGATTTTGGCTTCCGCAGACTGCGCAACTGCGATCGATACTCCGGCTGCACCGGCGGCGGCGACCATGTAAGCGGTGAGGCTCCTATCGAGCTTCGGATTGATCTTAGCTATTTGTCGAACGCGCGGGGAGTTAGCGCCAACTGCCTTGGACATCGACGTTTCCTTCCCAAACTTTGTGGAGTCAAACGCTAAGACGAGTACTCGCCCAACGGACGAGCCACGGGAAAAGATTCTGTCACTAGAGGAGACGCGAGTCAAGCGATAGTCGCGCCAGGTAGTGGGTCAGCTGTTGGTCATTTTACGGCACTCTTAGCTCGGCTGGCAGCCCTAACGCTTGGCCTTTTTCACTCGCTCTGCATCCCATTGGCGGCGGTGGGCAGCGCGGAGATGAGGACACCGCGCGAAGATTTGCTTTGGGCACAACACAAGTTTCCCACAGAGCCGACCCGATTACCATCCCCGTGGAAAAGGTACATACCCACTACCTCGCGCCAGGGGGGCACGCTACTACTTCGCAAGAATACTACTCCAGCGCTTGCTCCGTTCTGTTGCTCTGTGAAAAACTGAAATATCCTCTTCGCTGCAGGCGAACCGCGAGCTATGTCAACAAGGCGCACACTCTTCGACAAAATTTGGCAGGCGCACATGGTCGCGCAGCCTGCCGGCCGGTCGCCGATCCTCTACGTCGATTTGCATTTAGTGCACGAAGTAACTTCGCCCCAGGCTTTCGACGGACTGCGAGCCGCGGGAAGAAAAGTCCGTCAGCCAGCGCGCACCGTCGCTACTGTTGATCACAACATTCCCACCGAACCTCGAGGCACCCCGATAACCGACATGATCGCAGCGCGGCAGATCGAGGCTCTGCAGAAAAATTGCAGAGAATTCGGTGTCCGCCTCTTCGACATGGATTCGCCCGACCAGGGCATCGTGCACGTGATCGGCCCCGAACTCGGGCTCACGCAGCCGGGTATGACGATGGTCTGCGGCGACAGCCACACCAGCACGCACGGCGCCTTCGGCGCGCTCGCCTTCGGCATCGGAACGTCAGAAGTCGAACACGTTCTGGCCACGCAATGCCTGCCCCAGCAGAAGCCGAAGACGATGAAGATCGATGTGCGTGGAAAGCTCGCGGAAGGCGTGACCGCAAAAGATCTCGCGCTCGGAATCATCGGCCGGATCGGCACCGACGGCGCAACCGGACACGTAATCGAATACTGCGGCGAAGCCGTGCGCGCGCTCTCGATGGAAGGCCGCATGACTCTGTGCAACATGAGCATCGAGTCCGGTGCTCGCGCCGGCATGGTCGCGCCAGACGAAACCACGTTCGCTTACGTAAAAGGCAGGCGCTTTGCCCCGCAGAATGAAGAATGGGAGCGGGCGATCGAACGCTGGCGCAGCCTGCCTAGCGACGACGGCGCGCAGTTCGACAAAGTGATCGAGATCGATGCCGCGCAGCTTTCTCCTTTTGTAACCTGGGGCACGAACCCCGGCATGGTCGTTTCGGTTACTGGTCGAGTACCCGAAACTGCGAAGCTTGCGGATTCCGATCGACGCGCCACCGAACTCGCCTTGCAATACATGGGCCTCGAGCCGGGCACGCGCATCGAAGAAATTGGCATCGACCGTGTATTCATCGGCTCCTGTACGAATTCGCGGCTGGAAGACTTGCGTGCTGCCGCTCGCGTGGCGAAAGGCCATCACGTGAGCTCGAAGGTGCGCGCCATGGTCGTGCCCGGATCGCAAACGGTAAAGCGCGCCGCCGAGCAAGAAGGACTCCATCAGATTTTTCTCGATGCCGGCTTCGAATGGCGCGAGTCGGGATGCTCGATGTGTCTGGGCATGAATCCCGATATTTTGCAGCCCGGCGAGCGCTGCGCCTCCACCAGCAATAGAAATTTTGAAGGACGCCAGGGCCGCGGCGGACGTACGCACCTGGTGAGCCCCATGATGGCCGCGGCAGCCGCGATTACCGGGCATTTCACCGATATTCGCGAATGGGACTATAAGTGAATGTCGGAAAACTAACGTACAAAGAAACTGCATGAAAGCATTTCGCAAACATCGCGGCCTCGTGGCTCCGCTCGACCGGGTCAACGTCGATACGGATCAGATCATCCCCAAACAATTTCTGAAGCGGATCGAACGCACCGGCTTCGGCCAGTTTCTTTTTTACGACTGGCGCTTCTCCGTCGATGGAAAAAAGAACGCCGGCTTTATTCTTGATGAACCGCGCTACCAGGGGGCAAGCATTCTGGTCGCGGGTAAAAATTTTGGCTGCGGATCTTCCCGCGAGCACGCGGTATGGGCGCTAGCGGACTTCGGCTTTCGCGCCGTGATCTCTTCTTCCTTCGCCGACATCTTTGCTAACAACAGCGCGAAGAATGGATTCCTGACCGTGTGCCTGAGCGACGATGAAGTTGCGGAACTCCTGAAGCGTCCCAGCCAAATCCCCAACTATGAGCTCAGCATCGATCTGGAGCGCTGCGAGGTTCGTGACGACCAGGGCTTTCTCGCGAAGTTCACCGTCGATGAATTCGTGCGTCACTGCCTGCTGAATGGGCTCGACGATATTGGTCTCACTCTGCAACACGTGGCCGAGATTTCCGCCTACGAAGCGCTGCATCCCGCGTCCGCAGCGCTTCGTGCCGCATCACCGTAAACGTACGGTCAAAGCGAGTAAAGATTTGTAAAATCTTCGCCCCGGCCTTGACCTGCGCCGCGCCGCAGTTGATGCTGGTTTTGTAGGGCATTACTATTACGTCTGCGTTTCGGTTCCTGCCTGACCCTCCAGAAGGAGATGGCCAGAAAAGCTGCTGTTCCCGGCCGGAGTTTCGCAACCGAATGGAAAATGAATACGTCTAACCAATGGCAGGTCCGTTGCCGGTTCGTGTGAAAGCTCATGTCTCTATTCTCTATAAAACCGTGAATAAAACTCATATGGTTTTTCCTAAACAAATCTCCCGGGCCGCTGTTCTGCTCGCGGTTATGGCGCTCTCAGCGCTCACCGCCTGCACCACCTCTGAGTCCAAACAGCAGCAGGCCCAGGCGGCCGCGCCGCGCGCGGTTTCCGTAGCCGTGGCCAAAGTGCAACAACAGGATGTACCGGTTTATCTCGTCGGCTTGGGCTCGGTGACGGCGTTCTACACGGCCAACATTAAGAGCCGAGTCGATGGCCAGATTATGCGCGTCAACTTCGCCGAAGGGCAGACGGTGAAGCAAGGCGACTTGCTGATCGTGATCGATCCCCGCCCCTACGAAGTTCAACTGGAGCAGATGCATGCCCAGCTCTTCAAAGATCAGGCCACGCTGCGTGACGCAAAACTAAATCTGGAGCGCTATACCACGCTGATTCCGTCGGGAAGCATTGCTCAGCAGCAGGTCGATACGCAAAAGTCGCTCGTCGATCAACTCGATGGCCAGGTGCGAACCGACCAGGCGCAGATCGATAACGCCAAGCTCCAAATTATCTATTGCAATATCACGGCGCCCTTTACCGGCAGAGTCGGATTGCGCCAGGTCGATCCCGGCAACATCGTGCATGCCGCCGACACCAATCCCATGCTCATCCTTACCCAACTGCAGCCGATCGCAGTGATTTTTACGCTGCCGGAAGATCAACTGCCTTCCGTGGCGCAGCACATGAATAACTCCACGCTCACGGTCGATGCTTACAGCCGCGATGATCAGACCAAGCTGGCCACCGGCAAACTCACGACGATCGACAACCAGATCGATCAGTCCACGGGCACAGCCAAGCTCAAGGCCGTCTTCGACAATAAAGATAATCGGCTGTGGCCCAATCAGTTTGTGAATGCCAGCCTGCTGCTCGAGACCAGAAAAAACAGCACAGTGCTGCCGACGGCCGCGGTATTGCGCGGTCCGCAGGGCGCTTTTGTTTACGCTGTGAAGCCCGATAACACGGTTGAGGCGCGGCCCATCACGATTTCCCTGACCCAGGGCAATACCACAGTGGTCACCGCCGGGCTAACCAACGGCGACACCGTGGTCACTGACGGCCAGGACAAACTGCAGACCGGCAGCAAGATCGAGCCGCGCAACGGCGCGCCCAGCAGCGCGAATGGATCAAAGAGCAGCGGCGCTATATCGGGAATTCCAGCTTCATGAGTCCTTCACGCTTATTCATTCTCCGGCCCGTAGCGACCACGCTATTAATGGTGGGCGTGCTGCTGGTGGGCTGGGTGGCGTTTCTGCAGTTGCCGGTTTCCGCGCTCCCTGAAGTCGATTATCCAACCATTCAAGTAGTCACGTTTTATCCCGGCGCCGACCCTGACGTGATGGCGTCGTCGGTGACTTCTCCGCTGGAGCGGCAGTTCGGGCAAGTCCCCGGATTGAGCCAGATGACCTCGACCAGTTCGTTTGGCAGTTCGGTGATCACACTGCAGTTCGGCCTCGATCAAAATATTGACGTCGAAGAGCAGCAGGTGCAGGCCGCAGTCAACGCGTCGGCGACGTTTTTGCCGCTGGACTTGCCGAATCCTCCGATTTACAACAAAGTAAATCCTGCCGACTCCCCCATTCTCACGCTGGCCATGACCTCTGATTCTCTTGCCCTGTCGAAGGTCGAAGACCTCGCCGACACCGCTCTGGCGCAGAAAATCTCGCAATTGCCGGGTGTGGGACTGGTTTCGATCAGCGGCGGACAGAAGCCCGCCGTGCGCGTGCAGGTGAATCCCACCGCGCTCGCTTCCTACGGTCTCGGCCTCGAAGACGTTCGTACCGCGCTGGCCGAGGCGAATGTGGATCAAGCCAAGGGCGTCATCGATGGCGCCCGCCAGTCCTACACTATCGGTGCCAACGATCAACTCTTCTCCAGCGAGCAGTACAAGCCCATCGTGATCGCTTACAAGAACGGCGCGCCAGTGCGACTGAGCGATGTGGCCAACGTGATCGACGGGACGGAAAACACGCTGCTGGCGGCCTGGATGAACACGACTCCCGCCGTCATCGTCAACATCCAGCGCCAGCCGGGCGCAAACATTATCAGCGTCGTCGACGGCATCAAAAAGTTGCTGCCGCAGTTGCAGGCCTCGTTGCCCTCGGCCGTGAAAGTTCAGATCCTTACCGACCGCACCACCACCATTCGCGCTTCGGTGAAAGATGTCGAATTCGAACTCGCGTTAACCATCGTGCTGGTGGTCATCGTCATTTTCTTCTTCCTACGAAACCTGCGCGCCACTTTTATTCCCAGCGTCGCCGTCCCGCTCTCGATCGTGGGAACCTTCGGCGTGATGTACGTGCTCGGCTACAGCCTGAACAATCTCACACTAATGGCGTTGACCATCTCCACCGGCTTCGTGGTGGACGACGCCATCGTCATGATCGAAAACATCGACCGCTATCTCGAAGCCGGAGACTCGCCGCTGGACGCCGCTCTCAAAGGCTCCGGGCAGATTGGCTTCACCATCGTCTCGCTGACCGTGTCGCTGATCGCGGTGCTGATCCCCCTGTTGTTCATGGGTGACATCGTTGGCCGCCTCTTCCGCGAGTTTGCCGTAACGCTGGCAGTGACGATTCTCGTTTCGGCGGGCGTCTCTCTGACGCTCACACCCATGATGTGCGCCAAGTTGCTCAAGCACCGCAAAGAAGGCGAGAAGGGCCGCTTCTACGAGGTCACAGAAGACTTTTACAACCGGGTGATCGCCGCTTACGGTCGCACGGTGAAATGGGTTTTGAAGCACCAGACGGTGACGTTGCTCGTAACCTTCGGCACTCTGGTTTTAACCCTGATTCTCTATGTAGTCGTGCCTAAAGGATTCTTTCCGGTTCAGGACACAGGCGTGATTCTTGGAATTTCCGAAGCGCCGGACGATGTCTCCTTCACCGCCATGTCGCGGCTCCAGCAAGATTTGGCGAAGGTGATTCTCAAAGATAAAGATGTTGAGAGCCTCTCCTCTTTCATCGGCGTCGACGGCACCAACACCACGCCCAACAGCGGGCGCATTCAAATCAACCTAAAGCCCCGCGATGAGCGCAGCGATGACGCTTCGGCGATCATTCGGCGTTTACAACCGGAACTGGCGAAAGTGGATGGCATCACGCTCTACATGCAGCCGGTGCAGGACCTTACCGTGGAAGATCGCGTGAGCCGCACCCAGTTTCAATATTCGATTGAAGATGCGGACGCGCAGGAGCTCGCGCAATGGACCCCAAAGCTCGTCGACAAACTTCGCCAGCGTCCCGAACTGCGCGACGTCGCCACCGATCAACTCAACGGCGGCCTTAGAACTAATATCACCATCGACCGCGATACCGCCTCGCGCCTGGGAATCCTGCCGCAAGCCATCGACAATACGCTCTACGACGCCTTCGGTCAGCGCGAGGTTTCGATCATCTTCACCCAGTTGAATCAATATCACGTCGTGCTGGAAGTCATGCCGAATTTCGCCAAATCGCCTGACGCGATGAACGACGTGTACATTCGGCCCAGCAGCGCTGCACCCGCCAGCGGTGCACCCACCGCGAATGCAGCCACCGCCACCACCAGCGGCGCCCCGGTTCCCATCAAATCTTTCATCCGCATGCACTCAAGCAGCGCACCCTTAGCGGTGAACCATCAGGGACAATTTCCGGTGGTGACGCTCTCCTTCAATCTCGCGCCGGGAGGTTCGCTGGGCGACGCCACGCGCGCCATTCAGCAAGTGGAAAAAGAAATTCAAATGCCGGCCAGCATCCACGCCTCGTTCCAGGGCACGGCTGCGGCGTTTCAGAATTCGCTTTCGAGTGAACCTTTCCTTATTCTCGCCGCCATCATTACCGTGTACATCGTGCTCGGAGTCTTATACGAGAGCTACATTCACCCCATCACAATCCTCTCTACGCTGCCGTCGGCGGGCGTGGGTGCGATCCTGGCCCTGCAACTTACGGGCAACGATCTAACGGTGGTGGCGTTGATAGGCATCATCCTCCTGATAGGAATCGTGAAGAAGAATGCCATCATGATGATCGATTTCGCGCTCGAGGCCGAGCGCGAAGAACACAAGCCGCCTGAGGAAGCGATCTTTCAAGCGTGCCTTCTGCGCTTCCGCCCCATCATGATGACCACGATGGCAGCCCTACTCGGCGGTCTGCCCCTGGCGCTCGGAACTGGGACGGGTGCAGAGTTGCGGCGTCCGCTGGGTATCACGATCGTGGGCGGACTGATTCTCAGCCAGTTGCTTACGCTCTACACCACGCCGGTGGTTTACTTGTGGTTTGACCGGCTGGCGCAGAGGTTTGAAAAATACAAGATCGGCAATCCCATTCCGCAGGAGTTTCCCGCGGATTGAGTTTGCGCATTAAAGCATGAGCATCTCGGCTCCATTCATTCGGCGACCGATCGGCACTTCGCTTCTGGCGGCGGCGTTGCTGCTCTCCGGCATTCTTGCTTTTAACTTTCTGCCGGTTGCCTCGTTGCCGCGAGTCGATTTTCCCGTGATTCAGGTCGGTGCCAGTCTGCCCGGCGCCGACCCGCAGACGATGGCCTCGGCCGTAGCCACGCCTCTCGAGCGCCAGTTCGGCCGTATCTCCGGCGTGAATCAGATGACGTCCACGAGCCAGCTCGGCTCGACCAGCATCGTTCTGCAATTTGATCTGAACCGAAACATCGATGCCGCGGGGCGGGATGTGCAGGCGGCAATCAACGCCGCCCGCAGCCAGCTCCCCGCAAACTTGCCCAGCAATCCAACGTACCGGAAAGCCAACCCCGCCGACGCGCCCATCATGATTCTGGCGCTGACCTCCGACACCGAGACCGTGCCGCAAATGTATGACGCGGCCGATTCCATTCTGGCGCAGAAGCTCGCTCAAGTCAGTGGAGTGGGACAGGTTTTCGTGGGCGGGGCGGCGCAGCCGGCTGTGCGCGCCGAAGTGAATCCCATGCTGCTCAACAAGCTGGGCGTGGGATTGGACACGGTTCGCAACGCTCTGAACCTGGCGAACGCAAACCAGGCCAAAGGACAAGTTTCCAATCAAACCACCACGTGGACTTTCACCGACAACGATCAGATTTTTACCGCCGATCATTACCAGCCGTTAATCGTCGCCTATCGTAACGGCGCTCCCGTTCGCCTGGGAGACGTAGCCGATGTACAGGATTCCGTGTCGGACGTTCGCAACATCGGGTTGGCCAACGGCAAACCCAGCGTCCTGATCATTATTTTCCGGCAGCCCGGCGCCAACATCATCGAGACTGTCGACCGCGTGATCGGCTTGATGCCCTATCTGCAGTCGTCGATCTCCCCTGCCATCAGGCTCAGCATCGCCCTGGACCGCACGGTCACGGTCCGCGCGTCGGTCAAGGACATCGAATTTACCCTGATCGTCTCCATCGTTCTCGTAATCCTGGTCGTGTTCGCATTCCTGCGCACGGTGCGAGCTACCATCATTCCCAGCATCGCCGTGCCACTCTCTCTCGTTGGCACCTTCGGCGGAATGTATCTATGCGGTTTCAGCCTCGACAATCTTTCGCTGATGGCGCTCGCAATCTCCACCGGATTCGTAGTCGATGATGCCATCGTAGTGCTTGAGAACATCACGCGCTATGTCGAACAGGGCATGGACGCTGTGACAGCGGCCTTCAAAGGAGCGGCTGAAATCGGCTTCACCGTGCTCTCCATGAGCCTTTCGCTGGTAGCTGTTTTCATACCGTTACTTCTGATGGGCGGGATCGTCGGGCGTTTATTCCGCGAGTTTGCAGTCACGCTCAGCATCGCCATCGGAGTTTCGCTCTTAGTCTCGCTGACCACCACGCCCACGATGTGTGCCAAGTTCCTGCGCCCACCCGCGCACGATGAGCGGCACAATCGCATTTATCGCATCAGCGAATGGTTTTTCGACAAAACTCTCAACACCTACAGGCACGCGCTCAAGTGGGTTCTCGAATATCAGTTGGTGACTCTGGTCGTCACGATTCTGGTGGCGTGCCTCAGCGTTTACCTCTACATCATCGTGCCGAAAGGTTTCTTCCCGCAGCAGGATACGGGGAGGATCGCGGGATCGGTTCAGGCGGCGCAGGATATTTCTTTCCAGGCCATGCGCGGCAAGATGGACCTCTACGTAAAAATTGTCATGACCGACCCGGCGGTGAGCACGATCGTTGGTTTTGCCGGAGGCAACACAGTTTCGAATCAGGGCCGCTTCTTCATCATGTTGAAACCGCTCTCCGACCGGGGTCACTGCGTGAAGCGGCACTTCTGGCAATCCTGCCCCAATGTTACCGCCGACGATGTGATCAACCGCCTGCGTGGCAAACTTGCGGTCGTGCCCGGAGCCACGCTCTTTCTGCAATCCGCACAAGACCTCACCATCGGTGGACGCCAGAGCAATGCGCAATATCAATACACGCTGCAGGGCGAGAATCTGAACGAGCTCAACACCTGGGCGCCGCAATTGCTCGCAAGAATGCGCAAGCTGCCCGACCTGCGCGACGTCAACACCGATCAGCAGGATAAAGGATTGCAAGCCCAGTTGGTGATCGACCGCGACACTGCGAGCCGTCTCGGCGTGGCCGCACAGGATATCGATAACGCGCTCTACGACGCTTTCGGCCAGCGCCAGGTCTCGACCATGTACCGGCCGCTCAACCAGTATCACGTGGTCATGGAAGTCGCGCCCGAGTTTCAGCAAACCACGGAGGCTTTGCAGAATATTTATCTGCGCTCTTCCAGCGGAGCGCCGATTCCGCTGGCGGCGTTTACGCATTTCGCCCCCTCGAACATTCCACTTGCCGTAAACCATCAGAGCCAGTTTCCATCGGTCACGATTTCATTCAATCTAGCTCCCGGAGTTTCTCTCGGACAGGCCACGATCGCCATCGACCAGGCACAACGCAGCATCAATTTCCCCACTACGATTCAAGCCAGCTTCCAGGGCACAGCGGCCGCATTTAAGGACTCTCTTTCGAGCGAGCCCGTCCTGATCCTGACCGCGCTCGTCACCGTTTACATCGTGCTAGGCATGCTTTACGAAAGCTATATCCATCCCATCACCATTTTGTCGACGCTGCCCTCCGCCGGCGTGGGAGCGCTGCTGGCGCTGCTGCTCACCCACAACCAACTCGATGTGATTGGAACCATCGGCATCATCCTCTTGATCGGGTTGGTGAAGAAAAATGCCATCATGATGATCGACGTGGCTCTCGACGTGGAGCGCACACAAGGCAAGAAGCCGGTTGAGGCCATCTACGAAGCCTGCCTGCTGCGCTTCCGCCCGATCATGATGACCACGATGGCCGCGCTTCTCGGAGGCTTGCCGCTAGCCTTGGGCACAGGCACTGGCTCAGAGCTGCACAGGCCGCTCGGCATCACCATCGTCGGAGGATTGATCGTCAGCCAGGCGCTAACGCTATTCACGACCCCTGTAGTCTATGTGTATCTCGATCGCCTGCGGCTGGCCTTGCGCGGCGGCGAAGCAGATCCCCTTCCGCAACCACCAGCCTCGGCACCCACGCCCAGCCCAGCCCACTGAAGTCGGCCGGGCGCCGCGCTCGCCGCAAGCCCGCATGCAACCACCCTTCTTAGCTTTTGCATCGCACCCTCAGCGGCAAAAAGCTGATACTCTCGCAAAGTTCGCCGGATTCCCCGCGGCCACAGTATTATTGTTCTTCGCGTGTGTTTAGCGCTTTCAAATTCCTTCAGGAGTCATGGATGCTTCATCGAGCATTAATCTTGATAGTCGTTCTCACAAGCATCGCCGGCCTGGCCGGATGCGGCA
The DNA here is from genome assembly GCA_963789875.1 of uncultured Acidobacteriaceae bacterium. Lineage (GTDB taxonomy): Bacteria > Acidobacteriota > Terriglobia > Terriglobales > Acidobacteriaceae > Sulfotelmatobacter. The sequence goes on along the minus strand of CAWBMI010000002.1, from coordinate 595,460 downwards.
GCACCACCAGCCACTATGTATTCGCCACTCTCCCCGCCGCCAATGAAGTTGCGACTTACCGCGAGGATCCTAACTCAGGGGTGCTTACGGAGATTGCGGGCAGCCCCTTCCCCGCGGGCAATAGTGCGACCTCCGTGGTGGTTCATCCGAACGGAAAATATCTGTATACGGCGAATCCCGGCGTCGGCGAGAACGACATCTCCCTGTTTAGCATTGCCAGCGACGGTGTCCTGACCGAGATCACTCCCCGCACATCGGTTACGCCGGGAGCAACGGATCCTCAGAACTTGGTCATGGACCCGGGTGGAAAATATTTGTATGTCGCGAACTCCACCTCGAATAACATCTCGGTATTCACCATCGACAGCAGCACCGGTGGATTGAGCCAGGTTACAGGTTCGCCGTTTCCGATCGGGGCTTCGCCGCTCAACATGACGATATCGCCCACTGGCACGTTCTTGTATGTAACCACTCCCAGCTTTAATCAAAGTTCATCCTTCGGCTCAATCCTGGGCTTCAGCGTGAACGCCGGTGCACTCTTACCCATCGTCCAGATAAGCAGCGATGGCCAGGACCCTTCGGGCATCGCCATAGATCCCAAGGGCGCGTACCTCTACGTTACCAACAAAGTATCCAACAGCATTTCCATCTTTTCGATCAGCTCGACTGGCGGATTGAAAGAGGTTCCGGGTTCAGCTCTCGCCGATGTTAATCAGGGCCCGGTCGCAGTCCTCGTGGATCCCTCAGGGAAATATCTTTATGTGGCGAATCAGGGTTCTGGGAACGTCGCGACTTACACGATCGATGCGACCACCGGCTTTCCCACCGTCATCGCTGATTCGCCGTTTGCCTCGGAAGTCAATCCCAGTTTCCTGGCGCTCGATCCCAGCGGAAAATATTTGTACGTGGCGAACCAGCAATCTTCACCCGGCATTGAGGCCTTCGGCAACAGCGGAGGAAGCTTGAATGCCATCTTCACCTATGCTACCGGCAACACGCCGAGTTCGATCGCAGTCCTGAAATAGAGCGGCGCGCACTCGGTGCGCCGTCTATGCCACAGTCCTGATCGGTCCGTCTCGGCAGGCAGCGCTTGAATTTCGTTATCTCGAATCCTGCAAATTTTGCAGGCTATGACAACCAAAAGGCCGTCAATTCTGCGACAATGCATACGCCGGTACGGAGTCGTCTGGGACAACCACATACCAGAGCCTGCATCTAATCGATAAGCTCCTTCGATTCGGTTGGCTTGGAGGTTGATTCCGTGCTGAGATTTACTTCAGGACATAGAATCCATGAGGATTGCAAGCGCGGCAAGCGCATTTCCGAAGCATTACTACACCCAGAAAGTCCTCCTCGAACGCCTCCAGGATTATTGGGGTGATCAACTCAAGAATCCACTCTTACTGGCACGCCTGCACAAGAATGTGACCGTGGATGGCCGCTATTTGGCCATTCCTGCCGAAGAGTATGTCGACATCAAGACGTGGGGCCAGGCCAACGACATCTGGATTCGAGTTGCGCAGGAATTAGGCGAGCAGGCTCTTTGTCGCGCCTTGCAGACGGCCGGACTAGAGACAAAAGATTTGGGAGCGTTATTGTTTACGACCGTGACTGGTGTCGCCAGCCCGTCCATCGATGCGCTGTTGATCAACCGCATGAATCTTCCGGCTAACATTCGCCGCACTCCGATTTTTGGCTTGGGCTGCGTGGCCGGAGCTGCCGGAATCGCCCGCGCCTCCGATTACGTTCGCGCCTATCCAAAACAGGCTGCCGCCTTGGTTTCAGTTGAGCTTTGCTCGCTCACGCTGCAGCGCGAGGACTTGTCGGTCGCGAACCTGATTTCTTCCGGGCTTTTCGCCGATGGCGCCGCGGCCGTGATTGTGACCGGACCAGAGTTCGAGAATGGCCATGCAGCGCCCGGACCGAAGATTCTTGCCACGCGGTCCATCTTTTATCCCGCCACAGAAGAAATGATGGGCTGGAACATTTCCGAGAAGGGTTTTCGCATCATACTCTCTACCGAGGTTCCGACCCTGATTCGGGAAAACCTGGGGCGGGACGTGGACGCATTTGTTGCGGATAACGGCCACAAGCGAAGCGATCTGAAGAGTTTTGTCCTCCATACCGGCGGCCCCAAAGTGCTCGACGCTTCGGCTGACGCTTTGGGATTGCACAATGGACAACTGGATGCTTCGTGGGCTTGCCTGCGCAAGGTCGGTAATCTCTCTTCGGCTTCCGTGCTCTGTGTGCTCGAAGACGTGATGAAGAACCGCCGGCCTGAACCTGGCACGCTGGGCCTGCTGGCCGCCATGGGGCCCGGTTTCTGTTCTGAGCTTGTGCTTTTGCAATGGTGAGGTTGAGACTTGCTGAACTCGACGGATGTGTTTGTGATTGGCGGCGGCCCCGCCGGGTTGGCTGCAGCCATCGCCGCGCGCCAGCGAGGTTTGAGCGTGATGCTAGCCGACGGATGCAGGCCGCCAATCGATAAAGCCTGCGGCGAAGCGTTGATGCCGGATGCAGTTTCCGCGCTCGAGAGCTTGAAAGTTCGCGTGCCCGCCGGGGATGCATGCCATCTGCGGGGAGTTCGCTTCTTAAGTTCAGGAGTTTCGAAACAAACGTACGAAGCCGATGCCGACTTTCCTTCCGGCGTCTACGGCTTGGCAGTTCGCCGCACCACCTTGCATCGCGCCATGATCGAACGCGCCACAGAGGTGGGCGTCGATCAGTTATGGCAAGCCACTGTTACAGGAATTTCGCACACCAATTCTCGGACCGAAGTTCGCCTGGGCGACCGCAGGATTTGCGCTCGCTGGATTATTGGAGCCGACGGAGCATACTCCCGCGTTCGGCGCTGGGCGAATCTTGAGTCGCACTCGCGCTCGGCTCTGCGCTACTCCTTCCGCCGGCATTATCGCGTGCGGCCTTGGACCGACCGCATGGAAATTTATTGGGGCAAGCACAGCCAGGGCTATGTAACTGGAATCAGTGACAGTGAAGTCTGCGTCGCCGTCGCCTCGCATAACGCCAAGCTTCGCCTCGATGAAGCGCTGAACCAATTCCCCGAACTCAGCACCCGGCTTCGTCAGGCCGAGGTTTCGTCCACCGAGAAAGGGTCGGTATCGGCGAACCGCAGACTGAAGAGCGTGTGGCGCAGGAACATTGCCTTAATCGGCGACGCTTCCGGTACCGTCGATGCCATCACCGGCGAAGGTCTGGGTCTATCTTTCAATCAAGCCCTGGTGTTGCCGAGTTCTCTGCGCTCCGGCAACCTCGCCGCCTATCAGATTTCGCACCGGAAACTGGCACTGCGGCCAACGTTCATGGCACGATTGATGCTGACTCTCGATGGCCGCCCGGGATTTCAGCAACGCGTGCTTAAAACTTTTAAGCGTCGTCCTGAAATTTTTCAAAGCTTGGTGGCCTTCCATGTCGGCCGCCTTTCTCCTCTGAATCTCGCGCGGGAAAGCCTCACGCTGGGCTGGGAGCTCTTGACGGCGTAGGCTCATGAAAGTTCTCCGTTCGCTGTTCGAAAATCGCACATTATCTCGGAGATTCAAGCTGCCGTGTTTGGCCGCATTTCTAGTCTTCTCTTGTCTTGCATCGTTGGCCGAGGATTTAGCGCTGCGCCTCGATCCCCAGCACACCAGCATCAACTTCACTTTGGGCGATGTACTTCATACCGTTCGCGGAACCTTTCAAGCCAAGCCGAGCGACTTGCATCTCGATCCGGCGAGGAAAAAACTAACCGGTGAAATTATCGTGGACGCCAAAAGCGGGCAGAGCGGCAGCGGAATGCGCGACCGCAAAATGCATCGCGAAGTGCTCGAGAGCGAGCGCTACCCGGATATCGTCTTCCGTCCAGACCGCTTCGACGGAACCCTGGCGCCGCAGGGCAAGTCGTCGGTGAAAGTGCACGGCGTCTTCGCCATCCACGGGTCGGAGCACGATCTGACTGTCCCGGCCGAGGTCGAAATGTTCCCCGATCACTTTACCGCGACGCTTCACTTCGCCGTTCCCTACGCTGCCTGGGGCATGAAGAACCCGAGCACGCTGTTCCTGAAAGTCAGCGAATCAGTTGACATCGATCTCGCCGCCTCGGGAACGATCAGCCATCCTTAAGAATTTTTCCGAATCAAAATCCATCCAGCGGAGTAATTCCCTTACCTTCGACGCACTCGTACCCGCGCCCCGCGGTGAGGTTGGCAAATTCCTCGGTTCGCCCGCTCGGCCACTGAATCACAATACGCTCGGCCTTCTCGATCTTCCCCAAGCCAAACGTAACCGGAAGTTCCGACTGCGAAAGATAGCTCGATCCGCTCTTCACCATGCGCGACTGGTTCAATCCTCCAGCGGAAACGCGCACGACCGCGCCGATCGCATCCCGATTCGATTTCGTGCCCACCATCCGAAAACGAATGCTGCGGTTTTTTGCCAGCTGATCGTTGCGGTAAAGGTAAGCCGGTCCGTTGTTCGTGGTCAGCAGCAAATCAAGATCGCCATCGCGATCGAAATCTCCATAAGCCAGCCCGCGGCCGACCTTGGGCTCATCGAAGCCCCCGCCAACTTCCGCGGCAATATCACGAAAGTTCCCCCTGCCATCGTTAACAAATAAAAGCGGAGGCTGCGCATACCCCACATTGCCGCGAATATTCCGAACTGTCTCGTCTATGTGCCCGTTCGCAACAGCGAGATCAAGCCAACCGTCAAGATTCGCGTCCAGAAATACACAACCGAACCCCAGGCTGTTCTTTGACGCCAGTCCCACTCCCGCGTGTGCCGCCACATCTTCGTAACTTTTTCCTGCGAATTCATACAGGCCAGTCATCTCGTTGTCGAAGTTCGTAATCGCGATTCCGGAACTGCCGGCGTTCGTGAAGTCGCCAACATCCACGCCCATGCCGGCGCGCGCTTTGCCCTCGCTGCTGAACGCGAGACCAGCCTCGACCGCAGCATCTTTGAAAGTGCTGTTGCGCTGATTGCGATATAACTTGTTCGGCTGCGTATCGTTGGCTACCAACAGATCGGGCCAACCGCTGTGGCCGTCATCGAGCATGGCAACGCCTAGAGACTTCGAACTACTGTCGAAAATGCCGCTGGAAGCTGTCACATCTTCAAACGTGCCATTGCCACGATTGTGAAACAGCCAGCAAGTCTCGCCGCGATAAGCCTCAGGAGTGCAATACGACTTATGCTTGCCATCAAGGCTGCAGAAGACGTCGCGCTCCGGTGACCACTTTACATAGTTGCAAACGAAGAGGTCCAGCAGGCCGTCGCGGTCGTAATCGAACCACAACGCCGAAGTACTGAATCCCGTGCGCTTCCCCAACCCGCTGTGCTCGGTAACGTCGACGAACGTTCCCTTGCCGGTGTTGTGAAACAGTCGATTCTGCCCCACACAAGTAATGAGAATGTCAGGGAAGCCGTCGTTATCGTAGTCCCCCACCGCCACCCCCATTCCGTACATTTCAACGTCGAGTCCGGCTCGCGCCGTCATGTCGGTAAAAGTGCCGTTCCGGTTGTTGCGGTAAAGCCGCAAGGTCGAGCGGCGCTGCTTGTGGCCGGGCCAATCCATTCCGTTGATGAGAAGAATGTCCTGCCAGCCATCGCGGTCGTAGTCGAGAAAAGCGCAGCCGGATCCCAGAGTCTCGGGCAGAAATTTTCCGCCAAACGCGCCGCTGTTGTGCTGAAACTGAATGCCCGAGGAGGAAGTTACATCGGAGAATCGAAATCCGGGCGAAGCTGCAGCCACGCCCCAGCTATGCAAAGGCAACTGCGAAACTGCTGCCAGGCTCGCCACACAACGCAGAAATTCTCTGCGTCTCACGGAACGGTTACCAGCCCCGAGCGAATGGCGTAGACCACCAACTCCGCTGTCTTATGAATGCCAAGCGCGTTCATGATGTTGGCGCGATGCACCGCGACCGTATTCGCGCTGAGATCGAGCGAGGTGGCGATTTCTTTGTTCGACTTGCCATCGACAATCATCTGCAGGACTTCCAACTCGCGCGGCGTCAGCCCGCTACTGCGCTCTCCCTTGAGAATTTCGGACTGCGCAACTTGAGGATCGAAAACGGTCTCACCGCCGGCGACGCGTCTCACCGCTGGCCCCAATTCCAGATTCATCGCATTCTTCAAAATGTATCCCTTGGCCCCAGCTTCAATCGCCTGCCGCACCCACGTGCTCTCCGCGTGCATGCTGAGCATCAGGACCGCAGTCTCCGGCGACTCCGCGAGAACCTGCCGCGTGGCATCGAGGCCGTTCATCTTAGGCAGGGCGCAGTCCATCACTACAACCTGCGGCTTCAACTGCTTCGCCAGCTTGACGGCCTCTTCGCCATCGCCCGCCTCGCCGACTACTTCCATATCCGTTTCATCTTCCAGCATCCGCCGGAAGCCGCGCCGAACCAAACCGTGATCGTCAACCAAAAGCACCGTGATCTTTTTCGTCATCGTGACTATTACTCGCTTCCCGTCTGTATCCGCGGATTGAAAATTGTCTCGCCAAACTGTCTCACCTAGACTTGCTCGTAACTCCGGATCTTAACTCAGGAATTGCTCTCAGCTTCCTGCATCTCAACCTTCTCGCGCGGAACTTGTAGGTGTAGCAAAGTACCACCACCGGAGGGAATCGAAAACGCGATGCTTCCGCCCATCAACTCTACACGCTCGCGCATTGCCACCAATCCAATGCCCTGCCGCGCCGGTCGCCCGTTAAAACCGACGCCATGATCTTCCACCTCCAACTCCAGATGTGCCTCCAGGAAACGCAATCGCACCCAAGCCTGCTTCGCGCCCGAGTGCCGCGCTACATTGTTCAGAGCCTCCTGCAGCACGCGATAGACCTGCACCGCCGCGCTGCCATTCAACGCGAACGGCTCACCCCGCTTCTCGTAGGATATGGCAACTCCCGTCTGCCGCTCCACGGTCGGAATATACCAGTCCAGCGTGCGCTCCAGCCCGGCTTCATCGAGCATCACCGGATGCAGCGCCTGCGATAAGCTACGTACGCGGTCCAGTGTCTCCTGCGCAATCTGCCGGACCTCCTGCAAATCCGAGTTCAGAGTCGAACCCTGCGGAGCGTGAGCGCCGGCGCGGCTGAGCATCGCACCCATAGCCGTGAGAATCTGCCCGAACTCATCATGCAGCTCGCGCGAAATATAGCGCAGGGTCGATTCCTGCGTGGCAATCAATTTCTGCGCCAGTTCGCTGCGCCGATCGGAAAGTTCCTCCATGCGCGCGAACAACCGCCGGTTCCAGCGGATCATGGAAAATCCGGTCAGCAAAATAGCGGCGAGCGTCGCCGCCAGAAAAAAATAAACCTGCCGCTGCACACGATCGTAAATCGCCACGATGTGCTGCGCCGCCTGCTCTTCGTTCTCGCTGTTCTGCACCAGCAACCGAGCCACAGCCGTGCTGAGCGCCGCCTGTCGCGCCTGCAGCGAGAGCTGTATCTGCGCGCGCGCGTCTTTTTCGTTTCCCGCACCAGCCAGCGCAAACACCCGGTCCACGGCATCCCAGAATTGCGTCAGTGAGCTGCTCAAAGAAGCGCTCTGCTCCGCCGTACGGCTCGTCGGTGCGAGCGCGGCCTCCAGTCGCATAGCATCATCCAGATCGTTGTGAATGCGCTGGAACTGCGCCGACCAAGCGGTGAGCGGATAAGGTTCGTCGTTATCGATCATGTCCCGCATCGCGACCGCCAGCAGATTCAAATCGTTTTGAATGCGCAGCAACTGCAGCGAATCTTTACGATTGCGATCGATCAACTCTGACTGCAGCTTGCGCAGCCCAGCCACTTGCCACGTGATGTAAGCGGAATATGCAACCACCGCGGCCAGCGTGACTAGCAAACCCAACAGCAGGCCCACAGTTGGAGAACGCTTTGATGACCCCCCCGGCGCAGTTATACGGGACACGCCCCGAGGATACAACGCAAGGCCGGAACATGTCACAATGCAGTAATAATGAAGCCAAATGCGCCCCGGCGGAGTCCAACAAGAGATTGACTCCACCAGCTGTTCCACCAGACAAAGCGTCTCAAAAGCCCGCCAAGGCACAGCGCTTGCGGGCCGTGTTACCGATTGTTTGGGAACTCACGCGTCCGCGCCTCGCCCTGCTCAGCCTCGGTCTTCTGCTGATGGTCTTCAACCGCGTCGCCAGCCTGGTTCTGCCGTATTCGACAAAATTTTTGTTCGACGGCGTCATCCCCAAGCATTCGCTTCATCTTTTGAACCGGCTGGTGTTGGTCGTTTTATCTGCAACCCTGATTCAGGGAATCACCTCGTTCCTCCTCACTCAGTTGCTTTCGAAAGCCGCGCAACGCCTGATCACCGAATTGCGCCAGCGCGTGCAAGTGCACGTCTCCCGGCTTCCCGTTGCGTTCTACGATGTCAACAAAACGGGCAATCTGGTGTCTCGCATCATGAGCGACGTGGAAGGGGTACGCAATCTTCTGGGCACGGGACTGATCGATTTCACCGGCGGCCTGCTCACTTCGGCCATCGCTTTCGTGCTTCTGGTTCGAATCAGCGGGACGATGACTTTCATCGCGCTCGGATTCGTACTATGTTTTTCTGTCGCACTGACGAAAGCCTTCGGCACCATCCGCCCCATCTTTCGCGAGCGCGGCAAGATCAACGCCGAAGTCACGGGCCGCCTCACTGAAAGTCTGGGCGGCGTGCGCGTGATCAAGGGCTATCACGCCGAGGAGCGCGAGGAGGCCGTCTTCGCCAGCGGAGTCAAGCGCCTGCTCGAAAATGTAATGCGTACTCTGACCGCCACCTCGGTCATGAGCTTATCGGCCAGCGTGCTCCTCGGATTCGTCGGCGCGGTGGTCACGTTCGTGGGCGCGCGCCAGATCATGGCAGGGACGATGACCACCGGCGGCTTGGTTTCTTTTACCGCCCTGCTAGCATTTCTGATCGCACCCATGGCGCAGGCCGTTGGTATCGGGACTCAGCTTACCGAAGCGCTGGCAGGCTTAGAGCGCACGCAGGAACTTCTGCGCGAGCGCCCCGAAGATCAGGACCCCAACCGCTCCGTGGCTTTGCGCGACATCGTGGGCCGCATCGAGTTCGATCATGTAAGTTTCAGCTACGATGCGGTACACGAAGTGCTGCGAGACATTTCCTTCCGCGCCGAACCTGGAACGGTGACAGCTCTGGTAGGTTCTTCCGGCTCGGGTAAGTCGACGACCATCGGCCTGATCTCCGCCTTTTATGTGCCCACGAAAGGCCGAATTCTCGTCGATGGCACGGACCTGAGCACGGTGCGCCTCGACTCCTACCGCACCCGTCTCGGCGTCGTGTTGCAGGAATCTTTTCTTTTCGACGGGAGCATTCGCGAGAACGTTGCATTCTCCCGCCCTGAAGCAAGCGAAGAAGAAATCATGCGCGCCTGCCGCATCGCGCGGGTCGATGAATTTGCCGAGTCGTTTACCGACAAATACGACACCGTCGTCGGAGAGCGCGGGGTAAAGCTCTCCGGCGGGCAGCGCCAGCGAATTTCAATTGCGCGCGCGATCCTCGCCGAGCCGCGAATCTTGATTCTCGACGAGGCAACTTCGAGCCTTGACTCCGAATCGGAGCAGATGATCCAGCAAGGACTTTCTTATCTTATGAAAGGCCGCACGACATTCGTGATCGCGCACCGGCTGTCCACCATTCGCCGCGCCGATCAGATTCTGGTCATGGAACAGGGACAGATCGTCGAGCGCGGTACGCACGAACAACTCTATGTAGCGCAAGGCCGCTACTACGATCTTTACACTAGGCAGCACGGAGTGGAGGAAAACATGTTTCTCGCACCGGGCGAGGGCGACTCTACCGAAGGCAGCGGCAACGGCAACTCTGACCAGGCGCGCAACAGCGAGGCCAAAGCCGGAGACGCTATGCGTGTGCTCAGAGGAGAGGTTCGCTAGCCGATGAGCAACATTGCCGGGGTTCCGAAAAACAACGTCGCAACTGTCGATTCCTCCGCAAGCGGTGTGGCCGCGATTCGCACGGAACAGCTCTGCCGCCACTACCGCATGGGCGATAACGTGATCCGCGCGGTCGATGGCGTCAACCTTACTGTGCGCGCCGGCGAGTTCGTAGCTCTCTTGGGAAGCTCTGGCTCCGGAAAATCTTCAGTGCTGAATCTCATCGCCGGCCTCGATAGCCCCACATCAGGCAGCGTAATCGTTCACGATCGCGATTTGGCGAAGCTTTCGCGCGAAGAACTCGCGGGGTATCGCCTCTACACCGTCGGAATGGTATTTCAGTCTTTCAATTTGATCGCCAGCATGACGCTCGCGGAAAATGTTGAACTGCCCATGCGTTTTGCCGAAGTCGATCGCAGCAAACGCGACGCCCTTGCCCGCGAAGCCTTGACCCGCGTCGGATTACAGGCACGCATGCGTCATCGGCCCAGCGAGCTTTCCGGAGGCGAACAACAACGCGCAGCGCTGGCTCGTGCGTTGATCAATCGTCCCAAACTCCTGCTTGCCGACGAGCCCACCGGCAATCTCGACAGCCGCACCGGTACCGAAATCATGAATATGGTTCGTGACTTCAACCAGCAATTAGGCATGACCGTCGTGATGGTGACCCACGAGCGCGCCTTAGCCGAGCGTTATGCTCAGCGCCTGATCTTTCTGGCCGACGGTAAGCTCGCTGGCGACGAGAGCAACTTGCCGCGTACCACGGAAGCCCCGCTAAGAGCGGAGGAACTGCGTCGATGAAGCTTCCCGATCTCACCGAACTCGCGTTGCGCAATCTCCGCGAATCCGTTCTGCGAAATTCGCTGACCACAATCGGCATCTCCGTCGGCGTCGCCTCTCTGGTCGCCATGCTTTCACTCGGCATCGGATTGCAACAGCTCGCCTCGCGCCGCCTGATGAAGTCCGGATTATTCGACACGGTCGTGGTTTCTTCCCGACGCGACCTCCGCAACTTTGGCCGCGATGAAGAACGCAACGCCCCGGCTCCGGGCGAAAGCCGCATCCTCGATCAGGCCGCGCTACATGAAATCCAACATCTGCCAAATGTGGTCGAGGCCTATCCCGATATTCGCTTCATCACCGAATTGCGCTATGAAGACAAGCCCCATTTGACGATGGTCGCGGCGCTGGCCGCGTCCGCGAAATCGAACGACGCCTTCGACGCTTTGCAAGGACATTTTTTCTCCTCTGACACTGCGCCCGAAGTGGTGATCCAAAAAACCTTCGCCGAAGAGCTGTTGGGGAAGACTCCAAAATCCGGGGTCGATGAAACCAACGTAAAGGAACTCGCCGCCCCGCTTCTCGGCAAAGAATTAACCATGCGCTACGCTCAGCGCGAGGCCGCACCAACCGTGCCCATGGCGCCAAAACCCGAGCCGGCCTCGAGCGATCAGAGTTTAGCGGGCGCGGCCTACTCGGTGATCTCCCGCGAGCAGAAGCTAACAATTGTCGGGGTTGCCGATCTCGATCCCGAAAGCATGCGCGGCCCGACTCGAGCGCGGGTCTTTCTTCCCCTCAAACTCGCCGAGAGCCTGCACGTGATGCAGCCCACCGACCTGCGCGAAATTGCCCGCGTCGCCAGCGACCAGCCCGTATATTCTTCCCTCAGCGTCCGGGTAAAGAATCCAAGCCAGGTGCAGATGGTGGAAGACGCCGTCAAGAAAATGGGCTTCAACACATTCTCCATTCTCGATGCCAGCAAGAGCATTCAGCAGTTCTTCAAGGTACTGGACGTATTTCTCGGTATCTTCGGCAGCCTCGCTCTCGCCGTCGCCTTCATCGGAATTGTGAACACTTTGGTAATGGCGATCCTCGAGCGTCGCCGCGAGATCGGCATCATGAAGGCCATCGGCGCCAGCGATAGTGACGTCAAGAACCTATTCTTTGCTGAGGCTGGCGCAATGGGCATTCTCGGCGGCGTGTTTGGAGTAGCTCTGGGGTGGGCGATCGGGCAGATCATCAACCTGGGGACGAATATTTATCTCAGGAGCCAGTCTTTTCCGCCTGAGCATTTTTGGTCGGTCCCGTGGTGGCTGGTGGGGTTCGCTTTGTTCTTCTCTTTCTTGGTGAGTCTTGCGGCTGGTCTATATCCGGCCGGACGTGCCGCCCGCCTCGATCCCGTGCAAGCGTTGCGGTACGAGTGAATCGATGGATCGCCGCTTCCGCCTTGTTCTCCTATTCGCGGCGCTGGCGGTTTTACCCGCGGCTCGCGCCCAGAGCCGCATCGATTGCAACGCGCTGAACAGCCGCATCCTGAAATATCCAGTTCATTACTGCGTCTATCTCCCGGCGAGCTACGATACTGGCGCAAACGCGCACCCAGCGCGGCGCTATCCCGTCCTTTATTTTCTGCATGGCTTGGGTGACAACGAACAAACACTTTTCAACAGCGGCGGCTGGACATTGCTCGACGACATGCGCAAACAACACGAGATCGGAGAATTTCTAATCGTCGCGCCCGAAGGCCGCCGGACTTTCTACATCAACTCCGCCGACGGCTCGGTTCGCTACAGCGACTTTTTTCTGCAGGAATTTCTTCCTCACATCGAAAGTAAATATCGCATTGCTCCGGGCCGCAGTAACCATGCCATTAGCGGCATATCCATGGGCGGATACGGCGCTCTGCGCTTCGCCTTCGGCCATCCCGAACTATTCTCAGCGGTAAGCGCGCAAAGCGCAGCACTCATCACCGAATCACCTCAGGAACTCGACACCGCAGCACACTCCGGTGCGCCTCTGGGAAAATTGCTGGCCACAGTGTTTGGAGACCCCATCAATGTCCCGCACTGGAAAGACAACAGCCCCTTTGTTCTCGCGCAGAAGGACGCGGCAGCTTTGAAAAAGATGGCGATCTACTTCAACTGCGGCCAGGACGACAACTACCGCTTCGAAAAAGGCGCAGCCGCCCTCGACGCCGAACTCAGAAAAGAAAACGTGAAGCATGAATATCATCCCTATCCCGGCGATCACAGCCTGACATATTTCCTCACCCACTTCGCCGAGGTAATCGAGTTTCATTCCCGCGCCTTCGGACTCGTCCAGTAGCGTCTCGACGTTCAGTCGGGGCTGCATCGGATACGTGGACTGTAGTAAAACTGTAAGAGTCGGAGAGGTGGCCGAGTGGTTGATGGCTCCGGTCTTGAAAACCGGCGTGCCCGAAAGGGCACCGGGGGTTCGAATCCCTCCCTCTCCGCCAGAAATTCTGCCGCTGTTATTTCCGCGCCTTTCGGCCAAATCGCAGATCCTTTTAAGCGCCCGGAGGATCGGGCAAGAACTTCAGCGGAATAGGCAAACTCTCGCCGCGCAAGCAAACTACACTTTTCTCGTAGTCGATCGCGAAGGAGAAGCAATGCAGAAGCGCAAACTTGGAAAAAGCAACCTCGACGTCTCGGCCCTCGGCCTGGGCTGCATGGGAATGAGTTTTTCTTACGGTCCGCCCAAGGACAAGAAGGAGATGATCTCTCTCCTCCACGTCGCCGTTGACCGCGGCATCACGTTTTTTGATACGGCCGAGGTCTATGGACCGCACACCAACGAAGAGCTCCTCGGCGAAGGCCTTTCCCCCTTCCGCGGGAAGGTGGCGATCGCCACTAAGTTTGGCTTTCAGCTGAAGCCGGATGGAAGTCCGGGTTTCGTTGGTCCAGATAGCCGTCCCGAGCAAATTAAGCGCGTCGCCGATGCCTCGCTCAAGCGGCTCAAGGTCGATGCCATCGATCTCTTCTATCAGCATCGGGTCGACCCGAAGGTGCCCATCGAAGACGTGGCGGGTACCGTGAAAGATTTAATTAAGGCAGGTAAAGTAAAGCACTTCGGTATGTCCGAAGCGGGCGCAAAAACGATTCGCCGCGCTCACGCAGTCCAGCCGGTAACAGCCGTTCAGAGTGAATACTCGCTCTGGACCAGAGGCCCCGAAGCGGAAGTCCTGCCCACGCTTGAAGAACTCGGAATTGGGTTTGTTCCCTACAGCCCGCTGGGCAAGGGTTTTCTAACGGGAAAGATGGACGAGAACACCATGCTCGACAAATCGGACTTCCGCAGCCAACTCCCGCGCTTTACACCTGAGGCTCGCAAAGCGAATCAGGCTCTGGTCGATCTTCTGCAACAAATCGGAGAGCGAAAGAAAGCCACTCCAGCCCAGATCGCCCTCGCGTGGTTGCTGGCACAAAAGCCCTGGATCGTTCCCATCCCTGGTACCACGAAGCTCCACCGTCTCGAAGAGAACATTGGTGCCGTTGCAATCGAGCTTTCACCCGACGACCTGCGCGAAATCGAGACTGCATCGTCTAAGATCAAGGTTGAAGGCGCGCGCTACCCCGAAGCCATCGAGAAGATGACAGGACTCTGAAAGGTAAGAACATGTCTAAAGCGAAAGCCTGCTCTGCCGCGAGTGCGACCACACCGATGGCCTCGACCACCATCACGCGGCGCGACCCATCTGAGAACGATGTGCAGATCGAAATTCTGTTCTGCGGCATCTGCCACTCCGATCTGCACTCGGTTCGCAATGAGTGGAGCGAATTCATGCCCACCGTCTACCCAATTGTTCCAGGTCATGAAATCGTCGGCCGCGTGACCAAAGTTGGCTCAACCGTTACCAAATTTAAATCTGGCGATCTCGCCGCGGTGGGTTGTATGGTCGACTCCGACGGCACTTGTCCCGAGTGCCGGGCGGGCTTTGAGAATTTCTGCCCGAATATGGTTCTCACTTTTAATTCTCCCGACAAGCATCTCGGAGGCGTAACCTACGGCGGCTACTCCGAGAGCATTGTCGTCGATCAGAAATTTGTTCTTCGCGTGCCGTCGAATTTGAATCTCGCCGGTACCGCGCCCCTGCTCTGCGCCGGAATTACGACCTACTCGCCCATGCGCCGCTGGGGAGTCGCCAGGGGCAAGAAAGTTGGCGTGATCGGGCTCGGCGGCCTCGGCCACATGGGCGTAAAGTTTGCTCACGCATTCGGAGCCCACGTGGTTGTCTTCACCACTTCACCGAACAAGAAGGAAGACGCGCTCCGACTCGGCGCGGACGAAGTCGTCGTCTCCCGCAATGCGGACGAGGTGCAGAAGCATGCCGAAAGCTTTGACTTCATCCTCGACGCCGTTTCCGCGGATCACGACATTAACGCCTATCTCAACCTGCTCCGCCGCGACGGCAATCTTACGATTGTCGGCGCGCCGCCGAAGCCCCTGGGCGTCGCCGCCTTCAGCCTGATCGTGCGCCGTCGCAATTTTTCCGGCTCGAACATCGGCGGCATCGCCGAAACTCAGGAGATGCTCGACTTCTGCGGCCAGCACAACATCACCGCCGATGTCGAGGTCATCCCCATCCAGAAAGTCAACGAGGCCTACCAACGGCTGCTCAAGTCCGATGTGAAGTACCGCTTCTCCATCGACATGGCTTCGCTAAAAAGTGAGTAAAGCGAAAAACGAGGAGCCGACCAAGGAGGGAGGCATGGCCAAGAAGCCGAAGCAGAACGACACACTGAAAGACCGCCTATCCAAATCTCGGGAAATAAAGATCAGTGTGACCGGCAGAAAGTCGGGCCGCACCATCTCGAACCCGGTATGGTTTGTTTTGGAGCAAGACAAGCTCTACCTGCTCCCGGTGCAGGGCTCCGAGACTCAGTGGTACAAAAACGTCCTCAAGAACCCGACGATGCGGGTCGGTGTACGCGGCGAAGAGGCTGAAGTCAAAGCCGTTCCGATGACTGACGCCAAACAGGTCGCGTCCGTAGTCGAGAAATTCCGCGCCAAGTACGGTGCTGGCGACGTGAAGAAGTACTATTCAAGATTCGACGTTGCTCTTTCCGCCCAGACCGGAGAAGTGTGAACATAATCGCAAGAGAGGCATTCTCGACGTGAAGACCAACAGCAAAACCGCACTTGAGTGGCGGCCGGCAAAGGCTTCGACCGCGGTCGAACCAGATAGTTCCACGCTGGCACGGTTGCTTGCGGCCTATGCCCCGCACGACGGCAGCTTTGAGTCGCGCATCCCCGGAGTGCACGCCAGCCGGCTTTCACGAACGAACAAAGAGTGTGTGCACGCTCTGCGTGTCCCTTCCTTGTGCATCATCGCGCAGGGAGCGAAGAGCGTCATCGTCGGTGACGAGGTCTACGAATACGACGCCGCGCGCATGATCGTGTTCTCCGTGGCCTTGCCTGTCGCCTCGCAGGTTACGCGAGCAAGCCATTCCGAGCCGTATCTCGCTCTCAAGCTCGATCTCGATGCACGCCGCATCGCCGAGTTGGTCTTGAAGGTCTATCCCAACGGCCTGCCTTCCGCGCAGGAAAGAACCGCTGTGTACGTCACCCCCGTCGACGTGAGCATCATGAACGCTGCCACGAGATTGATGGAGTGTCTGGCAAAACCTGGCGATGCGGAACTAGTCGCCCCGCTGGTGATCGACGAGATTCTGATCCGGCTGCTGCGCAGCCCCATTGGAGTTCGCGTTGCCCAGATGGGCTTTGCGGAATCCAGCGTGCACCGCGTGGCCAAGGCCATTTCCTGGCTGCGCGCCAATTTTTCTCAGCCGATGAAAGTCGAAGCTCTCGCCGAACTGGTGAACATGAGCGTTTCCTCTTTCCACGAGCACTTTAAATGCGTTACTTCGATGAGCCCGCTGCACTATCAAAAAGTGCTGCGGCTACAGGAGGCCAGGCGTCTAATGCTCTCGACCATGGCTGATGCGGCGACCGCGAGTCAGCGCGTGGGCTATTTAAGCGCTTCTCAGTTCAGCCGGGAATACAGCCGTTTTTTCGGCAGCGCGCCCGCGAGGGACATCGCTCGGCTGCGCCAGGAAACTCGACTGTGGGCGTAACCGCTTTGGGCCATGCTCGAACAATTTCATTTCAACCGCCTCTGGTGATACTCTGTTTGCGCTCATGACTAAATTTACCCGTCGTCGTTTCGGACAGAGCTTGGCTGCCGCCGCCGCGGCTGTCGCGGCCAGCCCAGCGCTCCCAAGAATTGCATTCGCCGAAATGGCCAAGGCTAGTTTGCTGCAATTCCCGCCTAATTTCCTCTGGGGCTGCGCCACCGCCGCCTATCAAATCGAGGGTGCGGCACGGGAGGATGGGCGTAAGCCCTCCGTCTGGGATACTTTTTCGCACACTCCCGGCAAAACCTTCGAGGGGCAAACCGGCGATGTCGCCGATGACTCCTATCATCGCTATAAAGAAGACGTAAGGCTGCTCAAGGACTTGGGCGTAAAGGTCTATAGGTTTTCGATTTCCTGGTCGCGCGTTTTTCCCGACGGCACCGGTCAACCGAACGAGAGAGGCCTCGCGTATTACCAGCGCGTAGTCGACGAGTTGCTCAAGAACAACATCGCCCCCTACATCACTCTCTTTCACTGGGACTTGCCGCAGGCGTTGCCCGGGGGTTGGCAGTCCCGCGACACTGCGAAAGCTTTCGCCGATTACGCGGCCTATATGTCGCGCAATCTTTCCGACCGCGTGAGCCACTTCTTCACCATCAATGAGTTCACATGTTTCACCGACTTGGGCTACAAAACCGGTAAGTTCGCTCCCGGTCTCAAGCTGCCCGATGCGCAGGTCAATCAGATTCGCCACCATGCCGTTCTCGCCCATGGTATGGCAGTGCAGGCGATTCGCGCCAACGCCAAGCCCGGAACACAGATCGGTCTCGCCGAGAACGCCGTGGTCTGCGTTCCCGTCATCGAAGATAACGAGCAGATCGAGGCTGCGCGCCGCGCCACACGCGAGGAGAACGCTCCATTTCTCACCGCCGTTATGGAAGGTAAGTACAGCGACGGCTATCTCCAGCGCGAAGGAGCCAACGCTCCCAAGGTAGAGGCCGGCGATATGAAAATCGTCGGTAGCCCGCTCGATTTCGTGGGCCTCAATGTGTACACACCAGAATATGTTCGCGCGGACTCTTCTCCCGCCGGCTACGTGTTGGAGAAACGGCCTTCGTCTTACCCGCGCATGGCGTCGGACTGGTTATACATCGGTCCGGAAGTGATTTACTGGGCGGTTCGAAATGTCAGCGATATCTGGAAGCCACCCGCTCTTTACATCACCGAAAACGGTTGCTCGTCTGACGATGTAATAACCCCGGCGGGCCGCATCGAAGACACCGATCGCGTCATGTATCTGCGCAATCATCTTACTCATCTCTGTCGCGCAGCTTCCGAGGGTTACCCAATCAAGGGCTACTTTCTCTGGAGTTTGCTGGATAACTATGAGTGGGCCGATGGCTACAGCAAGCGCTTCGGCATTCACTTTGTAGACTTCAGAACTCAGGTGCGCACGCCGAAGCTCAGTGCTGAGTGGTACAAGGAAGTAATTGCCCGCAATGCGGTCGAGTAAGTTGGATAGTTCCAGTGGGTTTGCGGCTAATGCCGCGTCGCTGCCGTATTCACACCGTTATCTTTCTGAAATCCGATTTTGCCCAACATCGGTTGAATCTCAGGGTTCGACATGAATAATTTCCAGATCAGCCCCGTACGGTAGTTTTCCACCATCACCACAATCGGCGCTTGGTCGAGTCCCATATAGACGGGGGAGAACCAATTCCTTGTCAGATTGAAGGCATCGTGTGGCCCATAAATGCCCCAGAGTCGATCGCCCAGGTCGCGATAAAAAAACTTTAGAGCCGCCATCGAAGCCTCAGGAGTGTACGGAAATGACGAGAGCGCGCCCGTCGGAGTTATAGTTCCGTCATCGTTTGCCTGATCCGGGGAGTGTGCGAGATAGCCTAACTGATCATCGCTGGCGGTAAGTCCCCAGTCATTGAAACCGTAACCCTGAAACCGGCCAGGATTAGCCTCGCAGTATGCCAGATTAATTAGTGCCATGTTCCGGTTGTTATCGAAATAATCTGTGTACCTATCATGAATACCGCGCGGATCGAATCCCATGAAGGAATATTGAGTAAAGAATAGCGGTCCTCCAGTGTTCACTCCCACGTCCAGCTTAATTCCGTAGTAAGAATGCCCATTTCGATAGCGATCTCCCTCAGTAGATCCAGACCATCCACTACGATAAGCGATCGCAGCCGGCGATTGCCCAGCCCATCCCGTGTAATAGAGATCAGAAGAAACTCCGTGGGTGGGGGAGGCGATTGCCAGAAGATAAGCGATCATGGTTTCGTTGAATCCAGTAAGCCGATGATCGATGTACCAAGACCACTGCGGAGACCAGTGCCAGAACAGCGCGTTGTCCTGCGGCGATCGCCGATACCAATCCCATTCCACGGTTTCCCAGAGTTTTGTGACTCTCTCATAGATACTCTTCTCAGCTTCGTCGCTTCCGTTGAAGTACTGGCGTGCAGCTAACAACCCTTCCATTAGAAAAGCAGTCTCGACCAGGTCGCCGCCATTATCGAACATGCCAAACACCAACATGCTCTGCGCCGTGTAACCGTTAACGAAGTGTGGCCATGCACCGTGGTAGCGAGGCACCTTCTCCAGGAAATCCAAGATCAGAGTAAGTCTTTGAATGCCTTGGTCGCGAGTAATGAATCCGCGCTCGACTCCGACGATAAGAGCCATGACACCGAAGCCTGTAGCCCCAGTGGCCACAATGCGATCATCTCCCGGAATATTCTCCAGCGTGGTCCCAGAAACTGGATGTGCACCATCGAAGTAATAACGGAAGCACTCCTCCTGCAGCATGGTAAGCAATTCGTCGTCGGACAACTCTCGGGTCGATGCGCTTGCCAGGCCCGAAAAGGCAGACTGGCGATACGCGCGGTCCACGGCCTTAACCCGGTAGGAAGCCTTCACGTCGGATCGCCCCACAAAATCCATATACCGGTTCACGCCAGCAATCTGTATCCCGACCGGTTGAAACTTTCGTCCCGCCATGGACCGGTAGATAACATAACTCTGCAGATCGTCGTTCTTCTCGGGGTCCCAACTAATATCAATGTGCCGGTCATAACCCTTGGTTTTCACATTCTGCGGCGGGCTGGGGGCGCCCCTTATCTCAGGAGACACAGGAGCGGCTGCATTCTTCTCGTCGATTTTGATCTCATCGATGATCAGTGCGTGCGGTGTATTATCGTCTGAGCTTTGACCAAAGTGCACGCTGTGCAAACGCCGCGACTGAAACGGATGAATGGACGCAGTCTCAAACTCACTGAGTGGCAAACGCAATTGCACCCAACGTTTCGCGGGTACGTCGCCGGTAATGCCATCTAACTTGAACGGCGCTGTAAAATCATGTTCCTCATCTTCCAATTGAATAAATGGCAGACCGGCGGCCGGAATCCCTTCGGTGGAGTAGCACCACAGATAAAGAGTGTCGCCACGAAAATCCAAAGGGCGATTCCGCATGCTGACCACGCGGACTTCGGTTTCCCAACTTCCGCCGGGCGACGAAGTCCACTCCAGGCGCAACGCATTCGGAGGCGTGAAGAAATTCTTCTTCTCCACGGGCAATGCCCCCGACAGCAAACGTACCGTGCTAGGAAAAACCGAGCGGCCGCTGCTGTAATAGTAGTAGTCGGTAGTGATGCTGTTGTCGAAAACTACGTGATTGTAATAATCCGTGGACGTCGCTTCGAGCGCGCAGGGGACAGAAATCAAGATAAGGAAAAAGACAACACGGAAAAACAAGCGCACCGCGAACTCCAAATGTAAGCGGATGAAGAGAGTAAATCGACCTCGAAAGCGCAGTTTACCACATCGAAATTCGAAATCACTCACGCGGCTCCGTTACTTTCGGCATTGTCCTACGCGTGCTAGTCAGCCTTACGGTCGCAATTCTTGCCCTGTGCCTCGGGGGAACTCCAAAGTGAAATAGAATGTCGCCCCTTTTTCCACCGATCCTTCGGCCCACACTTCTCCGCCATGGCGTCGAATGATTCTGCCCACGGTAGCGAGCCCGATCCCGTTGCCCGGAAACTCCGCGGCGGAGTGCAGGCGTTGGAACGGTTGGAAGAGACGGTCGGCCGACCGCGGATCGAAGCCGCTCCCATCGTCCCGCACGAAGTAGACTCTGCGCCCATTCGTAATCTCTTCGCCGAACTCAATGCAGGCCTGCTCATGGTGGGAGGTATATTTCCATGCGTTTCGCAGCAAGTTATCCATCACGATGCGCATAAGGCGTTCGTCCGCATATGCTTCCACACGTGCCGGCGCGATAAACTCCACCTTTCTGTCACGCGCTTCGCGACACAGGTCTTCCATAATCGAGTGTGCAAATGCGCTCAGGTCGATCTCTTCGCAGTGCATCGTGCTGGTGGTAACGCGCGACAAGTTTAGCAAGTCGTCAATCAGCTCGGACATGCGCTTCGCAGACGCTCGAATGCTCTGCAGTGACTCTTTCCCGTTGGTATCTAGGTGGCCGGCGTAGTTCTTGAGTAGCAGGTAGCTGAATCCGTTTATGGCGTCGAGCGGCCCGCGGAGATCGTGCGAGACCGAGTAGGAAAACGCCTCAAGCTCCCGGTTGGCCGCCAATAATTCTCGAGTGCGCTCCGAGACTCTCTGCTCCAACTCGCTGTGTGCTTTCTGGAGCTCGCTGTCACGCCGTTGAATCTCCCTCAACATCTCGTTGAAAGAATCTATGAGGGTGGCTAACTCATCCCGCTCGGCGCCGATAGCAACTCGTACTCTGTAGTCTTTGTCACGAGAGATCTGCCGCGCGGTAGCAGCCAACGCTACGATAGGATCCGCGACCGATTGACGGAACTTCGCGGATACGATCAAGGCGAACATTAAAGAGACGAGCAGCACCACGGCAGAGATTAGAGCATAGCGCCAAAGTCGCTCATCAAGCTCATGCAAGTCAGCTCTTATATATACAAACCCTAGAAGCTTGCCTTCCGACAATATCCTGCGTACCAAAACCGCGTGAGTCTTTCCCAAGCGGTAATCCTCGACCTGATCGTCACTAAGTGACGGAATACTCAATGATTGATCTGCGCCGGGCCGTATGTACTCCGCGAAGCGCCGTCCATCTGCCGTCAAAATACCTGCCGAAGCAATGTTCGGAGAATTTCTTAAGGCGGAAAGAGTGTTCGATGCAGCCTGAGGATCGGCGAACAACAATGCCGACACGCTGTTCGAGCCTATAATCTGCGCCTGCGCGGAAAGGGAACGTGCCAGGTTCTGGCGAAACGTGACCTGGTCATATGCAAAAAAGCCCGCGCACGCCAACAGCAATGCCGCGCCGCTCACCAGCATGTTCATCATGGTGAGCTTCGTCGAAATCGAGGATTTCGTGGGTACGGCCATTATTCCGCCGCCTTGTTGTATAGCTTGCTGGCTACCTTGAGTAACTCTGAACTGAGGGTGAGATGGGCCTGCTCGGCGGCGCCCCGGTTCACCTCGAAGCGGATTTTGTCCTGTCGCACAACAAAACCGATGACCCCGCCATGCTCTGCGAAGCGCGGTATGTCACTTACAGTGAGCAAGCCATAGCGCTTGGCCACAACAAGTATCGGTCCCAATTGGCCTTCCTCGGACGAACTGATAAACAAGATGCTGCATGACGATGCATCTTGTATTCTGGAGATTCTCTTTACCGCAAGCTTCCGGCCATCGATACTTTCGCCCTCCACCGTTGTATCCAGAATCGCGCCGAAGGGATCTTTGCCCAGAATACAAATCGACATCTCTGGATTAGTAGGGCGATCTGGTTGCCAGCGGACAAATTTGCCGAAGTTATAGAGGTAGGCAGCTTTCACCTGGGACTCGGTGGGATGCTGCTGCTGCGCAGAGAGTGAAATGGACAGGAAGAATTGAAGTAACACCGCGATAGCGAGGGACAATAGCTTCGGCGAACGGCGGGAACTTGGCTGTGTCACGAACTTCCTTGCCTTTGTTGCGGCAAGAGCGCACCGGCGAAGGGCGGCGATCGCTCGCAGCGTATCTAGCGTGTCCACGTGATTTGCCCGTACGCGCCTCTCTTGATTCCTACCAGTGGCCCTGGATCGCCTCCGAACTCGGCATGATGTGGCTGGAGCAGGTTACGCCCCACAACCGAAAACTTGAACCGCTGGTTCGCCTGCCAGTCAAATCTGACGTCGGCGGTTGAATAGGCCGGTACTGTTAGCGCCGGCAGAGCGCCAACATAACGGTAAGTGAAGTCAAGACTTAGAACTTTAGCAAAATCAAGGCCTGACAAGACCGATACCTCGTGCTTCGGGCTCGACCCCTCAACGGTAGATGGCGGTTCTATATCAAGTGAGTTGTGAGACTTCTGTATGTCCATCTGCAAATAGGAGTAGGACGCACGCAGGCGCCAGTAAGGCACTGGCCTCCATTCCGGAGCGAACTCAATACCCTTGGTCGTACCGAGAAGACCGTTCCCAAACTCGGCGGGAAGAAGAAGGTGCGCCGGTGGCGGACTGTCCTCCCGGAAAACCCCGCCAGTTATATCTTCACTGAAAAGCCCGCTGTAGCGGTTGTAAAACGAAGCTATATCGAAGTAAGCCGATTTACGCACCAGAAAGCGATATCCAACCTCATAGCCATTCAGCTCTTCCGAGCGGAATTTCGGGTTTGGATTAAAGCGCGCAAAAAAAGGAAGTCCGTTTACGATTTGTCCCGTAAAACCCAGAAGAGAGAAGTTTTCTTCCGCATCCGATGGAGTTCGAATGGCATGAGTAAAGGAAGCCCACACTGTGTGCTTGTCGGTCGGGGTCCAAAGCAGCCTCCCGCTGGGCTGCAACCTCAGGCCGGTGAAGTTCGTCTCGAGAAATTTTGTGCCCAGAGTAAGAGTGAGATGCTGATCGACGAGTTTGATTTCGTCCTGCAGAAATGCGGTCAGCAAGCGGTCGGTTCTGGTGTTCGGCTCGAAGGTGAGACCAGGAACGATCACCGGATTCGTTCCACGGCTGAATCGAGCCCCCAGTCCCCACGATATCTGTTCTCGTCCCGGTAAACGAAAGCGATCCAGAAAATCTATGTCGTAGGTATCTCGAAGATCGGCAAAGTTCAGTTCGTGGCGGTTCGTGCGGTCATAAAAAGCTTGTAACTGAAAGTCAGTTCCTTCGCCGAAAACTCTTTGCCACCTTCCTAGAACATTGCCTCCAGAAAGTGGCGCTGTACCATACAGAACCTTTTGGTATGGAGGTATGTAGTAAGTAGCTGTTACTCCCTCGCCGTAGCCTTCCGCATAAACATCGCCCTGCAGAGTAAAGCTGTCGTGAGTATTGTCTGCCCAGTCAGCACGGAAGCCGCCTTGTATGGCTCGCCAGTCATCGAAGTTCTTTCCGTCAGGATGATACTGGTGACCGCGATCGAACCCCAGTCCGTACACGCGGTAATCGAAGCCCTTAGCATGACCACCATAACGAGCATTCAGAAAACCCGTATTTAGCGCTCCCCCCGCTTGCGTATCGACCAGCGCACCATGGCTGTCCTTCGCGCTCTTAGTGATGATGTTGATCACGCCATTCAGCGCGTTTGGTCCCCAGATCGTTCCCCCGGGGCCGCGGATGACTTCGATGCGCTCCACATCGTCCAGCATTACATTCTGAACTTCCCAATATGTGCCCGCCAGCAAAGTCGTATATACGGTTCTGCCGTCGATGAGAACCAGCACATCCCGTGCCAGTCGGCTCCCAAACCCGCGAATGCCGATCGACCATGTATCCCCATCGATTCGTGCCACCTCAACGCCGGGAGCCAGTCGCAAAGCTTCTGGAATACTGGTCGCGCCAGAGCGCCAGATATCTTCCTGCGTGATCACATAGATAGCGGCTGCTGTATTTCTGACTTCCTCCGGCGTTTTGGAGACACTGGTGACTTCTACATTCGCCAGTTGCTCAAGGGTCAAGGTTTTCACGGGATTAACGGACTGGTCCGTTGCAGAGGACGCTTCGGCGCTCATCCCGGCGAGAAAACTCCAGAACATCAGAGCGCAAACCGCAGTAAGCCCTACGCGCGAGAAGTGGCCGGGCTCGGGCATTTTCATTCAGGAAATGGCAGATTGCTGCACCTCGGCCCGCAGGCCGATCAACCGCTTGACCTCATTAACCAGATCTTCTGGTTCGATCGCCGCCTTTCGCAGCCATGCATCCACAACCGCGCCCTCGCCCGGTAGAGAAGAGAATCCAGACAGCATCACGATGGGTGTTCTCGGGCGAAGCTGCTTCATTTCTTCCGCAACCGCGGTGCCGTTTTTGTCCGATAACCAGTAGTCCATCACCACCGCGTCAATCTGATGCTCGCGAAAAATGTCCATCGCCGCCTTCGCCGATTGCGCCTGCAATACTGCGAATCCCGCCGATTCCAACAGCGCTCTTCTGAGCTGCAATTGCAACTGTTCATCGTCGACGCAAAGAATAGTCTTGAGAGAGGGTGAGTGGTCCTGTCGCCGGTGTTTTCCATCCTCAGCCAGAACCGCGGCGACTCCGGTCAGAAGAACTTCCGGTTCTGAGCCCTTTTGCACGTGGCTGTCGACCATGTTCAGCATGGCCGGCGGCAACTCATCCACCGCGGAAACCGCTACCAGCCGCAAGTTCGGATACAACTCGCGCAGCTTCTCCGCCAGTTCGTCGCCCTTCATGCCAGGCATTACATAGTCCAGCAACACGGCGTCAGCATCTAATCCGTGCGCCAGCATTCGCAGTGCCTCCGCACCCGAGGGTGCCGTGAGGACGAAATAGCCCGCCATCTCCAGTTGGAGTTTGCGGAGGTTTAAAGTCTGGGAGTCGTCGTCGACGCAGAGTATGCGTTTGCAATTACTTTTCAAAGGCCTCCCCCCGAAGGCAACGAGCGCCAGGACCAATCTCTTACAATCTCAGGATAGTCGTGACCACCAAGTTTTTTTAGATCTTCGGTGCCGTCACGAATTCCGGCTTCTACCCTCTCGCATTTACCACTTCGCTCGCGAAGGAATGCGCCACAAGGAGAATGCATCAGGAGACAGATTCTTCGACATACCGTAATCACTGTATAAAAACGTGCTCCAACGAAGGCTTCTGCAGTCTTGCGCAAGATGACGCCGTAATCGCCCTGTGGCATTCTTAAACAGCCTATGAACCCGAGGATCCCCTGCCATTGAGCACCGAGAATCTCTCTTCAGACACAAAATCGTCTGTGACTAAAGTGAGTAAGACTTCGGTCTTCGCCGTCTTGGCTCTATTTGCACTGGTGTACGTGGGCTCGCTGTTTTCCCCCGGACTCCAGGACGACGCCGATTCCACCCACGCCGAGGCTGCGCGCGAAATGCTGCTCACCCACGATTTTGTCACGCTGAAAGTAAACGGCAACCGCTACCTCGAGAAAGCGCCGCTCATGTATTGGGCTGTTGCCCTCAGCTATTTTTGCTTTGGCACAAATGAATTCGCCACTCACCTGCCGGTCGCAATTTCCATGTTGCTTCTCGTTTTGCTGAGTGTGCGCTGGGGCCGTCTCGCTTTCGGCGAGTGCGCCGCCATCTACGCAGGATTGTTCGTCACGACGGCGGCGGGATGTTATCTCTTCACCCGCATACTGATCCCGGAATCCATTCTCAGTCTCTTCATCGCCGCGGCCTTTTACTTCTTCGCCACCGCGCTGGAAGGACGCAAAGCCTGGCGCTGGTATGCCGCTTACGCCAGCGTGGCGCTGGCCGTGCTAACCAAAGGCCTCCTTGCGATTGTCGTAGTCGGATTGTCGCTCGTCGTCTACCTGGCCATCAGCGGCGAGTGGCGGCGCTGGCGCGAATTCCGCCTTTTCACCGGTACCTTGCTCTTTTTCGCGATCGCCGCTCCGTGGCACATTCTCGCCGGCCTTCGCAACCCACATTTTTTCTGGTTCTACTTTGTCAACGAACACTACATGCGCTTTCTCGGCCGGCGCATTCCCAGGGATTACAACAAGCAGACCAACTCGCTCTACTGGACTCTTCACCTGGTCTGGCTATTTCCCTGGAGTCTCTACCTGCCGGTGGCGCTAAGACGGCCGCTAGCAAATTGGATGGCGCGCCGAAAGCAAGCAGATCTTAAGCCCAGGCCGCCGCTGAACTTCCGCTCCCGCACCGAATTGCTCTGCCTCGCCTGGGCCGGCGTGACGCTGGTTTTCTTCTCTTTCTCCACCAACCAGGAGTACTACACATTCCCGGCCTACTTGCCGATTCTCTTGCTGATTGCGGAGAGGCTAGCCGACGAAGAGGAGTGGGGATCGCGTTCATACTTGCTCTGGACTTCCGGCGTTCTGGCCGTGATATGCACAGCAAGTTCAATTGTACTTGCGCTGGGATTATGGAATTCGCGCCATCTCCCCTTCGTTCCGGATATCGGCACCGTGCTCGCTAAGCCCGATCTGCAAGCCGAAACGCTTTCCATGGGACACATGCTCGACCTGACCGGCGAGTCCTTCGCCGCTCTGCGCCTACCTGCGATGCTGGCTGCGATCGTGCTCTTGATTGGCCCCGCCTTTGCTTTTTTTCTGCGCCGTCGCGGCAAGAGTTTCGCCGCGACTTCGAGCACGGCCATCACCATGGCGATCTTTCTTTACGCGGCGCACATCGCCCTAGAGCGTTTCGATCCTTTCCTCGGTTCGCGAAGCATGGCGCAGCAAATCGCTCCGGAACTTCGTCCGGCAGATCGAGTGATGATTTACGGAGATCAATCCTTCGGCTCGTCGCTGCTCTTTTACCTGCGCCGCCCGATCGAATTAGTGAATGGGAATACCACGTCGATGTGGTGGGGATCCACCTATCCCGATGCCCCGCACATTTTTCTGAATGATCTCGACCTGCAGCGCGCCTGGGACTCCCCGCAGCGAGTCTTTCTTTTCGTCCCTCAGCATGAGCGCGCTAAGGTCGAAGCTTTGCTGCCGGCTCCTCTGCAGATTGCGAGTGAGGTCTCAGGAAAGGTAATCTTCACGAACCATCCATAGAGCGCAACGTAGTCGCTCCATAAATCTCCGCTGTCATGCTGAGCGAAGCGAAGCGCCTCTGTACTTGATGCTGGTAGGCTGCCGATCAACCATCGAATAACTCTTAACCGCGCGAAAGCCCCACTCCCTCTTTAACCGTGGCCAGCGAGTACCCCGACTTCACCGCATCCCGACGGAACATCTGCACCGTCTCCTGCGAGAACTCATGCAGATCTTTACCCACCAGCGGCAGCTTCTTCAAAATGTCGGTGGTCGCGGTGATCACGTGACATCCAATTTCGTCGGCCTGAAAAACGTTCAGCAATTCGCGCGGGCTGGCCCACATCAGTTGCGCATTCGCATCGTTCACTATGGCCACAGCTTCGCGCATCAGTGGCACCGGATCGCGTCCCGTGTCGGCGATGCGCCCGGCAAAAACCGAAACATAAGCCGACGCGCTTCCCTGCAGAGCCTTGCCGACGCTGCGCACCTGCTCCAGCGTAAGAAGCGCGGTCACATTCAACTGAATGCCTTCGGAAGAAAGGCTGCGAATCAGATCATAAGTCGCAGCGCCCGTTGTACTCATCACTGGAATCTTGACGAACACATTCTTGCCCCAGGCCGCAATGTGGCGCGCCTGCTCTTCCATCTCCACGTCTTCATCGGCAAATACTTCAAACGAAATCGGCCGGTCTTGAATCGTCGTCAAGACATCCAGCGCAAATCCCTGATAGTCGGTGACGCCGTTCGCCCGCATCAGCGTGGGATTGGTAGTGAAGCCTTTGATATAAGGCTGGCGGTACATCTCCAGCATACTGGCCTTGTCGGCCCCGTCCGCGAAGATTTGCACCCGCAATTCGGACACGGACTTCATCGGGGATGCGCTCCTATGGGCGCGGAATGGAGAATCCAGTCGGCCGCTTCGCGAAGAGACTCCACGCGCGCATCCGGAACACGGTCTGGAGGTTTCTCCGCATAGCCGTAATCGATAAGAATAGTCCTACACCCAGCATTATAACCGGCCTCGATGTCACGCCAGCGATCACCCACCATGAAACTGGCCGCAAGATCGATGTGATGCCGACGCGCCGCTTCCAGTAGCATCCCGGGCAGGGGCTTCCGGCAATCGCATTGGTCTTCATCGGTGTGCTCGCAGACCAGAATATCGTCGAGCGGCAGCCGCGTGGCTAACGTTCGATGAAACGCATCCAGCATCTCCTGCGATTGCTTTCCGCGCGCTACGTCGGGCTGGTTGGTCACCACCAGCAATTTGTAGCCCTTCTGCTTCAACTCCTGCAAAGCTTCCGGAACTCCGGGAAGCACTTCGAGTTCCTGCAGGTTTGCCGGCGGAAACGGTTTGCCGTTGCGCACAAAAGTCCGGTTAATTACGCCGTCGCGATCCAGAAAAACCGCGCGGTGCCGGCCGTTCGAAGCCATCGACTCCCACTTCGTCGCCTGCCGCTTCACCGCCGGATGCGAAACCAGCAGATGCCAAACCACCGCCTGGAATGCCTCCGTATGCGGAGTGATGTGCGCCGCGTTCACCGTAGGAATCAGCACGCAAACATCAGCGACGCGAGCTGTGTAACCGCCATCGCGCCCCACCACGCCGATGATTTTTGTCCCAACCGATTTGGCATATTGCAAAGCGGCAACCAGATTCGGGCTTACATTCTGCTCCACATCTCCGCCGCCCACGGAAAAAATCAGCAGCAGATCCACCGAGCGCAGCCGACTGGTGCGCAGCCAACCGTCGAAAATCGAGCCCCAGCCTTCATCGTTGGCGCGCGCCGTGAGCTCCGCCACATTGTCCGTAGGAGCATAAGCCTCCATGCCCGCGATCTTGCGGAAGTCGTTCACTGCGTGCGAAGCATTAGCCGCGCTCCCACCCACGCCCAGAATAAAAAGCCGGCCACCCGCTGCTCGAGTCCGCGCGAGCAACTCCGCCGCCTTCTCGATGCTAGGTACGTCCAGCTTCGCGATGATCTCGCCAGCCTCCGCAAGAAAATCCTGAGCGAAGCTTTCCCGATACGAACTGGAGTCGCTCATCGTGGCGCATCTCCTACCTGGCTCAGAAACCGTGTCGTTTCTTCCAATCCCGCCGGCGAGCCGATCTCATAAAAACGCTCGTGCACTTCAACCGCGGCCAGTTCCCCCACCTTCAGCAAATTAGCGTAGACATTCGCAAGATCAGCGGCGCCTGTTTGAGCAAACGCTTCGGTACGAAAGGCGCCCAGCCCGTAATCGATATACAGCATGCGTGACGTTCGATTCTTCTTGCTGTAGGAAAGAATTTTTCCGTTTTCAAATTCCACGTTGCTCGAATCCCACTGCCCTTCGTTGCGAAACACCGTCATCAATCCCGACTTGCCGCTCTGCGAAAACTCGTGCTCGATCGCCGCATAATCGCACGGAAGATAAGAATCCCCATACATCGCAAAAAATCGTTCGCCCAACTTCGGCAGCGCACCGCGAATTGCTCCAGCCGTACCCAGCAGCGCCGGACCATCATAGGAATAATCCACTTTCACTCCAAAACGTCTCCCACTGCCCACCGCCCGCTCGATCATCTCACCCATATGGCCGACGCACAGTATGACATGTTGGATGCCATTTTTCCGCAACAGCCGCAGCTGATGTGCCACAAATGGCTCCCCGTTGATTGCAATCAGAGCCTTGGGTGTGGACTGAGTGACCGGTCCCAGACGCGTCGCCAAGCCCCCAGCAAGTATCGCCACAGGTAACATTAGATTCTTAAGAATGCGCCAGGACTGAAGTCCCGCTGAAATCAAACCGCATCCGAACTTCGCGGAGTCCCGCGCCGCGCATCGCCGAGCGCAAGCGAGTCTTGTCTTCCGTATAGAGCAGCAAGAAGCCGCCGCCGCCCGCGCCGATCAGTTTGCCGCCAATCGTTCCGTGAGCGCGCGCCAACTCGTACATCTCATCGATAAAACCACTGCTCATTCCCGGCGAGCGCTTCTTTTTGTGTTCCCAGTGCACGTGCATAAGCTCGGCAAACTTCCTCAGATCGCCCGCCAGCAATGCGTCCCGGCTCTCGTGCCCGAGTTGCTTCGTGAAGTGAAGATTCTCGAGCATCTCGCTCGCGTTCTCCCGAGTACGCCGGTCCTGGTCGCGCAAGACTTCGCCCGCCGAGCGCGACGCCCCGGTAAAAAACAGCAGCAAATTATCCTCGAGATTGGCCAACGCCTCAGGAGCGATCTTCAAAGGCTCAGCGACTACTCGGTCGTCCGGCAAAAACTCGAAACAAGTAATGCCTCCAAAGGCGGAGATGTACTGATCCTGTTTACCCACCGGTTCCTGCAGTAAATCGATTTCGATGTGACAAGCCTGTTCTGCCAACTCCTGCGGAGGCACGAAACTTCGCCTCTTCGTATGCAGCGCGCGCAGCAGCGCAGTGGTGAAACTCCCCGAAGATCCCAGCCCCGTGCCCGCCGGAATGTCGGACAAGCTCACAATTTCAAGGTAAGGCCCAGTGATTCCGGTCATTCGCAAAGCTTCGCGAATAATGGGGTGCTGGATTTCCTCGACCCGCTCCACATCCTCCAGCTTCGAATATTTCAAAATAATTCGCGGGCGAAACGCCTCGTTAATGGTTATGTAAACATACTGATTAATCGCCGCTGACAGTACGAAGCCGCCGTGCTTCCGATAATACGAAGGAAGATCGGTGCCTCCACCACCCAGAGAAATTCGCAGCGGGCTTCGTGTGATGATCAAAGATATAGATTCCCTGCGCGGCGCCCCACGACGACGCTAAGCGTAAAAGGCCCAAGTGTAGCTCAATTTAGAAGCCGGCCTTCACGGCGGCCGCATCCGCGCTCACGAACTTGATCGTAGCCAACACCGCCTGTTGGATGCTCAATCGCGGTCGCCAGCCCAGCCCGCGAATCCGCGAGCAGTCTAGAAAAATGAACGGACTATCGCCAATCCAGCCGCGCTCTCCTCCAGCGTAAGTAAGTTTCGGATGCAGGCCAAGATACTCGCAAATCCATCCGATTGAATCGTTCACCTTGCAATATTCGTCGGTGCCAAGATTAAAAATATTCACCTTGCCGTCGGCACGATCAATAGCCAGGAGAATCGCGTCGATACAATCCTGTACGTACAAATAAGATTTTCGTTGACGTCCATCGCCCAGCACGTGCAGACGATCAGAATGCTCCGCGAGCTGCTGATAAAAATCGAACACGTGCCCGTGCGTGTAGCGTTCACCAAGAATCGACACGAATCGAAAAATATACCCCTGCATTCCGAAGCCTTCGCAATAGGCTTGAATCATCCCCTCCGCGGCCAACTTCGATGCCCCATAAAGCGAAGTCTGGACTGGAAAAGGACAAGTCTCTGGCGTCGGGAAAACCTCCGGCTCGCCATAGACCGATCCCGTGGACGCAAACACGATGCGCTTGCACCCCCGCTCGCGCATAGCCTCCAGCACATTCCAGGTCGCGATTGTATTCTGATCCAAATCCTTTCGAGGATGCTCAGTGCCAAAGCGCACGTCGGCATTTGCAGCGAGATGCACCACCAATTCCACACCCTGCATGGCCTCCAACAAGCTTTCGCGCTCCAGCAAATCGCCCCGGTGAAAACCGAAACGAGGATTGCGGTGGGCCTCTTCCAGAAAACGCCGCTGCCCGGTGGACATATTATCCAAGCCGACCACGTCATGCCCCGCCGTTAGAAGACGATCGACCATGTTGCTCCCGATAAACCCGGCAGCCCCCGTAACTAGAGCACGCAATAAAGCCTCCAAAAATAGAAACAGCCCGGCCCCAAAATCCTCGCAGAATGCTACCTGCTATCGGAAGTCGTCTGCCGCAGCGCGATTCGCGTCCCTCTCAGTTCGAAGCGGCTGTCGCGCCAAACGTAGCGCAGCTTCAGGTAGCTCGCGAACCAAATGGCAAAGCCGACCAAATCGCGCAGCGGATAAAGCCAGGGCGCCCGCCAGACTTTCGGATCGCGCACCACCGTCCAACCTACCAGCCAGGCCTCGAGCAGACGGTTGAGCACAGCAAGCGCCAGCAGCCAGGCTCCGAGTGCGAGATGCCCCAACCCCCAAGCCGCAAAGAATCCCAACAGTCCATAAGGCATGGCGAAGATAAGCCCGCTGCCAAAATGTCCCTTAGGCCTTGAGTAGCGCGTAGTCTGCGCCCAACGCAACTGGTTCTGCCACATGTGGCGGAACGATTTCTGGTTCACCACGTGATCGATGATGTGTCCCGAAAGCACAACGCGATACCCCGCTTTTGCAATCAGGTTGCCGATCGCGAAGTCATAAGCGATGTAATCCTTCAGCGCTGAATAACCGCCGATGCTAGCCAGTGCATGCTTGCGCACAACAGTCGTCGGCCCCAGGCCAAACTTCATTCCTTCCAGCAGATTCGCCACCAGCACGCCCGCCGTCATCTCCACCGACATGCCGATGGCGGTGAGTCCGGAAAAAAATCCCGCCGCATTCTTGCCGCGATAGACGCAAGTCAACATGCCCACATGCGGATCAAGCATGGGCGGTACAATCTCCCGCAAGTAGTTCGGAGAAACTTCCACGTCGCTGTCGGTGGTAACCAGAATCTCGTGCGCAGCTGCCTCCGCCATCGAATAAAACGAATAGACCACTGGATTCGGCCATGGCGTTCCCGTCACCAATATCCGGCTGCGAATCTTCGGATAGCGCGCACTCACTTCCCGTACAACCTCCAGCGCCGCGTCATCGGCAGTGTCGGCGGCAAATAAAATCTCGTAGTCGGGGTAATCCTGCTGAAAAAAGCTTTCAATATTTTTCTTGAGCTGCGCTTCCAGCCCATGCACCGGCTTGAGCACAGACAACGGAGGAAGGTGAGCGTCGTCGGGAATCGCGCGCAGTTGCCGTCGCGCATCGCGATGAAATCGAATCACTCCCAGGAAAGTCAACCCAAGAAATACCGTGGAAGAGAGCGCCCCAATTACGGCCACGCCCAAAGCGAGATATAGAATTAGCCACACGATATGCGGATTATGACACCCAACTCGAGGCTTTTAATACACGCTGCACTACTGGTGATTTTACATGCAGAGCTCCGCTCGCCGCACTACTTAGCCAAAGCATCTAAATCAGTTGCGGCGGAATTGATAAGCGCAGCTTCATTTTCAAGCACTTTCGCCACCCGCGCGATCTCCGTTTCAGCCTCCTGCCAGCGCCGCTGCTCGATCGCCTCACGAATGCCTGGCATCGTCTTCGGCGCATAGCCGCTATACACCCCCGGTGCGTAAATCATGTGCTTGTACCAGGGCCGTCGCGCCAAGCCGGCGGGGTCGGTAAGCTTCCGCTCACTCTGCAGTAACTTCTTATTCAGCGCCGCCAGTTGCAAATCGCCACCGCCGAATCCGGTGGCCTCCGCCTTGCCGAAAGCCGCTTTATAACGCTCAGCGCTCTTGCTAAGCCCGTCAATAGCATTCTCCAGCGGCGCAAAATTCAGGTGCGGAGGCGTGTCCTCCGCCGGCGGCGCAACCGTAGGCCGGCGCGGATCGTTTGCCGCCCGATACGTTCCTTCCTTTAATTCCAGCTCGCGCTCGTGGGCTTCGTCCTGCTTGCTTTGCAAAAGCTTCTGCAAATCTTTGTTGTACTTCTGCATCGTGTCAGCAAGGCCTGTGAACTCGTAAGGCAGCACATCGGCATCAGCCATCCGCATCACCGCGGTTCCGATCGTCTGCGAGAGCGCCACTCCGTAAACAAAATCAGTGTCGGAGAAATGCGTGTACCAATAAAAGTCGTCATAAATGGAGTGATAAATTCCCCCATCGTCTTCCCCGCCATAACCAAGATTAAGAGAGGCCACTCCCAAATGATCGATGAATGCCGTGTAGTCGGTTCCGGAGCCCAAAGCGTCCATGCGCAGATCAGGCCGCTCCCGCAACTCTTTACGCTCGTCATCAGATTTTGCCACGGCAATCCCCGCCAACCGGTCGCGCTCGAAGGCAGTAAGCTTGGTCTCTGGATCCTCAATGTTCCGCGCCACGTCGTTCATGAAATGCTCGAGCGAGTGCGAGCCCTCCAGCAGCAAATAGCCGCGCCCATTGCTATCCGTGTTGATGTAGACCGCGGCATGCTCTTGCAACTCGCGCCCATGAGTTTCAGCCCACGCTGTCGAACCCAGCAGCATCGGCTCCTCGCCATCCCACGCGCAATAAATAATCGTGCGCTTCGGCTTCCACCCTTGTTTCAGCAATTCACCGAACGACCGCGCCTCTTCGAGTAGCGCCACCTGCGCCGAAATGGGATCCTCAGCCCCGTTCACCCAGCCATCGTGATGGTTACCCCGCACCACCCACTCATCGGCCTCCGACGAG
Source organism: uncultured Acidobacteriaceae bacterium (assembly GCA_963789875.1). Taxonomy (GTDB): domain Bacteria; phylum Acidobacteriota; class Terriglobia; order Terriglobales; family Acidobacteriaceae; genus Sulfotelmatobacter. The sequence continues at coordinate 560,360 of CAWBMI010000002.1, read as the reverse complement.
CCAGGGATGCGCGCAATCACATCGTTCACATCTTTGATATCCCAGTTCGATTCCACCACCAGATGCACCTTCGCCGCGCCTAGCCCGACGTGATAAGCGATCGGCAAAGCTCCACGCCACTCCTCCGGGGCAAGCGGGCCGGTTAGCGCAGCCAGCAGCGGCTGCGCATCGCCATAAGAAATCGGCATAGTCGGAATTTTCGTAATACTGGGAGCATTCGTCGCAGTCATGTGCGCCGCATTCGGATCGCCACGATCCGGAGTCAGCGGATCGCCCGGATAGTTCGACGCAAAATCCATCACGCTACCGCGCTGCACGCCCTGATCCGGACGCATAGCGCCTTTGGGAAAAACATCGCCGCCAAAATATCCGTCATCCTTCGGGTCGGAATAAATAATGCAGCCCACGGCTCCGTGCTCAGCGGCGATCTTAGGCTTCATTCCCCGCCACGAGTTGCCGTAGCGCGCAATCACAATCGCTCCCTGCACCGAAACACCCAGGCGCTGCAAGCGTTCGTAGTCTTCGACCAGGCCGTAGTTCACATAAACCAGCGGCGCGGTTACATCTCCGTCGCGCGAGTAAGCGTTGTAGGTCGGAAGCTGCTCGTCGCGCTGGTTCGATGTAGGATCTTCTGCTAAAGGCGGTTCCTGAAGCTTCGCCGCAAAATGCGTCGGAGCGATCAACTCCAGCAGTCGCTTTTTCGGAGTAGGAAAAAGAACTTTGAAAGTTTCAATCTTCGCATCCAGCCCCCACTCTTTGAACCGGGCCAGAATCCACTCGGCATTCTGCTTATCGTAAGCTGAGCCTACATGATGTGGCCGCGCGGCCAGCAATTGCATGTAGTCGCGTTGCTTCTGCGCATTGGGCAGCGCTTTAAACTTACTCTCCCAATCGCGCTCGCTGCGGCCATGCTGCGCCGAAAATCCATAAATCGCCGCATCCGGCTTCGCTTCCGCCGATTCGGCAATCAACGATGGCACACAAAAGCTAATAACAAGCAGCGCGACGACGAAGCGTTGCATAGTCCTCCTGAAATTTTACGAACACAAATTCCGAGAGCCGGATTCCAACAACCCCAAATTTTATGAACCAAGAGTATATGCCACCGACTCTTGAACAGTTACGGAAGATAAGATCACGGCCAGGCGTCCACTTTCCCACACGCGGCTAACCGAACGCCGTCTGGTAGAGTCTGATGTTAGGTGCGCCGAAGCTAGGGGAGACGTAGTTTGATTCGTCGGGTTTTTAAGGCATTTCAATATCGCGATTTCCGTCTGATGTGGATCGGCGCCTGCACTTCCAGCATCGGCACCTGGATGCAGATCGTCGCCCAGGGCTGGCTCATCTACCGCCTCAGCCACTCCGCTTTTCTACTCGCACTCGATCAGTTTCTCGGCGGTATTCCCATTTTTCTCTTCTCGCTGATCGGCGGAGTCATCGCCGACCGGGTCGAGCGCCGCCGCATTCTTCTCGGCTCTCAATATGTCCAGATGTTTACCGCCGCCATCCTTACTGTTCTGGTAGCCACCGGCACGGTCCATGTCTGGCACATTCTCTGTCTCTCATTCATCTCCGGCTTCGCCCAGGCTTTCGGTGGCCCAGCCTACCAGGCCTTGATTCCCACGCTCGTCGAAAAAGAAGATATGCCCAACGCGATCGCGCTGAATTCCATTCAATTCAACGTCGCGGTCATGGTGGGGCCAGCTTTAGCCGGACAAGCCTTGGCGAAACTGGGCGAAAAATGGTGCTTCGGTCTGAACGCCCTTTCTTTTCTTGCGCCCATAATTTCGCTGTCGATCATCAGCGCCCGTTTCTTGCCAGTGAAAACTACCGAGTCCATCCTCTTCAGCCTCAAGCAGGGAATTCACTTCGCCCGCAAACAACGTTCGATGGAGGCGCTAATCGTCCTGGCTTTTTGCATGACCGCGCTCGGCATGCCCATGCGAACCTATATTCCGGTCTTCGTGAAAGATATCTTCCACCGCGGTCCCGAGACCTACGGAAATCTTCTGGCACTGATGGGGCTGGGCTCCATCATTGGCTCGCTCACCATCGCATGGCTCGGCAATATAAACCGAAAAGGACTTGTCGCCCTCGGGGCTCTTCTCTGCCTGGGCGCGGGGATCGCCGGCTTCGCGCTGTCCAAGTCGGAGCACCTCAGCGGCGCCATTCTTGTCCTGGTGGGCGCAGCCATGATGGCCGTCTTCGCCACTGTAAACTCCCTCGTGCAATTGATGACCACCAACGAAATGCGCGGCCGGGTGATGAGCGTCTATAACTTCGCTTTCCGCGGCGGTATGCCCATGGGAAATCTGTTGTCAGGCTGGCTGGTACCGCTTTTCACCGCGCCGGTAGTGCTGACCGTCAACGGTTTCCTCCTGATTCTGCTAGCCATGTATTTCCTGCTGATACAACGAAGGGTAGCCGCGCTCTAGAACGGTCGGCGAAAAATACCGCCTTAGAGGGGCGACTGACATTAGCCCAGCGCCTTTGGCGCTGGGAAAAGTGGGAAAGGGGAACCGAGCCCCGAAGGGGCGGAAGATAAGTTCTCATGGTCACTCTTCGTCCGCGCCCCAGGCTTCGAAAAATTACAACGCCTTTCAGCTGCTGCGCAACACTCGCGCAACGCCTCACCCAACCAAAAATTCAATCGCCTCCACATCCCGAGGTGAAAGCTCCAGGCGAGCGCTCTCCAGATCCTGCCGCATGTGGCTCGGAATCCGAAGTCCCGGTGAGAGGCAGGATGCCAACGCTGCGAGTCAACGCAAACACAACCTGCGCAGGGGTTACTTTCGCGCGAGCAGCCACTCCGGCAACCACGGGATGCTGCAATACCTCCGAATTCGCCGTAAGCAAAGAGAATCCCTGATAAATAATTTTGCGTTCCTTACAGAACAGCCGCACCTCGCGATCCCAGCCCAGGCGCGCATAACAACGATTCTGCACAAAGGTGGGACCTTCACCGCCCGTCCCCATCATCTGTTCCAGATGTCGCAAAGAAACGTTGCTCACGCCAAGGTAGCGGGCGCGTCCCGCATCTCGCTCTTTGACCATCGCCTCCCAAACTTCGGCATCTGCCGCGCTCCAGCCATGCCCCGATGCCGGACCGTGCAGAACATAACTGTCGACATAATCCGTTCCCAGATGCTCCAGCGAGCTCGCCATTGACTGTGCCACCTGAACCGAAAATCCAGCATGCGGATCGTAAGGCAGCCGGTGATCCTGACCCGGCCGGTAGGTGAATTTCGTCTGCAGAAAAAGATCCGCCCGTGTGACCACCCCGGCGGCATAAGCGACCGCTAATCCCTGCCCAACTCCCGCTTCAAAGTAATGTCGCCGCTGGTTCGCCGTGTCGATGCCTCGAAAGCCCATGCGTAGCGCCAGTTCTGTCAACGCGGGGGCACGCTCTTCTTTCCATGCCGTGCCGTAAAGAAAGTCCGGAATCTTCGTCGCAATCTCGAAAGCCATCGCGCTATTTTCCCACGTTCCCAGCGTCCGGCAGGCCCGAAATCCGCATCAAAAGTCAGGAGTATAATTCTCGAGGCCGCATAACCTTTTTCAGAAGGAGATTGAGATGAAAAAAGTATTGACTCTCTGTTTGGCACTCACCCTGCTCACCGGTGGCATCGCTATCGCTCAGGACACAATGAAGCAGGACGACATGAAGGCCGACTCGTCCAAAGCTGTGCCGGTCAAGGGCAAGATCAGCGACGATGGCAAGAGCTTCGTCAGCGACAAAGATGGCAAGAGCTGGACCATCGTCAACCCGGAAGCCGTGAAAGGCCATGAAGGCCACCATGTCGTCCTTACCGCGCACGTATACGCCGACAAGGGCGAAGTGCACGTGATGTCTCTGAAGATGGCGAAGTCGGATAGCATGAAAAACGACAGCATGAAGTAATCGCCGCGAAAATATTGTCCTTTGGGCCAGCTTCTTTGCTGGCCTTTTTTGTTTTGAAGATTTGTCTGACGCCAGACTCGGCCCAACTGTAGCCGGCAGCCCATCCCGCCGCTCCGCTGTTACCTTTGTGCCCTACACATCGGAGCCATTCCCCTCCTGTCTCAGATGTTGCACACTCTCATCAGGTCACCCATGTCAACAGTCAAAGTAAAGAACAATAGGCGTCATCAAGACCGTATGCAGGCGGTTTTACCTGTTCGCGTCCGCGGTACAGACGCTTCTGGCGCCTCATTCGAAGCGCTCGCTCACACGCTCGATCTCACGGCCGGCGGCACCCGCATCGGCGCAGTTCGCCACGAAGTGCAAACGCCGGCCACTCTCAGCATCTTTTATCGCCAGCGCAAGAAAGATTTCACCGTAGTCTGGTCCAGGCTCTTGGCTGGGACCAGCGAATATCAGCTTGGCCTTCAGGCAGTCGCACCGGAGAAAGAACCTTGGGGACTGCAGCTTTCCACCAGCAGTGCACAGGCGGAAACCAAATCCGCGAAATCGGGAGCCAATTAATCAAGGGGAACTAGGAGAACTATGAACTACTTATTGAAAACACTGTGGCGAAACGAAGAAGGTCAGGACATCGCAGAATACTCTGTGATGCTGGCGGTGATTCTCGTAATAGTCGTGGGCACCGTTCGCCTGATCGGCTCGAACGCTAACAACGTGTTCTCCGAGGTCGGCAGCTCGATCCAGTAGCTGGCCCTCGGGGAGTGAGCGCTTGGCAATTAGCAATTGGCTAACTGCCCGTGCCACCGTTGAACACGAAACTCGCTCCTGGCGCGGTTGCTAACTGCCAACTGCTAATTGCTGGGATCGAACTCCCACCTGTCGCCTTCCCGCCCGTGAGAAAATAGCTGAGTCCGGCGGCTTCTCATGAAATGCATCCTCCAGGCGGCGATCCTGATTGCTCTAGCCGCGTGCCTGCACGCGCAGTCTCCGGATTCCCAAGCCAAAGGATCCATCTCCGGCACAGTTTCAGATTCGATCACCCAACAGCCGATCACCGGCGCGACCGTCTCGCTGCGGAATCGCGGAGCCAGATCCGCGGACAATCCCTCCGCCACCACCAACGCCGAAGGCGAGTTTATTCTGCAGGGAGTGGCCCCGGGCCGCTATATCATCTTCGCTTCTCATGACGGTTATGTGAACCAGCGCGGGACCGGTTCCGGCCTCTCGCGGCAAACAATCTTAGTCGGTTCCGGCGAGCGTGTAACCAACTTGAAGTTCCGCCTCGCTCCGGGAGCGCTCATCACCGGACTGGTCACCGACGCCGCTGGCACACCCCTGCGTGCCGCAGCCGTCGAGGCCATGAAGCGCTCCTACCGCCAGGGGCAGGCCGAACTGAACAGCGTCAACTCGGTTTCAACCAACGCCGCCGGAGAATATCGCATCGAGAATCTTCCTCGCGGAGATTATTATCTTCGCGCCTCCTACGCCGGCACCCCCACACTTAAACTGAAAGACAACGAGGTTTACGTTCCGCTCTACTATCCCAGCGCCAGCGATGTCGAACATTCCGTCGCGCTCTCGGTGCGCGAAGGCGAGCAGCTTTCCGCCATAGAAATCCATCTCGTCCCAGTGCGCGCCTTTCGCGTGAAAGGCGTCGCGCTCAACGGAACCACATCCCTTCCCGCCAAAGGAGCGCATGTAACGCTCGTGGGAGATCAAGGCAAGCAAACCTTTTCGCTCAAAGATCCCGCCGTCGGAGCGACCGGCGCCTTCGATTTCCACGGTATTCCCTCCGGCTCGTACCTTCTAGCCGCCGACCTGCCGCCGACCGGAGCGGGGAAAACGCTCTACGGTCGCGTCGCCGTTCAAGTCTCTGCTCTCAATGTGAACAATGTGGAAGTGGTCTTGACCCCGGGAGCCGACATCAGCGGCCGCCTGCGAGCCGACGCTAAAAACAACTTCGATATAAGCCGTCTCGTGGTCGAACTCGACCCGCGTGATCCCCTGACCGCAACCGCCGCGCCAGACACTCCCAGCTCCGCAGCGAGCACAGATGGCACTTTTGTTTTTCACGAGATTCCGGACGGATCCTATAACCTGAATATCCTGGGCGTACCCCAAGGCTTTTATCTCAGCTCCAATGGCGTCGACATTTTTGAGGCTGGAATCACGGTAGCCCGCGGCGCGGCCCCCGCACCTCTGGACATAACTCTCGCCCAGGCGAAAGGCCGGGTCGATGGCACGGTCGCAAGCAGCGACGGATCGCCGCTCTCCGGGATCACAGTCCTGCTTGTGCCCAATGGCGCGCGCCGCTCGCAAGTGAGCGCCTACCGCCGAGCCGTAAGCGACCAGTCCGGACGATTCGCGCTTCAGGGCATCGCTCCCGGCGACTATCAACTCCTCGCCGGCAGCGATATGCAAATCAACGATTTCATGAACCTAGACCCATCCGTTCCGCTGGAGCAAGGCAAAGCGGCCCACATCGACAACGAAACCACTCTGACCGTGCAATTGGAAGAAACCACCGACCGCTGAGGATTGTTGGACTACAGCCCCGAAGGGGCGGTATGTGAAAGCCCGGCACGGCAGTGCCGGGAAAGCATGCACTAACGAACCGAGTCCGCTTCAGCGGACGGCACCCTCGCGCTCAAGGCCGCGAAGAATTTCCCATCATCAACGCAAATAACAAGGGAAGGTAAATCACGGTAGCCTGCAAAACATGCCGGGCCAGCATCTTCGATCGCGGACTATTCACCGGCAGCTTCAAAAATGCCAGCCGCGCCCCAAAATAAAATAGCGCCACACCCAAAACGACGGCGCCCACCAAATAGATTTTCCCCGCCATCCCAAACAGACTAGGCAAAGTGCTCAGCGGAATCAAAATCAGCGAATACGCCAGAATGCGCCGCGCCGTAGACCGCCCATCTTCTTCCACCACCGGCAGCATACGAATTCCGCCCGCCGCGTAATCCTCGCGGTAAAGCCATGCGATGGAAAAGAAGTGCGGAAACTGCCACACAAAAAGTATGGCAAACAAGATTAACGTGCTCCACTCCAATTTGCCGCGCACTGCGGTCCAACCCAAAACTCCCGGCATAGCTCCCGGAAAAGCTCCCACAAAAGTACAAATCGGCGAGACGCGCTTCAAAGGTGTGTAAGCCGCCAGATAAACAACCGAAGTTAAGAAGGTCAACAGCCCCGTCAGCGGATTGGTGAAATAAGCGAGATAAAACGATCCGCCCAAAGTAGCCAGCAGCCCCGCAATGGTAGCGTGTGCCAGGCTCATCCGCCCCGCCGGCAGCGGACGCATCGCGGTCCGCCGCATATTCGCGTCAACTTTATATTCCATCACTTCATTCAGCGCGGCCGTTCCGCTCGAAACCAATCCGATTCCCAACAAAGCATGGAATAACCCCCAGCTCAACGAAGAAATCCCGGCCTTCTGCGCTCCGAAATAATAGCCGCACCACGCCGTCATCACGATCAGCGACGTGACCCGTGCCTTCACTAATTCGGCATAATCGCGCAGCAAAGAAGATGCCTGCCTGCGAAACAGCACCAGCGGTTGAGTAGTCGCGCTCATGGGATAGTTTCGTGGTGTGATTGTCGTACCGCGGGTTCCACTCTAGCACAGCCTTTCGAGCCAAGCGACACAGGGCCGCGCAACAGCCAAGAACTGCATAGGTACGCCGATGGCTTTCGAAAGTCAAGTCCAAACTCCGGAATTATGCCTTTGATATACCCACAGTGTCAGGCTAGGATTGCTCGTAAAAGGAGGGTTATGTTTAATCATGTTCCTGTAGCTGGCGGTAAGAAACAGCGCCTGACGTGTCCGAAGTGCAACGGTGTGACGCTCATTGTTGACTATCGGGAACTTAAGAAACCGAAGAAGGGGAAACGTGACAAGGGTTTTTTTGGCACTTGTGCATTCTGCAAGTTTGAAGGCCGAATAACGTCAGGACACCCGCAATAATTGAGGCTTTGCGATGCTGCTTGCCGTGCTCGGTTTGATTTTACTTGTGCTCGTATACATCGGGCGAGATATTGATGCGCTCAGGAAAGACATGGCACACATGCGTAAATTGTGGACTTGCCCTATTTGCCAAGGCACAGGGCGCGAAGAAATTTCCCCGGGATCGGGCACTTTGGTAGGTGTATAAGCTGCCAAGGTACAGTGCAGAAGAGACATGGGATCGAGGACTGAAAGTGTTAAAGAAAATTGTCGATCAGGACAAGAACGAAACTTACTTCCAATGTGAGAAGTGTGGGTGGGAATCGGAAAGAATGCCCTCTAATCGGGCTTCGCAGTCGTACCATGAATGCAAACCGAAGCCGGTCAAACCAGTTTTTGTTTAGGTTTCGGCTTCCTTGGTTTCTCCGGCGGCCTCACCTTGGGTACGTCCGCCAACACTTCCTTGGCTACTGGCTGGCCGCCGACCCCGACTCGCTGAAACTCTCCGGTGGATCAAAGAAACACTGATGCCAGAGCCCTGCATCCGATAACTTCCCCGCCTTCCACTGTTGCAGCGTCGCCAAAGTCGCCGCCATCATTCCGCCATCGGCCGAATCAAAAATCAAAACCACTCCCGCCAACTCCTGCGGCTTCTGCGCCAGATCCCCATAACTCTTGTCGAGCACTGACTTGGCAAACTCCAATCTCACGCGAAAGCCGGCGTCCTTCTCACCCTCAGTCGTCTTTTCTACCGAGAGAATTTTCACGCGCTTCCCGCGCAGCGGCTCCCAGTCGCCCGGAAACGGTGCGGTCTCTTCCCGCGAAACATGAAACAGCTCCGCCGCCACGGTTGCCGGAGTCGCCGGCGGTGGCACATCCGCATCCGGAACGCTGTCCGGCATCTCCAGATTATTTCGCCAAATCCAGCCTCGCGACAGCCCCGAGACGCGCACATGCACCCAATCCCGATTGAAGTCCAGCATCTCGAACTCATCGCGCGCGCTGGCCATGAACAAAGTCTTCGCCGTTAAACTAGCGCTCGCTACGACCGGCGTCCCGGATTTCTTTACCGCCACCAGATTCTTCGGATGCGACTGGTTTTTCAAAACTTCTTCGAGGCTCTCCGCTTCAGCCTGCAAATCCGGATTATTTCCCTCGATCTTCTTCGACCCGCTCTTTTCCTGTTGCTCCAGACTCTGCGCCAGAGACGACGAAAACTTTCCATTTACCTCCGGCAGGCGCGGGACCGGCGCCGAGATCGTAGGCTCCGCCGCAGCCTCCACTTTCTCCGCTGGCTTCGAAGCCGCACTTGCAGAACTCCCCGCGCCGCCTCGCGGCCCCAACGCGGCAAGTTGGTCCGCCAGTTGATCCAGCAAATCCGCCTCCAGCCGACCATTCGAGTTCAACACCTGATAACCGGAGTGCGTCCCTGCTGGATCGACATACCACGCCGTAACCTCGGCGCTTACCCGGACAATTGATCCGCCCGAAGGCGCGGTGCTGACTTGAACTTTCGCCTGATAGTAGCCTCGCTGAAATCGCTCCAGGGGACGATCCGCCGATGTCGCGAAGCCCGCCAGCACCGGAAGCCGTCCCGCCGTCGCCGACTGCATCTGCTTCAGCGCTTTTTCTACCGTCGCCTTTGACTGCGGGAACGTCCGCTCAGAGCCAGCGGCTTGCGCCTGCGTGGCCACGGCCGCGGCCAATAGCACCAGAGCGAACGAGACTCTTGCCAATCCCGCTCTGCTCATGGCTGCACCAATTCATCCCGCATCATCCATCCGTGTTGCCCGTCGTGCGTTTCCACACCGTACCAGTACGGTGTCGTGATCAAAATCAAAACTTCTGTCCCCGGAGTCAACGCCTGCAGCGTGCTCGCCGTGTGAAACGGCGCCGATTTCAGCGGCGCCCCCGGAGCCTTCACCAGCCGCTCCACCTGCTTTCGCAAATCCTCAACGTGAGCTACCAGGGATTGCCCAGTCATCGGCGCCGTTACGGCCTGCTCTGGACTATCTGCAACCGGCGCGGGCGCCACGGAAACAGCGTCGCTCTCTTCCGCCTGCGCCGAAGCAGCTGGCTTAGACGAGGACATCTGCGAATCGGCCGATCCCGCCTGAACCGTCGCCGTCCGCCCCAGCTTTTTCTCCCGCGCTTCCTTCCGCTCTTCTTCCGCTTCGAGAGTCTGCTCTCTCATCACTTGAATGGCTTCGAGGTGGTCGTGAATATCTTTGTACTCGGCCGTCTCGACCGAGCCGTTCGAGGGATGCACAGTATGTCGAAAGCTTTCCTCAAACAGCGCATTGATCCGCAACACGGTGTTCTTATCGCCCTGTGGCTGTATTACGTAGCGCACTACCAGCGTTCCCACGTCCCCGCCGTCCTTGAAGCCGCGCGGGTCGATCGCCTGTTCGCGCATCTTATAAAGAACCTTCCCACCCTCAGTCCAGGCGGGAAACACCGACGAAGAGGTAGCCGCCTTCGCCCCGCTCACAAATTCGTCCTTGTTGTACTCCTTGGTACCCCGGATAATCCCGTTCTGCGTCACGTCTTCCACCACTTGGGCCACTTCGGCCTCGCGCATCGGGATATTAACGATCAGGCCTTCGCCATAGGAGATTTTGTCTTTGTCCCGGCCAACTGCAGGATTTGCGGCCGCCGCCAGCAAGAGAATCACAACCCATAACCGCGACGCACAACGCAGCCATAGCAGTAAATACGAGCCCTCCACACCGACCCCATAAGCGTCGCGACAGTTCTCCCGGCAATCCATTGTGATCCCCGCTGCCAACTGACCAAAGTCTCGTATGCTGGGCACAAGCCTGTCAACTAGCAGAAAAGCGATCTAACCATCCATAGAAAGCCCGCAAAAAATCTGCCCTGGAGAAGACGTTGTAAAAAATTTGTAAAAAAAATTGCTTTCACCCCTTGAACTTTTTCTTCCCCACGTAGTAGGATTCATCCCCGGTAAGGTGGTAGGACCGACGCAGACGGTTCGCTACCGCACCCAGACGTGCGGAGGAAAATTTTCTTGTTCGAGTCCAGCGCCGTTTGCAGTAACCGTAAGTCAATTCTCCAAGCTTTACGCGATCAAGATCCACGCGATCCCGATTCGATCCTGCCGAGGAGCACGGCCATGCGCGTTTCAAAGCGTTTTGATTTCTTCAGACTCTCGCACTTTGCGTCCTCCTTTGCGGCGGTCGCACTGGTGCTGGCGTCGCTAGTTCTTACTTGCAGCCAGCCCGCGAACGCCCTCCCCGCCTTCGCTCGCAAGTACGGTCTGCGCTGCTCCGCCTGTCACGAGTCCTGGCCCATGCTGAACTACTTTGGACAAAAGTTCAAAGACAATGGCTACCAGCTCATGAACGACCGCGATGCTCCGATCTGGCAGAACCCGGGATATTGGCCGGTCACTTTCCGCATCACTCCGATCTGGCACCGCGTGAGCACAGGCAAGGTGCTGGTCGATACTTACTCCGGGGGAAGTACCACGCCCAGTGGTTCCGCAGTGCAGCGCGTCGAGTCTTCCGGCTTTGATCTCAGTGGCCTCGACTTCCATACCGGCGGCGTTCTGGAAAAGAACATTTCTTTCTACGTGCTGCCCTCGTCCGATAATACTGCGTCGTTCCACTTCGAGAGCGTCATGGCGCGGCTCGACAACCTGCTTGGCAGTTCCTGGCTCAACGTGAAGCTCGGCAAATTCGAACTCGACAACTTGCTCTCTGAAAAGCGCATTCTCACTCTCACCGGCAATGGCGGCATCTATCAGCTCTACCACTTCGTCCCCGTGGGCGATGGCAACATCTTCGGGCAAATGGGCGACAACCAACTCGGCCTCGAAGTCATGGGCCACTCCTGGGACGATCGCACCCGCTACTCTGCGGCGCTGCTCAGTTCGGCCGATGGCAATGTCGGCCTCAGCGAAGGAGCCAACTCCTATTCCGGCTTCTTTGCCGCCAGCCAAGCCTTCGACGCCGGCAGGTTTGGCGTTCAGCGCATCGGCGGCTACGCCTTCGTCGGCGAGGCGCCTACCACCTGGCTCACCACCGGTGGCAACACCTCGATTCTCGCCGGCTCCGGCATTGGCAACAAAACTTTCAGTCGCGAGGGTTTCGTCGGCCAGTTCTACTTCGGCCAGCATATCGACCTGCAAGTCGTAACTCAGCATGGTTCGGATAGCGCCTGGTTCGGTCAGGGCTACGGTGACCTCATCGGCGGAAACGCCTCGCTCAACAACACTGCCGGCACCACGCTTCCCGCTGGCTCTCGCAATCCCACGTGGAATGGCGTCCTTGTCGAGCCTCACTACGTATACAGCCCGCAGCTGATCTTCATCGGCCGCTTCGAAACTATCCGAATGTCCCAGCAGGCAAACGGCTCAGGATACGCGGGGCCCGGTGGCGCCTCAGCTTCTAATCTGGGCAACATCACTACCTACACCGTCGGCTATCGCTACAACCCGTTCATGACCAGTCGCGCCGGCTTCGCGTGGCACAACGAATACAACTGGCTGCATCAGGATGGCACCGGGCCAACGCTCGGCCTGGCTGCCGCCAACATCAACACCAGCGAACTACTGCTGGGATTTGACTTTGATTTCTAAGCGCTGATTTCTAAGCTCTGATTTAGAGAGGCATCGACATGGGGAATCAATTGCGAAAGTGGTCGCTCTTAGTCGTCGCTGCTGCGGTCTGTGCGCTGCCTTCCTGGGCGCAGCTAACCGAGTATGATCTGCAGACCCGCATCGGCATGGAAAGCCACATCGGCAACATCACCGGCCATGCCAAAGACGCCGCGGCGCCCTACCGCCGCTATTGTGTCGGCTGCCACGGGCCGCTGGGCGACGGCGAAGGCGAAAATGCCCCTTGGCTGGAACCGCCCATGTACCCCAAGCCGCGCAATTTCCAGTTGGGCATTTTCAAATGCCGCTCCACGCCCACCGGGACCCTGCCCACCGACGAAGATCTTTTCGGTAGCATCGCTCGCGGCTTTGATCGCTCCAGCATGCCGCAATGGAGCACCTTCACCAAGCAGGAGCGCGCCGACCTGGTGGCTTGGGTCAAACACTTCTCGCCCCGCTGGACCGGCGAAAAATCAGGACCCCCCATCACCATTCCTCCTGAGCCCGAAGTCACCCCAGAACGTATTAAAGCTGGCCGCGACGTTTTTGCCCGCGTCCAGTGCTGGAAGTGCCATGGTGTTCTCGGTCAGGCCAACGGGCCCTCCGCCGCAACTCTCACAGACGATCTGGGCCGTCCAATTGCCGCCTTCAACTTTACCGAAGGTTCCCGTCCCAAGTGTGGCGACACCGATCGCGATATCTACCGCATCTTCATGACCGGCTTGGATGGCACTCCCATGCCCTCCTTTGCCGACAACATCAAACCTGACGAAGCTTGGGATTTGGTTTTCTATCTGCGCACTCTGATGAAGCCGAAAAGTAAAGAAAAGGAAATGGCCAGGCAATTGGGGCTGAAGCCAGTCGATCCCAATGCCCCGGCAGGACAACAATAAGAGCTACAATGGCATCGCAAACACGATAACGTTCGAAGCTGAGTAGTTCTTAAGGAGAGACTCCCATGAGTAAGACTGAGACAAACAGCAAGAATTTCCGTTTCGCTGCTGTACTATCGGCAGTAGTACTAGTATGCTGCGGTGCACTCATCCTGGGACAAAAAGTGAACGCCGCTGCGGAAGGCAAAATTACCGGGACCGTAAAACTCGACGGCACTGCTCCTCACATGAAGGGCATCGACATGTCGAAGGATCCCTACTGCTCGAAGGCTCACGCTTCGGATCCAGCGCACTTGGAAACCGTGGTCGTCGGCTCTGGCGGAGGCCTCGAGAACGTCGTTCTCTACATCTCCGATTGGAGCGGCAGCCCTACCACCTCCACCGCAGTCCCCGTGTTCGATCAGAAAAATTGCATGTACACGCCGCACGTGCTGGCCATGGATGTGGGACAAACTTTCAAAGTCACAACCAGCGATCAGACTACGCACAACATCCATCCCCTGCCCAATCCGATGACCGGCAACATTCCGTGGAATCAGTCCCAGCCCCCTGGAGCAACTCCGGTCGAAAAAAGCTGGAAGGCCGCGGAAGTGATTCCGGTCCAGTGCAACATTCACCCCTGGATGCACGGCTGGTTCGTAGTCGTGAAAGGCCCCTACGCCGCCACCGATAGCAGCGGCAGCTATACCATCAGCGGAGTGCCTCCCGGAAACTACACCGTAACCGCTTGGCAGGAGGACTACGGCACCCAGACGCAAAAGGTAACCGTTGCGGCCGCCGCACCGGGAAGCGCGAACTTTACCTTTAAGGCGAAGTAGTTTTTTCAGCAGTTGAAGCCAAAATTGTCGACTTCGAAACGCCGCAGTCAGTTGCGGCGTTTCGACACTTTCAAACCGTTAGCGGCTAAAGGCGGGCGATATGGCGAAGCTATTCGCGGTGATTATCGTAATAATCGCAATCGGTTCGGCGATTCCCATTGTCATGCACACTTGGGATCTACCCCAGGACATCTCCACCCACGGCCATCTCATCGACGAGCAATTCACCGACACTATGCTCGAGGCCGGCATTTCCTTCCTCGCCTCTCAGATCATCCTTGCCTTCTTCATCTGGAAGTACTCTGCCTTTAAGCCCGGCGACAAAGTCAAAAGCTTCCCCGGCGGCGCGGCTGGCTTGGTCATCGCCGCATTCTTATTAGTAGGCACCGAGGTCTTAGCGTTGGGAGTGTTCGGTACCAAAGCCTGGGCCAGCGTCTACTTCACTCCCCCCGCCGCCGATGCCGTCCAGATTCAGGCTCAGGCCGGACAATTCGCTTTCTACTTCCGCTACCCTGGCCCCGATGGAAAGTTCGGCCCGCTTCACCCCGAGCTGATCAATGAGGCCAATGCCAATTTCTTCGGCATAGATACCGACCACGATCCCGATTCTAAAGACGACATCGTCACCGCCGAGATGGCCATCCCCCTCAACCGCGAAGTTCACCTGCTCATGCACTCCAAAGACGTAGGACATTCTTTCTATGTCCCCGAATTACGCGTGCAGCAGGATTTCGTCCCCGGCCTCGATGTCTCGGTTCACTTCACCGCGACCAAGATTGGTAAGTACGAAATCGTCTGCACTCAGTTGTGCGGCCTCGGCCACTACAACATGAAGGCATACCTGGAAGTAAAGTCCCAGGAAGATTACGACGCTTGGATCAAACAACAGGCTGCGCTGCAGTAAGCAGGTGCTCGCAACGGCTTGGTGTTAAAAGAGCCTGCATTTAGGAGATTCGTATCAGGGCACGGCTTGATCCGTGCCGTTGGCGTTCCGAAGAGAAACCGGGCTTTAGCCCCCGACTACACATCTCGTTCGAGGTGAGCGCAATGCACGATATGTCGACCCACGCAGCCCACGGAGCTCCCACCAGCTTCATCCGCAAGCATGTCTTCAGCATCGATCACAAAGTCATCGGCAAGCAGTACTATGCGCTGGCGCTGCTGGCCGCATTGGTGGGCATGTTCCTCTCCTGGCTTATGCGCATCCACCTGGGCTGGGGCAGCTTCGCCATCCCCGGTCTGCACATACTCTCCAAGACCGGCGCTCCCGGCGACGTAATGACGCCCGAGTACTATCTGCAACTCATGACCATGCACGCCACCATCATGGTCTTCTTCGTCCTCACTACCGCTCCCTTCGCCGCCTTCGGCAACTTCTTCCTGCCCATTCAGACCGGCGCCGAAGACATGCCCTTCCCCCACTTCAACATGATGTCGTTCTGGGTCACCTTCGTGGCCTTCCTGGTTTTGATCAGCTCTTTCTTCACAGCTGAGGGTCCAACGCTCGGCGGCTGGACGCAATACGCTCCCTTGAGCGCGATAGGTTCGATCGGCGGTCCCGGCCAAGGTCTCGGTGTGGTTCTCTGGGCGGTTTCCATTGGACTTTTCTGTATCGGCCAGTTGCTCGGCTCCCTCAATTTCATCACTACTACGCTCGACATGCGCACAAAAGGCATGTCCCTGATGCGCCTCCCGCTCAGCGCCTGGGCTTGGTTCATCACCTCTATCATGGGCCTCACTGCATTCGCCGTGCTCATGCCGGCATGCATTCTGCTCATTCTCGACCACGTCGCCGGAACGAGTTTCTTCGTCCCCTCCGGCTTAGTCCTGAACGGCCAGGTCCTGCCGCACTCTGGCGGTTCCACGCTACTGTGGCAGCACCTATTTTGGTTCTTTGGACATCCCGAGGTCTACATCGCTATCGTCCCCGGCATGGGCATCGTCTCTCACATTCTTATCACCAACATGCGCCGCCCCATGCTCAGCCATCGTGTTCTTATCTATTCCATGGGAGCCTTGGCCCTCCTCAGCTACATGGTCTATGGCCACCACATGTTCGTCAGCGGCATGAATCCCGTCTCCTCGCTGGCCTTCTCGTTCCCCACGCTGGTCATCACCATTCCATCCGCCATCATCGTTCTGATATGGCTCGGCAGCCTCTACGGTTCGAAGTTGCGGATTAACTCGGCGTCTCTCTTCGCCCTCGGCTTCGTCTCCATGTTTATCTCCGGAGGGGTCAGTGGGTTCTTCCTCGCCCAGCCTTCGCTCGATATCATGCTCCACGCCACGTACTTCGTGGTAGGACACTTCCACTTAGTCATGGGAGTAGCCGCCATGTTCGGCATCTTCGCCGGAACTTACTTCTGGTTCCCCAAGATGACCGGCCGCATGATGAATGAAACCTTGGGCAAGGCCCACTTCATCCTGAGCTTCATCGGCGCCTACTGCATCTTCATGCCATTCCATTATCTAGGCATGGCTGGAAACGTCCGTCGGTATCAGGCCTTCACCGACGATTACCTGATTCCCCTGATCCCGGTGCATAAGTTCATCACCGTGTGGGCGCTCATCACCGGCTTCGCCCAACTTATCTTTCTCTATAACCTGATCCATAGCCGGTTCTGGGGCGCCCACGCACCCAATGACAATCCGTGGGAAGGTACTTCCCTGGAGTGGAGCACGGCGACGCCTCCGCCCCACAACAACTTCGGCGATAAGATGCCAATCGTTTACCACGATCCGTATCAATACAGCGTAGAAGGAGCGAGCGCCGACTACATCATGCAAACCTCGCCCGAAAAACTAAACAGCCCGAACGAAGAGAAGTAGCCAAAGGTGGATCGAACGAAAGCGCGACCGGACCAGCCCCGAAGGGGCGGAATTCGTTAGCCCCAGACGTAAGTCCGGGGTAGGCATGGAACAAGGAGAGAGTCCCGCAGGGACGGCATAACCTGTCCGGCGAACTATAAGCCGGGTTTGGCACGGTTTTCATAAATAAAGGAATTCGCACCATGGCCACAACAATCCCCGAGCCGCCAAAAATCGAACTAGAACGTCCTACCAGTCACGGTTCGGGCAATGGCGGCTGGCGCAGCACTCCAACTGGCGGAGATCTGCGCCGCACCAGGGACAACTCCCCCCCGCCCGCGAGCACCGGAATCTGGGTCGGTCTGGCCGCGATCACCATGACCTTCGCCGCCTTCACCAGCGCCCTGATCGTGCGCCAGGGCGGAGCTTCAGACTGGCAGCACTTCACTTTACCTTCTGTTCTATACCTAAACACGCTGATCATCTTCGCCAGCAGCGTTGCCCTTGAAATAGCCCGCCGCCAGATCGCCGGCTTCATGACCGCAAAAACTCTACCCGCAAATCCCTCGCGCTGGCTCTATGTCACGCTATTCCTTGGCGTCCTATTCGTTGCGGGCCAATACGCAGCATGGCTTCAACTCAAGTCTCAGGGACTCTATCTAGCGACCAATCCGAGTAGTTCCTTCTTCTATGTACTTACAGCCGCCCACGCGGTCCACTTACTTTGTGGGTTAGGCAGTTTGGTTCGCGTAATAGGGAAACTAAATAGCGGTACCTTGCGTCGTAGTACTCTCGATGCAACTTCATACTACTGGCATTTTATGGATGTACTGTGGGTGTATCTGCTTTTGCTGCTTTGGATAAAGCTCTAACCCAGTCAAAGGTAGGAGGCAACTTGAGCCAAGCCGATCTTTCTATTCACGGGCAGGTGTCGCGATCAGAAGCCACCGAAGTAATGACAGCGCCTACATTCCATGTCCCCGCCAAGAAAATGGCGATGTGGCTGTTCATCATTGCTGACACTATGACCTTCGCCGGTTGTCTCGTTGCTTACGGATTTATCCGTAACGCCACACCCAACTGGCCGCGCCCGTTCCATAGCATCACTAACGTGGCGATCATGACATTCATCCTGCTCACCAGCAGCTTGACCATGCTGATCGGCGTGCAATCTGCCCAAAAAGGCGACAAGGCCGGAGCTTTCCGCTGGACTATGATCACCGCTGTCCTCGGAATTCTCTTCGCCGTCCTCCACATTCGCGAATGGATGGGACTGATCGGCGAAGGCGCAACGCTATTCCACAACCCGTGGGGCACGCCTCTCTTCAGTTCGCTGTTCTTCAGCATTACCGGTTTGCACCTAACCCACGTAACCGGCGGCGTAATCGCCCTGATCGCCGTAGGCATGCGCTACCAGGGCGGCCGCTACGGAGCCGACGACCTCGAACTCACCGGACTCTACTGGCACTTCGTAGACCTGGTTTGGATGTTCGTAGTACCGCTGGTCTACCTTCTGAATCTATCTCATTAATTTCATTAATATGTGGGGAGAGGTCAGAGTGAGTAGGAAGTAAAACGAAACAAGCAGGAGCGAACAACAATGACCACCGAAACTCAAAGCGGTAGCATGGGAAAAGATCTGATCGTCTATGTATTTCTACTAGTTCTGGCAGCCGCCCAGTTCGTAATCGCCTATCAGGACATCAGCGCCTCGCAAATGTTCGTACGTATGCTGGCGGTTGCCGTGATCGAGGCCGGCTTGGCGCTCCTCTTCTTCATGCACTTGGCGGAAAACCGCGGCCTGAGGTGGTTCGTCCTTATCTTCATGGTAGCAGTAGCGCTGGGTTTACAATATGGCTGGACCGACGCTTTCCGCATCTCCGAAGGTGTGAAATGGGCGAAGTAGTCTCTGTTTAGCCGAGCGTAACGAGGCGCATCAGTAGTCTGCCATTGTCAAGAAGGTAAGTAAGAGAGTAAGTAAGTATGAAGTATAAAAAACTTTGGATTCTCTGCGCAGCATTAGCAGGACTAACCATCCTACTAGTTCCGTCACAAGCCTTCGCCCAAAGTTGCGCTCTCTGCTACACCCAGGCCGCCTCCTCAGGCTCAAAAATGATTCAAGCCCTGAAAAGCGGAATCCTGATCCTTATCGCTCCGCCAACTCTAATGACCATCGGAGTAATCTTCGTCTGTTACCGCAAACGCAATCAAACCCGATCAGCCGAAGGTCCCAACTCCGATAGCGAATGGAAGAATTAGTAATTCACTAAATGTGTCATCCTGAGCGAAGTAACTGCTTCGCGAAGCGACGCGACGTAGTTACGCAGTCGAAAGCCTGCCCCGAGCGAAGGCGAAGAGGACCCTACCCGCCCAACACTGCCTAGAGCTCCGCGAGGCGTCTCTATCCCATACTTACTTCTTGTAAGCCACTCCATCCTTCATAACAAAAGAAACACTATTCAAAGCCCCAATATCCTGCAACGGATCACCAGTCACAGCGATAACATCCGCAAAGTACCCAGCCTCCAAAGACCCAATCCGCCCCTCCCAACCCAGCAGCTTAGCTCCATTGAGTAAGTCTGCCTGCAGCACCGCTAGAGGTCCCATCCCATACTTCACCATCAAGACAAACTCCCGCGCCTGAGTTCCATGCGGAAAAGGACCCACGTCAGATCCAACAGCCATCGGAACTCCGGCCGCAATCTGCCGGCGAAATTCCGCTACATGAAAATCCAGCATAGCGTGTTCTCGCGCCGCCACAGCCGGAGTGGCCGCATGTTCGGCAAAGTACTCCGAAATAGTAAAAGTAGGCACCGCGAAAATCTGCTTCTCCCGCATCACCCGCATGGTTTCATCACTGAGTTGATAAGCGTGATCGACCGACGCAACCCCGGCCCGCGCCGCAAACAGTGTGCCCGGTTCGCCGGTGGCATGCACGGCCACGCGCTTGCCGGCCCGAGCCGCCTCCGCGACTGCCGCACTCAATTCCGCTTCTGTGTACTGATAAACCGTCGAGAACCGTCCGCTCTCCACAACATCCGGCCCAGTCTCATAAATCTTGCTGAAGTCCGCGCCTTCCTTATACTGCTCGCGCATCACGGCAACTAACTCATCTTTATTATTCGCGTAATCGGCATTCGGCAAAACGCGTTGCGCCGGATTAAAGCCCATAGCATCCTCGTGCCCGCCGAGAATATTGATCGCGTTCCCACTAATCCGCAGCCGCGGCCCCGGGATCGTCCCGTCATTAATCGCATCGCGAACCGCAGTATCGGCGGACCCAGCCCCCTCCGTTCCCATATCGCGCTCGGCAGTAAATCCTGCCATCAAATCATCCCGCGCCGCTAACACCGCCGTGATCGTGCGTTGCGGCACCGACTCCTGCACTGTCTGCAAATCCTCCGCCCCTGGATGCAAAAACAAATGCACATGCGCATCGATCAGACCAGGCAAAAGCATGCGATCGCCAAGATCGATTACCTCTGCCCCCGCCGGATGCTGGACCGCCGACCCCACTTCGACGATGCGCTCGCCTCGCACCAAAACTTCTCCCGGCTTCAATACACGCCCGGTCCTAACATCCAGCAGCCGAGCCGCATGCAGCACAATCGTATGCGGGGTAGCGGAAGTTGATGCCGCCTGGGCCGCGCAGACTGCGTCGCCGATCATCAAAGCGGCTAGACAAAAGGAGAGAAGGGAATAAAGTGTTTTCATGTTGTCAGCACAGGATAGTAACACCACGCCGATCATGTAGGAACAGGATCTCGGCCGCAGAAAAAAGTTGTTGGGGTGAGGACCGGGAAGGGCACGACTTCTTAGTCGTGCCGTTAAGACCAGAAAATTGAATTGCGCTTTAGCGCCTGAGGCGTCGTACACCTGACGACCTTCTTTTCGCCGCGGGATCAGCTCTCCCGCACCCCAGCCAGCTCCGGACTCTTCAACTCATCCAACAAAGCCTTCGCTACCTTCTTCTGCAACTCAGCCGAAAGCTTCTTCCCCGCAGAAGTCAAATAAAAAACGTCAATCGCCATCTGCCCCTCAGTATCAATCAATGCAATTTCAATATTGCATCTTAGCTTCGACAGGCAAGAGCTAATCCGGTGCAGCAGCCGCGGACGGTCCTGAGTAATCACCTGCAACCAGGTACTCATCGACGAAGATGCATCATCAAAATCGATCCGCGTCTCTACTTTCACCTTGGTACTCAAATGTTTCTCACTGCGTTGTCGCTCCCGCAACATACGTTCCAGGTCCGCTTCCCCCGCCAGAACCGACGCAATGCTACGCTTGAACCGATCCCACTCCGACAAATTCAACTCCAACGTGCGGAATCGATCGGTAAAATAAAGTGTATCCACCACGGTCCCCGCCTGATTCGAGAACGCGTTCGCCTTCACAATATTCATCCCCCACGCCGCCAGCACCCCGGTCACAGTCGCAAACAACGACGGACGATCCTTCGTCACCAGCGTCAGCTCATACCAATGCCGTCCTCGCTGCAAATCCAACTCCATCGCATTGCTGGCAAGCCCATCCGCCATCTGCATATGCTGCATCACTTCCTCGGCGGAGTGTACCTGCAAATATCGCTGCGGAAATCCCTCCACAAAATCCTTGAATTTTGCCCCCGTCACCGGAGCCAGGCTCCGCAGCCGCGCCAGCTTTTCCCCGTTCGCATAGCCGTGAACCCTCTGGTCCGCGCTGCGATTCAAATAGTTCGCCGAGGCAATATAAATCTGCCAGATACTCTCCGCCTTCCACGGCGTCAGCGCCTCCGGATTCACCGCCTTGATGTCCGCATAAGTCAGCAGGCACAGCATCTTCAGCCGCTCCGGCGTGCCCACTTTCTCGGCGAACGCCGCCACTGTCTCCGCATTGAAAATGTCCCGCCGCAACTGCGCCGACATCTCCAGATGATTCGCAATCAAGAACATCACCACTCCACGCTCGTTCTCCTCCAAATCCAGCCGGTCCATGCAGCGCCCGGCGATCTCGAGACTCGCCTCCACATGGTTGCGTCCCGGCACGCCCTTGCCCGTGTCGTGCAATAACAGCGCCAGATAAAGCAATTCTGGATCTTCCAACTCTCCCAGCAACTCCGCGTAGCGCTTGTCCCACTCCGATTGTCCCTGATTCAAGCGGTGCAAAATCTCAATCGCCAGGATCGAATGCTCATCCACTGTGAAACGATGATAGTAATCGCGCACCACCAGCGAATCGATCGGCTTTAGCTCCGGCAACAACAAAGTGAGCAAGCGCAGCGAATGCATAGCGCGCAGCGCCTCGGCAGCATGGGGCTGCAGCAAAGTTTCCTGCAGGTAAAGCCACAACTCGGCTCCGCGCGGCGGAGCCACGGCCAAAGCCGGCAAAGCCTGCTCGATCCTATGCTCCGTAGTAGTGCTGAGCCTGAGCCCGTGAAGCGCCATAAAATGAAACAGCCGCAGCAGCATCTCCGGATCCTGCAGCGAAGAAGATTGCTGCAGAAAAATCATTCCATCCACCACTGAAAAATCCGGGCTCGATGGTCTCGATCGCCAACCTTGAACCTGACGTCTCACCGAAGACCAAGCCTCCGGAATCTCCTCCAGCAATTGCAGCACAGTACGCTGCACTGCCCGCGCATGGCTAAAATAGATCCGCATCCAATCGGCCGCCGATAATTCTGCCGTATCCGACGCGCCAATTTTCCGCGCCGCAGCTTCGTCTTGCGCTTCCCAACTCAGCGCGTTGTCGTCGCGCCCGTGGCGGAAGTGCAGAAAACATCGCGTCGCCATCAGAAACTCCAGCGCCGCCTCCAGTTGCCTGCGTACCGGTGCGCGCAGCGAACTCGCGTCAGGCCAGTCACGCAACTTGTCCATCGCCGGAATCAGCGCCAGCCAACAAGCTACGTTGTAGTCCCGCAGCCCGCCCGGCGTTTCCTTCACGTTCGGCTCGAGATGAAAAACCGTGTTCCCGAATTTTCCCTGCCGCTCACGCGTCACCTCCGCCAGCCCTTGCAGCAGCGCCTTCGATTCGCGCATCACCAGCTTGGGGATCGTTTTGTCGTGAAATTTTGCGAACAAATCACGGTCGCCGGCAAGGCAGCGGCTATCAAGAAGGGAGATCGTGAACTCGGTGTTGTTGGGGTCGTAGCGGTCGCACTCCGAAAGCATCCGCGAGGCAGGACTCAACTTCAATTTCAGATCCCAGAGTTCTTGCGAGAAGCGCCGAATCGGATCTTTGTAAAGTTCCTCGCCTGCGCGATCGGAATAGAGAAAGAGCAGATCGATATCAGAGTATGGAAACAGCCAGCCGCGCCCAAAGCCACCGGTCGCCACCAGGGCGAAACCGCGAGGCCCTACGTCGTCGGCGGAAACCATCTCCTGCCACAGGCGCTTAAGTATCTCTTCGATCAGCCGCGTACGCTGTTGCACCGCCGCGCGGCCATCTCCAGTCTCTGCGAATTCGCGCGCAATGCGTGCCGATTCCTCGGCCAGAGAGCTTCGCAGTTCACTGATCAGTGAAGACGTTGCCGTCATGACGATGACTTAATAAATCGACGATCATGAATCTAAAATCTCCATCGAAGCTCTACAACGCCCCTTCGCCCCGCTCCTCATTGCGGATGCGAATCGCATCGTCCACGCGCGTCAGAAAAATCTTTCCATCCCCGATCTTCCCCGTGCGCGCCGCGACCAGGATAGCCTGCACCGCCTTCTCCACCAGCGCATCCCCCAAAACCAGCTCCAACTTAGTTTTCGGGATCAGATCCACGCTGTATTCGCGGCCGCGATAAACCTCGGTGTGACCTTTCTGTCGACCATGCCCGCGCACTTCAATCACCGTCATGCCCTCGACTCCGATTTCGTGCAGCGAGTTCTTTACCGCGTCCAGCTTAGAGTTTTGAATGATCGCTTCGATCTTGGTCATGGTTTCGTTCTCAAGCGCGTGCTCCTGCCGGCGTAGTCTATCCCAGGCGCAATCGGGACGCGCTTACTCTATCTTCTGCCATTGTTTCACGGAAATCGAATCTATTTATCGCCCGCATCAGGTTTTGTTATTGCAATCCAAGGATACAGCTTGAGCTGGACGACGCGCTGGAAGATTCGCGCACTCTTATCCGAGACCGGCTCAGAGTCGCGGAGCGACGGCATTCTTTAGCCCAGCACGTAACTGCTGGGAAAGCTGAGGTGGGAGAACAGAGTCGCGTCAGCGACGGCAGTGAGTTATCGCCTTCATGAACGCGACTCTGTGCTCAGAATACCGCGGCCAAGGTTCGCGGACGCCATGGCTGCTACGTTCGAGCGAACAGCTTACTTCGCCGTCGAAAAATCTTCCACCGCAAACCACTCTCCGCCGCGCTCCACGACTCCTACGCCGATCGAATCCATGTCCGAATCCAAAATATTCGCACGGTGATTCGCAGATCTCAAAAACTCCGTTTCAATAAGATTGACTCCAGCGCCCATGCCCACATTTTCCGCCAGCCACGCAAAATGTGCGCCCGTCTGCGTAACCCGCGAGGCCAGCGTCGCCTCGCCCGCAAAGCCATGTTCCGCCGCCCCATGCTGCGCCATCAACCGGACGTGCCGCCGCGCCGCCGTTGCCAGCGCTTCACTCCAGCGCAAGGCCGGCAAACCCTGCGCCTTTCGCGCCCGATTCACTGCTGCATACAATTGAATTTCGGCAGCGCCTGCACCCGATTGCGCCCGCGCTACCGAAAACGCGCACAGCCCAACCAACATCAAAGCCGCGACACGACCCATGGCTCGCCATTTCGCTCGCATACCAACGCTAACCCGCGATCCAACCCTTCCACTCGCATAATGGCCACATTAGCGCGGGCGTCCCGCTCCCGGTGCCGACACAAAAGCAACTGTCAATCCTTTGTCCTGCCACACAATCACTTAGACGGACCTTTAGACTCTTCCGCGCCTGCCGCGGGCTTCTCAAACCTAGCATCGTCCACCGGCACATTCTGCTTCACATCACTAACCTGAATGGTGAACCGTCCCCCAGGCCGGGCCAGCGTCCACCGAAACGGAATCTTCACCCCGCCCACTTCGCGGTAATCCGCATAATCGATTTGTGTAGGCAGCCGTCCCAGCGGAGTCTCCCCAAAGCGCACCAGTCGCAACAGTAGTCCAGTCTGCTCGTCAAAATACAAGCGCACCGGAGTTTTTTCCCCGCGCCGTCCCACCACAAAATACGCCTGATGCTCTCCAACCTTCTCCGCCCCGCGAACCTCAACTTCGCTGAACATGCTTTTCAAGTGCTCCCCAAAATGCAGATCGGCATCCATGGCCGCCCCATCCAGATCCGGACCATGCATCTCCCGCACCGGATGCCCCGCAACTCCCAACCAACCTTCGTGCCCGTCGAACGCCGTAACGCTGTCTCCGTCCGGTGTATGCGTGAACGATACTCGCTTTTCCGGATGCTTCGCGAAAATCTCGATCGGCACCTCTCGATCGCCGAAGGTGATCGTTCCCTTCATCACCCGGCTGGTGACTTTGTCGATCGCCGCAGCCCCGCCTACCGCCTTCACATATTTGTCGATCAATTCATCGCCCGAAGGCCCGCCAACAATCTTGGTTTCTCTTTCACCTTTACTCGCTGTCTCCGTGGCCGCCTTCATCTCTTCCATCACCACAGGCGTAGCCACCGGATCAATACTCCCGCGGTGGCAAGAGTAGCAAGTCACCTCGCGTTTGCGATCAAAACTGTCAGCATTAATCGCGAACATCATCTCCATCATTTTGCGGGCGGTCTGCTTTTGCTTCTTATCATCCTTCTCGAAGGCGCCCTGCACATGACAGAACTCACACTCTACCCCGAGAGACGCGCTAACGAACTGCATCGCTGGAATCAGTTGGTCCGCCGGAACCCCCTTCAGCATCTGAATATTCTTGAATTGCTGCTCGGCGGTCTTTGGTTCTGAAGCTGGAGCCGTAGTCGACGGAGCCGCGCTAGACTGCGCTTTCGCGATGCTGATAGAGAGAGCCCAAATGATCAGGGCAGTTGCAACGCCAAGTAAAAATGCGGGGACAGCTGCCATACCCCTCCGTGGTCGAAGCCCCAGGGCTTGTCCAGTCGAGCGCAGCTCGAAGCCTTTTCTAACCTTCATAATTCTCCTCGCTAGAATGTCGAACGCGACCGGCAATCAAGAGATTT
Source organism: uncultured Acidobacteriaceae bacterium (assembly GCA_963789875.1). GTDB lineage: Bacteria > Acidobacteriota > Terriglobia > Terriglobales > Acidobacteriaceae > Sulfotelmatobacter. The sequence goes on along the minus strand of CAWBMI010000002.1, from coordinate 534,214 downwards.
TGAACGAATCAACAATCATTTGATCGTCAATTACTAAATTACTAAATTTCCCAATTACCAAATCACTGAAATCACTCGCTCCCCTTACCTCGAACAAAAAACTTCCACTTATCCATTCCCGCCGGCACAGCCACATCAAAAAATCCCACCATCATCTCCTGGGAAGTCTGGTCGCCCCAGGTCACCATCTTGTCGGGATCAGGATTATGCGGATTATTTCTCGAATTGTCATACCAAGCCACCGCCCGCAAACGAGTTCCCGCTTTCAATAAACGCGGCTCCGCCAACTTATAACTCAACTGCCAGTGAAAGTGATAGTTCACCCGCAGCAAAGTCTCCACGCTGCCATCATCATGCACAATGTCATATTCGAAGCGCTTTCCGCGCAAATGCATATGTGGAAACAGGCTCAGCAAAGTAGCGTCATTCGGCAGCGTCCCTTCAACTTCCACGCGAAAATTATCCGCCCCCGGCGGAATCATCAAGGCATGATTGTTCAACTGCAATGTAATCACCCGCTGCTTCGGAGCACTCTTCGCAAAGACCAACCCTACGCTGGTTTCATCGCGGGCCGCCTCGCCTTTGGTCGTGTAGTGCATCTGGAAAACTAAGTCCGATCCCGCCGGAACAAACTTCGCCATCCCGTCCGCCCACCGATCCGACACGCTTCCCGGCGCATACACCAACAGCAAATCACTGGTAGTTTCGTGCGCCTGCCGCCTTTCCTCGGCATCCCCCAACATCGATGCTGTAAACGGCTCGCCCACCGGCGCATGCCTCAGCCACGCCGAATCCGGAGGCCGAATATACACCACCGCATGGTGCACGTGCGCCGCGCTTGAGGGCCGCACTTCCACCATCTGCACCCACTTGTCCTCGGTAAAATGCGTGGGCACAATTTCGTACGTATACTCCATCTCGCCGCGCGCCGGAATCGCCACCGCCCGCGGCATCTTCACCACCGCGTCCGGTTTAGGAATATTCCACCTTTCGCTCCACTTCGGCGCTGCAGGCGCACCCTGCGCGTTTCCGGCCGGCGCCCCTGCCTTTGCCCAAGCGACAATTGTCACAATCTGCTCCGCACTTAAAGATGGATCATCGGCAAAATGCCCATACCGCGGATCAGCAAACCAAGGCGGCATCATCTTCATCTCCACGGCGTCGGCCATGGCAGTCGCCCAAGGTCGAGTCTGCTCATAAGTCACCAGCGCCATAGGCGCAGATTCTCCACTGCGATGGCAACTCTGACACTTCATCTGCAGAATCGGCAGAACATCCTTATAAAAAGTAGGCGCAGCCGGGACCTTCACACTCTCCTGCGGAAATGCAGCCACGCTTGGCAAGCCGCGAAGCGGCGCAAGAATGCAGCCCACGGCGCAAGCCGTGGGTAGAACTCGGAATCGCCGCCAGGAAAAGGCGCAGGCCGTAACCACCTGACCCGAGCCCCGAAAGGGGCGGGATTCGTTAGCCCCGGACGTCAGTCCGGGGTAGGCGAGAACCGCGGAACCAGTCCCGAAGGGACGGCACAATTTTCTGCCCACTCCCTCAACGGCTCGCGCCGAAAATCCCGCCCTCAGCCCCGCTAGAAACATCGCGATGACACTAACCATTTTTCTCGCAACACGCATCGGACCAACTCATCCTGAACTCCATCCAATATCGCACACGTCATCCCACGCCCACCGCAAAAATGCTACATTGATCGGTCGATCCTATCGAAACATGTCCGCGCCCAACTCTCTCTTCGTTCGCGCCTGCAAGTCCGAGCCCACCGAGCGCACTCCGGTATGGTTCATGCGCCAGGCCGGTCGCTACATGCCTGAATACCGCGCCGTTCGCAAACAATATTCTTTGCTTGAAATCTGCAAGAAGCCCGAGATTGCCGCCGAAGTCACCATCGCCGCCGCCGAAATTCTCCAGGTCGACGCCGCCATAATATTCGCCGACCTGCTGCTCCCGCTCGAAGTCATGGGACTCCCGTTTCATTTCTCCGCCGGCGAAGGCCCAGTGATCGAAAAGCCCGTTCGCACAACCGAAGACGTGACTCAACTCCGCACCGACCGCGCCGACGAACTAGGCTATGTCTCCGAAGCCGTAAGAAAGGTAGCCACTCATTTCGCCGGCAAGCTCCCAGTAATCGGCTTCTGTGGAGCTCCCTTCACCCTGGCCAGCTACATGATCGAAGGCGGAGGCTCCCGCCACTACCTCCACACCAAGAAGATGATGTACAACTCGCCGGCAAACTGGGATCAGTTGATGCGCAAGCTGGTCGATGTCACGGCGGAATACTCAGCGCAGCAGGTGCGCGCGGGAGCCGATGTAATTCAGATTTTCGATAGCTGGGTAGGCTGCCTCAGCGTGGAAGATTACCGCCGCTACGTCCTGCCGTACGTAACAGACTTGGTGAAGCGCCTGCAAAAAACCGCTGCTCCCATAATTTATTTTGGTACCGACAGCGCAACGCTGCTGCCCGCAATGAACGAAACCGGAGCTGAAGTAATAGGACTCGACTGGCGCATCCCTCTCAACAAAGGCTGGAAAGATCTTGAACACCGCTGCGCCGTGCAAGGCAATCTCGATCCCATCCTGCTCTTCGCCGGCTGGAAGGAATTAAAATCCCGCGCCCAACAAATTTTGCACCAAGCCGCCGGACGCCCCGGCCACATCTTCAATCTAGGCCACGGCATCCTCCCCGAGACCCCAGTAGAAAACGTGAAAGACTTAGCGCGACTGGTGCAGGAATATTCGGTTAAGGAAAAAGTGTAGAAGGAAATTGCAACCCCAACGCCGACCGTGGAAGAGCGGCGCTTCAGCGCCGCGAAAGGCGAAAAATTCTTTTGGGCTTTAGCCCCCGCGCTCCGCGGCGCGCCAAGACTTGAACTCTCTCATGACACGCATTGCCATCATCGGCGGCGGCATCTCCGGACTCTCCGCCGCCCACACTCTCGAACCCCACCGCCGCGCTGGCGCAGCCGAATACGTTCTCTACGAATCCTCTCCGCGACTGGGCGGCGTACTCCGCACCGAACACATCCAAGACTGCGTAGTCGAGGCCGGACCCGATTCCTTCCTCACCGAAAAACCTCGGGCTGCCGATCTTTGTCGCGCGCTAGGCCTCGGCGATCAACTGATCGGCTCAAACGACGCCGAGCGCAAAACTTATATCCTGGTCCGCGGCCGCCTGATCCCTATGCCCGACGGCCTGATGTTCATGGTCCCCACAAGAATCCTGCCCACGGCACTCTCGCCGCTTTTTTCCTGGAGCACGAAACTCCGCATGGCCCAGGAATTATTCCATTCCCCGCGTCCCGCCGCGGAAGATGAAAGCGTAGCCGAGATGGTCGAGCGCCACTACGGAGCGGAGATGGTCGACCGCCTCGCCGACCCGCTGCTCTCCGGCATCTATGGCGGCGAAGCCGCCAACCTGAGCGTCGGCGCCGTCCTCCCCCGCTTCGCCGAAATGGAGCGTACTCACGGCAGCCTCGGCCGCGCCATGCTAGCCGCCAGAAAAAAAATGCCGCACAACGCCAACAAGCCCGCGCCTCCGCTCTTCACTTCGCTAAAGAACGGCATGCAGCAACTAGTCGAAACCATAGTCCCGCAACTCAATCAACCTTCGCTGCTAACCAATACCGCCGTGCAATCGATCCAGCGCGAAGCCATGGGCTGGACCGTCTCGGCCTATCCCGAAGGCCGCACCAGCGGACTTCAATCCGCTCACTTCGATGCCGTAATCGTAGCCGTCCCCACTCACGCCGCAGCGCAGATGCTGGCAACCACCAGCCCGGAGCTAGCTGCCGAACTAGCCGCCATCGCCTACAGCTCTTCGATCACTGTAGTCTTAGGCTACGATCGTGAAGTCCGACAGAAGCTCCCACCCGGCTTCGGATTTCTAGTCCCGCGCAGCGAAGGCCGCCGTCTCCTAGCCGCGACTTTCGTTCACAACAAATTTCCCCACCGCGCCCCCGAAGACCGCGCCCTCCTCCGCTGCTTCTTCGCCGCCAAAAACGCAGAAAATATCTGGGAGCTCTCCGACGAAGAAATCATCAACGTAGTTCGCGAAGAGCTGCAGCAGATCTTAGGCCTCCAAGCCGAATCCCAATTCGCCCGAGTCTACAAATGGAAGTCCGCCATGGCCCAGTACGGCGTGGGACACCTAGATCGCCTCGACCGGATCGAGCGCCTGCGTCAACAACTCCCAGGTTTGGCGCTAGCCGGCAACGGCTACCGCGGTATAGGCGTCCCAGATTGCGTCCGCTCAGGCCAACAAGCCGCGAAACAACTCGTAGAGTCGCGAAGCGACGCCATTCATCAGCCCAGCACGTAAGTGCTGGGACGGCAAAGTAAAAAAGTTGAATCGCGGCAGCGACGCCGCCACGAAGCTGAAGCCACGGCGTCTAAGCTGGCACATCAGCCCGCACTTTCCCCTCCCGTCTCAACTTCGCCACCACCAGCCGAATCTCGTCATATGTAATTTCCGCTGGCAAAGCCTCCTTCAGCGGCTTCAACCACTCCACGCCAAGCTTCGCGCAAGCCGCCTCAATCACGGCCTCTTTATTGCGATCAATCCATTCCGCCCGAAATTCCAGATCTCCACGCTCCACAAGATTAGCCACAGCATTCACCACGGTAGTGACCTGCCGCCCGCGAATTCGAGCGATGTCTTCAAAGCTGTGCCCCTCCTGCAGCAAGCGCAGAGTCTCCAGCGCAGGAGCGGTCTTCTTCTCCGCACTAACCGCAGCGCGAGCGCCGCTGCGATACTTTTCCAACGCCGCCAGAATTGCCTTGCCGTAAACCTCGGCCTTGCGCTCGCCAATTCCGGTAATACTCATCAACTCGTCAATCGCCGCAGGCCGCCGCCGGCAAATCTCCTCGAGCGTAGTATCGTGCAGCACCACAAACGCCGGAGTGCTCTGCTCTTTAGCTGTAGCCCGCCGCCACTCCCGCAAATATTCGTGCAACTCCGCGTCGGCAGCAGAAACACCCGAAGCCGCAACTGGACGAGATTCCTTCGCCGCAAAACTCACTCCGCGCACCGGCGCCGCCGCCATCCACTCCGCCGCAACCCCGCAAACATCGCAAGCCGCGCACTTCTCCCACTTCGGAGCCTCACCAAAATGCGCGCAAATCTGCCGATGCCGGCAGCGCCTCGACTCCACAAATTCGCGAATGATCCGGTAACGCTCCCAGGCTCGCTCGCGCTCCGACGAATCCGTAATTTGATTGGCAAAGAATCCCAGCAGCCCCGCATCTTTCTTCTGCCATAACAAAACGCAATCGGCACTCTCGCCGTCGCGCCCCGCCCGTCCCGCCTCCTGGTAGTACTGCTCAATCGACTTCGGCAGCGACAAGTGAATCACCGCCCGCACCGCCGCCTTATTAATGCCCAAGCCAAAAGCAATGGTCCCCACCAGCACCCGCACTTCATCGGACATCCACCGCTCCTGGCTGCGCCGCCGCGCATCGCCCCCCATCTTTCCGTGATAACCCACGGCAGGAATGTCGCGGTCTTCGAGAAAATCAACAGTCTCCTCCACGCGATTAATCGTCGGCGAGTAAACGATCACCGTGCTTCCCGTATAGCTGCGTAGCGCGCGTTCCAGTAATTGCATCTGCTCCAGCCCCTCGCACTCGCGCACCAGATAGCGCAAATTCGACCGGTAGAAGCTGGCAATATATTTGTCAGGATTGCGCAATTGCAGTTGCGCCAGAATGTCGTGCCGCACATGCCGCGTAGCACTGGCCGTAAACGCCGCAATCGGACGATCCGGAAACTTACTCCGCAATTTACTCAACTGCCGGTACTCCGGACGGAACTCGTGCCCCCACTCCGAAATGCAATGCGCCTCATCAATCGCAAAAAAAGCGATCGGCACCTGTGACAGCCAGCCGAGAGTATCGCCGCGTGCCACCCGCTCCGGCGAAACATAAAGCAGCCGGTAAGCGCCTTCGCGCGCCCTGCTCATCACCTGAGTCTGCTCGGCATCGCTTAAAGTACTGTTCAGCACCGCCGCCGGAATTCCCATCTGCGCCAATTGCGCCGCCTGATCCTGCATCAAAGCGATCAAAGGCGAAATCACCACCACCGTCCCACCCGACATAACCGCCGGCAACTGATAGCACAAACTCTTGCCCCCGCCCGTAGGCATCACCACGCAGGCATCGTTCCCTGCCAGCAGGCTGCGCACAATCCGCTCCTGCAGCGGACGAAACATGCTGTAGCCCCAATACCGCTTCAGCGGCGCCAGCAGATCAGTTTCCGCGCTCATGAATGGATGTTCAAAAGATGAGTATAGGCCGAGGCGAAGATTAGGAGAACATAATTGCGGAAAGCCAGCGACAAAGTTTCCAAATCAGAACTGCCCTGGAGGCCCTGTGTCCTCTGTGTTTACGATTTCGAATTAGTTTGAATCTAAGGCAGAAGCTCCTGGCCGATACCGAACCTCAGGATAAGCCCGTTCAAACACCACCCACACCACCGCAATCACCACAAAGCAAAGCAGACTTCCCTCCGGACCAACGATCCCTCCGGTAAGCCATCGCGGCCCATGCAATGAAGCCTTCAAAAGATGTCCTGGAAAAACGGCCCCGCTATCCGGGACCGAATACAAGAACGTCTCTCCCCAATCCCAGGCCGCATGAAATCCCACCGCAAACCACAAGCTCCCGGTCCGCCGCAAAGTCAGGCAAAAGAAAAATCCAATCACCCAAACCGCCAGCAGTCCCGGCCACTGCTCTCCCGGATTTCCCATGTGGATTAAGCTGAACACACCCGAGAGCACCACCGCCGCCGGCCAGAACCCGATCAACCGCGTCAACGTAAACTGCGAATAACCTCGCAGCAAGAACTCTTCATACCACCCCACCACCAGAAAAAATACAGCCCAGAAAACAGCAAACTTCAGCACGCGTAATCCATGCAGCGCAAGGTCTCCTACAGACAGAACCCGCGCTCCATACAAAAGAGCCAGCAGCAGCGTGATGCTGCCAAATCCCCACAGCGCGCCCACCCAAAACATCTTTCCGAACGCCAACCGCACCGGCAAACCAAACGCACCCCAAGGCCGCCGTTCCGTTAAAGCCAGCGCCAGAGAAGGAAGCACCGCCGCCAGCAGCACTCCCACCTCCGCCAGCATCATAGGCCACAACCAGTTCCCGCCGCGATTCCAAGACCAAGCCCACCGGCTAGCCACAAACTGCAGCGGATAATAGGCCGCCACATAAAACGCCAGCCCCCACCCAGCTTTCAATCCATCGGGACCAAGAAATACCGTGCGTACATAAGAGGGCTGCACCGCTCCAGCAAAATCCGGCGGTGGCGTAGTAGTTGCGTCCGGCCAGACCGGCTCCGACTGTTCCAGTTCGCTGCTCGAAATGTTGGCGCGCTCGTCCATCAAGATTTACAACTACAAGTATTGCAAGTCACATGTCGAGACAACCGCCATAGCCTGCTCTGAGCGGAGCCGAAGGGGCTGCCCGACAACAGAAGCGAGGCGGCATGCTCGACTTTGGGTGGCGCAGCGCTTTCAGCGCTGCGGTTAGTATTTCCTAGGAGATCGGCTTTAGCCACCGAGGTGAGTCCCACCTCCAGACGCACTGCTGCCCTCCGCTCCCCGCACTTCATTCCCGCAAAACTGCTCGCTCATGGTAAAACACTTCGTCCCATCTATGCCCCAATTTTTCACCCGCCAACGCTTCGGACGCGCCCAAGCTCTATCCGGGATGTTGCTGCTGGCCTTCCTCGCGCAAGCCATATGGCTGGTCCATTCCGAACTAAAATCCAGCGGCGATCTTAATCCTGACGAGCAGGTCCGCGCAGTTGCAGGCTGGCGCCAACTTCACGGAGCCGGAATCGCCGGAGCCCCTTACCCGGACTCATCGCAGGCCCTTCCCCTTGAAATTTCGCAAAACCGGGGCTTCGACGCCGAGCACTCCCCGTTACTCCCGCTAGTCACAGCCGCACCACTATTAGCCAGCCCGCAAAGCCTCGTCAACCCTGATTCCTCTCTGTTATGGCGCTGGCTTCCGCGCCTGCCTTTCCTATCCTTCGGAGTTTTGCTAGGCGCTTCGCTCTGGTACGTAGCCCGCCGCCTCTGCGGCAACCACGGGGGCTTCGTAGCCCTAACCCTCTATTGTTTTTCCCCGTCAATGATTCAAGCGGCAGCCGTCTGGCATACCGAACCCGAAATCCTCGCCGCCTGGGGATCCTTCGGCGCCATCTTCACCGCCATCGCCGTAGCCCATACGCTTTACGCGCCCCGCGAAGTGATTCTCTGGAACTGGCGCCGCATAGTCCTGCTCGGAATTTCTCTAGCCATAGCGGTAGGCTCGCAATTCTCGCTGGTCATCGTGGTCCCGGTGGCGCTAGCGTTCATGCTGTACGTAGCGCCTGTCCGCCGCGCCGCAGCTTTCACTATCTGGCTGGCCGCCTGCATCGTCGCACTGGTAATCCTCTTCGCGACATACTTCTTTCACTTCCAAATTTTTTCCGAAGCTTTGCGCCACGCCTCATTCTGGGGAGCCACCTGGCGAAGCTTCACCGTTCTAGCCGTCTACCGCGCCGTAGGATTGCAAATCCTCCGCTCCTGCCCGGCCTTCGCCCTGCTCCTCCCAGCAGCCCTAGCAACCTACGCTCTGTGGCCGCGCACCCGTTACTTCGGCAACACCGCCCCGCTGCTGGTGGCAGTTCTATTCATAGTTCTGGGTATGGCCCACCCTCGAGTAGCTGGAGCAGGCTTCCTGTTAGCCTCACTCCCCTTCATCCTGATCTTCGTCTCCGGCGTCCTAGCCGACCTCATGGAAACGACCTCCCGCCCCGTAGTCACAGCTTGCACCTGGGCTCTCCTGGGCGCTTACATACTCTGGAGCCTCGAGTCGCTAGCTCAAGTCCCGCAAGGAAGAGGATAAGGATGATGAGGATAAGGATAAAGATATAAAGATATAAAGATAAAGAGTTCGGGAACCTTCACCTCAGATGAGACTTTCTCCTCTGTGACCCCCTGTGTCCGCTGTGTTTAAGGGGTCAGTCTCTAGATCACAATTCTCTACAATTTCCCCGCATCGACCGCGCCCAGCACCGATCTAAATTACAAGAAGAGGTGCGCCATGAAGTTCGTCCTGGAGTATCATTCAAACGTGCGGCAGTCGATTCAGGCTTCGCTGGTTTTCCCCGGTATGGCTCTTCTCGGGATATTTCTTCTCCCGCTTTCCTCGTTCGCACAGGTCAACGCCGCAGCCAACTCCTCGGCAGCATCTTCCGGCGGTCACAGCTTCAGCTCCGGCGCCCCCGCAATGAGTTCAGCCGTTCACAGTTACGCACCCGCGAGCGCCTCGCCTACATATTCAACTAACTCAACTCATGCCGCCGCTAACTCGTCGCATTCCACCGCGGGTTCGCACAATCCGCCGCACCATTACCCAGTACATCGTGGCCCCAACTCAAGTTCAAACTCCGGCGGTGTTATCTACTATCCCTATCTGTACGCCGTACCCGTTCCCTACGCAGCCGATGACACTGACGCCTACAACACAGACACTCAAGACGACAACGACGACCCCGATTATCAAGGCGGACCTACCATCTTCGATCGCCGCGGCTCCGGCCCAGGTTCCTACGTCCCGCCAGTCTCCGACACAGTAGCCCAGAATAAAAGCGATCAGGATATTTCCGCGAACATTTCAGCAAACCCGGCCGCAGCCGAACCGCCGCAGGTTTCGACCACCCTGGTCTTTAAAGACGGACATCAACTCGAGATCGCCAACTACGCGATCGTCAGCCAGACGCTCTTCGACTTGACGCCAGGGCATCCCCGCAAGATCGCGCTAGCCGATCTGGATCTCCCCGCCACCCAAAAACAAAACGACGACCGCGGCGTGACCTTCCAACTCCCTCCGACGGCGCAGGCAAACTAATATGCGATTCGTTGCAAAAGCTTCCGCGCTTGTTCTGCTGACAACTCTAACCACGTGGGCCTTTGCCCAGCGCGGAGTAGCCATTCATGCCGGCTCGCAGCCGAGCCGCACGCTCCACCACGCCAGCCCTCGTAACGGCATCTACGGTCGCGGTGCGGATTTTTCATCCTATCGCCGCCACTCTCCCTACACTTCCTACGGTTCGCTCGCATTCCCCTTCTTCACCGACGCCTTCGATCCCGGCGACATTTATTCCACCGGATATCCCGTAGCCTCCGAGCCGCCTCCCTACGTGCTGCAAGCCGCCGCTGCCATGGCCGCATCCGGAGGCAACCCTCTGGCACGAGATTTAACATCGTACGATCGCGCGCCATCCTCGCAGCCGCTGATGATCGAACTCCAGAACGGCCGCTACGTTCGTGTCAAAGCTGCTGCCAATGAAGACTGGAAAAACGGAGAAGCTGAAGAACTAACGCCAGAGAAATTTCAGCATTCCTCGTCGACATCAGCACCGCGCGACCCCGCGCCAGCCCCCACTCTACCCGCGGCAGTCTTAATCTTCCGCGACGGACACAGCGAAGAAGTCCGCGACTACACCATCGCCGACGGCATCCTCTACGCTCGCGGCGATTACTACACCGATGGTTACTGGAACAAAAAGATCGCGCTCTCAACGGTGAACGTAGCCGAAACAATGCAAGCTAACACCGCGCGCAACGTAAAGTTCGTTCTGCCATCCTCACCCAACGAAGTGATCACACGCCCGTAAGTGATCACACGCTCGCAAATTCTCATTCCGAAAATTAAACGTTGTCACTCAGAACCACTTAACCTTGTCATTCCGAGCCGCGTTTGGCGAGGAATCCGCTTTCGCTCCCGGGCGCTTCAGCGCCGCGATAGCCAGCCGTATAAGCGTCTCGTTCAACAAAAAAGCCGCCCGCAGGCGGCTTCCAACCTTTACTCTCGAAACAATCGAACCTACTCCGCAACCTGGATTGTGAAGATCGTGCCGTCGCCGATGCCGCCACCCGCGGTAGTCTCGCCATAGAAAGTCCCATTGGTGGCCGGCACCAGGCCCCTCGGGCCACTTCCATCAATGCATAGATTGTCATTGACCTCAGCGCAAAAGCTGTAGAGAGTCGTCAGCGCGCCTGCCGGGGTGATCTCGAAAATTGTTCCCCCCTGGCCGTTCGCTCCGCCCGCCGAGGTGCTTCCATAGAAATTAATGTAGCTGCCTCCCACGAGCGCCGCGGTTGGTACTGCGCCATCCGGGCAGCCCGTCTGGGAGCAAAAGCTGTAGAGCACGGTTAACTTGCCCTTGGGCGTAAGTCTAAAAAACGAGCCGGATTGTGTGGTCCCGCCACCCTGCGTCGTTCCGTAGAAGTTCCCATCGCTACCCTGGATCAATGCATTGGGCGATTGAGCGGACTGATCGTCCATCGGGAAGCTAAAGATCGTGCTGAACTTGCCTGCCCGGTTGACCTCGAAGATCGCGCCCGCGCCCTTGCTGCCGCCGAAACCGGTTGTGCCGTAGAGGCTGAGATTGCTGGCCTTCAACAGGCCTGTGGGATTAGCCCCACCCGAGCAATTCGTTTGCGGACAAAAGGTGTGAAGCGTGGTCAGCTTTCTACTTCGTGTAATCTCAAAGACCGTACCGCCGCCGTTGGTCCCGCCTTGGAACGTGGTGCCGTAGAAAACACCCTGTGTGCCAGGCACCAGTGGAGTCTCCGGTTGGGTCCCGTCGGCGCAGTTGGCTTGCGAACAAAAGCTGTAGAACGTGGTCAACTTGCCACTCGGAGTGATTTCAAACACTGTCCCGCAACCGCCCTCCTTCTCGCAATAGCCCGGCTCCCCGGCTCCCGCCGTCGTCCCATAGAGATTGCCGTCGTTGGCTTGCAGAAGTGCCGCCATCGGGAATGAGCCATCGGCACATCCCGGCTGCGAGCAGAAGTTATACAGAGTCCTCATCTTGCCCTCGGGACTCATTTCGAAGATCGTTCCGCATCCGTTCTTGCCGGGACAATAGCTGGAGGTTCCTCCATACGTTGTTACCCCATAGTAATTCCCGTTGAAGCCCAGGGTGAGCGCCAATGGCGCGCTGCCGTCAGTCCCGTCGAAATTCAAGAGCGTAGTCAGTGTTTGTGCGGACGAAGCAATTGCGGCCGCGATGCAGAATACCGCAACGATACAGGCAATCTTCCCCAATTCCATCTTCCTCATATTGCTCCTTATCCGGATCCGGCGTGGCGCCCAGCCGCGTGAAAGTACAACCGTCCGGGGATCTTGTCGAAGCCGGCTCAAAAGCCGGCCTCGTGTTTCTAAAGTTGCGCTTGAAAAAGTACCTCGTTGTCATTGCCAGGCGCTTTCAGACTTGCGACCTGGCTCCGCCGAAGGACTGACCGACAAGTCGAAGATGGTGCCGCAGCCGTAGCCCCCGCACTCCGAACTGGCGCCGCCAGTACCCGTAGCACCATAAAAGGTCCCGCTGGCAGCCTGGATGAGTGCTCCCTGCGGAACACCTCCGTCGGCACAGTTCGCCTCCGAGCAAAAGCTATGCAGCGTGGTCAGCTTTCCCGTCGGCGTGATCCGGAAGAGAGTGCCGCAGCCTGTGGGAAAGCAAACAGCGTTGCTGTTTCCTCCGACGAGAGTGGTCCCGTAGAAATTTCCATCGCTCCCCTGAATTACCTGGTTAGGAGCCGACCCGTCCGCGCAGTTTGCCAGAGCGCAAAAGCTGTAAAGCGTAATCAGCTTGCCCCCCACCCCCTTGTAGAAAAACCCATACCCGTTCCCCCCGCCGGACAAGACTGTTCCGTAGATGGCCCCATCGGCCGCCTGAATCGGCAGACTAGGTTCGGCATCGCCGTTTGTGTCCGGATCGAAACTATATAGCACCGTGAGGTTCCCGCCCGGCGTGATCCTGTAGAGTCCGCCGCCGAAGTTGCCCGAAAGCGAGGCTAGTGTAGCCCCATAAAAGTTGCCATCCGAGAACCGCGTCAAGCCGTTCCCGTCTGACCCCTCAGGGCAACTAGCTGTCGAGCAGAAGACATGCCACGTCGTCAACGCGCCCGTCGGCGTCATTTCGTAGATCGTGCCGCACCCATCCTCGCAGTTATTATCTCCGTTGAGATTGCCGCCGTCGTCGGTTGTGCCATAGATGTTTCCATTGCGGCCCATAGCTAGCACGCCCCCGGGGCCGAAGCCGTCGTTGCAGTTGGTCTGGGAGCAAAAGCTATACACCGTTTTCAGCGGATGCCCGGGTCCGATCTCAAAGAAAGTGCCGCAACCGCCGACGCTGCCGCAAATCGAGGCATCCGACGCGCCCCCTTGCCCGGTGGTGCCGGAAAATTTTCCGTCGGCGGTCTGAATCAAACCATTCGGCTTGGTGCCGTCAGCGCAGTTCGCCAGCGCGCAAAAACTATAAAGAACGCTAACCTTGCCCGCCGGAGTCATGCGGAACAATGTTCCACCGGTCGAGGAAGTTCCATTTGTACCCCCGGCCTGCGTTACGCCATAAATATTTCCATCGACGCCCGCCACTAACTGCGTGGGATTGGCGGGTTGCGGCGTCCCGTTAAACTTAACCAGCGTGGTAAATGTTTGCGCCGACGCGGCAACCGCGGCCGCGACGCAGAATACAGCGACAATAAAAGCGACCTTACCCAACCTAAGCTTTTGCATCATTGCTCCTACTCCGGTTTCAAGCCGGCTGAATGTCCGTGCGTTTGATTTTCCACGAGGTCCCTCCGCTACACGAAAGGTTTGCACTTCAGAGAACCGAAAAGAGGTAAACCCAAGCCAGCTGGAGACGGGAAGTACAACCAGGTCCGAATGCGCAAGATTATTAGCGAACCTCGACTAGGTGTCAACGTGAAGGAACTTGCGCAGTGCGCCAAAGAAGACTCATCACCTGTGTCGATTCGGGACTTTTGGCCCATGGGCTCTGGTTTTAGCCGCTGAGGTCCGCGCGAGCCGGATTCGAATGCTCAAAGCCGAAACGCACACGCACGATTTCGCCGCCAATCCTACTGCAACAACCCTCCATTGCCGTTCGGTTCCTCTTCCGGAGCCAGCACCACCGCCGCCGCCACCCGGTCGCCCGGTTCCATATGCAGCAACCGCACTCCCTGCGCATTCCGCCCAGACTCGCGAATCGTCTTAGAATCCATGCGGATGATCTTCCCGTACTGGCTGATCAGCATGACCTGCGAGTTATCGTCGACCAGCGCGATCGCGACAACTTTCCCCACGCGCTCGGTAGTCTTGATATTGATCACACCTTTACCGGCGCGGTTGGTAAGCCGATATTCATCAGCCGGAGTACGCTTCCCATAGCCATTCTCAGTTACCGACAGAATCAGCGTACCTTTCTGAGTAAGGTCCACAACTTCGCCCGCAGGTACATCACCTTCCGGGGCAGCCGCGATCCCAACGGGAGCCTCCCCGGGCTTCGGAGTTACGGTCATGCCCACGACGTAATCGCCTTCGTCGAGGTTAATCCCGTTCACGCCATAAGCCGCGCGCCCCATAGGCCGCACGTGGTTCTCATCGAAGCGCACAGCCATGCCTTCATGCGAAGCAATGAAGACGATTTGATTGCCGTTGGTAATGCGCGCGGCCACCAACTCGTCTCCTTCTTCAATGTTGATGGCGTTGATGCCATTCGAGCGCACATGCATGAACTCGCGCAGTTCCGACTTTTTCACCAGACCGTTGCGCGTGGCGAAGAAAATAAATTTACTTTCCTCTTCCAGATTGCGCACCGCCAGCATCGTGCGAACAGTCTCGCCAGGTTGCAGCCCGATCAGATTGCCGATGTGCTTGCCCTTACCCGCGGCGCTGACGTCGGGAATCTCATAAACCTTCAGCCAGTAAACGCGCCCCTTATTCGTGAAGATCAGAATGTAGGCGTGCGTCGACGCGATAAAAAGATGCTCGACGAAATCCTCGTCGCGCGTCTTCATCCCCGTGCGCCCCGACCCTCCGCGTCGCTGCATGCGGTAAGTCGAAATCGGAGTCCGCTTCATGTAGCCCGAGTGGCTGAACGTCACCGCGACCTGCTCATCGGCGATCAGATCCTCGAGAACGATCTCCGCCGCTTCATCTTCAATGCGAGTGCGCCGCTCGTCACCGTAAAGTTCTTTGACCTCCTCGAGTTCTTTTACGATGACCTTGCGCAGCTTGCTCTCCGAAGCCAGAATTGATTCGTAATCTTCGATGCGCTCGCGAACGTCTTTCAACTCATTCGAAATTTCGTCGATCGAAAGCCGCGTCAACCGGTGCAGTTGCAACTCCAGAATCGCCTCAGCCTGCCGCGTAGTGAAAGGCTTTTCCGGATCAACCTTCGGCGCCCGCCCGGTGGTATTGATATCGATTTTCTTGCCGCCGAAATAAGCGACCAAATTCTCGCGCGCATCAGCGCGATTTGCGCTGGCACGAATAATCGCAATCACATTGTCGAGATGATCCAGCGCATTCAGGTAGCCTTCAAGAATGTGCTCACGGTCTTTAGCTTTCTGCAGCAAAAATGCAGTCCGCCGCCGCACCACTTCCACGCGATGATTAATAAAGTGCTTGATCGCCTGCACCAGCCCCATCTCGCGCGGCTGTTGATTCACCACCGCCAGCAGAATCATCGAAAACCCTTCCTGCATAGCCGTGTGCTTGTAGAGCTGGTTCAAAACAATCTGCGGCTCAGCGCCACGCTTGAGTTCCACCACAATGCGCATGCCGTCACGATCACTCTCATCGCGCACATCGGAGATATCCTCGATCTCCTTGTCATTCACCAACTGCGCAATGCGCTTGATCAGTACCGCCTTATTCACCTGATAAGGAATTTCCGTAACGATGATCGCTTCGCGATCCTTGCTGAAAGTTTCAATCGCAGCCTTGGCCCGCATCGTGAAGCGCCCGCGCCCGGTCCGGTAAGCCTCGAAAACTCCAGCCCGCCCGTGAATGATTCCAGCCGTAGGAAAGTCCGGCCCCTGCACGAACTTCAAAATCTCGGCCAGTTGCGCGTTGGGGTTGTTCACCAAAGTGATCGTCGCGTCGACGATCTCCGTCAAATTGTGCGGAGGAATTTTCGTCGCCATCCCGACCGCAATTCCATCCGACCCGTTCACCAGCAGATTCGGAATGCGCGCCGGCAACACATCCGGCTCCACTTCGCTGCCATCGTAATTAGGACGGAAGTCAACCGTCTCTTTATCCAGATCCTCAAGCAGCGCTGTAGCCACCTGCGCCAGCTTGGCTTCCGTATACCGATCCGCAGCCGGAGGATCCCCATCCACCGACCCAAAATTTCCCTGCCCAAAAATCAGCGGATACCGCAAGCTCCAAGTCTGCGCCAGCCGTACCAAAGCGTCATATACCGCCAGATTTCCATGCGGATGGTACTTGCCCATCACGTCGCCGACGATGCGCGCGCACTTGCGCGTAGCCCGATTCGGCTGCAGCCCCATCTGCTGCATCGTGTACAGAATGCGCCGGTGCACCGGCTTCAATCCGTCGCGTACATCCGGCAGCGCCCGCCCAATAATCACCGACATCGAATAATCGAGATACGACTTCTTCATCTCGTCTTCAATGTTGACGGGCTGAATATGCAGCGCCCCAGGCGAGCCATCGCCCGGCGGCGGAGGCGTCAAAGGCAGTTCAGGATTCTGATCGTCAGGCATAGTTAGGGTCTGTTCTGTCGGCTTTCTAGCTGTTAGCTTATCTCTCTGACATGCAGGCTAAGCACTTGCATCTAAAGCAGGTTAGATAAGATTTTGGATAACATTTATTGTACCACGTCTCGATT
>CAWBMI010000002.1:0-512500 GCA_963789875.1 uncultured Acidobacteriaceae bacterium | reverse complement strand
ATTTCCGAATGGGGAAACCCACGGAGGTAAACCCTCCGTACGGCGTGATGAATCCATAGTCACGCACGAGCGAACCCTGGGAAGTGAACCATCTCAGTACCAGGAGGAAAAGAAAGAAACCTCGATTGCGATAGTAGTGGCGAGCGAAATCGCAACAGCCTAAACCGGTTAGACCTTCGGGTTCAACCGGGGTTGTAGGGTCGACAACAGTAGAGTTACCAATTCAGTCCTTAACCGAAGCCCTCTGGAAAGAGGGGCCATAGAGTGTGATAGCCACGTAGGTGAAAAGGAACTGAACTCGAAGTCGATACCTGAGTACCGCGGAGCACGAGAAACTTTGCGGGAAGCTACGGGGACCATCCCGTAAGGCTAAATACTAGCTTCTGACCGATAGTGAACCAGTACCGTGAGGGAAAGGCGAAAAGAACCCCTGCGAGGGGAGTGAAATAGTACCTGAAACCGTGTGCCTACAAACGGTGGGAGGACTATGCGGCGCAAGCCGAAAGTCTGACCGCGTGCCTATTGCATAATGAGCCGGCTAGTTATTCTTGTCAGCAAGGTTAAGCGAAAGCGAGCCGTAGCGAAAGCGAGTCCGAATAGGGCGAATCAGTTGGCAGGAATAGACGCGAAGCGGGATGATCTACCCTTGGCCAGGCTGAAAGTGGGGTAACACCCACTGGAGGGCCGAACGGGTGTTTGTTGAAAAAAGCTCCGATGAGCTGAGGGTAGGGGTGAAAGGCTAATCAAATTCCGTGATTGCTCGTTCTCTCCGAAATAGCTTTAGGGCTAGCCTCGTATGATTTGTCGTGGTGGTAGAGAACTGAATGGACTAGGGGGCTTTCCAGCTTACTGAATCCAATCAAACTTCGAATGCCATAGAACAACCAATACGGGAGTCAGACGGCGGGGGCTAAGCTTCGTCGTCGAGAGGAAAACAGTCCAGATCGCCTGCTAAGGTCCCAAAATACAAGCTAAGTGGGAAAGGAAGTCGGAACGCCCAGACAGCCAGGAGGTTGGCTTAGAAGCAGCCATCCTTTAAAGAAAGCGTAATAGCTCACTGGTCAAGCGGTCCGGTGCCGACAATTTAACGGGGCTTAAGCTTGTTACCGAAGCAGCGAATGCATCACTTCACTGTGGTGCGTGGTAGGAGAGCATTCTCAACAGTTTGAAGGTAGACCGAAAGGACTGCTGGACGGTTGAGAAGAGACCCTGCCGGCATAAGTAGCGATAACGGAGGTGGGAACCCTCCGCGCCGAAAGTCTAAGGTTTCCTGAGAAAGGTTAATCCGCTCAGGGTCAGGCGGTCCCTAAGGCGAGGCCGAAAGGCGTAGCCGATGGACATCCGGTTAATATTCCGGACCTCCCTTGTTTTCGTTATTACGATGGGGTGACGCAGGAGGATAAGCAGGCCGTCCTATGGCTATGACGGTCGATGCGCGTAAGGTGTCTCCGATAGGCAAATCCGCTGGAGAGTTATCACTGAGGCGCAAAGCAGTACTCCGTATGGAGGAAAGCTGCCGATTCCACGCTGCCAAGAAAAACCTCTAAGGAGAAAGTAAGGGAACCGTACCTCAAACCGACACAGGTAGACGAGGAGAATATCCAAAGGCGCTCGTGAGAACAGTTGGTAAGGAACTCGGCAATATAACCCCGTAACTTCGGGAGAAGGGGTGCCCCGGTAGAGTTCATAGCTCGAGGGGGCCGCAGCGAAATGCGCACTGCGACTGTTTAACAAAAACACAGGTCTCTGCAAAGTCGAAAACGACGTATAGGGGCTGACGCCTGCCCGGTGCTGGAAGGTTAAAGGGAGAGGTCAACCGCAAGGTGAAGCTTTGAACTGAAGCCCCAGTGAACGGCGGCCGTAACTATAACGGTCCTAAGGTTAGTATTCGCTAGCCTTAGTAAAATCTGGCTATATGCTGGAAAATCTGAGTATCCCAAGCTACGCGATCGCAAGTTCGCGTGAAAATGCAAGGGTGCAGACAATCAGCAGGAAAGGCCAGCAGGAAAACAGATCTGGCGCGAAGCGCAAGGTTTGTGGAAGGGCACGACTTTAGTCGTGCCGTAACGGCGGCAAAATGGATGGGGGCTTCAGCCCCTGAGGTTTCGCCTCCGACTGCTGGAATCCTCAGAGACTACATGCCAGATTCCAACGAAAAGTTTGTTGGAAAAGATATAGTCCGAACTGCATGGCGACATGCAGAGGGTGGCAGAAATGTTCACTCCTCATCTGACTTACTAAGTCGGATAAGTAACACACTTGAGCGAAATTCCTTGTCGGGTAAGTTCCGACCTGCACGAATGGCGTAACGAAAGTGCGACTGTCTTGCCGACTGACACGGCGAACTTGTAGTGCCGGTGAAGATGCCGGTTGCCCGCAACTAGACGGAAAGACCCCGTGCACCTTTACTATACCTTTACTATGAACTATGGCCCTTGCTGCGCAGGATAGGTGGGAGGCTTTGATTCCAGGCTCTCGGGCTTGGAGGAGCCAACGGTGAGATACCACCCTGCGAGATCTGTGGTTCTAATCTACTTCCATTATCTGGAAGAGTGACATAGTAAGGCGGGTAGTTTGACTGGGGCGGTCGCCTCCTAAACGGTAACGGAGGCGCGCGAAGCTACGCTCAGCCTGTTTGGAAATCAGGCGTCGAATGCAAAAGTATAAGCGTGGTTGACTGCGAGACCAACAAGTCGAGCAGGTACGAAAGTAGGCTTTAGTGATCCGGTGGTTCTGCATGGAAGGGCCATCGCTCAACGGATAAAAGGTACGCCGGGGATAACAGGCTGATCGGAGCCAAGAGTTCATATCGACGCTCCGGTTTGGCACCTCGATGTCGGCTCATCGCATCCTGGAGCTGTAGAAGGTTCCAAGGGTTAGGCTGTTCGCCTATTAAAGCGGTACGTGAGCTGGGTTCAGAACGTCGCGAGACAGTTCGGTCCCTATCTGTTGTGGGCGCAGGAGATTTGAGAGGACCTGTCCTTAGTACGAGAGGACCGGGATGGACGAACCTCTTGTGTTCGAGCTGTCATGCCAATGGCACCGCTCGGTAGCGAAGTTCGGTAGTGATAACCGCTGAATGCATATAAGCGGGAAGCACTCCTCAAGATGAGATCTCCCAACCCGTAAGGGATAAGAAGGGCCCAGGAAGACTACCTGGTTGATAGGCTGGAGGTGGAAGAGTGGCAACACTCGTAGCTTACCAGTACTAATCGCCCGTTCGGCTTGACCATAAAATTTACTCGGTGCAGAAAAACAGTTGTCAGTACTCAGTTGCCAGTTCTCAGTTAGAACCTGAACTGGAACCAGCAATGTTGTTGAAGTTGTTCGAACCTGGACGACTGAGATGCAACACTGATAACTGTTGCGCCGACGCTTTTTGAGAAAGAAGAAGCAAAGCCGAAGTACGGTGGCAGAAATCGGAAGTAAACAACAAGAAAGTAAGCCACACCCAATCTATTCAGTTGTGAGGCATCGCCCTCACGATCTTTGAAAAGCATTCAGCTGTCAGCGCTCTCCTCCTCGGTTGTCATCCCGAGCGAAGCGAGGGATCTTGGTTTCCGCTGACGCTGACCGCTCAAAAAGTTTGCAGCGAGGTTCTTGGCCAACGACAAACGACAAACGACCAAGGACGAACGACCGCTGCTACGATTTGTCGGTGATCTTACCGCGGGGGATCCACCCGTTCCCATCCCGAACACGGAAGTTAAGCCCCGCAGGGCCGATGGTACTGCACGCGCCAAGTGTGTGGGAGCGTAGGTCGTTGCCGGCATTAATAAAGGCTACTAACAGAAATGTTGGTAGCCTTTTCCTTTGCTGCGAAATGTCTGGAGCCGAGACACACTTTTTGACTATGTGAGATAACTCCGGGAGAGATTTGGAGCCTATTGAGGCTGTGTCTGGAACGCCTTCTTTACGTCTGATCGGAGCAGGTACACGATCGCCCAGACGGACAGGGCTGTAGGAGCCAGATACAGAAAATAGGAGAGCGAGGCTTCTGTCTGCGACATGAATATTCCGGTCGCGCTCTGATGCTGAGCCAGGATTTGGCTGACGTAACCCAGAACGGTGAAGGCGAGTATTACAATAGAGAGTATTCGCGCCCAATTCTTAAGTTTGAATAATCCGTAGGTCGCGGTGGCGTAGGCGGCGGCAAAGATCGCCACGAGGAGCAGGGAAAGAATGTTGGCAATAAAATTTTGTGGATTGGCGGTTGCCGAACCTGAATTTGTGGCAAGCACAGCGACCGCGCCGATGCAGAGGGTGATACAAGCCAAAGCAGCATCAGGAGGGCGATTGTCGTTACTCCAATCGGTCTCTTGATTCAGCACCTCCGGGTACTGTTCGAGGAACGGTCTAGTCCAAGATGCGGGGAAATATACGCGCACCTCAAAAGGATAGCAAGCAGATCCTTCGCAAAGAACTCTCAGGATTTCGGCAGAAGGCTCCCGCGAGCAAAGGACGCGGGCTCACGCCTTCTAAGCACCTCAAGTTGCCGGCATAAATAAAGCCAGTCTGAGAAATCAGATTGGCCTTTTCCTTTTCGAAAAACTCGCGCCTAGATGGCTTAGCAGCAATAGGCTAGATCAACGAATACGTCTCGTGGATCACGACTCTTGAGATAAAGGCTCCTCGAAAGCCGCAGCCGGCCATTCCAGAAGTTCATAATTCTTTGCTCCGAACCATTTCTGTCCGTCAAACCTGCATCTGTTTGCCCTTATCCTGCAACCTTCCCCCTTCAAGAAGGTCATAAATCTGGCGGCTGCGCTCTCACTCTCTAACACTGGCACCAACACGCTATGCACCAAAGGCGATGTTTTGACAAACACTATGAAGCCCCAAGGGGCGTCATCGTTGCAGCGACACACGAACACGAATCGATCGGCAGCTGTTCCCCCGAGGTCCGAGGGAGAGGATTTAGGACTGGGCGCATCATGTTGGCAAACTCCCCGAAAATGAGACAGTCCATTTGCGGTTATGCCGCCCTTGCTTCGACCGTTGTTACCAAGAAAAAATTTCCCGAGAACATCTCTTCCCAGGAAATAGCCGCCAGCGGACATGGCGTACCTATAGCCGAGCATTTCGAACAATGTGAGGTGGGCAGCTTTGAGTGTTGGGGCGAGGGCCGGTAAGCGAATGTCTTTCTCGATTACAATCTGCCATTTACTAGTGTCCAGCGCCTCGTCGGGGTGGATTTTTCGGCCGAGCCGGACTGATCCGCGCGGCCCTGACACAGAGACTTCCGTAAACTGGCTGGGGACAGGCCCAGTTGCGACGAAATGTTGTATATCCTCGCCCGCGATCCGAACTCGGGGGCGCAGTTTCCTTGATAATGTGGGATCGCCGAGATCATGATCTGCAAGTGACTGTCCGCGATACTGAATGTCTACGAAGTCGCTTTCAAAGGCGCTTCCGTAAAAGTTATCGACATCAGCCCGCTGAACCGTCCAGCTTCTGCATGAACTCGGAAAGGCTGCGTTAATAATATGGGCATGGCAGAGCGGAACGTCTTCATCCAAGAAAAGAATCGGACAGAAAAAGTGTAAAAACGGCTTTCCCGTTATCTCCTGATAATCGGATCGTAGCGTTTCGAGTTTCTGTTCAACTTCGGGATCCATTTAGCAGCCCCTTAATACCTTATTATCGCAAATCACCTTTGTTTCGCTGCGCTCGCGCGTCGGAATGACAAGGGGGCGGGCGGCCCACCCTAGGCCCCGCGACAACGATGGCTGCCCCCTCCTTGGCGTTCTTTGCCAAAGGTGGGATTCCACAACTCTCAATATCTTATGGTTTTTCCCCTCCCCGAGACCCAGCGTGCGCATCCGATCACTTCGTCGGGGCCTGAGTCTTCGGCGCCGGCGCGCCGCGGAGCAATCCTTCAGTGCTGAGATCTTCATCCACATCGGGCCAGTGAATGCCGTAGCCGCCTCCAGCTATCTTCCAGTTGTTGCGCTGGGCGCGCGTGGCGTTGAGCAGGCGCCGATACCACGTAAGCGGCACAGAGATAACCCGGCCGTCGCGCAACGACACACTCAGCGCGTCGTCGCCGACTGTGACGTCGAGAACTCGCTCATCCGCCGCTACCGCCGAAAAACTCATGCCAAGCCTCCCAAAGCCGAACCCTGTTTTCGAGCACTATTGATTGTATCTCGCGCAGTTCGTGGGGGGAAATCCAAAGTCTGCCGCCAGTTGCACCGGATCGAGCCAGAATTTTGCCGAAGCCTCGTCGTGATCGACATGAACATGTGGCGGCTCGTTCGGCTCGTGGCTGTAGAAATAAAATCGGTACGGGCGAAGAATCACGGCGGCATTTCCGTTTTGGGAGCGTGTTCGCAATATCGCCGTATCGACTCTGATTTTGAGAGTGGGGCGAAGGCGTTGGGGTTATATTGACGATCAGGAATCATTCTCGTGAAGGACTCTCTGACGCAGAGCATGGGCATTCGGGAGGATATTATGTGCATCATCTGTGAGCGCGAACTATGCGGCGAACACCGAGCGCTCGAACGCGAATTCTTCAAGCCATGCAAGACCTGCAACAAGTTTCCGGGCGCCAGCTCCGACGGGACCTGTTACCACTGCTACCCTGTCGGCAACACCATCGACGAGTGCCCCGAGTGCGCGGGCAAACCATGGAGCGAAGAATTCTTGGAGGCCAAAGACGAAATCGAAGGCCCGGGCGAGATACTGCTTCCATTCTAGGCCCTTCAGCGGGCGCAGGATAAATTCCGGTCGTTCCTGGCAGAAATAAAGGCCAGTCTGAGAAAGCAGATTGGCCTTTTCCTTTGAAGGAATCTGAAAAAATAGCCAAGCCTACCCCGCGACGTGTATCCTCCCGTGGAGCCGGGCAATCCGACTCGAAACTCCCGGCATAAAATTCAATGTCCACTACCAACGCAGACCGACTCGGCGCCGTCGCGGTTCCGCAAAAAAGAACCAGCCCACTAACCCTGACCGGCCGCAACGGCATCGTGCAGCGCTATTTTTATTTCGCGATGTCGCTGCTGCTGGCCGCGATTGTAGTCGTCGGCTTCAGCCGAACGGTCAACGACAACCTCTTCCATCCCGCGCTGCCGCGGCCCTTCCTTCTCTGGATTCACGGAGCCGCCTTCTCCAGTTGGGTGGTCTTCTTCATCTTGCAGTCGACCCTTGTGCGTGTGCACAAAGTCAGCTTGCATCGCTCGATCGGCTGGTTTGGCGCCGGGCTCGCCACGGCAATGGTGCCGCTGGGAGTTACGACGGCCATCATCATGGCCCGCTTTGATACGTTTCAACTTCACCTGAGCGGCCAGTATGCTTTTCTGAGCATTCCGTTCTACGACATGCTCGCCTTCGGCGTGCTCATTGCCCTCGCCATCTATCGGCGCACCAAGCCGGAGCTGCATCGCCGGCTGATCTTCATCGCTACGTGCGGGCTTATGGACGCGCCCTTAGGCCGCTTCGATTACCTCTTCAACAGCAATCTCTTCTATCCTTGCCTCGACCTGCTCATGCTTCTCGGCGTCGCGCGCGACCTGCTGGTCGATCGCCGCGTGAACAAGGTCTATCTCTATGCGCTGCCGTTATTGATCGTCGGCCAAAGCCTCACGGTCTACCTGTGGAGGCACGATCCTTCCTGGTGGCAGAGAATCACGCACGCGATTCTGGGATAGCCACAGAACGAATTTCTAAAGCGCACGAGCGCAATCCGTACTAGAATGTCTGCGATGTTCCGAGGCCGCGCGAATGGGCAGAGATGCCGGTTCGCGCAAACTCAGACACTGTAATTCCTACCCGGGCCCTTTCACAAATTCCTAGTCTTAGAAAGTCGAAAGGATAAAACTATGCCTGAACTGCCACCCCTTACCATGCCGCAAGTGAAGAACATCGTTTTTCTCATGCTCGAAAATCGCTCTCTCGACAACTTACTCGGATGGCTGTATGAGAAAGATAATCCAAAGCGCGTACTCCCCGAGAAGTCGAGTCCGGTTTATGACGGTCTGCAGACCGGACCTTACTCAAACCCCGCTTACAACTGGGACGGCAACGTGGTGAATAATCCGGTAACTAAAATACCGGGCGGCCTGGGCTCAAATTCAGATCGAATGCCTTACTACGATCCAAACGAGGATATGTTTTCGTCGTCGATTTACTGGAACGGCGTGATGAACCAGCTCTTCGGTAATCAGGACGCGATCTCCAATCTTCCCTCCGCACCTACCGCCGCCGGTATGAAAGGGTTCTTGCAGGATTACTACACCAAGAACATGGTGACTTATAGGGGTCTCGATATCCTGTGGACTTACACGCGGGAAGATCTGCCGGTTATTAATGGCCTCGCGCGATGCTATGGGGTCAGCGACCGCTGGCTTTGCTCAGTTCCGTCGCAGACAAACCCTAATCGCGCCTACTCGATCTGCGGCACGTCCCTGGGGCGCGAGAGTAACTTGCACTACTCGGCAGTAGAACAGTTTGATGCGAACACGATCTTCAACTCCCTTGCAGGTGCCGGCAAAAGCCTGGGACTCTACTTCAGCGATGTGTGGGTCAAACCAATGTCCTACACCGAGTACACATTCCCGCACATTTCAAGGATTCCGAAATTCGACTGCGCCAACGCGAACCCGGTTCCGCCGAAACAGATTGAAATCTGTAACATCAGCAAGTTCTTTCAGCGCGCGAACAATGGTACTCTGCCCGCCTTCACCTATCTCGAGCCGCAGTGGGGTTATGGTTGGAATGGTTTGGCGTCCAAACAGGGTACGGACTACCATCCGCCGACGCATCTGCGGCCGGGAGAAAACTTCCTCCAGCAGGTCTACAGTGCGGTGTCGAATGGTAAGCAGTGGAACCAAACCCTGCTGATCGTAACCTTCGACGAGCATGGTGGCACCTACGACCACTTTGCCCCGCCCTGGACCGCGACCAATCCGGACGGCCTGAATGGCCCGTCGGGCTTCATGTTTAATCTTTTCGGTGCGCGTGTCCCCACGATCCTGATCTCACCCTTCGTGTATCCGTCGACTGTATTTCGCGCGCCGGTGGGAGCCGCAAACCCGTATAACTTGCCCTTCGATCACACGTCATTCATCAAGACGTTGCTGATGTGGGCGGGCGTCGATCCTGACACGGCCGGATTTGGCAAGCGCATGCCGAAAGCTCCGACCTTTGATTACGTGCTAGCAAGTACGCCGGTGAACCCGGCGAAGTGTGTGCTCAAGCAGCCAAAGCCACCCGCCGCTGCCGCAGAGGCGGAACAGGCTTACTCGCCTGCGCCGGACGAGTCCTTGGATTCTTTATTCGAGGGAGTTCCCTTCGCGGTGATCAAGGCGATCCTGGGCGCTGACCCGAACCAAAGCTTCTCCGGCATTCGAGCCGAGATCAAGCGCTACCGGAACGATCCGGAGCAGTTCGAGACTTCTCTCAAAGCAGCGGCCAGTGAGACGCCTAAACATGGACCGAGATAGCGGGTAGCAGATGGAAGGGTAGAATCACGCGGCCCGCTGCTCGCGTTCGTAGCGCAAAGCTTCGTCGTTCCGACGTGCACCATAAGTCTTGTCATTCCGACGCGCGAGCGAAGCGAGACAGGAGGAATCCGCTGTCAGCCCGCAGCGCCGCAACTCATGTGGAGACGGCCGCCTCGGCCGTCAGCGGAGCGAAGCGACGCCAGTGTGGAACGGACGCCCGCATCCGTTGCCTTTGACCTTGATCTCGCCTTTGACTCTGACTTCCATCCCAGCTCTTGTCATTCCGACGCGCGAGCGAAGCGAGACAGGAGGAATCTGCTGTCCCAGAAAGCGCCACGAGTCGCGCGGGAGGTTCCCATCTCGAACACGGAAGCCAAGCCCGCAGCGCCGACGGTACTGCATGCGCCAAGTGTGTGGGAGTGCTTCGGCAAGCTCAGGGTAAACCCAGGTCGTTGCCGGCATTAATAAAGGCCAGTCTGAGAAATCAGATTGGCCTTTTCCTTTTCCGGGGTTGCGCGTCAACGGCGTAGGGAGTACATGTATCATTGCATGATCTTTGAATGCGGCACGTACCTTAATAACCGAGTGTGATCGCTATCGCCCTAAGCTCGCTGATGTCGCGGAAGAACGTGAAGGCCGCCTCTACCCGAAGAGATTCTTTACTCGATTGGAATGATGCAACGCATCCGTCCTCATTCAGTCGGTCCTCCTTACCGTCTAATGGGAGTACACACAGCACTCGACTTCTAAGGGGACGTCCGCATTGGCGATTATCAACCGACCAACTTGCTGGAGGGTGGAACCGTGACATCGTCGTCGCCATTTTCGGCTACACGGTTCGGGACGCCAACGGAGGAGTCGCCGTCAGCGGGACGGTCGAAGAAACCAAGAAATACGTTGCGGCTTGTCGGCAAAATGGCAAAAATCACTTCTTCCAGACGCGCCAGTGGCTCCGAGTTCGCTCAACACAGAGCCAGTGCCTCGCGCACGAAATTTCGGAAGGAATGCGAGAGTACGGGTCCGTCATCGTTTGGCCACGTTCGACAGATCCCCAAGTTCAGAAGCGACTTCAGGCAGCATCTCGATCTCGAACTCAATCAAGCCAGATATCTTTGTCGCTTATACCCACGCATGACGGGATCATATCGCCCTTCTACTTGTCATGCAGCGGTTTCCCCGGGGCGTGTTGCCCTGTCAATTCTGCAGCACACGATCTCCAATTGTTTCGGCCGTGCATTGCCTCATTGCGCTCTGGCTGCATACATCGATGCGTAAACCGGGCGATTCTCGAAGACGGTTACCCGCGCTGGATCTCCGGTGCCAGGCGTTGTTCCGTGGCAAGGTTTGTGGCTGGCATCAAATAGGAGGGGACCGGTGATCTTCACGATCTTTTTGTCGCGCAGCGGTTCAATCGCCTGCTGTTCGAGCGCTGCGGGCCGCTTGTGAGGAATCGTCTCAACCACAAACGAATTTGTGCAGAGTTGAGCGTCGTTTTTCACGGTGATCTCGTGCCTCTGCTGGGTTGTGGCGTTTGCCGGCGCGGTCTGCAGGTCCAGCAGGTGGTCAGCCACGGCGATGTGAACGTCGATTGCGTCTTTCTCAGTGCAGTGGCAATCGACGGTTTCAGAACTTCCTGGTTTAACTCCCACGATGTATCCGATGAATGAAACCAAGTCGCCTTCTTTGGGCGAGCCGGCAGGAAGATTTGTGAACAGCGTGGAGCGGTCCGCAGGCGGTCCGCCACCCTTGCCCTCGTGTTCGTTGCCATAGTTCACGCCCGTAGCATCGAGGGAGTTTTGCAGAGCAGTCAATTCCTTCATCGTAATCGCGCGGGCGGAACCGTTGGCGCAGAGATTACTTTTCAGGCGGTCCTGGGCCTTGTCGCCGTCAGTTGTTGCGTCACCAGTGATGGCGCAGGTGTTGTCGACCGCGTGCGCGACCGCAGCCTTTCCAAAGGGATTGCATGACGATTCAAACTTGCCCGTGTTCTTGCAGACTTGCGCTTTCGCGCTCTCGTTCCTGGGCTCTTGCCCCAGTACGCTGGCCGTTACCGCTAGTAACAACGCAGCCGCAATAAAGAATCGCATGAAATCCCTTGAGTTCGAGGTCCTGAAGAGTGAACATCGCTGGTAGGAAATGATCGTGGAAGATTTACAGGAAAACTAGACGATTGGCAACCAGGATTCCGGTTTTGTTACGAAATCCGAACACACGCGACCCCGACGGGAGTCAGCAAATATCCTTAAGGATTGGATCACCCGCAGCTGATCCCCCCCGGCGAACAGCAGATTCCTCCTGTCTCGCTGCGCTCGCGCGTCGGAAGACAAAGCCTTAGGCGTGGGTAGCACGCCTTTTGCGCTCTTTGCAAACAGTGGGGTTCCACGTTATGCTTTGCGCAGGAGCTCCTCCGATGCCATCCCTCGATTGGTCGCAGTGCTCCGCAGTGGAGAGTGTTCCCGGCAGGGTTAGCGGGGCGTGGGTGTTGAAGGGCACGCGGATGCCGGTGTTTGCGATCTTCGAGAGGCTCGAGGCGGGGGCCTGTTTCAACGACATCATGGGATGGTATGACGGCCTCGATCGCGAACAAGTCGAGGCAGTGACTGAGTTCGCCGCCCGCAGTCTCGACAAAGCGCGCGTCCGGCGCCGGGCTGATGAATCAGAATTTCTGCCTATCTAAGATTGCATCGCAGGAGCGCTCGCGTGGAATCTCACCGCCCCCGGTCGGGTCGAACCCGAGGCCGGAAAGAAAAGGTCAAGGCCGAAGCTGCCCTGGTCACATCGCTACTCCCATACCTTGCAGACTTGATCGGCTGCGGCGAGATCACCATCGGCATGCTGCTTCCGGATGTTTGCGTTGCCACCGCCGCCGACGAGGAGTGCGCCTATGCCATCCTAGTGCGCCGTCGCGGCGAAACTCTGGGGGAGTTACTCAGGCGACTTGACCGGGCGGTCGACAAAACGATGACCTTGGGCGTCTTTACAGACGAGATCAATCGTTAACACGCGTTCCTCCGGCACAGCTCGCTCACAGCAAGCAGTCCGAGCACGATTTTTTCCACACCCCCACTGTTCATCCAACCGTGACTAGCTCTCCGCAATACTACATACTATCCCCATAGCTAAAAACGAACTCTACATTTACGGTCAGCTAACTAACAGGGGCTCAAGATCTTGCCCCTAACTGATTGCAGCCCGGAGATCAAATCGCGAAATCCCTCTAACTCTCTGAGAACAACACCAGCGAGGGTCCCAATGGTAGGAGGCTTCATGGTCCGTTTGCCGAACCAATGCATGCACATCATGGCCGAGGGCGTCCATTGCGGCTCGCCCGCCATGCGCCACAACCGTTTCTGTTACCACCACAGGCGTCAGCGCGAAAAGGTACTGGCGTTCAAAACCGATCAGGCGCGAGGCAACCATCTCCCGTTTACCCTGCCCATACTCGAAGACGCAGCCTCCATCCAACTCGCGCTCAGCATGGTCATGCGCGCGCTAGCAGCAGGCCAACTCCATCCCAAAACCGCCAACTTGCTGCTCTACTCTCTGCAAATCGCCACCACAAACCTGCGCTATGCCACGCTGGACAAATGTCCTGAAGTCACAGGGTAAGTTTCAGACCCGTGCCGGGGACGACGTGAAATTCGGCCGCGGTCGGGGCGAAAACCTGTTCACGGGAACTGCGGGATTAAATCTCTTGAAGAAATAGGGCGACCGGCTCAAGGTCCAGTACGCTTTTGCCGATCTCTAAAATGGAATCGCCCCTATGAAGGGCACCGGGAGGTCTTTATGAGTTCAACGATTTCCAGCCTGTTATCGACTGCATCGGTCAATGCCGAGATTGCCACGTCCGGCAATTCTGCTAATTCGGCGTCGGCTCAAACCGCTCAACCGGCTGCGAGCAGTTCGGGAGACACGGTTACGTTATCGCCATCGCAGCAAGCGCACCAACTCTATCACCAGGGCCGCGCGATTTCTCAGATCGCTCTCGCTCTTGGCGCGAGTATCGAGACGGTGAATAGTTATCTGAATATTTCCAGCCCGAAGAGTTGAGCGTCTTTGGCTTACTCTTGCTTCGCAGCCGCATCTTTTTCTGCGGCTTCTCTCTCTTGGACTTCTTTCTCGTGAGCCTCGAGAAAGGCGCTTAATTGTGCAGAATCTTCAGGGAGCATTTGGGTGAAATGGACACCGTTGCCAACCTGCGGATCGCTGGTGACGACTTTGCCTGAGACCAGCAGAGTGCTATTCAGGCTGAACTTCAGTTCGACAAGCGTACCTTTTGGAAAAGGAAATATAGTCTCGATGTAGCAGCCGCGCAGACTGAGGTCGGCAGTGGCTCCGCGAAAAGGGGTTCTGTTGTCTTCCAGGTAGAGTTCGAAAGGTACACTCACCTTGAAGCGAGTGTTCTGTCGGCGTTCGTTTTCCGGTGAGGACGGAGGCATCGTGCAACCCCGGTGAAGGCAGGTCTTGACGTGGCAGAAGTATAGCAGCCAGTCGGCGGTCTTGCGAGCGACAGGGATCGAGTAATGCCGTGGGGGCAGGTCTAGCCCTGCGTGCGATCCTGAAATTCTTCATGCCACGCCATCTGGATCGCTTCGAGCTTGCCTTCATTGGACGCCGCGGGATCGCCTTTGAAATCGGGCAACTCAGTGACGTAGAGGTGCAGGTCGGTGAAGCGGACGGTAAGAGGATCGACCTCGGGATGAAGTTCGGAGAGCAGAATGCCGATGTCTTCGGCGTCATCCCAGGTTAGAGTCTTGGGCATGTGAAGGTCCTCAGGTACGGCTTTCGGGCTGCGGCTTTCGGGCTGCGGTCTTTCGAGTTTTGCCGAAGCCCGATAGCTGAAGTCCGAAGCCCGATTTCAGTGGTGTTCTTCCGAAATGTAATTTCTATTCCACGCAGGAATCTCGACCACTACTTTGCCCGGCTTCGTAATCTGCACCTGGCAGCCGAGACGCGAGTTTAACTGTAAGTCGGCGGCCATGTCCAGACGGTCAGCCTCGTCGTCATCCATGGGCGAAAGATTCTCAGCGCCTTCTTTGACCCAGATGTGGCAAGTAGTGCATGCGCAGTTGCCGCCGCACGCATGATCGAGCGGGATGCCGTAGTTCAGAGCTATGTCGAGGATCGACTCTTCTTTGCCGTGATCTTCATAGGGCAGTTTGCCGTGCTCGAACTGGACTGTCTTGCCTTCGGGCAGGAAGGTAACCTGCACCGTGTTTTCGCCGGGGGCGTCTTCGGTTGCTGTTGAGCCGCCGTGATTTTTTTCTTCTAACATTCTTGCTCCTTCAGTTACTTTCGGCTTCGTCGTCGTTCACGCTGAGATGGCCAGAGGCCCCCGCGACAGCCGACGAGATGCCTGCGCTACTGGAACTCTGGTGGCGCCATGGGGTGTGGCGGAGTTGGGCCTTCGCCCATGTCGGCCTCGTCCATGGTCTTGCCTTTCAGCGCGGTCGAGACTGCGCTGTCCATCATTAGCTCGGCCAAGCGCGTGGTGCCTTGATTAAGCGCGTCGATGGCTTTGCGGATCGACTGATAATCTTCGTCGGTTTTTACCGCGATTAAGGCTTTCTCCATCTTCGCGATCTTTTTCTTTTCGTCGGTAGTAAGGTGTCCCCAGGCTGGACTTTTTTTGCCTTTTTCCAGCGCGGCTAGAATTGTCACGGCCTCGCTGCGCGCTTCGATGACCTGGCGCTGGCGGAAATCCTCTTCGGCGGCGTCGAAGGAATCGAGGATCATGCCTTCGACCTGTTCGTCGGTAAGTCCGTAGCTGGGCTGTACCTGAATCTCCGCTTCTTTGCCGCTGCGCTGCTCGCGGGCTGCAACGTGCAAAATGCCGTTGGCGTCGATGAGAAATTTGACTTCAATACGTGCCATGCCCGCGGCCATGGGCGGAATGCCTTTCAGATCGAAGCGCGCCAGGGAGCGGCAATCTTTGGCGAGTTCGCGTTCGCCTTGCAATACGTGAATGGCGACGTTGGCCTGCCCGTCGACCTGGGTGGTATAGAACTGCGTGGAAGACGCCGGAATCGTAGAGTTGCGCAAAATGATTTTGTCGGTGACTCCGCCGGCAACTTCGATGCCGAGGGATAGCGGAGTTACGTCGAGCAGCAGCATGTTTTCGGTGGCTTCGGATCCGCCGCCGAGAATATTCGCCTGTACAGCCGCGCCCAGCGCAACCACTTCGTCGGGATTCAAATCGGTATGGGGTTCGCGATGGAATAGTTCTTTCACCAGCGCGCGAACCTTGGGAATACGCGTAGACCCGCCGACGAGAACTACCTCATCGATTTGTTCCGGCTTGAGGCCGGCGTCTTTCAGCGCTTGCTTGCAGGGCCCGATGGTGCGGTCGATGACTGGCTGTATGAGTTGTTCGAACTGCGCGCGGGTGATCTCGCGCCGATAGCTCTTACCGTCCGGCAATTCGACATCCAGCTTGACCGCAGGCTCCGAAGAGAGTGCGATCTTAGACTCGATGACCGCTTTGCGAATGGCTTGAACGGCTTCTCCATTGCGGCGATAGTCGAAACCAAGGTCGCCGAGCAGGTCGTCGAGCGCAATCGTGATCAGCAGATTATCGATGTCATCGCCGCCGAGGTGCGTGTCGCCGTTGGTGGCGATCACTTCGAAGATGCCGTCGTGAAGCTTGAGGATCGAGATGTCAAACGTACCACCGCCGAGATCGTAGACTGCGACGATGCCATTTTGCTTTTTGTCGAGTCCGTAGGCGAGCGACGCCGCTGTCGGTTCGTTGACCAGGCGCAGGACTTCGAGGCCGGCGATGCGGCCCGCGTCTTTTGTGGCCTGGCGCTGCGCGTCGTTGAAATATGCCGGCACGGTGATGACGGCTTTTGTAACCTGCGCGCCAAAGAAGCGTTCAGCGTTGCGCTTGAGCTGGCGAAGGATGAGCGCCGATATTTCCGGCGGAGTAAAAGTCTTGTCGCCGAGTTTGATACGCAGAACTTCGCCGGCTTGCAGGTCTTCGGCAAGGTGGAACGGGAAGAATTTCAATTCCTCCTGAATGTCTTCGGACCCGCGTCCCATGAGGCGTTTGATGGAATAGACGGCGCGCTCCGGCGCATCGATCAACGAATTGCGCGCAGCATTGCCAACCAAGGGCTGATTGTTCGAGTCGAGCGCTACGACCGAAGGGACGAGATTCGATCCGTCGTCTCCCGGGATGACGACAGGACTCTCCCCTTGCATGAAGGCCACGAGAGAGTTCGTGGTGCCGAGGTCGATTCCGACGATGCGATCGGTCGTCATTTAGTAATTTGGTAATTTAGTAATTGGGAAATTCGAAAGCCGCCGGGGTTCAAATTACACAATTACACAATTTCTCAATTTTCCAGAACTTCGCTTACATCCCGCACTAGATTTCGGATGTAGTTTCTGCGGTTCAGCAAGTCCACCATCTTGTCGCGCTCCTGCTTGCGCTCCTCTTCGGAGACGGGCTGGCCGTTGTGTGCACGCTGGATCATTCCATCCCACATGTTCCAGCGACTCTGCAATTCACGGAGAAGCGCTTCCTGCTTTTCTTCCAGCTCGAACTTCTGACGGCCGATCTCTTCGATCAGGGCAGGATCGTCCTCTCCCATCTTTTTTTGTGCGCGGAGCTCTTCGAGCTGCATGTTCAACTCGAAAACCTCTTCGAGCAAATCGGGCGGGACAATTTGCTTCTTAATCTGCCCTGAGGAGCGCGCCTGTTCAGTGGCGCTCTTCGACTGTTCTTCGAGTTCCACGCCTTCCAACTTCAACAGATATTGCGTGCGCTTGATCGGATCTTTCAAGGTGCGATAGGCGTCATTGAGCAGGGAGCTTTGTTGCAGGCTCCACTCCTGCTCCTGGCCTGCGGTGCGGGCGTTGACGTCGGGGTGCAGTTTGCGGCTGAGCACGTAAAAATCCTTTTCTAACGCGGCGACATCGAGGTTCAGTTTCCGTGGCAGGCCGAAGAAGGTGAAATAGTCGACCGGCGCGGGCGGCTGAACCTTGCCACATGCCTCGCAGAAGTGCACGGCGCGCATGGTTCCGCACGACCAGCAGGATTGGGTTTCCTCCGGTGCGGGCTTCGCGGTGATGGTGGTTAAATTCGTCATAAACTGCAACGCAACAACTGCGCCGGCAATTCGTGCAGGCGCAGGCAAAGAGCTTCGTGGTGAGCTTTCTCGGACAGGAGTGTCCGAGCCACACGAGCAAAACCTAGGCGGAGAAGGACGTGCCGCAGCCGCACGACTTCGTGGCCTGGGGATTCACGAAGACGAATCCCTGCTGCATCAACGTTTCCTGGTAATCCAGGATCATGCCGTGCAGATAGATAAACGACTTCGGATCGACGAACACGCGCACGTCGCTGAATTGAAAAATGCGATCGCGTTCGCGCGGCTGAGTGTCGAAGCGAATGTTATAGCTCAGGCCGGAACAACCGCCGCCCTGCACGCCGAGGCGCAGGCCGCCCTGCTCGGGCGAAATGCCTTCTTTCGCCATCGCGCTACGGACCTTGGCAATGGCTTTGTCGGTGACCTGAATGCCTTTGGCCGGGGTTTGCGATGGTTGCGCGAGTTGTTCGGTTGCCGTTGTCATTTTGTTCCCGGACGCGATACCTCAGCGGCTAAAGCCGCAGTTCATCGTTATGGCCGCGGTTTGGCGCGGCTGAAGCCGCGCCCTTTCAAAACTACGCCACATGCAGCAAGGCCGAGCCACAACGAAGCCGATGCCGATCTGTTCCGCCGCCATGCAGATCCCAACGACAGGCCTACTGGGCTACAGTCGACTCAACCGGCTTCGCGGCTCCCTGCTTTTTCTTCCAGTCGCCAATCGCGGCGCGGATGGCGTCCTCGGCCAAGACGGAGCAATGGATCTTTACGGGAGGAAGCGACAGCTCCTTCACGATATCCATGTTCTTGATGGCGAGGGCTTCGTCAACCGTTTTGCCCTTAACCCACTCGGTGGCTAGAGAAGAAGAGGCGATTGCCGAACCGCAGCCGAAGGTTTTGAACTTGGCTTCTTCGATGACGTTGGTGTCGCGGTTGACCTTGATCTGCAGCTTCATTACGTCGCCACACTCAGGTGCGCCAACCAGACCGGTGCCAACGTCAGCGCTGCTTTTGTCCATTGAGCCCACGTTGCGGGGATTGTTGTAGTGATCGATTACTTTATCGCTGTATGACATGTGTTCTCCTCGGTCTCTGAATCTGTTCCGTCCCTACGGGCTGTTTGTTCGTTTTGCTTCTACCCGGCACTCCCGTGCCGGGCTTTCACGTTCCGCCGCTTCAGGGCTGGTTCATTTCTTGTAACAACTTTACGACACGACTGAAGTCGTGCCCTTTCCAAACCCACGCTAGTGGGCTTCTCCAGCCCACTTCACATCCTTCAAATTGATGCCTTCCTTCGCCATTTCGTAAAGCGGCGAAAGTTCACGGAGGCGTTCGACCGTCTCGATCACGCGATCGGCTACGTAATCGACTTCGGCGGCGGTGTTAAAGCGTCCGATGCCGAAGCGGATCGAGCTATGCGCCAGATCGTCGCCGGTGCCTAGAGCCTTCAATACATAAGATGGCTCAAGCGTCGCGGAGGTGCAGGCCGAACCGCTCGAAACTGCGATGTCATTGATACCCATCAGCAACGACTCGCCTTCGACATACGCGAAGCTGATATTCAGGTTGCCCGGCAAGCGATGCTCCATGGTGCCGTTAATGTAGGTTTCGTCGAGACGGTTCATGATGCGGTCGCGTAGGCGATCTCGCAAGGCGCCCAGCTGAACCGCTTCGCGAGACATTTCCTCCGATGCGATGGCGCAGGCCTTGCCGAGTCCGACGATTCCGGCGACGTTCAAGGTCCCCGAGCGCATGCCGCGCTCGTGGCCGCCGCCGTCGATGATGGCCGAGATCTGCACCCGTGGATTCTTGCGGCGGACGTACAACGCGCCAACGCCCTTCGGGCCGTACATCTTATGTCCGGAGATCGACATGAGATCGATGAAGTCCTTGTTCACGTCGATGGGAACCTTGCCGACAGCTTGGGTCGCGTCGGTGTGGAAAATAATTCCGCGCTCGCGACACATCTTGCCAATCTCGCGGAACGGCTGCACCACGCCGATTTCGTTGTTCGCGGCCATGATCGTAACCAGTATCGTCTTGTCGTCCATGGCGCGCTTCAGTTCGTCAAGATCGACGAGACCATCTTTCTGCACAGGCAGGTAAGTAACGCGGTAGCCGTACTTTTCAAGGCGCTTGCAGGTATCGAGCACCGCCTTGTGCTCAGTAACAGCGGTGATGATGTGGTTGCCCTTCTCGCGATACATTTCGGCGACGCCTTTAATGGCAAGGTTGTCGCTCTCGGTAGCGCCGGAGGTGAAGATGATTTCTTTCGTCGTCGCGCCGACCAGCTTG
Organism: uncultured Acidobacteriaceae bacterium; assembly: GCA_963789875.1. Taxonomy (GTDB): domain Bacteria; phylum Acidobacteriota; class Terriglobia; order Terriglobales; family Acidobacteriaceae; genus Sulfotelmatobacter. The sequence goes on along the minus strand of CAWBMI010000002.1, from coordinate 492,669 downwards.
GCGATGCGCTCGCGAGCTGTCTCCACACCTTCTTCGCCGGCCCAGCCGAATGAGTGATTGCGGCTGGCCGCGTTGCCGAACTTTTCCATGAAAAAGGGCAGCATTTCCTCGAGCACCCGGGGGTCCATGGGGGTGGTGGCGTGGTTATCCATGTAAATAGGCAGCTTCACGCCTTGGGGAGCGTGGTGCTGGGTGACTGGGAGTGGCTGGGGGATCTTTACGTCCGTGCTCATAATGCTTTTCTCCTACCTCAGGGGCTGAAGCCCTCATTTTTCTAGCTCTGACGGCACGGCTAAAGCCGTGCCCTGATACGAACCCCAAACGGCCGGGTGGAGCCGTGCCCTTATCGAGCTCTGGAGAACAGTTTCTATTTGTAGAACTCGCTTCTAAACGATCGTTACTAGTTCCGTCGGCTTGGCCGCCGCGTTTTCGGCCGTTTCTGGCTCTTCTCTCATATGAGAAATCTTGATGCGTTTCAGCACTGCTTCGATGCTCTCATTCACCTTGCGCAGCGGTTCGCGGATGTTGCAGCGATCGCTCTGGCCGCACTCGCCGCGAACGGTAACGCAGGAGGTGATGAACAGCGGGCCGTCAATGGCCTGAATCACATCGAAGGCTGAGATTGTGTGCGCGGCACGCGCCAACCGGTAGCCGCCGTTGGTGCCCTGTTGCGAATGCAACAGTCCGGCCTTTACCAGGCGCTGCAGAATCTTGGCCAAGGCCTCGGGCGGGATGCCGAACGAATCGGCCACGTCTTTAGCGCTGGCGCTTCGTGACTCCGGCAGGGCATGGTCGGCTAGGTGCTTCATGGCCATCAACGCGTAGTCCGCTTTTTTGGTCAGCTTGAGCATCCCAAGTCTAGTTATAATCTCCGACTGAATTTGCCGTATATATCTCCGACCTTTTTCGTCGTAATTCATTCTACGACGAGGACGCTGCATCACGCAAGCCTTCCCAGGCAGAGGGCAGAAATAGCCCCCGAATGGTAAGTTACGAGTCCCAATCGGCTTAGGACGGAGGCGACGGTTCTACTCGGTTTTTCTAACCGATTCCCGGGAAGCATTGGGGGTGCGAAAAAAATTCACTGAAGAATAACGCTCGGGGCTTGACAAGTGGAGAAGCGGGGCTAGAATACCGGGAATCCCGCGAATCTGCCCCAGAAAGGTCGATTAAGAGGGCAAAGCTCCCGGATTTATGACGCCACAGCCGTCCTCCCGAGCGCAGAGCGCAGAAAAACAGCCTTGTAAGCATCCCCGCGTGCAAATTGTCAGTCGGGACGAAGATGCTGAGTTCGTGGAGTGCCTGGAATGCCGCGAAATTTTTGAGTCCAGCGAACTCAAGGACATGAGCATTGAGGAAAAAGCGGAGAGCGAGGCGGAAGACTCATAGCACAAGCCAGCACTGCGGAACGGAACGAGTTTCATTCGGTCTTGCGAAAAAGCACCAAAGTAACTGCTTTAAGGCATTCCGCCTTGTTACCACCGGAACGGCGCTGCTAGTCTAGCGGCTTGGGGCGTGCAACCTCGCACGCGCGAAATCTCATGCCTGCAGCCCTGGTTGTCGATGATTCGATGCTGATTCGGTATACCGTTTGCCGCGCTCTGGAAGAGCGCGGTTTTGCGGTTGAGTCGGCGACGAATGGCGTGGAGGCTTTGCAGATTCTGGAGCGGCTGCAGCCTGACCTTATTGTTACCGACATGCAAATGCCGAAGATGTCGGGCAGCGAATTGATAACCGCGCTAAAGAAAAATCCCAAGACGGCGAACATCCCCATCATTATTGTGGCGGGGCGGGCCAGCGGATTTGACGAAAAAGAAAAACGCGCCGACTTTGCCATTCACAAAGACATCGACATCGAGTCGCAGTTGGCAAAGGCGCTGGATGCCGTGTTCGGCAAGGCCGCTAAGAAGGGCGCAGGGGAGTAAGGCGGCTTTCGGTATCCGGCTTCCGGGTGCGGATCTCGAAATTTGTTCAGCTCAGAACTAATCCGGCCTCCGCCGAGAAATCCATCGAAGCAAAATCTTTCGCCAGAAATTTAGGATAGGCGGCGGCAGCGATCATGGCGGCGTTGTCGGTCGAGAGGGGGCGCGAGGGGAAATACACGGGCAGGCCTTCCTGAGCCGAGGCGAGTTCGAAGGTGGAGCGCAACTCACTATTCGCCGCTACTCCTCCCGTGACGAAAAGCATGGCCACGTTGTGGCCGCGTGCCGCGGCCAGGGTTTTGCCGACGAGATCTTCCACAATGGCACGCTGAAACGACGCGACCAGGTCAACCGTCTTGCGATCAATATGGGCCAGATAATCCTCTAGCTTCGGACGGGAGATTCTTGACAGCGCCTGCCGGCGCGCTTGGACGGAGTTGTGCATGTCGTGAACCTCGACGTAGCGCAGGACGGCGGTCTTGATCCCACTGTAGGAAAAATCAAAGCGCTCGCCATCAGCCTCGTCTTTTCGGCCAGGACTTTTCCCGTGATCCTCTCGACCGCCTTTGTCGGCACTATGATTGCGGCGATCGCGATGCTTGATCTGCGCGGGAGGAAACTTCACGGCCTTCGGATCGCCGTGCGGAGCCAACCGGTCGATGATCGGGCCTCCAGGGTAGCCGAGGCCCAGCAGTTTAGCCACTTTATCGAAGGCCTCGCCGGCGGCGTCGTCACGTGTGTGGCCGATATTTTCGTAGATCCATCCTTCATTCTTTTGCGCGGCTAAATAAAGATGTGTGTGGCCTCCCGAGACCACTAGAGCGAGCACGGGAAACCGTAACTCGTGATTACCCTTCTGGCGTTCCTCGAGCAGAACCGCATGAATATGTCCTTCGAGGTGGTTGACGGCGAGCAGTGGCTTGTCGAGCGCGTAGGCCAGAGCTTTCGCATAGCTAATGCCTACCAGCAGCGCCCCGGCGAGGCCGGGGCCTTGAGTGACTGCGATGGCATCGACGGAGCTGTAGGTTTGATTGGCTTCGGTCAGTGCTTGCCTGACAACGGGAACGATGGCACGTAAATGTTCGCGCGACGCGAGCTCGGGCACAACGCCGCCAAAGGGCTGATGCGTCGCGATCTGCGAAGCCACCACATTGGAGATGACCTGTTCGCCCGAGCGCACCACCGACGCTGCGGTTTCATCGCAGGAGCTCTCGATGCCGAGGATGTAGGCGTCTGGCATAATCAATTCTAGATTAATCGAAAATGCGTCGTGTTAGTTTAATCACCGTGACAGACAGCCAGATGCTGAAAGACTTTGCCATTTCAATCATCCAGACCCTGCGCCGGCAGGGCTTCCAGGCGTATCTGGCGGGCGGATGCGTACGCGATCTTTTGTTAAAGCGCGAGCCTGCCGATTACGACGTAGCGACCAGCGCAACCCCGGCGCAGGTCATGAAGATTTTTCCCGATACCTACGCGGTGGGCGTGCAATTCGGCGTAGTGCTTGTGCCGGTGCCCGGCGATGACCGGGCAGAAGAGAATGTCGCCTCGAAGGGACGCACGATTGAGGTCGCGACTTTTCGCAGCGATCACGGCTACTCCGACGGACGGCATCCCGACGACGTGCGATTCAGCTCCGATCCGCGCGAAGACGTGGCCCGGCGCGATTTCACTATCAACGGTATGATGCTCAACCCGGTGAGCGGTGAGGTGCTCGATTTCGTGGGCGGGCGCGAGGACCTTAGAGCGGGCATCGTTCGCGCCATCGGCGATCCGGAGCGACGCTTTGCCGAAGATAAGCTTCGCATGTTGCGCGCGGTGCGCTTTGCGGCACACTTTGAATACACGATCGAAGCGGAGACCCTGTCGGCGATCAAACGCCACGCCGCGGAAATTCGTTTGGTCTCGCGCGAGCGGGTTCGAGATGAACTCACGAAAATGCTCATGGAGGGACACGCTCGGCGCGCTTTTCTTTTGCTGGACGAGAGCGGCTTGCTCGGAGAAGTCTTACCGGAAATTTCGGCGATGAAAGGCGTGCAGCAACCACCCGAGTTTCATCCCGAGGGCGATGTGTTTGTGCACACGCTGCTGTTGCTGGATCACTTGCCACAGCCTTGCCCGCCAACGCTGGCGTGGGGGGCTTTGCTGCATGATGTGGGCAAGCCCGCGACCTTTCGCGTCGCTCCCGATCGCATTCGCTTCGATGATCATGTTGAAGTGGGGGTGAAGATTGCCGAGGAAACCTGTGAGCGCTTGCGCTTCTCGAAGGAGGATACCGCGCAGGTGTTGGCGCTGGTGGATAATCACATGCGCTTTGGTCATGTCCGTCGCATGAAGGAATCTACGTTGAAGAAATTTATGCGACTGCCCCGGTTTGAGGAACATCTTGCCTTGCACCGGGCGGACAGCCTGGCGAGTCACGGCAATCTAAGCACGTATGAATTCATACACGAAAAGCTTACCGAGATTCCGCCGGAAGAGATTCGTCCAGTGGCATTGGTCTCCGGTGATGATTTGATTGCAGCGGGATACAAGCCGGGTCCGCGGTTTCGCGAGATACTCGAGAGCGTGGAAGATGCGCAACTCGAAGGGCGGTTGCATTCGCGGGATACGGCGATGGAATTCGTGAGGCGCGAGTTTCCGGTTTGAGGTTGGCGACGCGGCGGGATTTGCGCGCGAGCCGGGTGCTAAAATCAAAATCTCAATCGGGGCGGTGGCATGCAGCAGGCGGGCGCGGGATTAGAAAAAATCGTAATGGGATCGCTGCGACGCGTCCTGGCGGGCGAGGCTCCGCTGCTGGCGTGGCCGCTGGTATGCGGCTCGGTGGTGGCCGAGCGCACACGCGCTCTCGAGTTTGCGAATGCCGTGCTGCGCGTGGAAGTTCCTGATGCCGGCTGGCAGCGTGAGATGCAGAGCCTGGCTCCTCGTTACCTGGCCGTGATGAATCGCTACGCTGGACAAAAAGTGGAGAGAATCGAGTTTGTGATTCGAAGGGGCTGATGAGTTTATCTTTGCTCGCCTTGTCCGTCAGGTTTTGTTCGAGCGGATTTTCCGAACAACGTTCCCAGCTTATGAAAGTTACAGAAAAAGATGTTGCCTACGTCGCCGATCTGGCAAATTTGGAGCTCTCGGCCGAGGAGCGCGCCGGAATGCTGCGCGATCTGAATTCAATTCTCGACTACGTGGACCGGTTCGACGAGTTGGATACGTCGAATGTCGAGCCCATGGCACAGGTATCCGACCGCTACGAGGTCGACGAGTCCAACCAAGGTAGCGAGCGATTCGCATATGCCTATCGCGAAGATATAGTCGAGGGATTGCGGAAGTCGTTGTCGCAGGAGGCGGCGCTGGGGAACGCTCCCGACGCGGATGGAACTTTCTTTCGAGTACCCAAAGTGATCGAGAGATAAGCCTCAATTCTTCCATGGAACCAATGCAACTCACGATCGACGGCGTCCGTTCCTCTGTGCAGAAGCGCAAAACGACCGCGTACGCACTCGCCGAGGCGTATTACGCACGCATCGAGAAGGAAGATGGGGAGATTGGCGCTTACCTCACGCTGTGCAAAGAGCGAGCGCTCGAGCAGGCGGATCGCATCGACCGCATGGCCGCTGAGGGCAAGCCGCTGCCGCCACTAGGCGGAGTGCCGGTTGCGATCAAGGATGTGATGTCGACGCGCGGCGTGCGCACTACGGCCGGATCGAAGGGCTTGTCAAAATACATTCCACCTTACGATTGCACAGCGGTGGCGCGCATGGAAGCGGCGGGCGCGGTGGTGCTGGGCAAAACGAACTGCGACGAATTTGCCATGGGCTCTTCCAATGAGAACTCAGCGTTCTATCCGGTGCACAATCCGCGTGATTTGAGCCGCGTGCCGGGTGGATCGTCCGGCGGTTCGGCCGCTGCCGTGGCCGCGGATATGGCGGTAGTCGCGCTGGGTTCGGACACGGGAGGGTCGATTCGGCAGCCGGCATCGTTCTGCGGCGTGGTGGGCTTGATGCCCACCTACGGCCGGGTTTCGCGTTATGGATTGATCGCGTTTGCGTCATCGCTCGATCACATTGGCCCGTTGACGAAGACGGTGAAGGATGCGGCGATCGTTTTGCAGACGATTGCCGGACGCGACCCGATGGACTCGACCTCAGCCGATCTTCCGGTGCCGGACTACGTTGCCGAACTCGAAAAGCCGGTGCGCGGGCTGAAACTGGGAGTGGCCAAAGAATATTTTGGCGACGGACTCGACGACGAAGTGCGGCACGCAGTTGAGTCCGCGATCGACAAGCTGAAAAGCTTGGGCAGTGAAATCGTGCCAGTCTCATTGCCGCATACTCCCTATGCGATTCCAACCTACTATTTGATCGCGACGGCCGAAGCGTCGGCGAATCTCGCGCGCTACGACGGCGTGCGCTACAGTGCCCGAGCGTCGGGAGTGAAGTCGCTTTCCGAAATGTACCGGCGCAGCCGCGACGAAGGTTTCGGAGCCGAGGTGAAGCGCCGCATCATGCTCGGCACTTATGCGCTGAGCGCGGGGTATTACGACGACTATTATTTGAAGGCGCAGAAAGTGCGCACGCTGCTGACGCGCGATTTCGAGGAAGCCTTCGGCAAAGTGGATGCAATTGTGACCCCGACGAGTCCCACAGCGGCGTTTCGGCTGGGTGAAAAATCGAATGATCCCCTGGCCATGTATCTCGCCGACATCTACACCGTTACTGCGGACTTGGGGGGGATTCCAGGGATTTCAATTCCGTGCGGCGAGACGAAAGAAAAACTCCCCATCGGATTGCAGATTCTCGGAAAGCATTTTGACGAGTCGACCGTCTTGCGGCTGGCGCATGCGTACGAGCAGGCGGGGAATGACGGAGTCAAGCCCTGATGCCACATCTGTCTAAGGAGACCTATGTCCGAGATAGCAACTGCGTGCCATGTCTGTGGGCTCAAAATAGAAGAAGGCCTAGGGGGATTTGGCATAGTGAGAGGACCAGACGGGCAAGTCTTTCGCGATCTTTACGCGGAAACCTTCCTGCCATGGGATTCTGGTGTCCCCACCTGTGGCAGGCCTGATTGCCCTGGAACTATCTGCCGAGGATCTTCGGAGAAGCAACGTGCCATATCTTGAGAGATTGGTATCTGCTCATCAGCTGATTGGCTGTCCATGGGCTAGATAGGTTCGTAGTAGCGGTCTCCAGCGCAGGCGCGACAGAGTATCTTTTCTTCGGTTCGGACTTCTCTGCGGAAATTGATTCCTTCCCCGCATGCTTCACAGACCACGCGTTCACCTTTGTATCCGGGAAATTCTTCCGGCGGCAGGTCGACCGCTACCCACTGCAAAGTGAAAAGATCGTCGTCAGAAATTTCACGGTAGGCTAGCATCTGCTGCTGATTCTTGTCGCGGATCTCGGGATGCATTTGCTGGGCCAGCGCTTTCGACGATTCTTTCGCCGCGATGCGGATGCCCTTGCTGGTGATCACATCGACGAAAGTAGCGGCGACTTTCCCCCAGTCACGAAATTTTAGGGCGCGCTTGCCCAGGCGGCATCCAGTTACGACTGCGACCGCGTCGGTGGCGCAACGGTCGATCTCGACGAAGGTGACGAGGCGCTTGCGATCTTCCTTATTGCCGCGCGGATCCTCGATGCCGAGCTTGGCCAGTCCCAGCATCGCGAGTCGCACACCGAGAACCTGGCCGGCACAGAGATGTCCGTGAGCTTGCTCGGCTTCGCGGAGGTATTCGTCGAGAGAAAGCATGGGAATTTAGCAATTTAGTAATTTGGTAATTTGAAAACCAATGCCTCAATCGGAGCGTTGGGTAAGGTTTCAAATTACTCAATTGCTAAATTACCCAATTACTCAATGTTTTCACTTTCTGCGCCAGCGAACGCCGTCTTTCGTATTCTCGATGATGATGTTCGCACTGGTTAGTTCTGCCCGCAACGCATCTGATTCTTTGAAGTTTCGCGCTTTGCGGGCGGCTTCCATGGCTGCGACTTTCTTTTCGACCTCGGCATCAGAACGCTTGCCGGACTGCACGGCCTCGCGAAGGTCGGCGCTGATATCTTGTTCGCGGCCTTCGGTGGGTGCCCAGTCGAATACTTGTTTCATCTTAGGCCCATCGTCATCTTTGAGCACAGCGAAAATCTCATCGAATTTTTCCAGAGCCGTCAGCAACTGGGGAACATCTTCAGCTGTCATTCGGCCGCCGTCGATGGCAGCGTTGGCAGAGCGCACCATCTCGAAGATGGCGGCCTGCGCCTGCGCGGTATTAAGATCGTCGTCGAGTGCGGCCCGCATCCGTTCGATGGTTTCACCAGCGAGCGACTGCATTTCCGGCTTCGAGCCGGAGGAGAAAGTTCCCGAGGTCAAACGCTGGCGGAAGTTGCGCAGCCGCTCCACCGAGACCGCAGCTTGTTTTAAACCATCGAATGTGAAGTTGAGTTGATTCCTGTACGGGACCGAAGTCAGCAAATATCGAATCGACGAGGGCTTGTGACCCTTCAACACCAAATCGCGCAGGGTGAAAAAGTTTCCCAGGCTCTTCGACATTTTCTCGCCTTCGACCAGCAGGAAGCGCACGTGAAACCAGAAGTGCGCGAAGGTCTTTCCGGTCAACGATTCGGATTGCGCGATCTCGTTTTCGTGGTGTGGGAAAATCAGATCTTCGCCGCCGGCGTGCAAGTCGAAACTATCACCCAGTTGTTGCATTGACATCACTGAACACTCCAGATGCCAGCCTGGGCGGCCTTTCCCGACGGGCGTGTCCCAGAAAGCTTCGCCGGGTTTGGGAGACTTCCATAGAGCGAAGTCGCGAGCGCTGTCCTTTTCGTATTCGTCCACGTCAACGCGAGCGCCGTCGAGCATCCCGCTGAAATCTTTTTTCGAGAGCCTGCCGTACGGCGGAAATTTTCTAATGCGAAAATAATACGAACCATCTTCGGCGCGGTAGGCAAAGTCTTTCTCCACCAGTTTCGCCACGAAATCCGCCATTTGTGGAATGTTTTCGGTGGCGCGCACCAAAATCGGGGGCTCGATGCCGATCATGGCCGAATCTTCAAGGAAAGCTTTTTCGTACTTCGCAGTGTACTGCTGCACGCTGATTCCATCGCGCGCGGCGTTACGAATAATCTTGTCATCTACATCCGTGATGTTCATCACGTAACGAACGTTGTAACCCGACTGGCGCAGGAAGCGCTGCAGCATGTCAACCGCGATGAAGGTGCGGAAATTGCCGATGTGTCCATAGTCGTAAACCGTCGGGCCGCAGGAATACATGCGAACTTCGCTATCGCTCAGCGGATGGAACTCCTCGGCCTGCGACGACATGGTGTTGTAGAGGCGCAAAGCCATATCTTTAATTATGCACTGGGAGTCGAATTCCTGATCCCGCGGGACGCCAGAGAGTCAACTGGCTTGCACCCCGGCAGCGGAGTGGGGAGGGAGGGCGTGCTGCGCGCGCAGCCGGTGCTGCACCAGAAAAACGTAGTGCAGAGCCGAGATGATCGTGAAGGCGAATGTGGCCCGCAAGAAAACGATGCGGGTTATCCAGAGCCAGCGCGTTGGACGAATGGCGAAGAGCATGACGAAGAAGACGGCGGCGATCTGCGAAAAAGTGTTGGCCTTGCCGAAGATGCTGGGGCTGAAGTTGCGAAGTCCGGCGATGGCGAATAGCACGGCGCTCGCGGCCAGGATGGAAATATCGCGGCTGAACACGAGCACGGCGAACTTCCATGGAATTTTGTGCAGGATGGAGAGCACAAGAAACAAAGTGCTCAACAGGAGTTTGTCCGCGATGGGATCGAGGTACTGACCCAGCAGCGTTTGTTGATGCAGCTTGCGAGCCAATAGGCCGTCGAGGCCGTCGCTGAAGCCGGCGATTACGAAGAGGACGAGAGCCCAGAAGTAGCGGCCTTCGACGAGTTCGATCACGATAAACGGAACGAATACCATGCGCAGCAGCGTGAGTTGGTTGGGCGCGGTGAAGATTTGCGACAGAGTCATTCCGCGTCCTCGGTGTTGCCTTTTGTGGAGCGAAGCGGCGCGAGTGTAGAGCGCTCGACAGCTTGCGCGACCTGGCCTTTGTTTGCTTTCTGATCGTCATGATGAGACGCGAGAAGCTCGGCAGGGTCGAGTCCGGTCTTCGCTGAGAAACGCTGCGAAAGCGAGGGCAGGCTGCCATCCGGAAGATCGAGTTCGATGCGCTCTATCCGATGCATCGGAAAAAAAACCACGGCGGGGCTGAAAGAGTCTCCGTCTTTCACCATCAGCACGAAATCTTCGAAGGAGGCGAGTTCGATGCCCGTCAGACTTAGCCCTTCGGCGGCCAGCGTCAGAATCATGCCCCAGAATTTATCGCGAGGATTGCCCAGCGTGACTACCACCATCGCTCCAGGCGAAAAGGGAGTGGGGCCAGAAGAGGGGCGCGAAAGCGCTCGCTCTTGCTGCAATTCTTTTGGCATGCAACGATTGTCGCTGTCGCGGGCGCGACTTGCAACTGGCAATCGCGTTTATCATGGGGCATGCCTGAATTAACTCAATCACTTGTGCTGAGTTTCGAGGAAGCGCGTCGGGTGGTAGAGGAAGAGGCTGCGCGGCTAATTCCGACTGCCAATAGCACCTACGAAAGCGTCGACTTGATGCAGGCGGCGGGTCGGATTCTTGCAGAGCAGGTAAGGGCCGATCGCGATATTCCTCCTTTTGCGCGCTCGACTCGCGATGGATACGCGGTGCGCGCTCAGGATTTGGCGGCGCTTCCATGCACGCTGAAGATCGTGGGAGAGATCAAAGCGGGGCCGCAACCCGCAGAGTTGTCTCTTAAGCTGAAGAGCGGCGTGGCGGCTTCCATCATGACGGGAGCGCCGGTGCCGGAGGGCGCCGACGCAGTCGTGATGGTTGAGTACACAAGCCTGCAGGGCGACTGCGTTCGGATCACGCGCGGAGTTTCGCCGGGAGAGAATGTGGTCCCTCGGGGAGCGGAGGCTGCTGGCGGCAGCTTGTTGCTGGAGCCTCGAACACGGATCAATGAAACTGCACTCGCTCTTGCAGCCTCCGTGGGCAAGGCACGGCTGCAGGTATTTGCCCGGCCGCGCGTCGCGGTTCTTACCACTGGAGATGAAATTGTCGAAGTCGCGGCCGATCCCGGCCCGGCGCAGATCCGCAACTCCAACAGTTATTCGCTGGCGGCCCAGATCCAAGCGGCTGGAGGCGAACCTGTGCTCTTGCCGATTGCTCCTGACGACCCGCACAAGTTGCGCGAATTGATGGAGCGAGGGCTGCTGTCCGATTTGCTGATCATGACCGGCGGCGTCTCCATGGGGCGCTACGATTTGGTTGAGCAGGTGCTCGCCGAGATGCTAGCTGAGTTTTTCTTTACCGGCGCGAAAATTCAGCCCGGCAAGCCGGTGGTTTTTGGACGAGTCCCGTGTGGTGCTGGCGCTCGCGCGGGTGAAAGCCCGTACAAATATTTCTTTGGCCTTCCGGGAAATCCAATCTCGACCATGGTGACCTGTGAATTATTCGCCCGGCCGATGCTCGAAGCAATCGCGGGAATGCAGCCGCGTCCGCTCTGCTTTGTGCACGTGCGGCTGAAATCTGAAGTCCGCGTCAAGACGGGGCTGAAACGATTTCTTCCTGCCATACTTTCCGGCGCATTTGAAAATTCGGGTGTGGAACTTGTGCCGTGGCAAGGTTCGGGAGATATTGCGGCGCAGGCTCGCGCGAATTGCTACATCGTTATCCCGCCGGATCGCGAGCACATCGTGGCCGGAGAATGGGTCGCAGTGATGTTGCGATGAACCGATGTTGCGATGAACCATGGAACGCCTTACTCGTGCGACTCCGCTCGGCGTCGAATGCCCGTCATCCCATGTAAGATAGAGCTTCCTTATGGCGAAGAAGCTTTCTCATTACGATGATAGCGGTCGCGCGCGGATGGTCGATGTCTCGCCGAAGGCTGCGACCCGGCGCGAGGCTGAAGCCAGCGCCTTCGTGCTGATCAAGCCGGATGCGCTGAAAGCTCTTCCTAAGAATCCCAAAGGCGATCCGCTGGAAGTGGCACGGGTGGCGGGGATTCTGGCGGCGAAGCGCACGGCGGAGTTAATTCCAATGTGCCACAGCCTAGCGCTCTCGCACGTTGATGTGGAGATGAGGCTATGCGAGAATGGCGTCGCGATCGCAACCAAGGTCAGTACAACGGCGCAAACCGGTGTCGAAATGGAAGCACTGGTCGCTGCCAGTATTTCCGCGCTGACAATCTATGACATGCTCAAGGGCATGGACAAGGGAATTGAGATCCGCGAGATTGTCTTGCAGCGCAAGCGCGGGGGCAAGAGCGGAGAGTATCGGCGCACCGCGAGCGACGGGCTTTTAAGTGAGTGAAGCAGTTCGAGTGATGCCATGGCGAATGACGTCAAGCTGCTTTTAGTGGACGACAATCCGATGGTACTGGGCATGCTGCAGCAGGCGCTGACTCCGTTTGCGCATGTGGTCGCGGCTTCCGACACGGCGGATGCGTTGCTGAAGGCTGTGGACGATCCTCCAGATCTGCTGGTTTGCGATTACCGCATGCCCGGCATGGATGGCCGACAGTTGGTGGAGAGATTGAAGAGCCGTCCGGCGACGGCCAATTTCTCCGCGGTGTTGATGGCCAGCCGCAGCGACATCGATGAGCGGCTTTCGCCCCAGGATGTGGCCGACGATTACCTGGCCAAACCTTTTTTTCTGAAGGATGCCACGCGCCGCATCAAGCGCACGGTGGATCGGATTGCTTTGGAAAAGATGGCCAAGACCGCGCCCTCCGATGGCGTGGTGCGGGGCAACCTTTCGCAGATGAATGTGATAGACCTGATGCAGTCTCTTGAGATGGGCCGCAAGAGTTGCCAGCTCAAGCTGAATTATCAGGGCGATAAGTGTGAGGTTTTTTTTGTTGAGGGGCAGGTGAAGCACGCCACCTACGGATCCCCCGCGGGCGACCTGCTGGGAGATCAGGCAGTCTTCAAAGTGCTGCGCTGGACTGGCGGAAACTTTGAACTCAACTTCGAGGCCAAGACCGATAAAGAGACAACGCAGCTCAACACGCAGGGGTTGTTGATGGAAGGTTTGCGGTTGCTGGACGAAGCCCAGCGCGACGGGCCGGGGGAAGTTTCAGCTGAGAGTTCGGGCGCCGATGCCGGCGTTGCTCCCGCGAGCGACAACGCGGTTGTGAGTGCTGGCCCGAGTACTAGCCCGAGTGCGACCACCGGCAGGCGCGAGGAAGAGGAAGAAGATGTCCTCCTCGACAACTGAGCCTGGATCTTCTGCGCCGAATTCCGCACCCTTTACCGCGGCGGTGGTTACGGTCAGCGATTCTTGCGCACGCGGGGAGCGCGCCGATCTCTCCGGCCCGGCGGTGGCTGAAGTACTAGTAGGGCGCGGCTTTCGCATTGTGGCCAGGGAGACGGTGCAGGATGACGGGATGCAGATTCAGAATGTTCTCGTCCGCTTGGCGCTGCAGGCGCGATTCATCGTGACGACTGGCGGTACCGGAATTGCGGAGCGCGACGTCACGCCCGAGGCCACGGAATCGATTTGCGACCGGCTGATTGATGGCGTGGGCGAGCGCATGCGCCTCGAAGGCATCAAGAAAACGCCGTTTGCAGTTTTGAGCCGCGGAGTATGTGGTGTGCGGGGCAAGACGCTGATTTTAAATTTGCCGGGGAGTCCGGCTGGGGCGGTGGAATCGCTACAGGCCGTGGTAGAGCTGATTCCTCATGCGCTGGATTTGCTGGATGGGAAAACGGAACACTCGTAAGGACGACGCCCTTACTTTCCGACGGTAGACCCCGGCTTCACAAGAAACGTGAGAAACAGGACTTTCTGCTGGGTATTTACATTATGTAAATACACATTAAGCGGTGTAGTTGGGACAGAGAAAAGAACCGCCGCTTTGGCTCGCGGAGCCGCATGAGCGGCGCTATTACTGGCAACACGTCGAGGGCCACAGGGGGGTCGTGGTAACATTTGCTCGTGTCCATCTGCGATACGAGCCCTGTGGCGCAAGAGTTGCAACTCCAGATTCACCGGTCACTGACTGGAGAGCAGCGTCTCGTGTTGGCGTTCGAAATGAGCTTGTTCGCGCGGGAGTTGGTGAAAGCCGGCATCCGCCAGGATCATCCTGACTGGTCGGAACAGCAAGTGGTTCGTGAAGTTATACGATTGGCATTTCTGCCGGATCTCCCGCCTGCCGCGCTGAGATGAACATCCCCGAGGTCTTGTACGACGTTGCCGCTGCCTTGGACCGAGCCGGGATTGCCTACATGCTTACCGGTTCTTTTGCCAGCGCCTATTACGGCTCTCCTCGTTCCACTCAGGATATTGACCTTGTGATCGCGCCCACCGCGGCGGAGTTGCAAGCTTTCGTTCAACTATTGCCTAGCGAGAAGTACTACGTGGACTTGGACGCGGCGCAGGAAGCTTTGAAGAGGCAGTCCTTGTTCAACGTGATTGAGCAGACAACGGGCTGGAAGATCGACTTAATTCTACGAAAGTCCCGCCCGTTCAGCCAGGAAGAGTTTCGTCGCCGGCGGCTCGTGAATTTTAAAGATGTGGCCGTACTTGTGGCAACCGCCGAAGACGTAATTATCGCAAAACTTGAATGGTCGAAATTGGCGCGGTCGAAGAGGCAGATTGAAGATGTTGTAACGATTCTCAAGGCAAGATGGAAATCGTTGGATCGCTCTTATCTCGAAAAGTGGATTGTTGAACTAGGGCTGAGGGAGGAATGGAACGAGGCGATTCAACTTGCTGGTTTCTCCGATGTACTTTGACTGCAGAACCTGGCCGCAGGATCCAGTAGGTCGCTCCCACTGATTCGCCCCCACTAATTCGCATTATCGCCCGAGTGATTTGGTGATTTGCCGGTGCTGCTTCCGTCCGCTATAGTTGATCAGCCATGTTTGGAGATTTCACGGCCACCGACCGCTGGACTAAGAAGCAGGTTCACTGCGTCTATCAGGCGCTGATCGTGGCCATCGCCACGCGGCACGCGGATGCGGTGGATATTAAGTTTCTAGTGGACGGAAGAACGGTGTGGGTGGCGCTGCCGCATCCGGCTTGGGTGGAGTATAGGGAGCGCAGCGGCAAGGCCATTACCGATTCGCTGTCGGTGGAGATTGCCGGGCACTACTTGAAGACTGCGCTTGAATCCGGAGAAGGGCTGGGGCGTGAGATGTATTCGCTCACCGTGGACGAGACCCTGGCGCATCTGGAAGGCGCGGTTGCGGCGATGCAGGTACCCGTTTCGGCCTAGGCTGCGATCAAACCTTTCAAGCCCGCTTGAGCAGGCGGGTTAGCCAGATCAGGAAGACGGCCCCTATGATCGCAACCGCAATGCTGCCAAGGATGCCGCCGCCGGGATAAATGCCGAGCGCGTTAAAGATCCATCCTCCGATGATGGCTCCCACTATTCCAAGGACGATATCCATCAGCGTGCCGTAACCGCCGCCCTTCATGATTTTGCCCGCAGCCCAGCCCGCGATCAGACCTACCAGCAGCCACCAAATCAAGTTCCCGATCATTGTTCCCTCCAATTGAGCCCCGAAGATTTGAAACGCTGGCTACGCGAAAAACACAACAGAATGTAGTGCTGCGCAGACTAGTGAGTATGCCTACGATCTGTCAAGCGAGATTCCAACGGTGAGTTTTTGGCGTTGAAGTTACCACGGCGGCCGAATGGCAAGAGCTATCTGCCCAAGGAGTCGACATTGGCACTGGAAGAAAAATGAGCCTGTTGTAGCAACATGAATTTGTCACCCTAACGGCAACATGAAAATGTCACCCTGGCGAAGCCAGGGTGTGTTGCAGGCGGGTGTCGCCGTAGTAAAGCGAGATACGCCCGTCGAGCGCCTGATAGACATGGACTTTGGCTCCGGCGAAGCTGAAGCGTTGGCCTTGCTGGGGGATCTGGAAGCGCTGACCGTCCCACTGCACGATGTTGTCGTTGCTGACCACGCGCTGGTGAACGAAGCAGCAGATGCGGTCGAGATTTTCCGGAGCCGGACGCCAAGCGGTTTGCATTTCACGCGGACGGCGGGCGAAGCGGCGGTTATAGTCGGCGAGGAAAAGGCGCAGCACGGCATTGGCGGAGTCCAGATCGCAAGCGTGTGCCAGACGAAGCTCGCTGCACAAGCGATCCTGGAGCACGCCCCAGAGGCGTTCGACGCGGCCTTTGGCTTGCGGGCTGCGGGCGGCGATGAAAGTGATGCCGAGTTGATCGAGGGCGCGGCCGAACTGGGTGGGCTGGCGTTTGCCGGCGAGTTCTTCTTCGACGGTCCAGAAGTCATCGTTGCGCACGAAGATACCGCTGTGATCGCCGTAGAAGGCCAGCGGAGTGCCGTGGCGGCGCAGCAGTTGGCGCAACAATGTGAGATAACCGAGCGCAGTTTCGGAAGGAAAGAACTGAGCCGCGAGGATTTTACCGGTGGCATCGTCCTGCAGGCCGAGCGCGGTGAGGCGCGGGCCGCGGCCTTCGAGCCAGTCGTGGGGCGAGCCGTCGAGTTGCACCAGTTCGCCTTCGCGGGCGGAGCGCAGCCGGCGCTGGCGATGCGCGGGAGCGCGGCGTTTGCGGGGCGAACCGATGCCGGCTTGACGCAAAACACGGCGCAGAGTTTCACGGCTCAGGGAGAAGCCCTCGAGCTCGCAAAGTTTTTCGCAGAGATGGTGATCGTTGAATCCGGCATAGGTGGTGCGGGCCAGATGAACGATGTGTTGGCGAACCCGGGTAGGCAGGCGGCGCGGGCTGGGCCGTCCGCGGTTGGCGTGCGCCAGAGCCGCCGCACTGCTCTCGCTTAGCATCCGTCAGGTCAGGCGTCTTAAGAAACGTATGCGCGAGCACGGGGAGGCGGCTCTGGCGCACGCCATGTCTCCCTTAACACAACTGGAAATTACGCTCACTCGTTGCAGTTCCTTCTGACTCAACGCGAATGTCCTTCCTCTCATGGGGTGACATTTTCACGTTACCGTTAGGGGGTGACAGAATTATGGAGCTAAAACAGGAAGAAAAATGAGCCTTGACAGAAAGTAGTCTCTAGAATAAAGTTTCGCGGCGGTAGATTACTCAAGTCCGGCAGGCCCCGCGTCGGCAGTTTAGGGGGGTCCTAACGACTGCCCGATTCGGGAATTCTCGACCCTGCCGGGCGTTTAATTGCAACCTCCGGGTCGGTAAGTTAGTCATAATTTGTAGAAGCAGAAAACACCGGGAAGCGGCAGGCGTGGTGCTCCGGTGAAGGTTCAACCTACTGAGATGAGGTGCGGGTTATATGGTTCAAAAATCGCAACTCGTTAGATCCGCTGATCAAGCGCCGAGCCATCTGCCGATCAAGGCGTGGGGAAGCTCGCCTGCGAATTTGCAGGAGATGAAATTCCTGCGCTCCTGGCTGGTTTACGATTCCGAGCTGCCGCGGCGCTTTGTGCCAGGGCGTGTCAACTGGAATCTGGTTCTGGGATTGCTGTCGGTAGTTGTGATCAGCGCCACCTTCTGGGCTGGCATCGGTCTGATAGTCGCACGGGTCTGGAAGTAATTTACTTTTCGTAGTGCAGCAGGGACATCACCTCATAGCCCTTAAGCTTCTCCCGCCCCTTCAGGAAGTCCAACTCCACCACAAAGCCCAGTCCGGCAATCTCGCCGCCAAGTTGAGATGCCAGCTTCGCCGTGGCCTCGGCGGTGCCGCCTGTGGCCAGAAGATCGTCGATAATCAGCACGCGCTGGCCTTTCTGGATGGCATCTTTATGGATCTCCAGGGCATTGGTGCCGTATTCGAGTACATAGTCAAACTTGGCGCACTCGGCGGGAAGCTTGCCGGGTTTGCGCACGGGCACGAAGCCGGCATTCAGGCGGTAGGCAACGGCTGGAGCGAAGATAAAGCCGCGGGCCTCCATGCCAATTACGAGGTCGATCTTCCGATCAAGATAGTGCTCGGAGAGGCGATCGATCAGTGTGGCGTAGCCGACTTTGTCCTTCAATAAGGTAGTGATGTCGTAGAAGAGAATTCCCTTCTTAGGGAAGTCAGGAACTTCGCGGATGAGGCGCTTCAGTTGTTCAGCGTTCAGACCTGAGGGGGACATCTACCAGGCTCCTTCGATACGAAATGAATTGAGATTAGGGGATGTTCGGGCTTCGGACTCTTCGACTGCGTCGACGCGGGCGGCTCGCGGACCCTCGCGCAAGCGCGAGCGCAGACCCAGAAGTTGATTGTGCGTACCCTGGGCGAGTACCTCCACGCTGCCGTCGGCGTTATTCCGGACCCATCCGGCAATGCCGAGAATGTGCGCTTCCCGCTCGACAAACCAGCGGAAGCCCACTCCTTGCACGCGTCCGCTGACGACGTAGCGGCGAGCTTCAACAGACGGTTCCACGGCATTCAAATGACTTATCCCGATGAAGAGAGAATTCGATGCGTCGGCGACCCGGACCCGAAGATCCCGGCCAAGTTAAGCATCATAGCAGGACGCGTGGACAAGAAAAGGACGTAGCGCATGGAGTGCTGACCTTCGGGCCAACGCTCGACAACGCTGCGTCAATTAAGTTTCACAAGCGCAAAGGAGGACACACGTCAACCCAGCTCTTCGCCTCGGGCACGAAATCGCAACTACGCCGCCCTCCGATTACTCGGATGAGACGGAGTTTGGCGATGAAGAAGCAGAAAGCGTCTGGCCGTGGTGGGACTTTCCTCTTATCGGCCCGTTCCAGTTATCCCGCCTTCTTGTCCCTAAGCTTGCGCCTTGCGGCGAAGCCAACCCCAAGTAAGCCAGTGCCCATCAGTCCGAGAGAAGCTGGTTCAGGCGTAACCAGGAATGTGCTGCCGTTCTCCACCGAGATAGTGCCGCCGGTGAACGGCTTGTTGGTGGTGATCGTCTGCTGAATGGTCGACCCATTTGCCAACAGAATGCCGTTGTAAGTGCCCGATATGGTGCCGGCCAGGACGTAGATGCATCCGCCCGTCGCGCAAGTGTAAGTCGTGTGCCCCTTAACTGTGTGGCTCAGGAGCCCCAGCACCGTCCAATCGACCGGACCCGAGAAAGTGCCGGAGAATATTACCGACGTTCCCTGGGTAATCGTGACGGAGCCGCCGCCGTTAAACATTCCCCCCGTCTCGATGCTGCCGCTCGCTAAAGTTCCGGTACTGAGAGTAAGCGTTCCCAAATTCGTGCCCGTATCGTTGTTGATCTGCGTAACTACAGAGCCGGAAACCGAAAGAGTGCTCCCCGCCATAAGCGTGCCTCCGTCGTTCCCGATACATACAGTACCCGGGTTGCAGACCATTCCTATACTTGTTGCCCACGAGGCGAGAGGCGCAAGCAATGCCAGCGCTCCCGCAACCAGGACTTGCCTAAAAGCGGAGCCCAAGACAGAACGCACCTTGCAAGTCATAAACAAAGTCCTCCTAGTAGCGTACTTTGAGGGAGGGCGCAAGGTCTGTAATCCCCCAAACAGGGTATTTCGGGGATCTCCCACGAGTGTTCGCAGAGCCCTGACTCACGCCACACCCACCTTGAGGAAAATTCCTTATAGCTAGCGCCGCGGCTTGATGTTCTTACTCATTCTCACAATCTGTAAGGAAGTTTCGGCGCCGAGCGGCGCCTCCAGATTCTCCAAGGCTGCGTAGCCTCTGGCGGCATAGAAAGGCACGCCACTCAAGGTTGCTCCCATCTCGAGGCGGGTGAAGCCGGCGGCGATGGCGGCGTGCTCACAGGCTTCCAGGATGGCGCTGCCGATCCCGCGGCGAGCCCAGGCTGGATGAACGAAGAAGGCGCGAATCTTGGCCGCGTCGTGCGCGGGGTCTAGCAGCAGATCTTCCCGCGCGGCGAACTGGTCGCCACCGTAGAGAGTCCCGCGTTTGCTCCAGCCGCCGCAGCCCACGATGGTTGAGCCTTCGGTCGCGGTTTCAACTTCCGCGACCAGATAGGTTCCGTCGACGATTAACTGCGTGTCAACTCCGTATACGGTTCTCAGCGCCGCTTCAATCTGTGCTGAAGAGTAATCGCCTGCCTGCAATCCGCGTACGGATATCTCGATCAGTTCGCGCAGAACGGGTAGGTCCTCGCGCACCGCTTTTCGTACTCGAATCTTCATGAACTTCCAATTCACGACCGAAGGTGAAAGCTGTTTATTGTAATCGCATCTGAAGCTCAGCGTGGTCGAACGGCGCCGATTTGGCGGAGAGAGGCCACCCCCTGAGGTCGGTGCGGCCTCTGGTTTTTCTGGCGATTTGTCGGACGAGCTTGCGGCTATTCCGCAACCTCACTCGTAGTAGGATCGGGCGTCAGCTTCGGCGCCTTCCTGCCGCTGGTGAAGTCGAACATGCCAAGAAGCGATCCGGCGTTTACATCCGTAGAACCGCCGCCAATTGCGGGCAAACTCCAATTCGTTTCAATGAATTGGACGATCGACGACCGGTCCGTGATCCGGTGATCCACGTAGTTCTGCCTGGCATAAGGTGAAATCACCAACAACGGTGTGCGCGGACCATATCCGCAACGCCCCTGAGTAGTGGCGGCGGTGTTGGTGCCGCACAAGCCGGCGCCGATCAGTTGATCGTCGATGGCGCTCTGCGACTGGTTGACGATCGGGTCCATCTGGTGGTCGTACCAGCCGTCACAGTCGTCGTACGCATGACAAGGGCGAGTCCTTCCAGTAGATGTTGGCTTGGATGGCATTGATGGTGTTGACGACGAAAGTGTGTTCGTCGAGCGGATCAGGGTAGCCGGATGGCCGTCGTACACAGCTTTGGTCTTGAGATCGGTCACAGCGGGCAACTGGCAGCCTTGCAGAGCGATAAAGATGTCGGACAAATCATATTGATGACTCGCAGAGTAGGCGATTCATGGCCAGCCTTATCGACGTAGCAATATCGAGTCTGCCCTTGAGCGTCCACCGAGCTGCGGTAGGCAAGCTCAAGTCGGAACTCGCCATCTTTAACTGTCGTAAGTCTTCAGGGTCCGCCACAGTGCTGCCGGAACTGCGCGGAAGCGACCGTCCGCCTTGGCTTGAGCGACCGCGTTTGTCTGGATCAGAAGAATAGCTCCCAGCGCGCCGCCTGTAAGCGCCATACACGTGGGAGAAAAATTAGAACGTATGATTCATTTCCATGGAAGGAAGAAATACTTAAGAGTGAGGATCGGAAGGAAATTAACAATCCGGTGTGGCACCTGGGTTAATCGCAGGTGAATTTCGCGGGGGAGAGGGCTGCAACGTCAATCGGCACAAGCCCCGCCTACTGGCGCTGCAGTGTTTCGTCGACGACAGCTTTACCACCTTTATCCACGGTAATGATTTTGTGAACCGGAGCATAGCCTGTCAGGGTGATGTCGATGATGTAATTGCCGGGATCGAGCATGAATTCCGCAGGAGAGTTTTTCTCGATCATGTGCTGGTTGACGGCGATCTGCGCGCCTTTGGGCTGCGTTTTAATCGCGACGGTACCCATGCCCTGGACAGAGCCCCCGCCGAATAGCTTCTTCATCTTCCCGACGGTCTTGATGTCATCGACGTTACCGAGCGAGCGCAGAGTGGGGGAAAAGCTTACGGCCTGGCCGAGAACAAATTGCGCATTGGTGGTTTCGTCGATGTACCCCGATTTCCGCACGAGCACAACGTGTTGGCCCTTATCCACGGAAACTTGGGCAGGGGTCAGCTTGCCAATGTCCTTGCCATCGACATAAATGTTGGCGCCGGCTGGCGTGCTCGCGACCGAGAGTGTTGCCACTAACTGGGTGAGGTGGCTCACGACGAATGATTTGCTGCCGGAAGCAACATCGACCGGGCGGCTGTCGCTGATATAGCCGGCTTTGCTCACCGTGATATTGTGTTTACCCGCGTCTACGCCAGAAAGAGTGAAAGGTGTAATCCACGACGGATCGGTTTTTCCGTCGATTTGCACCTGTGCGCCCTGGGGTGTGGAATCGATCGCCATCATTCCGGGCACAATTAGCGGAGCAGATGGCGCGGGCGCTTTCTTCCGGCTGTTCTTGCCTTTGTGGGCGGCGGCGGCAGAACGGGTGGGCTCTGCTGGAGCGTCCTCGATTGATACCGATGGCCCGGCCTGCGCTTGAGTTTGTGCTGCTTGAGGTTGAGCGGGCTGAGGCTGCACCGTCTGGTTGGGAGCGGCAGATTGGCTTACCCCACTCGACTGGGCTGACTGGACCGCGTTCGAGCGCGGAGATTCCCCGTCATTATTCAGGTTGTTGACATGCATGACCAGAGCAACAGCGATGATCAGAATCAACACAGCCGCGCCCGCGATCGAATAAATCATCAAATGCGGAGGCACGTTCTTGATTTCTTTAATCGCCTTCTCGGCCACTTCACGAGGCTGAATTCTTGGCTTTTCCGTCTCCTCCCCAGGCTCGTAAACAGTACTAGTGATCTTAGGCTGCTCGAATCCCGATGGCGGAGGCGATGGTGGCGGGTAATACGATTCCTTCAGCGGAGGCAGCTCTGTCATCTCCGAAAAACTGGTTGAGCTGGCTTGCGATGAACCAGCTTCGGCCATCATGGGATCCACGGTGATCTTTGGTGTCCGAGCTTGCAGAGGCTCCATCTCAGGTGGATCGAGCACGGCAGAAGACATCGAGGCGGAGGTTTTGCCCGCGCTTTCGATCGTGGCTTTCACGCAGGACGTGATGAACTGGTTTGAGGAATCAAGCTGCGATCCTGATGCCGAAGAGTTGCGCACCATCAGAGGCTCAGCATCTTCCGCATGCGGAGTTGGCGCAACAGTAAATTTCTTTTCGACGAGAGGTGTTGCTGCGGCAGCCCGAGCCATGGTTTCGACCGGCCGGCTTTGAGGCGCGGCTGCCGCCGTCTTCGCAACCGCTGCCGCCGCTTGAACCGGACGCGCTACTGCCGCTGCTGCGGCCACAGGTTTCGCCTGAGCCACGGCTTTCACTGGAGCCTGGACCGTAACAGCAGGAGCCGCCGCGGCCGCCTGCTTCGCCGCTTGCGGCTTCGATTCCTTGCATTTCTCCAGATCGTCGAGAAGTTCCCTTCCGCTCTGGTAGCGTTCTTCCGGATCCTTGGCCAGCGCCTTCACGATCAGGGCGCTGAGTTGCGGGTGCAGTTTGGGATTCAACTGCGACGGCGGAGGCGGCGTACTATCGACTATGTTTTGCACCAGCGCCGCGGAATCCGCTCCATCGAAGGCCTTACGATCTGTCACCATTTCGTAAAAGATCGCGCCGAGACTGAAGAGGTTCGAGCGTGCATCCACGCCGTCTCCCCTGATCTGCTCGGGCGACATGTAATGCAGAATCGAGGGCGTCGCCGGAACATCCGGCATGAACTTGCCCACGCTGGAGACCCCGTAGCTGAGAATTCTTGTGGTTCCATCCCAGCCGCACATGATCTTCGATGGTTCCATGCTGTAGTGAAAAATCTGGTGAGAAAAAGCGTCATCAAGGCCGCTACATAATTGCCGGCCGATATCGAGCAGGTCCCAGATAGAAAATCCTTCTTTGCGGGCCAGCATGGTAGCAACGCTATTGCCCTGAATGTATTCCATGGCGGCGCAGAATTGACCTTCGATTTCTTCCGCGCCAAAAACGGTGGTAAGGTTGGGATTGCTTAAGATCTTCGTCTTTTCCGCTTCTTCCAATACAGCTTTTTGCAGTGCCGCTGCGTCTGTACCGAAGGCGGAGAGTTGAATCACTTTCAAAGCGACCGTCTGGCTCGACTTCTCGTCGTTCGCCTTATAGACCGCGCCAGTGGCGGACTTCGCCAGTTCACTCAGAATTTCGAAGTGGCCGATTTTCGTGGACATTGCTTTCCCATCCCTCTTGCATCAACACCACACAGCACCGAGTCTCGAACCGCACCAGCTAAACCCGGGGCAGAATAGGCCATAGAATACCGCCGAAGAGAATTAGCTTCGAGTTACCAAAGTACCCCGATATCTTTCGCAGAATCTGCCACTTACACGGCAGGCCGTTCGGAAAAATCGATTGCGAAAACGAGCAGTGAGGTCATCCGCCCAAGGAAAACCTGGTCGCAAAGCCGTGACTTTTTTCCCCGAGCCTCGTTTAACCCTGTGAGCCACTTTCCGCAGCCGAGCTTGTGACATTTGTCATCCAGGCCGGATGACGATCTCCACTAGCGGCGCAGCCCCCGCCAATAGAAGATTCGTTTGCGAAGGGATTGCGGAAGGCGCCGCAGCGGTGAAAGCGGAGATCGTTGTACGAACCGGACCCAATCGTTTATGCTTGAAGCCCACTCGGGTTCGCTGTAGCACGCCACTCCGCTTCTATCTAGTCTCTTGGAGTTCGACACATGACTTTAAGCAGGTTTGTTACCAAGAACGCCTTCCGCAACAAGCGTCGCAGCCTATTGACAGTGTTGAGTATCGCCTTCTCGCTGCTGCTACTGACTTTGATGATGTGCATCTGGCGGGCTTTTTATCTGGACGAGGGCAGTGCGGAGTCCGCCGAGCGGCTCGTGGTCCGGCACCGCGTTTCTTTGACCTTTAGTCTGCCCGGATTTTATCGAGAGAAGATCCGCGCCGTGCCCGGAGTGGTGTCAGTGGTACCGGTCTCCTGGTTTGGCGGAGTTTATAAAGATCAGAAGCCGGAGAATTTTTTTGCGCAGTTCGGTACAGATCCCGAGGAATTTTTTAAGGTGTTCCGGGACATTAGAATGTCCGACGAGCAACGAACCGCGTGGCAGCGGGATCGGCAGGGAGTGATCGTCGACGACACATTAGCCAATAAATATGGATGGAAGCTGGGAGACCGCATCGTGCTGCAGGGGACAATCTATCCCGTTGATCTTGAGCTCTACGTTCGCGGTATTTTTAGTTCTTACCCGGACGATAAGGCAGTCTACTTCAACACTAAATATGTGGAGGAGGCCGTTCCTTTTTTCAAGGGGCAGGCAGGTACCTTCAGTATTCTCGCCGCGTCTCCCGGAGATGTGAGCAAGATTGCCAGCACGGTGGATGACATGTTTCGCAACTCGCCGCAGCCTACCAAGTCAGAGAGCGAGAAAGCGTTCGGCTTGGAGTTCGTTGCCATGCTGGGGAACGTGAAGGCTTTCATCTTTATGATTTGTGCGGCTGTTGTTTTTGCCACGCTGCTGGTTTCCGCCAACACCATGGCGATGTCGATCCGCGAGCGCACCCGGGAAGTGGCCGTACTCAAGACCCTGGGGTTCACTCGGCAAAAAGTTTTAGGTCTTTTTATAAGCGAGGCGGTGGCGCTGGCAATCGCGGGAGGAGTTATTGGCGTGTGCCTGGCGTACCTGCTCATTCAAGCCATGGCGCACTCGCCCTACATGAGTTTTTACAACCTGAAGCTGACGCTGGGCATGTGGATGATCTCCGTCTTTGTGGCTGGACTTGTCGGATTAATAAGTTCGCTCTTCCCGTCATATCACGCTTCGCAGGTAAACATTGTGGATGGTTTGCGGCACATTGGGTGAAGAGTGGGCTGAATATTTTGATCGCAGAAGTTGGTTGATTTATGACCTTAGGCAGTTTTGTCGTGCGCAATACGTTTCGCAACAAGCGGCGCAGCCTGCTGACCATGCTGAGTATCAGTTTCTCGCTACTGTTGCTGACGCTGATGATCTCGAT
This sequence comes from uncultured Acidobacteriaceae bacterium, assembly GCA_963789875.1. Lineage (GTDB taxonomy): Bacteria > Acidobacteriota > Terriglobia > Terriglobales > Acidobacteriaceae > Sulfotelmatobacter. Next base: position 467,156 of record CAWBMI010000002.1, on the reverse strand, counting down.
CTGGCGGACCTTTTATATCGACGTCGGAGCGGCAGATTCGGCCAAGCGTATCATCACGCGCGATCGGGTTTCGCTGGCATTTTTTCTGCCCGGATATTACCGCGAAAAGATTCGGAGTATACCCGGTGTTGTAGCCATAGTGCCAATGACCTGGTTTGGCGGACGCTATAAAGATGATCGTCCAGAGAATTTTTTCGCGCAGATGGCCACCGATCCGGATGAATATCTGAAAGTTGCCTCCGACAAAGTCATTCCCCCTGATGAAGTTATGGCCTGGCAACGCGATCGCGCCGGGGCGATTGTCGATGTCACCCTCGCGAATAAGTATGGCTGGAAGATCGGCGACAAGATTACCTTGCTGGGAACGATTTTTGCGGTTAACCCGGAGTTGACAATACGCGGCATCTATCGCCGCGATCCGCCGCAGAACGCGCTTTATTTCAACGCCAAGTATCTGGAAGAGGCCATCCCCTGGTTCAAGGGGCAGGCGGGGTTTTACGCAATGCAGGTGGCGACGCCGGGCGACGTGGCCCGAGTTTCAGGCGTCATCGACGATATGTTCCACAACTCTCCTGAACAAACCAAGAGTGAGAGCGAGAAAGCCTTCCAGCTTTCGTTTGTGGCGACGCTCGGCAACGTGAAGGCTTTTATTCTCGGCATCTGCGGGGCTGTAGTCTTTGCCATTCTGCTGGTTTCGGCGAACACCATGGCCATGTCGGTGCGTAGCCGCACCCGCGAGGTGGCCTTGCTGAAAACGCTGGGCTTTACCCGCCAGAGTGTTTTGTCATTGTTCGTTTTCGAATCCATTGCTCTGGCAGTTTCAGGCGGGCTGCTAGGAATTCTGGGCGCGGCAGGATTGATCCACCTACTAACGCATTCCTCCGTGGCATTGGGTGTTCCCATCGACATGAAGGTCACGCTGCCAACGGTGCTGATTTCGTTGCTGGTTGCCGCAACCGTAGGTTTTATGAGCGGGTACGTCCCTGCATATGGCGCGTCGCGTACAAATATTGTGGAAGGGTTGCGCCACATTGGTTGAAGCTAGCTCGTTCGGCCTTGGATGGAGAGCAAATATTTATGGCGATACCGATTAGCTATAACGTTCGCAATTTGAAGTTACGCAAAGGCCTGACCATCATGACCGCGCTCGGCATCGCGCTCACGGTGACCACGGCGATCTTTCTGATGGCGCTGCTGGCGGGGTTGCGGCGCGCTTTTGTCTCCAGCGGCAATCCGAACAACGTGCTGGTGCTGCGTAAGGGCTCAGAAGCCGAACTCTCCGGTGGCTTTGACGCGGCGTTGTTTCCTACGCTGAAAGTTCTGCCCGGCATCGCCAAGGATAGCCACGGCGACCCCATGGTTTCGGGCGAATGGGTGGTAGTGATCGTGTTGCCGCGCAAGGATGGCACCGGCGAAGTAAATGTTACTGTGCGCGGCATGATGCCCGATGGCCTCGAACTTCGTCCCAGCGCGAAATTGGTTGAAGGACGGTGGTTTCAGACCGGGCAGCGTGAAGTGGTGGTCAGCAAATCCATTCGCAATCGATTTTCCCACGCCAATATCGGCGACACCATGGAGTTCGGCAAAGGCTCGTGGAAGGTGGTTGGGGTTTTCGATGCCGGCGGATCGGCCTATGAGTCGGAGATCTGGTGCGACGTAAATCAGATGGCCGCCGATTTTGATCGGCAGGGCGGTTTTTCATCTGCCTATTTGCGCGCAACCGATCCCATCGCCGCCGATGCCCTGAAGAATCGCGTCAGCGATGATCAGCGCCTAAAGCTCGAAGGCGTTTTAGAAACGGACTATTATGCCAAGCAGACCAGCTCAGGGGCTCCGATTAAATACATTGGCATCTTGGTCGCGATCATCATGGCGATTGGGTCGAGTTTCGCCGCGATGAATACGATGTACGCAGCAGTGGCATATCGTGGTCGCGAGATTGCGACTCTGCGGGTGCTGGGGTTCTCGCGCCCTTCCATTCTGACGTCATTCGTTCTGGAATCCTTATTACTGGCGTTGCTCGGCGCATTTGCAGGAATTCTGCTGATGCTGCCCTTTAACGGAATGCAGACCGGCACGTCGAATGCGGTGACTTTTAGCGAGGTCGTGTTCGCTCTGCGAATTACACCGCAAGTGGCGGGATACGCGATTCTGTTCGCCCTGCTGATGGGATTTTTCGGCGGGTTGTTCCCGGCGTGGCACGCGGCACGTCAAAATATTCTCTCTGCGCTCCGGGGCTAGGTGCGCTTGGGTAGTAGTAGTGGAACCGGGGCGGGACCCGATTCGTACTTATTCTTATGCCGATTGACTCAAAACACGAAGACCTACAGAGCCTGCGCATCGACCGTTCGGCGCGCGCTGCGGGAGACGGCGAACCGCCGGTGTGGGCTCGCCGTTACATTGTGATCGGCATTGCGGTCGTTGTTCTGCTCAGCCTTTCCGCTCTGGCCTACCGTCTACTTTCACGCAGCGCGCCGGAGGTCGAAGTCGTCCGCGCTTCGGCCGAGAGCAGCGACGTGGGCGGCACGGTGCTTTCCGCCACGGGTTACATCGTCGCCCATCACACCATCAATGTGAATTCTAAAGTCACGGGTCGCCTCGCCTGGATCGGCGTCGAAAAAGGCGACAAAGTGAAAGAAGGACAAGTTCTGGTGCGCTTGGAGGACGAAGAATTCCGCGCCAACTATGAGCAGGCCAAGGGAGCTTTGGAGAATACCCAGGCGTATCTCGAAGAACTCCAGCACGGTTCGCGGCCCGAAGAGATTCAACAAGCCCAGCACAATCTTGACGAAGCGCGAGCGACGCTGGTCAACGACAAGCTGGTTCTCGATCGCACTAAAGAACTTTCCGGCGCGGGCGTGGTTTCGCGCCAGGCGCTCGACGATGCCACCGCGAAGTTCGACTCCGATCAGCAGCGCGTGAATTCTCTGGAAAGAGCTTCTCAACTCATGAAGCTTGGCCCGCGCCAGGAAGAATTGGCCCGCGCTCGTGGATCGGTGGCGCAGGCGCAAGGCCAGCTCGATTACGCGAAATCGCAACTCGATGCCACCGTAATTCGCGCGCCGGTTACCGGCACGATTCTCGATCGCACCGCCGAAAAAGGGGAGTTGATCACCGCGCAGTTTGCCAGCGCGGCGGCCGGCGGGCCTCAAGGCTCGGTCGTCTCGCTCGCCGATTTGAATGATATTCAGGTGGAACTCGATATCGCACAATCCGATTTCGCGCGACTGGGTCCGAAGCAAAAAGGCGTCGTCACCGTCGACGCGTATCCCGATCGCAAATACAAGGGAGAAATCGCGCAGATTTCTCCGGAAGCGAACCGGCAGAAAGCTACGGTGCAGGTCAAGGTTCAGGTGCTGAATCCGGACGAATATCTGCGCCCCGAGATGAATGCAACGGTGAAATTTTTGGCCGATGATCAGAAGCCCAGCAGTACTCAGCCGTCAGGAGCATTTGTGCCGGCTGCTGCGTTGCACGATCACGATGGCAAGAAAGTCGTATTTCTCGCCTACGACGGCAAAGCCCGCATGCGTGAGGTTCACGTGCTGAGCCAGCGCACTGATGGCTTTCTCGTCGATGGGCTCGTGGGCGGGGAATCCGTGATCAGCAAAGGGCCGCAAGAATTGAAGGACGGAGACTCAATCAAAGTTAAGGGGCAATCATAATTATGAATACAGTCGCTGAAACCCAGGTCGCAACCGGAACAAAAGTAGTTCAGGCTCGCAACGTCAGCAAGATCTTCAAGCGCGAGGCGTTTGAAGTGAAAGCGCTCGACGATGTCTCCATCGACATCGCCACCGGGGAATTTCTGGCGCTGATGGGACCTTCAGGCTCCGGCAAAACCACGCTGCTGAATATGATCGCGGCCATCGACCGGCCGACCGCCGGCGAGTTGCTGGTGCAGAGCCAGAATATTTTTCGCTTCAGTGATGCGCAGGCGGCCCACTGGCGCAACGAGCACATCGGCTACGTCTTCCAGACTTTCAATCTCATTCCGGTGCTCACTGCATTCGAAAACGTCGAACTGCCTCTTCTTTTGACCAAGCTCAACCAGCAGCAGCGCCGCGACCACGTCCTGACCGCGCTTAAACTTGTAGGCTTGGAGGAACGCGTCAACCATCTGCCCAAGCAGCTCTCCGGCGGGCAGGAGCAGCGGGTCGCCATTGCGCGCGCGATCGTGAGCGATCCAACTTTATTGCTGGCTGATGAACCGACCGGCGATCTGGACAGTCACTCCGCTACGGAAGTGTTGGAGATCCTGAAAAGGCTGAACGAAGACTTCCATAAGACCATTGTGATGGTGACGCACGATCCACACGCAGCTTCGTATGCGCACGTCACGCGGCACCTGGAAAAGGGAATGCTGCTGCCGCCGAATTAACCTGCTCTCAGGCCGATACTGGCAGACCTTTCGAGTCTGCCTCGGAATCTGCGATCCACTGCCACGCCCGCCGGCCGCTGTCGAGGGTGACCGCCCGCGCTTCACCGTAAGCGACGAGACGGTTGAGCACCGTGGTCACCGACGCCATGGGATCCTTGTGGCGAGCCAACAGCGATGGATCTTTTTGCTGAATTCGATCGCACACCTCGCGAGCGCTTAGAGCCCGGTTGGAATCCATCAGAGCCGTTCGGCAAGCCTTGGTAAAACCCGGCTGGCGGCCGCTGCTTTTGCGATCCACCATCTCCAACAACTCGTCATTCAACACGCTGTCTCCAAACAGGTTGGCAAGACCGGAGATAGTTTGCTTGATAGTGCCGATCCGGCGCATGACCTCAGCACGCTGTTGCAGCAGTTGCCGAAGCTCTTCGTGAGCCTGCCGCACCACCTCATGCACGGGACCACTCCCCTCGCTAGCAATACCGTTTCTGGCGCTGCCGCTTACTTCGGTTTGCATAATCCCTCCACTACCTGATGCAAGGCGCACTTTGCTCTGTTATCAATACGCGCGAAATCGATGGGCGGTTCCCAATATTCTGCAGCTTTTTCGTTTACGCACCGCGCCGCACGGACACCATAACTGCGTGATTAGACGGCTGTAGCCCAAGTTGGTTAACGGATCCGGCAGCGGAAAGACTCCTGACGGCCCCCCGGCGTTCCATCCCTGCTTCCCCAATTCCATTCTGAGCCTGTTCCCGATCCCGAACTCCGCCGCAAACTCCTCAGCACTCTGCCTCTCCAGCGCCAACCCTCCCAGCGGCGATATTCCGATGTAAGCAGTAACACCTTTAAGCAAGTGTCCACAGCCATACAACTCGGAGTTGACGCGTCTGTGTTGCGCGTCCTGCTGGTAGGAAATCAGGAGGAGGATTTTTTTCTCATTCGTGAAATCCTTGCCCAAAACCGCAGCGAACTGCAGGCCGAGATTGATCACGCCTGCACCCTGGACGAAGCCAAAATCATGCTGCAGGAAGGCCCCTACGGGCTGGTGCTGTTTGAGCACGCAACGGGAGATGGCGCTGCCACCAAGATTCTCTCCGATTTTCTGCAGACCGGCCGCAGCTTGCCTTTTATCGTTCTGACTGAGCACGCCGATGAGAAGCTCGTCGCCGAGATCATTCAAGCGGGTGCCTGGGACTCCATGGATAAGTCCCAACTCAACGGCGCCAACCTGGTGCGGACGATCCGGTGCACGCTTAATTTGCACGCGACTCAGCAGCGACGGGAACTCGCCGAGGTCTCTCTGAGCAAGCTCTCCTGCGCCGTCGAACAATCCGGCGACACCATTTTCATTACCAATAGCGAGGGAGTTATCGAATACGTGAATCCCGCTTTCGAAGCCTTAACGGGATATTCACGGGAAGAAGTGATCGGCCAGACTCCTGCCATTCTGAAGTCCGGCCAACAGGCGCCGCTGATGTACCGCGAACTTTGGGAGAGCATCCGTTCCGGGGAAGTGTTTCGCAGTGTTATGGCGAACCGCAAGAAGAATGGAGATCTGTATTATGTGGACGAAAGTATCAGCCCAATTCGCGACGGTAGCGGTGCCATCACTCACTTTGTCTCTAACAATCGTGACCTCACCGATCGCTTACGTCTCGAAGCGCAGTTAATTCAAGCTCAAAAAATGGAGGCCGTGGGCCGGCTCGCCGGCGGCATCAGCCACGACTTCAACAATCTGCTGACCATCATCACCAGCTATTCAGAACTCGCGCTCGACTCTGTGGCTCCGGGAAGTCCCACGCAGTCGCGCATTCAGGAGATTCTTTCCGCTGCTCGCCGCGCCGCCGATCTTACTCGCCAACTGCTCGCTTTCAGCCGCAAACAACCACAGGCCTTGCGCGTCGCCGATCTTAACCCGGTAGTCAGCGGAATCGTCAAAACCCTGCACCGGCTGATCGGAGAAGACATAGAGCTCGAATTTACTGCGGGAACCGAGCTTGGCAGAATTCGTTTGGATCCGGTGCAGATCGAGCAGATTCTGATGAACCTGGCGGTAAACTCCCGCGACGCCATGCCGCAAGGCGGCCGCTTGACCATTCAAACTTCCGATGTCTACCTCGATCAGGACTATTCGGATCGCAAGAGAGCCGTCATCCCGCAGGGCCGCTACGTTGTTTTATCGGTGACCGATACCGGCACCGGAATATCTCCCGAACGCCTGCCGCACATTTTCGAACCTTTCTATACTACGAAACCTTCCGGCAAGGGCACCGGGCTTGGTTTGGCGACGGTCTACGGCATCGTCAAACAGAATCACGGCTTCGTCTGGGCCTACAGCGAACCGGGCATGGGCACGGTGGTGAAGATCTACCTGCCTTGCGTGGAGGATCGGCTGGCCTTGGTTGATGCGACGCTGCCGGGGAAAGAAGTGGCGCTGCGGGGGACCGAGACCGTCTTGTTAGTCGAGGACGAGGACGCGCTGCGCCGGGCGGCCGCCGAATTTCTAAGCCTGCGCGGATACCTGGTGCTCGAAGCCAGAGATGGCGCCGACGCTCTGGCCGTCACCAAGAACCACTCATCTGAGATCCATCTCGCAGTCACCGATGTGGTGATGCCACATATGAGCGGGGGACAACTGGCAAAAGAATTGTTGACGCTGCGGCCTGAGACGCGGGTACTATTTGTCTCCGGCTACACGGGGCAAACTGTGATCAATCATAAAGTAGCCGATCTCGGGAGCAATTTTCTTCAAAAGCCCTTCACCCTGAGTCAACTCGCCAATAAAGTTCGCAGCGTTTTGGATCGCTGTGGCAGCGCGGCTGCGGCGCGGGTCTGATTCTTTTATGGGTCTACCACCCATCTCTGCCCACGACGCCGCTGCGCTTAAGACATGATTCGAGTAAGCTTGCCGTTTTTCAAGCGAAAGCGATCCCCGCGCCAGGTCACAGTGTTGCCAACCAGACCAACAACCCAGGTGCCGACCGCCATTAGATCTCGCAGAGGAATCAGCCACGCGTATTTCAGAATATTCCGATCTTGCAGTATCGACTTGCCGACGAGCAAAGCAACGGCATAACGCAAAATCAATACCAGGGTTAATCCTTCGCCGGACCACAGCGCAGCCCCACTAGCGACCACCGCCAGCAAGGCCCACATAAATCCAAAGGTGAAGATGAGCCCCAGGTAACCGCTGGCGCGCGCGTCGCGCACGCCGCGCGCCCAACGCATCTGATGTGCAAAAAACTCCCGCAGGCTGTAAGCCGGGAGAAACGTCTCTACCACAACGTCAGAGAGCCTTACCGTGACTCCCAGATCTGCGATTCGCTTTCCTAATTCGTAGTCATCGGCGAGGTAATCGACGAATGAAGGGAACCCGCCGATCTTTTCCAACTCGCCACGGCGAAACGCAAGTGTGGACCCCAGGCCGAAACGAATGCCGCCTTCCAGTTGCCGCGCCGCCAGCACGCTAGGGCAGAAATCGGTGCTGATTCCGAGACTCTCCAGGCGCGAGCCCAGCGTCGCGCCCGCCACTCCGCGGTAAAGGCAAGTGACCATCCCCACTCGCGCGTCGGCCAGCGGCGCGATCACGCGGACGAGATAATCAGGCTGCACGCGAATATCGCTGTCGTTGACGACCAGGTGGTCGTAGCTTGCGGAGGGCAGCATCTGTGCGAGGTTGCTGACTTTCACGTTGGAGCCCAGAACCTTCGGGCTTACGATCAACTGAATCCTGCCTTGGGGAAATTCCATCTGCAATTTCTGCACGCTCTCGATCGCCGGATCGTGCGGATCGCTCACCCCAAAGATGATTTCGTACTCCGGATAATCCTGCAGGCAGTGGCTGCGGAAGCATTCATAGATTTCCGGATCAGTCCCTTTCAGCGGCTTCAGGATCGAGATTGGCGGCAGCGCCTGTGTAGCGCCAAGGTTCGCGCCAGCCTCTCGGTCACGTAAGAATGTGAGTGCGCTCCACAAGCAAAGAATGTAATAGGCGGAACTGGAGAGGATTCCGAAAGCCGCAATGATCTGAAGGAATGTGAGGGCAGAATGAATCATGCGGTTTGTAGCGACAGCGTCTCGCTGGCCGTCGTTCTAGCTCGCGGAAAAGCGGAGAAGGCGGCTACTGAGTTACTCGTAGCGCAGCGCCTCAATCGGATCAAGATTCGCAGCCTTCCACGCGGGATAGATGCCGAAGACGAGCCCGGTGCCTGCCGCTGAAACGAAGCCGAAGATCGTCCAGAACATCGACATGCGCGCGGGCAAAGACGGCCACATCTCGGGAATAATCCACACGATAATCGCGCCCAACAAGATGCCGATGATTCCACCAATGGCCGTGAGGATAATCGCCTCTAAAGTGAATTGCAGTAGAATGTCCCGCTTGCGCGCGCCGATGGCTTTGCGTACACCGATTTCGCGCGTTCTCTCGGTCACGCTGACCAGCATGATATTCATCACGCCCACGCCCCCGACGATCAGCCCCACGCTCGAAATCGCGAACATACCCACGAAAAGCGCGCCGGTAAGCTGGTTCCACGTGTCCGAGAGCGAATCCGAGGTAAACACAGCGAAATCATCCGGCTTATCCGGTGCGACTTTTCGACGTCGCCGCAGCAGTTCCCGCATTTCGTCCACTGCCTTGGGCATATCGTCATGCGAGGTCGCTTTCACGGTCATCCAATGATCTTTCAACTCCGGATGCAGCGTTCTGAAAGTTGTAAGCGGCATCAATACCCGGTTGTCGTTGGGGTCTTTTCCGCCTCCAAATACCGACTTCAACTTGTCTAAAACGCCGATCACTTCGAACAATCTCCCCTCGATAGTGATCTCTTTGCCGAGGGGACTTTCCAACGGGAATAGTTCAGACGCGGTGTCGTAGCCAAGCACAATCACCGGGGCGCGCCGCTCATCGTCGGCCTCGGTGAACCACCGCCCGGCAGACATGTGCAGATCCCACACGTCTTTTCCGGAAGCCGTATCGCCTTCGAGAATTGTGTTCTTAACTTTCCGGTCCTGATACTTGACCGCAAAAGTGCCAACTCCAAGCTCGGGACGGAAGAATCGAATGCTCGCGGAGACGGCCTTCACATGCGGTAGTTCCTTAATCGCCTCGCCATCTTCGAAGGTCAGCTTCTTGCGCGTGCGCATGGCTTCGGTGGGACGCCCGAAAGTAAAAGGCTCCAGATGGTAAGCAAAAATCAGGTTCGAGCCCATGCTCGTCACCATGTCTTTGACGTTATCGTCCAAGCCCCGGCCGATGGAAGAAACGCCGATCACCATGGCCACGCCGATCACGATTCCGAGCACGGTTAAAGACGAGCGCGTCTTATTGCTGCGGATGGTGTCCGTAGCCATCTGCATAATCTCGCCGAACTCGTCTTTGCGGAGCATAGAAGAATTGAGTGACTTTGTAATTTAGTAATTGCGTAGTTTAAAACCCAAATGACCCGAGGTCTTAAGATTACCCACTTGCTAAATTACCCGATTACCAAATTTCTCTACGTTTCGAAACGTAATGCCACAATCGGATCAAGTCTCGCCGCTTTGCGCGCGGGATAGACTCCAAAGAAAACTCCCACGCTGGCTGCGACAATCAGGCCGGACGCCACCGCCCACAGCTTGATCGACGACGGCATTCCGATCACCAGCGTAACTACTTCCGCCACGATGACTCCCAGCAGCACGCCCAGCGCGCCGCCAATCACCGACAGCGTAACCGACTCGACAAGAAACTGCAGCAGCACATCTTCTCGCCGCGCGCCTAAAGCTTTGCGAATGCCAATCTCGCGCGTGCGCTCGGTCACCGACACCAGCATAATGTTCATGATCACGATGCCGCCGACCACGAGCGATATGCAGGCAATGCCGATGGTCGCAATGAAAAACGTCTGGCTGAAGTCAGTCCAAATGCCGAGCAGGCTGGAATTAGTTTCGATGTCGAAGCTGTCGTCGCCGCCAATTGTATCGTGGCGCCGGGCGCGCAGCGCCACCCGGGTTTCGTCGACGGCCTCGTTCAGCGGAACTCCGGCGCTCCAGGCTTTGGCTGCAATCCGCAGGCTATTATTATGTGTCCCATACTGTTTCAAGCAGGCGGTCATAGGAATCATTACGTAATTGTCGGCGCTCTGCCCCAGCGTCTTTCCTTTTTTTGTTCCAACGCCAATCACCCGGTACGTCCAACCGTCAACGCGGATTTCCTTCCCCAGCGGATCCGTACCCGACATCAGATGCTCCACGATATCCGTTCCTACGACCGCGACCGGGGATCGATTATCCACGTCCGTCTGGTTCAGCATGCGGCCTGAGCTCAAGTCGATATCCAGAATTGTCGCCATCCCTGGAGTGATTCCACGGACTACAGTATCGCTGATCGATTGCTCGTTGTACTTCACCTGCCCGTTTTCATTGCGTGTGGAGGCTGCAACCAACACACAATGCTTGCAGGCGTCCGCGACAGCCTGGTAGTCATCGATGCTGAGATCTTTTCGCTTTTCGCCTTCAAGATAGTGATCGACGTTGGTGACGGCGGGAGAAACTTTGAAGATAAGGAACACATCAGCACCCAGGTTAAAGACTTTCTGAGCGACGTAGTCGTTAATGCCAGAAACAAAAGTGACCACGGCAATCACCGCCGCCACTCCGATCACCACGCCAAGCAGAGTCAGCACCGAGCGCAGCTTATTCACCCACAACGACTGCAGCGCGATTCGGATGGCTTCAATGGTGTGCATGCGTTCGGCTTCCGGCTTCCGGCGCTCGGCTTCAGGAACTGAGTCCTGCTGAGGGATTAAGTCTAACAGCCGCGGTCAGCGGTCCGGAGGCATAAATTCGACGTGCTGGCCCGGAAGCCGGAAGCCAGAAGCCGGGGGCCGAGTTTATAATGATCCAGTTGGCAGCCGGACCGGACGGTCGCTTCCAGCGCTTTCAGGCGCGGGGAGAGGAAAGTCCGAACTCCGCAGAGCAGTGTGCCGGATAACGTCCGGGAGGGCGGATTCAAGTCCGTTCGACGGAAAGTGCCACAGAGAACATACCGCCTCGCCTTCACCGGCGGGGTAAGGGTGAAAAGGTGCGGTAAGAGCGCACCGCCGAGGCAGCAATGCAGCGGGCAGGGCAAACCCCACACGGAGCAAGACCAAATAGGAAGGGAGTCCGAGGCTTGGTTTTCGAATCAGGTTTCGAACACGTGCCGGCTCGGTGCGTTCCAACCTTCGGGTAGGTCGCTAGAGCCACGTAGCGATGCGTGGCCCAGAGGAATGGCCGTCCAGTTGGAGCAATCCGGCGGACAAAATTCGGCTTACAGGTCCGGCTGCTGATTTTAAATTCCTCCCTCAGCGTGCGCTCGATCTACGGAGGCACACGCCCACTTCAGCGAAGTGGTCGGCGACTTCCTCGCTTTTCGAATTGCAAACGATGTGCCCGAGTTCGTGCCGCAGAGTGTGCTCTGGGCCAGAGTAGATTTTTTCGCGGAAGATCTCCGCGTTAATCACGGTAACTTTGGCATCGCGTATCGTGAAGGCTGACCGCGCGTCCATCGCGTCGAAATGGCGAGTGATATCCTGCCACTCACCGTCGGTGCAAGCGACGATTATTTTCCAATCCCCGGGATAGGCAAGAGGGTCGACAATTTGCTCGAGCGGTTTGGTGGCAAATGCGCACGCCGCCGCTGTTCTTACGCCTGCAGGATAAAGTGTTGCACTGAATCCTGACGCGGCGAGCGATGCTAAAATTAACGCCAGCCATAGGAACTTCTTCACCGTCGTTCTCCATGGTCAGGTCTCGGCGTGGGTGTCAGCCCTGTCGAGACCGTTATGCGTTACGCGGTGTCAGCCGCGCACAAAAAGGAATTTGCGAGACTAGCAGTCACTCGATAAGACCGGTGTGGACTTGCATGTTAATCGCACCCGGTAGTGGGCAGTTTTCGCCCGTGACTCAGTCCTTCTTAACCGTCGCTGCGGAAATTCGCGCCTCTCTCAGCTTCTGAGCGCACTCGTCACAGCACACCTCCACCGTCTTGCCACCGATTTTGACCTGAATGGCATTTCCGTCCAGCTTGCAGTCGCAAGCCGCGCAAGTTTTGTCAACCATGACATTCCTCTCCAGTCCCGAAGTTCGGGCAGGATTAGTAGGCCATGAATGAAGGGAAGTCCGCTGTCAGAATCTTTAGTGATTTGTTGGACAGTGGCTAGCGGCGCAGTGCCGACTGCCGGAATTCCGAGGGGGAGCGACCGTATGCGTCGCGGAACGCGGCGCTAAAATGGCTGTGGCTGGAGAAACCTAAGTCCAGGCTGAGAGCGGTCAGATCGTCATATTGCCCGAGAAGATCCAGCGCCCGAGCCAGCCGTAATCGCAACTGATAACGATACAACGGCAGTCCTTCCACCTGTTGGAAGACCTGTGTGAGGTAAACGGCCGAGCAGCGCACTTCAGCACCGATTTCGGCCAGTGTCCAACGTCGCGCCAGATCGCTCGACAGAACAAGCTTGGCCCGATCTACCAACCGCTGCCGTCCGAAGCTGGCCCCAGCGGTATGTGCGGTCCGCGGCCCCAGAGCCCGTTGCGCTAAGGTCAAGGCAAGGCTCTCCGCTTCCAAAGGCTCCGCGAGGTTGTTGCGCAGGCTGTGCCGCAGCAGGGCCAGGAGACTCTGCGCTCGCGCATCAATCCGAAGCCGCTGCCGCCGAAATACGAGCGTCCCTCGGTCGCGAAAACTGTTAATCGGTGCCAGCTCGCGCAGTTGCGATTCGCCAATCATCAGGGTCACACTGGCATCGCCGCCCGGCACGGGATGGCTGACCCGGTAGCTCTCGCCGGCGTTGAAAAACAGTACCTGGTTCGCCTCAGCCACAGCCTGGTCATTTCCGACCTGCCTAACGTAGACCCCGCGATACGGAAATACTAGTTGCGTGGTGGGCGTGCACTCCTCCGCGCTCAGGTGTTGGCAACTGCCCAGGCAGTACGTGTCCTGAATCGTAATTGTCGGAGATCTCAGCAGGGATTGAACACTAAATTCAAGCCGGGGGCAGCCGTCGTTTTCCGGTGATGCAGCCTTGATCCGCGATCGATTCTTACCCTTCAAAGCCGCACCTCACATCGGGGACAGAAAGCCAAACTCAAGGGTAACATTTCCTCGGATAAAGCTTTACGATACCGATCCCGGCGGTGGGGACTCAACGAACCGATTCTTCGCCGGATCGTAGGGGATGGCCTACGTTTCCTCGTTAGAACGCGTAGTAAGATTGTCTTACCGTGCGAACCAAGCTATCAACGAAAGGGCAAGTCGTTCTTCCAACTTTGCTTCTCAGGCGACTCGGCATTGAAGCGGGCGACACTTTAGAGGTCAAGGTTGAAAACGGCCGCATTGTTCTAGCACCTTGTAAACAGCGACTCCATCGAGTGAAGTTTGTGACGGATTCGGTTACAGGACTTCTTGCCTTGACCGCTGGTCCGCATGCTCCCAGCCTTGCCAGTAAGGATGTTGACGAGATTCTGTCCAGGTTCCAATAAGCTACGTGCGCGGCAATCGACTCTTTTTCCCCGCGCACGCGTAGATGACGCACCCGATCCCCAGCATGAAACATGCGAAGCCGCAAACGCCAGCCCAGCCAAAGTGCTGCCACAGCACGGACGACGCGTACGACCCCAGCGCCCCGGCGCTGAAGTAGCAAATCATATACACCATGTTCAGCCGGCTGCGCGCTTCCGGCAGCAATCCGTAGATGCGCGTCTGATTCGACACGTGGCCGGACTGCACGCCAACGTCGAGCAAGATAACTCCCGCGATCAATCCGCCCATGTGCCTGCCGAAAACGTAAAGTACGACGAACGAAGCTAGAGTCGTCAGAAGCGAAATAAGAACATTGCGGCGCGCGCCGTAACGATCGGCCATGTGTCCGATGAAGGGAGCGCAGATGGCGCCGAGCGTGCCCACCAACCCAAAGAGTCCAGCAACGCCGCTGCCGTAGTGGTACGGAGGAGTCTGAAGAAAAAACACCAGCGTCGTCCAGAATGCACTGAAACAACAAAAGAGAATTGCGCTGAGCGTGGCGGCCTCTCGCAGCACCGGCTGTTCGCGGATGAGCACACCCGCCGAGCGAATCAAATTCGGCCAAGATAATCTCAACTCAGGCTTGCTCGTGGGCAGACCGACGCGGATCAATCCGGCAAGTGCCAGCATAAGAACGCTGGCCAGCCAGTAAACCACTCGCCATCCGGCCCACGCACCCAGAAGCCCGCTGAAAGTTCGCCCCAGGAGAATGCCGAACAACAATCCGGAAAGGACGGCTCCGACTGTGGCTCCACGCCGCGCTGGCGGAGCCAGGTGCGCCGCAAAAGGAACGATCAAGTGAACCGTCGATGCCGCGATACCTATGCCCAGGCTAGCGAGCGCGAGCCAGGAAAAATTGCGCGCGCTGGCCATCAGCGCCAGACATACGGATTCCGCCAGCAACAGATAAACGATCAAGTGGCGCCGTTCTTTCGTGTCTCCTAAGGGGACGAAGAACAGCATTCCCAGCGCCGCGCCAAACTGCGTGAGCATGGCGACGATTCCAACTTGCGGCACGCTGATGCCGAAGCTGGTCGCAATGCTGGCGAGCAGCGGCTGAATGTAATAAATGTTGGCGACGATGGCGCCCACGCTGAACGCCATCAGCCAGACATGGGAGGGCCGGATGGTTTCAGTCGAATCGATTCCCTGCGCTGCCTGAGTCTGGAGAAATGGCATGAATGGCGATCGCGCCCAATGGGAATAAGATGACATCCGTTTCCCGACGGACTCATGCCGGTTCACGAACTCGGCCATCGGACATCAAGCTGGCTGAATGTTCGCTTCCTGCTCGGGAATCGCTTCAATGCGCCCCAATAGAAACACGTAGCCCACTATTCCGAGCAGCAGAATTGCCGCGGCGGTCACAAAAGCGGAGGCGAACGAGTGCGTCGCCGACACAATGTAGCCAGTGACGATGGGCGCGGAAATTGCCCCGATCTGGCCACAGAGGTTAACCGCTCCGGCCAGCGTGCCTACGCATTCGCGCGGCGAAATCAGAGACGGAACGGTCCATGCTACCGGCGAAGCCGCCGCTAAGCCGCCCAGAGCAACGCTGATCCAGACCAGCGCCGCTGCAGAACTGTGTGCGCGGGCCGCTCCAAAGATCGCCAGCCCACAAGCCATCCCGCCCACCAGAACGCTCTGCCGTACCCGGCTGGCATCAAAACCACGTTGTACGAGAGCATCCACGAGCCATCCGCCCACCAGCAGGTCGGTGAATGTGGCAAACAGCCAGGGCACGCTGGTGTAGAAAACCGAATGCAACAGATCCATGTGCAGCGAAACCGAAAGATAGCTCGGCAGCCACGTCAGCAAGAGAAAGAAGGTGTAGTTGTAAGCGCCCCATCCTAACGCGAGTCCGTAGACTTTGCGCTGCGTGAGCAGATACGCGAGTGAACTTCCGCGCCGAGCCTTCGCCTGGTCTTCCGGCTGAGCTCCTCCTTGCTGAATGAAGGCAAATTCTTCGGAAGACAGGCCTCGGTCCTCTCCGGGATTCTGATAAACGAAGTAGAACAGTACGAAATAGGCGAAGCTGATGAATCCCGTGGCGGCGAAGCTCCAGCGCCAGCCAAAATAGAACAGCAGCAATCCGATCAGCGGTACGCCGATCGCACTGGAGAATTTCGCCGCAGCATCGGTGAGCGCCGTGGCAAAACTTCTTTCTTCGCGCGTAAACCAGTAGCCCAGCGCTTTGGCATTCGCCGGGAAGATGGGCGCTTCGCTCACGCCCAAAAGAAAGCGAGCTCCAAAGAACCAACCCAGGCCAGGAGCAAGGGCAGCAGCAAACGAAGAAAAGCTCCACAGTATCGCACTGATGCGGCCTACCCGCCGGACTCCCCAGCGGTCGAGCAAGATTCCGCAGGGCATCTGCATAGCAGCATAAGTCCAACTGAAGGCGCTGGAGAGGTAACCGAAAGCTACTAGCGATAGTCCGAACGAATCGTGGAGGGCGTCACGCGAGACCGAAAGGTTGATGCGATCGAAGAAGTTAACCAGAACTCCAAAGGCCAGCAGGAAGGCAATGCGCCATCGCCGGCGCGGCACGCGGGACACGGTCGAGATGTTAGGCAAAAGCGCTCCGCCGAAAGTTAACGACAGGAAGTTAATCTACAACGCGATGATGACTAAACTCCAATGCCAGCGAGCAATCCACCATCGACTTTATAATCGCAGCCGGTGCAGAAGCCCGCTCGATCTGATGCCAGAAATGCCGCCAACTCGGCCACCTCTTCCGGCGTGCCAATGCGCCCGAGCGGGTGCGCTTTGCCAAAGCGCGCGAACACCTCTTCCGTCGGCTCATCGGGATAAAAATTAGCCGCCGAGCGCGCCAGCATCGGCGTGCTTATCGACCCCGGGCTGATCGAATTCACGCGAATATTATCCGCGGCGTGATCAAGCGCGAGGGCGCGAGTTAAGCTGTGTACTGCACCCTTAGTCGTTGCGTAAGCTGCAACCCCGCGCTGGCAGGCATATCCCTGTACCGAAGCCAGATTGATAATGGCCCCACCTCCCCGCCTCTTCATCTCCGGGATGCCTAAGTGCGCCAGCAAATAAACGCTGCCCACATTCACCATCATGCAGCGGTTCCAGGTGGCGAGATCCGTTTCAAGAACCGTGCCGAAGGGATGAATCGCAGCTGCGTTGGCGATAATATCCAGCCCGCCGAACTGCGCGACGGTCTTGGCGATCACAGAGCGTACTTGCTCGGCCTCGGTGACGTCGCAGCGCTCGACCCGCAAGGTCAAAGAAAGTTTCGCCGCATCGCTGGCTAATAGTTGGTTTCCATCGGTCTCAATGCCACACGCGACCACCTGCGCACCGCCAGCGGCAAAGCGCATTGCAATCGCACGCCCGATCCCCGTCGTACCTGTGACTAGCGCTACCCGTCCCGCGAAGTCTTTCATAGTAGATGAACCCGTAGCAGAACCCACTTCTCCTCTCAGACGCATGATGATAACCGCAAGCCGACTACTCAGATAGTTCTGGAAGCGCGTGCTGCAAGCCCCGCACCACGCCCCGCAATTCGGCGAGACCTTTCAACCGCCCCACCAGCGAGTATCCCGGATTTACTTTCTTGCCAATGTCATCGGCAAGTAAATGTCCGTGGTCGGGACGCATCGGAATCTCATGATCCTCCCGGCCCGCGCGCCGCCGCAGCGCCTCCTCCTCCAGCAGCGCGCGAATCACGCCCACCATATCAGAACTGCCGTTCAGGTGCTCCGCTTCGTGAAAGGATCCGTTGGCCTCCCGCATCACCTGCCGAAGATGTACAAAGTGGATGCGGCCGCCGAACTCTCGAGCCATGGAAAGCAGATCGTTGTCAGCCCGCGCTCCAAACGATCCCACGCAAAACGTAAGCCCATTTGCCGGCGATTCGCAGGCGCTGAAAATCGTCCGCACATCTTCGGCGGTCGAAACTATGCGTGGAAGGCCGAAGAGCGGCCACGGGGGATCGTCCGGATGAATTGCAATCCGAACTCCATTTTCTTCCGCCACGGGCACAACCTCGCGCAGAAAAGCAACCAGGTTCGAACGCAATTGTTCAGCCGAAGCGCCTTCGTATTCGGCAATCAGATTGCTAATCGTTTCGCGATCATAAGTAGCTTCGGCCCCGGGCAGTCCCGCGATGATCGTGTGTTCCAGACGGTCCCGATCAGCCTCCGGCATGGCCTGAAAGCGGGCATGCGCAGTGCGAACTCGCTCTTCGGAATACTCCGCCTCTGCTCCTTTACGCTTGAGAATGAAAAGATCGTAGGCGGCGAAATCTGTGGCATCGAAGCGCAGTGCATAGCCCGTAGTCGGCAGGCGCCATTGCAAATCTGTTCGAGTCCAATCCACTACCGGCATAAAGTTGTAGCAGACAACTTTAACGCCTGCCTTCGCGACTGAGGCAAGCGATCGTTTCCATTCGTCGATGAAATGTTTGTAGGGGCCGGACCGCAGCTTGATCGAATTATGAACCGGAATACTCTCCACCACCGACCACACCAAGCCGACAGCTGCGATCTCATCTCTGCGCCTCAGAACCTCGTCCACTGGCCAGGCTTCGCCGCGGTAGAGATGATGCAGGGCCGAGACGATCCCAGTTGCCCCTGCTTGTTTGATGTGATCGAGCGGAACGGGATCGCCCGGCCCAAACCAGCGCCAAGTTTCCTTCATCGCCTTCTCGCTTCCAGCCCTCGCACATTCTCAACATATTGACGGCAATCGAATTTCTTTGAAGTGCTGGCGTTGGACATGTAACGAATCTGCCCGAAAATCGGCCTCTCGAACCACGCGCGATCATGCTTGCCCACGATGGCCCACGCGATTCCCGCGTAGCCATTAGGATCGCGCCCATCTAGCTCATAACGATCATTCAACCGCACCGCGCGTTGGTAGGCAGTAGCCACCGACGGACTCCACTCTAGTATTTTCTTCGCCCAATACATGCGCATGTAGTTGTGCATCCATCCGGTCAGCACCATCTGTTTCTGTGCCGCATTCCATAGTTTGTCGTTAGTTTCGCCTCGCTCCAATTGCTCATCGCTGTAGATGATGGGACGCTTGTCGCTGGAGTGCCGCGCGAACGAGCGTCCCGCCCAGGGTTCCAGGCATTCAAAGGAATCGTAGTGCGAGTTATAGCGCACGAAGTTTACGGAAAGCTCGCGGCGAATTATCAATTGCTCCAGAAAGGCCTGTTTCGCGGCCTCCGGGGCGGCGGCTTTTTGCACGGCGAGGGCCACTGTAAGCGGACTTAAGTGGCCGAAGTGCAAATACGGTGAGAGGCTGCTCGTACCGTCGAGCTCCGGATGATTTCTGTCTGCGGGGTAACTCTTCAATTTGTGTTTGACAAACTTTCTTAGGATATTCAGGGCCTGACTCGTCCCTCCCCGCCAACTTTCAACGGGAGAAACGGATCGATCGAGAGCCCAGCCCGCAGTGAAATCCTCTTCCACAGAAAGCGACTGCAAATTTCGCGGCGCTCTCCATGCGATGCGCGCCTTCACTACTTTCATCGGCACGAGAAACTTCGACAACAACTCCTGGATTCGAGGCCGGATGGTGCGCGCGCCATAATGCTCCCGTCCCAGCAATCGCGAGGGCACGATAACATCGGCATCCACGGTCCATAGCGGCACATTCAAAAGCTGGGAGGCTCGTACCCGCCAGCCCTCGGCTTCGCGCGACGGATTCTCGTCGCCCACCACCATTGCAGCGCGCACCTCTTCGCAAAACTTGATCAAACTGTGATCGGGGAAAGCGCGCAGCACGAAGCCAACGTTGCGCTTGGCCAGTTCTTCCGCAATATCCGGAATGCCCGAAGCGAGAAACTTGTAATGGCGCAGATTCGCGTTCGGATAGAAGGGTACAGGGGCGAAGAAGGCAACCACCGGCTTGCCCAGTTCGTTGCCCACCTTGATGGCCACGTCCAGCGCGGGATTCTCCAAGCCGCGTTGGGCTCGCTGCATCCAGTAGACAACGCACTTGCCTTGCGAGTCAGGTGATCCCGGGGTGCGAATCGCGATGCCCGGATCGGCGCTGATGGTGCTGAGTCCCATGAAATTGTTCACACTTTGCGATTGGCTCGGAGAAGCCTCATTGACAGTTTCCGCAGTCTCCGGTCCAATAGCTTAGTTGCAATATGACCTTGGAACGCAAGCCTCGGTTTAAGCTGCAAAGATTTCTTATTTCCCCTAGGAGAAGACTTTATGTCCGCACCCAGCCGCCGGCCGGAAATACGACGGCGCCGCGCCCGTCAACACAAGATCACCACTCTGCGAAAACGTTTGGCCTCCGCTCAGAATGATGCCGACCGCAACCGCGTCACCGCCAAGTTGCATAAGCTAGCTATCGCTTCTCCGGGCCAGCCTCTGCTGAAGTAGCGGCGGAGGGCGCCGGCTGATTGATCGCGGTAGGCGTCTCAAAATCCAAAATCACATCACGCCGGCGGGTGTCTTGGAGTCAGAGTGCGCGCGGCGCTTCGCTTCGCGCTCGCCGCTCAAAACTTCCCGATAGCCTTCGACGATCCGCTGCACGGATTTCTCCCAGGAAAACTTGGCTGCCTGACGGTAACTCCGCTCTTTCATCTTCTCGCGCAACGGCTGGTCCAGAAGCACGCGATGCAGCGCGCGCATGATCTCGAATACATTTTCCGGGTGCACCAGTACGGCAGCATTGCCCACCACCTCGGGCAGCGAAGAAACATTCGACGTCACCACCGGGGTGCCGTGCGCCATCGCCTCCAGCGGGGGCAGGCCGAAGCCTTCATATAAAGAAGGAAACACGAAGATTTTCGCCGAATCGTAAAACGTTCGCAGGACTTCGATGGGCACAAAGCCCAGAAACCGTACGTCGTTCTGTACACCGCTTCGGATCACCGTACGCCGCAAGTCGGGATTGCCGGATACATCGTCTCCGATAATGATCAGCTTGAGATCGGGGAATACACCGTCTTTCTCTAGCTCGGTTTTCAGAGCGGAGAAGGCCTCGATGATGCGCACCACGTTCTTGTGCGAGCTGATTCTCCCCGCGTAGAGCAGAAATGGATAAGTCACCTGGTAGCGCTCGGCTATCAGCTGGCGGTCGGCCGCGCTCGCGTGCCCATGCAGCAGACGTTCATCGATCGCGTTGTAAATAACCTCGATGCGGCCGGCAGGAATCGCAAATAGCTTTTGGATCTCGATCTTGGTGAAATTGGAAACTGCGAAAATCCGCGCCGCTCCGTGCAAAACTCTTTTGGTCATCTGGAAGTAAAGCGAACGCCACACCCCAGTTTGCTCGCGAGCCCGCGCCAGATGCTCCAGAATGTCATGCACTGTCATCACATAGGGGCAGGGCAGCGCGCGGGGGATGGAAAACAAATTCGGGATGTGAACCAGGTCGCACTCCATCTTCTTCACGATAGTGCGAAATTCCTGGAATCCCATCAGCGAGCGCTCCGGCTCGGCCAGAGCTACAGCATGAAAGTTGGGAGGAAGAGAACCGATTTCCTTAAGCCGGGCGTTCGATCCGATCAGGACGTAGGCGGTCTCGCGATCCAGGCGCCCCAACGTCCGCACTACATTGCGAATGTATGTGCCCACCCCAAACTCGGTCATCCGCCGGATGTCGATCGCGATTTTCACTGAGCGTATTTAAACACAGAGATCACGCGACTTCACAGCGCATCCATGAGATGCTTTAGGCCCGAAGCGCAGCGGATGCCATCGCCCTGCGCTCCGCATACAGCGGGAACGCCTCGCACAAACCAAGAACTTCCTTTCGAATTCTCGTCAGCGCCGCCGCATCGCTCCGTTGTAGCAGCGCATCCGCAACCCAGCGCCCCACCTGCCGCATCTCGGCCTCTTTCATTCCGCGCGTAGTCAATGCTGGTGTGCCGATGCGAATGCCGCTCGGCTTCATCGGCGGATTCGTGTCGAACGGAATCGCATTCTTGTTCACCGTGATCCCAGCTTCGCCCAGAGCTTTTTCAGCCTCACTGCCGAGCATGCCCTTCGAGAAGACATCGACCAGCATCAAGTGAGTATCGGTACCGCCAGAAATAATGCGGAAGCCTTCCGCCGCCAAAGTTTCGGCTAGAACTTTTGCATTGGCCACAACTTGTCTCGCATAATCCCGAAACTCTGGCCGCATCGCTTCCTGAAAGCAAATCGCCTTGGCGGCAATAATGTGCATCAAAGGTCCGCCCTGCATTCCAGGAAAAACCACTTTGTCGATGGCCGCAGCGAACTCCGCCTTCGAAAGAATCAGCCCAGCGCGCGGCCCGCGCAAAGTCTTATGGGTCGTCGAAGTCACAATGTGCGCATGCGGCACCGGCGAAGGATGCGCCCCGCCCGCAACCAGTCCGGCAAAATGCGCCATGTCGACGAGAAAGCGCGCGCCCACTTTGTCGGCGATCTGCCGCATGCGCGCGAAATCGATGATGCGCGGATAAGCACTGCCGCCGCCGATAATCAGCTTCGGCCGGTGTTCCCCCGCCAGCTTTTCCAGCGCGTCGTAGTCGATCGTTTCAGTCTCTTTGGTCACGCCATAAGGAACGATCTTGTAAGTCTTGCCCGAAAAATTCAGGTGGTGGCCGTGCGTGAGATGGCCACCGTGCGCAAGGTTCAATCCCAGAATTGTGTCGCCGGGTTGCAACACGGCGGCGTAGGCCTCCATGTTCGCCTGCGAGCCGGCGTGAGGTTGCACGTTGGCATGCTCGGCGCCGAAAAGTTGTTTTGCTCGATCGCGCGCGAGGTTTTCGACTACGTCCGCGTATTCGCAGCCGCCGTAGTAACGCTTGCCCGGATATCCCTCGGCATACTTGTTGGTAAAGACCGAGCCGGCTGCCTCGAGCACGGCCTCGCTGACGAAATTCTCCGAAGCGATCAACTCCAGGCCTTCATGCTGCCGCCTCGTTTCGTTATCGATTGCAGCGGCAATCTGCGGATCGGCTTCGTACAATGGACGGTACATCTTGGCTGCGGAATCATTCATGTGTTTTTCCTAAGCGTCTGGTATACGTCGGGCCGGTGTAGCTCCATAAATCGCTCTGGAGCCTTGACCGGGGTGAATCCAAACTGCGAATAGAGTCCATGCGCGTCTCGCGTGGTCAGAATCCAGCGCCGCAGATTCTGAAGCGCGGGGTGCTTTGTGATGCACTCCATCAGCCACTTGCCTAATCCGAATCCGCGATGGCTTTCCAGCACGAAGACGTCGCCGATGTAAGCAATGGTCGCAAAATCACTGATCACGCGGGCAAATCCAACCTGCTTGGTTTTCCGATGCTTGTCCTGACCGTCGTCAAAGGGTCGACCTTCTTCATAAATACCGAAGCAGAGCGCATGGGCAATCGACCGCTCTACCACTTCCCTGGGAATGCCCCTGGCCCAATAGCAATTGGTCAAGAAACCCTGCACTACATCAAGATCCAGCTGTTCGCGCGCGGTGCTCACCAAAAAACCGTCAAGCCGGTATTCGACGGCCACTTCAGGATCAAAGATGCGCGAGGTCGTCATGCCCACATTCTACCGCTTCATCCGCGCCTGTAGTGCCGCCGCTAATCAAACGCCGTGCGCAGGAACGATGCCAGTTGCCACCCGTCCATGTATTTGTAAGGAGTCTCACCCATGGTGTAATGCCCGCAGGGCAGCACCACCACTTTGTGATTCAGTCCATGACGTTCGAATTCTGTCACTACATCGCGCGAGAGTTCCGGCAGGAAAGTCAGATCGTACTTTGCATAAATGATGAGGGACTTCCGCGGCCAGCGCGCGAACTGATCGAAATACGCCATCGGACTAACCGCCAGCCACGACTTCCGCAAAGTATCCAACGTGATCTGCGACTCCATGCCCTGCCGAATGTGCCGTGTCGACTGCCCATGCCACACCACGTCAGCCACATAAGTGGAAGCATGATTA
This sequence comes from uncultured Acidobacteriaceae bacterium, assembly GCA_963789875.1. Taxonomy (GTDB): domain Bacteria; phylum Acidobacteriota; class Terriglobia; order Terriglobales; family Acidobacteriaceae; genus Sulfotelmatobacter. The sequence continues at coordinate 443,347 of CAWBMI010000002.1, read as the reverse complement.
AAAGCCGCAACTTGAATTCGCGGATCATGCGCTGCCGCAATAAACGCATAACACGACCCCAGGCTCGTGCCCATGATGCCCAGCTTGTTGTAGCCCTGCTGCTCCAGCCAATCGAGGCAGCAGCGGACGTCCACCACGCCCTGCCGCACCGCATCGAGCGTGCGGCCAATATTGGCGGACACGGCATAGTCAGCTCGGCTGATTTCGGCAGGCATGCGAATGTCGTGATACGGCATGGTCAACCGCAACACCGCGATGCCCAGCATGTTTAGGACTTCGCAAAGACTGACGTAGGCAATCGCGTCCGCATTCCAGTGGGGCAAGAGAACAACTGCGCGCCGACCACGCGCCGGAAACCAACGCGCATTCGCAAGGTTGTTCTCGGCATAAGGCGTTTTGACCGGCGCAGTGAATCGCAGAAAGTCCGCGAACGTTCCTTTCACTTTGGTTTCGAGCTTCGGGTCGGGAACTTCGCGAGTCGAGAAAACCTTGACCTCGCGCTTCTCCAGACGAAAATCGTTCGGCCGTGTGTAGGAATAGAATTCGTCGCTGGCCGCGACGATCCGCCGGTTGTAATCGACAAAAAATTTGGCGGGATCCTCCACCGCCTGCCCCGGACGCGTACCGTTGCGGCAAGGCCAGTCCCGCGCCCACTCCACGCCCCACTCCAGCGGACGCACTACTCGGTTATTGTCCACCGAAGTGAGTTTATGCTCCCAGTCATACATCAGTTGTGCGTAGCGCGTCGGCATGTACTTTGAGGATAACAAACGATTGGTATGCGATCGCCCCTGCTGCAGCGAGCCGCTAAAATTGACATCAGATGGGGACAATGAAGGCTTGGGCCAAGGGGCTTTATTTAGCCAAGCTGCGTTCGCCGCCGCCGTTTTGCCCTGCGAGCGAGCGCTCCTTCAGCGGAAGCCTAGCTTCCATACTTACGCGGCACGCGCTTGGAAATGTTGCAGAGTATCTCGTAAGGCGAGCTGTTAGCCAGTCGCGCATGTTCGAGCGCATCAACGCTCAAGCCATCACTGGTTCCGAGAAGAATTACTTCATCACCAACACTAATCCCAGGAATTCCGGTTACGTCGACTAGTGTGAGATCCATCGAAATGCTGCCAATGATGGGCGCATAGTGGTCGCGGACGATCACGCGGCCGCGATTGGAAAGCTGCCGGTTGTAGCCGTCGGCATAGCCCACGGGCAGAACGGCCACGCGCGCGGGAGCTTTCGTGACATAAGTTCCGCCGTAGCCCAGCGCCTGATTCGCGGCGAAGTTTCGCATCGAGAGAATGCGCGTCTTCCAGGTCAGCACCGGCTTAACCGGCAGCCGCAGCGTGCCGCCGCTGACTTCTCTTCCCGCTCGCTGAAAAGGCAGGAAGTATCCATAGAGCGCAACGCCCGGACGCACCATGTTGTTCCACGTCTCGCGCCGCGAGATCAGAGCGCTGGTGTTCGCCATATGCACCAGACTGGGATCGAAGCCCGCGGCGCGCACCATGCGCTGCGCCTCTGCAAAGCGGCGTTCCTGCTCCGCCACCGACGGCGCATCCATAATTTCAGAGGAAGCCAAGTGGGTCGAAAGCCCTTCAAGAATCAGATGCGGTGCCCGGCCGAGCGCGTCGAGTACGGCCGGAAGTTCGTCGAGCGAAACTCCCAGCCGGCCCATTCCCGTATCCACTTTCAAATGCACCGCGCGCCGGAATGACCCCGCAGGAGCTGCCTTCTCTAAGGACTCGATGTGCCACGGCTCCCACACTGTGGGCGTGAGTTTCGAGCGCACAATTTCGCCTTCTTCGCCGCGCCAGAATCCGGTCATCAGCAGAATGCGCGACTCGATGCCGGCCTCGCGTAGCGGGATTGCTTCGTCGAGCGACGTCACGCCCAGCCACTGCGCGCCTTCAGCCTCCAGTGCGCGCGAGCACTCCACCGAGCCGTGGCCGTACGCGTCCGCCTTTACAACCGCACAAACGGTTACGCCCGCGCCGGCATGTTTCAGCACGGTGCGAAAATTTTGCCGCAGCGTCGAGAGCGAGACTTCCGCCCAGGTAGGGCGCGTCGCCACGCGGCTCAGGGTTTCTACTGTGGTCGCCACTGCGGTCGATTATAGCGGCAGAGCCGTGCGTCCTCAGGTTACGCCGGGGCTACTCCCGCCCGTCTCACTCAGCTGCCCGAGAGCGAGAAGTTCACGGTGATCTGCGTCTCGACTTCAACCGGCTCATTGTTCAAAATATAAGGCCGGTAGCGCCACTGCTTCACGGCTTCGACCGCCGCGGCTACGAGCATCGGATGCCCGGTGAGTATTCGAAGATTTTCGATGGCTCCGTGTTTGTTGATCACCGCCTGCAATTCGACCACACCTTGGATGCGCGCGCTCCTTGCCAGCGGGGGATATATGGGCTGCACTTTGCGAATGAGGTTCCCCTCATTCATGTGCGACACGCGCAACGGCGTTACAACCGGCAGTGGCGCTGGCACAGGCATGATCGGTCGAGTGCCGATCCCGAGTGAACCCGGAATTCCATGAGGATCGCCGAATCCCATCCCGGGGGTTGATGAACCAAAAAAAACGCCTGGGGGCGGACCGTCATCGCCGGGAGCCGGAATGCCGTGCGGAAGTTGCGAGGGCTCCCGAAAAATAATCTGGGTCGGATTTATCGGCTGTAGAGTATTTGAGCCGCCGCGCGCTCTGGCCCGGGCGTAATCACCCTGGGGCTGTCCCAAACTAATCGGCGTCGTGAGTTGATGAAACGAAGGAAGTCCCTGCGGACGCAGCAGGGGCAAGATCAGCAGCAAGCCTACGGCTAGAGCCTGCAGACCAAGCGATGTCAAAGCGGTGAGCCCGCGGCGCGAGCGATCGTCCCATGAAGCAGTCAGTGTGCGGTCGAACATGTGTCCTCCTCTTGAAACTGGTTATTGCTAAGGACACCGAAGACTTCTTCACAAATCGCCGATTTGAAAAATAAAAAAGGCCGCACGGAACGCGGCCTTGTGGAACAATTCCGACACACGCGGTGTCGCCGAAACTACAGCAACACTACTGCGGCGTGGTTGGCTTGGGAGCCGCAGGCTTCGGGGTAATTCCGCCTGTAGGCCTCGGTCCGGCGGGTTTGGGGGCTGCGCCGGTCGGCGCGGGCGCAGGTACTCCCGATTGCGTGTTGTAGATATCGACCACGGGCTTGGTGATATCGACTCCATCGTTCGCCCACAATACCGGGCTTTGCGGCCACGGGTTCGAGATATCGACGATCATGCCGAGGCCATTCTCTTGCGCGTACTTCACAATAGAGGGAGCCATCTTCTGCAGAATGCGTTGGAAGATTTCCTTTTGCTGGTTTTGCGCATCTTCCTGGGCATCCTGCACCGAGCGATCAAAGGACTTCTTCTTGGTCTCGATCTGCTTGACCAGAGAGGCCCGTGCATCCTCGTTGAGCTTGTCGCCTTGGGTCTGCAGTTGCTTCTGCAAGCTTTCAAGTTCGTCGTTCTGACCCTTCAGTTCACTCTGCTTGGGCTCGAGCTTTTTGCTCAAGGCTTCGAAGTCGCGCTGGCCTTCATTGCTGCCCAGCACTGCGCGCTCAATATTGATGGTGCCAACTTTGGTGCCACCGCCAGTCATCATAGGAGTCGAGGTCGTCGGAGCTGCTGGCGACGTTGCGGCGCTTGTGGGAGCCGCAGTGGCGGCGCTACCGGTTTGGGCCCAGGCGGAAATCACCGAGAAAACCGCAATGGCCAGGACAGAACGCAGAAACTTGCTTGTCATTTGGATTCCTAAACTCCTTGGAACATGTTTCCGGTCAGCATGGTTCCGGCACACTGGCTCCGGTCCTTAGGCTTCCGGGATGATTACCCTCTTCAGAAAACGCTGGGCCGTATCACCGGCTCTTTGCTTCGTCGAACCAGCTTCGTCAGACTTCTGGGTACGGCCGTCGTCAGACCAGACGCATGGGATTGCCAGCGTCACACGCCGGGGCTGCGGGCGTGTTGTCCACCCTCACCAGCTTCTCTCTTGGCGTGGATCAGCACGATTATAGAGAGCCGCCTAAACCTCGTCAAACTACGAGTGCCCGCCGGATCACTAGAACGTCGTGGCCACCGTGAACCTGAAAGTTTTTCGCGGCTCACGCAACAGAAAACTTGGCGAATATGTATTCCGCGCCAGGTTGTAGGTATACAAGCCTGCAGCCGTCAGCTGGCAACCCGTCTTGGGGTTGCAAACTTCGGGGAACATCGAGGGCGTAATCGGAATCGGTGGGTTCGCCGCGCTATCCAGCCGCAACGGGTTATAGGCCCAATAAATTCGGAAGGGCGCATTGATCACCGGCAGGAACATTTGCAGTTCGAGTCCTGTGGACATTCGCGGCCTCCAGTTGGTCGATCCCAGAACTTCCAGTTCATTCGAGGGCGGCGGGTTTAGCACGCTGCCGGGAGAACAAGTATTCGCCGTAGGAACCTGGATCAGTGTCGGGCATCCGATGGGCGTGCCGATCACGCTCAAGTATTGCTGCGAGGCAATTTGCAATTGCGAACGCCGCAATATGGGATCAATGCCCGCGTCCAGAAACGGGGCCAAAGCCACCGGTCCATAGATCGTGATCCGGTATTCAAAGTTGGTGACGATACTTAAATCTCCGCCCGGAAACGTAATCTGATCGAGCGGGATCGGAACCGTTACATTTCCTGCCCGAGGATTCTGCGGATCTTTGGGAATCGGCACTCCCGTGGGACTAGTCAGCGTGATCGCTCCTACGCTGGGCAGGAATGCCACCGGAGAGACGGAGCGAATGTCGAAGCCGCGCAGGTCATTCTCTCCTCCCATGTAAGCGCGCTGGAAGGGTGGCGCCACCAACCCGCCGTAGCCGGTGATGAACGAGCCCTGTACGTTGAAGCCGAAGGCGTTGCGCCGGTTCTGCACCGGGATGAACTGCTTATATTGCACGATTGGCCGGATGGAGCGAATCGTGCCTCCGATGCCAGCGAGTTCCGCTCCCGCCGTGAACTGGTGCCCGGTGTGGGGCGAGATCGGGCTGTTAATGGTGTTGAAAGAGAAGTTGGGGAAGATCTTGCTGGTGATGATGCCTTCGAGAGCGTTGGGGCCCGAGATTCCGCGGAAGGCCAGGAACTCGAACAAGTTCTTCGACGCCGAGCTCAGCGCGATTAGCGACGAGCGGTCAAAGGAATATGTGACGCCCACGCGCTTGAAGGAGCGACGTCCCAGTGGATAGCCCAGCGAAGTCGTGAATCCAGCGCTCGATTGCGTGTAGTTCTGCAAGTTCTGCAGCACGGTATTGGGCAGGTTCAGAGTCTGTCCGCTGAAAATCGAAAGCTGGCGCGCCTGGTTATAGCTGACCTTGGAGTAATAAACGTTGAAACCAAACTGCAACGGCCGGTCATACAGGTAGGGCTCGGTGAAGCCGAAACGCAAGCTGCGCGCCAGGTTTCCGAGGCTCGCCTGTACCTGCAGCGTTTCACCGAGGCCGAGGAAGTTGTTGGTTGCGTAATTGATTCCGATAAAGGCGCCTTCCAGTCCGCTGACTCCGCCGTTGAGGCCGACGCTGTTCTTACCCTTTTCGTGAATCTTCAAAGTCAGGTCGACCAAGCCGTCTTTCTCGTCGAGTTGCCGAACCGTGGTGTTCGGGTCGTCCGGCTTCAGTTGATCGAAGTACCCCAGCTGATTCAGGCGCAGCAAACTCAGCTCCCATAACCGGGAGTTGTAGATGTTGCCTTCTTCGAGCGCGATTTCACGCCGAATCACTTTGTCGCGAGTTGTGGTATTTCCCTGGAACTCGATGCGGCGCACGTAGAACTGCTTGCCCTCGTCCACGTCGATATCGAGAAAAACCTGCTTTTTCTCATCATCAAACCGCGTTTCAGGCACAGAAGTGAAATTGATGAACCCGTACTCGCCGTAAGCCTTGCGCAGATTTTCCAGGCCCTTGCCTACTTTTTCCTTGCTGAAAATATCGCCATCTTTGATCGGGAAAAGCCCTCGCAACGCCTTCGTGTTAGGAAGCGCCTTATTGTTCTTAAAGGTGATCGAGCCCAGGGTGTAGCGGTCTCCCTCTTCAATCGGCATGGTGATGTCGACAGCTTTTCCGGCCCCGCCCTGCAGCAGCGGAATGTGCGGCCCCTTGTGGCCGGTATCGTGAATCTGGGTCTTGGGCTGGTCGACGATCACCTTAAAGTAACCACGATTCTGATATTCGTTGCGCACGCGCTCGGTATCTTCATCGAGCTTGGTGGCGTCGTAGGTGCGAGCGAATATGTTTTCCAGAAAAATCGAATGCGGAACGCCGATGGGCCGCAGATTCTTCATGGCATAACGCAGAACCCGCGTTTTGACGTTCTTGTTGCCCTCGAACTTGATCTTGCCCACCTTAACTTTCGGACCTTCTTTGATCACAAAGGTGATCCCGACGGCGGCCGGTGGAATCTGCCGTATCTCGGTCTTGATCGTCGAAAACTGCCGCCCGTGTTCCGCCAGCAGGCCTTTTATGGCAACTTCAGCTTTCTTCACTCTCGAGGGATCGTATTGATTCTCCACCGTCAAGCCAACTTTAGCTTCCTTGAAGCGGTCGAGCACGTCGCTCGTGGTCACCGAGTTCAGGCCAAGGTAATTGATTTCGCGGATGGTCGACTTTTCCTTTACCTGGACGATTATTCTCCATCCCTTCGAAGTCTGCTCCCGGGTAAACCGGATGTCTTCGAAGTACCCTGTGTTCCATAGCGAATTAAAATCGCGCTCCAGCGCAGCCGCGTCATAGATGTCGCCTTCATGGGTGAAAATCCGGGCCCGAATCGTTTCCTTGGGAATTCTGCGATTGCCGGTAACGTCGATTTCAGAAACCACATCGCTCTGCGCCCAGCTTAGAACGGGCGAAAAAAGAGCCAGCAAGACTCCCAGCGCCCACACGGAGCGATTGATCCTCCGCCAAAGCCGTGAAAATGAAGAAGATGGAAGTGCGGCCGCGCCGGAACTACCGGGGCCACGCTCAGGCACAACAATGTCTTTCGAATGAAAGCGCGAGTGAATCGCTACTACCTCAGCCTCTGGGATGTAGGAAAACGACCATTATACGGTAGTGAAACAAAAAGCGTCCAAGCCGCCACTCTTGCCGGTGGCTTCACTCGATTGATTTCGAACCAGCGTTCTTTGTGCCGTGAGGAATCTTGGCGGACTCCACCTCAACCAAGACGGAATAAAACGTGGCCGAGTTGCCTAGATCGGAAAGTTTTTCTGAGGTGAGCACGTTAACATTTCTTAAACCGGGACCTAGCTTGGCCCAATTGAGCTTCCCGGCGACCACTCCACGCTGCACCGCGCCGTCAACTCGCGCCTTGAGAAGAATCTCTCCGCGGTGGTTGTACACCCTCACAGTTTCTCCGTTATCGATTCCGCGCGCGCGCGCATCCGCCGAGTGCATCTCGAGGATATTCACCTCTTCCATCTCCTGAACCGAAGGCTGGTCGCAGAAAGTGGAGTTCATGAAGTTATCGGCTTTACGCGCCAGAAATTCCAGCGGGAAGGTCGCCTGCTGAATTCCGTGCCGCGATTCTGCGGGAGGAACGAACTCAGCCACCGGATCAAGCCCCAGCGCCTTCATCGCCTCGCTGTAGAGTTCAGCCTTACCCGAAGGCGTGCGAAAGTTACCGTGAGCGAAGGGAAGGAAGGGCTCAGACTCCGCACCGGGGACCGGAAGCCGGGAACCGGAAGCCCTAAGCCCGGAGCCCGAAGCGCCAAAGTTCAGCCGCACTTGGCCTTCTTTCTCCAATCTCTCTCGCGTGATCCCTCGCAACCACGGATTCTCAGAATCTAGCGCGCCTTCGATCATCTCATCTACGCTCTCTTTGAAACACTCATCCCGGAATCCCATGCGCTTCGCCAGCGCGCGGAAGACCTCGACGTTCGCGCGGCACTCTCCCAGCGGCTCAATCGCCTGATCTGACACTTGAAAGTAATAATGTCCGTAAGCCGTCTGCAAATCCTTGTGCTCGAAAAATGTAGTGGCCGGCAAAACTATATCCGCATAGTCAGTAGTGTCGGTGAAAAACTGCTCGTGAACCACGGTAAACAAATCCGGCCGCGAAAGCCCGCGAACCACTAAATTGTGATTCGGACAAACCGCCGCAGGATTTGAGTTGTAAACAAACAACGCCTTCACCGGCGGATCGCTCAGTGCAGTCAGCGCCTCGCCAAGCCGCACCATATTCACGATTCGCGGTGGACGTTCGAGCCCATCTGGCTTCAGGTCGGGACGCCGCAACGCGTCGCTGTTCAACCCAAAAGCTCCGCTAGTCGACAGATGAATGCCGCCGCCGACTTCTTTCAACGAACCGGTAATGCAGGGCAGCATCGCAATCGCCCGCGCCGCCATGCCTCCCCCGTCGGAGCGCTGCACGCCATAATTCAGCCGGATCACAGAGGGCCGGATCGTGGCATATTCACGCGCCAGTTTGTGGATGTCATCGGCCGTGATGCCCGTCCACTGCGCTGCGCGCTCCGGCGGATAAGCTTTTACTTTTTCCCGCAGCGCGTCGAAGCCCAGCGTGTATTTCTCCACATAATTGGCGTCGTAAAGATTTTCGCCAATGATCACGTGCATCATTGCCAAAGCCAACGCGCCGTCGGTCCCGGGATTGATAGGAATATGCCAGTCGGCGCAAGCCGCAGTCCGCGTGCGGTAAGGGTCGATCACCACCAGCTTCGCCCCTCTGCGCCGCGCCTCAACAATGTAGGGCCACAGGTGAACGTTATTTCCGTGAATGTTCGAGGCCCACGCAACGATGTAGCGGGAATGAACAAACTGATCCGGCTCAGTTCCGAGCTTTATGCCCATTACCGATTCGATCGCAGCCTCGCCCGCTGAAGAACAGATCGTGCGCTCCAACTGCGACGCTCCCAAGCGCCGAAAGAATCTGCGATCCATCGACGCGCCATTGATCGCGCCCAAAGTTCCGCCGTAGGAGTAAGGCAAAATCGACTCACTTCCAAACTCCGCCGAAATTTCGCGAAAGCGCGAAGCAATCTCCTCCAGCGCCTCATCCCAAGAAATACGCCGCCAGGTCTCGTGTAGGGCCGGGTCTTTGACGCGGCCAGGAGCGAAGCTCCGTGCCTGTGTGGCGCGGGCGCCCTCGCCCGCGCAAGCAGCGGCAATCCCCTTAGCCGCAATCCTCCGCATCGGATACAACACCCGCTCCGGTGAATAAACCCGGTCCAGATACTTAGCCACCTTGGCGCACAAAAATCCCTGCGTAAAAGGATGCTTCGGATCGCCCTGAATCTTCGTAGCGCGCCCGTCCTCGACAGTGATCAAAACCCCGCAAGCATCAGGGCAATCGTGCGGGCACGCAGCATGGACGACCTTCTTCGCCATCTTTTGATTATAGAGTGCGATGGGAAAAACCCAGCAGGATGAAAAACAAAACGGGCAGCCTCCGCGGCTGCCCGAGTAAAGCTCATTTTGTTGGAGTTATTGGGTCAACGGCGGATCAACCACCACTGCCGCCGCCATCACCGGTGTCTGGGTGAGCGGATCCACAAACAGCAGACCGCCCGCCACCAGCGGAACTGAACCGCCGGACTGAAGTTGGCTCAGACCATCAGTGTCGATGAAGAGCGTCGCATTGCTCGTACCCACCGTCAACGGTGCGCCTCCCAGCGAATATCCAATCAGCGCATTATTCTCCAGTTGGAAGGTGCCGAGATTGCCGTTGGCGATATTTACGCTGCCCGCCGTCAGCATGCCGTAAACACCCTGGAAGCGCAGCGAAATCATCTGCGGCGTAAAGACGCTGTTCACATCGCTGCCGCCGACGAAAATCCGCTGGCCCACGATGACCGAAGTATCGTTGAAAAGCGCGTTGGTGAAGAGATTGTCGAAGAAGCACATGTCATACTGCGTGACCGCGCTCACGTTGATGGTCTGAATGGTGTCGACCTCGCTAACCAGATCGGCGCTGGTCTCACCCACCCACATCGTGATCGTCTGCACCGCCCCGGAGGTCGGATTCACCGCCAGCACGCGCCCTGATATGAAAGCCTGCGATGTGGTGATGACTTCCACATTGCTCGCCATCAGGCTGCCGTCGGCCTGGAAGTATCCTTGTACGCCGACGATCGCCGGAGTCGCGAGATTGTTGATGCTGAATCCGCTGTTGAACTTCGTGCTGCTGTTCACAGCGATCGTCAACTGATGTCCATACGGACCCTGGATCACAAATGAATTGCTGGAAGCGCTCACCGAAACCAGGCCGCCGGTGAGATCGGTGACCTGCCCGCTGGGGTCGCTGGCCTGTACGGCATGCGCATAAATAATCGGATTCACAACTCCGGTGACCTGCCCATTGCCGTCAACCGCAACCGATTGCCGGATGTCGAGTTCCATTCTCAATCCGGCCAGACCGTTTTTGCTGACGACCATCGCCGTGGGGAAAGTCACGGTGACAGTAGTCTGCGTGGACGTGCCGGTGGTTGGGCTGAACGTCCCATTGATTGTGCTCAACGATGGCGGGTTGGTGCTCATATCGACATAAGAGATAAGGGGGTTCGACAGCGAAAACGTCGCGCTCGTATATGTGTCGGCAGGCACGGTGTTGAATGCCAGCGGAGAGCGCAAGCCCAGCAGGCGCGCGAAATCCACGGTTGTCGGTGTGGACAACACTTGCGGAGACCCGTTGTTCCCGGTCAGAGTGATGGAGTTGATGGTGACGTTAAAGCCCACCACCGAGGCCAATGGAGCATCCTCGCCGGTCACAAACACGGACGCGCTTTGCCCGGTTGGCGTCGATGAGGATGAGGTCGACGAATTCGAACCGCAACTCGCCGCGACCATCGAGAGGGCGAGCAAAAGCACAATCCCAAGAAATTTTTTCATGGCAAACTCCTATGCAAAAGGTTTAGTTGTGACGCTAGGGGGAGCGCGATTTGCTTCACCATGATGGAAACACGGGGCAGCGAGGGATGTCGCGTAACCTGCGTTTCAGTTACGGAATGCACTTCCAGAAGCGGGAAATCGTGTAAGCGATCTGGTTTGAGAGGTTTGGAGGTTATTGCGGGGAAGCGAACTTTGGGGAATCGTACTTTAGTGTTCCCGCCGCCTCCGCAGGATCGCATTTGGCGCTTTGCAACTGAGAACCTAGAACCGAGAACTGGCTTATTTCAGTTCCAGCACTTCTTTTTCTTTCGCTTTGCTCATCTCTTCCATCTTCTTGATTTCGTCGTCGGTCAGCTTTTGGATTTCTTCGAGCGACCTCTTCTCTTCGTCCTCGGTGATCTTCTTGTCCTTCATCGCCTTCTTGATGGCATCGTTTCCGTCGCGGCGAATATTGCGCACCGCAGTGCGATGCTCCTCGAGCATCTTGTTCAAGTGCTTCACCATCTCCTGCCGGCGTTCAGCAGTCAGCGCGGGGACGGGCACACGAATCAGTTTGCCGTCGTTCATTGGATTCAATCCAAGTTCAGCGGCGCGGATCGCCTTCTCGATTGGTCCGACCTGCGAAGCGTCGAAGGGCTGAACCGTAATCATTTGCGGCTCCGGCGCGTGCACTTGCGCGATCTGGTTCAATGGCATTTGCGAACCGTAATAATCGACGCTCACGCCGTCCAGCATGTGCACGGAGGCGCGACCGGTGCGCGTGGCCGCCATCGCCTTGCGAAAATCCTCGACGGCCTTATCCATCCGCGTCTTCAGTTGTACGTAAGTTTCTTTGAGGCCGGGAATTGCGGCCATTGTGGCTTGAGCCATGAGTTGTCTACTCCTTCACCGCCAAAAAATTTGAATTATAAACTGTGCGAGGTTGAGAGGATACTCAAAGCGTCATGATCGCACCTAGGGCCGGTCAGTGCGCGGCCACGGTCTTGAATTCAAGGTCGATTCGCATTGGGCTCGGCTTACCGTTACACAAAGTGGGGCTGAATTTCCATTTGTGGACTGTCTTCAATGCGTCTTTATCGTAGCCCTTGCTCCCAGATGATCGGACGAGTTGGGGATATTGAACTGAGCCTTTTTCATCAACCAAAACACTAATCGCTGCTACGCCGCGGTCGTAGAAGTACCTGGGCGAGGGATCATACGTTGCGCGTGGAGGCGTGCAATTTTTCTTCGCTGCGCCTGGTTCTTGAGCATGAACAGCATTGGCACGCAGCAGCGTCGCCAACGCCACCACAGACCAGAGGATAGTTCTCAAACTCATATGTGTTACGCCCCCACCCTCGATCCAATCTTCTCGCCGCTCAGCACGCGCCGGATATTTCCATGCTGATTCAGGTTAAAGACGATGATGGGAAGATTATTGTCTTTGCACAAACTGATGGCGGTGGAATCCATCACTTTGAGCCCCAGCCTCAGCACGTCCATGTAGGTGATGTCGGTGAACTTCTTGGCGTCTTTGACCTTCATCGGATCGGCGTCGTAAATGCCATCGACTTTCGTAGCCTTAAGAATCGCGTCAGCTTTGATCTCCATGGCGCGCAGGGATGCGGCCGTGTCGGTCGAGAAATAAGGATTTCCCGTTCCTCCAGCAAAAATCACGACGCGGCCCTTCTCCAGATGCCGAATGGCTCGTCGACGGATAAACGGCTCCGCCACCTGATTCATCTCAATCGCGGTTTGCACCCGGGTGTAGACTTTCTGCTTCTCCAGCGCATCCTGTAAGGCCAGCGCGTTGATCACCGTGGCCAGCATTCCCATATGATCGGCTGAGACGCGGTCCATATCTCTGGCTTGGTCAGCGACGCCACGAAAGAAATTGCCGCCGCCTACCACGATCGCGAGCTGCACGCCCAGCTTGTGGACGTCGGCCAATTCCGCCGCGACTTCGTGGATGCGTGCCGTATCCACACCGAAGCCCTGATTAGCCGCCAGGGCTTCTCCGGAAAGTTTGAGCAGAACGCGTTTGAAGGCAGGGGTTGGCATAGTAGCGCGTTACGGTAGCGCCGGCGTACCGCCGGCCGTTGCGAAGGCGTCCCACCCTCGCCTCAAGCCAAAAAAAGGCGCCCAAGGCGCCTGAAAAGCTATTCCGCTTTCTGCTCTGTCGGCTTGGTCACCGCGACAGTCTCACCCGCATCGCCCACCTTGAAGCGCGCGAAGCGCCGGACGCTAATGTTCTCGCCCAGCTTGCCGATCTTCGCCGCGATGAGCTGCGCAATCGACATGGTCTGGTCCTTGATGAAGGGCTGCTCCAACAGGCAGACCTCCTCGTAGAACTTTTCCATTTTGCCAGCGACCATCTTCTCGGCGATATTCGCGGGCTTGCCGGAGGCGACGGCCTGCGCGAGATAAATGTCCTTCTCACGCTCGAAATCAACCTTGGTCACATCTTCCTTGCGCACGAATTTGGGATCGCTGGCGGCGATGTGCATGGCGATATCGTGTACCAGTTCCTTGAAGTCACCGGTGCGGGCCACGAAGTCGCTCTCGCAATTTACTTCGAGGAGCACACCAATCTTGCCGCCGGCGTGGATGTAGCTGGTGACGGCGCCTTCACTGGTCACGCGGGTCGCTTTCTTGGCGGCTACGGAAACGCCCTTCTTGCGCAGGATCACCACCGCCTGATCCATGTCACCCTTGGCTTCGGTCAAGGCCTGTTTGCAATCCATCATGGGCGCCCCGGTCTTTTCCCGGAGATCCTTCACTTGCTGCGCGGAAATGTTCGGGCGCTTGTCGTCATCGGGGTCGAGTGTAGCTGTGCTTACCATGTTCGAATGATTCCTTTTTCTTTCTTATGAAGAACTTCTAAATCCTCAGAACCTTGTAACTCTGAGTAACGCTTGAAACCTTGCCTCTACAAACTTTGACCCGCGCCGGACGACCCGCGCGGGTCTGATATTAATGCCGGTTTTTACTGGCCACTGGCCACTGACAACTGGCAACTGCTCTTAAACCGTCTGGCTCTCGACCTTATGCACGTCCACTTCTTCGTTCGCCACAGGCTTCTTATGCCCGCCCGGCCCGAGCACTTCTTCCATGCTGATGTCCTCGCCAATATCGGCGAGATCGGAGGCCGCTGCCGCTTCCTGGGCACGAACTTCCAGCGCCGCGGCGGCATCTTCTGCTTGCTGCATCTCTCGAGCCTGCGCCTGCTCCGTCGCGGCAGTCATGTCAGCGATTTGCTTGTCGCTCATCAACTGCGCGCCTTCGGCGATAGACTCAGAAATCTTAGAGGTAAACAGCCGGATCGCGCGCAACGCATCGTCGTTGCCCGGAATCACGTAATCCACTTCGCTGGGATCGCAATTCGTGTCGACCACCGCGACCACCGGAATGCCCAGCTTGCGCGCTTCGCGCACCGCAATCTGCTCTTTGTTCGAATCGATCACAAACACCGCATCCGGCAACCGGCTCATGTTCTTGATGCCCGCCAGGTTGGCCTGCAGGTGCTTGCGCTCGCGTTCGAGCTTGATCACTTCTTTTTTCGGTAGCAGCTCGTAGCGGCCATCCGTGGCCATTTCGTCGAGCTCCTTCAGCCGCTTTACCGACTTCTGCACCGTAACCCAGTTGGTGAGCAGTCCGCCCAGCCAGCGCTGGTTGATGTAGAAGCCCCCGCATTTCGTGGCCTCTTCGGCGATCGCGTCCTGCGCCTGGCGTTTGGTGCCCACGAACAGCACAATCTTGCCGTCAGCAGCCAACTCCTGCACAAATTTCGACGCCTCTTTGAACATCTTCAGCGTCTTCTGCAAATCGATGATGTAAATTCCGTTGCGCTCACCGAAGATGTATTCCTTCATCTTAGGGTTCCAGCGCTTCGTCTGATGCCCGAAGTGAACACCCGCTTCGAGCAACTCCTTCATGGTAATAGTAGCCAATGAACCTCCTTATTCAGTCTGCATCGGGAGGCCAGTTCTCAGTACCGAGCACCCAGTACCCAGCAAGAATCGCTGGCAACTGGGTACCGGCAACTGGGTACTGCTCTCCGATTGCCATTCCCGCCCCGCGCCGCGAGGCACAGGAAGAATTGAACACCTACAAACGGCTATCAGCTTCTAGCTCCGAGCTTCTAGCCAAACCAAAATCGTTACCCAAGAAAGTCTGTCATTCCGAGCGAAGCGAGGAATCTCAATCTCCTCGGATGCCGACCTGCGTTACCGCTTGCTGAACTGGAAGCGCTTCCTAGCGCCCTTCTGCCCATACTTCTTGCGCTCTTTGCCGCGCGAATCGCGCGAAACCAAACCCTCGGCCTTCAGCTTGCCGCGCAGTTCGGCATTGAACTGCATCAAGGCGCGCGCAATGCCGAGCTTTACCGCGTCAGCTTGGCCACGCACCCCGCCGCCCAAAACGTTGGCGATAATGTTAAAAGACGCCGCCGATTCCGTGGAAGCCAAAGGCGCCTTTGCCGCCGAGCGCTGCGCCGGAGTCACGAAATATTCCTCGAACTCGCGCCCATTCACTTTGAAATCGCCACTGCCCGGGCGCAAATAAACTCGCGCAATCGCTCGCTTCCGCCGTCCCGTTCCGTAATACTGAACCAATTCTGCCATGCTAGCTCTTAGCTCCTAGCTCTTAGCTCCTGACTTGAACTCTGCAGAAGCGAGCTTTCGTTTTTCTATCTCTGAACTTTGTCATCCTGAGCGCAGCCTCTCTTCAGGCGGAGCGAAGGATCTCAATCTCATCCGCCGCCGCGCGTAAGCCCAGCTACGCCCTAACTTCCAACTTCAAATCCTGCGGCTTCTGTGCCTCGTGCGGATGCTTGTCGCCCTTGTACACATTCAGCTTCGACAGCATGTGCGCCGCCAGCTTGTTCTTCGGCAGCATGCGCCGCACCGCATCTTCAATTATCTTTTCCGGCTTGCGCGCCAAACGCTTGCGGTAATCTTCGGTGCGCAGACCGCCGGGGTATCCCGTGTAATGGTGATACTGCTTCTGCTCCGACTTCACGCCCGTGGTTCGAATCTTCTCAGCATTGACCACAATCACATGATCGCCGGTATCGAGAAACGGCGTGTACTGCGGATTTTCTTTGCCCATAAGGATGCGTGCCACCTGCGAAGCTAGACGCCCAAGCGTCTGCCCATCCGCATCCACGACGTACCACTTGCGCACAATTTCCCCCGGTGAAGGGAAATAAGTTGACATCTGCAATCTCCCAGAATGAAAAAATAGCGAAACGCGATTGAATACTGCGAAAGAAGACCGCTCGTTGATTCCCCGGCGAGGACGCCAGACCATCAGGCGGGCAACCGCGAGACTTCCCAAAGCTTTAAAGATACCGTAGGGCGCAGTGGAATGTCAACGACAGGTTGGTGGTGTCCTACACCCGGCGAGCAGCGTGCCTTTTCTATTGACACGATCCGGGTTTGCAACTACGATCCGGGCGTTGTCGGGCCCCCGCGGGCAGCATACTGGCTGCCGATCTTCCGTAGTTTCTATTCCTCAGAGAAGGGAAACAGTCGCTCGCAGATTTCTTAACCGGACTTCCATCTCGTCGGCGTATCCGTCAGATGGGCAAGTCCAATTATCGGGTTCGACGCCGAAGACGATTTGTGGAGGCTTTTATGATTGCCAGAATTCTCGGTAGTTTTTCTCGCGGCTTGAAGATAGGGTCAGGTCTGTTCATGGCAACGCTCTTCTTTGCGGAGATGGGGCTTGCACCATCATTGAAGGCACAGACGCCGGAAGACCATGGCGTGGCGTACTCCGGCGCAATACCTTACGAGGGCAGCCCTGAAGATGCGCTGGCTGCGTCCGCTAACGGCACGACGATCCCCATGGCCAGCTTCAGTTTCAAGGCCACCAAAGACGGGGCGACTCACAAAGACGTGATCGTGGGAAGCAGTCCATTCGCTAGCAAGAAAGGCACGACCACCATCGACGTCCTGCTGATTCCGGTGATCGTCGAGATCGGATCGACCACTTTTGATCCCACCGTAGATGACGTTTGCATCACTCCCAGCATCACGCCGCTCGCAGCCTTTCAGCAATCGCCCATCCTGCAGAAGGTAGTCTTCGACGGGGGAAGCGGGAGCGGGCACGCCGCCGAAATAAATGGCGTCAACGTCGGCACGAGCACCTATCCTGACGCGTTCCGCCGGGCTGAGTTCTGGACGAAGTTGGCAGGTACCAAGTACCATACCGCCTTCCATGTAACCACGCTTCCGACTTGGACGATCTCTGCATCCGAAGTCAAAGCGTTAGGCGGCGGCAGCGTGCTCACCAGCAAATGCGCCAAACTCGGGGTCCTGCCCACCGCAAGCTTTCAAAGCTATATCGAAGGCACGGTCATTCCAGGAATTCCCACCATTACGCCCACGTCTTTCGCGCTGTTTCTGATGAAGGATGTCGTCACTACCACCTCCAGCGCCTTGAACTGCGTGAACGGTTGCGAGATCGGCTATCACTCTGCGTTTGGGTCCCCGGTACAAACTTATGGGGTTTCGGAATACGACAGCACCGCTGGTTTTTGGTTTAAGCCTGGAATTACAAATATTTCGATTCTGGCCCACGAAGTAGCCGAGTGGATGGACGACCCTCTGGTCACCAATGCCACCCCCGCATGGGGCAACATCGGGCAAACTTCAGGCTGTCAGTCCAACTGGGAGCCCGGCGATCCCTTGACCGGCACCGACTTTCCACCCATCACCATGTCAAATGGTCTGACCTACGATCCGCAAGAGTTGGCTTTCTGGTCCTGGTATTACAACGCCAAGACGACAGCTTCGGATGGTGCGGGGGGAAAATTCTCCAGCAATGGCACCTTCGGCGGCCCGTCCAAGGCCTGCCCTCCGGGCGGAACTTACTAGGTGCTAGATGCTTTCTTGTTCCCCACAGGCTGAAGTCGGCCACGGATTTTGCGCTAAGCTTCGCGCCACGCTGCACCCGTTCGCCATCCTTCGTGGATTACTAGCCACCGGGCTGATTCTGGCTACAGCTGCAACTGCCCTCGCTGGCGACGACACCGGCGAGCCCGCGCCACGCTTCCGTGCCAAAACTACGACTGGCATCCAATTCAACAACGCCTCCGTCAAAGGCAAGGTCGTCCTCTTCGAGTTCTGGACCACCTGGTGCAAATACTGCGAGGCCGAGGCCGAACTGGTCGACGATATCGCCAAAGAGTTCGCCGACAAAGACCTTATCGTCCTCGCCGTAGATGTCCTCGAACCCGATCAGAAAGTTAAGAAATATCTCGCTGATCACCCGCGATCTGTTCCCATCGTGCTCACCAAAGACACCAACCTCGCCGCCATGTACAGCGCCACCAGCTATCCGATTTACGTGGTAATTGATCGCGACGGCAACATTGCCGGCGAACAACGCGGTGCTGCTGGAAAGGCAAGACTGCGGAGACTGCTGAAACGAGCTGGGTTGGAATCGAAGTCGGAAGCGGAAAACTAGACCGGCAACTGTCTACACTACCATACCTGCGAATCGCAAAGTGCTGACCGCTCACTCATAAGCCAGCGCCTCAATCGGATCCTTCTGCGCTGCCTTGTACGCCGGATAGAGCGCCCCGCACAAAGCTCCAGTGATAGCAATCAGAGTGGTTCGCACCACCCACTCCGTACTCCAGAAAAGATGCAGCACTGGCCGCTCAATCAAAATCACACGCTTAGCCACGAGGCTAATGACAATGCCGGCCGCAATCCCCGCTACAGCCAGCAGCGCCGTCTCGCGCAGCACAACGTTGACGATGAACGCCTTCGACGCTCCCATCGACTTCAGAATGCCAATCTCGCGCGTACGCTCCATCACCGCCGTATACATCGATTGAAAGATCACCAGGAAGCCGATGATCACCGAAATCGCGATCACGATGCGAATCGCCGTTTGGAAGCCGGGAAGATTATCCGGCGACATCATCGACAAATATTCCTGCATCGAGCGCACCGCGTAATTCTCCATGCCAGGAACGTTCTTGATTTCATCGACCACCAGATCCGCATCGGCCGGACTGTCCACTTTCACATAAAACACCGAAGCACGATTCTCCGCGCCGATTAAGTCCTGCATCGTACTCAGCTGCAAAAACTTTCGCGCTCCCTTGCCATGCGCGACGATCCCGCACACGCGAAATTCGTGATTCAGAATCTCGATCGAATCGCCCACCTTCACCTTTTTCATCCCGGCAAAGTAGTCATCCACAATCACATCATAAGGACCCTGAAACGCCCCGCCCGAGTGAAAGTTGAACTGCGGCGGAATGCTGTTGTAACTCGCGAGATCGATGCCGTAAATAATTTCAAGAGTCGGCTTGGTCGTAAGCTCCCAGATCACCGGCGCAGCCACGGCGATGTGCGGCAGCTTGCGCAAAATATCTCCCAACTTCACCGGAATCGGCGCGCCGGTCACGCCCACCAGCGCCGACGATCCCGGAGGCTGCACCATCAAATCCGCGCCAACGCCTAACTGGCTATCCTTCGAACCATTCAGTTGGCCATAGAAAAAAGAGACGATCAGCAGGATCAGCGTAACTTCCAGCGCGATTGCACTCATGCTGATAAACGACCGCATCGGCCGCTGAACCAGATTAGCGAAGATCATTTTGTTGATCATGAATAGGAAGCCGAACTCGACCGCTTGTCATCCCGAGCGCAGTGAGGGACCTTGGTGTTTGCCTCCGCCATCAGGTTTGCCAGCCCAGGCAGAAACCACGATCCCTCGCTTCGCTCAGGATGACAAATACTGAAAAGTTACGGAGCGATATGTGAAAGCCAAACTAATTGCTGGTAGCCGGAGGTATCACTGCGCTCGACTGCGGCTGCGGTTTATCCAGATGCACAACCTCGGCCCCCGGCGGCTGCTGCAGGGCAAACTGTTCATCGGTGAGCGCCTTGTTGATCTCCAGCTTCAGCATGTTTAGCGTAATGTCGTACTCTTCCTGGGGACGAAAGATCTCGATGCGCGATGCGAATGTCACGCCGTCGTAGTCTTTGTAGTCGGCATACTTCGCATCGGTCGCCAGTTTGCCGGCTTCGTCGTAAATATATTGCCGGTGCGGCTGCAGATCAGTTCGGCTGAAGACGATTTTGCGCGCCAGCCCCCAGCCATTGTCCCGTTTGCGAATGACGACCAGTTCGTAATCTTCCTGCAGTACGCGATGACCCTTGGCGTCGTGCAGAATCTCGTAGCCATTTTCTAGCACCGCAATTTCGTTCTCGGGATCGATGTGCCGGATCAGCAGCGCGTCGTAGATGTCTTTCGGTCGAATCGTCTCCAGCGGCTGATCGGTATCATGCGACTGCACGTCGTTGCGTCCCACTACAAAACGGTTCTTCGGCGGAATCCAAAGCTTGAACTCCTGCCCGTCACTCACCATGTCGAAGGCCGTAGTGCGCACAATCGGCAGCAGCCCGATCATGTGTAGCATGGCCGGCTTTCGCGCCAACACGTAGCCGCGAATCTCCTTGTAATCGGTGACATGGCCCTTCTTCACGCCGCCGACGGAGGTATCGATATCCACCGTCGCCTGCAGCGACCGAATCTTCTGCGCCTGTTCGTTGATACCGTCTATCAATGCCGATTGTGACGATGCTTTAAGCGGAGCCTTGGAGTAGGTTTCTTCGACCGGCCGCGTATGCAGTAAACAGCCCAACGTAGGCAGCACCGCCAGCAGCAGAATCAGGGCCCTGGGAAGCGAGGCACGTCTCATGAAAGGTTAGATGTTCTCCAGCACATTTGAGTATATCGCGGCCGAAAGGGTGCACGAACTTACGTGCAGGGGGGTTGCCATCTCCACAACCTCTAAATTTGTCTTCATCGAATAAACTAATGTAATCGTGCGCAGATTGTTCTGGCTCTTCGTACTTGCGGTCCTCACCGCCGGAGGCTGGTTAGCGTGGGCCGTTCTTACGCCCACGGCACCTTCAGGGCAAGTTTTTGTTATGTTGCGCCCGGGATATTCCACGCGCCACATAGCCTCTGCGCTGAAAGCCAACGGAATCATCCGCAGCGAAGAGGCGTTCCTTCTCTGGCACTACTTCCACCATGCCCGTCCGCTCCAGGCGGGGGAATATTTATTCGAGAAACCCGCAAACGTGATCGATGTACAAAAGCGTCTGGCGCGTGGCGATGTTTACTTTCACACGGTCGTCGTTCCTGAAGGTTTTACGATGTTCGATATCGCGCAGGCCGTTGAAGCCGCCGGTCTCGGACCGGCCGCCGATTTCCTGAAAGTGGCGGAATCGAACACGCTCATTGCGGACTTGGATCCCTCTGCGCACGCGCTCGAAGGTTATCTCTTTCCAGACACTTATCAATTCAGCCGAATGATGACCATGCAGGAGATGGCCGCCGCCATGGTCAAGCAGTTTCGCCAAGTCGCAAACCAGATTGGACTGCTGCAGGGCTATCCCAGCGAGAAAACTGGAGGCAAGCCGCAAGTTCTCGCTTACCTGATTCCTGATCCAAAAGACAGCCCCGTCAAGCGAACCGTTATATTGGCCTCGATCGTCGAGAAAGAAACCTCGGTCCCAGAGGAACGCCCGCTGGTCGCCAGCGTCTATTACAACCGCCTGCAAAAGAAAATCGCGCTCGACGCCGACCCCAGCATCATCTACGCCGAGCTCTTAGCCGGATCGTACACGGGCGCCCTGCATCACGACGACATGCATTTCAACTCTCCCTACAACACCTACACCCACGCCGGACTTCCACCAGGTCCCATTGCTAATGCCGGCAAAAGTGCCCTCGAAGCGGCCATGCATCCTGCGCAGTCTGACTATTACTATTTTGTCGCGGATGCCGAAGGCCACCATCGCTTCGCCCGCACCATCGAAGAACACAATAACAATGTGGCGGCGTATCGGCGGGCCCTTCGAAGATGAATCGGCTCCCGGCTTCCGCTTTTCGGCTTCCGGCGGCACATAAACTTTCCCGAATCGGCTCGTTATCGGCCTGAAAATCGAGTTGATGTGACGTTCCTCACCCGCCCTCTCGTGCGAATGCGTTTACCTTGGCCAAACACAGGATGAGACTACGAATCAGCGGAACCTACAGCGATTTGCAGGTCTGGCAAGGCGCCATGGATCTTGCGGAAGAGATTTATCGAATCACAAGGAGTTTTCCCAGGGAGGAAACATACGGCCTCACCATTCAGTTGCGACGTGCGGCCGTCTCTGTACCCAGTAATATCGCTGAGGGCAAAGGGCGTTCTTCCGACAAGGAACTTTCCCAGTTCCTATGCCATTCGCGTGGATCGTTATTCGAGATCGAAACCCAGATTAATCTTGCGCAACGCTTGGGTTATTTGGATAAACAAAAGGCGGAGGCTGTCTTACGAAAGACAGTTCGCGTGGGTCAACTGCTCAATGGCTTGCTGCGAGCCTCCGTCCGCCAAACGTCGCCTAACCCATCAAACTGAAAGAACTCACGCGGGAAAACGAGGCAAAACTGGCGGGAGCTAATCCGCTTCCGGAAGCCGAATGCCGGAAGCCGGAAGCCGGTTCATCCATCCCTGTAGGATCAAAACCGCAGCCATCCGATCAACGGCCTTCGCACGTTTCTCGATCGACAAATCCGTCTCTCGAAGCAGCCGGTTTGCCTCCGCCGAAGTCAGACGCTCATCCCACATGTGCACCGGCAGTCGAAAGCGCTTTCTTAGTTCTTCCGCGAACACCTGCATTTTCCCCGATTGCGTTCCCCCTGCCCCGCTCATGCGCAACGGCAGCCCCACCACGATCTCTCGCACGCCATAATCGCGGATCACCTTCTCCAAGGCCGCGAAGTCGGTTCGCTTATTGCGGCGCTGCAGTGTCTCGATTCCCTGCGCCGTAATCCCCAGTGGATCGGTTACCGCCATTCCAATGCGTCGCGACCCGACATCCAAGCCAAGCACGCGCCCCGCCGGTCTATCAGTCAAGCTCACGCTGGGATTATATCCGCCGCACGGGCTGCCCTTCTCCGGCAATCTGGGGTGCGTAGCCCGGTGGCTTGCGTCTCCCGATACGTGTAACCCACTTGCGAACTGTCACTTACGGTCGGGATCGGATAGATCGGCGTGCGAATCCCATCCCGGCACCCCCGCCCAGCCTTCCCAAAACGGCACCAATCCTTGCTTTTCGCCCCCTTTTGGGAGTACTCTGAAGATAGTAAAGACAATGTAATTCCCCACTGAACCCAGCTCCTGCCCGGGTGAATTTTTATGAATGGTGCCGACCTGAATTTCCACATAGGCGACAAAGTCGTCTATCCCAACCACGGCGTCGGCGTCATCGAGCAGATCAGCAGCCGCTCCATCGGCGCTACCGTGGAAAAGTTCTACCTCCTTAATATCAAGGCCAGCAGCCTCAAGGTGATGGTGCCCTGCAACAACGTCGGCAGCGTCGGCATTCGCCGGGTCGTACGCAATGGGGAGGTGCAGAAGATTCTGGATTTTCTCTCTATCACTGACGATCTCAGCACCTCCGACTGGAAAGACCGTTTCAAAGAAAACTCCGATCGCATGCGTACCGGCTCGCTCTTCGAAGTAGCCGGAGTTCTCAAGAGCCTGATCGCCCTTCACCAGGCCAAGCCGCTTTCCTTCCGCGAAAAAAAGATGCTGGAGCGCGCCCGCTACCTCCTCGTCAGCGAACTAGCCATGTCGCGTAACTGCGAAGAAGTCAAGATCGAAGCGCTTCTCGGCGAAGCCCTCAGCAAATGCAAACTCCGCTTCCCCGAAGCCAGCGAATTCGAGGCCTAACCGCTTTTTCCATCCTTCAGCGATCGGGTGGCAGGGCAACCGGAGCTGCGTTCGTTCGCCATACCAGTTCGGCCTGCAGTACTCCATTGGCATCGTAGGGCCCTGCCACCACCACTCTGTTGCCCACTTTGAGGACTGGAAGGCGGAGCGAGGTTTGTGCCTTGCCAGCCTCGACCGTGACCGTCTTGCCATCGCGAGTTTCGATCGAAAACCGAATCCCGTCGATTTGTCGAACCGTGCCGGCAATCTGATGTTCTCCGGGGCTGCCCGAAAAATCCGGTTTTTCTTCCACTTCAAATTCCGGCTTCTTGGAACTGGCGTTTTCACCGCCCGGCAGGTTCAGGCCGAAGATATCGAGTTCGCGGTAGCTCGCAACGTAGACTTTTCCATTCGCGACCACCGGAACAATGTTGGCGCTGCCTCCACCATAAATCCATCGTCCGGCTCGAACACCGGGAAATAGCGGAGTCAGTGTGCTCCCCGAGGGCGTCCCACTGAAGGCGTACAGCCAGACGTGGGCGTTGCCGCTACTGACGGTTGGCCGCGAAACCGCCCAGATAATCGAATTGGCCTTGCCTTTTGAAGACACCGAGGTGAAGAAACCGGGTGCTTCCGTAGTGTCTGGCATGCTGCCGGTGGCCACGGAAATCAGCTTCGGCTTGGGCGAAGTTTCTAGGTTCCACAGGGCAAGTAGATCCTGCGTGGTCGTGCCTCCGCTGCTGGTCACAACGTGCGGCGCACCATCGTTAAAGTAGGTCGGCCCGCACCAGCAGCCGTTGCCCATGCTTTCAATATCGAGTGCGCCTGCGTCGGTCGGGGTGAAGCCTCCCATGTTGTCGCGATTCAACAGAAACATCCGTCCATCTTTGCCATTGGCCACCAGCATATGCGGGACTGCTCCGCCCTGCGGCGGCAAAGCCATCACTCCGGCTGAGCCCACATCGGTATCGCCCTGATCGAGCGCGGCGACATTGGCTGGGGTGAACAAAAACGGCGGCGTGGCCGGCCGGGTGATGTCTCCCTTTAACTTCACCACGCTTTCTTGAATGTTCGTGATTCCGTCGTAAGTAGTTCCGCTGTAGTCAGAATTTCCGGTATTGAAGTAAATGTTCCCCTCCGGATCGCCTGCGATTCCGTATCCCGACATCCAGACCGAAGACAGAAACATATGATTCGGTTCCGTGGTCTGCGTGTCATTCAACGAGTTCGTCGGCAGTTCCGTGAGAGTTCCCGCCTGCCAGCCGAGAACCCACCCGCGCGAATGTGGCCCTGTATCCTGGTTGTCCGATCCGAAATCGCAGAAGCTTCCAAATCCCGCGTAGATATTCCCGTTTGCCAACAGCAGACCGGGTCGCTGCCGCTGATACTTCGCCTGGAACTCGAAGCTTGTATCGTCCGCCAGGGCATGGCTGGCCTTCACCCGACGCGGCGGAATCCTGTCGGTCAAGGTCGAAAGGTCGAGGGCGTGGACATAATATTCAGGAACTGCTGGCTTTCCATCCGAACTCTTCAGAACATACGCAATCACATAGATGGTCTTGCGTTGCAGATCGATAACCGGGGTTCCGTTAATTCCAACGGTGGGCCCGTTGTTGCCACATCCGATCGGCCACGGCACCGGGTCGCCCAGATTCACTTTGAGCAGTTTCTTGTCGGTGTTGGCGTCGATGGCATAAACATTGTTGTTCTCCGTAGCCACATACGCGACATCATGCCTTCCCCTTGCGATCCGCACACGCGGGACGATCAGTGGCTGAGTATCGATCTGATCATTCTTATCGTCGAGGTTCAGCCGCAGTACGCTCAGCGAAGCCGAGTTGACATTGGAATCGTTCAGCTTCCTCTCCGAGGCATTCCAGCCGGTGCGCAGGTTGTCATAGTGATAGGTCCGTACCGCGACGCTACAGCTTGTGAGAATAGCCACTGACAACAGAGCACTACCGAAAGTTGTCATCCTCCAAGAAACCTGCAGCCCGTGCGCATGGGTATGGCTCATGCTTCCCCTCCAGGAGGCGCGACCTCCCACTTACCTGAACGGATAGTGCAATGCCGCGCGCTTTCGTTTCACTCAGGTCGCATAAATGCGCTCGACTGTGCGACATTCATGTGGGGACGGCCGCCTCGGCCGTCCCGCGAGCGCAGCGAGGGAGATTTTGACTTCCTCGCCCGAAGCCCCATAAGATAGCGCCTGCAAGTCGCACCTCGCCACATGCTCGGTCAAACCATCTCCCACTATCGGATTCTCGAAAAACTGGGCGGCGGAGGCATGGGCGTAGTCTACAAAGCCGAAGACCTTAAGCTGCGCCGGTTCGTCGCCCTCAAGTTCCTGCCCGACGATGTCGCCAAAGATCAACAGGCGCTCAGCCGTTTTCAGCGCGAAGCGCAGGCAGCCTCTGCTCTGAATCATCCCAATATCTGCACCATTTACGAAATCGACGAGCAGAACGGCTTGGCTTTTATCGCCATGGAATTTCTCGAAGGCCAAACGCTCAAGCATCGCATCGAAGGCCGGCCGCTCGACACAGAAACCTTGATCGCTTTGAGTATCGAGATCGCCGACGCGCTCGACGCCGCCCACAGCAAGGGCATCGTCCATCGCGACATCAAGCCCGCAAATATTTTTGTCACCAAGCGCGGTCAGGCCAAGCTGCTCGATTTCGGCCTGGCAAAAGTTGCCGCCGCCCGCCAGCGAGCACACCGCCACCGAAGTCACGCCGCAGACGCCTGGTCACCAGCCCCGGCTCGACCATCGGTACTGTCGCCTACATGTCTCCCGAACAAGTGCGCGCCGAGGAACTCGATCGCCCGCACCGATCTCTTTGCTTTCGGAGCGGTCCTCTACGAGATGGCGACCGGAAAGATGGCCTTCGCCGGAAACAGCAGCGGCGTGATCTTCGAGTCGATCCTCAACCGCATGCCGCCGCCGGTTTCCACCTTGAATCCCGCAGATCCCCGTGAAGCTCGACGAACTCATCACCAAGTCGCTCGAAAAAGAGCGCGACCTGCGCTACCAGACCGCCGCGGAGTTGCGCGGGGATCTCAAACGCATCAAGCGCGATCTAGATACATCTCGCGCCCGCGCCAGCTCCACCAGCATTCCGATCGTCGCAGAGCCTTTGGAATTTCGACCCGCGACCCACCTGTCTAGCGCCACCTGCCGACGCCGCGCGAAGCGCAGTTTGTTTCCATTGTTGGCCGTTGCTGCGATCGCTCTGCTTGTCGGCCTCGCCACCGGCACGTTCCTGCTGCAGCGCCCCGTCGAGCCTTCTTTCGCCGCTTACCATCCACTCACTTTCCGCCGCGGTATTGTGCTCTCCGCGCGCTTTGCTCCCGATGGCAAGACCGTGATCTACAGCGCCGCCTGGGAAGGCAAGCCCGCTCGACCTTTACACCACCCGTCCCGAAAGCCCGCAATCGCAGGAGATGCAACCTCGCGGCGCGAACGTTCTGGCGATCTCCTCCTCCGGAGAAATGGCGCTTGCCCTCGGCAGCCATGCGCGCGACGCCTTTCTTTATTCCGGCACGCTTGCCCGCGTACCGCTTGTAGGCGGCGCGCCGCGCGAGATTCTCGAAAACGTGGAGTGGGCCGATTGGTCGCCCGACGGCAGTCAACTCGCCGTCGTCCACGAAGTCGACGGCCGCAAGCAACTAGAGTTTCCCGTCGGCAAAGTGCTCTACCAGGCCGATGGATGGATCGGAAATCTCCGCGTCGGCCCCAATGCCAGCCTGATCGCTTTCATCGACCATCCCCAGCCGCGCGACGATGGCGGCTCCGTCGCCGTCATTGACATGGCCGGAAAGAAGAAAACTCTCTCCGATGGCTGGGATAGCGTCCAGGGCCTGGCTTGGTCGCCCAAGGGAGATGAAGTCTGGTTCAGCGCCACGCGCACCGGCGGCGACCGTTCTCTCTACGCCGCTAACCTGTCCGGCAACGTCCGGCTGCTAGCCCGCGTTCCCGGCGAACTCACCCTGCACGACGTCAAGCCGCCAGGGCAGCGTTCTGCTGACTCGCGGCAACGACCGCGCCGGCATCATCGGCCTCGCTCCCGGCGAAGCCAAAGAGCGCGATCTCTCCTGGCTCGACTGGTCGGTGCCCGCCAGCCCTTTCGCCGCGATGGCCGTGAAGTTCTCTTCAACGAAGCCGGCGAAGGCGGCGGACCCAAATATGCCGTCTACATTCGAAAGACCGATGGCACGCCCGCCATTCGCCTGGGCGAAGGCAATGGCCATGAGTCTGTCGCCCGACGGCAAATGGGCGTTGGCCCGGCTCAACACCGACGCCCTCGCCCTTGATCTTGCTGCCCACCGGCGTCGGAGAAATGAAGCCCCTGAGAGAGGACGGTTTAAATCACGCCGCTGCGGCCTGGCTGCCCGACGGTCGAGCACATTGTTTTTTCCGGAATCGAAGCCGGCCACGCCATTCGCCTGTACATCGAGTCGATCGACGACGGCAAAGCCAAGCCCATCAGCGCCGAAGGCGTCGGCGCAACTTTCGCCTTGTCTCCGCAGGGCGACTTAATCGCCGGCACCGGCCCCGATCGCAAACTTTATCTTTATCCCGTCGCCGGAGGCGATCCCCGCCTGGTCCCGGGCATGGAGCCGGAAGAAACACCGACTGGCTGGTCCGCCGATGGCGGCGACCTGTTCGTAATCCGTCGCGGAGAAATTCCCGCCAATGTCTTCCGCATCGACGTCAGCCACCGGAAAACGGACGCTCTGGAAAGCCCTCGAACCGGCCGACTCCGCCGGCATCGATACCGTAGGCCGCGTCCATCCTCTCCGCCGACACCAAGAACTACGTCTACAGCTACGTCCGCACCCTCTCCGATCTCTACACGGTCGAAGGTTTGAAGTAGATTCATTGTATGGCGATGGCGACGGCCATGTGGGGACGGCCGCCTCGGCTGTCCAAGCCAAGCGCAGCGAGGCGCTTGGCACCGAGTCGCATGGTGGCACCGACGGTGGAAGAGCGGCGCTTCAGCGCCGCGTCAGCCTTAAAGTTTAATCAGGCTTTAGCCCCTGATGCTGTGTCTGAAAGCGCGTAAGGTTTGGTTCACCTCCCTCGCTCCCCGCCGTATTCCCAACGGGTTTATAATCCTTGAAAGCTGTACCTCACAGCAGGCCTGATTACAATGACCGACCAGCTCAGAAAAAAATTGCAGGAAGAAGTTGACGCGCTCGAACACGAACTGGTGCACGAGCTGCCGAAAGAGATCAAGCGCGCCGCCGCTCTCGGCGACCTCAGCGAGAACGCCGAGTACCACATGGCCAAGCAGCGCCAGGAGTTCGTCAAGGCGCGCTTTCGCCAGCTCGGCAAGCGTTTAGCCGATCTGTCGCTGACCAACATGAACAACATCCCCAAGGACAAAGTCGGGCTCGGTTCCACGGTCAAAGTCTACGACAGCTCGAAGCACGAAGAGATCGAATACAAGCTGGTAACCAGCGAAGAGTCCGACGTGGGCGCGGGAAAAATTTCGACCACATCGCCCATCGGCAAGGCTCTCCTGAATAAGAAAGTCGGCGACGAAGCCACGGTGATCACGCCCAACGGCAAGCGCGAACTGGAGATCCTGGCCTTGACCACAGTGCACGACGAAGCCAGCTCCGAAAAGGCGGACGCTTAATGGCGCTCCCCGCGTTGCCGTCCAAGTCGCCGAATATGAGTTGGTCTTCCCACAGTTGGACCAGCGCCTTCGGCCGCGCCTGCGGTGTGCTGCTTGATACCATCGTGCGCTGGCTGGCGCTCTCGCGCATCAATCCAAACGTGCTCACCTTCATGGGTCTGGTAGTGAACACGTGGGCCGCAATCTTATTCGGCTCTGCTACAGCCGTCACGCAACAACGCTTGTTTTTCTACGCCGGCCTCGTGATCATCTTCTCCGGATTCTTCGACCTGGTCGATGGACAAGTGGCCCGCGCCACCAACCGCGTCACCCGCTTCGGAGCGTTTTTCGACTCGGTAGTCGACCGCTACAGTGACGCCTCTCAGTTCCTCGGACTGCTCGTCTTCTACGCCCGCGGCGACCGCTTCTTCTACGTAGTGCTCACCGCCTTCGTAATGGTCAGTGCCATCATGGTCAGCTACACTCGCGCCCGCGCCGAATCACTAATCGGGAGCTGCCGCGTAGGCTTCATGGAGCGCCCCGAGCGTCTAGTGCTGGTCATCATCGGAGCCCTCTTCAACCGCATGGCACCCGTGCTATGGATCATCGCAGTACTCTCGACGCTGACGGTAATCCACCGCATGCGCTACACCTGGACCCGCACCCAAGATCCGCCGGGCGCGGTTAAGGCGGGGCAGGCAGCTTAGCTCGCTTATAATACGGGTACCCTTGGGCCCACCCCGCGGGTTAGAATCATCACCTTAGCCCGAAAATCCCTCCTGATCCAAGGGCCTCAATTGCTTGCGGCCAAAATCTTGAGCGCAAATAACTTAGCGCCGCCGCGATATGATCATCGGCGCTGCGGGCGCCTTGACTAAGATTGAACGGAAGTGCTGTGGACGGCAAGGTTGGATGTCACATGAGTCCTGTGAACAGGGTCGGAAGCTAGTCAGCCATTAGGGTTCGAGTCCCTCACCCTCCGCGGTCACTCGACATTGATGATTGGTCTTGACACCGCACGCAGCGGGTCCATCATAAAAGATGGCAGGCAGTGTCCAGGAAGTTTCAAGCCCCGGATGACTACCGGGGCTTTCGTGTTTCGTAACGAATCTCCCCCTTCAAATTATCCTCGCCATCCTTTGATGTAAGATTCCGTCTTCTCCCTTTTCTCACACATGGCAGAACTCATTTGGGATGGCAAGTACGACGAGCACGGCAACAAGCGTGCGCCCGTTCGTATTGAGCTGCCCTTTCAGACCGTCGAAACCGTCAACGAAAGCGT
The DNA here is from genome assembly GCA_963789875.1 of uncultured Acidobacteriaceae bacterium. GTDB lineage: Bacteria > Acidobacteriota > Terriglobia > Terriglobales > Acidobacteriaceae > Sulfotelmatobacter. Next base: position 412,858 of record CAWBMI010000002.1, on the reverse strand, counting down.
GCACGAACGCCAGCGCACGCTGGAGCTTTCTTCTTCCGGCCACGACCCGGAGTGGCGCAACCGCCTCATCTGGGCGACAAGAAGTACGTCCTGCCCTCGCTCCTGCCCGAGTTCGCCGGCAAGGTGGATCTCATCTACATCGATCCCCCATTCGATACGGGTGCGGATTTTTCGTTTTCCGCGATGATTCCTCACACTGACACAGATCAGACAGAAGCGGTTCCATTCATTAAGCAACCGTCCATTTTGGAGCAAAAGGCATATCGGGACACGTGGGGTAGGGGGATTGACTCCTATGTGGAATGGTTCTATGCCACCGCTGCTCTTCTAAAAGAATTGCTGGCGCAGGACGGAAGCATCTTCGTTCACTTGGACTGGCACGTGGTGCACTATGTCAAGGCCGTCCTGGATGAAGTCTTCGGTAGCGACAACTTCGCGAATGAGATCATTTGGAAAAGAGCCAACACGCACAATGATCCCCATGCATTCGGGAGGATTCACGACACACTCCTTTACTACGCCCGACCAGACGCGCCGTTTAACGTCGCATACGAAGAATACGAGGAAGAGTATCTCGATCACGCTTACAGGCATGAGTGGTCAGCGGCCACGCCTGGCTGCATGGCGTTAAGTCCGGGCGCATGGTGCATGTGGCCGCCGTCGACGCACCCGTGACCCGCGCCGACGTGAACGCCATCGCCGCCGAAGTATGGAAAGCCGCAGGCAAAGGCGCAAACTCTCCGCAGAAACCCGCCGTAGACATCCTCGGCTGGGAATTCGCTCTAGAGCTGAACGAAACCCGCTAAAGAGGTTGCAGCCCAGGCCCGGGTGGACGCAGCATTCAAGAAAATTCCCCGCGAGGTTCTGGAAAAGAAAGCTGTCGAACAAGGCGACGTCCATTTCTTCGAACTGGGCGCGCTCTCAGTCGAAACGAAAATCAAAAAGCGAGACCTAACGCTGACGCTCTCCGATTTTGTAATTCCCCTCGACGACGTACCGGCAGAAGTGCGCAGCGCCATCAAGCATTGGAGCCAGATGGTAGATTACTGGGCCGTCGATTGGGACTTCAAAGACGATACCTTCCACAACCAGTGGCAGTCGTACCGAACGCGCAAGAATCCCAAGCTGGATCTTTCAGTGAAGCGGGAGTACCCAGAGCCGGGTCATTACACCATCGTTGTGAAAGTAATTGACATTTTGGGAAACGACACAACAAAAACACTCACTGTAGACGTGAAATGAACCAAAAACCTGTCATCCTGAGCGGAGTGGGCAGCTTCGCGAAGCGAAGCAGCCCACGGAGTCGAAGGACCCCTTACCCGCGAGCGCTAAGTTAGACGTGTCAGGGAGTTCTCACGGTGCTGCCGAACGTGGCGGGAACTCCCTGACACGTCCGTGCCGAGGGTGAGCACCACGGGGTCCTTCGACTGCGTAAATGCTTGGCTTCGCGAAGCATTTACTCCGCTCAGGATGACAGGGGGTTGTCATGAAAGACCACGAGTATTTTGTTTACATCGTTTGCAGCCGGTCCGGCACGCTTTACATCGGCATGACCAACAGCATTTACCGCCGCGCCCTGCAACACAAACGCGGCGACGTAGAAGGCTTCGCCAGCCAGTATCATTGCGACCGCCTGGTGTACTACGAAAGCTTTGACGACGTTCAAAAAGCAATTGGCCGCGAGAAACAACTGAAGGGCTGGGCCAGAACGAAGAAGACTGCCTTGATCGAGTCGAAGAATCCGCGGTGGGAAGATTTTGCCGAGAAGTGGGGAGCGCAAATGGCGTTCGCGGGAGAATCGTTCAAGGGACGATGACAGAGAAATAGGAAAGCATGCCGCGCCGGAAGAAAACCGCCGATGAAACCCCGAGCCTCTACGACATCACGGCCAAGCTGCGCTCTGGCGCTTGCGTTCCGGCAATACGAGAAGCGGTTAAATCGTGGAAAACCGGCGGGTGCCGAGGTATTACCGATACCACTCGCACTTTGCTCAACTACTGGTTCATAGCCGATCACAAGACCCGAACCGGACGGCCATTCAAGTATTACGACTTCCAAAGGGAAGCGATCGAAACCCTAATCTACGTTTGGGAAGCGGAAAAAGTCCGTACCCGTAAAGACCTGCTTGAGCGCTACGCCCAGAACATCAAAGAACTCCATCTTCCACCAGAAGACACAGGCGCGATGCCTAATCATGATTCCAGTCGAGAGGCCGGGATCAGATATGCGAGAGCTCACGACACAGCTAACTGCTTATTCCGCAATATTTTGCGGGCAAGTTATTTCCGCTCTATATTTTACGCGGATCTCGACGAATCCAAGCTCCACAAGTTGCTGCATCCAGAGATTTTAGCCGAATCGGTCCGCATTTTTTTTTATCACGGATATCTTACCCCGGGCGTCGTTGAGCAAACACCCACTTCACCAGCCCGGGTTCTGTGAAGGCCAGTCCGGTTGCGCCGTCGTGATCTGCCCCAACGTACTCGGTGTAGAGCGGGTGCCCGCCGGCTTTTCGCCTTGCGGCGATACGGTCGCGCGATGACGAGACCGGAACGATCTGGTCGGAGTCCCCGTGAAAGTTCCAGAGTGGCGTTTCAACCGAACCAGTGCCGTCGTCGGGAGATTCGCCTCCGCAACAGATGACGGCAGCCGCAAAAAAGTGCTGACGATTCGCGAGCATGTTCCATACGCCCGCGCCTCCCATCGAGTTCCCGGCAATGTAGATGCGGCGCTCATCGATAGCGAACTCGCGGCGCAAACTATCGACAATTTCCAAGGCCACTCGGTTCCCGTCCCCGAAGCCAGGCAGCTCCTTCGCCGGCTCTTGCGTGAAATCGTACTTGATCCATCCCCTATCGGTCTGCGGCGCGACCACGTAGCAGGGAAAGCGCTTCTGGTTCTCCGGAAGCAGCCAGACGCGTGTGCCAAAAATATTGCCGAACTGGAGCTGCTTCTGATTGTCGTCGCCCATGCCGCCTCGGCCATGCAGATAGACCACCAGCGGTAGTTTTCCGGCTGCTTGCGGCCGGAACAAACGGTAGGGCATCACCCAGTCACTTTTGTGGGTGCGGGCCTCGAACTTATTTTGCAGCCCATCGGAATTTTTCCTAAACGCGTCGACCAGAGCAATCCGCTCCGGCGAATTTGCGGCCCCGGGCGCGAGCGGAGGAGTGCGATCCTTCTTGGCTAGCGCAGCTGCGCCTGTCGGTGTAATCGAAAAGATGAGACTACTCTGCGCCGCCAAACACAATCCGGCTGAGGACGAACCCAACAGCCGGACTACTTCTCGCCGGGTAATCAATCCGCTTTGTGACTTCATGTTTTGTTCTAGATTGCCTTAGGAATCGAACTAGTAGACGATTTGACCCTGGAAACGATAGCACGGACCGGTCCCAGATACCGGGTCCGAACTCCGCGGTTCTGCGCGTGGGCGAAGCCAAATTCTCTTGCGGCCTCCTCGCTGAGAACGAATCGATACAGGCAGGGCAGCCGCCTTAAAATATGTCGGCGTCGCACCTGCTATCCTATCCAGTAATTTTCTGAGGAGTTTTCTTGCGTACTGATCCCGTGCTTGTCGTTCATGGTGGGGCCTGGGACATGCCCGATGACATGGTCGAGGCGCATTTGCTTGGAGTGAGGAATGCTTTGGCGGCTGGTTGGCGCGTGCTCGAGGCCGGCGGCTCGGCGCTCGATGCTGTCGAAGAGGCGGTGGTCATTATGGAGGATGACGAGACCTTCGATGCGGGGCGTGGAAGTTTTCTGAATCGTGACGGCAAAGTTCAGCTCGACGCTCTGATCATGGACGGGGCGACGCTGCGTGCTGGGGGCGTGGGCTGCGTGGAGCGGGTGCGGAATCCGGTGCGCGCCGCGCGTAAGATTTTGAGTGAGAGTCCGCATGTGTATTTTGTGGGAGAAGGTGCGGAGCGCTTCGCCGCGGAGCATGGCCTGGAGTTGTGCCGGAATGAAGACTTGGTGATTCCGCGCGAAGTGGGACGGTTGCGCGAGTATCAATCGCGAGAAGCGGATTCCGGAAAATCGGATTCCGTGAGGGATGGAAAGGATTTGTTTGCGCCTGCCATTTCGCACGATACAGTGGGTGCGGTGGCGCTTGATCGAGCAGGCAACATCGCCGCCGCTACGTCGACCGGAGGCACTTTGAATAAGGCGCCGGGGCGGCTGGGCGATTCGTCGTTGATTGGGTGCGGTTGCTATGCGGATAATCTCAGCGCGGCGGTTTCGACTACCGGTTGGGGCGAGCCGATCATGAAGCTGGTGTTGGCGAAATGGACGGCTGACCGCGTGCTGGCCGGCAATCTGCCGGAGTGGGCGGCGCAGGAAGCGATGAATCTTCTGGAGCAGCGGTTGAACGGGCATGGGGGCATCATCGTGTTGAATGCGCAGGGGCAGGTCGGGATCGCGCACAATACTCCACGCATGGCCTGGGCTTTGAAGACGGTCAATAAGGAAGATGCCGGAATCGAGCGAGCAAGTTAGCAATCCTCGAAACCAGGCCATCCTCGAAGGAACGAGCTGATTGCCTATAAACTAGTGAACCAATCTTCATTCTAAAATCTCTGCTTGACATGAAGCCTTCTCGGCCTGATATTGAATCGATTTAATAGGGAGACTTCGACTTATTCCCAAGAGTCCGCTTCCCTAAGCCTCAAGGAGTACGTATGCGACTAGCGAACCGCTCCCACTTTCTTGCCGTATCTTTTCTGTCCCTGCTAGCAACTTTGCCAAGTTATGCGGTTACAGGTTATATCCGCGTAAACCAGATCGGATATGAAGCAGGGCTCTCGATGCGGGCTTACCTTATGACTTCAAGCGCAGTCAGCGGCGTGAGTTATGCGGTCAAGAATTCCGGCGGCGTGACAGTCGCCTCGGGTTCGGTTGGGGCGAAGCTGGGTGCGTGGGGAAGTTTCAGCGTGTACCCGATCGATTTCACTTTGTCGACCGCGGACACTTACACGATCTCGGTGAGCGGGCCGGTTTCTGCGACTTCGCCTGCATTCCGCGTAGGTACGCCGGCGAATCTTTACACTACGCCGCTGGCGAACAATCTTTATTTTTACGAGAACGAGCGCGATGGGCCAAACTTTATTTCAACTCCGCTGCGCACAGCTGCAGGGCATCTGAACGACGCGACGGCCACAGTGTATGGCAGTCCGACGTTCAACAGCAACGACGAAATCCTCGGCAGCCTGACGCCGACCGGGGCGACCATCAATGCCGAAGGCGGATGGTGGGATGCGGGCGATTATCTCAAGTTCGTGCAGACGCACAGCTATGTAGTGGCGCTCATGCTCATTGGAGTGCGCGACTTTCCTAATCAGATGGGAGATCTTTCGACTACATCGAATTTTACGACCGAGGCGCAGTTCGGGTTGAGCTGGCTGCAGCAGATGTGGAACGACTCGACCGAGACGCTTTACTACCAGGTCGGGATCGGCACCGATTTCAAGAGTTACGACCACCTGAGCGATCACGATATCTGGAGGTTGCCGCAGGCCGACGATACTTACGGCGGAACGAAGCCGGTGTATCAATACATTCGTCACCGGCCGGTGTTTGTGGCGGGTGCGGCGGCAGCTCAGATCAGCCCGAACCTGGCAGGGCGCTTGTCGGCTGATTTCGCCGAGTGCTTTCAGGTGTTCGATGCCACGAATCCCACGCTGGCCAATCAGTGCATTCTCGCGGCCGAGCACATTTTCGATCTGGCGAATACTTCGCCGACGGGAAATTTGCTGACGACCGCGCCTTTTGACTTTTATCCGGAGAACGAATGGCGCGACGATATGGAGTTGGGCGCGGCCGAACTCTACTTTGCTTTGCAGCGCGGAAATCTGCCGCCGGGATTGCCGCACACCGATCCTGGTTATTACCTCACGGCGGCGGCGAACTGGGCTTATGCCTACATCCACGGGCCGAATGATTTGACCGACACGCTGAATCTTTACGACGTGAGCGGACTGGCGCACTTCGAGCTTTACCGCGCGATTACCCTCGCGGGAAATCCGAAGGGTTTGGCGGTGTCGCAAACCGATTTATTGAACGACATGCAGAACCAGATGACCACCTCGATTGCGCAGGCGAAAGATCCGTTCGGCTTCGGCTGGCCGTGGGGCAGCTATGACACGGTCTCGCATGGCGCGGGGCTTGCGGTGATGGCGAACGAATATTCCTACCTCACCAATAACAGCACCTACGCTACCGATTCGCGGCGCTGGCTGGCGAATATATCCGGCGCGAATGCCTGGGGAGTGACGTTCACGGTCGGCGATGGAGATACTTTCCCGGATTGCATGCAGCATCAGGTCGCGAACCTCGTCGGGATCGTTGAATGGGCAGCCTCCGGTGCTGAGCGGCGCGGTGGTAGAAGGACCGAACTCCGCGGCGTCTTCGGGATTGCTGACGAACATGATGACGTGTCCGCCGGGCGGCGGCGATGTGTATAAGAAGTTCAACGGCAATAGCGCGGTCTATAAAGACAACGTGCAGTCGTATTCGACCGACGAACCGGCGATCGATCTCACAGCGACATCGTTTCTGATGTACGCGTGGAGAATCGCCGGAGAACCGAATGGCACACCAACATTTGGCGGAAAATAAGCAATCGCACTTCGCGAGTAAAGGCCGATTGACGCAGACATGACGAGTCGGCCCGGCTTGAAGCCGCGCTGTTTTCTATACGGTGGTTTCTTGCAGGGCCGCTCGCCATTTATTACGCACGACTACGGGCGTGACTTCGTATACCACGCCCGCGCCGGACGTTCCTCCAGACTGGGTTGTGCCGTAGAGATTGCCGCTTGCGTCCCTAAGCAAATTAGGGAACAGTGGGTAAGCACCGTCCCCTGCGCCCCCGGCAAAGCGATGAAGGATCTTTTCAGTCCAGGAGCCATTAGCATCGGGTTTCAGTTCGTAAACCGTGCCTTGGTGCATACCACCGAGGCTGGTCGTGCCGTAGAGATGACCTCCTTTTTTGTCGAGAGTCAAGCCGGAATAGGCATTGGCGCCGTCCGTGCCGCCTGTGAAAGCGTGAAGAGTTTTTCCTGTCCACGTACCGTTTGAACCCGGCATCAGCTCGAATGCGGTGGTCTCAGCTGATCCGTAGAGATTGCCCGTGCTGTCGAAGACAAGGCCGCTAGAGGGGTAAAGGCCAGTTACTCCGGTAAAGGCGTAGATTGTCTTCAGGCTCCAATTGCCATTGGCGCCACGCTTCAGTTCAAAGACATTTCCATAGTCGTTCGGGCCAGCATAGGTCGTTGTGCCGTATAGATTGCCTGCGGCGTCAAAGATCAATGGGCTTTGGGGCTCGGAACCGTCGTTTACACCCGTGAAGTTGTACAGAGTTTTTTCTGGTCCATGATCCGTTCGAGCCCGGCTACCAATTCGATAAATCGTCCCATTGAAGTATGCACCGCCTTCGACTGCGGCTCCGTAGAGATTTCCGGCCGGGTCCAGGATCACGCCGCCATAAGGAAGAGCTCCATCTGCGAAGCCGAAACCATAAAGCACCTTCTCCGTCCAAGTGTTGTTGGCTCCCGGGTGTAAGTTCGAAGACGGTACCAAAACCGAAGCCTCCTCCTTGGAGCGTCGTCCCGTAAAGATTACCCTTGCCGTCGAAGATCAGCACGGAATTGGGCTGAGCCCCGTCATTGGAAAAATTCCCCGCGAAACGTGTAAAGCGTTTGCACGGTCCATGTTCCGTTCGAGCCGGGAGTTAACTCGAAGACGGTCCCGCAGTAGCAACTTGGACGAACCTCCGTTGCTGGTAGTGCCGTAGAGATTGCCTTTGCCGTCAGAGACCAAGCCAGCCTGGGGCGAGCCCCCATCTGCTCCACCAGTGAAGTTATAGAGAATTTTTTCTGTTTGGGCGCTCAGGCTGGCCACAGAGACCAACGCGAATACGGTCAGCGACAAAAACGCTTTCAGCGCATAGGAACAAGTTGGCTTCATCGACACTTCTCCTTTAGATTTCGTTGGGGGCACCCGGGGAAGTTAATTCTCTAGCGGCATAAAAAGTTATCACAATAGGCTGCTCGGCGCAAATGCTTTCTGGGCGCGGCTTTCGGCTGGGCCATCGAGGGCGGCAAGACGGCAAAGTCGAGTCTAGACTGAGCACCGGACGGAGGCGGCCTGAACTGGCAAGCGGACTTTCGATCTTCACAACCTACAGAGCCATCCTTTAGTCCTTGCAATTCTCGATGCTTCGATGCGGTTGCTGGCGCCCATCTTGCTGATCGCTTCGGAAAGATAATTTCGCACCGTGCCTTCGGAGAAGCCGAGTTCGGCGGCGATGTCTCCGCTCTGCAAACCTTCGCCGGCCAGGCGCAGGACCTGGCGTTCGCGATCGGTGAGCGGATCCATTTCTGCCCAGGCCTCGGTCGCGAGGTCGGGATGGATGACGCGCAATCCCTGTTGCACGCGCCGAACTGCCTCGGCGAGTTCTTCGGCGCGCATGTCTTTTAGTAAATAGCCCAAGGCCCCGCTTCCATGGCACGGCGCAGATATCCAGCGCGCGCGAAGGTGGTGAGAATAATGACGCGGGTGCTGGCGCGGCGGCGTTTGAGTTCGGCAGCCGCGTCGAGTCCGGTCATTAGCGGCATCTCGATGTCGGTAATTAGAACGTCGGGCTTGTGGGCGAGAACAGCCTCCAATGCTTCCTTGCCGTTGCGCACCTGGGCGATCACGGAGATATCGCCTTCGATTTCGAGCAGAGCCGCGAGCGCGCCGAGCACCATGCCCTGATCTTCCGCGAGGACAACGCGAATGGTTTTGCGGCCTTCCTTCGCGATAGGATTCAATTGGAACAGTCCTCTGCCTTCATCTTCGACGGGGCTTGCTTGAGCGGCAGGTTGATGGTGATCCTGGTGCCGGATTGAGAGTCGCGAGTCAGCGTACCGCCCAGCATTTCGACGCGTTCGCGCATGCCGCGCAGTCCGTTGCCTTCGTTGTGCAGGCTGCCGCGACCGTCATCTTTAATTTCGAGGCGGCAGGAGCCGTTTTGTTGCTCGAGGCGAAGAGTGCAGGTGTTGGCGCGGGCGTGGCGAACTACGTTGGTGACGGCTTCGCGCACCGCTAAGGTGAGAACGCTCTCGTGCAGCGCAGGCAAAGCTATTTTCGCGGCGTGGCACTCTGTTTTTACCCCTGCGGTTTCAAGAGTGGATCTGGCTTGCGCTAGTTCAGCATCCAGGCTGCGAGTACGATAGCCGCGAATGGCGTCTCGCACCTCGGAGAGCGCCTGGCGGGAGATTTGCTCGACCTCGCGAATTTCGTTGCCGGCGCGCTGGGGATCGCGGTCCATGAGTTTGCCCGCTAGTTCGGATTTCAAGATGATTACCGAGAGCGTGTGTCCTAGCACATCGTGAAGATCGCGGGCGATGCGTTCGCGCTCGGCAACTTTGGCGAGATGTTCGATCTCTTCATTCGCCATGCGCAGTTTGGCGAGCGCGCGATTGCGCTGAGCAAAATAAATGTTGCTGCCGCCTACGACTACGGAAAGCCCTCCTGCGTAAAACAAGAACCAGCCTGAGAGGTGGAAGACTTGGGTTTCAATTGCGGCAAGCACAACAATGCCGGCCATCAGGGCTACGGCTTTGCGTTCGGTCTGCACGCAGAAAGGCACGAAGGCGCAGGCAAAAATAAAAAACGTGGAGGCTCCGCCGTTGTAGGGGGCACAGATCAGGCCGAGCGCGACCATTCCGGAAATTATCCACAGGGCGCGCGGACGCTCCAGCCAGAAGAGACCGAAATAAAGAAAGAGGAAGACGATTGTCGCGGTGATGGTGAGCAACCAGATCTTCAAGCCAGAGTGGTCGAGAACCGGCTGAATGAAAAAGAAACACAGATACGCGAGCCAGATGAACGGGGCCCAGCCGTTCGCTTTTTCTCGCGGCGAGAGGGTGATGTTGCGCTCGAAATCCGAAGGCTTCCGCCTTTGTCCGGATTCAGTCGCTGCGGAATCTGGGCTTTGCTCGGTCATCTACCTTCCTACAGATCTATTGTGCACCTGCGCGTCAATTGAGCCGCGACGATTGTGGCAGCGAACGTTGGCTATGAGCCCTACCACGATGGCGGCGGGTATCAGCCAGCCTAGCCAACGAACGCCGCCGTAGAGAGCTAGAATGCCGAAGAGCAGAAACAGGGCGGTGAAGCCTAGGGTCTCAGATGTTGTGTTCATAACCATTCCTCTCAACACTGCTTACGGACATGTAAAACAAAACGTTTCTGACTCCCTCGACTAGCCGTAGAGCTTGCCTTGATCTCGCTGGAAGCCGATGCGAGCGACACCAAGGCAGATCAGGGTGAAGGCGAGGAGTACTTCCCAATGAGTTGCTGCGGCATCGTGATTGCCCGCGCCCACGACTCCCAACGCCAGTTGCGACAGGTGATAGGGCGGAAGCGCCAGCGCGATCTGCCTGACTACCTTGGGCAAGAACATGTAGGGCACCCACAATCCGCTGCAGAATGACATAGGAAGATAAATAAGGTTGATGACTCCGGGCGCTGACTGCGGTCCGGCAAAGTAGCCGATGGCCAATCCCAGGGCTGAGAAGGGAAGCGAGCCAGCTACGAGAGTTGCCAGGAGTCTGGAGATCTCCAGAAACGGCATCCGCACACCACCAAAAACGAAGCCTAGGATCAGCAGCAATGTGACTACGATTGCGCTGAAGATCATGCTGAGAATCACTTTGGCGATGAAATAAGCGAAGGGAGGCATGGGGCTGGCACGCTTGACTTGCAACCATCCCAGGCCGCGATCAGCGGCGAGGCCGGAGGCGGTGCCGAAAAGCGAAGCTCCCATCACACCGAAGGTGCCGTAAGTGGCGATGAGATATGTCGGCACGCTGGTGGCGCCGATCATCTCTTTGGCATTCAACACCAGCCCGAAGAGTACATAGAACATCAGCGGAAAGCTGATCACCGACGCGGTATAGACGCGCAGGCGAAGGTTCTTGAGGAACTCGTATTTCGCTTCTTTCAGGTAGATGGTGAGAGTATGGGCGATGGTGCGCTCGATCGTCAGGTTACTTAAAGTGGCGGCTGCGGTGCTCATCGTAGTTTCCTCGCTTTTTGTAATCGCGAACCGGTGCCGTAGTTCAGTTCGCTTGAGTGGCGTTTTGGCCGTTGTCTTGAGTGAGAGCCAGGAAAGCTTCTTCCAGTCCTGCGCTGGTAATTTCCAGACCAGAGAGCATGGGGTCGCGGCTCAGGAGTTCACGAATTACTGGCTCGGCCTCACTCGCGTTGATCTCGACCGCTTCGCGGTCTTGTCTCGCGGCGGTTACGCCGGGGATTTGCAGGAGACTTGTCACACTCAGAGCCGTGATGCAGCGAATGCGCTTGCCGCTGGTCTGGGCTTTGATCTCGGTGGGCGTACCTTCGGCGATGATGGCGCCTTGATTGATGACGGCGATGCGGTCGGCGAGGGCGTCGGCTTCTTGCAGGTAGTGGGTGGTGAGCAAAACAGTTTTTCCGCGGTCGACTAGACGGCGAATTTCTTCCCAGAGACCGCGGCGGGCTTCGACATCGAGGCCGACGGTGGGCTCATCGAGAAATAGGAGATCAGGGTTACCGCAGATGGCCAAGGCGAACAGAGTTCGCTGCCTTTGCCCGCCTGAGAGTTCGCCGAATTTGCGATCGCTTAGTTTCCCCAAGCCCGCAGCGGCCAGAACTTCGTCGAGGGGGAGCGGGTTAGGGTAATAGCTGGAGAATAGATCGATGTGCTCGCGGACCTTGAGAGTTTCGGGGACGCGGCCGACCTGCAGCATGGCCCCAGCGCGAATGCGATTCTGCGGGTTGACGGGATCGCCGCCGAAAACGCGGGCCTTGCCCGAACTGGGCTGCATCAGCCCTAAAAACAGCTTTACGGCGGTGGTTTTGCCGGCGCCGTTAGGACCCAGCAGAGCGACGACCCGGCCGGCGCGCACGCTGAAGTTCACATTTCGCAGGGCCCGGACTTCTCCATAGTTCTTGCTGACGCCGTCGAGGCTGGCTACGACGGGAGCGGAATCGATGTCTGACTTCTCCTTATTATTACTTATTACGCTTCTCGTTTCCGACGGGGTCGCGATCATAGGGACCTTTCCTGGCTTCTGCTTCCGGGCAATTTGTTCGCCGATTGCCCGGTAAATGCATGATGCGGCAGTGGAGTGGGCAGCCACCAGTGCGCTTCATCATGCGGCGAGCGTGACAAATGTCATGACGGGGCGTGGCGCAGAAGGCGGAATCAGCGGGAGAGGAAAAAAAGATGCCAATTGAGGGCTCTTTTAGGAGGGTTAGGCAGACTAGGCGATTGCCCGCAAAACGGAGTTTTTGCGAATTTCGCGTTTTCTTGTTACGAAATCCGAACAAAAAGTAGTTTGGGCAGGGCCAGCTAGCCAACGCCAGCCAAAGGTTGAGATTCAGCCGGAGTGAGCAAATCCCCAGTGTTTACGCTGGTTAAAGCTTGTTCTGAAATCGTAACAAGAGCGGGTTCGCAAATTTTTTTCCTCAAATCCGTAGTATCCAAGCGCATTATCCTGCTATTATTCTGCCCACTTGGCAAGTTGTTTCGCAATGGAATGGAGGGGTTCCATGCTCCCAGCCGGCAAAAGCCTTCGTGCTCTCCGTGAAAAACTCGGTTTGACCATGCGCGACATCGAGACTTCGAGCGCGCGCATGGCGGAGAAATATCGCAACGAGGAATTTTCTATTCCTCCCAGTCGTCTTTCGGATATCGAGACTAAGGGCGTTTTGCCCAGTATCTTTCGTCTCTACACTATGGCAGTAATTTATCGTCGGGATCTGCGAGAACTGCTGGCGTGGTATGGCGTGGACATGAACAATATGGCGGCCGATCTGGGGATGATAGCGCCGCCGAAATCGCATATCTCCGAGGCGCTCTCGGGCATGGCGTCGGTGCAGATGCCAACCCGCATGGATCCAGGCTTCGACCAGGGGCGGACGAGCAATCTGGGGCGCATGGTCGAGCAATGGGGACTGGTGCCTTTATCTTATCTGGCCCAGTTTGCGCACAGCGATTTTACCTACGGCTACATTGGAGTTCAGGACTTCACCATGTACCCGATTCTTCCGCCGGGCAGTTTCATTCAGGTGGATGAAACCAGGAATAAGGTGGTGGAGGGAGCCTGGCGGTGCGAATACGAGCGGCCCATATATTTTGTGGAGACTCGCGATGGCCACACCTGCTGCTGGTGCACCATGCGGCGCGATGACGTAATTCTGCAGCCGCATCCCTTATCGCCGGTGCAGATTCGAGTGCTGCGGCATCCGCAGGAGGCCGAGATCATTGGCCAGGTTGTGGGAGTTGCGATGAAGTTGACGGAGTGGCAGGCCTTTGGTTCTTCTCCAGGCTCGAAAGGGCAGCCAGCACTGAATTGAGATGCCTGGCGGAAACTGGGTCTTCAGCTGAAGGCAGAAGTTCGTTGATCTGCCCGCGCATGTCCTCAACATAAGCTTGAGGGCTTTTTCCGCTGAGGTGGCTCGAGTGGTGTAAATCTTCTTCTAAGTCTGCCAGCGGAGTCTTCAGCACACTGGATAAGACTTGAGTGTGTGCCGTTTTCAAGGCACGGGCCGAGGACTCTTCGCCGTGCAGCAGTGACATTCCCCAATGTGAATAGCCGCCTTCGCTTCGACGCAGGGATGCGATGTAGGTTAATTTCGCCAGCAACCCAGATATGGCCGCCAGCGTGGTTTCGCGAAGGTCTTGTAAAGCCGATTTCAGTGTCAAAGTTCTACAGCCTATTGAAACGAATGGCTCAGCGATTCTAGTAAAGGGAACAGACCAAAAGTATCATGGTCAGACCGCGACACCAATGGGAAAAAGGTGCTACCGCGCGCACGAAGTTGCCATTCTGGCCAACGATTTTTCTTTGCGGCGCCGAAACGGCAAGGGTATAGTGCGAGGCTGTAGCTATGCTGTATCCGCATTCATTTCTGTGGCACTATCTGTGGGTCGGACCTCACGTTCTACAGGCTGTGCTCGCTGTCCTGCTTTGGCGGCGCGGGTTTCATAAGCAGTTCCCGGCTTTCTTCGCTTACCTCATTTACGGCGCAGTTGAGCAACTCACGCTCTGGACGATGGACGTGCTGCCTTTGTCTTTGGTAGGCGTTCTGGCCTACTGGCGTACGGCCTACGCGGGGACGGTCATCGAAGGGCTGCTGACGCTGGCAGTGACCCGGGAGGTATTCTTTCATCTCGTCCGCTCCAATCCTTCGCACGTCGGACAGGGTAAGAGGCTGCTGATCTTGACTGGCACGGTTCTCGTGCTGCTTGCGGCCCTCGCCGCGGCGCGTGCCCCGGCGGTGCCCGGCCAATTCCCACTGATCGTTCATGTCTACTCTTTACTCATGGGGCTTTACTTGGTTCTATCGGGCTTGATCCTGTTCCTATTTCTATTCGCCAGTTATCATGGCTTGACGTGGGACAGGTTGACCCTCGGGGTCGCCGTCGGATTCGGCATCGACTGGTGCGAGCACACAGCTGCGTGGGCCCTAATAGCTAGCGGTCTTCGCGACACACGTCTTGACTTCCTTAACATGGTGACGTACCACATCTGCGTGCTGATCTGGTTCTACTACTTGCTCTCTCATCAAGCGCAGCCAAGCCCTGCCTTGTTCGACGATGGGATTTCGCTTAAAGATAAAACAGATGCGCACGTTAACGAGTCCGGGCAAACACTGCGGCGGGCGTGAGTTCTGGCGCGTTCTGGAAGCTAATCCTGAAACTTTCGTTACGAATTCCGAACAAGGCGAGGGGCTAAAGTGATGTTTCCAGACTGGCCGTAGGGGTGACAGTATCACGGTTTGATTTTCCAAAACAAGGAGAAAAAACAACCGTGAAACGTATCCTGCTTGTTGTTGCAGTAGCCCTCATGTTCGTCAACACTTTGGTAGTTCCCACCGTTGCTCGAGCCGATGGCGGGGTTGGCAACGTCGGCAGCGGCGGCGGTAAGCCGTAGATTTATTGGCGGCGTTACGAAAACCGAACACGATTCGCATTGATCTTGCCGTGTGCGGCAGCTCGCGGTATAGTGCCGAACTACGCCTATGCTGCAGCCGCATTCATTGCTTTGGCACTATCTCTGGCTGGGGCCACAGGTTCTGCAGGCGGTGCTTGCTGTGTTCCTCTGGCGGCGCGGGGTGCACAAGCTTTTCCCGTTCTTCTTTGCTTACCTCACCTTTGGAGCGCTTGAGCAATTCACGCTTTATACAATGGATGTTGTCCCATTGGGCAGCATTGAGGCCTTCTGGCAGACCTTTTTTGCTGGCGCGATCATTGAAGGAGCCATCAAGTTTGGGGTGATCGGGGAGTTGTTCTTTCATCTCCTCCGATCCCGTCCGGCGATTGCCAAGCTGGGCCGTCGCTTGATTAGCGGCGTTGGCGCGGCCTTCGTGCTGCTAGCGGTTGCGGCTGCAGCTTATACCCCGATCGTACACCGGCCTCTTATTTCGATTTCACGCGCTTATATTCTCTTGCAGAGCTCCTACGTGGTCGACTGCGGGCTCGCGCTATTCCTGTTTCTTTTTGCCGCACATTTTAAGTTGATGTGGAATCATCGGGCCTTCGGGATTGCCCTCGGTTTCGGCATCGTCTGGTGCGAGCACATGGCGTCTTGGGCCCTTAGCGCCAGCGGGGCTTGGCTCGATAAGAGCTACCTTTTCGATTTCCTTAACACCGCCACCTACCACGTTTGCGTCCTGATTTGGTTTTACTATCTCCTCGTCCCCGAAAAAGTTGCCACTACGTCAGCGGTTCCATTGCCGGAGAACAATCTCGACATCTGGAACCGGGAATTGGAGCGTCTGCTGCAACAACAATGAATCTGGCCATTTTTATCGTCATCGCCGCCATAGTGGCGCTGGGCATCATTCTGCGCCTGGCTGTTTCGCAAAGCCTGCAGGCCAAGGAAACGACCGACTTGGCTGTAGCCATCCGTCCCATCGACATCGAAGCGTTTCGTAATTTGATTGATCCTGCCGAGGACGCCTACCTGCGTCGCCGACTTGCCGCCGCCTGAGTTTCGTATGGTGCGCCGCGAGCGCCTGCGAGCGATGGCTGCCTATGTGCAAGCGGCGTCGGCAAATGCCGCAGTGCTGGTGCGAGTTGGCGAGGCTGCTTTAGCTAGCGGAGATCCGCGCTTTGTTCCTGCGGCTCGGCAACTGGTGAATGATGCGCTGCTGCTGCGGCGCAACGCCAACGTGGCGCTGCTGCGGATCTATGTCGCATTGGCGTGGCCGAACTCCGGTTTTGCGGCGGTGCGAGTGGTCGACCGCTACGAGCGCGTGAGTGGCATGGCCATGCTGCTGGGGAGATTGCAGAACCCCGGCGCAGCGGTTCGGCTTTAGCGGTCGTGGAAGCTTTTTATTCGCACAAAGCGCACAGAGAACGTTCCGCAGCGGCTCGAGGCAACGTTGAATTTGGGCTGCTTCGGCATGGCTTCAGGCCGAGCTCTTTCAAAACACTCCGCAATGCTGCGTATGTGACATCGGTCACAGACATGGCTGTGTGGTTTATGCGATTCTGCGTCCCGGCGTCGCCGTGGCTCGATGCTGTTGCGGGGTAACTGGCGCACCACCCCCTCTGCACTCCTTCCTTGTTTTCGTCCCCCTTTCTGGTGTAAAAACCAGCGGGAACCTACCATCCCAGAAAAATTGCTAGTTTGGCGCGCTTGGCCGTTGCGGTTGTTTCTGCCGCCACCGCGATGTGGTGGAGTCAAGGGAGACTCGAATGATCTGCACGACAATGATCTGCAAGGGAACGATCCGCAAAATTTATAACAACAGTCGGATCTGCAACGCGAAGATCCTCGCGCTTTCGCTGCTCTTCTCGTCTCTTTCGTGTCTCGCCTTCGGCCAGGGCGGTGTCGCTACGGGAGATCTGCACGTTACGGTGAAAGATCCCAAGGGTAACGCGATCGCGAATGCGACTGTCACCGTGAGCGACGTTGGCAAAGGCCTGGAGCGCACTGCGACGGGCGATGGGCAAGGCGGCTACACGGCGCGACTGCTGCCCCCCGCATCGTACACAGTCACGGTAGAAGCGCCCGGATTCGGCAAAGCTGAGGCCAAAGACCTGAGTATTACTGTCGGAGGATTGGTTGATCTCCCGGTCGCGCTGGCGGTGGCGAGCGGCAAAGAAATCGTGGAAGTTAGTTCGCAGGCCGAGTTGGTGGAGACTTCGCGCACCTCGACCACGGATACGATTGGTCAGCGCCGAATCGATAATCTGCCGATCAATGGCCGCAACTACATTAATTTCACGCTTACCGATTCTCAAGTTGTGCGGGATAATTCTCCGTTTCTGGGCGCCGCGCCTACTTCGGGGCTTAACATCAGCGGGCAGAGGGCGCGCTCGAATCTGGTGAATGTGGACGGCGCCGACGCCACCGATAATTCGACTAACGGCGTTCGCTCCACAGTCTCGCAAGAAGGAGTGCAGGAGTTCCAGATTATTACGAATAGCTATGCGGCGGAATATGGGCGAGCGTCGGGCGGCGTGGTGAATATCATCACACGCTCGGGATCGAACGATTTTCATGGCGACGTATTTGGGTATCTGCGCAATCGCAACTTTCAGGCGGTGAATCCATTCAGCACGGTTCCGAATCCAGCGTACACGCGGGTGCAGGCAGGGGCGGCGTTCGGCGGGCCGATCAAGAAGGACAAGACCTATTATTATTTCTCTTACGAAATTACGCGGCGGCATGAGACTGGATTTTCCAGTATTGGACAGAACAACTTTGGACTCGTTCCGTTCGATACCGCGCAAGTTGGATTGCCATTTGGAACGATTCAAGCAACTCCGTCGCAGGTTGGATTTTTTACGAATCCGGCGACGCTGGCGGCTGAAGCCAATCCGCTGTTTCTAGGAGAGGTAGAACAATATGCCGTTTTGGCCGGCGCGTCTTCGGGACAGGCCATTCAAGGCGTGTGGCCCAGCCAATTGGTTCAGGGTGCGACGGGAGGATTGCTTAGCACTTGGGCCGGCTTCCCGACCACGTGCGCGCCGGGGAGCGCTTGCGCACCGGTGCCGGCGTCTTACACGTCATTGGCGTCGCAGGTAGGAAATTTTCCAGTCTTTGAAGGAACCAGCCTGTACTCGCTGCGCCTCGATCACAATATCAGCAACAGTAACCGACTGACTTTGCGAGTGAACGTAAGTCCCAGTACGGTTACAGGACTCGAGGGCAGCGGAGAAGACCAGCCGTTCGGGCAGAACGCCTATTCGCGAACTTCGGAACAGACGTACCGCGATGTTACGGGTGTGGTGAAAGATACATGGACCCTGGGCACGAACAAAGTGAACGAATTCACCTTTCAATACGCGCGCCGCGGACTTTCTTATTTCTATAACACTCTGATTCCTTCGGGGGCCGATCCGGCCGTGAACATTCCCGGCTTCGCATATATTGGCCGGGAACCTTATTCCTACATTCAGCGCGTCGAGCAGCGCTATCAATTCACCGACAATTTTTCCTGGACCATTGGGCGGCACAATACCAAGTTCGGGGTGGACTTCAATTATCTGCCGCTGACGGCCACTTTCTCGGTCAACTACGGCGGCAATTACGACTTCGGAAGTTTCCCCGCGACGCAGTTGGGTTTCGTCTCGCCAATTGCCAACGATCCCTTCCCGGTTCTTTCCGCGGTGCAGGCTTACGGCGCCGGCTTGCCGGGAGACTACGATCAGGGCTTGGGCAATCCCAGCGATACTTTTCACAACATTCCCATCGGAGCCTTCTGGCAGGACTCCTGGCGGGTGAGCCCGAAGCTGACATTGAACTACGGCGTGCGCTATGACGTTGAAATTCCGCCATCGTTTAAGTCGCCGACGCCGCTGGCGCTGGCAGGATACAACTTCCTGGGTCTGCAAAAGGGCATTCAGACCGACACGAATAACGTGCAGCCTCGCCTGGGAGTGGCATGGGACCCGAAAGGCGACGGTAAGACTGTAGTGCGCGCTTCCTACGGACTTTTCTACGATCATCCTTTACTGGGACTTTATTTTCTGGGCGACGCTTCAGACGGGTCCAGCAGCGGGCAGGTAGCATTTGGCGGCACCGGATTCTGCAACGGCGACGGAAATCCATCCAATCTTAATGCGTTTACGATTTTCCAGGGTTTGGTGAACCAGCCCGGATGCACTCCATCTTTATCACCCACGGGTAATGCCAACCTGGGGTACCTGCCCAACCAGCAGCGATTTCAGGCGTTGAACTTCCCGCAGTCGGAGTTTCTCAATCAGAACTATTTGAATCCAGCGACCTTCTTGCCGCTGGTCTTTCAGCCCTTTGGTTATCCGCAAGGCAAGGGATTCGTCTACGCCTATGCGCAGCAGGCTAATCTCAGCATCGAACGGGACCTAGGCGATGGGTTTGATTTCAATCTGGCCTACAACTTCAACGGTGGGCGCCATCTGAATCGCCCCATCAACGCTAATGCCCAGCGGGGCGACCTCCTGGTGGCCAACTTACTGGCGGCGCAAGGAGATCCGACTTCGAACTCGGCGTTTGGCCCTCTGGCCGTGGGCAGCGGGGCCGCACCCTGCGGCGTTAATAAGGCTGGCATGCCATGGGTGTCGGCGGCGCTCACGAACTTTTTCCGGCCCGGCGGCTTGAACGCGTCGATCGCCGACGCGTTGATCGCGGGTGGCGCGGGGAGTTGCGTCACAACCGTGTATCCGCTGGTTTTGCAATCTTTCAACGCGCAGGGATTCAGCACTGCCGGATTCAACACCGCTTGCAATCCATTAACGCTGGCAAACTGCATTCCCTTCGGAGACATGGACGCCAATTATTCGAACGGCAGCTCCGCTTATAGCGGGCTTAGCGCCAACCTGCGCAAGCGTTTTGGGAGTCATTACGAATTTCTGGCGTCTTACACGTGGTCCCATGCCATCGACGATTCGACCGATTTGCAAGCTACGCTTACTCCGCAGGATAGTTATTACCCCGGCCGAGACCGTTCCAATTCGCTCTTCGACCAGCGCCAGCGTTTCGTTTTCAGCGGGGTTTATCAAAGCGGAAAGCTCGGCGGCAGCGGTTTTGTCAGCAAGTTCTTCAGCTACTGGACCGTCGCTCCGCTGCTCGATATCAATTCCGGGCGTCCCTTCAACATCATCACCGGCAATGGCGACAACCTGCAGGAATCGGCGCTCACGGGCCGGCCGAATACTTTCGTCAATCCGGCTTGCGCGGCACAAGGTCCGGCAGTGCCCTCGAAGTTTTCACCGACCGGAGTTTTTCAGGAGCCTTGCCTCGCGGACTTCAACGGCACGTTGCTCTCACTGGATGGCAACCTGGGGCGGAACGCCGGCCACACTCCGTATACTCTGTTCGACGACCTGCGCGTCGCCAAGCGTATTTATTTCACCGAGCGCTATAACATGGAGTTGATCGCCGACATGTTTAATCTCGCGAACAAGTACAACGTTGCGGCGGTGAGCCCCTTGTTCACCAATGCAGGGCAGGCCACGGCGGCATATGATCCGCGGCAGTTTCAGTTTGCGATGAAGTTGTATTGGTAAGGCATCGCGGCTTCGGGCGTCCGGAAGCCGGAGGCCGATGTTACACTTCCTCCATCCTTGGCGCTTGCCGGAGTTTGTTCCCCAATGTCACAGCCTTATACGCCTACCCCGCGGACGCGCCTTGTCCGCGAAGCCGAGCGCGCGGTCTATGATCGCGAAACGGCCTATCGTATTCTCGATGAAGGGTTTCTGTGTCACGTCGGCTTCGTGGTGGATGGCCAGCCCTTTGTAATTCCAACATCGTACGGTCGCAAAGACGACAGCTTGTATATTCACGGCTCTGCTGCCAGCCGCATGCTGCGGCACATGAAAGAAGCTGTGCCGGTCTGCATCACCGTAACTTTGCTCGACGGCCTTGTGCTGGCACGCTCGATTTTTAATCACTCCATGAATTACCGGTCGGTGGTGGTGCTCGGTAAGGCGGCGTTGGTAGATGATCCCGCGGAGAAGATTGAAGCGCTGCGCCTGCTTTCGGAGCACATCATTCCCGGCCGCTGGGCGGACTCGCGTCAGCCGAACGAACGCGAGCTTAAGCAGACGTCGGTGCTGCGAGTGCCGATTGAAGAGTTTTCGGCCAAGGTACGCGTGGGGCCTCCGGTTGACGACGAAGCTGATTATTCTTTTCCTACTTGGGCGGGAGTGGTGCCGCTAGAGATGAATGCGGGTACGCCCATAGAAGATCCGCGACTTGCTCCAAAAGTTGGCGTGCCCTCATACGTGCGGCAATACTCGCGCAAATAAGCGCTATCTCTTTGCAAATAATGGTAAGGAATGCTATCCTTACTATAAGTAGTACTGGTAAAGATGAGCCATTTCAGCACAATGAGCAGCAAGGGTCAACTCACCGTTCCACAAGAGATTCGTAAGCGTCTCGGGCTGCAAACTGGGGACCGTGTCGAATTTGTCGTCGAGGAAGATCGCACGGTGATCCGTCCCGCGCGATCCGAAGGAAACCCATTCGAAAAGTACATCGGGATATTGGGTCCGTTCCCCGGTGGGGAAGAGGGAATCAAGGCTTGGATCGACGATATACGAAGCGATAAAGACTACGAATGAGGACGGCGCTCGACACGAATATCTTGTCGATATTTTGGTCGGATGAGCCGGCGGCGGCCACGATTGCCGTTCAATTGTCGAAGGCGCGCGCCGAAGGAGCGCTCGTGGTAAGCGCACCAGTATTCGTCGAGCTTTCGGCTATTCCCACAGGCGACGCGCAGCGCGTTGAGAAATTGCTCAGGGAGATGAATATCGCGGTCGATTTCGAGCTTGCAGAGGATGTCTGGAGGTTAGCTGCAGTCGGCTTCGCGGCTTGTGCCGCACGCCGTCGGCGCTCGGGCGGAGGTTCGGCAAAGCGTCTTCCGGCGGACTTCGTTATCGCATCGCATGCGCTGCTGCAATCGGACCGGTTGATGACGCGCGATGCCAGTCGCTATGCCCAGGACTTTCCCAACCTCCGTTTGATTTGAACTCGCACAAGATTAAATACTGCTCGCCACCTCATGGAATCAGCAAGAGTTTGCCAGCGATCTTTCTGGCTTCCATGTCGCGATGTGCTTGCGGCGCATTCGCCAACGGGTAGGTTTTCGCGATTCGCAACTTTAGCTTGGCGTCGGCAATCATGCCGAAAAGGGCGCTGGTGCGGGCCAACAATTCTTCGCGAGTCGCGGTGAAATGCGCCAGCGTGGTGCGAGCCATGTAGAGGGAGCCCTTCTCCGAGAGTTTCGCCGGGTCGACGGGCAGCACCGCGCCGCTCGACATTCCGTACAGCACGAGCATTCCCCGCAGGCGCATGACATTCAAATTTTTGTCGAAGGTTGCCTTGCCTACGCCGTCGTAGACTACTTCGACGCCTTTGCCATCCGTTAAACGCTTCACCTCGGTTTCAAAATCCTGCTTAGTGAAGACGATCACTTCGTCGGCGCCGGCTTCGCGCGCGAGTTGAGCTTTTTCTTCGCTCGATACCGTTCCAATTACGCGTGCGCCGATGGCGCGCGCCATCTGCACCAACAGCAGTCCAACTCCGCCTGCGGCAGCATGTACCAGCGCGGTTTCGCCCGCTTTGAGTTTGTGGGCATCGGTTACGAGATAGTGCGCGGTCAGGCCGTGCACCATTGCGGCGGCGGCTTGCTCGTCGCTGATCGCCGCCGGCACCGGTACCAGATGGTCTTCAGCCGAGACTACCGACTCCGCGTAGGAACCCAGCACTCCACTCCAGGCGACGCGGTCTCCGACCTGGACGTTTTTAACCTGCGAACCCACGGCGCTCACAACACCGGCGCCTTCTTGCCCGGGGATGAAAGGCAGCGGCGTGCGGAAGCGCCCGTCGCGAAAGTAGCCGTCGATTGAATTCACGCCCGCGACTGAGACTTTGACGACCGCTTCGCCGGATTTCGGTTGAGGAACCGGAACTTCCTCCAGCTGCATAACCTCCGGACCGCCCGTGTGGTGCACGCGAATTGCTTTCATTTCTCGTCCTTGTGACGGCGAATCTGGATGCACTACGGAATCAGCAGCAGCTTGCCGGTGGTTTTGCGCCCTTCCAGATCGCGATGCGCTCGCTGCGCCTCGGCCAGAGGATACGTATGCTCGATACGCAGTTTGAGCTTTCCCTCGGCAACCATGTTCAACACCGCACTGGACCGCGCGACTAAATCCTGGCGAGTAGTGATGTAGTTTGTCAGCGTGGGCCGGGTTACGTAAAGCGATCCCTTTTGCGATAACGTGATCAGGTCGAAGGGAGGCACGGCACCGCTCGATCCGCCGAAGAGTACCATCATGCCGCGTGGCCGCAGGACGTTGAGGCCTTTCTCGAATGTTGTTTTGCCGACCGAGTCGTAGACCACATCCACGCCCTTGCCGCCGGTGATGCGCTTGGTTTCGGCTTCAAAATCCTGATGGGTGTAGAGAATGACTTCGTCCGCCCCGGCTTCGCGCGCCAGTTTGGCCTTCTCGTCGGTCGAGACTGTAGCGATTACCCGCGCCCCGATGTGGTGCGCCATCTGCACAAGCAGCAATCCGACCCCGCCGGCAGCGGCATGCACCAGCGCAGTCTCACCTTTTTTCAGGGGAAAAGTATCGTGCGAGAGGTAGTGAGCCGTCATGCCCTGCAGCATCACAGCGGCGGCCTGCTGATCGGTAACTCCCGATGGAATGGATACGAGGCGGTCGGCGGGGACAGAAGTATACTCGGCGTAAGAGCCTTGGACGATCGCCCAAGCCACTCGCTCGCCCACTTTTACTGAAGTGACATCGGCGCCGACGCCAGTGACTGTTCCCGCGCCCTCGCTTCCGGGAATAAGGGGGAGGGGAGCTTTGTAGCGCCCCTCGCGAAAATAA
Source organism: uncultured Acidobacteriaceae bacterium (assembly GCA_963789875.1). GTDB lineage: Bacteria > Acidobacteriota > Terriglobia > Terriglobales > Acidobacteriaceae > Sulfotelmatobacter. Next base: position 388,992 of record CAWBMI010000002.1, on the reverse strand, counting down.
ACATCGATAAAATTCACGCCCGAGGCGGCGAGCTTTACGACTGCCTCGTTTGCTTTCGGCTGCGGCACCGGTAGTTCGACGACTTCCATCGCCTCCGGTCCACCGACCTGTTTTACCTGGATGGCTTTCATGGTCTCGATTGTGCCACAGAGCCTTCAAGGTTCGGTAGCACAACCGTCGCCACGTGCCTGTTGTTAATTCGTGCGCAGCGCTACGGCACCATCGATCTTCAGGTCGTCAGGTCTTCGCCGGAAAGTAGAAGCCGATCCGATAATTAATTTTGACCACTCCGGGGTTGGGGTATAAGTTCGTGGGCTGATCGAATTGAGGAGGATTCTTTATGCCTGATGCCCCACAGGATATTGCCAGTCATGCGCGGTTGGATCCCTGGTTCCACTTCTTCTTGCTACCGGTCTTCGGCCTCTCGGTCATCGCAGCTCTCATCCACGTTATCTGGCACCCCAGGCTGCACGCGGCGGCTCTTTTCGTGCTGTCGGTAGCGGCGCTGGTCGCGGTGTTCAAGATTCGACTTTATGCGCTCAAGGTGCAGGATCGAGTGATTCGACTGGAAGAACGCCAGCGGCTGGCGTTGCTGTTGCCCGAGCCGCTGCGCGCCCGCATTCCGGAATTCACGGAACGCCAGCTCATCGCCCTGCGCTTTGCCTCTGACGCCGAATTGCCCGCGTTAGCCCAGCGCACGCTGGCGCAAAGCCTCGCCCCGGCAGAAATAAAGAAGTCGATCCAGACCTGGCGGCCAGACCACTGGCGAGTGTAGGGGATTGAGTAATTGGGGATTTAGTAATTGAGTAATGAAAACGCTGGATTCCGTGAGGTTTGGCTCTTTCAATTACTCAATTGCTAAATTCCGCAATTACTCAATCGCTTCTCCAACCTTTGCGCTGCCAAACGCCGTCTCAAGATGGGGTTTCGGTAACCAGGATGCCGGTTCCGGACGTAACCGCCGCAGTTCCCCTTCGGTCGTTGACCCGGGTGGGACCGCGGGGTACGATTTTTGGTAGAATTCACCGGACTTTAACATCGCACCGGATTAGCTGCGAACGCGCCGATTGCGCGAAGCGCGGCTTCGAAAACTATGCGAGTTGCTAAAAGCCATCTGCAGACTGTGACACTGGCCATCGTGGCCCTGGCAACATCTTCTTGCCAGACGGCGCAAAAGCCGGTCACGTTGCTGCCTGCCGGAAATGCTCCGGCCCTGACCGCGGCCAAACCCTCGCCGATTGGGGCAGCGGCTTCGCGAGACTCGCAAGTGTTTCCGCCAGAGGTGAAGACTCCAGATAAGGCCCAGCCGGAAGCGGCAGCTTTGGAGAAAGCGCAATCGCCTTCGACGCCGCCGGCTCCTGATCCGGTCGCCGATCTCATCACCAAGGTCGAAAACAGTTACCAGGCAGGATTGGCCGATTACCAGGCCGGGCGTACTGACGCGGCGAAGCAGGATTTCGACGGTGCTTTCAACGCCATGCTGGAAAGCCAGCTTGATATCCGCTCGGATGAGCGCCTGGCGAAGGAATTCGATCGCGTCGTCGAGGGCGTGAACCACTTGGATTTGGGAGAGGCTTCCGCCGATACCGAAGCCCAGAAGGCTGAGCCGGCTCCGATTGACGAGACCAATGGAGTGACGCCTGCGAACGACCCGAACATCCGGGCGAAGGTGCAGGCTGAGCTGAAGTCGACCCACTCCGACTTGCCGCTGATGCTAACCGACCAGGTCACGGGTTATATCAGTTATTTTTCGAATCGCGGACGCGGGGTTTTCGAGCGCGCCTATGCCCGCTCCGGTCGCTACCACGACATGATGGCCACCATCCTGAGGCAAGAAGGCGTTCCTCAGGATCTGATTTACCTGGCGCAAGCCGAATCCGGATTTCAGCCGACAGCGGTTTCCCGCGCCGGCGCTCGCGGTATCTGGCAATTTATGTCCGCCCGCGGCCAGGGCTATGGGTTGCATCGCAACCAGTGGGTCGACGATCGCCAGGATCCGGAAAAATCCACGCGCGCCGCAGCCCGTCATCTGAGAGATATGTATGCTCAGTTCGGCGACTGGTATCTGGCTATGGCCGCCTATAACTCTGGCCCCGGCACCGTGCAGGCCGCCGTTAGGCGCACCGGCTACGCCGACTTCTGGGAGCTTTACCGTCGCAACGTTCTACCCAAAGAGACGCGCAACTATGTTCCCATCATCCTGGCCATGACGATCATGACCAAGAATCTGTCGCACTATGGTTTTGATGATGTCTCGATGGATGAGCCGGTGGCGTTCGACAAAGTGATCGTCAGTTATCCAGTGGATTTGCGTCTGATCGCCGATTGCGTCGATTCGACCCCATCTGAGATCCAGCAACTGAATCCCAGCCTCCTGCGGCGGACCACGCCAAAGGAAGGTGCTTTCGAGTTGCACCTGCCAGCGGGAACAAGAGAACAATATCAGAGTTCCGTCGCCGCCATTCCCACCGGCATGCGGTTGTGGTGGCGCTATCCGACGGTTCACTCAGGAGAGACACTGGCTTCGCTGGCGAGAACTTACCATGCGACGCCTAAGTCGATCTCCGACGTAAATCATCTGGAGGGTGCGGAACTTGAGGCCGACGCCAAAGTGATTATTCCGATTGCGCCCGGCAAGCATCCGCAGAGCGATACCGCGACTTATGCGCGCCGCATTACTCGCTACAAAATTCGCCGGGGAGACACCGTCGAGACCGTGGCGGAGAACTTCGGCATCCCCGAACAGACCATCCGGCGCTGGAACGGCCTGCGCGGCGATGGTTTACATGGGCGGAAGGTCCTTGCCCTGCACTTGCCGGTAACTCCAAGCGGCGAGGTGGCTTCGGCAGGATCGGGTAAGTCTGAGAGTCACTTCCACAATGCTTCACAAACGGCGAGCGCGAAAACTACAAATGCTAAGGTCGCAACCGGTTTAGATGCTTCGCAAAAAACGGGCGATCAAGGCGCGACTGGGAACAGCATTCTCCGCCACACGGTGAAGTCCGGCGAGACGTTGTACTCCATCGCCACAGCTTACAACACCACTGTCGCTGCCCTCAAACGCACCAACGGCAATGTCGCTATTCTGCATCCCGGCATGATTCTGGTAGTCGAACCGGCACGCTAGGCTCTCTGGTTCTTAACCCTCCTCTACAGTAATAACCTTAAGACTTCTTTTAACATGCCATTCACATTCCGTTAAGCCCCTGTTCATAACGCCCTGCTAATTCTCTTCAAGCATCTCTACAAATTCCTACCTGGAGGAGATCCATGATTTCTATTCGTAGACTTCGCGTCGGCGTGTCTATCCTAGCTCTAATGCTGGCCGCAGCAGCAGCACTCGCCCAGACGTCCAGCACCAGCGCAATCCAGCGCGTCCTGCTTATCAGCATCGACGGCATGCACGCGGTTGATTTCCTGAACTGCGCCAACGGCATCACCACGGCCAACAACGGCCAACCTTATTGCCCGGCGATTGCCGCTCTCGGCACCACGGGAATTAACTACGTGGCCGCCAGCACCTCGAAGCCTTCGGATTCTTTCCCTGGCCTGACCGCCATCGTCACCGGCGGAAGCCCGGCCTTCACTGGTGTTTATTATGACGTCGCTTACTCCAGGAGCTACTCCGCTCCCGCACAAACCACCGGCAACGGCCTTGGTGCCGGCCCCTGCACCCCCTTTGGGGCGCCAACGGGAACAACCACCGAATATGAAGAAGGCATTGACATCGATAAGACCAAAGTGAACGGCGGCGCTCCCGGCGCAGCGCTCACCGACGGCGGCCTCGCGTCCATCGATTCCGCGCGGCTGGTTCGAAACCCCAGCACAGGGTGCAAACCCGTATTCCCATGGGATTTCGTCCGCGCCAACAGCATCTTTAGCGTAATTCATGCCGCTGGCGGATACGCAGCCTGGTCCGACAAGCACCCTGCCTACGGCTCCGTCGCTTCCGGCATCGGACCGAGTGCGCTGGACGACTTCTACTCGCCCGAAATCAACTCCACCGTGATCGGCCTCCCCGGAGTCACCACGCCCACCGGCGTTAACTGCTCCAGCATCGTCGATAGCGGCGCCGACCTGACGGCCTGGACTAACAGCTTTCAGAACATTCAGTGCTACGACACTTTGAAGGTGAACGCGATCCTCAACGAAATCGACGGCTGGAACCACCTCCGTACCAAGCAGACCAAGGTTCCAACCATCTTCGGCATGAACTTCCAGGCGCTCAGCGTGGGCCAGAAGCTCATCGAAGCAAGCAACAAGACGACGGGCGGATATCTGGATGCCCAGGCTACCCCCAGCGCGGCGCTGCTAAGCGAGTTCCAGTTCGTCGACGCCTCGATTGCAGCCTTCGTCAGCGAACTGCAGAAACAAGGGCTCCTGAGTTCGACGCTGATCGTGATCACTGCCAAACACGGCCAGTCGCCCATCGATCCCAGCCGCTACGTCGGGCAGACCATCAATGGCACTTCCCCCGCGACCCTGCTTTCCAACGCGGGCTACCTGCCGTTTTCGGAGTCGACCAACAACCCCACTGGCATCGGCCCAACCGAAGACGACGTCTCGCTGCTCTGGCTGGCCAGTTCCGCCAATACTGACGCCGCCGTCGCGATCATCGAAGCTAACCCCTCTACTACGACCGGAGTAGGGCTCGGCCAGATCTACTACGGCCCGTCCCTGTCTCTGAACTACAACAACCCCACCAACGACCCCCGAACGCCGGACATCATCGTGACCCCGAACGTCGGCGTTACCTACTCCGGCAGCACCGCGAAACAGGAAGAGCACGGCGGATTCTCCCACGACGACACCAACGTCGTTCTGCTGCTTTCCTTCCCGACCTTCCAATCCAGGACGATAAGCGCTGGGGTGGGTACCGCCCAGGTGGCCCCTACCATTCTCCGCGCCTTGGGGATCAGTCCTTCGACTTTGGAGGCCGTTCGTGCGGAAGGAACACCCGTACTTCCGGCGGTTCCATTCAACTAACCCAGCTAGAGAGCTGGGTCAATGACAGCGGACGCTCCTTCTAGGGGCGTTCGCTGCTTCTGGGAGCCTTAATTTCCTAGGCAAAGGACGGCAGTGCGACAGTGGAGCGCCTGCTCGCAACGAAAGCTGTAATGGCCCTCAATCCCCTGCTTCTAAATCGTGGTTAGCGGCCAATGGGTCGCGAGCAAAGCGGGTCCGCTCATATGCCGGCGACTGACCACTGCCTTGAAAAAAATCTTCTTCCATTCCCGAGCGCCGTGTGTTAACAGGATAGGCAGGGACTACGTGATCGTGGCCCTTGCGGTCTGCACCAAACGTCGTGCTATAATCGCCCGCCGTTCCAGCATAAAGGTTGTGTTGGTCTTTTAATTTCCCGTGTCGTGCAGCCTTGCGCTTGATTGCGCCAGGCAGCCAAATCAGATCAGGAGGAGCAATGAGGTTCAACGATCCCACCCTATACGCGCGTGATGAAGAAGAAGAATTCGGCGACAGCGGCGCCTACAGCGAGTCGCTCGAAGAGGATTTTGAAGAGGAAGAAGAAGAGGAAGAAGAAGCCGGCGTGCCGGAGCCGGAGTTGAGCGAACCGGTCGCGCCCCCGCCGCCTCCTCCCGCACCCAAGCCCGCTTCGAAGGGCGGTGGTGGTCCTAAGAAGCCGGCGGCGAAGAAGCCCGCGGCCAAAAAGCCCGCGGCCAAAAAGAAGGCGCCGCCCAAGAAAAAGCCCGCCAAGAAAAAACCGGCGGCTAAGAAAAAGGCCGCTAAGAAACCGGCGAAAAAGAAAGCTGCTAAGAAGCCGGCAAAGAAGGCTAAGAAAAAAGCTAAGAAGGGCCGCCGCTAGATTTACGAGGCTCGTTGCGAATTAGATATAAGCTCCTATCAGACCGCGGTCCCGTGGCCGCGGCCTTTTCGCGTTCTCATCTAAATATTGGGTACTGGCTACTTTTTTCCTTCAACGGCCGCTCGGCACTTGCTATACAACTCCAGTAGCTGGGCTGCATATTCGTCGGGTTTGGACGCCGATCCTGAGCCTTGAAAACCGACGCCGGAAGAAGTGGTTCGGCCGTAACCTGTAGTCATCGCCACAAATTTCATCAGATCGAGAGCAATATCTTCGTTGCGCCGCGCGCTCCCGTGAGAGCCCGTACCTTCCTCCATGATTCCTTCTCCTTTACCGGAAATATAAGAACGATCTTCCTCGAATTCGTCTTCGTCTTCGTCTTGCAGGTTGCGGTTATTCATACTGCGAAGTGCTCCGAAAAAGATGATAGCAGGGCGAGGCAGGCAGCGTCCTGCAGTAAGCCGCTTGGAAGTCTGCGTTTTCTGGGTATCAGCGGCGAATCAGTCGATGGCGGGCAAACGAAAATCCACCTGCGCGGTGCGCCGCAACCTGATCATTAACCACAACGAAGCCGCGAATAAAAAAGGCGACGAATAAAACCCGGGCGCCGGGCGGGGGAACGTGACCGCACCTACGGTGTGCCCGAGGATCGTAAACAGGGTGTGGCTGAGGCTGTTTAGAAACATGATGATGGCAAAAATCCACGCGAGGGGGCGCAGCCCAGGCATTCCCCGAGCCGCCACCGGAGTCAGACAGAACAACACTCCGCAAGCCACCACCAATAAAAGCAGCCATACCCGAAATTCGAAGGGACGCATGGGAAACCAACTCCAGCGCTGCCGCAAAATGATGACGGTGGGGTTGTAGACGGCGAGAAAGCCGGTGGCCGCCTCGTCCAGAGTATGGAGGGCGAAGGCCAGACAGAGCGCGAACCAGGCACCGCCAAAGCCCGCCGCGGAAAGCGCAGATGGAGGTTCTCTCATGGAGACGGTCGTCCCTGAAATTTTCAATTACCGGGTGGTCATTAGCAATCGAAATCAGCCTCTCCAGTACACGGATGGAGATAACGGGAGCGAAATGGCGGGGAGCGCGTTCTACCGAATAGGCATTCTTGCGCCCGCATGCGGCTGATCTTCGATTGCGGCTCCCACCTATTCAGTCGGCGTACCAGAAGCCGAACGAAAAGGATGTCCACGTTCAACAATCGGTCGCGAGGAATCAGCCGCCGGCAATCGCTCCTAAAATCAGCAGCGGCTCTTTGCCCGAAGCGACATCCTCTGGGAGTAGAGCATCGGGCGACTCGTTTGAGAGATCCTGCTCGCAGGCAAAAAAGCGCAGGAATGGGCGGCGTTGTTGGGTATCGTGGTCGCGGATCGTGCCGCGCAGCATGGGATAGCACTCTTCGAGCCTATCCAGCGCTGCGCGCAGGGTAACGGGAGTTACGACCTCAATCGAGAACTCGCTGCCCACTCCGGCCAGAGTTCGCAGATGCTGGGGAAGAATGATCCTGATCGCGTTGGAAACCATTGCCCTCTCCGCCAAGAGACTGCCTTAGCCCGCTATGCGAGCTTCTACAGAAAACCCTGTACGCAAATCAGCAATTGCACGGATAGCTGTTGGGCTCACTTTCGTCCATCTTAACGGATGGCGTTATTGTCGCCAAACACGTTTCAATCAGGCAGAGGCGGAGGTGTCTAACGATGTATCGATTCAGACCACCGGCGCCCTGCCGGAACGGAGAAGTCTTGGCAGCACCCAGATCCGATTTAACCCTCTTGCCGAAGCCGGAGAGCGACCAGCGCGTAAGCAGCGGCTGCGCCGGCTTGGACAACATTCTAAATGGCGGCTTCCCCGCCGGCCGGCTTTATTTGATTGAAGGCGACCCCGGCGCGGGCAAGACCACGCTAGCCATGCAATTTGCGCGCGATGGCGTAAAGCGGGGCGAAAGCGTTCTTTACATCACCCTCTCGGAATCGCGCGACGATTTAAATCATGCGGCCCGGTCGCATGGACTTTCGCTCGATGCTATTGAAATTGTGGAGTTGTTACCGAACGAAAACGATCTTCTTCCCGAACAGCAGTATACGGTTTTTCATCCCGCCGAAGTGGAACTGAACGACCGCATGCAGAGGATCGTCAAAGAAGTTCAGCGCGTCCGGCCCGATCGCCTCGTCATCGATGCGCTCAGCGAATTGCGCATGCTGGCCAAAGACCCGTTGCGCTACCGTCGCCAGATTCTGTCGCTCAAAGATTTTATGGCTGACCAGGAATGTACCGTTTTTTTACTGGACGACCGCAGTTTGCGCGACTCCGACCTGCAGCTGCACAGCGTGGTGCATGGCGTGATCAGCATGGACAAAGTGCCGCGCGAGTATGGCAAGACACGGCGCCAAATAGAGATCGTGAAGCTGCGCGGCACTCCGTATCGCGAAGGTTTTCACGATTATGCGATCGCGACCGGGGGAGTGGTGGTTTTTCCCCGACTCGTGGCTGCGGATTCGCGGTCCGAGGAGGTGCCCGAGGCCGTTCCCAGCGGTATTGCAGAACTCGATGCCTTGACCGGCGGCGGACTCGATCGCGGTACCAGCACTTTGCTGATCGGTCCCGCGGGTTGTGGCAAGACCAGCATCGCGGCGCGGTGGGCGGTGACTGCCGCCGAACGGGGAGAAAGCTGCGCGATGTTCACCTTCGAAGAGGCGCCCCGCACCCTGATGGCGAGGGCTGCGGGCCTGGGAATGGATCTGCGTCCTCATCTCGCCTCGGGAAAGATCGTGATCCAACGCGTAGATCCCGCCGAGTTGACTCCGGGGGAGTTAGTAGCCAATATGCAGAATCTGGTGGAGAACGAGGATATTCGCCTCGTCGTCATCGATAGCCTGAATGGATATCTGCAGTCCATGCCCGGCGAAGAGTTTCTGGCGGTGCATTTGCACGAACTTCTCGCTTACCTTAGCAACCGCGGCGTGCTCACGCTCATGATTCTGGCGCAGGCCGGCACGATTGGCTCGCCTTTGCAGAGCGCGGTCGACGTGAGCTATCTTGCGGACAATATTCTTCTGCTACGTTACTTTGAATCGCAAGGCGAGGTGCGGCAGGCTATTTCGACCATCAAACGACGCAGCGGAAATCATGAGCACACCATTCGGGAGCTGAAATTGGGGCCGGATCGAATTCACATCGGAAAGCCTTTGCATGAGTTTCAGGGAGTGTTAACCGGTACGCCAACATTTCTCGGCGGATTCAAGTCGAATTGAATTGATATTGATGACGACGCTACTTCATTCCGACTACTGCGTGCTGGTGCTGGCTCCTTTTGGCAAGGATGCCATGCTGATGCGCGAAGTTTTGGAAGGTTCGGGAATTCCGGTGGGCGTGGTCAACCGCGTGGGCGAGATTGCCCGATGCGTGGGCGGCGGCGCGGGCGCGGCAGTGTTGGCCGAGGAAGCGCTCGACGATGAGGCGATCGAAGCGCTGGGACGCGCCGTTACAGCCCAGCCGGCATGGTCCGATTTTCCGATTATCGTGCTTACCGGAGGCGGGGCTACGACCCCCTACACAGAAATGATGGTGCGCTCGCGCACGCCCATGGGCAATATCAATCTGATCGAGCGGCCGCTGCGTCCAGCTACGCTCATCAGCAGCGCCCGCACCGCCATCCGGTCGCGGCTGCGGCAGTATGAAATCCGCGACCATCTCGAAGAGCGGCAGCAGGCAGAGGAAGAATTACGCCGGGCGCACGACGAACTGGAAATGCTGGTGGAAAAGCGGACGATGGCCTTGCGGAAACTCTCGGCTAAGCTGATGCGGGTGCAGGACGAAGAACGCCGCCGCATTGCCCGCGAACTTCACGATGGTCTCGGTCAATGGCTGGCGGCGGCTCAGATCAACGTCGACATGGCCTTGACCCACAGTGGCAAGCACTCTCCGATGCTGGAGGAGACGCGCAAGATCATCGACCATGCCGTCTCTAGTATTCGAACCATGTCTTACTTGCTGCATCCGCCGTTGCTCGACGAGGCGGGATTTGAAGCGGCGGCGCATTGGTTCATCGACGGCTTCGCCAAGCGCACGGCGATGACGATCAAGACAAATTTTACTAAGCCCGACGCGCCTTCCGACGGAGTCGGCAATGCCGCTCGAATGCCAGAGCTAGTCGAACTTGCGCTGTTTCGATCCCTGCAGGAAGGACTGATCAACGCGCATCGGCATTCCGCGAGCCCGACGGTCGAGGTGAATTTTCAGCGGCTTCCGGATCGCGCCGTTCTCGAGGTTAAAGACTTTGGCCGGGGACTGTCGCCATCCGTGATGGAACGCTTCCACCGAACTGGATCTGGTTCGGGGGTCGGGCTGGCGGGCATTCGCGAACGCATGAAAGAGCTTGGCGGCGATTTCACGATTTGTTCAACCCCGGCGGGCACGACTCTGCGCTCCGCCGTGCCCCTGTGCGAGGAGACTACCCCGCCAGGCGCTGAGCACGTCAACCCACTCAGAGACATGCAGCGCGTCAGCACCAAGGTGAATTGAGTCGAGCACCAAGGATTAGCTCTCGTTATTCTGGGAAGCCGAGTTTACTAAGTTCGCTTACCCCGCGGCGCAGGGAGTCTACGCAGTGCATCGGAAGGGCAACATTCCGTCGGGTCCAGTCGAAGGGGGTTTTCGCCGCACTTGGTATCGATTCACCATGGGCGTTCTCTCCAGTTTTGTAATCAGTCTGTTCATCGACCGCGGCGCCATTCAAGCACGAAATCCAAATTTCGACGTTGCGTTTGGGAATTAACCTAGCTATTTGCTCTTTGTTGGTATCCACCGGAGAACTTCCTCCATCTCTCAATGCTTGGTCTAGCTGCGAAAGCCGTTCGGCCACCGTGAACTTATCTGCATCGATTGCCACTATCAGTTTGGTTTGCGCGTTTCGGCTGCGGTATACTCTCGTCTCTTTTACAAAAGTCTTTCGCACCCAGTGCTCAGCACTTCCTTCCCCGGATGGTGAGCGCTCAAACCTCGCCTCATGTGAACCCAGTCTGCGAAGGTATCTCCGCACGAGCATTTCATGATGTTCGTCCTCTACGACAACGATTACTAGGCATCGCTTACGCATTCTCCCACCCACGCGCAATTAACTCTGAAGGCTGTAAGTCGCCCTTCGGATCGACGCGGAACTTCTCCGTTCGGACGTGCCCGCCTTCCTCCCGAAAAAAGCGCAAGCCGTGCCTGGCAGCCCATTGATTTAGAATCTCAGGGTGATGCGAAACGAGGATGAGTTGGCCGTTGTGGTCCTCGATCGCCTCCTCCGCAGCCTTGAGCCACGGCTGTATTTCACGTAAAGAAATGAAGTTATCCGGTTCATCGATGAACACCGTGCGGCCCTTGGCGAGCACGAAATGCAGGATCATGTACAAGCCCACCAACGACCGCTGCCCCTCCGAAAGCTCGGAAAGCGAAGAGCTAACCTTCCCAGTCGCGGGGCCGGTAAAGTCAGCTCGGAGCTTCTTTACTCCGTCTTCCTCGGAGGAAAATCTTAGGGCCTGAAATCCGTCGAGCGCGTCCTTCAGAGCGCCTATGAATCTCACATTCTCGTCGGGATATGTCTGTACCAAATGGCTGTACCAAGGGGCGAGGTTTTCGAGTTCGAAGTCTGGCTGTTGTTCCTCGCTATCGGCTTTTTCGTCCATCGCGTCGGGGTATGTATCGGGGCGGAAGCAATGGACGGAATCTATCCACTCGACAAAACGTCGAACGTGCGAATTGCTAAGTTGTGAGAGATTTAAGGCGGAGCGGGTCATTTCCACGGGAATGGCCGTTGCCTTGTCGCTGCCGTTTGGGAAAAATCGTATCTCGCCGTTTGCCAGCTCAAAAACGGTTACCCCAGAGACTTTCAGACTTTCCAGGTTCACGGAAGGTAGCCCGAGTCGAACCTCCACTCGGTATTCATATTTCTGCCGATCCAAGAGCGCCTCGACTTCGACAACCTGCAAGGGCTTATTTTGCCAGCGAGTGCGAGTTGACTGCGAAAATGGGTTTTCGTCGCCTTTTATGAACCACTTGACGTAGCGTATCGCTTCGAGGAGCGACGACTTGCCACTTCCGTTTGCTCCTAATAGCAACTGCTTCTTTTCCGGACGGTACTCGAAATTGACGAAGCTGCGGAAGTTGTCGATGTAGACCCGGGTCAGCATGAGTACATATTATACGGAGAGCGGCCTTCACCTTCCCCTAATCACAGTAGCGTCTGCACCTCGACCGACAGGACCGCCGGAAGGTCCCGTACGATCGGCGCCCACGAATCGCCAGCATCGGCTGAGGCGTAGACCTGTCCGCCGCTGGTTCCGAAATAAATACCGCAATCGTCGAGAGTGTCGACCGCCATGGCATCGCGCAGACACATTGACGTAGCAGTTGCTTTGCGGCAGGCCCTTCGTCAGCGGCTCCCACTCGTTGCCGCCACTGCGGCTGCGGAAGACGCGCAGCTTGCCCTCGTGCACATAGTGCTCGGAGTCGCTCTTAATCGGCACGACGTAGATCGTTTCAGGTTCATGGGAATGCACGTCGATGACGAAGCCGAAGTCGGTGGGCAGGTTGCCGCTGATTTTCTCCCAGGAGTCGCCGGCGTTGTCGCTGCGCATCACGTCCCAGTGCTTCTGCATGAAGAGCACGCCGGGGCGCGCAGGATTCATGGCGATGTGGTGAACGCAGTGTCCGACTTCGGCGTTCGGGTCGGGAATGTATTTCGAATGAAGGCCGCGATTGATGGGCTTCCAGGTCTGGCCGCCATCATCGGTGCGGAAGGCGCCTGCGGCTGAAATGGCGATCCACATACGCTGCGGGTTGCTGGGATCGAGAATGATCGTGTGCAGGCACATACCTCCTGCGCCGGGTTGCCACTGCGGCCCCGTGCCGTGGCCGCGCAGGCCGGAAAGTTCCTGCCAGTTCTCGCCACCGTCGGTCGAGCGGAAGATGGCTGCATCTTCCACACCCGCATAGACCGTGTTGGGGTCGGTGAGCGACGGCTCCATATGCCACACGCGTTTGAACTCCCATGGATGTTGCGTGCCGTCGTACCACTGGTGTGTGGTGAGTTGCTTGCCAGTCGCAGGCGAGGCGTCGTACACGAACTTGTTGCTGGCAGACGTGGGAGGACCGGGTTCGGGAACGACTCCGGCCGGTGTTCCGGGCTGATGCCAGCTCTTGCCGCCGTCGTCGGAGCGTTGAATCAACTGTCCGAACCAGCCGCTGGTTTGCGACGCATAAAGTCGATCGGGATCGGCGGGCGAGCCCTTGAGGTGGTAAATTTCCCAGCCCGCGAAGTGCGGACCGCTGACCTCCCAACGGTCGCGTTTGCCGTCTGAGGCGAGAATGAAAGCGCCTTTGCGCGTGCCTACGAGAACCCTTACCTTGCTCAATGCTTCCTCCTGTTCTTTTCTTCTCTGTGACTTGCGTTCGATTCCGCTCAACGATTCATTGTGACGCTTTTTGGTAGTAGAGGACAATTACACCTGAGGTAAATTGTCTCGTGTTTGCGAGTTTCAATCGGATTTCTTGTTTGAGTCCTGGAAATAAAGGTTTCCCATTCCCAATCAGAACGGGAATAAGGATAACTCTATATTCATCGATCAGGCCTTGAGTCAATAAAAATGAAGCTAGGTGTGAGCTGCCAAGAATTATAAGGTCCTTGCCGGGAAGCCGTTTCAGCCGCGAGATTTCTTCCGCGGCATTACCGCTCACCAGCTGGGAGTTATTCCAGTCCGCACTTTTCAGAGTCTTCGAGAACACAATCTTAGGCAAGCCGTTCATCTGGTCTGCGATCTCATGGCGCGGGGCGGTCGGCCAATAGCCTGCCATTAATTGATAAGTGACGGCGCCGAAGAGCAAGCTATCGGCGTCGCGAAGCATGTCTTTCGCGTAGGCCAAAAATTCATCATCCACGACATGCCAATCTAACTCGTGGCCGGGGCCCTCGTAGTAGCCATCGAGCGTCACCAGATTTGAAACGATTACTCTTCGCATGCCGTCTTCGCAGAGTACCTTCGTATGTGCCTGTTGAGGTTTATTCATTAAGAAGCTTGCGGCGCTGGTGCTTCCTGATAACCCCCGAGCGCCGCAAGCACATCGATAGAGGCGATTCGCTCGGCCTCAAGCCGCCTTCGTGACTTGGCTGCGCATCTGCTTCATAAATCCACGCATGGTCGCGATGTGGCCGGGCGAGCGTTTTTCTGTCCAGGTTTCATAACGCTGTGCTGCCGTCTCAAGATGGCCGAGAAAATGCTTGTTTTGGAATTTCTCGCGCATTCCCGGCAGCACCGGTTTCACGGCCTCCCAGACGCCAAAGAACTCGCCTGTGGTCTCGAAGAACAGGTCTTCGTGAAGCAAGCCGTAGTTGAGCAGGGCGCAGACCTGGTCCCAGTAAGTGAGAACCATCATCGCGAACGTTCCGCCCTCGGTCCCAGGGGCCCCAACCCGCATCGCGTCCTCCACGTTCTCGACTAGGTAATTCTTGAAGAACCAATCGCGCGCCTGGCGCAAGCGCGCTTCCCGGCGCTGCTCATAGAGTTGTAAATGAAGTTGGGCTTGTTCGTGCGTGGGTTTTGTTTCCATTGATTCGATTCCTTTTATTTGGATTTCGTCGTCGAGTGTTCCCTGTTTCCTGCAGCATGACTCCTTTTTTTCGGTTTTAGCGCAGCCATGCCCACACTGTATAGTCGAAAGGCTGAGGCGATGTTCGACAGACTCGCCGGGAAAATGTTAGACGCGGCTGCCGAAGGATAGTTAGTGCTTATCCGCGAGATCAGCCGTGCCGTCCGACCACTTGGCGACCGGAATCAGGAATACCGTCAGTCGATCCTGACTATACCCAAATGTAAGAATTGGAGAACCTGGCAGATCTGCGCCCCAGGTTACAGCGTCCGTTTCTGGAGCGAAAAACATCAGGTGAGGATGCCAATGTCCGGCGTTATCGCCTAAGTATGCTTCTCTTGACATCATGAAGGACATCGCGCCAGGCTCGAGCGCCGGCAATTCCTTCTTGTCGAATGCATCTTTGATGGCGTCGGACATTTGAGCTTTGGATCGCCCTGCCAGTATCAACTCGGTCTTCTTAATGGTGATCGGAAGGACGGTTCGGGCCGCCGGCGGGTTGAGGCAGATCGCACCCCGTATCTTGGGATCCCAAAAAACGGGATCGTCGATTCCCGCGGTCCATGAACGCTCCACCATGCACACGAACCCGTTCTTACCTCTGACCGCGGTTTCGTAACCGTGACGCCCGAGGACCAACACTTCGGCAGCGCGCGAGATGGACTCCGGCGCCGCGCTCCGTGCCATGGTTATCTCGGCATCCCGATCCGCCATCAGATATTGCTCAAGCGGGGCCATGCTCGGATACGGTGCTTTGGCATCCTCGGCTTGTACTCGCCACGCCGCGCCCAGCAGGACAACGAACGAGAAGTATCTTAAAGCGATTGTCTCGACTCTCTGTAGGTTCATTGATTTCTCCGGAAGACGTCGACAGCTTCCCTCCATGGGTGCGCCTTTATCGCGTCAGGATTCGCCGCATCAGTCCGTTGGCGCAGCCGTTCCGTCCGACCACTTGGACACCGAAATGATGAACTCGGTGATCGGCTCTGGAGAGTATTGATGTACGTAAACCGGGGAGCCTGGGAGACCTGCGCCCCAAAACATGTCGTCAGTCTTGGGAACCCAAAACATCAAATGAGGATCTGCGTTCCCGTACTTGCGCCCAAAGTACTGTTGCTTGGACATCATGTAGCAAACCTCGCCAGGTTCCGGCAGCGGCAGTTCTCTCTTGTCGAATGCTGCCTTAATGCTGTCGAACATATGGGTTTTAGACAAGCCAGCCAATGCCAACTCTGTCATTTTGAGAGTGAGTGGCAGGTGGGAACGTACGGCCGGCGGATTGAGGCAAAGGGGAAGCCGCTGATCGGGATTCAAGAACTCCGGGTCGTCGAAGGGCGACATCCAGGATCGTTCGACGACACAGACGAAACCGTTGTTACCTTTAAACGCGGTTTCGTAACCTTTTCGTCCGAGGACCATGATTTCGGCATCACTGGATATTGACGCGGGCGCAGCACTCCGTGCCAAAGCTATCTCGTCATTTCGATCCATCAGATACTGGTCGATAGGAGCCATGCTCGAATACGGTGATTTGGCTTCGTCGGCCTGAGCTCGCCACGCCGGGCTCAGCAGTGCGATGAGCACGAAGATTCTGATCGCGATCGTCCGGGCCATTCTTCCTTTCGCCAATCTTCCCGTCGCTGTTATTCCCGTCATTGATTTCCTCTGGGACGGCAACAGTATCCACATTTCACTTGTAAAATGCAAGTGATTATTTAGAATAGAAACGTGCCCCGAAAGATAAGTCTGAAACGGAGGTCGGAGTGTCCACTGAACGCTTCGGTGGAGATGTTGGGGGACCGCTGGTCGCTTCTGATTATTCGCGACATGATGCTGCGCGGGGTGCGAACTTACAAGGAATTCATGGAGTGCTATGAAGGCATTGCTACGAATATTCTGGCGGACCGACTGCGCAAACTGGTGCAGTATGGAATCATTCGCAGCGAACCTGATCCGGGCGACGGGCGGAAGCTGATTTATTCGCTGACGAAAAAAGGCATCGATCTGGCTCCGGTACTGACCGAGATGGTGCTATGGGCGGCGGCGCATGAGGAAACTGGGAATCAACAGCTGGTGCGGTTGATGCGCGCGGATAAAGAGAAGTTTTTGTCTGGGATCCGGCAGCGATGGGCGGCCTCTGTCGCTCGGAGTCCACTCGGGTAACATAGTTCGGTGGCGACGCGAAAGATAAAGCTAGCGAGTAAGCAGGTCGCGGAAACTCGATCGATATCGAAAATCCCTCCGCCGCTGAAGTCCGCAGCATTAAAGACCGGCGGAGGCGCGGCTAAGAGCCGCGCCTCCAAGAGGCGGGGACCAGAAGTTAGTCAGCCCGTCTTTGCAATCGCCATTCTTCGAGCCGCTCAACTCAGCAAAATTTCCTGGCTTGTGCATGGATTTTCCACGCGGGCAGGAGGATTTTCTCAATCCTACGGCCGGGATGCGCTGAACCTCGGATTCACCAAAGATGATTCTACGGAGGCGGTGGCACGCAACCGCGCTGCATTTCAGCACGAACTTGGGGTTGCCAGATGGCCTCTGATCACGCTGCGCCAGGTTCACTCCGATATCATTCGCGTCGTCGATTCGCCCTCGGAAGCGCACTTGGTGGGCGACGGGCTCATCACTTGGACTCCGGGTTTGCTGCTTGCGATTCAGACCGCCGACTGCTTGCCGATTATTTTGGTCGATCCCAAAAAGCGCGCGGTGGGGGTGTTCCATGCGGGCTGGCGCGGCACTGTAAAACGCATTGTTGAGAAAGGAGTCGGAGAGATGCGGGGCTGCTTCGGCAGCCTGGCGCGAGATCTGAAGGCAGTGATTGGTCCCGGCATACATGGTTGCTGTTACGAGGTAGGCGCCGAAGTGCGGGAGAAATTCGAGTCGCAGTTCGCTTACACGGCGCGGCTGTTTCGCGTCGTGGAAGAGAGCGATCCGGTGCGGGAGAAATATCCCATGCTGTTTCTCACGGCACGAGCGCCCGGCCACAGCGAGTTGCCGAAGAAGATTTTTCTCGACCTGGTGGAAGCGAATCGTCATCAGTTGTTAGCGGCGGGCGTACCGGCGAAGAGCATCGAATCATCGCCGCTATGCACAAACTGTCGCAAGGACTTGCTGTTTTCCTATCGTGCGGAGAAGGGCCGGACTGGGCGGATGATGGGAGCAGTAGGAATTCGAGGGGAAACGCGTAGTTTAAAACCGAGAAGCATCAGATCATCAACACCTCCATTTTAAACTTGGTATTTCTACGCAGGCGCTGATGTAATCGGCGGCGTCACCGGCGGAGGCACTGCTGGCGCGTCGGCTGCTCCTTCATTCACCAGATCCTTTAACTCCTTGCTGGGTTTAAAAAAAGGAATCTTCTTGGCCGGCACTTCTACCTTTTCGCCAGTCTTTGGATTACGGCCGGTACGAGGCTTGCGCTGACGGGTGCGGAAGCTGCCGAAGCCGCGAATCTCGATTTTGTCCCCGGCGCGCAGAGAGCGGACCACGCTGTCGAAAATGGTTTCCACAATTACTTCACTGTCTTTGCGGGTAAGCTCCGCGAGATGCGAGACTTCATCTATCAAGTCGGCTTTCGTCATGTGAGTTTTCGCTCCTGCGCCGCAGCGTGAAAGGTGCCACCCTTACGGCGGAACCCCTGTTCTCCTCGGCAACCCCTATAACCTTCTCAAATTTCAAGGGTTGTATGCAAGTTGCGGGTTTGGGACAGCGAGAAAGCTCGGGGCACGTCTTCTACTTCCACAGATAGTAGAAGCCGATGTGTTGCTCCAACATTTTCTCGGTATTCGGAAGATACTGCGAAATATCGCCGAGCATGAGATCGAGCAGAGTCTTGCGATCTTTGTCCGGATGCACCAGTGTAGGCTCGCCTGAAATCCCGACCGACTTGGCGGTGTCCTTTACGGCGGCTTGAAAGTCACCGAGGTTATCGATCAACTTCATGGAGAGGGCTTGTTCTCCGGTCCAGACTTTGCCGTTGGCGATCGCTTTTACATCGTCAAACTTCAGGCCGCGCCCGTCGGCCACGGCCTGTACGAACTGGCCAAACATGTTGTCGATCAAAGATTGCATGTAGGCCTGCTCGGCCGGAGTCAAGTCGCGGGCGGGATTCCCGGTATCTTTAAATTCACCGGTTTTGAACACGACACTCTTCAGCTTGGCCCATTTAAGAAGGTCGCCATAGTTGACCCATTCGGCAATGACGCCGATTGATCCCACAATGCTTCCATTATCGGCGTAGATTTTGTTCGAGGCGGATGCGATGTAATAGGCGCCGCTGGCGCCCACGGTCTCGATGGAAACTATAACCTGCTTTTTTTTCTCCTGGCGGACGCGCTTGACCTCGCGATAAATCTCCTCCGAGGCGGCGACCCCGCCGCCGGGTGAGTTTACATGCAAAATGATGGCTTTGATGGAAGAGTCGTCCCCGAACTTCTTGAGCTGTCCGACCACTGGTTCCGGCGAGATAATGACGCCGTCAAGGTCTACCACTCCGATGCGGTCGCCGAAGCCACTGAAACTACTCTCGCTGCTGCCGGCATGCAGCGACAAGTAAACCAGTGAGAATACGGCAAGTACAAAGAGGAAGAAGGCTCCTCCTCCGATGAGAATCCAGAGCAAAGTGTGGGAACGTCGTTCGGGCATGGGAAATTCTAGCATTGAGGCAAAGAAAGTGGTTCAACGGGACTAAGAAGGAAAACTAAAGGCTCGGTTCGAGGTGCAAGCCGAAGTGAGAATTTCTGAACTGTCGGGCCGAACCGCCCATCCCGCGCGGCTTTTAGGTGGGTTAGTAAAAATGGGTTAGTGCATTTGGGGACTTGCATCGCCATTTAAGATTTTTGCTAGGCGATGGCGCCAGAAAGCCGAGCTATCCCCTCCCCAGCTTGGCAGCGTGATCTCCAGGAGGATAATGATGCGTCGAATCACATTGCTCGTAGTCTGTGCCTTAGCTCTGGCACTCTGTGCAGGGGTCGCGGTGGCGCAAGAGCCGCCCGATACTCTGAAAGTAGATTATTTTTCGAACGCCAACACCGGTGGCGCTCCCGATGGAACCCTGCGTATAACGAATCCAGGCACGGCTGGTGGCAGCCTTTGCGCGGCCATTTACGTGTTTGATCCGATGCAGGAAATGTCGGAGTGCTGCAGTTGCTTCGTTAGCCCGGATGGTCTGCGTACACTTTCCGTGAACACAGACGTAACCGGCAATCCGCTGACCGGGGTGACCTTGAGCACAGGATTGATCAAGATCGTCTCGATTCCAACCAAGAGCGGCGTGTGCCCGCTTTATCCCTCTAGTCTCGCACCGACGGCTGCGATTCGGTCATGGGCGACTCACATCCAGAACAGCTCATTCACAATTACAGAGACGGCCTCACAGGATGCTACGCTCAGCGCTACCGAAGCAAAGCGTCTCGGTGGCGAGTGCTATGCCATCCAGCAGGTCGGCAGCAAGAAGGGTCTCTGCACTTGCGGAGTTGGCGACTAGTTCGGATAAAGTTACCAGGTCGTTAAAGACGCTTCCCGTGCCGGCATGTTCAAGCTTGGTCTGCGCGGGAGGCGTTTTCCTTTTGTTTCCTCTTCTTTTTCTTTAACTCTGCAAGTTCCCAATCCCGCATCGCGTGAAGAATTGACTACGAATTGGCGATCACGCGCAGAGCGCCTGGGGCTACACTCACTTCGCCAGGCGTCTCGCAAACGTACTCTCCATCGGCGTAAATCTCGAGCGGGGACTCAGTTTCCACTCGCCAGCGCGCCCCGCGCAGATGGGTCACCTGCCGAATTCGCAAGTGGCGGCCGAAATAGACTGTGGGAAACATACAGGCAAGTTTGAAGGGATTGATCCCGCCGATCACGCACACATCGAGTTGACCATCATCCATCTGAGCGTGCGGCGCAATCTTCATGCCTCCTCCGTAAGTTGACGTGTTGGCGAATGCCGCGAGAATAGTCTGTTGGTTGCTGCTCGGAGTCCAACTGGAAGAGCCTCCGGGGGTCGATATAGTCATTCGTTGGGGGGCGAAAGTAAAGATCGTGGGAGTTAGGGCCAGGGCATAGCCGCCATGACCGCGAAGCCAGCGGGGCAGAGCCCCGGCGCGGCGAGCTACGGCGCTGTCGAGGCCGACTCCAGCTACGCTGCAGAAGTAACTGGCAGCGCCGGGAAGCGGGTTAGGCGCGACATTTCCAATCGAACTTCCGGCTTCGAGTGGCGTTACCATTCCTAAGTCGATGCTGCGGACGCTGCTCTTTGCCACAGGTTGAGCCTCGGATTGCTCGGAAGAGTATGCGGCACAGAAGCGACGCCAGGCCGAAAGTGAGTCACGAACGCAACGTAATCCCAGGGCTCGGGCAAAGTCATTTCCGCTGCCCGCGGGAACAATCAAAACCGGCAACCCGAGCTTTACCAGTTGGCTCAGATGGCGATGAATGGTGCCGTCGCCGCCGAAGAGAAGCACCGCATCGGCTTGATCGGCGGCGTTGGGCAAACCGATGCGCCAGCCAATTGTCTCGTCAAGCTGAAAGGGTTTGAGGTCTTTCTGGGTGCATCCCAAGCCGAGGATAGCTGCGGCGCGCATAGGCGCGGTTGAGAGTAACAGAGTTGGGAATAGGATGCGCAGCCTGCGCCCGTGGGACATGTCCGAGAGGCCAAGGCCGAGTCTTTCCCGAAACGGGGCGATTCCGGCTATGGTAACAGCCGGACGTCTCCTCAAAACGCCAACCGGGTGGGATGATTAGAGAGAAAGCTTCTGGAGATCAGGCATGAGACTGCAAAGGCTGATTTGTATAGGGGCTATGGCTGTTGGAGTGACCCTGACCGGGTGTGGGGGATCGCAGCCGAGCACGAAGATTGTCAGCGCGGCCGCGCCGTCGATCCTTACCCAGCCGGCGAGCCTGGCCGTTACCGTTGGTCAAACAGCCACCTTCGCGGTGACGGCGGCGGGAACGACTCCTTTGAGTTACCAGTGGCAGAGGGGCGCAACGGCGATCACGGGGGCGACCTCCGCCAGCTATACCACGCCGGCCACCGTCAGCAGCGACAGCGGTTCGCAGTTCACCGTGGTCGTAACGAACGCCATCGGAAGTGCAACCAGCAACACGGCTACGCTCACCGTGCACGCGGCGATACCCGCCACTACCGACGTACTGACCTACCACAACGACATCGCGCGCACCGGGCAAAATCTGACCGAAACTATTCTTACGTCGGGCGACGTCACGTCGGCGAAGTTCGGCAAAATTGGATTTTACGCCGTTGACGGCCTGGTGGATGCTGAACCGCTCTACGCCTCGAACCTCGCGGTTCCGGGCAATGGCACGCACAACATGCTGATCGTGCCCACCGAGCACGCTTCCGTCTACGCCTTCGACGCCGATTCTGGGGCGACAATCTGGCAGGTCTCGATGTTGGGGTCTGGCGAAACCACATCGGACGATCACGGCTGCGGACAAATATCTCCTGAGATCGGTGTCACTTCTACTCCAGTGATTGATCGAGCGCGGGGCCCTAACGGAGCTGTGTATGTGGTGGCGATGTTGAAGGACGGATCTGGCGACTATCACCAGCGGCTGCACGCGCTGGACCTGGCGCAGGGAACGGAATTGTTTGGCGGCCCAACTGAAATTCAGGCGACCTATCCGGGAACCGGCGATGGCAGCAACGGCACGAACGTGGTCTTCGATCCTGGGAAATACGCGGAGCGCGCCGGATTGCTATTGCTCAATGGCGTCATCTACACCGGTTGGACATCGCACTGCGATGCCCGGCCCTATACGGGATGGATCATGGGTTACAGCGAAACCACGCTGGCGCAGACCAGCGTGCTGAATGTGACGCCGAATGGGAACGAAGGCTCCATCTGGATGGCTGGAGCAGGGCTTGCCGCCGATAGTTCGGGCAACATTTATTTTCTCGACGCCAATGGAGTCTTCGATACGACTCTGAACGCCGGCGGATTTCCCAGTAACGGCGATTACGGCAATGCCTTTATGAAACTTTCAACCACCGGCAATCAGCTTGCCGTTGCCGATTACTTCGAAATGGACAATGGAGTAGCGGAGAGCAACAGCGATACCGACTTGGGGTCCGGCGGCACGATTGTGCTGCCCGATCTCAGCGACGGGTCGGGTAATACGCTGCATCTGGCGGTCGGCGCCGGTAAGGACAGCAATCTCTACCTGGTGAATCGCGATTCGATGGGGAAGTTCAGCTCCAATAACAGCAGTCTTTATCAGGAACTCGCTGGAGCCCTGCCGGGCGGGGTCTGGGCGATGCCGGCATATTTCAACAACACGATCTATTACGGATCGGTGGGCAGCCCGATTCAAGCCTTCACGATTACGAACGCCAAACTGTCGGCGACCGCAACGGCGCAAACGGCGACCGGTTTCGGATATCCCGGGGCGACGCCCAGCGTTTCGGCTAATGGCACGAGTAATGGAATCGTCTGGGCTGTGGAGAACGCCAATCCGGCAGTGTTGCACGCTTACAACGCCACGAATCTAACCGAGCTTTACAACAGCAACCAGGCCAGCGGCAACCGCGATCAATTCGGCGCGGGGAATAAGTTCATCACTCCGATGATTGTGAATGGGAAGGTTTTTGTGGGCACGCAGAATGGCGTGGCGGTGTTTGGGGTGCTGCCATGAGTCTGTCAGGGCAGGATTTGCACACGCTTTATTCGGTGACCTAAACGAACATCAATTATCAGGGGAGGAACACCTGCAAGAAAAACTGGGTTTTTCACCGCCTCACTGTTGAACTTCACCGAGCCAGCTTTTCTCTTATTACCTCCTTCAGTGACCGAAGAAACAAAACCAGCTTTGAAGAGAAGCTTATCCACCTTGATCGACGATCCGGGCAGCGGATTGAGCTCCCCAACGTCTGTGATTGAAACATCTACCGTTCCGATTGAATCTGGCGCTTCACTCTTCTGAAACTGCTTCGCCCAATCCTCGCCAGCTCTAGCTGCCGCTTCCGTCGAATGGAAGTCCGCCACGATTCTTCGAGCCAGCTCTTTCTTCGCTTGCATCGGGTGGGAATCTCGCTTCATCTTTTCGATGTCGGCGACTTGCACGTCCGTCAGCAGTTCGTAGTAGCGCCACATCATTTCATCGGAGATGCTCATCAGCTTGCCGTACATTTCCAGCGGAGGCTCGTGGATGCCGATGGCGTTGCCCAGCGACTTTGACATTTTCTGCACGCCGTCGAGGCCTTCCAGAATCGGCGTCGTCAGCACCACCTGCGACTCCTGGCCGTAGGCGCGCTGCAACTCGCGGCCTACCAGCAGGTTAAATTTCTGGTCGGTGCCGCCGAGTTCGACGTCGGCTTCGAGCGCGACCGAATCGTACCCCTGCACGAGCGGGTAGAGCAGTTCGTGCACGGAGATCGGCTTCTCGTCCTGAAAGCGCTTGTGAAAGTCTTCGCGCTCAAGTAGCTGTGAGACGGTGTATTTCGCTGTCAGACGCACGAAATCGTCAGCGGTAAATGCGCCCATCCAGCGGCGGTTGAAGTCGACGACCGTTTTCTGGGGATCGAGTATCTTGAAGACCTGCGCCTTATAAGTCTCGGCGTTCTCTTCGATCTGTTCCGGGGTCAGCGGCGGGCGCGTGGCGGAGCGGCCAGTGGGGTCGCCGATCATGCCGGTGAAATCGCCGATCAGGAAAATCGCGGTGTGGCCCAGATCCTGAAAATGTTTGAGTTTGCGCAGAACCACCGTGTGTCCCAAGTGCAAGTCGGGAGCGGTCGGGTCCATGCCGAGTTTTACGCGCAGTGGTTTGCCGGTGGAGAGTGACTTCTCTAGCTTGGCGCGGAGATCGGACTCGCGGATGATTTCTGCCGAGCCCTTCTTGAGATACGTGAGTTGTTCGTCGACCGATTTGAAGGTTGACATGGGAAAGGACATTATAAGGAACGCCCCGGGGAAAGGCAGCCAGGAAACTCAGGATCGGAAGTAAAATGAGCCGTCGCTGGTTAAGAGAAGATCAAAAAGGAACTAAAAACTGTCACCGGAGAGCGAGGAGACGCTAATGGCAAAGAAATGCAAGCACCTGAATCAGATCAAAGTTACAACCACCGACACGCACGTCTGCGAAGAATGCGTAAAAATGGGCGACACCTGGGTTCACCTTCGTTTGTGCATGACGTGCGGCAACGTGGGCTGTTGCGATTCGTCGAAGAACAAACACGCGACCAAACACTTTCACGCCAGCAACCATCCGGTGATGCGGTCAATGGAGGCTGGGGAGGACTGGATCTGGTGCTACGTGGATGAAATGATCGCGGGCGAAGTCGCCGCGTAGCCGCTTTTCTCCGTGCTTTTTGGGTGGGTGAGAAGTCCGCGATGAGAAACAAATAACTCAGATTCGTCGCGAACCTGCCGCCGCGGCTCGCTTTAGAGACTAGAATTGAAGAGGCGATAAATTTTTCCGGCGCTACAACGGAGGCCGGGTCTCTTATCATCTGAGAAACGAGGTTAATACTTATGAGCTTCGGACGTTATGAGTCTTCTGAGGGAGGCCATGCAGCAACAGCGATCACTTTCCTGCTGATTGGATTGGGGGCGGGTGCGCTGCTGGCTTTGGCGCTGGCTCCGAAAACCGGCAAGCAGTTTCGACGCGATTTGAAACGCGGCTACGAAGATGCCCGCGAGACCATGCAGGACTGGACTGATGAGGCGAAAGATCGCGTTCGCGATGCCAAAGAGCGAGTGCGCGATGTGGCCGAGCGCGGCGCCGACCTGGCCAACGATCTCCGCGAGAGAGTGGAACCCCTGCGCAAGGCGGTCAATCGCGGCTAGCGAAGCGCCGAGGAGCCAAACGACGGAGGGTCGACGTTCCCCATCCTGCGGGATTACTGGAAAATTGCCGCGAAGAATCTCTTCACACGGTGCAGAAAGGGATGGCGGTGGGGTTTCGGTTCTGTCGCCGAAGGCGGGGCGTTTGGTCCCGGGGCGTCCACTTGTGGGAGATAGACTGGCTCTATTGAAGGCTGCTTGACCGGCAAGCTTGCGGCCTCGGCGGTAGGCGCGGCCGGTGCAGGCTTGTGAGCGTGGAAAACAAACGGAGCCTCCACCTGAACTTGAACCTCATTCGGCTGCGAGGGCGGCAGGGGCTGGGTTTCAGGCCCGTTGGAAAGTGACGCGCTCGTCTGATTCGTCGCACTGTTGCCGGATGGAGCGCTACTTCCTCCCTCTGAGCCCTCTGCCCGCATCGTGCCAGCAGACGGCGGGCAGCCGCATTCGAGCGGAACATTCGTATCCACTTTGTCGATTTGTCCCGACCTGAACACTGCCTGCTCAGTCGGTTTCACCTGGTAGACGCGATCTCCCATCAACTCGGAAACGATTGCCGACGAAGTGTTTCCCATCAGTGTTCGCACGCAAGTATTACCGTGGGAATCGGCGCTGATAGCGTAGTGAAATTCTCCGGGCCCCGCGAACATGACGCGGAAGTCCGGCGTGAGCACTGTGTCCGCCGAAGCGTCGAGCGTGTAGTGGGTTTCGAGAGCGCCCGTGCTGAGGCCGAGCATCAGATCATGAGTTTTCTTGGCCGGAGTGACGGAGACGGTGGTTCCGGGGCAGACGCGAACTTCTCCTCCTCGCGATAGCTGCAAGATCGCGGTTTCAGTGCTGGCGGAGATGGATGAGCCCGCAGCCATCCGGCTGCCGCCGAATACAACTTCGCCCACCCCACGCATCTCAGGTCCAACCGCGGCTGCAGGATGCAACGCCGATTGGGGCGCAGGTTGGAAGGGAGATTTCTTGGCTATTGGAGTAGTCTCCACGGTCCGCTTCAGGCGCACCATCAGGCGGTTGCCGGCTTCGTCCCAGGTGAAGCCGTAAGGCGTAAGCAGATCCAGGACGATCCGCATGATGGGAGGATCCTTTTGAAATTGCTCGGCGCGTATTGCCAGAATATTGTTCTGGAGTACGGGAAAATGTTTCTCTTTTATCCCCATGCGCGCATTGGAAAGGTCGATTACCAGGCGCGGAGGCGAGGGCAGGAATTGAATTGTAGGAATCACGGGCCGCGTGGAAAGCACTTCCAGCGCTGGAACACCGCGGTCCTGAATCACGCGCACACTGGTAACGAGAGCGGACTCCGATTTCGAGGAGTTCGCTTTCAGAACGCCAGCGTCTTGCGATGCCAGCCCTGTCGACACCAGGAGCAGTAGCATTCCGGCAGCCCGGATGCAGGAAGTTTGAAGGCAAGCTCGCGACAAAAATATCCCCTGAAAACGATAAGCCTATGAAAAGAACCTTATCATTTGTGAGGGAAGCGGAGAAGTAGCGGAGGGCGAGTGAGGAAAGAAATCATAGATATGGAAGAATATCGGACGGTATGAGCGCGAATTCACTCAAGTCGGAACCGGCGCACGGCTAGACTTCGATATCTTAATTGTTCTTCGGGTGTCGGCTCTTCAGCTCTCGGAAAGAAATTCGTATTCTTCGATCACTGCGGCTACGGCCATTTTGCCTTCGTCCTGGCCGTTTTCGACCCGCACTACACGACCTTTACATTGCACGCGAATACTTTCCGTGAGCGTAATTTCTGGCGGAAGCGTGAGCGTGAAGCCGATGGGTGATCCGCTCTCGATGGGTGAGTCCAGGTAGAAGGAAATACCGCGAGCACTGACGTCACGGATTTGAGCGGGCTCGGTCAGGTTCGCGTCTTCACCGCGCGCGACCGAAACAGGGATTTGAAGCGCAAAACGACGTGCAGCCCTTTTTTCCTGCTGGGCTTCTGTCATGTGTTACTCCAGGCTAATAAAGTGGCGTCAGACCTATGCTCTAACCTGTGATAGAGGATGCAGGCAAAGGGCATGCTCCGTCAATACCACCCTTGGGGATGCGGATGGCCCGTTCCGGTGAGAGCCGAAAAAATCTCACGGCTTTCAATAGCTTTAAGAGTATGGACCGTCTTCAAGGTTCGCCAAACGCCGTTAAGGTGGAGATGTAAACTAAAAGCTTGGAGGACTCTTGGTTTTCGTTCTGGACAATTACGATTCGTTCACCTACAACTTGGTTCAGTATCTTGGCGAGTTAGGTGCGAAGGTGGAGGTTCGCCGCAATGACCAGGTGAGCGTTGCCGATGTGGAGGCCATGCACCCGGAGCGCATCGTGATCTCGCCCGGTCCATGCACGCCGCAGGATGCCGGCATCAGCATCGATCTCATCCGGCACTTCGCCGGCGAACTACCCATCCTCGGTGTATGTCTGGGACATCAGGCCATGGGTGCGGCTTTCGGCGGGAATGTGGTTCGGGCTCCGCACCTGATGCATGGCAAAACCAGTGCCGTCGTACACGACAACAAAAGTATCTTTCAAGGGCTGCCCATGCCTATGACGGCGACTCGTTATCACTCGCTGATTGTGGAGGAGAAGGATCTGCCGGCTGAACTTGAGGTAAGCGCGTGGACCACCGAGAAAGATGGAAGCCGCACCATCATGGGCCTGCGCCACCGGAAATTTGCGGTGGAGGGCGTGCAGTTTCATCCCGAGAGCGTGCTCACGCCTGCCGGGAAAAAGCTGATCGCTAATTTTCTGCAGGCCGCAAATGGCCTCTGATCACTGGCCACTGCTTCTCGCCATCTCTACTGCCCGCAACAGCGCCTGTGCCTTGTTCATGCTCTCCTGAAATTCGCTCGCTGGGTCGGAATCGGCTACGATCCCCGCCCCGGCCTGCAGAAAGGCGTGCTTGCCTTGCATGAGCATCGTGCGGATGCCGATGCAGGAGTCGAGGTTTCCAGCAAAATCAGCGTAGAGAACCGATCCGCCATAAATGCCGCGCCGCACCGGTTCTAATTCTTCGATGATCTGCATGGCACGGACTTTAGGCGCGCCGCTCAGCGTGCCTGCGGGAAAAGACGCCGCAAAAGCGTCAACCGCATCAAGATCCTTGCGCAGCGTGCCTTCTAGGGCCGAAACCAAATGCATCACGTGGGAGTAGCGCTCAACGTACATCAGATCTTTCACCTTCACCGAGCCGTATTCGCTGACTCGTCCAAGGTCGTTGCGGCCCAAGTCCACAAGCATGACGTGCTCGGCACGTTCTTTTTCGTCGTTACGCATTTGCTCTTCGAGGCGCAGATCTTCAGCCTCGTCGCGACCGCGTGGATGGGTGCCGGCGATGGGTCGGTATTCGAGCTTTCGTCCAGTTACACGCACCAGCATTTCTGGAGAAGAGCCCAGGATTTGCGTTTCGCCCAGGCGCAAGAAATACAGGTAGGGCGAGGGATTCACCTGGCGCAGCGCGCGGTACAGATCAAAGGGCGCGACTTCGGGGACGAAGTCCAGGCGCTGCGAGAGAACGACCTGAAAAATATCTCCCGCTGCAATGTATTCCTTGCAACGCTCCACGCTGCGCAGAAACGCCGCGCGGCTAGTCCCGGCATGAATCTTCAGCTTTCGAGCCTTCGGCTGCGCCGACTTGCGCCACATTGCAGGGCGCAAGCCCGCGGCTAGTTTTCTTTCGAGAGCGGCGATGTCGCGAAGGGCGTGGTCGTAGGCGCGGCGGGGACTTTCGCGCGACACGTCGGCCGCAGCTACGATATGAATCTGATGGCGCAGGTGATCGAAGGCCAGCAGACGGTCAAAGAACATCAGTTCGGCATCGGGAAGTGAAAGATCGTCCTTGGCATGCTCGCCAATTTTTTCCAGCTGCCGCACGGAATCGTAGGAGAAATAACCAACGGCACCCGCGCTGAATGGAGGCAGGCCAGGCACCGGCGCTGCACGGTGCTCGCGCAACAACAGCTTCAAGAAATGAAAGGCGCTGCCTTCATGCTGCTCGCGATGCCGTCCGCGCTCAATCTCGATCATGTTGCCGCGCGCCCGCAACCGCATATAAGGGCGCGCTCCGAGGAAGGTGTAGCGGCCGATCTGTTCGCCGCGCTCGATCGATTCGAGCAGAAACGCGTGCGGCTCGTTTTCGGCGATCGACAAGAAGGCGGAGACTGGCGTCAGCAGGTCGGCGCTCACCGACTTCATCACCGGCACCAGCGTCGCCGAATGCGCCAGGCGGGAGAATTCTTTGTAATCAGGAATAGGCATGAGCAGCTAACGATGAGGGTCGCCAGACTCAGGCGTCACCTCGCGGTTCATTATAGGGGAGGGGCCGTAGATGAGCTCTCAAGAACCGCGTTCCGAGAGGAGGGTCGTCGAATCGGCTGCGAAATAATGTGCGGTGGAACCAATCCGGCAATTGACGCAACCCATTGCCGCGTCCGAAGATACGGAGATACAAGCAAGCGGGCCTCGTGCGGTTACGAGTCTATGCGCATTAAGTTCTGGGGCGTGCGCGGTTCCACGCCCACCCCACAACCCGAGAACATGCGCTATGGAGGGAACACCTCCTGCGTCGAGGTGCGCTTCGGAGATCGCATCTACATCTTCGATTGCGGCACCGGCTTTCGCGTGCTCGGCCAGCAATTGCAGAGCGAATTCGGCGATCGTCCTTTTTCCGCTCACGTTTTTGTCTCGCACTTTCACTGGGATCACATTCAGGGCATGCCGTTCTTTCGGCCTTTGTATGCGAACGCCGAGAATCGATTCCAATTTCAGTGTTCCAGCCGGACGCGCAGCCTGAAACAAGTGATGGAAGAGCAGATGGCAGCGCCATACTTTCCGGTGCGGCTGGACAAGATGAAAGCCAGACGCGATTTCTACGACATCGGAAATGGGCGAGTCACTGTGGAAGAAGGAGTCGAGCTGAAGACCGCGTGGCTGAATCATCCGCAGGGATGCATGGGATTTCGTTTGGAAACGAAGGACGGAATTCTCGTCTATGCCACCGACAACGAACCGGGAGATGCCGCCTTCGACAAAGCCGTGCGCAAACTTGCCGAAGGCGCGGATGTGCTGATCTACGACGCCCAGTATTTACCCGAGGAATACGAAGCCCGCCGCCGCGGCTGGGGACACAGCCATTGGCGCGAAGCTGTAAACGTTGTGATGGAGAGCGGGGCGAAAGAGCTGGTGCTATTTCATCACGATCCCGATCACACCGACGTCGTCATCGACAAGGTGGTTCACGACGCTCGCAACTACTATCCCAAGGTGCGGGCCGCCGCCGAGGGGATGGAGATTCATTTGGAAGCCAAGAAACGCTAGCGGGACAATTCAGCGGAGTCCGATTTCGTTAGAGCAAGTTTACAACGAATCTGCTTCAGTCCGCGGGATGTCTGTTTCCGCGAAGTCTGAACCTTTGTACAGCAATTCCTCGCCCAAGCTTTGGGCGAGAGCATAGCTGAAACAATCGCCATAATTGAGCCGTGCGGCATGACCCCTGGCCTTACCGTATCGCCGCCAAGCCTTGCGCGCTATCCGGCTCTGCTCTTCAGTGAAGGGTACAATCTCGATCTTGGCGCGGGCCAGGAATAAGTCCAGTCGCTCGCCGCCTATCTCTCCGAACTGGCCCTCCAGCACGATTGCGGCCTCCAGCACGCTGGCGGACGACATGAGCCGGCTACCCGCGGCAGTCAGGCTGCGCATCAAGCCTTCGGCCTCCGGCTCTTGCTCGAGAATAGCCACCAGGGCTGAAGTATCTATCACCATTACTTCGGCAGCCCGTTCTCGTCGTAGCCAATAATTTCGTCAGGGCTGCGATGATCAAGCTTAGGAAGGGACGCGGTGCGGCGGGCAATGGCGGTGAGATCCTCCATCAGTCGCTCTTGCTGTCGGGCCGCGCGTATGCGCTGATGGCGTTCGCGCAGGGCTTGCAGGATGGTCTGGGTTAGATCTTCGCCCGTCAGACGAGAGAGTGTGCGGGCGAGGCGCTCGACCTCCGAGTTGCGGATACTCAAAGGCATTATCGGAGTATATACGTTTTGTAAACGTATATACAGCCATAAAATCTCGCTATTCTCTCCTCGCGGACTTACTTTACCACGAACGTAACATTGCTGGTCAGCGTGCCTCCTCCTGAGGTCGTTACAGTTACCTTGCCCGAGGTTGCACCCGTCGGGACCGCGGCCGTGATCTCAGCGGCCGAGACTACAGTGAAAGTAGCGGATGTGCCGTTGAAGAGCACAGCAGTCGCGCCCGTCAGACCGTTACCGAGAATTCTGACGTTCGTTCCTGCTTTTCCAATTGTGGGGATGGTTTCGACAAAAGGAGCCAAGCCCGTGGTCAGTCCGAAAATTGTGCCAAAGCTTGTCGGTCCGCCGCTATATGCGGTTCCATACAGATTTCCATTCGTGGCCTGAAACAGTGCGGCATAGGGGGTGGTCCCATCGTTGCAATCGGTCTGAGCGCAAAAGTTGTAAAGCGTCTTCAGTTTGCCGCTGGGGGAGATCCGAAAGAGTGTGCCCCCGGCATTTGCGCCGTAGCTGGAGGTGCTGCCGTAAAGATTTCCGTCGGTGGCCTGAATGAGCGAGGCATCTGGGAACCCGCCGTCGGGGCAGTTGGTTTGCGCACAGAAGCTATACAACGTTACAAGCGTGCCGACAGGCGGGATCTTGAACACCGTGCCAAAATCGTAGGCCCCGCCGTCGTCCGCTACTCCGTAGAAATTTCCATCACTTGTGATCACGAGTTGGTCCTGGGGATGAGCGCCATCGGGGCAGTTAGTGGCGATGCAAAAGCTGTAGATCGTGGTAAACGCGCCCGCGGAGGTGAGGCTGTAGAAGACGCCGCATCCGTTTCCACACTGGGGTCCGCCGGTGCCGGTGCCGCCGAAGTTAGTAAGGCCGTAAAACAATCCGTTCTTGGCCTGCACGACACCACTGGGATCCGAGGTGCAGGTATCAGTGCTGCAGAATGCGTAAACCGTTGTAAGCACGCCCTTGGGTGTGATTTTGAAGACGGTGCCGCAGCCGGTGGGCTTTTCGATGTCGCCATAGCAGGGGCCGGAAGTCCCGCCATACCAAGTCGTACCGTAAAAATTTCCATCGGTGCCTTGGATCAGAGAAGAGTTCGGCAGCGCACCGTCGGCGCAGTTGGCTAGCGCGCAGAAATTGTAGAGTGTCGTGAACTTGCCGGTGGGAGTGACTCGGAAGACGCTTCCGCAGGTGCCGATTTCTTCACCCCTGCAATCGATGCTCGAATTGCTGCCGCCTTCGAGGGTGACCCCATAAAAATTTCCGTCGGTGCCGAGCAGAAGCCCGCTGGGACTTTGGCCGTCGGCACAATTTGGCTGGGAACAGAAGGTGTAGAGAGTCGACGACTTGCCCGTGGGCGTTACTCTGACCACGGAGCCGCCGTTGCCATAGGTTCCGGTCGTGAAGTTAAGTATTCCGTACAGATTTCCGTCCAGGCCCTGGATGAGCGGATCGCTGGAACCGCCGTTGGGATCCAATACTTTGAAGGTTTGAGCGGAAGCAGTGGCCGCTAGCGCTAGGGACACTACAAGCAGAAGAATGAAACGGGAAAGATGAAACTGCCGGGCGGGAGCGATTGCTCGCATGGTGAATACCTCAAGAGAACGATTAGGAGGGGCGCACAGGCGCCGAAACACTTGCCGGGCAGCTTGCAGCCGGGAAGTAATCCGCCTGCAGTCGGCTGGCCAGCCGAATACAAGCCGCTCGCGCCCTGCATTCTTGCCCACGCCTTGTCGTCTGTCAAGTTGAAATAAGTTGCACATCAGGCGACCGGCTACCCGCAGAGAGCCGCTATCAAAAGCGAAAGACGAACGCGGCCCCTAGTTGAAGAGAATTAACAACTTTAGTGCTCGCAGCGTATAGGAATGGTCTTGGGCTTTATTCTCGCGCCCGATACCTTGTACGTGTCGGCTCCGCCCTCCAGCCTGTCTCTTACTGGCAGCGGCGTTTCTATTACGTACGGTATGCCTCATGTGCAGATATTCAATAACCTCGGCACGAAGATCGCCGACGTTATTGCGACTAGCGCGACGGACAGCGGAAAGGCGCTTACCACGCCAGCTCCAGGCCTGACCGGTTTGACCACTGGAACCTACGGGCTGGAGGTGCTGAACGTGCAGTCCAACGGAAGCCTCGCTCCTGTAGGTGCCACTCCTGTCCCGATTATCGCGCCGTGGACTGGCGGAGGTGGGGGCGGCGGCGGTCACTGTCAACACGAATGCGAGTGAACTAGTTAGGCTCGCACCGCGCGAACAAAAAATTCAGCCGGCGGGGAGCCGAAAACCTGTCCCTGGCGTTCTGACCGGTACTTTCTTTAGTCGAGCCTGACCCACCCGTTGCGGTTTCCAGGATGGGTCATTCCAGCACCCGGTACTGTCTATTAAGACACTACCCAGCAGCCGGTATTGTCCTAACACTGCACTATTAGGACACTACCCAGCAGCCCCACGCCTTGCTTCTCTGCCATCCGGCTCATATACTCTGAACGTTTGCCCTTTCGTTCCGGGAACTAGCCCGGTGCGGCCAACGCTTTGAATCGCCCTCGCTCCCGGAGAGAGATATGACCACGATGACCGCGCCGCATGTCGATAAAGAAACCAATCCTTGGGAGTCGCAGCGGGCACGCTTTGATCTGGCTGCGCAGAAACTGAATCTCGATGACGGCCTGTGGCGTGTGTTGCGCTCTCCCAACCGCGAGCTCACGGTCTACATTCCCGTGCAGATGGATGACGGCCATCTCGAAGTATTCACTGGATATCGAGTGCAGCATTCGATTGCGCGCGGGCCCGCCAAGGGCGGCATTCGCTACGCCCCCGACGTCACGCTTGATGAAGTGCGGGCGCTGGCGAGCTGGATGACCTGGAAGTGCGCCGTGGTGAATATTCCCTTCGGCGGAGCCAAGGGCGGTGTGATCTGCGATCCCCACAAGATGTCGATGGGCGAGATCGAGCGCATGACCCGGCGCTACACTTCGGAGCTAATCGAATTTATTGGACCCGAAAAAGATGTGCCCGCCCCAGACGTCAACACCAACGAGCAAA
This sequence comes from uncultured Acidobacteriaceae bacterium, assembly GCA_963789875.1. Lineage (GTDB taxonomy): Bacteria > Acidobacteriota > Terriglobia > Terriglobales > Acidobacteriaceae > Sulfotelmatobacter. Next base: position 354,689 of record CAWBMI010000002.1, on the reverse strand, counting down.
TCATGGCCTGGATGATGGACACATATTCCATGCACATGCGGCAAACTGTTACCGCTTGCGTGACCGGGAAGCCGATTAACATAGGCGGCTCGCGCGGCCGCCGGGAGGCTACGGGCCGGGGCGTGATGGTGGTATGCGACGAGGCCACCAAGAAGCTTGGCTTGTCGCGCCAGGGTAGTCGCGTAATTGTTCAAGGCTTCGGCAACGTGGGATCGAACGCCGCGCAGCTCATGCATCAAGGCGGCTACAAGATTATCGGTATCGCCGAAGTGGGCGGCGGACTTTACAACAAGAATGGCATCGATCTGAATGCGCTGGTGGAATTCCGTCAGAAAAATGGGACGGTGCACGGCTTCCCAGGGGCAGAAGCTTACGATGCCGCTGAATTGCTCACCACCGAGTGCGAGATTCTGATTCCCGCCGCTACGGAAAACGTCATCACTTCGCGTAATGTCGATCACGTGAAGTGCCGCATTCTTGCGGAAGGCGCCAACGGGCCCACCACTTCAGTTGCCGACGATGTTCTGACCGACAAGGGCGTGTTCGTCATCCCGGATATTCTAGCCAACGCCGGCGGTGTCACGACCTCGTACTTTGAGTGGGTGCAAGACCGGCAGGGCTATTTCTGGAAGGAGTCGGTCGTCAACGAGCAACTCGAAGAAATCATGATCTCTTCGTTTGGCGATGTAGTGCGTTACGCCGAGACTCACAAAGTAAACAACCGCGTGGCGGCCTATATGCTGGCGATTGATCGCGTAGCTTATACCATTCGGCAGCGCGGCATCTACGCGTAGAACCAGTGGTCCGTTGCCAGTACCCAGTTGCCAGTGAAGAACCAGATTTAGCATCTGGGGAATTGCTGGAAATCGCGGAGGGAATGTTTTATGAGTTTACGTACCAAGGGGCTATTCGCACGGATATTGCCTTTGCTGCTCGCCTGCCTGATGTTGCCAGCGGCTGCGCCGACGCTCTCAAAAGCAGCAGCTGTGCCGGAAGCGGCGGCACAAGATAAGCTAGATATCAACAGCGCGACGGCCGATCAACTCAAGGCTCTGCCTGGCATTGGCGAGGCATACTCGCAGAAAATTATTGCGGGACGTCCCTATCGCACCAAGTTGGATCTGGTGCATAAAAAAATTATTCCCCAGGCTACCTACGACAAGATCAAGAATCAGGTCATCGCCAAACAGCCGAAGGCTGGCGCGATTTCTGCGCCGAAATAGCCACGACTCAACTGCCTCGCACCGCTCGCCCGGCAGCCGAGGCGGCCATCGGCGCAGGATTATCTGCACGGAGACATCTACAGGCCCTGGTACCATCGGGTTCTCTCCCCGATTGCGTTCCCTTCCATCGTGGAGGATAATCGACAAAGCGTCAGTAGCTTTTTCCGGAAGCGCTCCTTGTCGCAGTGAACGGTCGCAGTGAACCTGCCGAATTCCATCACGTTGATTCGCATCTGCAGTATTCCTCTGTTGATCTGGATTCTTTCATCGAATCACTTCAGCAGCGAGCATGGCGCCAAAGAGTTGCTGGCTTCGGCAATATTCATCGCCGCTTCCATGACTGACGGCATCGATGGCTACCTGGCTCGCAGACGTGGCCAGATTACCACCATGGGCATTCTGCTAGATCCCATGGCCGACAAACTTCTGATCGCCGCCGCCTTCGTGTTGCTGGTGCAATTCAATCCCAGCCTGGTTCCGGCTTGGATCGCGATAATTATCATCGGCCGCGAATTTCTGGTGAGTGGGCTGCGCTCGATCGCAGCCTCCGGAGGTTTCACCATCGAGGCCAGCGACCTGGGAAAATTCAAGATGGTAGTGCAGATCGTTTCCGTGGTCGCAGTGATCCTCGATCATCGTTGGAAGGAGTGGCCAGTCTACGGAAACTTCATCTTTCCGATTCATTGGATCGCTTACCTGGCGATCTGGTTTGTGGTCTGCGTCTCTCTCGTTTCCGCCATCGACTACTTTGTAGCGTTCTGGTCGAAGATTGATCGTCGAGTTTCGAAGCGCCGGCGGAGAGCTTTCGTCCTCAGCCGCCGCGCGAAACCCCAGACCCCGCCGGCAAATGCCGATGTCGCCCGCTCAACCTAATTCGACGCCCGCCGTGGATTCTGTGCCGGCGAAGCAATCTCACGAGAATCAAGTCACAGGATCAGGCAGTCAAGTATTTTTGTCCCAGGATTTCTCGGCTTCTGAGCGCGCGCTTCTATTGCGTATGGCGCACGATTCTATTTCCTCCGCACTGGAGCGGCGAGAAGTTTCGTTGGATGCACCTACCCCTCAACTGGCTGAGCATCGCGGCGTTTTTACGTCGCTCTACTTGCACGGAGCGCTGCGAGGATGCGTGGGCTACGTGCTGCCCACGTGTACTGTGTACCGGGCCGTGGCGGAAACGGCGCGCGCCGCCGCTTTCGGCGACAACCGCTTCTCGCTGGTCACTTTGGAGGAAGCGGCTCTGCTGGAAATCGAACTCAGCATTCTTTCGCGGCCGGAAGCGATTCGGGCCGAAGATATTCAAGTCGGACGCCACGGTCTGCTCATTAGCGGGAGCGGCCGGCACGGATTACTCCTGCCGCAAGTGCCGGTAGAGCGCGGGTGGGACGCCGTAACCTTTATCGAGCAGACATGCCGCAAAGCGGGGTTGCCTATCGATGCCTGGCGAAAGGGAGCCAACATCGAAGCTTTTACGGCGGAAATTTTCGGCGACAAGAAACCGGCGAGTTCGAACCAAGGCACCGCTGAATAGCGGAGCGTCTTGCCGTGCGGAGGTTTACTACCCACGCAGTTGGCGCACGACCGTTCCGATCTCGTTTTCTTGAAAGAGCCGAATTGCGGCGACCCCAGCTGCACCCGCATTCAGGCAAGACTCCGCATTTTGCAGAGTGATGCCTCCAAGGGCAAGCACCGGAATGCTGGCGCGGCAGGCTTCGCGAAGAGCGTTCAGCCCGGTGGGCGCGCTTTCCGGCGCGTCTTTTTTTTCAAACACGGGAGCGAAAACGGCGAGGGTAGCGCTGTCTTCGACGGCACGAGATACCTCTTCCAGAGAATGACAAGATACGGAAATGATCGGATTCGATTGGATAGAGTCGCGGGCCGCAGCGGCGGTCCTGTGATTCCACGCGGCTCGGACCTCCGCGGGGGAGACATCTGCCGCGGTATGGTGAACTCCGTGAGCGCCGACGGCTAGCGCAACGTCGGTTCGGGAGTTGATCAAGAAAACTGTTCTCAGTTCTCGGTTCTGAGTTCTCACGCTAAGAACAAGGCTTATTGCCTCTCGAGCTAGCGATTCCAGTTCGCGAGTTGCGAGGTCTTTCTCACGGAGTTGAATATAATCCACGCCGTGGCTCGCCGCTTCTTCGATCTTGTCCAGCAAACGATGGCAGCGGGTAGGCTCATCTGCTCCGAAAGCTTTTCGGTCCGTGATGTAGTAAAGGAGGGGGCTTGCCGGCATTCGAGCTCAGTTCATCGCCTACGATCTTAAACACAGAGGGCACAGGGCTACACAGAGCAAATCTTCAAGGGCCGCTGGGCTCACGGCCGAGTTTTAGCGATCTCCGGTAGCACTTCCTGTTCTTTTTCCTTCCTCGGAGAGCCTCCGAGGTGGTACTCGGTGAGACCGTCGCGCAGGAAGGTGAATGCATCTTCTGGCGTATCGACAAATTTAAATAGATCGAGATCCTCGGGAGAGATGGTGCCTGCGTCGACGAAGGCCTGGAAGTTCATGATGCGGTGCCAGTATTCGCTGCCGTAGATTACGACCAGAATTTTCTTGGCCAGCTTGTCGGTTTGGGCGAGGGTGAGGATTTCGAAAAGCTCGTCGATGGTGCCGAAGCCGCCGGGAAAAATTACCAGTGCTTTGGCCAGGTATGCAAACCAGAACTTGCGCATGAAGAAATAGTGGAACTCGAAGTTGAGCGCGGGCGTGATGTAAGAGTTGGGATTCTGTTCGAAGGGCAGGTTGATGTTAAGCCCGATACTCTTACCCCCCGCCTCGTGAGCGCCCATGTTGGCGGCTTCCATGATGCCGGGACCTCCGCCGGTGGTGACAACGAAGCGCCGGCGGCGAGCCGGAATCTGAATCGACCACTCGGTGAGCAGAAAAGCCAGGCGGCGCGCATCCTCATAATACCGAGCCATATTGAGCGCGGCGTGAGCGCGCTTCAGGGTTTGATTGTTATCGGCGTCGGCAGCCGCGGCTTCTTGACGATTCTTTTCTACGGTTGATAACTGATCTTTCGCCGAGCTATGGCCCTGAAAGCGAGCAGAGCCGAAGAAAACCACGGTGTCCTGAATCTGTTCGCGGCGGAAGCGGGCCAGCGGTTCCTGATATTCCGCGAGGATGCGAAGGATTCGTCCATCGGGACTATCCAAGAACGGTTGATTGCGGTAAGCGAGCGGTGCTGGATTCAGCTTTTCGGGCATGGTGTCGATCTCTTCGGGAAAAGGGTGGTTGCTTAATTTTCGCAGGTCATTTGTGTTCGTGGTAGTGCAGGGCTTCCCAGAAGCCAATCCAAATGTCGAGTAATCCCAGGCCGCTGCACAGCCCGCGGAAAAAGCCGCCGGAGACCAGTGGGCGAAGTCCGGGGAAAGAAAGCAGAAGATAGTTGTCGGTCCACTCTGGGGTCCAAGGCAAGATCACGAGCAGAACTCCGGCGACCGCGCTGATCAAAACAAAAAGAAAAACTGAAGTGCGATGCATCCAGAGTTGCAGGCCGCTAGACGGTGGTGCCAGTGTCGAAGACGGAGATTCAAGGAGCGCCGCACTCGTATCCGTCAGCGCTGGTGGCCGAGACGCCACTTTGCCTTTCTCAATGGGTAATGTGGGGTCGGTCACCGGGCACTCCGTTGCTGCCAGCCGGAAGGCATAGGTAAATGGCAAAACCATGCAGCACCCGCACCGGTTGCGATCGGAGGAAAAAAGTGAGGAACAAAACCCATCGCGCTATTCTACGACTTCAGAGGCTTAATGCGCTCGGCCACGTCGCGATAATCGATGTTGCGGCCGTAAACTTCCATGAAATGTTTCATGGAGGCGGGCCTGTCGCCTGCCAGTTCATGGGCGGTGGCGAGTTCATAGTGGAGCGCGGTGCGCGTTTCTTCATCGATGCCGGGTGCATGCAGAGCCTTCTCGTACCAGCGAATCGCGGCTTGAGGAACACCCTTGTCCAGGAAGCATTGAGCCAGCCAGGTATACGTCTGCATCACTTGCGGGAACGGATGTCCGCGATCGACGGCCTGGCAGGTCTTTTGGAGTTCGCCAATGGCTTCGTCCAGCAGGCCCATCTCGCGGAACGCAATGCCGAGATTGTAATGCGTCTCAGGATCTTCGTCGGCTGCGGTAGGCCCGCCGACTTCGAGATCGTGCTTGATCTCGCCGAACATCTCAGACAGATCGATTCCAACTTCTTCGCCGAAGGGCGAAGACTTGGCCCCGGCTGATGTTGGCGTCGGCATCATTGGAGCACTTTGCGGTTTAAGCGGCGCAACCGCAACGTTCAGCGACGCCGTTGGGGAAGCCGAGGACGCTGCCGCAGCGGCAGCGAGAGGAGCGACGACCGGCGCCACAACTGGTGCTACAGGTATCGCAGGCGGGGCTGGAGGTGCTGGAACCGCGGCCGCACGCACTTCAGTCGGCGGCGGGGTAGGCGGCTGGCTTTCAGGCACCGGAGCGCCCTTGAGGAAATCATCGCCCAATGATGCTTCGAGATCGGCAACGAACTCGCCCATCACTTCGGGTTGGCTAACTCCGAACACAGTCGGGGCAGCCTGCCCCACGGATTCTAGTTCGAGGCGTGTGCTTTCTGGTGGAGCGCCATCCTCTTGAAGTTGGAACTCGGATGCTTGAGTCGCAGCCTGCTGAACGATTTGAGGCTCCGCTTTCTGCGAAACCGCTTCCGGCAGAAAACCGGCGCCGAGGGAAGACTCGAGATCAGCGACGAACTCATGGAGCACACCGGGTGGAGGCTCGGGCGCAGGTGGTTCGCTAGCCGCAGGAGAAACCGCAGACTCTGCTACCGGCTCGGGCTCCCCGGCCGCGACTTCAACGGGTTCGACTTCGACTGGAGACTCGTACTCCGCAACCGGCTCTTCCTCGATCGCGCCCGTCGCCGACCCTACTGCGGGTTCATCGATCGTGAAATCAGAGATCCTCTCCACTGCTGATACTGCTTCCGCTGCGCTGGGCCTTCTGGAAGCTGCCTCAATCTCACTCCGAAGCATGGCAAGGAGTGATTCGTCGTCAGTAAGGCTTTGCAGCTTCTCGAAAATCGTGGAGGCCTGCTCGGCCATGCCATGCTCAAGATAGAAACGAATCTCTTCGACAGCCTCGGTGGTTTTTTCCGGATCGTGAGCCTCATGGGCGATCTCGGGCGCGGCGGATACCGGACTTGCGTCCTCACCGGCTTCAACCCCGGCAACGGCCGGAGGAGCCTCATCGGCTTCGATGGTGAGGGCGTCATCCCACTCGGACGAAAGATCGATTTCCTCGGTGGCGCTTTCGGAATCCGCGTCGGCTGACACGGCCTGCTCGGGAATTGCGGTTTCGGAGATTTCGGGCTGATCGGCGACGATGGCAAATTCGGCGTCTGCGGACTCTTCAGGCTCGGAGACCGGCCAGGGAGCGGCTGCCGCCTGCTTCGGTTGTGGCAACGATACCGCAGCGGCATGAGAGTCGGCCGGCGCCGCAACTGGGACTACATCTATGGCAGAACGGCCTTCGTAGCGTGTGGCCAGTTCGCCGTAACGGGTAGCTTCGTCCGGATATCCCGCTTCTGAATAAATATTTTGCAAAGTGCGGCAACACACCCCAGCCTCGGCGAAGCGCCCGGCACGCGTGTGCAAAGCTGCGAGGCGCTGGTTCAGTCGTTGGTCGGTCGGAGCCTGTGGAAGCGCCGTCATCAACGGTCCCAAGGCCTTCGCAGGCATGTTGTAGGAAATAAAAAGTTCCGCGTCGGTGAGCGCAGAGCGAACTGCGAGCGCGACCGCATCGGAATAGTGCTGCGGAATCGACGGTGCAATGGCTTCCAGTTCGTCGACGATAACGGCTGCCTCTTCGGCGGAAATTTGAGTGGCGCCGGTATCGCCCCCTAACTGGCTGACCACCTGCTGATAGTTACTCAGGTGCAGAGGATTGCCCGGTTCCACCGTCGTGAGCTTCTGGTAAAGGTCGCGAGCGCGAACCAGATCGCCGGACTGTACCGAGGAGTGCGCCAGCAGCTCGATGACTTCGCTGACGTGTGTCGACTCTCCTGCTTTCTGGAAAAGATCCAGGAGCTTTTCGAGCGAGGCGGAATTGTCACGCACGTGCCCTATGATCGAGTGCAGGTTCTTCAGTACTTTTTCGGAATCTTCCGCCAGCAGCCGCTCGGCGTGCTGATCGTAAACTTGAAGCGCATTCTCATACTGCCCGGCCTGCATAAGAGCATCGGCGAAGGTTGAGATCGCGGCCAGATCGTTGTGCACCGTCAGCAGCTTGCTGGCTAATAGTCCGGCATCGGACAGCCGGCCGGTCTTCAAATAGGCCTTGAGCAGATCGCGAAGCGCATCAGGATCGGAATCGAGGTCGGAGACTTTCTGCAGCGATTCGATGGCGGCATCGGCATCGCCGGCTTCGAGCTGATTGCGGCCTTGAATGCGGAGCGCGTAGCCATTGCCTGGGTCGAGCGTGAGCATGCGTTGCAGCACTTCGTCCGCGCCGCTCAAAGAACCTTTCGAACGCAGCGTCTCGGCCGCCGCGGAGAAAATCTGCCACGCGTCGTCTTTCTTGCCGAGGCGAACATAAACTTCCGCCAGCCGAACGCGCATGGCGGTGTTTTCCGGATCCATCTCCAGAATCTTCTGGAAGATGCGGACAGCATTGTCCAGTTCGCCGGCCTTCAGGAATTCATCGGCGACCTGCAGGTATTGCGAACGGGCGTCGTTGAAGAGTCCTTGCTGGGTGTAGAGTTCGGCCAGCTTCAGCACGCTCTCGAGCGAAGGCTTGAGCTTGCTGATTTTTTTATACATGGCGATAGCCTTAACCGTGAAACCCTGGTTGGCATAGGCATCGCCTACGGTCTTGAAGCATTCGGTGGCTTTGTCGACATCGCCGAGGCGATTGTAGAGATCCCCGACGGTGTTGGTGACGGTGAGATCCTTAGGATCGGCCTTGATAACTTTTTCGTACTCAGCGATGGCATTTTGCATCTTGCCCTGCTGGACGTACTTCTCCGCAGCGCTGAGAACCTTTTGTTTGTTGAACCCGAAACCGAACGCCATAAGAGTCAGAACTCCAGACCCGCAGTGAACCAAAACCCTCAGAACCCGAAAAACTCAAACCTGAGAAAGCTGCCCGAATAATCGAATGATGGCTCCCGGGCACTGACTCAAGGAAACATCAGGTGGCCAAATTCCTGTGAAGAGACATGGCCGTTCGGACAAGGGCAATTGTACGGCTGGAGGGGTGGAATCGCATGGTTACCAAGGGTTACCAAAAGGGAGTGTACGAACGGGTTACGATGGGAATCACTAGATAAACCTGCGATCAGGATACGGATTGCTCGTTTTCAGACGACGAAAGCGATTGGCCGCAATGAATTTGCGCGTGCGGCCCTAATATAAAGGCGTTATGTGGAGTTGTGGTGCAACCGCGTAATCTTCCGGCTGCGATGTAGTACGCGACCTTATTGCGACGGAAAGGCAATCGAGATATGACCTGGATTAAAACCGTTCCTCTATCCGAGGCCGACGAAAAGCTGCGCCAAGCGATCGAGGGCCAGCGCTCGCTGTATCCCAAGGAGTATGCCGAACCCGTGCACCCGGATGAGTCGGGAGGCTCGTCCATTGTCGGGTCGCATACGCTGATCCCGCAGGCGCTTTACCACGCCTTCGGCACTTTCGGCGTGCTTATGTCGCCAGACTTGCCGCTGAGCCGAAGGCAGCAGGAGATGATCGCGACGATGGTCTCGGTGACCAACCGGTGCGTGTATTGAATCGAGTCACACGCAGAGTTTCTGCGTAGGGTGACGCTGGATGCAGAACTGGTCGCGGCGCTGGAGAAGGATTACACCACCGCTCCCATCACTCCGCAGGAGCGGGTGATGGTCGACTACGTGGTCAAGCTGACTCGCGACGCCACCAAGGTCTGGAAGAATGATATCGAGGGCCTGCGCGCTGTGGGATTCGACGATCGCGGCATATTGCAGATCACGCTGATTGCTTCGTGGTTCAACTACATCAATCGGGTGGCGGATGCGCTGGGAGTGGGGCGTGAATGAATCTCCGCGATTCCTACTTGGTTAATAGGAGAAAGCGCCTTGTGAAGCCATTTAACTATCCTTCCGATAGAGGAGATCGCGCATGGCCTTTCTGCGCTCCTCGTTCGCATCTTTCAGAGTTTTGCGTTCGTCGGCGTCCATGCCGGATTTCTTTTTAGGATCAGTCGGTTTCAGTTCCGGTTCGCTGCATGCCGGACAACGGTTGGCAAAGCCGGGCTTACCCGGCTTCAGTTCGAACTCCTCCGAGCAGACGACGCAGACTTTGATCGGGAATGCCATCCTACTTAATATGCAACAGGCTCACACAATTTGATTTCGCCGCGCGGAATTTATTTCCCCGGCGACGACAAGACGCTTCTATCCTACGAGACGACGGGAAGTTTGGCAGCTTCCCAAGCGGCCAAGCCTCCGGCCATTTCGGCTAAGTTCGTGATTCCGTACTGCTGCAGAATGCTGGCGGCAATCGACGAGCGGTAGCCGCCGGCGCAATGGACCGCTATGCGACGATCGCGGGGAATTTCGGCGACGCGTTCCTGCAGGTGGTTCAGCGGGAGGTTCACGCTGCCATCCACGTGTTTGGTCGTCCACTCCCGTGGATTTCTGACATCCAGCAATAGCGGCGGATTGGTGTTTGCCAGTTCCTCGGCTATTGCGAGAGCGCTAATACGTTCGGTTGGCCATACCAAGTCGGGCCTGCCAGCGAGGGCTTCCATGCCCCCCTGCAGGTAGCCGGCGACGTGATCGAAGCCAATGCGGCCGAGGCGCAGGGCGGCCTCTTCCTCGCGCCCGGGTTCGGCGACGATCACGATGGGTTTAGTGCGGTCCAGTACCGTGCCAGCCCATGTAGCGTATTGCCCACCGAGTCCTATGTTGACGCTGCCTGCGAGGTGTCCCTTGGCGTATTCGGAGGCGTCGCGGACGTCCAGAATCTGTGCCCCCGCGTCTCCCATTACCAGCGCTCTATCCAGTTCAAGGGGGTGGAGAACCCGCACCAGATTTTTCTCGAGCGAAGCGTGCTCGCGCGCGTTCACAATGGCATCGTAGGTGAAGTAAGGAGGAGCATCCGGCTGGTCGGCTGTGACCAGGTGAACGAATTCCCGTTTAGTCATGGGCTGCAGCGCGTAGTTCGTCAGGCGCTGCACTTTTAAGGTTGATACCGTATCAGAAGAAAGATTCTTTCCGCACAGCGAGCCGGAGCCGTGGGCCGGATAAACAAGAATCTCATCGGGAAGCTTGAGAAGTTTGTTGTGCAGCGAGTCGTAAAGGTGGGAGCCAAGATCGTCGGCGCTCCAGCCCAGAGACGCGCGCAAGTCGGGGCGGCCCACGTCGCCGATGAACAGCGTGTCACCGGTGAGCACAGCGTAAGGCTGCGTGGGATTCTTTCTCAGGTCGAACACCAGAATCGAGATCGACTCGATAGTATGGCCCGGAGTTTCCAACACCTGCAGCCGCAGTTCCGGGAAGTCGAGAGTGTCTCCATCTTTCATGGGGCTGAAAGCGTATTCGGCCTTGGCGCGGGAGCCGAGATGAATAGTCGCACCGCAGCGATCACGCAATTCAAGATGACCGGCAACGAAGTCTGCGTGAAAGTGGCTGAGAAATACGTGGCGGATCTGAAGGCCGAGTTTTTCCGCGTCGTCTAGATAATGGTGGATGTCGCGTTGTGGGTCAACGATGATAGCTGTGGAACTGGCCTTATCGCCGAGCAGATAAGAGGCATGGGCCAGGCAACCCAGGTAATATTGCTTCAAAATCATTGCAGCTTTGTAGTTTACCATCGCACGGGATCAACGGCCGGCCTGCGGCATCTGGGAAATCTCGTCCCCGCCGGGTTGCCGGCGACTTTATGGCCGATTCGTTAGCGCAATTCTTCCTGACGAACTTCTCCGCGCGCCCCGCCGCGCTCGCCTATGGGCAGCGTCGCGGCTACCGCATGGACCGGTTTACTTACGGCGAGGTCATGGAGATGGCCTTAAGATTTCGCCAGGAGTTGCAGGCGCGCGGGATTGACAAGGGCGACCGGGTGATGCTCTGGGGGGAAAACTGCGCGGAGTGGGTGGCAGCATTCTTCGGATGCGCGCTGTGCGGCGCGATCGTGGTTCCCATAGACGACGGAGCGTCAGCCGATTTCGCCGTGCGGGTTGCAGATCAGGTCGAGGCGAAGCTTTGGGTTTGTTCGCGGCGGCATGCGAATGAGAGGGCTTCTGGCTCAGTTCGTGTGATCGTTCTTGAGGAGGTCGGCTCGCGCGCGCCGTCGCAAAGAATGGGACACGAGGTGTACACAGCCCCGGATGCCGTAGTCGGTCGCGATGACACTCTGCAAATTGTCTTTACATCCGGGACTACCGCTGAACCTAAGGGCGTCGTGATCACGCATGGCAACGTGCTGGCCAATATTGCTCCTTTGGAAAGAGAGATGCGGCCGTATTTGAAGTATGAGCGCTGGGTCCATCCCGTGCGCTTTCTGAATTTGCTGCCGCTGAGCCACGTCTTCGGCCAATTCCTGGGAATGTTCCTGCCACCGATTCTGGGAGGTACGGTGATTTTTCAGCAGGAGATGAAGCCCTCTGAAATCGTGAGCACGATTCGGCGGGAGCGAGTTTCGGTATTGGTGACCGTACCCAGAGTTCTGCAGTCACTCAAACAGAAGATTGAGCGCGATCTCGAAAACGGTGGCAAACGCGAGAATTTCGAGCAGCGCTTCCGCGCGGCAGAGGGCCAGCACTTTCTTCGCCGCTGGTGGACCTTTCGCGACATCCACCGCCAGTTCGGCTGGAAGTTCTGGGCGTTCATTTGCGGCGGTGCGGCGCTCGACGGCGAGACCGAAAAATTCTGGGGACGCCTTGGCTACGCCGCCATTCAGGGCTACGGATTGACCGAGACGACTTCGCTGATCAGCGTCAACCATCCTTTCAAACTAGGAAAAGGATCGATCGGAAAAGTGCTGCCGGGAAGGGAAGTAAAGCTGGCGAAAGATGGCGAGATCTTGATTCGTGGCGGCGGGGTAGCGGCGGGCTATTGGCTGGCCAATCGGCAAACGCAGGTTGCAGACGAGCAAGGTTGGTATCGCACCGGGGATGTCGGCGCGCTGGATGAGGCCGGGAACCTTTATTTCAAAGGCCGCAAGAAGGAAGTAATCGTCACGCCGGCGGGGCTGAACATCTATCCGGAGGATCTGGAAGCAGCATTACGGCGACAGCCGGATGTGAAAGATTGCGTGGTGGTTGGAATCGAGCGCGGAGGAAATGCTGAGCCGTGCGCCGTCGTGATTCTGCGTGACGAGGCCAGCATTGCAGAGACCGTTGAAGCGGCAAACCAGCAACTGGCGGAATTTCAGCGCATGAGGATGTGGGTGCGATGGCCGCAGCAAGACTTTCCTCGAACCAGCACGCAGAAGCCGCGACGCAGTGTCATTGCCGAATTCGCGGCCCAGCAGGTCGTGCGAACTGAAGGCGCCGTCACTGATAATCCAGTTCTCGACCTGATCAGTGGAATCACTGGACGAAGTGCAACCGGGATCACCTTAGACTCGCCACGCGGTGTAGATCTTTCAACTGACCTTGGACTCAGTTCGCTGGATCGCATGGAACTGATCGGGGCACTCGAAGACCGATATCAGATCGATCTCAGCGAAACCACTTTCAGCTCCGTACGCACGATCGAAGACGTAGAGAAGCTGCTGCGAGGCGGGGTCAACGAGCGCGATCCCTATCACTATCCAACGTGGACATTGCGGTGGCCGGTCACTTGGGTTCGCTGGCTGGCACATTATTTGTTGATGAGGCCGGCAATAATTTTGCTGGGCTGGCCACGTATTGAGGGACGCGAAAACCTTCGCGACTGCCGCGGGCCCGTGCTAGTGGTCTGCAATCACATCGCCGGCGTCGATGTCGGTTTCGTGCAGACGGCTCTGCCGATACGCTTTCGTCATCGAATCGCCACCGCAACGGGCGGCGAAGCGCTGGAAGCGCTGCGCAAGCCGCCCCCGGGCAGAGGTCTTTTCGGAAGAATCTATGATCGCCTGCAGTGGGCGCTCGGCGTCTCCTTGCTGAATCTATTTCCTTTGCCGCGCGAGGCAGGCTTCCGCCAGAGCTTCGCATATGCGGGTCAAGCCGTGGATCGCGGCTACAGCATTCTAGTGTTTCCGGAGGGACGGCACACGATTGATGGCGATATAGGCCCATTTCGTGCGGGAGTTGGACTGTTGGCAAACAATCTTGGAATTCCCGTCGTGCCTATGAGAATTCGAGGATTGTTCGAAGTGAAGCAGGCGGGCAAGAAGTTCGCCGCGCCGTGGAAAATCTCCGTGCGCATCAGTCATCCGATAAAGTTCGAATCGGATTCTGAGCCGGCGCAGATCTCGCGCGAATTGCAGAGCGCAGTCGAAGCTCTGTAAGGGCCTCTTCAAAATAAAAACGCCGGGATTCAATTTCTGAATCCCGGCGCGTAGTTTCCAGTTTCGGTCAGACCGCCAGTGATAACTGGCGGAACGCGTCAATACCTACTGCAGAGTGACTTTCACTGCCTTCGAGGGAATTCCGTTCGCTACCACAACGATCGTGCTCGGACCGGTTTCAGCGGCCGCGGGAACGTCCAAGGTGGTGGAAACCGTCGTAGCGCCGGTGGCAATTCCCATCGTGCTGTGATCATGGGTACGAGCATAAAACACATGCTTCGTCGCCGTGTTCGTGATGCGCACGATTGGGAAGTTGGTCGCCATCTGGCTATCGTCTCCGTAGGTGGTGCCGGCCGACAGACCATTGAACTGAGTGCCAGAGATGGTGTACGAGCTACCCCGGGTTAGAGCAGTCGGAACCGACGTGATATTCGGTCTCCAGGCTGCGTTGATCGTGCCCTTTGTTTGATACAGCTCAACATCAATGGCTGTAGAACCGCTCGCGGCGACGAGCCACATGACCTGTCCCGTCGGAAGAAGCAAGGTGCGTCCCTGCCAGGATTCGAACGATGCCCCCCTACCCGTGTTGGGAGCGGCCACGAAGGTGTTTCCAGGATAAGTGAACTCGAAGAATGATCCTGTGCCGCTGAAAACTCCAGGGCTGGTATAGACGAGGATATTGCCATCCGGCAGTATGCTTGCCGGGGCGTCCGCCATATCGTTACCGCCGGGATAATCGGGCCCCTTAGCCCACGTCCCGGTTGTGGAACTGTAGATTGAGGTGTGAGTGGTTGCGCCAAAGGCGACCACACTGCCGTCGGGACGCTGCACGAGAGGGCCCATCTCGGGGACGATACCCAAACCGCCGCTGTTGGGTAATGCCTGGAGGGTACTGCCTGCGCTACTCCAGACCTTGGTCGTCGTATTGTAGACCTCAGAATTGGTGCCGTCTTCGCAGTCTACTGTTAGGACATTGCCATCGGGCAAAAGCGCGAAGCCTTCTTCGGAGAAACCGTCCGCCTTCCCGGTGCCCTCAGCAGTCCAGGTCAACGTGGTCGCATCGAAGTAGACCTGCAGCTTGGCTGGCTGACCTCCCTGCCCCATCATGAAAGTTCCGTCGGGCAGAATGACCGCGGGAGAGTCGCCGATCGTATTCCATCCTGTGGGCGCTTTAACCGGAGTCCAAACATTCGTGGTCGGGTCATAGATCGAGCCCAGGTTGGTTTCGTCCTGCTGCAGGTTGTTATACTCTCCGCCCTCGATCAGTACGCGGCCGTCGGCCAGCACCGCAGAGGCGAAGTAAAGCGGCGCGTATCCCTTCTGCATCGGGGCTATTGAGCTCCAGGTACCGTTGACGTAGCTTCCAGTGATATCAGGTGTAAGCCGCAACCAGTTGGAACTGTTGTACTGGTGCATCATGACCGTGCCATCGGTCAGCAACAGGGCCGTGTCGGTGTTGACGGTGGGTTGAGTCTTGAGCTTCGTCCATTTCGAGGTAAGTGGATCCTGGGAACTGGCAATACCGACATATGCCAGTAAAGTGAGCGCGATTGCGAGGGTACGGGGAGCCTTCATATTTCCTCTCATTCCTGTTTTATTGAGTCTTGTTTTGTGAAGCTGGATGTGGCGTTCCCACAGTGGAAAGCCGCAGGGAGCACTCGGCCTGCGTTTCCGCCACGAATCTCAAAGCCGCCGAATTATAACCCGTTTCGAGAACTTCGCAGCCACTTGAGCTGAAGATTTGATATTTAATTAATTGGGATGGCCAGACTTTGCAAGATCTTGCACACTATTCATACAGAGTTGGCACGTATCAAGGCTCCACAGTGCAAATTACCGATCATTATCGGCTGCACGCTTACTCCTCGTCTATCGCTGTTTCTTCCCGGTCAGGATCCGATTCGAGTTTGACTTCCGGTAAGTTCGCGTCCCGCAGCGTGCGATTGAACGCAGGCAGATCTGTAGACCGGAACGCCTCCCAACGCTTCAATACATCCGAAACGTCATGTTCGGTTCCAGCGAGGGCCTCAAGCTGCGCGGCGGTAGGTTGAGCGTCGGCCTGCCAAACTTGGCCATACAAAGTCGTGGCTTGTCCGTTTACGCGCGTGAGGGTGACCTCGTTGGTGGGCGGCGCGGCGAAGCTGGGTGGCGCTCCGAGAACAGAAGCTAGTTTCTTTTCGAAAGCATGCAGAGAAGCTAGAGTCGATCCGCTCGTTTGCTCCGCTAGTTTTTGCAGAGACTGACGAATCGCTTGTGCCTGGTGGAACGCTTCCGCAGTCTTTGTCATTAGAGATGCCAACCGAATCTCGGACTGAAACTTCTTTTCCAACGCCGCCTCAGTAATTTTTACGCGAGGGTCCATCTTGATCGTGAACTTGGTTTCGTAGCTCTTGCCGTTGACTGTGAGGCGTGCTGTATAGCGGCCCGGTAAAGCTGTCGGCCCGAGCGGCTGGCGTGGTGTATCGCCCGGAATCGCGGCAATGGGATATTCGTGCCGCACGGCCTCGGGCGCCGGATAGTGAAGATCCCAGACCCAGCGGTGCATGCCGGCGTCAGCGGGGAGAGAACGGAAAGGGCGCAGCCAGTAGAGCGGGATTAGTTGTTTCGCCAGCGTCGCTTCTGTTACGTCTGGTCGATCAGTGCTGGAAAATTTGCGCACGAGCTGGCTGCGTTCGTCGAGGATTTCGAGAGTGACAGGGGAAGAAGAATTTTGCGCGAGATAGTAATCAATGATCCCTCCGTCTGGTGGATTAGCGGCCGCCGGTTCGTCGGGCGGAAGCGGCGTGTCCGTGTAAGTATCGCGCTGAATACGAAGCGCTGGGGCGGGAGTGAAAAGATGAGTGTCGGCAAGCGGTTCAGCTGCTTCGCGCAGCGGCTCGATGTCATCGAGAATCCAGAACGAGCGGCCGTGCGTGGCGACGATCAGGTCGTCCTCGTGAATCCAAAGATCGCGCATTGAGGTATGCGGCAGGTTCAGTTGCAGAGATTGCCAGTGGTCGCCGTCGTCGAACGAAACCCAGACTGAATTCTCAGTTCCTGCAAATAACAATCCTTTACGCACGGGATCTTCGCGTACGGTATCGACCGGGCCGATATCGGGAAGACCTGCTGTAATCAGTTTCCAGGTTTTGCCACCATCGTGAGTTCGATAAATATACGGATGCTCATCGTTGATGCGGAAGCGGCTCACCGAGGCGTAGGCGGATTCCTCATCGAAATGCGAGGCGCTGATCTGCGTGACCTTGCTCCAGGGCGTCAGTTCCGGCGGAGTGATGTCGTTCCATTTATTGCCGCCGTCGCGAGTTCGCCAGATCAGGCCATCGTCGGTCCCGGCCCAGAGCGTGTTGATGTTCTTGAACGAAGGAGCGAGCGCATAGATTGCGCCGCGCTGCGGCTCCGCATTTTTCGGGACGAGGTTACCAACACTGGCCGGCACACCGGGTTTCTCGCGCGTTAGATCTGAGCTGATGGTCTGCCAGGAATTTCCGCCGTCGGTCGTTTTGAAGAGGACGTTGCTGGCGAAATAGAGCGTGTGTGAGTCGAGCGGCGAAAACATTAGGGGCTCGGTGCGGTCGGTACGGTATTTTGCGTTTCGCAGCGGAATCGGCGTAACGTTCTGTACCTCGCCCGTCGACCAGTGAAACTTCGATACTTCGGTTCTGCCGCCGCCGTAAATGACATCGGGGTCGAGAGGATCGGGAGCGACGTAGCCGTATTCGATCACGCCCACGGGATGCCAGTCGCGAAATGTAATCGCCCCATCGTTGCCGCGGCTGTTGATGCAGACCGAACCGCTCTCCTGCTGGCCTCCGCAAACTTTGTAGGGAAAAGTGTTGGTCACAATGGCGTGATAAAGCTGTGCTGTGGGCTGGTTGTACCAGGAACTCCAACTGGCTCCGCCATTCACGGTCACGATCGCTCCTTGATCGCTGACCAGCAGAATCGTGTTGGGATCGTTGGGGTTAATCCAAAGATTCTGGTAGTCGTCACCGCCTGGCGCGCCGCGAAATCCCGACCAGGTTTTGCCGCCATCCGTGGATCGCATGGTTACGGTGCTGGCGCTGTAGACGACGTCGGCGTTTTTCGCATCCACTCGCGGAATCGCGAGATCGCCGCCTCCAATACGGCCTGAGGGGCGCGGATCATCGGTAATCTTCGACCAGTTCTCGCCCGCGTCGTCAGAGCGATAGAAGGCCAGCTTGCCCGAACTCATTGCGACCGCAGCGTAGATACGCCGCGAATCGGAGGGCGCGATGGCAACGTCGATCTGCGAGAGATCTTTTGGCAGACCGTTGCTGAGAGCATGCCAAGTATTTCCGCCGTCGCTGGACTTGAACAGACCGCCGTCGGTTCCGTTGAATCCATTGTTGTCCTCCCACGGTCCCTCGCGAGCTTCCCACATGGATGCGTAAATCACATCGGGATTCGAGGGATCGATCTCTACATCGGAAGCTCCGGTATTTTCATCTTTGTAAATCGCTTTTTGCCAGGTTTGTCCGCCATCGGTCGAACGGTACAGGCCACGCTCCTCATTCGGGCCATAGGGATGGCCGAGGACGGCGGCGAAAACTCGATTGGGATCGCGGGGGTCAATCGCCAGCGCGGGGATTTGAAAGCCGTCGCGCAGGCCGAGATGTGTCCAGGTTTTTCCCGCGTCCGTCGATTTGTAGATGCCATTGCCTACTGAGAGATCGGGACGGTGCAGGCCTTCGCCGCTACCGACATAAATGATATTGGGATTAGAAGCGGCGACCGCAATGGCGCCGATCGACTGCGACGATTCGTGATCGAAGATCGGGTTCCAAGTGCGTCCATAATCGTTCGACTTCCAAACGCCGCCATTGACCTGGCCCAGGTAGAAGACATTCGGTTGACTGGGAACGCCAGTGGCGGCGCGGGTACGGCCTCCGCGAAAGGGGCCAATCATGCGCCAATGAAGCTCCTGATAAGCATTTTCAGGAACTTGTTGCGCTTGGACGGATTTGAACGGGACGATAGCGAAGAATACAAGAATGAAGACGAATGCATTACGGACAGCTTGACATTGTGTCACTGGGCCCCCTGCACGAAACCTTACAGCATAAACTAAAACCGATGCACCGGGTTGTAAGCAGGCAAAGGTGGTCCGAGGGCCGTACGGATTACGGTGAGTCGGTTAAGCGATCTCAGCAAGCGTTCGTTCCAAACCTTTATTCGGTGCCGGAGTAGCGCCCGTCTGACTGGCGACCCAGGCGCCAACCCGGTTCGCATTCTCGTTTATTAGCTTAAGCTCTGTTCCGCGCAGGTATCCATGCACCAGCGCCGCGGTGAAGGCGTCGCCGGCACCCACGGTATCGGCAACCCGAACCTTGAAGCCGGGATGTTCAATACACTCGTCGGCTGAGACCAGCAGGCTGCCGCCGTTCCCCCGGGTCACACAAACCAGTTTCAGATCATACAAAGTAAGAAGTTGCCGGGCTGCATCTTCCTCGCTTCTATGCTCACATTCGAACAGATTCATGATTCGCGGTAGCTCTTCGTGATTCAGCTTGATCACGTTGGCCAGGTTCATCGACTCGGTGAGCACTTGCGTGGTAAAGAAGTTCTGCCTGAGGTTGATGTCAAAAACCCTTGTTGCGTGTTTCCTCAAGGCCTTTAGAAATTCACGAATCGTCGAATGGCTACGCTCCGAGCGTTGCGCCAGCGACCCGTAGCAGACTGCATCCGCCTCTTCCGCAAGTCTTTGCCATTGCGGTGTCCAATCCAAAAAATCCCACGCAACCGATTCGGAAATCTGAAAGCAAGGCTGTCCCGCACCATCTACCTGCACCTTCACCGTTCCTGTGGGATGCTCCGGGTCTCTCTGAATAAAGTTCGTCGGGAGGGCGAGTTCTCCCAGGCGACTAATTGCCTCTTCCCCCAGAGCATCCTGGCCGAGACGGCTGGCCGGAATTCCCTCATCCCCGAGTAGCGAAGTGATGTAGGCAAAATTTGCAGGCGCGCCGCCCAGTTGTTTCCCGGTCGGAAGCAGATCCCAAAGCAACTCGCCCAGCCCAACCACAATGTGTCTGCTCATGGCGCCACTCGCTGCGCGCGGAGTTGCGCGAACCGGCAAAGTGGCGGAGAATCGTGTGGCAAGTATTCACATCGAGGTATACAGGGCTTGCTCAAGAATCGGTCCACGTTGACCTTCCCATGATTCATCCTGTTTATTCCAAGGGCTGGATAAAACTCTTCGCCCTGTTTCTGGCGCTGGCTTCACAGGATAGCGCAATTCTGCCCTTCGGGACGTGGCATCGCGCTTCGGAGACTCCGATCATCTCTCCGCAGGGGAAGGGATGGGAATCGGCGGGCACGTTTAATCCTTCCGTGGTTTTTCGCGACGGCAAAACCGTAATGCTTTACCGCGCGCAAGATTTGAGCGGCACCTCGCGCCTGGGCTATGCCGAGAGTTCGGATGGCATTCATTTCACTCGCCGCGCTGAGCCGGTATTTTCTCCGGAAACAGAATACGAAAAAGACGGCGGCGTTGAAGACCCGCGCCTGGTGCAGTTCGGCGACACCTACTATCTCACCTATACCGGCTACAACAAAAAGGATGCGCAACTTTGTCTAGCGACTTCGACCGACCTCATCCGCTGGGAGCGCAAGGGGATAATTCTTCCAGCTTACAAAGGCCGCTGGAATGTGCGCTGGACAAAGTCGGGGGCAATCGTGCCGGAGAAAATTGGCGGCAAGTATTGGATGTACTTTCTCGGCACAACCGCCGACAACAACGATCAGGTCGGACTCGCCATTTCTACCGATTTGTTGCATTGGACGGAAGCGACCGACGCGCCTGTGTTGCCGGTGCGCGCGGGCAGATTTGATTCGCGCGTCGCCGAACCAGGGCCGGCGCCCATCCTCACTCCGAAGGGAATCGTTCTGATCTACAACGGCGCCGACGACAAACTTGTGTATCGAACCGGCGTCGCGACTTTCGACAGAAACGATCCTCGAGTTTTGATAACTCGATCCGATGTTCCCGTCTTCGCTCCTGAAAAAACCTGGGAGAAGGTCGGGCAGGTTCCGAACGTGGTATTCGTAGAAGGAATGTTGCGGCAGGAGAAAGAGAAACGATATTTGTTCTACTACGGAGGAGCGGACGCGAACGTAGGCGTAGCCGAAGCTCCAGTTCTTCCGTGAGAAATTGAAGTCTAGTGCGAATCGAGGTCTCCATATGAATAAGAGCGTTTCGAGAATGCTTGCATTTTTAGTGGGCGCTTGCCTTTCAGGTTCGAGTGCCGCTGCTCAAACCGCATCGCATGCCAAGGATGCGGAGGGTCATGAGTGGTGGCAGCACGCCGTGTTCTACGAAATTTATCCGCGCAGTTTCGCCGACAGCAATAATGATGGCGTCGGTGACTTGAAGGGAATTACGTCGAAACTCGGTTATTTGAAAGACCTCGGCGTGGACGCAATCTGGATCTCGCCCTGCTTTCCGTCGCCGCAGGTCGACTTTGGCTATGACGTCTCCGATTACGAAAACATCGACCCCATGTACGGAACGTTGACGGATTTCGACGCGCTCGCCAGCGAGGCCAAAAAACGCGACATTCACATTATTCTTGATTTTGTGGTGAACCATACCTCCGATCAGCACAAGTGGTTTCTGGATTCGAAGTCCTCGCGCACGTCCAAGTATCGGGACTGGTATATCTGGCGCGATGGAAAGGGACCGGGGCAGCCTCCCAACAATTGGGTCTCTACTTTCGGCGGGTCAGCCTGGAAATTCGATCCGACTACAAATCAGTACTACTACCACTTTTTCTACCCGGAGCAGCCGGATCTCAACTGGCGCAACCCCGCGGTGAAGGATGCGATGTTCGATGTGACGCGCTGGTGGTACAAGCGCGGTGTGTCCGGCTTCCGCCTGGACGCCGTTGACACGCTCTACGAAGACCCGAACCTGACTGAAAATCCAATCGCCAAGCCGGGCAAAAACGCCTTTGGCGATCCGTTCCTTGATAACAAATACAACACCAAGCTGCCCGAGGTGCATGATATTTTGCGCGGGTTGCGCCAGGTCGCGGACGAACATAGTGCAGTGCTCATCGGTGAGACTTGGACGACAGACGTCGCTGAACTCAACCGCTACTACGGCGAAGGCAACAACGAACTCCAGTTGCCGATGGATTTTCTTTTCACCATGGTGAATAAGTTGTCGGCCGCGGAATTCCGCAAGCAGATTGCGGCGGTGAACGAGGCCTCGGGTTGGCCCACCTTCGTGATCAGCAATCACGACATTGTGCGCTCCTATGAACGCTATGGCGACGGTAAGCACAACGACCAGATCGCTAAAGTAATGGCCGCGCTCTATCTCACCCTGCGCGGGACTCCGATCATGTACTACGGAGAAGAGATCGGGATGAAAACTACTCCACCCACGCGCAAAGAAGAGGTCCAGGATCCCATCGGACGCAAGGGATGGCCGAAAGAAAAAGGCCGCGACGGCGAGCGCACGCCCATGCAGTGGGACAGCACTGAAAATGCTGGATTTACCAAAGGCAAGCCGTGGCTGCCGGTTCCTCCAACTTACAAGACGCATAACGTCGCGGACGAGTCCAAAGATCCGAATTCCCTGCTGGAGTTTTATAAGAATGTACTAAAACTGCGTCACACGAACCGCGCATTGCTCGATGGTAACTACACAGCGATCAACGAGAGTGATGCGAATGTGCTCTCCTATTTGCGCGTCTACAAGGATCAAGCCGTAGTTGTGGCACTGAATATGTCGGCCACTCCGCAAGAAATAAATCTGGAGTTGAAGCGCAACGGTTTCGCTTCGGTAAAGCCTCTGTTCGCAACCGAAAAATCGGCCGCGACCGGAGATGTGATCGCACTACTGCCTTACGGAGTTTTTATCGGCGAGCTGGCGAAGTAATTCGTACCGCGAAAACGAGGAGGATAATTCTCCTCAAAGGTGTTCCCAGGACTTCGCTCGGGAGATGGCCTCATTCCACCGCTCCCGCAAGGCATTCACTTGTGCGTGCGGCAAGCGCGGCTCAAAAAGGCGCTCCTCTCGCGGCAACTCGGAAATTACCTGCGCATTCTTCCAGAAGCCAGTGGCCAAGCCAGCCAGGTATGCGGCTCCCAGCGCGGTGGTTTCCGTGATCGAAGGCCGCACGACGGGCACGCCCAGAATATCCGCTTGAAATTGCATGAGCCCATCGTTGGCTGAGGCGCCACCATCCACGCGCAATTCCTTGAGCGGGGCGCCGGCGTCGGTTTGCACCGCGTCCATCAGATCTGCGACCTGATACGCGATACTTTCCAGCGCAGCGCGGGCGATGTGTCCGGCCGTGCTGCCTCGCGTTAGGCCGAATATGGCGCCGCGGGCAAACGAATCCCAGTGCGGAGCGCCCAATCCAACGAACGCTGGGACGAAGTAAACGCCGCCGTTATCCGCGACCGAATTCGCCAGTGGCTCCACGTCCGATGAGGCGCGAATGATTCCCAATCCGTCGCGCAGCCACTGCACCACCGCTCCCCCAACAAACACGCTGCCTTCGAGTGCGTAGTCGGTCTGGTCGCCGATTTTCCAGGCCACGGTAGTGAGCAGCCGATGCTTCGACGCAACCGCTCGATTGCCTGTGCTCTGCAGCATGAAACAACCAGTGCCATAAGTGTTCTTGGTCAACCCAGGAGTCGTGCATCGCTGACCAAATAGCGCAGCCTGTTGATCGCCTGCAATCCCGGCGATCGGAATTCCGTTGAGACCTGCCACCGCACTCACTTCTCCATACACTTCGCTGGAAGGCCGAACTTCGGGCAACATCGACGCGGGAATTCCGAAGAGGTCGAGCAGTTCTCGATCCCAGCTTCCGGTATGAAGATTGAAAAGCATAGTGCGCGAGGCGTTGCTGGCGTCGGTAATATGCACGCCGCCGGTTAACTTCCATACCAGCCATGTATCCACCGTGCCAAAAGCCAGGCGTCCGGCTGCGGCGAGTTTTCGCGCATTCGCCACGTTTTCGAGAATCCAGACGATCTTGCTGCCGGAAAAATATGCGTCGATCAACAAACCCGTGCGTTCTTGAATGAGAGCTTCGTGGCCTTGTGCTCTAAGCTGCTGGCAAAATGCAGCCGTGCGGCGATCCTGCCAGACAATTGCATTGTGAATTGGCTTGCCGGTGGTACGGTCCCAGACGATGGTGGTTTCGCGCTGGTTGGTGATGCCGATGGCGGCGATGTCGCTTGGCTGCGCTTGGGCCCGATCTAAAGCTTCCAGAGCGACCGTAATCTGCGACGCAACGATCTCTTCCGGATCGTGCTCCACCCACCCAGGGTGGGGAAAAATCTGCTTGAACTCCCGCTGCGCCACAGCGCGTACCGCTCCCTGATCGTCGAACAAAAGTGCCCGCGAACTGGTGGTGCCCTGATCGAGCGAAAGAATGTAGCGCACAAATCCTCCTATTCCGCAGCGGCTCTTTTCCGCGACGACTATGACTCGGACCGAAGCGCGCGCAGGAATGGTCGAAGGCCGAAATCGTAAACAGTCCCGCCCACCAATCCACCCAGGAGCGGCCCGAATACTGGCACCCACCAGACGCGAGCTCCGTCGGTGAGGCCGTTGTTCTTGAATCCAGCGACGGCGGTGAAAAGTCGCGGGCCAAAATCGCGCGCGGGATTAATCGCGTAGCCGTGCATGCCGCCGAAGCTCATGCCGATGGCAACGACCACAAGCCCGATCATCAAGGGCGCGAGATTGGCGCCCGGAGGCACATTGAGCTCGTCGGTGATCGCCAATACCAAAAGTAGCAGCAGCGCGGTGCCGATGACCTGGTCAAGAAAACCAGCCTGCAACACTGCCGGAAAAGCAGGGAAGGTGGTGAAGACGCCAGCGGTTCTTTCCAATTGCGGGTCGACCAGGTGGAATGCGGGCAAGTAATTCTTGTAGACGAGGGCAGCTGCGAGAAAAGCTCCAGCGGTCTGCGCGAAGGCATACGGTAGCACCTTGCTCCACGGAAATCCGCGGAACACCGCGAGTGTAAGCGTGACCGCCGGGTTGAGATGGCCTCCGGAAATCTTCCCCGAAACGTAGATACCCATGGTGACCGCGAGTCCCCAGCCCAAAGTGATGTTGGTGTAGCCCCCATGCACAGTAGCCCCGGGGTCGTTGGAAGGGAACAGAACGACCATGGCCACTACGCCAATGCCGAAGAGCATTAGGACGAAAGTTCCGAGAAACTCGGCAATCACTTCGGCCGCCAGGGTGGGCTTGCTAGTCATCAACGTACGCCTCGCGCGCTCGCTACTGCTTTCTGAGCCGCCAGTAGTCTAGCAAGGATTTGGGCCGGCGAGCTCTCGTTTCGCGCCGCAACCGCCTTCGAGCTGTGCCTTTTACCGGCGGTTACTAAAAAAACAAGTTACGGCCTTTTCCCCCTTGACAACCGAGGCTCCTCTTATAAAATGGAGGAATATTTATTCATGAGTATGAATAAATATTCATAATGAATAAAGCGCTGCGACAGAGAGCCGTGCTGGAGGCGCTGAAGCAAGGTCCGGTTGCCAGCCAGGAAGATCTGCAAAAGGCGCTGCGCAAGCGGGGCTTCAAAGTGGGCCAGGCGACGCTGTCGCGGGATATTCATGACCTGAACTTGAGCAAGACTGGCGCTGGATACACCTTGCCGCAGGGCGAGGCCGCGGCTGGTTTGGCGTTGCCTCCGGTTCAACGCTTGGTTCGCGAGTTTGTGCTGGAAGTTCGGCCGGCGCAGAACCTTCTGGTGGTTAAGACCATCGTCGGCAGCGCTCAGCCGGTTGCGGCGGCGCTGGACGAGCAGGAGTGGGAGGGCGTGCTGGGAACGATCGGTGGAGACGACACGATCCTGATTGTTTGTCCTGACAGGGACGCCGCAAAGAAAGTTGCGGCGCGGATTGAGGAGATGCTGGGCTGATGGCGGGAAAATTAAAAAGCGCGGTGCTGGGAGCCAGCGGTTACTCCGGGCTCGAATTGACGCGCCTGCTCGAACGCCACCCGCGCCTGGAAAAGCCCATGCTGCTGCGCCGCGGCAGCGGGAGCGACGCAGTTCAGGACTTGTCCGAGGTGTTTCCTGAGCTATCCGGCAACGGCGGTTATCCGCTGCGGCCCCTCTCGTGGCCCGAATTAAAACGCCAGGGCGTGGAATTGCTGTTTCTGGCCACGCCGCACGAAGCCTCGCGGTCTTTGGTCCCCGAGGCGATTGCCCAAGGGTTGCGCGTGATCGACCTCAGTGGCGCGTGGCGGTTGAAACAGGAGCAGCATCGCACCATTTATTCCTTTGAGGACGCGAACGCGGTTACTGCCGCCGAATTGACCGCAATGGCGGTGTATGGCCTGACCGAATTGAATGGCGACCGCATCGTGAACGCTCAACTGGTGGCGAATCCAGGATGCTATGCGACTTCCGTAATTCTGGCGCTGGCTCCGCTACTCGATGCTGCTCTCATCGACCGAGGGCGCGGAATTATCTCTGATTCGAAATCCGGAGTGTCGGGAGCGGGCAAAGCGCCAACGTCGCGCACTCATTTCGTTTCCGTGGCGGACAATTTTTCGGCCTACGCGGTATTCAATCACCGGCATCTGGGAGAGATGGTTGAGCAACTCGGTCTCACCGATACAGAGCTCACGTTCACCCCACACATGCTGCCGATTCCGCGCGGGATTCTATCGACGATTTACGTTCATCTGAGCCGGGCGATGAAGCCGGAGGAGATCGAAGCTTGCCTGCGCGATTTCTACTTCGGAAAACATTGGGTAAGAGTTTTCGCGACTCCGAAGCTGCCGGAATTGTATTTCTCTTTGCATACGAATTACTGCGATCTTGGTTTTTGCCTGGCGGAAGACGGTCGGCGATTGGTGCTGGTTTCCTGCGTAGATAACTTGCTCAAAGGTGCTGCGGGGCAGGCAGTTCAGAATATGAATGTGATGTACGAGTGGGAAGAGCGGGAGGGGCTGCAATGACTATCGTGGTGAAAATCGGGGGAGCCGCGATCGAAGATGCTGCCACGCTGCGGAAGTGCGCCAGGTCGATCGCGGAGCTGGCGCAAGACGGTCACCGCGTCGCCGTGGTGCACGGTGGCGGCAGCGCATTGACTCGCATGCTCGAACGTCTGGGGAAGAAAAGCGAATTTGTCGACGGCCTGCGCGTTACCGATGCCGAGACTCGCGACACCGCACTGATGGTACTCGGCGGCATCATCAACAAGAAACTTGTAGCCGCGATTCAGTTGGAAGGGATGCCGGCAATCGGATTCTGCGGTGGCGACGGGATGACTTTTCGCGCGCGTAAGAAATTTGTCCACGGCCGTGACCTCGGCTTTGTCGGAGAGATTTGTTTCGCCGAGCCGTGCTGGATCGAAGCTCTCTGGCAGCAGGGAGGAATCCCCGTTATGGCATCTCTGGCGCTTGGCGCCGACGGTGAATATTACAACGTGAATGCCGATGAAATGGCTGCTTCCTGCGCGGCCGCCTGTCATGCCAACACGCTGATTTTTCTCACCGACGTCCCCGGAGTGCGCGATGCCGCAGGCAGTGTAATGCCGTGGCTCAGCACCAGGCAGGCGGCGGAGCTTGCGGCCGGTTCCGTAATCAGCGGCGGCATGTTGCCTAAGTTGCTCGCTTGTCGCCAGGCTCTAAAGCAAGGCGTCGGGCGCGTGAGAATTTTGCCTGCAACTGAGGCTGAAGTTTTGCCGCAATTTTATTTGACGAAATTGTCCTGCGGTACGGAGGTTACGTTTTCATGAGTCATTCAGGCGCAGTTCGCCCTCGTTTTAAATCGCGCATGGCGGCGACTCAGGTTAAGGAGTCAACGTTGAATAGTCATGTACAAGGCAGAGTTGCGGCCGCTCCGGAGAGAGTTCCGCAGGTATTTTGGTGTCCGGATGTGGTGTCGACTCGAGATCTTGGCCCCGCCGGCGTCGCCGCAGTTTTAGACTTGGCGGCGATTATGAAGGCTAATCCGGCCGATTTCAGCAGGACCCTTACAGGCACGCAGATCGTGATGTTCTTTGAAAAAGCTTCCTTACGCACGCGCCTTACCTTCGAAGCTGGAATGGTGAGCCTGGGCGGAACGGTGATGTTCGTCGATCAGACTCACGAGCCAATCGATGCACGCGAAGAGCTGAGCGACGTGGCGCACAATCTTGAACGCTGGGTCGATCTGATCGTGTTGCGCACATATTCTCAGAAGACCATTGAAGGCATGGCGCACCATGCCTCCGTTCCGGTGGTCAACGCCCTGAGCGATCTGGAGCATCCCTGCCAGGCTCTGGCCGACTATCTCACGCTCACTGAGCGATTTAGCGATGTAAAGGACCGGTGCATGGCGTACGTCGGTGACGGCAACAACGTGGCTCATTCTTTGCTACTCACCTGCGCTTGTTTGGGTTCCTCGATCCGTGTCGCGACCCCGAAGGGTTACGAGCCGAAAGCGCAGATCGTCGCCGCGGCACGTGAAATCGCGGAAGAAACCGGCGCGGAGATTGAATTGCTTACCGATCCGCATGAAGCTGTTGCCGGCGCCGATGCGATTTATACTGACGCCTGGGCCAGCATGGGCCAGGAGCGCGAAGCGGAGCAGCGCGCTGAGATTTTTCCGCCCTACCAAGTCAACTCGATGCTCATGGCGGAAGCCGCGCCCCACGCCGTGTTCATGCACTGCCTGCCGGCGCATCGCGGCCTGGAAGTGACCGACGAAGTGATGGATTCGCCCCAGTCGGTGATTTTCGAGCAGGCGGAAAATCGGCTGCATGTGCAGAAGGCGATTCTTTATCTATTATTGGGCGGCGGCGATCGCCTGCCAGCCAGGAGTGCTCATGCCTGAAAAAGTTGTGCTCGCATATTCGGGAGGGCTCGATACCTCCATCATTATTCCGTGGCTCAAAGAAAATTATTCGTACAGCGTGATCGCAATGGTCGGCGACGTTGGCCAGGGCGATGACGTTGAAGCGGTGGTCGAAAAAGCCTATGCCACGGGCGCCAGCAAGGTGATCGTAGAGGATCTCCGCGAAGAATTTCTGACTGGATACGTTTTTCCTGCATTGCGGGCCGGCGCGGTTTACGAACACAAATATCTGCTGGGCACCTCTTTGGCGCGTCCAGTGATCGCAAAACATCAGGTAGAAGTTGCGTTGCGCGAGGGCGCGACGGCCGTGGCCCATGGCTGCACTGGCAAAGGCAACGATCAGGTTCGCTTTGAGCTCACTTACCAGGCGCTCGCGCCCGACTTGAAAGTGATCGCGCCGTGGCGGGAGTGGTCGCTGAAGTCGCGCGAGGATTGTCTCGATTACGCCGAGCAGCATGGAATTCCAGTTGCCGCAAGCCGCGAAAAAATTCACAGCCGCGACCGCAACCTCTGGCACTTGAGCCACGAAGGCGGAGAATTGGAAGATGCCGCGAACGCTCCTCTGCCAACAACTTGGCAGATGACTCGCTCGCCGCAGGAAGCGCCCGACAAGGAAGAGCAAATCATCATCGGCTTCGAGAAAGGCATTCCTGTCGCAGTAAATGGAATGAAACTCGATCCCGTGTCGCTGGTCGAACTGCTGAATCAAGTCGGCGCGCGCAACGCCATCGGTAGAGTTGACCTCGTAGAAAATCGCTTTGTCGGAATGAAATCGCGTGGCTGCTATGAAACGCCCGGAGGAACACTGCTGATCGCTGCTCACCGCGAACTCGAAGCACTGTGCCTGGAGCGCGAAGTCGCGCACTTCAAAGAGCATGTCGGACTGAAGTACGCCGAACTGGTCTACTTCGGATTGTGGTTCACCCCGCTGCGCGAGGCACTCGATGCTTTCGTCGACAGCACACAAAAAGAAATGACGGGCAGCGTCACGCTTTCTCTGTACAAAGGCAACGTTTCGGTCGTGAGCCGTCAATCGGGGCACTCGCTGTATCGTACCGATCTTTCCTCGTTCACCATGGGCGACAGTTACGATCAGAAAGATGCGGAAGGTTTCATTCGCATTCTCGGCCTGCCTTCGCGTACTCGGGCCCGGGCGCGTGTGGAGGTTCCGCGATGAAGATGTGGTCGGGCCGCTTCCGGCAACCGCTGGACCCGCAATTCGAACGCTGGCAGCGATCATTTGACTTCGACCGCCGCCTCTTGAATTACGAACTTGCGGCGAGCGGGGCTCACGCGCGTGCGCTCAAGAACGCGGGAGTTCTCTCCTCCGACGAACTCATCAGCATTCTCGAAGGCCTGCAGCAGATTGGCGAAGCCGCCTCTGCGTCGAAAGGATTGGTCGAAGACGACGAAGCGGAAGACGTGCATCATTACGTCGAAAAACAGCTCGTGTCCCGCATCGGAGAGCTGGGATACAAACTGCACAGCGGCCGCAGCCGCAACGAGCAGATTGCCACCGATCTCCGACTGTATGTGCGAGCTGCAATCGACGAACTGCGCAGCCAACTCGCCGGCGTCTGCGAAGCTTTCTCCACTCGCGTCGAGCAAGCCGGCAATGCAGCCATGCCTGCGTACACACATTTGCAGCATGCCGAGCCGGTGCTCGTAGCTCATTGGCTGCTTGCCTACGTCGAAATGTTCCTCCGCGACGCCGACCGCCTTGCCGATTGCCGCAAGCGTCTGGACGTTTGTCCGCTCGGATCTGGCGCAGTGGCCGGTGCCACGCTGCCGCTCGATCGCGCTTTTCTCGCGGCGGAGCTTGAGTTCGCCAATCCCACCGCAAACAGCATCGACGCCACCAGCGACCGCGATTTTGTCCTCGAATTCGTGAATGCGCTTTCGCTTCTGGGATTGCATTTGAGCCGCTGGGCGGAGGAAATGATTATTTTTTCGTCGCAGGAGTTCGGCTTCGTGAAATTGCCCGAGGCTTATTCCACAGGCAGCAGCGCCATGCCGCAAAAGAAAAATCCCGATCTGCTGGAATTGGTGCGCGGCAAAGCCGGACGCCTCCTCGGCGACGCGACTACGCTTGCGGTGACTTTGAAAGATTTGCCCTTGGCTTATAACAAAGACCTGCAAGAAACGCAGGAGCCGCTCTTCGATGCCGCCGACACCATGCTGGCGCTTTTGCCGCTGGTGGCGGGATGGATGAAAGCGGTCGAGTTCGACCACGCCCGCATGAACGAAGCCGCACAATCGGGATTCATGAATGCCTGGGCCGCAGCAACTTATTTAGTGAACCGCGGCATTCCTTCGCGTCTTGCGCACGAACAGATCGGCAAGGCCGTAAAGTTGTGCCTGGAAAAGAATTGCCAGTTGCAAGACTTAACGCTCGATGAGTTGCGCAGTTTCAGTCCCGCGTTCGATCAGGATTTTCACGAATGCCTGGAATTGGCCTCCGTGCTGGCGATCCATGATGTGGTTGGTGGGACTGCTCCGGCCCGCGTGCGGCAAGGAATAGCCGCGGCCAGAAAGAAAATCGAGTCCCTGCGGGAGGAATTGCATGCGCACGCGTAAGGCGATTCTGCCCGATGCCCAGGATATTCACGACTTGATCTCCGCCTATTCCGGCGACGGCACTCTACTGCCGCGCACCCTGGCGGAGATCTGCGAGAACGTTCGCGATTTTGTCGTTCTCGAACACGAAGGCCGTATTATCGGCTGCGGCGCGCTGCATCTCTACGGCACGCATCTGGCGGAGATTCGTTCCATCACGGTGGGACCGCGTGTGCAAGGGCAAGGCGGAGGCAGCCGCCTGATGAAGGCTCTTATGGCCGAAGCCAGGCGTCATCGCGTCGATTGCATTTGCCTGTTTACGCGCGCGCCTGAGTTCTTTGCACGCCAAGGATTCGAGATGGCCCGCCGCGAAGATCTTCCCGACAAAATTCACAAGGACTGCCACGTTTGTCCGCGTTACTACAACTGTGATGAAGTGGCCATGGTGCGCGGCAAGCTCCCCACCTTCGCCATCCTGCCCGAGCCGCCAAACTGGCTGGTCAAGATTCAGGCTCTGCAGCAGTAAATCGCGCTAACCGTTTCCGCACGCGCAGATTTCCAGGAGTCGCGAGAGGCTCGTCCAGCGGTTTCTCGTTAGGAGGAATGATTCTCTGCCGCTGGCAGTGCTATGATGCCGGGGTAATCGAGACCGGAAATCATCTCTATGGCAATCGCGACTCCGAGCCGTTCTACTGCTCTTTCTCCGGATTCCTCCGCTTCTTACACTGGGCCGTTGGCCATCGTGACCACATTGTTTTTTATGTGGGGCTTTCTTACCTGCCTGAATGACATCCTTGTCCCGCACCTGAAACCGATCTTCGATCTGAACTACGCGCAAATCATGCTCATTCAGTTCGCGTTTTTTGGCGCGTACTTTCTGTTCTCGATCCCCTCGGCGAAGATTATCGACTGGATCGGCTACCAGCGGTCGATGGTGGCGGGTTTGCTGACCATGGGCGCGGGTGCGTTTCTTTTCGTGCCGGCGGCGAGTGTGCCATCGTATCCGCTGTTCCTGATCGCGCTCATCGTCCTCGCAGCCGGCATCACTTGTTTGCAAGTGGCTGCCAATCCTTACGTGACCGTACTGGGCAAGCCCCAGACCGCCTCGAGCCGTTTGAATCTCACGCAAGCGTTTAACTCGCTGGGAACTTTCCTCGCGCCTTTCTTCGGCGGGCTTCTGATTCTGAGTGCAGCGCCGAAGACTATGGACGAAATCAGGGCTCTGGGGCCCGACGCCCTGCAGGCCTATCGTTTGCACGAGGCGGCCACAGTTAAGATGCCGTATGTTGGTCTGGGCATCGCGCTGGTTTTGCTGGCTGTTGCGATCGGCAGCTTCAAGTTGCCGAAGATCCCGCAAGCGCAGCACAAAGTCGGGGAAAAGGTAAACGACTCGATCTGGAATCATCCCAACTTAATTTTCGGGGCGATCGGAATATTCGTCTATGTCGGCGCAGAGGTTTCGATCGGAAGCTTTCTGGTGAACTATTTCAGCCAGCCAGAGATCGGCGGCCTCACGGAGAAAGTTGCAGCCAGCTTCGTCGCGTTTTACTGGGGCGGGGCGATGGTCGGGCGCTTCATCGGCTCGGGACTTTTACAGAAGATGAAGACCGGCCGGCTGCTTGGCGTTTGCTCAGTGTGCGCTGCGGCCCTGGTTGCGATTTCCATGGTGACCACCGGCCACTTCGCCATGTGGAGCATCATCCTCGTCGGCTTCTTTAATTCGATCATGTTCCCCAGCATTTTCACCCTGGGCGTGGCGGAACTTGGCCCGCTTACCGGCGATGGTTCGGGAGTGATGATCATGGCGATCGTTGGCGGGGCGTTGATCCCGTTGGCGCAAGGTGCGATTGCCGATCGTATCGGAATTCATCACGCCTTTTTCCTGCCTGTGATCTGCTATCTCTATATTCTGTACTTCGCCCTCAGCGGTTCGAAGCCTAACAGCGAACGGGCCAGCGGGGCGTAGCTCCCTGACGCGAGGGAATCTAGGTTAGCTATGGAGGGATTAAGGAAGACAGGCAGAGGCAGCTCCGCCTGCGATTGGATTACCGTCTTTAAGAAAGAAATGCTCGAATTACGCGGGAACCTGAATCGAGATCAGCTCGGGATTGCAGCGGGAGTTCTGAATCGTCTTAACCGCATCCTCGGCAGTGAGTCTGCCCATAGCGAGCGCCAGTTTGAGGTTAGTCGTGGTCTGAATCGGAGTGCGGTCGATGCGCTGCACGTATTCCGGGGCGCGAGCGCCGCCACGGTTCACTTTAACCAGAAATTTCGTGTTTTTCATGGGTTTCCTTCTTGCCTCAGGATGACTAACCTACACAGTGCAAGGCACGCGGCATTATGCTACGCAACCGCGCTCCTAGAGACCTTTTATAATGGGCTGACTTATTACCGAAAATCTGAAAAGACAAAATGAGTCGAGTATGAAGAGATATCCAGCTCAAATTCGATCTTAGGCCCATTTAGGGCCCTTGTCAACATTGCAGGGGTTGTATAGCCAGTGGCAATGCTGATTATCGCGGATATTCGTTGTGAAAGCCGCGTAACTCGCACCGATTCAGCGTCCAGCTCTACTGTTGCAATATCTGTCCAGGTTGCGGATGCACCTGCTCATCTTTGATTTGAGCGGCGTCCCAGCCGCCCCCTAGTGCTTTAACCAGGTAGACAGCACTCACCATCTGCTGGCCTAGGAGCTGAGTCTCCAGCCTCTGGCTGGTCAGCAAAGTAGTCTGAGCGGTGATCACGTCGAGATAGCTGGTGACTCCCCCGATATAGCGATTGTTGGCAATTTCCAGTGCGCGGCGCGCGTCTTCCACGGCAGCGCCTTGCGTGGACAATGCCTGCGCCAGCGTGCTGAGATTGCTGATTCCATCTTCCGCCTGCTGAAAAGCGGTGAGCACGGCCTGCCGGTAATTGGCTACGGACTGTTGATAGGCCGCGCGTGCGGCAGCCAGATTCGCGCGATTCCGTCCACCCTCAACCAGCGGCTCCAGCGCGTCCGCACCAAGCGACCAGAACAAGCTGGGAGCGTTGAGAAGCGGACCGATTTCGCGACTCTGCCAACCGCCTCCGCCGCTCAACGTGATATGCGGATAGAATGCCGCACGTGCGATTCCCACCTGCGCATTCTGATAAGCCATCTGCCGTTCCGCCGTCGAAATATCAGGACGGCGCTCCAAAGCGTCGGAGGGAACTCCCAGCGGGATCGGCGGAGGTGTGGCCATCAGCGGCGCCACTGGAACAGTGATACTCGAGGCCGGTTCTCCCACCAGCACGGCGATTGCGTGCTCATACTGTGCGCGCGACTGCTGCACCAGTGACAACTGCGACAGCGTCGAGTCGAGCAAAGCAGCCTGTTGCGCAACTTCCAGTCCGCTCGCAATCCCGCCCTGATGTCTGTTATTTACTAAGTCAAGCCCCTTGCGCTGGTAGCCAACCGATTCCTGCACCACTTGGTATTCAGCGTCGAGTTCGCGAAGCGAAAAATAATCCGCCGCCAACTCCGCACTCAGCACTAGCTGCACATTTTGCAAATCCGCGGCCGAGGACTGTAAGGTAGCATTCGCAGCTTCGACATTGCGCCGCACCCGGCCAAAGAGATCGACCTCGTAATTAAGATTAAACGGAACGGTATAGACGCTCTGGGTATAAGGCGTCACATTCTGTGCCACGCCATTTACGCCCACCGGCTGAGAACCATTGAGCGGGCGATTGCCCGATCCGCGCTCGCGCACCGCGCTCGGATCGATAGAAACTTTGGGAAAGTAATCTGCGGTGGCAACACGAGCAAGGGAACGAGCCTGGTCTAAACGCTCGCGCGCCGCGGCCAGCGACTGATTCGCTTGAAGCAATCGCTGCTCGTAAACATCCAGAGCAGGATCGTGAAAAATCTGCCACCAAGCTCCTTTAGGAATTGAATCCTTAGGCGTAGCTTGCTCCCATGGCGGTTGCGTCTTCCACGCATCCGGCGCGGGCACGGGAGCCGATGGGCGGCTGTACCGTGGACCTACCGTGCATCCCATCGAAGACAGCATGAACGGCGCTACACACATAACAATCGATAGCGCGATCACACGGGGTGCGCTTGCGCCTGTGATGAAACTTCTCTTCACGAGGCGCCGCCTTTTTGCTGGCCCGGCGGATGATTCGGTTGTTGCTGGGTCGGCGGGGGTTGCGCCACATTCACCTGTTGCCCCTCCTCCAGAGAATCGGGAGGATTGATGACAACCCGGTCGCTGGGGGATACGCCGCCCAGAATCTCAAGCGTCGCTCCGTAGTCGCGTCCAATATTGATCGGCCGAAGTTGGACTTTATTATCGGAGTCAACCACCGCGAGCCGCGCGCCTTCAGCCCGGAATAGCATCGCGTTCACCGGGACCGTGACTTTATTTACATCCGATCCTACCGCAAAGTGCACTTCTCCAAACGAACCGGGCAACAATCGTCCGTCCTTGTTGGGGACATCAACCTCAGTGAGCAAAGTTCGTGTATTGGGGTCGATGGCCTCCGCTGTACGCACCACGCTGCCAATGAATTTCTGACCGGGGAACTCCTGCAAAGTCACATTGGTGTGGGCGCCAACTTTTATATAGGGTGAGTAAGCTTGCGGAACACTTGTGTAAACCCGCAGCGGGTCTACCTTGGCGAGATCAAACAATTCCCGACCCGTAGCGCCCGCGCCAGCGTTGATCAACGCGCCGGGATCGACGTTACGCTTGGTCAGCACGCCTGAGAACGGGGCGAACACATCTTTAAAGCCCTCCAGTTGCTCGAGGCGTCGGACATTCGCGTCGGCGGATGCGAGATTCGCCTGCGCCTGCTTGTATCCGCTCTCCTGCTGGTCGGCCTCCTGCGCGGAAACCGAGTCAGTTTTGCGCAGGTTTTCCCAGCGCTCGGCGCTGATCTTCGCCAACTCCAGTTGCGCCACAATTTGTTGACGCGCGGCTCGCGTCTGGTTCAGTTCCTGGTCCACTTCGGGCGTATCGATTTTCGCCAGCAATTCACCCTTGTTCACGCGGCTGCCAATGTCCTTGTACCACCGCACCAGATAGCCGTTCGTTCGCGCATAAATCGGCGACTCCTCATAGGCGAGAAGCGATCCCGGCAGCACCAATTCCTCGTCGGGTTTTTCGCTGAGCGGATAAACCACCGCAACCGTGGGCACGGTCTCGCGCTCGGTCTCCTTGGCTAGCGCGCGATCGTGGCTCAGGCGGTCTAGCAGAGTGATGCCTCCCGCTAATAGAAGGATTAACAGCAATACGGCCACCATCATCAACGCTTTGCGCGAAGGAACTGGTGGAAGTTCAGGAGGTGGCTGGATCCCCGGAGCCTGATGCCGCGCGTGGCGCTGAATTTCCTCGATCTCCTCGTCAAGTTGCGCCTGCGAACTCAAAGCGTGATGCTCTTCGCCCGGTGTCGGAGCATCGCGTCCGGATTCGGACCTCTGCGCATCGCGTGCTTGCTTAAACTCGGCCTCACTCATGCTTGAACTCCAGTCCAACAGAACCATTCCTTCTTCATTTGCTGCTTGCTCCAATAATCAGTCCAGCCGCAAAAGCAATTCACGCAACTTCTCTTCTCGACCCACGTGGTTGATAGCTCTTGTTCGCTTAATATTTTTCCAATTGACGCGCGCGCTTTGCTTCGAGCCGGCTATGGAAGATCGCAAACACGCTTGGCACAAAAAACAAAGTTGCAGCCGTTGCGAATAGAAGCCCACCGATCACGGCCCGGCCCAGAGGTGCATTCTGTTCGCCACCTTCACCGAAACCCAATGCCATCGGCACCATGCCGATGATCATGGCCAGCGCGGTCATCAGCACCGGCCGTACACGAGTGTATCCGGCGGCAACCGCGGCACGCATCGCAGGAACGCCCTCGTCCAGTTGCTCGCGCGCGAAGCTAACCATCAGAATGGAATTGGCTGTGGCTACGCCCATGCACATCACCGCGCCGGTTAGCGAGGGGACGCTCAATGTGGTTCGCGTCAACAGCAGGAACCAGCAAATACCGGCAAGAGCTCCCGGCAATGCCGCGATGATGATGAACGGATCCAGCCATGACTGAAAGTTAATCACGATCAGTAAATAGACGAGCAGAATAGCTCCCGCCAATCCAATGGCCAGGCCGAAGAATGACGACCGCATGGTCGCGACTTGTCCCCGCACCACAATGTGGGTCCCGCGGGGCAGTTTGCCGTCGAAGGTCTTGAGGACTTTGTCGGTCGCTGCAGCCACCGCTCCCAAATCTCGATCCTGCGTGCTGGCGTAAACATCGATGACCGGCTGCACGTTGTAGTGGTTGACTGTCGCGGCCCTCGTAATCGGATACAACTGCACGAGATTCCCCATCAACTGCGGCCCCTGCTGCGAGGTCACCGGGATATCCATCAGGTCTTGCATGTTGGTTATGCGATATTGTGGAGCCTGCACCGCAACCTGATAGGTGACCGCGTTTTTCGGATTCAGCCAGAAGTTTGGCGAGGTCTGAAAGCTTCCGCTCAGCGAAACCAACACGCTTTGCGCTACATCGCGCGCCGTCAGTCCAACCTGCGTCACTCGTGTGCGATCTATATCCATGTGGAGCGTCGGGAAAGATAGCAATTGCTGCACGTGAACGTCGGCGGTGCCGGGGATGTGCCGCATTTTGTTGGCGATCTGTTGTGCGATCGCGTAACTGCTCGCGGCGTCCGTGCCCACGATCTGCACGTCAATGGGCGCTGGCAAGCCAAAGTTAAGAATCTGGGTAACGATATCGGCAGGCTGAAAGAAAAACTCTACGCCCGGAAAACGCTGGGGAAGCACTTCGCGCAAATGCCGTGTAAGCCCAGCCGTGGGCGGATGATGCTCCGGGTCGAGAGCAATCAAAATTTCAGCGTCGCTGGTGCCGATAGTTCCGGAAGAGCTGTAGGACTGATTGATGCCAGAATTGGGCAGACCGATGTTATCGAGAATGGTCTGCACCTGACCCCGAGGAATCTCATCGCGCAGGGCCGCTTCAACTTCATCGCAAAGGCGCGCCGTTTCCTCCACCCGCAAGCCGGGACGCGCGCGAACGTGCAGTCGCAACAATCCTGCGTCCACTTGCGGAAAGAAATCTTGCCCAAGGAGCGCCAGCAGCCCGAGCGACAGGACGCAAAACGCCAAAAAGGAAATCACGAAAACGCCGCGATGCTCGAGGGTCGTTTCGAGCAACTGCTCGTAGCTCCGGCGAAAATCTTCAAACTTGCGCTCAAACCCGCGCTGAAAGCGGCCCAGCGCAGACGTTGGCGCCTCTGCGCGATGCTCGTGACCGCGCATGATGTACATAACCAGCGTCGGAATGAGAGTTCGTGAAAGCAGGTAACTGGCTAGCATGGCGAAGCTCACCGCCTCCGCCAGGGGGACGAACAGAAATTTTGCCACGCCCGTCAGGAAAAACATTGGCACGAACACGATGCAAATACTCAGAGTCGACACGAATGCGGGCACGGCAATTTGTTGCGCGCCATCGAGAATGGCCTGCTTCATCTCTTTTCCCAAAGCAAGGTTGCGCTCAA
Organism: uncultured Acidobacteriaceae bacterium; assembly: GCA_963789875.1. Lineage (GTDB taxonomy): Bacteria > Acidobacteriota > Terriglobia > Terriglobales > Acidobacteriaceae > Sulfotelmatobacter. Next base: position 316,098 of record CAWBMI010000002.1, on the reverse strand, counting down.
TGTTCTCAATCTCCACCGTGGCATCGTCTACAAGGATGCCGACGGCGAGAGCCAATCCTCCCAGCGTCATGATGTTGATGGTCTGTCCGATCGCGCCCAGAATGATGATGGAAACAAAGATTGAGAGCGGAATGGAAATGGAGATAACAATCGTCGGACGCCAGTCGCCCAGAAACAGCAGAATCATCACCGCCGTCAGCGCCGCTGCAATCAGTCCTTCCCGCAACACGCCCTGAATCGAGGCGCGCACAAATAAAGATTGATCGAAGAGTGCTGTGACCTTCAACTCCGGTGGTAGCGCTTGTGCGGCCTGCTGCACGATGCTCTTGACTCCGGCCACAATCTGCAGCGTCGAGGCATTCCCGTTCTTGTAGATCGACATCAACGCGCCGCGGTTTCCATCCTGGCGCACAATGTTGGTTTGCGGCGCGAATCCGTCTCGAATGTGCGCCACATCCCGCATGTACAGCGTGGAGCCATTGAGGGTTTTGACCGGCAAGTCGTTTAATTCCGCAATGGTCTGTGGGGTGCCGTTCATCTCCACGTTGTATTCCAACGGACCGAGTTTGACCGTCCCGCTCGGCAGAATCAGATTCTGCGCATTGACCGCGTTGACGATATCGTTGGGCTGCAGCCCATACGACTGAAGTCTCGGCAAATCAAGATCGACTTGAATCTGTCGAATCTTGCCGCCATATGGATACGGCGTCGCTGCGCCTGGAACAGTCGCCAGAAAATTCCGTAGAAAATTTTGGCCCAGATCGAAGAGTTGCTGCTCCGGCAAAGTCTTACTGCTCAAACCAAGCTGTACGATCGGCGTAGTCGAGGCGCTGTAGGAAATGATCAACGGTGGCGTGGTGCCGGGAGGAAGGCCGCGCACCGTGGTCTGCGCGATGGCGGTGATCTGCGCGATTGCTCCCTGGACGTTCGTCCCAGGCCGAAAGAAAACTTTGATAACTCCCAAGCCATACACCGACTGGGATTCCATGTGTTCAATGTCGTTGACGGTAGTCGTAATTCCGCGCTCTGAATTGGCCACAATCCGGTCAGCCATATCCTGCGGCGAAAGACCGGTATAGAACCACACCACGGAGACTACGGGTATGTCGATGCTAGGGAAGATGTCAACCGGCGTGCGAAAGAGCGTCACAAAAAACAGGATGATGATGACGAGCGCCATCACGACAAATGTATAGGGACGACGAAGAGCTAGCGCAACTATCCACATCGGTTCGGCACCGCTTCAAGAATCGAGAATGAACAGGGGCTGCCTTGCGTGGCCGCGAAGAAGACCCGGCTTACAAATTTAGATTCGATACTCCTCGTATCGGATTCTAAAGCTTGGTCTCGATTATATGGTAAGGTGAGGGCATGCGCCAGAAGTCTCCGGCTAAAGGTAACGGCGACTACCGGGGAAAGAAGCGTGCGCCGGGGCGTCCGCGCAGTGAAGAGGCTCGCTCAGCCATACTGCGCAGCACTTTGCAATTGCTCGGAAAGAATGGCTTTTCTGACCTTACCATCGAAGCCGTGTCGGCTCACGCGGGAGTGGGCAAGACCACGGTTTACCGCTGGTGGCCAAGCAAGGCCGCGCTAATCGCCGACGCCTTCGCCAGCAGCACGACCCAGAAGCTTCATTTTCCCGATACCGGATCTCTGCGGACCGACATGAGCCAGCAAATGCGCCAGCTTGTAAGAGTCTTTCGCAGCCGCCGCGGGCGCATTGTCTCCGCCATCCTGGCCGCCGGTCAGACCGATCGGGAGGTCATCGCCGCCTTCCGAGAACGATTCTTAAAGCCACGCCGGCGCGAAGCTTATGCCACGCTGCGCCGCGGAATTGTCCGCGGCGAATTGCGTAAAAACATGGATCTGGATTTGCTCCTCGACTCACTCTATGGTCCGATTTATATGCGATTTCTCATTCGCCACGACACGTTGACTCCGGGCTTCGTGAATCATCTCTGCGAATTAGTGCTCGGCGGTGCTCTTCCCAATCGATAGAATCGCTGACATTGTCGCGCCGGTTCGCACAAAAAAAGACTCCGAGGTTTCCCCCCGGAGTCGTAACCGCTAGAACGTCAGACAACCCAATTGAAAGCGTTAATCCCTCTCTCGAAATTCTTGTTCCCGCGCTCGCATCCCCGCGCCCGAAGCGGCCGATGACTCAGCTTTGTTTTTCTGCCACTTTTCTTCTTCCAACACAACGATGGTTTCCAGTTTCTTCTTCTTTAACCCGCTGTTGATGCCGGGCAGATCTTTCTGAGTCAGTTTCTGGAAATCATCGATCACGTCCTGCAGTTCATGACGCAGCGATTCGTGGCGAGCCACCTGATAGTCCGTGGGCTTGCCGTCATATCCCGTGACTGCACCGTATAGTTGTCCGATATGTTCGCGAATCCGTTCTTCGCCGGTAACCATGCCGCCTTCTTTGGTAGCGACGATCTTCGATCGCGAAGCGTCACAATCTGCCGCCAGTTTTTGCAATTGTTTGCGCAGCGGGTCTTTCTCGGGCAGCCTGGCGGCGCGAGCGTTCGCGGCATCACGCACGCCCTCGATTGCTTCCACCCCATACGTCATGTGCTCCAGCAACTTGTAAACCTTCATGGAGAGATCGAATTCCGCCTTGCGTTCGTCGATCGAATACTTGGCTCGCGGATCGATGGCGACCTCTAACTGTTCCGTGTAAGTCTGATCGCCCTTGGTAAGTTTCACCGTATAAGTTCCGGGCAAAACGCGCGGCCCTTGCGCTGCTTCAAACAGCGCGCTGGCTGCGGGAGCAACCGCCGGTGGCTTCACTCTCATTCCCCAGCCGGCGCGATTCAGCCCGCGATGTTTGCTGCCTGAGACTGTATCCACCAGTTTGCCGTCCCGATCGAAAATCTCGATCTTCAAGTCGCCAAAAATATGCCGGCCTTTCTGGTAGTAGGTGATTTGCGCATCGGTAGGTCGGTTGCGACCGCGGAAGGCCTCATCCCCTGCTGCCCAGCCTCCGGTTACATCGAAATATTGAATCGATGGCCGCCCTGGAAGCAGCGCTGCTTCTTTCGTCATAACTTCCGGAGTGAGCGCGCGCAGCGGCGAGATGTCGTCGATAATCCAGATGCCGCGGCCATGCGTCGCCAGCACCAGGTCTGATTCGCGCGGCTGCACCACAAGGTCATCCACCGGCGCCGAGGGAAAGTCAGATCCCTTGTACTGCGCCCAACGCTGTCCTCCATCGACCGAGATCCACAATCCGAACTCGGTGCCCAGGAAAAGCACATTGCGGTTGACGATGTCTTCTTTGACCACATGCGCAAAGCCGCGCACGCCGCTCTCCTGTGCCGCAAGCGCCGTCCAGCTCTGTCCGTAATCGGTGGTCTTATAAACGTAAGGCTTAATATCTCCGAAAGTGTGCCGGTCAAACGTGGCGTATGCGGTGCTTTCGTCGAAGCGGCTGGCCTCGATGGTCGTGACCCACGAATTCTTTTCCAGTCCTTGTACGTTTCCCACAACATTCGTCCAGGTCTTTGCTCCATCACGCGTGATTTGCACATTTCCGTCGTCCGTGCCCACCCAGATAATCTGTCCATTCTTCGGCGATTCGGAAATCGAATAAATCGTCGTGTACATTTCTGCCGAAGAGTTATCGACAGTCACGCCTCCGGATTCTTCCTGCTTCTGTTTTTCCGGATCGTTAGTGGTGAGATCGGGAGAGATGCGATCCCAGGACTGCCCATGATCGCGCGAACGAAATAGAAACTGCGCGCCGATGTAAATCGTTCCTTTCTCGTTGGGGCTCATGTGAATCGGGGTGTTCCAGTTAAAGCGCAGCTTGCCTTCGCCGTAATTTGGCCACGGGTGGATGTCGCGCGTCTCATGGGTATAGCGATTTACGCGCCCAATCTCGCCGCCCTGGGCTTCGGCGTAAAGATAGGCAGGATCGGAGGTGTCCTCGAACATCCAGAAGCCGTCTCCGCCGAACATGTTCTCCCATTGCGCATTCGTGATCCCACCAGGATAGGACGAATCGCCGACCCACGAACTGTTGTCCTGCAGCCCGCCATAAACGTGATACGGGTCCGCGTTGTCCGTGCTCACGTGATAGAACTGCGAGACCGGAAGATTGATCTGATGCTTCCAACGGTTGCCGCCGTCTTCGCTGCGCCACAAGCCGCCGTCGTCACCGGCGATAACGATATTCGTGTTTTTAGGGTTGATCCACACATCATGAAAGTCGCCGTGGTCTTGACCCGAAACGACATTGAAGGTTTTACCGCCGTCGTTGCTGAGCAGAAGAATTAGATCGGGCTTGAAGATTTTGTTTTCGTCTTTCGGATCGACGATCAGGTTCCCAAAATAAAACGGGCGCCACACCATGTAGTTGCTGGCATCGAGCTTCGTCCAGTTTGAGCCCGCGTCATCGGAGCGGTAGAGTCCGCGTCCTTTTTCAGCTTCGATGTTTGCGTACACCACTTGCGGCTTCGACGGGGCTACCTGGACGGCAATGCGGCCATACGGTTTCGGCGGCAGCCCCTTGGCATTGTCCTGACTGATTTCACTCCAGTGCGCGCCGCCGTCGGTGGACTTGAACAGCCCGCTGCCGGGCCCTCCGGAACGAAACGTCCAGCCCTGCCGGCGAAAATCCCACATGGCCGCGTAAATCGTCTTCGGCTCCTGCTTGCTGCGCGCTATCATGGCGCAGCCGCTCGATCCATTTACGCCGGCCAACACTCTTTTCCAAGTCTTGCCGCCATCCGCGGTCTGGAAAACTCCGCGCTCGTCGTTGTCGTTCCACAAATGCCCAGTAGCGCAGGCCAACACGTCATTGCCGTCGGCGGGGTTCACCAGAATCTTGACAATGTGCTCGCTATCTTTGAGCCCAACATTGCTCCAGTTCTCGCCGCCGTCGGTGGATTTGTAAACGCCGTCGCCCACCGACACGCTGTTGCGCAGCCAACCTTCCCCGGTCCCAACCCAAATCGTCTTGGAATTCGAGGGATCAATCGCCACCGCGCCAATCGATTGCACATCTTCGCGGTCGAAGACCGGCTTGTAAGTCGTGCCGCCATTCACTGATTTCCATACTCCGCCGCTGGCCGCGCCCACGAATACCGTGATGCGACCATCCTCTTCCACCGCGTCCACCGCGGCAATCCGTCCACTCATTGCGGCCGAGCCGATATTGCGCGCGGGTAATCCAGAAACCGTGGCCGAATCAAAGCGGTAGGGCGCCTGCGCTGCAACCGGCAAAGCCGTGTAGATAGAAGCTCCGAACAGCACAGCTACCACCCAACCAGGAGCGGATACTTTCATATTTATGAGTCCTTTTCCATGTAATGGATTTTTTCTTGTAGCGCTCCTGCGAGCGCAGAAAGAAGCGCATCTAGACCGGGCGATTAGTGAACCCCAACCATCCCGGATTTCTTTTCCTCAGTTTTCAACGATGCAGGCAACCCGAAATCCGCTGGATTGATCGTCACATTCGCCTCAAGTTTCTGTACCGTCGCCGTCTGATCGTCGGGGTGGCCCTTTGTTCCCTGCGAAATCGAGAAAGGATACATCACTCCATTCACGGGCTTGTACGAACCCAGACTGATCACGCGATCCCGCACCGAGCCGCGGATGAATTGCTGAATCTCCTTGCGAATCTCGATGTACGTGTCGGGGTCGAGATAGTCATAAATAATGTCGCCATTCTTCAGCGTGATCTTCAGGCGTAGCGCGTCATCGCCATCCACCGAATCGTGGCCCAGGTATTCCACTGTGCTGCCTTTCTCTTTGTAATCCACCAGGGGCCCGTCAAAGTCGGCGTCCAGCAACAGGTCGCGCAGATCGTCTTCGCCCAGCAACTCCGGATCTTTCTTCCCACCGAAGGGCTGAATCTGCCAGCCTGCGCTGCCATCGTAAGCTTGCACAGCGGTCATCCCTTGCAGCGTGAATGTCTCACGCACCAAGTTGGGCCGCTGATTCTCCTGGCCCACCGATGCGGTGAAGCCTCCTCCACCCTCGAACTTCCCGGTCATGCGAAGGGTCTTGATCGCTTGCATCTTTTCCATTCCCCCTCGGGCCAGAATGTTCTTGGCAATCAATTCGTCGGCAGTCTGGGAAAACAAAAACGCACCCAAACAGCAGACAGCAACCAGCAGTCTAAAGGCATGACGCATCGAGCAAGCTCCTAGGGTGAGAAATGAAGAATGGACTTCAGAACCGAACAACGAGAAACAGTACTCTACCCGGTAGTAGACGCGTAATTCAAGTATCGGTGAGCAAGCAGCCAACCGCAGTCCACTAAGAAGCAAATAAAAAGCCGCCCCGAGGACGGCTTTGCAATTGGTTGGTGGAGCCTCCTCAATGATTAAACGAAAAATTCAGCCCCGTAGTTAGAATCAGATCATTCTTTTTCGCACCCTCGGGCGGGTTGGAAACATAAATATCGCTGAACTGGTTCTGCCATCCCAGCCATTTGCTGATCTTGGTGACCGTCCCGAAATCGAAGGTTCCGCGATATTCGCCCGAATAACCGCTCGACAAATCAGGATAGAAGTAGAACTTTTCCGTGACCACCGTGGTCTTTCCCAGCTTGTGCATCAACTCTTCGCCCAGCGTAAGCGCGGCGAATTTATTGGTTACGCCGTAAGAGACAAAGGTAGGCGGAACAGTGGCCGGCGTGACCGGCGGGCCGTCAGAATAAGTTTCGTGCGTGTAGTTAAGCCCAGCGAAGAAATCCAGCGTAGTACCGTCCGATTTAATCGCGTGGTAGCCCAAACCGCCGCCGTAGACGCCGCGCAGATCCAAGTCTTGCAATACGTTACTCATGAAATCGGCGCCGGCGAAAACAAACATCCGAGCATTCAGATTGTGATCGTAGCGCACTCCCGCCGTAACCAGGTTCGCGACGGTGCTGGGAGAGGCTAGATCGTTGTTCGTATAAATCGAACTGATATAGACCGTGAGCTTGTCGTTCTCGGTGGGATGCACAGCGTTAACAGCCAATGCCAAATTGCTGGTCTGGCTATTGCCGCGCGCAATCGAGAAACCTACGTTTGCCCCGCCATTCCATCCGTGCAGCAAGCCGGGATGCAGCGATTTCTCATAGGCGGTCTGCTCGGCATCATTGCGGATCAACACCACGCTGCTGGTTGGAACCTCCACGGTACCGGAGCTCCTGGTGGCAACTTCGATCTTCCCATCGCTCGTAGTCACCGGGCCGACCACCGTCTTTTTATCCGAAGTGCTGATGTGCAACTCCTTGTCGGTGGTGATCTGGGTGATGGCCCCAAACTGCAGCGTGACATCGCCCGCAAACTCGGTGTCCAGCACCAGGGTTTTGCCGTCCGACTTCACGACCGTGCCGGTAAGGCGATCCCCGTTTTTCAATGTAATCTGATCAGCGAAAAGCGCCGAAGCCAGCAATAGGACCGAAGCTAAGAAAATCAACTCGACTTTACGCAAAGCGGCCTTACCTCCCGATTAAGAGTTAGAATTTGTAAACTCACTGCGAGACGAGATAGGAGCCCGGGATTTCTTTAGGAACGGACGCAAAACAGGCTACAGCAAGACCGTCAAGCTAAGGAAGATGCTCTCGCGAAGCTCGACGGGGAGCGTCGTGCAGACGGCGTACTTTTAGCCCTTAGTTTCGGGAGTTTTGTTCTGCTCGGTCGATGCTTGCGCTGGAGGATGATCCTTCATGCCCTCTTTAAGAGCGCGAATCCCCTCGCCCAGTCCCTTGCCCAGTTCCGGCAACTTCTTGGGCCCGAATACCAGGAGAGCGATGGCAAAAATCACCAGCAGATGCATGGGTTGGAACAAGCCTTCAAACATAAAACCTCCAACAGACAACATTTCAAATATACGCTACCGGATAGGCAGTAGGAAGTCAAACCCCTTTGCCACAACGTCTTAGCCTAGGGCGGCTATCCCCCGCTGCAGATGCGATGCCATCGTCGAGATAGATATAGGTGCTGTGATTTTGATCACAGGGAAGCGGCCCTTCGGCGCTAAGAGACAGTAACCGCATGCCCAGCGAGTTACCTCGGTGATCTTACTCTACCCTGCCAGCCGAGCTAATGTGGATGGGCGCTTTGGAGCTCCAGACCGCGCCCCAGTCGCGCTATTAGAGCCATCCAGCGAACTAAGAGTCACCGGAGATTCGAGTGAAGCGCCACGGCCTATCAGTCCTTGTCCTTTTTCTCGCAGCAGCTCTGGCCGCCCCCGCTTCCGAGGCTAAACAAGTCGACGCCGTGCAGTTGACCGCATGGCTCGCGGCCGGAGTTTCCAGCAGCCGGCTGATTCGCATCGTGCAGGAGCGCGGTATTGCCATCGCTCTTAGCGAGAAGCAGATCGGTCAACTCACCGCTGCCGGCGCCGACGAGAACTTGCTGGCTGCTCTTTCAACAGCAAAGCCATCCCTGGCAGGCGTGGGTGGGGAGAGCTCCGAAATTCCCGTGTCACTCTTGCGGGCCGCAGCGGATGCACGCAACCAGCACTTTCACCTGGCTGAAGTTGAATTGCGCCAGCCGATAGACTCCGATCCGCAGAATGCCGCGCTGCACTTCGCCCTCGGCTCCATGCTCCGCCAGCAGGAGCGGTGGGATGATGCCTTCGATGAGATTGCACTTTCCGCGAAGCTGATGCCCGATTTCCCCGAGAGCCACAGCGCGCTGGCTTATATTTTCTATCGCATCGACGATTCGCCGAACGCGATTGCAGAAGCCCGTACCGCCCTGAGCATGGATCCGCAGAATGCCGAGGCTTACCAATTTCTGGGCCTTGCTTTATTCGCCGGCGAACAATACGCCGCGGCGGTTCACGCCTTCAACGAATCGCTCGGGCGCGATTCGGGCAATCCCGATACTTATTACGACCTGGGCATCAGCCTGCACGCCGCGGGAAATTCGGCTGCAGCCATTACCTCCTATCGTCAGGCGATTCATCTGAACCCCAAGTTTTGGGAGGCCCATTCCAATCTGGCTCTTGTACTGCATGAGCAAAGCAAGCTGGACGAGGCCATTGCCGAATACCGCCAAGCCAAGCAACTTGCGCCGGAGGAAGCTTCTGTTCGCAATAACCTGGGCAATACTTACTGCGATAAGGGCGACTTCGATGCCGCCATCCTTGAATTACGCGAGCTATACCGCCAGCATCCCGAATGGGGGCAAGGCCACGGTTGCCTCGCTCGCGCGTATCTGTCGAAAAAAGAATACGGCAATGCCATCGGCGAGCTGCAGTTGGCCATTCGCCAAAACCCGACCGGCTCCGCCGAACACCGCGTTCTCGGCGAAGCGTTAGTGCTCAATGACAAGATCGAAGAGGGCGTGCGCGAGTTAAAGTTGGCGGTCACGCTCAATCCGGATTCCGATGCGGCTCACCATTCGCTGGGCACGGCGCTCTTTCAACAGCAACAAATTCCTGCGGCGGAGAAAGAGTTTCGCGAAGCGCTCCGCCTCAATTCATCTCCAGACAATCATTATTCGCTGGCTGCCTGTCTGATGAGTATGGATCGCTTCGAAGAAGCTTTGTCTGAACTGGAGATCGCATCGCGACTCGATCCCGAGCGTAAGCTCTATCGCGCTCGTCGCGACGAACTGCTGAAAGTCTTGAAAGAAACCAACTCACGGTAACCGGTGGGACAATGCAGGGGGTTGTACTCCCGATTGTTCGGCCGAATCTCCGGATTGCATACACTAAAGAGACAACGCGTCCCGCTGCGCTGTAAGCAGCGAGACTGATGAGAATCACACACGACCCTGGGAGACAAGTGAATGCAGTCTACGCCATCCTCACAAGCCGCGGCCGCCAAACCTGCCCTGTCTGCTCCACCGGAAGTTGATGTTCGGCAGGAGATGAGAAGCAATCTGCGTAACTCCGTTCGTCGCGATCCCGCTTCCGCGCGCAGGTCTTTGGGCTTCGGGTTGCCCTGCGCCAATTGTCATCTCTATTACGCTGCCAACCTCGACGCTTGCCCCACGTGCAATAGTCAGGAACGAGTCGCTCCGAATGTGGTACCGGTCAAGCCCAAAGTGCAGGCGGCAGCCGAGCCAGCGCCCGACACCACCGTTATTGAACAGGAGCGTGAAGCGTTTCTGAAGGAGTTCAAGTCGCAGCTCTTCGCGGCCCACGCCGAGGTTGCGGCTTCACCCTTGATTTGCACGTTGGCCGAGCACCATCTCGAAGGCGCCGAGGCCGCTTCCATCTGCAAAGCCTGTTACGATCGCCTGCAGGAACGTGTGGATGTATGCGAGGCAGCCTTGCACATCGATCTGCAGGAAGCCACGCAAATCATCTACGACGCGGTTTGGGCCGATTCGTCCGACCCCAGCAAGACCTACTCCAATGCGGCTGGCGCGTTGGTCTCGGAGTTGCGCAAGCGCTCCGGAGTTTCCAGTCTGCTCGGCCCCTTTCATCCCCTGACCGATTAATTTCAGACGGATGAGCGACCGATTACTCCGGCTTCACCGCGACCCATTTCTTGCCGGCGCACAACTTGTAGCCGGCCCCGTCTTCAACGAGCTTCAGGGGTACGGCTCGCTTTAACTCCCCATCGGATTGGTACGGAGTGCTTAACGCATCTTCGTTGGCCACATTCATGACCACAAACTTATCGGCCGCGAAACCGAACCCATACTCCCCCGGCGCAAGTTCGGAGCCGCCGATGTTCAGCTTCGATTCCGTGATCAGCATTCCTTGATACTTTTGCTGGATCGCGCTCGAATATCCCGAAGCATCGACCAGAGCGAAGAGCGTGACTTTGCTGGTGGTGGTTTGAAAGCCGGCAGCGTTGCGTAATTGAGTTGGTGCTTTCTGCCCCGCGAAGAAGAACTCTGCTGGAACCGCTTTCTTGAGTTCGTCGCCGTTCAGCAGATGTTGCGTAGCCTTTTGAGCCAGGCTTGCGGTCAAGAGTGCGGCTATAAACAAACCAACTGCGATAAAGCGCGTCCTCGGCATAAGTTCCTCCTAAGCCCCATAAATAAAACAGTTTAATGTAGTCTTTCGCCGTGTCAATTGCTACCTTTCCTGGTTGAGTCATCGCAGCGCAGCCGTCGCGGCAAGGATGCCGACGCCAAGGTTTTTTACTTTGCCCGCAAGATTCGGATAGTCCACTGATCGCTTTCGGCTTAGCTTGTTCCTATCATGACGACTACGAACATGACTTTGCCGAGCACCAATGCCGGTGCCATACTCACAGATGAACTTTCCGACCAGATGGCTCGCTCCAGATCCAACTCGACAATTCCACAATCGTCGCTGAAAGACGGAGACGACTCGCGTTGGAAGGTTGTAGTCGAGCGCGACTCCAGGCACGACGGGAAGTTTGTCTTTGCTGTCGCCAGCACGGGTGTGTATTGCCGGCCTTCGTGTGCGGCGCGTCGTCCGCGGCGCGAAAATGTGACTTTCTTTACGCGTCCCGAACAGGCCGAGAAAGCGGGCTTCCGGGCTTGCCTGCGCTGCCGGCCTAAGATTCTTAGCGGCCATCCGCAATCCGATTCGGCCAAAGAGATCTGCCGTTACATCGAGCAGCATCTCGACGAACCTATCACACTCGAGCACCTGGGCAATGTCTTCCGGCAGAGCCCGTTTCATTTGCAGCGCCGATTTAAAGCGGCGCTGGGAATAACCCCGCGGGAGTATGCCGACTCCTGCCGACTACGTTTGCTCAAGCGCAATCTGCAGGCCGGCGACAACGTGACTCGCGCCATGTACGACGCGGGCTACGGCTCGAGCAGTCGGCTGTATGAAAAGACTGCGTCGCAACTGGGAATGACGCCCGATAAGTATCGCCGCGGCGCGATCGCCGCCGCAATCCGCTATACCTGCGCGGACTCGCCTCTGGGACGCATGCTGATTGCGGCCACGGAGCGTGGCATCTGCTCGATTCAGTTCGCACGTTCCGATGGAGAGTTGATCGAAGGCCTGAAGCGCGAATTCCCCTTCGCCGCGCGCAAGCCCGATGATGGTGGGTTGCGGGCGTGGGTGGAAGCTTTGCTCGCGCAGATGAGCGGCGCGGAATCGAATGGCGCGTTACCTCTGGATATTCGCGCGACTGCATTTCAGCGGCGGGTGTGGACTTACTTGCAATCGATTCCGTTCGGATCGACGCGGTCGTATGGGGCGGTGGCGAAGGCGATCGGCCAACCCACGGCCAGCCGCGCCGTGGCGCGAGCCTGCGCTACGAATCCCGTGGCAGTGGCGATTCCTTGCCATCGTGTGGTGCGCGCAGACGGCAATACAGTGGCTACCGTTGGGGCGTCGAGCGGAAGAAGGCGCTGCTGGAGATGGAGCAGAGGTAGTAGCGTGGGCTTCGGGCTTCTAGCTTTCTGCTTTCGGTTAGCGGGGAGCTTCGTGGCTCGTCAAGGGAATTTGGGGCTGTCCTTTTTCGCGTTAAAAGAGCGTTCGAGCCGCTCAGCATTCGGCGATTGCGATCCCCGCAGCGGCTTTGGGAGCAGTAGTAACCTGCCCGCTTCAGACTAACCTTTAATCAAAGTATCCAATCGGATACAATCGAAGGATGTGAATACGTTTGTTCGCTCGTCCGATTTCGACGGCTGGTTGTCCAATCTAGCGGACCAAAAAGCCAAAGCCAGAATCCTTGCTCGGATTCTGAGTGCGACATTCGGAAATTTCGGCGATTGCGAACCCGTCGGCGAAGGCGTTTCCGAAATGCGTATTCATGTCGGAGCGGGATATCGGGTTTACTGCACGCGAACAGGATCGACCGTCTATGTTTTGCTCGCTGGCGGAAAGAAGAAATCACAGAAGAGAGACATTGCTAAAGCGAAGAGAATGGCTCAGGAATTGAAGAGGACAAAACAGTGACGAAGAAGACGACTTACAAAGCATTCGACGCGGCGGCATATCTTGATAACGATGCGGTCATTGCGGAATATCTTTCGGCGGCTGCCGACGACTCAAATCCCGATGTCTTCGTGGCCGCGCTCGGCACCGTGGCCAAGGCGCGAGGCATGGCACAGATCGCCAAAGATTCAGGACTGAGCAGGGAGAGTTTGTACAAAGCCCTGAGTGCAGGAGCGCACCCACGCTTTGAAACTATTAATTCGGTCTTGCATGCCCTTGGAGTGAAGTTTACCGTCGTTGCGGAGGGAGGGAGTTAGGAGGAGCCGACGCTCCAGCCCGACCGCATCCAAGAGGATGGCGTTCGACTATATCCGCCTCCACAATTCAAGAGGGATCGGTCGAGTCTTGCCCACTTCTCGCAAGGAACGCGAGAAATGGGCACCCGGCCGCGGGCAGAATATTTAATTGCTTACACTCCGCCTCGCCACAATGGCCCAATTTATTGCCGCCAGCGCGATGGTTGCGATCAGGATCAGGGATTGGCCGAAGTCCACGCGGGTTGCCAGAATCAAACATAGGATTATGCCCAGCAGCGGCGAAGAAATTTCCGGCGGGCAGGTGGAACATTGCGTTGCGTCTGCCGAGTTGTTTGCGGCGGAGGATGGGCAGGGCGGCGCAGCCTACGCCGTAGTAGAGCAGGCGGGCCACTGCGGAGAGGGTTACGTTCCATTTGAAGTCGCCGATCAGAGCCAATCCCCAGACCATGGCCGCGAAGACGAGGATGGAGACGTAGGGCGTGTGAAAGCTGGCGGTGGACGGCCGCGAAGGCTTTGGGGAAGTCTCCTTGCTCGGCCAGGGCGAAGGGAACGCGGGGCATGGCTAGGATTTTTGCGCTGAGATATCCGTAGAAAGAAATCAGCGCGCCGACGGCGACCAGCGCGGCGCCGATGGGGCCGACCGCGATGCGCGCTACATCGGCCAGCGGGCGCTGGCTGTGCGCGGCGTCGGGCAGAACTCCGACGACTACCCATTGGATCAGCGCGTAGAGTCACGGTGCAGAGCGCGAGAGCCGTGAACAGCGCGAAGGGAGCGTCGCGGCGGGGATCTTTTGCTTCGCTCATGGGCGCTAGCGCGGTTTCGAATCCGCCGTAAGCGAAGACCAGAAGCAACATGGCTTTTAGCCATTGGCTGGTGCTGGAGGCGCGATGGGCGTGGTTGCGATGCTCCAGTGATGGCGCTGAAGTACGAACAAACCCAGAACGATCACGGCGAATAGCGGTATTAGTTTGGCGGCGGTAAAGAGGCTGCTTATCTGGGCTCCGGCGCGTACTCCGCGAATGTTGACGAAGGTTAGAAGGCCCACCAGCGCCGTGAGAATGAGAGCGCGAGGTAACGGTTCTTTGGCGTGCGGGAAGAACTCTCCCAGGTAAATCACAAATAAGATTGGCGTTGGCGGCGGGCGCGGCGACCTGGCCGAGCCACAGCATCCATGCGGTTTGAATGCCCATGAGGCGCCCGAAGGCGACGCGGGCGTAGAGATAGGGGCCTCCGGCCTGATGAAAGCGCGAGGCGACTTCGGCGAAGCAGGCGATGATGACGCTCATGCCGGCTCCGGCCGCCAGCACCGCGTATGGGCTGGAGGCGCCGATTAGAGCGGCGACGGTGGAGGGCAGGCCGAAGACTCCGCTGCCGATGATCGAGTTCACAACTAGCGCGACGAGGCTCCAGCGACCGATGGCGCGGATCAACTGGCTGGGCTGAGTGGGTTCGGTCATCGCGTGGTTTTATCACAAGCGGATATTCGGAATGGACAGTTGTCATTGGGGCGTCGCGCTCCACGCTGGCTTGGACGGCCGAGAGCCTGCCCTGAGCGAAGTCGAAAGGGCGGCCGTCACCACCTGGTCCTAGTGACTTTCGAGCGAGGGTGATGGCACTGTTGGTTGCAGCAAGAATCAAGAGCGATGAAAGCTTAACCGCGAGGATTCGTTGGCTGCCGCTTTAAAAGCCTTGCCAGTCGCGGCGTTCGGCGTGCTTCGAAGTTCCAGTCCGCGATTAGACGAAAGTAATAGCTGGAATTACGAAAGCGCATGATCGTGGGGCATCTATCCGCTGATCGCAACCGATGAGATGTTCAAACGTCACGCAGATGGTTCGATTTTCTCCTGATCTTGCGTGAACGTAGCTCCGAACCAATGGGAAGCGATAGCCGGATGGACGACCTGCATACCCGGATGGTGCGAGTGACCGAAGACCTGCGCGTGATTCAGCGCGAGTTGAATTGCGCAGCCATGCAGGCGCCGAGCGACCCCGAGCTGATGGAGGCGATGAGTGCGCTGCCGGAGACCGAAGCCATTCAGGTCCTGTGCAAGTCGCTCGATCAGATGCGTCACTTTCTCTGGTTCTACACGCAGGTGATGAGCAACGATCCCGAACTCGGCGATAAGTTGCGCCAGTCGAACGGATCGAAGACGGTGGAAGACGGGAACGTGGATACATCTTTTCTAGACCGGCTCTCTCGTGCCGATGAGGCCGTCTTGCTGCGCTATATGGCCGAGGCCAAAGAGCGCAAGCCGAACTAGGTTGAACTCGCCAAGGATTCGCGCGGATTACCGCTGATCAAAGGAAATATTCCCGGAGTCTTATCCATGGAAATTCGTGGCTAAACAGCCGCCCGTCCGCGAACGAAGGTCTGCCGTAATTCTCCGCTGGGACTAAACACTACGAAGTTCGCTTCTGCGCCTTGTGCAATCTCTCCCGCAGCGAGGTCGGCGGCTCGCGCTGGATTCTTCGTAGCGGCGCGGACCGCGTCTTGGAGGCTCCAGTTGGAAAATTGCAGGATGTTGCGGACTGCCCGGTCCATGGTGAGGACGCTGCCGGCCAGTTTTCCATCCATCGTACAGCGGCCGTCTTTTACTTCAACCAGCAGCGGGCCGAGCTGGTAGGTGCCGTCGGGCATGCCCGCAGCGGCGGTGGCGTCGGTGATGAGGACGGCCCCGTCGACGCCCTTGGCATTGAGAAAAATCTGAACCACTTCAGGCGCCACGTGGATCCCGTCGGCGATGATGTCAGCGGTGAGCCCTTTGTCGGTGAGGACTTCGCCGAGGATGCCGGGATCGCGGTGATCCAGCGGACGCATGGCATTGAAGGTGTGGGTGGCGTGGTGTGCCCCGGCTTGGACTGCTGCGCGTGCGGCTTCGAGCACAGCGTCTGAGTGGCCGATGCTCACGCACACTTTACGGCGGGCCGCTTCGGCGATAACTTCGAGCGCACCGGGAAGTTCGGGAGCAATGGTCAACATGCGGACATGGCCGCGCGCCGCCTGCCAGAGGCGATCGAAGATTTCTACGGTGGGCTCGACGAGATATTCCGGAGGATGTACGCCGCGCCGCTTGTGGCTGAGAAACGGTCCCTCGAGGTGGATGCCGAGCGGCGCTGCTGCATCGCCGTTGCTGGAAGTCTGTCCCGCTTCGATGGCGTCGGCCAGGCGCGCGAGCGCGGCGCAGGTTTGGTCAAGCGGCGCGGCGACGGTGGTGGGGAAGTATCCGGTGACGCCGTGGGCGACGAGAAACTTGTGCAGGCGCGGCAGTTCGGCGGACGAGGCGCGCATGACGTCGAGGCCGGCGCCGCCGTGCATGTGGATGTCGATGAAACCGGGGGCCAGGATTGCGCCGGGAACGTCCGTTGTTAGGTCGAAGATCTTCGCCGAATTTGGGATTTCGCGCTGTGCACGTGACGATACTTCGGAGATGCGGCCGTTTTCGATGAACAGCAGCGGTTTGCGGATCTCTTGCAGCGGCGTGTAGAGACGATCAGCGCAAAGGACGTTCATATTGCGGGTGCTGCCCAGGTTCGTACCGCGGACAATCGACCGCATCAGTGTAGCGCGAAACAGGCAGTACACGGCACGGGAGAAGCGGCCAACCGATGTTATAATCGTTAAGCCTATCGAAAAATAACTGCGCGGGTGGATGGCGTTCCCTGTTGCCGCCCGCAGCGCTAGTCGGGGAGTGGCTCAGCCTGGTAGAGCACCTGGTTCGGGACCAGGGGGTCGGAGGTTCAAATCCTCTCTCCCCGACCAATCCTTTCAAGCACTTAAACTGCACTTCTGGTTTTCCGTCTACATCGATCGCGTCGAAATTGTAGACGGTATCTGCAACTATCGCGACCGTGCGGCTTATTGCCTGTGGCTCATACTGGTTGCCCACTCAGGCGTTCCAGTCGTCGAATAGTGAAGTGCGTCCGTGAATTTCCCAAGAGGCCGTTAGGGTGCGACGAGCATCACATGTAGTCGAAGAATTCGCTCGAAGAAAATCAGGATGCGCAAAAGTCAGTCATAATGGATAATTCACGAGTTCCTGCGCGACCACATGAAAACTTCTCCGCCGAGTGAAGTCTCTTCACCTCCGCGTCTTAAGCGATCGCTTACGCTTTGGGACCTCATCCTTTACGGGATTATTGTCATTCAACCGACGGCGCCCATGCCGGCTTACGGTGTTTTTAGCGATGCCGGCCATGGACACGTCGTCACTTCCATCCTGATTGCCATGGTGGCCATGGTTTTTACGGCGATGAGCTATGGCCGCATGGCGCGAGTCTATCCCAGCGCCGGTTCGGCCTACACCTATGTGGGTCGCGAGTTGCATCCCTCGCTGGGATACGTTACGGGCTGGAGCATGACCATGGATTACATTCTCAATCCATTGATCTGCACAATATGGTGCGCCAAGGCAATGGCCGATCTGCTGAGCGGAACGCGTTTTCAGATTCCGTATCCCAGCTTGCTGTGGCCTATATTTTTCGCCGTCTTGTTCACTGCGCTTAACCTGCGCGGCGTTCAAACCTCAGCCCGCATCAATAAGACTTTGTGCGCGATTATGGGAGCGGTCATCCTGGCGTTCTTCTGGTACACGATTCGATACATATTCCATCTGCCGCAATATCCTGAAGCTTATTTTCTGCGTCCCTTCTACAATCCGCAGACTTTCACCATCAGCCGGGTCTTTCACGGGACCTCGGTTGCGGTGCTTACCTATATCGGATTTGATGGCATTTCCACCCTGTCAGAAGAAGTGGAAAACCCGAAGCGCAATATTTTTCTGGCGACGGTGCTGGTCTGCGTGGTCACGGGCTTTCTGGCTGCGGCAGAGGTCTATGGCGCTCAGTTGCTGAGCCTGGTGCATTTCGGCAAGGATTTTGGGGTATTCACCGAATTCGGAGATGAGAACGTATTCAGCCACGTCGCCGGTATTGCTGGCGGCGTGCTTATGACCAAGGCCATCAGCATCACTCTGCTGATCGCAACCGTCGGCTCCGGCATGGGATCGCAATTGGGCGCGGCGCGCCTGCTTTACGGCATGGGACGCAGCGGCGCCATTCCCAAGAAGTTTTTTGGAGCCATTCATCCGAGAACACACATTCCTGCCAATAACGTAATCTTCGTAGGCGGTATCGCGCTGCTTGGGGCCTTCTTAATTACCTATGACGACGGCGCCAACCTGCTCAACTTTGGCGCGCTGATCGCGTTCATGGGCGTTAATCTGGCGGCTTTAACTCACTACTACATCCGCGGTGCGGACCGTACCCTGGGGCAATTGATTCCGCCGATTCTGGGATTTATCATCTGCTTTCTGCTTTGGATTAGCTTGAGCCCGAAAGCGAAGATACTGGGAGCGATCTGGATGGTGGTTGGAATCGCCTATGGAGCCTGGAAGACACGAGGCTTCCAGAGCGATTTGGTGCAATTCGATGTGCCGCCGGATGAATCTTAGACTCTTCGCGTACCCCAGAATCCTGACACGCGTCAGTAGTTCGGCAGCCGTGGAACCTGAACGCAAAACATCATGCTCCTCGAGTTTTTTGGGGAGCGGCAAGAGCGACGGAAGCTTCAGAAGTGAGCAGCAGGAAAGTAAATGTCTCCTGCAGGTACAACTGAACAGCCTTATCCGAGTGGCTCAAATATCCGATGGAAACATCCTGGCCGAGGTGCAGATCGAAATCGCCGCCGCGCGTGGTCAGAACAAAAGCGCCGTTAATGGCCGGCGCCCAGACGATCTTGTCGTCAACCAGCCGCTTGACGTGCTGTAGTACTGGGTAACCCTCATCGCTCGTTTCAGCAAGGGCGGTGTAAGCGTCGGCACCGAGAAGGACGGAGTAAGGGCCGTTGACGCCGACCAGCCTCAATTGGCCTAGACTTTCAGCGATGGCTTGCGGATATTTACGCACATCGGCAGGAAGAGCGATTTTGGGATTGCTCGTCCCTTGACGGATGCCCACGATCCCAGCCGCAGCATATCCCTCGAAAACGGCGCCATCCTCGGCAAAAGCAATCTGGCGCGCCGCGTCTTTGGCGGGCTGCCAATCGGAGTCGTTTGCGCCGCGCTCCACGTCGTCGATCGACTTGCGATCCAGTTCGAAGGGAACACGCAGTTCTACCAGCGGCTTCACCTCGCGCTGCCGGGCGAGAACGCCTTCTCGCGGAGACGCTGCCGCCTGCAGATGGCCGGTGCCGACTGCAGAAAGAGCCGTGCCCTCAGGCCCATGCACATCAACCACGCGCCGTCCGGCAAGGTATCTCTTGAATGTGCGCGCCGTTTCCTCTTCGATCTGCGCCCACGCCGCATCGGAAATGGGGGCGAGCTCGCGATGCAGATTATTCATGGGAGATTTCTCCTTTAAGGGACCCGATATTTAGTGAACCATCTTTGTTTGGTGCGACGTTTTGTGTGCTGGATCCGGCGGATCCGGGCGTCGCCGGCTCGGTGGGATTGGTCGCAACTGCGGGCGGGTCTTCGCTCACTCCATCCAGAAATGTCGCAGAGGGAACGAAAAACAGGTTCCCGGTAACCGCGCGACTGAAATCAAGCAGTCGATCATAGTTGCCCGGCGGCCGGCCAATGAACATGTTGTCGAGCATCGTCTCAATAGTGCGGGGCGAACGGCTGTACCCGATAAAATACGTCCCAAATTCACTCTGCCCAACTCGTCCGAAAGGCATGTTGTCCCGCAATATTTTGACCTCTTTTCCGTCCTCGACAATTGTGGTCAGAGCATTGTGGGCAGAGCTGGGCTTAACCGAATCATCCAATTCGATGTCTGAAAGTTTCTTGCGGCCAATAATTTTTTCCTGATCTTCTGTAGACAGCGTGTTCCATCGGTCAAGATCGTGAAAATATTTCTGCACGATAACGTAGCTGCCGCCGGCGAAGGCCGAATCTTCCTCTCCAATGAGGACGGCAGCGCTGGCCTCATCGCCTCGCGGATTCTCCGTCCCGTCGACAAAACCGATCAGATCGCGATCATCGAAGTAGCGAAATCCATGCACTTCATCTTGCGGCGTGGTTGCGTCCCCGATCCGCGCCATGATCTCAGTCGCCAGCTCAAAACACAAATCCATGCGCTTTGCACGAATGTGAAAAAGCAGATCCCCGGGTGTAGAAACCGCATGCCGTGCCCCTGAGCGAATCTCCCTAAATGCGTGAAGTTCCGCTGGCCGTGGCGCGCCGAAGAGCGTATCCCAAGCGGCGGAGCCGAATCCCATGACGCAGGAGAGCTGCCCTTCGATGTCTCGAAACTCAACCGCTCGCAACAAGGCCGCGAGATCGCCGCAGAACGACCGGATAGTCGCAGCGTTTTCGGCGCCATCCTTCAGGGTGACGACCAGAAAGATCGCGGCACGAGTAAGTTGAGCGGCTACCATCTGCGCAACCCTGCGCATTTCGTTGGAAGGTTCTTGCGCGTCGACTAGATGTGATGCCATTCGGTCTTGTCCTCGTCGCTAAGCGAGATTCCCTTTGCGGCAGATTGCATGCCGCACGCGATCAACTCGGCTAATAAGATAGCAAAGCGCGTTCCACTGCGCTACCGCACGTAGACGTTCTTGGGATACTGGCTGCTTCGGCGCTTCCTGATTACTGTTTCGCGAATGCTGCGAGGTCCTCAGCCGAGCCGTTGAAGTTGTCGAGATCTACGTTTCCCGTCACTCCGTTTACATTTCCCCTATCGCTGTTTTGCCAGACGGTCCAGGTGGCCCACGCAGAGGGGAATTGGGGTTGCGTGACTCCGTAATGAGCTATCCAGAGCGGCGAGTCCGGCAGTTGTTGCACGCCATCTCCGAGCAAGGGTTCGATGAAATTTTTTTGTGTGTAGATGATGGGCATTACACCCATGGCTGTTTCGACGGCACCCAGCCAGTTTCGGATCATGAGCAGACGCTGATCAGTGGGAACGTCGCTCCACACATCATGTTTGGGATTGTTCTTGAGAAACGCCTCTTCGAGATCGAGAGCCGGAGGCAGGTCGCCCGATTGCAGGGTTCCGACGATGTTGACGAAATGCCTCGCCTGATCCTGCCGAGGCGTGGCGGGCCCAAAATAATGATAGGCGCCGCGCCTCAAGCCGGCGGTGCGTATGCCCTTCCAATTGATGGCAAACCGCGCGTCGGTTTGCTGGACGCCGATTGTAGCCCGAGCGAAAGCGAAGGAGATTCCGATTTGCGAAACAGCACTCCAGTTCACCTGGCCCTGGTGGGTGGAGACATCGATTCCCCGGACAAATCCGTTCGCCACGGTGTTACCTCCTCAGCCGCATTCCGGCGCGTGCAGCGCCTGAAGGCGCGTTCCATCGGAGCGCCTTGGCGGCATGGCTGAAAGGTATGCCGTCTCAGCGCGAAGCTTAAAACCGGCTTCAGTCGCCGGATCGGAGGCAAGCCGCAGCGGCTAAAAACCCCCAACGCCGCAGCCGTGATTTGGCATCGCTGAAGCGATGCCCTGATACGAATTCTCTGTATCAAATGACCCACTGCCCGCTCGCTGAGCTCTGCACACTTACTGACAATTGGAATCCGTACATTGTCCGATCGTCCGTTACGCAATGTCCGGTCGGCCCGGCATCAAGAGTGCCAACAATCGCCCTTGGTGAGAATCTGGAATGAACTCCTGTAATCTCGCGAGTTTTAATACTTGCTATTAGCATGGCTTACATGCGAGTAACCCTCCCCCTACTTCGCATCCCACCCGCTCGAGCACCGATTCTGCGCTACGGCGTAGCGGTGCTCAGCACCACGCTCGCGTTAATCCCCGCGCTGCTGCTACCTAACATTACGGAAAGTCGTCTCGCGGTTTTCGCCGTGGCCGTGATGGTGAGCGCCTGGTACGGCGGCTGGAAGCCCGGCTTGGTAGCGACCTCATTCGCCCTTACCGTCAGCGCTTATTTCTCCTTTACTGGAGAACACAACCCCGCGCAGTACCGCTCGACCATGATCCGGCTGACATTGTTTGTGGTCCTGGCGCTACTCATCTGCTGGTTCAACGCCGCGTTGCGGGCGGCTCAGGAAGGACTCCGCCGCTCCGAAAAAAACTTCCGCTCGTTGGTGACAAACGCTCCCTATGGAATCTGCCGCTGTGACTCCGCAGGCCAACTGCTCGATATTAACCCCGCACTACAGGCGATGCTGGGATACTCCTCGGCCCAGGAGTTGGTGGGCAAGCATGTGGGCGCACTCTATGCAGACGCTCACCAGTGGTTCGAACTAGCGGACTATCTGCTCGCGGCCGCACCGTTCACCGGAGTGATCGCCGAGTGGAAGCGCAGGGACGGAAGCAGCACAGTGGTGCGCGTCTCTGGACGCGCCGTTTCCGATGGCCGCAAGAATGGCCACACGAAAAAAACTTTCGAGCTTTTTGCCGAAGATGTCACCGAACGCCGCGCCCTCGAGCAGCAACTGCGCCAGTCGCAAAAAATGGAGGCCGTTGGCAGGCTCGCGGGCGGCATCGCTCACGACTTCAACAATCTGCTGATGGTGATTTCGGGCTACTCCGAGTTTCTGCTGGACCGCCTGGGACCCGACCCCGCACTGCGCGGGCCGGCACAAGAAATTTCCAGTGCCGCCGAGCGGGCTTCGGCGCTTACCCGCCAGTTGCTCGCTTTCAGCCGCAAGCAGATGCTGGCGCCGAAAATTCTCGACCTGAATGCCGTGGTCACGGAGAACCTCAAGATGCTCACGCGCGTCATCGGCGAGGATATCGATCTCGTAATGGTCCCCGCTGCATCCCTGGGTGCAGTGCGCGCCGATTCTGGGCAAATCGAGCAGGTCATCATGAATCTGGTAGTGAATGCGCGCGATGCCATGCCCTCCGGCGGCAAGCTCAGTATCGAAACCTCCAACGTCACACTGGCTGAGGAAGACTCCCGCTTTCATGCGCCGCTCAAACCAGGGGACTACGTTCAACTGACGATCAGCGATACCGGTGCGGGCATGGATGCCGAAACCCAGTCCCACATTTTCGAGCCTTTCTTCACCACCAAAGGACAACGAGGAACCGGCCTCGGCCTCTCGACCGTTTACGGCATCATCAAACAAAGCGGCGGCTACATCTGGGTCTACAGCGAGCCCGGCAAAGGAACCGCATTCAAGATTTACCTGCCGCGCGTAGCGGAATTCTCCGACGCCCCTGCGCAGGTAGCCACGCCTGCTGAGGCTGCTCCGGTCGAACCCGGAACTGAAACCGTTCTCCTCGCTGAAGACGAAACCAACCTGCGCTATCTCGCGCGGCAGTTTCTGGAAAAGCAAGGCTACCGGGTCCTCGAAGCCGCCGACGGCGCCGCCGCCATCCAGATCGCCGTGGCGCACGAGGGAGTGATTCATCTCTTGCTGACCGACGTCATCATGCCCGGCATGAACGGCCGAGAACTCGCGCAACGAATTTCAGAAATTCGCCCCAACACCAAAGTGCTTTACATGTCCGGTTACACCGAGAATGTGATCGGGCACAATGGCACGCTGGACGCCGGTGTTCGCCTGCTCCAGAAACCCTTCACTCTTCGCGATCTGAAAAGCAAGGTTCGCGAAGTTCTCGATTCCACCCCTATTCCCCCGGAGGTTGCCATGCCAGTTCGATCCGCTCATGCGGTTGCGCAGGGACGCGAGCAATCGTCGTTGTCGCGCGCGCAACGTTTTCAACTTCATCTGCCCTTGAAATACCGTCAGCTGCACGAAGAGAAATGGCACGACGGCACCACCAGAAATATCAGCCGCTCGGGCATGCTGTTTCAGTCTGAGGATCTCTTGCAACCGAACGTGATTCTGGAAATCAACCTGGTGCTGCCGGCTGAGATTGCCGGCCTATCACCCACTGAGGTTGTTTGCCGGGGAGAAGTCGTCCGCACCGTGCATTCCGATAAAACCGAAATGCCCCCGGCCTTGGCGGCGAGGATTCTTCAATACCATTTTCAGCATGGCGGCCTGCTGCCGCGGGCGTGAAGGCGTCGAGATTCGATTCGGTGAGACCGATCAGGCGGTGTCTGCGGCTCCTGCTTCTGATTCCTGCAGCGCCGCCTCGCGCAAGGCCTCGACTTCCTTGCCGATCGCGAACTTCAACTCGTCGATTCCCTGGCCAGTGACTGCCGAGATTTCGTAAAGCTTAAGCTTATGTTTCTTGCAATAGCGTTTCAGCGCCGAGACTTTGTCTTTATTAGCCACGTCGATCTTCGACGCCACCATGATCATTGGTTTCTCTTCCAGCCCGGCACCAAAGCTGGCTAGCTCCCCAAGAATCACCTCTACATCTTTCACAACATCCGGCCGGCCGCTGCTATCCGATACATCGACCAGGTGCGCCAGCAGCCGGGTGCGCTCGACATGCCGCAGAAACTGCGTGCCCAGCCCCGCACCGGTGTGCGCGCCTTCGATCAATCCCGGAATGTCGGCGACCACAAAACTGATTTCGTCGCGCGGATCGCCCACCACAACCACGCCCAGGTTCGGCTCCAGCGTGGTGAAAGGATAGTCGGCAATCTTCGGCCGCGCCGCTGAGATTCGCGAGATCAAAGTCGACTTGCCCACGTTTGGATAGCCTAACAGCCCTACATCAGCCAGCAACTTCAATTCGAGCCGGTAGTGATGCTCTTCTCCAGGGCGCCCTGGCTCATGTTCCCGCGGAGCCTGATGCACCGAGGTCGCGAAGCGCGCATTGCCGCGCCCGCCACGGCCGCCCCGGGCAATGACCATGCTCTGATCGGGACGAGAAAAATCAAAAACTTTCTCCCCGGTCTCTTCGTCGTAGACGATCGTCCCCACCGGAACCTTCAAAAGCACATCTTCGCCTTCGCGGCCGCTTTTATTCGAACCTTCTCCGTGGCGGCCGCGCTCAGCTTTATATTCGGGATTGAATCGAAAGTGAACCAGCGTATTGTGGCGTTCGCTCGATTCCATCACGACGTCTCCGCCCTTGCCGCCATCCCCGCCCGAAGGTCCGCCGCGCGGAACATATTTCTCGCGACGAAATGCCATGCAGCCATTGCCGCCGTCGCCAGCCTTCACCTTAATTTTTGCCTCGTCAATAAACATAAGTGCGCGGACACCATTTCCAGCTGCAGTCCTCGTCGAATCCTAAAGTATACCGGGTTACCGCACTGCCTTACTTCGCACACGCTCTTCGTTAATCGGGTTTAAGAACTGCCCGGCTCATGCATTTCCTGCGAACCGCCGATAGGGGTCAAGAGGATAACTCCCACGTGCCTGAGGCTCACCGCCTATGAGTTCACCACAGATGGCAAGTAAGGCGGTAGCCTTGACGCCCCGTTCAGACTGGCCCGCCACCTTGCGTGAAACCACGATTGAAGTCTTCACCACCATGGTGGGAAGCGCGGTTACCACTCCAGAAAAAGAAGCGGTCCCGGCTCACTTCGAGGTGACTGGCATGATCGGCATCGCCGGCCCGCTCAGCGCCATCCTAACCTTGCGCTGCAGCGCGCGTTCCGCCGCCTTAATCGTTTCTCAAATGCTGGGAGTGTCTATCCACGAAGCGGCGTCTCTAAAATGCGACGCCGTAGGAGAGATCTGCAACATGCTGGCTGGGCATTTCAAAGCCAAGATCGGCATGGGCGACGCATGCCAGCTTTCCTTACCCACGGTCCTGGTCGGAAAAGATTATCAGATGCGCTCTCCCAGCAAAGACATCCGCATGGTGATCACAATGCTCTATCAAGGCGAACCGTTGTGGATCGCGCTCGATATTCGTCCCGGTTAAACGCCCCAGAAATGCCTGATGCGGTCCGAGTGGCGGCGGAATCTACTCCGCTTCCAACTCCATAGGCTCGACCATCACGAACTTGCCCATCGATCCCTTGTTTAGGAACTTGATGCGCCCCGTGATCTTGGCAAAGAGCGTGTCGTCTTTGCCCCGGCCCACGTTGAGACCCGGTTTTACAGGTGTACCACGCTGACGCACGATGATGGTGCCGCCCGGAACGATCTGCCCACCGAACGCCTTGAAACCCAGCCGCTGCGCGTTAGAATCGCGCCCGTTTCGTGAAGTGCCCTGCCCTTTTTTATGTGCCATAAGAAACCTTTGTCATTCTCAGTAGAATCACGTGGAGACGGACCATGTGGAGACGGGCGCATTCGCCCGCCCGGTTTGTTACTTTTTCTTTGAAGAAGTCTTCTTAGCCGCTTTCTTAGGCGCAGCTTTCTTCTTCGCAGCCGCTTTTTTCGCCACAGGCTTAGCTCCCTCGGTCACATGCTCCTCGGCCGCCGCGATTTTCTTCACCTTAGGCTGCTTCTTCTCCACCACCGGAGCTTTGAAGCTCTGCCCATCAAACGCAATCTCAGTGATGCGGACAGCGGTAAAATCCTGCCGGTGACCGCGCAGCTTTTTATACTGCTTCTTGCGCTTGTAATGAAAAACCAGGATCTTGGCGCCGCGGCCTTCTTCCACCACTTCGCCGACCACGCGCGCTTCCGACTGCGGCTTGCCGATCTGTCCCGCTTCGCCCGACACCGCCAAAACGTCGGCAAACTGCACCAAGCCATCGGTGCCCGTAGCCATCTTCTCCACCCGAATCACATCCCCGGGCGCCACCCGGTACTGCTTGCCGCCGGCGCGGATCACCGCGAACATACGCCTGCCTCCGTCTGAATATCGAGACCAATGCTCCAAAGCCCAATACCAGCCGATGCGCACACGAGCGCAAACGCGGGCTGGTCAAAATCTGCCTTGCAGCTCTGCTTGCTGTGTTTTCCGCCACGGCGCCAAAAGTAGCGCCGACTTCCCGCCGGCTTTCGCCAGCAGTGAAGGCGAGCCTCCCCAGAACGGGTCGGCGAGTACAGGCAAACTCAACTATTCTAGCCTGCGCTACGGAAATCGGTCAATCGTTTACTCCCCTACCCACTTGTCATCCTGAGCGCAGCCGCTTTTCAGGCGGAGCGTTGTCATCCTGAGCGGAGGCGTTTTTCAGGCGTAGCGAAGGATCTCCCTCTCATCCGGCGTGGAGCGCCAGCCAAACAGTGCCCCACCCCGCCTAAGCTGTGCTCCTAATGAGTGGACTTCCCTGAAGGACCTGAGGAAATGAATTCAGACTGGCATTCGTCAGAAGCGACAAGCTCCCTAGATATCGACATTAGATTCGAATATTGCGGAGTACCCGCAGGCGCTGCTCCTCAGCTTCTCGCTCCAGGCGGAGCTGCTCCTTTCGCCGTGCCTCCTCCGTTCTGGCAGCTTGTTCCAGCATGCTCTTTAAACTTCTGGAAGCCAAAGGCAGCCATTGCTTGAAATAGTCAATTACCGACTGAACCTCATGTTCCCGGGCCGCTGCGACAGCTCGATTTCCGTTGAACACGAACACGCCAGGAGGCTTTCCCATCACGGAACTGTAGCCGCCCATTTGGTAGAGCGCACTCACCCACTCACTGGTAACGGGACGATCCAAGATCAAAGTGAGCTGCCCGCGATCCCATTCGAAACTAACGAGTCTAGGGGGCACCTCCGCCAATGGCTCGTCAATTTCCCGCGAGGTGATGACTGTTCCGTCGATCTTGCTCAGTCGTTGGGGCGTAACAGCCTCATATTCGTATCGTTGAATTAACCCTTTGACATCCGCAATGGTGGCGGGCCTCTCATCTGGCGACTGCCTGCGCATTAAATCGATGAGCGGGTCCAGAAATGCATATGCCGGGGCAACAGCCGCAATCCCCCTGTGCCCTGTGCCCAATGGCACGTCACCCGTGTACATCTCGTGCAGCATCAGGCCAAGGGCATAGATATCGGCCCTGCTATCAACGCTTTTGCCCCGGATCTTCTGCTCCGGCGAGGCGTATAGAAAATTGGCGAGTCGCTCGCCGGGTTTTGTCTCAACAGCTGTCAACAACTCCTCCTCTTCAAAGTGCGCAATTCCAAAATCTGCGACGACCAGAGTGTCAGCCGACGGCGAGCAAAGTATGTTTTCGGGCTTTAGGTCTCGGTGCCAAACGCCATGCAGGTGGGCATCTTCAACGCCATCTAGAATTTGGCTAAAGATTGGCAGAACGGCATGGGGCCTGATCCCCGTAGACATCACGTCGCGGAGGGTACAGAAAAACAGCGGCATCACATAAAATGTTTCACCAGTCTCAATAACCCCTGTGCCCAGGACTCGGATGATGTTCTTGTGAGTTTTCCTCGAGCAGAAATCGATCTCATTCTTGAATCGTTTCAGACGGACGGAGCTGGTTTTTGTCGGGTCGAGGACCTTGGCCGCAAAAGCCGAGCCCTCAGAGTCGAGAACCTCGTAGACCACCCCCGAACCACCAGCGCCCCTCTGCTGTTGGACCGTATATGTGTCGAAGGCGCTCCTAAATACAGTACCCTTCTTCAATCCCACTGGTTACCCACCCGCTATGTCGGACTTGTACATGCAGAATAGGCATCTTTTCGAAACATGGCAATCACGCACCCATCATTTCCGGGGCAGCTTCCAAGCCGACGGCGCTACAAGAGGACATTCCATCTTCCCGGGAAAATTCTTATCCCGCTCCTTCTGGGATGGCCGGCCCCCTCGACCAACTTCCTATTTGCCATGCGCTTTTTAAGCATTGAATACGATGCTGATAAGATGTAATATCGGCGCATGGTTAATGTAGCCGAGGACATCCACTCCTTCACTACCTTTAAGCGCAACTCGTCCGACCTGATGAGGCATATGAAAAAAACAGGGCGGCCGCTCGTGCTTACGATCAATGGCAAAGCAGAAGCTGTGGTACTCGATCCAGTCGTTTACCAACAAGTGGCCGAGCACCTCGATGCGATCACCAGAATCCGCCGCGGCCTAGCCCAGGCCAAGAGAGGCGAGGGACAGACTGTTGACGAAGTATTCGACGAACTGGAAAGAGAGCCCTGAGCGCTGCGTCACGTTATCGCGTCATGATCACGCCAGAAGCCAAGGTTGATCTTCGCGAGATCTATCGTTACATTCGGGACCGTACTCCGCGAGCCGCGACTCAGTGGAGCGTTACCGCGCGTACCACTATCAAGACGCTTTCCCTCTTTCCCGAACGCTGTCCCCTCGCCCCCGAAAGCACCCACTTCGGCCTGCCAAACCGGCAGATGTTGCTCGGCACCAGCAATCGCGGAACCTATCGAGTTCTGTTTGTAATCGTAGATAAGTCGGTCCAAGTTATCCACGTTCGTCACGGATCCTCGCTCCCTTAGGCTCGGAAGAATCGGGAGAAGATTCAATCTAGCCGGCGCCAATTCTTCCTGCAGCCTCGCAAGGCAGTTTCTGTGACATCTGACCTTGCCATCCACAGCCCCAACCGCTGATCATACTCACGGGAGCAGTGCCGAGGAGAACTCGAGACGCGGCGGGCGCAAGCTAACTCCTTTGTTTCACGGACTTTAATACGTAAGTCCTTTAGACCTTCAGATTTAGAGGGAAATTTCCGGCGAATTTCTCCTAATCCGATGATTCTAAACGGGCAGGGGGGTGGGGTATACCCTGAAAACTAGCAGCGCTTCCGAGCGAAGGGCTGGAGACGCGTCGGCGGACCGGTTGCACTGTGAAAACTGGACCGCACTACAGCGGAATATTCCCGTGCTTCTTAGGCGGGTTCTTATCCCGCTTATTCTCCAGCATCGCCAGCGCCTGAATCAACTTCTTGCGCGTCTCGTGCGGCTGAATGATGGCGTCGATAAAGCCGCGGTCGGCGGCTACGTAGGGACTAGCGAAGCGGTCACGAAATTCTTCGATCTTCGTTTGGCGTAGCTCCTGGCGCTCTTGCGGATTCGCCGCGGCATCGAGTTCGCGTTTGTAGACGATATCGACCGCGCCTTCCGGGCCCATGACGGCGATCTCCGCCGTCGGCCAGGCGTAGTTCACGTCGGTGCGAATGTGCTTGGAGGCCATCACGCAATAAGCGCCGCCGTAGGCTTTGCGCGTGATCACCGTAATCTTCGGCACGGTGGCTTCGGCAAACGCGAAGAGCAACTTCGCTCCGTGCTTGATGATGCCGCCATACTCCTGCGCCGTGCCGGGAAGGAATCCCGGAACATCTTCGAAGGTGATCAGCGGAATGTTGAAGCAGTCGCAGAAGCGAACGAAGCGCGCGCCCTTCACCGATGCGTCGATGTCGAGCGTGCCCGCCAGCATGGCTGGATTATTGGCCACGATACCGACCGAGCGGCCATCCAGGCGAGCGAACCCGACGACGATGTTTTTCGCATAGTGCTCCTGCACTTCGAAGAAGTAGGCATCGTCAACCACGGCGTGGATGACATCTTTCATGTCGTAAGGCAAATTCGATTGCGCAGGGACGATGTTATCGAGCGCAGCATCGGCACGGGCGTCATTTCGATCGGCGGGATCGCTACATGGTTTGCGCGGCGGATCCTCAAGATTATTCGACGGAATAAAGCTCAGCAGCTCGCGCACCATCGACAGGCACTCGGCATCGTCATGCGCCAGAAAGTGCGCCACGCCTGAGGTTTCGTTGTGCGTCATCGCGCCGCCGAGTTGCTCTTTGGTCACTTCTTCCATAGTCACGGTCTTGATTACGTCCGGCCCGGTGATAAACATGTAAGAGGTTTTGTCGACCATGAGAACAAAGTCGGTAATCGCAGGAGAATAAACCGCGCCGCCGGCGCACGGCCCCATGATCGCGGAA
Organism: uncultured Acidobacteriaceae bacterium; assembly: GCA_963789875.1. Lineage (GTDB taxonomy): Bacteria > Acidobacteriota > Terriglobia > Terriglobales > Acidobacteriaceae > Sulfotelmatobacter. Next base: position 285,416 of record CAWBMI010000002.1, on the reverse strand, counting down.
ATCTGCGGCACCACTCCGCTATACAAAGTGTTGCGCAGAAAAATATCTGCGTATCCAGCGAGCGAGGCGACGCCCTCCTGAATGCGTGCGCCGCCGGAATCGTTCAGGCCGATCACGGGCGCGCCCATCTTCGCGGCAAGATCCATGATCTTCACGATTTTGCCGGCGTTCGTCTCCGAAAGCGAACCGCCGAAGACGGTGAAATCCTGCGCGAAAACATAGACCAGCCGGCCTTCGATGCGGCCGTAGCCGGTTACGAAGCCATCGCCATAAGGCTTCTGCTCGATCATGCCAAAGTCGCTGCAGCGGTGCGTGACCAGCTTGTCGGTCTCTTCGAAGGTGCCCTCGTCGAGCAGAAACTCGATGCGCTCGCGCGCCGACATCTTTCCTTCTTTATGCTGGCGCTCGCGGCGCTTCGCGCCTCCGCCTTCTTCGGCAAGATGGTTGCGCTTTTTCAGTTCTGCATTTTTTTCTTCGAGATTCATAGCGGCAAGAATTATAGCGGGTTGGAGCGGCAGGCAGATGTTCGCTACATCACTTAGGAACCTCTAACCAAAGCAGCGAGAGTCCGGTCAGACGTGAGTTAGGATGAGATATGCCAAAAACGATTGTGGCGATCGGCGGGGGAGTGATCAGAACCAAGGGCACTGAAGCCATCGATCGCGAGATTATCCGGCTCTCTGGCAAGAAAAATCCGAGACTGCTTTTTATCCCGACGGCAACCTCGGATTCCGAAAAATATTGGGAAGTCGTCCAAAACTATTTTGGCAAATTCCTGAAATGCAAGACCGACGTTCTTTACCTGATCAAGGAACATCCTTCGCCGGAACAAATCCGCAAGAAGATACTTTCAACTGACATCATTTACGTCGGCGGCGGCAATACTCTGTTGATGATGCGCGTCTGGCGTCGATTGGGCGTCGATAGACTTCTGAAGTTGGCTTATGAGAATGGAACTGTGCTCTCCGGTATCAGCGCGGGTTCGATCTGCTGGTTCGATTCCGGACACTCCGATTCCATGTCTTTTTACAATCCGCGAAAATGGAAATATATCAATGTGAAAGGTCTCGGTCTCATTCCCGGAATCCATTGTCCTCACTACCACAGCAGGACTTTGGAAGTTCCCCGACGGAAGCACTTCCGAGAAATGATCCAGAAAATTGGAGGTGTCGGAATCGCAATCGAGAACAATTGCGCAATCGAGTTTCTTGACGGGTCCTACAGAGTCATCCGGTCGAAGAACAATGCGAAAGCTTACACGGTGCGCAGAAGCCGCGGAAAAGTGGTCGCCGAGCAAATACCTATCCGAGAGCAACTCGCGGCCATCGAGTCCCTGAGCTGGCGTCGTTCGGCTGAGTCGGGACGAATGCGAACTTCGACGGTCGATTATTCCAGATCCGATCCCAAGATCTGATAGCGATATTTCTTGCCATCCCAGAAGAGCACGGAAGAGGTCGCCTCGCCTTCGCCTTTCTCCTCCATGTAGATTCCGAGAATGGTTCTCTTCTTCAACGCCAGTCTTTTTACCGTGAGCGTCTTAAACGGCAGGTTTATCAGCAGAAATTTCGGCTTCTCTTTCTCGGAGCGCCAGCCATCGGGGCCTACGCCGTGCACTATCAGGAGTGAAACGCCTTTGCGCTCGGGTTCGTCGGAGGCAAAGGTGGATGTGACTTTGACATCGCCGAAGCCGAGAAAGCTGTCATAGGGATCAGCTACGCGAAAGCCGTATTCGGCCTGGTCGGCCATCGGATTCTTGCAGCGGGCTGCAACCACAAGATCATCCACGCCGTCGTAATCAAGATCGCCGACGAACTGCGGCGGGCCGGGTAGCAAAGAACAGTTGTCGCCAAACTCTTTGTGGATGTATTCGTCGGTGACCGCAGGGACTGGCGATTTCGCGTGAGCGGGCGGCGGAGGCGGCTGCTTTTTATCGGCGGCGAACACTACAGACGCGGCTGAAATTGCAACGATGGCCAGCACCAAACGGAAGTGATTATTTCGGGAGGGTGACATAGCCTTACTCTAATCCCGATTGATCGGCGTGGGTATAGACGCGGATGGTAACTGGTCACTGAAGTAACACTGATGCCGGCACGAAGGGCGGATGAATTCGGGCCACTTAGAGTATTCAGCTCAGCAATGTTTGGCTCAGCGATGTTTGGCTCAGCAATATTCAGCGAGTTCGATACACGCGGACTTCGGCGCTCTTCCCATCCTGCTCTCGCACGGCCACGAAAAGCTTCCCCCATTGAGGGACGAATAGACCGGTTTGGGTGCCGGGCGGCGTGGGATACCGAGCGATCCGGTCGTAGTGATCCGGATCTTTCTGTTGAAAGACCTCTAAGAAACCTTGAGCGGTGAGCACGTAGACGCGCTTTTTTTCTGAGTCGTAGTATAAATCGTCAGTTTTGCCGCCGATTTCGCTGGACATCACCTCTTTGCCGTTCTCCGTGTCGAAGACGAGAAGTCGCGGTGGGCCCCAGCATCCGACGAATAGCCGGTGATGAGATTCGTCGAGCGCCATTGGAAAATTGTTTTGGGCGGATCAGACCGGCCAACGGGCAATCACAGTCCGCCGCGCAACGTCGGTGACTTCAATTTCCTTTCTGTCGGGGACGTTCACAAAAAGCGGGGTCCCCGCCCGCTCCAGCTGAAACGATTCAAGATGGGCATCGATGACTATATCGCCGATTCTTTTTCCATCCTGGTCGAGAAAGCCCAACCCTCCGCTTCCTTCCGCGCGTTTCCGCAATTGCTTCGCTCCGGCGTACCCAACGATCACACTCTTGGCGCGAGCGTCGTAGCGAATATTGTCGGCGTCGTCTGGGAATTTGACAGTCGCCAGCAGTTAAAAGGTAGTTCCATCAAACATCCTGGTGATTCCGTCAAAGCCGCAGGCAACGAACAAATGATTCGAGGACGAGTCGTAGAACACCCCTTGAGGCTCCGCGAGGTCGGCGATGGTGTGCACGCGCCGCCCAGATTTCAGGTCGACGATCTCGAGCGAATGGTTCTCAACCGCCGCGATAAACAGGCGCTGGCCCATCACGTCAACGCTGAAGTGATCGATACGTCCTTTCACGTTGGGCAAAGCGATGGAGGTTTCAAGCGAAAGCGGCCCGGAATCCCGATCATCAGCCCGGCCCTCTATAACGAAGCCTTGGGAGAGCAGCCATGATGCGCACACACAGGCTGCGAGAAGCGCCATCGCCAGACGGAATTTCAGCGAGATTGCATTATGTGGCGTCAATGACTATTCCTCACAGTTCTTATCCTTACAGTTCTTGGATAGTAGCTATTTGCGGCGGAAGTGCTCCCAGCCCCGGGGCTCAAGTTCCAGTTTCTCCCCATCGCCATCCGCAAGAAAGATTTTGCGGCCGCGCGTGATGCGCCCGATCTGCGTAATGCGAACTCCCGCAATGCTCTGGGGGATGCGCTTGTTTCGCTGTGCTGTGAATAGCAGCTCGTAATCTTCTCCGCCGTGCAGCGCCAGTAGCAGATCGACCTGGCTTGAGGGCTTGCCAGCACGGGCCCTGGGGATGGCTTCCGCCTGCAGCTCGGCGCCCACGCCGCTCTCTTCGCAAATGTGGGCGAGATCGGTGGAGAGGCCGTCGCTGGTATCGATCATGGCGGAGGCGAGGAATTTTTCGCGTAAATAGCGGCCGACTGCGATCCGCGGCTCGGGGAAAAAATGGCGCGGATAGCTTCGAGGATTCAACTTCAGCGTTGGTTTTTTCTTAAGCTCTTTGACCGCCGCGGCCGAGCCCCCAAGCTCACCTGTCACGTAGATAAGATCTCCGGGCCGAGCTCTCGAGCGCAACACAGCCTTGCCTTTGGGCACAGCGCCGACCACGACTATGTCGGCGAGAATTCCAGCGGGAGACTCCGCCGTATCGCCTCCGGCTAGAGGTGCGCGGTATTTTCCGGCCAATTTAAGCAGGCCACGCGTAAACGCGCTTAGCCAACTCGGCGATAGATCGCGAGGCAGAGCAAGCGAAAGAAATACGGCCACCGGATCCCCACCCATGGCGGCGATATCGCTCAGCCCGCGTACCAGGCAGCGGTGACCAACCGATTCCGGCGGGTGCCAGTCCCGCCGGAAGTGGATTCCCTCGAGAGAAAAATCGGTAGTGACCAGTGTGTCCAGTTTTCGCGCGCCTTGCGAGAGTCGAAGCACGGCACAGTCGTCGCCGATTCCGATGGGGATGGCGGGATTTTTCCCTGCCTGCGCGTGTCGGCGAATGTTGGCGATAAGCGCCCTTTCTGGAATCAGCATTGTTGCTCACGTCCCATGCCATCAATATTAAGCGAGGCGAAGCCCACACTTCGAATTTCCTCAGGGGGGCTTTCTCGCAAAAGACGCGAGAAGTCGGGCCCAACGGCTCTGTTTATCGCGCACCCCGCCGCGTTCCGGCATTGACTTTGCGGCTGCGCTCTGGAAACATCGCAGGACTTGGGATTCGCTATTTCTATCTGATTGACTAAGCATTGAGGATTTCTAAATGGTAGGGATTCGCACTCGCGATTTGCGCAAAATTTATAATTCGGCGCCACCCTTTGGCGCGGGCGGCTCTGGGCCGAAGCCGGCCGGAGAAAAGAAGGGCAAACAGCCGAAGCCAGAGATCGTTGCCCTCGATGGTCTGACGCTGGAGATTGCTTCCGGAGAAGTCTTCGGCCTGCTGGGGCCGAACGGCGCGGGCAAATCCACGACAGTGGGCATTCTGACCACGCGCATACGACCTACCGGCGGCGAGGCTTGGATCGGCCCGCACGAAGTTTGTAAGGAGCAAGTTGCCGTCAAGCGGCTGATCGGGGTGGTGGCGCAGCGTCCGAACCTGGACTTCTCTTTGACAGCGCTCGAGATTCTTCTTTTTCACGGCGCCTATTTCGGGCTTGATTCGCAAACGCGTACGGCACGCGCCGAAAGTCTTCTTGATCGCTTCAAACTGCGCGACCGTGCCGAGCAGATGGTGCGAGGATTTTCCGGCGGCATGATGCAGCGCCTCTCGATCGCGCGCGCCATGATGCACGATCCTCAAGTTCTTTTTCTCGACGAGCCCAGCGCGGGTCTCGATCCCCAAACCAAATTGCTCTTGTGGGAGATCATTCGCGAGTATAACCAGACCGGAAAAACAATTCTGCTGACCACGCACAACATGGAGGAGGCCGATGCGCTGGCCGACCGGCTGGCAATTATCGACCACGGACGCAATATCGCCCTGGGGACGCCCGCCGAACTGAAAGCTTCAGTTCCCGGCGGGTATTTGCTGCGGCTTCGTTTTGGCGTTCAAGCTCCAGAACTTCTGCAGCGGTTGCAGTCTCTGGCCGGAGTGCGCGAGGTAAGAGCGAATCAAAACGGAAATGAAAACGATCGGAGCGGCGCGGATTTGTACGCCGACCGCGGCGGCTCGCTGATCGCCGAAATCGCCAGCCTGGCTGCGAGCGCGGGGGTGGAACTGCGGGACGTGCACATCTCCGAGCCCAGCCTGGAAAATCTCTTCTTGCACCATACCGGAAGGAGCCTGCGGGAATGAACTGGAAGGCCTTTTTCGCCATGCTGGCGCGCGACGCCCATGTTGCGCGGCGCAACGTTGCAGTGCTGCTGATGCAGACTTTTTTTCAACCGCTGATGTTTGTGTTCATCTTTGGCCGGGTCATGGTCCGCAGTGGCTACATGCCCGAGGCCTACAAAAGCCTGCTTCTCCCCGGCATCATCGCCATCAGCATGGTATTTACCGGAGTTTGGGCGGTGGCGATGCCGTTGATCGCCGAGTTCCAGTTTACGCGTGAAATCGAAGACCGTCTGCTCGCGCCGATGGACATCGAATGGGTTGCCATCGAAAAAGTTCTTGCGGGAACGCTGCAGGCGCTGATCGCGGGCCTGATCGTGATCCCGTGCGCATGGCTGATTCTGGGGCCGGGGGTGGGGATTTCCATGCACAATCCCCTGACATTCGCCTGCGTGACGTTGCTGGTAGCGCTATTTTCCGCGTGCGGCGGCCTCGCCCTGGGATGCAGCGTCAACCAGCAGCATATCGGACTGATGTTCAGCATGGTTCTGACTCCAATGATCTTTTTCGGCTGCACTTACTACCCCTGGAGCGCGCTCAGTACTTTTCCGATTCTCCAGAAGGCGGTGCTGATAAATCCGCTCGTGTACGCTAGCGAAGGACTGCGCGCAACACTCGTTCCCCAATTCCCTCACCTTCCTTTGATTGCGGTCTTGGTGGGATTGACGGCCTTTGACGCCGTCTTCCTGACCGTCGGCCTGCGTCAGTTTCGGGGAAAAGCTGTGAGTTGATAAGTTCTCTAGCCTGGAATGCGACCTCAGACTTGGCCGCAGACCTTCGAACCTCTTCGGTTCTTTTCCTTTGAAGGTTACCGAAGTTAACCATTTGATCGAGGTACTTCTGTTCCAAGCTGCACAACCGCTTTAGAATCTTTATTGACCCCAAAGTACCCTCGAATCGGGCGTCTCGCAGTATTACTGAAGTTTCTTCCGATCTTCGTAAATCATTGTTTATGAACCCGTTAGCTCGGTATGCTTGTGCTGCGCAGACCCCTGTCCGACCCCCCGACAACGTCTGCCGTTCGTGAATATGTCATCGACCACACAGTCTTGGAGAAGTCTGCCTATAGGCGCCAAGGGATTCATCGGTCTGGTGATTGCGGCCGGCATGGCCTCCTTGCTTCCGGCGGCGATTCACCAGAGTAGTAAGAACATTGCCGAGTTTATTTGCTATCTCGGCATCGCCATCCTAGCCTCCCGGCTGCGCGTCAATCTTCCTGGAATCACCGGCACGCTTTCGGTGAACTTCGTGTTTATCCTGGTGGGCATCGCCGAGCTGAGCTATTCGGAGGCCATCACTCTGGGTGCTGTGTCCATGTTGGCCCAGAGTTTTTATCCGGATCGCCCCGGCGCAATTCAGATGACTTTCAACGTGTGCGCGGGCACCGTTGCGACGGCTCTGGCCTTCCTTACTTTTCACAATTCTTACGCCAATCAAATTCTCGGCTTTCGTCCTCTGCTGCTGTGTCTAGCCGCCTGCATTTATTTCGTGGTGAACGCAGGGTGCATCGCTTTTGTGATTTCGTTCGCAGAGGGGAAACCGCTTCGGCAGATTCTGGTCGACTGCTATTTTTGGTCTTTTCCCTACTATCTGGTTGGCGCTGGAATCGCGGCCGCAATTTCCTGGTTCAACCGCATGTTCTACTGGGAAACTTCGCTGCTGTTCGTTCCCGCCCTCTACGTCATTTACCGTTCTTACCGCCTCTATCTGAGCAAGCTGGAAGATGAAAAGCGCCATGTGGAGGAAATTGCAAATCTGCACCTCCGCACCATCGAAGCGCTGGCGCTGGCTATCGAAGCCAAAGACCAGACCACGCACGCCCATTTGCAGCGTGTGCGGGTCTATGCCATTGAGGTGGCTAAGGAACTGGGCATGAAAGGCGCGGAGTTGGAAGCGCTTCACGCCGCTGCTTTGTTGCATGACATCGGCAAGCTGGCAGTTCCCGAACACATCATCTCGAAGCCCGGCAGGCTGACTCCGGAAGAATTCGAGAAGATGAAGATTCACACCATAGTGGGGGCGGAGATTCTCGAGCGGGTTCGCTTCCCTTATCCCGTGGTTCCGATCGTGCGCGCCCACCATGAAAAGTGGGACGGATCGGGCTATCCCTTCGGCCTGCGCGGAACTGAAATACCCATGGGAGCGCGCATACTTTCGGCCGTCGATTTTCTCGATGCCCTGGCTTCGGACCGGCAATACCGTCGCGCAATGCCGTTGGATGAAGTCATGCAGAAGCTCTCTGACGAGGCTGGGAAGTCGTTTGATCCCGGAGTTGTACACATCCTGAGACGGCGCTACAAGACTTTGGAAAATCTGGCCAAAGCGCAATCTGCAGTGGATGATAACCCGGCGGTTTCGCTGGAACTGAAGCTTACGCGCGGGCCGGCCCCGACTCCGAACGCGGGCTTCGAAAATTCAACCGTCTCGGATTCGCCGGGACGCGAAGCGACTTTCTTATCTTCTATTGCAGCCGCTCGGCAGGAAGCGCAGTCTTTGTTCGAACTAAGCCAGGACCTCGGGGCATCCCTCAGCCTGGGGGAAACACTTTCTGTCTTTTCCGTAAAACTCAAACCCATGGTTCCATATGACGCGATCGCCATTTACATTCTGCGCGACGACGTCCTGGTTCCCGAGTACGTAAACGGTGACAACTACCGTTTGTTCGCGTCGTTACGGATTCCTGTGGGGGACGGCCTGTCGGGTTGGGTGGCGCAGAATAAAAAGCCGATTGTGAATGGAAATCCGTCGGTAGAGCCGGGCTACCTTAACGATCCGGCCAAGTTCAGTACCTTACGCTCGGCCCTGGCGCTGCCTCTTGAGGGAGTGTCGGGCGTGATTGGCGTTCTCGCGCTCTATCGCGCCGAGCGCGATGCGTTTACCTCCGATCACTTGCGCATTCTGCTGGCGGTTAGCGGCAAGATGGCTCTGGCTATTGAGAATGCACTCAAATATCAGCAAGCCGAAAGCTCCGCCACGACTGACTATCTTACCGGCCTGCCCAACGCGCGATCTCTTTTTCTGCAACTCGACCGCGAGTTGGCACGCTGCAAGCGCGACAACGCCTCGCTCACGTTGATGGTTTGTGACATGAACGGTTTTAAGAAAATCAACGACCGCTTTGGCCACCTGGAAGGAAACCGCGTATTGCGCCTCTTTGCTCAGGCGCTCAAGGATAGTTGCCGCGAATACGACTACGTGGCTCGCATGGGCGGAGACGAGTTTGTAATAATTGCTCCCGGCCTGGACGCCGAAGGCGCCGCCAAAAAGGCGGAACAAATTCGTCCCCTGGCCCGGCAAGCCGGTTTCGAGGTATGCAGGGAAGACATCCTTTCGTTGAGCGTAGGGCTCGCCGTTTCTCCCGCGGACGGCAATGATGCCGAGCAACTCCTTACGCATGCCGACCGTCGCATGTACTTGGAGAAGCAAAAAGAACCTTCCCAAAAAGACCAGCGCCTGCACACCCGCATGAAATGCCGGCTCACGATCGAATTACGTCCCGAGGCCGGAGCCGCACCGGTATTGGGCAACTTGATCGATGTCAGTCTCGGCGGCTGTTACGTGGAAACCAGCGCCATCCTGACCCCTGCCTCCGTTGTCAATCTCGTGTTCTCCATCGATGACGGCACCTTAACCATGGAAGGCACCGTCGCCCGCATCCATCCCGGATCTGGAGTGGCAATAAAGTTCAAGGAGATGAGCCGGGAGTCGCGGGAAAAGATGTATAGCATTCTCGAGTATGTTCAGAGCACGACTTCGCTCTACAACGACCGCTACATGAAAACCCTTCTCAAGCGCTAATTGAGAGCTGGGCACCGCTTGAAGCGCGCTCCCTCCGCTCGTACACTTGAAAGATGCACGTCCACGCTCACAGCGGCAGCGGTCCCAAGCGAGTGCTTAAGATCTCGCTCGGCGTAACCCTTGCTTATATCGTGCTGCTGGTGGTGGCCGGTGTCCGCGCCCATTCGCTGGCCCTGCTCTCGGAGGCTGGGCATAATCTCTCCGACTTTCTGGCCCTGCTGCTCTCTCTGGTTGCGGTTTATCTGCAATCGCGCCCCGCCAGTGCTACCAAGACTTACGGCTACCACCGAGCCGGGGTGCTGGCCGCTCTGGTAAATGCCGTGTCGCTCGTCGCAGTTGCATTCTTTATCTTTTACGAGGCATTCAAGCGTCTGCAGCATCCCGAGCATGTTCAAGCTTCGGTAATGATGTGGGTCGCCGGAGCCGGCGTGGTGATGAACGGAGTCATCGCCTGGCTGCTTTACCGCTCTGGCAGGGGCTCCGGGAACGATGTCAACATTCGCAGCGCGCTGCTGCACGAGGTCGGCGATACGCTTTCTACTGCCGCCGTGATCGCCGGAGGCTGGGCAATTCTCGCCACAGGCGATTACTGGATTGATTCCGCGCTCTCATTCGGGATTGGAGCGCTGATTCTCTGGTCAGGCTTCGGCATCGTGCGCGAGACGCTGAATATTCTGCTGGAGGGCACGCCGCGGGGCGTAAAACTCGAACTGGTAGAGACAGCGATTCGAGCGATCGAAGGCGTCAACGACGTTCACGATCTTCACTGCTGGAGCATCGGATCGGAAAGCCGCGCTCTCTCCTGCCACATCGCGATTGCAGATATACCGCCTTCAGTCAGCGAGCGCATTCTGCACGACGTGAAAGATTGCCTGCACCACAATTTCCGCATCGACCACACCACCATCCAGTTCGAACATGTGGAGTGCGAGGTGGCGCATGGCTGCGTGATTCCTGTGGGCGAGAGCCAAGAGCATCATCATCACAGCCACTGATTACGAACCATTCTGCTTCTCGTATATCTCCCGTACCCGCTTAATCGTATCCGCCTCTTCCGCCGTCTTGTCTGGCCGGAGCCGCACAATTCTCGGGAAGCGCAATGCGTAGCCGCTCTCGTGCCGGTCCGAGCGCATCATGTTGTTGAAGGCCACCTCGAGCACGATCTTCGCTTCGACTGTACGCCGGAAGCCTTGATCCTCGATCGTGTGCTCCAGAAACCATTGCGTCATCTCGGCGATCTCAACGTCAGTCAATCCGGAATAGGCTTTGCCGATGTTTACCAGATGGTCTTTATTCGTGTCCCACACGGCGAACGTGTAGTCGCTAAGCAGTCCCACGCGCTTGCCATGACCGTACTCAACCGCGGTCACGACCACATCCAGCGTTGCCAGTTCGCGTTTCATCTTCAGCCAGGACTTCCCGCGCTTCCCGGGAGTGTAGGCCGAGTTGAGATCTTTAATCATCAACCCTTCGTTACCCCGCGCCTGCGCGGCCACGAAGAGCAGCTCTAATTCATCCTGCGAAGCGGCCCGAAAGACCGGCGCGCGAATGACGCCGGCAGTGAAAATTTCTCCGTCTTCAAACGCAAATTTGCCTTGTGCGTAACCCTGTGTCCCTCTGTGTCCTCTGTGTTTAAGATTTTTCTCGGCTAAGAGCTCATCCAGGGCCAGAGCTCGCTCGCGGAGCGGACGATCGATCAACAACTCTCCGCCCGCATATAAAACATCAAACGCCAGGTAAGCCACCGGAACATCTCGAAGCATTTTGTCGCTGACTTTCTTCCGTCCCAGCCGTCGCTGCAGCACGCTGAAAGGCCGCGCCCGGCCCAGACTCGCGGCCTTATCCTCTCCCGCCTCGGGGAACTCCGCATCCACCACTTCGGCTGACTGCGGCCGATCCGGCGAATATTCCCAGGCCACAATCTCGCCATCCAAAATCGCATCTTGCGGCAATCCAGCAAGCGCATCGGGAAGTTCCGGGAAGGACTCGGTGATCTCGTCCCGCGTGCGCGAGAAAAATTTCACCTCGCCTCCCGCAATGTGCGCCTGAGCCCGAATTCCGTCGTACTTGTCTTCCACCGCCGCTTCGGCGAAATAACTCAAACCCTCTTCCGGAGATTCAACAGGGCTGGCCAGCATGAATCCCAAAGCATGAAACATCCGCATCTGCGCCTGCGCGAGTTCGCCTTCGGCCGCCAGTCGCAGCGTCTCCCCGATATCGCCAAGGAGCATATTGGCTCGCTGGACCTCTCCGGGCCCACCGCCGTAAGCTTTGGCGATCGCCTCTTCGACCAGGCTCTCTTTCAGTCCAATCCGCAGATCGCCGGTCATAATCTTGACGATATACTTGGCTTCCAGTGGAGATGCTTGCTCGAGCAGTTCGCGAACCTTCGCAAGCTTAGCCGCGGGACCGCGTGCAGCCGCGATCTGCCGGAAAGTCTCAGCGACGAGCCTCACGCTCAAACTTCCGCCCGGCCGCTCGGGCAAGACCTCGCTGGCGACCGCGCCAAGGTCCCCGTGCTTTCGATAAGCGGCCGTGAGCGCGGCCTCGTCTTTCCCGGCGAGTTCAGCCACCACGCGCCACAGCAAGGAGCTGCCGACCTGCAATGTCGTCTCTTCCCACGCCGGAAAAGCTCTGCCTGAGAGAAATACCGCCGCTGTTGCAGCTTCGTCTGGGACGCAAGACTTGAAGTATTCGGCGACCGCAGCGATTTTCAGCAGCTTCTTGGTGGTGGCTGCAATCGCCTCACAAGTCTCGGCAAGCTTTTGCATGGCTTTTCCGCGCACCCCTTGAGATGCCTTCCGAGAATAGACGAAAAGCCTCTCGCTCCGCTTCCTGCCCACCGATGAAGAATCTTGCACTGGCTTTTACCCACGCGAAAGCCGATAGGAGGGCAGCCGGCCTTGTGATAACCTTGGGTTTGGCGCTTTTCCCGCCTGTGGAGCATCTAAAGACCGTGCGTTCTCTGCGAAATCTCGTTCGTTTCCTCGTGGCCGTACAGCTGCTGCCCGCGCTTGAAAGCGGTGAAGAAACGCTGGTCGGGGGCCAAGCCGTCCTCGAAGGCGTGATGATGCGCTCGCCGCACGCTTGGGCGATCGCCTGCCGCAAGCCTTCCGGCGAAGTGGTCACCATGAGCGAACCCCTGGAGCGTCCCTCGGAAAAGCACAAGTGGATGTCCTGGCCCATCATCCGTGGGGTGATGACCCTCGGTTATGCGATGTCCTTAGGCTATCGCGCCCTGCGCTTTTCAGCCAACGTCGCTATTGAAGATGTGATGCAAAGTGACGAGGCCGCTAAGAGGGCCGATGCTGAGGAGGACCATGTGGCCACGGGCGCCTCGCCCATGCCGCTGAAGCGAAGCGAAGCGGAATCTTCCACTTCCGTTGACCCCAAATCCAAGTCTCGCGAAAAGGCCGCCACCATCAGCGGCTGGCTGGCTGCAGGCAATATCATTCTCTCGCTCGGGTTCTTCATCTTCATGTACAAATATTTGCCGCTCCTGGCGGCGACTGAACTCAAAAAGTTCAATCCAGCGTTTGGCGGTCAGATCGTTTTTAACCTGGTGGACGGCGTCGTTCGCCTGCTTCTGTTTTTGTTATTCATCTGGGGAGTGTCGCTCTTCCCCGACATCCGCCGCGTCTACGAATATCATGGAGCAGAGCACAAAACGGTATTCGCTTTCGAAAACGGCGACCCGCTCGAAATTCGTGCCGTACAGAAATATTCCACATACCACCCGCGCTGCGGCACCAGCTTCCTGATGACCGTGATGCTGATCTCGATCGGCTTCTATATGCTGATCCCGTTCACCACGTTCTGGGCGCGCTTCGCTTCGCGCATTGCGCTGCTGCCAGTTATCGCTGGCGTTTCCTACGAGATCATCCGCTTCGCCGCCAAACATCGTGGATCGCTCTTCGCCCTGATGACGGCTCCCGGCCTCTGGCTGCAGCGCATTACCACCCAGCCTCCCTCCGACGAGATGGCGCAGTGCGCAATCACTGCCCTCGACAACGCCATGGATCTTGAAAAAGAACACGGCGGCGAGCTGGTGATTGCCTAGGGTTCCCACCCCGGGAAAACGTCGCTGGTCGTTTGTCGTTTGTCGTTGGCCTCTCACACATCCGGCACTACTCTTCTTGAGGGGTTCAATATGTCAGCATCTTTCAAGGATTTACGCGTTTGGCAGGACGGGATGAAACTTGCGATCGAGGGCTATCGAGTGACGGCAGAATTTCCTCGGCACGAGTTGTACGGTTTGGGCCAACAATTGCGGCGGGCAGCGGTTTCGGTGCCCAGCAATATCGCAGAGGGCAAAGGCCACCGCTCCGACCGCGAATTCGGACATTTTCTCCTCCACGCCCGAGGATCGTTGTTAGAAGTGCAAACACAGGTTATGATCGCTCGGGAATTACAATATTTGAAAAGTGAGGACGCCGAGCGTCTCTTGACCTCGGCAGACACTATAGGCCGCAAATTGAATAGCTTAATCAATTCGCTAGGCGAGAAAGCCGCCTGATGCGAAAGGCGAACGACCAACGACCAACGACCAGCGACGATGTTTATGTTTGAACGTTTAGACCAAATCGAAGCACGCTACGAAGAACTGACCAGCGCTCTCGCCTCGCCGGATATCGTCAACGACTCGGCGAAGTACCAGAAGACTGCCAAGGCCCATAGCGAAATCGCGCCCATCGTCGAAAGATACCGCGAGTTCAAAGACCTGACCCGGGGAATCGCCGACAGCAACGCCATGCTCGCCGACGAAAAAGACCCCGAGATGCGAGCCTACGCGCAGGAAGAACTCAGCAAGCTCGAACCCCGCGTCGCAGCGATTGAAGAAGAGTTGAAGGTTCTGCTGCTGCCGAAAGATCCTAACGACGAGAAAAACATCATCCTCGAAATCCGCGCCGGAACCGGCGGAGACGAAGCTACGCTTTTCGCTGCCGAAATTTTCCGCATGTACACCCGCTACGCGGAAACTCAGCGCTGGAAGGTTGAGGTGCTTTCCTCCTCGGAGTCGTCGGCCGGCGGCTTGAAAGAAGTCATCGCCATCATCGAAGGCCACCGCGTTTTCTCTCAGCTCAAGTACGAAAGCGGCGTCCATCGCGTGCAGCGCGTGCCCGCCACCGAGCAACAGGGACGAGTTCACACTTCGGCGGTTACGGTTGCGGTCCTGCCCGAGGCTGAAGACGTGGACATCAAGATCGAAGCCAAGGACTTGCGCATCGATACGTTCTGTTCTTCCGGTCCAGGCGGCCAGTCGGTGAATACCACGTACTCCGCGGTGCGCATTACTCACATTCCGACGAACACCGTGGTCAGCTGCCAGGACGAAAAGTCGCAAATCAAGAATCGAGAAAAAGGCATGCGTGTGCTGCGCTCGCGCCTCTACGAAATTGAAATGGAAAAGCAGCAGTCGGCGCTGGCCAAGGAGCGCAAAGCGATGGTGGGCTCCGGTGACCGCAGCGAAAAGATCCGCACCTACAACTTTCCGCAGAACCGCTTGACCGATCACCGCATCGGCTTCACCATCCACCAACTCGAAGCCGTGATGGATGGCAAGCTTCAGCCGTTGATCGAAGCCCTTACTACCCACTATCAGGCCGAAAAACTAAAGCAGGAAGCCGCAACAGTGGTTTAGATGAAGAACGTGGCCGATATTAGCCGCGAAGCAGGAGCAGGTATGTCCGGACTCGGCCAGACGCTCACATTGGTTTTGGAAGAACGCTACACCGCCAACGCCGCCCGGGTGCGCGAGCTTGCGACGCCCTTGGCCAACGACCGATTCTGGCGAAAGCCCTTCCCGTTCGGCAACAGCTTCGGGCACCTCGTCCTCCATCTCACCGGAAACTTGAATTACTACATCGGAGCGCAGATTGCGAAGACAGGCTACATCCGAGACCGCCCGCGCGAATTTAACGAACCGAATCCGCCGTCGAAAGAAGAGGCTCTGAGACGTTTCGACGATGCGATCAGCATGGTTCAACAAACGATCCGAGCGCAATCGCCCGAGGACTGGTCTGCGGCCTATTCCGGGGTTGGCAGCGACGCCAGGAATCGACTCGAGATGGTGATTCAGTGCGCTGCCCACATGCAACACCACATCGGCCAGATGATTTATTTGAATTGCCAGTGGCAGTTGAAGTCGTGATAGCGTTCGCGTAGTCGCGTTCCAAGGTCGAAATACGACTGCAACCGATGGCAATCCTCGGGCACCTAAGCGTGGTCACGTTGGAAAGGTGAATTCATGCCGAAGAAAAGATCGCGTTCCATGCTCGCGCTTGCCGGTTTCGGACTCGCCACCGCCGGCGCCGCCTGGTACGGCGCTCGATACAGCCGCAACGCGAAGCGCGATTCCTGGTACCGCGACCTCGACAAGCCATCTTTCACGCCGCCAGACAAGGCCTTCCCCGTCGTTTGGACCACGCTTTATGCCCTCATTGCCTGGTCAGGATGGCGCGTGTGGAGTGCCGCGCCGTCGCGCCAGCGAACAGCGGCGTTGCGGCTCTGGATGTCGCAACTCGCCGCGAATGCCAAATGGTCGAAGCTGTTCTTCGGCCAACATCGTCCCAACCTGGCCTTGGCCGATAGCATCGCGCTGGAAGGCATGATCCTGTCCTACATGAACGCAGCCCGGAAGGTCGACCGCGGTGCGGCCAGCGCTTTCATTCCTTACGCCGCCTGGGTCGCGTTCGCTACCGTGCTGAATTCTGAAATCGCGCGACGCAATCAGGTCGAGGCCTGACTCCGTTTCCCGCTCTGTGGTGAAATGGAGCGGTGCAGCTTAAGCCGACTCTAGCCTCCGCTATTGCCCACCTCACTGCGGAGCATGTACCTTCTCCCCGCTTGAACGCCGAGTTGCTCCTCATGTTCACCCTGAGTTGCGACCGCGCTTATCTCTACGCGCACCCTGAACGAGAACTCACCGCAGATGAGGAGAATCGTTACAACTTGGCGCTCGACCAGCGCGCGCGCGGAGTTCCCACGCAGTACATCACCGGGCACCAGGAATTCTGGGGAATGGATCTTATCGTGTCTCCGGCGGTACTGATCCCGCGTCCCGAGACCGAGCATGTGATCGAGGCCGTGCTGGAGTTGGCAGCGGACGCCCGACCTCAGACCCCAGGCCTCAAAAGCAGCGCCACCAAGTCTGAAGTCAGAGATCCGAAGTCCGCTCTTCGCATCGCCGACGTCGGCACCGGCTCTGGTTGTATCGCGCTCGCGCTTGCCAAAGAAAGACCAGAGGCAGAAATACTCGCGACCGATATTTCTCCTGCGGCGCTGGATATTGCTCGCATCAACGCTGCCCGGCACGGACTCGAATCTCGCATTCAATTTCTTGAGGCCGACTTGCTGGCAGGTTTCGACGACGCCTCTTTCGATTTTATCGTTTCGAATCCCCCGTACGTCGGCGAATCGGAGGAAGATCAGGTGCAACTCGAAGTTCGCAAGTTCGAACCGCGTAATGCCGTCTTTGCTGGTCCCGTGGGGACGGAGGTAATCGCGCGTCTCATCCCGCAAGCCCGCGCCGCGCTTAAGCCCGGCGGTTGGCTGGCAATGGAAATCAGCGGAACGATTGCCAACGAAGTAAAAAAGCTGCTCTCTAGTTGGAAGGAAGTTCAGATTCGCCCGGATTTGCAATCGATACCGCGCGTCGCGCTGGCGCGAAAGTAGTTATTGCGGCACGATTGCAGTTACTGCCGCCGGCAATATTTCGTCTACGTCCACAATGTTCGTAGGATATTTGCCGGAGTAGCAAGCCGAGCAGTAGGTAGTTTTTTCGCCTTCGCCGCAAGCCTTCTTCAGACCGTCGAGCGAAAGGTAAGCCAGCGAATCCGCGCGAATGTATTCGCGAATCTCGTCGATGGATTTGTTTGCCGCGATCAGTTGACTTTTTGAAGGCGTGTCCACGCCGTAATAGCAAGGAGAAATTGTCGGCGGGCACGAGATTCGCATGTGCACTTCCTTCGCTCCTGCATTGCGAATCATGCGGACGATCTTGCGGCTGGTGGTGCCGCGCACGATGGAATCGTCAATTAATACCACGCGTTTGCCTTCGAGCAGCGAGCGCACGGGATTCAGCTTCAGCCTCACGCCAAAATCGCGCACGCGCTGGCTGGGCTCGATGAACGTGCGTCCCACATAGTGGTTGCGGATCAAGCCAAAGCGAAATGGAAGGCCGCTCTCAGCGGCGTAGCCAACGGCCGCGGTCACACCCGAATCCGGGACTGGGACCACGAGATCAGCCTCCACCGGCGCCTCGCGGGCTAATTGCCGCCCAAGTTCTTCGCGGCTGGTCTGCACCGCGCGGCCGAAAACCACGCTGTCAGGCCGCGAAAAATAAACGTGCTCGAAAATGCAGCTCGACTGCGGCGCAGCCGTCATATAAAAACTCGAACTCACTCCCTCCGGCCCCACCACGACCAATTCGCCGGGCTTCACTTCGCGCTCGTAGGTGGCTCCGATCAGATCGAAGGCGCAGGTTTCAGAAGCGAAGACGATGGTATCTTGGGTCTGCCCTTCAAGTGCCGGAATGCGGCCCATGGCGAGCGGCCGGAAGCCGCGCGGGTCGCGGGCTGCGATAATCCTGTCAGGGCTCATCAATACCAGCGAAAACGCCCCTTCCACGCGCCGCAGCGCGTCCGTAATCGCTTCGGGCAAGGTCTGCTCCCGCGAAAGCGCGATCAGGTGGACAATGACTTCGGTATCGCTGTTGGTCTGAAAAATCGATCCCTGGCGCTCCAACTGGCTGCGGATTTCCAGCGCATTCACCAGGTTCCCGTTATGCGCGACCGCGATTGATCCCTTATTCGACTGCACCAAAATCGGCTGCGCATTCAACAACGCCGAATCGCCGGCCGTTGAGTACCGCGTGTGCCCGATGGCCAGTGTGCCCCGTATCTTCGAAAGCACATCTTCGGTGAAGATGTCCGCGACCAGTCCCATCGCCTTGTGGACGCGCGAAGTAAGGCCGTCGGAGGTAACAATCCCTGCTGATTCCTGCCCACGATGCTGCAAAGCATGCAGGCCGAGATAAGCGAGTTTCTCCGCCTCGGGATGCGCGAAGATCGCAACCACTCCGCACTCGTCGTGAAATTTGTCGGAAGTCAGCATTTAGCAATTAGCCCTTGGCAGTTAGCCTTTAACGCTTTTTTCACGAGCCATTACAACTCATGTACAGACGACCGCCTCGGCTGTCAACGGAGCGAAAGCAAAGCCTCACCAGAGCAAGAGCCACAGGTTTGGTTTTCAATCCGCAGACATCAACTCCGGATCAGTTCGCAAAGCGGCTTCCAAAGCCCCTTCGTAAGCCTGATTCAGCTCTCGAATCGCACCCGATACAGCGGCCCGACCGTCCAAATTGATTTCCAATTGCCCGGGGATCGTCTCGCCCAAAACATCCGCGAAGATCCCGTTCTTCCCCGCTACTTGTTGGATTCGCGCCACATTCCCGGGGTCGCAAGACAGTAAAATCCGGCTCGCATCTTCGCCAAACAGAACAAACTCCGCGGGAAGCCCGTCCGAAGCCAGATTCACACGGGCACCAATTCCTTTCGCAAAAGCCTTCTCCGCCAGCGCCACCGCCAATCCGCAATCGGCGCAGTCATGCACCGAATCCACCAACCGTTCCTGAATCAATTCGATCACAGTTTTTTGCAGCGCTGCTTCCTTTTCGAGATCGAGTTCCGGAGGATATCCCCACAGCGAGCCAAGAATCTCTTTTGCGTATTCGGACGATCCAAACTCGCTCTGGACATCGGTGATGTCGCCGGCTTCCCCGGCGCGTAGTAGCACAATGCTGCGGCCGGCGGCTCCGAAATGCATCTTCGGGGCCTTGTTCACGTCTTCCAGAATTCCCACCACACCCAACACCGGCGTGGGATAAATGCCCTCGCCCAACGTCTCGTTATAGAAGCTCACGTTGCCCCCGGTGATGGGAATCTCAAGCTCTTCGCAAGCTTTCGTGATGCCATCGATGGTCTGCGAAAACTGCCACATGATGTGCGGCTTTTCGGGATTGCCAAAATTGAGGCAGTTGGTCGCGCCCACGGGAGTTGCACCCGAACAAGCTACCTTGCGCGCAGCCTCGGCAACGGCATGCATCGCCCCCAACCGCGGATCGAGATAACACCAGCGGCTGTTTCCATCAAGCGCCATTGCCAGCCCACGCTGCGGCGAGCCTGCCTCGGGATTCTTGATGCGAATCACGCCGGCATCGCCGGCTCCCGGTGCTTCGACGGTGTTGGTCTGCACCATGTGGTCGTATTGCTGCCAGACCCAGCGCTTGCCGCAGATGTTCGGGCTGGAGAGAAGCTGCTTCAGAGTCTGGGTGAAGTCCCCGGCTCCGTTGAGCTTGATGCGCTCCGGCATCTCGCGGGGTACGGGAGGCACCCAGCGTTCCAGCGGACGCTGATACACCGGAGCATCATCGGTGAGGGCCTCATTCGGAATCTCGGCGACGACATCTCCGTGATGCAGTACTCGCAAAATATTTCCGTTTGTGACTTTGCCGACTTCAACCGCGTCGAGGCCCCACTTTTCAAAGACGCGAAGGACTTCCTGTTCGCGGCCTTTCTGCGCCACCAGGAGCATGCGCTCCTGCGACTCGCTGAGCATGATCTCGTATGCGGTCATGCCGGTCTCGCGTTGCGGCACGAGATCGAGTTCGATCTCAATGCCTACGCCGCCGCGCCCGCCCATCTCGCAGGTCGAGCAAGTCAACCCCGCCGCGCCCATATCTTGAATGCCGATGATCGCCCCGGTTTGCATGGCTTCGAGGCAAGCCTCAAGCAGCAACTTCTCGAGGAATGGATCACCGACCTGCACGTTCGGCCGCTTCGCCTCCGAAGCCTTGCTGAACTCCTCGCTGGCCATGGTCGCGCCGTGAATGCCGTCGCGCCCGGTCTTCGCCCCGACGTAGATCACCGGATTCCCTTCTCCAGCGGCGCGAGCGTAGAAAATTTCATCCTTGCGAACGAGTCCCATGGCAAAAGCATTCACCAGAGGATTGCCGGAGTAGCATGGCTCAAACTTGGTCTCGCCGCCGAGGTTCGGCACGCCGAAACAGTTGCCGTAGGAGGCGACTCCGCTTACCACGCCTTCTAGGATGGAATGATTGCGGTGGATTTCGGCCTGCGTAGCGGCGGACGCATTCGTCCGCCCGTCATCATTATCATTATCATCCTTATCTTTTTGCCCCCGGACGAACGCGTCCGGGGCTAGGTGGGACGTGATCGGGCCGAAGCGCAGCGAATCCATCACCGCAACGGGTCTGGCGCCCATGGTAAAAATGTCGCGCAAAATTCCGCCAACGCCGGTTGTCGCCCCTTGAAATGGCTCGATGAATGATGGGTGATTGTGCGACTCGATCTTAAAAGCGCAAGCCCAGCCATCACCAATGTCGATGATGCCGGCGTTTTCGCCGGGCCCCTGCAGCACGCGCCTGCTGCGCGTCGGCAGGCGCTTCAGGTGAACGCGCGAAGATTTGTAAGAGCAGTGCTCGCTCCACATTACGCTGAAGATGCCAAGCTCGGTGAGCGTGGGCTCACGTCCCCCAAGAAGCTGCTTGATTTTTTCGTATTCGTCAGAGATCAGGCCGTGCTGCCGGAGGATCTCCTGAGAAAAGGCAGAAGTTGTGGCGGTGGTCATGGGGAATCTCTATTGTCGCATTTAGCCGAGGCGATGGGTAGGGCCAATCTGAAAGGATTTTTGGCGGGAAATCTGGGTTGAGGCAGGCTCGCGTGGCTGGGTTTCCGGTAATATCCAGCGAGATGAAATCGATCATCGTTGGGACCGCCGGCCATATTGACCACGGCAAGACGGCATTGGTGAAGGCGCTCACCGGCATCGACGCAGACCGGCTCGAAGAAGAAAAACGCCGCGGCATCACCATCGATCTCGGCTTCGCGCACATGAACCTGCCGGCGGCCAATGGCGAGAGCGTACGGCTCGGCTTCGTCGATGTGCCCGGCCACGAGCGCTTTGTGCGCAACATGCTGGCCGGGGTCGGCGGCATCGATCTGGTTCTGCTGGTGATTGCGGCGGACGAGGCCATCAAGCCCCAGACCCGCGAACATTTCGAAATTCTGCAACTGCTCAACGTGCAGCGCGGCATCACGGTGCTCAACAAGTCCGACGCGGTCGACGCCGAAGTGCTCGATGTAGTGAAGCTTGAGGTGGAAGAGTTTCTTCGCGGGACTTTCCTCGACAAACCCAGCCCGATCATCGCGGTAAGTTCGCTGACGGGTGTGGGAATTGAAGAGTTGAAGCGAGCCATAGTCGCCGCCGCAACTCAGGCGCGGCCGCGAAATTCCCAGGCCCACGCCCGCCTCCCCATCGATCGCGTCTTCACTATTAAAGGATTCGGCACAGTGATCACAGGAACGCTTGTGGCGGGGACGATCCGCCGCGAAGACGAGCTGGAGGTTTTTTCCACCGGCCAGCGAGTGCGGGTACGCGGGATACAGGTGCACGGGCAAAGCGCGGACGCGGCTCTTGCAGGACAACGAACTGCGGTAAATCTGTCTGGCGTGAGCACGGAAGAATTGGCTCGCGGCATGACGTTAGCTCCGATCGCCACTTTTGCGACCACCCGAAAGGCGGACGTGCGCCTGCGTCTGCTGGCTTCTGCACCCCGAGGGCTGAAAGATCGTGCGCGGGTACATTTTCATTCCTACACCATGGAGGCAGTGGCCGAAATCGCGCTCCACGGAACCAAGCAACTGGCAACGGGGCAGGAGACTTTCGCTCGACTTAAGCTTCCCCAGGCCGCTTTACTTTTGCCGGGAGACCGGTTCATCATCCGGCAATTCTCTCCGGTGGTAACAATCGGCGGCGGCATTGTCTTGGACGTGGCTCTCATTCCTCGGATGCCGGGGTTGGAAGATTTCCTGAAAATTTTAGAAGGAGGAAATCCTGAAGCGATTCTGCGAGCCAGGATCGCCCGGCGGCAGCGCCAGGGAATCTCAATTTCGCAGCTGATTGCCGAGACCGGTTGGACAAGAAAAGTAATCGAAACGCATCTGGCGGCGATGGTGCAGTCGGGCGCCGTGCTTCGACAGAGTGATCTGCTCCTCGATTCGCCCGCGCTGCGAGCATTGAATTCGCAACTGCTGAGCACGCTTGAGACTTTTCGCAGGCAGAATCCCTTGTCGACGGGGATGGGTAAAGAAGAATTGCGCTCACAGTTGAGTGCGAGACCTGAAGTCTTCGCGCTTGCTGCTGCTCGCCTGATGCAGGAGAGGAAGCTCGAAGTGGCAGGGGATTGGGTAAGACTGCCGGGCCAGGCAGTTGTAATGAAAGACGAGGAGGCCGAGTCGAAAAAGCAAATTGAGGAGGCGTTTTCGGCCGCGGGACTGCAGGTTCCGGCGCTACGGGAAGTGATTGCCGGGCTGAGCATCGACAAAACACGCGCGCAGAAGATCGTAACCCTGCTGCTGCGCGACAAGGTGATAATCAAGATTTCCGATGACCTTGTATTTCACCGCAGCGCGCTTGAAGAATTGCGCCGGCAAGTGGCAACGTATAAACAGAAATCCTCCAAGATTGACGTTGCCAAGTTCAAGGAACTGATCGGAGTAACCCGCAAGTACGCCATCCCTCTTTTGGAATATTTGGATCGCGAGCGGATCACAAAACGAGTCGGGGATCAGAGAGAGATCCTGTAAGAATTTGCGGTTGGGCTATTTTGCGATTTGGAGAATAACAACCAGAAATTTCATCGCAGCCTTTCGTCGACTTGCCCAATCACCCGATCATTCAATCACTGAATTCCTCTAGATGCTTTCCTCGGGAAATTCCACGTCAAGGCCGAGCGGGTCCGTCACCCGGTTTGTTAAATTGGCCAGCCCGGCGAGCATATGAATATCAACGATCGCTGGATCGGGAAAATTTTTCTTGAGATCTTCGAAGTCCGCCGGTGCGATTCCATGAGGCGTGCGGGTCAGTTTATCGACATAGGCCAGCGCCGACCGCTCACTTTCGCCGTAGCGCGAGTAATCGCCTGCCTTGAGCGCTGCCCGGTCTTCTGTCATGAGGCCCGCCCGCTTCGAAGATGCAAAATGGTGCTGCGTGCAGTAATGACATCCGTTAATCAGCGAAACTCGCAGGTAGATAAGTTCATAAAGCTGGCGGTCGAGAGAGCGTCCCACGCTGGCGTACAAGGTGAGGAAGTTCTTAAGCATCCAGGCCGATGTGCAAGCGCTGACACCCCAGTCGCAAGCTTTTCCGCCGCTGATGTATTCTTCCTTCTAATGGTCCTGATCCGTCCTGCAACGGTTGACGATGTGACGCTGTTATGGACGCTGATCCGCGAACTGGCGGAGTTTGAACACCAGTTGGACCTTTGTGTGATCGCAGAGGCAACCCTGCTGCAAGATGGGTTTGGCGCGAATCCCTGTTTTCGAGCGCTGATTGCAGACTGGGATGGGCAGCCTGCGGGGTACGCTCTCTTTTTTGGCTGCTACTCGACCTGGGCGGGGCGGAGATTGTTTCTCGAGGATCTGTTTGTGCGAAAGCCGTTTCGCGGCCAAGGGATTGGGAAGACGCTGCTGGCTTCCGTCGCGCGCATTGCGGTGCAGGAAAATTGCCACGGAGTCCAGTGGGAGGTGCTCGACTGGAATAGCAGGGCGATCGAACTTTACAAATCTTTGGGGGCTGAGTTCCTCAACCAGTGGCGGCCGGTGTTGCTGAAAGAAGAGGCACTGCGGCGGATGGCAGAGAAGGCGTATTGAACGCGCTCATTCGCATCATCGGAGCAGGACTCGCCGGCTCGGAGGCGGCATGGCAGTGTGCCCAGCGCGGCCTGCAGGTTGAGTTGTTTGAGATGCGTCCGACGCGCTCGACTCCAGCACACCAGACAGCCGATTTTGCCGAGCTGGTATGCTCGAATTCTCTGAAATCTGACTCCGAGAACACAGCGCCGTGGTTATTGAAAGAAGAAATGCGGCGCGCTGGATGTCTGCTATTGCAGACAGCGAGGGAGTGCGCGGTCCCCGCGGGACACGCGCTGGCGGTCGATCGCGTAACCTTCGCAGCGAAAGTCACCGAAGCGATCTCGCGCGAGCCGAGAATCACGGTGCGGCGCGAAGAAGTAACTTCCATCGAAGAAACAAATGCGGTCACGATTGTTGCCACCGGACCTTTGACCTCCGAGGCATTGGCCGGCGAGATTTCCCGGTTAAGCGCAACCTCCAGCGATCCCGTCTCGGAGGAAAATGGCGTACAGCGTCAGCCCGCTCCGCAGACTCCACGTTTGTATTTTTACGATTCCATCAGCCCCATCGTGGAGGCAGACTCGATCGACATGACGCGAGTGTATATGGCCGCGCGTTACGACAAAGGCTCGGCCGATTACATTAACTGTCCCATGACGCGAGCGGAATATGATTCTTTCTATGATGCGCTACTGGAGGCGCAGTCGGTCGAAGAGCACGATTGGGAAAAGCTGAATTACTTTGAGAGCTGTCTGCCGATTGAGGAGATTGCGCGCAGGGGCCGCGATACTCTGCGCTTCGGTCCAATGAAGCCGGTCGGGTTGAACGATCCTCGCACCGGACGCATGCCCTACGCGGTGGTGCAGTTGCGGCAGGAAAATCTGCGAGCCGATTCCTATAACCTGGTGGGCTTCCAGAATCACCTGAAGTTTGGCGAGCAGGCGCGCGTACTACGCATGATTCCTGGCCTCGAAAATGCACGCTTCCTGCGTTACGGCCAGATTCACCGCAATACTTATATCAACGGTCCGTCGCTGCTGCACGACACGCTGCAAATGAAAGCGCATCCACAAGTGTTCTTTGCCGGACAAATCTGTGGAGTGGAAGGTTACGTGGAATCGATTGCCACCGGTCTGCTGACCGGAATGCATGCGGCTGCTTTAGCAAATGGAGACGCGCCTCTGCCGCCGCCACGCGCCTCTGCCTTTGGATCTCTGACCCACTACGTGGCGCACGCGGACCCAAAGAATTTTCAACCCGCGAACATCACCTTCGATCTTCTTCCGCCTCTAGAAATGAAGATTCGGGATCGCAAGGAACGCCGTCGCGCGCAATGCGAACTGGCGCTTCGCGAATTCGATCTTTGGATGGAGCGAGCCGGAACAAGGGCGGCGGGAGTTTAAATCTGGCGCCCTCGGAAAACGCCCAGAAAAAATGCGCCTGCGATCCAATATCAAGATTCGCCGCGCCACGCCGGGAGATGCTAGGGCCATTGCGGTCGTTCTGTGTCAAGCTTTCGTGCAATTCAAGTCGCTTTACACGGAGGCTGGTTTTGCTGCCACAACTCCTGCGGAGGAACAGATTCTCGCGCGCGTATACGAGGGGCCGGTTTGGGTGGCTCTGCTCGAGGGCGTAATGCTGGGCACCGGTCCTGTAGTCGCAAAAAACAAATCGCTCTACATTCGAGGTATGGCTGTTCTACCCAGCGCACGGGGATCGGGGATTGGTGCAAGATTGCTGCGACAAATAGAAACCTTGGCTGTCAAAGAAGGTCACACTCGCCTCTTCCTCAGTACGACGCCATTCCTCGATTCCGCCATTCGCCTGTATGAGAAATCCGGCTTTCGCCGGACAAGCGAAGGTCCTCACGATCTCTTCGGCGCGCCTCTGTTTACCATGGAGAAGATTCTCGGCGGCTCATTGAACGGGCCCCACCGCGCTAGTTCGCTACCTTCCACCAGTTAGGCAAAGATTCCTGCAACAACTCCCGCGGCAAATACGTACTCCAAGACAGAGGGCAGAACTCGCCGCAAAGCTTACTTTCATGGCGCGGTCGCGTCCAACCAAAAAGAGACGCAATTCAAGAAACGCAATGACTTTGCGAGACCTCATCACCGATGTGCTGCGGACCTTATGGGCGCACAAGCTGCGCGCTTTTCTCACAATGTTCGGCATTGCGTGGGGAATCGTTTCCATCGTCCTGATGGTCGCAGCCGGCGAAGGCTTGCGCAAAGGGCAGGAAGAGCAGGCTAGAACTCTAGGCAAAGATGTGATGATCGTCTTTCACGGCCGCACCAGCCTTCAGGCGGGCGGTGTGCACGCGGGTCGGCTCGTGCATTGGGAAGATGAAGATGTGCTTGTAGTGCAGGCGGAGGCGCGCGACTGCGAATATGCGATTCCGGAGCTCGAACAGAATACGGTACTAGCCCACAGCAACTTCAACAATGCTTCGTTCACGGTGACGGGATCATATCCGCAGTTCGGTGAGATTCGGAGCCTGAACATAGGGATGGGCCGCTTTTATGACTGGGACGATATGCACGATTCCAGGCGTGTTGCCTTCCTCGGCACGGATGCAGCCAAGCAGTTGTTTCCGGGGCGGAATCCGGTCGGCGAAAACGTCTACCTGAATGATTTTCCCTACATCGTGGTTGGCGTTATGGCGAAAAAGAAGCAGGATTCCAGCTACGACGGCTGGGATGTGAACAAGGTCTTCGTTCCCTTCTCAGCCATGCGGCGGGATTTTCCCGACAAGCCTCCGGGAACGGCCACGACCTTCGATCAACTGCTGGTGACGCCGAAGTCGGTGGAGCAGCATGAAGCCTGCAAGCACGAGGTCCGCGTCGCTCTTGCGCGCATGCACCGCTATGATCCCAACGACAAGGAGGCATGTCCTATCTGGGACACGGTGCAGGAGGCCAAGGCATTCCGGCAGATGACGGATGGAATGAAATATTTCCTGGGCGCCGTGGGCATCGTGACTCTGCTGCTGGGCGGCATCGGAGTGATGAACGTGATGCTGGTAGCGGTACGCGAGCGCACCCGCGAGATCGGCGTGCGCAAAGCCTTGGGCGCGCCTGCAGCGACAATCTTGCGTCAGTTCTTCATAGAGGCGCTGATTATCGCCCTGCTCAGCGGAGCTATCGGCCTGGGTATTGCGTTCGGTTTTTGCGCGCTCGTGAATCTCTTGCCTATGCCGGATTTTTTTGCCGGGCTTATTCCCGACTGGACTTCAGGTTTGGTGGCAACGGGGTTGTTGGGAACAATCGCGGTTGCCGCCGCCCTCTATCCCGCACGCAGAGCGGCTTCCATCGATCCCATCGAGGCCTTGCGTTATGAGGCCGGAGGCTGACTAAGAATTGAGGGATTGGGGAATTTAGTAATTGAGTAATTTCAAGACGCGTAGCCGTTTTCAAATTACCCAGTTACCAGATTCCCAATTACTAAATTGTTATGCTGATTGAGATCATCCTCGAAGCTTGGATTGCGCTGAAGCGCAACCTCACGCGCAGCTTCCTCACTATGCTGGGAATCGTGTGGGGAATCGCCACGGTTACTCTGCTTATCGCATATGGCAACAGCTTTCGCAGCATTCTCGTCCATGGCTTCGACGCCTTCGGCAAGAGTGTGGTCATCTGCTGGCCACAACAAACCAGCGAGCAGCCGGGCGGACAGCGCGCAGGCAAGAAAGTAATTCTCGAACAAGCTGACGTCGACATGGTCAAGGCCACGGCTTCGCTGGTAAAACACGCGTGCCTGGAAACCGTAAAGCGCCCGGGCATAGCCTATGGCGACCGAATGGTGGGAACAGCCGCGATCCGAGGCGTTTGCTCCGAGTATGGCGAAATGCGCAACGAAGTTCCCTCGGAAGGCAGGTGGATCGATTCCGCTGATGAACTGGAGCGGCGGCGCGTCATCTTTCTCGGAGGTCGCCTCAAAGAGCAGCTTTTTAGCGGCCGCCCAGCAGCGGGAGAGCAAGTGGAAGTGGGAGGAGTGCACTTTACCGTAATCGGCGTGATGGCGCGAAAAATCCAGCTCAGCAATTATTTCAGCAGCGATGACGACTCGGCTTGGATTCCATATTCAGCCGCTGGCGATTTGTGGAACACTCGCTACGCTCAAGTGCTCGTCTTCGCCCCTATCGCCCCACAATTCGAAAAGAGGGCGATGGCACAGGTGCTCGCAGCGGTGGCCTCTCGACAGCAATTTTCGCCGACCGACCCCAAAGCTTTCCAGATGTTCGGGCGCGATGAATTCCGTCCGGTCATCGATGCTTTGACCATCGGTCTGCAGGTGCTGCTGGCTTTTGTCGGGACACTGACCTTGGGAATCGGTGGCGTGGGCGTGATGAATATCATGCTGGTTTCGGTGGACGAACGCATTCGCGAAATCGGTCTACGACGCGCCTTGGGCGCGCGCAAGCGTCACATCACTTTGCAATTTCTGGCTGAGACCTTACTGATCATGTTGCTAGGGGGTGCCATCGGCGTGGCTTTGTCCTACGCGATAGCCACCGCAGTAGGCTCTCTGCCCATGATGGGCCCGCTCTTCGAAGACGACTCCGGGCAGGGCGACATTCACCTGAGAATCTCCCTGATGACGGTCGTGCTCTCCAGCCTTGTGCTGCTCGTGGTCGGCGTGATCAGCGGCCTGGTCCCAGCCCTGCGAGCCTCAAAGCTCGATCCCGTGGAGGCGCTACGCTATGAATGATGAGTCGGAAATGAAGTGTCAGAAATCCGTGACCAGACGACTCGCCTTCTTGCTTCTGATTTTTGACTTCTCATTCTCGATTTTTTGAATTGATCCGAAGAGCATTTCGCAGTACCTTGCTCCTGAGCCTTTAGCCACGAGGTGCGCTTTGCCAATCTCCGCCGTCGACACAATTTCCTTAGCCGTCGAGCATACTAAGCAGCAACTCTTTAAGCCCTTTCGCTTGGGCCAATGGGTGAAACTCGCCTTCGTAGGATTACTGGCCGGGGAACTCGGCTCGGGCAATTTCAACTTCAATTCCGGTTTTCCACGCCAGACCGGAGGCTCAACTCCATCATGGCATGGACTGGCCGGACTTAATCTCGCGCTCGTTGCCGCTCTGGTCGCGGTGATTGTTGTCGCCGCTTTGGTGATAGGAATTATTCTGATGTATATCAGCAGCGTGATGCGCTTCGTCCTGTTCGATAGCGTATTGGCCCGCGAGTGCCACATTCGCGACGGCTGGAACCACAGGCAGGGGCCGGGATGGCGCTACTTCGCCTGGAAGCTGCTATATGCGCTGTTTATCTTGGCGGGCATTGCGCTGCTAACCGGCATTCCTGCTGCGTTTGCTTTCGCGGCAGGGTGGTTCAACCAACCAAAAACCCACTTGCTCCCCTTGATTTTAGGCGGGGTCCTTCTTTTCTTCGTGGTAATGATTTTCGCTCTGATCACGGGTGTAGTTTTCGTTTTGACCAAGGACTTTGTGATCCCGCAAATGGCACTCGAGGAAATCAGTGCGATGGAGGGCTGGCGCCGCCTGTGGCCCATGATACAGTCGGAAAAGGGCGCCTATGCCGGCTACATCGGCATGAAAATCGTTATGGCCATCGGCGCCGGAATCATGGTCGGTATCGCAACTCTGATCTTAGGGCTAGTCATTGCGATACCCACGGTTGGATTGAGCATCATCGCGATCATTACCGGAAAAAGCGCGGGCCTGACCTGGAATGCTTACACGATCACGTTGGCTGTAGTTGTCGGAAGTATTCTGATTTCGATTTTCTTGTTCCTGGTATCGCTGCTTTCGGTGCCGTTCATTGTGTTCTTCCCCGCATATTCGATTTATTTCTTCGCGGCCCGCTATCCTGCGCTGGGCGCTGTTCTTTATCCCGCCGCGGCACCGGCGCTGAATGCTATTCCAGCACCGCCACCTCCTCCACTGCCACCGCCATTACCGTCGGCCCCTGAACCGATCGGATAGGCAGCCTTGAGCGGGAACTCTCGCATCGCCGGAGGTGTCTGATGTTGCAGACACGCGCGTGCCAAAGATGAACAGAGGAGTTCCCGATGTCATTCTCACTGGCAGGCGGAGGTGCGCGCGGTCCCGAGATCAACGTCACGCCGCTAATCGACGTGTTGCTGACCCTGATTATCGTCTTCATGGTCGTGGTCTCAATGGACAAAGAAGAAGGCGAGACCGCCCAAATTCCACAGCCGGATCCAAAGCAGAGCCAGAATATTTCACAATCCCGCACGGTCGTGACCCAGGTGGTGTGGTCGAAAGAAAATCAGCCGCCAGCCGTGAAAATCAATCAGGACGACGTTCGTTGGGAAGACTTGGAAACCAGGCTGGCGCAAATCTACCTAGAGCGCGCCGAAAAAGTAGTCTTCGTGCGCGGCGATGCAGACGTCGATTTTCAGTATGTGGCCGACGTGATCGATGTGGCGCATCACGCCGGCGTGCAGCGCGTTGGGCTGCTGACAAAGGAACGAGACGCGAGCGGAGAATAGACTCGAGCCGCTTCAACATTCCTGTGCGTCCCACGGGGAACGATCTAATTCCTAGCCCGATTCTTAATCCAAATCGGAGTCCCCAAAAATCCAAACGCCTGCCGAATCTGGTTCTCTAAGAACCGCTGATAAGAAAAATGCAGCTTCACCGCGCGATTGGTAAAGAGCACAAACGTCGGTGGCGCGACGGAGGCCTGCGTCATATACAAAATCTTCACCCGCGAGCGCATCGGAACGGAAGCGCGTTCGAAATCCACAGTTTCGACGAAGCGGTTCATCGCCGATGTCGAAATGCGCTTGCGGCGCTCAATCGCAACCTGCTCCAGCAGCGGAAATATCCTCTCCGTGCCTTTGCCGCTCTTCGCCGAAATGAAAACGATGGGGGCGTAATTCAGAAACTTCAGATCGTAACGTAAGCGTTCCTCATAAGCTTCGCGATCGCTCGGACGCTTGGTTTCCCGCATGCGCATCGCCTTTGACGGCCGGCCGGGCTTCTGCGCGCCGCTGCTGACCAGGTCCCACTTGTTGACGACAATGATCATCGAACGCCCGCTCTCGTGCGCGTAGCCGGCGATCGCAGCGTCCAATTGGCTGACGCCCTCGGTTGCGTCGATCACCAGCAGAGCGATGTCAGCGCCTTCCAAGTGCTTCCGCGCCATCACCACCGAAAGCTTCTCTGCCATCAAGTGTGTCTTGCCCTTGCGCCGAATGCCGGCAGTATCGATGAAGCGGAAGCGCCGGCCCTTGCGCTCGATAATCTCATCGACCGCATCGCGCGTGGTTCCAGGGACGGGCGAGACAATCGCACGATCAGAAGCCGTAAGGCAATTCAGCAGCGTAGACTTTCCGACGTTGGGGTGACCGATGATAGCAACCTTGGTTTCGTAGACGGGCTCAGGCTCAGTGATTGATCCGTCCGATAGCAGATTCGTTTCTGTCTGTGTTACCTCCGTGTCCTCGGTGCCCTCTGTGTTTAAGCCTTCAGAGGGAGGCGGCAACACCTCCAACACAGCGTCTAGCAAATCGTCGATCCCGCGCCCATGTTCGGCGGAGATAGCGAACATCCGCTTGATTCCCAGCCGATGAAATTCATCCACAATATGCGATTGTTTTTCCGAGTCAGCCTTGTTCACCGCGAGAAAAAGCGGACGGCCAGTCTTGCGCAGCAGGCGAACCAGTTCAAGATCGGGCCCAGCCAAGGCGGAACGTCCGTCGACGACCATGACGATAGCCGCAGCCTCGTCGAACGCAACTCGTGCCTGCCGGAAAATTTCCGACGGGATAAAATCTTTTTCTTCCGGCAAAATCCCGCCAGTGTCGATGATGCGCAAAGGTCTTCCGCGCCATTCCGCATCGCCGTAGAGGCGGTCGCGCGTGATGCCGGGTTCGTCTCCGACAATCGCCCGCCGCGATCCTACGATCCGATTGAAAAGCGTCGACTTGCCCACATTGGGCCGTCCCACGATGGCCAGCGTGGGAACCCCGGCGGCGGTGGTGGCGAGAGTGCTGGTCGAGTTGTAAGTTGGTTGAGTCAAGATCAGTCGTTAGCGAAGGCCTTAATGTGGGAACGGCGTCCGACGCCACCTGGGTCGCAGACCCACTTCGGCCGGAACTCGTATTATAGAGACTCCCGTGGCTTTACGTTCCCAGCCCGCCTCCTCCATCTCGTCACCGCGCCCCGCTGCCAACGGCAAAGATGCTTCCCTGCATCAGTTCTTCTCGCCTGGAGGTCTTCTCGCCCGCACACATCCCGCTTACGAATTCCGCCGCGGGCAGCTGCAAATGGCGCAGGCCGTGGAGCAAGCGCTCGAAGAGAAACGGCATTTAATCGTCGAGGCCGGTACCGGCACGGGCAAAACATTAGCCTATTTGCTGCCGGTGATTCGGTCAGGCAAGCGCGTGATCATCTCCACCGGCACGAAGAATCTGCAAGAACAACTTTTCTACAAAGACATCCCTTTTCTGGAGCACGCGCTTTTTGGAGAATCGGCTTCGTCCGACGAAAATTCCAAGCGGCGGCTTTCAGTCTGCTACATGAAAGGGCGCAACAATTATTTGTGCCGCAAGAAACTCTACGATCTTACCGGCCAACCCGTGCTCAGCGGCTTGGAGGAGATCGAGCAATATCGTGCGATCGCGGCGTGGGAAAAAACCACCGCCACCGGCGATCGCGCCGAACTCGCCGAACTTCCCGAGACCAGCGCGCTTTGGCACAAACTCGACGCTCGCGCCGATGCCTGTACCGGCCAGAAATGCAGCGAGTGGGAGCGCTGCTTCGTCACTGAAATGCGCCGCCGCGGCATGGAGAGCGACATCATCATCGTGAATCATCATCTGTTCTTCGCCGATCTTGCGATCAAACTGCAAGCCGAAGGCGCACCCGATGCCGGCATTCTGCCCGATGCAGCCGCAGTGATCTTCGATGAGGCCCACGAACTCGAAGATGTTGCCGGAAACTACTTTGGCATTTCGGTGAGCAACCTCCGCGTAGATGATTTGGCGCGCGACGTCGAAAGTTCGCTGCAGCACAACCGCATGCTTTCCGCCTCGCTCACGGGAGCGTTGGGGAGTCTGCGCGAGCGCTCGCAGTTTTTCTTTTCGCTGCTTCCGCCGGGAGAAGGACGCTTCGCGTTTGAAAGCCGCCGTGAGTTTCTAGAAGAAAACGGAGACGAGTTCCTCGCTCTTAATCAGGCGCTAACCCGACTGGCAGGCGAACTGGAAGGCCTGCCGCAAAAGCCAGAAGAGATTTTCACCTTCGTGCGGCGGGCCCAGGAATTGCAAGTGCAGCTCGCGTTCGCCATGGAGTCGGACGACCGCAACACTGTTTTCTGGATCGAGCGCCGCGGCGGCCGGGGTGGATCGAACCCCCCGCCAAGATCGAGAGGAGCGGAAAGCGGGGGACGACATAACGTATTCCTTCAAGCTACGCCGATCGATGTCGGTCCCATTCTGCGTGAATGCCTGTGGTCAAAACTCGAATGCGCCGTCCTAACCTCGGCGACTCTCGCTGTAGGCGGAGGCTTCGAGTACATCCGACAGAGACTGGGCTTTGATCATGCCCGCGAGTCGGTGTTGCCCTCGCATTTCGATTATGAAAGTCAGGCATTGTTTTA
The DNA here is from genome assembly GCA_963789875.1 of uncultured Acidobacteriaceae bacterium. Lineage (GTDB taxonomy): Bacteria > Acidobacteriota > Terriglobia > Terriglobales > Acidobacteriaceae > Sulfotelmatobacter. The sequence goes on along the minus strand of CAWBMI010000002.1, from coordinate 251,738 downwards.
TGTCCCTCCGGACTTGCCCGATGCGCGCGAGCCGCAATTCGCCGCGCAAGCGGCGGAGCGCATTCGCAAACTCCTCAATATCACACGCGGGCGCGCCTTCGTGCTTTTCACCAGCTATGCGCAGATGAACGACATCTATCAGCGTCTGCTTGTCGAACTGGACTATCCTATGTTGCGGCAAGGCGACGCTCCAAAGAGCGCGCTGCTCGAGGAGTTTCGTCTGACGCCGCATGCGGTCTTGTTTGCCACCTCGTCATTCTGGCAGGGCGTGGATGTGCAGGGCGAACAACTGAGTTGCGTGATCATCGATCGCCTCCCCTTTGCCGTGCCCAGCGATCCGGTGGTAGCGGCACGAGTAAAGGCGATTGACGCTGACGGCGGAAACGCCTTTTTTCAATATCAGGTACCAGCCGCGGTGATAACCCTGAAACAAGGCTTCGGTCGGCTCATTCGCTCGCTGCACGATCGCGGCCTGCTGGTGCTGCTTGATAACCGCATTCTGAAAAAACAGTACGGGCGAGTGTTTATCGAGAGCTTACCGAATTACAAGAAGACGACTGATATGCGGGTGGTAGAGGAGTTCTTCAGTACCTGAGTTGTTTTTCTAACTCGTTTGACACGACATGGCCAAAAGGACATCTTAAAGCAGAACATCCCTACACAGAGAAGTTTGAGTTAAACGCCCGATGAACTGTCCTTCGGACAGTTGACCTCTGACTACGTCACAGGTTCGACAGGAATACCGCCGCATCTTCGGGAACCGACTACATAGCATCTCAGTTCTCTTCTCGCGGAACGAATTGCTTGCCGAACACGGACGCACAACCCTGACAGAGGGAATAAGACAAAAGCTAGACGACGCCATGGGTCGCCAAGCTGGCCAATTTGCCTTCCTCGCGATGCCTGGCCTAACCCCCGATCAATCGCATGCCTGCTGCAGAAGCCTTCCTATCAAACGTCGCCGTGTATTGGCATCCCGCTTCTTGGCAACAGCGATCAATAAGACAATCGGCGAAATCCGCGCCACTGGCAGCAAATCTACGCATCGCCTGCCGCACGGCATCAGTTCGTTCCACTGCCAGCTCCTGACTCCGAAGCAACGCATCCAGCGTCTCGATAACTCGCTCTTTTTTAAACCCGTAAGACGATTCGAGGACCCATACCATTTCGACGATAACAACCAACGAGACAAAACCGGGCGAGTCAGCGGAGAGAGAATCGAGCACGCTTGCCGCAAGAGCAACCTGGCTGGCATCATCAAGCGTAAGATAACGAACTAAAACGTTCGTATCGAGACCAATCATCTGGATTCAGATGCGCGCCGGGCGATTACCCTGTTCATCTCCTCGATAGAAACAGGTCTTTTCCGCTTTACCCGGAGCATTCCCTTTAGTTCACGCACGGAGCGATTAGCCGCCATAATGGCAAACTGCCCTTTTTCTGTTTCCACAAACTCGATGCGGTCTCCCGCATCCACGCCCAGTGCAGTTCGCACCTGTACTGGAATGGTGATTTGCCCTTTTGAAGTTAACGTTGCGGCCGCCACATGCCCCTTTCTTTCATCGCATTTCCTTACATTATAGTAAGGAACCCGGCGAAGGTCAATTTGCCACGAGTCTTATACGTACTCCCGCTCCATCCGCCGAATCTCCCGATACCGCTCAAACACTTTCTTATCCTCTTCCAGTCCCAGCATCGAACGGATCGAGCTCCCGCGAAAGGTATGCAACAACATCTTCCACCCTTTGAACAATACAAATCCGGGATCGTGCTTGAGCGCCACAGGAACGTGATGTAGCTTCATCCAACGCTCCGCTTTCCAGCGCATAAATTCCACTTCTTCCGCTGGCAGATGTTCTGTGCGCACCACTGCCGTGGTGCCATCATATTCCTCCAGCCGTTCATTCATAATCAGGCCTTGATCGCGGAACTCCTTGGTCATGGGCGTCCGCGGGTAAGGCGTGGGATGCTGGATGTAAGGCCAATCTACATAACGTCGCGCAAATTCGAGGTTGGCTTCGATTGATTCGCGCGTGTCGCCCGGACTGCCTACGATCAATCCTCCCACCACGTACATCTGGTTGCGATGCAGATAATCAATGGCTCTGAGGGTGGCGTTGCCGGTCTCGCGGCCGTTCGTACGTTCCTGATTCTTGGCCGAAGCCTTCAGAAATTCCAGATCGTTCTCGAGGATATTTTCAATGCCCAGAAAAACATAGCGAAAGCCAGCTCGCCGCATCAGCGGCGCCAGGGTTTCGCCGTGATTGGCAATCGCCGATGTCATCCCCTGCACAAAATAATCGAGTGTGTTCAGCCCAGCGGCGATAATGGCCTCGCACAGAGCTTCGAAGCGCTTTACGTTCAAAGTGATGTTGTCGTCGACTAGGAAAATCGTCCGCGCGCCGTGATCGCGCGCATCGCGAATATCGGCCAGCACGCGATCAAACGTGTAAGCAAAAAAATTACGTCCGCGCATTTCGATGATGGAGCAGAAGCTGCAATCGTAAGTGCAGCCGCGCGAAGTCTCAATCACATCGACCTGCCGGCCCAGCATCGTGTACCCCTTGAGCACGCGCGCATCGCGCTTCGGAGGCCGAATCTCGCTATCTTCGAGCTTATGCGGCGCACGCCCGGGGTTATGCACCCAGCCACTGCCATTCCAATAAGAAAGGCCGCAGATCTGCTCTAAACCGCTCCCGCGCTCAATCGCGCGCAGCAATTCGCGGAACGTGACTTCGCCCTCGCTCCTCACAAGATAATCCACACCCATATTTTCGTAAGCTTCGGGAGCAAGGCTGGGATCGTATCCTCCGACCACGATCTTCACTCCTGGCCGAAGCCCGCGCACCAGGTCGATGATGCGACCTGCAGTCCGGCGCTGAAATGTCATGATCGACAGTCCGACCACTTCTGGATTTAACTCGCGAACCAGTTTGGTGACAGTTTCGCGAACCTCGCGCTGCACTAGAATCAAATCCGCTACCGCCACGCGATGGTGCGGATCGACATTTCCAGCCAGCGACGTAAGCGCCCCATTAGGCATGCGAATCCCCGCTGGCGGCATATGCTCGAAAGAATCGGGCATCGAAAGCAACAGGACGTTCATAAAAAGTTTGGTCCTCACTGGCCCCGCCATAATCCCGCAGGCGCGGGTCGAACCTCAGTAGCGGAGCGGATGGTAGATTGTAGCGCAGCCGAATAGCCGATGGCCCACTCGCCCACCCAAAAATCTGCGGTCCGGCGAGGACGTTCCTCTTTCTCAAACAGGTTCTGGTCGCGAGGTACAATGACTATGGTTACGCTATGAGCGCGGTCCAGGCAGTTTGACGCCGGATCGCCGGGGAACGCATGTTCGAAGTCACGGTTGACGATACTTTTGCGGCAGGTCATTACCTGCGCAACTACAAAGGCAAGTGCGAAAATCCGCACGGCCACAACTATAAGATCCGGGTCACGCTCGCCGGTGCCGAATTGGACAAGGCCGGCCTGCTCCTCGATTTCAAGGACTTGCGCGAGGTGATGAAGCACGTTATCGAGCGCCTCGATCACCAGATGATCAACGACATTGAGCCCTTTACAGTCATCAATCCCTCAGCAGAAAATCTGGCTAAGTATTTTTATGACGAGTCGAACGCTCGCCTGACAAGCGTGACCAATGGCCGGGTGCGAGTAAAGGACGTCACCGTGTTCGAGACCGATACGACCACCGCCAAATACTCGGAACAGTAGCGCCCCGGCGGCAGTCGAGCGGGCGTCCCGCCCGCGGCGCCGGCACAATGCACAAATGCAGATCACAGAAATCTACAAGTCGTTGCAAGGAGAATCGACCCACGCGGGCCTGCCCTGCGTATTTGTGCGCCTCACCGGATGCAACCTGCGTTGCTCCTGGTGCGACAGCGAATACACATTTCAGGGTGGGCAAAAGATGACTTTACAGGAAGTATGGGACGAAGTTCAGCGCCTCAGCCCGCATGGCGGGCTGGTAGAAATTACCGGCGGAGAGCCGATGTTGCAGGAACGCGAACTGCTGCCACTAATGCAGCGCCTGCTCGACGGCGGCTATCGCGTTCTGCTCGAAACCAGCGGAGAACGGCCGCTGGAGCGGGTCCCTGCAGGCGTCATCAAGATCGTGGACGTGAAGTGTCCGGAGTCGGGCGAAGGCAATACTTTTCATCTCGATAATCTGAGATCGTTGAGCGCGCAGGATGAGATAAAGTTTGTTCTGAGCGGGCGGAAAGACTACGAATTTGCCCGCGATTTCACCGCTCGTCACTCTCTGGCGGAGTGTGTGAACGCTGTGCTATTCTCACCCGCGTTCCGCAAAGGTGCCACCGGCGCGCGCGACAGCTCGCATTGCCTGCTCGATCCCCAGGAACTGGCCGAGTGGATGCTCGCAGATAATGTTCCCGCGCGGCTCGGGTTGCAATTGCACAAGTTCATCTGGGACCCTGCAGTAAAAGGTGTTTAGGAATCCGGCTTACTCCAATGCAGGCGGCGATCCATGAATAGCCCGGCCCAGCGCGCGATCGTACTGCTTAGCGGTGGCATGGATTCCTGCGTTTGCGCGGCTCTTGCCGTCCGCGACTATCACGCCGCAGCCCTGCATATTAGTTACGGCCAGCGCACCGAAGAGCGCGAGCGCCAGTCTTTCCTCGCCCTTTGCCGCCGCCTCAACATTCAGGACAAACTCGTGCTGCGCAACGAAGCGTTTCGCGCCATCGGAGGCTCCGCCCTCACCGATGAGAACATCGACGTGCCGGTCGCCAGTGCCATTGGCCGGGAGATCCCGGTCACTTACGTCCCCTTTCGAAACGCGCACTTTCTCGCTGCCGCGGTAAGCTGGGCCGAGGTTTTGGGTGCGTCGAAAATCTTTATCGGCGCCGTCGAACAAGACAGTTCCGGGTATCCCGATTGCCGTCCTGCCTACTATGAGGCTTTCAATCGCGTCATCCAATTAGGTACGAAAGAAGGCACAATCGAAATCGTCACACCTCTGATCGGCATGCGAAAGGCGGAGATTGTCCGCCTCGGCCTTGAACTGGGAGCGCCATTCGATTTAACGTGGTCATGTTACAGCCAGCAGGGTCGCTCCTGCGGCGTGTGCGACAGTTGCGTGCTGCGGCTGAAGGCTTTCGCGGCCGCGGGTGTTCAGGATCCGATTCCGTATGCGGCAACGCCCCAGGCTGTCAAGATATAGAGATGTACAAGAAGAGGACGTACTGTTTTCGAGCGTTGGATTCTTTCATTCGAGAGGCAATATTCAGTCGATTGGTTCGAGCCGGGAGGCCACGATGAAGAAATATTTCGTAACATACGCCTTGGTTTTCTTGATGCTGGCAGTTTGTGCGCCGCAGATTTTTGCTCAGGCTGCTGGAACCATCAAAGGCGTCTGCAAAGATACGCAGGGCAATCCGATTGTGGATGGCGTAGTGCAGTTGGTAAACGTAGACAATGGTCAGAAATACACCCTTAAGACCAACAAAAAGGGCGAGTATTTCTCTCTAGGCATCATCGCCGGCAAATATAAAATCGCACTCTACCAAAATGCCGATGATCTTAAAGCCAACAAGGAGTTGTTTCACGTCAACGGCTATACAGTCCAATTGGACGAGAACACTCTGGACTTCGATTTGAAGAAAGAACAGGAAGGTGTTGCCAAAGGACAGGGCCTGACTCCGGAGCAGCTCAAGCAGAAGCAGGAAGCCGAGGCCAAGCAGACGAAGGAAGTGACTACGGTCAAATCGCTCAACGAGAAGCTCGCAGCGGCAAAGACTGCCTCGGAAGCGGGCGACTATGATACGGCGATTGCCGACCTCATCGCCGCCAACCAGATGGATGCAACCCGGGACCTGATCTGGTTCAAGCTCGGCGACGCCTACCGCATGTCCGCACCCAAGCAAACCGATCGCGAGGAAAAGCAGAAGCGCCTCGATTCGGCGGTGGATGCTTATCAGAAAGCGGTTCAACTCAAGCAGGCTGTAACGAACGACAAGGATCCCAATGCCACCAAGACCCTCGCCGCCTATTACAACAATCTGGCCGAGGCCTATGCCCGCGCCGGAAAGACTGATGACGCAGTAAAGACCTACGCCATTGCCGCCCAGACCGATCCTACGGCCGCTGCCCAATATTACTTCAACAGTGGCGCCGTACTTACCAATGCTGGCAAGGCCGACGATGCCATCGCGTCCTTTGACAAAGCGATCGCCGCCGACCCCAACCGCGCCGACGCCTACTATCAGAAGGGCGTCAACCTGATCGGCAAAGCCACTTTGCAGGGCGACAAAATGGTGGCGCCGGCAGGAACGGCTGAGGCCTTCAATAAATACCTCGAACTCCAGCCCACCGGCCCTTATGCTGACGTAGCCAAGCAAATGCTGGCCAGCATCGGCGCGTCTGTGGAAACGGGATTCGGCTCCAAGAAGAAGCCTCCGAAAAAATCGAACTAGTATCGACCGCGACTGTTCAAGACTGAATTGCGGTGGCGATGCCCGCGGATTCGCTGCCGGATGAAAGAAGCAGGAGGGGCGCCGTGTAAGCGAGGGCCGCGCCGGGCCGAAAATCCTGATCGGGGTTGTCGCTCCGTAACTGCCGATGCATTCCTGTAGAAGGTCGGTTGCTGCTATCCCGGGCCCGTAGCTCAGCGGTTAGAGCAGTGGACTCATGATCCGTTTTAATTCTCCTGCCACGGTGGCGCGTCGATGCTGAAACTTCTGACGCCAGTGCGCGAGGTGGGAGGGCTTCCCTAGTGGAGACTTTGTGCCGCGCGCTGTCGAGCATAAGATGCCAGCGCTTCAAAACGCTTGTCCTTGTGTAGCGATTTGAGATCGGGATCCGTTGCGATAGCCATGTCGGTTGCAGAGTCGAGCCCGTGGTCAACGGCGTCGCGCAAGACCGAGATTGCCTCGGCGCTGCGTCCGGTGTGTGCCAGAATGCACGCTAGATCGTAAGCAGTACTCGTAGTATCGGGGTGCTCCGGTCCCAGGACGCGATGCTGAGTTGCAAGCGTCTCCCGCGCCAACTGCTCCGCTTCGACGTAACGGCCTTCTTTTGCCAAGGTCTGCGCCAATCCATCGGTTGTACCCAGTGTGAACGGATGCTCGGGTCCGAGGACGCGGCGCATCGCATCGAGCGTCTGGCGTTGCAACTTCTCTGCTTCGGAGTACTGGCCTTCCTTGCTAAGGGTGGTGGCCAGGTTATTCATGGTTGACAGTGTGTTCGGGCGCTCCGGTCCTAGAACACGGCGCTGAATCTCAAGTGTCTCGCGTTGCAACTTTTCCGCTTCGGAGTACTGACGTCGCGCCTGCAGGGTTAGAGCCAGTTCTCGTATCGCCCACAAAGTGTCCTGGTGTTCCGGTCCGAGGACCTGCTGTTTTTTCAGCAGCGTTTCCCGCTGGAGTTGCAGAGCCTCGGCGAAATGGCCCTCGTTGAAGAGTGAATTCGCAAGATTGTTCATCGACCTGAGCGTGTCCGGGTGCTCCGGCCCAAGAATACGGCGCTGCATGTCAAGCGTCTCGTGCTGTAGCTTCTCGGCCTCGGCGAAGTGGCCTTCCTGTTGAAAAGTTGCCGCCAGGTTATTCATCGCAGTCAGGGTTTCCGGGTGGTCCGGGCCGAGGATGCGGCGCCGAAGGTCCAGCGTCGCCCGCTTCAACTTCTCCGCCTCAGCGTAGTGACCTTCGTGGCCCAGAGTAGCGGCCAGATTGTTCATCGTCGCCGCCGTTTCCCGGTCGTCGGACTTGACCGCACGCCGTCGGAGGTCAAGGACTTCGCGCTCCAATTTTTCCGCCTCGGCGTAGTGCCCCTCCCGATCCAGCGTCCACGCCAGATTGCTCATGGACTTCAGTGTCTCCAGATTCTGCGTTCCAAAAACGCGCCGCCTGGTGTCGACGGTTTCGAGCTGCAGCTTCTCCGCCTCCGCAGTGTGACCCTCCTGGTTCAGGATCCATGCCAAGTCGTCCACAGACCGCAGGGTTTCCGCATTCTCCGGCCCGAGGACGCGGCGGCGGATGGCAGCGGAGCGCTCAAAAAGCTCCTGGGCGCGAGGAAAGAGTCCAAGCCCCCTATACACATCTCCCATGATGTGCATCATCTCTGCCTGCAGTTCCGGGTCTTGGGCTAGCCCAGTGTCAATCTCGGTCGATTCCTTGTCGAGAATTTCCCGGGCGGTGATGCTATTGCCCCGAGCCTCGCTCGGATTCGACACTCTGAACATGCCCTCCATGAATCCTGTGACTCGGCTCGCTCGATCGCGCTCGCGCGTGATGCGTCGTAGCTGGAACGCCTGAGTCCCGGCAAATCCGGCCAGCAGCAACACGGATCCTGCGGCAATGGTGACCCCCACTGGATGACGGCGGACGTATTTACGGGCTCGATAAGAGGTGCTGGCGGGACGCGCCAACACTGGCTCGTGAGATAGATATCTGCCAATGTCGGCCGACAACTCGGACGCGGTCGCGTAGCGGCGGCTCGGTTCCTTGGCGAGCGCCTTCATCGTGATCCAGTCCAAGTCGCCGCGAAGCGACCTCACCAGTTGTTTTGGCTCTGCCCCGCGCGTCACGGCGGTTGCCTTCAGGCGCTCGCCATCTGCGCCAACTTTCGTACTCGGAAGGGGTGGCTCGCTCTCGCAAACCAGGCGCTCGATTTCCCGCCATGTACTGTCGGCCACCTCGTAGGGACGATCGCCAGTCAGAATTTCGTAAAGTAACACTCCCAGCGAGTAGATGTCCGCTGCGCTGGTCACTGGATCTCCGCGGATTTGCTCTGGACTGGCATATTCCGGAGTCATCGGGCGACCGTCGGTTCGCGTGACCAATGGTGCCTGTAAAAATTCCGGATTTAACAGTTTTGCGATGCCGAAATCCAGCAACCGCGGAAGGCCCTCTTTGGTGATCAGAATGTTGCCCGGCTTGAGGTCGCGATGAATAACCAGGCTTCTGGTGCGCATATTGCACGGCGGAACAGACATCGCGAAATAATTGCAGCCGGGCGTCGATCGTGAGATGGTTGCGATCGCAATACTGGTCAATGGGCCGGCCTTCCACATATTCCATCACCAGATACGGGGAGCCATCTTCGCCGCTGCCGCCGTCCAGGAGTTTCACAATGGCGGAATGGTCCAGCGACGCGAGGGTCTGCCGCTCGTTACGAAAGCGTTGCAGGACTTGTTCTGACGCCGATTCCAGGTTTGACCATCTTGATCGCAACTTGCTTCCGATAGTTCTGGTCGTCGCGCTCGCCCAGGTAAACCACTGCCATCCCGCCCTGGCCAATCTCGCGGATGATGCGGTAGGCCCCGATCCTTCTTCCCGTCATTCCCTGCGACCGCGCGGACAGCAGATCGGCGGCAGGACATTTCTCAAGAAAAGTTGGGGCATCATCGAAATTCGAAAGCAGCGATTCTATTTCGGTGCGCAGCGAGTCATCGCCGGCGCAGGCTTGACGCAAGAAATCATCGCGTTCCTCGGGCTGTCGCTCCAGAGCCAACGCGAACAGTTCTTTTACTTGATCCCATTTTTCAGGCATTTTTCTCGTCGCCTCTGCGAAGTTCGCGCGCCAGCCATGCCTTGACCACGTTCCAGTTGCGCTTCACCGTCGTGCGGGAAACGCCCAGGACCCCGGCCGCCTCATCAATGGTTAATCCACCAAAAAAGCGCAACTCCACAAGCTGAGCCTGCTGCGGATCGAATTCGGCAAGCCGCGTGAGAGCTTCGTCCAAGGCAACAACATCCGCTGCTCTCCCCTTGGAAACGCCTGCCGCTTCCTCCAGGAAAACTCTCTCAAAGTCTTTGCCACGTTTCTTGGCGTCATGGCCACGGCTGTAGTCAACCAGGATGCGGCGCATGAGTTGTGCCGCAATTCCCATGAACTGCTCTCTATTTTTCCAGTGAATTTCTCGTTGATCCGCTAATCGAAGATAGGCTTCATGGACCAAAGCGGTCGTTTGCAGGGTGTGATCGCTACGCTCCCGCCGCAAGTAGTGAGACGCCAGAGCGCGCAGCTCCGAGTAGAGCAGTACGACCAACTCGGCTACTGCCTTGTCATTGCCGACATTGAGTTCACCCAAGAGGGCGGCTACGTCTGGTGTATCCATAAGGACATCAAACGTGATAACTGGAGCCAGCGGGCGTCAATCAACACCGCGGTCTTGATCGAAGTCAGGAGTTAAAAATAAAGATTTAAAAATGAAGCCGACAGAAGGAACCGACCTAAGGTCGCGAATGTTCCAACTCAACCCAACGATCACGAGACCCTACGGGCCTGAAGTATATACCCGGTCGAAAGCTAAACCAATGCGGTCTCGGCCCTTGTTTTTGTAGATTTGGAGCTTGCGGGCCTCGGAGGTCTGAACTGCCGCCCCGTGAGCGGAAGAAATGTGGACCTTTTTCCGCAGCCTCTTCGCGTTACTAGATAGAGGCCGAGTTTGAATCGCGGGACGACACACGGCGAGCAAAAATCAAGGTTCTACACTCCCGCGCGGAAACCGGTCCAAAACGGCCGGACTTCAATCAAAAAAGGAGAATTATATGAGACGGAACCTAGCGATCGCGGCTCTACTGGTCTGCTCTGCCCTTGGTTTGCTGGCGCAGGACGGCGTCGTAAGCTCTAGCAAGAACCCCCTACAAGTTGCCCTCCTGCACTGGTATCCGGCCAACCAAGCGCAGACAGCATTCCAGGCTGGAGGCTACCCCATTGCTCCGGCCTTTGATGGACAGAGCATCTGGGTCGCAAATGCCGGCAGCAACAGCAACAACATCATGAAATTTCGGTCAAGCGATGGTGCGCTCCTCGGCACCTACGCCGCTGGCATAGAGCCATCCGGTGTAGCCTTTGACGGGGCCAACATTTGGGTGACGAATCAGGGCAGCACGTCCATATACAAATTTCTGGCAAGTACTGGCGCGCTTATCGAGAGCTTTAATGTTGGACTCCCGACGATTGGCATAGTCTTCGATGGCACTTCCATCTGGGTTGCGGATTACAGCAGCTCGGGGCTCGTGACCAAATACGACGCAAAAACTGGCACGAGGAAACTGGACACGGTCGTGGGAGCCTATCCCGTAGGCGTCGCTTTTGATGGGACCAACATCTGGGTAGCGAACGCGGGGAGCAACAACGTCATGAAGATCAACGAGGCGGGCACGGTCATCGGAACCTTTGCCGTAGGGACCACCCCCGAATATCTGGCCTTTGATGGGAAGGACATGTGGGTGACAAACGCCGGCAGCAATAACGTGACGAAGTTGAGCCTGAACGGGGCGATTCTGGGCACGTTTGCAGTGCAAACCGAGCCCCTCGGCATCGCCTTTGATGGAGCCAACATTTGGGTGGCGAATCACGGTAGCAATACCGTGACCAAGCTGCAGGTGAGCAATGGCACAGTTCTCGGCAATTTTGCTGTGGGACAGAACCCTTGGGGCTTGGCTTTTGACGGGGCCAACATTTGGGTGGCGAATCAGTATTTCGGCGCCGCGGCTGGATTCCTCTTCAAACTGTAGCTCTGCTCGTTAGTTGGCGAAACGGCGTCAGAACTTGATTCTGACGCCCTCTTCGTCGCTATGCTCACGATTAGTAAAAGAAGTCGGCTTGCGGAAAGTGATCTCCGCGCGTTGATCCATTCCTGATCGCACGACGCGCAACCGGGGAGTTACGCCCGGGAACTCGTTCTTAACGACGCAGCCCAGAAGTCGGATTCGGGCACATCATTCGTTGATTCCCCGAAGCCCGTTTCTGAGCGTTCTTAAGAAGGTTCCGGATATTAAGGTGAACTAAAGAAAATAAGCAGCGTCCAAATTGTCGGCAAAGCCTGGCCCCGCAGCGGCCGATAGCCAGTTCGACTGCTCTCCCCACACACACAAATCGACAGGAAAGACCATGCCGAAACTGGTCTCCACAGACGGTCAACCATTTTCGGGATGACGCCGTAGAAAGCGGAATTCAAGAGGCTGCTTGTGGTGGAGCAGATTAGGAATGCGCTAGGTTAGTTTTCAAGCCGCTTTCGTCCGGCTGCATCTCTTGTGAGATTCAATAAGCCAGCCAATTTGATTAACCTTAGCCCGGTTCCCGGTACCCGTTAAGTCGGTTACCTGGTTTCGAGCCAGGCGACTGAATGAACTATTGTTCTGAAATCGTAACAAAATCTGGAAGGCTATGCGACCGGCGATCTGTCGGGAGTATGGTTAGGGCGTCCAGCAAAACGCAAGCTAGGATGCCCACGCCTGTAATCGCGGGCAAATGATCATTATCATTGCCAATCTACAAATGGCACACGCCGCCTATCTCGTCGGGCAGCCACTGTAAGACTTTCGGATCGGTTACTCTCGCCGCCTCCACCACTCTCGAAAATTGTTATTGAGATTTTGAACAGGGGGTTAGCCGATTTCAATCCCCAGAAACGGAGCCCGGAAATGAAAACGAATCTAAAGCGTTGCCCTATGCGACTTCGCAACTGGCAGAGTGTGATCGCCGTCAGTCTCGCCGCGGTCGTGGGTCTTGCTATGTCGCCTGCGAGCGGTTTCGCGGCGAATGTTACCGTAAAAAATAACTGTGGTTACACGGTTTATCCTGGCATTTACCCCGCCAATTACGACAATGGCGGCTGGGAAATGACTGCCGGCAGTACCGTAAGCTTCACCCTTGCGAATGGATGGAATGGCCGCATTTGGGGCCGCATCGGCTGCAACTCCGCTAGTCCCGCCGTTTGCAATACCGGATCTTGCGGCGGCTCAGGGTTGCAATGCGCCGGCACCACGGGCGTAGCAGGCACCTCGCTTGCCGAATTCAACCTGGATGCCTCGGGCACCGACTACTACGACGTGAGCTACGTAGATGGCTTCGACAATCCCATCGGCATCTCCGTCTCCAACTCGAGTTGTGTTTCCCCGAACGCTTGTACGGCTGCTCCCTTGACCAGTTGCCCGAGCGGCGAGCTGGCCGATAGCGGTTTCGATTGCTTGAGTCCTTGCACGAAGTACGGCACTGCCCAATATTGCTGTACCGGTGCATACGGCAGCAGTTCCACTTGCATCACGTCGAATTGGGCGCAGCCGGAGCAGTCCTATGTCACCAACATTCACAATTCCTGCCCCAGCGAATACGCGTATGCCTACGACGACGCCAACGGCCTGCATACTTGTGCCACGGGGGCCAGCTACACCATAACTTTCTGCCCGAAGGGCAGCGGCGGAAGCGGCCCCGCCCCAATCATAAACGGCGACACCTACACGGTGACCCCGCAGAACGCCACTGGATTGCGGCTGGATGACGAGGGTGATAGCACGCAGAACGACAATACGATCTGGGTCTACACCGCGAACAACACAGGAGCGCAGAACTGGGTCTTTAATAACACTGGCGTTTCGCCCGCCGGCTACTACAATATCGCGCTTGCGGGTGGTGCGAATTGCGTGACAGCTTCGGGAACCGGCAGCACTTCACTCGTCAATCTGCAGCTCTGCAACGGATCTTCGGGGCAGGCTTGGGAGGCCGTGCCCTCGGGCAACTTCTACGTCTTCCATCCCGCCGACAACACCGCGAACTGCATGGACGTGCGCGGCGATGGGACGTCATCCGAAACCCTCGTGCAGGTTTATACCTGCAACGGCGGAAACAACGAGCAGTGGGCGCTTACGATCAACTAGTATTTTTCGTTCGCTTTTGGACGGTGAAGATGGGCGTGCTGCGAATGCGAGCGCCTTTCTCCGTCACGAAAAAACTTCGTTGATCGCGATACCTCCACGAGGCCCGAATTCATTCATTCTCGCGATCAGACGCGCGCGGTCAAATTATTTCTGGCGGGGGACGGTTATGCGTATTTACAGTGCACTTTTCGACCGCTTTGCCAGGCCCATGATTCGCCCCCTGCTAGCGCAACCCTGGCCGCCGGTCTAGGCGTGGCGGCAGCAATAGCACCGCAGTCAATGCAGCGGCGGCAGCCGGGTGAAGACATTGCCGCCTGGCGTAACCTGGGACCGTGGATCTCGCTCGGCAGCATGTTACGATTTCCTAGAAGCAAAAACGGCAAGATTCGTCTTCTGCGCTGCAGCAGTTGCAGCCTTCAAGATTTTTTGGAAGCGCTCAATGAGGGCTGTTGGCCGGATTTTTGTTAATATCCATGGGGAGCCGTTGCGAGGGTATAAGCACTGGTTCGATGCGGCGGTGAAGGAGGCAGGCATCAAGGATTTTACTTGGTACTGTCTTAGACACACCTTCGCTAGCCGCCTAGCAATGGCTGGGGTGGACCTTCGGACGCTGGCGGAACTGATGGGACATGAAACAATCCAGATGACGATGCGTTACGCACATCTCGCGCCTTCCCACACGCTGGCGGCAGTAGAGCGACTTGTGTCACCATCTGGTTTTTCCGTGCCGACGTCAGTCGCAACCGTTCAAGAAGGCCCAACAGCCACCACAACGGCCACCGCACTTAAAGTCGCGGAAGGAATTCACTCTGCAACTTCGAACTAAGCTATTTATAAATCGTTATTTACGGTAAATTCGGGCCCGTAGCTCAGCGGTTAGAGCAGTGGACTCATAATCCATTGGTCCAAGGTTCAAATCCTTGCGGGCCCACCAAGCATTTACAGCCCCTCAATCTATCAAGTCGATGAATCGCCAGCTTGTGGGGCGGTCGGGCTACCAGGCGCCTTTGCGAATCAGTTGAGACAGATGTTCGCACGCTGGCTCGCCGGGGTGGAAGAAGCAACTCACCTGAAGCCAATCGTTATTATCCGCCGCCGCGATTCTTTTCTTCCACTCCGTTTGAATGGCATTGATCTGCGGCTGATTCATTTGCCACGATAGCGGAGCGTTATCCCCTGGAAATTCGAATGTTGCCAGCCGGATGTTGACTCCGCGATCGGACCACAAAGCGACAAAGTTGTTAAGAGATTCACGATCGCGCAGAAGTTGCGCCGTGGTGCGAACCTGCAACAAAGCAGACAACGGGGCAGTTCCCTGGTAAAACCAGCCTTCGCTTTGCCCCGAGGGACTGTTCTCCGACGGGAAGGATCGGATTTGGACGATCAGGATATCCGGAGCCTTACCCCGGGGAATTGGAGTTAACGCTAGTTCAAGAAACCGGAGCAAGCCGTCGATGCCATAGTTGTCGTAATAGCCGCCGTCGACTACGTGATATTTGGAGTTTTGTTCTAACAGCTCGCTCTGGCTGTGGCGCGGCGTTTCTGAATGTGGATCGTACAAAGCACGCGAAGCCGGTGACACAAAGGGAAAGCTGGCTGCAAGTCGAACCGCCGTCACGACCGGAATATCGTAACCGGGCAGCAAGCTAGGGAGCGTCCTACTCCCTATGAACTCAGGCTCTTTCAGATCGGTGGTGGCGAGCAGGAAGGGCTCGCCCGACTCGACAATCGTCGAGTTAAAGATCACTGCCGGCCGCAGGCCTTGGCTCACATCTTTCCGCCAATCTCCCAGGGTGGCGTCGAATCCCAACCGCCTTCGCCAAGCCTGTTCCAGAGCCCAACCGCGGTCCACGAGGCGAGTAGCGTATCGCTTGTAAAACGGAATCAGTGCCCGGGTAAGATCGGGATAAACCATGGCCCAGGCGACGTCGCCGAGGGCGGGAGTTTGCGCGTCGTCGACGACTTTCCCCAGATCAGTGCTTAGCGGAAATCCCGGGTCGGTTTGGGCGGCGGTCTGATAACGGCTCACAAAGAACAAGGTACCCACGGCTCCGCCTGAAACCGAGCTGATGGCAGCGATGGAGTTCGCGAAGGTGCGATTCGACGAATCCGATTTCACTTCTTCCTGGAGCCCGGTTAAAACGCGAGCCGTCCAGGCCGCAGCTTGAATCCCTCCGCCGGCGGTGGCAATCACAGTTATACGGCCGTTGGGGTGATCCTTGTCTGGGTTCAGACGGAACGGCGCCTGCAAAACTTGAGTGGGTGTGACCGTGGGAAGATCGGGGGCCGCGGGCCGTATTTCGTAAAAATGATCGGAGTCGGAAAGCAAGTTTGCAAGCAGGATGGACAGAAGTGCCATACAAACGAACAGCCGGCGCCGCTTGCGCAGAGAAAGAACAAAAAAGGACGCACCGGCCAGAACAACCGTGATGATGACAGCTGCCATCATGAAGGGCTGCAGCGTGCTCGAAACACGAAAGGGAACAGTAACAGTGTTGGCCGATAGTACGAACAGCAGTCCAGGAAGCAGCAGGGGCAGCAAGAAATAGTCGAGAAAGAAAGACGCGACTGAGAGCAGCCAATTCAACACGATCAGAAGCACGACTATGTAAGCGATGGCGGGCACTCCAAAGAGCAGACCGAGGCGGGCATGCTTGAAGTAGCCGATCAACTCATACAGACTGGAAGACAAAATCAGCATCAGGAAAGTGAGTACCTGGCCGGGATAGGGAAGGAACGTTTTAGGATCGAAGTAACCCGCGGTGATGCTTTTCGGCCAGGTGACCACAATCCGGCCAACCCACGCCCGCCCCGCCGGTGAGGACCAATCTTTGGCGGACGCCCAATCGATCCATTTACGCATAAATTCAAAGGGCAAGCAGAAACGCTGATGTGCGGGGTGTTCGGGATCGGCTGGTTGGTTGGGATTGGGATAACGCGGTGAAAACAGGACCGAAATCCAGAGCGCGGCGAAAGCTGTTACGAGGGCGGCCAGGATGGCGCCCAGTCCGAAGCTGCCTCGAATCACGCCGTCTTTGATCTGCGTGACCTGGTTGTTGCTAAATATCAAAGTAACAAACATGGGCACGATCAGTATCTGGGGTAAAAAAATCGATTTTTTCCTGACGACATCCTGCAAAAGCCCCTGCGGAATTCCGAAGCGCTCCTCTCCGTTCAGCAACACGACTCTGATCACGACCAAAATGCCCAGAGCCAGCAGTTCCGTGGCGAACACAGTCCAGAAAATATTCCATGGGCCGACCACGAAAAGGTTTCCCAGCAATTGGCGGAATTCGTAGATCGAGAGAATCGGAAATGCGAAGAGCGTAAGTCCGATTACGATGGGAACGCGAAGCAGGTAGGAATACTGCAGTCTCGTCCTCCACGGGAGTGAAGGGAGACTACTCCTGTGTTTTTCTATGGCAAGTTTAGCAGGGGGTTGGTTTGTAACTTGGCCTTGAGCCACTTTGACCTCCTCAGATGAAAAGGAGCTCTTCCCAGAACAAACGAGCGGGCTCGGCCCAGACTGCTCTTAAATTGGTGAAACGCAGAAATTGTAAGTCTTACAACAAGATTATGGAAGTCAAATCTTCGCAATAGCGTGCTACGCAGGGAGGTTAAAGGCGAGAGAATCACGAACCCACACGCAATTACAAATCTGGGCGAATTAACTCGGAGTTGGCAGAAGGCTGCCCACGCCCACCAGAAGGTTCTCCGCGGCTTCTCCAGGATCCTGGGTGGCGAAGTTCTCGTCCAGAATGAAAAGAGAAGCCTCCGGAGCGATCGCCTGCAGGGCCTGGCGAATCGGTTTGCCGTGGACGGACTGGATTTTCGCAGACACGACCACCAGTTTAGCTTTGGTGGCCTTGAGAAGAATTTGAGCGTCGTCAATGGTAGTGCTGGTGATGGTGTTGTAACCGGCGCTGCACAGCACTTCTCGCAGAAAAGTGCAGACGTCGGTCGAGGTGTAGACGCAAAGGATGGTCGGCCGAGCATCGCCGGTCTTTCCTCGTGAATATCTCGATCCCAGGTAGGCGGCCGTGATCGCCTCTTCAACAGAGGCGTAGATTTCGAATTGCGAGACCAGGCTGGTCAGCTGAAGGACTTTGTGAATTTTCGGGGGTACGCCGCTGAGTTTTACGTCGCCGCCTTTCGAGCGCGCAGCTTGGGTCAAGCGCACAAGGGCCCCCAGGCCACTGCTGTCGACGAACTCTACCTGGTCGAGTTGCAGCACTACATCGCCATACTTTTCGATAGAGTCGCCGACGGAAGAGTGCAGGGTGAAGACTTCATTTCCGGCCACGATCCGTCCGTGACATTGCATGACCAATACATCGCCGACCGGGCGGCTTTCCAGGCGCAATTGCATTCCGCCTCCTCAGGCTATTTCGGGTTTATGACCGCGTTAGGAGCGCTGCGGTCGTTCCATCTTTGGTGTGCGAATGGTACGTGGCTGAAAGCGGCAAGTCAACAATGGCGGGAGGTTCGGCGTGGCCCGGGGCACCACAGGCGAATTTCTCTGATAAGCAGCCAGTTTGCCGAGATGTTCTCCGCAATGGGACAATAACGAAATGCACAAATGCTTAACCTCAACGGTAAACCTATTGGCGGCTAGGGCG
Organism: uncultured Acidobacteriaceae bacterium; assembly: GCA_963789875.1. Taxonomy (GTDB): domain Bacteria; phylum Acidobacteriota; class Terriglobia; order Terriglobales; family Acidobacteriaceae; genus Sulfotelmatobacter. Next base: position 233,482 of record CAWBMI010000002.1, on the reverse strand, counting down.
TTGCTGGCTGGGAATGTCCTGGCGCAGCAGACTCCGGCGGCACCGAGTTCAGAGACCGCGCCCGCTTCGGGCACGACAACCAAAGCTCCAGCGACCAAGAAGCCGGCGACTGCGACCAAGAGCGGCGCTGCTCCGCTTGCCCTCAAAACGCCAAAAGAAAAATTCAGCTATGCCCTCGGAATGAATACCGGCAAGAGGATGGCGGAAGGCTTGAAAAAGCAGGCGGTACCGTACGATCCAGCACTCCTCACCCGAGGCATGAAAGATGGCTTGGCCGGTGGTAAGACGCTGCTCACTGATGCCGAAGCGCAGACTGTGCTCACCGACGTGCAAAAGGAAATGCGGGACAAGCAGCAAGCTAAGATGCAAGCTGAGGGGGCTACAAACAAAAAGGATGGGGAAGCTTTCTTGGCCGCCAACAAGGGAAAAGAAGGTATCGTCGCGCTGCCCAGCGGGCTGCAATACAAGATTCTGAAAGCAGGTACCGGGCCGAAACCGACCGCGAGCGATTCTGTGGTTTGCAATTATCGCGGCACCCTCATCAACGGAACCGAGTTTGACAGCTCCTACAAACGCGGGCAGCCGGCGACCTTTCCCGTGGGCGGCGTAATTAAAGGATGGACAGAGGCTCTGCAGTTAATGCCCTTGGGGTCGAAATGGCAACTCTTCGTTCCATCGGATCTGGCCTACGGCGAGCGCGGTGCAGGCGGAGATATTGGTCCGGATGCAACTCTGGTCTTCGAAGTGGAGCTGCTTTCGATCGAAGACAAAGACAAAGACAAAGAAAAGGACAAAGAAAAAACTCTGGACAAGAAATAGATCGCTGCGGAGTAAGTGAACCAGCGTTTTCTCCGGGCGGCCCCTCGGTGCGGGGCCGTTTTCCTTCTTCTCTGTCCGCAGGTACGCCTGTCCGCAGTCAGGGTGAGAATTTGGGCGATGCCGATTAACCACTTTGAGGCGGACTCGGCTCACTTCATTGACAGGGCGTGAACGCCAGAGTAGCGTGAGCAGATTACCAGCCATTCGGAATCGAATTTAAAGGTCAGGAGGCCGGCGATGTTGTGCAGATTTGTCTGCGCAGCGGTAATGGTGTGTCTGGCATCGAATTGCTGCTTTGCGCAAGATCCCACCAAGGTAGAGCCCAAACATTATAAATTGGACTTTGAAAATGACCGGGTGCAGGTCGTATCGGTGCATTATGGCCCGCACGAGAAATCGGAGATGCACGATCATCCCGGCGGCGTGGTCGTGGTGGTCACAGGAGGACACCTGCGCTTCACCGACTCGACGGGTAAAGTTCACGAAACCTACGCTAAACCCGGGGAGGCGCGCTGGTTTCCGCCGGTGAAGCACAAAGTAGAGAATTTGGGCGATGAAGCTTACAACGCTGTGTATGTCGGCATCAAGGGTAAGTTATCTGGGGCTGTCGCCAACCCCGAAAGAGAAGCTCCCGTGAGCGCCGAACAACTGGCTGCGTTGCTGGCCGAGTTATCTGGGGCGATTTCGAAACCTTAAGCCGCCGGATTTCCGCTCGCAGTTCCCATCGCTCTACTCTGTTTTCCTCTGAGTTAGAGATTTTTGGACTGGGAAATCTTTGACACAGAGGATACCGAGGAGCACAGGATAAAGTGGGCTTCTCTGCCTGACGCTGCTTCTGAAACGCGATCCCGTGTCATAATATTTTCGTGAAGACTCTTTAATGCAAGGATGGGTATGGAGCATACGGTTTTCTGCGTAAAACTGAAGAGAAATATGCCCGGGTTGGATGAGCCTCCGTTCGACAATGAACTCGGACGCAAGGTTTACGACAACGTCTCCCAGGAAGCCTGGCGGATGTGGACCGAGCATTGCAAAATGCTGCTGAATGAATACCGGCTAAATCCGGCGCGGCGCGAGGATCAAGAGGTGATCGTCAAGCAACTGGATCAATTCTTCTTTGGGGAAGGTTCGGCGGTGCCGAAAGAATACGTTCCCCCGACGCAAAAGTGATCGCGCGCGGACATCCCCTCACCTATGGCGACTGCGAAAAAGAGCAAGATCCCTCCGCATAAGCTGGAGCTGTACGAGAAGCTGATCGCAACGAATCCGAAAATTGAACGGAAGGGCGCGGTTCATCCTTATACTTCTTTGTACGGCCACATGTTTACCTATCTGGACCAGACGGGCACCATGGGCCTGCGGCTGCCCGAGGGTGTAGTCGAAGAATTCCTGAAAAAATATAAAACCACTTTGTTTAAGTCCTACGGCGTGGTGAAGAAAGATTATGTGACGGTCCCTGAATCATTATTGAGCAAGACCAAAGAGCTGCGGAAGTATTTGGACATTAGCTACGCGTACGCGAAAACGCTGAAACCGAAATAGGCGAAGCGGCGCTTCTGTCAACTGATGACCCGCAAGGTACTCTATATCCGTTCACATTGTTGAAATATTCGACCTTGCTGCGGCTTAAGCCTAGTCTCACCAATAAGTTACCGTTTCGGTTACTGCTGCACTAATATTGATGCATATTTCATCACTCCGTAACATTCCCTTGCTACAAATTGAGCATGGATCTGCCCGTGTACAATACGCTGATCCTTTCCGACCTGCATCTCGGTGCAGAGACCAGTCGTGCGCGCGAAGCAACGCGTGTGCTGAAGGAAAACCGTTTTCAACGGCTGATCCTGCTGGGCGATATTTTCGCTGATCTTAACTTCGCTCGCCTGACGAAGGACCACTGGAAATTTCTCGGCTATATCCGCAAGCTTTCGAATCCCAAGCGGCAGGTTGAGGTGGTCTGGGTGGAAGGCAATCACGACCATGGCCTGACCAACATCATGTCGCATCTGGTGGGCGTGCGCGTGTATCAACAGTACACGTGGGATTACAACGGACTGCGCCACGTCGCGATTCACGGTCATCAGTTCGATGGCTTCCAGGTCAGCAATGTCCGGCTGAACCGTTTGGGAACGTCGCTGTATCTGCAACTGCAGAAGCTCGATTTCAAGAGCAAGCCGTTAGCGCGGCTGATCGACCGGCTGAATACTCGCTGGCTGCGCATGTCGTCGAAGGTTTCATCGGGAGCTTTGCAGTACGCGCGGCAGCACGATGCCAATCGTATTTTCTGCGGGCATACGCACCAGGCCACGCACGTCGAGCAGAACGGAATTGATTACTACAACGCTGGAGGCTGGGTCGATTCCCGGCTGACGTATCTCACCGTTGATGAAGAGGGGGTTCGTATCCATGATTTCAAAGAGCATGAATACAACGAGCGCGAATACAACGAACGCGAACGCGACAAGCGAGCTGACCATAGTGATTCCAGCCAAGAACGAGGCGAAGCTGATTCCTCGTTTGCTGACTTCGCTGACGAATCAGGATTACTCGAAGATGCCGAGTACGAGAGTGTTGGTCGCTGACGCGAACTCAACCGATGGCACTCCGGAGATTGTTCTCGAGTTTCGCGACCGTTTGAATGTGAGCGTGATTCGCGGCGGAATGCCTTCTGTAGGCCGCAACCTTGGCGCAGCGCAGGCGGAGAGCGACTACGTTCTGTTTCTCGATGCCGATATCGAACTGGGGCATCCGTCGGTAGTCCGCCGTGCCGTTGAGTTGGCGCAAGGAAAACATATTCATTGTGTGACCACGAACATTATTTGTCGAGACGGTAGCTGGATCGACAAACTGTTTTATGCGGGCAACGATTTCTTCCAGTACATGTCGCGCCTGCACCATCCCTTTGCGACCGGGATGTTCATGTTGTTCGATACGAAAAGATTTCACGAACTGGGAGGCTTTCACGAGCAGGTAGCGTTCGCTGAAGACTACCTGCTGAGTCAGCAGGTGGCGCGGAGCCGCTTCGGCATCGTGCGCGGCGGCGTTTACACCACCAACCGGCGCTTCAAAAAGATGGGGCACCTGCGCGTGGGCTGGCTCTTTCTGTGGACTGCCATGAACTACTGGAACGAAAAATTCTTCCTGCGCGATCACAAATACTGGCAGCCGGAGCCCGAGTAGCGACCTCAAGTGTAGTTTTGCCGGCTGCTCTTACCAGGGCAGAGCTATTCCGATTTCTTCGTGGCCACAAAAAACAGGATCCGGCCAACCAGCCGGATCCTGATTAAACTTTCGCGAGTCGTCACTTTCAATCCGGAGAGTAAGCCTCAGAAGCGCAAGACAATACCCGTAGAAATCCTCACATTGTCTTGCGTTGTACCGAAGAATCGAGTCTGAACGTAATCTCCCTGGAAGCGCCATGCTAATAGCGGAATGAGTTTGTAATCGAGGCCGCCGCCGACCGCCGTGGCGAATGAAGTATCGGAACCAGCAGCACCAGCATCGACATGCGCGCCTCCGAACAGCACTTGCGCGAAGGGACGGAATTTTCCAGCTGGAAACGAGACCCGCGGCCCGAAAAGATAGTTGTGCTCGGTGATGTCCGCGCTGACGGGGCCGCATGGAAAAGGGGACGCGGGGCACGTTACAAGAAAGTTCTGCGAGCCATAATGGCTGTCAAAATCAGCCACAAGCCCGAGAAAGGGAATCACCTTGCCCTCGAACGACGTCTCCCAACCATTCGTATTCGCCCGGTCCCAGCCAGGCTGGTTGAACGAAGACAAGTCCATGCTGTAGTAGGAGTAGCCAAAAAAAACGTTGCCCGCGGGCACTTGAGCGCTAGCGAAACCGGCGAACATAATCAGGGCTAACCCCGCGAATATGACTCTGCGCATGGATATCCTCGCTTTCTGATCAAAGAGAACCCAAGATCCGGTAAAAAGTTTTTGGATGCGCGCTAAAAGGGCTAGGTTTGCAAGAATCGCTGCGAGCGAGCGAAGGGCAGTCACGAAAGAGACTGGACGCGGGCAGGAACGGATCACGGATCAGTGATCCGAAGCGACGAACCGCATCGAGCGGAAATTCGGTCGCGCTTCAGAAGCGCCAGACGAGACCGGCGGAGCCGCGAATATCGTTCTGATTAGCGCTGAGCAGGTGGAAGTGATAGTAGTCAAATTGCAGGCGCCAGGAAAAACTCTTAAGGAAGAGGAGTTTGAATTTTCGATCCACACCACCGCCCACGTCGTAGCCCACCGGAATATGCGACGAACCGTCCGATCGATTGTCTTGCGCGCCGCCCATGGCTTGGATGAAGGGGCGCCACTTTCCGTAATTCATCGAAAGCCGCGGTCCCAGAAACAGATCGTACTGTTGAATTCCCTTGCGGTAGAAGCCGCTGCCATCGAGTACGACGCCAACGTGAACCAGGCGGGTAAAGGGGAACGCTTCCACCGAGGCATTCCATCCGCGGAAAGTGTAGCGGTTTACAACGTCGACGGAGTCGGCCTCGGAAACTCCGACGTAAACGTTACCGCTCGGGATGAGCTGCGCTCTCGATCGGGCTGCAAACAGGGTTAGACTCGAGACGACCAGAACCACAGCTGCGGTTTTTGACACGAAAATAATTCCTCCCCGGCAATGATGCCAGCAGCAAATTCTACCTGAATGCGTGAAATTCGTTAGATGCAGTGTAATGGAAGTCCAAGATGCCTCGGGCAGCAAATTTGTGCAGGGTCCAAAATCGGCACGCTTTACAGAGAATTAATTTCTTTTTGTGGTCCCGAAGACGATCCTCGCACGTCTATTCAATTAGGATGGGAACTTCGAATCCCACTCGCCGACATAATAACCAAACATAAATCGCAGCCGCGTTTGTCGTCTGCACAGGGATATAAATTAAAGGAGTCGAAGTTGAAACTAAGTTTGGAAACTCGAAATCGTGGCGACGTGATGATCGTTCACTGCCAGGGTCGCATCGTCTATCGGGATGAAGCTGCCGCACTTTCGCAGGCGGTTAGCGATGCGCTCAACCATCGCGGCAAAGTGGTCCTTGATCTGAGTGGTGTGAGTTCCATCGACAGCGCAGGCATCGGCGAGTTGGTGCTGCTGCACGCCCGGGCTCAGGCGAAGAAGGCTGACCTGAAGTGCGCCAGCCCCAGTCCCCTGGTGCGAGAGTTGCTTGATCTCACCAACATGAATTCTGTTCTTAACATTCACCCCAGTGTGCATGAAGCTCTCGAAGCTTTTCAGTCGGAAGAGGTCTGTGCCGATTGCTGAGGGGCTTCGGGCTCTGGCTATCGGGCTTCGGCGTTTGAAAAAGTGATTCGGTTGTTGATCGCAAGGGCCGAAACAGACACTCGGATTTATTAGGTACTTGGGGCCGAGGCCCGATGGCCGAAGCCCGATCCTAGCTCTCACGGTGAAATCGGTAACGTCCGCCCCGCTCCAGGGACACGGCCTCGGCCACCTTCAGGAATGCCCGGGCCGCGTGCGACAACCCTGCTTCCTTACGATAAACCAGGCGTAGTTTACGCTGCACGTGCAACTCGCGCACCGGAATTCTAACCAACTCGCCCCGCGCTACTTCAGTCTCCACACTGATGCCGGGCATCAGCGCGACTCCGCTTCCGAGGGCAACGAATTGCTTGATGGCTTGCAGCGTGGGCAACTCAAGATCCATGTGCAGCGGGGTTTTGTGTTTCTGGAAGGTCTGCAGAACCTTCTCGCGATAGGGCGAGGAGACAATATGCGCGACGAACGACTCCGCTCCCAGTTGCTGGATGCTGATCTGCTGCGCTCCAGCCAGCGCGTGCTTGGGAGGCACCACCAGGACCAACTCATCGAGATAGGCCACTATCGAGTGCAGCCGCGGCTCTTCCGGTTTGTAGGACAGCACGCCCAGTTCGGCGCTGTGCTGCAATACCTGGTCGGGAATGCGGCTGCCCAGCGCGCGCTGCACGGTGATCTTAATCATGGGGTGCAGATGGCGGAACTCCGCCAACACCGGCAACAGGTAAAGGGAGGTAAATTCATTGGCCGCGATCTCAAGCTTGCCCTTGTGCAACTCCCGCAGTTCAGCCAGCGATTCGTGTGCGTCCCGACGCAGGTTCAGTAACTTTTCCGCGTACTCGTACAGCACATGTCCGGCGTCGGTGAGAACCCCTTCCCGAGAGGACCGATCAAAAAGACTTTCTCCTAGTTCGTCCTCGAGTTTGCGGATGGTCTGGCTCACGGCAGACTGGGTACGAAAGAGCTTTTCGGCGGCGCGTGAGAAGCGGCGTTCCCGGGCCACGGCGAGAAAGACTTCCAGTTGGGAAAGTTCCATTTCTTATTCCTTAATATAAAGTCGCCAATCCATTAGCCGATCTTATCATAGTAAAGTTGCTAATGATTACTGCATAATTATAAGCATTGCTGTAGGCTCGATCAGCCGTAACATAGGGGAGATACAAGGCAAGAGTCTTCATCATTTAAAGCGTTTACTCAGAGGAAGAAGGCGAATGGCTACGGAGCAAGTCCGTGTTACAGTTTTCGATACCACCCTTCGCGACGGGGAACAGTCGCCCGGTTGCAGCATGAACCATCAGGAAAAGCTGCGCCTGGCGCATCAACTCGACCGCCTCGGCGTCGACGTAATCGAGGCCGGTTTCCCGATTGCCTCCGATGGCGACTTTGAAGCAGTCAAGGCGGTTGCTGCCGTCATTCGCAGACCTATCATCGCGGGCCTGGCTCGCGCCTGCCGTCCGGACATTGAGCGCGCCTGGGAAGCTTTGCAGGATGCCGCGCACCCGCGAATTCATGTGTTCCTCGCTACCTCTGACATTCACCTGCAATATAAGCTGCGAATCAGCCGCGCGCAGTGCCTGGCGCAGGCTCGCGAAGCCGTTGCTTTCGCGAGGTCTCTGTGCCCGGACGTCGAATTTTCCCCTGAAGACGCCACGCGTACCGACCCTGATTTTCTTTGCCAGGTGCTCGAAGCCGTGGTGGAAGCGGGCGCTACCACGCTCAACATTCCGGACACGGTCGGCTACACGGTTCCTTCGGAGTTCGGCGAGCTGATCGCGACCATTCGTCGTCGAGTTAAGGGAATCGAGAATGTAACCATCTCCGCCCACTGCCACAATGATCTGGGTATGGCCGTTGCGAACAGCATGGCGGCGATCGCTGCGGGCGCGCGCCAGGTCGAGTGCACTATCAACGGAATTGGCGAGCGGGCAGGCAATGCGGCGCTGGAAGAGATTGTTATGGCCATGCGGGTCCGTCACGATCGCTATCCCTACGAAACCGGCATCGCGGGCGAACATCTTTTTCTCGCCAGCCAGATGTTGAGTGAGATCACGGGCGTGCCGGTACAGCCCAACAAAGCCGTGACCGGACGCAATGCCTTCGCGCACGAGGCCGGCATTCATCAAGATGGCATTCTAAAAAATCCGTTGACTTACGAGATTATGACTCCGCAGTCGGTCGGTGTTCCGGACTCGAAGTTAGTGCTGGGCAAGCATTCCGGCCGGCACGCGTTAGCCATTCGCTGCGAACAACTCGGCTATCAATTTGATCGCCGCGCACTCGATGACATCTATCGACGCTTTGTCCGCCTCGCCGACAAGATCAAGAAAGTGGAAGACCATCATCTGCTGGAATTGATTCGCGACACGCACAAGCCGGCCGCGTCAGCGACTCCACTGTTTGAGCCCCTTCCGGCGCAAGCCACCGCGATTGCCAACGCCGCCGCTCAGGAATCGCCGCGCCCGTTTCCAATGGCCCCTCAATCCAACGCTTTCGGCTTGCCACCGCCGGTACCCGCCGATCCGCACCACGATCAGGAGGATTATCTCTGGGGTGTGTAGTCCAGGCCGAAATGAACAACGTGGATTCCCGCGTTTCCTTCGAGGGCAGCCAGCCCATCCTGCGCGTAGAGGATATGATCGTCAGCCTCCACTTCTACGTGGATCTCCTGGGCTTCAAAAATGTATCTTGGGGCAACGACGAATTTACCAGCGTGAACCGCGACCGCGCCGGCATTTACCTTTGCAAGGGCGGTCAAGGCGCGGGCAAAGCATGGATTTGGGTCGGCGTGGAAGACGTTGAGAAACTGCAAGAAGAATTCAAAGCTTGTGGAGTGCCCATTCGCATGCCGCCGACTAACTATCCATGGGCCTTGGAGATGCACGTCGAAGACCCCGACGGCAATGTGATTCGTTTTGGATCCGATCCAAAGTGAATTTCTTCTTCTAATCCCTGACACGCTAGACTGATTCCGCATGCTCCTCAAACTAACCATTCTTCCCGGCGACGGCATTGGGCCGGAAGTCACCGAGCAAGCTGTGCTGGTCTTGCAAGCGGTCGCCGATACCTTCGGCCACCAGCTTCAACTTCAGACGAAAAATATCGGTGGCGCAGCGCTCGCCAATGTCGAGGATCCTCTGCCTGCCGACACGATTCAAGCTTGCCTCGTTTCTTCGGCAGTTTTGCTAGGCGCGGTGGGCAGTCCCGCTTTCGATCACTATCCCAATCACCTTCGGCCAGAGGCCGGACTTCTGCGTTTGCGGCGCGAACTGGGCGCTTATGCCAACCTGCGTCCGGCTATTTGCTTTCCGGCGCTAGAAGATAGTTCTCCACTGCGTGTCGACCGGGTTCGCGGCACCGACATCATGATCGTGCGCGAATTGCTGGGGGGACTATACTTCGGCGAACCGCGCTCGGTTTCGGGCGCGCCCGGTTCTCGCGTTGCTGTTAACACAATGACCTATGATGAGCAGTCGATCGAGCGCATCGCACGCGTTGCATTCGAACTTGCAATGAAGCGGCGGAAGAAAGTTTTGTCAGTCGACAAAGCGAACGTCCTCGAGTGTTCGCGCTTGTGGCGCGAAGTGGTCACGCGTTGTGCGAAAGATTATCCTGGCGTGCAACTTTCTCACATGTACGTGGATTCGGCAGCGATGTCGCTGGTGCAGCGGCCCAGGGATTTCGACGTGATGCTCACTGAAAACATGTTTGGCGACATTCTTTCCGATCAGGCCGGCGGCGTGGTGGGGTCGTTGGGATTGCTGGCTTCGGCCAGCATCGGCGGCCCGGTTGGCTTGTATGAGCCGGTGCATGGCTCCGCGCCTGACATCGTCGGCAAGGGAATCGCCAATCCGCTGGGCGCAATTCTGTCTACTGCTCTGATGCTCCGCCATTCTTTTCAGTTAGAGCGCGAAGCCCGCTGCATCGAGAATGCAGTTGGAACGGTACTGGATGAGGGCGCGCGCAGCGCAGATCTGGCGCGCACTGGCGAGAGGGCGGTATCAACTTCAGAGATGGGTGAGTTGGTGATTGGTGCTGTGAAAAATTCGCCGGAAGCCAAAGACTAAACACAAAAGACAAAAGCGCGTGATGGGCGACCGCTCTGAACTCAACCTCTCGGCAACGGCCTCTCAGGAAGTGTCTTGACAGTTTGTACGCTCACCGGAGCGCGGCCGTCATACTTACCCGTCAGGTCATACCAGCGGACGCGCAGCATTTCCTGGAACATGTGGGCGCCGTCGATCAGAGGATGGATGCGGGTTCCTCCGCTGTGACCCCAGAGCACGGGAACTTCAGCCACGCGGAAGTCGAATTTGCGCGCCAGAAAAAGTATCTCGGGATCGAAACCCCAGCGCTCGATGCGCTGTAGCGGCAGAATAGTTTGCGCGGCGCGGCGAGTGAATGCCTTGAAGCCGCATTGAGTGTCCGCAAATTGCAATCCCAGAATTAGCCGCAGCAGCAAATTGAAGATTCTTCCAAACAGCTGGCGGTGCAGCGATTGACGCTGCGTTTGTAATTCGGTCTGCAACCAGCGCGAGCCGATGGCGATGTCCGCGCCTGCTGCGAGAGCCTGCAACAGCTTCGGCATCTCCTCGATGGGAGACGATAAATCGGCATCGCTGAAAAGGATGACTTCGCCGCGCGCATTCAAGATGCCGTTACGTACGCTATGGCCCTTGCCGCGGTTGCCAGGATTCTCGAGCAGACGCACGGCCGGATCTCTCTCGGCAAACTCGCGCACGATCTCGGCGGTGTTGTCGCGCGAGCCGTCGTTGACTACGATGACTTCCGCATCCCAGTCCTGCTCGCGAACATAGGCGAGCACCCTCTGCAGGGTCGCGCCTAAGCGCGCGCTTTCGTTGTAGGCCGGGATGACGATGCTGTAAGTCATGCGTGCCAAGTGCCTAGTGATCTCATCGTACAACGCACTCGATGTGAGCTGCGTCTCTATATCGTTCAACGCGCTCGAATTGACTAAGATGTCTTCCCCAGCCCAGCCGTTGCCGAAAAAACGCCTGGGCCATTGTACGTCTGAAAGGCGAGTCAAGGAAGATGAGAGTACGGGCGGTAAAGTTCGAGGAATTTACGCCACTTTGCGCTGTTGTTGCAGCATGTCCAGAAATTCGTTAACCAATTCACCGTCCAGCAAGCCTTGGCGAGCCTTCTCGATCATGGCCTGGGCAGAGTGGTCGTGCGCGAAGGCGGGCTTATAGGGGCGAGCGGTGCGCAGTGCATCGTAAACATCCGCTACCTGCAAAACCCGCGGCAGTAGCGGGATCTCGCCCGCCCGCAATCCATCGGGATAACCCGAGCCGTCAACATGCTCGTGGTGATGGCGAATGATTGGCAACACCAGCCGCAGCGACTTCAGAGGCTTGCAGATGTTCTCGCCGGTCGCCGGATGCCGCTTCATGATCTCCCATTCTTGCGGAGAGAGGTCGGCGTCCTTTTTCAGAATCTCATCGGGCACCGCGATTTTGCCGAGATCGTGCAGATAGCCTCCGCGGCGCAGCGCGACGATGGAGTCTTCGTCAAGGCCGAGGTGCCGCCCGAGGTCCGCGCCATACAGGGCAAGGCGCTCGCAATGGCCCTCGGTGTAGGGGTCGCGGCCTTCGACAATCATCCCCAGCGTACAGAGAACGGAGTCGACGGTTTCGAGTTCGTCGGTGAACTCTTTCACCCGGAGCAGCGACTTCACGCGCGCTGTCAGTTCTTCTGCGAGAACGGGCTTGTTTAAGAAATCATCCGCGCCGGCTTCGATGCCGCGCAGTTTTTCGGTGCCGTCGCTTAAGCCAGTGATTAATACGAAGGGGATCAGGCGCGTCGCCGGGTCCGCTTTCAGCTCCTGGCACAATTCGTAGCCCGACTTTCCTGGCGGCATGCGCACATCCGACAAAATCAGATCAGGAGGCTGACGCCGCACTTCCGCCTGGGCTTGCTCGGCGTCGGCGGCCGTTACCACCTCATAGCCGCGCATGGAGAGCAACTGTTTCATCAGGCCGGCGATGCTGGGGTGGTCATCGACCACCAGAATCCGGGGAACGTGACGCGCTTTGGAAAACTCGGTCATCGGCTGCAAGATGTTATTTTACCGCAACCGTGAAAAGTGCCGAGCTCGATGGATAAGATGAAATCGGGAGATGCGAATTGTTGTAAGTTTCCTTTCGTGACAATACTCTGGTTATCATCTATCTGGATGAAAAATAAATTAGCGGATCGAATCGGCTAAATTCCCTGTAATCATCGGAATGCCGATCTGCGATCTGTGCTGAGCGCGATAAAATCTTTGATTGCAATGGCTGCGGGCAAAATATTGCAAAGCAAAGGGTTAGCACAGGCGCCGGAAGCCGCCTTGGGTGCGAGGCTATATCTCTTGCAGCTAATCATGACATACTTATTATAACATTTTGCTAGTCCCTTTCTGGACGAAATGGTTGCGGTTTTCGCTTGCGTGACAGCGAGTTTGGGGGGACAGATATTATTTTGCTTGACGGAGCGTGCGATAACGGTAACGCGGCAAGCGAGTACATTGATCCTTCGGCCCGCAAAGAACGCGGTCCTTCAGGATGACAACACTCGTAATCGCCCGTCCTTTTCAGGCCGTGAAAAAAAAGAAGAGCCACCATCCCTTGCGGGGTGGTGGCTCTGAAAGCTGACGGGACTATGCCTCTTTACCCACTGCGCGGATGCATTTCTCCAGCACGTCGACGGCGACGTCGGCTTCTGCTTTTGTTACCACCAGCGGCGGGCAGATGCGGACTGTGCTGGGGCCGCAGCCTAAGAACAGCACCCCATGTTCGAACGCTAGTTCGACGATCTGGTCGCGCTCGGCTGCTCCGTGCTCTTTCGTGGATTTGTCTTTTACGATGTCGACGCCGATCATTAAGCCGCGGCCGCGGACGTCGCCTACCAGCTTCAGTTTTGTGGGCCAGTCCGCCATGCGCTTGAGCATGTGCGCGCCTACTTCGGCCGAGTGATCGAGCAGATGCTCTTTTTCGATCACATCGAGCGTCGCCAGCGCTGCGGCTACGCATACCGGATTGCCGCCGAAGGTTGAGGCGTGCGAGCCGGGGACCCAGTCCATCAGCTCGGAACGCGTCATGGTGACGCCGAGCGGCATGCCTGAGGCGATGCCCTTGGCCATGCAGACCATATCCGGCTCGACGCCGGTGTGTTCGACGGCAAACCACTTGCCGGTGCGGCCGATGCCGCTTTGCACTTCGTCCACGACTAGCAAGATGCCGTGACGATCGCAGATGCGGCGAAGTTCTTGCATGAAGATCGTGGGCGCGACTACGTATCCGCCTTCGCCTTGGACGGGCTCGACGAAGATTGCGGCTACTTCTTCGGGAGGCAGCGTGGTCTTGAACAATTTCTCTTCGATAAAGCGGGCGCAACTGAGCGCGAACGCGTCAGCGTCTTGTTGACCAGCCACGCAGCCGCGATAGACATCGGGATAGCGCACGTGGGTTACACCTGGCACAAGCGGAGCGAAGCGGCGGCGCTGCTGCGGCTTCGACGCGGTGAGCGAGAGCGCGCCCATGGTGCGTCCGTGAAACGCGCCGAAGAAGGCGATGATGTTCTGTCGCTTAGTGTGATACCGAGCCAGCTTGAGCGCGCACTCGATGGCCTCGGCGCCGGAGTTGCCGTAGTAAATCTTGTGCGGGCCGGGCATGGGCGCGATCTTCGAGAGGCGCTCGGCCAGTTCAACCATGTTCTCGTAATAGAAATCCGTGCCCGACATGTGGATCAGTTCGCCCGCCTGCTTCTGAATGGCGGCGACCACTTCGGGATGGCAATGGCCGGTTGAGGTCACAGCGATGCCAGCGGAGAAGTCGTAGAACTCGTTGCCATCGACGTCGGTTACGACGATGCCGCGGCCGCTCTTGGCTACCAGGGGATAGGAGCGCGTATACGACGGCGAAATGTATTTCGCATCGCCGGCGAACACGCGCTTGGCGTTGGGGCCGGGCAGGGCGGTTTTAATTTTTGGTCCGGTCGCGGCAGATCGAGCGGCTCCGGCGGCAATCTTTTTTTCGGCGACAGCAGTCATGGTCTCGGTAGTCATGGAATCCTCCGTAAGGCAGCGGCCACAGGTTCGTGGCCCTTTGTCATTCTCATTGCAACTCAGTCATTGCAACTCGGTGTCGCGCGGCTCTGGTTCAGGCGCGCGCAGAAACTGAGGCAGTCAGAAGGAGAATTACTAGTCGCTACCGAAGAGGCTGGGACGAAGACGCGAGGGCAGATTCGCCCGATAGCGCCGCGGGCAGACAAGGCAGTGCAGCCAGCAAACTGGCAAATGCGAGTTGGGAGCGTTCCGTAGCATCAGGGCACACTGTTGTCACTTGTATTATACGCGGCGAGGCGCTGCGGCGTAACCCCCATTCCGACGAGGGATTACGCGGGTAATTCCTGGCGTTGCGTCCCGGCAGGTAAAAGGCGGTCCCTGAGTTCGCAAATGAGCAGCAACGGGACAACGGGCTGTGAGCTTAAGTTTTCTCTTCTGGCGGCAGGTTCTTATCCCGTTCCAACTTGGAGAAGTAACAGTTCTCGTGCACTGCGTGTCCATTTTCGTCAATCGTACAGTCTTCCAGTGGGCAAGGCTGACCGCACAGCCAGCACTGCGGTAAAGAAGTGGAAGGCGTCATCTTGCGAACCTCCACGAACCAAAGAAACGCGAATCAGGCTACCACAGGCGAGTTCATAAGTTTGTCGGCTGCCCGACGAACTCGCGTTTTTCGCGGAACCACACGGCTCTGAAGGAACTGCGGAAACACGCGATGCCTCGCAGCTACCGCATCTGAAATCGGCTTTTACGGAGTTTGCTCCATTGTGCGGTCGAGTGCGATCTGAAAACATCTGATATGGTTTTCACACGCCGGCTTGAGGATAGAATTCGGCAGCTCTTATTCAGGGCGACGAACGCCGAAAATGGCGATGTGAAGCCTACCCTTTCCGCGCTTCGGTCCGCCTTACACGAGCACAACTCCCGGTTGAGAGCATTGGCATCGCGAAAACTTGCACCTGCGAAGACGTCCGGACTATGGAAGCGAAGAAACGAACCCTTAAGGTGACGAAATGGCTGGGGACGGTTCCTGTGATCGCCGTTTGCTCTGTTTGCACGCAACAATTTAAGGTGCCCCTCACCGCGCTGAATCGAGTTGCGGAGGCGCAGCAGAGCCTGCAAATGCAGTTCGCGGGACATAAATGTCCACGGGAAAAAGCCTCCCCGCTGTAACGCCCTGATTTGGAGAGTTTTTTGCTTGCCGTCACCCGTATTGGCTATGGTGCGCGGGGCGATTTGATGGTAACCTAGCCCACTGTGTTTGCCTCGGGCTGGCCCCCCTGTCCGGTTCGCTGGACCTAATTGCATGCCTTCTTTTCCGTCCGCGGAAAGGGAGGCGGAGGTTCTTTCTTGACTTCTCTCTTCTTCTGGCGCAAATTTTGCCAGGCTCGCACCGCCCTGTTCGCTCTGGCTTGCGCGGTCGGCTTCTGCACCCCCTCGCAAGCGCAACTGGAAACGCGCATCACCACGGACCTGTTATTTGGCCCCGGAGGCAAACCCTCGATTGCAGTGGGGGATTTCAATCACGACGGGAAGCTGGACGTTGCCGCAGTTCTGGTTGACCTTCAGATTTTTCTAGGCAATGGCGATGGGACCTTTCAGCCGCCCATCAACTATCCTGTGGGAAGCAATCCGTATTCCGTTGCGGTGGCCGATTTTAACGGTGATGGCAAGCTTGATTTAGCCGTAGCCAACTTCCTGAGTTCGACGGTTACTGTTGTATTCGGCAATGGGGACGGGACGTTTCAAACGGCGGCAACCCTGAACACTGAAACAGCCCCGGTTTTCATCGCGGTTGGAGATTTCAACGGAGACCACAAGCCGGACCTGCTGGTGCAGGAGCAGGACTACGTTACCGTGTTTCTCAACAAAGGCGACGGGACCTTTGGAAAGCCGATCAACACAAAGACAGCTGAGGCGCCGGATGCGGTAGGGCTGGGCGACTTCGACCGCGACGGGGCCCTGGATCTTGCTGTAGCGGAGAATACCTCGACTTCCGCGAGCGTCGACATTCTATTAGGCAACGGCGACGGCACTTTCAGGGAGGGTGCAAGCTATCCGATCCCAACCCATCCGTATTCCGTGGCTGTGGCCGACTTTAGGGGCGACGGCCGACTCGACCTGGCAGTCGCGGACTTCATCGGCGCCCCAGGGGTTAGCGTGCTGCTGGGTAATGGCGACGGCACTTTCGGCGCGGCAGTACTCTACATGTCGGAAACCGCCGTCTGGGTGACCACTGGAGACTTCAACGGTGACGGCAAACCCGACCTAATTGTCTCGAATCAACCCGGCAATGGACTTTCGGCTAGCGGCGTGAGCATACTCCTGGGTAATGGGGACGGCACTTTTCAAGCGCAAATGGTGTTCCCGGCGGGGGACTCTTCAAATTTCGTTGCTGTGGGGGACCTCAACGGTGATAAAAAGCTGGACGTTATCGATGTCGATTTGTTCGGTAACATGACTTCGATGCTCAACACCGGGACTGCTATTTTTTCTCCCACGTCTCCGGTCACGTTCCCTGCCCAGCTCATAGGGACGACCAGCGGGCCGCGAACTGCGACTCTAACGAATTCCGGAGCCGCTGAGATGAAAATTTCGTCGGTCTCCTGCAGCGGTCGACCCTTCAGGATGACGAGGACGAGCTGTGTCGGAAGCCTCGCGCCAGGGGCACAGTGCACGTTTACAACAAACTTTTCAGCGCAGGTAGAGGGGACGGTTAGCGGAGCGGTCACACTTAGAGACAACGCGTCTTCGAAACCGCAGGTTGTAGAGCTTGTGGGAACGGGCACGGCGGTGGAGCTTTCCCCGCCGCAACTGAAATTTCCTCCGCAGAAAGTGGGCACGACAAGCGCCCCGGAGACCATTCAGCTCACAAACACGGGCAGCGTGACGTTGAACATCACCCACTTTATCTTTATCAACGGGAAAAACTACAACGATTTCGCCGTGAGCGACGACTGCGGTTCGCAAGTTGCCCCCGGCGCATCTTGTGCCATTAATGTGACCTTCACCCCTCGGAAGACCGGGAAGCGCAGCGCCTTTGTGCAGATTGAGGATGACGGCGGTGGTAGCCCCCAGGAGCCAAAACTCGCAGGCACCGGGGATTAGTGATCAACAGAGCCGGGCTTCGCCCGGCGGACAGCCGGGGGCGGCTGTCCCCACATGTACCCTTTCCACACACTTCCTCCTAGTCATCTTTACCCTACCCTGCAAGTTTCATCATTTTGACTTCTAGTACTGCGGGTCGTAGCATGGCTGCACTCCCCTTGGGCGGGGCAGAACTCCTTTGCTCGATCAAACTATCTCGCATTACCGGATTATTGAAAAACTTGGCGGCGGCGGCATGGGCGTGGTGTACAAAGCCGAAGACACGCGCCTGGGGCGCTTTGTCGCGCTGAAGTTTCTGCCTGAGGAGTTGGCGCAGGACCGGCAGGCGCTGGAACGCTTCCGGCGCGAGGCGAAGGCGGCTTCAGCGCTCAACCATCCCAATATTTGCACGATTTATGACATTGGCGAGGAGAATGGGCGCGCCTACCTCGTCATGGAGTTCCTCGACGGGTCCACGCTGAAGCATGTCATCGGATCGAAAGCGATGGAGCTGGAGACGATCCTCGACCTGGGGATTGAGATTGCGGATGCGCTGGATGCGGCGCACGTCGAGGGCATTGTGCACCGCGACATCAAGCCGGCAAATATTTTTGTCACCAAGCGCGGACATGCCAAGATTCTGGATTTCGGCCTGGCGAAGGTGAAAGCGAATCCGGCTTCGTCAGCGCAGGTAGCCGATGTAACAGCGCCGACCAATATTGCGGTTGAGGAGCACTTGACCAGCCCTGGCTCGACTCTGGGAACGGTGGCCTACATGTCACCGGAGCAGGCCAAGGGCAAAGAGCTGGATTCGCGCACCGACCTTTTTTCTTTCGGCGTGGTTTTGTATGAGATGGGCACGGGCACGCTGCCGTTCCGAGGAGAAACTTCGGCGTTGATTTTTCAACAGATTCTGGATCGCGCACCGGTGTCGGCGCTTCGGCTGAATCCCGACTTGCCGCCAAAGCTGGAAGATGTGATCAATAAGGCAATCGAGAAAGACCGCAACCTGCGCTACCAGCATGCCGCCGACATTCGCGCCGACCTGCAGCGACTGAAGCGCGATACCGGAAGCGGACATGCGGTGGCGGCGCAATCGGATGAAGTGCCGGTGGCGCCGGAGGCGGTGGCGCAGGCGAGTGGCTCGGGTTCGAGTGGGAGGATCTCGTCGCGAGTTGTCGCGGCGCACACGTCTTCCGCGCGAGCGTCTTCTGCTCAAACATCTGCTGCGCAAGCATCGGCGAGTTCTGCGGCGGTTGCTGCATCCGGCTCGGGGATCAGCGCGGCTGGTGCTCCAAACAGGATTCTCAAGATTGCGATCCCACTGGTTGTGGTGATTGTAGCTTTGGTGGCTGGCTTATTTTATTTCCGCTTGCGATCAAGCCGCACGCTGACCGGACAAGACACGATCGTGATCGCTGATTTCGCCAATACCACGGGCGATCCTGTATTTGATGGCACGCTGAAGCAGGCTCTGGCGGTGGACCTGGAGCAGTCTCCGTTTCTGCGGGTGTTGACGGGGTCGCGGGTGCGGCAGACTTTGAAGTTCATGGGGCGTTCGCCGGATGAGCGCCTGACTAGCGATCTGGCTCGCGAGTTGTGCCTGCGCTCGGGTAGCAAGGCCACGCTGGCGGGCTCCGTGGCCAGCCTAGGTAGTCAGTATGTGATTACTTTGAACGCGATCAATTGTGCGACCGGAGACTCGTTGGCCCAGGAGCAGGCCGAGGCCGGCAGCAAAGAGCAGGTGCTGGGCGCGCTGGGCAGCGCGGCTACAAAGTTGCGCGGCAGGCTGGGCGAGTCGCTGGCCTCGGTACAGAAATTCGATGTCCCGATTGAGCAGGTCACAACTTCATCGCTCGAAGCGTTGAAGGCGTTTTCCATGGGGAATGCCGAGTTTGATCAGGGGCTGGAGCGGGAGTCGCTGCCATTTTATAAACGAGCCGTGGAGTTGGATCCGAACTTCGCCTGGGTCTATGCCCGCATGGGAACTGTTTATTCGAACGGCAACGAATTCGAGAAGGCCAAGGAGAACACGCAAAAGGCGTACGAACTGCGCGACCGGGTGAGCGAGCAGGAAAAGCTCTACATCACCGAGCACTATTATCAAACGGTGACGGGGGAAGCGGATAAAGAGATTGAAGCGCTGGAGCTTTATAAGCAGACTTATCCCAGCGATTCGACGCCCTATAACAATCTCGCGGTGTCGTATGCGCTGATTGGGGATTTTGAGAAGGCGGCGGCGGCGGCGCGAGATTGCCTGCCGGTCGATCCCAACTCCAACAACTGCTACAGCGTTCTGGAGAGCGCGTACTACTCCTTGAACCGCTTTGATGAGGCGCGGCAAGTGACGCAGCAGGCGTTGGCCCGGTTTCCATCGTCGGAAACTATGCACGGGGGTGCTTATTTGATTGCGCTGACCACGGGAAGAGCGGCGGACGCGCAGCGCGAACGCGATTGGTCCAAGGGCAAGCCGGGAGAATATCGCTTCGTCTCGACGGAAGGGCAGATGGCGGCGCAGGCCGGGAAGCTGCGTCAAGCGCGGGAGCTTTCCCAGAAGGCCTTCGAGATGCAAAAGAATCTGGGCGAGGAAGAAGCGGCGCAAACCGAACTCGGTGGGCGAGCGGTGATTGAAGCCGACTTTGGCGACTGCGGCGATGCGCGGCAGGACGCCGCCGTGCTGGCGGCGAAGCTGGGCCGGCTGGCATCCGAGTTGGCGGGAGATGCCTACGCTACATGCGGAGACGCAGCCAAGGCCGAAGTGATGGTGAGCTACGTAAGTAAGAACTATCCCACGCAGACTTATGCGCAGAAGATCGGCCTGCCGCAGATGCGGGCGCGGCTGGATTTGCAGCGTGGCGACGGGGCGAAAGCGATCGAGGAGTTGCACGTGACCGAGCCTTACGATTTTGGATGGATTGGCTCGGGCCTGCCGGCGTACTTGCGTGGGGTGGCATATCTGAAGGTGAAGCAAGGCGGGCAGGCGGCGGCGGAGTTCCAGAAAATTGTCGATCATAAGGGAGTGACGGCGCTCTCGCCTTATCTGGCGCTGGCAAAGCTAGGACTGGGTCGGGCCGCTGCCTTGCAGGGCGACGCGGCGAAGGCTCGGCTGGCTTATCAGGATTTCTTCGCCATGTGGAAGGATGCGGACGCGGATGTGCCGGTCTTGAAAGAAGCTAAGGCGGAGTATGAGAAGGTGAAGTAGGTTATGTGGTGGTGCAATTTGGCATACGCGTGAGGCCAATTAAGCACGAGGTCCTTCGCTTCGCCTGAAAAACAGCTACGCTTAGGATGACACCGCAGAGTAAAAGTTGGGACTGTGAACTACCGGTCATTGCCGCGCTTGAGTACGCTCCCGCAATTCTAGAATCCATTTCTCTTCCGCTCGTCTGATATCTTTTAACTTTCCTTCGTGTTCTTGCCGCAATGTCTCAAACACAGCGCCCAAGGCGGTTCGCGGTCATCCTTGCCTTCGGGCTGGTGTATTTGTTTTGGGGATCGACTTATCTGGCTATCGATATTGCGGTGCAGAGTATCCCTCCGGCACTGATGTGCGGAGTGCGCTTTTCGATCGCGGGTGTGGTCATGCTGGGCGCATGCGCGCTTACTGGACATAAAATCTGGTATTCGGCGCGGCAGATTGCGCTGTCGGCTGTGGTTGGAATTCTGCTGCTGATGGGCGGGAACCTGACGCTTTCGTGGGCAGAGGTCACGGTGCCGTCGGGGCTGGCGGCGCTGATTGTTGCGATTACGCCGTTGTGGTTTCTGGTGCTGGACTCTCTGCTGCTCGGCCATCACTGTATTTCGTGGCGAGGCAAAGCCGGGCTGGGGCTGGGGATGGTTGGGCTGTTTGTTTTGTTCTGGCCGGAGTTGCACGCGACCTCGTCCTTGGGGCGGAGCGAGTTGTGGCGCTCTCTGGCGTTGCTGGGTGGGTCGTTCTCGTGGGCGCTGGGGTCGGTGCTATCGAAGCGATGGCAGTCGGGCATGGACGTTTTCAGCGCGACGGGATGGCAGGTAACGGCGGCCGGCGCGGCGAACTTTTTGTGGGCCTTGGCCGCGGGAGATTTCTCGCGGGTGGCGTGGACGACGCGCGGTGTGAGCGCCGTGCTTTACCTGGTGGTGTGCGGATCGTGGATCGGCTACACGGCTTATATCTGGCTGCTGGAGCACGTGCCGACCTCGAAGGTGTCGACGTATGCGTATGTGAATCCGGTGGTCGCGGTGTTTCTGGGATGGCTGGTTCTGCATGAGCGCGTCGATCGATTTATTGTGATGGGAAGCGTGATTGTGGTGTTGTCGGTGATTCTGGTTACTAGCGCGAAGGTGAAGGAGAAAGCTGTTGCGCAGGAGTTGCCGGCCGTGGAGGCGGCGGGGTAGTGTCCGTGACCGGTGAAAATGCCAGGGAGAGTTCGCAGCAGCCCACCCGTGAAACTGCTACGGGGGGGGCGTCCCGTATCGTGTTAGACTGCGGCTGGGCCAGCCCCCGCCCCTCACCCGCTTTTTTCGATGGCCCCTAGCTCGAATCTCTCTGTGTCTATTTTCTCAACTTTCCCTGAGACGACCCTCAAAGAAATCACGATACTCCCTTTTACGCGAAACTCGCTCACATCCTCAGGTGCGCTGGTAGGAATCAAATATGGCGTCTTTGCGCGGTCGTATTGGGGCACGTTGAAGTCGTAAGTGACCGGTCCGATCGTCCCTGCCGGAGTCAGCATGGAGCTGTGATCGTAGTTCGCCAATGCGTAAATATCCTCGAGTGTTTGGTAGCTTATTCGCGCATCTATAGGGACACTTTTCGCGCTGCCAAGCAGTTGGTAATCCACCAGGTCTTGGTCAAGGGTTGAACTGACGGGCGTGTAGGAACTCACAAAGGATGTTGCCTTAGTGGTTGTCACGCGGATGTCGATCTCGCCAGAAAATTCCATTTCTCCAAACTGCGAATGAGGACCAACATCGTACAACGCCCCACGCAGCAATCGCACGTCGCGATGGACGACGTTAATTGAGGACGCTCTCGGCCAGCGGGAAGGGAAGAACCTTCGTGCTTCTATCTCGAACCTATCGAGGACGTGTGTTTTTCCGTACAGGTCAAATGCATCTGGCTCGGTAAGGGTATGCGGTGCTGGGGCGTGAGCCTTTATGAACCCGTCAAGAGAGGTGTGGAAGTGCACGGTGACCTTCTTGTCCTGTACGTCTTTCTGGAGTTGAGGGTGTAGTTCGTTTTCGTGACGAAAATGCTCGTCCGCAGTAATGAATGCCAATTCTCGCCCTGAGCCGCTAGCGTAGGCGAGAAGCATCAGCCAGTGGATCACGTCGCGCAGTTCTTCCCCTCCTCCGTTTGCAGGAGGGATGCGCTCGATTCCCCTTTTCGCGACCTCTTCGATTCTTACATCTGTAAAATTGTTTACTATGCATGAGCTGCTCGCGCGGCTCGGAAACGGTCTCAGCAGCTTTTGTTTCAGCTTGCGTGTTTCGCGGTTTATGTCGACCCGTGGAAGGCTGATCTTGGGATCGGAAGCCAAGTTGCTAAGCACGCCAACTGCCGCCGTCGCCTTGTGAGTGGCCGAGCGAAGTCGCTCCGGATACCTAGCGATAACCTCATCAAGAACTATTCGCGTCAGTACTAGCCTTGAGTTAGTCTTTTTCAGATAGTCGAGCAGACCGCCAAAGGCGTTCCCCTTCATTCGGGGATCATTCAGTATCACGTTTGCGTCAAGGGCAACATCCATGGCGAAACTAGTCTAATCGAACAGGGCGGAGTCGGAGCGGAGTATGAAATAAAATAACGGTCTGGTGGCGCGTCCCTTCACGGCGGGTGGCGCGATGCCGACGGGATCAGAGATTTTCCGGGCCTGAAGCTCTGCTTTTCGGGTCTCATTGATCACAACTGTACCGCGCGCGCCATGCCAGGAGAGTCTGCAGCAACCCACCCGTGAAACCGCCACGGGTGGGGCATCCTGTGTCGTGCTAAGACGGTTGCGCCAGCCCCCTATGACCTGTTCGCCGCCAGTTGAGAAATGCGGCTCATGAGCGAGCCAGCAATTGCCGTCCAAAGTAACCTAGACGGGTTTGGGACCGCGCACTAGCCTTGAAATGGGTAGCAATCGCGGTTGCCGCTCCGTACGTTATGGGCATTCTCTTTTATTTCGGAATATTCTATTTGGCTGGTCTAGCCCAGTGGATGGTTTTGAAGCGAATTACCAAAGAAGTTAACCAACACCTCCCATACAGCGAACAATATGTCGCTTCGATTTGGGCATTTTCGCCGAGGTCAGTTCGCTCGCCGATTAACGAGATCAAAGTTTGGCGACTGCACCGGCAGCTCTTCCGCGAAAGCTACCTTCCATGGTTACACTTAGCTACTTGGGTCTTGATGATCGTATTATTCGTACTCTGCGTGCAGTTTGACCGCTCCCATTCCATCGCCCACCCAGGGATGGTTGTTCTACCCCCCGGTTTCACTCGGTGATCTAGCAGCGGGTCTTGGGCACTGCGGCCTTCAGTCAGAATCAAAACCAGCGTGGCCTCAAACTACTTCGCGGCCTCTTCATCCTCCTCTTCGGCGGTCGATAAATCCACGGAGTGGCCGCGAATCACGTAGGTCCGTTTTGTCGACGGATTTGCTTCAAAGGTTACGCGGGCGGGAGATCGCTGCCAGTCTGCTGATCTGCAGGCTGAATCTGGAATCTGCTCCTGCTGAGTTTCGGCTGAGAATTTCGCTTCCCCTATCAGCCACTTCATCACCGGCTTGCGGCGATTGATTTCGGCGACTACGGCGTAGATCTGCTTGCCGTCGTCGGACACGCCACAGTAGGCGACGTAGTCACGGTACCAACTCACAACAGAGAAGGACGCGTCGAAGTCCGGCAGGTTTAGGGGCGAAATCCGGCCCGTGATGCGGTCGACCAGCAGCCAGCCTCCGCGCTGCCATAGCCAGTGCGGCTGTGCGGCGTTTTCCTGGGGAAGGCTGTCATTGAGGCGAAAGACGCGGCGGATCACGAATAGGCGATCGGTAACGTCGTGCGCGGGGCCTAGGGTGAATTCCCGCACGCGTGCGTCGACCAGCAGAGGACGCACTCTCAAGGTCCCTGGCTTCTCGTCGGCAGCGCTATCACCGGACGACTGCCATGAGACTGTGGTCCATTTGCCGAAGGTGATGACGTGGGGCTTGGAAGTGGCTGAGGCGTTCGCGACGCAGAACGTTAAGGTGAGCGCCAAGGCTATTCCCAGCCGTCGGTATGAATACTGCACGGGTAAGTTGGTCATGTCCGAGCATAGGCACCCGCGATCGGCGTCTGCAAGGTTAGATCTCACAAACATTGACGTTCCGAATTCCGAAGTGGGAAGAGGGCGGATGTGACTCACGTCACTTCCGGACGTGACGTTTTCCATAGGGTTGGCAACCGGGCTGCTGGCTAGTATGCGTTCAGAATAACTTTGAGAACGGCCCGGCACGCTCGGCCGTTCCGGTTCATGTTGATAGAACGCTATGGGGAAGGCGTATGTCGAACACTGCAGCCACAACCTGGTATCACAGCAACAGTTACAACGCCGAGGCGGCTTGCGAACACTGCGGCGGGATTATTCGGCACGAGCGCTGGTGCATCACGCTCGACGCGTTGGTTTACTACGCTTACGAGATTGTCGCCGAGCCGGGGAAATTGTCAATGGGAGATAAGCTTATTTTGCATGCGCTTGGGGCCAGTTGGGGAGCAAACCAGTGCCCGGGGAAGTGCAAGGCTAAGAAGAATCTGGTGTCTGCTTGAGGATTGAGGGTTGTATTTCGCTGCGACATTTCATTTCGCGCCGGCAGGCGGGCAGCGCCTACCCAGAGCCTGCCGAAGGTAGTGCCCGCTCCACACGAACACTTCCCGCTTTGGGAAATGCGCGTAATTATGGCGTGTATTTGGTTGGCGGTCACATCCCTCCAACTGCTTCACGGGATAGAGTTCGTTAGAGGAACGCCCGCGATGTTTTCTTTGCGCAGCTTTTCTGGGGAACCTACCCGAGCAATGCTCCGCATTTTGGACTGGTTGGCTGAACAGACTTTACCGCCAGAAGATAAGCCGGCCCATCAGCGCATGGGCCGCCGGGGCGAAGAAGCGGCGTACTTTCATTTGAGAAAACTGGGCTACACCATGGTGGCGCGAAATTTTCGCTCGCCGCGCTGCCGGGGAGAGATTGACCTCATCGGCTGGGAGAAAGACGTTCTATGTTTTGTAGAGGTTAAGACCCGGAGCACGCTCGACGTGAAGCCGGGCGAAGCGGCGGTCGACCGGCACAAGCGGCGGGAAGTGGCGGCGGTGGCGTGGGAGTACCTGCGCCGCTCTCCACCTTCGTGCCAGTGGCGGTTCGATGTGGTCAGCGTATACTATGCCCGATTTAAAAGCAGCCGGCCGCAGATTGAATTGTTTCGCAACTCCTCCCTGTCGGCTTAAAATATGAAGATTGGGGAATCGGGTTGGAAACGATTACATCCGAAATGATCTTAATTAAAAGAGGTCTGGCGCGTGCCTGAGCTGAGAAAAGATCCGATTGTTGGCCGTTGGGTAATTATTTCTACGGATCGCGCGAAGCGTCCTACTGACTTCGCGCGGGAGAATGTGAAGCTGAAGGGCGGATTCTGCCCGTTTTGCTACGGAAATGAGAGCAAGACCCCGCCCGAGATTCAGGCTTACCGTCCGGCGTCGAACGGCGGTCCCGTGTCGCAACGGGATACGCCGGGGTGGACGGTGCGGGTCGTGGCGAATAAGTTCCCGGCCTTGGGAATTGAGGGCACGCTGAACCGGCAGGCCGAGGGCATGTTCGACCGCATGAACGGCATTGGGGCACACGAGGTGATTATCGAGACGCCTGATCACAATGCCAGTCTGGCCACTCTGCCGCCGAAGAGAATCGAAGATGTGCTATGGACGTTTCGGGACCGCATCCTCGATCTGAAGAAGGATCGACGCTTCAAGTACATTTTGCTCTTCAAGAATCACGGCGAGGCGGCCGGAGCCTCCCTGGAGCATGCACATTCGCAGTTGATCGCACTGCCGATTTTGCCGATCAACGTGACTCAAGAACTGGAGGGTGCGAAGCAATATTTTCTGTATAAAGAACGTTGTGTCTTCTGCGACATCATCCGGCAGGAGATTGAAAACGGAAGCCGCGTGGTGGCCGAGAACGAAAATTTTCTGACCATCGCGCCTTATGCGCCGCGTTTTCCATTCGAGACCTGGATTTTGCCTAAGCAGCATGAGTCGGCGTTCGAGAACTCTTCTTCGCACATGTTCGAGAACCTTGCCAAGGCGCTCAAGACTTTGCTGAGCAAGGCCGATCGGGTGCTGGATAATCCTCCGTACAATCTGGTGATCCATACTTCGCCGGCACAGGATCCGACTAACGATCACTATCACTGGCACATGGAGTTCATGCCCAAGCTGACCAAGACCGCAGGCTTTGAGTGGGGAACGGGCTTCTACATCAATCCGACGCCTCCGGAGGAAGCCGCTAAGTTTTTGCGCGAAGCTGGTGTGGAGGAGGTAGTTCCCGTGACGGTATAGCTGAAATGGCTGGAGCTTGCGGCAAGATCTCGTGACAGAATAATGAACCTGCGGTCTCTAAGAATCCTTCTTCCGCCCGCCGCCTAGGTTAGTTGAGCCAGTTCCTGACCTAAGACGGCGGGATTGCTGGCGAAGGAGATGCCGGTTTCGAGATCGACGACGCGGTCGCGGACTAGTTGGGCGATCTCGGAGTCGAAGTGTTGCATGCCGTCAGAGGCGGCGGCCTTCATGGCCTCGAGCAGGGTTTTGCCTTCGCGCTCGCCTTTTTCGATGCACTCGCGGGTGCGGGCGTCCGCTTTGAGAATTTCGGCGGCTGGAACGCGGCCGCTGCGATCGGTTTTCGGCAGAAGACGCTGGCAGATGATATAGCGAAATGATTTGGCCAAGCGCTCGCGTACGTTCTGCTGCTCGGCGGCGGAAAATGAGCTGACGATGCGCTCTACGGTTTTGGGGGCGTCCATGGTATTCATGCTGGAAAGAACGAGGTGGCCGGTTTCTGCGG
Source organism: uncultured Acidobacteriaceae bacterium (assembly GCA_963789875.1). Classification (GTDB taxonomy): domain Bacteria; phylum Acidobacteriota; class Terriglobia; order Terriglobales; family Acidobacteriaceae; genus Sulfotelmatobacter. The sequence goes on along the minus strand of CAWBMI010000002.1, from coordinate 206,181 downwards.
CTTCTAAAACGATCTCGATGGTCTCGCGATCACGCATCTCTCCCACCAGAATCACCTTCGGAGCCTGGCGCAAGGCGGAGCGCAGAGCATGCGCGAAGCTGGGTGTGTCACTATGCAATTCTCGCTGGTGAATGGTCGAGCATTTATGGCTGTGCAGGAACTCGATGGGATCTTCAATAGTGATGATGTGGTAGTGCTTCTCGCGATTGATGCAGTCGAGCAAAACTGCCAACGTGGATGACTTGCCGGAGCCTGCCGGTCCGGTGACGAGAACGATGCCATCGCGCAACTTGGCGACATCGGCGAGGTGCGCGGGTAGACGAAGCGTCGCGAGATCGGGAATGGACGTAGAGATCACGCGCATCACTACGGCACAACTGCCGCGCTGAATGAAAACGTTGACGCGAAAGCGCGCGAGACCAGGTACGCTGTAAGAGATGTCGCAGGATCCGTGCTCGCGCAGGGTGGCGACGGCTTGCTGGTTGTCGCCAATCAGGTCGGCGGCGATGCGGCGGGTATCATCGGCGGTCAACAGTACGAGTCCGGGCACTTCGACCGGGATCAGTTGCCCGTAGACCTGCACTTGCGGAGGGCGGCCAGGAGAGAAAATGAGGTCGCTGATTTTTCCGGCAGCTGGCAGCATCGCGGCCAGCAGAGCCGAAGTCGGTATTTTGCCGGTGCCTGAATAGCCTTCGAGAGAGACAGAAATTGCCGAGATGCCGGGCGCAGCCATTCATCCTCACTCAGAATCTTGTCTAGGGAATTGCTCGCCACAGATGGGAGGTCCTACTTAGCCTCGAAGCATTCTTTAGACTTTACCGCGCGCCGGGCAGAAACGTAAGGGTAGTAAAGTACATAGCCATTGGTAACCTTTGAGCGGAAGAAATGAAGGCAATTGCGGCAGAGAGAGACGTACCGAGCAAATCTCTACGGCAGCTTCATAAAAAGGGCGGCCATGTTGGCCGGCGGACCGTAGCACTCCACCCGGTTTCGTCCGTTTTTCTTCGCCGCGTACAAAGCTAAATCGGCGGTCTCGATACCCGCCTTTGCGCCAGCCAAGTTCTCCTCCACTGCACTCACCCCGACACTAACGGTTACCGGGATGGCCAACTCTCCGACCACCATCATTTCATTCGCCACAGATTGCCGTAGGCGTTCCGCGACTCCCATGGCCTCGTTAAGATCGCAGTTCGGAGTCAGAATTAGAAACTCTTCTCCGCCCAGCCGCCCCACCGCATCGTAGGTTCGTAACGCTGAGCTTATCCGACGCGTGAGCTCCTTGATCACTTCGTCGCCCGCAGGATGACCGTAGGTGTCATTGATGGACTTGAAGTGATCCACGTCGACCATCATCACTGTCATCTTCTGGCCCGAGCGGGCACAGCGCGAAACCTCCCGATTGAGCAACTCGGTGATCGCTGCCCGGTTATAAACACCGCTCAGAAAATCGTGGGTCGCTTTGTATTCGGCACTTTCCAGAGCGCTTACCAATCGCCTCTGCAGTTCGAGGATCCGGCCACCGATTCGCAGCCGGGCTCGCAACTCCTGCGCATCAAAGGGCTTCTTTAAATAGTCGTCGGCTCCGGCGTCAAGCCCCTGAAGAAGGTCTTCCTTCTGTTCCTTTGAGGTCAGCAGCAAGGCATAGGTGTAAGACTGGTTGCGAGACGCTCTTAATTTCCGAATAACTTCGATGCCGTCCAAACCGGGCATCATCCAGTCCAGGATCGCCAATCGAGGAGCTTCAGGCTTCAGCAGTTCACGCAACGCATCATCCCCGTTGAACACGACTTCAGCCTCGTACCCCCACTTGGCCAACAGGCTGCTGAGCAGTTTGCACGATATTCGATCGTCATCAGCGATCAGGATTTTGGACACGCTGTTCCCTTCAATTCGAGCATGGCCTTCTTCAGCATCTCGACCTGCTGCTCGAGTTGCGCAAAAATTTCTGGGGCGCGGCTCAGATCCTGATCTCGGCCCATTGTTTCCAACACCTGGGCGCTCTGTGTGGCTTTCCGGCTGCAAAAAATGCTTACACTGCCTTTCAATTTATGGGCCGCCCGGTCCAGTCCAGCCGCATCCTGGCGGCTTACAGCGTCGGAGACACACAGCAGCATTTCCGCGGAATCGGCCAAAAAAACGTCGATCAACTCCACCAGCAATTCTTCGTCTTCTTCCAGTCGGCTCAGCAATTCGGCTGGGTTCAGCACTTCGACGTCCGTCATTTCGTCACCCCGTTCCTTGTTCATCGTGGCGCTGTAAGCCATGTCACCCTGCGTCAACGCTTATGAAACTCTTTGCGTTCTCGAACTTTTGGTCTGGAAGATTTGCGTGCGTTCACGGGGTGTACGGACGGCGCCCCTTTAACCGCGGCTCAAAAAAAGCCACCGTGCGCGCCATGTCCCAGAACACAGGCTCCCCCATGCGCTATCGGCACTTATGGGATTTTCTGGATGCCCTCGAGCCAATCTACGAGCATTCGGAGACATTAGTGGGTTCTGATATTTTGGGGCAGATCAAAGACTCAACTCTGATTTCTGAAGCATCAGGGAGGGCCGCTGAACCCGCGCGACCTTGCCAGAGAGTAGAATGCTCGACGGTTCTCAGACTCGCAGAACTAGAGATCCCTCCGCCCGCAGCGGATGAAAAGATTCCGAGGCATATAAATGAAGCGTTTATTTTCTCTGTTTTGCATTCTTTTCTTGGCTCTACCGGCACTCTCCCAAAGCCAGAGTGCATCGGCGATCCCTCCCTACAGGAACAGCACTTTGCCCGTCGAGGAACGCGTTCAGGATCTCCTGGGCCATATGACACTGGAGGAAAAAGTCGCCATGCTAAGCGGCGAAAACTGGATGCAAACCGTCCCTAATGAACGCCTCGGCATTCCTTCGATCAAAATGACCGACGGACCAGCCGGCATAAGATCATGGGCCGGACCATCCCACGGGGCCGACGCCACCACCGCCAAAATAGAAGTTCACACCACCGCTTTTCCCGCGGGCATCGCCATGGGCGCAACCTGGGACACCGATCTCCTCGAAAGCCAGGGCCATGCCATTGGTCAAGAAGAAAAGGCTCTTGGCCGCGACATGATCCTCGGGCCCACCGTGAACATCAATCGCACTCCGCTCTGGGGGAGAAACTTCGAGGCTTATGGCGAAGATCCCTATCTCACCTCACGCCTCGCGGTGGCTTACATCAAAGGCGTGCAGAGCGAAGGCGTGATCGCCACCGTCAAGCACTTTGCCGCCAACAATCAGGAATTCGAGCGCCATCGCGTTAACGCCGAAGTCGACGAGCGCGCCTTGCAGGAAATTTATTTTCCCGCGTTCAAGGCCGCCGTCCAGGAGGCCAAGGTATGGTCGCTGATGTCGGCCTACAACCGCCTCAACGGAACTTATTGCGCGGAAAGTCCCTGGCTGCTAAAAGACGTGCTGCAAAAACAGTGGGGCTTTGAGAACTTCGTAGTTTCCGACTGGGGCAGCACCTACAGCACCGTGGGCACGGTGAATGCCGGCATGGATTTGGAAATGCCCGGCGGTGAGCCCATGACGAGGTGGCTCAATCAGTCCGACACGAAAGAGGCAGGCAACGGCGGCGGCTGGCTGGTGCGCGAGAAAGTGCTTGCTGAAATCAAGGCGGGCAAAATCTCTTCCGTCGCAATCGATGACAATGTAGGCCGATTGCTGCGCGTAATGTTTATCAGCAGGCAATTCGACCACCCGCACACCGCAGCAGGCGAAATCGATACCCGGGAGCAGCGCGCTTTTGTGCGCAAAGCCGCGACCGAAAGCATCGTTCTGCTCAAGAATTCTGGCGACGTGCTGCCGCTTGATCCCGGCAAGATTCGCTCGGTGGCGGTCATCGGCCCCGACGCTGCAGTAGCCGTGCCCGGCGGCGGCGGCAGTTCGCGTGTAACTCCGAAATATTCCATCAGCCCGCTCAAGGGGATTCAGGATCGCGCCGGCAGTCGCGTGCAAGTGAGTTACGCGTTAGGCGTGACCATGGAAGGCGAGGATCGGAGCAAAGAAAATCCCGCCGACCGAGAGAAGCTCAGAAAAGAAGCGGTCGATGCCGTCAAAAAAGCCGACGCTGCCATTATTGTGGTCGGCAGATCGCCTAAGCTCGAGTCGGAAGATTTCGATATCAAGTCACTCGACTTGCCGGCGGGGCAGGACGAACTCGTCGAAGCTGTAGCCAAAGCAAACAAGAATACAATCGTCGTCATTAACGCCGGCGGCCCGGTCATCATGAGCAAATGGATCGCAAAGGTTCCCGCCATCGTCGATATGTGGTATGGCGGGCAGGAAGGCGGGAACGCCATCGCGGATATTTTGTTTGGCGATGCTAACCCCTCAGGCAAGCTTCCTGTTTCTTTCGTGAAACAGTGGAAAGATTCTCCCGCCTACGGACATTACCCCGGCGAAAATTTAACCGTGCAATATGCCGAAGGGATTTACGTGGGTTACCGCTATTTCGATAAGCACAACGTGGATCCTCTCTTCCCCTTCGGCTATGGGCTTTCTTATACGAAATTCGATTACGGCAATCTGAAAGTTTCGCAGACGGATGCGTCGCCGAGCAGACCAGTCGAAGTCAGCCTGCAGGTGCGTAACAGTGGTTTGCGTGCTGGCGCCGAGGTTGTGGAACTGTACATTCACGATGGACACTCGAGTGTCGATCGCCCCGTCCTGGAACTGAAGGGCTTTCGTCGAGTCGCCCTGGCTCCCGGAGAAACGAAAACCGTTGAGTTTTCGCTTGACCCCGCAAACTTGGGTTACTACAGCACGGCCAAAAAAGCGTGGGTCACGGAACCCGGTCAGTTCGACGTGCTCGTGGGCTCTTCCTCGCGCGACATTCGGGTGAAAGGCTCCCTTACCGTGAACTAGGTTATCTTTAAGGAATGTTCTTAATTCAAGGGAAAAGAGCAGGGAGAACCTTGGAAATGTCTCGTTTAGCTGTTGCAGTGTTCGCCATCTTTCTCATTAGTTCGTTCGCCGTAGCTCAGGACTCAACGCCAAAGGTGGAAGTATTCGGAGGCTATTCCTTTGTGCATGCCGACGCCGGCAAGTTGACAGGCATAACTTTGGATGTAAGCCTGCGCGAACCGTCCAACGCTTTCGCCGTGGGGCAAAATTTCCAGGGGTGGAATGCCGAGGGCCAATACAACTTCGACCGCTGGGTGGGAGTAGTCGCGGACTTCGGGGGCCGCTCCGGCAAGCCTATTGCGGGCACAAGCGCCGTCAAAATCTCAGGCCTTCCCGATCTCACCGCCTACTCGTACCTATTCGGCCCGGTAGTCTCCTACCGGAACAAGAGCAGAATGACACCCTTCGTTCATGCCTTGTTCGGTTACGATCGCGATACCCTGGGCGCAGGCACTCTCGCTGGCTTGCCTGCTGCCGTCACAATCACCAAGACAACTTATACTGACTTCGCCATCGCTTTGGGAGGCGGCATCGATTACAAAATAGTCAGGCACGTCGCTCTTCGCGGCCAAGTAGACTGGTTCCACACTAGCCTTAATCTGACGAATTTTTATAACAACGCCCTCGGTCCCAACCTGCTGCAAGGCCTGGCCACCCGCGAGAGAAACGTCCGCTTAGCCGCCGGCATCGTCATAGACTTTTAAACTAGCTGTTCATCACCACAACTGTTTGTCATTCGGAAAGGACCGAAGGCCATGGGGAGCCTGCTTCCCGCCGGTCGCGAAAAGGTTGACCCCAATTTGCGCTGACTGTACGATTTCCTGCCGATGCCCAAGAGACTTAAATCGACACCCCGCCCCGATTTACTCCAGCTTCGCGATGCGGCTTTGCAGCTCGGCATCAGCTTCCCTACCATCAAGCAGTGGATTTACAAGAAGAAGATTCGCAGCCTGCAGACGGCCGGGGGACACCATCGCATTCCTCAGGCGGAAATTGACCGGTTGCTCTTCCGCACGCGCGGCCAAACTCAAAAGGAACGCGCCGACGTGATTCGCCATGTCAGCGGTCGCAACCAGTTGGTGGGAAGAATCGAAGCCGTTCGCATCAGCGGACTGATGGCCGAAATAGAGATTTCCATCGGAGGCCAGAAGATCACTTCCGTGATCACCTCGCGCTCGGCGCGCGAGATGCAACTCAAGCCCGGGCAAACCGCGGCCGCTCTAATAAAAGCCACCGAAGTAATGATTCTGCGCGTTTGATTCGGGAGATTTCTTACCGTGTATCAAGAAAAACGGGCCGCCCAAGCGCAGCCCAATTCAGCCCAGTGCTCTAACAAAAACTAGAAGGCTCCCAGGACAGTTTTGTTGACCAGTGCGAGCGAGCCATTGCTGGTTTCGCCCGCGGCACAGGTGAAGGCGGTGCCCTGGTTGGGCAGATTGATCGTCTCCGAGGCCAGCACCGTGGTGCTGCCGTTGAGCACAATCTGCACCGTATACGTACCGGCCGGTACGTTGATCGCCGTTTCCTTGGCTGGCTTGGCAGTCACGGTGTAGCTCTTGGGTTTAGTCGCGCCCACCTGCGTGAGTGTCGCCTGCAGTTCTGCGGCATCGGCAGTATTCGCTAGAGCGAATCGCGCGTCCCCCGCTGTTACCGCCTCCAAGTCATCAGTGAATATCAGCACACCAGGTTTGCCGGTGTTTACGGCGGCCACGGCCGAAACGGTGGCATTGCCGGCTAGAGTCACCGACGTGTCAATGAGTGGAGTGTCAGTCCATGGAGCGAGCGTATTGGCCTAGCTGAGCTGCACCGTATAGGTTCCGGGAGTAAAGGCGAGCGGTCCGTCGGCGCTGCCAAACGACAGTCCCCGCGACTGACAAACGCCTTCGATCAGAATATCGATCGGAGGACTGGGACTGAGGTTGGCGGCAACATCGGGACCGGGAATGCCATGCACAATGTAGAGGTAGGCGTCGTCGGCGGCAAAGTACGCGGCCAGAACAAAGCATAGCCCTGCAACTTACGTAAAGACACGTGTGCGAAGTTTCATACAGTCTCCTTAAATTTGAAGTTTGTAGCGCTTGACTTCGGGGGATGAACTGCTTGTCTGCGCAGCGGGAACGCGTAGGAGCGGTTCACAACTCACTGCAGAGATCTGAACCAGGAAGCTGCCTAGCTTCGTTTGAATCAAACCCTCGATTCAAAAAGAAGTTATAAGGATTCGCAAAAAAAAATGTCCGCGCATTTTGCGAGCAAATAGTCGCGCATTCGGAATCGACATTCGAGAATCAATTTTGCGTCAGGAGTTCGACGTGGGCCTACGACGAGGCTGGCTCGCGCAACCGCCGCACCAGCACGTTTAAATCGCTTTCCAGGCCAGCCTTCCTTTCGTCCGCCATGTCTACGAAGCGGAAAGGCTGAAGCCATCCCTTCGTCGCCCACATGGGAAAGAGCATCTGCGCTTTTTCGCGCACCGTTGACTCGCTCAGGTGAAAGATCAACTCGACTTCTAACTTCTCGTCGAGCGGCGTCTCCAGTTGGACGAGGCCCCCGCTGCTCGAAAGCTGATGCAGATTGGCCCGCACCTCGCGCCGATTTGGCAATCGAATCAACGCAAGTATCGATCCCCGCAGCTTCACTCGAAACGGCCGATCCGGCCTATGCTTCGGGGTGGTGGCCGGTGCCGCCGCCGCCGCTACTTCTGAGGTCTGCGACATGATGAAATGCAGTATCGCACCGCGAAAACCGTTCCACGAGGTTACGAAAGCACGATGTTGCGAGATACTGTCAAAACGAGGACTTAGGGACAAAAAAGCGGATTACTTTCGCCCCGCCTGCGACTCGCTGTGGCCGGGGGCTAAATTGTAAGGCCAGACATTCTTGCTACTCTTCGGGAGCGTGGCCACCGCCCCTTGCGCAGATTCGCTCCCCGACTCAGAAACGCAACCCCAATCATCCGGGGGATTCGAAATTCCCCAAACATTTCCGTGGTTGTATAGAGCCACTCCAATAAGAAAATATTTCCCGTCGTTGCCCAGGGGCAGGCAACTTGCCACGCGGCCCGAGGCGCTTCCTCCCCCCGGCAGATCATTCAGAAGCACCGGAGTTTCAAGCGGCAACGCCTGTGCGGCGCGCACTCCGCAGCCCTGGGAACTTATCAGCAGCGCGAGACACTCGCCAGAAAACGCGTTCTTGCGATCCATACTGATTACCGTAACGGGAATCTCCACTCTCACCCGCGTACTGCGCCTTGTTGACTTAGGTGTCAAAATTTCCATTGTCCGCACTCTTTTCTGACTTCAATGCCCAACCTGCCAGTGTGCCAGAAACACGGCTCATCCCGACTTTAAGAATTCATAAATCGCAGTAACGTTGGTAACTATGCCGTGTCGCCTGCGAACGTGCCACCCACACCCTAAACCTAGCTTTCGACTGCGCGCTCCCCTGTTACCATGGCTCACCTGAGAATTCCGCTCATCGTCGGCTCATGTCCAGTTCATCGTTGAACCGTCCCACGCCATCGACTCCACTCCATCGGGAATGGGATATTCTTCGCGCGGCTTGTTCTCCGCATCCTCAGCACGCGAATCAAGAGCGCCTTCGCCCGCTCCTGGAAACATCTGTCAATTGGGATGCCCTCCTGCAACTCGCCGATCATCACGGCACATCCTCACTCCTGTTTCAAAATCTCGCTCTTGTGAGTGATGTCACTCCGCCGGGAGTCCTAACCTCGCTGCGCCAGAGTCACCAGACAAATGTTCACAAGTCACTTTTTCTGACGCGCGAACTGTTCAGAATTCTCGACTGTCTCGCTGTTCTCGGAATCGAAGCCATCCCCTACAAGGGCTTAGTGCTGTCTGAGACTTACTACGGCGACATGGCGATGCGGCAATCTGGCGATATGGACTTGTTCGTGCGCGCAGCACATGTCTCGCGCATCAAGAACGCGGTTCGCGATCTCGGCTACACGCCACGTCTTCTCATTCCAGAAGACGCCGAAGCCGCATACATCGCCTCCGGCTACGAGTACGCTTTCGACCACCCCGCTGGCCGCAATCTGCTCGAGCTGCAATGGGCCTTGCAAGCGCGTTTTTATGCGGTTGACTTCGATATGTCCACTCTCTTCGAGCGCGCCGTTGAAATAAACGTCGCCGGCCGCCGCGTCAAGACTCCCGCCCCCGAGGATCTTTTATTGGTGCTCGCCGTGCACTCCGCCAAACACGTCTGGGGACGGCTCATCTGGCTTTGCGATATCGCACAAATCCTGAAGCACAAAGACCTGAATTGGAGCTCGATCCAGAGCCGGGCACGAACTTACGGTGTAGAGAGGATTCTCCATATCACTATGTTGTTGGCAAACCGTTTTCTGGAAATGGAAATCCCCGGACCGCTTCGGCGTGCAATCGAGCAAGACCAACCCGCCCGCTCTTTGGCCCGAGAAATCGCACCGGCAGTAGTTCGCGGAGTCTCTTACGAGGAGGAAAAGCTATCGTACTTCCATTTGATAATGCGACTGCGAGAACGTCGAATGGACCGTTTGCGTTTCCTCGTCCGCCTTACTTTCACACCCGGCCCCGGAGAGTGGGAAGCTATCTATTTGCCAAAGCCGCTATTTTCTCTCTATCGGCTGGTAAGAATGGCGCGGCTGGCTTCCAGATTCTCCCGTCGGTCAAAGACTGCTCCAACCTGTTGAATCTCCAAACTTTGAGCAAACTCTCACCAGGCAGGAGCATCTCACCGGATTAGTCGCTTCGGGTAATTGTTATAGAGTGTTGGCTATGACACCCTTTAACCTGGAGAAATTGTCCCAATATGAAACCTGCAAGATCGTCCCCAATATCTGACTCGCAACCGACTTTAGGTTGGAAGACCTTTGTGTCAATCTCCGCCGCAATCCTTACCGTTTCGGGAATTTCTGGGGTGAACGTTTCCAAACCAATTTCCAGTAACAGCCGACCGGCCTTGCAGTCAGCAACGCCACCCGCCCGTGTCACGGGGGATCCAGGAACAATTAGGACAATGGCCGATCTCCCCCTGGAAGCACAGTCGAGCATCTCCGCCGCTTTAGGTCGAGACCTGCCGGGCTACCAAACTCGCGCCCGGCAAGGCATCATTGAGACTAGCAATTCGCGGGAGAAACTGGCAGTCAGTTTCACCCAGCGAGCCGTCGAATTGCGCCGAGGCCGCGAATCCTGGCGAATCGCTCTGCGCGCCTACGGATACGGCGACGCTCTGAAGCCCGCTGCCGAAGCTACGCCCACCGCAAGCTCCAACCGCGTCCGGTACGAGCGCGGCGCGCTTACAGAATGGTATCTAAATGGCCCGGCGGGCCTGGAGCAGGGATTCACCGTGCAAGCTCCCCCGGGCGTTTCTAATGGCCAACCGTTAACCATAGCGCTCGGGGTCGAAGGCAGTCTCGCTGCGGTAGCCGATGCCAGCAGGACCAGCTTGACTCTGAACGACCCCGAAGGTCACGCCCAGTTACATTACGCCGGTCTTTCGGCCCATGACGCCACCGGCCGCAACTTGCCCGCCTGGTTGGAGATGAAGGATGCTCAGCTATTGTTAAAGACCGACGACGCCCAGGCTCGCTACCCGGTAGTCATCGATCCCTTCGTACAGTCTGCGGAGTTAACCGCGTCCGACGGCACGGATAAGCAAGAGCTGGGAGCTTCCGTTTCGGTGAGCGGCAACACGGTTGTCGCCGGTGCGCCAGGATGCTCAGGATGCGGCTTCGTGGGCGCGGCCTATGTCTTCTCGATGCCGGCGAACGGATGGTCGAATATGACCCAGACCGCCAAGCTGACTGCATCCGATGGAATTGCCAACAACCAGTTCGGCTTCGCAGTCAGCATCGACGGCAACACTATCGCGATCGGAGCTCACGCAGATCGTCACAGCCGAGGGTCAGTCTACGTGTTCGTGGAGCCAGCGGGGGGCTGGGCCAACATGACGGAGACGGCCAAACTCACCGGTTCCGATAGCCAATTCGGAGACGTCCTCGGCCGTTCCATCTCCATCAGCGGCGGCACAGTCGTAGCCGGTGCTCCGCAAGCCACCGTCGGCACCGTCAAAGACCAAGGCGCGGCCTACCTGTTCGTAGAGCCCTTCGCAGGTTGGGTCAACGCCACTGAGACAGCCAAGCTGACGGCTGCCGGCGGCGTCAAATGGGGTCAATTGGGATATTCGGTCGGCATCGATGGCAATACGGTAGTGGCGGGAGCGCCCAGCCCAGTACCCGAAAGGGTTGCCTCGGCAGGCGTCGCCTACCTATTCGAGGAACCGCCTTCTGGGTGGGTAAGTATGACCCAAACTGCCGCCCTGACTGGCTCGGATACCAAACTGGGAGATCGTTTGGGTAACTATGTCTCGGTCAGCGGCAACACCGTCGTAGCCGGAGCGCCTTTAGCCACGCCTGGCTCTGAGCAGCAACAGGGCGCGGCCTACGTATTTGTCGAGCCTTTTGCCGGTTGGGCGAATGCAACCCAGACAGCCAAGCTCACCTCCTCAGACGGTGTCAAGGAAGGCTATTTTGGCCGGTCCGTTTCCATCAGCGGCAACCAGATCGTCGTGGGTGCTCCCAATCAGACGGTGGGATCGGATGTAGGAGAAGGCGCCGTTTATGAATTCGACGAACCCGCCAACGGCTGGGCCAATATGACCCAAACCGCTGAACTGGATGTGTCGCCAGGCGCACAATATGACCTTGTAGGGGGCCGCGTCTCCATCAACAACGGAACCGTAGTGACTGGAGCCCTGGGTGAAAACAAGAAAGGCATGGCCTTCCTTTCACCGATGTAGAGTAAGTCTTCCATGTCGGAAAAAACTGAGTCGCGTGCCCCACTTCTCGCCGATCTTTCGAGAAGTAGGGTTTTCTCTCGGTTGTGCAGGGTACTGGATACTGCGGCAACTAGCTCCTACCCCTTCGATAGCCAATCCTCCACGGTAAAAGAGAGCAATTCAATCTTGTTCCGGCATTTCCGCATTTCCAACACCATCTCCCGAGCTTGCCTAATTTTTTCTCGAGCCTCGCCCAGGTAAGCTTCATGCCGCCGCCGTATCAGCGACTCCAGCGCTTCCGGCTCTGGCTCGGCTTTTCGCCGCATCCCGCGGAATTCCAGGCCAAAGCAAAATCCCGAGCGATTCCGAACCACCCCCGCAATTCTAATTCTCTCTCGGGTCCGAAACTCCACCTCCATCGGGTCTCCGGGCTGCAGGTTTACGCCTCCATAAAGTTCCAGCCCCGATCGGCTTAGCTCACAAACCAATCCCGGAACCGCCAGGTTTGCGCCCCCGATCCTGGCCGCGATCACAACGGGCAGGTACACGTGGTAGCGAGGCCAGCGGCGAGTATTGGTGGGATCCATCTGCGCGGTCGCATCCTCAATCACACCACATCAAACAGGCAAACTCACTGCAAGCAACCCATCTGCCGCAGGCAAGTCCGCGATTTATTTGAGTAAGCCGAAATGCAGCAGGTATGCCGCCGTGGCCACGCCAATCGTAAGCAGGCCAAGCGCTCCTGCCGCCTTGAGCCGCCAGGGGCGCGGTTGCTGGCGCCCTACCGACGCCGCCCGCAACTTTTCGATCCAATCCTGCTCGGATTTGTTCTCGCTGGATTGCTCCCAGATCAACGTTTTCAGACGCCGCTGATCGGCCGCCGCGAGTCCCACGAAGCGGAACGGTTGCATCGCATCCGTGACCGGGCGCAACATCTCCGCTGCGCCTAGCACGGTCCCGCCTTCAGTCAGGAACATCACCTTGACTTGCGATCCTTGCACCACCGACTGTGAAACCGACAGCAAACCGCCGGTCAGCGAAACCACGTGAAGTTTAGCCGCCGCGCGCTGCCCGTTGGCGAATCGCAGCACCGCCGGAGTTTTGCCGTGTAGCTGTGCCCGGGGCATGCGCCACTGCAGATGAGGTTGGGGGAGGGTGCTCATAATCTGCAATGAGTATCAGTCGGAACGGTTACTAACAGAAGATTACTGAAGTGGCAGGCGGGGTGTGGTTACCTGGCCCAAAAGTCACCTGACCTCTCGTTCCCACTTAGCCCTGGCGCAGAAAGAACATACCCTCCTCCACAGTTGCGATTCAGAAAAGCGCCGCTAAGGTGTTGGAGGGCTTTACATCGCTCTTGACATCGCAGACGGCCAGAAGAATACTCGTGCCTTCACCAGAACACAAACCCCGGGGAAACGAGTCATTCGTATCGGGCAGATCTTAAGACATGACGCAATTGATGTAACCCGGTTTGACATGATGCGATTGCCTAATTTTGTACCAAACTGAGCTTCTACCGTGAAAGGCCACAGCTGGCCGACGACTACTCTTCTCGCCCCTTGCCAAGTGCGCCCATAAACGAAGAAACTAGCGGCGCATGAATATAGGACTCTTCGGCGGTAGCTTTGATCCCATCCATCGTGGACATTTGGCGTTGGCGAGAGCGGCGCGCGAGCGTTACAAGATTTCCCGCGTGCTATTCGTGCCAGCGAATGTGCCGCCACACAAGCAGAGCCAGGCACTCTCTGCTTTTTCCCATCGTTATGCCATGGTCGCTCTGGCCACGGCCGCGGAGAAGGAATTCATCCCTTCGTTGCTCGAGGCGCCAGCCGCCTTCGAGCCAGCCGGCACGGAAAAAGAAAAGCGACACAAAGAAAAAGCCTCGGCAAGGCCGAATTACACGATCGACACCCTGAAGCGGCTCAAGCAATCGCTTAAGAAGGCGGACCGAGTGTTCCTCTTGGTCGGCATCGATGCCTTTGTCGACATCGCCAAGTGGCATCAGGCCACGGAATTATTTCGCGAGTGCGAATTCGTGGTGGCCAGCCGTCCGGGCCACTCGCTGGCCGATGTTGCCAACGCTCTGCCGGAAAGCCTGCGTCCGCGCGTGGAAGTCACTCGACCCTTTCAAAAACAGGCGGCCACGGGAGATCTGGTGCTGAGCGGAGTGACCATCCATTTGCTGGACGACGTGTACCAGCCGGTTTCTTCGACCGCAATCCGGCAAGCCGCTGCTGCTGGTAAGCCATTGGGCCGCTTCCTGGAGGCCAGCGTCGCCGACTACATCAAGAAAGTGGGGCTTTATAAAAGCTAGTCGCTGGTCGTTTGTCGTTGGCCGTTCGCCAAACCCAATCTTTCCACAGCTCCGTGAATCCGGCCCCTTAAGTTGTCATTTACAATGAAAGCTGCGCCAAGCCAACGACCAACGACGAACGACCGACGACCACCTTCTCCCGCATGAAGAAAAATGAGCTGAAGCAACAAGTGGCGGCCGCGATTCAGGCCTGCCTCGACAAGAAAGCCGAAGAACTTTCCATCCTGGAAATGGATAAGGGCTCGGGAGCATTCACCGATTATTTTGTGCTGTGCAGCGGCAGCAATCCGCGACAGGTGCAGGCGATTGCCGACGAAGTGGAGTTGCGCCTTAAGTCAGCCGACCTGCGGCCCGCGCACGTTGAGGGCTATCGGCAGGCGGAATGGATTCTGGTCGACTATGTGGATTTCGTGGTCCACGTTTTCTCCGAGAAGGCGCGCAAGTACTATGATCTGGAGCGCCTGTGGAAGACGGCGAAGCGGCTGGAACCCTCGGAATTGAAGCCGAAAGCAAGAGTGGTGAAAAGAGCGGCGAAGAAAGTTACAGCTCCGCGCAAGCGCGCTGCCACAGCGGCTTCTCGTCGAAAGAAAGCATAGAATTCGTCGTTCCTCGTTCGTCGTTCATCGGTCCCAGGGCCGCCGGCCGTGGAGTAACGCCGACTTTTCGCAACCGTGTCGAATGACAACTCCTTCCAAAGCGGAGCCTTCAAGTCCGGAAGCGGGCTGGGGAAATTCCTTCCGCCTGATTGCTTCCGAGAAGTGGAAGGCGAAGTCGGCGGCGATGGGCAAGGCCGCGACGCAGGCACTCGTGGATTATTCAGAGGCTAAGCCTGGCATGCAGGTCTTAGACTTGGCTAGCGGTACCGGTGAACCAGCGATTAGTCTGGCTATGCGTGTCGGCGCGCAAGGGCAAGTTACCGCGCTTGATTTGAGTGCGGAGTTGCTGGAAATTGCAACGGCGAGGGCGCAGGAGCGGGGGCTGGACAACTTTCTAGCCCAACAGGCTGATGCGCAGTCGCTGCCTTTTGCCGGCGAAAGTTTTGACCTCGCTACTTGCCGCTTCGGCGTAATGTTCTTCAACGATGTCGGCGTTGCCATGCGCGAACTGCGCCGCGTCTTGCGAGCCGGAGCCCGGGCTTGTTTCCTGGTCTGGGGATCATTCGAGCAGCCCTATTGGCAGAGTACGATGGGCGTGGTTCACCGGCATGTTGGAGGTCCGCTGCTGCAGCCGGGAGGGCCGGATCCATTTCGCTTTGCGCGGCCGGGATGCCTGTCGGAGCAACTCAGGATCGCCGGATTTCGCGAGGTGAACGAAGAAACGAAGACCGTGCCCTGGACCTGGCCGGGAACGGCCGCAGAAGTCTGGGAGCAGGCGCGCGCCGTGGCGGTGCCTTTCCGTCCTCTGCTGGATCGCGTCCCGGCGGAGACGTGGCCGCAGATTGATGAAGAGGTGCGAGCCGCGATCGAACAATATGTGCAAGGGGACGACATCCTGTTTGGGGCGTCCGTCGTGTTGGCATCGGGAAGCAAGTGAGATCGAGTGCCTCCTTTAAAGATCAAGATTGCGTGGGTGGGAAAGACCAAAGAGCCAGCAATCCAAGCGCTAACCCAAGAGTATCTGAAGCGCATTTCGAGATATGCGCAGGTCGAAGGAGCGGCCTTGCGGGATGAAGCCGCGATCATCGAGCTGTCTGGGCGGTCAACGGGGGCGAAGGCAAAGTCGAGCAAGACAGTTTCTTCGGGGAAATCGACTGCCGGGAAGTCTACGTTAGTAGTAATGGATTCGCGGGGAAAGCAGTTCTCTTCTGAAGAATGGGCTGCGTTTCTGCGGGATTACCAGGACCAGAATCCGCTGCCACTGGTCTTCGCGATAGGCCCGGCAGATGGATTCGGCGAAGGCGCTCCCAATGCGGCACAATACACCATTTCGCTGGGCCGGGTCACGATAGCGCACGAACTGGCCAGGATTGTCCTGCTGGAACAAATCTACCGAGCCTTCACGATCCTGCAGGGTCATCCCTATCATTCTGGCCACTAGGACCGAAGAAGGAATACGGCTTGTACCTTCGGGTGTTGTTTCCCGCACACGGGGCCGACTAAAGTGGTTGTTGGTGAAAGTGTACGACGCGATAAGTTGATCAAAAGCGGCCTAGAGAGTCATTCGGGAGTCTATTGATGAGAGATGTGATGGAACTGCTGCGGGAGAAAGAACAAGAGTTATTGAAAGTAAAGCGGCAAGTGGAAGCCTTGCGATACGCTGCTCCCTTGCTGGCTGAGGAAGAGGATCAGGTGGAGTTTTCAGGCAAGCCCGTCGCTGTTAAGGGAAAACTGGGACAATTCTAAGCGCCACTCATCATCTAAGCGCACTCACTCAGCGAGTGGCTCACTGCGTGACCGTGGCTTGATAACTGACGGTTTGCCACAAACCGTTGCGACGAACCCAGATCCGGGTGTAGCGATAGGGTCCGCTGAAGTCTTCGCCGAGCTGGTGACCCTTGACTTCGGCGCGCGCGGTTACGACGGCAGTATCGCCGTAAACCCGCACGACCATATCCGTGATATTCATCGCTTCATAACGCAGTTGGCCACTGCGACGAGCGGAGATGGTTTCCTGCTTGGTGGTGACCTGACCAAGGGGAGTGATGGCCACGTAGTCCTCGGCGAGGGTGCGGAGTGAAAACTCGGCGTCCCGGCGAAGGCTGGCTTCTTTGGCCTGACGCTCCATGTCAACGATCTCCCGGATGGTTTCCTGATCGGCGAAGCCTGACCGGGGGTGAAGAGCCACGTGCTGAGCGGAAAATGC
The DNA here is from genome assembly GCA_963789875.1 of uncultured Acidobacteriaceae bacterium. Taxonomy (GTDB): domain Bacteria; phylum Acidobacteriota; class Terriglobia; order Terriglobales; family Acidobacteriaceae; genus Sulfotelmatobacter. The sequence goes on along the minus strand of CAWBMI010000002.1, from coordinate 189,360 downwards.
AGGCAAACACGCCACCGCAAGAAACAATAACATTAGACTACTGTTGAGCACGGCAAGACCTCCGCAGTCCGCGAGTGGACGAAGATCGACTTGCATCCGGATACGCAGGGTTGGATGCTGCAGTTCCAAGGAAAATTCGGCATTTAGGGAAAGAATATAACAGTGATCAGTCTTCCCTGTTAGTGGCTTGCAGGAACTGCATCGTTGATCGGGTGCGCGGGCAGCGGATTTCTCCTCGTCGCTTCGCTCCCGTCTTAGTGACAAGCAATCGGAGCAGGACTAACATTGGCACTGCCCATCACCCTCTCCACTGCACACAGTCTCCACTGACCACTGAAACCGTTCCCCATCTAGTAGAATCAAAGTTTCCGGCAAAGGCGACTGACGTGCGGTGCGAACTAGGCCCCGTAAAGGCCTTCCGCGACAACTTCGTCGTGGGGCAGGCTATTGAACGCTCGATCTGCGAGGGTGGTGGAGAGCCTGAAGAGGAAACCGGAAATCGGGCATGTAGTCTTGACGGGGAGGAACGCACCCCCCACAATTGTCGAGGCCGTTGACGCCATCACGGATGCGCCAGGTGAGACGTGTGTGCAGGCGAGGCGTAATGGGCGGGGAATCGAGGAGTGAGTACCTAGTACCCAGTACCGAGAACCGCGCTTCATCTCGGTACTGGGTACTGGGTACTGGCAACTGACTATGGCTTGGTTTAAACGCGAATCCGGAGATTTGGACAATTCGGGCAAGAAGACCGTCCGCACGGAAGGCTTGTGGGTGAAGTGTGAGAATTGCCGTCAGATTATCTGGAAGAAAGATCTCGAAGAGAATTTGAATGTGTGTCCGAAGTGCGCCAAGCACTTCCGCATCGACGCGCGAACCAGGCTGGCCCTACTGCTCGACGATGGCGACTATGAGACTTTCGATGGCAACCTGTCGTCGACCGATCCGCTGAAGTTCGTGGACTTGAAACCGTACGCGTCGCGCCTGCGGCAGGCTCAGCAAGACACTGGGCTAAACGATGCAGTCATTAATGCCCGGGGCAAACTAATGGGTCGTCCGGTGATCGCGAGCGTGATGGAGTATGCGTTTATCGGCGGTAGTATGGGCGCCGTGGTCGGAGAGATGATCACGCGGGCTGCGGAGCGGGCCGCTGAGTCGCGAACGCCACTGGTGATCGTCTCCGCATCGGGCGGGGCGCGAATGATGGAAGGCGTGGTCAGCCTGATGCAACTGGCCAAGATTTCCGCCGCGCTCGCTCGCCTGGATAAGGCGAAGGTTCCCTATATTTCGGTTCTCACCGACCCAACCACGGGCGGGGTGACCGCATCGTTCGCCATGCTGGGCGATTTGAATATCGCCGAACCCGGCGCGCTGATTGGGTTTGCTGGGCCGCGGGTGATTGAGCAGACGATTCGTCAGAAGCTGCCCTCGGGGTTCCAGCGCAGCGAGTTCCTGCTGGAGCACGGAATGCTGGATGCGGTGGTTCCTCGCAAGGAACTCAAGCCGTACATCGGGCGGGCGCTGAACTTTATGGCAGCGTGAAAAACCGCCGTCAGCCCTCAGCTAAACCAATCTCGCGATTATGGGTCCGCCTTGACGGTGATAGCCGAGAGCGTCTTTATGTCGTACGAAACCGCAGTCTCCCGGATGTATGCGCTGGGCCATGAATTGGCGCAGACGCCTGCGCACAAATTCGATCTCGCGCATATGCGGGTTCTGCTGCAGGCGCTCGAACATCCAGAGCGACGCTTTCCCAGTGTTCTCATCGCGGGTACTAACGGCAAAGGTTCGACGGCCGCGACGCTGGCGTCGATTCTGCAAGCCTCGGGCCTGAGGACGGGGCTTTATACCTCTCCGCACCTCGTGCGCCTCAACGAGCGGGTTCGCGTCAACGGCAAAGAGATCAGCGACGACGCCTTTGCTTCTCTGCACGGCGAGGTCGATCAGATTGCGGGAAGACTGGTAGATCAGACAGAGCTGCCATGGCATCCCAGCTTTTTTGAGATGATGACGGCCATTGCCTTCGAGTATTTTGCACGCGAGCACGTCGATCTGGCCGTGTTGGAAGTTGGGATGGGCGGGCGGTTGGATGCAACCAACGTCGTTGACCCGCGGGTGAGCGTAATCGCTGACGTCGCGCTCGATCATCAAAAATATCTTGGTAATACCGTCAGCGAGATCGCGCGCGAGAAGGCGGGAATTATTCGTCCTGGGGGCGTGGTGGTCACGCTTCCGCAGCAACCCGAGGCGAACGATGTAATCGGCAACACCATCCTGGAACAAAACGCGCAGGCGGTGAACGCAGTTCCGTATATTCCACCGGTTTCGCCCGGGAGCGGCGAATATCTGTCGCTCAGCGCAGGTACCCAGTCCCTAGTACCCGGTACCGAGCAAAGCAAACTCGGATTCATTTACCGCTATCCGCTCGATGTCATGGGGGAGCGGATTCTGGTGGAAACTCCTCTCGTGGGCCGTCACCAGTTGCGAAATACTGCGCTCGCCATCGCGGCCGCGGTCGAACTGAAGCGGCAGAATTTCGGCGGAATCACGGCCAGGACCATCGAGACGGGGATTCGCGAGACCCGCTGGCCGGGGCGTTTTCAGGTAATCGCAGCACGCGAGGGCTGGCCTGAGATGGTCATCGATGTGGCACATAATCCGGCGGGTGCGTGGGCGCTGCGTTCGGCTCTTTCGCAACAATACGAAGATCGCCCGCTGATTTTCGTCTTTGGTGCCATGCGGGATAAATCGATCTCGGAAATGTCTGAGATTTTATTCTCACTGGCAGAGCGCGTGATCGCGACCCGGCCGGAAAATCCGCGTGCCGCGTCGCCCGAGGAAATACGGCAAGCCGCAGTCCGCACCGGGGTTGCGATCGAGGCGGTGGAAGACGTGCAGCACGCGATGGAGCGGGCTCGAGCATTGGCTCGCCCCGGATCAGTCTTGGTGGTCACGGGATCGATTTACCTGGTCGGCGAAGTAATGCGAATCCTTGGTATCGAAATTTAAGGATGGCGAAATCTGAGGCGGCGTAGGCCAGCAGTTTCCCCTAAAATAGAAGAGTGCAAGAGAAAGTGGAGGATGTGAATTCATCCGTGGGAGTTGAAAGCGGTGCGGATAGCGCACCGGTGGCAGAGTTCCGCGGAAGTCCGCACGCAATTCCCGGAAAGACTTACGGCTGGCTGAGCCGCCTTCGATCGTACTTCATTCTCGACCCGCTGATCTGGTTCTATACCCTGGTTCTGGGAATACTCGCGCTGCCCGGCGGCTTGTTCGACCGCAGCGGACGCCGCCTGCACTGGTTTTCGCGCGCTTGGTCGTGGCTCATCATGAAGACGATCTGGTCGCCGGTGAAGGTGACCGGCCTCGACGGTATCGATACTTCAAAGCCCCATGTTTACGCGGTGAATCATGCCTCCGCCATGGATATTCCAGTTCTCTACGTTTATCTGCCGTTTCAATTCCGCATCGTCTTCAAGAAAGAATTGCTGGCGTACCCAGTGGTGGGCTGGCAGTTGAAGCGGTCGGGGCAGGTGTGTATCGATCAGCAGAAGCCGACCAATTCGATTGCGGCGATCCGTTCGGCAGTGAAGAGTTTGAAAGCGGGCATGCCGCTGGTGATTTATCCCGAAGGCGGGCGCACTCCGGATGGCGAAATTAAGCCGTTTTTGCAGGGAGCTTTTTTCCTAGCTATCAAGGCACAGGTAGATATCGTTCCAATCGCATTGGTCGGTACCTACGAACTGCTGCCGATGGATACCTACCACATCAAGTGCCGGCCGCTGGAGATGCGCGTGGGCGAGCCGATCTCGACTGCGGGGATGACGATTCGGGATATGGAAAGCGTATCGGCCAGAGTGCGGAAGGCGATGGAGGATTTGTATTATCGGGCGTGAGGCGACGGCAAAAAAGTTGGCTGGGCGGAAAACCTACCATGCAATCCGCTTCATTCCAGTCACCAGATCGAAGTGTCGGTCGCGGCTCAACAGAGGAAGCGAGTGCTGGCGGCAGAGGGCCGCGATCCAAAGGTCGTTGGTGGGAATTGGCTTGCTCGTGCGCCTTAGCTCAAGAACGATCTTGGCGTAGTGCAGGGTGGTTGGCTCGTTGATATCGAGCACAGCGCAGTCGCGAAGAAGCGCAGCCAGCCAGCTTTCGTGAGTGGCGCGGTGGCGCGATTGGGCGATTCCATAACGATATTCGCCGAGGACGATCACGGGAATCGCCATCTGGTCGGCACGGGTGAGAATGGCGATCACGGCCGGGTCATCGTCGGCCGCGGCGGACAAGGCGTTGGTATCGACAATCATCCTAATCAGCCCTGGTCAGCGCCACAGTTCGCGATCAATCTGCTCGAAGGCCCCTTCTACCCGCTGCTCGATCTGCTTACGGTCTTTGTTTTTGTCTTTGTTTTTGCGAAGGCGCTTGAGCTTGCCCAGATGTTTCATCCAGGGTTTTTCCTGAGGCGCGATTCTCAGCTTCTCCTGGACAGCCTCGGTGACGAACTGGCGCAGAGGAATGCCGCGTTCGGCGGCCGCCGACTTGGCCCGGCGGAAGAGAAAATCGGGGATTTCGAGGGTCGTCTTCACTGACCCATATTACCATATTTATGGGACATTTTTATCCGGAGACCCCGCCAAACTTATTTGTAATTGAGCGCGAAGTAATTTGAATAAGAGTTTCCACGTCCACCGGGCGTCCCAGGTACGAATATGGTTTGTATTGCCACAGCCGAACCGCTTCCGTGGCAGCCGGCACTAACGCATCCGGACCAGATACTACCTGCAGATCAGCGATCCTGCCCTCTTTGCTAATCCTAGTCCGGAACTCGACGGTTCCCTCAATTCGCGCCTTGCGGGCCTTCTCCGGATAGTTCGGGTCGACTTTACGCACCAACATCGAACGCATGACCCCATTGGATACGCGAACCTGAGCCGGAAAATCTGATGCAGGGCCAATTTCAGCCGCCACGTCCTTTGTGTCCTTGATGTCATCACTGAGGATGAAGTTGAAGGTGGCTTTTGCGACGACCGCCGCCGGCTTACTGTCCTTCAACACAGGCTTGAATTTCCACTTTTTGGCCGCTTCTTCCGCGGCAGCGGCAAGAAGCGGATCACTCTTGAATATCTGGATGTTCTCTACTTCTCCGGTTTCCGAGGCGAGGATCATTCCGATAACCTTCCCCTGAATTTTCTGTTCTTTCGCCACGGGAGGGTAGACGGCAACCGGAATGTCAATGGGCTCGAGGGTGAACTCTCCACGCTTTGGCGGGGAGGAGGTTTGTTCGGTTGAGGTTGCCTGCGCAGAAACGAGGGGCAAGTACACCCGGCCCAGATACGGAAGTACCAGGACGAAAAGCGCCAGCTTTCTCCAGGTTGACATAGTGGTCAGAAATTCTATCCGAGAGGGCATGGGCTAACAAGTGCAAAGACTGCGTGTGTTTTAGCTCCATAATTCTGTCACCCCCTAACGGCAACGTGAAAATGTCACCCCATGAGAGGAAGGACATTCGCGTTGAGTCAGAAGGAACTGCAACGAGTGAGCGTAATTTCCAGTTGTGTTAAGGGAGACATGGCGTGCGCCAGAGCCGCCGCACTGCTCTCGCTTAGCATCCGTCAGGTCAGGCGTCTTAAGAAACGTATGCGCGAGCACGGGGAGGCGGCTCTGGCGCACGCCAACCGCGGACGGCCCAGCCCGCGCCGCCTGCCTACCCGGGTTCGCCAACACATCGTTCATCTGGCCCGCACCACCTATGGCGGATTCAACGATCACCATCTCTGCGAAAAACTTTGCGAGCTCGAGGGCTTCGCCCTGAGCCGTGAAACTCTTCGCCGTGTTTTGCGTCAAGCCGGCATCGGTTCGCCCAGAAAACGCCGCGCTCCCGCGCATCGCCAGCGCCGGCTGCGCTCCGCTCGCGAAGGCGAACTGGTGCAACTCGACGGCTCGCCTCACGACTGGCTCGAAGGCCGCGGCCCGCGCCTCACCGCGCTCGGCCTGCAGGACGATGCCACCGGTAAAATCCTCGCGGCTCAGTTTTTTCCTTCCGAAACTGCGCTCGGTTATCTCACATTGTTGCGCCAACTGCTGCGCCGCCACGGCACTCCGCTGGCCTTCTACGGCGATCACAGCGGTATCTTCGTGCGCAACGATGACTTCTGGACCGTCGAAGAAGAACTCGCCGGCAAACGCCAGCCCACCCAGTTCGGCCGCGCCCTCGATCATCTCGGCATCACCTTCATCGCCGCCCGCAGCCCCCAAGCCAAAGGCCGCGTCGAACGCCTCTGGGGCGTGCTCCAGGATCGCTTGTGCAGCGAGCTTCGTCTGGCTCAAGCCTGCGATCTGCACTCCGCCAATGCCGTGCTGCGCCTTTTCCTCGCCGACTACAACCGCCGCTTCGCCCGCCGTCCGCGTGAAATGCAAACCGCTTGGCGTCCGGCTCCGGAAAATCTCGACCGCATCTGCTGCTTCGTTCATCCGCGCGTGGTCAGCAACGACAACATCGTGCAGTGGGACGGTCAGCGCTTCCAGATCCCCCAGCAAGGCCAACGCTTCAGCTTCGCCGGAGCCAAAGTCCATGTCTATCAGGCGCTCGACGGGCGTATCTCGCTTTACTACGGCGACACCCGCCTGCAACACACCCTGGCTTCGCCAGGGTGACATTTTCATGTTGCCGTTAGGGTGACAAATTCATGTTGCTACAACAAGGTGCAAAGACTGCGTGTGTTTTAGCTCCATAATTCTGTCACCCCCTAACGGCAACGTGAAAATGTCACCCCATGAGAGGAAGGACATTCGCGTTGAGTCAGAAGGAACTGCAACGAGTGAGCGTAATTTCCAGTTGTGTTAAGGGAGACATGGCGTGCGCCAGAGCCGCCGCACTGCTCTCGCTTAGCATCCGTCAGGTCAGGCGTCTTAAGAAACGTATGCGCGAGCACGGGGAGGCGGCTCTGGCGCACGCCAACCGCGGACGGCCCAGCCCGCGCCGCCTGCCTACCCGGGTTCGCCAACACATCGTTCATCTGGCCCGCACCACCTATGGCGGATTCAACGATCACCATCTCTGCGAAAAACTTTGCGAGCTCGAGGGCTTCGCCCTGAGCCGTGAAACTCTTCGCCGCATGTTGCGTCAGGCCGGTCTGGGATCGCCCAGAAAACGCCGCGCTCCCGCGCATCGCCAGCGCCGGCTGCGCTCCGCCCGCGAAGGCGAACTGGTGCAACTCGACGGCTCGCCTCACGACTGGCTCGAAGGCCGCGGCCCGCGCCTCACCGCGCTCGGCCTGCAGGACGATGCCACCGGTAAAATCCTCGCCGCTCAGTTTTTTCCTTCCGAAACTGCGCTCGGTTATCTCACCCTGTTGCGCCAACTGCTGCGCCGCCACGGCACTCCGCTGGCCTTCTACGGCGATCACAGCGGTATCTTCGTGCGCAACGATGACTTCTGGACCGTCGAAGAAGAACTCGCCGGCAAACGCCAGCCCACCCAGTTCGGCCGCGCCCTCGATCATCTCGGCATCACCTTCATCGCCGCCCGCAGCCCCCAAGCCAAAGGCCGCGTCGAACGCCTCTGGGGCGTGCTCCAGGATCGCTTGTGCAGCGAGCTTCGTCTGGCTCAAGCCTGCGATCTGCACTCCGCCAATGCCGTGCTGCGCCTTTTCCTCGCCGACTACAACCGCCGCTTCGCCCGCCGTCCGCGTGAAATGCAAACCGCTTGGCGTCCGGCTCCGGAAAATCTCGACCGCATCTGCTGCTTCGTTCACCAGCGCGTGGTCAGCAACGACAACATCGTGCAGTGGGACGGTCAGCGCTTCCAGATCCCCCAGCAAGGCCAACGCTTCAGCTTCGCCGGAGCCAAAGTCCATGTCTATCAGGCGCTCGACGGGCGTATCTCGCTTTACTACGGCGACACCCGCCTGCAACACACCCTGGCTTCGCCAGGGTGACATTTTCATGTTGCCGTTAGGGTGACAAATTCATGTTGCTACAACAGTGCAAAGACTGCGTGCAAAGTTCGGCCAAAGTCGCCGCGTAACTTTTCCTACTCCCGCCCGTTATCTCTGTGTAACACTACTCCGCACGGAGAACTGGTTGAAGGCTCTGAGCAAAGAAGCGGACGAGCGACGCCTGATTGAGGCGGCGCAGCGCGATCCTGCGCATTTCGCGGAGCTTTACGAGAACAATTTCGAGCGCGTGTATGCCTACGTGGTACGGCGCGTGGGAGATCGGGCGGAAACGGAAGACATAACGTCGGAGGTGTTTCATCATGCCCTGGCCAACCTGCAGCGTTTTGAGTGGCGGGGGATTCCGTTTGCGGCATGGCTGTTTCGCATCGCTGCGAATCTGATTTCGGACCGGTGGCAGCGCAAGAGCCGCGAGTCACTGGTTGACGAGCCGGAGCAGATCGAAGCTGCGCAGGCCGCGGCGGTGGAGATCGAGGAAGTGGAGCGCAAGGCAACGTTGTTTCGACTGGTTGAAACTTTGCCGGCAGAACAGCAGCGCGTGGTGCTGCTGCGCTTCGTGCAAGAGAAAAGCATCAAGGAAGTGGCGCGGGAGATTCGCAAGACTGAAGGCGCGGTGAAGCAGTTGCAATTCCGCGCCATCAGCACTTTGCGGGCGCGCATGGAGGGTGCCGATGCCTAAGCGCTCTCTGCAGTCCGGGAATAAGGACAACAAGAAGATCGAGCAACTAAACAAGGCCGTCGAAGCCATGCTGGCTCGGACGGACGGACGGGCCCAGAAAGTTGAGGCGGAGATCGAGCCACTGGTGCGCATCGCGGCAGAATTGCGCAATCTGCCGAGCGCAAGCTTTAAGGCACGATTGAAATCACAACTAGAAGGGAAAAAGACTATGGCTACAGTAGCTGAACCCATGGCAGCCGTTCGTACTACGGCAACCACCAGCGCAACCCCAAGATTGACATTCAGAGATGCCGCGAGAGCGATCGAGTTCTACCAGCAAGCCTTTGGCGCGAAGGAGACTATGCGCTTTGAAACCGGGAGCGGAATCCCTCATGCCGAAATCGTGATTGGAGATTCGGTGATTCTGCTGGCGGAAGAGTGGCCGGAGGGCGGAAGATTCAGTCCGGAGACGCTGGGAAATTCGACCGTCATTATGTCACTGAATGTTCCTGACGTAGACAGGTTTTTTGCCCATGCGATTGAGGCAGGGGCAAAGACGGTGAGGCCCATCGCCGATCAATTTTATGGACGCCGCGAAGGCATGCTTCAGGATCCCTTTGGATATACGTGGAGTGTGTCGACGGTGACGGAAGAAATGCCGGTCGAAGAGATGCACCGGCGCATGAAGGGACTTGCTACTGGCCCTGAGGGTGGGCGATTGCCGCAGCCGACGACAGGCGTGAATCCCGTTCCGCGCGGCTTCCGCATGGTGACGCCGTATCTGGTGGCACAAGACGGCAATGCGCTGATCGATTTCGTACTGAAGGCCTTCGGCGCAGAGGAGGCATTGCGAGTTCCGACTCCGACCGGCGTGCATGGTGAGGTTCGCATCGGCGATTCAAGGATGATGATCGGAGGTGGTGTTGCGCAGAAAGAGTTCCCGGCTACGCTGCACCCTAACGCGCTACATGTTTATGTGCAGGATGCGGATGCGGTTTGCAAGAATGCAGTGGCGGCGGGAGCGACATTGGTCGATGAACCTCACGATCAGGAATACGGCGAGCGCTCGGCCACGGTGAAAGATGCGGCGGGGAACTTCTGGTATATCGCTACCCACAAAGGCGAGAGCTATATTCCGAAGGGCCTGCACAGCGTGAATCCGTATCTGCATCCACTGCGAGCCGAGCCGCTCATCGGCTTTTTGAAGCGTGCTTTTGCAGGCCAGGAATTGGCGAAATATGCCTCGCCGGATGGGGTGGTGCACCACGCAGTGATTAGCATTGGGGACTCCGTCGTGGAGATGGGCGAGGCTCATGGCAAGTATGAGCCCATGCCTGCGATGTTCTACCTCTATGTGCCGGATTGCGACGCGCTCTATCGTCGTGCGCTGGCGGCGGGTGCGAAATCATTGCATGAACCTACCGACCAGCCCTACGGCGATCGCAGCTCGGCGGTTACCGATTCCTTCGGGAATACCTGGTACATCGCGACACATGTCAAAGATGTCGCGTAATAATTATCCAGAGAGGGAAGGCGGACCACTCCGCCTTCCCTGGACAACGTCCTCCTCGCCTCTCGTTTAACCCTCCAGTGTTTATTAAAGTTCCGATGCGGCAAGCCGATGGGAAGAAGTGTGGTTTTCGCCCGCGGCGATCGATCTTGGGACGAGGGCTGGAGGACTGTGAAAATCCAAACCATTGTCGCCAAGGTGCTCGCGGCCTGCTTTTTGGGAGTGTGGGGAGGCACGGCCGCCTTAGCCCAGGGCACAGCTGGCATCAACGGCCCCGGCACAGACCGACCTGCAAAGATGGGAGCTCAAGAACTGGCGCCGGCCGAGAATCTCGCAGACCTGGATATAAACCAGCTGATGGATATCAAGGTTACCTCGGTTTCCAAGAGGGAACAGAAACTGTCGCAGGTGGCGGCGGCGATCTTCGTCATCACGCAGGAAGAAATCCGGCATTCCGGGGCGACCAGCATTCCAGATTTATTGCGCATGGTTCCGGGATTGGATGTGGCCCAAATTAACGCCAACAGCTGGGCTATCTCGGCGCGAGGTTTTAACCACCAATTTTCGGACAAGATGCTGGTGCTGATGGATGGCCGGGCGGTCTACACGCCGCTCTTTGGGGGTGTTTACTGGGATACACAAGACGTGGTGCTGGAAGATATCGACCGCATCGAAGTGGTGCGCGGCCCTGGGGCAACAGTGTGGGGTGCTAACGCCGTGAATGGCGTGATTAACATCATCACCACGAAAGCGGCGGACACTCAGGGTGGGCTGGTGACGGCAAGCGGCGGCACTCATGAACTGGGGTCGGCGGTTGCGCAGTATGGCGGAAAGATTGGAAAAAGTGCCGTTTATCGCGTCTTTGGGAAGGGCTTCGACGACAATCCTTTCCCTGACCTCAGCGGGCAAAGCGGCAAAGACAGTTGGAATCTGCTGCACGCTGGCTTTCGCCTGGATGACAAGTTGACACAGAAAGATTCCCTAACCTTTCAAGGCGACATCTACCGAGGATGGGAAGGATCAGAATTCGGGCACATTGTCTCGTTTGTTCCTCCGATTAATGAGAATGTTGTTGGGGCTGCGGAGCTGGCGGGTGGAAATATTCTCAGCCGCTGGAATCATGCCTTCTCAAGCCGATCCGATACCACACTGCAGGTCTACTTCGACCGCTACGAGCGACAAGGGCCGGAATCTCGTGAGGACCGCGATACCGTTGACTTTGACTTCCAACATCACCTCGCGCTGGGAGCGCGCCACGATTTGATCTGGGGCGGGGACTATCGCCATACATCGGACCACACCGTGGGCACGATCGACCAGGCTTGGCTGCCGCCGGACAGAGCGATGCAACTCTTTAGTTTGTTCTTACAAGATGAAATCGCGTTGAAGACTGATCGCGTGTTCCTGACGGTGGGAACGAAGTTAGAGAACAACTACTTCAGTGGTTTCGATCTGGAACCCAGTGTTCGCGTGGCCTGGACGCCGAGGAAGCGCGACACCGTATGGGCAGCGGTGTCGCGAGCAGCCCGCACTCCTACGCGCCGTAATACCGATGCGGATATCAACATTGCGGTATTTCCCGGTCCGGGCGGGATGCCCGCAGATCTTCTCCTGCTCGGCAATCCTCGGCAACGCTCGGAACACGTCATCGCCTACGAGACAGGCCTCCGGACAGAGCCGGCTAAATCCCTTTCCCTAGATATTGCGCTCTTTTTCAATACCTACAGCGATCTGGCGACTACTGAGTCAGGTGTGCCATTCTCTGTGTCAAGCCCGCCTTCCAGCCGTCTTGTTTTCCCGCTGATGTGGGCTAACAAAATGTACGGGACAACCGACGGCATCGAAGTTTCCGGCAATTGGAAGGTGGCGCACAAGTGGACACTAAGCCCTTCCTACGCTCTGCTGCAAATGCATTTGCACACCGATTCGACCAGTCAGGACACAACGAGTGCGCCGGATACCGAAGGCTCCAGCCCACGCCATCAGGCACAACTCCGATCACACGTTGACTTGCCAGGCCGTTTTGCCTGGGATGTAAACGCGTATTTTGTTGAGCGCCTTCCAGCGCAACTGGTTCCTTCGTATACGCGGTTGGACGCCGGGTTGAGCCGTCGGCTCGGGGAGGGGATGACGCTGAGTCTGGTAGGACAGAATTTGCTTCACGATCGTCATCTTGAGTCCAACGACGCACTTACGAGCCTGGATCCGTCGCAAGCTAAGCGTAGCGCCTACCTGAAAATGGTTTGGCGTTTCTAGAGCATGACCCGGAGAAGGAATAGCAGGCGGCATTGCGATTTGTTTTCAGTCGCTAACCCGGCCTAGGATTTACATCTCGATTTTCCCGTTTGTCCTTCCCCGTCCGATTCTCTCCGTTTGACCCTCCCTAATCCCTCCCATAAACTGAGAGATTCAATAACCTACTGGTCCCAAACTTTATGGCAGATAGCATTCATGTGAAGCTTCCGGATGGAAGTGTCAAAGATGTTCCCAAGGGCACGACTGCGCTCGACATTGCGAAAGATATAGGCCCGCGGCTGGCGGATGCGGCGGTGGTGGCCAAGACCAACGGCGATCTCATCGACCTGGCTAAACCGCTCGAGAAAGATACTGATCTACGCTTTCTCACCGAGAAAGATCCCGAGGCGCTTGAAGTTTACCGGCACTCTTCGGCGCATCTGCTCGCGGCGGCCGTGCTCGAACTTTTTCCTGAGACCAAGCTAGGCCACGGTCCGGCGACCGAGAGCGGATTCTTTTACGACTTCTACCGGCCCACTCCGTTTACTCCGGAGGATCTCGAACGGATCGAGAAGAAGATGCAGGAACTCGTGCAGCAGAACATTCCTTACGCGCGCGAGTTTCTGCCTCGCGATCAGGGACTGGCGGAGTTTAAAAAAGAAGGCGACTTTATGAAGTGCCATTTCATCGAGCAATTCACCAAGCCCGACGAAAAGATTTCCATCTATCGTACCGGCAAGTTCACCGATTTTTGTCGCGGTCCGCACATCCCTTCGACCGGAAAGATCAAGGCGTTCAAGCTGTTCAACATCGCTGGAGCTTACTGGCTGGGCGATGAGAAGAATCCGCAACTGCAGCGAATCTACGGGACTGCGTTTTTTTCGAAGAAAGATCTCGACGCGCACTTGCAGCAGATCGAAGAGGCGAAAAAACGCGATCACCGCATTCTGGGACAACAACTCGATCTGTTTTCCATTCAGGAGTTGGCGGGGCCGGGGCTGATCTTCTGGCACCCCAAGGGCGGAATCATCCGCAAGCAGATGGAAGACTGGATGCGCGAGGAGTACCTGAAGCGCGGCTATTCGCTGGTGTATACGCCGCATGTGGCGCGTCGGCAGTTGTTTTTTACCTCGGGCCACGAGGGCTATTACGCGCAGAACATGTTCGACGCCATGGAACTCGACGACGCCGAATACCGTCTGAAGCCGATGAACTGTCCGGGGCACATTCTGATTTACAAAGATTCGCTGAAATCGTATCGCGACCTTCCGGTGCGGCTGGGCGAACTGGGAACGGTTTACCGCTACGAGCGTTCTGGGGTGATGCACGGCCTGTTACGAGTGCGCGGCTTTACCCAGGACGACGCGCACATCTTCTGCACGCCGGAGCAGGTTGAAGACGAGATTGCCAATTGCCTGGATTTTGCTCTCGATGTGCTGAAGGATTTTGGCTTCGATAAATTCCAGACCGAACTCTCGACGTGGAATCCTGAGGACAAAAGGAATTTTGTCGGGAGCGAAGAGCAATGGATTCACGCCACGCAATCGCTTGAAAAAGTTTTAAAGGGCCGGAATATCGAGTACAAAACGATTCCGGGCGAAGCGGCGTTTTACGGGCCGAAGATCGACATCAAGCTGGTCGATGCGATCGGGCGCCTGTGGCAGCTCTCGACCGTGCAATTCGATTTCAACCTGCCACAGCGCTTCGGTCTCGAGTATGTCGCGGAAGATGGTTCGCGCAAACAGCCGGTGATGGTACATCGCGCGCTCTACGGTTCGGTCGAGCGTTTCTTCGGCGTGCTGCTCGAACACTATGCCGGTGCGTTCCCGGTGTGGCTGTCGCCGGTGCAGGTAGCGATGATCCCGATTAGCGAGCGGCATGCCGAGTATGCGAAGAAAGTTGCGGATCAACTCAAGGCCATCGGCGTGCGCGTGGAAGTGGATGCCCGCAACGAAAAGATGAACGCCAAGATCCGCGAGCATGCCATGCAGAAGGTTCCGTTCTTGCTTGTCGTCGGAGACAAAGAGGCCGAGGCCGGCAAGGTCAATGTGCGGACTCGCGGGAAAGAGAAGACCGAGGATATGTTGGCTACGGAGTTTGTGGAGAAGATTAAGAAGCTGATTGCGGAGAAGAGCGCGGGGCTGTGACGACGATTCGACTAGATCGTGTTTTACCCTTCAACGAGAAGCTCAGTTTTTTGATTCCGCACGAGTGGACTGAGGAATGGGATACAGATCACTATCTCTATCAGGCACCGAACACCGATTCGGGCTGGCTTCGGGTTAGCCTCATTACGCTATCGAACCCTGGTAAATGCACGAAACAACAGCTCAAGGAACTTCTAAGCGAGCGAGCACAGAAAGAAGCCGGGGAACTCTCCGAATCTGGTGACAATATCGTTGCTGCCTGGAAGCAGCCTTCCGAGGAGAATGGATCTCCAATTTGCAACTATTGGTGGGCGGTTGGCCACAGTTTCGGGCCCAATCTTGGCCGGGAAGCTCTCTTCTCCTACACGATTCTCCGGGAACGCACCGACGATGCTGAAACTCTGAAAACCGTTTCCCTGATAAGCAAGCTCGTTGCTGATGCGCAGTTCAACGATCCTGAGTAGGTTCCTATCTTCGTTGCCGACTTGAGTTTCCACGTCGGTTCCCTGACGTCATTGCTGCTGTACCATGTTCCCGTGCATGAACTAGCAGAGCGCGTGTTGGCCTATATCCGGCGCGAAGGGTCACTCCGTCCCGGCGACCGGGTCGGCATCGCCGTTTCCGGCGGCATCGATTCGGTAGCGCTCCTCCGCCTGCTGCTGGAACTGCGCCATGAGCTCGGCATCGTTCTCTCCGTCGTTCATTTCAATCATCGGCTTCGCGGGGCGGACTCTGACGCGGACCAGGAGTTTGTGGCGGCGCTCGCGCGCGAGTTTGGGTTGGAGTTCCACGTGGCAGGTGGCGATGCGGCACGGCTTGCTACTGAGGAACACTACGGGGTAGAAGCGGCGGCGCGGGCTCTGCGGTATGAATTCTTTGAAGAGCTTCTCGGAGCGGAAGATGCGCCGAGTGATTCAGATATCTCAGGGGCTAAAGCCCAACACTCTCAAGCCTTTGATCGCGGCGCTGGAAGCGCTGCGCCACCCCAAAGCTTTCCTCAGGGGCTGCAGCCCGGGACTGTCGGTGCGAGTGACGGCACGACTGAAGTCGTGCCCTTTCAAAACCGCACTCTTGAAGCCGTGCCCCTTCCAAACCGTACTCTCGGAGTCGTGCCCTCTCAAAACCTAAGTGTGCCCACAAGTCGGCAAGCAGCGCTTAACAAGATCGCAACAGGGCATATGCTCGACGATCAGGCTGAGACTGTGCTGATGCGGCTGATTCGGGGCACCGGGCATCGTGGCCTCGGCGCGATTTATCCGAGGGTTATGATCGAAGATGAAGATGGCGACGGTCACGGCGAAATTATCCGGCCGCTGCTTGGCGTTCGGCGCTGCGAGCTGGAGCAGTACCTCACAGATCTCAAACAACCGTGGCGCGAAGATTCGAGCAACTCCGATCTAAGGTTTACACGCAATCGAGTTCGTAGCATGGTGCTTCCGTTGCTTGAGCGGGAGTTCAATCCCGCGGTGGCTGCGAGCCTCGCCGAATTGGCGGAGATTGCCCGCGACGAGGAAGACTACTGGGAAAACGAAATCTCAGGCTGGGTGGGCACGGTGGTGCAGTGGTCGCAGCCGGAGTGGACGCGCGGGCTGCCGGGATTCGAGGATTCGCAATCCTTAGTACAGATTCAAGCCTCTTCATCCAAAACGCTCGATTCGAAAGTTCTCGATCCCGAATTGTTAAAGCGGCTCGAAGAGCCCGGACCTGCTCTTATGAACGCATCCGTAAGCCGGCCGTGGCTGCTGACCGAGTCTAGAGCGGTGCAGAGAAGGGTGATCAAAGCGATCGGCGACGAAGCCGGGATTCCTTTGGAGTTCAAACACGTCGAAGAGATCTTGCGCTTCGCCTCTGGGGAGGGTCCCCACGGCAAAGAATTATCGCTTCCGCTGGGCTGGAAAATTGTGCGCGAACCTGAGGCTTTAGTATTCGTTACGCCCGACCTGCGGCGACAAGAGCGCATTCCGGACTACGAGTATTCTCTGCCAGTGCCGGGACGCATCACGGTGCCGGAGTTGGGGGCCGTGATCGAGGCGATGCCCCTGACTTCGCAGGCGAGATTTGCGGAGTATAATTCCGAGCAACTTGTTCGTGCGGACTTGTTGCCAGGCCAACTGATCGTGCGTAACTGGCGTCCGGGGGATCGCTTCTGGCCGGCGCACACCAAAGCGCCGAAGAAGATCAAGGAACTGCTGCAGGAGCGGCATCTGGCGCAACCAGCACGCAGGCTGTGGCCGGTGGTTGCGAGCGGCGATGACATTATCTGGATCCGCGGGTTTCCAGTTCCAGCCAGACTGCGCGCCGAGCCGGAGCAGGAAGCCGTACTGATCCGAGAGCTCTCATTGACTCGGGTGGAAGACGACTGACCGCGAAGAGTGCGGCGCGAGAATTGGAATGGAATCGAGCCACTTCATGAATGCAATCACAGATGAGCTGCGCCCGGTAATTGCCGCTGATCAGATTCAGAAGCGCGTAAAGGAACTGGCGCGCCACATCTCCGATGACTACCAGGGGCAGACGATCCAGGCGCTTGCAGTTCTCGAGAACGCGTTCATGTTCATGGCCGATTTGGTCCGGGCGCTTGAAGTTCCGGTGGTCTGCCAGTTTATCAAGCCGAAATACAGCAAACAGCAGGGCGGACAGGCGGGGGAGATGGTGGAGATTTTTTTCAGCCACGAGCCGGATATTCGCGGACAACATATTCTGTTGGTAGAGGGGTTAGTGCACTCCGGGGTAACTAGCGAGTTTCTGATGAATGACCTGCGGGCTCGCGGGGCGGCTTCGGTAAAGCTGGTCACGCTACTGGATCGCCAGTCGGCTCGCCGTGTGGCTTTGCAGCCGGATTATTTCGGGTTCCTTGTGGATGATGCATTTCTGGTGGGTTATGGGTTGGGTGCAGTCCAGCAGACTAATCGCAACATTCCCTATCTGGCAGCAGTAGCGGCTCCGCACATGACTTAAGTTATGCGGGAGACGCCGCGCCTTTTTTCGCAGGAAAAGGTAGAATAAGACGCTCAGGGGATTTTCCCCTATCGAAATTGAGCGAGTTGCATCTAATCTAGGTGTAGGAGCCTCAGGGTGTCGGGCAGGTTTCCGGTTCCCAGTTCTTCAGGAGTTTCTTGGTGAATTCGACAGTCAAAACCGTAGTCTTTTGGGTCGTGATCGGGCTGTCCGCCCTGCTGTTGTGGACGGTCATTCAACAGGGGCGCAGCGGACAAAAAGAGCGGGACGTAATCTTCTCCCAGTTCATGACCGATGTGAGCCAGGGCAAAGTGCACGAAGTCACGCTGGATGGCCAGCAGGTGCGCGGCAAGGACAGCGACGGCTCCGCCTTCCACACTACGGTTCCGGCCAATTACCCCGACATGTTTAAGACGCTCAGCGACAAGGGCGTGCTGACTACTATTAAGGACGCGAACAGCGGAAGCTGGCCGCTGACTTTGCTGGGCACCTGGGCTCCGCTGATTCTGTTGGGAGCGTTGTGGTTCTTCATGATTCGCCAGATGCAGACCGGCGGCAACAAGGCGCTGTCGTTCGGAAAGAGCCGGGCGCGATTGCTTTCTATGCAGCAGAAGAAAGTCACGTTCAAAGATGTGGCTGGCGTGGAAGAAGCTAAAGAAGAACTGCGCGAGATTATCGAGTTTTTGCGCGAAGCGCAAAAGTTTCAAAAGCTCGGCGGCAGAATTCCTAAGGGAGTGTTGCTGGTTGGACCTCCGGGAACAGGCAAGACCCTTCTCGCTCGCGCAGTTGCCGGCGAGGCGAATGTTCCTTTCTTCTCGATCTCGGGTTCGGATTTCGTTGAGATGTTTGTCGGAGTCGGCGCCAGTCGAGTTCGTGATCTGTTCGAGCAGGGCAAGAAGAATGCTCCATGCATCATCTTTATCGACGAGATTGACGCGGTAGGACGGCATCGCGGTGCTGGCCTGGGCGGCGGTCACGACGAGCGCGAGCAGACTTTGAATCAGTTGCTAGTTGAAATGGATGGCTTCGAGTCGAATGAGGGCGTGATCCTCATGGCGGCTACCAATCGCCCCGATGTGCTCGATCCCGCGTTGCTGCGGCCCGGACGCTTCGACCGCCGCGTTGTCGTCAGCCGTCCCGATGTGCGTGGGCGTGAAGAAATCCTGCGCGTGCATACGCGCAAGATTCCTCTTGCAGAGGATGTCGATCTTACTGTTCTAGCTCGCGGCACCCCGGGATTCTCCGGCGCCGATCTGGCCAACATGGTGAACGAAGCGGCGTTGGCAGCGGCGCGACAGAATCGCAAAGCCGTTTTGATGTTCGATTTCGAAGTCGCCAAAGACAAAGTGCTGATGGGCGTGGAGCGCAAGTCGCTGATTCTTTCCGATGAGGAAAAGAAGGTGACGGCCTACCACGAAGCTGGGCACGCGCTGGTGGCGGCGAAGTTGCCAGGTTCGGATCCAGTTCACAAAGTAACGATCATTCCTCGTGGCATGGCGTTGGGTGTGACCATGCAGTTACCCATCGACGACCGACACAATTACACCAAAGAATATCTGAAGACTGACTTGGCGATCCTCATGGGTGGACGTTTGGCCGAGGAGTTGTTTCTCAGCCAGATGAGCACCGGTGCCGGCAACGACATTGAGCGAGCCACAGAGATGGCGCGCAAGATGGTCTGTGAGTGGGGTATGAGCGATCTTGGCCCGCTGACCTTCGGGAAGAAAGAAGAACAGATCTTCCTCGGCCGCGAAATCAGCCAGCATCGTGACTACAGTGAAGACACGGCCATCAAGATCGACAATGAAGTCCGCAAGCTGGTGAACCAGGGATACGAAACAGCCAAAAGCATTCTCGAAACCAGCCGCGACACGCTGCAGAAAATCGCAGCGGCTTTGCTGGAGCGGGAAGTGCTGGATGCGTCCGAAGTGCTGCTGCTGGTGGACGGCAAGGAACTGCCTCCGATGAAGTCTCCTTCGAAACCCGATGACGGCGTGCAGCAGGTGTTGAAGCCGGAGCCGGGACGCGGCATCGTGAAGGGCGGGGAGAGTCCGGCGCGGGCGTAGAGACACATCGGTTTTAGAAATGTTTAAGGGCGGCCTTGAGGCCGCCCTTAGTTCTTGTCCCCAAGGTAGGATTACAGAAAGATAGCCGGCGAGACATTGAACCGCTTGCCGAGGCGGCGAATGTGCTGGGTTGTCAGCGCCCGCTTGCCTTTGAGAACCTCCGATGCGACGCTGGCGGTTTCGAACGCTCCGATCAGATCCTTCTGCCTCAGAGCATTCGCAGCCATAAGGTCTTTGATCACCCCGATCGGGGTTACTGCGCGACTCTTGTAGGTCTTCTTTTCGAAATCTTCGATGAGCATGCCCAGTGTATCGTACAGGTCCCGCTCGGCTTGTGTTAACTCAGCCCAGCGGGCGTTGAGTTCTTCCAGCTTCGCAAGATAATAGCGATTCTCTTTCTGGGAATGGATGACCTTCGGGGGCACTTCGGCTATAAGCTGTTTGTATTCCATTACCGGGCTCATTTATTCCACTCTCCCTTGGACTCGGCGGCTTACCCGTTCACGATTTTCATCATGTGCTCGGGATAGCGCTCGCCCGCTGCCGCGCCGGTGGGAAATACTTTGTCGAGGCGGCGCATATCTTCTTCGTTGAGGCTTAAGTCGAGCGCGGCAACATTTTCTTCCAGATACTTGCGGCGCTTGGTTCCAGGAATCGGCAGGATATTGTCGTCCTGCGCGAGAACCCATGCCAGCGCCAGTTGAGAAGGCTTGCACTGCTTTTCCTTCGCGATCTCTTCGACTCTGTGCACGAGATCGAGATTATTTTGAAAGTTTTCTCCTTGAAAACGCGGAGAGAATCTGCGGTAGTCGTCCTGAGGAAAATCTTCGAAGCGCTGGAATTGTCCGGTTAGAAAACCGCGGCCGAGCGGGCTATAGGCGACGAAGCCCACTCCGAGTTCGCGGCATGTCGAGAGCAGTTCGTTCTCGGGTTCGCGGCTCCACAACGAATATTCCGTTTGCAGAGCGGCGATGCGGTGAACCTTCGCGGCGCGGCGGAGAGTTTGCGGCGAAGCCTCGGAAAGCCCAATGTGGCGGATCTTTCCTTCCTGCGCAAGTTGCGCCATCGCGCCAACGGTCTCCTCGATGGGCGTGGCGGGGTCGACGCGGTGCTGGTAATAAAGGTCGATCGTCTCGACTCCCAGTCGCTGCAAGCTGGCTTCGCAGGCCTTCCGCACGTACTCGGGCTTGCCGTTCACGCCGCGCACATTAGGATTCTTGGGATCACGCACGATGCCGAATTTCGTGGCCAACACAAATTGTTCGCGCTTGCCCTTGATGGCGCGACCGACCAACTCTTCGTTTTTATAGGGCCCGTAAACATCGGCGGTGTCGAGAAAGTTGATGCCGAGTTCGAGCGCGCGGTGAATCGTGGCGATGGATTCAACGTCATCGCCGGGGCCGTAAAATTCCGACATTCCCATACAGCCCAGACCTTCGGCTGGCAATACAAGGCCGCTCCGGCCAAGTTCGCGAAATTGCATTATCACTCCTAATCCGTTGCGCCCGATAAAGTCAGATTGATGAATGGGCTACTTAGTAGATGCTGATCAGCGGCTTTTGGGATTCAATGACCTCGCCGATATGGCGCGCGGAAACGCCAGCCGTGAGCAGTTCGCTGAGGAGGCTGTCGCGATCTCGCCCCGCGACCGAGATCAGAAGTCCACCGGCAGTTTGAGGATCGAAAAGCAGAGCCTTCATTTCGTCAGTGATGCCGGCTTCGTAGCCGACTGTGCACTCGGCAAACTCACGGTTGTTGTTGAGGCCGCCGGGAATGTAACCGGCGCGAATGCACTCCAAAGCTCCTGGCAGGATCGGAATCTCTTTCAAAAAGAATCGCAAGGCGACCTTGCTGGCCAGCGCCATCTCGCGGGCGTGGCCGATCAAGCCGAAACCGGTCACATCGGTCATAGCGTGGACGCTGAATTCGCGATGTTGAATGACATCCGCAGCTTGCTTGTTCAAAGTGGTCATCGATTGCACGGCAGCATCGATCCACGCCGCTTCGGCTTTGCCTTTTTTTATCGCTGTCGAGATCACACCTGTGCCCAGCGCCTTGGTAAAGATGAGGGCGTCGCCCGGTTTGGCGCCGAGATTCGCGAGAATTTTCTTGGGATGTACCAGCCCCGTGACCGAATAGCCAAACTTGGTTTCTTCGTCGCGAATGCTGTGGCCGCCGATCACGGTGCATCCGGCCTCGATCATTTTCGAGAGGCCGCCGGCGAGCATGCGCTCCAGAATTTCGAGATCGGCTTTCTCAGGAAAGCAAACCAACGCCAGCGAAGTGAGCGGACGCCCGCCCATCGCATACACATCGCTCAACGCATTGGTCGCGGCAATCTGTCCGAACGCGTAAGGATCGTCGACGATCGGCGTGAAAAAATCCACCGTCTGTACCAGCGCCTGATCGGGAGCGATTTGATACACTCCGGCATCGTCGGCGTGGTCGAAGCCGACTAAAACATTGGGGTCGTGTTGCCGGGCTAATTTCCCAAGCACCGTGTCCAGCGCCGCCGGACTCAGCTTGGAAGCTCAACCCGCAGCTTTCACCGACTCCGTCAGGCGAAATGGTTTTGCTTCGGACATATCTGCATTGTACTGAGTTAACGCGGAAGGTCAGGGCCGGTTCAGGAACTGCATTAACCTTTCTTTCACCTCTGGCCACTCCGCCGCAATGATGGAATAGCGAACTGAATCGCGGGGAATAAAGTCGGCCGCCATGCGATGGGCGCGAAGAATTCCCTCCAACTTTCCGCCGATGCGTTCAATCGCAGCGCGCGAACGCTGATTACGCACGTCGGTGTGCAGGCAAACGCGGAGCACCTGCCAAGTTTCGAACGCGTGCGCGAGCATGATAAATTTGGCCTCGGTGTTAGCCTTGGTCCGAATGGCGGAACTCGCCAGCCATGTATAACCGATCTCGCAGGCATCGACGATCTGCCCGTGCCGGGGATGATCCTGGGGCCAAGCCCACCGTTCGATGTTAAAGAATCGAGTGGAGCCGATCACGGTTCCGTCCTGCAACCGGACAATCGCGAAGGGAACCGCGCTGCCGGCATCGCGCCAGGCGATCGCTGTATCGACGTATCTCGCAGCCTCGCCCCCACCCTGGGGCACGGGACTCCACTGGTACAGCGAAGGGTCAATCGACGCAGCAGCCACTAGTCCATCAACATGTCTGTGGTCGAGAGGTTCAAGCCTGATGTGCTCGCCCGACAATAGCGGCTTGTTCGCGCCCATGCTCGTGCCCTTGTCCGCCAGGTGTGTCAAGAGTTTTTCTATTTCACCGCTACATCGGTGACTTGAATGTCGGGAAATTGATGGTTCCACTGTGCAGAGATACTTTCGAACGTCAGTCGAAAGGGCTTGCTCTGACCCGGACCGAGGGGCGAAACGCTGAAGTCCACTGCCTCGGGATAAGGGCCGGAGGTCTTCAAGACCTGCAACGGAAGATCTTCGCGCTGGGAGAGTTGCCCCATCTCATCCTTGAATCTCACTTCGACCATGATATGCGTGACCATCTTTTCGCCAACGTTGGTGACGGTTCCATCCACATAGCTCACGGTGGCGCCGACAAAATTTTCGGCGGCGCTCATTTTGAAATCCGAAAGCTTAAGATTTGTTGCGTACGGAGGCGGTCCTGATGCGCTTTTGGGCTGGTTGCGCAAAAGAAACGCGAAAACTACAGCGACCACGATGACCACGGCCACGGCAATCGCAATCGTACGTCGGCTAGAGTCGCTCTCTTGGTTGACGGGAGTTGGCTGGATCAATCCGCCCATGCAAGTCGATTGTACCTCTCGGAACTAGTTGGCGGTTTTGCGGAATGCGGCGATGATCAGCACCGAAGAGCAGGTCGATGCAACCCAATGCCAGATCGCCCGGGGTCAAACGGCGTTGAAGATACAGGACGACGAAAGTAGCGCCGTAACCGAATTTCTCGACCGCGGCGGGAATCATCATGGGACGAAGGCGAACCGGGTCTCTTGCAATCACGATGAATGCGATTTGAAAGGCCAACGCTACGGATACGAACCCATAATAAAATGCCGGATGCGTAATCGGAGGAGGGTCCTGGCGGCCGATTACATCGAACATGAAGTAGAGGGGCGAGAGAATCAAAACGCCCCACATGCCTGCGATCCAGAATACGATCTTGGCGAATTTCATATTCCGCTTATAAAATCGTGATTATTCGCCGCCGACCGTGAGGCCGTCGATGCGCAGCGTTGGAGCTGCTACCGAGCCGCGGAACTCCAGATCGTTCGCGATTTCTGAAATATTGAAGAACATCTCTTTCAGATTTCCGGCCACAGTTATTTCTTCGACCGGGTAGGCGAACTCGCCGCCGGAAATCCACAAGCCCGAAGCGCCGCGGGAATAATCGCCGGTCACAAGGTTCGCGCCGTGGCCGAGAAACTCAGTGACGTAGAGACCTTCTTTGATTTCAGAGATCATCTGCTTCGGTGTTCTGCTTCCGGGCTGCAGAAAATAGTTGCCCGGGCCGATTCCCGGCGTGCCGGCAAGTCCGCGGGAGGCGTTGCCCGTAGTCGCCAGTCCAAGCTTTTTCGCCGTGTAGGTGTTCATCAGGTAAGAGGCCAGCACGCCGTTCTCGACGACTACCGTGCGCCGCGTGGGCACGCCTTCGCCGTCGAAGGGGCTGGTGCCAAAGCCACCGACGATGGTGCCATCGTCGACGATAGTGACATTGTCACCAGCAATTTTCTGACCGAGTTTGCCCGCTAGAAAAGAAGCGCCACGGTAGACCGAATCCCCGTTTACGCCCTCGAAAATATGTTCGAGGATCGAGGTCGCGACCATGGGATCGAAGATGATCGGCACCTGCGCGGTCTTCGCCTTGCGCGCGCCTAAGCGCCGCAGCGTGCGCTGGGCCGCCACTCTGCCGACTTGCTCGGGCGACTCAAGTTTGCTCAGTGTTCGCGAGACTGCGTACCAGTAGTCGCGTTGCATCGCGCCATCCTCGGTTTGCGCGATGGGAACCGCCGACACGGAGCAATAAGACCGGCGGTACTCGCCCACAAAGCCATGCGAGTTGGCCAGAACTTTGTGGCCGGTAGCGGCGTCGAACGATCCGCCTTCGGAGTTCTTGATGCGCGGATCGAAATCGAGCGCTGCTTTTTCGGCGCGGCGCGCGTAATCGATACGATCGGGTCCGGGAAGGGAATAGACGTCTTCGTGATAGAGATCGAGGTCTCCGGTGCGTTGGCCGAGTTGCGCAGGATCAGGGATTCCACCGAACGGATCTTCCGATGTAATCTTCGAAAGCTCCAGCGCCGACTTCACCATGCGGTCGAGGCTGGTGGGGGAGAAATCGCTGGAGTAGGTGCTGGCTGCGCGCTGGCCGTTGAATACGCGGACGCCGATCGACCTCGATCCGGACTCTTTGAGGGTTTCAACCTGGCCAAGGCGGACGAGCGTGGAGAATTCATCGCCTTCGCGGACTACACATTCGGCAGCGGTTGCGCCGCCGTTCACGGCGCGGCGGACAATGTCCTGGGCGAGGGAGCGGAGGTCGGTTTCCAGTTTCGGGTTTGCGGTTTCTAGTTGGGTTGAGGACATAAACAATTCTTTACCACAGAGGCACAGAGACACAGAGAAAAGCAAAAACTAGCAAATCCAAGGAGTGGGCTGCTTTCAATTTGATCTATAGAGTCCGAGCCCAAACCCAACGAAGTAAATCACAACAGCCGAAAGCAATACCGCACCAAAAATACGCAGGCCTCGATCAAATCGACCTTTCGGTTCACCGCTCCTAGGAGACAAGGCACTGCGCCACAGGTAGGCAGCGCCAGATGCGAAAAATAAGAGTCGAATCCAGACAGCAATATTTGCGTCACGCGGCACTCTCATCCGACTTGCGATCCAAATACGAGCCGTTACCGAATTTCTCTGTGTCTCTGTGCCTCTGTGGTGAAGACGTAGTTTACTGCATGAAGCCGCCGGGATCTTTCTTGGCGGTGCCGCCCACCGTTAGGCGATCGATCTTGATGGTTGGAATGCCCACGCCTACCGGCACGGCCTGCCCATCTTTGCCGCAGGTGCCGACGCCTTCGTCTAGCTTCAGGTCGTTGCCTACCATTGAGACTCGGGTCAGAACATCGGGGCCGTTGCCGATCAGGGTTGCTCCTTTGATTGGTGCGGTGATCTGGCCGTCTTCGATCATGTACGCTTCCGAGGCTCCGAAGACGAACTTGCCGTTGGTGATGTCGACCTGCCCTCCGCCAAAGTTGACCGCATAAATGCCGCGCTTCACCGAGCGAATAATGTCTTCGGGATTATCCTGGCCCGCAAGCATGTAAGTATTGGTCATGCGCGGCATCGGGATGTGCTCGTAGCTTTCGCGGCGTCCGTTGCCGGTGTCGGCGATGCCCATCAGTCGCGAAGAGAGCTTGTCGCTCAAATAGCCCTTTAGAATTCCTTTTTCAATCAGGACGGTTTCCTGCGTGGGCGCGCCTTCATCATCCACGTTCAAAGAGCCGCGCCGCCACGGCATGGTGCCGTTGTCGATGACGGTGCAACCCTCGCTGGCTACTCGCTTGCCGATTAGTCCTGCGAAAGCCGAAGTTTTCTTGCGGTTGAAATCGGCTTCGAGCCCGTGACCGACCGCTTCGTGCAGCAGAACGCCGGGCCATCCCGGGCCGAGCACGACTTCCATTTCGCCCGCGGGAGCTTCACGCGCGTCGAGTTGCAGGATCGCTTGCCGGGCTGCTTCTTTCGCGAAGTATTCAGGATTCTTATCGCCGAAGAAGAAATCCAAAGCAACGCGACCGCCGCCACCCGAGCCGCCACGAGCCGAATTGGTCTCGGTTTTCGCGATACACGATACATTCATACGGGCCAGCGGCTGGGAATCTTCGGCGAAGGTTCCGTCGGAGCCGACGACGAGAATATTGCGCAACTCGTCCATGTAGTTGGCGCGGACTTCCTGAATTCGCGGATCATAGGCACGCGCAGCCTTGTCGGCCCGCATAACCAACTCAACTTTAGCCGTGATTTCGGCGTCGACCGAAGGCAAGGTTACGGGATACAAGCTGCGAGCCGCCGTTTTCTGAAAACCAGCAACAGAAGTTTTCGCCGGAGCACTGGCGATCAAAGCCGCGGTTCGCGCTGCGTGCAGAATTCGGCTCGCGGAAAGATCGTCGGTATAGGCGTATCCGGTGCGCTCGCCGGAGACCACGCGCACGCCGCAGCCCGCCGAAATCCCCTGCGAGGCCGACTTCACCATCGACTCGTCCACCGAAAGCGACGTCGACGACAGGTATTCGAAATAGAGGTCGGCATAGTCGCCGCCAGCCGAAAGAGCGGCCGATAAATAATGTTCGAGATCGTTTTCAGTGACGCCGTAGTGGTCAAAGAAAAAGCGCTGCCGGTCGACGAAAACTTGTTTGTCCAAAGTTTGTTTGCCCAAGGATTTGCTCACCAGAATTAGATGCCGCCGAGCCCACCGCAGACTCTGGACGGATGCCTCCATTATCCCATACAGCGCGAAGCGCAAAGGGCGAAACATCCACAGCTAACGCATAACGATGGTCACTCGTCACAGACGGCGCAAGCCCGCGGACCACACAATGCTCGCATGGATAACTCGGCGTATCGATGGTGACGCCCGAAGCACTGAGTCGTACCGTGCAGGATTTTCTCAGCGAGGCGGCAGGAGCCGTGGTACTGGAAAACGGTGCCGTGGCGTTCGACCTGGCGCAATCCAAATATTCGATCTCGGGTGAATACAACCGCTGCCTGCTGCACTTGTGGTCGGCGGAGCGCAACTCCGTGAGGCGCGTGCTCGAAGCGGAAGTAAAAAATGGCACGCTGCGGCTTGCAGTGCAGAGGCTGGGCCAGCCGCGTCCCACCAAGCTGGAAATCTGCCGCGATCGCGACCGTCGCACTCCCACCGCTCGGCGGATTGCTCGTGCTACCTACGAGCAAAAGCTGCGCAGAACGCTCGACCGGCACTTTCCCGAATTCAAAATCACCAAATTAACCAGCGGTGTGGACCTGGAGAAGTCTTTTGGTCCGATCAACGCGCGCGGTCTGATGCAGCGAGGCCGTTCTGCCTTCGCGTTCATGGGGGTGAATGCGACGGAGGCGCAAGCCTCAGTCGACGCGGCGCTCACGTTCGGCATTCTGTGGTTCGACCTGTGCCGGCAGCGGCAAGCCAACAATTTGTTAGTGCAGGGACTGAAGATGTTTGTGCCCAGCGGCAGCTCCGCACTGGTTCGCGAGCGAATGGCGAATCTGAACCGAGACGCGGCCAAGTGGTCGCTATTCGAATTCGATGAACGCCACGACGCGCTGGCAGAGATCGACTGTTCGGATCGTGGCAATGTGGCCACGCGACTGGTTCATGCCACTGACAATGCTTCGGCCTGCGAGCGTTTCAAAGATTCAATCGCGAGAGTCCAAGGAATTCTTCCGAATTGTGAAGTCGAGCTGCCGTCGGCCGCAGAGGTTGTTTTTCGCTGGCGCGGCCTCGAGTTTGCACGCGCGCGACTCGGTTGTATTCCCGGATCGTTTTGCAGCACCGAAGAAATTGTCTTTGGTGTTGGCGCGGAGGAACGAGTCTTGGATGCATCCAACCAGGCGGCATTTGCCGAACTCGCAACCTGCCTTCGCGACACTCGCCATCCCTACGGGCCGCGGCATCATCCTTTGTGGCGTCTGCGTCCCGAGCGATGGCTGGAGTCGCTGGTGGTGCGTGACGTGAGCATGATCGATGATCGCCTCGATTCTTCGCGTCAATATTCGCAGGTTCCGGCTTTCTCCGCCGCCGACCGCGCCATGATCGATGTGCTCACGACAACGCGCGAGGGCCGGTTGGCCGTAGTGGAACTCAAGGCCGACGAAGACATCCACCTGCCGTTGCAAGGCATGGACTACTGGTCGCGGGTAGAATGGCACCATGCGCGCGGCGAGTTCTCGCGCTTCGGGTATTTTGAAGGTCACGAACTGTCGGCTGAGAAGCCGCTGCTTTTTCTGGTTGCGCCCGCGTTGCATGTGCACCCCGCGACGGACACCATACTGCGTTATCTCTCACCCAAGATCGAATGGGAATTCGTGGGAATTGACGAGCGCTGGCGCGAGGGAGTGAAAGTCGTGTTCCGGAAACGTGCCGCAGAAAAGCTTCGTCGCGGCGACGAGCTTCAACTGCGCTCCGCGTAAATCCTCTAAGATCGGCACTCTGTCTCGGGTTTCAGCCTTCTCCCAAATCGGACTTCGGCTTTCGTAACAACAAACGGAAATTTTTTAGTCACAGCCCCTCTGCGCGCTAGGATTCGCCCATCCTCGGGCGCAGCTAATAAACGCCGAATTAGTAGGAGCAATTCAACCCGCAACCCTCACCCTCAAACCCATTGCGAGCCCAACACAAAATATCGAGATCATCGAACGAGAGGATCACAACATGAGAAAAATCAGTTCCCCGCTGCTGTCACGGGTTGCGCTCGTCTGCGCAGCCGTGGTCTTGTTATTTACCATTACAGGGCAGGCCCAGCCTCAGTCCTTGTTAACGCGCCATGTGCGCGATGAGGTCGCCAGTGGGCGGGCGCAGTTCGTCGGGCAACTCCCGGCAACCCAGGCCCTGCTCTTCGACATTGTTCTACCGCTGCGCGACCGCGCAGGGTTGCAAAATTTCGTGCAGGAAGTTCAAAATCCTATAAGCCCCTCCTACCACCAGTTCCTGACGCCGCAGGAGGTTACCGCGCGGTTCGGCCCCAGCCAGGAAGATTGGGACGCCTTAGTTGCCTTTGCGAAAGCGAGCGGCTTTGACATCATCGGCGGAAACCGTGAGAAGAGGGACCTGGCGCTCACCGGCACGGTGGCGAACATCCAGAAGGCCTTCCATGTGACCATGGGAACCTATCGCGACCTCAGCGAAGACCGCACATTCTTTGCTGTGGACCGCGAGCCGACGGTGGATCTTCCCTTCCAGCTTTGGCACATCACGGGTTTGGACAACGATTCCAGGCCGCATCCGATGTATGTGAAGAAGAGCGACTTCGCTAAGGCCCATGGGATCGACTCCGAGAAGGTTATATCTCATGCCACCACCGGCTCCGGCCCATCGGCTTCCTTTTTAGGCAGCGACATGCGCGCGGCCTACTACGAGGGAACGGCGCTCACCGGCACCGGCCAGAACCTCGCCTTGTTCGAATTTCTGGGCACCGACTTGGCCGATCTGAACACGTATTACAGCAATGTTGGGCAGACTAAGCCCTATACTCCCACCCTCATTTCCACGGGCGGGTACAGCACGACTTGCACCGCGAGTGGCGGATGCGATGACACGGAACAGACTCTCGACATGACGCAGGCCATGGGCATGGCCCCAGGCTCCACAATGCTCTATATGTACGTTTGCGGCAACGCCTCGACTATCAGCGACACTGCCTGCATCAGCGCGATGGTTTCAACTACGGACGCTCCTTTGTCCAAACAGATCAGCTGCTCGTGGGGCTGGACACCAGCGGACCCCAGCACTCTGGATCCGTACTTTGAACAGATGGCGTCGCAAGGCCAGAATTTCTTTGCCGCGTCTGGCGACAGTTCGGCTTGGTCTGCCTCGAACGAGGCGTGGCCGGCGGACGATGCCAATATCGTCTCGGTTGGCGGCACGGACCTGACGACCTCAAGCGCAGCGGGGCCGTGGAAATCGGAAACGGCCTGGGCAGACAGCGGCGGCGGCGTTTCTCCAGATTCCATTCCCATCCCCTCGTGGCAGACGCCTGTGGATGGCTGCTCCGGTTGTTCAAAGACACTCCGGAATGGCCCGGATGTCTCGGCCAACGCGAACTTCACCTTCTACGTTTGCGCCGACCAAACCACCTGTACGGCAAACGACTACGGCGGCACCAGCTTCGCCGCGCCCATGTGGGCCGGCTACCTGGCTCTGGCCAATCAGCAGGCAGCGGCCAACGGCAAAACGATCGGCTTCATTAATCCGATCATTTACCCGGCGGCTGAAGGATCCAGCTACAGCACGTACTTCCACGACATCACCAGCGGAAGCTGCGGCACTTTCTCGGCAGCGACCGGCTTCGACCTGTGCACCGGCTGGGGCAGCCCGAATACGACTGGCCTGATCACCCTGTTGGCTGGTTCTTCGAGCCCGAGCTTCACGCTCTCAGCCTCCCCAAGCAGCCTAACGATTACGCAAGGCGGGGCGGGCGGGACCAGTACCATCACGGTGACCGATATTGGCGGATTCAGCGGCAGCGTAACCCTGGCGGCCTCCGGCCTGCCCAGCGGCGTCACAGCCGTTTTCGGCACCAATCCCACAACTTCAACCAGCGTACTGACCCTGACTGCCTCCGCGACCGCGACGACTGGCACGGCCACGGTGACCGTCCGCGGCACCTCAGGCAGCCTGAACGCAAGCACCACCATCTCTCTCACGGTGAATTCATCGGGCGGAGGAGGAGGAGCGCAAACTGCGGTCTACAACTCCACGTTGAAGGCTCCGGGGTGCGCGACCGTTGGCAGTTCCTGTGATTCCGGTCCGTCTCTGTTGCTGGGACGCGATCACATCTCCGGCGGCGCGGAACCGAATCAACCCAACACCATTAACAGCTCCTGCGCAGACGGCACCAGTGGAACTTTCCACTCTGACGAGTCGAACGACCGCATCCTGGTTACATCGAGCAGCGGCTCGCTTACGCATGGCACCACGGCAACAGTCACAGCAACGGTTTGGGCCTGGACCGGATTCACCTCCGACGCTCTGGACCTTTACTACGCCGCCAATGCCAACAGTCCTTCGTGGGTTTTCATTAAGACGATTGTGCCCACGAAGGCTGGAGCGCAGAGTTTGTCGGCTACGTTCACCCTTCCAACCGGCAGCCTGCAGGCAGTTCGCGCGCAATTCCGTTATCTGGGAAGCGCGTCGTCTTGTACGACTGGCTCTTACAACGATCACGACGATCTGATCTTCGCAGTGCAGTAAGGCGAAGCGAATCGCTTAACCGCAATGAGCCGGCCCCATAAAAAGGGCCGGTTCTTATTTTCTTATCGTTATCGTTATCGTTATCGTAGCGCCTTCGTCCCGGCGGCTGTCGCGATGGCGTCCCGCCCATCGCAGCCGGGGGCTCAATGCGCGACGGTAGTTTTCTAGGAGCGTCACTCTTTCCAACGGCCCAGCAACCGGCGCAGATCGATGATTTGTGCAATGTGATAAGCATTGTGGTCGGCCACGAGCAACGCCTCGCGCAAGATGGTTTGCCCGTCGCCCCAGGGGATGCGGGCGTAGAGATCAGTCTTCGAATTCACAACTAGATCCTGCATGGCTCTTAGACTCTTACGAAATTGCTGAATGCTTTTGTTCCATGCGACCGCAGTCGGCGGCGCTTCCGACTTCGGCCAGTAATCATCGGGCCAATTCGGCGCTTTGTATTTGGCGTTGCGACAGAAGTCGAAGATGTCTTCCTGCGCAATGCGAAGGTGCTCGATCAGCATCCACGCGGAGTGCGGGAGTTCTTTCGGCTTCACGCCGCGAAATTGTTGCGGCATATCTTTTACGGCACCGTCGAAGCGGGTATGAGCTCCGCCGCCGTCAAGAAGTTCGAGCAACTGCTCGCGGAGTTGCTTGCTGTGGCGATCGTTAATTGCCATTTCCATTCCTTCCTTAATTTATGTTTAGTCCCAATGCCTTGTCATCCCGAGCGAAGCGAGGGATCCTGATCTCCACTCGCTGCGGCACTGCCGTGGTTAAGCGCCTCAGCGTCCGCCGACTCGCCCCGAAGCACGCGGCCAATGCCGCGCACGATGCGGCGCATGGGCAAGGCCCCTTTATCGTCCGACAGAAATATTTCGCCGATGCGGCTGCCGCGATAGTACCAACGTTTGAGCAACGCGAGATGCTCCATGGTTTCAAGCGAGGTCCGCGCTTGCGAAGGGGGAAATGAATCAAGCAGCACCGATACTCGCGACTCCATGGATTGCGACTTCGCGTGTTCGGTGGCTTGGATGCAGAACACCGCCGGTCCCGCAATCGCACCACTTTCCGCGCGAAAGAAAGTCACGGAATCCGGCAAGTGGCAAGGCAGGATCATCAGCGCCGATAAGCGGTCGAGACGGCAGACGATCTCCGGAAGCTGGCTGAGTGATGGTTTCAGTTTTTCCGCACGCAAGTGAATGGCAGCGGCGTCCTCAAAGGCCAGATTGGCCGAGGCGGCGTCGCGCTGCGCGGCAAACTCGCGGGCGAGAGAATCACCCCTGGAATCGAAGTAGGCCTGCACTCGATTGACCTCGACGGAATATTCTTCATCGGTGCAGCCCTTGAAGCAGGGCGCGAGGCACATCTTCATTTCGGAATAAATGCAACCGGGGAATGCGGGATCGGGATGCAGATCGTCAACGCAGCGCCGCATCTTGAAAAAGTCGAGCGAGTCATTCATGAACTTCTCTGCGGCGGTTCGCGACTGGAAAGGGCCGTAATAAAGAGCGGGGCCGGTAAGCCGCCCCATTCTCGTAGTGATCGAGGCCCGCGGGTATCGGTTGGCAAGATGCAGTTTGACCAGGGGCGCAAAGCGGAAGCGCATGCGATGGGCGTAGGTCTGCGGGAAAATCTCGCGGAGAACTTTGTAAAGCGCAAAACCCGATTCGAAATCCGAACCGGTAGCTGAATATTCGATCGAGCGGACGCGCCCGCGCAGATTGAGTTTCTTGGTGCGCTCTTCTACCGGACCCAGCAGGCGTTGCAGACGGCGTCGAAGATTTGCTGTCTTGCTGACGTAAGGCTCGGCGTGGGTGTCTTCTCCGCGCAATAGAAATACCGCCGGAGCCGCAGGCACGGAAGCGAAAACTTCGGCATCGCGTTCGGGGGTGAATTCGACCCGTTCAGTCAGCACGAAATCATTGTAAGCAAGTATTCACCACAGAGGCACAGGGGAACCAAAGCAAGCAGGATTCACAGCCCACCGTGGAGCCGTCCAAAATAGTGGGCGAGATTGAGTGACATGATGAGGACGCCCGCGCCAAGAACGAGTACATGCAGGGTCTTGCGCAGATCGAAGCTGCCGACACGACAGACAAGCAGGTAGCCCACAGTGAGGTTGAAGAGGCCCCAAACGACATTGATTACTGAAGAGGACAGTCCTACTCCGGGTGGTGTTGCGAAAGGGCTCTGAAAGGCATGCCCGGAGATTCCGTTACCGAGATGGGGTAGAGCGTTCGCAAGAAATACTCCCCCGAAGAAATACGATATGTAGTGATACCAGCGCATTGTTTTTCCCCTTTTAGCCGGCAACCGAATGATAGCAAGCATCACAGAAGATCGGTCCCAGAAGACACAGGATTAAAGGTTTAGCGAAAGCTGGCGCTACGGAATTTCTGCCGGAAGTCTTCGCCTTCCATCTTGATCACTCGGCACATCTCATGCAGGCGCGAGCGCATGCGTTCTCCAATACGGTCGCCGAGGGTTTCGGATCGCGCAGCCGCTCGCGCCAGAGACGCTGAACCATTGGCGCCGGCAGCGGGCTGATCCTCAAAATTCGTCGTGATAAGAGTAGTCCGATTGTTGTTGTAGCGCGTGTTCAAGATGAGGCTGACCGTGTCCCAAACCCACTCCGTCGGTTTCACCGCGCCTAACTCATCCAGCACCAGAACGTCGGTTTCGAAGACAGGGCGCAGCACATCCAACTCGGTAGACTGCACCGTCGCGTTGTAGGAATTCTGAATTTCCTTCAGCAACTCGCGATAGTCATAAAAGAGGCAGGAAATACCCATGTTCAGAATAAGTTCCTTCAGAATTCCGACCGCCAGATGAGTCTTGCCGGTGCCTATCTTGCCGATGATCAGCAGGCCGGTGCCGTCGCGCGGATCATACTCATGGGAAAACCTTGAAGCCGAAAGGTGAGCCAGCGTGAGCGAAGGATGCGCCCCAGGGAAATCGGTCGTATAGCTCGCGAGTTCACAGTGCTCATAGCGTTTCGGAATATGTGCAGATGTCAGCAAGGTGTGGTTCCGCTCCCGCAAGCGGCAATCGCAACGCGTGACCCGGCGGTCTCGGGGCGCACCGGTTTGAGCCGGAAGCGTCTTCCAACCCGTGCCCTCGCAGAGTGGACAGACTTCCGCCGATGTTTTAGTCAGCATCCAATTCTTCTTTCACGCTCATGAAATTGTATTCTCCGACTTTGCACCAGAAGGCCGCCGTCTCGCAAGCGCCAAACCTGCATTGCCTGTGTACAAACTGTGCAGCGGCGATTCGGGCTGTGGAGGCCGGAGGAAAACCAGCCCCACGGCGTTTAACGGATCAGGTGGCGCTGAGGACAGCTTGCGCTCGGCCTTACGCGCACTTATTCTGGCCACCGGTTATTGGCAAAACCGCCCCGGCAGCCCCAAGCCGGGACGCGGGGGTGCGAAACTGGCTTCTGGCGCGGATTTTCACAGTTGACATTCTCCCCAGAGAGAGGAAAATACCAGCCGTCAGGTTTCTCACTCGGCCGCGAACTTCAATCCTCCCGGATTCGGCCGGGCAAGAAAGAGACCTGCGAGGAGAAACTATGAATAAAGCCGATCTGGTTGACAAGATCGCGGGCGCCTGCGAGATCAGCAAGGCACAGGCAACAACTGCGATCGATACCACCGTGAGCAACATTACGGGTGCGTTGAAAAAAGGGGATCGAGTGGCGTTGATAGGCTTCGGTACGTTCTCGGTGTCACAGCGCAAGGCGCGAAACGGGCGCAATCCGCAAACCGGGGCCACCATCAAGATCGCCGCCCGCAAGGTTGCAAAGTTTACCCCTGGGGCAGAACTGAAAAAGGCAGTCAATAAGAAGTAATACACTGGAGCTTTAGTTTGGACGAACGGCGGGGATCGGCCCCGCCGTTTTTCCTGGGCGATCACAACTCTTTTCTCAGCTTGCCGGCTACCCGGCAGCTACAATGTCCCAAGAATGATTGCCCACCTGCGCGGAAGACTACTGGCCAAACACCCCAATCAAACCGTAGTAGAAACCGCAGGCGTCGGGTACGAAGTGAACATCAGTGTCCCCACGTTTTCGGAGTTACCTGCCGCCGGCTCCGAGGTCGCACTGCACATTCATACTCACGTGCGCGAGGATTTGATTGCGCTCTACGGATTCCTTCATCCCGCCGAGAAGCAGTTGTTCGAGAAATTGATCACGGTGAGCGGCATCGGACCGAAGCTGGCCATAACCATTCTGAGCGGAATGGCCGCCGATGAGATGGTCGGCGCGATCCGCGGTGACGATCTCACCCGCCTGACGAAAATCCCAGGCATCGGGAAGAAAACCGCCGAGCGCATGGTGTTGGAGCTGCGCGACAAATTGGGGGGCGTTACGAACGAGAGCATTCCATCTGCGCCAGCAATGAGCGGGATGGAGGAGGATGTTCTCTCCGCTCTAACCAATCTTGGCTATCAGCGGGTGGTCGCGGAGAAGGCATTGGCTGGAGCACTCAAGAAAAGCTCCGGCCCGAAGTCAGAATCCTTCGACGGAATCTTCCGCAAAGTCCTGGCCGCTCTCTCGAAATAGAATCAAGATCGAAACCGCGACGTGTTCAGAGACGCCCCATCAGCGCCAATATCACGACAATCAGCAGGATCAACCCCAACCCGCCGCTAGGGTAGTAGCCCCATCCCGAACTATACGGCCATGTGGGGAGAGCCCCCAGCAACAGCAGAACCAGCACCACCAGGAATATCGTTCTCATCATATCTCCTGCGGGTCGCCCAACCCGCCGAGTCGACTGGACGAAGTGATCGCGAAATTCTGCGCGGGACTGAGATGAGACCGGCGTCCGCAAGGTTGTCGAAACGAGAAATCTACATTAAACTCTCTCGGTAGTGTGCGTTACCCGGTGGTCGCGTGGTTTCCTTTTTAACCTTGCCGATCACCCCGGTGAAGCGATAGTCTCCTTTAATCCCTTACACCGAGAAAACTATGAAGCGAATGCCCGAGCTCGTCGCAAATAGGCCCCGCCTCATGGGGGGCACTCGTAATGGTGACTATCGCCGATCAACCGGACATCGAAATTGTGGGAGATGGCGGACGCTGATAGCCTTACAAGAGTGGTGGAACAAGTTCAGCCCGATGTATCATCCTCGCGCCGGATAAGCCAGAGAAGTGTCAAGGCCAATGTGGCTTCCTCCTGGGCCAGTATCCGCGGATGCGGATCCTGGCGCTTGCTCCCGAACAGAACGTCGGGATCTTCTGCTGGGCGATCATCGGTATTCGAACCAGGCAGTTGGAAAGTTCTGAGGCCGGCATCTTGAGCGCCTTGCGTGCGCAGGCGCCATCTTTAGGTGGCCTGACTCAGAGCTGAGATGAGCACAGGCGGACGCGTCGAATGCAAGGGACGGGATCACAAGAACAACGAATCGCCGGATGTAACACTAAGAAGTGGGGCCCTATCTCGCAGACTCTGTGAGTGAGAGGGCGAAGCTGTGTTCAGCGCACAGGATGATTAACCGCAAGTCTATCGATGTGCCGTGTACACTGGCTCGCGGCATGAAAAAGCGCCTAAGTGGGGCACACCCCGGCGGCGGAAATCTTGCCGGCGTTTCGTAGTGTGTTGGTTTTGTCTTGAAATGATAGAGTCAGTGATTCCCGGTTCCAGTCGATCTGTTAGAGGTGTTATGCAAAAACTCTTGTACTTCTTCAGCTGCAGCAACAATCTCTTAATGGCATCGATGTGTTTCGTCTTGGGCACTTCCGCCGTCGTTTGGTGCCAGCAGCAGCAGCAACTGCCACGTGTCACCTATGCTCCCAACACGACTATCGATCAAGCCAACTCCCGCGCCGAGCACGAGGCTGAGCAACTGGTGTCGCTCTCCGCCGACAAGATCACCGAGATTCTGCGTGACGAGCCCGGGCTTCTCCTGCAGGTTAAGAAGGCTCTGGTGCGTAAGGCGTTCGAACAGGGCAGGGTTCTCGATCCCAACGATCTTACCGATGATGCCCTGTTCCGGTTGATCCGGGAAGATCAGAACGTCCGCGTGATTGCGACCCGCGAGATCGAAGATCGTTCCTACATCCGGGCCAAGCCAACCCGCGAGGAACTGGCCAGAAACCTGCCATGCCGCCAACCAGAGCTTGGTGAAAAAGAGATTGAAAAGAGCGCAGCGGCGACAAGAGCCTCCGATCAGCCGGACATGAAGAGGATCGAGTCGCAGGAGCAGCTTTACTGGGCAAAGCACGATAGCGACCTGGATTGCTACTTGACGCAATATCTTCCCGGGGGCACGGCGCAATCTTTGTTCCAGCAGCCGATGAGTCCGACTTCGCAACCGTCGATTTCTGGCCTTCAGAATCAGCAACCTCAAAATCAGCAACCGTTCACGCCTCAGCAGCAGTATCCGTTGCAGCAATATCCGCCCTCGCAGGGATATCCACAGTCCAATGATCCCCGCCGCCAGCTCCAAACGACCCAGATGCGTTCGGAAGATTTCTATGGCTCGGATACAGATGAAGAGGAAATGGCAGGCATTCAGGCGGACCAACTTTCCGGCCTCCTGAGCGCCAGCCAGACCGACTTCTCTTCGGGAATGAAGGGAATGGGGCGAGGAACTTCGGGGATGTCCGGCAGTTCGGGGTCGTCAGGTATGTCGGGTATGTCCGGTATGGCCGGATCGAGCATGTCTGGTTCCGGAATGTCCGGAATGACGTCCGCGCTAGGATCTTCCGGAAGTTCACTTCTAGGTTCGCTGGGGCGCCAGAGCGGCATGAATGATTTGGGAACGCAACAATCCCGCTTCGAGAACCAAACTTCCGAACAGTACCCGTCCTACGTCTATCCCAAGCGGCCGCAACAACCGAGGCTCCGTCACCGGCCAAATCCTTATGCGGACATCCCGTCGCTCTATGATCTTTACGCGCAATACTCCAGAAAGTCGCTAAAGTTGGAGCGCTTCGGTGAGGATGTTTTTCGCAATGGTTCGGGAAATCTTGACCAGCTTCCCATGGACATGCCCGCTGGGCCGGAGTATGTGGTTGGCGCCGGGGACGGCTTGACCATTAACCTTTCGGGAGGCATCTCCCAGCGGTTGCAGCGAGTGGTCGATCGCGAGGGCCGCATCGTTCTCCCCGAAGTCGGAGCCGTCGAAGTTTCTGGGCGCAGTTTAGGCGATGTGCAGCATCAGGTGCAGAGCGTGCTCCGAAGCCAATTTCGCGGCGTCGATGCGGATGTCTCACTCTCCCGTATTCGCACTGTGCGCGTTTACGTAGTCGGCGATGTCGAGCGACCCGGTGCTTACGATGTCAGCTCGCTTTCCACGCCGCTCAACGCCCTCTACCTTGCCGGCGGACCTACCTCCGATGGTTCGCTGCGCCTGCTCGACCACTACCGCGGCAAGCAACTTGTAGAGCGGGTGGATGTTTACGACTTATTGCTGCACGGCGTCACGGGAAAGATGCAAAACCTGCAATCCGGCGACAGCATTGAGGTTCCGCCGCTCAGCGGCGAAGTCACCGTGGAAGGAATGGTGCGACGGCCTGCGATTTACGAACTGAACGGCGACAACAGTCTAGCCGAAGTGTTGCAATTAGCGGGCGGTGTGCTTCCCACGGGAACCCTGCGTCACGTTGATGTAG
Source organism: uncultured Acidobacteriaceae bacterium (assembly GCA_963789875.1). Classification (GTDB taxonomy): domain Bacteria; phylum Acidobacteriota; class Terriglobia; order Terriglobales; family Acidobacteriaceae; genus Sulfotelmatobacter. The sequence goes on along the minus strand of CAWBMI010000002.1, from coordinate 150,270 downwards.
AGCGCGTGCAAAGTCACGAGAGCCGCACCATGCTTCGCCTCGACATTCCCGAAAACAACAACGAGAAAGAAGTCACCAAGGCGCTTGAGGAATTCAAGGTTCAGGACGGAGATAAAGTCAAGATCACTCCGATCCTTCCCTATGCGGACAAAACCGTCTATCTAGACGGCTACGTTTTCCGCCCCGGCAAGTTTGCTTACACCGAAGGAATGAAGGTGACAGACCTGATCAAGTCTTACAAAGATCTGTTGCCGGAGCCATCCGCGAGTCACGCCGAAATCATCCGCCTGGCGCAGCCTGACAATACGCCCGTGGTGCTCGCCTTCAATCTGGGCGACGCTCTCGCTGGGAAAGATCAGGACCTCGTGCTCAAACCCTTCGATACGATTCGCATTTTCAGCAAATATGACTTCGAAGATCCGCCGGTGATCACAATCAGCGGAGAAGTGCGCGATCCTGGTGACCATCTCACGAATGGATCTCCGCATCTTCGGGATGCGATCTACCTCGCGGGTGGTACCACTCGCGATGCCCTGCTTGACGACGCCCAGATTTACCGCAAGACCAGCGGCGGCAAGCTCGAGGTTATCAACGTCAATCTGGGCAAGGCTCTGGAAGGCGACCCGAAGTACGATATCGCGCTGGAAAGCAAGGATCGTGTTTTTGTTCATCGTGATCTCGATAAACTTGACCCCCCGATGGTGTCGGTGGAGGGGGAAGTGGGCCGTCCCGGGAAGTATCCTCTGGGTCAGGATATGACGGCGGCGCAACTGGTGAAGCTGGCCGGCGGTTTCAGGCGTGGGGCTTACACCGAGCAAGCCGATCTCACCCGCTTCGAAGTGGTGCAGGGCACGAAAGTGATCGGCGATCACGTGAATGTACCCATAGCAAAAGCCATGCTAGGGGAGCCGGATTCCGATGTCCGCCTGCGCGACGGCGATGTGCTTACTATTGGCCAGATTTCGGACTGGCAGGATCTAGCGGCTACGGTGCAAGTCAAAGGAGAAGTTGCGCACGCCGGCGGATATGGCATTCAGCCCGGCGAGCGCCTGAGTTCCGTCATCGCGCGCGCTGGAGGGTTTCTTTCCACCGCCTATCCCTACGGCGCGGTTTTTGAGCGCGTCGAGTTACGACAGATGGAGGAAAAAAACCGGGCGGACTTGATCCAACGCATTAAAACGGAAGCCAAAAACGTAAAGCTGGATCCTGAGATGGGTCTGGATGATAGGGCCGAGGCCACGGCTTCGGTGATTCAGTACAAAAAGACGGTTGACGAACTGGAAAACACGCCGCCCGCCGGCCGGCTCGTGATTCATATTTCCGCGGACATCAAGCGCTGGGCTAATACCTCGGCGGACGTGCAACTGCGCGCCGGAGACGTGATTTACATTCCCAAGCGGCCCGGTGTGATCTTTGTCGATGGATCGGTATACAACCCAACCGGGATCACCTACAAGCCGGGCAAGGACGCCGGCTGGTATCTGAAACAGGCCGGTGGTCCCAACGAGTTGGCGAATAAGAAGGGCACATTTGTAATTCGCGCCGATGGCTCTGTCGTCGGGGGCTCCGGCACAATCCTTGGCGGAGGAGTCGAGAATACCGAGCTACGAGCCGGCGATATGGTAGTGGTGCCGGAACATATTTACACCTTCGGCAAGCTGAAATCCACGTTGAATATCGCCCAGGTCGCGGCCTCCATAGGCTCGGCCGCCGCGATTGCGGCCTATTACGCAGCTCACTAGATTAGAAGATGACGTTATCGAGGCTTTGCCGCGCGGCGCGGTCGAAATCCTGATGCGGTGTGTAGGAAGATTATGCCTCTTGTTAGCTCTCTTGCTGAAGGTTCATGCGGCAGGCGGCCAAACGAGCGCTGAAGCGGCGCCGCAAGCGCCGGTTCCTCAGCCGCAGGCGGCGGGAAATCCAGGACTTCCGCCGGCTTTGAAAGACGAACGCCGCGGCTGGCTTGTCCCGGGGGAGGATCCGGAGAATCGGCTGGTATCGCCATTTGTCAAACACGTGGTGGAAGATCAAAAGCAATTTTGGACAAGTCCAGCGCACCTCCAAACCAAAGATCTCAAGTGGATATTGCCAGGGGCCGCGACTACAGCCTTTTTCATCTCTACCGACAGTTGGTGGGCGAAGCAAGTTCCACTCAGCCATGTGGACACGAGCAAGAAATTTTCCGATTACACCGCATACTCATTGATCGGGCTCGGTGGAGTTTCATTCCTCTTGGGCCGCATGAAGCAGGATGATCATCTGTCGGAAGCCGGGTTGCTGGCGGGGGAGGCGGCGATCAATAGCACGATCGTTGCCTACGCCTTTAAGGAGGTCACTCAACGCGAACGGCCTTATCAGGGAAATGGGCACGGCGACTTCTTTTCTGGTGGGAGTTCGTTTCCGTCCGAACACTCCGCCATCGCCTGGTCGGTGGCCAGCGTCTGGGCCCACGAGTATCCCGGCTGGTTGAGTCAAACGGCGGCTTACGGTTTAGCTTCGGCGGTGACCATTAGTCGCGTCACCGCGAAACAACACTTTCCTACCGATGCGGTCATCGGCAGTGTTTTGGGCTGGTATTTCGGCCGCCAGGTCTATCGTGCACACCATGACCCCGAGCTCGGCGGCTCGGGCTGGGGCGCCGTGTTCGAAGATAGAAACGGCGAAAAGAGTCGGAATCCCAATTACATGGCTTCTCCTTACGTCCCGCTCGATAGCTGGATCTATCCTGCACTGCAGAGGCTTATCGCCTTGGGCTACGTTCAAACCGGAGTCCTGGGAATGCGGCCTTGGACGCGGATGGCCTGCGCCCGGCTAGTGGATGATGCGGAAGGCCGGTTTTCAGCGAATGGAACTGAAGATGGCGAGGCGGGACGAAACTATGCCGCCTTGATCAGAGAATTCAGCGAGGAGATCGCCCGGCTGGACGGGGCTCCCAATGTCAGCGCGGGTGTGGAATCAGTTTATACGAGGATGATGGGAATTTCTGGAACTCCGGTGCGAGATGGCTACCACTTCGGCCAAACGATCACCAACGATTACGGCCGGCCCTACTGGAGCGGATTCAATAATGTTACCGGTATCAGCGCCGACGCGGAAGCCGGCCCCGTGTCCGTCTACTTCCGTGGAGAATATCAGCACGCGCCAGCCATGCCTTCCGAATCGGCGCAAACGCTGGGTGCAGTTGCGGCGGCCGATCAAACTCCACCGCTGGCCAACGGGTCTGCGCAAGCTGACCAGTTCGAACTGCTCGACAGCATGGCTGCAGTTAACCTCAACAACGTTCAGATTTCTTTCGGAACACAAAGTCTGTGGCTGGGACCAGGTGAATCCGGCGCCTTCCTATTGAGCAACAACGCGGCCCCTATCCCAATGTTGAAGGTGGATGACGTTGCGCCGCACGACATCCCTGGATTGTCACGAATACTGGGACCGTTCCGAGCTGAGTTTTTCGTGGGACAGCTTTCCGGGCAACATTGGGAGTTCTGCACGGTCCCTTCGTGCCACGCTTTTCCCGGCTCTGTCGCAGTGGTTGGTCCGAACATTTCTCCGCAGCCCTTTATCCACGGAGAGAAGATAAGCTTTCAACCCTCGCGGAATTTTGAGTTCGGGATGGGAATCACCGCGATGTTTGGCGGTCCAGGTCTGCCCGTAACTTTCGAAAACTACTTTCGCAGCTACACTACGCACTCGCCCAATGCCGCCACCAATCCCGGCAAAAGAATTTCGTCGGCGGATTTTTCTTATCGCGTGCCCGGCTTGAGAAACTGGTTGACCGTCTACATGGATTCCTTGGTAGTGGACGAGGTTTCACCCATCGGTTCAACACGAGCCAATGTGAATCCCGGGATCTACATGCCGCAACTGCCGCGACTGCCCAAAATGGAGTTTCGCGCCGAGGGCATCAACGAATCCAGGGCCAATGAGTTTGCGCCCGGATTTGTTTATTACGACTTGCGCCGCTATCGCACCGGTTACACGAACGACGGAAACCTGCTGGGGAACTGGATTGGCCGGGCGGGCCGGGGCGGACAAGGTTGGCTGACGTACTCGTTTTCGCCGCGGAACCAACTGCAGGTGGGATACAGACTGCAGGATGTGGCCAACAACTTTATCGGCGGTGGCCGACTCGCGGATTATTCCGTTAGCGGCAAGTTCACGCCTTTTCCGGAGCTTACGGTCTCTGGCTTCCTGCAATACGAACAATGGCAATTTCTCGAGCTTGATCCCCGCGGGCAATCGAATACGACTGCTTCTGTGCAGGTGACGTATTATCCTCACTGGCGGCGGGGACGGTGATGCTCTCGTACAATCGGCACTACTTTGAATGCCCTTGCGTCTTAGATAGAATGATTTTCATCGAGCCATCGAGGACTTAAAGTGAAACAATCTGTAGGATTGGAGATTTCGGACCGCCCACTGAAAGAAATCCGAGTACCTTCCAGCGGTGACGGACTGGCGCATGAGCCTGTCAAGTCCTCAGCACGGGGAGGGCTTGATCGAGCGCGGCTGCTGTGGGAGAAACGGCGCCTCCTCTGGCGGTTCACGCTTGTGGGACTCGTGGCCACGACGATCCTTGCTTTTCTGCTTCCGAAACACTATGAGTCGACCCTTCGCCTTATGCCTCCTGAGAAAGACTCGGGCAGTTCGCTCGCGATGATGGCCGCAATGGCGGGATCTTCAAGTAGCTCGGGAGGGACCGAATCCGGCTTGGGACAGGTGGCAAGCGATCTGCTTGGAGCCAAGAGCCAGGGTGCACTTTATACAATGGTACTGCAAGGCCGCACCATCGCCGATGCTCTGATTCAGCGATTCGATCTGCGGAAGGTCTATGGAATCAAGTATTGGGAAAATACCCGCAAAAAGCTTGCCAGCCGAACAGAGATTGCGGAGGATCGCAAGAGTGGTGTAATCGTTATTAAAGTAACGGATACTGATCCCCATCGCGCCTCCCAGTTAGCCCAGGCCTACGTGGAAGAGTTGAATGTTTTGGTGGCCAAGGTGAGCACCTCCGCCGCACGGCGGGAACGTATCTTTCTCGAACAGCGACTAAAGACGGCGAGGGAGGACTTAGACGCATCGGCAAAGGAATTTAGCGAATTCGCCAGTCAAAATACCGCTATAGATATCCCGGAGCAAGGCAGGGCCATGGTTGAGGCGGCCGCAATTCTGCAAGGCCAGCTAATCGCCGCTCAATCGGAAGTTCAAGGTTTGTCTCAAGTCTACACCGACAGTAACATTCGCCTGCGTTCCGCGCGCGCGCGGGTGGAGGAGATTCAGAGGCAATTGGTAAAAATGGGCGGTTCCAACTCCAGTTTCGGCTCCGGAGGGTCGGAACCGATTAATCCGTTGTCGGCTTCTAAAGACCTCGATCCGAACGACATTTATCCGGCGATTCGTAAGTTGCCTTTGCTGGGGGTGAAGTGGGCCGACCTTTATCTACAGAATAAAATTCAGGAGAAGGTATACGAACTGCTGACGGCGCAGTATGAGGTCTCAAGAATCGAGGAAGCGAAAGAAACTCCATCGGTTCAGGTTTATGACATGGCGGATACGCCGGAGAAGAAATCGTGGCCTCCCCGGCTGCTGCTTATGGCACTTGGTGCCGTTTTTTCCTTTTGCGTCGGCGCGGGATGGATCCTCTGTCAAAGAGCCTGGCACGAGGTCGATTTGCGTGATCCGCGCAAGGAATTTTGGAACGGTGTGGGACGCGATATTCAAGTCGCGGTCGGGTCCTCAACAGAGCGTATGTTTGAACGCTTTGGCAGACACCGTTCGCGTTTCTTCGCCGAGCAAACGAAAAACGGAGAATCTTCTGAATAGGCCATCTCACTTGGCTTCTTGCAATCAGTATTGCCCATAAGCGAATTCTGCCCGAAACTCGGCGCGAAACGTATTCCAGCATAGAGCTAGGCTAATGAACCCCTACGACTTTCAATCTCCCTGGCGGCGCTTCTTCAGAGGTAGACGGTTCCGTGGCTTCCTCGAGCGGTACGCAGCCTGCAAGACCATCGTGGATATGGGAGGGGACCCGAATCTCTGGACGGAAATTGTCGGGCGTACTCAAGGGATAGTCATTGTGAATATCTCGGTGACGGGGGACCACAGACGCCTTCCCTATGTCGTAGGGGATGGCTGTCGAATGCCCTTCGCCGACAAGTCTGTCGATCTGGCCTTTTCGAATTCTGCCATTGAACATGTTGGCACCTATGAAGACCAAAGCCGGTTCGCGGCAGAAATGGTAAGGATAGGGAAAACGGTGTACTGTCAAACGCCATGCCGACTGTTTCCCATCGATCCGCATCTCAATGCTTTCTTGCTTCACTGGCTTCCGCGTCGTTGGCTAACTCCACGTATGTTGCGCTACTGCACTCTCAATGGCTGGCTGCTAGGCAGGAGCTACATATATGACGTCACTTGGATTTCGAAGAAGGATTTGATGTCTTTATTCCCCGGATGCAGTGTTGAGACCGAAAGGTTTCTAGGTCTACCCAAGTCGTTCGTCGTGACTCTCTAGTTCGCCCGCGTGCGCTTAAATAAGTGTTAAGTGGAATGCCTGAAAATACATATTTCGGTGATTTGGCAATGCCGCATTCGCGGGGACGGGAAGTCCTTTCCGCCGTTGAGAGAATTGGCGCAAGCGTGGTCGCCGGCTTGGCGTTGTACCTGGCCGCAACGGAACCATTGAACTGGGTGCCATTTCTTGTCGGAGCGATCGCGGCCATTCTGCTGCTGTTCTTGGACTGGCCCTACGGAGCTTTCCTCGAGCTCTGCATTGCAGCTTCTATGCCGCGCTGGAGTGTCAACATCAACAAGTGGCATGCGAAACCGGAACATTTTGTGGCGGCGGCAGTCGGCTTGTTCTTGCTGTCGAGGATACTTGCGCGCAAGCATGAATGGAAGTCCCTGGGGAAGCCCGAATTCTTGGTTCTGACCTTTCTGGCGCTGAATTTCTTCACCTCGGCGGTGGCCTCGCCCGATCGAAGCTCGACTCTGCGCTGGGCTTTGATGTTGACGCTGGCTGTTTCTCCTCTCTTCCTAATCTGGCAAGTAGTGCGGACGCGCCGGCAACTCGATAGATTCATGGCTATTTGGCTTTGGGCTGGAACGCTCGGAGCGTTATTCGGGATACTCTGTTTTCTCTCCTATCTGGCCTTTCGAACGGACTTTGGAGTCACTGTTGTCGCCTTTCTGGGGTTCGTCCCAGAAGTGCACGGCTCCCTATGGGAGCCCAATATCTTTGGCAGTTATTGCACCAGCTTCGCAGTGATGTTCCTCTTTTACTTTGTCGACAAAACTCCAAGGAGTCCCTGGTATCTAGTCGGCTTCCTGATCACAACCGTTGGTACACTCTTAAGCCTAGCCCGGCAGGGCTTGATCTGCCTTATTTTTGTGGGAAGCATGATCCTGTTCTACAACTTGTGGCGTGGCAAATTTCGCGTAAAGCATCTGGCTCCAATTGTGGCGAGCATTCTCATCGCTTTTGGGGTCGGGATTACCGTGACGGGCGATCTGTCGGATCGAATTGCCACGATTAGTCTCGATACGGCTGGCGAAGACCCGACGACAGTCCGGCGAGCCGGAATGCTGGCCCTGGCCACGCAGGATATTGTGGAGCATCCGGTGCTGGGTCTGGGTACGAGCAGCTTTCAATTGCTCTACATTGCCGATAGCGAATCGACCTATCAAGGAGTGGATAATGCATGGCTGGGAAGTTTTTTCTTCGGGATTGTGCATGATACGGGCTTCATTGGAATGATTCTGTTCCTTTGGTTGCTAGTTGGTCTCAGCCGACGGGCATGGAGGATTTTGGCGGCCCCTGTTCGCGGTCCCGCGACCAGGGCGGTCGGGGCCTTATCAGCAGGTGTTGTAGTAATGTTGATTGCGTATCAATTCACCGACGCCTCGACTCTCGCCTTCACATGGATTCAGTTTGGCCTGCTCGTTGCGGCGCTGCGAATTGCCGAGGATCGCCCGACATCAGCGTCTTGAGAGGGAATTTGAGAACGAGCTTATCGAAACATCTGTTTGCCGCCGTATCAAACCCGCTCAACGCTTTTATCGTGTCGGTGTCGGTAGCATTGCATCGGTCTCTCCAGCACGGACCGGAACTTAATGTTTAGAGCCAAATGATGAATAGCCGCGCATACGCAAAAAGGTTTCTTCCGGGATTCGAGTCACGCCTTTTAGTGCGTCGCATCGTAAATCTTCCACGCGACGTCTTTGACTCTCTGACTGGCCGCCGCGACCCGCTCATTCCTCCTCACGGCCTGTGGTTCGTGGGAGGGGAAGAGGACTATCAGGCGGTCAACGAAGAGTACATGCGATACTTTGTTGACTTTGCCGGTCTGCAGCCTCATCACCGCGTGCTCGACGTAGGTTGTGGCATCGGTGTGATGGCTGCCCGTTTAACCAAGTTCCTGAACGCGGAAGGCTCCTATGCCGGATTTGATATCGTCAAAGTAGGAGTCGACTGGGCGCAAAGAAACATTGGCTCGCGATTTCCCAATTTTTCCTTCGTCCATGCGAACTTATTCAACAAGCACTACAACCCGAAGGGGGAACTCTTGCCGGGTAACTTTCGATTTCCTTACGAAGACGCCGCTTTCGATTTTGCTTTTCTTAAATCGGTGTTTACGCATCTTCTGCAAGACTCCGTACCCCACTATCTGCGGGAGGTGAGACGCGTTTTAAAACCCACAGGATGTTGTCTCGCCACCGCGTTTACACTGAACGAGGAGTCCACAAAATTGATCAGCGAAGGGCATAGTTCCATCGCCTTGGTTCACGAACTCGACGGCTGCCGCGTGGCTGATCCTATGTTTCCGGAATCGATCGTTGGCATTCCGGAAGAGCTCTTCAAAAAATGGTGCACGGAGGCTGGCTTGACCGTGCGTTCGCCAATTCACTACGGCACCTGGTGCGGTAGAAAAGACGGCGTGAGTTATCAGGATATTTGGATTCTGGCGCCATCCGCCTGACCGTGCTTCCCCATGACAAGGCAGAAATCCCAACCCTTGCGTATTGCCATGATCGGAATCAAAGCGATTCCGGCGCGCTTCGGTGGTTTTGAAACCGCCGTGGACTATATCTCGCGTGGCTTGGTCAAGCTTGGACACCGGGTTCGGGTCTACAACCGTTCCGCCATGGCCACTCTTCCAGAAAGTCACTATGAGGGGGTCGAACTGGTCAATTTGCCTACATTGAAGTCGAAAAATTTGAGCACCATCGTGCATGCATTCTTATCTACGCTGCATGTGCTATTCCATCGCGTCGATATCGTGCACTACTACACCACGGGAGTCACGCTGTTTGCGCCGCTGCCCCGGTTATTTGGAATGAAGGTGGTTTGCTCGGTAGATGGAACCGACTGGCAGCGCTCCAAGTGGGGATGGTTTCCGCGCTGGTATCTGCGCTTTTCGGAGAAGCTGGCAATACGTGGCTGTCACGGGCTTATCTCGGATTCCAAAGATGTAAGAGATTATTATCAGCAAAATTACGGCGCACCTTCGTTCTGCATTGTGTACGGAACCTGCGAGCTTCGCTCGCAGAATATGGACGTGTTGGAGCGTTTCAACTTGTCGGGCCGCGACTACGTTCTGTTTGTCGGCCGCCTCGTTCCCGAAAACAATGTGCATCATCTCATCAAGGCGTTCGAGAACGTATCCACCGACAAAAAGTTGGTGATCATGGGAGACGACCCATGGGAAAAGGAATACGTGCGCTCGCTGAAGTCGACAGAGGATCCCCGGATTATTTTCACGGGAGCGGTCTATGGCGACGGCTACGCGCAGCTGCAACAGAATGCCTACGTGTTCGTGCTCCCTGACGAAGTGGGTGGCACTCACCCCGCGCTCGTGGAGGCCATGGGATACGGCAATTGCGTGTTGGTGAATGACAACCGTTCCAACCTGGAGGTAGTATCCGACTCCGGATTTCACTACCTTGGCGCCGAAGGCGATCGGGACCTTGAGGCAAAGATGCAGCAGCTGCTCGACGATCCTGGGCTGGTTGCCGCCTACCGAATTCGCGCTCGTCAGCGTGCTGAGACTTATTACCGCTGGGACGACGTCGTGGAGCAACACGCTAGCGCGTATCGGCAACTGATGGGAGGGGCTGGCGAAGCCGAAACCGCGGAACTCGCCCGCACAGCAGGTTCGTAATCGCTATGGCCATCGCTTCCCAGGAAATACGCGAGCCGTTGGTCTTTTCCAGTAGCTGGAATCACCCGCTTCAAGTAGTTTGCAAGCGTTCCCTCGACGTCCTTCTTTCGGCTGTACTGCTACTGCTGGTATCGCCGCTGATACTCGTCTTAGGAGCCCTGGTCAAACTGACGTCTCCCGGTCCGGTCTTCTATCGCTGGAAGGTGGTTGGCAAGAACGGACGCCGCTTTACGAGCTACAAAATTCGTTCCATGGTGATCAACGCCGACGAACTCAAAAAACAGCTGGAACACCGCAACGAAATGACGGGTCCCGTGTTCAAGATTGAGGGAGACCCTCGGATTACTGCGGTGGGGTCATGGATGCGGCGCTACAGCTTGGATGAACTGCCGCAGCTTTATAGCGTGCTAAAGGGAGACATGAGCCTGGTTGGGCCTCGTCCTCCGCTTTTTACTGAGTACGAACGCTTTACCGAGTACCAGAAGCAGAAACTGGCAGTAAAGCCGGGGATTACATGCTTATGGCAGATCAGCGGTCGCAACCAGGTGAGCGATTTCGACCAATGGGTTCGGTTGGATTTGGAGTATATTCGCTGCTGGTCGATATGGTTGGATCTCCGGATTCTACTGGGAACTTGCGGAGCAGTGCTCTCGGGTTCCGGAAAATAGAGGAATCGGATCGGTTACCCACTGCTTATTTAGCCAAGGAGTAGACTTTCGCCTATGCGTGTTCTCGTGATCGGCGGTGCGGGATTCATTGGCAGCCATCTGGTGGATCGGTTTGTCGAAGAAGGTTTTCAGGTACGCGTGCTCGACAGCCTCGATCCTAAGATTCATCCCCGCGGCAAGCCGACGTATCTTTCTCCGAAAGCAGAATTCATCGAAGGTGACGTCACCGATCCAGGAGCCTTGTTGCACGCCTTGCGCGGCGTGGATGTAGTTTCGCACCAGGCCGCTTATCAGGATTACATGCCCGACTTTTCCCGCTTCCTGCATGTGAATGCCGTAGGCACAGCTCTGATTTACGAACTCATCGTACGCGAACGGCTGAAAGTGAAGAAGGTAATCGTAGCCTCGTCGCAGGCAGTTTACGGCGAGGGGCAATACACTTGCCCGGAGCATGGAAAGTTTCTCCCGCCGCCGCGGGGACGGCAATTGCAGCAGGGCAAGTGGGAGGTGACGTGTGGCGTATGCGGGCGAGAGAGTCGGCCCGCTCTCTTGTCCGAAGAGCACACCAATCCTTATAACCAATATGCAGTTTCGAAGTTGGCACAGGAGAAGACTGCGCTGGGTCTGGGTTGGCTGAATGGTATTCCCAGCGTTGCATTGCGTTATTCCATTACGCAAGGGGCAAGGCAGTCACTCTTTAATCATTATTCCGGTATCTGCCGCATATTTGTGAGCCGCGCTCGTCAAGGCAAGCCTTTGTTGATTTACGAGGATGGCAAACAGACCCGCGATTTCGTCCATGTCAAGGATGTAGTCGAGGCCAACATGCTCGTTCTTCAAAAAGAAGATGCTGACTTCCAGGCGTTCAACGTGGGGAGCGGCCGCTCAACGTCGGTGCTGGATTACGCTCAGGCGGTGCGCGATCGGATAGACCGCCATGTCGATTTTCTGTTGCCCGGCGAGTATCGCCGTGGGGATAATCGTCACAGCGTCTCTTCCATTCAGAAATTAAGCGCGCTGGGCTGGGCTCCGATTCACGGCCTTTCCACAATCTTCGAAGACTTTCTCGAGTGGGTAGACCGCAGCGGTGGCATTCCGGAAAAGCTAGCCGATGCTTATTCCGATATGAAACAATCCGGTGTCGTTTTGGCAACTGTCCAGTAATTGTTGCGCTTGGTGAGACCACTGCAACACGGGCCCCGCTTCGTCAAATTTGTTTAGGAAAGGGCAGTGCAGCGAGCATGGGTACAATCGCAAGTCGCAGAAAGATAGCCGAAGCCAGCCCCAGACTGGTCCCTATACCCGGAGTTGAGGTCTACCTGCAGACGGTTGCCGCTGCCCTAAATCGTCTTCCTTTCGAGCAGATCAACCTTGTTACCGATGTTCTCTGGAACGCTTATCACGAGAACCGTGCCGTATTTCTTTTTGGCAACGGCGGCAGCGCGGCTCTTGCCTCGCACTGCGCATGCGACTTCGGCAAAGGCACTGTAATCAACGGCAATCGACGCTTCCGCGTTCTTGCCCTCACCGACAATGTTCCTTTGATGACGGCTTGGGCCAATGATTCCCGCTATGACGATATTTTCGCCGAACAACTGCGCTCCTTCCTTCAACCGGACGATGTTGCCTTCGCAATCAGCGGAAGTGGCAACTCTCCCAACGTGCTGAACGCCCTCGCTGCGGCCCGCGAGATGCGAGCCTACACTATCGGTTTGACCGGTTTCCAGGGCGGCAAGATGAAGGCACTCTGCGACCTTTGTGTGGTAGTTCCTTCGGACAACATGCAGGTGATCGAAGACGCGCACCTCTCAGTCACGCACTCGATCTTTACCGCATTCCGGCAACGCCTCTATGATTTGAATCCGAATATTCTGGGCCACCAGGAGCCGCACTGAACGTGCGGATGGAAGCCAGAGGCTATTGGTGAAGGCATTCCTTCTAGCCGGCGGCCACGGAGTGCGCCTGCGCCCCATTACCGATACGATCCCAAAGTGCCTGGTCCCCATCAAAGGTGTGCCACTTCTGTCTATCTGGTTGCAATTGTGCAGGAGCATCGGCGTTGACGAAGTCCTCATCAATGTTCACGCTCATGCTGAAGTCGTTTGGAAGTTCCTCGATCGGAACCCGAACGGCGTAAAGGTTCGAGTCGTAGCCGAACCGCAACTGCTGGGCAGCGCGGGGACTCTGCGAGTCAATCGCGATTGGGTGATCTCCGAGGATTTCTTTTGGATTTTTTACGCCGACGTTCTCAACCGCGCCGACTTTGACGGCATGCTGCAACTGCATCGCCAGCGCCGGCCAGCGGCGACTCTTGGTCTTTATGAGGTGCCGGACCCGCGCCGTTGCGGTATCGTGAAGATGGACCCGGATGCTGTGATCCACGAATTCGTCGAAAAGCCCGAGAATCCGGCCAGCAATCTAGCCTTCTCGGGACTGATGATCGGCACGCCGGAACTGCTCGACGTGATACCCGAGAGCACCCCGGCAGACATCGGGTTCCATGTCTTGCCGCAATTAACCGGCCGCATGCTGGGTTTCCACATTCACGATTATCTGATCGACATTGGTACTATGGAAAACTACCAGTACGCGCAAGCGACCTGGCCCGGTCTTCCTCGATCGGTTCAGTCATGCTGAGCGAAGCTCAGGGCAGGGTCTTCGCGTTGCTCAGGATGACATCGCGTAGATTTGCTATCAGAATTGCTGTCAACCTATGATCCGTGGAATTGTTTTCGACATGGACGGCGTAATCATCGACAGCCACCCGATCCATCGCCGCGCCTGGAAGACTTTTCTTCAGACCGTGGGCCGCCAAGTCACTGACGACGAACTCGATTTCATCCTCGATGGCCATAAACGCGAAGATATTCTCCGCTACTTTCTCGGCGAATTAACTCCTCAGCAGATCGCCGAGCACGGCGCTCACAAGGACGAAATGTTGCGCCTGCTGGCCGAGGACATGCAGCCTCTGCCCGGCGTCGTAAAATTTCTCGATTCACTCTGCCAGGTGGGCATCCGCATTGGTCTCGCCACTTCGGCCGGTACACGGCGCGCTCATGGCACGCTGAAGGATTTGGGCCTGTCGCATTATTTCGATGCCATCGTCACCGGAGACGAGGTCGCCGCCGGCAAGCCCGACCCCGCCGTCTACTTGTTAGTGGCCGAACGCCTGAACCAGAATCCGAAGAATTTGTTGGCTGTGGAAGACGCCGTCTCTGGCGTAAAAGCCGCGCGGGCCGCGGGAATGCGGTGCCTCGGCATCGCCTCCGCCGAGCGCGCCGAGCCGCTGCGCGCCGCCGGCGCCGACCCCGTCGTGCCAGACTTCCAGTCGCTCTCGCTCGAGCAACTGCAACTCAGCGTGCGCTGATTGAAATGCCCCAGGGTAGCAGATGAGAATCGGAATCGACATTCACAGCATCGGCAGCCACAAGGGCGGGAATGAAACTTACTATCGCGAGCTGATCAAAGAGCTGGTCAAGATTCGCAGCGAACATGATTTCTTGCTCTACTATTCCAGTTCTGAAGTCGCAAAATACGTGAACGCCAGCGATCAGTTCAACTTAAAACATATCTTCCCTTCACATCGTGCCCTAAGAATTCCTTTCAGCATGCCACGGCGTGCGTACTTGGATAACTTGGATTTATTTCACGCTCAGTTCATTGTGCCGCCATTTCTGAAGTGCAAGAGCGTGACCACCATTCCCGACATCGCATTTGAACACTATCCTCAGTTTTTTTCAGCGTATCAGCGGGCTTGGTCAAAAGTGCTGATCCGCCGTTCGGCAAAAAGAGCGGATCACATTATCACGGTCTCCGAATATTCAAAAAAAGATCTCGTCGAAACCTATGGGATTCGAGAAGAAAAAATCACCGTAACCCACGAAGGCGCTGGGAAAGAATTTGTCCCGATTGAGCGGCAAAAAGCTAAAGACGAAATAGCTCGCAAGTATCGGATCGCTGGTGACTTCATCTTGTACCTTGGGCGTTTGCAGGCGCGTAAGAACCTGATGCGGTTGGTGAACGCATATTCACTCGTGCGCAAGGCGGGATTCAACCACAGGCTGGTATTGGCGGGGCAGCAGGATTCTTTTTTTCAGCCCGTCCTCGCACGAGTCCGAGAGCTGAAATTGGAAAATGATATTTCTTTTCCGGGATACGTGGCGGCGGAAGATGTGCCGACCTTTTATAATGCCGCGGAAGTTTTCGTCTATCCGTCGCTCTACGAGGGATTCGGCCTGCCGCTAATGGAGGCGATGGCTTGCGGTGTCCCGGTCGTTACTTCTCGCGCCTCGTCTCTCGACGAAGTTGCAGGAGATGCTGCCGTGCTTGTGGATCCTCTTGACGAACTATCAATCGCTGAAGCTCTGAAAAATGTTCTGAATGACCCGGAATTACGCAAGCGGCTGGGACAGGCTGGCTTGAAAAGAAGCCGGCTATTCAGCTTTGAGAGGGCCGCCCGCCAAACTCTCGACGTCTATGAAAGAGTGGTGGGCGTGCAAACAAATCGTACTACAACAGAGCAATATGAGAGTCGCGCATGTCTTTAGAGAGAAGCAAGAAGCACTGGGAAGACATGGGCGACCTCGATCCCTATTGGGCGATTCTAACCTCGCCGGATACGAAGCACGGGAAGTGGGATGTGGATAAGTTTTTTGGAACTGGCAGTGATGAAATTTCTTCTGTTCTCCACGCCGGCGAAAAGTTGGGTCTGCCCGAGCACCACGACTGGGCTTTGGATTTCGGCTGCGGCGTGGGCAGGCTTACTCGCGCCCTCGCGCCTCATTTTCAAAATGTCGTGGGAATTGATATCTCCCAATCCATGCTGCGCCAGGCCGAAGCGCTGAATCCTCTACCCAATTGCCGCTTTATACTCAACGAATCCGATTCGTTGCCATTTCCCTTGGGACAGTTCGATCTGATTTATACCGCGCTGGTGCTCCAGCACGTCCCCGATAAAGAGTCGATTCGGCGTTATATCGCGGAGTTCGTGCGGGTCCTAAAGACGGAAGGATTGCTCGTCATGCAACTGCCGAACCGCGTCCCGCTGCGGCGCAGGTTGCAGGCGCGTCCCAGGATTTATGGCTGGTTGCGATCCGCCGGCCTCTCCGAACAGATTCTCTACAACAAGCTGGGCCTTCACCCGATCCCCATGAATTTCCTTCCCGAAGACGAAGTGGTCTCGATCATCAAGGCTGGAGGTGGAACAACACTGGAGATCTCAGTCGATCACAGGGCTGGTCCTCACATTTCGGCGAGAAATTATTACGTTTCAAAAAAATAAGGAGGTAACTTCGTATGTCAAGCACAACAATTCAGATCCTGAACACAACCATTTTGTTCGCCAACCAGTTTCCCGGGTCCACCCTCGGCGCACAGATCGCCGCCGCGTGCGCGTCCCTTTCAGGCAGCCCTGGAACCGTCGTCATCACCGGAAGTGGAACGATTTCCTCAAGCGTCACGATTCCCAGCGGAGTAGATCTGGCCGGAGCTTTTTTCGACGTCCTGGTGACCATTTCGGGGACCGGATCTATTGTCCTATCAGGAGTCACCTCAGTTAAGAATCTCACCCTCGTCAACACAACAACCACAACGGCATCTATCGTGGGCACTAGCGTCAGCGAATTTACAATTGAAAATGTCGTGTTTCAGGGCGGTAAATATGGCATCTCTCTGACTGGCTGTTCGGACTACAAGATCATAAATGTTTCTTTCAACACTACCCCCGTCACGGGCGGGTCCTTTATTCGCCTCTCAGGCAGTGGGCCGGGACAGATCATCAATCCTCGCATAGAGGCCATGACCCTCGTCACCGGTGGCGCTTCCGGCGCCCGGCTGATCTACGTAGAGTCTTGCAACGCCGTTAGCATAACCAACCCGCAGTTTTGGAATATAGACCGCACGCACGTGGGCGGGGGCGGGATTTCTTTCACGGCCTCCAGCTTCTGTTCCCTGACCGGCGGTATCATTAGCGGGTGTAATGGGATTGACGGTGTCCTGACGGAGAACGGATCTTCCTACATTTTTATCTCGAACGTGGTCTCGATCAACAACAGTAGTTCGGCCGGGGCAGGGACTCACTACACAAATGGGGACGGCTTCGACATCTTCAACTCATCACACGTCTATTTGACCAACTGCTTGGCGCAGAATGACGGCACCTACGCCAATAACTTGAATCAGGCCTATGAAATATTCAATAGTTATGACGTGGTCTGCACGGGGTGTGTCGCGAACAACAACGGACTGAACGGTTTCCAGATTTTAGGGTCGCCCTCCACCAAACTGATCGGTTGTACTGCCAACTATAACGGGAACAATGGCGCAAACCTGCAATCGGGCTACGGCACGGTCACGACGAACGGTACGATGGTCACCTATGTAAGCGGTTCGGGGACGGGTGGGTTCGGCTCCAACTGGGAGTACGGCACCGTCATCAACATCAACGGGACGAACTATAACATTGCATCAATAACCAGCAACACTATCCTAACTTTGACCACATCGGCAGGCATACAATCCTCTCCCGTGCCCTATACTGTGCCATCCAGGAATTGCCAGGTCACTTCATGCTACTTCGAGGGGAACGGTCAGTCCGGGGCCGGTGGCAGCTTCCAAAACGGTATCGGAATCGCAGGAACCGGAACTAATGACGCCTCCGGAGGAGTGTTCACCGGCAACATTTGCACAGACCCGCAGGCCAGCCAGACACAACTATTTGGGGTATACATTGGCACGGGCTCCTTGGGCAGAGGGATATTCCTCTTCAATAAGTTAGAGGGTAATAATTCCGGCACCATATTGGACGGGCCCGGAACATCGCCGCAGCTATACGATGTTGCAGGCACAGCCCAATGGGTATCAAAGGGAGTCATCAACAGTCAAAATTCCATTTACGGCGCCCAAATGGTGCTGACCGACATAACTCCGGTTGTGGCCGCTGGGCAAATTGGATTCGGCACGAGCACAGCTACAACGGCTTCGACCACGACCGGCGGGGCCACTCTTCCGGCCAAGGCAGCTGGCTACCTCGAGATCAACATTGCGGGAACCGTGCGAAAAATGCCTTATTACGCAAATTAGCGCTGATTAACCTGCCCGCCGAGCCGCCTGGGCGCTCTGAATTTGAGGGCGCCCAAGCTTCCACTCTGCCCCGGCATCCATGGACATCGCTCTAATCATTCACGAACTTCTAGTCGAAGGCGGCGGCGAGAGGCAGTGCGTCTGCCTGGCGCGAGCATTGGCGCAGCATGGACATCGGGTCACGCTTTACGCTTCGGCCTACGATCGCGCCAACTGCTTCCCGGAAATCTGCAAAGATTTCACGATCAAAGAAGTTGGCCGGGGCGCTATTGCCGTGGATCAAGAAGCCACTCTTTGTTCGCGGATATCTCGACATGCGGCGAGCTGGCGGCAAGGGTCAAGGAGAAGCACGAGATTTGGAATCCCCATCATTGGCCGGCGCAATGGGGAGCGGTGTGGCTCAAGCGCAAGCTCGGCGGCGCCGTGGTGTGGATGTGCAACGACGTTCCCGATTCTCACCAGAACGCGCGGCAGCCGCGAACCTTGGCTGGCCGAGTCAAATCTCCGCTTTACTGGTTTTATTATTTCTATGACCGCAGCCAGAATCGCAAAGTGGATTTAACCATGTTTCTTTCGAATTGGGCCGAAAGCGAATTCCAGAAAATCTACCCCGGGCGCACCTGCGTTGTGCGCAGCGGCGCCGATCCAACGCGTTTTAAGCCGGGAGGGAATCGCGCCAGAATCCGTGCCCGCTTCGGCTTCGCCGAAGACGAATTCGTTCTTCTCTGGCTCGGCATCTTCATGCCGCACCGCCGCCTCGAGGACGCCATCGCGGCCGCCCGCCTCGTCGCGACGCGAGGGGTTAAGATTCGCCTCTTGCTGGCCGGCTCGGATCGGAGCTATCCGGAATATTTGAATTCCCTCAAAACTTTAATGCGCGACTCGGGTTTGGAGCACGTGGTCACCTTTGTCGGCAAAGTGGCGGACGGGGAAATTTGCGATTTCTACGCTGCCTGCGATGCCTTCGTTTTTCCCAACGACCAGCAGACCTGGGGACTGGTGGTGCTTGAAGCCATGGCCTGCGGCGCTCCGGTTCTGGTGTCGCGCGGCGCGGGAGTGCACGAAGTGCTGACTCACCGCGAAAACGCCATGCTCTTTCCGCCGCGAAATCCCGAGGCAATGGCCCAAGAGATCGAAGCCCTCACCAGCCAGCCCGAACTGCGCCGCAAGATAGCGCAAAGCGGCATGCACCTGGCTCGCGAAACCTACAACTGGGATCGCTTCGCCGATCAGATCAGCCGCGTCTGCCAGGAGGTGGTCGAAGGCGATGGTGCGGCGCTGCTGTTACCCGAGCCCGCAAGACCGTTGACCCGGCAGTGAAGGCATAGTAATGTTGCGCGTTGTAACGTCGGCCTCCGGCCGGCTGGCTAGGGGGCCCGCCGCCGGTGACGCTGCGAGTTTTGGAGGGCAACATGAAGTCCGTCGGCCTTGTTTCCATACTCGTGCTTCTAGGGACTGCGGCGGCAAGCGCGCAGACCAATCCCGTTCCCTTCATCGACCAGCCGCTGGTTCCAACCGCTGTCTCGCCCGGCGTCTCCGGATTCACACTCACCATCAACGGCGCCAATTTTGTCTCTGGATCAGTGGCGAACTGGGGCGGGGCTCCGCTCCCTACGACTTTCGTCAGCAAGGCGCAGCTAACGGCTGCAGTTGCGGCCTCCGACGTAGCTTCGGCGGGCACGGTTTTCGTTACGGTAATGAATCCCGCGCCGGGCGGCGGAGTCTCGAACGTAGCTTTCTTTCAGGTTGCAACGCCGCAGTCGTCGATCGCGCTGAGCCCAGGCAACAATCTCCTTAGTGCAGGCGACGGCTTCTTTAACGTGATCACCGGCGATTTTAATGGGGACGGCAAGCTGGATATTGCCGCCGCGGGCAATAATGCCCAGTTCGACAATATCCTTTATATCCTTTTGGGCAAGGGCGACGGCACGTTCCAGAGTGCGGTGGCTTACCCTATTGCGATCAGTC
This sequence comes from uncultured Acidobacteriaceae bacterium, assembly GCA_963789875.1. Classification (GTDB taxonomy): domain Bacteria; phylum Acidobacteriota; class Terriglobia; order Terriglobales; family Acidobacteriaceae; genus Sulfotelmatobacter. Next base: position 130,394 of record CAWBMI010000002.1, on the reverse strand, counting down.
CAGACTCCGGTATCGCTCCGATCATCAAGGGAGACTTCAACGGCGACGGCAAGCTCGACGTAATTGCAGGTTTAACTGTGCTCTTGGGCAATGGCGACGGTACATTCCAAACGGGCGTCACATTGCCGGCGAGCATCGGGTCACTGCTGGCCGCTGGCGACTTCAATGGAGACGGCAAACTCGACTTTGCCGGGTTCGACATGACCACTTTTCAGCTTACCGTGATGCTGGGAAATGGCGACGGTACATTTCAAGCCCAAACTCCGATCCAACTGCTCACCCCGGGAGTTAACCTGGTCAGCGCCATGGTGAGTGCGGATCTCAATGGCGACGGCGTGCTTGATCTAGCCGTCTGTAGTTACGGACTGCCGCATGGGACCGCCGAGATTTCTACTCTGTTGGGAAATGGCGATGGTACCTTTCAGCCAGCGCTGATCAGCGGCGACGGAGGAGGGGACCTCGCTGGTGAAGTCGCGGCCGATTTTAACGGGGACGGCAAGCAAGACCTGGCCGGCGGTGTCAGTTTGGGGCAGTCAGATGGACCGTTCTCCCCCGGTCTAGCTGTCGGCTTGGGCAATGGCGCTGGAGCTTTCACCTTCAACAACTACCCGATTCCCCAGTCAACCTAACTCAATCTTTTCCGGCGACTTCAACGCCGACGGCAGGCTGGATCTCGCCATGGATAGCATGATCGCTCTGGGCGACGGGAACGGTACCTTTCAAACGCCGGCGATTGTCGCCGCTGGAACTTTCACGAAGGCTGTTGGCGACTTCAACGGCGATGGCAGGCTGGACCTCATCGGAGGCAGCACTGCAGCTACCGTTTTCGTGCTATTACAGACTGGCGCGCAGCTTTCTCCCACCGCGCTGGTATATCCCAGCCCGCATTTGTCGGGCTCTTCCAGTGCGCCTCTGACCACAACTTTGAAAAACATCGGCAGCGCTGACCTGGCGATTACCTCAGTGAGCGTCGCAGGGACGAACCCGGGCGACTTTGCCCAGAGCAATAATTGCCCGTCCACACTGGCGTCCAACGCAAGTTGTCAGATCAGCGTGGTCTTCACGCCGACGGCGGGAGGCTCTCGGTCGGCAAATTTGCAAGTCGCCTATAATGCCACCGGTAGCCCGCAGATAGCGCCTCTAAGCGGCAAAGGACAAGACTTTTCGCTTGCCGTCAGCGGCAAGAACACGAAGACGGTCACACCCGGACAATCGGCCAGCTACATGATCCTACTCTCGCCGGAAGGAGGCTTCGCGGAAACCGTCTCGCTCAGCTGCACCGGAGCGCCCGTGCGATCAACCTGCGAGTTAAGCCCAACGTCCCTCGCGCTCAACGGGAAGTCGAACCCGTCAGCGAATGTGACTATCATGACCACTTCAAACACTGCGGCAATTCTGCTTCCGACCGCAGCGCCGTGGTCGAACCCTCCCTTCGGACTGTGGCTCGTACTTTCCGGCGTGATCGGATTGGCGGTATTGATGTACCAAACGAGAACAGCTTGGCGCGGTAGTTCTTCCTGGCTCGGGGCGCTGGCGTTTGTTGGCGTGCTTTCTCTCGCAAGCGCTATGTCCGGTTGCGGTGGGGCAACCCCCGGCAGCAACGGGATCGGAACTCCGGCGGGCGCCTACAATCTGACGGTGACCGGGACTTTCAGCTCCGGCTCGATTACGCTGACGCGGAGCGCGAACCTCAGCCTGGTAGTGCAGTAGTTCGTTGCGGCATCCAAAAGTTCCGTACGAGAATTACTATCCCGCCACGTGCCGATAGATCGCGATGGTCTGCTCCGCGTTTCGCTGCCAATTGAACGACCGCGCCTGCTCCAGACCTTTGCGGCGTAGCTCTTCGGCCAGAGAACGATTCTCGATCACGTCTTCTATGGCAGAAGCCAGCGTCTGCTGATCTTCGGGCGGAAAAAGTATGGCAGCATCGCCCGCCACCTCTGGCAAGCTGGAGCTGTTGCTGCACACGACCGGCGTTCCCACTGCCATGGCCTCAACCACAGGGAATCCAAAGCCTTCATAAAGCGACGGCATCACCAGCACGCTGGCATGAGCATATAAACCAGCGACGTGCTCATCGGGCGTATGCCCCGTCAACACCACGCAGCCGCTCAAGTCCAATTCGCGAATGGTGGCGAAGACTTCAGGCGCTCCCTTGAGCGAGAGATTCTGCGATCCCGCCAAAACCACCTGCCGCTCTCCCCATTTTCCTTTATCGCGCAGCAGCGCGACTGCGCGAAGCAGCGTTGGAATGTTCTTCCGGTAGGAGAACGCTCCCACGTGCAAAACGTAGCCGTCCCGTATGCCAAGCGACTGCGCCCATTGCGGGTCGAGCGTCGCCTTGGGATGGAAGCGTTCATGGTCCAATCCATTTGGGACCACCTTGACCTTGTCCGGGGAGATTCCGTAGAACTTAATGACGTCCCTTTTCGAGTGCTCGGAAACACAAATGATCGCGCCAGCGGACTTCAACGCGGGCGGCATCACCCCTTTAAGGTAGGCGACCCACCAGCGCTGAAAGTGTGCTGGATAGAGCAGATAAGTGACGTCGTGCACGGTAATCACTACCGGGCATGGAGACATGATCGGGGCCACAAAGGCCGGCGAATGCATGACATCCGCCCGCATTTTCCATAGAGCCGCAGGCAAGCCCACGTGCGTCCAGAGCAAATCCGCAGCCACTCCCAAGCCACGAGTTGCTGTTCCACTCGCCGGTGAGCGCCGACTCCATCCCGGCAGAACCGTCGTTTGCAGCTCTTGGCTCATTCCCAGTTGCTCCAACAGGCGGGTGGCGTAGGTGCCGGTTCCGGCGTGGTCCCGCCCTGCCAACGAGTTGTCCCATGCTAGATTGATAGAGCGCGTCATGTATTTTCCACGATCATACCTTCGAAGATCCGGCAAAGTGGCAAAAGGCAAGCAGTGTTTGCGTAAGTCCATGAACATACGTGGAATGGACTCATAAACGGAATCAAGGACATGTCAGTGACGGACTTGCTCAATCCGGTATTTTCCCTCGGGGCGCGCATTTGTGAACGATCTACGCTGGCGGCAGGCGTAATTCGCCACCTCGATTTCAGGGGCAAAGGGAGAATCGTTCAACGTTTGAGCGCTACGTCCATGAGCCGGGAGGTGGTCGCGACCTGCGCAGGCGTTCGCTACCATCTCGATCTGCGCGACGACGTCCAAAGAGAATTGTACTTCAATGTTTTTGAGCGCGCGGATCTCTTGGTTGCACTGGAGTTGATTCCCCCTGGAGCGCTCTGCGTGGATGTTGGAGCGAACCATGGGGCTTACGCTCTTTCGTTTGCAAAAAAAGTTGGCGCGGCGGGGTTGGTCCATGCCTTCGAGGCAGACGCATCGGTTTTCTCTCGCCTGCAATTGAACTGTCGTTTGAATGGATTCGATGGCATTCTTAAGTGTCACCCGATCGCAGTAAGCAATGTGACTGGCCCTCTCTCCTTTTTTAAGAGCAATCCAGATCACTCGGGCTGGGGCAGTCTGGAGGAGTTCACCGATATCGCGGCGCAGAAACAAACCGTGCAGGCGGTCACACTCGATGATTTCCTGGCGGACGAGAAAATCGGTCGGGTGGATTTTCTAAAGGTAGATATCGAGGCGCACGAGCCTGAACTTCTGGCAGGCGCGAGAAGATCGCTGCTTAACCATGTGTTTCGATTCCTTCTCATCGAGTTCAACGGCGTCAGGCTCGCCGAACGGGGCAAGTCACTGGAGGATTTCTTGCAGCCGCTGGAAACAGCCGGCTACTCGCCGATTAAGCTGCGGCTGCAGCTTTTGCGAGACATGAAAGCCGGGAGAGTGCCAGCGGCGAGTGTTTGTACGAATTTCCTTTTTGCCGCCGGAGAATGAGTCCGTCCCCGATTCAACGACCGTTCCTCGATTTGTGTTTCGAGATTCCGTGACAGATCGGACTTCGGTGCAGTTGCGCCTAGCTTGATCGAATGCCTATCGCAGCTAGGAATAATTTTCGAAGACAGCGATCGGAAGAACCGCCTTTCATATGGAAAAGAACGAGTTACTAGAAGACTCCCCCGAACAAATCTCGCTAGCAAACGATGCCTCTCTGTCTATGGCGATTCGTCCCGGACGGAACGCCAGCATCGTTTCTGTCCTCATGGTAGTCGTGTCCGTATCCGGCTACCTTCGCGAGGCTACTCTTGCCGCGCGATTTGGTCTTTCCACCACGATGGACGCATATTTTTCGGCGGTTTTCATTCCGACCATGGTCTACGTGACGCTGATTGCAGGAATGTTATCACCGGTTTTCATTCCGATTCTTCTCCAGGATCAAAGCGACAGCGACAATGACCAGCGTGGGAAGCTCTCGGAGACCTTCAGTGTAGTCACCAATCTTGTGCTGCTTTTCCTCGCGGTATTCGTGGCAGTCGCAGTGGTGACGGCTACGAAGTGGTTGCCCGTCCTGTTTCCGGGTTTTAGTCCGGAGACCATGGAAGTCACGCGGCGGCTGATCTATATCATCTTCCCCTCCATCCTCTTCGTGGCCCTTGCGGGAATTCTGACCGCAACATTAAACGCTTTCCACAAGTTTGCTTTGCCGGCGATTGCACCCGCCCTATCCAGCGTCGCTGTCGTTATAGCTGCTCTTCTCGTTCGCGGAAGCCGAGCTATTTTTGTGGTGGCGATAGCGACTGCTGTCGGCTTCTTGCTCCAGTTGCTGCTCTTGATACCGGCTATCGGGTCTCTCGGCATTCGGTACCGCCCGATATTAAGCTTTCGGCACCCCGCAGTCGGCAAACTCGTCAGACTAGGCGGGCCTTTGCTTTTATACCTCCTAGTAGCGAACGCTTCGCAGCTGTTGGAACGCAACCTGGCTTCACGGCTTTCCGCCGGTGCGGTGTCGACCGTCAGTTACGCGACCCGTTTGTTCACCGTGCCTTCAAACTTCCTGGCCGCTCCGTTGGCTATTGTGGCTTATCCGCAGTTTGCACGCGAAGCGCTTCGGGAAAATTGGGGCAACCTCAGTAGTCAAGTTACTCGCATGTTTCGGCTGGTGATTTTTATATTTCTGCCGGTTACCCTCTGGACGGTTCTTAATGCCCTGCCTTTAACTCGCCTTCTGTATGAGCGCGGGCAGTTTGGCTTCGCAGACTCAATCCTTACTTCACGTGTGTTAAGCTTTTACGGATTGGGAATTCTTCCCATCGCCATTTCCGTCATTCTTTTGCCCTGCTTCTATGCTATTCAAGATACCCTCACCCCGTTATGGATCGAATGTGTGAATCTCGTGTTTTATCTGGTCGTGGCCGTGTTCCTGATGCAGCACTTCGGTCTTTTGGGTTTGGCGTCGAGCCGTGGAATTCAATTTTATCTATTCACCGCCATGCTCGTATTTGTGGTTTACAGGCGCGGCTTGCTAAAGATTGATTCCAGCCTTTTCCGATTCGTCCTTCGCGTTGGAGTTGCGTCCACGGCCATGGCATTGATCAGTTGGCTGACCTTTTATCCTCTACGACGGGTTTTTGATTCGGGAAACACTCCTCTGCGGCTTGGCGTCGTAGGCGTCTTGCTGGTCGTGAGCGGCGCGGGGTTTCTCGGTATTGCACGGCTTCTAAACCTTACTGAAGTGCAACTCATCGTGAAGGCGGGCCTGGAGATGCTTTCGTTGCCGCAGTCCGCGTCGGGGAACACAGAGGATCCCAGCTGCTGACTGCGGGCTCGTCGAGCAACGCAGTCCAAAGTCCAAACAGCTCTGGCTGGACTTCGACGCTCCACGCTGCTAATATCCGCTTTCAGAAGGGTCGCGACATTTACACCCCGCCGGGTTTTCCTTTGTTCGGATACCTTCAATCACAGGTCAGTTAAAAACCAAGGGTTGCCGTAAACAAATATGGACACTGGGAATTCTGTAGGGGTCGCATCCAAGAGCAAACCGCTCGGACAGCATGAATTGTTCCCTCAACCAGAGGGAACGCGACTTCGCCCATGGGTTCTGCTGGCGAGCATGGCCGCTTTTTTCTGCCTGTCGATTGAAGTCGAGCTTTTAGAACACATCGACGGCATTTCCCTGTATTTAACTTATTCGGAATTTGCAAGCCTGGCTGGCATCGCTCTCGTGATGTTATTGTCCGCTGCGGTTGTTTGCTGGCTTTGCGTCCTTGCCTTCGTCCAGGCCGCCGGGGTCGTCCCTTTGCTGAGGAAGTCTAAGGTTGCCTTAGCTTGGTTTGTTGGCGTAGGGATCGGCTTTTGCTTTCTTGCTTACGAAGTTATCGGAGCGGCCAAGCTGTTCCTGCCCCGTCAGCCCAACGCGTCCACGCAAGTTGTCGTCATTGTGCTTCTGGCGGCAGTGTGCGTTTTCTGGGCTTCAAAGGGAAAAGTTGATGCTCTACAACATTTCGGGCTTACTAGACTATTGCCAATCTCTTTGGTTCACTTGGGTCTCGCGGTTTTGACGGTGGTTTTGTTGATTAGCGATGGCACGCATTATTTCCATGACTACGCACCGCCGGGCCACGCCACAGCAACCCAGTCGCCAGACATTTACCTCGTTACGATCGATGCGCTGAGCGCCGAACAAACCTCGTTATACGGTTATTCGCGCCCCACGACGCCGAACCTCGATAGGTTTGCCCGGCGCAGCTTTACATTCGATTCCTTCTTCGCCAACTCCAACTTCACCACTCCTGCCACGGCTTCGATTGTGACCGGGAAGCTACCCTGGTCTCATCGTGTGTTTCAGTTTTCCAGTTTCCTGCGCGGAGCTGCCCAGCGCGAAACCCTGACTGCTCTTCTACAACAACGCGGCTACTACACTGCGATGATCACATCCAATTACGCAGCCTCGCCTATTCTTCAGAGGACCCTGCCGAGTTATGACGCTGTGGAATACATTGCACCTATTGGGTTTGGAGGTTCGTGGTTTCGCTTTGCCAACTTCGTGGGGGCTAAACGTCAATACGTTCTGGACGCCGCTCTGCCCAACCGCGTCGGACTAGTTAGATTTCTCGCCGAAGCGGATGCTCTGATTTTCCCTTTCCGTTATCCCTCCCCCGCGGAACCGGTTTTCGATAGAGCTCGGAGTCTGCTGGAACGTTCTGATATCCCGCAGCCCCGCTTTCTATGGACTCACATTCTCCCGCCCCACGATCCTTACCTGCCTCCGACGCCTTACCGCGATCGGTTCGCGTCCGCTAGGAACGACCTTGCTTTAAGCGACTTTCTGAAGATGCAACATCAGAAAACGCTTCCCCAAGGAGTCACACGAGACGAACTGCGTGCCCGCTACGACGAGATGGTGCTCTACGCCGACGATGTCGTGGGGCACTATCTGGACTGGCTCGACCAGACCGGTCGCTTCGACCGGTCCATTGTTATCGTTTCCGCGGATCACGGTGAATCCTTTGAACGCGGAAGATATTTTCATGGGGGACCAAATCTGGACAATGACATAATCCAGATTCCACTGGTCATCCACCTGCCAGGGCAGAAACAAGGTGCCCGAATCTCACAGCCAGCTCAACAAGCCGATCTTCTTCCTACCATTCTCGACCTTTTAGGCGGAACGGCACCGAGTTGGACCGACGGCGAGTCAATCAAGCCCGCCCTCGAAGGCCATGCGCTTGCTGACCGTTACATCTTTAGCATGAACCTTGAATCGGACCGAATCTTCAACCCGATCTCCAAGGGTACCTTTGCGGTTGTGGATGCCGAGTTCAAGTATGTGATTCGTCTCGATAACCACGAGGAATTTCTCTACCGCTATAAGACCGACCACCGCGACGATCTGAATCTGATTGCCTCCGAACCGGAAGTTGCAAAGCGCCTGCACGAGGTTTTGTTCGCCAAGCTCAAGGAGGTGAACGAGCGTCCGGCCCTCAAACCGTGACTCCATCGCAAAGCAAAGCAACCACCGCAGCGAAACGGCGGCTGCGTCTGTCGCTGGATTCCTGGCATCATCTGCGCCGGAGGCTTGATGCCGACAACGCCGCCGTCCCTTGGCAGACAAGCCTGGCCTACTGGCTTGGCGGAGCGGGTCATTCGCTTCTGACTCGGATCCAGGATGCTAGCTTCGCAGAAAAAATAAGGACCGCCGTGCCGGCCCCTCCACTCTTTCTGCTGGGTTTTTGGCGATCCGGTACGACCTTCCTGCACGAGTTGTTCTGCTGCGATCCTCGTTTCGGGTTTGCCAGCACCTACGCTTGCCTGAATCCCGATCATTTTTTGCTCACCGAACAGTTTATGCGTCAACGGCCGATCAAGACGGCTCTTCGCCCGATGGACAGCATGAAATATTCCTGGGCTTCGCCCCAGGAGGACGAGTTCGCTCTTCTGAATCTCGGCGCCCCTTCTGCGTACGAAGCGCTCATATTTCCTTCGCTGATGCGGAATCCCCGGTCGCTCCTTGATTTGCGTCATCGCCCGCCCGCAGAGCAGGCCCGCTGGGAAGCTGCGCTCTGCTACTTCATTCGCTTGCTTACCGTTCAGCAGGAGAATACAGAGCGGCCAAAAGCGATGGTGTTAAAATCTCCGACGCACGGCTTCCGCCTACCTATCCTGCCGTCGACGTTTCCGCTCGCCCGCTACGTAGTGATCGACCGTAATCCCTATGAAGTATTTGCTTCCAACCTGAAGCTGTGGCTTACTCTGCTCGACATGTATGGCGTACAGTTCATCTCGCCGGAAGAAGTTGAGGACTTTATCCTTAAGGCTTACGTTCTGCACGAAGAGGCGATCACAGAGGGCTTTCGGCTAGTCGATGCACAACGGATAGCCCGGGTTCGCTACGAAGAGTTAGCAGCCAACCCCGTCCGGGAAATGGTGCGTCTGTACGGCGACTTGGAGTTAGAAGACTTTGATGCGGTCCGCTCGCAGTTGGGACGTTATCTGGCGAGCGTGGCCGACCACACCCGGAACCGACTTCGAATAACCGCAGCTCAGAAAGAGCGCGTCACATCTGCCTGGGGCGAAATCATTCGAAGCAAGGGATATAGCTGGCCGGCCGATCATCTCACCGTCGCGTAGAATGCATCGGGATCGGTTACCGCGCAACGGAAAATGCTATCCGACTTCAAATGCGGGTGGGTATTGATTGGAATACTCCTTCTCGAAATCGTGGCAGCTCGCGGTACGTCTTCACCCTCCTCGAAAGCAGTCCGCCCTAAGCAAGCCGAAAGCCGCATCATTCTCGCGAACCAGGAATCCGGCAGCGACTTGGGAGCGAAGATTATCGCAGCTGACACAGCTCTGGGATCTGCGAAGGGAGAAATCCGCGTTACCCAATCCGGCGAAATCTCAGAGCCGATTTCGCTGTCGCACAATCACGAATTGTCCTGCCTCGGCGACCACATCACATTGACATTGACTGCCGTTGCGGCGCAGATCGCCCTGCAGAGCGATACGCGAATCCACAGCTGCACACTGTCTTCGAGTCAAACATCGCCCCCAGAAGGCGGCGGGGAGATTATTTCCGAAGGCACCGTAAACGTCCGCGTGGAAGAAGTTACTTTCGTGGGCGGAGGTTTCCACATCAAGTTCACCTCGGTCTCGAATTTCAGTATCAGCAATACTCGGCATGTTTCGATTACGGCCAAAGGCACGTCGCCGATTCTTGTCGACTCTTCAACCCACGGCCGGATCGTGTCGCCGCGAATCGAGGGATTCACAGTGCCTTCTGGAGACGTGGGTGTGCGTTTACTAGGAGTGAACAAGAGCAGTTTTATCGAGGTTGACGATCCCGTGATTCACGACGTCGACGCTTCTACCGTCCCCGGATGCGGCGGTGTCGCCTTCATCTCTTCTCATCACTCCAGCTTGCGCGGCGGCGTGATCAGGGGGCTGAAAAACTGCGACGGCGTCCTTACGGAGTCATCCGACAGAGATACATCCAGCGATATCGATATCAGCGGGACCGTCAGCATGGGACACAATGCCACTCCCGGATTCGGCAAGAACGCAAACAACGGAGAGGGCTTCGACATATACAATTCAGAGCGCGTGCATCTCTCCCATGTGACGGCTCGCAATAACGGCCATGATCCGGGCAATCCCATGTCTGGCATTGAGGTGAGCAATTCGCGGCAGATCAGCCTCGACCGCTGCGTCTCCAGTGATAATGGGGTCGAAGGCATCAGGGTCGATGGCTCGCTCGGAGTCAAGATCGCGGAATCGCACACCAATCATAACGGCGGTGCTGGCATTCTGGTGATGCCGGCTCTGGGACGTCTTAGCATAACGCGAGACTCGCCCACCGTCGACTGGACTCTGGGCGACGCCAATATGACCTTTTCCTTCGTCTGGCCGGTTGGTACGAAAATCGTAATCGGCGGGACCGTCTACACGATCGCGTCCTTTCCCTCACGTTTACGACTGATGTTAACCTCGAGTGTTCGTAAGCCGAGCGGGAAGTACTCCTACAACGTCGACAGCTATTCTGAAATCACAGGCGGAGAATCTTTGGATAATGGCCAGGCATTCGCAGGTTTGCCAGCGGATCAAAAGGTAGGTCACCGGGAAGGCGTGTATTTCGCCGGAGGGTTTTCAGGCGATCTGACCGGTCGTGTCACCCGGCTGCATGCAGGCGATACTCAGGATCGAAAAACACAAACCTACGGCATCCGCGTGGAAAATCGCGCACGTGTCGTTGCGAGCGATAACGCGGTCTCCGGCAATCTAGCCGGGCAGATTCTGGATAGCCCGGGAAAAAGCTCAATCCACTAATGCCATGGATCCGGCCGGCAAATTCCTTTATGCGACCGGAGGTGGCGATGCAACTTCCGGTTTCGACGGCGTCGTCTCCGGCTTTACAGTCGACGCCAACACTGGAGCGAACACCCCCGCATCGAACGGCGATCCAGGCAAAGGCGTGAGATTGCCGTCGCCATCGATCGAGAAACCCATGAGCTCGTTAAAAAAAATAAGGTTGGCGTACAAGAACCGGCCCGACGGATGGACCACCACATCGGTTAAAGTCTGCCCAATAATAAAGCTGTAGGAGATTGAATTCAGCAGCTTTAGTTCCCCGGTCGTGGGATTGATCGCGTACGCGAACAGAGTAGCGCCCCCGACAGCGAACAAAAACTTGCCTGAAGGGTGAACGGCTAACGCCTGCACACCCAATCCGCCCTGCGTTTTAGGTGTGGCCACAAGAAGCACATTGCCGGTCTGGGGATTAATCGACCCTGTCCAGATTCCGCCGGGCGAGCTGGAGATAAAGGGGTTTCCGGCCCCGTATAGAAAAGTTCCGGCCGGGTTCAGCGTCATCGCAATAAACACGCCGAATGCCGGGCTATCGGCGATGGGAGTGAGAGCCCCCGAATTCGCATCGATCAGCATAGTGACGATGTCGGTGCCCTGACTTGCTCCTGGGCCGCCAGAATTATAAAAAATGTTTCCCGTGGGGTCTCCGACGAAAGCATTGGGAATCGTCGTAGACAGAGGCGAACCCGCCAAAGGCACCAGATCGCCGGAGCTATTCGGAGCAAATCCATCAAACGTTGTGCATGATTGGCAAGATGGGGAAGTGTTGGGGACGGGGGCGTTAGCTACATAGAGAAATCTACCAAGACTATCCATGCCCATGGGGCCGGGAATAGTCGAGGAGGGGTAGGGTGATGGAGTGAACGGCGAACCAGCCAAAGCGGTGAGGGCCCCGCTATTAGGGTCGATGCTATATCCAGAGATCGTGCTGGGGAAAGACAAACTACCGCCAACATTCCCAACATACAAGAAATTGGCGGTCGGCGATGCAGGATTAACGCCAAAGCGAAATACATTCGAAACCCCGCCCCTTGGCGCTGGATTCGAAACCGTAATTTTAGCGATGCCAGCGGAGGCGATATCGCCGGCGGTCACTTGCGCCGTCAGTTGATTGCCGTTGACAAAGGTGGTCGCCAGCGCGTTTCCATCCCACGTAACGGTCGCATTCGGGGCAAAGCCCGAACCAGTGAGCGTCAGCGAAAAAGCCGCGCCGCCCGCGGTCGCGTTGAACGGAGAAAAGGAAATCAAAGACGGCACGGGATTGCTAGCCGGCAAGTGACTGGGGGAACTGCTTCCGCCGCCGCACGACGACATGCTAAGCGCAACTACAAGAATGCTAATCCCAACTAGAGTTGCGCTGGCCCGGGGTGCCTGCCTAACTGCCATACTCACCTCCGATTCGACCGATATTATAGAACTGGCTTCAGGTGCCTGCAATCGCTCATCTTGATTAAACCAGTCCTGCGCCGATAGGCCATAACGGACAATCTTCAAGCTCCTGAACCCGCCGAATCACAGAAGTTGCTATGCTAAAATTCCGGGACCTAAGAAGGAGTGCAGAGAATGCAACGCAAAGCCCTCATCACCGGCATAACGGGTCAGGATGGTTCTTACCTGGCTGAATTCCTGCTGGAGAAGAACTACCGTGTTCATGGGCTGGTAAGGCGCAGCAGCACCATTAACTTTGAGCGCATTACTCACCTCCAGGACAAGATTGAGCTTATTCCGGGCGACCTGCTCGACCAAAGTTCGCTCATCACGGCCTTGCAAAAATCCGAGCCCGACGAAGTTTACAACCTGGCCGCGCAATCCTTCGTGCCGACTTCCTGGAGCCAGCCCGTGCTAACCGGCGAATTTACCGCGCTAGGGGTCACTCGCATGATCGAGGCGATCCGCGTGGTAAACCCGGCCATCCGTTTCTACCAGGCTTCTTCGAGTGAAATGTTCGGCATGGTGGCAGAGTCGCCGCAAAACGAAGCTACGCGCTTTTACCCGCGCAGCCCTTATGGCGTCGCCAAACTCTACGGCCATTGGATCACCGTCAATGCCCGCGAGAGCTACGGCCTCTTTGGCTGTTCCGGAATTTTGTTTAACCACGAGTCTCCCCGCCGCGGGATCGAGTTTGTCACCAGAAAAGTAAGTTACAACGTCGCACGCATCAAGTTGGGCCTGCAAAAGAAGCTCAAGATGGGCAATCTTGAGGCGGAGCGCGATTGGGGCTTTGCCGGCGACTACGTTCGCGCCATGTGGATGATGTTGCAGCAGGACGCGCCCAACGACTATGTGATCGCCACAGGCACATCGCATAGCGTCAAACATTTGCTCGAACTCGCCTTTGCCCACGTCGGCCTGGATTACAGAGACCATGTCGAAATAGCCCAGGACTTCTTGCGGCCGGCCGATGTATTTCATCTTCGCGGAGATTACACGAAGGCTCATCAGCGACTGGGTTGGCAGCCTAACGTCAGCTTCGAACGGATGACAGAAATGATGGTCGATAGCGATCTCGAGCTTATTTCGAGAACCACTCCCAAGAGCATGTCGCTCGGGGTTTATTGAAATCGCGTATTGAAATTGATTGCCGGAATCGATTACCGCGCCCATCGAACCGGCTGACCTAAGACCATGGTGAACGTTTGCGCATTCTGATAACGGGCGGAACAGGTTTCGTCGGAGCACACCTGATCCGGTTCCTCCAGACGCAATATAATGAGATTTTTGTGCTTGCGCCTGGCAAACCAACTTCCCCGGAACCTGGAGTTGAATATCACGAAGCCGACATCCGCGATGCCCGCGTGGTTCGCTCCCTGTTGCGCGAAATCAATCCCGGCCAGATTTACCATTTGGCGGGTATTACTGCAATCGATGTTTCCTGGGCCGACCCTCGTGTCACTTATGAGGTCAATGTTTTCGGGGCGCTGAATCTGTTCGAGGCAGCCATGAATTTGCCGATGCCGCCACGCATAGTAAACGTCAGCACCTCGCAAGTGTACGCTCCGGCTTCCGGAGCTTTAACCGAAGAAAGCCCGCTGCGTCCAGGCAGTCCCTACGCAGCGAGCAAGGCCATGGCTGAGTTGCTGGTCGCGCAATATCGCGATCGCGAAACGGGTGGCATCATCACGGTACGGCCCTTCAACCACACCGGATGCGGGCAACCAGCCAATTTTGTTGTGCCCTCCATCGCGAAACAGTTTGCTGAAATCGAACTGGGGCGGCGCCCGCCCAAACTCAGCTTGGGCAACGTTCACGTGGGCCGCGACTTCACCGATGTTCGAGATGTAGTCCGAGCCTACGCCGCAGTTCTTGAAAAAGGCGGGAGATCGGAAGTCTACAACGTCTGTTCCGGCACCCCCGTTCTTCTCTTGGACATTATCCAGATGTTCGAGAGAGTCGCTGGCATCGACATAACCATCGACGTCGATCAAAATAAAGTTCGTCCGGCTGAGGTCGCAGAAGTCTACGGCGACCCGGGCAAACTTCGAGCAGCAACGGGTTGGCTCCGGGAAATTCCTTTGGAGAAGACGATCGGAGATATTCTTGCCTACTGGCGATCAAATGTTGGTTGAGACCCGCGGCCCGACCTTGACATACACAGGGCCAAAATGGGACCATTCGCGGAGCATCCCAATTCAGGTCTGAGGGAAAACATTGCGTGGACGCTACCCCGTGCTCATTGCTATGGTGTTCGTGTTTTTAGGAGTACTTCCCTGTTATGCCTATGGTGATCCGAGCGGCGGGGCGTTGTTTCAGATCCTCATGCCGGTCTTGGCTGCGCTTTGGGGAATGTGGTTGATTTTCGCCAACAACATTCGACGCCGGGGTTCCAATCTACTGCGCAAATGGCGCGGCAAGCCGGAGAAGCCTGCCGACTTCCCAGAAGTTTCTCTGCCTGAAGCTTCGTCGAGCCAGCCGACGGGTGAAAAGTAGAGGTCTTCCACGCGGTGAACAGGTGCCCTTTCCAGCGACCATCAACGGACTCCGGTTAGGTTGAGCGGGCAAACGGAACCATGCGAGTATTTTAGCCTTGTCGTCCGAGCGCTTCGTCGCCGGGGACGATGGCTGATCCAATCGGAACGTGCCTTCAGGAAGCGTTTCTAAATGGTCGGTGCCCTCTCGTTACCTCATGCGCCTCTGTGCCGCCTAACCTTACCAGCCTCCGAACGATGTTCCCGAAAAGCAACCTAGTTCTTCAGGAAGTATCTCTATATGAGGGCCAATAAATAGTCTATTATGCTCAAAAAGGTGAATTCATGAAGAAAAACCGCTTTCCCCTTTGGATCCTGGCTTCGGATCTTTTGTGGGTAGCGATAGCATTTTTGTGTGCCGACATACTCCGCTACGGAATTCTTTGGAGTACGGCACAGGAGCGTTTCGTTCATGAGCTTCTGCCATTTTTATTTGTGGCGTGGGTGCTCTGGGCGCTGCTGTCGAACAAGATGAACCTCGACGGTTTTCGAGGAGGTTGGCACTTTCCCGCGATGGTGTCGGCCCTGTTCCTGGCGGTTTCGTTGTTGATGACGATTCTGCTGGCGGGCAGCTATCTGAGCCAGCGCTACGTGTCACGCTTGGCGTTGGGCTATTTCGGAATTTTGCTCTTTGTAGGTTTCATTGCGATTCGCTACGGGGCGCGCCTGTTCCTTCGGGCCCGTCACCGTGCCGGCAAGGTGGGACGTGTAGTAATCGTCGGCAGTGGACAGGTTGCTCGCGAGCTAGCTTCAAAGATCGAGCGTCACCCCGAAATGTTGTGCAAGGTAGTGGGAACTTTATATCCGCAAGACGCTTCGGCGAATCTCGGTTTGTCACGACTTTCCAGCGGCGAATGCCAGACACTGTTCACGCTCAAGGTGGTAGACCTGCTTCGCAGTCAGCATGTCGATGAATTGATTCTTGCCTTGCAGAAACCGTCGTGGCCTGAGCTTCTCAACCTCGTGGGTCGATGCCGGGAGCAGGGAATCAATGTAAGCTTGGTTCCGCAGCCTTACGAGTTGTACCTCTCGCAACCCGATCTTCTCGACCTGGGCGGATTGCCGCTCCTGCGGCTGCGCGAATCCTCGACCTCGAGTATGTTTTTTCAGTGGAAGCGCATCGTAGATTTGGCCGTGACTTCGGTGTTGGCGCTTGTGGCTGCTCCGGTTCTGCTGCTGGCTGCGGCCATTCTGCAATACCGCAAGGGGAGCGCATTTCGCTGGGAAACCCGCACCGGCAAAAACTCAGTGCCGTTTGCTATGCTGCGCCTGAACGTGGATCGCCGCTCCCCGGATCTAACGGGCTTTGAAAAGCTTCTGCAAAAACTTAGCATCACTGAACTGCCTCAATTATGGAATGTCCTGCGGGGAGAAATGTCTTTGGTCGGCCCCCGCCCTGAGTCTGCGGACCGGGTGCGTCATTATTCGGAATGGGAGCGGCAGCGCTTGAGCGTAAAACCGGGAATCACAGGGCTGGCGCAAGTTCATGGTTTGCGCGAGCAGCATTCCTCGGAAGAGAAGACTCGCTTTGACTTACAGTACTTGCTGAAGCCGTCGCCTTTAATCGATCTATCGCTTTTGTTGCAAACAGGCTGGACCTTGGTTATCAGGATGTTTCATAATCCCCAACTGGGTCCGGCAGAACGGTTGATATCGACGAATAAGACCGTTGCTGATTTCCGGTTCCCATCTGTGGAGGAGGCGTTGCAGCATGCTCATCGGTCGCAGCCCAGTGCGGATTAGCTTTGCTGGGGGCGGTACAGACCTGCCGGCCTATTATGAGCAATTCGGCGGCGCGGTGCTTAGCACGGCTATTAATAAATACTTCTACACCATCCTGGGCAAGCGATCCGATGGACGTGTCCAAGTGATCTCTTCGGACTTGCGTCTCTTCGAAACTTGGCAAGATATTGCCGCCATGAAATTGGACCGCGGGGGACTTGAGATTCCCCTGGCCGTGTTGAAAGATGTGTCTTCCGATCTTTCTGTCGATCTCTTTCTGGCTTCAGAAATTCCTCCCGGCACGGGATTAGGGTCGTCCGCGAGTGTGTGCGTGGGCATCTTGAAAACTCTCACTACGTATCTGGATCAGCCGCTTTCCCCGCATGAGCTGGCCAATCGCGCCTTCCACATCACCCGCGACACACTGAGACGCCACGTCGGAAGACAGGACGAGTATGCCTGTACCTTCGGCGGCTTGAATTTTATTACCTTTGATCGCGACGGCTCGACTCATGTGGATCCCATTAAAATCGAGAGCGGACTTGCGCAGGAACTGCAGAATAATCTGATGTTGTTCTTTACCGGCTCTGCGCATCACTCCTGGACAATCCTCGAAGAGCAAGAAAAAGTCACTCGTGCCAACAAAGGCGTCGCCGTGGAAGCTTTGCACGAAGTCCGCGTCCTGGCGGATCGCATGCGCGTGGCCTTGGAAAGCGGCGATCTCAACGCCTTCGGATCGATGTTGGATGAAGCTTGGCAAGCCAAGAAGAAAGTTTCGACGAAGATCTCAAGTCCGCGCATCGATCAACTTTATGAACTCGCTCGGCAGAACGGTGCCGTGGGTGGAAAAATTACCGGAGCCGGCGGTGGCGGCTTTCTTCTTCTCTACTGTGAAGCCTCGAATCAAACGGCGGTTCGCAACGCGTTGGCGGCGGAAGGCGTCCAGGACATGGCCTTCGCCTTTGAAGCCCAAGGCGCACAAGTCATCGTGAACGACCCTTTCATTGATGGCGACGAGCGCGCTGGGTCGCGATGGACATTTGTTCCTGCGTGAGGCTTGTTCCTAGCAGTTGCTTTGCCCTCTTGTCGCTGCTAATCTTCAGCCTCCACAGCCTTTCTTTCTTGGAGGAGCGCAAAATATATTCCTCAAAATAGGTTTGCGCGGGTCACGCTGAAAAGGCAACAGATGGTCTCGGTTGGTGGCAAACAACTCATAGCCAAAGTCCCGCAGAAGTCCTTCAAGTTGTTCAGCCGAAGTTCCGGCTGCCACCAAGGCGGATGAATTGAACTCGATCATAATCCTTGGGTGGGAGCGCGAAAGCATGGTTTTGGCACCTTCTAGAACTCGGAGTTCACTGCCCTCAACATCTATCTTCATGATGTCAATGCGGTCTATATTATTGACCTCGCAGAAGTGATCAAGGGTGTCGAGTTTAATCGACTCGCCTTTGCCTTGTGCCGAAATCGCGGTTGCTCCGGAATTGCCTTCGACCTCCTCCAAGTACGCGACGCCGGGGTTATCGGATAGTCCATATGGAACCGCACTAATCATCGACTCCAGGTGGTTCAACGCTATGTTGGTCTCCAGACGCAGGTAGGTCGCCCGGCACGGTTCGAAGGCAAAAACCCTGCCCTTGCCTCGCATTTCGGAGGCAAGAGTCACGGAGTAATATCCGAAATTCGCCCCGACATCGAAAACCACGGCGCCTGGCTGGAGCCAGCGAGAGATCTGATGTACATCCCAGGATTCGTAGTCGGCGATCCAATATAGCTGGGACTGCACAAAATCAGAGGGATTTAAACACCAGCGTAGACCTTGACGTGTGACTTCCAGATCACAGTCAGAGCTGGCTCCCAAGACAAAACGCAGAAGCGGGTGAATGCGCCATTTGCCCCGATGGTTAATCTGCGTTCCATAGAACTCCAACATTTTCCAGATTAAGGAAGTCGGCTGCATTGATTTTCAACGATAGAAGAAAAAGCTCCGCGATTAACGGCGGCATAAGGCCGTCCCCTTATCGAAAAGCTATTGTAGGGCCCACTTCGTCGGAAACTCGGTAGTCTAACACGAACTGCGTTCGTGCTGCGATCAGGTACGTTTGCGAAGGCTCGAAAAGATCGCGCTATTGTATTATTAGCGTTAGCGGCACTTGCTGGGTCTGGCTTCCGACACTGGCAGTTACGGTTAGCGAGTAACTATTGCTTTGACTGCCTGCATTTTGACCGCCAGCATTTCCTCCCCCCGCGCTCTGGCTAGCCACGCCGCTTCCTCCGCAGGAACAAAGAAGGACAAGCGGTAGCAATAACAGTGCGAGGCGGTATCGAGGGCCTGTCCGTTTTTTGCCAGCCACTGCGGGAAGAAAAACCCATCCAAAGGAGAACGCGCAGAGCAAAGGCGATAGTCGGTGATTGATCGGATCAATCGCACTCGTAGACGCCGGGGTCATCACGCTCACCGTGAACGCAGTCGGTTGACCGGCGCTTATGTTCTCGCTGGCAGGCAGGTTACACGTCGCATGTGAAGGGAGTGTGCCTGTACAAGTTAGAGATGCAGTGCCACTCGTTCCCGCACCGCCGATCGAAAGCGAATACTTAGCAGTCGTTCCGGCCGGGACTGTGGCCGAGTTGGAGCCTCCCTGCGCGATAGTTAGGCCCAACTCTCCAGCAGCGACGCCATTTCCGGCGAGCAAGATCGCCTTAGGACTGTTAGGGGCTTCGTCCGTAACAGTCAGAGTGCCAGTGAGCGCCCCGGCAACCGTAGGCGAAAAAGTCAGATAAATCGTGCAGGTAGCATAAGCTGGCAATCGAGTGCCACAGGTGGTTGTTTCGGAGAAATCTCCAGTAACTTGAATGAGCAAACTTTCAAGGACGACCGCTCCAGCAATTACCTTGACCGCTTGCCTCGAACTCGTGGTTCCTATGACTTGGTTAGAGAAAGAGAGGCTCGCAGGCGAAACTACCTGTTCCGAGGCGTAAATTCCGTTTCCCGCAACAACGTTCGGGATGAAGGTATTTCCAGAGAGAATGGCGCTGGCAGTATTATCGAGTTCCAGACCGTAAAGCTGAGTTCCGGCTCCGGTATCGATGGCCGTTACTCCAGAAATTATGCCGCTAGTGCCGTCAGCCCAGTCGATCCCCAATTGGTACTGGCCTCCGCGGCCTTCCTGGCCATTGTCGTTGATAACGTCCCCGATAATCGCTTCATTATAAGTATTCACCAGCCAAGTCACCGGTGCGGGATGGTCAGGCGGAGTGGTCGCCAGGACGACATGGGAGTGGTCGAGAACTGCTGCAATCTTGTACGTGATCCCGTCAAGGGCGAACAGCGTGCCGGGTCTCCAAGCTACGCTAAAGCTGCCGGTTGGACCATCGACGAACGTGACCGTTGCACCCGAACTTGTCGCAGTCCCAAATTGTGCCTCAGCAAAAGTACCGGTGTTTTTGTTGCGACTTATTGTGTTGTTTATAAGACTGACATTGATACTTCCCGCCAACGCGACCCCGGCCGTCGAACCATCGCTTATGTCGGAATTTTCTACAACCACATCTTCGTCGAGGAAGAGCCAGATTCCGGGCTGTTGATTGCCTGCATACCCTGAGCCAAGAATTGTGCAGTTGGAAATCAGTACATGATCAGTTTCAATTATATCGATGCCGTCGCCAAGGGTTAGAGGTGCTGCCGTGTTGAGTCCCTGGCCGCCATTGTAGGAAAAGTCAACGCCGGTGATGAAGATTCCGAAAGACGGTATTCCTTCAATTGCCACGGGACTTGACCGGTACGACTCGGTGGTAACTCCATCCATCTTCGCATTGTGAGTTATCGTTCCTCCGTTGACGTATATGTAGGAAGAACCTCGGATGTGTACGCCACTTCCGCCCCAAGCAAAGCTGGCGTCTACATTGTTAATCGATACATTGTTGATCGTGATGTAAGACGAGAGGCCCATTTCAATGATCGAAGCTACGCTTAAGACGCCGGCAGGAAACACAAAACTGCTCACCGTTAGGTTGTTGATCCATCCTCGGTGGCAGTTGATCAGGTAATATCCGTTCTGCACCATGGACGTAGCGGAATCCGACGCTGTGATACTGGTAATTTTGTTGTCAGAGACAACAAAGTCAGTCACTCCATCCCAGTAGACCAAATTTCCGCCGCCCACAAAAGTCACGCCTTCCAGTCGCAAATTGGTCGTATTAGCCGATTGGACCTCTCCGTTGATGGGAGTGGGCGTGGACGAAATAATGCAATTCTTGATGCTGGTCTTGCTGTTTTGGTAGAGGTAAGATCCCGCATTAAGAGAGATTGTCGCTTGGTTGGTACAGACCAAATCATGCCCAACCGACAACGATACTTCCCCTTCGCTGATGGTTCCAGAACTGCTGACAATAATCTGTCCAGGGCTTGCACCCAACTTCGCGTCCGCAGCGATAATCTGCGCGCCGAGGTCGCCCGTTTGCGCCAGAGCGATGCCCGCTGTCGACACTAAAATTACCAGCACTATCAAAACACGGTTCATCAATACCCCTTAATCCAATTGAATTCGAGCAAACCCCAGCCTATTCTTCCATAAAATGCGCCGATTCGAGAAAAAGTATTACGACAGTCGTCCAATCGATACCTAGCGAATAAAAAGCGTAGCCGCAGGTCAGGTTCGGTCTTCTTTAGGAAACAGTATCTCTCCACTGTCATTTTTGCCAGGCTATTCCCGGATAGAGGCTCGGAATGCGGAAAGCCCGATAGGCATTTGCGCCCAGCAGATTCAACTGCCACACCGTCTGCGGAGTCGCGGTCTGGGTCACTTCCATGACCTGCGAGGCAGGCGTGGCCGCCGGGATGATCTGGTCACAGAGATCAAACTCAATGTCCCCATTGGTCAGAGCGCCAATGCTGCCGCCCCACGCCGAATAAAGCCCGGGCGAATCCTGCCAGAGCAGGCTCGCCAAGTTCGTGCTTTCGTCAACCTGGAAGACGGTGGCCCGGGAATAGCAATTGGACGAACATTCCGCAGTGCCGCCGGGCCCGACTCGAAAGTCTCCATTGTCCATCACCGACATCGTCATCACCGAACCATTGACACTCTCGACATTGGGATAGTGTTGCGCGAAAAACCAGTCGCTGTCATCTCCGCCGGCGATCGTGAAATTGCCTTGATAACCCAGCTTCCACAAGATGTCGCCGCCGCCGGTGCCGTTGGCATAATCGATCTTGATGATCCAGCCTTGATGGCGCATGGAGACCAGAAGGTTGCCCTCAGGCGTATAGATAATGGCATTGCCGTGAGTCCAGTCAGGAAAGAAGATGGGGTGCCGGTTGACGTCCAAGTGATCGAATGCCGACCACGCCCACGCCACATTCCCGTTCAAATCAATGTCAATCAATGCATCTCCAAGAACCGGCACCGTTTCTCCCTGGTAGGGGGGCTGGAGATTTGAGTACGGGACAGTGTAATTTCCCAGCGCGATCCAATGCCCATTGGGCAAGACGATGACATCGTGATGCAATACGCTGATGGCGAAGGAATAACCATTAGCCCGAAGGGACTGGTTGATTTGGTCCGTCGTGACGCTGCGTATGGTGTTGCCCGCCAAATCGATTTCGCGCAAGTCCCCGACACCGAGAAGGAAATGACCGTTATCCATAAGCTTCATCGGCGTAATGGAAGCACCATTTCCGGGGGTGTAATACCAGATGATGTTGCCGTCGAGGTCGGTAACAAAGGCCAGCAATAAAGTCGAACCACCGACGCCATTGAATACTTCGACCCCATCCGCAGGCTCGAGGCCTGGAGCGGGGCGCGTTACAACAATTCCGGGTGGTGTACCCGCTGAACTGGGGATCGCGCTCGTCTTAAAAGTCTGATCGGGCCCGACCCAGGTCTCGCCGTCAACTGCTCCCAGATGCGCGCGCATGTGGTAGCTTGTGTTCGGCTTCATGCCGGCTACGAGTATGCTTATCCTCTGCTGAGGCGCTGTGGTCGGCGGCGTGACCGGCGTCTGCCGGCCGTAAGTGGTGTCGGTGCCGAACTCGACCCAAGCTGTAACATTCGCCTGGAAGGGAGTGATGTTATACTGCGCGACCAAAGCATTCCCGGTGGTTGAGATATTGCCGGAAAGAACAGGAGAACCGATACTGCTGCCGGAGCCGCAACCAAACATCGCGAGGATCGGGAGAAGGGACGCTAAGCGCCCAAACAGCAATCTCGGTATCCGCATCGGCTACAACCCCCCAAATTTTATGGACTTTGGAATCTTCGCTGCTAGAGCGCTGTTGAGTATACATCGATATCTTGGTCGAGGGGCGCCTGTCAAAGCTTTTCCGAAGGTGCGAGGATTTATTAGAGCGATGGCTCATCGGGAAGGAGTTGGGGAGCACAAGCCAGCCTATTTCACTCACCCTCGTTGTTCAGTGAGAATGGGAGTTGAAATCGACCGTCGGGCCGGAGGGATTAGGAAATTTACGCCGAGCCGACTTCGCGGTTGCTCGGCGATCTTGCGATTCCCACCTCTTCCCATGCTATGATCGCTCTTTCCCGAGTGGTTATGCGTACGGGCGTCGTATTTACTGTTGTCGTACTGCTGTGGGCCGGTTCCAGTTTTGGGCGGTCGATGCCCGTCGCGTGCGATCCAGAAGATAGTCCCGCCGTAAGTTGTCCGATAGTAGAACAGGGTCCACAGGCTGGCGTCGCCAGTTCCGCCGAAATCCGGTCGGCGGGAAACATCCCAGAAGCTCTCGATAATGACACTCTTCTCGGGCAAGGCTTATCCAATTCAGTGTCGCGTAATACGCGAGGGGAGTTCGAACTCCCTGCCGCTGCGAGCGTGCTCGAGAAGCAAGGCTTCCACTGGCGCCGGGCACTTACCGAATCGTTTACCTTTCTTCTGATCGAGCAAGCATATGTGGTGCACACCGACTTCTATTGGGTGGTCTCGGAAAACGGAGTGCCCTTCAATCATTACTGGCGAGACTACAAGCAATCCCTCTCGCAGTGGGTGCATTCCGGCTGGAATGATGGCGACCCCAACTGGTTCGGCTATGTCGGGCATCCCATTCAAGGAGCTCTGACCGGCTTTATTCAAATCCAGAACGATCCGAAGTCTGAAAGGCAAGTCTTTTCCAGGGCGAAGTCCTACTGGAAGAGTCGCCTGAAGGCTGGCTTGTGGAATGCGGTTTACAGCGCGCAGTGGAATCTCGGGCCCTTGAGCGAAGTCACAGTAGAAAAGTATGGCACAAAAGATCGGGCGCCTTGGACTTACGCCGGAACCTTTCCCTGCAGTCACCATTGCTTAACGGGCGTGGGTCAAATCGATATCGTGATGACCCCACTCGGGGGTACAGGTTGGCTGATCGGCGAAGATTTTCTGGACGAAAAGGTAGTGCGCCGAATTGAAGAGTCCACGCGCAGCCGTTTCCTGATCGACACCGCTCGAGTTTCCCTGAATCCTATTCGTGCGGGTGCCAACATGCTTCACGGTCAACATCCCTGGTACAGAGCCTCCCGCGATGGCAGGGAAACGTCTCTGGTTCCTACCCAAAACAACGTTGTCTCCACGAATGACATGTCCCGCACGCGGGTGCCGAACCATGGGAACGTTTTTATCGGCTACTCTCATATCGGCGTGAGTCATTGCGAGGCGCCACTCCCGAGCGTCTCGGCGGTCTGCAATCCGCTGTCCAACTTAAGTTCGAGGCTTAGCGGTTGGGACACCTCGGTCGAGAAAATGTACATTCGCTATTTTGGCGCAATTGCCGATTTCGGTGGACAATATGGTGGCGCGGCGCAGAGCAATTTCTTGTTCGGCTTGCGAGGCGGAGCCTCGATTGGGCGGCTGCGGCCCTTTGCCCATGCCATGATCGGAGCTGTGCGTGCCCACGAAAATGCTGCCTCGATCTCCCGCTCACAGATGTCTTTCGCGGAAGATCTGGGTGTCGGTGTCGATTTTCGGTTGGCCAGGCTTTTCAGTTGGCGAAATCAAATCGACTCACTCAAGACTGGTTCGGCTCTCGAATTCGAGCGCCGCAACGTTCGCCTATCCTCAGGGCTGGCGGTGCGGTTTTAGCAACGCATCGAAGCCATCTGCATCTAATTCTGCTTCATGAGAACGTCCTCAGTCATCGATTTAAAAGCCAAAACTGAGAAAGACTGTACCAGACTGCGAACGCCCTCGCTACGAATCCGGATTGCGGTGTTGTCCCTGTTTTTTCTTGTCGTCGGCTGGACAGCGTTCTCGCAAGATCTGCCCGCCGCCGGAAAAAGAGGAACTCTCGATCTCGGAATCTGGGCCGCCGGAGAAACCGGAGAAGAGAACACCAACTCATTTACAGAATCCCAGATCTGGTCCGCCGGTGTGTCCGCCGGCTGGATCGTTACCGGCCCACATTTCAGCGGTTGGCGCCGGGGAAGTCTTGAGTACGCCTTCGATTTGATGCCGGTCTTTGAAACCTACGGTAATCAACGTATTCACGGTGGCGGCTTCGATCCGGTTATCTTGCGTTGGAACTCTGCCGTTCATAACTCTCACGTTTCCCCATACGTTGAGCTGTCTGGAGGCGCCGTGATCACCAGTGCGAACCTGCCGCCGGGAAACACTTCCAGCTTCAACTTCATGGCGAAAGGGGGAGGAGGAATCTATCTCAAGACGCGAAAGCGCGAATCCTTCGACATGGGTCTGCGATGGTCACACATCTCTAATGCCAATCTCGGAGTCATCAACACCGAATTCAACGGGGTTCAACTCCGCCTCGCCTACCACTGGTACAAGTAATCGCTACAAGTAGTCTTCGCCCTCCAAAGCGACGAACGCTTCAGGGCACGTTCACGTGATCCCGATTCTCCGACGGCACATATTTCACCGCCGCTGTTCGCTCCAGCTTGTCCCACGCGAACTTCCTGCCTTCGAGCGCGCGCTTCAGCGTCTTGAAGAGCACGACCGAAAATAATTGACGATAGGCGAAGCGCTGCAACCAGACCTGGCTCAGCAGCCAGACGTCTTCTTTGTCGTCGGGCCGGCGCCGCTCCAGCGCGAAGGCCAATGCCGACGCCAGAAAATCGATCACCAGAAACACAAAAAAGAAGGCTACTAGTTTGTGGAAGCTCGATGGATCGGTGGAATCGGGATGAAAATGTTTCTGGATCAGATACCAGATGGAGCCAACCGCAAACATGATATCGATGAGCGGAGACACCAGCGGCAGCAGAATCTGAAAGATCACAATATTCGGCAGCGCGACAAAGCCCAGCGCTCCCTTGCGCCCAAAAACTTCGCTGTGTTTATACACGGCCTGCAGAATTCCGAATGACCAGCGAAAACGCTGGCGCATCAAACCGTTGGCGTTGGTCGGAGCCTCGGTGTAAGCCAGCGCCATGTCTTCGTATTCCACGCGATAGCCGAGACGCAGCAGAGCCATTGTGAGATCGGCGTCCTCAGCGACGGTGTCAATCTGATAGCTGCCGGCTTCGCGAACGGCGGAGACGCGCCACGCTCCGATCGCGCCCGGCACCACGCTAACCGCGCCCAGAACATCCAAAGCCCGGCGCTCAAAGTTCTGGCTCGTGATGTATTCCAGCGCCTGCCAGCGCGTCCAGAGATTCACGCGGTTGCCAACTTTGGCGTTGCCCGCGATAGCGCCAACTTTGGGATTTACGAAGTGCGGCACCAGGCGCGAAATCGCGTCCCCTGCAATGATCGTATCTGCATCGATGCCCACAAAAAGCTCCGCGTCGCGAATATGCTCGATACCGTAATTCAGAGCCTCGGCCTTGCCCGCGTTCGGTTTGGTGAGAATGAGAACTTTACCCGCGGCTTCTTCACGCACAAAGGCGGCACGCGCCACTTCCAGGGTGCGATCCCGCGATCCGTCGTCGATCACAATCACGCGTAGGTTGGGATAGTCGGAGTTAAGCGCTGCGCGCACCGTACGCACAATCACCTTCTCTTCGTTGTAAGCCGGGATCAGCACAGCGACTTTCGGCTTGTATGAAGCCACTTCTGCGGGCCTTCCGAAAATTTTCTCATGCAAGCGGTCGTAAACTGCGGCCGCGCCAATGAAAATTAGCCGCCCAGTCATGAGCAGATCGCCAATAAAAAAGATCAACGTGATGGAGAAGATGCCGGCCTCGAAGAGCCAGAAGCCCAGCCGGTCAAGGCGCGCGGACCAGCGTTGCGGCGTGCTCAAAGGCGACATCACGTCCGCCCGCGTTTTGCCGAACAACTGGAACACCGGGACAATCGTGTAGCCGTGAGCGCGAATTCCTTCGATGATCATAGGCAACGCGCGAACCGTTTCAGCCCGATTGCCGCCACCGTCATGTAACAGCACGATGTTGCCGCAACGCAGATCGTTAACCCCGCAAGGCGGCAGATGCGACAGCACATAGCTGGAGATCTCCTCCGCGGTGTGCCGCCGAGGCTTGTCGCTCCAGTCGTTGGGGTCGATCCGGTTGCCGACCGTGATATAGCCCATATCCTGCGCGAACTCGAGTGGTTTTACCTGGTCAGCGGTGTCGGGCTCTTCGTCGATTGCGTAGGGCGGGCGCAGCAGTTTGACCTGAATGCCCATCAGGCTGGCAAACAGCCGCTCGGTCAGATTCAATTCCACCTTCATATAGGTGGGCGAAATGTTGCTAACGTCGGGATGAGTGAAGGTGTGATTCCCGATGGTGTGCCCTTCTTCGTAGATGCGTTGGGCAAGGCCCGAAAACTTGTCGGTCTGGATGCCGATCAGGAAGAACGTGGCCTTCGCGTTCTCGCGCTTGAGGACATCGAGAACTTTTGGTGTCCACTCGGGATCGGGGCCATCGTCGAACGTGAGCGCGACTTGGTTCGGACTGTAGCCGTAACGCCCCACCCGAAACGGTTCCGGCAGGTTCTGAAAATTTTCGTCCGTGATGAGCTTGCTCTCGGCATCGATGGTCAAATCGCGCGTGCCGTGCGCCGGCCGCTGCTCGATGCGCAGAATTTCGCCCTGCCCCTCCATGTCGACATCCTGCCCGGGAGGGACGTCGCGCAGTTTGTCGGCCGCGCCAGCATCGCCCGGTACATCCCATACTCGCCAGATCGTGCGGTCCTCACCCCCCAGCCGCCACAAAGCGAAAGTGCTGATCCTCAGCATTTGCGCGGCCCGCATGTGGTTCAGCGCGGTGACCGCGTCCAGAAACCAGACGTCGTGCCGGATACTATGCTCGTCGAGGTAACTGAAGTGCGGATTGAGGGCGTCATCGTCGAAGGTGATGTCCTCATCGGAATCCCGTGCCGCCAGCCACGCTTCTTGCACGCTCACGGAACTGTCGCGCTCGTTCGGCGGCAGCTTGCCCTTTTTCGGCTTCAGCACCCAGTCATACCCATAGTCGGCGATAGCGCAAATCAACTTCTCTTTGGGAATGACTTTGACGGCAAATTTCAGATTGTCGACGAACCAATCCTGCGAGGCGACCGGCCCCGACCCGCCGCCGGGATAGTGTTCGTCATAATTCATGACGACTACGCCATCGGCGGGTGCGGCGATGGCGGCATAGTTGAATTCCTCATTGTGAGCGGGCACGCTGACGTAAAGCTTCATGCCGTGGGCATGCAGGTCCGACGAAAGTTCATTCAACAGCGCCACGTAACCCGGCTGCCCAGCTTTCGGGAACGCTTCGAAATCCACCATCAGCCCGCGGAAGCGGTCGGAGGAAAGAAACAGCGCGACCTGCTGGCGAAAAACCGCGCGTGCCGCGGGATTGTTCAGAAATTCGGTAATCCCCGCAACCCACTCGCTGCCGTCGAAATTATTGACCATGGGGAAGACTTCCATGCTCAGGTCTTCCGCTTTGAGAAAGGGCATCACGCGGTCATCCACCGGACGCGCATGATTGTTCTGCACCACGTCGAAAAATTTGTTGGTCTGGTCGTCCACCGCCTGCAGGTGGCCATCGGGAGTCAGTACATGCAGCCAGTCGGGATAAAGCAGATCGATCTGCCGAGAGAAATCGCGTAGAGAAGAAAAACTGGCGGCATCCCAGGGCACATAGAAGGCGGCGCGGATGCCCTCTTCCTGATTCAGTTTCACTTCCGAAGCCGGCAGCTTTGACTTGCGGTGGGAGCGGTTGGCTAACTTTTTCTGCCTCTCGCGCGCCTTGTCTTTTTCGCTTTCCTTCAAGGCCTTGAAGGCGCGCTTCTGCGGTGAAAACAACAACTCCGGCAGCCGATCATCCCGCAGCGTGGTATACACAAAGAAGATGATCAGTGCCGTTAACGCCAGAACCGTCGCGTCGACTAGACGCCTCAGGCGTTTCCATCGAGCGCGTTTCGGATCGTAAAAGACCGGTTCAGCCATGGAGAGTTAATCGTTCATCGTATGCCGCGGCGGCCACACGGTCAATTCTCGCTGGGACACTTCCAGGATGGGATACGGCAACGGCAAAGATTGTTTCTTAAGCGAGCTTTGAGGTTCCTGACTAGCCTCGAAGTTGTAATGACTTTCAGTTCCGGACTAGCTTTAAGGCTCTTGACTAATATGATGCGCTTTCCTTGCCCGTGGATCGCCGCAAACGCGCTATATTCTCAACCGTGCTGCAACTGTTGCGGAAGAATGCCGGGTTCTTTATAGGGGCGAGTCTGGCGGCGCTGGCGTTGCGCCTAATCTTCGTCGTTCGCTTTCCAGCCGTCGTGGACGATTCGCGCCTCTACTCCAATATCGCCACGAACTGGCTGCAGCACGGAATTTACGGCGTCACCGATTCCGGCCGCATTATGCCCACGCTGTCGCGTCTGCCCGGATATCCGGCGTTTCTCGCCGCAGCTTTTTCCATCTTCGGCCTTAACAATTTTCGCGCAGTTCTGCTCCTTCAAGTTTTATTCGATCTCGGGACTTGTTTTCTGGTCGCGGATATCGCGCACCGCCTGCTTTCTGATCGTGCCGCGAAGGCTGCCTTCTTGTTCGCGGCTTTTTGCCCATTCCTCGCCGACTACGCCGCCGCTGCACTCACCGAAACGCTGGAGATTTTCTTTACCGCATTGGCGCTGGACTTTGTACTGTGTGGATTTGCCCGCCTTCACCAAGCTGATCGTGGACTAAATTCAGAGTGGGCACTGTGGATCGGATGCGGCGTATCAATAGGAGTGTGCATCCTGCTGCGTCCTGACGGTGGAATTCTACTCGGCTCTGTTGGCGTGTGCCTGGCGGTATTTCTTGTTCAGCTCATCTGTCTGCCGCAACAGCGGGTTCGAAAAATATCGCCGCTGTCAGTTCTTATCGCTGGATTTATTCTCGCCCTCGGCGCCTTCGCGCCTCTGTTTCCCTGGACTCTCCGTAACCTTCACACCTTCCATCGCTTCGAGCCGCTTGCGCCGCGCTACGCCAACGACTCCGACGAGCCCGTGACGACGGGCTTCAATCGCTGGACCAAAACCTGGATCGCCGAATCCGCCTCTGTGCAGGAGATTTATTGGAACGTTCCCGGCGAAGCTATCGACGTCAAGCAACTCCCGCGCCGAGCCTTCGATTCGACTCAGCAATGGCAGGAAACAACTCAGCTTTTCGCCGACTACAACCAGGACCACGATCTGACTCCAGAACTCGACGCGCGTTTCGCCCAACTGGCGCAGGATCGCATTCACGCCGCCCCGCTGCGCTACTATTTGTGGCTCCCCGCGCTCCGCATTGCCGACATGTGGCTGCGTCCTCGAACGGAGTTGTTGGCCTCCGACCCGCGCTGGTGGGAATTCAATGACGAGCGCCCGTGGCTGGCCGTCAGCATCATCTTCGGTTTAGTGAACTTGTTCTATGTGATCGCGGCTGCCGCTGGGCTCTGGCGCTCGCGACACTTCCTCGGCTCGCGATTGCCTGAAACAAATTTATTGATCGTGTTTGTGATACTGCGCTCGCTCTTCCTCGGCACGCTCGAAAATCCCGAGCCGCGCTACACGCTCGAATGCTATCCCGTGGTCATAGTCGCCGCGGCCGCGTTATTCATCGGTAGTTCGCATCGTAATCATCGAAAACCCGCATGAACAGCCTTCCAAATCCAATACCTCTTATGTGGAAAGGTGTATTCAAACGTTTCAATGCCCGTTGCAAACCTCCAATGCATTGAAATATCACCTTGCAGAAGGTGGCTAGCAAGTTGCACAATAAGCCCCCAGCAACCCCGGGCCTTCTTTTTTATTTGTGATCGGGGGTCACAACATTCCGAATCGAGCTTCTGCACAAGGATCCCCTTATGCCCCCAAGTAGAGTTGCGGCCGGTTTCTTTTCTGATCTTCATCCCGCTTCCGATCCTCGACCTTCGCCTCTGGGAACTCGGACTGTCAGCGCCTTACAGTGGTCTACTACCGCGGTGTTGATGTTGCTCAGAAAATCGCTCGCCGGATCTCTGCTGAGCTTGGCAGTTGCATCCGCGGTCCTGTTGAGCGGCCCTGTGATGGTCGCCGAGCAAACAACGGCACTGTTGACCGGAACTGTCAAGGATGCCAGTGGGGCCGTAGTTGTGGGCGCTACGGTCACGCTGCGAAATGCGCAAACTAACGTGACTCAGACCACTACCAGCGGCAAGGACGGCGATTATTTATTCAATTCGGTTCCCATCGGGGCTTATGAAGTGACCGTCGAGCACGAGGGGTTCGACAAATATGTCCGCAAGGGCATCACGCTTGAACTCAATCACAACGCGCGCTTGGATGTCACTCTGCGAATCGGCAAGACCAGCCAGACCGTGGAAGTCACTGGCGACGTAAGTCAGGTGGATACGGTTAGCGCGACTCTGGGGAACGTCGAGACTCAGCGTCGCATTGTCGATTTGCCGCTCGTCGAGCGCGATGCCTTTCAGTTAGGTTTGTTGCAGGCCGGCGTTTTCCCTCCCGACGAAGACGACGGCAGCAACAATCCGTTTTCCGTGAGTGGTCAACGTTCCGAGTCATTGACCTTCCTTGTCAACGGCGCCGACAACAACGATTTCCTCGGCAACAATGCAGTGGTAGATCCCAATCCCGATGCGCTCGGAGAATTCAAGATTCTCACGAATAATTACGAAGCAGAGTACGGACGTACCTCGGGCGGTATCGTGAACCAGGTTATTAAATCCGGGACCAATGGATTTCACGGGGATGTTTTCGAGTTTTTCCGCAACGATGCGTTAAACTCCCGCAACTACTTCTTGCCCTCGATAACGCCTTTCAAACGAAACACATTCGGGGGAACACTCGGCGGTCCTATCCGGAAGGACAAGACGTTCTTTTTTGTTTCCTACCAGGGCGTCATCCGGCATGAAGGTGAGCCAGTATCGGAGCTGCAAGTTCTCAGCCCAGCGGAACGAACCGGCAATTTCAGTGAACTATTGCCAGATATTCAACTCGTCAACCCCATCTCCGGTAATCCCTACTTCAACAATCAGGTTCCTGTAAATCCGGTGATCGCGAATTACATCGCCAAATATCTTCCACTTCCGAATCTGCCCAACAACAACTTCATTTCTTCGCCGATTGAAGTGGATCACGAACACCAGGGAATCGCCCGCGTCGATCACCACATAAGCCAAAAAGACACGGTTTACGGCTCCTATATCATCGATGACTTGAATCAGAATTTCCCCTTCCAGATTGGCAGTGGAGGAGGAAACGTTCCCGTGGGCTCCGGTTTCAATACTTTGAGCCGCACTCAACTGGGCTCGATATCGTGGCTCCATAACTTCAGTCCGACCGTGATCAACGAGTTCATCTTCGCCGCAAATCGAAGCGCAACCTTGCAGTTTGTACCGCATGACACCACGTCTCCAGCCTCTTTAGGATTTACGAATGTCAACTCTGACGATCCAGCGGGCACGGCGCCCCCGGTCATAACGACCCCGAGTTTCAATCTGGGCCCGAGCCCGGGAGGGCCGACAAAGCTTCATGACGTCACCTTCCATTGGCAGGATAGCGTCACCATGACTCGGGGACGCCATAACATAAAGTTCGGCGCGGATATCCGCCGGGTGCGCAACAATTTTGACTTCGATTTCGATAACAATGGAGTCTTCGATTTCGGGCAGAATCAGAATTTTACGGGTAGTCCGTTGGCGGATTTCGTGGGTGGATTCTTTGACAACTACTCACAATTCTCCAGAGCGGTGTACGGAATCCGCACTACCGACTGGCACTTCTTCGGGCAGGACTCGTGGAAATTGAACCAGCGAGTCACGCTGAGTCTCGGCCTGCGATACGAATACGACTCCCCTTTGGAAGATCCTCACGGAGAGATTCTGGGATTTTTCCCGGGAAAGCAGTCCACCAAGTTTCCCGGCGCACCTCGAGGCATCCTCTATCCTGGAGATCCCGGTACTCCGAATTCGGGCCTGACCTACCCCGACCGCAACAACTTCGCTCCCCGCTTTGGCTTTGCCTGGGATTTACTGGGAAATGCGAAATTGGTAATGCGCGGCGGCTTTGGCATCTTCTATGACCTGGAAGATGGTGCGCTGAATCTGCAGTTCGGCGGCGAAGCCCCCTTTGGCCAGGTTACCGACATCATTCCGAGTGGTTACAGCGGCGTTACTCCCGGCTTTAATACCGTTGCCGATCCCTTCACTCCGTTCGGCTTGCCAAACCCGTATCCTACCGGCGGCAGAGTCGGCTCCACTTTCGGCGTGCCTGCGATTCAGTTCGCGTATGTAGTGGACCCTCATTTCCGCACTCCTTATTCGGAGAACGTTAACTTCGGCTTTCAGTACCAGGCAACCCAGGACACCATGATCGAGGCTGATTACGTGGGTAGTTTTTCGCGAAAAAGCGTCGCCACCACCGACGTGAATGCGCCGCTGCCCAGCATTCTGCAAGCCCAGAACAACCTGGGCTTTATCAACGCGGATTGCGCGCGTCCGCTGGCCGGCTGCAGTAATCCTCTTGACCCGAACTCTTCGCCCACGGGAGCTTTGCAATTGTTCACCGACCTGAGTTCCGGTACTTCGGGCAGCAATCAACTCCAGTTGACCGTGGATAAACGTTTCAGCCACGGATTCAATCTTCGGGGTGCCTATACCTGGGCTCACACGATTGATGATCAGTCTGGTTTTCGCTATAACAGCTCGTTATATACAGATCCCTTTAATCACGCCCTCGACCGGGCATCGGCAAACTTTGACGTCAGACAGCGGCTGGTGATCAGTGGAATATGGAAGCTGCCGTTGGATCAAGCTCTCCATGCTCGAAAGGGGCTTGCGCAAAAGTTGGCCGCAGGATGGGAAATGAGCGGGATCGCCTCCTTCCAGACTGGCACGCCATTCACAATTTTTTCCGAGTCCGGTTCAAGTCAGAACGAAATCTTTCTTGACCGGGCAGACATCATTGGGCGGATACATTATCTTCCTGCCCGGTCGCTGCACAGCTTTGACGCAACTGCGGCGAATTGCCTGGGAGAGACCCTGCCCACACCCGGCCACTTCTATTTCGATCCAACCGCCTTCGACTGCGCGAATGTTCCTATATTTTCCTTCGGCGATTCCGGCAGGAATATTCTGCGTGGACCGGGCCGTAATGGCTACGATCTCTCGGTCGGTCGAACCTTCCAAGTCTCAGAACACAAGTCTGTCGAATTCCGTTCTGAGTTCTTCAATGCTTTCAATCATGCGCAGTTTTTCAACCCGGACCACTTCGGATTCGATGCCAACTTCGGTCAGATCACGCAGGCTCGCGATCCCCGAATCATACAGTTTGCCCTAAAATTCTATTTCTGACTTTATTTCTGAGGTGTGCTGCTGGGTTGGGCACTGCCGCCGTTTCGCTAAGCCAGCGGCGAGTCGCTCATGCGAAAGCGCGTGCGCACGTGCTCGGAGATCAGTTCGATGGCGCCGCGATTGGCTACGGGGTCGCTCTGGGCTAAATATCTCATGGCATCGACCAACAGGCGCTGGCCGTCGACATAGCGTGGATCGGAGGTACGTTCTCTTCGTTTGCTGCCGAATTTGGGCGGGACTGGGATCGTGAAAACTTTTGCCATGAGTTTGAAACTCGGTTCCCTGAGGGTGCCCGGCCAGTATAGCGCCCCAAGTGCATTTTTCAGCACACATTCTTGTGCTGTAGATTCAATCACTTAGCCGTGAGGCGAGACGAATTGCGTCTTTTTCGTGGTTTTCAGCTGGAACACGTCGCTGCCGATCTTCGCCGGGATCCGAATCGAAGAATAGTTGGTCAGGCGATAGTCTCCCTGCGGCTGCATGAACTGCTGCTGCACTGAGATGCCGCGATCAAGGTCGATCCATAGCAAAATCTTCGTGAAATAGTTCCGAACCTTCTCGCTCTTCGGGATTAACTGCAACTTCGCCGCGGACACTCCATTGATCGTCTCTTCGCCCTGCAAAGTCACGTCGTAGGCTCTTGCCAGATCCTGCCCGCTTCCGCCGAAACCCAGCACCATGAAGCTCTCCACCTCGTTCTGATTGCCGCCGGCCGAGTATTGCATCACTTGTTCGATCTTTGGCTGGTAGATTTGAACTTTGCCGTCTTTGTAGAGCACGAATTTCTTATCGGGCTCTTTGATCTCGGCCATCATCTCGATATTCTTGCCCGCGCGCCGGTAGTAGATCGTGCCTTTCTGTGTGTCGGTTTCATCGACCACTTTCTGATATTGATTCCAAACAAAATCAGCCTGCGCGCTCTGAAAGTTAGCTGCGGCTGTGTCCATGGTTTTGAGGACACCCTCCAGGGTTGGAGTTGGGGGTCGCTGCAAGAAAAGAGTGAGCGCGAGAAAGAGGTAGCAGAACATGTCAGGTAGCAAGTGAAAAGGTTTTTGTAGGGACGTAGCTTGCTACGTCTCCGGCCCGAAGAATCAAGTCGTTAGTCGAACTACTCTCGCTTCACCCACACGCGATAATTCTGCACGCGGCCTTTGCGATCGGATACGGCGTCATATTTTACGATCGAGACCTTGCCCGAGATAGGCTCGATGATGCGCAGCAATTGATCGCGTACCACGTTATCGTTATCGTTCCCCGGCTTCACTGCCGAGGCATCGATCGCCGAGGAATCGATCTGGTAAATCAACCCGCCGCTTCCATCCGTGCTGACCAGGACGTCACTAGGATGCGGGACACGAGGTACAGGTTTGTCGTTGAAGTTGATCCAGGCTGGCGAGAAGAAAACAAAAATCAGAATGAGCGTCACCATGATGTCATAGTGCAAAGTGCCACGCTCGTGCTGCCAAAGTACATAGCTGCGCATTGTGCGCCAGACGGCGTTCATCGGTAGGGCCGGCGGGCCCGCGGCGGTCGTGCTGATATCTACTCTCTGCAAGTCTTCGCTCCGCGTAAATCTGCCCGTGTAAGTTTAATGACCGCCAGCCTTCTTGGCAATGGCGAAGCAGAAAGCTCCCAGGGGCCGCGTGAAAATCAATTGCGGCACCGCTCTGAAAGGACACGGCTTCAGCCGCGCCTGAAGATGCCTCTGATTCAAGCTAAGAGGTAACAGCCAAAAGCTAAAGGCTCCTTGCCGTAATCCGCTCCGCGCCAATATAAGGCCGCAAAACCTCCGGAATCACCACGCTCCCATCGGCCTGCTGATAATTCTCTAGAATCGCCACCCAGGTGCGCCCTACCGCCAGCCCGCTTCCATTCAGCGTGTGCACGAACTCAGTCTTATTCTTGCCTTCCGGACGGTAGCGGATGTTCGCGCGCCGCGCCTGATACGCCTCAAAGTTCGAGCACGATGAAATCTCGCGAAACAACTGTTGCCCCGGCAGCCAGACTTCAATGTCATAAGTTTTTGCCGGCGATGCTCCCATATCGCCGGTGCACAACGTCACCACCCGATAATGCAGGCCGAGTTTCTGCAATATTGTCTCTGCGTTCCGCGTCAGCTTCTCGTGTTCTTCGTAAGAATTCTCGGGCCGCGAAAACTTCACCAGCTCCACTTTCTGAAACTGATGCTGCCGGATGATTCCCCGCACATCCTTGCCGTAAGATCCCGCTTCGCTGCGGAAGCAAGGCGTGTAAGCCGTGAGCGAAATCGGCAGCCGCGCCGCATCCAGCACTTCGTCTCGATAAAGATTCGTTACCGGAACTTCCGCCGTAGGAATCAGCCAGAGGTCCTTCTCCCCATGCGGGACGCGAAAAAGATCGGCCGCAAACTTGGGCAACTGCCCCGTGCCATACATCGACTCCGAGTTCACCAGATACGGCGGCAGGACCTCGGTATAACCATGCTCGCGCGTATGCAAATCGAGCATAAAGTTGGCGAGTGCGCGCTCGAGTTTAGCGCCCAGACCCCAATACACGGCAAACCGTGCCCCGGTGAGCTTGACAGCGCGCTCCAGATCGAGCACGCCAAGTTCTGCACCGAGATCCCAATGAGGTTTCGGAGCGAAATCAAACTTCGGCGGCGAACCCCAACGCCGAACTTCCACATTGTCTTCCGCGCCGCGTCCAACCGGAACGCTTTCGTGCGGCATATTCGGAATGCCCGCAAGAATCTCCTGCAGCCGCGCGTCCAGATCCGCGGCAATCTTCTCCCGCGCCTGAATCTCTTCGCGCAGATCTTTGGTCTCGGCGATCGCCGCGGTAGCGTCCTGTCCGGCCTTCTTGAGTTTAGAAATATCCTCCGAAGCCTTGTTGCGCCGCGCCTTCATCGTCTCAGCTTCAGTGATGGCCTGGCGTCGCTGAACATCAACCTCGGCAAAGTCTCTCAACACCGCAGCCGGATCGGCTCCGCGCCGGCGCAGCATCTCTTCCACCCGAAGCAAATTGTGGCGAACAAAATTCAGATCAAGCATGGGAAGCCATTACTTTATCGGAAAGGGGGCGGGGAATGCACGCGAGCGAAGCTCGAAGGTCCTTCCTTGCCACGAGCAGTGCCACGAGCAGTTTTGGCGAAGCCCCTCGGCCTGTGTACACTACTTTCGCGATGAGATTCCCCCCCCGCTTCGTTGCTGCGTCGAAGTGTTTTCGGCTGCTCGCGTTCGTTTTCCTCGCTATCACCAGCGCCCTCGCCTCTGCATACAACGACCATCCCAAGCTGGTCGTAGTAATCATCATCGACCAGTTTCGCGGCGATTATCTGGAGCGCTACCGTGACCAGTTCGGCGAAGGCGGCTTTAAACTTTTCCTCGACCACGGTGCCAACTTCACCGACTGCAACTACGACTACGCCAACACCCGCACCGCTCCCGGACACGCCACCCTCTTCACCGGCTCCTACAGCAATAGTCACGGCATCATGGCCAACGAGTGGTGGGACCCCAAGAAGAAGCGCGTAGTCACGGCCGTCGAAGACGACGACACGAAACTAGTCGGCGTCGCCGGAGACAAAACCGGCGCCTCGCCTCACAACCTTCTAGCCGACACGCTCGGCGACGAACTCAAATTAGCGACCCAAGGGCACGCCAGAGTTTTTGGGGTGTCATTAAAAGACCGCGCCGCGGTGCTGCCAGGGGGCTTCGCCGCCGATGCGGCTTACTGGATCGAGCCGAAGAGTGGCACCTGGGTCACTTCCACCTACTATCGCTCCGACTTGCCCAAGTGGGCGCAGGATTTCAACTCCAGCAACCGCGCCGCAAAATATTGGGACCGCGACTGGAAAAATAGCAACGGCGACATCCTTCGCTCGACTGCGCACCGAAAAAGTAAAGACGGATCAGACGCAGGCTTCGACGAAGTGATCGGAGCAACCCCATTCGCTAACGAGTACGAGCTCGAATTCGCCAAGGAATTAATCACGAACGAAAACCTGGGCGCGGGGCAGGCCACCGGCTTGCTCGCGATCAGTCTTTCTCCCAATGATATTCTCGGCCATCAGGTCGGGCCCGATTCTCCTGAGATGGCTGCCATGGCACTCGCGCTCGACCGCGAACTCGCCGACTTCTTCGCCTTCCTCGGCCACCAGATCGGCCTGGCGAATCTCTGGATCGCGCTCTCCGCCGATCACGGCATTTCCGCTTTGCCCGACGCCGCGAAGAAGTTGCGCATTCCCGCCGCCAACCTCGACGCCCACGTACTCGAAGCGCAAATCAACAGCGAGTTGACTGCGAAGTTCTCACCCGGCCCCGCGGCCACCTACATGAAACTCGACTACCCGGTGGCGTGGCTTGACGAGAATGCGTTCAAAGCTGTTCACGTCAAAGAGCGTGACGCCGAAGTGGCCGTCGGCGAAGCCATGAAGCAAGCCGGACTGCGCGGCTACTTCACGAAATCGCAACTCGCCGAAGGCGAAGTCCCCGCGACCGCGCTAGGAAAAAAATTCCTGCACAGCTATTCACCCGAAGGCGGCTGGTATGTCATGGGAGTTCCCGAGCCCTACACCGTCGGCCCCGCCAAGGGCGCCGACCACGCGTCACCGTACACTTACGACACACATGTCCCTCTGGCTTTCTACGGATTGCCTTTTCGCCCGGGAACCTATCGCACACACGCC
This sequence comes from uncultured Acidobacteriaceae bacterium, assembly GCA_963789875.1. Classification (GTDB taxonomy): domain Bacteria; phylum Acidobacteriota; class Terriglobia; order Terriglobales; family Acidobacteriaceae; genus Sulfotelmatobacter. The sequence goes on along the minus strand of CAWBMI010000002.1, from coordinate 91,626 downwards.
GAACCGGTCGACATGGCAGTAACGTTCGCGTCGCTGCTAGGAATCAATGCCCCCACCCACGCCGTAGGACGCGTGCTCACCGAAGCGCTGGGCTCGAACGAAAGGCCGCAACCGTGAGCCCATCCTCCGAGAAGGGCAAATCGCCATTAGACCTCAGCGTGTCCTTCGCCGGCATTCACCTCAAGAATCCCATCATCGCGGCCAGCGGCACCTTCGGCTACGGAGTCGAGTTCGAAGACGTAGTCCACCTCGATCGGCTCGGTGGTTTTGTTGTCAAAGGCCTCTCCTCTGAAGCGATGATCGGCAACCCGCCGCCGCGACTGTGGGAGACTGCCGCGGGCATGTTGAATGCTATCGGACTGCAGAACATCGGCGCGCGAGCGTTCCTCGATGAGAAGCTGCCGCGGCTCCGCGAAATCAAGAACACCGTCGTCTTCGCCAATGTCTTCGGCTACACCCGCGAGGACTACGAACGCACCATCGAGATCCTCAACGACGGCGAAGGCATCGCCGCCTACGAGTTGAACGTATCGTGTCCGAACACGGCGCACGGCGGATTGCAGTTCGGCAGCGATCCGCGCCTGCTCGATGAAGTTGTGGCCACGGCGAAAAGAGCCGCGCTGCGCCCTCTGATCGTGAAGCTCTCGCCCAACGTCAGCAGCATCGCCCAAATGGCGCACGTGGCGCAGGAGGCCGGCGCCGATGCCATCTCTCTGGTCAACACGTTTGTCGCCCTCGCTATAGATCCCGAAACGCGCAAGCCGCGCATCGCCAACGTGACCGCCGGACTCTCCGGGCCGGCCATCAAGCCGATTGCCTTGCGCATGGTCTACGACGCCGCGCACGCGGTGAATATTCCGGTGATCGGCATGGGAGGAATTTCAACCGCCGCCGACGTAGTCGAGTTCATGCTCGCCGGAGCGACCGCCGTCGAGATCGGCACCGCCAGCTATTGGGATCCGCGCGCCACCGAAAAAATCGCAGACGAACTGCGCGAGTGGTGCGAAGATCACAGCATCACTCGCCTGGCCGACTTAATTGGCGGCCTGATTGTGGAATGAAGTGTTTGGGCTGGAGCACGGCCAGGCTCAACCATTCGTTCCCCGGGGGCACCCGTAATGACAACGAAATTCCCGGTCAACTTCATCGCATCCGCATAAGTGAGCCCACCGGCTCACCGCAAAACAGACTATATCGTACAGTTCTAGACAATAGAATCGTATCTCATATACACTTGCGCGTTCTATCTCAACCGGTCAATTTTCCGAGGTCGAAATGCGCAAGGCTAACCTGTTGATCGCGGCGATTTGTTTTTTACTTTCCTCATCCTTAACCTTTCCTCAGGGAACCCCCGACCCCTGCGTGAGTGGCCACGAGTTCGCCATCACCGATTGCGCGCTGACCTGGCACGGCATCACGGTGTACGGCGCGTATGATGTCGGCGTCGGCTGGGTCAGCCACGGCTTACCGGAAAACGGCTACAACTACGAAGGCGAATCTCTGGTAAACCGAAACGCCTTTCAACATCGATTCCTGGTCGCACCGAACAACCTGCAGCAGACCGGCGTTGGCATCAGGGGCAAGGAAGAGTTTCGGCCCGGCTGGTCCGTTGTGTTCAACGCTTCCACTGGCGTCAATCCGCAGTCCGGCCTGCTGGCCAACGCGTCAGCCACCCAGACCGCCAACAACGGCCTTCCCCGGAGCAGCTATTCGATAGCCATCGACGGCGCGCGCGCAGGCCAACCCTTCAATGACGAATACTATGCCGGTGTATCGTCCACACATTTCGGCACGCTGACCTTCGGTCGTCAGCGCGCTCTGGGCACCGATGCGATGCTGCTTTATGATCCGGCCGGGGGCAGCTATGCCTTTTCCTACATCGGATATAACGGCACGATGGCCGGCGGCGGCGACACCGAGAACAGCCGTTGGGATGACGCCCTGAAGTATCGCCTCACTTATGGCCCGGTCCATTTCGGCGCGATGTATAAATTCGCCGACGGTTCTGCCGGCTGCTACTCCGCCTCCTCAACCTGGACTGCCACCACTTGCACACCGGAACATGCGCATAACAACGCCTATGGATTCGACCTCGGCGGAGCCTACGGCAAGTTCTCCGCCGACGTCGTCTTTCAGCAATACAACCAGGCGATCAGCGTATTGAACCCCTTGCTGGGGCCTCAGAGCCCGACGGCGTCCTATCAGTCGACCACCGATAGCGTCAATACAAACCCCATCACCGGCGGGGTCAATCTGATTGACACGAACAACACCGTATATGGCATCGTGACCGACAACCGCGCCGTTATGGTCGCTGCCAAATATACGTGGGAGCCGCTCAAGTTTTTTGCCGGCTACGAATACATCTGGCAGAACAATCCGACGAATCCGTTGGGCGTGGGCGCCTCGGACCAGGGCGGTTACAACATGAGCGGGGTCGAAGACAACAATCTCGATTCTGAAAAGTTAGTGAACATCTGGTGGGCGGGCTCGAAGTACACCTACCGCAGCAAAACCGACTTCACGTTCTCCTGGTATCAACAGCGGCAAAACGACTTCCGCAGTCCGCCGTCCTGCTCGCCCTCAGCCGGTTTCCGCAGCTCCTGCGCTGGCACGCTCAACGAGGGTTCGCTGTATCTCGATCATCACTTCACCAAGCGCTTCGACGCTTTCGCCGGAATCGCGTACTCCTGGGTGAGCGGCGGTCTGGCCATCGCCATCCCTCATAAACCCGGCGTCCCCTATAACTACAACAACAACTGCGCTCCCACAATCGGCGGTCGATTCACCTTCTAGCAGTCTGCGGAAAAATTCGAGTTCGCGCAGGTTGGGGAAGCGCACGGCGCTCATAGGTCCTCACGGCGCGTCGCTAAAGTACCGCCGTGTTCTTTAGATCGGCCGGAACCGCCGATAGATTGAGAGTTGGCAAACTGATTTCCCATGGAGATTAAACTGCTCCCGGCGTCGGTGAATCCGGTCGACGCGTCGCCGGCGCCCGATGTGTCGACCAGCCTCGTGCCTCTTACTCAGAGAGCGATCACCACGCGGGCCGGCCAGATCAGCCTTGTTCCCTCCGCAGACGTTTTCGCCTGGTCGTCTTCGAAGCGCCGGGGCGGACCAAATCGCATCGACGGAACGCCCGTCGAGGATTCCCAGAGCGATGAGTCGGGGCGCCGGGCCTGGGAGTACGTCTCCGGATGGGCTTGGAACCATTCCGTCGAACGCACGGCGATCGCCAACTACCTCTCCTACGCGGTCGGCTCCGCTGGCTGGAGCCGGCGGCTCGTTGATCTCTACGCTTAGATCTGTGCTTAGCAGCGATGAGATTTCTACCCTGGCGACCGTGCTCTTCCTATAGCGGTGCAAGTTTATCGGCATTGAAATGATGTAACAGGAACGCGCCGATTTAGCGCGATTGCCTCGCGTTACCGAAAGGCGGCGGCCCCGCCCTTATGCGGCCTGGCCCAGAAGTTATGCTCAGTCTGGTTACGACAGTGATCTATCGGGGAGCAAGGAAACACCGAAGAATTGCGTTCGATGAGGTCCAACTCCGCCAGCCCCGACGGTGTTCCCGTTTCTGTCGCCGACTGGACTGCCAGTAGCGGAACGGCTCCCGGTGCTGGCGGTGAGGCGACCGTTAACAGCGCTGTGATGTCCCCGGGAGCAATTGCCGTGAGCGCCAACTGCATCGAGTCGCGTGCGCTGAGCTTTCGAGCTTCGACGGAGGTCGGGGCTGAAAATCCCGCCTCCGCCAGCAGGAACGGAGCGATTACAGGAACTGTAAGGAGGCTGGCCGTGTGGAGCCCTTGGGTCAGACAGATTCTCAAACGCGTCAACGACGCTCGCTGTCGCACCTGGGATTTACTCCATGGAGTGGAGACCTGCGGGGTGATTCCTCTGACAAGCTTTGAGTTTGAGAGCGAAAGCAAGACCCCAGGCCTGGAGTATTCCTCCAGTCACCCTCGCATCATCCGGCGGGCCTTGAGAGCGTTGGAACTCCCGTTCGAACAGTACACATTTGTGGACATGGGCTGCGGCAAGGGCCGTGCGCTTCTTATCGCCTCCGAGCTTCCGTTCGCCCGGATTGTAGGCGTGGAATTTGTTCCCCAACTCGCAGAGATCGCCCGGCGAAACTTAAGTAAACACTGCCGGGCAGTCCAGCGCTGCCGTGCGATTGAGGTGCTGACGATGGACGCGACGGATTATTGTTTTCCTTCGGTACCTTTGGTCTTGTACTTCGCCAACCCGTTCATGCGCGTGGTGATGGACGAGGTGCGACGAAACTTAGAAGCCTCTTTGCGCCAATGGAATCATGAAGTGATTGTGGTTTACCAAGGTTTGTTGGGAAGACGCGACGACAGCTTCGGAAGCCACAATGGTTATGAGCGTCTTCGTCGGGAGCGGTACTTCGACGTCTATCGCTGCCGGCCGAGGCCCCCCATGATAAAGGGCTGGGCAGATTCATACTTCGAAAGAAAAGAAGTCACGACGCAAGCAACGACCTGTTAGACACCTCGGGCATGGACGCTGGTCGGCTTTCATCGGGCGCTGGCCGTCGCGAACCAATCCCGCTCAGCTGTAATGAGTGATAAAACCCCGGTGAGGCATCTGGTTTGCGATGTCGCCACCAAGACCTTTTACCGTCCGCGGGTGTACCAGATCGAGCCGGGAGACTTGAAGTTTCTCCCCGCACCCCACACGACATGGGTGTTGTCGAGGTTATCGATGGCGATGGAGAAGTAGTCGCCGAAAGGAAATTTAAATCCCTCAGGCAGGATATATTCGTAGCCGCGCACCGGCCCGGAGAGCCGCATCTCAGCGGTCCAGGTCGCGCCGCCGTTGCTCGAGGTGCGATGGAACACATTCCACAGAGGTTGCTCCGGCTGTGCGTGGTAGCGCGTGTCCATCCACGCAATGCGCACATCTCCGGCTGAACCTGCGGTGATCGCGGGAAAACCGTGCTCGACCAATCCGTCCGCGGAGGAGACATCCGCCTTCGACGACCAGCTTTCGCCGCCGCTGGTCGAGGACGCAAAGTAGATGCGCTCCGGCCCCCCGTTCGTCGTGCCCGAGTTCCACAAAGCATAAACCGTCCCCGCCGCATCGGAGGCCAGCGCGATCTGCGCGCCGAGGAATCCAACTTCGCAGCCCGCCGCCGCGCAATCGGGAGCCGCACTCGAAACATCGAGCAGAACCGAGTTCCAACTTCTACCGGCATCTGCCGACCGGCTGACGTAGACACTCACGGGACGCGTACCGAGATCCTGCCGAGCGTATGCGGTCCAGGAAAAGTAAACGTTGCCAGTCTGATCGACCGTCGCCCCGCCGGCCAGCGACCATCCCGGCGCCGCATTGGGATTGACTTGAGCCGTCGAAAAGTTCTGGGCGTAATCGTGAGACGCGGCCACGAGGAACTCCTCGTCGTGATTGAAGCCCACGTAGATGTCCGGCCCATGCACCGCGAGCACTGGCTTGTCGGCATCCTCGGACGAGCGCTCCGCTACGCCCAGATACCAGGAGCGGCCGAAGTCTTGCGAGCGGGCAACCATCACATCGCGTTTGTTGTTTTGCAGCCACGAGGCATACACCGTCTGCCGGTCCACGGGATCGACTACAATCTGCGGATCAAACTGTCCGGTCGAGGAAGCCACCAGAGGATGCGGCGCCTGCCAAGTCACTCCATTATCGTTGCTGACGAGCAAAGAGATCGTTGGAGCTTTGCAGGCGGGGCAGTCGCTGACGGCACCATATTGCGGAAAAAGAACGTAGATGTGCCCGTGGCCGTCGGCAGCCAGCGCGGGTTCCCATTGATCTCCGGTGTTGTAGCCGAGCCGGCGCTGCGCGCTGAAATTCGGGGCGGCGAAGGCAGCCTGCACCGCGAGCGCCAATAGCAGAAAAGCGGCAAGTTTCTGCACACTTAGGGCGCGGCTGAACAGCAAAGGCACAGAACCTCTCCTGGGGGAGACTGCAACAAGCTTGCCCGAACTTTATCCCGAATGCGGGGGCAGCGTCAATTGCCCGGATAGGCCAGTTTGCCGGCGTCGGGTTTGCGGAAGAGGATTGAACGTCGAGAAGAGTCGAGCTGTGCTCGACGGACAGCTGGGGGGCTGTACACACATACGTCGAGTCGCGATCATGCGACGTTTCGTGGCGCGTGACTTTCTGACGATTCCGTCATCTAATAGAGGTCAGTCAGGGAATGTAAAGATCGCAGGTGCGCCGGACGCGACCGCGATCAATGAAACCAACAAGCGCCAACAGTAAGGAGCAATCTTAAAATGGAGAAAGCCACATTTGCAGCGGGATGTTTCTGGGGAGTCGAAGCCACCTTCCGCGCGCTGCCGGGAGTGAAGTCGACGCGCGTAGGCTACATCGGAGGCAATACCGAGAACCCGACCTACAAGCAGGTTTGCACCGACACCACCGGCCATGCCGAAGCGGTGGAAGTCGAGTTCGATCCGGCTAAGATCCCATACGAGACACTGCTGAAAACTTTCTGGGAGAATCACGATCCCACGCAGCGCAACCGCCAGGGCCCGGACTGGGGCACGCAATACCGTTCGGCCATCTTCTATCACTCCCCCGAGCAGCAGGCCAAGGCCGAAGCGTCGAAAGATGCTCTCGAGAAAGCGCATCGCTACTCGAAGCCGATCGCCACGCAGATCGTGCCTGCGGTGACGTTCTATCCCGCCGAGGATTATCACCAGCAGTATCTGGAAAAGCGCGGGCAGGCTAGCTGCCATATTTAGCAGCGAAGTCTCTGGGGGTCGGTATGCTAAGAACAAAGTTGATGGTTGTGGTGCTCCTCTGTGGTGCAACCCTCGCCCTCGCCCAAACTGGGGCTGAAACTGCCGCGCAGGCCGAGCCCCATCGCCCGCGTGCGATTCGGATTGCTGGTGCGGTGATGCTCGGATTTGTCGAGCACAAAACCCTCCCTGAATACCCGGCAGAAGCAATGACGAAAGGAATTCAAGGCGACGTCATCTTCAAAATCGTCGTCGATGGATCCGGGAAGGTCGTGCTCAGTGAGCCGGTGGAAGGACCTCCGTTGCTCGTGGGACCGAGCCTGGACGCCCTTAGGGACTACAAATTCCGCCCATACCTTCTCAACGGCAGCCCGATTCAAGTCGAGAGCCAACTCGGATTTCACTTTTCGCTTAGCGGGGAAGGTGACTCGATCAAGGGACAGGTGGACTGCATGACCAAGATCCCTGACCGGCCGGAATTTCGAACGGGAACCGTAACCGATAAAGGAGTCTTGATTCTTTCGCCGCGGAAAGTGTCCGGGGCGGAGCCTCAACTGCCGCAGGAGTTAGCGGGAAAGTCAGGATCCGTTTATTTGACCATTACGATCGGAGCGGATGGCAAGGTTCAGGATGTCAAGGTTCTCGGTGGAGATGAAGCTTTCGTCGGAACGGTAGTTGCCGCAGCGAAGCAGTTTATCTATCAACCGCAATTGGTTGACGGAGTACCCGCGGTTTCGACTACCGAAGCCAGTTATCACTTCGGAACTCGGCAATGAGCTTGCCCTCGTCGGAGCTCTAGTACGACTTGAGCATGATCTTCGTAACAGCTCTCTAGGAAGAGCTCTCTACGCCGCGGTAAGCAAAATCGGTTCCCCCTTGGTAATTACCAGCGTGTGCTCGTAATGCGCCGACGCGCTGTGATCTGAAGTGACAATCGTCCACTTATCGCGCGCCACGAATGATCGGCCTGATCCCGCAGCAATAATCGGCTCTACCGTAATGACCAGGCCCTCAGTCAGAATCTGATTCGCCTCCGGATCGGCATAGTTCGGCACGCGCGGAGCTTCGTGAATGGTGCGTCCAATGCCGTGACCGCCGAGGTCGCGAATTACCGAGAAGCCGCTGCGCCGCACCTCGCGCTCAACCACGCGGCCAATCTCTGAAACCCGAAACCCGGCGCGCGCCACCAGCATCGCTTTAGCGAAGGCTCGCTCCGCACAGGCGACCAAGCGCTGGCGCTCCTCGGTGACTTCGCCCACGGGTACGGTTACCGCGGCGTCGGCCATGAATCCATCTCTTTCGACGGTGACATCGAGCTTCACCAGATCGCCCGCCTCAAGCGCGCGCTCGCCGGGGATACCATGGACGGCTTCATCATTCACGCTGATGCAGTTCACGCCGGGAAATTTGTATACCAGCTTGGGCGCCGACTGCGCGCCATGCTGCCGCATCACGGCTGCGCCAACCTCATCCAACTCGGCCGTAGTGATTCCCGAGCGCACCGCGCTTTTCATCGCCGCCAGCATGAGACAAACCACCGCTCCGGCTGCGCGCATTCCGGCTAACTCTTCAGGCCCGTTGATAGACATGAGAAGCCCTCACACACATCATAGCGCGGGGCTGTCGAATCAGACATCGGCAGTTCACAACCTGTAGGGGAGACATGCGAAGGACAACGCGAAAGTGGGGCGGGGGAGATGCGGCGGAGTGACGATCAGGCGCGGAACTGTTCAGCCCGTGCTCCTTGGCTTCGCAGTCAAGATGCAGGTTCTTGCGCTATGTCTGACTCGCTGGCGGTTTCTCTGGTCCGGGTGTTCCCCTCAGTTCTAGAAAGTGACCTTCGCAGCCAGTTGGCCGATGCGCGGCGTCGGGCCGCGAAAACTCCCCGTAGATGTAATTTGCCCAAAGGTCGGTCCTGTAATGTTCGTAGCGCCGTCGACCAAGGTCGGTTGCGCAAATTCGGGATGATTGAGCACGTTAAAGAAATCCGCTCGCAACTCCAAACTCACGCGCTCGGTGATTCTCGTTGCCTTGGCCAAGGTGACATCAAAATTCGTGAGGTGAGGTCCGCGCAGAAAATTTCGCGGCACTCCATAGGTACGGTCTGCGGGATTATTCACGGGATCGACCGACGGGAAACATGGATTGGGTGAGCCGTTATCGAAGTAATCGCTGTTTTCCTCCGGCACATTGGAGAAGGCGTTGGGATCGAACATAAAGTTGCCCGTCACCGGAGTGGTGGTGATCACACACTTCGTTCCGCTGGCGTTCATGCCGTAAGTAATCTCGTTAATCGTGTGCTTCTCCCGCGGATCAAAAGTTTGTATGCGGCCAACCACCGCTGCGCGTGAGAGATAAGGATCGCCGACGCCTGAGGTTCCGGGATTCGCGGGATCACTGCCGCCCGGCAAAGATGCCGGAATATCGAAGGGAAATCCGGTGCGCCAGGTCACGATGGGATAAATGCTCCATGCCTTGGTCAAACGCGAAGGTCCCGAACTCCACATGCGGTCGATGGGTAAATCCCAACCACCGCTGAAGCTGATGCGCTGCCGCACGTCGCTATCTCCGGAAGCATAGAAAAGATGAGGGCTGTAGGCTGGCACCGACGAATTCCGCTGCTGGAAGCCTGAAGCATTGTCCAAGTTATGCCCGAGCGTATAAGACAACGTGTAATACACGGTGCCGATGGTGGAGGTTTTCGGTTCGCGCGTCAGGCTCGCCTCTAGAGCGTTGTAGTTGGCATTCGAGACATTTTTGAATTCCGGCATTTGCCCGTAGCAGAGAATTCCGGATGTAGTTCCGCACGTGCTGTTGCCGGGGATCAGATTGAGCACTCGATTCGTCGTGCCCAGCACCATGGGATCGATATCCACCAACGAGGTCAGTCCGTGAGAAGAACTTCCTACGTAATTCGTTTCCAGCACGACGTTCGCGGGCAACTGGTGCTGCAAGCTCAAGTTGTACTGGTAAACGTAAGGCGTCCGCAGATGCGGATCGACCACATACACGAAGCCACCGGTATTAATGGGGACAAACGGTGCGAAGCTGACGTTGCTGGGCGGCGGCGTCGAGGGAAAAGAGTTGGGCACTTGCGCCGCAACGAAGGGCTGGTTCAAGTAGTTGAGCGGGCCGGTAACAGGACAGCCCTTCGCCTTCGTACAGGTGGAAGGGAAATCGGGATTAGTGAAGAATAACCCTGCAGATCCCACGAATGGTGCCTGCCCGTTGAACTGAAGATTATCTTCGCCTTTCAGAATGTCGTAGAACAATCCAAAGCCGCCGCGCAGGCTCGTCTTACCATTACCCTTCGGGTCCCAGGCAAAACCAAAACGCGGCGCAAAATTCTTCTTGTCAGGGAAGTTGGTTCCTCTTGGCGCGCCCGGATCGCCGGGAAATACGAGTCCCGGAGGCGCCATCGGAAAACGTCGCGATTGCTCTCCGGGAATCACGGAGAAGGTGCGCCCTTCGGTATCGGCTTTCGGCGTGTTGTATTCGTAGCGCAGCCCCAAGGTTAAAACCAGATTCTTGCGCACGTGCCATTCGTCCTGCCCAAAAACATACGTGCTCTTGCTGCGAATGTTGGAGGGAGCTTTCGCGCCCTGAATGTAGTCGTAGGGAATCCCAAGCAGAAAGTCCGCATAGGAGTTCAACGAGCCGATCCCGCCCGCGCCATAGAAATCGAATTCCCCGTTGATAATGAAGTCGTAGGACAGATTTTGCTGGTAGGGAGAGAATCCTCCTCCGAATTTCCAGTTGTGCGCACCGCGCGTCCAGGAAACAGAATCCGTCCAGGCGAAGGTGTTTTCTACATAGCGGGTAGGCCCGTTTTCGCTGTTGCCAATCGATAGACCGGTATCGAAAAACAGGTTGGTCGGCCCGGTCGGCTGATCCGGAGTAACGCCGATCCCAAGAGCAGCAGGCGCAGGCAGATTCTTGCCCGGAGTGTCATGCAGGAAATTACTGCGATGCGTCACGAAATGAAATTCGTTCAACAGCGTCGGGGAAAAGACCCGCGTGTATCCGATATTGATGAAGTAATAGTTTGCAATGTTAAGACTTGGAAAACCCGGCACGGTGGCGAATGGAAATGGATTCAGTGTGCCGTTATAAGGATCGCCGGCCCGGTTGTAGAGAAAGGTGACGGCGAGTTTATCTTTGGAACTGAGGTTGAAATCGAGCCTGGAATTCAATTCGTTGCGGTTGTCCTGGGCATCGACCGAGGTTGAAAGCAGGCCCGAAGGCGACGTCGGAATCAAATTATTCTTGATGTAAGCCTGGGCCACGCTGTTGATCGAACTCGGAGCGATGATGCCTTGATTCGCCAGCGCCCGATTGGGTTGAAAGAAGGGGTTCTGCTGGAGAAAAGAAACGACATTCGGATCGGGCACGCACAGCTGGCAACTTGCCCCGTTAGCCGCCTGCGAAAAGTTACCCTGCAACTCCAGCGGCGTAAACACCGAAGCTTCGATGATGGGCTCTGCCTGTACTTGTCTTTGCCCCTGATAAGAGACGAAGAAAAAAGCGTGGTTCTTCACGATCGGGCCGCCGAGGGTGCCGCCAAATTGATTGCGTTTCAGATCCAGACGGGGAACGTTATTTTCCACATTGAAATAGTCGTTGGCGTCAAACGCCCGGTTCCTTACGAATTCGAATGCGTTGCCGTGCAGCGAGTCAGTGCCGGACTTCAACACCTCGCTGATAACGCCGCCGCCATTGCGCCCATAATCCGCGGTGTAGTTGCTGGTAAGCAGTCGAAACTCAGCCACGGCATCCGGGTTGGGATCGAAGACGTGGCTGTTATCCAGAAGGTCGTTGTTGAGGCCGCCATCAAGCAGAAAAGTAACAGAGTCGCTGCGGCCGCCGGCGATGCTGTAGTTACCTGCGCCACCATTGTCGTCGTTGCTTTCGGTCACCCCGGGCTGCAGCAGGGCCAAGTCCAGCACATCGCGGCCGTTCAGGGGCATATCAGTCAGAGTGCGTCCGGTCACCGACTGCCCGAGCGTGGCGTTTACGGTCTCAACCGGCGCAGCCTCGGCGCCCACGTTCACGGTCTGAGTTTCGGAGCCGACCACCAGCTTGATATCGAAGCGCAGCGACTGGTTAATCAGCAACTGCTGCTCGTCGCTGACCACCGTGCGAAAGCCCTCATGCTTCGCCGTCACGCGATAATCGCCGATGGGCAGGGCCAGCACCTGAAAGTATCCGTTGGCGTCGGTAATGGCCTTGCGGGTGATCTGCGTCGCCGGGTTGGTCACCGTGATCTGTACGCCGGGAACAACGGCCCCCTGCGGGTCGTAAACCGTTCCGAGAACTCTTCCGGTAGCATCCTGCGCGGGGCAGAGAGGGGAAGAAAGCATTAAGAAGCCCATTGCAAAACTTACGACAGCCAAAGTCGACAACAGTGCCAGACTCACGGATCGCATCAGGGCCCCAGTTCTCGCAGCAACGCGAAAGCATTTTTGATCTCGAGATTTTGTTTTCAGCCCTCGAAGCCTCCCTGCTCCTTGCGATGGTCATCCGCAAGAACCTAAACATGTTTTCTGCGTAGGGCGAATCGAAAGCCCGGCAATTTTACGCCCGTGCTCATTCCTCAGCAATGCGGGCGCTGGCTCGCGCCTCGCCGTGAAGGCGCTGCCAGACTTTCTCAACCTGTTCCTGGGTCCCTTCGATTGATCCAGAGTTGTCGATTACAAAGTCAGCAGCTTTAATTTTGTCGGTCTCGGGGAGTTGCGCCGCCATGCGACGCGCTACTTCTCGTCGCGCAACTTCAAGGGGAAGCTTCTGGCGTTCAGCAAAACGGACGACCCGCTGCTCGTCGCTGCAAGTGACCACAATCAAGCGGTCGAAGCTTTTTGCTGCGCCCGCCTCCAGGATCAGCGCGGCTTCGACAATAGCCACCGCGTGCGCATCTTGGCGTCCTATCTCTTTCAGCCACTCATTCTGGCTGTGAATCACCGCAGGATGCACGATACGGTTCAGCTCCTGAATCCGGTCCGGAACGGCCACGCTGATCTGCCCCCTCTCTGCGATGGACAGAGCCGGTCCGAAGGCAGCCTCGGCGAGCTTAGTGCGATTGACGCTGAGGTCGGGATTGAGAATTCCGCCGCCGAAGTGGCGAACCACCTCGTTGTAAACGGGGTAGCCGGGGAGCATCAGTTCGTGGGCGATGCGATCTGCCTGCACCAAATGCGCGCCCAGGGAGACAAAAATTTCGCCGACGATAGATTTGCCCGAGGCGATGCCGCCGGTGAGGCCGACTTTCAGCAAATAGCCTCCGGATGAAAACCATTCACCATGGAGGCGCAGAGGCACGGAGAAAAGCCTTTTCTTTTTCTTGGTTTTCTCCGTGTCGGAGCCTGCCCCGGGCACGGCCGGTCTCTGTGGTGAGAGCCTTTCATTTGCCGGCTAGTTCCGGCACGCGGCTGCTGCGGCGTAGCTTCGCGGCTTTCACCGTGTTGTACATCAACATCGCAATCGTCAGAGGACCGACGCCTCCGGGGACTGGCGTTAGAGCGCCCGCCACCTCGGCCACCTCGGGATGCACGTCGCCGACCAGGGCCGAGCCTTTCTCGCGGAACGTTTCTTCGCGCTTCGAATTGTTGGCGAATCCCTTCCCCGCCTCACTGCCAAATAGACGCTTAAATTCCGCAGGATCGATAACTTTGTTCATGCCGACGTCAATCACGGTTGCGCCCGGCTTCACGAAATCGCGAGTGATCATGCCGGCGCGGCCGATTGCGGCCACCAGAATATCAGCGCGGCGGCAAACTTCCGCGAGATCGCGCGTCTTCGAATGGCAAACCGTTACCGTAGCATTGCCATTCAGCAGCAGCATGGCGACAGGCTTGCCCACGATGTCGCTGCGGCCTACGACCACGGCTTCCTGGCCGGCAATCGGGTTATTGCTGCGAGTTAAGATTTCAAGAACTCCTGCGGGCGTGCAAGGCACCAGGCCAGGCCGCTGCGTCGAGAGAAAGCCGACGTTCACCGGGTGAAAGCCGTCCACATCTTTGCCGGGGTCGACCGCCATCAATAAGGCCTTCGAGTCAACCTGCGCGGGAAGGGGCAACTGCACCAGGATGCCGTCGATCTCCTCGCGGCGGTTCAGGTCGTCGATTAGTGCGAGCAATTCCGATGTGGAGGCGGTGTCGGGCGGAGTGTGCTGTTCGCTATAGATGCCCATCTCTCCGCAGGCTTTTACTTTGCCGCGAACGTAAATCTCCGACGCCGGGTTGTGGCCGACCAGAACCACCGCCAGGCCGGGACGAACCCCAGCGGCCGCCAAAGTCTTCACCTCAGCAGCGACTTCGGTACGGATCTCCTGCGCGATTTTCGTGCCATCAAGAATTCTTGCGGGCATAGGTTCGTTCCGTTGAATTCTATCGCAGAAGTAGCGAGTAGCTAGTACCCAGTACCCAGTCGAACCCGTTTCGGCTTGGAGAGACTTCTTGTCCACACCGGGGGCGGACTGGCAGCTGCGGAAAACTCGGGTTGGGCGGGCTGTGAACGATCTGCCTGGGTACTGGGTACTAGGTACTGGCTTACTGGGTACTCGATAGTACAATGCCTTCATGATTTCCAAAGAGCTTCTGCAGATTCTGGTTTGCCCCGCCTGCAAGCAGCCCCTCGACCACCGGCAGAATCCGGAGAGCCTGAAGTGCGCGCAATGCCACCGGGTGTATGCGATCAAGGACGACATACCCATCATGTTGCTGGACGAGGCTACGATCGAAAGCGCCTAGTCTCTGCGCCGGCGAATACCGTTCTCTTGATTCTTTGATCCCGGGGCTTTCGCAAGCGAGAGCAGCTTCCTTTGTTGACTCAATTTTTACGTTTGGTTGACATTGCTGACATTTACCCAACGTATCTTCATCTAAATGCAAAACATTCTGAGCTGCTCGTTCGGATTCCCGCCCGAAACCGACACTCTGTGTCAACTTCGGGAAACGGATCACTGGAAGGGCACCTCGCTGTGGATTGCCGGCTGCCGCCCGGTTAACCGCAACTTCCTATATACACAGGGGTTTATGAATCTGAAGGCGTTTGTTTTCCGTATATGGAACTTAGGGGCAGGCACGGCAATTTAATTGCATGCAACTTGAGTGGCTGCCGATGAGTCTAATAGCTACAAGTTGTCAGGGTCGGAGTCGGAGGTGATGACGGCCATGTTTGATACGGGAAAGTTTGACCAGGTGAAGTTCGAAGCTAACAACGACAAAGACAGATTCACGGCGACCGAATTGGCAGCCTTGCGTAGCGATCTGCTGCAGGGGGGCATGATCGATTCTTACGAAGCCGCCGAATTGCTGCAGGTTTTCCTGATGGGACGCGGTTACGGGGTGTCGCCCAAGGCGGCGCTCGATGCCGCCGGTCGCGTCGAGATGGCCGGCTGCGCCTTGCCGGTGCTGCAGTACGAACTGGAGAATCTCGCGCTGGTGATGTAAGCCAGGCAGCGGCGCGGGACCGGCAGCGCGGAAGCTCCGGTTCAAAACTTCGGTTCAAAGTAAGAACCGGATGAGACCCGAGCGCGCAAGATTGAGACTGCAGGTTGTCGATGAGACGCCACGTACTCCGGTTGTTACCGTGGGCGAAGCTAGAGATCTCGGATTTGCTGGTGGCGACGAGAGCCTAGGAATTTGACCTTCTGAGCCGGCTGATCGAAACAAGATTGACTGGATCAGTTCCACGTAAAGAGAGCCGGGCCAACCAGCCCGGCTTTGTGGTGTCTTGAGTGCGCTGCAAACAGGTTGGCGTAGCCGATTCTCCGCAAAAAGTTAAGTGATCCGGCATAGTCGGACGGTTCGAGCGAATTCTGGAATGCCCTGACCGTTGCTCGATCAGATCCCCTGAATCTGGGTCGTAGATCAACATCCGCGTCAAGACTCTGGAGGGGCGAGGCCTTGCCTGCGGACGAGCAGTTGTTCTGGGATACAGCGCATTCGTATATGCCGACGTGGGCCCTCTTCCAAACGACGGACAATTTCGTTCGATGATCGACATGCCCAAGTCGAGGCCGAGCGAACCGGGACCTCGGAGACCTTCTTGCTCGTGCTGACAAAGCAGGCATCAGCGCAAAGGACGGAGTTCAAAGATTTTCCGCAACCTTCCGGTCGAACAAAGAGACGGCGTGAAAGAGTAATGACGGGAGCATATAGCGCGGGGGCATGACGCCCAGAACTAGACCCATAGGAAAACCAAGAAACTACTTCCCCGTCCCCGGAAGTAGGATGTAGCATCTTCCCCTCGATGCGTAATACCCCAGCCGAAGTTTGACGGGGTATTACGCACTGAGGGGATTTTGCTACACCCCCCTCTCCACCACAGAACTGGTGTTGACCTTGGCCAGGGCCCGGCCGCCCGCGCGCAAGACGGGCAGAAGCGTAACCTAAACCGCCCAACCCTTCGTGTGCTTGCCGTAGTTGTATTCGTCGATGCGCTTCAAGATATTGGTTTCGTTGGTCATCGCTGGCGACAGGGCGCGCACTTGAGTCGCTGTGATTAGAGAGAATGCCACATACTTCACCCCGTTCGTGCCAACTGACCCCAATTCCCAGTGGTATCGAAGACTCGCGATGACATTGAGATTGTGGAACCGAAAGCGCATGGTCTTGGATACTTCTATCCGCCGAAGGACTCGCCGGAAGGCTGGAAACGTGACGCCCCAGCGTGGATTTTCGAAGCGTGGGACTGGATCATGCGCGGCGTTTTGGGGTTGAAACGCAAGAAACCAACATGGTTCGATCTGCCGGTGATGATGAAGCTCACGCTCAGCACCCCGCATCACGCGTTAAAGAACCTTGCCAAAGGACCGCTAACGCGACCGAACAACTTCATGATGATTCCACAAATCTGCCGCTTTGGATGTCCGGAGAACGTTGACCCAAACAAGTTCACGCTGATAACGTCACTTTCGACGGCACCAATCACTACGCTTGGGATGGCTACAACAAAATGCAGAGCGTGAATGCGTCGGGGACGAATTGCAGCACGAATGGCGAGTGCATCGTATATGACGCCCTTGGTCGGGCCGTAGAGATTGACGCAGGCACCGCGACCGAAATCTGGTATACGCAAGTCGGCAAGACCGCGTACATGACCGGATCGACGTTCAACTATGCGTATTTTCCCGCTCCGGGAGGCGGCACATATCTGAGAACAGGTACAGGTGGGAATGTGACGTTTAACTATATGCATCCTGATTATCTCGGCCACGCTCGGATTGTGTCGTCAGTTACTGGGCAGAATGTTGTGTCAGATAGAGCCTACGCACCATACGGTGAGGTCTATAACATCTTCGGGTCAACTCAGCAAAACATGACGATGTTCACTGGCGACACCGAAGACATTCTCGCTGGGATGTCTGACACACCAAATCGCGAGTTGCAGCGCTCCCAGCAAGGCAGGTGGTTGAGTCCTGACCCGGCTGGTTCGGGATGGAACCAGTATGCGTATGCGACGAACCCGAATAGTTTTATTGATCCATCTGGGCTGACGCCATATCTCTACGCGCCGCCTCTTCCAAGCGACGGCGTCCAACTGGGCAATGACGAATTCGACGGCATCGCGAGCGCTCCAGGGGCATACTCCGGTTTCGACATGTACGGCAATTTCACTTGGGGTTCGTCGGTCGACCAGTGGAAGTCGTATTTCGCAAGCCTTTCGGTCGACGTTGCTCAGGCAGTGGAGACCCAGCAGGAAGCGCTTACTGACGCGATTTCAAATGCAAGCACCAGCCCCGACGGCTCCAACTGGGATGCTATCTATGCCAGCTTGGGCTGGAAAGGCGATATCAATGGGGGCCACGCCGACTTTTCCTGGAACTGGAAAGGTGATCCGAACGGTGACCCGGACCCAATCGGTGATTTCTTCTCGACACTCGCAGCAGACCAATTGGCAAACGGCGGCTGCGAGTGGTCGTGCAGGTATGGCGGCCTAGACGCGATACACTATAACAACAACATGTTCCACCTTGACACCATTGGGGCAAATTGGGGTTTCGGTTTAGGGCTGTTCCTACACGGATTGATCGACTTTGGCTTCGGCAATATCAATCCAGGGATACCGATGGTTTTTACTCCCTGAAATTAGGCTTTCAGTTTACTTTATGCTCGTGAAATTCTCGTTATTGACGACCTTAGCAGTCCTTGCCGGAGTTATCTTTGGCCCGACGGCCCCGTCCGTTCTGGGGCAGGGCGAATCTCCAACGCCGTTATCAACATTTACGCTTGATCTTCGCAGTTATGGATGGGAATCACCTTGGGAAAGACAACACGAGATTAACCTGCCCTCGATTGTCGTCGATCACAAGGGCCGAGTTGTATTGGGTTTCACAGTGCAGGCACGAAGCGGGCTGGTGACCAGAAGCCAGCCTAGCGTCGATTTCCGCATCCTGCGTTTCTCGCCCGACGGCAAGGTGGACTCATCACTCTCACTACCCACGCATGAGAAAGCGATAAACTCTATCTATCTCTCGGATACCGATCAGATCATCGCCAGGGCGAACGACAGTTATCTGTACCTACAGGGCGACGATGGGAATCTGCAAAAAGGACTGTGGAAGACTCTGTGCACCCAGTGCGGCCTTATGCAGTCCTCAACTCGTCGCACGCTGGTTCTTACAGTAAAGGGTGCCGACCCTCCTCTCACCATTGTCCGTTTTTCACCGCAGCTGGCGTTGCGAAGATGCGGGAAGTTCAACTACACGCAGTATGTTACTGACGAATTCGCGTACTCTCACAACTGGGAACCGGAGTCTGGGTATTTCACTTATCGTTGGCCTCTATGCGACTATGAACATCGAGTGGAGATGCAACTGCCGGCATCAGACCACTACACGGCCCTGAACGACGACACCTTCGTGGCGTATGGTTTTTCCAAACAGAAGAAGTATGAAGAGCTCGAGGTAGTCTCTGCGGATGGGCGAGCGAAGTTTCGTCCGACAATGCAACGGCATGAGTTGGTGGGGGGCAGGATGCCGGTTAAGAGCAACGAGCGGGGAAACGTAATTGCCGTGGACCTGCTAACGGTAAGGGGTGCGAATAGGGCACTAGACATGGATGGCCACGTGACGGCCCGCCGCATTGCCGTGTACGACATCGAGGCGGGTAGGGAGCTGGTGTCGATACCGGTGAGTCCCATGCCGCGCCATTTCGAGTTTGATCTCAGCCCCGATGGACATCGATTGGCCATTTTGGAGGATGACATGGTGAAAGTATTTAACGTGGAGGGCGCACCTGGGTCGCCGAGATGACTGTTAGGGGGTCTCCGGGGCTCCCCCCAGGGTGGGGAAGAGGGGGGCACCACACTGCGCCTCGGTCCACGCGCCCCCACACGCCCTCTTCGGCGCGTCGCCGATCCCAGTTGCCCGCATACCCAGCGGGGGTAGGGGTGTAGCAAAATCCCCTCAATGCGTAATACCCCAGCCGAAGTTTGACCCTTCTTTTCCTGCGCCTGTAAGATCAAAAGTCTTAACCACAGAAGACCTAGAGGTGCACAGAGGAATCCAGATCCACCCGATACTTCTGTGTCCTCTGTGTTGAAGGTTTTGGCTCACTGCTAGTCGATCCCAAATGCCGCACGAACTGCCGAAATCCTACGAGCCGGGCGCGATTGAAACGCGCTGGGCCGAGTACTGGGTTACAGAGAGGCTTTTCTCCGCGCCCACGCCGCCGCTGGGCGAAACCAGGCCGGTGTTTACCATCCTGTTGCCGCCGCCGAACGTGACCGGACGCCTGCACATGGGCCACATGCTCAACCAGACGCAGATGGATATCATCGCGCGCTGGCATCGCATGCGCGGCTTCATCACGCTCTGGCTGCCCGGCACGGACCACGCCTCCATCGCCACCCAAATGATGGTCGAGCGGCAGCTCGCCAGCGAAGGCATCAAGCGGCGCGACCTGGGCCGCGAAAAATTTATCGAGCGCGTGTGGGAGTGGAAAAAGCTTTACGGCGGTGCAATTCTCGATCAGATGAAGCGCCTCGGCGCATCCGTCGATTGGGACCGCGAATATTTCACCATGGACGAAAATCTTTCGCGCGCGGTCCGCGAGGTTTTCGTTCGCCTTTATGAAGATGGCCTGATCTATCGCGGCAAGTACATCGTGAACTGGTGCCCGCGCTGCGGCACCGCCATCTCCGATCTCGAGGTGAAGCATGAAGACGTTGCCGGGAAATTGTGGGAGATTCGCTATCTGGTCATCGGCACAAACGAATTCATCACGGTAGCGACCACGCGCCCGGAAACAATGCTAGGCGACACGGCGATTGCTGTGAATGCGAAAGACGAACGCTATACGCATCTCCACGGCAAAAAGGTTTTGCTGCCGTTGATGAACCGCGAGATCCCCATCATCACCGACGAACTGGCGCAGCCCGAGTTCGGCACCGGCGCGGTGAAGGTGACTCCCGCGCACGATCCCAACGATTTTCAGGCAGGACTGCGCCACAATCTTCCGCAGATCGACGTGATGGACGAGCACGCGCACATGAACGAGAATGCCGGCCCCTATGCTGGCCTCGACCGTTACAAGGCGCGCGCCCGAGTGCTGGAAGATTTGCAGGCCCAGGGATTTTTGGTCGGCGAAAAAGACTACACGCTCGGCATCGGCAAATGCGAGCGCTGCGGAACCGTCGTCGAGCCGCGGCTTTCCGCCCAGTGGTTCGTGAAGATAAAGCCGCTAGCCGATCACGCCATCAAAGTTGTCGAAGAGGGCGAGATCACCATCGTGCCGGAAAACTTCAAGCAGATGTACCTCAACTGGATGTACAACATCCACGACTGGTGCATCTCGCGGCAATTGTGGTGGGGACATCGCATCCCCGCATGGCACTGCCAAGATTGCAATAAATTCGTTGTCGCCCGCGAAGAGCCCACGCAGTGCCCTTGCGGCGGCAAACTAGAGCAAGACCCCGACGTGCTCGATACCTGGTTCTCGTCGGGATTTTTGCCCTTCACCGCGCTGGGCTGGCCGGAGAAAACTCGCGACCAGGAAGTTTTCTATCCTTCAACGCTGCTGGTGACGGCTTACGAAATCCTTTTCTTGTGGGTTTCGCGAATGATCATGACCGGCTGCCACTTCATGAAGGACCACAAGCAGGATCCTGCGATCAAGAAGGCCAGCGGCTGGGCGGATAAGAAAGATGACAGCGTACCCTTTCGCCAGGTTTATATTCATGCGCTGGTCCGCGACGCCGACCGCCAAAAAATGTCGAAGACGAAAGGCAACGTGATCGACCCGCTCGAAATCATCGAGCGCTTCGGCACCGATGCGACTCGCTTTACGCTGGCCGCCATGGCCGCGCCGGGCACGGACATTGCCTTCAGCGAGAGCCGAACTGAAGGCTACCGCGCCTTTGCCAACAAAATCTGGAACGCCGCCAGATTCATGTTCATGAATGTGGACCGACTAGCAAATCTTCGACCTGAATGGGCTGGGTTCTTGCAGCCTGCCTATATGGTCGTGCCGGGCTCGGGTAGTCGGCCTCGCAAGGAATTCAAATCGCTCAGCTTTGAGGACTGCTGGATTCAATCACGTTTCCATCGCACTGCTCAGGATGTCAACGATGCGCTTCGCACTTTTCGTTTTCATGAGGCCGCGAACCGGCTGTATGACTTCTTTTGGGGAGATTTTTGCGATTGGTATATCGAGCTGATTAAGCCTCGATTAAATTCCGACCTTGAAACCGTACCTTACGACGCTTGCGAAAACCTGACCGCTGTTTTTGAGGCTTCACTGCGCCTGTTACATCCAGTCATGCCTTTTATTACCGAAGAAATCTGGCAGGCGATGTACGATGGCGTGCCGCCGCAGCAGTCCATCGCGTTGGCATCATATCCTGAGGCTGACGAGACGAAGATTGACCCAGCGGTCGAGACAAAGATGCTGGTGCTACAAGACTTGGTCTCGAGTATACGCAACGTACGTGCCGAGTTGAAAGTCGAGCCCAAGGTGAAAGTTCCGGTCGAAATCTTCGCCCACGAACCAGCAATTCGCGCGATGATCGAACAAAATCGCGGCGCAGTGGAGCGCCTGGCCAACGTCGAGAAAATTGCATTCACGGATGGTTCGCTGGCCAAACAAGCTGGCGCTCGTAGCACCGCGCGCTTCGATGTTCACGTAATCTATGAAAGAAGGATCGATGTCGCCGCCGAGCGCGAACGTTTGACCAAAGAGCTGGAAAAACTCGAAAGGGAATTCGCCAACAACCAGAAGCAACTGGGCAATGAACAGTTCCTGGCGAAAGCTCCGGCAAAAGTGGTCGAGGGCCTGCGCCGCCGCGAGCTAGAGTTGACTGGCCTGCTCGATAAGATAAGACGTCAACTCGATGCATTGAAAGGCTCAGATGCGAATGCGTAGAACTGACAACCGGCAACTGGCAGGCGGGAACTGCTATGGACTTTAGTAGCCGACGCATCACCGCGATTCTAGAGAACGCGCTGCTCGAAGACCGGGCCACGCGCGACGCGACCAGCTACGCCTGCATCGACCCGAACCAGCGCGCCTCAGCGACCATTCTTGCGAAGCAGGATTGCATTCTCGCCGGCATCGGCTGCGTCGGCCGAATTCTGGATGTTTATGCTGTACTCGACGGAGCGGTCACGTCGCATTATGAAGTCACGACGCATCCGGAGATTTTCGATGGTGTACGCCTGCACAAGGGCCAATCGGTCGCGGTTATCCGGCATAACGCCCGTGTGATTCTTTCCTGCGAGCGCGTGATTCTCAACTTTCTGCAGCGCATGAGCGGCATCGCCACTCTCACCCGCAAGTTCGTGGAGGCGGTTTCAGGAACTAAGGCTCGCATTCTCGATACGCGGAAGACCGCACCGGGGCTGCGTGTCATCGATAAGTATGCCGTGAGATGCGGCGGCGGCCAAAATCACCGCCTCGATCTTTCTGATGGCGTCCTAATCAAGAATAATCACATCGCGTTGGCAGGCGGCATCGTCCCGGTGCTGGAGCGCGCCGTGAAAAACCGTCGTGGGTCACAGCCCATCGAGGTCGAAGTACGCACCCTCGACGAACTGGAAGAGGCGCTCGCCCATGGCGCTGAAGCCATCCTGCTCGACAACATGACTCCTGAGCAGGTGCGCCGCGCCGTCGAGCGCTGCACTTCGCTCGAACCGCGCATACCTCTGGAGTGTTCTGGCGGCATCCGTTTGGAAAATGTGCGCGCCTACGCCGAGACTGGAGTCGATTTCATCTCAGTTGGTCTGCTTACACATTCGCCCCAAGCCGTGGATATGAGCCTGCGGGTCGTGCCCGCCTGAATCGGCATGCCCCTAGGTCCTTCTGGACATATTTTTCGGCAAAACGGACAACACCCCCGCCGATACCTTCGACTCTTCAAGATCACACCGCTCTCCGTTAGCATTTCAGTATGCGAATTGGGCAGAGACTCTCCTGGTGCAAGTTGGGATTTGCCTTTCTAGCTGCCTTGGCCGTGAGCTTTGCACTGGCATGCAGCGGCGTGAGTACTGCGTCCTCCGCCGATTCCGTTGGCTCTCAGACAACTGGGTCAGCCACCAGGGTTCCAGCGGTTCCGACGGGCTTGACCGCGAAGGCAGGCAACCAGCAGGTGAGCCTCGCCTGGATAGCGAGCAAGGGCGCGACCAGCTATAGCGTCAAACGCTCCACCACCCATGGCGGACCCTACTCGCAGATCGCAAAGCCCACTGCCGCCTCCTGCACCGATTCCGGACTCACGAACGGCACCACTTATTATTACGTCGTTTCCGCAGTCAATTCCGCCGGAGCGAGCGCGAATTCCAGCGAAGTCTCGGCCACACCTTCGTCCGCCGCGACCGCTCCTCCGGTGCCCACCGGGCTAAGCGCCGCCGCCGGAAATCAGCAGGTGATCTTGAACTGGAAGGCCAGTAAGGGCGCCACCAGCCATCACGTGAAGCGTGCCACCACGAGCGGTGGGCCATATACGCAAGTGGCGACCACCAGCAGCACCAGCGACACTGATACCGGACTTAGCGATGGCGCCACTTACTATTACGTCGTTTCGGCGCTGAATTCCGCCGGAGAGAGCACCAACTCGACTCAGGTTTCCGCCACGCCAACATCGTCGTCGGCTTCTGTGCACGTCACGGTGAACGTGCTTACTGATCGTCATCCCATCAGTCCCTACGTCTACGGCGGAGCCTATCCGCAGGATGCCCCGACAATCACCGACAGCGGCTTGAGCGTGGTGCGCTGGGGTGGCAACGCCACCTCTACTTACAACTGGCAACTGCACACCGACAACGCCGACAACGATTGGTATTTCGAGGACTTCAACTATAGCGAAATCGGCGACGCCGACTCGTCCCAATTCATTCAGGATGTAAAGACCGCGGGCAGCAATCCCTTGATGACCATGGTGATGCTGCCGTGGGTAGCGCAAAGCGCCGAAAATAATAATGGGCACTGGAGCTTTTCGGTCGCCAAGTACGGCGCGCAGTGCAGTGCTGACCCTTACAACTCAGACGCGGGCAACGGATTAAAGACGGATTGCAGCACGCCGCTCACCGCCGACCCCAACGACGCGTATTTGCCCCTGCTCGATCAGCCTGGGAGCAGCGACCCGCCTGGAAGTGTGTATCGCAACCAGTGGGCGGCCGCGCTGGCTACGGCTTTTGGCAGCGCTCCGCATTTCTACGACATGGATAACGAGGTCGATATCTGGGGCAGCACGCATCGAGATATCCATCCGAGTCCCTCTGCCTACAACGAGCTACGAGATACTTATCTTGCCGAAGCGCGCGCACTCAAGACTTGGGATCCGGCAGCAATTCGCCTCGGTCCGGTGGGTTGCTGCTGGTGGTTTTATTGGAACGGCGCAAATAACAACGATAAGGCTGCGCACGGTGGCGTGGATTTTCTCCCCTGGTGGCTGAACGAGGTTTATTGGCAAGATCAGATTGCGGGTGCGCGCTCGGTCGACGTCTTCGACATTCACGCTTATCCTGATACTCCCGATACTTCAAGCTTTACCACGGCGCAGAAGCAGGCGCTCGCGGTGCGCATTTATCGCGACTATTGGGATCCGACATATGTGAGCGAGTCCAGCTCCATCAACCAGCCTTGGGCTACACAGATTCAGCCCAACCGTACGATCCCGTTCCGCATTCCGCGCATGCGTGCGTTGCTGAATACGATCTATCCCAATACGCCGTTGAGCATTACGGAATGGAGCGCGGAGATTGTGAGCGCCTCCGATTTTTCGACCGCACTCGGGGACGCTGATGCCTACGGCATTCTGGGACGTGAGCGCGTCTACCTGGCCTCGCGCTGGACCTCGCCAAGTCCCACAAACCCGAACTATCTCGCCCTCAAACTATTTACCAACTACGATGGTGCACATCACGGCTTCGGTACTCTGTCGGTCTCTGACATTAACGATGCTGATCCGAGCCTCTTCAGCAGTTACGCTGCGCTGAATTCGACAGGAACGGCGCTGACCGTGCTCGTGCTGAATAAAGATCCGCAAAACACTGTGAGCGCGCAGTTCGCGCTGGATTCATTCAATGCCAAGAACGTGGTTTCTTACACTTTGGCAGCGAGCGCTCCTAACGTGATAACAGCTTCTGGTTCGCGCGCGTGGAATTCCGTGATGAGCTTTGCGCCTTACTCGGCAACGCTGCTGGTGATCAAC
Organism: uncultured Acidobacteriaceae bacterium; assembly: GCA_963789875.1. Lineage (GTDB taxonomy): Bacteria > Acidobacteriota > Terriglobia > Terriglobales > Acidobacteriaceae > Sulfotelmatobacter. The sequence continues at coordinate 66,232 of CAWBMI010000002.1, read as the reverse complement.
GGGAGCATGGCGCAGATTCCGGCCTCGGAGTGGGATTTGAATCCGGACGTAGTTACCGTGCCGGCGAACGGCACCGTCACGCTGCAGCCTAAAATTACGAGCGGCTCGGCGAATGTTACGCTGACTTCGCAGGAATCGGATTCCGGAATCAGCGTAGCGCTGACGCAGGCTAGCGTTACGCCAACTCAGACCGGCACGGTAACGATCACGGCGGGAAGCGCCGCCGGGTTTTATCACTTCTCCATCACCGGAAGCGATACCAGCGGCGTGACGCAGACAAAAGATGGCTGGATTCTAGTTGGCAACCCTCCGGCGACATTGGCGAAGACTGGCGATAATCAAAGTGCGCCGCGCGGAACTACGATTGCCTTGTCTGTGAATCTCAACGCCGGATCGTCGGGCGGCACCAATCAAGGCGCCACCATTTATTTCACAACTGATGCCGGTTCACTCTCTGCGCCACTCGTCACAACCGACACGAACGGCAATGCTGCAGTCACTCTGACATTGCCGCCGTCGCCCGGCATCGTGAACGTGACGGCCCTGGGCCAATACGAATTAGGGCACCCCGTCGCCGTGTTCGTCGAGACCGCGCAGTAATTTTGAAAGGGCGGCTTGCAGCGGCAGCGCAACGTGCAACGCATTTGTCGTTTCCTGCTGTTTCCAGCATAATTTCGGCATCAAGAAGACTGGCTCAATTGAACAAGCCCGACGGACGCGGGCGCAGGCGCCCGCGCCATACGAGCAGTCGACCGACGTCCGCCTCGGCCGCATCGTGCGTTTATTGACGGAACATGCGACGGTCGTGGTGAGCGGCACGAAAATCGCGCAGGAGCTTTCCTCGAGCCGCTCCGAAGTCTGGCGGCTGATTCAGCAGTTGCGCTCTCTGGGTGTAGACGTGGCCGGGCATCCTGCCACGGGATATCAACTCAAGAGCGTTCCCGACCTCTTGCTGCCGGAAATTCTGGCGCCGCTCCTGCGTGGCACTCTCTTCGACAGCCATCTTCATCACTTCTACAAAATTGGATCGACTAACACCGCGGCCATGGCGGCTGCCGCCGCAGGCGCACCCGAAGGTAGCGTGTTTCTCGCCGAAGAGCAAACGGCAGGCCGCGGGCGCGGTGCGCACTCCTGGGAATCCGAGCGCTCGGCGGGGATTTATTGTTCGGTTGTCCTTCGCCCGGGTCTCGCACCTTCCGAGGTGCTAGCGCTGGCGCTCGCCGCCGGATTGGCGGTGCGCGCCGCCATCGAGCAGATCGACCCGCGCGTGCAAGTTGATTTGAAGTGGCCCAATGATGTGCTGATCGCGAGCAAGAAGGTTTGCGGCATCCTGACCGAGATGAATGCCGAAGCCACACGCGTGCGTTATATCGTGGTCGGCATCGGAATCAATGTGAACCACGCAGGTTTTTCACAGGATCTGGAGCGCGAGGCGATTTCGCTGTGCCTGGCAACGGGCAGCGAGTGGTCGCGCGTCGAATTGACTGTAGCTTTGTTAAAATCGCTCGAACGGGAATACCGGCTGCTGATCGGGCGTACGGGGCCAGAGAATTCCCAGGAGAGCGCGAGCGCTTCGATTCTGCGGCGCTTTGCCGAGCAGTCTTCGTGGGTGCGCGGAAAGCAAGTTCGGGTTGAACTGGATGAGACGACGATCGAAGGCACGACGGAAGGTCTCGACGCACGCGGCTTCCTGCAAGTTCGTACCGCGCAGGGATTGCAAACCGTGTTGAGTGGAACGGTTCTAGAGAAGTGAGACGTATGGCGCAATTAGCACTCGGCCAAGTTGTTTTCGACTGGCCGAATACTGAGTGCCGACTGCGGGATGGCGACTGCGTAGACTTAACAAACAACCATGCTTTTTGTCCTTGATGTAGGCAATACCAACACGGTGCTCGGAGTTTTCGGCGGGATCGCGAGGATTCATCCGGATAGGGAGGCTGATGCGCCTCCGAGATACGAGCGGCTCGTGGCCAACTGGCGCGTGGCTACGCGGCAGGGCAGCACCGTCGACGAATACGGCGTGCTCTTTCGCAATTTATTTTCCATGGAAAGCCTGGAGGCTTCGGGCATTCAGGGCATCGTGATTTCGTCGGTGGTTCCGCCGTTGGACCCCGTGCTGCGGCAGGTTTGCGAGCGCTATTTCAATTCCAAGCCGCTGTTCATCGAGCCTGGCGTGAAAACCGGAATGCCGGTGCATTATGACAATCCAGCTGAAGTTGGTGCTGACCGCATTGTGAACGCTGTGGCTGCTTTCGAAAAATATGGCGGCCCGTGCGTGATAGTCGATTTCGGCACGGCCACTACATTCGACTGCGTTTCTGCAAAAGGCGAATATCTGGGTGGAGTGATTTGCCCCGGCATTGGAATATCCGCCGACGCTCTTTTCCAGCGCGCAGCGCGCCTGCCAAGAGTTGAGATTCGCAAGCCGGCGCGAGTGATCGGCACTAACACGGTGGGCAGCCTGCAGTCGGGGCTTTATTACGGCTACCTGGGATTGGTCGACGGAATTCTCGAACTCCTGCTTGGCGAGTTGGGTCTCGAAACCAAAGTGATCGCTACCGGCGGCCTTGGGCCGATGATTGGCCCGGGTTCCAAGTACATCAAGAGTGTTGACGACTTCCTGACGCTCGAAGGCCTGCGCATTATCTGGGAGCGCAACGCCGGAGCGCGGCCCGTTGCCGCCGCGAAGACCGTGCCAATTGTTTCGAAGGGTCGGTCCGGCCCGAAGGCCGGTGGAACCAAGTCCAGCCCGGGCGGGCGCGCCGATTCGACTCCGCGTTCAATTCGCTGATCGCCGTGGAGGATCAACTCAACTACTTTAATTACTTCACCGAAATTGAGGAGCAGTTTCTGCGCCGCCGCGGCGGCGGTTTGCTGCTTACCACGCTCGACTGGGCTTTGATCGAAACCTGGAAGGATGCCGGCATTCCTCTTGAAGCGGCGCTGCGAGGAATTGACGAGGCCTTCGACCGCTACGAGCAGGGTCCTGCGAAAACCAGAAAAGTAAACAGCTTGGCGTACTGTGCGCAGGCCGTTTTATCTGCGGCTGAGGACATGAAAGAAGCGGCAGTGGGCACGACCGGAGAACCGCCGCGCGAATCGGCTGCCAGCCAGGGTTTTGAGCCGGCTACGATCGCAGCTTTTCTGCGCCACAATGCGGAACTCCTGAAAGCGGTAAAGCTGCCATCTGCGCCTGGGCTATCCATCGACGCGGTCACCGAGCAGACCGTCGCCACTCTGAGAAAGCTAGCATCGGATATCGAGAATCAGAAGGCACCTTCCAGATTGGATGACCTCGAGCGCCACCTCACCGTGCTGGAAGAAAAACTTTTCGCCGCACTGCTGACTGTGACCCCTGACGAAGAAATCGTCGCCGTGCGGTCGCAGGCCGATCGCGAACTTGCTCCTTACCGCAGCAAAATGGCGGCAGCCCAAATCGTGCAATTGCAAAAACAGTACGTGCACAAGCGCCTGCTGGAAAAGTATGGGTTGCCGCGGCTAAGTCTGTTCTATATGTGAACGCGTTGTGCTTTTCAAGAACCATGATCCATACGTTCGATGCGCTTGTTCTCGGTGGCGGCGCTGCTGGCTTGATGTGCGCGATCGAAGCCGGGAAGCGGGGACGCCGCGTGGCCGTGCTGGAACATGCCGACAGGGTGGGGAAGAAGATCCTGATCTCCGGTGGCGGACGCTGCAATTTTACCAACCTGCATTGCGGTCCCGAAAACTTTCTCTCTGCCAACCCGCACTTCGCGAAGTCCGCACTGGCTCGTTATACGCCCGCGGATTTCATCGCGCTCGTCGAGAAGCACGGCATACCCTATCACGAGAAAACGCTGGGCCAGCTTTTCTGCGACCACTCTGCGCGCGACATTCTGGCGATGCTCGAAGCCGAGTGCCGCTCGGCGGCTGTGACTATATTGCTGAACACGAAAATTCAGCAGGTCGAGCGCTCAGCCGAATTTGTCGTTCGCACGGTCGATGCTGAATTTCGCGCGCCGACGCTCGTGGTTGCCACGGGAGGGCTTTCGATTCCAAAGATCGGAGCAACATCTCTTGGTTACGATCTCGCCCGACAGTTCGGGCTGGCGATCCGCGAGCCGTGGCCAGGGCTGGTGCCGCTGGTTTTGGATTCGCAGGATCGCTCGCGCTACTGTGAACTCGCGGGGGTGTCAGCCGAGGTGATTGCCCACTGCGACGGCCACGATTTCCGGGAGAAGATGCTGATCACTCACCGCGGCTTGAGCGGTCCGGCCATCTTGCAAGTTTCTTCCTACTGGAAAAAGCATCAGACCATCGGGATTGATTTAGCGCCGGGACAAGAGGTCACCAAGACCTTTGGCGATCCGACCGTATCTAGAAATGCGAGTGCTCTGCGCGGCGAGTTGCGCAAGTTTCTGCCACACCGATTTGCCGATCGCTGGTTCGAGTTTCACTCTCCGGATTCGTGGACGAATCAAGCTTTGGCTGAGTTTGAAAAGCGGATGCACACCTGGAACGTCACGCCAGTCGGCACGGAAGGTTACGAAAAGGCAGAAGTAACGGCGGGAGGCGTCGATACCGATGAACTGTCGGCGAAAACGATGGAGAGCAAGAAAGTGCCAGGATTATTTTTTATCGGCGAAGTGGTGGACGTCACCGGGCATCTCGGCGGCTTCAATTTTCAGTGGGCTTGGGCTTCGGGCGTGGCTGCTGGGCGAGCGCTTTAGAATCAGTTAGCGATGCAAATATTCGCCTGCTTGATTTTCACAAAACTTTAATCGTGAAGTTGATCACGATCTTAGCCTGGGTCGCGACCGGCCGGCCGTTTTGCATGTAAGGTGCGAAGCGCCACTGGCGGGCTGCATTCACAGCGGCCGAGGCCAGGATCGGGTTGCCGCTGAGCACGCGAAGGTCGCTGATACCGCCGTCGGGCGCGACAAAAGCCTGCAGCAGAACCGATCCCTCAACTCTCATCTGCCGCGAGAGCGCCGGGTAGGGCCGCTCCTGCTGCATCCTTTCATCCTGATCGGAAGAGACCCGCGTCAGCTCTGCAGCGTTCGTAGCTGGGCTCCATTTGAAGGCTGGGCTTGCCGTCCGCGGTGGCGAATGTTTCGGAATCTCAACCATGATGGAGTTGCTGCCCGCGGCGAGCGGGTGGTGCCTGTCGCCGCTGACCACTTCGACTTCTATCGGCGGAAGCTCAGCGCGTGCGCTCTCCACAGCTTTGGCCGGAGCGGATTCAGCCGGAATCTTGGCAGCTACTTCCTTCTTTTCTTTATTACTATTGCTCTGCTTCGGTCGAGCCGCAGGCGTTGCGGCGGTGTGATTCGAAGCAGTCGAAGAAGCTGGAACTGAAACCGCAGCTGGCTTGGAAACCGGCGTCGGAGTAGGAGTGGAGGCGGGCGCGGGAGTCGGAGCAGGAGTATGAACCGAGGCCGGAGCCGGAATAGAAACTCGCGCCGATGTTGCCGGAACGGCGCCGCTTGGCACCGGAGCCGGAGAACTTTCGTCTACGTCAGAGGCTTCGTCAACGCCGAACCAAAACGCACGGTTCTTTACTAGAACCACGGCTAGAGCCGCGAGCAAGAGGACGAGTGCGAGTAGTAAGTTGCGCTGATTTCGTCTTTCCATTTTCTCGCCTCTCAAAATTTACTGCTCAACCTTGCCGCTAACACAATGAGCCCCTTTTATCTCAATGGAAATGGCACTCGGGGAGAGTTCCATGGCACGAAGGGGGGAGAGGAATCAAGAAATGCATCGTCGAAGGTGCAATAGAAGGTGCAAACAAGCGGTCAGGTGTGATGCCTCCCATGCCGTAGAATCAAGTCTTGCTCCTAAACATTGAAAAGCTCATCTATGGCGGCGACGGACTGGCTCGCCTGCCCGCCGACGATCGTGGCCGCGGCAAGGCCGTATTCGTCCCCTTTGTTCTCTCCGGAGAAAAAATCGAGGCTGCGCTCACCGAAGAAAAGCCTGGCTTCGCTCGTGCACAGGTTACCGGCATCGTAGAGGCGTCGCCGCACCGCACGCCGCCGCCGTGTCCTTATTACACGCACTGTGGAGGCTGCCATTACCAGCACGCCAGCTACGAGCATCAACTTGAAATCAAGAAAGAAATTCTCCGCGAGAACCTGCGGCGCATCGCCAAGCTTGAACTCGAGTGCGAGATTCAAGTGCATCCCTCGCCGCCCTGGAACTACCGCAATCGTTCTCGCCTGCAATTGCGCGCGCGACCTGAGTTTACCCTGGGCTACTTCAGGTTCGGCTCGCACGAAGTGCTGCCGGTTGAGGAGTGCCCCATCAGTTCGCCGCTGATCAACCGCGCCATCGCGGTGCTGTGGAAGCAGGGGCGAGCTGGGAAGTCAGTCGAAGGGGTGCGCGAGGTCGAATTCTTCGCCAATGCGGACGACACGAAGCTGCTGATTGAAATTCTCTGCGCTCCTGAAGCGCGCCGTGCCGCTATACGGTCGTGGGGTGAAGAATTGTGCGCATCCATGCCGGAAATCGCTGGCGTCGTGGCTTTCCGAGAGCGGCAAAAAGGGGTGCAGGAGCCGCTGGTGGCAGTCGGCGCCTCGGAGTTGACCTACCAGACGAAGCGCCTGGCCTACCGTGTCGGCGCTGGCGCGTTCTTCCAGACCAACCGTTTTCTCACCGACGAGTTGATCGACGTCGTCACCGCGCGCCGCTCCGGAGAGTTTGCTCTCGACCTCTACGCGGGCGTGGGCCTGTTTTCCACAGCCTTGGCTCATATGCGTCACATCATCTCAGTAGAGTCGTCACAGACAGCCGCAAACGACCTGCAATACAATCTCCCCGTTAACGGAAAGGCGGTGCAAGCCGGGGTGGAAGAATACTTAAGTGGGACAAGTGTGCGCCAAGACGCTGCCAAGGGTGAAGCGAACCTCCCTGACAAACCGGATCTAGTGATAGTGGACCCGCCGCGAAGCGGCCTGGGTGAGGCTGTGGCGCGAGCGTTGTCTGGCATGGCCGCGCCCCGCATTACCTACGTTTCCTGCGATCCCGCCACGCTGGCGCGCGACCTCGTGCCGCTGATGGCCTCGGGCTATCGTGTGGAGGAGGCGCACCTGATAGATTTGTTCCCCCAAACCTATCATCTCGAAAGCGTGCTGCACTTAGTTCGCTGATCAGACGGGTGAAGGCGCACGAATGCGCCGTGGAGGAACGCCTCGTTGTACCCGGTGGGGTCCTTCGCCTTCGCTCAGGTCAGGCTTTTGAGGCGATCGTCCTCACGCTCTCGTTGTCCTTGCAGTCACTCCAGGCCATTGAATGCCGCCGTTATCGCTAGCCGACAAGTCGCCTCTAGTCAATCCCCTCGAGCCCCACCTCAAACCCACGCGCCAGCCCATGCTCTGGGCCGCGTTTTCTTACTCGATGGGCATTCTTACCGGTATCTATCTGTGGCGTCCGCCATTTTGGTGGCTCACGGCCGCTGCTGCCTCTCTACTCGCGGGCTTTTACTTCTTGCGACCAAAGAAAAGGAAGTGGCTCGCTCAAGGTTTGGCGTTGAGTGCGCTATTCTTCGCCGGCGCGCTCAGCCTACAACTGCGAGGCTCCGCCCAGCCCCTCGACACGTCGTTGCGGGGGTTCGCTGACGGCCAGTCAGTGACACTGACGGCGCACGTAAGCCGCGAAGGCAGGATGCAGGAAGGCTCTCCCGGCCAACTAAAACAAATCGTCGATGTCGAAGCCGAGAAAATTTCTCAAGATGACGATAGCGTTACTGCCGCGCATTCCGGCGTGCGGCTCGGAATCTACAGCGCCCGCGACGCGGCCTCCTCATACAAAGCGGAACCCGATCGCATTTTTCACTATGGCGAGCGTTTGCGTCTTCCCGTGAAACTGAAGCTCCCGCATAACTTTCGCAATCCCGGAGCCTTCGACTACGAAACTTACCTGGCAGCGAATGGTATTGCCGCGCGTGGCTCGGCCAAAGCCGCCGCCGTCGAAGTGCTTCCAGGGTTCGCCGGAAGCCGAGTCGAACTCTGGCGCAGCCGTATCCATTCCAGCATCATCGCCAAGATCCACCAGCTCTGGCCCGCGCCGCAAGCCGCACTACTCGATGCCATGGTCATCGGCGAAGCGGCATTCATCGATCGCGACACCCGCGCTGAGTTCCAGCGCTCCGGCACTTATCACATTCTCGTTGTATCGGGGATGAACGTGACCATCCTCGCCTTCGTGGTTTTCTGGACACTGCGCCGCCTTCGCTTGGGCGATATCCCCGCGACCGTTCTAACGATCCTGTTCTGCGTTGCATACGCTCTGCTCACGGAAGTGGGCGCGCCGGTGTGGCGAGCCACGCTGATGTGCGCCATCTACCTGGTTACTCGACTTCTCTATCGCGACCGCGCAATGCTCAACGCGTTGGGTGCAGCCGCTCTCGGACTGCTGGTCTTCGATCCCCGGCAACTTTTCACCGCAAGCTTCCAGATGACCTTTCTGTGCGTGCTGATCGTGGCCGCGGTCGGCCTGCCGTTGCTGGAGCGAACCTCGCAACTCTACCGTCGGGCGCTCGCACACTGGGATGCCGACGACTACGGTCCTCGGTTGCCTCCGCGTGTTGCACAGTTTCGTCTCGATCTCCGCTTGATCGCAGGTCGCCTGGCGCGTTTCGTTGGTGAGTCGCTGTCGCTACGACTGATCCGCTGCTTGACTCTCGTGTGCCTCGCGACATTCGAATTGCTACTGATATCGGCGATCATGCAGATGGGATTAGCTCTGCCCATGGCGTTTTATTTCCATCGGGCCACAACTATTGGACTGCCCGCCAATGTCGCCGTCGTTCCCCTCACCCAACTCCTGATGCCAACGGCCGTCTTCACCGTAGCGGTTGGTTATGTGTCGCCGGTCCTTGCGAAGCTCCCGGCACTGCTCAGCGCTTTCGCACTGCAAGGGATCACCGGCACGGTGCACGGCTTGGGGGGCTTCCGTCTCGCTGACTTGCGTGTAGCCACTCCGTCGATCGCCATGATCGCTGTGACGGTCCTGGTGTTAGCTCTCGTCATGATATTCGTGCGCAAGCCCGCGTGGCTCGCTGTCACCGGCCTTATCGCGCTAATGCTCACATCATTGGTTCTGGCTTTTCTGCCTCCAGGGCCGCAGACCAAGCCGGGCATTCTGGAAATAACTTCCATCGATGTGGGCGAGGGCGACTCGATTCTGGTAGTCACTCCACGGGGACGCACTTTGCTTGTCGACGCCGGCGGCCCCACTTTTTGCAGCGGGGGCTCGCAGATCGACTATGGAGAAGACGTGGTCGCGCCCTACCTGTGGACGCGCGGCATTTCCCGCCTCGACGCTGTCGCTATTTCTCACGGCCACTCCGACCATATCGGAGGTATGGCGGCCATTCTGAAAAATTTTCGTCCCAAAGAATTATGGGTCGGCTTGTTGCCGCCTAGTCGAGGGCTCGAGAATTTGATCGCCGAAGCGCACGATTTGGGAATTAAAGTTGTCCGCCACTGGCAGGGAGATGAATTCGACTTCGGCGGAGCCAAAGTGCGGGTGCTGTTTCCACCGCAAGACCGGACTGTGGGGCGCGAGCCTAAGAATGACGACTCGATGGTGCTGCACATCAGCTACGGCAACACTTCTGTTTTACTGGAGGGTGATGCCGAGAAAGCTGTGGAACGCGAAATCGCAAGTCAACCTAACCTTCAGGCAGACGTACTGAAAGTCGGTCACCACGGCAGCAATACTTCTACGACGCCCGAAATCTTGCGGGCTGTGAGGCCCAGCTTTGCTGTGATCTCGCTTGGCTTTCAGGACTGCTTCGGCTTTCCCAAGGCTCCCGTGCTGGCGCGCCTCGAGCACTCGAAAGCCCGCGTCTACCGCACCGACTTGAACGGAGCCGTGACCTTCTACTTGGACGGCCACACCGTAACCCCGCACTTGCCGTTCAATCAATAGGACACGAAGTAGTACGCTACTGTGGCCTCCAGCCTGAGAGGCCTAGCTTTTCGTTTCATCATCCGCGTCAGCGGCGGAATCCGCGGCCTGCGATTCAGCAATTAACTCGCGGGCCCTCTCGGCATCCTCTTCCCGCACCGTGATGATCATTCCACCCATGCCGGGAAACGCATCCTGCAAAAGGCTCGCGGAAGCCAGATCACTCTCGATCCCCGCCGAATCCAGAAGTCCCTTGACCACCATCGCCTCCGATTCCTGCTCGCTGTCAAACACCTTGACCAACTTCTCATTGGGATTCGGACGGTTGGAATCGGAGTCTCGTTCCTGCGTTGTTGCGTTCGACTGATCTGCCATAGAATCTCCAGTGCGCACTGCTGTGATTCTAACTCTTTCGCGGGAGTTGTTTTATTACTTCACTTCCGCGGCTGATGATCGGGCCATCCCAACTGCCAAAACAGAAAGGCCACTTCATCGGCCTGCTCTTCATCGCGCTGCGATTTGGTTGATCCCATGCCATGGCCCGCATCGTAATCCACGCGAAGCAGAATCGGCTTCCCGCTCGAGGTCGAGGCCTGCAGCCGGGCCGCCATCTTACCAGCCTGCCAGGGCGCGACTCGAGGATCATTCGCTCCGGTAGTCAGCAGCACCGCCGGATAAGCGGTGCCCGCCTTCACATGCTGATACGCGTCCATACCATAGAGCGCCTTGAAGCCATCAGCCTCTTTCACGGTGCCAAACTCTGGAATATTCGCCGGACCGCTCTCCATCAATTCGGAGCGCATTGAATCCGAATCGCCCACCCGAATCAGCGCCGCTCCAAAAAGATCCGGACGCTGCGTAATCGCGCCACCAATCGTAATTCCTCCGGCGCTTGTGCCTTCGCCGGCCAGGTGCGCGGCCGATGTGTATTTGTGCTCGATCAAATATTTCGCGCCGGCCAGCATGTCGTCGATCGTGTGCTGTTTGGTCAGCTTCTGCCCGCCGAGATGCCAATCTTCGCCATACTCGCCGCCGCCGCGCACGTGCGCCACAGCGAATACTCCCCCGCGTTCAAAAAATGCCAGCAGCGTCGGACGAAATGTCGGATCAATCGTGATGCCATACGCCCCATAGCCCTCGAGCCACGTCGGATGCGATCCGTCCAGCTTCATTCCCCGCGGATGCACGATCGAGAGCGGTACCATCGTCCCATCCGCGCTCTTCGCCTTCACCTCTTCCGATTCCACTCCCGAATAATCTACTGGAGACTTTTCCACTAATGCTGTGTCGGTAAGCTTTCCCGACCCTGCATCCAGCGCATACCACAGCGGAGATTTCGTCCACGAAGTTAGCTCCAGCCAAGCGCCCGCCTGCGTAGGATTCGTCACCAGAGACTGTATTGCTCCTTCAAAGGGAAGCTTCACTTCGTCAATTTTCCCGCTTGCGTAAGCCACGCGTCGCACGCGCCCGATCCCGCCGTCGAGATCCTGCACGTAAAGCGCATCGCTCGCGACCGAAATGTTTATGACTACAACTTCGCTCACCGGGACGACGGTCGCCGCATGCGCCAAATCCGGATTCTCCAGGCTCGTGCTCAAAACTCTAAAGCGTGATGCTCCTTTATGAGAAATCAGGAACAGGGAATCTCCGTGCACATCGAAGCCCGTGACCTCATCAGATTGGTCCGTAACTTTCTTCCAACCCGTCTTCGCGTTCGGGGCCTGCCTCATTGCGGTGACGTACAGATCGAACTCGCGCTTCACCCCATGAATCACCAGTCCGATCAGATGTTTCGGAGCCGCGGGCGAAAAAGCGATCACTGGAAAATCATCGTCAGTCACCTTCACGTTGTCCGACACTCCATATCCGAACACTGCTTCTTCCGTGTCCGGGTCTGCGCCCAAGACATGGTGATAACAGCGCAACTTCTGATACCTCGCCGTGGGCGCCGCACCTGCCGGCAGCTTTTGCGTGCGCGTGTAAAGGAAGGAACCATCCGGCAGCCAAGTCGGGCTGCCGAACTGCGCGCGATCAATGACGTCGCTCAGAGCCTTTCCCGTCGCGCTATCCGCCACGTGGATCACGCTTTCTTCCGAGCCTCCCGGAGAAATTCCATATACCACATACTTTCCATCTAGCGACGGCTGAAAATAATCGATGGAAAAATGTTTGCCGTCGGATGTGGTCAGTTTCTCGGGATCCACGAGCAGTCGCTCCGGCGCTACCAGACTGTCGCGCACATAAAGTTTACGATTGTCGAAGCCGGGCTCGGTCTTGAAATAAAAGTAGCGCCCACCCCAAACCTGCAAGCCCCCGACCACCGTTCCGGCATCGTCCAGGGCCTTGATACGAGTCAGTAACTCGTCGCGCCCCGGAATACTCGCCAGCACCGAGCGAGTGTAATCGTTCTGCGCCTTAATCCACGCAACCACCTCGGCATCTTTCGTGTTTTCCAACCAACGGTAAGGATCACTGACCTTGGTGCCGAAGTACTCCTCCGTCACTCCCCGCACAGGAGTATTCGGCAATTTGGATTGGCTAAACGCAGCGCAAGAGCTGGCCGTGAGCAGCAGCAGTACAAAGACAAAGCGACGCATAAGTGGAGTCCTCTTTTCGATAGACGCGTCAGGGGTGAAAGCGGCAGCAATTGTATATCTTGGCGGGATAAGTTTCATGCCTGTGGGGACAGCCGCCTCGCCGGGATGAACCGTTTCCCCATGCACCTTTGGGCAGTTTGCTTTCTCGCCCGATTGGAGGACAATGCTGCAAACGGGGCGCAACGTAGCCCTGCGCCGCAACATCCAAAGCTGTAGGCGTAACAAGTTTGGGGACAAGAGGCCGCCATGAACATTGGGGAACCACAAGATAATAATGAAAAAACCCCACCTTTCGCGCAAGGAAACAATGCGGGAGAGCAACTGGAGCGCGAAGAAGAGGCCCGCAGAATCCGCCGCCTGCAGGTCATGATGAGCATGGTCTCGTCCGTGATCAGTCAGGACCCCAACCTTACCGTGGAAGAAGCCTCGGAACTCGCGGCCGGCGCCAAACGCGCCGCCCTGGCCATGTTCCCGGACAAAGAACTGGTCTACGACATCCTCTACAAACCCCGCCTGCAGCGCCTGATGAGGGAACGCTTCCGCCTGCAGTGAATCGCATTCGGACAGCGCTTTTGAAGGAACGCGGCTTTTAGCCGCGCCATAAATCCGACTAGATAAATGCGGCTTCAGCCGCCTACTCATCCACCACCGAATTCCGCAAAGTTCCCACGCCCTCAACACTCACTTCCATCACGTCTCCGGCCACCACTGGCCCCACTCCTTGCGGCGTCCCGCTAGCGATCAGATCCCCCGGAAATAGTGTCATCACCCGCGCCGTAAAACGAATCACCAGATCCAGCGGGAAAATAAAATCTCGAGTGCTCCCTGCCTGCTTCACTTCGCCATTCACTCGCGTCTCCACGCCGACGCCCGCCCATGGATCCAAACCATCGGCCACTACCGGCCCGACCGGACAAAACGTGTCAAAGCTCTTGCCTCGCGTCCACTGCCCATCTTTCTTCTGTAGGTCGCGCGCGGTCACGTCGTTCAGGCAGGTATAGCCGAGAATATAAGGACGCACGTCCTCGTCGTCGCTCAGGTGATGGCAGGTCTTTCCAATCACCACGCACAACTCGCCTTCGTAATCCACACGCTGCGAAATCTTCGGCCGCCGCACCATGCCCTCCGGCGCGAGCAGCGACGAGTTTGGTTTAAGAAATAAGATCGGCTCGGCAGGAACCTCGTTGCCCAACTCTTCCGCATGAGCCTTGTAGTTGCGCCCGACGCAAACAATCTTAGAAGGCCGCACCGGAGGCAGCAGATCCGCCTCCTCTAAATCGATCGCGTCGATGTGGCGCGTACGCAAACCTTCGACGTCGCCATCGGATTCTTCTGGCGCCGAGAGCAGAATTCGCAAAATCGCATCGCGCCCCGCCACTGACTCCACCAATCCATACTGCGCCTGACCATTGAATTGAAACCGGCAATATTTCATTCAATTATCTAATCACGAGAATCAGAATTAACGCGAGCACTTTCCTCGAGCCAGCGCCCTTGGTCGTGCAGGAACGTCCGCCCGGGAGACCTTGCCTGATCGAAGCGAAGGTGCCAGCCGAGCCCAGCGAGGCGTTCTTTGCACTCGTCAAGGCACGCTTTCCTCAGCCTCCTCCGACCGCAAACTCTCATTTCCCCGCTCATCGACAGCCGACACCGAATAAAAATACTTCTTCCCCGCAACCACGGCTGTATCGCGAAATGCCGGAGTCTCCACCAAATCCGCATTCAATCGAACCGGCACCTCACCAGCCTCGTGACGATAAACGTTGTAGCCTGCAAGGTCCGCATCGGAAACAGGCGACCAGATTAGATCGATGAAGGGCGCCTGACCCAGCCCCGAAAACACAGCCTGCAATGCCAAGGGCACCGCTGGAGGAAATACATCGTGCGTGAAGACTTTGACTTCCGGCGTGCTATCGCCATCGACGGAAGCCTTGGCCTTCCCAGGCTCTGTGATGGTGGTAAAGGTATCCAAATGGTAGTAGTAGGTTTTTTCCCACTCAAAGTTCTGATCGGTGATCGAAAGAGTCTGCCCTGAGCCCGCCTCACGTTCGCCCACCAGAATATTTTGCTGGTTGCCTTCGGGGCGGCGATAAATATGGTAACTGCGGCTTACCGGATCGAACGCCCGCAATGATAATGGAAGGTCGTTCCAAGTAAGCACGACGCCCTGCGCCGTGACCCGAGAGTTGAAATCGGAGGGCGCAGCCAGCGTCGGAGCCAACGGAACGCGAACTTCATTCGATAAGCCAGCCCCACGCCCGTCGCGGTTCAGCACTTCTACAGCGTAAGTCGCCGACCCTAGGGAGTTTTGAACCTCGAGTTCGCGCGACAGAACGTCTGTGAAGCTGGCCGCCAACTTCTTTCCGGCTGAATCTTTCGTGCTGCCAGAATCCGCGGGCGGAGGCGTTTCTCCAGCCGGCGCGCCGCATTCCTTCAGAGCTGCATTCAGACTCCGGCAAACTAAAGTCTTTCCCAAATAACGCACCCGCTGCCGCGCGGTAGTCAGCGATGGGATCGTCCAGGTCAGGGTGATGCGATCGCCTTTACGCACTGCACGCAGATCTGTCGGAGGCTTCGGTAATTCCAGCATCGGCGGCACCGGCGGCCCAATCGAGGCGCACCCAGTCAGCAAAATCAGTGCGCTCCCCGCCAGCAATTTTCCGGGTGGCTTCTTCATGCGGAAGAAACAGAGTACATCACTCGTGGCTAGATATCTTACGGAGAAGATCCAGGAGAAGTTATAAATACCGGCGATTGCAACTACCCTGGGAGAGCGGCGCTTTAACGCCGCGTAATTTTCCTAATCGATTAGGGCTTTAGCGGCTGCTGCGCCGTCAACCCGCCAGTTCTTTCACCGCTTCGCGGAAAACTTTTGTATGCCGATCCACATCATCTTTCTCTGTCTGCGGAGACATGAGCGCCATATTATGAAACGGAGTCAGCAAAATCCCGCGATTCATGGCATACAAATGCATGAAACGCTCTAATTCAAAGTCCATCGCATCGTGTGCTTCGCTCCCATTCTGCGGAACCTTCGCGCTAAACAGATACTCCGCGCGACATCCCAACCGCGACACATGCCACGGCAAATCCGCCTCGGCGATTGCGCGAGCTACGCCTTCCGCCCAGCGCTCCGCCATCGGGATCATCCGGTCAAAAGCCTCTTGCGTTAGAACCTTGGATAAAGTCGCGCGCATCGCTGCCAGCGACACGGCATTGCCCGCCAAAGTACCGCCAACGCCGCCGACATCGCAGTCTTCTAAATTCTCCGTAGAGACTTCTCCCTCGGTGAGGTGCTGTGGATTCATAATGCGCTCTGCCACCTCCTGCGAGAAGCCATAAGCCGCGCCCGGAATCCCGCCTCCAATCGCCTTCCCAAAAACCAGCACATCCGGCTCCAGTTTCTCTGCGCGAGTATAACCGCCGGTCCCGGCGCAGATTGTGTGCGTCTCGTCGAGGATCAGCAGCGTTCCGTGCTTGCGCGTCAACTCCAGTAGCGTCGAATGAAATCCCGGCGCCGGATGCACGATCCCCACATTCGTCATCACCGGCTCGGCCAGAACGCAAGCCACATCGCCAGGACTGAGCGCCGCCTCCAGTCCGTCGACATCGTTGAATTCCACGACTTTCGTGGTGGTCGCCGGATCAACCGGCGGCCCAATATTTCCTCGACGCGGACCCACCGTGCCATCGGCGCGCAGAGTAATAAAAGTTTCGTCCACGGTGCCGTGATAGCACCAGTTAAAAACCAGAATCTTCGGCCGGCCGGTGATCTGCCGCGCCAGGCGAATCGAAAAACGGTTCGCGTCCGTCGCAGTTAGAGCAAACTGCCAGTAAGGCAGCGCGAAGCGCTTCTGTAAATCCTCCGCCACAAAAATCGCATCTTCCCCGGGCAGCATCAGCGTAATCCCGCGCCTCGCCTGCTCCTCTACCGCCTTCACCGTGGCAAACGGAGAGTGCCCGGTCATGGCCCCGGTATCGCCGAGACAAAAATCGATGTACCGGTTCCCATCCACATCAAAAAATTCGGATCCATGGGCTTCGCGCACAAACGGAGGAAATGCTCCCGCCCACTTCACCATCCAGTTCATGGGAACGCCCGCCAACAAAGACTTTCGTGCCCGCTCGAACAGCGCCTTCGATTTTGGCCGCTGCTCTACATATTTCTTCTGCTCGCGCTCCATCAGCGACGCGAGCCGCCCCCGATCGATGGTTCTCATAAGTGCACGCAGCTTAGCAGACAATGTGCCCGACTACAGTCCGTTGACGAACGTCGCGACATTGTAAACTCGAATCATGTCGCCTTATTCGCGCAACCCATCGACTCTTAAAACAGATTCCCAAAATGGTCCGGACCACTACCTCGTCGCTCACAGCGATGGCGGAGCCCGCGGCAACCCTGGCCCGGCCGGCTACGGCGTCGTTATTCAGGATCAGGCGGGACGTAAAGTTGCTCAACTCAGCGAATATCTCGGCCACCAGACCAACAACTTTGCCGAGTATCAAGGACTGATAGCGGCTCTCGAATACGCCATCAAGCGTGGTCCGAAGGCGTTGAAGTTGATCAGCGATTCTGAGTTGCTGGTGCGGCAGATCAAAGGCATTTACAAGGTCAAGAATCCGACGCTCAAGGATCTTCACGGCCGCGCTCAGGAATTAATCGCACAGCTGGAGTGGTTTTCCATCGGCCACGCTCTGCGCGAGCACAATACCGAAGCTGATCGCCTGGCGAATGAGGCGATGGACAAAGGAATGGGGCGTAGTGTGGCACGGGCGAGCGTCGCCGTTCAAGAGCCAGCCAAGATCAACGCACAGCAGGAATTCGAGGGCGTGATCCGCGATGGAGTCGTCGAGTTGATGAACGGGAAACTCGCAGAGGGTACGCGAGTGCAAGTGCGAGTGAAAAAATAAAGTGAGCCCGCAACCCGCCAAGTAATCTGCGACTTTTATTCCGCCGCCGAAGTATGATCGTGCACAATCTTCCATCCGTCTGGAAACTTCCGAAACACGAGCGTGAACAATCCATGCGGCGTTTTGCCGTCGGACATCGTTAGCAGCCACTCTCCGCGCACAAAGGCCGCATCGGCGCCCAGCATCTCGATGCGCAAGCCGGAAAATTCCAACTTCCCCATTTCGTGGCCGGCGCTGGTGTAGGTCGCGCGATAGCGGTCCATCGTGGCTTGCCATCCCTGATGTTCTTTCGCACCAGAGAAGAACGTGAGCTGTGGAGAATTCCAGTAGCCCGCCATGAAACTCTCGAGATCGTGACGGTTCCAGGCTTCCTGCTGCGCTCGTAGAACCTGCTCGATAGGACCTTGAGCATTCTCGCCGGATGGTGCGCCCGGCGCTGCATCGGCGCGGGCAAGCGCATCTGCGCGGCGCAGAGGGATCGACAGGAATAGAAACGAGAAAATCAGGAAGAGACAGGAAATGAGAAGCTTGTTGCGCATGGCAAACCCTCCCGGGCATTGCTGAAGAATGCGCAACAGTGTCGCACGGCTCAAGCGAAGCGCGTAAGAAATGTGCTGAGAAATTTTAGAGTGTAGGGAGAAATTGCTGGGTTACGCCCGGCCCTTCTTGGCTGCGACGGCCTTCACCACTGCAGTCTTGCCGGCAACTTCCCAAGGACGCTTGGGACGGTTTACCGGCGCTTTGTCATTGTCTTGAACGCGATCGTAGTGGTAGGACTCGCTCACCGTGCCCAAAGATTCGTTGTAGAGGCTGGGCAGTCCTAGACCCTCTTTCAACTCCTCGGTGAACGATTGCAGCGCTTTTAGATGATCGGCGCTAGCGGGAATTTCCGTCTTCGATGTCTTCATGAATTGCTGGTAGCCGCGGTTGACCAACTTCGAGATTTCGCTGCCAATGAGGTATCCAGGAACTGCGAAAACCTTCACCGTATCCTCGGGCGTCTTCTGTATCGCGGCCGAGACATTGTATTTTCTGAGGAAGACGCGTCCGTTCGTTCCCGGCGCTTCAGTCAGGTCGAAACCGTGATCGCGCAACCAGGCCACAGCGTCTTCATAATTTCGTGCTTCAATCGCTTTAGGCATTTTTCTAAAATTCCAATCTGTCTCTTAGATGCCAAGCGGCTGGCGGAAGAGGCAGATCAAACTACGCTGCCGGCAACTACGCTGCATCGCTTTGCAATTTCTAATCATCTAACGACACCATACTACATAGCCTGTTTCTATCCTGATTGCATATTACGATAGTCACAAGGAAATGGTTGGATGCTTGCGAGAGAATAGTTCGATCATGGTGCAAATTCCGGAGAGGTTAACGGAGACCATCCAGATTAAAACTGCGCCCGAGCTTGCGATTCCGCGCCCCGGCTACAGCTTGCTGGAACGCATCGGCGGCACTCCGTTACTTCGCTTTGATCGTCTCACATCGCATTTATCCGGCGTCGCACTTTTGGGCAAGGCCGAATGGCACAACCCCGGCGGCTCGGTGAAAGATCGTGCCGCCTCCAACATCGTCGCCGAAGGCAGACGCAGCGGCAAGTTCCCGCTCGGCAAGACTCTGCTCGATGCCACCAGCGGCAATACTGGAATTGCCTATGCCATGCTGGGTGCGGCGGAAGACTTTCCTGTGACTCTGTGCATGCCGGAAAACGTTTCGCTCGAGCGTAAGAAAATTCTGCGCGCCTACGGCGCCAACATTATTTATACCGATCCGGGTGAAGGCTCCGACGGCGCCATCCGCAAAGCGCGCGAGCTCGCGGCCAAACATCCTGACCTGTACTTCTACGCCGATCAGTACTCCAACAATGCCAACTGGCTGGCGCACTATCACGGAACAGCGAACGAAATCTGGCAACAAACCGAAGGACAGATCACGCACTTCGTCGCCATGCTGGGCACCAGCGGAACCTTCATCGGAACCACGCGGCGGCTCAAAGAATTAAATCCAACGATTCGCTGCATTTCTCTGCAGCCGGATTCGGCCTTCCACGGCATCGAAGGCGCAAAGCATATGGCAAGCGCAATCGTTCCGAAGATTTACGATCCCGCGCTCGCCGATGAGAATCTCGAGATCGGAACTGAAGAGGCCTACACGACAGCCCGGCGCATAGCGCGAGAATGCGGATTGCTTTTGGGTGTTTCGGGCGCTGCCGGAATCGCGGGCAGTTTAAGGGTCGCCGAACGCTTGCGTCTGCGCAAAGGGCAGCAGGCGGTAATTGTCACCATCCTCTGTGACTCCGGCGACAAGTATTTGAGCGAGAGATTCTGGACCGAGGGATGACGAACATCCACCACGGAGACACAGAGACACCGAGAAAAACAGGGGATGGCAATCTGTAAGTATACTTTTGCCTCCGAAATACTTAGATTTGCTTTTCTCCGTAACTCCGTGACTCCGTGGTAGATTCTGGTTTCAATGCTGAAGCTAACCGACACTGAGTACGACGCGCTCCGACTACACGGTGAGGAAACCTATCCCCACGAGTGCTGCGGAGTGCTGCTCGGCCATTTTAATGACGACGGCACGCGGGTCGTGACTTCAACCGCGCGCTGCGGAAACACTCGCACCGATTCGCCGCAGAACCGTTACAACATCGATCCCCGTGAACTGGTGCGCATCCAGCGCGAGGGACGCGAGCGCGGCGAAGATATTGTTGGCTTTTACCACTCCCATCCTGACCACCCCGCTCGCTGGTCGCAGACCGATCTGGCTGAGGCCCATTGGATCGGGTGCTCCTACGTGATCACCAGCGTGGAAAAAGGCAAGGCCGCGATCACTAACTCGTTTGAACTCGCGGGCTCCGACGAAGCGGACAAAAAGTTCATCGACGAGCCGATCCAAGTCGGCTAAGTCGCTGTCATTAGCTCGGAGCTCCTGTTAACGTCCTGCCTCGGCCCTCGTCTATACTTCGGTGCTTCTTTCGCCAGGGAGACGACTCGTGCAAGCCAAGCCTTCTAGAACCTCTGTTCTTTTTTTGGCCGTTCCTGTTGTGCTGATTCTCTGTGCTGCAACGCAACCCCGTGCCAGTTCTGACCAAGTTTCCTCGGAGCTTGCCGCACGCATTCAGCGGGTCGAAACCGGCATCCCGCCCATCCCCACCAGCGACACAGGACCGCCGCTGCAACTCAACCTCGAGCAGTTGATGCAAACCTACAAAGTGCCGGGCCTTAGCGTAGCCGTGATCGACAACTTCAAGATTGCCTGGGCCAAAGGTTACGGGGTCACCGAACCCGGTTCCCACAACCCGGTCACAATCCACACGCTTTTTCAGGCCGGCTCAATCAGCAAGCCGGTGGCTGCAACGGGAGCGCTGTCTGTGGTGCAACAGGGAACTCTATCGCTCGACGAGAACGTGAACGACAAACTCAAATCGTGGCGGGTTCCCGACAACGAGTTCACCAAGGATAAAGACCAGAAAGTCACGCTGCGGCGCATCTTGAGCCACAGTGCCGGCCTCACTCTGCATGGATTTCCCGGCTATGCGGTTGGCGCGCCCATCCCGACTCTCGTACAGATTTTGAATGGGGAACCGCCCGCCAACACCAAGCCAGTCCGCGTGGATACCGAGCCCGGAACGAAATTCATCTATTCCGGCGGCGGTGTCACCATCGAGCAACAACTTCTGATCGACGTAACCGGCAAGCCGTTTCCCCAGTTCATGCGCGAGGCCGTGTTCAACAAGACCGGCATGTCGGACAGCTCATACGAGCAGCCTCTGCCGCCAGCTCGCGCTGCCATGGCCGCGACCGGCACGCACGCCGATGGCATGGTCGTCCCAGGCAAGTGGCACATCTATCCGGAAATGGCTGCCGCCGGTCTGTGGACTACAGCTTCCGACTTGGCAAGATTCGGAATAGAGATTGCGCTATCCAAACAGGGCAAGGCCAACCATGTGCTCTCTGAGGCGACAACGCGGGAGATGTTGAAGCCTCAAATCGAGCAGGTGGGGCTTGGCTTCTTTCTTGGACAGTACAAGAACCCCGAGGAATTTGGACACAATGGTGACGATGACGGCTTTAAGGCGGTTTTGATTATGTTCGCCGATTCGGGCAAGGGCGTAGCCGTGATGGCCAACTCCGACAACGGCGTCAATGTTGCAAATTATCTGGTTCGCAGCGCGGCCAAGGAATATGGGTGGAACTTCACGCCGGAACAAGAGTCAGCTGCGGATGTGCTGATGCTGATCGCGGATATCAAAGGACCACAAGCGGCTCTTGCCCGCTACGCGGAATTGAAAAAGGCGGGCGCATCGTCGCCCTACGCCACGGACGAGAATACCCTGATCATAATTGGCTACCACTTTCTGTTCTCCGGCGAGACCGCCGCCGCCATTCAAGCATTCCAACTCGGCGTGCAGGACTACCCGAAATACTGGAACGCATACGACAGCCTGGGCGAAGCCTACTTGAAAAAGGGTCAGAAAGACCTGGCTATACGGAATTACCAGAAATCCATCGAACTGAATCCGCAGAACCAGAACGGCATTGACGCCATTAAGAAGGTTGGCGATCAGAAATGATCCCGGCATATCCCTTGTTCCGCGCCCAGTCTGCGGGATTTTCACATCGTGAAGGCGGTTGGGAGCATGCCCTCGCGTCAGCTCAACCGCTACGCCAGCTCTCTAAAAGCCTTATCCAACAAAGCCTTTGCCGAAGGCGGCCGGTTAGCATGCACCAAATTCTGTCACCCTCCTGTGGACTCCCTGCACTCGCCTGAAAATACGCGAGTTAAATACACTCTATTTTTATTGACTCTGAAAATAGAAAGAGTAAAACCATAATCGTTCTTTGACATCTTCTAAAGTTTTTCCGGTTGGTGCGGCGTCCGGGACTCAAGCGCAGTCACCCTCTTCATGCGAATGAACAGGGAGGGCAAGCAAGGGTCTATAGCAAAGCGCTGGTCGAGGAGAACAAGAAGAAACGTCGAAGGCAAGACAGAGTTCCGAGGCGTTGGGTAGGTTTTTCCGGTTGGCGGTGAGCCCGGAGCCCGAGCGAAGATCGCGCGCGGTAACCCGCAAGGGAAGCTGCGATAGCAGGTCGAGCGAGGGTCTAAACGCGAGCTACTGGCCGAGACGAATGGACCCAACACCGCCTCGGAACTCTTATTCTTTTGCCCTCCAATCGCGGCCAGTTCTCCGGCGCATTCTCAGAATGTTTTTTTGCGCGAAACGTCCTGCCTGTGCGAGAATTCCGCGGACTCCTGGAGAACATAAATGAAACGCGTTTCCGCTTTGCTGGTTTGCCTGTTTACTCTAGCCACCGCCGGCTTCGCTAAGCCTGCGAAGGAATCGATGGCTCCGCCCGCTCCCGATAAAGCCTACCTACAAAAGATCTGGGATGGTTGGGCGACTCTCGATACCTCCAACGTTGCGAAGTTCTACTCCACGGGTCCGCACACATTCTTCGACATTGCTCCGCTGAAGTACAACAGTTGGGACGAATACGAAAAAGGCGTGAAGGGTGTCCTCTCCGGCTACAAGAGCGCGAAGTTCACGGTGAACGACGATGCCGCCATTCATCCCCACGGGGATTTGGTCTGGGCCACCGCGACTGTGGCCGAAGAGATGACTGCGAAAACCGGCAAGGTCGATATGGGTAACTTCCGCTGGACCGTCGTCTTCGAAAATCAGGATGGCAAGTGGATGATCGTTCACGAGCACGTCTCAGCGCCCTTGCAGTAAATGTCCTGGGACGGAAAACGCAGAGTGCGGGACGGATCGCGTTTGAATTCCCACGGGTACACTTAACTTCTACGGTGGTGGCGCGTCCAACCCCCTGCCATGAACAAACTCCTCGCCGTCGTGTTCTTGCTTCTGCCTGTTGCAACAGTTTTCTCACAGCAATCCGTCGCGCCATCTGCGCCGCCTAACCCTTGTACGACGGTGGAGCAGAAACAATTCGATTTCTGGGTTGGCGAGTGGGACCTGAGTTGGCCAGGGCAAAAGCCCGGAGAGGTGGGGCGCGGGACGAACAGCATCAAGCGCATCCTAGACGGCTGTGTTGTTCAGGAAAGTTTCTCGGGGCAAGCGGCGCACCTGCGGGGAACCAGCGTTTCGACATTCGACGCGACCGCCGGTAAATGGAAGCAGACCTGGGTCGACAACGAAGGCGGTTACCTCGATTTTGCCGGAGGACTCAAAGACGGCGATTTCATTTTGCAGCGCGAAGCCTCGGGCAAGAATGGTACGAAATTCCTGCAGCGCATGGTTTGGAAGAATATATCCGCAAATGAACTGGACTGGAGTTGGGAAGCTTCGCGGGATGGTGGAAAGAGCTGGCGGGTGCAATGGCCGATCCACTACAAGCGAAAAAGCTGATGAGCGGCCATTACGCGCCGACCTAGTCTTCCGGCACAAGGGCATTTGTTACCTCGGTACTTATCCGCAGTGAAGCAAGCATTGTTTAGCAGGAACAATTCCCCTGCGGCCGGGTTAATATCGATTGAACGCGGGGAATCGCCATGCGCAATCGACCCATCATCTCGATTTCTTTTTTAGTATTGATTAATGTTGTCTGGGCTCAGCAACCGGCGTCGGGGGGCACTCAGACGGACAAGCCTGGCATGGATATGTCTGGTCACGACATGTCAAACATGAAGGGCATGTCGATGGGCAGTGACAGCAGCAAAGACAGCGACAGCGATGCCGGCGCTCACGCCATGCATTCCATGGAAGGCCACATGGACATGGGCCCGCATATGAAGATGACGGCGCTGCGCCCTGCGAAGCCCGGAGATGCCGAGCGCGCGAAACAGGTCGCAGAAGCGGCGCGCAAGGCGTCAGAAAAATATCTCGACTACCACGTCGCGCTGGCCGACGGCTTCAAGATCTTTCATCCTGAACTTCCGCAGAAGATGTATCACTTCACCAACTACTCCTATGGCTGGGAGGCGGCCTTCGGCTTCAACCCCGAGTACCCGACCTCGCTGCTTTATGAAAAACATGGCGAAGATTACAAACTAATTGGCGTGATGTACACCGCCCCCAAGCGCTTGAGCGAGGATCAACTGGATGAGCGCATCCCGCTGAGCATTGCGCAATGGCATGAGCACGTAAATTTCTGCACCGCGCCCGCGGGCAGAAAAAACGAATACCTGATCCCGCATCCGCAATTCGGCTTGCGCGGATCCATTACCACCGAAGAAGCCTGCACCGCCGCCGGCGGAACTTTCCACCCCATCATTTTCAACTGGATGGTGCACCTTTATCCGTTCGAAAAAGATCAGGCCGGCATCTGGTCCGTCGACCGGCAGCACGGCGACGCCGACTGAAGGCGTCTGGATAGTCGGTGGAGCAGCCCTTTCACCGCGCGATCTCACTATCGAGCTCTTTATCAAAGGGCCGTTACAAAAAGTCCCGCAACCATTCGATCCAACCACAATTCTTTACGCATCCATCTCTTGCCCACTCGTTCTCCAAACAATTGAGTACATATAGCTAGCGCGAAACAATGCCAACACAAAACAGATCAACCTTGTTGATAATTTCTGAGGAGAAAATTGCTTTGAGGAATGTATCTCTCCTTCAAACTAAATTCCCACCCGTTTTCTGCTACCTGAACCGCGCACACTGCGTCCATTAATCAAGCAGGTTGAAACGCAGCAAAGATCTCACGGAACTACGGAACTTTCGCGCAAGCGGCTCCGTAGTAGTGAAGGTAAGCAGCCAGCGCAGTGGGAGCTGGCCGGATTGATTCAAACAGAATTGTGGGGTTAGGGGATTCTCTCACCAACGGTTTGGCGGCCAGGCGAGAAAACCCCCGAGCACAGCGAAAAGACGCGGGGATCTTTCACCCGACCTTTTCTGCTGAACCCCTTGCGGTTGCATTGTAGGCGCTTCGCGGCGAAACACAATAGTTTTCTCGCGTAGGTCGCGAACCGGAGCCGCCCCAGCCGTTCTCCGACGCAATTCGGAGAAGAAAAAGGAGCATCATGAAATTCGCGACAGTTTCAAAGAGTCTGGTACTGGGGTTGGCATTGCTGTTGGCGTCGAGCGCTTTTGCCGCAACCAAAGGCAGTTTGCAGTTAAGCAGTTCCGCAGTGTTGAACGGAACTACTCTGAAGGCGGGCGAATACAAAGTTCAGTGGGAGGGCAGCGGCCCCAACGTGGAAGTCAGCATCCTGAAAGGCAAGAACGTGGTGGCGAAAACCCAGGCCCGCGTCGTCGAGTTGCAGGCCGCATCCACAAACGATGCTGCTCTCATGCATAAGGATGAAAGCGGGGCCAGCACACTGACCGGCCTGCGTTTCGAAGGCAAGAAATTCGCCCTGGATCTGGCCGGAGCCAGCGACGGCATGCAGGCCAACGGGTCGAGCAAGTAATCGGCGGGGACAAAAACAAGGAGCGCATCAGCGCTCCTTGTTTTCGTTCCTGGTGGCGACATGTGACCCGCAAGCGAGATCATGTGGGGACAGCCGCATCGGCTGCCCCGCCGAGCGAAGCGAGGCGTGCAGGCATGCTCCATTCCAGCTAAGGATTCTGCATCTTCTCCAGTTCGGCATTCAGGTGAACGCTGCTGCCGGTCGTGACCTTTAACTTCCGCTGCCAGTCCTTAAATCCGGCTTTCTTCACGGAAACGACGTGGTCACCCTCGGTCGCCTGGACGTCCGAGGGCGTGTTGCCAACGAAACTGCCGTCGACCTCAATATCTGCGCCATCGGGAACAGAAACGACAAACATCTTGCCCGTTGAGGCAGGCGCTGGGGCTGCCGTCGGGACTATTGCGGGCTGGAGCGTCGATGCAGGTTTGCTTTCCTCCATGGCAACCGAGGCTGCGCGAATCGTCAACCCATGCTCGGCCCAATCCTTCGTGATCGCGTCGCACGCCTCTTGAACGGACCCGCCCAGGGAAAGCGTAGATTTGCTGACGACGGAATCGCCCGAAACCCGTGCAAATACCGCAACCTTGTTTTTGTGTCGCAGTGCGCCTTTACCGCCTTCGTGGTCAAGCAGCACGATGTAATCGGTCTTGGTCTGAATGTTGTTGATGATTACTTGCGGACATCGCTGACCGAAGGTTTTAATGATTTCCGCCGTTTGCGGACGGGCACCGCCCGCCATCGTTCCCGCAAAAGCTCCGCCACCGCCTCCGCTCTGTCCCGCGATCGACCACGACTGGCTGTCGGTGATGAAAACCCTGGCTCGATCTGGACCGCCGGAAGTTTTCTGAGCCTCCTGCGAGACCGCGGTTAACCACGAGAAGCATACGGCAGAGAGTAACGCAAAACGAGTCAATTTCACGGCGAACCTCCAACCATAAGGATTCTTAGAATGTTGGGGGGAACCCGGGGACAGGTAATTATCCTCTCGAGAAATGCGATGTCAATATAAATCGCAGCGGGAGAAGAAATAAAGAGAGAAACAGTGCCACTATGGTCACGCCGGTTTTTGGCAGGAAAGCCTAGACTACTGTCAGATGGATGCCCTGCGGTGCGGCTGAAAGCCGCGCCCTTTCAAACCTCAGTACTTCGGCACTTTGGGATCCACGCGCTCGGCCCAGGCATTGATTCCGCCTGCGAGGTTGTGGACTTTCTTGAATCCCGCTTGCTGCAGGAACTCGACGGCCTTGGCGCTACGTCCGCCCATCTTGCAGTGGACTACGATTTCGCGGCTCGAATCCAACTCATTCACCCGCTTCGGTAAATCGTTTAGCGGAATCAGATGTCCGCCGAGATTGCAGATCTGGTATTCGTGCGGCTCGCGCACATCGAGCAGAAAGAAATCTTCCTTTGCATCCCGCCGCCGCTTCAATTCTTCCACCTGAATTTCCGGAACCCCAGTCGCCACAGCTTTTTCCTCCCCGCGAATGCCGCAAAACTCGTTGTAGTCTATCAGCTTCGTCACGGTGGGATGCGCGCCGCAGACCGGGCAATCGGGATTCTTGCGCAACTTCAGTTCGCGAAACTTCATGCCCAGCGCGTCGATCAGCAGCAGCCGCCCGATCAGCGGCTCACCCACTCCGAGAATTAGCTTGATCACTTCGGTGGCCTGCATCACGCCGACGAGACCCGGCAGAATGCCGAGCACGCCGCCCTCGGCGCAGGAGGGAACCAATCCCGGCGGTGGCGGCTCGGGATACAGGCAGCGATAGCACGGTCCATCTTCCGTAGCAAACACGCTGGCCTGCCCTTCGAAGCGAAAGATCGATCCGTAAACGTTCGGCTTGCCGGTGAGCACGCAGGCGTCGTTCACAAGATAGCGCGTAGGAAAGTTATCGGTGCCGTCGACGATGATGTCGAAGTCGCGAAAAAGTTCGAGCGCGTTCTCACTGCTCAGGCGCGTGTCAAATTTCCTGATGTTCAAGAAGGGATTGATCGCGGTTAACTTATCGGCCGCGGAATCGAGCTTCTTCCGCCCTACGTCCGCGGTTGAGTGAATAATCTGCCGCTGCAGGTTGGTGTAGTCGACGATGTCGAAATCCACCAGGCCAAGCGTTCCCACACCCGCAGCCGCCAGATACAGCGCCAGCGGCGATCCCAGCCCGCCCGTGCCGATGCATAGCACTCGCGCGGCTTTCAGCTTCTGCTGCCCCTCCATGCCCACCTCGGGCATGATGAGATGCCGCGAGTAGCGCAGGATTTCATCCTTGCTTAGCGTGACTGGAATTTCGGTGGTGGTTGTGGCCATAAACTCCTCGGTCGAATTCTAAATTGCTGGATTGTAAATCGGAGATGCTACGCGAGCGAGAACTTTGTCATCCCTCGCTCGGGATGACAAGAGAAAGGCGTGCCTCCCGCGATCGACGGCACAATGGAAATGTTATCACCCTCCTGCACCGGGGTCGCTTCTTTCTGCAGGTAGCGAATGTCTTCGTCGTTCAAATAGAGATTGACGAAAGAGCGCAGCTTGCCTTCGTCGGTATACAGGTGGCGCCGCAGATCGGGATGCTGCGCCAGCAGATCTGCCAGAGCTTCAGCCACAGTTGTTGCCTTGACTTCTACCGTGGATTGTTTACCTGCGTACTGCCGCAGTGGCGTAGGAATATGGATCTTGCTCATAGGTCTTAAGCATAAAAGATGCGCCAGCAAAGGGGAAGATTCATCCGTGCGCGCCCGTGCAATCTGGGGTACGAGAGGCAACGGTGCTCTACCGTACAATGGGCTGGAATACAAGGGAGAACGGCTATGACGATTTACGACAGCGCTCGAGGCAGAATCATCGAAGGCGGCGGAGGCGGAGGCGGGCTGATACGGTTGATCGGCCTCGGCATAGCCGCTTTCCTGCTGGTAATTCTTCTGTTCAGTTCAGTGACCCGGGTCGGGACCGGCCACGTAGGCGTGCTCACGCTCTTCGGCAAAGTAACGGGCGAAACGTTGGGCGAGGGCATGCACATTATTAATCCGCTCAAAACGAATAATGAGCTTTCGATCCAGACCCAGACTTTGAAGGAATCGGCCAGCGTGCCTTCGAGTGAGGGGCTGATGATGAGTTTGGATACTTCGCTGATCTACCATCTCAACCCCGATCACGCCGCCGACGTTTTTCAAAGGATTGGAGCCGACTACGAAAACGTGGTGGTCGAGCCAACGCTGCGCTCGGCGATTCGTGAAGCTACCGCCTCGCATACCGCCAACGCCCTCTACACCGGCGAACGCGAAATGGTGGGCAAACAGATTTATGACCAGGTGACGGCACAGCTCAACCTGCGGGGCTTGAGCGTGGAAAACGTTCTGCTGCGCGACATCCAGCTACCGGCCACGCTGAAGGCGGCGATTGAAGCCAAGCAGCAGGCCGAGCAGGAATCACTGGCCATGAATTTCCGTCTGCAAAAAGAAACGCAGGAGGCACAGCGCAAGCGCATCGAAGCCGCCGGCGTCCGTGACTTCCAGCAGATCGTGGCCCAGGGGATCAGCGCGCAACTCCTCGAGTGGAAGGGTATCGAAGCTACCGAGAATCTGGCCAAGAGCGCAAACACCAAAGTTGTCGTCATTGGCAATAATAAGAATGGACTGCCGCTGATCTTGGGACAGTAAGTATTGAGGCCATGAACTGCCATGGGGGACAGCAGCCTTTGGCTGCTTGCCCTGAGCGAAGCCGAAGGGTCCGTCGCCCGCAGGGCGACTCGCTGCTACCATGACATGGTGCCGCCGCTCCTCGACGTACGCAATCTGAACATCGAGTTTCTCACCGCGCTCCGGGCTGAAGGCGGACCCTTAGACTCTGCTCAGGGCAAGCAGCCGAGGGCTGTTCCGGTACAAAGCTTGACCGCGGTGCGCGATCTTAGCTTCTCCATCCCTTCGGGCGGCGTGCTTGGGCTGGTCGGAGAGTCCGGCTCCGGCAAGTCCATCACTTCACTGGCCATCATGCGGCTGCTGCCACCGCAGGCCCGCGTCTCCGGCGAGATTCTGTTTACCGAAAACGGGTCGGCGCGCAATCTGGCTGACCTGTCCGATGAATCCATGCGTCAGCTACGCGGGTCGCGCATCGCCATGATCTTTCAGGAACCAATGACGGCGCTGAATCCCGTGATGCGAGTGGGCGATCAGATCGCCGAAGCAGTGCAGGCGCACAGCGCTGATTCGAAGTCCGAGGCCGCGAAACTCGCCGTTCAAGCAATGAATGACGTTGCAATTCCGCAGGCCGATCGCCGCGCCCGCGACTATCCGCACCAGCTCTCTGGAGGTATGCGGCAGCGGGTGATGATCGCGATGGCCATCGTGAACCGCCCGCAGTTGCTGATCGCCGACGAGCCCACCACCGCGCTCGATGTCACCATCCAGGCGCAGATTCTCGAACTGCTGGCTCAGTTGCGCGCCAAGTTCGGACTGGCCATGCTCTTCATCTCGCACGATCTTGCGGTGGTCTCGCAGGTCGCCGACCGGGTGGCCGTGATGTATGCGGGCAATCTAGTGGAACTGGGCAGCAAGCGCGAAATCTTTCATGCCCCAGCTCATCCTTATACTCGGGGCTTGCTGCTTGCCGTTCCTGACCTGAAGACTGATCGCGGGCAGCCGCTGCAGACCATCGAAGGCGCCGTGCCTCCGCTGCACGCGATGCCGATCGGCTGTGCCTTCGAGCCCCGCTGCGGATTCCGCATACCCGAATGCGCACGCATACTGCCGCCATTGGTCGAAGTAGCGGCAGGACATTGGGCCCGCTGCCCCGTCGTCAATCCAAACGCCACTTACTCTGTAGGACTAAACTCAACCTTCGGGACTAAACTAAGCTAGCGAACTGCAATAATCTGGCGCGCTTCTCCTGCCGCTCAGTCTATAATCGGCAGTTTGTCTGGTGCTCATTGCGCATACTGCTGCTTAGCGACATACACGCCAATCTCGAAGCCTTGGAGGCCTGCCTGGCCGCCGCTCCCGCGTTCGATTTCGTAGCCAACCTGGGGGATGTCGTCGGCTACGGGGCTTCGCCTAACGAAGTCGTCGACCGCTCGCGGCAGCTAGGGAAAACCTTCGTCCGGGGCAATCACGACAAAGCCGCCACAGGCCTTCTCGATCTCGACGATTTCAATCCCATGGCCGCGGCCGCGGCGGTGTGGACGAGAGATCATCTCACCCCCGAGCATCACGCTTGGCTGAAAGCCTTGCCCCAGGGCCCGCTTCCGTTGGAGGGCTTCCCCGAAGTAAAACTGGTTCATGGTTCGCCCGTCGATGAAGACGCCTACGTTGTCTCTCTCGGCGATGCGCTCGCGCCTCTAATCACGCTGGGTGTGCCGCTAACCTTCTTCGGCCACACTCACCTGCAGGGAGGTTTTTTCGCCAACGGCTCCAGCGCCGACGGCTTCCGTCCCGAATATGCCACAGTCGGCAAAGCCGAGTCGGTAGCGCTGCAGTTGAAAGACGCCACGCGCTACATGATCAACCCCGGCTCCGTCGGCCAGCCCCGCGACGGAGACTGGCGCGCCGCCTTCGCCTTATTCGACACGGACTCCCAAGTAATCCACTTCCACCGCACACCCTATAACCTGAAAGCCGCGCAGGATCGCATCTTCGCCGCTAATTTGCCGTCGCGGTTGGCCACGCGCCTGGCTGCGGGACGGTGACTCAAGCTTGCCGAGGCGGGTGGTCCGGCCAAAATCGATTTGGCTCCCGAGTGCGACCCCTTGATCGATTTTCCATTTGACATTCCGGGGGTTCCGATTTAATCTGCCCGCCAAGTTTGAGGGGGACATCTCAACCATCTGGAGGAGCCAATGGCTCGCTTTGGGATTGTTCTGTCCCTTGTGCTGACACTCGTCCTGCTCGCCGTTCCAACGACCGCCCTTGGTCAGTCGTACGCATTCGGAATACCTCCCTTCAGCAGCGTGGATGGTGGCCCCGATTCCATCAACCTGTCGAACTTGGGCGTGGTATACAACGTTCCAATCTTCAGCCGCGCGGGTCGAGGCTCACCCTTATCGCTCAACGCGGCCATCCAGAATTTTACTTGGAGTTGGGTCTTCGACGGTAGCGGAGATAAGCAATGGGTGCTAACCCTCGCTCCACCGAGCATTGGCAATCCAGTCGGCTCGGTCGTGGAATCGGCTGCAAACGAGACGTGCATCGATCCTAGGGGACGATCATGGCCGTACACTTTGTATACTTTTTACGCCTACTATGACGCTAACGGAGCCTCGCACCAGTTCTCAAATCTGCAGATTGTGAACATCGTCTGGAATGTGGGAGGGACTTGTCCGACCAACTACGCCACTACGGCTTCCGCCGGCTCTTCGGATGGCTCGGGTGTCAGCATAACCGTTTCAAGTCTCCCTGCTCCCGCAGCTGTTGTCACTCTGCGCGATGGCACGGTCATAAATCCGCCCCTCACAACACTTAAAGGTTGGGGCGGATACGCGTACTGGACATCGACCCCTGGAACTTTCACGTCGACCGATAGCAACGGAAACAAAGTGACAGCAAGCGAAAGTGATGGCTATTTGAACAGCGTGACAGACACCCTTGGTTCCATCGCGGTGACCGGCCCCGGAGACGCTAGTAGCATCTCTTACACACCGCCATCGGGAACCTCTGCTACTTACTCGTTCTCGACGACAAGGCTGAATGTTGAAACAGACTTTAGCTGTCCCGGCATTGACGAATTTTCGGCCACTCCATTCGATATGTTAACAACAATCACCCTGCCCGACCTCTCTTATTACCAGATTACGTATGAGCAGACCAGTTCAGGAAACATTACCGGCCGAATTGGCTCCGTCCGACTTCCTACCGGTGCAATTATTACCTACACTTACACTGGCGGCGACACTGGCAAAGGCATTGTGTGTAGCGACGGCAGCGTTGCGGGGTTTAACCGCGCTACTCCCGACGGAACGTGGAAATATCTTCGAAGTAATTTTGTATACAGCTCGGGAGGCATCGTAATGGCCTCCACAACAACGGTAACCGACCCTCAAGGCAATAATACCGTGGTTAATTTCGGCGGCAATTTCGAAACTCAGCGGCAAGTCTATACTGGGGCCGCCACAGGCACTCCCCTCGAAACCATTGTCACCTGCTACAACGGAAACACGTCGAACTGTGCCACGGCGCAAAGTATTGTGCCTGGGGGAGAGATCAATGTCTTTCGCTCTCTTAATGGTGGGCCAAATTCTGAAGTAGATACCTTCTACAGCTCTGCGCTTGGTGACCGCGAAAAACGAGTATGACTTTGGCGCAACAACACCGACACGAAAGACCACGATCACTTACGATTCAACTATAGGCAATGGCGTGATTCGACCGTCCCCACCAGGTCACGGTTACCGACGGCAGCGGAAACATAAAATCACAGACAACTTATACCTACGACGAGGACGAGGTTGCGGGTACACTAAAGAAGTCCGGGGCCTCCCAGCTTTCGGCAGTTACGTGCACGGCTTCGTCGGGCAAATGCCGGGGCAACGCAACAACTGTCGTTAGCTGGCTGAACTCTGGAGCAATTCTAACCAAGAAGTTTGTTCACTACGATACCGGGCAGGCTTACACAGCCACCGATGTTAACGGCGCGGTCACCCAGTACACCTATGGAAATTGCGGAAACAGCCTGCTAACCAATGTCAGCTTGCCGTTGAGTCTCTCGCAATCCTCTTCTTGGAACTGCACGGGCGGAATGATGACCTCTTCGACGGATACGAACGGAAAAACTTCCTACACGAATTACACCACCGATCCTTACTTCTGGCGACCAGAGAGCACGAAGGATCAGCTTGGCAATATCACCAACCTTACTTACCCGAGCCTCATACGGAGCGAATCATCGCTGGAACTCAACAGCACCTCCTACGTTGATGTGGTCACGAGTCTAGATACTCTCGGCCGCTCTTCGTTAAGCCAGACGAGGCAGGGCGTAGGCTCGAGCTATTTTGATACCGCGTTTCAAACCTATGACAGCGCCGGCAGGCCATATAAGACATTCATGCCATGCCAAGCCGCGGAGGGGACCGGATGCTCGACGCCATCCACAACCACGACCTACGACGGAATGGGCCGTCCCTTGACCGTCACCGACGGTGGCGGCGGGACGAGCTACCTACACCTACACGAAGAATGATGTGTTGATCAAAGTTTCCCCTGCGCCGACCGGCGAAAACGTCAAGCAGCGGCAGCTAGAATACGACGGGATGGGACGATTAACCTCGGTGTGCGAGATCACCTCGGCTTCGGGCAGCGGGTCAGGCCCGTGCAATCAAAAGAACCCCAAAACCGGCCTCTTAACCACGTACACTTATGATGCTCTCGATAACCTGCTTACAGTTACACAAAACACGCAGACCGGAGCAGTAGGCGGGTCTCAAGCCCGAACCTACACCTATGATGGCCTGAGTCGCCTAACCTCGGAAACGAATCCGGAATCAAGCAATCTCGCCACCACTTACACTTACGATTACGATCCCGGCGGCGATTCGTGCGCCACCGGTTCGCGCACATCTCCCGGAGACATGCTGAAAAAAGTCGACCCTAACGGGCACTACACTTGCTATATCTATGACAAATTGCACCGGGTAACCGACGTCGGGAACTCGCTGCAGGGTTATTCTTATACTCCCTGCAGGCGCTTTCGTTACGATAGCCCATCGAATGGCGTGCAACCGCAACCTCCTAGCTCAACGATCACCAATGTAGGCGGAAGGCTAGTCGAGGTGGAAACCGATTCTGGGTCGATGATTACCGATGAGTGGTTCAGCTACGACAACGACGGCCGTCAGACCGACGTCTACGAGAAGACGCCCAATTCCGGCGGCTACTATCACACCACGGCCTCCTACTGGGCTCATAATCAGCAGGAGACGCTCGGAATAATGAACAGCGCCGGAGTCGCTCTAATCCCGCTTCAGACGTACGGCGTAGATGGTGAAGGACGCATTAACTCGGTAAAACCTGCATCAGGATACATCCCGGTGTCTTCCGTCACCTATGCCACGAGCGGAACGAGCGAGCCGATCGGATCTCTGACCCAGATCACTTTCGGCTCCGGAGATTCCGATAGTTATCAATACGACACCAACACGGGCCGGATGACGCAATACAGCTTTAACGTGAATGGGCAATCTGCCGTGGGCAATCTGACATGGAACGCCAATGGAACCCTGCAGAAACTCGCCATCACCGACCCTTTCAACAGTCTGGACAATCAGACTTGCACCAATACCTACGACGACCTGGCGCGAGTCGGCAGCGAACACTTGCCCCGGCGTGTGGGCGCAGACCTTTACCTACGACGCCTTCGGAAACATCACGAAAAACGGGAACAGCGCGTGGGTGCCCGGCTACAGCGCAAGCACGAACCGCTACACCTTGTCCGGAACCAGTTACGATAATGATGGCGAGCTGCTAACCGACCCACAGAATACCTACACTTGGAGCGTCTACGGCGACCTCGCCTCGGCCAACGGACTAGCGCTCACCTACGACGCACTGGATCGCATGGTCGAAAATGCGAACGGCGCTTCCCAGTTCGTGTATGGGCCTAATGGCCAGCATCCGCTGGCGAATATGGTGGGCCAACAGCTGGCGAGCGCTTTTGTGCCTTTACCCGGCGGGGCGGTTGCTGTCTACTATAGTTCGGGGCTGGTGCAGTACAACCATGCGGACTGGCTCGGCTCGGCGAGGCTGTTCTCGACTCCGTTCCGGACGGCGACTCCTGCTATGGCATACGCTCCGTTTGGCGAAGGCTACTCCGGAGGGCAGGCCTATGTGCAGTTCACCAGCTACGGGAATTCGTGGACCGTTGCTGACGGTGAAAATTCCGGTGGCAGTCTGGACGATTTCACCTTCCGCCGCTATAGTCCAGGGCAGGGCCGCTGGATTTCCCCCGACCCGGCGGGTCTGGGCTCTGTGAACCCGAGCAATCCGCAATCTTGGAACAGATACTCTTATGTGCTCAACAATCCGTTGATAAACACCGATCCCGACGGTCTAGACTGCGTCTACCTTAACGATGCGGGCGATGATGTGGAAAGCATCGACCATGACAGCGACGCTGGCGAGTGCACTGGTAACGACAACGGTGGTTACTGGGTACCCGGCGATGTAAAAAATAGTTCTTGGGTCACAAGCATCGATCAGAACAATGGCGCGATTGGGGCCTATAGCTCCCAAAACGGTTTCCTCTCATTTACCGCGAGTACCAACAACTCCTACGGGGTTGATTACACGAGCGTCGGGGTTGATGTTCCGAATACAAGCGTACCGCTAACAGACGATCAGGCTGCGACAGTCGCAATCGCTAACGCGTTTAACAATAACTTCCCAACAGCATGCACATATTCCCTCTCTGGGCGTGCTAGCGTCTTGGGGTTGGGATTCGGAGTCAACAGCACGCAGAATGGGACCTCGCTTTCCTTCGGCGTTACTTCTACATTGTCCAACAGTC
The DNA here is from genome assembly GCA_963789875.1 of uncultured Acidobacteriaceae bacterium. GTDB lineage: Bacteria > Acidobacteriota > Terriglobia > Terriglobales > Acidobacteriaceae > Sulfotelmatobacter. The sequence continues at coordinate 29,977 of CAWBMI010000002.1, read as the reverse complement.
TGCGGATCACAATAGGTATGAGTACAAAAGGCCTTGGCGCACCCGACCCAGGCTCTTCAATCCGCATCGGCCCTCCAATCGGCGGACTCGCACTCAATCCGACGAGTGGGCAGGTCGGCGCTTACGTTGGAAAGTCGTTTAGTCTCTTTGGAAAAGAAACGGGTGCAACCCTGACGGCAACGGTCGGCAAGATAGGAACCAACAATAGCTGCGGCAAGGCTAGGTAGGGATTCGTCGGCTTTCAAGAGACCTCGTTCCTCCTATGAGAAAGAAGGTAGCGTCGTGACTTGGCACGGAACAAATCTGTGGGTCACTTGCTTGTTGATCTTAGGGCTGATCGTGTGGGCTCTATTTCGAGGGCGATTGCGAACCCGCCAGTACTGCCAGCTTGCAGAGGGGTTGGGGTTCGCGTATCGCAATGGGTCGACTCCAGAGACGCTCGACCTTTCGAAGGCCTCCTTTTGGAACTCCTGGGATGCGGTTACAAATGTGATCACTGGAACTTTCAGGGGCCACGAAACCGCCGTGTTCCACTTCCATGCCAATCATGGTGAAATGGGATACAAGCAGACGACCGTGGCCATTAAATCAGACGCCCCGATTGTGGGGATGTCAAGCTTTTGGCAAGGTTCTGGAATACTCGCAGAGAGGATCGGAGAGTGGATTGTGATGTTCAGGCCAAGGGAAACGGTGGCGCCCCCTCAGATCCGCGGTTTTCTGGACGACTGCGTGCATCTAGTTCAATATTTCGAGGATCGTCAACGACAGCCGTCGGAGCAGGGGAGTCGGGGAAATTCGACTTATGGTTAGTCCTTTCGGGGCCGGGAGAGTTCACTCGGGTCGCGTTAAAAGGGCCACCATCCGTCACGACTTTCGATGGATGGGTACCACGAATAGGCTCTGGGCCATCTCCCACATCATCACGACTGGCCTCCTACCCTTCGCGTTACTTGAGGGGTCGGAATCACAATTTCGCTGGCTGGTTTTTCGTTGCGATTCACTTAAACTGTGCATTTATTCGCGATCCGTGAAGCCTAAGAACATAATGGCGATTGCCTTTTGGGTGGCCTCCAACGTCACTGCGTATAGCAGTTCGCAACCGCCACACTTGAACGACAAGAAGCCAGCACTGTCGCGCTCAGCTTCGATGATCAAGGCCAACTCTTCCCTCAGCTTCGAAACCAATGTGGGGCAATTTAATTCCGAAGCGCGCTATATCTCTCGCGGCGACGGCTACGATCTTTTCCTGACGCCTGCGGAGGCTGTGTTCAATTTCAAAACTCAACAGCCAGCAACCGCTTCCGCGTGTGGCTTCACTGTCAGTCAGTACACCAGCTTTTTGAAAACACCGCGAAAGAATAGTCCTCTCTGCTACACCACTTCGTTGGAATCAGTTCGGCTGCGCCTCACCGGAGCGAATCCCGAAGCACGGCCCGAAGGCAGAAGTCCTCTTTCCTCGTACAGCAATTACTTGTTGGGCAACGACCCGCGCAAGTGGTACAAACACGTTCCGCACTTCGGAGAAGTGTGGTATGCCGGCGTTTATCCCGGTATTGATTTGGTCTACTACGGGACGAACGGCCAACTGGAATATGACTTCGTGGTAGCTCCGGACGCCAATGCGAATCAGATTGCCTTTTCAATCACTGGTTTGGACGGGCAGAAGCTGCGAGCGAATGCAAACGGCGATCTGGTTATTCCCGCGGGCGACAACGAAGTCCTACTTTGCCGCCCCCGCATTTACCAGGGCAACTCATGTTTGCATGCGGGGCCTGGGGCGATCGATTCGGAGTCATCCTCTTGCCGGGAAATCGCGGGCGGAAGATTCCGGTTCGACAGATAATGCGGGGATAATGCGGGGACAGACGGGACCGGTACCATTGTTTTCTCCCGATGTGAGTCTGGATAACCAGACCTGCACCAACACCTACGACGACCTCTCGCGTGTCAGCAGCAACAGTTGCGGGAGCCTGTGGGCGCAGACCTTCACTTACGACGCTTTCGGCAACCTGAGCAAGAGTGGCACCAGCGCATGGCAGCCAAATTACAACCATCCCCTGAACCAATACCAGAGCGGCTGGAACGGCGTCAGTTACGACACCAACGGCAACCTGCTCTACGACACCTTCAATACCTACACCTGGAACGTGTACGGCGACCTGGCCTCCGCCAACGGAGTAGCGCTCACCTACGACGCGCTGGATCGCATGGTCGAAAATGCGAATGGCGCCTCCCAGTTCGTGTACGCGCCCAATGGTCAGCATCCGCTGGCGAATATGGTGGGGCAACAGTTGGCCAGCGCCTTTGTGCCTTTGCCGGGAGGGGCTGTTGCCGTCTACTACAGTTCAGGACTGGTTCAGTACAATCATGCGGACTGGCTTGGGTCGGGGAGGCTGTTCTCGACACCGACTCGAACTGCGACTCCTGCCATGGCATACGCTCCGTTTGGCGAGGGCTACGCCGGAGGACAGGCCTATGTGCAGTTCACCAGCTACGGGAATTCGTGGACCATTGCTGACGGTGAAAATTCCGGTGGCAGCCTGGACGATTTCACCTTCCGCCGCTACAGCCCAGGGCAGGGCCGCTGGATTTCTCCCGACCCGGCGGGGCTGGGTGGAGTGGACCCGAGCAACCCGCAGTCCTGGAACAGATATGCCTATGTGCTCAACAATCCATTGAGCTACACCGACCCGCTTGGGCTGGAATGTGTGTGGGACGACGGCAGTTACGATTCCGAGTTTGATAGCCAAACGGGGAGCGTTGGAGGCTGCGGTTCGGCTGGCGGAACCTGGGTTGAGCTGGGACAAAATGGCAACTGGTCGGGTCAGGCGGACCAGTGGAACCAAAACCTTGTGGCGAGCATACAGGCCGGTCAGGTTGGCCAAGTCGATATCTTGGGGCAGAACGGCTTTACTTACCAGACCATGTACAACGGTGGCCAAACCACCGAAACGGTGACACCGGACGCCACGACATTCTACTCGTACGGTCAGCCAGTTACTAGCGTTTCTCAGATGATTGACACCGCTCTCTGCGGCCTCTGCCATAGCAACAATTTCGTCTCAATCTTTACTCCGCAACAGATCCAACAGTTCGCGTTGACGCACGGGTGGTCCCGCGACTTCTTTGATCCGCTCCACAAGAACTGGTGGAACGGCGGGTTACAACTGCGCAGTAATGACACCACGTGCTCGACGCATATGGCGATTGATCTGAGTGCCTCCGCAGCGATGGGAGGAAGCGTCGGGGACTGGCACGTCGATCAGGGCAATTGGATGTCCCGGAATCCATTGGGCGCCCTAATCCATATGGAGGAAGTAGCAACTGGAGGCACGATAGTGGAGGGGCCGCTGGCACAAGGGGTAGGTTGTAGCAAGTAAGCGACGCGCGAGGTACCGTGCCAACTGAATATCAGGAAATGTCAGATCGCTACGTAGGGATGAGCACTGACGCGCTACTGCGTGTTGCAGCCGATCCAAAGAGTCTCACGACGACAGCTCGTGAAGCCTTGGCAGAAGAGCTTCAGAAGAGGGGTCTGGACAGTCCAGATGCAGTCGCGAAATATGAGGGCGAGCGAGACCGGCAGATTAAGCAAGAGGAGGAGCAGGCGGCTGCGGTCCGATGGTCGAAGCGATCACGATTCCAGAGAGTTTTCGATCATCTGAAAGACCATCCTCTGGCGGCGTTACTGGCGTGCGTCGGTTTCCCAGCGTTGGCGTTCTTGATCGGCTATGGAATGGTGACGCTGAGAGTGGGCAATGGCCGCATCCTTAGCTCTCTTGTGTCTCTAACCCTCGCGTTCGGTGGCGTGTGCGGTGTAGCAGCGGCCCGTTCCCCCGCTAGGGTCCCGATCCGTATCTTGGGGTTTCTGGCCGCGCTAGGCGAGTTCTTCTACGCGTTTGTGTTCCTCTTCTCGGCAACAATCGGTTTCCGATAACGGGATTCGTCAGCATCAGTCCGCTCAGCAGCTTGTTGCACGCTAACGATGATGGAGGCTGAGAAAAATATGCCGCGACTGGCTTTGCTCACCGTGATTAGTTTTTTGCTGGCAACATCAGCGTGGGATTTTGCCCAGGAGACTCCTTCGGCACACCCGCCAAGTTTTCTGAAGGTCTGCAGTAACAAAAACCCACCACCATGTGCAAGTCCACCGACTCGTATCTCCGCTCCGAATCCCGAGTACTCAGAAGAAGCGCAAAGGGCGAAGGTCGAAGGGACCGTGGCTCTGTGGACCATCGTGGGGACCGACGGTTATGCGCACAACATCCGCGTGGCCCACTCACTTGGTCACGGATTGGACGAGCAGGCAATCAAAACTCTCAAACAGTGGACGTTCGAACCAGGTAAGAGTGAAGGTGTGCCTGTTCCTGTCGAGGTCAAGGTGGAAATGATTTTCCGCCTCCATCCGTAGAACCTCATGAAACACGTCAGGCTCATTAGTGACACGACGACATGCTGAGGAGCCACACGGAGGAGCGAATGCGAGTGATCGTGCTGTGCCTCTCGTTTCTGTTATGCGGGCCTTTGGTGCTATCTCAGGAGAATGGTGCCCAGCAATCTGCGCGTGTGCGAGTGTCCGAAGCGGTGTTGCAGGCGTTCATTGTTCGCAAAGTTTTGCCCGTTTATCCAAAGGATGCTCTGGAGCGTGGGATTGATGGTGTTGTGACGATCAGTGTTCTTATCGATCAGCACGGAATCGTCGAGAAAACATGGGATGCCAACGGTGATCCTCTGCTGGCAACCGCCGTGGCGGACGCCGTGAAACAGTGGCAGTTCAAGCCCTATTATCTCAACAAGCAACCTGTCGAGGTTCAGAGCCGAATCTCCATCAGCTTCGAGTTAGAAGGAAACAGAGGCATCGTTCGCTATAGGGCAGACGAGAAGACCACGGAACGCACCGACACCGTGGACCCGAAGAACGGGAATCTACACCTGAGAATCCCGGTCGTAGCCGCCGCCAAACCGAAGCCGTAAGCTCCTGACCTGCTCCCCTGTTTCCGCACAAGTCCGAGTATGATTTCGGACGAAGGAAAGGGGAAGAGGTATGTCGAAGAGCAGGCACACGGAAGCGCAGATGATCGGGGCGCTGAAACAACTGGAAGCGGGACGTAAAGCGGAAGACGTAGCGAGAGAAGTGGGGGTGTCGAAGCACACGATCTACGCCTGGAAGGCGAAGTACGGTGGCATGGAGGTGAGCCAGGCGCAGGAGGCGAAGCAGTTGCGGGATGAGAACACGCGACTGCGGAAGCTGGTGGCGGATCTGAGTCTGGACAAAGATGCGCTGCAGTGGGTGATTGAAAAAAACGGGTGGAGCTCGCGGAGCTGAGGGCGACCGTCGAGCAGGTGCGCGAGAAGTATGCCTTCAGCCAGCGGCGAGCATGCGGGTTGATGACGATGGCGGTATCGAGCTATCGCTACCAGAGCGGGCGCTCGGATGAGCCGTTGCGGACGCGGCTGGTGGAGTTGGCGCGGTCCAAGCCGCGCTTTGGGTATCGGCGGCTGCATGTTTTGTTGGGCCGTTCGGGAGAGCATGTGAACCACAAGCGAGTGCATCGGGTGTATCGGGAGGCGGGGCTGATGATCCGGCGGAAGAAGCGGAAACACTGCGTGCGCGAGGGCAAGCCGCTGCTGGTGCGGACTGCGGCCAACCAGGAGTGGGCGCTGGATTTTGTGCACGATGCGGTGGCGTGTGGACGAACGATCCGGGTGCTGAGCGTGGTGGATGCCTACACGCGGGAGTGTTTGGCGTTGGAAGTAGACACGAGTTTTGCCAGCCGGAGAGTGACGCGCGTGCTGGACGGGATCGTTGCGGAGCGCGGACAACCGCAAGCCATTCGCTGCGACAACGGGCCGGAGCTGACCAGCCGGCATTTTCTGGCCTGGTGTGTGGAGAGAAAGATCGAGTTGCTGCACATTCAACCGGGCAAGCCGACGCAGAATGCGCGCGTGGAAAGTTTTCACGGACGGTTGCGGGATGAATGCCTGACGGTGAGCTGGTTTCAAAACTTGTTCGACGCGCGACGCAAGATCGCAGCGTGGAGAATCGAGTACAACGAAGAGCGTCCGCACAGCAGTTTGGGATACCAGACACCGAAGGAGTTCGCGACGGCGCAAGCGGCGGACTTCTACCTAGCTGAGCGAGGAGTAAGGGACTCAAACGCCGTCCCTTCCCCCTCGCGCTCCCCCATCCCGGCTCAAACCAAGGATGGAGTAGCTGAAAGCTGTCGTATTCTTACGTGAACGAAAGCAGGGGGCAGGTCAGTGGGCCAACAGTTGGCCAGTGCGATAGTGCCTTTGCCCGGCGGGGCGTTTGCTGTCTACTGGAGTTCGGGGTTGGTGCAGTACAATCATGCGGACTGGCTCGGGTCGGCGAGATTGTTCTCGACACCGACTCGAACTGCCACTCCTGCTATGGCTTACGCTCCGTTTGGCGAAGGCTACGCTGGAGGGAGTGCCTATGTGCAGTTCACCAGCTACGGGAACCAGTGGACCGTTGCTGACAGTGAAAATTCCGGCGGCAGCCTGGACGATTTCACCTTCCGCCGCTACAGCCCAGGGCAGGGCCGCTGGATTTCTCCCGACCCGGCGGGGCTGGGTGGAGTGGACCCGAGCAACCCGCAGTCTTGGAACAGATATGCTTATGTGCTGAACAATCCGCTCGGAGGTACCGATCCGCTTGGGTTGGAATGCGTTTGGGACGACGGCAGCTACGATTCGGCGGATGATCCAGACACAGGAAGCGAGGGCGGCTGTACTGGACAGGGCGGCAATTGGGTCGATTCAGATCTCTTCGAGAATGCGGCGCTCACCACCGGACAATGGCATTCTAACTACGGGGACTGGAGTTCCACTCCCAATGCCGCTCTGGCGCAGAATTGGAATACCTCCTCTGCGACAGCTAGCACCAATGCGCCTGATCCTAACAGCATCGCGAGCGGCTTAAACTACAATCTGAGCTATGCTAGTAGCTTTACAAAGTCGTTCTTCGGCGGCTTTGCCGCAAACAACGGACCAGGTCCCGGAATCAGCGGATTCGCAGGCTTCAACATGCAGAAGGCCTTTGTAGCTAACTACTCCAGTTGTACGGGTGCCTTTCATCAGACGCCCTTCGGAAAGGCTGTTCAGCTTGGGAGCTTAGTTGCTTTGACTCCTCTCAATACCGACTATGGTGCGAATTGGTTTGAAACTCTCTCGATGGGTTCTTTAAAGGCGGCCTTCGTAGGCGGCATGAAGGCCGGTAGTCCTATGGTCGGAGAAGCTGTCGAAGGTGCGATTGGTGTCGTGGCTACCCCAGTCCTGCTGGTAGCTACCGGTATCGACGCAGGCGCGAGCACGCTCTGTGCTGGCAATGCGCTTTCGGCATCAATTCCAGTTCCTCATTGAAGCGGAGGCCCCATGAGAAAGCACGTAGCTTTGAAGGTGATCAGAGTTGTCGCGAGTATTGCCGCTGTGGTTTTTTTGTTTGCTCCTCTCGCAACATGGACTCAGGTTCTTCTGTTTATCGTTTCGATTGGGGTCTTTGTGATTTGTACTGTTGTGGCAAAAACTTTAGATGACACCACTGACGAGAAGAATGATGGGTACTGGCCGAAGAAGCCTAACGGTCTTTTGTAGGGGCAAACATTGAGAATCCATGGTTGGCGGCAGGTCGATCTTTCAGTAGGGGGCCTTCCACTGGACAATGCCATCTGGCCTATTTTCCTTGACGGCCTTAATAGCGTCGATGCATTGACTTGGTTGACGCTGGAGGACCGAAGAATGTCGGACTTGGCTGGGAGACCATCGCAAACACCCAAAGGTGGCGTGAAGAAATTCCTTGACCGCCTCTCACTGATTGGCGCGGCGTTGCTAGTTATCGTAGCGGGCGGAAGTGGATTTCTGTTGGCGGACAGGTACCACATTGATTCCGTTTGGGTGCTCTTGGCATGGGTATCGGTGGGCTTTTTTGCCGGAGTCGGATGGGATTATCGCGCCCAGTTCAGATCGATCTCTTTCATTTCTTTCTTTGTCGCGTGGCTGCTGCTACATCTCTTGATATTCATTCTAGTGGTCAGTCGCCTCGGGTGGCTCTACTGGCTCGTAGCTCTGTTCCTGGAGTTGTTTTTCTTTTACGCGACCGCAGAGTTGTTGCTCGGTCTGAAACCGCCCCTGCGTCGTCGCCAGGGGCGTTGATCGGGCGGGTGGCCCACATCTGAAAGTCAAATGAAAGAGCCTGGGGTGCCCCATTTTCCGCGTCCTTTGCGAGAAGTGGGGCTTTCCACCCTAGCGAATTACGCCCAGCAGATGAAGGCACCAGCTGAGGACGTGGCTGCGTACACGATTGCAGCAGGAGCACTAAATGTCGCCGCGAACAGTCTTAGCGCGCTGGGTCAATCAGCAATCAGTGCGGCGAGAAACCCAGCCGTTCTTTTGGGGGCTGTAGACTTGGCACTTGCCTACGGAGTCGGGAAGGAAGCAGCAGCGGCATATCAAGGCAAGTGTCACTGAACGAGGGGGACTGGATTCTAGCAGTGTTTTTTTAGAGACACTTGGTTCCACCGGACGATAAGCTTGACAACTTTGAACGAACAGCGCGGCCTTTCGAAGCGAATTCTAGATCTATGCTTTTTGGTTGGGTCTGCGCTGCTACTGTGCGTCGTAGTCGTCGGGGCGTTCGCAGTAACAGAAGTTCGCCACGTCAGCCCTATGTGGGTATTCCTGAGCGGGATATCGCTTGTCTTTTTTGCCTGGGTCAGAGAAGAGTATAGAAAGGAATTTCGGTCTGTCCGATTCATGTTCTTCGTCTGTGGTTGGCTTGTGATCAACTTAGTCGTAGTTGTGGTCGTCCTAGGTTTCTTTGGGTGGTTTTATTTGATTGTAGCCCTGTTTTTAGAGCAGGTTCTCTTCTACATGACTGCCTACTGGCTCTTCGACCTGCGACCGCCTGTGCGCGGTCGAGGGGGCAAATCCAGGTCAGGACAAGAAGACGGTTCTGGCCAATCGTAAGACTAAGGTCGGGAACTGGGGTGCTGCCTACCTTTGCATCGCCACGACTGAGGCTGCCTTCTTCGTGCTTATCGAAGGGCGGGGAACCAGGAATCTCGATCCGTTGGTTTTTTTCGTCGCGACCGACTCACGCTTGCGAGGGACCATTCGATCCGTGAAAGCTACGACCTTAACCGTGATTGCCTCTTTGCTGGCTTTGAACCTCACCACACTCAGCAACTCGGAACCCCAACACCGAAACGATAAGAGGCCAGCTTTGCGTTCTGCGTCGACGGTGAAAGCGAACGTTCCCATCGGCTTTGAGAGCAATGTCGGACAATTTAGTTCCGAAGCGCGATACGTCTCTCGAGGCAGAGGCTACGATCTTTTCCTGACGCCCGCAGAGGCCGTGTTCAATTTCAAAACTCCACACGCAGCCAGCGATCCCGCGTGCGTTTCGGCGTCGGTAAAGAGCGCTGCCGTCCCGAGCCCACGCGGAAAGCGTAACCCCCTCTGTTACAGCATTTCGTCCGAACCAATTCGGCTGCGCATCGCTGGAGGGAATGCCCAGTCCAAGCCCGAAGGCAGACAGCCTCTCTCTTCGTACAGCAATTACTTGTTGGGCAACGACCCGCGCAAGTGGTACAAGCACGTTCCGCACTTTGGAGAAGTCTGGTACGCCGGCGTTTATCCCGGTATCGATCTGGTCTACTACGGGACGAACGGCCAACTGGAATATGACTTCGTGGTAGCTCCGGACGCCAATGCGAATCAGATTGCCTTTTCAATCACTGGTTTGGACGGGCAGAAGCTGCGAGCGAATGCAAACGGCGATCTGGTTATTCCCGCGGGCGACAACGAAGTCCTACTTTGCCGCCCCCGCATTTACCAGGGCAACTCATGTTTGCATGCGGGGCCTGGGGCGATCGATTCGGAGTCATCCTCTTGCCGGGAAATCGCGGGCGGAAGATTCCGGTTCGACAGATAATGCGGGGACAGACGGGGACAGATAATGCGGGGATAATGCGGGGACAGACGGGACCGGTACCATTGTTTTCTCCCGATGTGAGTCTGGATAACCAGACCTGCACCAACACCTACGACGACCTCTCGCGTGTCAGCAGCAACAGTTGCGGGAGCCTGTGGGCGCAGACCTTCACTTACGACGCTTTCGGCAACCTGAGCAAGAGTGGCACCAGCGCATGGCAGCCAAATTACAACCATCCCCTGAACCAATACCAGAGCGGCTGGAACGGCGTCAGTTACGACACCAACGGCAACCTGCTCTACGACACCTTCAATACCTACACCTGGAACGTGTACGGCGACCTGGCCTCCGCCAACGGAGTAGCGCTCACCTACGACGCGCTGGATCGCATGGTCGAAAATGCGAATGGCGCCTCCCAGTTCGTGTACGCGCCCAATGGTCAGCATCCGCTGGCGAATATGGTAGGCCAACAATTGGCCAGTGCTTTTGTGCCTTTGCCCGGCGGGGCTGTTGCTGTTTACTATAGTTCAGGGCTGGTGCAGTACAATCATGCGGACTGGCTCGGATCGGCGAGGCTGTTCTCGACACCGAGCCGGACTGCGATTCCTGCGATGGCCTACGCTCCCTTTGGCGAAGGCTACGCCGGAGGGCAGGCCTATGTGCAGTTCACCAGCTACGGGAATCAGTGGACCGTTGCTGACAGTGGAAATTCCGGCGGCAGCCTGGACGATTTCACCTTCCGCCGCTACAGCCCAGGGCAGGGCCGCTGGATCGCTCCCGACCCAGCGGGGCTAGGCGCGGTTGATCCGAGTAACCCGCAGAGCTGGAACAGGTATGCTTACGTGTTAAACAATCCTCTAAGGTATTTCGATCCTTTGGGCTTGTACTGCGATTACAGCGATCACAGCGATCCCGAGAGCGGATTCGACTCCTCACAGCTCGACTATAATTCAAACACCGGCGAATGCAGCGATAATGGCGGCCAGTGGGTCGACGACGCCTTTACCCAGAACGGGGCGGACCTCGCGGGGCGACCCCAACACGCTGTGTCGTCCGACACAACCGGGCAGCCTGGGACGATGTTGCAGTATCTAACCTCGACGGTGCCGATCTACGTTCCCAACGACGTTCACCTCAGTCCGTCCGGTCAGGCCGCAGCATCGGCGATTTCAAAGGCCATCGCTAATGTCCCAAACGTTTGTGCCGCGGGTGTGTCAGCGTCATTAACGGTGCTGAAGTCGGACGTCTCGGCATCCGGGAGTCTGGGTACAAGTGGCGTGGGTGGTCAGGTTTCCGGTCAACTTCCATTCGGGCAAGCGCATACGGCCGGATCGGTGGAATCGCAGGCGCAGCAGGGCACACCCTTAATCCCCACTCCGTCCTATAGTCCCGTGAACGCGCCGGTAAATGCTCAGATGAATGGCCGCTATGTGCTTTCGGTTAACGGGGAATTCACGGTCAGCGTGGCGAAGCAGAGCGTTAGCGTCAGCGGGTGGGTAAACCTGAGTGGCATGAACGACCCGAATTGCCCGTAGGAGAATAGTTTCAGGGGGTGGTAGTTAAATGATTTTCAATCGCAGAGGTTTACCGTGGACGGTTCCGCTGAGTTTAGCGTGGGCAATCGTTTTGCTGGTTGTGTTTTTCTCTACGAGGGGTGTTCTATTCGTACCACTAGGCCTTTACCTGGCCTACTGGGTGCGGGCCAAAGTGGGCCGTAGTGCTGCATTCTATTGTTACCTGACTGTTATCGCGATTGCAGTGTTGGCTCTGGTAACTCCGAGGCCTCTCGCTCTATACATGTATCCCGTTGCCATTGGCGGCCTCATCTTAATGTTGGCGACTCCGCTAGTTCTTAGGGCGGAAATCATCTCGTTGTATCGACGTTCCGGTGTAGAGCTTAAGATAAATTTGCTACTAACGATCTTTTTTTCGTCCGTCTACTTGAATTACTCTCTGCCCGACCTTCCCGTCGGCATCGACAATCAATACCCGCCTTCGCTAGCGAGCCAGGTTGGGACTCGGGAGTAGATCGGGTACAACAATTACTCTCTGCCCGACCTTCCCGTCGGCATCGACAATCAATACCCGCCTTCGCTAGCGAGCCAGGTTGGGACTCGGGAGTAGATCGGGTACAACGGATTGGTCCCGCTTCTGCAGGACGGCGGGTGGCCCAGGCTTTTGATCTAGCTGGCATTGCCAGCACAGCGGGTGCACCGTCCTTCGCGCACTTTGCGAAGGGCGCGAATCGGAAATGCGTACGACAGGGATGGGACAGACCTTGGCGAGTGCCATTGTGCCTTTGCCCGGCGGGGCGTTTGCCGTCTACTATACTTCGGGGTTGGTTCAGTACAATCATGCGGACTGGCTCGGGTCGGCGAGATTGTTCTCGACCCCGGCCCGAACTGCGACTCCTGCCATGGCTTATGCTCCGTTTGGCGAAGGCTACGCCGGAGGGCAGGCCTATGTGCAGTTCACCAGCTACGGAAATTCGTGGACCGTTGCTGACAGCGAAAATTCCGGCGGCAGCCTGGACGATTTCACCTTCCGCCGCTACAGCCCAGGCCAGGGCCGCTGGATCGCTCCCGACCCGGCGGGTCTAGGCGCGGTGGACCCGAGTAATCCGCAGTCTTGGAACAGATATGCTTACGTGCTGAACAATCCGCTCGGAGGTACCGATCCGCTTGGGTTGGAATGCGTTTGGGACGACGGCAGCTACGATTCGGCGGATGATCCAGACACAGGAAGCGAGGGCGGCTGTACTGGACAGGGCGGCAATTGGGTCGATTCAGATCTCTTCGAGAATGCGGCGCTCACCACCGGACAATGGCATTCTAACTACGGGGACTGGAGTTCCACCCCCAACGCCGCCCTGGCACAGAATTGGAATACCTCGTCCGCGACGGCCAGCGCTACTGCGCCCGACCCCAACAGCATTGCGAGCAGTTTGAACTACAATCTAAGCTATATAGGGAGCTTCGCCATGTCGTTCTTCACCTTCGCTGGCGGTCCAGGGAATAAACCTACTTGCGCTGGACAGACTCTCCGTAGTATCGGGAATGAGCTGACCGGAGGATTTATACCATCTCAAGCCGCCGAAACGTCCCTCAAGGCCGCAGGCGTTTACCAAGCTGGCCGGGCGCTAAACTACGCAGCGAACCAAACAAATACGCTCGGTGGAATCGGATTGATCTGCCCCCAGTGCTCATCCGTATTTAGAAGCATGGCGACCAAGGCGGAGGTCCTAGGCGAACTCAGCGAGGCGGTGCCTATCGCAGAAACTGGAGTTGCCGCCTGGAACGCAACCTGGGATGTGGGTAAGGAGGCCCTGAATGGTCAATGCGCAGCAGCATTTCCTGTCCTCTGAAGCCAAATGAAGCAGACAACCAGAGACAATCTCATCTACTTGGCAGTGGCTCTCAGCATTGTGGCGATATTGGTGGGCGACTTCCTTTACGCGATGAATCACGACACTGAAATGTGGCGGCCTTCGAAATTCACCCTCCGTGCGGCTTACACTACCGTACTGTTGGCGTACTTTGTTGCCAGAGAAACGCGCAAGGCGAAGGCAACGCTGGCTCAGGTATTCGCGGGTGTTCTATTTGCCAGCGTTGTGCATCTGGCGATCGTCTTTAGGTTCCGCCAAGTCGTTGGTGAGCTCTCGGGTATATCCTTCTCAGCTGTGGCAGTGTTCGAGATGTTCCTTGTTTTTCAGTTGCTGATGGCGGTAGTCCGATATCTTAGGTCCGGGTGAAAAGGCGGGCCTAGGCCAGGAGAGCCGTTCCAAGTTGAAGAGACTCAATAATGGCTTTCTAGATATCGGGGCCCTCATCGGATCGTCCGTCTTGACCGTGGTCCTAGGAATTGGGGGGCTGGCGCACCTTTTGCGTCGCCACGACTAAAGCTGTCCACCCTTCGTGGTTTTGGAAGGGTGGACACCACGTACCTCGCGCTGCCTAGATTTTTCGGTCACAGCCTGAGGTCGGCGGCACGCGAGGAAACCCCTAGTGCCGGATGACGCAATGCAGTTATGACACCGAAAACCAAACTGGCAGCCTGGAAGATTTTATGTTCCGCCGCTACAGCCCGGTGCAAGGCCGCTGGATTTCTCCGGACCCGGCGGGGCTGGGTGGAGTGGACCCGAGCAACCCGCAGTCCTGGAACAGATATGCCTATGTGCTGAACAACCCCTTAAGCTACACCGATCCGCTGGGGCTCTTTTGCGTTTGGGATAACGGCAGTTATGACTCGAACGACGACCCTAACACGGGGAATAAGTCCGCCTGCGAGGACGGGAACGGGGGAACTTGGTTTAACGGCTCGCCTCCAGATTGGAGTCCAGGTGCGGGCGATTGGAGCGGACAGGCAAGCGGGACGTTTGCTGGTTGGGCACAGGGAATCAACCCAAGCGTGGGCAACTTTGGCGATCCTTCGGGAACGGCGGACGCCTCGGTGTCCGGAATTTTTTCTCTGGTTGGCACAACCACCAGCAGCCTGCCTGGCCAGATCCCGAACCCGGCGACTCCCAATGGCCTGCCCCAATGTGCCCCAACAAGTGCGGCTGGAAGCGTGGTATATAAGGCCGGAGTTCCCCCAGCTTCACCGGCGATTAACAACTTCATGCTCTGTGTTTCGGGATGCATGGGAGGAAATCCTTTCCGGGCAACCTCGACTTCAGACAGTCATCCCCCAGGCGATCCTCATTCCCGCGGGCTCGCGGTGGACGGAACCATTCCGGGTATGCCAGGCCAGATAATGCAGTGTGGTGCGAACTGCGGCGCCCTGTTTCAGCAGAACGAGTTTCAGAACCCCTCTCCGAATGCAACTGGTGGACACTTCCACTTTCAGTTAGTTCCGGGGAGAGGTGGTGCCCTTGGCCCTGTTACGCCAACCTGCCACTACTGAGGAGTATGAAACCTATGAGAGTCTCCAGACTGCTAATGCTAATGTTCCTCTCATTCGCAAGCTGCGCCTGCCGTGCAGATGAGTGCGTTTCATTGATTCCCGAGCCCGGTCGGAAGCTCATTCCAGATGCTCACGAATGGAAAATCCTCGATCTGAAAGACCTTCCGGCAGACGACGCGAATATATGGGCAGGTGCGCACAGCGGACAGTGCCCCGGAGTTGCTGTTGGGGACTTTACGGGCGGCCATACGCCTTCTTATGCGATCGCTATGATCCGCAAGGAGCCATCCGGAAAGTACGTTGAACAGCTTGTCTTGCTTGTCGCGAAAGGGGAAATGTTCTCGCGCCTCACAGTCGTAAGTCCTAAGAGCGTCATAAGCCCGTTTGTCGTATGGACAGTTCCGCCGGGGAAGTATAGAGGCGTAGATCAACACACCAGCGTCTCTGTCTCTCACGATTCGTTTGTGTACGAAAAGATGGAGGCTTTCGCTACTCAATACTATTACGCTGATGGTCGCCTGCACTCACTGATAACAGCGGATTGAGTACTGTTACATCGCGAGGCGATGAACCATGGCTCAGCCTTTTCACGAATCGAGGCTAATGAGAAGACCTACTGCAATATTTACCGGAACCCTGTTTTTGCTCAGTGCCGTGGTTGTGAGTAGTGCACGCGCCCAAAGCACAGGCAAGCGGCTTTTCCTACTCGAAGACGCGGAACACCACCAGTGGTGTGCCTATGGGAGCGAGTCAGAGTGGGCATCCGAAGTGAAGTCTCTGACTGCCATGGTGGTAGCTACTTTGGAGTACTCGGGCGATCACGTTTCGAAAATCGCCGTCACAGAGGAGGATGAAGCTGGAGATTGGACCGTCTACGATCACTATGTGATCGACGAGAAAGGGCAAATCCGTGAGCTTAAGCGGACCATCAACATCTTGCCCGGAGACCGCAGCGAAGATGAAACGTATCTAGTGCTGGACGGCAAGGCGAAGAAGCAGGCTAGTGACAGCCGAAGACTCAGCACCAAGGAAGCTTTGCCTGGGCAGAAGGAGAAGGTTTGGCTTCCCGAGGTGCCAATCATCACCCGTGTTCAAGATTTTCCGTTTGCTTCGCTGATTCTGGAGAAGCATCCCGAGCTATCGTCCACCGGTAAGGCTTGCGTTCCTGTGAAGCAACCGTAGTCTTTGGGTCCGTTCGCCTTGCCGTGCGGTATCGGGGGAAGTTCAAAAGCGCGCCGCCTACGGCGTCGGGTGGAGGGGTGACACTCCACCCCTGAAAGGGTGCTGCAGGACGAAATAATGCGGGGACAACGGGACTGTCACCATTGTTTTCTCCGCCACGAGTGGAACCAGCGAGCTGATCGGATCGCTTACACAAATCACCTTTGGCTCTTCCGGTTCCGATGCTTACCATCACGACCCCAATACCGGCCGGATGACACAATACAGCTTCAACGTGAACGGCCAGTCCGCCGTGGGCAACCTAACACGGAATGCCAACGGAACGTTGCAGAAACTGGCGATCACCGACCCCTTCAACAGCCAGGACAATCAGACTTGCACCAACGCCTACGACGACCTGTCGCGCCTCACCAACAACAGTTGCGGCAGCGTGTGGGCGCAGACCTTCACCTACGACGCCTTCGGCAACATCTCCAAGAGTGGCAGCAGCGCATGGCAGCCAAATTACAACCATCCTGCAAACCAGTACCAGAGCGGCTGGAACGGCGTCAGCTACGATAACGATGGCGAGCTGCTGGCCGACCCGTACAATACCTACACTTGGAGCGTCTACGGCGATTTGGCCTCGGTGAATGGAGCCACGGTGGTGTACGACGCTTTTGGAAGGATGGTTGAGAATCTGAATGGCACCCGGCAGTTTGTCTACTCGCCGGTAAGTCAGCAACCGCTGGCCGTGATGCAGGGAACCACTGTCAACTACGCCTCGGTGCACATGCCCGGAAACTCCTACGCCGTATACGCGAATTCTGGGTTGTGGCTCTACAGTCACGGAGACTGGCTGGAATCGACGCGCTTGCTTTCGAGCCCCACTCGCACTGCGATACCGGCAATGGCCTACGCTCCGTTTGGCGAGGGCTACTCTGGGGGAAGCACAGGGTGGCTGCATTTCGCCGGGGCCGACGCCTCAACCGTATTCGACAGCAACAACCAAACTGGCAGCCTGAATGATTTCACCTTCCGCCGCTACAGCCCAGGGCAGGGCCGCTGGATTTCTCCCGACCCGGCAGGGCTGGGCGCGGTCGATCCCAGCAATCCGCAGTCTTGGAATAGGTATGCTTATGTCTTGAACAACCCGCTAGGCGGTACCGACCCGCTTGGGCTGGAATGTGTTTGGGACGATGGCAGCTTCGACTCGGCGGATGACCCAGACACGGGAGGCGACGGAAGCGGATGTACTAAACAAGGGGGTAGCTGGGTCCCTCCGGATCTTTTCGAGAACGCGACGCTCACCACCGGGCAGTGGAATTCTAACTACGGAGACTGGAGTTCCACACCCAACGCCGCTCTGGCACAGAATTGGAACATTTCGTCTGCGACAGCCAGCACCACTGCACCTGACCCCAACAGCATCGCGAGCAGCTTGAACAACAGTCTGAGCTACGCTCGGAATTTCGGGAGGTCATTCTTCACAGGTTTTAGCTTGAACGCGGTATATAAGAGTTTCAGGGACCCCGATGGCTGCGATAACCTTATGGCCACGACCTTCGCTGACGTTTTCAACCCTCTTCCCGGCGACGGCCTCGGTCCTAGCGACGCGGCTGAGTTGGGTCCCCAGGCTCTCGCGCAAGCGGGCCGGACAGCAGCTTCGGCCTATAGTCTTTACCAAGGGCTATCGGTCCCGTTGCGATCGAGTATATACCGTGGTTTGCAATCCAGCACTTACGGCTTAGCGGCGACCGCCGAAGAAGCTGCGCCGTATCTGCAAGTTGGCTACGCCGGCGGAAAGGCTCTTACGATCACAAGCATGGCTGCATACAACGGGGAGTGCCACTAAGAGATGTCAGTGGGAAAAATAGTTCGGCGAGCGCTTCTCTATATTGGGCTGGCGTTTGCCTCCCTTGCAGCTTTTGCTTTGCTGTTCGCCGTCTTGGTTCACACAGGACATACGCACATTGAGCGCGGGTCGTGGTCTTGGGTGGCGCTAGCGGTGTTCACGGCCGGCCTCTTTTGGGTAACCGTCAAGCAATCGAAAGCATATTGGCGCCGTCTCGGCTTTTGGTTGGCGATTGCCGGTTTGTTGGTCGTTCACTTGCTCGTATTCGTCGCCATTCTGCGTGCTTACCCCCAATGGCGAGAGATTTGGTTCTGGCCCGTCGTAATCGTCGAGGCTGGATTGTTCGGAGCAATTCTTTACTTGTTATTCGGGGGCCGCGAACATTAGTAGTACCCGCAAACGGTTTTAGCTGGGTGGCGATTCCACGAGTGTCGTTCCACCGGATTCGATGAGTGTATCAATACAGTTTCAACGTGAACCGACAGTCCGCCGTGGGCAACCTGGCCCTGGAATGCCAATGGAACGCTCCAGAGCCTGGCGATCACCGACCCTTTCAACAGTCAGGACAATCAGACCTGCACCAACGCCTACGACGACCTGGCGCGCCTGAGCGGCAACAACTGCGGCGGCGTGTGGGCGCAAACCTTCAGCTACGACGCATTCGGCAACCTGAGCAAGAGCGGCAGCATCTCGTGGCTGCCTACATACAACAGTCCGGCAAATGACAACATGACTACGAACAACCAGTACAAGAGCGGCTGGAACGGCGTCAGCTACGACGCCAACGGCAACCTGCTTAACGACACCTTCAACACTTACACCTGGGACGCGTATGGCGACCTAGCCTCGGCCAACGGGGTATCGCTAACCTACGACGCACTGGATCGCATGGTCGAAAATGCCAACGGCGCTTCCCAGTTCCTGTACGCCCCCAATGGTCAGCATCAGCTAGCGAATATGGTGGGCCAACATTTGGCCAGTGCCTTTGTGCCTTTGCCCGGCGGGGCTGTTGCTGTCTACTATAGTTCAGGGCTGGTTCAGTACAATCATGCGGACTGGCTCGGGTCGGCGAGGCTGTTCTCGACACCGAGCCGGACTGCGATTCCTGCGATGGCCTACGCTCCCTTTGGCGAAGGCTACGCTGGAGGGAGTGCCTATGTGCAGTTCACCAGCTACGGGAACCAGTGGACCGTTGCTGACGGTGAAAATTCCGGTGGCAGCCTGGACGATTTCATGTTCCGCCGCTACAGCCCAGGGCAGGGCCGCTGGATTTCTCCGGACCCGGCGGGGCTGGGCGCGGTGGACCCGAGTAATCCGCAAAGCTGGAACAGATATGCTTACGTGCTCAATAATCCGCTTGGTTTAGTGGATCCGCTCGGACTTCACTGTAACTGGGGTAATGGGGATTATGACGACTTAGATGGAGGAGCAAACCAGAGCGACTGTGAAAGCCAAGGAGGAAGCTGGCAGGACGGACTCAGTCCCTCTGAAGTGCTGCAGCAGGCACAGGAACAGGGAACCCCGATCTTTCGAGCGCAAGCCACGGAGACGACAGGGACTGATGGAGGCGGAGGAGGGCCGAGTGGAGCATCGGCTAGCGTGAACCCCGGAAACAACGGGTCATTTACAAAGGCTGTTCTTCCCGAGGGATCCGCACCGCCAGCCGCAAACAACGGCACTAACAATGTGTCGTGCAACTCGACTACAGGGATTTGTGTTCCGGCGAAGATGATACCGCCGCCTGGTTATTCACCGGTGAAGAATGCAGTCAAATGGTACTTATGTGGAAACGGATCGTTTGACAACATAAAGAACTACACGCTAGAAGGGTTCACCAAGGGGGTAATAGTCGGAGGAATTGCAGGTTGGGAGGGAGGTCCTCTGGGAGGAGGTCTGGGGGCGCTGGGGGGCGGAGTAGAAGGCTTCTTTGGAGGTAATGCTATCGGCTGGGTGGCCACGGCAGGCTGCCAAGCCGCAGGCATATACGGGCCAGCATCTTAGAGGGGTGGCGCGATGACTAATTTAACCGCGATAACAGTGAAACAATGGGGGACGCTGGCTGTTCGCTCGGTCGTCTTGGGGATCGCGTTCTTTGGAGCTGATCTCCTGATAGCTCTTGTGCATGGTCAAGCTAATCCCTTTCATTTCCCCGGCGGACTGTTGGGGCTTCCCCTCACCTTCCTCATCTGTCCGGTGGGCACAATTATATGCTTGGCTGGTCTTGCTAGGGCCTCTTACATCAGCAAAAGGCCAGCCATCCATCCATCCACTGAGCAGAGTGCCCGTCATTAGCGTTTCCGGGCGGACTAGGGGTGCGATCCGGGAGTGGTGAGGTCGGGGTGAGCGTTTTTCCTTTAGCTGCCGATCCGCCGCTGCCGGTTCCCGATCCTTCCGGGGTGACGTGGTAGTGGTCCTGGAGGGTGGTCTCTGGGGCTGGGAGTTTTTAGCGCCGCCTACGGCGTCGGGTGTGAGGGTGACACGTCACCCCTGAAAGGGTGCTGCAGAGCAACTTCCGGTTAACGTGCGCGAACCTGTTGAAAGCAGAGCAGCTAAAGAAAAAATCCCGCCATCGGATAATGCGGGGACATCCATGATAAGTAAAAGTCAAGAGGAGACGGAGGTCTCCTGACGCTTGGAAGAGTGGAGTCTCGAAGCGGAAGCGGGGCGGAAAAGTTGGCGAACGGCGTGCGATCCTGGTTAGCGACCAAAGCGGCAGCTTGGCCAGACATCCATTTGCGGGAAACGGGGGCGAGCCCGGTCCACGAAGTATGAGTTAGGGTTGACCGGCCGGCCTCGATACAGACGGTAAGGAGCATCGGGAGTGGCAACTCCTCTGCCCAGTCCCCGAGTTGGCGAGGAACGGCCGGTGGATCGCCGCTGAGTTCAAGATTTTTCCTTCTTAGGCAGCCTTTTGTGTTGGCCCTTCCAACGGCACGCGCGATTGGGAGGCCTGGCCGCTTTTGTCGACGGCCAGCAGATAGGTGACGAGTTTGCGGGCCACGGCCAGGGTGGCGCGGTTGCGATGTCCGCGCTCCAACTCGCGGGCATGCAGCGCGGCCAGTTGCGGATTCCATCGCGGGGCCAGCTTGGCCGCTTCGATGAGCGTGGTTTGCAGCCAGCGGTTGCGCTGTTTGGAGATCGGTCCGCGTTGCTGCTTGCCCGCCGAGGACTTCAAGGCGGCGGTCAGTCCGCAGTAACTCATGGCGTCGGAGCCGGAGTGGAAGCGCTGCGGATCGCCCACCTCCAGGGCCCAGGTCAGAGCGGTAATTTCTCCGACGGCGGGAATGGTCATCAACCGTTCCACGCGTTGCGTCAGCTCGGGATCGGCGAGCAACTCGTGGACCAGACGCTTCTGAGTGCTCTCGAACATCTCCAGCGCACCGCGGCTCAAGCGCAGCAGGTCGATCACCGATTCCGGCACCTCTTCGAGTTCTTCCAGCAGGCTGGCGAAGTATTTCTTGCGGTGTAACTTCTCCTTCACGTAGAGGGCGCCGGTCTCCATGAGTAGTCCGGCCATTTTGTTCTTCATGCGCACCGCTTCGCTCACCACCAGGCTGCGGTAGCGCAACAGGCGCCGCAACTCGCGGATGCGCGGAGCCGCCACATAGCAAGCGGGCAACAGATTGCAACGCACCAGGTCGGCAATGGTGCGAGCGTCGATGCTGTCGCTCTTCTTCTTGCCCGCGCTGATGGCTTTCATTTTGGCCGGATGCGCCATCTCCAACTGCTCGCCATAGGGCTTCAGCGTGTCGTAGATCCAGCCGCTGAACAAGGTCGCTTCCATCGCTCCCCGCCAGGGTTGCGGCCGCGCCGAGGCCCATCGCCGCAATTCCGCACGTCGCGCCGGCACGACGCCTTCTTCCACGATCTCGCCCGCGGCGGTCTTGACACAGAAACTGATGGTTTTCTTGTGTACGTCGAATCCGATATAGTGAAGGGCATTCATAGGGTTCTCCGAGTGAGCTTTCTGAGTCGGCGCTTTCCTCGCCGGCCTCAGCATCGTAGCCGCTCGCAGAACCCTTCTTCATTTCACTTATGCATTCATACAGACGGAACTGTCACCATTATTTTCTCCCGCTGTGGGAACACCATGCTTTTCCAGTAGAAATTTCACCCCGCTTCCGCCCGACTCGAATCGTTATCTGATACTTTCAGCCCATGGCACGCTTCGCCCGTGTGGTAGTGGCTGATGTAGCCCATCATGTTACTCAGCGTGGCAACGCACGGCAAGTCATACTGTCCAGCGACGGCGATCACGCCGCATACCTGGAGTTGCTCCGGCACTACTCTGACCTTCACGGTCTTGCTTTGCTGGGTTACTGCCTCATGTCGAATCACGTGCACCTGATCGTGGTGCCTCGCGCCGCCGAAGCGCTGGCACAAGCTCTCAAGCATACTCACGGACGCTACGCCTCCTACTGGAACGCGCGGAATTCTTCGAGTGGACACGTCTGGCAGGGTCGTTTTTATTCCTGTCCGCTCGACGAAACTCATTTGTGGAGGGCGCTGCGCTATGTGGAGTTGAATCCGGTGCGTGCCGCTATGGTGTCGGAGGCGGTGCAGAGGCAATGGTCGAGCGCCGCGGCGCACTGCGGCGGCGCCCCGAAGCCTTGGTTGGAAATGGAACGTTGGCGGAAGCGCTGGACGGCGGCCGTGTTTTAGCTCCGTAATTCTGTCACCCCCTAACGGCAACGTGAAAATGTCACCCCATGAGAGGAAGGACATTCGCGTTGAGTCAGAAGGAACTGCAACGAGTGAGCGTAATTTCCAGTTGTGTTAAGGGAGACATGGCGTGCGCCAGAGCCGCCGCACTGCTCTCGCTTAGCATCCGTCAGGTCAGGCGTCTTAAGAAACGTATGCGCGAGCACGGGGAGGCGGCTCTGGCGCACGCCAACCGCGGACGGCCCAGCCCGCGCCGCCTGCCTACCCGGGTTCGCCAACACATCGTTCATCTGGCCCGCACCACCTATGCCGGATTCAACGATCACCATCTCTGCGAAAAACTTTGCGAGTTCGAGGGCTTCTCCCTGAGCCGTGAAACTCTGCGCCGTGTTTTGCGTCAAGCCGGCATCGGTTCGCCCCGCAAACGCCGCGCTCGGCCTGCAGGACGATGCCACCGGTAAAATCCTCGCGGCTCAGTTTTTTCCTTCCGAAACTGCGCTCGGTTATCTCACATTGTTGCGCCAACTGCTGCGCCGCCACGGCACTCCGCTGGCCTTCTACGGCGATCACAGCGGTATCTTCGTGCGCAACGATGACTTCTGGACCGTCGAAGAAGAACTCGCCGGCAAACGCCAGCCCACCCAGTTCGGCCGCGCCCTCGATCAACTCGGCATCACTTTCATCGCCGCCCGCAGCCCGCAAGCCAAAGGCCGCGTCGAACGCCTCTGGGGCGTGCTCCAGGATCGCTTGTGCAGCGAGCTTCGTCTGGCTCAAGCCTGCGATCTGCACTCCGCCAATGCCGTGCTGCGCCTTTTCCTCGCCGACTACAACCGCCGCTTCGCCCGCCGTCCGCGTGAAATGCAAACCGCTTGGCGTCCGGCTCCGGAAAATCTCGACCGCATCTGCTGCTTCGTTCATCCGCGCGTGGTCAGCAACGACAACATCGTGCAGTGGGACGGTCAGCGCTTCCAGATCCCCCAGCAAGGCCAACGCTTCAGCTTCGCCGGAGCCAAAGTCCATGTCTATCAGGCGCTCGACGGGCGTATCTCGCTTTACTACGGCGACACCCGCCTGCAACACACCCTGGCTTCGCCAGGGTGACATTTTCATGTTGCCGTTAGGGTGACAAATTCATGTTGCTACAACACGCTGGACGGCGGCCGAATGGGGCGAGCATCTCGCGGCCGGGGAATCGGCCCGCGACCTGGCGACGCTGCGGCAATTCACCCACACGGGACGTCCGCTGGGGTCGGAGGAATTTGTTGCCGATTTAGAACACTCCACTTTGCGATCTCTTTTGCCGCGAAAGTCGGGACGCCCTAAGAATCGCCTCCGCGATGCCCAGCAGGATGGCTTTCCCTTCGCCGCGTAGACATAAAGAATGGGGAACGTCCCGTCTGTATGAATGCATAAGTGAAATGAAGAAGGGTTCTGCGAGCGGCTACGATGCTGAGGCCGGCGAGGAAAGCGCCGACTCAGAAAGCTCACTCGGAGAACCCTATGAATGCCCTTCACTATATCGGATTCGACGTACACAAGAAAACCATCAGTTTCTGTGTCAAGACCGCCGCGGGCGAGATCGTGGAAGAAGGCGTCGTGCCGGCGCGACGTGCGGAATTGCGGCGATGGGCCTCGGCGCGGCCGCAACCCTGGCGGGGAGCGATGGAAGCGACCTTGTTCAGCGGCTGGATCTACGACACGCTGAAGCCCTATGGCGAGCAGTTGGAGATGGCGCATCCGGCCAAAATGAAAGCCATCAGCGCGGGCAAGAAGAAGAGCGACAGCATCGACGCTCGCACCATTGCCGACCTGGTGCGTTGCAATCTGTTGCCCGCTTGCTATGTGGCGGCTCCGCGCATCCGCGAGTTGCGGCGCCTGTTGCGCTACCGCAGCCTGGTGGTGAGCGAAGCGGTGCGCATGAAGAACAAAATGGCCGGACTACTCATGGAGACCGGCGCCCTCTACGTGAAGGAGAAGTTACACCGCAAGAAATACTTCGCCAGCCTGCTGGAAGAACTCGAAGAGGTGCCGGAATCGGTGATCGACCTGCTGCGCTTGAGCCGCGGTGCGCTGGAGATGTTCGAGAGCACTCAGAAGCGTCTGGTCCGCGAGTTGCTCGCCGATCCCGAGCTGACGCAACGCGTGGAACGGTTGATGACCATTCCCGCCGTCGGAGAAATTACCGCTCTGACCTGGGCCCTGGAGGTGGGCGATCCGCAGCGCTTCCACTCCGGCTCCGACGCCATGAGTTACTGCGGACTGACCGCCGCCTTGAAGTCCTCGGCGGGCAAGCAGCAACGCGGACCGATCTCCAAACAGCGCAACCGCTGGCTGCAAACCACGCTCATCGAAGCGGCCAAGCTGGCCCCGCGATGGAATCCGCAACTGGCCGCGCTGCATGCCCGCGAGTTGGAGCGCGGACATCGCAACCGCGCCACCCTGGCCGTGGCCCGCAAACTCGTCACCTATCTGCTGGCCGTCGACAAAAGCGGCCAGGCCTCCCAATCGCGCGTGCCGTTGGAAGGGCCAACACAAAAGGCTGCCTAAGAAGGAAAAATCTTGAACTCAGCGGCGATCCACCGGCCGTTCCTCGCCAACTCGGGGACTGGGCAGAGGAGTTGCCACTCCCGATGCTCCTTACCGTCTGTATCGAGGCCGGCCGGTCAACCCTAACTCATACTTCGTGGACCGGGCTCGCCCCCGTTTCCCGCAAATGGATGTCTGGCCAAGCTGCCGCTTTGGTCGCTAACCAGGATCGCACGCCGTTCGCCAACTTTTCCGCCCCGCTTCCGCTTCGAGACTCCACTCTTCCAAGCGTCAGGAGACCTCCGTCTCCTCTTGACTTTTACTTATCATGGATGTCCCCGCATTATTCCCTCCGCTTTGAAAGCATCGTCGGACAATTCAGTTCTGAAGCATGGTATGTCTCTCGCGGCAAAGATTACGATCTTTTCTTGGCGGGGGCTGGCCCACACGAGAGTCCAGCTCCACGACTGAGGCTGCCCCACTCGTCGCGGTCTTCGACGAGTGGGCACCACGGACCCCGGCGCCTACAGAATATATCTCGACAAATCCTGATCCTTCACGATGTCGGTCAGCATCTCGCGCACGTAATCGGCGTCGATGGTTACTTGCTCGCCTTTCTTCTCGGGCGCGTCGAAGCTTAGCTCATCGAGCACCCGCTCCATGATCGTGTGCAAGCGCCGCGCCCCGATGTTTTCGGTGCTCTCGTTAACGCGAAAGGCAAAGTGCGCGATCTCTTGCAGCGCCTCGGGCGTGAAGCCCAGCTTCACTCCTTCGGTCTCGAGCAAAGCCGTGTACTGCTTGACCAGCGAAGATTTCGGCTCCGTCAGAATGCGGACGAAGTCTTCCATGGTCAGCGAATGCAACTCGACTCGAATCGGAAAGCGTCCCTGCAGTTCAGGGATCAGATCGCTGGGCTTCGAAACATGAAACGCGCCGGCGGCAATAAATAAGATGTGATCGGTGCGCACCATGCCATAGCGCGTGTTCACGGTTGTGCCTTCGACGATAGGAAGAATGTCGCGCTGCACGCCCTCGCGCGAAACATCCGGACCGTGCCCGCCCTCGCGCCCCGCAATCTTGTCGATCTCATCCAGAAACACGATGCCGGAATTCTCCACGCGGTCAATTGCCGTGCGGGTGACGTGATCCATGTCGATGAGGCGCTGCTCTTCTTCCTGAATCAGATACTCGAAGGCCTCATTCACCTTCATCTTGCGCTTCTTGGTGCGCTGGCCGAAGATGTTGGGCAACATATCCTTGATGTTGATGTCCATCTCTTCAGCGCCCTGGTTGGTCATGATTTCGAAGTTGGGAAGTTGCGCTCGCGAACGTCGATCTCGACCTGGCGTTCGTCGAGCTTGCCTTCGCGTAATTGCTGGCGCAGTTTTTCGCGCGTGCGCGAGGAAGATTCGGCGAGGCTGGTGCTGCCATCGATTACAACTCCTCCAGCGGTAGTCGTTTCCCCGGCACGGGGCGCGGGAGACGGCGGCAGCAGGATATCGAGCAGGCGCTCTTCGGCGTTCAACTCCGCTTTATCGGAGACATCCTCCAGTTTTTCTTCGCGCACGTTGTCGATGGCGATCTCGACCAGATCACGCACCATCGACTCGACATCGCGGCCTACGTAACCGACCTCGGTAAACTTCGAAGCCTCCACTTTTAAGAACGGAGAGTTGGCCAGCTTCGCCAGTCGGCGCGCGATTTCGGTTTTGCCGACGCCGGTGGGGCCGATCATCAAGATATTTTTCGGGATGATCTCTTCGGCTAATTCGGGAGTTAGTTTTTGCCGGCGAGTGCGGTTGCGCAGAGCGATCGCTACGGCGCGCTTCGCGTCTTTTTGACCGATCACGTGTTTATCGAGCTCGACTACGATCTCGCGAGGCGTGAGTTCGTCGAGGGCTAGCTGTTCTTCTTCGGCGCTGCTGGGTAAGTAAATGGCCATAAGTCAGTCGTTGGTCGTTAGTCGTTAGTCGTTCGCCGGGTGGTTTTGCCAACGACTAACGACTATCGGCCAACGACGTTTTCACAGTTCCTCAATTGTTATCGCGTCATTGGTATAGATGCACATTTTGCCGGCAATCTTCATTGCCTCTTCGGCTATCTGGCGCGCACTTAGCTGCGTGTGCGTGGCCAATGCCTGCGCCGCCGCTTGGGCGTAGGGACCGCCGCTGCCAATGGCCGCTACGGCTCCATCAGGCTCAATCACGTCGCCTTGTCCGCTGAGCAGGAAGGTTTGCTCTTTGTCGCACACCAGCAACAGCGCCTCGAGGTGACGGAGGAATTTATCGGTGCGCCAGTCTTTGGCGAGTTCGACGGCGCCGCGTCCGAGATTGCCGTGGTACTGCTCGAGCTTCGATTCGAAGCGGCTAAAGAGGGTGAAGGCGTCGGCGGTGGATCCGGCAAATCCAGCTAAGATTTTGTCGTTGTAGAGACGGCGAATTTTCTTGGCCGAATGCTTGATGACGGATTCGCCGAGCGTGACTTGGCCGTCCCCGGCAAGAACTACGCTGCCGTTGCGGCGAATGGATAAGACTGTGGTGGAGCGTATCAGACGTTTCTTCGACATGAGCGCAATCCTTGATTATAGCAGCGCGAAGATGATTGCTATTGCGCGCGGGGCTCAGTTTGCTCGGGCTCCTCTTGCGATCTCCCTCCGCGCTATACTTCCCTCGTCAAACTGGCCTGGTCAAACTGGCCCGCGAAGCCGGGTAGATGCTTCCAGCAAAATTCGCCTTGTCAGGAGAACGAGCATGAACCCTAACTTCTTGTCGAATCGGAGACGGTTTCTCGCCGGTACAGCGGTCGCCGCAGGAATGTACGGACTTAGCATTCAGCCCAGGCGGCCGAGACGAAGGTGGAGAAGGATTCAGGTCTCTTTTTCATCGGCCCTAAACCTGGCTATACCCCTCAGGTCGGCACACTCGTTTCCATGCTCACCTACATTCAAAACGCTGTCACGAGTTCGGTAAAAGGCCTTTCCAAGGCCGACCTGGACTACCTTTTCGACGCCAACTCCAACACCATCGGAGCGCTTTTGCTCCATCTCGCTGCGACCAAGACGTATTACGGGATGAACACCTTTGAAAACAAGAAGTGGGACAGTTGGTCCGACGATCTGAAGAAGAAGTGGGATCCGGCGATGAACCTTGGCGATGCCGGTCGCAAAACCATCAAGGGCCACGACCTCGACTACTACCTCAACATCCTTCAGGAGACTCGCGAACACTCTCTCTCCGAATTTCGCAAACGAGACGATCAGTGGCTCCTATCCACCGATACAGAGCAGTCGATGGGGCCGGCAAGGTAAATATCTATTGGAAATGGTTCCACGTTTGCGAGCACGAATCTCACCATACCGGCCAGATCGCTTTCTTGAGCAAACGTCTGCCCGGCGCCAAAGCCGCTGCTACAGGCTCGTAGGCAGACCCAAACCGACATCGAGTTCGAAGGCTCTTCTCAGGAGCGTTCGCCTACGCGGGCAACACCCCGCGCCCCTAAAATAGTTCTTGACGTTCCTACATAGTCACGTGATATATTGCTCACATAAATCATACCGTTCCCTGGAGCAGGAGGAGACGACAACATGACGGTAGAAGACCTGATACTCGACGTTGAGCAGCACGTAGACATCAAAGCCACGCCGGAGAAAACATTCGCGGCGGTTTTGCAGCGGCTCGGAAAAGGCAACACACGGCCCGACGGGCAATCGCTAGACATGCTGCTGGAGCCGAAAGTGGGTGGACGCTGGTATCGCGATCGCGAAAACGGGATTGGACACCTGTGGGGGTTTGTGCAAGTTATCAGAGCCCCGAGCCTGTTGGAGTTGAGCGGGCCGATGTTCATGTCATATCCGGCGACGAATCACGTGGAAGTTAGAGTCGAGCCTTCTTCCGGAGGATGCCGAGTCGTGCTGCGGCATCGCGCCCTGGGGTTGATCGAGGCCGAGCATCGCAAGGGCGTGAACGAGGGCTGGAAGCATATGCTCACCAACGTGAGGAAGGACTGCGAGTAGCGACGTGACGGGAAAGCCCTGCTGGTCCAGCGGACGAACAAGACCCAGTGTGGAAGGCGCTCTCGGACGCGACCCGGCGCGCGATTCTGGATTTTCTGAGGGATCGACCCCGGACCACGACTGAGATTGTGGAGAGGTTTCCGCACTTGAGCCGCTTTGGAGTGATGAAGCATCTCGACGTCCTGCGCGGGGCTCATTTGGTGCAGACGCGCGAGGCAGGGAGGCAGCGGGTGAACTCGCTGAACGTGACTCCCATCCGGCAGATTTATGAAAGGTGGGTGGGGCCGTTTCAGGAGCTTTGGTCGGGTAATCTGCTGCGCATCAGAGAAATAGCCGAAGAGACGCAGGGCAGGAAGCAAGAAACTTCGTCTAAACGCAAGAAACATTAGTCATTCGTTAATAGGCTGCCAGCCGCGGTCTAGAACCGAAAACAGCAAGACAACAGCAAACTAACTTCACGAGGAGAATGTCTTATGACCACGATGGCTACCAGCAAGGGAGTTCAAGGACACGAGGTTGTTTCGCCGAAGGAATGGATTGAGAGCCGAAAGGATTTGCTCCGGAAGGAAAAGGAGTTCACGAAGTTAAGAGATGAACTAAGCCAGCAGAGGCGCGAGTTGCCGTGGGAAAAAGTTGAAAAGGAATATGTGTTGTGTTCGACGGGCCGGACGGGAAGGTGACGCTTGCCGACTTGTTTGGGGGCAAGAGCCAGTTGATGGTGTACCACTTTATGTTCGGTCCGGGATGGGAAGCAGGGTGCCCAAGTTGCTCGTACCTGGCCGATCACTTCGGGAGTCTTGTGCATCTTGGGAATCGCGATGTGACGCTGGCCGTGATTTCCCGAGCGCCCATTGCTCAGATCGAGGCCTTCCAGACGCGGATGGGCTGGCCGTTCCGTTGGATGTCA
>CAWBMI010000001.1:0-23455 GCA_963789875.1 uncultured Acidobacteriaceae bacterium | reverse complement strand
CAACTGCCGCAACACGTACTGCAAAATCCCTCCATTGGCGTAATACAAAGCTTCCTGCGGCGTGTCGATGCGGACCAGGGCACTGAACTCGATTGGTTTGTCTTTCCCGCCTCCGCCGCTGCTTGCTGCCGAGGTGGCGCGGACTTTTACTTTTTGTCCGGCGGAGTGGTGGTCGATTAAGCTGCGGATGCCGGTGATTTCGAAGACTTCTTCTCCGGTCAGGTTTAGCGATTCGGAGGTTTGGCCTGGTTCGAATTGCAGCGGGAGGATTCCCATGCCGACCAGATTCGAGCGGTGGATGCGCTCGTAGCTTTCAGCGATTACTGCGCTTACGCCCAGCAGGCGCGGGCCTTTGGCGGCCCAGTCGCGGGAGGAGCCGGAGCCGTATTCTTTTCCGGCGAGAATGATCAGCGGTGTGCCTTCGGACTGATATTTCTGCGAGGCTTCGAAGATCGACATTTCCTGATTGGTGGGCAGGTGGCGGGTGAAGCCTCCTTCGACGTTGACCAGTTTGTTGCGCAGGCGGACGTTGGCGAAGGTGCCGCGGACCATGACTTCGTGGTTGCCGCGGCGCGAGCCGTAGGAGTTGAAGTCGGAGGGTTTGACGCCGTGCTCCTGCAAGTATTTTCCGGCGGGGCCGTCTTTCTTGATGGAGCCGGCGGGAGAGATGTGGTCGGTGGTGACGCTGTCTCCCAAGACAGCCAGGACGCGGGCGGAATGAATGTCTTCGACGGACGAGGGTTGGAGCTTCATGTCGTCGAAATACGGGGCGCGGCGAATGTAGGTGGAATCTTCTTCCCAGGCGTAGGTCTGGCCTTTTGGAACGTTGAGGCCGCGCCAGCGGTCGTCTCCGGCGAAAACTTCGGCGTAACTTCTTGAGAACATTTCGGCGGTGACGGAATGCTCGACGGCTTCTTCGACTTCGCGCTGCGTGGGCCAGATATCGGCGAGGTAAACGGGCTTACCGTCTTTACCGTTGCCGATCGGGTCTTTGCGAAGATCGGTATCGATGCGTCCGGCCAGCGCGAAGGCTACTACCAAGGGCGGCGACATTAAATAGTTCGCGCGGACTTCGGAGTTGATGCGGCCCTCGAAGTTGCGATTGCCGGAGAGGACTGAGGCTACTACCAATTCTTTTTCGTCGATGGCTTTCGAAACTTCGGCGGGCAGCGGTCCGGAGTTGCCGATGCAGGTGGTACATCCGTAGCCGACGATGTGGAATTTTAGTTTTTCCAGATACGGCGTGAGGCCGGCGTTCTCAAGATAGTCGCGAACTACTTTCGACCCGGGTGCTAGCGACGTCTTTACATAGGGCGGAACTGACAGTCCTTTTTCCACAGCTTTCTTGGCCAGCAATCCTGCGCCGATCATTACTGATGGATTCGAAGTGTTGGTGCAGGAGGTGATGGCGGCGATTACTACGCTGCCATGTTGAAGTACGTCCTTCACGCACGGCGTGACGTGTTCGTGAACGTTGGGATCTTCGACGCCGATGGCGGTCGGGCTGCCGCCTTCCTGCTCCCAGGCAGCGGATGTTCCGGCCTTCGCGGTTTGAACCGAAGTTGCCGTCGCCGATGCGGTGGCTGACGCCGCTTTCGGCTTGAGTAACGACGGCAGAGCTTTGTGAAAAGAGTCGGCGGCTTGGGAGAGGATTACGCGGTCTTGGGGGCGTTTGGGCCCGGCAAGGCTGGGCTCGACTGTGCTGAGATCGAGGCTTAACAGTTCGGAGTATTCGGCCTCAGGAGTTTTTTCGTCGTGGAAGAGTCCTTGCTCGCGGCAGTAGGCTTCGACCAGAGCGATTTGCTCGGCGGAGCGTCCGGTGAGCTTGAGATATTTCAAACTTTCTTTGTCGACGGGGAAGATGCCGCAGGTGGCGCCGTATTCGGGCGACATGTTGGCGATAGTGGCGCGGTCGGCGAGGGGGAGATCGCGCAGTCCGGGGCCGAAGTACTCGACAAATTTTCCTACCACGCCGTGCTTGCGCAGCATCTCGGTGATGGTTAGAACCAAATCGGTGGCGGTGGCGCCTTCGCGCAGGCGTCCCGTAAGCTTCACGCCCAATACTAAGGGAATCAGCATGGAGACAGGCTGGCCGAGCATGGCCGCTTCGGCCTCGATGCCGCCGACTCCCCATCCCAGCACGCCTAAGCCGTTGACCATTGTTGTGTGGCTGTCGGTGCCTACGAGTGTGTCGGGATAGGCTACGTTGGCGCCGTTTGCTTTTTGAACGAAGACCACTCGGGCTAGATATTCGAGATTCACCTGGTGGACTATGCCGGTGTCGGGAGGGACTATGGCCAGGTTGTGGAATCCGGTTTGGCCCCAGCGGAGGAAGGAATAACGCTCTTTGTTGCGTTGGAATTCCAGCAGCGCGTTCACGTCGAAGGCGCTGCTGGTGCCGAATTCGTCGACCTGGACGGAGTGGTCGATTACTAACTCTACCGGTTGAAGAGGATTGATCAGCGCGGGATCGCCGCCTAGTTGCTGCATGGCGTCGCGCATCGCGGCTAGATCGACTACGCAGGGGACTCCGGTGAAATCCTGGAGGAGGACGCGACTCGGAGTGAAGGCGATTTCTTTGTCGGGCTTGGAATTCTTCGTCGTTCCTTTGGTACCCCAGGCGGCCAGCGAGCGGATGTCTTCCTTTTTTACGTTGCGGCCGTCTTCGGTGCGGAGGAGATTCTCCAGCAGGATGCGGAGCGAGTAGGGCAGGTGCTTTGTAGAGATGCCTTGCTGATCAAGGGCGCCGAGGCGGTAGATTTCGTATTCTTTGTTGCCGACTTTTAGGGGTGAGCGGCTGTTGAAACTGTTCAACGACATGATGGCCTTCCTGATGAAAATAGATGCCGCGAGGCGGCTGGCGATGCACTGCGGACTGAAGCTAAACGCCGGAACTATTAAGTTTAGCCGTTCTGTGGCGCAATGCGTAGAGCAGAATCGTTCGGAAGGGTCGGATTGCGAATTCAAATATCAGTCGGTTCTAATCCGGTATGTTTCGCGACGCGAGCGAGCATCTTGGGGCCGACTTCGACGCGGTCATGGAACGCCCAAATGTAGTCGGGAAATTTGGCGTCACGATGCCTCAGCTTTATGTGGGAGCCGCTCTGTGAAATCGGGTACCAGCCGATTCGCAGGAGTGCCTTGTAGACTCTCCCGGCCTTCGCGCTGGACCAGCGGCTCACGCCGAAGCGCAGGTGAGACTGATAGATTCGGGGACGGTCGCGGATTTCTCGACACGGTCAGCGATCACGCGCAGAGCGAGGGCGTATGCGTTTGCCTTGGCCTGATTCTGCGTGCGGCCATAGGCGAGGACGCCGGGAATGTCGGCGATCTCGGCGATCCAGCGGCCGTCATTCTCGCGCTCGGTCTCGATATTGAAGCGCATATCCTGACTCTTGACGCTGCGCGGCGATCTTCGCTTAGCCGTGGCCATCGACCTAGGATACTCTTGTGGCAATCGCTTTGCATCATGCGGTTTGGGTGCGATCCGCTTCGGGATGAGAGCAGGAAAGGCGAAAAAGCACCTTCCAACGCGAGTGGGCCAGATCACGCCGTGGCACAAGGCTCATACTCCCACCCTCTACCTGGGAGTACGACGGTAATACGCAGACCTTAACGAGCAGCAACCGACTTGCCTACATGAAAGATAAAAGATACGCGTTGCCCGCACTTTGTCAAGTTCGGCGACCTTGGGGACCCATTCTGCATTCCGGAAGGGTTCTCAATCCGACGAAGCTTTTGACTGCGACCGGCAGACAATGCATAGGTCCTTCGTTGGGAGCCGCCCGCTTCGCGTGCGGCTCCGCTGCCTCAGGATGACAGCGCTGTGGGGGATCTCGGGCTGATGAAACCTAAGTTGCGGCCAGGTCATCTATCTTCTTAAGGGCAGGCTGAGGCGATGAAGTTGTGACGGAGGCTTAAGTATATGAACATTTCTGGACATGCCACGAGGTTCTCAGGGCCGCGTTCGCGCCGTGGTTTTTTTGGTTTCCTATTGGCGTTGGCTTTGGTGTTCACGACTTTGCCTCGGCACCTTTGGGCTGAACAAGATCAGGGCGCGGCTCAAGGTGCCCCGGCGCAGGCTGCGCCGGATCAAGGCGCTCCAGATCAAAGTACAAATCAAAGCGCGACGATTCAAAGTCCTCCGGCCCCAGGGCAGGCTGCGCCGGCTTACACGCAACAGACTCCGGAGCAGTTGCAGCAACTGGTGGCACCGATTGCGTTATATCCGGATTCGCTAGTGGCACAGGTTCTGGCGGCGTCCACGTTTCCCGAGCAGGTGGTCGAGGCCGACCGCTGGGTGCAGGCGCATCCTGATTTGAAGGGTACTGGTTTGGGTAATGCTGTGGAGCAACAACCTTGGGATCCTAGCGTCAAGGCGCTCACTGGATTTCCTTCCGTGCTGGGAAATATGGACAAGAATCTTTCCTGGACGTCTTCTTTAGGAGATGCCTACTACAACCAGCAACAGGAAGTGATGGACGCCGTGCAGGTGATGCGGCGGAAGGCGCAGGACGCCGGCAATCTTAAGAGCACGCCGCAGCAGGCGGTGACGGAGAAAGATTCGGCGATCGACATTGAGCCGGTGGATCCCGAAGTTGTCTACGTTCCGGCTTACGATCCGTGGGGGGTTTACGGATATCCCGTGGTGGCGTGGCCGGGATGGTATCCGTACCCCGGAATCTGGTTTGGCGGCCCGTATCTGTCGTTCGGAATCGGCTTCGGAATCGGCTGGTACGGCGACTTTGGCTGGGGATGGGGCCATTGGGGGTTCGACTGGCATAACCATTACGCGGTTTATGACCACGGCAGGTATTACTCCCACAGCAGGACGTTTTACAACCGGAATTTCGATCGTGGCGGAGCGCGGGGCGGAGAATCTTTCAACCGCGGCGGAGCGGGGCGCGGAGAATCTTTCAGCCGCGGTGGCGCGGGGGCACGACCTTTTGAGGGAGACCGGCAGGCGGCCCGGGGATATGCCGCTCCGCACGGTGAGAGCGGCGTGCGATCGGGCGCCTTCAGTGGCTACGGCCATGGCGGGGAGACCAGGGGTTTTTCGTCGCGGGGAAGCGCCAGCTTCGGTGGTGGCGGCTTTCACGGCGGCGGAGGCGGCGGGTCTCACGGTGGCGGCGGCGGACGCCGGTGACCGACGGCAGATTGCGTCCCTGATGACTTGCGAGATTTGAGAAATGGAGATTGGGAATATGGGGCGAGCGAATCTAAACTTCGGAAAATTTCATGCGGCTCACTTTCTTGAACTGGCCGCGCTTACGGTTCTGTTGACGGGGTGTTTTGCGGCCTCCTCTTCGGCCCAGCAAGCCGGGCAGAAGACTTTTTCATCCGCCGAAGACGCGAGCAAGGCTTTGGTTGCGGCAGCGCAGAGCAACGACGAAAAAGCGATGCTGGAGATCCTGGGCGCGGACGGAAAACAAATCGTCTCCTCGGGAGACCCGACCGAAGACGCCGAGAGCCGCGCGAACTTCGTGAAGAGATATCAGGAGATGCACCGCTTCGTGAAAGAAGCGGACGGGAGCACTGTCTTATATATCGGCGCGCATAATTGGCCTACGCCGATCCCACTGGTGAATAAAGGTAAGGTCTGGTACTTCGACACCGACGCGGGCGTGAAGGAAATCCTATTCAGGCGCGTTGGGCGGAACGAGATGTCGGCCATACGGGTTTGCCAGGAACTGGTGGCGGCGCAGAAGGAATACTATTCGGCGCAGCACAACGAGTACGCGGCCAAAGTCTTCAGTGATGAAGGGCAGCACAATGGCTTGTATTGGAAAGTTGCGCAGGGCGAAGCCCGGAGCCCAATCGGCCCGCTGGTAGCGGCGGCAGTTACCGGGGGTTCTACGAAGAGCGGAGAAGGCGCTCCCACTCCATACCGCGGCTACTATTACCATCTCCTGGCGCGCCAGGGGAAGAATGTTCCGGGCGGTGCGAAGAGTTATCTGGTGAACGGCAGGATGACTGGGGGATTCGCTTTCGTCGCCTATCCGGCGGAATATAGGTCATCGGGCGTGATGACATTCATCGTCGGCGAAGATGGAGCGGTATATCAAAAGGATCTCGGCAAGAAAACCGAGGCCCTCGGCAAGGCTATGAAGGAATATAACCCCAATTCGACTTGGCAAAAAGCTGAAGAGCAGCCCGAGCAGACTAAATGATCGGCGATCCGTCGTGACCCGCAGGCTAAAAGAGATATGGTTTCGGGAATCTGGTTAGTGCGCCGCAATCCAGACCTGATACGCCACCACTGCCATCATGAAGAGAAGATACAGGCGGAGGGACCAGAGGATCAGGAGTTCGGTGCCTTTCAGGTGGCGGCGGGGGATGTGATGTTTTTTTGCTTTGACGAGTTGATCGGGTTCGAGCGAATTTAATACGAGCGTTTGATCCGCGGCCGAAACGTGGTGATCGTCTTTATTTACCATGAGTAGGTTCCCTGGGTGGTGGCTCGAAGTGTGGCGGGGGCTAAAGCCCCACAATTTTGTCTGTTGCGATACGCGGCGCTGAAGCGCCGCTCTTCCACGTTGTTCTATCTTCCACCTCATTCGAACGTGCGGTTTAGTATCCACGATTCATTTTCCTCCTAAGGCGGCGAAGAGGTTGGGGGCGAGTATGCTGATGCCGAAGAGAACGCCTGCGGCGGTCAGGATCAACACTACTGCCATGGACAGAAGATTGGTCCACGCGGGACTGACCAAGTCGCCCATGATCTCCTTATCGTTGACCAGCATGAACAAGAATATGAGCGCCGGCGGCATGGCTAGAACCGCCACGACGTTTACGACCAGCACCACGTAGACCAGGGGCAGTCCCGGGATTAGAACGATGGCGGCTGCCGTGACTGCACAGAGAGTCAGCACCGCGTAGAAAGATTTGCCTTCTCCCATGGGCAGATTGAGGCTGTGGGGTTTGTGGGCGACCTCTCCGAAGGCATAGGCGGAAGAGGCGGAGATGGTGATGGCGGCTACGATGCCGGCTTCGACCATCCCCAGCGCGAAGAGCGACGCGCCGAAGCGGCCGATGATGGGCTGGAGGGCTTGGGCGAATTCGGCGGCCTGGAAATTGTCGGCCGTCATGCGATGAGCGAAGAGCGGCGCGGTGGCCAGGATGGTAGCTATGGCGGCGGCGGTGGCGAGGGCGGCGCCTAACATCGTATCGATGCGGCCGAAGCGGATGTCTTTGGTTGTCATTCCTTTGTCGACGGTGGCGCTCTGCTGAAAGAAGAGCATCCATGGGGTGACAGTTGCGCCGATGTCTGCGAGGACGATTAATAGCGTGTCTTTATTGAAGCCGGGAAGTGGTTGCCAGGTAATGAAGGCGTGACCCACGGAGTGCCAACTGGGGTGAGTCATGAGAGCTACAGGAATGAAAATGAGATTGAATGCGGCTGCGGCTAGCGTGATTCGCTCCCAGGTCCAATAGCGGTGACTTACAAGTGCGCCGTAAAGGACTACCAGAGCCAGCAAGACTGCAGCCCAGGGCGGAACTCCAAAGAAGCCGAGGCCAGCACGGATGGCGATGAACTCGGTGATTAGCGTGAGAAAGTTGCCGATGCCGAGGTCGAGCATGGAGAACCATCCCCAGAAGGGGCCGAAGCGGTCGAAGATGAGTTCGGCGTGGCCGCGATGAGTGGCAGCGCCGAGGCGGACGGTCATTTCCTGGACGACGATTGCCATGCAGAACGTTAGAACAACGAATGGGAGGAAAAATCCTATACCGAATTTGGAGCCGGTGGCAGCGTAGGAGAGCATGCTCGGGCCATCGTTCTCTCCCAACATAACCAGGACGCCGGGACCGATCAGCAACCAGAGGAGGCGAGCGCGCGAGGAGAAGCCGCGCCGGGCGCGGGCGGAGGAGACGCGGTCGCGATCGTGGGCGCGGTCGACATCCTCGTGAGTGATTTCTATGTGCGCGCCTTGGGTGGGAACGGAGTTCATCGTTTCGATTGGTTTAGCAAAACTTAACCACAGAGAACACAGAGAAGACACAGAGGTCATTCGTCGCGCCGCTTGTCCCCGGCAGAGATTAGCGTAAGTATACACTAGAATATAAACTATAGTTAACTATCGCTTGGGGGCGAGTTCCCCCGCCTGGTGCTTGCATGGATACCTTCGGCAAGCTCAGGGCAGGCTGTTCGCTTCGCTCATGACGATACTCTATTTCTGCTGAGATTCTGCTGGGGAGATCCAGACTCGATCGGCGGCGGCGCGGCCCAGGGAGACTTTTCCGGCGGTTGTAGACAAA
Source organism: uncultured Acidobacteriaceae bacterium (assembly GCA_963789875.1). Lineage (GTDB taxonomy): Bacteria > Acidobacteriota > Terriglobia > Terriglobales > Acidobacteriaceae > Sulfotelmatobacter. The sequence continues at coordinate 15,199 of CAWBMI010000001.1, read as the reverse complement.
GAAAGGGTTTGATCGTAGTTGCGCTCTAGAAGACGCAGTTTTGCCCCGGGACGGATGCCGCGGGCTTCGAGGAATTCGAGCAGGCGGCGGTCGCGCTCGTAGATGCCGCTTACGGAATAGGCCTGGCCCGAGGCTGCGTCAGAGAGTAGCAGCAGGCCGCGACCCCGGCGACTGGCGGGGCTTTCCATCTCGCTCAGGTTGCCGTGGGGGCAGACGCCGGCCTTACCCAGCTTGGCCAGGAGTTTGCCTTCGAAGTCGGGGGAGACGGCATGCTCGAGGCGTTCGGCTTCGTCGTGGACTTTCCACCACTCCATGCCGAAGAGTTCTGAGAGCATACGCTCGATCAGGTGGTGGCGGAGAGTGAGCCTGCGGGCAATTTTGCGGCCGGCTGCGGTTAGATGAACGTGTCCATCGGTTTGAACGCGGACTAGACTATCTTTCTTCAGACGACGGAGCGCCATCGTGACGGCTGGGGCCGAGACTTTCAGCCAATCTGCCAAGCGGGCAGAAATTACGGCTTCGCCTTCGCTTTCTGCTTCCAGGATGGCTTTTAAATAGTCTTCTTTGGAGACTGTGATCATCTTTGGGAATTATACGACTGGGTTAAGCACGGTTAATGGCCTAAAGTCGAAACCTTGACACCCTTCGGCTTCCCTTAGGGCAGGCAGGGGGCACCGAGGGATACGGGCCATAACATCTGGCATTGGATTGACAGGGGTTACGCAGTTCTCTAACCTTTAGTTTCTTTTCCTATGAAAGTTCTGGTTCTTGGTGGCGGCGGGCGTGAGCATGCGCTGGTGTGGAAGCTGCGGCAGTCTGCGCGGGTTTCCCAGCTTTATTGTGCGCCGGGGAATGGCGGCATCGCGGAGGAAGCGGAATGCTTTCCGGTTGACCTGAAGACTCTGGATTCCATTGTGTCGTTGGGGACGCAGTTGAGGCCGGAGCTTACGGTGGTGGGTCCGGAGTTGCCGCTTACTTTGGGGGTAGTCGACGAATTCACGCGGCGGGGCTGGCCTGTGTTTGGTCCAACGAAAGCGGCGGCGCAGTTGGAATGGAGCAAGAGCTTCGCGAAAGAATTTCTGCAGCGGCATCATATTCCCACCGCACCCTACGCGATCTGTGATTCGGTGGAGGAAGTGCGTGAAGCGCTGAGTCACTTTCACTTGCCGGTGGTGGTGAAGGCCGACGGATTGGCGGCAGGCAAGGGCGTGGTCATTGCCGCTACTAAAGAAGAGGCGGCTAGTGTGGCCGCCGAGATGTTTAGCGGGAAGATGGTGGGCCAGGCGGGGACGCGCGTGGTGTTGGAAGAATGTTTGAAGGGCGACGAGCTTTCGTTTTTGGTGTTGAGCGATGGGGAGCGGGTGGCTCCGTTAGTAGCGGCGCAGGATCACAAGCGCGAGGGCGACGGCGATACCGGGCCGAATACGGGCGGAATGGGCGCTTACTCGACTGCGGAGATTGTTGACGACACGATGCGCGACTGGCTGGTGAATCATATTGCTAAGCCGGTGGTTGCGGGCATGAAGGCGGAGGGCGCGGAATATAAGGGCGTGCTTTATTGCGGGTTGATGATGACGGCGCGCGGTCCAATGGTGCTGGAATTTAATTGCCGCTTCGGCGATCCGGAGACGCAACCGATTCTGATGCGGCTGGAGAGCGATCTTGTGGAGGCGTTGGAGGCTTCGATTGAGGGGCGCGTGAGCGAGGGAGATTTTAAGTGGTCGCAGGACGCGTCGGTGTGCGTGGTGATGGCTTCGGGAGGGTATCCGGGGACATATGATGTGGGGAAAAATATTGTGGGGCTCAGCCAGGCTGCGGCCGTTGAGGGCGTGAAAGTATTTCATGCGGGGACTTCGAAGCGGGATGGAGAATTTTTTACTGCGGGCGGGCGGGTGCTGGGAGTTTCGGCTCGGGCCGCGGAGTTGGGGACTGCGGTGGCCCGAGCCTACGAGGCTTGCGAGAAGATTCGGTTTGATGGGGCGCATTATCGGAAGGATATTGCGGGGAGAGCGCTGAAGAAGTAGGGCTGCGTCGGAAGCGCGTAGTGGTGGAAATTCCCGTTGGAGCCGAGGTTTTGGCTGCGTGCAAGGGATCCTTCGATAACTTTGAGGAGAGTGATGAGCAAAGTTCTGGTTTCAATTGTGATGGGGAGCGATTCTGATCTCGAGATTATGCGAGAGACGGGGAAGGCTCTGGAAGAATTTGGAATCGCTTATGAGATGGACGTGACTTCGGCTCATCGTTCGCCGGATCGCACTGCTGACTTTGCGCGGAAGGCTGCGGGGCGCGGGATTTGCGTGATCATTGCCGGGGCTGGCGGGGCGGCACATCTGGCCGGGGTGATCGCTGCGCATACTACTTTGCCGGTGATTGGAGTGCCGATTCCTTCTACTTCATTGCAGGGGATGGATTCGTTGCTGGCTATTGTGCAGATGCCGGCGGGGATTCCGGTAGCTACGGTTGCGATTGGAAAGCCTGGCGCTACGAATGCCGGGATTCTGGCGGCGCAGATGATCGGGTTGTCGGATGCTGCGGTCGCTAAGAAACTTGAGGCGCACAAAGAGAAGCTGGCGCGCGGAGTGGAAGAGAAGTCGAGGAAGCTGAAGAGTTCCGTCTAGGTTCGGTGGTGGCGGCGCGCCTCGCTGCGCTCGGCTGGACGGACGAATGCGTCCGTCCCCACACATCAGTTCCCACACGTCCGTTCCGATACACCAGCATCGGGACAATTATAGTTTCAATCCTTTTAAGTATTCGCGGAAGGGATCACCCAGATCTTCGCGCTTCAGGGCGAACTCTACGGTGGCTTTCAGGAAGCCTAGTTTGTCGCCGGTATCGTGGCGGCGGCCTTCGTAGATGTAGGCGTACATCTTTTCTTTTTTCAGGAGCAGGCGCATGCCGTCGGTGAGTTGCAGCTCGCCTCCTGCGCCGGTGGGAGTTTCCTCGAGGCAATCGAAAATGGCCGGGGTGAGAATGTAGCGGCCGATGATGGCCAGGTTTGACGGGGCTTCTTCGGGCTTCGGTTTCTCCACCATGTTTTTGATTTCGAAGAGGCGGTCGCCGAAGCGGCTTTCGACAGGCTTTACGTCGAGCACGCCGTACGAGGAAATCATTTTGCCTTCGATGATTTGCGTGGCCAGTACCGAGCATTGGGTTTGATCGAAGACTTCGACCATCTGCTTTAGGCAGGGGACTTCGGCGTCGATTACGTCGTCGGCCAGGAGCACGGCGAAGGGCTCGTTGCCTACCAGTTCGCGCGCCATCAGCACTGCGTGGCCGAGGCCCAGAGCTTCTTTCTGGCGGACGTAGGCTACGTGAATCATGTCGGAGATGGAGCGCACGATCTGGAGCAGGTCGGTTTTGCCGCGCTGCTCGAGCATGGTTTCAAGTTCGTAGCTGACGTCAAAATGGTCTTCGATGGATTGCTTGCCGCGTCCGGTGATGATAAGAATCTGGTTGCAACCGGAGGCCATGGCCTCTTCGACGCCGTATTGAATGATGGGCTTGTCGACCAGCGGGAGCATTTCTTTGGGCTGGGCTTTGGTGGCCGGCAGGAAGCGCGTACCTAGGCCGGCGGCGGGGAATACGGCTTTGCGGACTTTCATTGGCATGGGAGCAGTCGTTTGCGAATCAGTCGATGGTCGTTTGTCGTTAGTCGTTAGCCGTGCGCGTTCGGTTGCCGCGATAATTGTATATGGTGAGGTTTGCAGGTGGCGACTCGCTGGCTGCGGGCACGGTCAAATGTGTTGTGATTTACGGCGCGGTTGAAGCCGCGCCCTTTCAAAGCTTAGACTGCGCACTTGCGGGGCGCACTTCCGATGCTGTTTCTGCACTAGCTAATTGTTCCAAAATCGTTCTCAAGGTGCGCAGGACTTCCTCCGCTGCTGTCGCCTTCAAAACAAATTTCAACATGCCGTCGGGGGTGAACTGGGCGCCGCGTTGGGACGAGACGAAGCGGGCTAACTGCTCGGGATCGACTGTCGCATTTTGTTGGAACTTCAGGGTTACGCTGTCGCGCTTGCGCTCGATGGCGTTTACTCCCACTTTCATGCACAGGAGTTTCAGCGAGGCGTAGTCGAGGAGGTTGCGGACTGCGGGCGGAGGCGGGCCGTAGCGGTCTTCTAATTCTGCGGCTACATCCGTCAACTGCAATTCGGTTTCTACTCTGGCCACGCGCTTGTACATCTGCAGGCGCTGATTTTCTTCGGGCACGTAGTTTGCGGGGATGCGAATGTTCAGGCCGAGATTAAGTTGAGTTTCGGCTTCATCGGGCGCGGCTTCTCCCTTCATCTCGCGGACGGCTCGCTCCAGCATTTGCGTATAGAGTTCGAAGCCGATGGCTGCGATGTGGCCGCTTTGTTCGCCGCCCAGCATGTTGCCCGCGCCGCGGAGTTCCAGGTCGAGCGCGGCGATTTTGAAGCCTGCCCCGAGATCTGAAAATTCTTTTAAGGCTGCGAGCCTGCGGCGGGCTATGGGCGTTAACTCGATTTCCGGCGGGAGCATTAAATAGGCGTAGGCGCGGCGGTTGGAGCGGCCTACTCTGCCGCGTAGTTGGTATAGCTCCGACAGCCCCAGGCGATCGGCGCGGTTGATGAGGATCGTGTTGCAGAGAGGGATATCGAGGCCGTTTTCGATGATCGTGGTCGAGACCAGAATGTCGGCTTCGTGGTGCATGAATTTCAGCATCACTTTTTCCAACTCGCCTTCCGACATTTGTCCGTGGCCTACTATGATTCGCGCCTTCGGGACCAACGCTTGCAGTTTGGCGGCGATCTCCCAGATCGTGTCTACGCGGTTGTGAACGAAGTAGACTTGGCCGCCTCGTTCCAATTCCTGCTCGATGGCGGACTGAATTAGTTTTTCATCCCAACTGGCTACGACCGTCTGGATCGCCATGCGATCTTTGGGCGGAGTCTCGATCACGCTCATATCGCGTAGGCCAACCAGCGACATGTGCAGCGTGCGCGGGATGGGCGTGGCCGACATGGTGAGGACGTCGACCTGCTTGCGCATTTGCTTGATTCGTTCTTTGTGGCGGACGCCGAAGCGCTGTTCTTCGTCGACGATTAACAAGCCCAGGTCGGAAAATTTTATGTCTTTGGAGAGGATGCGGTGGGTGCCAATTAATACGTCGATTTTGCCGGCTTCGGTTTTCTGCAGGATTTCTTTTTGCTGCTTCGGGGAGCGAAAGCGGCTGATCATTTCGATGGTGACAGGAAATGGGGCGAAGCGCTGCTTGAAAGTTTCGAAGTGCTGGAAGGCGAGGACGGTGGTGGGTGCGAGAACCGCGACTTGCTTGTTGTCGCTGATGGCTTTGAAGGCGGCGCGCATGGCGACTTCAGTTTTGCCATAGCCTACGTCGCCGCAGAGCAGGCGGTCCATGGGCTGGGAGGATTCCATGTCGCGCATGACATCTTTTATGGCGGTGGACTGATCTTCGGTTTCGTTGAACTCAAAGGCGTCTTCGAATTCGCGGAACCATTCGTTGCCGGGCGCGAAGGCGTGTCCCACAGCGGTTTTGCGCTCAGCGTAGAGTTTGAGAAGTTCGTCGGCCATGTCTTTCATGGCCTTGCGCACACGAGCTTTTGTCTTCGCCCAGGATTGTGTGCCTAGGTGACTCAGCACCGGCTTGGCGCCTTCGGAGGAGCGATATTTCTGCACCAGGTCGAGGCGCGTTAACGGGACGTAGAGGCGCGCGGCTTCGGCGAATTCGAGAAGCATGAACTCGGCGGGGCCATCGCCGTGATTGATTTCTTTCAGGCCTTGATATTGGCCGATGCCATGCTCGACGTGGACGACATAATCTCCTACTTGGAGGTCGCGGAAGTCGGAGAGAAACGCGGAGACTTTGGATTTCGAACGCCGCGGACGCGAAGCTACAGAGTCGGATTCGTCGAAGAGATCTCGCGAGCCGAAGATGGCGAGATTGGCTTCGGGCAAAAGCACGCCATCGGGTATATAAGCCGTGGCCAGCGTCGTGGTGAGCACTTCACCCGCGAAGTAGCTGGTTTCATCGGCGTAGCTTTCGCCGCCGCGGGTGCGGCTTCCTAAGCGAAACGAGACGTTGTATTCGGTGAAGACATCGGCGAGGCGCTCGACTTCGCCGGTGTTGGGCACGGCGAAGAGCACTCGCTTCCCGTCAGCATTGAGCTTTTGGACTTCTTCCAGCATGGCGGGAACTGCGCCATGGAAGCGCGGCGAGGGCTGAGTGAGAAATGAAATCTCAGATGCGTCGTTTAAGCTACGCGTGATGCCCAGGTGTTCGATATCGGCGCCGGGAAGCGCTGAGGTTTTCTGCTTCCAATCGTCGGGCGGCACGTAAAGATCTTCCGGGCGGACCAGATTGCCGACGCCGCTACGTTCGTGAGCTTCGGTGACGCGGGTCCAGAAGCGGTCGAATTCTTGTTCGAGCTGATCGGGTTCGTCCAGCAGAACCGCGGCGCGCGGAATTAAATCGAAGAGGGTGCTTTCAGCGCCGGCTACTGGAGAATAGAACTCCCAACCGGGGAAAACGTTGACGCCTCCGGCGCGGACGGCGGCTTCGATGATTTCTTCTGAGTCGGGGCGTCCGGAACCAACGATACGCTTGCCGCTTAATCGGGTGTGAATGGCAGCTAGAAGGTGTTCGCTGACTGGGGTTTCGGTTAGCGGGAGTAAGAGAGCCTCGTCGACCGGATTGGACGAGCGCTGCGAGGCGGGATCGAATTTGCGGATAGATTCGGCTTCGTCGCCAAAGAATTCGATACGCAAAGGGCGATCGGCCTCGGGAGAGTAGACGTCGAGGATGCCGCCGCGGACGGCGTACTGGCCGGGCATTTCGACGACGTCGGTTGAGGTGTAGCCGACAGTGTTGAGGTGCGCCAGCAGAGCATCGAGATCGAAGGACTCGGCTCGGCGGATGGTGCGAGCAAGATCGACATAGTAATTGCTCGAGCGCAGGCGGATGGCGGTGGCGGCCACGGGCGAGATCACGATTGAAGCCGCGCCAGTCGCTATCTTCCAAAGAGCGGTAGCGCGTTCTTCCTGAAGCTCGGGATGTGGAGAGAGATTTTGAAAGGGAAGAACGTCGCGGGCGGGCAGCGAGATTACTGAGTCAGGATCGCAGGCCGCGGTTAGTTCGCAGAAGCCGCGGAGGACGGGAAGAAAGTCCTCGACGGTGCGGTTGTCATTGACTACGAAGATTAGCGGACGATCGGCTGAACGCTGAAATAGCGCTAGCAGCAGGGCTTTTGCGGTGGGGGTGAGGCCGGAGACACGAATGCGCCCCGTGCCCTCCTTGAGGTGGGAGGCAACACGCGTGAAGGCGGGAAGCTTGGCCACGTCCGTGAAGAGTTCACGGACGAAGGGAAGAAGCATGCAGGATTATTTTAACAGGTGCACGGAACCGCGGGTCAGGTCTCGCCATCGTTTTGGAGGACGACGTGAAGCGTGAAAGACGCGCAGAACTTCGACGACTCCCCGTCTCACGCGATAGGGAATTAAATAGCGAGTCTTCGGAACGGGCAATTCGCGCGTGCCTGGGACCCGGCCAGAACGGCCTATGGCAGGTGTTTCCGCGAGTAAGGCAACAGACTCTCTGATCCGCCGTGCGACTAATCTTGAGGCTGTCGGATTTTCTTCCGCGATGTAGGCGATCTCATCGTTGAAATTCTTCAGTGCCGTTTTTAGCCACTTAATGCGAACCGTCATCCCATTTGTCCATTATCGCCTTGACGTCTGCATCGCTGGCAAAATCGCCAGCGTCGGCCTCTTTAATGGCGGCGCGAATCTCCTGAATCTGCCATTCGTTCGTAGCGACATACTCTCGAATGGCCTCGGCAGCGAGGAAAGACTTGCTGCGTTTCGTAGCTGCAGACAAGCGATCCAGGCGATTCTTCACGGCGGCTTCGAGTCGGATCGTCATGGTTGTGCTCACAATTTACCTCTGTAATGAGATGTACACATTATAGTACACAGCCGGACGGTTCATCGGCGCAGGATTGGTCGCGTTAGGCAGGTGGGGCCGCCGCTGCCGTTGATGCAGAGTTCGCTGCCGGGGACGGTGCGGAGGTCGAATCCCGCTCGTTGCAGTCGTTCGTTCGTGCGGCGATTTTCTTCTAGCGCTAAGAGGCGGTTATTTCCCAGAGAGAGGACGTTGCAGGCCAGGGTGTCACGCTCGGAATAGTCGATCTCGATGAATTCGAATCCGCGGGATTTCAGGAGTTCGACGGTTTCTACCGCCAGCCAAGGCAGGTCTACTAAAGCCGTGTTCTCATCGAGCAAACTAATTAAAGACATCAAATGCAGGCACGCGGAGGGGCCGGGGCCGTACGGCAGCGGGGAGGAGAGAACTTCTACCCCCTTCGGTGACAGGAGAGTGCGCATCTGCTGAATGCCGGCTGCGTTGGTGCGATAGCCGTGGCCAATGAGAAGCGTTTGGGGGTCGAGCCAGAGCATGTCCCCGGCTTCGGTGTTGGCGGGTGCGGTAATCGTGCCGTGGGTAGGGATGTCCATGGTCTCGAGAAATGACGCTTGGAGCGCGCCTTCCGTTACGCGGTTTGGTTTGCCTGGGCGCAGCGCGATTAGCCCGTAATCGGTCGGGAGCGCGGCATCGTGAGCATAGACGGCGTCGAGTGATTGATTGGGAGCAGCCGGCATTTCGATGACTTCTACGCCCGCGGATTTCAATTCGTTGCAGAGTGCATCGTGTTGCGACTGAGCTGTGGCGAAGTCGGGCGCGTGGTGAAAACCGAGATGTTTCCAAAGGCCGGCGCGCTCCGGTTGATCCCAGCCTGCCGCGTGTGGAGAGCATACGAGGACGCGTTCGAGTGCGCCGGTCATGGAATGACCGTTGAAGAGGGTGCGGGTCAGAGCGTCGGGCATTTGGGCTCCTGGGATATTTGTGAACCAACCTTTGTGAACCTGTGGCTTCTTTCAGGAATCTATATGGGCATTATGGCAAAAGCAATGTGGGAAGGCGCGGTGCTGGCCGAAAGCAATGCAACGGTTGAGGTGGAGGGGAATGAGTATTTTCCTCCGGATGCTATTCGAAAGGAATATTTCAAGCCTAGTGGGGAGCACACAGTTTGTCCATGGAAAGGCACTGCCAGCTATTACGACCTTGAAGTGAATGGGAAGAAGAATGCTGGGGCGGCCTGGTATTACCCTGAGCCTAAGTCGGCCGCAAAGCAGATAAAGGGATATGTGGCTTTCTGGAAGGGCGTGACGGTGGACGAGTAACTGTTCGTGAGAGTCAGATTTCAGGAATGAAGCCCGATTTGCAAGGAAGCATGGATCGCAACGCTGAAAACGCTGCTCCACCGCACAGCGCTGCGCTGACTGGAACGCCAGCGTTGATTTAGAACTCGACGTGAGCGCGGAAGGACGGGACTAGGACTGGACCGCGGTCGCGGTTGTAGCCGGGGTTGTTGATGTGCTGCAGACCGGGAGCGATGTAGATGCCGCGCCAAACGTGCGCTGTGTAGTAAGTCTCAACAATATTTTCGCGGCCGTAGTTTAGACCGCCGTCGCCCAATAGAAAGCCCTGGCCGCCATCGGCTAGATAGGTCTGGTGATCTTTCTTGATGGCGTTCGAAACGAAAGCGACTCCGGCGCGATCCTGTTTGCGGCGCCACCACGCACCATTCGCGCCTATGCCTTCGGCGAAAGTCTGGTCGACTTCGGTGTAGGCGAAGGACTCAGTCTTGCCATTATCCCAACCGGAGCGCGCGAATGCAGTGAGGTAACGCGTAAGGTTCTGTTCCAGATTTACCCCGAAACCATACTTGCGGGTAATGTGCCAGGGATGGTTGGTGATTTCTGGAATGGGTGAGAGACCGGCCTCGAAATTGGCGACAGCATCGCGATAGATGCCCATGTTGGCGTAGTTGGTATAGGCCAACAGGCGGACTACACCGGTTTTTTTCGGGATGAAGCCGCGGCGCAATTCGTACTCCCAATTTTCGGCGTGCACCTGCCAGGGTTGGTAGACGAGATCGATTCCGTTGGCGACCTTCGGCATTAAGGCTTCGGCGAAACGCAAACCCCAGTTGCGATCTTCATAGTCGGCGGTGAGGCCGACGGTGTAGCCGCGAGTATCGGCGGCGTAATCCCACGCGCCGTTGTTGTCGGTAGTCCAGTTGATGAATTGGAAGTGGGTGTCGGAGCCTACGGAGTTGATATCGAAGAAGTCCGGCATGCTGAATTTTCCGAGGCGAAATTCCAGCCGCCGCCGGGGTAATTCTTCGAAGAGCGACAGGTAGTTGCGTTGGTTTTCGACTTTGTCCTTGCTCAGCGCGACGACTTTGTGAATTATTGCCCGGCTTAGATAAGGGGCTTTGCTTAAGGAAGGATTGCGCACGATATCGAGATCAGTGTTGCCGGCGAGGCCGAGGCCGGTGCTGAGCGCGGCTCCGCCGGCTTCTTCAATATCGATCAGGAGTTCGGTGGAGTTGCTGAAACGCACACCCGTGTAAAGAGTGAGCACGCGCGATGTGGCTTTCTCATAATTCGGGCTGAGACTGTTCGGTCCGCTGTAGTCGGCATGGAAGGGAGGATGGGTCTGGAAGATGAAATTCATCTGTCCGGAGAGCCAGAAGCGAGTGCCTTTGAAATGGGGGAGCATGGCTTCGGTGCTCTCGTCCGGAGGCGGGTCGGCCACGGCTGATGTATCTGCCTGGGCTGAAGCATCGGCTTTAGCGGTCGAGGATACATCAGAAGAAATCGAGCTGGATTGCTGCGCCCACAAGGGACAGTAACTTGCAGCGAGCAGAAGAGCCAGCATGAGAACTTGTCGGGCTAGCCGGAGAGCCGCAGGGTGGGTTAAGCGAGAACGACGTCCAAATGACGGTCTGGGTGCCGCATAAAAGCTTCTTGCGACATCGAGAATGAATTTCAATTTTATGATTTCAACCTTGCGCCAGCATTTCAGTTAACGCTGGTGGTCGCCCAGCGCTGCGATTTCCATCGCGTTAATGGCAGTGTATCAGAAATAATTAACTATAGTTAACTACATTCGCGAAGACAAAGTCATATAACCAGGGAATTGCGAATGCCACATGGCTGCAAAGAGGCTACGCAGGATTAATTAAAAGAATGTTACAGAGCTTTACGACTATCCTCCACTGAAATAGCTGGAGAGGAAGGTCAGGAGGGGGCGGGAAAACAAAAAGGACAGCCCGGAGCCCCCGAGACTGTCCCCTCAAACCCTCCCGGTTAGAAGGGCAACTTGATGAACTTACATTACCGCGGCGATGTTGCAAAATGATGGCAGAAGAATGAATATCTGATGAATTTGTCCGCGATTGCGCTGTTATAGTGGTCGGTTGCGCGCGGGCGTTATGTGTTGAACTTCTCGCGCGGGAGCGCTGGATGCCTTCCACTACGTCTCGAAAAGTCGAGCAGTCACGCCGCTTGCGGCAACGCGCCGAGAGCATGATTCCAGGCGGGGTGAACTCGCCGGTGCGGGCCTTCGGTTCGGTCGGCGGCGAGCCGCCGTTTATTGTACGGGGAAAAGGTTCGCATATCTGGGACGCAGACGAAAACGAATTCATCGACTACGTAGGTTCGTGGGGACCGCTGATTTTAGGACACGCCGCGCCCGATGTGTTGGATGCGATTGTGGGCGCCGCTTGCAACGGGACCAGCTTTGGAGCTTCAACGCCGGCAGAGGCAGATCTGGCGGAGTTGGTGCTGGCGGCGTTTCCGCCGATGCAGAAAGTTCGGTTCGTGAATTCCGGGACCGAAGCCACGATGTCCGCGATTCGACTGGCGCGGGCTTATACCAAGCGAAAATATATCGTCAAGTTCGAAGGCTGCTACCACGGTCACTCCGATTCCCTGCTGGTGAAGGCGGGTTCAGGGGTGGCTACGCTCGGGATCCCGGGATCGGCGGGGGTTCCGGAGGAGTTCATCCAATTCACGCTGGCGCTGCCCTTTAACGATATCAAGGCGGTGGAGTATGCCTTTCAGAAATATAAACATCAGATTGCGTGCGTGATTGTGGAGCCGGTGGTGGGCAACATGGGATGCGTGCCCGCTGCAGATGATTTTCTGGTTGGCTTGCGCATGATCACCGAGCGCGAGAAAGCGGTTTTGATTTTCGATGAAGTGATGACGGGATTTCGCGTAGCTTTTGGGGGAGCGCAGGAACTTTACAGCATTCGGCCGGACCTGACCACGCTGGGCAAGATCATCGGCGGAGGATTGCCTGTTGGGGCCTACGGCGGATCGAGCGAGATGATGGATCTGGTGGCGCCGCTGGGGCCGATGTATCAGGCGGGGACGCTCTCGGGAAATCCGCTGGCGATGGCTGCTGGTTGTGCGATGCTGAAGCGTCTGCGCGATCAGAAGCAGGAGATTTATCCGCGGCTGGAAAAAATGAGTGGAGAATTGGTGGAGGGAGTGGCGGCTGCCGCTAAAGATGCTGGCGTGCCGCTTTGTTTCAACCGCGTGGGTTCGATGTTTACCTGGTTCTTTACCGAGGGGCCAGTGACGGACTGGGAGTCGGCATCAAAGTCGAGTACAGAGGCATTTGGAAAATTCTTTCGCAGCATGCTCGATAGCGGAGTTTATCTGCCGCCGTCGCAGTTTGAGGCAGCGTTTTTAGGCGCGACGCACACGGAGGAAGATGTGCAGCGGACTGTTGCGGCTGCAAGAGAGGCATTTGCAAGTGTGGGAACGGGTCTCTGACCCGGTCGTCGCGCGTCGCGCGGTAGGTTCTAGCGCTGGTCTAGCATTACCGGAACCGACACGAATTCAAAACCTTCACCTTTGTAGTGCGTGATCAAGTGATCTGTGGCGATTACGGTTTGGGAGCGGTCGGCTCCCATGTGTTTGTGGCCGCCATCGTGGAGAAGAATGACGTCGCCACCGCGAATCTGCTTTTTGACCTTGCGCTCGATGATTTCGGCTGGGGGCGCGCTCCAATCGTAGCCGGTTACGCTCCACATTACCGGTTCCAATCCTAGCTCGCGAGCTATACGCAGAACCGCCGGGCGCCGGCCGCCGAAGGGCGGCCGAAAAAAATTGGAGTGCTCGCCGACTGCATCCTGAAGCGCGTTGCGGCAGTCGGAAAGTTGTCGCCTGATTTCGGCCTCGCTTTTGAAGGTCAGCAGGGGATGGGTAAAGGTGTGGTTGCCGATGACGTGGCCAGCCGCGGCGATGGAGCGGGCGAGGTCGGGGCGTTGCTGTACGTAGCGTCCCATCAGAAAAAAAGTGGCGCGGACTTGGTGGCGGGCGAGGACTTCGAGCAGGCGTTCGGTGTGCGGCTCGTTGGGGCCGTCGTCGTAGGTGAGAGCAATCTGACGGGTGCCGGGTTTGAGGTTGGTGAAAGTCTGACCGTACCATTGCCCGGTGGGAGCCATGGACTGGTACGCCGCAGCTGCAACTGTCGTGGCGGCTGCGGCGGAGATAACGTAGCCGAGCATGGGCGCATTGTATTGCATTGAGTCATTGTGCGATTGGTGATCGGGGCGATTTAACTTCTGTGTACATTCGAGATTGCGGGGAGGCGCATGGCCCGGCGAGCTTCGCTCTGCCAGGACCGCCCCTTCGGCTTCGCTCAGGGCAGGCTGAGGCGGCGTCTCCGCATATTTGTTGGCGGCACTGACGCTCAATTCACACGCTCAATTCACACGCTCGATTCGCACAATTACAAACTCGCGCAATGGCTCGATTTGTTCTGTTAACTCTTCGCGCAATTGTCAGGGCGCGTGATCCGAGATATTCTGCCAATTCCGAAACATCATGGCGAATCTTTTCGAACTGCCGCGCTACATTGCTGTAGAGGGTCCGATACGGGTGGGCAAGAGCACGCTGGCCGGAATTCTTGCCGAGCGGTTGAAGGCGCAACGCGTGATCGAGACGGAGTCGAATCCTTTTCTCGCGCCTTTTTACGAGGGCGAGCGGGGCGCGGCGTTTCAGGCGCAGTTCACGTTTCTGGTGCAGCGCTTTCAGCAGTTGCAGGCGCTTGATCTCGGGGCGGGCTCGCAGAAGATGGTGGTGGCCGACTTCATCTTCGAAAAAGATAAGCTTTTTGCCTGCCTGAATCTTACCGATCAGGAACTTGATACCTACAACCGTTACTACAATCACTTTCGGGAGCAGTTGCCTACGCCCGACCTCGTGATTTACTTGCAGGCCACGCCAGAGGTGCTGAAGAAGCGGCTGCGGAAAAAGAATGCGCCGGGCGAGCGCGCTGTGAGCGACGAGTATCTCGAAGAAGTGGTGAAAGCTTACGAGCATTTCTTTTTTCACTACACTTCGTCGGATCTGCTCATTGTGAATACTTCTGACATTGATTTTGTCGAGCGCAATGAAGATTTGCGGGAGTTGCTGCGGAAGGTTTCGGAGCCGATTAAGGGTACGCAGTATTTCTTGCCGCTGGGTGGGCAAGAAGCCGTTGGGGCTTAGGAAGTCGTTGGTCGTTTGCCCTTCATCCCTGAGGCTTGCGATAGTTTGAGGGAGTTATTACAATTGTAATAACCCGGGGCTCAATGGTTCCACTCAAGATTCGTAAGTTCGGCAATTCGCTTGGTGTTGTCCTGCCCAAGGAAGTCATTCAGCGCCTGCGGACGCGCGACGGGGAGAAGGTCTTTCTTGTCGAGTCCGGGGATGGCGACTACCCGCTGACGCCTTATGAACCCACTTTCGAGAAGAAGATGGAGAAGGCGGAATAAATTATGGGACGCTATCGCAATACGCTACGTGCGCTGGCAAAGTGACGTGTGGCTCGAAAGCGCGGTGGAAAAGCGGGTGGCGGCAAGAGCGAGCTTAAGAGAAAAGAGCCGCTGTGGATTGAAACTCGCGATGTGCTCGCGATTCATGACCGGCTTCTGGCTTTGCACGGTGGGGCTCTGGGACTACGCGATCTGAATCTTCTTGAATCGGGGCAGAGGCTTGATTGCGGCAGCATCTCATCTACGCCGATTCTCCCGACATAGTTAGCTATCAGCGATTTACACCGCGGGGATCGTTGGAAATGATCCCTTCATCGATGGCAACAAGCGAACTGGGTTCGTGGCGGGTATTCTTTTTCTCGAACTTGATCGGTTCGACTTCGCGGCCACTGAGGAAGATGCCACTCGGGCGGTTCTGGATCTCGCGGCGGGAACGCTTGATGAGGATGGGTATGTCGCGTGGCTGCGGGAGAATGTGAGCGTTGGGAGGCAGAAGACTGAACGGCACGACAGAAGTCGTGCCCTTTCCCGTTCTGCTCGTCCTT